>CAVTTX010000001.1:0-1076136 GCA_963737645.1 Candidatus Acidiferrales bacterium
GTCTCAATGGGTCGACGCAACACTTTCTTGAAGTTTACTCGCCGGAGTCTGAAAGCCCAAAGTTTCTCGCGGGCGTTGATTTAAGCGTAGCGCCACTTTGTTCAGATCCGACTGGGAATAGTCGGTGAGGTCTGCGTTCTTCGGGAAGTATTGTCGTAAGAGTCCGTTTGTGTTTTCGTTCGAGCCGCGTTGCCAGGGGCTCTGCGGATCACAGAAGTAAACTTTTACATCCGTGGCCACCGTAAAGTCCTTGTGTTTGGCCATCTCTAGTCCGCGGTCCCACGTCAGCGATCGCCGCAGGGTGGCGGGAAGTTTACGAACGTGTTTACTCAATGCCCCGACAACCTCCGCCGTATCTTTGCTGGGTATCTTGATCAGCATGACAAAGCGCGAATGGCGTTCCACCAAGGTCGCGATGTGACTGTTCCCTGAGCCGCGTAGGAGATCGCCCTCCCAGTGACCCGGAATGGCGCGGTCTTCCACTTCCGCAGGCCGTTCCCTGATAGAGATAGCCTCAGGGATTTGACCGCGTCCGTCTTTAAAGATACGAGAGTGCCGCGATCGGCGGATGCGACGCTCGGATCGCAAGTGCTCCAGCAGCTCCTTTTTCAACGCTCCACGGGCTTGAATGAACAGGGTTCGGTAAATGGTTTCGTGGGACACACGCATGCTCTCATCATCGGGATACTGGGTTTTCAGCCAGCCGGAGATCTGCTTCGGCGACCAGTCCAGAATCAGTTTACTCGCAACAACGCTCCGCAACTTCAGGTTGATGGAAAGAAGGCAACGCTTGGGTCGTAAGGCTGACTGCCAGGCTTCGTTGTCCGCTTGACTGGCTCGATACGCAGGACGGGCACCGTGCCGTGCGACCTCCCGGCTCACGGTTGATGCCGGTCGCTGTAAACACCTGGCAATTTCACGGAACGACCAACCGGAAGCCAGCCCACGAGAAATTTCCTCGCGCTCACGCAGCGTGAGCGCGAGGAGCGCACGCCGTCGTACTGCCGGAGCAATCCCACCATGACGCGACACCAAACACCGAATGGAGGAATGTTCTTTGCCAAATGCGCGCCCGATCTCATGCAGCGTCTGCCCTGCTTTCCAACGACGCCACACCTCGAGTTTTTGCTCTGCTGAAAGACCAAACCGTCTTCCTTGTCTCATAAACACCACCTTTGAAAACAGCTTTATACCAGATGGTGTTGCATCGACCGTTTGAGCCGGCATGACTAATCAGGCGCCAAGGTTTGGATGCACACTCGGGAGAGTAATCGTAATAGTTGTTCCGCGCCCCTGTTGAGAATCGATCTCAACGGCACCCTTATAGGGACGCACTCGTTCGCGAATCCCACGAACTCCAACTCCGCCTCCGCCGTTTCGAATTTTGGCCAGATTTTGAGCCCAGATACCTTGGCCGAAGTCACGCACTTCAATTACGAACGCGGTACCATCAATAGCGATGTTTATATCAGCTGTCTTGCTCTTTGAGTGGCGGTGTATGTTCGTCAAGCACTCCTGAACCACGCGAGAAATTGTCAATTCCAATTCAGTGGGCAGTCGACCGAATTCTGCCACAGAGAGGCGCACTCGAATGCCTGCTCGCTGCTCCAAACCCTCGACATACCAAAACAATGCCGCCCGAAGGCCAAGCTCATCCAACATCGGCGGATAAGCAGGTATGAAGTTGTACGAATCTCCTGTTCCAATTCTTTCACCAAGGATCGCGCCTGGTTCACGAGTTCTCTTAGTTTCGGGCTCGTGTCACCGACTTGACTTGAGATCTGCTCCAGGTTCATCGTTAACACCGTAATAATCTGACCAGCGCCGTCATGCATTTCGCGAGCGATCCGACGACGTTCTTCGTCTTGTGTTGTCATCAGACGCATAGAGAGTTCGCGAAGTTGTTCCGACTGGAACACCACATCGTTTGTACGGATTTCCAATTCACTCGTGCGTGCCTGTACCTGACTTTCCAAAGATGCAGCCAGATCGCGAAGTCGCGCCTGAGCTTGTCGAAGTTCCGATTCCACCCGTTTGCGCTCCGTGATATCGCGAGTCGAGCCGGCGACTAACTCGACATCTCCTTCACGATTGAAAACCGGTCCTGAATATGTACTCATAATACCCTGCCGCGCCGGTTTGGCTTCTGTACTCCGTCTCATCGGTCAGACCCGCCCCTGTCTCGAACACTTGTTGAATCTGCTGTTGGAGACGCGTAGCGAGTTCATCGGGGTACTTCAACTCAAAGAAATTCTTACCGACGGCGCCCTCCAATTTTAAGCCCCACAGATTCAATAGAGCTTGGTTCACAAAAACGAATCGACCGTCGCGGTTGAAAATGTAGGCGAAGTCTGAGATGGATGAAAGCGTGATATCAAGGATTCGGGACTGTTGCGAGGCGAAAGACTAACTCATCAGCTTTTTGTTCGGAGGCCCTGAGTTCGGAAATCTCGATGAATTTGGCGTCCAGTTCGTCCATGGTGGCATGACCTAAGTGAGGTCAAAGGTGTCGGGTAAAACACTGGAATAGTAACAGCTAATTTGTTCACTGCGGAATCTTACTATGCCGCTCGGGGCTTTCGTGGCTCGCTAACGCTCTAGAGTCCCGGCACGTCATAGTCCCTGAACGAGAATCCCGCGATAGACTGCACCTTTCTGCCGATGGATGCGTACTTTCTTGTATGCAGGGCTGTCGTACCAACGTTTGGCGGCTTGCATGGTCGGAAACTCTGCAATAACCGTTCCCTCAGTTGTTGGTCCTTCCAGATCCTCGTGTACGCCATAAGACGCAAGCACTTTTACGTCGTGCCCAACGAAGGTCGAACGGATCTCACTCCAATAAATTTCCAATTCGGCCGCATCGAGCGTCCGTTCGCGTATGAAAACCAGATATGCGCTCATGGCAATCTCCTCTCCTCAGAATAGAAACGAATGCTCTATCGTTCGCGCAATTCCGGAGTACGACCGTCCACATGTCAGGTTTGCCGGCTCACCCGGACCTAACAAGCTTGAGTCACTTTAACCTCGCCTTTCAAAATTCGCACGACCGCAAGGATGGTGTTCCAGTTGCGTGTAGTCGCCGGCACACCGAACAGCTTATCGATCTGCCCAAGATAGCCTATGGTCTTCATATGCCGGCGGTACATTCCAACGACGAATCGGTTCTTCGACGCAATCACTCGCACGAACCACTCCCCGCCTGGCGGAATTGCGAATGGAATGTCAGCCGGGCCGCGGCCGGGTCTCGACAAGATGCTCACGAATCGGATGATATCGGGGTCTGACTGCTCGTTTCCAAACGGATTCTCCTTCTCCAAGCGGATGAGATCGCGACCGTCGCAGATCACCACTTCCGCCTCGAATGGCAGCTTCCGGAGCAGTTCAGCGTGGAACTTTGCTCGAGATCGAGGCTTCCGAACCACAAACGTTCCTGCGGCTCCAACATTCACGACATCATAGTCGCCCAGTTCTCTTGTGAGTATGCTTGGGCGAAACGTCCTGTGTCCGCCAACGTTGATACCTCGAAGGAAAGCGACAAGAACCATATCTCTTACCGGGTCGTCATTATGACGATCCTTCAGCGCCAACTTCGTATTCACTCTGCACCAGGCCTCCGTTATAGCAGCGTGTCGCGATGTGCCGAAGACGGATGTCGCGCGGCACTGTGCCAAACAACGGGATGCCTGGTCCGATCAGCACCGGCACTCGTGTGATCACCAATCGGTCGATGCATCCGGCCGCCAGGAATCGCTGAATGGTGATGCCGCCGTCTATATACGCATGTTTGAAGCCGCGGGATTTGAGCTGCCTTAGGATTTCCGTCGGTTCGCCCGACATCTGCTCGACCACTCCGCCCTGGACCGATGAGAAATCAAGCGCACGGCTGCTCAGCACGACCACCGGCTTCTCGCCGTAAAACCATTTTCCGAATGTCAGCACGACTTCGAAGGTCTTGCGGCCAATCACGACCACATCGACGCTGCCATAGAATTCCTCGAAACCGTGGGGCTCCTGCTCACCCGTATCCAAGAAATCGAGCGCGTGGTCTGGCCGAGCCAGAAAACCATCGACGCTCACTCCGCAAAAGACTGAGAGTTTTATGGCGGCCTCCTAAGTTCACGTTAGTGCAGCCGGGATTTCCGGTTTAACCTCTGGCTCGCGCATCGTACGCCCTTAATGGCATCGACACAACTAACCTAAGACTAGCGCAGGCCGCAGCCAGATCAGCGAGGTTCAGACCATCAAGTTCTGGTAAACGCCCTTGTCTTCCATGTGGGCACTATACGGAACTTTTCCGGTTTCCCGATTTATTAGCAGCCATTGAAACATTCTCACCAAATCGTTACTGTTGAACTCATAAGTCGGGAAAATCTACGATGGATCTCGTAGCACTCGATGAGCAACATCAGCTGTTTATCTCCCCGTCGATCGATGACTGGAAGCCGATTGAAGACTATGGCATCACTGCGGTGATAGACCTGGACGGTAATCTCGACTTGGGTGTTCCAACCATTCCCAATCACATGCTCTATGTCTACTTCCCCATCTGCGATGACGGCCTGCCGGATTTGAACAAGCTGCACGCAGTGGCGAAGCTCGGGGCTCGATTGGTCCGTAATGGCGAGAAAGTTCTGGCGCACTGTGGCATGGGTTTCAACCGCTCGGCTCTTGTCGCCGGATTGGTGCTGACCTATCTCGGAATGAAAGGTGCGGATGCCGTCGCGCTTCTGAGGGAAAAACGCCCCGGCGCGTTGTTCAACGAAAACTTCGCCGCCTACCTCGCGGCGCTGCCGCCCAACACCCCACCAGATCCGTCCTAGAAATCCGGTCAGGCGAACCAGGCAAGTAAAATCACTTCCGGATTGCCAGTGATTTCGGCGAACCTACAGTGAATGGCTCTGTCATTTCCCTAATCCATGGTAGCCTCTCGCGAAGAGCAGGAGGCAACAGCAATGGCGGAAAATAAAACCAGGCCCACCAAATTGAGCGTGGCGGCATTCGTCGATAGCCTCACGGACCCCGCGAGGCGCGCAGACGCTAAGGCACTGATCAGGTTGATGCAAAGCGCGGCGGGCGAAAAGCCAAAGATGTGGGGACCATCCATCATTGGCTTCGGCAGCTATCACTACAAGTACGAAAGTGGGCGACAGGGCGATATGCCCGTTATCGCATTCTCCCCGCGTAAGGCCGCAACTGTTCTGTATGGGATGATCGGGTTTAACGAGGCTGCGGCGCTGCTCGCAAAGCTCGGTAAACATGCCACCGGCAAGGGCTGCCTCTATATCAAGAAGCTCGCGGATGTGGACCGACACGTTTTGCAGGCCCTGATAGCCAAATCCTTGGTCGCCAACCGAGCGCGGCACTCCAGCTAAGGAATAGAGCCTAGGCCCCAACCCAACAATGCAATCGTCGCGATACATGTAATCTGCTTTGAATCCAAGGTGCGCTAGTCACTATCGACACGGGAATCTATTACTACCACAATGTGGTGCTAATCATGCTTGGCGAATTTGAATACCTGCTAATCACCGTTGCAGCCGGACTCGGAGAAAACGCCTACGGCGCGGCGATTCGGGAAAAAATTGCAGCGACAACCGGACGAAAGTGCTCCATCGGTGCGCTCTGCACGACGATCGATCGCTTGGAGACCGAAGGTCTGTTGAAGACATGGATGGGAGAAGCCACACCTCACCGCGGTGGCCGCGCCAAGCGGATGGTTCGCGTGACCCCTAAAGGTGTGCACGCCGCGAAGGACTTCTACGATGTGGTAACGCGCGTCAGCCAGGGCGCGTCCAGGGCGGCAAGCCGTACTGGGAGCAGCACATGAGAAGCACCGGCTGGCCTTTTGTGGAGGCCGCGGCCCGGCTGCTGGCGCGCGACGAACGATAAGGCCCGGGTCGCTGGTGTGGTTGAGGCGAAACTGAATGGGATCGACGCCGCTTGCTGCCGCAGCTTCGTTCATGGTTTCCGTTACCAACACCTGATGCACTGGGACCATCAACTGTGCTAGTGTTTTCAGCTCTCCCAGGCTGAGTCGCCTCGCTACCAACGGGAGCGACACCCACGCGATCCCATCGAAGGAGTCCAACTATGCGCTCTCACATCGTGCCGGGAGGCACCTTTCCGGACTACGAGCTGCCCGATCACACTCGCACACTCCGGCGGCTCAGCGAGCTTCAAGGCGATGATCCCTTGATCCTCACGCTCGCTCGCGGCAACTACTGCCCGAAAGAGCACCAGCAGCATCTGGAGCTCGCCGCGTTCTACCCGAAGATCGCCGTGGCGTACACCCAGGTCGCCACGATCTCCACCGACGACCACCACACACTCCAGGAGTTCCGTGCGTCGGTCGGCGCCCAGTGGACCTTCCTCTCCGACCCTGCCCGGACGGTGCAAAAGGACCTGGACATCCAGGAGTACACCGACCCCGAGCACAACCCGATGATTCCGCACACGCTAGTCCTCAAACCGGGCCTCGTGATCTACAGCGTCTACAACGGCTACTGGTTCTGGGGCCGGCCTTCGATTGCGGATCTATGGCACGACCTGCGCAGCGTGACGACGGACATTCGCTCCGACTGGGACCTCAGCACGCCCGGACTCCGCGAAGCCTGGAACGCTGGAGACTTCTCGGCCTTCCACGGGTGGAGCAAGCAAGCCGATGCGAAAACGGGCCAGGTCCCGCGGAAAGAAGCGCGATGACGGTCCAACTATCCGGAACTACTCGACCAAAGCGTACTCCCCTACAATGTCCGCTTAGCCGACCGCGTCTACGGCGATACCGACATCTGATTTCATCGCCTGGTGCTGCCGAACGCAAAATAGCTTCGAGGTGTACCCAATGAATACCTCTCCTGATCTGCGGATGATGAGAATTCCACTCAACCAAGGAGCCGGCCATATGCCCGCACTCGGCTTTGGCACCCTAATTCCCGACCCAGCCGTGACGATCACTGCGACCAGAGACGCACTGGAAGCCGGATTTCGACACTTCGATTGCGCGGAACGTTACGGGAACGAGCGCGAGGTAGGCAAAGCGTTGCACGCGGGAGTTGCCGCTGGAGGGACTGTCCGCGAAGACATTTTTGTTACCACCAAGCTGTGGAACTCCAATCACCGGCCCGAACGGGTCGCACCGGCTTTCGAGGCTAGTCTCGACAGACTCGGGCTCAAGTATCTGGATCTCTATCTCATTCATACTCCGTTTGCATTTCAACCCGGGGACGACCAGGATCCGCGGGATCAAAACGGCAATGTCCTTTATGACCACGACGTGACTTTGCTCGACACCTGGAGAGCGATGGAAAACCTCGTGGATCGTGGCAAGTGCCAGGCCATCGGGCTTTCAGACATCAGTTTGAACGAACTGAAGCCCATCTACGAATCAGCGAGAATCAAGCCAGCCGTGGTCCAGGTAGAAGCACATCCGTATCTACCGGAAACCGAGCTATTGGAATTCTGCAAGGAGAAGGGTGTTGTGTTTTTGGCTTTTGCGCCACTAGGTCACGGAATGAGGCCGGGGCCGCTCGAAGATCCAGTCATTTCGGCCATCGCTGCGCGAGTCGGAAAAACACCAGCGCAAGTGCTGCTGGCTTGGGCGGTGCAGCGCGGCACAGCTGTGCTTACCACGCCCAAGACTGCAGCCCGCGCGAGAGAGAATTTCGACATCTCTGCCATTCCCGACGACGCGCTTGACGAAATCAATCGAATTCAGACCAGACAGAGGCTGAATGCAGTGGTAAAAACCGGCGTTCCGGGTTTCATTCCAAAAGGTGAACAAACATGAGCGCGAAACCGCAGCCAGAACAGTCCACGCAAGAGGAACAAATCCGTGCGGCCCTGAGTGCGCACTGGGACGCGTCCGCAGCCGGCGACGCAAACGCGGAACACGATATTTACGATGACGACGCCATTTGTGACTATCCCCAGTCGGGCGAACGAATCCTCGGGCGAAGCAATTTGCAGGCACTGCGGAGTCATCACCCCGGCAAGCCGTCCGGATTTATGGTCAGACGGATTCTCGGACACGGCGATCTCTGGATCACGGAATACACAATCACGTACCAGGAGCGGCTGGCGTACACTGTGAGTATCATGGAGTTCCGCAACGGCAAGGTCGTCCACGAAACACAGTATTTCGCGGATCCCTTCGACCCCCCGGCGTGGCGGAGGCAATGGGTTCAGCGGATGACGTAAGGCCCCACTGACGTCGCCATCAGAAACAGAAAGCCGCTATGCTCAAGTCGAAGATTCGTCGGGTTTGTTTGGGTTCGATATTTTCGTTGTGCCTACTCTCCATTAACTCTGCAATAGCACAAGAGACGCCGAACAGGGAAGACTCTCAGAACTATCGTTCTCAGGAGTATCGCATTCATATCGGAGATGTTCTTCAGATTTCTGTGTACAAGCACCCAGAATTATCCGGAAGGATTTCTGTCCGAGGCGACGGGAATTACATCCTCCCACTGGCAACCGGGAAAAAGACGCGAACATCCGCGACAGATGATACGTTCTGCGAACAACCGGTCGTTGGATTTACTGTGGTGAATGTAGCTGCGGCGCTCCGCGAAAAGTTGAAACCTGTAATCGCGGACCCGCAGGTGACGGTTACGGTGGTGGACACCATCATGAGACCGGGGCCACCATCGGACAGCCCCCCACCTCAACTACAAGATACCCCGTCTCCCACGCGGAAACCGAGCAGCACTAACACCTGATTCTTGTTAGCCAACCTAACCAGGCCGGTAGAAAATTCGTCTCTGTTCGGTATAGGGTCAAGCCCGTGCATATCAAGAACAAGAATCGTTTGTGCCAGCTTCGACAGAAATTCTGTGTTGAGACGTGGCTGCTGTCGCCCTCGCGCTGGAACTTGAACGTGCAATGAAGAAAATGGTAACTGGTGGATTGTGCGCGCTCCTTTTCGCACTGGCAACGCACGGACAGGCCTTCAAGTCCGCGTCGTCGTGCGAGAACCTATCCTCCCTGGCGCTCCCGAACACTTCGATTACCCTCGCGCAGGTCGTGCCGGCTGGAGCACTCACTCTGCCCGGAACGGGCCCTGCGACGCCGGAATTCAGCCAGTTGCCGGCCTTTTGCCGGGTGGCAGCCACGCTCACGCCCTCGCCGGACTCGGACATCAAGATTGAGGTCTGGCTGCCGATTGCTGATTGGAACGGAAAGTTCGAGGCCGTTGGCAACGGCGGCTTGGCGGGAACCATCACGCACGGCTGGCTGGCCGCGGCGCTGCAGGAGGGTTACGCAACGGCATCGACGGACACTGGACACGCAAACGCGAATGCGTCATTCGCGATCGGACATCCGGAAAAAGTCATCGATTTCGCCTATCGTGCCGTCCACGAAATGGCGGTGAAATCGAAAGCCATCATTGCGGCGTTCTACGGTCGCGCACCACGGCTTTCGTACTTCACCGGTTGCTCCACCGGGGGGCGACAGGGCCTGATGGAAGCGCAGCGTTACCCCCGAGGACCTCGACGGGATTATCGCCGGCGCTCCAGCGAATAATCAGACGCACCTGAGTGCCTGGCGAATTGCAGTGGAAGCGAAGATCCTGCAGAGCCCGGCAAGTGTTGTGCCTCCCGCCAAACTCGCCCTTCTCAATCGCGCGGTGCTCGCCGCATGCGACTCACTCGATGGAGTGACCGACGGCCTGCTGACCGACCCACGCCAATGCCACTTCGATCCTGCAACACTTTTGTGCCGCGGCCCCGACCGGGACGATTGCCTCACGGCGCAACAGATGGCGGCGGTGAAGATGGGATATGCCCCGGCAAGGCGAAAGAACGGGGAATTGATTTTCCCCGGATTAGTGCCTGGCGGCGAAACAGGTTGGGATATGTTGACAGGCGCCAATCTTGAACCTGGATCGATCGACGTGGGCATGTTCCGGTTCGTCGCCCACGAAGACCCAGCGTGGGATTGGCGTACCTTCAACCTGGACCGCGATACCTCCCTGATCGACAAGAAAGCCGGTTTCATCGACGCCGTGAATCCGGATCTTTCCGCCTTTCGGGCTCATGGTGGAAAACTTCTCATCTATCATGGCTGGAACGATGGCGGATCCGGCGGGGCGATCTCTCCGCTGAGCACTATCAATTATTATGCAAGTGTGTTGGCAAAAATGGGATCGCAGCAGCAGGATTGGCTGCGGCTCTTCATGGTACCCGGCATGGCGCACTGCGGAGGTGGGCCGGGACCCAACCAAGTGAACTGGATGGCCGCGCTAGAGCGATGGCGCGAGTCCGGAATCGCGCCGGATCGATTGATTGCGTCGCGTGTTAGTGACGACCATGTAGACATGACGCGGCCAATCTGTTCCTATCCAGCAGTCGCGAAGTACAACGGCGTAGGCAGCACGAACGATGCGGCAAACTTCGCGTGCAAGGCGCCTTGACCTCTTTTTTGGAGCCACCTGAACACGGTTTGCAGCCATTGAGAAGTCGAGAGCAGAGATGCTTGACTCTGCTACCTGAGTTCTCCCGAAGAGTCTGCCTCTTTAGATTAGCCACCACATTGATCGAATCGAACGAAAGATTTCCAACAGTCAGCCACACTCCGTCGGCCGCCAGGGACCGCATGTATAATGCGCACCTAAACTCTCAGCGGGAGGCGCCATGAGATCCATCGCGGGCCGAGTTGTGTTGGTGGCCGCTACTCTTTCCCTCATCCTCACGTGGTGTGCGCATCGCGGCCGGATCGTTGCGGCCCAGCAGCACACACCGCTGGCGGTCACCCACCTCTTTACAGGTACGGATGGACTGTCGCACGTCGAACAGGTGAATGTGAGGTTCTCTCCCGTGCCGGGAGCTCCGCCAATTGTTGAACAGTCGGAGTCGGTTAAGGTCTCCAGTTCGTACATCGTGCGCCTGGCTCCCGGCTTCTTTGAAGGCTGGCACAACGCGGACGCGCGCCGCTACGTGATCCCCATTTCTGGCCGAGCAGAGGTCGAGGTGGCAGGCGGCCAAAAGATTTCCGTGGAGCCTGGACGAATCTGTATAGCCGAAGATCTCACGGGCAAAGGCCATACCTTTCGCGTTGTGGGTGCGGACGACTGGGTAGCGCTCTTCGTCGAATTCGCCCAGTAGTCGCACGGCACGCCATATCCCGTCGCGTTCGGCGGGATATATTTCCGATCAGTTCACCACGATCGTCCCGGTCAGTTTCGCATCGCCGAAAACGTTACTCGCTTCTACCGGGATCTCGCCCGCAGCCTCCAGTTGGAATTCGAAGTGCGTAAACCTCACCCGAGTTCCCGTTCGCTGTGCTAGCCTTCCTTCTCAGTGGCGTAAGCTGACATGCGCGACAGTACGCGCAAGAGCAAGGAATCCGCATGACATTCATCTATGAATATCTTTTCCCTGTCATGTGGCTGAGTTATTCGGCCTATTGGTGGGTGATGTCGCGAGACGTCAAGGTGACCGAGCGCAGCGAGTCCTCGTTGTCGCGGTTTGCACGCATGATTGCGATTGTCTGCGCCGCGGCACTTCTCTTGCTCCCGAGCGTTCCTCTACCATTGCTAAACAAGCGATTTCTTCCGCTTGGCGACTGGTGTTTCTGGAGCGGTGCGGCCATTACAGCGGCGGGGCTACTCTTTTCCATCTGGGGACGCCGCCATCTTGGAAAAAATTGGAGCCAGGCCGTCACCGTGAAAGAAGGTCACGAACTCATCACCAGTGGCCCTTATGCCGTAGTTCGCCACCCGATCTACACTGGGCTTCTGCTGGGATTCTTGGGCTCCGCTGTGGCCCGTGGGGAATGGCGGGGCATACTCGCTGTCGCCATGGTCTTTGTCGCTCTTTGGTTCAAATTGCGCCTTGAGGAAAAATGGATGCGCGCGCAATTCGGTGTGTCGTATACAAAGTATTCCCGGAAGGTCGCGGCGTTGGTGCCCTATATTATCTAGGCGACCTAGAGAAAGCCCTTTCCATAAACTCGTCGTGTTGATCGAGTTAGTTCAAATCTGCGCCCAACAGCCTCGGTATAGCATCCCGAACTCACCTCGAGCGGCAGAGGCGACGAAAAACGAAAGGGAAAGATTCTCGAAAAATTTACAAAAGAGCGCTTGACATATTCCTATATGGGAATATATTACGCCCATGCCCAGAGCGGCGACAACTTCCGACGCCTTCAATGCGGTCGCCGAGCCGCGGCGCCGCGACATCCTGAATTATCTAGCGATGCAGGAGAGGTCGGTCAGCGAGATCGTGGACGCTATGGAGTTGGAGCAGCCGTCGGTTTCGAAGCACCTGAAGGTTCTAAAGGATGTGGGCCTGGTGGACGCCCGGAGGGAGGGCCGCCAGATGCTTTACAAAGTGAATCCTATGGCGATACGGCCCTTGCACGAATGGACCAGTACGTTCGAGAGGCTGTGGAAACACCAGTTGCTGCGAATCAAGGAGCGGGCCGAGGCAAAGAACCAAGAAGGAAATGCTTTTGCGGAATTTCAAACCAGGAGGAAATCGTGAGTTCACCCACACTAACGCTGGAAGCCACAACCATCCAGATCGCGCAGGAGATAGAAGTCCGCGCGTCGATCGAGGTCACGTTTGCCGCGCTGCTCGATCAGCTTGGGCCCTACAACGAGACTCAAGAGAACAAGCCTATGCCCATGAAGCTGGAAGCGTGGCCGGGCGGCCGGTGGTTTCGCGATTTAGGCGACAACAACGGTCATTACTGGGGAACGGTTCAAGCGATCAAGAAGCCGACGCTACTGGAAATTTGCGGGCCGCTGTTTATGTCCAATCCGGTGATAAACAATCTTCAATATCGGCTCAAGGAATCAGGCGGGGTCACGGTGATCACCTTTCGGCACCAGTCGTTTGGATTGATCCTTGAGGAATATCGAAATGTGAAGAGTGGCTGGAACCACATCCACGAGAAGGTACGGCAAAGGGCAGAAGCCCCGCGGTCCCATTGAGCAGCTTGGAGGAGGAAAACATGTGCCCAGTATGCATCGCAAGCGCAGCAGCAATGGTCGCCGGCGCCGGCTCCACGGGGGGAATACTGGCGGTATACATCGGCAAGATTCGAAAGTTTTTCAGCGCGAATGGTCTAGGCCTGTTTCAGAAAATTAACCAGAAATAAGATGGCAACAAGGAAGGAGAAGAGCATGGAGAACCGGAAAGGCGATCTCGCGATAAACAAACCGCCGGTCGTATCGGCACAAGAGTGGGAGGCTGCGCGCCAGCAACTGCTCGTGAAGGAAAAGGCCTTGACCCGCACGCATGACGCGCTGGCCGCCGAGCGCCGGCGGATGCCGTGGCTGGCCGTGGAGAAAAAGTACGAGTTCGACGGGCCGAATGGCAAAGTGAGCCTGCTCGACTTGTTCGAGGGCCGGCGTCAACTGATCGCGTACCGCGCTTTCTTTGAGCCGGGGGTATTTGGCTGGCCTGATCATGCTTGCCGCGGCTGCTCGTTCGGTGCCGACCAGGTTGGTCACTTGGCCCATCTGAACGCCCGCGACACGACGCTGGCGTATGCCTCGCGCGCGCCGCAGGCGGACATCCAGCGCCTGAAGGCACGAATGGGCTGGAAGATGCCGTGGTACACGATTACGGATAGCTTCGACAGCGACTTTGGCGTGAACGAGTGGCACGGCACCAACGCCTTTATCCACGACGGCGATCAAGTGTTCCGCACGTACTTCATCAACAACCGCGGCGACGAGGCCATGGGCAGCACCTGGAGCTACCTGGATTTGAGTGCGCTCGGGCGCCAGGAGGAGTGGGAAGACTCGCCAGCGGGATACCCGCAGACTTCGCCGTACAAGTGGTGGAACTGGCACGACACGTACGCCGCCGGCGCCTCGGTCGACCCGAGGTGGAGCAAGGTGGTGGATAACGCCAAGGTGACGCTGAACCTCACCGACTAGTTCAGCGTCTGCTTTACCCGTAATGCGGAATCTGGTCCGCTGTGGTTTTGAGCGCCAACACCGTAAGCTACAGCTATCGTTTGGGCGCGCAGAAACACAGGCCATTCCCGTCTGGATCAGTCACCGCAAATTCACGCAGTCCCCACGTCTGATCAACGGGCGAAGTATGAATGGGAGATTCCGGACGTTTTGTCGTGTCCAGACCCCGCCTGCGAAAGGTCACGTAACGCTCGTCCACGTCATCGACAAACACACGGTTGACGGAGCCGAAGACGCCGTCTCCTGCATGGCGGGAAAGCTGTAGTTCGGCGCCGTCCCGAACTAAATCGATGACTCCGTTGGCCATCTCGCGGTCTTCGTGTCCAGGCCACTTACGCTCAAAGTCCAGAACTTCCGTGTAGAAGTGTAAGGATCTTTGCAGATCGCTAGATTTGATCACCGGCACAATTTTCATGACCTTCTCCCAAATTGCAGGCTCACAGAATACTCCTGTGCTACACGGGAGTACCCCACCCTGTCGCGAACGGGACGAAAGGATGGGCCACCCGAATTCGTTTCGGAGGATACAGAGTCGGGATAGCGGGAGCTAATCGCTCTCAGCAAAAACAAAGAGGGCCGGGCCTCACGTCTTTTCTGAGATAACACCTCGGGGTGTCAAAACAGCGAGCAGAACTGCCACGATAATGAGTGCGGGAACGTCTCCAAAAAGATGGCCGTGTTCGGCGGGAGCATGGAAGGCTTGTACAGCCATAATGCCCGCATGAACAAGGCTCGACCAAACCGTGAACCAGATCAGACTGCGGTGCTGTAAAGGATTTCGAGAAGCAATCAGGAGAAACACGCCAAGAGTCGCATAGACGCCGAGAATCATTTGTTCATACTCGGGTTGATTGGGTTGCCAGCGCCAGCCCGAGGGCCACCAAGCCATCATGAGTGGGTATACACCGAAAAGAAAAATGAGACCAACGAGAACCAAGGCCACACGCAGAAAGCGAAGTCGAGTCGCATCATTCACTTATCACCTCCGCGAATTATTCTTGATGGGTAACCGGAGTTGAGGGGGATGCTAGCGGTTGTCTTGGAACGTGTCAACTACTGGTTAGTTGTCATCGCTCGAAAAGCGAAGACGGGGCACCCGGCGAAATGAAGAGAGATTCCTCGCGGTTGCTCGGAATGACGCTGTGCGGGTGAGGGGGCCTGGTTCGGAGCGGATTCTCTTGCATTTAAGAAAGGATTGGTGCGGTCGAGTGGATTCGAACCACCACGGTATTGCTACCGCCAGCCCCTCAAGCTGGTGCGTCTGCCAGTTCCGCCACGACCGCGTGAAACCGACCCAGTATACCAAATCTCCTGCAACCGTCGAAACGCGTTGCCGAGTGTTGCCGCTCGGGAAGCGGACGTCTACGTCCTCGATGGCGAATCTCAGTAGGATGTTTGGATATCAACGCTCACTTCCACCAATCTTCAATTGCCGGTGAACCGGGGGTCAAATAGCAGGACTTGCGGGCCATCGGAGCCGCCCGTCAAGCTCGTCGCCAGATAAACAATCGTGGAAGGCTGCCGCAATTGCAGTTCGTCAAACCACCACGCCGAGTTGTAATCGACATAGGGCGATTCCGCCAGGTGACCATCGGTCTTCATCACGTAGTGTCCCGAACCGCCGGCAGGCTGCATCATTAGCGCCATTGCTAGCTGGCTAGACGCGTCTCTCAGAAAATTGATCCGGAAATAGTACACCACGCCATAGTTGCCATCATCGTAGACCTGGATTCCTCCGTCGACCGCATCCGTCCCTAATTCATATTCACCAGGCATGTCGTCGGAGTATGGCTGCCCCGGCGGAGACGTTTCCAAGAACAAGTCCTGTATCCCATTCGAGGCGGAAATGCTGAACGAACCCGAGCGATCATAATGGGGAAACGTGCCACGCGTGTTGCCATCCGATGGCAGAATAGCCAAACTCAACGGGTTCACCGGTCGGCTTCCGCTGTAAGCCAACGTGGTCACCATGGCGCGCCCTAATCCAAATCCCAAGGGAAGCGTGAGCTGCGCAGCTGGATTACCGTCCTGTCCCTGCGCCATGGCGTTCAGATTCTCGAACAAGCTCGTGGGTAAGGACGAAGCTTCTGCTGCGGCTCCAATCGTGACTGCCACGTACTGCAAAATTCCCGACCCTGTATCGCCCACCGGGATCGTGTGCGTATCCCAATAACTTTGGCCCGGCGCAAGGATCGCCAGCAGCATAATATTGCTGTTACTGGAAAGGAATTCCGCCAGCGCGGTTTGCCCCGCTACATCTGGATAAATGTTGATTCCGAATCCGCGCCCCCGGCCAAACAGAATTTCCGGCTCCCGCGTATTGTTGGTGATCGCCAATCCTACGGAAATGTCCGCGGAAGTCACGTTTTGGTGATGAAGGAAAACTCGAAATTGTCCTGTCAATTCGTCCCGATACATCGCTCCGGGCAATCCCGTCGTATCCGTCAATTCCTCAGGGCAGTCCGAAAATATCAACTGGCCCCCGATGCGCGTGAGTGTGGGTTTGCTGATTTCCGTGGGAGTACCCAAATCGGTGATCGGCACCAATCCACCAACTTTTTGCGCCAGCGCGTATTCACCATTGAACAAAAGTGCGAACAGCATCGCGAACAGCAAACTCGCATGTTTTTTGCTCATGATATTACCCTTTGTGACCGCTAAAAAAAGATCCGCCTCAGCGGCGGACCGTTTGCTGCTTCAATAGATCAGCGGCAAATCGCTCCGCCCTATTTAGGCTTGGCGGGCGTGCTGGATTGTGCGGGCTGCGACGCTGGTGCCGGCGTGATCGGCACAGTCTTGGTCGGAGCAGGCGCGGGCTTAGCATATTTCTGCAAAATGGACCCGCCTTCCACGCTGCGGTCCACCCGGACCACCAGAGCGAGCGCGCAGACCATGAACATCACCGCGCACCAAGTAGTGGCCTGCGATAGCACCGTCGCGGCGCCCCGCGGCCCGAACGCTGTTTGGCTTCCTGCCCCGCCGAATGCCCCGGCCAGATCCGCGGCTTTGCCGCTCTGCAGCAGCACAACGATGATCAGCACCAGGCAATTCATCACGAAAAATGCGGTCAACAGCCACGGTGCCCAACGAAACCCTACCACGATGACCGCGAAACCAATCAGCAGCGCGATCGTCCACTTCATCCAAACTGGCATTTCCTGCACCTCAATCTAAATCGCTAATTGGCGATTCCCGCCTTTTGCCAGGTCGCCTTTTATCGCGGCCAGTCCTTCACCAAGCTGGCAAACGACTTCGGGTCCAAACTTGCCCCGCCCACCAGCGCGCCATCCAACTCTTCCTGCGCCATCAATCCCTGAATATTTTCAGGCTTGACGCTGCCGCCGTACAGAATCCGCAATGCGGAAGCATGGCTTTCGGAGAATTGGGAAGCGGCGCACTGCCGGACGAACTTGTGCACCGCGGCCGCAATTTCCGGCGTAGCCGTGCGGCCAGTGCCAATCGCCCAGACCGGTTCGTAAGCTACCAGAATACGGGAGAATTCTTCGGGGGTCAACGCGCCTACACTGCCCTTGAACTGCTCTTCGATGACCTTCTCGGTGTTGCCCGCTTCACGGTCCGCCAGCATTTCACCGATGCAAACAATCGGCGTAAGACCGGCCGCCAGAGCCGCCTTGGTTTTTTTCAACACGGTCTCGTTGGTGTCGCCGAAGAATCGCCGCCGCTCCGAGTGCCCAACAATGGTGTAGCCGCAGCCGGCTTCGACCAACATGCCGGTAGAGATTTCCCCGGTGAATGCCCCTTCCTTCTCCCAGAAAACGTCCTGAGCCGAAATGCCAATGGTCGTGCCTTTGGCCGCTTTCACCGCGGCGGGAATATTGGTGAACGGCGGGGCGATGACGATGTCGCAATCCGTCACTTCCATCACCAACGGTTTGAATGCACGGAAAAACGCTCGCGTTTGCTTCTGGTTCTTGTACATCTTCCAATTGCCGGCGATTACCCGGCGACGTTTGCTTTCACTCATTTGTCTGTCAATGCCTCCACGCCGGGGAGTTTGCGTCCGCCTAGAAATTCCAACGACGCGCCGCCACCGGTCGAAATATGTGAAATTTGTTTAGCTACGCCGGACTGGTGGACCGCAGCCACGGAATCTCCGCCACCGACGATCGATATGGCTCCTGCGGTGGTCGCCGCGGCCACAGCTTCGGCGATTTCCAGCGTGCCTTTGGCAAACGCCGGCATTTCGAATACGCCCATTGGCCCGTTCCACACGATGGTCTTGGCCTTGGCAATTTCCGCCTTGTATAAATCCACGGTTTTCGGACCGATGTCCAGGCCCATCTGGTCGGCCGGGATGGCGGAAACGTCTACCACTTTATTCGGCGCGTCGCCCTTGAATTCCGGCGCGATCAGGTTGTCCACCGGCAGCAAGAACTTGAAGTTTTTCTGCTTGGCGTCCGCCAGGATTTTCTTCGCCAATTCGATCTTGTCTTCTTCCACCAGCGATTTCCCTATTCCTAGGCCCTGCGCTTTCAGGAACGTGTACGCCATGCCCCCGCCGATCAGCATGGCATCGGCGATCTTCATCAGGTTTTCGACCACTTCGATCTTGTCACTGACCTTGGCACCTCCGAGGATCGCCACGAACGGCCGCGTGGGATTGGTCACTGCTTTGCCGATGTATTCCAGCTCTTTTTCCATCAGCAGCCCTGCAGCCGCCTGCTTCACAAACTTGGTGATGCCCACCACCGACGCATGGGCGCGATGAGCGGAACCAAACGCGTCGCAAACAAACACTCCGTCGCATAGCGCCGCGAGTTGCTTCGAAAATGCCTCGTCGTTCTTTTCTTCTTCGGGATGGAAGCGCACATTTTCGATTACCAAAATATCTCCGTCGGCCAGGCTTCGGCTTTTCCCTTCCGGGATCGCTCCCACGCAGTCGCTGGAAAAGCGCACCGGCTTCTCGATCAACTGCTCCAGCTTTTTGGCAGCCGGCAGCAGCGAATACTTGGGTTCCGTCTTACCCTTCGGCCGGCCCAAATGCGAAGCTAGCACCAGCCGCCCGCCTTTCTGGATGGCCATGCGCAGCGTCGGCAGCGTCTCGCGGATGCGGGTATCATCAGTGACCACGCCATCCTTCAACGGCACATTGAAGTCCACGCGAATGAAGACACGCTTGCCTCTCAAATCCAGGTCTTGAATCGTCAGTTTGTTCATGTGAGTCTGCCTCTTCAGTTTCGGATTCGGTAAACGAGTAGCGATTCAGCAAACGTGTGTCCGGGTGAGGCCCGCCTTCTGAAACGGGCGGTTTGTTGTGCACAAGCAGCCCGTGGGTGTGCGGATGGCCGCCGCTTGTCGGTCTCACGATCGAGGACGGATGATCGATTGGCCGACGATGGATGGCTTGTCAAAGCGAGACCAAACTCCCGCGCTCCAGGAAGCCGGCCTGCGCCCGTGACTCACTCTCCCCCGAGCCACGGGCCGTCCGTCATGGATCACCGGCTAGAACTTCGACGCCAGCAGCTTGATCAAGTCGCGGACGCGGCAGGAGTAGCCCCACTCGTTGTCGTACCACGCCAGCACTTTCACGCACTTGTCGCCGACGACCTTGGTGTAACCGGAATCGACGATTGAGGAATGCGGATTGCCGCGGAAGTCGATGGATACCAGTTCTTCCTCGGTGTAGTCCAAAATGCCCTTCATCGGGCCATTCGCAGCAGCCTTCAACGCCGCATTCACGCTTTCTTTCGTCGCCGGCTTGTCCACGAACACCGTGAGGTCTACCACGCTGACGTTCGGTGTCGGCACACGCATGGCATAGCCGTCCAGCTTGCCCTTCAATTCGGGGATCACCAGATGCAGCGCCTTGGCCGCTCCGGTCGAACTAGGAATCATGCTCAGCGCAGCCGCACGCGCGCGTCGCAGATCCTTGTGGGGCAGATCCAGCAATTTTTGGTCGTTGGTGTAGGAGTGAATGGTGGTCATCGTGCCGCTGTGAATCCCGAAGGTGTCCTGCAGCACCTTAGCCACTGGCGCGAGGCAGTTCGTCGTGCAGGAGGCGTTCGACACCACATTGTGATTCTTTGGATCATAGGTCTTGTCATTCACGCCCAACACGAACGTGGCATCCGGACCATCCGCCGGCGCCGTAATCACAACTTTTTTCACCGGGCCTCGCAGGTGCTTCTTCGCATCCGGCCCTTTCGTGAACAATCCGGTGGATTCCACCACAATGTCGGCGCCCACGCTGGCCCAATCAATTTCCGCAGGATCTTTTACCTTGAAGACCTCGAAGCTTTTCCCGTCCACGCTAATGGTGTCGTCCGTGTGCGTGATCTTGTTCGGCAGGTTCCCAAGGACCGAGTCGTACTTCAACAGGTGCGCTAGGGTCTTGGCGTCCGTGATATCGTTCACGGCCACAAACTGGATGTCCTTATCATCCAGGGCTGTGCGCACAATATTGCGACCGATTCGGCCGAAGCCGTTGATTCCAACCTTAATAGGCATTATTCCTCCGGTGCGGGGTGTAGTGTGCGGCGTCAGATAGAGCGGAACAGCGCCGCGAGTAGAACTAAAAATGCTATGAGTAGTGTAGCGAAAAGTCAACGCAACTCGGCGTGCGCTACGTCACACCCAAGCAAAAAGAGGGATTCCTCGCTTCGCTCGGAATGACGCGTCTCCTTTAGGGGAATGGACTATAGGAAAGCTGTGGCTGGCCGACTTGAAGATCGGCCACTTCACAGACGTTATCGGGATCCTGTGGCGAAACCCGCGAAGCCACAATGACCTAAGAAGACCGCCATACCGAAGCGAGGTACGGCTTTCGATCGCCCCTTTCTGCGATGAATCTCTCTGTTCGCTCCCGCCCGCGGCCGGTCGCCCTTCTATAGCTTCTCGAAAAAGTGCGCGACTTTCTTGCCGCCTTCTTCGGTGTAGTACACCGTGACCTTAGCAGTCTTGTCAGCGCCCTTGCCAAGGTCCTTCGCCGCGTCGGCGGTGTCGTGACCGGAAACATTGAATGTGTGCTCGGTCCCGTCAGCAGACTTCAGCACTACGGTCTTGCCATCTTTTCCGACCTTGGTGACCGTGCCGTCGACATACTTGAGCCCATCTTTGCCAACCTTATCCACTTCCGTCGCGCTTTTCTCTCCACCCTTTTCGGTGTAGTGCACTACAACGTCCGATCCCTCCGACAGTCCTTTGAACGCGTCTTTCGCGCCCGCTGCGGTTTTGTCTGCGCCGGTTACCGTGGTCTTGTCCAAAAAGTGCACGGTATGTTCAGTGCCATCCTTAGTCTTCACCACCATGGTTTTGGTGCTGGAATCCAGCTTGGTGATGGTGCCGTGAATCGCTGTAACCACGTCTTCCGTGGCGTAGACGCTGAAAACCAACACGGCCGCCACTGCTAAAAAACGAAACAAATTCTTCATCCTGAGAAACCTCCTTGACTATGGAAATGTTTACCTATGTGGAAAAGAGGTTAGCGCAACGCCCAAGGAAAACCTAGTGAAACTTAGGCTCGCTGACGGGCCATCTGTTGCAATGCTCCGCTGTGTTCACTTAATTTCGCGCAGCAGCCCGCTACTTACGTCGTAGACGAACCCTCGAATCGCTATTGTCTGTGGTATCCAAGGATGGTTGCGCAGCTTTTGCACTTGGTGCCGCACATTCTCTTCTATGTTTTGAAACGCGTAAAAGAGGGCCGGCGCAATCGCGGCTGTCCCCGCCCGATTCTGTATCCGTGTGCGCATGTCCTGCTCCGTCGTATGCATCAATCCACAATCCGTGTGGTTGATCACCATGAATTCCTCGGTGCCTAGCAAATAATGCGAGATCAGCAGCGAGCGCAGGCTGTCGTCCGTGACGATTCCTCCGGCATTGCGGATGATGTGCGCGTCGGCGGGTTGCAGACCGAGAGTGATCACCGAAAGACGCGTATCCATGCACGTCAGAACGGCGAGTTTGCGTTCCGGTCGCGGTGTCAGTTTGCGCAGTTCGTGCGTGCGCGCATAGTCCTGGTTAGCCTCAATCACTTCATCGATTACGCTCATGGTATGGACAGTGTAGCCCAGCTTTGCCGAAGTCACCCAGTCGCTTGCTTGCAGAAAAACTGTGAAATCGTCACTCCGAACGGAGTCTGCGTAGAGAGGAATCTCTCTTTGTTTGGGCATTCGACCGCAAGAGAGATTCCTCGCTTCGCCCGGAATGACGGTCAAGGCTTGGTGCCGGAAGCTCCTTCCCTTCGTGGCGGGAAGGCGGGCCCAGCATGGGCTCACGGCTTTTGCGCCTTCTCTGCGTAATACCCGCCGGGCGCTTCGACGCGTACTCCCGCCCGGGAACACTCCACCCGCACCTGGTGATACTTGCCATCGGCAGGCGGCGGGTTGTATGTCAGTTGGTATCGCGCACGAACATCCTGTAGCGATTGCGTGATGGCTTGATCGATTTCACCGCGCGGGTACATGCGCCCGCCGGTAAGATCGGCTAACTGTTCGAGAGTATCTCTCGGCCTGCCCCGATCTTTCGAGTAGAGCTGGCCCTCGGAAACCACCATGACGCTGTAAAAGACGGTGTCACTGCGCGTCAGCTTGCCCGCGAACCGCTGCAAGAACGGAGTGTAGTCCACACATTTTTTCACTCCCGGCCGCCTGGTGCAATCCTCACCGCATCGACCCGCCAAGTACGTTCCCGATCCCTCCGGAAACATCACATCCTTACATCCGTAACGGTAATCGAGCCAATTCGGCGTTCCTCGCGTGATCCACACTATTGTTTTGGGGCCTCTCCGCGTTCGGGGCCTGTGCAGGTGTCAGGAGTGAACCGATGCTTAGCGAAAAAAGACAGACCAGGCCGACTCGGGCTTTGGGCGTCACGGCATGGCTGGGCATTTTTGGAGCCTCTGCGCCCGATGTTACACCCGACGGTCCGCCGATTCCCATTACGTATTACAAAAGTAACTAGCAGGCTGGCCCGAACGTAGGTACCAACGCAGCGGAACTTCAGGGGCTGAAGCCCAATTCATTTCAAGCGATTTACGTTGCGGCTGAAGCCGCCACCTCCTAAGGAAAGCGCGCGGGGGGCTGGGCCGACATTCGCCGTATCAAATCAGGCCGGTTTCTTTGGCTAGCTTGAACGCTTCAATGGCCGCACCTCGCGCACCCGCAGTATCTCCGTTCGGAATCACGTAAATCGGAATGCCCGCTTGCTCTTCGCGCTGGGTGGGCATGCCCGCTCGAATCTCCTCGATGAACCACCGCTGAAATTCGGGGCTGGCTTCGATGGCGCCGCCGCCTACGATCAGCGCATCGGGATCGAACGTGTTGATCATTTCGTCGAAGAACAAACCCAACGCATGCGCCTGCACCCGGAAAATCTCCCTGCATAGAGCATCACCCTTGTCCGCCAACCCGCGAACCAGTTTTGCCGCTTGATGCAAGTCCTGGCCGGCCAATTGGTGCGCCGGATAGTGCGGCAGAAAATACGGCAGTAGATTTCGTTCAATGGCAGTAAGTGAGCAAAGCGATTCCAGGTCCCCGGTGCGCCCGCAATTGCACGTGGGATGAACGCCGTCGATCCCACGGATGCTTTGGTAGGGAATCAGCACGTGGCCCAACTCGCCTCCAAATCCGTTTTTGCCTTTCACCACATTGCCGTCCAGAATCACGCCGCCGCCGTTGCCGGTACCGATAATGATCGAAATGGAAGTTTCGCGGCTGTTTGCGCCGAAAATCCCATAGTGGCCCCAAAGCGCCGCCGCGTTCGCATCATTTAAGTAGCAAACCGGTTTGCCTAATTTGTGCGCCAGCCCGTCGCGGATGTCGAATCCAGCCCAATCCGAGTGAACGAAATTCGTCGAGCCGCGCGCGCTCAGCAGCCCCGCCGCGCTCGCCGGGCCCGGAGTGTCCAAGCCGACAGCTACCACATCCACCAGATCGACCTTGGCACGCTCCGCGGCGACCCGTAATCCATCCGCAATTTGCTGCAGGCACACTTCCGGCCCTTGCCTGGAAAGCGCCGGATGCTCGCACAATCCTTCGATCAGGAAGCGTTCCTGCTGATCCAACAATGTGTAGTTGACGGCGGTTCCGCCGAGATCGACTCCAGCTACTACGGTCACGCGCTTTCTCCTCGTTGCTGCGTTTGTACCGGCCAGCCTAGCAGAAACCGGCAATGCCACACCGTGAATTATCAGCGAATCCCAATCCCGCAGGCTTGCGAAGTGCTAAAATCCGGGTGAGGTTCGTATGCATAGACCAGACCTGCTTGCCTTCGGTATCACCCTATTCATCGTTATTGGCCTCGTCGCCTATCGAGTCCTTTGGGCTGCCTCTTCCGCCGCCAGTAGCGCTGCACTTGGGCGCCTCCCCATCCTGCCCAAGAGTTGGCGGCGCTGGCTTCTCGGCGAGCGCCAAAACACCGGCCAGTGACGTCCGGGCTGCCTCGCTGTTCAACCGTTCCGCCGGCATTCCCGAATCCGCTTCCGCTCAATCCGTTAGCTAAGGCATAATCCAGCCCGCAGACTACGCCTCTTTGGAGCCGCTGTGAATCGCCATCATTTTCGCTCGCTTCGCTTCTTCCCTGCCCTCCTCTACTTCTTGCTACCCGGGCTACTAGCGGCTCAGTTCAAACCGGCTCCCGCGCCAGACAGCGGCTGGCCAACCTATGGCGACGACCCAGGCGGAACGCGCTACTCGCCCGCCAAGCAGATCAACCGCGACACGGTCACCCACCTTGAAATCGCTTGGACGTTTCGCACGGGCGCACTGGGTCATGACGAGGAACTGGACCACAAAGCCGCCTTCGAAGCTACCCCCATTCTGGTCGACGGAAAGCTTTTCCTGAGCACTCCTTACGATCACGTCTTTGCACTTGATCCAGTCGCCGGCAGCAAAATTTGGGAGTTCGATCCGAAGCTGGAACTTCCGTACGGCGCGTCCGAAGTGACTTCGCGCGGAGTCTCCGCCTGGCAGGAGGCGTCTGCAAAAGCAAACCAGCCCTGTGCGCTACGGATCTTCATTGGCACTTTGGACGCCCGCCTGATTGCGCTCGACGGTGCGACCGGCAAACCGTGCAACGACTTCGGCAGCGATGGCGAAATCGACCTGACTACTGGGGTCAAGCTTCGCGACCCGGGCGATTATCAGGTCACCTCCGCCCCGGCCATCTATCAGGACCTGGTGATCACTGGTTCCTCGATTGGCGACAATCGTGCCGTTACGCTGGAACGTGGCGTCGTTCGCGCCTACGACGTGCGCAGCGGTCACCTGCGCTGGACGTGGGATCCCATTGCGCCATGGGCGAACCAAACGAATCCACGCACCGGGGCCGGTAACGCCTGGTCCACGCTGTCCGTCGACGCGGAACACGGCCTGGTTTTCATTCCCACCGGAAGCGCCAGCCCGGATTACTACGGGGGCATCCGCAAAGGAGACGATAAATGGGCCGATTCCGTGGTCGCGCTCAAAGCGTCCACGGGTGAATTCGTGTGGGGCTTCCAGGTGGTGCATCACGATCTGTGGGATTACGATGTCGCCTCTCAACCTACCCTATTCACCTGGAAGGACGGCACTCCGGCCATCGCCATCACCACCAAGATGGGCCGGGTCTTCGTATTAAATCGCTTGACCGGTGCTCCTCTCTTCCCAGTACATGAACAAGCCGCACCGAAGAGCGATATTCCCGGTGAGGACTCTTCGCCGACTCAGCCGATCTCGACCATCTCCTTGTTGCCGGAAACGCTTTCGCGGGGCGACGTGTGGGGCAAAGACGCACAGGATCGCCAGTGGTGCGAGGACAAACTGAAAGGCGCGAAAATTGGAGAAGTTTTTACGCCTCCAAGCCTGCAAGGCACGATGGTTTACCCAGGCAATGTGGGAGGGGTGAACTGGGGCAGTGCGGCTTACGAACCACAGCACCATTTGCTCATCGTGGATACCAACAATGTGGCGTTTTACGTAAAACTCATCCCGCGCGACAAATTCCAGGATGCGCGTACCAACGCCTCCGATTCCGACCGCCTTCACGGCGAGTTTGCGCGGCAGACCGGTGCGCCCTTTGGGATGTACCGCACGCCGTTCCTGTCTCCCAGCGGCTTGCCCTGCACTGCTCCGCCTTGGGGCAGCGTCGCGGCGGTCAATTTGTTTACCGGCGAAAAAGCGTGGACCTCGCCTTTGGGTACCTCGATCACTGGTAAGGCTACCGGCACCCTCACTTTGGGCGGCCCTATGATAACTGCCGGGGGATTAGTGTTTACCGCCGCGGCCATGGACAACTTCTTGCGGGCATTCAATTCCGATACCGGCCAGGAGATTTGGATGTACGAACTTCCCGCGGGCGGACAGGCCACGCCGATGACCTACGCCATCAATGGCAAGCAGTATCTGGTGATCGCCGCCGGGGGCCATGGCAAGCTCGGTACTAAACAAGGTGACTACGTCATCGCCTTTGCCCTTCCCTAGCCGCGCCCCGTCTGTCCGTGTGCTGCGATTCGTTGACCCCTGTGCGGGTCTCCCCTATAATTTTTATGCAGGTTATTTCGATATAGCCCGCCGGATTGCCACAGGGGTGGTTCCAGTAATTTTCTGCAATCGCTGTGGGGTAAATGCTGCAATACGTTTTTTGCGTCCACTTGCGGCACCGCGCCGGATTTTACAGCTTGCCGAAAATTGCGCTTGGCAGTGGAAACCGAAGCTTTCGTTCGCTGCAGGCTTTGAAGAGCCTCGAACATTCGATATTCCCCTTATAGGGCTTCAACCCTGAGGAATCGACGTACAGCGTTTGGAAACTAGTTCAGCACGCAAAAGGGAGACGCAAGATGGCGGAAGCAACTTGCCGGAAAGAATTAGACCTGGAAATCCCGGCCGACGAAGTGAGTAAAGCCACGGAAAAAGTGGCCAAGGATTTTGCCAAGATAGCGCGGGTACCCGGTTTTCGTCCGGGCAAGGCGCCAATTGCGCTGATTAAGAAACGCTTCGCTACCGACATAAAGGGCGAAGTGCTGCAAACGCTGGTTCCCGAGCATGTCGAAAAGGCGGTCGCGGAACAAAAACTCACGCCCATCTCGCAGCCGCAGGTGGACAAGCTGGAATACAACGAAGGGCAGCCGCTGAAATTCCGCGCGTCGTTTGAAGTGCTGCCGGAATTCTCGCTGGGCGAGTACAAGAACCTGGAAATCGAAATGCCGGAAATGAATGTCACCGACGAAAGCGTGGCTAACACGCTGGCGGAGATGCAGCAGCGGGCCGCGACCTTTGCTCCGGTCGAGGGCCGCCCCGTCCAGAACGATGATTTCGTTCAAGTGAAACTGGCGGGCACGCCGGAAGGCGGCGGGGAGCCGCTGAACGCCGAAAGCGTGCTCTGCCATGTGGGCGCGGAAGAGACCATGGAGCCGTTCAACGAGAATCTGCGCGGCGCCAATGCCGGCGATCACAAGGATTTCGATGTGGAGTATCCGGCGGATTATCCGGATGCCAAGCTGGCCGGCAAGAAATTTCATTACAGCGTGGACGTGCTCGGAATCAAGACCAAAAAGCTGCCCGAACTGAACGACGAATTCGCCAAGGATGTGAGCGATACCACTTCCCTGGACGAGTTGAAGAAGAAAGTGCACGACGGACTGGAGCACGAGCGCGATCATCGCCAGAAAGAACTACAGCGCGAGAAGATCATAGCGGAGTTGGTCAAGCTGCATGATTTTCCTGTTCCGGAATCCCTGGTCGAGCATCAAATGGACGTGCGGCTGGAACGTGTGGTGCGTTCCCTGGCACAGCAAGGGGTCGATCCGCGAGCCGTAAATGTCGACTGGGTCAGCCTGCGCAAGCGTCAGGAAGAGCGTGCCAGGGATGACGTGAAGGCCGAACTGGTGATCGATCGGATCGCCAGCGAAGAAAAGATCGACGTCACCGAAGAAGAACTGCAGCACGAGCTTGAACACATGGCCAGTCATAGTGGCGATTCTGCGGAAGCTCTGCGAGCACGTTTGACAAAGCAAGGTGCCCTCGATAGGATGAAGGCTAAGCTGCGCAGCGATAAGACGGTGGATTGGCTGGCGCAAAGTGCGCGAGTCAAGACGGTGGCAGCGAGCGCCAAGTAAGCAACCTCACCTTTTACAGGCAAACTCTTTCACATGAAAAACTTCGACGATCCGCAATACCGCGCGACCACCTTGGTTCCCATGGTCGTGGAACAGACCAGCCGGGGCGAGCGCGCTTACGATATTTATTCCCGTCTGCTGAAGGAACACATCATCTTTATTGGCACGCCAATCGACGATCACGTCGCCAATTTAGCTACCGCCCAGATGCTTTTCCTGCAAGCGGAAGATCCTGAGAAAGACATTCAGCTGTACATTAATTCACCCGGTGGTTCCATCACCGCCGGTTTCGCCATTTACGACACCATGCAGTTCGTCAAGCCTGACGTGGTCACCACTTGTGTCGGCCAGGCCGCTTCGATTGCTGCGGTGCTGTTGGTGGGCGGCGCGCCGAAAAAGCGCTTCTCGCTGCCGAATTCCCGTATCCTGATTCACCAGCCATGGATGAGCGGGCTTGGTGGTCAGGCTACCGATATCGACTTACACGCAAAAGAGATTTTGCGCATGCGTTCTACCATTAACGCCATCCTCTCCAAACATACCGGACAGCCGGTCGAGCGCATCGAAAAGGATGTCGAACGCGACTACATTATGAATCCGGAGCAAGCCAAGGATTACGGGATGATCGACGAGATCATCTTCAAGCACCGGTAACGCGAAATCGAAGAGGGATTCCTCCATCGAAGAGGGATTCCTCACTGCGCAGACTCCGTTCGGAATGACGGATTTTTAGTAGTGCGAAAATAGCGGCGCGAAAAGAGATCCGGGCCGGGTGGTCACCCTGAAACAAAGTTTCCACAGCGAGTTCCTAATTGATGGCAACAGGCGCGATATTCTGTTTCGCCCGGCAAAATTTCGGCCTACAATTGGGAATCAAGCTCCGGGGACTCATCTGGAGAAGAGGCCTGTTCACACGTGAAAAAATATAGTCCAGACGAGCCGCTTCGCTGTTCCTTCTGCCACAAGACGCAGGAACAAGTAGAAAAGCTGATCAGTTCGCCTTCGGACTACCCTCGTGCCTACATTTGCAATGAGTGCGTGGGCGTTTGCCAGACCATCCTGGAAGACGAAAAGCGCGAGCAGGCCGCGGCTCCCGCTCGCCGCTTGCCCCGTCCACCGGAGATCAAACAATTTTTGGACAGCTACGTCATTGGCCAGGATCGCACCAAGAAAAAGTTGGCGGTAGCGGTGTACAACCACTACAAGCGCATCTTCCTGAACAAGCAGCCGGGCGAAGTGGAGTTGAGCAAGTCCAACATTCTGCTGATCGGTCCTACGGGCACCGGGAAAACACTGCTTGCCCAGACCCTTTCGCGGATGCTGGATGTGCCCTTTGCTATTGTCGATGCCACCACTCTCACCGAGGCCGGCTACGTCGGCGAGGACGTGGAGAATATCATCCTGAAGCTGCTGCAAGCGGCCGATGGCGACGTCCAAAAGACCCAGCAAGGCATCATTTATATCGATGAAATCGACAAGATTGCCAAGAAGGATGAGAACCCGTCGATCACCCGCGATGTGAGCGGCGAAGGTGTGCAGCAGGCGCTGTTGAAAATCCTCGAAGGCACCACCGCCAATGTACCTCCGCAGGGCGGCCGCAAGCATCCGCACCAGGAATTTACCCCAGTCGACACGACGAACATCCTCTTTATATGCGGCGGAGCTTTCGTTGGGCTGGAGAAGATCATTGAGCGCCGGGTGGGCCACCGTTCACTGGGCTTCCACACCGACGCCGCCCCAACGACGCCGCAGCGCCGCAATACCGATTTGCTCGAACAGGTGCAGCCGACGGACTTGATCAAGTATGGGCTCATTCCCGAGTTCGTAGGCCGCCTGCCCGTCGCCGGGGTCATGAGTGACTTGGACAAATCCGCGCTCATGAAGATTCTGACCGAGCCCAAGAACGCGCTGCTGAAGCAATACCAGCGGCTGTTTGAATTTGAAAACGTGCGCCTGCGCTTTACCGACGAAGCCCTGGAGACCGTGGCGGAGTTGGCTCTTCAGCGTAAGGTGGGAGCGCGCGGCTTGCGTATGATCCTCGAAGACCTCATGCTGGAGTTGATGTATCACCTGCCGATGCAGAAGCGAGTGCGCGATTTCGTGGTCACCGCCGATATGGTACGGGGCCGCGAGATCAATTGGACTTTACTCGAAAAGGCCGGGTAGCGGCTCATTCGGGCGATTCAGGAATTTCAGGGGCCTGCATGTTTAATCGTGAAAAACAGGAATTAAAGCGCGTACCGATGATGCCGGTGCGGGATATGGTCATCTTCCCGCAACAGATGACGCCGTTCATCGTCGGTCGCGAAGCCAGTGTACGTGCGCTCGAAGAGGCCCTCGCCGGCGACAAGAAGATTTTCCTCTCCACTCAGCACGATGCTTCCATCGACGACCCGAAGCCCGAGGAAATCTACGCGGTCGGTACTCTGGCCAATATCGTCCAGAGCGTGAAGTTGCCTGACGGGAACATTAAGGTGCTGGTCGAAGGAGTGGAACGCGCGCGAGCCCTTTCCATCAGCACGGAGGAAGGGTTCTTCCGGGCTACGCTGCGTTTGCTGTCGGCGCGCATCGAGGTTACCCCGCAGGTTGAGCAGTTGGTGCAGAAGGTCACCAATCTGTACGAGCAATTCATCAAGCTCTCGCAGAGCCTGAATTACGACACCATGATCGCCGCGGCTCGCGTCGATGATCCGGCTCGCCTTTCGGACACCATCGCCGCCAATTTGCAGCTTCCCGTAGACGAAAAGCAGGATCTGCTGGAGACCGCCGATCCCCTGGAACGGCTCAACCGCGTTGCCGACATCCTGGAAATCGAATTAGAGAAGCTGAACGTCGACCGCAACATCAATACCCGCGTGAAGCGCCAGATGGAGCGGGCGCAAAAAGAGTATTACCTGAACGAAAAATTAAAGGCCATCCAGAAGGAACTGGGACGCGGCGAAAAGAATGAAGTCGAGGAACTGAAAAAGAAAATCGACGACGCCGGAATGCCCAAGGATGTGCACGAGAAGGCCATTGCCGAGTTGAAGCGCCTGGAACTGATGCCGGCCATGTCCGCCGAGTCCACCGTAAGCCGCAATTACGTGGATTGGCTGATCGCGGTGCCGTGGAAGAAGCGTTCCAGGGAAATTCGCGACATCAAGGCCGCCGAAGAGATTCTGAACAACGAGCACTATGGCCTGGAGAAGGTCAAAGAACGCATCCTGGAATTTCTGGCGGTGCGCCAATTAGTGAAGAATCCCAAGGGCTCGATTCTCTGTTTTGTCGGGCCTCCGGGCGTGGGCAAGACCTCGCTGGCCATGTCCATCGGTCACGCCACCGGCAGGAAATTCGTGCGCGTGTCTCTCGGCGGCGTTCGCGACGAGGCGGAAATTCGTGGGCATCGCCGTACGTACATCGGCGCTTTGCCTGGCCAGATCATCCAGATGATGAAGAAGGCCGGCACTATCAATCCGATTTTCGTGCTGGACGAAGTGGATAAAATGTCCACCGACTTCCGCGGCGACCCGTCGGCTGCGCTGATGGAAGTGCTCGATCCGGAACTGAATCACGCGTTCACGGATCATTACCTGGATGTGGAATACGATCTCTCCAAGGTTATGTTCGTGTGCACCGCCAACGTGCTGCACACCATTCCCCAGCCGTTGCAGGACCGCATGGAAATCCTGCGCCTGCCTGGGTATACCGAGCAGGAAAAGTTGGAAATCGCCAAGCGCTTCCTGGTCAAGCGCGCCCGGGAAGCCACCGGGCTCAACGACAAGAATCTCAGTTTCACCGAGGATGGCTTGCTGCACCTGATCCGGCATTACACCCATGAAGCCGGAGTGCGCAATCTGGAACGCGAAATCCAGAATATCTCCCGCAAGATGGCTCGCCGCGTGGTCACCGAAGGCCCAGAAACTACCATCGAAATTTCACCGACCAACGTGAAGGACTATCTCGGCGTACTGAAGTTCCGCGAGATGTGGTTGGAAAAGCATAATGAAATCGGCCTGGCCACGGGACTCGCTTGGACCGAGGTTGGCGGTTCGGTTCTGGCGGTGGAAGCGACCATTATGGAAGGCAAAGGCCGCCTGACGCCCACTGGTAAGCTCGGCGAAGTGATGCAGGAATCCGCGCAAGCGGCGATGAGTTACGTTCGATCGCGAACCGAGCAGTTCGGTCTGCAAAAAGACTTTTACCGCTCGCTGGACATCCACGTACACGTTCCCGAAGGCGCCATTCCCAAGGATGGGCCTTCCGCGGGCATCACCATTTGCACCTCTATCGTCAGCGCCATCACGCGCATCGCCATCCGCTGCGACGTGGCCATGACCGGCGAGATCACCTTGCGCGGCAAGGTGCTGCCAATCGGCGGTGTCAAAGAGAAGCTGCTGGCGGCCCACCGAATGGGCTTGCGTACCATCATCCTTCCGAAGGATAATGAGAAAGACCTTGCGGAAATCCCCCAGGAGATACTCTCCAGCTTAAAGATACACGTCGTAGAAACCATGGATGAAGTGTTGCAGATCGCGCTGGAACGGCCGATTGTGCCGCTGGAACACCCTGGGGTTGCGCCCGTCGCGGAAACGTACACCGGTGGCGCCGAAAAAGACACGGGATTGACCAACTAAGCGGCTTTACCAGGCACGGTCCGCACCCGCGGGCTGCCTTTACTGTACGCGTCTGGAGCTGCTTCCGGTTGAAGACAGTTTGGTTGCCCACCCTGGTGGTGCCTCAATGCCGCCAGAAGGTACACCACCACGCAGTCCGGTTCCGGTACAGCAGGTCAATCATCACCACATGACAAAGTCAGGATATATGGCAAAAGAAACGAACTCTGAAGCAAATAAAGAAATAAGTATCAGTCTGGCCGAGCTCAAGGAAAAGAACATCACCGATCTCGCCAAGATTGCTAAGGAATTGAATATACCGGGCGCCAGCGGCATGCGTAAGCAGGAGTTGATCTTCCAGATCCTCCGCGCCCAGACCGAGAAAAGCGGCTTGATCTTCTCCGAAGGCGTTCTGGAGTGCTTGCCGGACGGCTTCGGCTTCCTGCGCGCGCCGGAATACAACTACTTGCCGGGCCCGGACGACATCTATGTTTCGCCGTCGCAAATTCGCAAATTCGATTTGCGCACCGGCGACACTGTGTCCGGCCAGGTGCGCCCCCCGAAAGATGGCGAACGCTATTTCGCGCTGATCAAGGTGGAAGCGGTCAATTTCGAGGACCCCGAAGTTGCGCGGAACAAGATTTTCTTCGATAACCTCACGCCACTGTACCCGCAGGGCCGCCTGAAGATGGAAACCGTGAAGGAAAACTTGACCGGGCGGGTTCTCGATCTTCTGTGTCCCGTCGGCAAAGGCCAGCGCGGTTTGATTAATGCCCCGCCGCGTACCGGCAAGACCATGATGCTGCAGTCCATCGCCAATTCCGTGACCATCAATCATCCCGAAGTGGCCCTGATCGTTCTGCTGATCGACGAGCGTCCCGAAGAAGTCACCGACATGCAGCGCACCGTGAAGGGCGAAGTCATCAGCTCCACTTTCGATGAACCACCGCAGCGCCACATTCAGGTTGCAGAAATGGTTCTGGAAAAGGCCAAGCGCCTGGTGGAGCATAAGCGCGACGTAGTTGTGCTGTTGGACTCGATTACCCGTCTGGCCCGCGCTTACAACGCGGTTACTCCGCCTTCGGGCAAAGTGTTGTCCGGCGGTATCGACGCCAACGCGTTGCAGCGTCCGCGCCGTTTTTTCGCCGCAGCGCGCAATGTGGAAGAAGGCGGTTCGCTGACCATCATCGCCACGGCGCTGATCGACACCGGCAGCCGCATGGACGACGTGATCTTCGAGGAATTCAAGGGTACCGGTAACATGGAAATTTATCTCGATCGCCGACTTGCCGATAAGCGCGTATTCCCGGCCATCGATATTCAGCGCTCCGGCACCCGTAAAGACGAGCTGTTGCTGCCGCCCGATGAACTCAGCCGCGTGTGGGTGCTACGCAAAGTGCTCAGTCCGCTCTCGACGGTCGAAGCGATGGAACTGCTCCTCAGCCGGCTCACCAAATCGAAGTCCAATAACGAATTCCTCAGCTCTATGTCCGCCCCAGCCTGAGTTCGCACGAGTGTACCGTCGCAGACGGAGCTTCCGCTCGAACATTTCATACTAGGGAATCCGGGCTTCGAGGCCTGAGGAAGCTGTTTTTGCCCTTGCCCATACGCGGATGGGAGAGTCTGGATGCACGAACGGTTCATCGCACGTCAACCGATCTTCGACAAGCGGCTGCACGTGTATGCCTACGAATTATTGTTTCGCGGCGGACCTCAGAACTACTTCCAGCCGTTTCGTCACGCTTCTTCCAGTGTAATTGCCGATTCCATGACGCTATTCGACCTGGAAAACCTTACTGGACATTCGCGCGCGTTCGTTAATGTGGATGAATTGGCCTTGCGATTGGACGCGGTGAGGCTGCTCCCGCCCGAGCGTGTGGTGGTGGAAATTCTGGAAACCGTGCAACCCACCGACGACATTATTTCTATTTGCCGCGACCTGCGTGCCTCTGGTTACCTGCTGGCCCTGGACGATTTCATTGACCATCCGAACATGGCCCCGCTGGTGGACCTGGCGCAATTCCTCAAGGTCGATTTCCAGTTACTGGATTGCGACGCGCGCGAATGCATGGCCAAAAAATACGGCAACGGCAAGTTGGCGCTGCTGGCGGAGAAAGTCGAAACCCAACAGGAACTGAACGAAGCGCGCCACCTGGGCTTCTCTTTCTTCCAGGGCTATTTCTTTTGTAAGCCTTCCATGATTCAGACCCGGGAAATCCCCGGTGACAAACTGATTCAGCTGGAACTACTGTCTGCCGTGGCTGCCCCAGAGATGGACTATCCCGTCATTGAACAGTTGTTGAAGCGCGAGCCTTCGCTGGTCTATCGGCTGTTGCGCTTTCTGAATTCCCCACTGTTGGGTTTGCGCGTGGAAGTCCGCGGCGTTAGCCAGGCGATTTCCCTTCTCGGCGAAACTGAATTTCGTCGCTGGGTTTCAGTGTTCGCGGTCGTGGCCATGAGCACCGGGAAACCTCCCGAACTGGTGCGCACCGCGCTCACTCGTGCTTATTTTTGTGAAGAGCTTGCCGGCGTGGTGGGATTGGCAGCTAAGCAGAGCAGCTTATTTTTCATGGGGCTGCTCTCGGTGACCGATGCGCTGCTGGACAAACCGCTCGAAGAGGTGCTGCGTTCGCTGCCCGTCACCGAGGAGTTAAAAACCGCTCTAACGGGCGGGAATAATCGCTTTCGGGATATTTATGAACTACAACTTGCACTCGAGCGGGCAGAATGGTCGCAACTCTCACTCCACGTCGAGCGACTGGGTTGCAGCGAAGAAAGGATCGGCGATGCCTACCGAGTCGCACTAAAGAAAGCTGCCTCCGTGGGCATTTAAGCCCAATTCCAAAATCACCGCACGCTGGGCACTCGTTCGTTCGCCAGAAACACGATCAGCCGGGCCGTTTCTTCAATGCCCAACGCGGTGTTATCCACCAGCACCGCGTCCCTTGCGCGCACTAGTGGGGAAACTTTCCGTTCGCGGTCCCGCTTATCCCGCTCGCGAACTTCCTGCAAAACCTCAATAAGCGTAAAGTTTTCGCCTTTTTCCTGATGCTCTTTCCACCGGCGTTGCGCGCGAACTTCCGGCGAAGCGTCCAAGAAAATCTTTAGCTCCGCATCGGGAAAAACCACCGTGCCAATGTCGCGCCCTTCCATCACCACACCGCCGCCGCGACCCGCGCGCTGTTGCTCGGCCACCAACACCCTGCGTACCCCCGCGATGGTGGCCAATCGCGAAGCCGCCTGCGCCACTTCCACTGTGCGGATCTCTTCGGTCACTTCGCGTCCATCGAGGAACACACGATTCTTCAGCCCCGCCGATTCCTGCTCCGGCGTTGGCGCCTGCAATTCGATGTGGGTATCGGCGGCGAGCGACTCCAGCAGTGCGTCATTGTCGAGAGGAATGCCGCGTTCCAACGCTTTGAGCGCTACAGCGCGATACATCGCGCCACTATCCAGGTACAAATAGCCAAGCATCGCCGCAACACCGCGGGCCACCGTGCTCTTGCCCGAGCCCGCCGGGCCATCGATCGCAATCGTCAATCGCATGCCATTCTCGTTTCGAATTTTCCGGCACTCGCCACTCATTGGCCACTCACCACTTAGAACCCCATTATGTTATATCCGCAATCCACGTAAATCGTCTCTCCGGTAATTCCCGATCCGGCCTCGGAAAGCAAAAACGCCGCGGTGCTGCCCACTTCCCCGGGGTCCACGTTTCGTTTCAAGGGCGCGCGCTCCGCGTGGGCTTTTAACATTTCGCCCAACTGCGAAATGCCCCGAGCCGCCAGAGTCTTGATGGGCCCTGCTGAAATCGCATTCACGCGAATTCCCTTCGGCCCGAGGTCATTGGAAAGATAGCGAACCGTAGCTTCCAGGGCGGCCTTGGCCACTCCCATGACGTTGTACTTCGGCACGACTTTTTCCGCGCCGTAATAAGTCATGGTAACGATCCCGCCGCCCGCGGTCATCAATGGCGCCGCGGCGCGTGCCACCGCAATGAGCGAATACACGCTGACATCATGCGCGACACGAAATCCTTCGCGTGACGTGTTCACGAACTCGCCCTTCAGTTCCTCAGCCGGCGCATATGCCACGCTGTGCACTAACCCATGCAGTACGCCGTACCGCGCCTGTAACTTTTCAAATAGGGCGGCGATCTGATCGTCAAAGCTCACGTCGCACATGAAGCCTTCCGCACCTGGCAAATCCGTAATCAGGTCCTTGGCTTCCTGTGCCAGCCGCTCATTCTGGTAAGTGATCGCCAGTTGCCAGCCTGCCGCATGCAATTTCTGTGCAATTGCCCAGGCGATACTGCGCTTGTTGGCCAAGCCAAAAATTACTGCGGTCCTTTGTCCGTCGCTCAATGTGACCTCGAAGTGTGAATTGAAACAGGGCGTTGGGCCCGGAACCCGAAACAGTTCGCAAACACTTTCCCAGCAAATCCGCCAAATCTTACCAGTCTTTTCTTGCCGCTCGCCACTTCCTCAAATCCGATGAAACGCCCGCTCAATCTCTTTCAACGAATAGCGCAATACTACCGGGCGGCCGTGTGGGCAGCTCATCGGGCAATCCGTCTTGGCGAGCGCCGCCAGCAGCCACTCCATCTTGGTCTGGTCCAGGGGCATATTTACCTTGATCGCCGCGTGACACGCCGTCGAGGCGGCTATTTTCGATTGCAGCGTGTCGATGGAAATCGCGGCGTTCTCTCGATCCAAGCCGTCGAGTATCTCCATTAAAAGATGTTCTGCGTCATTCGCCGCTATTCCCGCTGGGACCGCCTGGATAGCCACGCTTTTCGGCCCCATCAACTCTACTTCGAATCCATTCGCGCCCAATTCCGTGGCGATTTTTTCGTAAGTGACCAGTTGTCGGGGAGTAAGCTCGATCACCATGGGCATGAGCAGCCGCTGCCCTTCCAGTTTTCCCGCGCGCCGCGCTTCCAGGTGCTGTTCAAACAATACCCTTTCATGGGCCACATGCTGATCCACGATCCACAGGCCTTCGCTGTTCACCGCGATAATAAAGCTCGCGCTCACTTGTCCCAGCGGCTTCAAATCTGCAATTTGATCCGGCCGCGGCAGCGTCGCGGGAGCATCACTCCCGGCCCGCGAGAAATTCTCGGCCCAGTTCGGCTCGCGCGTGGCCCCGCCGGGCATCGCCCCGGGGCTAAATCCGCCTGCGGGCTCAAACGGAAACCGCTGAGGCACAGGCTGCAACGGCGCGGACGCGAGTTCGAACTCGCTGGGCGCCGCATAATCGGATCCCACGCCGGAACCCACGCCAATCTCTTCCATCTCTGGAATGACCGCGCGCGGCACGCCGGAATCCCGATTGGCAGGTTGAGGATAGCCACTGTCGAAGGAAGCGGGGGGAGGCGCGGGATTCGCCGCGATGTTCCCCGAAGTAGCGGCAGCGGCAAAACTGGCAATCGGGCGGGTACTCATCAGGGCCTGGCGAATGGCGTCGCGGGTAAAATCGTGGACGAATTGCGAGCGCCGGAAGCGCACCTCGATCTTTGCAGGGTGCACGTTCACGTCCACCTCATCGTAAGGCATTTCCAGAAACAGCAGCGTGGCCGGAAAGGCGTTCGGAGGCAAAATATTGCGGTAAGCCTCGTGAATCGCATGCAGAATGAGCCGGTCGCGCACCAAGCGGCGGTTCACGAAGACATAAATGCCGTTGCGATTCAGCCGCTGCACCGCAGGTCGCGACGTGAAGCCTGTCACGGTCAGGGTGGCCTTTTCTTCACTGGCTTCCATTTCCGGCTCGGTGATGGCCGCGCGAAACGCCGCCGATGTGGCCGGAATCTCTACCAGTTCTTCGAGCGCCTGGCGCCCGAACAATTGATACACGCGGTCCGCCAATTTTTCGGCCGGCGGGCAATTGATGATTTCCTGCGTGGGCGTGGTCAAGGTGAACTGCTTGCCGGGATTGGCTAGCGCGTAGTGCGTCACCAGCGACGCAATATGTCCCAGCTCGGTGCTATCTGATTTCAAGAATTTTCGCCGCGCCGGCACGCAGTAAAACAGATCGGCTACGCTGATCGTCGTCCCCGGCGGCAGGCCCGCGGGTTTCACGCCCAATAATTTTCCACCCGCAAATTCCACCCGAGCGCCTTCTGCTTCCGTGGCGTCGCGCGTCTCCAGCAAAAGGCGCGAAACCGCAGCTATCGACGGCAGCGCCTCGCCGCGAAATCCTAGGGTGCTGATCGAAAGCAGATCCTCTGCGGTGCGCAGCTTGCTGGTGGCGTGCCGTTCAAACGCCAGCAGCGCATCGTCGTGGGGCATGCCGTGCCCGTCGTCGATCACCCGGATCATGCGCTTCCCGCCCATTTCGGTCTCGATGCGCACGGTCGTGGCCCCGGCATCCAGCGCGTTTTCGAGCAGCTCCTTCACCACCGACGCAGGGCGCTCCACCACTTCGCCCGCCGCGATCTTATTGGCTACCGGCTCCGGCAATATCCTTATCCTGCTCATGAATGCTTGTCTTTCTGGTGCGCGAGCTGCAAGTCGTAGGGTCGAAGAGTCAGTGCTGTCGCACGTGTTGATGCACCGGGGGTCGGACCTTCAGGTCCGACATCACCTGCTCCAGAGAGAACGGGCTTTAGCCCCTGAGGAACTGGGTCAACCACAAACTTGCCGCAGGCTGAACCATACGGCCACAGCTCTGGGCGGCAAACCAACTTTGCTGTCACCGGATTGAAATGAACATAGTCTTTCTTGCTCTGATAATCCACCCAACTTGTCACTCGGGATTCATGGAATCCTGTCTGCCAAATTTCCATTTTGCGAATGCGAGCCTTGTGAATCTCAAAGGAACTCCCACCCTTGATGAGTTGGATAGCCTTTTCCAAACTGGTAGTGGAGGATGGCGTCAAAATTAAATGCAAATGATTCGGCATCAATACAAAATCATGGAGCAGGTAATTACCTTTATCCTTGTACTCCAACATTTTTGCCACGACGATGTCAGCCGTTTCCTCAACCTGGAACAGAAAGGAACTCTGCCAAGCTTTGGTAGTAATGAAGTAGGTCCAACCATTTTGCGTGTGATGCGTCAGACGACCCATAAACCGCTTCCTCAGGGCTAAAGCCCAATTCTTTCTCGAACTATAATGTCGAAGGTAAACCTCCGACCCCGGTGCCGATACATCGTCCCTCACCGGTTCTTGATCTGAATCCCCAATTGATCCAGTTGATCCTTGTCCACTTCGCTGGGGGATTCGGCCATCAGATCCTGGGCTGCGGTGGTCTTGCCAAAGGCAATGACTTCGCGAATGGATTTTTCGCCGGCGAGCAGCATGGCAATGCGATCCACTCCCAAGGCGATGCCTCCATGCGGAGGCGTGCCGTAGGTCAGCGCATCCAGGAAAAATCCGAAACGGCGGCGCAACTGTTCCTGCGACAAGCCTAGCGCCTTGAACACACGTTCCTGCACGTCCTGGCGATGAATTCGAATGCTCCCCGAGCCCAGTTCGTAGCCGTTCAGTACCAGGTCGTAGCCCTTGGAACGCACTTCCCACGGCGCGGTTTCGAGTTTGTCCAAATCTTCATCCACAATTCCGGTGAAGGGGTGCTGCGCGCTCACCCAGGTTCTGTCGCTCTCGCTCCATTCAAACAGCGGAAAACCCGTGAGCCAGAGAAATTTCCACTGCGTTTTGTCGATCGCACCTAGCGCTTCGCCCAACTGCAAGCGCAACTGGCCCGCGACCAGTGCCGCTGCTTCGGTACCCTTAATCTGCTCCTTCGCCGAAACGGCCACCACCAAATCGCCGGCCGTTGCGCCGCACGCGTCAGCCATTTTCTTCACATTTTCCGCGCCGATCAGCTTTTCGACGGTCGAGGTCATGCCTTCGCCGGTCACTTTCACAAAGTAGGCACCACGCGCGCCCAGACTCTTGGCCTTCTCGGCCAATTCGTCCATTTGTTTGCGCGAATAATTGGCTCCTCCGGGAGCCGCCAGCGCGAACACGTTGCCTTCGATTTGCAATTTCTGCTTCGCTTCGGCCGGGAAGCAATCTGTCACTTCGTGCAATTCCATACCAAAGCGCAAGTCGGGCTTGTCACTGCCGTATTTCCGAATCGCGTCCTTGTACAGCATGTGCGGAAATGGCGCGGTCACGTGAATTCCGGCCACGGCGCACACACGCACCATCACGGTTTCAATCACGTGAAAAATGTCTTCCTGACGAGGGAAGGACATTTCCAGATCCAATTGCGTGAATTCTGGCTGGCGATCCGCGCGCAAATCCTCGTCGCGGAAACATTTGACGATCTGGAAATAGCGGTCTAGGCCGCCAATCATCAGGATTTGTTTGAAAATTTGCGGCGATTGCGGCAACGCGTAAAACTGCCCGTGATGGACGCGGCTAGGCACCAGGTAATCGCGCGCGCCTTCCGGCGTGGAGCGCGTCAACATCGGCGTTTCCACTTCGATGAAGCCCAGCTCGTCCATGGCCTTGCGCATCTCCAGCACGATTTTGTGGCGCAGCGCCAGGTTCTGGTGCGGCTTGGGCCGGCGCAAATCCAAATAGCGGTAACGCAGACGGGTCTCTTCCGCCGCGTTGATTTCGGCTTCAATCGGAAATGGCGGCGTTTTCGCGTTATTCAAGATGTGCAACTTGGCCGCAACCAGTTCTATCTCGCCGGTGGCAATCTCGGGATTGGCCTTCCCGCGCTTGACCACTTTTCCTTCTACGGCTACTACAAACTCGCTGCGCGCTTGTTCAGCCTTGGCGTGCGCCTCGGGCTGCGTTTCTTTGTTGAACACCACCTGGACAATGCCGGTGCGATCGCGCACGTCCAGAAACAGCAAATTTCCCAAGTCGCGCCGGCGGTGCACCCAGCCCATGATCACAGCGTCACCACCAGCGTCACTGGCTCGCAGCGCCCCACAATAATGGGTACGTTTCAAATTGCCCAAGAAATCCAGCACGTCATTCGTCTCCTAGATTCGATGAATACGTCGTTCCGAACCTCTTGATCCACTACGCAGAAAGAGAGATTCCTCGCTTCGCTCGGAGTGACAGCGAGCTTTTTTTGCCGCCGAGCGCTCAACGGTGCCGTCATCCGCACGTCACCGAGTTCGCTTTACAAGCTGCGGCAAAAGTCGAAAACGGAGTCTTCAGGGGCTAAAGCCCGACTCATCGCAGACGACTTGCGTGGGGGGCTAAAGCCCCCACCTCCTAAAAGAAATGACTTTTTCCGCAAGCGGTTCAGCCGCTGAGGCCGCTTCTGTTACTCTTCAAGAACTCCAGTAATTCTGACTCGCTATACTTTTGCTGCGTGCCATCGGTTAGAGTTTTCAGCGTCCACTGTCCCGTGGCCACTTCGTCTTCACCTAAGATCAAGGCGTAACGAGAACCTAGTTTATCCGCTTGGCCCAGCGCTTTTCCGAATTTCTGCTCAACGGGAGGCAATTCCACGCGCAGGCCGGCATCGCGCAATTTTCGCGCGGCGGTAATCGCCGTAGCCTGGGCCTTCGCTCCCATCCAGGCGATGTAGACGTCGCGGCCTTGCGGCACTCCGCCCTTTCCGGCTTCTTGCAGCGACAGAATTAGCCGATCTTCGCCAATGGCGAAACCAATGCCTTTTGTGGGTGGGCCGCCCAGCAGTTCCACCAGGCCATCGTAGCGCCCGCCACCGCAAACAGCATTTTGCGAACCGAGTCCTTGCGCGGTAATTTCGAAAGTGGTTCGCATGTAATAGTCGAGGCCGCGCACCAGTCGCCAATTTTCTTTGTACGCCACACCGCGCATGTCCAGTTGACGCTTCACTTCGGCGTAATGTTTCGCGCAATCGTCGCACAAGTGGTCGGCGATGCGCGGCAACGTGGCGATGATCGGCTGCTCGTGCTCCAGTTTCGAATCCAGCACGCGCAAGGGATTGGTGTCGATGCGGCGCCGGCTGTCTTCGCCCAGCTTGTCCTTCACTTCCAGCAGCGCGGCCCTGAGCTTTTCGACATACGCCCTGCGGCACACGGGTTTGCCATCGACCGGCGGGCCGCTGTGTCCAATCGAATTAATCTCCAATTGCAGGCCGCTCAATTCCAACCGCGCGAAAAAGGTCATCACCATCTCGATCACTTCGGCGTCGATGCCCGGCGCGTCGTTCCCACCCAACACTTCCGCGTCAATCTGGTAGAACTGGCGGTATCTTCCCTTCTGCGGACGTTCGCGGCGAAACATCGGGCCCAGGCAGTACAGCTTCACCGGTTGCGGCAGCGCGTACATGTTATGCTCAATGTAAGCACGGCAGATGGAAGCTGTGGCCTCGGGACGCAGGGTCTCGCCGCTTCCTAAATCAACGGCCCACATGATCTGCTCTGCCTCAGACAGCCATTGGCGCCAGAAGTCGTCCGGTGTCCTGTGGTTGTTGTTCCACCTTTCCACAGCTTGAGAAACATGTCGCTCGAGTTTGTCAGCCAAGTTCACAACTTGGCTTTTTTCCCTCACTTGTTCCAAGATCAGGCCTTTTGTCAGATTCTGGGAGAAAACCGCTACGTGCTGTAGAACTCGAAGTAGGCTGCCTTCATTTTGTATGGCCTCGTCAATCGTTCTGAAATTTTGCCTTAGAAACTCAAGTTTGTGCTCGAAGGTGTACATTTCTTTCGAAACGATGTCAGTCTCAAGACCGATTGACCGAGCAAAGAGATCGGTTTGTTCGAGAATGGGAGGACGGATTTCCCCGTACCCATATGTGCTAAATACGAAGCGGGCAGTTTGCTCCACCCGATTCCATAATTCTGTCTCGGGTGGCAGTAAATCCCGCGTGCCTCTGATTGCCTGGAATTTCGGTTTATTCGCCATCAGTCGTTAAGAGGGGTTCCTCGCTTCGCTCGGAATGACAGTTTTTTCGATCCCGTCGTGCACCACTCGCCACTTATCACTCGCCACTGCCATTTATACCGCTCCAATTGATGCGTTCACCGCGCTCGGCCGCTTCGGTGCGATACAGTTCGCGGTAGGTTGCATAGCGAGCGGCATAATCGGCGATCGAGGCGAGTTCCTTGTCACTCAGCGGACGCTTCACCTTGCCGGGCGAGCCCATGACCAAACTTCCCGAGGGGATCACCGTGCGCTCGGTAATCAAAGTTCCCGCCGCTATGATGCTATTCGTCCCGATTACCGCACCGTTTAAAATGATGCAGCCCATGCCAACCAGCACCCGGGGTTCGATGGTGCATCCGTGCAGGGTCACCGAATGCCCCACGGTCACTTCATCGCCGAGCACCAGAGCGTACTGATCCTTCATCACGTGCAGCACGCATCCGTCCTGCACATTGGTGCGGTTGCCGATGCGAATGTAGTGAACGTCGCCGCGCACCACAGTGCGAGGCCAAATGCTGGACTCCTCGCCGATCGCCACGTCGCCAATGAGGATGGCAGCGGGATCGATGTAGGCCGAAGCAGCAATTTGCGGAAACTTGCCGCGATACGGTCGAATGTCAGGCACACGACTCAAGCGATTTTATATCCCTGTAAGTGATTGCAGCGCCAAGATATAGCACGTAGCCGCTTTCGCGATGTTGCCGCGAATAATCCAAGATAGCACCCGCTTCCTTTGCTGACAAGGAACCGCATTGTCGACACAAAAGCGGCGCTGTTAGACTGAGGCGATGCGTCTATCGCTGATTTTCCTACTGTTCGCCGTTTCCGTTAGCGCTCAGACCGACTTCCAGAAGCAGATCCGTCGAATCGCCGCCGACGCGCATGGCAAAGTATCCGTGGCGTGCTCCTTGCCGCATTCGACATTCAACTGCGATCTCGATCCCAACGCACATGCACCGATGCAGTCGGTATTTAAACTTCCCCTCGCGGTAACCGCGCTCCATCTGGTGGAAGATGGCAGATTTCCGCTAGACCAGCCGGTTCATTTTTTCCTGGGCGACCGTATCCTCCCGGAAACCTACAGCCCATTGCAGGACAAATATCCTGATGCGGACGTCGAAGTTCCTCTGCAGGAATTGCTGACCCTCTCCACCTCTTTGAGCGACAACGTGGCCGCAGACATGGTTCTACAGGTGGTCGGAGGCCCTCGCGCGGTCAACTCCTATATCGCCTCCATCGGAGTCACGGGCTTTCACCTGCAGGATAGCGAACACATGCTGCATGGCGATCCCAGGACCGTATATCGCAACTGGTTTGAGCCCGCCGGCGCCGTTCAGTTGCTGAGCCTCATCCGGGACCATTCACCGCTGACACCAGAACACACCCAGCTTCTGCTGAAATGGATGCGAGATACACCACATGGCGAGCGCCAGCTCAAGGGCAATCTGCCCGCGCGAACAATAGTGATGCACAAGACCGGCTCTTCCGGTACCACGGACGGAATGACTGCGGTCACCAACGATATCGGGCTGATTTCTCTTCCGGATAAACGACTCCTGGCGATCGCCGTGTTCATAACCGATTCCTCTGCCGACGATGCCACCCGCAACGACGTGATCGCGCGCATCGCCAGAGCCGCCTACGACGAAGCCCTGCTGAACAAATGAATCCGCTGGATCGCCAGCTCTCGAGCTGTGCGCCGCTACCTCCGCTCTTCGAAAAGGCCATTATAGATCAGCCCGCCCAAAGCGGCGCCAATAATAGGAGCCAGCCAGAAAAGCCACAACTGCTGAATGGCCCAACCGCCCACAAAAATGGCGGGAGCGGTGCTACGTGCAGGATTGACCGAAGTATTGGTGACGGGGATGCCGATCAAATGAATCAGCGTAAGCGCCAAGCCAATGGCTATGCCGGCAAAACCGCCAGGAACCCGCGTGTCGGTCGCTCCGTGAATCACCAGAAGGAAGAAGCACGTCAGCACGACTTCGGCTACAAAACAGGCCAACAGCGAATAGCCGCCCGGCGAATGCGCACCATAGCCATTTGAGGCGAATCCGCCGCTTAACGAAAAGCCATCTTTGCCGCTGGCAATCACGTAGAGCACTCCGCTGGCCGCCAACGCACCGAGTACCTGTGCCACGATGTACGGCACCAGTTCCGACCACGGAAAGCGTTTGCCGAAGGCCAGGCCTACGGAAACTGCGGGATTCAAATGGCAGCCCGAAATGTGGCCAATGGTATAAACCATGGTCAATACCGTCAGGCCAAACGCGAACGCTACGCCCAGAAATCCAATGCCAAGCTGGGGAAACGCGGCATCGAGTACCGCCGCGCCGCATCCGCCAAAGACCAGCCAGAACGTGCCGAAAAATTCAGCCGCTAATTTTTTCGATAGAGGCATACTCAATCTCCTTTTGAAGAGCGCGAAAGGCGGGCGGAATCAACGGACCAACATTCTCGTGGCGGGGATTCTACTCGATGCCCAGGGGGAGTACAAGGATTCCATGCGTAGATCGGCACGCCGGTTGGCGCTTTACACCTTTCACTCACCCGCGCCATACTTCTTTCATGCAGAAGCTCTGCGCGAAATGCGGCGCCGCCATGACCTGCCAGCCCGAAGGCGGCTGCTGGTGCGCGGAGCTGCCGCACATTCCGGTGCCCGCGGACTGGGAGTCGACGGGCTGTCTGTGTCGCGCGTGTCTGGAAGAAAAAATAAAAGCCGCTGAAGCGGCTCGCTCTAGCGGCACACAAAACTCAAATTTTCCAGTGTCACATTCCTAAGGAACGCATCGGGACTTCAACCCTGAAGGCAATCACTCCACGTTTTCTAGCCCCAGTGCTTAACCTTCGGCCACAACTGTTGCAGTGTGCCGAACTTGGGCTTGCGGCAGATGTACACGTTGAAATGTTCGTATGGCATGGACAGCGGGTGATCGACGCGCCCGGCAAATTCGACGCTGTCAAACAATTTGTGTAAACTCTGCGGATTATCGTCCAGAACGATCATGCATTGTCCGGTGTAGGCGCGCGGACCCCAATAAAAATAATTTTGATGTCCGGAAATGGCGTGAGGCAGGCCGAGTTTAGCGCCGAAAAAGTCAATGGCTCCGGCCTGCCCATAGTTCTGGGCAAAGATCGCGCACGATTCTTGCTCATTTACAGGCAGCGAGTAGTACGCGTTGGCCACCACTTGCGCCATTTCTTTCCAGCCAAACTGGTCGGCATAAATCTGCGGCAACGGACCGAGCTGATTATTTTCGATGGGCGGTGGGCGGAAATGCAGCTTGCGGGAATAGGTGATGTACTGGTTTACGGTGAGCATCGGAAAATACGCGAACGGAGCGTTGATCACTCCGGTCACCACTAACAGCGTGATATACGCGGGCTTCAGCCATCGCGCGCTTCGCAGCGGCGCAAGCCACTGTTCGAATGCCAAGCCGCCCGCCGCGAATAACATTGGATATGCCGGCGCAGGATAATACATGCGGCCGTGCATGGTGAGCATGCAGGTCATGATCACCAGCCAAGTAATGCCCAGCACGCGCCAGCCCTTCCCTTGGCGATCGCGCAGCAGTTCCACCAAGCCTGCGATCCAGACGGGCGCGGTCAATGGCTGCAAGATGGCCATTTGAATCAGCATGAACAGGAATGGGCCGAACTCCGTATTTCGGCCACTGAGCTGCACATTACGGAGCAACTCGATGGTCGGGAAGCCGCGGTGAATTTCCCACAGCAGATTCGGCAAGAAAATCAGGAACGCAAGCAAACCACCGAGCCACAGCCATGGCGAGGCAAATTGCTTCCTTTGTTTCGTCAGCAGCAGGCCGACAAACAATCCAAAGCCGAAAAACAGCATGGAATGCTTGTTGAGCAGGCCCACACCGCACACCAGGCTAAATAGCAGCCAGAGTTTCTGGTTCGCGCCATGGAAAATTTTCAAGGCAATTAGAGCCGCGGTCATCCAGAAGAGCGACTCGAACACGTTCATGGTGAGGAGCGAATCCAGCCCCAGGTAAATTGGAGCCACCATCACGCACACGCAGGCCAGCAACATGCCAAAACGCCGCGCGCCCAGTTCCCGCGTGACCAAGCCTGTGAGCAGAACGCGCAAGGCCGCCGCCACCGCCGGCAGGAACCGCAACGCAAGCAACGAATCGCCCAGCGTGACGCGTTCCAGCCAAGTGATCACCGCGATTAAGGGAGGTTGATCGACATAGCCCCAGGCCAGGTGGTGGCTGCAAGCCAGGTAATAGAGTTCGTCGATGAAGTAGCCGTACCGGCCGCTGACCAACAGATGAACAGCGAACATCACGAAAGACAGCCCGCCCAGAAGTGCCCATTCTCCCGGGCGGGCCTGGGTACGTTCCGTTGGATTGGATTCACGCGCTACGGATCCGTCCATGCAAACGCCCTATTGTTGAAAACGCCACAATCCCGCGAAATGTTCCGCCCACTATACCGCCGAGGAGAGGAATCACTCTGTGATCTTCAGGCTTACTGGTGAGAGCGCCGCAGCTATGTCGGCGCTAATGCTTCGACCCCCGGTGGCGTTAGAAAGATGGAGCGACGAAAGATTCGCCCATTCTTAGTCGATCTGAACAGCCGGGCCGCCCGACGTGGCCGCGACTTCTTGCAATCGCGCACTGACCGCCTTGGCCACACGATACAAACTTTGGGCGGCGGGAGCGCTGTCTCCCAGTGCCGCAACCGGCTTCCCGGTGTCTCCCCCCATGCGGATGCGTGGATCGATCTCGATCTCGCCAAGCACGGGCACGCCATACTCCTTCGCGGTCTTGGCTCCTTCGCCATGCCCGAAAATATCAACGGACTTTCCGCAGTGCGGACAGGCGAAACTGCTCATATTTTCCACCACGCCGAGCACTTCGACATTCACCTGCCGGAACATTTCGATGGCCTTGCGTACGTCAGCCAGTGCCACTGCCGACGGCGTGGTCACGATCACCGCCCCGGTGACTTCCACGGTTTGAATCAGCGTCAACTGCACATCGCCCGTTCCGGGCGGAAGATCGATGACCAGGTAATCCAGTTCGCCCCATTCGACGCTGCGCAAGAATTGGGTAATCACGCTGTGCAGCATGGGCCCGCGCCAAATGACCGGCTTGTCCCCAGGGTTCAGCAAACCCATCGAAATCATCTTCAGTCCTTGGGTCTGCACCGGGATGATGCGCTGTTGCGCGTTGGCCATAGGCTCGTCGGTGGAACCCAGCATGATGGGCACGTTGGGGCCATAGACGTCTCCGTCGAGCAGGCCGACTTTATTGCCCATTTTCACAAGCGCCAGCGCGAGATTCACGGCCACGGTGGTTTTGCCTACTCCACCTTTTCCGCTGGCGACCGCGATCAAGTATTTCACTCCTGGAATGGGTTGGCGCTGCGGCTGCTGTTGTGGTCCTGGCATTGTTCCCGGTGGCATCGGTTCGCCCTCTCTTCGAAAGATTGCTGACTGGTGCGGAATTCGGTAGAGCTCGTGCTGTAAGCAGCAATCGCCGAAACTTCAGGGGCTGAAGCCCCAGGTCATTTCCAGCGATTTACGTGGCGGCTAAAGCCGCCACCTCCTTTTGTGTGCCGACATTTTGTGTCCGGGCATTCGAACGAAAGAGGGATTCCTCGCAGGAGGCGCCGTGGAAACCCGTGCGTCGCTTCGTTCGGAATGACGGTCAAGGCTCTTTTCGCAAGCTGTGAAGCCTCGAACTGATGACAGATACGGTTATCACGCGAGTTTCGCTTGCGATCATCACTACGCGTTTGCGCCGTGGCACTTCTTGTATTTTTTCCCCGAACCACACGGGCAAGGATCATTCCGGCCCACTTTCGCGCCGGTTTTCACCGGTTTCGGCGCCTCCGCCTGAGCCGGCCCGGTCTGATATTGCAAATCCTTCTGCTGGCGTTCCTGCTTGCGTTCCAAAGCTCGCGCGAAATCCGGCAGTCTTGCCGGAGCCTCTTCTACTCTGGCCGCCGCGCTGGCAACTGCTGCCGCAGCACTGTGAAGCTGTCGCGGAGGCGCCGGGGCCTGCCGAGGCTGCGGCGGGGCTTCCTGTTGAACCTGGACATGGAAGAGGTAGCGGATGGTTTCGCTATCGATGCGCGCCATCATATCTTCAAACAGGACGAACCCTTCCTTCTTAAACTCGACGAGCGGATCCTTCTGCCCGTAGCCGCGCAGACCAATTCCTTCCTTGAGGTGGTCCAGGGACAGTAAGTGATCTTTCCACTGCGTGTCCACCACGTCCAGGATGATGCGCCGCTCCAACCACCGCATCAAATCCGGTCCAAATTTCTTTTCTCTTTCGGCGTAGGTGTTCTTAATCGCTTCCACGATCGCATCCGAGAGTTCTTCGTGATTGAGCGAGGATGGGTCTGCGCCGGCGGCTTTCGCATCGACGCCGAATTGCATGTTTACTTCGGCCAAGAATTGAGTGGTATTCCACTGGCCGGGATGCTGTTCGCGCGGGCAGTACGTCTCCACGAGTTGGAGGGCTATCCCTTCGGCGATACCGAGCACGTAATCGCGCTGGTCCTTGCCTTCAAGCGCGGAGCGGCGAATCCCGTAAATGGTTTCGCGCTGCTTGTTCATTACGTCGTCGTATTCGAGCAGGTGTTTGCGGGCGTCGAAGTTCTGCGCTTCCACCGATTTTTGGGCGTTCTCGATGCGGCTGGAGATTAGCTTCGATTCGATGGGCACACCCTCGGTCATGCCCAGGCGGAACATCAACTGCTTCACTTTTTCCCCGCCGAAAATGCGCATTAAATCGTCTTCCAGAGAGAGGAAAAACCGCGAGGAGCCTGGATCGCCCTGGCGGCCAGCGCGACCGCGCAACTGATTGTCGATGCGCCGCGCTTCGTGACGTTCCGTGCCTAAAATGTGCAAGCCGCCGAGAGCGACCACTTCATCGTGTTCGGCTTTACACTGATCGGCAAACTGCTCGTAGATCGGTTTCCACTGCTCTTGCGGCACCTGGAAAATTTTCCCTTCGTGCTGGAATAGGACCATCGGCACCGTGGCCGCCACTCCATCGCCATTCGAGCTTTCCGCGCCAATCACGGCGGGCGCCGCGGCATAGGGCATCGCCAGCTTATTCTTCAGGAAGTATTCGCGGGTCAACGCCTCGGGATTACCGCCCAGAAGAATGTCGGTTCCGCGGCCGGCCATGTTGGTGGCGACGGTGACCGCACCTTTGCGTCCGGCTTGCGCCACGATGCGGGATTCGCGTTCATGCTGCTTGGCGTTTAACACCTGGTGGGGAATGCCATGCTTCTTCAGCAGGTCGGCAATCGTTTCCGATTTCTCGATGGAAATAGTGCCTACCAACACTGGCTGCCCGCGTTCGTTAAATTGGCGGATTCCGTGGGCCAGGGTGTTGTCTTCCTGCAGGATCCCGTTCACCACGGCTTCAAATTTTTCGCGTTCGGTGCGGTACACCACGTCGCGGTTCTCGATGCGGATCAGAGTGCGGTTGGTCGGCACCACCACCACGTCGAGCCCATAAATCTTGCCGAATTCTTCCGCTTCCGTTTCCGCCGTACCGGTCATGCCCGAAAGTTTTTTGTACATGCGGAAGTAATTTTGGAAGGTGATGGTGGCAAGGGTCTGATTTTCCCGCTCGATCTTCACGCCTTCCTTGGCTTCGACCGCCTGGTGCAACCCGTCGGACCAGCGGCGCCCGGGCATTTGCCGGCCGGTAAACTCGTCGACGATGATCACTTCGCCGTCTTTGACGACGTAATCCACGTCGCGCTTATAGAGGGTGTGCGCGCGCAGGCCCTGGTACACGTGGTGGATGGTTTCCATGTGCGCCGGATCGTACAAATTTCCCAGGCTGAGCATGCGCTCGCATTTGCTGACGCCTTCTTCGGTCAGTGTGGCGGTGCGATGTTTTTCATCCAGCGTGTAGTCGATTTCTTGAATAAGCTTGGGAATGATTTTGTCGATCTTGAAATACTTGTCGGTGGATTCTTCGGACGGCCCGGAAATAATCAGCGGGGTACGCGCTTCGTCGATCAGGATGGAGTCTACTTCGTCGACAATGGCGAACTGATGGCCGCGCTGCACACAGCTGGCCAGATCATATTTCATGTTGTCGCGCAGATAGTCGAAGCCAAACTCGTTGTTGGTGCCGTAGGTGATGTCCGCGCCATATGCCGCGCGCCGCTGCTGATCATCGAGGTCATGGACAATGACGCCGACGGTCAGCCCCAGGGCCTTGTACAACGGGCTCATCCATTCCGCGTCGCGCCGTGCCAGGTAATCGTTCACCGTGACCAGGTGCACTCCACGTCCGGCCAAGGCGTTCAGCGCCGCCGGCAACGTGGCCACCAGGGTTTTCCCTTCGCCGGTCTTCATTTCGGCGATCTTGCCGCTGTTCAGCACCATTCCGCCGATCAACTGGACATCGAAATGGCGCATCCTGAGGAAGCGGTGGCCAGCTTCGCGCACCAGTGCAAATGCCGGCACGATTACCGGGTCCAACGCCGCAGCCAGTTGCTCTCTATAGGTTGGCTCGGCCGGGTCGCTATCCTTCAACTGCTCTTGCACCTCGGTTTTCAGCGCGCCAAATTGCTCTTTCAGCTGTTCGTCGCTAAGCGCCTGGACTTCGGGTTCTTTGGCGTTGATGGCCGCGATCACGGGCTGCATCTTCTTGATGTCGCGCTCGTGCTTGGTGCCGAAGATGCGATCAATTCCCTTGTCGAGATACTTGACTAAATCCATGAATCTTCCGTCACTTCCTCGCTCTACTAAGTTCTTTGCTTCTCGTCTGTTATCCGGCCGCCGTCCGGCGACGCGCCTCTGACGACAAATCTACCAACTGCAAACACTTCTCGGTCTGACGCATCGACGGGATTAACGGAAGCTTCTCTGAACAGACGGCTTCCGTACGGCTAACATCTCATTGTAACTGGTTGGATGCGTGCTCGCCAATACTCGGCACGGCGTACCGGGCCCGCCTTGCCAGCAGTACCGCACCAGACAAACCTGGCAGGCATATAATCATCTTTATGGATCACCCAAAGCTTGTCGTCGTTTATACCTGCGGCACCCGCCCCGAAGCGGAATTGGCTAAGAGCGAGTTAGAATCCGCCGGTATCGTGTCTATGATCCAGTCCGACTCCGTTGGAGGAATGCGGGAACATGTAGCTTGGTCGGGCTTAGGTTATCGCGTCCTCGTGCGCGAAGAGGACCAGGCGACCGCGCAAGAGGTGTTGACGCCCCCATCCGATGCCAGCTTGCCCGATGAAGGCGGAAACCAGGACCCGGATAGTTTCCCATCGTGGCGTCGCCTCACTTGAAATCGTGACGGCAGCTTACTTGAAGGTGTAGCGGAAGGCGGCCGGACTGTGGCCGCACCGCTCTCTCCCTTCTCCCCTTGACAACTTAGGAGAGTAGGCCTACCCTCCTAATCATCTTAGGAGTCAAACTTGGCTGACCAGGCTGACCTTCTTCCCGGTACTCTCGACCTGCTCATTCTGAAAGCCGTTTCGCTCGGTTCGCTGCACGGCTATGGCATCCTGCTACGCATCGAACAAATCTCCCGCGGCGCGCTGCTGATCGAACAGGGTGCGCTGTATCCCGCACTCTTTCGCCTGGTACACCAGGGCCTGCTGAAAGCAAGCTGGGGCATTTCCGATAACAACCGTCGCGCCAAATATTACGAGCTGACCACCGCCGGCCGCAAGCGCCTTCGTGAAGAACAAGCCAGTTGGACCCGCTTGGTGGCCGCCATGGGCGCGGCGCTTGGAACAGAGCCAGGGGAAGGATGAGCATACTCACATATCTGCGTTCGTGGGCTTCTACACTGTTCCGGAAGCGTGAGGAGGACGCCGAACTGGACGAAGAATTTAGCGGGCACGTCGCGCGCTACGCCGACGACCTGGAACGTTCTGGCCTGACACGAGCCGAAGCGGAACGCCGAGCACGCATCGCGTTCGGCTCGTACGAAAAAGCCAAGGAGAATTGCCGCGAAGAGCGCGCGGGCTTCTGGGTGGAAACGGTGTGGAAGGACATACGCTTTGGCATGCGCGTGCTCCGCAAGTCTCCCGGGTTTACAGCCGTGGCCATTCTTACTCTTGCGCTGGGCATTGGCGCGAACGCCGCCATTTTCAGCGTGATTGATGCGGTTCTGCTGCGGCCCCTACCCTACGCAAATCCGTCCAGCTTGGTTTGGGCCGCAGAGCGATTTCCCTCCTCACACGGACCGAGTGCGGTAATCAGCCCCGATTTCATCGCCTGGCAACAACATAACCAGGTTTTCGAGCAGATTGGCGGCTTTGCGGAAGGATGGGGAGCGAATCTGACTGGGTCAGGCGAGCCTGCTCACGTGGACGTTATCAATGTCACCACTAGTTTCTTCCCCATGCTCGGGCTCAACCCGATAGTCGGTCGGACCTTTCTGCCGGACGAGGGGCAACGGGCCAAGGAGCAGGTCGCGTTGCTGAGTGAATCGCTGTGGCGGAGTCGTTTTTCAGCCGACCCGCAAATTGCGGGGAAGACAATCCGCTTGGATGACAACGCCTATACGGTCGTCGGCGTTACGCCCGGCACTCTGCGGTATCCCGGCGGCGACGTCTGGACGCCGCTTGCGCTCGATACCGACGTGTTTTCGCCGCAGTCTCCCCGCTGGAGAGCGCTCACGGTGATCGCGCGTTTGAAAAGCGGCACGACAATCAGCCAAGCGCAATCCGACCTCCAGCTCATCACGCAACGGATGAATCGCGAGTATCCACCGGAAGCAGCATCGTTCCGGTCGAACGTTCATGTCGAGGTGCTTCCGCTGCACTCTCTGCTGGTACAGAATGTGCGCTCGCTGCTGCTGATTCTCCTCGGCGCGGTCGCGTTCATCCTGCTAATCGCCTGTGCCAATGTCGCCAACCTGCTTCTTTCGCGTGGCGTGGTTCGTGGACGGGAAATGGCTGTGCGAGTTGCTCTGGGCGCCTCGCGTTCGCGGCTGATCCGCCAAATGCTGACGGAAGCCTCGATGCTGGCAGTGGCGGGCGCTCTGCTTGGGCTTATGTTCGGTGTTTGGGCCACCAAGATTCTTGAACAGCTCATCCCGGCCAATCTGCCGTCGGAAATCCATCTTGATCCGCTGCTCTTGAGTTTCTGCTGTGTCGTCACGGTGTTGGTGATCCTGGCGTTCGGTTTTCTGCCGGCGCTAATTGCCTCGCGGCCTTACGTACACGAGGCGCTAAAGGTGGGCGGCTCGCAGCAAGGCGCCGCGCCCGCCGCGCATCGCTTGCGCGCTGTGCTGTCGGCGGGTCAAATTGCTTTGTCTTTGATTCTTCTGGTGGGAGCCGGTCTTTTGGCGCGAAGCTTTTTTCTGCTGAGTGAAGTGAAACTCGGGTTTGATCTTCACGGATTGCTGGTTGCCACGGTTGAACGGCCGGTGACCGGCGACGGTAATTCTTCGCAGTACTCCGTTTTCTTTCAAGACGCGCTTCGACGCGTCAAAGGCTTGCCCGGCGTCCGCGATGCCGCGCTCACAACTCACTACCCTCTGCGCATCCCGAATGGCGCCACGGGATTGCTCTTTATACAGGGAGCCCAACGCGTTCGCGTCCAGCCCCCCATCTCGCTGGCATCGGTCAGCCCCGATTACTTTCGAACCATGAGGATTCCACTGCTGAAAGGACGCGTTTTCCGCGAGGGCGACACCGCCGACGCGCCAGCCGTGGTCATACTGAACAAATCGCTGTCGAAAATCGCGTTCGGAGACCGCGAGCCACTCGGCCAGCACATCAGCCTGGGGCCTCCGCCCGATTCCTGGATGGAAGTGGTTGGAGTGGTCGCGGATACTATCGGAAGCAACCTGGAACAAGCGCCTATGCCCGAAGCCTTCACTCCCTACCTTCAGGATCCATCCTTCGTGATGAGCTTCGTGCTACGCACATCGAATGATCCGGAAACACTTGCTGGCGCTGTCCGCAGCGCGGTGGAAAGTGTCGACAAAAATCAACCGCTATCTGCATTGGCCACCATGGACGAAATCCTTGCGAAATCCGTGGCGCCGCAGCGGTTCCGCATGTTGCTGCTCGGGCTGTTTGCCTTGCTGGCTTTAGCGCTGGCCATCGTGGGCACCTACGGTGTCATGTCTTACAGCGTCGAGCAGCGCACGCACGAGATCGGAGTCCGCACGGCATTGGGCGCGGGACGAGGCGATATTTTACGACTCGTGGTTGCGCAGGGTTTGCGCATCACCTTGCTCGGCGTTGTCGCGGGTCTCGCCGGTGCTCTCGGGCTAAGCCGGTTCATGGCCAACATGCTGTACGGCATTGGCGCAAGCGACCCGCTGACCTTCACTGGCGTGGCCATGCTACTTACTTCCGCGGCTCTGGCGGCGTGCTACATTCCAGCGCGACGGGCCACTAAGATCGATCCCGTGGCCGCGCTACGTAGCGAGTGAGGGATCCGGGTTTGCTAAAAATTTTAAGAGAAAGAGAGATTCCTCACTCCGCAGACTCCGTTCGGAATGACGAAGTTCGGAGGTTCTTTGGAGGCTATTCTGGCGCCGAGCCGTTTTCACAAAGCCCAGAGTTTGGGCACTCTTTGCAAAGATGCTCAGCGCTCGACGAAGGCCTTCAGCCGACTGAGAGCGTGGCCCCATTCCGCGGAGACTTGGTCCAGATATTGGCGCGCTTGTTGCATCGGCTGTGGGTCGAATTCGAACAGGCTCTCACGGCCGGTATGGATGTTGCGGACCACTCCGGCGTTTTCCAGCACGCGCAGATGCTTGGTGATGGCTTGACGGGTCAACCGCGAGCCTCGCGTCAACTGCGAGATGGAGCGCGGCTCGCCGTGGCAAAGCTTGGAGATCAGCAAGAGCCGGGTGCCATCGCCTAATGCCGCGAAGAAGCGTGCATTCGGCTGGCTCGCCCTGGCCGCGCGATTACGGCTTCTCAGCGACATAGCGTTCGATGTTCTTCATTTGCTCGGTCCAGCCACCTTCGTTCCGGCGGAAGGCCTCGAGGCGGAAGTCAGCGGGTAGCTTATCGAAGCCGGATTCGGTAAGCACCAGCAGCGTGCCGGTGGCGGTCTTCTCCAGCCGAAACTCGACCAGCGTGGTGGGCAGTTTGGAATAATCGGAAGAATAATTCGCTTTATCGAACGACTTGGGATGGGTCCAGCTGAAAGAAAACAGCCGTTCGTGCTCCATTTTCTGCACGGCCGCTTCCCATTTCACGTGCTCCCACCCGGGATAGGTAATATGCCCGGTGGATACTTTGCCGGCAATGAACGGCCCATCCAATTTCACACGAAACCATTCGCCAAACTCGTGGTAATCCGTCAATGCCCGCCACACCCGGGAGATGGGAGCTTTTAATTCGATACGTTTCTCGATCCGATCTTGGGACATACGCAACCTCCGGGTTGCATATTACTCCCGAATCTTGTCCTGCGCAACCATTTGGTTGCGCTTCATTTTTCCGGCCTGCCTCCGTTGTGCCTCTTCGCTGTGGCCACGATGCGCTCGACCAGGTCCGCGGGCGGACCCTGGCCTTCCACCACAACCCAGGCGTCCTCGAAGGTTAGGATTTCGCGGCGCCCACGGCCGGGACCGATCTGCCCCCCGCCTCGGCAGTACACCGGCCAGTCGAGCTCGTCCCCATTCAGTATGGTCATTCCATTACGCTCAGAAATTGGCGCCACCTTGCAACGCTTGGCATCTGCACATTGGCAAGCATCGCCATAGATCCATTTGTCGCCACACTGCACGAAATCCGTGGTGATGTTATTGGCCGCTGACCGTTGCGTAATGTCAATCTCAAAGCCGTCATAAGCCATCAAGGAAGCGTCGGGGCAGGTCAACGAAATGCTATCGTCGCTGACGCTGATGTGCCATGAGGCCGGGTACGAAAAACTGACCGGCCAATGCTCGCCGGCAAAAACCTTCCATGCTCCGTTGCCATCGCACTCCGGTTGCTCCACTTCTTTCAAGTGGAAGGCTATCTCATGTTCTTCCTTGCCGGGCAACCAAACTCCGGACAGGCCCCGAGGTGTGAGCTGGCCATTCAGAGTGCCGCTGTCGAAATCCCATTCGGTCCGCGCCGTCAACTCGACTGCGCCCTGGCCCTCTCCGATCCAGCGGCCGCCCAGAGTCAACGGATTCCAGTCTGTGGTGTCATAGAATGCGCCCACAACCGCGTCGCCCCCTCGCTCCAAATACATATGTACGTGCTTATGACCAATGACGCCGTCAAACCAATATTTCTGACTGGGAGCCGTCTCCAATTCAGCGGTTTTTGGGCAAAACGCCGTCTGATACTGTTTGCCGCCTGGAGTAGGAACCTGAGCTAATGCGCCGGGCAGTATCATCAGCAAGAGTAGGAGGTAACGCACAGATCAATATTAGTTCAAAACGCAGAGTGAAAGGCTGTCGAGAGACTGCCGCGGCAGGAACACAAGGAACAGCGATTCGAAGATATCGCTGAAGATGGTTTGGTGTGTCGCAAATTTTGGTTTCAGCGAACCGAAGGAGTCGACGGGCTGAACTTCGAAACTAAACGATCTGCACCAGATCCGGGGGGCAATCGCGCAAATTCTCGATCGAGACGCCCTTCTTTGATTGGTGCACATCGGGCGAAGGCAGCATGCCGTAGCTACGGTTGCGTCCTTCGCGTTTTGCGACATACAAGGCCTTGTCCGCCAATTCGATCACGTTGTCGATGGATAGCAGACCTACATCTTCCTTTAGCCAGGGAAAGGGAGCCCAGCCAATGGAGCAGGTCTTATGGATTTCGACGCCATTGCCGACGTCAAAGGGAATTTCCCGGATGGCTTCGAGGACACGGCTGCACAAGAGTGAAGCATTGTCGCGGTCGGTGGTGCGGCACACCAGCATAAATTCTTCGCCACCCCAGCGCACCAGGTCATCTGAACGTCGCATGACCGAGGCGATGCGTTTGGCCACTTCTTGCAGCAAGCGGTCGCCCGCAGTATGGCCCAGTTCATCATTCACACGCTTAAAGCGGTCGATGTCGACTAAGAGCAGGATCAGTTCCTGCGGGGGCTGGCACCCTTCGGAGTCGGTTCCCGTTTTCAGGTGCGAACGCGTCGCGCGGGCAATGTCTGTGGGGATGGTCTCGTAGAAATATCTACGATTGCGGGTTCCGGTCAGCGGATCAGTCAGGGAGATATCTTCCAGTTCCTTATTTTTTTGCAGCAATTCGGCGCTTCGTTGCGCTACGGCCTTTTCCAGGTCCAGTCTTCTGCGGTTAAGAGTTTGAGTACGCAGGGTGGCATATCCCCAAAAGCAACCGATCAAGACAAACATCCCAACGACTCGCGCCCACCAGGTCTGCCAGAAATTCGGCAGCACCTGAAATTGAAAGCTGGCCGGTTGCGGGGGCAGGGCGCTTCCTGGTTCGCTGCATTGCACCCAAAATTCGTATTCTCCGGGCGGCAATGCGCCATACTGCAATTCGCGCTGCTGTGTTTCCGTCGGTTGCTGCTCCAGCCCCTTGAGTTGGTATTGGCACGATACTTTCCTGGAAGCTCCTAGAACCATCGGCGAAAACTGGATGGCAAAAGATCCATCGGCGGCACGAACCTTGGCCGGCTCAAGCGTTCCGCGTTCCTGGCCTCCCAAAGACACCTTGGTAAGCACGACGCCCGCCTGCGATTGAGTGGGCTTCTCCGCCGCTGGCCGGTATCGCGCCAATCCGCGGGAGGTAGCGATCATGTAACTTCCGTCTTTTTCTTCGCGGACGCCAGTCCACGGGCTCACGTCATCCCACAACAATCCGTCGGCGTGGTTCAGCGTTTGCAACCGGCCATTGGGCAGCCGAACCGCTAAGCCGTCAGCGCCATCAAACCACACGCGCCCCTGTGAATCGTGTCCAACAATGAACCAATCCCAAGAATAATTCTCAAATTGTGGCTTGCCTTTGTCGTCCAGCAGAATTCGCGTGACTTCCACCACATCGTTATAGGCTACCCATGCTTCCTTGCTACTCAACGCTGCCACGCTGGTGATGGCTTGGCCTTGCTGTCCATCTCTCATTGAGAGTGTTAGCCAATCCTTGCCATCGAAGCGGTACACCACGCCGGAACCGGTCACCCACAACGCGCCATCCGCGGAAAAGGAGAGGTAGAACAAGGCCGCGCCGGAATTCAGCGGCAGCGGTACATCTTTTGGCTCGGCCGCGGGATTTCTAAAGTCGAAGCGTACCAGGTGATCTCTGGTAGTCGCCCAGATGTCTCCTGTGGGTGAAGCGCTCATCATCTGATAAGGCCTGCCGCGATAACTGGCCTGAATGGTGGTGGAAAAATCGTTGGGGTCAATGCGCACGATGGCACCGGTCACGGTGACTGCCCAGATGGAACCGTCACCCGCCACTTGCATCTGGCGAACTTGCGCTCGGGCGTCTTCCCGCCCTATTGGAACTCTCACCCACTGATGTCGTTGCGTATGCCACACGGCGATTCCGCGCGCGGTACTCACCCACAGGCGGCCATTGCGATCGCGCTGGGTGGCCCAGGTGGTGTTGTCGGGAAGTCCCTCAGCGGTGGTCCAGCCAGACCATTCGTGTATGCCGGGCAAGCGGTCCAGTCCCGTGCCGGATCCGCCAATCCACAACGTTCTCTCGCGATCTTCCATGGCGAATTGAATGTCGTTGCTGGAGATTCCCTGCTTGTCGGTAATTTCTTGCCAGTGTCCACGGCTGTCCTGCCAATACAATCCGGTCGAGGACGGCACCAGCAACCTGCCTTCCTGATCCAAGGAGGGTTTTCCTTCGACATCGTCCGAAGGTCCGACCGCAACGGGCTCAAACATGAGTTTGTGCGCTGCCGGATCAAGGCGCGCCAACCGGGTCGCGGTACGCAGCCACAAGTGGTTGGCGCCATCCCACAGCAAAGCCACAACCCGTTCTTTGGCAATCTGAATTCCAGGATCGATTTGCACTTGGTTGGAATCCGGCCGGACGTGGGCCAAATGCGTGCCATAAGTGAACCAGATCGAGTCATCTTCCGCCCGTACAATTCCCGCCGCGCTGTCTTCGATTTTTTCGGCGCGGCCGAGGACAAGGTTCTGCGACGGATTCCGCGAATCAATGCGCAACACGCCGCGATTGAAGAGCAGGACGTAGACTATGCCTCTGCTGTCGACCGTAAAAATCTGGGGACCGCTGGCCAGCGGCATCGCCGAACCCGGAATCGCGAGGCTCTCAAATCGACCGTTCTTGTAGTAGGCGATCCCCCGGTTGCCCGCAAACCACGGAGTTCCATCGGGAGCGATCAGCGCATCCAACACATAGTGTCCGATGAGCCCTTCTACTTCGGTCATTTTCTCAGCGCGCGCCCCGTCATAGCGATACAGCCCGGTTTGCGTGGCGATCCACAAAAAACCCTGAGCATCCTGGCACATCGTAGTCACGGTGACAGCGCCCAGTCCAAATTGATCGGACAGCCTTTGCACGGTAAATCGCGGATTGTCCGGAAAGTTTAGGTTAGAGGATTCGTTGGCACGTGCAAAGGATGCGCACGCGAGAGCGCACAGGAATACCAAGCTGCGGATTTGCCTTGCTCTAAACACAATTTTCGCCAGTTCACGATTTGCCGGCACGGTTGGGCGGAGGGCAGGCCAGTGCTTCGTGATCGAGTCAGGTTAACGCGGGGTTCCTCTCAGGGTAAATCCATCCAAGGTACTCTGTTGCAGTACTTGAGACTGGTGACTACTTTGGCACGGGAGGCAACTCTGCGCTTTGGAGAGCGACTTTTTTGTGCGCCGCGGTGGGCTGCTGGACTGGTTCAATGGACGGGATTCGCTTGGCTTTGCCCATGTTGTCCAATAGCAGCTTGCGGAATTTACTGCGCTCTTCCAGACTGATGTCGACGATCTCGAAAGACATGTCCTGGGCGCGATAATCGCGCATCAAGGCAGTGGCCTGGAGGTTGCGCAAGCCCAGCTGCAATCGCAGTTGCACCTGCGTTCCCGGTGCGAGGTGCATGTTGGTGGACGCCAGACCACCACTGAGGCTGGCGGTCTTGATGTCTAAACGGCAGTTTTGCTTCAGGTTGGTGCTCACCGCGGTGATGCTCTTTTGCAGGCGCACACGAGTATGCCTGCGATTCCGCACAAACTTGGAATTGTGCGGAACGTCCAACGGCGCCAGGCGCAACTCTTCCTGCTCGATGCCGCTTTTCGGCAGATATTCCTGGATCCATTCGGGATCCAGTTTTTCCAGCGCTTGCAGTGCCGCGATTCGTAATTCGTGGGCATGCAGCCACCCAAACACCTTGCGCGCTTCCAGAATGCGCTTCAGCGCGTTGGCAGACTCCGGCGCTTTGAGCCGGCCTAAGGCTTCCAAAGCCTTCACGCGCAGATATGGGACCGCGCCCGCGGGGAGATCGCCATCCGCCAAGGTCAGCAAACGGCCGAGCGCTTCACGATCTTCGGTCATCCCGGTCTCGTCGATCACCAGCGGCATGATCAATGGGTCCACGTGATCCAGCACCGCTAGCAAGATTCGGCAGCGCTCGGGCGCACCACACGAAGCGATCTGCCGGATCATGCGGTCCTGTGCGGCGCGCGGAAAATCCTTGATTCGCGCGGGCAGATATACCGCCGCGGCGGTGGGATCCAGCCGGACCAGCAAACCCACCATCTCCACAGCTTCGGCGTAAGCGCCGGCACGAACCGTGCTGCGTAGATATTGCAGCGACTCTTCGCCCAAGTCGTGTGCGAGATTGACGATGTTTTCCAGATCGTCGCGATACTGGCAACGATTGAACCGCATGGCAAGCTGTTCCATGGCGGTTTGCGGCAATTGGCGCAATACGCCGGTGAGTCCCGCCGAAAGCTGCCGTGCGCGCAGCGCCTCTTCCACAAATTCCGGGACGCGATCTTCAATGCCCATTTTGGCGCGCAAGGTTTTGGCGATTCCGGGCCGCTGAGACTCCACTCCCGCCAATAGGTTCAACGCCTGTTCCATCGCCGGGAAATACCGCTTCGATGCGGCCTCCTGGCTGAGGCGCACGAATGCCGCACTGACCAGCGACTGCAAATCCTGATCCTGCTCGACGCTCAGCCGCACACCCACATGGCGGAGCGCCTCGATCAGCAGCTTGGGATCTGCCTGGGCGTAGAGTTCCGCCAACTCTGAAAGACCGGTGGCCGCGCGCTTTCGAGCGTCGGGCTCTTCGCTGTCCGCGCAACTGGCATAGTTCTGCAGAATGCTGATGGCTTCGGCAATATCGCCGTGCTCGATCAAATTGGCCACGTAGGATTGCACGTTCTTAGGAGGGATGCACCACGCTTCCGACGAGAGCAGTACTTCCCTTTTGGCATTTTCGGGAACGCTGGCCCAGAATTGTCGATCGAGAATTTCCCGATGCGATTCCACCAGCAGCCCGGCCTCGGTCATGCGGTCTTCGTGCTGTCCGAGAATTTTGCGCAGCGCTTCGATTTCCTGGTTCATGCGGTCCAGCATTTGACGCACCGCGTTGACCTTGACCTCTCCGCGTTCGAAGCGCTCGAGGGCGAAACGAATCGACAAGTGCTCCGCTAGGTTGACCAGCATGCTCTGATCGAGCTTGGTATTCTTGCCTTGTTCTGCAATGCCGGCCAAGGCTTGGCGCAACACGTCCTGAGCCGGGGCGCGCAACTGCGCTACTTGGCCCTGAAATTCCACTGCAGCCGCAGCAGGGTTTGATCCGCTGCCCACTTTGCCAAATGTCGTTAGCGCGTGGAGGATCGCGTAGATTTCTTCGTCGGTGGGCTCGCCGCTAATTGCCGTGCCGCTGCCTTTTTCAAAACCCCCGGCAACGCCGGCGCTACCACCGCCTGTTCCCATCCCACCGCCCGCTCCGCGGCCACTGCCCGGGCTGCTGCCGCTGCCGGTAGAGTTGACCGCAATGCCGCCGCGAGCAGCAGCGCTCCAGCCTGATCCGCGACCTATTCCGCCAGGACCAGCAGAAACAACTCCTGGGCCAGCTGCACCGGGTCCGGCCGGGGCGTTAGCGGCGCCCGCGCTTCCGGCTCCGCCCGACAGTCCAGTTCCGTTCGCCGCTCCCGTGCCGCTGCCGGTTCCGGCGGACTGAGAACCCTCCGCCGCCGCGATGAGCTCGAGCAGCTTCTGCGGATCGTTCAGCATTTTTTTGAAGGAATCCTGGTCGTCTCCTAGCGAAGCCGCGGCGATCTGCGCTGCCATGCTGGCGTCTTTCAGGCGTGCGTCCGTGGCCACGAAGCAAATCTCGTTTACGTGGATGCCGTGTGCCTCCGAGATCGCATCCTTCAACTGCTGCGCTAATTCCGCGGGCTTTGCTTTACCGGTGGGAAATGCGTGGACGAGCTTGGCCAGTTCCTCAGCGGTGACATTGGCCTGAAATTGAATGCTGGCCAGCCCAGCCGCGCTCAGCAGTTGAGCAAACTGCTTTTCGGCGGGCGATCCTTCGAGCGGTACGCCGTCCAGCAGCAATTGTGTTCCCGTGGCGCCCAGGAGCAGCCCGGTTTCCGCATTCTCAGGTACCGCGGTGCGGAGCTCGCCCCAAGCAATCTCCAGCTGCCTGGTGGTGCGCGCGTGATCGTAGCCGTACAGGCGTGCGAACTTCAGTAAGATATTGAGGCTGCGAACAAATGCGCGGGCGGCTGTGGTCTTTGGGTCCATGGGCACCCCGGATGGTAAGTTCGCGCCGTCGATGGTCCCGGCGGTTCGGACCGAAGTACATCTTCTCTAGTACGGTAGGGCGGTTGAACTGGTCTCACAATGGTACAGTCGTCCCATGTGATGCTGGCGTTATCCGCCGCTCGGACAGGGGAGGCTACACTGCTCGTTCGGCCGGTTTTCACTGCACGAGGACAGGTGGTCCTCCAGGTTTATCGATTTATTTTTATCAATTTATTTCGAAAGCGCCATGCGGCTTTGACGGCGGGTGCGGTTGGACACGGCCGCGGGCAGAGGCAATCCACCCAGTTCTAAAAGCAGCTTTCGCAATCGCGATCTTTCGTCCAAGTCCATGTCCACAAATTCGAACGCGGTGGCTTGCGGCCTGGCGCCGCGCACAATCGCTTGGGCACGGATGTTGCGCACGCCGTGAGAAAGCTTCAAGGTCAACAACGACCCCGGCGCCATGTGGCGATCCGCGGCTCCCAGACCTCCGCCGAGGTTCAGCTCGGCGATGGCGAAGCGCATGTTCTCGCGCAAATTGGAGGTCACCGCGGGCACATGCTTGCCTAACTTCAGCCGCGCGTATCTGCGTTGCCGGATTACCGGCGCGTTGGGCTCTGGGTCGGTGGGCTCCAACACCAGCTCTTTGCGGTCCAGCCCGCTGGCGGCGATCTTTTCCAGCGCGGTAGCCGGCTCAATCTTCTGCAAGGCTTGCGCTGCGGCGATTCTTAATTCCGCGTGATACGTCCAGCGCCACACCTGTTTGGCTTCCAAGATTTTCAGCAGCAGCGGGCTGGCCGCGCTGGCACGCAATCTTCCAGCGGCTTCGATCGCTTTGATGCGTGTGAATCCCGGGGTGCTGTCGTTCTGAATCAGTTCCACGATTTTGGGAATGCACTCGGCCCGCCCCGTCATGCCCATTTCGTCCAGCGCCAGCGGCCGGATGAGACTATCGAGCACATCGTACATGGCCACCAGCAACGCCGCGCGCTGCTCCACCGGCGCACTGGACAACTGCCGGATAGTGCGATCGTGCGAACCCCTGGGCCACTGCGCTAACCGGTTTGGCAGAATTTTTTCGACCGAGCCAGGATCGAGTTGGGTCAACAGCCCGATGACTTCGGTGGCTTCGTTGGCCGGCGCATTCTGTAAGGTGTCCGCCAGGCGATGGACCGCGTCTTCGCCAACTCCCGAAACCAGCGTCCCGAGAAGTTCACAATCCTCCCGGAATCCGCAATTGGCGAACCGTGTGGTCAGGTAATGCAACGTGGCTTTGGGCATCAGCGCCAGGATATCCAGCAAGCCGTCCGCAATCTGTCCGGTGCGCATGGTGTCTTCGACGAATTCCGGTATGCGCTCTTCGGCGCCTATTCTTTGCCGCAGATTGTTCGTGGATCCCGGACGCAGACTTTCGACGCTGTCCAGGGAGGCCAGCGCCTGCTGCATGGCAGGATAAAAGCGCTTTGCGCCCGCTTCCTGGCTCATGCGTACGAACGCCGCACCGAGCAAGGTTTGCAAGTCCCCTTCACGCTCGACCGCCAACTGGTTTCCGAGCCGCTGAATGACATCAATCAAGGCGCTTCCGTCACCGCTGCCATAAAACTCGGCTAAATCCGCCAAGCCGATCGCCGTGGTTCGCCGCGCTTCGGTTTCTTCCAGGGCGACGCAAGCCGCATATTTGGTCAGAATCTCGTTAACGGTTTTCAGTTCGCCGCGACGCAGCATCTCTTCGAGAAACGCGCGTACGTTTCGCGGGGGTACGCACCACGCTTCGTCGGAGGTCAGTACTTCTTTCTTATTCTCTTCCGGAACCTGCACCCAGAATTCCTGGTCCAACAATTCGGTGTAGGACTGCACCGAAATTCCTGCGGCGGCCATGGTCTCTTCCTGTTGCCCGAGGATTTTCCGCAGCGCTTCAATCTCGGAATTCATGCGGTCCAACAGTTGTTTCACCGCGTTTACCCGTAATTCCCCGCGTTCGTAGCTGTCCAGTGCAAACCGGATGGCCACGTGCTCCGCAAGTTTCAGCAGCATGGGTTTGTCCGGCTTATCCATTGGGGCCTGAGCCGCCAACCCGGCCAGAGCTTGCTGCAGCGTGTACTGCGCCCGGACCGGCAACGCGGTCAGACGCGATTGGAATGTGGAGGTATCCATGCGGCTCTCGGGATCCTTGCGCGCCTTACCCAACTGCGCGAACAATCCGATCATCGAGCGAACATCTTCTTCAGCGACCGCGTAGCCCCCCGCATCGCCTTCGATCCCAGTGCCCGCTCCAGGGGCGCCCATCATCGCGCCACGCAGCATTGCCGAAGCGCTCATCCATTTCCCGGGGTCCGAACCGCCGCCAGTTCCGCGAGTGCCTGTTCCTCCGCCCGCGCCGGCGCCACCGCCACCAGCAAAGCCAGAGCCGCCAGTGCCTGTGCCGCCTCCACCGCCACTTCCATCCGCGACACCCACGCCTGTTCCTGTGCCGAGGCCTCCACCTCCGCCGGTGCCAGCGCCGCTTCCTGTTCCGTCCCCGCCACCACCAACACCACCAAATCCTCCGCCTCCACCGGCACCCCCGCCACCCGAGGCTTTCCCGGCATCCCACAAGCTTCCGCTGCTGTCCGCGCCGCCGCTCCAACTGGACCCAGCGCCGGACCCGCCCGTTCCTCCCCCACCACCTGACCCGGTTCCAAACCCTGGTCCGCTCCCGCCACCTCCGCCGCTGCGAGTGCTCTCCGCGGCGAGAATCAACTGCAACATTTTTTGCGGATCCTCGAAAACGTCGCGGTACTTTTCTCCCGCGCCACCCAACATCTTGGCGGTCAGTTGCGCGGCGACTTTGATTCCGGCGACCGAACCGTCTTCCGCCACGTACCGGATTTCATTGATCTTGATGCTGGTTTCGCCAGCCAACGCGGATTTCAACTGTTCCGCCAGCATGCTGGGTTTATTGTTGCCGCTGGGAAAGGCGCGGACGAATTTCGCAAAATTGCTTTGCGTTGTGTTTGGTGAAAAATGAATGCTGGCGATTCCGGAACTGGTCAGTAGTTGGGCGAAGCTCTTCTCCGCAGCGGCGGCGCCAAGGGGCACACCGTCGAGGACGATTTGATTCCCGGTGGCACCCAGGAGCAGTCCCGCGTCGCCGCCCTGGTCGAGCGCCACTCGCAATTCCTTCCAGGCAGTTTCAAACTGCGCGGCAGTGCGCACGTGGCCGAATTCGTATAAGCGCGCAAACTTCAACAGAATATTCAAGCTGTGCACGAACGCGCGGGCAGATTGTCTTGTGTCTGCAGCCATTTCTGCGGATTTCCCCAGTTACCACTTACTTCTACACTAGGCTGGTGGCCATTTCAAAACAAGCCCCGGGCTTGCGTCTGTAACCTTGTTAGCAACCTAACTATCCCCAGTAAATCTGCGCCCGACAAGACCTACAGTGCGCACGCTGGCTGTTAGAACCCTCGCGCGACTGCGATAGAACATTCTTCCCGATGGAACTGCCCCCTGTGGTTTACCTTGCTCATTCTGCCATGTCGTCAGTACAATGTGATTGTTGGTTTAATTGGCTGCTGAGGAATTCCTCTTCAGGAGGCCGGAAAATCCCGGCACATGGCCCCCTGCATGGTTGGGCTGTCCCTGAAGACAAAGTATATGGTACTTCGGCATCTCGCCGGGCGCGTGCAGGTGATAAGTTTCGCCTCCATTTCCCGGCAAGCCAGTTTGGCCCGCACTTTGGTGCGCCATGGCTCAAGATCCTTCACTGTCGCGCTTTAAGGCGGAAATGCCAGCGATTCCGGGGCTATCTCCGCGCAAGCGCAGGAGTGTGGTTTTACCACTGCTCGCGGGAGTAATGGTTATCGTGGTGGTGCTGCTGGTTGCGTTCCGCTGGTTCTCTCACGCGCACCACATTACTTCTACGCGCGTGGAACCTGCCCCGCAAATCGAAGTTCCCCCTGCCCCGCCCGATCCTGCTTCGTTGCTGCCACACGCGGACAAGGCCAATCCGGTGATTGCCAATGTGGACGATCTCTCGAAACCGTGGTCTTCCGCGGATTTTTTCATCCGTGATTTGACCACCGGAGAAAACGTACCGGCGACGATCGTGCGGCTTCCGTCCGGTTCGGACAGCAGTCCCACGGGATATTGGGCTTTCTCTCGCAAAGCGCCATACGGCACGTGCCAGCTCGAATACGTTCGCGATCTGGAGGCCTTGCGCAACGGCTACGACTATAAGCCCGCAACTCATCCGCTGGTCGGCAATCCATGCAGCCACACGCTTTACGATCCACTGCAAACCGTCAGCCTGCCCGGTAACATTTGGATTCGTGGCGCCATCGTGCAAGGGGCGGATGTCCGGCCGCCGCTGGGCGTAGAAATCAAAATTCAAGGGCAGCAAATCCTCGCCGTTCGCACCGAATGACCTGACCTTTGTCAGGCCTTAGTAATGATAATTGGACCCAGGATGCATGGGGTTGAATCACGCAGGATCGAAGTGGTCGAATGCGGGACATCCTGGCGTTTGCCTTTCAAGCTTCACCGCCTGATCTAAAGCCTAGCGCCCATTAGTTTGAGATGAACCATTTCGATGGCAATCGCAAACGTCCAGTTTCCGGCCAAACGCTGGCAGCCCTAAGGGGCCAACCATCAGAATATAAATGCCTTAGCTGAGTTCGTTTTGCAATTTTAAAAATTTTGCGCGCCCGTTTATAGCAATAAAGGACCTTCTTTGAAGGAGCCACCAAAGCCTATTACCGGTCACGCGTTAACAGGGAAAAATACAGGGAATTTCTAGACTTCGGCCAAGGCCACCCCGATGCAAATCGCTATGAGAGATTAATTTACAACTAAAATGCGCGTCGCATGATGTCGTCGGAACAGGGAACAAACAGGGAGTACGATGCCATTCGCGCCCTTTGGCCGGGTCGAGATGTGCCCATCCCGTTTTGATGACCAGGGGGATTCGGTGCGCCTCGTTGAACAGGATCGGAATCTACATGTTCGCCTGAAAGGGCTCCAAACTTAACTCTTTCATTCCCTTCCCGACACGACCTTCATTCTTCCTTGATGGCATGCGCCGGTGCAGACCTTGGGAAGTTCAGAATACCGGTCCTACTCCTCGCCCATGAGTAACCATCCCAGGGATTTCGAAATTTTCGACTGATCGGGAGCAGGACTTCCGTTACGTCCGTGCTCGACGGCAGAAATGCGAGTGTGCAAAACTGCCCTATCTTTGATCTCCGCCGGCGGCCGAAGCCAGAACCTTTTGCAAGTACTTGTGACCCTCTTTGTCGTATTCATCTACGCCAATCTTGAGAAGTAGTTCACAGATTTGAGAAAGACTCCTGGCTTCTTGTTTTGCAAGCCTCAAGAGCCTTCTTTTTAGATCTGCATGGATGCGAAACGCCAAGGGGGCATCTTTTCTCATTTGAATGCGATTGTAGGAGAAAGAGTGCTTCCTGCCAACAATTGTCTTGACGTTTTCACAGTTTTGGTATGATAATGTATGTGTATCTCATACATATGAAGGGAGTCGAATACAGTGGCCTTTGCTAGAACGAAAATCGCGTACAGACGAAACCTGACACTAGCCAAGCGTCTCTGGTCCGGTCAGATCAATCGAGAACAACAACTTTCGCTCAGATCTTTGTCCGCGAACTACGGACTCTCCATAGCTGCGGGCGATCTGCAACTCCTAGATGGTCGTTGGTATGTGACGCATTCCGGCCTCCTGCAGCTTGCTTCTCGGAGAGGCTGTCGCGGAATCAACACGACGCTTCAGGAAAAGTTCTCCGATCTCACGGCGGGTCGTTGGGTCTTTAAAGCTGTCGTCTATAAGAGTTCCCGCTCCAAGGGTTTCGTCGGTTATGGAGACGCTGATCCCTTTAACGTTTCGTCGATGGTGCACGGCGCCGAGTTGCGCATCGCCGAAACTCGCGCTGTGAATCGCGCCCTCCGCAAGGCTTATGGGATCGGCCTTTGCTCGGTCGAAGAGTTGGGCGCGTTTTCGAGTGCCCGGACGTCTTCCGCGAGTCCTCCGCCACCGAACGGGCATTCTTCTCCCAACGGGAATGGTAACGGCCAGCCCCGGCTCCGGGATCAGCTCTGCCTGCTGATCCGCCAGTACAACCTCGATGCCAATCTCGTCAGGGCCTATGCCGCGGACTTCTGCGGCACCCAGACTCTCAGCGGCGCCAGCCGTGAACTGGTTGAGTCCTTTATCTCCCATCTGTCCTCGTCCGCGAAGGAGAACCGGGATGCGCTGGTCTGCAAGCTCAACTCCTATGCTCAGCCTGTGGAGGCAAGATCATGAGACGCCATCTACCCGGTCTCCATTCCGGGCATCCGGATCTCGTAAGCAACCTCGACGGCCTGTTCCTGGTGCGCATCGAACGGGCCTGGTACCGATGGCACCCGCAGAAGCCGTTCCTCTCGGTTCGCTTCACCATCCTCGAGCCAGCTTCCTTTGAGGCACTCTCCTTCTCAGGACGCCTCTACTGCACCGAACGCGCGCTCTGGAAGCTGCGCTGGTTCCTACAGGACTTTGGCTATGACACCGAGCTACTTACCCGCGATCAGGTCGATGAAAAAGCCCTCCTGAATCTCCGGGGAGTCGTTCGGACTACCTTCACAAATCTAAACGGACACTCTTATCAGAACCTCGTTTCGTTTGCCCCGGCTTCGGAATGGGAAGAACTCTCCTGCACGGTGAGCAAGCAAGGGGAGAGTGAAAGTACCCATGATGACCTATAGCTACACCCAGATCGCCAATTACCTCCGTTGTCCGCGTAGCTACCGCTATCGGTACCTCGATGGATGGCGTGAGAAGGAGACACGCGCGGCCCTGATCTTCGGCCGATGCTTTGAAAAGGCGTTGGAGTCTTATTTTTCCGGGGACGACTGCGGGGCCACACTATACCGAGGGTGGGGCGCGTATCGGGAGGCGGGCTTTGCGTACAAAACAGGAGAGACTTGGGATCGGCTGGTCCGCCAGGGCATTCATCTTCTCGAGCGCTTTGCCCAGGACAATCGCATTCATGTCTCCGAACCTGGAGAAAACCTTCAGATCAAAGTGATCCGGGAGCTACCGAACGCGAATCAGTTTGTTTCGTACATCGACGCGATCGGTGAACTCGATGGAGTTCGGTACCTTATGGACTGGAAGACCACGTCCAGCCGTTATCCCGAGGAACCCGTCGGACTGCTTTCCCTCGACCCACAATTGATTTGCTATTCCTGGATGACCGGCATCTCCGAAGTGGCTCTCGTTGTGTTCGTGCGAAAGCACCAGCCCGAAATCCAATACCTGAAGACCTCCATCTCGGAAGAACAGCGACTGGAATTTGGTCGGCTTCTGGCAACTACGATTGGTCAGATCGAGTCTGCCCAGTTCCCTTTTCACAGCGGCATACGTTTCCCGCAGAACGGCTGCGTCAACTGTTCTCATGTCGGGCTATGCCTCCAGGATCAAAAGTTGATCGATGCCAATCTGATTCGGACATCAGGAGTGAACGACCTTGCCTGGCTGGACGAGCTTGTGGATTAACCGAGGGGCAATGCCTCCCGAACTCAATGTCAAACGCGCTGTATTTGTGCTCGGCAAGATCGACGAGATCCTCGCTTGGGAAAAAGACCGGCAGCGAGAACAGGATCTGCGATTCGTGGATTTGGGCCGTTACTTGTGCGAGGTCCGGGCGGGACAGTACTGGCGGCTAGACAAGATGAAATCATTCGACGATTTCTTGGAGAAGAGGTTTCCCGATTGCCGCCGAAAGGCCTACTACCTCATGGCCATCCACGAAAACCTAACGCGTGTTCCGAAGCAACAGTTACGGGAGATTGGCTGGACCAAGGCGCGAGAGCTCGCCAAGGTGGCACGTAAGGAGGGGGAGCGGTTTGAAAGTGCACCCTGGGTGCACAAGGCTCAAGCGCTCCCCAAAGAGGAGTTCCAGCGGGAGGTCGAGCGCCACCTGACCGGGAAGGAAACGGAAGCATGGGAGATCGTCTACTTCAAGCTGTACAAGAGTCAGCTGCCGGTGGTCGAGAAAGCCCTTGAGACGGCGGGATTAATGCTCGGCACTGACAAGTCCAGGGGTTATTGTCTTGAGATGATTTGCGCAGATTTTCTTGCTGGCGCCAATTTCCAAGGCGGCGAGTCATAAAAGCACAATGCGGCAACTTCGCCAAAAGCGGCACAGACTGAAGCTCAAAATCGAAGCATACACTTTACTCCGTAAACGCGTGCTCGAACGGGATGGCTGGCGGTGTCAGCAGTGCGGTTCGTCGAAGGACTTGCACGTGCACCATTTAACGAGACGGAGCGAGCTCGGCGATGATGCTGAAGAAAATCTGCTCACCTTGTGCGCTTGGTGTCACAGCCACGTCCACTCACATTAGCTGACTGAATATTTTTCGGGCTCCCCCGATCGTCCAAGGATTTTTTTCTTCCTCCAGAGTGCGTCCCCCGCTTGTAGATCATAATCTCCTTTGCATAGAGAATTTCAATCCCGAATTCAGGTCCGGCGGCGGCTGTACAACCTTTCGAGTGGTACGCGAGGCGTTTACTGTCGCGGTTTTTCTTTTAACGCACTGCCAAGTGCATCCGCAAAGTTCACCTCTGGGTAATCAACCCGGAGTCGGAGTTATCCTCGAACTGGTGATCACGCTAAGCACCGGTGGAATGACCCTGCTGACCCCCGCTTGAACGAGATGTGGTGGGCCTTGTCGGGGAAGGCATATCCATTCGCGTGGCCTCCTTGGATCGCGACCGGCACGGCCATCAACGCATGGGATCATCGCTGGATGCTGGTTTGACGCGAATTACGTGACCACCGGTAAGCGGAAACGGCTTTCTTCATCTTGGCCTTAGCCCACCAAGCCGCACTTGCTCTCCCGGCAACGGTGGCGCCATCGTGCGAGGCCCGGGTGCCCGGCCTCCCCTGGGCGTAGAAATCAAAAATTCAAGGCCAGCAAAATCCTCGCGGTTCGCACGGAATAATCGCGGGTCGAACAACTGCATTCCCGGTAGTGTCCAGACTTTTTCGCACATTTGTTGAAGCATAGATCTGTTGGTGCTCGGCTCCCCCGAGGGGGAGCCGAAATGCGGTACCACTCTGGCCGATCTAAAGTTCGGCCACAACACCAGCAAAAAAACCCGAGAGTACTTACAGCCGTCACGATAATTCGCTGAACAAAAAAAAGGGCGGCCCAGTGGCCGCCCTTGTCCGCGTTTTCGCGGAATGTGTTAGAAGTTCAACTTCAAGGACAACTGCACGACGCGCACGGAAGAGTCGAACCCGAGGAAGTTTCCGTACGGGCTGGTCGGCACGCCCTGCATACCCAGGATCTGCCCAAAGGTCGGGCTGCCGAGCAAGGAGTCGGGCAGGTTGAAGTTCGGATGATTGAAGACGTTGAACGCCGTCGCGCCCAAGCCGAAGTGGAACCGTTCCTTCACCGAGAACGTCTTGAACAATCCCATATCGAAGTCGACATACATGGGACCACGGTATTGGTTGCGAGTCTGGTTCGGATAGCTGGTGTACGCAAATCCGGTAGCTGCGGTATTGGAGAACGCGGCCGCATTGGTGCACGGCTTTACATTCGTGTTGGTCACGACAGCTCCAACGCCGCAGGAAGGATTAGCGCCTCCCGAGATTTGGTTGGCCACCACAGAGAGCGCGTTGTTGTACGCGAGGTCGCCAAAGGCATTGGCGTCCAACACCGTGTACGGCAGCGCGGAGCGGGCAAATACCTTTCCGGACCATTGCCAGCCACCGAGCACCGCCTTCGCGAACATGTTATTGAAGTGCACCGGAGGAGTGACCACATAGTCGGCGTTGAACAGGTGACGGATATCATAATCCGCGTTCCCGTAGTTATTGGCTCTCAGGCTCCCCGGATTGATCTGCGTCTGAACGTTGTAACCGTTCGGCCAGCCTCCGATGACGAAGAGTCCGCCGTTGGAGGTCTCGTCCAGGGTGTGCGAGAAGGTGTAGTTGAAGTGGGACATCAGCCAGGAGTGGTATTGCAACCTGACTGACCCAGTCACTCCATTGTAGTTGGAATTGGCTCCGCTCTGCAGCGTAGTGACCTCCCCGTAGTTCGGCAATACCGTCGATGAGGTCTTGATGCCGGGAACAGCGGCGAACACCCCGCTCGTCGCCACCGCATTCCACCAGGAGTTAAAGTACGGAACGTTAATCGAGTGGTTGCCGACGTAATTCACCGACAAGGCCACGCTCTTGGTAACTTCCTGATCCACTTTCAGGTTCCACTCTTGTGCTTGCGGCGAATGGATCGTACCCTGGATGGAATTAAAGTTAATTGGGGGGTTATAGCCAATGATCGGGTCCAGAATACTGGAGAGCTGATTGTAGCTCTTGCCCAGAGTGAACGCCGAGGACGCTGCCGCGAACGCTACCGGCCCCGCGGTAAACGGCTTAATTCCCGTTGTCGCCGAGGACGCATCCAGCGGCGAAATGTTAAACACCGTGGTAGCCGGAGGATTGCCCGGGTTGCCCAGTTCGTAATCCAACATGCCGGCTGGTGGATTGTCGTAGAAGATACCGACGCCGCCGCTGATGACAGTCTTGTTGCCGCCAGGGAAGAACGGGAAGTGATCGCTGGCTCCCGGCGCCCAACTGAACGCAAGTCGCGGGGAAACGTTGATGGCGTCAATAGCGATGTATGGATGGCGTAGCCCTTGATTAATGTCACTCGCGTAGGGCACATCACCCGCCCCAGTGGGACCCGCGGTGACGCTGGTCAAATTATTGAACGAGTTGTTGTAGTTGGAGAAGCAGTTAATATTGCACGTGGGATTCGCGTTATGCTCGAACCGCAAAGCGAGCGTTAGGGTGAAGTTGGACTTTACCTTCCAAGTGTCTTCTCCGTAAAAGCCAATTCCCCAGATGCCAATCGGCACGTCTGTGCGCGGGCTGTAGGCTTGCAAATACGACACAGCCGTCCCATTCGCGAACGCCTGCAACCCCGTTTCTCCATTGGGTCCGTAAATTGTCGAGCTCAGATCCCCGAACGTAGTGGTCGGATAGGTCAAGAAGAAGTTGTGGTCGCTCACGTCGTAGCGACGGAAGTTCGCACCAAACTTCCAGTTGTGCTTGCCGTGTACCCACGAGAAGTCATCGATGAATTGATATTGGGTGATGTTGCGGCCCTGCGGGAAATCGCCTACCGCGGGGTTGATGCCCGAAAAACCGACGTCACCATTGAACGTCACCCCACCGTAGGGAAATTCTTTTTGCCATGTCGGCACGTCCTGAGCGAACTGTGCCACATAATGACTCAAGGTTGCTGTGAGGGCGTTGGTCATGTTGCTGTTGAAAACGTGGCGCTCGTTCAACTGGTAATCCCACGACGGCTGGTTGGAATTGGCATCAAATGCCGAACTCAAAGGATTGATCGCCGTGGGCTGCAGTCCGTAGTCCAACTTGAACCGGAAAAATAGATCGTCCTTGGAAGTTAGTTTCTGGTCGATGCGCCCAGCCAGAATCCATTCCTTAGCGAACGAAGTCGGCGTCAGGGTAACAGTTTCCTGGCATGGCGCCCCGGTCGGGAACCCTGCAAGCGTGATCCCAGCGCACTCGGTACCAGCCGGCGCTATCGGTGACACTTGCTTGCCCGCGGCTGCGGTCGAATAAATACTGAACATGTTGGTATATGCGGCCACTTCGCCTGGATTGGTCACCGCCACGTTCGCCAATACCGCCGACGCAAACGCTGTCGTCGGTATCGTTTCCACGTCTACGTTGGGCAGTACGAAGCGCAGTCCTTCGGTGTCTACAAAGAACCAAGTGTGATCCTTGATCACCGGTCCGCCAAAGGAGGCAGCCCATTGATTGGCGTTCGAGAATGGGCGCGGCGCATCGCTAGCATTTGAGATAAAGTCGTTGGCATTCATTTCGCGGCCATTCCACCAATATTGAGCATTGCCGTGGAAGGAGTTGGTGCCGGACTTGGTCACGTAGTTGACCTGTGCGCCGCTCAACTGGCCATACTCCCCGGAGTAGGGGTTGGTGACAATGGTGGTTTCCTGCACTTCGTTGCTACCCAGTGTGAGGTTGGTCGCGCCAGAGTTATTGATATTGAAGTACGGGTCCATGTCGTTTTCGCCGTTGACGGTGTACAGGTTTGACGTGCCGGGCAAGCCGTTGACAGTGAAGTTGCCGTAACCGCTACCCGGAGCCACTACTACGCCAGGTGAGGTGAAGGCCAGGGTGGTGATGTCGCCACCGGCGGTGGGCAGCAATGCCACTTCTTCCGGCGTATACGACGTGGCGGTGCCGGGCTCGGTGCTGATGAGCGGCGCGGCTCCAGAGACTTCAATTGTCTCTGCTGCCTTGGAAATTTCGAGTGCTACGTCCAGTTGTGCGGTTTGTCCGACGGTCACGGAGACGGTCTGGACGGTTTTGGCGAAGCCAGACACACTGATGGTTACTTCATACCGTCCCGGCTTGAGTAGGTTGAAGCGGTAAACACCCTCCGCGTTCGTTGTGCCCGTCTGAGTCTCGCCGGTATCCAGGCTCTTCAGACTGACGCTCGCGTTCGCAATGACGGCCCCCGTTGGATCGGTCACACGGCCGGAGATGCCGCCTAAAGTCAATGATTGGCCTGCTGCAACGCTGGCGTAAACCAACGTTAGAACGAAAGCTACCACAATCCCCATTCTAAACAGCTTCATTCGTACCTCCCTTGACGGAATAACGCCACCTTTGAGCGGTAGCGCCCCACTTCTTATAAGAAAAAAGAGCGACGGGGCCCGTCAGACGGAAACCAGCAATTAGGCCCCAAAATTTTAATGTAAGAACCCCCACCACAGGGACATCCCACACCAGACTGTTGGCAATTGACCGACCAAACGGACCTGCTTTTATGTTATGTATTTACAATAACCTACGGGGAACTATCAAGATTTCCTTAGGCCCGACATATAGATTTGTGTATAACACCCGTATTACTACCAAAAATCGTATCGGGCCGATCTGCCCTACAACATGGCGTGCTGCCGAAACGCCCGTTCGCGCGCTTCACCGTGGCTGATTGGCAACACTTCCGCCTCAAGGTGCCATTCCCTTGCGCAACCCGACTGTGCCTATTCTGCGTCCCAATGTTGGGAGGAGCTATGCAGCTTCGCAGGCTTCAGGTTTGCATTCTTGCGTGTTTCGTGTTCCTGGCGGTGGCTTGCAACCGAGCCAACGACGACACCATTACCACCGAAATCAAGGCAAAAATGTTTTCAGAACCGGCATTGAAGGCCGCTTCGGTGGAGGTTAGCAGCAAAGACGGGGTGGTCACTCTCACTGGGGTTCTGCCGGATGAAGCGGCCCGATTGGCAGCCCAGAACATCGCTGCAAAAACCAAAGGCGTCAGGCAAGTGATCGTGTCCCTTACTCTGCCTTCTCCTGCTCCGGCGGCGGCGGTTGCGCCTGCTCCACCTCTTCCTGCGGAACCCACGCCGGTTCCACCAAAATTGCAACATAAGAAGAAAGCCGCTCGCAAAGAAACGACCGAACCTGCACCGGCGACTCCTGCCGCGGATCAGAACACCTCCGCGGAAGCAGCACCGCCAGCGACGCCATCTGGCCCCGAGCCTGCGGCTGCGCCGGCTCCTGCTCCAACTCCTGCTGCTCCGCCGCCCCCTCCTCCACCGCAGCCAATCACGGTCACGATACCGGAGGGCACGATTGTCACCATTCGGACGATTGATGCGATCGACTCTGCGAGCAGTTCCAGCGGGCAAGTTTTTCGCGCTTCACTTGACGCGCCAATCGTCGTCAATGACAAAGTCGTTCTCCCTAAGGGGTTGGACGTTAAACTCAAGCTGGTTCAGGCCAGTTCCGCAGGCAAATTCAGCGGGCGGAGCGAACTTACGGTTTCGCTCGACAGTGTCACGTATCAGGGCAAGACGTATACACTGGCGACCAGCGATGTTCAGCAACAGGGGGCTTCGCGTGGTAAGCGGTCGGCTGCGCTCATCGGCGGCGGCGCTGCTTTGGGAGCGTTGATTGGAGGCCTGGCCGGAGGCGGAAGAGGCGCGGCGATTGGCGCGGGCGTGGGGGCCGGCGGAGGTACTGCCGCACAGGCAATCACCAAGGGACAGCAAGTGCGGATTCCGTCGGAGACGCGCTTGGATTTCACGCTGCACAACGCGGTGCCAGTAACCTACTTGCCGCCGAAGAGACCTTCACAGGTTCCCGCAGCCGCGCCCTCTACGGACCAAACACCGCCAACCAGTTCGGATCAGATTCCGGCTCCCAATGCGGGACAACCTGCGCCGGGAAATCCGAATCCACCGCCGACCCAGAATCCGTGACGCCGGGCGCGCCTGGCCAAGGCAATTTTTCGATTTAAAAAGTGATCGCGTTCGTTTCGCAAATGAAAAGGCCCGGAAGCAAAATGCTCCAAGCCTTTTCTGCAAATTTTCTCCGGCTCAGAAAATGATCTTCAGTCCGAAGTAAATGGTGCGGTTGCCGCCGCTCTGGACATAAGGGTTGGCAAAGGTGTTAAAGAAGCCGGGAAGGCCCGCATTCTCGATGAACGGGTTGATTCCGACGTAGTTCGGGTGATTGAACACGTTGGTCATAGTGGTGTGGAATTGCAAGGTGGCGCGCTCCCAGAACTTGATGTTCTTGAACAGCGTGAAGTTTCCGGTGTTCGTCCAGAATTCGCGAGCGCTGTTGCGTCCAACGTCACCGAAGGGCGTGCCGAAAATGGCGTCCGCTTCGCCGCCGTTCGCAATGAAATGCACCTGTTTTGGCGAGACTGGAACTAACGGTGGCGCCGTGCCAGAAGGCGCCGCGTTGATCGCATTCAACGAGATCAACGTGGACGCCGCAGTAGAGCATCCCACGCTAAAAACTGCGCAAGCGTCCGCGGCATAAATTCCCACCTGCTGAGGCGAAATGTTCGGATTGGCTAGAAATGGCCGCGAGGTTTCAAACGTGCCGATATTGGCCAGGTCGAAATTTGTGTCGTTGCCCACACCGCCGGAGAAATAATTGATTTCTTCCTGGGATGGCGTATACGGCTCGCCCGAACCAATAATGTAATTGCCGGAGACTGCCCACCCTCCCAGAACGTGGCCAAGGAACCCCTGTTGCGAACGCATGAAAGGAATATCCTCAACAAAAGCGACGGTCCAAACGTTGGGTGTATCCAATCCTGACAGGCCGTATTCTTGGCCCTTATAGTTCAAAGGATTTTGGGAATAGGCGATGGAGTTGCCGCCGGCGAAGGTGCTGAAAATCTCGCTGACGTTATCCAGGGTCTTGCTGAACGTGTACCCCATCTTTAAGGTGAGCTGGTGGGCTAGGTTGGTTGCGCGGTACTCCAACTGCAGACCATCGTAGTTGGAAAAGCCGGTATTGGCAGTCTCATTCGTGACCCCTGCCGAGCAACTGACTCTACCAAGTGCATTCGGTACAGTGGCCAGCGGAGTTGTACAGGGAGTCAGGCCGGAAGGCACCAAACTCGGATAGGAGGCTGCTAACCCGGCGATGTACGGATTGGCATTGATCGCCTGAAAAAGATCCCAGCCGTGATTGCCGACATAGCGTGCCTCAAAAACGGAATTCGTAGTGATCTGCCGTTGAATGCCGAGCGACCACTCGTGCACACGATCGGGTCCAAAGCTTGGCGCAACGGTGGTGCGGTTGAAGTTTCGTGGATCCAGCACACCTAGCGTTAGATCGCTGGCATATTCGGAACGTACGGCAGTGCCGATGGGATCCGCCAGCACGCCAGCCGTCGGACTTACCAAAGTCTGGGCCAAGGCAACGGGGGCCGAAATAGCCACCAGTAGAAAGGTGTTATAAAAGGCGGGGTCGTACACCAAACGGTACCCGCCACGAATCACGGTCTTACTGTTATTGCCGAAGAGCCGTCCGCTGGGCGTCCACGCAAAACCCACGCTAGGACCAAACAGATCCTTCACCGATGACTCGGTCGGCACGGTGGTGGCGGAAAGCGGCAGTGCAGGATCCCAGAAAGGAGTGGAGCTCTTTTGCTGGGCCGTCGAGAGTTGATTGAACAGATTCGCGGGCTGGCCGTAGTAGGTGTAGGTCAAACCCAGATTCAGCGTCAGATTGTTCTTCACTTTCCAATCGTCCGCGAAATACCAGAAGGTGTCGTACTCCTTGAACGAAAAATCCGGCTTCCCCTGGGTAATGGAAACCGAGGACGGGATATTTGCAGCGTAGGCGCCCCAGTCGGTAAAGGTGTACGTGCCGTTGTAGTTCGGCAGGAACACGTTGGGAGACAGTTGCGCGGTGAAATTTACGCCGGCCTTGAATTGGTGGCGTCCCTTAGTGAAGTCAAAGTTATCCTGGGGCTGATAGGTCTTGACGATGCGGCCTTGGGGGAAGTCGTTCTCCGGTCCAAAACCCAACAGCGCGGAATTGCTGAAGGTGACGCTGGTTAGCGCGTTGCCGAGGTCCCCTTGCAGCGGCACCGTATTGATCGTGTTACCGCCGAACTGCACATTCGCGTGACTGTAGCCGAAGCGAAATTCATTGACCACCGTGTTGGTAAACGTGTGGGTCCATTGCCCGAGTACCGAAACCGTCAGCGACGGTACGCTGACCGGATAGCCAGCGGCACCGGAGCCATCTGCGTTGAAGAAGTTCAGCTTCTGAAAGAGGTAACGCCCAAACACCGTGTCGCTCGAGCTGATCTGCCAATCGACGCGGGTGATCCAATCCCATTCGTGGAATCCGTTCGGGAGTGATCTCTGAATTCCGTTCAACTGGTAAGCGCAGGCCGGGGCGCCGGTGGTCGGATCGATTCCATTGTTCACTGGTGCGTCATCGTAATACGCAGTGGTGGCCGTGCCGACCGGCGTCGGATTCCCCGCGCCGACCCCGTAGGGGCCATACGTCTGTAGCGCTTTCACGCTGGAGCTTCCTGGGAAACACCCGGCGAGTTGCGAGATCCCCGTCGGCGTTGGCACCAGTGCTCCGGTGCTAAAAACGTTGGTGAACGACTCGATTTGGTTGTCGAAGCCGCCAAATATGAAAAGCTTGTCCTTCACCAGGGGCCCGCCAATGGTGCCGCCGGTAAACTCGTTGTTGAAACGCGGAGGCTTCTTCAAGTCGTCGAGTTGTTTCTGGACATTCGTTAAAGTGGTCAGGACCGAGTTGGTTTCGACACCACTGATGGTGCCGTGCCAGTTGTTGGTGCCGCTTTTCGTATTTACGTTGACGACCGATCCGGAATTCCGGCCGTACTCCGCGCCAAAGTTGCTGGTGGTGATCTGGTATTCCTCAACGAAATCCACATTGGACATAAACAGGCCAGGGCCTGCCACGGAATTGTCGTTGTTGTTCTGCCCGTCGATTTGCTGATCGTTGTTGCGGCCGCGGATTCCGTTGACGGCAAAGCCAGTACCATTAGTGTTGGCAAATTCAGCGTCGGATCGCACTTGAACAACGCCGGGAACCTCTAGCGCCATCATGTCCAAGCCTTCATTTTCAGCAACGCCCGAGTAGGTGGCCAACTGCTGGCCCGAAATATCACTGGTCACTTGAGCTTGCGTGGACTCAATCAGCGGGGGAGCGGCAGTGACTTCGACCGTGGAGCTCTGTGATCCCACGGACATTTTAATTTCACCGGCGGAGAACTCCTGGTTCGCATTTACGTGAACATCGGCCAATTCGGTTTTCTGAAAACCGTCTTTGGTGATGGTTAGGTGATAGGCGCCTATCGGCAGCAGCACAAAACGGAAATAACCGGTGTCCGAGGTGGTTCCCCTAGTGGTCGCGCCAGTGTCGTTTGCGGTCAAAACCACCGTAGCGACAGTAATTGCCGCCCCGGACTGGTCCACGACGGTGCCGCTCACCGAACCAGAAACCACCTGCGCCCGGCCTTGTGGCACAAGCACAATTAGACTGAGAACTGAGAACAGGACTAGCCACAATGCCCAGTTGTTGCCGCGCTTCATGTTTCCTCCTCGCAGATATTCGAGCTGAAATCGGGTCCCGAACGCGTCGATGCACCGCCACACCAACCACGTTCACCTGGTCACTGACATCTTCCTGACCACCCGTACAACATCGAATGAGAAAGAAAAGAAACAGGGAAAAGACGTTTCGTTGAGCGAAGTCGCTAGCTATTGGTCCCACTTCGTCAGTCCCCCCACCGACATGTGGCATCATAAGAGGCAATTGGTGAACCACCGTGAAGGGGCTGATTAATTGCGTTATTTTTCCTGGACTTACAACGAAGCCTGGGAGCAAGACTGGTTCTTGCATATGAATCCGTGTATGTTGCTCCGTTACTACAAAAATTCATACGTAGTTCGACCCTGAAATTTGTAAACTCGTCCCAATCACGATGGGAACGGTAAATTGAGTTCTTCGCTGCTGGTTCAGTGATCCGCGCACGGCCGCGTGCTTCCCAGACTCTTTCTTGGCACCCTTTTGACCCATGAACCTGCAAAACCCGCTGGTATCGCGCCGCCGTTTCCTGCAATCCTCGGTCGCTGTTTCTGCCGTGACCTTGGCTGCGGATTCTGCGCCCGCGAAAGCGCAGTCGCCCTTGCCGCCTTCTTTTTCCGCGCTGAAACCCCTGGGTGATCGAGTTGTTCCTGTCACCCCGGACGAGTTCCACGCGCGCCTGCTGCACGCGCAGGAAGTGATGTCGCAACTGAATCCGAAATTCGACGCCATCCTTGTTGGCCCAGGCACCACCCTTTACTACTTCACCGGTGTTCGCTGGGGACTCAGCGAGCGGCTTCTGGCTCTGGTTATTCCGCGCACCGGGCAACCGCTGCTGGTCTCGCCGGCGTTCGAGGAAGGCCGCATGCGGGAACTGATGCGCTACCCGATCGAGGTGCGTGTGTGGCAAGAAGACCAGAGTCCCACCAAGGTGATTGCCAATTCACTGACAGACCGCAATCTACACTCCGGGCGCATTGGCATCGACGAAGCGCTGCCCTTCACCTTTTACGAACATTTCCGCGCGGAGGCGCCTGCATTCGAATGCGTTTCCGCCGACCCGGTCACCATTGCTTGCCGCGCGCACAAATCGCCGCACGAGCTCGCACTGATGCGCCTGGCGTGCCAGGCCACTTGCGACGTGTACCGGCTGGTTTTTCAGAATTTGAAGGAAGGAATGTCCGAAGAAGAAATCAGCCACATGGTTACCGGAGGCTACGGCAAGATGAACTTGCGCGGCTATGCGCTGGTTCTGCTGGGGACTTCGGCCGCGCTTCCGCACGGTTCGCGGGAGCCACAACAATTGAAACAGGGCAATGTGATTTTGATAGACGGAGGATGCGTGGTGGAGGGCTACGAATCGGACGTTACGCGCACTAGCATTTTGGGTAGGCCGCAGGAAAAAATTCAGCGTGCCTATGACACCGTCCGCAAAGGCCAGGATGCCGCGCTCGATGCCGCTCGTGCCGGTAGACTCTCTGGCTCGGTGGATGATGCGGCTCGCGCGGTGATCACTGCGGCGGGGTACGGGCCCGACTACAAATTCTTCGCTCACCGGTTGGGACACGGCATCGGACTGGATGGGCACGAGCATCCTTATCTGGTCCGTGGAAGCAAAACCGTGCTCGAAGCCGGAATGACGTTCTCTAATGAACCTGGAATTTATGTTCCTGGCGACTTCGGTATCCGTTGCGAAGACGACATGGTGATTGCCGCGGATGGACCGGCGCAGCTTCTCACTCCTGGCTTCCAGGTGTCACTGGAAAAGCCGTTTGGGTGAGATCCAACTGATGATAACCACGGTTTGGCCGATCCGAAGTTCGGCCACTATATGGGTAGGTTGGCTTGTGCTGCTACGAAATCGACTATTCTTTGTTCGGCCCAGAATCGGTCAGGGCCGCTCCATCTGGACACAAAGCCGCAATGTCCGCCGTGGAGTGGAGCTACAAATCGCACGCAGGGATTTTCCTCAACGCGTGCCGCCAGAAACGACACATACGGTACGAAGGGATCGTCCTGCGCGGTGATTAAAAGTATCGGTACGGTTACATTGCCAATCACTTTCTTGGCGCTTGCCGATTGGTAATACTCCTCGGCATCTTTAAATCCGAAGCAAGGCGCGGTGATCTCATCATCGAACTCACGTACGGTACGGATCGGTCCGAAGCCGCTCTGCTTGTACGTCTGCGGAAAGAGCTGACACTTTCGCCGGTAGCGTTCCATCAATCCGCGTACGAAATGCCATTGGTATAAATAATTGTACTTCTCCTCGAGGGCATCGGCACACGCGGACAAATCCAGAGCCGGGCACACCACCGCTAGCCCGCGCAATTGTCTTGGCGGGGCTGCGGCCAGTTCGCCCGCCATCTTGGTGATCAGGTTGCCGCCCATGGAGTAGCCAACGAAAAAAATCTTCTCGAATCCCTCGACGATTAGCTCCATCAACACAGCGCGATAATCTCCACTCAGGCCGCTGTTATATAACGTGGGAGTCAGCCGCTCGGTTCCTCCGCAATTTCTTTGATTCATGCGCACCACATGAAAACCGCGGGCTCGGGCCTTCTCGGTAATTCCACGGGCATAGTTGGAATCGGACGAACCCTCGAGCCCGTGAACAATTACGATGACCGGCAGGTCCCGCCCTCTGCCCTCCTGGCAATGGCACACGCCCTTCAACTGTGTTTGCTCATCGACGCGAAACAATCTGTCCTCGCCGGGCGGAAATGAAAACACCCGGCGGGCAAAGGCGCCTGCAATGGTCTGGGCGTGCCCGCTTTTCAGGCACGGATGCGGCTCAAACTCACGGATACCCATAGGTTCAGTGTAGCAACTGAGGGTCGCTTCATGCGTTTGTGGGGCGGCAAACACGCCGGCCGGTCTTCAGGCCCCTACTGGAAAAGAGGTGCGGGGAGTATTGTTAACACTCCCCTGGTTCTTGGCGTCAATGTAACAAGACGCTTTCCTCTCGATGGATGCAAAATGGCGGCACTATTCGAACTGCAATCGTCGCGCCCGGGATTGGAAGGCGTGAATACTACGCCAGAGCACGGAAACGCCGACGACGTGTTGGTCCGTGCCGCACAACAAGGAGACCGTTCGGCCTTCGGAGCTTTATATTCTCGCTACGCGAGGATGGTCCACGGGATCCTTTTGGCTCGCGTGCCGCATGCTGACGTCGACGATCTGGTACAGGATGTTTTTCTGCAGGCTCTCCCGCGCCTGAGCTCGCTTCGCGAAGCGTCAAAGTTTCCCGGCTGGCTCGCCGCGATCGCGCGCAATCGCGCTAGTGATTTTCACCGTCGCAGCACGCCCGTTGATCGGTTCCGTGACGAGTTTCCAGACGAGGCAGGTGCGGCGGCAGCACCGGGTAGTCCGCCTGGTTCTCATTCCAGTGCGGAAGCCCGCGCTGCGCTGGATGCCATTCTCGCGTTGCCCGAAAGCTATCGCGAGCCTCTGATTCTTCGCCTGGTCGAGGGCATGACCGGCCCGGAAATCGCGGCGCGTACCGGTCTCACTCACGGATCGGTCCGCGTCAATCTGCATCGCGGCATGCAGCAATTACGCGAGGTGCTTAGGCACAAGGCCGCGCCGCTCACCGGGGGTGAGCTATGACACACGCAAACGATCCAGAGAGAGAAACACCGATGACGGAACATTATCTGTGGGATGGCAGTGGCACGTCCGATGCGGAGGTTCAGCGACTCGAATCGCTACTCGCAGAGTTTCGTCACAGGGAACGTCCGCTGGTGCTACCCGCCACCACTCCAATCGCACCATCCAGCCTGCGTAATTTGCTCGGGCACATGCCCTGGCTTCCGCGCCTTGCGGCCGCTGCAGTGATTCTTCTCGCTGTGGCGATTCTGTTCTTGGTGCCGCCGAACCGTCCAAGTGCTCCAGAAGCCGGACCTAGCTGGAATGTGGCAAACGTGCAAGGCGCTCCGGAAATCGGCTCGCACTCCATTTCCGCGAGACAATCTGCAGCCAAACTCTATGTCGGACAGACGCTGATCACCAACGGCTCATCGCGCGCCTCGCTATCTGAAAACGATTTAGGCGAGATTCAAGTGGAACCCAATTCGCGACTGCGGCTGCTGCAATCTGGCCCAAATCACAAGCGGATCCAACTGGAGATTGGCACGATTCACGCTGCAATCTGGGCACCGCCGGGCCAGTTCGTGGTGGACACGCCTTCCGCGGTCGCGGTCGACCTCGGTTGTGCTTACACCTTGCAAGTTGCCGCGGATGGTTCTGGCACGATTCGGACCACGCTGGGCTGGGTGGGCTTTCATCTCAAGGGACGCGACTCGTTCATTCCTGCAGGAGCGATGTGTTCCACACGCCCGAAGATTGGACCGGGGACTCCCTATTTCGAGGATGCTTCCCCGGCGTTCAAGGAGGCGATGCGCACCTTTGATCAGTCCGAGCAACCGTCAGAAATGGCTTCCACGGCGCTTGCAGCGGTTCTTGTCCAGGCACGCCCGCGCGATGGCTTAACGCTGTGGCACCTTCTTTCGCGCACTAGCGGCACCGAACGAGGGCAGGTGTACGCTCGGTTTGCCGCTCTGGTGCCGCCGCCTCCGGGTGTCACTCGTGTCGGCATTCTGTCTCTCGATGCGCGCATGCTCGATTTGTACTGGAATGCGCTCGACCTCGGCGACATTTCCATTTGGCGTTTTTGGGAACAGAGTGCGGATCCGCATTCGTCCCCGTCGTCGCAACAATTGATGCAGAAGAAGCAATTGGTGGTGAAACAGGCTCCCTGAACCGACTGGTAGCGGTCCAACCCTGGCTGTGCGCTTGACTCGCGTTAGTCGCGGAAACACCCGAAGCACGCGCAACCGTCATCGCGAACGAATCGAAAGACCCCAATGTAAGCCGCGCCGCAATCGAAAATCCACAAGCGACGCGCGTTAACACATCTCGCATGCACAGCGTCTTTTGCACTGATCGCACATTTCACGCGCAAGGAGACGAATCATGATTTCTTCAGTCAAAAAACTCGGTGCCACTTTCCTGTTCGCCCTGTTATCCTTCGCCACTTCCGCACTGGCTGGTCCGCCACTGGTCTGTCACATCTTTGACATCGGTAGTACCAAGTCTCTTCCGTGGATCAGTCATGAGTGGAATGTGACGGGCAGCGAATCGTACGACATTGACAATCTCGTTCGCGACACTATCTCGATCCTAGACGGCGATCCCACCGTCCTGGTGCATATGGAAACCCTGCGCCGCGCCACTCTCTATGCGCAAAAAGATCCCAACACCGCGAAACGTCTGTTGCTGAGTCTCGTGGCACGATCGAATGCCGCCGCGGATACCGCTGGGTCTGCGATAGCAAAGTTTGACGTTGGTTACCTTGCGGAAACACTCAAGCAATATTCGCGAATTACCAAAACGAGTGGCAATCCGGCACAGAATTTTGATGGGTATGCGCTGATCAGGGAGGCTATCCAACTGCGCGGCAACGATGCGCAAATGGAGTTCGCCGCCGCACTTATTACGCTGGACGGACCCGCATCCGAACAAATAGAACACGCGGAAAAAGCCATTGCTGGCGCGAAGTCCGACCCGCTGCTCGCGCGCAATCTCTCAGCTCATTTCCGCGGCCCGCAGACCGAATTGATGGCCGAACTGATTTCGCGCAACTCCAATGTAAAGGTTGCCCGGCAATGAAATCGAGGACAAACGGAGCCGCCTTAAAGCGGCTTATCTCTCGATTCGCATTGTATGGGGCGATCGCCTTAGCGGCCTTGATGATGGTCACTTTCTCATTAGGGCAATCGGCCGCAAAGCAGGTGGCGCAAAACGATCTCACCGTGCACGAATGGGGCACCTTTACTTCCATCGCCGGTGCGGATGGACAGCCGATGGATTGGCTATCCTTGACCGGTTCGACGGATCTTCCGGGGTTCGTGGAGCACTTCCACGACGTCAAGTTCAAGGGCGGCTTGCGCGGCACCGTGCGCATGGAGACTCCAGTCATTTACTTTTATTCTTCGGGAGAAAATACCGTCTCTGTCGAGGCGACATTCTCGAAGGGACTCATCACCGAATGGTATCCTCATGCCGATTCCGTTAATCCAGGCCTTTCAACTCCGTATTTTTCTCTACACTCCATGGATTCGCCCGGCGCGATATCGTGGAATTCCGTGCACATCGATCCGCACGCGGCCGCTGACTTTTTGTCAGACAGCTCAGAAAATCACTATTATGCCGCCCGCGCGACTGCTTCTGCGCCAATCGACGTTCCCGCGTCTTCCGGTCCACAGCGCGAGAAATTCCTGTTCTATCGCGGTGTAGCGGCGTTCGCGCCACCGATCACGGTCACGGTTCCTTCCGACCGTACCGTCCAGCTCCAAACGGATTCCGCCGAGGAAATTCCGGATGCGATCCTGTTCGAACGGCGTGGTTCGAAGGCCGGCTATCGAGTGCTGGGTCCTCTGAGCGATCAAGCCGCGTTCGCGTTGCCCAACCTCGGTGGCTCCATTGATTCGGTTGCCAGCGACCTGGAACAAACGTTGATTGCCCGAGGACTGTTCGCAGACGAAGCTCACGCGATGCTGGAAACCTGGAAAAACTCCTGGTTCGAAGAAGGCGCGCGCCTGATTTACATCGTTCCTCGGGCATTTGTGGACTCAGTTCTGCCACTTACGATCAAGCCGGCTCCAGCCAACAAAGTGCGCGTGTTCGTCGGCCGGCTGGAATTGATCACACCTGCCACGCAGCAAGCGGTGGAATCCGCATTCGAGACTGGAGACCGCGCGACACTAGCCAAGTACTCCCGCTTTCTTGATCCGATCCTGCTGTACATGGTTCAGCAATCCACCGATGAGCAACGGCAAAAGCGGCTGTCGCGGTATTTGGATTCTTTGCCACTGGCCGTGTCGGGCCAAGCAGCAAAGTAGCAAAAAGAGCTAACCGCACTCGGAGCTCGGGCAGCACTATTTGACCGAAGTTCAGCAGGAACAGAGATTTATTGCGGATACTGCTTGATGGTGGTGACCCGGTCACCGGTAAAGTGCACAAATACGGTTCTATCGGGGGGGTGACCGTAAATCCAATCCTCGGTGTCGTTGCCTTGGGAATCACGCTCGCGGACTTTGCGGTCCGGCTTACCAATCGCCGCAACCACTTCATCGCGATCCATCCCAACTACCGGATGCCGATCTGTGATGGCCTTCTTCATTTCCGGCGGGAGAGTATCGATCCAGTTCACCGAGGCGGATTTTTCCTTGGAGAAATCCAGGAAAGGGGCCAGCAGTTCTTTCAGCTCTTCGGGAGTGAGATCGGGAATATTCTTGGCGAATTGCAGGTAGATGGTGCCGCCACGGCCTTGCTGGAATCCCGGTGGACCTTGATCTCCGTTGGGGTTAGTCGTAGTCGTGGTGGTTGTGGGCATGGTGCCGCCCATGCCTAATTGAAGGTGATCGCGCCAATTTTTTCTGGGGCGGCCGCCACCGTTCACGTCCACGATAATTTCGTGTTCACGGAATTCCAGCTTGGTGATTTGGGCGTTGTCTCCGGTATTCACGGCAATGCCATGGGCGCTGACCGCACGGCTCAAGTTTTGCTCGTCCACGGGCTTGTTGGCATATAGAACGAACCCGTCCTTGCCACCGGGCAGAGGCTTCTTGGCCTTGGCAAATTCCCCGGAAACATAGCGGATCAGTTGCAGCTTGGACATTTCCTGTAGCGTGTCGTTCTTCTTTGCCGGCGATTGGGAAGGTTTACTCTGGTCCTGGGGCTCCGCAGAAATTACCGCGGGATAAAGGGGAATGCGGTCTTCCGGGGTAAATGCGTCGGCTTTGGACTGAGTGGAAGAACTGGTGGGGGACACGTGCGGCAGGTCCGGCACATCACCGGAAGCGTAGAGCAGCAGACTCAACGGAATTGCAAATCGGAGGAACATAACCTGCGAAGCCCTACCCTTCGGCTGCCCCTATTTTATGATGCGTCGAGGCGCTTGAGTAGCTTTCAGTTTTGGAAAACTATTGAGCCACTACCTGGACCCCTTGCCGGTCAATATACATCGGCAAGAGCTGCCCGCCGGCCTCGACTACGGTTTTTTCCACCCGTTCCCGGGCGTCGGGTTCGATTAACAATACCACGCAGCCGCCTCCGCCCGCACCGCAGACCTTACCGGCCAAGGCGCCCTTGCGGCGGGTGCTGTCGATGATCCGGTCAATGGTTTTCGTTGAGATGGTCGGCAGGTTGCGGCGGCGAAACTGCCATTCGGCGTGCATCAACCGGCCGGTTTCCGCCCAATCCCCGGCCACCAGGGCATCTCGCAACTTCTGTGCGATCTGCGAAATCCGTTCCAAGTTGCTGACCACTTCACGCCTGTTATCGATGTGCGCCTTAAAGACCGCCCAATTGTTAATGGCCGATTGGCGCGGCTTGCCGGTGTAACACACCACCAGGCGGCGTTCCAGTTCGTCGAGATTCACGTTAATTTCGATGCGGCGCTCACCCCCGGGAATCAGTTCGATGGCTGCGGCACCACCGAATGCAGGCGGGTAATGATCCTGCATGCCGGTAGGAATATGGATGACGATAGCTTCCGCGTCGCGGCTGATGTGCACCCAGTCCACCTTGCTTCGGCCAGCTCCGGTGAATCGATCGAGGGCCGCGCAAATCGCCACGGCCATTGCGCTGGAGCCGCCAATACCCGCGCCTGCGGGAGCTTCCGAATTGGTTGTCAGGGAAATACCACCCTTGGGATGGAAGAATTTCACGATCTCGGCCAGTAGGGGCAGCTTGTAGTGCCTGGCGCGGAACAGATGTTGTAGCGAGGGGAAGGATTCGGAGCGATTGGTGTCCAGGGAGACCAAACGGATGCGATCATCGCCCGGGGGCAAGGTTTCCACGACGCAGGAGGCATACCGCGAGATTGCCGCGTTTACGGTGACGGCTCCGGGATGAAACAAATACAATGGCCAAATATCCAGCGTGCTGCCAGCAAGGTCTACCCGTGTTGGTGCTTTCGATTCGATGCGCATGATGATCCTGTGATGAAATGGCGGAGCAGGTACTTAAGCGGATTTTACTACGCGCCGCTGGAAATAGCGCGGTTTCGCGTGAGAATTTGCGGGCCGTTTTCCTTGCGAGCCTGAGCGGGATTGGGTTCGAAGCACCGGCGGCAACGCGCTTCGTAAGCATCACTGGCCCCGACGACGATGAGCTCGTCATTTTCCACCATGCGCTGGGTGTGAACCGCAGGATTGCCGCAACGCACACAAATGGCCAGCAATTTGGTGATCTCTTCGGCAACGGCCAGCAGGCGGGGCATCGGTTCGAAAGGACGGCCGCGAAAATCGGTGTCCAGCCCGGCAACGATGACGCGCTTTCCTAGATTGGCCAGCTTGGTGCAAACGTCAACCAATTCCTCGCCGAGAAACTGCGCTTCATCGATGCCCACCACTTCCGTGCGCGGCTGCAGCTTCTCCATGATTTCGGAGGCTCTGCTGACATTGTCGGAAGGAATCCCCAAACCGGAGTGGGAAACAATTTCGTTGGCCGCAAAGCGGGAATCAATCGCGGGCTTGAAGATCTGAACCCGTTGCCGCGCAATCTGCGCTCGACGCAATCGGCGGATCAGCTCTTCACTTTTCCCTGAAAACATCGGGCCGACCACCACTTCGATCCAACCCATGTTGCCCTTGACGATATCCACGTGTCATTTCCTCCGAGTGTCGCGGAAAATCAGCGGAGCTGCACCCTATCTAAGTTACAGAATACACTTTTCCTTGGCGACTCTCCCATCAGCGGCCCGCAGCTGCGGAAGCGCAATACATCCTGGCGTTATAAAAAGGCGCAAAGGCAGCCAGCACTGCCAGGCGAAAGGATTCCTGGCGTGAAATCAGGTTTCGCGAGAGTACACCCCAGGCACCTTGTCCGTCGCGGACGCCGACCGCGCCAGCGAATTGATCAATGGCGACGGAAAGCTCCGTGCCGCGCGAAAGGACTTCTTCAGCGAGCGCTTCAGGCAGTTCAATGCTCCCGGAACACCCAAAATGTCCGGTGCGTCCATCGCTTACGTAGGCCCAACTTTCCAGGAATACTCGTCTCACGGCGTTTTCGATGGCGATATCCAAACCACCTTCGAGGCCAATAAAGTAATCCGCCGCAATGCTTGCGTCACGAAGGTCTTCTTGGAGTGTTTCGACGCGCTGGCGCGCACCCTGCATCAGTTCTTCGCGAGAGGTTGGTGTGTGGCTCACGCCACTTTCCACTTCGTAGCCAGTGACTTCCAAAGCCGCGCCTTCAGCGAGCATCGGAGCTATCGCTGACGCTGCTTCGTTCACTGCGTTCAGCTTCGGCCGGCGGGTGCTACCTACAGCGATGCGAATCGTACCCATGAGTGGAAAGCCCCTTAGCGGATTGTAAGGGCAAAACCGCAACATTGTTCATAGGGATGTGCGGTGGGCTGAGGAAATCAGGTGAGTCTTCTCGGGACGAATGTGGGCATTCATTTATGGTTTGGTTCGGAACGGTAAAGAGCGACGAGCCACTGCACAAATTCTCCTCGCTTCACCGGGCCATTCTTCTGGTCGGCGCCGTGGGCGTACTTTGCTAGCGCGGACCACTGCAGAGACGGTTGCGCTGCGATTTCGGAAACATTTTGCAGTGAATCTGTCGGTTGCAAGTCCGGCAATCTGCCCAATGCTGTCATTGCTTCTTCACCGGTAATGGGTTCTTCGGCGGAAAAGTTCAACGAATCCTCATGAAGTTCGATCAGTCCGAGAGTGGCGGCGAATTGAACGCTCGGGAAATAGGGCGAGTCGAGCGGCACATCGTCGAACCACACCAGCGGCTGACCTTCGGCGATCAGCTTCCGCTGCAATTCTCGAAGGCGGGCGGGTGAACCATCAATTTCCTTTGGCGCAACCGACTTGCTAACCGCAGCGGCCGCAACCACGCCGGCGGCGAATCCGGTGGCCCATTCGGTGGGATGAACACGATAAGCGCCATTGGTGATGTGTGTCGTTCCGATATTTTTGGATGCAGCGATCAGGTTGGAAATATTGGCGGAGAGCAACGCTCCGAGCGGAATCTGATATGGCTTGGATGGCGGAAGATGAGGGCTACTGCCGCAAGCGTGAATGTCGATCGGATATTGGCCGATTCCGACGGAATCACGGAAGGAAACCGCACGCGCGCCTGCGGTGGCGAGATCCTGCTCGCGAATGGTGAGAAGGGCTTTCATGCGGCGCGCCTCTCGCACGTAGGGAAATTGCGATAGTCCATCAGTGGTGCCGAGTGCCGCAAAGACGATGCCCAGGTCGGGATAGCCGGTTCCATTTCCATCGTCGCGAGGCACGTCGTGTTGCAGCCACCAAGCAAACGCGAGCGAGACCTGTTTGCCGTGTTGCAACGCTTTGGCCTGCTCGTCCGCAACCGGCGAAAGCAAACCTTGATCGCAGACATCGTTGCTGTCCCAGTTGATCATGCTGAGATCGGAAGAAAATGTCCCCGGCTTGAACTGCTCTTTGGCAATCAACCGACGGTACGTCCAGAACGATCCCGGCGTGTTGGGCAATTGGGCATACATGCCGTACGAAACCGTTTTGCCATCCGCATCGGTGGACCGGAACGAGAAGTGCGGGGCATAGCGTGCGTACCCGGCCGGCTTTGGCGCCTCGCTGCCGGATTTGCTCTGCTCAAGGACAAAAGCGTAGGTGAAACTTTGGGCCGCACTGGGATCAGATTTTGGCGGAGCGTCCGGTTCGCCGGTTTCAGAACTCGCTTCGGCTCCAGTCACGTAGTCGGCGCCCGCCAACGGCAAAAATTCGCCCAACTCCGTTGCGTCGATGAAGACTTTGCCCTTCAGACGGACAAAGTTGTGACTCTGGAAACCATACACGATGACACTGTCGATGGCATTTCCTCGTTTTTCTACTGCGATTGGAACGGTGCGCAGGAAAATGCCCAGTTTTCCGCTTTTTATGTGTGGGTCGAGCATCGAAAGTAACACCTGGTGATCCACCGTCGCTTCCGAACATTCATAACTGACCCAGCACAATCCAGGGTTGACGGAACTGCCTGCTTTCACGCCAGTGCGCAACATGGGCGCATAATGTTCGCGGATTTTCTGCCGCAGGGTACGAAACGACCGCGTTGCACCTGTCGTTTCGGTCCATTCATTGTCGTCGAATGCGGAAATTCCTTGGGAGGTCATCTGACCGCCAATCCAGTTGGTCGGTTCCGTCATGCACACCCGCCCGGCTTTTCCTGAAGCCGAGAGAGCGGCCGCGCTGCCACCTAGTCCTGCGCCCAAGATCACAATGTCGCAGGCTTGCTCCAGTATCGATTGTGGAATCGCCAGAGCCACGACAGCTTGCGAAGGATTGCCGTCCGCTTGGATCGCGAGAGGGTCCACAATTCGAACTGCCTGCGCGTTTGCAATTTCGGCAAAGGCAGCCGCAACGAGAAAGCAAAGAGCGATCCCACTGCGAATACAGCCCCACGCAAGAATTTCCACGAAAAATCGAGAAGCTAGTGATGGTATGGAGCGGCCTATGAGAATGGAGCTCACGCTTGAGCCTTGGGAAATCCTGAGGTAATCCTAACACGCGAAACGAGCAGCACGTCCCAAGGCGACGAGAATTTTCAGTGGAAACTAAGCCAGACCGCTGTGATTATTGCGTTGCAGCCACGTTGGCTGCCGGCGGTTTCGCGTAATAGCCTTTCCGCGCGTAGACCTTATAGCCTTTCTCGCCGGCGGATATCTGGATCTTGCGAAACTTGCCGTCCCAATTTTTGTTCTCGGGATAGTAGCCCAGGCTGTACTGGTGATGAAGTTCGTCGGAAATTTCGTCGAGGGCGTCTTCGAGTTTATCGATGCCTCGAACTTCCAGCATGCGCCCACCGGTAGCTTCGGCGAGTTTCTTCAGCAGCGGCACTCCGTCGCTGTCTTTTCCGTAGATGTGGAGAACATCGCAGTTGTCGTGCTTGGAAGCATCGTAGATCTGCAGGACGTAAGCGATCACGTCGTTTTCGAGTAGAGCCTCCAGTGCGTCTTGAAGAGTGGACTCGCTGTGGGCGTCCCCCGAGAGGGCTACAACGACCACCGCCTTGCGTCCGACCTCGCCAGCAAGGTAGCGATGCGTGGAAACGCGGAGGGCGTCGTAGAGGTGGGCGGAGCGGTTGTCGTCGATGCGCCGCCCATTGATACCCACGGTGCCACCGCCGGGTAGGGAGACCGTAGGTTCCGAGGGCGAGTCTCGGTGCAATCCAATCGCCGCTCCTCCGCTGCCAATGGAATCGGCGGCCTGCCTAAGAAGGGCGATGTCGGACGTGGGCAACTGGACAGTTTCCACACGCGAAGCGTAGCTCACCAGGAAGCCGAGATCCGTGGGCCGCACCACGTGCCGCAAGAACATCTTGGAAGCCTCCGCCTCTTCGCCGAGGACGCGGGACATGTTCGTGCCGGTATCCAGGAGCACACCTACGTTGAGGACCACGTCCGAGTGATGGGCGAAGAACTTGATCGCTTGCTGCTGTTCGTCTTCGGCGACGGTGAAACGGTCTTGCCCCAGATCGCTGACCAGGCGTTTCTTGTCGTCGCGCACCGTGAAATAGACGGAGACCAGGTCCACTTGGCTGTGGTAGGCGTTTTCGGGGCCTGTCTGATTCTGGCCCAAAGCCGGGCTGTGCCAATCCACGCCCACCAATACAAAAGCTATAACCGCCAAGGACGCGCCGATTCGCATAGTCATAAATAGACGCTCCTCGCCTCGTCTTGAGCACATGGACGCGGTTGGACGCCAACAGGTTACCCGGTCAACTTATTTACCGGCTGGCGGGAGGAACAATTCCGTTCATGCGCAGGTATTCCACCATTTGGCCGTAGTGGTCGAAGCAATGGCCGAAGACCAGAGTGGCCATTCCCAAGCGCGTAACCATGCTGTTGCCGAAGGGACCCTTAATAGGCTCGAGAAGATTGCCGTCATTGACGGTCAGCACAGCTTTATGGACGTAGGCGAAGGAGTCTTTGAGGAGCTTCACAATCTCCGCTTTGGTTTTGATGGAATCCGGGCCATTCTCGCCGCCCAGTTCGACCGGCGGTTTTTCCTGGAGGATGGCGGAGCCAACCAGGTAGTTGACTGCTGCAACGTGCTTGACTTGTTGGGCGAAGGTGCGCACGCCTTTGAATTCGCCGTTGGTGGGCGCAAAGGAATATTTGTCCTCCGGCATAGCTTCGGCTGCGGGAACAAATTCGTTTTCTACGCCGGAGATGTTGTGGTCCAACACCTGAGCGACCGAGTGGCGTTCCACAGGTTTTGCGTTTTGTGCCGATGCAAGAGCGCCAGCGGCCAGCAGAAGCAGAGCCGAAAACAGTACCTTGATTCTGTTCATGAAGAACTCTCCTTTAGCGACGCAGTGCCATTGTAGCGAAGTGACCTTGGTGTTCGATATTGCCAAACACGATTTGTAACTATACACTCCGTGCGCGTTTGCCGAGAACCGAAACAAGGCCCCTTACGAAAATCCAGATTGGCGGAGGGAATGGCGTGAGATATTTCTGTGCCTTCTTGTTGTACCTGCTGGTCGCGCTGGGAGCGGCTGCGGGAACGGTCCACACATATTATGTGGCCGCCGATGAAGTGGAATGGAATTACACGCCACTGGGTATCGATCGGATGATGGGCATGGAGTTCACGGGATACGCGAAAGTGTTCATGGAACGCGGCCCGCATCGCATTGGCAGCACTTATCGCAAAGCGCTCTACCGCGAATACACCGACGAAACGTTCACCAAGCTGAAACCGCGTCCCGCGGAATGGGAGCATCTGGGAATGCTTGGCCCGGTGCTGCGCGCCGAAGTGGGCGACACCATTCGCGTGGTGTTCAAGAACAATGCCACGCACCCGTTCTCGATGCATCCTCACGGGGTGTTTTACGCCAAGGATTCCGAAGGTGCGGGATATGATGACGGCGGGTCTACGGCGGACAAGAACGGTGTGCCTCCCGGAACAATTCACCTTTACAACTGGGACGTTCCGGAGCGCGCGGGGCCCGGACCGAACGATCCCAGCTCGATTGTGTGGCTCTATCATTCGCACGCGGATGAACCGAAGGACGTGGAGAGCGGGCTGGTCGGTGTAATTCTCATCAGCAGAAAAGGCATGGCCGGGCCAGCGGATCGTCCCAAGGACGTCGATCGCGAATTCGTGACTCTGCTCATGATCGTGGATGAAAATACCAGTTGGTATCTGCAACACAATATCGACACCTATACGAGCGATCCGAAAGGCATCAACCGCCTTGAGGCCTCTCCCAGCGATGACTTGGGCAACTACAGTCTGTTCGGTTCGGGATTCTCCGCCGCGAATTTCCGGTCCACGATTAACGGATACATGTACGCAAATATGCCGATCATGACCATGAAGAAAGGCGAGCGCGTGCGTTGGTACGTGGTGACGCTCGGGGAAGGCCTGAATGTGCACACTCCTCACTGGCATGGCAATGTGGTGCTGCAGGCCGGCAGACGCACAGATGTAATTTTTATTGGGCCGGCACAAATGGAAACGGTGGATATGGTTCCGGACGATCCTGGAACCTGGATGTATCATTGCCATTTTGATGAACACATGCAGGCGGGGATGTCGGCGCTGTACAAAGTGGAGCCATGACTGCTGTCGACGCCGGTGCGGGAGGCGGGTAATCGACAGATGCTTGCGGTCAGGACCGCAGGACCGTTAGTAATGCCGGTGCAACGGCTGATTGGCAAGGGCCGGAGTTCCAACGAAATCTTTGTGCCGGTACGGCCGTATAGGTCAATGAGCGGCGGGTTTCCAATAGTCGGCATTTTGCTGCTGTTCCATCGTTTGCTCGATTACTTGGTCGGAGGCACATCTCCATGGCCGTCAGCCTCACACGCATCTTTCAGCGGAGCAGCAAATATGAGGGTGTTCGCCCAATCAACATTTACCTCTTGCGGCTGCTGTATATCCTGATGTTCTTCGTGCTGGGCAAGCAGACATGGACGAAAATCCTGGCGCATCAAGGGGCGTGGGAGCCTTACGAGGCGGTAGCCTGGTGTGTCTGGACGGCCTTCGCCACTTTGGCCGTGTTAGGAATTTTTCGTCCGCTGAAGATGCTTCCGATCGTGCTGCTGGAGATCTTCTACAAGGTACTGTGGCTGATCATTGTCGCGTATCCACTGTGGGTAAAGGGGGCATTGTGGGGCTCTCCAGCGGAAGCGGTCACGACTCCATTCTTGTGGGTAATCTTGCCGATCATAGCTATGCCGTGGGGCTATGCCTTTCGCAATTACATTTACCAGCCAGGAAGTAGTAATGCGGCTGCCGCACCCGCGGCACCTTCTGCAACTCGCAATTAAGGCGGGAAAACGGGCCGTGCCCCCTGAAGAGAAAATGCTGAACTTCTGAAACAGGACGATTGCTTTTTGCGGTGCTCCGTGCACATCCTGCATCTCGACGTATTAGCGCTAGCATAGGGCTTAGCCGCGTGAGAGACTAGCGCCATTGAGGGTGTATGCGTCCCCGCTCCTGCCTGCTCCCGCTTCTCTTGGCGCCTTTTACGCTTACTCCCGTGCGTGCACAGGTCACCGACCAACTTAATTACCAGCCCGAGGTGGACTCGGCGCAGTCTTGTCGCATCGAGGAAGTCTTGCCTCGCGTTACCTTACACGTCAAAGAAATTGTGGACAACGTTAACCGCTTCACAGCGACGGAATTTCTGGAACGCGAACGACTGAACCACCGTGGGGATTTGAAGGAAAAGGCCCATAGCCGCTCGAATTACGTTGCGACCATCGAGGAAACGAAACCCGGAATTTTTGTGGTGCGAGAATATCGCTTCGGAACTCAGGGACTCCAGAACTTTGATGGAACCATTCAGGCCAACGTAGCGCCCGCCCTGGTTCTTATATTTCATCCCTCGCACATTGGGGAATTCGCTATGACGTGTGTGGGTCGACGCGAATGGCACCAGCACAGCACCTGGCAGGTACATTTCGAACAACGCATGGACCAGCCAGCCACCATGGCGGACTTCGAGGTCGGAGGCGGCGAGTTCACAATTTTGCTGAAAGGTTCCGCGTGGATCGACACGAACAGCTATGAAATCCTGCACCTGGAAACCGACCTGCTGAAACCCATTCCCGAAATACAATTGGACACACTGCACCAATCTGTCGATTACGGACCGGTTAAATTTCCGCAACGCGACACCACACTGTGGTTGCCACAGTTCGCGGATGTCACCGCTGACTTCCGCGGAAGACGCTTACTGGAGCGCCACACTTACAGCCAGTTCCAACTCTTTTCTATCGATACAAAGCAGAAAATCAGCAACCCCAACGACGGGTCGAACTAATCTGGAACGCGGACAGTTTCATGCGGAGTCGGTAGGGGTTCCCAGAGCGTAGCGAAGTTCGATGGATCTATTTGTGTGCATGAAGCGAGCAAACGATTACTGAAGGTTTAGATAACATCGGCGATCCAATCACAGACCGCGAAAACCTTCCATATATAGTCAAGTTTTAAGGCACTTAATGCGCAATGATCGCTGAGGATGGAGAACGCTCAGCAAGCGTTTTCACAATTGGCGCTGTGCTATGCTGGGCCGTAAATCAACTAAATTAGCAATACGGAGGCACGGAACCATGGCAGTCAGCCGGCGAAGGTTCTTGCAGGATAGCTTGGTAGCGGGCGCGGCGTGCTCAGCGGAGCTGACCTTAGGCCGCATGTTGGGCGCCCAAACAAGGACGGCCGGTGGTGTGGCACGAGTTTACGCGGACACCCGACGAACGACGGCGGCGTTGGACCGCAATTTGTTTGGGTCGTTTCTGGAGCAACTCGGGCGGGCAATTTACGACGGGATCTACGATCCCGGTTCGAAATTATCGGACGCGAGCGGATTCCGCAAAGATGTGATCGAGGAAGTGCGCGCGCTAGGAGTGCCGATCATTCGCTATCCGGGTGGGAACTTTGTTTCGGGGTACAACTGGCTGGACGGGATCGGACCGAAACAAGAGCGTCCGAGAGTGCTGGATAAGGCCTGGAACTCCATAAATACGAACCAATTCGGCACCGATGAATTCATGCAGTGGTGCAAGTTGGTGGGGACTCAGCCGCTGATGGCGCTGAACCTGGGCACCGGCACGCCGGAACAGGCCGCCGCCCTGGTGGAATATTGCAACGTGGAAAAAGGAACGAAGTGGAGCGAGTTGCGCAGGAAGAATGGGATTGCGGAACCGTACAAGGTGGAGCACTGGTGCCTGGGAAATGAGATGGATGGCCCCTGGCAAATCGGGCATATGACGGCGACGGACTATGGATACAAAGCCGCGGATGCAGCGCGGCAGATGCGCTATGTGGATCCTTCGCTGAAGTTGGTGGCGTGCGGATCAAGCGGTCCGTTCATGCCTACCTACCTGGAATGGGATCGCCAAGGGCTGGAACAATGCTATGACTACGTAGATGGGCTTTCCCTGCACCGCTACCTGGGGAACACCAAGGAAGAAACCGGAAATGATACCAGCAAGTACCTGGCATTGAACCTGATGATGGACCGCCAGATCGCCGAAACCGCGGCGGTCTGCGATCTGGTTCGCGGCCGAAAGCACTCACCGAAGAAACTCTGGCTTTCCTTCGATGAGTGGAATGTGTGGTATCGGGCGAATAGCGGAGACTCTGTAAACGGGCATGAACAGGAAGCACCGCATCTGCTGGAAGAGCCGTACAACCTGGAGGATGCACTGTTGGTTGGTGGGATGATCAACACGCTGATACGAAATGCCGACCGCGTGAAGATCGCATGTTTGGCGCAATTGGTGAATGTGATTGCCCCGATCATGACCAACGCCGATGGGCTGTTTCGGCAGACCATCTACTATCCCTATAGTTGGGGGCTGCAGCACGCGCGGGGATCGGTGCTGAATCTGCTGACCGAATCGCCGGTGTACGACGTGCCGGAAATGGGAGACGTTCCCTACCTGGATGTGGCCGGCACGTTTGCGCGCGAGAATGGAAATGTGAGCCTGTTTGTGCTCAATCGAGATATCGTGAATGCTCATGAGGTCGAAATCATTTGGGAAGATGCGCCCCCGGCCCGGCTGCTGAACTCGCAAATATTAACGGGCAGCGATTTGAAGGCCGGCAATACTTTCGAAGCCCCCAAACGAGTCGTACCGGCGGAAATGGAAAAGCCAGTGAATTCTGCTGGTCACACCAAATTCCAGATGCCGCCGCACTCGTACGCCGTCCTGCAATTTGGCGCCTAGCTGGCACACAACCACGGTTTGCAGCCGTTCAGGATCAGGCGCGCAGGAATGGCGTCCAAACTTGCATGGGGGTCGCCGCGCGATTGGCCCAGGCATAGTAGGGGATGAAGGTGAGTTCGATCGGACTGGCCGAGATTTTGGTGGCGGTGTACCGCTGGTAGAGTTTGCTGGCGGAGGATTCGTTGGCGGCGCCGATGTGTTTCAAAACGACGATACCGCCGAGCAGGTCAGGGCGGAATTCCTGATGAAATTGCGAAGTGGTTGGCGGACGAAGGTCGAGCGAGACGTCGTATAGGGGTACGCCTTCGGGCTGATCGAGTTGCTCCAAACAGTAGACCAGCGGGCCACGCTGAACCGCGGCGCGGCCGTAATCATCGACAACGCGCTTATTGGCTTCGAGGACTTGGGCAGTCGTGTCGAATGCTACGTGAATGGTGTCTCCGGGAACCCAATGGCGCTGGATGGGGAGATATTGGCCAGGAGTGGCGCCGGAGACAGAGGCGCCATTGACCTTGACTTCCGTACGAGAGGACCACGCGGGAACGCGCAGATAGAAGGTGAACTCTTTGGGAGCTTGCGGAGTGACGCTGATGACGACGGCGCCGTCCCACGGGAAGCGAGTCTGCTGGACAACTTTGAGAGCGGAGCCGTCCTCGAGATGCCAATCGAGTTGCGAGTTGTCGTAGAGGTGGAGATAAAGACCATCCTTGCTGGTGCTGTAGAAATAGCCAGGCAAAGAGGCGAAGGTGCGTTCGAGATTGGGAGGGCAGCAGGTGGTGTCGTACCAGGGATTGCGAATTTTGTCGCCATAGGAAGGATCGAACGCCAAGGGGTTGCGGTAGCAGTAGAGAGTGCCATCGAGAGACATGCCGGAATTGATGCCGTTGTACAGCGCACGCTCGATGACATCGGCATATTTGGCATCGCCGGTAGCGGTGAGCATGCGCCAGTTCCACATCATGTTGCCGATGGCTGCGCAACTCTCGCCGTAAGCGGTGAAATTCGGAAGCTCGTAGGAATCACCAAAGGCTTCACCGTCGCTGCGGGCCCCCACGCCGCCGGTGACGTACATTTGGGAGCTGACCAGATCATCCCAGAGGACATTCAAGGTCTTGAGATAGGTTTGGTCGCCGGTTTCCATGTAATAGTCGGTTGCTCCACAGCAGGCGTACATGGCCCGCACTGCATGGCCTTCGAGATGGGTGCGCGAGGTAAATGGAATGCCACAGAAGTGATAAACGTAAGCGCCCTCCGCAAATTTGATGCGGTCATCCCCTTGCAGAATGTATCCGGCGAAGGTTAGATATTTTTTCTCGCCGGTGGTGCGGTAAAGCTCGATCAGGGCGAGTTCAATTTCCGGGTGACCGGAAAAGATGGGTTTCTTCGGGGGTGGGCCGAAATTGGGCAGCAGGTAGTTGTCGACGAAACGCATGCTGGCATCGAGGAGAGTGGGATCGCCGGTAGCACGATAAAACGCAATGGCACCTTGAATCATGTGGCCGAGATTGTAGAGTTCGTGACCCCAACGCTGTACGTCGGGAGTCATGCGATCTTTTGCCTTGTCGCCGACATAGTAGGTGTTGAGATAGCCACTGGGTTCCTGGACGCCGACGACTTCCTTGATGATTTCGTTCGCCTTCGCATGTAACGCAGGGATGTCACCGGATTGCAGGGCAAAGCCGACGGCCTCGGTCCACTTGTAAACGTCGGAGTCGGAATAGACGGGGCCGGATTGCGGGGCATCGCTTTTGCCGGCGAGACGAAGAAAATTACGCATACGGCCGTTGGCTTCGAGAAGCGCTTCCATCGACGGAATACTGTTGTCAACATTGATCTCGCGGCGCTTGCCCCAGAATCCCTCAGTAATCGTGACGGCATGAACGGGGACACTGTGGAGCTTGGCGTAGGGAGAGTGGTCGACAAATAGGACACCTTCGTTCTTCCAATTCGCGCCGAAGGAAGGTAAACCGGTGCGGGGAACGGCCGTGAGGCGTTCCAGGGGAATGGAGCTGAGCGCCGCAGTGGAGAGCGCCGAACCTACAAACGCTCGGCGGGAAATTTGCAATGACTTTGACATGAGAACCTCCTTCATCTGAGCCGCCGAATCCGTCTGCCTACCTTAGATGCGCGGCGCTATTCGGCCACACCCCAACACTCACGCGGTCGAGCTTCCGTTTTGCGCGATGGTGATCAGCTTGGGCAGGACATCGCCAAAGTTGGCATCCATCGGCTGGCCAAAGGAGAAATAAATCTTTCGATACAGCGCAAACAGCGAGTTATAGACTGTCTGCGCGTTCGGCTCGGGTTTGAAAACGGTGTGCTCCGGGCAAATTTTGTCTTGGGCTTCGTCGATGGTTCGGAATGTGCCCGCGGCGAGGAAAGCAAAAATTGCCGAACCCAGGCTGACCACGCTTTTGCTGGGAACCAGCACGGGCCGACCCAAAACGTTAGCGTAAATTTGGTTAAGGACATTATTTTTTTGCGGAATGCCCCCGGCATTAATAACGCGTTTGATCTCCACGCCGTATTCCGCCATCCGTTCCAGGATAATCCGGGTGTGAAACGCGGTGCCTTCGATAGCGGCAAACAGTTCGTCTTGAGCGGTACTTTGCAGGTTCCAGCCGAGCGTGATGCCACGCAGATTCGGATTGACCAGGACGGTACGGTCGCCGTTATCCCAGGTCATGCGGAGGAGACCAGTTTGACCTGCACGATAATTTTCCAGACCTTTGCTGAGGGTAGCGACATTGGTACCAGCGCGTGTCGCGATGGCATTAAATATGTCACCAACGGCGGAGAGCCCTGCTTCGATGCCGGTGCGCTGAGGATGAACGCTGCCGTGAACGACGCCGCAGACTCCGGGAACGAGGTTAGGTGAAGGAGTGATGCCGATGATGCAGGTGGAGGTGCCGATGACGTTGACCATGTCGTCGGTGCGGCAGCCTGCGCCGATGGCGTCCCAATGCGCGTCGAAAGCGCCGACGGGAATGGGGATGCCAGCTTTGAGACCGAGTTTGTCTGCCCACACGGCGCAAAGTTTGCCGGCAATGTGATCGGAAGTGACGTATTCGCCTTGAAGTTTCTGACGGACGCCGGCGAACAACGGATCGACTTTGACGAGAAATTCTTCGGGTGGCAAGCCGCCGAGTTGGGCATTCCAGAGCCACTTGTGGCCCATGGCGCAGACGCTGCGCTTGGCGCAACGCGCATCGGTAATGCCGCTGAGAGTGGCAGCGGCCATATCGCAGTGTTCGAAGGCGGCGACGAATTGGGAACGCTTATCGGGATTGTGGCGCAGCCAGTGGAGAAGTTTAGAAAAGCCCCACTCGGACGAGTACACGCCACCGCACCACTCGATGGCCTGAAGACCTTCGCGATGGGCGGCCTCGGTGATTTCGGCGGCTTCGGCTTTGGCGCGGTGATCGCACCAGAGATAGTACTCGTCAAGGGGTTGGAGATTTTCGCCGACCGGAATGACGGAAGAGCCAGTGGTGTCGACGGCGAGCGCCTCAACCTGATCGCCTTTGACTCCGGCCTTGAGGGTGGCTTCCCGAGTGGCGGAGGCCAGGGCGCGCATCTGGTCGTCGTGAGATTGGGTAGCGTATTCGGGGTCCTCACGTTTGCGGTGCAAAGGGTATTCCGCCAAGGCGGTCGCAAGCAGGCCGCGTTCGCTGTCGACGATCGAAACGCGAACGCTCAAGGTACCGAAGTCAACACCCGCAACGATTGCCATGAGAACTTTCCTTCCCGATCTGAAAATTCCGCGGCGCTATGCCGCGTGGGCGTACATGTGCCAGCCGAGGTAGCGAGTGGCGGCTTCGTGGACCGCCGGAGCCATGGAGGAGAAGTTGGCGGCCACGTGATGTTCGAAGCCATTCTCGCAAATGTAGTGCAACAGCTTCTGCAGGCCGGGAATTTCCACCACTCCTGCACCGCCAAACGTTTCCAGCGGATCGTCGGTGAAACGGCCGCTGCCGGAATAGCCGCGAATGGTGCCGTTGGCATCGTCGGTGGAAAAACGCGCAAAGCACATGGCGCCGGCTTTGACAACGCCGGTGCAGGTGCCGAAGGTGTTTTCCTTGCCTACGGTGCCAGCGATGATGGCTTGATAATCCATCTTCACATCGCGGAAAAAATGCTTGGGCAGATTGCTGCAGTGGAAGCACACCGCCTTATTGGGATCGTTGCCGTAGTTGTTGTTCCAGTCCAGTAATGCGCTGGGAGTTTCCGAGGCGAGTTGCAGGGCATGCATGCCGAGAACGCCGCAAACGTCAACTTCACAAGCGCTGGACAGCAGTGAATCGCTCATCATGCTCATGACCGTACAGGGCACCACGCCCAGATTTTCTTCCAGCGAGGTCCAGCACTGCACCGCGCTGATCTGCAGGTCCGTGGCTTTCATCCAATCGTCAATGACCGCGCCGAGCTTGGCCATTTTGAGCAGCGCGGCTTGCGGAACATCACTGGTGGAAACGTATTTCTGGATGGACTGCAATTTGCGGACAGCGGATTCATCGTTGTCTTTCATGCGGCTGATGCGGCCGAGAACTTCAGACAGATCCAGAGTTTCCACCGAGATGCCACTGGCTTCGAGAAGTTTCTCGCTGTAACGCACGGTGTTGAACGCCGTGGGACGGGCGCCGAGCGCGCCGATGCGCAGATTGCGCAGTCCTTTGACAACGCGGCATACGGCGGCGAACCATTCCAGGTCCTTGGCAAATTCCGGAGAATCGGGAGTTTCCGTGTGCAGCGTGGTGAGGGAATACGGGATGCCGTACTGCTTCAGATTGTTGCAGGCGGACATTTTGCCGCAGAAGCTGTCGCGGCGATGGGTGATACCCATTTTGCCGGGCGTGTCCGGGGTAGCCTGAATCAGCACCGGAACGTGCAGATGCGCCAGGCGCAGGGTGTCGGCAATCGCGCGTTCGTCGCCGAAATTCGGAAGTGTCACGATGATGCCATCGATCGCGCCAGCTTTGGAGCGGAACAGTTCCGCGCAGCGCTTCGCTTCTTCGCGAGTTTCCACCGCTCCGTACTTGCTCTGCTCCGGCGTCAACGCGACCACGTCGTAACCGGCCTTTTGCAGCGCCGCAAGCATTTCTTCCCGGCCCGTTTTAGCCAGGTGATCAGGGAAAAAGCCTCGATTCCCTACGATTAAACCCATGGTTATTTTTCGCTTGCCAGTCATGATGAACTCCAAGAATGCAGAAATTTGTTAGCTGGAGCCCTCGTTGGGCGGGTAATACACGTGATACAAGCCATCGATGACGGCCCGGAAGGCATTGCAGCACCAGAGCAAAACCGATGAGGATCAGCAGGTCGAGTGAAGAGAGCCAAACCAGGCGCGAAGCAGTCGCCAAAGCGCTAAACGGAATCATGTTTTGCTCCTCGGCTGGCCATAGTAGGCGTTGTGGCCATGTTTGCGAAGGAAGTGGCGGTCGTGGAGGGCCTTGTCGATGGGCCGGGCCGCGGCATTAATGGAAACGGTGAAGTAGGCCATGCGAGCCACGGCTTCTAACATCCAAGCGTGCTCGGCGGCTTTGCCGACATCGGAGCCCCAGGCAAAAGGGCCATGGTTGGCGACGAGGACGGCGGGAACGGCGTCTGGGTCGGTGTGTTGGAACGCGCGGATGATGGCCAAACCGGTGTTAGCTTCGTATTCGCCACTGATTTCGGCGTCGGTCATGGGCTCGGTCACAGGAATGGGGCCGTGGAAATAGTCGGCGTGGGTGGTACCAAGGCACGGGATGGACTGGCGAGCTTGCGCCCAAGACGTGGCGTATTCAGAGTGAGTGTGCGCGATTCCGCCGATGGAGGAGAAAGCGCGATAAAGCGCAGCGTGAGTAGGAAGATCAGAGGAGGGCCGCAGGGTACCTTCGATTACTTTCCCATGCACATCGGTGACAACCAGGTGTTTCGGCTTCATCTGATCATAGGGAACACCGCTCGGTTTAATGACAATGAGGTTGTCCGGGCGAGAAATGCCGCTGGCGTTACCGAAGGTGGAAAGAACCAGCCCTCGCCGGACCAAGTCCAAGTTGGCCTGCAACACCTGTTCGCGTAGATTCAGTAGGAGCATCCCGCCTCAAGGAAATCGTTCGTGAATATGGATGAGCTGCTGTTCCCGCTCGCTAGCGTTAACGTAAACGGAGCGCGGATCGGCGGCATTTCATAAACAAGAGGACCACAAGTGCGACCAAGCTGCAATGGCTGAATGGATCCGGGGGTCGTTGGCAGCAAAGAGACCGGCGATTCGGGCATGCCGGGTGAATGATCGAGAACCAGAAATAGGGTCATGAGCGGCTCCTCGAAGCCGTACATAACAAAGAAAGAAAGAAAGAGCGGAGCAGTAAGTAAACGTTTACCATCATCGGAAATAGATTGCAAGCGGCAAGCCCCGCTCGATGGTCGGCCTGGGAGGCGTGAAATTACCTTCGAACCAGACAATCGAGCTGCTGTGGTTTTGCGAAGTATTTGTCCGAAGAGTTCAGTAATTTCGGGGATGGCGAATTGGTCCAATATTGAAGATAGCGTATACTCAGCACACCCTCAACTGCTGCGGGCGAGGACTCGTGGACATTCGTGACGTTGCGAAGCGGGCCAAGGTATCCACTGCTACGGTGTCACGGACGGTGAACCAAGTGGCGAGCGTGGACGCGCAGCTTGCCAAGCGCGTCTGGAAGGCGATCGCGGAACTGGGATATTACCCGAACCGATCGGCTCGCGCACTGGTATCGGGTCGCAGCCGAGTATTTGGACTTGTCGTTTCGGAAATCACCAATCCTTTCTTCCCGGAAATTGTGGAGACGTTTGAGACCCTGGCGGTTGGAGAAAATTACGAAATTTTGTTGACGTCGACGATTCACGAGCCGGAACGAATGGAGTTAGCAGTTCGCCGAATGATTGAGGCACGAGTAGACGGCGTCGCCATATTGACCTTCGGCATGGAAGAAGAATTATTGGAACACCTGCGTTACCGTAACACGCCGCTGGTTTTTGTGGACGTTGGGCCGAAGTCGCCGCGCATCGCCAATATCCGCATTGACTATCTCGCCGGGATTCGTCAGGCGGTGCAACACCTGGCGGCGCTCCGGCACGAGCGCATCGGATTCATCTCCGGGCCGCTGGGGTTGCGCTCGGCGGTGGCGAGAAGAGACGCATTTCAAAAGTCGATGGAAGAAATTGGTTTGGTGATGAGGCCGGAGTTTATTGTGGAAGGCGATCACCGGTTGGAATGCGGAAAAGCGGCTCTGCAGAAATTGTATTCGCTGCGAGAGAAGCCAACAGCGGTGCTGTGTTCGAACGATATGACGGCGATTGGGGTGTTGAGAGAGGCGTTCGAATTGGGGATTCCGGTGCCCAATGAACTTTCCGTGATTGGATTCGACGATATTCGTATGGCGGAATTCGTGACTCCGCCCTTGACGACCGTTCAAATGTCGCAAAGGGAGTTGGCGGCGATTGCGTTCCGGGCGCTTTTGGAGGAAGTGAAAAGGCCAATCCCGGCGCCGGAGGGCACCGAGTACGTTCTGAAAACGAGCTTGATCCTCAGGAAATCCACGACGTTTCCAGCAAACCGGATGCGGGCGAGTTCGCAGCGAAACGGAAGGGCTTAAGCGCCGGCACCAGGAAGCGGAGTTTGCACACAGAGATGGAGGTTGGCTGTGATACGGATTCAGGGCGACAGACGGCGCAAACTTTTTCTTATGCTTATTCCTGCAACCGGCGAAAGAGGCTGTGTTTGGAAAGAATGGAGCGGCCTATGAGAATCGAACTCACGCCTGAACCTTGGCAAGGTTCCGTACTACCATTATACTAAGGCCGCCCGCAGCCTCTATTTTTATAGCACGTCAACCCGCCAAAACCAAGTGAGCACGCTGCTTCGCGCGCGAAACTAATCATCAAGAGACTTGAGTGACCCGGGCGGATTTAACGATTGGCGAACGGCGCTGGCGCTCGGCAAATCGCGTGGCCTTTTCTTTGTCAGTGTAAACCCGGCCGAACGTCTCGCCATCCGCGTAATTTACGGTTACGAGGAAGTGATGGTGACGACGACGACGGTCTTTTCCGAATTCGGACTTCTCGTCCCGCACAGTCTTTCGAGGCGATTTGCTTGCTGTTTTAGCCACCGGATTTTCCTCGATATCCTAAAACCGTTTAAGTGCGATTACTATCGCAAGAATTTAATCTTTGCGCAAGTACAGGAAAGGCGATTCCACTTTTCGGATTTGAAAAAATTCCGGCTTTCGGATACTTACCATTTCCAAACTAACACTCCTGATAACGAAAACATAATCGAATGTTCCGGCCGTGTCTACTGGTTAGTCTACGTTGGGCAGTCTCATTCCTGCGACAGCCCGGCCAAATTGCCATGTTTTATTTCATGAAACATTTCGAAGGTTTTTACGTCTTTACATATGAGAATTGCTTATGATGAGCACGGCGAAAAAGGACGCTTTTATGATGGGGATGGATAAACAACCGGCTCTGCTCGAGGACCTCCGGAAACACACTCCGGAACAATTGGCGGAACTTCGGCTACTGTTGAATACGGGCGTGACGGGCCGCCCCGATCGGCGCCGACCTGGCTTCTACGAATTGGATGGCACAGCGCACGTGTATTACGTATTCCGCTATCCGGCGGGTCACAAGGTACTGTTGATTGCGGCGTGGCAAAAAGAGTCTGATCCCATTGCTGAGGCGGTGGCGTGCGGGTGTAACGCCGCATAACGCAACCCGTTCGAAATCAGTCGATTAAAACTGTGAATCGTAGCTACATGAGGCGGAACTCGGGTCCGCCTTATTTCTTTTGCAGATTTAGCGCCGCCGAATTGATGCAGTAGCGCAAACCGGTGGGCCCCGGACCATCGTCAAACACGTGCCCCAAATGGGCACCACAGCGACTGCAGGTTACTTCGGTGCGCAGCATTCCATGAGATAAGTCCTTGGATTCTTCTACCACTTCGGGATTCGCCGGGTCGTAGAAGCTGGGCCAGCCGCACCCGGAGTGGAACTTGGTCTCAGAACGGAACAGTTCCTGGCCGCAACAGACACACTTGTAGGTGCCAGGTGTATCTGTGGATTCATACTCTCCCGTGAATGGCGGCTCCGTTCCCTTTTGCCGGGTCACGTAATATTGATTCGGAGTGAGTTCTTTGCGCCACTCGGCGTCGCTTTTCTCAATTCTTTCAGCCATGTAGCCCCCTATTGTTGTCGGCTATCTACTTACCAGTATCAGATTCGGCGCACCGCCTTGACGTTTCAACCGCTCCCCCCAATGATGAATGTAAGCGGCTTTTTTGCGGGCATTTGCTATGGCTGAATCTACGGAAACACAATACAAGGAGCAGCGGCGCAGCCGACGTGCGAAGCTCGCCAAACCTTTGCGGGTGCGGCCGTCGGAGCCCCGCGACGAACACTTCGAAGACATCCCTGTAAGTATAAACGCTTCAAAAGACGGGGTTTACTTTCACACCCGCCGCGATAATTATTACAAGGGCATGCGCGTATTCGTGACCTTTCCGTTCACTTCGGCCCACGATCCGATGAACTGTGAATATATCGGCGAAGTGGTGCGTGTGGAGAAACTAGCCAACGGCCGGTTCGGCGTTGCGCTGCATCTGTCGATGACGATGAACTACAAGGCTGGCGCTCCGCCGGGTTCCATTTCCCGCGCCTAACATCGAAGGCTTCGATTCCAGAAATGCGAAATTTGAATTGCAGCTTTCTGGGGTGCTCGTGTATCTTCAGTACCACATGGTTTTCCGGGCGCATCGACACCATCACCATCACGGCTCTTGGCCGCGCCCGTTCTGGTCTGTCTAGCGCTTACTGAAATTCAAGCTCTACTCGGCCCGCTGGCGCGAATCGCCCGGCGGGTTTTTTGTTTTTGGGAGGCATTTGTGGAACTGGCGTTTGAGAAACTTGGCGGACTGATCCCAGGAGTGGTGCAAGACCACCAGAGTGGCGAAGTCCTGATGCTCGGCTACTTAAATAGCGACGCGCTGGAACAGACCCAACGCACCGGCGAGGTCCACTTCTTTTCTCGATCCCGCAACCGGCTGTGGAAAAAGGGCGAGACCAGCGGACATGTCCTGCGCGTCCGCGAAGTCCGGGTCGATTGCGACGGGGATGCGCTGCTGTTCCGCGTGGAGGCGGTGGGGCCTGGAGTTTGCCACGAAGGCTATCGAAGCTGCTTTTTCCGATCGCTGGAACGCGATGGCAGTTCTGCGGTGGTTGGAGAACGCGTGTTCCAGCCCGCGGACGTCTATGGCAAGGGTGGGCTATGAGCGTCCTGAAATTCGGTATTCCCAAGGGCAGTTTGCAGGACGCGACCATCGACTTACTGGCACGCGCCGGGTGGAAGGTCACGCTGAGTTCGCGCAGTTATGTGCCCACGATTGATGATCCGGAGATGGATTGCTTGCTGGTTCGCGCACAGGAAATGGCTCGCTACGTCGAAACCGGCGCGCTGGATGCCGGCATCACCGGGCACGATTGGGTGCAGGAAACGGGAGCGGATGTCATCGAACTGGCGGAACTGATTTATGCCAAGCAGCGGCTGGCGCGGGTGAAATGGGTACTGGCGGTGCCGGAAAATTCGCTGATCCACACGCCGCAGGATTTGGAAGGCAAAGTGATTGCCACGGAGGTTGTGGGAATTACCGAGCAATATCTGGCGAAACATGGAGTGAAAGCTCGCGTGGAATTTTCCTGGGGCGCCACGGAAGTGAAAGTTCCGCAATTGGCCGACGCAATTGTGGAGGTAACCGAAACCGGTTCATCGTTGCGCGCGAACCGCCTGCGCATCATGGATACTGTGCTCGAATCGTCCACCGTTTTGATCATAAATCGCAAGTCCGCGGAAGATCCGGTGAAACGCGAAAAGGCGGAGAACCTTGTACTGATGCTGCAAGGCGCGATTGCGGCGGCTACGCGAGTGGGCTTGATGTTGAACGTGCGGCGGGAGAATTTGTCGGCGGTGCTCGCGGTGTTGCCGGCGCTGAAGAATCCCACAATTTCGGAACTCAGTGACTCAGATTGGGTGGCGGTGAGCACCATTATCGAAGAAGCGGTGGTGCGCCAGATTTTGCCTCGGCTGAAGGCCGCGAACGCACAGGGAATAGTGGAATATCCCTTGAATAAGATTGTGCTCTGATGCGCATCCTGAAACTCACGGCAAAGACGGAAGCGAAATTACTGGAACCGCGCAAAGGCCGGGATCAGCAGGCCCATCGGGTGGCTGCGCGCGTTGTAGCGGACGTGCAACACCGGGGCGATACAGCCGTCGAGTATTGGACACGAAAACTAGACCGCGTGGATGTGCGCGGGAAATTGCTGTGGGTCACGCCGCAGGAAATGGCCGCGGCAACGAAACGAGTCAGCCGGGAGTTTCTGCGGGCAGTAGAACATGCTGCTGCGAACGTGCGCCGTGTCGCGAAAAAGCAATTGGTGCGTGAATGGTCGTTCGAGGTTGAGCCGGGAGTACGTGTTGGCCAGCTCGTTCGGCCGATCGAGTCCGTCGGATGTTATATTCCCGGCGGGCGGTTCGCACTGTTTTCCACCATGGTCATGACCGTGGTGCCGGCGCAAGTGGCAGGAGTGAAGCGCATCGTGGCGGTCTGCCCGCGGGCGAATGATGAACTGCTGGCCACTGCTGGTCTGCTCGGGGTGACACATTTGGCGCGCATCGGCGGTGCCCAAGCGATTGCTGCACTGGCGTATAGAACGAAACGAATCGAAGCGGTGGAAAAAATATTTGGCCCCGGCAATCGTTACGTAACAGCCGCTAAGCAGATTGTCAGTTGCGATTGCGCCATCGACGTTCCCGCGGGCCCGACCGAGGCGGTGGTTTTGGCCCGTGGCGGGAATCCTCGGTGGATCGCGGCAGATTTATTGGCCCAGGCCGAGCACGCACCGGACGCGGGGAGTTATTTCGTCACTACCTCAATGCGGCTGGCCAGACAGGTGCAACAGGAGGTTGGCGCGCAATTGGAACTGTTGCCGGGAAGCAACGCTGCGCACGTCTCGTGTGAAAAGATGGGCACCATCCTGGTGGCGAATCGCTGGGAGGACGGCATCGCATTTGTGAATCGCTTCGCGCCGGAACATTTGTCGCTGCCCGAAAATTCGCCGGCTCTGCTCAAGAAAATTCGCGCCTGCGGCACAATCTTTCTGGGCCATCTCAGCGCGGAGCCTTTCGGAGATTATGCCAGCGGCAGCAACCACGTTTTGCCAACGGGTGGTTGGGCGCGACGCCGTGGTGGACTCTCCGTGAGCGACTTTGTGAAGCAGATCAGCGTGCAATCGATTAACGGCAAAGGATACCGCCGTCTGGCCCGCGATGTGCAGATTATGGCGCGCGCCGAGGGGTTGCTGGCACACGCCAATGCAGTCGAGGTGCGCAAATGAAGAGTCGTCTGCCGGTCCGCCAAGCCATTCTCTTGCGTCGCACCTATGAAGCTCCCGCGGAGGGCCGCGCCGGGAAAATTCGGCTGGATTTCAACGAGAACACCTCTGGATGCAGCGCTGCAGCCCGGAAGGCATTGGCGCGACTCACAGCCAAAGAAATCGCTAGGTATCCCGAGTACGAAGCCTCCACGCGAAAACTTGCGCGATATTTTCGAGTTGACCGTGACGAACTGCTGTTGACGAATGGCGGAGATGATGCGTTGCGGGTGTTTTTCGACACCTTTGTCGAGCCGCGCACGGAAGTGCTCATCTGCGAGCCCACGTTTCCAATGTATCGCTATTACGCCGAGATTGCCGGAGCGCGCCTGAAGGTTTTGCGTTACGGCGCAAATATGGAATTTCCGCTCGGCGAAGCCCTTGCTGCACTAAGCAGAAAACCGCGCTTGTTTTTTCTAGCCAATCCCAATAACCCAACCGGAACTTTGGTGAGCGAACGCGACCTTGGCAGACTGCTTCGCGCAGCGACAGACACGGTGGTTGTTGTGGACGAGGCCTATGCTGAATTTTCCCCGCAATCCGCGGTGCCGTGGGTCCGTCGGTATCCTCATCTTTTCGTGGCGCGCACATTCTCGAAAGCGGCAGGCATGGCAGGACTCCGGCTCGGAGCGGTGATTGGGAATCGCGATTCCCTGTCCTTCGTGCGGCGCGCCATGCCGCCTTATCCGGTGAATTTAGCCGCTCTAGTGGCGGCAGTGGCGGCGGTCGAGGAACGAAAGACCATCTCTCGTTACCTGCGCGACGTGAAACGGCTGCGCACATGGCTGGCCCACGAACTTCGAAAGCGCGGCGTGCGTGTTTTCCCCAGCGCCGCGAATTTCTTGCTGGCCGATTTCGGTGAGTCTGGACCCGCGTTTTTTGAGAAGCTGGCACGCCAGAACATCTTGGTCCGCGAACGCAGCCACGATATCGGGCCAGGCTATGCACGCATCACGATTGGCACGGAATCTGAACTTCGAAAACTTTTGCGAATTTTGGGGAACGGCCGCTAGGAAGGATTATGCCCAGGACCACACGGATTCGACGCACCACCAAAGAAACGCAAATCGAACTGCGCCTTAATCTTGATGGACGCGGCAAGTCCGACATTTCCACCGGCATTCCGTTCTTCGACCACATGCTGGACCTGGTGACGCGACACGGTGGATTGGATCTGCGTGTGAAAGCGAAGGGCGATCTGGACGTCGATCAGCATCACACCGTCGAAGACGTGGGCATCGCTCTCGGTGAAGCGGTCCATTCCGCTCTGGGCAATAAGCGCGGGATTCTCCGCGCCGGCTATTTTTTGATGCCCATGGATGAAACCCTGGCGGCGGCAGCGATTGATTTTGGGGGCCGCGGATTTTGCGTGGTGAAGGCGAAATTCTCGGCACGCACCGTGGGAGGGTTTCAGACCGAACTGGTCGAAGATTTCTTCCAGGGCTTCGCGCAGGCCGCTCGCGCCAACGTGCATCTCCGAGTGCTGTATGGGCGATCGTCGCACCATCAAGTGGAGGCGCTCTTCAAGGCGTTTGCGCGGGCGCTACGCTTTGCGGTTTCGCGCGACAAACGCTTGCGCAACGTGCTGCCCAGCACCAAGGAACTGTTGTGATCGCCACTGTAATCGATTATGGCGCGGGTAATGTCACCTCCGTTGAGCGCGCTCTGCGCCGGCTCGGTGCGGAAGTTCGCACTACCGATCAGCCCGAGGAAATCACCGATGCCACCTGCCTGATTCTCCCCGGCGTGGGTCACTGCGCCGCATTGCTTCATTCGCTGGATGGTCACGGCTTGCGGCAGCCGTTGCTGACCGCCATTTCTCGAGGCACGCCATTCTTGGGGATTTGCCTGGGATTGCAGGCGCTGTTTGAAAGCAGCGCGGAAGCGCCAGAGCTTTTCGGTCTGGGCCTGCTGCACGGACACGTCGAGCAATTACTGCAAAAAATGAAATTGCCTCATATGGGCTGGAATCAGGTGCGCCCTCTGCGCGATTGTCGCCTGTTGAATGGAGTTCCTCCTGATGCCTATTTTTATTTTGCTCATTCCTATGCCGCACCCTCAGACGGGCCCGCCACTGCGGCCACTTGCGAATACGGCCGTGAATTCATGGCAATTTTGGAGACCGAACGCATTTTCGGCGTGCAATTTCACCCGGAGAAAAGCGGAGCCTGTGGCGCGAAGATCCTCGAGAATTTCCTAAGGGTCGCGGCATGAGTCTGGCGCATCGCATCATTCCTTGCCTGGACACCGACGGCTCCCGAGTGGTCAAGGGCGTACACTTTGAAGGCCTGCGCGATGCCGGCGATCCTGTCGAGCTTGCCTCCCGCTACAACGCCGAAGGCGCCGACGAGCTCGTGGTGCTGGACATTGCGGCCGCGCGCGATAATCGCCCCACTTTTCTTCGAACCATCCGCAGCGTTGCCGAACAATTGAGCATTCCTCTCTCCGCGGGGGGCGGCATTCGTTCGCTGGAAGACGCTCGTGGGGTGCTGCGCGCCGGAGCCGACAAGGTCACCCTGAACACCGCCGCAGTGGACAGGCCTGAGTTGATCAGCGAGCTTTCGCACGAATTTGGCGCGCAAGCTGTGGTGCTGGCGATCGACGCCAAACGCGAGAACGAAATGTGGCAGGTTCGGATACGCGGAGGACAGGTGGCGACCAGTTGGAACGCACTGGACTGGGCGCTACGCGGCATCGAACTGGGCGCCGGAGAAATTTTGCTTACTTCCGTCGATCGCGACGGCACGCAGTCGGGCTTTGATCTTGCGCTGACCGCCACCATCAGCCGCGCGGTGACCGTGCCGGTGATTGCTTCCGGCGGTGCGAAGGTTCCTCAGCATTTTTTCGACGTGTTTACGGAAGGTGCTGCCGATGCGGCGCTGGCGGCATCGATTTTCCACGATCAGGTGCAATCGATTCGCGGGCTGAAGTCGTTTCTGCAGGCGAATGGCATCGCGGTGAGGCTGCCTTGTTGATCCCGTGCATCGATTTGCAGCGTGGCAAAGCAGTTCAGCTTGTACACGGGCGCAAACGTGAGCTGGCCGTCGACGATGTGCTCGGTTTACTTGACCGCTTCTCGGGCTATGAATGGCTGCACGTGATCGATCTGGATGCCGCCATGCGCACAGGACAAAACAACGCATTGGTTCGGCGAGTATGCGTCGAAGCGCATCGTAAATACAAAATGAAGCTTCGTGTGGGCGGGGGGATTCGCACCGTGCAGCGCGCGGCGGCCCTGAAAAAACTGGGGGTGGAACAGGTGATCATTGGCAGCGCCGCTTTTCGCCAGGGCCGCCCGAATTTGCCGTTCCTGAAAAAACTTGCAGCGCGGGTTGGGAAGAATCATGTGCTGATCGCGCTGGACACAGCGAAGGGGCGGGTGGTGACCCATGGCTGGCGATCTGCGTTAGCAGTGGAACCGGCGGATGTGTTCACGGAACTGGAACCATACTGCGGGGGTTTTCTGTGCACCGATGTGGACCGCGAAGGCACGATGCGCGGCGCGAATATGAAATGGTTTCGTGCTTTGCACGAAGGCACAAAACTGCCCATCGTCGCAGCAGGCGGCATCACCACACAGCGCGAAATTCGGACCCTCGAAAAAATGTGCATGGACTCCGCTGTGGGCATGGCCCTGTACAAGAATCGTGTCAGGTGAACTTCTGTAATCAACCTCCTTCGAACAACGTCATTTCGAGCAACGCGAGAAATCCCTCTTCGATTTCAGAGCTACCTCGATTCGATTTGCCAATTGGAATGGCTGCTGACTACGATTCTTGTCCGACGACGGGCTGGGTACAGATGCTTTTCGCAGGTGGGCGCCTGCAGTAGGATAGTTCCACCAGTGAGGTTCTATGCTTGTTACGTTCCGGCCATGTGGCCCCAAAGATCACAAGGCGCTGCTGAAACTGATTGTCGCGTATTACCGGTTCGACAAAATTCCTTACCAACTGAATTCGCTCAGCCGCGGGCTCGACACGCTTCTCCGCAATCTTTCGCTCGGCCAGGCTTGGCTGATGGAAAGCAACAAGAAGCCAGTGGGGTATACCTTGCTTACCTATAATTTCGATCTGGAATATGGCGGGGTGGAAGGCATGCTCACGGAAGTGTACGTAGAAAAACGTTTTCGGAATCGCGGTGTGGGCACTCTGGCATTGTATGAGGTGGAAGATTTTTGCCGCGAGCGCGGGATTCGCAACGTGGAACTACAAGTGTTGAATCACAATAAGAATGCCGAAAACTTTTATCGCAAAGCCGGGTTTCGAGTGCTGCCGCGCAAAGTGATGATGATGCAGGTCCGTACCGAGGAAAAACGTCCGCCGCGGCGTCCTATCGCAAATATGCATCCGTAATATATTGCTGGACCATGCGCTGGGTGTTGAAGAACGAGCCATTAATCGCGATAGCGTGCTGCATGATGGACAAATACCGATTGCGGTCCTCATAGAACATCGGAATAATCACGCTCTCTAATTTCGAATACAGGCTCTCGGCATCGAGAGCGTTGTCCACCACGGTTTCGGGCGAAGGATCGCGGCGGTGCGATTCGCCGATGGACCAGCCGGTGACCCCTTCGATGTGTCCTTCCACCCACCAGCCATCCAGGATGCTCAAGCTGGGCACTCCATTCAGCGCGGCTTTCATGCCGCTGGTGCCCGAAGCTTCCAGGGGATACTGCGGCGTGTTGAGCCACAAATCCCCGCCGGAAGTCAGTTTGCCCCCGAGGTCCAAGTTGTAGTCATCCAGGAAAACAATGCTGACATTTTTCTTCAGCGCTTTTTTCGCTTTGAAGATGCGGCGAATAATCTCTTTTCCGCCGCCATCTTTGGGATGCGCTTTGCCGGCGAAAATAATTTGAAAAGGTCCGGCACTCTTAGCAATACGGCGCAAACGGTCCAGATCGCTAAGGATCAGGTCGGCCCGTTTGTAGCCGGTGGCGCGGCGTGCAAATCCGATGGTAAACGCTTCGGGGTCCAGCTTCAGGCCGGTTTTTCGCCGCACCGCTTCCAGCAGGTCGTGTTTAGCGAGAAGGTGCGCGGCCCAAACATCTTCGGGCGGCAAGCCCAGCGCACCGCGAAGGCTGTAATTATCTTCGCGCCACGAGGGAATGTGACGGTCGAATAAATCGCGGAAGGGCGGCGAACTCCAAGTCGCCGCGTGCACTCCGTTCGTGATCGCCTCAATGGGCACGTTGGGAAACATGCGCCGCGAGACTTCCCCGTGCAACTTCGCCACCCCATTGATGAAAGTGCTCAAGCCCAGCGCTAAGTAGGTCATATTCAGGGAAGCGCCGTGGAGCGCTGCGTCCGCCAGATCGGGGTAGCTCTGGTCGACCTGCAATATGCTTTTGATCAGCTCAACGGAGGAAGGGTCCTTCTGGTCGAAAATGCGAGCGAGTTCAGGATCAAGGCGAATCAGGTACTCGACCGGAAATTTGTCATGGCCCGCAGGCACGGGTGTATGCGTGGTGAACACGCACTTGCTGCGCACGCGCTCGATGTCTTCTCCTTTGATGGAGGTGCGGCCGGCGCGCTTGGCTTCTTCTTCCAGCAGTTCCAGAGTAAGGAGGGCGGCATGTCCTTCGTTCATGTGGTAGCGCATCAACTCCGTGTGCCCGAGCGCGCGGAGCATCCGGACTCCGCCAATTCCCAGCAGCATCTCCTGGGACAAACGATAGTAGGGATCACCGCCGTAGAGCGAACCCGTCAGTTCCCGGTCGCACGGATCATTGTCCGGCAAATCCGCATCCAGGAAATAAATAGGTACTTCATAGCCCCGCACGCCTTTCACGGTATAGCGCCAGGCGCGTAATTCCACCCGGCGATTCTCCAGTGTGACGCTCACGCGCGGAGCCTCTTCCGTCAAGAATTTCTCTACCTTCCAGTCCACCGGTTCTTCGGTCTGCGTGCCGTCTTCGGCTAATCTCTGGGTGAAAAACCCTTTGCGGTAGAGCAACGAGACCGCCACCATCGGCAGCCGAATATCCGCGGCCGCGCGAATGGTGTCGCCGGCAAGCACGCCCAGGCCGCCGCTGTAGCTGGGCATGGAATTTTCCAAGGCGATCTCCATGGAAAAATAGGCGACAAATCGCTTGGGTGGGTGAGCCAGATTGGCCATGTCTCTTCGAAATCTCCGTCCAGCGCCTTGACAGGTCTTCTGTTGTGTCCGCTAAGGCCCCGGGAACTTCATATTGTCTGAGAACAGCGCCCCGCAAGCAAGGGACGCGACACTTTTCCGTTCTCATCCAGCATACATGTCCACGGCTTTCGCTATAATTCCTGTACATGTCCACGTTGCTCGACGGAATCCAGGTTGTCGAACTCACCGAAGCGCTCGCAGGTCCGTATTGCGCGATGATGCTGGGGGATTTTGGGGCCCAGGTGATTAAGGTGGAGCGCCCCGGACTGGGCGATCAGTCACGCACATGGGGTCCGCCGTTTGTGGGCGGCGAATCCGCATATTTCCTGGCGACCAATCGCAACAAACGCTCGATTACGTTGAACTACGATCATCCTTTGGGCGCCGAAGTTCTCCGGCGGCTGCTGGCGAAGGCCGACGTATTCATTTGCAACCAGCCATCGCTTGCTTCGCTGCAGCGACGCGGAATCGATCCGGCCACGCTTCGCGCTAAGCATCCCCGGTTGATTTATTGCGCGATCAGCGGCTACGGCCTGAGCGGTCCGCGCGCGGGGCAGCCGGGCTATGACATTCTGGCGCAAGCCGAAGCGGGAGTGATGAGCTTCACGGGTGAGCCCGATGGCGCGCCCATGCGCTTTCCCATCGCCATTGCAGACATGACCACCGGGATGTACGCGGCCATGGGAATTTTGGCGGCGTTGTATGCGCGAGAGCGCACGGGCAAAGGGGATTTCCTGGATTTGGCGTTATTCGATTCGCAACTGACCTGGCTGGCGAACATTGGCAGCAATTTTCTGAATGCCGGCGTCTCCCCCTCGCGCTGGGGTAACGCGCATCCGAGTATCGTGCCGTATCAATTGTTTCAAGGAAACGATGGACGCACGTTTGTAGTGGCCGTGGGCACGCAGCCGCTGTGGCGGCGCTTGCTGAAGCTTCTCAATCTGGAGAAGGATCTGGGCGGCGATCCGCGATTTTCGACCAACGCGGAACGCATTCAGCATAGGAATTTGCTGATTCCCATCCTGCAGCAGCATTTCACCGCATTACCTGCCGCCACATGGTTACAGCGGCTTGGCGAAGCGGACATTCCCGCAGCGCCCATTCAAACGGTCGCGGAAGCCCTCAATGACCCACAAACGATTTCGCGGGGCTTGATTGTGGAACTCGAGCATCCCACGCTGAAAACCGCGCGCAGCATCGCCAATCCCATCCGCTTCGAAGCGCAACCCATTGTGTATCGCCTCCCTCCGCCTCTGTTGGGAGAGCACAACCGGGAGATTCTGCGCGAATTACAATTCGCGGATTCGGATGTGGAGCTGGCGTTGCGAGGCGCGTGTTCAGGCTCAAAGGAATAAATCGAGACACGAAAACGAAAGAGCCGCTGGCTCACCTCCTTCCAAGCATGAGTCGACGGCTCTTCGCATGAAACCATTGCGCTAGTAAACGAAAAAAACTTTCCCTCCGCTTTTTTGGAGTCTCCCTAGGATGAGGAATAAGGAATGGAAAAGGCCGCGCTGCCCTTGGTGCAGAGGGAGCTTACCTTGCAAACTTACTGTTCCTTGGCAAGTGTGACTGTGACGCCTATCACCTATCCAATGGGAAATCATCATGAGCGAAGCAATTGCATGTTTCATTAAAAAAAGACGGCTCCCGCTTGGAAGCCGTCCCGGAACGCGATTGCGCATATTAAAAGTTCAGGCATTTGCGGATTTGGAGCGATGCACGATGTCGGCGGCGGCCTTGGCCACTTTCACGTCATTATCCACCGTGCTGCCGCTAGCTCCGATCGCGCCAATGATATTGCCGTCGCGGTCTTTCAGCGGGAGGCCGCCACCAAAAGTGATCAGGCCGCCGTTGCTGAATTCGATGCCATAGAGCGGCTCGCCTGGTTGCGACATCTCGCCAAGTTTGGCGGTTTCGGAATCGAAAAAGCGCGCGGTGCGTGCCTTGCGGATAGCAATGTCGATACTGCCGAGCCATGCGCCATCCATCCGCACGAAGGCCTTTAGGTTCCCTCCGTGATCGACCACCGCGATGTCCTCAGCAATTTTCAATTCTTCCGCCTTTTCCTTGGCGGCCTCCACAAGTCTTTGGGCTAGTTCAAGCGTCAGTTCTTCCTTCATGATATTTCTCCTTAGGTCTGCAAATTTGCACTGCTGGTGCTGGATCCTTCGAAACGGGTGGTCATTTCAATTGCCGCAAGTACGCAACAATGGCCCGCAGGTCGTCGCCGTTAAATTCCGTGATGTCCGGCATAGCCGAGCCACTCTTCAGGGCTTGCGCGTGAGTCACCCAGGCGCTCAAGTTGGCGTCATCGTTCACCAACATGTTGGAAGCAAGGCCCTGGCGCGAGCCGATGTGGGTCAAATCCGGGCCCACGCGGCCACCGGCCGGAGTTCCACGCACAGTGTGGCAAAAACCGCAGGGCTTGGAGACGAAAACCTGCTCGCCGTGCTGCTCTTCGGCATCCGTGGGAGTCTTCCCGTCGCTCAACTGCTTTTCCACCCAACTCTGGTAAGCCTGCGGCGAGTCCGCGACTACCAACAATCCCATGTGGGCATGTTGCGCTCCACAATATTCCGCACAGATGCCGCGATGCACACCAGGCTCACTCGCTTCAATTCGAATGCGATTGACCTGGCCGGGTACCAGGTCAACTTTGCCGTGAAGGGAAGGTACCCAGAACGAATGGATCACGTCGGCAGACACCAGGTCGATGTCCATAGGACGCCCGACTGGTATGTGGATCTCGTTCGCAGTGATGAAGTGCTTATCCACGCCTCCGCTCAGGTATTGCACTTCCCACCACCACTGATGGCCGGTGACGCGAATGTTCGGTGGCATCTCGTGTCCATCATGAAGAGGAAAAGCGGACATGGTGTCCAGCCCCATGATGAAGATCACAAATAGAATCGTCGCAGGAATCGCAAAGCCACCGATAAGTATCCAGGATTGGCCGCCTCCAGCGTCGAATGGTGCGTGTTCCTGAAACGAACCGCGCTTTCGCGTAACCACCAGGAGAATCAAGCTCCACATCACCGCGATAACAATCAAAAATAAAATGAGCACGAACCAATTGAGGTGGGCAATTTTCGCTGAGGCCGGTCCCGCAGGCAGCAACGAAGAACGCGGCCCCCAGCTCTGCCAGCGCAACAAAAGCATGCTCGACAGTGTAAGTATGCAGCTCATGTGTTGGTCACTCCGGAGGGTCAGGCTCTTGTGACGTGTGCAGCGACTTTACATAGGCGACGAGCTGCCAAATTTGATCGGAGGGAAGCTTTGTTCCCCAGGCAGGCATCCCCTGGGACCGTCCCTGGGCAATCGACTCAAACACGTGAGCGTCGGAGTCGCCATAAATCCAGTCGGGGTCTCGCAAACTGGGACCCATGCCCCCGCCGGCATGGCCGCCGTGACAGCCGTAGCAGTTGTATTGCACGAAGAGTTGCCGCCCCTTCGCGAGCGCGGTTGGATCGTTTGCGTATGGGTTAGTGGGACCAGGAATTTCCGGACCACCGCCGGGCACCGGACCGATGGGAACCTTTACCGCCGGAGTCGCACCGGAGGCCGCGAAATCTGAATGACCGTAACTGCATCCGGCGATGGGCAGAATTGCTAAGGCAGTTGCAGAGAGAAAGAATTGACGCAGCATAGTCACCTGCCTAATGTAATCTTCGGAGAGTCCGCGGTGCCGGGCGTGGGCACGCCGTATTTCTGCAAAATGCTGTTGATGGCGGCTTTGCGGTGTTGAATTACGGTGTTCAGCCGCGCACGCAAGTCATCTTGCCCATGCCGGACGCCCATGGAAATCTGAAAGGTCAGCGGAATGGAATCCACCATTTGCGGGGAAACCGGAGTCACTTTGAGGGGCACAGAGGAATGCTTGGCAAAAAATCCTGCCATCGGTCCCCAGGCAATGGCCATATCAATGTCGCCGCGTTCCACCGCGTCAATCAGTTCGACCGGGGGATTGGGGTGAGAAAAATCTGGTAGCAGACGATACCAGACAATGTTGCTGGCCAAGCCTTTGTTGAAGAGTACCTGCGCGGGAGGGACGCTGCTGCTGTCGTGCCCGATCAGTTGAACACCAATATGCAAGGAGCGCAAACCTGGATCGTCGAAGGAATGAATCGCCAGTTTGCGATCATCTCGAGTGACAAAAACATAGGTGGAACGGTAATAGGGCACCGTCATTTCGGCTTCATCGAGAGAAGAAGGCAATCCCATGACGGCGTCGCAAAGTCCTGCGGTTAACGTTCTGCGAAGGAAATCGCCGTGTTGCGGCTCCCACACGAACTGAAGGGGCTCTCCAAGATCGTGCGCCACTAATTTCGCAAGCTCGTTTTCGAAGCCTTGTTGTTTCTCGTTCGAGAAGGGCAGATTGTCCGGATCGGCGCACACTCGGAACGGCCGCGCCGAAATGGCTGTGGCCGCGCAGCAACAGCACAGTAAAACGGCAATTTGCCTAAAGGCCGAATACATAGAGCGCTCCGCCGGGTGCGGTATATTTTTTGATTTCTTTCATAGCCCCCACTACACCAAGAGCGGCATAAGGATCACTGATCGACAAGTTCGGGAACACCACGGCTCCCATCCACCCGCCGACTCCGGCATAAATAGCAACATACTGTTTGCCGTCCGGGCCGAGATAGGTAATGGGATTACCGACGATGCCGGAGGCGGTTTGAAATTTCCAAAGTTCCTTACCGGTGTGCGCGTCTACCGCTTTGAACCAGCGGTCCATGGTTCCGTAAAAGACGACGTCACCGGAAGTCGAAAGCACACCGCTATACAAGGGCAATGGCGGTTCTTTGTCCTCCCAAGCAGGACGCGCGTTCTTCACGTCCCAAGCCACCAATACGCCCTGGTAGCCACCCGGACCTGGCTTCATCCTGACGCTGGCGCCAAGATACGGAGTACCGGCGATGTAGCTGGCCTCGAGTCCACCGTAATCCATGCAAGTGTTGTGGGCGGGAATATATAAGTAGCCCGTACGAGGGTCGAAGGAGGACGGTACAAACTCTTTTCCGCCCGTGGACGAAGGACAAATATCCTGAGTGGTAGATCCCTGATGCGTACGTTTGGATGGATCTTCGTTCGGCAGACCGGTCTTTAGATCATAACCTTTGGCCCAATTGACGGGCACGAAAGGCTCCGCGGAGAGAAGTTCGCCGGTTTCGCGATCGAGCACGAGCATGAACCCGTTGCGTGCGGGATGCAGTAGCAGTTTACGCATGCGCCCGCCCCAATCCATGTCGACCGCGATGTTTTCCATAATTTCGTCATAGTCCCAAGCGTCATGTCCTTCCACCTGGTAGGCCCACTTGGCGTATCCCGTGTCCGGATTGCGCGCCCAAATCGTGACCGACCACTTGTTGTCGCCGGGCCGCTGATCGGCATTCCAGACTCCAGGATTGCCGGTGCCATAAAAGATGAGATTGAGTTCGGGGTCGTAGGAAACCCAACCCCACTGAGTGCCCCCGCCGATCTTCCATTGATCGGGGGTCCAAGTGCTGACGCCCAAATCCTTGCCTTGGTCTTTCTTGTAAAACGCCTTGAAATCCGGACCGATCAGAACGTCCTTATCGGGTCCGGTGTGATAGGCCACCCAGACCTGTTTGCCGGTAGCCAAGTCGAGACAAATTTCTTTGCCGCGCACACCCAATTCGCCGCCGCTGTTGCCGACGAAGACGTGATTTTTGACGATGAGCGGCGCCATGGTGATGGTCTCCCCAATGTTGGTATCACCCACTGGGGTGCGCCACTCTTCTTTCCCGGTTTCGGCATTGACGGCGACCACGTTGTCGTCCAGCGTGGCGTAAACGATCTTGCCGTCTCCGTAACTGCCTCCGCGGTTGACCACGTCACAACACGCTACTCCTTCGGCGCGCATGCTGGGATGAGGCTGATAGATCCATTTTGTTGGCCCGGTTGGATTTTTGAGGTCGATGGCGATGAGGTTATTCGGAAACGGCGTGATGACATACATGGTGTCTTTGACCACCAGCGGACCGCCTTCGTGGCCGTGGGGAATTCCGGTCGCCATGGAGGTAATCAACCGGAGCTTGCCGACGTTTTGCGTATTGATTTGATCCAGAGTGCTGAACCGGGTATGCCCGTAATCGCCGGCCGGAATCGTCCACTGGCCATTGGCTGGCGGGCTGACGAGCTGGACACCCGGTACCGAGCCCGGCACATTGGGCACCGAATCCGCGTGGGCTGTTCGCGAGTCGTGGCAACCACTGGCCAGAAACGCGAACGATAACGCCAAAACACCCGCTTGGTAGTTCAGTTTACGGATCATGATCGTCCTTCAACGCAGAGTGTAGAGATACGCCACCACATCCCGTGCTTGGTCTTCGGACAGCCCCAGGGTTGGCATGGCTGTATTCGGGTTCACCGACTGCGGAAACCGAATCCAGCGAACCAAATTGTCCGGCGTGTTCGGAAGTTCTCCTGCGATGAACGTCCGCCGGGAGAAGAAAAATAAAGGAGGACCAACGACTCCTTGCGCGCCGTAAATACCGGGGATGGTGTGGCAGGACCCGCAGTTCTTCTCTACGATCAACTGCTTGCCACGCCGGGCGTTTCCTCCGGTCACGATTCGATTGGAGATGTGCTCGCGATGATCCTGCACGCCCATAACGACGATGGCCGCAATGCATGCCACCAAAACGAAGGTCAATAGTCGCGCCAGCGTTCCCATCACCGAGCCCTCACGCACATGTGCACCAGCAGAACAGCCAGCAAACCCCACAAGATGCCCAGGGTGAACACGACATTCGCGAATACTCCGATCAGCGCCATGTACTGTTCCCGTCCGGTGGCCTCCGCGGACATCAATGGGCGATTATTTGTGAGCCTTTGCCAGTTGGAAAAGGAAACCGCCGCTGCGATCAAGGTCAAGCCCAAAAGGGCTGCGGTGATCACGACCAGCAAGATAAATGTGCCGGTCTCCCGGGTACCTTCCAGGCCGCTGTAATTCGCGTGGCACAGTGCCGCGGAAATGGCTACACACAGGAAGCCTTGCATGGCCCAAGCGGCAGCGCCTGCGCAGGTGCCGAACCACAATCGGCCTTGAGGGAAGGACGTTAAACCTGCTGTGGTTGGTTGAGTGGCCATAAGTCCTCAGCGAATATTGGGAAGTACGTACAGCAGCGCGACTACCCAGATCCACACGAGATCGACGAAGTGCCAATACATCGCGCCGTTGTGATACGGACGGTGGGGCGGCCGCTGGGCCGGTTCCAGTTGCGGCAGAAGCGCCACGTAAATGAGGATCAGCAGGCCGACAATCACGTGCGCAGCATGAAAACTGACGATGGTGTAGAAGATGGAGCCGTACGCGTCGGTTCGCGGAGACAGTTCCTTAAGGTGGTCGATATATTCCAGGACTTGCACGCCGATGAACACCAATCCCAGAAGGATTGTGCCAAGCAGCGCCAGCTTTGCTCGGCCCTCATTGCCGATTTTGAGCTGCTTCTCACCCCAGAAGACCACGCCACTGCTGGCTAGCAGAATGCCGAGAAGCACGAAGGCCAGCGGCAATTTTGGTGGTGTCTCCTGGGTCCAGCGCCAGTTGCCTCGGGAGAGATAGAAATAGGAAAAGAAGAGAAGGACGAAGAGGAACGCTTCAGTGGCGATGAACAGCATCATTCCGACAGTGCCGCGCTGATCATCAATCGCCAACACAACTTCTTCGCGTTCCTGGATGGGCGGCGGTGTTGCGGTAGAAGCTTTCATGCCGGTTCTTCCTTTGGTGGTTCCGGCCACAGCCACGCGGCGCTGAGAATGGCAACGGCAGCCAAGCCGGCAAGCCCGATCCACATCCACTTGAGAACCAGCGCGGTAAACACCACGGTAAAAGCCAGCGCCACCAGCAGGGGCACAACCGTGTCTTCGGGCATTTGCGAAACCGCGGATGCGCGCGCGTCCAGCGCGGACGTGGCCAAGGTCAAGCGCGATTGATCGAAGACGCGCCTATCATCGGGATCGGCCATTTCGTCGTAGTCGTCCCACAGCGGATGACGCGAGATAACCGTTGGAATGTGTACGAACGCATATGACGGTGGCGGTGAAGGTATCGACCATTCCAGGGTGTCCGCGAACCACGGATTGTTGCCGGCGAGTTTGCCAGAGCGGTAACTGACAATGAAATTCCACAAACTTAAGAGAATCCCAAAGGCCATTAAGAAAGCGCCGATGGTGGAGATGAGATTGGGCGTTGCCAAGCCCAAGCCGTCAGCGAAGGTATACACGCGGCGCGTCATGCCCATCAGGCCCGCGATGTGCATGGGGAAAAAGGCCAGATTCAAACCGGCGAAAGTAAGCCAGAAGCTCCATTTGCCCAGGGATTCGTTCATCATGCGTCCGGTAATTTTGGGGGTCCAGTAATAGAACGCAGCCATCACCGGCATGAGGTTGGTTCCCACCAGGACATAATGCAGATGCGCGACAACAAAGTAGGTGTCGTGCAATTGCCAGTCCACCGGAATAATCGCGGTGATGATGCCGTTTAATCCGCCGATCACTAGAGCCGCGATAAATCCCATGGCGAAGTGAAACGCCGCGGTCGGAACTGGTCTGCCCTTCCACACCGTTGCCAGCCAGGCGAAAACCTGTATCGCGCTGAAAACGGAGATAGTCATGCTGGCCGCGCTGAAAAAGCTCATGGACATCTGGGACATTCCCACCGCGAACATGTGGTGCACCCAGACGCCAAACCCCGCCACTCCGGTCAACACCGTGGATATCGCGATGTAGGGATAGCCCACGATCGGATAGCGGCTCATCACCGGAATGATCATGGAGACCATCCCGGTAGCCGGGAGAAAAACCACGTAGACCCACGGATGACCGAAAATCCAGAACAGCTGTTGCCACAACAGAGCTGATCCCCCGTGGCTGATGTCGAAGAAATGCGTGCCCCACTGGCGGTCCAGTTCCAGGAACACGCAGGCGACGGTCAGTGCGGGCAAGGAAGCTACGATGGCGAAGGAAATGGTGAGTGTGCTGTACAGGAACAACGGCATCTTGCTTACGGCCATGCCCGGCGCTCGCAGATGGAAAATCGTGACGATGAAGTTGATGGCTCCAACCGTCGTCGAAATCGTCAGAAAGATCAGTGCCAGCGCGTAGAAATCCATGCCGTAATCCGGCGAGAAGCCCTTCAGCGTGTAAGGAACGTAAGCAAACCACCCGGCGTGGGGCGCTGCGGAAATCAGCAAGCTGGAATAGAGAAACAATCCGGAAAGCACAAACAGCCAATAGGACAGCGCGTTGAGCCTGGGAAAGGCCATGTCTCGCGCGCCGATCATCAGCGGAATAAGATAGTTGGCAAATCCCGAGAGAATCGGCGCGGCATACCACCAGATCATGGTCATGCCGTGCAAGGTGAAGAGTTGAATGTAGCTTTGCGAGCCGATGAGGCCGCGGTTAGGAAAGGCCAGTTGCAGCCGCATGACCAGCGCTTCGACTCCTCCAACCAGCAGGAACGCCACAGCGGTGAGCAGATAGCGCTTGCCTATTTCTTTATGGTCGACGGTGGAAAACCAGCCCCAGAACGTGTCTGGAGTTTCCCAAATACGCTCCAGCTTCGCTTCTAACTCGGTCATAGAATCCTCGTGATCAAGAGGGCGACGGAATTCGAGCGACGAATATGAATTCGGCAAAGGCGCGCCGGGGCGGTAATGAGGATTCAGTCCTGGGAAGCCGACACGGCTCGGCAGGTGAAAGTGAATCCAATACGCTGTTATCCTGCTCGTTTCTTATAGTCTTCGCACAAGGAAGCCAGCAATACAGCGGTTGCACTAAAGCGTCTGGCTAAACCTTCTACTGACACTTATGTCCAAAGCCTTAGGTGAGAAGGGCATTTATCCGTGGTGTGGGGAAATGTGGCAGGGCTGTCCGCAAGTAACTGTTAGCGCTATTGTTAGCACAAAAACAGGCAACTTTTCGCCGGGAACCGGGTTCATATGAATGCAAGTCGTCAAGCATGCGAAGTAAATGCTAATCCAGCCGGGAAGGGACCTTTTTGCCTACCATTGTTGCTCGTCTTCGCCACTTCTATAGGTCCCATCCCAAAACGGTTGCCGCCATTGGTACGGTGATTTTTCCCTTGGTTTTTGTACTGTTGCTCGCAAGCCTGTTGCCCGCACGCGCGTGTGCCAGCGTCGGAGTGGTGCTGAACGAATCGCTGGATGAAAGCATGGATCGGATCACCGGCACCGGTCACACCGCGGTTTATTTTTCAAACATCTGCGCGGATTCACCGGTCAGGCTGCGACTGTGCCAGCCCGGGGAACAGGGATCGGTCCTTAGCACCTATATCAATATTGGCGAAGATCGGCCGTTTGAATGGAATGTCGTGCCGTTGAACATTTACCTTTACGGCGTGGAAGATCCAGAGAACCGCCCGATTTTCGGATCCAGGAAGATCAAACATTTATTGGAGGAACGGTATCGTCGGAATTACCTGACTGGATACTGCATGAGCGTGGCGTGCCAGACCAGCAAGAACGCGGAATGGCGAGAGATGGTGGCGGCCACGATGATCCGCAGCGTGTACATTTTTGCGGTGGATACGACGGTTGAACAGGATCGCGCGTTCATTGCGGAGTTTAACGCGGCGCCCAACAAGAACCGTTTCAACGGAATCACTCGCAATTGCGCCGACTTTACCCGCGACGTCGTGAACAGCTATTTTCCGCATGCGGTCAATCGCGATTATGTGAACGATTTTGGAATGACCAGCCCGAAGGCAGTGGCGCACACCTTTACACGTTACGCACTGCGTCATCCCGAATCCAATTTCCGGGTGCTGCACTTCGCACAGGTGCCCGGCACAATCAAGCGAAGTAGCGAGGTGCGCGCGGGAACAGAGCAGTTGTTTCGTTCCAAGAAATTTCTGATCCCGATGATCCTTTTTGCAGACCATGAATTGCCCGTAGTGGTGGCGTCCTATCTTCTGACCGGGCGATTCAATCCTGAGCACACCTTTGAGGAACATCCGGCGCTGCAGGCGGACGCTGCGAATTCTGGAGTTCCTATCGGCGAACAGGTCGCAGAGAGCGGAGAGGCTCGCGTTCAACTGATCGGAACAAGAGCCGGATGGAAAGACTATCGCAAGGAGTTCCATTCGCTGGCTGAGCAAAACAAGAGCGTGATCGCTCCGCACGATCTCTCTCGTTTCTTCAAATACCTCGATCAGAACGGCACGGCTTCTGTGGACCAGGACGGCTCGGTATGGATGGAGCTGGAGGAAAACGGCGAACCGTTGAAGGTGGGCGTGAGCGCGAATAACGTTCTGGCAGCGAATTCCAACCCGCAGATGACCTCCAAAGTACTGCTCGCGCGCACCAGCCGGCTGCTAAAGAGTCCCAAGCATAGCCGCGAAACCATGCTGGAATTCAAGGAAGATTGGGCCACGTTGCAACATGTCGCAGCTGAGGTGGACACCAACTCCAACCTGGCCGCACTGGCCAACCGTCCACATCCTTTTATGAAAACGAGTAACGGGGATTCGGCTGTGCTTTTTAATGATTTTGCTGCGGAGCCGCTGCTTCTTCCTTGATCGGCGGTAACTTCGAACGAATCAACGCTTCCACTCGCCCCCACACCGCAGGATCGCACTCGATTTCCGTATGCTGTTTCGTGAACATGCGGTCATACCAGGGGTAGTTCTCGCAATCGAGCGTTTTGGACCTGTATTCAAAACGGTAGTTTCCGAGAATGCGCGTGCGCGAGGGATTTTCCGCCTGGATTTCCGGCTCGCCATGGAAAATGCCGTCTGGCTGATAAAAGTTGACGGCCTCTTGGACATTGGCCGGAATTAATTTGTCGTTCTGCCCTTCCTTGGCGATGCTGTCGACCTGGATGGTCAGGAGCACCGGTATATTTTGTCGCCCCAGTTCCCGCGCCAATTCGACCGTTTGCGAACCGCCCCAACTGATTCCGTAGATAATGATTCGCGCATTTTGTTTTTCCCGGTCTGATAGGGTGCCGTCGCGATTGCTGTCCAGCAGCTTCAAAACTTGCTCGTAAGCCTGCTCGCCATGGCGATTCTCGAACACCTGCGTGTAGACACCGGAAGGATAATCGTGGCGAATCCGTGCCGCTAATTGCACGCCGCTGTGCACGGGGTCGTCGTGGCGCACGAACCCGCCGACGAAGCCAATCACGATTACCGGGTCGTTCGCGGCGGAGTGGGGCTGTTGGAAAACGGCGAAGTTCGGCGACGCTGGTCCACTGACCAGAATGGCCAAACAGGAAAGCAGCAACGCGCGGTAGATAATCGCTATCCTCGACACGAATCTATTCCGCTTTCTATGATGCCAGATGAGCGACGCAACGTCGCCGTTATGCAGTCAGGAAAAATAGACGAGGGCGTGACTGATGCTGCCGCATACAGCAGCGTCTTGCGTGCGCTAAGTGGCCGCGGTATCGCCTTTGGCTGGCCGCCATTCATAGGGCACATACTTGGGTTCCCAAATATTGGCGTCGATCTCCCGAGTCAGCATACGTTCGTCGGCGACTTGCGCCAGGCCGGCGCGCAGAGCCTGTCTCCCCACCGCGTGCGCGATCTGCCGGCTCAGCGAACGCGCCTCGGATATCGGCGGAAGCAGGTCACCATGCTTGTCTTTCTTGGTGGGCGAGTGTTTCACCAATTCTTCCGCGGCTGCTTTGATCATCGCGTCGGTCACTCGTTTCGCTTTGGACGCAACGATTCCAAGGGCCAGTCCGGGGAAGATGTAGGAGTTGTTGGTCTGCGCCACGCGAATCTTTTGTGTTCCCACAGTGACAGCCCCGAAAGGACTGCCCGTTCCGATCAACGCCTTGCCGTTGGTCCAATCCATCAGATCCTGAGGAGTCGCTTCGCTTCGTGAGGTTGGATTGGAAAGAGGAAGAATGACCGGACGGCCAATGTGCTTGGCCATTTCACGCACGACTTGTTCGGTGAAGACGCCAGCCTGACCGGACACTCCGATGAGTACCGTTGGCTGCACATGACGGACCACATCGAGCAAACCGATTTCGCCATTCGCTCCACGCCAATCCCGGACTTCCTGATCTTTGCGCGCGTATGCCAACTGTTCGGGCCGGACGTCTTTGGTGCTTTCGGTAATCAGGCCATGGCGATCGATGGCGTAGAAGCGACTGCGCGCGTCCTGCTCGGACAAGCCTTTATCGCGCATAAACTGCAGCAGCAGGTTGCTGATGCCTATTCCGGCGCTCCCAAACCCAACCACCACGATTTTTTGTTGCTCGATGCGCGAGCCGGTGACGTTGATGGCCGCCATCGCGGTCGCCGTAGCCACGGCGGCAGTGCCCTGAATGTCGTCGTTAAAGGTGCATAGCTGGTCTCGATAACGTTCCAACAATCGAGAGGCATTCGAACCAGCGAAGTCTTCCCACTGCAGCAGCACCCAGGGCCAACGCGCTTTCACGCATTGAACGAATTCGTCCACGAAAGAGTCGTAGTCTTTGCCGCGAACACGATGATGCCGCCAGCCGATGTAAATCGGGCTGTTCAGCCTTTCTTCGTTATCGGTGCCGACGTCGAGAAGAATGGGCAGACAGTGTTCGGGATGGATGCCGCCCAGCGCTGTATATAGCGCCATCTTTCCGATTGGAATGCCCATTCCTCCGGCGCCCTGATCGCCCAATCCAAGGATGCGCTCGCCGTCGCTGACCACGATGCACTTCACATTGTCGTAGTGTGGGTGGCTTAGGATTTGCCCGATGCGCTCTCGATTGGGATAACTGAGAAATACACCACGCGGTTTTCTCCAAATCTCGCTGAAGCGCTGGCAACCCTCGCCCACTGTTGGCGTGTACACGAGAGGAAGCATTTGTTCCACGTTTCGAACGATGAGCGCATAGAAAAGCGTCTCGTTGGTGTCCTGGAGGTCGCGGAGGAAGCTGTATTTGTTGAAGGAAGTCGACTGGTCGGCCAATACTTGCAGCCGCCGTTCCAGCTGGTCATCTAACGCGCCAATGTGCGGCGGCAACAGGCCGTGCAGGTGAAACATGTCGCGTTCGTGATCGGAAAATGCCGTGCCCTTATTCAGGCGGGGAGTGTTGATCAGGTCGTAGCCATCAATGGAGACAAAGACTTTCTCGTCAGGGGTAGGTGGCGAGGGTTCGCTCATTTGATTAGGCTCCGATGGCGTTGCGCGGCCTCTTCGAGATACTCGACCAAATTTAAACTACAGCAGCGGGTACTCTCTTTCGACCAGCAACGCCCTCAATGATCGACCAATCCTATTCCCGGCCGGATCAGCTAAAGCCGAGAACCGGATGTGGTGCGTACGGCTCTTCAAGCGCCTTGATCTCCTCAGGGCTCAGACGAAGCGAAAGTGCCGCGACAGCATCCTGAAGGTGATTCGGTTTAGTCGCACCTACAATGGGAGCGGTGATTACGGGCTTGCTGAGCATCCAGGCAAGCGCGAGCTGTGCGCGGGGAATGCCACGCTGTTCGGCGAGCTGGCCCAGACGATCCACGACCTTACGATCCGACGCTTCCGTGCGGGAATACAAGGTTTTGCCAAACTGATCGGTCTCGGAGCGCTTGGTGCTTTCCGTTTGCCACGGGCGAGCCAAACGACCGCGCGCGAGAGGACTCCACGGAATCACCCCAATGCCCTGCGACTGGCACAGAGGCAACATCTCGCGTTCTTCTTCCCGATAAAGAAGGTTGTAGTGATTCTGCATCGAAACAAAACGGGTCCAGCCGTGTAGATCGGCAACATAGAGAGCCTGGGTGAACTGCCAGGCGTACATAGAGGAAGCGCCGATGTAACGGACTTTGCCCGACTTTACAACATCGTGCAGCGCCTCCAGTGTTTCCTCGATGGGGGTTTCGTAATCCCAGCGATGAATCTGGTAGAGGTCCACATAGTCGGTTTCCAAGCGACGGAGGCTCTGGTCCAGTTCGTAAAAAATGGCTTTCCGCGAAAGACCCTGGCCATTGGGTTCTTCGCGCATAACGCCCCAGAGTTTCGTGGCGATCACCACCGCTTCGCGGCGAGCGTTGGCTTTCAGGAACCGGCCGAGCACCTCTTCGCTGGCGCCGCTGGAATACACGTTGGCGGTGTCGAAAAAATTGATCCCCAGATCGAGCGCCTGGCGCAGGAAGGGTTGGCTATCTTGTTCGTTCAACGCCCAGGCGTGCCTGCCGCCTTTTGCTTCGCCGACAGCCGGAGCGCCATAGGTCATGCAGCCAAGGCAAATGCGCGAGACTTTTAGTCCGGTCTTTCCCAAATTGACGTAGTTCATTCTTCTCTCTCAGCAATAGGATTCCGGCCCAAACAAAAATGGTTCATTGCAAATTCAGAGTCGTTGCAGCCGGAGGACTCCAAGGACCGGAAAGGTAGCCGCTACTGTTTGTAGCGCTCTCCGGTGGCGGGATCGAAAACCTCGTTGCGCAAGAACTGGTCGGTGCCCCAAGGCGCCGCACCGCCGCCTAGATATTGATGGAACCAATCGAGGTGCGCGGTGTAGTAGAGCGCCATTTCATACCAACTGGGCCAGTGCCCTGCGTTGGAGTAAATGATCAGCTTCGAAGGAACATTCATCCGCTGCAGCGCGGTAAAAAACTGAAGCGACTGCGTGTACGGCACGCGATAATCGCGCTCGCCGGATATGACCAGGCAAGGAGTCTTGAAGTTCTTCACGAAATAGGACGGCGAGAATCGTTGATATTGATCGGAATTCCATGGCTGGCCCTTGTAGTCCCATTCCGGAAACCACAGCTCTTCTGTGGCGCCATACATCGAGCGCAGATCAAAGATGCCCATCATCGAGGCGATGGCCTTGAAGCGATCGGTGTGGCCTTCGAACCAATCCATCATGTAACCGCCGTACGACCAGCCCATCGCTCCCATGCGATTGGGATCCACGTACGGAAGCTTGGCAAGTTCATCGGTGACCTTCATCAGGTCTTCGAACACTTTCCCACCGTGGTCGCCAGAAATTTCGGCGGTGAATTCCTGGCCGTACCCAGTGGATCCGTGGGGATTAGGAAAGGCCACCACGTAACCCGCACCGGGATAGACTTGCCAATCGCCGCGGAAGGCGTCCTGCCACTGTGACTGCGGACCTCCATGCACATTGAGGATGGTTGGATATCTCTTGTTGGGATCGAAATCGTGCGGCTTGACGATGAACACCTCTATTTTTGCTCCATCCGCACCGGTGACCCATATTTTTTCTGCCGGACGGATGTCCACCTCGTTCGCAATGGCATCGTTGAAATGGGAAATACGCTGCGGCGTGGCGGGCGAAGCGGACAAATCGACAGTGAAAATCTCCGGCGGATCGCCGACAGACCGCCGCACGAAAATCATGCGCCGGGCATTGTCAGTAAGTTTGAAAGCGTCGATGGTGGCATCGACCAACACCTGCTGAATGGCGCTCTCACCCAGACTCACGTGGTAAACGGGATTATTACCCTCGACATCGGCGCTGAAGTACAGCGATTTGGAATCCGGCGCCCACTCAAAATCGTCCACCCAATTTCGAAATGATTCCGTGAGCACGCGTGAGCTATGAGTCGAGCGGTCATAGATCGCCAGGCGGAATAGATCGGACTCATAGCCGGCCTGCTTCTGCATTCTATAGGCGATGTATTTTCCGTCCGGCGAATACTTGGGATTGCCGTCATATGCGAGATTCGCAGCGGTGATGTTCTGGGCGGGTGCGTTGCCAGCAAGCGGCACCGTCCAGAGGTCATCATTCGTTGAGATCGCCGGAATGGGATCGTGATTGGATTCGTAAACCAGTTCGCTGCTGTCTGGGGAAAAGTCGTATTGTAACGACCCGGCAAGTTGGAACGGGGGAGCATCGAAGTCACCGGGGGTAAGGTCGCGGACCTCTCCGCTGCCAACACTGGCGAGAAACAGGTGCGTGCGCCTTCCATCTTTCCACTCGGTCCAATGGCGATACAGCAGAGTGGTGGCGGTGTGGCCCTGGAGCGGACCCTTGCTCCAACGATCAGCGATTTTCTTGTTGCAGGCATCGTCCGCGCCACATTCGGGATAAACATCACTCGAAAACGCGATCCATTTCCCGTCGGGAGACCATAGCGGACCGGAAACGCCGGTGGAAATTTTCGTGAGAGGCCGAGCCTCGCCACCGAGGGTAGAGATAAGGAAAATGTTGGGATCGCCGTCGCGAGAACGGACGAAAGCGATCCATTTCCCGTCGGGAGAAAAGACCGGCGAGGTCTCGCTCTTATCGCCGTAGGTGAACTGCCGCATATTCTGACCGTCTGCATCCATCACCCAAAGGTGGCGAATGCGTTTGGCTCGTCCTAAATCATCCTGGCGCAGAACGAACACCACCATCTTGCCATCAGCTGACACGCTCAAATCTTCGACACCGCGGATACGATAGAGATCCTCAATGGTGAAGGCACGCTTTGAGGCCAAGGCTGGAACCGCCGAAAGCAAAACACAAAATGCCAAGAGAAACCATTTCTGCCGCATAGCTCTCCTTTGGTACTAAACGCGCGTAGACGAAACAGCAGTGGGTCATGAAGCGTGACGAGTACGTTCCACGATGAGCTTTTTGAACTCTGGATCATCGTGAAGAATTTTCAGATCGGGATCCTGCGCACACCAGTCCGCATTCCGGTAGCCCGCATCGATCGCGCGATGCAACGTGGCCAGCGCCTCCGCTTTCATCTTCAGAACGGCGTAAGTACAGGCCGCGTTGTAGAGAATGTTGGCATCGGTGGGCCTCATCGCCACAGCAATCTTCACGTGCTGGACGGCCTCCGGTACTTGACCCTCATTCGCCAAGTCGGAAGCCAGCAGAATCCGAGCGCGAACATCGTCTGGAAATCGCTGGAGTTGGATCGCGAGCACTTCCTTTTCTCGAGCGCGCAAACGCTCCGCATCGGCCATACGCCCCAGGCACTCCATCGAATTAATCAATGGAATCAAGGCGTTGTAATCATTGCTTACGATTTCCAGCGCGCTCTCGGCAAGCCGTGCAGCATCCTCATGACGCCCCGAGGCGAAGTAAGCCCTGCCGAGAACGTCGTGGGCACCTTCGCAATCCGCCTGCAGGGCCACGGCGCGCTTCGCCAAGCGAATGGCTTCGTCGTACTGTTGCTGCGCGAAATGGATGCGGGCACGGGCGGAAATCACTTCGGGTAGGTCAGGAGCCAGGCGTTCCGCGATCGCAGCCGCGGCTCTTCCCTTCTCAATATATTCGGGGCTGGAACTGCGGAACTCGTGCATACCGCCCCAGACATGGGCCATGCCCGCGTAAGCCAGGGCGAAATTGGCATCGAGCTTCACTGCTTCGTCGTACATGGCCAGCGCGTATTCGAACTGCCGTTGCCGTAGATAATTCCGCCCGCGGAGGAAGAAATCATAAGCTTGCGGATTGTCGGTCGGCTTCCTGGCGATGACCTTTTCTTCGTGCGGCGACAAGGTAATTTCCAGGGCTTTTGCAATGCTCAAAGAAATCTCTTCCTGAATGGCAAAAACGTCTTCCATCTGGCGGTCGTAGCGTTCCGCCCACACCGAATGGCGCGTATCGCTTTCCACCAGTTGGGTGGTGATGCGCAGGCGATTGCCGGCGCGGCGGATGGAGCCTTCAAGGACATACATAGCCCCGAGTTTCTCTCCGACTTGCGGTGCGGTCACCGGCTTGTCGCGAAATTGCAGCATTTCGGAACGCGGAAAAATCTGCAGCCGTGCGATTTTGGAAAGCTCCGTGATGATGTCTTCCGTCATGCCATCGCGAAAGTATTCGTCTTCCTTGGCGCCACTGAGATTTTCAAAATAAAGGACCGCCACGGTTTTTTTCTTTTGTTCCGGCGCAGTTGCCCGCGCAGCAACCGTGGCACTCCCGCTGCTAGTCACCGCCCGGGGATCGGAGTCGTGGCGCCCCGACGGATCCAAATCCCGTTTCAGCCGCTTCAGGTCGGCCCTGAGTTCCGCGGCGGTTTGGCATCGCAGGTCGCAGTCCTTCTCCAGAGCTTTGGCGATCACGCGATCCAATTCGACAGGTACTTTGGGGTTGATCTTGGAAGCTGGTGGAGGCGACGTATTCAGAATGCCGTTGAAAATCACGGCCGTAGTATTTCCTGGGAAAGGAACCGTGCCAGTGGCCATTTCGTACAGCACCACGCCAAAGGAAAAAAGATCGGTCCGCGCGCCCAGTTCCTCGCCCCGCGCCTGTTCCGGACTCATGTAAGCGATGGTGCCTACCGAACTGCCCGGACTCGTCAAGTCCGCACCACTGTCCACCTGAGTCTCCATTGGCGATTCCCGGCCCGCAATGGTTTCGTCAACTCTGCGAGCGGGCGACACCTTTGCCAGTCCGAAATCCAGGACTTTTGCTTGGCCACGACTGGTCAGAAAAATATTGGCCGGTTTAATGTCGCGATGAACGATACCGCGATTGTGTGCGGCATCGAGCGCGTCGGCAATCTGAATGCCGATATCCACGACTATCGCGCAATCCATAGGCGTTCGGCTCAAACGGTGTTTCAGCGTCTGCCCCTCCAGTAGTTCCATGGCGATAAAGGGCTGCCCGTCGGCGTCGCCGAGGTCGTAAATGGTGCAAATGTTGGGATGATTCAATGCGGAGGCGGCGCGCGCTTCCCGTTGGAAACGTTCCAGAGACATCTTGTCGTTGGCGAGTTCGGGAGGAAGAAACTTTAGCGCCACAAACCGGCCAAGGCGATTGTCTTTCGCTTTATAGACAACACCCATCCCGCCGCCGCCTAATTTTTCGAGTATCCGGTAATGTGAGATAGTCTGGCCAATCATGAGGAAGAAGGCAGAACGCTCCGCGAGGGAACATAGTACGAGCGCGGACCAGAATAAGTCAAACCCGACCAAGAGTGAAGCGGGTGATTGATTCCAATTGGTCGCAATAACTCTCGGGAACTTCTCATCGACAAATCGGGCATAGCTATTGCTGGGATGGTTAGTTGTGTGTCTGTCGGTGCCGGGAGAGCGAGCCTATGAGGTGGATCATTCTGTGCCTGGCCACATTGTTGGTGGCCGCCAATTCCCTATCTGCGCCCGAACATCCGGTGGTCATCAGATTGGATGGCAGCACCATCCCCGCAGCCGAAGTGGATCAAACGGTTACTCGGCTCATGAAAGCGGGCGATGTTGCGGGCGTGACAATTGCCATCCTGAACGGCGGCAAGATCTCGTACGTCAAAGCCTACGGCTTGCGCGACAAAGATAAAAATCTACCCCTCACGGTCAATTCGGTCATGTCTGCGGGATCGTTTTCCAACGTGGTGTTCGCCTACATGGTCATGCAAGTCGTAGCCGAAGGGGTGCTGAACCTGGATAAGCCCATCTACAAATATTTGCCGAAACCGCTTCCGGAATACCCGGACTACGCGGATCTGGCGGACGACCCACGTTGGAAGCACATCACTCCGAGAATGCTGCTGAGCCAAACCAGCGGATTTGCCGACTGGCGGACATCGGAGAGCGATCGTAAGCTGAAGATTCATTTCAAGCCCGGCACAAGATTCGCCTATTCCAGCGAAGGAATTGACCTGCTGCAACTTGTGGTGGAGACCGTCACGCAAACACATTTGGAAGAATTGATGCAAGAGCACGTTTTTGATCCCCTGGGCATGACGCGAACCAGTATGGTGTGGAATCGCGAGTTCGAAAATGATTATGCCAACGGATATGGGGAGGATGGGCGGTCGTTGGGTCCGCGGAGGCGCTCCATCGCGCTTGCGGCAGAGTCGATGCAGACGACCATCTCCGATTTGGCGCTATTCGTTCAGGCCGTCATGGAAGAAAAGCTTCTGCGAAACAAAGTTCGCGAGCAGATGCTCAGTCCGCAGATTCCAATCATCTCAAAACACGAATATCCTACGCTGGCCGAAGATACTGCCGAAGAAAATAAAACCATCCATTTGAGTTACGGCCTCGGCTGGGGCCTGTACTCGACCTCCTATGGCCGCGCGTTTTTCAAGGACGGCCGCGACGGCGGCTGGAGCAATTACACAGTGTGTTTTGATCAACCTAAAACCGCCGTGGTCATCCTAACCAACAGCGCCCATGGTCCCGCCATTTTTAAAGGCATTCTGGATAATCTGCTGAAGGACCCATCGGCTCCGGTGGAATGGGAGGGTTTTGGAGTCTCCGATAAACTATCCGTGGCGCGCCCATCTGATTAGGTATCGTAACCGCCGATCATTTGGTGGACGGTAGAACTTTTCTAGCCAGCGACCGGTAGAGCCACCGGATGTTCCAGTCGGAATTCGAGCAGCGATTCGCTGGGAATTTGCAGTTGCTCACCCTTTTTCGCCGCCGAGACCGCGGTCCCTGCGCCTGCCCCGGCGAGCGCGCCTATGCCGGCACCTTTCCCACCGCCAGCCAAGCCACCGATTAGCGCTCCTAATCCGGCTCCGCCGACGACCTTCGTGGCCGTTTTGCTGCCTTCCCCTTTGCCCTTGATTTCATAATCGCTGGTGAGCAGGGGATACGCCGTGCCATTGATGACGATGTCCGTGAGCTCAAGAGTCAAAGACGAGCTGCCGGAGAGCTTGCCAGCCGAGGAAGCCTGAACCAGCTTGCCGTATACAGTGGTGCCGCGTGGAGCGACCACGGTATCTTCGGCTTGCAGGTTGGTTTCGAGAGTGGCCGTGAAGCGGTAGCCGGTTTTTTGCTTGGTGGTATCAATAGCATCGACGGTTCGAATGAGTATCCGGCTGCCCGCGGGCACGGTGATTCTTTTCTTGCTTTGCCCCGCCGCGCTGGGAACTGCCGAAGGCAACGTCGCCGGGGAACCTGCAACTGAACTGGAATACCCAACGGTCAAGGAAACCAGCAAAACTGCTGAACAAATGAAAGCGTTTCGCATTTTCGATGTGCTCCCGTTCCTGAGATTACGAGCCCTGCCCGACTACCGGCAGCGATGAAGAGATTTGTAGGTCGATGATCCACAGCAACTGATGCTCGACTTGCACGAAGCGCGCAGCGGTGACCGCTCCCAAAGCCTGCTTCACCTTGTCATACGTAGCTGCGATTAATTCGCCGCGTTGTTTCTGATACGCGAACGCTTTCTGAATCAGTTGATCCGCTTCGGCGTCGTTCATATTCGGATAATCATGCGCGTATTGCTTAATGTTTTCGACTCTCTGGTCATTTAACTTAACCAATTCCGCGTCATATTGGCTGTAAATGGGCCAGAACTTGGCGGCGTCCGCGGCGCTCAAAGCCATCATTGCACCCATGATTTCGGCCTTCTGCTGGCGGACGTTCGTGCGCAACAAGTCGATGTAGGCCTGGACGTTTTCCTTGCGCACCTCGGCCTCTGGAGAGGATGGCGTTTTCTGGGCATCGGTTTGCGCTTGGCCTAGAGGCGCCACAAGCGCCACGATGACAAAAACTGTAGGCAGCAGGACACACCTGAGTAATTTCATATCGTTTTACCTTTCCTTGGGATCCATCCGAGACTGGGCAACATGGTACACGCGTTGCCAGTCATATTCTAGGCGCTAAACTACAACGCCGAATTGTGGATCATTCACGGGAGGAAGCGGCTCAATCAGGTTAACTCAGTGGCGCAGGTTGGGGAGCAGGCCAAAGACCATGACTCCAGTGAGCGTGCCCACAAACACTCGCCCATTCGCGATCATCGGAGTGATGAACTTATTGTCGGCAAACGCATCACGGCCACCGCGCGCGCGGCTGCTATTATACAACTCGTTCGCCAGATTGCTGGCGTCGTACGCATGCAGAACCCCCGCATCCGAACCTCGCGCTTCGACTGCCCACACGATCGCATCCGATGTGCCGTTAGCCGATATGCTTGGTGTAGTTCCCGGATACGCGAAGTGTGCTGCCGTTTGGGAGACAGGCTCCGGATAGAGTTTCGCGTTCGTGATGGTAAACGCCTTCAACGTATCGTTGACGGCGCCGAAATAGAGTGTGTTATTGAAATAGGCCGGCATGGAAAAAACCGGGCCGATTAACGCGTGATCGACCACCTGATAAATCTTGCTGTCTTTTTTGGGATTATACTTTCCCATCGAATTGCGATTCACCAGGTAAATCCTGCGGTCTTTACCCGCGCCGACAGCGAGTTGCCAGGTTTTTCCGGAATTATCCTGGCAGTCGGGCAAAACGAGCGCGCCCCCGGAACCAAGGTCTTCGTCCCGGCCCGATGCGACCTCGGTATTGTGCATGTTGAAGTAATCCGCGACCACCAGTTTTCCTCCGGTGGTAGAAACCTTCAGGAACGCGTTGCCGAAATCGCCGTGAACCGGAAAACCAGAGGAATCCAGAGTGGTATCGAAGGTTCCATTGGCATCCAGCAGATAAATATTGCCCTGCGAATCCGCTGCCGGCCCCGCTCCCGACATCCAGATGGCGCCATCGTTCCCGTTGGGAGTGAGGTTCAACACGTTCGCCTGCTGCAACGTGGCAACATCGTATCCGATCACCCAGCCAGTGTAGTCGCCATTGTCGCAATGAGAGGCCCAACTGGTGTAAACGATGCCGTCCAAGAGCAGTAAGGCTGCGCGCTCTTTATATTGCTTCGGGTCGAAGGTGGTTTTTCCTTGAAGATTCGGAAACGTGGCCTCAATAATGGTAGGACTTCCGGAAATTTCCGCTCCGGAGGTGATGTCGAGAGCGTGAAGGCGCTGGAAATAATTTCCGTTCTTGTCTTTGGACATGGCCACCAAGTACATCAAAGCACGCTCGCCGCTAAACGTGATTACCGGCGTAGAGGTAATGCCGATTTCCGGACTTACCTGCGCGCACCCGCGATCGTCGCTTGGGGTTTCATTCTCCCCGAGCACCGTGACATTCCAGAGGGGCGCCAAGGTATTGGCATCGAAGGCGTAAACCGAATCGTGTTCGGTGGCCACAAACACGACGTTGTGCGAGCGACCAGCAATCGTCAGGTTCGACACGTACAGCGGCTCGGCATCCACCAGCCCATCGGTATTCAGAAATCCCACTTTGCCGAAGTTAGCCGGATTCACGTTGCTATGCGTGAGAATTCTCTCGTCAAGATTCTGCCCGGTGCGCGCAACGTCGTTGTGATAAGTGAGGACTCTCGCTGTGCTGGGCGCGTCGCCCCTCAGATTGCGGCTCAGCGCCACTCCCAGAAACACCGTAAGAATCGTAGCAGTGACCAACAGAAAGACGATGTGCGCACGCTTCCCCAAAACACTCCTCCGGTAAGTTCCACTTAGTTGACGCGGCATAGCAAACAGCGGTTACAAAAACGGTGGATGTTTGCGCTTTAGTTTGATTTTCCGGGCGAATGGAGCGAATCGCGTGCGGCGCTTTCCGGCTAGCCGGCAGTCAAGTGTGCCCCTTTCGGGGACGTTTAGTAGGTTACTAAAACCGGACGCCAATGCAAAGTTCACTCGATTCCTAGCGCGCATCGACTGATGGTTACGGGACTGCTACCGCGGAGCGATTTGCGCCGCGGTAGCCTGGAGCCGGGTTACGTAAAAGTGCCAATGAACCGGGCAATCACTGCGCAGGAATAACCACGTAATGAGTCGTGCCGCCGTGATTCACCAGCAAAAGGATCGACTGGTTGGTCAAGCCGGACATCGCTTGCTGATACTGATCCATATTGTGCACCGGCTTGCGGTTGACTTCCTGGATCACATCGCCGCGTTGCAGCCCAGCTTCGGCGGCCGCACTCGACGGATCCACTTCCGATACCACCACACCGCTAGTCGAAGGAGAAAGATTCAACTGGTGCGCGATATCGGGTGTCAAGTTCTCGACCTGTACACCCTTTAATCCGGCTGGCGTTGCCCCGGGTCCATTTTCTGGAGCCTTGTTACTGGCGGTTTCCGGAAATTCTCCGAGTGTTACGTCCACATCTTTCTGCTGACCGCTGCGGAAGATCTTCAGGTGCGCCACCGTACCCGGCGCCATTTGTGCGATGCGAACACTCAAATCCTGCGAGCCATTCACCGGTTGTCCATCTAGGTCGAGGACAATGTCTCCTCGTTGCACTCCTGCCTTTGCGGCCGGACTATTGGGTGTCACGTCGCCGACCAATGCGCCCCCACCATGGGTCAATCCGAACGCCTTGGCCATATCCGGATCGACCGGCTGGATGGTCACGCCCAGGAATCCACGGATGACTTTGCCGTGTTCCACAATTTGGTCCATGACGTTATGCGCCATGTTGATGGGAATGGCGAAGCCGACGCCTTCGTTCCCGCCTTCTTCACCACCACCAGAGAGGATGGCGGTGTTGATCCCGATCAGGTCGCCGCGGAGATCGATCAAAGCGCCGCCGGAATTGCCGGGATTGATTGCGGCGTCGGTTTGGATGAAGTCCTCATAGCGTTCAATGGCACCGCCAAGCCCACGGCCCGTGGCGCTGACAATTCCCATGGTGGCAGTTTCGCCGATGCCAAACGGTTGGCCGATGGCGAACACCACGTCTCCCACTTTTAGTGTGGAGGAATCGCCAAGCGTCAGCGTAGGCAGCCCGCTAGCCTCGATTTTTATGACCGCAACGTCCGTGAGCGGATCCGTGCCAATCACCTTGGCTTTGTATTGCTTCTGATCTGGCGTGTAAACCTCCACGTCCGATGCGCCCGACACCACGTGATTGTTCGTCAAAATGTAGCCGTCGGAATTCACAATAACCCCTGACCCCAACCCAAACTCCCGTTGCGACTTTGGCCCTTGCGAAAATCCCGGAGGGAGCTGGTTGCCGAAGAATTGCCGGAACATCGGGTCATTCATGAAATCTTGTGTATTATTCTGCGATTTCACAATTTTGGTGGACGAGATATTGACCACTGCCGGCAAGGCGGGCTTTAGCACCGAAGAAAACCCATTTTTAAAGTCGCCTAGACTGACCGGAGTGGCGTTCTTATCCACCTGTACGGAAACCTTTGCTGCGCCTAGTACGGAATGGCCCGGCAACCGCATGGCTCCGACGCGGAAGAATCCGCCGACAACCAGCGCAAGCACTACTAATCCCAGCAATAGCAGCCAATAGGGAGCCCGTTTTGTTGCGACGCTCATGTGTATCCTCCACTTTCGAATCGCGCACGCCCGCTACTACGCGGCAAATCCCTGCAGCACGTGCAAGTAATGAACTACGTCCTCACGGGAAAGGATGCCCACAATTCCCGTACCTTGGATCACCGGTAACTGATTTACCCCATCCCGGCCCATCTTCTCAAGTGCCGACCAGAGTCCGGCATCCGGGCTGGTCGAATCGAGACGCTGCAACGGTACCATCACTTGGGATGCCGTGGTCACCGGCCACTCCGAGCGTGGGACCCTTTGTATAGATGCCAGAGTGACCAGCCCGGGCAAGTTATTTTCACCGTTCACGACAAAATAACGCACGCCATTCGGCAGGATGTAGTTGTCCACAAGTTTCTGGAGGGTCACATCGCCGGAAATTTGCGGGAAGTCTTTTTTCATCGCGTCGTAAACCCGGTGGTCGCCAAGTAATCTCTTTAGAGCTTCCTGTTGTAGCTGGCTTCCCGCCGCGCTTTCCAGGAACCATCCGATGAACGCAGTCCACAGCCCGCCAATGAAGTTCCCGCTCAGGGCCTGCCAAACACCCAGAAAAATGAGAAGAAATCCCATCAAGCGCCCAGTCGTGGCAGCGATCGCCGTCGCTCGCCGGTACTTTCCGGTGAACCGCCACACAACCGCCCGCAGCACTCGGCCCCCGTCTAACGGAAAGCCGGGAATCAAGTTGAATACTCCGAGGATAAAATTTAACAGCGCGAGGTATTTTACCAGCGCGTACAAAGGCTGCGACGTTATAAGAAGAGGTTCAATCTCCCAAAAGAAAGCGGCCAGCAGGAAACTGACCACCGGGCCGACAATCGCGATCCAGAACTCCACTGCAGCGCTGGGTGGCTCTGCCGTTATTTCCGAAACGCCGCCAAACACGAACAGGACAATGCGAGGAACGGAAATGCCGAAACTCTTTGCCACCACCGAATGGCCCAACTCATGAATCAGCACGCTGACGAACAACATCACCGCGGTGATGAAGCCCATCATCCAATATTCAGACGTGCTCCAACCCCGAAATTCGGCCGGATAATAGCTGACCGCCAGCATCCACGTGAGCAGACCCAAAAGCAAGAACCACGAATAGTCTAAGTCAATTGAGATGCCAAAGATCCGTCCGATCGGAATGGTGTGACGGAACATTTCGTTGTTGGCCGACACTCGGCCTTTCGCCGCAGGCCGACATCGGCCCGTTCTTAAACTTCTGCAATCAAAGTGAAATTAGCAGCGCACTTGGACGTGGGTCTATACATGTTATCCCCTACAATTTGACGGCGGTTCCTTCAGAGGTGAGCGGCTTTTTCATCATCATTGGAGGCGCAAGCACAAAGCATTATGCCTCGTCTAGTTCTGGCTCGCTTAGTCCTGGCTCTCCATTGCGCAGCGAATCCAACGCAATGATCCACGACGCGCCACATAGGCCCAGAGCAACAAACAAACTGGACCATTCATTCAGTTGATAAGCGGATTCGTGGCTCAGGATCCTCGGCAAGTGCAATACCACGAACCACAGCAAGAACATCACTCCCAGCAATGCCGCGCACACGCTATCCCGCCATCGAATCGCAATACTGACGCCGGCTACGACAAAACATACGCCGGTAAAATAAGCCCAGATTAGCCGGATCGGAATCCACGCTGGAATGAGTTTGGCAACGTGCGGCCCCACCAAAAAGTGCGCGATGCCAAACACGAGTAACGCCAGCGCAAACAAGTAGCGTCCGGAAAGTAGCATTCGGTCCAGGACGCTGGCTCTTTCTGCGGACTCACCTCGATCCGAGACCATTTTGGCCAGCGTCAGCGCCGCCGCACACAGGGCTGCGACCTCGAAAACCGTGGTACGAACACCCAGGTCCAGAGGGGTGTAGGCCGCCCGGTGCGATTGCACGTGAAGCTCACATACGAGCAGGAAAATCGCCAGTAGGATCGACGCTAGTCTGACTCGAAACCCTACCGCGATCGCCAATCCCGCAGCGATTAGAAATAGGCCCGCGAGATACACCAATACCGGATGGGGCGGAAGCCACGGGAACACCGGCAGAACCTTCTCCTGGACATGAGCGCAAACCAGATTCTCTGCCCCAAGCGCCGCCATGCACAGCGCGAACAGAATGCGCCCTGATCCCAGAATTTTCTCCATGCAGATGCTCCTTGTTCCCGCGTCTCTCACCGTGATCACAACAGCATCTTGCTAGATTGCACGAAGGTGCCGCACAATGTGCCCAGCAATCGCAGCAATTTCTTAGCGGAGTTCCTTTATGCGCGAGCGCAGCATCGCTGACGTCCTGAGTATGTACAATCCTGCCGATCCACTGGAAAGAGCCTGGACCATCCCCGCACCGTGGTATTTCGATACGCGCATCACCCAACTGGAACGCGAGAGTGTATTCGCTACCAATTGGCAAGTGGTCGGTCGGCTCGATCAGGTCCAGCGGCCCGGCCACTTCTTCACGATCGATGTGAATGAAGAGCCGCTGCTGATCGTTCGCAGTGAAGATGGCCAGCTGCGCGCTTTTTTCAATGTGTGCCGCCATCACGCCGCAGCCGTAGAACCCCGGGTCGCCGGATGCGCCAAGCAGTTTCGTTGCCCTTATCACGGCTGGACCTATGGGAACGACGGGGCGCTCAAGGGCATGGTGGAATTCGAAAGTGTGTGCAATTTCGATCGCCAGGATAACGGCCTTGTGCCCGTGCGCCTGGACACCTGGGAAAACTTCGTGTTTGTGAATCTCGACGGGAAAGCTGCGCCGCTGGCCACCTTACTTGGCAAAGTGCCATCGCTCGTGGAGCCCTTGAAACTCAGTGAAAAGCTGCACTACTTCGACCGCCGCATTTACACGCTGAACTGCAACTGGAAGGTGTACGTCGATAATTATCTCGATGGCGGGTACCACGTGCCGCACGCGCACAAGGGTCTGAGCAGCGTAGTGGAATATACCAAGTACACGATCGAGAATTTCGAGCGTTCGTGTCTGCAATCCAGTCCACTGGACGCCTCCAGCGCCAGTGAATCCGCCATCGGCGCCACCCGTCAGGGTCAAGCCTTCTATCTTTGGATTTACCCCAATTTCATGATCAATGCATATTCCGGAGTGATGGACACCAACCTGGTGCTGCCCCTTGGTGTCAACAAATGCGCCGTCGTTTTCGATTACTACTTCGCGGATATTAGCGCGGCTGCGGCTGAGCACCATCGCGACAGCATCGCGGTGAGCGAAAAAGTACAAGATGAAGATATGGCCATTTGCGACTCCGTGCAGCGCGGTCTTGCTTCAAGCGCCTACATTGCTGGCCGCCTTTCGGTGCGTCGCGAGGCCGGCGAGCATCTCTTCCATCGTTTGCTGTACCGCGATATGACCAGCGCGGTGGGCCAACCCGTCCCCGCCGGCTAACGCTCACGGCTTCTTCTGTCGCTTGGATTGTGGCCTGTTTCGGTATCTCAGAGGCCCGAGGGTCAGGCCTTCGGATCCGAACGGCGTGTTTGGTGCTTGCCTTACTTACCCAGAGCCGAGGAATGTGCGACAAATTGTTCACTAGTCTGAAATCATAAGTTCCCGGCTCCAAAACGACCCCCGGCACTTCTACCGGCTGGCGGAAAGTCACAATGGTTTCTTTGTTCCATTCGTCCGCCCGAGCGCCCGGGCTCAGCGCGCAAAAAAGCATACCTGCGCAAATGCTCATAACAACTGCCGAAATTGTTCGCATGTGCCAACCTCCCAAATCATCGCAATGGTTGGAAAAACAGCACTTCTGGAAGTAAGTAAAGTTGCCATCTTCCTTCCATCATTTGTGTCTTTCGTCCTCATATTTTCGACGGACCACGTCAATGTGCCGTTGCGCCAAAATCGTACAGGCTTTGCTGGAGCGCGAAATCGCCCAGTTCGGCAAGTTATACCCCGCACGTATTTAGGCCGGCGGTCGCTCAAGCAAGCCAATCTCCCCTTGCTTACCGAGAGGAGGTCGTAGTAAATTACCTCGGTTACCGAGGTGAACGGTGAGCAAGCCCGCTGACCTGGTTCAAGGCACCCTCGACATGCTGCTGCTGAAAATTCTGGCCCTTCAGCCTCTCAACGGCTTCTCCATCAGCCAGCGCCTCAGGCAGATGTCCAGCAATGTCCTTCAGGTAAGCGACGGATCGCTATATCCCGCCCTGCATAAGCTGGAAAACCAAGGCTGGATTAAAGCCGAGTGGAAAATCACCGACAATAACCGCCGCGCGAAATTCTATTCGCTGACCAGGCTGGGCCGCAGGCAACTCGAACAGGAAACACAGAACTGGAACCGGCTGGCCGCGGCTATCTCGCGTCTTGTGAAACTCGACGAAAGTTGATCGCTACTCGGGAGATGCAATGCGTCTGGTGAATTGGATCTACACGTTGCCGATGAAATTGCGCGCGCTACTGCGGCGCCGCCAACTCGAACGGGAACTTGACGACGAGTTACGGTATCACGTGGAGCGCAAAACCGAAGAAAACGTCGCGAATGGCCTAAGTCCGCAAGAGGCTCGCCGCCAAGCCCTCCTCGATCTTGGTGGAATCCAACAAACGAAAGAAGCTTGCCGCGATCATCGTACCTTGGCGTTCCTCGATACGCTATTGCAAGATTTGCGCTTTGCTGCTCGTTCGCTGCTGACAAGGCCTGGCTTCGCAATCATCACTACACTCACGCTAGCGCTGGGCATCGGTGCAACCACAGCAGTATTCAGCGTCGTCGATCGCGTGTTGTTTCGGAGCTTGCCCTATCCGCACGATGATCGCCTGGTTTCCTTTGGCGTGAAGGCTCCCTTCGAAGGCCTTGAATTCATGTTGGCTCCTGAATATCTGGTGCTACGTAACCAACTTGGGCCGTTTCAGTCCATGACTTCGCTTACGCCCGGGGGCGCTGATTGTGATATCACGGAACAGAATCCCGTTCGGCTATCCTGTGCCTTAGTAGAATCGAACTTCCTCTCGACGTTTGGGATTAGTCCCATAATTGGTCGCGATTTTAGCCGTGACGACGATCGCCCCAATTCTCCGCAAGTCGCGTTGCTCTCGTACGGGCTGTGGCAATCGAGATTTGCAGGCGATCCTCAAATTTCGGGCAAATTCGCATCAGTAAACGGCAAATCGGTTCAAATCATCGGGGTGTTGCCCGCCAATTTTGAAATGCCCACGCTCAACCGCGCCGACATGCTGATGCCGCAAGCAATAGATGAAGCGGCGCAAGATCGAAACCATCCCGAGTTGGTGCTTAGGGCTTTTGCGCGCTTGAAACCTTCCGTCACCATCACGCAGGCGACTGCGGCCCTGCAACCCTGGTTTCAGGACTCTCTGCGATTTGTGCCCCCACAGTTTCGCGAAGAGGTTTCCTTGCAAGTACGGTCTCTTCGCGACCGGCAAATTCACGATTCACGTGTTGGCGCATGGGTATTGTTCGGCGCTGTCCTCGCTGTGCTGCTGCTGGCATGCTCCAACGTTGCCAATTTACTGCTGGTGCGAGGCACAGCTCGGCGGCGCGAACTCGCTGTCCGCACGGTGCTGGGTGCCACTCGAGCGCGTCTTGCCAAGCAAGCACTTACTGAGAGCCTGCTGTTAGCGATATTGGGCGGCATCGCAGGCTGCGGACTGGCGTGGGGATTACTGCGAGTCTTCGTTTCCATTGCTCCACAAGGAATCGTACGCTTGCAGCAAGCATCCCTGGACCTGCGCGTTCTTGCGTTTTGCCTGTTCGTTTCTGTGGTTTCCGGAATTTTGTTTGGCATTGTGCCAGCTTTGGCGACGCCTGCGCCCGAATCTCTGGTAGGGAAACCGGCTTTTGCTGGAAGCCGCGGATTTTTCCGCCACTCCTTGGTGGCGGCGCAAATCGCAGGCTCTTTGGTTCTGTTGACTGGCGCGGGGTTGCTATTGAGAAGCCTCTGGAACATCGAACGTGTTCCGGTTGGTTTTGATTCCCAACACTTGGTGACCACACAGATCGTTCTCGCCGATTATCGTTATCCCGATATGCCTCGCCAACTGGCGTTTTTCCACGAACTGGAAACGCGGCTGAATCGGATTCCCGGAATCGGGCCAGTCGCACTCAGCAATTCCCTTCCTCCTTCAGGAAGAGGGCACGGAACTTTCTTCGCTTCGATCGACGTTCCCGGCCGCCCGCGTCCCGCACAAGGCACAGGTGGCATGGTCGGCTGGATCCTGGTGACGCCCAACTATTTTCACACCCTCGGCATACCAATCATCCGCGGACGGCCGTTCACGGAAGAAGACCGCTCGCCCACCGTAAATCCCGTGATCCTTAACGAAACGCTAGCCGCGAAAATGTTTCCCAACCAAGATCCGATCGGAAAGATGCTGCGGTTCACCGCGGGTGAAACGCTGGGACCCTGGCGGACTATTGTCGGAGTCGCCGGAAACGTGAAAAACAACGGTCTCACGGCCAAAGCCGACCCGGAATTTTACATCCCTTGGAAAAATGATCCCGGCACCGACACCAGCCAGGGATATGCCACGTTTCGCACCTCGTTGAGTCCCACCACCGTGGTCCCTTGGGCTCGCGCGCAAATCGCGGACCTCGATCCAACCATGCCCGTGGAATTTTCTGCTATGACCGCCCGAATCGGCCAACTCACCGAGAGGCCACGCTTCGAGGCAACCTTGCTGTCTATTTTTGCGGCGATCGCCATCGCGCTAGCTGCGCTTGGCATTTATGGGCTTGTGAGCTTCTTTGTTGCTCAGCGCACGCAGGAAATTGGCGTGCGCATGGCACTTGGAGCCCTTCCCAGCGGAATTTTGCAAATGGTGCTCGGAATTGTAGCGCGCTGGACCATCGCGGGCTCGCTTGTCGGCCTGGTTGGTTCTTGGTTTTGTGTCCGCTTGCTGGAATCGCTCGTATTCCAGGTCCGCCCCCGCGATCCGCTGCTCTTCAGCATGGCCTTCTTGATTCTGCTCTTGACAGCGTTTCTCGCGGCATGGATTCCCGCGCGCCGAGCTGCCAGAGTCGATCCCCTGGTGTCGCTCCGCTACGAATGATTGCCTTAACGTAACAATGCAATGGTGTTCCGCGGGCCATCGTCTTTGTCCCCCAGCGCCCGCGACCGTGTGTACGCCCACGCGCTTATTTTGTCGAGGCTTGTGGACCTGCGCCCGCGCCCGTGTCCGCAGTGAATAGCGTGACCTCCACGCGGCGATTCGCTTCGCGTTCCTGGCGCGTCTTCTCGTCATTTACAGGTTTGTCTTTACCCAAGCCCACGATTTGAATGCGATACACCGGTACATTGTGCTGGGCAACCAGGTAGGTCTGCACCGCTTCGGCACGCCGGCGGCTTAGCTCTAGGTTGTACTCCGCTGAACCGGTTTTATCCGTGAACCCCTGAATGGCTATGAAGTAGCGTTTGGAACCGCTGAGTGGCCCGGTGGCCATCTGATCCAGTTGTTGCTTGGAGTCGTCGGAAAGCGTCGCGGAATTTACCTTAAATAGCACCGTCACCGGACTGGCCGCTTTGTAGTCGTCCAGATTGGCAATGCGATCATTCAGTTCCGTGTGAAGTTGATCGCGCACCTCATCCGATTTTTTGGATGCCGCATCAGCACGTCCCAATGCATCGGTTGCGCGCGCATCCGCCGCTGTTGCTTTTTCGTCCGCGGCGCTGATGCGGGGCTCGGTTTCGTCTAGTTGTTTCTGTGTTTTCTGCTGATTCTGGTCTACTTCATTTACCTTGGCATTCACCGGGTCAACCGTTTTCGCGACATACTTTTTGGTAGCGCATCCACCGAGCAACGCCAGGCTGCACGCTACGCACGTTCCAATCGCCCACTTCATGGTGGTGTCTCCTCACAAGTAGATTGGCTGGGAGAATTCCTGGGACCTTGTTACCTCGAGTGACCGAGCTCAACACGCGGAGGGAGGCGCGCACCCGTTTTGGCTTCCAGCGTGGTACTTCACCTCATGGGAAAGCTAATTGTGTGTTCCACTTTTCGCCATACATGATTGTCTGCATACCCAAGCTTATCTTCCTGCAACCTCTTTGTTCGTATTGCCATCGACCAAACTGCTGAATTGATGGGAGATAATTCCCACAAAAAAACAAAACCCCACTCCCGGTTGCCCAGGAGTGGGGCGGAGCAGGATAACGGCCAAAAGTCTAAAACAGGTTCCACAGAAACTGGTTGTACACCTCGTGGTGAAATTGCACTTCCGGAGCCTTCACGTAAGTCCCCAAGCTCCGCGCGCAACGGTCCGCGGACGCTTTCTTCAACTCCACGTAACGGCCCTTTACGTCTTCGCCCAGCAGTTTGGTGGTCCACGCCGATTTATCGAAGTTCTCCAGCGCGGTGTAAATGTTGTCCGGCAAGTACCGTTCCGCGGAACGCAGATTCTTGATTTTCGCGGTATCGCCCTCGATACCGGTCTTAAAGATCGAATACATCACCATGTACGGGTTGGCATCCGGCGCCACCGACCGGAATTCCACGCGCATACTCCGCTCGTTGCCGATGGGAATACGAATCATCGCGCCACGGTCCACTGCAGATGCCTTCAGCTGATTGGGTGCCTCGAAGTGCGGGTCCAGGCGGCGGTACGAATTCACGCTGGAGTTCATCACCAAACATAGATCGTTTCCATGGGTGAGGATCCGGTCCACAAACGACCAACCGAACTTGCTCAGTTTTTCCTCTCCCTTGGGATCCCAGAAAAGGTTTTTACCATCTTTCGAGATCGACAGGTTGGTGTGCATGCCGCTGCCGTTCACGCCCACAACCGGCTTCGGCAGGAAGCTGGCCGTCAGGCCCATCTTGTTGGCCACCTGGCGACAGATCAACTTATAAAGTTGGATCTGGTCGGCGGCGCCTACCACGTCGGTATAGCTGTAGTTGATTTCAAACTGCGAGGGCGCCACCTCCGGGTGATCCTTCTCGTTTTGGAATCCCATCGCGCGCTGCACTTCTGCAGTGGTGTCGATAAAGGTGCGCAGCGGGTCTCCGGGCAAGGAGTGATAGTAGCCGCCGGTGTTCACATATTCGAATTGATGGGTTTCGTGATAGTGACGTTCAGCATCGGGGCCTTTGAACAAAAACCCTTCAATTTCGTTAGCGGCGTTCAGCGTGTAACTTTCTTTCTCAAACAGTGAGTCGGCGTATCCCTTCAGAACACCGCGGATATCTGCATTGTACGGAGAACCGTCCTTGTCGATGACATTGCCAAACACCAGCACCTTGCCATTTCCAAAAATGTCGGACGGCGCCCAGTAGAACGACGCCCAATCCATTCCCAGGCGCAGATCGCTTTCCCGCTGTGCCGTGAAGCCGCGGATGGAAGAGCCGTCAAAGGTCAAATTGTCGTAGCTCTTGACCAGGAATTTCTTGTCATAATCCAGCATGTGCAGCCGGCCTTCCAGGTCGGTAAACAACACGGTCACTGCCTTGATGTGCTTTTCGTCCGTGAGGTACTTCAGCCGTTCTTCCTGGATCTTTTGCAGGGGGGTGCGCTTCTTGCGCTGCTCTTTCGCCTTCAAGTTCAGTTCTTCGAGCTCGTCATAAGACAAGGCTAGGAAATTACGCAAATCGGTGGTCATGAATCTCCTCGGAAAATCTTGTTGGAAGATTGGGAGGCAAATGCGGAAGCGGCATGCCTGGCCTTTCGGTAGTTAAAGTATCGCGCCGATCTGTGAAGGGTCAAATAGAAAACGGTGGAAATGTGGAAAGAAAAATGAATGGAACGAATGAAAAAAGCGAATGCGTGAAGGTGTCGTCGAAGCGGTGGTCATCGAAGCTGGAACAGGAAGACCAGCCATTCTGCGGCCGTGTTCCGTTTCGGCACCGCTTTTCATTGTGCTTCACTCCCGTTTCACCCAGCAACACTAAACCCCTCATTTCCAGTGCCTCTGTGCCATTTACGATGGCCACTCGCCTGCACCATCCATCCCGGTAAGCACGAAGCTTGAATCCTCAGGTGTATCAAATTCTCCAGCAGTGGGTCGCTGGGATTCGAGCGGGAGTAACCCCAGGGACCTACTGCCGTGAGTGCCTGCCAGAACCCCCAACGGGCGCCGATGATCTGCCCCCCAAAGGTAAATCGGCGCCCGAACCTCCCTTCCCCAACTCCTTTGACAAAACGTCAATGACAGAACCTCGTCATTCCGAACGGAGTCTGCGCAGTGAGGTACGTTTCTCCATCGCGCTTTCTGCGATGAATCCCTCTTGGTGAGTCGCGATGCGAAGCGGGGTTGCCCGCTTTCCTCGGAATGACCCGTTTGCGGGGGTCCCTTTCGGGCGGGGAGCGAGTCACAGTGCAAACCGGCAGTTTCTACACCTATCGAAGAAAAACCGCCCGGCCGAATACGGCACCGGGCGGTGGGCTGGTCAACTTGAGTTGCGCCTTATTGCGAAGCCGCGTTTTCGGGGGCATCCGGCACATTGCCCGCCGCGATCGTGGGCACGTTTACGCTGTTATCCATCCTCGCGAGCATGCCGCTATTGGCCGGCAGGTCGATCTCTTTTCCCTTGCGCACAACCACGTACGCGGCGCCGGCGGCAAATCCGAGTCCAACCCCCCGGCCCAGGTTGCTGAAGATTGCGCCAACCAGCGACCCGGTACCGCCGCCAACGGCCACACCAATCGCGTCGCCCTTGAAATCGTGCTTCTCTTGCAGCACCTCGCCTTCAACGATTTTCATGTCTTTGCGCGGCTTGCTATAGGAATCCACGCGCGGTTGCCCGATCGCCAGAATGCTCATCTGCACCGGAACCAGCCTGCTATCCACTTCGATGGTTTTGAAGGTCAGTGTCATGTAGGCCTGACCGCGAAAGGCGGAAAAGTTTTTGGCTTTCTGTGCCAAGCCGACGACCCCGTTTACGCGTGTGCCCGCCGGAAGCAGAATACGGCTATCCAACACGACAGGCTGAGCCAATACGGCCACGAATGGATCGCCTTCCTTGGAATTCGATGTACTGATGGGAGTCAAAAGCGTGAGATGAATCTCGGTACCTTGCAACACTTGACGCACTGGGTCGGCGTACGTCGGTGGCGCGGCAGCGCACACCAGCACCAGAGCGAGTATCAGCGACAGAACTACTTTCATGGAACTTCCTCCTGCTTGCACCAGGGGTGCAGCGATTCCCCATGACGCGGGGTATCGGTCCTGCCGGGTGAGGACCAGCGCTGGCGCGCGGACCTTGCCACTGTTGCGGACAGCGCAAGGCGGTTGGGGAGGAACTCCAACCGCAAGTGAGTGTAGGACACCACGCGAAAAAATGGAGAAGCGCCGCAGCCCATGTGTCTAGTCGTACACCGCCCTCCCACTTGCCGTGCGCAGGGCCTGTGTAATGGCCGAACTTTAGATCGGCGAACGTCGCAACAAAGCCACCAACCGCTGCGGCTTGCCTCCCAACCAAAAAGACCACGTCATTCCGAACGAAGTGAGGACCTCTTCCTCTTTCCGCGCCTTTCGCGGAAAGAATCTCTCTTCGATCTCAACCCTCGCAACCCCCCCGAATTGGACGCCCAGAATCCCTGTGCTAAACTTCTCGCTGCAGTCGCCACCTCAACGACTGCTGCAACGTGGAACTTCGGGCTCCGTGCAACGAGGTCCCGCGAACCCCGCCAGGCCCGGAAGGGAGCAACGGTACCGGGTAAGCCAAGTGTGCCGCGGAGACTCCGAAGTTCCTCGAGCTTAGGTATCTGAAATAGCGAGTTCCGATTTATCGGGCACCTGTCGCCCGCTGCTGCTCCAGAGTTGCCTTCCGAGGAGCTCTTATGGAATTCAGCATTGCAATTCGGTTTCTCCTGCTCGTCCTTTTCGCCGCGAGTCCCACCACCCCAATACTCCAGAGCGCAATAGCGGGGCAGGGCACCGATTCGCCTGCGACCACTTCGTCCTCAAAAGATGCACAAATCCGGCAGGAGATGCAGGTACTGAGCAACACGGATATGGCAGATTTCAGTTCATATATCCGGGACGTGTACCGAGGCGTGAAGAAAAGCTGGTTTGCAAACATGCCGCCCTCCGTTCAGAAAGGTCAGCAAGGGAGAAACACGGTTCAATTCCAGATAATGCAAGATGGCAGCATTCCCAAAGATTCCGTGAAACTAGTATCCAGCTCGGGAAAGGACGATCTAGATTCGGCTAGCATGCAGGCTATTCGTGAGGCTGGTCCATTCATCCATTTACCCGACAAGTATCCTCAGCCCTCCATCACTCTGCGCTTTAGCTTTTCCTACAACATTCCCGCAAAAACATAATGAATGTCTAAAACGCATTCGTGATTGAACCTATCGGCCTACGAACGAATGCTTCTTTAGAAGGAGCTTTTGACTTTTTCTCACCGTGCGCTGAAAATGCAAGACACGTATGACCTACCTAGTGATTGCACGCAAATGGCGGCCGCAAACCTTTGAGGACCTTGTCGGACAAGGCCATGTCACCGAAACACTGAAAAACGCGATTCGCAATAATCGCGTAGCGCACGCGTACATTTTTTCCGGTGCGCGTGGTGTCGGCAAAACTACGGCGGCGCGCATCCTGGCGAAAGCGTTGAACTGCGTGCACGGACCCACGCCGGAACCGTGCGGCGAGTGCGATTCGTGCAAGGAAATTACCGCCGGCACTTCGCTGGATGTGATTGAGATTGACGCGGCTTCCAACCGCGGCATCGACCAGATTCGCGAATTACGCGAAATGGTGCGCTATGCGCCCGCGGCGGCGCGGCACAAAGTGGTGATTCTCGACGAAGCGCATATGCTCACTGGCGAAGCTTCGAATGCGCTGCTGAAAACTTTGGAGGAACCGCCGGATCGCGTGATTTTCGTGATGGCCACCACGCAGCCGGAAGACCTGGAAGACACCATCCGCTCGCGCTCGCAGCATTTTCATTTTCGCGCGTTAACTTTCGCGGAAATCACCGACCGTCTCAAGTTCATCGCCGACCGGGAGAACCTGAAAATTGATGAGGGTGCGCTGAGCGTGATTGCACGAATGGCCGAGGGCAGCATGCGCGACGCACTCTCCCTGCTGGAACAGGCGCGCGCCTATTGCGGCGACGACATCAAGGATAAGGATGTGCGCGAATTGCTGGGCGTGGTGCCCGAGGATGCTCTCCAGGAACTCGTGGAAGCTATTTCTGAACATTCGGCAGAACGCGCCTTAGGGCTGGTCCACCGTTTCCAACGCGAAGGCCGCAACCTCCAACATTTCTGTCGCGAAGCCATCCGGCACATGAGAAATCTGCTGATTGCGCGAGTCTGCGGTGCGGATTCTGATTTGATTGCGGCAACGCCCGACCAACGGCCGGGACTGGCAAAAGCGGCGGCGCTGTTCACCGAAGAAGATTTGACGCGATTTTTCCAGATTTTATTGGACACCGACAACCAACTGCGCCGCGAGATGGATCCTCGCGTTCATCTGGAAATGGGATTGTTACGGATGGTAAACGCCGCACGGTTGGCTCCGTTGGAAGAATTGCTGGCCGAACTCAGCAACGAAGCGGGCGGGCGATCCGGTGGCGGATCTGGACCGCGTGGTGCAAGCTCCAGCGCCACTCCGCAGTTTTCTTCGCGCACCGCAACCGCAGGCGTGAGCGCCCCTACAAAAGCCAGCGCCGAATACGCGCCTCGCCCCGTGAAGGAAAGTGCGCCTTATTCCTTCGCGACGTCCACGCGTGCGGAAGCAGAAGCACCCCGCTACGCCGGCGATTCACAGAGCGATTCGAAACCCACCGCTTCGCCAGCTACCTACGGCTCGACCACTGCCGCGGCTGCAGCTCCTGCGCGCGAGCCTGCCGAGCCACAAACAGTCGCAGCGTCCGGGGAAATTCCGAAAGCAACCGTGACGGCCACAGGGCTAACCGCCGAGCAAGTGCTCGAAATTAAATCCGCCATTCAGTCACAACAAAAATTCGTAGGCGAATTGCTCGAGCACGCCTCGCGTTGGGAATTGGAAGGCAGCGAACTGCGAATTTATTTTCCGCCGGAAGAAAGCGCGTTTGCCGGATTAGTGGAAGGGAGAGAAACATTAGAAAAGATCCGTGCCTCATCGAGCAAGGTGCTGGCGCGCTCCGTGCGTGTCTGTGCTAAGCTTGAAAGCAGAGCAGCAGACGATGCAAGTGCGGCGCGTGCTGCTACTACTCAAGAAATGCGAGCGCAGTTTGAGAAAGATCCGATGGTGAAATCGATGCTACAACGATTTGGCGGAAGAATTTCCGAGGTGCGGCGGCGCACCGGCGAGTAAGCAAAGGAGGCATGCAATGAATATGGAAGTCAACGCTCTCCAACAGATGCTCTCGCGGCTGCGTCAGGTTCAGGAAGATCTGCAGCGCCAGGTGAATTCCGTCAATGTGGAAGCGTCCGCGGGCGGCGGCATGGTCACCGTGAAGATGAACGGCCAGAAGCAAGTGCTGAACGTAAAGATCGAGCCGGATGTGTTTGCCAGCAAAGATCAGGAAATGCTGCAGGACTTGGTACGCGCAGCGGTCAATGAAGCCTCGCGCCGCGTCGACGAAGAACTCGCCAATCAAATGAAAAGCCTTGCCGGTGGCCTGCCCGGTCTTGGCGGGCTCGCCGGAAAAATCCCCGGACTGTTTTAGTTTCCTAACGAATCAACCCGAAAATATCCATACCCAACCGCGCTCGTTTGCGTCGGTGACTGGCCTTGTGCTACACAAGGGGCATGCCTGATTTTGCTGCTCCTGTGGAACGACTGATCGACGAACTCAAGCACCTGCCCGGAATCGGCCAAAAAACCGCGCAACGTCTGGCTTTCTATCTTCTGCGGATTTCCCCCGAGGATGCGTTAGGCCTGGCGGACGCGATTCGCGACGCGAAAGAGAAGATCCGCACCTGCTCGGTGTGCCAGAACATCACCGACACGGATCCGTGCCTGTATTGCGTCGGTCCGACGCGCAACAAACGGACCATCTGCGTAGTCGAGGAGCCGCACAACATCCTGGCCATCGAAAAAACTCGCACCTATAGCGGGATGTATCACGTCTTGGGCGGTTCCCTCTCTCCACTGCAAGGACGTGGCCCCGAACAATTGAACATCAAACCGCTGATCGAGCGCTTGAAAGGCGGCGCAGTCGAAGAAATTATTATCGCCACAAATCCCACCGCCGAAGGCGAAGCCACCGCAGTGTATCTTTCGAAATTATTGAAGCCCCTCGGCGTTCGCGTTACCCGCATCGGCGTAGGTATTCCGGTCGGCGCGGATTTAGAGTACGCCGATGAAGTCACCATGCTGAAAGCCATGGAGGGAAGGCGGGATTTGTAGCGGTCATTTGTATGGCGCAGGAAACAGAAACGCAGCCGCAACTCTCGCCCCGGTGCACGTTTTCGGGGCTTTTTCACAGCCACCATGGAAAACCTGTGGGAAAAACGACCTAGTACGTGCTCTAGTACGTACAGGATGATTGCTCTCTAGGCAAATGGAATGAATCAGGTTAAAGTCCAATTCCACGGTGGCCGTCCCCGCCAATCGTTGCCAGTTTCCGCAGAAACTGGGGCAGGAGGTGCGCTTTGCCCGGTTTAGCGCACTACATGAATCAGTATGACCACGAACACAGTTCAGGGTGGAACAAGCTGCTGCATGGCATCGGCATCCCGCTCATTTTCGCGGGAATCATCCTGCTGCTTCCGTTGCACTGGAAAGCGGGTCTGGCCTGCTTCGTTGGAGGCTGGGTGCTGTTGTTCCTGGGGCACAGAATCGAAGGCAACAAGCCGGCGTTTTTCCAAGGTCCAGTGTACCTATTAGTAGGGCCAGTGTGGGTCGCCAAGGAATTGTGGTCGTTCCTAACCGGAACACATCAGATTGACAGTTCTGAGGGCTTGCCTCTCAAGAAGCACTAGAGGCGCGAAACTTACAGGCCATAGAGCCAAGGTAAACGGCGACCATGCGGAACGAGGACGAAGGCCCCCACTTTGCGGATGAGAGCGAAGACATGACCGAAGGCGCTGTGAACGCAAGCACGGAATTGCGCAAAAGGCGGAGCACGCGCATTGTCCAGGCGGTGCCGTTGGTCGTGACCGGTGTCGATGCGTTGGGGCGCCCCTTCAGTGAGCGCACCTCCACATTGATCATCAACTGCCACGGCTGCCGCTATCAATCCAAGCATTACGTTCTGAAAAATATGTGGGTCAATCTGGAAGTGCCGCATTCCGAGCCGGGACACGCGCCCCGTCGGGTCCGGGGTAAAGTGGCATGGATTCAGCGACCGCGCACCGTGCGGCAGCTGTTTCAGGTGGCTTTGGAATTGGAATCGGCGGGAAACGTCTGGGGCATCGGCTTTCCGCCGGAAGATTGGTTCTCGTTTCCCGAGGAGGGCGCGTTCTTGCCCAACGCGCTGGCCCCGGCGGACGCCAGCGGCTCTCCATTGCCGGCAACTCCGATCGACATTTCCCTGCCCAGTGAAGAGCCTGCAGCAGCAGGCCCCGCCACGGATAACGTGCGAGTCTTCCCTGCCCCGGCGAGCACTACGGATGCTTCCATGCAACTCGCGCGGCAGGTGGCCCGATTGCTCGCGGAAGCTCGTCAGCAAATTCATGCGGCGGCTAAAGAAGAAGCGGCGCACGCTGTCGAAGCGGAACGCCAAGTCGCCTTCGACCAGTGGGAACAAAAATTTGCCAAGTTCCGCGAAGAGCTTTCCCGAGAGACCGCTCAGGCTGTGGGAACCATTCATCAGCAGAGCGAAACACAGATTCGCACGGCTCAAACGGAAGCCGCGGAAGCTCTAAAGAATGAATTGCCTCGCTGGCTCGCTCCTCAACTGGAACAACTGACCCATCAATTGACCGAGCAACTGGCAAAAGAAGGTGCCGCTCAACGCGCTGAGCATGAAAAGCAGCTTGCCGGTGCCCAAGAAGCGCTGCAGACACTGTGCGCCCAGGCGGACGAAGCCGCTGCGAGGTTGCGGACGCAAGCAGAAACCGCCGAGCACGAAGTTTCCGCTCGTTTGGCCGCGGTGGTCACCAATGCCTTGGAAGTGGCTCGTCAGCGCGAGGAATCGGCCGGCTCTTATCGCGAAACTCTAAATGCCGCGATCGCCGAAATGAAGCAGCAGGCCGCCGCCGCTCAAGCCGAAGCTCAACATGCGTTGCGCGACCAACTCACCCAGGAAGTGCAAGCGGCGCAAAGCCGCTGGCAGGATCAATTGGAGCAAGGATTCAGCACTGCCCAGGAAAAAGCGGCGGAAAAACTGAAACACCACGCACAAGAACTGCGAAAGCAGCTTGAGGAAGAAGCCTCGAAACAGGGCGGCTCTCTGCGGGAATCCTTGGAAGCTCAGGCGAGACGGCTGGAACAAGCTTTGGCGCAGGCCAAGGAGGCCACCGAACGCCTGGAACAGCTACCGGCGCGCATCCAAACCGTTCAGGAACAAACGATCAACGGTTTCCAATCGCAACTGGACGATGTAGTGACCCTGCACCGCAATGAACTGCACCGCCGCTCGGAAACACTCTTCGAAGAAATCCATTCGCGGATTCGCAGCAGTTTTGAAGCCGCCAACAGCGAGTCGCTGGAAAAGTTCGACCAGCAAATTCAGTCCATGGTGGCTCCGCATATTCAACGCACCGACGACGCCATTCAGCGCTTGGCGGGTGGGCGTTCCTTGCTCGACGCGGCGATGACCATGCAACAGGATCGCATTCGCGGCGTCGCCGACGATGCCTTCGCCGAATCGCTGGCCCGCTTCCGTGAAAATCTTGGCACGGTCGAGCAAGTGCTGAACGAGTCCTCCGCCGCCATCACCGCCCGCCAGTTGGAAGACATGGAAAACAAGGCTTCCGACCTGAAGCACCATTCCATGGAAGAGCTGTACAAATCCGCCGAGTGGTACGAGAAGAAAACTCAAACGCAATTGCAGAATCTCAGCGAAAAGCTGTTGGATGACGCCGGCAAACAGCTACGCGAAAAAGCCGGTGAAGTTTCCGGGGTATTTGCCAACGAACTGAACAGCACCAGCCGCAGCTTCCTGGGGCAGACTCGCCAACAACTCGACGAGGCCGTGCACGAATCTTTCGAACGGGTTCGCATGCTTTTTGCCGAGGCCGCCGACACCACTTCCGCCGCGTTCACCGACGAAATTCAGCGCAATGCGCGTCAGGAACTGGAAGGATTCAACGAACTGACCAATCGTTCGCTGGAAGAGTCGCGCGAGCGTCTGGATGCCGCCCGCATGGACTTCAGTCACAAGCTTACGTCGCAACAGGAAGAGTTTCTGCGCCGTTTCCACACGGACATGAGCGAGGCAGTCGGTCGTGGCGCCACCGAAGCGCGCGAAAAAGTGGAAGCTGGATTCTCCCAGTTGTGGGATTCCTGGAAAAAGATGAATGACACAAACATAAAAGAGATGCAGGGCACGCTGGGCCGCCTGAGCAACGAAGGGGCCGAGCAATACCGCGCGCGGCTGGAAAACATTTCCAATTCATGGATGGTAGCTACCGTGGCCACACTCGATCACCAATCCCGGGATGTAATCAGCAAGATCGCAGCAACCGCCGAAGAACGGCTCCGCGAAGCCACCAGCGAGGTCTTCGCGAAATTCGGCGACACCCTGCGCGAACGCCTGCAGCAAATCGCCATGGGTTTCGACAAGCCGGAAAAGAAGTAATCCCGATTCCGGCGTCTCTACACGGTATTCCCCGTTAGTGGATATTCCGCGACGCTTGTATACTCGGAACTCGGCTATGGCGAATCGAGCTTACCTGCGCGTTTGGACCCGCGACTTTTCCGAGCAAACCATGATTCCGGAATTCGCGCGATTCCTCACCACCGCTCCTGTTTCTGAAGGGCCCGGCAATTTTCAGCAACTCATCGTGCAAGCGGTTGGCACTGGTGAACTGCCCGTGGAGGAATGGGATCTGAAGGAAGGCACCTTGGGCCCCGCCGAAATTGCCGCCCTCGCCGCCCAACACGTCAACCAGGACACTGCCTTCATCGTGCAGGCGAGCTGGGATTTGTGGAGCCTCGATATGGAGAAGCTCCAATGGAAATTAGGCCCGGAGCCTCTGGTACTGACCTGTCAGGGCAAGGCCTATGACGGCGGGTTGGCCACCACCGAAGGCCACTTTCACGCCGACCTCGGCTTTGAACATTTCTTCACCGGGCACGCGGGACTGCTGGCTCCCGCTGCCGCGAAAAACCCTTTCGAAAGTTCCGACCACCCCCTCGAAAAAACCTTCCGGAGCTGGATGGCCAATCCTGAGAACCTGAAGCTGTATCACCAGAAGACCCGAGAAAACATCCAAAAACTGTTCGGCTGGGTGGAAAGTGTAGAGGCAGCTCTGCCGGTGGACCGCAGCGAACTGTGGAGCGAAGGGGAAGACAATTTTGAGGCCCGACTGGATGCGATCCTGGCGCAACGCTAACTCTTTGGTGCGCCTTTGTTGCGGCCCCGTTCTGAAACGTGTGCTCTGTGGACTCTGCGTCGCTGCCAGCTTCGCCACTGCGCAAACCATCCAACCCAAGAACGCTGCGAAAACCGACTCAGCGCACCTCGCAAACGAGTTTACCCTCGCAGGTTTACGACCCGGCCGAGACTCAGGCAACCGGGCGCTCCAACTCTATGGAAAAACCAGTTCCTCAAAGAAAGACGACGACGGTCAGCTTCTATGGCGAGACGTATGTAATAACCAGTCGCTCACGATTGAGTTAGACCGTAACGGCAAAATTCAGGAACTTCGGGCTACTTTGCTGCAACCACAAAACGGGTCAACTGTGGACTGCCACCCGGTTCCCCCGAAATGGAGAACCGGCCACGGTCTGCACATCTGGGATCCCACCACAAAGGTGCTTCAGCTTTATGGTCCGCCTGATTCGAAGAGTCCTAGCACCCGCAACGGCCAGCCGTTAGAATTATGGTATTACGCCTTCGACTGGGCAGGCCCCGATGTGCCACAGGTTATGGAAGTGTTGTGCACCCGGGAAAAAGACGGCCAGCCAGGCCGGGTGGTGGAAATAACCCTGGCAGCTCCCAGCCTGTAGTCGAAGAAGGAGTAAAAGGATCGGTGTTTCTGGTACCGAACGCTTGCAGTCCAGCACGTCTATTAGAAAGGACCTGGATGATTCGCTCCCTCGTAGCGTTATCGATGCCTTCGCAAACTGCTCCGTCCCGGCCAAAACCGCGGCCGGATAGGCCCGCACGACGATCCCGCGGGTGGTGTAGTCCGGCGCTCGTCGCTCTCAGCCTGCTCCTCGCCGGCTGTGGCTCTGAGCCGCCAAAGCCAGCTCCCGAAGCCCAGAAGCCCGCGGAGCCCGCCATTCCAGAGAATGTCCAGGACGCGGCGCGAGCCTTGTTGGGCAGCGATGCGCAAGTCTTGCTCTATGGGGATTTAGCCAAGAATGGTAAGCAACAAATGCTGGCGGCCAACGTCGTACCTAATACGCCGAAAAGCACAGTGGCCGGCACGGTGGTGACCCGGGCGGTCATTGCGGAAGACGAAGAGGGCAAATGGACCGAGTTGTTTCGCGCCGACGAATATCTGAAGAATCAGAAAGGGTACCTGGCTTTGACACCGCTACAGCCCGTGACCGGATGGAAATTGCAGTACGAAAACAGCGCGGACAAAGGCATGTCTCTCTATATCACTCCTGTGAAGCAAGGCAGCAATGAGAAAACCCTTCCGATCGCCGTCCGGTGGAATCCGGAGACCAAGCGTTATCAGTCCATGGATCTCTCTTACCAGCATTTCATGAACGAGTCTCCTTCCATCGGCAGTCCAAGGTCCTCCTTGCGATGACCGCTAAGGCCACAACTCGGCCCGCAGGACCACGGGCGAAGCCCGCTCAAAAGACTTCTGCGGCCAAAAACCTGCGCGGGTTGCTGCCTTATCTCGGACGCTATAAGGGTGCGATCGCTCTGGGCTTGTTGACGCTGGTGATCATGGGCTTGATCGGCAACATCGTGCCGCTGGCTACCGGCATCATCACAGACACGCTCGCCGGAAGCAGCCGGCCGTTCGAATTGGCGACACATGGCGCGCACGACGTGGCGCCGCTAAATTGGCTGAGCGGTCTGGTGCCCTACTATCAGCCGCATAGCCGCCATACCATCTTGGTTTATTGTTTAATTCTGGTCGCGTGCATCACCCTGAAAGGTGTGATGTCGTTCAGCACCCGCTGGATTCTGATTGGGCTTTCCCGCGACATTGAATTCGATATTCGCAACGACCTCCTCGATCGCTTGTTGGTGATGGAGCCGGAGTTTTACGTTCGGAATCGCACTGGCGAATTGATGTCCCGCGCCACCAATGACCTGAATTCCGTGCGCATGGTGTTAGGACCCGGGATCATGTATAGCGGCACCACCCTGGTCACCATGGTGCTTTCTATATCGGTCATGGTCATCTTGTCGAAATCCCTGACCCTGTGGGTTCTGTTGCCGGTTCCGGTGGTCGCCTGCGCCGTTTGGTATTTCGGAAAAGTCATTCATGAGTTGTACGAAACCATTCAGGCCGCTCTGGCCACCCTCTCCGCAAAAGTTCAGGAGAATCTTTCCGGTGTGCGCGTCATTCGTGCCTACGCCCAGGAACAAGCGGAAATTCGTGGTTTCGACGAGCCCAATCGCGATTATGTTGCCAAGAACGTAAAATTGATTCGCATGTGGAGTATGTTCATGCCTTCGCTCCAGGCTATGATCGGAACCACTTTTCTGATCGTGCTTTGGCAGGGCGGTTATCGTTTTCTGAATGGCACCATGTCCCTGGGCTCGCTCATCACCTTTAACACCTACCTGAGCTTTCTGGTCTGGCCCATGATTGCCCTCGGCTGGGTCACCAACATTTTTCAGCGCGGCGCTGCTTCCATGGGCCGCTTGAACTACATCTTGACCGCCAAGCCCCAAATCGACGACCGCAACGCAAAAATTCCACAGGGCACCCCCGTCAGTGGCGAAATTGAGTTCCGCAATTTGAATTTTGCGTACCCTACCGCCATTTCGGGTGACGGAAACGGCAGCGCGAACGGACATGGCGCGGAATCCCGGCCGGTTCTTCGAAATATCAATCTGAAAATCCCCGCGGGGTCCACTTTGGCGATTGTCGGGCCCACCGGGAGCGGTAAGACCACCTTGGCCGCACTGGTTGCCCGGCTCTGGGAAGCTCCGGATGGTCAGCTATTGATTGATGGACGGCCGATCCGCGAGTGGCCTCTCGAAACGCTGCGCCGCGCCATTGGGTATGTTCCGCAGGATACCTATCTCTTCAGCGAGACCGTGCGCGAGAACATCGCTTTCGGCCTGGAAGAACATGAAGAGCCCCAGGTCCTGGAAGCCGCCCACATCGCGAATTTGCATGCGGATGTCCAGGAGTTCGCCAATGGTTACCAGACCATGGTCGGCGAGCGCGGCATCACTTTGTCCGGCGGACAAAAACAGCGTTCCGCCATCGCCCGTGCGGTTATTCGCGATCCTCGCATTCTGATTCTCGACGATTCTCTTTCTGCCGTGGACACTCAGACGGAAGAAAAAATTCTCAGCCGGCTGCGCAGTATCATGCGCGGGCGCACCACCATTCTGATCGCCCATCGCACCTCGACCGTCCGCGATGCGGACCACATCGTGGTAGTCAAAGATGGAGCCATCATCGAATCCGGGACCCATGACGAATTGCTGATGCGCGGCGGATATTACGCCGACCTGTATCAGAAGCAGTTGCTGGAAGAAGAACTCGAGCGGGCATGAGCACGATTCACGAAGAAGAAGCTCTCGGCAAGGCATACGATTCGCACCTTATGCAGCGCCTGCTGCGGTACATGGCCCCGTACAAGTGGCGCGTCGTATTTGCGCTTGCCCTGGTGGCCGTGGTCACTCCTCTGGAACTTGCGCCACCGGCGCTATTTGGCAGGGCCATCGACAAATTTCTGGTTCCGGGCGCCGCCCACAGAATCGGCATTACTCAGGCCAAACACGGTTTGGTGATTATCAGCGTGATTTATTTGTTCGTGCTGGCCTTCGATTTTCTCGCCCAATACATCCAGATCCGCATCATGCAGCGCGTCGGACAGGAGACCATGTACGACATGCGCGCCGAAATTTTCGGCCGCCTGCAGCGCTTGCCCATGAGCTATTTCGACCGCAATCCCGTCGGCCGCCTGATGACCCGGGTAACCACCGACGTCGACGCGCTGAACGACCTGTTCGCCGCTGGCGTGGTCACCATGATCAATGATTTCTTCCTTCTCGCAGTCATGGCCATTTTACTGTTCACCATCGATCGACGGCTGGCTCTGGATGCCCTCGCCGTGCTGCCCTTCATCTTCATCGTTACCATGGTGTTTCGAAAGTATGTGCGTGAAGCCAACCGCAAAATTCGCACCGCGATAGCTCGCATCAATGCGTTCCTCCAGGAATATATTTCCGGCATGAGCGTGGTTCAGCTATTTAATCGCGAACGCAAGGCTCGCCAGGAATTCGCCAAGCGTAACAAGGACAACATGCTGGCCTGGCGCGACGCTATCCTGGCCTACGCCTTGTTTTATCCCGCTGTGGAGTTCCTGAACTTTGCCACCATCGCGCTGATCTACTGGGCCGGCGGCCTGCGCGCCTTGTCCGGAACCCTCACCCTGGGCGTATTGACGGCGTTCACCATGTACGCTCAACGGTTCTTTCGCCCCATTCAAGACTTGAGCGAAAAATTCAATATTCTTCAGTCGGCCATGGCCGCGTCCGAGCGCATCTTTAAGTTGCTGGACGAACCGATCACCATCGATTCCAATCCCAATGCCGAAAAACTGCTCTCGCCCTGCGGCGAAATTGAGTTCCGCAATGTGTGGTTCAGTTACAAGAATGTCCCCGAGCCCGCCGAGGAAGATTGGGTGCTTCGTGACGTATCCTTCCGCATTGCTCCCGGTCAGACCTTTGCGATCGTGGGGCATACGGGAGCCGGCAAAACCACGCTGATCTCCCTGCTTCTGCGCTTCTACGATATCCGGCGCGGCCACATCCTGGTCGACGGAATCGATATTCGATTTCTTGACGTACAGGAATTGCGCAAGCAATTCGGAATCGTACTCCAGGATCCCTTCCTGTTTTCTGGCACGATTGAGACCAACGTTCGTTTAGGTACTCCCGGCATTACCCGCGGAGACGTGGAGCGTGCCCTCGACGAAGTTGGCCTCGGCGACTACATCCGCACGCTGCCCGAGGGCGTGACGACCGAAGTGAATGAGCGCGGGTCCACGCTTTCCGTCGGACAGCGCCAGTTGATTAGTTTCGCGCGAGCATTGGCCCACAATCCGCAGTTCCTCATTCTGGACGAAGCCACCTCCAGCGTGGATACCAAAACTGAATTGCAGATTCGCGAAGCGCTCGGCCGGCTGCTCTCCGGTCGCACTTCTCTGGTTATCGCTCACCGCCTCAGTACCATTCAGCACGCCGATCGAATTCTGGTGTTCCACAAAGGCCGTCTGCGCGAAGAGGGCGCTCACCAGGAATTGCTCGCCCAACGCGGCATTTACTTCCGCCTGTATCAGCTTCAGTATAAGGAACAGGAATTGCACAATGGCAACGGTGTCCACGCAGCGGGTACGTCCGCGGTGCCCGCGCCTTTGCCCGCAACAGACTAGACAATTCCTTGGCAATGCCACCGATCCCTCTACTTCTCTCTGCCGGTGAAGCGTCCGGAGACATGTACGCCGCGCAGCTCGCCACGGCCTTGCAGGCTCGCCGGAATCTTCAGATTTTCGGCATGGGTGGGCCGCACATGCAGGCCGCGGGTGTGGAACTTATCGCCGATTACGAGGAAGTCGCCGTCGTCGGCGTCACCGAAATTCTGAAACATCTGCCCTCGCTGGTGAAGGCCATGGACCGCATCGTTGCCGAAGCCGATAAGCGCAAGCCGCCTTTGGCGATTCTCACGGATTTCCCGGGGTTTCACCTACGCTTAGCCAGAAAACTGCAATCCAAAAGCATCCGCAATGTCTATTACGTCTGTCCGCAATTCTGGGCCTGGCGGCCATGGAGAGCAAACTTGATCCGCCGCCGCTTTGAAAAGGCCCTGTGCATCTTCCCCTTCGAATTGGAATTCTTCCGCAATGCCGGCGTGTCCACCGAGTTCATCGGCCATCCGCTAGTGGGCACCGTACACGCCACCAAGGATCGCAAGCAGTTCTGCGAGGCCCATGCTCTGCCGCCCGGCCGTCCGCTGGTCACTGTGCTCCCAGGTAGCCGAAGCGCGGAGTTGCAGCATCACCTCCCCGTGCTGCAAGACGCCTGTGCGCGCATCTACGCAAGAATCCCGGTGCAATTCGTAGTTGCCGCTGCTCACCCGAAAGATCTAACCCTGCTGAAGTCCGGATGGCCCCATGGCTTGAAAGTCTGTTTCGTCGAGGGAGAGACCTACAACGCCTTGGCCGCCGCCGATGCCGCTATCGTCTCCAGCGGAACCGCCACCGTGGAAGCCGCCTTGCTTGATGCGCCGATGGTGGTCGTCTATCGCGTTTCGCCGCTAACCGCCACCTTGGCCAAGCCCCTGGTGCGAACCCCCTATTTCGCCATGGTTAATCTGGTCGCCGAAAAGAAGGTCGTCCCCGAACTGGTTCAAGACGATTTCACCCCCGAACGTGTGGCCGCGGAGGTTGTACACCTTTTACGAGACCCTAACGCGCGCAGTACCATGCGAGCAGCATTGGCCGAAGTACGAAATAGACTGGGCCCCCCCGGCGCCGTCGAGCACGCCGCGGACATCATCGCCGGCTTACTGCCCCGGGGCGCTGGCAACGATTCCTGAGCCCTTGTTATCCTATATAGGGTTCCCCCGTGAATGGACGTGAAACGATGTCGATGACGCTTCGCCAATGCACCGGCGCCTTACGCGCCCCAGTTATCCTCATGCTCGCTTCCCTTTGCGTTGGTACCTCCTATGCGCAGGCGCCACAGGCTCCAATACAGCAGTCTCCGGCGCAGCAAGGTGCGGTGCAACAAGGCCCCAGTTTCCTTGCAGACAAATACGAGGTTTCCGCGTACGTCGACACCGTAGCGCAGGGCATCAACGCCGTAGCTAAGGTGGAATTCCGGTCGCAGGAAGTTTCGCAACTGGTGCGCGTCGAACTCCACGAAAATCTGGAAATACGCGAGATTAAAGGCCCAGACGGAAAGACTCTCCAGTTTCAACGCGAGCCTCAGAACCCCATGTACGTGGAAATCACCTTGGCCTCTCCGGTGCCGGCCGGTCAAGCGGTGACGCTCACTTTCAGCTACGGTGGTCTGCTCGCCAACGAAGAAAACAGCCCGGTACCGAACGTCCGCATGGCCTCGGTGAACAAGGATTGGTCTTATCTGCTGCTTCCCTCTCGCTGGTTTCCCCTGACCAACTATCCTTCCAACCGCTACACCGGGACCTTCAAATTAAACGTTCCAGAAAACGTAGCCGCGGTGGGAACCGGCAAAGCAGACGCGCCTCAGCCGATGCCGCAACGCTCCCCTGCCGAAGGCAAGCGCCTGATGTACACCTTCCACTGCGATCGTCCGGAGCCCTATGGCTCGTTCGTTATCGGTCCGCTGCAGCTCAATCCCAAACAGGCGGAAGGAATTAACGTGGCCGTCTATGCGGCTCCGACCGATTCGGCCAAAGCTCAGGAATTCGCCAACGTAGTAGCCCACCAGGAAATCATTTTCGCCGATATGTTTGGCGAGTTGCCCGATCCCGACTTGACCGTAGTGGAATTGCCCGACGGCACGGTTCGCGATTTTGCTGGTCCCGGCGTGGTCATGCTCGCGCGACATTTGTGGGATCCCAAATCCTCCGACCGTATTCTGAGCAAGCTCGTCGCCCAACAATGGTGGGGCAATCAGGTGCTCCCCGCCAGCACCTCTGACGTGTGGATCAGCGACGGGCTGACACAATATTCCGAGGAACTCTACGCCGAACAAGCCATCGGCAAGGAAGCCGGCCTGCGCGCGATTGATGAATTTGCAGTGGGTGCGCTGATGTTCGACAATTCCGCGCCCGTGGCCCAGTCCGCCCGGCTTATTCCCTACACTCCTGAATACCGCTCCGTGGTGATGAACAAAGGAGCGATGCTGTTTCACATGATTCGAGCGGAAATGGGTGACGCCGCGTTCAAGACCGTGCTGCGGCAATTCTATTCGAAGTATCAAGGTAAAACCGCCACCATCGCCGATTTCGAAAACATCGCTGTTGCCCAGGCCAATTCCACCGCCAAACAAGGCAACCCGCCCCCCAATCTGCAAAGCTTCTTTGCACAGTGGCTGAACTCCACCGGCATTCCCGAATTTACCTTGGACTTCGTCGTCTATCGTACCCGCAAGGGTTTCCGCATTATCGGCAAGGTTAAACAGCCCATCGACACATTTAGCATGCCCGTTCAGATGCGCATCGACACCGAAGGCAATCCTGAAACCAAAATCATCGATGTAGTAGGCACGGAGTCCCCCTTCATTGTGGAGACCTTCGGCAGGCCCAAGCCCGGCGGCATCCATATCGATCCCAACAATACCGTCCTGAAAAGTACTCCTGCTTTGCGCGCTCGCGCCGCCATCGCCCGTGGCGAAGAATTGGCCGAGGTGGGCAAGTTCTACGAGGCCGTTCAGCAGTATCAACGCGCCCTGACCATTCAGCCCAACCGTTCCCTGGCGAATTTCCGCATGGGCGAGGCGTTCTTTTATCAGAAGAACTATCAGGCGTCGGCGAACGCATTTCGTGAAGCCTTGGCGGCCGTGCCCGAGCCCTCAGAGAAGTGGACGGAAGTCTGGAGCCACATTTATCTAGGCAAGATCTTCGACCTGCTTGGCCAGCGCGAACGAGCGCTCCATGAGTACGACAAAGCGCGCCAGACCAACGACAATACCGGCAATGCCCAGGCATACGCCGAAGCCTTGATCAAAAAGCCTTACACCGAAGGTCAAACCGTGGCCGTCTCCAATAATCCGGCAAACGAGAACGCGCCAGACAACAGCAAGGGAAAAGTCGACCTTTCCGAACCCAGTAGTGGCGACAAACCCACCCTCAAGCGCCCGAATCCATAGCCGCCCGCGGAACTAATCCAATCTCCCACCCGTATTACTGCATTGGGCGTGCTCGCGCGTTGCTGTGCCTACATGACCCGCAGCCGCACTGCTCGTCTAATACCGAGAGGGCGATATGGACACCCGCCGACTTCTGTTTTCTTGCTTCCTCGCACTGGCTGCCACAATTCTGCTTCCCCAACTTTTGCCCGCCGATACTTCGGCCGACCAACAAGCGCCTGCGCTGCACAAGCCGGACAGCAAAACCATCGCAGACCTGGAACAACAAGTGCCCGAACTGCTGAAGCAAGCCGCCGTCCCAGGAATGTCCCTCGCCTTGATTCGCGACGGCAAGACCTACTGGCTCCCTGCCTTTGGTGTGCGAGATGCTGGCAGCGCACAACCTGTTACGGACTCGACCATTTTCGAAGCCGCTTCTCTCAGCAAACCGGTCTTTGCCTATGGCGTTCTCAAGCTCGTCGACCAAGGAAAACTGGATTTAGACCAGGCGCTTTCCAAGTATCTTCCGAAACCGTACATCGATGGCGATCCGCGCCTCGATAAGATCACCGCCCGATATGTGCTGAGCCATAGGACCGGCTTTCCGAATTGGCGCGGTGACGGAGATTCCTTAACCATTCACTTCACCCCCGGCGAACGTTTCAGCTATTCGGGTGAAGGATTTGTCTATCTTCAAAAAGTAGTGGAGCAGGTCACCGGGAAATCTTTGAACGACTATATGACCGGCGCTGTATTTGATCCGCTACACATGACCAGCAGCAGTTACGTGTGGCGACCGGATTTTGATTCCCGCACCGCATTGCCCCACGACGCGGCCGGACAACCCAGCGAAAAGTGGAAGCCGAAAGAAGCCAATGCGGCCTCAAGTCTACAGACCACCGCTGGGGACTATGCCCTGTTCGTAGAAGCTCTCCTGAACGGCATCGGCCTGAAACCTGCCACGCTCCGGGAAATGGAAAAATCTCAAATCGCGGTAGACCCGGAGTGCACCAACTGTACCGGTCGCGCTCCCAAGGAACTTTCCAAAACTTCTTTTGGGGACTGGGCATCGGCATTCAGCAGACCGCTCAAGGCGAGTCGCTTTGGCATTGGGGCGACAACGGCCGCTTCAAAGCCTACGTAGTTGCCTATCCAAAACAGAAAATTGGCGTGGTCCTGTTCATGGATGGATTCAGCGGCCTCTCCATCGTGCGGGACCTTCTCTATACCGCCATCGGTGGACAGCAGCCCGCTTTGCAATGGATCAAATATGACCATTACGATTCACCTGCTATGCAATTTGCCAAAATTGCCCGCGAAAATGGCGCGAGTACGGCTATCAGGCAATTCCATCCGGCGCTTCTCCGCGGCGATGTTTCGGAAGATGCCATCAATTCCGCGGGGTATCAGCTCTTATCCGCTAAAAAACTTTCCGACTCCATCCAAATTTTTGAACTCAATGTGCAGTTGCATCCGGAATCATGGAACGTCTACGACAGCCTGGCTGAGGCTTACATGAACAGCGGCGAGAAAGAACTGGCCATCCAGAATTACCAAAAATCGCTGGAGCTAAATCCCAAGAACAATAACGCTGTCACCACGCTCAAGAAGCTACAAGGAAATTAGATCTACCGGCTTCTAAAACCCCGTCAGCCCCGTAAGCTTGACCGGATCTGCCCCCTTCTGTTGAATCAAAACTTGGAATCGCTCGCCCATTCCTTCCGGGAAAATCAAGGTTTTCAGTTGAAGCCGCCCGCGAACGCGCTCCACTTCGTTCATGCCTTCGTCGTACAAATCCGCAAACTCGTTCCGCTGTCCCAGTGCAAGCAAGAAGCCCGTTTGCGACGCCAAGCCGAGCGTATCGAGCCCCGTTCGTTCTCCCCACAGGCGTAACGCTGTGAAATTAACGTGAGCCGTCAAATCCTGCTGCCCCGGCGCGGCGTAAAAATCCTCATTGGCACGGTGACTCGCATACGCCAGCACCGTTCCTGCCATATGATGCGCATCGAACAGGTCGGTCGCTTCGTGGCCGTAATCAATTGTCACCACGAATCCACGCTCCAATCGCCGCCCCATCTCGTGAATCCAATCGCACGCCTCCAAGCCAGCTTCGGCTTGTTGCCCTTCCATCAAGGTGATGCCTTGCGCGGCAAAATATTCAGAAATGGCGCAAGTGGATAGCGGCATGGTCACTTCGGAAAATCCCGTGTCATCGCTGCTGACAAAAATTTCCTGGAGCACTCCTTCGTGCTGCACAACGCGATGAATCGGCAGCGCATCCACCAATTCATTCGAAAAGATGCATCCCACGGGAATCTTGCCCGGCATTTCAATCGCGCCATGGCAATGTCCGCCCGCGATGTGCGTGGCAAGGCGACCAGCCAGTTGGTCGCAACGCGCAGGAGCGCGTTCAACCGCGACATAGTGGAGACACCCGTAAAATTCTGGCAGCTTCGCTTGCGCAAAATCCAGGATCTGCCCCGCCAGTCGCCCGGTTCCCGCCGCGCCTTCCACCAACTGAAACTGAGATGGGTGCCCCAGTTGTTCCCACATCTCCAAAAACTGCCGCGCCAGCAAACGGCCGAAAATCGGATTCACGTCCACACTAGTGTAATAATCCGCAAAGTGGCGCGATTCTGGTTGGCTATAGTAGCCGTGGATTGGATGATACAGGCATTCGCGCATATATTCCGCGAACGTGATGGGACCAAATCGGCGAATGCGCTCGGCCAGCAGCGCCGCCAGCGGAGTCACGCCCCGGCGGCCTCGGCGCCGAACAGTTTCTGTAGTTTGTCCCAGCCGCGCTGAAATGTACTGCGAGCGCGCTCGTCGAACAGCACAAAGTAAACCGTTTCCAGCGAAGTGTCGCCCTTCAGATGCTGCGCCGTTTCCGTGAGCATGATCTGCGCGCACTCCTCCATCGGAAATCCAGATACGCCCGTGCCCACCGCTGGAAATGCTATCGTTTTTAGCTGGCGCTCCGCGGCCAGCCGCAAGGAGTGTGCCGTCGAAGTTCGCAACGATTTGGCGGTTGTCGGCACATCATCCAATCCCATGCTGGCCGCATGAACCACATATCGCGCTTTGAGCTTGCCGCCCCCAGTGATCGCGGCATATCCCACTGGAATGCTGCCAATCTCGTTGCACTCCTTTTGGATGGAATCGCCGCCCTTGCGGTGGATCGCCCCAGCTACTCCCGCGCCAAGAATCAGGTCGTTGTTCGCAGCGTTTACGATGGCATCGACATCCATGTCGGTGATATCGCCTTGCTGAATCACAATACGTTCTTTCAGAGGTTTCATCATTCGCTTTCCAGCCGGAGCGGGCCTATGTTTTCCCGTGGTGCGGATCGTGATGCGTGTAATCATACACGCCACGGCCACTCTTGCGCCCCAGCCGCCCTTCTTCCACATACTTCTTCAGCAGCGCGCTAGGCCGGTATTTTTCGCCCAAGGTCTGGTGCAGGTATTCCAGAATTTTCAGCCGTACATCCAGCCCCACAAGGTCCACCATTTCAAACGGCCCCATAGGATGATTCAGCCCCAGTTTGATGGCCTTATCAATATCCCCAGCGGAAGCAATTCCCGCCTCCAGCATCGCAAACGCTTCGTTTCCAATCAGGGCGTTGATCCGTGACGTGAGGAATCCCGGTGCCTCCTTGGCAATTACGGTTTCCTTGTGCATTCGGTGCGCTGCGGCCACACACTCAGCCACGGTTTCCTCGGATGTGTGTGGCGTTCGAATAATTTCCACCAGCCGCATCTTCGGCACTGGATTGAAGAAATGCATCCCGATACATCGCTCTCGAACGTTCAGCATTTCGGTGAAACTGGCGATCGACAAGGAAGAAGTATTGCTGGCGAAAATGGCCCCGGCTTTGCCTAATTTATCGCAAGCAGCGAAAACCTCCAGCTTCATTCCCATTTCTTCGGGAACCGCCTCGATCACTAGATCGGCCTCCCGAATCGCCTCGTTCAGAACACGGGAACACGTGATTCGCGACAGCGCCGCATCACGAACACCAGTTTCCACCTTTCCGCGTTTCACGCCTTCATCGAACGCCTCATGAATCCAGGCTATCGCCTTGGCCAGCACCGAATCGTTCACATCCTCGAGTATCGTCGGAAATCCGCCAAGGGCGGCCGCATAGGCGATGCCGCGTCCCATGGTGCCCGCGCCAATAACGGCGATGGTTTTCACTTCCAAACAACTCTCCCTAAGTCAGAAGGCTATTTGCGCAATTTGCGGTAAGCCGGTTCGTCAAAGCCGACGATGATCTGCGATCCGGAAATGAGCAGCGGCCTTCGAATCAGGTTGGGCTCCTTGGCTATCAACTTCAGCGCCTCGGCGCGGCTAGGCGGCTGCTCAGCCATGTTTCGCGTGCGATACAGTTCGTTTCGCGCGTTGAGGAAGCCCTTATAGTCGCGGCCTCCGATCAATTGATCCAACTCGGATTCGCTCAGTCGTTCCTTATCCAAGTCCCGCGTCGTGAATTCCAGCTTCAATTCTTCCAGAACGGCCTTGGCTTTGCGGCAGGTGGTACATGTGGGTTTTTGATAGAACGCGATTTTCGCAGCGGCCATTTCTTCTCCCGATTCATTAACTCAGTAGCGCGGCACGGCCGGATCAATCTCTACCGACCAGCGATCGATCCCGCCGGACATAGACTTAGCTGATTTTACCCCTTGCCCGCGAAGCCAGTTCGCTACATCCAGGCTACGCATCCCGTGGTGGCAAAAACAGATTACGTCCTCATCCAGGTCCAACTGCTGTAAGTTCGCGGGAGTCGAGCGCATCGGAATCAATACCGCTCCTTCGATGTGGCAGATAGCATGTTCGTGCGGCTCGCGCACATCCACCAGCACCAACTTTTCCCCTCGATCCAACCGTTGTTTCACTTCGCGCGGCAAGATTTCCAGTTCGCTCATTTCGCTCCTCAGCTCAATTGTGTAATCGGTTAAAGTCTATGTGAAAAATGGCAACCTGAAGATTTGTGGCTGGCGTTACTGAATCGAGCCCTTAGGCGAAATCCACTGTTTCTCGAACGACTGGATTTCATTCACCATCACCAGGTCCTCGGGCTGCGGCAGCATTTCCTTCAAATGTTCCTCGTAGGCCTTTTCGCTCAGCAATTCGCCGGTAACACTATACGGTTTGTTCGCATACTCGCCAATGTGCCGGTTGAACTTCACGTCAGGCACGTAAAGTTTCTCTTGTCCCGCGCCTACGTTCTTGTTGATCATGTCCACCAGTTTGATGCATTCCTGCCGGTATAGCTCGCGGCTGTGTTCGTTCATGCGTTCCAGGTTCGCTTCGGCCTGCGCGGTAGGTTCGTCATACCGCCCCTTCAATCCCCACACATAGAACCAATGCGCCGAACTGGACCGATCCACTCCGAAAAGATCCAGGCTCACCGGGATCCATTTGTTCACATATTTCTGGATGATCCGCAGCGGAATCACCCCGGCTTTCACGATGCGCTTGATCCCGTCTTGCCCCGTGCCCAAATGGAAAGATTCTTCCTTCAACATCGGGATCATCGATTGGGCCAGCGGCGCAAAACCGGAAAAGCTCAACATGGTCAGCTGGTATTTTCCGTCTCGGTCTACAAAATCGGTGTACACAAAAAAGTCCAGCCAGTTGTTCACGTCTTGATTGAACGCGCCCAGCAAGCGCTTCTGATCGAACGCGCGCCGTTCGAGCATTTTCTGCGCTTCAACGCGCCCGCTATATCCGAAATGATGCATCAGCAGGTGACACATCTGCCACCCGTGGCGCATCTCTTCGGTCACCACGCGGCAAAGGGATTGCCGGTCGTGCTCGCTCGGAGCAGTTTCGAACAGCCGCCGCTGCTGCTCCACCGAAGCAAACTCTGTGTCGCCTTGGTACACAATCAGATTCAGCAATGCATCGCGCATCCGCTGATCTGGAATCTGCATCACCCGTTCCCACTTGGGCCGCCCCTTGTACGCACCAAATTCAATCTCATTCGAACGCGTGGGGCCAAATTTCGCTTCAAATTGATAATTGGCAATCTCGGGGTACGCTACCCCGATGTCCTTTTGCCAAACTCGAAACAGATCCACCCAATCATCAAATGTGGTTAACCGCGTTGCCGGCATACTTCAACCTCCTGGGAGCGAAACTTTCTGCCGCGCACGACCTGCTACGTGGCTCAGTCAGTTAAATTTCCGTCAATCGTCAATGCCCGCGAAAAATGGGCGGACGTTTTTCGAGGAACGCGCGAATCCCCTCGGAACAATCCTGCGAATGAAAGCACTTGAGCTGATGCTCCACTTCCCTTTCCAGTGCTTCCGCCAGAACCTGTTGGTCGCGCGCGAAAATCGTCTGCTTGACCGCGCGTATGGACACCTGCGGGCCAGTCGCAATTTTCGCGGCCAGGCTCTGTACTTCCGAATGAAAACGGTCGGCCGGAAAAACATGGTTCACGATGCCCAGCCGCAGCGCGGTATGCGCGTCGATCATGTCTCCCGTGTAGAACAGCTCCGCAGCTTTCGCCGGTCCGATCAATTGCGGCAAAAAATAGGTGCCGCCATAATCCGGGAAAAGCCCCACCTTGGCGAAATTTTGACCAAACACCGCTTCCTCCGCCGCCACACGAATATCCGCCGCAAGCGCCAGATTCATACCCGCCCCGGCTGCTGGTCCGTTCACGGCGGCGATTACTGGCTGCGGCATGCAGCGCATTCGCAGAACGGCTTGCATCCCCGAGCGCAGGATCGGCCCAATCTCCGTGTCATCTCCCGTTGCGCGCCCTTTGTCGATGATCGCCAGGTCCCCGCCAGCACAAAATGCTCGTCCCGCACCTGTCAAAATCACCACATGAATAGTGGAATCTCTCTCAATCCTCTGCAACGCCGCATTCAGCGCGGTCGACAGATGACCATCCAGCGCATTCAGCCGCTCCGGCCGGTTCATTGCTAACGTAACAATCGGCCCTTCTCGCGACTCCAGAAGAACCGGCGCTGCTGCTGCAGAATGGCTACCGTGAATCACTTCTTAAATCCCGCCCTCTCCGCTCAAGTCCTGTGCGCTTCCTTGGCCCTCATGGCCTGCTCCACCAATCGCGCCAGCCCTCGAAAATGCTTCATTCGTTCCGGGGTGCCTCCGGTCACCTGCCCGCCGGTCGCCGGCAACACGTACACCTGCGCGCCGTACAGCAATTCCTTCTGTAAGCCGAATTTGCACTTCCTCTGCGCAAACTGTTCGTAGGTCATCTTCCCGTTAAACGCCACCACCCGCGGCCCAAATTCTTCCAACTTCTGCGACAGCACAATCCGCCCCTCGGCGAAATCTTCGCGCTTCAACTCTTCTGCCCCTCGGGTCGGGCGCTTCACCAAGTCCGTCAAGCCGATCCCAAATTCAATGATGCGTCGATCATCCGGATAATCGAATGGCTCCGGCACCACCCCGCTCTCAAACAATGTCGGCCAGAACTGGTTATTCCGCCCCGCATAGTAGTGGCCTGCCCGTACGGAAGATTCCGTGGGATTACACCCGACAATCACCAGCTTCATCCCTTTTCGAAGGTAATCCGGCAGAGTTTTCATTCTTGCGTCACTCGCTCTAGAACCTCAGCAGTCAACACTTCCAGGAGTTTACTTCCCTTTGAAGCTTGCGGCTCGTTTTTCCACATAAGCCGCCAACCCTTCTTTGGCGTCCTCGCTCGTAAACAGCAGTTGCTGCAGTTCGCGCTCCAGCCCCAGCGCCTCGGCAAATGGAATTTCCATCCCGGTCACCACCGACCGCTTGATCCGACCCACCGCTCGCGACGCCTTATTCGGCGGGCAAAACTGTCTGGCGTAATCCATCACGTCCTGCCAGAACGTTTCCTTCTCATAAATATAATGGATCAGGCCCATTTCCAGAGCTTCTTCAAAGCTGAAGGTGCGCCCCGTCACCATCAGTTCGATCGCGTGCGCCCGGCCCACCGCTCGCGCGAACCGCTGCGTGCCGCCTGTTCCCGGCAAGACACCCAGATTCACCTCGGGCAAGCCAATCTTCCCGCCTTCCTTCTTGGCAATGCGGATGTCGCATGCCAGCGCAATTTCCAGTCCCCCTCCAACGGTGTGTCCATTCAGCGCCGCAATCACCAGCTTTGGCGTTTGTTCCAGCCGGCATAGCGTTTCATTGGCGTGCAGGCAAAAATAATATTTGAACTGAGGGTCCACCTTCGCCAGCATCGGGATGCTCGCGCCCGCCGAAAAGAATTTCTCCCCTCCACCGCGCAGCACGATCACATGCACCTTTTCATCCATGCGCGCATTTAGAATTGCGGCGTCGAGTTGCTGCATCATCTCGTAGGTGTACGTATTCGCCGGCGGATCGTCCATCTCCAGGATTGCCACTCCCTCTTCCACGCGGGACTTCACCAGTTCTTTTGCCACCACGCCGCTCGTCGCCATACTTGGTTCTCCTCTTCTCCCCAAATTCGCCGTCAGAATTGCCTTGCCATAGGACGCTACTCCGACCGGCCTAGCGAAGCCGTCTCCGAAACCGCTCCCGCTGGTTGCGGTGCCTTCAACACCCCATGCAAAAACATCCCCACGATCGCGTCGCTGAGCTGTTCCGCATCCGGGTCGACCTTCGGCTTATGCCATTTGTAAATCCAGTTCATCATTCCAAACAGTGTCAACACCGCCACGCGGGGATTCAACCCCTCTGCAAGGCCTTCGGTGTCCAGTCCCTCAAAAATCTCCCGCGCCAAATTGTAGTAGTCCCGCTTTATGGTCGCCACTTCTTCGCGATAGGGCGGGTCCAGAGCATCATCCTCATGCGCCAGAACCTTCATCTCGTTTGGGTGTGACAGAAAGTACTCAATATGGTTCTGTACCAACGTGCGCAGCCGCCCCTCCGGCCCGCGAACTTGCCCCAGTCGCGACTGGAGCCGCGCCAACACAAAGCTAAAGGTATTGTGCTGAATAAGATACAAGAGCTTCTGCTTGCTCTCGAAATAATAATAAAGCCCAGACAGCGACACCCCAGTGGCCCGGCTGATGTCCCGTATCGACGTGCCCTCAAACCCACGCTCCGCGAAAATGCGGGCAGAGTGCAGCAAAATGTGCTGAAGTTTGGCTTCGGAATCGCGCGATGCAGGGAGCGAAGTAGGCATGGCGTGGAGTTCTCGAACGTTCGTTCAACTCTACTCTACGGGCCCGCTCCTCCGCCTGTCAAGGTATCTCTCTCAAGGCCTGGCGGCCTCGCTATTGCCCTTCTCTGAAGAGCGGCAGCTCGCGCCCTACTCCCCGCTCCTTCGCCAGCGCATAAACCTTCTCGGCCACCGCCAGGTCCCAGGCCGCAATCCCGTTTGACTTGAACAGCGTGATTTGCGTGTCGTTCGCCCTACCTTGCACTTTCCCTGCCACCAGGTCGGACAATTCGTGCACCGCGCTCCAACGTTCCGGGTGCGCACGAAATGGGACGATCAGGTCTCCGGCTTCCTGCTGCGATTGCGCCAACGAGTCGACGAAAATCACATTCGCTTTCGCAATTACCGCCTCGTCCAATTCCTGCTTGTGCGCGTGGTTCGCCCCGATTGCGTTAATATGTACGCCCGCCGGAATATCTTCGCCGTGGAGCACCGGGTGTGCGGAAGTTGTAGCGGTACAAATAATCTCCGCGTTGCGCACCGCTGCTGCCGCCGATTCCGCCGGATACACATCCATCGCCAGGCGTTCCGACATTTCTTCGCTGAACCGGTTTCTCCTCTGCGCATCCCGCCCGTACACAAATACGGAACTCAGCACGCGCACATTGTGAATGGCTTCGAGCTGCGTTCGCGCTTGCCCTCCCGTGCCAATGATCGCCGCCGCTTTTGCAAATTTCGGCGCCAGATACTTTGTAGCCACACCGGACGCGGCGCCGGTGCGCAATTGCCCCATGTAATCGGCCTCAATCAGCGCGACCAATTCGCCAGTGGACACCGAATACAGCGGCACCAGGAAGCACAGCTTCCCCTTCACGTATGTGTACTGCTTCATTCCCACATAGCCGCCCGCGCTATCCAATGCGGCCATGTAATGGAAAAATCCGTGTCCCGGTAATTCGAACCGTCGCCGCGGGTGCACCGTCACACTGCCTTCCGCTTGCTTCTTCGAAATTTCCTCCACAGCGGCAATCGCCATGGGCATGGTCAGCAGTTGCCGCACTTCCGCTTCGTTGATGTGCAGAGTCATCGCTTCGGTCCTTGACTGCTGGAACTCTCGGAGGTGGCATGGAATTCCACTAACTGTAATTCCGTGTCCGCCACAGTTCCGTGGTGATGATATTCATAACGCAGCACGCCCAGTCCGGGAACCAGCTCGATGGTCGTGTCATCCGGCAGCGTGCGATACGCCAGCTTAAATACGTCCAGCTCGCCCCCGGGGCCACCCTTCACCGAGTCCAATTTCTTCTTGCCTACACGGTCGACTACCCAGCAGTACATCCCGTCTTCTCGCTTCTTGGCTTCCTCGTCGCAGTATTTCCCGCCATCTTGTAGCGGCCACTGAAAAAACAAATTATCTTCCACCATGAATTTGTCGAAAACGTGTTCGTCGCCGTTCAGTTTTGCGAGTTCATACTCCGGACCCAAATTCTCGTAGTACACGCGGTGCTGTTCATCTTCCACGATCAGCCACGGCTTGGGCTCGGCGGTGCCCCCGGACCAATCGAGATCGGCGGGAAATCCGCTCACTACCGCGGCCACTGCGTGCTGCTTCCGTATGACCCTCTCCACCGACATCTTCCACGTCACTTCGGCGCTGCCCGGCCGGTCGTTCGTAAAGTCGTACCAGCCTACGGTACCGTGGTACACCCAATAGGTTCCCGGATTGAAAGGGAAAAATTCGGTGACGGTATCAGACTGGCGCGCATGCGCCAGCGTGAATCCAACCACACACAGGATCACCGCGCAGACAATTTTCTTCATTTCCAGAACAGTACCCCAATTTCGAATGGAACAGGGTTCGTCTCAGGCCTTCCCGCCAAGATTCTAGCGCTTGGCCTTCTTCCCTTTTCGCGCCACGGTCGAACCCTTTGCAGGCTCCTCGCGCTCGCGCCGAATCACCGTCTTCAACAGGTGATACACGCGTTCTTCTTTAGTGTCCATCTGATGGAAACGAAACTCCGGCTCACCCTTTGCCCCTTTTCCCACCTGAATGGGCAAAGCGCCACAGAGATTATTCTCGATATACGCCGTTTCATACCGAGTCTTCTTGGTATCCCACGTGTACACCCGTAAGGTGTTGAAATCGCACGCCTCCCCTTCAGGCCCATGCGTTCCGGCAACAAGGTACTGCGGATGATCCCCCGAATCGTCGGTCACCTGATTCAACTCAAACCACGCCACCGGCCGTACATTCGCCGAACTGGTACCTTCGCGAACCTGATCCGGCAGGTCCAGCGAAATGAATCGCGCCACCACCCAGCCCGCGATCGGCACCGTCTGATCGCCCGGCTGCGTCGTGGTCATCACCGCCGAATTTCGAATCGCGCCTTCCCCTGGCGGCCGCGTAGCGATGCCCCTCACCAGATACCAATCCTCTTTTTTGCTTGGCTCGCTTTCCGTCGCTTCTTTCTCGTCCGAAACTTGCACCCAATCGGTCACCGCGCGTCCAAAAATCTCCACTTCGGTCCCACGATTGAATTGATAAAGCCGCGATTCCGTCCGCCCCGGCGCGATCCGCAGATTCGTTGTGGTTTTCGTCCGTCCGCGAGCCTGCACCACCATACCTTTGGTGTCCGCCAAGAGTTTCTCGCAGCGCTGCCACAACGCCGGGTCCATCAAATAGCGATTGTCCACCCAGCCTTCCACGCCACCGGCGGTGCGTACCTTGGCGTTATCGTTGCGGTGCGTCAGAACCTCCACACGTTCCCCGTAATACAGCACCCCCACCTGCTCGCGCACCTGCGCCATGCTGCTGAATAGCGTGACGCTACGTTCACTTATATACGCAACCCCGACCGATTCATGTTTGGGACGAAAGTACCAGGCCAGCAGCGCCACCAGGCACAGCAGTGGCACCGCCACCAACAATTTTCGCTTCATGCAGAGTCCCCGAAGGTGGCTCCAACGGCACGCGCGGCATGCACGATCTCGCTGCTGGGATCGATGAACTTCATTTTCTCTAGAGCTTCGTCGAGCGACACCGACTCCATTTTGCCAGCTTTCAAGCACACCATGCGCCCGAATTGCTGGCTGGCGACCAAATCAGTAGCAGCCACTCCAAATCTCGTACCCAATATTCTATCGAACGGCGTCGGTGAGCCGCCGCGCTGCACGTGGCCCAACACCGTTATGCGAATCTCTTTCTGCAACATCTCGCGCAACGTAAATCCTATCGTGCCGGCCACCTCGCCCGGCCGCGCCGGTGGCACCGGTTTGCCATTCGGGTCGGTTGCAGGCAATTTCACCCCTTCCGCCACCACAATCAAGCTGAAATGCTTGCCTCGTAACTCCCGCGCGCGAATCGCGTCACACACGCATTCGAAACTAAACGGAATTTCCGGTACCAGGATAATATGCGCCCCGCCCGCAATCCCCGAATGCAGCGCGATCCATCCCGCGTCCCGTCCCATCACTTCGATCAGCATCACCCGGTGGTGGCTTTCCGCCGTCGTGTGCAGGCGGTCGATCGCTTCTGTGGCAATCACCAGAGCCGTGTCGAAACCAAACGTGACTTCCGTAGCGTCCAGGTCGTTGTCGATCGTCTTGGGAACGCCTACAATGTTTACACCCTTGCGGAAAAAGTCGCGCGCGATGTGCTGTGTGCCGTCTCCACCGATGACGATCATCGCATCAATCCCCAGCCGCCGCGCGTTATCCATACAAAGGGAAGAGTAATCGTGGACTACCTCCTGCCCATTCTCGGTCGACTTGTACGCGAAAGGATTTCCACGATTGGTGGTTCCCAGGATGGTGCCCCCGCGCGGCAGGATTCCGCTCACGCTCTCCTCGGTCATTTCCTTGGCCCCTTCCGGCCAGATCAATCCGTCGAAGCCATTGCGGATTCCTACAACGCGCATGCCGTGTGCATTGATCCCCGCGCGCACGATCGCGCGGATTACCGGATTCAACCCAGGGGCGTCTCCCCCGCCGTTCACAATGCCAATGGTCCGTATCGGTTTCATAATAACCCCGAGAAGATTTCAATAAATTGTAGCCGAAACCTCTGCTTCGTCGGCGTGATCCAGCGCACTCCCATTCGAGTGGAAACCCAATGAAATCACACTTAAGTTGACACGAAGGAGACAGCCAATGAAATTTCTGCGGAGTCTGCAACCCCTGTCGTTACTGCTATTGCGGTTGGTGGTTGGCCTAATCTTCCTGTACCACGGGTATCCCAAATTGGTGCACCCCACCGAGGCCATGCGCCAAATGTTCATGGCTCACGGTTTGCCCGGGTATTTCGTGAATGTTTCGGCGATCCTGGAGTGTTTCGGTTCCGTCCTTCTATTTCTAGGCCTGTTTACACGTCCGGTGGCTTTGTTGCTCGCCATCGAGATGTGTGTGGCCATCTGGAAGGTCCACGCGGTGCACGGCATTATGGTCGTCAGGGATTATGAATTCCCATTGACCCTCGCCGCATCATGTCTCATCCTCGGCACCATCGGCGCAGGGCTGATCTCCGTCGATAATGTAGTGTTCGGCGAGAACGGCAAGCGGCGGCGCGCCCCGAAGAGCGCCAAAGATTAAGTTCGGCAAGCGCTCACGCGTGCGGGGTAGCCGGCACGATGACCATAGGTTCCGACGGCGCCAGCGGCAACACAATCCACAGCACGATATACAGCAGCAGTCCGGTGCCGGCGCAAAGCACCGCCAACAGCCAGACCACGCGAATGATGGTCGGATCTAAATCAAAATAATCAGCAACGCCTGCGCAGACTCCGCCAATCTTCTTGTCCCTGCTGGATCGCACCAGCCGCTTGCTCGCCACTACCGGCCGGACCGCACCTGCGGCCAGTGGTGTGCCGCAGTTACAGCAGAAATTCGAGCCATCCACGATTTCTTTGTGGCAATTTGGGCAAACCATAAAAGACCTCCCGCTCTAGCTCCTCCAATTGCATTCTAACCAGAAGTACGAACAAGCACACCGAAAAGTTTCCGGCAGCCCGTGACCGCAAGCCCCATAAAACCACAGCCTTACCGACCCGGAACATAGCAGTTCGCAATACTGCCGGCTCCTCTTTCTCAATTAAAAAGGAAGCAGCTCGCCGCGGTTCAGTACTCCAGCAACCCCCGCACCGCCGCCGTAAGATCATCCGTCTGCGGCAAAATCGCATCCTCCAACTTCGGCTGGTATGCGCAGAACGTATCGGTTGCCGCCACGCGCTTTACCGGCGCATCCAACTCGTCGAACAACTCTTCCGCAATCCGCGCCGCAAGTTCCGCCCCATATCCCCAGCTCATCATGTCTTCGTACGCCACAATCACCCGGTGCGTCTTGCGTACCGTGGTGCAAATCGCTTCCCAATCAAACGGCAGCAACGACCGCAGATCGATAATTTCCACCGACACTCCCTCGCGTTCCAATGCCGCCGCCGCAACCTCCGCCCGGTGCACCACTGCCCCATACGTGATAATGCTGACCTGTTTCCCTTCCTCCACCAACCGGGCCTTCCCGAACGGAATCGCGAAATCCGCACCGGGATATTCCGCGCGATTGTACGGCTGCCGGTACAAATGCTTATGCTCCAGGAACATCACCGGATCGTCGCAGCGAATCGCAGTTCGCAGCAGTCCCGCCACGTCCAGCGCGGTGGACGGCATCACCACCCGCAATCCGGGACAATGCGTGAAAATCGATTCTCCGCTCTGGCTGTGATACACCGCGCCGCCCGTTAGATATCCACCAATCGCCACGCGCACCACCGCGGGTGCTTTGAACGTGCCATTCGAACGCCAGCGCATCACGCATAATTCGCTGCGAATCTGCATCATCGCCGGCCAGATGTAATCAAAAAACTGAATCTCCGCCACCGGCTTCAATCCCCGCGTGGCCATCCCGATCGCCCGGCCTACAATGCTGGCTTCCGCCAACGGGGTATTGAACACGCGATCCGCTCCATATTTGCGCTGCAATCCCGCGGTGGCCTTGAACACCCCGCCTTTCCCTTTTACCTCGTGCAGATTTTCTTCGCGGCTGGCGTCCGCCACATCTTCCCCAAATACGGTGATGCGCTCATCTCGCCCCATCTCATCAAACAACGTCGCCGCTACCATCTCCACCATGGTCTTCGGAGCGCCATGCGTCTCCGGTTCCGCGGTGAACCTCGGTACGGTCGGATCGATGTCCGGCGAATACACGTTCTCATGAATCGAGGAAACCTCCGGCACTTCCGCCGACAGCGCCTGATCCGCCGCCTCCCGCACTTCCCGGTCAACCTCGGCCTCCAGCTTCTCGATTTCCTTTTGATCCATCAAACCTTCGCGGATCAGAAATAACGAGAACTTTGACAGCGGATCGCGATGGGCTTCCTCCTCGCGTTCTTCCGGCGTTTTGTACAGTTTTTCGTCATCCGAAAGCGAATGCGAATACGGCCGCGTGACATGCGCATGTACCAGCGCCGGTCCGCGCCGATCCCGTACATAGCGGATCGCCTCTTTGCATGCGGCGTAGCTCTCGATCGGATCGGTTCCATCGCATTCCGCAACGTGCAGCCCGGGAAAACTCTTGACCAGCCGCGATATGCTCGATCCCGCCGTCTGCACTTCGATGGGCACAGAAATCGCGTATCCGTTATCTTCAACCAGATAAAACACCGGCAGCTTCTTCGCGCACGCCACGTTCAACGATTCCCAGAACTCTCCTTCGCTGGTGGCTCCATCGCCGGACGACACATACACAATCTCCTCCGGCTCGTAGCCCACAAATTGTCCCAGCGGCGCTGCTTTCGCCTGCTCCAAGGCCTTCGGATGATGCTCGTAATACAGCGTCGCCTCCGCCGCACCCACTGCCTGTACAAATTGCGTCCCAGTGCAGGACGATTTGCTCACAATATTCCATTTGGGATGGCCCCAGTGCGAGGGCATCTGCCGCCCGCCCGAGCTGGGGTCATCCTTGGCGCCTACGCCCTGCAACAGCGTGTCTAACGCGGTTACCCCCAGCATCAAGCACAGCGCCCGGTCCCGGTAATAGGGATAGACCCAGTCCACTCCCGGACGCAAAAGCAGCCCTGCGGCTGCGGTCACCGCTTCATGTCCCGCGCTGGAAATTTGGAAATAGATCTTGTTCTGCCGCTTGAGCTGGATTTCCCGGTCGTCCAACCGCCGCGACAGAAACATCGTGCGGTACAACCGAATCAGACTGTCGCGATCCAGTCCTTGATATTTCGGGGATTCCGCTTTGGCTGTCTTCACGCGCGTCTGCACTGCCATCCAGGTTGACCTCGTCGTGGGAATCGCTGATTTGCGCTGCGAGTTTGGATTATACCGGACCAGTTTCCGGCCCGAGAACAGAACTTTCTCTGTACTTCTGGAAAACTTAAGTACTAGTCCAGCTCCTCGAACTGCCGTTCCGTCGCTTCAAATTTTTCCTCGCCCGGCTTCACAATCTCCGGAGACGCCTCACGGAATGGCTCTTCCGAGGGGATGCGTTGCACCCAGCGTTCCTCGGTTAGCTTCTCATGCCCCGAAAATCCTAGGCGGATCAGCAGTCGAATATCTTCGTTCGGCGCAGCCTTCTCCTCGGTTTCCGCCGCGTCCGTTTCCTTCTTCTTTTTCTTCCCCGTCTTGGACGATTTTACGTCGGTCGCCTTGGTCTCAGGCGTTTTTTCGTTCCCGTCGTCTTCCGCGGAACCAGCCGCCGAAGTACGCTCCACCTTGTACAGCAGCTTCTTATCCAACCGAAATGCCTGCTTCCAACCTTCCAGTTTGTGCCGAGCCTGCTGTGCTTTTTCTTCGTCCTGGGCAAACTGAAACAGCAAATAGACGTGGGCCATAAACTCAGTGTGCAACCGCGCCACTGTTCAAGTCAAGAAAACCACGCCTCCCCGTAACGTCACCACATTGGCGATGCGCAACGGTACTCTGCCCTAACCGCACGCCGATTCGCCGGCACCAGGCACTCTCGGCAACACCTCAAATCCCATATCTTCTAACTCTCCGCACAGTTGCGTCGGCGACTGAAACCGGATCGCCACTATCCCCGTTTCCCGCGCCGCGTTCACGTTGGCTTCCCGGTCGTCCACAAAAAGCGCTTCTTCCGCGCCTACGCCAACACGCCTCACGGTTTCGTGGAAAATTGCCGGATCTGGTTTAATCAGTCCAACCTCGCACGACAGAATCTGGTGATCGAGGTTGGCAAACCAGGGAAAGTTCTTACGTGCGTAGGCCGCCATGTCGTGCTGCATGTTCGAAAGCACCGCCGTGGTCAATTCCGATTCGTTCAGCCGGTCGACCCATTCCATCATTTCCGGGCTGGTGCTGCTCCACATCTCCGTGTCTAACCTCCGCAATTGTCCGACGACCGATCGATCAACTCGCATCCCTGCGCGCTTCGCAAAATCCTCCCAATATTCCTCTGCGCTAACCACCCCTTGATCGTAGGGATCACGGCTGGTGCTATACAATGCGAGGAAGCGGTTCGGCTCAATGTCGATCACCTGGGCCATCCTCAGCAGCGCGTCCTTCTTGGGCCGTTCGCACAAGACCTCGCCATAATCCAGCACCACCGCTCGAATTCCCGATCCTTTTTTCCCCAGGTTTCTTCCGTTCCCCATTTACCGCCTCCCAATCCCGGTCGGCCAGCACCCTCACCCCATAAATTCTGCGGAAAATATGTCTTCATTGCCAGATGTTCTTCTGGGATTTCCCGATGCTGCAAGACCTGTGTTTTTAGAATTAACAAAAAAGCCTGCTGGCGGCTGCTGTTACCCCTGGTGTAGAATTCCACCTTCAACAAATGGCACTTGTGCTCCAGATTCCTATCGCTCCGGGAAGAAAATTGGGCGCCTGGGTGTGTCTCGTGGCTGCACTGTTGCTTTGGTCTCCCGTATGGGCCTCTGCTTGGCAGACCCAGGGTATGGCCTGTTGTCTCGGCGGAATGTGCCCGGCGAAGGGGCACTCTAATCCCGCCCATCGTCAGCCTCAACAGGCCAACTCGCCAGACGCTCCGATGGACTGCGAGCACCACGGCGGGAGCGGTTTGACTACCTGCGCGATGTCCTGCTGCCAACCCGAAGCCCACTCTATCGTGACCGCCATCGTCTTTGTTTTGCCATCCAAGCTCGCGTTGTCGCGCTCGCCAATCGCGTTCACTCCTTTGCTCCCGAGCGCCAAAAACGAAATTCTGCCCGCAATCACTCCGCCTGATCGGCCGCCTCGATTGCTTCCGTCCTGATCGAAGTCGCTTCGCTCAAATCTTAAAAACCTTCGCGGATCATCGCATCCGCCGCGGCATCTTTGCCGCCACTATTCTGGAGACTCTTCATGTTGCGCAGGATTTCGCTCTCGCTCTCTCTGGCAGTACTTCTGTTTTCTGCAGGCGCGGCGTTCGCCACCGTTTTCGGAAATGTGCGCGGAGTAGTCCACGACCCGCAGCATCGCCCGATAGCCAACGCTACAGTAAAGATCAAGTCCGCAACTTCGGATTGGAGCCAGACCATCCAATCCGATCAGGACGGCCTGTTTTCCTTCACCGCGGTGCCGGTGGGCGATTACATCGTCTCCGTGTCAAAAACCGGCTTCGCCGACGAACAGCAGTCCGTCACCGTAGTGTCTGATTCTTCGCCCACACTCCACTTTCAGCTCAGCATCGGCACGGTTAGTCAGACCGCCACGGTTGTAGCCTCGTCACCGCTCCAGATCGAAGGCATGGATTCCGTGACGCCTACAACCCTGGTGGATCGCCAGGACATCGCCCAAACTCCCGGCGCCGACCGCACCAACAGCATGGCCATGATCACCGATTACGTGCCCGCCACCTACGTCACTCACGACATGTTGCACATGCGCGGCGGCCACCAAGTCAACTGGCTAATCGACGGCGTCCCCATACCCAACACCAATATCGCCACCAACCTCGGCCCTCAAATCGATCCCAAAGATATCGATTACCTTGAGATTCTCCGGGGCAGCTACGATCCCGACTACGGCGATCGCACCTATGGAATGTTCAACGTGGTGCCGCGAACTGGTTTCGCCAGTAACAATGAAGGTGAGCTGGTATTGAGCCTAGGCAATTGGTATCAGACCAACGACCAAATCAATTTTGGCAGCCATACCGATCGCTTCGCCTACTACGCCAGCTTGAACAGCAATCGCAGCAACTACGGCCTGCAAGCTCCCATCGGGGATGTGGTTCACGACGCCGAAAACGGTTACGGCGGATTTGCGTCCTTCATCTTCAACGTGAATGCCCAAAACCAACTTCGCTTGGTTGCCTCTCTGCGCCAGGATTATTACCAGATTCCCATCGATCCCAATCCCGACTCGCCCGGCAACCAGGTCTATCCAAGCTATGGTCTCCGCGACGGCGAGCACGAGACCGACGGCTACATCGCTTTCTCCTGGGTCCGCACCGTGAATCCTGATTTGTACTTCACGATCTCTCCCTTTTATCACTACAGCGACGCCCACTACCAAGCCTCTCCCAACGACGTCCCGGTAGTGAACAACGTGAATCAAACTTCCAACTACGGTGGTCTGCAGGCTTCCGTCAATGCCACCTTCTGGAAAAATGAACTGGAAGGCGGCGTGTACGGGTTCGCTCAGCGTCAAAACAATTACTTCTATAACCTTTTTCAACCTTGCGTACTTCCATGCTCGAGCGCCAATAATCCATCCATTTCCACTGGCGCAATCACCGGAGGCGTTGAGGAAACATTTATCGGCGACAAATTCAAAGTAACCCCGTGGTTGACTTTGATCGCAGGCCTCCGCCAGACCCACTTTACCGCCGATATCACCGAAGACGCGGTGTATCCCCGCTTCGGCATGGCCTTCCAGGTTCCCAAACTCAAATGGATCTTTCACGCCTTCTACGGCAAGTATTACCAACCGCCACCACTGTTGACGATCACCGGCCCTCTCCTGGAGTTGGCCGCCGGACAGAATTTCACTTTTGCCCCATTGCACGGCGAGCGCGACGAAGAACACCAGTTCGGCGTCACCATTCCTTTCCGTGGCTGGACTCTCGACGCCGATAATTACCAAACTCTGGCGTCCAATTGGCTCGACCACAACAATATCGGCGAGTCCAACATTTTTTGGCCGATCACCTGGTACGCTGCTTTGATTCAAGGTTGGGAACTCACCCTGCGTTCGCCCCGCCTCTGGAATCGCGGCCAATTCCACCTTGCCTACGCCAATCAAATTGCCCAGGCCACTTCACCCATCACCGGCGGTTTGATTTGCCCTCCCCCCGTCTCGCCGACCTGCGGTCTGGATATTCCGCCGGGTTATTCGCCCGTGGATCATGACCAACGAAATACGCTCAACTTCGGCTTCAACGCCAATCTTCCCTGGCGTTCCTTCGCCGCCACCAATATTTATTACGGCTCAGGATTCACCAATGGCATGCCCGACGCGCAATACCCCGGCCCGTATCTGCCGTCGCACACCACGTTTGATATTGCCCTGGGAAAATCCTTTGGTGAGAAGTACAGCGTCTCCGTTGATGCCGCTAACGTCGCCAATCGCCGCGTCCTGCTCGACAACAGTTTGACCTTCGGCGGATTCCACTACAACGACCCGCGCCAAATCTACGCGGAATTCCGCTACCATTTTCATTATTGAGGAGATCGAATGAAGCGAACCGTTCTGTTCGTCAGCTTCACCCTGGCCGTCATCCTAGCGGGCTGCCAGTCCGCACCAGAGAAACATTATCCTTTGCAAGCCGAAGTGATTTCGGTGGACGCGCCAAAAGGACTGATTATCGTCAAGCATGGAGAAATTCCTGGCCTCATGCCGGCCATGACTATGCAATACGCCGTAGCCGATCCCAAGCAGATCCAAAATCTGCAACCGGGGGACAAGATCACCGCTGACCTGGTTGTCAGCGAGAGCAAAGGCCGCCTGGAAAAAATAACTCTGGTCACTAAGGGGAACGGCAGCCCATCGGGCGGCGCTTCCCAGCAAATTCCGGAAAAGGGCGAAGTCGTTCCTGATTTCGCCCTGCGGAATCAAAACGGCAAAGCGATTCATCTTCACGATTTCAAGGGAAGGGTTCTCCTGGTGACCTTCATTTACACCCGCTGTCCGCTTCCTGATTTTTGTCCGCGCATGAACGAAAATTTCCGCGCAATCCAAACCCTGCTGCTGGCTACTCCGCAATCCCAGGCTCACACCGATTTTTTAAGTATCAGCTTCGACCCGCAGCACGACACACCGGCCATTCTGAAACATTACGCTTCCATCTACTACAAACCCGCCAAAAGCGTGCACCCGTTCGATTGGCAGTTCGCGGTCCCCGCGGCGAAAGACCTTCCCGCAATCGCCAACTTCTTCGGGCTGGTGACCCAACCAGAAACCGCCCAAATTGTCCACTCCCTCAGCACCACGCTCATCGGTCCCGATGGCAAAGTCCAAGCCTGGTATGACGGAAATGATTGTAAGCCTGCCGACGTCGCGCAAGCGATCCTGTCTGTACTTCCGCACACATGAGCGCTTCTCCTATTGCGCGCCTGAGCCACCGTCGCTAAACTGGATTCGATCTTCGAATGGCGAAGGAGTTCGCCATAACCGCCTCGGTGCTACCTGCCGGGGCTGATGACTCCTGGCTGCCTGCCTCGTGGCTCCAGGAGTTTTTTTGTATCCCGGACAGCAGTCGGAATGGAGACGCATCGCCTTGCGCATTTTCCTGATCGCTTTGTTTGGCGCCATCGGAACCCTGGCACGCTACAGCCTTCAAGGTGTAGTCCAAATCAAAATGGCCAGCACCTTTCCCTACGGAACATTGCTGATCAACCTGACCGGCTGCTTCCTTCTTGGTCTGATCGGCCAGCTCACCTTGAACCGTGTTATCGTCCCACCGGAATGGCGCATGGCTATCGCCGTCGGCTTTTTCGGGGGCTACACCACTTTTTCCAGTTTCGGTTGGGAATCCGCCAAAATGTTTGAAGACGGCGAGTGGCTTCGCGCTTCCACCTATGTCGCCGCTAGTGTGGTGCTGGGCCTGCTTCTGTCCGTGGCCGGGATTCGCCTGGCCAACCGCTTCTAGGAGTTTTTATGACCCACGAAAAATTTGAAGGCGAACGCACCTTGATGCGCATCCACATCGGCGAATCCGATAAATGGCACGGCAAACCCCTGCACGAAGCGATCGTTGCCCTGTTGCGCAAGGAAGGTTTCTCTGGCGCAACCGTCCTGCGCGGCGTAGCCGGCTACGGCGGCTCCAGCATCTACCACACCGATAAATTGCTCCGCCTCTCTCAAGACCTGCCCATCATCGTCGAGGTCATCGAAACCCAGGAACGCATCGACCACATTCTTCCGAGCCTCGACGAAATGATCGACGGCGGTTTGCTCACCCTGGAAAAAGTCCGCGTCATCCTCTACCGCGCTGCAAAAAAATAACCAGCAACAGTTTTCCCTTTCCCAAAACCTGTCATTCCGAGGTTTGCCCTTCCAAAATTCGTCATTCCGAGGACGGTTTATGTCCGAGGAATCTCTCTTCGATCTCTGCGTTTTGCCTCCATCACTCGCCACTGCCGTATTCACGGTAGACTGGCCCTCATGCCAGACTCCGTAAAAAAGCAATCCTGGCTCACTCGCACCGTCCTCGGTGTCGGTCTCACCAGCCTCTTCAGCGATTGGAGCCACGAAACCGCCACCGCGGTTCTGCCCGCCTTCCTCGCCGCGATTGGCGCAGGCCCTGCCTGGCTCGGCGCCATCGAAGGAATCTCTGACGGCCTCTCCAGTTTCGCAAAGCTCGCCGGAGGCCACTACACCGACCGCCTGACGCGCCGAAAACCCCTGGCCACCGCAGGCTATCTGCTCACCGCGTTGTGCACCGCTTCCTTTGCCTTTGCCACTCACGCCTATCAGGTCCTTCTCGGTCGCACCGCCGCGTGGCTCGGCCGTGGTGTGCGCTCCCCCGTCAGAAAAGCACTCCTCGCCGCCGACACGCCTCCGGAAGCTTACGGCCGCGCCTTTGGCTTCGAGCGCCTGATGGACACCATCGGCGCGATCGTCGGCCCGCTTACCGCGCTTTGGTTGCTGCAGGCCACACACCACAACTATCGCGCCGTATTTTTGTGGACCCTGCTCCCCGGCATGATTGCGGTCGCCAGTTTCTGGCTGCTCGTTCGCGAGCGCCCCATCGAAACTCGGAAACAACGTTCCTTCCTCGCCAGTGTGCGTAGCCTACCGGGAAATTTTCGCCGCTTCCTCTTCGGTGTGGGCATCTTCGGCTCGGGCGATTTCTCCCACACGCTGCTGATCCTCTACGCCTCCCGCATGCTCTCGCCAGCTCACGGGATGGCGCGCGCCGCTACCCTGGCCGTCGCCCTTTACACCCTGCACAATGTTTTCTACGCCGGTTCCGCCTACCTCAGCGGCTGGCTCAGCGATCATGTGCCTCACCGCAAAATGGTTCTTGCCGCCGGATATGCTCTCGCCGGAGTCACCGCCGTCCTGCTAACGCTGTCTCCCCATCATCTCTGGCTTCTTGCTGTGATTTTCGTTCTTGCGGGTTTGTACATAGGCACCGAGGAAGCGCTCGAAGATTCCGTAGCCGCGGAACTCATCGCCAAGGAGCAACACGGCATGGCCTTCGGCACGCTCGCCGCCGTCAATGCGGTAGGCGACGCCCTCTCAAGTCTCGTCGTCGGCTTCCTGTGGTCCGCGGTCTCCGTTCGTGCCGCGTTCTCTTTCTCCGCCGTGCTCTTTTTCCTCGGCTCCTGGATTGTCTTGCGTCTTCGGCGCTGATCGGCGCTCGTCTTCCGCCAGGTGGCGCTGCGCGTGTTTCTGGGAAGTCAACATTCGCCGGCGCACCTCTGCCAAGAAATATTTTCGAAGATTTTCCGCCACAACCCCCGGCTCCGCCAGCGCTCGCAGGTCGTTCACTGTAAGCTGCGGTAAAAATGCCAGCACAATCGAAATCGGCGTCGACGCATTCCGCACAATCGCCAGCCGCACGTTATAACTCTGCGACCACTTCCGGTGGTTCGCCAACGCCTGCACCACAACCACCGGCACTTTCTCGCGAGCCAGTCCCTTCAGCACTTGCGCCTCGGTCAAATACGGATTTTCCAGCGCCACCGGCATCACTTGTGCATGCCCGTCGGCCACCAGTGCCCCAGCTACGCGGCCCGGACCACGCCTGGCCAACGTGATCTTCTGGCCCAATGGCATTTGCGGCAATCGCGCCACGATCTGCTCTTCCGCGTACCGTTTCAGCTCCGCGGACACCGCCGCCGAAAGCGTGAACTGCACCAGGTCCATCAAGTAAAGGTCTTTCAGCAGCCGCAACCCAATCAGCCGGGGCGTTCGAGGGTGCAGCACCAAACTCTTTTTCACCGCATAGCTTTTCAGGAACGTTTTTCGCCTTCCAATCTCTTCCAGAATTTCCGTCGGCAGGTCTTTGCGCGACAACAGCAGCGTCAACTGCGCCTCATCGAACGCAGGATTATCCAGCAAAGCCAGCAACACGGCGGGTGCTGGGTTGAAAATCAGCGCATTCAGGTCCTCACCCGTAGCAACCCGCGCCCGCGCTGCCTCTTTTTCGAACTCGACCACTTCACTTCCCTTCTTCCGCGTGCGCCAACAGCAGCTTCAGAGCCATTCGCGCTGCGGCCTGCGCGGCCGTCACTAACAATTCACCGAATTGTGCTTTCGGTGCCACAAACCGCAGTCGTTCGTCCAGCAACTTGTCGAAATACGCCGACCGCCCCAGCATTCCTCCGCTCTTCACTAGCAGGAATTTTTCATCCTTCAGTTGCAGCCGCTCCATCAGATCCGTAACCAGTCCGGCCAGTTCCTCCGTCGCGTCCCCCAACAGCATGCGCGCTTCGGAATCCCCTTCATCCGCCGCCGCGGTCACCACCGGATAAATCCTGGGAAATACTTCATCCGGCATGCGGTACACCCGAAGCTGTAACTCCTCCCAATCGCTTGCGTGCAAATCGTGCAAGATTCGCGCAGCCAGCGGCGAGTCCTTGCTCCCCCGGTCGGCTGCCCGCAAGGCGGCAATCATGGCGCGTCGCCCGACGTCGTACGCGCTGCCTTCATCCCCCAGCAACGGTCCATGTCCTCCCACGCGAATCGCTTGACCATTCAAATCCCGCCCCACCGCAAACGTCCCAGTTCCTACGTTCAACACTATCGCCCGGCCTTCGCCTGTGGCTTCCAACTTCAAATCCACGTCCGTGCACACCTCTACCACTTGCGTCGGGAACTCCTCACTCAGCAGCTTCTTCATCTTGCGTTGTGATTCTGGCTGAGCGGCTCCGGCCAGTCCGGCACACACTACGCTAATTTCCCCCGGCGAAAGCTTGGCATTGTGCATCGCGGCTCGTCCCGCTTCGCAAACCGCTGCCAGCGCGCCACCGAATCCCACGCGCATCGGATTGGACGGCCCGCTGCGTCCTTCCGCGCGAACCAATCCGGCCTCGTCCATCAATATGCATTCCGTCTTTGTCCCGCCGCCATCCAATCCCAGCACGAATCTCATACCCAAAGCATACGTGAGTCCCGCTCGTTCCGCGTAGCCCTGCCATCCGCCGTGCCGAATCGGTTTCTCACCGCTCTGCGGGGGTGGGCTCATGGGTTTTACCCTAATAAGGAAAACCCGTCATTCCGAGCGAAGCGAGGTACGTTTTTCCATCGCGCTTTCTGCGATGAATCTCTCTTCGTCCTGCACCCATATCACTATTGCCCGTGGTCCTTGACGCTCTCCTCCTTCCCCCACTATCCTCGTCTCACTTCGCTGCGAGCACCCCCAAATCCGCGAAGCCGGAGCTTGATGCGCATCCATCCGCTCGATCTGGTCATCGTCATTGCTTATCTCCTCGGTGTCACCCTCCTCGGCCTTCGATTCCGCAAACAACAGCAAACCGCAAACGATTATTTCCTCGGAGGGCGCAGCACTCCTTGGTGGGCGCTCGCTTTTTCCATCGTAGCCACCGAAACCTCCACACTCACCATCATCGGCACTCCCGCCATCGCCTACGCCACCAATCTCACCTTCATCCAACTGGTGTTCGGCTACATCGTCGGCCGCTTCCTCATCTCCATTCTTTTCCTTCCCGGCTACTTTCGCGGTGAATTCCTCACCGCCTACGCGCTCATCGAAAAACGCTTTGGCGTGAAAATGCGCGCGGTCGCGGCGTTAACGTTTCTGGGCACCCGCACCCTGGCCGAAGGCGTTCGAGTCACGGCCATCGCCCTGGTCATCAGCGTCGCTCTCGGCACTTCGGAACGATTAGCCGTCTTCATCGTCATCGCGCTCACCATTCTTTACACCTTCGAAGGCGGCATGAAAGCCGTCATCTGGACCGATGTCGCGCAATTCCTGCTCTACCTTGCTGGAAGCCTGGTCACCCTGGGCCTGCTCTTGCATAAAATCCCGGGCGGCTGGATGGAAGTCGCCCATGTCGCAGCAGCCAATGGCCACAAGCTACAATTCCTCGATTTCAGTTGGGATTTAACCAAAAATTATACGTTCTGGTCCGGTGTAATTGGCGGAGCCTTTCTCACCATGGCCACACATGGTACCGATCAAACCATCGTGCAGCGCCTTCTCGCCGCGCGCTCTCAAAGCGACAGTCGCCGCGCTATTCTCGCCAGCGGCTTCATCGTGCTTTTCCAGTTCATCGTCTTCCTGCTCGTTGGCGTTTTGCTCTTCGTCTTCGCGCAACACACGCCTCTGCTGGCCCCCGGTGATCGAACTGACCGCATCCTACCGCTCTTCCTGGTACGCGAAATGCCCGTCGGTTTGGCGGGCCTCCTTCTCGCGTCGATTCTCGCTGTCGCTATGTCCAACGCCAGCGGATCCCTCAACTCCCTCGCCGCATCCAGCGTCATGGACTTAAACGCCTTCCTTGGTCGTCCCGTCGAACCCGCAAAATTCCTGAAAATATCGCGCCGCATGACCCTCGTGTGGGGCATCGTCCTGATCTTCTTCGGCCTCGTTCGCTGGCAGCATTCTCTCCTCGAAACCGGTCTTGCGATTGCCTCCTTACCCTTCGGCAGTTTGTTAGGCTTATTCCTTCTCGGCACGATCGATTCGCGCGCCAATTCCAAAGGTTCGCTCGCCGGCATGTTCGTCGGGCTTGCGGCGGTCCTGGCCGTATATCTCGCCACTCCCGTCGCCTACACCTGGTATGTCTTAATTGGTGCATGTGTGACTTTTGCCGCGGGATCCGTAGTCAGCCGTATTTTTCCCGAACCACGCGCGATCAGTTAGCTGCTTATAGGATTGCCTTTCCCGCAACTGGCGATCCCATGAAAGGACGCGATACTCTACACTTCCTAATCATGCATTCCTTCCTCGCCATATGAGCGAAAAACGCCTGGAGCTGATTCGCGGCCTCGGACCATGGGCCTCCATGGCCATCGTGGTCGGCACCATGGTCGGCACCGGCATTTTCCTGAAGCCTTCCGAAATGGCTCGCGAAGGCCGCTTCGTCTCTATCGTCTTCGCCGCTTGGATTGTCGGCGCGATTCTTTCGATTTTTGGCGCGCTCGCCTACGCCGAACTCGGCGCCGCCATCCCCGAAGCCGGTGGCGAATACGCCTATCTCCGTCGCGGATTTGGCCCCGTCTGGGGATTCCTATTTGGCTGGATGCATTCCATCGTCGGCCGTCCCGCGTCCATTGCCTCGATTGCTGCCGGAATGATGCGCTTCCTTAGTTTCTTCCTGCCTGCGGTAGCGGCGCCGCTTTTCACCGTACACATCGCTATCCCTGGACTCACTCACTGGATCCCACCCTACGCCTTCGTCTTTACCTGGGCTCAGCCGCTGGCTGTATTTTGGCTGCTCGTGATCACCGGAATCAATTATCTTGGCGTTCGCTTGGGCGGCGAAGTTCAGGTCTTGCTCACCAGCATCAAAGTTCTCAGCGTGCTGTTAATCATCGGCGTTGCGTTTCTGCTTCCCAGCACCGGTCCACATCCACCCGATCCCGTCTGGCCAACCGCCGCAAGCACCGGCTTGGTCACCGCATTTCTGGCTGCCTTGGCCGCGGGCCTGTGGGCCTACGATGGCTGGGAAGATCTCAATCTGGTCGGCTCCGAAGTGAAGGACCCTCATCGTAATTTTCCGCGAGCGCTTGTGGGAGGAGTTTGTTTCGTCGCGCTGATCTACCTGCTCTTCAGTGCCGCCTGTTTCAAGGTTCTGCCCTTCGAAAGCGTAGCCACTTCGCAACATGTCGCGTCCGATGTGGCCGAGCGTGTAATTGGCCACGGCGTAGCTTTCTGGATTACTCTCGCCCTGGTGATTTCCGCGCTGGGCTCCATGAATTCCTCGGTCCTCAGCGGCGCCCGTGTTCCCTACGCCATGGCTCGCGACCATATCTTCTTCCGCGTCGCCGACGGCATTCACCCCAAATTCCGCACGCCCGCACGCGCACTCATCTTCCAGGGAGTCCTCGCCGGCATCATGGCCCTCTCCGGCACCTTCGAAGAGCTTACCAACCTGTTCATTTTCGCCGGCTGGATTTTCTATGGTCTCGCCGTCGTCGCCCTCTTCCGCCTGCGCAAGCTCGAACCGGACTTACCTCGACCCTACCGCTGCTGGGGCTATCCCTGGGTCCCCGCAACGTTCGTACTCGGCGCGCTGGTCCTAACCATAAATCTTTGGCTAGTTCGCCCCGGCCGTTCCTCGATCGGCCTCCTTCTCATCCTCGCAGGCCTCCCCTTTTACCGTTACTGGACCCGCCACAACGAGGCCGAGCCCAAGCTCTAGCCCACAACGCGAAGGCACTCCGAAATACCTATCCCGCCATAACGGTTTCGCTTTATGAGGCGAGGGCTTCTCTTCAGGAGGTGGGGGCTTCAGCCGCCACGTAACTCGTCAGAAATGAATTGGGCTTCAGCCCCTGAAGCAAGCCCGTCATTCCGAGCAAAGCGAGGTACGTTTTTCCATCGCGCTTTCTGCGATGAATCTCTCTGCTTCTGCCACGGCAGTTACTGCAAATTCCGCGATTCACGCGCCAATCGCCCCGGCACCCGCGGACTTGCTATTTGGCAAGGCCTCGTTCACTCGCACCAGCGCGCCTTCCACTTTCTTGCGCACTTTTATTCCTGGATGCATCGCTTTGGCCATTGCTTCAATCCCGGTCACCAGCCGTCCCGCCGGCCGCGACACTACTCCATTCGCATCCAGCGCAAACACTCGCCCATCCCGCACCGCCGGAATCGTTTGCCACGTCTCCGGAAACTCCATCGACAGATATTCCTTGCGCCCCTGTTCCGCGTTGTACCCGCACGGCCCGATGAACAACACTTCCGGTGCCGCCGCCACAATGTCCTCTAGCGCGATTCGTCGTGACGGTGTCTTGGATTTGCCAAACAAGTCGCTTCCGCCCGCGCGGCCGATCATCTCCGGTACCCAATGTCCGCCTATGTAAAATGGATCGAGCCACTCCAGCAATACCGCCCGTGGCCGCTCCTTCGTCTGCGCCACCTCCGCATCAATGTGCGCCAGATGTGCCCCAATCTTCTCCACGAACGCCTGCGCCCGTTCCCGCCGTCCCGTCGCTTCGCCAATCCACAAGATGTCTCGCCACACATCGCCCAGGTCCAACGGATCCAGGCTGAGCACTTCCGGCCGCTTCGAAATATGTGCCAGCGCCGCGGCTAATTCATCCGGAGTCGCTGCGCACACATGGCACAGGTCCTGGGTGATGATCAGATCCGGCTTAAGCGCCTCCAGCAACTCTCGATCCACCGCGTAGATCGATTCGCCCCGCTCCACGTGCCGCCGCACCAACCGGTCCGTCTCTGCCGGACTCACATCCTTGGGCAGACGCGATCGCACAACACAAGTCTTGGTCTTGGCTTTGGCAGGAAAATCACACTCGTGGCTGACGCCTACGATTTCGTCATCAAATCCCAACGCAAACAGCGTTTCGGTAGCCGATGGCAGCAGGGACACAATTCGCATCCCCGGACTCTAGCACAAACCGCCTCCCAGAATCTTCGTTTTGGTTGGGTACCAGCCGGTCTTCCGGCCAGCGCTGGCGCGATCCTCCGGCCCAGCCCTTTCACCCTGCGAGAGCCTCACCCTCCACAGTGACTTTCAGGAATTCACGATTGTACGTGAATGCCTCACGCCTTCCGCCGCCACCCCAATGCCCAGCGCGATTCCCGGCAGGATCACCCAACTGGTCATCATCGCCGCGAGCCCAAGCGCAAAATCGTGAGCCACATGCGCATCAATGACCAGGCTCCAGGGCAAAATTAGTAGGAACACACACGCGATCGCCAATGCCGGAAATGTACCCGCCACATAAACGCGCCAACCGCAGGCCCGGGCTCTCCGCGACAGATACGCCCCACCAGCTCCCACCACTGGCAGCAACAGCAACCACGGCCAATAAAAAACCATGTAGATCGGCGAATTGCCGGGACGCCAAATGATCGGCTCTAACCCTTTCCACATCATGAGTGTTAGCACGGCCCATCCCACAAATAGCGTGATCAGGCTCGGAAGCCAGATTTGCTTCACACGATCGCTCATCCTTCCCTCCTGTTTCGCCAGAACCACTCCTTGCCGCAATTCCGCCCAGTTCCCCGCCTCCGCGCAACTGCGCGCAAACGCCTCGTCCTCCGGTACACCCTGTGCACGCAACGCCTCGTAGCGCTCCTCCAAATGGCCGGCCAGCTCGTCGGCCACCTCATCAATCTCTTCTGGGGCGAGCCGCAACGACTCGAGCCGTTCCCTGACATACCCGCGCCAGTCACGCATGGGTCACCTTAGCGACACGCCGCAGCGCCCGGAATAAATCCGCCCATTCCTCACGCATTGGCTTCAGCATCTTGCGCCCGCGCGGCAACAGCCGGTAACAGCGCCTGCGCTTTCCACTCGCCCCGGTGCCCCACTCCCCACGCAGCCACCCGCGATGCTCCATGCGATACAGCAGCGGGTACAGCGCCGCCAGCGTGTACCGCAGCGCCCCGCCCGACTGCTCCTCGATTCGCCGCCCAATCTCGTAGCCGTGCAGCGGCCCGTCTTCCAGAACGCTAAGGACCGCCAACTCCGCTGTCCCGCGCTTCAATTCCGTCCGAATCATAACGCATCCTCTTACATGTAAGAGTATTATATAATAGACACCATGTCAATAGTTCCATTTGCGGCCGCCCGTATCCAGGGTTCTGCCCGCCCGCTTGGGTTTTCTTATTTTGTGTAGTGGCCGGTCTTTAGACCGGCGGGGTGATGTAAGGCACCGGGGGTCGGAGCTTTAGCTCCGACATTAAAGATTCCGCTAAAGAATGGGCTTCAGCCTCTGAGGAATTGCCTTTGTCTTTTCCGCAATCAACGGGCTTACTTGTACAGAAAATACTTCTGCCGCACCTGCTCAAACGCCGCCAACTCCGCCGACCACCCCGCGATAATTTGCTCTGGAGCCACCCCCGCCTTCAATTGCTGCACCGTTGTCTCGTTTCCGAGCAAAACGATAGTCTTCGACAGATCAAAATGATCCGCATACTCTTTCTCCAGCAGAGACGCAATCTCTAGCCCCACGCGCATGGATCGCAACGCCGCGCGGTCCGTCACCCGGATGCCCACGCCCCCGCAGTGTTGTCCCGAATACAACCCGCTCACCGGAATATACGGCTGATTCACAAACCGCACTCCAGCCAGATTCAATGCATTCAGCGCCTCGGCCACTTCCGCGCCATTTACCCACGGCGCGCCAAATTCCTCAAACGGCGCCTCCGTTCCCCGGCCCACAGACAATCCCGCGCTCTGCAGAATCTCCAAACCCGGATACAAAATCGCTCCATTCATCGTGCGCAAATTCGGTGAAGGCGGAATCCAGCGCAACCCGGTGTTCTGGTAAAAGTAATTGCGGTGCCAGTTTTTCATCGCGACCACGTGCAGGTCGCAGTGGATGTCCTTCTCGGTATTAAATAATTGCGCCAACTCCCCGATCGTCAACCCATAGCGCACCGGCACCGGATAATACGCAACGAACGCGGTCTTGTCCGGATCCAACATCGGTCCTTCCACAATTTCCCCGTTTATTGGGTTCGGCCGGTCCAACACGTAAAACGCGATGTTGTGCTTCGCCGCTTCCTCCATGCAGTAGCCCATCGTCGTCGTGTACGTATAAAACCGCACACCCGCATCCTGCACGTCAAACACCAGCGCATCGATGCCCTTCAACATTTCGTCGGTTGGTCTGCGCGTATCTCCGTACAAGCTGTAAATGGGCAATCCCGTCGACGGATCTTGCGACGACGCCACTTTCTCATCCGCGTGCCCTGCGATTCCATGCTCCGGACTGAACAGTGCCACCAACTGCACTCCCGGCGCGTGCGCCAGCAGTTCGATCGTCGTTCTTCCCTGAAAATCCAATCCCGTGTGATTGGTGATCAGTCCGACGTGTTTTCCCCGCAATGGCGCAAACTTCTCCGCCTCCAGCACATCCAGCCCCGCCTGCACCCGCGCCCCGCCGCTTCTCGCCGTTGTTCCATGCTTCTGCGTGGCGCACACCCGCGAGCCCGGGCCCGCGGCCACCACGCAAATCAGCGCCAGCATCGCCCTCACGAACAGCGCCGTTCGATCCCTACCCAACCTCATTTGTGGTTTCATAGTTTCCCAATGATATTCTGGAACCTGCCGTTCGCGCCTACATTGTGAGCGCCCAGTGCGCGTGCTATATACAGTCAGGGCGCAGGGCGAGCGGCCGGGAGAGTTTCCAAAAAAAATGAACAGGCGCTACGCCGCACTTTTAATTTTGCCCATCGTATTTCTTTCAATTATGACAGCTAAAGCTCGGACTCGCACTCGCCCTAAATCTGCCGCTGTTGCTTCCGAACCGGATACCCAATCCACTTCCCCTCTCACGCCGCTCACTCCTGAACAGAACAAGTGGGTCGAGTCCACCCTCCGTCAAATGACTCTCGAAGAAAAGGTCGGCCAACTCCTTTTCACCACCTATCACGGCAGCTTCACCGCCACCGATTCGGACACCTACGCGCACATGATGCACGACATCAACGACCTGCACGTCGGCGGCTTCATCACCATCACTCATGGCTCGCCCCTCGGCATCGTCAAAGATCAGGCTTATCCCACCGCTATGCTTGCCAATCAAATGCAATCCAAATCCAAAATTCCCCTGATGATTGGCGCTGATTACGAGCGCGGCACCGCCATGCGCCAGGATGAAGGTACGTCCTTCCCCACGGCCATGGCCGTCGCCGCCGCTGGCAATCCCCAGGACGCCTATACCATGGGCAAAATAACCGCACTCGAAGCCCGCGCTGTGGGCGTTCAATGGATCTATGCCCCTGTCTGCGATGTGAACAACAATCCCGCGAATCCCATCATCAATACGCGTTCCTTCGGCGAAGATCCCCAAAGTGTCGCCAAATTTGTCAGCGAATTTATTCGCGGCGTGGAAGAAAATGGCGCACTGGCCACCGCAAAGCATTTCCCCGGCCACGGTGATACTGCCACCGATTCGCACATCGACCTTCCCATCATCAAAGCCGATCGCGACCGCCTCGAAGACCTCGAACTCGTTCCCTTCCGCGCCGCCATTGCCGCCGGCGTCGGTAGCATCATGACCGGCCATCTCGACGTCCCTGCGTTCGAACCTGATCCCAGCACGCCCGCGACTCTGTCCAAGAATATTTTGACGGACCTGCTGCGCAAACAGCTCGGCTTCCAGGGCCTGGTGATCACCGATGCCCTCGATATGGGCGGAATCACCGTGCGTTATGCGCCGGGCGATGCGGCTGTGCGCGCTTTCCTGGCCGGCGCCGATGCTTTGCTCATGCCTCCGGTTCCGGACGCTGCCTATCACGCCGTTCTTGACGCCGTAGAATCCGGCCAGATTTCCCAGGAACGCCTCGACAGCTCTCTTCGCCGCATTCTGCAAGCCAAAGCGCGTCTCGGTCTCAACAAAAATCGCCTCGTTAATGTCGACAACCTGAATGAAAAATTCGGTCGAACCGATTGGCAGGAAGTTGCCCAGCAAATTTCTGATCGCGGCATCACCTTGCTTCGCGATCAGCAACATCTTCTCCCGCTCGATGGCACCAAGCCCACCCGCGCGCTGCTCGTCAACCTCTATTCCGATCCCGAGCCCTATCCCGGCGAAGATTTAGAAGCTCAATTGCGCGACCGTTTCGATTCCCTCACCACTCTCCGCGCCGACACCAAGTTTGTTCACGCCGACACCTTAAAGCTTCCGCCTCCCGACTCCTACGACATCACCATTCTCGCCCTCTTCGTGCGCGTCAGCGATCGCAAAGGCGACATCGACGTTCCCGCCGATCAGATCCCGCTGATCGATCAGATTTACAAATCCGGCAAACCGGTGATCACCCTCGGTCTAGGCAGCCCCTATCTGATCGAGCGTTTCCCGCAAGCGCAAACCTGGCTTTCGGCCTTCGGTATCAGCGACGTCGCGCAAATTTCCATGGCTCGCGCCCTCTTCGGTGAAATTCCCGTTCAAGGCCACCTGCCCGTCACTATCCCCGGCGTCGATATGAAGATTGGCTACGGCATTGATCTTCCCGCGAATCCCATGAAACTCCAGCCCATGGATGTTCGAGGCGAAGCGCAACTCCAGCCCGCGTTCACCGTCATCGAAAACGCCGTCGCCGACAAGGCTTTCCCCGGAGCCACCGTAGCCATTGGCTATCGCGACAAAGTTTCCTATCACGCCTTCGGCCACCTCAGCTACGACAAGGATTCTCCTGCCGTCAAACTCAACACCATGTACGACCTCGCCTCCCTCACCAAAGTTGTGGTCACCACCACGCTCGTCGAAAAACTGGTCGAAGGCGACTTCCCTTCTCCGCTCGACCTGGACGCGCCCGTGTCGCGTTACCTCCCCGAGTGGGCCTCCGGTCCTCAGCCCGAGTGGCGCAGCAAGGTCACCATGCGCAATCTCATGACCCACACCTCCGGCCTGCCTCCGTTCAAGGAATACTGGCGCACTTCGAAAGGCAAAGCCGACACATTGCGGATGATCTTCGCCGAGCCGCTCGAATATGAACCCGGCACAAAAGTGGTTTACTCCGATCTCGGCATTATCCTTATGGCCGAAATCATTCAACGCCTCACCGGCCAGCCGCTCGATCAACTCGCCAAAGAATATATTTTTGACCCGCTCGGCATGAAAGACTCAATGTACAACCCGCCGAAACCCCTTTGGCCTGAAATTGCCCCCACCGAATTCGACGACCGTTATCGCCACCGCTTGATTCAAGGCGAAGTCCACGATGAGAACGCCTACGCCATCGGCGGAGTTTCCGGCCACGCGGGACTCTTCAGCACCTCGCCCGACCTGGCCGCCTTCTGCCAGATGTTGCTCAATGGCGGGGTCTACGCGCACCATCGCATCGTGAAGCGCTCCACCCTCGCAGAGTTCACCGCGCCCCAGCCTCTCGCCAAGAATACCCGCACGCTCGGCTGGGTGGCTCATGCCGAAAATGGCTCCAGCGGTTTTAGCGGCCATTACTTTTCCGCGCACAGCTTCGGCCACACCGGTTTTACCGGCACATCCCTGTGGATCGATCCGGATCACGAAATTTTCGTGGTTCTATTGACGAATCGCGTAAATCCCACTCGCGAAAACATGAAAATCGCCCAAGTGCGCCCCGCATTCCATGACGCCGTAATGAAAGCTTTGGGCCTAGCTACCGAACCCACCCACTAAAAGTGGCGTCATCGCGCAGCCATTTCCGTGGCTGTGGCTATGTGCGATCGAATGCACTGGACTTGCTGCGCGCCATCAGCAGTGGCACGGCCCTTAGGAGGTGGGGGCTTCAGCCCCCACGTAGTCGCGCCAACCGCACAGGGCTTTAGCCCCTGAAGCTTCTGCGTTCGATTTCAGCCCCTGAGGAATTGTATTTTCCGCGCAACTGAATAGCTCAGACCGCATCCTACGACCACGCCCCCGCCCGATACTCCTCCTCCGCCCACCGCACCTGCTCCAACTTTCCCAAATCCCGCCAATAAAACCCATCCGCGCGAAACCCACGAATCTCTTCTCCCGCCCCCGCCAACCGTAAATACAAATCAAGAATAGAAAACGCGCCATCCTCGCTGATCATTCGCAGCAATCGCGGAGAGATCACATGGACCCCCGTGAATCCCAGCGCCTCCACCTTGTCCGCCACGCGCACCAATTCATCCTTCTTCTCCCGCAAAATCCGCCTGCCGCAAAGCTGCAATCGTTCATCGAACAGCAAATACCGCGAAGTCTCCCGCCGCTGCACCGCCAGCGTCGCCAGCGCCCCACTCTCTTCGTGCTGCCGGATCACCCGCCCCAGATCGATCGTGCTGATAATATCCACGTTGTGCAACAAAAACGGTTCATCTCTTCCCTCCAGAAAAAACCAACCCGCCTTTTTCAACCCGCCCCCGGTATCCAGCAACACCTCTTCTCGCGAAATCTCGATGCGCATCCCAAAATTGTCGTGAGCCGCCAGAAACTCCAGAATCAAATCCGCGAAGTGATGCACATTCAGGATCACCTCGCGAACTCCAAAGGAACCTAAACGCGTGAGGGTAATCTCCAGTAGCGCCCGGCCGCCTACTTCGACCAGCGCCTTAGGCCGGTGCTCGGTCAATGGGCGCAGCCGCGTGCCCAATCCAGCGGCCAGCACCATCGCTTTCATTGACCCATCTTCTCCAACTCCAGATGCCGCAACTCCACTTGCAGACTATTCCTCGCCCGCAAGCGTTTCGCCAATTGTTCCGCCAGATACACTGAACGGTGTTGCCCGCCGGTGCATCCAAACGACACCATCAAATTCTTGAACCCGCGATGCTGATAACTGCTGATACTCGCGTCCACCAGCGACAGCACATTGCCCATATACTGGTGCACGCTTTCCTGCTGGTTTAAGTACTCGATCACCGGCGCGTCTTTGCCGGTCAGCGCTTTGAAGCGGTCATCCCGTCCGGGATTCGGCAAGCTGCGGCCATCAAAAATAAACCCGCCTCCATTTCCGCTCTCATCCTTCGGCAGTGCGCCATGAAACGAAAAACTGAAAATCCGCACCACCAAGCTATCTGCATCGGTGGCAAGGCTCAGCAGCTTCTCCGACGCCAGCATGCTCTGGAACGCCGCCGTTAGCGTGGGCAGTTCAATTGGCAGTTTCACATTGTGCAGCAGCCAGCGCAGATTCTTCAGCGCATATGGCACACTCTGCAAAAAGTGCACCTTGCGTTCGTAAAATCCTCGAAATCCGTAAGCGCCGAGCGCCTGCAGAATCCGCACGTAAACGAAAGGGTAGTAATGATCCAGAAAGGCCCGGCGGTCCAGATCCACAAAACTTTCCAGTTTATCCAGGTAAACGTTCAATAGCTGGTAGCGTACTTCCGGGGGCAGATCCGCCTTGCCATCGTAGAGCAGCGAAGCAATGTCATATTGCAGCGCGCCCTTTCTTCCGCCCTGGTAATCCACAAAATAGGGTTTCCCGTCGCGCAACATGATGTTCCGCGACTGAAAATCTCGATAAAGAAAATAATCGCTGGGAGCCGTCAGCAGAAAATCCGTTAGCCGCCCAAAATCGTCCTCCAGCGCCTGTTCGCTGAACGGAATCGCCGCCAACCGCAGAAAATAATACTTGAAATAGTTTAGATCCCATGCAATCGATTGCCGGTCGAAACTCCCGCGCGGATAACACACGCTGTAATCCAGGTCGCGCCCGGCTTCCACCTGAAAACGCGGCAATACCGCCACCACCTTCCGGTAGGCTTCGATGACTTCCGGCGCGATGGTTTCCCCATTTCGATTCCGGGAGAGTAGATCAAACAGCGTGGTGTCGCCGAGATCCTCTTCCAGATAGGCCCCGTGATCCAGATCCTCCGCATAGATTTCCGGCACCGCCAACTTGTGCTTCCGGAAATGCCGCGAAAACGAAAGGAACGCGACATTTTCCTCGCGCGTCCCATACAAAATCCCGACTGCCGTCGTTTTTCCAGAGCTAAGCCGCAGGATGTTGCGCCCCGATCCTCCCAGGCCTCCTTGCAGTGGCTGAATTCGCTCCAGGGTTTGATGAAAATGGTCTTCGAATAGCTTTCTCAGTGCGTCCATGAATTGTTTTCCGTGAAATGAAAACCTGATTCAGTTCTACCACACCTGTTTCTTCTCGCAGGATTTGCTTTCACCCAAGTTGCCCTATTCGCCGCGTACTTCCTAACCTTCCTGGATCACAAGCTATAATTTACGAATGCCCTCTCAAATCCGATCCATGCGCCGCAAGGAACAACGTCGCACCGAACAGCGCAATCAAGCTTCCAAAAATCTCGATCACATGTCCTCCAGGGAAATTGTCCTCTTGATGAGCCGCGAGGATCACAAAGTGGCTCCCGCCGTCGCTCGGGAAGTTCCCGAGATTGCCCGTGCGGTAGACGGCATTGTGGCTCGCATGCATAAGGGCGGCCGTTTGCTCTATGTCGGTGCCGGCACCAGTGGCCGCCTCGGCGTGCTCGATGCCTCCGAATGTCCTCCCACCTTCGGCACGCCTCCCGAACTCGTGCGCGCCCTGATTGCTGGTGGTCACAAAGCCATTACGCATCCTGTCGAGGGGGCCGAAGACAGCCAGACCGACGCTCGTCGCGACCTCAAGAAAATTCGTCTGGCCAAGAACGATACGCTCGTCGGCCTAGCCGCCAGTGGCTCCACTCCTTACGTCCTCGCCGCCATCGCCTACGCCAAACGCCGCGGCGCCCTCACCATCGCCGTAACTGCGAATCGCAAATCGCCCTTGGTGGCTGCCGCGCACTTTGCCATCACTCCCGACGTCGGCCCGGAAGTCCTCACCGGTTCCACCCGCCTGAAAGCCGGTACTGCCCAAAAAATGGTCTTGAACATGCTCTCTACCGCAACGATGGTGCGCCTCGGTCATGCCTACGAGAACCTGATGATCGATCTAACTAAAACTAATCGCAAGCTGAGAGGCCGCGCCAAACGCATTCTCATCGAGGCGACCGGTAAGAATGTGTCGGATGTGGAACACGCTTTGCGGCAAAGCAAACACAATTTGCGTATCGCTCTGATTATGCTCAAACGCCACATTTCCGCCGAAAAAGCTGTCCACGCCCTCGAAGCTGCGGATGGCGATCTTCGACGCGCCTTGGGCGAAGCCTGAACCTAAATGGATAAATTTCGCATTCGAGGTGGCCAGCCCCTACACGGCACCGTGCAAATTGCCGGCGCGAAAAACTCCGCCCTGCCGTTGATGGCCGCCGCGCTCCTCACCGCCGAGCCGGTCACCCTGCACAACATTCCCATGGTTCGCGACATCGTCACCATGGCCAAGCTGTTGGCCTTCATGTCCGCCAACGTCTCCACCACGGAAATTCCTGCGAGCACCTACACCATTCAATCCATAACCATGAATGATGCAATTGCCCCCTATGAATTGGTCAAGACCATGCGCGCGTCCATTCTTACCCTCGGACCTGCCCTCGCGCGTTCCGGTGTCGCCCATGTTTCTTTGCCGGGCGGCTGCGCCATCGGCGCGCGTCCCGTGGATTTGCATTTAGCTGCGCTGGAGAAAATGGGTGCCGTGATCGCCACGGAGCATGGCTATATCCAGGCGAAAGCCCCACAGGGCCGCCTCAAAGGCGCTCACATCGTCTTCGAAAAAATCACCGTCACCGGAACCGAAAATTTGCTCATGGCTGCAACCCTCGCCGACGGCACCACCATTCTTGAAAATTGTGCCCGCGAGCCCGAGATCACCGATCTGATTCATCTGCTTCGTAAAATGGGCGCAAACATCCAGGGCGATGGCACCAGCACCCTAACGATCCACGGCCTAACTCAACTTCATGGCGCCACTCACTCCGTAATTCCCGACCGCATCGAAGCAGGCACTTTCTTGATCGCTGGGGCCATCGCCAATGGCGACCTCACCATCACCCATTGCGCCCCGGACCATTTGGGCGCGATCATCGCCAAACTGCAATCCGCCGGCGTCCCCGTCGAAATTCCAGATGCTTCCACCCTCCGCGTTCATGACGGACACCAACTCATCGCCGCCGACGTCACCACCGAGGAGTATCCCGGTTTCGCCACCGATATGCAGGCGCAATATATGGCCCTGGCCACCCAGGCCACCGGCACTTCCGTCATCACTGAAACTATCTTCGAAAATCGCTTTCTCCACGCCAGTGAAATGAGTCGCATGGGCGCGCATATTTCCATCGATGGCCGCCGCGCCGTCGTCCGCGGCCCATCCCCGCTTTCTGGCAGTGTCGTCCAAGCCTCCGACCTTCGCGCCAGCGCCGGCTTGGTCCTTGCTGCGTTAGTAGCTTCAGGCGAAACCATAATCGATCGCGTCTACCACATCGATCGCGGCTACGAGCGCATCGTCGAGAAACTCGCGGCAGTAGGCGCCCACATCGAACGCCTACACATCAAGGAATAGCCCGGAGCTTCAGCCACCACGTAACCGCTACTCCGAAGCCCGTCATTCCGAACGCAGTCTTCGGAGTGAGGACCTCTCTTCTTCTGCGGTGGCGGTCGTGCCGTTTTCACGGGCACTCTTTAGTCCGGAAGCCAACCTGCCGGTACAGAATAATTCCCACCATCACCTACAAATTTCCACAAACTCTGATAGAATCCCGCAGTCGCGCCAGGAGCACACAACCGTATCGCCTACGGCAGTGGTCCCTTCGCGCGCACAAACCACGGGAGGCCTCGACCATGCCAAACACCACACTCCTCGACAAAATTGATGCCGCTATCGCCGAGAAAAATCTTCTGAAGCATCCTTTCTACCGGGATTGGCAGATGGGCAAGCTAAGTCGTGAAGCCCTGCAACTTTACGCCGCTCAGTACTATCGCCACGTCGAAGCTTTCCCGAAACATCTCCGTGTTCTCGCCGCGCGCACCGAAGGCCCGATTCGCGACATCATCCTGGAAAATCTCGCCGAAGAAGAGAATCCCGCGCGTCCGCATCCCAAACTCTGGCGTGATTTTGCCGCCACTCTCGGCGTCGACGAAGACGACATTACCTGCTGCCCGGCGCTTCCCGGCACCCAAGCCGTCGTCGAAACATTTCGCGAAATAGTCGGAGATCGCCCGGTCGCCGAAGCCGTTGCTGCGCTCTACGCCTACGAGTCACAGGTCCCCGAAATCGCCACCACCAAAATCGAAGGCTTACAAAAGTTTTACGGCGTCCATTCCGCCAAGGGCTTGGCGTATTTCACCGTCCACGAGGAAGCCGACAAGATTCATCGCGCGGCCTGGCGCGGCTGGCTGGAACAGCACGCCCACGGCGAGGAACAGGAAATCCTGACCACCACCCATCAAGCGCTCGACGCGCTCTGGGGCGCGCTGGACGCGGTTCACTGCGTCCACGCGTAGCAGTCCTTCTACTTATCCTTCACCCTGCTGATAAACAGCTGCAAGAATCTCTCCGCGTCCGAACTTAGCGCAACCCGCGCATTGTTTGGCACCGGCACGATGCCATCAATCTCATAGTGGTCTCCATGCAGCACGTTGTTCTCGTACGACCCCATGCGGTTCGCCACCGTCTCCCCGCGCGTAAATTCGCCCTTGGTCTCGATGTCCACGTGCATGTCCTTCAGCTTCACCAACGTCGGATCGATCACCACGCTCACCGCTAGCGGATCGTACATCGCCGCGCCGTCCCAGCCATTCTTCTCCGATCGCTCAATATAAAATCGGGCGATCTTTGTCATCACGTCGTTCTGCGGTCCATGCCCTGCCTCCAATTCGGCCAGATGCCTTCGTTGCATCAGCGTGCGTTCGCCCACGTCCGATCCCACCATGGTCACCATCCATCCCGCGTTGAACACAATTTGCGCCGCTTCTGGGTCGCCAAAAATGTTGGCCTCCGCCGCTCCGTCCACATTCCCGCCGTTCAGCGACCCTCCCATAATCACGATATCTTTCACCAGCCCTACGATCGACGGGTCCTTCGAAACCGCCAGCGCAATATTCGTTAACGGTCCAATCGGAATTAAGGTGATTTCGTGCGGATATTTGTGCACCAGCTCAATAATCAAGTCCGCCGCGAACCGCGGATCCGCCTTGCACTTCGATGGCGGCAACTCGATATCCGCCAGCCCGTTCTTCCCATGCCAGTACGTCGCCGTGTAGGTCCTCTGATTCAGGGGGTGTTGTGCCCCCGCCGCCACCGGCACGTCGCAGCGCCCTGCCACGCTGACCAGCTTCAGCGCGTTCTCCAGCCCCTGCTTTGCCACTACATTACCCGGCACCACCGTGAACGCCTCCACTTCCAACTCTGGCGAGTTCAGCGCCAGGTAAATCGCCATGGCATCGTCGGTACCCGGGTCCGTATCAATAATCACCCGCTTCTTCTGTTCTTGCGCTTCACCGCTCCCCGCCACTAAACACAAAACTGCCACCGCCATCAAAGTCCTTTTCCAATTCATAATCGGGATTCTCCGAGAAATCTGCTTCCACCATTAAAGCCACGCCGCATCTCACTTGCAACTGTCTTGTAGCGCCCTCCTTCCGAAGCGCGCTGTTCCCGTGCCGTTACACAAAAAAAGGCCCCCAAATCATTTGGGGGCCCGGGTCTTCCAATCGTTCGAAAACTAATCGCCTTCCGTGGTAGTCGCCGCCGGTGTCGGAGCGCCTTCCCGCTTCTGCGCCTGCTTCTCCCGCGCCTCTTTGATCAGCGCCTTGCGCGACAGCCTGATCTTATTGCCCTCGATCGCCAGCACCTTTACCAGCACCTGGTCGCCGAGTTTCAATTCATCCCGCACGTCGCGGATCCGGTGCTCAGAAATTTCGCTGATGTGCAGTAGCCCGTCGGTGCCTGGGAACAATTCCACGAACGCCCCGAACTCCGCCAGCCGCACCACTTTGCCAAGGTATGTCTTGCCCACTTCCGCGCTGGCGGTAACGTCGCGCACCATCTGCAACGCCTGATCCCCGCCCGCTCCGCTGGTCGAGAAGATATGCACCGTGCCGTCTTCCAGCACGTCGATCTTCACTCCAGTCTGCTCGATGATGGACTTGATCTTCTTCCCGCCCGGTCCGATCAAGTCGCGGATCTTATCCGTAGGAATGCTCAATTTGTACAAACGCGGCGCGTACGCCGAAATGGTCTGCCGGTGCGAGCTCAGCGTCTTTTCCATAATGTCGAGAATTTCCAGGCGCGCCTTCTTGGCCTGCGCCAGCGCTTCTCGCATCATGTCAATGCTGATGCTGGTCACCTTGATATCCATCTGCAGCGCGGTAATGCCATCGCGGGTCCCGGCAACCTTAAAGTCCATGTCGCCGTAGTGGTCTTCCGCTCCGGCAATGTCGGTGAGGATCGAGTATTTACCATTCTCGCCCACCACCAACCCCATCGCGATGCCTGCGCACGGTGCCTTCATCGGCACGCCCGCATCCATCAACGCCAGTGAACCGCCGCAAACCGTGGCCATCGACGACGATCCGTTCGACTCCAGAATGTCGCTCACCACCCGCATGGCGTACGGGAATTCCACTTCCTGCGGCAGTAGATTCGCCAGCGCACGTTCCGCCAGCGCGCCATGCCCGATTTCCCGTCGACCCGCTCCGCGCAGTGGTTTCACTTCGCCCACGCTAAACGGCGGAAAATTGTAGTGCAGCATGAACCGTTTGAACGTGTCCTGCTCAAACAGCAAGTCCAGCCGCTGCATGTCTTCTTTCGTCCCTAGCGTCAGCGTCGCCAGCGCCTGCGTTTCTCCGCGCGTGAATAACGCCGAACCATGCACTCGCGGCAGTAATCCCACTTCGCAAGTAATCTTGCGTATCTGATCAAATGCCCGTCCGTCCGGACGCCGCTTCGCCTTGATCACTTCCTCGCGGAAGAAATCTTCCCGCAGCTTTTCGAACGCCCGGTCCGTCAGCTCCAGTTTCTCTTCGTCGTCTTCCGGAACGCCCTTCACGATCTCTTCGTGCAGCGCGTCCACCAGATTGTAGCTTTCCTTCTTCGGATGCTTTTCCGTATTCAGCGCATCCTTCAAACGCGCCCCATAAGTCTTCTTCATGCTGTCGTAAATCGCCTGATCAAATGGAAATGGCGCAATCTCGATCTTCGTCGGTTTGATCTGCCCATGCAGTTCCTTGATCCCCGCGACAATCTTCTTGATCTGTTCGTGGCCAAATTCCAGCGCTTCCGCCACTTTCTCTTCGGAAACCTCGAAGGCTCCCGACTCCACCATCACGATGCCCTTTTCCGTTCCCGCCACCACGATGTTCAGTTTGCTGGTCTTTTGCTCCGCCACCGTCGGATTCGCCACCCAGTTCCCATCCAACAGCCCAACCCGCACTGCTGCGATTGGATCCGTGAACGGCAGGTCCGAGCAGTATGACGCCGCGGACGCCGCGGTCACCGCGATCACGTCCGGATCATTGGCGCTATCCGCCGACAACACCAATGCAATAATTTGTGTTTCGTGCCGCAGCGATTCCGGAAACAGCGGCCGCATCGGCCGGTCAATCAGGCGCGACACCAGTATTTCTTTCTCGGTCGGTCGGCCTTCTCGCTTGAAAAATCCTCCCGGAATTTTTCCCGCGGAATACGTGTTCTCCCGGTAGTCCACCGTCAACGGCAAAAAGTCCCGATCACCCGCTTTGGGTGCGATACATGCCGTGACCAAAACTACTGTGTCGCCATAACGTGCGGTGACCGCACCATTTGCTTGCTTCGCGATTTTTCCGGTTTCCAGGATCAGTGGCCGCCCTCCTACGTCAATCGACACTCGGTGTGGCGCGGGTATATGGTTGTTCTCAGACATATTCTCTTCCTTTGACCCTCTCATTGGGTCCATTTACGCCGTTATCTCAAAGAAAAAAGGAGGATTTGCCGCGAAGGGGTACTGCTCCGCAAACAATTACACCAGCATCAACGCCGCGCAGCCTGCCGTCACAGACTGGGCATGTTCACGCCCAACCGTCTCGCGGTTGGCGTACAGACTCCTTGGGGAATTTGTGCGTTCGTGAAATTGCAAGTACCGCCGCCGACCCTCTAGCGACCTCTTACTTGCGCAAGCTAAGGCGTTCAACAATCTGGTGATACCGATCCGGGTCCCGCCGGTTGAGATAGTCCAGCAAACGACGCCGCTTGTTTACCATCATGATCAGCCCCCGGCGCGATGCATGGTCTTTGACGTGACTCTTGAGATGCGTCGTCAAGTAGTTGATGCGTTCGCTCAACAGTGCAATCTGCACCTCGGGCGATCCCGTATCTTTCACGTGTGTGCGGAATTGTTCGATCAACATTACTTTGGCGTCGCTCAAGTGCCCCCCACCGTCGTCCCTTGAATTTTCCTCTTTTCTTCGACTCATTAAAAGTAGCACAGCTTTGACAAGCCTGTAAAGGGCAGGAAACACACGTCTAAGTCCACTCGGCCCTCCAAAAAACGTGTTTCTTCTTGCTTAGCCGTGCACATTCCATGAACTTGAGGTTGACCCATCCTTCCCGCTTTTCGCGAAGGGTGGGGTCTTACGCTCGAATCCCCAAATGTCTTCGCCCACAAAGAAAATCCGTCATCCCGAGCTACGCGAGGGACCCCTCTTCGTCCTCAGTTACGCCACCGCCCCATCGCACTCTCCTCTTCTCCTTGCAACCCATCCCTAAATCTTGTTCAATCGTAGCCGTACGCTTCATGTAATCCGGCACGCTCTCGCCCGTCGAGCAACCTGCCACTCCACAGGAGAATGTCATGCGCAAAACCATCGCAACCGTTTCTCTGCTTTGTCTCGGAATCATCCTCGTCGCCGCCGCTTGTCACGCCCAACAGGACAAATCCCAGCGTCCCAGCCCGCCTGCCACTGCCACGCTCGACCTCGGTGGCGGCCAATCCGTTACCATCGATTACTCCAGCCCTCGCGCCAAAGGCCGCAAAATTTTCGGCGATGTGGTTCCCTACGGTAAAGTCTGGCGCGCCGGCGCAAATGAAGCCACCACCTTCGTCAACACCGTAGACGTGACTGTGGGTGGCAGCAGCGTACCCGCCGGACACTACACCCTATTCGCCATTCCCGAACAGACCAAGTGGACCCTCATCATCAGCAAAACCACCGGAGAATGGGGTACCAACTATTCCGGACCCGCGAACGACTTGGCTCGCATCGACATGAAAGCCTCCAAACTTTCCTCCCCGGTAGAAAACTTCACCATCTCCTTCGAGAAGACCAGCAGTGGCGGCATCCTCAACATGGAATGGGAAAACACCCGCGCCTCCGTCCCCATAGTCAAAAAGTAGCCTCACCATTCGTTGCGGGTGGCCCATCCTTCGCGTAGTTTGCGAAGGGTGGGGGACTCTTACGCTCGAATGCCGCACTTTCTCTTTTCCTCACCGAGGAGCCCACAATCTCCAGGTTTGTCAGCCAGAAAGAAAAAACCGTCATCCCGAGCAGCGCGAGGGATCCCTCTTAAGGCCACGACTCTAAAACTTTAACTTGACAAATATATAACTACATAATACTCTATCTTCGCAGCAAACCACGCCCGCGGCCTTCTCCGCGGGCGTTTCCTTTTCCAACTCACAATTTCTTTCAGGAGATTTACCATGTCCAAGCGGACTTCTGTCTGTGCCTTCATTTACGCCGATACCCGTCACTGCCGCATGCCCCATGCCTCGGGCTCCAGATACTGCGAGTATCATCGCCGTAAGCTTCAGCCTCTTCAATCCCAAGGAAAACTTGCCGCTAGCCTCTTCGCCCCGATCGGCCAAGGCTTTGTCCCCGTCACCGGTCTTTCCCAATCTCTCGCCCGGCTTTTCGCCTGTGTCGCCGACGGCACCGTTAAAGCCAAAGACGCCGTCGCTATGGCCCGCGTCGCAGAAACACTTCTCAAAACCATTCCCCTTTCCGACGCCGAGTTCAATGACATCTTTCGCGTGACCTATCGTAAACAGCTCCTCGAGGATTCCTTCGGCGAACTCCCGGACTACAATCCCCCCAAATCCGAACAGAAACAGGAGGAGCACGACCAGGACAATGACCAGGACAGCCATGCCCCTGCCAACGGCACCAACGCCAGCCCCACCGAACAAGCGCCCACCCAGCCCGCTCCCGCCCCCCAACCTTCACCCCAGCAAGCCGCTCTCGCTGCCCTCCCGGGCGGTCCGCCTCTACCCAATACCGCCTCAGCATTCATCCGCAAGCTCGGTCTATGAATCCTCTGCCAAGCTGCAGCAAATAACCCCCGCAGAATCAATACTTACACAACCGTATCAAAACACGCAACTTACAAGTCCATTAGAATGAACACTTACACCCCGAAACCTCCCAAAAACACACCTAACCCCTTTGTTCTTCGCACTTACATAAAAATCACATTTTTTCGGGGCGTGTTCGATCTACGGATGCGGGCGGTCTTCCGGGTACTGCGCCTGAGGCCGAATTCCAGGAGCGGCGCGCGCTCCGAGTTGGAATCGCATCACTAAGCGAGTTGGCACCGCCTTGCCATCTGCACCCTTGGCCGGTTCAAATTGCCAATTCTTCACCATCTTCAGCATGTCACCATCGATATCCGGATCCATCCTTTGCACCACTCGCGCTTCCTCCACACTTCCGTCTGTCGTAATCATCATTGAAATGACCACCGTGCCTGAAAGGCGGACGACCTTGTAATTCGGATACGCTGGCCCCGGCGTTTTTACCGGCTTCGGGAAGGTGACTCCGTCCAACAGCGCAAAGTAAAACGGCCAGCCCGCAGAAGATGCGCTCGCTGGAAAGGAACCGATCGTCTCCGGATAATAGCGCTCGTCGTACACGCAATGAATCCGCTCTTTCCCCGATGCGTCACGCAATACCAGATCCACATGAAAATAGTCCTTCTCGGATGTCACGCTGCCGGTAAGGAACGCGTCCGCGCCCATCGCATCGACAAACTTCTGTACAACTTCGCGACGCGTCAGGTCGCAATCGGTCCAGTGGTTTTCTAGCAGGAACCGGTGAGCATCGACGCGGCTGACCACGCTGAAATCTTTCGCATTGTGTTCTAACAGGTAAGAGAAACCAGCCGCGAAATACGCACCGGGTCCATCCGGCCGGGAATTGCTGTCGCAAAAATCCGGAACATACACCTTATGGAATCCCAGATGCGACGCGCCATCTGCCACCGTTTGCGCGATGGGTGTCCGCGCAGCCAAGATCGCATTGGCACCGTTCGCATTGGGCGCAATTGAGAGAAACACAAGGATAATGCATAACCTGGAAGGAGAGATCGTCGCGATCCTCATTTTCCGTCAGTGTGGAACGCGCTCCCACCACTGTCAACGCAATTGTTTTCTCCCGCGTTTACTTTTATGAATTATTATCCTCCTTAAACCTTCCACCGCTCCGCCGTAGCCTTCCCCGCCGGCCTCGCGCCCGCTCCTAGCGTATACAACACTGACTCGCTTACCCCATCGATCCCCAACGCCTTCTCAATCCTGGTATCCGCCAGCGCCATGGTGCAAAACGGCGCCAGCCCCAGCCACGTCCCTGTCAGGCAAAATGTCTGCCCCACATGGCCCGCTTCCGCCAGCACCACGCGATACGCCCGCGCGTGCGAGTATTTCCATTGCGTGCGTTCAAACATCGCGGTCAGCAGCACCACAAATGCTGCGTCGCCCGCCCACCGCTGGCCCGCCAACATGCCGCGAATCTCCCCCTTGCTCAAACCTGTTCGCAGCAATTCCAGCCGGTGTCCCACTGCATCGTAGTGATAAATTCCCGGCTTTACGCCCTCCACATTGCGAATCAGCACATACGCCTCCAGCGGATGCATTGCGCCGCCCGAAGGCGAAGTCTTCAACACCAAGCGCCCTACCCCGGGAATCTCCGCCCAACCCTGCACCCCGAACGACCACCACAGCAGTTCCGCCAACTTTTCCAATGCGACCGGCTCGTCTGAAAATTCCCGCCAGGTTCTTCGCTTCGTCAACAGTAGCGGGAAGTCCGCGAATGCTGCCGTCGCCGGAAGCTTCACCATCGCCGCTCCGCGATACTTCTTCACCGTAGGCGGAAGCGGCCGCAGCTTCGCAATGCTGCGCAGATAGCTGCCTTCCCCGAATTCCGTCAGCTCAAAACTTGAATCTTTCGTAGAGAAATGGAAAAAGCCCGCGGCCGGATTCCACCGCTCCCACCCTGCCCATCTTCTATCTGTCGCGTGGCTTTCTTTTCCGCAAACTTCCAGGAGGGAATACTTCAACAATCGCCCAATCCCGGCTCGCAGCCCGTGTTCTCCCTGCTCCGGGAACTTCTCAATCAATTCGCGGACGCTGCGCCCTTCTCCGCAAAAACCGAGCACCTCCGCAACCAACGCGCTGCCCGCGGTACGTTGCCGCGTCATCCAATTCTCAAACACCAGTAACGGGCCCAACCAATAGCTCACCAGGTATGGCGACCGGCGGAACCTCTCTCGGTCCGAACGCTTCCTCACACCCGCCGCAGCCCTTCCCACTCGTCGACCCTTCCGCCCCGCCTGCCTAACACTCAGCGTCCCGACGCTCAAATCCCCAAATCGTAAGATGGCTCTTTATGGCAGTTTGGCGGGAGCGATTTGATTAGGCTCTTTACATTCTTTATATCTTTGGCCAGCGTGCCCTTTTGAACGTTCGTCAAACTCGGCCGTTTCGCTTGCCTCTCCAGTTCCACAAGTATCTGTTTAAGTTGTTTTTCTATGGGCGATAGCGACAGTCTCGTTCTCTTTGGCGGCATGGGCATTCTCCTATTCGCTCGTTTTACCTCTGCGTAAGCGGCACTTGAGGGAATCGCTTCGCACCGCGCAGGTGGGCGGAGTCTATCGAACCCTCTCCAACACCGTCAAGCTTCCTTTCGGCGTCCATTCGTCACGGGTTCGAGCCAACCAGTTCGGTTGCGTCCTTCACCGCGTGTCCGGAAAGATCCAAGCGAATCTGCGTCAGAAGTTTCTGAAATCGCGGTTCCCCTTTCAAGAACGCAAACTGCGGATGTACTCCCAGATTCACGATTCTTCCATTCCGTTCGTCATACGCCTGTTCCAGTGCGTTCAACGTTTTCTCTTTGTCACGGTATCCCGCGTAAACCACCGCCCAGTCATAACTTGAAATGTATTTGTGTCCGCGGCTGTTTTGCAGCTCCTGCACAATCTCCTGGGCCTCCGCCTTTTTCCCGGCAATCGCATAGGCATACGCCAGATCCACCAGTCCGGCTATGTCTCCCGGCGACAACGACAACGCGGTTCGGAATTCATCGATCGCCTCGCCATATTGTTTCTTCTCCACATACACCTGGCCCAGGTAGCTGTGCGCGGTTATAAAACTCGGGTCCATCTGGATGGTGTTCTTTTCCACTTCCTCCGCACGGTCGTAATCTCCCGCCAGGTAATACACAAACCCAAGATTCGCCCGGATGATCAGCGAATTGGGGTCAATCTCGCGCGCCAATTTCAGCTCCCGAATGGAATCTTCCTTGCGCCCGCTGGCTGCCAGGTACAGCCCATACCAATGAATGGCCTGCGCATAGCTCGGATCCAGCGCAATCGCCCGCTGGAATTCCCCTTCAATATCCCCGCCTTCCAGATGATAAAAACGAATGGCGGCCAGCGAAGTGTGCGCCTGCGCCAGCCGGCCATCCAGTTGCAGCGCGGTTTCCGCCGCCTGCTTCGCTTTGGGCATGAAAATTGCCGGTGATCCGATCTGATAGTTGCTGATGTACTGGTAGCAGTCTGCCAGCCCGGCATACGCTGCCGCGAAGGTTTTGTCTTTGTCGATCGCTTGCTGAAAATAATTGGCGGCATCCCGGAACGACTCCGGCGTGCGCTTCTCCGCTTCGTACCGGCCCTTCAAATACGCTTCGTATGCTTGCGGCACCACACTGCGGCTTCGCGCCAATTGGCTCTGTTCCGCCCCGGTGAGTTCCACTTGAATTCCATGTGCAATGGCCGTGGCTACGTCGCTTTGCAGCGCCAATATGTCCGTGAAATTCCTCTCGAAATTCCCGGCCCATAATGCGCCCTCAACATTGGTTTGAAAAAGCTTAGCGGAGATGCGCACCCGGTCGTTCGCACGCACCACCGACCCTTCCACAATCGCATCCACGTTGAGTTCCTGCGCAATCCGGTCCAGCGACTTCTGCGTGCCCTTGTATTGCATCACCGAGGTTCGCGAAATTACCCGCAGCTTGCGGATCTGCGAAAGTTCGGTAATCAGTGCGTCGGTCATTCCGTCGGCGAAATAATCCTGCGAGGGATCGCCCGAGAGATTGGCGAGCGGCAAGACCGCGATCGATTGAATCGCTCCGGCTAAGGGAACCGGTTGCTTCCGTTTGGTCCCGCGCGCACCCAGCCAGTAAATCAGCCCTCCGGCGAGCGCGGCCATTACGCAGAAAATCGCCACATTCCGCGCCGAAAACAAATTGGACCGTTCAGGCTTCTCTGGCCTCACCGGGAATTGGTGCGTATGCGAAGCGGTGATCGCCGCCTCCAGTGCCGCCCGCACTTCCCCGGCGCTTTGATACCTTTGACCCGGATCCTTATCCAGGCACCTTTCGATCACGCTCTTCAGCACCGGAGGCAGCGGCGGTGAAATCTCCGCTTGTTTTTCGCGCAGAATCGCCGCGCTCAACTCAAATCCCGTCGTTCCTCGAAACGGCCGGTGGCCCGCCGCCATTTCATACAACAACACGCCCAACGACCAAATGTCGCTGCGCACATCCGCTTCCTGCCCCTTCAGAATTTCCGGCGCGATGTATGGCAACGTTCCCGTAAATGTATGTTGCGATTCCCACGATTGGTCCAGCACCGTGGTTCCATCGCCCACTTTTCCCGGCTCAAACCGCCGCGAAATACCGAAGTCCAGAACTTTCAGCCGGCCGCTGGGAGTCACGATCACATTGGCCGCTTTCAAATCCCGGTGAATCACTCCCCGGCTGTGTGCGTGCGCCAGCGCATCGGCCAGTTGCGAACCGTAGCGTTCCACTTGATCGAGCGACAGCCCCGTCGACGGAATTTCCAAACTAAGCGGCCGCCCCTCGATGAATTCCATCGCGATAAAAGGCTGGCCATCGACTTCGCCGACTTCGTAAACAGTGCAGATATTGGGATGATTCAGCGCAGAGATGGCCCGCGCTTCCTGCAGTAATGGGGCGTGGCTGGCGGAGTCGCCACTGGGCAGCGTGCCCAAAAATTTCAGGGCTACGTCGCGCTGCAACTTCTCGTCGTGCGCGCGATACACCGTTCCCATGCCGCCTTCGCCGAGTTTCTGTTCGATGAGGTAGTGGCTGAGTCTCTGACCGAGCATGGCGAGTTTGTACTGCAAAGTTCACCACACCCCTAGCCAGGTAGCAAGGAAATGTCTCTTTATTTACGAGCGAAGGCCGGCTCAGGCCAAATGGTGCAATCGGTTCGTGCCTCGGTCCACCAAAACCACGGCCAATACCACCAGCGCCGCCGCCAATCCAACCCGCAAAGTCAACGCTTCGCCGCCATACGCCCAGCCCAGCAACACCGCGACCACCGGGTTCACATAGGTGTGCGTAGACACCAGCGTCGGCGAGTAATGCTCCAGTAACCAGTTGTATGTCGAAAATGCAATCACCGACCCAAACACGATCAGATATGCCAGCGCCAACAAGGACTTGCGGCTCACCTGCGAAACCGAAAACCCGTGCGCTTCCCCGGTCAATGTTCCCGTTACCAACAGCATCACTGCGCCAGCTAGCAACGAAAGCGCCGACAACAGCAGCGGATTCCCCGAAAGGTGCGATCGACGGGAATAAATGATGCCGCAGGACCACGCAAATGCCCCAAACAGAATCACCAGCGATCCGGTCAGCAATTGATGCCCTGGCGCTCCCGTGGTGTTCCCGACCAGAATTCCAACGCCCACAAGCCCCATCAAAATGCCCGCCAACAGCATTCCATTCAGCTTCCACGTTCTTGCCGCAGCCGAAGAAAGCAGGAACACGAAAATAGGTTCCACGGCGATCAGCAGCGCCGCCAGGCCGCTCGGCACCACCTGCTCTGCCCAATGCAACGAGCCATGTCCCAAGAGAAAAAAGAAAAGGCCTTACCACACTCGCGCGGATCTGTGGCCACGTTGGTCTGATGCCTTTTGCCAACGCCCAACCTAGCAGGATCGAACCGCCACAAAGATGCCGGAACCCGGCGGTATATAAAGGCGGAATGGTCTCCACGGCGTAGCGAATCGCCAAATACGTGGAACCCCAAATCACGTAAATGGCCGCGAAAGACAAGATCACCCGCACGCGCCCCGGCCTGCTCGCCGCGTACGAAGTTTGCGCCGCTGTTTGCGTGATTGCCTGTGTGGTGTCGCCCATCGGTCCGTATTTTCTCAGCTCAGAGGACACTTCGAAGCCGAATGCCTGTTAAAGGTACCTGTATTTCCTGAATTGATGGAGAACCAAAGTGGACTCGCGCCGGTGTTGCGACCCGCACAATTTGGCGGGTCGAATCAAGGTGGCCGGACAGAAAGGTACAGACGGCCGATGTGCCTTTGCCTCGTTACGGCGTTGCCTTCGCCGCCTTCTCGCTATCGAGCATAGCCATTTGGCCGGCGTCGTATCGAGTTCCGGAAACACTTTCCGCAGGAACAGCATCGGCAATTTGCCTCAGATCCTCTGGCGACAATTGAATCTGCAAAGCGCCCAGCGAATCACTGAGTTGTTGCCGTGTTCGCGAACCCAGCAGCGGCACGATGTCTTGGCCCTGACGCAGCACCCAGGCAATCGCCAGTTGCGGCGCGGTCACGTTATGTTCTTGGGCCAGGCGCGCCAGTGCTTCCACCAGCGGCGCATTGCGCTGCAAATTCTCCTGGGCAAACCGCGGAAAACGAGAGCGAAAATCCTTTGGGGATGCCGGTTTCGAGCCCGTCAGTAAACCGCGTGACAGCAGGCCATACGCGGTGACGGCTATTCCCAATTCACGCAAAGCCGGCAGAATCTCTCGTTCGATTCCCCGCGATACCAGCGAATATTCAAATTGCAGATCCACAATCGGATGCACTTTACTCGCGCGCCGCACCGTGGCGGCCGAAAGTTCTGACAATCCGATATAGCGGACGTATCCTTCTTTAACCAGTTCGCCAATGGCGCCCACGGTTTCTTCAATCGGCACAGTCGCATCCAGCCGGGAAGGCCGGTAAATGTCGATATATTCCACTCCAAGACGCCGCAGGCTGTAGGACAGAAAATTCTTTACCGCGGCTGGCCGCCCGTCGAAGCCCGTGAACATTCCCGCGGGCGTACGCATGGAGCCGAACTTCACGGACAGCAGCACTTTGTCGCGACGGCCGTGAATAGCGCGGCCGATCAGCATTTCGTTGTGCCCCATGCCGTAGAAATCGCCGGTGTCGATCAGATTGATTCCTTGATCGATGGCCTGTTGAATGGTCCGAATGGACTCGTCGTCTTCTGTGGGGCCGTACACCCCGGACATGCCCATACAACCGGGGCCCACCTCCTATACCAGTGGTCCGGTGGCTCCAAGCTTTCGCTGATTCATGTAGACCTCGGGGGGTCGCTGATTTGTTTGGGCGGGCTAGCTTCTCTTCGATCGCACCAGCGACAAAAATTCATCGCGGGTCTGCTTGTTGTGCCGGAACGATCCCAACATCGCGCTGGTAACGGCCTGGCCGTGCTGCTTTTCCACGCCGCGCATCTGCATGCACAGATGGCGCGCTTCAATGATGACGCCCACACCTTCCGGGCTGATCCGGTCGGAAATGGCGTCGGCGATCTGGCTGGTCATACGCTCTTGAATTTGCAAGCGCCGCGCAAACATATTCACCAGCCGCGCAATCTTACTGAGCCCCAGCACTTTTTTACTCGGCAAATAAGCCACGTGAGCTTTGCCGAAAAATGGCAACAGGTGGTGTTCGCAAAGGCTAAAGAACTCAATATCTTTGACCACCACCATCTCGTCGTAGTGCACGCTGAAGGTTGCGCCATTCAATACCGATTCCAAATTCTGGTGATAGCCGCTGGTCAGATACTTCAGCGCCTTTTCATAGCGCTCCGGAGTCTTCCGCAGCCCTTCCCGGTTCGGATCTTCGCCGACCAGCACAATGATTTTCCGGACTAGATCCGCGATGCTTTCCTTGGGTACTTCCAGGTTTCCTTCATGCAGCATGATTTCCGTTTGCTTGGTCACTGTCGTCTTCCCCTTAGCGGACCGCCACACCATCCTGGATTTCTTCCCCGCCGTACTCGAACGCGTTGTTGGAAGTTTCCTCGATGCGCACGCGTTCCAGTTTCGCCAATGGGAAGTGTTTCAGGCGCTGGTAAATCTCCCTGCAAAGGTTCTCCGTGGTTGGCACAGTCGTGCGAAAAATCTCCACGTCTTCGTTCAACGATTTATGATCGAACGCTTCGATCACTTCGCGCTGCACGAAGCTGTCGAGATCCGTCAGATTCACGATCATGCCTGTGGCGGGGTCCACGGTACCTGACACGCGGATTTCCACCACGTAACTATGGCCGTGGCCGTATGGGTTGTTGCACTTTCCATAGACACGGCAATTCTCTTCGTCGTTCAGCTTGTCGCTGTGCAGCCGGTGCGATGCCGCAAAGCGGTACCTTCGCCCGAAGACGACTTTAAGCCCGTCGTTCACTGGTCACTCGCTCCATTGCGGTAGCACTCGGCAAAAATATCTTCCGATTCGTAAAGGCGCACCTTGTGCAGTTGTCCTTGCAAGATCTTTGGGTCCAGAAGTTTCCAAATCGTGCGCGCAATGTTTTCGCACGTCGGAATTTGGCCCTTCAGCTCCGGAACCTCGTAATTCAGGAACCGGTGATCCATGCGTTCCATAATTTCGCGCTCCAAAATTGTCTTCAGTTCTTTCAAGTCCAGAACCATTCCGGTTACCGGGTCGGGCTCACCTGCGACGGTCACTTCCAGGGTGTAGTTATGTCCATGTCCGTGCGGGTTATTGCATTTGCCAAAAATGCGCCGGTTTTCTTCGGCGCTGAGCGCCGGATTGTGATACAGGTGCGAAGCCGAAAACTCAATTTTGCGCGTCAGATACACCATAACTTTGATTTGTACCTACTTCGATGCACCAGGGGTGCCCACTGGATACTCTCTTCCTTTCCATTCCAGCTTACCCTTCCGATGGCTGAGGTAGGAGGCCGAGAGGACTCCCGCGAACAGGAGTCGGCCTGGAATCGAATACCAAAATAGCGAAGTGGGAAACTGGATATGACGCAAATGCCGAACAAATTCCAAAGAAATCCCCAGCCCGATGAGCAGCAGGACACATAGCGCTCCAGCCACCGATTTTGTAAGCAACCATACCAGCATGGCCGCTGTCAGAGCTGCGATCAACGGGACCAAAACCAGGGTTATCTCTCGCACTACGCCCCCGGAACTGCCGCCCATCAGCCGATACAAATTTTTCTTCCAGCCTTCGCACATCGCGGCGAAGCTTCGATACATTCGCACCCGTACGATTCCCTTACCAGTGGCGAACCATATGCGATAGCCGGCGCCTTTAACGCGCCTCGCCAATTCGACGTCTTCCAGAACTTCAGCCGACACGCTTTGGTGGCCACCTACAGCCTGGTACACATCCCGCCGGATCATCAGAAATTGACCGTTCGCCGCAGCCGCCGCATTGGTGGAATCATTCACATCGTCGAACGAAAATTTATTAGCCAGCCGGAAATAGACATATGGAATCAAGGATTTTTCGTACCAAGTCTCCATCCGTTGCTCTGGCGAAAACGAAACCATCACTGCATTTTCTTTTGCGGCAATCGTCAAGGCTTTCGCGGCGGAATCTTTCGCGTGTACGGAATCGGCGTCGGTGAACAGCAACCATTCGCCCTGCGCTTCGCAGGCCCCCAGCCAAACCGCGTAATTCTTGCCGACCCAACCGGTAGGCAATTCCTGAGTTGCTAGCAAGTGCAGCTTCGGAAATCTCTCCATTTGCTGACGCACAATCAACGCGGTCTTGTCTGTGGATTGATCGTCGACTACCAGAATTTCACGAATTTCAGGTTGGACCGCTAGAGACTCAATGCACGCCGCGATTGACGCTTGTTCGTTCCGTGCCGGAACAATGGCGCTGACCAGGGCGGCAATTGGGGCAGAAGGGTTCATTATTTCGCGGGTGTCTCTCAGCTATTCGGCGCGGGTTGCTGTGCGGTATTATAGCTGTATATGAACACGGTCCTGCGGAAAATCATGGCCTGGGGAAGCATGGGTTTCGCCTTCGCCGTTCTGGCGTTTTTTACCCTGCCCCATTATCGACAAGGGGAATCCTCCGTAGCCGGCAAGAAGGCCGAAGATTTCGCCATGGATCTGGACGGGAAGCCCGCGCACCTTTCGGACCTGCACAACAAAGTTGTGGTGCTAAATTTTTGGGCCAGTTGGTGCGGCCCCTGCGTCGAGGAAACTCCCAGCCTGAAAGACCTGCAACAGCGCATCGCGTCGCGCAACGGCGTGGTTCTGGGCGTGAGCGTGGATGAGGATCAGGCGGCGTATGAAAAGTTCGTGCACGACCAGCACCTCGATTATCCCACCTATCGCGATCCATCCAAGAAGATCGCGACGGACTACGGCACTTCGATGTGGCCCGAGACCTATATCATCGACCGCCACGGTGTGATTCTACGCAAAATCATCGGGCCTCAGGACTGGAATTCGCCCGAAATGGTCGCGTATTTCGACGACATCCTCGGCAGGACATAATACTCCTTCGATTCCTACAAGGTTTTCAGCCACGCGGCGGAATTCGCGACCTTCGCGCCTGCGTTTCTCAATTCGTCCAGCACTTTCTCCGTCTTATTGGGCTGGACCGCCCGAATCAGATCCGACAAAATCGTAACCTCCAGTCCGTGCTGCAGCGCATCCAGAGCGGTGGCGCGCACGCAGTATTCCGTAGCGATCCCTGTCACACCGACTCGAGCAACACCAAGTTCTTTCAGCCTGTGCTCCAACCCGGTTAGCTCAAAGCCGGAATAACCCGCGCCGGCGGTATGCACGCCCTTGTGGATGACGATTTCCTCTGGTCGTGCCTGCAGCGGCGGCATGAGTTCAGCGCCCTTGGTGTCTGCAACACAGTGGATCGGCCACGGGCCACCAGTTGCTCGAAACGAACTGTGATCTTCGGGATGCCAGTCTTTGGTATACACGATGGCCGCGTCGGCGCGGCGGGCGGCTTCGATGCATTGCTGGAGCGGCCGCAAAAGAGATAGCGTGTCCGAAGCGGGCAACGCTCCGCCCTCACAAAAATCTCGCTGAACGTCGACTACGATTAATGCGGCGTTTGCCATCTCAGCTTCACTCCAACCCGGCGAAGTGCCTTCAGCTTTCGTGGTAATCCATCAGAATCAGGCCGACGATGATGAAGCAGACTGGCCAGACATACGCGAGATATTTTCGATTGCGGTTCTCTTGCGGCAGTCGCAATTCCAGCCAGCGTGACCATCCCGCCAGTAGCCCGAATACGGCCAGCGGTGTATGGCTCAACTCGGCCAGCAACTCCTCCTTTATATTGGTCACCGCGTGCGTGTGGGTCAACAGCACCACGCCGCCCAAGGCACAAACTGCGGGAAACACCAGGCAGGCGGCCATCGACTTAACGCGATTGGTCTCCACGCGATACTGAAAAATCGCGAATACAATGATCAGGACAACCGCCAAGCGATGCTGCAATACGTCCGCCTGCGCAAAGCTTTCCCAGAATCCGTTTGGACCCAACGGCCAATTTTCGGGATCGGCCCGAAAGAAAAGAAAAACCGCCAGCAATAGAAACGACAACGGCCAAATCTTGGCCCAGGAAAAATAACGTGTGCGGGAAAGCAGCGCCAGGATTCCCATCAGGAAGACGATTAGTCCGGCACAGTTATGATTGTATTCCGACCAGGCAATATCCGCAGGTGTGTTGGTGTCGAATCCCAGATCTCCGGGAATGAACGATGCCGGCAATTTTCTTCCGGCCGCGGCGGCGTTTTTCACCTGTTGTTCGGTTGCCGGGGAAATTTGCGCCAATGCCGGAGTCGAAAATCTGGGCATGCGCGGCCCGACGCGTTCGGCGATGTCGTGAAAAGTGACGCGGTCTTCGGTCAGATCTACGGCAGGTGGCTGCGCGGTCATGGAGGCCGCGGTAAGAATGACTGTCAGTCCGATGCCGATCTCGACTTCGGCAAAACGCAACAGACTGGTTCGACCTGTGCCGGAATCCGTATCCAGTCCACGCACGATGTAATAATTGGCCGCGCCCAGCAGTAGCAAGACCAAAAGCAGCGCTATTTTTGCTCCCAACATCACCCCATACGCGGTCCCGTACATTGCATCCAGAGAGCCGATGTAGATCCAGCTCATGGCAATTCCCGCGAGGATCAGAACGGCCACACTGACCTGCGCCAGGCGCGAGTAATTTCGAGAGATTTGGATACGCAACTCAGGTTCGGGGGAGCGCTTCGCTGACAGCAATAGATACGGTAGCCCCCCGATCCAACTGGCCGTGGCCAGATAATGCAGGGCTGTCATGCTCACCAGAAAAACGCGATCGTCTACTCGCGATGCGGAGTGGCTGGTCATCACAGACGCGGCTACGATGACGGCGGCAGGCAAAAAAACCAAGGGATTCACGCTATTTCGTAAAGCAGCTGGCCAGGTCGCCAAAACTACTCCAGCCAAGATGGCAAATGCTCCAGCCCACAAAAAATTTGCGCCGAACACCGCGCTCAGGGGAATATCCGTCGAGTAGGTCAGTACCAGGGAATTGGTGATTAGAAAAAATAGCTGGGACAGAGCCAGGGCCAGCGCGCACACCCGAATCAGCTTCCAACTGGAGCGCAGCATCTCCGGACTACGCAGCTCCGTCGTTCGCGTAACTATCGTCAGAAATACGATTCCGCCAACGGCTATGGTCTGAAAACACAAAATCGCCGCGCGCAGCAACACCGCCACAAATCCGAATATGCCCAGCAGTTGGACCATTTGTGCTTCAGGACCCCGTTACTGTAAAAGGAACTTCCCCTCTCGTGATGTGCCCGTCTGGCGCCAGCACTTGCCAATGGATGCGATACGCGCCGGGGTTCAGTCCGGTGGCTTTCGCGTTCAGAGTATCGGGAGATGATTGCGCTTCGATCTTTAGATCGGTGATGGAATTATCGGGATTCAGCAGTTGCACTTTCGAAAGCTTTGCATCGATTCGCACGTTGTACCTGAGCATGATGGGCACATCCGGCCCAGTGACCTTGCTGTTGGCCGCCGGGCGCGATTCCTTCAAAATGGCGTGCCCTTCGATGACTCCGCCCAGCAACAGCAGCGCCCCGACCACGGCAATTGCGGAAATTGCGCGCAAACTTATCGACCTGCTTCGGTTCATCATTCTCCTCAATTACGCCAGTTCTGCTCTGCACTGCGGAGCAGTCCTACAAATATAACAGGATGAGGAGGATCAGCGGAGATTGCATGGACTCGAAGCCCACGCGCATAGACTGCGGTGCAGGGATGCCCGCGTTTCATTCGTAGCGCAGGGCTTCGACGGGGTCAAGTTTCGCGGCTTGCATCGCGGGCAGCCAGCCGCTGATCACTCCGACGACCACCAGAATCAATGTGGACAACACCAGGGTGCTGCTCGAAAGCACCAGATGAATGTCCACTTTGCCGCTGTCGTCTTCGTAGGCGGGCCCCAGAAATGGCAATGTGCCAATCACCGACGTCAAGCACCAGGAGATAAGCATGCCCACCGCTCCAGCGGCGAGCGTCAGCACCAGGGCCTCCAGCAAAAATTGCCAGCGGATGTGCCACTTGCGGGCGCCCGACGCGCGCCGCAGCCCAATTTCGCGCACGCGTTCCTCAACAGACACCAACATGATATTCATCACACCGACGCCGCCAATTCCCAGCGTCATGGCGCCGATCAGGAACAGCAGCCCTTCGATGCCCAGAGTGATTCCATCGTAAATTGGCTTGAATTCCTGCCGGCCGAACATGGTGATGGCTCGTTTGTCGCTCGGCGAAAAGTGCTGGCGATTGGCCACAGCGGTGCGGAACTGCTGCATCGATTGGGCCTCAAATTCCGGCGCCACAGGCTCATAGACGATTACGCTGGCATAGCGCGCATCCCAGATGTCGGCCGCCGCGGTGTACGGAATGAATGCTGACTCGTCGTCGCAGTTAAAGTAGCAACTGTCTGAGAATTTCATGTCCATGGTGCCGATCACGGTAAAGCGAACGCCGTCAATTCGGACGGTTTCATCGATCGCGGGCTCACCGCTGAAGAGTTTCTTTTTCAGGCGCGCGCCGAGAAAAACGACGCGGCGCCGTTCTTCCACGTCTTCCGCGGAAATCCAACGGCCCTCGGAAGGCACTTCATTGCGCATCTCTCCGTATTCCGGATACACCCCGCGAGTGGCCGAATCTGCCAGCCGTTCGTCGTGAGAAATGCCCTCGAACTTCACGGTTTCCAGGGTTACCCGCTTGATCAGGGGTGATTGCGCCTTGACCCAGTCGGCATCTTCCTGCTGAAAGTGCACTTCTTTCCCGGCGCGTTCGCCGCCTGCTTGTTCGCTGGTGGTGCCCGGCCAACAAATTACGGCGGCTTTGCCAAAAACCTCGAAAGTGTACATCAGCACGCCGCGAAATCCCGAACCGTAGCTCAAAAGTAGGGTCACCGCTACGATGCCCCAGGAAATACCAGTCATGGTGAGCAGGCTGCGCACACGATTGCGGCCCAGCGCGACCCATGCTTCTTTGAATATCTCGGAGAGCATCAGCATCAGCCACCTGCCTCGAAACGAAGCGCTTCAATCGGGTCCACGGAAGCGGCGCGATTGGCGGGATACAACGCGGAGAGCACCGCGATCAGTCCCAGCAAACTGATCGTCAGTGCCGCCAGTTTCCAGCTTGCGTCCAGTCCATCGAAATAGGGCATCGCCGGCAACAGGTTGACCAGCGCACAAAGGCCGTAAGAGATGATTAATCCCGTGCCGCCGCTGATGAACACGACAATCACAGTTTCCAGGAAGAATTGACGCAGAATGGATTCGCGCGTGGCACCCAGCGCTTTGCGCACTCCGATTTCGCGCGTTCGTTCGCGCACGCTGACCAACATCACATTCATCACGCCAAGGCCGCCGAGAAAAATGGTAGCCACACCGACCGCGCCCATGAATACTTCCATGCCTACAAAAATCATGCGGTTGGCCTGAGCATTCTTCACCGTGTCCCAAATACTGGCGGCTTCTTCGTCGCGCGGATCAAAATTGTGCAGGCGGCCCAGAGTGCGGCGAATCTGTCGAACACAATCCGGGTGAGTTTCCAAAGACCAGGGCGCGGCCAACAGGCGGTCGACCGAATGCTCTGCCGCAGGAGGCTTATTCGGAAAATCGCGCTTCATGGAGTTAAACGGAATGAAGATTTTGCGAATGTCCACGCCGTCGTAGCTGGAGTTCTGGTCCTTCGTCTTCATCACGCCAATGACCGTGTAGGGAATTCCGTTGAGTTCGATGGTTTGTCCTAAAGCTTCGCGGTCGGCGAAAAGCTGTTTTTTCGCATCGCTGCCAAGAAAAGCGACGCGCCGGCCTTCCTCGTTGTCTTCATAGTTGTAAAAGCGCCCCTGAGCCACGGTGATGCTGCGAATTTCGGTGAACGGCGGAAGCGAGCCGACGGTGTCGAGATCGCCGCTGTTGAAAGCGCTGTGGACCTTCACGTTATTTCCCAATTCTGGCATCACGTATTTACAAGCGGGGGCTTCCTTGGCCACCTCTTTGTAATCATCTTCCATCCAGTGCATCACGCGGCCGGAACGCGTGCCGCCGGCTTGCATGCTGGTGCGACCAGCGAAGATGATCATCACGTCTTTGCCAAAATTCTCCTGTTGTTTCTGGATGCCGCGGCCCAGGCCTTCACCCGCAGCCACCATGAGCGTTATGGAAATAATTCCCCAGGCAATCCCGAACATGGTCAGCAGCGTGCGCCGTTTATGCGCCCACAGGGTCGCAAAGGTGTCCCGCAGGAGGTCGCGAAAGGTCATAACGTACCGCTATTGGAGAACCACTTGCTGCTTTTCGGTCAGTCCGGAAATGATCTCGGTTTTTACCCCGTTCGAAATTCCCAGCTTCACCGGAATCTTCTTGCGGCCATTGTCGGCCTTGGGATCCGGCAGCTCGACAGTGGCGTTGCGGTCCTTGTCGTAGATCAACGAAGATTCCGGCACCATCAATACGTTCTTCTTTTCTTCCAGAATAATTTCGGCGTTGGCGCTCATGTTGGCCTTGAGCTCGCCGGTGGGATTGGAGATCGACACGCGCACCTCGAAGGTAGTGACGTTGTCTTTTTCCTTGCCGAATGGAGAAATGCGAGTCACCTTGCCAGTGAATTTTTTGTCCTTGAAAGACTCCACAACAATCCGCGCCGGTTGGCCCAGGTACACCTTGCCAATGTCGGCCTCGTCCACTTTTCCCTGGACGTAGACTTCGCTGGTGTCGCCGAGAGTCATCACCAGGGTGGCCTGAGAGCCGAGAATCAGGATCGAGCTGACGCCGTCGCCCACGCTGACGTCGCGAGAAAGCACCAGCCCGGTGATGGGGCTAACGATAGTGGAATTACGCAAGTCCTCATTGGCGTTTTCCAGGGCGGCTTTAGCTTGCGCCACTTCCGCTTCGGCCTTGGCAATCTCCGCGCGAGAGACCATCAGATTCCGCTGAGCGCTCATTTGTTTGTTCAGCGCCATCTGATAATTTTTCTCAGCATCTTCCACGAAGCTCTTGGACATTACACCGTCGCGATACATCTGTTCCGCGCGCTGCATGTTCAGCTTCAAGAACGGCACATCGGGACCTTCGGCGTCCACTTTGTTCCGCTCGAGTTGCGCCTTGGAAGATTCTAGGGAGGCTTGAGCAGCCTGATAGTTTGCGTCAGCTTCGCGCACCACGGCTTCCAACTGCACCTTGTCGAGTTCCGCCAGAACCTGTCCCTCTTTCACCTTATCGTCGTAATCGACATACAGCTTCTTAACCATGCCACTGGCCTTCGACTTCACTTCGACCTTGGACAAAGGCTGAATTTTCCCGGTAGCCACCACAACACGCGCCAAGTCGCCGCGTTCCACGGAAGCCAATTTCGACGGATCAATCACATGATTTGGGCGAAGCGCCGCATACACCCCATAGCCACCGCCGACGAGCACCAGAGCAGCTATGGAGCCAATAATGATCCGGCGGCGGCGTTTTTTTACCGCTTTCCCATTCGTTAAGCTGTTTCCATTACTGGACATAACCGACCCCCGGGGCAAGCTGGCTTGCGCACTCATTCAGTAATACGTAGCCACTCGGGACAAAGTTCCCGCTCATCCTATAGACGATAGGACCGCAACGATGGTCAGGTGATAGGAAGAAGATTTACAGCCGAGTGCGGCGCAGCCGCAGGGCATTAGCGATGACCGAGACCGAACTGAAGCTCATGGCCGCGCTGGCAAGCATCGGGCTGAGCAACCATCCAAACACGGGGTAAAAAACACCGGCAGCGATAGGGATTCCGAAAGAATTGTAGACAAAGGCGAAGGCTAAATTTTGCTTGATATTGCTCACGGTAGCGCGTGAAAGCTTTCGCGCTCGTACCAAGCCGCGCAGATCGCCTTTCACGAGGGTGATTCCGGCATTTTCGATGGCCACGTCGGTTCCGGTGCCCATCGCAATGCCCACATGTGCGGCCGCGAGCGCGGGAGCATCGTTAATCCCATCTCCAGCCATCGCTACAATGCGCCCCTCGGCCCGAAGCTTGTTCACCACTTCCGCTTTTTGGTGGGGCAAAATCCCGGCGCGAACGTCGTCGATGCCCAGTTCGGAGGCTACTCGCTCGGCGGCTTCGCGCTGGTCGCCTGTGAGCATAACGATTCGCAGGCCTTCGGACTTCAGTGCGCGAACTGCTTCGGGAGTCGTAGACTTGATCGCGTCCGACACATAAAAGATGGCAGCCATGTGCCCATCTGCGGCCAAATAGATTGCGGTGGATCCCTTGTCTCCTGGAGCGATGTTGCTCGTGGCGAGAGATGCGCTGATGCCTTGTTCGCTTAGAAAGCGCAGAGTTCCAACCACGACCAATTTGTCCAACACCCGGCCGCTGACGCCGCCCCCAGGCGAGGCTTGAAATTCGGTGACCGGTCCAACGGGCACCTTACGTTCTTCCGCGGCGCGGACAATCGCTCGCGCAAGGGGATGCTCGCTGGAACGTTCGACGCTGGCGGCGAGAGACAAGATGGCATTTTCGGCCAGTCCCGCACCATCGAGCACCTGAATCCGCGCTACGTGCGGTTTGCCTTCCGTCAAAGTGCCCGTTTTGTCTACGACCAAAGTGTCCACGCGCGCCAACGTTTCCAATGATTCCGCGTTTCGCACCAGCACTCCGGCCGATGCCCCGCGGCCGACAGCCACCATGATCGACATCGGAGTGGCTAAACCCAACGCGCAGGGGCAGGCAATAATCAAAACGGAAACGGCGGCGAGCAGTGCATCAGCCAGGCGTGGCGGCGGACCCCAGATGGACCAGCCGAGAAACGCCAGAATCGCCGCGAAAACGACTGCGGGCACAAAGTAGGTGGCCACGCGGTCGGCCAGTCGCTGCATCGGCGCGCGGCTGCGTTGAGCTTCGCTGACAACCTTCACGATTTGCGCCAGCAGGGTCTCGCTGCCAACACGTTCGGCACGCATGACGAAACTGCCGTTGGAATTCAGCGTGCCACCAGTGACCTTGTCACCAGGGCCCTTCTCCACAGGCAGCGGCTCGCCGGTCACCATGGATTCGTCCACCGCGCTGCTGCCTTCCTTAACGGTGCCGTCAACCGGCACTCGCTCTCCGGGCCGCACTCGGAGCAAGTCGCCGTGCTTCACTTCATTCAGCGATACTTCTACGTCACCACTCGCGGAGACTCGATGGGCGTTTTGAGGAGCAAGATGGAGTAACTCGCGAATTGCACCGCCGGTCCGTTGCCGAGCGCGTAATTCCAGGACTTGACCGAGCAACACCAGCGATGTGATCACCGCCGCTGCTTCGAAGTAAACCTCCACTCCGCCGTGCATGTCACGAAATGACGCCGGGAAAACCTGCGGGAATAATGTGGCGGCGACACTGTATAGATAGGCTGCACCGGTGCCCAGGCCAATCAGGGTGAACATGTTGGGGCTGCGGTTCAGCAGAGAATTCCAGAAGCGCTGAAAAAACGGCCAGCCGCACCACAGCACGACCGGGGTAGCCAGCAGGAACTCGATTGGGTCCTTCGTGGTGCTGGCCCAGTGCAGCCCGAGGGCTTCCCCGAACATCGACAAAATCAGGAGCGGCAGAGAGAGCGCAAGGCTCACCCAGAAGCGCTTGCGCATCGACTCGTACTCCGGGTCAGGCTGCTCCTCGGGCACGAAATCCATGGGCTCCAGAGCCATGCCGCAGATCGGGCAAGTTCCCGGCCCGATCTGGATGATTTGCGGATGCATCGGGCAGGTGTAACGAATATTATTTTTAGCTTGCGGAGAAGCGCTGGCTTTCTCTGCGGAAAGCGGCTCCATGCGTGCGGTCCCCGGAGCGGATGGAAACTTTTCGGGCTCAGCTCGAAATCGCTCGGCGCAACGCGAGGAACAGAAATAGTAGGTCTTCCCTGCGTGCTCCATTTTGCCTGCGGATTTTTGCGGGTCCACCATCATGCCGCAAACCGGATCTTTCTCTTTTGGTGCGGAAGGCAGTATGGGTAGCCCGGATAGCTGAGGGTTGGACATAGGAACACCTAGAATAGCTTACTATCTTGGATGTTTAACGATTCCGTTCGGGCGAGCTGCCTTCATTTTGCGGAGGCCTGATATAATCCCGGCATGACCCTCCTCGAAATCACATTCGAACTGCAGTCTCCGCTCACTCTGGAACAGCTCAACCGGCTCGGAGAATTCGCCAATACCTATGGGCTGCGGAAATTTCACGTAGACGAACCGAAAAACCATCTCACGTTTGAATACGACGCGTCCCGCTTGCGCGAGACGGAAATTGCCCATGTGCTGGCGCAGTCCGGCATCGCGGTCACCCGCATAGTCCATTAAAATTCCGCTCCTTTTTCCTCGACTGACGAACAGCGGGCTTGCCGTGGCAGACTCGTTTGTTGCCATTCCTGTTGCGACAATTCCTCGGTCGCGAGAAGCAACCGCTGTGTACCCGGCATCATCCACCCAAAGGTCTAACGAAATTAAGGCGTAAGTTAGGAGTTTATTTCCCTTGCGAAAAAACATCTGCACGCCGTTCGCGTATTGGCTGGCATTAGCCAGTCTGGGCGAGGCGCCCAAAAGCTTCCTTTCCGGTTCGCACGGCCAATGGTCGAAGGTTCGTGCGGTCGCGATTGCATTGCTCTTGTCCACGCTGACCCCGATGGCTTGGGCCAGTGATCAAACAACCTTCAAGATTCCGCCTGTGAAGATCCCGGTGAACGTCAAAGACCAGCGCATTATTTTGGTGGCCTCCGCGCTGCTGACTTTGACGGCGAAAGCGCATGGCCTGAATGACCTGAATCTGCAAATGACCGCCGACCTTTCGGACATGCAGCGCAACATGACGGAACTTCTCGGAGCGCAACTTGATAAAGACGACCATTGCGGTGATCGCATTACCATCCAAAACGCGACACTTACGCCCGCCGAGCCGGCCAGCCAGGCCGTGGTGCGATTGCACTATGAACGCTGGGCCTGTGCGAAGGTGTTTGGAAAGCAGCAAGCAAGGCGGATCGTTGGCGGAAACGCGTTAGTTCCGATGAAACTGACCCCGGCCATCGAACAGGACAATACCGAGCTGAAGCTAGTGCCGCAGGTCGGAGAGATTCAGGCGGACGGTTCGTTGGGAGAGCTGCTTCGTTCTGGAACACTGGGCGAAATGTTGCAGGAGAAAATACGGGACGCCATTTTGTCGGCAATGCAAAAAGGAACGGACCTGAGCGCGACTCTTCCACCCGCCGTGCAGGGCCACGCGAAGATCAAAGATGCGCGATTCAAAGACGGGGGCGCGGGACATTTGCTGGTGCTGCTCGACGGAGAAGTGCAGATCAGCAACGACCAGATTCAGGCTCTTTCCAAACAAGTGAAGGAGCGCATCGCCGCGCAGCAAGGAAAATAAACTGGGGCTCCCGCTTGGGATCGAGAGCCCCGGAAGGCGCGTTTCGATGCCAGTGTCGTTTTCACACTGGCGCGTGGGGTCATCCATCCTTGCTTCCCTCTCAGAGGCAGGTGGTTGCGAACTCCAAAAACCGCAGGCAAGCCCCTTCCCCCTCGCTTGCGATTCTATGAAGGCCGCTAGAAACGCGCCCACGGCAGGGGGTAATGCACGAGGAGAGCCAAGTTCCGGGGACAGCGTGTGGACAGTAAGCTCATAGAAATGCAATGAGTTAGTGCTAATGGGCTAGAGTGAGATGTGGTTCAAAACGGGCCTTCGATGCACATTGGAACTCAGACCTGCTCCCTGCAGAAACGACCTAGTACTCTCAATCCTGTCGTAACCACGGCGTGTGGGTGGCGCGAGCTATCGGTTTTTCGCGGGAGTAGCAGCACACTCTGGGCATGAGCACGCCCTTTGCGTCACGGCTCCGCCGTTTCGGGATTTGGATGGTGCTGGATGTGGCCTTGGCCACGTGTCTGCTGGCGTTTGCAGCCTGGGCCGACACCACCGCGAGACTCCACGGCGCTTCCGTGGGCACCTGCTATTGCGGTTGTGCCATGTCGAAAACCGCAGGCGGTTGCGAGAAAATGTGCGACCTGCCGAAATTCGCGGCGCGCCGTTGGGCGGTGACCTGCGCGAAGCCGCGCGAGGAGCTGCGGGTAGAAACGCCGGAAGCGGGGCCGCACTTGCGTCATCCGTCGCGCGCGGAACGAGCCAGCAACTGAGCATCGGCCGATTGCTCGCCGAGCAACTTTGCAAAAATCTCTGGAATTTCGAACACGGCGCGATTGTGGAGCGCCTCGGTATTGGCGCGAAGTTTGGCCAGCATTCCCGGCTGTAACAGTTGCTGTACACCGCTGTCGATCTCTCGAAAGTTGTTCAAAACGATCCCGACGTTCTTTTCCTTGACCCACTCGGTGTTGTAGCGCTCCTGGGGCAGCGTCCAGGCATTGCATTCCAGGACCACCGGCAGCTTCCGCACCACGGCTTCCGCTACGCTACCGGGGCCAGGCTTGCCGATCACAAAATCAGCCGCACGCATCAGCCGGTGCACCTCCTTGGTGAATCCTACAATATGAAGCGGCATTTTCCAGGTGCGCGCGCGAAACTTCTCCGCAAGCTTTTCGTTTTTCCCGCAGATCACGATCAATTGCAGGGGCAAGCCCGCAGCGTCCAACCGGTCGGCGATCTGATACATCACCTGCGACCCAAAGCCGCCGAAAAGAAGCATGCCGGTGGGTAAGTCGGGGCGCAACTTGAGTTCGCGGCGCAACGCGATCGGATCCGTGTTGTCAGGTTCATAAAAATCGGGGCGAAGGATCATGCCGGAGGTGGCGAACACGTGGGAAGGATCTTTGCCGATTTCGCGCGCCTGTTCGACAGCGCGTTCGGTGCCACAAACGACATATTGCCGCGGAAACGGCTCGATCCAGAAGCGCGGTGGGAAGTCAGCAAGATCTGTAATGATCGTGACGAACGGCCGGTTGGGATAACAGGCGCACCAAGCTTCGCCAATTTCACGATTAAAATGGGGGATAACGGAAACTAGTAGGTCCGCAGGATGGTTCCGGAAATATTTGGCCAAGAGGTTCACCATGGGGCGGTGGAACAACCGAATGGTGGCTTGCAACACACGCAGCAACTGCGTGGCGCCCAGAGTCCAGCCGTTGCGCAACAAGACGTTGTATTGCTCCTGGATGCGAATGCCCGTCAGTTTTCGCAACACGTCCAGCTTGTCGGTAAGCTCCTGAAACTGGACTAATTCCACATGCCAGGGCCGTTGCTGCCGGGCGATGACGGTTTGCAGCGCGACGGCAGCATTGCGATGCCCGCCACCTGCATCGTGAAAAAGGATGTGGATATCCTTCATCGGGGCATTGTGGCACAGGTCATTTGAGTTTCAACAAGAGCACTCAACGTGCCATGTGGAAAAGTCGCAAACTCATTTGTGCTCAATGAGTTCCCCCTGCTTTTCACTCATATTTCGTGCACCCTTCATGGTGTGTTCACATCTGCTGCCTAAGCTTTAGACATGCGCTGCGACCTTCATGTACATACCACAGGATCTGGGATGTGCAATACCCCCGGTCTCACACGCATTTGCCGCGAATCCTACAACCGCCCCGAGGACGTTTATCACCGCTGCAAACAGCGGGGGATGTCCGTCGTAACCGTAACGGACCACGATTCGATTGAAGCTGCGGAAGTCCTCCGCAAATACCCGGACTTTTTTCTAAGCGAAGAGGTAACGGTGCGGATGCCCAGCGGCACGGAAATGCATCTTGGCGTGTATGGGATCAGCGAGAAAGACCACGTGGAGATACAGCGGCGCCGGAAGGATTTTCTAGCTCTGCTGATGTACCTGACCGAGCGGAAACTGTTTTTCAGCGTCAATCACGTGTTTTCCGGGCTTACCGGAAGGCGCGAATCCGAGGACTTCAATTGGTTCGCGTCCTATGTGCCGGCGTTTGAAGTGCGCAATGGCCAGATGTGGGGTGAAGCGAATCGAAGCGCCGAAGTGCTGGCCAAGCGGCTGCGAAAAATTCGCGTCGCTGGAAGCGATTCGCATACGCTCAGCGGCGTGGGCCTGACGTTTACGCAAGTGCCGGGATCCCGCACCGTGGACGAATACTTCCTGGGGCTGCGCGCGGGCCGCGGAATCGTTCATGGGGAACATGGTTCTTACATGAAACTGACGTCGGACATCTGCCGCTTCGCCGGGGCGATGCTGGGGGAAAATCCACTGGCAGCGGCGCTACTGCCTTTCAGCGTGTTCATGCCGTGCATTACCGCAGGTCACTGGCTGAACGAAATACGCTTCTGCAGGAAATGGGCGGCCGCCCTGCTTGGGACGGGTCGGCGTCCGCGAATGCTTTGGGACGTGGATTCGCATTGGGAGGCCAACTGGGCTAGTTAAAGAGGTGGGCCATGGCAGTGTCACGAACACTCTGGGGATTCATCGAAAATCGCGATCACCGCGTGATGCGGCGCGTGAACAGCTGGAGTGCGCCGCGCTGGATCCGGTATTGGATGTTGACCGCCACGCGGATGGGCGACGGGTGGTTGTGGTACAGCCTGGGAGCACTGCTGGTGGCATTTGGCGGGCCGCGAGGCTATGAGGCGGTTGGCGCAGCGGGCACTGCCGCGATTGTCGGCATATTCGTGTTTAAAGCCCTGAAGAAGCTGAGCCATCGTCCGCGACCCTGCCAGTTTCAGCCGCACTGCTGGTCCAAAGTCTTGCCGCCGGACCAGTTTTCCTTTCCCTCGGGACACACCATGACGGCGTTTTCGATTGCGCTGGTGGTGAGTTACTTTTATCCGGGGCTGGAATGGCCGCTGTATTTTCTGGCCGTAAGTATCAGCATCTCGCGTGTGGTGCTGGGGATGCACTTTTTAAGCGATGTGCTTGCGGGAGCGATCTTGGGGTCGGCTTTGGGCGTCGCCTCAATCGTTGCGTTTGCCGCGTATGGACTGGCCTAAATCCCCCCTCGTAGCAAAGCTAAATCACCGGCTTTGGATGTTCCGCGAGTGCCTTCTGGAATGCCGCCAAGTTGGTGGCGTCAATCACCGCCGTGCCGGTATCCACGAAGGTAGGCAAGGGAGCAGCCGGGGCGGTGGCCCAATCTTTAAATTCGTGCACCGCATTGTGGTGCAAATCGTCGAGGAACCTGACTCCGTAAAAAGCCATGACGTACGGCTTTTGCGCCAGCGTCGCGGTGATCCACTTGCGGTCAATCGCGTCCAGCGTTTGAGGATCTTTATCAAAAGCGACAATTTTGATTTTCCCGGTCATATCCAGTTGATGCAGCGCGTCGGCAGCTCCTTCGCCGCCTGTTGCTTCCAGGCCGATGATGCCGTCGATTTTCTCCTTTTTCTGCAGCAGGCCAGAGATGGCATCGTAAGCGACGCGGGAATCCCCTTTGTCATCGACCGTCTGCACCACTTGCACGCCGGGATACTTCTTCAAGGCTTCGTTGACGCCACGAACGCGCTCCTCGCTGTTCAATTGTCCATTCAGAGTGATGATCACGACGCGGCCCTGTCCGCCGAGAAGCGTGGCCATGCGCCTGCCGCTCTCCTGTCCCGCCCGGAAATTGTCTGTGCCGATAAACAGAACGCGCTTGGAGTCCGGGTCATCGGCGTCGATGCAAATCACGGGTATGCCCTGGAGAATGGCATTGTCGATGGGCTCCTTGAATGCTTTCCGATCGGTTACCGACACAAGAATGCCTGAGGGATGCTGAGCCACGACTTGTTGGAATGTGGCGAGCTCTTCCTGCGGAGAGAATGTCGTGGGACCAAGCAATTCCACCTTCACTCCGGCATTCTTTCCGATGTCGGTAAGTCCTGCGGAAGCTTCCTGCCAGTAAGGAAGATTGATGTTAGCGGCCACCAGCACGTAGCGTTCGTTGGGTTGATGATATGGCGCCTGACATCCATTGACGAAGATCGCCAAGAAAATGATGCTCAAACCAGAAGCGACGAAATTGGTTTTCATGGTTGGTGTCCTCTCTTCCGCTGCAGTACATCCGGTGAAGACCCGCTGGTGTTAGGGTGAAGGCTAGCACAAACCTGGATGAAGGTGGGTTTTTGCCCAGACGCTATAAGTAGTATGCCTACCCAGTTGCATATCGAAGCGACGCGGAGTATATAAAGCCAGTTGCCCTCCCCTCAACAAAGAGGCTAAAAACGTGGCGTCCCAATCGCTCCTGGAAATTACCGTAGAATCTCTGGATACCGCTTTGGCTGCGGAACGCGGCGGCGCAGACCGTATCGAACTCTGCGCGGAATTGGCGCTTGGCGGGATCACGCCTTCCGTTCCGACAATGCGCAAGCTGCATGAAGAACTGGAAATCCCCATTTTCCCGATCATTCGCCCGCGGGGCGGAGATTACGTTTACACCGATCAAGAATTTGACGCGATGAAACGGGATATTTCGGTAGCTCGCGATTTAGGCGTGGATGGCGTGGTTTTCGGAATTCTGAAAGTTGATCATTCCATCGACGTCGAACGCACCACGGAACTGGCGGAATGGGCGCGTCCGCTGGACGGTTACCTTCCATCGCGCCTTCGATCGCACACCCGACCCTTTGGTGGCGCTGGAGGATGCCATCGCCGCGGGCGCTACGCGCATTCTTACGGCTGGCGGTGTGGGAACGGCTCTGCAAGGAGTAGAAACACTACGGAAGCTGGTACAAGCCGCGGGAAAGCGCATCGTGATTATGCCTGGAGGCGGACTGGACGCGGGCAACATCCTGGAGATTGCAGCAAAGTCGCAGGCGTCCGAATTTCACTCTGGATTAGGAAGTGTGCTGCCCTACGGGAGCAGCAATCTGCAGCGATTTGAAGCTGAGATTCACTCCATGAAAGGGCTGCTGACAAGAACGCCGTTGGGAAGCAACCCTGTGACTGCGAAGAAAACCTAAGCGAAGGTTATTGCAGAGGCAGACGCTTAGGCCTTCTGTGCCTGTCGCCTCAAGAACGTCGGAACATCCAGATCGTCCTTCGGCATTTCCTGTGGGGTCTCGCGAACAACCGGCCTGGTCTGATTCACCTGGTTGACCTGGTTCACAACGTTAGGTGATGCCGCCGGCAATTCGGATTGTTCCGGTACGTCGCGACCGGCCTTCCACGTCCGAGGCAAGAAGGACTGCTTGTGCTGGGTGGTGGCCTGCTTCTTGGCAGTTTCCTTAAAGCCAGCGGCAATCACGGTGATCTTGACCATGTCCTTCATGGCTTCGTCCATCACCGCGCCGAAAATGATGTTGGCGTTCTCGTGAGCGGCCTTCTGAATCACGCTGGAGGCTTCGTGAACCTCCTGCAACGAAAGCGAGGAGCTTCCGGAAATGTTAATCAGGATGCCCTGAGCACCCTGAATGGAATTGTCTTCCAGCAAGGGGCTGGAAATGGCGCGATTAGCCGCATCCACCGCACGGTTTGATCCACTGGCAACCGCGGTCCCCATGACGGCATATCCTTGTCCGTGCATGATGGCGCGGACATCCGCGAAGTCGCGATTGATAATGCCGGGAACGGTGATGATATCCGAGATGCCTTGCACGGCTTGGCGAAGAATGTCGTCGGCAATACGGAAGGCGTCAAAGAAACTGGTGCCGGGTTCGACGGTTTCCATCAGGCGCTCGTTGGGAATGACGATGACGGTATCCACCACGCCGACCAGATCCTGCAGCGCTTGCTCTGCCTGAAGCATCCGGCGCTTGCCTTCGAAAGCGAACGGCTTGGTGACCACCGCAACGCTGAGCGCGCCCAGTTCACTGGCAAGGGATGCCACGACGGGCGCAGCACCACTGCCGGTGCCACCACCCAGTCCGGAGGTGATGAAAATCATGTCGGCGCCTTCCAGCGCTTCGATGATTTTCTCGGTGTCTTCCAGTGCCGCCTTGCGGCCAACCTCAGGATTCGCGCCGGCGCCCAAACCCTTGGTCAGCTTGGCACCCAATTGCAACTTTATTGGGGCCTGCGACATTTTCAGCGCCTGCAAATCGGTGTTGGCAGTGATAAACTCCACGCCCTCCACTTTGGCGCGAATCATGCGGTTGACAGCATTGCAGCCACCACCCCCGACGCCAATCACCTTAAGCTTGGCGGGCTGCAACTCTTCGCCAAAGCTCATCCGGATTCCTGATTCTTTTGCTGTCATGCTTTTTCCCCCTGCCGGGCTGGTAAATCCTTTTATAAATCCCATGTAAATGCGATTCCACAGAACATTTTCACACCCTGTGGAAAAGCCCAATAATCGGCCCTTCTCTTGAGGGGCTGAAGCCCGGTTCACTGCCCGCGGGTCGCGTGGGGGCTAAAAGCCCCCACCTCCTAAAGAAACAAATTCTCCGCAGACTGCAAAGCCGTGCCCTGACGACCAACCAAGTCGCCACCCAAACTCTTACGCCCCCGCGAACATGGCGCGGAGCTTCGAAACCAAACTTGCAGACTTCGGCGGAGCGGTGCGTCGAGCCTTTGCCGCGCTTAACACCAGGCCGATGACCGTGGCATATTCCGGCTGCGCCACTTGTTCCGGCATATCCGCAATTCCGCGCGGCTGAGCCATCCGCACAGGCAAGTGGAAGGTCTGCTCGGCAAGGTCCGGCAATCCATTCAATCGCGCGGCGCCTCCCGCCAGAATGAAGCCAGCGGGAATCTGGCGATCCATTCCGGCGCGCTGCAGGTCGTCACTGAGAAGCGCGAGCAACTCCTGAGCCCTGGGTTCGATAATTTCGGTCAGCGAATGGGGGAAGATCGTGCGTGGTGGACGATCGCCCACGCTGGCAATTTCGATGGAACCATCGGCGTGCAGCAGCGCGGCAGCGGCGCACCCGTGATGGCGTTTTATACGTTCCGCTTCAGGAATGGGGGTGCGCAGTCCCACCGCGAGGTCATTGGTGAAATGATCGCCACCAATGGCCACAACGCCGGTGTGGCGCACGACTCCTCCGCCGTACACGATGAGTTCGGTGGTGCCGCCGCCAATGTCCAACAGGCAGCAACCGAGATCGCGCTCGTCCTGGGTCAGGCAAGCTTCGGCGGAAGCCAGCGGCTCGAGGACTGTATCGTTGATCAGGATGCCGGCTTTATTCGCGGCGCTGACGAGGTTCTGCGTGGCGGAACTGGATGCCGTCACTATGTGGACGTTAGCCTCCAGGCGGTGGCCGACCATGCCGATGGGGTCGCGGATTCCGTCCTGCGCGTCCACGCGAAATTCGTGAGGAAGAACGTGCAAGACTTCGCGATCCTCAGGCAAAGAAATGTTTCGCGCGGTGTCAATGGCGCGGCGGACGTCGTCGCGTTCGATGTCGCGCGGCCGTGGGCCAAGGGAAACGCCGCCGCGGCTGTTGACGCCGCGAACATGGCTGCCCGCTACACCAATGACGGCCGACTCCACCGGGACGTTGGCAACGCTTTCGGCTTCTTCGACGGCGCGGCGGATAGAGCTGACGGTGGAATCTAGATTGACGATAAGCCCTTTGCGCAGCCCCTTCGATTCCGCCGCACCTAGAGCCAGAAAATGCACTTGCTCATCTTCCATCTCCGCAAGCAGGACGCACGTTTTGGTACTGCCGATGTCCAGCCCGACCAAGTATTTGTCTTTCTTTGCCAAAATACTCTCCTGCCGAATCGCTATTTCTTCCGAGCAGCCAATGTGGTGGTGTCGGGGTTCACCACCACCTGGCGGGAATACTGAAGATCGATGGAATGTACGGTGCCGTAATTGGCCTGCCATTGCGCAAAGTTTTCCACCAGCATGCGATATTTTCCGGTGAAGTCGTTCTGGCCAAAGTGCACGGTCACCGCGCGGTCATCCAATCCGCCGCTGAGCCCGGTCAGTACCACGCGCAGATCGCGTGGGCTGCTTAAATCCAATTCGCTGATGCGGTCGCTGGAGCCGGGGCGCACCAGGTCCACGTCTTTCATGAATTCCTGATAGATCTGCATGCGCTTTTCCCGCTCTTCGCGTGGCAAGCTCTCCGATAATCCGGTGACGATGGGAAAATGAAAATCTTCGCCCTCGGGCCGGTCGAGCAGGACGCCGTGGGAGTCGATCAGTGTGAGCTCAGTGCCATTGCGGAAGAAGGCGATCGGAGTGCGTTCTGTGATGAAAACCTTCAGGTGCTTCGGCAAGATGCGCTGGATGCTGGCGTCTTCTACCCAAGGCAATTCTTCGATTTCTCTGCGGCGTGCATCCAACGGAATTCGCAGCACACTACGGTTGCGATCGTGGACGAACAGCTTCTGCACGTCTTCGCGGGCGACAATGTGGTTTCCGTTCACTTCAATTTGATCCGGTTTCAGCAGTAACACCTGCGGGGAGAAGAGCAAGTAACGTACCGAAAACGCGCTGACCCCGACGGCTGCGGCGCCGACTAGTGTCCATACGAAGACGCGGCGGTAATACGTGCCGGATTTGCCGGTGAATTTCTTGCGGCGAATTTCCACCGGTTTCTGCCGGCGAAGGTACCGTGGCTCGTCCTCGGCGATCAGTTCTGGCCGGTACGGTTCGTGCTCAGTAGCAGCGGCAGAAGCGTTCCGCTGGATGGGCTTTACGCGTTCCAAACCACCACCTCGTTTTCGAGAGTTACACCATAAACCTGTTGAATCCGCTCGCGAACGTGAGCAATCAGCCGCAGCATGTCTTTTGCAGTGGCGCGGCCGGCGTTCACGAAAAAGTTGGCGTGACGGTCGCTGACGCGGGCGTCGCCGATGGAAAAACCCTTGAGGCCCAATTCATCGATCATGCGTCCGGCCGAAGCTCCGGCAGGATTTTTGAAAATGCAGCCGGCGCTTTTCTGGCCTAGAGGCTGGCTGGCGCGCCGCTTTTCATTGCAGAGACGAATACCTTGGAGAATTTGCTGGTACGGCTTGGAGGGAAGATGGAGCTTCACTGCCAGCATCATATCATCGGGTGCAAACGAAGTATGCCGGTATTCGAAGGAAATCTGGCCATCGCGAAGGGTTTCTATCGTCCGAGTGGCCGCTCGGTAGACCTGCACTTCCTTTACGCACGATCCGATTTGCGTACCGTAGGCTCCGGCATTCATCCGCAGTGCGCCGCCGACGGTACCGGGGACGCCGATTAGTCCCTCCAGGCCGCCGAGATCGTTTTTCGCACAGAAGGTCACCGTTCTTCCTAAATCCGCTGCCGCGTCGACGCTGGCAATATTTCCCTCGATCACGATGTCCGGGCGTGGCTGGGCCAATTGCAGCACGACGAAGGGCAGTTCTCCATCAAGGACCAGAAGGTTTGAGCCGCCGCCCAGGAATTTGCGGGGCACCTCGTGCTGATCGAGCAGGTTCAACAAGTCCGGAATGGACTCGTGTCGGTGGATCCGTAAGAGATCGGTGGTGCCGCCAATTCCGAGGGACGTGAGTTCTGTCAGGGAGACGCTGGGCTGCAGCTCGACATTGAGCTTCGGCAATGCATCCAGGATTTGGACGTGCTCAACGCGCATCCGCGACTCCATCATTGACGCGGAAATCGGTGCCGAGCAGCAGCATGAGTTCGTTGCTGGCACGACTGACGTTGCCCGCACCGATGGTCAGAACCGCGTCGCCCGGGCGGGCTTCGCGCAACAGAAATTCAATGGCGTTTTGCATGGATTCGAAGTAGTTCACGTTCTTGTGGCCGGCTTCGCGAATGCTGTTCCCCAACGCCTCGGTAGTAATCCCCGGAATGGGATTTTCGCTGGCGGCGTAAATGTCCACAAGCGCCAAAACGTCGGCCTGGTTGAATGCACGCGAGAAATCGTCCCAGAGATGTTGCGTGCGGGTGTAGCGATGCGGCTGGAACAGCACCAGCAGGCGATTGAATTTGCAACCACGGGCGGCTTCGAGAGTGGCACGAATTTCCGCCGGATGATGGCCGTAATCGTCCACCACCGTGATATTGTTCACCGAGCCTTTCACGTCGAAGCGGCGGGCAACGCCGGAGAATTTCGCTAGTCCGTCGCGAATCAAGTCGGACGGGACGTTCAGATACAGGCCGACGGCAGCCGCGGCCGCAGCGTTCCTCACGTTGTGAATGCCGGGCGGATGCGGCAACTCAAACATTCCCAGGTCGTCGCCTTTGTAGGTGAGGCGAAACGAGCTGCCCCAGCCCTTCATCTGAATGTCACTGATGACCAGGTCGGCCTGGCTGGAAGTGCCATAGGTGATGATCGGGCGCTTCACGTTGGGAATGATGGCTTGCACATTCGGCTCGTCGAGGCAAAGAACCGCAGCGCCGTAGAAGGGCACACGGTTAACGAATTGCAAAAACGCCGACTGGATATCTTCGAGCGAGTCGTACTGATCGAGATGCTCCCGGTCGATGGTGGTGACCACTGCGACCACTGGGGCGAACATCAGGAAGCTGCGGTCGCTCTCGTCGGCTTCCACGACGAAGTATTCGCCTTTGCCAACGCGGGCGGTAGTGCCTGCTTGATTGACGCGGCCGCCCACGACGAACGTGGGATCGAGGTGCGCCGCGGCCAAAACCGAAGCCACCATGGAAGTGGTGGTGGTTTTTCCATGGGCTCCGGCCACGGCAATGCCGTATTTGAGCCGCATCAATTCCGCGAGCATTTCGGCGCGCGGGATTACCGGGATTTTGCGCTTGTGCGCTTCCAACACTTCGGGGTTATCGGCTTTCACCGCCGAGGAAATCACCACGACGTGGGCATTGTCGACATTTTCGCCGTCGTGTCCTTCGTAAATCGTGGCGCCCAGATCCTGCAGGCGCTCGGTGGGCGTAGAAGGCTTGGTGTCCGAGCCGGTGACGGAATATCCGAGGGTGAGCAGCACTTCGGCGATGCCGCTCATGCCGATGCCGCCGATGCCCACCATGTGAATGCGTTGAAAATTACGAAACGATACCATCATGTTCCTCTAGGTTCTTTCCGGCTCAGCCGCCGCTCGGCGTGTTCGATCAGATCGACGATTTCGCGCACAGCACCAGGGTGGGCTAGGCTGCGCGCATTGGTCGCAAGTCGTTCAATCTCTTCGGGCTGGCCCAGGAGAGAGAAAATTTCTTTCGTCAGACGCTCGGCGTTTAGGTCCGGTTCGGCAATTAGACGGCCAGCACCGGCATTGGTCATCTCTTGCGCGTTGCGCAGTTGATGACTGTCCGTGGCCTTCCCGAACGGGATGAAAATCGCTGCACGCCCTGCCGCGGCAACTTCGGCGGCGGTAATCGCGCCCGCGCGGCAAACAATAATATCCGCCCAGGCAAAGCGCTCGGCCATGTTGGTCAGAAAAGGCGCGACTTCGACCTGCATTTCCTGTCGCGCGTACGCGGCGCGCACATTATTATAATCGCGCTCGCCAGTCTGGTGCACGATCTGCAGCTCTGCTTTTCTTTTGGCCAGAAGAGCGACCGCTTCGATGAAGGTGCGATTGATGGGCAGAGCACCCTGGCTGCCGCCGGTGATCAGGAGACGCAATGGCCTTTCCGGCTTGCGCGTGGGAATCGCGAAAAACTCAGCCCGCACAGGGCATCCTGTAACCACGGCTTTGGCTCCCCAGGCGTGTGCAGAGACTTGGTAGCCCGTGGCGATTCGCTTGGACAATCGCGCGAGAATCTTATTGGTGAGCCCCGGCTCGGCGTTCGGTTCGAAGATTACGTTTGGGATTCCGCTGAGCCATGTGGCCAGCAACATGGGCCCTGCCGCATAGCCGCCCACGCCGAACGCTACGGCAGGTTTGTGGCGGCGCACCACGCCAAAGGCATCGGATAATCCCGTTCGCAACATAACCAAGTTCTTCAGCAGCGTGGTGCCGCCCTTGCCTTTCAATCCGGCCACACGAATGGTTTCCAGCGGCAATCCCGCCGCAGGCACCAGCTTCATTTCGATTCCGCGTTGTGTGCCGACTAAAACCACTTCCCGCTCCTTGCCGCGCGACAACCATTCCTGAGCAATAGCGATGGCTGGAAACACGTGACCGCCTGTGCCGCCGCCTGCGATCAAGAGTTTCACCCTGGGCCTCTCAAGCCTGCAGGACTGCGTTGCTGTTGGCCTGCTGCGCTACATTAAGGAGCACGCCGGTAGCCAACAGCATGACCAGCAAACTTGATCCGCCATAACTCACAAAGGGCAGCGGAATCCCTTTGGTGGGCATCATGCCCAACACCACAGCGAAATTAATGAGCGATTGAAATAGCACCATCGCGGTGATGCCGAGAGCGAGCATGCGGCCGAATCCATCCGGCGCGTTGAAACTAGCCCGTAAACCGCGCCATGCATATGCGGCGAACAGGGCGATAACGATGGCCGCGCCAATGAATCCCAATTCTTCGCAAATCACCGCGTAGATGAAATCGGTGTGCGCCTCGGGCAGGTAGAACAATTTTTGCTTGCTCTCCATCAGGCCGACGCCGGTGAAGCCACCGGAACCCACCGCGATCAGCGACTGCAGTAGTTGGAATCCCGCGCCCTGGGGATCACTTTCCGGATGCAAGAATGCGGTTAACCGTGCCTGCCGGTAAGATACGTGGGTAATCAGGAGGAACAGCATCGGAAGAGCGGCCGCCCCACCAACCGCGAGCCACTTCCACGAGAGGCCCGCGACGAACAAAATGGCGGTCATGATCAACACAATGTCGACGGAGGTTCCCAGATCGGGCTGCAGGACGATCAATGCCACGCAAATCAGGATCGGGGCGATTGCCGGCAGAAGCGTGTGCATCAAGTCCTCTTTACAAAAATCCAAGCTGATGGTGCCGCGCCGCCGCAAATCCAGAAACCAGGCGAGATATAGAATGACCGCAAGTTTGGTCAGCTCCGAAGGCTGAATCTGCGCGGGCCCAAACTTGATCCAGCGATGAGTGGCATGGGATTTGTCCAGAAAGAAGGTGCCAATGAGCAGGATCAGGACCAGACAAAGAACGGTGTAGACGACCGCTGGCTCGCGGAGTTTGTGATAATCCAGTTTCATCAATGCGAACATGCCGAGCAGGCCAGCGAGCAGCCAAATTACTTGGCGAACGACGAAATGGTAGGAATGGCCGAATTCCTGCTGCGCGGTGACGGCCGAGGCGCTGAAGATCATAACGGCGCCAAGCAAACACAGCATGAGCGTGATGCCAAACAGCCAGCGATCGGCTTCTGAGCGTCTCGTCACTTTGGTTACGCCTTCCCCGAAGAATTGGACTTCGCGTTGAGCAATGCGCGAACCAGATCCTTGAACACACGGCCGCGATGCTCATAACTCTGGAACTGATCGAAGCTGGCGCAGGCCGGAGCCAATAGCACCACATCGCCGGTTTTCGCCGCTTGTGAGGCAATTTCTACAGCACGTTCGAGTGTGCCGGCACGCTCGATTGCCACGCTCCCGGAGATCTGGCCGTCAATTTTGTCGGCCGCCGCGCCGATCAGTAATGCCAGGACGGCTTTCTCGCGCAGGGGCTGACGCAATACGGTGTAATCGCTGCCCTTGTCTTTGCCGCCAATAATGATGAGTATCCTGCCCGGAAAGGCATCGAGCGCTTTGAGTGTGGCGTCCACATTGGTCGCCTTGGAATCGTTGTAGTACCGCGCGCCGTCGACCTCCGCGACAAATTCCAAACGATGCTCGACGGCGGTAAAAGTTTTCACCGCGTTGCCGATCGTTACCGCGTCTACTTCCGCCAGCCGTGCCGCAGTGGCTGCCGCCAGGACGTTTTCGAGGTTGTGCGCGCCCGGCAAAGGAATTTCGGCGATTTTCATCACCAACTCTTCTTTGCCTTTATGAACGATGACCACATCTTCTCCGCGCACGCAGGCGCCCTGGTCGACAAGCTTCTTACGGCTGAACCAAAAAAGCTGTGGCGTTTTAGGCGCCAGCGCGGCGGTCGGCGGGTCGTCCGCATTCAGGACGGCCGCGTCCAATTCTGTCTGCTTGAGAAAGATTCTGGCTTTTGCAGCGGTGTAGGCTTCGAGAGTTTTGTGCCGATCCAAATGATCAGGGGTGAGATTGAGGAAAACAGCGATGTTCGGGCGGAACTTGTCGGTCAGTTCCAGTTGAAAGCTGCTTAATTCCACTACCGAAACAGTTTTAGCGGTCATCTGTTCCACACAGGCAATCAGAGGAGTGCCCACATTGCCGGCGAGAATGGTTTTTCTCCCTGCGCTCTTCAAAATATGATGGACGAGGGTAGTGGTTGTGGTTTTGCCATTCGACCCGGTGATGCCGATCAATTCGCCTTCCATAAACCGGTAGGCAAGTTCGATTTCGCTCCAGATGGTGATGCGCTTGGCGCGCGCTTTCAGCAACAGCGGATCGTCCGCGGGCACGCCGGGACTCGGGATGATCAAATCCTGAGCCAGATAGGTCTGCTCGATATGTCCGCCAAGCTCGAGCGTAATACCGGCTTGGCGCAAGGTGGCCGGAGCCTCGCCGAGTTCACTTTCTGGGCGTGTATCAGTCGCGGTGACGACGGCATTGTGCTTGGCACAAAATAGCGCCGTGGCTACGCCGGTGCGCGCCAGTCCGACGACCAGCACACGCATCTTTCGAAGTTCAATTGATCCCGGCATATCGGCTACCGTTCGTTCCTGTACTGCAAGCTCACCGCAATTTCAGCGTGGTCAACGCAAACAACGCGAACACCAGCGCTACAATCCAAAATCGCACGATCACCTTGCTCTCGCTCCAGCCCAAAAGTTCGAAATGGTGGTGAATTGGGGCCATGCGGAAGATCCGCTTACCGCGTAATTTGAACGATCCGACTTGGAGAATTACGGACAAGGCTTCTACCACAAAAATTCCGCCGACAAAGACAAGGAGAACTTCCTGCTTGATGATCACGGCCACGGTGCCCAACGTGCCGCCAAGCGCCAGGGAGCCAACGTCGCCCATAAATACTTCCGCGGGATGCGCGTTGTACCACAAGAAACCGAGAGAGGCGCCAACGAGCGCGCCGCAAAATACGGTGAGTTCGCCCACGCGAGGGATGTATTGAATTTCCAGGTAATTGGCCCAGCGGAAATTGCTGCTGACGTAGGTGAGGATGGTGAGCGCACCCGCCGCAATTACCGTGCAGCCAATCGCCAAGCCGTCCAGACCATCCGTGAGATTCACGGCGTTCGAACTGCCGGTAATAACGATGGCGACAAACACCAAGAAGGGCACAAAGGCAAGGGGCCACCAATGCGGGGACCGCAGCAAAGTGTGAATCACGAGGTCCGGGCGGAACCTCTTCATGAACGGCACAATCAATTGCGTGGAATAGGCACTGTGCGTGGCCAGCAGCAGAAGTATGAAACCTACAAACGAGCTTACCGCGATTTGAAGAGTAATTTTGGTTTTGCCGGTCAGGCCGAGATTGCGGCGCTTCGCCACTTTCGCATAATCGTCGATGAAGCCAATCGCGGCGAATCCCAGTAGCGCGAACAGCGCCAGCATCACAAACGCATTGGAGAGGTCCGCCCACATCAACACCGGCACCGCGGTGGAAAGCACGATTAACACGCCACCCATGGTCGGTGTGCCTGCTTTTTTCTGGTGTTCCTGGGGCCCTTCCTCGCGAATGTATTGGCCAATCTGCAATTCGCGGAGTTTGCGAATCAACCACGGCCCAAATACCAGCGCAAGAAACATGGCGGTCAAGCTGGCGTATACGGTGCGCACGGTGATGTATCGAAACACGTTCAGCGGGCTGAAATATTTCTGAAGCACGTGGTAGAGGAGGTAGTACAGCATGTCAGTGCGCTCCTCCGGCAACGGACGGCGTATCCACAGGCTCAAACCGGCCCAGCAACGCGTCGACGATGCGCTCCATTTTCACGCTGCGCGATCCCTTCACCAGGAGCAAGTCCTCTGGCTGGATGAAATCGGCGAGAAATTCCGCAGCTTCCGCAGGAGTGGCGAAGAATCTGGTTTGATCCTTTCTCAGGCCTGCGGATATAGCACCTTCGACAATTTGAGCCGCGTCGCCTTGTACCGCGATTACGTAATCGATTTTGCCGGTCTTGCCCGCGTGTTCGCCGGCCTCGCGATGCAAATTCGCGGAACTGGGGCCGAGCTCGCGCATTTCTCCAGCCGCCAGAATGCGCCGGCGGTACCCGGGAGTGGCGCCCAGCAAATTAATCATGGCCTGAAGGGCCGCCGGACTGGAATTGTACGAATCGTTGATCAAAGCAAACCCGTTGGTGAAGCGAATGAATTCCCCCCGCATGGCCGGAGTGCGCAACTGACGCAACACCTTCTGCGCGTCGGCGTCGCCAATATTCCAAAGGCTGGCCGCAGCAATCGCGGCAAGGGCATTCGCCACTACGTGGCGGCCCGGCAGCGGCAACTCCATTCGCGTGCGTTGGCCCCGATGCACCAGGGTGAAGGAGCTGCCCAGTGCGCCGCGATCTTCAATCTGCTCAGCGGCAAATTCGGCCGGATTCTCCACACCGTAAAAAATCACGCGACCCGGCGCGACCTTGGCCATCGCCGCCACGCGCGGATCGTCCGCGTTCAGCACGGCGACCGATTCGCGCCCGTGTAAACCTTCAATGAGTTCGCGTTTGGCCAGCGCAATCTCGTCCACGGAACTGAAATTCAGCAGATGCGCCGGACTCACGCGCGTCTCGATCGCAACATCCGGCAGCGCTATGGCCGCCAGCCGCTTCAGCTCTCCCGGAAACGACATGCCCATTTCGAGGACGGCCACGTCGTCTGAGTCTTCCAGGCGAAACAAAGTCAGCGGCAGGCCATACTCGTTATTGAAATTTCCTTCGGTCTTCAGCACCCGTAGCTTCGAACCAAGCAATGCCGCCACGATCTCTTTCGTGGTAGTTTTACCGACCGAGCCAGTGATGCTGCAGACTTTTTTGCCCCACTGTTGGCGTACCGCGCGCGCCAGCCGGTGCAACGCCTCGAGAGTGTCTGGAACGGCGATGCAACGGTCCTGAAGCCATCCCGGGTAGCGCGAGAGGAGCGGGCCCGCCACGATTGCGGCCAACGCGCCGTTCTCCAAGGCAGAGGCCACGTGGTCGTGTCCATCGTGAACCGGACCGTGAATGGCGACGAAGAGTTCTCCGGGACGTATCGTGCGAGAATCAATCGAGACACCGGCCAACCGGGCCAGGGGATCAAGTCCGTTCCCGCATTGGCCCGCCACCGCATCAGCCACCTGTGCAACCGTCCACCGCATAGTTTCCTCAAAAGGCTGGCTTTCTCCAGGTTGCGGCTGAGGTATTGGCCTCGGCCGCCCAACACGTTCGTGTCCGTTCTCACCGGTAGAGGGCTCCTCCTTATTCTGCGAGTCACTGCTCTGGCCCGCAGGCCCTCGTCTCAGTCCAGACGAGACGTGAGCGAGCTACGTGCCAAATCCCGCGCCGTCGAGCGGCGATGCCGTATACCCGCGATCGCCAAGCGACTTTGTAGCTACCTCGCGATCGGAGAAATGAATCGTATGATCCGCGAACACCTGGGAGTTCTCGTGACCCTTGCCGGCCAACAACACGATGTCGCCGGCGCGGGCTTCATCGATGCCTAGTTGGATAGCTTTCGCGCGGTTGGGCTCGATGATGTATTTGCCGCCGGACTTCTGCATGCCCACGACGATGTCACTGATGATTTTCAGCGGGTCTTCTTGCCGGGGATTGTCGCTGGTCAAAATCGAAAGATCACTCAGGCGGCCGGAGAGCTCGCCCATAATGGGCCGTTTGGTCCGGTCGCGAGAACCACCACAGCCAAAGACTGTGATGATTCTGCCTTTCGTATTTAATTCTCGCGCGGTGCGGATCAGATTTTCCAAAGCATCATCGGTGTGTGCGTAGTCGACAACTACCAGGAAACGTTGTCCGGAATCGACGCGTTCGAATCTTCCGGGCACGGCGCGAAGATTTCGGATGCCGTTCTCGATGACGTCATTGGAGAGTGCGAGAGCGATTCCCGCTCCAATGGCCGCAAGGATGTTGTACACGTTGATGCGTCCAACGAGAGCGGATTCGACCTGGATTGTGCCGTTGGGCGTCTGCGCGGTGAAATTCAAGCCTTTGAAGCTGAGTTGAAACTTTTTGGCTTTCAGATCCGAGCCGTTCTGCAATCCGTAAGTCAGCGTCTTCTTGGCCAGTCCGAAAAGCTTTTTGCCCCATTCGTCGTCGGTGTTGATGACGGCTACGTCGGGAGCTCCGGCGCCAGTGCCTTCAAACAAGCGGCGCTTGGCGGCGAAATAATTGTCGAAGGTTTTGTGGTAGTCGATATGGTCGCGGGTGAGATTCGTGAATACGGCCGCAGCAAAGTGGCAGCCCCACAAGCGATCCATCGCCAACGCGTGCGAACTAGCCTCCATGGTTGCGTAGGTGCCGCCGGCATCGCGGATTTCCGCGAAGAAGTTTTGCAGGTCCAGGGATTCCGGTGTGGTGTTTGGAGCGGGACGTTCCCCGGATGGAGTGTGATACGCGATGGTGCCGAACAGCCCAGTCTTTGCGCCCGAGGCACGCAGGATGGAATCGATGAGAGACGTGGTAGTGGTCTTTCCGTTGGTGCCGGTTACTCCCACCAACTTCAGGGCATTGGCCGGATGTCCATAGAAATTTGCCGCGGCAAGGGCCAGAGCTTTGCGGCCTTCGCTCACTTGAATCCAGGGAATCTGCGCTGGCCAGTCCGCGGGGATGGGATCTTCGCTGATCACTGCGGCAGCACCGCGAGCAGCGGCATCCTTGGCATAAAGATTGCCGTCGGTGGCCACGCCGTGAATGGCCACAAACAATGCACCCGGTCGCACTTTGCGGGAATCGTTAGCGACCTGATAGATGGGCAAATCGGTTTCAGGCAGCGCCGAGCGCACCGATAGGCCCTGCAGCAAGGCCCGCAGCGTTGTTCCAGTCTGTTCCCGTTCAGCCACAGTTTGTTGCCGTTTCGCCTCTCGGAACTGACGCGCACCCACCTCTAACTCTGATGTACAACCATTCGCTCTTGGCATTTCGCGTTGTAAGCTCTTTTCCTATTTTGACTTGCCCGAATGTGACGGAATGTCGCTGAACTCCACGGTCACTTTCGTGCCCCGGCGGACCTTTGCGCCTGCAGCCGGTGTCTGTTGAACTGCAACGCTGGTGCCAATCAAAACTGGATCCAAGCCCGTGCGCATACAGGCATCGATCACATCGCGCATGGTTTTTCCCGAGAAGTCCGGCACAACGATGTCCGCGGTGTCGTCCACAGACGTGAGCACTTCGGGTGATCTCGGCGTCTTGAAAATCGATGGTTCCGGCTTGGGTGCTGCTTCAAGGGCCTCAGGTTGCGCGTTGAAGTCGACCTCGGAAAGATCGTCGAGCGAGTCATCTTCGGGCTCGCTCTTCTTTCGATACGACGCCTGAAGTAGCTGTGGGCTCAAGGGCACATCTTGCGGAACGTCCAGATAGGGCAGGATTTGTTCTGCAATCCGTTTGAAGACGGGCGCGGACACGTCGCCGCCGCCATGGGGAAACCCGCCGGGCGAGTCGATGGAAACCAAAATTGTCACAACCGGGTTGTTGATGGGAGCAAAGCCAGTGAAGGACGCAATGACATTGTGCGGCGAATATCTTCCGGTGGCCGGGTCGATCTTTTGCGCGGTTCCCGTTTTTCCGGCCGCGGTCCAGCCATCCAAACGCGCCTTTCTGCCGGTGCCGTGCAAGATCACACCTTCCATCAAGCTGCGCAGGGTTGCGGCGGTTTCCGGGCGAATCACCCGCTTGGGTTCCATGAAAGCGGATGCTTCGGCAAGCGGCAGGGCGGTGTCGCCGTTGCGCATGGCCTGAACCACGTGCGGTTTGTAAAGCAAGCCGCCATTCGCGATGGACGACACCGCGGTGACCATCTGTAGCGGGGTCACTCCTACTTCCTGTCCCATGGAGATCGAGGCAATGGAGAAGGAACCCCAATGGTCCAGTCGCTCCACTAGCCCTCGGCTTTCTCCAGGAAGGTCCACGCCGGTCGGCGTGCCAAATCCAAACGCCCGGATGTATTCGTAGAATTTCGGCGAGCCCAACCGCAGAGCCACTTTAATCGCGCCTACATCGCTCGACTTCGCCAAAATATCCGCAACCGTCAACAGGCCTAGGCGTGCGTGGTCGTGGATCACATGGCCCGCTACGGTCACTGCTCCGTTTTGACAGTCGAATACTTCATCCGTGCGGATCAAATTTTGATCGAAAGCCGCAGCCAAGGTGATCAACTTGAAAATGGAGCCCGGCTCGTAAATGTCGCTGATGGCGCGGTCGGTGCGCGCCTCGGTGGGCACTTCGGTGGCGGAATTGGGATTGAACTTGGGCCAGTTGGCAAGCGCGAGAATGGCGCCGGTGTTGGGATCCTGCACGATTACGCTACCGGCCGGAGCATGTGTCTTCTCAATCTGCGCTGCTAATTCTCGTTCGGCGATGTACTGAATTTTTTCGTCAATGGAGAGCACCACGTTGATGCCGCGATCGCGCTGGGCTTCGCCGCCATCGAACCAACGCTGCCGCGCGTCGGCCATCACCACGACCTTTTCTTCCTTCCCGCGGATCAGGTTGTCGTACTCATGCTCAATCCCGCCCAGGCCCTTTTCGTCGACGTCCACAAAGCCAAGAACGTGTGCAGCCAGATCTCTTTTGGGGTAGTAGCGCTGATTCTCCTCTTGCAGATAAATTCCCTTCAGATTGAGGGATTCCACCGCTTCCGATTTAGCGGGCGGGAGCTTCCTTTTGAGCCAAACGAAGGGACTGCCTGAATCCATTTTTTCGAGAATTTCTTCCGGCGGCATGGCCACGGGAGCGGAAAGGAGATGCGCGGCCATGGCCTTGTCTTTGATCTCCGCCGGGACGGCAAATGCGGACTGCACCGGGATGCTCATGGCCAAGGGATGCATGTTGCGGTCAAAAATGACGCCGCGCTTGGGATAAATGTCGATGGTGTGACGTTGCTGACGAGTGGCGCGAGCCAGGTATTCGCTGTGTCGAAATAACTGCAGGTACGCAACGCGACCGAAGACGGCGGTCATCCAGAACAGCACGAACCCAGCAAGAAACAGCAGACGAACGTAAACTTTTTCTTGCTCCATGGTTCCTGGCTTCCGGGTCGCGCTCCCTGCGGATTTCAAGGTGATTCAAAACTCGTGAATATTCAGCGCCCGCGGATCGTCAGGCGAAATTATGGGGCGTGGTTGGGCCGAACATACTGCATAGCGGCCACTTCCGCGCTGTCCTGGCTGGCGAACTCGCGTACCTGGTTGGCGGCCGGCTGAGTGAGCCCCAGTTGCCGACGCGCAATCAAGTCGATGCGGTGCGGATCGCGCAGGAACGCAATTTCCAGTTTCAGTTCACTGTTGAGCGTCTGGGCCTGTTGCGTTTTGGATTTCAGGTCTTCCAGTTGGAAGCCGAGGTCGATGCAACGAAAGTGCTGGTAGACGTAGCACATACAAAATGCCGAGATCATCAAGCCGAGGGCTACTGTCTTGTACAGATTGCGCATCTTGACCGGCTCGATCTGGCGGACCAGGCGCGAATTATCGATTCTTTTCACGGTGCAAAATTCGACCAGCGGCGATTTTCTTCTCCGGTTGCTGAGGACAACGGGCTGGTCAGCCAGACGCGAGATCAGTCGAGGCCGCAATGGCTCTGGCTTTCTGAATTCTTCCGCCGGCAGAAAGTCATCATTCGCCGGGCCGCGCCACTGATACGCTGTCGCCATGTTCACACCTTCTCCGCGCACCGCAATTTCGCACTGCGAGATCTCGGATTACTTCGCTGCTCTTCTTCAGTTGGCACGATTACGTGCCGGGTGAGCACCTTCAGCGTTCCTGCGTGTTGGCCTTCCTGGAACGCACGCTTCACTGGGCGGTCTTCCCGCGAGTGATACGTCAAAATCACCCAACGTCCGCCGGAATTTAATGTGGCAGGGGTCCGGTAAAGAAACTGCCCGAGTTCCTCCAACTCTCGATTCACCGCTATCCGCAGCGCCAGAAACGTTTTTGTCGCGGGATGCAGTTTCTGCCTTCCCCACTGCTTCCGGGCGCCTGCCACAACCGTTGCCAGGTGCGCGGTGTCTCGAATCGGCCGCGCTTTCACAATGGCCCTGGCGATCCTTCTGGAATCGTGCTCTTCTGCCTCGCGGTAGAGCAGGTCGGCTAGTTCGTTCTCCGGCCATCGATTCACAATCTCATCTGCCGTTAGCGTGTCTTCCTCCGCAGCCCCGCTGCTCATCCTCATGTCTAACGGCCCCGCTTCCCGGAAGGAAAACCCTCGCTCCGGGCGATCCAGTTGCATGCTAGAAACTCCCAAGTCGGCCAAGACCCCGTCCACCGTCGCTATCCCCAATTCGTGCACGGCCTCCGAAATCTTCGAAAACGCCGTTTGCACGAAGGTCACCTTGGTCGCAAAATCGGTCAGCCGTTCCCGCGCGATCTGCAGCGCCTGTGCGTCCCGGTCCAGGCTGATCAACCGGCCCGAGGACAACCGGGCGGCGATGGCGGCCGAATGCCCGCCCGCTCCCAGCGTGGCGTCCACGTAGATTCCGTCGGGCTTTACTCGCAGCCATTCCAACACCTCTGCCAACATCACCGGCGTGTGCGGTGTACCCAATTCGCCCAATTCGCTTGCCTGTTTGCCTGACCAGCCCCGTCTATGCCCACTTCGAGAAACTACTGCGCAAACCCGTTAAATTCCCAGCGCGTCCTCTTCCTCATCGGTCAGTGGCGCTTTCTCCATCTGATCCACCACGCGCGCATCGTTCATCACTTCCAGAAACTCGGAAACGCCCAGCACCGCCACGTCACCCTTCAAGACCGCTTTGTCTCGCAAAACCGCTGGAAGCAGCACTCTTCCCTGCCCGTCCAGCTCCGCCATCTGCCCGTAATAACTAGTCGCCCGCAAAAACTTGAGCTTCTCTCTGGTGCTGGGCCTGGTCGCCAACCGATCTTCAATGCCGGTCCACACTTTCAGGGGATAAATTCGCGCTGACTCACCCCGGGTACTGGTGATATAAAAAGACGTGCCGTATTCCTTCAATTCCTCGAGAAACTGGGCAGGGATCTTCAGACGACCCTTCTCGTCCACCTTCGCCGGTGAATTTCCACGCAATTTCATGTGCCTTGTCGCGATAGAGGTTCAGCATGACCACAACGACGACTGCCCCCTAGGATGCGCCCGATTTTTCTACTTGCCCCTACTTTTTGCCACTTTCAACCACTTTTGACCACAGCGTACATTGATTCTGGCACATGTCAAGAGAAATTCGCGTTTAATGTGGATAATTTGTTGATTTCGTTGTCACGAAAAGATGGCTGCGAGACCTACGAGATGGAGTGGCTCTCGAACGAGCTTTTCCCTATTCCTTGTGGCCCTAGTGCGGACCTCGCAATCGCGCGCGAATCGGGGGCAAGGTGCTCGAGAGACGGTGGTCGTGCTATTTTCCAGGGGACGCGAACCTGCGGGACCGTATGCCGATGGCCGGAGGAACGGATGATCAAACCGGAATTGAGCGCAATACCCCGGCTGGGGCCCGGCATTCGTTTGAATGAGAAGAACCAGCAGCCCAGGATGTTATTGATGCCGGGCAAAGAACTCCGCTTAAGCGGTCCCAGCCTGGAAATTGTATTGCTATGCGATGGGAAGCATACGGTGCAGGAGATTGGCGAACGATTGGTAGAGCTGTATGCCAAGGCGGAGCCTGAGCGAGTTACCCAGGATCTGCTGAATTATCTGGCGCTGCTGCATGACCAGAAAGCCATCGAATACTGACCTGGTTGACGGTGCGGAGGTGCGCCTGTGAACCGTCCCGTTCCACCATGCTTACAACTTCCCTTCTCACGCCGTTAAGGCTGGTGCTGGCTTCTCGCTCTGAACTTTCATGACCACGCGGGAGATGAACACCCCGCAACCGATCAGCACGGCAAGACCAAAAATCAGGACGGTGTGCGGCGCGCCGATATGTTTCGCGATCACGCCGGCCAGAAGAGCGCCAATGGGCATGACTCCCATGAACACGGTGGCGTACACAGCCATGAGACGGCTGCGCAATTCATCGGGAACGCGTTGCTGAATGAGGGTGTTGGTCGCCGCCATTTGAGAGGTGGCAGCAAAGCCTACGACGAAAAGCACCACGGCACACAGCCAAAAGGAAGTTGCAAAAGACAAGATCAACAAGCCGAGGGCACACGCCGTACAGGTGGAAGCGACCCAGCGAGCCAGCCCTTTGTACTCCGTGCGAGCTGCGAATTGTAGCGCCCCCATGACCGCGCCAACGCCCGCCGCGCTCATGAGTAAGCCCAGGGTCCTGGCGCCGCCGTGCAGAATGTCGCTGGCGTAAATGGGAAGGAACACCGAGTATTGCAGGCCGAAAAAACTAAGCAGGCTGAGCAGCAACAGTGTTGACCGAATCGGAAGGTCGTTCATGGCGAAACGAAATCCTTCGATGAAACTGCGGACCGGCGACTCCATGCCAACCTTAGGTTCAGTCCGCTTAATGTGCATCATCAGCAAGGCGATAATCACGGCAACGAAGCTAAGGCCATTCAGGAAGAAGCACCAACCTTCGCCGACCAGCGCAATAGTGAACCCAGCGACCGCGGGACCGATGACGCGGGCGCCGTTGAAGATGGAAGAATTCAAGGCGATGGCATTGGGCAAATCGTCCTGACCCACCATGTGAACGAAAAAGGCTTGGCGAATCGGCACGTCAAAGGCGTTCACGATGCCGGCAAGAAACGCGATGAAGATGAGGTGCCAGGTTCTAATGTGGTGCGTGAGCGTAAGCAGCGACAGCACAAACGCCAGGATCATGGACAGCGTTTGCGTGGCGATCACGCCGCGGTGGCGGTTGTAACGGTCGCCTACATAGCCGCCCATCCAGGCCAATCCGAGCATCGGCAATTGACTGGCGAATCCGAACACGCCGAGGAGGGCGGCTGATCCAGTCAGGCGGTAGACCAACCACTGCTGCGCAGTGTTTTGCATCCACGTGCCAATCAGCGAAATCAATTGTCCGATGGTGAAGAGCTGAAAGTTGCGGTGCTTTAACGCTCGAAAGCGTGTGGACAAGTCCAGGATCGAGTTCACTCTTTTATTTTAGATGATTCGGCAGGTGAACTGTCACACTGCGACGCGAGTGAAACGAAGATGGATTTACTCGTTGGGAGGATCGGGGGCGCCGACGTGGGTGTGACTCAGATCCCGCAGCATGGATCTTTCGTCATCGGTCATGCCACGTGTGAAGTTGGGGTCATTCAGGCGCTGATTGCGGGCGGATTCCGGCATGTTTTGCAGAACGCCCAGTTTCTGTTTTAAGACCTGTTGACGATCCCAAGGCATTTGGCGCCACCGGGGAAGAACTTCATTTTTGATGTAATCGCGTTGTCCCGGTGTCAATTCGCGCCAAGTTTGCTCTTTTTGACGGAGATCGGCGCGCTGGGCCGGGTTCATGTGGTCCCACTGATTGAACTGTTGGCGAATTTTGGCCTGTTTGTCGGGCGAAAGATTCTGAAAAGCTCGACTGCTTTGCAGCACACGTTCGCGCTGGCCAGGAGTAAGCTCTCGCATGGTGTCCACCCAAGGACGCGCTGCACCGATACCCAGTTGTTGTCGGGTGCCCGGATTCACTCCCGCGTTCGGAGGCCGATACGCGTTGTTGTATTTCGCCTGTGGAGCAATATGCGACTGAGGGGAGTTATCGTTTCTGGGCTTGGCGGAATTGGGAGGTCGATTTGGATTCGACGAAGGTCGATCGGCGTTTTGCTTTTGATTCTGCGGATGCGCGGGCGCCGCGGCCGGATGACTCTCCGGTGGACGATCCGGGTGAGACCGCTGCGCGCAGATATTTCCAGCTAGTCCAAAGCTGGCTGCCACTAGAATCGCTACCCCGAATTGGAACCTTGTGCGCATGTCTCCGTCGATCTGCTTCCTAATGCCTGCTCGCTTGCGTGTAACGGGCCCTTACATCTGCTGCTGCGTATCCGAAGCCGGCTCCGCCTGCACGGGAGGCGGCAATTCCTTCAACGGCTCGAAATTGGAAAGCACATCGTGATCTTCCAGCACTGGCAAATCCTGCATCATTTGTTCGTCGGCCACTACTGGGCTGCTCCAAGGCAACTGCGGAGTCGGCGGGCGATGATAGAAACCGAGCCACAACGCGGCTACCAGCAGCATGGTTGCGGCGAAGGCCACCCGCGGCGAAACATGCAACCAGGCCCACCAGCTCTGCTGCACGGGCTCGGCAGCCACAAGCGCGTGCACGCGCGCATCAAACGCGGGCGAAGGTTCGATCAGCGGCAGCTCATCCAGGAGCCCGGAAACGGCGCGGAATTCTTCCACGCGCATCTTGCACGCGGTGCAAGCAGCCAGATGCTTTTGGACTTCCTGGCGCTCGCTTTCTTTTAACCGGCCATCCAGATAACCCAGAATCCGGTTTTCCATTCGTTCGCAACTCATAACAGCCTGCTTTCCCTACCCTTGGTTCTTCACTTGCTGCGCCACGAGCGGGGCTAGTTCCACTCGAAGCGATTCGTACGCGCGGAACAGCAGCGATTTAAGCGCGCTTTCCGAGCAACTGAGAATCTTGGCAATCTCCGAATAGTCCAGCTCCTGATACTTGTGGAGCAGAACCGCGGCTCGCTGCTTTTCCGGCAGCTTATCGATTGCATGTCGAATCATTTTCTTTCGCGCATCCTCGACGAGATGCTGCTCGATATTCGGATGCTTCTCCGGAATATCCAGCGGCCGTTCGTCGCCGTCTTCGGCATCGACGGTGACCGGTGCGTCGATGGAGACCTCCAACTTCTGATAGCGGTTATCGCGGACCGAGTTGAGCGCCAGATTGGTGGCAATCCGGAACAGCCAAGTCGTAAATTTAGCGCTCGGAACATAATCTTCACGCGCGCGATAAACGCGCAAGAAAACATCTTGGGCGAGATCTTCCGCCTGCTCCCGGTTCCGCACCATGCGGTACAGGAAGTTGACGAGTGGAGTGCGATAGCGGTGCAATAGAAGCTCGAAAGAAGCTTCGTCACCAGCTTTCACGTCCAGCATCAGTTGGACGTCGGTCCTGGCCATAGCACCCACACTGTAACAAACACGTTTGTTCTCAGAAAGTTGCGGTTCAAAGGCGGGGGGCGTGGTAGGCACGGTGCCGCTTACGAAACGGCTCACACTTTCGCTAACAGCCTCAAAATCAATAAGGTAGCCACGCCTACAAACACCAGCAAAGCCATCCGCCAATTGGGCTCCCGGTTCACTTCCGGTAACAGGTCCGTTGCCGCAACATAAACAGCCACGCCCCCCGAAAGCGGCAGTGCATACTTGAGCTGGCCTTGCAGTTGGCTGGTCAGCAGTACTCCCGCCAACGTCGCTGTACCCAACAAACCGGCAGCTCGAATCGCGTTACGCTTTCCTTGTCCGCTGGCGAGCACCACGGAAGCCACGGTGAATCCCTCCGGCAACTTATGAAGGAAAACCGCAATGAAAATCACTATGCCCAACCACGTCGAAACCAGAAAGCCGGAAGCGATCGCCACTCCATCGAAAAACGTGTGGATGGTCATTCCCAGCAGCACGGTGCGTCGTGCGTGATGTCCGTGCATTTCCTCAGTGTGTGTCTCTTCGCCAAAATGAAAATGCGGAGCGATGGTGTGTTCGAAAAGATGGATCAGGAAGTAGCCGATGAGAACGAAAATCAGCGCGTTCTCTCCAGCGAGGTGAACCGACTCCGGAATCACCTCGACGAAGGCGACGCTGAGCATGTAGCCCGCGCCCAACGCAATAAAATATTGCAAGTATCTGCGCGGCCACTCTTTGCGCACGACGAAGTAGCCGCCAAGTACGTTTCCACCCGCGGCGACCAACCCCAGAAGAGCAGCGAGTGCGATGCGAAATGAGAGTTCGCGAACCATTTACAGTCGTCAGGACCCTCTTGAGCACCACCGAGATTGCAAATTCCCATTCGCCCGTTGATTGCGTCGCCTTCACGAGATCGCCCGAAAACCGGACTTCGCGAGGAGAACGTCCTCGACCCTTTCGCAAACTCCGCGAAAGGATGGGCCACCCGGATTCATCGCAAAGGCGTGCGATGGAAAACCGCACCTCGCGGCGCCCAGAATGACCGATCAATCCGGGACGAGGGTCACTTAAGAATGAGAACCGAAAACGGAGGACCAATTCATCCGCTATGGCGAAAGAGAATAACATCTCCTTCTTGGACGATGTACTCTTTCCCTTCCAGGCGGACCTGCCCCTTATCTTTTGCGGCGGCGATGCTTCCGGCAGCGAGCAGATCCTCGCAGCGAACAACTTCTGCGCGAATGAACCCCTTCTCGATGTCACTGTGAATTTCGCCGGCGGCTTTTACGGCTGTGGATCCCTTGCGAATCGTCCACGCGCGAACTTCGGGCTCACCGGCGGTGAAGAACGGGAATAAGCCCATAAGATCGTAGGTGGCGGCAATCAAGCGATTGAGGCCGGGTTCTTTCAAGCCGTAGGAGGCAAGAAGCTCCGCAGCTTCCTTTTCATCCATTTCGGCCAGTTCGGCTTCGAGACGTCCGCAAACAGCGACCACAGCCGTGTTCGGGCGTCCCTGCAACGCAGCCAGCTTGTGCTTCTCGACGGCCTTGTCCATCTCGGCGGCTTCGTCGTCGCCCAGATTTAGGACGTATAACATGGGCCGCTGCGACAAAAACAGAAAGCCGCTGATCGGCTTGCGTTCTTCGGGAGTGAGTTCGAGCTCGCGCAACGGTTTTTCCGCTTCCAGGTGGGCTTTGCATTTTTCCAGAACCGTTTTTTCCAGCTCGAAATGAGGATCTTTCTTTTTCTTCAGGTCTTTTTCGACCCGTTCCAAGCGTTTGGAGATCTGGTCGTGATCCGAAAGGATTAATTCCAGGTCGAGATTAGTGGCATCGCGTAGAGGATCGATGGTTCCCTCCGAGTGCGGGACGCCGGGGTCGTCGAAGACGCGAAGGACATGGGCAATGGCGTCGACGTCGCGAAGGGTTGCCAGGCTTTCGCGCATGCGTTCCTTCTGAACGCCGGGCAGATCCACGTACTGCACCGAAGCATAGGTGATTTTTTTTGGGTTATAGAGCTTGGCCAGTTCCACGAGGCGCGGCTCGGGAACTTTTGCAACGCCGACGTGGGCGGATTGGGCCCCTTTGGCGTCGACATGAGCCTTGGTCAAAATACGAAAGAGCGTAGTTTTTCCTACTTGCGGCAGTCCGATAATACCTGTTTGCATGAATCTAGCGATCCTTCACTCGCGATGCGATGTCAGGTGACTGGTTCTGCAGGCGAACCAACGATGACAGTGCACGAATTTTCAGCTAACAATTCACGCAATTTTAGCACACTGGATTCATGAGCATGGCGCGTCGTCGTCCTAGGGCATTGGCTCAGTTTCCACTAACCGGACTAACCAAGACTTTGAGATATGCAACCCGCGTAGCGGGCGTAAGATTTGGTGTAAGAGGACCATCTGATGGAACCTTCTGCGAAAACAGGTGATAACGACTCGTCTAAGCCGCAGAAGCGCCCGGGCGGGTGGTGGATATTACTCGTCATCTTTCTGTTGGTTCCAATCCCGTGGAGTCCGTGGTGGGTGACGATAGCGTCGTTGATGCTGTGTGCTCTTTTGGGGTGGATACTTTTCTCGGAATAAGGTACTCACTCCAGCACCCAGCAGTTGAGTGGCACCGGTAACACCTACATTAAATCAAAAAGTCACAACGATAAACGCCGTCATAGGGAAACTGAACCCACTACGCATCTGTGCTTTGGCGCTTACCAAGGCGATTGATTTGTATTATGGTGGTGCGCCGAATATGAGCGAAAATTTTGCAACACCGATGACGCTTCCCTTCGACCTGGCCAAGGCGGTTGAACATCTGTGCGGGTGCGATGAACAATTGAAGAGGCTGGTCGCGGAAACGCGTGCGTTCCAAATCGATCTGAAAAACACCCATTCGCCGTATGAAGTGCTGCTGAGGTCCATCTGCTATCAGTCGATCTCCGGCAAAGCGGCGTCGACCATCTTTGGACGAATCAAGGCGCTTGGCGAAAATGGGCGCCCGCCCACGCCGGCGAAAATGCTGAAAATGCCGGTGGCGAAGCTTCGCAAAGCGGGATTGTCCGCGGCGAAAGCAGCGTCGATGAAGGATTTGGCGAAGAAGGCGTTAGCGGGAATTGTGCCGACGTACGAAGAAGCGCTGAAATTGTCCGATGAAGAACTGGTGGAACGGCTGATTTCGGTGCGCGGAATCGGCGCATGGACGGTGGAGATGTTTCTGATTTTCCGGTTAGGGCGGCCGGACGTGCTGCCGATCCACGATCTGGGCGTGAAGAAAGGCTGGTCGGTAACTTACGGCAAAAAGCACATGCCCACGCCGAAAGAGTTATTGAAATTCGGCGAGCGCTGGCGCCCTATCGAACCGTCGCGAGCTGGTATATGTGGCGGGCGTTCGAAAAGGCCGGATACGCGTTCACCAACAAGATCCGTGCACGCAAACCACGCAAACGTGAAAAGAAGTCGTAGGGCCCGCCTTCCGAGGCGGGCCGTTGGTTTGCGAGGGGAGGCGCGGGATACCTAAGCGTGTTTCACGGTTTCGGGGCGAGTTCCCGGACGAGCAGGATCATGCCCGCGAAACCGAGCAGTAAGACTACGCCTTCGTAGGCTACGGAAACGTGGTGCAGGCGATTGAATTGGACCCGCAAGGGATCGGTTTCGGGGGTGTTCTGGACCGAGCCCATACGCCGCTTCAGGCGTTCCATACGGTTGCTGACGGTAAATTGAGAAGCCGCGGTAAGAAGCACCATCAACACGACGCAAAGCGCTGCGGGGCTGGTAAAGCTGGCGAAATCGTGAGTGCGCAGCAGCCGCGCCAGCAGGAACAGCAGGCCTAGAAAAATGCCCGCAAAGTGCAGACGTATAAGCGAATAGCCGACCAGCATGCCCGCGGCATCGCGATTCCCAATCAGCGAAAACGCACCTGGAGCGACCACGAAACTCAGGAATACATCGCCGCCTAACCACAGGCTCAGGCTCAAAAATTCGATGGCACGGAGAAGGGTCTGCATGCGGCCAATATACAAGACGCCTGCCCCAGCGGCCAAATAGCAAACAGGTCACAAAAGGAGGCGAATGAGACGACAGATGCGCGACACGATGTGGGAGAATTGGTAGGAATGGTGGGCGATAAAGGATTTGAACCTTTGACCTCTCGCGTGTGAGGCGAGCGCTCTAACCGCTGAGCTAATCGCCCGTCGAAACGGGTAAGAGTGTTGCGAAGCAAAGGAAACGCGCAAGCAACACGATTCATCTATTTGTAACAGGAAGACTGCGGGTTTTCAACCGATGACGACCGTGACGTCGCAGGTGGTCACACAGCTACAACGCTCGATTGCCCGAGCCATTTTCGGCAAGGAAGACGTGATTCAACTGGCACTGATCACGCTGCTGGCGCGCGGCCATTTGCTGATTGAAGACGTTCCGGGCGTGGGCAAGACCACGCTGGCGCAGGCACTGGCGAAATCCTTTCACTGCACGTTTCAGCGCATTCAATTCACTTCCGATTTGCTGCCAACCGATGTGTTGGGCGTGAGTGTGTACAACCCGGAATCGCGCGACTTTGAATTTCGGCCCGGCCCGGTGTTCGCCAATGTGGTGTTGGCCGACGAAATCAACCGGACCACGCCGCGAACGCAATCCGCGCTGCTGGAAGCGATGAACGAGGCGCAAGTCACGGTGGACGGGCGCACGCTGCCACTTCCGCAACCGTTTTTGGTGATCGCCACGCAGAATCCCGTGGAACATCACGGAACGTACCCGCTGCCGGAATCGCAACTGGACCGGTTTTTGATGCGCATCAAGATGGGTTATCCGTCGCATGAAACCGAGCGGCAGATACTGCGCAGCCGCACCACGGACAATGCGGTTCCCGGATTTGAGCCCATCGCCGACGTTTCGGACGTGCTAACGATGCAAGAGACGGTGACGCGCATAAAGGTGGATAGCAGCTTGCACGATTACGCGCTGGAAATTGTGAATCGCACGCGCAAGTCCGACCAGCTTGCCCTGGGCGTGAGTCCACGCGGAACGCTGATGCTGCAGCGGGCGGCACGGGCGCGCGCCTTCCTGGAAGGCCGAGAGTATTGCCTGCCGGATGATTTCAAGCAGTTGGCCGTAGCGGTCTTCTCACACCGTGTGGTGGCCAGCACGCGGCATGCTTCCCTGCAGAAGAAGTCGGAAACCACCGAATCAGTTTTGCGCGAGATCGTTGATTCTGTCCGCGTACCCCTGTGAACCTGCGCGCCTCGCTTGCGAATTTCTGGGAAAAAGCGGATCGGCCCGGAGTGCGGGCGTTTTTCTTGTCGATGGCTGCGCTCAGCGTTGCATTCATCCTTGCGTTGTATTCCGGAGCGGCGGCGCGAATAGGCAATCTGGCATTGGCGAGCGCGACAGCCCTGTCGGCTCTACTGGTTGCAGGTTGGGTGGGCGTGACGCTGGTGCCGGTGCTGGCGAAACGGACGCCGCTGCGCTGGATCACCTACCGGATGGAGTATCGCCTGCCGCGCGAGGGCTGGATCTACATCGCGGGAATTGTGCTGGTTGCGCTAGCGGCCATCAACACCGGGAATAATCTCCTGTTTCTGATCCTGGCTTGCCTGATTGCGAGCATTCTCATGTCCGGGGTGCTCTCGTCGCTGACTCTGGCCGGCGTTGAATTAAATTTACAACTTCCGGACCACATTTTTGCGGGACAGACCGTGCGGGGTACAGTGGAACTGAAGAACGAAAAACAGACGCTGCCATCGTTCTCGCTGAAGGTGGAAGGAACAAAGAAAAAGAACGCCAGCGCGGCGGTGCTTCTGGCCACGCCGGTTTATTTTCCCTACGTGCCGCGAGGCGAAACCGTAAGGCAATCGGTGCCGCTGCGGTTTGCGCGGCGCGGTTTGTACCGGCAAGAGGCGTTTCGCATCGTGACGCGATTCCCGTTTGGCTTCCTGCAAAAGGCGCGGCGGCTGGATATTGCCTCAGAGGCGCTGGTGTATCCGTCCGTGGAAGCCACGGCGGCGTTCCTGGATGTGCTGCCGGGAATTCAGGGCGCGATGGAAAGTCTGGCAAAAGGGCGTGGACAGGATCTTTATGCTTTGCGCGACTATCTTCCCACGGATAGCGTGAGGCACGTTCATTGGAAGGCATCGGCGCGTCTAGGCGCACTGATGGTGCGGGAGTTTGCGCGCGAGGACGATACGCGAGTGCTGTTGGTGCTGGATCCACACAGTGAAGCGGCGGAGCCCAACGCAACGGAAGGCGAGAAAGAACGATTCGAGCGGACCGTGGAGCTATGCGCTGCCATCGCCTGGAGTTTTCAGGAGCGCGGAGCGTTGATGGAGTTCCGCAGCGCGTCGGCGGTTGTTCCTTTGGGGCCCGCGACCGAAAATATTTTCGCAGTGTTGCGCCATTTGGCGCTGGTTAAGGCGCTTCCGGTCGATGCGAAACAGCATCGGCTGACGGAACTTGCGGCCGAGGCGGAGTCCTTCAAGATTGTCGTCACGTCGCAGCCGCGTGGATCGATACCCGCTGCAGTATGGAACGCCTCGTACGTGGTGTTTGCCGAAGAACCTGTTTAAATTTCCGGCGAAAAACTCAATTGGGCGGTAGCTGGCTGGAATCTGTGCGAAACTATCGCTCGATGCTGACCGGCACGAACCTTTCTCGTTTTCGAAAAAAACTTCTGGGATGGTTTACGCAGTTTCAGCGCGACCTGCCATGGCGGCGCACGAAGGATCCTTATCGCATCTGGCTTTCGGAGATTATGCTGCAGCAAACGCGAGTGGCTGCGGTCATTCCTTATTACGAGCGATTTTTGCAGCACTTCCCGGACGTGAAGGCTGTAGCGGAGGCTCCCGAGCAGGAAGTGCTACGTCATTGGGCGGGGCTTGGATATTACTCGCGTGCAAGAAATTTGCAAAAGGCAGCGCGGCAGATCGTGGCCGAACATGGTTCGCGATTCCCCGATACTCCGGAAAAGGCGCTGAGGCTTTCCGGCATCGGGCCATACACGGCTCCGGCAATTCTGAGTATCGCGTATGGAAAAAAGTTGGCGGTGCTCGACGGAAACGTGGCCAGAGTGATCGCTCGGCTGGATGCTATTCGAGGCGACTTGCGATCCGGTTCGCGCTGGCAAACATTGCAGGAATTGGCCGACGCTTTGCTCGCACCTGGCGTTCCCGGCAACTGGAATCAGGCCATGATGGAGTTAGGCGCAACGATCTGCACGCCGCGGTCTCCACAGTGTCTGCTGTGTCCAGTGGCAGAATTCTGCCAGGCGCGAAAGCTCGGTCTCGCCGACACTATCCCGGCGAAGCGAAACAAGCGTGCGCCCGTGGAAGTTCGACTCGCTGCGCTGGTTATGGTGGATGCTGAGGGGCGGACGCTATTGCTGCCACCTCCGATAGCGGATGCAAAATTCGCTGGTTCGAACGCCAACGTGCCGGTGCTGGTTTCGCGGATGTGGCACTTTCCGACCATTGAGGTCGATAAAGATCCGGCGGGCGAGCTTCGCGCATTCGTGGAGAGTTCATTTCCTTTGCAGGGTAAACGAGCAGCAGAATTTCATCCGTTGGCAAAGGTGAGACACGCGGTGACCTACCGGCAAATCACGGTGCTGCCGTTTCGGTTGAATGTTACCAAGGTTCCGCGAATGGCACAGGCGAGGGCGATGCCGCTCGAGGATCTGTCGGCTGTGCCGGTTTCAAGTCTGACCCGCAAGGTGGCTCGAGCCGCTCTTCAGGCCGGGACGTGTTCGATCGTAAGCACGAAGACGTATGCAGCCGCTCTGCTGGACTGAACGAATGGGCTGGTATGGTTATACTTTGGATGGCCTGATCCAGGTAGCCATTCCGACGATGTTATTCTGAATTAGCGCCCATGGCTTCGTCGATCGCAACGCCGAGCAGTTCCCTTCCCGCGGACAAGTTTTATCGCACCGCGCTATTTTTCCTGGTGCTGACTTCGGTGATGACGCTGGTGGCGACTGGGAAGTTAGACCTGGTCACCGCGATTCTTGCGCCGGCACTGGTGGTGTACAAGGGAGTGCGGTGGTGGCGGGGAAAGCCGCCCGAGTTGAGCCCAGCGGTGGCGACACGGCTGGTGATCGCATACATATTCGTATTTCCACTGGACCTGCTGTTTGTGTCGCGCGCGATGGTGGGGGACGCGCCGAACCCCGGGCTGTATGCCGCTTTGCTGGCAGTCGTGCATTTCCTATTATTCGTGACGCTGGCGCGGTTTTATAGCGCTTCTACCGACCGCGACGGACTGTTCCTGTCGATGCTGGCCTTCGCGGGAGTGCTGGCCTCGGCGGTATTCACCGTAGACACGTCCTTCCTGGTATTTTTCATTGTGTTCCTGGTGTTCGCCGTGGGCGTGTTTGTGGGGCTGGAGATACGGCGCAGCGCCAAAGGAGCGGTGTTCCCTCCATTGGGCGTGGATCCTCCCCGGGAACGAAAATTTTATCGGGCGCTATCGCTAGCGGCCTTGACCGTATCGATCGGCGCAGTTGTACTCGGGACCGTGCTGTTTTTCGTATTTCCGCGATTCAGTGCCGGTTATTTCGCGCGCACCGGCCTGCAACCATCGTTAATGAGCGGATTTAATGACAATGTCGAGCTGGGGCAAATCGGCGAAATCAAGAAAAGCACCCTGGTGGTGATGCGAGTACAAACGGGCGAGCCCATCCATTACCCAATGTTGCGCTGGCGCGGCATCGCGCTCACGACCTTCGATGGGCGGCGCTGGTATTCGCGGGCGCGGCGGAAGATGCATACGCCTGTGGAATCGAGCGGCTGGATCGCGCTGGCGTCGCAAAAAGAATTAGAGAGCCGGCCGGCGGTCCGAGTGGAATTCGTGGCGCTGCTGCAACCCCTGGCGAGCGATGCGTTGTTTGCCCCGGCCCAACTGATGGCGCTGCGGGGAAATTTTAACGGCGAAGCGGGAACGTACTATGGCGAGGTGCGGCGCAGCTATGTGAACGTCGACTCCACAGGATCGGTGTACAATCCCGCACACAATTATTCGCAAATTCGTTATGAAGGAATTTCGCTCCTCCCGGTGGCGCGGCCTCCAGAAGCCAAATTTGCAGGCACAAATTATCCCGAGGACGTTCGCGACGTGTACCTGCAATTACCCGCGAATCTGGACCATCGCATACCGGAGCTGGCGCGGAAAATAACGGCAGATGCGAAAAATCCTTACGATAAATCCCTAGCCATCGAACAATACCTTCGCACGAAGTTCGCTTACACGCTGAACATTGCCGGCACGCCTGAGCAAGACCCGTTGGCGCACTTCCTGTTCGATACCAAGGCAGGATTTTGCGAATACTTCGCGACAGCTATGGCGGTGATGCTGCGCACCGAGGGGATTCCCTCGCGAGAAGTGAACGGGTTTCTGCCGGGGGAGTACAACGACATCGGCGGGGACTATATTGTGCGCGCCAGCGACGCGCATAGTTGGGTAGAAGCGTATTTCCCCGGGAGCGGCTGGGTGACCTTCGATCCGACGCCGCCTTCGAATGACGAGGCGACCGGGCTTCTCTCGCGGCTGGCTCTGTATGTGGATTGGTTCCAGTTGACGTGGAACGAATGGGTGATTAATTACGACTTCTCGCACCAGGTTTCGTTGGTGCGAAGCGTCGGGCAGATGTCCAGCGACTGGAAGACCATGTGGAGCCGCAAGATCCGGGGGTTAGAGGATCACGCGATGGAGCGGATGACCGAATGGGAGCGCGCGCACGGATTGCTGCGCTTCGTGGTGCCCATTTTGCTGGTGCTGTTGCTCCTTTTGCTGCGCCTGAACTGGCTGCGCTCGTTCTTGCGGTGGATGGGTTTCGTGTGGATGGCCCGGTTACCCGCAGGGGAGCGCAGCACTCCGCAGATGGCATCGCGGCTTTATGGCGAACTGTTGCGGCTGCTCGAAAAGCGTGGATTTATGCGAAGGGAAACGCAGACGCCTCGGGAGTTTGCAGCATCGCTGTCGTTGCAAGGCGGATTGTCGCCCGCCGTGCAGGAATTCACCGATCTATACGTGCAATCGCGGTTCGGTGGCGTGCCCTGCGATGCGCTGCGACTGCGCGCTTTGCTGGAGCAGGTTCGCTCTGCGCCACGTCCCCGCTAATTCCGCTCCTTCTCGCCAAACGATGCCTATTCAAGACTTGGGGGCGCGCACGTGCTAAAATTGAAAGGTTACGCCAAGGCTGATATCGCTCCATGCCAAAGGTTGGATTCATTTCGTTGGGATGTCCGAAGAACCTCGTCGATAGCGAGGTAATGATGGGCATCCTCTCGCGCGAAGGGTACGAATTGACACCACGCGCGGACGAAGCCGAGATCCTGGTGGTAAATACCTGCAGCTTCATTGAGCCGGCACAAAAAGAATCGGTCGACGCCATCCTGGAAATGGCCGAGCACAAGAAATTCGGGGCCGCCAAGCGATTGATCGTGGCCGGGTGCCTGGTGGAGCGCTACCGGAATCAGATCCTCGAGCAGGTTCCTGAAGTGGATGCGGTAGTAGGAACGGGAGAAGTCGAACGCATCCTGGAAGCAGTGGAAGGTGAACTGAAGGTGCTGCCCGCTCAGCCGCCTTCGTTTCTTTATCACGATTTAACACCGCGAATTATTACCACGCCCAAGCATCAGGCATACATCAAGATCGCCGAGGGATGCGATCATCCGTGTTCGTTCTGCATCATTCCGCAATTGCGGGGGGCGTTCCGCAGCCGTCGATTTGAGTCGGTTGTGCGCGAGGCGGAGAATCTGGCCGCGGCCGGGACGCGAGAGGTCACGCTGATTGGCCAAGACACTACTTCGTACGGTGAGGATCTGGGTCTGCGTGATGGGCTGGCGCAATTGCTGGAAAAACTGGCGGGAGTCGACGAATTGCTGTGGGTTCGTTTCCTGTACGCGTATCCGAATCGCGTGACGCAAAAATTGCTGGACACGCTGGCAGCGCATCCGCGACTGGCAAAGTATTTCGACATGCCGTTGCAGCACGCCAGCCGCAATGTACTGGCGCGGATGAAACGCGGGTCGAATGGTGACGCTTTTCTGAAGATGATCGAGCGGATTCGCAAAACCATTCCAGGCGTGACGCTGCGGACCAGCTTCATTGTGGGATTCCCCGGCGAAACCCAGAAGGATTTCGAGGAACTCCATCAGTTCGTGGCCGCCGCGAAAATCGACTGGATGGGCGTATTCGAATATTCCGACGTGGACAACGCGGCAAGCTTTGCCCTGGACGGAAAAGTGGATCCCGAGACGATTGCGGAGCGGCGAGTTCGATTGATGGCGCTGCAACGGAAGATTTCGCGCGAGAGACTGCGGCCGTACAAAGGCCGCGTGGAAACTGCGCTGGTCGAAGGCCCTTCGAAAGATAATCCACTGGTCTCGGAAGCGCGGCTGGAGGGAATGGCACCGGACATTGATGGCAAGCTGTACCTGACCGACATTGAACTGGCCAACGGCGAAGTGGCCGTAACTGGGGATGTGGTGAAGGTCGAGATTACCAAAACGGACACATACGACTTGATCGGACATGTAGTGGAAATACTTCCCCGGCCAGTGCCGGCAATTCCCGTTGTGGCTGGGGCGCCGGCCGAGAAGCTGACGCGCATTTCCACGGGTGCTGCGTTGCGAGTGTTGCAAGCTGGATAACTTCGTGAATTTCCGGTTGGGTCTGTGCTCTCCGTGTCCTCTGTGGTAAAACACTTCGGTCCATGAAATACAACTGCCCCATCTGCAAGAAACCGACAGATTCTGACAAAGACTCGGAGTTCCCGTTCTGTTCAGAACGTTGCCGGCTGATGGACCTGGGAGCCTGGGCTGCGGAGAAATACGTGGTGTCCGATCCCATCTTCGACGAAGAAGAAATTCCCGAAGAGGAGCGGCGCGCGCTGCGCCAAGACAGGCGAAAACCCGATGAAACCATCCAGTGAGGATCCCCCGGCAGGAGTAAGCAAGAAGCCCCGCTTTGCCTATGCCATCGCTACGGTTTTCGGGACCGGCTACTTGAAACCCGGGCCCGGCACGTGGGGTTCTCTGGCCGGCCTGATCATCGCATTGATCTCGCATCCATACACGTGGTTCGTTCTTCTAGGAGAAGGGATTCAACTAAGCATGGGCGCAACTGCCCCGCTGCTTTCCGGCCGGTTGGGGGCGTTCGCTTTGCTGGCGCCATCGATCGCGGTCTGGGCGATATTAGCCTTCTTGGGCGTGCAGTGCGGCACAGAGGTGGCGCAATTCGCGCGGGTGAAGGATCCGCAGTATGTGGTGATCGACGAAGTCTCGGGAGTGCACCTGGCATTGATCCTGGGATTAGCGCCGCTGGCGACTCCCGGCACGTTTTTACACATATCCGATGCCAGCACATTCGCGCTCTATACAGGCATGAGCCTGCTGAATTGGAAATATCTGCTGGCGGGATTTGTGCTCTTCCGGGTCTTCGATATAGCCAAGCCATTTCCGTGCTGGCGGCTGGAGCAGCTTCCCGGTGGCTGGGGAATAATGGCCGACGATTGGATGGCTGGGGCCTACACTGCCATTTGCTTGCGTCTCGCGTTACACTTTTATGTGTTATGAAGTTTGGCTTCGGAAGTACGCACGACAAAAACGGGATTCCGCATATTGAACGGATCGCGCCTGCCGCGGCACTCCCCGGCGGCGAAATAACGATTTATGGCAGCGGTTTTATCTCGCGGCCTGGCGGACGCCCGGTGGTGCGTTTCGGTGAGACTGAGGCGGCGCTTGCGTTAGCGAGCAATAACCGGCTGATTGCACGAGTCCCCGAAAATGTCACCGGTGCGACCATCCAGGTGATCAACGCGAAGCACGAAAGCCAGCCGTATCCAGTGGCCCTGGCATACCAGATTGCGGATAACCTTCACCCCGTATCCAATCCCGCTGTCGACGCTCTGGGGAATATTTATGTGACATTCAGCGGGCCGCGGGGGCAACGGGTGCCGGTCTCCCTTTATAAAATTGGGCCGAACTATACGGTGAAACCGTATGTGACCGCGTTAACGAATCCCACCGGTCTGGCGATTGGCTCGAGCGGCGACCTGTTTGTGTCTTGCCGCCACGACGGTACGATTCATCGTGTCTCGCAGAACGGGCAAGTGGAACAGTGGATCGAAGGCATGGGCATTGCCACGGGATTGGCGTTCGATCGCACCGGAAACCTGTTTGTCGGTGATCGCAGCGGCACTATTTTCAAGATCAGCCCGCAGCGCGAGATTTTCGTTTTCGCCACACTGGAACCGTCCGTCGCGGCGTATCACCTGGCGTTTCATCCCAGCGGCGAGCTGTACGTTACCGGGCCAACAACCTCGAGTTATGACCGGGTATACCGCATCACGCAAGGCGGCGAAGTGCACGTTTTCTATCGCGGTCTGGGGCGACCCCAGGGCATGGCATTCGATCAGGAATTGAATCTGTATATCGCGGCTTCATTCGCCGGACGCCGCGGAGTGGTTCGTATTACGCCACAAGGCCACGCGGAACACGTACTGAGCGGCCCGGCGCTGGTGGGCTTGGCGCTGCTTCCCAATGGACGAGCGATCCTTGCAGCGAATAGCGCGCTGTTCACGGTCGATTGGAACATCCGGGGTCTGCCGAATCTCTCCGTCTCTTGAATATCCTAGCGAGGCTCGCACCGGCGCTTTTATCTACCGATGATCGCGGGCATTCGAGTCTGAATCCGTCCTGAAATCGCGGCTGAGCTACAATATGGCGAATGAAAGCGGAAATTATTGCAGTTGGCTCTGAGCTGTTGACACCGGATCGGATTGACACCAATTCCCTGTTCCTAACTGAGGAGCTGAACAAACTTGGCATTGAGGTCGTGCGCAAAACGATTGTGGGCGACAATCGCGAGCTGTTAGCCGAGGCGTTTCGCGACGCACTGCATCGAGTGGAGTTGGTGATCGCCAGCGGCGGGCTCGGTCCGACGGAAGACGATCTGACGCGCGAGACCGTTGCCGAACTTCTTGGCCGCAGGCTGCAACGGAATGAAGCAGTGGTACGCGCGATCGAAGCGCGCTTTCGTAGTTTCAAACGAGAGATGCCGGCAGTGAATCTTCGGCAGGCCATGGTGCCGGAAGGCGCGGAAGTGCTGGAAAATCCGCGAGGCACGGCGCCAGGATTGTGGCTGGAAGACAAGGGGCGAATGATTGCGCTTCTTCCTGGGCCGCCGCGTGAACTGAAGCCGCTATTCCGCGAGCAGGTTCTACCACGACTGCAGCGGCAGGCTGGTGCCATTCGCATGTTTCATCGCGAATTGCGAAGCACCGGTTTGGGCGAATCCCACGTGGAAGAGCGCATCCGGCCCATTTACACACGGTATAAGGGCGTGAACACCACGATATTGGCGACCCCAGGCGAGATCCAGATTCATTTGCGGCGGTGGACCGACGATGCCGTCGAGGCCAACAACACCTTGGATGAAATCGTGCGTAGTTTCGAACTGGCGTTAGGTGACCGCATTTTCGCCCATGCCGCGACCCCGCTCGAAGAGGTGGTAGCCCAATTATTGGTGGAGCACCGTGCCACCATCGCGGCGGCGGAAAGCTGCACGGGTGGGTTGCTGGCCGAGCGGCTAACGCGAATCCCCGGCAGTTCGAATTATTTCCTCGGGGGAGTGGTGTGCTACAGCAACGAGATGAAGACAGCGTGGGCTGACGTGCCAGCGGAACTGATCACCGCAAAAGGGGCTGTAAGCAGCGAAGTGGCGATTGCGCTGGCGGAAGGTATCCGCCGGCGAGTGAAAAGCACATTTGGTGTGGGAATTACCGGAATCGCCGGACCCGGTGGAGGCAGTGAGGAAAAACCGGTGGGCACGGTGCACATCGCCTTGGCGGCCGTTGCTGGAACCAAGGAAAAACTGGTACACCTGGCCGGTGACCGGGAAGCGATCCGGTTTTACGCTTCGCAGCTTGGGTTGGATATGGTCCGCATGCATTTTCTGTACAACGCTCACTCTCAACCGCGTCGCGGGTCGAATTCCTGAGCAGGCCCGTGCGCTTATTCATTGCCATCGCCATCCCCAGTGAAATTCGCGAGAAGTTGGCAGCGTTTCTGAACGAATTGCGCAACATCGCGCCGAAGGTGAAATGGGTACGGGCGGAAAATTTGCACGTGACGCTGAAATTTCTGGGACACACGGACGCAGCGAAACTCCAACAAATTGTGAGCGCGTTACGGACTGTCCGCAGCGGGGAACCGGCGACTCTGGAATTCCGCGGCCTGGGATTCTTTCCGAACGAAAAACGTCCGCGAGTGTTTTGGGCGGGGATGAATTCGTCAGCGAATTTACGGCCGCTCGCGCAAGATATCGATCGCGAGATGCACCCGTTGGGCTTCGAATTGGAGACGCGCCCGTTTACACCCCACCTGACCCTGGCTCGGTTTGATCCCCCAGGCCTTCCACCAAATCTCGGTGGGGCCATAAAGCCGGACATTTCGCGCGGATTCGGCGAGATGAGTGCTCGCGAATTTCATCTGATCGAAAGCAAACTCAAACCCACGGGAGCGGAGTACACTACCTTGCAGTCCTTCCCTTTTGTTGCGGAGACATAGCGCTCGATGGCCAAATCTGCCCTGACAATTGTGCTTGTGGTGGTCGGCGCATATTTTCTCGGCTCCATCCCGTTTGGCCTGATCTTCGCGAAGACGCTGGGCGGGAAAGATGTGCGCGAGCATGGCAGTGGCAACATAGGCGCCACCAATGTTTCCCGTGTGGCGGGACCACTGGCGGGAATCCTGACGTTACTATTCGACGCAGCCAAAGGCGCGACCGCCGTTTGGCTGGGCGGGCGGCTTACAGACCGCGATGCCAGCGCCATGATTTTCGCTGGAATTGGCGCGTTGTTGGGTCACTGCTTTCCGGTGTGGCTGAAGTTCAAAGGTGGCAAAGGAGTGGCAACGGCGTTGGGCGTGTATATCGTGCTGTCGCCCTTCGCGAGTTTGGCCGCGGTAATTGTGTTTGTACTGGTCGTGGCGTTTTGGCGCTATGTGTCGCTGGGGTCGCTCTCCGCTGCTGCCGCGATGCCGCTGTTGATCTATTTTCTGTGGGCGCCCGGTCATGCACCGCCATTGGTGATTACGCTGGGAACGCTGTTTACCGCCGCGTTGCTCTTCTACAAGCATGACGGTAACCTGCAACGTTTGGTCGACGGCACGGAGCCGAAGTTTTCTTTCAGCAAATCGAAAGGCGAGGACGCATGAGCAGAATCGCCATATTGGGGGGCGGAAGCTGGGGAACCGGGCTGAGTGTGTTGCTGGCTCACAGTCGCCGCAAGCATGAAATTCGGATTTGGGCGCGAGAAACGTCAGTCGCTCAATCCATGCAGGAAAATCGCGAAAACGCTACGTATCTACCCGGAATTCAGATTCCCGCTTCTGTTTTTGCCTCCAACGATCTCGCCGAAGTTTTACGGGACGCCCAAATTGTGATTGGGGTGATGCCTTCCGCGCACGCCCGTTCCGTTTATCTGAAAGCAGTTCCCTATCTCTCGGCGGAAACCGCGATTGTGAGCGCGACCAAGGGCCTCGAACCAGCCACGCACCTGCGCATGAGCGAGGTAATCGAGCAGGTGTTCGCTTTGAACTTTATTCCACACATCGCGGTACTTTCAGGTCCTTCGTTTGCATTGGAGGCAGCACGCGGCGATCCCACGGCGGTGGTATTAGCTTCGCAGGATCGCGCGCTGGCCGCTTTTCTCCAGGAGGAATTCTCCGGCCCGACCTTCCGGCTATACACAAACGAGGACGTGATTGGCGTGGAGTTGGCGGGAGCCACGAAAAACGTGATGGCTATCGCTGCAGGGGCGTGCCAGGGTTTGGGACTTGGGGCGAATTCGCTGGCCGCGCTCATCACCAGAGGTCTGGCGGAAATGACACGCCTGATCGTGGCTCTGGGAGGCAAACCCGAAACGCTGAGTGGGCTGGCCGGATTGGGCGACCTAGTGCTGACTTGCCATGGAGCGCTGAGTCGCAATCGTCACGTGGGGTATGAGCTGGGCCGCGGGCGGTCTCTGCAAGAGGTATTGGCAGAGATGAAGATGGTGGCGGAGGGGGTGGGAACCACGGAGGCGTTACTGGGGCTGGCTCGGGAACGCAATATCGAATTGCCGATTACCGCACAGGTGCACAGCATTCTGCATCTGGGAAATTCACCGCGAGATGCGATTCGGGCAATCATGGAGCGCCCCTTGAAGAGAGAGTAGCCGCTAAGCGCTCGCGTTTTTAGTACGTTAGTGCCAGTGGCATTTGCGCGTCGCCTGTCCTTTCGTCCAGCCGATCTGCCGGGTCTTACCCCCGTAAAATCTATATGTTGCGATGGCGGTCTCGATCCCAATCCTGTTGACGCGCCTCCGTGCCGGCCGGGTGCGCATCCTGTGGCTAATGCTCGGTGCGCTCCTGTTGGTCAGCGCGCTCCCTATCGGTTTGTATCATCGGCAGGTTCTGCGATTAAGCCAAGAAAAACTGGTGGATATGGAGCGAGTGCAGCAAACAGAGCTGACTCGTTCGCTCGCGCAGGAAGTACAATTTTTCGAATCGAACTTGACCCAGCAGCTGATCAGTCAACGGCAGATCCTTGCGCTGACTGGTTTGATTGACAACGTAACCGATCCCGCCTCGGAACCAAAAGTCACCCGTTTGCTGGAAAATTTCGTCGATTCTAACCGCAACACGTTCATCTACCTAACGGCAGTGGGGCGCGACGGCAAAGGCACCAGCGCTTCGCAAGGGAATTTCCGTGCCGAGCAGGACCCGTTCGTGGCCAAGGCGTTGCAACGGGCGTTTGTTAGCTCGGTGCAGTCGGTGACTTTTCGCAGCGACCCTCTGGCGCTGGCTCCGGACAACCGCCCGGCGTTCGTCATCGCTGTTCCGCTCACGGATGCGCAAAACAATTTTACCGGGATGCTGGCAGCGGTTGTGTCCCTGGATCCGATCCTGCGTCGTCTGCAAGATGCGAGCGTACGAGGCCGCACGGTTTTTGTTGTGGATCATCTCGGCCACATCGTAGCCCATCCAGAGACGAAACACTTTGTGCCCGGGGAGGATCTCAGCGACAAGTCGCACCTGGTTCGCCTGGTGAAAGAGTTGCCGCGGGAACTGCGCAACACGGAGACCGTGCGTTTCACCGAAAAAGAAAATAAACGTGATGTGGAGATGGTCGGGACCTACAGCACTTTCCCGGAAGTGAACTGGGCGGTGATTGCAGAACGAAGCGTGAATGAAGCCCGCGCCGATGCGGGCGTAACCGAACTGAACCGGCAAGCCCTTGCTTTCGTCAGCGTAGTGGTGTTGATTGCTGTGCTGTTTGGATACTTCTTTGCCGTGGGGATCAGCGGCCCGATTCGCATTTTGGCCGCATCCACCCGAGCTATCAGCCGCGGCGAATTTCACCAACGTACGCCAGTTCGAGGAGCCACTGAAATCAGCGAGCTGGCCGAAAATTTCAACTTGATGGCCAGCGACATCGAGGAGTACATCGAGCGGCTGAAAGAAGCTGCGGAAGAAAACCGTGAGCTGTTCATCGGTTCCATCCGCATGCTCGCCGCGGCCATCGACGAAAAGGATCCGTATACGCGGGGTCACTCCGGGCGCGTGGCCAAGTATTCGACCATCATCGCGCAGGAACTGCGCTTGTCTGCCGAGGAACTGGACAAGCTGAAAATCTCGGCACTGCTGCATGATGTAGGCAAAATTGGCGTGGATGATCGCGTTTTGAAGAAGCCCGGATCGTTGACACCGGAAGAGTTCGAAATCATGAAGACCCACACGACCAAGGGCGCCAACATCATGCGGCCGGTTTCGCAGCTCAAAGATATGCTGCCTGGAATCGAACTGCACCACGAGCATCTGGATGGCCGCGGGTATCCTTATGGTTTGTCTGGGCCGCAGATTCCGTTGATGGCTCGGATTATCGCGGTGGCGGACACTTTGGATGCCATGACTACGAACCGGCCTTACCAGTCGGCGATGGATCTGGATTATGCGCTGGGCCGCATTAAGGCGCTTACCGGTTCGAAATTCGATCAAGCCGTGGTCAATGCGCTGGAGGCCGCTGTCACAGCGGGGAAACTACGGCTTTCCGCGGTAGAAGTTCACGTCTAGATTCCCTTCCGCTTCCATCTGTTACAATTTGATGCTGCGGCGTTGAACGCACGCCGAGCTTATATGATCAGCCTGTTTGGCAAACCCGAACCTACATTACTGGAACGTCTGAAGGAGTCGGTGAGCAAGACCAAGACCGCCCTAGCCGACACCTTGGACAATGTCACCAAAGGCGGCCGGCAGATTGATCCGTCCGTGCTGAAGGAAGTGGAGACGGCCTTGCTTTCGGCCGATCTGGGCGTCAAGACGACGCGGGAAATTCTGGATTCGGTCAAAGAACAAATTGCACGCAATGCGCTCTCTGATGGCGATCAACTGAAAAAGGAAATCAAAGCGCATGTGTTTCGCGCGCTGAACGTGTATGGCAACACGCCGACATTGGCGGGCGCGGCCAACGGTAATGATCCGCGAGTCATTTTTATTGTGGGCGTCAATGGCGCTGGGAAAACGACGAGTATCGGTAAATTGGCGAACCGGTTGCGCCGCGATGGACGAAGCGTTGTGCTGTGCGCGGCCGACACGTTTCGCGCAGCGGCGATCGAACAACTGGAGATTTGGGCGCAACGCAATGGAGTGGAGGTCATCAAGCAAAAATCGGGCGCCGACCCCGCGGCGGTTGTGTTCGACGCCATGGCGGCGGCCAAGGCGCGCAATGTGGACGCGGTGATTGTCGACACAGCGGGCCGGCTGCACACAAAGTCCAACTTGATGACCGAACTGGAAAAAATGAAGCGGACCGCCGCAAAAGTGATTCCCGGCGCACCGCACGATGTGCTGCTGGTGCTGGATGCCACCACCGGGCAGAATGGTTTGGCGCAAGCGCGAGAATTTACGACTAGCGTGGGCGTGACCGGGATTATCCTGACGAAGTTGGACGGCACGGCCAAAGGCGGTATTGTGGTGGCCATCTCCCGAGAATTGGGGCTACCGATCCGTTTTGTCGGGACCGGAGAGAAGATCAACGACCTGGTGCCATTCGACGCCCAGACGTACGCGGATTCGCTGTTCAACTAATACCGTGAACAATCACGATTTGCACTTTATGGAGCACGCGCTCGAACTGGCGCGTCGAGGTGTGGGCCTGACGAGCCCTAATCCTACGGTGGGCTGCGTGATCGTGAAGGACGGCGCGATCGTGGGCGAGGGCTTTCACCAATATGCGGAGCGCGATCACGCGGAAATTGTCGCATTGCGCCAGGCCGGGGCGAACGCACGCGGAGCCACGCTGTACGTTACGCTGGAGCCTTGCAACCACACCGGGCGGACCGGACCGTGCACCGAAGCGATCCTGGCGGCGGGGATTGCTAGGGTGGTGGCAAGCATGGAGGATCCGAATCCCAAAACCGCTGGAGAGGGGTTCGACAGATTGCGCCGCGGCGGCGTGGAAGTAGAGACCGGGCTGCTCGAAACCGAGGCGCAAAAATTGAATGAAGATTTTGCGTATTGGATTACCACGCATAGGCCATTTGTCACGCTGAAATCGGGACTCACGCTGGACGGTCAACTGGCGATTCCGCAACGACGCGGTAACACCATCCGTGAATGGGTAACCAGCGAGGAGTCGCGGGCAGAAGTGCAGCGAATGCGGCATGCATCCGACGCTCTGCTGACTGGAATCGGTACAGTCATGGCCGATGATCCACTCTTGACGGATCGCAGCGGGTTGGCGCGGCGCCGCCGGTTGCTACGGGTCTTTGTCGACACGAAGCTGAGGCTTTCTTCAAAGGCTCGCATCCTCGAGACCGCAGATCATGATCTGCTCGTTTTCACGGGAACATCTCTGAAATCGCCAAAAGCCCGCAAACTGCAGGGCGCAGGAGTTGAGCTGATCCGCACAAAGCTAAGCGGCGGGAAAATCGATCTCGGCGAAGTGGTGAAGGAATTGGGCAGGCGCGAGATTCTGAGCGTGCTGCTAGAAGCCGGGCCGCGACTGAATGGCTCCGCGCTCAGCGCCGGTATCGTGCAGAAGCTTGTGTTGTTCTATGCTCCAAGAATCGCAGGAAAAACAGGCGTTCCGTTCAACGCCAATTCAAAGCTAGTGTCCCCCCATTTCCAGATACGATCCACGCAACAATTCGGGCCGGATCTCGCGATCGAACTGACCGTACTGAAATAAACGATCCACAGAAACCAGATTTTTGTACTCAATCGGCACGAAGTCTGCGACCATTTGGCAGCTTATGGTGCCGCACACCCTACCGGAGACCCTTGCGCATGCCTGACGCTCCTCGAGGTTGGCGTCTCGGTTTTTGGAGCCTGATCGCCACGCAATTTCAGGGCGCGTTCAACGACAACGGCCTGAAATTCCTGATTCTCTACCTGATTGTTGGAACCAATCTCACACCGGACCAACAGGAGCGGGATGTTTTGCTGGTGGGCGCCCTGTTCGCGTTGCCCTTCATTTTGTTCTCGATGAGTGGCGGCTATCTGGCCGATCGTTTCAGCAAGCGCACGGTCACCATCGGCACGAAAATTTTTGAAATTGGCGTGATGCTTTTCGCCATTGTCGGTTTCGCCGTGCACAGCATGCCCATGTGGTTGACGGCTCTGTTTTTGGCAAGCACTCAAGGAGCGCTTTTTGGCCCTTCCAAATATGGGTTGCTGCCGGAAATTCTGCCGGATAACCGACTGTCGTGGGGCAACGGCGTCATCGAACTGGGAACATTTCTGGCAGCCATCGCAGGAACGGTGGTCGCGGGGCAACTCCCTCACTGGTTTGGGAGTCGTCAAACCTATTCCGGAGTTTTCTTTCTGGGATGTTCTGTGGTCGGGCTAATCACCAGCCTGGGGATCACCCACGTCCGTGCTGCCGATCCAACTCGGAAATTCCAAATCAATTTCCTGGGGGACTTGTGGAAACACGGGAAGCAAATTAGGAAAGACCGGGTACTGTGGCTGTCGGTCGCAGGGAACACCTACTTCTTTTTTCTGGCAGCGCTGCTTCAGTTTGACATTGTGTTCTACGGATACGAGGTGCTGCAGGTCCCATCGACGCGAGGCAGCTTACTGCAAGCGGCCGTTGCCATAGGCATTGGCGTAGGCAGCTTGGCTGCAGGGTACCTGTCGGGCGGCAGAATCGAATACGGTCTGATACCGCTTGGCGCAACCGGCATTACCGTCTTTGGATTTCTGCTGGCTATTCACGGATTGTCGTTCAACAGCGTGCTGATTTTCCTGGCGGCCTCGGGATTCTTTGGCGGTTTCTTTATTGTGCCGATTAGCGCGCTGCTGCAGCACCGTCCGGAGGAGCAGCACCGCGGCGGTGTGCTGGCCAGCGCAAATCTTTTGTCGTTTGTAGGGATCCTTGCAGCCTCGGTTGTTTATTACTCGTTCAAACACTTGTTGCATCTTGGACCGGCCGCAATTTTCTTTTGGTCGTCGTGCGGCACGTTGGCAGCACTGGTTTATGTGTTATGGCTGGTGCCGGATTCGTTGTTGCGATTGCTGCTGTGGATTGCGGCGCACACGATTTATCGTTTGGACCTCAAGGGCCAGGAAATGATTCCCAAGCAGGGAGGTGCGTTGCTGACACCGAATCACGCGTCCTGGGTAGATGCCGTGCTGCTGATCGCTTCAACCGAGCGTCCGATTCGCTTCCTGATGTTCAAAGGCGTGTACGACAATCCGTTGATTAAACCGTTCGCCAAGATATTGGACATTATTCCTATTGCGTCCGATCAGGCGCCGCGCGAACTGATCCATTCCATGCGCGTAGCCTCCGAAGCGCTGCGCAATGGTGAATTGGTGTGCATTTTTCCGGAAGGGGAGATTACCCGGATCGGACAGATGCTGTCGTTCCATCGGGGCTTCGAACGGATCGTCAAGGGAATCGATGTGCCTATCATTCCCGTGTATCTCGACGGAATCTGGGGTTCGATTTTCAGTTTCTCGAAAGGCCGCTTCCTCTGGAAATGGCCTCGCAGCATCCCGCATCCCGTGCGGATTACCTTTGGCAAGCCGCTGGCTTCCACCGCAACGGCGCCGGAAGTGCGCCAGGCAGTGCAAGATTTGGAAGTAGATGCGTTCCAGCGACGGCGGCCGTATATGAAACCGCTGTCGCGCTCGTTTATACAAGCCGCACGCAAGCACCCCCGGCGTTTTGCTATGGCGGACGGACATACACCGAAGCTCACGTTTGGGCGTTCGTTGATGCAAACCATTTTTCTGGCCCGGCGGCTACGGCCACTGTGGCGAGATCAGACGATGGTCGGCATTCTGCTTCCCCCGTCAATTCCAGGAGCGCTGGTGAACTGGGCGGCGCTGCTGCTCGGCAAAGTGCCGATCAATCTGAATTACACATCTTCGAATGAGTTGATCGCGTCCTGCGCCAAACAGTGCGAGTTAAAAACCGTGGTTACCTCGCGGCAGTTTCTGGAAAAAGTGCCGATACAACCTCCGGGCCAACTGATTTATGCGGAAGATTTGGCTTTGAACCCGCGCTTTGGCGAAAAGATCGGCGCGCTGCTTGCCGCGAAACTGTTGCCGATGCGACTGTTGGAGTTTTTTCTGGGAGTGTTCCGGCCGCCCGCGCTCAACGATACCGCGACGGTGATCTTCTCCAGCGGGTCCACGGGAGAGCCGAAAGGTGTAGTGCTGTCGCATTTCAATCTGGTTTCAAACGTGGAGCAACTGGAGCAGGTGTTTCATCTGACCGATAAGGATCGCGTTCTCGGCATCCTTCCCTTTTTTCATTCTTTCGGGTTTACCGGCACTCTTTGTTTGCCGCCGCTCACGGGGATGGGCGTGGTATTCCATGTAAGCCCGCTGGATGCCCATGCCATTGGCGAGCTGGTCAGCAAATATTCGGTGACCATGCTGCTTTCAACGCCGACCTTCCTGAATACCTACGCTCGCCGCATTCCACCGGAGGCGTTCGGCAGTTTGCGCATTGTCATGGCGGGAGCGGAAAGATTGTCGGAGCGCATCGCCCAGACCTTCGAAGATCACTTCGGCATTCGCCCGCTGGAAGGTTATGGCAGCACGGAAGGCTCACCAGTGATAGCCGTGAATACTTATGATTTCCGCGCGGCATATTTTCGCCAAGTCGGTGCAAAGCGCGGCACCATCGGACGCCCACTGCCAGGCATCGCCGTGCGCATCATTGATCCGGAAACCGGCGAAGCCCTTCCCGTCGACCAGCCGGGACTGCTGCTGGTGAAGGGGCCGAATATCATGAAGGGTTACCTGAACCAGCCGGAAAAAACGGCGGAGGTGCTGAAGGATGGTTGGTACAACACCGGCGACATTGCTGCTGTGGACGAAGACGGATTCCTGCGCATCACCGACCGGCTGAGCCGTTTCAGCAAGATCGGCGGGGAGATGGTGCCGCACATTCGCGTAGAGGAAAAACTGCACGAATTGGTTGGCGCCGACGGACAGGTTCTGGCGGTCACAGCGGTCCCCGACGAGAAGAAAGGCGAGCGGCTAGCGGTCGTTCACACCCTCAAAGAGGACGCCTTGAAAAACACTTTGGAGAAGCTGGCGAAAAGTGACTTGCCGGCGCTGTGGAAGCCAAAGCCGGACCAATTTGTGTTTTCGGAAAAGCTGCCCTATCTGGGAACGGGGAAACTGGATTTACGCAAACTCCGGGAGATTGCAGAAGCAGGAGTTTCGGCTGCGAAACAGTGAGAGGCGTTCGTGTTCCTACGACAAACCGGCGGATGGAGCCGAAAAACTTGTAAACCGCTCCAGTTTTATTCTTCGGAATCGAAATTACGCAACAGGCAGGTCATGGCGCATTTCACTTCGCCATTGGGAAGCAAAGAACATTCGGCCACAGACCAGTCCGCATCTTCCCCTTGCAATTTTACGGCAGCGATATGGGCAAGTTTGTCCTTGTTGGGGCAAATTACATTACGAAAGCGGAAACTACAGCTTTCCAGGATGCGGTCTAGAATTTCCGGATCGTTCATTCCTTCCTCCGTCAAGAATGTGTAAAAGAACCTGGTTCTGTTCACGCCGGAAACCGCCTGGCTGTACAACGGTCGCAACGCGAACACAAAATTCCCCCGCCTTCCCCCAAGACCTCGAACGTGAGCCCGCGGCTACTGGTCCTTCAGCTTCGCCTGCGAAAGACAATCCATTCCGCAGTGAACTGCGCCGGGCGGCAGTAACGAACAATCGATAACGCGCCAGCCGCTCCAGCCTTCTTCACTCATTGGCCAATTAGCAACAATGACGGCGGCGTCGCGATTGTGAACGGAACAAAAGACTTTTTGCGGGTAGGTTTTTGCTGCTTCCGGATGCGGGTCGGTGAGTTTCGGTTCGAACACAAACCACCTCCGACCAGGAGCGTGGTCTGCCTTCATCTTCCACCCAGTCCTGCTGCTCGTCAAGGGCACCGCTCATGTTTCGAGGGTCGCTGAAATGCAATCGAAAGTTCGGAGATTTGAGTTATAAAGTAAGCAGAGACTGCTGGCTACAAATCAAATCCAGGGCTGAGGAACGTCGCGTGAGGTTGGAATGTTTACCGGCATCATCGAACACATCGGGATTGTGGACTCACTGAAGGTGCACGGGGATGGCGGACGGCTGACGATCCACGCGCCGACAGTTGCGCCGCAACTGGCAATTGCGAATAGCATCGCGGTGGATGGTTGCTGCCTGACGGTGGTGGAGTTGGAGGGCGAGCGATTTTCCGCCGATCTTTCGGGCGAAACCATTCGGAAAACATCGATCGGGGACTGGAAATCAGGCACGCGCGTGAATTTGGAGAGACCCATGACCGCGGGCAAAGAGTTTGGCGGTCATTTTGTGTTGGGACATGTCGATACCGTCGGCCATGTGATGCGACTGGAGCCCGAGGGCGAAAACTGGTGGTACGGCGTGAAGGTGCCGGAATCGTTTGCCAAGTACATTGTGCCGCAAGGGTCCATCGCCATCGACGGAATCAGCCTGACGGTAGCTCGCTGGAAGGATCGCATCGCGGAAATTGCCATCATTCCTTTCACCTACGAACAGACCAATGTCAAAGGCAAGAAAATCGGCGATGCCGTGAACGTCGAAGGAGACGTGCTGGGGAAATATGTCGAGCGTTACTTGGAGGCAAGAAGTAGTGCGAAACCTGCGAGTAATCTGACGATTGAACAACTGGTCAACCAAGGCTTTTGACGCTCAGGCGGTGTGCTTGGATCGCGCCCCACGCCAGTACAGAACCAACCCGATAAAAATCGAGGCCAGCGTTCCGCCAACCAGTCTTAGTTCAAAACTCCACTTACTGACGGTCTCGCCCGGCGGAACCAGGGAAACAAAGATTCCAATCAAGACGACCAGAAAGCCCATCACTCCGCTCAACCACAATCCAATTTTCCCTCCCGGGATCAATACCGTGTGGGGATTTTCGGCGCGATCTTTTCGTGTCGAAAGTTTGAGCACTGCAGCGAACATGTAGAGAAATGGGATGAAGTACAGGATGATCGCCGCATCAATGAGGATCTGATAAGCAGCCTGGACGGTCTCGCTGCGAATCTGGCTGAGCAACAAAATAGCTCCAGAGAGCCCAGCCTGCACCAGGATGGAAGCGTACGGCGTTTTCCAGCGCGAATGAATTTTGCCAAAATATGCCGGCAAATAGCGGTCGATGCCCACCACGAAAGGGACCCTGGCAATCCCAGCCACGGTGCTGCCGACTCCTCCCGCGTTCCCGACGGAAACTAGCAGAGCCGCCAAGATCCCCAGGAATCCGAGTTTCAGCGCAAACGAACCGAGCGTAATTGCGTGGAACACACCGCTTTGCGGGTCAATATCGGAAGCAGGCGCAAGACCAAGTACCGCAAACGTGCCTAAGATATAGGCTATAGCGATCATGGCTCCAGCGGCGAAGACTGCGCGCGGCAGAGTGCGCCGCGGATCGCGAACTTCTTCGCTCATGGCAGAGACCAGTTCGAGTCCGGTGAATGCAAACGCGATCTGCGACCAGAAATTCACCGTGTCCCAATTCCACGTGGGCATCATATTCGCCCAAGTGAAATGCGTGGCCGACCCATGCTTGAAATAAACCAGCGCCGCAATCCCAATCAACATGAGTAGAGGCGCGTACGTCGCCACGCCCCCAGCGTTTTGCAGCCATTTGCCGATGTTTAAGCCAATGATGTTCAACACCACCCCAATGAACAGCAAGCCGAGCGAAACCCACAGAAGAAATGGGCGGTTCTGGGAGAGTTGCATGCCCTTAGCCCCAAAAACATAAGCGCTCATCGACGCGCTGGCCAGCAGCAGGCCCGGGAAATAAAACACCGTATAAATCCAGTAGGTCCACCCAGCCACGAAGCCATGGAAATCCCCGAAGGCTTCCTTGGCCCAGACGTACAAGCCGCCCTCATTGGGAAACCGCGAAGACAATTCATTGATCACGAACGCGCCGGGAACGAAAAAACACACCGCCGCAATAACCCAGAGGCTGATCGAGGAAGTTCCGTTGTGTCCGGCAGCGGCAATCCAACGGGGGCCAAGAACCGTGGCTATGTTGAACAGCAGCACGTCCCAGAAACCCATCGTTTTTCGAAGTTGTGCTTTTGGATCGCTTAACGCCGGAGAAGAAATGGTCACAGGGTCACGTCCAGAGCCGGAATCAGTTCATCCTGCAACAGAAAATCACGAAGGAAAGGATCTTTGGAGCTTTCGAATTCCGCCCATGAGCCGAAAACCTGCGCCTTGCCGTCTTGCAAAAACACGATGGTATCGGCCAAGCGTCTGGCGAGATGGGTGTCATGGGTGACCACGATCGATGTCTTATGAAATGTTTCTTTCAATCGCAAGATCAGATCGCCCATGTGTCCGGCCATGATCGGGTCAACCATCGTGGTGGGCTCATCATAAAGAATGGCTTCGGGGTTTTGCGCCAGCGCCCTGGCGATGGCCACGGCGCGCTTCATTCCCGTGGATAATTCGCTGGGCAGTTTCTCGAGCACCTCTTCCACTTCCAACATTTTCGCCAGTTTCAGAACGTAGGCTTCGATGTCTTCGTCCGTCAGACCGGGTTGATGATCGAGGGGAAACGCAATGTTTTCGGCGATGGTGAGCGAGTCAAAGAGCGCTCCGGACTGAAAGACCATGGTGACCTTACGGCGAATCTCCTCAAACTGGCTCTCGGAAAAATCCGTAACGTCTGTGCCGTCGATGAAGATGCGGCCAGAATCGGCGTGAAGAAAGCCCATAATGTGCTTCAGAGAAACCGATTTGCCCACGCCGCTACGACCCATGATGACGCAGGTCTCGCCCCGCTTGACCCGGAAACTCACGTTATTAAGGACCACATGCTCGTCGAAGGCCTTGTACACGCCGCGAAACTCAAAATAGTATCGCGAGCCGTTCTCGCCGGGATTGGCAGAAGTTAATCCGGCTTCGTGGATTTCTTCACTCATCGGTCCCCGTCTCTAGTATGCGGCGCGCTTCGGCAAAATCTGCTGGCGTGTTCATGTTCCAAAATAGTCGATTACCGCTATCAAACCGTTTCCACGCCGGCCCGTCAAGCACTTCCATGGGCAGGCGTTTCATGGCCTCGGTGACTCTGCGTACCCCGGTATCGAATGCGGCTTGAATGGCGCCGGCTGCGTCTGAACGCCAGCAGGCACACAGCGGCTCCAGACCATTGCCAGACTCTGCCACGACGACTTGCGCGCGGGACTGAGAAGCGCGTTCCCACAGAAAAGTCAGGAACGGCGCGGTGAGAAACGGCATATCGCAACCCACCATGAGAGCCCATGCAGGTTGGGATTGGGAATTCGTAAGTCTTGGTCGGCTGATATGTGCATTTACGTGATCCAGCGCGGTGAGGATGCCACCTAGAGGGCCTTGCCCCGGCCAGCGATCGGCCACCAGCGGCCAAGGGAGATTCTTATACTTCCCGGAGGGCGCTACCACAAGAACCTGATCACACACATTGGCAAGCAGTTCCCCAGTCCGCTGCAACATGGTCTTGCCGGCGAATTTTGCCAGCGCCTTATCGGCGCCGAAGCGCGTGCTGCCGCCACCGGCTTGCACGAAACCATAACGGCTCATCCTTCATCGTCCTCTTCATGAATTTCCTGGCCCGGCCGGCGTATCCCCAATTCGCGCAAACGTTCCTGCAGGCTTTGCCGATGCAGCCCAATGGTCGCAGCGGTACGCGAGATATTCCAGCGATGGGCGGCAAGTTGCCTCCGCAGGTAAGCAATCTCAAATTTGCGCTTGGCTTCCCGAAAGTCACTTTCGCTCAGGCCCAGGTCGGCTCCCGGCTCGCCACTTTTGGGCAGCGCCGGGATACCCTTCACCACTTCCTCGGGCAGATCATTCACTCCAAGCTCTTCGCCACGACAGAGCACCAGGGCGCGCTCGATAGCATTTTTTAACTCGCGCACATTCCCCGGCCAATCGTAGCGCTCAAGCGTGCTGAGAGCCTCTTTGGTCAGGCGACTGGTGCGACCCAATCGGGCGCCGTGAATTTGCAGAAAAGCTTCGGCCAGCAAGGTCATATCTTCTTTGTGAGAGCGCAACGGCGGCAGTTCAATCGTTACTACGCGCAGCCGGTAGAACAGGTCCTCGCGGAATTTTCCGTCGCGAATGGCCAAAGGCAGATTTCGATGAGTGGCGCTGATTACCCGCACATCCACCGGAATGGATTGCGTGCCGCCCAGCCGTTCAATGGTGCGATTCTCGAGCGCCCGCAACACTTTGGATTGCGTGACTGGGTTCATGTCGCCTATTTCGTCAAGGAATAGCGTTCCTCCATGGGCCTGCTCGAACCGGCCCTTTTTCTGTTGCGCGGCGCCGGTGAAAGCTCCCCGCTCGTAGCCAAACAGCTCGGATTCGATCAGCGTTTCCGGCAGGGCCGCGCAATTGACCGCGACGTAGGCCTTGCCATTCCGCTGAGAGCGCGCGTGAATCTCTTGCGCAAGCAAATCCTTGCCCGTGCCACTCTCCCCCAGAATCAGCACGGTAGAATCTGTGGGTGCCACCCGATCAGCCAGTTCGAACGCGCGCCGCATCGCAGCCGAGCGGCCAATCATCTGCCCAAACTGTCCTTCGGTGGCCAGGCGGCGCAGCAGCGTGCTGTTTTCCTGCTGGAGCGCGCTGAACTTCAGAAGGTTCGCCACGCGGGTACGCAACTCTTCCAGTTCGAATCCCTTGACCAAGTAATCCGCCGCTCCGTATTGCAACGCTTCCACAGCGGGCTTGGCGGTATCCAACGCGGAAACCATCAGTACCGGCAATTGGTGACCTTCGGCGCGAAGCCATTTCAACAATGCCAAGCCGTCTTCGCCCGGCATGACCACATCCAGCAGCATCAGGTCCGGCTTCTCTGTGTCTAAAGCCGAGCGCGCAGCAGCCGCCGAGTCCGCTTCCACAATTCGGTAGCGATTTTCCAGCGCGCGATTGAGGGCATAACGCGCAGCGGGTTCGTCGTCCACAACGAGTATGGTTTTCATAGAGAAATAGGTTTCGAAGAAAGAAACGGGAATGGCAATGGCTTCAGTTCGCGTGCCGAGCTGTGCGATGCTTGCTGATCTCGCCCCACAGGACAAAAACGAGATAGACCGCCAGCAGCAGAAGTTCGGGCTCGATGGCGTAGCGATACTTCGGTTGCGGGTACGACAAATAATATGGCGCCGGATAAATCAGGAGTGCGGCGGCATAAAGAAACCAGCCCCGGGGGCGGCGCGTCAGTGCAAACAACAATCCCAGCCAACCGGCGAGGGAGAGCGGCCAAAATTCCCACGGCTTCCACCATTCGTTGCCTTGATAGAACAGGGATGTGCCATCCCAAAACCACCAGGCCCGGCGCAGGCTGAGGCCGAGAAATTCTCGGGGATATTGCCGCACAAAATCGAGGGCTTCTTTTTTGTGGTACTCGATGAAGGCCGGTTCGCCCAACTGGACCACCTGCTCGTGGACCAGCGGATTTTTGTCCGGATGCTTGCCGGCCCAACCCATGCCGTTGCTGAAACGATAGTTGCCCAAGGAAAATTCGAACCAGAAATTGTCGCGCAAAAAAACTGCCTGCCCGAAGACAAGATAATTGCGGACCAGCCAAGGTGAAACAATCGCGCCAAACAAAATCACGGCATAAATCAGCCGTCGAATGTACCGGGGGTGCGATTTGTGATTGGCCCAAGCTGCATGGAAAAAACTGAATGGAAGCAGGCTGAGCAACGCTGGATTGGTCAGCGCGCTCAGACCCCAAACCCCAGCAAGCCTTAGCCAATTCGCGGTTCCGCCGTTCTCTGCGGTGTCCAGGGTCACGATGAAAGCCAGAGTCAGAAGCAGGGCGCTCGCGGCGAAATCCCAGATCCAGGTGGCAGGCCAGCGGAAGAAGATGGGGCTGAGTGTCCAGATCCATGCCGCCCAGAGTCCAACTTGTTGGCCCAAGCTGCGTGTGGCCAGCGCGGAGATCGCCACACCGGTTGCGGCCGCCACGGCGCATTGCAGGCTCAACAGAATCAAAGCGGACGCGCGAGAGTAGCTGCCGAAGAGCCGGAACACTACCGCCACAAAATACGGATACGCTGGCGCTACCCACGCGCTCGGTCCGGTATCTGCGCCGTGAAATGGCGAACGAAATCCATCGCCCGCGGCGATGTGAGACGCGATGCGGCAAACTTCCGCACCAAAAGGATTGGTGGTGTTTGCGTCGCCTACGTATGTGTGGGCCCAAATTACGAAGCCCAGCCGTAGGGCGAAACCGATCAAAAAAATCAGCGCGTAGGTATTCCGGCGAGAATGCGAGATGCCATGCGTGCCTGGAGCCGCCACCGGAACTTCTGAACGGATCATTTCCAACAGTTTGTGAGATGCGTTCCGATTGCCACAAGTGTGACCGGGCAGAATTGTGTTCAAACCAGCATGCCAGAGCGCCAGAGCGGGCCACTTCAAGGACCGTAGTTAATGCTGGCTTAGTCTTCATTTCGTCGGCCTTTCAGCAGCCGCTCTGCCCTGAATCAGGGGCAAAGTGAACTCGAAGCGCGTACCTCGCCCATTCTGTGCCGGACTCCGCCACTCAAGCGATCCACCTAGCTCCTCCACGCGCCGGGCCACAATCGCCAGTCCCAGTCCCGTGCCTCGCGCCTTGGTGGTGAAAAACGGTTGCAGGATTTTTTCCTTGAGAGCGGCCGGCACTCCCGCTCCATCGTCCTCCACCGTAACGCGACAGTGGCCATTAGAGGCAGTCAGCAGCACGCAAACATGTCCGCCGGAGGGAGCAGCTTCCAGCGCATTGAGCAACAGATTGGACAAAATGTCATTGGCGACTTCCGCGCTGCTCGCCACCTCCAACGGCCGACACTCCATTTTCAATTCAAGCGCAACGCCGCGCTTCTCCGCGTCATGCCGGAAAACCCCGGTCACACTTTCCGCCACTTGGGTGAGATCACACTGACCGTGAGTTGCGCTGGAGCGCACCCCGGGCCGGCTGAATTGCAGCAATTGATTCAACTTGGTCGATAAGCGGCTGATCTCGGCGAGCATCATTTCCGTCTCGCTGCGTAGCGAATCAGGCAGTTCCGGGCTTTCCAATTGCACCTGCAGAATGGTTTTGATCGAGCCCAGCGGATTTTTGAGGTTATGTGAAATGCTGGCGGCCATCTGGCCGACCAGCGCGAGGCGCTCGCGTTCCGCCAACTCTCTCTCGAGTTGTAGCTTCTCCTCAATCAACCGGCAAAGGTCGAACGCCGAAGGAAGCTGTTCGGCGACAAGTTCCAACCCGGCATAAGTTTCCCCGGAGATCATGGCGCCGTGCGAGCGGACCGCCAGGGTCCCAATATGCCGTGAGCTGCGATGGATCTCGAAAGATTCCTGCGAGTTGCTGCGGATGGATTCACCGAGTCGCGGCGCTGTGCCAGTCGAATCGAGACCCAGATGAACCTCGGCCAGTTGCAATTGTTCCGCGATCCACTGTTCGCAAAATTGCCGAAGTTTCTCCAAATCGCCCAACCGCGCCACTTCGTTGATCGGCCCCATTAGTTTTTGGGCTCGGTCCACTTCCGATTGGGCGGTCTGTCGGAGCATCCGCCGGACCATTTGCTGGAGTGGTTCGAAAAACACCACCGGCAGGAATAGCAACAGTGCTGCGGTCGCTTCCGGAGGCAAGTACGGCTCCAGCCATTGTCCCGCGCGCCGCACAAAACTCAAGTAAAGCAAAGCAACGAAAATCCCCACCACAGCGTAGATGAGGTTCCGCTGCCGCCCGAACTGGAGGAAGTTGAAGCGCTTGGCTTGCAAGATCAGCACAGCGAAGGGCACTAGGGCCAAAATCAAAGCTACTTGGTGGAGTGCAACAGAGCCATGATTTCGTTGGCCCCAGAACGCGAATATCGATACAACCGCGAGAAAGGACAAAACACGAACAAGCCCTTTGTGAAACGACCGCTGTTCGTTGTCCGCCACGCGCCGTTGAAAATAAAACTGCCAACCCGCCGCTAGAACAATGGACAAGACCAGCCAAATCTGAAAGTACAATCCCAGCGAACGGGTTGGCTGCTCGAAATTTTGTGTACCGGAAACCCGCAAGGCTCGCCAAAGAAACGGAGTGACGGCAACGGTAGGCAACCACGAAATAAACAACCAGTAGTTCTTGAACTTGCTTCCAATGAATTCCCGTACCCACGCATACTCGGCATGCAGGTGCAGCACCAGCGGCGGAATCAAAAACAGTCCAAGGCAAACGAACGTCCACGAAAAACGCCGCAGCCCGGCCGGCGGGATCACGTAAAAGAGTTGGGCGTTGAGCGCTAGCAGGCTGGACCCAAATAAGCAGGTCATCGCCAGGCACAAAAAGAAAAAAATGCGCTCGAAATTGCGCTGGCGACGATGACCTAGAATTACCACCATCCAGAAGAAGGGGAGCAGCGTTCCTGCGGTGAGAACGACGAGCCGGACGTAAAGAAGCCAACGCATCAAGGCGATGCCGCGAGTCTACTGCCGCAGAGGAAAGCAGGGCAATGGCCAAATGCAAGGGAAATCTGGCGGCAGTAACATATTGAAAATAAGTCAATTAACAGTAGGCAAGTGTGTGTTAAATCTGCGTTAAAGACACTCAAGTCGTCAGGAAAATGCTTGACTGGAGGCAAAAAGCTGATATATTAGCACTCGGTGGCGAGGAGTGCTAAACACCCATTCAGCCCTTGTCACCGCAATTTTAGTCTCACCTAAAGATCACCTAAATGGAGGTTTTTCGAAGATGGCAGTCAATCTGACACCGCTACACGATCGTGTCATCGTGCGGCGCATTGAAGAGAAGGAAACCGTGAAGGGCGGGATCATCATCCCCGACTCCGCGAAAGAGAAACCGCAAGAGGGCGAAGTGATTGCCGTCGGCGCGGGCAAGCGGGAGAAGGGCGAGCGCATTCCCCTGGACGTGAACGTTGGCGATCGCGTGCTGTTCGGCAAGTACAGCGGCAGCGAGATCAAGATCGATGGCGAAGAGCTCCTGATTCTCCGCGAGGAAGAGATTCTCGCGAAGTTGGGTGGAGCAGCGAAAGCCGCCAAGAAGTAAGGCCAACAGCAAGTAATCGTTACAAAAATCTAGAAGTGAGTCTCAAGTTTTAGGATCAAATTCAGGAGGAATGAAGAAATGGCGAAGCAGATTGTTACCGGAGAAAATTCCCGCCAGGCGATTCTACGCGGCGTGAATGCCCTCGCGGATGCAGTGAAAATCACCCTCGGCCCAAAGGGCCGCAATGCGGTGATTGAGAAGAAGTTCGGCGCGCCGATCATCACCAAGGACGGCGTGACCGTTGCGAAGGAAATCGAGTTGCGTGATCCGCTAGAGAACATGGGCGCGCAGATGGTTCGCGAAGTCGCCAGCAAGACCAGCGACGTAGCGGGTGACGGCACTACCACCGCCACCGTTCTGGCTCAGGCCATCTTCCGCGAAGGCGTGAAGACGGTTGCGGCCGGCGCCAGCCCCACGGCTCTGAAGCGCGGCATTGACCGGGCGGTCGAAGTGGCCGTCGAGGAAATCAAGAAGCTGCACAAAGACGTGAAGGGCGACATGATCGCGCAGGTCGGCACCATTTCCGCCAACAACGACAAGCAAATTGGCGGAATCATTGCCGAAGCCATGAAGAAGGTCGGCAAAGACGGCGTGATCACTGTGGAAGAGTCCAAGACCATGGACACCACGCTGGAAGTCGTGGAAGGCATGCAGTTCGACCGCGGCTACCTCTCTCCCTACTTCATCACCGATCCGGAGCGCATGGAATGCGTGCTGGAGAACGCGCTGATTCTCATCCATGAGAAGAAGATCAGCTCGATGAAGGACCTGCTCCCGTTGCTGGAGCAGATTGCCAAGCTGGGCAAGCCACTCTTGATCGTCGCCGAAGAAGTGGAAGGCGAAGCGCTGGCCACTCTGGTGGTGAACAAGCTGCGCGGCACGCTGCAGTGCAGCGCCGTCAAGGCCCCTGGCTTTGGCGATCGCCGCAAAGCCATGCTCGAGGACATCGCGGTGTTGACTGGCGGTAAGGCCATCACCGAAGACCTGGGGATCAAGCTCGAGAACGTCAAGATCGAAGATCTCGGCAAGGCCAAGAAGGTCACCATCGATAAAGACAACACCACCATCGTGGAAGGCGGAGGCAAGGCCGGCGAAATCGAAGGCCGTGTAAAGCAGATCCGTCAGCAGATCGAAATCACCACCAGCGACTACGACCGCGAGAAGCTCCAGGAACGCCTGGCGAAGCTCGTGGGCGGCGTTGCCGTCATCAAGGTGGGCGCGGCTACCGAAACCGAGCTGAAGGAGAAGAAGGCTCGCGTTGAGGACGCCATGCATGCCACCCGTGCGGCCGTTGAGGAAGGTATCGTTCCCGGCGGCGGCGCAGCACTGCTTCGCGCACTTACGGCCATCGACAAGATCAAGGCTGAAGGCGACGAGCAAGTAGGCGTTGGAATCGTGAAGCGTGCTCTGGAAGAGCCTGCTCGCCAGATCGCACACAACGCCGGGTTTGAAGGCGCTGTGGTGATCGGCAAGATTCGCGACTCCAAGGATGATCACTTCGGCTTCAACGCCGACACCGGTGAATACGTCGACCTCGTGAAGGCTGGCGTGATCGATCCGGCGAAGGTCACCCGTCTGGCGCTGCAGAACGCGGCGTCCATCGCGGGCCTGATGCTCACCACGGAAGCGCTTGTGGCGGAGCTCAAAGAAGAGGACAAGAAGGGTGCTGCTGCAGGAGCCGGTCCAGGTGGTCCGGGCGGCATGGGCGGCATGTACTAAGAATTCGCCAGCCAACCCAGAAAACTAAATCAACCAAGGGCGGCCAATTTTTGGTCGCCCTTTTGTTTTGGGATCTACTGATACGCCTTTTTTCCTGCTCGCCGCGCGCTGGGCAAATTGGCATCGGTGCTGTACCTAATCTGTACTCTGGTCCAGATTGACCTGCCCGCGGTTACAACATAAATTCCCGCTCACTCTCCCCAGCTAGATCATTTCGATGGAAGCGACAGAGTAGTCAAACTGCTCGCTTCCACGGCGCTTACCAGGTCATTCGCCGCTGTAGCTCTCGCCAGACCGGATGTTCGCGTCGCTCGAACGAATGACGAGGAGTGTGCAAGTATCAGGCGCTCGTGTGCTGCGTTTAGTTCCCGGGTCCAGGTTCGTTATGCGCGAATCCCCGGATCGCGGTTTCTGAACTCAGGCAATTAGCAGTCCCACGCCCCAGCGATTAACCCACAGTCCAGCCCAGCACTCGGGGTGTGTCTTGCCCTGTTATCTGATCTGGAGGATGTAATGAAAACGCGAAACTCAACCGTTGTGGCTTTGGCTTTTCTTCTATTCTCGGTTTTAAGTGTTTCTGTTCCACTGCTTTCGCAAAGTGGTGGTCCCGCACCTGCGGATCCCGGAGTGCGCAGCGGTGCCGTGAATGCTGGGACGCCCCTTTCCCCACTCACAGCTGCTCAACTCGAATACTTTCAGGATGGCCAATCCCGTTTTCAAGCAGTCGATACGGTGTCCAGTGGCTTGGGGCCGACGTTCAACTCGAATAGCTGCGCAAGCTGCCACTCGCAACCAGCAATCGGAGGAAGTAGTCCTTCCTCCTCACAATTTCCCAACATTGGCCCGAATCCTCAGATCGAAGCGGCAACGGCCAACGGCGCAACCAATGCCATTCCGTTCTTCATCACTGCCGACGGCCCGGTACGGGAAGCGCGCTTCCCCTTGGCGGTCAATTCGAACGGCGGTTTGACGAACACGGCAGATGGCGGAGTACACGATCTTTTCACCATCACAGGCCGGCAGGACGCCGCTGGTTGTTCGATGGCGCAATCGAATTTCGAGCACATGCAGCAACTCAATAATCTGGTTTTTCGGATCCCCACACCTCTTTTTGGCGCGGGAATGATGGAGAGCATCGCGGACGGAACGATCCTCGCCAACATGCAGTCAAACGTCGCCCTGAAGCAGCAACTCGGGATTTCCGGCCATCCCAATACCAGTCCCAACGACGGTTCGATCATGCGGTTCGGCTGGAAAGCTCAGAACAAATCACTCGAAATGTTTGCTGGCGAAGCCTACAACGTCGAAATCGGCGTTACCAACGAGCTCTTTCCTAATGAACGCGCCAATCCGCCAGCCAATTGCCTTTTGAATCCCACACCGGAAGATTCCACCAACTTCTCCCTGACCGGCGATCAAATTCCCAGCGACATCGTGGAGTTTTCGAACTTCATGCGCTTCCTTGCGCCACCGGTGGCCTCGTCCGAAGGCATTCCTGGTTCCCCAGCCGCAGCGTCGATCCAGAATGGGCAAGCCATTTTCAGTCAAGTTCATTGCGACATGTGTCACACGCCATCCTTGCCGACCAGCAGTTCTTCTTTTTCACCCGGACTCAGCAATCAAAACGCGCCGCTATTCTCTGATCTGCTGGTTCACCACATGGGTTCCGGGTTGGCCGATAGGATCACGCAAGGCGCAGCAGGCCCGGATGAGTTCCGGACCGCACCACTCTGGGGGCTGGGTCAACGTATCTTTTTCTTGCACGACGGCCGCGCTACGTCCTCGAACGGAGGCTTGATGATGGCCATCCAGCAGCATGCCAGTCCTGGCTCAGAAGCCAATGCGGTCGTTTCGCAATTCAATCGACTTTCTCCCCAGCAGAAGCAAGAATTGCTGAACTTTCTTCGATCTCTCTAGCTCCAGACGGGCGCGCAGCTTTTCGATCGCCCCCTGCGCGCCCAACCGTTATCCCGCGCAAGACCAGAGTTTCCCCAGAGTGACGCTGTTCCTTGCCTGCGGTGCCGCGCTCCGATAGACTTCCTAGTCACACTTCGCTCTTCAGGGGAGAGCAAAGTAACATGCCAGGATTCTTGCAGCGGTTCATGCCGCACGACGGGGATTTCTTCGTCCTTTTCCAGAAGCAGGCGGAAAACGTGGTCGTGGGCGCTAAGGCGTTTGTGCGCCTGTTGGAGCATTACACCGGTGTTCCTGAACAGGTACAGCGCATTAAGGCGATTGAGCACAACGGAGACGAAATAACCCACCAGATTTTCCGAAGGCTGAACCAAACGTTTATCACCCCGTTCGACCGTGAGGACATTCACGAACTTTGCAGCACGATGGACGACGTAATTGATTTGATTGACGCCGCGGCAGGCCGCTTTGTGCTCTATCGGGTCAACGAGGTGCGCCACGGAACTCTGGAATTGGCGACGGTCCTGGCTGCCGCCAGCTCCGAGTTGAAAGAGGCCATCTACGCGATGGAATCGCCGGAAAAGGCGTTGCACCGCGTGATCGAAATCAATCGTTTGGAAAATGAGAGTGATCGCATCTGCCGCACTTTGATCGCTCAACTGTTCGAGGAAGAAAAAGATCCGGTGCAAATCATCAAGTGGAAAGAGATTTACGAAGTGATTGAAACAGCCGTGGATAAGTGTGAAGACGTATCGAACGTAATCGAAAGCGTAATCCTGAAGAACGCCTGATCCTGTGAACAGTTTCACACTGGTTCTCATCACCATCTGCCTGACGCTGGCCTTTGAGTTTTCCAACGGCTGGCATGATGCCGCAAATTCCATTGCCACAGTGGTTTCTACCCGCGTGCTTACTCCGTTTCGCGCGGTGCTTTGGGCCTCTTTTTGGAATTTCGTGGCTGCTTTCGTGTTCGGCACAGCGGTTGCGCAGACAATCGGGAGCGGCATGGTTCGGATCAACATGGTCAATGAAAAGGTCCTGCTTGCCGGGTTACTCGGAGCCATCATTTGGAACCTGATCACTCTGACATTAGGACTTCCTACGAGTTCTTCCCACGCATTGATGGGCGGATATGGTGGGGCAGCCGTTGCTTATGCGGGATTCAAGGCGCTGATCCCTAGTGGTTGGACTAAGCCGGTGCTGTTCATTTTTCTGTCGCCGATCATAGGCATGGTCCTGGCATTCCTAGTCAGTATCGCGACCACTTGGATCGTCAAGGACCAGCGACCTCGAAAAGTGGATAAATGGTTTCGGCGATTGCAGTTGGTTTCTGCGGCGGGTTACAGCCTGGGCCATGGCACGAACGACGCACAAAAAGGCATGGGCATTATCACTGCCGCGATGGTGAGCGGCGGCCTCATGACCAATTATCGGGTGCCCTACTGGGTGATCATCTGCTGTCACCTCGCTATGGCCGGGGGTACCATGGCTGGAGGCTGGCGCATCATCAGAACTATGGGGCAACGCATTACCAAACTTACCCCGTTCGGTGGGTTCTCCGCGGAAACCGCCGGTGCTTTGACTCTGCTGGGCACCGCCCATTTCGGTATTCCCGTAAGCACGACGCATACAATTACCGGCGCAATTGTGGGAGTGGGCGCCTCGCACAGGCTAACCGCCGTACGCTGGGGAGTGACTCACCGGATTGTGTGGGCTTGGTTGCTGACTATTCCTGGCGCGGCAATCCTAGGCGCCGGGTTGTTTCGCCTGCTGCTGCCCCTGATGAAGTAATGAATTGCCTAGGAGCCGCAATCTTCCTTAGCCATGTGCGGATTTTTGCCTGGCGCCCTCCGCATGGGCCTTCGCTGCCAGCACGTCGCAAATTTTGCAAACGGGCGACGATCCGGCGTCGGTACTGGGCATATAATAAATAGATGACCACAGCTCCCCAAAGTTCCTTTTGTACCGTCGAAGACGCGGTCGAAGAGATCCGCCAGGGACGGATGATTGTTCTGGTCGACGATGAGGATCGCGAAAACGAAGGCGATCTGACGCTTGCGGCGGAGAAAATCACTCCAGAAGCCATTAATTTTATGGCTAAGTTTGGCCGGGGACTGATCTGTCTCGCACTGACGGAACAGCGATGCGAGGAGCTCAATCTGCCGCTGATGTCGCCGATCAACACCTCCGTTCACGGCACCGCCTTTTGCGAGGCGATCGACGCAAAACTCGGAGTGACCACGGGAATCAGCGCCTCCGACCGCGCCATCACCGTTCTCACAGCGATTGACCCAAAGACTCGCCCACAGGACCTGGCGCGCCCTGGACACATGTTCCCACTGCGCGCAAGGAACGGAGGCGTGCTGGTTCGGGCTGGGCAAACCGAAGCTTCCGTCGACCTGGCGCGCATTGCCGGCCTGAACCCTTCCGGCGTGATCTGCGAAATCATGAATGAAGACGGCACCATGGCGCGCGTGCCACAACTGATGGAGTTCTGCCAGGAACACAACCTGAAAATGCTGACCGTAGCGGACCTCATCCGCTATCGCATGCAACATGAACGTTATGTCCGGCGCGTCGCGGAGACCACTCTGCCAACCCTTTACGGCGACTTCCGCATGATCGCCTACTCCAGCGACGTGGACCATGATCAGCACATCGCGCTGATTCGCGGCGAACTGGAAGGGCCGACCCCGCCGCTGGTTCGCGTGCATTCTCACTGCATTACCGGCGATGTGTTCGGTTCGGTTGCCTGCGACTGCAACCAGTTAGTGGCTAAATCGCTCGAATTGATTGCCAAGGAGAATCGCGGCGTATTTCTGTACCTGCACCACACCGGCCGCGGCTTTACGATTGATACTCCGGAGACTCCCGGCACATTGCCGAAAATTCACTTTCACACCCGTGGACAGTTGGACCGCGAAGTTGCGCGGCAACGCATGGTGCAGCACGAAAGCGGAACCGGAGCGCAAATCCTGATCGATCTGGGATTAAAAGACATTCGCGTGGTGACCAATCATCCAAAGAAGGTCGTAGCGCTGGAAGGCTACGGTATCCGAATCGCGGATCAGGTGCCTCTCGACCTCAGCACCCCAAAGCCAACTCACCAGTGGAGCTGAACTGTTCGCTAGTGGACTAAATTAGGGTTCTTCCGCTTCCGCCGCTGCAGGCGCAGGAGTTTTTGGCGCAGGGGACGCCTTCGCGGTCGGGCCTTTTGCGGGCACGGCTTTCGCAGGGACGGCGGCCTGCTTGTTCTGCGCGGGGGTTCCGACAGTCAGGTATTCGCGCATCTTTTCCAGCCTTTTCGCACCGATTCCGCGAATTGCCTCCAAATCATCTACGCTTTTAAATTGCCCGTACGATTTTCGTGCTTGCAAGATCTTGTCTGCCGTGGCTGGACCAATCCCGGGAACGAGCTGCAGTTCCGAGGCTGAGGCGGTATTCAGGTTGACGGGGTGCAGAGGCGGTTTCTTCTTCGCACATAAACCCTGCGTCGCCCAGAGCACAAGGATCAAGAAGAGGAAACAACAACCGCGCGCCTTACTGTTTCTGTACCCCGTCACGTATATATAATATTACGAATGAGTATCTAATGCAAAACAGTTTTGCAAGGGAAATGGTAAGGGCGAACGGGGTTTGCCCTAGGACAAGCGTTTCCCTTGCGTATCATATAGAACCAGCTCACCGAACAGCCGCGTCTGCTCTTCCACTTGAGCTCGATCGCCCACGACGACGATTTGCATATTGGCGGAATCGAAATATTTCCTGGCCGAAGTGAGCAAGTCTGTGGACGTCAGTGCCCGGACTTTGTCGCGGTATGTTTCCAGGTAGTCGGAAGGCAATTCGTTGAGCTCGACGGTAGAGAACTGCGACAGCAACCCTTCCTGGGTCGCCAAGCCCATCGAGAACAGCCCGGTCAGGTAGTTTTGGGCATCGGCCAATTCCGGAGTGGGCACCGGCAACGACCGCAGTTTGTCCAGTTCGTAAAATATTTCGGTGAGCGACGCGGCCACAACGTCGTTGCGTACCGCTGCCGAAACGGAAAAATACCCATGTTGGCGCAGGGGCGTAACTCCGCTTCTTGGACTGTACGTGTATCCCTTATCTTCCCGAATGTTCATCACCAGCCGCGAATTAAAAGCTCCTCCATATAGGCTGTTGGCCAACCCCAACCGAATCCAATCCGGATTCTTGCGCGTGATGGCATGGCACCCAACCAGGATCTGAGTTTGCACGGACCCCGGATTGTGTACCAGAAAAACCCGGCGGCCATTGAGTTTCGGTAACGCCGGGAATTGCTTCGCAGCAGGTTTCTGGCCTTGCCAGTTACCAAAGGTGCGCTCTGCGAGTTCCATCATGGCGCGGGAATCAAAATCGCCGACCATGACCAAGAGCGCGTTCCCGGGCGTGTAGATTTCGCGATAAACGCGCTCCAAATCGTCCCGTTTATACGCCGCTACCTGCTCTCCGCTGGGAGAAACCAGCGCGTATGGATGTTCTCCAAACAAAACCTTGCGCAATCGCTCCCCAGCCAGAAAACCGGGCGAGGTGCGTTCCAGTTTCACCTCCTCGAGCTTTTGCCGGCGCTCGCGCTCGAGTTCCGGCTCGGGAAAGGTAGCCTCGCGGGACAACTCGTTCACCAGTTGCAAAAGCGGTTCGGCGAATTCGCTGAGCCCTGCAAAGGATATGGCGCTGTTGTCCTGTCCCGCCGATGTGCCCAGATCCGCGCCCAAGCGGCGCAGATCTTCTTCAATTTGCCGGCTAGTGCGTTTCGCGGTGCCGGTGCGCAGAACCGTGGAAGTCATTTCCGCGAGTCCTACCGATCGATCGGAAACTAACGCTTCACCCGCGCGAAAGAACAATTCACCGTGAAATTTTGGAATTGAATGCGCCTCGGCCAATACGATTTGCAAGCCATTCGAAAGCTGGGCACGCGTTCGTTTGGGCCACGTTACCGGCCTCTCCGGCGCAAGCGCGGGAGCCGCAATGGGCACTTCCGGAGCTCGAGTGGCCATTACGCGGCCTCCTTGACATCTTTATTTACGGGAGTGCGAAAGACGATGGCGCGGTTTTCTGGCCGCAAGTATTTTCTCGCCACCGCCTGAAGTTCTTCGGGCTTCACGGCAAGGAAACCATCCAGAATCGTGTTCACCAATTCAGGCTGATTGTCGAAAAGCGTGAAGCATGCCAGCAAGTGCATCAGTCCATAGCGCGGCATGTAGCCGCCGCGGCCACCTTCGAGTGTCGAGTAATAATCGGACCGCCATTTCACCTTCAATTGCTCGAGCTCTTCCTCGCTAATTCCCTTCTCCTGTACCTCGCGCAAAACCGCATCAAACGCCGCGAGCGTCTGCTCCGCGGAGTATTCCGGCTTGTGCAAAATGCGCGTCGTCATCTGAGCCGGGCCGTTATAACCGAACACATCATCCACTCCGCCGTCGGCTTCCACAGCAATCTGCTTTTCCAGTACCAATTCACGATAGGTGCGCCCCGCGCGCCCGCCGTGGAGCGCCTGATCCAGCAGAACCATAGCGTGCCACTCCGGCGTCCGACGCTGCGGCAGGACATACGCAATGGCCATCGCGGGAAGCGTCCCGAATTTCTCTTCCACATATCCACGGCGCTCTTCGGTTTGCGGAGGCTCGGTCGGATCGGCGAATGGAGGCGCGGCTCCGGCTGGGATCGATCCAAAATACTTTTCAGCCAACTCCAAACCGTCTTTGGGATTCACATCCCCAAGCAATAACAGCACCGCATTGTTGGGCACGTAATAGGTGGAGAAAAACTTCTGCACATCAACGAGGTTTGCCGCATCCAGATCGGCAAAATCACCGTAGAAATTGTGCGCATTGGCCCAATTGCGAAATGCCACCGGCGGCATGTCCAACCAGGGGAAGCCGCCATAGGGCTGGTTCAGCACGTTTACTCGCACTTCCTCTTTGACCACATCGCGCTGATTGATCAGGTTTTCTTCGTCCACTTTCAGCGCGCGCATGCGGTCGGCTTCCAGCCACAGCACGCGCTCCAGCGCATTGGAAGGCACGGCTTCGTAATAATTCGTGACGTCATACATGGTCGAGCCGTTCAACACGCCACCACTCGAATTGATCAGCTTGATGTGCTGCATTTTCGGCGCGTTCTCGGAACCCTGGAACATCATGTGTTCGAACAGGTGCGCAAAGCCACTGCGTCCCTGCGGCTCCAGGCGAAAACCGATCTTGTAGTACACGCCCACGGTCACCACCGGCGCGGTGGGATCCGGCACGATCACTACGCGCAGGCCATTCTTCAGCGTGGCGCTATGGATTGGAATTTGCAGTTTAGTCACTCGCAGCCCCCTTGGCGTTCGCAATTGGTTTTCTATTCCTTAAAATCGCGTCCAATTCCCGCAGTGTGGCAGTCGCATCGTGAGAGAAGGCCCGAGCAGCCAGCCGGCTTACTGCGTGATAGGCGTCAACAAATTCCGGCTGGAGCGTTCGCAGGGCATTCTCATGTGCCGCCACCACGCCAAAATCCCCGCGCGCCAAAGGGCCGGTCCACGCCCGTTGCGGGCCGAATTTCTCATAATGCTCCAGAACCTGCCTGGTCAGCGACAGCAGCGCGCGTTGCGCTTCACGGCGCTTCAGTCCCGCGGCCATGAGCGTGCGTACTCCTGCTTCTTCCAGCGCCAGCGTGAGTCCTGCAGCGAAAGCGCCGGCGGCGTGATACAGGGGTTTCTTGTCCGCCGAGATTGCCACGGGTACACCGCCGAGGGACCGGGCGATCCCCCTGGCAACACGCACGGCGGGTACGTCACCCTCAATAGCGAACACCCTGCCCTCGAGCGGCGGCACACTCACGCCGTTGAAGGTCTGCAGCGGGTGCATCGACCCCACCAACGCGCCACACGCGCGAAGCGGATCCAGAACGCAAGAGTCCAACGCTCCACTCGTGTGCAGGACAACCCGGCCTCGCAGCTCTTGACCCGCGCTGCGAGCCAGTTCGCATGCGACAACCGCTATCGCGTCATCCGGAACCGTAACCAGAATGGTGGAAGCCGCAGCCAGCGTCCCCGGAATGCCCGCTACAGGCCGCCCTCCGCCTATAAATCGCACCGCTCTTTTGGCGCTGGCTTCCGATCGTGCCGCGACCACGTTGATGCGACAACCGGTTTCGCGCAGTCGCCGGCCCAATGCGCGCCCAACCCGTCCGGGTCCAATAATCGCAAGGCTCTTTATCATTCATGCTAGGATACCGCGAGGCTGGGCTACGACTCCAATCGGCATGCATTCCTTCTGGATTGTTCTTTTCGGGCTCCTGGCATTTTTGTGGGTCACGTATGGATTGAAGGTTGCCTTTGGCGCAGTGCGGCTGCCCTGGATCAGGAATTATGCCCCCGCCGCGGACTCGGATTGCCCACCGATTTCGCTGATCTTCGCCGCGCGCGACGAAGAAGACAAATTGCCCGCCGCGCTGGCTACGCTCGTTGGAATTGATTATCCCCAGCTTGAGATTGTCGCCGTGAACGATCGTTCCACTGATGGGACGGCACGCATTCTCGACGAATTTGCGCTGAAGCATCCTCAACTGAAGGTAGTTCACGTTCGGGAATTGCCAAGCGGTTGGTTGGGGAAACCGCATGCGCTGCAAACCGGCTACCAAGCTTCCAGTGGGCAATTGCTGGTGTTCACCGATGCGGACGTGAAGTTCAAGCCCGATGCATTGCGGCGGGTGGTCACGTTGTTTCGGGAGCGTGGTTTGGATCATCTGAGCCTCTTCGTGGATGTGGATCGCCGCGGATTTTGGGATGCGGTGCTCATCTCCTTCTTCGGAATGGGATTCCAACTGGCCACGGACCCCCACAACGTGAGCAATCCAAATTCGCGCACCTATGTCGGAGTCGGCGCATTTCAGATGTTGAATCGCACCGCGTATGAATCCAGCGGCACGCACCGGCACCTGGCCATGGAAGTTGTCGACGATATGAAACTCGGTAAGATCGTCAAGATGGGGGGATTTCGTTCTTGTGTCGCGGTGGCGCAGAACTACGTTTCGGTGGAATGGCACCTGGGATTAGGCAATCTGGTGCTGGGTGTGGAGAAGAACTTCTTTGCGGGCGCGCAATTCCGCATATCGGTGGCGGCCATGCAGATACTGGCACTGTTGCTTATGAACGTGTTCCCCTTTGCCGGCCTGCTTTTCGGTCGCGGCTGGATTCAGAGCCTTGCAGCTGTTTCCGTGGTGGTGGCGATGGGTTTTCATGTGGGAGTCGACGTGGTCATGCGGATTTCACCGCTATATTGCCTGTCGTTGCCGTTGGGGGCAACGGTTTTCAGCTACATGATTTTACGTTCAGCGATCGTGACGCTGCGGCAGGGCGGCATTGTGTGGCGTAACACGTTTTACCCCCTCGATGAGCTGCGTCGCGGCTTGGTCTAATGCGAAACGGTCAAGCCTCTGCGGGTGGCGGTTCGGCCGATTCTTTCCCGAACAGACCCACAAGGTCCTGCTGCTTAAGGGATTTGATCCGGTCGCGGAATTGCGCCGCTTTCTCGAATTCAAACTTCTTGGCGGCTTCGCGCATTTGGTTTTCAAGTTGTGCGAGAAGTTCCGCCAATTGCTCCTCAGACTTGACCGAAGCCGTGGCCGCATCCAGCGCGACCGTATCGAGTGGAATGGTCACGTAGTCCGCTTCGACGATGTGCGCCAGTTCCATATCCACACCTTTGATGATCGATTGCGGGGTAATATTGTTTTCCTTGTTGTAGTCCAATTGTTTGGCGCGGCGGCGGTTGGTTTCGCTAATGGCCTCATTCATGGATTTGGTCCGCACATCCGCGTAAAGAATCGATCGGCCTTCCACATGGCGCGCGCAACGCCCCATGGTTTGAATTAGCGAGGTGGTGCTGCGTAAATAGCCTTCCTTATCCGCATCCAAAATGGCCACAAGCGAAACCTCGGGCAAGTCCAGGCCTTCGCGTAACAGGTTGATTCCGATCAGCACGTCAAACTCGCCCCTCCTCAGATCACGCAGAATCTTGATTCGGTCCAGGGTCTCCACCTCCGAATGCAAATAGCGGCAACGCACCCCGATTTCGCTGAAATATTCGCTCAGATCTTCGGCCATGCGCTTGGTCAAAGTGGTCACCAGCACGCGCTCGTTTTTCTCTGCGCGGATTCGGATTTCTTCAAGCAAATCGTCCACCTGCCCTTTGACCGGCCGAATCTCTACTTCCGGATCGATCAATCCGGTGGGACGAATCACCTGTTCCACAAAAACTCCACCCGATTTCGTCAATTCATACGGACCCGGAGTCGCAGACACGTAGATCACCTGATTCATGCGGTGTTCAAATTCTTCGAACGTGAGCGGCCGGTTATCCAACGCCGACGGCATACGAAAACCGAAGTCCACGAGTGTCTGTTTGCGGGAACGGTCGCCATGAAACATTCCGCGGACTTGAGGAACGGTGGCATGCGATTCGTCGATGACCAGCAAATAATCCTGCGGCACATAATCCAGCAGCGTCGGCGGCGCTTCCCCCGGCAAGCGGCCGCTCAAGTGCCGTGAATAATTTTCAACTCCGTGGCAGTAGCCTATGGTGCGCATCATCTCGATGTCGAACGTGGTACGTTGCACTACCCGTTGCGCTTCTACATATTTCCCCTGCTTCTCCAACTCCTTCTTCCACCAGCCCAGTTCTTCCTGAATGCCCACAATGGCGCGATCGCGTTGATCCTGAGACATCACATAATGCGTTTTGGGATAGATAGGCACGCGGGTCAGATTTTCCTGGCCGGACCGGATTTCGCCGGTTAAGGGATCGATCTGGCGAATGGTATCGATCTGATCGCCCCACATCTCAAACCGGTAGCCCTGGTCTTCATAGGTGGGATAAATCTCGATGATATCGCCACGCACGCGAAATGTGCCGCGGCGCAGGTCTTCGCTGCGCTCGTACTGAATATCGACGAACCGGCGGAGCAGCGCTTCGCGCGAAGTCTGCTGCCCCTTCTCGATCATCACCAACATGCCGTAGTACGCTTCCGGCGAGCCGATGCCGTAGATGCATGAAACTGAGGCGACAATGATAACGTCACGACGCTCGAACAGCGAACGAGTAGCGCTCATCCGCAATTTGTCCAGCTCGTCATTGATGGTCGCTTCTTTGTCTATGTACAGATCAGCGGAAGGCACGTAAGCCTCCGGCTGATAAAAATCGTAGTAGCTCACGAAATACTCAACGGCGTTGTCGGGGAAAAAGCCTTTGAATTCGTGGTATAGCTGTGCCGCAAGGGTTTTATTGTGGGCCAGCACCAGGGCCGGACGGTTCGCCGCCTCGATAACCTTCGCCATGGTGAAAGTTTTGCCCGAACCGGTGACGCCGAGAAGGACCTGATGTTTATCCCCGGCTTCCAGTCCGCGCGTCAGGTGCTCAATAGCGGCGGGTTGGTCTCCCCGCGGTTGGTAGTTGCTTCGCAGCTTGAAATTCATTTGCCAGGCCTCCAGCGGTCCCAACGGCATCCGCCGAAACCTTCATTATAGCGCGGCTGGCAAATTCAGTTTTGTGCGGCGCTGCCGCCGAATGCTTGGATATTCAGCGCGAAGGGGAGTGACTGTCCGTGTCCGGAACGAAAACAGTCTCAAAATGGCTGGTCACGTCAACCAGATATTGCACCTGATTCGTGCCATCGACTTTGACGATGGTAGCGTCCAGGGACTGTTGGACATCTTCGGTGGCGCGAAGCAAGAGTCCAGTTTTTAGCGAAATGTACAGTACCACCTGATTTGTGCCTTTGGCAGTTCCAAAGGTTTTGAGTGCGTGAAGTTTGTAGTCTTCGGGGGTGGCATCCTGGGGATTGGACCGCTGCTTGAGCGTTGCGTTCGTAAGAAAGACGGCGCAACTTTCGCTCGGAAGAGTCGGGCAGACTTCATTCTGGACGTAAGTGGTTTCGCGCTCCCAGATAAGGTTAGCGATGGGAGACGGGGCCTTCTCAACTTCCGTCGATTTCCATTTCTCGCCGGGTTTAACCCCCGAAGCCGGCATGGTCCAGGCAAACGCAAATTGTGCGATCCAAAACTGCCAAGCCAACAGTTGTTCGGACGAAAGATTGTCGAGCCCATCTGCATGTGACACGGCACCATCTCCGCCGATAACAAAATCAACTTTGAGAGGAGCTAGCGCGGCGGCGTCCGTCCCTGATGGTTGTTCCTTTGGAACCACTTGCGTCTGCGCAGCCAGCATAGGCCGGTGATCCATGGTGTGGAAGTCTTGGATAGATAGCTGCAAGGTGGTCGAAAAATCCTCGCGTACCGGCTTGGGCTCGAACATCGTAGCGACCTTACTCTTGGTTTTTACATAGCGGTTGAGGCGGCCATGGCTCTGGTATTGCAGGGTTTGTCCATTTTGCAGGTGCGGAATCAGTTGAATGCGATCGTCGCTCTTGGCAGTCGCCGTTAGCAAAACAATCGCGGCGACGGACACTCCGGAAGCCGCGAATCGCCTGATCCAAACACGCGCTGCTTCGTTCACTTTTGAGGTTCACCCAATTTGCGGTCAAAAAAGTCGCTAGCGGCCTGGAACGCTCTTAGCCAGCTCTGATTCAAAAGAAAATCGTGTATTTCGTCGGGAAATACTAATTGTTCGGTCGAAACGCCTCGAGCCCGAAGCCGCGCGATCAAATCCACCGTTTGCGAAAACATCACGTTGCGATCGTCATCGCCATGAATGAACAGCACCGGCGATTTCCAGGTGTCCACGGAAGCCACGGGAGAAGACTCGTGTGCCAGTTTTACTAAATCCGGGGGGATGTGCTTCCCTTCCCAATTATCGGCGGGCCAATCGTGCACGCCATGCAGGTCTACGCCGGCGGCAAACAAATCCGAATTGCGGGCCAGCCCGAGCGCGGTCAAATAGCCACCATAGCTGCCGCCCCATAGCCCGATGCGCTTGGGATCAACGTCGCTGCGCCCCTGCAAATATTTTCCGGCTGCCAGCACATCTTGATATTCCGACGCCCCACGACCGGCGCGTCCCGGCGCTTCTCGAAAGGCGCGGCCGTAGCCTATGCCGCTGCGATAATTTATGGCTAGCACAATGTACCCGCGGCTGGCCAGATACTGGTTCATGACGTAGTCATTTGCGTAGTAGTACATGTAATGCCAGCCCAGCAGCATCTGACGCATCGGTCCGCCATGAAAAAAGATCAGCGCAGCACGCTTGTCTCCGGGCTTCAGATTCTTAGGTAAAAACAACTGCGCGTGAATTTCCAGGTCCCCGGAAGGGAAAATTACCTGCCGAGGCGCAACCAACTGATTCGTAGGAAATTGCTGCTCCCAATCTTTGGAAGACACCTCGACGGTCAACGAGTCCGCGCCCGCGGTCGTGCGGAACAGCCGGCCCGGATGCGTAGCGTCTGACTGAAAATAGAAAAAATCACCGTTGTCGGCTGCGACTGGACTCCACTCGATTCCGTTCTGGGTTAACTGGCGCGAATCTGTGCCATCCACAGCTGTGGTCCACACGTGCCGGCGATCTACATCTCCACAGTTAGAGTTGAAAAGCGCGTTCTTCTTGTCCGCCGAAAAGGACCACTGCTCGATCTCGCAATTACCGGGAGTCAGCAATTTGGCGGTGCCCCCATCCGCAGGAATGGAATACAAATGCTGCCAGCCATCCGCTTCGCTGGCGAAGACGATACGATCCTCCGCAACCCAGTGAATTACCCCGCCTCCCGTATCGCGTGCCATGTAGGGAAACGAGTCTTGGAGCGCGGTCCCGCTGTGCCACACTTCGCGGGCCGTTCCGCCAGCAACATCCGCCACGCAGATGGACCATGGGTGCACGCGGTCGGGTTCAATGAAATATCCATCAGGCGTGTCGCGCGGCACGGCAGGCTGGCGTACAAACGCGACGTGCTTGCCATCGAGTGACCATACCGGGTCCGAATCGGAATCCACTGTCGGCGCCAGAAACGTCACCGTTTCGGCGTTCACATCGAATAAGCCGATGAAACTATGATCTCCGCGATCCGATACAAACAGCAGTCGCGCGCCATCCGGCGACCATTCCACCGGCTTGTTTTTGCCTCGCACCACGATCTGAGCCGGTTTTTCGTCTGCTTTCAGAGACGCCATCCACAACTCTCCACCGCGTCCATAAGCAATTCGGCCTTGCGTCGAAATCACCGGCGAATGCCCCGCGTCGATTTTCGTGGGCGCCCCGCCGGACCAGCCGATCATCCAGACTTCTTGTTCCACTCCAGCCGGGTTGCTGGTCGGGTTCGCATAATCACCAGCCGAGTCCTTCCCTTCTCCGCGAACATACACAATCGTGTTGCCATCGGCGGAAAACGAAAGATCGGACAGTTCGCCGCCGTCGTCCTGCGAATAAGAGGTCAACTGCCGCGCGGCGAACGCAGGTCCTTCGGCCACCCAGATATTGCGTTTCCCATGATCGTTAGACGTATAGGCGATGCGATCCGTGTTTTTTTCCGCCACTAAATTGGAATTGAACGGCGCGCTCACAATCTGATCCAGGGTGAACGATTGCTGCGCTGAAATAGATTGCGCACCCCAAAAAACAAGTACTGCTGCTAGCAAACGAAGTCGCATCATCGCTGTCCCCTCAAAATTTGATGTTCCGTGCTATTCGTCAAGGCCGTACTTGTTCCGAACCCGCGGGAAATACCGCGACCTCCGGGTTTTCCAATGCACCGCTTACGCGCAATTCGCGTCCTTGCGAGGAGTGCGCCCCAGCGGTCATGCGTGGAGCAGGAGTGAACGTCAAATTCCCGTCCATGCCAAACGAAATGGTTCCCGACAGTTCGGTTCTCCGATGGGGAGCATCCAGGCGAAAACCGGATAGATGTATTTGCTGTTCGCTCAACTGGAATTCCCCTTCGCCGGAGGTCCAGCGAGACGCGCCGGCGGAGGGCCCTCCCGATTCTGCGCTCAGCTCTATATCCCAGCCGCGAAACTCAATTTTATTGAGCGTCACCCGTCCAGCGCCTGCCAATTGCTTCAGCAATTCTTCTCTTCCCACGCCCGCTGTCGTGAAATGCAAGGTTCCGGAAGCAATGCCGCTCCATCGTTCGCCCCAGCGCGGCGACCACGGCAATTGCGCCATATTGACGTTCTCGATTTCCGCGCTCAGTTGATATTTCGGCAGTGGTGAAAACTGCGCCTGCATCCCAGCATGCACAGTTCCACCTGCCCATTGCGCCACGCCATCTTGAATGTCCAGATGCAGCGCATGCAGCCCGACGTTGGCGTGCGCTTTAGCCAGCTTGATCTTTTCGATTGTCACCGAATCCGCGGTGATCACCCCGTCAGCGGAGACTCGCCGCAATAATTCGCTGGCATGCGCCGTGTTTACACTTCCCAACAGCGACGACAGCAATCGCTGCAACCAATTTGGGCGAGAACGGGGACCCGCCCAACGGTCAAGTTCAGTGGCATCCAAGTGATCCGCATGAAGCTGAAAGTGCCAGTTGCTTTCGTCATTTGGCACCATGTCGTTGGCTTCCGATATCGTTCCAGACCAGGCGGCGCCGAACGCATCCACCTTACCCACAGTGGCGCTGCGCAGGCCCTCCTTCCATTCCAGGCGAGTGTCTTCCACCTTGAGGGGTTCATTGAGTCCAGCCACTTGCAGGCGCGCCTTGGTCAGCTCGATGGAACCGCTTCGCCGCGCTTCCATGACCCTGCGACCCCAGTTCCACGTGAGCGATCCGGAAGCGCCGCCGCCGTATTCCCAGCCTTTGTTGAGAGGATGACCGAAGGCCGCGGTGAGTTGAAACAGTGGCGCAGCGTTGGCCAGGTGCATGTTCAAGCGCAGGCTTCCCTGATGAGCCACGGAATCCTGAGCCAATTCAGCTTCAACCGCGTTTTCTGGTGCCGCTCCTTTCGGCCTGTTTGCGGTCTTCTCGGCCTTTTGTGTCGCCGGTTGCGCCAATAGATCCACCCGAACGCCCTCGACCCGAAATTTCCCATCCCGGACATACCCGTGAAACGGTTCGAGACGCGCAGCCACAGAACCTGGTAACCGCAAAGAGCCTGCGCTGCTGTCGATGGCCCCGCTTTCCCACCGCAAAGGCCAGCCGCTGGCTGTCAAGGTGCCGCTGATCTGTTCGGTCACGGTCACTTCGTCGGAAACATTCGGTTGGAACGCGCGGTACCACGCCAGCAGATCTGCGCCCTGCACCGCCATGCTGGTGAACTGTGCGTCCCAGTTGGCCAGCTCAGAGGTCTGCAATTTTGCGGAGCCCATGAAATTGGACTCAGGCAAGTCCACACGAAGCTGCTCGGCTCGAGCTTCGTCGTTGGCCATATCCCATACGCCCTTCAAATTAACGTTGACCCGGGGATTGTCGTCGCGCTCGGTCAAATCCCATCTGTGAATCTGGGTGCCTCTGGCTTGTAAGGCAAACCGCCACATGCCTGGAGAGGCTTCTGCGGCAGGCGTACTCATTCCCACGCTGGCGGATCCGTCGAGCGCAAATTCACCGCGCACGCCGGAGTCGTTTCCGGTAATCAACCGGAATAAGTCGGCGAGCGATGCTTTGCCCCAGTGCAAGCGAATTTGCGCTGGTTGCAAGCGTGCCGACGTGCCGGCCACGAAACCTTCCACTTGCAACGTGCCGGTGGACTGCAACGGCACGCCACTGCGCCACGGCTGCGCCTGTAATTGCACCTGCCACCGCCCAGGGGAAACCTGCTCTACGCTGCCGGAGACATTGGTGAACGCAAAGGGGCGTTTCTCGTCCCCTTGCTTAAAGTTAATTCGCCCTTCGTCGAAATCAATTTCCTGGAGATGGTAGGTGGATTCGGCGCGGGTCTGTGCAGGGGGGCTCGACGGGCCGACCGCATTAGCCGGCCGAGCGGGTGGGAGCCAGCGTTCCAGGTTCCAGCGGCCCTCGGAGTTGCGCACCAGGATTAAGCTCGGCCTGGTAAACGACATGGTGCCGAACTCAAAGTGTCCGCGAAGAAGGCCAAACCAGCGGAGCCGCGCGGCCATTTGATCCGCACGCAAGAAATACTCGCTCCCGAACGCAGGATCTTCGCCGATAGTAACTTCTTCCACGTCCAGTTCTGGAATCGGCAGAATCTGCACCGAAAATCGGCCCGCCTGCACCGGCCGGCCGAAGGCACGTTCCAAATGGGCGATCAGGTACCCGCGCATGTGCTGTGTACGCACCAGCAGAGACACCCCTCCCTGAACAGCGGCAAGGGCCACCAGAAGCAGCACGGCCATTAGCCCATATCTACGAAGGCGAGCCATCTTGATGGGAGTCTCTCAAACGTGACACGAAAAGTGTAGCGCTGTTGCGCGGCTGAACTTCAGTGCACCGTGTGCAGCATCCGGTTCCAACGCGTGCGCTCCGGCAGGTGAATCAAAGTGTCGAAAATACCCACGATTCGTTCGCCGAACGTAGTATTACCGTAGTCTGCGCTGTTCGCATTGATGGACCAGTAGATCAGAAACGGCCGTCCCATGATGGCGTCACGATCCACGAAGCCCCAATAGCGGCTGTCCAAGCTATGGTCGCGGTTGTCGCCCATGGCGAAATACTTTCCGGGCGGCACCACCAATTCGTCGCCATGAATGTAACTTCGAATATCACGCGCCCACTCGGGCTGCAGGGAAGACAAGTACATCTGGTTGCCGACCGGCGGAAAATTGTAATTCAATGGATCGCCATAGCCGGAGGATGGATCGTGGATGGCATACGGCTCATTTAGCGCTTGGCCGTTTACATAGACTTGCTGGTCCACAATTTTCAGGCGGTCCCCAGGCAAACCGATAACCCGCTTCACGAAATGGGGATGATCCTGATAAGGGAACTTGAAAACGATGATGTCGCCGCGTTGCAGTTCGCGATAGGGAAGGAGCTTGTCGTACCACCCGCCACGTCCGCCAAAAATAAATTTGTTGACCAGTAGATGATCGCCTACCAGCAACGTGCGCTCCATGGAGGGCGAAGGGATTTTGAAAGCCTGCACGACAAAGCTGGTTCCAAAGAGCGCCAGAATTACCGTGACCAGCAGCGATTCCAGATATTCGGAAAATGTAGTTTGATTTACGTAGGCTTGACTGGCTTGTTCGCCGCTTTCCGTTTCCACGGATGTAGAAACCTGTTGGCCGGGCGCCTCGGGCGAAACGACGCTGTCGGGTGTGAGCGTCTCATCCGGCATTCGGTCCAACCTCTTCCTTTTCCTTGGCTTTCAAATCCGCTTGCCGGAGCTTCTCGAGGGCTTGGCGCGCCGCTTTCTGTTCCGCTTCCTTCTTCGTGCTTCCCTCGGCGCTGGACATGCATTCGCCCTTCACCCACACCTGCACCAGAAATGTTTTCTGGTGGTCCGGGCCACTCTCTCCCGCCAGACGGTACTCCGCCAGTTGGCCGCCTTTGCCTTGCAGAAACTCCTGCAGAGCGCTTTTACGGTCGGACTCCGAGATGCGCTCGCCGTCTTCGCTGGCCTGAACCAACACGGTCTTTTTCAATAACTCGCGGGCTGGGTCCAGCCCTCCGTCGAGGTAAATTGCCGCCACAATCGCTTCAAAAGCATCCGCAAGGAGCGCCGGCTTGTCGCGACCTCCGGTCTTTTCCTCGCCACGCCCGAGGCGTAAGTGTTCGCCAATTCCGAGCGCGCGCGCCGCGATCTCCAGCGAATGGGCATTGACGATTCGCGCGCGGCTTTTGGACAGTTGCCCTTCCGTCCACTCGGGGAAGTGACTGAGCAGGAATTCGCTGGTGAGCAGTTCCAGCACGGCATCACCCAGAAATTCCAGCCGTTCGTTGTCTTGAACCGCCGAGCCGGTAAACGCAATGTCTTCGCCGCGAGCGGCGCGCAGTTCCGGAACCGCGGAGCTATGGGTCAGCGCGCGGTCCAGCAGGGTTGGGTCACGGAACTCGTAACCCAGCCGCTCCATTAAACGTATATCGTCACCGCGGACCATATCCCGCTCCCGCCGTACTTCAAGGTACGGCCGGCATTACTTCGGCGCGCTTAATTGAGTCGCACCTAGCTTCTTGGCTTCGTCGATATTTGTTTTGCAGGTAGCCTGTAAACCTCCAGGCAGGTTAGAACATTTGGTGAAATCGGCTACCGCATCATCAAAATGCGAAGTCTTTTCGTTGCAAATACCCAGTAAATAATAATTCACCGGATCGGGATCGGGATCCAATTGGACCGACTTTTCCAGGTTCGGAATTGCGTCCGCATATTTCCCTCTGCGAAAGGCCACTAAGCCCAAGCCGCTATAAGCCATTGCCGAAGTCTGGTTCTTTGCCTTGGTGAACATCTCTTCGGTCATGTTGTCGGGTTTGGGGAACGTGGGCAGCAATTCCAAAGCTTTCTGGGAGTACTGTTCCGCTTTGGCTAAACGCTTGTCGGGGTCAGGGGTGCTGGCGCTCATCTTGCGCGGTAAAGCTGAGCCCATAATTGCCAATGTCTGCGCGTCATTCGGTGCCAGCGCCAGTTCCTTATCGCCCGCCTCTTCCATCTTGTCGATCTGACCGACGCTGAAGTAATACTTCACTTGCCAGCTATAGATTTCGGCGCGATAACGGCTCTGTGGATACTTCTGCAGAAAATCCACAGCTTGCTGGTCTTTTTTCGCCAAATCATTATTAGACGGGTCGTTGAAGGCTTTAAAAGCGGCTTCCTCTTCCGCACTGACCGGTGGCGGCGCTCCCTCGAGCGGCGCGGCCTGCTGACCTTGGCCCTGACCCTGACCAGGCGCTGCAGGTTGCTGCGATTGCGGGGACGATGGCGGTGGCGCAGACCCGGGCGTTTGTCCTAACACGATAGAGCACCCCAGCAGCGATGCCGCCAGGAAGAGAGTCATCTTCCACTGATTAGCTGCATTCATAACCATCATTCTCCTTTTGAGTCATCTTCATGGCCGCTCGCTGGTTTTTCTTAGATCCAGGTCGCCCAAACCTTTTTGCGCAGCTTGCTGCGCCTGCGCAGGAGCTCCCTGAACCGCCAGCACCGCTTGATACTCCGACTTCGCTCGATCCAACTGCCCTTCATCCTCGAAAATTCGCGCCAGATAAATATGCGACCAGGCCATCACCAACGGATCCTGCGCGGCTGCATCTTGCCCAGCGGTCAATCGCCCGAACACTTCCTTGGCTCGTTCGGCATCGTGGTCCAATACCGCCACCATTCCCAAGCCATACCAGGCGCGCGGCTGATTGGGATACTTTGCCAGAACGCTTTTGAAGTAGGCTTCCGCGGCGCGAGGATTTTTCTGCGCCAGCGACTTTTCCCCGTCCGTTAGGGCCGCGATGGCTTCCGGATCATCCGGCAACGCTGAAATCCGAGCGCGATTACGAGCCAGATCTTCGCTGCTTACATCCTTCTCGTGGGTAACGTCTGGGGCCCGCTCGAAATGGATGCTGGCGACGCGAGTCTCTTCCGTTTTTTCATCGATAGACCGGATCAGATCCGGAAAGTAACTGCGAAAGGATGGTTCCCCGGCTTCATATCCCGGCAGTGCCAGGAAAATCGGGCGGACAAGTACATAGCCATCGGCATCATTGGTCTGTAAAGCCGCCTCGCGTTCACTCGGAGCCATCTTTTTTAACTTAATCTCGACCGCTCTTACCGTACATTCGTCAAACCAGGACGGGAAATCGTCCTTCAGATCGGGCTCCAACCGGGGCGCCTTGGCGGCAATCTCATACAGAGGCCGCTTTACCGAAATCACGTGTGGGTAAGCCAACGGTAGTCCATCCAGCAGGAAATGCAGATACGCGTGGCGCACCACGTCGATGGGGATCTCTTCGGTTCCGCTCAGTACAATTGCGTAATGGTCCACAAAATTGCGCACGTTGGTGATCCGCCCGACTAGCGGCTCCACAATAATGCTAAATGTCTTTGGCATGGTCGAGTCAACCATTGCTCGAAGATAGGTGGAGGATTGGAACAGGATGTCCGACACCGGGTCGTGCAGTCTTTCGATTTCCCGTTGGTACAATGGCTGGACGTCACGCCACAACTGGCCGATGTTCTGCTCGGTGTAATAGTTCGAGAGGATATCGCTGAATCCTTCCAGGTCCAAAACCTCGGGTGGCAACTCGTCGCGCCTCAGCACCGGCCGGAATTTCGGCGCCGGGCCGGATACCAGTCCGAACCACACAAATCGCGACAGCATTGCACCGGGATCACGAAATTGATGCCCACGATAGAACTCTTTCAACGCATCCACCGCAGGTCCCCGCTGCGCTCTCAATCGCTCGCGCATCTGCGTGCGGTAGGTGCCCCAGTTGCCCGCGCTAATATCCGCTTCGTATCCGGCAGCATAGAGGGCGCACATGGTAGTGAACATGGCTTCGCTGCCGTCTATGGTTGCCGCAGTGGCAGGTGCGATTCTTTGCCGTGGGCGAGGCAGCGGCACTTGGGCAACGCAAAGCGACGTGCATGCTGCCGTGGCCAGCACAATCACACAAATCTTTGCGCTTATTTTACCTGGCATCTCTTATGTGGCGCGCCCGGTCCCCTGGAATAACTTGTACGCATTGGGCAGGTTCATGAGGCTTGGATGGCGGTATCACGGACTGATACGGACATTCAGGAATCACGCTGCCGCGTCCTTTAGTCAATGTACAAGCGCCTTTCGTATCCGTCAAGGACGGGGCCGGGCGACCCGGAAAAGGTTGCCGCAGGCTAATGAACGCACCAAAGCCTTGCAGGTTCGAATTACGCGTGCCACGGAGTTAGGTGGTTTCTTCCCGTTTTGTTGAATCTGCGGATTTTCCGGCGGAGTTCTTGTCACCGCGTGGAGTTTCGAATCCCTTCAGGGAGTTACGAGCTAACAAGGCCGTGCTGCCGTAGTGTTCGCCTTCCAACACGCGAACTTCACACCACCCTGCTGTGGGGTCAAGCGCGAGCACACGCACGCTCGTTCCCGCTGCCAAGAGCAACAGCCGCTTTGTGGTGATCATCATCGATACACCGACGTCATCATTCAAACCCACCAGGCGGTGCCATTCCTCGCGTGATTTGCCATCCACCGGAGCGAGCACGCACTCTGTACCGTTCTCTGGTGCCAAGGTGAAGATGTTTCCTTGTAAGCGGCTGGGTGTCCTAGTTGCAACCGGCTTGTCAGTGCTGGCTTCCACTTTTGCCACGAAGCGATAGCCACGGCGGGGCAAGGTCTCCACGAACTTGGCATTGCTGGCACTGTCGTGAAGAGCGGCACGCAATTTCTTCACGGCCGTGTTCAGGCTATGCTCAAAATCGACAAAGGTGTCCGCCGGCCAGATTTTTTGGCGCAATTCTTCGCGGGTGACCACCTGGCCCGCCTGTTCCAGCAGGAACAACAGCACCTGCATGGGCTGGTGCTGCAATTTGACCTTTTTTCCGCGGTGGAAGAGTTCGCCCGCACGGCAATCGACCACAAACTCCGAAAATCTTAACGTGCTGTTTCCGCTGGTTGGCGAGCTCATGAGCTGGTCCGGAATAGGTTGAGGGAATATACCAAATTTCGAGCGGTTTCTGTAACCAGTGCCCTGTCTCGGAAGTTCGGCATTTCTCTTCAGGAGATGGTGCCCTCAGCCGCCACGTAACGCGTCTGGAATGACTTGGGCTTCAGCCCCTGAAGACAAGGCCGCGAATATCTGAGGTTTAGCCGCAGGCAACAGTTCACCACTGGTGCACCTACGGTTCACCTCCGGTGCATTGTTGTTTTCCTGGACTCGCGGCAAAGTGAGCACGTTTACCAACACCAATATCTCAGAGGGACCCCGTAATCAGAAGGGCGGGGCGCTTCGGAGGATTTATGTCACCAGTAATCTTGATTCCCAAATTCGATCGCGCTCTACGGGCGGCTGAACCGACAGGCCGAAAGAATGGACGGAATGCCAAGACTACCGCCGACTATCGGCGCTTCCTCTCGGAATTGAAGCTGCGCCCACCCTCGCAACGAGCTTTCTTGCGCAAGCTTTTAAGCCGCGCGGCCGCCACCGCGCCAAAACAGTTCCCCGTAGCAAACCACGCGGTTCATACCTCGCAGACCCTCCCTAAATAACCCACCACCGGAGGAGGCGTGTAATCCCTGGCGCAACCTTCGGAACCCTGAACCAGACGAAGCCCGGGCATAGTCCCGGGCTTCGCTCTTTCTGCAGGCCGGGCGGCAGCGAGAGGAAATTTCTTGGACTCGAAGCAACTCGAAATGCGCGACCGCCCTTCCAGCGGCAGATCGCCTTGCTTGACCAAGCGGCGCAGAACCTCGAACGGGCCGGGTCGTTGACCCAGCCGGGCATGGACCCGATCACCTAGCTGGCACCCAAACTCACCATGGGCGAATTCCCCGTCTCGCCGAAACCTTTTTCCCCTCAACCGCGGGCGTGTTAAACTTATTTCCCTACGGTGGGAGTAGCTCAGTTGGTAGAGCGTCGGTCTGTGGCACCGAATGTCGTGGGTTCAAATCCCATCTCCCACCCCAATATTAAGAACCTCAACAAAATTTCACTGATTGACGCATTGACGAATCTTTTCAGAAGGTAGAGGAGGGCTGATCTTTGCAGCAAATTTTGTGTTGCGGTGGGTTCAATAATTTATTCTTTCCCAAAGCGGGACGCACGCCGCCTTTTGGTCAGGCTCCCACGCAACTCTTCAACTTCGTAAAGTCCCGGCTTGTTTTTTTCGAGCTCGCGCATTTTCAAGTTAGCGTAGCTGCGACTGGCCCATGTTCGGCCTTCGTACACCGGCTTCCCCTCGAGTTGCCTCACGATTCTGTATCTCATCTCGCCTCCTAGAACATCAACTTGTACAGAACATCGTGATTGTTCTTACATTCTCCCGTACCGACGCCCGTTCTGGAACTTGTCACATACTCGCATTGCAATACCAGCCCTTTGTCACCTGTTGCGATGGCCGTCCCTTGCTGCTGTATTTTGCTGTGAGATGACTGGCTCGTGCCGCTTCCGAAGACCGCCCAATTGGGCGTGTAAACTGAGCCGTAAATCGTGCCCAACTTTGATCGCCTTCCGCGATAGTGACGTACTCGCCTTTGAAAGCTTCACCAGACGGCATGACGCCCGACATGCTGCCGTTCCCTATGCCATTGGGAACGTAATCGATGGATGTCACCACGCCCGTCGTCAGATTATACAATCTGGCCTGGCTAGGTTTCTTTGCTTGGCCTTGAATGGCTGCACAACCGATCAAGACAATAGTCGAGAAAACTCTTTTCGCGACTCGAAGGTTCGTTGACCTGCCGACGTTGTTCCACCCAGGAGCAAGTATAGTTCCAGGACTACCCCGACCGCCGCTAAATCATTGCCTCTTTGAGCACTTATCAGGTAGAACTTTCATATTTCGAGAAAAATTAACTTGAGCATATCGCAACACTACCGGATCAAGCCCTATGGTTCTAATGACTTACACGGATTTGAACATGGCACCACACGTGCCAATCTAACCCGTGGGGGTTGAGTCACCGCGAGGTTGGCGCCTTTGTGTATCTAGACGCCCAGCCTGCGCCGCCCGATTTGATCCGCTTGAACCCAGTCGTCTGAGGTACAAGAAGCAACCCCGTTGGAAATTGATGTGGAAGTCGAGGGTACCTCCTCTGGGTGTATTCAGGGAGCGAACCCGATGGGGGTTCTGCATCGATGAGCGCAGCACCGACAACAATGGACAACATCCAAGGGCCGCCTTCCAGATGGAGCGATCGCCTAAGGGCCTTACGCAATATTCCTCCACTTTTTCGGATTGTGTGGAAGGCCGCGCCAACCGTAGTTGCCTCCAGCCTAGCGTGCCGGATTAGCGTCGCTTTGCTCCCAGTGGCCATGTTGGCGGTCACCAAGTACATCATTGATGCCATCCAAAACCTGGTTCAATATCACAAACCGCTGCCCTCCTCGTTTTGGTGGCTCGTGCTGGTGCAATTTGGATTGGCCAGCGTGGCCACGATTCTGACCCGGGTGATCGATTTTTGCGACAACGTGCTGGCAGACAAATATACCCGCTACATCAGCACACAGATCATGGAGCACGCGGCCAGCCTGGACCTCGCCGATTACGAGGACTACAACTTCTATGACAAGTTGGATCGCGCTCGCGTGCAGGGTACCGACCGCCTGGGCATGATTCAATCCAGCGGCCGGCTGGTCCAAGAAGTAATCATGACCCTCAGCTTGGCGGCCAGCATCCTGTTCTTCTCGCCGTGGATCCTGCTGCTTCTGGTGGTTTGTGTCGTTCCGGCATTTCTCGGCGAAACGCATTTCGCTTTTCTGGGTTATTCGCTGAACTTCAATCAAACAACCGCGCGCCGGCAGATGGAATATCTCCGCGTGCTGGGTGGAAGCAAAGAAAGCGCCAAAGAACTTAAGCTGTATGGCCTGGCGCCTTATCTGGTGGGCCGCTATTCGAGTATGTCCGACGAACTGCATCGGCAAACGGTCCGATTGCAGAAGCGCAAGCTATTCGTCGGAATGCTGCTCACGCTGCTAGGGACGGTGGGTTACTACGGCGCGTATGCGTATGTGGTTTATAAAACCGTACTCGGGCAATTGACCATCGGCTCCCTGACGTTCCTTGCCGGGGCCATCGCTGGCGCCAGCACCAACATCCAGGCCGTATTCACCACCTTTTCCAGCATTGCCGACCAGGCCCTTTTTCTGACCGACCTGCTGGAGTTCTTTAGTGTGAAACCGAAGATTGTCTCCAAGCCCGGCGCACGATTGGTGCCCCGCCCGATTACCCAAGGGTTTGAGTTCCGAAACGTCTCTTTCTCTTACGCGAGCAATCCCCGGCCGGTCCTGCATAACATCAATTTCACCATCCGGCCCACAGAACGCATCGCGCTAGTGGGCGAAAACGGCCAGGGTAAGACCACCATCGTGAAGCTGATCACACGACTGTACGACGTGACCGAAGGCCAGATTCTTCTGGACGGCGTGGACATTCGCGAATACGACATCGAGGATCTGTGGCGCGAAATTGGAGTGATTTTCCAGGACTTCATGCGCTATGAAATGACCGCCGCCGAAAATATCGGCATAGGGCGAATCGAGGAAATGAACAATTCGTTCCGCATTCGTGCGGCAGCCCTCAAGAGCCTGGCAGACGACGTAATTCATCAACTGCCGAGGCGTTACGACCAAGTCTTGGGGACTCGCTTCGAAGGGGGCATCGAGCTGTCCGGCGGGCAGTGGCAAAAGATCGCTCTCGGCCGCGCCTATCTCCGCGACGCGCAGTTATTAATTCTTGATGAACCCACCGCTTCCCTGGATGCACGGTCGGAGCACGAAGTGTTCCAGCGCTTTGCGGAATTGACCACCAACAAGATGGCCTTGCTGATCTCCCATCGTTTCTCGACGGTTCGCATGGCGGATCGCATTCTCGTGCTGGAGGGCGGCAAGATTGCCGAGGAAGGTTCTCATACCGAGCTTCTAAAGAGCGCAGGGCGTTACGCAGAGATGTTCGAGCTGCAAGCGGCGAACTATCGATAGACGCGGAGGAGTGAAACTTATTTTATGGCTACACCACAACAATGCGCCGCAGCGGGTCTGAATCCGGTGCCCGATCTGTTGACCGTGCCAAACCTGAGCACACCGGTGGCTGGCGCCGATGCGCAGTCATCCGTGTCTGCAGGGCAGGCCGCCCAGGAGTTCACCATTAATCTGGACGGGGAAACCTGGGAACTCGCCGAGAGCGAGCAGCCCCTCGACGTACTCGAAACCGAATGGAAGGCCGCGGACAACGCCATTCGCTCGGCCACCGAACGCTTGCGCTCATTTGCTCGCATCGAATCGCCAGATGCGCGGTGGTTTTCGGAAAATGTTCCTCTGTTTCACACCGTGCTCAAAGAGATTCACGACGCCATCATGGCAACTCCGAAGTTGCCCGCTGTCCAGGCCGCTGATTCTGGACTGCTCCCTCGCTCGTACGCGGTCGCGGATAACTTTCTACACACCGGCGGATATACGATTTCCAAGGAAACGCTGGTTCCCTTCTTGCAGCGCGTGCAGGTCAACTCTCCTTTTCAGATGACGGAGCTCTGGACCATCAAGCCATTCATGGAGCTGGCGCTCGTCGAACGCATCGGTGAGTTGGGCAAAACGTGCGACCCAAGCCCGCAACCAAAGTGCCAATCGGCCGCTGTTTCCAGCGACGCGGAACTCACGCTGCCTCAATTGTGCGCGTGCCTGAAGAACGTAGTCGAATTCAATTGGGAAGACATCTTCGAGCAAGTCAGCGTCACGGAAACGATTCTGCGTCTCGACCCGCTTCAGGCGTATCACCGCATGGATCCGGAAAGTCGCGGACTATACTGCAACGCCTTGGCAGAATTGGCCGCGCACTCGCCGCGAACCGAGCAGGAAATTGCGCGCACTGCCGTCCAGCTGGCCCGCGAACCGCACTTGGCTTCGACCGAGCGCGCCGAGGAACGCCGCTCCCACGTTGGCTACTATCTCATCGGCGAAGGTAAGTCTGCCCTGAAACGCGCCATCGGTTACAAAGCTTCGCTGTCGGAACGGGCCCAGGAACTCATTTTGGAATTTCCCACAACGTTCTACTTCACGGCTATCGGCGTACTCACGCTCGCAGTAATGGCTTTGTTCGTGGCCATTCCGGGCTTTCGAGTTTTGCGTTGGTATGAAGCCGCGCTGATTTTCCTGCCCGCGTTCGAATGCGCGGTCGCAACGGTCAACCTCTTTACCACCATGATCGTTCCGCCGCGCAAGCTGGCCCGGTTCGACTTTTCCGAGGGCATTCCCCGGGAATGCACCACGCTGGTGGTCATTCCGATGCTCCTGACCAGCGAAGAACAAGCCAAGCAGGCCGCACGCGATCTCGAGATTCGCTATCTGGCGAACCGCGACGCCAACCTGCACTTTGCGCTGCTGACCGATCCACCGGATTCGGTGCAGGAGTTCGATGATAAGGATGCGCTGGCCCCGGTTTGCTCGCGAATCATTGCCGACTTGAACAAAAAATACACAGGCGACGGCAAAGGCTCCTTCTACCATTTCCATCGCAACCGCACCTATAACGAATCCGAGCAGACGTGGATGGGTTGGGAACGCAAGCGCGGGAAACTGCTCAACCTGAACAACCTGCTGATGGGCAAGTGCAACGATTTCTCGGTAACCAGTGGCGACCTGTCCATTCTTCCCGTAGTCCGTTATGTCATTACTCTGGACCTGGACACCCAATTGCCCAGAGATTCTGCACGAAAACTGGTGGGAGCCATTGCGCACCCGCTCAACCGCGCGGTAATCAATCCCGAAACCAATACCGTGGTCGAGGGTTACGGAGTGCTTCAGCCCCGCGTCGAGATCAGCGTGAAATCCAAGAATCGCTCGCGTTTGGCAGGCATTTTTTCCGGCGACGCTGGCCTGGACATTTATACTCGCGCCATTTCCGACGTTTACCAGGATCTGTTCGGCGAAGGCATATTCACCGGAAAAGGCATCTACGAAGTAGAAACGTTCCAGCAAGTGTTGGATCTGCGCTTCCCGTGTAATGCGGTGCTCAGCCACGACCTGCTCGAAGGAATTTACACACGCGTTGGCTTGATGACTGACGTCGAAGTGATCGACGATTATCCGTCTCACGTAAGCGCGTACAGCCGCCGGAAGCACCGCTGGGTGCGCGGCGACTGGCAAATCATTCGCTGGCTGCTTCCGCGTGTGCCCAATCGCGCAGGCAACCTGGTGCACAACCCGCTGAGCGATATTTCCCGCTGGAAGATTGTCGATAACCTCCGGCGCAGCCTCACCGAATTCGGTTTCTTCGCGCTGCTCCTTTGCGGCTGGCTGGTGCTGCCAGGCAAAGCGCTGTATTGGACGCTCGCGACCGTGTTCGCGATTTCCCTACCGGTCTTTGTGCAGTTCGCAGTTTCACTGATTCGGGCCGCCGGTTCGCCCAATTTCGGGGATGCCTGGAAGAATATCCGGGCTGACTTTTCGAGCCAGTTGCTGGCGGTGGTGTTTCGAATCGCACTGCTGTTCCACCAGAGCCTGGTCACGCTTGATGCGATTGTCCGCACCATCATCCGCATGACCTTTACACGCAAGCGCCTTCTGCAATGGGAGACTGCGGCAGACTCGGAGTCTTCCAACAGCAAGAAAACTCCGGTGGAAATGTATCTAACCTGGACGCCATGGATTTGCTTCGTATTGGACTTGGTTATCGTTGTGGTGCGTCCATCCTCGCTTCTGATTGCGTTGCCGTTCCTGGCCCTTTGGGGCTGTTCGAAAACCATTTGCGAGTGGCTGAATATGCCCTACTGGACCAGCGGAAATAAAATCAATGAAAAAGACCGCACCATGCTGCGCAGCCTTACCCTGCGGACTTGGCGCTTCTTCCGCGAATTCAGCAACGAACAGGAGAATTGGCTCATCCCGGATATCGTTCACGAGAACGACGATTCTCTGTTAGCGCACCGCATCTCTCCCACAAACATCGGCTTCCTGCTGAACTCCAGACTCGCCGCCTTCGATCTCGGCTGGTCGACTTTGACCGAGTTCGTCGGCGATGTAGAGAAAACATGCGACACCATCAACCGCATGCCTAAGCGTAACGGCGATTTTTATAACTGGTACGACACCCAGAGCCTGCAGCCTGTTTCTCCGCTATTCATCTCCACGGTGGACAACGGCAACCTGGTGTGCTGCTTGTGGACCCTGAAACAAGCCTGCCTGGAGGCGCCCAAAGAGCCGTTATTCCGGAATGTGTTGCTGCAAGGCATTTCCGATCACTTGGAAACCATTCTCGATGTCCTGGTACAGAACAAGCGCCATCACCGTGTGGTTTTCGCCATTCAACGGTTGAAGTTCAGACTGAAGTCCTTCACCGGCGCGCGCGCCAATTGGTTAGACGAACTGCCGAACGTCGCGCAGGACATCTCCAAAATCGAACAGCAGCTTTCGGATCTGACCTTCGGAGACGAAGTGGCCTGGTGGACTCGTGAACTATCCACGCGTATCACCGCTCTGCAAAATATGTTGTACGATTTTGCTCCATGGCTGCTACCCGCATTTGCAAAGTACCGGACGCACTTTGTCGCGTCCGAAAAATTCAAGCTTTCGAGCCTCACCCTGGAGGCGCTGCCGGAAATCCACGCTTCGATCCGGGCAAAGGCCCAGGAGTTGATCGCGGACCCAAACAGCGATGAAGAAACCCGCTCGGCGATGGAACTTTTGCTCTCGTCTCTTTCCCGCGCTACCTCCATCGTGGAAAGCGCCGCGGGCAAACTGGCCGCACTCGCAACCACTGCGGACGCCATTGCCGCAAAGATCGATTTTGCCTTCCTCTACAATCCCGAGAAGCGGCAGATCTCCATCGGCTACGATGCGGACAACAATTTCCGCCACCAGAGCCATTACGATTTGTTGGCTTCCGAAGCGCGCGCTGCGGTCTTCGTCGCCATCGCCAAGGGCGACATTCCGCAGATCACTTGGTTTAACCTGGGGCGCCCGCGCAGAACCTATAAGAACGCTGCTGCGCTGCTTTCCTGGACCGGCACGATGTTCGAGTATTTGCTTCCTCCGCTATGGATGAGGAACTATCCGAACACACTGCTGGAGGAAAGCTCGAAAACCGCGGTGCGCGCACAGCAAGCTTACGCGCTCTCCAAATCCGTGCCTTGGGGCATCTCCGAATGTTCTTGCTCGGAACGCAATCCCGACAATCACTATCGCTACCATGCGTTTGGGCTGCCCAACCTGGCACTGTCTCATTCCGATGGCGACGATCTGGTAATCTCGCCCTACTCCGCATTTCTGGCATTGCTGGTTGATGCTCCCAACGCGAACAAAAACATCCGCGAAATGAGGAACCGTGGATGGGTCGGCGCACAGGGCTTTTATGACGCCTGCGACTTCACTCCTTCCCGCATGAAGAACGGAGAGACTTCTGAAATCGTGCGGTGCTGGATGGCTCACCACCAAGGCATGATCCTGGTCGCCGCGGCGACGGTTCTTTGTGACATGTCCATGCAGCGCCGCTTCCATGCCGAGCCGATGGTTGCCGCCACCGAACGGCTGCTGCAGGAAAAGATTCCTCGGACTCCCGCGCTCGAACTGGATATCCCCGAGCACGAAGCCGAAGTTCCCACAACTCCAGCGAATCCGCCGGAGCGCGCCTTGCAGGCCGCGGGCTGAAATACCGCTGGCTTATTTACATTGATCACAACTGGAAGAGAAATGGAGAAGCGCCTTTAGCCGGCTGCTCCCGGTGGAGTCGCAACCGGTGTAGGCGTCCCCTGATGAGCGGGCGCTGTAGGGCCGGTGTCCGGCTTAAACCCGGCTCGATCCATGCCGCGCTTGGCTTCCGGGTTCCTCATAAACGTTTCCCAGATGAACGAACTGCGGGCATTTTCTGCCATGACCATGCTGATACCGATATCGATTCCCACCACGTCGGTATCGTACCAGCCGGTCAAAGGGTTGAACGCATCCACGGGCCCATATTGAGTCCATGCCTTTGCCCCATATTTATTTTTGATTGTTCGCTGTACCCGCATAGTAGCCTCGGGCGAAAATGGCAACGACCCGGCAGTCGCGCAAGGAACCACGCTGCCGTCAATTGGCCCGGTGGCCGGCGGCCCGCCCCACGCCACATAACCTTTGGGCGAATCCGAAGCGGTGATGCCCCACAGATCGTTGCTGTAATCCGGAAATTGTTTCGCCAGGTCTAAACAAAACAAGCGGTGCGCCTCGGTGGCCAGAATGGAGTTCTGAAAATAATTTGCATAGCGGTCGCGCTTGCCTCGAAAATCGAACCACGCTTGCGAGTATTGATGGATGAACAGTGGCGCGAATGTTCCGATGTAACGAATCCCGTCATATTCGAACAGCGTTCGTTTCCATGCGTCCCAGGCTTCTGCGGGTAGCGGATGCCGGGCGGATCCCAAGCCCAGCAGATACATCATCATCATCTCGCTGTAATCGCCCCACCGGTATTGCAGAAAACCGCCTTCCGGCGTCCACCCGTGCGGCAGTATGGGCGTGTCTTCCGAAAGCCAGTTCCAATCCACGCGGTTGAAAATTTCTAACGCCAATTGGGTGATTTCGGAGTGGCCGAAATGCTCTCTGCACATCAGCACTCCGCACAAAAGGATGGCGGTATCCACTGAAGACGCCTCGGAATCCCATAATCGTTCGCCGTTATTTATGTTTCCAAAGTGGTAGAAAAAACCGCGGTGGTTCGGCAGTTTCCTCCACAAAAAACGTAGGGTATTCAGAGCGCGGCCTTCCGCAGCAGCTCGCGTCACATACCTGCGCTTGTCTCCAATGCACAATGCGGTGAGACCAAAGCCGGTCGCGGCAATGCTTCCCAATTCACTGGTCACCGGGTTTAGCGCGTTGCAGCGGTCCAACACGATTCCGGTTTCCGGATGTGCCTGGGTCCAGAAGTATTGGAAGCTGGCCGACTCCAGTTGGTCCAAAATCGCTTCATCCGCCGGAGAAAACGGCGAGCCCGTGGCCGGATGTGGCGCGGACGGAGGCCGCTGCTGGCCCCACACCTGCCAATCTGTCAGTGCACTCAAGCTTAGGGCGGGAACCACCACTCCTGCGCAGGCAATCCGCTTCAGCCAATCCCGGCGCGACAATTTGCCCGGGCTGATGTCTCTATTGGGCATCTGTATTCATTATAGACATTCTCCGAATCACAGATGCGAGCTTACCCTTTCTTCGTTGTGCTGTGAAATACAGCCAGCGCCACTACGCCTTGATTCATATTCGTTCGAGAGGTAGTTTGAGATATAGACATGACACGCATCCGGAAAGTGACCATCCTGGCGCTCATCCTCGTGGGTCTTGCCGGTGCTTTTATTACGGTGAAGGCGGTGATTCGCTTGCACCGTAAACTCCACCAACCGATCGTATTGCGCGGCGCGGTCATCAAACAGGATTACGACACCCGGAAACAATCGCCCATCGCCAATGTGGACATAAGTTCAGTGGACGGATTGGCTCTGCACGACACCAAATCCGACTTTTCGGGTGGCTTCACACTGCTCCTGCGCCCCGGTGTCAAAATGGGTGAGCCCATTCGCCTGGCATTCCGGGATCCTGATTTTCGTCCACTCAACCTCACCGAGCCAGTCAGCAACGAACTCTACGTCGTTCGCATGTTGCCGCTGCACGGCGAAGTGGAAGCCGCGCTCAATGAAGCCGAGATCAAGGTCAGCAATATACTTGTACGCTACTCCACGGAAATCATGCGCACCGAAAACATTGGCAGCGCGGTGAAGACTTTCCAGGTAGCTAACTCCGGCAACGTACCTTGCAACAATCAGCTTCCCTGTTCCCCGGATAAAAAATGGAAAGCGTCGGTTGGCTCGGCGTCACTCGATGCGGGTGAGGGGAACGTGTTCCGCGACGCGCGGGTGACCTGCATAGCCGGCCCGTGCCCGTTCACTCGAATTGATATCGATGGCTTTTCCCGAGGTGGACGCGTGATCCGAGTGGTCGCGCGCGATTGGTCAGACACCACGACATTTTTGCTGCAGGCCGAGGTTTTCCGCTCTCAGCTCGATAACGTCACCCGCCAAACCTATCCGGTCATCTTTGGCCGCGCCATGAACTTCACTTTGCCGTCCACCGCAGAGGGACCCAGCATCGAAGCCGATCTGAACGGTACGCTGATCGTGTTCCCCCTGGGACCTACTCCGATCCTGAGCTGGGCCGATTGCCAGGTCCGTACCGAGAAAAACCAAGCCAAAGATTATCGCTGCGAGCTCAAAGCCGGCTACGAATTCCAATGACCGGTCAGCGATTCTAGTCCTCCCGAGCGCGACGAAGTAACATTGCCCCGCTCGCCCAAAGGATCTTCCAACTCCCGGTGCCCCAGGTTCGCCTTTCGAACCTGGGACTCTTCGATCCCCGCATCTTGAGCCCCAAATAAACCACGCCCTCCCGAGCGCAGCGAGGGATCTCTCTTCTCGCTCACGCTACGCCACCGTCCCCATGAACTTGACGGGTGGCCCATCCTTCGCGCCGTTTGCGAAGGGTGGGGCTCTTACGCTCTAGCGCCCCAATCTCTCTTCGCCGCGCTTTGCCGCCCCCTCAAAAAACCCCCCGTCATCCCGAGCGCCAGCGAGGGATCTCTCTTCCTCTTTGCCACCCGCGTCCCTCCACCATTTATACTCGGCAACCTTCCCATTACAATGAAAGCAATGACCCCCATCTCCTGCAAAGGCCTGCTCGTCGACATGGACGGCGTCCTGGTGGACTCCACTCCCGCTGTTGCTCGCGTGTGGACCCGTTGGGCACGCAAGCACAATCTGGACCCCGACTACGTTGTGCGCTTTGCTCACGGCCGCACCAGTCTCACGTCCATTCGCGAACTGCTTCCCCACGCCGATCCTGCGGTGCATCTGGAAGAAAATCGTTGGATGGAGCACGGCGAAATTGAAGAGATCGCCGATGTGGTCGCGCTCCCTGGCGCGCAACAACTGCTTGCCCTGGTGCCGCCGTCGCAACTCGCCGTGGTCACCTCCTCCACGCGCCCGCTTGCGGAAGTGCGGTTGCGCGCTACCGGTCTGTGGGACCATGTCACGCACCTGATCACCGCTTCCGACATTAAGCGGGGCAAGCCAGATCCCGAGCCATATCTGAAAGGCGCGGCTGCCCTGAGGCTCGATCCGCAATCCTGCATCGTCATCGAAGACGCCCCGTTTGGTATTCGTTCCGGGAAGGCCGCGGGGGCCCGCGTCTTGGCGGTGCGCACCACAGTCGATGATCCGGTTCTGCGGGAGGCTGGCGCGGACTGGATCACGAACGATTGCTCCTCGCTTCGCCTTTCTGCCTCATCCCCCGGCGAGTTGGGCTTGATCCTCTCTGCCGATCAAAAGCCTCGCACGCCGATAATGCGATAGAATGCGTGCGGCTATTTTAGAGTGCCTTCTGGAGAGAACCCGTTTGATGAACCTCAAAATTTTTGCGCGCGGCCTCTGTGCCGCTTTGTTGCTCCTACCCATTAGCCTGTGCACGTTGTACGCCCAAGATCAGGATCAGGACAAAGACAAGCAGGAAGCCAAACCCGCCGAAAAATCCGAACCCACCCTTAAAGAAGAATCCTCGGTAACCGATCACTCCATCAAGATCGGCGGCCAAACCATTCCCTACAAAGCCACCGCCGGCAGCATTCTGCTGAAGAACGACAAAGACGAACCGGCAGCGCTGATGTATTACGTCGCGTACACGCGTTCCGATAGCAAGGATTTCAGTCTGCGCCCTGTGGCATTCCTCTATAACGGCGGCCCGGGCTCCTCTTCTTTGTGGCTGCACATGGGATCGTTCGGCCCCAAGCGCGTGATCACCGCCAATGCCGGAATCACTCCGCCGGCTCCTTACAAGATGGAAGACAATCCCAACTGCCTGCTCGACAAAGCGGACCTGGTATTCATTGATCCGGTCGGTACCGGTTTCAGTAAAGCGGTCGGCAAGGCACAGGACAAGGATTTTTGGGGCATCGATCAAGATGCCAAATCTATCGCTCAATTTGTTCAGTCCTACGTCACCCGCAACGACCGCTGGAATTCCCCCAAATTCCTGATCGGCGAAAGCTACGGCACCTTCCGCAACGCCGCGCTGGCCAATCTTCTTCAGACCGACAACGGTATCTACCTGAACGGCATTGTGATGATTTCGTCGGTTTGGGATCTCAGCACCATTTCGTTCCATCCCGGTCAGGATCTGGCGTACATCTTGTATCTGCCCAGTTACGCCGCCACTGCGTGGTATCACAAAGTTCTCAAGGATCGTCCAGACAATCTCGAAGCGTTCATCGACGAAGCGCGCAACTTCGCCAAGGGCGAGTATGCCGACGCGTTGCTGAAAGGAGCCAACCTCAGTGAAGCGGAGAAGGCCGCGGTCGCCAAGAAACTTTCCCGTTTCACCGGCCTCAGTGAGGATTATCTGATCAAGTCTAATTTGCGTGTACGTCTCGGCCGGTTCCAGCAGGAACTCCAGCTCAACCGCGGCCTCACCACCGGTCGACTGGACGCGCGCTTTTCCGGCCCAACCTACGACTTGATCGACTCCTCGGCGACTTACGACCCGCAAGAAGCTGCCATCACCGGAGCGTTCGTCGCTGCTTTCAATCAATACTTGCGCCAGGATTTAAAATTCGGACAGGACCGCGCTTATCACGTCTTCGCCGACTTTGGAAATAATCACTGGGACTGGAAGCATCGCGGGCCGGGCGAGACAGGTTTCCCCGGTTCGCCCAATGTCATGCCCGACCTAGCCAACGCTTTCATCATCAATCCCCGACTTCAAGTCCAAATGGAAGATGGCTACTACGATCTCGCCACTCCCTTCTTCGAATCCGAATATGCGGTCGACCACCTGGGCCTGCCCGAAAACCTGCAGAAAAACATTCAGCACAAGTATTACCAGGCCGGCCACATGATGTACCTACGCCCAGAAGACCTAAGCAAATTAAAGGGCAACGTAGCCAGCTTCATCGATTCCGCCTCCGCTGCTGAGTAACGCGTGGACGCGCCCACCAACTTGCATTTTCTCGTCGCCCACGTATGATGACCCATGCTTCCGTCGAGATCGCACATTGCCAACACCCTCTGACTCTCTGGCCACGGACCTTCCGATCGGTCGCACCCACCCGCGCAAGGAGAGAGGTACGCTCCTCCAGGTTCTGGGCATCGGATTCGGTATCGCGGTAGCTGTTGGCAACACGATTTCCGCCGGCATCGTGCGTACTCCGGGCGACATCGCCGCGCGCCTTCCGAATCATTGGTTGTTCTTCAGTGCCTGGTTCATTGGAGCGCTGTACGCGCTAGTCAGCGCCTTTCAGCTTGCCGAACTCGGCGCCGCCATCCCAAAAAGCGGCGGTCAGTACAATTTTTCTCGCCGTTCGATTGGCGATTTCGCCGGCTTCATTGTGGGCTGGAGCGACTGGCTCTCGTCCGCGGGGTCTACCGGCCTGGTCGCGATTGTGATCGGTGAATACACGGCGCGGCTGTTTCCGGTATTCGACGGCGTGCTGAAAATCAAAATTACGGCCGTCTCCGTCGTCATCGTGTTCGCCCTGCTGCAATGGAAAAGCGTTGCGATTGGGAGCAAGATTCAGAACGTCACCACGGTCCTGAAAGGTCTGGCATTTTTTGCCATTGCCGTCGCTTGCTTCACCTTTGGCGGACATGTTCACCAGGCCGCCGAAGCCACACCGCTGGCCCATGCAGCCATTCCACTGGCGATACCCGTTGGCGCCGCGCTCGTAACTGCCCTGCTCTTTGGAGTGCAGGCGACCATTTTCACTTACGACGGCTGGGACGGAGTCATCTACTTCGGCGATGAGATCAAGAATCCGGGTTATCTGGTGCCTCGCGCAATCTTCGCCAGCCTTTTCACTGTGGTGGTCATTTATCTGTTGATTAACGCAGCCGTCCTCTACGTCCTGCCAATGAACGAAATTGCCGGCAACAATTTCTCCCTTGGCTTGGCGGCCGAGCGGGTCTTCGGTCATCACGGCGATTTTATTTTCCGCTCCATCATGGTGCTGGCGCTGTTCAGCTCCGTCAATGCGCTTCACCTGATGGCCGCGCGCGTCATCTATGCCATGAGCCGCGACGGACTCTTCTTCCGCGCGGTTTCCCGCGTCAACAAAGGCGGCACGCCCTCCATCGCCCTGCTTCTCAGCGCCATCGTCGGCGTGGCCTTCGCCATTTTCAGTTTCGAACGGGTCATTGCTATGCTGGCCTTCTTCTTCGTCACCAATTACCTGCTGTCGTTCATTTCCCTTTTTCTATTGCGTCGCCGCGAACCACACCTCGCTCGCCCCTATCGCGCCTGGGGTTATCCCTACACCACCGCCGTTGCCCTCATCGGCTCGATCGGCTTCCTCATCGAAGCCACCCGCGAAGATCCCACCAACAGCTACCTCACCCTGATCGCCCTGGCGTGCAGCTACCCCGCCTACCGCGCCCTCAAGTTCGTTTCCAACAAACAGACCGAAAATTCAGCTGCATAACCATATCGCCTCTGTAGGGCCCGCTTTCCGAAGCGGGCCGTTGCTTTTAAATAGTAGAGACAAGCTATTCAAAAAACAAAGAGGGGCGAACATTGTCGCCCCTCTCCATTCCTCTATTCGGTTTTTCGTTGTTCTAACTCACCTTCTCCGCCACCGCCTTAGCCTGCAAAAACAGCAGCAGATAATCCTTGCCGCCAGTCTTCGAATCGGTTCCGCTCATGTTGAACCCGCCGAATGGGTGCGCGCCGACCATGGCACCGGTGCACTTCCGATTCAGGTACAGATTCCCCACGTGGAAGTCTTGCTCCGCCCGCCGGATTTTTTCCGGATTCTTCGAATACAACGATCCGGTTAATCCGAATTCAGTGTTATTGGCAATCTCCATGGCCTGATCGAAGTTTTTCGCCTTGATCACCGCCAGGACCGGCCCAAACACTTCCTCCTGCGCCAGCCGAGCCTTCGGATCCACATCGGCCACAATCGTCGGCTCCACGAAATAGCCATCGCCCGCCGCCCGCTTGCCGCCGGTCAGCAACCTTCCTTCTTTCTTGCCAACCTCGATGTAATCCAGGATGGTCTTCATCGCCGATTCGTTGATCACCGGCCCCATATAGTTGTTCGGATCGTCGCTGGGTCCCACCTTGATCTTCTTGGTGCGCTCCACCAATTTGTCCAGGAACTTGTCATACACCTTCTCGCTCACAATCACGCGCGAACAGGCCGAACACTTCTGCCCCTGGTACCCGAACGCGGCCTGCACGGTCCCTTCCACGGCGGAATCAATGTCGGCCTCTTCGTCGACCACGATGCCGTCTTTGCCGCCCATTTCCAGCACCGTTCGCTTGATCCAGATTTGTCCCGGGGACGGCTTCGACGCCAGCTCCGCAATCCGCAAGCCCACTTCCTTCGACCCGGTGAACCCGATGTAGCGCGTCTTGGGATGCTGCACGATCGTGTCGCCTACCGCTGCTCCGGAACCAGTCAGGAATTGCACCGCTTCCTTCGGGACGCCGGCCTCAAACAAAATGTCCACAAATTTCGCCGCAATGGTCGGCGAATCCGATGCCGGCTTCAACACCACGGTATTTCCAGTCACCAGCGACGACACCACCAGCCCGGCCATAATCGCCATCGGGAAATTCCATGGCGGAATAATGGCCCCCACTCCCAGCGGGATGTATGCCAGGTAATTTCGCTCGCCCTTCATCGGGGTCAATTTCTGAGGCTCGGCCAACCGCAGCATTTCCCGCCCGTAATACTCGCAAAAGTCAATGGTCTCCGCGATGTCCGCCTCGGCCTCAAACCAGGACTTGCCCACCTCGTAACAAACCAGGGCGTCCAACTCGAATTTCCTTTCGCGCACCAGTGCCGCGGCCTTGAACAAACACTTCGCGCGTTCCTGTGCCGGCACCTTCTTCCACACATCAAAATATTTATTGGCGGCCTCAATCGCCTCGATCGCCTGTTCCTTCGAAGCGTCCTGGAATACGCCAATTACCTCGGATGGTTTTGAAGGGTTGGTCGACTTCCTTTTTTTCTCCGTGACCACCTTCTTTCCCCCGATCCACATGGGATACTCGTGCCCAAATTCCCCGCGCACCTTTTTCAGCGCGGCTTCCATCTTCTTCTTATTTTCAGGCTTGGAAAAATCGATAAACGGCTCGTTCGTAAATTCCGCCACATGCCCATGCAATTTCGCCTTTGACGTCGCCATGGCCCTTTCCTCCTAGCTGACAAACACTCAATTATAGGTCCGCCGCCACAAACCCGACAACCCGCCCATGTGCTTGCCCTCCAGTGTCAACCGCACAAATTGGACCGCTTGTCTGTTATAAGTATGCAGGCCGCGTCGAAGAGCCATTCTTCACCCGCTCTTGGACTCTGCTTAACCATTTGTCATCTCCGCAGGAAACCATAATCCTTCCCCACGCCCTACAATTCCCGGTACATCACATGCGCATCCGTATACCCCGCCGCGGGATGCAGGAACGCTTTCGGCAATTGGCCCACAATCCGGAACCCATGCTTTTCCCATAGCCGTACCGCCGTTTCATTCGTGCTCACAACAAAGTTGTATTGCATCGCCTGGAATCCCCGCCCGCGCGCATGCTCGAGGGAATGCGCGCACATCGCGCTGGCCACACCCCGCCCCCGGACCTTTTCCCTAGTCACGTAACCGCAATTTGCCACGTGCGCCCCGCCACCTCCCTGATTCGCTCGCAAAAAGTACGTCCCCAGAACCTCGCCGCCATCTTCCGCGACAAACACTTCGTGCCCCTTTGCGAACCAGAACGCCAGGGCATCTTCCCTGCCCATATCTCGCGCCAAGGTGTACGTCTCACCCGCGCGAAGGACCGGTTCCAGAATCGACCAAATTGCCTCGTGATCCTCAGTCTGCGCCCCTCGAATCCTCAACATCTCTCCGCTCCGTGCATTCTCACTTCTCCTACGCCTCTACGGTGCACTACTTTCCGTCCCAAACAAAACCCAAGTCATCCCGAGCAACGCGAGGGATCCCTCTTCGTTCCCCGCGTCTTGCCTCCCCATCCACCCACAGCCGTTAAGCAAAACTTTAAAGCCCGGTCTCGCCCACGTGGGATAATTAACCTGTCATGCCGCAGACACTGGCTCATGTCACCTTTCTCGTTCGTGATTACGATGAAGCCCTTGGGTTCTTCACCGAAGTTCTCGGCTTTCGCGTCGTTCAAGATAAAGCACTGCCCGGAGGCAAGCGCTGGCTGCTGGTTGCTCCTCCCGGTTCACAAGGCACCAACTTGCTACTCGCCGAGGCAGCTACATCGGAGCAATTACAACAGGTCGGCAAGCAGGCGGGCGGCCGCGTCTTCCTGTTTCTCCACACCGATAATTTCTGGGGCGATTACCGCCTGATGCAGGCTTCCAACGTGAAGTTCCTGGAAACTCCTCGCGAGGAACCGTACGGCACAGTGGCAGTCTTCGAAGATCTTTACGGCAACAAGTGGGATTTGCTGCAGCCCGCGGCCGAATCTTCGGCTGCTCAAGCTCAGCCTATGCCCAAGGAAGCTCGATGACCGTTTCCGGGATGTGGCACATCCTTTATTGGCTCTGGTTCGCTAGCGAAGTGGTGGTTGCCATTGCCACGCGCACCAGGCACAGCACTGGAAAGACACATGATCGCGGCTCGCTCATCCTTCTCTGGACGGTCATCTTCACCGCCATGACGGCAGGCTTCTGGTACGGTGGATCCGTGCAGCCCACCATGTTCGGGGGCCTTCACGCGCTGAAAACCGTTGCCCTAGTCATTCTGATCATCGCGCTGATGATTCGCTGGTCCGCCATCATTACCTTGGGCAGATCCTTCAGCTCCAATGTAGCTATTCTCGATTCGCAAAAACTCAATCGTTCCGGTCTGTACCGCTTCGTCCGCCATCCCTCGTACCTGGGCTTGTTTCTGGTCTTCCTGGCCTCCGCAGTGCACACCCGCAATTGGCTTAGCTTCGCCATTATCCTCGTTCCCTGCACCGCCGCACTCCTCTATCGCATTCACGTAGAAGAAGCCGCGCTACTCCGAGCCTTCGGCCAGGAATACGCCAACTACAGCCGCGCCACCGCCCGCCTCATCCCCGGCCTCTACTGAATCCGTCACACCTCACTCGAGAAAACACGTCATTCCGAACGGAGTCCGCGAAGTGAGGAACCTCTCTTACTAACCGCTGCTATGCGCGATTTACAGTTACCCACGAGTAATGCTACATTCTTGCTCGCGATAGGGAGGTCGTTTCGATGAGAACCCTTACCGTGCTGCTCGCCTGTGCTTTTCTTGCCCCTGCTCTTCCCTCTCAAGACTCTAATCACGTTTCCATTGGACCCGAGGCTTCCACGCACGTCAGGATTAACGGGATCAGGATTCTTCCCGCTCCCGGCAAGCCCTTCTCGGGCGCGGATAGCGTCGACTGGACCCGCACCCTGGAAGACGGCAGTGTTGTGGCCACTCATTATGACGCCAAGCTCGCCCGCGACAGCCAGGGCCGCATCTATCGCGAACGGGTGAGCCGCTTCCCAGCCAACTCCGGCCAGAAATCTCAGGTGAACGAAATCCTTGTCATGGATCCGGTCGCCCACACCCAAACGACCTGCGTCGTCGTGTCCCGCCATTGCACCGTCACCGGCTACCACGCCCCGGCTTCCGTTCCGCCACCACGGGCAGTTTCGTTCGACGACGGCAAGCGTAGCGTTTCCCGCGAGAGTCTGGGGACCGACGTGATTGACGATCTCAATGTCGTCGGGACGCGCGAAACTGTCACCATCAGCACTGGGGTAGAAGGCAATAGCCAGCCCCTGACCAGCGTGGAGGAATCTTGGTACTCTCCCGATCTCGAAGTGAATTTGTCGATTACTCGCAAGGACCCGCGCGAAGGGACGCTCGTGATCCACGTGGTCGATCTGTCCCGCTCTGAGCCGGATCCGGCTCTATTCCAGGTTCCCGCGAACTTCGTTGTCGCAGATGCTCGCCGGCCGGCGAAACCAGAAAACGATTCGACCCAGTAGTCGTCTTCCTAGCAGCGCCGTTTACAACGAAGTACAACTCACAAAACAAGAAACACGTCATTCCGAACGGAGTCTTCGTAGTGAGCTACGGTTTTCCATCGCACGCCTTTTGTGCGATGAATCTCTCTTGCTTCCCATACCCGCCGCGCACTCACAACGGCGACCTTCGCCCGCCGTTCCTCACCCACCCGTCAGCGCCCCATACTGCTCCGCGGTAAGCGGCACCACCGACAATCTTCCAATCCTCACCAGCGGCGAATCCACAAACAACCGGTTCTTCTTGATCTCATCTAGTGGCACCGGCTTCGCCAGCGCCTTCCCTGCCTTGATCTTCACCACCGGATTCTTCAAGTTTTTCGCATCGACCGAAACAACCGTGGCGGTTCCCACCGCCGTGCGCATGTCTCCGGTCTCATAGACAATCAGCCGCGTCCCCGGCTTCATCGCCGCCAGGTTCTTCAGCGCTACGGGATTGTGAACGCCGTCCCACTCTGTCTCTTTGTCCTTGACCAAATCCGCGAACGAATATTCCGAAGGCTCAGTCTTCAGCAAATAGTAGTCAGCCATGTTAGTCTCCTTCGCCGCATTCAGCCGGTAAGTATACGCCACATGCGTTAGCCGATTGCGTTGTCCGCCGGGTCAGACTATGGTCTAATCCGCTTTGGCCCGCAACGAAATGGAATCGTTCTTTCTTATCCTCATTCCGCTCTTTCTGATCGGGACAATCCTCTCGTTCCTGGCCTTTTCCGCGGTTCGTCGCCTGGAATCCATTCTCAAATCGTTTCCGCTAAACGAACTCACCTTTCGGGTCTACCAACTCGAACAAAAGCTCGCCGCGGTCCAGAAAGCCATGCCTTCTTCAGCCGCCTCGTCCCCGACCGCCCCTGGACCGGCGGCTGCCGGTGCGCCGGACTTGCACGTCCGCGAACCCGAACCCGCGGAAATTCCTCATGTCTCTGCAACGGCTCCGCCGCCTGCCGTTCCTGTCAGTGGATCCTCTACTCCGCATGTCAGCCCGCATCCCCTTCCTCAATCCACTCTCCCCAAGAGTTCCAAAGAACCTTCCTCCGCCGATCTCGAAACGCTGATCGGTGGCCGCTGGTTCAATCGTATCGGCATCATCGCCCTTCTCTTCGCGGTCTCCTATTTCCTCAAGCTTGCCTTCGACAACAACTGGATCGGTCCGGCCGGCCGGGTCGCGATCGGCATCATCCTGGGCTTGCTCATGCTTCCTTGGAGCGATTGGCTGCTCGGCCGCGGTTACACCTATTTTTCCGAAGGCATCGCCGGACTGGGAGAAGCCACGCTTTTTGTTTCTGTGTGGGCGGGCTGCCAGTATTACGCGCTTTTCTCGCGGCAAGCCGGTTTCGTCGCGCTGGTAGTGGTTACCGTAATCATGGCCTATCTCGCCCTGCGCCGGAATTCCGAGCGCATCGCGTTCCTGTCGCTTCTCGGCGGCCTGCTTACACCCGCGCTCATGAGCAGCGGCGAAAATCAGCAATTCGTGCTGTTCAGTTATCTGCTGCTTCTCGGTACCGCCGCGCTGATCATCAGTTGGCGCAAAGGCTGGCAGATACTTCTCCCACTGGCCTTCGGCGCCACGTATCTGTATTTCTGGCAGTGGTACGACGTCTTCTATCGGCGTTCCGCTTTTCTCGGCAGCACTCTGGTTTTTGCCACACTGATTTTCTTGCTCTTCGGGATTGTGCCCGCCGCCCGCGCGCTATTTCGTCATGCACTCCGCGCGCTCGATGTGCTGCTGGTGCTCGCTGACGCCTTCGCTTATATCGCCATCCTCTACACGCTTCTTTGGCCCCACGACCGTTGGCCGCTCACTCTTTTGTTTATCGCGCTTGCGATCGGCCACGAAACCATCGCCTTGCTGGTGCCCGATCCAAACGCTGTGGAAGCCACCACGCCGCGGTTCCTCTACACTGGCCTCGCGGTCGCCTGTCTCACCCTGGCCATCCCCGCCGGGCTCGACCACAACACCGTTACTCTCGCGCTCATCGTCGAAGGTGGCGTTCTGGTCTGGTGCGGCTTCCGCTTCCTCGGCAATCTCCTGCGCCCGTTCGGCTATTTCCTGTTGTTCCTGGCGGTCGTTCATTTCTTTGCCCAACCCCCAATCGCAGGAACCTTCCTGATGAACGAACGTTTCGGCACCTATCTACTTTTGATTGCCGCTCTCGCCGTTTCCCTTTGGTCTGCCATCACGTCGTTGCCGTCCAGCAGGCCACTCGCCGATGCTCCTGCATCGCATCAGGAGGGCCAGCCGTCCAGGATCCCGCAATCAAATGGGTCGGCCAGCGAAGCCGCCCTGCTTACCATCGCCATCAACTTCTTCGCCCTGCTTGCTCTCAGCCAGGAATTCTGGGACTTCTTCGGCAGCGGCCCGCGCACCATCAATCACTCCCTGGCCCAACACCTCTCGCTGTCGATCCTGTGGACCGCTTATGCAGGGCTTCTTCTGCTCCTCGGCGTGCAGCGGCGGTCTCCGCTACTCCGCTGGCAAGCGCTGCTTCTCTTAGGCGTCGTCGTCATCAAAGTATTTCTTTACGATCTTTCCTTCCTCGATCGCGCCTACCGCATCCTCTCCTTCTTCATCCTGGGGACCGCCCTCCTGGTCGTCTCCTTCTTCTACCAACGCAAACTCGCCCGAGACCGTTCCGCCCCCTAACCTCTTCCCCGCATGCCACCCCACTGACATCACGTCACTCGAGCTCCGCGAGGGATCCTTCTTTGCGTTTTCCAAAACGGCCGCCCACGCACGCCTGCGTGTACCTCTCTCACCCCAATGCCGCGATAACCTCGTCCGTCTTCCGCACTCGCGCCAGCCGCGGAAAAATCCTCTCCACCGCGAACCGGTGATCGTCCGCATCCCGCGCGCTGCACGCATCCTCCACAATCACGAACGCAAATCCCAAACCAGTCCCCTGGCGCGCCGTCGATTCCACTCCGAAATTCGTCGAGATTCCCAGCAGCACGACTGTATCGACCCCACGTTTTTTCAGCTCTGCTTCCAACGGCGTACCCGCAAACGCTCCCCAATGCCGCTTGGTGATGAGCACATCACCATCCTCAAATCCCGCCTCAGGTACAAGTTCCGACGCAGACGCGGGTGGAGGCGGCGCGTTCGGATCGCGATAGGGCGCATCGACCGGGAGGTTCAACACGTTCGCCATGTCCACGTGCACATACACCACCGTCGCTCCTTTCTCTCGAAAGTGTTTGGCCAGCCGCTTCGCTTTTTGCACGATTTCCTGGCTGCTATGCGGAGCCGTCGGCATCGCCACGATCCCCTTTTGTAAGTCGATCACCACCAACGCCGTCTTTGCCGGATCCAGATGTAGTGTGCTCATGTCTCTCCTAAACCGAGGCTGGCCTCGGGCTTCCTAAAGGATGTGCCAAGTCTGTTCAGAGTTCCATTGACTTCGCTTTGCCCTCCGCGTACTCTGTGCTCCCATGTTCGGCCGTCCCAATCTCTACCAGCCTTCCGTCGCCGGCACATCACCTGCTTGCTGTTCCTGTAGCTGTTGTCCGCGCGGTGGGCGCCAGGATTCCAGCGGCTAGCTTTTTTCACAACTAGACCTGGTTCCACTGGCCCACGATTTCCTTCGTGGGCTTTTCTGTTTTCAGGGGATGGGGAAAAAGTTCGGAGGGCCGCACCGCCCAATTCCACATTGCAAAGGAGCATGTAATGAGCAAAATTCTCTCGGAAGTCCTGGAAGCCAACGGAAAATACGCCTCGAATTTCGGCGACAAAGCCAAACTGACGATCCCGCCCGCCCGGCATTTCGCCATTCTGACATGCATGGACGCCCGCCTCGATCCCGCCAAATTCGCCGGACTCGCCGAAGGGGACGCCCACGTGATTCGCAATGCCGGTGGACGCGCCAGCGACGATGCCATCCGTTCTCTGGTGATCAGCTACAAACTGCTGGGCACGCGCGAATTCTTCGTCATTCATCACACCAATTGCGGTATGGAGTTCTTTACCAACGACGTCATGCGCGGCTTGCTCAATTCCAGCCTGGAAACCGCCGAACTCACCTCCAGCGGCTTCCGCGATGTCGGTAACGGTCCCGGCTCCCGCGCCGGCGAATACATCGAATGGCTCACTATCAAGGATCAAAAACAAGCCGTCGCCGATGATGTCGCGCGCATCCGCAACCACCCTCTGGTACCGAAATCCATTGCGGTCTACGGCTACATCTATGACGTCAGCTCCGGCAAACTGGTCGAAGTCGAAGCTGCACGCGCCCAAGGCGCCTCCGCCTGAACCTCACTTCGTCGCTCTTGGTGGGTGCCTCCTGAGGAGGCAGATTCACGCTCCAGCCCTGAAGCTGCAAAAGAATGAGCGCCGGAAGCACCGTAAAATGCTCTTGACATGCTGTAACCTACAGTTCAATATTACATCTAAGTAAGTGCGTGGGCGGTCTCAAGCAGTTGCTCGCTGCTGCTTTACGAACCTTAGCCTTTTGACGACCCACTCACATGGTTCTAGCTAAACACCTTTAGAATCAACACTTCTGGGATACCAAGAACTATCAGATAACAAAGGACTTAGTCAGCATCTAACTCCCTTAGAATCAGCAGGTTCTTATTTCTGGGCAGTGATGATAACCAACTGGTTATCAAACAGGCTTTACGACCTCAGCCCCTGGCCATGATGCTGATCATTCTTTCCCTCGTGGCCGCCTCATCGCTGGGTATCCTTTCGGCGCCGCTGCTCGCTCTGCTTTACGATTTGGGTTAATTCCGCAACCGGGCGTATCTCAATCGGTCCAAGCCCATACTGAAAGCCTGGAAGCTGTGAGACCAGCTGAATGGCATGATTGAGGTCACGCGCCTCAAGAATCTGAAGGCCGCCGAGCTGTTCCTTGGTTTCCGCATAGGGGCCGTCGGTGGTCAGGACTTTGCCGTTTTTCCAGTACAGGGTTACCGCGGTCTCGGGAGACTGAAGGGGCACTTCGCCAACAAGATGTCCGTTGGCGCGCAGATAGTCGTTGTGCTCAAAGCATTTGTCGAATACGGCGTTTCGCTCGTCTTCAGTCATCCCTTCGAATTTTCCTGGCTCCAGGTATCCCAAACAGATGTATTTCATTGTTCTTCTCCTCTAGGTAAGAGCCGGCAGCACAGCCTTGCACTCTGGCTCGTTCATCTTATAGTCGTCGGGCACAGAAGAAATCGACAGGAGGGGCGAACTATTTCTATTTCACGAAGAAAGCGGGAAGAAGATGGGCAATGATACCTAGAATCGCGCCGTACCCGGCCACGCCGGCACCCCGCGAACTCAACCTCGCCGGGTTCCCGCCTAACCGGATAGAATTGACCCGATGCCTTACGACCGCTACACAGAGAAAGTTCACCTCATCTCGCGTGGCTGGATTCACGGCACGACGAGTTCTGGGTCACGGCAGTCGCACCTCCGGCTGATCCTGAAGAGTTGGCCACGCTCAACGAGAAATTCCCACATCCTCAGAAAGCCGACGCAGAGCGCATCGCCAAACGCAAAGGTTGACTCCGATATTCGCAACTGGAAGAGACGCCGCAAGTCGCCGAAGGATTGAACATGCCAAGACCAAACTACACTGATCAGCAGCTTCTCGATTACTCCGAAGAACACCTCATGTATGAACTGAACATTCTTCAGTGGCTCGTGGAGGAAATCCCGAAAACGTCAGAGAGTTTTCAACTGTCAGCTTATCTCGAATCGTTCACGGTCCATCTCCGAGCACTGACGGACTTTCTCTACCCACCTCAGGCGAACCCTCAAGCTGACGACCTTGTCGCAGGTCATTTTTTCGATGCGGCCAATCCGTGGAACCCCGGCCCGGTCCCACAGAAGCTAGAAGGCGCTCGCACGCGAATGAACAAAGAAGTCGCCCACATCACCTATAAACGGAAAGCCGGAATGGACCCCGACAAACCGTGGCCGGTCACGGAACTATTCAAGGAGATACTCCCGGTTTTGAAAACGTTCGCTACCACCGCGTCAGCACAAAAGCTTCACGCGAAAGTAATCGCATGGGCGAAAGCGGATGCCGGGAAGATGGTCATTGTGGCCGTGAATGCTTCGACCCAATCCACGAACACAGCAGCAGTAGTGATTTCGAACACGGTGGTTTCACCCACTCCAGAGACAAAGAATCCGTAAGAAAATCTGGTTTCAGGTTGGCCGCATGGATGGGCAGGTGGCCAACCTTTAACGCACAGCTTCTGTGCTAAGCAGCTTTGCCAGTGGCGAACGCCTTACGCAGCGCAGACTTCCAACTCGCGCTGAATTGTTTGGAGGCTTCCGCGTCCGGCGCGAGGAGGTCGAATCCGTGGTAGGCACCACTCACGACCAGGAGCTCCGTTGCGACGCCGGCATGGACGAGCCGACGCGCATACTCCATGTCTTCTTCGGCGAACAGGTCTATGGAACCGACGCCGATCCACGCAGGCGGTAGGCCGGCGACGCTGGCTACCCGGGCGGGTACGGCAGCGGCAGGCACCTTGGACGAACCCGCTGGAACACCGAGCAGCGAGCTCCAGGCAAAACGATTGTAACTCGCAGTCCACATAAAGTGGCCAATGGCGGGCGGCGTTGGACGCGTGCTGCCCGTTCGGTCGTCCAGCTGGGGGTAGATGAGCAACTGGAAGACGATGGGGACTTCGTTGCGGTCGCGCGCGTGAATCGCAAGGCTCGCTGCGTGGCCGCCGCCCGCGCTCTCACCGCCCACGGCAATTTTGGAGCGGTCAATGCCGAACTCCGCTGCATGGGCGTGAACCCATTTCAGCGCGGCGTAATTGTCCTCAAGCGAACCGGGATAGCGCGTCTCCGGAGCCAGCCGGTAATCGACCGAGACGACGACGCAGTGGCAATCTGTCGCGATCCCTTGCACCCGGGGGAGCAACACGGGGTCGTGCACCATCAATCCGCCGCCATGCATGTGAAGCAACACCGGCTTGCCCTGCTCCGACGGCGCGGGATCAACCACCCAGAGACGAACCTTGGGTGCCCCAGGCGGGCCGGGGATATGCCGTTCCACGGGTTGCGGCGCAGGAGCAGGTAACGGGGGCACGCCGGGCATTTGCCGGAACTTGACGACCATCTCCGCGGAGAAGTCCATGGCGGGAAACTGCTTGACTGCAGGAAGAAGTTCGGGATCGACGAGGGAATACGGGTCCGCAACCGCCAGCGAAGTTTCTGAGCGCGAGGCTTGCTCAGCCTCCGTCAGCGTAGCTGCAGGTGTGAGCCCCACAGCCAAACCAAAACCGGCGGTGCGGATAGCGAAGTCGCGACGAGTAAGCTGATTGCTCATTGGAGTAGAAGGCGACTCGCGCTGCCACCCGTCAGGCCGGCACTCCAAACGGGCGCACCTCAACCGGAGCCCGACAGGCCTTGACCGCTTTGCGCCCCCACGCCAGTGCATCATCCAGAGTGGCGACTTCCAGCACCCAAAAACCGCCGATGTGCTCCTTGGTCTCCAGGTACGGCCCATCGGTGATGAGCACCTTCCCATCGGGCTGTGCCCGCAGCGACCTCGCATCGCTGACAGCAGTGAGGCCGCCAACGAAAACCACGACACCGGCAGCCGCCATCTCTTGGTTCAGCGCGTCGATATCGCGGATCGTCGCTTCAGTCTCGGTGGATGGGTCAAAATCGTCGGGGTGATGGATTGCAACCAAATACTGCGTCATAACTTCTCCTTTTTCTTTAACGTTCTTCGCACCGGGCGGCTGCCCTGCCTTCACGATATAGTCGAACGGCCGGACTGGAATTCGACAAATCTTTCCAAAAAACTGCCTCTTACCCATGGGAGCCCTGCCGCCAACGTCCGGTGGGCGTGCAGGTGCTAATGATGATGCTCGGCGACGGAGCCTTCGCGATATTCCGTTCCGTCTGACCACCTTTGCACGACCACCACGAACTGCGTCAGGTGCTCCTCGGTGTCGGTCACACCGAAGACAGGAGAACCCGGCAGATTCGCTCCCCAGATTGCAGGGTCGGTGTCCGAATAGAAAAACATGAGGTGGGAAGGCCAGTGGGGAACGGTCGCGCCGCCGTATCCTTCCTTCGACATCATGTAGCACATCGCCCCGGGTTCCATCGGCGGCAGTTCCTTTTTCTCGATGGCAGCGGCGATGGCCGCGGTCATCTGAGCTTGCGTGTGTCCCGCCAGAATCAACTCGGTAATTCTTGTGATTCGTAGAAGGTAGGAGTGCGCGGCTGGCGCATTGACACACATCGGGACCCGCACTGTCGGATCCCAAAAGTCAGCATCCGCTGCGGAGGTCCACGAACGTCCCACGATACACACGAAACCGTTCTTGCCTTTGACCGCCGTCTCGAAACCATGACGTCCGAGAACCAGTACCTCGGCATCGCGTGAAATGGACTCCGGCGCTGAACTTCGGGCGAGGGCTATTTCCGCATCCCGATCCGTCATGAGGTACTGTTCGATCGGGGCCATCTTCGGATAAGCTGCCGTGGCATCCTGTGCCATCGCTTGGTACGCCGTACCAAGCACAACAAGTAGTGCGAAGCTCTTGATTGCGATTGCTCTAACCTTCTTCCTCAGCATCGTTTTCCTCCTGAGAGTGGGCCAAGCCGGCCCATTTTCTTCTTTGGATTTCACTTCAATGATGCAATAACCACACGCCACTTCTTCGGCTTCAGAAAATGGTCCATCCGTGACCAGCCGCATATTGCCGGACAACGATATCCGCGCAGGCTCCCCAGTTTTCCGGCAGTGTTGATATCCACGCGCTCAACGAAGAGATGTAGACGTCGCACGAGGCGTCGCGAAATCGACAAAGCGCGGAGAGTTTTTTTTACTGCTGGCCCGGCTCAGCGCTGGCGTCGCCGAACTTCTTTTGGATCTCTTTTTGGATCTCGGGATCGAAGTCGGTTAGCTCAAACATCCGGCGGACTTCGACCATCTCGTTATCCTTTCCGGGGATGCGCGAGGCCCATTCGAGCGCTTCTTCGCGCGACTTTACCTGGATGATCCAGTAGCCGCCGACCACTTCCTTGGCTTCGGTAAACGGGCCGTCGGTAACCTTCGACTTTCCGCCTTTGAAGGTAACCCGCGCGCTCATCGTCGAGGGCGGGGTCAGCCCGTCGAGCCCGAGCAGCACGCCGGCTTTCCCTAGTTCCTCGTTGTACTTGCCCATTTTCTCCATGCTTTTGAGGTCGGGCACCCACCCGGGTTTTGCGTTTTCGTAGTCTTTCGGAAACATGATCATCATGAAGCGCATGGTGTTCTCCTTGAGTGTTGAGCGGACGCCATATTAGGGCCGCTGCTTTATATAGGAGCTTGGGCCGCACTGGGCACGGAATGTTGCGAGTGCCCGGTTGCGCGGAGCCGCTCCACTTGCTAGTCGAACAGGGTGGCCGGGAATCGACATGCGATTTGCGAATTTTCGCGTAGCGTATCGCCCCGGAGACACTTTCTGGCGGGCCGGTTGCCCGACCTTCACCATATAGTCGAACGGCCGACCGGAATTCGACATACCGTCCAAGAAATTCTCCGGCCGCTGAGGCAATATCTGACCAAACGGGGTTTTAGGAGCTTGGTTTAATGTCGAAGTCCTGAGAATGCATTAACCACAAAAGCGGGTAATGGTGCCAGTTCCAAGAACCCCCAAAACAATAGGCCCTGTAGGCTCCTGATCCAGCGAAAGCGACACAGCACGGAATTGTCGGGCCGTTCCCGCTCGTCTGCCACCGCCAACCATTGCATCACAAGGTTGATTGACCTGGAAGGAGGGTGGGAATAGGATTACTTTGTCCCCGCTGCTCTTATCGCCCCGGTGTGCAGCTAGTTCCTCCGGTCATGAATCTTAAGCCCATCGGATGTTTGGCAACACTACTCCTAGCCATCGGTAAGATCGAGGCGAACGAACAGCCTGCGCCTTGTGCTGTGTATTTCTCCGTACTCGAAAATGATGAAGTCGCCGTTCACCACTCGGTATTGAAGATGAATGAACCGCAGCGCAGTTGGTACGAGAAGAATGGCAACCAGGACAAATATGCGGGGATTTGTTACGTCGAAAATAGTGCTCAAGCTCCAGCCGATGAGCCGCTCTACGCGATTGTCTGGGGCCAGCATTTGGCGGGTGAACCGTACGCCTTCAGCTATCAACCAACTGCCCGAGCTAACGGAGAAGCGAACGCGATCACAACGGACCAGAATGGCGATACAAGCACGGTTTCAGGCACCAACGGTGCCAGCGTGCCTGTCAATCACTCAAACTCAGGCAAGAAGGTGTCCTATGTGGTGGATGGATGGTTGGCAGTTTGGAATCCACAAACAAGTGAGGGCAAAGGAAGTTTCGTGCCTATCGTACCTCTTCATAATCACAACCGTACGGATTTGACTTCAGCTTCTACGTCGCTGCTTAAGGACGCAATGGAACAGATTAGCCAAAGAGAGAAAGAACGACTGGCGGCTAGAAGAAAGGGATTTGCGGTGGTTACGATCAGGCCATTAAATAACGCACAATCGGCGCCAAGTGAGACGTCCTCAAGCACTACTCAGAGTTCCCTCGACACTGTTCAGCCGACAGTCCCATCGGAAGTTCAGACGACCGCACTCGAACCCACTCCGGCTCAATCCTCGGTGGTCACCTCCACCGTGAGCGTAACTTCCACCCTGCCTGGAGCCGAGATCTTCGTCGACGAGGAGTTCGTCGGTAACACGCCCTCAACGATAAATGTCACGGAGGGAAAGCACATCGTAACCGTCAAAAAATCTGGGTTTCAAGACTGGGTCCGCATAGTGAATCTTTCCGGTGGTTCGATCACCTTGAATGCCGAGTTGGCCGGAGGACCTAATCAAACGAACACAGCAGGCCCGCCAACGAAGCCCGACAGTTCGAAGGAATCGACTGCAGATCGAGTATCAACACGCTCGAAACAACAGCTCGTCGGCTGGATAGGAGTTTCCACGAGAGACGATGCTGAAGGAGCGTTGGTGACCGACGTAAGCGCGCAAGGTCCGGCAGCGCGAGCAGGAATACTTGTGGGAGACGTAATTCTGACGCTCGATGGACTGCGGATCAACAGCAAAGAATTCCAAACGGTAGTGTCGGCTCTTAAACCGGGAACGCGAGTTCCAGCAAGCTACGCTCGCGGTTCCTCGACTCATGAAGTCTGGATAACCGTGGCCTCACGAGACTGAGGAGCATAGACCTTAGCCAGTTTTCTTGTTCGGATGAAGATGATCTACAAAAAGCATTTGTTTTTGGGTCGGTTCAGAAATCCGGAATCAAACCTGCCACGCGAGCGAGGAACCTGGGGACAGACGGAACGTACCCGTTTTCTTTGGGTACAACGAACCGTCTGTCCTCAGATTCGGTCGTCAGATAGTCGTTCGGAAGATCGAAAATCGACCGCTGCTCCATTTCTTTATTTCAACTGCCGAATCCGCTCTTGCAGGAATTGCCGCTCTGGTTCCTGTTGGGTCAGCGCCAGCGCTTTCTCGTAAGAGGAGCGAGCCTCATTTGTCCTGCCCAGCCTGCGGTACATATCTGCACGGGCCGAATGCGCCAGGTAATAATTTGCCAGTTCGCCCTCTTCCAACACCGCCTCGATTTGCTTCAGACCAGCCTCTGGACCGTCGCGCATTGCAATTGCCACAGCACGATTTAGGTCTACAACGGGCGAAGGCTGAATTTGCACCAAGCGGTCGTAAAGCGCAACGATCTGCCCCCAGTTGGTCACCGCGACCGATTCCGCCTGCGCATGAACGGCCGCAATCGCAGCCTGCAGTGTGTAGGAACCGAAACGGCGGGACTTCAGGGCTCTCTCCAGCAATGCCACTCCCTCCGCAATCTGCTCCCGGTTCCACAGCGAGCGATCCTGGTTCTCCAGCAAAATCAGCTCTCCGGTCGGCGATGTTCTCGCAGCGTGGCGGGATTCCTGTAGCAACATCAGGGAAAGCAGCCCAATGACTTCCGGCTCTGGCTGGAGTTCGCTCAGCAATCGGCCCAGTCGAATCGCCTCGCCGGTTAGCTCGGCCCGCGTTACCTCCGCTCCCGTCGCAGCCGAATAACCCTCGTTAAAGACGAGATAGATGACCTGAAGCACCGCGCCCAGTCGCTCCGGCAATTCCTGCGGCGTGGGCACCTCGTACGGAATCCGTGTCTCTCGAATCTTTGCCTTTGCACGCACAATGCGCTGCGCCAGCGTACGCGGAACGGTGAGGAAGGCCTTGGCGATCTCCTCGGTTGTCAGCCCGCACACCTCACGCAAGGTCAGCGCAACGCGCGCTTCCGGCGCTAGAGATGGATGGCAGCACGTAAAAATCAGGCGCAGCCGGTCATCCTCAAGGCTGTCCTCTTCGTTGGAGCTTTTCGCAGAACTCCCTTGCGCTTCGAGATATCGCACCAGCTCCTCTTGAGACGCATCAAATCGTGCCCGTCGACGCAGAGTGTCAATGGCTTTGAATCGCGCCGTCGAAATCAACCATGGTCGCGGGTTGCCGGGTACTCCACTCTTCGGCCACAGGCTCAGCGCAGCGGCGAAGGCTTCGTGCATGGCCTCCTCGGCAAGATCAAAATCACCGAGCAAGCGGATCAGAGTTGCCAGGATTCGTCCCGAATCCACGCGATAAAGGGAGTCGAGCAATTCGCGTATCTGCTCGGTGGAACGCTCGGACATGACGACGACCTTAGCAAAACCAGCCACCCCGAATCAATTTCGCAAACGGCGGATCGATGCAAAGTGCCCAGGTCGTGACTCTGAAATCTGGCGCTGCTCTCGAGTCACGGCCTAACCGGAAGTTGAACCATAGAAGCGAGGCGGTCAGAATTAGGCTTCGGGGACTCGAGGCATTGATGAGATGGGATTGCAGCCTTCGAGCATAACCTCAGCGCAATTCGTGAATGATTTCTTTCACTGCGTTGGCGCCACTTGCACCCGTCAACCCGTTCCCCGGATGCGTGCCATTCCCGCACAGGAATAGCCCCTTCACCGGAGTCTGATAGCGTGCCCAATCCAGCACCGGGCGCATGGTGAAAATCTGGTCCAGCGCCAACTCTCCGTGGAAAATGTGCCCACCGGTGTAACCGTAGGTCTCTTCCAAATCCGCTGGCGTGATCACGTGCGTCGCTTCGACCAAATTGGCTAAATTGGGCGAGTAGCCTCCCAGCGTTTTGATCACCGTGTTGACCAGCTCCCCTTGCCGGTCCCGCCAGTTCCCTCTCTTCAAGTGGTACGGCGCAAACTGAAAGTAGATCGACATGACGTGCTTGCCCGCCGGCGCGAGCGAAGGATCGAGCAGAGTCGGAATCGTCACATCGAGATACGGCGCCGACGAAATCTCGCCATATTTCGTCGCGTCAAAAGCCTTCTCCAGATAATCAATTTCCGGCCCGATATGAATTCGCCCGGAAAGCGCCTGCCGGAATCCGTCCGGTCCGACCGCATTCGCCAGCGATGGGAACGAGGGCAGATCGCCGAGTGCCAGATGCACCTTGGCCACATTTCCCCGCGCGCGAAAATTTTTCATGCGCATGGCGAATACCGGGTCCAGAATGGCCGGCTCCAGCAGGTGAAAAAAGGTGCGCTTCGGGTCCACGCCGGAAACCACCGCTTCGCAGGCGATCTCTTCCCCATTCGCCAACACCACGCCGGTCACCGCGCCGCTTTTCGTCCGGATCTGCGAAACTTCCGCGTCGGTGCGAATCTCCGCGCCCGCTTTTTTGGCCGCTTCGGCAAGCGCGCGCGAAGCTTCGCCCAACCCGCCTCGCGGAAATGCGGCTGAACCAACCGGATGAGCATCGGCTGCCGCGCGTAACAGCAACACCGCGGTAGAACCCGCCGACCACGGTCCCAGATTGGCCCCGAAGATACCCCTGGCGGCAATCACCGCGCGCAGCAGTTCGGTCTCGAAAAATTCCGCCACAAAATCCGCCACCGCCATCGGACCCCAGCGGAGCAGGTCCAGCATGCCCTTTTTGCCCAAGTGCCGGATTCCGCGTCCGGTGACCAGCAGGTTCCACAAATCTTCCGGCGATGGTTTATCGATGCCTGGCGGGGTGATCGACGCGATGTGGCTGAACACGACGGCTACTTTTTCCAGTTCCTTGGTAAACTCCACATACTTTGCGCCATCCTTCGCCGAAAAATGCGAAATCGCGCCCGCGGTTTTGCCGGCGTCTTCATAGAACAGCAATCCTCGTCCATCCGGCGCTGGCGCAAACACCCGCGGATCGGGCCGCAGAATCTCCAGATTGAATTTTTCGAGCTGCATTTCGCGTACAACGTCGGCTCGCAACGGACCCAGCGTGTGCGCCAGAGTCGAGGCCTTGAACCCCGGATGAAATTCTTCCGTGACCGCTCCGCCGCCCACCATCAACCGGCGCTCCAGCACCAGCGGCTTAAACCCGCCTTTCGCCAGGTAAAATGCGGTGATCAGCGCGTTATGACCGCCGCCAATGAGCACGACTTTCTGTCCGATGGGCATGGTCAGTTCGCCGCCTTCGCCTTCTTCCATTCCTTTAGGATGACTTGGCTGGCAATGCGCCCATTCGCGCCCATGATGCCTCCGCCGGGATGCGTGGCCGACCCGCACATATACAGGTTGTCGATTGGAGTACGGTAATACGCCCAACCTGCTACGGGCCGCAGAAAGAAAAGCTGCTCCAACGAAAGTTCGCCCTGGAAAATATTGCCCTGGGTCAACCCAAAATCCCGTTCCAGATCGAGTGGCGTGAGAACCTGCTTCTGAATGATCAGGTCTTTGATGTTCGGGGCGTGTTCCGCAATCGTGTCGATCACATTATTGCCGAAGGCTTCGCGCTGGTCATCCCACGTGCCTTCCGCCAATTTGTATGGCGCGTATTGCACGAAACACGACAGCACATGTTTTCCCGGAGGAGCGACCGAAGGATCCGTCAGGCTGGGAATCACCATGTCGATGTATGGCCGCTTCGAAAAATGCCCGTATTTGGCATCGTCGTAGGCGCGTTCCATGTATTCCATGGCCGGCGAAATCGAAACCGCGCCGCGCAAATGCGCGCCGGCTCCGGGTAAGGCCCGGAAATTGGGCAATCCATTCAGCGCCAGGTTTACTTTCCCTGACGAGCCGCGGAATTTGTACCGCCGCACACTGTCCAGAAAATCCGCGGGCAACTCCTTGGAATCGAGGAAAATTTCAAACGTCAGGTGCGGATCCACGCTGGAGGACACCACGTTGCAGGAAATTTCTTCGCCAAATTTCAGCGCCACTCCTGCGGCACGCCCATTTTTCACCAGGATTTTCTCGACCGGCGCCTGGGTGCGAATCTCCACGCCCGCTTCCTTCGCGGCTGCGGCAATGGCCAACGAAATTCCGCCGGTGCCGCCGCGGCTGAAGCCCCAGGAACGGAACGCCCCATCGATTTCGCCCATGTAATGATGCAGCAAAACGTAAGCTGTGCCCGGCGATCGAATGCCCAGAAACGTGCCGATAATGCCGGAAGCCGACATGGTTGCTTTCAACACGTCAGTCTCGAACCATTGATCCAGAAAATCGGCCGCGCTCATCGTCATCAACTGGATCAGAGTGTAGCGCTCTTCCGATGACAGCTCGCGGAAGCGTTGCAGCAGGAAATTCAGTTGCCGCAGGTCTCTGGGATAAAGCGTGGTCGGGTCCGGCGGAATCATGGACAGCAGCGGCTTCACGAACCGGCACATCGGAGTCATCGTCTTCGAAAATTCGTCGTACGCCTCCGCATCCAATCGCGAATGGCGGCGAATTTCGCGCTGCGTTTTGGCGTGATCGTTCACGCGCCACAGATAATCGCCGTTCAGCATCGGGGAAAACGTGCCATCGAGGGGAAGAATTTCCAGGCCATGGCGGGGCAAATCCAGCTCGCGGATAATCTCCGGTCGCAGCAGCGACACTACGTAGGAACATTCGGAGAAAAGAAACCCCGGCACGATCTCCTCGGTCACCGCCGCTCCCCCGAGAACGTGCCGCCGCTCCAGCACCAACACTTTTTTCCCGGCCTTCGCCAGGTATGCGGCGTTCACCAGACCGTTGTGACCGCCTCCGATGACCACCACATCGTACGACTGAGGCATTTCGTTATGACTCCACGTTGACGAGGAAACCTGGACGCGCTGAAGAACCAATCATTCTAATGGCAGCGCGTGCGCTTCTCAAGGTTACTACGAATGATTACGCAATTTTTTGGAACAGTAACCTTGCGGACACGGCAAGATCGAACCTATAATTCGCTATCAATTCATCGCACGCGTTTTGCCCTGGAGAACCGGAGGAATTGTGCCCGTCGGAACCGCCTTCCACGAGAGAACCCTCGCCTTGTGCGAGAGCCTGAATTTTAAGGAATGGTCGGGCTACTACACGGTTGGTGCGTACGAAATGACGCACGAACACGAGTACAATGCCATCCGCAATTCTTCCGGGCTGATCGATATCACTCCGCTGTTCAAGTATTACATTTCCGGGCGCGACGCGACGAAACTGGTGAATCGCGTGATCAGCCGGGACATCCATAAAGTCGCTGTGGATCAGGTCATTTACTGCTGCTGGTGTGATCCCGAGGGCAAAGTGATTGACGATGGCACCATCACGCGCCTGGGTGAACAGGAATATCGCTGGACCGCCGCCGATCCCAGCCTGCGGTGGTTTCGCCAAAACGCGTTGGGCCTCGACGTTGAGATCGAAGACATTTCAGAGAAAGTGGCGGCTCTGGCGCTTCAAGGCCCGACCAGCGGAAAACTGTTGCACGCTGTGGCCGATGCCAGCATCGCCGCGTTGAAATACTTTCGCGTCACACATGGCAAAATCGGCGGCGTGCCGGTGGACATTTCCCGCACCGGCTACACCGGGGACCTCGGCTACGAAATCTGGGTGAACTGGAAGGACGCCGTCAAAGTGTTTGACGAATTAATGGTCAAGGGCCGGCCGTTCGACATCCATCCTGCCGGAATGGTGGCGCTGGATATCGCTCGCATTGAAGCGGGCCTGATCCTGATTGAGGTCGATTATATTTCCAGCAAGCGCGCGATTATCGACCAGCAGAAATATTCCCCTGGCGAAATCGGTCTGGCCAAGCTGGTCGATCTGAAAAAGGAAACTTTCGTCGGGCGCGATGCTCTTGCGCAAGAAGCCAAAGGCGGAGGTCCGGAGCGTTCGCTAGTTGGCCTGGAGATTAATTGGAGCGAGGTCGAAGCGCTCTACGAAAAAATTGGCATGGCCCCGCAAGTGTCGTCGACTGCGTCTCGCGTTGCGGTTCCCGTTTATCGAGGAGGCCGGCAAGTCGGTAAGGCCACCTCCACCACGTGGTCGCCAACGCTGAAACGCATGATCGCATTGGCTTCCATCAGCCGGGAGAGTGCAACACTCGGCGCGACACTGAGCATGGAATTGACCGTCGAAGCGGTGCGTAAAACCGTGTCAGCGAAGATCGTGCCTCTGCCCTTCTTCAATCCCCCACGCAAAACCACGCCACTGGCCCTCTGAGTAGAAGCCGACCACGAATCTGTCTACACATGTCCTTGTCACAGTAGAAAAATCCGTCATTCCGAGCGAAGCGAGGAATCTCTCTTCCTCCCTCCTCTTCAGTCCCTCACGGATTCAGGCGATTGTACTTCTTCAACACCGCGCGCAACCGGTCGTGTGGCAACGCATCAACGTGGTGGTTATCAATCCCCGTCATCGAAGTTGCCGCGACCATCGCATTGATAACTGACTCCTCGGTCGCTTCCACCGTCGCCTCGAACAACGGATTCATCTGATCGTTTGGCAACATTTTCAGATCAACCACATGATCCGGAGTGGCCGCTCCCGAATTCGCAGTGGAGAAGGCGATGAAAATATCGCCGGAGCCATTGCCCGAAATGCTGCCGTCGCGTCCCAATCCCAAAGACACGCGGCGGGCCAGGCGCTTCAACTGGTGCGGAAGTAGTGGCGCGTCCGTCGCTACGATGACGATAATCGAGCCCCGTTCGTCAATGTCTCTGGGCAGAAATGCATACGGATCCTCGCCCGGAATTTCGCGTCCAACCGGAATCCCCGCCACGCGAAAAGTCTGTCGCCGGCCGTAATTGCACTGCACCAACACGCCCACGGTGTATCCGCCGTCCTTATCGGATAATTTGCGCGACGACGTGCCAATCCCGCCCTTGAATCCGTTGCAGATCATTCCAGTCCCGCCGCCAACAGCACCTTCTTCTACCGGCCCACCGTGCGACGTGTCCAGCGCGTGAAATACGTGCTCCGGCTTCACGTGAAAGCCATTAATATCGTTCAGCCAGCCGTCCCAGGTTTCCGCCACTACCGGCAGCGACCACCAATCGTCATCCGACCCAACTTTCCGGTGCGCCACGGTCCATTGGATGACGGCATCGCGCACCACGCCCACGCTATGCGTATTGGTAATCATCACGGGGCCGGTGAGAATGCCGGATTCTTCCACCCAGGTCGTGCCGGTCATTTCGCCATTGCCATTCAGCGACCACCAACCCGCGAATACACCAAGGTCATTCGCGTCTTTGCCACGCGGGAAGACCGCGGTCACGCCGGTTCGCACCGGACCTTGCCCGACAACCAGCTTGCCTTCGCCGGAAATCAACGTGGTATGGCCAACGGTCACGCCGGACACATCGGTGATGGCGTTCAACGGGCCCGGTGTGCCATCGAACGGCACGCCCAAATCGCGGGCGCGTGGCTTTGCTGCGCTTTTCTCCTGGGCGACACAAGCGCTGCCCAGCAGCAAGGCACCAAGGATCGCGGTTAAGTGCAAGAAATGGCGCATGAATTTCCCCCGAAGGCGTATGAAAGGAATTAAATCGTGTTAACTCGAATAGTTTAACTTAATCACGAAGAAAAGACTTTGCCTAGCGCATATTGCAACGCATCTGCAATGAGTTGGCATTCTTCGGGTTTGATGATGAACGGGGGCGCCAGCAGAACATGGTCGCCGCGCACGCCGTCAACGCACCCCTGGCCCGGGTACAACAGAATGTTTTTCTCGAGCGCAGCCTGGCGGATTTTTTCGGCGATGCCAGCCTCTTTCGGAAACGGCTCGTGGGTGGCCTTGTCTTTCACGAATTCCACGCCTCGCAGCAGCCCCAATCCGCGCACTTGGCCGACATGACGGTGGTTTTCCAGAATAGCCAGGGACTTGCGCAACGTTTCGCCCGCAGGAGTAACACGTTCAAACAATTTGTGCGCTTCCAAATAATCGAAGACGGCATTGCCCGCGGCAGTGGCTACTGGATGCGCCTGGTAGGTGAACCCGTGCATAAATGCGGCTGTACCCCGTTCAAACGCTTCCACCACGCGCGGCAAAACCAACACCGCCCCTAACGGCGCATAACCGCTGGCGATTCCCTTCCCGGTAAGAATAATGTCCGGCTCCAGTCCCCAGTGCTCGCTGGCAAATGGTTTGCCTGTGCGGCCCATTCCGGTCATCACTTCATCGGCAATCAGCAAGATTCCATGTTGGCGGCAAATTTCCGCGATGCGTGCGGTGTAGCCATCCACAGCGGGTGCAGCGCCTAGCGTTGCTCCTACTACCGGTTCAAACACGAATGCCGCAACAGCGGATGCGTCATTCCCGCGCAAAAATGTGTCGAGATCGTCGGCACAAGCCAGATTGCATTCGGGATAAGTTTTATCAAATGGGCAGTGATAGCAGAAACACGGCGCCACGTGACCCCATTCCGCAATCATCGGGGCATACGGCGCGCGGCGGGCAACATTTCCGCTCACGGACATCGCGCCCAGCGTGCTTCCGTGGTAGCTCTGCCTGCGCGCAAGAACACGATAACGAGAAGGCTGATTGCTTTCCAAAAAATATTGGCGCGCCAATTTGATCGCAGTTTCCGTAGCTTCCGAACCGCCCGAAACGAAATAGACGCGCCCACCATTGCGGAAATTCCGCGGAGCAATCTCCAGCACTCGAGCCGCCAGTTTCTCCGCCGGTTCGGAGTGAAACTGCGTCGTGTGCGCGAAGGCGATCCGGCTAGCCTGCTCCGCCATGGCGCGCCCAATCTCCTGTACCCCGTGTCCGATACTCACCACCGCAGCCTGGCCGGACGCGTCGAGGTAGCGGCGGCCTTGCGCATCCGTAATCCAGCAGCCGTCGCCGCTGACTGCGATGGGATAATGTTTTCGGAGATTACGCGAGAAAAGAGAAGAAGACTTATCCGTGACCGAACTCATAAGAAAATTGTAGCAGAAGCGCCGGAAATGGCGGCTTTTCGCGGGGCAGAGTTTGCAGCCAAGTTGGCCGCTTTCGCAACTTAGCAAACACAACTGTGATACGCTTTCGCGGATTCGAAGGAGTGTTCTTTGATACCACGGATTCATTCTAATTTCTTGCGCTTCTTAGTTGTTTCCGGGGTCTTCAGTGGCGGCATAATTTCGGCGCAAACGGCACAGAATCCAGCCCACCTGGATGTTGATCTACGAGACGCGGCCCAGTATATTTTCCACGCCAAGCTGACACTTCCAGTAAATCCCGGCCCGCTCACGTTGGTGTATCCGAAATGGATACCGGGGGAGCATTCTCCCGGCGGTCCTATCATGGACTTCGTGGGATTGAAAATCAGCGCGGATGGTAAACAAATTCGCTGGCTGCGCGACGACGTAGACATGTTCGCGTTTCACCTGGACGTGCCCGCTGGCGTGAAAACCCTGGATGTGTCCTATGACTATCTTTCCCCTGCGGACACCAGCAGTACGCGAGAGTCCCCGTCCGCAACGGCAAAGCTGGCGGTCTTGAATTGGTACATGTTGACGCTGTATCCGCAGGGGTCGAAACCGGCCGATCTCACCTATGTGGCCACTTTGCGCCTGCCTGCGGGCTGGAAATATGGCACCGCATTGCCGGTTGCCCGGGAATCTTCGGACCTGATTGAATTCGCACCCGCGCCGTTGAACACGGTAATCGATTCGCCGGTAATCACCGGTGCAAATTTCCGCGATATTGACTTGTCGCCGGGACAATCACCGCCGCACACGCTCCACGTTGCAGCCGATAGCTTAACGGCGCTGCAGGCAACACCGACGGAAGTGCAGCATCTTCGTCAATTAGTCGCGGAATCCGGCGCGTTGTTCGGAGCGCGGCACTATCGACGCTATGATTTCCTGTTGACGCTGAGCGACCGCATGCCGCCGAACGGAGTGGAGCATCACGAATCCAGCGACGATCGCACGGAAGAAGCGTACTTCACCGATCCGGAGCTATTTGAATCTTCCGATCTTCTCCCTCACGAATTCACGCACTCGTGGAATGGCAAATACCGCCGTCCAGCAGGACTCGCCACAACCGACTACCAGATGCCGATGAAAGGCGACCTGCTGTGGGTATACGAAGGACTCACGCAATATTACGGCGTGATTCTTTCGGCGCGCTCCGGGCTGACGCCGCTCGGTTTGTTCCGGGAATCGCTCGCTTCCATCGCCGCGTATTTGAATGATCGTCCCGGGCGGGCCTGGCGCAATTTGGAAGATACGGCGATTGCCGCGCAAATTCTGTATGGCGCGCCTGCGGAAGGATCTTCGTTGCGCCGCGGGGTGGATTATTACGATGAGGGCACGCTGATCTGGCTGGAAGCCGATACCATCATTCGCAAACAGACCGATGGCAAGAAATCATTGGATGATTTCTGCCGAAGTTTCGAGGGAGGCCCGGATACTCCGCCGAAGGTCGTGCCGTATACCTTCGATGATGTCGTAGCGGCGATGAATCAAGTTACGCCTTACGACTGGCGCACTTTTTTCACCACGCGATTGGATGCGCATGGTCCCGGCGCGCCGCTGGGCGGAATCGAAAACAGCGGGTGGAAGCTGGTATTTACCGATACTCCAAACGAGTTTGAGCGAATCGATGAAGGAGTAAATCAGGCGATCGAATTTCAATATTCGCTCGGGCTGCTGCTTCATCCGCCAGGTGGGGACGACGGCGGCCACATTTTGGACGCGGTTCCCGGATCGCCCGCCGCGGATGCGGGAATCGCTGCGGGGATGCGCTTGGTAGCGGTAAATGGGCGCAAGTGGAGCCCAGACATTTTGCGCGATGCCATCGCCCGCGCGAAAACCGGCACGGAACCCATCGAATTGCTGGTGGAAAATGGCGACTTTTATCGTTCTTATAAAGTCGACTACCACGGTGGGGAACGCTATCCCCATCTCGAACCGCTCAGCGGAAAAACTGACCTCCTCTCTGAGATCACCAAGATGAAGGCCCCGCCAGTTCCTTTGGCAGGCAACAATCCGGAGAGATGAGCCTTCCGCGCGCAACGGACCCGTCGCACGCATTAGTTCGCACCATTGGCCGTTGGAGTTTGATCGCCTTGATGGTCAACTCCATCATCGGTGGCGGCATTTTCGGTTTGCCATCGCTGCTGGCCGCAAGACTCGGCGCGCTCAGTCCACTCAGTTGCCTCGGTGCGGGTGCCGGCATCCTGATCATCGCGGGATGCATCGCGGAAGTTTCGTCTCGCTATGACGAAACCGGCGGACTTTATCTATATGCGCGCGATGCACTGGGGCGATTTGCGGGGCTGTTGGTCGCGTGGTTGACTTGGCTGACGCGAATTGCCGCACCGGCAGCGGTGTCGGATCTGTTCTGTTCGTACCTGGCGCAATTTGTTCCCGGGGTGGGGACGCGCCGTGGCGAACTGCTGGTGCTGGCGGTGTTGCTGGGTCACCTGGCGTTCTTCAATTACATCGGGGTCAAGTCCGGAAAAAATGTCAGTAACGTTTTCGCGGCGATAAAGGTCACCTTCCTAGTGTTCTTCGTTGTGGCGGGCTTGCTGGTTTTGCTGTTTCGGCCGGAGATACGGGTGCCAATGTCTGTGCCGGCAATCTCCGCCCGTCGCTGGTTCGACGCCATCCTTCTTCTGGTGTACGGGTACGGGGGATTCGAAGGCGCGCTCTTCGTTGGCGGCGAAAGCACCAATCCCGAGCGCGACACGCCCATCGCTCTACTGCTTGCGCTGGTCGCCGTCTCCGTGATTTACACCACCGTGCAATTCGTGACTATCGCCACGCTTCCCGGCGCAGCCAGTTCGGTCCGGCCGCTCTCCGACGCCGCGCGGCGCTTTCTGGGACCAACAGGAGCAACCGCGATGGCGCTGGCCGCGCTATTTTCCGGCTACGGCTATCTCAGCGCGAACCTGCTGCATTCGCCGCGCATTACTTTTGCGTTGGCCGAGCATGGCGACTTCCCTCGATTCTTGGCGGCGATTCACCCCAAATATCGTACGCCATACGCGTCGGTCCTGCTGTACGCGATAATCGTGTTCGCGTTCGCCGCAATTGGAAATTTTCAATGGAACGCCACGCTCTCCGCGGTGTCGCGGCTGGCGGTGTATGGTGCGATGGCCTTGGCCGTGCCGATCCTGCGCCAGCGGCATGACGGAAAAGCGCAGTTTCAACTTCCCGTGCCGTACCTGTTCGCAACGCTTGCGCTGGCGTTTTCGGTAGTGCTGCTCACGCAAATGGGTAAAGGCGAATTCTATGTCGTAGGCACGACGTGTGCGATCGCATTTCTAAACTGGATATTCGTGAAGAGGCACGGAGCCCGCACAGGAAAGGCCGCGTAACCTCAAACCCGTTGGCAGGATTTGCGGAATCGTGGCATCATCAACTGTTTTGAAAGCCGATCTCTCCCGCGACAAGAAGGGGACACTGATGAACACACGATCGATTGGCGTTGGCCTGTTGTTTGTCTCGCTCACGTTCGGCGTTTCTCTCCGGGCGCAAACCGGCGCTAAACATCCCATGACATTCGATGTGATGATGAAGCTGCATCGCGTCAGCGGTGCGACCATCTCCAGTGATGGCAAGTGGGCCGCCTTCTCCGTGTCCACTCCGGATATGGACGCCAATCGAAATGTAAGCAATGTGTGGATCGTCAGCACGTCCGGCGGCGATCCGCAGCAGGTCAGCCAGGGCGGCCACGACAATTCGCCCGAATGGTCTCCCGATGGAAAAACGCTGGCTTTCATCTCCGCCCGCGATGACAATCCTCAGGTTTACCTGCTCTCCATGAAGGGGGGCGAAGCAAAAAAACTGACGCAACTCTCCACCGGCGCCGACCTTTTTCACTGGTCGCCCGACGGCAAGGCCATTTCGTTTACTTCGTCGGTGTATCCCGATTGCAAGGACGATGCATGCAACGCCAAGCGCGATCAGGAAAAGGAAAAGAACAAAGTCAAAGCGCGGCTTTACGATCATCTGCTGTACCGCCATTGGGATCACTGGTCGGACGGCAAGCGCAGCCACTTATTTGTGATTCCGGTGGACGGCAGCACCGCGGCGCGCGATTTAACGCCGGGAGCGGATTACGACGTGCCGCCGGATCAGCGCAGCGAAACCAGCGATTTCAATTTTTCGCCGGATGGCAAAGAGATTTGTTACACCGCGGTTACCGACAAGGTGGAAGCGATCAGCACGAATGGCGACTTGTTCGTGGTGCCGGTGGCCGGAGGGGAATCGAAGCGAATCACCACGCAGCCCGGATTTGACGGCAACCCGGTCTATTCGCCGGATGGACGCTACATCGCTTATCACGCGCAACTCACAGCCGGGTATGAATCCGACCGGTGGCGAGTGATGCTGTACGATCGCCAGGCCGGCAAGAGCGAAAATCTGTCTGAGAATTTCGACCGCAGCGCGATGGAGCTGGCCTGGTCGCCGGACAGCAAGAGCATTTATTTCCTTGCGGAGAACGAAACCCTGCAACCGGTTTACGAGATGGAGGCGCACGCCGGCGCAACCCCGAAAAAGATTCTCGACGGTTTCAATGCCGAATTTGAGTTCAGCGGCGACGGCAAAACGCTGTTGACCGCCCGTACCAGCCTGACGTTGCCCAGCGAGTTGTTTCTCTCCGCCGCAGACGGCAGCGGGCTGAAGCAACTGACGCACATGAATGAAGCCACTCTGGCAAACGTGGAAATGAACGAGCCGGAGAAATTCTGGTTCGAGGGCGCCGAGGGCACAAAAGTGGAAGCCATGCTGATCCGCCCGCCGAATTTCAACGCATCACAAAAATATCCAATGCTGGATCTGCTCCACGGTGGCCCGCAAACGATGTGGTCCGATGCCTGGGGCTATCGCTGGAATCCGCAGGTTTTCGCCGCGGCGGGATACGTCATCCTGATGATCAATCGCCGCGGTTCCACCGGGTATGGCCAGAAATTCACGGATGAAATCACCAACGACTGGGGCGGCAAGCCGTACGTTGACATCATGAAGGGCACTGATGCCGCGCTTGCGAAGTACCCGTTCATCGATAAGTCCCGCTTGGCCGCGGCCGGCGGCTCCTATGGCGGATACATGGCCGACTGGCTGGCTACGCACACTGATATCTTTAAGGCCATCATCAGCCACGCCGGCGTTTACGACAAAGTGTCCATGTATGCGACCGAGGAATTGTGGTTCGAAGAGCACGACCTGCAAGGCACACCGTGGGGCGCGCCAGAAAACTACAAGAAGTGGGCGCCATCGACCTATGCGGCGAACCTCGGGAAGTACAAAACGCCCACTCTGGTGATTGCGGGTGAGCGTGACTATCGCGTCCCCTACACCCAGTCGTTGGAATTCTTCAGCACTTTACAACGGCAAGGCGTGCCTTCCGAGCTGCTGATTTTCCCCGATGAAGGGCACTGGGTTTTGAAGCCGCTGAACGCCCAGTTGTGGTACAGCACGTTTCTGAACTGGCTGGCAAAGTACGTGAAGTAATATCATCGCGCCTTCCGCGATGCTCTTAAGCCAAATGCACAGGCGAAGAGGGATTTCTCACTGCGCAGACTCCGTTCGAAATGACGTGCATCGTTTTTTAAGCTTGGAAGGCCAAACCGTAACGACAAATACCGGTTATCGTGCAAATTCTTAGGCTTCAGCGAGCTTGCGGAACGTCCGGCGCAAAAAGCGGAACAGGTGATACAGCAGGAACAGCGATGCGATCACCAGGATCACCACCACGATGATCGCCAGCGTGGGATGGGCGGTGGCGAACCAGGTCACCCATACCGCTAATAAATCTTCACCAAAACTCAACGCCCAGTTGCTCAACGGCTCGGGAGACATATTCGCCGCCGCGCGCGCGCTCGCTTTCGTGCCGTGCGAAGTCAGCGCGATGCTTCCGGCCAGCAGAGCCGCAGCCCAGCGCCAAGGCTCCGCTGCCGATGCGGTCACGGCGAACGCCAGCAAGGCCGCCGCAGGAGGGCGAATAAACGTATGCACCGCCTGCCAGATGGAATCGATGTAGGGCACCTTGTCTGCCAGGAACTCCACGATATACAGCGTCAGGGCTAGGCTAAGCACCAGCGGATGCGATAGCACCTGTAGTTTCTCAGGCAGATGAATCACGCCGAAGCGTTCCAGTAGCCCTAGAGTGGCGACCGTCGCGTAAAGGTTCAGTCCGGAGGAAAATCCGGTCCCCAGTACCAGACTGAGCGTCTCGATGGGATTCATATGGTAGCCCGCACCGGCTCCCGATCGTGCGATTCCTTCAAGGTATCACGAACAGGGGAATACCGCGCAACCCCGGGCTCCTGACGGGCAGTGGACGATGCGGCCCTAAAAAGCAAACGTCCCGGCCAAAGACCGGGACGTTTGGAGATAGCGACGAGAGCAGTCTTTATTTGTAGGTGTTGTTCTGAGGCGCCATTACGCGCGTCCACCCGGTCGTACTCACGGTCCGGAACAATGGGGTGCGCGGGGGCAGCAATGTTGGGTTCAGGAAGTTGTTGTCAAAGGTGTAGCCGCGAGTCGGCGGGCTATACACGGTATTGCAGCACTTAAAGGTGCCGTTGGCTTGCCGGCTGGTGTACATGTCCACGATCGAACCATCGTATTCCAGAGTGCCGCCCCACGCTTCGATATACCGCAGGAAGTTGTGGACCCCGCCGTCAGTGCCGTAGTCTGCCGAGACACCGCCAAACGTGGGCTGCGGGAATGGAACGGTCGCGCCAGCCAGGATGGCCAGGCGATACCAGGAAGTAGTTCCGTTCCGCAACGCCGTGGAATAGGGGCTGGCGAAAGAGTTCGCATCGTTCCATTGGTCGGAAAGCAGCGTGACCGCGTCTGCTGCCAGGGATGCTGGGGTCTCCGCACTGCCCCATCCAGCGCCACCAATGTTGGCGTTGTAGTCGCCCTGAATGTACGCCGGATTTTCCATCGCGATGGTCAAACCGCAGCTCACTCCTGTGGGACAGGTACCCACTGCCGACAAATTGCTACCGTTGACGAGCTTTATGACGCGGCGGAAGAAGAGCGGTGGATTCTCACGCGCCGCATTGGCCACGCCGGCCACCATCATGGGCCAGACGCCATCGCTGTTAGCAGTGTTGGAGTATGTCGGTACGGTCGTGCACGTGGTGCTCGTGCCGGTCACAGCACCTGCCGTGGCCAAGGTAGAGAAGATGCCGTATTGTCCGGGGTTGAGTATTGTTTGACTAGAGGTTGACGTACCCAATCCCATAGCGTGGATGTACTTGGCGTTGGCGCCATAGGTGAAGGGGAGGGCTGGAGCAGGAGCAGGTGTGTCCACGTTCTCTCCTGTTTCCAGAATGTTGTCCGGGCATCCAGTGGCGCTAGCGCTGGAATTGACCAAATCGTTCCAACCATATTCGCCGGTTTCATTGCCGGTGGGAGAGGTGGGTGGCCAGTTGCCCGTTGCGGCAAAAGTCAGGCCATTGTCGTAGTTACCGCGACGGTCCGAAATGTACACGACAAAGTTGTCCGGAGCCACCACGGGATCCTTGGTGAGCGGGCCGGATGAACCGATGGCACCACCAAACCAGCGGGCGAGGTTGTTGGCATCGAGTTCGATATAGTGCATGGTGCCATTCAGGGTCGGAAGCGCTGGAGTCAGCGTGGACGAAGCAGTATCGCGAAGTTCGCCTTCGCGAGGATCAAACAGCGTGTTGTTCCAGGTGTCGTAGGTCTGCGGCAGCCAGGTGGACGCGGTGCCATAGACTCCGCCGGTGGAGACTCCGCTGCGGGTCTGAGCCAACACGCCAGCACTAGCCACGCCGCAGGCTTCCTGTACCTGCGACTGGTACGGATAATTCGTTGGACTTGTGGTCTTGCGTATGCCGGTGTTGTAGTAGACCGACGAAGGATTGTCACGAATGCGCGCCAGACGAATGATGGCGTTGGGATGTGGCTCGGGACAGGCCAGCGGCGTTCCCACCGTTGAAACCGACGAGGCCGCGAAATTTGCGGTCGCGGCCCCCGGGGTGGTGGTGCTGTTCTGATATCCAAGAGCAGTCGTGGTGTTGAGAGAGGGGAGGGACGGCGCAGTTCCAGCCTGCATTAGATTGGCTTGGGCGCCGGTCGTGGTGAAGTACCACAGGGGATTTAGATTTACCCCGTCCAGAGACTGCGGGATCGGATTGATGTTGCGGCCGATATAGCCGAGGCCGAGCACTTCTATGGTCACGTCGGTTTCATCGCCGCTGGAGCAGGCAGTTGGATAAGGAGCGGCCTGTATATCGATCTTGAGAAAGCCCTTGACGATGGGGAAGAAGTTAGTATTGCCAGGAGTGCCGGTGGAAGCTGGCATCCAGTAGCCATCTACCGAATTATAGGCGCCGCCGCCGGTGGAATCGGAAGCCGGCAGCGGAATTAACGGAACTCCGTTGGCAATCAGTTTGTTTGTTAACTGCACCAGAGGCGCATACGAGGAAGCCAGCCAATTGGCACCGTTGACGCCCGGTGGCGTAGCGAGATAGCTCAGATCAAACGGCGCTCCTGCGCTGACGCAAGGCAGGCTGGTGATGTCTGTGGAATTGTCGGAAAGCAGAATCCTCAAACTGGCTTGTGCGAAGAAGCGCTCGTTGGTAACCGCCGCGGATTCTCCGGCAACCGGCCTGCGAATCACATCGATATTTTGCGTCAAGCCATTGCCAAGAGTGACGATGCCCAAGTTCAAGAGACTAGCGCCGGTTTGATACTGCGGGCATTGGCTGCCTTTACCGTTGCGCAGGTTCAAATTGTAATCGGTCTGGGAAATGGTCTGCCAGTTGGTGTTGCAGGAAACCGCGGTGAAGGGCGGAATTGTCGCGTTGAGGCTGCCCTCGGTCATCGCCAGTTGCCGAACGTTTCCGGTGCCCGGGTCAGTGGTCACATAGACCGGGCTGTTATAGGTTGCTGTGGAGAAGCCGTTCTCCAGTGTGGTGCGGAGGATGTCTTCGTAAGCGTCCACTTTATCGGAGAGCGTCAGCGACCCTTGGGTGGCCAGCCAGATGTTTCCATTGGCGTGCGTGCGCCCACCGAAGCTGAAGGGCGGCCCCGGGAAGAAGTCACAGTCATTGCCGCAAAAGACTCCGAACTGATACATCGGAATACCAATCGTCTGGGTGGTGCGGATAAGATTCACTTCCCGCCCGGTGCTGGTCCGAGCGTTGACCGACAAGGTATATTCCGTGGCCATGGCGGTCATTCCCTGATAGGGGCCGGACTTTACGGTGGTAATCGTCGGCGCAGGGTTGCCGTTGCTGTCCACTGCTACCGGAGTGATGGTGTAGGCGGGAGTGCCGTCACCGGTAACATAGCTGACCGACTCATTCGGAAACAGGGTGGAAACCGGAGGGCCGTACGGGCTGGTTTCCAACCCAGTAACCTGGGAGATGCTGGGCGAATAGGTTTGACCAAACAAACTTCCCAAGTCGGCGGTCATCTTCTCCATACCGGCTTCCGCGGCATAGAACGCCACCACCTGATCGTTATTCGCGCCCGCCAATTGCTGGTTGGAAATTAGCAGCACGGCAAAACCCACCAGCAAGCTGCTCATGAGGAAGAGCAGCATGAGCGTGGTGAGGAGCGCAATACCGGCGTCTTTTCGAAAACGCTTGGATTTTTTGAACAATTTCGTGTTCATCGCATGCTCCTCTAAGCTAGTACTGATTGGTGTACGCGTTACTCCGGATACTGACCTGGGTCATCAGATTGTCTCGTCCGTAGAAGTTGGTGAGGCCGGCGTGCTCCTGGTAGCTAGCACGCGCCGCCAGATACACGTTCACCAACATGATTTCCGATTCCGAATCGCCAGCCGGCACGGTCGCTTGGCCTGCAGGATTGTTTATGCCGTCAACAAAGTTATAGGTGAATTGAAGATTTTCCAGGGTTTCGCCCACTGGGGTACCCGCATTCAAACCTATTTGGCGGACCAGGCGAACGTAAGGCGGACTGGAAACATTGTCCAGGTAGTAGCTGATCATCCAAACTCGGGTCGCGGAGGTATTGGCAAAACAGGCGTTGGTGCCGCCGCAGCCGTTAGTTTGGAGATAATTGATCGTCCCTCCGGCTTCGCTGCGGCCATTCAGGCCAAATGGATCACCCTTCGCGAATGTGAGGGTTTGACCGCTGACACCGGTGACTGCCAGCAGCGCTTCGCCATACGAATTGCTGAACATGATCAGGTCACCGACATTGATGGTGATGCCGTTTTGCACGAAATTGACGCAGTTGTAGCCGCCACTGGAATTCAGCGTAGTGCCATCAAAAACCGCAGTGAGGGTCGTTCCGGAGAGGGTCAACTTACCATTAGGGCAACCAGGATTCGCCGGACTGGCCGTGGCCGTCGCATTAATGGGCCGGGAGTCCAACCCCAGATTGTCGGCATACATTACGGTAATCTCGTCCGTTATGCTGTTGGGATTGGCAACTGTCCCAGTGGTGGCATCCGGCGCGGTAATCGGCGGCCCCAGCTCGCTACCGGGTTCCACTGAGGGTAAAGTCGAATTGCACGGAGGAAAGGTGGTGGTGCCGCCAAGTATGGGGCGATTGATTGCGGGGGTGGTGCCGCAAGGAGCGGTTGAAGAATTATTAGACGTAAATGGGATGGGGATCCCGCCCGTCGGAAGTCCCGAGCCTGCCTGCTGTAGGTCGGTCTGAATCATGTTCAATGCCGAGCGCAAATTGTCGGCCATGTCGGCATTCAAGGTAACCAACTGGTTGGAGCGTGAGGCATCGCGGAAGGCCATTACCGCGGCATAGAGCAACACCATGGTTACACCCATCGCGATCATCAGTTCGATCAACGTGAAGCCCGCCCGTTTCCGTTTTGTCATCGCTGCCATGAAGTGCCTCACGAATACGACGAGATGTACGTCACCAGCTGTACCTGCGCGTTCTGCCCTTGGTAGTTGTAGTTAATGGTGATCTGCACCTGAACCATATTTGGGTAATTGACCAAAGGTGTGATCGTGATCGTTCGGGTCATCCAGGGATTCAAAGGAATGTAGGTGTCGTCCGCGGTTCCCAAAATGCCGTCGGGGCCTGGGCCGGTGATAATGACGTCCGGACTGTTGGTGAGATCGTCGGCAGTGCCCACGATACCGTCGGGACCCGGAGCCAACAACGGCTGCGGTCCATTCAGGAAGACGCCACCATTACTGACGTTGTTGATCTGAGCAAAACTGAGCAACTGGGTATCGCGCGCTTCGAAGATCGATTCCATCGCCTCCTGTGCTTTCTGATTGGCGATGTACTGGATCTCCACGCGATTGGAGTTCTGCAGGCCTTGTGAGTAGAAGGAAGCCAGCGAGAGAATTCCGAAACTCAAAATCGCCGCGGCGATCATGGTTTCCAGAAGAGTGAAGCCTCGTTGTTTGCGTTTATGGTTGGCTGGACTCATGAGCGGCTCTCCCTATTCTTCCCAAGCAGGCGTGCCACCGATGTAGGTGTAAGCCCGGACGCGGCCAGTTCCACCCATGATGGTGACGGCTCGCGCGGTGTTAACTTTGTTCGGTATGCCGATAAACACGGTGCCGTATAACAAATTGGTTCCGGTGCTATCGGTGAAGGTGCCGGTCGGATTGAACTGCATGATCGGCGGTCCGCCGGCGATCGGGGGATTGCCGATATACACGGCCGCGTTGTTTCCAAAATTCATTGGGGTATCCGGGACACCGGTTTCCAGCATGATTTGCGCCGCCGCCGGCAACGGAACACCTACGACCGTCCCCGCGACTTCTTTCGATCCCGGAGCAGGTTGCACTTGATATTTAACGTAGAAGCGGCCGTTGCTTTCCGCCGTGCTATCAATCCAGATCTGTACCACGCGCCGTTGGCTGATCGACAATTGGCGCGCCACACGCAGTTGGCTCACCACCACGTCTTGCGCCGAATTCGCCTGGTACGATTCCAGCGTTCCGAAACTCTGGATGATGGCCATGCCCATAAGCACCATCATGATTCCGATCACCGTGACAGATTCGATCAGGGTGAAACCGCGTTGTTTTCGAATGGTTTTTCTCATCGGCAACTTCCAATTCCTTCGAAAAACTCCGTACAAATGACCTCAGTGGCAGAGCGCCGTTGCGCTCCCGGCCGCCCCGAACCTTCGCGTCCATGGTTCGAAGCCAGATGCCGACCGCGCAGCACGAATACACCCGCCTCCGCCAATATTCGGTCCTACCACAGAGTTAACTCGGTACAGGATGCCGGGACAACTGGACGAAGGGACGGGTTCGGAGCAGCCGTGACACACCCGTTCATACGTTCCAGTGGGACAGTTACCAACGTTTTGAGTGCAACGAAGAACGGACGGTCTGGCCGAGGCAGCCACCCGAATGTGTAACTGACTGTAAATAACAAGCTTATCAACTAAATTCCGGGGTGTTTCCCCTACTTGACGGCGTGGCCAGTGGCCGCGTTTGGGCTACGGCTCCTCGCGAAGTCCCAAACTAAATAGTACTTGCGGTGTTACCTCTCAGGCATCAATCATGCAAAATTTACGGTCGTAGCCGCCTGGACGTTACACACCAGCGAGGAACTCGCCTTCGGATGACAGCGATCTGCGGCTACACTTGCAGAACTGCATTAGTTAGTTATTGGATCTCGGTTGATGGAGTTAAGCAGCGACCCACAAGTTTTCGGCAAACGGCCAGTCGCTATCCAGCCAGGTCCCGGCAGGACGGAAGCCTGAGGATTCGGCTACGGCTCGCAATTCGTTCATCGAAAATTTATGGGAACTCTCGGTCCAGATGGTTTCGTCTGGCGCGAATTCCACAACCAAGCCCGCTCCCGGGATGCGGACGGTTTGTGTGTTTCGCGAACGAAGATGCATCTCAATGCTGCGCGTCTCTTCATTGAAAACGGCTTGGTGAGAAAAGCGCTCGAGACGGAAGTCCGCGCCGAGTTCCCGATTTATCCTTGCCAGGATGTTCAGATTAAAGGCCGCGGTCACCCCGAGGGGATCGCCGTAGGCCGCTAACATCGTTTCCACGCGTTTCTCGAGATCCGCCCCCAGCAGGAGAAAATCACCTTTGAACAGGATTCGCCGGAGTTGTTGTAAAAAGCCACTGCTTGCTTGGCCATCAAAATTTCCGATGGTGCTGCCGAGGAATAAAACCAAAAGGTGTTGGCCCTCGCGCCGGCGCGCCGCAACCTCCAAAAGGCCATCCAGATATTCGCGCTCGAGACCGACAATACTGATGCAGCGCATGTCGTTCAATTCGCGCTCACACGTGGCCAGAGCCGCAGCCGATATTTCGATCGGATAATACGAGATGGTATGGTGGCGGCACAACGCTTCCAGAATCAGACGAGTCTTCTTGCCGCTGCCGCTGCCCAGCTCCGCCACTGCAATTGGTTGAGGCAAGGATCGTACAATGTCGTGAGCGTGGCGCGACAGGATGCGCTCTTCTGCGCGAGTCAAGCCGTACTCCGGCAGGAGGCAAATCACGTCGAAAAGGGCGGAGCCGAGCTGGTCGTAGAAAAATTTTGAGGGTAATTGTTTCTGACCTTCGCGAGCCAGGCCCTCGCGCACCAGTAACGCGAACTCGTTCGGTGCTGTCGCCAGAGCTGCGCCGGTCAGCACGTCTTTCCTCCATTCTCCGGATTCGAAACGCAGCGGAATCCCGTGTAGGCATACTGATAATGCGGCTGAAACCAGTTGCGGAACGATCGCCGCAACAGCGGCGCAGCCGTTCGCGCAGAGCCGCCTTTCAGCACGAAATGCTGGCCATCGAAAAAGTTCGCAGAGTAGCCGGCATAAAACGGAAAGGGAGTAAAACCGGGGAAAGGCGCAAACTCGCTGGCACTCCACTCCCAGCCATTTCCCAACATCCCGGTCGCGCCAAACGCGCTGAGGTTTTCCTTGGCGGCATTCACCGGGGCGGGATCCCAACGCACAAAGTCAAAATTACCTCGGTCCTCGATCTGCTTGTCGTTACCCCAGGGATACTCGTTCTCCGCCCCGCTGGGCGTGCCATATGCCGCGCGATGCCACTGCGCCTCGGTCGGCAGCGCCTTGCCCACCCATCGAGCATATGCACTGGCCTCCGCATGACTTACATAAACAGGCCAATCCAGAGGCAAAGCGAATTCCTCGAACATACCGCGCCAGGTCCAATCGTTGCCTTGCCGCTGCCAGAACGCAGGTTGGCGAATCTGCTGCGCCTGAATCCACTGCCAGTCGGCCGGTTTCCAGAGCTTGAGATCGTCGTAACCGCCGGCCTCAACAAACTTCAGAAATTCACCGTTGCTCACCATGAATTTGTCGATAAGAAATTCGGGGACGTCGAGGGTCTGCGATTCGAATTCATTGTCCCAGCCAAAAGCTTGATCGGGTTTTTTGCTGAGTCCCAACGTCGCAGTGCCGGAAGGGATAGAGACGATTTCCGGAGGACAGGCGTTTGCGGCTACGCCGGACTGTTTCTGCGCGACTTTCTTTTCGTACGGCAAACGGTGAAACAGATACGCCAGCGTTTCCGCATGCATCAGACGGTGCTCGATGGCCACGTGAAGCAGCGTCCACTCCAGACCCGGCGAGTTCCCGTTTAGTTCCAGGTCGCCACTTTCCAGAACCGCGTCTATCTGCCGCCGCGTACTTTCGTTATAGCTGCGCACTTCCGAAACCGACGGCAAATCTTCCGCCCGATCGCTGGGCAGCCCGCCATCCACCGGATCAATGCCAAACGCAAACAACTGATCGAAGGCCGGTTGTGGCGATTGCAAGTTCGGGAGGTGGTGCCGGAACAAATTCCAATCGAAGGCTTCGAGATGGCCCACGTAAAAAATGAGCCGATGTCGTTCCGCGATAGGGCGGTCATACAGCGCGTCGGTACGCACGATTTCGAACAACTTATCGGTGCACCGTCGTGCGGCATCAAGCCGCTTGATCAAACTTGCCTTTTCGGTGGTCTTCGCCAAACCAATCATCCCGGTCTCCCCCCGCCACTCGCCTTCAGATATTGGATGCCCCGGACCAAAAGTTAGACAACTGGAATTGCTAATTGGGCCGCAGATCCTCTTCGTTCAACATAATCTCGTCTACATAACACCAGCCCCAATCTTCGCCTGGCTCATGGGACCGCATAATCGGGTGCTTGGTGCTGTGGAAGTGCTTGGTAGCATGCTTGTTCTTGGACGAATCGCAACATCCAACGTGCCCACAGGATAGGCATAGCCTAAGATGAACCCACGAATCGCCCAGTTTCAGACATTCCTCACAGCCCTTAGTTTTCGCGTGAACAGGCTTTATTTGTTTCAGGTGAGAACACGTAGGCATAAAGGCCTCTATCTGGGCGGAACACGGTTATACGCTCGTGAAGGCGGAAAGTACAGCGTATCTGAGGGCTGCAGACTCGACCTTTTAGGAAGAACCCCATCGGCGCAAGGTTGCCAAATTGACTTGAGCTGTGAAGCACTCGTAGAATGACCGCACCATGCCGGAACCTCGCCCCCTGAGCGGACAAACCATTTCTCACTATCGTGTTCTAGAAAAGCTCGGTGGCGGGGGCATGGGCGTGGTGTACCGGGCGGAGGACACCCGCCTGGATCGCAGCGTGGCGCTGAAGTTCCTTCCGGAAGACACTGCAACGGATTCCCAGACGCTGGAACGATTCCAGCGCGAAGCCCGTGCCGCGTCAGCGCTGAATCATCCCAATATCTGCACCATTCACGATGTGGGCGAGTATGGCGGGCGCCCTTTTATCGTGATGGAGTTGCTGGAAGGCCAGACGCTGAAACACCGCATCAGTGGCAAACCGCTGGACGTCGACACGATCCTCGATATCGGTATTGAGATTGCTGACGCCCTGGCCGCGGCACACTTACGAGGTATTGTCCATCGAGACGTTAAGCCCGCAAATATTTTTGTCACGCAGCGCGGTCAGATTAAGGTGCTGGATTTTGGCTTGGCCAAGATGGCGTCCAGACAGGTGCGAGCGGGCGCGGGAGATTTTTCCGGGCAGGCCACGCTGGCAGAAGAGGAGCTTCTGACTAGCCCGGGCACGGCGCTTGGCACCATGGCGTACATGTCGCCGGAACAAGCCTTGGGCAGGGACCTGGATGCGCGCACCGACCTGTTTTCTTTTGGCAGCGTCCTTTACGAGATGGCCACCGGTAAGTTGGCTTTCGCCGGCGATACTTCCGCGGTGATTTTTGATTCCATTCTGCATGGAACGCCCAAGCCAGTGGCGGCGTTGAATCCGGCCATGCCCGGGGAGCTGGAACGCATCATTAATAAGGCCATGGAGAAGGATCGCGACCTGCGCTACCAGACCGCCTCGGAGATCAAAACCGATCTGCGGCGATTGAAACGCGATCGCGATTCCTCTGGACGCGTGAGTGAAGCAAGAAGGCAAACGGCCAGCGGTGAACCAGCGGCCGTTGCGGCGCCAGCATCCGAGAAATCAGTTGCCGTGCTGTACTTCGAAAATCTCAGCAATAGCAAGGACGACGAGTATTTCCGCGATGGCATGACCGAAGACATCATCACCGAGCTTTCGAAAATCAAGGAGCTGCAAGTCTTCCCACGAGCCGCGGTGTTGGCCTATCGAGACAAACCGGTGACCGGGCCCCAAGTCGGCCGGGAACTGAATGCCGCTTGTGTGTTGAGCGGCAGTTTACGCAGAGCCGGCAACCGCTTGCGCATCACCGCGCAGCTGATCCGCGCGCAAACCGGCCATTCCATTTGGGCCGAACGCTACGACCGCGAGCTTAAGGATGTGTTCGAGGTGCAGGACGAAATCGCGCGGAGCATCAGCCAGGCTTTGCGCATTAAGCTTTCTCCGCAGGAAGAAAAAGCCATTGCCCGCAAGCAAACCGACAACCCGCAAGCCTACGACTATTACCTGCGGGGCCGGCAGTATTTCCACCAGTTTCGGCGCAAGAGTTTTGATTACGCGCGGCAGATGTTTGCGCGCGCCATCGTGATCGATCCGCAGTACGCCCGAGCCTATGCCGGCGTGGCGGACTGCTGCTCAAGTATTTATATGTATTGGGACAGCACGGAGGACAATCTGAATGAAGCAGAGGCCGCCAGTCGCAAGGCCCTCGAGCTCGATCCCGAACTTGCCGAAGCACATTCGGCCGGCGGTCTGGCCTTTGCGCTAAAGAAAAATTTCGATCAGGCGGCCAAAGAATTCGAAGAGGCGATCCGCCTGAATCCCAAACTTTACGAAGCCTACTACTTTTACGCGCGCACTTCGTTCCAGCGTGGCGACTTGACCAAAGCGGCTGAACTCTACGAAGAGGCCGCCAGGCTGAACCCCGACGATTACCAGGCGGTCAGTCTGTTAGTCTCCGTTTACCATGCGTTGGAGCGTCCGGCCGACGCTGCCAACGCCGAACAACCTGCCGTCCGTTTAACCGAGAAACACATCGAGAAACACCCCGACGATGCCCGGGCCCTTTATCTGGGCGCCAGCATTCTGGCTCGAATCGGTGATCGTGAAAAAAGCATGGACTGGGCTGGCCGTGCTCTGGCCATTGATCCGGATGAACCTTCCATTGTTTATAACATTGCATGCACCTATGCCCTGATCGGCCGTAAGGAAGAGGCCCTCGACTGCCTGCGGAGAGTCATGGAGCACGGCGACTTCCTGAAGAATTGGGCGGCCAAAGATTCGGATCTCGACTCACTGCGCTCCGATCCACGCTTCCAGGCGCTTCTCAGCTAGTCGTTCTCAACTGGGCTTATCCACTTTTCCCAGCGCGTGATTCTTGATAGGCAGTTCCCGGATGCGAACCCCCGTGGCGGCGAAAATTGCGTTGGTCACTGCGGGCGCAACCGGCGGTACGCCGGGCTCACCGGCCCCGCCCAGCGGCGTGTTGCTCTCCTGGATATGCACTTCGATTGCCGGGCAGTCGGCTAGGCGCACCATGTCGTAGTCCGGGAAGTTCTGCTGCACCACGGCGCCATGATCGATGGTGATTTCGCCGTGCAATGCCGCACTCAATCCAAAAACAATCGCGCCTTCCATCTGGGCTTTGAAACCGTCGGGATTAACGGCCATGCCACAATCCGCGGCCGTAGTGACGCGCTGCACTTTCACGGTGCCGTCATCCGTCACGGCGACCTGAGCGACGTGCGCCACGATGGTGCCGAAGCACTCGACCATGGCAATGCCCCGTCCACAGCCGGCAGGGAGCGGCGTTCCCCAACCGGACTTTTCCCCGGCCAGTTTCAGCACCGCGAAGTGACGAGGTTTCTCGTTCAACAGCGCCAAGCGATACTCCAGCGGATCGCGATTGGATTGATGCGCCAATTCATCGATGAACGACTCGACAAAGAATCCATGCCACGAAGACTCCACGCTGCGCCAAGGGCCAGTCGGCACATACGCAGGGACCTTGACGGTGCCATACGCCTGGTTGGCTACGCCATAAAAGATATGGGCCTCCGGATTTGGATCTGCGTCGGTGGTGTAATCGTTCACCCAGGCCACCGGCAGTCCCTGGTTGTTCACCGCAGCCCGAAAGCGACTGGTGACATTTGGGCGGTAATAATCGTGCTGCATTTCCTGCTCGCGGGTAAAGATAAGCTTAACCGGCACTCCGGGCGTGGCCATCGCCGTTTTCACAGCATAGGTCAGGAAGTTCCAGAGATCAGGCAAGCGCCGGCCGTAGCCGCCGCCGCTGGGCAACAAATGAAAGGTGACCTTATCTAGGTTCAGGCCGGAGGCCTTGGCGCAAAACGCCCGCGAGCCCAAACCGTCCTGCGTGCCCGCCCAAACTTCCAATGTGCCCTCACTTTTGTAAAGAGCCGTCGCGTTCACCGGTTCCATCGGGGCATGCGCCAGATACGGCACGTTGTAAACGCGCTCGATGACGGTGGCGTCCTTCAAGGGATCGGAGCCGCTGCCGACCGAAGTGTCTTTTTTAACTTTGCCGTTGTTGAGGGCAGCGAGTTGCAGGTCTCGAATACTTTTCGATGAAACGTCGGCGTTCGCTCCATGATCAAAGACCGGTTCGAGCGTATTCACCGCATCGCGGGCGCGCCAGAAGCGATCGGCCAGGACGACCACGGCGTCGTCTAGCTTCACCACCTTTTTAATCCCGCGATTCTGCGCAATCCCCGCTTCCCTGACCGATGCGAGCTTGCCTCCAAACACCGGTGAAATCCGGATCGCGCCGTAACACATGCCCGACAATTGCGTGTCGATACCATACTGCATTGAGCCATCGACCTTGGCGGGAATGTCGAAGCGGCGAATAGGCTTGCCGATGAGCTTGAATGCATTTTTAGGCTTCAATTGAGGATGCGCGGACGGACTATAGTTTGCGGCTTCGGCAGCTAGCTCGCCGTAACCGAAACTTTTGCCCGAAGCCACATGGATGACTTGATTGTTCTGCGTACGAAATGCGGTTACCGGCGCATTCATCCGTGCCGCCCCTGCTTTCACCAGCATTTCGCGTGCAGCCGCTCCGGCCACACGCATTCCATAAACACCGGTGAAGCGCACAGAAGCGGAACCGCCGGTGGTTTGCAGGTCCATATATTCCGCGATCAGGCGCATCGAATTCACTGCTGGCCCGCGAAGAAAAGCTGGAATCGAATCGCCGTTGAGATTTTCTTGTTCCAACGCGAAACCCTCGGCCATCGCACTGTTGGCAAAGAGCGGATCGCTGGGCGCTGTTTCTGCGCGCACTTTGGTCCAATCGGCATCCAGTTCGTCGGCTGCCATCTGCGAGAGCGAGGTATAAATTCCGGTTCCCATATCACAATGAGGAATAACGATGGAGACCGTGCCGTCGTTGGATACCTTGATCCAGTTGGCCAGGAATCGCTCTCCGGATTTGGCGGCCAGCAGATCGGCTCGGCCAAGGCGCCCACTGGGCCAGACGGCATACCCGACGATCAGAGCACCGGCTGCGGTGGCACCGCCGATCAAGAATTTCCGGCGATTCATGGTTGTCCACCGTGTTGTCCGGCATGACGGGCAGCCAGATCGCGCACCGCAGCCTGAATCCGCGGTAGCGTGCCGCAGCGGCAAATGTTGGTGATGGCGGCGGCAAGCTGTTCGTCCGTCGGCGTTGGATTGCTGGCCAGAAAGGCGCTGACCGCCATGATCATGCCCGATTGGCAATATCCGCATTGCGGTACCTGGTGTTCGATCCAAGCTTCCTGCACGGGATGGAGTGCGCCGTTACCTAACCCCTCAATCGTTCGAATTTCCGCGTTCGCCACCGAACCCACGGGAACACTGCAACTTCGCATAGCTTTTCCGTTGACGTGGACGGTGCAAGCGCCGCAAGCCGCGATGCCGCATCCGAATTTCGTGCCGGTCAAATGCAATTCATCGCGGATGACCCAGAGCAGAGGGGCGTCTGGCTCGACATCCAAGTCGTGAACGACCCCATTTACTTTTAACTGAATTCCCACGTTGGCCTCCAGAAAGGCAGAGTGAGAGAACGAAGCCACCGTGCTCACCCGCGCCGTTCGAAATCCCAAAGGCTTGCGGATGCCTTGGTTCGCGCTGCTCATCCTCCCAATGCGGGCATTCGCTGTCTTGAACGAAAATGACCTTCGGCGTAAGCAGCGGGGGTCATACCGGTGACGCACTTGAAACGGCGGTGAAAATGGCTCTGGTCGGCGAATCCTAGTTCAACGGCGAGATCGCTGATGGAAATGCCCTTTCGTAAGCTCTTGCGGGCCTCCTCGATCCTCAATTGGAGATTCCATTCATATGGAGGCATGCCGACAAAACGGCGGAAGGAGCGAATCAGGTAGGACTTCGACAATCCTGTGAGATTGGCCAGTTCCGTCAGGCTGACGTTGCGGCGAACATTGGCGCGCAGATATTCCTGGATTTGGGCGACGCGACGGGGTTCGCGTGCAGTTGATTGGTCCGTCTGAATGCGCGCATGCCAGAGGAATAAGCGGCGAAGATCCGTGACCAACTGAGTCTCCGCTGCCAGGCACGGGCCCCCATGTTCCAGTGCGCGACAAACCCCTCGCAAACGGGACGCGAGAACTGGGTCTTGAATCCCCACTCCCGGAAACATTGGCGTCCCCCGGATGCCCGGCAAAATATGTTTGATCAGTTCGTCACCAAGATACAGCATTGAATAACTGATCCCGTCTTTTTGCAGTGGATAGCCGGTGTGTACTTCGCCGGGGTTAATGGCGATGATTTCTCCAGCGCCGCCGCGCTGATTGGATCCGCGATACCAGATGCCTCCAGTACCTTCATCGACGACACCGATAGACCAGGTCTCGTGGCTGTGGCGGGGGTATTCGTGGACAAACTTCACAACTCGAAAGCATTCGAGATGGGGGATCTCCGGCAGCGTCCAGGAGCGTGTCGTGCCAGTCTGCATACTTAGTTGAGTATGCCACGAACCACTGGAGCATTTCCCGGAATTGCGATCAGTCGCAGAAGAAATGAGCGGTATAAACCGGGCACACCATCACATAGTTTCGTGCAACACCTATCCCCGAATGACGCGCCGTTCAGTGGGTCATGGCGTAGACGACGTAGTTGACCCCGATGCGGATGCCCAGGGCGGCATAACGTTCAGGATACGATGGACGATCGGACCATTCCCAGGAATCCCCAATATCGGAATTGAACGAGATGGCCACCATGATGCGGCCTTTATCGTCGTAGATGGCGCGCCAGTGCGCTCCCTTTCCATCCTCGGGCCCCTGGGGATAATCCGGCACTTTGTAGCCACGCCGCACATGCGCCTCCCCAGGGATTTGATAACGGTCGTCGAGATCGAACAGCGTGTGAAAAATAGGGTCGTTATCCGGGATATCGACGATTGGACGATCCGGGAAAACCATGTGCATGCGTTGCACAAACATCTGCCATTCATACGCGCCGTGAAAATCATCGGCCATCAGGAAGCCGCCACGCAGAAGGTAATCGCGCAAAACATTCGCCTGATGTTGCGTGATTCCCCACTCACCCACTTGCACGGCATAAAGCCATGGCCAGTTGTAAACCTCGTCGCCATCGTCTAGGTTCACGTCCTGCTCCACCGAACGCGCATCGATGCGCGTGAGCCGCCGCACCGCAGCGGCAAGGGCGCGGTCGGCCGGAGGCCCGTCCTGGGTCCACAGAGACATGCCTTGGCGCCAATCTCCATCGAAACGCCCGCGGTAGCCGTCGTTGGGTCCCGGTGGATACATTAAGCGGGCGAACGCCCACTCGCCCGGCCGCTGCCAGTCTGGCGGTAGGGGTGTGGATTCGCCATATTCGACCGAGGGGTATTGCCGGAACGGCCGCTGGGCAAACAACAAACCGACAAAATTAAGAACGCAGAAAGCCAACAAGAAAACTTTCACGAGGCCTCGACGGGATCCTTTCATACCGCTTCCCTACCCTCGGCGCACAGGCAGTTTGCGGACCGGTTACGCTCCGGATGCGGTGCGCTTCTCTGTTTCTCGTTTTTCTTCCGCACCCGCCGCCACTTTGAAGACAATTTTGCCTTCGACCTGACCTGTCCGGCTTTCCTGCCACCCTTTTGCCACCTCGCTAAGCGGGTAAACCTTCCCGACAAACGGCTTGATCTCGCTGGCATCCGCCAATTCCGCAACCTTGCGCAGACTGGCCGACGATGCCTCCGTCCGCAGCATGCTTGCTTTCACATGATGCTTCGCTGCTTCCTCTTCCGATGGCGGCTGGACAATGGAAACCACCACGCCTCCGGGCTTCAGCACGCCAAAGGAACGTTGTGGCACGTCCCCGCCCACGGTATCCAGCACAACATCGACGTCGTGAACAACCCTTTCAAATGGCATTGTCTGATAGTCGATCACCTGCTCCGCGCCGTAGTCTTTCAAACGCTGCAAGCTGCCGGCAGCCGCGGTTCCGATCACCTTAGCGCCGCGCCGGTGCGCCAATTGCACCGCGATGCTTCCCACCGCCCCACCCGCCCCGTGGATCAGGACGGTTTGCCCCTTTTGCACGCCGGCATGGTCCACCATCTGCAACGCAGTCTGCGCCACCAACGCCAGTGCAGCGGAATCGATATGATTCAGGGTCTTCGGCTTCGGCGCAACTTTGTCCGCATCAACCGCGATGTACTCGGCATAGGCTCCGCCCGCCGGCGTGTATCCGAATACTTCATCGCCCGCGCGGAAGTTATTCACGCCTTCGCCTACCGAATCCACAACACCAGAAAAGTCGCCGCCAGGAGTAAATGGGAACTGGACTGGGAAGACCTGCCGCATGTTTCCCGAAGTTCGTTTTGAGTCTATCGGATTGAATGTGGTTGCCAGAATACGCACAACCACCTGTCCCTTTCCCGCCTTTGGCTGGGCCACATCCACCATTTGTAATTGGCTCTCATCACCGTACTGCTGTGTCTGAATCGCTTTCATGACTACTCCTTCTGCGGTAGCTAAAACTTTTCCATAATGCCGGTGCCGGATTTGCGATCACGAGACGACGGAATATGGAGGTTAGATGCTAACTCCGTAACTTGGGTACTGCAATTGCGCGGTTCCACCCAAAAAAATCCCCAGGCTTAACTTAGTTGGTTCACCAAATCTTCGCGGGTGGGGAGCCGCCGGTGTTTGGTTCGAACGGCCGTACGGGAATACTCCTCAGGAGTGAGTTCACCTCGCGCTAGAATTCTCTTATGGCAAAAACCTACAACACTCCAACCATCGATGAATACCTTCGCAGGCGGCTGATGCCGGTGGAAGGTGCGATTCCGCATCTGCAAGGAATCGAAATGTATGGCAATTCCATCCCCGCCGGAACGGTTGGCGGCGACCTTTTTGAATACATAAACTTCCAGCAACGTTACGACATCGATGCCCGCATTCAACGGGCCCTGAAACGATCGAAGGAGTACCTCGAACCGCTCCCGGCAGATATGCCGCGTCGGAATTCGGTGGACGATCATGTGGAATGGCTGAAATCGAGGCCCGGATACGAGCCTGAAATGGAAGCCGAATATAGAAGGGCGCGAAGTTCAGAGCAGGTGCGCGTCGCCGAAGACCTGCGAGAACTTTACAGCACCGCAGGCGTCCTGTTGGTGGATGCTCAAGGACACGGAATCATCTCAGCGAAAATTGCTTCCACCGTTCACGACACGTTTCATGCGCTTATGCTCTCTGAACTCGATCGCTACGGGAAAACGACTCCCGAGTTGTTCGAGCGAATCAACTTGAGATTGGCATACTCGGTTACTGCTCGAAATGCTCTTGGCAGGAGCGAGAAAGCGTTTGCGCAAGAAATCGCGACCATGCTCTATGGCGAAGTACGCCCGTACGGCCATTTTCGATTCGTCAATTTTGGACATCCGCCACCGCTGGTGTTCTCCGCGGAGTACGGCAAGTTCATGGACATCGACAAAAGCCGAATGGTGCAATTCCTGCCGCTCGGCTTGCAGGTCCCCGAAGATCATCCGGACCGTAACAAGTATTTGTCGCTGGAATACAGGCAGAGGCCAGCGAACTCCTCGGATGTGGCGGAGCTAACGCTGATGAGTCCCGGAGACATCCTTTTTCTTTATACCGACGGCGTCTATGACGGCAGCGATAAGAAAGAACGAGAGCAATTGGAAGGGGTTATGAAGGAGAATTTCTCGCTCTCGCCAAAGGAAATATGCACTGCCCTGCTCGAATACGCTTCAAAACGAGACGATCGCCTGCGAGAGACTGGCCAGGACTACCGTATTGACGATAAGACAGTTTTTATCATCAAGCGAAACTGAAGCGTTCGTCAGGCCGGCTCGCGCCGCGAAGGAGTTTATTTGGAGTGGGCCCAGTGGTAGACCAAACCAGCGGAGATTAGCAGATGCGATTCCGACACTGGAAGGCGCAGGTCACCGGCTGGTCTCAGCGCTGTATGCGGTGCCACCGGTAACGGAATGGAGTTTTAGTGCAGGCCCACTCTATAGAGGTTGCGGTGAACGTCCCGGTGCAAGGTAGCAGACAGTCCCGGCCTGGGACCCCAGAGAATGGCGCCGTCCACGACTTTCGCACCTGGAATACTGTGCATATCCTCGTTGGACGCGATCCCCGCGGACGGCAACGACGGCAGGTTCGTAGCGCTGGAAACAGGAGCGAGGAGAGTTTCTGTTCCGGCGCTGGTGCCCATGACGACACCGAAGGACTTCCCGTCTGCGGTCCACTGCGTCTCGCAGTATCCGCGACAAATCACCAGAGGACTTCCGCCGTCGAGCGGAGTCGCCAATATCCTCCCCGTTTGGCCTTTCCCCTGGGCAACAATCGCCGACCGGCCATCGGGAGAAATCCCCTGGACGTCGAAAATGGGATCGGCGAGTAGTCTTACGCGCTCACTGCCGTCCGCCTTCATGCGATATAAGAAATTCAACGTGCCCTCGGCCGCGCGAAAATAAATGTAACCACCTGAATCCCAGTGAGGTTGGTCCTCGTTCACTGCCGATACGAACTGCCGAGGGGGAAAACCAAAGTTGAGCGACGCCAACCACAGATGTGACCGGTTTTCGCCGTCCCTCGTTGAATAAACAACTTCCGTGCCGTCCGGTGAGACGTCGTAGTCCGACACCAGGATGTCCGGCAGAAGTCGCTCGCGACGCCCAGTCTCCAGGTCCGCGGCCCAAAGCTCTCCGCTGGGAGTTTGGCCAGAGACGCCCTGGCGATAGGTGAGGTAATACAGTTTCTTGCCGTCGCGCGAGAACTTTGGGAACTCGGCGTAACCTTCGGAAGAAATTTGGCGCTCGCCCGGAGCATCGCGCACCCACAGAGTGCTTTGGTTCAGTCCAACAGAGGTGATCAGTGAAGCGCCGTCCGGCGCTACGGCAATGCCTTCTTCTTCGGTGGCCCCCGAGGTCACTTGTCGCAGCTCTCCATTGGGGAAACGTTGGCGCCAGATATGGAAACGGCCACCCGCGTTGGAACTAAAGTACATCCATGCTTGATCCGGAGACCAAGCCACGTAGGTGCACCCGGCTCCCGGCGGTCCAACCGCTTTGCCGGCGGAGCTGCCATCGAAGGGGACAAGCCGGCAGGGCAGCCAACCACCATTATCCATCTCCACCACCAGCACCCACTTGTGGTCGGGCGAAAGCGCAGAGCGGTGCGCCATGCCGCGTTCGCGCGGCGGGACGTAGATATAGCGGAGTTGATCGCGCGCGGAGGTGGAAGTGACCACCGCCATGTGGATACCGGATACAAACTCGGAGAAGAGCAGATAGCCGGAATCGATCCACGTGAGGCCCTCAGTGTTGGGAAACATCAAGCGAGGCTCGCCACCAAGGACTGGAACGGTCCATGTATTAAATTTGTCCAACGCGAACACGGTGTACGCGACGGTCGAGCCGTTCGGCGAAAACTGTGGGCTCATCTTCACGAAGTTGTCGTGCGTCAATTGCACTGGTTCGCCGTCTGGGAGAAGCTTCGCGTAGATTTGCCCGGTAGTCATGAAGGTGTCGGGTCCGCGAATAAAAGTGAGGATGCGTCCGTCCGGTGAAAGCGCCGGGGACACCACCGAGTCAGCAAAATCAGTGAGTGGTACCAGGCTTTGTTGTGACGCGGACGGCAGAGTCGATCGCCTGGCGCGAAGCCATGCAACCGCCGCCGCTGCAAGTAAGATCACGGCCACCAAAATCAAACCAATGGCCAGCCAACTCAGCCGCACACGCGTCAGTGGTGCAGCCGCAGCAGCCGGTGCATCCGGCCTGATTGCTTCCAGCGCTGCCCGCGCCTCAGAGGGTCCTGGGTGGCGCGGCGGCTCAGCAACCGGAATCACCACCGGTGGTTCGGGCCTGATCTTGCCGATGAAGCGGTAGCCACGTTTGGGGAGCGTCTCGATATATTTGGGTTTGTCTGCAGAGTCATTGAGAGCTTCGCGAATCTTGTTCACCGCGGCAGCCAGACTGTGTTCGAAATCGACGAAAGTATCCGCCGGCCATAGCTCGCGGCAAATCTCCTCGCGAGTGACTACCTCGCCGGCATTTTCCAGTAACAACACCAGGAGTTGGAAGGGCTGGGCCTGCAAACGAATGCGGGAACCATTCTTGCGAACTTCGCCTGAGCGCAAATCGACTTCGAAGGTGTCAAAGGCAATTCGTCGAGTCCGTGGTGAGGGCGAGGTAGAGTCTTCACGAATATTAAAAGGCATGTGGCGGTCCTAGACAGCTGGATAGCTTAGTGTCCGTTCATCCGCTCCAAGCAAGTCATCGACTGTTTTAGGGCCGACCAGTTTAGTTGGCTATGGGACAGTAGCCAGTATGAGCTGCAATTCGAGTCCCCAAGTGCGACCTGGCCCAAAATCCCGCTTCTGCGGTTAATTCCGCGGATGCTAGCACCCCCGCGAAGGTGTGGTCAAGCGCGGGAGTGCCCAGCAAAGACCTCTCATATCAATAAGTTATCTGGTGACAAAAAATTAAACCGAAGTGAGGGCGCGGGCATTGCACCCGACTGCCTTTTCGTCCAGATTGCGTGAACTTTGCTTTGCTCGCCCTCCGGGGTTGGGAAAAAGCATGGGGACTTTAGCTCAACTAAGAGGTGAAAGACGATGAATCAGATCCTTGGGATCACTTTGAAAAAACTACGGAGCGGACGTTTTTCCGCATTTGCTGTATTGGTAGGATTGGGACTCTTGTTTACCGCTGCCAGCGCAAAAGCTGGTTGTGGTATTCCTTTCAAAGCTGCAGCCGCTCCGCCGATTCCTTTCGTCAGCGTGCACGCGGATGATGACTGGCACGAGCAGGGTAGCATCGTGGGTTTGTGGCATGTGATTTACACAGGAACCTACGATAATAACTTTCCTCCGGGAGGGCCTTACCCGCCTATACCGTTCCAGTTCCTGGAATCTTTTAAGACTTGGCACGCAGATGGAAATGAATTTGAAAACGCGTTTTTGCCGCCCACCGGTGGGAATATCTGCTTCGGGGTCTGGAAGGACCTGGGCGACCACCGCGTGAAGCTGCACCATATCGGTTTAATGTTTGCCCCGGACGGCAGCATCTCCAGCATCTTCACCGTCGACGAAACGGATACAGTCGAGCCCGGCGGCAAAACCTACAAGGGAGTGTTCGATTTCAAACTTTGGCCGCCCAGCTACGATGCCGTCGGCGTGGGGACGCCAATCTCTGAGGTCAAGGGAACCACGGCCGCTACTCGCATCAGCATCGATTGAGCACCTCTCCACCCGGAATAGTAGTGCCCAACCAAGTGGCGAAGGGGATTCCACCCCATCCCCTTTGCCACGTTCCCATCGCGCGTCCCGGCTTGATTGGTAGCGTCGAGAGAATCAGGACTCGATTTGCACGAGATCGGCCCCAGGCTTCGGTTTCGCGGCGCCGGAAGGCCAACGCGAAGGCTGTATCGAATGCCGCCGGAGGCGGTTCGCCAACATGCCAACACCGATCGAACCCCTTACGAAATGATCGATCTTCAGAGGGCCCGCCAGCTTGATGGTCCTAATCCAGTGTAAAGCGCCGCTGATCGAACAACCGCACTGAGAGCAGTCGGGCACGCCTCCAAAGACGCAAGGCTCGACGCGAGACTGTAGATCGGCCGAGTAATTGGCAGACATCTTCGAGAAAAGGCAATCGTCCGGGTTGCGCGGGGTATGAACGAAAGCGCGGGCCATGCCCTCGGTCATCAGAAGCTTCGGATATTTCCGGTGCAAGGAAGGCAAGTCTCGCGCCAACACTTCGCGATCCTCAGGTGTCAGCATTTCCGGGCTTTGTTCGCCGAGTTGAGGAGTGTAAACGCTCACCCAAATGCGATTCACTTCCGGGCGCGAGTTCCAGAACGAGACATACTCTTCGAGGTAGCTGCGACGGGCCAGCATCGGGCGAGTAATGACCCAGTGGATGTTGACCTCGCGGCCGTCGATATTCTTGAGAATGCGTTCGTAGGTCGCGGGTTTGCGCCGGATGTCGTGATGCTCAGGAAGCCCGTCCACCGAAACCGCGACTCGCACACGAGGGAGCTGCATCCACTCCACTGGGATGGGGATCACAGCACTGGTAACCACCAGTGCGAATACCCGCATCTCACTGAGCACGGGGAGAATGCGGCTCAGCTCGCGATGACGGATCAGGGGCTCGCCGCCAACTAAGGACACATGCATGGGCTTGTGCTGTCGCACCAGCCCCACCACACCTTCGACGAGCGCGTGTCCGCGCAAGTCATTCAGTTCGCGCAGGGTAGTTCCGCCCCCCAAGTGCGTTTCACCATAGGCATAACACCCGGGGCAACTGAGCGGGCACTCCCGCGTGATCTCAATGGAGAGCATGGGGACTCTCCCCGCCAAGATTCGTCCCCAAGCGGAAAGTAATTCGCGGGGGGACAGACTACGGGTGGGTGTCGTGGAGAGCATGCATATCTGATGCAACTTGCAGCCGATAAGTTCAAATTAAAACATCGCCGCGAGCTCCAGAAAGGCGCGGGATGCCGGGTGTTCATAAATCTACTCGAAACAGTAATCTGCGAGCGCGACTCAGTCCGCCGCGTTTCACTCGAAGCCGTTCATAATAAAAAAGATTTGTGGCGCGCCCGGGGAGATTCGAACTCCCGACCCCTTGATTAGAAGTCAAGCGCTCTATCCAGCTGAGCTACGGGCGCAAGTTGTTTTAGTTTAGCATGCGTCTGCGCGGACCGATGGATGCACACCGGCAAAGGATCGAAACGAAGAGGACCTGGCAGCCCAAACCACAAGATCAACGCGACGGCTGTGATTCCTGGACGGAGGCGGCCGCGGCAGCGGTCGCGCCGAGGGATTGCGAGGGCTGAAACCGGTATCCATTGCGGGTGCGAACATGACAATGCTTCAACTGCTCGGAGTTCAGTTTTACCGTGATGCTCCGCCACCCGCGATTTGGATTCGGCTTGGGATAGTAGCTCAGCGAATATAGATGAGCCAGATCGTCCTTGATGGACGCAAATGCCTGCCGTTCGTCGCGCCAATTTTTCGCGAAGTACACTTTTCCGCCGGTAGCCGCGGTCATGCGATCGAAGACCGCCGTGGAAATCGGTTCCAACTGTGCCTGTGAGGTACTGATCATATAAATTGCCGTGCCGGTGGATTGCGCCAGTTCCGCCACGTCTTCGGGCGGAACGATGCTGGCATCATCCGGCCCGTTGGAAAACACCACGATCACTTTGCGTCCGGGGAATTGCGCCGCGTCTTTCACGGTGAGCAACAGGCAGTTGTACAGCGCGGCGTTGTCTCCCGCGACGGTGGTGCGCACCGAACGCAGTACTTGCGAGCGATCCGCGGTCAGCTTGGAACCCCGCGATAAATCCCGGCTGTACGAATAAAATGCCACGCGATCGGTTCCGTCCAGCGAGCGCACGAAATCGGAAATCGCGTCTTGCGCGAACACGAATCCGCGGTACATGTAATTACTGGTGTCAAACAGCACGAAAACATTGGCGCCGGTGAGCGCCTTCAGTTCGGCCCCGGACATGTGTTCCTGCGAATCTTGTGATGCGTCGGCCTCGGGCTGCGATGCGCCACTGCCATCGGGGGCATCCTGCAAGCGCCGGGTCGCCCCGCCCCCTTCCGCAAACGTGGCCACTTTTTGCGGTATGCCGTCTTCCAGCACGGTGAAATCGCCGGGCTGCAGACCGGTAACATAATTTCCCTTTTTGTCGGTCACCGCCACATTCAATTGCACCAGGTCGACCACGACGCGAATGGGCGCCTCGACGCGGCCCTGCGCCCGCACCGTGTTTCCGGAACACAAAAACAATCCGAAGCAAAATACCGCGAGAGAAAAAGAGCAAAGTGGTTTCATACGCGATCCTTCAAATTCCCCGGGGGACTGGTGCACCGACGCTTCATCTGCCCAACTGCTGCGAATCCGTCAATTACTTCCGCTGCTGGCCTGTCCGATTCCTGCCTGGACGGAGATCTTTCCGTCCCGGAACTCCGCTCCGGTCTCGCGCAGCGCGCGGAGCACCGCCGGCCAATCGTCCACGTCGCTGGCGAAAATGCGTTGCACCATCTGACGGGTCAATTGCGGCACGATGCGATTCAGCACCACCGGCGAATAGCCCATTTCATCCGCCAGTCGCGCCCAATAAAGATTGCCGGAATCCCAACACTCTCCCATCAAGCGGCTATTGGTTCCTCCCAGTGCGGGGAACGGCTTCACGTTCAGAAATTCGCGTGCATACGTGCGTGCGAAAACGGGATGGATAGCCCCGAAGTCACGGGACAGCCGTTCCCAATTGACCTCTTGCGGGACTTGCTGCGATAAGCTTTCCAGGTCACGCCCGGCGGTCGTTAGAGTTCCCAGCTTCCCGGGAAATCCCTGCCGAAATTCCACCGCCAGGTAGAAGCTGTCCGAGGGCGTGATGCCCTCGAGCAACTCCCGCGTCTTACCCGACGCGATCATCTCGTCCACCCAGGCGGAGTGCTGTGGCGACATTCGATCCGACAGAATCGCGACAACCTGACTGTGTAGCTCTTGGTTCTGTGACGCGGAGGCCAGCAACTCCTCGCCAGCCTGCTGATAGAGCGCCACCGCGTGCATTTCGTTGCGGCTGACGTTCCACCAGCGCGGCACCATCGCGTTGCTCAAAACTTCTGGCACCAGTTGCTGCCAGATCAACGCCTGTACGTGGTCCGGCGCGATGAAATCCTGTTCCGCCTCCGCCAACACGTATGGCAAGTCAGCCAGCGATCCCACCAGGTGCGCGCCGCCTCCCGCGGGCGATCCCGCGCCAAATAACTGGGCATCCTGCCACAAGTGTTGGACTCCCATCACGGTCTGACCGGCAAAATCGTGGGAGCGAACAAATAACGCATTGTGGTGCAGAACTTGCGAACCCGGCGGCTCGTAATACGCGTAGTTCATTCCCACCAGGCTGTCGCGCAAAAACGTGGCCAATTGTGCCCGCGCTTTTTCTCTCTGCGCCGCGGTGGCCGAAGGAGCGATGGCCTTGGCAATATCAACGTGCAATTCGTTTTCCGCGTGGTGATTGTTATAGACCCCGGGCGCCCATCGCGTTCTTTCACTGGCCGTGAAGATCGGTCGGGGCATTTCAAATTCCCGAAGTTCGCCCGCAAGCGCCACCAGTCTTTCCCTGCCACCGGTGGTTTGCGCGGAATCCTTCAAGCCATCGTCCAAAGCAAACAGCGTGTCGACCGAAACCAGTCGCTGATCCGCCAGCACGCCACGGATGCGACCGGCCATTTCCTCATGCATCTGTCTGCCTTCGGCGTCCGCTTCATATGCCCCGGCCAGCAAATCGAGCAGTTGCTGTTGGGAAAAATTGGCGTTGCCCGTAGCCGCAGAGAGATGTTCTAGAGAAGTCCGTCCGGCGGTGAACAGTTGCGCGGGCGTAGAGAATTTCGCGAACGGGTCGATGGTTTGTTGCCAGGAGGAGTTCAGCCGCGCCCGGTCGATTTGTCCCTGCCGCGCTAGTATTTGCCAGAGGCCCACATTGGCCTGAAAAATCCCCATGGCGTTGCCGCGCAGTTCTGTGTCGGAAATCTTGTTCAGCGCCTCGGCGATAGTCACAAATTTCACGATGGAGTTGTCGTCCAGTTCCGGAAATTCCGTGAACAGCCGGTACTGATCGCTGAAATCCGCGAATTTCTGCCCCAGCAGTAGGATGGTCTGGCTGTTCAATCCTCGTTGCGCTCCGCGCCGGTGATCCAGTTCACTCAACCCCAAATAGATCCCGACTGGTCCGCTTTCCGTCTCCTGTCGCGAATAGGCAAACATGGCTTCCGTCAACTGATCGGCGCTGCGCCAAGTGCGCGAGCGCTTGCCCCAGTCGTGAAACAGTTTGGAATCTTTGTCCTGGCCGAGAATGTCGCTCCATACCTGCAGATTTCCCGGCACGTACGGATCGCCATTGGCGTCCCATTCCATGCGGGTCACCAGCACCAGCAACTCCGGTGCGGGTCGGAATACCATTCTGGCGGTCGCATCCGGCGATGTTCCCGGTGCGCGAAACGCGGCGTAGTAGCGCTTGAATCGCTGGCCAGCCGCAAAATGCTGCTGCTGCGCTTGGCTCACCCGGGCCATGGCATCAAAATAGGCCACCAGCCACCCGCGGTCCCTCTTCAGCAACTGTGGAATAAACTCGTAAGGCACCCTTGGGTTGGCTCCTACTAACTCCTGCCATTGTTTTTCTGCGTCCGCGCCCCCTGGCACGACCACCCGACCCGCGCGGACATAAATCTGGCTGCCATACAGATCCATCGCAGATGCCAGCGGCAGAAGTTTGTCCAGCCCCAGTTGCTTCTTCAACCCGGCTCGCGTCTCCGGATCCATCCGCGACAAACTCCAATACAGTCGCGCCAATTCCGGCTCGTACAGCAGGCCTTCTAATAGGTTGACGTGTTTATCGCCGTGCTGCCCCGGAACCGCTGCCCAATCATTCACTGTAAACAGCACAGGAACGGACGAGCCTGGGTAAGGCAAATCGAATTCCCGTTTTTGCTGCAAGGCGTCTTCGAGGTCGTTCAGCGGAAACCCGGAATCAATGGTCAGAAAGGCTTTCTCTGCATCCGCCGTGACCAAAGTCATTTCGTGAGTTCCGCATTCCCCCTGGATCCGATAGCCCAAAACATGCAGCAGGCGGCCCGCGTCCTGACATCCAGCGACGCGAATGGTCGCATCACGATTCGCCAGCCCACTCAAGTCCTCGGATTGCTGCACATACCGGCGGACCAGTATCAAGTACTCGGTCGCCTTGCCCATTTCGTAGCCGTGCAACAGCACATTGCGCGACAGCAGCGGCAACACCTCTGGCGCGGGAACCTGCTGGCTCAAACCAGCCATCCGTAGAAACGAGCGCAACGGGCCGGGTATGGTGACATTGCTGGCTTGCTCGCCATCCGCCGCAGTCGCAGAAGCCGCAAGCGGCATAGCAGCATTACTTGCAGGCATAATTGCAGTTTGGAAGAGCCCGCCGAGAAAAAGCGAGGAAACGAGAGCGAGTTTCATTGGGCCACCCCTCTTCGCCTTATACCATCGTGCGTACCAGCGGAGTCAGGTCCGGGAAGCGAGTTTACCGCTCAGCTTGTATTTTCGTATACAGTGAAAGCCCTAGCCGGAGACCTGTGTCCACCTTAAGGACGGCGAGTCTATCTCTTAGCGTTGAATTTTCCAACTGGCTTTTTTCGGCCCCGGAGCGCCCTCGCAACGTCGACGGATGACTTTACCAGCGGTACTGTGTAAGCTTTGCAGCGAAGCTTGGCGTTCGATTCGTGGTACCGCAACGCAGCGGGACAAGACCAAAGCGCGCAGCCAGAGGCACCGTTCCGCTTCGGAGAATACACACTCAAGTTTTTGGCGCTTCCTCGCGCTCTTTATGGATACCACCTTCTTCACCTCCATTGTATTTCTCGGTTCGTTGCTGGCTGGTTTCCTTGGCGCCCTCACCGGCCTCGGTGGTGGTGTGGTGGTGGTGCCACTGCTCACCATCGCACTAGGAGTGGACATTCGTTACGCCATGGGGGCTTCGCTGGTCTCGGTGATCGCCACGTCGTCGGGAGCGGCTGCGGCTTACGTGCGGGAAGGTTTCTCCAACATACGGATCGGCATGTTTTTGGAAATCGCCACGACTCTAGGCGCGCTGGTGGGCGCGTACCTCGCCACGCGGCTGCACACCAGCATCATCGGCATCATTTTTGGTGGGGTTCTGCTATTTTCCGCATACTTCTCGTCGCGAGAACCGGACCAACATGGTGCCGAGGAGGCCCCAGATCCACTGGCACATCGGCTGAAATTGGAAGGCTGTTACCCCACCCCCAAAGGTGAGCAAGAGTATCGTGCGCGACGCGTTCCGCTGGGCTTCGGCATGATGTTTGGAGCCGGCACGCTCTCCGGTCTGCTGGGCATTGGTTCGGGTGCGATGAAGGTGCTGGCGATGGACCAGGCCATGCGTCTACCGTTCAAAGTTTCCACTACCACCAGCAATTTCATGATCGGTGTGACTGCCGCAGCCAGCGCCGGGATTTATTTGAGCCGCGGTTTCATCGATCCGGGCCTGGCCATGCCGGTGATGTTGGGGGTGCTTGCGGGATCGATGTTGGGCGCAAGAATCCTCGTCAAGGCCCACTCGCGCTACGTCCGGCTGGTGTTCAGCTTGGTGATTGTGGCCCTGGGCATCGAAATGATCTTCAATTCCATCAAGGGGCGCATGTGATCACGGATATCCAAGTGGAGCGATCCATCTCCGTGCTGTTGCGCGCAGGAGTGTTGCTTGCGGCCCTAGTCGTACTCCTGGGAGGGATTTTCTTTCTCGCGCATCAAGGCGGTACGCATCCCGACTACCAGGCGTTTCGCGGTGAGCCTGCCGAGCTGCGGAACCCGGTTCTTATTTTTCGCAGTGCGCTATCCGGTAATCCTCGCGGCGTTATCCAGTTCGGTTTGTTACTGCTGATCCTTACACCCATCGCGCGCGTGGCTTTTTCCGTGGTCGCCTTTGCTAGAGAGCGGGACCGCATGTATGTAGTTATGACCCTCATTGTCTTGGCCGTTTTGCTGTACTCCTTGATCGCTGCTTGACACCCACCGGGCAAGTCTGGCGTTTGCAATCAGATCCAACAACTTGTTGGCTTGCGAATGACTACGGCACCGATACGCATTGGATAAAGCCTTTGCCCGATAGTCCAGGTTGGCCATGGCGACAACAATGATCGTTAGAATCCCAGAGTTTTACTAACCCTGCTCCCGCCTGGCATCGTTCGGCTGGAATCAGATTCGGAAGGGAGACCACATGTTTCGCTGGGCAGCGGCTTTCTCAACTGCGGCATTGACCGCAGTGTTCCTAGTTCTGTTCGAACCTGCTCTTGCCGCTTCAGACGTCGAGAGACTCTTTCTGATTTGGGTCCTTGTGATGCTTTTCCGTTCCCCCATTTGGCTTACCAGCACGTTCCGGAAGGGCGCTATGGGGGCAGCATGATTGACTATACGAGTAGTCCCGAAAGCGAATTACTGGAGCTAGCGCGCAATGGAAATGAAGCTGCGTTCAGCGAGCTGGTCCGCCGGAACTGGCACATGATTTACAGGATTTCCAGGCGAGTGGTGAAAAATCACGAAGACGCGGAAGACACGCTGCAAAACGTGCTCGTCAAGGTCTATCAACGCCTGGATAGTTTCGAAGAGGCCTCTCGTTTTTCTTCCTGGTTGTTTCGGGTCACCTTCAACGAGGCACTGATGACTTTGCGGCGCAATCGCTCGCGACGCCAAGACAGTTGTGTCGATCTTAGTTATATGGACAGCAATGGACGCAGCATCGACGATCTCCAGGATGTTCGCGTCAACAACGAACGGCAGCACATGAACCGCGAACTTGCTTCCAAAGCCATGCATCGCTTGAGCCCGGCGCTGCGACGCGCCTTTCTGCTACACAAGCACGAAGGTTGGACCCATCGCGAGATGGCGGAAGAGTTAGGAATTACGCAGGCCACCGCCAAGATGCGGGTGTTTCGGGCCCGCCGGCAATTGCGGGAAGAACTCGAAGTGCTCACGCGCTAACTGAATTGCGCAAGAACTTTAACGTCAAGCGTACGTTATCTGGTCGAAACTTTTGAGAGGTGTTAGCCATGGATAAAAAAATACGAACATTCATTTCAGCTCTGTGCGGTCTGGTTCTGTTGGCAATGCTCGGATTAGCTTTGCCAGTGAACACCCGCGCGCAAGGTAATAATGGCGACGAGAAGATGGGTCAGCAATCCACCACGGTTTCTGGCAGCATTACCTCCGTCGCAAAAAACTCTTTCACCATGAATCTGGGACCCGACGCAAGCCAGGAAGGGCCGCAGACCTTTGAAATCAATAAGGGCACAAAGGTTCATGGCGACCTGAAAGTCGGCGCCACCGCGAAGGTGACCTATCGCCAGGAGAGCAACAAAAATCTGGCCATGATCGTGCGCGTGATGTCCTAACCATTCGGGGAAGCGCGAGCTCTCAAAAAAACGAATCCGCCCGCCGCCAGCATTGTGTTCACCGATTCAGATGGTCGAGATAATGAACGGCGGGCAATTCTCGTAATTGTTTGGCTGCCAGTTCCGGGGAAATATCTCGCTGCGGCATCGCCAGCAATTCATATCCCACCATGAACTTCCTGATGGTCGCGGAACGCAACAGTGGTGGATAGAAATGCGCATGCAGGTGGAAACCGGGATGTGTGGATCGGTCCGTGGGCCGCTGGTGAAAGCCCATGGTGTACGGAAACGAAGTTTTGAAGAGGTTGTCATAGCGGATCACCGTCTGCCGGAGAATATCCGCCAGACCAGTGCGTTCCGCGTCTTCTAAATCCGGCAAGAACCCCACAGCGCGACGGCTCATCAACAGTGTTTCATACGGCCATACCGCCCAGAACGGCACCACCGCCGCAAAATGTTCGTTTAGGCAGACCAGCCGCTCCTGCTTCTTCAATTCCAGCAATAAATAATCGGCTAACAGACTGCTACCGTGCTTTCGGAAATAGTGTTCTTGCGTGTCCGCTTCCCGGGCCAATTCGTCAGGAACGTTCTCGTTTGTCCAGATCTGACCGTGAGGATGAGGATTGCTGCAGCCCATCATCGCTCCGCGGTTCTCAAAAACCTGAATCGAGCGCACCTTTGGCTGCGCGGCTAATTTGGAAAACTCGTCGCACCACGTGTCCACTACCGTTCGAATCTCATTTACGCTCATGCGCGCCAGTGTCAAATCATGCCTCGGGGAAAAACAAACTACCCGGCATCGGCCCGCCTCGCTCTGCGCCAGCAGCAAATCGCCTTCGCGCATTTCTCCCGCCGGCGTATCCGGCTGGAGTGCCGCAAAATCATTGTCGAAAGCGAAGGTATGCGTGTATTGCGGGTTCTTGGCGCCACCCGCACGCGAATTCCCCGGGCATAGATAGCACTGCGGGTCGTATGGCAGAGAAGCTTCCAGCGGTGTAGGTTCCACTTGCCCCTGCCAGGGCCGGTTTGTCCGATGCGGCGACACCAACACCCATTCTTTGGTCAGCGGATTGAATCGCCGGTGCGGGTGAACCCCCAAATTAAACTGCCCCATCTTTACCGTCGCTCCTCTTGAACGCCACTCTCGCTGCTTCCAGTTCTACCGTCAGGATGCTTGGCGATTCCCGCCGTATCCGTCGGGGAAGTTCCGGTGCCAGGTCCAGGCACTCTTCAGTATCGCGTCAAGGTCGGCAAATTTCGGCTGCCAGTTTAGTTCTCTTCGAATCTTATCCGAGCTAGCGATCAACACGGCCGGATCACCTTCGCGTCGCGGCGATTCCACCACCGGAATTTCCCGACCGGTGACGCGCCGGACGCCTTCAATCACCTGGCGTACGGTGAACCCCTGGCCGTTGCCGAGGTTATAAATCAGTTTTCCGCAGCCATTCAGTGCCTCCAGCGCCAGCAAATGCGCCTCGGCTAAATCACTGACATGGATGTAATCGCGCACGCAGGTCCCGTCCGCCGTCGGATAATCCGCACCGAAAATTTCAATATGCGTCTGCCGCCCCAACGCCACGTTCATCAACCGCGGCACCAGATGCGTCTCCGGTTGGTGAGCTTCTCCACGGTCAGGCGCGGCGGCGCCGGCTGCATTGAAGTATCGCAAGCTGGCGTAGCGGACCCCGTGAACCCGGTGAAACCATTCCAGCATCCGCTCCACCAGCAGCTTCGATTCGCCATACGCATTCGTCGGCTGCAGTGCGTCTTCCTCCTGAATCGGCGTTCTCACAGGATTTCCATACAGTGCTGCCGTCGACGAGAACACAAAGCGCTTTACGCCGGCAGCCAACATCACTTCCAAAACCGTCAATGCGTTGGCAGTGTTGTTTCGAAAAAACCTCTCGGGAACTTTCATGGATTCGCCGGCTTCGATAAATGCCGCGAAATGCAGCACCGCTTCAAACGAGCGCAGCCGGAAAACGGCGGCGAGATTTTCTTTGTCGGCCAAATCCGCGACAATTAGTTCAACGCCCTTCGGCACTGCCTCGGCGTATCCCCGGCTCAGATTGTCAATCACCGTTACCTGGTGTCCGGCATCTTGAAGCTGCCCGGCCACGACGCTCCCGATGTACCCTGCTCCACCCGTGACCAGCACTCTCATCGAATCCGATTCCTCGCGATGCGGACGCTGCCCATACTCCGCAATTTCACTCTGCCTTTCCCGTAGCGCCAGTATAACTGCAAGTTTCCACTTTGCTTCACTTTCCATTTACGTAAGAGTTCAATACTATTTCCTTAATGGGTTTTTTGGGGTGGACAAGACATTGGCCAGAGCACGCATACTCGTCGCGGATGATCACACACTAGTCGCGGAAGCTTTCAAGCGTCTGCTCGAACCCGAATGCGAAGTAGTCGGCACGGTCGGCGATGGCCGCGCGCTGCTTCGGCTGGCTCCGCAGCTCAAGCCCGACCTGGTTCTAGTGGATCTGAATATGCCCCTCCTGAACGGCCTGGACGCCAGTGAGCAGCTGAAGCAGATCCTGCCCAATATCAAAATCATCGTCGTGACAATGAATGAAGATCCCGAAATCGCCGCCGAAACCATGAATAAATGGGCGTCCGGTTATCTGCTCAAAAAATCCGCCGGGAGCGAGCTGCTGAAGGCTGTCGAGGACGTACTCCGGGGGGATAAGTACGTCACTCCCGCTCTTCGCCAGGCCCTGGCGCATATCGCCGATCGCGATTCGGGTTCGGAAACCGCCCGTACTCTGACGCCGCGCCAGCGTGAAGTTCTGCAACTCCTGGCCGAAGGCCATACCATGAAAGAAACCGCAGCCATCCTGAACGTGGCCGCTCGCACGGTCGCCTTTCACAAATATCGCATCATGCAAGATTTTGGCCTGGAGAATAATTCGGAGCTGCTGCGTTTCGCCATGAAGCAGAAACTGATCCATCAGACTTAGGGTTGCGTTTCGCAACGCTGCACCCTTCAGAACGAATCTCAACCAGAGCTTATTTCGATAGCGTCTGCTGCACCGACTTGTCTCGCCAGAAATCCTGGCCCAGCTGCGGCAGGGTATAAATTGGATCGAAGTATTCATAACGCCGGCTCAACGCTTCCGGATCGTCGGCCTCAATGCCGGTGCGATAATTCTTGGTCCAATAGGAGATGCCCAGTTGCCGGTCGTACTCCTTTACCTGGTGCACCCAGCGTTTGCCGACGAATGGCACGTCGCAGATCAAACGCGGAGTAGCGAATCCGGGCAAGTAACCCATGATGTCGTGCTGCAGTTTCTGCACTTCGAAAATCGCCAGCCGCCAGTGCTCCGCGTTGGGAATCATGTCGCACTGATAGAAGTAATACGGCATGATCTTGCCGTAATCGAGAAGAGTGAAGCACAGCTCCAGCAGTTCATTCGCGGTGGTGTTCACGCCGCGCAGCAACACGCCCTGATTGCGCACGTCGCGATAGCCCATATCCAACAACGCCTGCACCGCTTTGCGCACCAGCGGCGTCACTTGCCGCGCGTTGTTCACGTGCGTGTGCACCGCGATGTCTACGCCACGCTCTCGCGCCTTCTTGGCCAAGCGTTCCAGCCCGGCCAGCACCTCGCTTTGCAGGAAGTGCTGCGGAATCGCGATTAGCCCCTTGGTTGCCAGCCGGATGTCCTTAATATTGGGGATGTCCATCAGCTTGGAGCAGAAATCCTCCAGCGTTCCAATCGGCGTGTTGGCGATGTCGCCGCCGCTGACCACAACGTCGCGCACCGAAGGGGTCACGCGCAGATAATCCAGCATCTGCTGGTAGCGATCCTTCTGCGGTATCTGGAACTTCAGCTTCACGACTTGCGGCACGTCGTTGCCGACCAGGTCCATGCGCGTGCAATGCCCGCAATACTGCGGGCAGGTCGAAAGCAATTCCGCCAGCACCTTGGTAGGATAACGGTGCGTCAACCCCTCCACCGCCCACATATCCGCTTCGTGCAAAGAATCGCGGCTAGCCTTGGGATGGCTGGGCCATTCCGGATGGCGATCGTCAAACGCCGGCAGCATGTAACGCCGCACCGGATCATTCCACAGATCCTTTTCGTCCATAGTGTTCAACATGTGCGGAGGAATCAGCAGAGACATGGTGGCGCGCTCTTTGATGTCCCGTTCCAAGCTAGCCAGCAAAGTCTCGGGCAGCAATGTGCCGAATACTTCCTTCAATTCGCCGAGATTTTTGACGGTGTGCCGCCGCTGCCACAGCGCCGTTTCCCACTCTTCGTTGCTTACATTCTTATATCCGGGCAGCCGTCGCCAATCCGGCTCGACAAACTCGCGCTTCAAGGGGTAGTGAAACGGCTGTTCGCTCGCGTGCACTTTTCCCGCAGGCTTCCAGGTCGGCCGTGCGGGCTTAGCTGTAGTCGTGGGATTCGATCCAGACGCAAGAGTATTTGTGTCGCTCATAAGCTGTCCCTTATTTCAGGCGGATGTCCTGCTCAGGAATCTTTATACTTTCTTAATACTCAGAATATCGCACGTCCCCCCATTTCCGCCACCCCCTACCCGCGAGCGTGTAGCATGCGAATCCGTAGCGACTGGCTCACTCCGCCCTCAGCGCCTGCATCGGATCCACACGGGTAGCGTACCGCGCGGGAACGATGGCAGCCACGAGAGTAGTCAAACCAAGCAGCAGCGCAACCCCGGACAGCATCAGCGGATCCCACGGCGTAACGCCGAAAAGTTGGTTGGCGATCAAATAGCCCGCGCCGATGGCCGCTGGAACTCCCAGAGCCAGCCCGATCCCCACTTGCCAGAAGGCTTCGCGGAGCACCATTCCCACGACCGAACCGCGGTCTGCGCCCAATGCCATGCGCACCCCGATCTCGCTCGTTCGTTGTTCCACGCTATAGGCGGTCACGCCGTAAAGGCCCACGGCCGCGAGCGCCAGTGCGATAGCGCCAAAAAGCGAGGTTAGGGTTGCGATCATTTTCTGCTGAGCGAACTTCGCGTGAATCACCTCGGAATACGGCTCAACACCATACACCACCAGGTTCGGATCGACATCGGCGAGGGCGTTCTTGACGCGCGCTCCCAGGTCCGGCGGATTGCCCGGCGCCCAGACCACGACGTGGTAGAGGTAATGCGACCACACTTCGCGCTCCTGCGCTTCCGGGTCATCGAAATGCGTACTCTGCGCCTCTGGCAGGAAAAATATGGGCTCCGGATCATCCCCGAAGACCACGTCGGAGGCAACGCCAACAATCTCGTACATTGCCGCGTTCTTCTGCGCCGCAGGGCCGAAATGCTGCCCGATGGGGTTCTCCTTGGGAAAGAACGTTTTGGCGAACGACTCGTTGACCACGGCCAGTGGACGCGTAGCGGCGGTGTCCGCGTCGGTGGTGGAGCGTCCCATCACGATTTTGTCTCCTAGAGTTTCGAAGAATCCTGGAGTCACGCGAGTTGTACCGGCTACGTCATCAGCCTCGGGTTTGCCGGCAACCGTGATAACTTGACCTCGAACCCAACCGGTCTGTGGCGCTTCGAGGACCGCACCTACGGCACGCACGCCGGGGATGGCGCGCAGGTGTTCCTCGATGTCGCGGAACAGTTGTACTAGTTGCTCCTCCTTGTAGTTGGAAATCTTCGGATCAATCGAGACTAAATAGCGGCCGCTGGTTTCGAATCCGAAGTTCTGGTGCTCCAGATTCCTCAGGCTTTGGCCCAGCATCGCCGCCGCGCTCAGCAGTACAAGCGAAACCGCCGCCTGCACGATCACCAGGGTTTTCTGCGCCCAGTGACGCGTGCCTCCGACAGCGCGATTCACTCCACGCATCGCTTCGACTGGGTCGGCGTGCGAGGTCATCCATGCTGGGGCGATGCCGAAGATGATTCCGGTGATCAGCGAAATTCCCAGCGCAAAGAGCAAGACTGGAGCCGAGGGCGCCGGATCCACGGGGACCCACGTGTCTGGCTTGTTGAATGCAAGGTGGAGGATCAGGTTGGCGCCAGCATACGCGACGGCAACGCCCACCGCTGCGCCCAATACGCTGAGCGTGAGGCTCTCCACCAGCGCCTTGCGCACCAGTCGCCCACGCGACGCGCCGAGAGCAGCGCGGATGGCCGTGTGGTGCCGATCCTTCAAACCGCGGGCCAACAGCAGATTGGCAATATTGGCGCAAGCCACCAGCAGCACGCAAAGAGCGGCCGTCAGCAACAGCCACAAAGTGTCTTTGTAGTTCTCGCGCATCAGCGAAACACCCGCGCCGCCCGGCGTCACATGGAGGGTCTGCTTTTGCAGCAGCGCCTGTTCGTCTGAGGTCATGTCCGCGGTGTGGCTTGTCAGCCACTGACGCAGCTCGACCTGGAGTTGCGCCTCCAACGTTTTCGGGTCCGTTCCGGGACGAGCACGTCCGATCATATCGACCCACGCCAAGCGAGGATTCTTGAGGCGCGAAGTTGCGCCGGCGATCAGCGGCTCTGTCGTCAGCGGCAGCCAAAAATCGGGCATGCTGGAGTCGGCGACCTTCGCTCCAAAGAAGCCCGGGGCGGCGACGCCAACAATCGTGAATAGATGCCCGTTGAAATCGTAGGTCCCCCCGACCACCGAAGGATCGGAGCCGAACTTCCCTTGCCAGGTGTGGAAACTCATGACCGCGACCGGCGGTGCGCCTTCCTGGTCGTCGGCATCGGTGAACATCCGCCCACGCCAAGGGGAAATGCGGAACGTCTGGAAGAAATTTCCGGAGACGTACTCGCCATTGCCCGTTGTGACCGGGCCCGGCGAACCGGCGCGTCGTATGGCCAGCCCCGCGTTACCTCCTCCAATCTGGAACGCAGCCAGATCCTCAAATGATGGAGTGTTGGCCCGCAAGAGCTTGTACGCCTCCCACGAGAAAAGGCTCCAGTCGTTCGCTGGCCGCGTGCTGTCGTTTCCCTGCGTGTATCCGTCGGAGAAGCAGCAGAAAACGGCATCGCCGACGCGCCAGAGCTGATCGGGCTTCGCGACCGCGAGCGAACGCAACATCACCTCGTGTACCAGCGTGAAAATCGCTGTGGTGCCCCCGATACCGAGAGCTAGGGTGAGGATGGCGACGGCGGTGAAGCCGGGGGATTTGCAAAACGCGCGCAGGGCAAATCGCACATCTTGGAGAGCGGTTTCCAGCCATGCACCGGTGCGCGTCACGAGAACTTGCTCCTTCACCTGCTCCACGCCGCCTAGTTCGATTCGGGCGTCGCGCCGCGCCTCTTCCGGAGTCATGCCCCTGGCTATATTCGCTTCGGTCTTGGCGTGCAGATGAAACTTCAACTCGTCATCCAGAGCCTGGTCGGCTTCCCGCCGATGAAAACGGAAGCGAAACCACGCTGCTAATTTGTAAAACCAACGATCCGGTCGCATCGCCTCTTCGGTCCTCGCACTGTTAAGCCTGTTTTAGTTTGACTACCCGCGAAATCGCGCTCGACAACCTGCCCCAGTTGTCTGCTTCTTTTTCCAACTGTCGCCGCCCCGCCCGCGTTAGCGAATAGTATTTTGCGCGGCGGCCATGTAAGGAGGTTTTCCACTCGGCGGTAATCCAGCGCTCTTCTTCCAATTTGTGCAAAGCCGGGTACAGCGACCCGTCGCTCACTTGCAGAATGTCGCCGGATACTTGCTTTAGCCGCTGGCTGACAGCGAAGCCGTTCATTGGCTCAAGCGCCAGGATCTTCAACAGCAGCATGTCCAGCGTGCCTTGCACCAGGTCGGACGGTTTGCTCATGGTTATGTCCTCGGTAACCGAGACCAACATTATCTTGCCTAATCTGGGTACACAAGCAAAAATTCCATGATGTGCTGTGTGAGAAAACGATTCCGCATGTTTGGTCTACCCGGCGATCGCCTGCATAGGGCCCCTGAGCCGCGAAGGAGAGTAGAATGAAGTGCAGTCCAGGTTGCAGGGTGAGTGATCAGTCAGCAGAGCGGTCCGCTGCTGCCGTAACAGAAGGGATCCTAGATCCATGAAACTGCAAAGTAGCGCGTTGGTGTTGATGGCCGTGTTGGTTCTCGGCGCTGGCGGGTGCAAACAGAGAGACGACTCCACGAAAAGCCCGTCTCCAAGTCCATCGCAGTCGGTGACCCCCTTTCTGGGGCGGTGGGATTTGACCTTGAAAACTCCCGACCGTGACTATCCCTCCTGGCTGGAACTGACCCAGGAGAACGGTCAACTGAAAGCACAGATGGTGGGCCGCTCGGGAAACGCGCGCCCGCTGCCGTCGGTGGAGATCACCAACGGGTTACTGAAGTTCGTTTCGCCTAAAGAGGAAGAAGAGCGCAAAGACGATATGGTCTTTGAAGGCCAGCTGAACGGCGATCATCTCGCCGGCAACACCACCGGACCCGACGGCACGGTGTGGTCCTGGACTGGTGTGCGCGCGCCCTCGTTGCAGGAAAGTGGCACGCCAAAATGGGGAACGCCCATTTCCCTTTTCAATGGCAAAGATCTGACCGGATGGACCATGAGCAAGCCGGATGCGAAGACTGTGTGGAAAGTGGAAAACGGCAAATTGATCACACCCGGCAATGGCCCTGAGCTGATCAACAATTCGAATTTCAAAGATTTCAAGCTGCACGTGGAATTCAACGCCGGCCCGGAATCGAACAGCGGCGTGTATCTGCGAGGCCGCTACGAAGTGCAGATCGAAACTGACTCGGTCGCCGAGCCTCCCAGTCATCACACTGGTGGCGTGTATGGTTTCATCGCGCCTTCACCGGAACTTCCTCGCAAGCCCGGCGCATGGCAGAGCTTCGATATCACGCTGATTGGTCGAAACGTCACGGTGGTCCAGAACGGCCAAACCGTCATTAACAACCAGGAGATTCCCGGCATCACAGGTGGCGCGCTGGATAGCCACGAGGAATCGCCAGGTCCCATTTATCTTCAGGGCAGCGAAAAAGGCCACGTAGCCTTCCGCAAAATCGTCCTGACTCCAGCGGAACAATAGAGGAATCAATATCCGAAGGAATCTGGGCATGGCGTCGCCCTTTGCGTTTTTTCCAAGCGTGGCGGGCCAATTCGTTGACTCCAGCCAAACAAAATCATACGATTCCCGCGTTCCGGGTTCCCGTTGTAAATCTTGACTAACGTTGTTCGTTTTTGATGAGAAGGCGGTGAAGTTTGATCTTCCAGCAGTTTTATCTGAACTGCCTCGCCCACGCTTCTTATTTGGTCGCCGACGAAACTACCGGCACTGCGGCCGTCGTCGATCCCCAACGCGATATCGAGCGATATCTAACTTTCGCCGCCGAACATAAACTACAAATCAAGCACGTTTTCCTGACTCATCTTCACGCCGACTTTGTGGCCGGGCATCTCGAGCTCCGGGATCGTGTGGGTGCGACCATCTACCTTGGCGCAAAGGCTCAGGCGGAATACCGGTTCACGCCGCTTGCTGACGGAGACGTGGTCGAGTTCGGCACGGTTCGGCTCAAGGCTCTCGAAACGCCCGGGCACACTCCTGAATCCATTTCCATCGTGGTTTACGACCGCGCGCGCAACGAAAACGAACCGTACGCGGTCCTGACCGGGGACACCTTGTTCGTCGGCGATGTCGGGCGTCCGGACCTGCGCGCGGCGTTGGGCTGGTCCGCTGCCGATCTTGGCGCGATGCTGTTCGATTCGTTGCAGTCCAAGCTGTTGCCCTTGCCGGACGCCAGCCTGGTCTATCCCGCCCACGGAGCCGGCTCACTTTGTGGCAAGGCCATCAGCAAAGAAACCTTTTCGACCATCGGAGAACAGCGGCGCTTAAATTATGCCCTGAAGCCGATGAGCAAGCAGGCCTTCATCGCTTTAGTTACCGCCGACCAACCCGAGGCTCCCAGCTATTTCGTCTATGACGCAGTGCAGAATAGCAAGGAGCGGCCCACGCTTGACGAAGCGCTGGAACGCGGACTGAGGCCGTTGGCGCTTGACCAGTTGCTGGAGCTGCAAGCCGGTGGCGCTCAGATCCTCGACACGCGCGCTCCCGACGAATTTGGAGCGGCGCACCTGGCAGGCAGCATCAACATTGGTCTCAACGGCCAGTACGCCACGTGGGCCGGCACCGTTCTCAACCATGAACAACCCATCGTCATCATCGCCGATCCAGGCCGCGAATCCGAATCCGCGCTGCGCCTGGGCCGCATCGGCTTCGACAATGTCACGGGATATTTGCGTAGCGGTTTACGATCTCTCGAAAGCCGCCCAGACCTGGTCGCATTCACCGAACGCCTTAGCCCGTCATTCGCGGCAGAACTCCTTACCACCGATCAGCCGCCCGTGATCGTCGACGTGCGCTCCCCACGCGAGCGCGAACAAAAATACATCCCAGGCAGCCTCAGCCTTCCACTCAATCACTTTGCCGAACGAGCTTCGCAGTTGCCCAAAGATCGGCCAGTACTCGTCTACTGTGCGGGCGGTTACCGCTCCTCCATCGCTGCCAGTCTGTTGCAGCGCTGCGGATTTGCCTGCGTCGGCGAAATTGCCGGCGGCATAGCTGCCTGGGAAGAGGCAAAGTTAACCTCGACGACCGCTCAAGCATAGTTCGCGGAGCCGCCTCGCTTAATCTTCGCGCGGCACTCAGGGGCGCGCCTCATAGACAATGTTGAATGGTGTTTCGGTGGCCCGGCGAAACCGACTGAAACCTGCCGCAGTCACAACTTCTCGAATACGCGGTTCCCCAGCTTGCGCGCCTAAGCAAAGACCAACTTCCTGAGACCTGGAGCAGGGCGTGCACAATAGCGTCGAGAAAGAATAGTAAACGCGACCCACAGGATTCAGGTTGTCTTTCAGATCACTATTGGCGAACGGCTCCACGATCATCCAGGTACCATCGTCGTTGAGTGACTGCCGCACGTGCGTCGCAGCGCCGACCGGATCGCCCATATCGTGGAGACAATCGAACACCGCGACGAAGTCATAGCCCTTTCCCGGAAACTCCTTTGCCTTTGACACCGTGAACGTAGCACGGTCCGCGACATGTTCCCGCTCAGCAGACTCGCGCGCACCTTCGATTGATTTGTCGTGGTAGTCAAATCCAAAGAAGTGAGATTTGGGGAACGCTTTTGCCATCAGAATCGTAGAAGCGCCCTTGCCGCAGCCGACATCCGCAACGCGCGCTCCCGATTCCAGCTTTTGCTGCACATCCTGGAGAGCGGGAATCCATGATGTTACGAGATTGGCGGCATATCCGGGACGAAAGAATTTCTCGCAGCCATGAAAAACGCCGTCGTCGTGTTCGTGCCAACCCATTCCAGCTCCGGTGCGGAACGATTCGGCGATCCGGGGAACCGCTGCCAGCGACCCCAGAGCAAGCTCGAATGCGCCGGGCAGGTAAGCGGGGCTGTCTTCTTTTGCCAGGGCGAAGGCCTGTTCTGCACTCAGACTAAACTTCTTGGTGTTCTCATCGTAACTGACATAGCCGCCGGCCGCTTGCGAGGCCAGCCATTCCCGCACATACCTTTCGTCGGTATTCGTCTTGGAAGCAAGTTCTGCGGGAGACAACGGACCGGAAGCGAGCGCCTTGTATAAACCTAGTTTTTCCCCGATCACCACCATTCCGGCGTGAACGGCCGCCCCCAGATCGCCGACAAACTGCCCGATAAAAGCATTTAGTTTATCCATGTCGATTGTGGGCTGTGGAGTTGTACTCATATCGTTCCTCCTCTCGAAACGAGTGGCAACCATCCTGCAAATGAATCGAAATGGCCTGGGGCGCAAATTCTGCGCCCGCGCGGGACGGGAGTCAAGAACAGGAATCCATCAACCACCGACGGATCAAGTCGCTCATGTTCCTGATCCTGCTCTTGCTGGGGAGTTTAGACCGGGATACTCTAGTGCGAATCTGGCCCCACCTACTTATGAAGCGCCACGTGCTGATCTATGGGCTAATCGGCGGAGTCCTGATTGCCGTGCTCAAGTGGACGGAGTACCGGTTTCTGGTCATCGAACATTCCGTCGAAATCTACGGTGGGCTCACGGCGGCAACCTTCGCCGTTCTTGGAATCTGGCTTGGCCTGAAGCTAACGGGAAAGCAGGAAAGAATCATCGTGAAGGAGATCCCTGCCCCGGCCGCTGAACCGTTCGTCCCGGACGATCGAAGACGAGAAGAACTCTCCATCACCCCTCGCGAGATGGAAATCCTCGGCTTGATCGCTCAAAGCATGAGTAACCGCGAGATTGCCGAAAAACTCTATGTCAGCGAGAACACCGTCAAAACGCATTCCAGCCGCGTGTTCGACAAATTGGGGGCCAAGCGCCGCACGCAGGCCGTGCAGCGAGGCAAGGAGTTCGGCCTGCTCCCCTGAAATTAGTCACACAAACGAATGATTTCTCAGTCTATACGCCAAAATCACCCGAAAGGATGACGACAGCCGCCCTGCCAGAGGCGGTATCGTTCCACCGTATTCACCTTCGCGCACACAGGGGCTAAACATGAAAAAGACCATACTGATCTTCGGACTGATTTCTGGCGTCATTTCCTCGCTGTTGATGGTCGCCACCGTACCGTTCATGGACAGGATCGGTTTCGACACCGGCGCGGTCGTCGGCTACACCGGCATTGTGCTGTCTTTCTTGCTGGTATTTTTTGGCATCCGCTCCTACCGCGACAACGCCGCGAATGGCCACATCACCTTTACGACAGCCTTCGCCATCGGTATTTCCATTACTTTGATTTCCTGCGTCTTTTATGTGGCCACCTGGGAAGTGATCTATTACAACTTCCTCCCCGATTTCTGGGACAAATACGGCGCTCATCTGGTGGATAAGCTCAAGGCCTCCGGCGCGAGTGCCGCAGCCGTCCAGGCCCAATTGCAGCAAGTGGAAAAATACAAGCAGCAGTACCAAAACCCGCTATTCAGCGCGGCAATGACGTTTATCGAGCCCTTCCCGATCGGCCTGGTCATTACTCTGCTGTCGGCGGCTATCCTGCGAAAAAAGCCACAGTCCGCGCAGGCGCCGGTATCCTGAACCAGCCTATTCCTTGGCCGCGGCGCTTTCCACAAAGAGTTGGAATTCTGGGTCGCTGTGAAGACAAGCCAGGTCGGGATCGCGGGTCATCCACACGACATTGTGATAACCGTTCTCTCTGGCCTTTTTGAGCATCGTCAGCGCCTCCTGTTTTCGGAGCAGCGCCGCGTAGACACAGGCCGCGTTATAGAGGATGTTGGAATCGTTGGGGCGCAGCGCGATGGCCCGCTCTAATTCCAGAATGGCGCGGTCCGCATCGTTGAAGTCCGCGTGGGACGCCGCGAGCAAAACGCGGGCACGCACGTCCTCGGGAACCATCTCTAATTGTTGCTCCAAGGCCCTGCGGAAGCGTTGGCGCAAGTCCAGCACCGCTTCGTTCTGGTTCAGTCCTTTCAGGGCACTTTCGAGTGGAATGTACAGGTTATAGTCGTCGCCATTTGCTTCCAGTGCGCGTTCGACCAAAGCGGCAATTTCCTTCAAGCGGCCAGACGCAAAATAGGAGCGCGCGAGTACATTGTATGCGCCCGGGCAATCCGGCTTGCGCTCGATGGCCATTCGCGCGTATTCGATGGCTTCCCCGTATTTTTTCTGGACGTAGTAAAGCAATCCTCTGGCGACCAGCACTTCGGCAAGATGTGGGTCCAATTGCAGGGCGCGTTCGCAAGACGCCAGCCCTTTGTCGATCCAGCGGGGATTGGGATCATGCCATCCATGAATCATGGCGCAGGCGTGGCCGATACCCGCATGAGCTAAGGCAAAATCAGCGTCGAGCAGAATGGCCAGATCAAACATCTGCATGGCAAACTGCAGATCGGGAAGCGTCTCGCGCCGGGCATAGCTGCGCCCTCGCAAATAGGCATCGTAGGCCTGAGTGTTTTCGGTCGGCTTGCGCGCAATGGCCTTCTCTTCCTGCGGAGAAAGCGTGATGCGCAGGGCCTGGGTGATTCTTCGCGCGATTTCGTCCTGTAACTCGAAGACGTCCTTCATTTCCCGGTCGAAACGTTCCGCCCAGGCGGAATGGCCTGCGTGCGTCTCCACCAGTTGCGCGGTGATGCGCAAACGCGTGCCCGCACGGCGCAGGCTGCCTCCCAACACGTAAGTAGCGCCTAGCTCTTGCCCTATCTGGGGCCCGGTGACAGTTTTATCGCGGTAGGCCAGCACTGCGGCACGTGGGAAGACCCGCAGCTCTTTAATTTTAGAGAGCTCGGTGATGACGTCCTCGGTCATGCCGTCCCGTAAATATTCGTCTTCTTTGTCTCCGCTCAGGTTTTCGAAATAGAGCACCGCAACCGACTTTTCCGCTGGCGAGGCTGCCATCGATGCGCTCGAACTGGAGCCGCCCTTCGCTATCGCTTGCCGTCCCGTCCAATCCCGGTCGCGCTTCAGCCGCTTCAAATCGGTTTTCATCTCCGATGCCGTCTGGTAACGGAGGGTACGGTCTTTCTCTAGGGCCTTGTTGATGATGCGTTCGAATTCCGCGGGTAGCTCCGGACTTAACCGCGCTGCAGTTATTGGAACCATGTCCAATATGGCCTTAAAGATCACACCGGAACTTTCGCCGCGGAACGGCAATTGACCCGTGGCCATCTCATATAGAACGACACCAAAGGAAAATAAATCGGTTCGCGCATCCAACTCTTTGGCGCGAACCTGCTCCGGTGACATGTACGCCACTGTTCCCAGGGTAGTTCCGGGACTGGTGAGTTGGTCTGGGTCCACACCCTGCGTCGCCATGCTGTCCATGCTGTCGGTTTTGCTTCGGGCGGAGCTGACTTTGGCTAGGCCAAAGTCCAAAATCTTTGCGTGCCCGCGGTCGGTAACGAAAATATTGGCCGGCTTGATGTCCCGGTGGACAATTCCCTTCGAGTGCGCCACATCCAAAGCGTCGGCCACTTCAATCGCCAGATCCTGTAAATTCTCTAACTCCATTGGACGTCCAGAGATTACGTGCTTCAGCGTCTTCCCTTCGAGATACTCCATGGCGATAAATGCTTTGGCGGCTTCCTCGCCGATGTCGTGGATGGTGCAAATGTTCGGATGGTTCAAAGCCGAGGCGGCCTGCGCTTCGCGCTGAAAACGAGCTAATGCCTGGGGATCCTTGGCAACCTCATCGGGAAGAAATTTCAGCGCGACAAAGCGGTGCAGGCGGGTGTCTTCGGCCTTATAAACCACGCCCATCCCGCCACCGCCCAATTTCTCCAGGATGCGGTAGTGCGAGATGGTCTGGCCGAGAAGCGATTGGGAGTGCGCCATGGCCCCGCAATATTAGGTTGCGACTGGGGGTAAGTCAACGAAGCCCAAGGATCAGCGTGCGCATTGGAATTTTCAGTAGGCCCAGTAGGGGCCATCGCCTCCGGGCGTACTCTGCCCTTCAATCGCCGTATACACATTTCGGCCGTAGAAAAACGGGAGCCCCCAGTCGAAGGATCCAGAGTCAGTGCTAAACGCTGGCCCAGCCAGCCCGTTGATTGCAGCGGCATTCGCGTTGGCGAACAGCACATCGGCATTGCCCACCGTAAAATTGACCGTGCCAGTGGACCCGTTGGTTCCTTGGTTGGTTGCGGACAGATTCAGCGTGCTGGACGGGCAATACCAACCACTGTTGTCGCTGCATGCCGGTATCCCCACAGCGCTTGGGTTCGAGAAATAGAGCGCATTCGAGCCGCTGTCGATAAAGCTCTGGTCGTTGTAGGTTGTGCCATTGAAAACCGTGGTGAAGTTTCCCGTCGAGGGATCAATGGTATAAACCGTCGCGCTTCCCAGCCCGTTGTTGGACTGCGTACCTATACCAAAAATGAGCGAGCCGCTGACGCTGGCCTCTGCTCCGGAGACCGAAGGCAATTCAATGATGACGCCGTTGTTGTCCGTGGAAAATAAGGTGACTGGATTTTGCACCTGATTCGAAACGCTCTCCGTCGTTACGGCGCAACCCGACGCCGGACATGTGTAATACAGCCCGGGATTAGATGATCCGCTCAGGGTGCAGGCAGTGCCGCAGTCCTGCGCAAAATTCCCCACGCCCAAAATACCGTTCGCGCCCAAGGTTGGTAGAGTATCTTCCGACGCACCTTGACCTGAGCAACTCTGCGGTATCGTCGAGAAACTGGAACTGCCGATCACCTGTATCGGCAAAGACTTCGCCTGTTCCCCCGCGATGGTCATGTCCACAGTTTGAACAGGGCCCCAAGTGATGCCGTCAAGAAATGCTAGGCACTCGACCACAGGACTTCCATTCAAGGTCTGCTGAGTAGGCGAAATCGTTAGCGCCGACGACAGGATCCTCAGCCCCGAGGACCCAGTATCAATCAGGATGCCTCCGATCGTCTGACAATTGCTGGTGCTGCCGGGCACGCAAACGGTCACGCTCGTAAATGCGCCATTCACATACGATGCGTTGGTCGGTGCGGCCGCGGCCGGCCCACTGTTCACCGTAATCGACTGCACATTCGACGTCGAGGAACTGGGACTGCTGCTGGTGGTCTTGCTGCCACTGCTGCCTCCTCCACAGCCCAGCATCGCGGCCAATGGCGCCATCAAACTTAAGGTAAGTATTGCTTTCGCGCTGGCTGGTGTCATGGTATGTCCTCAGCGCGGACTCCCGCTGGCAGCATTTGAGGGACATAGGCCCTCCCGAAAAAGGACCTCATATGTCCCGTTACTTCCACCACCAGTCCGGGCAGTTGGATGAGCACCGGGCCATGGCCGTGGCGCGCGGCTCGCTGAGCCTGAACGGCTTGTGTATATTGGTCAAAGTACGTGCCCAGAAGCTGCCGCAAGTCCGGCTGAAAAGATCCCTGCCAGGTGACCGCAAATACTTTTCCCTCTGGGGAGACATATTCCTTCACGGCCACGCCTGTGGCTGTTTGGATTTCATGCAAATCGTACGAATCGGAGCTGGTGGTCCGCAGGGTTCCCTGCAATTTGGCCTGATCTGTCTGCACCGATGCCACGTCGCCTCCCAGGGAGGCCGACAGAGAAAACGGAAGAGCCAGCATGGCCAGTAAGCTGGGCATGGTTCTCAGATTCATAAGGTCGCCCCTCCACCCTGATAGTTAGACCCTCGGCTACCCTAGAAGGTTTTCTGCGCGCGTGGTCAGTGATCAAGTTTTTGTCCAAACAGACCACGCAACTCGTGTGTTTTCCTTAGTACTGGCGGAATCTACGGGTGGAACGCGCATCGCGACCAATGCGCTCTTTCAAGGTGTTAAGTCTAAATCGCCCTGTTGACACCAGTGAATCACTGAGAATACATTGGCCGCAATGAAGACCTGCCCTGCGTGCCAGCAAGCCCTTGGTCTGAACGTACGGGTTTGTCCCTATTGCGGACACAAATTTATTCCAGCGATAACTTGGGTCCTCGTCATTGCTATTGTGGTTGTCGTAGGAACAACCGTGGTGCTCTTTGGGATGACGGGCAAATAACTCCACAACCTACCAAGAAAAACTACTTCCGGGAGTCTCGGATGATCACGACATCGGAATCCGTGTGGCCTCGGATCAGACCCAGCTTGTTACCGTCGAATGACCAGTGAAAGTCAACAATACGTTCAGATTTGAAATTGGTGATCTGTTTTCCTGGCGAGCCGTCGAGGGGTTGGAGCCACAGATTGTCCGCATCCTTATCTCGGATAGGATAAGCCACCCCTTTGCCGTCGTGGGCAAACCGAGGCGCCCCATTGATCGGCCGCTCCGGGGACAGGAACTTCGTGTTTTGCGGGGAATCGGTCGGTACCAGTGCAAGCACCAGCTTGGCACTGTTGGAAGAGCCGACGGTCGCAAATGCCACCAGCTTGCCGTCAGGAGAGATGTCAAATCCAGTAAACATCACCGGAAGCTCGGTCAGTTGCTCGGATTTGCCGCCGTTCAGAGGTACTCTGGTCAACATTCCGCCATCGCGCACATCTAAGTAATACGCCCACTGACTATTCGGCGAGCACTGTGGCCACTGATCCAGTTTGCCGTCGCTCAACTGCTTCAGGTTGCTCTCGCCCGAATCCATACGCCAGATGTTTGAGGTCATCTCAGCCGTATGGCCTGCGTGAGTGAACACAACGTCACGGCCATTGGCGCACGCAGAAGGTCCAAACGTAAGGACGTCCTGTTCTACCGAAGTTAGCGGCGTCTTGCTGCGGGATTCCGGATTGAAAAGATTCAAGATGAAATCTTGGGTGACAATCATTTGCCCGTCTGGCGCCCAGGAAAAACCAGGGAACGGGCCATAGGGAGTGAGTTGTTCAGCTTCACCGCTGCCCAAGACCGATGCCGGCGTCACAGAAAGGTAGTATTCATCCTGCCCAAGAACCGTAGCCAACGTATGTCCGTCCGCCGAGAGACTCAGGTCAGAATAATTGCCAACGTCGTGGGTTAGCGGTACGAGCTTCCCTTCCGGATAGGAGATTTCCACGATTCGATTCCGGATGAAGTTGGTTTCTCTGTCTCGCAGTAGCGCCAGCAAACCGCGGCCGTCCGGTCGCCAGGCCAGTTGACCCAGGTAACCCGCGGTAGAAAAGAACAGAGTTTGTTTGCCGGTTAGCGCGTCTATGGCCACTGAGCCGGTGAGCGCTTGGGCGTCTGGTTGAACGATTACGCAGACGATCGCCTTTCCGTCGGGCGACCAGGCCGGGTACCTCAGCAACTGATTCATATTCCCGGTAACCAGGGTTTTCTCCTCGCCGCTTCCAAAGGAGTGAACTACCAGTCGGAACTTGCCGATCTCTGGGTTGTCTGTCATGGCATACACAACGCTTTGGCCATCGGGAGAGAAACTGATGCTCGTGCCCACGCCGGAAACCAATTCTTGTGGTGTGCCACCCAGCATTGGCGCTCGGTATAATTGGTTCTGCCTCTGGCCCATCTTCCCGCGCACAAAATAAAGATCATCTCCGGTTGGACCGAACCGTACGTCAAGGTACCGGAGCGCACCGGGGGGCATGACCTGCGTGTTGCTGCTAGCCAATTGGTATTGCCACTTCACAGCCGTAGGGACATTGCGCAGCCACACACTCTGTTGCCCGTTTTCCTCTTCCACATCTGCAACGTACTTGCCATCCTGGGAGATGGCGGCCAGTTTGCCTTTGCCAGTGTCCGTAATTTTATGCACAGAATAATTTTGGAACGGCGTTGCCCGGGCACGGGACAGGAATGCGTAGATCCCATAGCCGGCTGCCGCAACCACCACAATCGCAATCAGGGTGGTAATGCCTGCTCCAAGCTTGTGCTGGCGCGCCGCTGCGATTACGGAGGAACCGCTGGCCACACGTGCTACCGAGGGAGCTGGCGCTTGCGCAGTTCCGCCGCCCGAAGCAGTGGCTATCACCTGCGGGGTCTGAGCTGAACCGGCATCACGTTGCAACCGTTTTAAATCGCTGCGCAGGTCCGCGGCGTGTTGGTAACGCAAACCCTTGTCTTTCTCCAGCGCCTTGTTGATGATTTCCTCAAGTTTCCCCGGCAGGTCGGGATTCAGGCGAATGGCAGGAACCGGTGCTCGTTCGAGAATTGCGTTGAAAATGACGCCAGAACTTTCGCCTCGAAAAGGCAATTGACCGGTGGCCATCTCGTACAGCACCACACCCAAGGAAAACAGGTCCGTTCGCGCATCCAACTCCTTGGCCCGCACTTGTTCCGGCGACATATACGCAACGGTACCCAAGGTGCTGCCGGGACTGGTTAGATGATCGGGATCAACGTCTTGCGTGGCGAGCGTCGCTCCGTTTGCAGACCCGCCCGCGGCCGAAGTGACTTTCGCCAGACCAAAATCGAGAATCTTGGCGTGGCCAAGTTCGGTAACGAAAATGTTCGCGGGTTTGATGTCTCGATGGATGATCCCTTTCGCGTGTGCCGCGCTCAGCCCATTAGCCACGTCAATCGCTACATTCAGTAACAGCTCCAGTTCCATAGGGCGGCCTGCTATGGTCTGTTTTAGGGTCTTGCCCTCCAAATACTCCATGGCGATGAAGGCTTTGCCATTTTCTTCACCAATGTCATAAATCGTGCAGATGTTGGGATGGTTCAGCGCAGAAGAAGCCTTCGCTTCACGGCGAAATCGCTCCAAAGTTTGCCAGTCATGGACAAGGTCCTCGGGCAAGAACTTCAGCGCGACGAAACGGTCGAGGCGAGTATCCTGCGCCTTGTAGACCACACCCATACCGCCACCGCCCAACTTCTCAACAATGCGGTAGTGCGAAATGGTTTGGCCGATGAGGTTGTTGGAATCCACCGCTACGCGGGCATGATAGGTTGCCACCTAAAGGCAAGTCAACGTAACTGTAAGGATCCTGCGTGAATAGATTGCCGCTAATCCTGAGCGTAACGACACCTGTCGAGGCTACCGTGCGCGGGACTCTGCTGGTGGACTGTTCCAGCACGTGATATAAGGCATAGCATCCAGGTCCTTTATGCCAAGCTCATCTTCCGTGAACCATGCCGACGAACTCATCCGCCTGGCCGAACTTCGTTTTCCGGCACTCCGCGAAGCGGAACGGAAGTTGCTTCGCGCCGCACCGCTCGGCGAAGTGGCTTGGTGCGGTACCAGCCCAAAGGACTTCGATCCGGGTAACGATCCCGCGAAAGCCAATGCCTGGGGCAGCGAACGCAGCATTCGCGCTGCGCTGATTCGCTGGCTGTGTATTGATCGCGAAGCGCGGGAGTATGTGGACCCACGCGGGGCCCAACTGCACGGCGCGCGAGTGGAAGGCTCATTGGACCTCTCGTTCGTACGCGTGCCTTTTCCCCTGGCCTTAAATTGCTGCAGCTTCCCGGAAGAGATCCGCTTAAGGTTCCTGCGCATCCCCACCATCAGTCTGAATGGCAGTTGGGTCCATTCCATCAATGCGGAATGCGCCGAAGTGGAAGGCACGGTGTCGCTCGCCAACGGATTTTGTTGCGAAGGTGAAGTTCAACTGGTGGGAGCGCAAATCGCCAACAGCCTAGATTGCGGCGCGGGGCGATTCAAAAATTTTCCTGGGAAGGCGCTGCGCGCAGATCGCATTCGCGTGCGGGGCAGCGTGTTCTTACGCAACGCGTTTGTGGCTGAAGGAGAAGTGCGGCTGTTCGGCGCGGAGATCGGCGGAAATCTCGAGTGCAACGATGGATCATTCTTCAACGCAACCGGGACCGCACTGGGCGCCGACCGCGCCAGCGTGCAAGGCAGCATCTTTCTCCGCGATGGCTTTGCGGCTAATGGTGAAGTGCGCCTGCTGGGCGCGCAGGTGGGCGGCAATGTGGAATGCAATGCAGGGAAATTCAAGAGAGCTGCGGGACTCGCGCTGAATGCCGAGCGCATCAGTGTGAAGGGAAACTTGCTGTTGCATGGCGGCTTTACCGCCGAGGGTGAGGTCTACCTGGTGGGCGCGCAGATCGGCAATAGCCTGGCCTGCGACGCAGGGGTGTTCCGAAATCCCGGCGGGACCGCATTGAACGCGGACGGCATCAATGTGCGCGGCTTTGTTTTCCTTCGCAACGGGTTCACCGCTGAAGGCGAAGTCAATTTGCTGAGCGCACAGATTGGAGACAATCTCGAGTGTGATGGAGGTTCGTTCCGAAACGCCAGCGGCAAAGCCCTCTTTGCCGATCGCATTAATGTGCAGGGCGATATCTTGCTGCGCAACGGATTCACAGCCGAAGGCGAAGTGAGCCTGGCGAATTCGCTCACTAAGGGCACCGTGGTCTGGACCGGACTAAAGAATCCGCAACGGGCCTCGTTGAACCTGAGCCACGCTTCCGCGGGAGCGATTCTGGACGATAAGGCTAGCTGGCCAGCGGTGGAAAAACTCTCGCTCGACGGATTTGTGTACGGCCACGTCGTTTCAGGGTTGACCGATGCCAAGAGCCGTTTGGCGTGGCTGGCTTTGCAGGTTCCTTTTACGCCTGGACCGTACCGGCAGCTTGCAAAAGTGATGCGGAATAGCGGGGTGGAGCGGGGAGCACTGCGTGTGTTGTTCACCATGGAAGATCGTTTGTGGAAGGAAGAGCGCTTCTTCCCTATGGGCCTGTTGCGGTTGCCCTTGAAGTGGGTAGTGGGTTACGGGTATTACCCGTTGCGCGCGTTGGTGGGCCTGGTAATTCTCGTGTTGATTGGCTGGGGAGTATTTGCCGGGGCGAAGTCCATGGGTGAGCTGGTGCCGAAGGATCAGAAGGCCTATGACGCGTTCAAAACGAGCGGATACACACCTGCTTATTATGTGCCGCTCAGCCCGCTGGTCTTTTCGATCGAGAATTCGCTGCCGCTGGTGAAGTTGGGGCAGATTGATTATTGGCAACCGGATCCCAAGCCGTCGGCGGCTCCTTCCCTGCTGAGTTCCCCGCGAATCCTTTTCGGCTTCCAGCGGCTCCAGGTGCTATTGGGCTGGGTCCTGGCAACATTGTTCGTAGCCGGAGTCAGCGGCATCGTCCAGAAACAATGACCTGCAGCGTTGCGAAATCTGCGCCAGACACCCGGAGCGGCGCTGAAACCCTCTTCTGCCTTTCGTGGGTTTTCCGTTTATTGATTTTTTGGTTGCGACATGCTGAACCAATTGCCAAACGGATCTTTGAACACGGCGACCACGCCGAAAAACTCATCTTTGGGTTCCGAGACAAATTCTACGCCTTTGGCCTTGTATTCTTCGTAAGTCTTGCGGCAATCGGCGGTATGAAAGACTCCAGCAGAGAACCAGCCCTTCTTTAAGAGCGTGGTCATGGCTTCGACATCTTTCTTTGCATTCTCTTCACTATCACCCTTCATTTTCCCGGAGTTGCCGCCACTGCCTACCTTCAAAAGGGCGATCTCTATTTCGGTCTGTCCTTTGGGGGCCACGGCCAGCCAGCGAAAGCCGTTCGGCGCAGAGTAATCCGCCTTCAGTGCGAAGCCCAGCTTATCCACATAGAAGTCCTTGGCCACATCCTGGTCGAGTACATAAATGGTTGCGTGCGACATTTTTTGGATCATTGTAAATGTCCTCCCTGAAAAGGAGTGTAGCCATGCAGGGAAACGAGTGCTTCTCGATTCTTGCTATTCGACGCCCGACCAGTGCTGCAGGATGCATTCCGGCACCATCAGCACCCGCCAGGGCGCGCTGTATCCGAAGATTCGCCGCACCTCTCGCTGGAATTCCACCGGGCTGCGTCCGAATTGCGCGCGGAATTTGCTGGAAAACGATCCAAGGCTTTCATACCCGACCTCGAAGCAGACTTCTGTCACCGTTCGTTGCGACGCAAGCATCTGCTTTGCGCGCTCCAGCCGCAAGCGCGTCTGGAAATCATGCGGTGTTAAGCCGAATGTGGCGCGGAATAAACGATGGAAGTGATACTCGGAAAGGCAGGCTTCCCGTGCCGCGTGCTGAAGCAGCACCCGCGAATTGTATTCGGTCGCCAGCAGGTCCCGCCCGCGGCACAAGCGGCGGAAAGTATCGTCATGTACAAGGTGCGCCACGCCGAGATCTTACTATACCGGCCGTAGCGCGAGTAGCCTCCCTTTCTCAATCGGTGGCATAAATAGAATGCACGCTCGCATACTGACGACCCAAGAAATCAAGTGCTTGTCCAGAACACGGTTAATGCAGGTATTTTCTTTTTCGTGCAGGTTCTGCGAGGCAGAATAGCCTCGACAATTGATTGGTTACCCGTCACTGAATTTATTCAATCGATTGGCACGCGGTAGATATTTCTCCGTATATTCGTCCTCGTGTACGAATAGACCTCCGGTCCAATCGCTGACTCTATTCCGATCGGCAGAGTCGCCTTCGCGAGGTTCTTCGCGTCTTCCGGCCCGTTCAAGCCTCCAAGCGGAAGCTCCGGCAAGCCCCTTCCCGCTCTCACAGACAGTACATATGTCTTAGGATCCCGGTCCAGCGGGAATTGGAGATAAAGATTGTTTCCGCCGATATCCCACTGTGGCACTGACAGTGCGCGCGAAATTGTTACTGGCTCGCCTCCCTCTAAGGGAAACGCCACGACGTGGGAGGGAAACTCACGATCGCCCGCGGCCTCCAGTACCACGATGGCCCACTTCCCATCCGGCGACACTGATCCAAGTGTCAAAATTGGCTTGTCCAACAGTTTTCGAGCCCTGGTTCCTTCCGCTGGCTTCAAGTACAAGTAATTCTTTCCGTTCTCGCTACCGCGGTACACCAAATCGCCCTTCGCGGTAAAACTCGGTGAGTCTGCGGTTTCTGATTCCACCAGTTCTTGCGGCGAAGTGCGCCCATCGCTCCAGGTCAACCACACATGCAGATCTCCCCGCTCATCTTTCTTCACGAACGCCAGCCGCATCCCATCCCTTGATACCGCGTAATTTTGTGCGTCGAATCCTTCCGCAACACCGTACCCAGGCAACACTCGTTCGCTCTTCCCACCCGGCACTTCTCGACTCCACAACTCGGCTTCGACTTCCCCCGGGCTTTCCTTCAGGTAATAGAGCTTGCTTCCATCGGCGGAGAAAGTCGTCGCGTAAGTCGTTCCTTCGGACACCAACTGGTGATCTCCCGTCGCGTCGTGCATGCAGATCGCAGCATCTGCTGTACCCACCGAGGTCAGAAACGATCTTCCGTCCGCAGCCATGGCCAGTCCTTCTTCCTCCGTCGGGCCGCTCGTCACCTGTTCCGGTGTTCCCTTCGGAAATCTCTGCCGCCATATGTGAAATCGCCCGCCTTTGTGTGTGCTTAGATATACCCATCTGCCGTCCTGTGACCAGGCTCCTGACGTGCAGCTTGCGTTCGATGGACCCACTAGCAATTCCTCGCCCTTGCCGTCGAAGGGCACCACCCGGCATTGTGTTAGCTTGCCGAATGAGTTCATCAACACTACCAGCACCCACTTCCCGTCCGGGGACAGGTAGGAGTGGTGCGCCATGCTGCGCTCTCCTTCCGGTAGGTAAACGTCCCGACTTTCCCCGCGTCCCTCGTCCGTGACTACGATTCCCATGTGCAGCCCGCCCTTGATCTCTGAAAACAGCAGCCGCTTCCCACCGTCAATCCAAGTCAGCGACGACGCGTTCCTTAGCATAGGTCGCGGTTCCCCTCCCATCACCGGCACTTCCCATACATCCCAGGGGTCCACCGTTCCATAGGCGATCCGCGTACCATCGGGTGAGAACACTGGGCTCAATTTCGCAGCGCCATCATGCGTCAGTTGGTTCGGTTCTCCCGACGGCAACAGCTTGACGTACACATCGCCAACGTCCAGAAATGTTCCTTTTCCACGAATAAAGGTCAGCATCCGCCCGTCCGGGGATAAACTCGGATACACCGCCGCGTCTGTAAAAAACGTCAGTTGCTCCCATTTCTTATCACTGATGGGCGCGGTTCGCGTTGCTCGCACATATAAATACGTACCGAGAGACGCCGTGAACAACGCCACTCCGCATAATGTGAGCACCAGCGTCAGTTTATGTTTTTTTGCTTCCCCCAATAGGATCGAGCCACTCGATGACGGCCCAGGCGCAGTAGTGATCGCCGATGTTGAAGAAGTGTCCGTGCTCGCCGCGCCAGAATGGCCGGACTCTGTGTCGCGCTTCAGCCTTTTCAGATCGGCACGCAGGTCAGTAGCGTGCTGATAACGCAAATCGCGGTCCTTCTCAAGGCACTTATGGATGATTCGCTCGAGTTCCGTAGGCAAGTCGGGATTCAAACGAGTGGGAGGCACGGGGATCCGACTAAGAATGGACTGGAAGATCGTCGCAGTACTTTCGCCCCGGAAGGGCAACTGGCCAGTCGCCATCTCATAGAGTACGGTCCCACAGGAAAACAAATCGGTGCGCGCGTCCAGTTCCTTGGCCCGCGCCTGCTCCGGCGACATATAGGCGACGGTGCCCAATGTACTGCCAGGACTCGTAAGGTGGTCTAGGTCCAGTTCTTCCGTAGCCAGCGTTTCCGCATTGGCGGACGCGCCTTTTGCGGAACTTACCTTCGCCAGACCAAAGTCTAGAATCTTGGCGTGACCACGGTCCGTCACGAAGATGTTTGCTGGCTTGATGTCTCGATGAACGATGCCTTTCGCATGGGCGGCCTCCAGGCCGTCCGCCACGTCAATCGCAAGCGGCAGGAGTTTCTCAAGTTCCATCGGACGGCCCGCGATGGCGTGCTTCAAGGTCTGCCCTTCAAGATATTCCATGGCGATGAAGGCCTTGCCATTTTCTTCGCCGATGTCGTAAATGGTGCAGATGTTGGGATGATTCAGCGCCGAAGCGGCTTGTGCTTCCCGCTGGAATCGCGCTAACGCCTGCGAGTCTTTCCGCACATCTTCTGGAAGAAATTTCAGTGCGACGAAGCGGTGAAGGCGAGTGTCTTCTGCCTTATAGACCACGCCCATGCCGCCCCCACCGAGTTTCTCGGTCAGGCGGTAGTGCGAAATTATCTGCCCAACAAGCGCGTCGGTGTCCGCCACGGTGCGGCCATGATAGGTTGCGACCTTGGCTTAGTCAACGAAGTCGCTGCAAAGTGTCGCTGCAAGTGAGAACGTCCGGTTAGAGCAAAGTAGAGGTGTCCTCTCAGCTTTCTTCTTTCCATGATTCTGTTTCCCTTCGGCCAAACCTCTGTCGTTGCTTCCAACGTCGTACAATAAAAGAGGGGGAAGGTCTGACGCTGTACATACACGGCCGGCTTCGGCATTGGCTGTGCGCCGTTAGCGGCATGGTTGCTGATTTAGCTCAGACGGAGGACACACAGAATGGCTCGGTACCTTCTCTTCCAGGTGGCGTTTTTGGTTCTTACCAGTGTCTGCGCCGCGCCGGTATTGGTCCAGGCGCAAAACGAAAAGGCTGACGCCAAGGCTCACCCCTGGTGGCAACACGCGGTCTTTTATGAGATCTATCCCCGCAGCTTTGCCGACAGCAACAACGACGGTATCGGCGATCTGAACGGAATCACCGCAAAGCTGAATTATCTGAAGGCGCTCGGTGTCGACGCCATCTGGATTTCCCCGTGCTATCCCTCGCCGCAGGTCGATTTCGGCTACGACGTGTCCGACTACGAAAGCATCGACCCAATGTACGGCACCATGCAGGATTTCGATCAGCTGGCAGCCGCCGCCAAGAAGCACCACATCCGTATCATCATGGATTTCGTTCTGAACCACAGTTCGGACAAGCACCCGTGGTTCCTCGATTCCGCCTCGTCGCGCACTTCCGCTCACCGCGATTGGTACATCTGGCGCGACGGGAAAGCCCCCGGTGTGCCTCCCAACAATTGGATCTCCTCGTTTGGCGGCTCCGCATGGAAGTTCGATCCCACCACTGGGCAGTATTACTACCATTATTTCCATGCAGGGCAGCCCGATCTGAATTGGCGCAACCCCGCCGTAGAAAAAGCCATGTTCGATGTCACCCGCTTCTGGTACAAGCACGGCGTTTCCGGCTTCCGCCTGGACGCCGTTGACTTGCTTTTCGAGGATCCCAACCTCCACGACAATCCATTCCTGCCGGGCACCAATCCTCAGGGCGATCCCAACATGGACAACAAGTTCAACGACAATCTGGCCGAGAACCATCTGGAACTGAAAAAGTTACGCACCCTGGCCGACCGGCATCACGCCGTCTTAATTGGCGAGACCTGGACTGATAATCGGGACCAACTCAATCAGTATTACGGCGATCACGATGACGAAATTCAGTTGCCCATGGATTTCATGTTCTGCACCGTGAACAAACTTTCCGCTCCGGAATTTCGCAAGCAAATCGCTCTGGTGGAATCCACCTCCGGCTGGCCTACGTATGTCATCAGCAATCACGATATGCCCCGTTCCTACGACCGCTATGGCAATGGCAAGGACAACGATCAGATCGCCAAATTAATGGCTGCGCTCTACCTCACTCTCCGCGGAACCCCGATCATGTATTACGGCGAGGAGTTGGGTATGGAAACCCGCGATCCGGATCGCAAAGAAGACGTGAAGGATCCCCTTGGACTTGCCGGTTGGCCGAATTACAAGGGGCGCGATGGCGAACGGACGCCGATGCAATGGGATAATTCCACGAATGCCGGTTTCAGCAAGGCACCGCCGTGGCTTCCGGTGTCCCGCAATTACACGACACACAACGGTGCCAGTGAATTGCAGGATCCCGATTCCATCCTGAATTTCTACAAGAAATTGCTGGCACTACGCCATCGCAATCCCGCTCTCCTGGATGGCAGCTACATCCCTCTAAATGAAACCGATCCCAATGTGCTGGCTTATCTTCGCCGCTACCAAAACAAAACTGTTCTGGTGGTCCTGAACATGTCTGACAGCATCCAGAAGGTTAGCTTCGACCTCGCCGCCGATGGCCTGCCTTCACCCAAGGGCACACCTCTGCTCACAACCCTGAGCACTCCGCCAAAGCCCGTCACATTGCAGGACTTATCGCTGGATCCCTACGCAGTCTACATCGCCGAACTTCAGAAATAGTGGTCCGCCGCCCCCGCAAGAATTTGTGATTTCTTTGTTACGCGCCGAACTTTTTTCACCCTCTTTCGTCTTACCCGGTATCGCCTCAGGCGAGCGCAGTGGTCCAGGGGAATCGGCTTTAGCGTGCCTCGAAGGGCTGTACATCCGTTTCACTGCGGCGTCGCCTTCCTCGTTGTCCACGCGTAGCTAAAGCTGTGCCTTCCGTTCCTCGTGCAGCAGCTTCGGTGTACTCGCTGCTACCACGAAGAACGAAGTCGGAAATTATGGAAGGAGCTCGCTATGCGCGTCTTCACTCGCTCTTTATCCTTCTCGTTCTCATGTATTCTCGGGTTCGTCATGCTTTTCTCCGCCTCGCGTTCCACTTCAGCTTCCCCGGCGCGGGACCAGCGACCATTTAATTCCATCGTCAAACTTGCGTCGACTTCTCCCTCAGGCGACGCGATCGCCCAGTACCAGCTAGCCTACTCCATACTCACTGACGCACACGGTGACACCGCTCGCGCAATCGTCGCCCTTCGTTCCTCGGCGTCACAACATTTCCCTCCAGCACAATTCCTTCTGGGCTATTTGTATGAGCACGGACGAGGCGTTCCTGTGGATTACGCGCAAGCCGCCGAGAATTATCGAGCAGCCGCGCAACAGGGATTTGCCGCCGCGGAAAATAATCTCGGTGCTCTCTATCAGTACGGCCGTGGGGTCGGCAAAGATCTGAATATTGCGTTCGAGTGGTACCACCGTTCGGCTGAGCACGGCAATCCCGCTGGGCAATATAACCTGGCGTCCTGCTATTTTCTTGGTCATGGAGCGGAGCGAGATCTGACCCAGGCACTACAATGGTTTCGGGCCTCCGCCGAGCAGGGTTTCGCCGCAGCCGAAGCGAATCTGGCCATGTTGTACTTCAAGGGAATCGGCGTGCTCACGGACTACGGCGAAGCGGCTCATTGGTCTCAACTAGCCGCCGCTCAGGGACTTCCTCACGCCGCCGCGAATTATGCGTACCTGTGGGAGCACGGGCAAGGAGTACCGCGCGATTATCTTGCCGCTTACGTGTGGTATTCGCGCGCCAAAGCCGCGGGCGACCAATCCAGCGGCTCTCATCTCAAATCCGTTGCACATCATCTGACAGATGAACAACGGAAAGAAGCCAATTCCCAGCTGGCGGCCGATTCGTTTCGATCCAAACAAACCACCACTGCCGTGGCGAATGAAGACCCATCGCTAACGGAAGCTCCCTGACCAAGAAGCCACAAACTCCTAAACCCAGAACAAGTGGGGCTTCTCGGTGGGCCCGTCGTGGTGACCGGTAAGATTTTTCTCCAAACGCTGGCGTGAAGGTTCCAGCGTCTTGCGCATGCGGTCCATATCGCTTGCGGGGAAGGGCGTAAACGTTCGGGCGATTTCGATATTTTGCTGCAGCATTTCCTTGTGCGGCATTCCGACCACCGCGGTGGTGACTGGCAGGCTCATCGAGTAGCGCAGCAACGAATCAATGTCGCTCTTGCCATCGGCATTTTTCAGCAGAAATTCCTGTCCGGTAATTTTCATGGCGATTACGCCGAGGTTCTTCGTTCGCGCCGCCGGCAACGCCAGTTCCTCGAACCTGCCATTCTGCGACGCGTTCAGTGCCATTTGCACGCAATCCAAATCGTGTTTCTGAATCGCCTGCGCCATCACTTCCCCACTGGTGTGGCTGGTCATGCCGATTGCGCGGGTCATTTTCTGTTCGCGCGCTTCCAACAAACCTTTCAACGCTCCATCGGGCGCTTCAATCTTGGCTAAATCCTCGGCGCGTCCGAGGCTATGAATGTGCAGCAAGTCCACATGGTCGGTCTGCAAACGCTTCAAGCTACCTTCCAGCCGGCGCATAAACTCGTCGCGGGTGCGATCGGGAATTTTGGTGGCCAACCAAACGTCCTTGCGTCGCGTGGCCATCACTTTGCCTACGCGCGTTTCGCTTTTCCCGTCGCCATAAGCGTACGCGGTATCAACATAAGTAATGCCTTGATCGATCGCGTGATTCAGCACCCCCAGCGCTTCCGCCTCGTCCTCATACATCAGAAAGCGGCTGCCACACCCGAAGGCAAGAATAGAGACTTGCGCGCCGGTTCGCCCCAATGTTCGAGTCGGCAAGGTGTTCGCGCCAGCGGGTCGGCCTTCCGCCCACGGACCCAGTAGCGAATAGCCCACACCCGCGGCGGTTCCCACTCCCACTTTTTCCAGGAATTTTCGGCGCGTAAGGTCCTTCTCCATGGCTATTCCTCCTGGGCGGTATCCTGCTTTTCTATGCTGTTCGGGCCGCTATGTCAAAGGAAATGAACGAATCGGCCTATCACCATCTTCGTATGGCGCCTTCACTGGCAATGAACACGGGATGAGCGAATCTCCAGCGCCTCTCGGGAATCGGGATATACTTCTTTCACCCGGCCGCCACATTTTTGAAGTTCGTGGAGGCGTCCCATGGCAAAGCAATCGGAGCGGGTGGAGCTAAAGGGCAGCGCGCGCACAGCAATTCCTGGGGCTCAAGATACCGGCCCAGCCGATCCCCATCAGCAAATCGAAATCAGCATTCTTTTGCGGCGCGGATCAAAGTCCCGAAAAGTTCCATCGCCGGAGCAAATCGGCGCCCTTCCTCTTAGCAAACGAAAATATCTTTCTCGCCAGGAATTTGCGCGTTTGCACGGCGCGTCGGCTGCCGATATCAAGAAGGTCCACGCGTTCGCCAAACAATACAAACTCAGCGTAGTCGGCGAAAATCCCGCCACACGCATCGTGAAGCTGAGCGGCACGGTTCAGGCTTTTAACGATGCGTTCGGTGCGCAGTTACGCCACGGCCAGCAAAATTCCCGCACGTACCGTTACCGGACCGGCATGCTTACCATTCCAGCCAATCTGCAATCCATCGTGGAAGGTGTATTCGGTCTGGATAATCGCCCGCAAGTGAAGCCGCATTTCAGATTGCGCAAGAAAAAACCAAAGGCCCCGCAGCAATCGGCCCCCGGTTCATATTCTCCGGTCGAAGTCTCGGAAGCCTACAGCTTCCCTACCAACGCTAACGGCGCGGGCCAGTGCATCGCGCTGATCGAGTTGGGCGGCGGCTACAACACCAGCGACCTCGACTCGTTCTTCAGCAACCTCGGCATTTCTCCGCCCAGTGTTACCGCGGTTTCGGTCGATGGAGCGACAAATTCGCCTTCCGGCGATCCGAGCGGGGCCGATGGCGAGGTGGAATTAGATATAGAAGTTGCAGGAGCGCTCGCTCCGGGCGCAAAGCTAGCCGCATATTTTGCGCCCAACACCGATCAAGGATTCATCGATGCGGTGACCACCGCAGTGCACGACAGTAACCTGAATCCTTCCATCATCTCCATCAGTTGGGGCGGGCCGGAAAGTTCCTGGACCGCGCAGGCCCGCGACGCACTCAACTCCGCCTGCGAAGACGCTTCCAATATGGGCGTCACCGTTCTGGTGGCATGCGGCGACGACGGCGCCGATGACGGCACCTCATCGCCCACAGTAGACTTTCCCGCGTCTAGTCCTTATGTCATTGCATGTGGCGGCACGAGTCTGACGCTCTCCGGCACGACCATCAAAAGCGAAAAAGTGTGGAACGATCTTTCCGAAAACGAAGGAGCTACCGGCGGTGGTGTCAGCCAGCTCTTCACGCTTCCCGCATTCCAGCAGAGTGCCAAAGTCCCGAAAGCTCCTAACGGTTTCGTAGGCCGAGGTGTTCCCGACGTGGCGGGCGATGCCGATCCCGAGACCGGTTACAACGTGGTAGTCGATGGACAGCAGACCGTGATTGGCGGGACCAGCGCGGTTGCACCCTTGTGGGCGGGATTGCTAGCGCGCATCAACCAAGCCTTGGGCGTAAACGTCGGTTACGTCAATCCGCTTCTGTATGCCGCAAAGGCGGAGGGCACCTTTCACGACATCACGTCGGGGAATAATGGCGACTATTCTGCAGGTCCGGGGTGGGATGCTTGCACGGGTCTGGGCTCCCCCAACGGCACTGCGTTATTAAACGCTCTACAGCCCACCAAATAGAAGTTCCGTTTTTCGATGGCGCTGATAAACGGCGCACTAACGAGCGCGAGCCACAACCAGGGTCAAATCGTCAAACTGTTCTCCGACGCTGAATTTCTGAACCTCATCTTGAATCGCCAGCAGCAGTCCCAATGGCTCAGCCGCGACGTTCTTGAGCACTACCTGGCGCAACCGGTCTTCTCCAAATTCAGTACCGTCCGCGTCGTTCGCCTCGGTCACGCCATCGGTATAAATAATCAAAATGTCTTTTGGCTGAAGGGTGACGGTTTCCGTCTCGCACTTCCACTCCGGCGATATTCCGATGACCGACGCGGTTGGTTCCAGCCGCTCCACTTTTCCTGAGGCGCGAAACAGCAGCGGCGGATTGTGGCCGCAGTTCGCGTATTCGAGTTGCCTGGTGCTGTCGTCGTACACCGCAAAGAACACCGTAGCATAGCGATCATCGGGCGTGTTCTCGTAGAACAATTGGTTTACGGATTTCAGCAAGCCCGGAAGCCACTTGCCATCGCGGCTGGTGTTCAGCATGTCTTCTCGCGCCACCGCGGAACGGCTGCGCAAATTCGCCTGCAGGTTCGCCATCAGCAGCGCGCCGGAAATTCCCTTCCCCGAAATGTCTGCGAGAACCAGCGCCAGATGCGTGGAACCAAAATCCCAGAAATCGTAATAATCGCCACCAACCTGCCGCGCCTGGATGCAATTCCCGGCATATTCCAGCGTGGCCAGCGGCGGGAGCACTTGCGGAAATAACCTCGATTGCACTTCTCGGGCAATCTGCATTTCCCGCTCGGTGCGCCGATCCAGTTCCAGCCGGTCGGCAATCTGTTCCGCCATGGACATATTTTCCAGCGAAATAGCAGCTTGGCCAGCCACCGACTCCAACAGCGTCTTGTCCTCGCGCGAGTACGGCTCTTCAGAGAGCCGTCTGCCAAGAACCAGGAGCCCCATCAGCCGGGAGTTATGCCCCAACAAAGGAACAATGCATTCCGGAGATAACGGGGCAAGCGGAAAATTGTGCGGGGCATCCGGTTCATCGCGCGAAGGAATGTCGACGGCATGGCCGCGGTCGCGGATTTCTCGTACAGAAAGCGCATCCGCATCCAGGGTTTCCAGCCCGGCGGGCACCGGGTGACCAGTGGCAACCAGTTCGCCCGAGGCCCGGCGGAAATAAATGGCTAAGGACTGCGGATGCAGCGCCTGGGAAAGATGGCGGTCCAGCAACGAAGCCAGTTCGTCGCGATCCGCCACGGTGCGGGTTCTCTCTGCGAGGTCCTGCAGGATCATGCGAGCGTCATAAGAGCTGCGAAAAAACGCTCTGTCGATGCGATCCGTGCCGCGCTTCACCAGCGGTCCGGACGCCCAGACCATTGCCACCCCGAAGGCTGCGCTCAGAACCATGCCAAATTGCGAATGTTCCGCAAAGAGGCTGGAGAAAAAATGGGTGAACAGGAAAATGGTCAGCAATGCGGCGCAGAAAAGAAGCAGAAAGTAGCCTCGCTGTACCAGCACGTAACGCGCGCTGCGGCGCAAGAGCACCGGGATTTCCAGCACGCGGTGCTTGACTATGGCATACCCGAAGGCTAACGGATAGAGCAGGACCAGCAGGTTGAGGCTTTCATCGATCCAGAAGGGCAGCCGGTAGCCCATAAAATCGAGAATCATGTGTCCCACTAGATAGGGGAACACGCCTACGAGTGTGGCCGCGAGCAGCACCCGCGATTTGCGCCGCGCATCCGGATAGGTTTCCCGGCTGGTGCAATTCCATATCAGGGAGATCAGGCCTAGAACAATCAAGGAGTAAGTCAGCGCGAAGCGAACATGTTCGGCGCCGTCCTCGCCAATGGCGTTCGAGACAAACTGGGGCAAGTGCCCGTAGCCATAGGGAAATCCGGGCGCCATCTGCAAGGCCGCAATGACCAAGGCCAGCCATTTCAGCCATGGAGCACGGCGCTCCAGCGGCGATTTTCCGGGGAACAGCGAGAAGAATATGTAAAACATCGCTGCGGTCAGCGAAAAAAACGTGGTTCTAAAAAGCGTCGTGAACACGGCCAAACCGCCGGGCAAACTATGCTGATTAGAGAACGAGGGCACGGCGATGAAGCCTGCAAACAACAAGGCTAACAGCCAGGCGTGCGCGTCCTCCAGACGCAAGAACAACACCGCAAAACCTACAAGCAAATAGAAGATGGGGAAAAAAGCGAGGATCTGTTGAGCCGAAGCACGGGCGAATCCCTCGGCAGGCACCGCATCCGACACCGAACGGAAGACGGCATGAAACGTCAGCGGCTTTGCTGCGTTAGGCCGACGAACGGTAATCTCAACCGCGTCACCGGGACGCGAGCGGCCCCAGATCCTTGCGAACAGGGAATAGGAGGTCAGCGCACGCCCGTTGATACTGACGATGGAATCGCCAGGCCGCAGGCCGGCTTTTTCCGCCGGGCTGCCAGGGATAACGTTGAACACCGGAATGGAAGAGGTTTTCGGATTGAAATAGGTACCGCGCGACTGGTTGAAGCCGACCTCCACGGGAAAACCGGAAGGGCGGTGCGCCTCGTAGATCCACGTGACGGCATACACCGTGGCGGCCGCGCAGAAAAGCACCGCGGCGGTGGCGAGAAGTGGACGCGGTAAGGAAGTCCACGAACGCAGGGCAGGCTTGGACCTGGAGTTGGGCATACCGACTACAGAGTATGATTCGACGGCATCCCGGTCAATGATGGTACGCAGACTCGGATTCAGGGGCGCACTGAAAACCCCTGCACTAACGTACGAGTGGACATTTTGTAAGAAATTGAATGGGGATTTTCACGCTACTTTTGTGAGAGAATCCGCCCAGAGGCAGTGCTGTTGGCCGCATTCGCTAGCTTCTTACGCTCACCGCTGCTCAAATTGCTTTTTTGGCTTTTCGCTTGCGCGGAATTCGCAAGCTCTGTGGGCCCACAAGGGAATCCATGAAACTTCGCAACAATATTTTGGTGTGCTGCGCCGTGTGGCTGGTTCTAGCCGTCAGCGGGATAGTCCGCGCCGACAATTTCAAGAACTTCAAGCCCACCGGGTACGTCACGGATCGCGCCGAAGTGATCAACGCCCAGACGAAAACGCAACTGGAAGCGTTGTGCACCGAGCTGGAGCAGAAGACTGGCGCGCAGATGGCCATCGTCACCGTCAAGTCGCTGGACGGCAACGAAATCCAGCCGTATGCCAATGACCTGTTCAAGCAGCTAGGCATTGGCCAGAAAAAACAGGACAACGGCGTGATGCTGCTGGTTGCGCCCGACGAACGCAAGTATTGGATCGAGGTCGGATACGGCCTGGAACCTATTATTAATGATGCGCGCGCCGGAGATGCCGGGCGGCTGATGCCTCCTTATTTTCGCAAGGGAGATTACAGCAGCGGCATCAGTGCGGCGGCGTGGCAACTGGCAAAATACATCGCCAACGACAAAGGCGTGAAACTGAGCGGCGAACCGCAGTTGCCCCCGGCTCGCAAAGAGGAAGATCACGGCAGCATCGGCATTTGGATATTTCTGGGGATAATCCTGCTGATTTTCTTGATGTCTCGTTCGGGAGGGTCTCGGGGTAATATCAACCGGGGCGGTGGCGGCGGCATTGGCAACGCCTGGTGGATTGGGCCGATGATTGGGGGCGGCTGGGGCGGAAGTCGAGGCGGCTGGAGCAGCGGAGGAAGCGGCGGATGGGGTGGTGGCGGTGGCGGCTTCGGCGGATTTGGCGGATTTGGCGGTGGCATGAGCGGCGGGGGCGGGGCTGGCGGTAGCTGGTAGTGAACTTTCGTGGCACAAATAAGGTGCGATTATGGAAACGAAACTGGCAGAGTTGGTCAGCCGATTAAAAGAAGCGGCGGGCAAAAACCTGGAATCGGTGGTGCTCTATGGCTCGGCTGCCAGCGGAACCTACCGGCCGGGCACATCCGATTTGAACGTGCTGTGTACCCTGGTGACTATCGATGTCCACGAACTCCAGTTGGTGGCGCCCGTGGTGCATTGGTGGACCCGCGAGGAAAAGGAACCCACCCCTCTCTTTTTTCTGACGGAGGAACTGCAGCGGTCGACGGACGTATTCCCTATCGAAAGCCTGGATTTGAAGCGCTCGCATCGCGTGCTGTTCGGAATAGATGTGGTGGCCGATCTGGAAATACCGATGAACTTGCATCGCGTGCAAGTGGAGCGCGATCTCCGGCTGCTTTTGCTACGTTTGCGGCAGCACGTGTTGCAGGCCGGGAAGAACGAACTGGAATACACCACCATCCTGAAGAAAACCGCTTCGGGCACGCTGACCTTGCTGCGCCATACACTATTGGCTTTCGGCGAGGAACCGCCCGCGGAGCCGTCGGCTATTTTTGAGCATATTGCCGCAGCGACCGAGGCCGATGCCGGCGTGTTCCAGGCCGCTTACGATTTTCATGAAGGGCGAGGGCTGCCGGAGGACTCGTTTGTGGTGTACGACCGTTACATCCACGCATTGGAAAAAGTAGTGAACGCGATGGATCGACTGGTGCCCAAGAAAGAATGGAAGCGAGTCGCGCAGTAGAAGTGCACTAACTCAATCGATCGAGGTGGATATGAAAGCGGTAATCGTAATCCTGGTCGTGCTGTTGATTTTTGCGTTTATTTTCGGCTCCGCTTATGTCAGCCGACGGAATCAAATGGCCATTAAACGAGAGGCCGTGAACGCCGCGTGGGCGCAAGTGGATGTGGTGCTGCAACGCCGCGCCGACCTGATCCCCAACCTTGTGGAAACCGTGAAAGGCTATGCCGTGCAGGAGCAAACGGTCTTCGGCGATATTGCTGCGGCGCGTGCGGCGTTGATTGGCGCCAAGACGCCAGCCGACAAGATCGCGGCCAACGGGCAGTTGGATTCGGCGCTGAGCCGATTGTTGGTGATCGTCGAGAATTATCCGCAGTTGAAGTCCAACGAAAACTTCATGCGCCTGCAAGACGAGCTGGCCGGCACGGAAAATCGCATTGCGGTCGAACGCCGGCGGTACAACGAAGCAATACAGGACTATAACACCTACATTTCGCTATTCCCGAATAGCCTGATCGCCAGCATGTCTGGTTTTACCCGCAACGATGCTTATTTCAAGACCGACGAGGGCGCGCGCCAGGCCCCCAAAGTAAATTTCGATTTTAACAAGCCGCAAACCGCTCCAACCCCGGCGCCAGCGCCCGCGCATCCGTAAGAGTCTGGTAGCAGCGGCTGAGACTTCAATGATCCGGCAACTCGGACTCGGCAACGGGTGGAGCGATCGAAGACGGTCCCGCCAGATTGGCGCGCTGCCGTGAGGAGAACATGGGGCCTCGCGCGGCAGCACTTGGCGCAAAACTCAACAAACCTGTGGGGTGGGCCAAGTCATCATAGATTGCCTCGATACCGCCGCGCATAAAATAAGTTTCGTGCCAAAAGCCCGTGCCGCCAGAATCCTTCAGAAAATTCTTCCACCACGCCCGGTGCGGCTCCGATCTGGCCCAACGCTCCAGCGAGTCAAAGTCGCGCCAATACTGACGAATGCCCGCATGCATGGGAAAGAGCGACCACAGAAAAAGTTCATGGTGCAGCAAACCTTCGGGTCGGTCCGCCGCTGATTTGACGATCTTCGGACCGAAGCCGATCAGAGTTTTCAGCCCGACAAGGGTCCGTACCTGCATTCCCAGGTAGACAACCACCATATCCGGATATGCCGAAAGGTCCACGGTGCGACGTTCGATTGCCATAATTCCCTCTTGAGGACGGGCCAATAGATACGACGCGGCGCGTGGCAAAATGTTTCAGCCCTTATGGCAGCAAATTCATCAGCGCAGGAATTCGCTCAGCAGCCTATGAAAATGATGCACGCCGTTTTCGCGTTTGACGGAGTAGCGGCCACGGTCATAGGTGGAGGATTGCAGGCCGCGCTGCACGGCTTCGCAAATGTGTATGTCTTCTTGCTGGACCTCGTCGCTGAAGGCGATGGCCTTGGCGGCACGCTCGCACGTCTTCGCGGAAGTGGCGTCGTGAAAATACCACTCAAAGACGGTCAGCGTCTTATCGTGAGCGAGTGGCACGATCAGATTCATGGAAATGTTGTCGGGATAAAAATTCAGCATCAAATTGGGAAAAATCCAAAAATAGAGTGCTTCTTTCAGTCCTGAGGCGTCCGGCGCATAAATGCGGCGGTGTGCTTCCTCGGGTTTCACTTCCTTGACGGGGCCGAGTTGTTGGGAATGGAAGCGAAAGGTTTCGCAGCGGTAACGGGGATAGTCGATCTCTTTCATCAAGCCAGGATGGACGATGGGGATGTGGTAGCCCTCCAGATAATTGTCGACATACACCTTCCAGTTACAGTTCACGATGTAGTCGCGTCGCTCGATCAGTCCCAGGCCCACGAACGAAAAGCCTTGCGCCAACTGTGGGATGTTGCCGAGATATTCGGCGAGAGAGGGGCCATCTGCAAAAAAATTCACGAAGATAAACTGTTCCCAGCTTTCGCAGCGCAGCGGAACCATGCCCATCGTGGAGCGATCGAAAAACTCCATGCCATCGACTTCAGGCGTACCAATCAATCGCCCGTCCAAGGTGTACGTCCAACCGTGATAGCCGCAGTTGAATACCTTTCGGCAGCCCGCATCCTGCGCAATGGGGCCCGCGCGATGCCGGCATACATTGCTGAACGCGCGCAAGGTGCCGGCAGCGTCTCGCACGATCACAATGGGCTCGCCCGCCAGATCAAACGTGAAATAGGATTCCGGATCCGCAATAGTGCGTTTTACACCATTCACTTCCCCGCACGGCTGGCTGAGCGTTCCAACCAATTGCCAGGTTCGCTGGAAGATGCGTTGTTTCTCGAGAGCTAACACTGCAGGATCGGTGTACAAACGCGAAGACAGAGTTTCCGCGCACTCCAGTTGAGGATTGACATCAACACGAATCGGCGGAGTGGTCATGCGAAGGAGCTATCACCAATCGGCAAATTAGAATTTGCGCGTTTCCTGCCGGGACCAGCGCTCCACCACGATCTTCGACTCAGTATAAAACTCCACCGCGTCTTTGCCTTGGGCGTGGAGAATCCCGAAAAAGCTTTCCTTCCAGCCGCTGAACGGGAAATAGGCCATCGGCGCAGCCACGCCGATATTGATCCCTATGTTCCCTGCCGGCGCCTCATAGCGGAACTTGCGGGCCGCGGCACCGCTGGTGGTGAACAGCGAAGCCTGGTTACCATACCGGCTCGTGCGAATGAACTCGATCGCATCCTCGATTGTGTTGGCGTGAATCAGACTGAGCACCGGCCCGAAAATTTCTGTGTTTGCCAGCGAACTGGAAGCAGGCACGCCATCCAGGATTGTAGGTTTCACGAAATTCCCGTTCTCGCGCCCGTCAATCTGTGTGTTCCGGCCATCGACCACCGCTTTGGCGCCATCCCCAACTCCCGTGCCAATCAACGTCTCAATGCGCGACTTGCTCTCTTTCGAAATCACCGGGCCCATTTGGACGCCCTGGTCCAACCCAAATCCAACCTTTATCGAAGCAGCGGCCTTGGCAATGGCATCGCGAAAAGTCTTTTGCGCTTCCCCAATCGTCACTGCCACAGACACTGCCAGGCACCTCTGCCCTGCGCAACCAAACGCCGAATCGCTGATGATCTGCGTCGCCAATTCCATATCCGCGTCGGGAAGCACAATCACATGGTTCTTCGCGCCGCCCTGGCACTGCATGCGTTTCCCCGCCGCTGCCGAGCGCTGGTACACATGCTTGGCGACAGGAGTGGAACCTACAAAGCTGATGGCCCGGATGGCAGGGTTATCGCACAAGGCGTCCACCACTTCCTTCCCGCCGTTGACCACGTTCACGACGCCCTTAGGAATCCCCGTTTTTTCCACCAACTCAATCAGGCGCCGCACCGTTACCGGCACGCGCTCGCTCGGCTTCAGCACAAACGTATTCCCGCAGGCCACCGCGTAAGGCAAAAACCAGAACGGGATCATCGCCGGAAAATTGAACGGCACAATCGCTGCAACCACGCCCAACGGCTGCCGAATCAGGGTCTCATCGACGCCCGGAGTAACGTCCTCCAAGTTGTAACCCTGCATCATCATCGGAATACCGCAGGCCACTTCTACATTTTCAATGCCGCGCCGCAGTTCGGCTTTGGCCTCGCCGAAGGTTTTCCCATTTTCCAGGGTGATCAGCCGCGACAATTCATCGATGTGCTCTTCCAGTAGTACTTTCAGCTTGAACAGATACTGGATGCGCTCCCCGGCCGGAGTGCGCCTCCACGCCGGAAAAGCCTCTGCCGCGGCTTGAACCACCGTGTCGACTTCCGCCTTCGAAGAAAGGGGCGTGCGCGCCAGCAATTCCCCGGTCGCGGGATTGGTTACGTTTACAAATTCGGTGGCCGACGATTTTCGCCAGGCCCCGCCAAAATAATTGGGAATTTCCGTTGCCGGCGTTGTAGCTGTACTGCTCATGCGAGGACTCCGTGCCTCCACTCGCGCCAACGCGAGCGGCAGGGCTTGCGATATGAAGGATAGCGGTCGGTTGGACCGAAAATCAGCCGTGCCAGTTTATCAAAAATGCGCACACAGGAGGGTTCGATTGTAGCGGGAGCACTGATGACCGTTCACACGGTGACTTTTTGCACCGTGGCATACGCCTCGTACGCTGCGCCGATCAGCGGCGCGGATTCGTTCAACACGATGGAAACCGGCACAGCCGCAAGCATCTGCTCGAAATGCCATTTATCCTGGAACGACTTAAAGAACGTGCCGTCCGTCATCTTTGGCAGGATTTTCACGGCGATGCCGCCGGCAACGTAAACTCCACCCAGCGCCAAAACTTTTAGCGCCAGATTCCCGGCTTCCGCGCCATAGATACTGGTCCAGAGATCCAAGCTTTCCACACATACCGGGCAGGAGCGATCCAGCCCGCTTTTGGTGATGAACGGGGCCGGATCGGCATCGGGATCCTCGAAAATCGGATGCTTCACGCTGGGCGCAATGAACTCATGCAGCGTGCGAAACCCTCGTCCAGACAGAATCAGCTCCCAACTCACTTGCGGATAACGGTGCCTCATGAACTTCAACAACTCAATCTGCTGATCGGTTCGAGGCGAAAAGTCCGAATGGCCCCCTTCGCTGGGCACCACTTTGTATCGATTCCCATCCCAAAACAGAATTCCTTCGCCAAGGCCGGTGCCCGCCGCAAGCAATGCCCGCGAGGCTCCCGGAACCGGTGTGCCGGGGTTCAAAACGCAAAAATCTTCAGGAGGAAGGTGTTCCAAACTGTGCCCGGTCGCACCCAAATCGTTCAGCAGCACCACGGATTTCACGCCAACTTCCCCGGCAAGTACGTCCGCGTCCACGATCCAAGGCAAGTTGGTTGCGTGGATGCGATTCGCGATCACCGGCCCAGCCACACCAAATCCAGCAGCGCGGATTTTGTCGCCGCCAAGATACGGCGCGGCGCGACGGCCAAACTCCCGAATGATCAGATCGAATTGTGCAAATTCCTTGCTGGCGAAGCGCTCACGAAAGACAAATTCCAATTTTCCATTTTTTTCCGCGAATAGCGCCAGATTACATTTCGTACCGCCGACGTCCCCTGCGAGAATCACCGTGCCTCCCGACCAGATACTGACTCAATCCCTTATATTAAACCGTTTTAAGGGTTATACCATTGTCTCCCATCTCTTTCGAGTAGCTGGTCCGATTCTTTTGGTCCCCAGCTACCTGAAGGATACTCCGGTACGCTGGCGGTTTTGGCCGCGCTCCATACATCCAGGATCGGGTCCACCAGCGACCACGCCGCCTCTACCGAATCACCACGGTCAAATAACGTGGCGTCTCCCCGCAGGCAATCGTTCAAAAGGGTGGAATACGCGCTTCGTGAGCCATTCCCAAACGCCTTGATATAGCTGAAATCCATGGCCACATTGCCGATGCTCATTTCCGTGCCCGGCCGTTTGGCGCCGAAAGAAATGCAGATTCCTTCATCGGGCTGAATATTCAGAATCAACCGGTTGGCCTTCACATCTTTGTCACGAAACACGATGTGCGGTGCGCGTTTAAATTGGATCATAATTTCGGTGGTCCGTTTCGCCAGCCGCTTCCCAGTCCGAAGATAAAACGGCACGCCTGCCCACCTCCAGTTATCGATGAGCACCCGCATGGACACAAACGTTTCGGTGCGCGAGGTTCGGCTCACATGAGCCTCGTCGCGATAACCCGCAACATCTTTGCCTCCCACCTTGCCAGGCCCGTACTGACCGCGCACCACCGACTGCGCCACCATTTCCAGGTTGAACGGCCGGATCGATTGCAACACTTTCAGTTTTTCATTGCGCACCGCGTTTGCGTCAAACGAGGCCGGGGGCTCCACCGCCACTAGCGAGGTCAGTTGCAGAACGTGGCTCTGGATCATATCCCGCAAGGCGCCTGCAGTTTCATAGAATCCGCCGCGACGTTCCACTCCGAGCGTTTCGGAAGCCGTAATCTGCACGTGATCCACGTAATTGCGGTTCCACAACGGCTCGAATATTCCGTTGCCAAAGCGCAGCACCAGCAGATTCTGCACCGTGTCTTTGCCCAAGTAGTGATCGATGCGGTAAATCTGCTGCTCCTGGAAAACCTTCAACACGGTTCGGTTGAGTTGCTGCGCTGATTCCAGGTCCCGCCCGAACGGCTTTTCAATGATGATGCGCACCCATCCGTCCGGATTACAGGGTCGCTGCAATCCCGCACTTCCCAAATGCTCCACAATCGCCGGATACACCTCAGGGGGCGTCGACAAATAGAATAAGCGGTTCCCGCACAATTTCCTTTGCGCATCGATTTCATTCAGGCGCTTTGCCAATTCCTGGTAGGCATTCGGGTCCGAATAGTCTCCCGGCGAATAATAAAGATTCGAGGCGAACGCGTCCCATTTTGCGGGTTCGATGGGGCCCACTTCGGAAATGGTCTGCGCCGCTTCTCCCAACGTGCTGCGGAAAGATTCATCAGTCATCGGCGTGCGCGCAAAACCCACGATGGCATAGCGGTCGCCGAGGGCATTGTGCTGGGCTAAATCGAACATTGCCGGGATGACCTTGCGCTTGGCCAGGTCTCCCGAAGCTCCAAAGATGATGATCGCGCAGGGCTCTGCGGTTCCTCCGTACATCGATCCAGATCGCGGTGTTTCGTCGGCCATTATCGTCCCTCCGGGAGCGTTTTGATCAAGAATTGGATGCCAGCGCGCTTCAGAACTATACCTCAACGCCCAAGGACTTCAGCTCTTCCCGCAACTGTCTGGCGTTTTGGTGGTGTACTACCTGCATGCCCAGTCTTCGCGGATTTTCCAGGTTCAAACTGCGGTCGTCGATGAACACGGATTTTTCCGCTGGGCGTTGCGACACTTCCAGCGCGATTCGATAGATGGTCTCTTCGGGCTTGCGCGCGTTCAGATAGCAGGAAGTGAAGAAGGCCTGAAAGTCTTTGCGTAGACCAAACGCTTCGATGCGATATTGGTTCAGTTCACGCGGCTCGTTATTGATCGACGCAACGTAGTATTTTCCCGTGCGCGCTACGTCGGAAAGCACCGCGCGGGTTTCCGGGTACTCTTTGGATTGCGCAAACATGAATGCGGTGAATTCTTCGCGGGTGAACGGGCGCGGCCGATAGAAAAGCGTGCGGTCCAAATATTGGTTCAGGGTAATCTGCCCGGCATCAAATGCCGGAAACGACAAATCGTGCCGTTCGCGAAATTCCTCCCAGTCCAGCCCGAAGGTTTGTGCCGCGTCCATCCGGGAATTGTGGTCCCAGCCGTTGGTCATGATCACGCCACCGATGTCCCAAAACACGCTGTTAATCTCTGGCACGAGAGGGCCTCCTGAAGCCAACGAGGAATATCAGATTCGAGCGCGGGACGGAAGGAAAAAAACGTTACTTGGAGCGGAATCAATGCAGAGCCTGCTTCAATACGTGTACAATTTAATCAAACGCGCCGGAGAATTCTGGAGCGAGGTGCAATCGTAGAACTGGGCGTCCCCACTGCACCAACGTATCGTATTCGGCGAGAGCCGCAATCTGGTGTCGATCGCCAAAAGTATAGCTCGCGCCCGGAATGGGCTTATCGATCGATTGGTCCGTGGTGAAGATGATGCACAGCCCATAGGGCAGCAATTCCCGAAGGAAATAGGTAGAGTGCTCTGCCACATTCGGGCCAAAACCCACCACCACCGGCCGCTTCAGTGCTGCGCTCGGCATTCCGCGAAGCGCATAGAATTTTCCGGACACTTCTGGTGTTCGTGGGATGTCTACCAGAATGCTCACATGCCTGGCAGGCGTCGAAATTTCAAAGAATGTCGATAGCGCCTCGGTCAGGTTCAATGTCGAGATTTGTTGGCGCATAATTCCGTCGGCGTTCAACTGAATGAGCTCGTCCGTAATCCGGGCGGATCGCTGGAATGGATTTTGTCCCCGAGACAATTGCTGGAGTAGTTCCACGCGCAATGCCCGTAGTACGCGATTATCCGCAAGGTCAACAGATTAACGCCCGCTCGGGCGCAAGCCAGAATTGTGCCTGCTTCCCATTTGAACGCTTCCATCAATAGGTGCAAGGGACTCATCGTGAAACGGAATTGGAAGGAATTGCTGGGTCATGAATGAGCCCCGATGAACACGGCGGGATGGGCAGGGGAAGCAGAAGGCAAGTCAAACGAAGTCAAATCCAATTCTAGTTGCGTACACGGTCCGGCCTAAATGCCGGCACGCCAAAGAAGCCAACTCATAGAAGATAGATCACTTGGCGGAGTTCGTTTTGCAATTTCGGGTGCCAGGGCTAATAACAGGGAAAAATACAGGGAATACCAGAGCGCGCCCATGGCCACTCGGATTGCAAATCACAATCGGAGAATACCTTAAAAAGATATATGGAGATCGCTGAGGGTAGCCGTATCAGGGAATAAACAGGGAGCACGATTTCCCTGTTTCCGCCCTCGGCTAAGGTTGCGGGCACAGCGGTTTCGGAGCACATTCATTCAAGTGCTTGCGCCCCAAATCAGTTGGGGATTTTGGCGGCAGCTTAATTGGCTTAACCTAAAAACCAGCGCCCGTTGCGAAACTTCGTCCTCTTCAGGATATCGGTGCAGGTCAGAAACTGGGAGCCCGGGGGTGGCCATTGGGCCCCGCAGGCGCACCCCTGAGGCCATTGGGGATGCGCTGGGTAAGTCAGATCAGCGTAGTCGCGCCTGGCCAAGGCCGTCCTAAGCACCCTCCGGCCGTTCGGATGAGCGGCCGAACGGGCTATTTCGGTATCTGGTCCTGATTTTTTCGCTTCGCCCAACGAGCCAAAACTGCCTTACGCGCAATCTCGCTACGTCTCTCGGGGGACAACTTGGCCGCACGCACTTTGCCTCCCTTGGCCCCTCCGATCTTGCCTAGAGCAACAGCGTGCGGGTTTTTCTTTTTCGCCATGATAGATACACACACCTTATTCGCAGGGCCTGTCAAAAATCAACGCGCAAATAAAACCTTGACATATACTTAGGCGGTCAAGTACAATGGACATACTTGAGCGCCTATGTACAAGGGAGGCCCTTCGTGAAGAATCCACAAGCACGAATATCAAGGGATGTGCAGCTCGCCCGTTCCTTATGGGGCCCACTTTCGCGGCCCGCTCTTAGCCGTCTTAAGGAGCTGATCGAACGGTTGGGCTTCTCTGTCGTCAGAGGGGAGCTGCAGTACTTATACGAGGGATGGTATGTGACTCATGCTGGACTCCTTGGGCTCGCTCAGCGCAGGCATTGCGCGGGAATCCATGTTCAACAAGTACGCGAGTATTGCGAACCTACGGTCGGTCGATGGGTATTTAAGGCCACGGTCTATCGGAGGCGGAGCTCGAAGGGTTTTGTTGGTTACGGTGACGCCGACCCCTCAAACGTTTCTTCCATAGTGTGCGGCGCCGAGTTGCGCGTTGCCGAAACGCGCGCTGTGAACCGCGCCCTCCGCAAGGCCTATGGAATCGGCCTCTGCTCGGTTGAGGAGTTAGGCACGCTCTCGAGTGCGCCGAGACCAGCTGCGGTTTCCTCGACTTCGAACGGCTGTCCCTCCTCCAATGGTGCGGGCAACAGCCAGCCCCGGCTCCGGGATCAGCTCTGCCTTCTGATCCGCCAGTACAACCTCGATGCCAATCTTGTCAGGGCCTATGCCGCGGATTTCTGCGGGACCCAGACCCTTAGCGGCGCCAGCCGTGAATTGGTCGAGTCCTTTATCTCTCATCTTTCCTCGGCTGCCAAAGAGAACCGGGATGCGCTGGTCTGCAAGCTCAACTCCTATGCTCAACCTGCGGAGGCAACATCATGAGGCGCCATATTCCCGGTCTCCATTCCGGGCATCCGGATCTAGTGAGCAACCTCGACGGCCTATTCTTGGTGCAAATCGAACGAGCCTCGTACCAATGGCACCCGCAGAAGCCGTTCCTCTCACTCCGCTTCCGTATCCTGGAACCGGCTTCCTTTGAGGCGCGCTGCTTCTTGGGACGCCTGTACTGCACCGAACGCGGACTCTGGAAGCTCGGATGGTTTCTTCGTGACTTCGGGTATGACACCGAACTGCTTACCCGAGACCAGTTCGATGAAAAGGCCCTCTTGAATCTTCGGGGAGTCGTTCGGACGTCCTTTACCAACCTGAACGGCCATTCTTATCAAAACCTGGATGCCTTCGCCGCTGAGGCCGAGTGGGAAGCGCTTTCCTGTGTGCCGAAAAGCCAAAAAGAAGGTGGGTGCACCGGCGATGATTTATAGCTTCACGCAGATCGCCAATTACCTCCGCTGTCCACGCAGCTATCGGTATCGCTACCTCGATGGTTGGCGTGAAAAGGAGACACGCGCGGCCCTGATCTTCGGCCGCTGCTTTGAAAGGGCGCTAGAGTCTTACTTTAGCGGGGATGATTGCGGGGCCACGCTATACCGAGAGTGGGGCGCGTACCGGGAAGCGGGGTTTGCTTACAAAAGGGGAGAGAACTGGGATCGGCTGGTCCACCAGGGCGTCCATCTGCTCGAGCACTTTGCTCGGGACAATCGCATTCGTATTTCCCAACCTAGAGAAAACCTTCAGATCAAAGTGGTCCGGGAACTACCGAACGCAAATCAGTTTATTTCGTACATCGACGCGATCGGTGAACTCGATGGAGTTCGGTACCTTATGGACTGGAAGACGACGTCCAGCCGTTATCCCGAGGAACCTGTCGGGCTGCTTTCCCTCGACCCTCAGTTGATTTGCTATTCCTGGATCACCGGCATTTCCGAAGTGGCTCTCGTTGTGTTCGTGCGAAAGCATCAGCCCGAAATCCAATATCTGAAGACATCCATATCGGAAGAACAGCGGTTGGAATTTGGTCGGCTTCTCGCAGCCACGATCGGTCAGATCGAGTCTGCCCAGTTCCCTTTTCACAGCGGCATACGGTTCCCGCAGAATGGCTGCGTCAACTGTTCTCACGTCGGACTATGCCTCCAGGATCACAAATTGATCGATGCCAATCTGATTCGGACTTCCGGAGTGAACGACCTTGCCTGGCTTGATGAGCTTATGGATTAACCGAGGGGCGTCGATGCCTCCTGAACTCAACGTTAAACGGGCTGTTTTTGTGCTCGGCAAGATCGACGAGATCCTCGCTTGGGACAAGGACCGTCAACGAGAACAGGATCTGCGCTTTGTGGATTTGGGCCGATATCTGTGCGAGGTCCGGGCGGGACAGTACTGGCGGCTAGACAAGATGAAATCATTCGACGATTTCTTGGAGAAAAGGTTTCCAGACTGCCGGAGAAAGGCGTACTACCTCATGGCCATCCACGAAAATCTAACGCGCGTTCCAAAGCAGCAATTGCGGGAGATTGGTTGGACGAAGGCCACAGAACTTGCCAAGGTGGCGCGGAAGGAGGGGGAGCGATTCGAAAGTGCAACCTGGTTGCACAGGGCCCAAGTGCTGCCCAAGGAAGAGTTCAAACGGGAGGTCGAGCGACACCTGACGGGTAAGGAAACGGAACCGTGGGAGATTATCTACTTCAAGCTGTATAAGAGTCAGTTGCCGGTGGTCGAGCAGGCCCTCGAAACGGCCGGACTAATGCTCGGCACCGATAAGTCGAGGGGTTATTGTCTTGAAATGATCTGTGCGGATTTTCTTGCTGGAGCAGACGTTCGAGAGGATGGGATTTAGATAAATAATGCAGCACTTTCGCCAGAAACGGCCCAGACTGAAATTGAGCCTCGAAAAGTACAATTTAGTCCGCCAACAAGTGGTCGAACGAGATGGGTGGCGGTGTCAGAATTGCGGATCACCAAAGGACTTGCATGTACATCATTTAGCAAAGCGGAGCAAACTCGGCGACGATGCTTTGGAAAATTTGATCACACTGTGTGCGACCTGCCATCGAAGGCAGCATCACTTTCGGACTAGTGTTCGTGATGATTCGTGCCGGTCGTGATTGTTCCAGCGCCGACAGGGCCAATTCCAGACATTGCTCGCGGGATGAGTCGATTCTCTGCGGATAGCCGGAATCCGCAACGGACTCCAGGAAAAGGCCTCTCAATAAGATTAGTCGCATGATGCTTCGGAAATTGCAAAGGTAGTCATCAGAAGCCCTCTTTCTCATCACGGAACCATGCTTCGATCTGATCGGACGAGAAGTCGTCGTCTTATAGAGCCTTTCCAGAGTATTTTTCGAAACTCACGTCCATTAATGGCCCTCCACATTAGCCAAAAGGCCGTACCAGTTTCCGACTACTTCTCGCAGCCTTATTGACCGCGATGCTTCCGAAGCCGACATCGTCAATTTCGGCGAATCGCCCTCTCCTGACGGGCCGCCATCCCGTTGCCAAGAGCAACACAAAAACACCGGCAAATCCTTCGTGGGCAGCCCAGTTTTGCGTAGTCAGCAAGGGAAGACAAGTGTTCGGAAGGTACGAAAGGGCCAAGACAGCCAGGATAACGAGGCCTAGAAAGCGCGGCCAGCACCTGCGTGAAAAACCAAGAAACAGTGCTAATATCTGAGCTTAGAGGCTAAGGGCGAGTGCGACTGCCCAACGGGTGACTGGAAGCATCCGATGATTTCTAGGTCCGCCGAAGATTTGAACGCGACAGAACTTCTTTGCTCCTTCATTTTCAACGCGGTGGGTGCGACCCTCGTCGCGATTCGGCGCCGCCCGGGTCACGGTCCTACAAGACCCTAGGATATTTCTTTTTATCCAACAAACGATCCTATATTCACGGAAGAGCGAAAAGATCACCAGAAATTCTTTGAGGCTAAGTAGACTTATCGCTTGTGGATTTGAAACCACCACTACCTTCCTTCGTGCTCCCTTGCAACCCAACCTTGGCTGACGGACAATAAGTGCTCCCCCGGAGGACTTCGTGGCCAACAATTCGTGCGAACCAACACCACTACCGAGTGAGCCGGTGAAGCCTGGCACCCGCATGGTGCACTGTGTGAAATTTGATAAGGATTTGCCGGGACTTGACCGCATTCCGTGGCGCGGCGAACTCGGCAAGCGTGTCTACGAGAACATCTCCAAAGATGCCTGGAAGCTTTGGGTTGAGTACTCCAAGATGGTCATGAACGAATATCGCCTGAATCCGTTGGATCCCAATTCCCAAAAAGTCATGGAAGAGCAGATGGAGCAATTCTTCTTTGGCGAAGGCGCCAAACTTCCCGAAGGCTACGTTCCGCCAAAAGCGAAGGGTTAGCAGCGCTCCTTGCGCGTTATTTAAAATTCCCGCCATTTCATGGGGCGAGCAGTATATCGATGCGCGACCGTCTACGGGCAGTCAATGGGAGGAATTGTGTGGCTGAGCGGGTGCTCCACCGGAAGCCGTGAACTAAACGTGAATCGCAGCTTTCGATGCGCCTTGCGCAACGCGTTCTCGGCTTCGGCTGGATCCACGGCACGTGCAAACAAAAAACCCAAGTAGCTGGACCCTTCTGGCCAAGCCGCGATGAAATCGTGTAGCCGCGCGGTAATCTCCAGCCCAGTGATTCCTGATGTAGCCCTTGCCTCTTCTTTCCCCTCGACCTTTTCCAAAATTCCACTGTGTGGCACGGGAATCATCATCACCCCGGAAGCTTCTGTTTCGCGCGGCGCATCGCTGCCGGGCAATTCCAATGCGTGGCGCAAAAGCAATTCCTCCAAGCCAATTTGCTCTGTTTCCCCCGGCAGCACGAAACGTAATGCCCTCGCACACAAACCGCCGATGGGCCGCGGCGCAATCTCGATCGGCCACACTCCGTCCGTATTCAATCGAAACTCGGCGTGGATGGACCCATGCATGAGCCCGAGCGCTCGCACCGCGCTGAATAAAGATGCCTCCGTCGCGCGTTGCTCTTCCTCGGACAATCGCGACGGGGTCACATAGATCGACTCTTCGAAATACGGCCCTTCCAGCAGGTCGGGCTTATCGAAAATCGCCAACACCCGCAACTCGCCAGCGGTGAGCAGCGCTTCCACCGCGATTTCCCTGCCCTCCAGGTAACCTTCCACGATCATTTCATCGAGATGCGGCTCGCGGGTTGCGCGCACCTCCGGCGAGGTTAGCAATCGCTTCAATCGTGTCGCACCAGCCAGAAATTCTTCCCGGTTGTTCGCCCGCACAACGCCTTGGCTGGCCGACAGCGAAAGCGGTTTCAGCACGCAGGGATAGCGGATCCCCAGCAGAGACGGCTCCGGCAGCGGTTCCAGTTTCACCCTTTGAAACCACGGCACCGGCATCCCCGCATCCCGCAACACTTCGCGCATCCGCAGTTTGCTGCGACACGCTTCCACGCTGGATGGATGGTTGTGCGGCAACCCCAAGCCTCGGGCCACACATGCGGCTGCTATCGCTGGCCGGTCGCCCAGCACCAAAACGCCATCTACCGCAAAGCCACGCTGCGCTTCCAACACGCGTGCCGCCGCGCCTTCCGGCATTTCGAAATGTACCGGCAATGCCTGGTCGTTCCATGGATCGTCCAAGTGGCTGCACCGGTCGGTCATATAGGCGATGTCCACGCCCAGTTTGTCCGCCGCAGCCTGAAACGAGCGTGTCTGGTAGCCCAGCTTGGTGGCGAACAGCAGGATTCTTTTTCTTCGCTGCTTCATTGTGTCAACGCACACTTCTACAGAAACGTCTCCGCCTGGCGTATCGCTTCCTGCACTCGAGTGATGGGGACCAACTGGTCCCGCGTCGGCTCCGCTCAACAATACCAAGGCTCATTCAGATACGGCACCGTGGCCCGCGACACCAGGACCGGTTGCGCCCTCTTCTGCACCGAGTGATCGGCCGCGTGGCTCACCGCGCTCCACATCTTCTCGAAGGTCGCCGAGCGCGTGCGCTTCAGCTTTTCACTAGTGGCGACAATCTCCTGCAACTCCTCGCACAACCGGTCGATCGCCGGGTTCGGATGCTTCCACGGATACACCAGCGCCTTGGCATCAAACGGGCCGATGATTTTCCGTATCTCTTCCAGCTCCAAAAGCCTCGATCCCGCCGGAATCAGCAGCCGAATTGCTAGTTGAATCGGTCCTACGGCTTCCACGAGTTCCAGTCGCCACAACTGCTCATACAGATCCACCAATTGTTCGAAGGTGGTCCATGGCGTGAACGGAATGAAAGTTGGCTGAAGCGTGATTTCCGCGACGCGGCATAAATCGACGGCACGAAAGAAATCCGCCCGCGTATGGCCCTTATCCAGATTCCGGAGCACCGCATCATCCAGCGATTCCACCGCCGAAACGATGAATAGGCAGCCGGTGGCGTGCAGCGTTCCTAGCAACTCCGCATTCTGCAGCAGATGTTCTACCTTGATGGTCACGTCGTAAGTCAGCTCCGGAAATTCCCGGTGCAGGGCCTCTACAACCGGCACTGCGTGCCCTACGCCATTAAAAAAGTCCGGGTCGCCAAACGTGATGTGCCGCGCGCCCGCGGTCACCTGCTGCCGAATATCCGCGAGCACCACTTTGCGATCCACAATGCGAAACACGCCTTCATACACTGGCACCACCGGACAGTGCCGGCAAAGATGTTTACACCCGCGGCTCGCCTCCGTGTAACCCACAACGCGATGCTCTCCCGACGGAAGCACCAGGTGCGCATAAGACCGCAGCGGCGGCAGCCCGGATCGATCCGGCACCTGGAAGCGCAGCCGGCTGCGCGACACGTTCGAATCCAAAGGATGAATTTGTGGCAACGCGGAAAGGCCGGAAAGGTGCTCCGCCAAATCGGCGAGTCCTTGCTCAAATTCCCCACCCAGCAAACTGCTGATTCCCTGGGCGTGCAAAATGTCCGCCGAAAGCGAGGCATACAGCCCGTAAGCGCAAAGATGTGCGCCGGGGTTGATCCGCCGGATCGACTCCACTAATTCCACGGTCAGCCGCGTGGCCGTGTGCATCGGCACGTAAAACCCAATCAATCCCGCCTCGCGCACCGCCTGCTCGTTCAACCCCTCGCGCGACAAATCCAGGCAGGTCACTTCGTGACCGCGTTTGCGCAGCCACGCTGCGGGCGATGCCAGCCCAAATGGCTGCCGCCCCAATTCGTACGTCGAGATCAGCACAACGTTCACGATGCCTCATTATAGCCGCCTCGGCTTGGCCGCGCGATTTCGGTTATCATAGAAGTCCGTTTCTCGCGAAAGGAAGTAGAGAATGCCCATTTCCGCAGCAAACTCCTTCAATGCGCGCGACAAACTCAATGTCGGCGCACAAACCTTTGAAATTTATCGGCTCGAAAAACTCGAACAGCAAGGCCTCGGCCCCGTCGACCACCTTCCCTTCTCGCTTCGCATCCTGCTCGAAAATCTGCTCCGCTGCGAGGACGGCCGTTTCGTTCACGCCGACGATATTCGCGATCTGGCCAAATGGACGCCGAACGGACCGCAAAAAGAAACTGCCTTCATGCCCGCGCGCGTACTCCTCCAGGACTTCACCGGCGTGCCGGCTGTTGTGGATCTCGCCACCATGCGCGAAGCCATGCAAAAACTCGGTGGCAACCCGAAGCGCATCAACCCGCTGTTTCCCGCCGAACTGGTGATCGATCACTCGGTCCAGGTTGACAGCTTCGGCCAGCCAAACTCTTTCGATCTCAACGCCGAACTGGAATTTCAGCGCAATCTGGAGCGCTATCAATTTCTCCGTTGGGGGCAAAACGCCTTTCGTAATTTCAAAGTGGTGCCGCCGGACACCGGCATCTGCCATCAGGTGAACATCGAATACCTCGCGCGCGTGGTTTGCGCCATGCCCAACGGCAATCGCCTGGAGGCGTATCCCGACTCCCTAGTAGGCACGGATTCCCACACCACCATGGTCAATTCCCTTGGAGTATTCGGCTGGGGCGTGGGAGGCATCGAAGCAGAAGCCGCAATGCTGGGCCAGCCGCTTTCGATGCTGGTGCCGGAAGTGGTGGGCTTCAAACTTCACGGCCGTTTGCCCGAAGGTTCCACCGCTACCGACCTGGTTCTCACCGTCACCGAAATATTGCGCAAGAAAGGCGTGGTCGGAAAATTTGTGGAGTTCTATGGCTCCGGACTTTCCAGTTTGAGCGTCCCTGATCGTGCGACCATCGCCAACATGGCCCCCGAATATGGCGCAACCATGGGCTTTTTCCCGGTCGATGACGAGACGCTTTCCTACCTGCGTTTTACCGCACGCACTCACGAACAGATCGCGCTGGTCGAAGCGTATTGCAAAGAACAATCCCTGTTCCGCACCGATTCCACGCCGGAACCTCAGTTCAGCGACAAGCTGGAACTCGATCTGGGCGCCGTCGAACCTACCGTGGCGGGACCGAAACGACCGCAAGATCGCGTCGCGCTGAAGAACGCCAAATCTTCTTTCACCAAAGTGATGGAAGGCGCGCACGGAAAAGAAGTGCAGGTTAAAAATAATGGCGATGCTTTTCCGCTTTCTAGCGGCGCAGTGGTCATCGCGGCCATCACCAGTTGTACCAATACTTCGAATCCCTCGCTGATGCTCGGCGCGGGCATCCTGGCGAAGAAAGCGGTCGAGCGCGGCCTGCAAGTGAAGCCGTGGGTGAAGACCAGTCTGGCTCCCGGCTCCAAGGTGGTGACTGACTACTTGCAGTCGTCCGGCCTGATTTCCTATCTAGAAAAACTGAAGTTCCATCTGGTGGGCTACGGCTGCACCACTTGCATCGGCAACAGCGGCCCACTGCCCGAGGCAATTGGCACCGCCATCAAAGAAAACAACATGGTCGCCGTAGCTGTGCTCAGCGGTAACCGCAATTTCGAAGGCCGCGTGCACCCGCTGGTTCGCGCGAATTATCTGGCCTCGCCGCCGTTAGTCGTGGCTTATGCTCTTGCCGGCCGCATGGATCTGGACCTGACCACCGAATCCCTGGGCAACGATTCTGCCGGGAAGCCTGTCTATCTCCGCGAGATTTGGCCCACGCCACAGGAAGTCGAAGCCACGGTTCGCGCCTCAGTCACCACAGAACAATATCGCAAGGAATACAGCGAAGTTTTCGAAGGCGACGCTCACTGGAAAGGCATGCACGTCCCCGAAGGCGATCTATACAAGTGGGACGAGAAGTCTACGTACATCAAGCTGCCGCCCTATTTCGAAAATATGCCTAAGAATCCGCAGGCGCTCGCGGATATTCATGGCGCGCGTGTTCTGGCCGTTCTCGGCGACAGCGTCACTACTGACCACATTTCTCCCGCGGGTTCCATCGCTGTGGATTCGCCGGCTGGAAAATACCTGATTGCCCATGGAGTGAAGCCTCACGAATTCAATTCCTACGGTGCTCGTCGCGGCAATCACGAAGTGATGATGCGCGGCACCTTCGCCAATATTCGCTTGCGCAACCAGCTCGCGCCCGGCACGGAAGGCAGCTGGACCGTCCATCTACCGGATGGCGAAAAAATGTTCATCTACGATGCGGCCGTGAAATACCGTGAAGAAGGCGTGTCACTGCTAGTTCTTGCCGGAAAAGAATATGGCTCCGGCTCCTCGCGTGACTGGGCTGCCAAAGGCACTCGACTGCTCGGCATTCGCGCGGTCATCGCGGAGAGCTACGAGCGCATTCACCGCAGCAATCTGGTCGGCATGGGCGTTCTTCCGCTGGAATTCCTCCCCGGAGAGAATCGCGAATCCTTGGGCCTGACCGGCCACGAAGTCTTCGACATTGAAGGTGTGGCTACTTTGGCGCCACGCAAGGAAGCCACGGTCCACGCGAAATCCGCCGACGGCAAAGTGAAAACCTTCAAAGCGCGCATCCGCGTCGACACTCCCGAAGAAGTCTCCTACTATCGCCACGGCGGCATTCTGCAATACGTGTTGCGGCAAATGGTGGAGTAGAACCGCGTTACCGGGCGTTGCGGGGCTTTTGCGGAACGCGATCCTGAGTCGCCGCAGCTTGCGGAGGCTTACGGCTTTTCACAAACCAGAGCAGCGCAGCGCCGGCGATCGCCGACGCCAGCCCGGCAACCTGCGCATTGGTCATTCCCAAAAACGAACGCGGATTGATTCGAATAATCTCTACCAGGAAGCGCGCCACGCCGGTGAGAATCAGATAACTGCAGAAAATCGTACCTGCGGCCACGAACTTAGGACTCTTCAGCACCGTTTTTCCCATCTGCCAAAGTAACGCGCCAATCGCGCACCAAATAATCAGTTCGTACAAAGGCGCCGGATGCACTTTACAGTTTGCCGGCCATCCCCACTGAACGCACGACTCGGTAGTTGGTACAACTCCATTCGGGAAGCTCATGCCCCAAGGCAATGTTGTCGGCTTGCCGTAATCTCCATCGCCAGAGAGAAAACACCCAATTCGGCCGATGCCGTAGCCAAAACAGGCCGCTGGCGAGCACGCATCCAGAAATTGCAGCAACGGCAGTTTGGCGCGCCAACCTAGAAACAGCAACGCCGCAAATCCGCCGATTAACCCACCGAACCATGCAAAACCATAGCGGCTGAACAGCAACGTCCACGGATCAGCAAAAAAAGTTCGCGGCTCTTCCAGTAGATGATAAAGCTTCGCACCCGCGATGCCCGCGAGCCCCGCAACGGTGATCATCAGGAACGCGTCCGCCTTCATCCCGCGGCGGTTAAAGTCGGCTTGCAGGATATACGCCGAACTTATTAATGCCAGCGCGACCATCAATCCAAATGTGGGAATCGTGAGTGGACCCAGATGAAGGTAGGGAATCATTCGTCAGTGTTTGCCAAGCTCTTCAAAAGTATACATGACACTCGATACTCAAGCCGTCCGCCAGTCCCGGTGAAACAGCAACCCCAGCGCCAGCCAGATGCCGAGCGCGATCCATTCCGCCACCGAGAAATGTCCAGGTACGCCGGGAAGCCACTTCATCAACACCAACACCAGCGATACCGCAATTCCCAGCGCCGCGACCAAACGCAACCGCACTCTGCGTTCCACCATATAAAAGGATACGCACGCCGCCAGCCAGCCGAACGCCGAAGCCATCGAACCCACTTCCGTCACCGGCACCAACAGCGCATCTCCTATGAATAGCCCTACCAGCGTGCCCACAGTGATGCCGGCAATTGCCGCGCTCGGCGTCAGACGTTTGGCGTGAATTTGTGCAAACACGCTGGGAATCGTGCCGCGGCGCCCAAATGCAAATAACAACCGGCTGGCCGCCACGAAATTTCCATTGAACACTTGCAGCAGCCCAATCAGCGCAACCCCCAGAATCAATCGCGCGATCCAATCGGAGTGGGTTCCCCGTCGGAACGCAATCGCCGTCGCAAATCGCTTGCCCACCAAACCCTGCCACGGCGCAATGTACGCCACTGCCCCGACAGCCAGCACATAAAATCCCGCACCGACCAGCAGCGCCATGGCGATGGCTTTGAAAAAATCCCGCGACGCAAATCCCGGGTGCGATTCCTCGGCCAGTTTCGGTACGGATTCGAAACCAGTGATGAAATACGGTACGATCTGCAACGTCAACAGAATGGACAGCAGCGGCGCTTGACTGAAATACGGTTTCAAATTCGCCGCGCTTCCACTGTGCCCACTTACGACCACAAGAAACAGGAACAGCCCGAGCAAGCTCGTTGTCGTCCAGTTCTGAAACGTGGCGCTGGCACGAATCCCGCGATAATTCAGCCACGCCAAAAATAGGGTGAGCGTCGCGCCCAGCAATAGACGAGGCAAAAACACCGGCTGGCCCGAAACCTGGTACAGTTCCCAAACATCCAGCCGCGGAAACAGGAAGGCCAGCAATTTCCCAACCGCCACCGCTTCCCACGGGCACACGATGAAGTACGCCAGAAACATGATCCAACCGGTGATGTAGCTGACAAACGGCGGAAACACCTGCGCGGTATAGGCCGCCTCTCCCGACGCGTCCGGCAATCGTTTTACCCATTCGCCGTACACATAGCTGACCGGCAGCAGCAAAACGCCGCCAAGAGCGAAGCCCAGCATGGCGCCCAATGGACCGCCGCGCCTCAGCCAATCGTCCATCACCACTACCCAGCCGGTACCGATCATGGTGCCGAAGCCGAGGGCAAAATAATTCCAGAGGCTGAGTTTGCGCGCGAGTGTGGGCATTCAGTGCGCGGGAACGTCCAAGGCGGGTTTCATTGGTTCGTATGCTATGGGCGGTTTATCTGCAAGTCAACGACTCCTGCTTCCGCTGGGCCACGATCCAGGAGCCGTTCACACGGCCCGCAAACTTCTGGTACCCGCACTAAGTGACCGAGTCCCAAAACCCGCCAAAAAAGCGGCTTTTTGCTTGACAAAGCTCCGGTTTTGGAGCAAATTCTGCCTCTAATTCTTTGGGGACGCGATGTCCTTGACGGCTCGCGTGGTTGATAAATCGCTCTGGTTCAGAGGAGGATCGCATGGAAACGGCGATTGGTGTATTCGATTCGCGCGAAAATGCGGAAACCGCAGTAAAAGAACTGCTTCATAAGCGAGTCCCGGAAGATTCCATCGTTTTCCTGACCCGTTCGCAGAACGACGCGCTAAGTTTCAGTAAGGACCTAGGCACCTTTGCCGGTGGCTTCATTGGCGGAGCGGTTGGCACCACGGCGGGCTGCGTGGGCGCGGCATTAGCCATGATTCCCGGCTTTGGCCAAATCTTCGCTCTTGGCGTCGGTGGAGCGGCGCTGCTCGGTCTATTAGGCGCCAAAGTCGGTGGCAAACTGACCAAGAATCTTAGCAACCAACAGGACACCCCTGAGGCAACGCCTCCGGAAAGTAGTGGCGAAGAGGGCGCACAACTCCTGGACGTCCTGAAGCACGGCCGCTCGGTCGTGGTGGTCCGCACGGAGTCCCAGCAAGTGGCTGCTATAGCCAACGCGGTGCTCGACAAACTCGGCCTCGGCAAGCAGGCGCAGCAGCCTTCCACAACCTCCAGCTCCGAAACCACCACTCGTACCGTGGAAGGTGTCATTGTTATCGACGCCCGGGGCAAGATCGCGTTTGGCGAAGGGGTCACCAGGTTGCGCGAAACCGTGGCCCACTTGATCACCAGCGGCGACAAAAAGGTCATCCTGAATCTCAAGGAAGTGGATTACGTCGACAGTTCCGGAATGGGCGAAATCGTGCGCAGCCACATGGCCATTCGCAAGCAAGGCGGCCAGTTTAAGCTGGCCAATCTCAGCAAGATGGTCAACGAACTCCTCAGCGCCACCAGCATGAACAAAGTGTTCGATATCCAGCCGGATGAAGCCACCGCTGTTCGTTCGTTTACGGGCAGTGGAGCCAGCGCGAGCGCATCCTGATTTGAATTGCAACACTGCCCCGCGGTCATTCGCACTGGCCGCGGGGCAGTTTTTTTTTGTGATCTAAAAGGAAGAGCTGCTAACTGATGGAAAATTCCTCGGTAGCTACGGCTTGGGGTCTTCCGGCGTGTCTTCGCCGTAATCGTTGAACTGGTTCCTCTTTTTATACGCCATCCAGGTGATCCCGATACAAATCGCCACCGGCGGGATCGCCAAAATCAAAATTCCGCTGCGCAGCGCCGCGATCATGCGCGACCCGGAGCCCGCGGCCTGGGTATAGCAAAGCGCGCAGCCCTGCGCGAAAGTCATGGCGGGAGCTAACAATGGTACCGGGAGGCACGCGGACGCAATTCTCAAATACATGTTCTTTGACATCGGCTTACTCCCAACCTGCGAGACCGGAAACCGCAGCACCCAGCCTACTGCCCCATAGCCCTCAAATGCAACAGTCGCACGCTGTCGCCCCAAAACATGTTCATCATCAGCAGAACGAAAATCGTCGCCGGAATCAAGGTAAGAAACAAACTACGCCGCTCCTGCGCCAAATGCATGAAGTACATCAACCCGAGTGAAGCGCTGCTCAGCGCCAGAAGCAACAGCAGCACTACCAGCACCGCAGTGGGGAACCTCTGAAACGACAGAAACACTTCCACCGCGAAGATTCCCAGCAATACAAAATAAACCGGCAGATACTTTCGCAGCACGTTTCCCGAAGCAGTCGCAGCGCTCATACTCTCTCCTTATCTCTCGCCTTCAGCGCGCAATGTTGGTCAGGTACACCAACGGCACCACGAACATCCACACCAGATCCACGAAATGCCAATACAGTCCCATGGTTTCCACGTGGCTTGGCGTCAGTCGGCCACGCCAATACTTTGTCGCCACCACCAACAGCGCGACTACCCCGCTAATCACGTGCAGCAAGTGCAGCCCGGTGATGGTGAAAAAGGTCTCCCCGAACAGCCCGGATCCGATGTTGATGCCCCGCCCGAACAATTCAAACCACTCGCGAATATGCAGCAGCGCGAAAAGCGCTCCCAGCGCCATGGTGGCAAACAAAAACCGCATCGCTTTTGCCTTATCTCCGGCCTTGGAGGCGTCCACCGCGCCCAGCATGGTCAAACTGCTGGTGATCAGCACGAAGGTCATGATCACCACGTTGATCACGCTTCCAGACTCAAATGGGCGGGTCCAATTCGGTGTGCCCACGCGGAGATACCCATACGCCATTAAAAACGCACCAAAGGTCACCGAGTCCGAGATGATGAACAACCACATCGTGAACTTCCGCGATGGGATTGCATACGGTGAATCCTCCAGCAGCGGGCCGTGTTCGTGTACTGCTACTTCGGTTTCGCTCACTGTCTCTTCCCCTTACGTTCCCGTTACAACTTGATGCGGCACAGCAAGAGCAAATAGACCCACAGCACCGTCATGAAGTGCCAATAGATTCCCGTATTGTCGAACAAGCTGCGGCGAAAGGTCGTATGGCTGGCCATCAGCCGCCCGGCCATGTATACCAGCACTAAAATGCCCATCAACACGTGCAGCGCATGCAAAAACGTCAGCAAATAAAAGAACGAGCTGTTTGGATTGGTCGCCAGGTAAATTCCCTCGGCGCGCAGTTCCTGCCAGGCATGAAATTGTCCGGCGCAAAATGCCAGGCCAAGCAGCAACGTGATCAGCACCCAGGCGCTGGCCTTGCGCGTTCCTTCAACGTTGCCGAACTTCCCGGCCCCAAGGGCCCGTCGCGCGTGTTCCAGTGTCACGCTGCTCGCCAGAAGCACCAGGGTATTGAAGTACAGCACCGGCGGCAGCGTCAGATGAGTCCAGTCCGACGTCCCTTCGCGCACGAACAGCGCGCTGGTGAACGCCGCGAAGCTCATGGTGATCGCAAATAAACCAACCCAAATCCCGCTGTTTGACCCGGGTTTCCCATACAGGACCGCAGCCTGTGCCGTCGCACGCCTGACCGCAGGGAGCGCATTCGCTTGTGGATTTACCGTTGTAGCCGTGGAAGACATACTTTCCTATTCCTCACTGATATCTCGCGGCGCAAGGGACATGGCGGACCTCGCGCCGCGCCTCCGTTTATTCCTAATCACCACTCGCGGGTACGACCTGTTCGGGAGAATCCTGCATCACGAAATCGCCCTTCGATCCTTTCACTCCGTACTGGAATGGATCGTGATACACAATCGGGTGCTTGTCCCCAAAATTGTTCCAGGGTGGCGGCGACGGAATCGACCACTCCAGCGACGTGGCATTCCACGGATTATCTGACGCGGGCTTACCCTTGAACCGGCTGTAAATCAAGTTGAACAGGAAAATGAATTGCGCAGCGCCGGTAATCAGCGCGGCAATGGTCATGAATTTATGCACACCCAGGTACGGCTGCATGTAGTCGTCCACGAAGGATTGATAACGCCGCACATTCCCGATCAAGCCCAGATAATGGAAAGGCATGAAGATGCAGTACGCGCCGACAAACGTAAACCAGAAGTGCAGTTTGCCCAGGGGCTCGCTCATCATTCTCCCGGTCATCTTGGGGAACCAAAAATAGGTGCCCGCAAATACGCCGAATAATGACGCAACTCCCATCACCATATGGAAGTGCCCCACTACGAAGTAAGTCGCGTGCAGATAAATGTCAATCGACGGCTGCGCCAGGAAAAACCCGCTCACTCCGCCGGCCACAAACATGGAGATGAATCCCAACGCGAATAGTGATGCGGAGTTGATCTGCAGGTTGGAACCATACAAGCTACCCAACCAGATCAGCGTCAGCACTGTCGCGGGTATCGTGATGGTCAGCGTCGGAAACGAAAAGGCCAATCCCGACATCGGATTCATGCCGCTGAGAAACATGTGATGGCCCCATACCATGTAGCTCAGGAAGCCGATGGACATCATCGAATAGAGCACCACCTTGGAACTCAGCAGCGGCTTGCGCATGCTGTTGATCAGGATGTGCGACACGATGCCCATCGACGGCAAAATCGCGATGTACACTTCCGGGTGCCCGAAGAACCAGAACAGGTGCTGCCACAGCAAAGGCGAGCCTCCCGAGTGCGGTTGTAAGCGGTCGCTGATCACAAGTCCGCCGGGAATGTAGAAGCTCGTACCCGCATGACGGTCAAGAATCAGCAGAATACACGCCGGCAGCAACACCGCGAACGCCAGCAACGCGATGCATGAGGTAATGAACCAAGCCCAGGTGGAGAGTGGCATGCGCATCAGCGTCATGCCCTTGGCTCTTAAATCTAACGTGGTGGCAATGAAATTCAGGGCGCCCAACAGCGAACCGATGCAAAATATCGCGATCGACAAACCCCACAAGCTCATGCCCCACTGCATGCCCGGGCCCGCGTCTTTGCCCACTGCGCTCAACGGCGCATAGCTAGTCCAGCCAGCTATTGGCGGCCCATCGGGTATCACAAATGCCAGCATTAACACCAGCCAACCGGTAAATGTCACCCAGAAGGACATCATGTTAAACCGCGGAAAGGCCATATCCTCCGCGCCAATCTGGATTGGCAGGAAGTAATTGCCGAATGCCGCGAACGGAGCGTTGGTCAACACGAAGAACACCATCAGAGTCCCGTGCATGGTCATTAACGACAAATAGTATTCTGGCGTGATCACTCCTCCCGGAGCTCCCGCGCTCGACAGATGCTCCAGCAAAGGAATTCTCACCGTCGGCCACACCATGTGAATCCGCATCAACCAGGACAAAATCATTCCAGTGAACACGGCCACCAGCGCCAAGCCGTAATATTGTTTACCGATGACTTTGTGGTCCAAACTGAACACATATTTCCGGATGAACCCGGTCGGCGGTGCGTGTACGTGAGTCTGTTGGCCCGAAACTTCTTCCATCGATCACTCCTCCCACAAAGATTGCAATTCCCTGCAATCTCGTGAAATTCCCTATTATTGGCCTGCCTGCTGCTTCAACCAGTTTTCGTAATCAGGTTCAGACATCACATTCAAATACGCCTTCATGTTGTAATGGCCCAGCCCGCACAATTGCGTGCACACAATTTCGTATTTGCCGATTTGCGTTGCCGTGAAATGAACCGACAAATCCAGCCCCGGCACGAAATCCTGCTGTATCCGCAGTTCCCGAACGTAAAAGGAATGCCCTACATCTTTCGCGTGCATCAGTAATTGGATTTCGTGGTTCACCGGTATCACCAGTTCACCGGACACAATGTCGTCCCGCGCAGCCACGTCATTTGCCGGATCCAGCCCGAAATAGTTCTGGTTGCCCTCGTCTATTTTGTCGGGATGCAGCGCTCCGAACTTGCCGTCCGGGCCGGGATAACGGAAAAAGAAGGCGAACTGCTCCGCTTGTGCCTGGATCTGGATGGCATCCGGCTTGGGCGGTGTGAAATACACGCTAGCCCAAGCCTTTTGCCCCAATACTCCCAAAGCCAGAATTTCCGTCCCGACCAACAGGAATGCGGCGATGACCAATCCCGCGGCACCGCCTGGAAAATTCTTCAGCGGACTTCCTGGCTTCCTTCCCGAGAACGACCACACGAAAAATGCCAACACCAGTTGCGCTGCGACGAAGCACACCCCGGCTTCCACCATGGTGTCCTTCAATTGATCGTCGATGGCGTGCCCGTGTGTGGAGATATCCGGTGGCATATTGAACATGTGCGTCACAACCGGATATGCAGACGCAATGGCAATAATCACCAGCGCGACAGCTAACAGTTTGCCCATCTATCCTCGCCTCCGCCCCAAATCGGGGGCGACCAGATTGGTTAGGTTTTGAGGTTGGTTGACTGGTCGACCTGAACCAACGAGCGAGCCAAGCCCTTCCTTAGTAGGGCTTGGCCTTGAAAACGAAATCAACTGTCTTGGTTTCCGACCCCGAAATCGTCACTTCCTGCTGTTGATCGCCGTAGGACTCGTGCCACGCCGTGATCGTGTATTTCCCCGGTGGCAGATTGGGCAGCGTAAACTTACCGCCGTCGCTGGTCACCGCATAATGTGAATTCTTGAGCACCGCGAAGTTCCCGTGCATCCATGGATGAACGTTGCACTTCACAGGAAAAATTTCCGCCTTGTCGTACTTCTCGCTGATCGGCGGCGTTCCCGGCGGTTGCGACTTGTTCCACTCGCGATTCAGTTTCGGCAGCGGATGGATGTTGTGCGAGGTTTGGTCTTCGTTCACGATCTTCAGTTCCTGGTTCACCTGAAACGCCAGGACGTGCGGAATGTACCGGCAGCCCTTCTGGTTAAATACCGCCGCGGTGGACGGAGCGGGATCGTCCGGAGCACCCGCGGAAATATACACAACCACGTTTTCCAGGGTGTTGCCCGGACCAGTCACAACGGTTTCGTTCACTTGAGGTGTCGTGTACATCTTCGCGCACGACGGCTCCTTGGACATGTCAATCGGTTTCATCTTGGCCGGTGTACCTTCGTAGGTCACCTTCCCGCTTACTGTTCCGCCCGCAGGACTCGGCCCAGCGACCGCCATCGCCGAAAACGCTAGCGTGGCCAGCCCTGCGAACAATACCTGTTTCGTTCCCATTTCGTTTACGCCTCCTGAAAGTTGGAGCTATTGCTTATGGCTTAACTCCAGAGCCAGTGTTGGTGTTTTCGACGTGCTTGGCTTCCACGATGGCCTTGCCCTCCGGCGTGCTCATCCACAAGGCGAGCTCCGGACTTGGATTGTTATATTGCAGCGTGCGTAAGTAATGCACGAGATCCCACGCATCTTCGGGCTTCACTACGTCCGCGAACGATGGCATGGGCGTGCCGTCTAGACCCGTCATAAAAATCTTGTACAGGTCGGAATTGGTTCTACCGCATTTGGAGCGATTGTCAGAGGTGAAATTGTAAGGCCGGATCGGCTGGTCGTTGCTGTCGGTCAATGTGGATGCCGAAGGTCCGTCTCCCCGGCCCTCTTCGCCGTGGCACTTCCAGCATTCCAGCTTTTGAAATAACTGCCCACCGTGTTTAATGCTTTCCACGGTGAGTTTGGGCTCGGGCGGAATTACGATCGGGTCTCCCGGTTTTTCGGTTACCCAGCGGGCGGAAAACGTCTTGATGAAAGCGACCAGGTCGGCGCGATTCTGCGCCGTCAACGTCTTCCACGACGGCATGTTGGTGAAGTTGAATCCGCGATAGATCGAGTTAAATATGTCGGAGTCCAGCGGCAATGTGCCCGTCGGCGTGGACCGGCACTTAAACACCGCGGCCACAAAGTTCCGCGGCAGTATGTTTAAGTACGGAGCGTTTTCGCCATCTCCGTTTCCTCGCGCTCCGTGGCAGCCCCAGCAATATCGGTAATACAACTGGGCCCCGTCTTCAGAATGCCCAATCAAGTTTCCGATGTGCGATTCCATGTGCTTGTTTGGTTTCGCAGCCGGTGCCGCTTGGTCCGGCGCTTGCGCCAGGATGGTCGCAGGAAGGATGAGCAGCACTGCGACATGCAAGCAAGTTTTCTTGATGTTCAGCATGTTCATTCTCCCTTTTAGAAGTCGAAGTCAAACCCAAACAGCAAGCTGCTGGTTGCCAATGGGGTGAAGATGGGGGATGCCCCTTTCTGCCAGATGATCGAGTACTCCGCGTGATACGCAAAACCGGCTCGGCTGGAGATAAATGGGTAATACCGCGCAGCGAACGTCAGCACATCCGCGTTGCCCAGGTTGCCGGGGTTCGACGAGAACGCTTGTTGACTCATGCGATCCAGTTCGTACCGCTGGATCAAGATCAACTGGGGATTGAAGGTGTAGTGGCTTTCAAACAGCGCGCCGTTCCACGTTGGTGCGTGCGCCCCGGCTGGGAGCAGCGCTCCAGGAAGCGCGGGCGTATCGGTGCCCAACCAGGCGTTGTCCTTGCCGTGGAAATAAATTGCGAAGATATCGAACTTCTTGATGTAGAAGTCGCCCAGCAGGCCATACCGTTGAATCAGCTTGTTGCCAATTCCGGTGCCCGCGTAGGGAGTCGTCGTTGTGGCCACCACTGGCGCGCCAGTGACGGAGTCCGTCCCAATCGGAGAGGTTGCCGTTAAGTTGTATTGGTAATAAGTCGGCTCCTGACCCAGATAGGCAAACCCACCAACACGCTGCAAACCAAGACCGCCAATCTCAAAGGCTCGGCTGGCCGCAAAGAATGTGCCGTATCCCCGGCTAGTCGGCAGATTGACTTCGCCATCACTGGCGCTGAGCAGCGCGGCCGAAACTCGCGTCCGGTCATCCGCGGAATGCCCCAACCATTCCAAACCCAACTGGTTGTCTCCGATGCCAAAGGTATAATTTTCGGGAACACCGGGGGACGAGAAGGGTTGGAAATGGTAGTTTTCGTAAACGCCACCCACGTTAGTCAATGTCAGGATGCGTTTTTCCGACAACAGATTGTCCAATTCAAATTTGCCTAATTTGATGTTTATCCAAGGCGTGTTGAATACATTGTCTAACCGCGCCCACACCGACTCGAAGTGAAACGACGCCGTGGGATCGGAAGAAGGCAGCACGTAGAAGGAAAAATTGTTCGCTAAAGTTCCGCCGGTGTGGAAGTCCAAGCCGCTCAGGTCGAAGCCTTGGGTGGTAATCTTCGCCAAGTTGCCGCCCGGCCCGTTACTGCCGTCCACCGGCGCTTCGCCAAGACTTTCCCGGTGCCAGATCGGCGTGATTCGGAAGGTCACCGGCCAATAGGCTGGTTGTTGAAAGATGGGAGCGTCTCGATCGTTCCCTAGCTGGTAGCCATTGTCTTTGAATGCCTGGCCAAAGGGGCTAAGCATCGGCCAAGCTTGATGGCACGAAGAACAGGGCAGTCCGTACTTCCTCGCAAACGCCGGCAACGCATTTGCTGGCCGGCAATCTACCAAAAATATCGCCAAGAAAATGGCGGAATAAACCAACGCCTTAGCAATGCAAGCAAGGCCATTCCGCACTTCGCTTGAACGTACAGAATCCATACTGCCTCCTCCAGACGTGGGCGACAACGCAGAGCAGACAACTAGGGTCTCGTTCGTTTTATTTTTCTAGGGAGTGTACCTGAACACCCAGCATCAGCGATCTTCCTCGCAGCTCACCCCAAGCGCGAATAATCCCGCCGTGCTTACTGAAAATCTCACCAAATCTCACCGTCAAAGAAAGTTTGGCGAAATTCCAGCCCCTGAACCGGGCCGGATGCTACCCCGATTTCTGTCTCGAATGCAAGACTTTTCTTGCAAGCATAAAAAAATCCTTTGCAAGACTCCCGCACACAACGCTGGAATGAAATTTCGCGGCGCTTTCGCTCGGGCAATTTCGCCGAATCGCCGTGCAAGATTTGACAGGAAGGTATGCTTCGCGTTAACAAGGGGTCACGCGAGAACATGAATATGAATCAATGGAAATCGGCTCGAGGGGGATCCGATAGCGCCAGCCACTGGGCTAAATATCTGATTTTACTAGTATTGCTTTGGTTCTTTCCCTCCTCGCCGAGCCTCGCCTTACCGCCGACTGAGCTCCCCACACCCGGCATCGTCCGGGAATTTTCCGCCCCTATCGGGGACGTCCGGCAAGCTGTCATTTCCGTCCAGAAAGACCACATCATTCACGGCACCCTCGTTTTCGATCGGGAACCTACGCTGACCGGTGCCGAAGCCGTCAACTCGACCCCCGTTTTCGATCCTTGGACCGGGCCGGGCGAGGTTTATTACAAGGTTCGTGAAAAGGCCATTGCTCCCAGGCATTTTCTGGATACCGGCGACCAGGGCACCATTGGCGTGCGCTACGTGATTATCCCCGTCGGCGATTTGCGTACCCGCGTGAAAGTCGATGCGGTGTATATCGAGTCCGCACACAAAGTCGTGCACGCCTCCGACGGCACTGTCGAAAAAGAGGAGATGAAAGAGATCAAGGATGCGCTGGACTCTTTGCAGCAAGCCGCCATGGATGCCGCCGATGCGCGCCGTCGCGAAATCAGCAACCAACTGGTGCGTCAAAGTTACACCCGCCAACGGGAGGAAGAATCCAACCGGTTGAGCAACGCGCAAACCGCCACAAAAGACATGGAACAACAGATTGCGTCACTTCGCCACGAACTCGAGCGCCGCGTGAAGGCCCCCGGAGCGGATCTGAAGGCCGGACCCTTCCAGTCCGCGGCCAATCTCAAAACACTCGCGGCCAACGCCGAAGTCGTCATCCTCATCGTCACCCCGCACTGGCTGGGCGTCGAAACCACCGAAGGCCAGCGCGGCTGGCTTTTCGAAGATAAATTGGAACCGTTACCATGAAAACACGCTTGGCATGCGCGTTCCTCGTCTTCTGCACTATTCCCGCGATAGCGGTCGTTGCTTCAATAAACCTCCAAGCGCAATCTGTTCCTTACGCGCGCAGTTACGCCAAGCCCAAAGCCGAAGTCGATCATGCCATCAAAGACCTGCAAGGCTATACTGGCCAAAAGCTTCCTATTCTCGACGGCTTCGTCATTCCCCCTTCCAAACCACTCGATCACTACGAACGCGGTTTTTACCAGTTCTCCGTAGAACTGCTTCCCGGCGATTCCGGAGCGACCATCGTTCGCCTGTCCGCCAAAATCACCGCTTGGTATGCCGATCGCGATATCACCAAATCTGGTTATGAAGTGCTGCCCTCCAATGGCCGTCTGGAATTGGATTTTCTCGATCGCCTCCAGGAAAAATTGACCGGCAAACCAGTCGATCCTCCCGCAACGCTTTCCTCTGACGTTCAGGCTCCCCGCCCAAAATTAGATTTATCCGGTGTCCCCGGCCTGCCCCCGTCTAGTACTTCTTCCGCGCTTACAAAAACTCCGGACGAGGTCGCCGCAATCCGCTCTCAGCGGGTGCTCGCGGAGCGCCAAGTCCAGCAACTCACCGTCGAACTCAACAACCTCAAGGAAATTCAACGCAATCAAGCGCGCCCGCAAAATCTCGTATCCGTCGCCAAATCGGGCACACCCATCTGCGCCAAGCCTTCGGAAGACTCCCGTGTGCTTTTCCAAGCCGCCGTCAACGATGAGTTCGAATATCTCGACTCCGATAAGGGCTGGATCCACATCACCATTTCCGGTGATTCTCGCGGTTACGTTCGCCAAAGCGGCGTCTTGCTGCCGGATACCGTCGCCGCCAAAATGGCCAACGAGGAGTATCGCCCCGAATCCAAATTCATCGGATTTCAGATCGAACAAGAGCAGATCAGTGCGTTCCCCGGAGATTGGCCCGCGCTGAAAGGGAAAACCGTAAAGATCTACACGGTTCGCCCGCTGTCGCAAAACGCCAAGGAATCTGGCCCAGCCGTGCGCCTGGAATACTCCCTCGCCCTATTCGAAAAAGGCCTAAAGGAAGCGCCTTCGGTCACTCCCACTCCGGAAGGTGTGGTGGTGATCTTCGATGCCGCCGACGGTGGCATTGCCGGCGCCACTCTTCCCGACATTCAAAAGTATGCTTCGGGTTCCCTTACCCGCGCAGCATTTTGGGAACAAGGCTATTTGGATCCGCCCGACGCATTTAGTCCGCCCGCGAAATAAACTTGCGGGTCTAGCTGCCCGAACGGGTTTCCGCTCTATCTGTTCATCTCCGAGCGCCAAATCCGTTCTAAAATAAAGTCGCTCAACTCCACACCAAAGGAACCTCCAATGCAACCGCATGCTGCTATCGTTGGCCTGGGATTTGTGGGTCGCGCCCATCTCGACGCCCTTCGCCGTTTGGGAATCCCGGTGCAGGGCGTACTCGGCAGCACTCCCGATCGTTCGAAAGCCGCCGCCGAATCTCTGCATCTCCCGCGCGCTTACAATTCTCTGGACGACCTAGCCGCTGACGCTTCGGTCCAAGTTGTGCATCTCTGCACGCCAAACCATCTTCACTTCCAGGAAGCCAGCCAGTTGCTGCGAGCGGGCAAACACGTCCTCTGCGAGAAGCCTCTGTCTCTCGATTCGCACGAATCCGCCGCGCTCGTCAAATTGTTAAAAGAAACGGGCCTCGTCGGCGCGGTAACCTACAACCTGCGCTATTACCCGCTGTGCCAGGAAGCCCGCATCCTGATCCGCGAACACGTCATCGGTCAGGTCAAACTCGTTCACGGCAGTTTCCTTCAGGATTGGCTGCTCTTTCCCACCGACTGGAACTGGCGCCTGGAAGCAAAATTGGGCGGCGAGCTCCGCGCCGTCTCCGACATCGGCACACACTGGCTGGACCTGGTTACTTGGCTTACCGACAGCAAAGTCTCTGCGCTTTGCGCCGACCTAGCCACGGTTCTTCCCACGCGCCGTCGCCCCAAAGGTCGCGTAGAAACCTTCCAGAAAGCGGCCACGACCGATACCGAAGAAGTAATGATCGCGACCGACGATTACGCCTCAGTTCTACTCCATTTTGAGAACGAAGCACGCGGCGTCATGACTGTCTCGCAAGTCAGCCCCGGCCGCAAAGCGCGTTTGTGGTTTGAAATTGATGGTTCTGAAGGTTCACTCGCCTTCGATTCGGAATCCCCGAACCAGTTATGGATTGGCCGCCGTCAGCGCGCTTGCGAAGTTCTTCCCAAGGATCCCGCCCTGCAAACTCCGGAATCTCGCGGCTATGCGGCCTATCCTGGCGGCCATCCCGAAGGTTACCCGGACACGTTCGTGCAGCTCTTCAAAGATGTTTACGCGTACATCGCCGCCAGCGACCCGCGCGCCCCGCGCACCTTCCCCACATTCGAAACTGGCCACGAAGAGTTGGTCCTGTGCGAAACCATCTCGGAAAGCGCCCGAAAGAAATCCTGGGTCACCGTCGGCGCTTAGCTCGCCGCTTGGCGGTGTAACGGTCGCGGGTGCGGGGTGGCGTGTGCTCCACACGCCGTTATTGCGTGCGGGTTCTTGGGGTCTCCGGCACAGCTGCGCTCAGGATGCCCGGCTGACCGCTCCCGTCGACTCCCGCACCATCAACTCCGCCGGAATCTTCCTTCGCGCTATCGGAATGTCCTGCTTCTGATTCACTGCCTTGATAGCATCCAGCACCAATGCTACGCTCATCGCGCCCATGTTCTCCATCGGCTGGCGCACCGTCGTCAACGACGGCATGGAAAGGCCGGCCTGAGCCACATCGTCGAATCCGATCACCGAACGATCTTCCGGCACACGCAATCCGTGTTTCTTCAGTGCTCGCAATGCCCCCAGCGCGGTCATGTCGTCAAACGCCATCAGGGCCGTGAACGTTTTTCCCCGGTCTAGGAGCTCCGTGGTTAAACGCCCGGCCGCCTCAAAACTGGAATTGGGATCCTGCGATTCTGGCAGCTCAGCGATGCGCTTCGGGTCCAGCCGCAAACCCACCGATTGCGCGAAATTTCGAACCCCTTTCCAGCGCTGCCCGCTGCTGGAGAGCGTCTTCGGCCCGCGTAGAAACGCAATCTCGCGGTGCCCCAGATTGTAAAGATGCTCCAGCGCTAGCGCCGCGCCATTCTCATTGTCAACCGAAACTGTGCTGACATTCTTGATATCGAAGGCCCTCCCGGCCACCACGGTCGGCACGCGCTTCTCGGTCAGGTCCGCCAGCAACTTGATATCGGTCATTAGCCAATTGGCGATCACAATCAAGCCCTCGACCCGGCGATCCAGCAGCATTTCCAAATAGCGCTCGAAGCGGTGCGTCTCGTTGTGCGCGTCAGCCAACAGCGAAAGATAATTGGACTGGTATAGCGCATTCTCCAAACCCCGCAGAATAGGCGTGCAAAACGGATCGGTGATGTCGAACACCATCACGCCCACGATGTTCGAACGCTGGCTCCGCAACGACCGCGCCAGCGGGTTCGGCCGGTATCCCAACTGGCGCGCCGCGGTTTGTATCCTTCCTTTGGTATCTTCGGGAATGTAGCGCGCCAGTGGCGCATTATTCAGAACAATCGAAACGGTGGACGCCGAGTAACCGCTCTCTCGGGCCACATCGCGAATCGTGGAGGCCCCAGTTCTGCGCATGTACCCTTCCTCACTTTGGTGCGGGATATTCGTAGCGCAAATTCACCGGCATGCGATCCGAACGTTGCCGCGTATTGTACTCGAACTCGTATCCCAGGTGTTCAGCGTCCACTGGGTATTCCTGCCCTTGTGGGTACGGATACGCAATCAATCCGTGCCGGGGCAGCGGCTCCACTGTGAATGCATTCGCCGCATAGAAATCCAGATCCTTCTCGAATCCATCCGCATAGAAGAAGCAATCGCGCACCCACCCTGTAGGCACGCTGGGCAACCCTGCTGGATCGAATTCCAGCTTCACTCCTTCACCGGAGCTGAACACCGTAAATTTGTCATCCGAGCGGCTCAGCAAATTTTTCACATCGCCATAGCGTGTGTAATTCCCTGCCGCATGCGCGTACGGCCCCGACGGGCTGCGATGAGTGTATGAATAGACCGTGTCACTCGCGGGATTCAGCCGAATTTCTTTTGGATATCCCAAAAACGCCAGCTCCGCCGTAGCCAGCGGCACCTCGCTCACTCGCACGTCCTTCCTCTCCGGCGTCTGATCGATCCGCACGCGGTCCCAATAAATTTTCAGGTTCGAAACGATGCGAATCCGTCGCGTTCCCGCCGGAATTTTCCCGGTCAGGTCGGTCACCATCGTTCGCGCCAAGCCCGCGGGAAATCCCATATCGTCCACTACGCGAACCCACTGGCCTTGCGCGTTCTGCGCTTCCACATACGGCGCAATCACCTTAATTCCCGCTTGATCCGCCGCATACATCGACGTCGCCGTGAAGTAATCCGTGTATCCATCCAGCAGCAATCGCAAAGGCCCTGCCGCGTCCCACGCGCCCAAGTCCAATTCTATCCAGTGCAATTTCGCAAACCCTGCGAACGGTAATCCTTCGAAATCGGTCACATATTTTCGGTCCCGCTTGGCCAACAGCGGCAGCACGTCCCGGCCGCGATCGTCCCAGGCACCCACGGGTAAGCGCGCATCCTGCGTGGCAATCACTCGAAATTCCGGAAACGGCGGATTGCTTGCGAATCGTTCGTTCGGATTCACTTCGATGCTGGCCGGATGATCCACCGCCACCAGCCGCACCTGATCCAAGTAAACGGTCTCTTCCATCGGCTCCATGAACCGGAAACTCAGCAATCCATCTTTCTTGACCGCACTCTTCGCCGGCACCTTCAGGTACTCATCCGGGTCCGGCACATCGCGCTGGCCCGGCGCGATCCAATGCCCCACAACGCCCGGCCCAATCATGTCCGCGATGAATTCATATTGCTTTCCATTCCACGAAAACAGAATCGGGCACGAACTGCCCCGCCGGTCCAGTTCCGCGATGGACTGTGTCTTGTTGGCTGCCAAATTGATCTCGTCCTGCGGCACTCCGGTAGGCCACAGCAACCGCACCGCATCGGTCACTTTTTCCGATCCCAATCCCACCAGCAGCATCCCCGAGTTTCGTCCGAGATATCCCGATGAGCCGGAAACCTCAAATTTCTGGTACAGCGCTCCCGCGTAAATTTCAACCTTCGTGCCGATCCCGCTCTTGTTATCGTTCAACGCTTTCAGATCTACCTGCATCCAGTGGTTCTTGTTTCCGCCAATGTTTTCCAGCATCAGCGGAGCGCCCGAGGCCTGCGTAACCACTACATCCGCGCTGCCATCGCCTTTGAAATCTGCAATCGTCAAAGCGCGTGGTCGATCGAGTTTCACGGCATCCAATTGAAGTTTTGCGCTGACGTCCGCCCAGCCTGCATCTCCCAGATTCCGCAGTACACGAATTTCCGCGCCCTTGGTTCCTTCTCCCACCGCCACCAAATCCACCCAGCCATCATTGTCGTAATCGATTGAGCTGATTCCCCAGCCCTGTTTCCACCCGAAATCCGGCAGCCTCACCCGCTCCAGCTTCTTCCCCTGCACGTTGCGCCACAAACTGATCCCCGGCGCGCCCGCATGCGTGAACGCGATATCCATCCAGCCATCTTTGTTGAAATCGAAAACCGCGACGCCCACCGCCGGTGGCAATCCTTCCTTCACAAAATCAATTCCCGGCAGCGGCGTGAATTCCCCTTCGCGCGGATTCAAGTAAATCGCCGCACCAGCCGCCCCTCCCGCGATCACGAAATCGATGGCCCGATCATTGTTAAAATCCGTGACCGCCACATCAGCACCGGTGGCGTTCACACCCAGCGCGGTTTCCGCAGACACATCCGTGAACGTGGAATTCCCGTTGTTCCGCCACAATCTGTTGGTGCGGCCAATTCCCGGAGTCATCGTTAGATACAAATCCAAATCGCCGTCGTGGTCGTAATCCACAAATGTGGTACTGACGCAGCCCTTCTCGCGAACGATTCCCGCTTTCTCCGTTACGTCCGCGAACTTTCCGTCTCCTTGATTGCGAAATAATCGCACGCCATCAATTTCGCACACCGCCAGGTCCGTCTTCCCATCGTTGTCGAAATCCCCGGCCGCGCAGCCCAGACCCGCGCCAATTCCCGTCAATCCGGCCTTCGCCGTAACGTCTTCAAATTTGCCACCGCCCACGTTTCTCAGTAACTGGCTCTTATCTTTTCCTGTCGCCACGAAAAACAAATCCGGCTTGCCATCGCCGTCGTAGTCAAACACGCACACACCGGTGCTTGCTCCCGCCAGTTCCGCCAAAGGTTTCGCAGCGTAATGCACCGGAATCTCCGGCGGGGCATTTGTGTCGTTCCCATGCACAAACTCCGCCAGAGAAAATTTCCCTTGATCGCCATAACCCGCGCCGAACGGCGTGCCCAGATGCTCCGACGTGATTTTCTGAAAATGCTTCATGCCTTCCCTCGCTGCGTCTGCGTCTCCTTTGCGCTGGTACGCACGGGCGAGTCCGAATTGGGCGGAAGCGTGGGCGGGCTCGATCTCCAGCGCCTTCTTGAACGCCGCCATGGCCTCATCATATTTCTGCAATTGAGAAAGCAAAAATCCTTCGAAGTAAAATGCGTCCGGCTCATTGGGCGCAATTTTTTCTACGCGCTGAAACGCGGCAATAGCCTTTTCCGGTTGTCCCAAATCTTTGTACGCTAGCCCCAGGTTGTACCAGGCGTACGGATCATCCGGCAGTTTGTTCGCGGCCTCCTCCAACATCGGCAGCGCCTGGTCCAATTTCTGTTGTGCCAGCAGCGAGATGCCTAAATTCATTCGTGCTTGCGCGAAATTCGGATCCGCGGCCAACGCCCGTTCGAAATTCTTCTGCGCTTCGGCGGATTTTCCCTGGTTCATGTGCGCCACGCCCAGCGTATTCAGCCGCAGCGCTTCGCTGGAAGTTTTCGGTGCGGCGCTTGAGGCATTCCTGCTGCTCGCAGCTTGTGTTACCAGCGAACGCATCTCCGACGATAAAAGCACCGCCCCAAAAAACAGCAGCGTACTCGCCACAAACAACCAACGCCGCATACCTTTTTCCTTGGGTATCATCGAGGAAAGCTCTTTCTGGACGCGCTGACCCGAAAAAGCAACTATCGTCTTACCGATTCTGTCGGCTACCTCAGCCATCGTCAAGCACCAACCGGCGCTTCGCCCTGTGCGCCAAGGTCGGCATCATCGCGAAGATTTTCCCTCGCCCGCGCTCCATTTCTGATCGACCTGCCAAATCCTGCGCGTTACCCATAGAATGGTTTCATGGCCCCGCTCTTCTACGGCTCCATCGCGCAAACACTCGAACTGTACAAAGCTAAGAAAATCTCGCCCGTAGAACTCGTCACCGCTCATCTGGAACGCGCGCAACGCCTGCAGCCGAAACTGAATGCCTTCGTCCATCTCGATACCGAATCCGCCTTCGCTCGGGCCCGCGCCGCCGAATCTTTACTGTCCCGTGCCGAGGAACTCAAGCCACTCACTGGAATCCCGCTCACTGTGAAATCCTGCATCGATGTAGCCGGATGGCTCTGCCCCGCTGGCTCGCTCCTGCGCAAAGATTACGTCCCGTCAACGGACGCCCCGTTGGTCGCGCGCCTCGAATCCGCCGGCGCCATTCTGCTCGGCAACACCAACACCCCCGAATTCCTGATGGCCTACGAGACGGACAATCTCCTCAGCGGCAGAACTTGCAATCCCTGGAATCTCGCCTATTCCGCCGGCGGCTCCAGTGGCGGCGAAGCGGCCGCGATCGCTTCGGGCTGCTCCATGGGCGGTGTCGGAAGCGACGGTGGTGGCTCGATTCGCACGCCCGCGCATTTCTGTGGCGTTTGTGGACTGAAGCCCACTCCGGGCCGCATTCCCGCTACCGGCCACTTTCCTCCCGGCGCCGGCGCGTTCGCGTGGATCGGCGTAGTCGGGCCCTTGGCCAGAACCGTAGCTGATGTGCGCACCTTGTTCGAAGTCATGGCTGGCCCGGACCCCGGCGACGCCCTCTCCGCTCCCGTTCCTGTGCGCAAAATCTCCACCGAACAACTCCGCGGCCTTCGCATCGGCATTCTGGAAAATCCGGAACTGGGACGCGCCACTCCCGAAACGCTTTCCACCATTCGCCGCGCCGCCCAACATCTCTGCGACCTCGACTACCGCGTCGAGCCCATCACGCTCAAACAACTCGATCGCGCTTTCGAACTTTGGTGGTTCTTCTTCGGTCCCGTAATCGCGGACTTGATCCGCCAGGGAGCGAAGGGCAAAGAATCTTCGCTGAGCCCCATGTTGGCGGAGTATTTAGCGATCTGCGCGGCCGATTCTCCGGTGACGCTTGAGTCGTTTATGAACGGTTGCGCCGAACGCGACAATCTTCGCGCGTCTCTCCTGCATCAACTTCGTGACATCCCCATTCTTCTCTCCCCCGTTTCCACTGCGCCCGCATTCCCTCATGGTTCCGGCAATTATCGTGCCGGCGATCCCCACAATTACCGCGACACCATGCGCTTCTGCCAATGGCTGAATCTCGCGGGCCCCCCCGGCTTGTCTCTTCCCTTCGGGCGCTCCGCCGAAGGCCTGCCGATAAACGTGCAATTGATCGGGCGGCCGCACGAGGAGGAACTGTTATTGGCGGTGGCGGAATCGTTGGAACAGGCCCGAGGGGAGTGGCAGGGCCCGGAAGCTGACGCGTGCGGAAACTAACCAAAACCCATCATTTCGAGCGAAGCGAGAACTCCCCCGTCATTTCGAGCGAAGCGAGAATCCCTCTTCGTTGTCCATACGGTTGACCATTATTGCGGACCTTGCTTTAGTTCTGGACTGGGCACAATTTTCTGGTCCATCTCTTCCTGGTCCTTCTTTTCATCAGCGGCCATCGCCTTTTTTGCCTTCTCAAACTCCGCCTCAGCCTCGCTCGTTCGCCCCAGTTTCTGCAAAATTTGCCCACGCAAAAACAGCACACTCTCATTCGCGGGAGCCACTTTCACCGCTGAATCCACATTGTTCAGTGCGCCTGCATAATCACCACGGCGTTGCTGAATTTTCGCCAGCACAAACCACGCCGCGCCCGACCGCGGATTCAGCTCCAAGGCCTTACGGCAAGCCTTCTCCGCCTCATCATTCTTCCGCAACCGGTTGTACAACTGGGCCAGTTGCTCGTAGTTGTCCGCCAAATCCGGCTCCAATTCGATGTCCTTACGAAATTCAGCCTCGGCTTTCCCGTTTTCTCCCAGATCCGCGTACGCCATACCCAAATTGAAGTGTACAAACGGCAAGTTGGGCTTGCCGGACAACGCTGCATTCAACTCTTCGACAGCTTTTTCATATTCCATGTGCTGCAAATACGCCTTACCCAGAATCAGGTGCAACTCCGGCGAATTTCCTCCCACTTCCAGCAGCCGCGTCATAGCCTTCTCATCCAGCGCTTTCTCGCCTGCGCTATTCGCTGCAATCCCCAAAACGTACAGGTACATCACATCTCCGGACATCTGCGGCCAAAGCGGCTCCAGCGTTTTCGCCGCCGCTACGTACTGCTGCACAAATACTTGGCACAGCCCCAGCAAATAACGCGCCTGCGCCGAATTGTGATCGTCGCGCAACACGCTCTCGAGTGGTGGAATTGCCTGCGCATAGTTTTGCCGTCGAAATTCCACCAGCCCAATGTTCAAGCGAATCCCAGCCATGTTCGGCGACAACCGTTCCGCCTTCCTCAAATAATTCAGCGCTTCATCCCAATTCTTGCGACGCATCGCCACCACGCCGAGATTCGCGTATGCCGCCCCCGATTGCGGATCCAGCGTCAACACCTTCCGAAACGCCTCTTCCGCCGCGTCCAACTCCCCCGAGTTCAACGCCTCTTGCCCTTTGTGAAACCACGCCTCCGCCCGCTTCGCATTCGCTTCTTCTTGTGCGGCACTTTCATCGCATCTCGCGATTGGCGTTAGCATGCACCCACAGCACGCCGCCACCGCCAGCGCCAACGGCGCCAAAAATTCTTTCGCTATCGCGGCGGGTCTCATCGTTTATGCAGATTCTGTTCGTTCACGCAACCCAACTCAGTTCCATCCAGTCATGGTACTCCACGCTTCGTAATCTGTGGCCTCACTTAACGAAATCTTTACTTTCCTCTTGACACTTACGTTCCTTTGCAATATTAACTCGATTTAATTAGGCTTTTCCGGGATTACATCCAGTCGAGGTCCGGAGATGTCCAGGCGAGTGGCTCTTACCTGACAGACTGGTGTACCCGGACGCGTCCACTCATCCTCACATCTCGCTATAGCGAAAAGCCTTATGCACGTCACTACACGGAGGTTCATCGTGAAGCTATACACGCTATCGTGTGTCCGCACTCGTGCTCGGGTATGCACCTGCCTCACTATTCTCGCCGTTCTCTTGGTCCTCCCAAATTTTGCTTCCGCACAGGACACCGGCTACATCAGCGGCACAGTTGTCGATAAATCCGGGGCTGCCATCATTGGCGCCGAGGTCACCCTGACCAATTTGGGGAGAACTCTGACCCACGCCACTACCACCAACGATGTCGGCGCATATGTCATTCCCGGGCTTCCGGGCGACACTTATAATTTGACGGTCACCGCCAAGGGCTTCCAGAAATTTTTAGCCTCCAAAATCGTATTGACTGTTGGCGAAAAGGCTCGTGTCGACGTCACTCTCACCATCGGCTCGGTCACCGAAGAAGTCATGGTCACCGGCGAGAGCGTCGCTCAGGTAGAAACCACCTCCTCCGAGTTGGCCACCACCATTTCCGGCAAGCAAGTGGACCAACTTGAACTCAATGGCCGCAACTTCACCCAACTCATCAATCTCGCACCCGGCGTTGTTAACCAAACCGGCCAGGATGAAGGCGTGGTCGGCGTCAACGGGAGCATCTCATACGCCATCAACGGCGGCCGCGTTGAGTATAACAACTGGGAACTGGACGGCGGGGACAACATGGACAACGGTTCCAACGGAACTCTCAACGTCTACCCCAACCTGGAAGCCATCGCCGAATTCAAGGTGCTCACTTCCAATTACGGCGCGCAATATGGCAAAAACGGCTCGGGTACCATCGAAGTCGAGACTAAATCCGGCACCAGTTCCTTCCACGGCAGCCTTTTCTATTATGGACGGAACCAACTCTTCAACGCCCGCGATTGGGCTCAGGGCATTGCCAACGAGCCGAAAGCACCATACCACAAGCATGACTGGGGCTACACGATTGGCGGCCCTGTTTACATTCCCCATATCTACAACAACGCCAAGAACAAAACCTTCTTCTTCTGGTCTCAGGAATGGCGCCGTGAAAAAGTGCCCTACTCCTACAATCAAAACGTTCCTTCCACCGCCGAGCGCGCTGGCAACTTCAGCGATCTCTGCCCAACCTACTCCGCAACCACTCCTGTAAACACCACTACTTACCCGGATTGTCCGACGCAAGTTGGCTCAGGTGGAATGGCCTTCCCGGGCAACACCGTTCCAATCGATCCCAATGCCAAGTATTTCCTTACCTTGATTCCTACACCGAATGGCTCCGCTAATGGCTATCCGGCTTTCTTTGAGACCGTTTCCGAGCCGACCGCTTGGCGTGAAGAACTCTTTCGCATCGATCACAACATCACCGACAACTATCGCGTGACTTTTCGCTACATTCACGATAGCTGGAGCACCGTCAATCCCAGCCCACTATGGGGTAATGGCGCAAGTTATCCGAACGTACAGACCAATTTCGTCGGTCCCGGCACCAGTTTTGTGGCCCGCCTGAACGCCAATATCAAACCCACTTTGCTCAATGAATTTGTCGCCAGCTACACCGCTGACCACATCTTCCTTACCGCGCTTCCCGCATCCGGTGTGGATATCGCTGTGCCGGCGGGCTTCTCCATGGGCTCCCTGTTCAATAATGGTTTCGGCGGACTGCTTCCCTCGTTCAGCATTGCGAACGGACTTGCATACGGCGGCGGCTTCTCTTCAGACACCGGTTATTTCCCCTGGAAGAACGCCAATCCGACCTATACCTATCGCGACAATATGACCAAAATCCTTGGCAATCACACCTTCCAGTTCGGCGCCTACTTTGTCGCCGCTCAAAAGAACCAGCAGAACTCCGTCTACACCCAGGGGATTCTAACCTTCAATAACGCTGCTCCTATTAGCACAGGTAACGCCTTCGCTGATCTGCTCATGGGCAACGTCGGCACCTATTCTCAGGTTCAAAATTCCCTCTACTATTACGATCGTTACAAAATTGCCGAACCTTACTTCCAGGATGATTGGCGCATCACCAAGAAGCTCACCTTGAACCTCGGTATACGCTGGAGCTTCTTTGGCCGCTATCAAGAAAAGGATGACAAAGAGTTCGGCTTCTCTCCCAGCAATTGGAATCCTGCCGATGTTCCCATCATCAGCCCGGTCACTGGTGCGCTGAAAACCAACGCCAGCGGCCAGCTCATCGGCTATCAATACAACGGCTACATCCAATGTGGCATTAAATCCAGTATCTATCCCGGCGTCTCTGGCGGCGTTCTTGGCTGCACCAAAAACAAGCTCATGAATCCCGGTCCGCGCGTTGGATTTGCCTATGATCCATTCGGGAATGGCAAGACCGCCATTCGCGGCGGTTATGGCATTTTCTTCGAGCACATGAACGGCAATGAGGCCAACGCCGAAGTCCTGCAACAGGGAGCCGCTCCTAATTCCCAGAACTCCTCGCAAAACAATGTCGTCGGCTACGAGAATATCGGCGCTGGTGGCGGCCTCTATTTCCCCGTCAGTCCTATCAGCATTCCAGCCCAGATCGCTTGGCCCTACGTGCAACAGTGGAATTTGGGCATCCAGAGGGAACTTCCCTCGCACACCATCCTTTCTGTTGCCTATGTTGGCAGCAAGGGCACGCACCTAACTCAGGAGCGCGATATCAACCAACTTCATACCGTTCCTGCGGCGGACAATCCTTTTCTCGCTTCAGGCGCTCCCATCAACCCTGACGGCTCCGATTGCGCCAATATCGTCACGAACGCGGCCGGCATTCCGGTCTCCGCCACTTTAGGCAACGGCACTCTCGTTCCTTCTGCTGCGCTCGATAATCTGTTCGTTGCTTGCCAAAACAACTCCAACTTGGTTCGACCCTACTTGGGCTACGGCACCATCCAAAGCGTGGAGACTAGCGCCAATTCCATTTACAATGCTCTCCAGGTTTCCGCCACTCGCAGCGTCGGCGCTCTCACTCTCAGCGCCGCCTACACCTACAGTCACTCCATCGACGATTCCTCTGACCGCTACGACACTGCCTTCGTGGATTCGTACAACGTGGAAGGCTCCCGCGCCAGTTCCAGCTTTGACATGCGCCACAACTTCGTCGCTAGCTACGTCTACGCTCTGCCTTTCTTCAAGCAGGAGGGCCTCAAGCACACTCTCTTTGGCGCGTGGTCCTTGTCCGGCATCACTACGATCCAGACTGGCACCCCCGTCAACGTCGCCAACGGCACCACCTACGGTGATTCCGCCGGCCTTGGCAATGGGGTCGGTACCGCTTCCCGTCCGGATATTGTCGGCAATCCCAACTCCGTCACTGCCGCCCAAAAAACTGCATCCGCCGCTGGCGGCGTTTTTGGACCGCTCTACTACAACCCAGCCGCTTACACCCTCCCCGTCGGTTTGACTTACGGAGACGTTGGCCGCAACACCTTGTATCTCCCAGGCCGCGTGAACTTCGACTTTGGTCTGTTCAAGCGCTTCCCCTTCAAGGAAAAATATGCCTTCGAATTTCGCTGGGAGAGCTTCAACATCTTCAACCACACGCAATATAACGGGATTGATAGCACCATGGACTGCACCGGCGCAGCAAATTCGGCTGGCGATCCCACTTGTATTGCTTCGTCGGGTTTCCTGCATCTCAACAGTACTCACGCTGCTCGTCGTATGCAGTTTGGCTTGCGCTTCCAGTTCTAGCATCAGCGCGAACCGGTGCGGGGCACGGTCGAGATGCTCCGCACCACTCGCGTGATATTGGAATCAAGCACCGTCCGTTGTTAAGATGATCGTGCTACACCGAAGCTATCATCTGTTTTTCCTCGGAGGCCTACCTTGTCTAACTGCACCATGAATCGACGTACCTTTCTGGAAGCGTCGCTCGCAACCGGAGTTCTCGCCTCTCTTCCTTCCCGCTCTTTTGCTGCCGCTCACCGCATCGAGAAAGTCGGTGTTCAGCTCTATACCGTACGTGGTCTGATGAAAACGGATTTCGCGGGCACCATCGGAAAAGTCGCTTCCATCGGCTACAAAGAAGTGGAGTTCGCCGGCTATTTCGATCATTCGCCCAAAGACATTCGTGCCCTTCTCGATAAGGACGACCTCACCGCCCCTGCTTGCCACGTAAGCTACGACATTGTCCAGAATCATTGGCCCGAAACCATCGATGCCGCTCGCACCATCGGCCACGCCTTCATTGTCTGCCCGTGGATCGACGAAACCGCGCGCAACTCCGCGGCTGGCTGGAAGGGCGTGATCGAGACCTTCAACAAAGCCGGCGAAGCCAGTAAAAAAGCCGGAATTCAGTTCGCTTATCACAATCACTGGTGGGAGTTCGGGCCCGACGCCAACCTGGGCGGCAAGCTGCCTTACGATTATCTCCTCGCTTCCACCGACCCCAATCTGGTCAAGATGGAAATGGACCTCGGCTGGATCAGCGTGGCCGGTCAAGATCCAGTCACCTATTTCCAGAAGTATCCCGGCCGCTTCCCGCTCGTCCACGTAAAGGACTTCAAATCTTTGCCGCACCTGGCTCCCGACCAACTCGCTTCCTATAACGCCGACAAACTAGAAAAACAGGACATGACCGCCCCCGGCTCCGGTGTGATCGATTGGAAGCGCATCTTCTCCTACTCCGATCAAGCCGGCATCCAGCACTATTTCCTGGAACACGACCAGCCCAAAGATCCGTGGGTCACGCTAACCGACGGCTACAAATATCTTTCCACCGTGCGCTTCTAGCTCACGACCTCCCGTCTGCTGCGGGCTTGTCCGCAGCGCCAGAGGCGCGCACACGCTAGCCAGCCACAACACGGGCTACGACCACTCCAAGAATTGTCCCCAGCGCGGGTGCTCCACCTTCGTAGTGTGAAGTGTTCAGTCCCATGACATCCTTTACAGGTTGTCCCTAGACATGCTTTACACTCACGCGCGCGTCGCGCGCGTGGGAGTTGGGCGATGGCATGGAATACGATGGATATTCAGGAACAGCGGGTACGATTTGTTGTGGAGGCGGCGCAAGGATTGCAACCGTTCAGTTCGCTGTGTGCAAAGTTTGGGATCTCCAGGCCTACTGGATATTTATGGCAGCGGCGCTACCAGGAGTTCGGTATAGCAGGCATCGCCGAGCACGGTCGCAAGCCGCACCGCAGTCCGCGGCGAACCGCGGACAGTTTGGAGCAGCGCGTAGTGGAGATGCGGCTCCGCTACCCGGACTGGGGCGCACGAAAGCTGAGTGTGGTATTAGAGCGTGAAGGAGTCGTACTGCCACGCAACACGATTCATCGCATTCTTTTGCGCCACGATCTGATTCTAGAGGCAGACCAACACCCACTTGCGCCGCAGCGCTTTGAACGAAAACAACCTAATGAGTTGTGGCACATGGATTTCAAGGGGCCGAAGGGGTGGCCACAGCCTGTCGGTCCCCTGTCCGTGCTCGATGATCACAGCCGTTATCTGATCGCGCTAGCCGCCAACGGCACTACCCGCGGCGAACCGGTGCGTCAACAACTCGAAGAAGCGTTTCAGCGTTGTGGAGTTCCGGATGGGATGCTGATGGACCACGGTACTCCCTGGCGGGAGGAGCAAGCCCCTTCCGGATATACGCATCTCTCTTTGTGGCTGATACGTCAGGGCATTCGTCTGCATTGGAGTGGAATCCGCCATCCGCAAACGCAAGGGAAGGTCGAGCGGTTTCATGGATCGCTGCAACGCGCTTGGAGGCGACGAGGGATCCCGCGACAACACCTGCAGGCTTGGCTCGACGAGTATCGTTGGGAACATAACTACGTGCGCCCACATGAAGCCTTAGATTGTGTGGATGCCCAGTGCAAGACGCTACGATCCACATCCACCCCGCTGGGAGTATCCCGCGGGCGCCTGGGTCCTGAAAGTCGACTGTCAAGGCAAGGTGGAGGTCAAAGGGCGCAAGTGGACGATCAGTCAGGCCCTGGCCGGCGAACGCGTGCAAGTCGTGCCCCTCAGCGGTCGATCGTCGAGCATTGGATTTGCGGGTCGAGTTCGCGCACTGTCTAGTCCCGACACATGCTTTACAAAGTGTCCCTAGACATCCTTTACAGTTGGAAGATGGTTACGTCAGGAATCCAATGCTCGACGTGTGAAGGCGGGTCTTGGGGTTCTTCTCCCTCGTTTTTTGCATCCTCATCTTAAGCTCTACTCATTTAAGTCATGCCGTCCGTAAAACGCCCCACAGTCACATTCGCCCTTTTCATCACCGACTTCCCTCCCCTATAATCGCCCCTCACTTACGGAGCCCTGCTTGCCCGAAGCCGCCACCAGCACGGAACGCTACTCGCTCGCCATCATCAGTGACGACAGCGAGCCCTACCCGGAAATACGCAAACATCTCGGCAACGAATTCCGCATGTCTCTCGCTAAAACCGAAGACGAAATCAAAACCGTCCTCGAATTGTCCGGCCTCCACGCCATCCTCTTCGATCTGGACTGCATCGGCGATGGACCCACCGACGGCCTTGACGTACTCCAAGAAATCCGCAAGATCCGCGAGGATGTGGTCCTCGTCGCCTTCAGCAAAACGAACAGCCGGGCCATTCCGCTGAAAGCCAGCCAAGCCGGCGCCGACGAATTCTTTCCCTTCCCGCTCAATTACGATGAACTGAAAATCGTGCTGCTCCGCGCCATCGAAAAGCGCGCGCTCGAACTCGAAGGTCGTCGCTTGATTGCACAAGCGGAACGCGGCAATGCATTCTATGGCCTGGTGGGTTCCAGCCCGGCCATTCAAAAGGTGTATCAAGCCATCGAAGCCGTGGCCCGCACCGGGGCCAGCGTGGTGCTGCGCGGCGAGAGCGGGGTCGGCAAAGAGCTGATCGCCAATGCCATCGTGCAGTGCAGCGAACGCGCAGACAAGCCCTTCATCGCCCTGAACTGCTCGGCTCTGCCGGAAACCCTGATGGAATCCGAGCTGTTTGGCTACGAAAAAGGCGCATTCACCGGGGCTGATGCCGTCAAGCCGGGCCTGATCGAGCTCGCTCATTCCGGCACGCTCTTCCTCGACGAGATCACCACCCTGCACCCCAGCCTGCAAAGCAAACTCCTGCGCGTCCTTCAGGAGCGTTCTGTACAGCGCCTCGGTGGCCGCTCCGCCAAGAAAATCGACTTCCGCTTGATCGCCGCCACCAACGACGATCTGGAGGACTGTGTTCGCAAGGGCCGCTTCCGCGAGGACCTGTACTTTCGCATCAACGTTGTTCCCATCCACGTGCCCCCGTTACGAGAACGCGATGGCGATCTGCCCATCCTAGTCGATCACTTCCTGCGCATCTATTGCGCGTCCGCCAAAAAGCCGTTGAAGTCTGTGCAACCCGACGTGCTGGAAATTCTCGAGGACTACAGTTGGCCGGGTAACATCCGTGAGTTGGAAAATATCATTCAGCGCCTGGTGGTCATGATCAATTCCCCCGAGATCACCCCCGAACATCTGCCCCAGCACATGCTCCAACACAGCGCCGCCAGCCAGGAAGCTATCCTCATTCCCGAAGCCGGAGTCGATTTCGACGCGGAAATGGAAAAAATCGAAGTGGCTTACCTCAACGCCGCGTTGCGCCGCACTAATGGGAAGAAAACCGCCGCCGCCGCACTTTTGCATGTCGACCCACAGCGCATGAAGTATCTTTGCCGCAAACACCGCATCGATTAGCCTTAACACTTAGGTCGTACGGCCCATTCGCAGCCGGAAAAAAGGTTACTTTTTAACCTGCTGATGGTTAATTTTTAACCGCAGAAGAATTTTTCACCGGCCGGCGACGCCAGTTCAGCAGTACTTCCGTACTAAGTCCCGCTTTTTCAGCAAATTTGTCGCACTCACAGCCCGCCACGAGTTTGGCATTACTCCTGCTATATGGAAGGCGTCTGCGAAAGACAAAATTTTAAGAAGGAATCAAGGGGGACTAATGTCCATCGAAAAGAAGAGCCTGATCAGCACTCTGAAGACCACCAAGAAAGCTAACGTCGCCAGCACCCCGGCCGCCACCAATGACGGTTCGGTGTCGCGCAAGAGCGCTGTTCGGAAGTCGGCCGTCCGCAAGTCCGCGGTTCGTAAGTCGGCGGTCCGCAAGGCCAAGATGATCTAAGTTGTCGGTTGCCTGGAGCTAGGCAACTCTGAAGAGAATTACGAGGAGGCTGCTGCAAAGTGGCCTCCTCTTTTTTTGCCCCAATGTCCTAAATTAGTCCTCACATTAGTCCGTAGGTCGACCACGCTTATTACCAAACCTTGCGCCCGAAAAAGTCCGACACCGCTTCCCACCCCAGCCCTAAGGCACTTCGCCGCCGTCCATAGACCCTAGCGTAGCCCGTCATTCCGGGTCTTAGAATGCCATCGGGATTTGGCACATTCAAATCCACAACGTAGAAATGCGGAGGATTCATCCCCTGAAGTTCGACCTTCCCCGATAGGCTAGGGTCCAACTCCGTCGGGCGTGCCGCTATCGACGTGATCTCCGCTACCGGCCTCCGGAACATGCCATTTACCTGAAGGCGCGCTTCGGCATGCTTCTGTACCTTATACAGGTCATACTCCGAAACATAAATCCGCGCCCTTAACGAAGCCAGATCGGCGACTGCCAGCAATTCTTGCCCTTCCTTTAGATAGCTTCCCAGTTGATCCTGAACTCGCGGCGTAATGATCGTACCTTCGATTGGACTTCTCATCTCCAGCGCGGCAGCCTTCTCCGAAACGTTCCGCAAGTTATGGCTCATTCGTTCGCGTTCCGTTAGCGCCGAACCATAATCCGTATAGTGGACCGACGCCTCTCTCGCGCGGTGGGACGCCATTAATAGGTTGGCTTGCGCGTTCTCGAAATTAGACTGCAGGGGAAGGTCGCGAAGCGTGGCCAACAGTGCGCCCTGGCTCACCCGCTGCCCTTCTTTGGCATTCAATTCTGTCACCATCCCCGGGACGTGCGCGCGCACTTCCGCCACATGCACCGGTTCCAGAAGGAATCTGCCCGAGGCGGATTCGCGCCAGAACGGCAGGGCTAAGAATAGGATCAGCACCGCCGCCACGGCCATGGAATTTCTGGGTGTGAACCACGCGATGATCCGGTCTTTCTTATCCAAATAGACGAATTTCATAAATTTCCCCAATAACTGTATCCGCGAACGGAAGATCAGCAGCGCCACAACGATTTCCGGCACGAATCCCCACTCCGGGCTGAAGTTGCGCACAATATTCCCTACAAATCGCGCGATAATGTACAGCACCGTATAGCTATAGGCTCCGGAAAGCAGCGCGTATACCACGAATCCCAGCCGGCGCCTCTTCGGTACGTATGGAACCTCTACCGGCAACCGCCAGATATTCTTCTTCACCCACGCGGACACATACGCGGTCGAGTTTTCCTTGATGTCCGCGATTCCCGTCAGTTCGGTCAGCATGTAATAGCCGTCTAGCTTCATCAACGGGTTCCAGTTGAGAAGCACGGACATGATCCCGGTCATCATCATCATGAAGTATGCTGCGTTGTGTACCGGTGTGTCTGGCGCGGTACCCCACCAAATCACCGTAGCTATCGAACAGATGATCAGTTCCGACCATACCCCGGCTACCGTCACCATCAATCGCTGGTAGCTCGTGGCAGTCACTTCGGCTTCTGTGGTATCCGTGTACACCGCTGGCGTCAGATACACCAGCGCGAACCCCATCGCGGTCACTCGCCCGCCATAGTGCTTCGAGGTGTAGGCGTGCGCCAACTCGTGGATCACCACAATGACGAAGAGGATGATGTACAAGACCGCCAGGTCTCCCCAAGTCTTGTTGCTGAAGTTGTAAAATTGCGCGGTGTCCCGCCCAATCTGGTCCCAATGCGTGATGGTAATTCCGGCGGCCACCGCGAAACCGCACAAGGTCAGGATGGTGAACCAAGGGGTATAAACCCACTTCGTGTACTCGTAGAATTTGGTCAGAAACGGATCCGGATTGAATGCGGGAAACAGCACGTCCGAAAGATCTGCCCACTGATTGTGCTGTTTTAGTTTCTTGCGCCGCTCCTCGGCTGACTGCTGCATCAGCAGGACGTTTTTTTCCTGTGGCGTTCTGTACCAGAACTCAATTTCATCCAGGCCCTCGGCAAATTCGCGCATCTGTTCCGCGGAATGTTCCGTGCCGGTATCCCGGGAATAAATCTCCGCGATTTCGTCGTAGGACCGTTTGCCGTCGAACAGTTGCGCAAGTTTCCAGTTCTCCGGCTGAAAGGTGAACATGCTTTTCGCGCTGGGGATATATGCGCGAATGATCACCTTGCCTTCCTCGATGTGCTCGCGCGCGTTCGCCTCTGGATCGATCCGCGGTGGCCGCTCGGCCAGCACGCGCGCCGGTAATTCCGGCAACGCATTGTTAAGGACGCGCGTAAGATTCATAAGCCCGTTTAGTGGCTATTATTCTCGACCTTTAAATTCGCTGTCATCCCGGGCCGCAAGGATCCTGGTTTGCCGGTCAACTCCACCAGCACCTCAAACGTTCCGCTCGACGGATCGATCACCGGGCTGATTTCCTTCACCCGTGCGCCATGCTGTTCATTCGGCACGTCGGGCGAAGTAACTTCGAAGACATGCCCCGTTCTCACGCGCCCAAAATATTTTTCCGGCAGCGTAAACCGCATCAGCAACGGCGCCTCGGCGGTCACCCAGAACAGCCGCTCGCCCTTGTTCACTTCTTGTCCTTCCCGCACATACCGCCGCGCAATCACTCCACTGAACGGCGCGACGATTTTCGTTTTCGCCAATTCCAACTCCAGCGACCGTTCTTCCTCGTGTGCGGTATTCAGCGTTTCCTGCACCCGCTTGATGTCCCACTGGTCGGACTCCACTTTGTACTGCGCGTGCTGCAGTTGCTCCTGCGAAATCAATCCCAAATCCCACAAATGTTGCGCGCGCACGTAATCCGCTTCCAAGACGCCCGCCTCGGCCTTCCAGTTATTTAAGTCATCGGCGATGCTGCGTGATTTCGCCCGAGCCGCCTCCAGGTTCGCGGTGATCTGCCGGTCGTCCATCTGCGCCAGCACGGCTCCCGCTTTCACACGGGCCGGTGCGTCCACCAGAACCTTCAGCAGCAAGCCATCGCGCTGCGCCGTAACATCCACCTGATGTTCCACGATAATCGGTCCCGATACGATCAGTCCGGGATCAGTTTCCACCGGTAGTGCTGGTTTAACGGGTGTTGGTACCGGTGCGGGCGCCGCATTGGTCACTCCTGTTACCATCGGCTTGCTGTCGCCGCAACCTGCACACACCAGCGCCGCACCCAACGCCGCCACCGCCGTTGCACGTCGCATACTTCTCCTCCACATCTTCACCACCCCAGCCAGTACCACATTTTCGCGTACATCCATAGAAAGATCTGCCGGAAAAATACGTAGCCCGCAGGATACCAGCCGACTCGCACTTTTCCTCGCCCTTCCATTCCGGAGCGAATTGCTCCGTTGGCGTTCGGCACGTCCACTCGCGCGAAGAACACCGGAGTCTCATGCTGCACTTCTGCTTTCGGGCTGACGATGGCCACATTTCCGCGAAATGTTCTGGTCGGATAGCTGTTGAGCTTCACCACCGCCTTCTGGCCCACCTTCAACAACCCGGCATCTACATCGTCGATGGCCACATCCACCACCGCCTGCGATGTGTCCACCACTTCCGCAAAGGCATCGCCTTGTTGCAATTTCCGGCCCGCGAAGTTCTCTACATGCGGCGTGGCCACGATTCCATCAATCGGCGACCGGAGTTGCGCCTTGTCCAGCATCTGCCGGCCACGATCCACTTCTGCCTTCCAATAATCCGCCTGTACCCGGTGTACCCCGGCCTCGGTTCCATCGTTGGAAGCCAGCGCCCGGTTCATTTGCAACAGGGTGGACTCGTACCTTGCTTGCGCTTCCGCCAGCGCCGAACGCAGATTCCACGCTTCCATCTCCGCCAGCACCTGCCCCTTCTGCACCGGCTGTCCTTCGTGCACGAACACCTTGCCCACCACTCCCTCAACTTCTGGCTGCACCAATGCTCTTTGTCCGGGCGCAACTACGGCATCGCCATCCACTCGCAGCGGCAACGGGCAAGCCACCAGGAAGAGCACTGCCGCCACCGCCAGCCCGACATAGAATCGGCGCCGCCGCTTCTCCATGGCCATGAATTTCCGTTTGCGCACCAGCACCGGCTCAAGCACGGAAATAAACGGCACTTCTTTGTACATTTGCGCGTTCCGCAGCGCCACGGTTGCCTGTCCGGCAAGCACCTCCAGAATCTCGATGTGCGCCGGCCCCAGAAAATCCGGATCACTGCTTTCCATCGCCAGCAGCCCCACTCGTCCGGTATCGTCGTTTAACGGCCGCGCATAAAACCCGCGCATCCCTGATTCCGCAAAATACTTTCTAAATTTCGCGCGCGTCTCTTCACGATCGCTGTCAATCTCTTCTCCCTGCTGCCGGACATGCACGACTTCTTCCGACAGCGCCGCCCACTGCAAAATTTCATTCAGCGGTGCAATATCCGGCGCGTCGGCATTCACCTGCGTCAAACCCGTCACCGCGCTCAACTTGAACCGCCCGTTTTGCTCCAGAACAATGGCGGCCCGCTCGTACGGAATAACCGCCTGTGGCGCGTTCACGATTGTCTGCAGCATTCGCTCGAGATTCAGCGTCGAAGTAATTTCGTGGCTAACCGTGTTGAGCGTCTCCAGAATTTCCACTTTGCGCTCAGCCATCAGCAGCCCGGCATTGTGCAACGCCGTGGACGCCGTTTCGTTCAGGCTGCTCAGCATAAACAAGTCGTCATCATCAAACGGCGTTCCATCCGACTTATTAACTGCTTCCACCACTCCCACCAGCGCCGTTTTATCGATGATGGGCGCGGCAAGCAGCGTAACCACCGGATCATCGGGAGCCGCTTGATTCCGCTGCGCCAACCGCGGGTCTTCCGCATCCGAAATGCACACGCTCTCCCCGGTATCGGAAATCGTTCCCGCAATTCCCTCATTCGGCTTGAGCATTTGCCCTTTGAAGCTGGTCGGATCCTCTCCCGCCTGATGCATCAGTTCCACCGACTCGTCCGGCTGCAGCAGCCAGATATTTACTGCCTGGCACGCGAGGATGTCCGAAAATTTCGATCCGATCAGCGGAAGCAACTCTTCCATTTCCAGCGTCGAAGAAAACACCTTTTCCAAATCATAGAGTTGGGTCAACCGGGTGATCGAGTTCAGCGTTCCTTGGCGCTCTTCTTCATACGCCTGCGCGGAAACCAGTGCGGCAGCCGCCAGTTCCGCCGCCGGAAGCAAAGTTTGAATGTCCTCTTCGGAGTTGGGCTCTTCAAACGCCAGGATTTCCAGGGCACCCATCAGGTTTTCCCCATGAATCAAGGGAATGCAGGCCAGCGAGCGCGCCGTCTTACGCGTGTCAATGTGCGGGTAATCTTCCCGTTTCAAGTTCGGAGCGGTCCGAAGAACCGGCACACTCTTAACCAGCAACGCGCCCAGCAGCCCGGACTCGGCGGTGATGGCCTGCTCGTGAATCGCGGCGTCCCCTACGATCGCCCGCGGCACCCAGCAATCCGAGTCTCCGTCCGATGCCAGCGTGTACACACTCACCGCGCAGTCCGCCAGCAAACCCGCCACAAAATTCGCGAACGCCCGCGCGCGCGGTAACACCTCTTGCTCCGCGAGCAATTGGGTGGATAGCGGGGAAAGATCCAGTACGGATTCCTGTTCCGAACTTGCCAAGGTCTATCTTTCCGTCCAGCCCTGCTTTCGGGCTTACGCCGGACTACCTTCCTTGCTTTTTCGGCTAAGATTATTTAACTTGAGCGCGAACTGTAGCAGACGTGTTTTGGGGTGTCAACGAGGGCTGACCTGCTGTACGCTTCCCAGGGGGTGCGTACTTGGATATCGAAACCAAGACCATCGACGGTGTTAAGGTCGTAAAACTCAAAGGACGCTTGTCCATGGGTCCGGCACTCGACCGCTTCAACGCCACCTTACTGGAACTCCTGGGCCAAGGGCAGAACCGCATTATCTTGGACCTCGAAGATGTCCCCACCATCGATTCCAGTGGCATTGGTATGCTCGTTCGTCACCTCACCGTTGCGAAGCAGACCGGCGGCGCCATTCGCCTGCTCAAGCCATCCAAGTTCACGGTCCAGACTTTGAAAATGGTTGGCCTGCTGAATCTCTTCACCACTTTCGACGAATCCAAGGATGCCGTCGCGTCTTTTCAGTGACTTGAATACTTTTCGCGTCATGCAATCTCGAAATTCTCTGTGGCCTCATTCGCGGTGCCATACATCTGCACCAATCGGTCCACGTGGGTCATCTCTAACGTATGCTTCACCAATCCCTGCGGTCCCGCGATTCGTACTGCGCCTCCCGCCTTGCGTACTTTTCCTTCACAAACCACAATGATCCCGACGCCGGTGCTGTCGATGCTCTCCAGCTTGCTCAGATCAAAAATGATTTTCTTTACGCCCTCCCCCAGCAACTCCGCCACCTTCCACTCCACTTGCCTGCTGTCGTTACCCATCATCAATTTCCCCGAAAATCCGATCAGGCAAATGTCTGTGGTGGGATGGCTCTTTTGTAATTCAAGAATCATGGATAGGTTTCTCCAGTTCTCGAGAATTTGGCCTTCAAGATCACCGCTGGAGTACAAGCGTACGCCCTGCTTGGTTTGTCCTGAAGCGTTCCCACCGGCGGCGGCACGATACTAGGCTGGGATAATAAGCTAGTCAATTGAAAAAACCGGCGTCAGCGTCGCAACTACGCGCCGGAAAGGAACAACTCATCGTAAATTGGGGAAGTACAATGTTATCTGATGCATCCAACAACCGTTCTGTGGAATCCAACAGACGGGTGAGATGCCGCCGTTCGCAGCCGTTTCGCTTTTGATCGTGGGCCAAGCAACTTCTTGTCGGGGGTAAGTTTTGAGATTTAGGCCAGTTCCGCTCGCTGCACTTTTACTGTTCGCTATCTCATTTGCCGGGCACATGCAGGCACAGCAAACTTCCGCAACGGACCCGCCTTCAAAGCCGCATCCGTACGCCCCGATTTACACCGCCTCGACTCCGGCGATTCCTCAGGATCCCTCTCAGGCGAAACCGGCTCCCGACCCAAACACCGATCCTGCTAAGACCAATTCCAACATCGATTCGCCTAAGCCCAAAGTCGACGCCAGCCAGGATCAAACCGGTGTGCAGACCAAGCGCATTTTGTGGATCTATCCCAATTTCCGTTCGGTCAGTGCTTCCACGTATCTGCCTCCACAGAGTTTCAAGGAAAAAGTTTGGCTTGCCACCCAGGAGAGCTTCGATTATTCAGCCTTCATTTATGAAGGCATCGTCGCCGGAATCGCCATGGGGCAAAAATCTGAGCCGTCGTTCGGCCAAGGCGCGTCCGGCTACGGTTTGTATTACGCCCACACCTTTGCCGACGGCACCATCGAGAACTACATGGTGGAGGCGTTCGTGCCTGCGGCTACCAAAGAAGATCCTCGCTACTACACCCTGGGTCACGGCGGCTTCTTTAAGCGCACCGGATACGCACTCAGCCGCTTGGTGGTCACCAGAACTGACTCCGGCAACAACACCTTTAATTTTTCGGAAATCGTCGGCGCGGGAGCCGCTGCCGGTATCAGCAATGCTTACTATCCACCGAGAAACACGTGGGTCAAAACCTATCAAACTTGGGGAAGCCAAATTCTTCAGGACGGCCTCAGTTTCATCGCCAAGGAATTTTGGCCAGACGTAAACCATGCCGTCTTCCACAACAAATACTAATCTGCACTAATAACGCCGCTCGTTCCCGTGTAGCCTGCAATCATCTGGTTACTCTTAATGCGATCGTAATATGGCGTTTACCACCCATTGCAAACGTGAGAAGATACACATAATCGCTCCGTGCAGCAATGCTCGCTGCTCTATTTCCTGACTGTGCAAAATCGATCGCTTTTTTCGAGCCTTCGGAGGTTCCTGCATGGGGTCCGCACTAGATATCCATCGTCTGCATTTCGCCTTTACCGTTACTTTCCATTACCTGTTCCCGCAGTTGACCATGGGCCTCGCCCTGCTCATCGTCATTCTCAAAACCATCGCGCTTCGCTCCGGCGACGAGCACTACAATCGCGCGGCTCGCTTCTGGGCCAAAATTTTCGGCATTAACTTCGCCATCGGCGTCGTCACCGGTATCCCCATGGAATTTCAGTTCGGCACCAACTGGGCCGAATTTTCCAGAACCGCCGGCGGCGTGATTGGCCAGACCCTCGCGATGGAAGGAGTTTTCTCGTTTTTCCTCGAGTCCACCTTCCTCGGCCTCTTTCTCTTTGGCGAAAAACGGCTCGGCCGTATCGGTCATTGGTTCGCTGCGCTCCTCGTTTTCATCGGCTCCTGGCTTTCCGGATACTTGATCGTGGCCACCGACGCATGGATGCAGTTCCCCACCGGCTATCGCCTGCTTCCCAATAACGAGATCGCTCTGGCAAGTTTCTGGGATCTGCTCCTCAATCGCTGGGCGCTCGCGCAATACGCGCACAATATGCTTGGCGCCGTGCAGACCGGTTGCTTCGTTATGGCCGCGGTCGGCGCGTTTTACGTTCTCTCCAAACGCGAGCTGTTCTACGGCAAAACCTTCCTGCGCATTGGCGTAGTCGTCGGCGTGATTGCCGCAGTCCTGCAACTTTTCCCCACCGGCGATATCCAGGGCAAACTGATTGCGGATCATCAACCCGTCACGCTCGCCGCCATGGAAGGCCTGTTCACCTCTCAGAATGGCGCGCCGCTCGCAATCCTCGGCCAACCCGATGTTCAAAAGCGCAGGCTTGATAATCCCCTGGAAATTCCCTCCATGCTTAGCTTCCTCACCTACCGGGAGTGGAAGGCTCACGTGCGCGGCCTGGATTCTTTCCCCGAATCAGATTGGCCAGACACCATTGAACTTCTGTATTACAGCTACCACGTCATGGTCGGCCTGGGCACCATCTTCATCGCCATCATGGCTCTGGCCGCCATCCTTCTTTGGCGCCAAAAATTATTCGAAACGCGCTGGATACTCTGGCTGCTTATGCTCAGCGCTCCCTTGCCCTACATCGCCAACACTGCCGGTTGGATGACCGCGGAGCTGGGCCGCCAGCCTTGGCTCATCTACGGCATCATGCGCACCGCCCACGGCTTCTCGCCTCGCGTCGCTGCCGGAAATGCCTGGTTCACCTTGCTGGGCTTCATGGGCATGTACACCTTGCTCGCTATCCTCTGGCTGTTCCTCGTTTATCGCGAAATTGAACAGGGTCCCGAGCTCGAATCCCCGCTCGGCGCGGGGACGCCCGCAACGGTTCAGGCGGATTAAGGAGCCCACCATGGAAACTCTCTGGTTCTGTCTTGTCGCGGTTATGGTCGCAATGTACGTGCTCCTCGATGGTTTCGATCTTGGCGCCGGTGCCATTCATTTTCTCGTGGCTCGCACCAATGAAGAGCGTCGCCAAGTCATCGCCACCATCGGTCCGGTGTGGGATGGCAACGAAGTTTGGCTCCTGGCCGTGGGTGGAACGCTCTACTTCGCATTCCCCTTACTCTACGCCAGTGGCTTCAGCGGCTTTTATCTTCCGCTGATGATTGTTTTGTGGCTACTGATTCTGCGCGGCACTTCCGTCGAATTCCGCAATCACATACAAAGTCCCATCTGGATTCCCTTCTGGGATTTCCTCTTTTCGGCTTCCAGTTTCTTGCTCGCCGTGTTCTTTGGCGCGGCCCTTGGTAATGTCGTCCGGGGCGTCCCGCTCGACGACAGTGGTTATTTCTTTGAACCGCTCTGGACCAATTTCCGCCTCGGCGATCACACCGGCATACTCGACTGGTACACCATCCTTGTCGGCGTTACCGCGCTTCTTGCCTTGGTGATGCACGGCGCGCTGTGGGTGCAATTCAAGACCCATGGCCCCGTCCGCCAACGATCTGCTCGCGTGACCGCCTGGACTTGGTGGGGCGTCTTGATCTTCACCGGTCTGCTCACCATGGTGACCTTCTCGATTCAGCCTCAAATCCTCGCCAACTTTAAAACCTGGCCCGCCGGTTTCGTTCTGCCTGCTATTGCCGTCGCAGGACTCGCCGGTGTCCAGTTCGAACTACGCCGCGGAAACGAACGCAACGCCTTCTTGGCTTCCTGCACTTATCTTCTTGGAATGCTCACGAGCGTAGTCTTCGGCGTGTACCCCATGGTTATGCCCGCGCGGAATCCTGCCTATGCCTTGACCGTCAGCAACGCCAAGGCTGGCGACTACGGCCTAAAAATCGGGTTAATCTGGTGGGTCATCGGCATGCTTCTCGCGGCCGTCTATTTCATTTACGTGTATCGGACTTTCGCTGGGAAAGTCCCTGCGGCAGATACCGACGCACCCGGCCATTAATCGGCACCTCGGGCTGCGTCAATTAGAAACTCGGCTTGTTTACATTCAATCGCAGGCTACGGAGTATGGTGAGCGTTCTTGTGGAGAACGCTGGCCGACCACGTCTTCTTCTCCTGTTCCTTTCCCGTCGTCTCTTGCAGACGAGCCCGCCGCTCGTAGCCTCCCCCGGTGTAGCAAAGCGCGCGATCAAAAAAGTGATTGATCAGTCTCACGAATTCTTGCTGTTGGTACAAATCCATCGCCGAATCCACCAAGCCGCAGTCCCCCAGGTACTCCAGAAGGCGTTCCTTCGTGAAAATCAAAGCCCACAAGACCTGGGCCAAAGGAATCCCTTCCTCGTAGCGCCTTTCTCCGAGCTCCTTGTATCGCGCGTGGATGGTGTGGTCAGATTCTTTCCAAAGCCACAGCCCCAAATTGTGGTAGATCTCGTAACAGCGGTTGTACACATCTTTCTGCGAAAGACTGTGGTATGCCTCAGTGCGGGCACTGTTGTGTATTTTCTTTACAACTCTCTGCGCCAGTTCCTCCGCATTATTTTCGATGGTTCTGATCAACCGATCCGACAGATGCCGACTCTTTGTTGGTAACATGCCTACAACCTTTCCTATCCCTAAGATGTAGATGGACGACTCACTGTTCGGGTTTCGCTAAAATTCAAATAAAATTCATCCTGATTCGTGTGGGCAGAAAGAATGCTTGACGCTTATTAATGAAGACCTTATTTTGTTGGAATGCTTCGCAAGACCGCCCGGTTCCTTGGCTCTTCGATACGCTCACTTCTCGCGGCGTCTTTGATTTTGTTCCTGGCGCTTGCTCCGGTGTGTGCTGCTCATTGTTCTGCTCAATTTTGTAGCTGCGCGCTCGCCGCCGGACCTTCCAGCGGCTGCCATCACTCGTCAGCACTCACCAGTTCCTCGCTGGCATTCGCGGCGGCTTCGTCTGAACCCTGCGGGAATGCCGGCATGTTTTTCTTCACTACCCCGCGTCCAGAAAATTCCTCCGCTTCGCTCCAGTCCTTCGCTTCCCTCTCCATCGTTGTCCCGGCTCACCTGGGCGGCCTTCCGCGCCGCTTTGCCGATTCCGGCACTCCCGGGCCGCCTGCATCCGCCGAGCACTTCTGTGATTTAGATACCTGCGGCCTTACACCCCTCCGCGTCTGAAATCCCCTAGAGAGATTCTTTAGCTGCTGCGTCTACCGCGGGCCTTTGTTTCATTTGCGCCATGTGCCTCTGCTTTTGCGGATGGCAGAACGAAATTCCATTCATCCGTCTTTCAACGAATCCAAGTTTCCGGAGGTTTTATGAGCAGTTCACGCAGAAGTTTCTTTCAAGACGCCATGCTGTTCGGCGCCGGTCTGTTCGGCCTCACGGCACGCGTGCGTGCCACATCTACGACAACCGAAAATAAAACGTCTGGCCATCCCGCTGCAAATTCTCCACCGAAACCATTCGTTCCCATGCTCACGCCCGACGTCCCCGATTGCCCGTCTCAGATGGACGGTGCTGTGAAAGTCTTTCGCCTGAAAGCCGCGCCACTCAAAAAGAAAATCGTGCCTTTCAAAACCATCGACGCCTGGGGCTACAACGGCACAACCCCCGGCCCCACCATCCAAGTCACACAAGGTGATCGTGTCCGCATTCACGTGGAAAACGCCCTGCCCGAAAGCACCTCTATGCACTGGCATGGCCTGGAAGTCCCCCTCGAACAAGACGGCGTGCCTTTCATCAGCCAGAAACCCATCGCCCCGGGCGAAACTTTCATTTACGAATTCACCGTGCATCAGGAAGGTACCTTCTTCTATCACGCCCACAGCGCCATGCAGGAAATGATCGGCCTGATCGGTATGTTCATCGCCCATCCCCAAATTCCGCACACGCCCCACGTTGATCACGACTTCGGCATCGTTCTCCAGGAATGGGCCGTGCTAGCCAACAATTCCGTTCCCAACACCGCCTCGATGGAATTCAATTGGCTCACCCTCAATGGCCTCTGCGCTCCTGCCACCACCCCGCTCATCGCGCGCCTGGGCAGCCGCGTTCGTCTCCGTTTCGTAAATCTGGGCATGGATCATCACCCCATCCATCTCCACGGCAATCAATTTGTCATCACCGGCACCGAAGGCGGCCGCGCCCCCGAATCCACCTGGTATCCCACCAACACGGTCTTGGTCGGCGTCGCCCAGGCCAAAGTTGTCGAGTTCGACGCCAAATATCCCGGCGCCTGGATGATTCACTGTCACCTGCCACACCACATGATGAACAGCATGACCGACCTCATGGGCGATCGCCCCATCCCCACTTCCGCAACCAACGAGGCACAAGCAATGAGCCAGATGAAATCTTTCTCCAACGACGTCGGCGTCGAACACGTGCAGCACTCTCCCATCGCGGAAAACGCCAGCTCCGTGCCCGCCTTCCCGCAAGACGCTTTCATGGAAATGCCCATGGATGCCGCCGTCGCCAAACCCGAAACCCATGGCCTGCCCGCCAACTGGACCGCCGGCATGATGGGCATGATGACCATGGTCCGCGTTCTTCCCGACGACCAGTACAACGAAATCCAATCGCTCATCCGCGAACACCAATCAGGTTCTAACTCCTGAAAAGCGACCGCCATAAAATTTGAGGAGACTTCTTATGTTTTCCGCGAAATTCAAATTAGTTTTGACGCTGACGCCCTTCCTCGCCGCGCTCTCGTTCTCCCAGCAATCTTCTCCCCCACCTCAAGACCACATGCAAATGAATATGCAGCAACACGAAAACATGCAACCCGTCGAGCCCGTCTACCCGATTCTGGGCCGCGCGCAACAATCCGGGGAAAAACTCTTCAGCCTCGCCGACGCCCAGCGCCTCGCCTCCGAATCCAATCCCACGCTGCGCCAGGCGGAAGCCGAGATTCGCGCTGCCAAAGCCCGCACCCAACAAGCCGGACTGTACCCAAATCCTTCCATCGGCTACACCAGCGATGAAATTCGCGGCGGTTCCGTCAACAGCGGCAAGCAAGGCTTTTTCCTGGAGCAGACACTGGTCACTGGCGGCAAGCTGAATAAGTCTCGCAACATCCAACAACAACAAATTCGCATAGCGGAACTTGCAGCGGAACAACAAAAAACTCGCGTCGAAACTTCCGTCAAAATCGCTTTCTATCGCGTCTTAGCCGCCCAGGAATGCCTCGAACTCCGCAGCGATCTCAGCCAAATCGGCCAGTCCTACCAGCAATCGCAAGCGGAACTCTCGCGCACCGGACAAGTGGACGAAACCGAACAACTGGAATCTGAAATCGACGTCCAGCGCCTTCACCTCGCCGCCTTAGAACAGGAAAATGTCTTGCGCGAGCAATGGCGCAAATTGGCCGCACTCATCGGCCAACCCGATCTTCCGCAATCCAACGTCGCTGGCGATCTCGAGCACGGCTGGCCCGAACTCGACGAACAAAAAATCCTCGACACCATCGCCCAGCAAAGTCCCGCCACTCGCATCGCCGACGCCAACAGCAACCGCGCTAATGCCGAAATCACGCGCGCCCAAAGCGAAATCATCCCAGACATCAATCTCCTCGGCGGACTCGAATACAACAACGAGCCCTTGGACACAACCTCACACTCCATCGGATGGGAGGGGCTCGCCGAGATTTCTATCCAAATCCCCATCTTCAATCGCAATCAAGGCAACATCGCCGCGGCCCAAGCCGAACGAGACGGTTCTCAACTCGAAAAGCAGCGCATCCAACTGCTCCTCCGCGAACGCGCCGAGTCCGTTCTCGATCAGTACGCCACCGCCAAAGTCGTTGCCACGCAATATCGCGAAGAAATCCTGCCGCGCGCCCGAAAAGCCAATCTGCTCATGACCGAGAAATATGGCCAGATGCAGGCCAGCTACCCGCGCATGCTCGAGGTGCGTCGCAAGAATTTCCAACTAGCTGCCGAATATGTGCAAACCCTGGAAATCGTCTGGACCAGTTCGCTAGCCCTGCAAGGCTTCCTCTTAACCGACGGCCTGGAATCCCCCGTCCAGTTCGGCGGTTCAACTCCATCCTCAGCCAACTCAAATTCCCTAATGCCTCAAAGCAGCATCCTTCCCCTCAAAGCTATGCCTCATCCCTGAGGCAATGATTTTCTGGCCGCCAAGAGTGGACCGTATGGTCTGAAGATTAGGCGTGGCATCACATATCAGTCGGAAGGCGCCAGCACCCAGGTTACCGGTAAGCTGACATCCACGATAGGTCTTTGTCAAAAGGCAAAAAGGGTCTCTCGACGCGCCGGGGAGCAGGCAACTAAGCAGGTGTTTGCCGGAAATCAGGGTCACTATTTACTTATAGAGTTAATCGCGATGGTGTTTTCTTTGAATTGAGTTGAAGGTTCTTATATCCTTGGAAGTAAAGTCACTTACAACTACAGGAGGAACTCATGCGTTTCTCCGTCACCAACGTATCGCGTCTCGTTGTCTGGGCCATAGCCATAACTGTCCTATCTTCTTCTGTCCTTGCACAAAGTTCACCACAAAAACTCGATCCTGATACTGCCAAGCGAGTGGAAGACATGCTTCGCAAAGGCTATCTGGAAGTGCAGAAGAACTATTTCGACAAAGACTATAAGGGAGTCAATTGGGACGCCGATTATGCTCAATACGACGCAAAGATGAAGCAAATCACCAGCCTCGCCCAGGGACTTTCGTTGGTAGCGGGTTTGATGATGACGCTGGATGACTCGCACACTTTTTTCATGCCTCCGTCCCGTCCGGTGCGGTTGGAGTACGGATTTCGCCTGCTGATGATCGGAGATCGTGCGTTTGTGGTCCATGTGCGTCCCGACACGGACGCAGAGAAGAAGGTGCACGTGGGTGACGAAATTGTTGCGTACAACCGATTCGTGGTGAATCGGGACTCATTGTGGAAGATGAAGTATTACTATGGCCAGCTTTCGCCGCTGCAGATTTCCGACCTGGTGCTGAAAAGCCCGGACGGCCAACAACGCGACGAAAAAATAGAAACGAAGGTACAGGAATTGTCCGGCAACCTGAATTACATGACTAACGAAGGATGGAAGATCATTCGGGAACAGGAGAATCTCCAACATCAATTTCGCGAGCGGCACGTGGAAATGGACGATGTAATGATCTGGAAAATGCCGGTATTCAACATTGACGACTACCAGGTCGATCACCTGTTTGGGATCGCCCGGAAACATAAAGCGCTGATTCTGGACTTGCGCGACAATCCCGGCGGTGCCGCCCCCACACTACAACGCATGGTCGGGAATATCTTCGACCATGATGTGAAGATTGCTGACCGCGTGGGCCGCAGTACAGAGTTAAAGCCGATGGTTGCGCAGTCGCGTGCGAAAGACGTGTACGCCGGGAAAATTGTGGTGTTGATTGATAGCGGCTCGGCCTCCGCCGCTGAGCTCTTGGCGCGAGTGATGCAGTTGGAAAACCGCGGCACGGTGGTGGGAGATCGCAGTGCTGGAGCGGTTATGGAGGCCAGGCGTTACAACGAAAGCGAAGCTGGTAACACCGGGAGCATTTTTTATGGCTTCTCCATCACCGAGGCAAATTTGATTATGAAGGACGGTAAATCCCTGGAGCATACCGGGGTTGTGCCCGATGAAATTATCCTACCGACCGGGCGTGACTTGGCCGACGGCAAGGATCCGGCACTGGTTCGCGCAGCGCAGTTGGTGGGACTCACTTTGGATCCAATACAAGCAGGGAAGTTGTTTCCCTTCGAATGGTTGCCAATTGGAACCGAGCTAGCTGCCTCTGGCGAGTAGTAGGGTCGACGATAAAACTCTCGATAGCTCCTGGTAAACGCGCTTACCAGTGAAGCGGGTAGTCAGTACGCTGATGTCGTAGAGCCTGGTCATCTCGGTATTTTTGTCGGAAGTCTTCTCTCAGAACGGCGGAAGTTCCGCGCTACTTTGATTTTGGTACTTGAACTAAGTGCTCCGCTAAGGCCAGCCATCTCCCATCGCGGTAGATGTACGTCACTGTGTAACGATAGACCGCTTCGTGGAGCGTCCCGTTTTCGGTCCCGCGTACCGTGTCTATGCCAACGACCACCGCTGTGTCGTGGTCAACAATCACGTTCTGGTCCGTGAGAGTTTGGGATTCGGTGGGGTCGACATCGCCCGCAAGTATGAGCTTGATGAAGCCTTCCTTATCGTGAGGCTTGCCGGAACCAAAGCTGGCCAGGAACTTATCATCGAGGATGCGGCGAAGCGCGGCCTCGTCGTGTCTGCCCTCGGCAGCGACCCATTCGGATTCCAGCTTCAACACCTTTTGCTTGGCGTCCATCGGTTGTCCACTTTTGCAGTCTGCTTGCACCTTCAAATCACAAAATGAGGCAAGACAACACACGAGACAAACGGCCAAGCACTGTCGCATGTACAACCTCCCCGATTTGTTGTGGACTCCGGTGATGAGTGCGGAACGAAACTCCGCGAGATTTTAGTCCAGCCTCTCCAATCCTGGCAAGAAACTCCTGGCAGAAGTAGGTCACGGTACCCAAGAGCCCATTGTTTGCGGCGAGAAACAATTTTGTGTACGTGAAGAACTCTCCGGTGTATAAATGTGCGCCCTTGGGGGCATACCAGCTTCCCGTTTTATGAACTAAGGGCAGTAACGCTTTGTGCCAATAAAGGGTGTTCAACTGGATTCCCACGTGCGCCGCACGCTCATCTGGTATTCCGTTTTAGGCGGAGTTTTCATCACACTTCTCGCGATCGCTCTGCGATCCGCAGGAATCAACCGGCCGGTTCCCTATCTGACGTATTCCGGGGCTTACCTAATGGAGACTTTCTTTCAGAGATTACTCGAGTGGATTCCCTGGAAGTATGCGGACAACCTCATTTCTGAACTGTTTTTGTTCTTCGTGTTGAATGTTTTGGGTTACGCCTTTGTGATTTTTCTTTTGCTCCGGATCTTTTTTCCGGATCGGTCGGGCGAGTTGCCTCCCTTGACCGGCAAGAAGTAGCAGTCCTTTTTGGGCTGCGGAGGCGAAGTGCGACTCACGAAATAATCGGGTTGATTTGTTGGCGCTCAGGAGGCGGGAATGAATCAGAAGGTCGCTGTTATCGGGACAGGTTGTATGGGCTCTGCCCTTGCGTCTGCGATTTTCAAGAAAGGTTTTTCCACTACGGTATGGAATCGCACTGCCGCAAAGGCAGCGCCGCTGGCTGAGCTTGGCCTGCACATTGCACCAAGCATTCTAGATGCCGTAAAAGAGGCGGACGTAGTCGTCGTCAACATCAACAACTACGACTCGACCAAGCAATTGCTGCGGCATCCGGAGATTGAGTCTGCGCTGCGCGGCAAGATCCTCGTTCAATTGACCACCGGGACCCCCGATGAGGCCCGGGAGATGGAATCCTGGACCCGGCCGCATGGGATCGAATACCTCGACGGCGCCATTCTCGGCAATCCGATTGACATCGGGAAACCGCAAGTCATCGCTCTGTATTCAGGCTCCGAAGAACTCTTCCATCGCCTGAAACCAATTCTGCTCGCCTTCGGCGACAATGCCATGTTCGTTGGCAAGCAAATCGGCCACGCTTCGGCACTCGACATGGCTGCCCTTGCCTTTGGCGTGGGCGCGATGTTCAGTTTTCTCCAAGGATTCATCGTCTATGAAACCGAGAATCTGCCCGTCGAAGGATACATGCAGTCTATCAAGGGCTTGCTGCCAGTCCTGGAGACGGTCTTCTCCGGTCTTCTCGGAACGATTCGAGCAAAGGATTACGACCACACTCAGGCTTCGCTCGAAGTCTATGCTGCATGCCCAAGAGAGTTGATTAAGTGGTGCAAAGATTATGGAGTGGACCACAGCTTCGCCGACTCTCAGCTTTCGCTAATTGACAAGGCGATCAAGTCTGGCAAGGGCCCCGCTGATTTCGCATATTTGTACGAGATCATGAAAAAAGGTTCAGAATGATCGAGCCTGCTCGCGCAAGGTCCCGCTAAATGGCGTAATCGTCCATGTCGATACTGCGGCGGTAGATGCGCGGCTTCACGGTAACCCGCTTGGGAGACCATCGAGTGGCCATTTGCACGCATCGCGGGACACGGGCTGCGGGCCACGTCTCTTCCCCTGTCCTTCCGTACATATCCACTGCGTCACACTAGTACTCCCGTAGCGTTGACCCACCGAAACGCCTCTCGCTACTGTCAGAACTGGCGAGGGTGTGTGTGTCTACGGAAATCACGGCGCGAGTATGCGTTGCGGAGGGAGAGGTATCTTCTTCGCACTGCCGCTTGCGGCAGGCCGCGACACTGCCCACTAATTTCGTGTTGCTAAGGATAAGCCGCCCGCGCGCGGCGAATTGCGCATGACCACAGTCACCAAAGCCGGACGCTACGAAATCCTCGGCGAACTCGGTCGCGGTGCTATGGGTGTCGTCTATCGCGCCGTCGATCCGGTCATCGGCCGCAACGTCGCCGTCAAAACCATTCGGCTCACCGAAGAAGGCACCGGCCTCACTCGCCCCGAATTACTCTCCCGTTTCCAAACCGAAGCACGCGCCGCTGGCTTGCTCACGCATCCCAACATCGTGGTGGTCTACGACGCCGGTGAAGAAGACGGTCTGTACTACATCACCATGGAATTGGTTGTCGGCAAATCCATTCAAGCGGCCCTTGACGACTGCGAAGCCTTCCCCGTTTCCCGGCTCCTTCGCATTCTGGAACAAACCTGCTCCGCGCTGCAGTTCGCCCATGAACGCAGCATCGTTCATCGCGATATCAAGCCTGCTAACCTGATGCTCACCGACGACGACACCGTCAAGGTCACCGACTTCGGCACCGCCAAAATTCTACAGTTCGGCACCGTGCAGCAGACCACTCACGTCATGGGCACGCCTAGCTACATGTCACCCGAACAGGTGAAGGGCCGTCCGGTCGATGGCCGCACTGATATTTTTTCTCTCGGCGTGGTTTTTTACGAAATGCTTACCGGCGAAAAACCTTTCCCCGGCCAGAGCATCACGACGGTCATCTACAAAATTGTCAACGAAGAACCGATCCCGCCGCGCCAACTGAATCCTTCCATCCATCCCGGCCTCAACGAGATCGTCATGCGCGCGCTCTCCAAGGAACCGGAAACGCGGTACCAGAGTTGCCGCGAGATGCTCGATGACTTGCGCAATTATCGCGCCCTAGGCGGCCCCGACCGCGGTCCCGACGCCACCATGGTTTCCCCCCGCAACCAAATGCCGGGCCAACCCTTTTCTACGCCCAGCAGTCCTCTGCACACACAATATGCCGAAGACCCGGCCACCGCCGCCGCAACCCGCTCTCTTCAGCAGCGCGCCGCCAATCCCCTGCAAACGCCCACGGTACGCCGCACCGGTCCGTTGCCTCCCCTCATTCTGGAAGAACCGAAAAAGAAAACCAGTACGGTCACTACGGTGCTCGCCGCAATCTTCCTTCTTGCCGTGATTGCCTTTGGCGCCATCCGTCTGCGCCCCGAATTCCAAGCCGCCCGCGCGCGCGGCAATGCTGCCGCTACACCGGCCACTATTCCCGCCCCACTGGCGCAACAGCCGGAATCAACAGATCCTGCAGTTGCAAACGATGGCTCCGCGGTTTCCGCAGCACCCGCCGGCGCCACTCCCGCTAGTGCAACTCCCGCTTCGCCCTCGCCCAGCGATGCGACACAAAACGACGCCACGAGGAATGCGCCCACCGATACTGCGGCACCTTCTTCGCAACCGCTCGCGGCACAACCTGTAGCTGAGCCCGCTGCCCTACCGCCGCCCGCGCCTAAGAAAATCGAGCCATCGGTCACCCCCGCCACCGCCGAATACAAACATCAGGTGGAACAAGCGCTCACGGACAAGGACCTCAGTGATCGGGTGAAGGTCACCGCCAGCGCTAGCACCCTCACACTGGTTGGGAAGCTGCGCCCCGGCGAACACGCTTCCTTACTCAAATTTATGCGCAACGCGCCCGCGAATGTTCGCGTCGTCGACGACATTCACTACGACGACACGCCGGTAGCCGCCGACGAGCCATCCGACAACGGCGCTCACCCGGTTCCCGCGCGCGGCAAAAGCGCCATTCACATCGTCACCGACGTCATCGGCGCCACCGCTACGCTCTTTGGTCCTGCCGGACGCCAACTCTCCGATTGTCAGACCCCGTGCAGTTTTAACAACCTCTTCCCCACGCATTACAGTCTGCAAGTTACCAAAGATGGTTTTTCAGCGTTGCAGACCGCGGTGGACCTGAAGCCCGGCCAAGCACTGGACCAAAAACTTCATCTCGAAGCGATCGCGAAGGGACTGTTGGTCACCAGCCGTCCTGCCGGCGCAGACATCTTCATCAACGGCGCCAAGCAGTCGGGTCAGACGCCCACCACCCTGCCCTTGGCTGCGGGTCAATATGACTTGGTCCTGCGACTTCCCGGCTATCAAGCTTATGCTGGTCGCGTTTTTGTGAAAGACAATGTGCAGACGGAAGTGGACGCCGAACTAAAGGAAAAGTCTCAAGTCCATGTCGCCTGGGCCCAGGTGCAGTCCACCCCGGAAGGCGCCGAGATTCTGATCGACGGCACTCCCACAGGCGAAGTCTCTCCCGCTCGCGTACAAATTCCCACGGGTCCCCACATCATTGGTTTGCGATTGAATGGATATCAGATGGTCCGGCGCGGGGTGCAGACGAGCGATGGGGGCACTGTTTCGGTGAGTGAAACTCTACACCCCAAATAATCCCGACCCGGTACAGCAAACAAAAAGCGCAACAGCTACAACTAACTCATTCTATTAAGCTTGAATGTGCCCATGCTTTGTACAGGGTGCCCTATCCGTACTATAGTCTTTGGAACTCTCGTCCCCCATCCTTACTGTGCCAGATTCGCCACCAACTGAGGGGATTCTCCTCTCTTGGTACGTCTTTCGTCATTGGAAAGGCGTCCGGTAGACCCGGCAATCTCTTCGTGGGAAATGAGATAGCTTGTGACCTCTTACGCCTCAGCCTTGTGGAATGGTAACGGCAGGTCCGCCTCCAAGTCGCGGACCGCCCAGCCAACGTCGTCAACCTCTTCGCCCGCTTATATGGAGCGCGGCTCGAGCAACGATCCCCAGCTTACGGACGTTTCGCAAGCGCTGCGCACTTTCAATCTCCTTTTACGTGCCCATCGCCTTTACGGCGCTTCCCACCCCACCGTGCTCGACAGTCTCGATCAAGCCTACGACGACCTGCGCAGCGCGGCCGCATCTCTCGATGGCCTGGAGCTTCGCGTCGAACGCAGCGGTATCGTGGTTCCCAAACTCAACGAAGGACATTTACCCGACATTCGCGGCGAATTTCATTCCCTGGCCGGCGATCTTCAGCGTTCCGCCATTCATTCCATTTTCTTCAGCACAAAATTTCATGTGGGCGAATTAGACACGCTCGCACATCTCATCACTGACACCTTGCTAAGATCAGAGGAAGCGGCCAAACGCTTCGGTGCCGGTGGCTGGCCCGCCCGTCTCCGGGAGCAACGCGTGTCTGGGATCCACATCAATACTTTAACGGAGCGGAATGTCGATTCCGTTCTCGCAAGCCTCATCGCCGCGCTCGTCGCTTATGGCGGCAATGCGCCAAAAGATGAATCGGGCGACGCGCCCATTCGCGCCCCGCAGATCAACGAGATCACCGAATCCCTGCGCCTCATCGGTCGCTTGACTCCTCCGATGGAAGTGGCACGTGGACTGTCGGCCGAAGATGCCGCGCGCGCGATTCATGCCTCGATGGAAAGCGCCAGCCGGGATTCAGTGCGCACACTTCTGACCGCAATGACCCACTATTCTCCGCAGGAAGGCGAAGCTCCTCAGGTTTATCTCAAACGCCTTTCGCAGTCGCTCGTTCTGGAATTGCTCAGCACCGAATTTGCCGAGGGCACTCTCGCGCCGATCGCCGTTCGCCCCATGTTGAATCAGCTTGCCGATGAAGTCGTCGCTGCCGGCGAATATCGCGGGCCGCATTCTTCCCAACATTTTTCTTCGCTAGCTTCTGCCTGGGCCAATGACGGTCACCGCGAGGAACTCCTGGAACGGTTCTGGCTGGAACTCGCCCCGCGTGAGAAATCCATCGTTCTTCGTGGCCCCGATATTTGGTGTGTTCCCATCGCTGTCATACGCCGAACCGTGGCACAACTCGTCGAAGCTGACGCCGATGCTCCTCGCCGCGAAGCCCGCACTATCCTCCTGAATTACGCGCGACGCCTGGAGCACATTGAACCCGCGGCTCGCCGCATCGTCGCCGCCGGACTTGGCGAACTCTCTCCGCTTCTCGAGCGTCTCTGGCCCAATCAGCTCCCCGAAGAATTGGCTAAGCTGACGCTCACCGCCCTTGCCGCACAACAAACGCCCGAAACCACCGCGCTGCTGGCCGCGTTCCTGGAAACTCTCGGTCGCACTGCGGTAACCCGCGGCGACTTTGCCGGCTTCGAAAATATTCTGATCGCGCTCGAGAAACTGCCGCGTGACGCTGAGCACGAGCACATGAACGCGCTCGCCCACCGTCTGCTGGCCAACGATCGCTGGATGATGCTGGTCGACGCCGCTGTCGCCAATCGGCCCCTAGATCCGCCTCTCCCTCGCCTGCTTCAGCGCGATCCCGAGCGGCTGGTCGATCGGCTCACCCTGCTCCTCACTGATTCTCATGGTCTGGACATGATGCCGGCGATGGCTCGCTTGCTTCGCACCATTGGTGTGCCGGTACTCACACTGCTCGAAACTCGTTTGTTCGAAGCCCGCCGTCAGCGCGTCAGCGCCGCCATTCGCCTGCTCGCCGCCGCCGACCCCGACCGCCTCCTCCGCGGACTCACCCGCGCTCTGGCCAGTTGGGAATGGAATCTTCAGGATTTGGCGGTCAGCGAACTCTCGCGCCCGTCCAATTCTCCTTCGGCGCAAAGCACCGCCTTCGTTTTCTCCGCGATCCTTCAGGACGCCCATCCTTTAGTTGTGCCCATGATGATCGATCAGATTGGCATCGGCCAGGAAGCCACCGCGGTTCCCCTGCTGACGGAAATCGCCGCCGGTGAACACGAAACTCTGCGCGACCAATTCGTTCGTATCAAGGCGATCGAGGCACTGGGCCGTCTTCGCGCGCTGGAAGCGATCGAACTTTTGCGCGAACTCGCCGGGAAACGCGAGGGTCTCACGTTCACCGAACCTGGTGGGCTGCGCGCCGCAGCCGAAGATGCTCTCGCCCTCATGGAAGAAGGTCCCGGCTCCGCCCGCGCTCGCGCTTCCTACGAGCCCGCCGTTCCGCCTCTTGGCAATTTTGTAGTTCCTCGCCGGTACGCGCGCATCCCGCTGGAGTCCCCCTTGCGCGCCCAAATCAGCGGCCCGCAGATGACCATGGGTCGCGTGAAAACCATCAGCCTCGGTGGCGCTTACGTCGAATCTTCGCATCGCTTGAACCCCGGTGATTCCATCCAACTGGAAATTCGTTCGGGCCTGCGCAAGATTCATTTCACCGCCATCGTTCGCAACGTCGGTCCCCATGGCAACGGCGTCGAATTCGTCCACATGAAAGATGAAGATCGCGACCGCCTCCGCAAGCTAGTCCAAAAACACATGCCCCTCTGAGTTCTGCGCAGCCGCAGCTACCCTCACGCTTTCTCTTTACATCTTGAGCACACGCGGCACCATTGCCATGCTGTGCGTCCGCACCTCCCAGTTTACAGTTGCAAAGGGCTGGGGCTTTGCAGTACAAGCTATTTATTCATCCCAACGTATTTACGGCCATTTCCGTCGAGGACTCATGTCGCTAGGGGTAGCGGCGGGGTAGCTCATCCTTAAGGAGGGAAGGTATGCAGCGCAGGCAGTCGTTGTTTGCGTGTGCCTTTTTGTGTCTCAGTATTCTTTTGGCGGCTGGCTCCGCTCTCGCGCAGGTCAACACCGCTACCTTGTCTGGCGTGGTTACCGACCCTCAAGGGCTGGCCGTTCGCGGGGCCAAAATTACCGTCACCAATTCCGTCACGGGTGTCGAACGCACCGCAGCCGCCGACGAGAATGGCCACTACACCATCGTCGGCCTGGTTCCCGGCCTATATAAGGTTCGCGTCGAAGGCGGCAGCAATTTTGCCCCCTTCGAAAATCCCTCCCTCAACGTCCTCGTCGGCACAGAAACCATCTTCAATGTTTCTGTCACCCTCGGTACACAAACGCAAACCGTCAACGTCACCACCGAATCCGCGCCCATCGAAACTACTCGCAGTGAAAGCGCGCAAGCCGTCGATGAACGCCAGATCGACAACCTTCCCATCAATGGCCGCAATTACGTCAATTTCACTTTAATTAATTCCCAGGTTACTCGCGACAACGCCCCCACCATTGGGCCCGCTCCTACCAGCGGTCTCAGCATCAGCGGCGCTCGCGGCCGTGGCAACATGGTCAGCGTGGATAGCGCCAGCGCCGTCGATGCCTCCATCGATGGCATTCGCTCTACCGTTTCTCAAGAAGCCGTCCAGGAATTCCAGATGATCCTGAGCAACTACAACGCCGAATACGGCAACGCTACCGGCGGCGTCGTCAACATCGTTACCAAGAGTGGCACCAACGAGGTTCACGGCGATGTTTTCGGTTATCTCCGCAACCGTGCGTTCCAGGCCCGCAATCCTTTCTCTTTCGACGTCGATCCCACTACCGGCGACCTTGACCCTATCAAGCAGGCCTACACTCGCGTGCAGACCGGCATGACCATTGGTGGTCCCATCGTAAAAGACAAGACTTTCTATTTTTTCTCGTATGAATATACCCAGCGCGAAGAAACCGGTTTCTCCAGCATTGGCGAAGACAATTTCAATCTCGTCCCCGTGACTCTTCCCACTCCTTCGGGGCCGCTTCCCGTTCAATTGACCTCGGCGCAAGCCAGCGCCGTGAACAGCCTTCTCACCTCTGGTGTTCCCGCCTATGAAACACTCGGCGTGCAATACGGCATTCTAATGGGTTCCGCGTCCAGCGTTGCGTTGAACCGTCTCGACTACGGCGCGGTGGCCGCCGGCCTGACCGGTGGCCTCCTAACCCCAGGTCCCGGTGCCCAATTCCCGATTCCGGTTTCCTGTCCCGCGGGAGCAACCGTGAACTTGCTCACCTGCTCCGCATTCGGAGTAGGAGTCGCACCGCTGCCGGCTTCCTACGTAGCGCTCAACAGCATTCGCGGCAATTTTCCGGTCATGGAAAAAACCAGCCTTTGGTCGGCGCGCTTGGACCAGCGCTGGAACAATCGCAACAACTCATTCCTCCGGGTCGGCGTCTCTCCCTCGGAAGAAACCGGTCTCCAGTCCACTTCTCAGAACCAGGTCCTTGGCCAAAACTCCGCCTCGCGCGTCGGCGAACAGCATTATCGCGACGTTAACGCTACTTTCGAGCACGACACCGTTCTCAGCGATTCTGCGTACAATGAATTTACTTTCCAGTTTGCTCGCCGCGGCCTTCACTTTGGCTATTCTCCTTCCGAAGGCGGCAGCGACGTCGGCGTGAACATTCCCGGCTACGCCTATTTCGGCCGTGAACCCTACTCCACCGTCGATCGCATCGAGCGTCGCTTCCAATTTGCCGACAATGGCACCATCGTCCGCGGCCGCCACACGTTCAAGGTCGGCGCCGATTTCACGCTGCTGCAATTGCGCTCCGCCAAACAACAAATCTTCGAGCTCGATTTTGGCGGCGTCGTTGACTTCGGCGGTCTTCCGACAAGCACCTTCGGTCTGCCCAACAGCGTCACGCTTCCCTCGGGCAGCAGCCTCAGCCTTCCGGGTGCGACCACTCTCCAGGCTTACGGTCTCGGCATTCCTACGGACTTCATTCAAGGCATCGGCAATTCCAACGAGCCCTTTGACGACATTCCGATTGGTTTCTTCGCTCAGGATTCCTGGCGCGTCAACAACAAGCTCACTCTGAATTACGGATTGCGCTACGATCCGGACATCACTCCGCTCTTCGCTCCTGCCACTGCCATCAACGCTGCCGCCGAGCAGGCTCTCGGCGTGCAAGAGGGCATTCCCCGCCAGTACAAAGACATTGCTCCTCGTTTCGGACTTGCTTGGGATCCTTGGGGCGACGGCAAGACGGTTGTGCGCGCGGGTTTCGGTCTCTTCTATGATCACCCGCTTCTGGCCATTGCGTTTGACTCCGTCACCGCAGACGGCGGCCGTTCCGTGCAGTTGCTTGCGGCGGGCGGCACTCCTTCCGCCTGTGGACTGGTCACCACGGTCTGTGGCGGTGGTCTCGATTCGCCGCTCAACCTGAATGCTTCTTCGATCTTTCAGGGCGTCCTCAACGCTCTTCCCAGCATGTACTACGAGCCAAATCAGCAACGTTTCAATCCGCTGGCTTCCGGTTCGCTCTTCGCGGATCAAAACTACCTAACTGCCGGTTTCCCCTTGGCGATTCTTCCCTTCACCCTCCCAGTCAAAAGTAATTTCCGTGATGGCTACGCGGAGCAGGCCAACTTAACTGTCGAACGTGTCCTGGGGGGTTCCTGGAAACTCAGCGCCGGCTATCAATGGTCGCGTGGCGTCCATCTGTTCCGTCCCATCGACGTCAACTCGACCAATCCGCAATTGCTTACCACCAACCTGGAATACGCAGATGCCGCTGGCCTTGGTTTTACCAGCCCGCTCTCCGTCGCTGTTCCCACTAGCAATATCGCCCCAACGGCGACCACCTGCGGGCTTTCCGTCAGCGCCACCAGCGCTCCCGGCGTTCTCGGCGTTCTGGGCGGTTGCCCGGCGGCACTTGCCGCGTTCAACGGTAAATTCGTTGGCACTCCCGCGTTCTTCAACTATTTTCGTCCTTCCGGTCCGAACCCGTCCTTCGCCGGTCTTGTTCCGGGCGGTTACGGCACGCAAGTCGCTCTCGCTGCTGCCGCTGGCTTCCCCACCGGCTTCGGCGTTCCCGTGCCGTACAACAGCGTGGACACGCAGGTATCCGACGCGTTCTCGACCTACAATGCGCTCACCATCAATCTCGAAAAGCGCTTCACCAAACATTTCCAGTTGCTGTCCAGTTATACCTGGTCGCACTCGATCGATGACGGCACGGACCTGCAGTCCACACTGGAGCCGCAAGACAGCCGTTTTCCCCAATATGAGAAGGGCAATTCCATCAACGATCAGCCGCAACGCTGGGTCACCAGCGGCGTCTTCCAGACTTCCCCTCACGTCGCGGGACAAGGTTTCATGCAAAGCTTCCTCAGCAACTGGACTCTTGCTCCGCTGGTGGAAGTTTCTTCCGGCCTGCCGTTCAACGTGATTTCCGGTGAAGACACACGTTTGGAACTCAGCTCTTCGGAGGCGCGGCCCAACCTTGGCGGCGGCACCACTTCCCCATATATTCCCGGCGTTTCCTTTGGCCTACCCACGACGTGCTGGACCAATTCCGCACAACCGTTCACGGTTCCTGGAATTACTCCGCCACTCGGCTGTGTTGGCACGCTCGGCCGCGATAAATTCCGCATGCCCATGTTTTTCCAGTTCGATACCCAGCTTTCCAAGGGCATCAATTTCGGCGAACGCTATCGCGTCGACCTCATCGCCGACGTCTTCAACCTTTTCAATCACACCAACATCATCGCCGTGAATCCACTTTGCGATCCCACGGTCGGCACCACTTGCTCCGCGGGTCAACCTTCTGCCGCCGGCGACGCTCGCCAGGTCCAGTTCGCTCTCAAGTTCTACTGGTAGCCGCTGCTCAACTCTTGTACAAAAAAAGCCCCGCTTCCTGCGGGGCTTTTTTTGTAGGACATACATTCCGACTGTGATGAATGATACCGTCTTCTCACTCTGACCTGTGGTATAAAAATTTCATGCGTAAGCACAAAAATCTCGGACTAATGCTTCTTCTGCTGTCCCTCGTCCTTGTGTCCCTCATTCACCTGGCAACTGTCGCCGCAAACGTTCCCGCCAACACGATCCATTGGATGAGCCGCGATTGGATCCCTACAAATGGCGGCATGGCCGGCGTGGTGAAAGGCGATCCCGCGAACGTTTCTATCGATTCCAACGGCTACTTGCATTTGCGCATCGTCAATCGCGACGGAACCTATACTGCTGCGGAGGTTTTCACCACCGAGAACCTCGGCTTCGGCACGTATCAGTGGCAAATCGAAGGCGCTGTCGACAAGATGGACAAATCCACGGTCCTCGGCCTGTTCAATTATGGCGCCAGAGGGGGCGTCGGTCTTGATGCCGAAAACGAAATCGATATCGAGTTTTCCCAGTGGAACGACACTTGTCACGGGTGCAACGCCGATTTCACCTTCTATCCTGCGACCGGTAACAAAAGCCTCGGGCCCATGGAAGATAATTTCACCTACAATCCCAACGGTTCCACGCTCACCACCGCGCGCTTCGAGTGGTCCTCCACCCGAATCGTCGGCACGATTATGAGCGGACTGCAGCCCATGGACACTACTGCCAACGTTCTGCAGACCATCACTTTTGCGCCGCCCGATTACACCTCGCGGATTCCCCAGGTGCCGATTCCCTTGGCCATAAATCTATGGTGCTTCCGAACCACTCCGGCTTCTGACCAGCAAGTAATCATCCGCAGCTTTCAATTCGTTCCGGCCGCGCAGTCATCCAAAAATTAAGCACAAACACCGGTGCCTATGCAGTTGATTGCGTTTCGTGGTACAGGTGAGCCGTCTTTTAGTTTCGATCTTCCGCGCTGGGTTTTACCGCCGCGCCGGGGGGAGCCGTGTCGGCTGGCGCTTCTGCATTTTTGGGCGTAGCAATGCGCTGGTTCTCGTCCACTCCAAACAGCAGGTAATTGGTGAAGCTGTGCCGCCGGTGCATCTGCTTGCCACGCCACGCGAAGTACACCTCGGCGCTGTGCGGCAACCACAGGTTCACATTGTCTCTGCGGAAATTCACCGGACCATACTCGATGTCGGTGTGCTCGGCAAGCAACCGGATCTGCGGCATGGGCGCAACCATATCCGTTTCCATCCGCACAACTTGATAATTGTCCGCGGAAATCCACGCCCGGCCCTTCAACGCCACCGGAAAAGAGGGACCGTTTATCCCGGTCTGATACGACTGAATTTCGTTCGGCTTGCCGGGTTTTTGCCGGAAATGCACTTGCCAAGCCAGCCCGCTGCTCATGCGAGCCAAACCTTCGCAGGTCATCTCGTAATTGTCCGCATAAAAAGGATGAAATACCAGCACCAGCGCGGGCAGGCCATTGGTGACGATTCCGTCGGGGAATTCGCCCTGGGCTCCGCCGCCATCGCGAAATTCGGTCACGCCCAAATATCCGTGGCGAATTTCCTCAATGGAAACCACGTAGTCGAATTTCCGTTTTTCCGGCGCCGCCGCGATTCCATATTTGTTGATGGATTCGTGCGTCAGCTGTTCCGTCGCCGTGAACCGGTCCACATCGTGAACGAACGCAACCAACTGTGCTCCCGCCTTGTCCAGCACCTCCGGCAAAGAGCAAGTCGCTCCCGGTTCCACCGGAGGAATTTTCTCGTCTACGTCGGGGGGCAACCAATTGGACGCGATAGGCAAAGAGGTGTCCGCGGTAGAAGACACGTCGCTGTTCTCGCCAGTCGCCGCCCCGGGCGCGGCTGCGGCAACCGTCGCAGGCTTTTGCAATCGCTCCAGCAGGTTCGCGGCGTTGGCGTCTTGCGGATGCGCCTTGATGTAACCTTGCAATAGCTGGAGCGCACGATCTTTTTCTCCAGTCTCGTACAACGCATGCGCCAGCAGTGGCTGCACCGACGCCGCGCGTTCATGGCCCAACTCCGTCGCGCGTTCCGCTTCTTTCACGGCATCCGGGTATTTCTTCTGGAACAAGTCCGCCTCGGCCATCAGCATGTGCGCGCGCCACGACGATGGCTCAATCTCCATGGCTCGCTGCAGGTACGGGCTGGCCTCCGCCGCCTCCCGCTGGTGCAGCAGGGCTTGGCTCACCCCCAGCAGCGAACTCAAGTGATTCGGGTTGAGTTCCAACGCGCGCATCCAATAAGACTGCGCCAACTTCATGTCGCCCATCTGCGATGCATACACGCCAAACAGATACTCCACTTCCGCGCTGTTGGGGGCGTCCCGCTGCACGGCTTCCAGATGTTGGCGAGCGTCCACCGGTTTATTGGCGCGCAACGCTTCCAGTGCCCGCCCGATGTCCTTTTGCGCCTTCGGAGGGAGTGCCGAGATTCCACGATCCGATGCGGCCACTTCTTTGTCCGTCATCGGCTGCAGGTCAATCTTCACCTTCACTTCGCTTTTGTCCAACACCTCGAATGATTTCTTCGCGGTCTCGTATCCCGACGCCACCACTTCCGCGGTCAACTCGCTTTTTGGCACATTGCTGAATGTAGCTTTCCCGCCTTTGGCCATCGTGGTCATGAACACTTGCCCATTGACCTTCAGCAGCGATACATAAACCGGTCCAGGAATCGGCTGTCCGCTTGGCCCTTTCACCTCAATCTCCACCGCCGCATAAACAAACATGTTCTCCGTACCAACGTTTAACCCGCCATTGTATTGCCCGTTGGTCTGCAGACCCGGAGCCAGCTGACCCGCAACCGCTGCGGCAGACAAAACAGTAAGCAAAGCGCAATGAACGATTGGCACAACCAGAGAGCACTTCATGACTACACCCACGGGACCGCGTTAGTTAACGGCCGATGGCTAAATACTACATCCGCGGCGCGGCAGCGCACCAATCTTTTATGGTCACGAGTATGGTTACAGGCTAAACGTGCGGGGCAGGTGCCAATGCTTCCACAAACTAACCACCCGCAGCGAGAAGCACACAAAGGCGCCAAATCCCGCGGCCCAACTGGCCGAGACGCGTATCTTGCTAAACGCCCCATGCAAGCGGATCCGACCATTGCGGCGCTGGCGTAAATCTCAAACTGCAGCACTTTCGGGACCTGGTTCAGCAACACGTCGCGAATCGTTCCTCCGCCAACTCCGGTGATCGTTCCCAGCAACACCGCGACCAGCGGGTTCATCTTGTACAGCAGCGCTTTCTGCGTTCCAGCGATGGCGAAGATGGCCAATCCCGCCGCATCTAGAATCTGGATGGTCGATGCAGGAATCTCGCGCACGAACTGATGCAGGAAGAACACCAGAATCGCGGTGGTCAACACAATCGTGGGATAACGCCAGTCGCGCAACGCTGCCGGCGGCAGCGTGCCCAGCAAAACGTCGCGCACAATGCCGCCTCCTAAAGCCGTGGCGAACGCCAGCGTCATGATTCCGATCAGGTCCAAATTGCCATCGACCGCGGCCATTGCGCCCTCGACTGCAAACACCAGCGTTCCCATAAGGTCGACGGCGAGCAACAAATGTTCCGGAGTGATGGCGACGTTGAGCGACGCGCTGGTTACCGCGGGGTTGGACATAGCTCATGATTTTATCGGGCATGAAGGCAGAGTCCACAGCGAAGTAAATCGGAAATCCGCAGTTGGGGCTGCGTGTTTTTGCTTTTTTATTTTTGGATTTCGTAGAGAATGGATGCCCATGTCCGCCGCCGTCGATCTTTACGACAACGCGTACGGCCACTACGACGCCGAGGTGTATCGCCAGGTGCGCACGGAAACGTATGGCGAAGATCTGGGCCAGACGGGCTGGGCCACCACCCGGGAATCCAACGAAATCCCGCGGACACTGCAGCTTACGCGCAGTTGCAACGTGCTGGAAATCGGCTGCGGCTCGGGGCGCTACGCGTTGCAGGTTGCCGCGACAATCGGTTGCCGCATCGTTGGTCTCGACGTGAATGGGCCAGGTATTCACAACGCCAATCGTCTGGCTGCTGCGCAGAACCTGTCGGCGCAAGCTCAATTCCAGGTTGCCGACGCCTCCCAAGAGCTGCCACTTGCCGATGGCTCGTTCGACGCAGCCTTTTCCAACGACGTGCTGTGCCATATTCCCGGACGTGCCGCGCTGCTCCGAGAACTGTTTCGCGTGCTGAAGCCGGGGGCGCGCTTTCTGTTCAGCGATGCGCTGGTCATCGGCGGTGTGGTGTCGCACCAGGAACTCGCTGCGCGGAGTTCCATTGGCTACTATCTGTTCAGTCCTCCCGGAGAGAACGAACGGTTGCTGCAAGAAGCCGGATTCGGGGTGCTCAGCGTGAGCGACAGCAGCGCGGCCGCGGCGCAAATCGCCCAGCGCTGGCGGGAGGCCCGCGACAAACGCGCCGAAGCGTTGCAGGCGATCGAAACCGAAAAGAATTTCCGTGGACTCCAGGAATTTTTGGTGACGGTACACCGGTTGTGCAGCGAACGGCGGCTGCTTCGATTGTTGTATGCGGCGGAAAAACCCGGGCCGGGGTAGAACGCGGAACGTCCGAGCGCCGACATTCCGGAAGTGAGGGACATTTGTAAGCAATCGAATACATATTAGGGAGCGATGGGCGCCCCCCCCACCCCCCAGTATTCGCGTAAGTGTGGGAATGATTGGACTTGCGGGACATAGGCAACGTTGGGCGACGAGGCTCGAGGGGGTCGGATGATGTTGCGTTACACATAAATCCAGTATACCAATATTTTACTATATCGGTAATATAATATATGTGTATAGATACGGTACATTCGTCAGTGCGCTCGAATGGCTGTGGTAGGCGGCTGCGAGATTTGAATGCTCAGACATGCAGCAGCCGCTCAAGTTCCGAAAAGCGTAACTCTGCGAGATTTCCACGTGCAGACACAGAATGTCGTTCCAAAATGGCCAACCCGCCCCCCTCATAAGACGAAGATCCGCAATGAGTTAGTAGCAGATATAATCGTCTAGGGGTTTACATTAAGGTATGTATAGTAGTTACCCTTGAACAATCAAATTCTAATTATCAAGATACGTCACACAAGATCATCGGCATAATAGAGGAGTCGACGCGACCTTAAACCTATCTCAGAAAGCGGCCTGGCTACTATGGGAAAAGGGAACAATCCAGGGATCGTCCTGCCGGCTGTGCTCGTGGTGTTTGGCTTTTACTTGATCCACGACTCGATCGTGCAATCTGAATGGTACCGTGACGTTTACCTGATCTTTGGGGCGCCTATAGCTGGGCTGGGACTAGTGACGGGATGTTGGGAACTCCAGCGATACCGATCGTTGCGAAGATTGGGGCAATATGTACGACGATTCAGATAAGGCGAGATCGGCGGGACGTGCGGCAGTGGAGGAGGGCCGCAACCGGCGTAGAAGCGAGCGAGTGGTGCTACGGGTTGCGGTGTTGCTGTCCGCATTGTTGCCCGACGGCCGGAAGATCACCATTCAGGCGCAAACGCAGGTGGTGAACGCGCATGGAGGGCTGCTGGACATTGGCCTGGAGATGGCGCGGGGGCAGCAAATCTCGCTGTGTAACTTGAAGACGGAAACGGTGAGAAACGGCCGGGTTTTGCGGGTAGAGGCAACAGACCAGGGGCGCTATTTGATTGCATTCGAATTTGACACCCCAGCACCGCATTTCTGGCCGGTAAGTTTTCTACCTGCGGATTGGAAAGCGGTTGAGTGCCCAGTTTGAAAGCATCCAGAGCGGTTGAACGCAACCTATAGAAGAAGCGGCCGGCCGCAGGCGAATACCTCTGCGGCTAATCCGTGACAACCTGCGAAGCGCGAACCAGCGCGGTTTCATTCCGTTGCTGGTTGGTCTTGGGGAAACGCTCCCGTGGAACGCTTGCAAATATGCCCTGCAACCATTTTTCGTCAACGTTTCGACGGGCAAGCCCTAATCCACGCGTCTCGCTCAAGTCCTAGCTGGAGGAGATCCATTGAGAATGCGGCACGCTCAGCCGGCGCCAGTGCCCGCGATCGATGCTGTGGGATACGTACTGCGAGTCTCTGAGCCAAACGATTCCGCAGCGGGAACTAGGCCTTCGAGACGCTGAGATACCTAGTATTTCTCTCCATACCCTTCGTCTGACTTACGAGGGATGCGAGCGACGCCGTGGATGGCCTGGGACCCGAAATGCTTTGAGGCAGGCGACCCGAATTGCAGTGTGATGTTGGCATATGGCACGCCGGTTCCTCCGCTGAGACACAGCGTCAACTGCGAGGGCTGGCCCTCTGGCGCGAACGGTGTGTCTGTTTGTCCGTTCGCCGTCACGGTGGCTGGACCGCTCACCACCAGAACGGGGCCGCTGGTAGCAGGGCTGAACGTAGGGCAGCCGCTGGCCTCGATTGTCTCAAAGCTGGTGACAGTAGCGTCGTTCATTCTAATGTGGTGGGTATGCTGAGTTAGGGTAACCGCCGAGACGGTTGCAGCGCTCTGTCCAAGGACGGACAACTCCATGGTCACAGCCGCCGAGAAATCGGCCGGGCCGGATTCTCCTTTCAACTTCAGGGTCCACGGGCCGCGAACTTCCCACGCGGTCGTACCCGATATCGGCGTATAGTCGTTGATTACACCGCTCAAGTGCTTGGGCGTCGGAGCTTGAGCCTGAGTGCTGGTGCCTGCCGCAAAAACCAGGACCGCGATGATGCGTACCACCCTCGAGAATGCTTTGCTGTTCATGAAAGACCTCCGAGATTTTGAGACTCACGGCTTTTTCCACTTAAGACGTTTGGATACCTTCGGACAACCTGGTGGGCATCGTCAAACGGCAAGGCACAGAATTGCAGCAGTGCCGCTATTTGCCGCCGAATGCTGTGTCTTGCCGCCTCCTGCGGCGGACGTTACAATCCGGGCTGCTCCCGACCAACCGCGGACCAATTAGGAGAGCGCATGGGAGACTCATCCCTTGGGACACCGCCATCCTTAAAACCTAGCGAAGACCGCCTGGATTCGTGGAAGGAAATCGCGGCCTACCTCAACCGCGACGTGACGACAGTCCAGCGGTGGGAGAAGCGGGAGGGAATGCCTGTTCACCGGCATCTGCACGACAGGATGGGCTCGGTCTACGCTTTCCGGGCGGAGTTAGGTGCTTGGGCGCGTGGCCGGAATCTTCGAGCAGCGCAGGAGAACGGAAACGAGGGTCCCTCGCCTAATCCTCCTGCGGCCCCACGCACTGCGATACCGACGTCTCCAATCAGATGGGGGTTCGTTTTGCCGCTGGCAGCGGCCGGAGTCGTCCTGGCGATTGGCGCAGGCATCTGGATTCGGAGTAGGAGCATTTTTTGCGAAACCCGATCGCCGACGCGCGGATTCAGACCGTCACGGACTTTGATGGAGTGGAACAGGATGCTGCGGTGTCCCGCGACGGTCAGTTTGTGGCGTTTCTGTCGGACCGGGACGGACGCATGGACGTCTGGGTTACGCAGATCGGTTCTGGACAGTTCCACAACTTGACTCGTGGGAACGCGCCGGAACTCGTCAATCCGTCGATCCGTACTCTAGGCTTTTCGCCCGATGGCGCGTTTGTCACGTTTTGGGTTCGCAAGCAAAACGGCTCCGGCGGCGGCGACATCAGTATCTGGGCCGTGCCAACTCTGGGTGGGTCACCGAAGCCGTACCTCGAAGGCGTGGCAGAGTATGACTGGTCGCACGACGGATCCCGACTCGCCTACCACGCCCGGACCCGGAGACCCACTGTTCGTATCAGACGGAAGCCGGCGATCGGAGGCTCGGCCCATCTTCACTGCGCCTGCCGGTCTCCACTGTCACTTTCCGTTGTGGGCGCCCGACGGCGCGTTCATCTACTTTGTTCAGGGTTCCCTGCCGGACAAATTGGACATGTGGCGCATCACTCCCAGCGGCGGAACCCCCGAACGGATCACGTCGCACGATGGGCGCGTAACTCATCCGGTCCTATTGGATCGGCGGACGCTGCTGTACCTCGCAAACGATGCCGATGGTTCGGGGCCGTGGCTTTATAGCACGGACGTCGAGCGCCGCATTCCCCACCGGCTAACCTCTGGGGTTGACCGGTACACGTCGCTGGCGGCCAGCGCTGATGGCCGACGTTTAGTTGCCACGCTCGCAAGCCCGAAGACAACACTCTGGCGCATGCGGATCGCTGATTCACCTGCCGAGGAGTCGCCGGCTGCTCGAATCTCGCTGACGACCAGCACTGGGTTCTCCCCGCGACTGGGTCCAGATTATCTTCTGTATGTTTCTGCGACTGGTACGAGCGAGAGTATATGGAAGCTCGCCAACGACGGAACTGGAACGGAGTTGTGGAGCGGTCAGGGAGCACGAGTCTTTGGCGGCCCGACAATCTCGCCCGATGGACGGTCTATCGCATTCTCAGTCCGGCAACATGGGCAGACGCATGGAGTATTGGAAGGGCCTTTCGTTTAGCAGCGGTTTCCGCGCGGTCATTTGACAGCAGAATTCCATCTGACTTATGTTTGGGACTCTCCGAAAAGCCGGGAGCAGAATTGGGTGTCGATATGAAGATTCCCACGTACGACATCTTTGCCGGTTCGCCCGACAAGGCGCTATGGCTGGAGGCGATGGAAGGATTGGGAGCTGCTTGCGAGCGAATGAAGGAACGGGCGACGGAGTTTCCGGGGCCTTACTTCGTATTCTGCACCGGGACACATAAGGTTCTTGCGGTGATCGATACGGCGAAGGATGGACACGTCCGGCCAGGCGAGGAAGACTATACTGAGTCAGCGTGAAGTGAATCAAATCGAAATGCCCCAACTATAGAAGATAGTGGTTTTCCCTCTGAGCTAGCTGGGCTAGCGCACGCGATTGAACTAAAACGCCGGACAAGTTATACGGTCATGAGTAAGCGGACGGCGACACCGACGCGGTCGTCGGCGAGCTTTTCGACGCGCATGACTTCGGCGAGGTATTCGCACTTGAGGGGGTCCTGCGCAAACGTGAATGGGAAGGTGATGAACAAGCGCATGCCCTTGTAGTAGTCCGAGCGATGGGTGTGGAAGTAGATGCCTTGTTTGGACACGTTAATGCTAACCGGGAGCTCTTCAAAATGTTCAAGCTCGGGATCCGAGGGGCGCACGCGAAACATCCGGGACATCCTGGCGCGACGGCTGAGGCGCTTCTCCATACCCTTGAGGTCAGTGTTGGACATATCTCATTCCATGATTAATGGGGTGAGTGGAATCGTCAATAGGACGGTGCGAATGGGTTAGTGACGAATAGGGCCAGCTGGGACGCAAGTACTAAGGTCTCTTGGACATTGCGGCGAACCAAATGCGGGCACCGGGCGGGGTTGATCGCGCGATTGGACTCAAGGGGTAGGGTGGGGTTCGATTTGGAATTGCTGGATGCGCTTATTTTTGGTGTCTGCGACATAGAGATTTTTGACCGAGTCGATCCACAGCCCGGAGGGTGCGTCGAACTCAGCCGGCTGGGAACCATTGCGGCCGAACTTGTAGAGAAGGTGGCCATCGTAGGCAAAGACGTTGATGACACTGAACTGGGGATCGCTGATGTAAATGTTTTTGGAATCGTCCAAGGCCAGACCCGCGTCGGCGCTGACTTCAGGGAGTTTGATTTCGCGGCGAAAATGTCCAGCGAGATCGAGGAGTTGCAGTCGGGAATTGGCTTGATCGAGGACGAAGAGTTCGTTGCCAGAAATGGCGATTTGCGAGGGATAACGGAACTCGCCCGGGCCTTTGCCACCCCAGCGTTTGCCAATGTGGGCAAGGATGCGGCCCTTCTTGTCGAGAAGCAGAATCATGTGGCGGCGGGAATCGCAGACGTAGATGTGTCCTGTGGGTTCGTGGATGGCGATTCCCTTTGGAAACTGGAAATAGGATTCGGCACCGGCGAGCTTGCCGAGGTAATGGAGGAATTTTCCACGGGCGTCGTAGACGGCCACCGCGACGACGACGGGATCGGTAACGTAGATGTTGCCGTCATGATCGACGGTCACGCCGGTGGGGGACTTAAGGTGGCTGGCGCGCCCGCCGAGCATGGAATATCTGGATTGCGCGAAGTCGAAAATGTGCAGGACGCCCGCTTGAGGATCGGTGACAAAAACGCGCTGCTTGTGGTCGGTGGTGACCGCGTAGGGGGCGACTAAATGATCGATGGTAGGATGGTCGCCGGCCGGACCGGCAATGATGTCGACGCTGCGATTCAAAACGGGGTGAGCTTCCCGAGAGACGGCAGCGGCACTGGAAAATTCGCGAATAAACTTGAGTTGAGGGGCGTTAGCGTCCTGAGCTGCTACGCAGAGAACTACGGGGACGAGGCAGAGCAGGGCTGCGCTCGGGATACGCCGGAAGCGAAATTGCGGCGGCAACACGGTGCCCTCTTGAGGCCAGGGTAGAGTACATCGAAGGCGTGCGGTTCACCACAGAGGACACAATCGATTGAGAGGGATCGGCCCTGCTGGGTGAACACGTGGCCGAACAGGATGGACAGGAAAAAGTCGTAAGAACAATAGGCCCAGCTTGTTGGAAGGATTCTGCAATGCGCGGGTTACAGCGTGATGAGAATCACTGCCTGATGTGACCCGCGTCGCTATCCTGGCAGAATGCCGATTTTCTCCGACGACCTGGGCGGACTCCGGGACTCCCGATTGCCGGTGCGCTTTCGTGTGGGCGCAGCCACTCTGGAACACCGGGGCGAAACGCTAGGCATTTCCGCCGAGCAGTTTATTTTGAGCACGACGCTGAAGTTGCAAACCGGTTTGCGGTTGACGATGCGAATCCGCGTGCCGCCAGAGATTTCGGGAAACCCGCTGAGCGAAATAGAAATGTGCGGGCGAATCGTTAGCATGAGCGAGCTGCCCGATGGGAAGTTTGGGTACCAGGTGGAGTTAGACCCTCGCGCTTGACAAAGGTCCGGACCTAATCCTTTTGCCAATTTAATGCTGGGACGACTCCCCCGCCGGGACACTGGATGCGTAGGGGAAGGCGCGGAATGTTATTTCAGGTGATCGAGTAGAGCGGCAATACCCTGCTGAAAGTCGCTTTGCTGTGGCAGCAGGCTGACCACGAGATGGCCTTCCGAAGGGAAATCATAAAAATGGCCGGGATGCACAAGGACATGGGCGTTTTGCATGAGGGAGATGGCCAAGTGTTCGTCGGGATGATCGCCATCGACGCGCAGGACGGCGTACCAACCGCCTTCGGTATCGAAGAGCTCGAAAGGATGTTGGGAAGCGAGCGCGGACTTCAGGTGAGACCAGTTCTGCCGGATGCGCGAGAGGATTTGCGGCTGCAAGGAACGGCGTTGGGCGAGAAGCGAGGGAAAGGCCCACTGCGCGGGCGAACTGAGAGACAGATAGGTGTCCGCAATGATTTCGAGGCGGTCCAAGGCGGGCCGAACGAGTGTTTCGGGGCCGGTAGTGGCGACCCATGCGACTTTCATTTGTGGGAGTGCCGAGATTTTGGAAAGGCCGCTAAGGGTAAAGGTGAGCGCATCGTGGTTGGCAACGAGGGACTTTCGAGGCTTGGCGCAGAGCGGGTAATCAAGGAAGACCTCGTCGACAATGAGGGCGAGATTGCGTTGGAGGCACAGGGTGTTGAGACGAGCGAGCTCATCGGATTTGACGAACGAGCCGGTGGGATTGTTGGGATGCACCAGCAGGATGGCACGAGTGCGCGGGGTGAGTGCGCGAATCACGGAATCGAAATCGATAAACCAGCCCTGCGCGTATTGCAGCAGGTAAGGGATCAGGGTGACGTCGTGCAGGTCGGCGAGAAAATCAAAAAGAGGATAGCTGGGCTTAGGGACGAGGACCTCGTCGTGGGGATTACAGAGCAGGCGGAACACGTAGGAGTAGGCTTCGCTCGTACTGGTAGTCAGCACGAGGGATTGAGGATCAACGGTTTCGGAATGGTCGTCCAGGTAATAGCGGGCGACTTCCTGGCGAGCGGCCAACAGGCCTTTGGCGGTGGGTTCGTAGGTCAACGAACGGGGATCCTGAAAGGCCGCCAGGATTGCTGCGGAGTCATATTGCAGACCGCAGTCGGTGGGATTGGAAACGGTCAGGTCAATGAGCTTTTGCCCGGAGGAACGGATGGCCTCGAGGGCTTGGGTGTAATGGTTGGGAGTGAGTTTCCAATTCGTGCGCTGGGAAAACATTTCGGAAAGGGGACGATAACACAGGACGGAGGAACGAGACGAGGAATCAAGGGTGTTTTGTGGGTGGGAAGAGGTGAAGGGCATGCGATGCAAGTGGGGCGGTTGGCACAGGTATTGATCGGGTTCGCGCAAGGGCATAAGCTGAGTCAGAAGTGGGCGGGCGAAGCAATCAAATGGGTGTCCGCCATATCGCAAAACAGGTGACACCGGTGCCGACGACGTGGAATGCCGGGCCGAGGGACGAAAATGGCGCGCATGGACCGTACGAAGCGTCGCTGTTGGGCAACCCGGTGGCCGATGCGGAACGCCCGCTGGAAGTGTTGCGCACGGTGCACTCGTTCGATCCGTGCCTGGCCTGCGCCATTCATACATTCGATCCTGAAGAAAGGAAGTCATTCGTTTTTCCTGAAAGGGGGAGTCATGCACGATACATTGAGCTCCGCGCCACTGAAGGTTGGCGAAAAAAGCATTGATGCCGAGCACGAGTTGCAGATGCAGTTGCTGGATTCACTTTCGGAGGCGATTGCCAAAGGCGGGGATTTTTCTCCCACGCGCCACCTGCTGGAACAATTCATCGAATTCTCCGACATGCACTTTCTCTCGGAGCAACTGATCATGCGGCTGAACAGTTATCCGGGTTATGAGGAGCATCTGCAGGAGCACACGCTGCTGATGAAGAAGGTGCGGGAGATGCGCGAGAACATTGTGCGTGGGGAAAAGGCCCCGAGCTTACAGCTTATTTTGGAATTGCGGGACTGGCTGCTGAATCACATCGCCGTGGACGATGCGGCGTTTGGGGAATATCTAAGGCAGAAGAAGGCTCCGACTTCATGACAAGTGGATTGCGGATTGGAGTGCTCGGCGTCGGCAACGTGCTGATGGGCGACGACGTGGGTCGGCGGCCCCTTTCATTTGGTGGGAAGAACACGTAGTCTGAGAGTGTGCCTCAGGAAAGGCTTCCTATGTGTCTGGCAATCCCGGGTAAAATCGCTGGCATCGAAGAAAAGGACGGGATTCGTTGCGGTCGCGTGCAGTTTGGCGGGATCACTCGACAGGCGTGCCTGGATTTTGTGCCGGAAGCGAAAGAAGGCGACTACGTGATGGTGCACGTGGGATTCGCGATCAGCGTGGTAGATAAAGACGAAGCGGAACGAACGTACGCGCTGCTGGAAACCATGGGCTTATTGGCAGAAGAATTGGCGCCGGACGGTGCTGCACCGGCGGAGTCGTGAAGCTGAAGCCGCCGGAATAGTGAAGGACCTGGAATCGTGAAGTATCTGGACGAATATCGGGATGCGCGGATTGCGCGCGCACTGGCTGGAGAAATCCGGCGGCGATCGTCGCGGCGCTGGGTGTTGATGGAAATTTGTGGCGGGCAAACGCATACGCTGGTGCGTTATGGAATTGATGAGCTGCTGGGCGACAGCGTGGAATTGGTGCATGGGCCGGGCTGTCCGGTGTGCGTAACTCCCCTGGAAATGATCGATCGGGCGATAAATCTGGCGGGGCGTCCAGAGGTAACGCTGGTGTCGTACGGAGACATGCTGCGGGTGCCGGGGTCCGAGACGGATTTGTTCCACGTGAAGGCGGAAGGCGGGGATGTGCGCATCGTCTATTCGCCGACGGACGCGGTGAATCTGGCGCGCACCTTGCCGGGGCGCAAAGTGGTGTTCTTTGCAATTGGATTTGAGACCACGGCTCCGGCGCATGCGATGGCGGTATTGCAAGCAGAGCGATTGGGACTGAAGAATTTCAGTTTGCTGGTGTCGCATGTATTGGTGCCACCGGCGATACGGGCGCTGCTGAGCTCTCCGAAAAACCGGGTGCAGGGATTCATCGCGCCGGGGCACGTGTGCACCGTGGTGGGTTGCCGGGCCTATGAAGAGCTGGTGCGCGAATTCCGGGTGCCGATGGTGGTGGGCGGATTTGAGCCGGTGGATTTGCTGGAAGCGATTCGCATGCTGGTGATCCAACTAGAGGAAGGCCGCGCGGAACTGGAGAATCAGTATGTGCGGTCCGTGCAGTACGAAGGAAATCTGCCGGCGCAACAGGCAGTGGCGCGGGTGTTCGAAACCGCGGATCGCAAGTGGCGTGGAATTGGGTCGATACCCGAGAGCGGATTATTCCTGAGAGAGAAGTACGCGGCGTTTGATGCGGAGCGCTTGTTCGATCTGGCGGATATCAGCGCGCAAGAGCCTGAGGAATGCATTAGCGCGGAAGTGCTGCTGGGGCATAAGAAGCCGACGGATTGCACGGCGTTCGGAACGCGGTGTACGCCGGCAAAGCCATTGGGAGCGCCGATGGTTTCATCAGAAGGTGCGTGTGCCGCATATTACCAATACAAACGCCACCTGGTCACACTCTGAAAAAGTGAGCAGCGAGGAGCGCAAGGATCTGACGGGGTTGTCCTGTCCAGTGCCGCTGCCTGCGGGCGAGCGGATTCTGCTGGGTCATGGCAGCGGGGGGAAACTTAGCGCCGATTTGCTGCGAGAAATATTTCTGCCGGCACTGGGGAATGCGGTTCTGTATCGACTGGAAGACCAGGCCACCGTGTCTGTGGATGGAACGAAGCTGGCGGTCAGCACGGATTCGTTTGTGGTGAAACCTTTATTTTTTCGAGGCGGGGATATTGGATCGTTGGCGGTTCACGGGACGATCAATGATCTGGCCATGGGTGGGGCGGTGCCGCTGTGGCTGAGTGCGGCGTTCATTCTGGAAGAGGGATTGCCAATTGAGACATTGAAGCGGGTCGTCGGTTCGATGCAGCAAGCCGCTGCGAATGCGGGTGTGCCAATTATCACTGGCGATACAAAAGTGGTGGAGAGAGGCAGCGCGGACGGACTGTTCATCAATACCACAGGAATTGGACGCGTGCGCGATGGCATTGCCCTTTCGGCGAGCCAGGCTCGAGCCGGGGATGCGATCCTGGTTAGCGGTTTCCTGGGCGATCACGGGATCGCGATACTTGCGGAACGCGAGGGATTGCAATTCGAAACGCAGGTGACCAGCGATTCCGCGGCACTGCATACCTTGGTGGCGCAATTGCTGGAATCGACGAAGGAAGTGCGGTGCCTACGGGATCCCACTCGCGGGGGCCTGTCCAGCACACTGAATGAGATTGCGGCCAGTTCGGGAGTTGGGATGGAACTGGACGAGACGGCCATTCCGGTGCGTGAGGAAGTGCGCGGGGCGTGCGAAATGCTGGGACTGGACCCTTTATATGTCGCAAATGAAGGGAAACTGGTAGCCATTGTTGGGGCAGCCGAGGAGCAGAATGCGTTGCGAGCGCTGCAGAGCCACCCGTTGGGGAAGGATGCGGCAATCATCGGGCGCGTGACGACGGATCATCGGCACATGGTGGTGATGCGGACACCCTTGGGAACGACACGGATTGTGGATATGCTGGCGGGGGATCAACTGCCGCGGATCTGTTGAGGACTTCAGTGCACGAAGTGGGAATTGCATCCTCGATTCTGGAATGCGTGGCGGCCGAAGCGCAACGGCATCCAGGCGCGCAAGTGATGGCGGTTGGCGTGCGGATTGGCGAAATGGCGGCGGTGGATAAGGACGCGCTGGACTTTGCGTTTGAAGCGATCACCAGCGATACAGAATGGGAGCACGTGAAATTGGTAGTGGAGTGGTGCCCGCGGCGGTACAAATGCCTGGCATGTGAGGAAGAGTTTCCGGTGCCGGAGCTGGAATTTCCGGCATGTCCGAAGTGCGGTTCTGACCGCTCTACGTGTATCGGCGGGACGGAACTGGATATTGCTTACCTGGAGTTGGAGGAGCCATGCGCGAAGCCGTAGAGAAGAAAGTTCTGAGCGAAAATGACCGCCTGGCTGCGGAATTGCGGCAGCGTTACCGCGAGCAAAACATTTTGTGCGTGAATCTGATCAGCTCGCCCGGCTCCGGGAAGACCGCGCTGCTGGAGAAGACGCTAGCCTCGCTGCCCGCAGGCCAGCCTGTAGCGGTGCTGACGGGGGACGTGCAAACAGACAACGACGCGAAGAGATTGTCGCGCTACGGCTTTCCGGTGCGGCAGATCGTGACGGGTGGAACGTGCCACCTGGACGCGCGGATGATTGATCGTCATTTGGCGGAGATGGGATTTCGCGGGCCTGGACTGTTGCTGGTGGAAAATGTCGGTAACCTGGTTTGTCCTTCCAGTTACGATTTAGGGGAAGCGGCGAAAATCGTGCTGCTGAGCGTGACCGAGGGCGAGGATAAGCCGTTGAAGTACCCGGGGATATTCCATCGGGCCTCGTTGATGATCCTGACGAAAACGGACTTGCTGCCGTACGTGGATTTCAAGCCGGACTTGGCGCTGGAAAACGCGCGCAAGGTACATCCGGAAATCGAGTACATCGCGTTGTCTTCGAAAACCGGCGAAGGATTCGACAAATGGCTGGGTTGGCTGAATGCACTCCAGCAAAAATCTCAGCCGGCCGCGACCGCTATTAATTCCTGAATACTCTGCGATAATCGCTGAATGGACGAAACGACGCGAGCGGTGGTGGCGCGAAAAGCCATCGACGTCACGGGAATCGTGCAGGGGGTGGGTTTCCGTCCATTCGTGTACCGGCTGGCGCAAGAGTGCAACCTCACCGGCTTCATCGCAAACACACCCGCAGGCGTAACCATTGAAGTGCAGGGCGAGCCCCACCGTCTGGAGCTTTTTCTAGAGCGGCTGCCGGCGGAAATTCCGCCATTGGCGAAGATTACTTCACTGGCAGAGCGAGACAGCGAAACGCAGGCGGAAACGGCTTTCCGCATCGTACCGAGCCGTATGGACACCGCGCCCAAGGCGCTGATATCGCCGGATGTGGTGGTTTGCAACGATTGCCTGCGTGAAATGATGAATCCGCGAGACCGGCGTTTCCGGTACCCATTCATCAACTGCACGAATTGCGGGCCACGCTTCACGATTATTCGGGACATTCCCTATGACCGCGCGCGGACCTCGATGGCTTCGTTCCAGATGTGCGCGGCTTGCCAGGCGGAATACGACGACCCCGCGAACCGCCGATTCCACGCGCAGCCCAATGCTTGCTGGGACTGCGGGCCAGAAGTGCAACTGTGGGACAACGAAGGCGCACGAATTAATGTTGCGGAACCGTTTCGCGAAGCCGCGCGACTGCTGGGAGAAGACCGGATCGTAGCGGTCAAGGGGCTGGGCGGATTTCATTTAGCTTGCAATGCATTGTCGGAAACGGCCGTAAACACGTTGCGGGAGCGGAAGCGGCGAATCGAAAAGCCGTTCGCAGTGATGCTGCGGCGCATCGAAGATGTGGACCGTTTCTGCTATGCCGACGACGCGGCACGCAGGCTACTGCTGTCGATTGAGCGGCCGATCGTGTTGCTGCCGCGCAAAGTGGATTGCGGGCTGCCGGAGGGAATCGCGCCGCGCAACCGGTTCTTGGGTGTTTTTCTGCCGTACACGCCGGTACATCACCTGCTTTTCGCCAGTGGAAAAAACGATGCATTGGTGATGACCAGCGCGAATCTGAGTGAGGAGCCGATCGCCATCGACAATCAGGAAGCGGTACGGCGGCTTCACGGGATCGCGGACGCGTACCTGGTACACAACCGCGAGATACTGCGGCGCTGCGACGATTCGGTGGTTCGGCTGGCGGCGGGGCGAACGCAAATTCTGCGGCGTTCTCGTGGATTTGTGCCGGTACCGGTGGCGCTGGAACACGAGTCTGAGCCGATTCTGGCAGTCGGCGGAGAACTGAAGAACACCATTTGCGTGGTGCGAGGCAGCGAGGCCTTTCTTAGCCAGCACATCGGCGACTTGGAAAATCTGGAGAGCTATGGCTTTTTTGAAGAGGCGGTGCAACACCTGCAACGGATTTTGGAAATGCATCCGAGGGTGATTGCGTACGATCTTCATCCCGATTATTTCTCGACGAAATGGGCGTTAGGTCAAGAAGCGGTGCAATTGATTGGCGTGCAGCATCACCACGCGCACATCGCGTCGTGCATGGCGGAAAATCATCTAGACGGAAAAGTGATTGGGATCGCGCTGGATGGAACCGGTTACGGAACAGATGGGGCGGTATGGGGAGGAGAGGTGCTGCTGGCGGATTACGGCGATTTCGAGCGAGCGGCGCATTTCGAATACATTCCGTTGCCCGGAGGCGCGGCGGCGATTCACGAACCGTGGCGAGTGGCGCTGAGCTACCTCGTGAAACACTACGTAAAAGATCTTGGTAGCCTGGACCTGCCGTTTTTGCGGGGAATTGACGCGCGGAGACGGCAAGTGATTCAGCAAATGATTGACCGGCAAATCCATTCGCCGCGGACGTCGAGCTGCGGGCGATTATTTGACGCGGTGGCGGCGCTCACGGGGATTCGGTCGACGGTAAATTACGAAGCGCAAGCGGCCATCGAATTGGAAATGGCGGCGTACGAATCGAGCGACGCTGGGGCTTATCCATTCGATCTGATTGCGGAGGACAACCATTGGCAGATCGGGACATTTTCGCTGTTCCAGGCGTTGTTGGAGGATTTGCGACGACAGGAACGGATGGCGGATATCAGCCGGCGTTTCCACGCGGGGCTGGCGGCGGTATTTGTGGAGCTGGCGGAGAAAGTTCGAGAACAAACGCAATTGAACCGGGTATGTTTGAGCGGGGGATGCTTTCAAAATGTGTTGCTGTTCCGGCTCATGCTGGATGGGCTGCGGGAGAAGGGGTTCGAGGTGTATTTTCATTCGGAAGTGCCGGCGGGGGACGGTGGGATCAGCTTGGGGCAGGCGGTGGTGGCGGCGCGGCGCGTGCAGAAAACCGAAGAGCCCCCTTCATAGTACGAGGGTGCAGCCGCCCGGCCGAAAATACAATTCTTCAGGGGCTAAGCCCATTTTAGGCAGCTTGAAAGCTCCGACACCCGCTGCCCTAACGGGGATGCGTGCGGAAACTAACAGCAGGAAGAGGGATCCGTCGCGTTGCTCGGATGACGGTTTGTTCCTTTAGTGCGGTGTAGGCTAGCGGGGGGCGAACTTGCGGGTGGCGGTTATGCCTTTTGCTTCGGTAACTATGATGGTTTGGCCGGCCGGGACGTTGGTGAGGCGGTCGGTCTGGCCGCTGGGCCAATGAATTTCGATTGAATCGGCTTTGTCGTGGCGAGCCAGGCCGAAGGTGAGGACCAATTCGCTGGCGGACATATAACTGGAGCCGCTGCGGAGCATAGCGGTTTGAGTTTCGCCGGAGGATGTGAGTTTCACGGCGGAACCGATGCCATCGCGATTGGATTTTTTGCCAATCAATTTGATACGAAGACTTTTTTGTAAGGCGGCTTCGCCGGTGGCGTCATTTTCGAAGAGATAGGCAGGCCCGCCGTTGGTGGAGAGCAGTAAATCGAGGCGGCCGTCATTGTTGACATCACCGTAAGCGGCACCGCGGCCGACGCGCGGCGTGTCGAAGGCTGGTCCCAAACTCTTGGTTACTTCCTGAAAATCGCCTTGGCCTAAATTGCGGAAGACGTGCGGGGGCATGGCGTACTTCACATTGGGCTGGACGCGCTGAATATCGGAATCAATGTGTCCGTTGGCGATGAAAATATCGGGCCAGCCATCGAGGTCGTAATCAAAAAAGAAACAGCCGAAACCGAGGGTGAGCAAAGTGTCGCGGCCGATCTCGGAGCGCGGGGCTTCATCGACAAACAAGCCTTTGCCTTCGTTGTGATAGAGGGAAATCATCTGATTGGAGAAATTGGTAATGAGCAGGCTCATCACACCGGAACGATCGTAATCGGCAGCGTCCACGCCCATTCCGGCGCGGGCGACGCCATCTTCACTGAAGGCCACGCCGGCGAGCACGGCTTTTTCAGTGAAGGTGCCATTGCCATTGTTGCGATAGAGCTTGTTGGGCTGGGTGTCGTTGGAAAGCAGCAAATCAGGCCAGCCATCATTGTCGTAGTCCATCACAGCGATACCGAGGGTTTTGGACGTGGGCTCGGCGAGGCCGGCTTTTTTGGTGGCGTCTTCGAAGGTGCCGTCGCCGCGATTGTGCCAGAGTCTTATGGACGCGCCTTTGTAGGATTCCGGGGTGCAATAGGATTTGCTCTTGCCGTCGAGGGTGCAGTAGAGGTCGCCTTCGATGGACCATTGAACGTAATTGGCGACAACGAGATCGAGCTTGCCATCGCGGTCGTAGTCGACCCAGGCGGCGCTGGTGCTGAACTCTTTGGGGCCCATGAGTCCGGCTTTTTGCGTGACGTCGCTAAAAGTGCCGTTTCCGTTGTTGTGAAACAGATGGCTCTGGCCCATGGCGGTTACGAACAGATCGTCATAGCCATCATTGTCGTAGTCGCCGACAGCGACGCCCATGCCGAACATCTCGACGTCGAGACCGGCTTTGTGGGTTACATCAGTGAAGGTGCCGTCGTGATTGTTGTGATAGAGCTTGGGAGTGCTGTACTTGGAGGGTTGGCCGGGCCAATTGGTGCCGTTGACGATGAAAATGTCAGGCCAGCCGTCATTGTCGTAATCGATGAAGGCAACACCGGGGCCCATGGTTTCGGGCAAGTATTTCTTGCCGAAGGCGCCGTTGTTGTGAACGAAATGAATGCCGGCACGCTGGGTGATATCGCGAAAGATGATGGTGGGACTGGCCGGCGCGTTTTTCTGCGACTGGGCGAACAGCGCAGCGGCGCAAAGCAGCAGCAAGATGGTCGTCAGACCGATTTTCACGTGCTCTCCGGTTGACCTTCGCGACCGACGCCCAGGGCATCGGCAACGCGATTGATGTAGTTAAACCACGAAGCGATCAGGGTGATTTGTAGGATGCCGCGATCGTCGAATCCAGCGGCACGGAGCTTGTGGTGGTCCTCCTGGCTGCATTGGGTGGCGTCGCGAGTAAGTTTGACCACATATTCCAACATGGCTTTGTTTTGGTCGCTGATGGGCGCGCTGCGGAAATCTTTTTGTAAAGCTGCAACCATTTTGTCGTCCAGGCTCGCGCGACGCAGAAACTCTGCGTGGGATTCGATTCAATAAAAACAGCGATTGGTGACCGACACCATGGTGGCGATCATTTCGTGCTGCTCGCGACGCAGGGGAAGTTCCGGCGACATCATGGCGCCGAAAGCGCTGAAGGAATGAAACAACACCTCCGGAAGCAAGGTATGGGAGCCGACAATGCTGTTTTCGAAGCCGTGATCGACAATAGGCACGGGGGTGGCATACTCGATAGGGTAAAGCTTGCGCTGCTCCATGACGGCATTGCGAACGCGTTCATCGTCTTCCAAACGGATGGTTTTGATCCAAGTCATGTACGGATGAACCTCATTTTTGGGATTAGGGATGGCATCATCGTCCAGAATCGGGCGAAGGATTGCGTCTTTTCGCGCTCGAAGTGGCAACGGCGTGTTTGGGAGACGCTTCGGGACCGAGCGGCACGCTGACGTGTTCGTGTACTGGCTGGCGTTCATTGTTGTCGTCGGGATGCGCCTGGCGATAAGGTCCGGTGATGGTTTGCGAGGCTTCATCGGCTTTAAAGCGCAAATAGCGCTGCTTGAATTCCTCGGCCATTTTGTCGTCGCCCAAGCCGGTATAGCAAAGCATCAGGTTGTAGTTGGCTTGTAGATCCTCGGGGTCGATGGACAAGGTCTGCTGCAACTCTTTGGCCGCGTCGGCATAACGCTTCTGCAAGAAGAGAACGCGGCCGAGCTCGTTGTGGACGACGCGATCGCGCGGATATTGCGCGAGGACTTGGCGAAATACGGCGGCTGCTTCGTCGTACTTCCCTTCCTCTCTGAGGACCTTGGCATAGAAGAAGTTGGCACGGGCCAGGCCCGGCTTGAGGGCGAGCGCCTTCTGAAGGACTTCCAAAGCGCCGGCGGTATTGCCCTCTTGCACGCGCACGCGGCCGACGTTGGTCCAGCCATCGGGATTGTCGGGAGCCATTTTGGTGATCTCGGAGAAGGCCTGCTCGGCGCCAATCAAATCACCCTGGAGAAACAGGCCGATGCCGTAATCGTTCCAGCGGGTCCAGTCGTCTTTGGCCCATTCGACTTTGGGAGCGGGGGCTGGGGCGGAACGCGGCACCACATTGAGCGTTTTTGTGTCCTGGGCGACGACGATGATGGGAAGATCGGGAATTTCCTTTTTGTCGGCGGGAACCTGAGAAAGATCGCCGGAGAACGCAAATTTGCGGTCGTCGTAATCAGGAGTATGTTGACCCGGGGATTGCGAAGGGGCAGGTACGCCGGCAAAAGCAAATTCGGTGTTGAACCACTGAAACTTGCGATAGTTGAGTTTGGAATACAGGGTGATGTGTTCGCCCGCATTCTCGGGCACATGCATGCGGAAGTGCACGGTGTCCGCAGCGCCGGGCGGAATCAAGTGGACGTAGACGGTCGATCGCGTGGCCCATGCGTTACGCTTATTGATGGGATTTCCGTGGGCGTCGATCTGCAGGGACTTGTAGAAGTGGGCGCCCGGCTCGACGGGCCCTTTGCCATTGTCTTCCACCTTGCCGCTCCAGAAGATGGTTTGGCCGCGGTCGTCGACGGCTTGGAGTTCGAGCCAAACGTCAAAGGCGTCTACCGTGCCACCTGGGAAGAAGTGGCCGACTTTGCGAGTGCGCACAACCACGTCGACGAGCACATCGTCACCGCGGCGCACCGATGCATTTACGCGCCCGAGGGGAGCGGTGATTGCGCGGGCTTCACCGGCGAGGCCCGTGGGCAGAGAGGTTTCAGATTCTTCGCCGACCGCGAAGGTGGTGGACAGTTCCTGCTTGGGATAGCCGGTGGCTTTCGGATTGGATGGCGTTCCACCAGCGGGGGAAATCGCGAAAATATCGACGGACAATTCCTGGTCCTGCAGGAATTTCTTGCTGGCTTCGAACTGCGTGGCGTCTTCGTTGGCGAAAGGAACCGCAGTGTTGGCCCCCGGGAACCGATGCGAATGGACGTAGCCGTTGATATTGCCCTGGTCGTTGGAGCGGACCAGCGGCATGTGGCAATCCGAACAAATCATGGGAGTGGCGGGATAGTAGAAGGAGCGGGCGCCCTGGCCGGAAACGCCACTTCCCTGCCAGTTGTCGTATTCGTTGAAACCGCGAACCCAACGGTAATTGTTCACGGGCACATCGAGATGGACTTTGTGGCAGCCGGAACAAAATTCGGGAACCTGATCGCGCATGAAGGGTTTCAGGAACACGCGGCGGTGCGGTTCGGGATTCAGGCGAACCATGAAGTCGTGAAGACCACGAATGACTGGATTCTCGCTGGCGGCGAGGGCATGGAGCTTGGGGTATTCCAGGACGAAATCGCCCTGGCCCATGGTGCTTTTCACTTTGACGATGCTGTGACACATCATGCAGCTTAGGCCGGCGCGGGCTTCGGGACGATTGACGGTCTGCTTTATGGGCGTGTCCATCAGGCCGCTGAAGAGCAGGGCGGGATCGTGGCAACCGGCGCACCATTTGGATTGCTTCACGCCATTGACTTCCTGCATGTACTCAATGCTTTTGCGATACCACTGATTATTGAAGGAGGAGAAGTGGTGCGAGGAACTTTCCCACTGCTTGTAGATGTCCGAGTGGCAACGCTCGCAAGCCTCGGATTGCAGAAAATATTCGGCAGGAATGTTTTTGCCGTCGGTGGTCTGGGCGGAACTTGGAAAGAATTTGCCCTTTGCGCCGTCGCCTTCGTCATCCATGGTGGCCGGAGCGATGGGCGGATTGGTGACGCGATAAGCATTATTCCAGGCGACGTTGCGAACCCACCAAGCGCCTGCGGCAATGCCAACGATGGCGAGAAGAACGGCAACAAAGGCGAAGGCACGTTGGAGATTGCCCGTGCCCAACCAGCCACGGTCTTTGAGCCACGCAGCGGCGAGGAACACAACAGCTAAAGTGCAAAGAGCGATGTGGGTGTAGAGCCAGGCCTTCAGGCGATGCGGGGTTCCCAAGTAAATTAGTGCGATGCCCAAGACGGCGCCGGGGATCAGGAATAGCCAGCCTAAACGGGCGAGCCATTGTTCTTTGGCGAGTCCGCGAAAGAGGAAGAAGACCAAGCCGATGGTGAGGAGCACGCCCAGGCCGGTATGGAACAGCACGGTAATGGCGTAAGCAATGGTTGCCGTTGGGAAGGCGTAAAGATAAATAGCGGTAAGCGCGAGAAGCAAAACGCTTAGGGAGCGCCAGCGTTTCATTCCATGTTCCCCTGGGTTCCCAACTTTGTGAACTGCAGCAATGCTCCACAATTAAAAATGCGGCCGGGGGTCGTGACCCGGCCGCAAAGTTGTTGGGGTGCTTCCAGAGTCGGCGAAGTAGTGACGACAGTGAGAAGCGGTAACGTTGACTCCTTTATAGAGGTGCGAGAGAAGGTTGGCAATAATGCGAAAGTATTACCGTTGGTTATCATCCGCAATGCCTTTGGTTTCAGTGATTTTAAAGGATTTTCCGGTTTGCAGGCCGCGGTACTCTTCGGTTCTGCCAGAGGGCCAATCGACGACGACTCGATCAATGCGATCCTGTTTGCCTAGTCCAAAGGTAACCGGTAGTTCGGATTGCGACAAATAGCTGGAGCCACTGCGCACCATGTGGGTTTGCTGGTGGCCGTCGGCAAACAGGCGGACAATGGCTCCGATGGCGTCACGATTGGACAGCGTGCCCACCAAGCGGAAGCGAATGCTGTGATTGCCGTTTTCTACATCATTGCGATAGAGGTAAGCCGTGGCATTGTTGGTGGTGAGCAATAGATCCAAATCGCCGTCGCGATCGAAATCCGCCACAGCCAAGCCACGCCCGACTTTGGGCTTGTCGAAGCCACCGCCGACCTGATCGGCGACATCACGGAATTTACCAGCACCGAGGTTGTGGAAGAGTTGCGCGGCCTGCGCGTAGCCGACGTTTCCACGGATATTGCGCACCGTTTCGTCGATGTGTCCATTGGCGACGGCGATATCCTGCAGGCCATCCAAGTCAGCATCGAAAAAGACGCAACCAAAACCAAGAGTATTTCGCGAGGCAGCACCTAGTCCGGTTTGTATAGCCACGTCGTCGTAGCCGCTGCCGGCGAAACGGTAGAGGCCGATCATTTCGTTATCGAAATTGGTGATGACGATCCCTGCTTTGCCGGAATTCTCGAAATCGGCAACGTCGACACCCATGCCGGCGCGGGCTTTCCCTTCGGTACTGAAAGCCAATCCGGTTTCCACAGCTACATCTTTGAATTTTCCATTGTGGAGATTGCGGTAGAGCTTGTTGGGCTGGGTGTCATTGGCGACGAGTAGATCGGGCCAACCATCTTGATCGTAGTCCAGCATAGCGACACCCAGAGATTTGCAACTGCTATCGAAAATGCGACTACTGGCGGTTACATCTTCGAATGTTCCGTTTCCGCGATTGTGATAAAGCCAGCAGGTGTCGCCGCGATAGGCTTCCGGGGTACAGTAGGATTTATTTTTTCCATCGAGACTGCAGAAGACATCGTGTTCCGCGGACCAGCGGACATAATTACAGACGAACAGGTCCAAGTATCCGTCGCGATCGTAGTCGAACCAAACCGCCGAAGTGCTGAGACCTTGTTTGCCGAGCAGGCCGCTGGATTTGGTGACATCGACAAAGGTACCTTTGCCGGTGTTTTGAAACAGGCGGCTCTGACCAACGCAGGTGATGAAAATGTCTGGAAAGCCGTCGTTGTTGTAGTCGCCGACGGACACGCCCATGCCGTACATCTCCAGGTCTAAACCCGCGGCTTTGGTTACATCGGTGAATGTGCCGTTGCGATTGTTACGGAAAAGCTTCATGGTGGTGTGCTGACGTTTGTGACCGGGCCAGTCCATGGAGTTGACGAGCAAAATGTCTTGCCAGCCGTCGGCGTCGTAGTCGAGAAAAGCACAGCCGGAGCCGAGGGTTTCCGGCAGGAGCTTGCCGCCGTAAGCCCCGCTGTTATGTTGGAAACGAATGCCGGCGGAGTCGGTTACGTCGACGAACCGGAATCCTAGATTCGGCCCAGCGGCCCATAAGGGCATGGAAGGAATCGCTCCCGCGATCAGGCCCGCAGCAATTCCATTGTGTATAAATTCGCGTCGATTCACGGAAGATTGACCAGCCCGTTGCGGATGGCATAGACGACCAGCTCCGCAGTTTTGTGGATGCCGAGCGCGTCCATAATGTTGGCCCGGTGGACTGAGACGGTATTGACGCTGAGCTTCAATTCGTTGGCAATTTCCTTATTGGACTTGCCCGCGACGATGTGCTGGAGAATTTCCAACTCGCGCGGAGTAAGACCGGTGTCTCGTTCACCCTTGAGCGTGCCGCCGCGCGTAATCTGCGGATCGAGCATCATTTTGCCCGCGGCTACGGTTTTGATGGCGTTGACCAGATCCAGATCCATGGCGTTCTTCAGGACATAGCCTTTGGCGCCGGCTTCGAGGGCTTGGCGAACTAGAGTGTCCTCGGAATGCATGCTCAACATCAAAATGGCGGTTTCCGGGCGTTTTGCAAGAATGCGGCGGGAGGCCTCGATGCCGTTGACTTGCGGCAACGCACAATCCATGACGATGACGTCGGGCTCGAGTTTCTCGGCGCTTTCGACCGCTTCGAGTCCATCGCTGGCTTCGCCAACAACCTGGAAGGTGGGCTCGTCTTCGAGCATGCGACGAAATCCGCGACGAACGAGCGCGTGATCGTCGACCAGAAGGACTTTGAGTTTATTCACCATGCATTTCCACCTTTGAACGAGGGATGCGTAAGCGCACCAGGGTTCCGGTGCCATTGGCCGCGGCTGGATTCAGACGCGAAACCGTGAGCTTGCCACCCAGAATCTCAGCACGCTCGCGCATGGCTACCAAACCAATGCCGGTCTGGCCATCAACAGGCGCTAATCCTTTGCCATGATCTTCCACTTCGAGTTCCAACTGCTCGGACTGAAACCTTAGTCGAACCCAGGCTTCTCTTGCTCCGGAATGGCGGCTGACATTATTGAGCGCTTCTTGCAGGACGCGATAGATTTGGACACCGGCGGAATTTTCGACGGCGAAGTGGTCGCCGGACTTGTCGTAATGGAGAACGATGCCGGTCTGACGCTCGACCGTGGGAATATACCAGTCCAAGGTGCTCTCGAGGCCGGCTTCGTCCAGCAGGACGGGGTGGAGGGCTTGAGAAAGGCTGCGAATATTGTTCAGCGTGGTTTGGGCGATTTCGCGGACCTCCTGAAGGTCCGCATGCAGCGGCGAATCCGGCGGGATTTGCTTGTCGGTGCGGCGAAGGAGCGAACCAATCGCGGTAAGGACCTGGCCAAACTCGTCGTGCAACTCCCGGGAGATGTGCCGAAGCGTGGATTCCTGGGTGTAAATCAATTTTTGCGCCAGGTCGCTGCGTTGGGAAGAAAGCTCTTCGACTTGGGCGAACAGCCGGCGGTTATTGCGGATGAGATACAAACTAGTGAGGACGATGGTCAGCAGGAGCACCGCGAGGAAAAAGTAGAGTTGACGCTGCACGCGGCCATAAATCTGTGCGATGCGGCCGGCGGCCAGTTCCTCGGCTTCATTGTTCTGGACCAGCAAACGGGAGACGGCGGAACTGAGGGCGGCCTGGCGAGGCTGCAAAGTGTCGCGAATCTGCTCGCGTGCCAGGTCTTCATCGTCTTCAGCTTGTGCAAACATGCGATCGCTGGAATCCCAGAATTGATTGAGTGCCTGTAGGAGGTAGCGGCGCTGATCGCTGGTGGGCGAGGCTTCCGAAAGTGCGGCTTGGACTTTCAACGCGTCGTCGAGGTCGGAGTGAATGCGGTCGAACTGCGAACTCCAGGCGACAAGGGGATACGGCTCGCTGGAGTCGAGCATGTCGCGCATGGCCAAGCCAACGGAATTGAGGTCGTTCTGGATGCGCAGGAGTTGAAGAGAATCTCTGCGATTGCGATCGACCATTTCACTCTGCAATTTGCGTAATCCTGCGAATTGAACGGTGATATATGCGGCATAGACAAGAACGGCAACGATAGTGACCACAAGCCCGAGATACAGACCTCGGGCGGGACCTGTTTGAGTGGCCGGAGTCTTGTCCACGATAGAGAAGGATATACCGTTCGGGTTGTAGCGACCAACTCGTGCGGTGTGGCGCAGGAATTGAGGAGTTTGCGCCGGTGCTACACTGACAAGCAGTTTTGAGCATGGCGGAGTTGGGAGATTTCGTGATGATCGAGGTGGGTCTGATTGGATTCGGACTGGGCGGGCGATGCTTCCACGCGCCAGTAATTCGCGCGGTACCGGGTTTACATTTGACGGCAATTCTGCAGCGAAGCGGGGACTCGGCCGCGCAACTTTATCCGGACGTAAAGATTGTGCGTGACATAGACGAGTTGCTGGCGATCGATGCGATCCGGCTGATTGCGATTTCCACACCGAATCAGACGCATTATCCGCTGGCGAAACGATGCCTGGAAGCGGGGCGCGACGTGGTGGTGGATAAACCGTTCACGACCACGGTTGCGGAAGCGGTGGAGTTGTTAACGCTGGCCAAGAAGCTGGGGCGGGTGCTCACGGTGTATCACAACCGGCGCTTTGACGCCGATTTTCAGGCGCTGCGCGGAATCGCCGCTACCAGAGAGCTGGGACGGATCCTCCGGTTTGAATCGACGTACGATCGCTACCGGCCGACTTCCAAGCCCGGGGCCTGGCGCGAAAAGCCTGGGCCGGGCAGCGGTGTGCTGTTCGACCTGGCGCCACACTTGATTGATCAGGCGTTTATGTTGCTGGGCGCGCCGCTGGCTATCAGCGCGGATGTGCGGATCGAGCGGGCGGGATTCCGCACGGATGATGCGTTTGACCTTTATCTGTATTATCCGGGAAGCGTTCGGGCGCTGCTGCGGGCGACCATAATGGCTGCGACGGCGAGGCCGCGGATGGTGGTGCTGGGAGAAAAAGGAGGCTTTGTGAAGCGGGAATTCGACCCGCTGGAGCCGAGTTTGCGGAATGGGCAAATCCCCACGGGCGAATCCTGGATAGTGGAGAAGGAAGAGAACTATGGTGAGCTGACGGTGATGGAAAATGGAGTGGCGAATGTCCGAAAAGTCCCGTCGGTGGGGGATTGGCGGGAATTTTACGCGAACGTTCGCGATGCGATTCTAGGCAAGGCACGGTTGTTGGTGACATCGCAGCAAATTCTGGACGTGATGGTGGCGCTGGAATTGGGGCTCGAAAGCAATGGCAAGCGCTGCGCGGTCGAATGGCGTGCTGTCGAGGCGGATCGGGGTTAACATGGGCGGGGCCGGGGCATCGTATAATTTGAACGAGGAAGGAACCATCCACGTTTCATGAACATTGAGCTTGCACCTTCGATTCTGTCGGCCAATTTCGCGCAACTGGCTAGCGACGCTGAACAGGCGATAGAGGGCGGCGGGACGGTGCTGCATCTAGACGTGATGGATGGGCACTTTGTACCGAACCTGACAATTGGGCCGCCGGTGGTGGCGTCGCTGCGCAAGAAACTAAAAGTGCCGTTCGATTGCCACCTGATGATCGAGAATCCGGATATGTTTATTCCCGAGTTTGCGGAGGCGGGAGCGAATTGGATTTCAGTGCACCAGGAAGCTTGCATACACCTGGACCGCACGCTGCACTTGATCGCCTCGCATGGATGCAAACCGGGGGTGGTGATCAATCCGGCTACGCCAGTGGATACGCTCACGGAAGTGCTGGATCTGGTGCATCACGTGTTGGTGATGAGCGTGAATCCGGGGTTCGGCGGGCAGAAGTTCATTCGCAACTCACTGAACAAAATCGCGGCGCTGGCGAGGATGCGCACTCAGCGGCGATTGGACTTTCGCATCGAAGTAGACGGAGGCGTGGACCTGGAAACGGTGGCGGACGTGGTGAAGGCGGGGGCGGAATTGCTGGTGGCGGGCAGCGCGGTGTTCGGGCATGGAGATATTCGAACGAACGCGGCCAAGTTGCTGGAGGCTGCGCGGGCTGCGACGCTGACGCGGGCTTAGCCGGGCGCGCCCATTCCCAAGTAGCGCTACTGCTTCACTTCTTTTCTTAACTTTGCAGCGAGCGTGCTCACCTGCGCGCGCGTTTCTTCCAACGAACCAGAACAATCGATCGCCACAGTGGCATGCTCGAGTTTCTTCTCGAGGGGCAACTGCGCGGCGATGCGGCTCTTGGCATCGAGTTCGCTCATGCCGCGGGCACGCAGGCGTTCCAATTGTTGTTCGGGCCTGCAGAATGCGACCACCAAGCCATCGAGCTTGTCCATGATGTTGGCTTCGACGAGCAGGGCAGCAACGACGAAAGCCGCGTCCTTTACTCCGCTGCGCTGCCAATCGGCAAACTGCTGGAAAATGATCTGCTCGACGCGCGGATGGATGATGCTGTTGAGCTTTGCAAGCTTGGCGGCATCCGCGAACACCACGGAGGCAAGCTTTGCGCGATCGATGGCGCCTTGCGCATTTGCCAGATTCGGGCCGAACTCGCGCAAGACCTCGTCGTGGGCTTGCTGGCCACGCTCGAGCAATTTGTGCGCGACCAGATCGGCTTCGAGCACGGGAAAACCCATTTCGCGGAGCATGGCGGCGATCGCGCTCTTGCCACTTGCAATGCCACCTGTGAGTCCCATTTTCAGCATGCGCGGTGTGTGCTCTTTGGAATTTACTGGCGTGCGACCACAGAAGTTTTGCCGCGGCGCAAGCGTGCGGCTTTCACGGTGTTGCTCATCAGCATGGTGATGGTCATCGGGCCGACGCCGCCGGGTACGGGAGAAAGCGCGCCCGCAACAAACGATGCGTCGGGATGCACGTCGCCGATGAGGATATTGCCCTTGGCGCGGAATTTCTCCAGCCGCTGGGGAAAATTCTTTAGCAGTTTCTCGGCTTCAGCCGCGTCGGTAACTTTGTTGGTGCCAACGTCGATCACGGTGGCACCCGGACGAATCCAGTCGGGCTGCACGAAAGCCGGCTTGCCCATGGCAGCGACGAGGATATCGGCACGGCGGACGATGTCGGGAAGTTCGCGGGTCTTCGAGTGGCAAATGGTGACGGTGGCGTTGGCGTGCATGAGCAGGAGAGCCATGGGCTTGCCAACAATGTCGCTGCGACCGAGAACCACCGCGTTGGCGCCCTCAATCGGAATATCGTAGCGGCGGAGCATTTCCATGCAGCCTGCCGGCGTACATGCGACCAGGCCGGGGCGATTGCTGACGAGCTTGCCTAGATTAACAGGATGAAAACCATCGACATCCTTGGCAGGATCGACGGATTCGAGGACGAGCTTCGAATCGATCTGCGGGGGCAGTGGCAACTGAACGAGAATGCCATCGACATTGTCGTCGGTGTTCAGATCGCGCATGAGTTGCAGCATGTAACCGGTGGAAACTGTTGCGGAAGGAGTATGCAGCCAGCTGGCCATGCCTAATTGCTCGCAGGCCGCGATTTTGCTTTTCACGTAAAGCTGCGAGCCGGGATTTTCGCCGACCAGCACCGCGGCGAGACCCGGGTGAATGCCTTGCGCAGAGAGCTTGGCGATTTCCTGCTGCAATTCAGAGAAGATTTCATCGCGAATTTTCAGGCCATCCAGCACGCGAGCGGTCATGGAGAAGAGGATACCATGCGCGTTACTAGAATTCCCGCGACCGACGCAACGATCGGTGGCTGGGCACATGACGCGTTCATACGCGGTTGACCTGTGCCACGACAAATCCCCTATAATGCCGGGATGCGGAATTTATGGTACGGAATGACATTCTGCGCGTTCATTTTTCTAGCCGCGATTGCGCTGGTCGCCCAGGATTCTCCAGCGCAGCGCACGCAAATGCCGAATGACAAAATTTTTGGCGAGCTCCCTGGCAATCCGCGGAAAGTGAATAATTTTCCGACGGTTGCACTGATTTCGCCGGACGGACGATTTGCCGTGTTCCTGGATAGTGGCTATGGCGCGTATACGTCTGGCAGAAAACAGTCGCTGACGGTTTTGAATCTGGAGACGGATGCGATTCGCGATTTTCCGGATGACCGGCTGGGAAACGAAGCGAAACAGACATATTTTCTCGGGCTCGCGTTTGGACTCGACGGAAAGCACCTGTATGCGTCGGTGGCGTCGCTGACAGATCCGCTGGGAAAGGCGAAGGGCGACACGGGGAATAGAATCGCGGTATACAGCTTCGAACACGGCGAAGCGACGCCGGAGAAGTTTTTTGCGTTGCCGCCGCGGATTGAACTACCGAAGGGCAAAGTGCGGCGCGAAACGTTCAGGGATGTGACCTATCCGGCGGGACTGAGCGTCGGGATGAGTGGCGGGGCGGAACGATTATTGATCGCGTGCAACGGTTCGGATGAGGCGATTCTGCTGAACACTTCCGATGGGCAGGTGGTACGGCGGTTCGACCTGTCGACGTTCAAACGCATTCCGGGTTCGCTGCCCTACATGACGGTGATGACTGCGGATGGCAAACGCGGGTTCGTATCGCTGTGGAATGCATCGATTGTGGCGGAAGTGGACCTGATGAGTGGGAAGGTTTTGCGTTGGATAGCGCTGGGGAAGCCCGCGGAAGAGCTGGAGGGCGGATCACATCCGACGGCAATGCTATTGACTCGCGATAATTCGAGGCTATTCGTGGCGTTGACCAATCGCGACGAAATTGACGCGCTTGATACTGGCAGCGGGAGAGTGCTGTACACGCTGTCGACGAAACTTCCCGGGCAGACCTACGGGGGGAGCGATCCGGAGTCGCTGGCATTGTCGGCGGACGAAAAGACGTTATTTGCCGCGGATGCCATTTCCGATTCGGTGGGCGTGTTCGATCTGAGCCGCGCGAGTGGCGGCGCGCCGCTGCCCGCCGCGGGATTTATTCCGACGGAGTGGTACCCAACGGCGGTTGCGGTCACAGCGAAAGACCTGCTGATCGGAAGCGCGAAGGGACGCGGATCAGGGCCTAATACAGTTCCGCTGGGAACGGGGCGAGCGGGTCAGCCCCGATATCCCTACAATCCGGCAATGACGAACGGTTCGTTGGCGCGGATTTCGCTGAGCGCGGTGAGAGACAAGCTGGGTGAGTGGACGGATACCGTTACAAAGATAAATGCGGCACAAGGAAATGTGGATCGCGTTCCGTTCGCCACCGGGGAAAATAAAATACATCACGTAATTTATATCATTAAGGAAAACCGCACGTACGATCAAGTGTTCGGGGACATATCGGAAGCGAATGGCGACCCGCGCGTGACCATGTACGGCGAAAAGATCACGCCGAACCAGCACAAATTGGCGCGCCAGTTCGGGGTTCTGGATAACTTCTACGACAGCGGAGACGTTTCCGGGGACGGGCATGTGTGGTCCACTTCCGCGTCAATCTCGGATTATCTGGAGAAGACTTGGCCGATCGCGTATCGAGGGCGGCAGCACACCTACGACTCCGAAGGTGAATTCCTCGACGGCATTTCCGCCGAAGACGAACTGCCATATGCAAGCGAGCCGACCGGTGGATTCCTTTGGAAGGATTTCGAAGCGCACGGAATCACGTACCGTCATTACGGGGAATTCATTGCCACAAAATGGTGCAACGCGCGAACAGCGGAAATGTCCAAGAGCGGCCCGCCGGAAGTAGAGGGTATAGCGTGCAAGCGCGCGGTGATTAAGCAGGGCGAACCGCTGGAGAAGAATGTAGGCGATCCACGCGGTGGGCCGAGTCCATATCCGTGGGAAATACCCGTGCTGGCGAAAGATATAGCGTCACAGGTGGAACTGCGCAGGCATTTCGATCCGCTCTATCCCGATTTCGAAGTTGCGTATCCCGATCAACTGCGCGTGGATGAATTTCTGAACGAGTTCAATGGATACGTTGAATCGCGCAAGGCGGGCAAGGAGACCCTTCCCCAATTTATCCTGCTGCGCTTGCCGAATGATCATACGGCCGGAGGAACGCCCGGAAAGCCGCGGCCGACGGCGTCGGTGGCCGACAACGATCTGGCGGTGGGCCGGGTTGTGGACGCGGTGTCGCACAGCGCGTATTGGGATGACACCGCGATCCTGATACTGGAGGATGATGCGCAAGATGGGCCCGATCACGTGGATTCGCATCGAAGCATCGCGCTGGTGGTAAGCAAGTATGCGCCGGTTGCGCAATCGGGCGCGTTCGTGGACCACACCTTCTACACCACCATCAATATGGTGCGCACCATCGAGGCACTGCTGGGGGCACCGCCGATGAACGCGAATGATGCGCGAGCCGCGGTGATGGCTCCGCTGTTCGCCGGACCCGGGACGCAGGCGCCGTTCAGCACGGATTATCGCAATCGGGATAACGGACTGATTTACGAAATGAACACGAAAGCGTGGAAAGAAGGCAAAAACCTGGATTTCAGCCATGCGGACGCGGCCGATAACGTGGTGCTGAACAAATACCTTTGGCAGGATCGCATGGGCAACAGCCCTATGCCGCCACCGCAGCACAACGTGTTTCCCGCATCGACTGGCGGAAGTTCCCGAAGTGCTTCCGGGGACAGGGATTGACGTATCGAGGCCGCGTGCCCGTGGCAACTTCAATAGATGGCTTGAGCAGGAATGAGGATCGTAAAGCTACGCTACTCGACGACGAAGGAAGCCGCGCGTTTGACGGTGACGTTCGCGGTTAAATCAGACGCTTCGACTTCCAGGATGTAAGGACCGGGCGGTAATTTGTCGATGGCCACCTGGGCTGCCATCGGAATGGCGCGATTTTTGCGGCGAAGATCGGTTGGCGCGGGGCGAGCGCCGGTGTCGATCTTAAGTTCGCCGGTGTTTGCGTCGGTAATCCTGATGTGAAAATTGGTGCTTTCCGCGTCCCTCCCCGAGGGCTGGACAATTTCGAAATAGCTGAGCAACGCCTGGTCCCGCTGAAACCGTGTGTCTGCTGCGGGCGTAAATTCGAAGCCGCCGGCGGCCAACGGAACATATTGGGGAGCGCGCGCGGCAGCCTGCGCACCTAACGGTGTTCCATGGAAGCGTTTGCTCAGAACGATGTCGCTTAATGCGAGAGCATTTTTAGTTCCACCTTGAATGTGGACAGGAATTTCCGCCCGGCCGAACTTTTCGCCATCGGTGATGACCACTTGCAGGCGGTATTCCCCGGGCGCGAGCGATAGCTGGGTTTCGTAACGGGTGGGGATGGCTGCGATTTCCCAAGTTTTCAAGAAAGCGCGATCCGGAGGAAGCGGACCGCGATAGAAGTTCCAAGGCAAGGTGCTGCTCATATCGCTGAAACGGGCGACCGGAGCGCCGTGATCGTCGCGTAGGATTCCTAGGATAGCGACCATGGAGTAGAGGTTGACGCGGGACCATTTGCGTTTGAGAAGAGTGGAGGGAAATTCCGCGGCGACATCGAGGCGAGCGGCGTCCGAAGCGCCAAAGAAGGAACTGGCCTGGAGAGACAGAGGAATCTCAGCGGGCGCGGAAGAATCCGCATAGTCTTCCATGCGCTTTCCCAGCGCGGACCCGCCGATCGGATCAGAAAGGGGATGCGGGGTATTGCAGTATTCGTCGCGCGCATAGACGGTGGCGTGACGGCGCCGTACCTGCACTTTGATGCGGTGGCAGGAATTTCCGGGAGACGGGCGAGGAGTGAACGAGAGGAGGTAAGTGGGGAGAGGAGAAAGGAGCGCGCCGGCCGTAGCCTGTGGCCACAAATCCGGGCTGGACCAAATGCCGCGAGGGGTAAAGGAATCTTCCAAGTGGTGAGAAATATTGTCTTGCACATCGCGAATGCGGGGCAGCTCCATGCTGACGTGTGCGATGGGCTGTTCGACGCCATCTTCGAAAACGTGAAAATCACTGGGAGCAAGATCGGTGATTTGCTCGTCCAGTTCCTCAAATACTTTATCGCATACAGACCGCAATTCCCATTTTTGCCGCCCCAAATGGAGGGGTCTGCGGGAGACCATTTATTCAGTGCTTTCGCACTCTCGAAGTAAATCCGGCATACTGCCCGACTGGTAGGCCATTTTTAGGCCACGGGGAACGCTGATTCCCAAAGATTTTCAGAAGCCGCGGCCCACGACGCGGCGGCTGGGGAAACCTCCGCCGATCAGATTGGATGGTGTCTTCGCTTTTGAAGAACCTATGCGGGGACTTCCAGAGGACGAACCTGATTCTTGACCGTGGCTTCCTTTTGATTGCGCACGACTCGCAAATCAAACTCCGATTGAAGATTAAGCCAAAAATCGGGAGTCGTTCCGAACACATATCCAAGCCGAAGAGCCATCTCGGGCGAGATACCGCGCTGCTCCTTGACGATATCATAGATGCTTGGGGCAGGAACGTGCAGAGCCAATGCCAGCTTATGAGCGTTCAGGCCAAGCGGCAGCATAAACTCTTCTCGAAGAATCTCGCCCGGATGAATTGGTTTCAGTCGAGCCATGTTTTCCACCCTCAGTGATAGTCCGTAATCTCCACGTGGTTTTGGAGGCTTCAGGGGCTGAAGCCCAATTCACTTCGAGCCCGTTACGCGGTGGCTGAAGCCACCGCCTCCTGAAGCCTCCGCTGGCCTTCGGTGTTCGTTAGAAATTGGGAGAACTAGTAGATGTCGTATTGCTCCCAGTGTAGGGTGGCGTCGGACTGGATGATTATGTGCTTGTGGGCATTTTGTTCGAGTTCATCGATGAGGATGGACTCGCGGGTTTTCAGGGCTTTGGCGATTTCGGGATGCACGCGCAGGGTGAGGTTCGGGCCTTCGTGTTCCGCGGTGGCCATCTTGCGGGCTTCGGCCTGGATTTCGTAGCACAGCGTGGGAATGGATTTGACCATGCCGGAGCCGGTGCAATAGGGGCAGGGTTGGCAGAGCACGCGCTCGAGGGCTTGCTTGGTGCGCTTTCGGGTGATGCAGACCAGGCCGAATTCGTTGAACGAGAGAGCCTTGGAAGGGGCCTTGTCTTGTTCCAGGGCCATCTGCAACGCGGTTAACACTTTTTCGCGGTTGCGGCGCTCTTCCATGTCGATGAAATCGACGACGATGATACCGCCGAGGTCGCGGAGGCGAATCTGGCGGACGATTTCCTTGACGGCTTCGAGATTGGTTTTGACGATGGTGTCTTCGAGCCGGGTGGAACCCTTGCCGACAAATTTGCCGGTATTGACGTCGATGGCGACGAGCGCCTCGGTGTGGTTGATGACGATGTAGCCGCCGGACTTAAGCCAGACTTTGGCGCGCAGGGCCTTATCGAGTTCGTGCTGGATGCCGAACTCTTCAAAGATAGGCTGCTCTTTGGTGTAGAGCTTGACCTTGCTGACCAGCTTGGGCTGGAAGCGGCTGACGAATTCGACGACCTTGCCGAATTCTTCCTCGCTGTCGATCCAGATGCCGGTGAAATCGTCGCTGACATAATCGCGGAGAATGCGTTCGACCAGGTTGAGGTCGCGATGCAACAGCGCGGGAGCTTTGCGTTCGTCATGCTTCTGCTTGATTTCGTTCCAGGTCTTGCCGAGGAACTCGATGTCGGTGCGAATTTCGTCGTCGGTGGCGCCGCCCGCGGCCGTGCGCACGATGAAGCCGCCGGGATAGCTGCCACGCGCTTCCCCGACGAGACGGCGGAGCCGCGAACGATTCTCGGCGCTAGCAATTTTGCGGGAAACGCCTATGTGGTCGATGGTCGGCATATAGACGAGGAAGCGTCCGGGCAGAGCGACGTGGCTGGTAATGCGCGCGCCCTTCTTGCCCAAGGGTTCCTTGGCAATCTGCACGACGACTTCCTGGCCGGCTTTCAACATTTCGGAAATGAGCTGAGGCCGGCGCTGCGGGGCGTGGCCCATGTGCCCGCGATGATGTCCACCACCACCGCTGCCGCCACGGCGATCGAATCGGCCACGGCCGCGATCTCCGCCGCCACGACGATCAAAGCGTCCACGGCCACGATCTCCGCCGCGGTCACGTCCGCCACGATGCGGACGCTGGAAACGGGAACGCGGGTCGCTGCCGACCCTGGCGGAATCACGGCGCACAAACTCTTCGCGGGGAGCGCTGGAATCGCGAGGAGTGCGGGTTTCACCGGGGAGGAGGACGACGTCTTCCGCGAGAACGGCTTCGGTGGAAGCGCCGCCTTGCGCAGAAGCTGCGGCTGCCTCGAAAGCCATGTGGTCGATTGCGGCATCGTGGGCCATATCGGCGCGCTCGGCCTCGCTTAAGATGAGCTGCGGATCTTCGTGTTGCTCCACGTCGTGCGAGGCGTTCATTTCGGCGGAGTGGCTGGAGTCCGCGTGAAGCTCTTCACCATGCTGTCCGTGAAGACTTTCGCCTTCCTCTTCATGCTCATGCTCGTGCTCTTCGTGAAGATCTTCGCCTTCGTCTTCCTGTTCCTGTTCTTCACGAGAGTCTTGTTCCACTTCCACTTCGTCGACTTCGACTTCTTCTTCATCAAAGTCGGTCTCGCTTACGAGCGCATCGGCATCGGCGCGGGCTTGCGTTTCTTCATGCTTCGCTTCCACGAGCCGGGACGAAAGCGCCGAGAGTTCCTCGTCGCTTAGACCGGCAGCGCCATTGCGATGAGGCTCGGTTGGCGTCTCCTGATGCTGCTCTCCATGCTGCTCTTCGGCGGCGTGGGCACTGGCTTCCGCGGATTCGGAAATGTGCTCTTCGTTGGCTTCTTCCGCGCCGGCGGGTTCGCCCGCGGCTTCGTTATCCGCGAGGACCCAATGGGGCAAGCTTCCGGAGAAGCGGCGTGGACCACCGGTTGCCGGCTGAGCGCCAAACGCGGGACGGGCCGGGGTTTGCTGGAAATCGGGCTGACGCTCTTCGGGCTCGTGCTGCCTGACGGGTTCGGAAGGAGTCTGCTGCGGCCGCTCGCGATACTTGGCCAGGGACTCACCCGGCAGAACGATGTCGTCCTCACGAGGCTCGACTGGAGCGGACGATGCGGAGGAAGGGCGATCACTCATGGGGCGGCGATTGTCGTAGCCGCGGGAATCGCGCTCTCCGTGCGGAGATGCATATTTGGAGGGAGGCAGGTTCCGGCCGCCTTGATGGCGGCGGTCCCCGCCGGATCCTCCACGGCGGCGGCCAAAGCGACCGCGACGCCCGCGCCCGCGATCCCCACCGCGATCGTTCCCTTGGCCTCGATCATGGCCTTGGCCTCGATCGTTGCCCACGCGCGGCGGGTAATTGCGAGTCGGATTGTAACTGGGAGAAAAATTCTGAGGGGCGGAGGCGTTCGAATCCGGCTGACGTTCCTCTAAGTCGGAGGGTTCCGAGGAGGCTTCGTGCTCACTACCATGGCCTTCGACCGGCTGTTCCTCACCATGCTGCTCGTCCCCGCCGTGAGGTTCGCCCGCGTGCGGCTCATCGAGATGCAAAATTTCCTCGTGGCCGCTTGCGGCTACGGCAAGAGTCTCGCCGGGCAAAATTTCGATCGGCGCACTGCCGCCCCGATTGATGGGCGGAGCGATTACGGGCGTGTCGGTATGGCCGTGATCGTAGTCTTCGAGATTTTCGAAGACGTCACTGACGTACAGGAAGGCATCGCCATCGAGGCCAATGTCCACGAAAGCGGACTGCATGCCCGGCAAAACGCGAGTGACTTTTCCTTTGTAGATGCTGCCGACGAGCGCAAACTCTTTTTCGCGCTCAATATAGATTTCGACTAGCTGTCCTTCTTCCAAAATGGCGACCCTGCGCTCGTGCGAGGACGCCGATATAACCAATTCTTTCGACATGAAAACTCCTTGGGATGAACGGCCGCAGGAACCTCACGATTGGAGGTCCAGGGCAAGGCGCCGGCCCGATATGGATCGGGGTACGCTGGCCACAGCAAAGTTGTTGCGGCATTGCGATCGAAAGCGGAGGGAGAGGCCAGGCGGCGGCTCTCGTAGTTACAGAACCTCTTGCGTTCGAGGCGTGTCCGTTGCCGGGTAGCTCCCGGGGTAACGGCGGACGTTGCTATCCTCACTCTTAAAAATCCTTTTTTCTACTGGCGAACCCGCTTCAAAGGTCCACCCACCCGGCGCAGCCTCCCTGAAAGAGGGAATGCGCTCGGCACTGGCTATCGTTCAATTGACGAATCGGCGCAGCCGGACATTCATCACAAGCCCAATCGCCAGGAATACAAATAACGTGGCCGAACCACCGTAGCTCATCAAAGGTAATGGAATACCGGTGACTGGCATCGCTCCGATGACCATAGCCACATTGACCAAGACGTGAAACCCTAACGCCGCTGCCACGCCCATGACCAGAAACATGCCCGCGCGATCTTTCGCGCGCTGGGCGTTCTGCACTAAACGCAACAACAACGCCATGTACAGCCCCAAAGCAACGAGCACGCCTTTGAATCCCTGTTCTTCCGCCCAGGCCGACATGATGAAGTCGGAATACCGGACTGGAATATACCCCAGTTGATTCTGGCTACCGTTGCCGAATCCCTTCCCCCAAAAGCCGCCAGAGCCCACGGCTATTTTCGATTGCAAAACCTGATAGCCCGAACCCTTGGCGTCTTCCTCAGGGTGCCTAAACGACGTAACTCTTTCCCGCTGATACGGCTTCATGAAATGCCACCCAACGGGCAGCATCAATACCCCTATTAAAATCACTGCCGCAGCATGTTTCCATTGCAGCCCCGCCAGAAATGCCCCGACGATTAACATGGGCATTAACACCAGCGCAGTGCCAAGGTCGGGCTGCTTTAGAATCAGTGCTAGAGGTAAGCCTACCAGAAGTCCTGCTTTAATCAAATCCTGGAGGCTCAGCTCGTCCGTTCGCACTTCCGCAAAGAAACGAGCCAACACTATGATTATAATCAATTTGACTAATTCTGACACCTGAAAGAATTCGCCCAGCACCGGAATCCACCGTTTGGCGCCAAAACGCGTATGGCCGATGAGCAGCACGGCGGTCAGTGCGACCAGACCAAGAATGTAGAGCCACGGCGCCTGGTCCATAATCACGTGGTAATCCAGACGCGAGAGAGCAAACATCAGCACAAAGCCGATGGCCAGCCAACGCATTTGTTTGCTGTGCATTCCGGCAAGAGCGCTACCGTGAGTGGCGGAATAAATTTCCAAGACGCCTAGTGCGCAAATGGCGGCCATGATGGCAAGAAGCCACCAATCGTAGTCGCGTGCTCCCTGTGTATCTTTCATGTTTTCTGCCTTACGAAATCCTAAATTTCACTCAGGCCGAGCTTTCTTCTTCTCGGCGGCCGCCAACACGGCTGCGGTCTGCTCCGGCCTCAGAACGACCTTGGGAGCTTCGGGAGCGGGAATGGCTTCCGTTCCCTGCAATTGCTGTTGTTGATTCTGGGCAGTGACCTGGCCCTGGGTCTTCTTATTCTTCTTGTCGTAATAGGCCTTGACGATATCGCGAACGACCGGTCCCGACGCAGTACCACCATGCTCGGCGGTATCCTGGACGACGGCTGCGACGACAATTTCTGGATTGCGACGGGGGGCAAAGCCGACGAACCAACCATCATTCTTACCTTTGCCCAAACCAAGGCGGCTCGCGGCGGCATAACTCATCATCTGCGCGCTACCGGATTTTCCGCAGAACTCGATGCCTTGCAGCTTGATCGCATGGCCCGTGCCGGCCGGCTCGTTGATCACGCCGTACATGCCCTGCGTGACTTGTTCCACGGTATTTTCCGCCAAGTCCACATGCATCTCGCCCACGTTTTTCGCATCTTTCAGCAAGTGTGGCTGTTTGAAGTCGCCGCCCGACGCGATTCCCCCGATCACATAGGCCACCTGGATCGGCGTAACCATCACGGAGCCTTGTCCAATGGCCACCGAAATCGTCGACCCTGCATACCACTTATGGTGGTACACCCGCTGCACCCATTCTTCTGAAGGCACTAATCCCGGCTCTTCCGACGGCAAGTCAATGCCCGTCTTCGCTCCCAGCCCAAGCATCTTGGCGTACTTGGCAATGGTGTCAATGCCCATACGCATGCCCACGTTGTAGAAGAAGACGTCGCACGACTGTACAATCGCTTCGTGTAAACCGATCGAGCCGTGGCTCTTCTTCCCGTACACCCAGCATTTGTGCATCTGCCCGTAGAAAACTCCGTAACCTGGGCAAAACGCCGTGAAATTCTCCGGCGGCGTATGCGACTCCAGCATCGCGGTCGCCATGATGATTTTGAACACCGACCCAGGTGGCAATTGCGCTTGTGTCACACGATCCAACAGGGGGCGAGCGGGATCTTCATTTAACCTTTGCCACTCTTCCTTGGAGATACGTACCGCGAAATCATTGGGATCGGGAGCAGGATGGCTGGCAAACGCGAGCACCTCACCGGTCCGCGGATCGAGGGCGATGACAGCTCCCTGCTTATCGCCCAAACCCGCTTCGGCAATCTGCTGAAGATCGTAGTCGATGGTTAACTGAATCTGCTTTCCGGGAATGGCTTCCTGCTGATCCAAGTGGCCCATTTCTTTGCCAACACTGTTGACGATGACGCGGCGCATGCCGTCGGTACCGACCAGCAGGTCGTTGTATTGGCGTTCCAGGCCACTCTTTCCCGCGATATCACCGGGACGCAGTTTTCCATTGCTGGCTTCGATCTGTTGCTCGCTGACTTCGCCGACATAGCCACTGGCCGCGGCCATGAACCCGCCGGGCAAGTAGCGGCGGCGATGCACCATGAGCATTTCCAGGATGGGGATGTCCGCGCGGTGGGACTCGATAAAGGCCACATCCGCTGGTGTAGCCTCGGGCTTAATGACGATGGGCTGGAATTTGGGCAGCTTCTCCGTGTTGCTCAACTGCTCTTTAATGTCGTCGAGGGACAATCCCAGGCCATCGGCGATGGTGGGCAAGTTTTTGTCCAGTTCGGCCTGATCGTCGCGAAGTAACAGCACGCTGAAGGAAGGATAGTTGTCGACCAAGACGCGGCCGTCGCGATCCAGCATGCGTCCGCGGGGCGCGATGATGGGAATGGAACGCACCCGATTGCGCTCGGCCATCTGCAAATATTTGTCGGAGTCGATGACCTGGAGTTTCCAGAAACCGAGGAGGAGCAAGGCGATCATGCCCACGATGACGTAGGAAGCCGCCGCGAGGCGCTCTTGGGGCAATCGATTATCGTTGCGAAACCAGTACGACACGAAGGACCTGCGCGCGTGCTTCTGTGTGCTTCAGGGCTGAGCGGGCCCGCATGCGCAATCTCAACATTCCCAGCAGCGAATACTTTCGGATTCTGCGTTTTGCGGAACCAATTGCGGATCCGCAGTTTCGCGGAAGCGCTCGAATCGCCACTATGCTTGCGAAGCCGCCAACGTCGCGAAGCTACCTCAAAAGTAGCATCAGGACTGGTCAGGTGCAACTCGTACCAAAGGACAGGTTGCGCGGCAAGCACGGGTGTTTCCGCATCAATTTGTGATTGTTATTGAATCGATTTTTACCGGCAATTCGTGCGGATTGTGCTTTCGCCGGAGGGCGCCAGAACTTATAATATATCTAGGATCGCTGGAGGTCCACGTGAGCCGTTTCTGGTCCCGCCCTATGGTTCTGCGCGTAGTGCTCCCCATAACTGTTTTGGGCATTTGTTTGGCCGTCTCGTTCGGTGTGCTGCGGCTGCGCTCCGCGTCGCCCAGCGTCGATAAAAGCTCTTTGAAGTTCGCGACTGTGGAATCCGGCCCAATGATCTGCCGGGTAGATGGTTTGGGGACGCTTGTGCCCGAAGACGTGCGGTGGCTTTCCGCTGGCACGGACGGACACGTGGACCAGATCCTGTTGCGCCCGGGAGCGCACGTAAAGCCAGACACCGTTATTCTGGAATTGAGCAACCCCGATCTGGATCGACAAATTATCGATGCGAAACTGGCAATGGAGAAGTCAGAAGCGGAACTGGCGAATCTGCGAGTGCAGCTGCAACTCCAGCTTCTAAATGAGAAAGCGTTTGAAGCGCAACTGGAATCGGACGCCACGCAAGCCGAACTGATGGCGCAACGCGACGAAGCTTTGCTGAAAAATCAGCTCGGGACGGAAATGAACGCGACAATTTCTCGCGCCAGGGCCGATTCCCTGAACACCCGCCTGAAAATTGAACGCGAAAAACTGGCGTTCTCGGCCGAGGCGCGCCAGGCTCAGTTGACGGCGAAACAGGCCGAGGTGTCCCAGGTGCAAGCGCTGTATGCACTGCGAACGGAGCAGAAAGAAGCGCTGGTGGTTCGAGCGGGCATGAACGGAACGCTCGAAGAGATCTCTATCGGACAAGGACAGCAAGTTGGCCCCGGGACTATTCTTGCTCGCGTGGCGAATTCGGCACGGCTGATGGCCCGCGTGCACATTCCGGAAGGGCAAGCCAGCAGCATCGCATTGGACCAGCCGGCTTCCGTGACGTTGCAGGATCACACGTATGCGGCGAAGGTCGTGCATATCGATCCAAACGTGCAAAATGGCACGGTCAGCGTTGATCTGAAATTCCTCGGGGAGCAACCGCGGGAAGCGCGCACTGACCTGTCCGCCAGCGGATCCATCGATGTCGAAAAAATTCCGCAAACCACGTTGGTGAATTGGCCGTTGCAAACGCACAACGGTGAGCCGCTGTCGGTCTTCAAAGTGAGCGGCGACGGCACGCAGGCCAGCCGCGTGCAGGTGGTCATCGGGCGCAGTTCCAGCGATTCGGTGCAGATTGCGCAAGGATTGCAGCCAGGGGACCGGATTATCGTGTCGGACATGTCGTCATGGCACCGCTACGATCACCTGCAATTGAGATAAAGCGGCGCAACGCTGAGCCGGATGGCCGGCCCGATTATCGGCAGTAACACACAGCTCCGTTTTATATTTCTTCGGCGCGCCGGCATCCTTTACACTTTTTCATTCCATATGTGGACTAATTCTGACAAGCCGTTGCGCCTTGCGCTTATTGGTATGTCCGGTTCGGGCAAATCGCACTGGACCAAGAACCTGGCGGCGCTGGGCTGCCCTACAATCTGCTGCGACGATGAAATTGAAAAGCGGCTGGTAGGCGTTCTGAAAGCTGGTGGCTATACCGGGATCAATGGAGTGGCGGCGTGGATGGGTTGGCCGGACAGTCCTGCTTATGCAGAGCGCGAATCGCAATACCTCAGCGAAGAGATCGCCGTCCTGGATGAAGTACTGTCTGGGCTGGAGAAGGATCCCAAACAAGAAATTGTCTTGGATACAACTGGTAGTGTGATTGCGACCGGCAATCACACGCTGCACCGGTTGCGGCGCCAAATGATCGTGGTGTACCTCGCCGCTTCCCCGGAAGAGGTGCAGTTGCTGATCGAGCGGTATCTTCACGATCCGAAGCCGGTGCTTTGGCAGGGAGCTTTTCGTCCACAACGCGGAGAAACGCCGCAACAAACGGTGGTGCGCTGTTATCCTGTTCTCATCGCAGCGCGGCGGCAAAGTTATGAAGCACTCGCTCACGTCACGCTTCCGACTTTGCAATTGCGGGAATTATCGCCACCAGGGACAGCGCGCGATGCGGCCGCAGGGAGGGCATTTCTTGAGAAGGTGGGAGCGCTGCTGGAAAGCCGCCGATAACCAGGTCACCGCGAAACAGGTCATGAGATACCGAAGCACAGCAGGCAAGGCGCCGCTGACGTCGTTGCGGGGAGCGGTACTGCGGGGTTTAGCGCCGGATGGCGGGCTGTATATGCCGGCGGAAATCGCGCGGCACACCGTAGAGGAGCTGGAGGAATTCCGGCGTCTGCCCTTTACCGAGGTGTGCTTTCGCCTGGTGCGCCCGTTCGCCACACCGGATGTTCCGGAAGAAGTGCTATGGCAGATCGTAGCGGAAGCGATCAACTTTCCGGTGAAGCTGGTATCGCTGTCGCCGGCGCTGCACATATTGGAATTGTTTCACGGGCCGACACTGGCGTTCAAGGATTTTGGGGCGCGGTTCCTGGCGCGGCTGATGGGCTATTTTGTGCGCGGCGAAGCGCGGCCGCTGACAGTGTTGGTGGCCACCTCGGGTGACACCGGTAGCGCCGTGGCGCACGGGTTTCTGGGCGTTCCCAACATCCGAGTGGTGATTCTGTATCCTTCCAAACGCATCAGCGAAGCGCAGGAAAAGCAATTCACGACGCTGGGACAAAACATTACCGCGCTGGAGGTGTGCGGGACGTTCGACGATTGCCAGCGCCTGGTGAAACAGGCGTTTGCCGACGAGCAACTGCAGGAACGCTCCTTTCTGACTTCGGCGAATTCGATTAACGTGGGGCGGCTGCTTCCGCAAATGTTCTATCACGTGGCCGCGTACCGGCAGTTACCGGTGGCTTCGATTCCGCTGATCGTCGCGGTGCCTAGCGGGAATTTCGGCAATTTGACGGCTGGACTTTTTGCCAAGCGCGTGGGAGTGCCGATCGCCCGATTCATCGCAGCCACCAACGCGAACGACGTGTTCCCGCAGTATTTGACGAACGGGGAATATTGTCCGCGGCCGGCAATTGCGACGTATTCGAATGCGATGGACGTGGGCGATCCCAACAATTTTCCGCGACTGCTGGACCTGTGCCGAAAGCGTATCGCAAATGTGCGCAAAGAGATTTGGGGACACGGGGCGAGCGACGAAGAGACTTTGCACGAGATGCACGCGGTGTGGGACCGGTATCGCTACGTAGCGGACCCCCATACGGCTGTGGGGATCGACGCGTGGGAGGCCTACCGCAAGGAACATCCCGAGCCGTCGCAAGGGCTGGTGCTGGCGACCGCTCATCCCGCCAAATTCGCCGATGTAGTGCAGAAGGCGATCGGGCAGGCCCCGCCGTTACCGGAACGATTAGCGCGGCACCTCCAGCAGCCGAAGCTTTCGATAACCATGTCGAGGGAATACGCGGCGTTCAAACAGTTTCTACTGGGTCACTAAGGATCGGGAATTACGAGGAACGGCGCAGGCGATCGAGTGCGACGAAGAGTGCGGTGCCCAAAACTGCGTTGACGGCAGCGGCGATGGCCAGGTGCAGATTGAACCACGGTTCCGGTTGAGCGAGGAGCAGACGGCGAACCAACACCAGAATGCCCTGCTGCACTACGAAGAAAACGAAGATCAGAGAAAAACGGGCGGCGGGATGCTCGGTGTCCAAGCGCGCTCCAATGGATGAGGCCAAGTAGCCAATCACGGTTTTGGCGATGCCGTAAAAACCGAGTGGCACGGTGGGCCCGCTGAGAGCATCCTGCACTAGGCCAATGGCCATCCCCAATAGCAACCCTGTCGAAGGATTTCTGCGGCTGAGGCCAAAATAAATGGTCAGCAATAGCGGAAGATCCAGAATATTCAGCCTGGGGAAATAGACCGGGGCGGTAGCTTGAAACACGAGCGCCGCAGCGGCGGCCAGAAGTATGGAACCGGGATAAAACTTGTGGACTTCTATGTGCGTTTCCGCGCTACGGAGCTCGTAGGTTTCGTTCATGGCTTCTCCGCCGCTGCCGCGGTTCCGGATGCAGGGGTTTGCGCTGGCGCATTCTGAGTGCTTTGCTGCTGGTCCTTGAATTCGACTGGCGCCTGGGTGAGCAACACAATCACGGTTTCCAGGCGATCCAACCTTGCGGCAGGTTGCACGCGAATTTGCTTGAAGGGGTTGCCGGGCTTGACCTCAACCACAGTTCCAACGGGGATGTCGCGTGGGAAGATCTTGTCCATGCCGCTGGTCACGATTTTTTCGCCGACGGGGACATTTTCTTCGGTGGCAACATACTTCATCTGCATGAGCGGCTCGCCGGTACCACCGACGGGACCTTGGGTCCGCGTGCCGACGAGCATCGCGCCCGCACCGCCGTCCTTGTCGGTCAGCAGTAACACCTGAGCGGTACCGCGAAATACTTCGATCACTTTGCCGACGGCTCCATCTGGTGTTATCACGGCCATATTTGTGCGGATGCCGTCGCGCTCTCCGCGATCGATTTCGATGGTGCGGCTGGCGGTGCCCGCACTGGCGGCAATGACGCGAGCGGCGACCATGGGCACTTGCTCGTGGGCCTGCTTGAAATTGAGGATTGCGGCGAGCCGGTCCGCTTCAGCGGCGCGGCTTTGCAGCTGCGAGATGGTCAGTTTCAGCGCGTCGTTCTCAATTCGCAAAGCCTCGTTTTGCTGCTCGGTGGTCCGTAGGGCGAAATAGTGGGTCCAAACTCCATGCACTTGGCCGAATCCCCAGGAGCCGGTACGTTCGAAAGGATATGCGGCAGAAATAGCCCAAACGCGGATCAGGCGGCCGTGAGAATCGCGCTTGATCTGCACCGCCAGCAACAATAATTGAGCGAGCAATACGCCAGCCAGCAGGGTTAGGGACTTATGTTTGGACGGAATGCTTACCATGTTCTGACCTGTTGCTTGTGCTCGATGACCGGCAGAGCGGAAGGTGGGATCCCTTTCGGCTGGTCAGCGCACACCGTAAATCGCGTCCTCTTGATGACTCTTTCCGACTCGTATGTATCCCGGCGTTTGTCAGTCGATGCAAACTTGCCGAAGTAGTTTGAAATCGCTAAGCATCTTGCCAGTGCCAAGCACAACCGAAGCCAACGGATCGTCCGCGATGGAAACGGGCAAGCCGGTTTCTTCGCGGATGCGCTTGTCCAAATTTTTCAGCAATGCGCCGCCGCCGGTGAGCACGATACCGCGGTCGCTGATATCTGCGGAAAGTTCGGGAGGCGTACGTTCCAGTGCAACGCGCACAGCATTCAAAATGGTGGCCACACATTCGCTGAGGGCCTCGCGAATTTCGCTGTCATCAATGGTGACGGTGCGGGGAACACCCTCGATCAGGTTGCGCCCCTTCACTTCGATGGTGAGCGGTTTCTCCAGGGGATAGGCAGAGCCGATTTCCATCTTAATCTGTTCCGCGGTGCGTTCGCCGACGAGCAGGTTGTATTTACGCTTGAGGTACTGCATCACGGCTTCGTCCATTTCGTTGCCGGCCACGCGCACGGAGCGCGAGTACACGATGCCGCTCATAGAGATCACGGCGATATCGGTGGTGCCGCCGCCGATGTCGACAACCATGTTTCCGCTGGGCTCTTCGATGGGCAATCCCGCGCCAATGGCGGCGGCCATGGCTTGCTCCACCAGGTAAACTTCGCTGGCGCGCGCGCGATATGCGGAATCCTGAACAGCGCGTTTTTCGACAGGCGTAATTTCGCTGGGTACTCCGATAACAATGCGCGGATGCACCAGCACCCGGCGGTTGTGAGCCTTCTGAATGAAGTAGGTCAGCATTTTTTCGGTGACTTTAAAATCGGCGATCACGCCGTCCTTCATAGGTTTGATGGCGACCACGTTTCCCGGCGTGCGGCCGAGCATGTCTTTGGCTTCGCGGCCGACGGCGACGACTTCGCCGCTGGCTTTGTTGATGGCCACTATGGAGGGCTCGTTCACGACGATGCCTTTGCCGTGCGAAAACACCAGTGTGTTGGCGGTGCCCAAATCGATGGCCAGGTCGGACGAGAACAAACTGAAGACCGACCGTAAGTTGTAACCGTTCTTATTCATTACTCCATTCCCCCTGCGGGAAGGGTCCTGACCGGCAGGATCTCCACGCTCATCCACAAACCAGTTGGTATCACCATTGTCGCCGGATTCAGCGGCGCGCGCAAAATGGCGGCCTGCCGATCCCGAATTTACTTCGGCACGACGATGGAAATCTTCTTCTCCGCCGTTCCTCCACGACGATTCGAGCCGATGACCACCAGGGTGTGTTCGCCTGGCTCGAGGGGCTCGGTAAAATGCCGGAAAGTGCCGTCCTGGGAAATGTTGGCCACTGGCTGGCCGTTGACGATCAAGGCGGCCCCAGGCTCGGTCTTGCCAATCAATTCGGCGACACGCCCGTGCATCTGGGTTCCCTCGATTTCCAGGAGCATGCTCTGGGTCTTGCCCTGGGCGACCAAGGAGAATTTAAAGGTTTCGCTGAATTCGCTGGTTTCTTTCTTGGCGTCGGTGGCAGTCACGTTCCAGAAATAATCGCCGGCTTCCAGACCGGAGAGGTCCACAGTGGTTCCGGATACGGTGGCTTGCTTGACTAACTTCGTAAACATGGTGGTGGTGCTGATGCGGAGGGTATAGCTGACAGCCTGATCCACAGCCTGCCACTCGAAGTGAATCGCGGCACTTTTCGGATTCTCGGAAATGATGGGTGCCAGGTTTAAGGGCGATACCAGGTCCGGCGGAGCCAGTACGTTGGATTTCTGGGTGGCGCCTCCAGTGGGGAAGCTGGCCTTCTCCCACTGGGTCAGTTCGATCGTTTCGTTGCCGCGTTTGACTTCGGCACCACCGTTGGCCACGACGATCTCATGTTCGTTCTTGGTGGGGTCGTTCTTGACGGTCGCGCGGCTGTTCTGCTTCATGTACGCAGTGGCATCTTCGACGCTGACAGCAGCCTGGGCGTCCCGGAGCGTCCACGTGGGGGTGGCAAGATCCACGGCGCCGGTATTGATACGCACGGCGGTGTTGGAATGATCGCGTGTGACGGTGTTCTCTTCGACGGTGATCAAAGTATCTTTATTGACGGTATATTCAGTTCCATCGGCGAAAGTCACGCGGGCCGCACCGTCCGAGCCGGTCTGGATTAAGTCGCCCTTATCCAAAGTGGTGTGGTAATCCGCGTCCACCCAGGTGACTGAGTTCACCTTTTTGACTTGCACTCTGCCATCGAGGTTCACGAATTTGGCCTGGGTTTGCGCACTGGTGAGCGCTTCGGGTTCCTGGCTACCCAGGGCGTTGTTGAGTTTCTTTTCGGCAATTTCGGTCCAGTTGGGGACGCTCACGTACATGGCGGCAATGCCGATGACAATCACCAGGACGATGACGAGGGCAACCGTTTTGTACGAGACGGTGTGCCAGTACACTTCGACGTGACGTATCTTCGGGACCTGTTGAGGCGCCGGTGGGGCCGTCGGACGGCGAGGATCGGTGGGTGTCTGTGTAGTCACAATGGTGCGCGCTGCGGACGCTGCAATTTCGAAAGTAGCACAGGCGGTTGCGCGAGCGCGGTTTCCCCGCAGGGACGTTGGTCAATCTACAAATAGCGTTTGCGCTGCTTTTCGGTGGGTGGGCAGGCTTGGAGCCCAGCGGCTACTGAGGAAATGGCGCATATAGAGCCGCGGTTGACCTACACTGGAGAGCCTCCGGCTGTGTTGGGCGCAAAACGAACCAGGCATGAACGCTGCTGAACACTTCATCTGCTCCTCCGCTTTGTGGCGTTATTTCACGGGCCAACGGCTACTGCCTTGGCTGGTTTCGGGCGTGCGGCTGGGCGATCATGCCCTGGAAATTGGAGCGGGCTACGGCGCCGCGACCATGCATTTGCGCGAGCGAGTACAACGGGTAACCGCGGTTGAATACGATCACAATTCCAGTGTGAAATTGAGAACGCGGAGCAACAGCGTAGGAGTAGCGGTGGTGCGAGGAACGGCTACGCATCTGCCATTCGCGTGCGAGAGCTTCAGTTCGGCGGTGGCCATTCTCGTTTTACATCATCTGGAATCTGCGAAATCGCAGGATCAAATGTTTGTGGAAGTGTTTCGAGTGCTGCGGCCCGGCGGGGTGTTCGTGGCATTCGAAATTCCAGACAGTTGGGTGCACCGCGTAGGACATATACGGAGCATGTTCACGCCAATCGCGCCCGCTTCGTTATTGCCGCGTCTGAGTGGCACTGGTTTTTCCCGCGTTGCGGTGGATGTGCACATGAGCGGATTCCGCATAATCGCTTTGCGACCGGAATAGAGTAGACCGGCGCTCCTCGGGAGCAATCTCACAGGCACTTATCTGCTGCTTAGGGCGGCGCTGAGTTCGCTGCGAGTCTGGATGACACGAAGAATAGCGTCTCGGGTGACCATGCCAACGATGTGGGCTGCTCCATCTTCGGTGTGGCGGACGACCGGCATTTGATTGACGTCGGCGCCCATCAAACGTTCGAGCAAACGAGGGAGAGGCTCTTCCGGGGAGGCCCACAGAATTTTTTCGCGAGGCACCATGAGGGATTGCACCGAATTCATGCACCATTCGTCGCGCGGGACAGAATTGAGTGCAGCGACATTCATCAGGCCAACCAATCGGTCGCCATTGGTGACGATATGAATGCGGCGGCCGGTGCGTAGAACTTCGCTGCTGTACTCTTCGAGGCTCAAATTGCCGGGAATGGTGGGCACTTCGTGACTCATCACATCGGCGGCGCACAAACCCGTCAATGTTTCGCGAATGGTCAACTGGCTCATGCTGGCTTGCGCGGCGCTCAGCAAGAACCAGCCGATGAATGCCAGCCAAATGCCTCCCCAACGACCGAGGTACTCGACGATCACACCGCCTTCTCCTCCAGTGATCGCCGCAAAGATGCCCAACCCAATCATTAGATAAGCGATCAGCCTGCCGCTTGCGACGGCGACCCGCGTGGCGCGCGCGAAATCCCGGGTGGCTCCCCACACCATGGCGCGGAACATCCGCCCGCCATCCAACGGGAATCCCGGAAGCAAATTAAACAGTGCCAGCATTTTGTTGGTGAGGATCAAGGGGTCGGCCACTGCGCCGAGTATCTCCTGCCTGGGGAAGGCCAATCGCAGGCCATAGAAAAATGCCGCCAAGAACCCACTGGCCAAGGGTCCGGCAATGGCAATGTTGAATTCCTGAATGGCCTTGTTGGGTTCGCGGCCAATGCGCGCAAGCCCCCCAAAGAGAAATAGCGTGATGGACAGGACCTTGATTTTGTAGTGCTGCGCGACGGCGCTGTGTGCGAGCTCGTGGAAAACGACCGAAGCGAAAAAGAGGAGGCTGGTGGCGATGCCCACACCCCAGTGCTCGGCGGTACTCCACTGGGTGAATTCTTTTGTATATTGCAGGGCCAGCGACAGCGTGACCAACCCGAAAATCAGAATCCAACTGAAATCCAGGTAAATGGGAATTCCCAGGATTCGGCCAATACGAATCCCTTGTGGTTGGGACATCAAGACATTCCTCTCAGGTCTGACCAACTTCTTAGACTAACTCCGAACTGGGGAACGGCAAAATGGTTCCCGCCCCTCATCAGGCGGAGAGATTTGCGGCGGATAGCGCGTACAGCCGAACACGGCGTGTCTCCAGAGCCACAGTTCGCTCGCAGCTAAGTTAGGTAACCCATGCATTTTGAGTGCGGTGCGCGTGGCCACGGGTGTGCCAATCCTCCCTGCGAAGCGATGAGGAGTCGGTGGGAAAGCTTGAGTAGGCAAAGGAGAACCGAGATGGACACGTTCCTGGGACTGGCGGCAGTGGTGGTAACGACGATCGTGGCGCTGTTTGGGGCGCTGGCGCTACAGGCGCTGCTTTTGCGTGGCGTATTCGCACTGATGCAGCCGGCGACAGCCGACCGGCGGGTGACGCGGCCGGGGATTGAACGCGGGGCGCAGATGGTTGCGCACGCCTACGCGAAATCGCGGTAGTCACGCGGAGATTTTCTGGAGTGAGCATGCCGCTAAAACGTGTCCGCGAAGTGGCAGCCACAGGAAACCGGAGGGAAGGAAATGGTCGCACTCAAGTACTTGCTGGCGATGATCGGCCTTGGACTGTTCGGCAGCGCCGCCGCAGTGGTGGCGTACGACGTATACGTGTACGTGGCAGCGCGGTTGCGCTGGTTGTTGCAAGCGGCAACGGCGAGTGGGGAGGGAAACGCGGCGATCCAGCCGCGCCCTTTTGGACCGGTGCGGTGGAGGGTGGCGCAGTGGTTAGCCGTGGACGGAATTCTGCCGGTGTTGCTGGCATTGAGCATTGCGGTGGTGCCGGATGGTTTCGCGGGAATTCGGGTGAGCCAGTTTTCGGGCGTGCGCAGCGGCACGTTGTATCCCGGGGTACATGTGGTGACACCGCTGGTCGATAGCATCGTTTTGTATGACACGCGCGAACAGGTTTATTCCACCGCCGCAAGCGCAAATGCAAAATCTGCCGGCGAGGTGCTGACGGTGCAGGCGCGCGAAGGGTTGAATCTGGGATTAGCGGTGACGGTGCGGTACCGGCTGGACCCCACACGATTGGCGACCATTCATCAGAACCTGCCGCAACCGGTAAGCGAGGAAGTAGTAGGCCCGGTGGTTTCGTCCATCTATCGGCAACTGGCGCCGAACTATCTGACGCGGGAAATATTCGCAGTGAAGCGGGAAGAGTTGCGCACACAGGCGGCGGAGATGATCCGCACCAGGCTGGGCAGCGACGGGATTCTGGTGCGCGAAGTGCTGCTGCGGGATATTCAACTTCCTCCGGATTACGCCAGGGGCTTGGAAGGGCTGCCGCTGAAGGAGCAGGAGAACGAACAACTGGGCACCGAGCAGGAAATCAAGGCGAAAGAAGTGAAGATTGCGGAACTGGAAGCCGAGGCACAAAAAGCGCGCGCCGTGAAACAGGCCGAAGCGCAGGCGCAAGTGCGGGTGCTGCAGGCGAAAGCCGAAGCAGATGCGATGCAGTACACGCTGCCACTGAAACAAAAGCAGATTGAGCAAACCAAGCTGGAGGCCGAGGCGCGCAAGGAAGCCACGCTACAAAACGCGGAAGCGGCTGCGCAGGCAAAAATCATCGACAGCAAGGCGGAAGTGGAACGGCAAAAGAACCTGTCCGATGCGGAAGCCAACCACATTCGAGTGACCGCGGCGGCAGATGCGGAACGCATGAGGTTCGAAGCAGCGCTACTGAAACAGAATCCGATGCTGATCCAGAAGATCATCGCGGAACGATTGTCGGACAAGCTGCAGATCATGATGGTGCCGATGGATGGGAAGAATTTCTTTGCGGCGGATGTGATGCGCTCGGCTTTTCAGAATAGTGCGATGGGATCTTCATCGGATGATTCCGATGATTCCGCTCCAGTGGCCGCAGCAGCGCAGCGAAAGCAAGGTAAAAGGCCGTAAACATGAGTTCGGGGAAGGGGCTAGTGCCGCTGCAACACCGCACCGGAGGCGCAGATGACTCAGAAATGGAATCACCGCGACTTATCGGAGCAGAAAGCTGGCCAAGCCGTTGGAGCGGCACTACTGAAGCAGCCGCTTCCCCGAAACACCCAGGAATTCACGGCCGGGGCTCGGAACGCGTCGCTGGAGGAGAAACCATGAACGAGAAGACAAGCACCGCCGCGCTTGACTTTGTTCGCCGTGGCACTCAGAAACCAGCGCCGCGTTGCGGGCCACCAGTGCAGCCGGTGTTGCATGGCAGGACTGCCGGGCTGGAAGAAGCGACGGCTACACCGAGGCGGCAGAGTCGTTTGCGGGAGGACACCATGAACATGATTCCTGAAATGCCCTCGAGGAACTGGCGGAGATTCCTGACGGTGGTTGTACGAGTGACGTTCAGTGTGGCGCTGTGGACCCTTGGGGTCGCCGCGAAAGACATACGCGCTGCACCGGTTCGGACGGAGGAACAGCACGTAGTCGTGAGATTTGCTGTCGATCGCGCGCAGGCCGAGGAACTGCAGCGTTGGGTGGAAGCGGGACACGACGCATGGTGTCGCGATCCGCAATTGGTAGCAGCGGCGGCGCTGCGACGAGTGGCGCCGGAATTGGCTCAGTACGAACTTGCGTCGACCGGGGCGGAGATGGAATCCAGCACAAAGACTAGCGCCGTTTACGTGTTCCATTCTTTGGATGGGCACACCACATATCGCATCACGCTGCGGCGACATTTATATCTACTGCGGACGGCAGGTTCGCTGCAAAGGGTCGTCTGGATGCCGGAAAACCTAGAGATCCTCCGGAGAGAGACGCACGAATGAACAGTTCCACTAAACGACCAACAAATAGACTCTCACCTGACCAACCGGGCGGCACTGACCGCGCCGCCCGGCATCTTATTTGTGGCTAGTGTTACTATGCCAATGGTTCAGCGGGACGCTCATCCCACCAAATTGTTGTGCTAGACGGAGTCTGAGAAGTGAGGAAATGCTCTGTTGTTTTATGGTTTTTGGCTACGAGTATTATTGTGTCGGTAAGCGGAGCTGTGGCGAGCGCGTTGCCCAACCCAAGTTCAACCCCTACATGTGCTGATCTGCGGGCTGAAAAATCTAAAACATACGGCTTTCATCTTGCGCAGCTGAACGAAGCTCAGCTCGATGCCAAGTCAAAAGAAGTCGACGCTTTCTGGAAGCAAGTGCAGGCGGCCGGGCCGGAAGGGGTGAGCTGCATACGAACGCTTTTGTCCGAAGAGAAAACGGATCACATTTTTCAGGTGGATGCAGCCACCATGCTTTTCCCAGCGGATTCGTCGCCGGAAACGCGCAAGCTGATCCGCGATTCGCTGGAGCAAGCTGATTTCCAGGAGTCTGACCCTGCCAATTATCTGTCGCTGGCGCTTGATTTGGACCAAGCGGGCGTGGATATCCGGCCGCTGGCTTCGAAACTACTGCTGTATCCGAACGCGGTGATCCACATTCCGGAACATTCGCTGGACCTGGATTCTGATACTGCCGCGCTGTTTTTATATGGGGTAATGGATCCGAAGCAAGCGAGTGATGCCCTGACCGGGTTGCTGGATGCGCCGCAACCTTTCGTGCGTGCCGCGGCGGCGCATCTGCTGGCGGAACAAATGACCGAGGAAAGCTTTCGCACGATGAGCAAATGGGAGGGCGTTTCGAAGATTGAGGAAGAGTTTCGGAGGAACGACATCCAGGCGATCTTGAAATATCAGCCCCAAAAACCCGCGGATTACGCGAATCCGAAATTCACACGCGAACAAGTCTTGCAAACGATCGCGGGACTGCCGCACACGAGGAAAGAGTTCGACGAGGCGATGGCCACGAAGGGGGCGGCTTTCGATCAGCAAATGCGCGAGAAAACGCCCACGCAGCAGGAACTGACACAGATCGTGGCGGACAGCCTGCCCATTTATGGAGTGGCGGATCACAGCGCATTTCAAAACAGCGCGATTGCCACGCTGAAGCCCGAAGACTTCCCTACCATTCGTGAAGCGCGCCGGAAAGCGCTGTACGACCTATCCGACGAAGCGCTGAGCGAATATCTAGCCTACACGCAAATCATGATTGGGATGCTGAATCACCTGGATCTCTTCAAGGAATACCGGCAGCACTGAGGGTTTGTCAGGACCGACATGTTGCTGCAAAGGCAAGCACCGGCCGCAACAGGCTTTTGCGGCAGTGGCTCTCGGGATATGCTTTTCTTTTTAGGAGTTCCATGAACCTGGATCGCGCAAAGCAGATTACTTCGCCGGTGCGGCCGGACTGTGCCGCAGGCGAGCCTTGCTCAACACGAACGGAAACAGCGCCAACCCAGAATGCCGCACCAGGAGTGTGTCGATGAGTTTTCGCAACAAAATTTTCTTGATCTTCGTAGCGACAGTGCTGGCTTCCGTTTCGTTGGTTACCTACGGAGTGACGCATTACACGCAGCGCGCGTTCGAACAGCAGGGCGCGCAGAACACCGATGCACTGGTGGCGCAATTCAAGAAGGAATTCGAACAGCGCGGGGATATGGTGGTATCCCAGGTGGAAAACATCACCAATGCGGACGTGACCGTACGAATGGTGTTGGACCTGGCGCGGCCGAATGCGGATTCTTCGTTGTATTTGCACGATGCCAACGGCGCGGCGCAAACACATAATCTGGATTTCGTGGAATTTGTGAATTCGGACGGGGCGCTGATTTCTTCGGCGCAATACCCGTCACGCGTGGGGGAAAAACTCGACTGGGTCACCGGGAAAAACTGGGAAGGGACCGGCGCGTTCCTGAAGCGGGAGGAATTGCCAAGTGGAGTGGCGCTGTCCTTGACGGCAGTGCGCGCTCCGACCGTTGGTGAGAAAACGGTATATGTGATCGGCGGACGCCGCCTAGATCAGAATTTTCTGGCTTCGCTGGTTCTTCCTACGGGCATGCGCGCGCTGCTTTACCGGAATCTGGACCAGGGCTTCGTGCCTACGGACTTGACGGACGCGAATGGTCCGGTGACGCAGGCCGATGAATTCCAGCCGCTGATCGAGCAAATGCAGAAGCAAGCCACTCCGGAGATGCTGGTGAAGACGATTTCGTGGTCCAGCGATCCGGCCAGTGCCGAAACGTTTCATGCCCTCCCTTTAACGGGACGTCACAACGAATTGCTGGGGTTGCTTCTGCTGGGCAGCCCGCAACGCGAATTGGTTTTGCTGCGGCGGCAAATCCTGAAAACGGCAGGGCTGGTGGCGTTTGCGGCGATTCTGATCGGGCTGCTGCTGGCGTGGTGGGTTTCGAAACGAATCACCCGACCGGTAGAAGAACTGGCCAATGGCGCACGAGATGTGGCGTCCGGCCGGTGGGACACACAAATCGAGGTACGGGGCAACGACGAAGTCGGGCAACTGGCCGAAGCGTTCAACAATATGACCAACACGCTGGCGGCGCAGAAGGAAAAGCTGGTGCAGACGGAACGTGTGGCCGCTTGGCGGGAACTGGCGCGCCGCTTGGCGCATGAGTTGCGCAACCCGCTATTTCCGATGCAAATCACGCTGGAAAATCTGCAGCGCGCCCGGCAGCTGGGCCCGGCACAATTTCAGGAAGTCTTTGCGGAAGGCACGGCTACGTTGAAAGCGGAACTGGCGAATCTGAACAGTATTGTGGGGCGGTTCAGCGATTTCTCCAAAATGCCGGCGCCGCAATTGGGTCGGGTGAATGTGAACGAATCGCTGCGAAATGCCGTCCGGCTGTTTGAGTCGCAATTTACGGCGGTCGGAAAGCCTTCAATTACCACGGAATATTTCCTGACCGAATCGTTGCCGGAGATCGATGCGGATCCCGATCTTCTACATCGTGCGTTTCAGAACCTGGTGCTGAACGCGCTGGATGCAATGCCCGGTGGCGGGACGCTGACGTTGCGCACCAGCGACCGGGTAGACACGGTGCGCATTGAAGTGAGCGACACCGGGAAAGGGCTGACACCTGAAGAATGTTCGCGCCTGTTTACCCCCTACTACACAACGAAACACCAGGGCACAGGGCTGGGATTGGCGATCGTGCAGTCGGTGGTCAGCGATCATCACGGCACTATTTCCGTTACCAGCGACGACGGACGTGGCGCCACGTTTCGCATCGACCTGCCGAAGCGGCAAGCGGGCGCGCCCGTTAAGACGAAGACCGCGACGGCGCAGGCGGTGGTCGAAACCGAACGGGAGCCTGCGGCGACGGACTAGGTGACGTTACACAAAAAGAGGGATTCCTCACTGCGCAGACTCCGTTCGGAATGACGAGTTTCAATTTTTCCGCAATCTTTGAAGCTGTAACCGCGTTGTAGCAGGTAGCGGCGAGTGAAAGGATTGTGAGTGGCGCGAAAAGCCCATCTCCTGCTGATTGATGACGACCCCAACACGTTGGCCTCGCTTTCCCGCGCGTTTCGCCTGGCCGGGCACGAAGCGACAGTGTGCGACAACGCGAACCGCGCCATCGAACTGCTGCAATCGCAACGCTTCGACCTGATTCTTTCGGACGTGGTGATGCCGGGCAAATCCGGCATGCAATTGCTGGAAGAACTGAAGCAATCGGGGTTGCAAACTCCGATCGTGCTGGTGTCGGGGCAAGCCAACATCGAAATGGCGGTGAAGGCTACGCGATTAGGCGCTCTGGATTTTCTGGAAAAACCGCTGACCACCGACAAACTGCTGATCACGGTCGACAACGCGCTCAGGCTATCCCGGCTGGAAGATGAAAATCGTGAGCTGCGTCATCGGCTGGGTAAACACGAACTCGTCGGCTCTGGACCCGCGATGAGCAAACTGCTGGCGCAGATTGAGCGGGTGGCCGCCAGCGAGACGCGCGTTTGCATCCTGGGCGAAACCGGTACGGGCAAAGAGCTGGTGGCGCGCGCCATCCACGAAAAATCTCCCCGGCACGAAAACGCCTTCATCACGTTGAATTGCGCCGCAGTCCCGGCCGAACTAATCGAATCGGAACTTTTCGGCCATGAAAAAGGTGCGTTCACCGGCGCGGCCGCGCGGCACACCGGGAAGTTCGAACAAGCGGAAGCTGGAACGTTGTTTCTGGATGAGATTGGCGACATGCCAATGACCATGCAGGCGAAACTCCTGCGGGTATTGGAGGAGGGCGAAGTCGAACGGGTGGGCGGCGACAAGCCGATCAAGGTGAATGTGCGTGTGATTGTGGCGACGCACCGCAACCTGGAAGAACTGGTGAAGAAAAATGAGTTTCGCGCCGACCTGTTTCATCGCGTGTTCGTTTTCCCGTTAACGCTTTCACCGTTACGCGAGCGCAAAGAAGATTTTCCCGCGCTGGTGGCTCATTTTGCCCAGCAAGTGGCGAAACAGAATGGATGGAAGGAAAAATTATTCTCGGACGAAGCGATTGCCGACTTGCAACGCTATTCCTGGCCCGGAAATGTGCGGGAACTCCGAAACGTGGTGGAGCGGCTGATTCTGTTGTCGACGGGGGATCGGGTGACCGACGACGACGCGCGCATGGCGTTTCCCGCAGGTGAAATTTCCATGGATGCGTCGGCGTCCGCACGTGGCACAACCGAGCAAGGCACACTTGAGCAACGCACCGAAGCCTTCGAACGCGAAGTTTTGCTTAACGAAATTCGCCGGCACAACTTCCACATGACCAACGTCGCACGCGCGCTTGGGCTGGAGCGCAGTCACCTCTACAAGAAATGCCAACAGCTCGGAATTGATCTTCAGGCGTTGCGGAAGCCGGAATAGCGAGACTTTCCAGCAGACCCATCTGTAATCTACTGGAAACTAGCTATTTATATGCGCAATCGATTTCTCTTGACAAATAGCATATTGCTATGTACATTTCGCATATCGCAATAACCCAGAAAGGCCTCCTCCCATGACTCTCGGCGACAAACTTCGCTCCCTCCGCGTAATCGAGGGTTCGCTCCGGGGATTGGGCCGCCCCTTGACGCAATCGGAAGTAGTTACTGCGATGAAAAAGGAGCTGGGCCGAGGCTTGAGCCAAGCGTACCTGTCGCAGATCGAAAACGGCGCGCGGCCGCACATGACCAACACGTCGCGCGAATTGCTGGCCCGATTTTTCCGCGTGTATCCGGGATTCCTGGTGGACGATCCTCCGGGGTATTCCCGTGAACTGCAATCCGAGTTACGCACCGCCGACACCACAATCGATTCGTGGCTTTATGCCGGCGCCGACCAGTTCACAAATGACGTCGAACTTTCGAACGCACTCTGCGAAATCGCGCGAGTCAGAGACTCGCGTGGCGCGATCCTGCTGCTTGGAGAAATCCTGCGAACGCCGGGATTAGCCGAGCGCTTGAGCGAGGTGTTGCAGCCGAAAGTAGGGGCGGGTTCCGGTCATTCACCGCCAAGTCCTCACAACTAACACTAACCGCACATTGTAATAGTCCCCGCAGTCACCCGAGCGACGGGGTGTCGCTCCGCGAGGTGCCTATGTCGTTGTCCTGGTCCGATGTTTACCTGTTCTGTTTCGTGGTGGGTGTGGCGCTAAGCGTTTTTTCGTTCCTGGCGGGCGCGATTCATCTCCATCTGCCATTCAAGTTGCACCTGCCGTTTCACGCGCAGCATGCGCATGTTCACGGCGCAGCGGGTGGCACGCACATCTCTTGGTTCAACGCTTCCACGGTGCTCGCATTCCTGGCGTGGTTTGGCGGCGTGGGCTATCTGATGACCGCGTACTCGCACGTGGAGACATTTTTCATTGTGGCGATCGCCACGTTCGCCGGGATGGCGGCCGGTTGGGTGGTACTGCGCTTCCTGATCAAGCTGGTGGGACCATCGGATGAGCCGTTGCGCGAATCCGATCGCCGAATCATCGGTGCGCTCGGGACGGTGAGCATGACCATCCGCGAAAACGGAACCGGCGAAATTATCTTTCCACTTGGCGGCGGGCGGCGATGCTCCGGCGCGCGCAGTGACGATGGCAAAGCGATTGAGAAAGGCGCTGAGGTGGTGATCGAGCGGTACGAACGAGGGATCGCGTACGTAAAACGCTGGGAAGAATTTGTGAAATCGTGAGTTTCTGAACCGGAATACAGGTTCGAGCGTTGATGCGGTTCGAAAAGGGGAGGTCGTTATGTTCGGGTTGCCAATGAACGTGGTTATCGGAGCAGGAATTCTGGTGGTGGTCTTACTTATGTTGATGACGGTGATCGCCAGAATGTATCGAAAAGCGGGACCGCACGAAGCGCTGATTGTGTACGGCCTCGGCGGGACCAATGTCTACACCGGAAGAGGAACAGTGATCTTTCCGATGGTGCAGACGTGCAGGGATTTGTCGTTGGAGCTGATGTCGTTCGACGTGGCTCCGCAACAGAATCTCTACACCAAGCAAGGCGTCGCGGTGACGGTGGAAGCCGTGGCGCAAATCAAGGTGAAGAATGACAAGGAATCCATTCTCACCTCCGCCGAACAATTCCTGACCAAAACGCCCACGGAGCGCGACGGCCTGATCCGCCTGGTGATGGAAGGACACCTGCGCGGGATCATCGGGCAGCTCACAGTGGAGCAGATCGTGAAGGAGCCGGAGATGGTGGGCGACCGCATGCGTTCCACATGCGCGGACGACATGAGCAAGATGGGGCTGGAAGTGGTCAGCTTCACCTTGAAAGAGGTGCGCGACAAAAACGAGTACATCACCAACATGGGCCGTCCGGATATTGCGCGGATCAAGCGCGATGCCGAAGTGGCCACGGCGGAAGCCGAACGAGATATCGCCATCAAGCGGGCGGAAGCTTCGCGTGCGTCGGCCATTGCCAAAGCGCAAGCCGACCAGGAACGCGTAGCAGCAGAGACTGCTTCGATGGCCAAGCAGGCGGAAGCCACCCGGGACCTGGACGTAAAGAAAGCCAACTACCTGGAAATCAGCAAGAAGGCCCAGGCGCAGGCGGACAAGGCGTATGAAATCGAGACCAATCGCCAGCAGCAAACCGTGATGCTGGAACAGGTTCGCATCCAGCAGGTGGAGCGCGAGGCGCAGGTCAAGGTTCAGGACGCGGAAATCGTACGCCGCGAACGCGAATTGATCGCCACGGTGCTGAAACAGGCAGAAGTGGAGCGGCAGCGCATCGAAACGCTCGCCAACGCGGAACGCCAGCGGCTGATGAGCGAAGCGGAAGGCCGGGCCGCTTCTATACGCGCGCAAGGTGAAGCGGAAGCCGAAATCATCTTCAAGAAGGGCGACGCGGAAGCGCGCGCGATGAACGTAAAAGCGGAGGCGTATCAGGAATACAACCAAGCTGCGGTAGTAGACAAGCTCATTACCGGACTGCCGGAGGTGGTGCGCGCGCTCAGCGAGCCGCTGAGCAAAATCGACAAGGTCACGATTGTGTCGACCGGAAATGGCGACGCGGCCGGCGCCTACAAACTCACCGGCGACATCACGAAGATCGCGGCGCAGGTACCCGCGCTGTTCGAAGCGCTCTCTGGCATGCAAATGTCGGAACTGCTCGGGAAGGTTCGACTGATCGGCGACAAAGCGCCAAAGACGCTGGAGCCACCAGCGGCGAAGTCTTAATCCACTTCCGCCGGGGCGGGTTTGCAGCCTGCTCCGGCGCTTCGCTCCAAAATGGGGGAGAAGGTCATGGCTATGACACTGCAACGAAAGCGGGCTTTATTGTGGGCGCTAGGAATATTGACTGCATTGGTGCTGATGAATGTTGCTTGGGCCCAAATCGCCAGCGCTATCGGGCACTGCCTGTCGTTCTAGTGCAGGTAGGAGCCCACTCACTTGGCGGGATTTGTCCTGCTGAGAAATCGGTTTCTTCGGTTACGAAAAATTTTTCGAAAGGAGTATTCATCATGGGACTTTTAGAACGTGTTAGCACTTTAATTCGGGCGAATCTGAACGACATGATTGACCGTGCCGAGGACCCCGAAAAAATGATCAAGCAGGTGATCCTGGATATGGAGAATCAATACCTGCAGGTGAAGACACAGGTGGCCGTTTCGATCGCGGATCAGCACATCCTGGAGAAGAAACTGCGGGAACAAGAAGACACGGGCAAGGAGTGGATGCGCAAGGCCGAAATCGCCGTGGACAAGAGCCAGGACGATCTGGCGCGCGCAGCGCTCGACCGCTTCCAGACCGCACAGCGGCTTACCCAGAGTTTTCAAGAACAGGTGAACGATCAGAAAGCGCAGGTGGACACCTTGAAGAACGCTCTCAGCAAACTGGAGCAAAAACTCGACGAAGCCAAATCGAAGCGGGAAGTACTGTTGGCGCGCCATCGCCGCAGCATCGCGCTGGACAAAGCAGCGAAGGCACAAGTGGCGCTCGGGGACAACTCGAAGAGCGCGTCCTTCGATCGCCTGAGAGACCGGGTGACGCATACCGAAGCCACGGCTTCCGCGGAAGTGGAGCTTCTGAATGATGACGTCGCCGAAAAACTGAACCGGCTGGACCGCGACACGGAAGTCGAACGGCTGCTCACGGACCTGAAAACGCGGCGTGGGCTGCCCGAGAAGGTTGGCTGAGCCGGTTTGCGTATGATGATGGGCGCTCAGCTTCGGCGTCGGCGGTTCAAGATGGCGTAAAGACATCTGTGCTCGAAAATCTGAAGGGATAGGGAGAAACACATGAAGCCAGCTGCTGTGGTTTTATCTGTATTGTTTGTGCTGTTGTTCTGGCCATCACACATGCCCACGCAGGCGCAGCAAAAACCGGAAGAGCCGGCGCAAAAATCCGCGGAAGCGTGGCTGGCGCTTACCGACTCCGGAAAATATGGGGAGAGCTGGGAAGAAGCGTCTTCCTTCTTCAAGGAGCGCGTATCAAAAGAGCACTGGGTCAACGCGTTGACTTCCGTGCGGTCGCCGCTCGGCAAAGTGCTGTCACGTGATTTAAAGAGCGCCCGATATACTACCTCGCTGCCGAACGCTCCTGCTGGAGAATATGTGGTGATCCAATACAACACGAGCTTCGAGAACAAGAAGGACTCGATTGAGACCATTACGCCCATGCTCGACAAAGACGGCAAGTGGCGAGTGTCTGGCTACTACATTCGATAGTTCAAACGGCCGGGACAACGGAAAATGGCTCGCGCAGAAACAACAAGGAGTACGTCGTTGGGCACTCAAATGCATTACGGTTCTGCGACTCTGGCGCGAGGCCGGAGCTATCTCCCCGGCGCTAAATGCCGAGGATTGCGCGTAAATAAAGGACCGGCTGGTGGATGCGCTAGCCAAAGAGAGTCAAGACTGCCTGCGGGAAGGGCGAACCCCCGGTTTGGGATTGGTGCAGATAACCGAGGGGCCGTCCCGAACTGAAACCCGTGGGTCTGACTTTTCCGGTTGGTGTCCCCGTTTCTTCCACCTTCGAACTTACCGCGCCGTACGTTATGCCGGCGATGGCTGAGCATCTCCGTGGCATCCGTGTCGCTGTACATCTTGTTGGACCGCAGCACCGTTGATCTGCAAATCTGGCACGGAATAAGCGCGTGGTACCCACCGATTGGTCTGCAATTCGCTTTATATCTGGGATTAGGAGAGGCGGCGTTCCCGGCCATGTTCCTTGCCGGGTTTCTGGCCGGGCTCATCAATTACCACGAGTCACCCGCCAGCCTGGAATTCCTGTCGATCAATCCGCTGATTCCGACGCTGTATTTTGCGGCCTCGCGAATCGTAAAGAAACGGCTGAATGCTGATCTGCAGGTGCATTCCATGCGCGATGTTTTGAATCTGCTGGGGTATTCGCTGGGAGCATCGCTGGTGGCGGCGATCGCTGGGTCGGCGATTCTGTTGATTTCCGGAAACCTGCCAGCGCACGACTATTCGCGAGCAGTGTTTGACTGGTGGATTGGGGATGCTGTGGCAATAAGCAGCGTCTCGACGTTTCTATTGCGATTTTGCGTGCCGAGTTTGCGACGTTTTCTGGGAATTTGCTTAGCCAGCCCTGAGGCTCCCTTTTCGGAGCTCTTTTCTCAGTCGCGCCGCCGATACGTGATGGAAGTGGCTACATTTGGCGCAACCCTGGCAGCGTCTCTATCGCCGGACTGCTGGTCTTGAATGTGAGCTTGGCCGCAATCATGTACAGCCGTCCGCAGCGGATGGAACCGCTTGGGATGTTGCAACTGTTGATGTTCATCCTATCGTTGACCGCGCTGATATTAGGGGCCGCGATCGAAGAACTTCGAGAGGCACAGCGCCGGTCGGCGGATAAACAGGAGAAGATGAGACTGATTTTGGAATCCGCCGGTGAAGGAATCTATGGAATAGACCTGCGAGGCCTATGCACGTTCATCAATCCTGCGGCGCTGCGATTGCTGGGCTACCATTCGGCATCTCAGTTTATCGGCAGGCACTTTCATTCTCTATGTCACCACACCGCGCCAGACGGATCACCTCGTGAGTCGTGCAAATGCCCGCTGATGAGGTATACCTCGGAGGGTCTTGAATATCACGATACGGAAGACTGTTACTGGCGAGCCGACGGCACCTCTTTTCCCACAGAGGTATGGAGTCACCCCATCCGATTGCGAGGCCGGCCGGTGGGAGCGGTGATTGGGTTCGTGGACATAAGCAAGAGGAAGCAGGAGGAGAAGGCTCTCCGGGAAGCAAAAGGAGCCGCAGAGGCCGCAAATCGTTCGAAGAGCGAATTTCTAGCCAACATGAGCCATGAGATCCGCACGCCCATGAACAGTATCCTGGGGATGGCTGCGCTGCTTGCCGATACGCCGCTCAACGCCGAACAGCGGGAATATCTATCGCTGGTCAATTCTTCGGCGGAGGGTTTGCTCAAGCTGCTGAATGACATTCTGGACCTGTCGAAAGTGGAATCCGGCAAACTGAATCTGGAATGTGTGGATTTTTCTCCGGAAGAGTGTGTGCAGGAAACGCTGCAATTGCTGTCTGCGGTTCCCAGCGAAAAGCAAATTGATATGGAGTGGGAAATCGCGGACGACGTGCCCCGAACAGTGCGAGGCGATCCGGCTCGACTTCGCCAGGTGCTGATCAACCTGTTGGGCAACGCTCTGAAATTTACGGAACGGGGCGAGGTTTGCGTTTCGGTTCGGGTAGTCGATAGGAACAGGACAGGCTGCACGCTGGAATTTGTCGTGGCGGACACTGGAATCGGTATTCCGGCGGATCAATACCGCAGAATCTTTCAGGCATTTGCCCAGGCCGACATGTCCACAACGCGGGAAAGTGGCGGTACCGGGCTTGGACTGACGATTTCGGAACGACTGGTGCACCTGATGGGCGGCGCCATCTCCGTTGAGAGCGAGCTTGGCCAAGGAAGCCGGTTCACTTTTTCCGTGCATGTGTCGGTTCCGGGCGAGGCTCATGTGTCCATGCCTTCTCCGCCTGCGGCGTTTGTGGGGCGGACGGTGCTTGCGATGGTGGAGAGAGAGAAGGACGCCAAATTGCTGTCGCGTTTTTTCCGTGAATGGGAAATCAGCGCTGTAATTGCCGATTCCCCGGAAAAGGCGGTGCAGCATTTCTCGTTGGGCGAGCCAAAATGTTTTGACGCGCTGGTGTTGGTCCCTGCGGTGTCTGGATTTGACCCGAATAGTGTTATTCCCAGATTCCAAGTAGACGGAAAAGACATGCCTGTGGTTTCCGTCCAATCCGCATACGACCTGCTGTCCAGGCCGGAATTGTTCAATCCGAGACACCTCCGGTTGATGAAGCCGTTGCGGCGGGACCCGCTGCGGTTCGCACTTCTGCAACTTTGGCGCTCAGGTCCCGTGATTTCCCCTGGGGTGGAATCCAAAATTGGCAAGGTATCCACGTCGAACCTTCACGTGTTGCTTGCGGAAGACAATTTGATGAACCGACGGTTGGTGGAGCGCTTCCTGGAAAAATTAGGACACACCGTGGAGGTGGCTCAGGATGGCCAGCGGGCGCTCGAGATGGTGCGGAAAGGGCAATTCGATCTGGTGTTGATGGACATGCGCATGCCGGTAATGGACGGTGTGGAAGCCACGCGCAAGATCCGCTCGCTGGAATCAGCGGAGGGCGGGCACCTGGCCATTGTGGCCCTCACCGCGAATGCGTTTGAGGAAGATCGAAACGTTTGCTGGCAAGCCGGAATGGACGGATTCCTGTCGAAGCCGGTGTCGCTGGCGAGTCTGCAGGCGGAAATTCATCGGGTGCTCTCCACTCTTGCGGTTGCGGAGGATTCCAGCTACCCAATGCCGCAACGCTGAACCTGAGGAGCAAACAAGAGACGGTATGGCCGGCAGTACCATCACCATCCTGGACGGCTTTTGGGCGCTCGCCGACTCGAAGCAGAGTTTCATCTACATTTCTGACACAACGCTATGGGCCAGCTCATGGCAAAATAGCGACCGATGGTACCGTGGCTCATTGTCGCTCCTTCGTTCGTGGCCGGCTTTGCGGGCCTGACCGCGTATGGCGCAGTGCATCCACGAGCGCAACTGTTCGGCCACACGGTCTACAAGACTGACCGGCCGAAACGATTAGCGATTACCTTTGACGATGGCCCGAATCCGGCAGTGACCCCGAAACTGCTGGAGCTTCTGGACCGTTATCACGCCAAAGCCACATTTTTCCTGGTTGGGAAATATGTGCGCCAAGATCACGTACTGGTGAAGGAACTTTCGGCGCGAGGGCACTTGCTGGGCAATCACACCGAGACGCATCCGAATCTGTTTTTCTGTGGGCCGGAAGAAACGCGCTCCGAGTTGCTGCGGTGCAGCGAAGCAATCGGACAGGCAACCTGGGCGGAACCGCGATGGTTTCGTCCGCCATTTGGGTACCGCAGCCCTTGGGTGGGCGCGATAGCGCAGCAGCAGCGCATGCATACGGTGATGTGGACGCTGATGCCGGGTGACTGGCACATCAAAACGCCGGAGTGGCTGATCGAGCGCATGAAGCCGATTGCCGGCCACGTGCAAAACGCCGTTTCCAAGCAGGCGCCACACGCGCTAAGCGGCGACGTGTTGTGCTTGCACGATGGAGATTACGCGCGGCCGAATGCCGATCGTATGCCCACACTCATTGCTCTGGAGTATTGGCTTCCCCGCTGGCGTGACCTCGGCGTTGAATTTGTTACAATGAGGGAAATAAATGGGAAGGCGGTCGAGGCGTAATGGATGAACGAGCTTTCTATACGGAAAAGGAAGAAACCCGGAAGGTGAAGTTAGTGTGCCCAAGTTGTCGCGGGGAATTTGAAGCTCCAGTGCGGTGGAAAGTCAGTCGAAAGAGGAAAGAGCTGCCGCGGGGAGCGAGCGAGGAAGACCGCAAGAAATTTGCGAAGGCCACATCCTTTATGGTGCGTTTGGACGATCTGGTGGCCTGCTACAATTGCCGGAAACGGTTTGAACTAACCGGACAATCGACGGTGCTGATCAACGACAATCTCGGCGATCCGAACGAAGATCCGGAGAATTTCGGAAACCGTTGACCAAGGCCGTGGGCCGGTGTCCGCAGCTTTGCGGGACACCTAGATTTCGGGATACATCTCAAAAAAGGCATTGATGGATTGGCGGAAGGTCTGCTCGATCTGCTCTTTTGAACCTTCGATCAAGTGCATGGCGACCCGAGCGGTTTTACCATTCTTCAACAGCACCGTGGCTTCTTTGACCTCGCCGAGGTCATCCACGGGCAACAGACGCATCCCATAAATCAACGCTAACTTGGCCATCCTGTACCTCCTATCCCGAGGCACAGACTATAGGCATGGCCGTGATCGGTCAAATGCGCGGGATGCGTTCAGGGTCTGGCAGCACCGCCGCCAGGTTTGATTTGGAGTAGACTTTTCTTAATGGCTTGATTTGGGGCATCCGATGACCAACCCTCCCGCATCGGAAAACGCAGAGGGAGACCGACGGTGAAGCCTACATTGCAGGTCCATACATTCTTGCTAGCCGCAGGGTTGAGCGTGGTTTTTGCTTCGGTCGTAGCCGGGCAGGAGCCGGACGGTCCACAGACCGACGCACCGCCTCCAGCGGCTGTGCCAGTGCCTTCGGAGCACCGGCCGGCTAACACTGGCGAGAGTATCCTGGTACCGACGGGAACACGGATTGGCGTCGTGCTGGAAAGCGGAATTTCCACGGCCACGGCCAAGCCGGGCGATTCGGTTTATTTCCGCACATCGTTTCCGATCACCATCAACAATAAAGTGGTGATTCCGGTGGGGTCCTATTTGCGTGGCGAGGTCACGGAATCGAAGCGGCCCGGGCGCGTCAAAGGAAGAGGCGAACTGCGCATCCGGCTGACGACGCTGGTGTTCCCGAATGGCTATACGGTGGACATGAATGCGGAACCGCACAGCGCCGATGGGGGCAAGGTAACGACAGATGCGGAAGGAAATATGACCGGGCCAAGTGGCAAAGGTAAAGATGCGACAACAGTTGCGACTACAACGGCCACGGGTGCGGGTATTGGCGCGATTGCGGACGGAGCAAAAGGCGCAGGCATTGGCGCAGGGGTAGGTGGAGTAGCCGGACTTGCGGCGGTGCTGCTCTCTCGTGGCCCAGAAGCGCAACTCCCGCGAGGTTCTTCGATGGACCTGCAGTTGGAACGCGATCTCACGCTAAACGCCGACCAGATTCACTATTCTGACGTGGGCCAGCCGCACACCGTGGTGATCCAGCAGCAGCCTGCACAGCCCAACTGAAAACCGAGACTTTTTCTGAGACTGATCGGAACGGCAAGAGCGAAGAATTCTCATGCGCCGCGAGTGCGCGTGGCTTCCAGAAAGCGCATGGGGCTGAGGCGGTCCCAATTCACGCTGACTTTTTGGGTAGTGACCCACTCGCGAATCATCCTTGCTGTGATAGGCGCCAGCAGAATGCCGCTGCGAAAATGCCCGGTGGCGATGAGTAGACCATCGAGGTCCGTGGGGCCAACGATGGGCGAGTGGTCTGGTGAGTCGGGACGTAGGCCGGCCCAAGTCTCTTCAATCCGAGCTTTGTCCAGCCCTGGAACAAGTTTGGTAGCCTCATTCAGAATTTTCTTCAGCCCCCCGGCAGTCACATCGTGATCAAAGCCGGTCCGTTCGATGGTGGAACCGGCGATGATCCTGCCGTCATTTCGCGGCACCAGGTAGGTGTGTTCGAGCCACAACACGTGCTGAATCTCCAGCGATTCGCAGCGCAGGGCCATCATCTGGCCTTTGGCGGGAAAAACTGGGGCATAGGGAGCGACACCGTCAATACTGGCGGAAAAACATCCCGCGGCGATGACGGTCCACTTGGCTGCGACCTGACCGTACTCGAGAACCAGGCCGTCGCAGCGTGGTCCGCTCCTGGCAAGAGCCTTCGCGCCATTTCTAGTGAAGATTTGCACGCCTTTGCGTTCTGCTGCCTTCAACGTGGCGCTGGTGAGCGCCCGGGTGTCGACCGACGCCTCATCCTGTCGGAAGATGGCCGCTTGCATGTCTTCAGTCAGTGCCGGTTCCATTTCGCGTGCGCGTTCCGCACTGAGCGCTTCCGCCTTCAGGCCTACGCCGTGCTGGAGAGCGATAACCGTGCTCAGCTCCGCTTGGGCATCCCCATCGATAATTACATCTAATGCGCCGCCGTTCCGGTAGCCAACGCTAGCTTCCGCGAGTTCCTCCACTTTGCGAATGAATGAGGGATAGAGACTCACGCTTGCCAGGCTGAGGGGAACGAAGGGAATCATTTCTGGATTTTCGGGAGCCGGCGAAATCATGCCTGCGCTGGCCCAAGAGGCCTCGCGACCGGGTTCGCGCGCGTCGAACAAGGCGACGTTCAGGCCAGCTTCCGCAAGTTCGAGGGCGATCGATGCACCAATCAGGCCGCCACCGGCGATAACCACATCAAATGTATTCATAATCCGGAACTCCTGAAATGATGTGCCGAACAGGGGTGCTGGCGCAAACCCCCGCGGGCCAAGACACGATTACGATCACAAACTTTCAGCCAATTGTTGCGCCAGCACTTCCGCCTTTTTCGCCAAGTTTTTTGCGCGCTCCCAATCGCCGGCGCGCATCGCTTCTCGCGCATTGTCGGCAAAGCCGCGCACCTTGGACGCAAGATCCGCTTGAGTGGCATCCAAATTTTTCCCGTGGGCCAAGGTTAATTGTTTTTCCGCTACGTCCAAACTCTGTTGCGTTTCTGCTTTCGCAGCCACCATCTCTTCGTTGGTGACTTCGGGGGCGATGGTGGGTTGCAAATGCTTCTCGGATTCTGCGGGCTCCTGGACTACCGGGGCGGCAACGTGTGGCTTCGCGGGTTGAGGATGGTCCTCAACGATTTCCGGCACAAGTGGTGCCGCGGCCTCGAGTTCGGGTGGCGATTCGAGCGATGGCGGCGTGGCGCGTGGAAGCATGGGTCGAACCGGCGCGACAAAATTCACAACCGGCTTGGCTGGGACTCTCCTGGTGTAACACCCGCCGATCCACAGTACGCACGCAGATAGCAGCAGCGGGCATAGCCGCTTGGGCGTCAGCTGCGTGATCATCGATTTAAAAATATCGCTAATTGCCATTCTCATGCAGCCAATGGTAGTTCGATGCGAAAAGTCGTGCCGTGGCCCACCTCGGACGTAAAATCGATGGAACCGTTGTGAAGCTGTACGATGCGGAACGTACTAGCCAAACCAATTCCGCTTCCGCCCGGCCTGGTGGTGAAAAACAGCTGAAACACTTTTTGGCGATGCTCCAACGGAATCCCCTTCCCGGTATCGCCCACGGTAATTTCCGCCATGTCACCGCGACGGCTGAGAGTCAGTTGCAGTTGACCTCCATTGGGCATGGCGTCGACGGCGTTCAGCACCAGATTCAGGATGGCTTGCTTCAGCAGCGCGCGGTCACCAAATACTTCCGGAACATCGATGGGTAAGAGCTGCGCGACGTGTACGTGGGCTTTCTCCAATTGCGGCGCGGCGACTTCCAGGACCTCGTAAAGAACGCTGGCCAACTGTGTTGGTTCCAAGCGCACGTCCATTGGGCGAGAGAAATCGAGGAAACGTTTCACCACCGCGTCCAGCCGGTCGATTTCGGCGTCCAGAACATTTACGGCCTGGAGAGCCGCGTCCTCGGTTTCTGGCGGAAGCAATTCTTTCAGGTTTTCCAGCCACAAGCGCATGGAGTTGAGCGGATTCTTTACTTCGTGAGCCACTCCGGCAGTGATTCGGCCCAATGCCGCCAATCGTTCGCTGACCTGCAGTTGTGTGTTGATGCTCTCGATGGAGTCCAAGTCGCGCAGGGTTACCAAAGCGCCCATACGCTCTCCCGCTCCCTGAATCTCCTGCACGGTAACGCCGACGCGCCGGGTGCCTTCCTCGGTGGCCAAGTCGGTTTCTGAAGCGACTTCTCGAAGCTTATCACCGTCCAGGCGCAGAGCTTCGAACAGCGGGTGCCCCGCAGGGAAAATTTCTGTTACGCGGCGTCCCAGGAAATTGGATGCAGGAGCGCCGAGAAACTTTTCCGCGGCAGGGCTAACCATGACGGCGCGGGCGTCGCGAGTGAACAGAATCAGTCCATCTTCAAGCCCGGCCATGACGGAATTCATGTTGTCGCGAAGGGAGCTGAAAATTTCGTGGACGCCGCGCAGTTGTTGCCCGACCCGCTTGATTTTGCGGCGGACTTGGCCCAACTCGTCCATGCTCTCGACGGTCTTCTCGGCAGTCATAGTGCCGGTGTCATATTCCCCAGCGGAGATGCGGTCGAGTTGATCACTGATGTCGCGGATGGGAGCGAGAGCGGCGCCACTTACGGCAGCAGCCAGTACGGTGGCTAGCACGAGGGCAAGGGCTGCAATGGTGATCCACTGCCGTAACTGGGTTTCGATATTTTTCAGCAGCAGGCCGGTTTGCACCGCGACGCGGATTTCCCCAAAAGGCTGGGTGCGCACTTTGAAGGGATACTCCACTTCGTAGACTTGCGGCGTACCGGCTAGAATGCGGATTTGCCTGACGATCGGGCTTTGCACCAGCTTGGCGAGCGGCTGGCGGCGCGGGACGATTTTGCCAACTTGTGAAGGATCGCTGGAAACCAAAACCAAGCCGTCGCGATCGACAATGGAGACTTCATAGATAGAGGGGAGTTCGGAGGCGGCGTTCAGTTGCGCGCTCAAGGCGTCGCTGGTTTCGAAGACGCGTTTGACGAAATCGTGAATTTCCTGGGGCTCCTCGGATTCCGGGCGCATGCCGCGGGCTTGCGCGTCTTGATCGGCATGGCTGGCCCAGTAGAAGACTTCATGGGCGAGTTCGGTTGCGCGGGTATCGCTGTCTTGCAGCACCTGCTGCATCAACAAATCCAGGAACACCATGGAAAGGGCCAATGTGGTGAGTAACACCAGCGCGGTCATCACCATGGTCAGTTTGGCTCGCAGCCCTAGCTGCATTTTGTGTTACGACTCCGCTTCTGTTTTCTCGCTGCCATACTCCTTCAACTTGTTGTGCAAGGTTTTCAGGCTCACACCAAGCAGTTCCGCCGCTCGCGTCTTGTTATTCCCGGTAGCCTGGAGTGTTTGCAGGATTAATTCGCGTTCCATGGCGTCCACGGTGGTGCCAACCGGGAACTTTATGCCGGAAAGATCGCTGGGGCTCTTGCTGGCCAACTTGCCAAATTCACCGGGGAGTGAGGAACGGGAAATCAGGTCCTTTTCGCTCATGATCGCGGCGCGTTCCAAGACGTTGCGCAGTTCGCGAATATTACCGGGCCAGGTGTGACCCATGAAAATATCCATGACCTCCGCGCCAATGCCGCGAACATTTTTTCCATGTTTGACGTTAATGTCGCGGAGAATGTGTTCCGCCAGTAAGGGGATATCGTCGCGGTGATCGCGCAGAGGTGGAAGGTGAATGTGAAAGACGTTGAGGCGAAAGTACAAATCCTGGCGCAGACCGCCGTTGGCGACCGATTGTTCCGGATCCTTGTTGGTAGCGGCGAGTACACGAACGTCTACGGGCGTTTCGGTCTTACTGCCGAGCCGCCGGACCTTGCGATCCTCCAAGACGCGCAAGAGTTTGGCTTGAGTTGGCGCGGGCATTTCGCCGATTTCGTCGAGCAGCAGGGTGCCGCCGTCGGCCAGTTCGAAGCAGCCAATTCGGCGTTCCGCGGCGCCGGTAAACGCGCCGCGTTCGTGTCCGAAGATCTCACTTTCCATCAGGGTTTCGGGGATAGCAGAACAATTGATAGGAACGAATGGGCCGCCGGCACGCGGGGAGAGTTTGTGAATGGTGCGGGCGACAATTTCCTTTCCGGATCCGGTTTCCCCGGTGATCAGCACGGAGGCGGAACTGGGCGCGGCCATCTCAATCACCCGCATCACGTCCTGCATCGCTTTTGATGCGCCAACCAGATCACCCAAACGGCCGGCATCGCGCAACTGTCGTTGCAGCACCGCGAGATTCTGCCGGTCGCGCGCCTTACTTAACGCTCGATCCAGCAATGCGCGCAATACCGGGCCCTTCAGGGGCTTTTCGATGTACCAGAAGGCTCCGGATTCGATGGCCGCTACGGCTCTTTCTTCGCTTCCCTTCCCGGTGATGATGATGGCGGGAACGTTGTGGAGTTCATCGCCAAGCTGCTTGAGCAAATCCAGGCCGTTCATGCCGGGGAGTTCCACATCGGCGATCAGCGTGTCCGGTTGAAAACTATTGAAACGCGCCAAGGCGTCTTCCGCGCTACCCACTCCCACGACTTCATAGCCCCAGCGCTGCAGCAGCTGTTCGTAGCCTTTGCGCGCGTTATCCTCGTCCTCCACGATCAGGATCCGGTCTTTCCGCTCGCCGGTTTCGACGGCTCGTACGGCTCGATTTTCGTCTGCCATGCTTTTTGGGCCTCACCAAACAAGTCAAGCTGAACAAAATGGCTGAATGGTACGACTGTAACAAGCGCATACCCGCTTGCCAAGTCTGGCAGGGTGTTGCGGGTCTGCATGGTGGGCTAGTTTTGAGTCCGGAGCTGACCTCTCGATTCGGAAGGAGCTACAGAAGATTTACAGAACAAAATAGACGAGCCGTGAAGCAATTTTTTCTTCGCGTTGGTCACTCCCTGACCAGATACAAGGCGCGCTCCAATTCAAGTTCCAACTTTGCGCCTTTGGGCAGATCCAGTTCTTGACCGCGGCCCGCTGCCTCCAGATACGCTTCCAACGCGCCGATGGCCGCGCCCTCGGCAGCTTCTTTCTTGTTCTTGTCTTTGACGCCCTTCTCGGCGCCTTTCGCCGCTCCGGCCGCAGCTGCCTCGACCGCGTCCTTCTGGGTACTGCCACGGCCTTCGATTACCCCATTCTGTACCGGGCCAGACTGAGCGCTATGGTCGCCGGGCAGCTCGGCAACTTCCGCGACGATCGGCAACGCGCCAAAACGGGTGTGAATCTCGTCGAAAGTCAGCCAGATCTTGGCTCTGCCGGCCATTCCTGCCGACTCGACTCGACTGATGTGGCCGCGAATGACCGCGCCGGACGGAAGATAAATGCCGCGACCGGCTTCAAGGGGTTCTACCGTGCGGACGCGGAACTGCTGATTGCGTTTCAATTCCCCCGTGTTCAGGTTCTGGTCCAGCGTGACGAGAAATCGCGTGCCTGGCGCCACCGCGAGCGCCTCTTCGGGAAGCCCATGCGTCTTCCCGTCCGCGACTTGCCGAGGATATGGGACATTCTGCTTTTGCGCGGAGGGCCCGTCTTGACCGGTGGGTTCCTGTGCACGGGACAGATTTGGCTGCAAACCGCCGACGGCAAGAATGATCAAAAGCAGCAGTCGGGATTTCGTAAATGAAGAAATACCGTACATGGATCCGGTCCTCCCAGTCATTAAACGAGAAGCACATGGGGAGCCTATTCGGGAGGAGCAGAGCCAAATAGATGGTACTGAAAGTAGAAGGATTATCGTCCGGGGAAACCGGGCACCGCCAGGAGGTGTCTGCCCTTTACTCCGGAGTGTCAGTTACACCTTGCAGCGCTGAGGCGGGGGCCACTATCCCCTGTGCGTCGGGAAGACACGCGCTGTATTCGAGCGGCTTAGGTTAGCGGCTGCTGGAGTCCAGAAATTTTCGGATTTTTCGCAGAACCTGCGCGTACATAGCTTCGGTGACGCGTCCAGTTTGTGTGTTCTGCTGGCTTGGATGATAAACCCCAAACAGTCGCGGCAAATCAGTGGAAATTTCCACCTCAGCTCCGTGAGCGAACTTGTAGGTTGCTCGTGAATTAATTTTCCCATCCGCTTTGAGAAGGTCGAGGTAAGCGTCCCAGGCGATTTTGCCAAGCGCGAGCATCGCCTTAGGGCGCAGAATGAGCAACTCGCGTTCCAGATACCCACGGCAATTCAGAATTTCGCTAGGCAGAGGCTTATTGTCGGGAGGAGCACAGCGCGCGGCCGCGGCAATGTAGGCATTGCTCAGTTGCAAGCCATCATCGCGCTGTACGGAAGTGGGCTGATTCGCATAACCCGCGTCATAGAGCGCCCGAAACAAGAAATCTCCGGAGCGATCGCCTGTAAAAACACGGCCGGTGCGATTTCCTCCGTGCGCGGCCGGAGCTAAGCCCAAAATGAAGAGTTGCGCCTCGGGATCGCCGAAGCCGGGCACACCGCGGCCCCAATATTTCCAATCGCGATAGGCGCGGCGTTTTTCGCGAGCGACCTGCTCCCGATAGGCGGTGAGACGGGGGCATTTGCGGCACTCGCTCACTTCATGGGCGATCACGCGCAGGGCCTTCTCCGCGTTCACTTTTTGCCTTTTAGGGTTTCGGCCAGGATTACGGCCTGATTTTGCTTTTCATTCTTGCTGCCGAACAACAAGGTCACAGTTCCGTGTTCCTTTTCCAATTTCTGCAATTCGCTGAGGAGATCTTTTTTGGTGGCCAGCTCCGCCTTATAGCGCTTGGCGAACACGGGCCAATCGTGTTCTTGATGGTGAAACGATTTTCGCAATTCGTCGCTCGGAGCAATTCCTTTCATCCACAAATCGACTTGGGCCTTTTCTTTGGTTAAGCCCCGAGGCCAAAGGCGATCGACCAGAATACGGAAACCGTCCTGTTTCGCCGGTTGGTCGTAAACGCGCTTGATCTGGATCATGTTTTGTCTCCGCGCAACAGGCGCAGCACCTGATCGTGCAAGATTCCATTGGTGCTGACGAATCTGCCCTTATAGACGGTGCGCTCGCCATCGATGGTTGTCGATTTGCCGCCGGCTTCTTCCACGATGATGCCCAAGGGGGCGAGGTCCCATGGCTTGGAGACCCAATCCACCGCCGCTTCTACCGCGCCTTCGGCAACCAGCATGTGTTGCCAAAAACCACCAATCGAACGGCTGCTGCGGGCCGCGTCGGCCATGCGCCGCATTCGCGCGCGGGCGTCCATATTCTTGGCCCATCCAGTTCCGGTGGTGAAGAACATCGCGTCTTCCAGGCTGTTCCTGGCCGAAACGTGAATGCGCTTGCCGCTGCGATACGCGCCTTCACCGCGATAGGCCCACCAACGCGTTCCCTGCGATAGCGCGGGCGCGCTGACTATTCCGGCGACGATTTCGCCATTCTCCTCAATGCCGATCAAGATGCCGAAGGTGGGGATTCCGCGCGAAAATTCCTCGGTACCATCGATGGGATCGATGATCATGCGGGCGCGGCCATTCACTGCAGGGCCATCGGGGATTTCGGTGCTGGTCTCCTCGCCGACGACGTCGATCGCCAATCCACTCTCCGCCACTTTGCGCAGCGCCATAGCTTCGATGGTCTTGTCCGCCAAGGTCACCACGGTGCCGTCTAGCTTCTTCGCCGCGCCGATCTCTTCCGTGCGGAAGTATTTCATGGCGATCGCGTCTCCCTCTTGTACGATCGCGTCCATCAGCGGGCCGTATTTCGATCCGTATCCCATGTGGTTCTTTTTCCTCCGAAGCAACTAAACAGTATCTCGCGAAAAGGTGTTCAGATACAGATTCTGATATCTGATATCCTGCGTGGATAAGTTCGGCGCATGAATACTCCGTCCAACACCGGCACAGTGCTCGATCGCATCCTGGAGGCGCGCCGCGCCGAAGTCGATCACCGGAAGCGGGCCTTGCCCGAGACGGCCTTGAAATATGGCGTGAAAGCCGCGTCTCCGGTGCGCGATTTTGTTGCAGCGCTTTCGCGTGATGCGCTGAATGTCATCGCCGAATTGAAGCCGGCTTCTCCTTCTCGCGGTATTATTCGCGACCCTTTCGATGCTCCCGCACTCGCGAAATCGCTGGAGTCTGCCGGAGCTGCAGCTCTCTCTGTGCTCACGGAAGGCGAATTCTTTCGCGGCTCGCTGAAAAACCTTCGTGATGCGCGAAAGTCAGTTGCGCTTCCGGTGCTTCGGAAGGATTTCATTTTCGATCCGTGGCAAGTGTGGGAAACTCGCGCCAATGACGCTGACAGTTTTCTGCTGATTGTGGCCGCGCTGAGTGATGTGCTGCTGCATGAACTGATCGCTTTGGGGCGCGAATTACAGATGGAACCGGTGGTTGAGGTTCACACTCGCACGGAACTGGAGCGCGCGCTTGCAGCCGGCGCCCACATCATCGGAATTAACAATCGCGACCTGAAAACGCTAAGCGTACGCATGGAAACGTCGTTGGAACTAATCGACCTGATCCCCGATCACTGCGTCGCGATAGCCGAATCCGGACTAAGGACCAACGCCGATCTTCAAAAGCTGCGCGTGGCGGGCTTCGATGCATTTCTGGTTGGCGAACAGCTCATGCTGGCGCCCGATCCAGCAGCTGCACTCTTTGAACTGCTCGGCACAACCGAATAACTTTGGGATGTGCTTCATTCCTGTGTACCTCTTCCGTTAGACTGTCTCCATGGTCCGTGTGAAAATCTGTGGCATCACCAAACCAGAGGACGTAAAACTCGCGGCTGAGCTGGGCGCCCACGCCATCGGCCTGAATTTTTACGAAAACAGCTCGCGCTGTGTGACGCCGTTCGCCGCTGCGGAATTGATCCGGCGCTTACCACCATTCATCGCAACGGTAGGAGTTTTTGTGAACTGGGGCCACGCGCCGATCGTGGCGCTGTGCAAGGCGCTGCGCTTGTCTGCGGCGCAACTCCATGGGGACGAAGGCGCGCAGGTGGTGGATGCGGTGGCGCAACGTTTGCCGGTGATCAAGGCTTTGGCCATCGGGCAAGGAAGCGCGGCACCGGACTTTTCGCGCTATCGCAGCGCGTCGGCGTTTCTGCTGGATTCGCCCGTGGCTGGGCAATATGGCGGCAGCGGGATGACTGGCAACTGGCATCTGGCCCGTAACGCAGCGCAATCCCAGCGCGTCATCCTCGCCGGCGGCCTGAATCCGGAAAATGTCGCCGAAGCTATCCGCATCGTGCGCCCATATGCCGTGGATGTTGCCAGCGGAGTGGAACAGCGTCCTGGGAAAAAAGACCCAGTGAAACTGCGCGCTTTCTTCGATGAAGTGAGTAAAGCTTCCCGCGAAATTTCCTGAAGGCACAAAACGTTATTTGACAGTATGAAGCAAATACCCGCCGGTACATGACCGCGTTCCAGTGGTTGGCTCGAATGTGAAGATTCGCGGCGAGAGCGGAAGCGTGCCACCACAGACTTGCGGCAGCATTGGCGGGCTCAAGGTACAATGGGACACTTAACCTATGAGCTCGCAACTCACCATTCCTGCATCGGTCCCGGGGCGATTCGGTCCATATGGCGGCCGGTACGTCCCGGAAACACTGATGGTGCCGCTGTACGAACTGGAACACGCCTACGAACTGGCGAAGGCCGATGCGAGTTTCCAATCCGAGTTTCATGGGCTGCTGAAGAATTTCGCCGGACGTCCCACACCGCTGCAGTTCGCTGCACGACTGACGGCGAAGTTCGGTGGTCCACGCATCTACCTAAAACGTGAAGATCTGCTGCACACCGGCGCCCACAAAATCAACAACGCCATTGGACAAGGACTGCTGGCTGTGAAAATGGGCAAGCCGCGCATCATCGCGGAAACAGGCGCAGGGCAACACGGCGTCGCGTCGGCCACGGTGGCGGCTCACCTGGGGCTGCAATGCACCGTGTACATGGGCACGGAAGACATGGCGCGACAGGCGCTCAACGTGGCCCGCATGCGCATGGTGGGCGCGGAAGTTGTCGGTGTGGAATCCGGAAGCAAAACGCTGAAGGACGCGATCAATGAGGCCATGCGGGATTGGGTGACCAACGTGCGCAATTCGCACTACCTGCTTGGATCGGTTCTTGGCGCGCATCCCTATCCGACGATGGTGCGTGATTTTCAGGCGGTGATCGGCCGCGAAGCGCGGGAACAAATCCTGGCGGCGGAAAAGCGACTGCCGACTCATCTATATGCGTGCGTGGGCGGTGGCTCCAACTCCATCGGACTGTTCCACGAATTTCTGAAGGACGCGGATGTGAAGATGGTTGGCATTGAAGCGGGAGGCCGCGGTCAAGCGCTGGGCGAGCACGCGGCGCGTCTCGCGGCTCATCAAGGATTCACGGGTGCACGCCCGGGCGTGCTGCAGGGCACCTTTACGTACGTGCTGCAAAACGAGGACGGCCAGATCGCAGCAACGCACTCCATCTCTGCCGGCCTGGATTATCCAGCGATCGGTCCAGAACACGCCTGGCTGGCCGACCAGCGGCGCGCCGAGTATGCTGCAGTCTCCGATTCCGCTGCGCTCGAAGCCGCTCGGCTATTGTCGCGCACCGAAGGCATTATCCCGGCGCTGGAGTCGGCACACGCGCTGGCCGGCCTGATGGAGCGCCTGCCGCAGTTGAAACCGACCGACTTGATCATCATCAACCTCTCGGGGCGCGGCGATAAGGACATGGACACCTATAAACGCCTGCTTTAATCTGGCAAAAACCGATGACCGCCGCCCCAAAGCCGACTCGCATCTCGAATCGTTTTGCTGAGCTTCGCCGTAGCGGCGAATTGGGAATTATTGCGTACATTACTGCTGGCGATCCGATGCTGGATGCCACGGAGAAATTCGTGATTGCCCTGGCGGAAGCGGGAGCGGACGTCATCGAACTTGGCGTCCCGTTCAGCGATCCGCTTGCGGATGGACCCACGATTCAGCGGGCGTCGGAACGCGCGTTGAAATCGGGTACGACGCTGGCCGGCGTGCTTGGTCTGGTGCAGCGCATCCGCCGGTCCAGTCAAGTTCCGCTGGTACTTTTCAGCTACTACAATCCGATTCTGCAGATGGGCCTGGAAAAATTCGCAGCCGCTGCGGCGCAGGCTGGCGCCGATGGAGTCTTGGCCACAGACCTGACGCCCGAAGAATCGGACGACTATCGCCGCATTCTGCACGCTCAGGTCCTCGACACGATTTTTCTTGCCGCTCCTACATCGAACGACGAACGGTTGGAAAAAATCGCCGCGGCCACTTCGGGCTTTCTGTACATCATTTCGCGAACGGGCGTGACAGGCGCGAAGGATTCCCTTCCTGACGAGCTTCCCGCACTTCTACGGCGCGCAAGGCACTTCACCGAACTCCCGATTGCGGTTGGATTTGGCATTTCGCTGCCGGGGCATGTGAGCGTCCTGGGCGGCTTGGCGGATGCCGCCGTGGTGGGATCCGCGCTGGTAGCCGAAATTGAACGCGCCAGCACTACAGATACGGCCATTGCCGCGCTGTGTGACCGTGTACAGAAATTGAAGGATGCCGCACGCCATGGCCTTTCGCGTCGCGAGGCCATGCAATGAACATCAGCGACTGGCGGCGCCGCATGGATGAAATCGATAAGAAGTTAGTTGAACTTTTGAACGAACGTTGCAAGTGCGCGCTGGAAATCGGGCACATCAAACACGCGTCGAATATTCCGCTGTATCAGCCGACTCGAGAAAAAGAAGTTCTGGCGAATGCGGAAAACAATAATCAAGGGCCGCTTTCGCATGCGGCGATTCGAAGATTGTTTGAACGCATTATCGATGAGGCGCGGTCCGCGGAACGCATTGCCATGTACGGCGAATCGTCGAACACGGACGACGAGAAGGCGAAGTGAGGACTGGTTTGCGCGTGACAGGGGCCGAGTGCATCAACATCACAATTAAAGGAACTGAGGACTAAACATGGTCATTGTCATGCACGAGGACGCCACTGACGAGCAGATTCAGCGCGTCATCGATCGCGTGGTAGCGAGCGGTTTCGATGTGCATCGTTCCACCGGCGCGTCGCACACAGTTCTGGGCGCGGTGGGCGTCCACCGCGATTTCGATCACCGCGATTTCGAGCTTCTGGAGGGGGTGCGCGAAGTTATCCGCATCACCCAACCATTTAAACTGGCCAGCCGGCAATTTAAGCCGCAAGGAACCATTATTGATTTGGGCCGGGGTGTCACGATTGGTGGAACAGAACTGGCGGTAGCCGCGGGCCCCTGTTCGGTCGAAAGCGTTGAACAGATCAACGAGGTGGCCGAGGAGGTCTCCAAAGCGGGGGCCAAAATTTTGCGAGCAGGAGCATTCAAGCCGCGAACTTCTCCTTATGCATTTCAGGGCCTCGGCGAAAAAGGGCTGCAAATGATGCGGCAAGCGGCAGACAAACATAATCTGTTCGTGGTCAGCGAGGTGATGGACCCTTCGCAAATCCAAATGATGACGAATTATGTGGACCTCTTCCAGGTGGGCGCGCGCAACATGCAAAACTATTTCCTGCTGCGTGCGCTCGGTGAAACGCAGAAACCCGTTCTGCTGAAACGCGGGATGTCCGCCACCATCGAAGAGCTGCTGCTGAGCGCCGAATATATTCTGGCTGGGGGAAATTACAACGTGGTGCTATGCGAACGAGGCATTCGCACTTTCGAGAATTATCTGCGCAACACGCTGGACATCGCGGCGATCCCGGTGATCAAGAAGCTTTCGCACCTGCCCATTCTGGCCGACCCCTCGCATGGCACCGGCCGGCGAGACAAAGTTCCGCCGATGGCACGGGCCGCAGTGGCGGCGGGCGCGGATGGCCTGCTAATCGAGGTTCACAACGATCCGGACCACGCACTTTCCGACGGAGCGCAATCCCTGACGCCTGGAGAATTTTCGCAACTAATGGGCGAACTGCGCATCATTGCCAAGGCCGTCAATCGCCATCTTTCGTAGCAATCTTTGTCGGCTGAAAACTGATAAGTTATAAGCCTAAATGCCTCATCTCATCCAACGCGTGACCATCCTGGGGACTGGCCTGATCGGTGGCTCGTTCGCGCGCGCATTGCGCAAATATACGCCGGACATGCAGATCGCAGGATGGGATCGAGGCGAAGTGATTTTGCAGGCGCGGAAATCCGGCGCGATTGACGAGGGATATTTCGAATCGCTGGAGCCGGCCATTCGGCGCGCAGACCTGATCTACATCGCGTTGCCGATCGGGATGACGCTTGACCTTCTGCCTGAACTGGCGCAGCATGCTCCGCCACATGCACTGGTGACCGACGCTGGAAGCACCAAGCAACGCATCTGGCAAGCCGCCTCGGAATTATTTGTGGAGGAAGTGGGCCCTATTTTTCTTGCCGGGCATCCCATGGCGGGGCGGGAATTGGCAGGTTTCGCACATGCGGATGCCGAGCTATTCCAGGGCGCGACCTATGCTCTGGTTGGCACTGCGGACGATACGCACGACCCGCGGATCAGCGCTTTCGTAAAAATTCTGGAGAAGATCGGGGCGCGACCGGTTTGGCTTGGCGCGCAGCAACATGACTACGCGGTCGGCCTGGCGTCACACCTGCCGCAACTCGCATCGATTGCTTTGGCTTCGTTTCTTTACGACCGGCTGGATGAAAATGGATTGCCGATTACGTTGGCGGGCCCAGGGCTTCGCGATACTTTGCGGCTGGCCGGCAGCCCTTACAGCACCTGGCGGGATATTGTGCTGACGAATCGCGAAGTGCTGTCGGCGGCGCTGGATTTGTTCGCGCGACGGCTGGACGACCTCCGCGAGCGTCTGGGAACGCGCGATCTGGAGGCGGATTTCGACGCAGCGAACGAGTTGTACAAACTGCTGAGGTCTTTGTAGGGCTGATTTTTACTCCATTCATGCGCTACTTTTATCTTTCCGCTTAACTGCGATACACTGCGCGCGAGAACGATCATGGATAAACGAATTCAGTGCGCTGAGGACGCGATCGCAAATCTTCGCGATGGCATGACAATTCTGATGGGCGGGTTCGGCCTGTGCGGCATCCCTGAGAAATTGATTGAGGCGGTGTGGCAGAAGGGGACGCGAGACCTCACCATCGTCAGCAACAACGCCGGGGTCGACGACTTCGGTATCGGATTACTACTACAAAATCGCCAAGTAAAGAAAATGATTTCGTCGTATGTGGGTGAGAACAAGTTATTCGAACAACTTGTTCTCAGCGGCGAATTGCAGGTTGAGCTGAATCCGCAAGGAACGCTGGCCGAGCGGCTGCGGGCGGGAGGGGCTGGTATTCCGGCGTTCTATACGCCGACAGGTTACGGGACGATGGTGGCGGAGGGCAAGGAAACGCGCGAATTCGAAGGGCGTTATTATGTGCTGGAGCGTGCGCTAAGAGGCGACTTCGCCTTTATTAAGGCTTGGAAAGGCGATCGCATGGGCAATCTTGTGTACCGGAAGACTACGCGGAATTTTAATCCTGTGATGGCAACGGCGGCCGATCATGTGATCGCCGAGGTCGAAGAACTCGTCGAACCGGGGGAACTTCCGCCAGACGAAGTGCACACGCCGGGCATTTTCGTGGATGCGGTCTTTTCAGGTGCTCCGTACGCGAAGCGCATCGAAAAGCGCACCGTGCGAAAGGCTTAGGGTGGGCTTTGGCCGGGTGGTCCATCCTTTCGCGCAGTTTGCGAAAGCATGGGGGGCCCGGCGGCGGAAGGATGCGAAATGATTTATGCCACTGTCCGATGAACAAAAACGGGAACGGATCGCGCGGCGTATCGCGTTGGAACTTCGCGACGGTTACTACGTCAATCTTGGAATCGGCATGCCCACACTCGTTGCGAACCATGTTCCGCAGGGCATGGACGTGATCCTGCAGTCCGAAAATGGCATGTTGGGCGTTGGGCCATATCCGATGGAGTCCGAGGTGGATCCCGACCTGATCAACGCGGGAAAAGAGACGGTTACGGAAATCCCGGGGACCGTGTATTTCTCCTCCGCCGATTCCTTCGCCATGATCCGCGGCGGACACGTGGACTTGACGGTTCTTGGCGCGTTGCAGGTGGATGAACACGGAAATCTGGCGAATTGGGCCATTCCAGGAAAAATGCTAAAAGGTATGGGCGGCGCGATGGACCTAGTCGCCGGGGCCAGGCGAGTTTACATCGCCATGGAGCACGCAACGCGGGAGAGCAAGCCGAAGATTCTAAAAAAGTGCACGCTCCCGCTGACTGGCGTAGAAGTGGTGGATCATATCGTAACGGAGCTGGCGTTTATCGACGTGACACCCAAGGGCCTGTTACTGCGCGAAATTGCTCCTGAAACCACGGTTGAACAAATTCAATCGCTCACCGAGCCAACGCTGCTGTTGCCGCCCAACGGCCCGGAACCGATGCTGGTGTAGCTGTAGAATGGCCAGGAATTCCGAGTAGAAAATGGAATTACACAATGAATTTGCATGAATATGTCGCCGCGTGCCTTAGCTTGTTGCTCCTGCTCGTTCCCGTCTCTGGATTTTGCCAGGACCTCGACGGCCCCACGCACATTTTTCGCGATGCGTTGCTCGATAACATGGTCGGTACCTGGAACCTTACAGGGAAAATCATGGGCCGGACCGCGGATCATGTGGTGGAAGTAGAGTGGGTGTTAAATCACCAGTTCTTGCGCATACAGGAGAAGGACCGAAATTCCGGAGCAAACGTGACCGTCCCTTATGAGGCCATCATCATGGTCGGGTATGACAACGCGAGCGATCGATACGTGGTGCACTGGAACGATATTTATGGCGGCCGATTTTCGGAAACTCTGGGGTACGGGAAGCAGGCCGGCAACGAAATTCGGCTTGTGTTCGAATATCCGGATGGCCCGTTCCACACCACATTTCGCTGGCTGCCGGAAACGCACCAGTGGACCTGGCGAATGCAAACGCGGGATAAAACCGGCAAATGGACAGACTTTGCCGACCTGACGCTCACGCGGACGATGCGGTCGTGAACGAAGGAAGCGATTTGAATCGAGATGAAACGATCCGCTAAAGCGTCATCCAAGAAAAGCGCAGTAATGCCCCGAGGGCGACCCCGGTTTCCGGTCATTTCGGAAGAAATGAAGCAATGGGCCGCGATGCTGGAATCGGAGCTGAAGTGCTTGCCGGGAATCACGACGAAATTAATGTTCGGATTTGTATTCTTCTATCGCGACGGAACCGTTTTCGCTGCAGTTCCACGCACCAGAGGTTTCGATTCTCCCTCATCGATCCTATTTAAGTTTGATCCGATGCCTTCGGCTTTGTGGAAACGGGCGCAAACGGATCAGCGAATGGAAGTGAGCACAAAAGCCAGCAGCAAAGGATGGTTCTCGTTTGAACTCGGTGGAGAAGAGGATTTGCGTGACGCTTTGTTGTGGCTGAATCGTGCTTACGAAACCGCGGGAAGGTAAATGTTGGTGAGACGGTTTGTGGTTAGTCACCCACTTGGTGATATATGCGCAAATGGCAAGTGAGCATGCGGTAGACTGAATGAAGCATTTCCAGGCCAACTATGAACCCGAATTCCATCGTGATTGTCAGCTTGCACTCTCCCAAGGAGAAAATCTGGGGCGTTTTGCTGGACATCAATCCCAGCGGCGTTACCGTGCGCGGAATCGATCTGAACTCGTTCGATCATTTCGTCAGCGAGATCAACCAACTCGACGCCGAACGGGTTGGCCTTCCGACAGTGTTTTTCCCTATGACTCGCCTCGAGCGGATCTCGTTGGATGAACCTTCCGGGTCCATCCCCAGCATGGCTGAAATTTTCGAACGAAAGATCGGCCGCACGCTGTTCGATTATCTTGCTCAGTTCGCCTGAAGCACGCCTCTCGCCGGCATATAGCATGTTTTGTAGTGAGGCATTCGGATGGCGGGGGCTTGACCAGGTACACGTTCCGGAGGCGGGCAGCTTTAAAGTTTTCACCTTTGAACTTACACTCTATGGCAATGAAAGCCCGCATCTGGACGGTACCCAACCAAATTACGCTGTTGCGGCTTGGCTTCCTGCCGTTTTTCCTGATTCTTGTCCTGTACAACGAATACCGCTGGGCTCTGGTGGTTCTGGTATTTGTGGCGCTGACCGATGCCATCGACGGGTTCCTTGCGCGGAGATTGCACCAAAAATCCGCTCTCGGCGCCTATCTCGATCCAATCGCAGACAAACTGCTGCTCTCTTCGTCGTTCGTGGTGCTGGCGATGGAGCGAAAAATCGCGTGGTGGCTGACGATGATGGTGATCAGCCGGGATGCGCTGCTGCTGGTAGTCGCCGCGGTGATTATTATCGTGCAGGGCTACCGGCCATTTCCTCCCAGCCTGCTGGGCAAAGCTACTACGTTCTTCGAAATTACCTTAGTTGCTCTGGTGGTATTTGCCGCCGCATTTCCGAATGAACGCGCACCGCTGTTGATTCATTACCTGGCGTATGTCGTGGCAGTCTTTGTGGTGGTGTCAGGATTCCATTACGCGTTCGTAGTCGCGCGGCGGCTGCACACGTCATAAGAAAAGGCTAGTGGAACGCGCCCATCCCTTAGTTCAGGCAAATCAATGAGGCAGCGGATCGCCGAAATGCAGAATCATGAAGGTGAATGCGGTGACCAACACGGCGCCGGCCAACCAGCCCAGCGCGTAAGCCCGGGTTCGTTCCGATCCAGGTTCCGGTAAACGATCTGCGAACAACTTTCCCAGGACGAACCCGGTTGCCAATCCGCCGAAGTGTCCCCAGTTATCGATACCGGGCACCAGAAACCCGAAAGCGAATATGGCGATGACCCAAGAGATCAAGCGTGAACGCAAGGCCTGGATGTTCGCGCCGCTGCGCTTGGTGGTGACCGCGATCAACACGCCGAGAAGTCCGAGAATCGCGCCGCTGGCGCCGACGGAGGGCCCCTTTCCCAAAAATGTGCTGCCCGCAGAGCCGCCGATTGCGCAGATCACGTAGAGAAAGAGAAAACGGGCGGAGCCATACAGTTCTTCCACGATCGGGGAAATATCCATCAGCACGAACATGTTCATGCCGATGTGTAGCAGTCCGCCGTGGAGAAATGTGCCGGTAACCATGCGCCACGGACCCCAGCCCGGCCAATAATACGGAGTGTTCTCACCGAGGCGATATAGCTCCACGCCACTCATCCCACCGAACAATCCGAATCCTCCACCGGAATGCATCGAGCCCAACAGGCTGATGCCAAACATGACCACGTTGATGATCAGAATCGAGACCGTTGCAGGAGCGTGGCCGCCGAAGAATTCGCTGAGTCCTTTGCTCCAAGCAGCTAGACCAAAACGGAGGCTCGCGCCGCATTGATGGCAGCGCGTGGCGGTGATGCCGACCAGCGAGCCACAGGCAGGGCACAACTGCGGGCGCCTCTCGCCTTTACCAAACATCCCGCCAAACATCTGCTTCCAGCGTTGCATACGCATCTGCCACTGATAGGGAAGGGTCAACACTCCTCCTTGCGGGCTATTTCCAGGTTTCTATAATAACAGCATCACCGGCGCGGACATCGATGGGGAAAACGCGCATGAGTGGAAATGCAGTGGTCCTTCTTGCTCATGGGCAGCGGCCCTTTTTTCCTTCCACTCTACTTTTTCTTCTGGGTCCACTGGCTCTTTTGCGAGATCGACAGCAGCCACTGCCCTTCCGCCTGATCCACTTCGGTCAAGTTGAAGTCCAGGGCCTGTATTAGAATTCCTACAACAAAGTAGTATGCCCTTCCCGCTTCCGCGGTCATGACCATGGCGGCGCCATCCTGTTGTCTCACCTTCAAAATTGATTGCCAATCCGCACAGATGTGGTGGTCGCCCGGCTCCACTTCAAAGGACATGTACCCCTTTCCCGTATTCGCTCCCACCCATTGCCCGTCCACTCCGATCCGCGTCGTGGCACCCGTATTGTTGGTCCCCACGATTTCGATCACGTAAACGCGCGCCTTCCCTGGCGATGGGGCAATCACTCCTTGTTCAGGAGTAGCCAAGGTCACCTCGTACTGCGTCTTCTGCGGACCGCAGCCAGCGCCCGTGCGGAAATCCGTGATCGCACTCTGCCCATATACCGGTGCCGCACACACCAATAGCAACAACATGATCTTGCGCATGCGTCTTCTCCTCGGATTCTTTTCTGAAAGTAACTCCGCGTTCTGCCTCTATGACACCCCGCCGCCCGTCCCCGTTTCGTCCTCTTTGCCCCCTTGTGCCCTCTCGCACCGAAATGTGCGGGTCGTGTCATCGTGAGCGCATTCTGTGCGCCACGCACTCAACGCCCGCCCGGATGGCCTTCGATAAGGGCGAAGGCAGTGTCTTGCCGGTCAGTTCACTGAAATTGGAATACAGGTGGGCGGGGCGACGGTTCGTTCCGCGCCCCGCCTGATCCAGTTTTGATGCAGACTGCTGGCGTTAGAACGATAGTTTTAGGGCCAACTGGCATTGCCGGGACCCGACGGTTGTGTAGTTGATGACTCCAAAGTTCGGATCGCCCACATTCGTGTCCGGCGTACCAAAAACCGGGTGGTTGAAGGCATTCTGTGCCTCCAAGCGCAGTTCCAGCTTCATGTTTTCGTGACTGGGCACAATTGCAAAATCCTTAGAGATGGACAGGTTGGAGGTGAAGAAAAACGGACTCCGGATCGAGCTAAGGGCACGAGCCGCATCGCCCAGGGTGTAGGCATCCGGTGTCTGGAAGCAATTGGGGTTCGCGAAGTAATTGAACACCCAATTGCCGTCGCCGCCGCCGGTGCGCTTAGGTGTGCACACCAGATTGGGGCGCTGGGGTCCGTAGGTCGGTATAGAGGTTCCGTAAGTTTCGAAGTTGAGTGGAAATCCCTTCTGGATGGTCCAGACACCGGCCGTTTTCCACCCGCCGAGGATCAGCTCCAGAGGACGGGACATGTTGCTGAAGAAAGGGCGCCCATGGCCAACCGGCAGATCGTAGGTGTAGTTGATTTTGAGCATCTGCGGCACATCAAAGGTGGAGAGGCTGCGGTCGAGCCAGGGCTTGTTGGGGTCCTGAGGTTCCCAGAGGCCGCTGGTAGTTCCTGCGAGCCATGCCACGTTGGTGTCGTACATGGAAGAATCGTCAATGGACTTGGACCAGGTGTAGTTGGCGGCGAGTTGCAACCCATTGGAATAGCGCTTTTCGATGGTCAGTTGCAGGGCGTTGTAGATGGAGTTGGCAATGGGTGGTACGTCGCTAGTGACGCTGGTGTATTGCGGGTACGGCAACTCCAGTTGATAAGCCTGAACTTGCGATGCCGTAAGCGGGCTGTTGGCATAGTAGGAGGCCAGCGGTCCGGTGGTCAGAATGGGGGCAAAGGGATTGTTCACATAGTTGGTGAGGCTTTCGATTTGCGTGGTCGACAGCTTCTCGACCGAGGGAGGCAAAATGTCAAGAATGTTGCCACCGTTGTAAGGCAAGCGAGTTCCCTTCTTGCCGAGGTAATCGGCGGTGACGACGATATTCGAGGGCAGTTGACGCTCGAAGCCGAAACTCCAGCTTTGTTCGTAGGGAGTTCTTGCCCAGAAGGGCGTTTTGATCGGACCGACGGCTCCGTAACTGACGTCGTTGAGCAAGCCAAGAGAGCTTCCCGGCGGCTGGATCAAGCCGTTGGGGAAGGGATCGCTAAGATGCAAATAGGGCGTGGCACCATCGTTATTGTAGGTGCCGACCGCCCCGGTCGACTGATTAAAGCCCTGCGAACCGTAAGGCAACACGCCACTGGCACCGGAACGCGACTGGCCGAAATAGATGCCGTAACCACCGCGCATGACGGTCTTGGGTAAAACCAGATACGAAAAGCCAAAACGAGGTTGGAAATCTTTCCAGTCGGTGACGAAGTTGCTCCGTTCGTTGGGAGTCGCGAATACCTCGCCACCATACAGCGTGCGAGTAACGCTTTCGCCGGAAAGTGGGTCGGTGTAGGTGATCGAGCCGCCGTTGAGTGGGCTAACGACGTTCGGATCGAACCAGTCCATACGATTATAGCGTTCGGTGCGTGGCAGATTGACGTCATAGCGCAGCCCGAGATTGAGGGTTAGCTTGGGTGTGACTTTCCAGTTGTCTTGGCCAAAACCGGCAAACTGGTAATTTTCGGTGGCGGGGCGATACTGTATTTCATAGCCTTGACTACCACCCATCTGGCCCATCATAAAGCTGGCCATCGAGTCGCCGCCGCACTGAGTGACATCGCCGAGTGGGCATTGTGAGCTGCCTTGGTTGTTAAAACTGAAGGTGCCGTTCGGGGCGTTGGTCTGAATGTAGTTCTGCTGGTGCAAACGGCCTTCAAAACCGAATTTCAGTTCATGGTTGCCATGGATTTTGGTAAGTAGTTCGCTCCACTGGCCAGTGTCCTGGCCTTGCCGGTAATTGCCATAGGGATCCTGGCCGATGCTAGTGTAACCGGCGGAATAGTAGTTACTAATAAACATGGACGGAACGCCCAGAAATCCATTGCTATTCAGATAGGAGGGGAAGCCCAGTGTGCCCAGCGGATTGGAATTGAGGCTTGAGTTGTAGGCATCAATGGTCATAGCGCCGCGGGTGAACCCTAATGTGCTGGTCAGGATCAGCGTGGGGCTGAAAGTATAGGCGTCATTAATGGCGAACAGGTGTGCCGAACCACCATTCTGACCGCTGCCGCAGGGATCGGTGAAATTCTTGAAGCAGTCGTAGGGGGTATAGTTATTCCAATCCTGCGAGTATTTCACGCTAAGCAGATTCTTTTCGCTGATGCGGTAATCGAGCTTGAGGTCGAACTGGTCGTTGGCGCTGCGATTGGAACCGGAACCAACCCAATTGTCATAGATGCCGTTACCAGAGTAATTGGGCTGCGGAAAATAGGACATCATTTTCTGGGCCACCGGATCAATCAGATTGCCAGGATAGGGAGACAATTGATAAGGCGTGCCAGCGAGGTTGGGATTGCCCGGACTTGTGTAGGTAGCAATATTGTTAAAGGGGATAAAAGCGCTGCGGTATGCGCCAGAACCCAGACTGCTGGAATAGGCCGGGTAATTAGCGGGTGCGTTTGGGGGAGTGGAGTAATAAACACCGGAATAGGGATCCCAAAGCTGACCCGCGGGATCAACCTGCCCTCCGGACATGCACTCTCCCGCGGAATTAAAAGCGCCGCCATTCGCGGAGCAAAGTCCACCAAAGTCGCCTTGACGCTCCGCGTCGGTGGGAACGCCAGCTTGAGCGACAGCCTGACTGGTTTCGCGGGTGCCATCCCAATCAAAGAAGAAAAAGAGCTTGTCCTTCTTGATTGGCCCGCCAAAGGTGCCGCCATAATTATGGCGGTGCAGCGGAGAAATAGGTTGGTCGGCCGCGTTGGCGAACCAGTTGTTGGCGTCGGTCATGCTGTTGCGGATAAAGTCGTAAGCTTCGCCGTGAAAGGAATTACCGCCGGAACGGGTGATCATGTTGACCACCGAGGAACCGGTAAAGCCGTACTCCGCGCTGAAATTAGTCTGCTGGACTTTGAACTCTTCGACCGCCTCTGCCGACGGAGTATAGGTCACCGCAGTGATGCCACCATTGGGTTCGAAGTTGGTGATGGAAGCGCCGTCCATCAGAATGTCCGCGCTGGCGCCGCGGCTGCCGTTGGAGACGAAGTTTGTTCCGGTATCGCCGACGGAGTTCTGGTCGCTCATGTTGTTCATGCCCGGCGCGAGCATGACAAAATCGAGAACATACCGGTCAACCAGAGGCAGGTCGCTGATGAACTTGCGGTTGACGACTTGTCCGGTGACTGCGTCCTCGGTTGCCAGCGCTTGCGATTGAGCCTGAACTTCGACAGTCTGGGTAGCACTGGCGACCTTCAGGCGAAAGTTGGCAGTGGCATTCTCGCTGACATTGACCGTAACGTTGGTGCGTACTTCCCGTTGAAAGCCTTCGACGTGGACAGTCACGGTGTACACGCCGGGAGGAACCGACGTCAGTAAATAACGTCCCGCGCTATCGGACGTAGCAGTAAACGTGAAACCTTTGGCCTGGTCGGTGATGACCACCTTGGCATCGGGCACCACGGCACCGCTGGGATCGGTGAGCTCGCCGCTCACCGTGCCGAAATAGCCCTGCGCTAATACAATCGAGGGGAAACACAGGAGGAAAATGAAGAACACCCCGTAGAAAACCCTGTCCAGCCACTTCGAAAACCCAGTGAAATAAATCCCCGTCATGATTAGCTCCTTGCGCATGGGTAAGTCGTGGACCACCGCTCACGAAACCTCTACGCGTCGTGCTCCGCCTGGAACCAACACATCCGAGCTTATGGGACCGAAGTCGCGCACTCCGGAAAGGAGTTGGTGCGGACAGTCTCCGAGGGACGTGTTTAAAACGATTCAAGTACGGATTCGATGGGGTGTCAAGGGAACTTGTCACAAGGGGCACAAGTACTGTCACTAGGTGAAATATACGTCATATATATTTAAAGTAATAGATATGCAGGACAGCCACCGGGACCCTCATCATCTTCGCTCTTGCCTTTTTTAAAATCCCGCGCCAAACTCACTTTCGTGTTGCGGCCCGACGCCACGGACGCCCCAACGGCTGGTGTTCCATCGCTAATGCCGGAAACGCGCCCGAAGCACGGGGCTGGGAGCTTATGGACAAATTCGAAGAAATTGGCCGGCGTCTCGACGAAGAGTTAACGCGCCTGCGCAAATATGTGGAAGAGGAAGTGGCGCCCGAAACCGAGCGGCGCACCGCACAGTTTCTACGCGAGGTGTCGGAAAAACTGGCGGAAGCTTCCCGCAAGCTGGAAAACCGGGTGGCGGCACGTCACGCCGAAAACACGCAGCAGCCCAAACCGTGAGCCGAGGGCGACTATGCCTGGTAGTGCTCTCCGGGTCGTTCAGTCTTTTCTCTATCGGTTGCGCCGCGAAGCGCCAGGTCTCTGCTGCGCCTCCTGCTACGCAGCCGGCACCCCCGGCTAACACTTCCGCGGAGAATGCGCCGGCAAAACCGCCGGCGCGCCATCCGAAGACTCCGGCGGCTCCCGCTCCCGCGGGTTACATCGAAGAAGGAAACGCTTCGTGGTATGGCAATCCATTTAACGGGCGCCGCGCGTCAAACGGTGAAGTGTATGACATGTACAAACTCACCGCGGCGCATCGAATTCTGCCGTTCGATACCTTGGTACGAGTTACCAACCTGAATAATGGAAAATCTACCACGGTGCGCATCACCGATCGCGGGCCCTTCGTTGAAAACCGGATCATCGATCTTTCGCTGGCCGCCGCACGCGAGATTGAATCCGTCGGCCCAGGTGTCGTTCCCGTGCGGTTGGAAGTGCTCGGGAACGTTGACGTGAGCGATGGATTTTTCACCGTGCAGGTCGGAGCGTTCCGCAATCTCGCGAATGCCGAACACCTGCGAGATCGCTTGAGCGTCTCCTACTCACCGATATTCATTCAGCAGTATGATTCCCCCGAAGGAAAATTTTATCGATTGCGCGTGGGGAAGGTTTCCGGGGAAGACGCAGCGAAGGAACTGGCGGAGCAACTGCGCAATAAAGAAGGATTCACCACCTTAGTATTTCGGCTGGACGAAACCAGCTCAGCGGGAGCGAATTGATGGATGAAAACTGCCTGTTCTGCAAGATTGGCGCAAAGAAGATACCGTCGAAGATCGTGTACGAGGACAGCGACGTGTTTGCCTTTGAGGATATTTCGCCGCAAGCACCCACGCATATTCTGATTTGCCCGCGGAAGCATTTTGCGGCGTTACACGACGCAACGGCGGAAGATGAAGCGCTGCTGGGGAAGTTACAGATGGTAGCAGCCAAACTCGCTAAGGAGCGCAATCTGCTTTCCGGCTATCGGACGGTCTTGAACAATGGGGGCGGCGCCGGCCAGTCTGTGTTCCACCTGCATTTGCATCTGTTGGGCGGCAGAAATTTCCGGTGGCCGCCGGGCTAGTTCCCTCGCGCATTTTTGGGCTTCTGTAGCATGGAAGCAGCGACCGTGATTTTGTGGTGGCTGCGTTCTGGCGAGCGCCTGCCAGCAAAATTGATGCAGTGGACTTCAGCAAAGCGATTGATGCTTTAAGAATCCTCCCAGGGAGGCAGTATGCGACTTCGCAATTCGATTCACAGAATGATTGTGCTGGTTCTTTTGCTTTGTGCCAGCGGAACGCAACACCTCGCAACCGCCCATCAAGCTGCGGCCGTTGGCAGGCAGAGCGGCGAACTGACCGTGGACCGGATTTATAGCCAGCCGAGCCTGAGTGGGCGTTTAACGCGAGGAATCGCGTGGTCTCCCGATGGGAAGCGCCTGACTTATCTGGAAAGCAAGGGCGCAGGAAAAGAGATGAAAACCGAATTGTGGGCGATGGACCTGGCGTCTGGCCGGCGATCGGTGTTGATTACGTCCGACAAGTTGGACTCGATTTTTCCGGCGCCACCATCGAAGCAATCTCAAGCGACTGGGGCCGGACGGCACGCGGCATCGCAGTATCAGTGGGCTCCCAATAGCGAAGCATTGCTTTTCGAAGGACCAGATGCACTGGCATGGTTCGACTTGAAAACGCAATCGGGCCGGGTGTTGGTAAGCAGCAAAGAAGAAATGAGTGACGTGAAAATTTCGCCGGATTCCAAATATGTCAGCTTCGTCCGCGACCACAATCTCTGGCTCGTCAGCACGGCGGACGGAAAAGAGCGGGCGTTCACCACTGGGGGAACAGAAAAGGTTCGAAAAGGTGAACTCGATTGGGTGTATCCAGAAGAACTGGAACTGTACACGGCGTATTGGTGGGCGCCGGATTCGTCCTCGATTGCTTATCTGGAAATGGACGAAAACCCGGTCACGCAATTTCCTCTGGTGAACTTTCAGTCCTACAGCGGTGAAGCGGACATGCAGCGATACCCGGTGGCGGGGGGACAGAATCCGGTGGTTCGCGTATTGGTTGGTTCGCTGAATGGCGGGGAAGCCCAGTTGATGGATACCGGCGCGGCCACAGACATTTATATTCCACGCGTGAATTGGCTGCGGGATTCGCGGCACATTTCGATTCAGCGGCTGAACCGCGATCAAAACGTACTCGACCTGCTGTTAGCGGATGCGGCGACGGGCAAAACCTCCACGTTGCTGACGGAAAAAGACAAATACTGGATCAACGTGAATGATGTTTTGTACTTCTTCAAGGACGGCAAGCGCTTTTTGTGGGCGAGCGAGCGCAGCGGCTACCGGCAACTGTACGTGCATGGGACGGACGGAAAAGAAATCGACCAATTGACGAAGGGCGATTGGGAAGTCACAGGAGTGGATGGCATCGACGAAGCAAAAGGAGCGGTGTATTTCACGTCCACGGAAAAATCGCCGCTCGAGCGGCAATTGTACCGCGTAGCACTGGACGGGAAAGGATTCGCGCGGATCAGCAAAGAAGACGGGATGCACATGATCAGCATGTCGCCCGTGGCGAATCTCTACGTGGATACTTATTCGAATGCAATGACGCCGCCGCGGCAGGATGTATATCGCGCCGACGGCAGTAAATTGAGCGTGCTGAACGAAAACAAAGTGGAAGAACTGGCACAATACCATTTGTCCCCGGTGGAATTCACCACGGTAAAAAACCGCGAGGGAATCGCGCTGAATTGTTTCCTGATCAAGCCGCCAAATTTCGACGCGTCCAAGAAATATCCTGTGATCGTGTACACCTACGGAGGCCCGCACGCGCAAGTCGTGCTGAATGCCTGGGAGGGCGCCAGTTTGCTGTGGCACGAAATGATGGCGCAGAAGGGGTACATCATATTTGCGCTGGATAATCGCGGTTCGGCTGGACGTGGCCACGTATTTGAGGAAGCGATTCAGTATAAGTTTGGAATCCCGGAGCTGAATGATCAGCGCGATGGAGTCGCGTGGCTGCAACAACAGCCCTGGGTGGACAGCCAGCGCATCGGCATTTGGGGCTGGAGCTACGGTGGCCACATGACACTGCACGCAATGTTTCAGGCGTCGGATCTATTTAAAGTAGGATTTGCTGGCGGGCCGGTGACCGATTGGCACTACTACGATTCCATCTACACCGAGCGATACATGGGGATGCCACAACAGCACGAAGAGCAATACAAGGAATCGTCCCCGCTTACCTACACCAAGGACCTGAAGGGGAAATTGTTGATTGCGCAAGGCACGGACGACGACAACGTGCATTATTCGAACACGCTGGCATTGATCAATGATCTGATTGGTGACGGAAAATATGTGGAAGTCATCGCAGCGCCTGGACGTGGCCACGGAGTCAGCGACCCAGCCGCGCGCAAAATAGTGTTCGACCGGGTGACGCAATTCTTCCTGAATAATTTGTAGTTCGGTTTGCGTTTATGCGAACGGGGACACGGAAAAGCGCGAGCCCTGTTTACTTCGCCTCTAAATCCACAGTCTTAATGGGCAAATCCCAGTGGGCGTCGAGAATCTCGAATCGGCGCTGCTCCTCTTTTTTGTAATTGTCCTGATCCGGGAAAAGCTGCTTCAAGAGCGGGGCGGCATCGAAGCCGTCATTTGCGACCGTGGCGTTTTTGAAGACGATGGTGACGCGATAATCCCAACGGCCGTCTTCGGTGGTGTGGTACACCGGCGCAACCGCGGATACATTCAGGATACGGCCCATCTCCATTTCCTTCTTCAGCAGCGGATAATGGTTCTTTCGGAATAGGGCGATGAATTCATCGGCGCGACCCCATTTCGTCTTGTAGTAATACTCAATCGTGTAGGGCTTGTCCGCCAGCGGCCCACTTTGTGCGCGCGCGTGGCCCAACACTCCGAATGCAAGAATAGCTACGGCGATCAATAGCCCCAGAAGGAGGGCGGCACGAACCCAGGACAATTGCGACATGGGATTCTCCTTGAAATTGTTGCGGATGACGCATTGTACCGTGTTTTAATGCCGAAAACTGGCGAGAAATTCGTACCGAGCCGGGCGTGACTCTCAGTACGCGGCGCGGGTCAATCGATCGCGGATCGGCGCCCAGCGAGGAGTATCCCGGGGCAATTCCACTGCGATCCAGTCCAGCCCCTGGCGATCCAATTCGTGCAGTTGGCTGTAGAGTTGTGCCGCGTACTTTTCCGGGTCTGCTGGCATGTGGATGACGAACGCTGCGCCGGCTTCCTGCTCGATCCATAGATAAGCGCCGCGCCCCTGTTGTGGAAGCCGCCCGTGACTTACGAGGAGAACACGCGTGCGGGGGCTGTAATGTTTCTTGTGCTGGCCGGGTGAGCGATGAGCGGCGTCGTTGGAATTGGCTGCGAGAATGGCGTCTTCCACGAAGGCCATGCCCGGCCGCAGCACCTCCAGACCGTCATGGGTGACCGCGATTACCGTCGATTCCAAGCCAACTTCGCAGGGTCCGCCGTCCAAGAGGAATGGCGTCTCGTCGCCGAAAGCTTCACGCACGTGTTGCGCGGTGGTAGGGGAAAGTTGCGTGAAGCGATTGGCGCTGGGCGCGGCGATCGGCACTCCAGCGAGACGCAGCAGCTCCAGGGCGACGGGATGACGGGGCATGCGCAAACCGACCGTAGGGAGGCCCGCAGTTACGGCATCAGGGATAATGGGCCGCTTGGGAACCACCAGGGTAAGCGGGCCAGGCCAATATTCCCGCGCCAGTTGCGCTGCGTCTTCGCTCCATTCGGCGGCGAATTGTTGGGCCTGTTCAACGCTGGCCACATGAACAATTAACGGGCTGGTGGCCGGCCGGCGTTTGAGAGCATAGATTTTCTCGACCGCGTGCGCATCCAGCGCATTGGCGCCTAGTCCGTATACGGTTTCGGTAGGAAACACCACCAGGCCACCGGACCGGATAATCTGGGCGGCCTGTTGAACGTCTAGAGAACTTACCATAGCGGAATCATCTGATCTGGCATTTTAACGGTCGAGGCGAACATTCCAAAGGCGATTCCTCCGGCGATCGCTCGCGAGATATAGGTTGCATGCGTGGGCACGGGCGAATTGAATGTGCGCTGACCGGAATCAGCGCTAACAATAACGCAGGTTGCTACATTCATGGGTGAATTGCGTGAGTGTACGTTTGTTTGTTCTCAGCGCAGCCAGGCCGAGATAAAAACGACTAGCCTGCGTCGCACGGCTGCGGTATTCCAACCTGCCGTCATAGGTTGGCGCAGCCACGTGGCGCAATGAAGGTGGAATTCGCGTAAATCGAGCACAAAGGAATGTCCCACGGCACGCCAATACTGGATGAATCGCACTTCGTACGCAAGCGGTAGCGCCAGAAGTCGAGACACCAAATTGGCAACGGTTGGGCGCGGCGCAATACGGATCTTCACGACAGACGCTGGAACGGTAACCAGCTTTGAGAATACCGTCGGGCGTTTCCCAGGCATTGGAAGCGGAACTTTCCATTGCGGGGACCGTGGAATCTCCCTCAGTTCAGAGCCAGCGGATTGTTGCGGAGCGCCGGAAAGCGGTAAGTCGATGTGTTCCGTTTCTATCGAAATTGGTTGCATGGCTTCGGCCGAAAGGAACAACGTGGATTCCGAGATCGGCTCGCACGTTTCCGATTCGTTGATAAGCACTAGAACGGATTGAGCAACGTGTTCGGGGAATTGGGATTCCGTTGCCAGCACGCTCGTGGGTTGCTCCTCCCGTTTCGGAAGCGGAATTTCCGCCATTTCGGGCGTCGCGGATGGTTGCGGAAACTCGCGCAGCGGTAAGTCGATAAGCTCTGCCTCCACCGAAATTGCTGACACGGCTTCGGCCGAAATCACCAATGTAGATTCCGAGGTGGCCTCACTCGCTTCCGGTTCGGCGATAGGCGTTGGAACGGATTGAGCAACGTGCTCGGGTGATTGAAATTCCGCCGTAAGCGCACCTGTGGATTGCTCGTCAGGTTTGTCCGATGGCGATTCGGGAGGCGACTCGAGAACTGCGGTAACAGGATCCGTCGTTAGAAGTGCGACCGTGGTCGCGGCGTGCTCGTGCGATGGCGTTTCCGTCGTGGGAGACAAAAACAGTTTCGCCTCCGCCTCATCTAGCGGCAACTCGACATCCGCGGTGTAAGCGCTCATAGCAGCTTCGGCGGCGGTAGGCGAAGATGCTTGTGGCTCGCAGTCGCTTGTCGGCATTTGCGCCACAAACGAGCTATCCGGTTGCTGTTCCGGTTCCCGCAGCGGGAGATCCAATACCACGGTATGACTGGGCGCATCGACGTCAACCGTCGAGCTGGAGACTGCCAGGGGCATGGCTGGCAGTTCCGGTTCCGGACAGGAAGTCGACTCGCAAGCAATTCGAGGCTGAAGCGCTTGCTCCGGTTCCAGTTCCACCTCTTTATGTAAGTCGAACTCTTGTGCAACACGCAAAACATCGTCGCTGTTGACGAAATCGCGATGGGCCGCATAGGCAGTAAGCAGGGCATGCTCACAAATCAGATTGATGACCCGCGGAATGCCACTCGAATATTGAAAAATGTCATGCACCACCGCTTCGGGGAATACACATCGGCCAATTGCGCCCGTTGTCGCCAAGCGTGTAGCGATATAGCCGGAGGTCTCCGTCAGCGTAAGAGGGGAGAGCTTGCAGTGGCACATGATGCGTTCGCGAAGCCGTGAAAGCTTGCGGCGATTAAGTTTCTCTTCCAAGCGGGGCTGCCCGGCCAAAACGATTTGGACTAGCCTGGCGCCGCCAATCTCGAAATCGAGCAGCCTGCGCAGCTCATTGAGGGTGCGGCTTTTGAGCGCCTGAGCCTCGTCGACAAGGATGACCGGGCAATCGCCCGCTCTGTGCCGATCAATGAGCCAATTCTTCAAGGCCAGCAGTTGATCCTTCTTGCAAGGCGAGACACAAGAGATACCAAACTCGACGAGTATGAGTTGCAGTAGACCGGTAAAGGGCAAGAGCGGGTGGAAAACATACGCGGTGGAATAACCGAACTGGCGAAGCCAATCAAGAAGATACTGCAACACGGTGGTCTTGCCGGTGCCGGCTTCCCCGGTGAGAACCATAAATCCCTGTCGCACTTGAATGCGCGAGACCAGTTGCAATAACGCTTCGTCGTGCGCCGCAGTGGAATAGAAATTCTGCGGGTCCGGTGAGACGTGAAAGGGATTCCTCTGCAGCCCGAAATGTCTAAAAATCTCTTTGCACATAAATTCCAGCCGGCAAACCATTCCCTGAGACATCGCGGGGAGATTCGATTTTAGGGCAGCGGTTTGGGTGGAACAATGGGAAGAAAGTAAACTTTAGTAATGTGAGTTCTAAGTGTACTACGTACTAAGGGGTTTAATTGATGCCTTGAATTTTCAGGCTGACCAGCTGGTCGATGGTCAAATTCTGCATCCCGCGGGATTTCAGGCCGGAGATGTACTCGGGCGTAACCCCGTGAATCCGCATGGCGATCAACTGGTCGGGTTCCGGGTGTTTATAGCCCAGTGATTGAACCTTCTGAATAAATTCGGGCGAGACACCGTGAATGCGGAAGGCAATCAACTTATCGAAATCCACGTGGTCGTAACCTTGTTTTTGCAATTGCTGAATAAATTCGGGAGTGGCGCCATGAATGCGCATGGCGATCAGGTTGTCGGCACCGGGCTGATAGCCGGACTTGCGTAAGAAACGGACCATTTCTGGAGTAACACCGTGGATACGAAAGGCCACCAGTTTGTCGCAATCCGTGACCGTTATTCCCGCGTCGCGCAGTTCGCGAATAAAGGCGGAATCGACCTTGAAGATGCGAAAGGCGATGAGCTTGTCGGTATCCAGGCCCTGGAGATGCTCATTCTTCATTTCCTTGGCGAAATTCAGGCTGACGTCCAATACCGCCATGGAGAATTGCTTTTCTTCGTCGATGCCGGAAAATCCGAGGGAATTCATGTCCGATGAAAACTTGGGATTGGGTACGAAGTGAAACGTGCCGGCGCCTTCCCCGTTGTCCAAATAGCCTTCGCAGTCAAGGCGCCCGGCGTCGCGCGTGATGGTGAACCTCACTTCCTGCTTGCCGGGTTTGGAAACGTCGAGCCCGACAAAAACGTTGAGCGGCCAGGCGGAGGAGTGCGAAGAGGAATTGCCGTGTTCATGGTGGATGAGCGCGAATTCCACCTTGCCCGGCTCTTCCGAGCGCTCAATCGTCCAGCTCCCGGCGAAGTTCTCGGCGGCGCGGGAGGCCCATCCGGCCAAAAGCGTGCACACCACCAGAATATAGACAATTAGTCCGTCACGGCGATTCATGATGTTCCTCCTGGTTTCACTTTTCGGAGTCGAGTACCCCGGTCTGTTTTAACGCGATCAATTTATCGAGCGTCAGCTCCTTGAATCCATGGCTACGCACTTTGGCGATAAATTCCGGCGTTACCCCTTGAATTTTGGCGCCAATGGCTTCGTCGACATCCATCTTGAAACCGGCAGCTTGCATTTCCTTGAAGTACTCGGGTGTGACCCCTTGTACCTTCATGCCAATCAATTCATCGGTGCTGGGATGAAGGCCAAGGTCGTTGAAGCCTTTTACATATTCGGGTGACACACCCTGAACCTTCATGCCGATAATCTCGCCGGCGTCAATTTTTAAACCCAGGGCATGCATCTGGCGCACATACTCGGGGGTAACGCCTTGGACCTTCATCCCGATGATGTCGCCGGAGTCGACTTTCAAGCCCAATTCGCGCATATGCTGAACATAATCAGCGGTGACCCCCTGCACTTTCATGCCGATGATGTCGTCAGCGTCATTTTTTAATCCCAGATCGCGCATTTGTTGGAGGTATTCCGGCGTGACGCCCTGCACTTTCAGTCCGATCAGTTCGTCGGCATCCAAATCCTCGCCGGTGGCCGCGCGCATATTCTTTACGTAGTCGCCGGTTACGCCTTGCACTTTCAGTCCGATGAGTGTGTCGACGTCCAGCTTGCCATCCTTGGATTTGATGTACGGCTTCATGGACTTAATGTAGTCCGCGGTAATTCCCTGCACTTTCAGGCCAATGAGTTCGTCAACCGTCAGGTCGGTGAGCCCGGATTCCTTCAGCGAATCGATGTAGCTTTGTTTTGTGGGCTCTGGGTTAGCTTGTGGCACGGGAGCGGCAGCTACAGTCGGCGCGAGGTAGGGTTCCGGCGCAGCAGCCGGCGCAGGAGCGCTGGGACGGGCTGATACAGTTGCGGGCTCGGCGGGGCGTGCAGCGATGCTGGGAGCCGCTGCGGGCGTCTGCGCATGCACGTAGTGCACACTTCCTAAAAGGGCGCTTCCTGCCAGAAGCGCTGCGGACAAGCACAGGACGCCCGCGGACAGATTGGCACCTCGAAAGGATTCGGGAGTCGCGTTGGCGCCGAGTAGCCGAGCGATGCGGGCCACCAGCGGGCTGCGGTTTGCCGCCATGACCAACTGCGGGGCAGCTTTGCTTTCCGCCAACCGCGTTAACGCGTAAGCGTACGTAGCGGCGTTGCCGCAAAGCGCGACGGCGGCATCATCACAGCAGTGTTCGCGCTCGGTCCTGACGCGTTTGCCGAGCCACCAGACTGCTGGGTGGTAGAACAGCAGCGTCTCCACGCCAACCTGAAACAGATTAGCGAATGCATCGTAACGCTGGATATGTGCCAATTCATGAGCGATCACGGCTTCGAGTTGGGATTCCGTCAGGCCTGTCAATGCGCCGATGGGCAGCAGCACGATGGGGCGAATCCAACCTGCAACCGCAGGAGCATCCAGCCGCAAGCTTTCGCAATAGCGAATCACGCGCGTTAGCCCCATGCGACTCTGCAGCGTCAGGCAGGTCTTCAGCAATTCCTCAGTGACGGGAATCGTTTCCTTTCGTCGAAGGCGTTCGACAAGTACGATCCCGCCGGCCGAACGCAAGCTGAGGAGCACGACGCCGGCGGCCCACAGTTCTACGAGCCAAGGGAAATAAGGTGGAGAGCCCGCGGGCTGGACTGGAGCATTCTTGTGACTACGCAGAACGGTCACCGCCGCAGATGGAACTGATGGACTGGCCACCTCTATGGATGCGGCTGCCTGCGGCGCTTGTTCTTGCGAACGCAACAGCAGGAACGTGGCAACTGGTGCCGCGAGCATCAGCGCCAGCGTGGTTACCCCGGCTACGTATCTGGCCGACGCGGTGCGGCACAGCGCCATTGCGAGATACGCGAGGGCCGCCAACGCCCCGCCCTGCCACAGAAAATGCAACAGCGACAATGCCAGTAATCGCAGGGTGAGCGGAGAGAGCCAGGAAATGAGGAGCATCATCGGTTTTTCCTTTCATGCTCGTTGAGCAACTGCCGCATCTCTTCAATCTCTTCCTTGGAGGCTTTGCGCCCGGCCAGCGCGTGCATCATCAATTCGCTGGCGGATCCATCAAAGACGCGTTGCAGCACATCGAGGGCGAGTTGGCGCTTGGTCTTCTCCTCCGGCTGCATAGCTTCATATACGTGCGCGCGTTGTTCTTCGTTCCGGCGCACGGTGCCTTTCGCGGTCATAATCTGCATGAGCTTTAAGACGCTGGTGTAGCCAATTGGTCTCTTCTGACTCAGTGCTTCGTGGACTTCGCGAACAGTAGAAGGTCCGCGTTCCCACAAAACATGAAGGATTTCCAATTCGGAAGAGGTAGGTTTGCGGTTGGAGGAAGTAGCCATGACGGAGAGGCTACTACGAAGAGGTTCGTAGTGTCAACGAAAAACTTCGTACTTCTTTTTGGGCCCCCGACAACTCGCTTGGCTCGCGGAGATTGCTGCGGTTACTGCGTAACCAGGTCTTTCAGTTTTGGTTTTACGTGAACGGCATCGAGACTGGCGGCATCCCAGCCCCCGCCCAAAGCCTTGACGAGCAGTACCGAGGTGACCAGCCGCTGGCCCTGAATAATGGCAGCTTCCTGCTGGTTGCTGAGCAGATTCTGTTGGGCGCTGACCACATCGAGATAATTGACCAAGCCACCCACATAGCGGGAGTTGGCAATGTCGAGTTGCTTCTGCGCGGAAGCAACGGCGTCCGCTTGGGAGCGCTTAGCGGATTCCAGCACTTCGAGGCCGGTAATGTTGTCTTGCACTTCCTGAAAAGCCGTTAACACGGTGTTGCGATAGTACGCCACAGTGGCCGTGTATCCGCCTTGCGCATACTGCACCTGCGCATGCAGGGCACCGCCGGAGAAAATATCCTGGGCGACGTTTGCCCCTAAGGCCCAAAAACCGCTGCTGGCATTCAGCAGTTGAGAAATGTGCTCTGAATTCCAGCCACCCTGGCCATAGAGCTGCAGCGAGGGATAATATGCGGCCTTGGCAATTCCAATTTGCGCATTGGCGATGGCCATCTGCCGTTCGGATTCGCCGATATCGGGACGGCGCTCCAGCAAGTCCGAAGGGATGGAGGTATCGATTTTCGGTGGCTCCGCAGAAAGTTCGCGCTTCGCCAAATGAAAATCAGGTGCGGGTTTGCCAACCAGCACGGCGATCGCGTCCTCATATTGTTTGCGTTGCTGTACCAGCAAAATAGCCTGGGTCTGCGTGCTGTTCAGCAGAGTTTCTTCTTGCGCTACATCGAGCCCGGACGCAATACCTCCGGAATGGCGGGATTGAACGAGCTGTAGACCTCTTTGCAGGGTTTGCACGGTGCGATCGAGGATGCCAATTTCCGAATCGAGCTGGCACAGAGTGAAATAGTCCGCCGCGAGTTCCGCGGTCAGGATCAGCCGAACATTTTCCAGGTCGGCTGCGTTGGCCTGGTAAGCGGCCTGGGCTGCCTCGATGGTACGGCGGCGCTGACCGAACAGATCCACTTCGTAGCTCACGGTGAAGGGAATGTAATAGTCGCCCTGAGTGACTGGTGTGATGATTGGCGTTGTCGAGCCAGAAGGACGCGAGCCGGAGTAGCGTTCCACTCCGAGCGATGGGCCAACACCGACGGTCGGAAAAATGGTGGCGTTCTGCACCGCTGCGGAGGCACGTGCTTGCTGAAAATGAGCGACGGACACCTGCAGGGTCTGGTTCGCAGCCAATAGATCGGTTTCAAGTCCATTCAGCTCGCCGTCCTGGAAGAGCGTCCACCAGCTTGTCTTCGGAACTGCATCTTTAGGATCGGCTTGCCGCCAAGGTTCGGAAACCTGCCAGGTGGCAGGCACCGGGGCAGTGGGCCGCTTGTAATTGGGACCCACGGTACATCCGGCGCAAAAGAACAGAGCGGCCGCACCGCAGGCAATCGCGTTGCGAAAATCGTCAAGGAAAAACCGGGACATTAGGGCTTCTTTCCGAGCGAAGAAGTGGTATTTGGTGAAGCAGGAGCATCAGTAGGTTTGGCCGGCGCTGGGGGGGACGGAGGCGCGAGGGGATTCTGAACTTCGGTGACATGCACCTCTTCCCCATTCTCGATGGAATCCGGCGGATTGAGGACGATCCAATCATCCGGCTTCAGCCCGGTCAGCACTTCCAGAGAAGTACCATAATCGCGTCCAATGTCGAGCGGCTGCAGCCGAACATGGTGATTCGCATCGATAACCACGGCACGCAAACCTTCAGAGCGAAACAGCAAAGCATTTACAGGAACCTGTAAACGGTCGGTATGGACGTGGACCTGTAGGTGTACTTGCGCATAGCCGCCAGGAAGCAGAGTTCCGGACTTATTTGGTACGTCTACCTCGGTCAGCAACGTACGCGTGGCAATGTCGATGGCTTCCGCGGTTCGAACAACCTCGCCCTGAAACTTTTGCCCGGGATACTGGGCGAGTTCCAGATAAGCACCTAAACCGCGGTGAATGGAAGGCGCATAGGCCTCTGGCACGTTCACATAAACGCGAATGGGATCGGTTTGAGCGAGATAAAACAGTTGCTGGGACGTTCCACCGTTACCGGCGTTGATCAGTGTTCCAATATCGACGTTGCGTTGCGTTACTACCCCGGTAAATGGCGCGAACACTTTCTGGAACGATTTCAGTTCCGAGAGCCGGCGCACATTTGCTTCCGAAGATTCGACAATGGCGCGCTTGGCAGCCAGATCGCCAGTAGCATTATCGACTTCCTGTTTGGATACGCCGTCACTTTTTAGCAGGTCGCTGTAGCGGGTCTCTGTGATCTGCGAGAGATGTTCGTTGGCCTGCGCGGTGACCAAATCCGCCTTGGCCTGCATGAGTTGTTGATCCACTTCTGGAGTATCGATATCGGCGAGCAGTTCTCCCTTGGTCACGCGGCTGCCGATATCGTGGTACCACTTCCTCAGATAACCGTTGGTGCGCGCATAGATGGGCGACTCCACATAGGCCTGCAAGGTGCCCGGCAAGACCAAGTCTTCCGAAGTACCCTCCGAGGTTGGGTGGATGACCGCAACCGTGGGAACCGCCAGCGTTTCCGTATCTTTGGCAAGCGCCTGAAACTGCGACCGTCTTTGGATCATGACTAGAGCGCCCAGGATTACCAGCGAAACCACGACGACGAAGAACACTACAAATAATGGGCTCCTCTTCGCGGTATTTGTGCTGGATTCCACGCTGCCCGGTTTTGCTGCCTCATTCATATCTGGTACCTCGTGTACCGTATTACTTTCGAGCCTTCCTACCAGCTTACGCAGTGGCTCGTTGACGCCTGCGTTCGAGACGACCATGAATTATCGAAAATACGCAGGGCACGAAAAACAATGTGGCGACGGTGGCAAAGAGCAATCCACCGATCACGGCGCGTCCGAGCGGGGCATTTTGCTCACCGCCTTCGCCAAGTCCCGTGGCCATTGGCAGCATGCCGATGATCATCGCCAGCGCGGTCATGATGACGGGACGAATGCGAACGAATCCGGCCTCGATGGCTGCATCAATAGCGCTCTTGCCCTCATTTAGTTGTTCACGGGCAAACGAAACCATCAAGATGCTGTTGGCTGTGGCCACCCCCATGCACATGATCGCTCCGGTCAGCGAAGGAACGTTCAAAGTCGTGTGGGTGAATAATAGCATCCAGCAAATTCCCGCGAGAGCTCCGGGAAGCGCGGTGATGATAATGAAGGGATCGAGCCAGGACTGAAAGTTCACGACGATTAACAGGTAGGCCAGGACGATCGCGCCAATCAGGCCGACGCCCAGACCGATAAAGGAACTGGTCATGGTCTGCACTTGGCCTCGAATGAAGATCCGGCTGCCGCGGGGCAATTCTTTCTCGATTGCGTTGACGCGCTTGATCACTTCTTCGGAAACGGATCCGAGATCTCGGCCAGAAACGGACGCATACACATTAATCATGGGCTGGACGTTATAGTGTGAGATAGACGCAGGCCGCGCCTCGGTACTGGTGTTCACCAGGTTGGCCAGAATCTGGGGCGTGGGACGATTGGCACCGCCTCCACTGGCAGAAATGGGAGTGTTCTGCAGGGCTTGGAAATTATCCACGCGATATTGCGGCGTTTGCACCGCGACGTTGTAGCTGACCCCGTTCTTCGGATCCAACCAAAAGTTTGGAGCGGTTTGGAAACTGGAAGAAAGGGAGACGAGCACGTTTTGCGCCACATCACTAGCCTGCATACCGACGTACTGCGCGCGGGTACGATTGATGTTCAAGTAGAGGGTGGGCTCGTCAAAGGCCTGCTGCACGTGCACGTCAACCGCTCCGGGGATGTGGCGAATTTGATCTTCGAGCTTCAGCCCCGCCTCGAAATCCCCCTGCTGATTCTGGCCGACAATTTGAATATCGATCGGGGCAGGGGAACCGAAATTGAGAATTTGAGTGACGATATCGGCGGGCTGGAAGAAGAACTGCACTCCGGGAAAATCGTGTGGAAGGCGCCGCCGCAATTCGTCGATGTACTCGCGCGTGGATGTACCGCGGTCTTGTTTCAACTGAACCAGGATTTCTCCATCCGCGGTGCCGATGGTACCCGAATTGCTGTAAGTAAGATTGATGCTAGAGTACGGCAAACCGATATTATCGAGAACGGTGAGCAAGTCTCTATCGGGAATGGTCTGGTGAATCACCTTATCAATCTCGTCCGCGAGCCTTGCACTTTCTTCAATACGCAAGCCAGTACGTGCACGCATGTGCAGCCGAATCTGTCCGGCGTCCACGCTGGGAAAGAAATCGCGGCCCAAAATGAACGTGAGCCCCGCGGAAAGCACGCAAAACAGAAGAAAACAACCGGCAAACAGGGGCGCGCGCTGCAACGCGGAAGTCAGCACGCGGCGGTAGCCCGCCCGGAAGCGTTCGAAGGTCCGTTCAAATCCCTGTTGATATCGCCGGAAGAAGCCCATCTTTTCGCCCGCGTGCTCGTCGGCGTGATATTCGTCTTCCGAACTGAGCAGGTACATCGCCATGGTCGGGACGATGGTGCGCGACCACATGTACGACGCCAACATCGCAAAGATCACGGCTTCGGCCAGCGGTACGAAGAGGTAGCGAGCCACACCCGACAGGAAAAACATCGGGATGAATACGATGCAAATGCACAAAGTCGAAACGAAGGCGGGAACCGCGATCTGTTGCGCACCATCCAGAATGGCCTGCACCGTTTCCTTGCCCATTGCGAGATTGCGGTTAATGTTTTCGATTTCCACCGTGGCATCGTCGACCAGGATACCGACGGCCAGCGCCAAGCCGCCGAGAGTCATGATGTTGATGGTTTCGCCCAGCGCGCTGAGGCACAGGATACTGACCATGATGGAGAGCGGAATGGAGATGGCGATGATCAGTGTGCTTTTCCAGTTGCCAAGGAAAAGCAGGATCATGATAGCGGTTAAACACGCCGCAATCACCGCTTCACGCAACACGCCTTGAATTGCTGCGCGTACGAAAAGGGACTGATCGAAGAGCGTGGTGACCTTCAAACCTTCCGGACGCGTTGGCTCGTAATCCTTCAACGTTTGCTTGACGCGATCCACGATGGACAGCGTGGAAGCATTGCCGGTTTTATACACGCTCATGAGCACGCCGCGTTGGCCGTTGGCCAGCACCACGTTGGTCTGCGGAGAAAAACCGTCGCGCACATGGGCTACTTCGCGCAGGTAGATCGTGGATCCATTCACGGTTTTAACCGGCAAGTTATTCAATTCCGCCACGGTCGTCGGGCTGGCGTTCATCTCCACGTTATATTCCAGCGGGCCCATTTTCATGGTACCGGTCGGCAGAATCAGGTTTTGCGCGTTCACCGCATTTACGATGTCAACCGGGGAAAGGCCTTTCGCCTGCAACGCCTGGGGATCGATGTCCACCGAAATCAGTCGAGGCTTTCCGCCATACGGATAGGGCATGGAGGCGCCTTGCACGGTGGCAAGTTGCGTGCGGATGAAATTGTTTCCGTAATCGAATAATGCTTGTTCGCTAAGGCGGTCGCTGGTGAGACCGATCTGCAGAACCGGAACTGTCGAAGCCGAATAGATGATCACCAGGGGCGGAGTAGTGCCCGGCGGAAGGCTGCGCAAAAGAGTTTGGGAAATTGCCGTGACTTGGGCTAACGCCGTTTGGACGTTCGCGTTGGGCTGAAAGTAAATCTTGATAACAGCGATGCCGTTGAGGGATTGCGACTCGATGTGTTCAACATCATTCACCAAGGTGGTGATTCCGCGCTCGACGTTGCTGGTGATGCGGCGTTCCATTTCCTGGGGTTCCAGACCGGTGTAGGTCCAATCCAGCGCGATTACCGGAATGTTGATGACTGGAAATATATCGGTGGGCGTGCGTGGCACTACCACGAACGTCAAAAGCACGATGACCATAGCCATCACGATGAAGGTATATGGCCGGGAGAGAGCTAATCGGACTATCCACATAAAAAAACGAAAATATCCTGTGCGCAACAGCCCGGGGCGGACAGACCTAGATCAAGCCCCTTTTTCTTCCGAAGTTTTTATCTTCCTTTATTAGACTACGAAAGAGGCCATTTTAGGTACACGCTGGCCGGAAGTTTCGTGATTGCAGGGACTTTAAGCAGAGCGAGACGCGGCGGCATAGGGCCATAATTACAACCCGGAATGGATACTACTCGCGCACCACGAAGTTCATGCGGATTCCGCAAATCTCCACGAGATCGCCGTCATTCAGCCGCACTGGACCTTGAATTGGGGAGCCATTCACAGAAGGGATCTTGGCGCCGGTACCTAAATAATAGCCATCGTCGCGCTGATTAATTTGGGCGGCTACTTGAGGCTTGAACCATCCACGAAGGCGAATGGTGGCCATGGGCGATTTGCCAATGACGGTGAGTTTGTTGGTGAGCACATATTCTTTCTGGTCCACCCTGCCATGGAGAACCACTAGCGTGGGCATCTTCATGCGCCCAGGGGAGAATTGCGAGCGCTCACCCATGGCCGCAGCTTGCTGCAACATGTCGCGGCGAGCTTTGGTATCGAGAACCATGGTTTCGTTAATTTTGGGAGCAGCGGCTTTGCGGCCGGTGTCGACCGGGATAGCGGTGTCTGCCGTAGCATCCACTTTGATATGGTGCTTGCCGATCCAGATGGCATCGCCATCGTGCAGCATGGCTCGCTCGACGCGCAGGTCGTTTACAAAGGTGCCATTGAGGCTATCGAGGTCTTCCACGACCAGGCGTCCGCCCTCGTAATACACGCGCGCGTGATAAGTGGAGACGGCGAGATTATCGATAGGAATGTCGTTATCCGGCGAACGGCCAATAGAAACCGGCCGGCTACCGATGGGAACTTGTTTGACGACTTTGTCCTCGAACATCAGGCTGAGTTTCGCCATACGGCCTTCCTCCCCTGGGCGTTTTACTCTTTTTTACCCGGGTCCCGACGCAACCAGGAAAACCAACCTTTGGAGTCCTCCTGCAAGCGCACTACGATCACGGTGACGTTATCCAAGCCGCCGCGTTCATTTGCCAAGTCCACCAATTTCTGGGCCACGGACGCGGGGTCGGTATCGGCCTGGAGCTTGCCGGCAATTTCCGGCTCGGTGACCATGCGCGTGAGACCATCGGAACAGAACAGCAGGATGTCCCGAGGCATCACATCCACCTCGTCTACATCCACATCCACTTCTGCGTTGGCACCCAGGGCGCGCAAGAGAACACTCTGCATGTCGCTTTCTTCGGCTTGTTGTGGTGTCAAAATACCCCGGCGAACCTGTTCGGCGACCAGGGAATGATCGTTGGTCAATTGCTGCAAACTTCCGGTGCGCAATAAATAGGCTCGGCTGTCTCCCACGTGAGCCAGACTTAGTTTCGTGCCGTTAATCCATCCCGCGGTGAGAGTCGCGCCCATTCCGCGCTGCTCCGGGTGATTCTGGGCGGACTGGTGAATGTTAAAGTTGGCCTGAAAGGCGGCGTTCTGAAGCACCTTGGTTTGCGGGCTCCAACTATCGTTGGCGCCGCCGTGCAAAGTGACTCCGGAATCCTCCTTGGAACCTTGGGGATTGCTGCAAAATTTCTCGATGGTGTCGACCGCCATGGCACTGGCGACTTCTCCATGGGCCTCGCCACCCATGCCGTCGGACAAGATAAATAGGTTCAAGGGTTCGACAATCCGGAATGAGTCCTCATTATTGGTGCGAACCCGGCCGACATCGGTCACACCCCCGCTGACGATCTGCACAACGTCTCCTTCCAAGCTTTTCGCGAGCACACGCATTCCCCCGGCGTGGTATACCGGTCCCGACCTCTTCCTTTCCACGCTAGCAAAGGCATGCGGCCTGCGAAAGGCTTTGCGCCCAAGTGATTAACGACACTTAGGAATACCGGCCAAACGGCCAGTCCGAAAGGATACCCCGAAATGCATGGAATCCCACAACCATGGCGCCGGATGCGCAGTGCGGTTGGCCACAGTCGCGCCCCGGGAGGCGTTGCTCCCTGAAGCACTCTTTCTATGGAGTGGTAAAGTCCACTACAATCGCTGGGTGCGCCGCTTCTTCCGGTCCATTTGCCAAACTCTAGCGGTTATTAGCCTCACGCTCCTGAGCCCGTCTTTTGTGCCGGCTCAGCAAGCTCCCGCGGCTTCGGGAGCGCGCATTCTGCTGTTGCCGCACCGACTGGTCACAGGGGAACGAGCCACTTTAGCGGTTCTCGACGTGGCAGGCCGACTGACCCCTGGGGTGAAAGTGGTGTTTTCAAATGGCGACGCATTCACTACCGATGCAACCGGGCGGGCGCTGTTCGTGGCGCCGCTGAATCCGGGGAAGATTTACGCGACCATTGAAGGGCGTAGCGGGCGGGTGACCAGCACGATTCTTGCTTCGACCGATGTTTCTTCGGCTACAGAAGCGATCACGGAGACGCCACACTTCGCGTCCATCAGCGACCGATTCGAATTCCTGGGTCACGGCTTCTGTGGAGATGCGGACGCGAACCATGTAACCATCGCGGATCTGCCGGGGCTGGTGCTGGCCTCGTCGCCAGCCGCGCTGACGGTTCTGCCGCCAACCGACATGGACCCAGGCCCAGCGGTGGTGAAGGTGAGTTGTGGGCAGAAATCCGCGGACCCTTTTACGGTCACATTTGTCAGCTTGGAGTTACAAGCAAGTGGCGGGTCTGTGGCACCGGGCGAACATCGGACATTGACCGTGCGGGTGGCCGGCACGCCCGCGAAAGTTGGGTTGGAGGCGCGGAACCTGGCACCCGATGTGGCCGAGCTAATCGGGGGCGCCACAGTGAAAATTCAATCTACCGGTGGCGCGGAGAATGTTGGGAAGTTCGAGTTAGTCGGTAAGAAACACGGTAGCTTTACGGTTTCGGTGCGCTTGCTCACGCCGCTTTCCACGCCGCGGCCATGAGTAGTTCGCGGATTCTTCCGGACGGCAGGAACTGCGACTGATCAAGATTGAGCAGCGGCCCCGAAACTCAGGCCGATTTTTTCGCGGCGGCAGTGCTCGTCGGCGTTAATGGCAAAGTAGCCTGACGTTCGTCGACCAGTTCGCCGACCTCGCCAGCGGTCAACAAATTGTCGAGTGAGTTGGAGGCTTTGTCCAGGCGCTTATCCGCCTCCGCGTAACTCAACTGGGCGTTCTTCAAATGCGTTCCCACTTTGTCGAAACTCTCGCTGAAGGTATCGAGCTGCTTGCGCATGCCAGCAAGATTTGAGCTGAGGCGCTTGGCGTTTTCTTCAATTTGCATGCCGCGCAAACCCATGGCGATCACCGATAAATGCGCATACAGGGTATTGGGCGAAACCGGAACGATCTTCTTGTTGCGACAATAGGCATCTAACCCGATGCCGCGCGGGTCCACGCAGCGCAGCAGTTCGTAATACACCGCCTCGCTGGGCACAAACATCAGCGCCAGGTCCAGGGTGTCTTCGTCGGGCACAATGTATTTCTTGGCAATGGAATCGGCGTGAGTCTTTACCGCGGCCATAAAATCTTTCCGGGCCGCCTCGCCATCCGTTTCCATGCGCTGAAAAGACTCCAGCGGAAACTTGGAATCGATGACCATTAATTTCCGGTCGCGCAGGTGAATCACCGCATCGGCCGCTTCGCCGCTGCGGAAGCGATACTGCTGGGTGTACTGGGTGCGCGGTAGGCAATCTTCCAGCAGGCGTTCCAGGGTAGTCTCGCCGAAGCTTCCACGCGATTTCGTGCCGCCCAAAATACCTTCCAGCCGGGACGCGGCTTCGTGCATCAAGTGTCCGGATTCCTGGACCTGGCCAAGCTGTTGCTGAATTTGAGTGATCTGCTCCCGGGTATTCTTTAACTCGGTGGACATGGCGGCCTGGGATTGCGAGGTGATCGTCGCAGCGGCGGTGGCACCTTGTTGCAGCGCGCCGGTGACTGCCTCCAACCGCGCGGCCACGGTGTTCGCAATGGTTTCCATCTTGGTCGAGGATTGCGCCTGAGCCGACGAGAGGCCCAACAGGTCGCGCCGCAATTCATTCATCTGCGCTTCCAGCACGTCGTTTTTCTTCTGGCCCTGGGTATTCTGCAGGAGCATCCAGATTACCAGGCCCAGCAGAACTGCGAGAAAGACCGCCACCAATATCCAAATCCCCATGGTTATCACTCCACATCCGAACGGAAACGGTCTTTCTACTGTAGCGCGAGGCGAGGCGAAAGTATAGCGAAGGAATACGGTGATGCGTTTTGGTCGCTGTGCGGGCAATCGCTCAGGTAAGATGGCCGGCGATGTAAACCTGCTTTTCCCGAGGGCAGCCCAGCAATACCGGCGGGAACTACGATGACGAAACGCTTTCACTTTTCCGAGCTTCGTGAGCTGCTTGCGAAGGCCAACGAAGAAAAATCCGGCGACCAACTGGCGGGAATCGCTGCCGGTTCGGAGCGCGAGCGAGTAGCCGCAAAGAGCGCCCTTGCGGATCTGCCGCTAGCGGACCTGCTGAATCATCCGTTGATTCCTGCGGAAACAGACGAGGTCTCCCGGCTCATTCTGGAGTCGCACGATGCCTCGGCCTTTGAACGCGTCAGTCATATGTCCGTCGGCGAGTTTCGCGATTTCATCCTCGACAACGGAACCAGCGAAGCCGACTTGAACTCGCTTAAGCGGGGAATCACGCCAGAGATGGCCGCAGCGGTAACCAAATTGATGGGCAACAAAGATTTGGTCCTTGCGGCAAGCAAGATTCGCAATATCACCCGCTGTCGAAATACGATTGGCGAGCGCGGCGTGCTGGGGATTCGCTTGCAGCCGAATCATCCCGCCGATGATGTTGGCGGTATTTTGCTCAGCACGTTTGATGGCCTGCTGTACGGCTGCGGAGATGCGGTCATCGGAGTGAATCCGGCCACGGATTCACTCGCGAGTGTCACGGCAATTTTGAAAGCACTGGATCGGCTGATCACGGAGTTGGGCATCCCGACGCAGGCATGCTGCCTGGCGCACATCACGACGCAATTGGCATGCCTGGAGCGCGGCGCACCTGTCGATCTGCTGTTTCAGTCTGTGGCGGGAACCCAAGCCGCCAACGCCAGCTTTGGCATTAATCTGGCGATGCTGCGAGAAGGCCGCGAACGCGTTCTGGAACATCACCACTCGCGAAATGTTCCGTGGGTAGGCCACAACGTGATGTACTTCGAAACCGGCCAGGGCAGCGCGCTTTCCGCAGAGGCTCACCACGGAGTCGACCAACTAACCCTGGAAGCCCGCGCTTACGGAGTTGCCCGCGCGTTCGATCCATTTTTGGTGAACAGCGTAGTGGGCTTCATTGGCCCCGAGTATCTATACGACGAACGGCAGATCATTCGTGCCGGGCTGGAAGATCACTTCATGGGCAAATTGCTGGGGCTGCCGATGGGATGTGACGTGTGCTATACCAATCACGCGGTGGCCGACCAGAACTCGGCGGACAATCTCATGCTGTTACTGGCGGCCGCCGGTTGCAACTACTTTATGGGCGTGCCCGGAGCCGACGACGTCATGCTGAACTACCAATCCACAAGTTTTCATGACGCGCTTGCGGCACGCGAAATCTTCGGCCTGCGTCCGGCGCCGGAATTTCTGACGTGGCTCGAACGAACCGGCATCTACCAGGACGGCGAACCTTTGGCGCTGGATGCGGGGAGTCGACAAAGGCTCTTCCACGGACTCGAACGAGTGTTACCGGCACTGAATTCGCCAGCGTGAGTGGAAACATGGGCGACGACGACAAGCTTGCCCCGCGTGCCAGTTGGCCGGAGATCGTCCGGAAAATCCGGGCAAGAACTCCCGCGCGCATTTTTGTGGATCGGGGCGCATCGTACACGACACAAATGCAACTCGAGCTTCGCGGCGCCCACGCCAGTGCTGTCGACGCAGTCTGGACTGAGTTCGACCTGCGAAAGGATTTTCCTCCGGAATTCGTTGCGGAATGGAAACTGTTTGGGGTCTCGAGCGAGGCGGAATCGAAATCGGAATTTTTGTTGCGGCCGGATCGTGGCCGCAAACTCAATGCAGCCACCAAAAGCGTGATCGCTCAGCGCTGTTCGAGAGCGCCGGACTTGCAGATCGCGATCGGGGACGGCTTATCTGGAGCCGCGGTGCGCGAGCAAGTGCCCGCTCTGTTTGCGGTTCTGCAGCAGCGCGTTCGGGCTGAGGGATGGTCGATGGGCCAATCTTTCGTGGTGCGATATTGCAGAGTTGGCATCATGAACGAAATTGGCGATCTGCTCGCGCCTCGCGTGCTGGTGCTGTTGATCGGTGAGCGGCCGGGGTTGGCGACGGCGGCAAGCCTCTCGGCTTATATGGCGTATTGCCCTGCGTCTGGACACACTGACGCAAATAGAAACCTGGTTTCTAATATTCACGCTCGCGGTATCGGGGTGGAGGATGCCGCGGATCGCATTTTTCATCTGGCATCGCGGATGATGGCGCAAAAACAGAGCGGCACAGCCCTTAAAGAAGATACGGCACCCCCGGCGTACTAGACGGTTGGAATGAGGGCGTGCAAGGCGCGGGAAAGAGGGTGGGCGGCGTGCGATCGTAGGAGCCCCACCCTTCGCAGAAGGCACGAAGGATGGGCCACCCTGAAGTTCATTGGGGATGGTTGCATAACCGGAGAGCGAAGAGAGATCCCTCGCGTTGATCGGGATGACGATGGTTTGTTTTTGGATGTCGCGCTGTGCCCAATAACGACAACTACAACGTTGCAGACCTAGGTACACCCGATGGTAGACTTGCGCCTCCACGCAAGGCGAACAGGCTTGCTTGGGAGTGAAATCTGTAACTTCGTGGAATATCCAGTCATCTAGAGGTTGTGTGAAAAGCCAGGTGGTGGCAGCTATTTGAAAAACTGAATGAGGAGGGCGCTCCCGTGAGATTCGCTCATGAATGCCGGCGTTATTTCCTGATGTGCGTATTTCTGCTGTGTGGATCAGCAGCAACCTTTGCGCAAACACCCACAACGTCCGAAACGCCGGCGAGCACTCCGGGCCAAGCGATTCCCGGAACACTGGGAGTGAGTCCGTACGGCGGAAGCACGCCGGCAAAACTGGTTCCGGGAGTGTTGCCACTTTCGTTGCAGGACGCGATTGATCGAGGCCTGCGGCAAAATCTCGGACTGTTGCTTTCGGATGCGGACATTCGTTCGGCGCGTGGGCAACGGTGGGAACAGTTGAGCGCGCTGCTGCCACACGTGGCCGCTACGCCTTATGTGGCGGACTCGGAGATTAATCTCGCGGAACTTGGGTTTGCAAGTGTTCCTGGGTTTCATATTCCTGCCTCGATCGGCCCTTTCTCTTATTTTGACGCGCGTGCGAGCGTCACTCAGTCTCTGTTTGATTCGAAGTTGATCAACAATAGCCGGGCGGCCAACCAGAATCTCAAGTCGGTCCAATATACCTACAAGGATGCCCGGGATCTGGTGGTGCTGGCCGTTGGCTATGTTTATTTGCAAGCGATCGCTGATTTGGCCCGCATCGACACGGCGGAAGCGCAAGTTCAGACGGCGAAGGCGCTCTACGACCAGGCAGCGGACCAGGTGAATGCCGGTACTTCGCCGGAGATCGACGCTCTGCGCGCCAAGGTGGAGCTGCAAAGCCGCCAACAGCAATTGATTCAGGCGAAGAACAATTTCGCGATACAGAAGCTCACGGTGGCCCGGGTGATTGGCTTGGCCCCCGGACAAGAATTCGAATTCACCGACAAGTCGCCGTACCGGCCCTTCGAAGGTATAAATGTTGACGACGCCCTGAAACACGCGTACGCTTCGCGCTCCGATTACCTGGCAGCCATGACCGACGTGCGCGCAGCCGAATTTGCCCGGAAAGCCGCAGTAGCGGGCTATTATCCATCGCTTTCCTTTAATGCCGACTACGGCACGGCGGGGTCGCACCCCTCCACCGCCACGCAAGTCTTCGATGTGCGCGGAACGCTGTCGATTCCCATCTTTGAAGGCAACAGCGTTCATGCGGATATTCTGCAAGCCGATGCCAAACTTCAGCAGGCCCGGGAACGCCTGGACAACCTGAAAGTGCAAATCGACGCCGATATTCGAACGGCGTTGCTGAATCTGCAATCGTCGGCCGATCAGGTGAATGTGGCGCGGAGCAATATTGATTTGGCGGAAGAGACGCTGGTACAGTCTCGCGATCGGTTTACGGCGGGGGTAACCGATACGGTGGAGGTGGTGCAGTCGCAAGAGGCGGTAGCAAGCGCCCACGAGCAGTACATCTCGAGCCTGTACACCTACAATTTCGCAAAAATATCGCTGGCTCGGGCCCTGGGCATCGCGGAAGCAGGTGTGAAGGAATACTTCAAGGAAAAATAAATATGGCCGAAGAGAATCCAGCCCCGCCGGCGCCAGGGGCAGACAAGAACGCGTCGACCTGGGAAGACCGGAGAGTTAAGCCGGGGCTGTACGTGAGTCCGAGGATCCGCAGAAGACTCCTGATCGCCGCGATCGTCTTGGTGGTCGTTGTGGGCGGCTGGTTCTTGTGGCGGTATTTGGACAGCTATGAATCGACCGACGATGCACAGGGGGATGTTCACCTGTATCCGGTCAGCGCGCGCATTTCCGGGTATGTAGTGAAGGTGAATGCAGGGGATAACGAGTGGGTCCAGCAGGGCACCCTTTTGGTAGAGATTGATCCCAAAGACTACCAGGTGGCCGTCGATCAAGCACAAGCAAACCTGAGGAATGCGGAAGCGACGGCGCAATCGCTGAATATCACCGTGCCGATCACGTCGGTGAACACGACGAGCCAACTGCAATCCACCGCCTCCGATATCGAAAATGCGAAGGCCGGAATCATTGCCGCGGAGAGGCAACTGACGGCTGCGCATGCACAGGTGGAGCAGGCCGAGGCCAATGATGTGAAGGCGCAGGACGACCTTCACCGTTACAAGCTGCTGGTAGATAAACGCGAAGTGTCCGAACAGATTTACGATCAGGCCCTGGCCGCGGCCAAAGCGAGTACCGCGTCGGTGGCGGCAGCTCGCGCCAACGAGTCTGCCGCGCAGCAATTCGTGCAGCAGGCGCAGAGTCGATTGGTGGAAGCGCAGGCCAATCATCAATACGCCGAGACCGGGCCGCAACAAGTGTCCTCCACGCGATCTCGTGTGCATGCGGCCATCGCGGATGTAGAAGAAAAACGTGCGCTCCTCGAGCAAGCCCAACTAAATCTGCAATACACGAAAATCTATGCGCCGGTCACCGGCGAAGTGAACAAGACCGTTGTTGTGGGGTTGAATGTTCAGCCTGGGCAGCAACTGCTCACCGTAGTGCCTCTCGACGAAGTGTGGGTCACCGCCAATTTTAAAGAAACCCAACTCCGGCGCATGCGGGTGGGCCAGGCGGCTAAGATTCACGTCGATTCCACCGGCGCGACGCTGAGAGGACACGTGGACAGTATCGCCGGCGCCACGGGACCAACCTTCAGCTTGCTTCCGCCCGAGAATGCCACCGGCAATTACGTAAAAATTGTGCAACGCGTTCCGGTGAAGATTGTGCTGGAGCCGGGAGAAAATCGAGATCATCGGCTGCGACCCGGCATGAACGTAGATCCACACGTATACCTGCAATGAGCACCGCAGCACTCACACTCGATCAGGACATCTGGCGGCCGAAATACAATCCATGGCTGATCGCGGTGGTGGTGGCGCTTGCCGCGTTCATGGAAGTACTCGACACTAGCATCGCCAACGTAGCCCTTCCGTACATCGCCGGGAGCCTGGGGGCCAGCAACGACCAGAGTACGTGGGTGCTCACGTCGTATCTGGTCTCGAACGCCATCGTGCTACCGATCAGCGGGTGGCTGGCCGGCGCGTTGGGACGGAAGCGTTTCTTCATGGCCTGTTTGGGCGTGTTTACCGTGAGTTCCCTGCTCTGCGGAATTGCCCCGAGCCTTGCGTTCCTTCTGCTGTTCCGCGTGATGCAAGGGGCGGGGGGCGGCGGATTACAGCCGATGGCTCAGGCGATTCTGGCCGACACGTTCCCTCCGCAACAGCGCGGATTGGCATTTGCGTTATACGGAATCACCGCCATCATGGCACCCACGATCGGACCAACGTTGGGCGGATGGATCACCTTCAACTATTCCTGGCGCTGGATTTTCTTTATCAATCTACCGGTTGGAATACTCACGTGGCTTCTGGTACGGCGCTTCGTCGAAGATCCGCCGTATTTGGCGCGTCTGCGGAGAGGCGGAGTCCGGTTGGACTATGTCGGCATCGGTCTACTGACACTAGGTATCGGGGCGCTGCAAGTATTGCTGGATAAGGGCCAAGAGGATGATTGGTTCGGGTCGCACTTCATCACGACACTGGTGGTAGTGGCGGCGGTGTGCCTGACGGGGCTGGTGATCTGGGAATGGTTTCAAAAGGCGCCAATCATCGATGTACGCATGTTCAAGAGCTTCAACTTCGCGGGTTCGAGCCTGATGATGTTTATGCTTGGGGTCTTGTTGTTCAGCAGCCTGGTGCTGATGCCGCAATTTCTGCAGACGCTGGTCGGGTACACGTCGGAGCTGGCTGGACTGGCGCTCTCGGCGGGAGGACTGGTGTTGCTGTTTGAAATGCCTCTGATGGGCAAACTGACCACCAAGATACAGGCCCGCTACTTGATTGCCTTCGGCTGGTTAGCATTGGCGATCGCCATGTACTATTCCACGAAACGAATTGACTTGGACATCAGCTTCAGCGCCGCGGTGTGGTTGCGTATCGCTCAGGTAATTGGTTTAGGCTTCTTGTTCGTGCCGATTACGTTGGTGGCTTATGTCGGAATCGCGCCGGAGAAGAACAACAGCGTGGCCGGAATTGTCAATTTCATGCGCAATATCGGTAGCAGCGTGGGAACGTCCATGGTTACGACCTTGATTGCGAGGCGCTCGCAATTCCACCAGCAGATTCTGGTCGACTATGCCAGGGCGGGCAATCCTAATTTCCAGAACACGGTAAATGGGCTTACGCAGCAACTGACTCACTCGGGGCTGGATGCACATGCGGCGCAGGGCCAGGCTTATGCCAGAATCTACGAGGGCTTGCAGGCACAAGCGGGAACCCTGGCATATATCGATACGTTTATGGTGCTCGCGGTGGCCTCGGCGGTCATGTTCTGCCTGGCATTTGCGTTGAAGAAGAATGATCCGGGCGGGGGTGGCGTGACCATAGCGGAGTAGTAGACTGCCGTAATAAGGTGCTGGAATAAGATGATCAAAATCGTGACCATTGAGCGGGAGTACGGATGCGGCGGCGGCGAAATCGCCGAGCGGCTTGCGGCACAATTAGGCTGGAAACTTTGGGACCAGTTGCTGACGGAGGAAATCGCCAAGCTGGCGGAGTGTCCAAAATCCGTCGTGCAAGTACGCGAAGAGCGGACCGATCCGCTGTACTACCGATTATTCAAATCCTTCCTGCGCGGAAGTTATGAAGGAAGCTTGAATGCACACAGGCTCAAGATGGTGGACAGCGAAAGCATCTTGAAGTTGACCGAACGCGTGGTGCAGAACGCGGCAAAAACTGGAAACTCCGTGATCGTAGGCAGGGGCGCGCAACATTTTCTGAGGAGTCGCCCGGACACGTTGCGTGTGTTCCTTTACGCGCCTAGAGAAGCTAAGGTGCGGCGGCTGTTGGCTCGCGGTAAAACGGAGAATGAAGCCGCACAGTTGGTGGATTCCGTGGATCAGGAGCGCGCCGACTTCATCCAGAGGTATTTTCACGTAGAATGGCCCAACCGTGCGGTTTACCACACCATGATCAACACCGCAGTTGGCGATAAAACTGTGGTTCGCCTGATTCAGGATTTCATGAAAACGCTTGGTGACGATGTTCCGACGTGAGGGCTGGTGAGAGTCGGCCGGGAACGATCCCGGTCAATTTGTGGCAGCCGAGAAAAAGCTTTACGAATTCCTTCAATCCATCCAGAGTGCGCTGGTGATCACTCGAGGATAGTAGCGGCTTGCTTTGCCCTCGCCGGAGACGATCTGGTCAGAACAGGACCAATACGAACTGCCCTCGGTTTGCCATTTCACGTGGGCAGCATCCGCCTTGCGAAACACTTCCGCGACTTGCGGGTCCTGGTCCAGATGGAACACCCGGCGGGCAACATGCATGAAGATAGCAATCTTGCTCATCCATGAGTTGTTGCTGGTGGAGGAGAGCTTGATGCCGCCGTCCGCAAACAGATTGCTGCGGTTCGGATCGAGCAGCAATTTCCTGGTGTGTTCCTTGAGGACCTCAAACATTTTGCGCTCCGCCGCACCGCCGAAGATCTGCTGAAGCGTCTGCTGCGCATAACCGGTCTTTTCGAAGTAGAGGGCGTACATGCATCCCTCAATGGCCGGGAGAATGCGGGAGTTGAAGCCAGGATTGGACTTTTCGAAGATGGCGGGAAGAATTCCATCCACGGCCTGGCCGGCCACCACGCCCGCGACCTTGGTGGCCAATTGCTGGCATCGTTCTTGGGCCGTGTGGTCGCTCAGGTCGCGGAACATCAGCGCCAGCGCGAGATAACAGGCCCAGCTTTTGACCGCGATGTAGACGTTGTTGCGGGTCTGCGCGAGGGAGTGGTCGAGAGAATCGTATGTGGTGATCTCCTGTCCCCCGGCGCATCGCGTGCTGTCGTACTGCGCAAAGCCCACGTCGCCGCCGCGGTTTAGCATGCTGGTGAGGCAAGAGTCGACGATGTTGCGATTTTCCCTGAGCCACGCCAGATCACGGGTCTTTGCAACGTAACAGGCCGCGACGAGGATCCAGTTACAAAGCTGTTCCTGGGTCATGTAGCTGAAACACCCAGTCAGATTGGCGAGCTCGTAACTGCTGCGGCCCTTGGGCGAGAAATTGTTGTGCGCGCCCATGTCGTGGCAGAAACTCAGTCCTCCGGGCTTGCGGTCGTAGGGTCTGGCAAGCTGTGCGGCATCAGGCGGCGGTGGAGGTTGCGAAGGGTCAATCTGCTTTTCGTGCGCGGTGGCGGTGGCGGCAGCTTCCCCTTTGTAAATCTTGATTTCGTCGGTGTAGCTGTAGTTACTCACAAAGCTGTCGAGCAGGCTGCGCACCAGCCAGGTATTGCGGTCGAGCTCCCAAAAAACATGATCCACGGCGAGGTCGAGCGTATTCATCATGCAATACTCTCCCTCGTTGACCACCCAGAATGGCTGATTGTCCACTTCCAGCAACTGCGTGCTCCCGTAATAGCTGTGAGTGGAGTGGGAAATCATGAAGCGCTGGTCGTCTGAGAGAGAGGAAGCTTCCAGCTTGGCATCGAGGGCCTCGGCGTTAGCGATCAACTGATCGGCGCGATCAAGGGTTGCGCGGAGCACGTCGGTGAGATTTTTGTAGTACCGGGTGTAGAGGTAACGTCCATCCAGTCCGGTTGTTTCGATATTCGCAAGATACGAACCAATGGCCAGGGTCATTCTGTAGCGTTTTCCGGGAGGTACTTCGAAGCCGACTCCGGGGCAGGAACCAAGCAGGTGAACGGGATTGTAGCGCTCGCGAATTCCGTCGGTGGGCGACCAACGCATAAAACCAAACGGCTCCGGCTTGGCGTTTCTATCGCCAGGATCGAAGACCTCGGCGGCGACGCCGGCCTCCCGGCGGAAGGCAAATCCGACGCGACGAGACGAACCCAAATCCTCATTGATCATTCGCGGACCGGTGCGGGCATGGTTGAGGGCAAAGATGCCGGTCTTGGGCTGCGTGCCGCGAGTATTATCGACCACCAGTCGCGCGACAACGGCAGGCAGAAGCCCTTCGCGCATCTCTTTCTCGGATGCTTTTGACGGGTCGGGAATCGAACCGAACGGCGAGCACACAGTGAAGGTCATATCGCCGGCGGTCCATGTGTCCGTGCACCAGCCATAGGTGCGCTGGATTTCCTTGGAGTCGAAGGGAACGGCGTCGGGGCGAACATTCTGTTCCGAGGGTCCGGCCTGCTCCACAAGAAAGGCGTCGGCAGCCTTGGTCGCTGCCCCGATATAGAAAGGCAGGCATTTCAAGGGGGCGTCGCTGTAGCGATCACCGTCCACCACGCCGATAAACACTTCCTGATCGCCGGGTTGCCCGATTTGAAGCCCGATGCCGCCACGCGTCCCGGGATTGCCGCACGTAAAACTCATGAAGGCGCCCATGGGAGAGTGTTGAGCATTAAAGCCGATATGACAGGAAAGTGGACGACGACTGGCCATAAATTCCCCCGCGATGAATATTTAGAAGCCAAGACCGACGGGAGGCGCGTGCCCAGGGACTCTTGCCAAAAACAGGAACGTAAATGGGAGCCCGAAAAGCGCAAAGCGGGCATGCAGATGGGAATGTGCTGTCCCGCAAGTGAGCAGCGGATTCTCGTTGGAAAAACCATAGAGATACTACAACGGCGATTTGGAAAATACGAGTTTATGTTGCACAAAATCGTTCTTCTATTGCGCTCGAACTCCTGCCGATTATATGATTCGCCTACGGGACATCCATCCTAAAGGCGCGGGATTTCTTCTGATTAACCGGGAATAGTTGCGGGCACGCGCTGTTCTTGGAGTCTTTATGACTTGTCCTGTGGACGAAATTGTGTGCGAGTTCGCCCCCAGGGTATTCGATAACCTCACGCTCATCTCGCGCATGGATCGCTCGCCTTTTTTCGGGGTGGCAAAAGGTCTGTAAGTGCGGTTCCGGCCGGGCGAAAGCACAGCCGCTCATTTTCAAATCACGCCCGCTGCTACGGCGCAAATAAGAAGTACGTCAGCGAATTCCAGAAACTTCGAACGGATGATCGGCATTCTTCCCAGGACGCGGACCTCGCAAAGTTGATCTTGCATGTAACGCGGTAGGCGTGGCCAGGCACGTCAGGGGAAGGGATCGAGGCAGATATGAAGCAGACGCTTTCCTTCTCCGAGAAGTTCGGCTATGGCATGGGCGACATGGCCGCCAATTTTATTTTCCAGGCGATGCTGGCGCTGCAGTTGAGTTTCTACACGGACACGTTTGGGTTGACCGCGGCGCAGGCCGGAACGTTGTTTCTTGTGGTTGGCCTGGGAGCCGCAGTGCTCAATCCAGTGATGGGCGTCATCGCGGACCGGACGCATACGCGCTGGGGAAGATTCCGTCCGTGGCTGCTGTGGACGGCCTTGCCGTTCGGCATCATTGGGTTGCTGACGTTTACCACGCCGAATATCAGCCCGGCGGGCAAGATCATTTATGCCTGGGTCACCTACTCCTTGCTGCGGCTGATCTATACGATCAACAACGTTCCGTACGCCTCGCTGACCGCAGTGATCACTCCCGATCCGGACGAGCGTACCAGCGTCGCATCGTACCGGCAGATCTTCGCGAATTCCGCGGGGTTCCTGGTCCAGGTGCTGGCGATCCCGTTAGTGTCATTCTTCGGACGGGGCAACAGTGCGCGCGGGTACCAATTGACGATGGGATTGTTCTCAGTGCTCTCCGTGGTGATGTTTTTGATCGCCTTTGCGGTAAGCAAAGAGCGCATTGCACCCGACCCGGAGCAAAAGACTTCGATCGGACAAGACCTAACGGACCTGGTGAAAAATGGGCCGTGGATCGTGCTGTTCCTGGTGACTACGTTCTACTTTGCGGCGATTTCGATTCGCAGCAGCGTGATGTTGCCGTTCTTCAAATATTGCGCGGGCAACCAGATGCTGTTCAGTTGGTTTAGCGGCTTCGGATTGACGGCGCTGCTGCTGGGCGTGGCCGTCTCGCACGCGCTGACGGTGCGGTTCGGCAAGCGGAACGTGTTCATTGCCGCAATGTTGCTGACCGGAATCTTCAACACCGTGTTGTTGTTCCTGCCGGCCACGGCGACGGTATACATCTTTGCATGGGAAGTGCTGCGGCAGTTCGCGTACGGGTGGTCCTGCCCAGTATTGTGGGCAATGATCGCGGACGTGGCCGATTACGGGGAGTGGAAAACGGGACGCCGCGCGACTGGAACCGTGACGGCAGCGGTAGTGTTTGCGCTGTGGGCCGGACTGGCTCTGGGCGGAGCAGTGGCTGGTTGGCTGTTCTCGTCCTACGGCTATGTGTCCAATGCCGTGCAGACGGCACGTGCGCTGGAAGGCATACGGTTGACAGCGAGCGTTTACGCCGGACTGGCCTTCTTCGCCGCTGCCGCTTGTTTGTTCTTCTATCCGATCACCCGGGACGCTAACCAGAAGATCGCCAACGAACTGGCAGAACGGCGCAAATCGTTCGGGACAAAGGTGACCGCGTAGGGCCGGATTATCTTATTTGGCCGATAGCAAGAAATCCTCGAATGAGGCTGAGGACGGTCTTTGCTGTATAAATGCCAGCGATAGGCGAATCAATTACAAAACAAGGTTTGGACTGCCATTAACTCTTTGGCGTCCACCTATCATCATTGCCAACCCATCAAATCACTTGACTGTGCACAGGTGTCCATGCTAGCCTCTTGCATGAACAAGCTGACCTACTACCGCCAGAAAATTCAGCAACTTAAGGCAGAAGCTTCGGCACAGAAACAGACCATCGCTGACTTGCAGCAACGGCTGTTCATGATAGAGGCGGAACTCTTCGCTTTTGAGACCGCCGCCGATCTCGAGACCCCACAGGAAGAAGTGGTTCCGGACCACGATGTGCATGGAGCCGCTCCCCTTGAGAAGCAGCAGCCCCCGACCACGGCCACCCGTACGTTCATCATTGAAGATCCGGCCAATCAAGAGCCCCCCACCTACGCCGCGACGCTGCGCAATATGCTAGGAAACAGTAATTGTGGGATGACGCCAGCGGACATACTGAAAGGGTTCGCCGCTCGCAATCAGGAAATCAAACCCGAGTATCTATATGCGCTGCTGTCCCGGTTGCGTTCCCGTGGGGAAATTAAGCGGAGAGCGAAGAAATACTCCATCAACGAGAACCGATCGCTTGGAATTTCTCGGTGAGTGATCCCGACGAGGAGAGGAGGACGACGATGATACGAGCTTCACCCGTTGCTAAATGAGGAGAGGGCATCCATCGGTTATCGACCTGTGGATGCCCCCGGTTAAGCAATGGTGGGCGTAGCTCAAGGCAGAGCAGCTGACTTGAAATCGGCCCGTGTGGGTCCAATTCCCACCGCCCACCCCACTATTTTCTACCGCACCTTTAGATGTGTCAAGCGGGCATCGGGTCAAATGTTCTGGTTGCTCCTCGGACGGGTAACACTTCAAGGTTGGTGTTGGTAGCGATACCGGGAGTCGAGGCTCCAGCCCGTTCGATTTTGCCGAAAAAACTGGGTTTTTATTAACCTTTCTGCATGTTGAACTTACGACCATGCAAACCTCCCAGAATTTTGACGACCTCTTTTTTGCACATTTGAAGGTGGAATTCAACCCTCATTTTTGAGGATTTTTTGGGACAAATTGGGACAAATCCGCGAGAGTATGATTCTACTGCGTTGGAAAGGAACCTGAAGCAAATGCGAACGAGCACGGGGGGTCGAGATGAGTTGGCCGGAAGGGTTCAGCGTGCTTTGTCTTTGCCCACGAAAAAAGAAGCTGAGTACGTAGTCAACGCCGTGATCGGCAGCTTGGAGACATGCTGCTCAATCATCTGGGCTCCGATGGATTCACGCTGAAGCTCAACAGTTTTGGCAAGTTCTCCGTCCGGCACAGACCGGGGATTGTTAGGAAATTAGGTTTCTCTGGCGAGACCATTCGGACGAAGATGCTGCGGAAGATCAAATTCGTCAGTTTAGGGGCGCTTCGCCAACGGGAGCGCGTTGGCTGATGAGAAGGTGTCTGGCTAATGTGTTTGCCTGTTTGGACGGGCTGCACAACCCTCTCGACATGCGTTCGCGTCGCGTGTTAGCTCGTTACTTAAATCTGGCGGAGAAGGGGGGATTCTGCCCGAGCATCCTAAGAAATTCTCAGTGGTGATGGTAAAACTCAAGTCCTTTGTAGTCAACGAGCGAATTGTCGAAAAACCATTTTGCCAGTGTCATTGGAAAATCTGAGGTCTGTGATTTCGTCAGAAGTCTTAGGAAAAGCTTAGGAAGATCGAATGCTTTCCGCCCCCTGAGAGATTCGCGCCACTGACCCTTCAAATGTACCCATCGTGACCAAGCCCGCAGCTATGCTCGCATGCGACCATTCCCCGACCTTCGTGACGCGCACGCTCCCGTCTGTCCTAGCCATTCAGGCGGAGCGAACGCGGATGCCGATTCTGCGCCGAATTTGCAGCCAGAGGGTTTGGGTCGGCTGAAGCGTTTCCGAGGCGTTGTCCAGGGAGGACAGGAGACAACAGCATATGAACATGATAACGAAAAATCCTTTTCTTGTTTTTGCGCTTACTCTTGCAGTTCTGTGGATTACAGCGCGGTTCTGCGTTTACTTTCGCGCGATTCGCCCGAACTTGGATACGGAAGAGTGATCAACTGGCTCCCGCAAACAATCACAGATTTCTTCGGAACCGCAGCAGTAGGCCGTTGACTTATTGTTTCAACCGACACCTCGCCCCGTCTCTCTCCGATGGCTTTGCAAGCCTTGGCGTTTGTTGCCGGAGGACCCAAACCCTGGCGTCCGGAGAAGGCACACAAAACTCCCCGTACGACAAAAATACCGCGCCTGTCGCAGCCAACTATCTCAATGTCGCAGTGTGCTAGCCACCGCGTTGTCGGCCAGGTCATTGGCAAGAGCCATCGTCGATAAATTGATTGGTGGAGGCCATGGCGGACAAGGAGTGCGCGCAGGCGACAAATCTCTGATTGAGGGGATCGTTCTGCAAGGCAGTGGGAGCGATATAGTCCATGTTCTTGGTAATCTGCACATACTGATCGGACAGACTCTTCATGTTATTGAACTCGTGCACCAGGAACGGGTAGGCGTTTTTATCTGAGTCAGTGCTAATGGCGACGGAGGCAAGACGGAGCGACTCGCGAGCCTGGGCGTAGTAAGTGCCGAGCCACTGATCGTTGATGGGCACGCCGTGTTCGATCGCTGTTCTTAAGGCGGTGGGGTGAACCCTTCTGTTGGCACAAATTATTTGTTCACAGCTTCCGTTTTCCTAAGACCGATTTTGCATCTCCTAGCAGGAGAAGGGGTCTGGGGAAGGGGACGGCATTTGAGTCCCTTTCCCCAGAAGCCCTTTCGAAATCTTTTTGACGTTCTCTTTGTTCTCAAAGTACACCAGCGTTGCGCTTCGCTCCTCGCCCGCTCGTGCATGCTGCTCGAACTCTTCTGGCGATCGGTAACCCAGCGCTGAGTGCAACCGTTGGCGGTTGTAATACTGCTCGATGAACTCTTCAATGTTTGCCTGCAGGTGCTCCAAGTCGTCATACTTGTTGGCGTAGACTTCCTCTCTCTTCAACGTCTTCATGAAGCTTTCACAGCTGGCGTTGTCGTAAGGATTCGCCGGTCTACTCATGCTGGGGACCATGTGCCACTTCTCGAGGATGCCCACATATTCGGCGCACGCGTATTGGAACCCGCGATCCGAATGGTGTACCAAGCCTGGGGCTGGCTGTCGCTCTCCTGTAGCTTGTTCGAGTGCTCCGATGGTAAGGCGGGCCGCCAGCGTGCGGTCCAGAACCCAACCCACTACCTTTCGCGAGTAGCCATCGAGGATCACAGCCAAATACACAAATTCCGTCTTCAAGCGGATATAGGTGATGTCAGCCACCCACAGTTGATTGATCCCCGTCAACTTCATGCGGCCGGCAAGATTCAGATAGATCTCACACTTATGCCTGGAGTTCGTGGTGACCACAAATCGCTTCGGTTGTATTGCTAGCAGGTCATCTTCCCGCATGATGCGCGCGACGTGCTTGTGGTTGACGGCCATCCCGCGGCGGTGCAACTCCGCCGTTACTCGCCGATACCCGTACCGCCTCCGGTGCTCCAAGAAAATCTGCTGGATCACCGAGCGTACCTCCATCTCAGCCTCAGCCGGCCGCCGTTCTTGCAGCGATCGGTAAAAACCCCGCCGACTGACAGACGCCAATTGGCACATGCGCTCGATACTCAGACTGCCTTGCAGTGACATCACCTCGCGGACCTGCTCGTAGATGTCAGCCCGCCAGAGTCGCCTTTCTTCTGGCGTCGAGCCTCGACCTTTTGCAAGGCACCTTTGAAAAAATCCACTTCCATACTCTTCTCGGCCAGCAGTCGCTTGAGCTGTTGAATTTCCTTCCTGTAAGAAGCCGTATGCGTGCTCGGACGCGCCGCTTCTTCCCCAGGCTCTACCACCTCGAGCTTGGTACGCCATTTGTAAAGGCAACGTCGGGTCACACCCAGTTCCCTAGCTAATTCCCCTACATCCTCACAGGTCCTGAGACGCTCGACAGCCATTCGTTGGAATTTCCGGGAGTATCGCTTCCTCTTCACTGCTGTTTCCTTTCCCGGAAACTGTGCCCAATTCTCTGTGCCACTTCAAGGGTTCATTCCAGCGGTGTGCCACTCGCGAACCTGAGCCATCGCTTCGGTTCCGGCGGTGACAAAGCCTTTGGAAAATCCCGGAGGAGACGACGGAGCTTGTGGAGCTGCTTGCGCCTCCGCCTGAACCGCAGCTTGCGCCGGAGCATTTGCGCCAGAGCCCGGCAGAGTCAGGACAATTTGATTGCCGTCGAAACTGATCGAACCTTTGGTGAGGCGTGCGAGACCATCGATGTCTACATAATTGCGGCCCTGGACTTGAATCACTTTGGCCTGCCCTTGCAGGCCGCTGACGACCAGCGAACTGGTCTGCTGTGCGGCGACTGTCAGGGCTAGCACGCTCAGCGTCAGGAACAGGGCCAGCGTCCACCCTCTTGCGATTGACTGGATTTTCATTGATCTGCTCCTTCTGCAGCGGCTCGGCTAGACTTGCCAGAGGCCAATCGCACGACTTCTGATTCTTCATTTCGGTCAGCTGGAATCCTGCGCGAGGCTGCCCAAGAGCAAAGTCCCTTGCGAAATTGCGAGGCTTTCCATCCCGTCGGGGCTGTTACCCAGTTTCTGCATCTTAAGCCTTCGATTGTGATCTTCATTTCGGCCAGCCAATGCAGGAAGATCGCCATGCGATCGAAACGTTTTGATAATTATGCCCATAATTGCAACTCGCCCAAGAACGACAACGGATCACAGCTTTTGGTAATTGGAATTTGTCGTGGTCACGACGAGTTCTTTCGCGGTCGCGCTAAGAACTGTCTGCTGCGCATAGTTGGGGCCATTCGGAAGGGTGGCCATTTGAACGTGCAACGTCACTACGTCCTTCGCCTTACCCATATAGGTATTGATGTTCAACGAAGTGATTTTCTTTGCGGTGGTGTCGAAAGTGACGGTCATCCGATCACCGGGCTGTGCATAGTCCGTGAAGACAAAATTCATCGCACCCGGAACGGGATTCAACGCAAATTTACCCGCCTGGTAGGCCTGCTCCATTCTCTGAGGATCAGGAGGTACATACAGGGAGAGAAGGCCCTTCACTTCGTCCATGTACTCCTTCATCTCGGCTTTCTTCTTGGCGATGATTTTTTGCTTCATCCGCCCACCGCTGGGTTGTTCCGCGGGAGGACCGATCGGAGTCTTTTGCACCTGGCCGTCCGGGGCGTATTGGCACAAATTTTGAGTTGGAGGCTTCGCATCTCCCTTCAAGGTAAGCTGGATTGTTTCGGTCCACTGATATTGGCGAAGTTGCTGTTTATTTTCTGCGGCAACCGCCTTCACGGCTGCCAGTTTTTGTTGAAGCTCAGGATTCTGCGGAAGCGCTGGCATCGTGGCCACAAGCACTACCGCACCAGCGAGCATCAAGCGTTTACTGATTCCGTTGACAATACGGGTAGAAGAATGATTCTTGCTCGTCGAAGCCGGTCGCCAATTCATATGAACTCTCCTTAGACCGAATCGAAGATTTCCGAAATATTAGTCTGGCAAACTTGAGCGATGCGCTTCTTACGGAGTGGGCACCACCGTGTAAATCACCCCATTCGCGCCGTAGGAAGGCCTGAACCAGGTGTTGCCGCACAAATAGTAGGTTCCACCGCCCGAGACACTGGGACTGATGCAACCGGCAGGCAGCGCCCCATAAACCGCGCCCATCTGGTACGTGCCGCCAGTGGTGGCTACGGTACTTGTAGCGGCGTAATTGGCGTTAGAAGCCGCGGCATTGGCGTTTGCGGCGGCCTGATTCGCATTGGCCGCAGCTGCGTTAGCGTTTGCGACGCTGGTATTCGTCGCGCCGGCATTGTAGCCCGCATTGTAGGCATTCGTCGAAGCCGCGCTAGCGTTAGCCGAGGCCACAGTGGCGCCAACCGCCATGCCGACAACCATACCTGCCGCGGCGGCACCTGCGGTGGAACCGGAGTTACAGTTGTAACAGCTCGCCCCGTAGTACGCGACGGTGGTGGGTGGATGGTACCCATAGTAGGCAGTGGGTGGGTGATAGGCCGTGCCATATGCAGCGCCATAGTGGGCGTTGCCGTAGGCCGTCTGGCCAGAGGAATTTGTAGCAACGGTGCCACCTCCGGCGTAATGTGTCGCACTGCCACCATAGGCATTCGTAGCAGTAGTCTTTCCAGATCCTTCCGCATGATATGCAGAGCCACCATATGCGTTGGAGGCGCTGGTTCCCTGTCCGGCAGTGTGGGTCGCGCTGCCACCATAAGCATTGGTGCGCGTCGTGGTATTCCCGCTGTGAGTCGTTGTGCCGCCACCGTAGCGGTTATAGTGCGCTTGGGCTCGGGCCGCTCCGCAGAAGAGCAGTGTGAATGCCAGACTTACCAAAGTAATCGCAATTTTTCTCATTGATGTGTCCCTCCTCGTTCATGGTTTAGCAGACGGCATGGTGCCCGACGCGGCCTGCGTCTTAATTTCAGCGAACGGTATGCGTTTCGCGTTGGTGGCGTTCGAGAGCGTGAAGGCATCCGGGGGGACAGAAAGGTCGAGCTGCCAGTTGGAGAACTCCACCTGGCTGCGCAAACTCTCCGGATCGTCGAGAAAAATTGCCCGGACCATCTGGGGGAGCTTGTCCTCGGTTCCAATCCATATCTGGATGAACACGCCGTTGTCGATGTATGCCACCATGTCCGTCGTCGTTCCCCCGACAACGTGAGATTGGCCGACATAGTAGGCGAGCGTCAGCCCTTCAGCCATATCCTTGTAAGGATCGGCAACGACCAAGTCGGTGAAGGTGAAGAAGATTCCGGCGGAGTGGTAGACGGCTTCCAACATGGCGTCAATCGTAGGCGGCGCATCGCTCACGGCGAGCAGGTTCTCGGCCGGTGCGAAGGCCATCATGGTCTTGCCGTTGTAGTAGAACTCCGAGCCGGGACCGTCGCCTGAAATGATCACACGCATCTTGTCGGGCCTCTCTAGAGTCACGTCTGTCTTTTTTGCATAAGCGAGTGGAGGGCCCTGGCGGCTCGGGGACTCGAAGATTTGCACCGCTGTGAACGACACGGTATGCGCAGCTCCCAAGCGGCTGCTCACGGCTTTTAACAGTTCAATCGCTTTAGGCTCAAGGTCTGGTTTGGGCGGGGTAGCGGGAGGCTTGTTGGTTTGGGTGGTCTTCTTCTTTGCGGCCGGCGAGGTAGTTTGAGCGGTCGCGGCTACAGTTACCAGCGAAAGTGCGAGCAGCAACATCAGTAATGTTTCAGAAATCTTGAGTCGAGTTTTCATGACATACCTCAAAGACTGGCTTGAATTCTTGATTCCGATCCCCTCATGGAATCATTCCGCATTCGAACATTTTGTTGGCAATGGGCGCTGCAACTTTGTTGATGAACGCCGCGCGCATCTGGGGGTCGCTCTTCAGAAATGCGATGGCTTTCTGTTCTTCTGGGCTCGGCGGAGCTTTTTCGGACTTCTTTACCCACAATTGCTCGCAAGTAGATTGTTGGTATTTCATGATGATCTTATCGGCTACCTTGTCCATTATCGGGTACTGCTGAGGCGGCTGGGCTTTGGTGTCGCTGGTGCGAAGTAACGTGAGACCTAGGAACGAGAGAGCACATAGCGCGAGAATGACAATCCACGGCAAGAAACGTCTAATCATGACTTCCTCCTAAATTTAGATTCATACTGTTCAACGAATAGCAGGACTACTTCTTCTGCGGTGGCGGATAATTCTTCAACAATTTCTGCATGGCCTTGTTCAGATTCTTCTGGTTCTTTTCCTGGTTTGAGCTGGGGTCCAAGGTTTTCGTCGCGTTGCCGGTCCAGACAAGCTGCTTGGTGGACGGATCGTACATGTCGAGGACCATGGTGCCATTGCTAATGGTTGAGCTGGTGGCAGTACCCATGCCGCCCCAACGAGGTCCACCCATTCCGAAGGCATTCCACTGCTTCTCTTGATCCACTGCGATCTGGTAACCGATGTAGAGATCGGCTTTGTCACTGTCGGTCTTGGTCATACCCTTCATGGCCAATTGCGAGTCAACAGACTGCTTGATTTCCTGATCCACAATCTGGTTCGGGTGACTACCGCCTTCGATGACGACCCACTTGTAAGTGTGATACTTCGAGAAATCAGTACCTGGCATGAAGTTGTATTTCACGTCCTGTGCCGAAAGGGCCGTGCCCGCCAGAAGTGCAAGGCCAACTAACATCAGAAACCGAGTAACACTACTTTTTGTCCTGAGATCCATTTCCTTCCTCCTTCAAACTTTCTAATTCACATGTCGCCGAGTCTGGAAAGAAAATCACTTACTTCAGAGTCGCAACAAAACCGGTTTCGAGATGCCATTTGCTGCAAATTCACGGTGAACTCCCAATGGCCTTGCTGACTTTTTCTTTAACCGGCATGCGCGCCTCTCTGCTGGCGACCTCGCCTTGCCAGCGGGCGCGATTGATGCTGCCGACAGGAGTGCTGTCGGGTGTCGAGTGCCCTGTGACATCGAAATAGGCTGCTTCGGCGGCATCATGGGAAAGCTGTGAGTTCGCGAGGAGCGTAAGCCGCGCGACGGTATGAAATGGCGCTTCTGTTTCCTTCCACTCAAGACTCGCGTTTTCGATCCAGAAGGCAGCGTGGTAACGCTTGCCCCAATAGGTCATCATGTCGGCGTCAAGGAACTGCAATCCAAAGTCGAACCCACTCATCTTGCCATCTTCCCTAAGGTGCCGAATCAGTTCGTCCTGCAGAGCGTCCGGGTTACTCCTTTGCAAAGGGCGCGCGGGGTTTCCAGAAAAGGGTGTAGCCGACTGCTTCACAACATCGTTCGGTCCATGGCGAAACGGCACGTTGCTCCAATAGCGCAGCTTCTGATACGGTTGGATTTTCTGGTGTGCCTGTACTTGCACCAAAGCAAGAGTCCTGATCACCCTCAATTTGTCCTTGAACGACAGAGACCACAGGCCAGCGGCTGGATTCGATGCGGTTAGCAACTTCATGATCGCGAGAAATCCAGGGGCATCGTTTATGGGAAGAGTGGTGGCGTTCTGCAGAGAAAAATCCTGTCGCGTGACAGTTGTGTTGGGCGCAACCGTACCATCGCGAGTGAGGTCCACCGAGAAAGACAAAGATCGGACGTCTGCCTTGAAGTCGGAGTTCACCTTCGGGTCCGCGTTTCCAAACCGCACGATTGCGGGGTATATGCCGGGCTTCGCGAAAATTCCTTTGGCAAGCCGCGCCGCCAGCCCGGGCTCCCGCCCCGCGGTGACTTCAAGCACTTCGAATTGGGCGCGGGCAGAGGTGCCTTTTACGTGAGTTCCCCGGCCGAGCGGGCGTTTTTGTTGTGCGGCAGCATTCGCTTGTAGCAAAAGTACCTTTTCGACGATCTCCTCGATAATCTCCTTTTCCGTGGAGAGGTTGCGCTCTGCATCGCCGTCGGTCACGCCGAACCATTTAGTCAAAAACAACATAGACAGCCCTCTAATATGCAGCTCGTCAGACGTTTGCTTTCAGATTGGCGATGAACTTGATCGCTGTGATGCTCGGCAAAAAACAATACGCGGCGGCTTTCGTAGTTACGAAGGTTGAGAGCCCTGTCACTTTGATGGGGGGCGCGCCGTTCGCCTGCGGTATGACGAAAATGCTCTCCGCTGGATCCTGCGTGCCAATCATCGGATCCTTCGATTTCGGGTGCAACCTGACCGCGCCAGCGAATTCGCTATCATTTACCCAATGGCCCAGCACGAACTCATATTGGTTCTCGATATTCGAATTGATGAAATAGCCTAGAAGGCCGCGCGCGACCCCGTCGTAGGGCTTAGTCGGATCATAAGCGGGCCCGTACGGAAGGCCGCGGCGGACCAACCGGTGCGTATTGTTACTGCCGCCGGGCTCGCCTTGGCCTGTTATAGGCTGGCCGCGGGGGTTGATGCGACGCATATGCGCCCCAACGGGACAGCGCAATCCCTTTGGATCTCCCGAACCGTCAGCATTTACATACTCGAATTTGTTCCACTGTTCAGGAGTAAGCCCTGCTGGAGGGCTATCCGTGTCTGGCGACAATGCGAGAGGAACACCATTGCGCCACCGGCCGCACATCTTGGCGGCAAGCAGTTCGGGATCGATCTTGTCCTTGTTCGATTGGAGGAAATTTTCAAAGCCAACGACATCGGTCTCGATCATTTTAAAGACAGCAAAACTGCCGTTGAGGCCAAGTTCTCGCGGCTCCGGCACGATGTAATTTTCAGCTTCTTCTTGCAAGACGAAGAGCCATGAGTCGCAGGGCTGTTGGTGATCGGGGTGATATTTCTCCGGGCCACCTCGAATGGTGGTCATGCTGATACCGTCGGTATATCCGAAGTGAACTCTGGCGGTAGGAGTGGGCTGGCCATTCTGCATCTCGATCAACGCCATCCCGTCCTGGCGCCAGATTTCTCGAAACCCGTCACCCTCTGAGAACAGAGCAACCAAGCGGTCGGTGTAAGTCTGCATCGCGCCAGGACTGATGGCGTGCAGCGTCACCATGACGTGATCGCCACCCTTTTGAAAGGCATCAATCCAGTGTTCTGGACCGCTTGGCCCGGTATCGCCCACTAATTTCGCTCGTTCTGCAGCCCCCTCCGTGAATGCGCCGAACGATTTGAACGAAACGTTTGGTACGTGTTGCTTGATCTCTAGCGCGATCATTCCCGGCCAAGTAATTCCCACGTTCAAACAATAATCGGGTTTACGACGAGGCAGTTCCGCAGGATTGTCTCCAGGGCCGGGCTCGAACCCAACGTGCCAATTTTCGGCGGTGGTGATTTGTGGAGCGTCCGACTCGTTGTCACTGACTAGCCGCCCCAGTATCTTGCGCGCTGCCGCGGGAACGCCGACTGTCAGCAAGAAATGCCTCACCATTGGCATGCGGTAACCGCGGAGGATGAACCCCTGAATGTCCTCAAGGTTCAGTGAGGGCTTTTTCGTTGCCCCGGAATGGGCATCAGGCCCCGAGCTCTGTTGGCCGCCCCGTCCAAATACCCGGCGAAGAAGGCCACCGCCTTCTTTGGCCTCTGGCGCCTGTGTTTTGTTGTCTTGGCTCACTGCCTATCTCCTGATTGCTCCAAACTCGTCGTCTACCTACCCAGCCGAGGCTCCTTGCGATTTGCTGTCGGCGATTAAGGCATGAATGTCCTGAACGCTCAGGCCTGGGTATGCTTGGTAGAAGCCGATTGGAGTGCGGTTTGCTCCCGCCGCGAAATCAATGAACTCCTGGAGGTACTTCCTGCAGGGCGAGGGTGGAGCACCCTTGGTGAACTTAAACAGCAGATCAAAGATCGGTCCAATATTTTTGGTGAAATCGGCAATGTACTTGTCGAATGAGCCGTCGTACACAGTGAAGAAACCAATTTGATGGTCTTCCAGCTTGACGAATTGAGCGAAATGAGGCGTGCCGACTTTGTCGAGGTCTTTCGTGGTCCCGCTGCCCCGCGCCCGCAGGATCAGTTCGACTTCGATGAAAGCAAGTTTCGATTTCATGGGCAGGACTACGAGAAATGGATGGAGTTCGCCGGCCCCGGTGACATCTGCGGCAGACGCGAGCGCTTTTATCTGTTTGACCGTCACGTCGGGGTACGCCGTGTAGAGATTCACCGCGGTAAGCAGGTGTGCTGCGGCCCACTCGACGAAGGCTTCGCCGTTAGTCGCCACCGGCGTGGTTGGTGGGCTATCCACATGATGAAAGATGGCCTCGAACACGGGCCCTGCGGTTCGGGCAAGATCGGCCATAAGCTGGCCAAATTCGCCGTCGAAGTCACCTAGAAAAAGCAGAGTCTTGTCGCTGAGCAATGTAAAACGCGAGTAGTGAATTGTGCCGATTGCATCCTCCGCCTTGAAAAACGACGGCATCAGGGGTGGAAGCTGCTCCGCCAATGCTTTCGCGTCCGCGGGCGACTTCAACGGAAACGCGAGAGTAAAGTGATTCTGGCTCATCTTGTGATCTCCTTTGCTGGAAGCACCTAGTCTCTGGCTCTGGCGAGTATTTCCGCCGCCTTCTGTTTGTCCTCGGCCGACAACTGCTCTGGCCCGAGTTTATAGTTCAGCTTCTCGATGGTCCCGGTGAAGCGGAACGGAACGTCGTAGGTAAAATCGACGGGAGTGCGGGTATCGAGTCCGATGTCGAAAGTCTCGTCTGCTGTCATTATCAGTGGGATCGTGTGCTCGATGGTCTTGCGCGCGACCTCATTGCCATCCACCGACAGCACGCCCGTGCCGCCTTTGGCGGGGCCGGGTCCGTTGTATTTGAAGTCGAAGACGATGGTGTGCTTGCCGGCGCTAAGCCCGGAGAGTCCTGCCCAGCGGAAACGCTCCAAGTCCAGGAAGTTGTAAACGAATACGGGCCTGCCTTTGCCGATTCCGAACAGGTCGGTCGCGAATACGGCGAACAGTCCGAGAGCGGCGATCAACAAGAAGGCGTAACCAAAACGTTTCCTCCACCTTCCGCTTTTACCGAGCCAGACGAGAAGAAGTCCCAGAATCAGCAAGGCCAGTCCGATTTTCTTGAACAGATCGGACTTGAGCCACCAATTGAAGCTGTGACTCAGGAGGAGTGCATAGCCGCCGAAGCGGCCACCCAAGGTAGCGATGACGCCCTCGGCGCCGCCGTCCGGGACGGTAATGTTGGCAGTGATGGTGTAGTCGCGATCGAGAATGCTGGGAGCATTGCCGAAGGGAATGCCGACATTTACACCCGTGTAGTTGAATTCGGTTCGTCCCGCGACCGCGCTGGGCTTGGGAGCGAGGAGGCGGACGAAGCCCGAATTATCCAAGGGGAGAACCTGGTATTTGGCGGCTTCGCTCAGGAACAATGTTTGGAGCTCTTTCAACTTGGCGGGATTGCTTGCTGCCAGGTCGTTGAATTCCGAGTAGTCTTGACTGATGTTATAGAGTTCCCAGTGGTAGTCGTTGAGGGCGGGCATCTTGCCGGTGCCCAACTCCCAGGATGGGGAGGGCGGTGTGGTTGCGGCAATCCAACCGTCGTGGTAGATGGCGCGGTTGCCAACCATCTCGAAATACTGCGTGTTGCGCTTTGAGGGAGCGTTGGCGTTTGCTTGATCAAAGGTGTAGACCATGCTGATCCCTTCGATCGGTTTCTGCTTGATGCCATTGACGGTATCCGGGGCGGGGATGCCGGCGGCTTCAAGGATGGTCGGGACGATGTCAATGATGTGATGGAACTGGGTGCGAATCGCGCCGACATCCTTGATATGGCCGGGCCACGAAATAGCCAGGCCCTGGCGGGTCCCGCCGAAATGCGACGCCACCTGCTTCGTCCACTTGAAAGGCGTATCAAATGCCCAGGACCAGGCCACGGACATGTGCGCGTAGGTCTTGTCCGAGCCCCAGTCCGCGTAGTGCAACATATTCATCGCCTTGACCGCCTTGACGGCCGGGTCATCAAGGATGCCGTTGTAGGCGGTCATCTGGTTGAAAGTACCGTACAAGCTGCCTTCCGCGCTGGTACCGTTATCGCCGACGATGTAGATGATCAGCGTGTTGTCGAGTTTGCCCATGTCCGCGACATTCTGGATGACGCGGCCAATCTCATAGTCGGTATAGGCGGTGTACGCCGCATAGACCTCTGCTTCGCGGGCGTACATCTTCTTTTCCAGTGCAGTAAGCGAGTCCCACCTCGGCAGCTTGGCTCCGCCGTATGCTGCCTGTCCGTCCGGCCACGGTGTCAGCGTGGTATCCGGCGGAATTACGCCGAGGCGCTTTTGGTTTTCAAAGATCTGATCGCGCAACTTTTCCCATCCCATGTCGAACTTGCCCTTGAACTTGTCAATCCACTCCTGCTTGGGTTGGTGTGGCGAGTGGCTTCCGCCGGGAACGTAATAGACGAAGAAGGGCTTGTCCGGCGCGGCTGCATTCAGCTCATTCATGTAACGGATGGCATCGTCGGCCATATCGGTGATGAGGTTGTAATCCTTCTTTCCGGCCCACGGGAATATCTGGGTATGATCACGGAATAGATAGGGCGTCCACTGGTCCGTCTCGCCGCCCATGAACCCGTAGAAATACTGGAAGCCCATACCTGAAGGCCATTGCTCAAAAGGACCCGCCGCGCTGCTGTATTGGAAGCTTGGTGTGTTGTGATTCTTGCCAAACCAAGACGTTGCGTAGCCGTTCTCTTTGAGGATTTCCCCGATCGTGGCACTCTCCGGACCGATGATGGAATCATAGCCGGGGTAGCCGGTGGACAACTCGCCGATGACGCCGAAGCCGACCGAGTGATGGTTGCGGCCAGTGATCAGCGCCGCCCGCGTCGGCGAGCAGAGAGCTGTAGAGTGGAACTGCGTGTAGCGCAACCCAGCATTGGCAATCCGATCCAGCGCTGGCGTAGGGATGACGCCGCCAAAAGTGCCAGAGACGCCATAGCCTTGGTCGTCAGTCATGATGAGGAGCACATTGGGCGCGCCCTTGGGGGGCACCACGCGGGGCGGCCACCAAGGTGTCGAGTCCTTGGCGTCTTCCTTGATGACACCCCCGAACTTAGGCGGCGGTGGCGGAATCTGTTTACCGTCGATGGTGGTCGTGGCGCTGGGTGAACCCGGCGTACCCGTAACCTGTTGCGTGACGGCCGGTCCAGCCATGGCTGCAAGCAATATCAGGGAAGTTGCGACCCGTGGCAGACCACGAGTTTGATAGGTTCCCTCAGCATTCCTCATATGTTGTGAGCCCTCTCTTAGCTCCGTGGCACAAAGAGTCGAGATCCTGTGGGAGAACGCGGGGTACGGCAAACGTGCCGGGCGTCGCTGGGCGGCCTTTCTCAGCTAGCCGCGTAGGGTAGGCGTTGGACCTATCATTGTCTATCGTCAAAAGTACCAATCAGACCGATGGTGGGCCGCCCGGCATCGGATCAGTCAGAGTCGTACAGGCAATTTATAGAACTCGAGGAGCGGTTCTGCAGGCATGAAACGGCATTGAACTGAAATGACTTGCGAGTCTGAGCTTCGAGGATGGGACCACGGGGCCACGGTTTCCCCACCTGAGGGACCACCCAGAAACAGGCAAGACTCCATTGATTGGCGCCCGAGTCTCGATTAAGCCTTTAGTCGATCGACTATCGCTTGCTTGGATCGTCCTTGGAGTTGACATAGTTGATTTGTAAGGGCGACATTCCATGCACTTGAACAATAACCTCGCCACTTGCCATTACGTAATGGTGCATGCTTGGGTCCATGAAGCCGAAGCTGCCAGCACCATAAGTGATCATCTTACTTTCGTCGAAAGTGTCGCCCATTCCGCGAATTTCGCGACCCCATCGAAGCCGCCAACGCGACCCTGCGGACTCTTTCGCCCCCACTCCGCAAGTTTCTCAGGGGTGCGGGTGCCTATGATCACGGCATGACCGTGCTTGAGAAAGCCAGCAGCGAGAGTCTTTCCAACATCACCCGATCCTAGGATTCCGACTTTCATGTTTTACGGTCTCTCCTTTTAGTGGATTCCGCCGACCGACCTCACATTACGCTTGACCACTGTAAGTTTCTGCTTTTATTGTTCCGCATCTTGCAAACTGGAGAATAGAATCGAGCGAAAGCGAGGGCGGCAACATCGGTCTCGCTTCATCCCTATTCTATTCCTCATCGGGATTTGCGCAGCGGCCCTAGTAGTGGATTCATTCGCTGGCGGCTGGGCGTCGGGCCATGATCGGCCAGACCATCTCGCACTACCGAATCATCGAGAAACTGGGTTAAGGCCGAGTACGCGAAGCTGCGATAGTGGTTTGGACTCATCACAAGGCACCGAACAAGTCCGGCAGAACCTCACCCGCTTTCCCCAAATGGCATTCGGTAAACGAGGATGCGTTCGCGGGTTCCTCTGGCCCCACATAGATTGTTCGTGCCCGACGAGCAACGTGGGCTACGAAACTGGCAGCGGGTTCCACGACGCCTGAGGTTCCAACAGCCATGAAAACCGTGCATTGCTCCAGCGCATGGAAGATGCGATCTAACTCGAACGGCGTTTCGCCGAACCAGCAGATATGCGGGCGAATCCGTCCGCCGCATTCGCAGCAGGGAATCTCGGTCGGCGGCTCGTAAACATTTGCGTCCTCGAAAGGCGGGCGGCTGCACGCGTCGCAGCGGCTCTTGAAAAGTTCCCCGTGCATGTGGACTACCTGTCTTGATCCCGCCTGCTCATGCAGATTTTCAACGTTCTGGGTGCAGAGGAAGAGACGTTGCTGAAGCTTCTTTTCGAGTTCCGCTAGTGCGAAATGCGCCGGATTCGGTTTTGCTGCCGAAGCGACCGCCCGGCGCATCGAGTAGAATTCCCAGACCAGTTGCGGGTCGCGCTTCCAAGCGTACGGGGAAGCGACCTCCTCAATCCGGTAATTCCTCCAGAGCCCGTTGACGCCACGGAAGGTAGGAATGCCGCTTTCGGCGCTTACTCCTGCTCCGGTCAGAATGAAAAGTAGATCATCAGGCGCAATGGCGAGCATCAGGAGAATTCTACCCTCGGCAGCGCGTCGTCCTAAAGCTTGGAGTTAGCGCGGATCGATTGCACTGGCCGCGAGAGACTGCACGTACCGACAGTACATCTCTCCGGCGCACGTTCAATCTAGGCGGGCTTCCGCCATACGACCTCATATTTGTTGAACGAGCGTGCGAGGTGGACAACCGCCAAACGATTCTCCTGCGCGAATCGGTCCAAGTCTTCAGCCGTAAGGTAGCCAAGGCTTTTGGAGATTTTTTTGCCAAGGAGCGTCATCCATTTCGGGAGAGCGAAATCCTTATAGATGAGATAGCTATTTGGCTTCAAGACTCTGAGCATTTGCTGTAGCGCATTCTGCCAATCGGGGATGTGGTGCGTCACCATGTGTGTGGCGACGAAATCGAATTCGTTGTCGTCAAAGGGCAACTTGGTCCCATCGGCAGTGAGGAATCGGATATTTGTATTTTGCTCGCTCCTCGCCCGCGCCGCTTCAATTTGCTCAAGATCAACATCAATCCCCGTCACCTTGAGACCGAGCTTTGAAGCCAGATGGGCTGCCACCGCTCCGTTGCCGCACCCAAAATCCAAGTAGCTCTGTCCGGGTGCAAATCCCACAAATCTCAGCATCTTTTCGGCGTACTCGGCAACTCGCTGGCTACGCCTTGGGCTGTTAACGAAGCGTTTCTCGAAATTCGTCATCTTCATGGGCTTGGCTCTCCCGAGAACGCCTCCGCAAGGCCGACCTTTTCGCAACCACTGTAACACCGTTGTGGAGGGCGACTCGGTCTGCCATGAAAACTCGTCGCTTGATCCAAATCACAAAACGACCGACCGCTTTCGTATTACTCTGGCTCAGGAATGCGCCTGAGAACTAAAATCCTGCTCATCATGGCTGGGAGTGCGGCGGTGCTGTTGGCGTCCGGCAGCTACGCCGATTGGCAAATCCGCGCCACCGCTGCCGAACAGATCAAGCCTCTTGCGGGCGACGATCTAATTCGCGATCCCATCGGGGCAGTCAATCACGCCATTACCATTCGTCGCTCTCCTCACGACGTTTGGCCATGGCTCGCTCAGATGGGTTCGGGCCGCGCCGGATGGTATTCCTACGATTTCATTGACAATGGCGGTCGCCGGAGCGCCGAGCGCATTTTGCCCGAATTCCAACACGTCACGGTCGGAACTGTGTTCCCGGCACTCCCCGACGCAAAGGATGTTTTCGTCGTTGCGCAATGTGAGCCTGAGCGCAGCCTCGTCCTCGCTTGGCGATTGCCGGATGGCCGTTATCAGACAACTTGGGCATTCGTGCTCGAACAACCCCAGCCGAACCAAACTCGCCTTATTGTTCGGGGCCGCGTAGCGTCCGGGTATCGCCCCTACGGTTTGCCGCAATGGGTCGCTTTGCTGCTTGGACGCCCGGCTCATTTCATCATGCAGCGCAAGCAGCTATTGAGCATCCGCAACCGTGCGGAGACCCACGGTCAAAGCTGACTCGTTTCTGGGGACATATATTTACGACCGCGTCCTCACCTCCGTTTCATTACCATAGACCGTCCGCATTCCTGCGAAGATATCGCCGCATGTACACCGATAGTATCCCCACGCACGCGAGCACCGCACCGCCGACCACGAGCCACTCCGGCAGGTCGGGATACACAACCGTATCGAGAACCCGCACGAGAAACGGCCCGTGGGTCGGTTCGATACCTGCCCGAGTCTCAAGCCACGTTTCAGCAACGGTGAGAGGACATGGCGGCCAAGGAACTAGCTCGATGATGATGGCGTAGACAAGCGAGGCGATGTGAAGAGTCCGCAGGAGGGGACGGCCGCGCGTCACTGCCCAGCCCAACAACACCCAGACGCACCAAAGCAAGTGTAGGAACAGAACGGCTTCCGCGAGAAGAAAAATGGAGGGGTACCTCGCTTCAGGTGTTCTACTCCGACCTAGAACTGGTGGGTATCAATCCACCTTTGAGCCTCATCCGCAACCGAAAAAGGCTTCGTCGGCGCTTCGGCAAACCGAGCATCCAATTCGTAGGCATTTCTTTCCAGCGGAATGGCTTCGTAGGAACCACCGTTCAGGAAACCCCTCACGTACTTTGACGCGAACTCTTGCAATCCTAACTTCGCGTACTGAACGACGTGGACCAGTTCGTGGAACAGGAGCCTCCCCGTGAACGGCTCGTGGGAGACCACCGTGTCCACGAACGTGATTGCCGCCATGAATGAGAAATTCGGCAAAGCCGCAGGTTCGAATCCCATTTTCTGGAGTTCCGGGTAAAAGGGTGGGTTGCTGACCCGTTCCCCGCTGAGGACTAACACCCGTGTCGAGTCCAAAGCAGATACTGGAAAGAAAGGTTGCATTGCCGACCTCTGGTGGAGGTCTAGCGGTAAGGCCCTCTCCCTGTAGGTCTGACGCTGCTGTCCAATGTACTCGCCGACCTGCTGGATGACCCACGCAATCTCGGCGTCACGAAGTTTAGGCAAGGGCATGACGATTTCTCCCAGCAATCAGTTCGGTCATGATACCTCGATCAAGGGAGCCCCGATCCCGATTGGAAAATTAAAGCTACCGGGAACATTGGTGGAGCAGAGAATGAGTACTGAAATCACTAAGGAACCTTGGGGGGACCGCCTCGACTCGGTACGCATCTTTTTCGACAACGTCCACCTCATTCCACAAAGCAATCAGCGAGGGAAGTGCTGTACTGTGTGCCGTGGTCAGGCGACCTACGTCAAGCTGGACTTGCTTGACCGACCACTCGCTTTCTACTGCGACCGGGACGTGCTGGAGGCTCGTCGAGGTCGAGAAAGCTAGGCTCCTCTGGAATGCCGATTCCGCGCCGAATTGGCTGCCCGAGGGCTTTCGGTCGGCTGGCGCGTTTCAGAGGCGCGGGGAAGGCTTTGTGACCAGCTTGGCGGGTGGTTCTGTGACTTGACTGACCGCTCCTTGCCTTGGCAATCTCTAGTTAACTTAGTGGCCTCAGGCTCACTTGTTCCTTCACCACGCCCCGCGCTCTCTTGTCCCCTCGCAGCCCAGCGATGTGGGGGCTGTCGGGTATATGACGTAGGCGCGTCTAAGCGGAACCCGAAGGTTTGCCCGCCTTCGGTTGATCGGAAAAGAGCTTTGGCAATCGCTTTGCGACCGCCTGAACCTCGTCTCGATAAGCAAGCATTTGCTTAACGAACGCTGCTTCAGGACGCAATCCGAGCTTCGCGAAAGTAAAATTACTTACATCGACAAACCACATCGTTTGACGGAGCAATTCATTCACCACGGCTCCCACGCTGTCCTCATCTACATTTCCTTGACTGCCCAAAGTAAGGCAGTTGTCTTCGCCGAGCAAACGGTGATAGAGCGTCTCTCGATTAAGGTGAGAAAAAAGGCTATAGACCCGATACATCTCGTCCAAACCTTCTTTGGACTCTGGGACGGGGGCCGTCCCTAGCGACTTTCTGATTACAGATTGCCTAAGCATTTTCCCGTTCTGCCAATCCGTGACCTTCTCGGGAAAGTTGAAAAAATAAGCCATGAGCGCGGTTGTTTCGTAAGCACGCCTGAGCAGGACCAGTGCTTGATTCTCGTAGCCGTGAAGCAGAGCGCGTTCTGCACACCAAAGGGAATCAAGTGTGTCACAAGTTAAATCTCTTTGAGTGCGGTCATAATCATCCTTGGGCGGCATATCTCCGAGAAGATGAACCAGTTCGAGAGAAAGAACGAATCCTTTTCGGAAAACCTGAAAATCAGGTCCGAATTGTCGCAATCTAGTCGCGAACGTACGGGCTTCTAGGCCTTCGAGAGTCCGCACCAAATCAACTTCTATCTTCTCCGGCAGACCCCCAACCTTATATACATTGGTCATCGAAAGGCTCCTTTGAGCGAGAGAAACGGCGAACAAAAGAAAGCAACAAGAGGCGGCACGACGCGAACGTCTCAAATTTACTTCGCAGCGGCTAAATCTGCCTTGAACGGACTAGGCCACACGCAATCCTACTAAGTGTCTAGGACCTTTGCCCGCTCATTAAGAAACCCGTGCACATTGCCATTTTTCAAGATGAACCAGACCCCATCAACCCCCTCAAGAGACTTCTCCTCCCCGTGCTCCTCTAGCCTGTTGACGATGCTTTGGTAATCGCTCTGATTCAAATAGATGGTCTGGCTGAACCAATTTACGACGCACGTGTATATCGTGAAGTCGCAGTTCAAGTTCGTCGCTGACGCAGTTAGCTGTTTCCTCGCCTTTGCAATGCTCTCTTTGATCTTCTCGTAAAGCTGGTCCTTGAAAAAATGGCCCTTCTTACCTTTGCTGCTTTTTGTGATCGTTTTAACCTCGAAACACACTTTTCGATCATTCTTTTTCGCGGTTAGGTCAGCTTCGGGCCACTTCTGTTTCGATTTTATGAGCGTAATCTCGGAAAACTTTGCCTGCCCGAGATGTATGGCGGCTCTCAAAACGCCGATGGCGCTCTCAAGATTATTAGCGTCGCCGGAATCAAGATTGAACTCTTGCCTTGCCCGCAGGTCTTCTTTCGTCATCTTCAAATGAAATAGTGCATCGTGGAAGACGGCTTCGTATCGGAAGAAGCCATCAGGGAACTGGTCGGGCGGAAAGTTCTCGGCGTCGTTCGGATTTGACTTTCAAATAGCCCAACAGGAAATAAACACAGAGGGGGTACTTAGCAGGGTCAGGGCTGGGAATGCTCATGAAACTCCTTTTTTCAGACCATTGAATAACCAGCCTCCTTCCACGCTTCGACACCTCCCTTTAGCACCTTGACGTTCGTAAAGCCCTGCGCCTGCCCTGAAGGCCGTGATCAGTCAAGCGACGCCGCGCTAGTCTGATCCCTCCGCTGCTCGGAAGGGCGGACGCTCGAAGTAGCAACTGCGACCTATTGACTTCCCCGGCACGTCCATCATAGCGTATGACGATGTTTTCCTTCCCCGAAAAGCTCGAAGATACCGATAAGGAGTGACATAAATGCCGACAAAAGAAGAAGTCCAGCAGATCGTGCAAGCCTACTGCCTTCACATGGAGGTGCAAGGCTTCACGTTTTGTGGGATGCAAGAAGAAGCAGCCTCGTGCTCCGAGGAGTTGAGGGAACTCGACCCCGAGGGAAAGTTGCGGACGGTTTTCCAAGAGATAGGCCCCGAAATCGACCGCCGCAGCAAAGAGCGAGGCGCGAAGATGGGCACGCGCATCGGGCGTGCCATCCGCGACCAGTTCGTCAAACCAGCGTAGCTGATTAGCCTTTCGCCTCGTCCGATCCTTCGTCTCTGTCCCCGTTTTTCTTGCCGAATATTGCGTGCCCAGTGATCGCAGTCAGGCACGTCTCAAGGAACGGTAACCCATGATGCTGGCGAAGAAATAGCAGGTTCGGAGCCGCACCGCTCCATAAGTCGAGTCGCACGGTTGGTTCGGGGCTCGCTCTGATTTCTTCTTTTGCATTGAAGCAGCCTAGGAAACTTAAGAGAGCAGCGTTAATGGACTGGCCTGAGGGAGGACTGGAACGGCGACTGAGACATCAATCTTGAGCTGGAACCCCTCGTCTAGATACTTCATATATACCTAACGTCACAATATCGCAATGTTTGATGTTAATTCGTAAGCGCTATACAATCATTCGCAAGGGCTAGTACTAACGGAAAAAATATGCCGGCTGAGCGCTTGCGTGTTCCACTTCTTGCCATTGACGACGATTCCGCTACTCTTAGTCTTATTGAGGCTGCGCTGGCCGATTCGGACGTGGAGATCCATACCGCCTTGGATCCTGAGGCGGGCTTGGAAGCATTCAATCACATGCGACCACGCATCGTCCTCGTCGATCTGATGATGCCCATCTTGACGGGACTGGACCTTCTCGAGCGCATGATTTGCAAAGACCCTGGCGTCGAAGTGATCCTCATGACCGGGCATTATTCGACCGACTCCGCGGTGGAGGCCATCCAGAAAGGCGCGCGCGACTACCTAGCCAAACCCCTTGACCTAGAGAAACTTCGCTCGCTTATTTCAGTTCTCATTTCTGAAGTAAGGGAAAAGGAAAGTGCCTTTCAACTGGAATGCCAACTAATAAGCGCGTTTCAGTTTGAGGGTATGATTGGGCGCAGCCCCTTAATGCTCGACGTTTTCGCAAAGATTCGCCGGGTTGCCCCGCATTTTCAGATGATTCTCATCAGCGGGCAAACCGGCACGGGGAAGGAACTCGTAGCCAAGGCTCTCCATAAGCTTCGCAATTCAGGCTCTGGCCCGTTTGCCGTATGCAATTGCGCCGCGGTTGTTGACACTTTATTCGAGAGTGAATTGTTCGGATATGTGAAGGGTGCATTCACGGGAGCAACGGCAGACAAGATTGGCCTGTTCGAATACGCGAACCGTGGGACTGTTTTTCTTGACGAAATCGGGGAGATGCCATTGCCCGCACAAGCAAAGCTGCTTCGCGTGCTCCAACATCAAGAAGTGCAACGCGTCGGCTCCCCGATTCTTCGCAAAGTTGACGTTCGAGTGATCGCTGCCACCAACCGCGATCTTCGTTTTCTTATTAGCGAGGGAAAGTTTCGAGAAGACCTTTTCTACCGCCTTGGCATGATCGAAATCCACTTGCCTCGGCTGGAGGAGCGTAAGGAAGATCTTCAGCTTCTTGAGCGCTTCATGTTAGAGAGGTACGCCAAACAATATCAAAAAAAGATTCGTGGAATTACCCGCCGGGCTCAGACCTACCTATCTGCCTACTCTTGGCCAGGAAACATCCGTGAATTGGAAAACGTTCTTAGCCTAGCTGTAATGATGGCAGAGGGCGACGTGATCGACCTCAATGATCTCCCGAAATCTTTCCGAGAGAACCACTCACAACCGTCTACTCAAGACGACAAATTACTTACTTTCGAAGAACTGCAGCGCCGCCATTTGCAGCGCGTCATGGAATACGTTGGAGGAGATAAGACCCGAGCGGCGGATATTCTCGGCATTAGCCGATCTACCTTGTACAACTTGTTATCGAGAAAAAGGGAAGCTGTGTGAGGCGATAACCTGTTCGGGTTGCGTTTGCGGGCCAAGCGCGTCTTTCGCCAAGATTGCGACCTGGCCTTATCGTGGATACCTTCCGCTTGGTTGGAAATCACAATTTTGCGCCGATGTTTCCTCTGAAACTCCTGCTGCAGAGGGGGAAGGGTTTTTGGCTCGAATCGGTGTGGATGAATTTTGGACGCACGTCCAAGGACTGGACACGATGGCCGAAAGGAAGTGAGAGCCCTCCTGGGGGCCGGTTGAACGCAGGCTAGTAGCTGAAGCGATTGGGCTTAGGCGGAGAGTCCGCCAGTCGAACACGTTGTTTGGCAGCTTTGGTGCACTGTAATGGAAGTTGGCGAAAGGACTATTTATGGCATTCGCACGGTACGGGCCCATCTCCGATGAGCAGGCTGGCTGGCGGCGAAGCAGGGCTGCCAAACAGCAATGCGGGTAGCACCGATGCTTCGCGGAAACACGATCGCAACAATGCGGAGAGCGTTGGACGGGGAATCTCGCAACAGTTCTGCCTTAACGACAACCCAAGAGGCGCAGGCAGTTCACTCGTTGAGACAACGAGTTGTGCGGCACGCGACATTGGCGGTTGTGTCGTTTGCAGTGTACGTGCTGCTGAACCGGCCGGAGGTCATTCTAATTTCGAGACTGGGAATCAACGCGTGGTATCCGGCTGTCGGATTGGGCTTCGCGATCATGCTTAGTATCAGTCCACTGTATATGCCGGTATTCGCAATGGCTGGAGCGGTCGCCAGCGCATGGATTTACCACCAACCGATTTTGTCGTGGAGCACGTTATTAGCGCCGCTATTAGGAACCGCCGTTTACGCGTACATCGCGCATGTACTGAGGCGGGTGATCAAGATCGACGCGTCATTGAGCCAGGGAAGATACGTGGTGCGCTATCTCTCCGGTGCGCTGAGCGCGGCGGTTCTCGTGGCCCTGATTGGAACGGCGTGCTTGTGCGCGGATCATGCGATAAGCACGCGGGAATTTGCGCAAACCACATTGATCTGGTATTTCGGCGACGCGATAGCGTTGTTCAGCTTGGCGCCGTTTCTGTTGATTCACGTGATGCCATGGCTCAAAAAGCAGTCGGTCGGGGGAGCGGGACCCGGCACTGGTGCCGAATCGTTATTTGGGAGATGGGAGCCGCTTGACTTTGTGGAACTGGCGGGCCAGATCTTAGCGCTCGGGTTATTGTTGTGGTTTACCAGCCGAGGGCCGGAATCAGAAGGCTATTACTACCTATCCTTTCTGCCGATTATCTGGATAGCGATCCGCCGTGGTGTGCGGGGTGCGGTCACCGGATTATTCTTCCTGAATTTCGGAATCGTGTGTAGCTTGCATTTCTCGAGAGTTTCAACGGAAGGCTTGACTCACTTGGGTGGGCTGATGCTGGTGGTGTCCGGGACTGGATTAATCCTCGGGTCGGTGACGGCGGAACGTCAAAGCACAGCGCAGGAACTGGGGGAAAGGACGGGGTTTTTGAAAGAACTGATCCAGAACAGCCCGTTTGCAATGGCCGTGGTTGGAAACGGTGGACGCGTGGAACTGGTGAATGCAACGTTCACGGACATTTTCAAGTACAAGGCAGCGGAACTGATAGGAAAGGATCTGCAAGAGTTCATCATACCCGTGGGGAATGAAGCCGAGGTGCAGGAATTGAAAGAGCAGTTGGCTGCAGGAAGATCGCTGCAGAGGGACGCGCAGCGAATGCGAAAAGACCGGGAGATCGTAGATGTATCGCTACATGCGGTACCGTGGCGTAAGAATGGTAAAGTACAAGGCGGTTATTTAATCTACAAAGACATTTCGGAACAGATAAAGGCAGCGCGCTCGGCGGAAGAGCATCACGAAGAAATGACGCGATGGGTGGGCGAGTTGGAAGCACGGACAGTACAAATTACCCTGCTCAACGAAATGGCTGGCCTGTTACAGTGCGCGGAGAGCAGTTCGGAAGCTTACGTCATCGCAGGGCAGTCGCTGAAGAAGCTGTTTGTCGGGGTAGGCTCCGGTGCGCTGTATGTTCTGAATGCGTCTAGAAACGCGCTGGAGTCAGCGGTGCGGTGGGGAGAAGCGGAGCAGATGCAAGAGGAATTCGCCCCGACAGACTGCTGGAGTTTGCGACTGGGCCGACCGCATTGGAGCGAATGCCCCGGAGAACTGGTAGTGTGCGGACACGTGGAACGCACGATCGAGGCAAGTTGTCTTTGCGTGCCGTTAATGGCGCACGGGGAAACCTTGGGCATACTACACTTACGCCTCCAAGGGAACAGCGTTGGCGGAGACACTGAGGCGGAACATAAAGCGCAGGAGGGGTACAAGAGGCTGGCGGTAGCGGCAGCAAGCCAGATCGCGTTGTCATTGGCTAATTTACGCTTGAGAGAGACGCTGAAGGACCAATCGATCCGCGATCCGCTGACCGGATTGTTTAACCGCCGGTTTTTACAGGAGGCTTTGGAGAAGGAACTACAGCGTGCCGTGCGGAAGGAAAGACCGGTAGCGCTGATCTTCCTGGACATCGACCACTTCAAGAGCTTTAACGACGAATTTGGACACGATGCCGGGGATAGTGTCCTGAAGTCGATGGCGGACATTCTACGTTTGCACTTCCGCGCGGAAGACGTGATCTGCCGGTACGGTGGCGAGGAATTCGCGATTGTGCTCCCAGAAGCGACGCTGCAGGACGCTTTGGCCCGAGCAGAGGAAGTGGGCAAGAATACTCGCGAGTTCAAGCTGGTGCATCGTGGAGTACTGCTGCGGCACATCAGCATTTCGGTGGGCATTGCGGTGTTTCCGGAGCATGGACAAAACGGGAGCGAGTTGTTGGCCATGGCGGACGCGTGCCTATACCGGTCGAAGGAAAACGGGCGGGATCGAGTAACGATCCCCGAAGTGGTGAGCGACACGATAACGTCACCCGCGGTCAATTTAACAGTTTAGGTGTGCGGGTCAGGTTCGCCAAAACTGCCAATGGCAGACCGGGCAAAGACCGTGACTGATGTTGCGTTGATCCTTGCGCAGAAAATAACCGACAAAGTGCCACTCCTTGAAACTGCCGGGAAGCTCACGCCGGCGGGTTGGCGTTTCGAATGTCCAAAATCTGGACCCCTTCCAGACGGTCAGCTTATTGGCGAGTGTGAAACGGTTGGAGTTAGCAGCGCTGGATTGGCGCTGGAGACGCTTATGTCCTCTTCGGCGATTTGTTCCCAGCGTTCCACGGGAATGCTGCCGAATGCAGCTACCACATCCGGATCAAACTGAGAACCGGATTCTTTGTAGATAAGTTCGCATGCCTCGGCGCAACTGGATGCGGAACGATACGGCCGGTCGGAAGTGATCGCATCGAATGCATCTGCTGCCGAGAAGATACGTGCGCCAAGGGGTATTGCTTGCCCGGTAATGCCTCGAGGGTAACCTCGGCCATCGAAACGCTCGTGATGACACAGCACAATATCCGAAGCTTCCGCGAGGAAAGGAATGTGCCGGAGAAGATCGAAGCCCATTTTTACGTGTTCGCGCATGATTTCGCGCTCGAGTTCCGTGAGCGGGCCGGGCTTTAGAAGAATGTTGTCGGGAACGCCGAGTTTCCCGATATCGTGGAGATAGGCAGCGTGCGCGAGATTGCAGCGCAGATCTTCCGGTGCGTCCATCGCGGTGGCAACTTCTAAGGAATAGCGGGAAACCCTCCAGGAGTGCCCGGCGGTCGCGTGGTCCCGCAAGTCTAGAGCAGCGCCGAGGGCGCAGAGTGTTTGTTCGTAGCTGGCTTGGACGTGGTGCAGAGAGCGATTAAGTGCTTCGGTGCGTTCCGCCACCAGTTTTTCCAGATTTTGCCGGTAATCGTCCAGAAGCTCTTCATTGTGGCGCTTCCGGAGGGCGCGGTCAAGGCTGAGTAATACCACCTCTTCGCAGAGAGGTTTGACCAAATAGTCGTCGGCGCCGGCACTCATGGCTTCGACGGCAACCTGCAAATCGTCCACGCCAGTGGTTACTAGAAACGCAGTATACGGAAAACGCAGGCAAGTTTCGGCAAGCAGTTGCAAACCGGACATGCCAGGCATACGAAGATCGGAGATCACCGCTTCGAAGCGTTCGCGCTCCATCAGTTTTAGCGCTTCGGCACCGCTGCTAGCCGTACTCATCACAAACGTTGTGCCATCCAAGAAAAGCGAGAGTAGTTTGCAGCATGCGGGATCATCGTCTACGATCAGCACTGAAATACGCTGACCCGCCTTGCGGCGATACTCAACAGGGACCGACGCTGAAATCTCTTCAGCAGCCGGTTTTTGTGGGATTATGCGCACTGCAGTCGCCGTTGACTCACTGCAATACCCATTCGCGAGGCTTTTCCAGGAACCGGCAAAGGTAGTGTCGCGCTCCGGATTTGTCCTCGACTTGCAAAACCTGGGCTTTGCCGACGTGCGCGTTGTTAAAGCCGCTCATGTACACATCGACCGTCGAGCACATCGGAAAATCGACCTTGGTGTTCCAGGCGAATCCACCAAGGCTGACATTTTCCGTGGTGACAGATTCTTCCACGGGGTTGCCAACCCCGTTTAGGCCACGCAACTTTAGAAGTAGATTAAGATGCACGCGTACTTCCGTGCGCGGCGGGTGATGCTTGCGTCGCTTGGTGACCTCGGCGAGACAGGTCCGCAAAGCGTCGAAATCAATGGGCTTCTCGAAATAAGCAATCGCGCCAAGCTTTTTGCAATGTTCCTTCGTTTGGCTGCCAGCCTCGCCGCTGACGATGATCAGTGGGATCGCTTGCGTTTGACTAAAGCTGGTGTAAGTCTGCACAAGCTCGTACCCGGAGTATTTAGGCATGCGGAGATCGATCAGGATGGCGTCCGGCCGATGCTCCAGAGCGAGAGCCAAACCTTGCTCGGGCTCACCGGAATCGATCACTTCGTAAGTGTCGCCGAGCTCGATACGCATGAGACGGCGAAGAGCGGAATCGTCATCAACTATAAGTATTTTTCGCATACTACGATGCCTCCTGTAAATTTCCTGTCCGAAACGATTGAAGTCGCGAGCCGCTTTCGTTTCTAGGAGAAACCGACGCCGACTTTTTGTCGAGCAACTCTCGAACCGTACGAATCAAAGCCTCTTCGGTGAATGGTTTTTGCAACAGATGAGTTCCCGGCTCTAATTGGCAGTGACCCGCAATGAAGCTGTCTGTATATCCCGACATGTACAGGATGCGAAGGCCGGGACGGCGACGTACGAGTTGCTCGGCCAAAACTCGGCCATTCATTCCGGGCATTACCACGTCGGTGAGCAGTAGGTCAAAATTCTCCGGAGAAGACGTGGCAAACTGTATGGCGCGTTCGCCATTTTCGGCTGCGGTGACGTGGAAACCAGCGCCTTCCAGAATAGTTTTGGCAAGCCGCCGGAGCGACTCAGCATCCTCGACCAACAGAATGCGCTCCGAGCCTCGAAGTTCTTCCGTGCGTTCTGGGAGCGGAACGTCTTGCTCTACCCCGCCTTCGTGAAGAGGAAGATAGATTTGGAACGATGAGCCCTTGCCAGGCGTGCTGTCTACCCAGATGTAGCCGTTACTTTGCTTAACGATACCGTACACCGTGGCGAGACCAAGTCCGGTGCCTTGGCCACGCTCTTTGGTAGTAAAGAATGGCTCAAAAATCCGGGCGAGCGTCTCAGAATCCATGCCGGTGCCGGTGTCGTTCATGATCAGAGCCACAAACCAGCCGGCCTTTGAGCCGGGATGCGTTCTAGTGTAATCCTCGCCCAGACAGATATTTCCCGTCCGAATCTCGAGTTTTCCGCCGTTGGGCATGGCGTCACGGGCATTGACTGCCAGATTCATGATGACTTGCTCGATCTGACTCTGATCGGCTCGCAACTTCCCGAGATTGGGATCGAGGTGCAAACTGACGCTGATGTCCTCTCCCAATAGGCGGGGCAACATCCTCTCCATATCGGTAACTAGTGCGTTTAGGTCGACGATAACAGGAGTAAGAATTTGTTGACGACTAAAGGCCAGCAATTGTCGCGTTAGTGAGGCAGCTCGCCCACCAGCTTTCTCGATTTCAACCGCGTGCTCCATCAATGTGGCGTCGCCTCCCAGGGCTTTCTTGAGCACTCGGCTATACCCGATTATGACACCCAAAATATTGTTGAAGTCGTGAGCAATGCCTCCTGAAAGCCGCCCGATTGCCTCCATTTTCTGCGCCCTTTGGAGTTGCCGCTCGAGTATACGTTTCTCACTCACATCTTCGGCGAAAACTTCGACGTACGCGGGAGTCCCGTTATCATCATTGATGCGATGGCCGAAGCAGCGCACTGTGATTTGCTGGCCGTCGGCACGCTTCCAATCCATTTCCACATCTTTGATTTCGACATTCTGCCGCAAGAATTCCATTATGCGTTGGTATTCCCCGGAATTCCGGAACACCGTGCGCTCGAGATCCTGGTGCAGAAGTTCCGATGGCGAAACATATCCAAGCATCTTTTCAAGAGCAGGATTCACCTGGAGTAATCGACCGGTCATCGTGGCGCAATAGATGCCATATGGAGCGTTTTCGATTAGTGACCGGAATTCCGCCTCGGAACGGCGCAGGGCATGTTCGGCACGCTTGCGTTCGCTAATGTCGCGATTCACTATGACTAACTTTTCGGGAATGCCGTTGATGTCGCGAATGACGCTCGAGGTCGATTCCAGAGTCAGCCAGTTGCCGTTCTTGTGGCGGAAACGATACTCCATAATGTTTCCGACACCCGTCCGGCGGGCTTGTTCGGCAGCTTGCTTTACCCGATCGCGATCTTCGGGATGAACTTGCTCAAGAGAAGAAGAAGATTGCAACTCCTCGGAAGGGTAGCCTAACACCCGTTCATACGATAGGCTGTTATAAAGGCGATGGCCCTCCAGATCGACGATGGCGATCATGTCCGCAGCATTCTCATTAATCAGGTGGAACAGTTCTTCGCGATCGATAAGCTGGCGACGGATGCGGTGAATCTGGACCTGCTGATAGATGGTGTACAGGTCAAATAGGAAAATTACCCCGACTAAGCCGCGAATGACGTCAGGAGCATATTCGAACGAATTCCCGCCTACATCGCTGGACGGTTTGCGCAACAAAAACGAGGCTAATCCGAAAGTAACGAGCAGAGTGATGGCAAAGGCCGCCGCCCACAGCCACCACTCACGGCGCTCGACACGCCGAAAACGCGCACGGAACGAGGAAGGTGCACGTCGAGTTGCTTCGCTACTTGGTTTGGACTTCCAACAGAACACGCAATGCCTCGCTGGCGCGAAAAGTGTTGAACCTTGGTTTCCTATCCAATCCAATGTTCACACGGCGGATGCGCAGCGCCTCGATCGATAGCTGCACGTTAAACGCCAACCTGGTTCTTCTAGATACTGAATCAACGGTAGTTCCCAGGCGGCTCGTGCGCGTGATGTCTCGGAATTGGATGACCGTCCAAAAATCAGACACCACAAAATCTGAAGCAGGGAAGGGAGGCGTCGAAGCAGGAAGACAGAGAGCGCACAGGAATTGGCGACCAACATTGCTGTGAACTGCCGCGCCCAAAATGCTGTTGATGTCGCTGCGCGTGTGCACCGGATGGACGGAAATCTGAAATATAGAGGCTTGAACTTTCGCGCCGGATGGCCGCATTTAAGTGCTGATTTGTGAAAGGGTCATGGCAGTCGAATCGAGTGATCGATGGCTATCATCTTGCACTTTCGACCTGCGTAATTAATGAGCGCCGTCGGTTTTTGGGCGCGACTAGCTTCGGCAAAAAGGGGGTTTAACCATGTTGGAGATTCAGAAACTGCAAGAGCTGGCCTTGGCCAGTGGATTTGAGAAAGTGCGCGTGGGACAGGATGGTTGCGTGCTGCTGCGAAAGAATAGAGATATCGAGGCCAACGCCGCGGAGCACATCTGCATAGATGTGCTGACGAAGAGTGCTACGGTGTATTGGCATAATCCGCAGACGGCCGGGAGCCAAACATTTCGAAAGCGCGAAGAGATGGAGGGCTGGTTGCAGAAACGTAAGACCAGCACACCGAGACAGCGGATATCAAACGCTCGGGCGGGAAGAATCCTTGTTTATTCGCTTCACCGATAAAGTACGAGGATTATATTCGGCACCGTCCAAGAGCACGATGGATGGGGGTCTTTTAACGACGCTTTCCAATCTCAATGGGGAACAGTGAAGGAACCCCAGGATTTCGGCGTATCGTCAATCGCCAGTGATTTGAGAGAATTCATCTTCCCTGCCGTCCCTGCTACTTGAGTACACTTACTCGCAATTATAACCAGCGAGTGCATGGCTGCCGTGCCCTTCTGGTCATACAATGGCGCGCCGTGTCTGAATTTTAGACGTTAATGTATGATTCGTACGCCGAGGCTCGTGCAGCCTCGTTGTCGCTAAAACAAAACTTGTAAATACATACACATAGAGTGTAGCTGTTGGCGTCGCCATTGCAATCCTCCGAGGCAGGCCCACGCGGAAGTTCGCGGACCCGCTCTCCGCGGGAGGATCGGCGATTCAAGTTTGCAGGTTTACTCTGATGCAACGAAGTACAGCTTCTTGCGCGTTGCGGCTTCAGTGCTGGCGGGTTTTGCCCGTCCGACAGGTTCGTTCGTCAGACACGTTCCTCCGTCGGAGCGCGCTCATCCGGCGCGTTGTAGCACAACACTATTTCCAAGGAGATCTCATGAAGAAGCAGAAAGGTTTCTCTCTTATCGAGTTGCTGATCGTCGTGGCGATCATTTTGATCATCGCGGCCATCGCAATCCCGAACCTGATGCGCTCGAAGATGGCAGCGAACGAGTCTTCGGCGGTTGGTTCGCTCCGTACGATTGGCACGGCAGAAGTGACGTACAGCACGAGCTATCCGGCCACTGGTTTCACCGGAACGCTGGCCCAGTTGGGCGGTGCTTCGGCAGCGACCTGCGCCACTGGTTCGGCCACGTCGACGGCGGCGTGCTTGATCGACACCACATTATCCACTGGTACGAAGAGCGGCTATAACTTTACTGTTGGCGGCACCTCCGGTACGCCTGCTGTGACCTATACCACTCAAGCCGCCCCGGTTGTTCCTGGACAGAGCGGACAGCGTTATTTCTGCTCCGACCAGTCGGGTGTGATTGAATACCTCCTGACGGGTCCTTGCACCGGTCAGGGCACTGGCACCCAGCTCTAGTTTGCGCAGAACGACATGCCTACGAAATTCTACAAGGTTGGCGACAAAATCCGCGTCAACGTGCACTCGGTAAAATAGACCCCGCTATCAAGGCGATAATCGACACCACAAACGGTGTGAAGTATCGGGTCGAGAGTCTTCCGGTACACGGCAGAAAAAATCTTCCCTGTCGTTTATTTATTACGTTTCGCGTGCCAATCCGGTGTGATTACGTATGATGAGAGAGCTCCGAGCGAACACGGAATTTCGATCCTACACTCGGATCGTCATGCAGATTTTAACACCAGTTTTTTGAGAGTGAATGAAATACTCACCTGCTTGTGAGGCACCGATTTGTCGCACCCGTGTGATCCGTCGTCGAGGGTCACCACCGCTTCGATCCCGTGAGTTCCGAAATCTTCTTGACCAGCACCGAGACGTGCGCCATTCACAGCTTCGCCACGGCCAAAATAAAAAGAAGCCATCACCTTCACTGCTATATTTCGAGGGTGGAGAACGGCCACACGGTGCCAGCCTTGGAGACCCTGGAGAAATTCTCCCGAGCCTTAGAGGTTCCTCTTTATCAACTGTTCTATAAGGAAGTGTAAAGTACCGAGTCACCCATACAACCCCACAACGGCAACCGCCGGGACTGGGCCTCGCAAGGTAAAGGTCAGAGAATATTCTCCAGATTGAGAGAGGCGCTATCTCGCATGTCCGTCGAAGAGACGAAGTGTTGCGTGAGCGACTGTCACTAACCATAATGCCGGGACGCAGCGCAGGCAGTCGCAAATCTTGTCGGCATCAACGCGATCGTTTTTCTTTTTCGCCGCGGCGATGGCCCGCAGCATCAAGGGATGGGCTACCTTCAATTCCACGGCGTGTGGTTTCAAATGATCGTAGATCCACCCGGAGAACATCGTGACTTCCATCGCCGCGCTCCACGGCTGGGGCAGCGTCCTCCTCCAACGATCTAAATCAAAACGCGTAGCCGGTATCCACCCTTCGGCATGGATTTTGCCGCCCACGTCATTCACGCAGTAGCTGATCTTTTGCTTGTGAACATCCAGTCCGATGTAATACATAGGTCCCATGAGCCTCCTTGGTGTCTCTGAATCAGCTGGTCGCTGAGTTCAGCTTTTGTACACCAAGCGCTCCTCCCTTGACCTATTCATTCAAACTTCCCAGGAGCCAGCCATCTTTTGGTGATATACAATGAGTAAAAGCGTCTAATTTTATGACGTCATTACTCCTGCGAACGAATCCGACGGCGGGATTGTCATGAGTAGCTTCCTTAGGATCGGGCTTGACGGCTTGTAGCCCCTCGAGGAGATGGCGATGAGCAACGGCGAGCGTAAAGTAGACAAGAAGAGCCGAATTAGCTTCGTAGTAACGGTGTTTGTTCTTCTGGTCATGATTGGCTATCTCAATCACGGCAGAATGCGTTAATTACGCCGACCCGATTAGATCACCTTGGGCACTTTTGATTTCTCTGATTGGCCTGGGAGGTATCGTCTGCCTTTATGTGTGGTGGGCTAACGGAGAGCGTCAGGTCAGGGGGAAATGCACAGGCGTACCACCCTTGGGCTGCAGGAGAATTCTGGTGGTGCACACATTTGCGGAACAAAGAGTTCGAAGTGGTGGGCGGACAGGAGACTGCTTCACACCTGAACCGAGAACCCCTCTTACCGGGACTTACGAGTTTGCAGTCGTGTGTTGAGTGCTTGCCGTACCTGGGTTCCAAGCCGTTCTTTCGTAAATGGTTTAACAAGGATTTCGTGGCGTGCGTTCAGGATGCCCTGTCGCAGGATCTCGTCGTCTGTGTAGCCTGACATATACAAGATACATAAGCCTGGCTTCTTCACTCTCAATGTCTCGACCAACGAGCGCCCATTCATCGATGGCATTACTACATCAGTGAGCAGCAGATCAATTTGGTCCCTGTGCTTCTCAAATTGCTCGATGGCTCGTTCCGGGTTCTCGGCTTCGATCACCTTGTATCCGAGCTGTTCTAGCCGGACGACTGTGACTTCGCGAAGAGATTGATCATCTTCTACGAGTAAGATGGTCTCCGTTCCCCAGGAGAATCCAGGAGACTTCTTCTCTGCTTTCACAATCGGCTCCCCATGCACGGACGGCAGGTAAATGTCGAACGTGGTGCCCATGCCGGCCTTGCTGGTCACCGTGATGTATCCTTCACTCTGCTTAACAATCCCGTACACAGTCGCCAGTCCCAGTCCGGTACCTTTTCCTGGCTCCTTCGTGGTGAAGAAGGGCTCGTAGATGTGTGCAACAAGCTCTGGTGTCATGCCGCAGCCCGTGTCCGCAACGGATAGCTTCACGCAGTCGCCTGGCTTGGCCCCCAGATGCGTGTCTACAAATTGTTGGTCCAAATGGACATTAGCAGTCTGAATTTTCAGGCTTCCCCCGGTTGGCATTGCATCGCGGGCGTTCACGACCAGGTTCATTAATACCTGTTCTATTTGGCCGGGATCCGCTTTTACCGAACCCAACGCAGGCTCAAGGCAAAGCGATACGCGGATATGCTCACCGATTAACCGCTGCACCATCTTGTGCAACTGTTCGACGCTTTTGTTTAGGTCCATTATCACAGGCTGCAGGATCTGCTTCCGACTGAAGGCTAGCAGCTGTCGTGTGATATCCGTGGCGCTGCGAACCGCCAACCGTATGCGTTCGCAATATTTCTCTGTGAGTTCGTCCGACGGTAGGCGCTCCCTCAGCAATTCCATATTTCCCAGGATCACGCCGATGACGTTATTGAAGTCATGGGCGACACCTCCCGCAATCTGGCCGATGGCTTCCATCTTTTGCGCCTGCCGGTATTGCCGTTCCAAGCGACGTCGCTCAGTGATGTCTTCAACGATCACTTCATAGTGGCTTACCGACCCATCTTGTTTGCGAACTACGCCTCCAGTCGTTCGGACCGCGATGACTTGGCCGTCTTTGCGCCTCCAATTAACCTCGATTCCGTCCATTCGTGGGCTAGAGTCATAGCCAGCCAGAATTGATCTCCGCGTGGACGCGTCCTCATATATGTCGCGGTCCAAATTACGCGTCAACAACTCCTCCCTCGAGGCGTACCCCAACACGGCTACCAGAGCTGGGTTCACATCCAGCAAAGAACCAGCTGGATCTGACCGATAGATACCGTAGGGAGCATTTTCAAAGAGGCTGCGGTACTTCTGTTCCGATTCGCGTAAAGCCCGCGCTGCCTCCACGCGAGCGGATATATCAAGGAAAGTGACAACGGCGCCCACGAGTTGACCGGCCTTATGTATCGGATAGGACCAGTATTCCGCAGAGAAACTCGTTCCGTTGGCACGCCAGAGCACTTCGTCAGTGACATGGGAACGCGCTCCACCACGAACAGCGCGGTAGATTTGGCATTCTCTCTCTGGGTAGGAGGTCCCATCCGGCCGGGTGTGGTGGATAAGCGCGTGCATGTTTTTGCCGAGCAAATCTTCAGGGGACTGGTGGCCCAGCAGACGGACACACGCAGGATTGCAAAATGTACAATTTCCTTCTAGATCGAGGCCATAGATCGCTTCGGCTGTGGAATTCAGCAGTAACAAATAATGTTCTTCGCTTTCCTTAAGGGATTCGGTCGCGTTTTTCAGAGCCGTGACATCGACGCCGACACCCAGCATGTGGCTTGATCCATTGCGGATCAGGATGCCATGCGCATCGATCCAGCACGTAGTTCCATCCGGTCGTACTACTCGATACTGTGCGGAATACTCTTTTGCGATTCCATCGAGGACCTCTCGAATCGCTTTCTCAACCATCGGGCGGTCCTCTGCGTGAATTCTGCTGACGGCATCCTCGATGCGGCCCGAGAATGTTTGTGGCGTATGACCGAACTGGCGGTAAGTCTCGTCTGACCAAACAACGGTGTTGGCGACAACGTCCCAATCCCATAGCCCAATTCGGAGGCCAGCCTTCTGGGCCAATTCCAAGCGCTTCTGCCACTCAGAAGACCGATCCATCTTATCAAGCGAGATATAATCCTCACGCATACTCTAACTCCCCAGTAACCAGTCTGGTGGTCGCTGAAACAGATGAATGTGACCTACGTCACACAATACCCTGCCAACGAAGCTCCGCGCTGGTTTGGGTGGGATCGAGGGAAGAAACGGCCGGCGGGCGGAGTTTCATTACCAGCAACTCGATGCGCTACGGACGGTGCGTCATGAAGTGCGCCGGGAGCCGCTAACAGAGAGCAAGAAACAGAAGGCCTGGAAGCGGCTCTGTGAGATTCCCTCGATCGGTCCGATCCGGGCTGCGGTGTTGCTGGGTATTCTGCAGACCCCGCACCGCTTTCGCACCAAACGGCAGTTGTGGAGCATCAGTGGTTTTGCAATTGAGACCCGCAGCAGTGCCGATCACCGCAATGGCATTCGCTCCCAACAAACACTCTGCGCGACGGTTGTTTCGCCAACAAACGGCGAAGAGCTTCGGACGCACGAGAGTCACGGCAAACATGCTGTCCATTCAAGTGTAGAAACCCTCCCGGTCCTAACACATTGCTTTCGTAACTAGACTGGGGCGGGATTCATCACGTCGGGCACGCAATTGGTCCTTACCACTCTGGCGGGGTTGCCGATTACCGTCGAGTAGGGCGGAACACTCTTAGCAACGAATGCGCCTCCAGCAATGCGGCTGCCGCGGCCGATGGTGACTCCACCGATTATAATGGCGTAGGGCCCGATAAAGACTTCATCTTCAATCACTGGATACATAGTAAGTCGTTCGCCACTTTTAGTGATTTTGTGGCGTTGGCCAATGGTGACGCCATGAAGCAATGTTACGTTTCTGCCAATTCGAACTTGCCTGCTCATGCGCGTGCCGAACGCGTGAGTGAGAGAGAAGCCCGGCCCAATTTCCGTGTTCCACTGCAGGCCAAGACGGGCGCTACGGGTGGTGATGCGGTGCAGCACCTTACAGAAAGGCAGTGCGAATCGCACAAGAGGCCCAGACGCTGCTACACCCTGACAAAGCCGGAGGGTCGCGATCGCCCGGAAGTTCGCATTCGTGATCACGTTGGAAATCAGGCGCCCCCAACTGAAGGAGCCGCAAAGCCGGAAAGTGTCCGCCTTCAATGCATCCCAGGACGACATTTTCGTCTCCGATCCGACCCAGTGATTCATGACTTCCGAAGCCATTAAAATCCCGCCCCATAAATCGCCGCCGAGCTGGCCGCCGACAAGACACCAGGAAGGCCCCGGTACACAATGGCCTTCCCGGCGCTCGCTGGGACGAACAGAATGTCTTCAGCCTGCATCTGCTGATCGCCCTCTTTGCCGTGCATGATCTTTTTTAAGGCAATGGGAAGCTCGACATAACCGGTGGGCAACTTGCGAATAAGCTTGGCGCCATTGAGTGCGGCGGTTGATTGGGTTCCTGAAGCCATGGCCACGGCTTCCAGAACGGTCAACTTTCCGTCGTTCTGCATGACGAAGCCGCCGGGCCGATACACATCGCCAAGGACGTAGACAATGCCAGCGCGAGGCACAACGACCTTATCCCCGGGATGCAATTCGACGTCATTCGCCAACGAGATATCGGGATCCCTCGATAACTTCACAGTGGAAATCGCTCCGTCGTTTGAGCGTTCAATCCTGACTTCGTTGGCTGCGGTCGGAGTGGTCCCACCGGCTTCAGAAAGTAGCTCGAGAAGGCTCCTCTTACCGAGCACCTGATACACACCGGGTTTGGCGACTTCGCCGAAAATCGCGACTCCTTGAGTGACATATTCATGGATGAACACGAGGATTTGGGGAGAGACCAGGAAATCTCCGGCGACGTAGTGACTGGCAATCAGGCCCTGGCTCTGCTGCGCGGTCAAGCCGGCCAGGTGAAGGCGACCAATGAGCAGGAATGTGGCGTCGCCCGCGTCATCGACTCGTACGGTTTGGGAGAGTTCTGGAATATCGAGAACTTTCACCTCTATCAGGTCGCCGGGGCCGATTTGTATTTCGGGCGCCAGTTGGTTTGGAGTTGGTGACGATTTGTCTTGGGCGAGGAGCGGCTGAACCGGGCACAAGAGCCGAATTCCCAACGTGACCGCAAGCAAGCAACGTGTGATTCGAACGAAGCTATTCATATTGTCATCCTGGAATTTACTTTCGGATCTACCTGGAGATTGGTTTGTAGTAGCCATCGCCCAATTCCAAGTTGTTTTTATAACCGTAGTAGGCGGCATAGTCGGGCGAATCGGAGTCCAGGCCGTTGAGGATAACGCCCAACACGCGAGTTCGCGCGTTTCGGAACAAGTCCCGCGCGCGAGAAAGAGCCTGTTTTTGTGTGGTACGGGCCTTGGCTACCAGCACCGCACAGTCGCAAGAAGACGTCAAGACCACCGCGTCGGTGACCGACAGCACCGGAGGGGTGTCAAACACGATGTAGTCGTACTCGCCGCGCCACTGATTGACGAGTTCCTTCATGCGGTTCGAACCCAGCAACTCGGCAGGATAGGTGGGCAGTGGCCCTGCGGGCACAACGGACAGATAAGGAATGTCCGAGAGCTTGATGGGCAGTTCAGGGCAGGACTCGCCCTTTATCAGGGAAGTCAATCCTTTCGCACCACTCAAACCCAGTTGTGAGGCGAGCCTTGGGCGCCGCAAGTCAGCCTCGACGAGCAAGACTCGAGACCCTTGCTGCGCAAAAGCCGCGGCGCAATTGAGGCCCACCGTGGTCTTCCCCTCTCCGGGAAGGGCGCTGGTCATGAGGATGACAGTGGTGACGCCGGACCGAATGGACTGGCTAATCGCGGTACGAACAGCGCGAAAAGCTTCGGCGGGTTGCGAGCGTGACTGCGAAATAACAAAAATTCCGCCGTGCCGTGAAGGCGCGACCGCGCGACTCTTTGCTGGTAGTTTTCTGGCCTCTTTCCACATGGGAATCATTCCCAGTGACGGCAGCATCGTGATGCGTTCCACATCGTCGGCGGTGTTAATTGTGTCATCCATGTTCTCGGCGAAAAGGCCCGAGCCAACACCCAGCAGCAAGCCGCCGAACACGCCGGCGATGAGGCAGATGGGCACAGAAGGTTTTGCGGGCCTGTCGGTTGGCTTGGCCGGATCTATGAGCACAATGTTGGTGGAGCGCAGCCCGGCGACGAGACCGGCTTCCTTTAACTTTTTCAATAGCCCGTCGTAAAGATCGCGGCTGGATTCCACTTCGTGTTTCAGAATGGTGTACTGAATGGCCTTATCATTTAGCTGGTTGGCGGCCTGTTTTTCGTCTTCGAAAGAGGCGCGCAGAGCGGCTTCGGTGTTGCGGGCCGCCAGGTAGTCATTTTCGGCTTTCTCTGCGACCCGTGAAAGCTCTTCCTGTAAAGCTGTATCCACTTCTTTTCTTTGTTTCTGCAGTTCTACCAGCTTCGGATATGCCGGTCCGAACTTCGCGGTATCTTCGGCATACTGGAGGTTGAGTTGCTGCTTCTGTACTCGCAAATTTTCCAGTGGCGTCAGGGCGTCCTTGGTAATAACAGAGCTCGACGAAGCGGCGGGACTGGCCAGCCCGGAAATGAGTTCCGCATTTCCATTGCGCACCAACTGCCGGATCGTTTCGCAAAGAATGCGGTTGGTTTCCGAGACCATCAGTTGCCGGTTGAGTTCCTCCAGGCGGGTCATGACGATGTTGTGAGTTTCGTCAGTGCCGAGAATCCCGACTTCCCTTTGGTAATCGACCAGTTTCTGTTGCGACGTCTCCAAGTCGTTTTTGAGATTAACGAGTTGCTTGGACAACCACCCGGACGACTCAAGAGTAGCCTCATAGCGGCTTTCGAAGTATTGATCCTTGTAATCGGCGACAAGCCTGTTGGCAATCACCGCTGCCAACTGCGGGTCCGGATTCAGAAATTTGATACTGATCATCTGAGTGCCCGCCAACGGCTCAACGCGAAGGCTCTTGCGCCACCTCTTCAGAATGGTTGTTCGGCGATAGGGTGCCTGTTCCAGTGGCAGCCCAGATTCATCAGGATGGGGGCGAAAGTAATCGAGGGGTGGGCGCTTGGAAAATTCGGGAAGGCTCTCGAGGTGAAGTTCGTTGATCACCTGCATCGCCAGCGTATCGCTTTCCAGTACTTTGGCTTGTGTCAACTGGATGAGGCTGTAGTCAGTAGAGCCAATGCCGTCGCTTCCATCGCGTTGCTCGTCCAATTCCAGCTGGGCCATGTTCTGCCTGTTGAACTCGATAATGGTCGTGGACTGGTATTTGGGTGGCGCCAGCAGCAGGTAAAGCAACGCAAGCGCAAAAACTGATCCGGCGACCGTCCAGATGATCCTTTTGCGGCGACGGAGGATGCGCCAGATGTCAGAAAAAGACACTTCAGGTTCCTGGTAGGTGGACACCATGCGGCGGGGAAGATTTAGTGGCTGCGAGCCAGGTGGCTCGTCCGAGGCGCTGTTTTTGTCCGGAGGCAGAAGCTCGCTATTCATTATGGTGTCCTTGTCTGAGTGTTGCGAACTGATTGTTGCTACTGCAGGAAAGTTCAAGTACCCGGCTGATTCTGCCGAGAGTTCGTAGTGTTTTGGGGAATCCAGCTTGATCGGACTCGAGCTTCTTCAAAGGCTTGGCGGATCGTGTTGCACGCCGGGGTTGGCTTCAGTTCCGCATCGAAGGGCAGAGGCCGCACCGGCAAACCATCCTGTCGCGGATTGTGCTTGGCAAGCCAGGTATAACGGTTGCTCAAACCCCAAGTCAGAACCGCCTTCACCGAAGGAAATCGCAGAACGCAGGACAGATGGTCGTAATACCGCTGAGCGACCAGTCGGTCCCGCTGTCGGATGTCGCCGACCATGTGCTGATCGAAAACGTCCATCTCGGTGACCAGGATGCATAAGCCTTCATCGGAGACCTCGGTCAGGAATCGGGCGAAGTTTGGCGACCCGAGCTGACCTTCAGCGGGAAGGTGCGACTGAATTCCCAGAGCGTGAACCGGCACGCCTTTTCTTTTTAGATCTTTGATTAGCGCCAGCACTCGGGCACGCTTGATTTCCGTTGGCCGGTTCTCCACTTCCAGCTGATCCTCGTTGTATACCAGGAACGCGGTGGGATCCGCTTGGTGCGCGGCATGGAAGGCCATTTCGATGTATTCCGGGCCGATCAACTCCAGCCAGGGACTCTTTCGCAATCCATCTGGGCGGCCATCCTTGATCTGAACGATTTCGTTCACCACATCCCACGAATGAAGTTTTCCAGCATAGCGTCGAGCGACTGTGGAAATGTAGCCCTGTAACAGCTTGCGGGCGTTCTGAGCATTCGCAACGGAGTTAAACCAAGCAGGGATCGCTTCGTGCCAGACCAAGACATGCCCGCGGGCAAGCAGGCGGTTTTGCTCAGCGAATTGCAGATAGCTGTCCGCCTCACGAAAATCGAATTTCTCAGGGCTGGGCTGGAGATTGGCCCACTTCAAAGCCCAGCCTGGCACTACAATCGAGCTTTCGCGTGCCACCAGTTTTGCAAACTGGGCGTCTTCGACAACGCTGGTGTTCACTTCAGTGCCGAAGAGAAGCCCCTTGGCACTCGCCGCATCTCGCAAGCTCGCCGTCAGCGATGATTGACTGGCACGCACGGTACAAACCGCCGCCGTAGCGGCTGCGCCAGCGAGAAACAAACGACGTCCGAATTTTGTATTTTCGTGTCTCATTGGAATGGTCAACGGAGATGATTACTGGGTCGAACGGCCGGCAGAAAATGGCCGCCTAGCGCGATCAACACAAACCAAGGCTCGAGCAGGTAGCGGCGCCACAATCGTTTGGGTTCGGCGAGCAGGCGATAGAGCCACTCCAGGCCGAGTTGCCCAAGCCAGCGCGGAGGCGTGGGAATTTCGCCGGCGACATAGTCCAACGCGGCGCCGCAACAGTAGGCGGCATTGCAATTCAGCTCGGTCCAATTGTCAGCAACCCAGTTTTCTTGCCGCGGCATGCCCATGCCGACCATTAAAATATGGGGTGCATAAGCATTGATTTCGGCGAGTACCGTTGCGTTTTCAAGACTTGTTCGATCAGCATTGAAATGGCCATGGCGGGTGCGCATCTGCAAGCCTGGAAATCGTTTCAGAAGTTTACGGAGAGCCCGGTCTGCTACGCCCGGCTTGAAGCCTAGATAGAATATTCGCCAGCCCCGCTCTGCTGCCGCTTCAAATACCTTGGGTAGCAAGTCGATGTAGGTGGCACGATGCTCGCGTCGCAATGGGACACGCAAAAGTTGCGCTAAGGCAATGATGGCCATTCCATCCACATGGATGTAGTCAGCCTGATCGAAGAAGCGGCGCATTTTTGCATCATGGTGATAGATGTAGAAGCTGTGGAGATTATGATTGGCAATGATGCGGCGTTCATTTCCATCGACCGCCTGCGCGGTTAATGAAACGAGATCCTGGGGCGTAAGTGCCTGTAGGGGCAATCCCAGTAAATTGTATGTGGGCTCGTTCATTGGTTTGGTTTCCTTAGAAGGTTTTGGGGGAAATCTAAGAGCCTTGCAGAATCTGTTCGTAACCTTCAGCCATCGCCGCTACCGTGAATTTGCTGGCGCGTTCCGCTGCCCGTTTCCCTAGCTCGGAAGAAAAGGCAGAATCGGCCAACAGGTTTTTGGTAGCGCGGCTGAGCTGTTCCGGATCCGGCTCGCGAAGTAATCCCGCACCCTCGAGCAATTCGCGGTTTGCAGGAATGTCGCTTGCCACGATTGGCATACCAGCTGCCATGGCCTCGAGCAATGCCATTGGCATGGCCTCGTAAGTCGAGGGGAACAGGAAGAGGTCACAGGAACGCATAGCCGCCCGGACGCCCTCTGGACAAATCTCGCCTAAAAAAGTGACCCGGTCGTGGAGGTTCATACTGAGTACCCGGCGTTTGACTTCGTCCTTACGCTCGCCATCGCCGACCAGCACAAGGTGAGCTCCCGGAGTTCTTGTCAGCACCTCAAGTAGCGCGTCGTGATTTTTCGGCGCGGCGAATCTCCCCACGTGCAAAATCCTCGGCCGGGCATTGGGGAGTGCGGCTTCCAAATTTGCCTTCTGCGCTTGGCCTGCGCCCATTTCGATTCCGTTGTAGATGCGCCTGACGAGTCGTCGATAACGTGGCGGGTATGTTTCCATCGATTTGACGACCGCGTCTGATACCGCGACTTGGTTCGTATACATACCCGAGTTTCCGCACAGCCAGTCAGCGTATTGACTGGTGCCCGGGAATGTCTGAACAGGGCTGTGTTGCACGGCAATCCGGATTTTGACCCCGGCAAAGCGGGCGACGGTCAGTCCAAGAATGTTGGCATAGTGTGTATGGGTCACCACCGCATCGGGTTGGAACCGATGGATCCAGTTGCGAAGGGCTTTGAAGATACGGACGTAGTCCAGCGCCTTTGGCGGATGATCACATAAACAGGTAATCCCGGACTCGTTCTCGTAGGCCGGCCTCTTCTTGTACAAAAAGCACAATTGTGCGTCGTGGCCGCGTCGTGCGAACGCCTGGTGCAGCAAGTAGGCCACCCGCTGGGCGCCTCCGCTCTCCATCTGCGTAACGATTTGCACAATTTTCATACGCGTTTCTTGAACAATTGCCGCAGGTTGTGGCGTGCGCGACGCGGCAGCACGGCCATGCCGGTGTACAAGAGAAAATGAAATAAATCCGGTGCGCCATTGCGCCAGGACTCCACCGGCAGGGTGAGATATTCGGCGAGGGTAGCCTGTCTTGAAGCTTGATCAGCGACGACCGTCAGGATGAACGCCGCGTATGCCTGCGGAGTAACATACTTGCGCCGCTCACGAATCCAATCCAAAGAATGCCGCCAGTCATCCGAGTTGCTCAGCCCCTGGTGGTTGGCACCCATCCGTACAATGACCAGAGGCTTTTGCGAAAATTCGAAACGTACGCCCTTCAGGGTTGCCACGCGAATCATCCAGTCCCAGTCTTCATGCTTTTTGAGGCTGCCGTTCAGGGGCATGCGCATCAACAGTTCCCGCTTGATCAAAAGGGTCGGCGTAGCGATAAAGCCTTCACCCTGGAAAATATTGCGGCGGCGGAACAGGTAGTCGCTTACGTTTTCACCCTCTGAAAGTAGGCGTCGCGGCCACACGTAGTCTCGTTCCGGGGTGTGCGCGAAGAAGCGGCAGGAAACAATCGGCAGCGGGTGACGGGACTTGCGCGCAATGGCCATCTGCAGTTCGATCTTCTCGGGGAGCCACTGATCGTCGTCATCCAGGAACGCGATCCACTCGCCACGCGCAGCGGCAACTCCGATGTTTCTCGCGGCGGCTGGCCCAGAGCTCTCAGGCAAAGCGATTACCCGAAGGCGTGAATCAGCCAGGCGCGAGAGCGACTCTTCCGTTTTTGGGTCGGCACCATCGATGACCACAACCACTTCCAAATTCCGATAGGTCTGACGCAACGCACTGCGTACCGCGTGCGTCACCAGCTGATGCCGATTGCGCGTGGGGATTACTGCGGTTACGAGAAGTTTGTCTGGTATGGTCACGCGCGGCATTCCGTCGAGACGCTGGCCTCAAATGCAGAGTTCGCTTGCGGTTCAGTGACCTGTGCTTGGCAAGGAAGATCAAGATACAGATTCACCGCGGTGGCGGCATAGAGCACCCAATAAATGGTGTTCTGCTCCAGGATCGTCCGTTCGCTGAAGTTATAGGCCAGCATGAAAAACATGTAGGTGCAGAGCCAGACGGGAGTTCGACTGTGCTCACGATTCAGGAACTGCAACGCGCGCTGCCATAGGGCGAAATATCCAATTAGAAACAAAGCCAAACCAAGCGCGCCTAACTCCAGGGTGACGTCGAGAAGGCCATTATGCGCAGTAGGTGCCGCCCAGTGCAGTTGCTGCACCAGCGTTGCAGAAGCGCCATTCATGCCAAGCCAGAAAGATTTGAAACCGTATCCAAGCCAGGGCTTGCGGACGATCGCTGTCCACGAAAGTGCCCAAAGGCGAGCGCGCCCAGTCATGCCGAGATCGCGGTGCAGCAGGTGCAACACTCTTGCTGGGGTCAGGTCTCCACCCAAAGTAACCAAGGCCAGGAAAGCGGCTGCAAAACAAAAAACCGGTACTGCGAAGGTGAATCGCGTGCGGAACAGTTTGAACACCACTTGCATGCCAAGAATCAGGCCGCAGACCAGTACGCTGGTTACTGATTTGGAAAACAGCAGCAGCACCAGTGAGGCCGCCACGCCAGCGCAGGCAAGCCAGCGGCCTGCGCGAGGCCGGACCAGCAGAAAAACGACCACCGACAACACGGCAAAGCGACCAAGGGAATTTTTCTGGGCAAAAATTCCACGCCAGCTATGATTCTGAAACGTAGGATCGAGTCCATACTGAGGCAGGAAAAAGCCGAACAGGAAGCTGGCGCAAACTGCCGTCGCACATACACGTGCCAGAATGCGAAGTTGCTCAGTTACATCGAAGCGCGTGGCAAAGTAGATCCCGAATGCCGTGGTGGCGATCAGGATTATGCCCCGGCGCAGCGTGAACAGGGGAACCTCAGACCATGCTGTTGAAACGACAGCAAGCGCTACCAAGGCCAGTATCCACTGCACTCCCCAGGCTGCTTTCCGGAAGTTGCGCCAGTGCAGCAGGATGAAGCAAGCAGCCACGGCGTAGAGCGGAATCTGTACAGCGATCTCGTACTTGTTGGCCGCGGTGGTGGACCCGCTCGAGCCAAGAAAAGGCATCATCGCTCCGGTGGTGTACAGAAGCATTAGCATCACAAACGGTTTTTCAGCCAGTTTCAACATTCGAGGGAAGTAGTTATAGTCGGCAGTGTCCGGACTTCGATAGCTCTCTGAACATTCGTGCTACGCGCTGGCGCCGGCAGTCAACACCAGGCTGTCTTCCTGTTGGGAAGCCGCCTTCGACAAGTGGTAGGCCACTGCCCAGAACGCGGCAGCCAGCAAGCCATCGCTGAACAGGCTTGTAGCAGCGGCGCCTCTCCACCCGTAAGCCGGAATGGCCCACAGATTGATGAGAACGTTGAAGACCGCCACGAACGACTGAATGACCGTACGGCATCGCTGATATCCCGAGCCTGTCAGGGAGTCCGCGACAAAAAACTGCAGGGTTTTCAAGAGCGGAAGAGGAGCCAGCCAACGCAGCGCTTCCGCTACGCCCGAGTAGCCAGGCCCAAGGACGTGCGGCACCACCGGCCCACCGAAAAATAGCATTACCATCGCAACAAGTGCGTATGGCAAGGCTCTGCGAAACAATGGCCGCCCATATTGCAGTGCCCCGCGCAGACCATTGGCGCCATTACGAAAGAAACCCGGATAGGCGGCATTTAACAGCGCGCGAACGGGGATGAAGGCAACGTCCAGCAAACGGTACGCGGCCCCGTAAATGCCGGTTGCTTCGAGGGTGGAGAGCGTGGCCACCATCGCCTTGTCAATGTCGTTGTTGCTGGTTGCGGCGGAATTGTTGATGGCAAAATAAATACCCTCTTTATACTCCGAGCGAATCCGCGAAACTCGAAGGGACGCTGGCCCCAACCGCGCCCTCACCCAGGTCAGGGCGACCGATGCGGACAGTACCGCTGTTGCGAAATAGACCATCGACCATGCGAAAACGGTTGGTTTGCGAACGAACACGGCCAAACCGATGACACCCATGAGCCGGTTCGCGCTGATGAGGACATTGAGGCGCGCATTCATACCCAGGTTTTCGAAAGCCAGGAAGGCAAAGGCGGCCATGTCCAGCAAGCGCACAAATATCAGATCCGCCGTGCAGATCAGTAAGATCGCCGGAAGCGAAATCGACCGGGGCAGACAAATTGTGCTTAGGGCGATTGCGGCAAGAACCAAAGCGCTCCCTGAGACGATCGTCATCAGCAGGCAATTGCCCCAACATTCCCCGAAAAGGGTTTTGTCTCTGGAAACATTTTTGACCAAAAGACTGCCATTGCCGAGGCTCACCAGAGGAGCGACCATACTGGCCATGGCGGCAACCGCGATGAAACCTCCGTACTCTTTGACCCCGAGACAACGCGCGATCACGACAAAGTAGACTGCCTGTAGCAGCAGTCGGGTCACAAATCCGGCAATCGCCCACGCTGTATTTTTGCCAAGCGATTTCGACGTTCCTCTGGAGAGTAGGACTGCCGCACACAAGCGGCTGCGGATGCCGGAGGGCTTGTTCGTCGAGGACTGTGTGGATGTGGTCATTGGCCTGTTCCGGCGAGTACCACCGCAAATGTTTTCCAGAGAATCCGTAAGTCGAGCCACAGGCTCCATTTCTGGATGTACTCGGCGTCCAACGCGACATTCTTTTCGAATGACGGGTCGCGGCGAGCCGAGACCTGCCACAAACCGGTAATTCCGGGCTTCACTTCCAACCGTTGGCGATGCTCGAGGGCATATCGGGAATAATCGTCAAGAGGATGAGGCCGCGGACCCACCAAACTCAGGTCTCCACGCAACACGTTCCACAACTGCGGAAGTTCGTCGAGACTATACTTGCGCAGAAAACGACCTAAGCGGGTGATTCGCGGATCGTCATCGATTTTGAACGTGACCGCATTTCGCTCATTTAGGTGCCGCAGTGAATCCTTAATTGCCTCTGCGTTCACCACCATGGTGCGAAACTTGTGACAACGGAAGGTCTGCCCCTTTCGTCCTACCCGAAACGAGCTGTACAACACAGGTCCTTTGGAATCGAGCTTCACCAGCAATGCAGCCAGCAGGAGCACCGGGGACAGAACCATCAGGCCAAGGAGCGAGGCGGCAATATCGATCAAACGTTTAAAAATCAGGCCGAGCGTCGGAATCGTGCGCCTTTGCAATGTGATGGTCGGCAGTTCCCCGAAGTATTCGACGGGAGCGCCCATGGCCAGCCCATCATACAAATCCGGCACAACTCGCAGGTGGATTCGGAATTCGTTGGTGTAAGAAGCGACCTCCATGACCAGTTCGCGATTACTGGGCACACAGATGAAGATTTCGTCGATGAACTGCTCGCGGATGATTTTCGGAATGTCCGCTATGTTCCCGAGAAAAGCAGGTGGAAGGCCCTCGTACTTTTTCCGATCAGTGCGTTCCCTGCTTCGCGTGTTGACGAAACCCTTCACTACGTAACCCAGTTCGGGGTTCTCGTTCAGCATCGTTTGGAGTGCAACGGCCATTCGGCCGCCGCCAACAATCAGCGCGTTGCGCTTTTCGGTGAGCCCGGGAATCGCCTGCACACGCAGAAAACGCCGCCAGGCGACCAGCGCCCCAAAACTTAGGACCAGCGTCATGCCAGCGGCCCATGGCGAGCCCACCCGCACGGTTTTGAAACAATCTACGACAGCAACCACGACCGACGCCGAAACTAGCGCTCCACCCAAGGACGTGATTTCTTCCTTGAGACCCCGCTTCCAGAAATTTCGATATACTCCGGTGCTGTTTGCGAACAGCACCACCAGCACGGAGAACAAGAAAAGCAATCCCCACAAAGCCGAGTCGAAGTGCTGACCTGCGTCGGGCTCGACGTTGGAGTATAGGATGGCAAGTGACCCAGCGAGTCCCGCACTCAACCAAATGAACATCAAATCAAAAAACATCAAGTACCTGCCACCGAGGTCTGCACGATCATGGGCAGACGGAAATCCCAGGAATCGCGCGATGAGCGGAGAAGATTCAAGTGTGTTTTGAACAGTACTCATGCCCGCACCATTAAAATCCGCAAGTCAAGTCTAAAGAGATGAATTGGAGGCCCTATCCCTAAGAAGGAAACGATCCATTAGACAGGCTGTGTCTTCGCTGGACCGTCAACGCCCGTCCATCGACACTATGTCATCTGCTCCCACTTCTACGGAAACCGACTGCATTAACATATCAACGGACAAGACGACTCGAAGATCGCTATTCCAGCGGACCAGAATTCCTGCGAGTCCCGCCAATGGGGAGGACTTAATCCTAACTTTCTGGCCGGCAGCCAAATAAGAATGGGGCCGCGCGTTGCGAAGGTGCAGTCCTTCACGCAGGGTTTCTATTTCGCCGGTGGGCAACGGCCAGGGGTTCGCACCCGCGCCGACCAATGAGATCACACCCGGAAGGCTTAGGACGCCGACCCGGTCACGAAAATCAAATGTCGCGAACAGATAACAGGGGAACAAGGGAAGCTCAACGGGCATCGTCCGGCCATTCCTCCACCGGTGCATTGATTCGTAGAGTGGCAGGTAGCACTCGATGCCCGCGTACTTTAACCGATCGTGTACCCGCTTTTCATGGCGGGGATACGAGTGAATGGCGTACCAGGCCGAGCGCGTTTTGCAGCAGACGTTATCGATCGGCAGAGCTTCGCTATTCTCGCTTCGGTAAGCGATTGGATGGTTCGCACAGTCAAACATCGGGTTTACCTGGCCTTAACGGCAAGAGCGTCGAGCCACACTAAGGCATTTGGCTGGCCATCAGGCGACGGCTTCCCAATTCCAAGTCTTTCTGTTTCAATTTGATGTGATACAGGGGTTGTGGACAAAGTACGTTGGTGCCAAAATTTTGGACGGGATTTTGGAAACTGCACGAATGCAGCCCACTGAATCCGTGATGGCGCAGTAAGCCTAGCTGTCATTCCAATGCGTGAAAGTCGTATCGGCGGAACAGTCCAGGAATTGCCCGAGTTATATCCAGCGAGAAGGGTGACCGACTCGTCGGAAGCCCTGGAGGTAAGCGCCTCCGTGGCCATGAGAGTCCTTCCATGAGAAGGCCGGTTGATGTCAAGGCATACTTTTGCTTTCTTCTTTGGCTGAATCCATTTCCATTCAGCCAAGCTCGCCCCGTTGGCTGAATTGGCGGTTATCGTTGAAGTGATTCGTCGGTCTGAACCGGCGGTTTTAAATTCGTGTAAGCGATACTTGAGCCAGTTGAGCTGCTCCGTACTTTCCGAATTCAATTGATTCGTTGATTCTGTACCTGCATTTTCCGGGCTGTTTCTTCTTCCAAAAGGACAAGGGGATCTTGTTTCCAAGCACGTTGCAAATCCTTGGCGAGCTGTTCCTGACGTGACCGCACCCAGGGGGCGTAGTGGCGTGACGTGATCCTACTGCTGCTGTGCCCGAGGAGAACGGCGACCTCTTCGATGGGTACGCCCGCCTGTAATAACGAGACGGAGAACGTGTCCCTGAATCTGTGGCAAAAACCGTTCTCGATGCTCGTCGTTTAGATCTCCAACCCGCCCCTAATTCCTGCAAACAGGGTCTGAATACGCTCGAAGTTTCGATGACCCTCCGATATACCCCTCGGTGGCTAGAGATGTGTACTCAAACCACCCACGGGACGTCGCCTAACATTAATATAGGAGCGTCCCGATAGCCTAGCGATGAACGCGGTTCCACCAGTAGGACAGGTCAGAGAAAGACCAACTTCAAGCCCGTTTACGATTCATCAGGATCTCAAGGTATGCCTTGATGGCGCGCCTGACGCTCTCTGACACTGGCACACCAACCGTCTGCTGATATTCTCTGAGACGATCCAGGTCATCGTTATCAATCCAAACGGCATACTTCTCGCGGTTCTTCGTTTTGAGCAGGCGACTTTTTCTTTGCTTCATGCCCTCGAGCGTATCCAGACATGTCATACGATATCAAGAGTTATCATCCACATCTGCCTTCAGCTAGCTGTATGAGGTGCAACAATTTACAGTAATGGGACATTTTGTTCGCCACATCTTCTGTACCTGCTGAGAACAAAGCACTTAGCCAGCGATTCGGCATCCCAAAACCCTTCTAACTGGTGGTGCGCATGTAGTTTTGGTACGTGTGTACCAGCGTCATCCGTATCTAGATACAGTAGAATTGCTTATGATGATCGACGAGAAGAAGCGCGCAGTTGAGACAAAAAGCCGAACTCACCTCGAAATGGATGAGATCGAAGAACTGCTTGAACTGGCACGCAAGACCGATGAGCGTTCCTGGTGCATTTTGACGCTGGCTTTCAACCACGGTCTCCGAGTGAGCGAATGCGCCGGCGGAGCTCCAGCAATTCCAGGCAAGACCCGTCCGGCCATTCCACCGCTAACGCTCTCCGATATCGATATGAGACACAGGACCATCCGAGTCCGAAGGCTCAAGGGCAGCCTCGAAACGACTCAGGCATTTGTGGAGCATCGAGGGAAGCCTACTCTGTCAGACTACGCCTGTCTCAAAACATACCTCGCCGTCCGAATCAATGATGGATCGGACTTCCTCTTCACCGGTCAAAAAGGCTCGCTTCATCGATGGGCACTGAACAGGATGTTCGTCGAATTGCTGAAAACAGTTTCAGACGCACGCGTTGCCCGAGGCCTGCGACCGATTCCTCACGGTTGCTTTCGATTCCATACGCTAAAGCACAGCGTAGCCACGATAATAGCCAACCGAGTCCAAAACATCTTCACCCTAAAGAATCATCTCGGGCATGCATCCATCTCATCTTCGATGTCTTACGCGCACCCTGACCCTCGGACCACTGCTGCGCAAGTCCAGCACGCCTTATCAAATGCGTTTTCGGGATTCTAGCGCCCCGTCAGCGTCTGTCTGCCCTTGTCCCGCATCGCCCTAGACCATGTGAACAGTGCGTTCTCGGCATCCTGGTGGCGTCCGCAGGACACCCGCTCTCTCGGATGTTGCTCTATCTCATTGAAATGACTCGGGAAAAGTCATCTGGACGATTTTGAACGGTCGCCTGTATTACTTAGGTAGAGGAAAGAGGCGAGTTGACGATCCGAGAGCTCATGGAGGCACAGCGGAAGCGAGTTCGCTCTTGCAATCCGGCGGAGCGACTCGCAGCGGCGCTACTGATTCCCGCCGAGCTATCAAGACGACTGCGGCTGCTTGGCAACTCCGAGATCGCCCAACTGCTGGACGATGAGGTCTGCGGGAACATTAGCATCTTGGCTCCAGAGGCGACAGTCTGCGTCGAAGCCGCGCTTCGTCTCCGGCGAACATCACTTCAGGAGGAAACGCTATGTGCGAGATAGGTAAGCCAATCGAAATAATCGACGTCGCGCCGCTGAGCCTTCCCGCGCCTCTGCGCAAAGAACAGCCAGCGACCACGGAGCAGCCTGTGACCACCGAAGTCCCCGTGTCGGAGACGACCGTTGAGCCAAGCCCTGCCGAGAAGATCTAGCTTGGCGCGGCGCTCCAGTCGCGGCGGTCGCCCGTTGCCCCACGCCCAGTACGGCGTGGACTTGGCGAAGTTGCCCGACACCTACATCGAGCCGTTCGTCGCCTACCGGACGTGGGACTGGACAGCCGAAGGCGTCACTTCGCTGAACGGTGCACTGTGGACGCCCAAGGTCGCGTTCGAAGCCACGTGCCACTATGCTGCCGACCTGTGCTCGATGCGAGCGGCGGCAATTGGGTCGGTAGCGGCGGAATTCTGGGAATCAAAGTCCCATCACGTCCCAGGCCCCGGCTGCACGTGCGGGATGTACGCCGGGATCAACATGCAGCACATGATCGACATCAACTACATCCAGCGTGGAATTCACGGCGAGGTATCCCTTTGGGGACGCTTAGAGCGCAACACGAAAGGCTGGCGTGCTCAGTACGGATATCCCAAATTTTTCGTCGTCCCGGTGAACATGATTCCCTTCCGTTTCGACGAAGCGCATGAACGCCTCAAGGCGCTGGTCGAGTTCGACGTGGACATTTACCTCCAGCCGGAAGGCGAGGCGCGTGTTGGGCAGGAAAAAATTCCGCTCTGGATAAGGGACTACGGATACAGCCAACAGGGCATCTCGTTCCTGATCGAGAAGCGGCAGAAGTGGTACTCCGGCGAGAAGGCAGTTCACCCCCTCGCGGTCGGCGACCGCATCGCAGTGCTCGGCGGCGCGAACGGCGGCGGCATCGGCGTGGTCAGGGAAATCGACGGCGACGAGATGTACTACACGCTGTTCAGCCTGAACGTGAGCTTTCACAAGAAGGTCAAGGACGTCGTGTGGAACGAACGAAACTGGCGTTGGGAAACGAAGGGGACTGGCTTCCTGCGCAAGCTCGAACAGGCGATGGGGCGCTGACATGACGCGGAAGCTAAAACTAATGAAATGCTCGCCGCTGGGAGGCAACAGATGCCGTTCGTGATCATTCTACTAGTTCTCGTTTACAAACTCGGCTACCGCGCCGGACGGAGGAGCGTGCTGCGATGATCCGGTGGCTCCGCGACATGCTAATCCTCAACCTCTTGCTGGTTCCGTAACACAGGAGACCCGATGCTGAAGTGGCTGCTGAAGTCCCTGCTCGTCGTCGCCATCTTCGTGCCAGTGGCGACGTGCCTGCCACTCGCCGCCCTGAGCCTGTGCCGCACCCCCGAGGGCGCTCAGGTTATCTTCTGGCTAGGCCCGTGGAGTTGTTGCTTTTGGACGTTGCTGTACAGCCAGTTGAGCGCCTCGAAGTTTTGGCTCGGAGCGGAGCACGTGCGTCAGTGGCGAGAGGCGAACGGCGGTCTACTGCACACTTCCTTCTTCGCCTGCGCGTGGATGTTCGGCGCTTTGATCTGCTCTTATTTCGCCGAGTTTGCCCTGCTCGTCACTACGCGCAGCGCGACCTTTTTGCCGCTCGCAACGTTCTCGCCGCTCGGCTTCGCTTGGGCATGGAGACGCGTTCGTGGGTGAGGTCATCCCAATCGGCGACAGGGCTGCCAAAGCCGCAGAACGCAGGGAGGCGATAGCCCGCGCCTACCTCGTGTACGAGTGCCTCCCCGTCCTCGTGCCGAAAGCGGGCGTCGCCGAGAGGCGGAAGCTCGCCGCCGACATAATGATGCTATTGAAGGGTCGCCGCGAGCGCATGGCGCCCGGCTTGCTGAGCGATAGAGAGGAGGAATGACTATGGACAACGACGACAAGCTGATCGAAAGCATGTTCGACGAAGTGGTGGAAACGCACGTGAAGCTGGTGGACGGCAAGCATGTCGTGGTGACTGATGAAGAGACCATCGCGCAAATGGACGCCTCCGCGATGGCTGAGGCTGTGAACGATTTCGGGTTCTGGGCGAAGAAGTTCCGCGACTCGAACGGCGGCGACCCGCGTCATGGTAGGGCGAACGGCTGGTGGGTGAACCTCCAATGGCTGGCGCTCGCGGACGCCAAGCTCAAGGACTTGTTCTGCGGACGCGACCGCTCGTCGGAAAGCATCAAGCGGTACCACGCTTATCGGCTCCAGCTTATCGAAGGCGGGTCATCCAAGGCGGACGCCTAGTCCGCCGCGCTCGCGGCGAGCGAGTATTTGTCCTGTCTGTTCGCCCGTCCCGCGCCCTCTGGTCTTTCGCCCGCAGCGCCTCGAAATGCTTAGACCAATCTTTGAGCAGAATTTCAGGATATTGTGAAGGTGGTGCGAGAGGAAGCGTTGCGATGAACGTGAGAATTAGCAAATCAAGGTTCGTTGCAGGCTGCCAGTGCTTGAAGCGCCTTTATCCTCAAATTCACGAGCCGGAACTCGCCGCTGAGCCGGACGGTGCCGCCGACGCGATCATCGAGCAGGGGCGTGAAGTGGGCTTGCTCGCACGAAAACTGTTTCGCGGTGGTATCGAGGTTCGCTCTACGAGGCTGGATCAGGCGATTCGCACTACAAAAGAGTTAGTAGCGAATCCCGAAGTCCCTGCGATCTTTGAAGGAGTCTTTGAACACGACGGAGTAATCGTCCGGGCGGATGTCCTGCAACGTCGCGAGAAAACACTTTGGCGTCTTCTGGAAGTGAAATCCGCCAGCGACCTGAAAGATCACTACGTGCAAGACGTAGCGATTCAGAGCTACGTGATTTCCCGCTCAGAATTCGTTTGAGCAGGCCTTCTCAGATTCGCAAGAGTATTTGGACAGCATCAAGAATGTAGTCAGACGAACGTGAAAGTCCACACGCGAGGGGCAGCCTGCACAACTGTTGACAGGATTTCGTCGCGAATCGAACGGTCACTGCGAATAAAATTCCGAGCGCCGTAACCATCGGCTGCAAGCGAGGCACTGGGTCTCAGCCCACTGATTGGAGGCAAGCGGGTTCGTGAAGCAACCTATTTCCTTGGGATACACTTATGACCGAGCGACATCCCAGATCGTTTCTTTCGCGACTCCTGCGACGGATTTATAGTTGGGTCAAGCCCGGCGCACGTGGGAAGGAGAACCACGCGGTGAGCAACACGCCCGAACCATCGAAGCGGCTTCCAGAACAAGGTGTTGGTCTAGCCTCTAACACTCGAAATCTTTTGCTCGCTGAGGTTAAATCCAAAAAACCCACCATTCGCGTTGAATATCACTTCTTGAGCGGGCGTGAATTGTACGACAAAAACATCATAACCGCCGACAGGTATAGTTCTGGTGCTGCGGCATGGGCACTTCGCTTTCAAGAACACTTTTACCGGGTCACTGTCATCTCGCGACCTTTTCGCCGACTCCCGCAGATTCTTTGCCTGAGTTTTGACGGTGTTCAAGACGAATCTGCTGAGGTGGCTGCAATAGACTTTCTTTCTGTGCTTTCGGTTTTCGCACGTGAGCCTTTAGTGCCCTTGGGGGTGCGACGATTTGGAAACGACCCAATCATTCTTGAACCCGAATCCCGACCGTTAATCGGGCAAAACAGAGAAGTGCGGCGTCCACCGATGGCACTTGACTCTCAGGCGATCCAGACGATCCTCAAAGGCATCGCCGAATCTGAAGATGATGACGTCAACGCTGCGCTTGCGGCATGTAAGTTCTATCGGGCGGCTTTATCATTCATGGAGTTCGACCGTTCGATGGCTTATGTATCCTTCGTGTCCGCCATTGAATGTTTGGCTGGTCGGTACTACCAAAACGAAAAGCTTGCGTTTGACCAAATCAAAGATTTTGAGAGCTTCAATGCGATCATTCAGGAATTGTCAGGCATTCCCGGCGCGTCCCATCTGCCCGATCAACTGAAAGCACAACTGCTGGAGAAGGTTTATCGACTCCGGCAGAGATTCGTCACCTTCATCGAACTGCATCTGTCGGATGATTTTTGGGTGATACCCGATACCGACTACGATGAGCCGTCCCGCAACTTCCTTCCGAAAATCGGTAAAGCCGATATGAGCAAGAGATTGAAGGCTGTCTACGATGCTCGATCAGAGTACGTTCACAGCGGCGTGCCTTTCCCGCAGTACGTCGAAGTCGGATCAAGGGACAGAATTCCAATCGGCGTTGTCACAGACCTCATCAATCTACCTGAGCAAAAACGCCCAGTGCCGCCAGTCATCTGGTTTGAACGCGTCGTCCATCTCGTGATTGGCGAATTCATGACGAGAACGTTCGCAATTGAACTCGTGAAGAAAATCCAAGAACATCGCGACAAACGGGCTGCCTTGCTTGAAGTTATAAAAAAGCTTCCTGATCCCGCGAAGGACAGTCTTGCGAGACTCACAAAATGGACAGCACGCTGGGTCGGGTATGCTGTCATCGGGCCTTACGCACCTAATAAAGAATGGGCGGACAGTCCTAAGAGTGTCGAGGCTTTACGCGCCGCCGGACTAGTCGAAGTCAAAGGGTCTGATGCGGAAGGCTCCTCCACACTCAAGAATCGGCGCGTAGGTGAGGCAGCGGGAGAGTTTGTTTTTGGGTCAGCAGATAATCCCCTGAGAGATTCTGAGTTGCTGTTGCCGGAGGGCTTCGGAGACGAGTAGTGCATTTCTGCGAGGCGGTCTGTACCGACCCGCGCATGGGATGTTGTCGTAGAGGCAGCGGCTCCTCACGAGTGACTCGCGGCGGGTCCCGTCGTGTTCCACAATCTTACCTGTTATGACTGTCGCGCTGATTCGCTACGACACCGCCCGACGTGCGCTCGCCGCCGCCCACCGCGTTGATGAGGTCAAGGCGATCCGCGACAAAGCTGAAGCCGTGCGCGTGTATGCCAAACAGGCGGGCGATTTCGAGTTACAGAATCAGGCAGCGGAGATCAGAATCCGTGCCGAGCGCCGCGCAGGGGAGTTGCTGGTCGATATGCAGAGCAGTGGGGAGAGGCAGGCAAAGGAACGTGGACGCCCGACAAAAGTGTCGTCGCCCACGACACTTCCGCGACTCGGCATCACACGCGACCAATCTTCAAAATGGCAGCGACTCGCGAAAATGATTGACGATGCCACATTTGACAAAGCTGTTGCCCAAGCGAAAGAGAATGATGGTGAACTGACAACGGCTGGCTTGCTGCGTGCCGTCAGGGAGATCGTGACACCATCGGAAGTTATCAGCGAGCCGGACATAAACGTCGTTGCGGCAGAACTGACACGAGACATCGAGTCGCAGAGTAGGCGGGAAAAGCTCGATGAAGTCGTTCGGCTTCGAAACCGCCTGAACCCGACGATCAGGAAGAAGTTGATTCTCGCTCTCAAGAATTCGCTGAAGCATGCGTCGGAATCCGAGGCGCAACTCTCGAAAGACTTTGAGGATTTCCCCGCGAACGGAAAGGCATTTCAGCGCGTGATCCGCGAGCGGATGGCAGAGCAACCCGATCCGCTTCTCGCTGAAAAGGTGGCTCTCGCGGCTAATTTCAAGAATGCCAGCGTGAGGGAGATTTCACTGGTAGACGCACGTAATCTGATTGTCGGTTTTGAATGGCTCGCGAGTCTTGGAAGCACCGAGCATGCCTTCGGACTTTTCTTTGGCGAGTACCTCGCAGGATGCGTTTGTTTCGGCAGCACGGCTGGAACGAAGGTCAAAGAGTCTGTCTGCGGCTCTGAGCACGCACACAGGGTGATTTCTGTGACACGCGGTTGCTGCTTAGGGTGGGCTGATCCGCCCAGACGATCTTCTGATGGAAGGACGCACGGAGGTTCAGCGGCGTCGTTTCTAATCAGCGCAGGATGCCGAGAGATGATTAAGAAGGGGTACAACATTTTTGTCGCCTACGCCGATCCACAGGCAGGCGAACGAGGAGTGATTTTTAGAGCGTGCAATTTTTTGTATTGCGGGCGGACAAGTCCCACGGAAAAGTTCAGGCGACCAGACGGTAAAGTCTACGATGCGCGGAATGTCCATCTTTTGACACGTGACCGCAGATTCGGCAGGCTGCGTTATAAGCGCACCCGTGCGGCGCAGAAGCAGCTACTTATTGAAGAAGGCTGCAAATTTTTCAAGGACACCGGATGCAAGTACCGCTTTGTAGGAATTTTCGGGAATCGCCGAACGAAAAGAATTCTGCGGCGAGCACTGAGATGGGAGGTGATGGAGTATCCGAAGCGAGAGCCGTCACCTGAAGCTCGCGTCCAAGTCGTCGATCCCGATCCAATCCCGACTACGTTCGTGGCTGCATCTGCTCTTTAATTCAAAGACCCGACTATCCCACTCTGCACTGAAGGTCGATGTCAATTAGACGCCCATAAGTTGTGCGACGGTCTTCCGTGTCTCTGCTACCTCATCGTCCCCTTCAGCCGTCGCTATTACTTCCATCTCCAGACATTTCTGTCGCTCGCTTTCAGTGAGATGGTCAACTGCTATGTCAACGCTGATAATCTGGAAACGATCCCCTTGATAGATGGGCACGCGAGCGTGGTTCTTCTCTGTGCTTCGGAAGCTACGATATCCTTCGAGTCGTGCTTTTATTTCAGACGGATACACGGCGCTGTTGTAGGTTAGACAGGACGCCGGAACGGAGAGAGTGCAAACGTACTCCCTGATGCGCCTAGAGGGAGAGATGTTTTCTATCGATCCGATCACGCGCATCACCTTGACGGTTGTCGTCGGCAAGATGCCCTGACTCTGCGTCTGAAACGAAACCCGAAACAACTCATTGTTCGGCTTGCCCGCGGCTTTCGGCTGAACGCGTAGACCAGAGTGTTGCTTATCGGCAGCGCGAACCCTGTTGCGTCCCGAATGTTTGGCTTCGTACATTGCACGGTCTGCATCCAAAACGATTGTCTCAACTGTCTCTGAAGTCTCAGGGATCGTCGCAACACCCAGACTTGCTGTTACCGAACAGTCTGGCAATGAGGCGATTCGAATAGACGCGATCTCATTCCGAATCCTCTCAGCCACAGCGGTCGCTTCTTCCACTGAATGATTCGGAAGTACGACGGAAATCTCTTCGCCACCGTACCGATACGTTTCCCCTTTTCCCCTAACTACAGTGGCTATCTTTTTCGCCACTGCTCTCAGGACTTCGTCGCCCGCAGCGTGTCCGTAATTGTCATTGAAGGTCTTGAAGTGGTCGAGATCAGCCATCACAAAGCTGACTGGCGGATCATCGCCCTTTCTATCTCCGAACTTCGCGAGATCAGCATCAAGCTCCCCTCGTTGGAATATCCCCGTGACCGCATCGACGAGCTTTTCCGTTCCAGTTCGCTCACGAAGCTCGTCGGTGAAGATGGCAGCGAACTCCGATTCAGAAATGGTTTGTCCTTTTGGACTAGCGATAACCCAGTCATCAGGGTTCACAAGATCAGTCCCGGTCGCGTTTATCAGCCTTGCGCGTTTCAGTTCGTCCCACAACCAAATGAGACTCTGCTTTTCATGCGGAGGAACATCTTTATTAAGCCAAATCTCAAACTCGCCCCTGCCCGACCGACCAATTACGTTAAATTTATTCGCGGGGCGGTTTTGGGTAAACGAACGGAGAAACGTAAGGAGAAGGTAGCCGAGTTTGATTTCATCGGAACTCATGTCAGGCATTGTGCGGCACACCACCTTTTGTGTCGAGATGCCGCTGTCTCGTGCAGACTAGTCCACGGGAGTCCAGCCTAGCGCTCTTTCTATCGCCCGGCGATACGGAGTAGCAACCTGACGGGGCGCACGTCTGACATACTCTTTCGCAGCCGCTCGCGTTTGACCTTCCAGCGTTTGCAGGTAGGCAACGACCTCGTTCTGGGTTGGCACACGCCCGTTGATCCCGCCAAACTTCGGTGGCAGGCTTGCCCACACCGCAGCATCCAAGTCCTTCTCGGCTGCCCAAGCAGAGATCGTGACGTCAGACTTGGAGACAGGGTTTTCCCCTGTGCGCCACTGGGCGATCAGGTCGCCTGCACGGGAGCGGGGGATGCGCTCGCGTTGCCGCAGGGACTCTCGTGCTTCAGCAAGATCGCGGGTGTTGAACAGGCTCCAGAGGGTGGTAACTGGTTCGCAACGCGGAGCGATAACGAGCGTGATTCGACCATCGCTCGACTGCCGAGCAAACTCTACAGGCAACACGGGACCGTCAGCCCGCCATTCCCCATCCACATCGAGGTTGCGTTTGTCCCAAATCAGCGAACCCCAGCCAATACAGGCGATCATTTCTCAGGTGTCTCGTCTTCAGAGATTCAATAGTAGATGGTCATCTCGATGCCCCTATTATCGCGCTCCGGTGGGCATACACATTCTGCTTCGTCACGATTCCAGCGTGTTGCTGTCCAAGCCGCTACAGCGGCGTCAAGCAGATCGTCCGCTGCCACACGAGGGGGTCGGTTCACAAGGTGCCGTTCGATGTCCGGAAAGATTCTTCGTAGAAGAGCAGTCCTTTCTGCGACTCCGTCCTTCGTCTTCTTGTTGTGCTTCATCGGGCGGCGCTGGCTGAGTGCCCAGAAACAGACCTCTGGATGAACTTCGAACGCCCACCGCTGGCAATCCGATGTGATCGCATCATCCACTTGCTTGATTTTTGGGACGATGCCCCAAGCCTGCTGGCTCAGACCCCTTCCCGTCTTCTGCTGATTGACGGCGCTCGCCTCTTCGTAAGTCGCCGCATGCACGGCTGCCCGGCAGGGAGCGGCAAAAACGCTTGTGCCACGTGGCTGTCCCAACAGCTTTCGGGCTGCTTTATCACAAACTCTGGAACCGTCCAGCAGCCCAATGGGTATGTCGATGGCGAGGATCGCAAGATCATCAGGCTTGTTTCTCAAAATGGAAGGGACATCAGTGAGTTCGACTGAAGTACCCAGAGATGTTAAATCAACCTTGAAGTTGACCCAGCCGCCACGGCAACCGTCGATACCAGCAACGAACATGTCTTGCCCCATCACTCCACGACGAGAGCAGGCCATTGACGGAAAATAGCCTGCCACCTGACTGTGCCAATCTTTTGTCGAAATAACAGTCTTGTGTCCTCTGACAAATGTGGAAAACCAGCCTTCCATGTTCCGGCTCTGTAACCGTCAACGAGTTCCTGTTCGTGATGCTTTAGATCGTGCTCGTGACAGATCAGGAGCCAGAAATCCTTTTGGGCTTGCCCTGCCAACTGCCATACCGCGTCGAGATTTCTCGCGAGTTGGTCGCGGGTGACATCCCACTTGATGCTGGGCGACAGCCAGTCATTGCGTTTTCCTTCGATCCAGACAAAAGCCCTCTCGCATTCGATGAGACAATCTGCGTGAGTTGGGCCCTCCAGCTTCAAGTTCTTCGAGAGACCTTTCGCATTACCAGCATCCAGCGTTCGCAGAGCCTCGTCCCTGTCGGGGTTGTCAATGACGCGCCGTCGATATTCCCTCCAGAGCCGACCATCAGTAGGAGCCAGCCTGTGTACGTTGCGTATCATCCATCCGAGTCTCGCTGGGCTAGGTTCAATTTCTCGCTCCTTCCCAACACACAACGACGTGACGTTACCAACGCTATCGGCGACGTGGATTCCATCAGCAAGACGCAACAGTTCCGTAACCCAATCTGAACCACCATGCGCCTGAAGCCACGTAAATACGGGAGTAACCCTTGTTCGACCACTGTGTTGATCTACACCTGCTGATGCAGTCCTCGATGACTTCATGAAGAACCTCGATTAGAGCCTTATATGGGAGAGTGTTCACTTCAAGGAACGCACAAATCGTGCTGCGTTCTCTGCGTGTTCGGGATAAACAAACCGTGGTGGTGAACGGTGAATGCTCACGTGACTGTCGAAATCGCCGAACACCCGACGCATCTCAGGTGAGAGCACGTGAATTAGCCTTCCGGCTTTGTTTTTCGCCTAAACGCTGATTCGTTTTGCTTTCTTCAGAAGCCTGCTTGCACGTCCACCCTTTACGAAGATGAGTCGGTCTTTCTGGTGTTCGAATACTGGACGATGACGAACATGAAAATTCCTTCGAAACTCTGACTGGAGGTCTTTCCATGTGTGTTCCCGCGCTACGACTGCCTCTTTAACTTCAAAATACCCAATAATGTAAAGCGCAGGTTCGCGGTGGCAGTCCCATCCTTGAAGCCCAGCGTAGAAAACGAGTAAATCACCCTTTTTCAATTTTCTCAGACCCGCTTTCGGTCTGGTTGGGTCACCGTAAGTGAAACTCTTAAACTCAGGGTCGTAGTGCAGACAGAGACTCTTTGCTTTTGCCCGTCGCCCATCCGAAAAGTAATCGACCAGCAGTCTCCTGTGAATTGCCCCGCGAGTGTTTCCGTAGGTTTCGTGGTTCACCCCAAATCGATTTCTTTTGTCTGCAATCGGCACGAACTCGAATGTCCCATTCTTAAACAGAGGGCCGTGGATGCCTCCTGACCCAGTGTCAATGCCCACTCTTAGCAGGACGACTTGCATTTCTCGACCCTCCTTGCCTCCACAGAATGCTTTTTGCAGGGATCGCCCTGTTTGCCGGGCTTGAAGCTGGTTATCCAGTTCTCGAATCGCCGGATGTATTCGCTATCGAAATCAGATCGAAAGCCCGGGCCCGTTTTTTCGAGGCGAGGCAGTTTCTTTTGTGGAATCCGAATCGCCTGATCGCCAAAATAGTAGAAATGTTTTTTCGAGATGAGAACGTACTGTTCGCTTGCCTCGAACTTGTTTTTGGGTCTCAGATTGTCTCCGCTGCTTCGATAATCACTTTTCCCCTCGGTGAGCCTTTTGCGCACAAAGGTACGGCTTCGAAAATAGTCGCCACGAGTAAGTTTTCTCTCGACTTTCATGGCATAGACGAGTTTGTGGTGCCCTGCACTTTTCTTTGGGTTCGCACCGCCTGTTCCGACGATCCAATCTCCTCGCTCAGCCAACTCCACAATGTTCGGGGGACGATTCCGCGATTTTTTGTATTTGCAGCGACAAAGTGTGCAGAACCCAAAGTAAGGGTTCGGTGCGTGACCAGTATCATGATCCACGACGTAGGAAAAAAGCCTAGTTTTCCTCATGAAGCAACCTCAAAGAAAAATCGAGGACGGTTTCAATGGAGCGAATTGAAGGGGACAACACGAAAGACTACTTATAAGCCCAAGCTTACGCCCCAGATCGCTGTTGCGTCACTCGAATAGTCTCCAGATCGGGTTCCTGAGCGGCGAGCATTTCGCCGATCCCCTCGTAACAACTCTTCTGCCATGCTCTGTGAGCACAAGCGTGCCTCCTCCTCGATCCGAATCAGGCCCTCCCTTTGTGAACCGGATTCGCGGATTCAGGAGACACAAAATTACCTGCGTAACGTCGACCCGCCGCAAACTGAAGGAAGAGGATGAGCGCGTGATTTACCAGATCTTATACGGAGGACCCGCCGCGCTACCGGAGAAAGGTTGTCCGTGTCCTCAAGGAGAACGGCTTCGCATATTTCACGATCAGCCCGCCGAACGCCGGGTGCGGACCCGACCAGACAGAAAATACTAGCGGTGAACCCAGTTGGAAGATGTAACGTCGGCGATCTGAACAATACTTGTGGACAAAACCCGAGTGCAATTCAATGGAGGTCTATTTCCGATGACTGACGACGAAGTGAAGGAGTACATCCAAGAAACGGTTACAGAGGCTATTCGATCTGCTCCCGTGGTCGGCGTTCCTGTGACTCACGACGAAGTGAAGGAGTACATCCGAGAAACCGTTCTAGAGGCTATTCGATCTGCTCCCGTGGTCGGCGTTCCTCCTGACCCCGATCTATTGCAGACGCTAGACGAACTTGCAACTCGCGTGGAATCGTTGATTCGAGTTCTTGCAGAATGTCTTCCTGACTGCAATCTGGAGCAAAAAATCGCCGACGTGAGTAAGACAATAGAAACCAAGCAACAGCAGGATGTTCAAGAAGGTAAGCGCGAACTCGAAGACTACCTCGGTGTCCAGGAAGATATGGAAGATCAACAAGATTAGACTCGTTGCTTGAGTTCGCGGCTGTACGCTTGTCGGAATCCTTCATGTCTGCCTGCGCCTCCGCTCCTCGGCTGTTGGCAGCGACGACGAGGACTTCGGGGCTGTCTGGGCTGTGCATGTGTTCACATCCTGTAGAGGTCCGACTCTCGGAACCCAGCCCGCTCCGCGAGGGTCCTGTGACGCCGGACCAACGAAAGGTAGTTCTTGCGCGATTTCGATGCCGGGTAACCCTTCGCGAGCAAAGGGCAGGTGGCTCGCATCAGCCACTCCCTCATTAGCCGGAGCCGTATTGCATCTCTGATTTGTGGTCCTGCGTTCATCAAAATCCTCCATGATGTGCGTACTTCCCTGCATGTGAGCGAAAATCGAGGAACCGCGCACTGAAATCAAAGCACTTGTCCCGTGCGCGGTGCCGAAATTGCTTTCCTACCCTTGACTTCCAAAGTCGGTGAACATGCAACGAATATCAAAGAGCCACTTCGAAAATGAGTCCCGCACGATGTTGGTCAGGCTGTTGCGCTTACTTTGTCCTCGCGCTCGCGCCAACGCTTGGCGTCCCACACCAGCCATTTCAGCGCCGCCAGCGATTTCAGCCCCAGCTAGGTTAAACACTCATCAAGCGCGGTTGGGTGGTGGATTGGGTACCTCTTGTGTGCCTCGTCGAAGAGGTCGACGACCGTGCAAAGCTTGGAGATGCGCCAAAACAGAGCTTCTCCGTACTTGCTCTTAAACTCAGCGATAGTTAAGTTGGTGGCGACCACAAGCTGACCCTCGTTCTCCTCAAGGGTGTTCAGCACCTCGGAGAGGGTGCCTATGCTGGTCGCACTGACGTCCCAACCTTTCATATCGTCAAGGAAGAGGCGGTACTTGCGCCCGGTCTTGGATACATCTCGAATCTTATCGGCGGTTACGTCTGGGGCGTTAACAATGCGGTCAACCTCTGTCCATTCGGGGTTTTTCCTGCAAACGTTATAGTCGGAATGCTGGTCGAGCATGCGCTTGGTCGTGGTGCGCCGCACTGGGACGCGCATGCTGCCGTTGTCATTCATGTGGTAGCGGTAGAGCATCTCTGCGTAAAGTGCGTATGTCCAGACTGTCTTCCCCGCCTTGGGCGGGCCGAAAAACGCATACCCTTTGTCAGGGTTGTTCTTAAGCATGGCGATGATCTCCGCCTGCCTGTCCGCGGACACAACAGCCTCCACGAACGGCTCCAGCGTGCGCAGCACGCAGTGGCGGTACGCTGGCGGAACATTGTGGAAGTATGCCATGGTGAAAGCGATTAATCTCTCTACAAACGCACTGCAATTCGGGCATCTCTCGGACACCAACACGCCGCGCCATATCCCGATCGGGTCTGGCGTCATGACTGTCCCCGAGCCCTTACAATATGGGCACTTGGGAAGATTTCGCTCTGCACGCTCGACGAACCACGCGTAGCACTCCTCGCCGAGTTGCGACTTCGTTGTCGTTTCGCCCCAGAGCGTCCTCCTGACGACAGCAGCTTTGCTCTTTTCGGTCGCAGATGCCGGAGTTTCCTCGCGGTGCCGCGGCAGTTCTAGTGGGTCCGCGGGTTTGGCATCAGCCATCGGGGAGGTATCTGTCACCGCGTATTGCTGTTCCCACAAGATTTCGTCCAGTTCTTCAGACGTCGGTTGTCTAGGCTCCTGCTTTTTGTGCGCCTGCTTCACATCATCGTGGTAGGTGTCGCAGTGGTCGCAATATCCGTAATCGTAGTGATCGCTCATTGTCCGTTCGCCTCTCTTGTTGCAGCCCGCATGAGCGCCTCTTGGAAGCCCAACGAACCCTCATGGATGCGACGGATAGCAGTCGTAAGTTCGGGCGAGTCCCCGCAGTTGACAAGCATGGTGCCGCACAGCTTGTAAGCCATGCTGTTCAAGATCGTTGAGCGACTTCCTCGCCTGCCGCAGGTCTTCGAGGTACGGGTGCAGCTTCGCCATCGGCTCGAAGACTTCCTCGTCATCGGTGCGCGGCTGCCCCGTCTCGGTCTTCGACCAAGTTTCGAGGATGCCGAGGCGTTCCAGCAGTTCCTCGAACTTTTTCATCTTGAAGACCGCCCGTTGGCGCGGGCTCTTCTTGGTGCCCTCGATCTGGTAGACGCCGTATGAATTCTTCTGCTCGACTTTCTCGGCGATCTCAATCTGCAACTGCCCGCGGTTCTGCTCGATCTGCTCGTATCGCTCGGCGTTAACCGGGATGCCATTGTGTTCGAACCACGCCGCGGGTTCTTGGTAGCGCCCGCGCCACAGCGCTTGGTCGAGGTCGAGATTGCCGAGCATCCGCAGCGCCAGCTTGTAGGTGCCGCGCACGTCCACCCAGCAGTAGTCGATGATCCGCTTGGCGTGCTCGTCTTGTGTGCAAGGCTGGGCTGGAACGCCGATGAATTCCTTGCCGTCCTCGTTCAGGTGGGTAACGCTGCCGCCCTTACTAGTGCGCGTTGTGGTCTTTTCCTCCACTGGTGCCTTGAGACCGTAATCGCGAATGTAATTTCGCTCGGTCTCTTTCTCGGCTGCGTCCATGGGGTCTATCCCGTGTTCGCGCATGGCGTCCACCAGCCCGGTCCCCAGTTCCTTCAGACTTTGCGATCCGCGCCATGCGCCGTTGACCATGCGGTTGTACTCGACGAAGAGGTCGATGCAGTTGCGCGGGATTTCCCAGCCGAGCGCCAAGAATGTTTTCCATTCGGCGACAGCGTTGTAGCAGATGAAGAGCGCGTCGGGGTTGGTGAAGGGATTCTCGTGGACGCGGTCGAAGAACATCTCGACCTTTTGCTTGCTGCGAAGCTCGTACGCGCACAGCGAGACGGGTAGGTTCGGCTCGCCGTCCAGCGCCATAAACTCGGTGTCTATGAACCAGACTTCGGTGAAACACGCCGGGATGAGTTCGTTCAAACTCACCCCAGTGCGTTCGAGTTGCGCAGTGGTGGACACGGTTAGTCCCCGTCCTGCTGTTCGTCCAGTTCTTCCCAGTAGCCTCCGGAAAGGTAGCGCGCTACCGCCTCGTCATGGGCTGCGGTTATGACGCCATCGAACGCCTGCTCCAGCAGGGACTCGAAGCTGCCCAGCGTCTCGAACTTCGGCGCCGGGATGTCTTCCTCGCACGTGGTGATTAGGTACGTGCTGCGCGGCTTGAATGCCTCGACGAGAACGTAGCCTTCCATCGCCGCCATGACCGCGGCGACGGCGCCCTTGCGCCATTTGCTGGCGCTCACGCCTACCGTCCACAACAGGAAGCTGCCGTCGGCAAGCCCGGCTGTGTAGATGTCGATTAGCACGCATGCACGCTTGAAGCGCTCCGGGATGGCGTCGCTTTCGTAGAACTCCGGCGACACGTAATACGTCTGGTCGCGATCCTTGTCGATGTAAACCGGGACGTTCATCTGTCGGTAGTTCGGGCGAGTGTCCACCCGGACCCAGATGTGTTTGGGCGGCTTGCCGAATTCCACGGTCGCCTGCCGCGACTTTCCGGTACGGCTGGACGACGTGGTGCCCTTCTTCGCCTTCTTGGCGGTCTCGGCAGACACGCTCTTGAACTTGCTGGCTGGTTTCTTGTGGGTTGCGGTTGTGACGTGACCGTTGGCTTTGCCATTTGTGGGCGTGGCGGACGGCGCATGCTCTTCTGTGATGCGTGGCGCGGGCTCCCCAATTGCGTCGGGGAACTCGGCGGCGAGTTTGTCGTACACTTTGGACATCTGCGATGCTTCCTTCTTTGAAGTCGATTAGCAGGGCGAAAAGGCTGGAACGGTTGGAACCAAGTCTTTGTTCGGGGCGACGGACTTGGTCGCCGCCCCACGAATCTGCGGCGCTGAGGTGCCGTGGATTCGTCTGCATAGGTCTATTACTGAGTTTCTAGGATTCCTCGAAATATGCCGCGATGTCCTGCTTGGCTTCCTCGAACATGCGATAGTGGGTCACCATGTCCCGCATCGTCTTGGCGGCGGTGTTGCAGAGGTGCTTGGTGCCTTGGAATTCTTTGTCATACCGGGTGACAGCCCGGACCGTGGCTACGAGCGCCGCGTAGACCACCTCGACCGGGAAGCCTTGCAGCCATTCCCTCACAGGCACGTTCCTGCGCGGAAAGCCGAGCGGCGCCACGATCTCTTCCCAGAATTCCTCGATCAGCTTCTGGTTCTGCTCTGTCTGCATACCTTCTAACCCCTACAACCCCAGAACTTCTTAAAGACGTATTTCTTATAATGCGAACGATTGACCCCGATACTCACTCTGCTCACATGAAACGATCACTCACGAGAATGGATCACTTGGATTGAATGAGCACGAACGCTCATAGCTTGCGGAACCGTCCCCCAGTTCCGGCTGGGTGCCGGGCGGTAAGTACACCCCGCAGAAGATAAATACCGCATTTTTCGTTCGGGGATCGGGTTTCGCCCTCGGCCGCACACTAGTTTTGGGGCATTTATCTCTGGTCCATACCTTTCATCGTCTTTAACAGCCAAGAAGGGAGTTGGAATTTCAAGATCGGTTGCGGTCCTGATCCCATGGGTGTCCTACTTCCGCCAGTCAGGGATTCTGTTCCGATGGAGACCACAGCTACAGCCCTCCCTGACGCATCCACAATGGGAGACCCGGACTGCCCGGCAAAGTTTGGTCCGGTTGAAAGCCCCACTCCCCAAATGTTCACGCGAACATTCAAGGGAGTGGGCTGCCACGATACGCCGTCCAGTGCGAGCATGTACCCTTCGCCCGTCTCGGGCGCGGCGATAGTGAAGGGCTTGCGCCCATCCACCAGACCCTCATACGCATCGCTCTCTTCTCCGAGTTCTTGATTGTCGGGTTCCCCAAGAATGGCTAAGTCGGAAACCGGATCAAAGAACAGACATTCCGCCCATACGCTGGGTTCTTCCCCCAGCGGGGCAAGCAAATTTGCGTAGGTGGCTTCCTGAGACGAATAACAGGGCATCTTGGGAGGATGAGGCAAACAGTGTGATGCCGTGACTACCAGTTTGCGACGAAGACGTTTGAAACCATTGCCAAAATCAAACAAGGTGCGATGCTCGATGATGAAGCCCCGCCCTTTATCGACAGTAATTACGCTGTCAGCTTTATGCAGCAAACTCCGGTGAGCCGTCCGTGCCACCCCGACCGTTTTCATCTCGTTCATTCTTGACTTCTCCTTGTGCCTACACGCTCGGCTTCGCCCTCAGGCTCACTGTTGGGCTTGTTGGTTAAGACGACCTCAGCCTGCGGGCCATCCTGTACACCAGACCGGGGAGGGTGCCGCTAGACAAAGCGACCTTCCCCGCAACAGTCATGCCGTGCTTTTCATAGAATCGGCACGCGACCGTGTTTTACTACCTGTCTTCTTCTCGCACTATTGAGCGAGCCTCTTTGCTGTCGTAGCCCTTTGCTTGCAAGTCATACCGCCGCTGGTCATAGTCCGAATGAGCGTGCCGGATGTGGGCGTTGACGCTCAATTCCGCAGCCTTCTCAACGGTGATGGATTTCCAGAAGACACCGACAGGCAGCGTGGACTGTTCCAGCGGGTGGATTTCCTCCCCGCACCTGCGGCAGGTTGCCTTGATTTGCTGTCGGATTTCCTCAAACCGCTTGAGCGTCTCTGTCCTGTCCAGCTTCTTGGCGCATGAGGCGCAGCACCCCAATGGCTGTCTGTCCAAATACTGCTCAGTGGTCGTGTGCCCGCAGTGAGCGGTGATGAAAGTCGGGCGGCTCATAGTAGTGGCAACAGTCGTTTCATTGCTTCGATAGGGTCGCTCGCTGGCTGTCCTGCTTCCGCAATCGCTTGCTTGAACGCCAGCGTCCGGCGAATTGCACGGTCCAACTGCTTGAGCAGCTTCGCAGCTTCACGACCATCGAGCGTGTCAAATGCCACTCTGAGCCGTTCGACGAATGCGTCCAACTCTTTTGTCTTGTCCTTTGCTTTCATGATGTTCTCCATTTTCGGCTGTAAGGTCGCCACCCGTTTGTTACAGCGGATTCTTGTCAGATACGAACTTTGTCTTGAACTTGCCACCGTGGATCAGGACGGTGTAACGGTCGTTCTTCCCGTTCATCAAGAGAATGGGGGTGCTTCGGCGGCGTGGAAAACGCAGCCATTGAAGACGTCCATCTTCTTGACCTGATCAATTGCGGCTTGGGGCTTCGGGGCCGCGAGGATTACTTGAGCCTGCTTGCCCTTTGCGTCCATCACGTTTACAACGAACAATTTGCTCTTCATAAAATCCTTTCTACTCTGGCGAGGGTCGCCACCCGTTTTACTTCAAAGCTTTCCTGTAGCTGACTGCCTTGCGGTCAGGTCTTTCGCCCAAAACAAAAAGGCGGTCGCGTAGTCGGCAGGTTTCAATATCAGGTATACCCGTTACTCCCTGCTGCTACGCGACCGCCTCGGTTTATTCTCCGTTGGTCTACGACGCTTTCGCGCCGGGCTTCTTCTAATTCGCGATCTCGCACCCCGCAACCTGTGCGGAGCTTTGCTGCCCTGTGCCTGCACCCAGCGATTTAGCGGTGTCAGGCAACCCTGCGCGATCAAGCGCGGCGGTGGTTTCCCACTCCAGTGCGTGTTAGGCGTCGCTGCCCACTTATTTTACCGACCATCCCTCCGGCGTCGGCGGGGCTTTACTCTCTCAACGTGTTAGATGCAGGGAACGGCGAATCGGCGCGAGCGTACAAACAGGCCCGGATTGACTATCGCCACTCCATGCACCTGGGTGATTGTGCTCACCTCATCCTCCTGTCCGATTTGATGACGACTTTTTCGGCTTCGCGTCAGAATTTTGGTACCTTTTTTTCGCCGGTACCTTCGTACCAAAACGAAAAGGGAACGCCTTCCCGGCCCTTCGACTGCGCCGAGTCAACGTTCCCTTCCCTGCTCCTTTATATAAGGATGGAGTCAGGCGGCAGCCCAAGCCACTTAGACCGCCGTCTCCAGCACTTGCGTCGTCGAGCAGCAGCCCTATGTACCGCTGCACGCTCTTCATGTCGCGCCAGCCCCCGGTCGCTTGATGTGCGGCAAGGGCATTCCGGCTTGGATATTCCTGTGCTTCGTGATGCTGCCACGCTAGGTCACAGTGCGGGAGTTCCCGTCACGGCTACAGTATCGGTGTCGTTAAGGATGACTGTTGCTTTCTTCGGAGAGTCTGGGTTGCTCGCGGTGGATTTTTCCTCTTCATCTTTTTTGTTCATCTCCGCAATCAGAACCTCTTTCTCAATGGAACTTACATACGACCAGATGCTCTCTGATTCTTCGTCGTGCCCCAGCAAGTTTCGAACGGTCGGAACGTCATAACCGCATCCACCCAACCATTTCGGGCGCAACCAATCAGTCGCACGTGTCGCCCTGAACGTTTTTAGATTGAAGCCGCCCATTCCTGCCCGTCTTGCGATTGCCTGAATCTTGTCCCACAGATGGGTGTCCGGACGGCCTGTGCTGGTACAGAAGACAAGCCGTGAGTTCGGGTGCGCCGGATCGTTCATGTGCGCCACGATTTGCTCCATTAGCTCCTTCGAGATAGGGACTTCGCTCCGAATTCGCCTTTGCCTTGAACTTGTAGAGGAGGTTTCCGTTTTCATCGTAACGAGTCTTGGATTGCACGCGGAGCATCTGCCGATCCATAAGTACGTCGTCTTTTTCTAGATATACCAACTCCTTCTTGCGAAATGCAGGTTCATATAGCGTCCTGAATCGTAGCTCTTCGTAAGGATCGCAATTATTGAAGAACGATTCTTTTTGCGCCTTCGAGTAAATCTTAACGGAGCCGACCCGCCTGATCTTTCCCAGTTCGGATTTCTTGATTGGCCCCTTCCCATCAGGCAGACCGAGGGTGATTCTGATCAGTTGGTTTACGTGTGAGGTCTTCCGATCTGCGGTGCGCTTGTCGTTGCCGGGATTCTTCAGGAATCTATGCTCGTTGCCGTGCTTCATGAGCCAATTCCGGAACTCCATCAAATGGTCATGATCGATTTCATCTACGAAGCGCCGACTTGTCCATTTCTCAAACTGCCGGAGGGCCTGTCTGTGCGACTTCAATGTGTCTCGCTCAAACGTGACCTCTATGCTGTGCAGCCGCCTCTCGATGGCATCAGCAATCGTAATTCGTTGAGGCTTCTTCTTTAGAGGGTCGGGGCGTTCGAAACCATCTGCGGCATCTTCGAGGTGCCGCTCTTTTGCCCTTGCAGCCTTTACCGCGGTCTCGAAATTCCCCTTGACTCTCTGCTCGCGCTTCTTGTCCTCAGTCCAAACCAAGTAGAACTTGCCCTTTCGATCTGCTTCGGATGGGTTCAGCTTGTCGTCCGGCGGTCGGAGATTTTGACTCCAGCGCCAGCGCCCTTCGGGGTCTTTGATTCGTTCTCGAATGCTTACAGTCGTGTTGGCCATACCCTGTTTCAATACTCACTTTCAGGGCACAGCCTCGAATGTTTGGGACAAATTTGGGACAAGCCCGAGGCGAGCTATCAACCGTGGTCTAATGAATCACTTAGGAAGTGTTGGTAGCGATACCGGGATTCGAACCCGGGTTTCCGCCGTGAGAGGGCGGCGTCCTAGACCCCTAGACGATATCGCCAATTGAAGTGAGTCGTTCGGCAGAGGAAAGCCGGGCGGAATCACAATTTTAGATTTTCCCATGAGCAGAGGGACGCCGCAAGCAAATCCGCCCACTAACCCCAGAATCAAAGTAGCCACTGCCCGCTGGAAAAGCCGGCTCACATCGTATCCCCCCTAGCGAATCCGTTCGCGGGCATGTTTGCTGGTCACAAAGGATTGGCGAAGGGGCGTGATAGTGTTTAGAGTTTGCCGACCCATCCGACCATCCCGCAAATTGTACCGAGGCACCCCAAAGGCACACGCGCCCGGGTGTTGTTGAGTTCGGTGTTTGGGCCCTACGCGCAGGACGACGAATTCGGGAGCCGGGCCATCAACCCGATGGAGCTGTACCACAACCAGGTGACGCGGGCGCAAGGCGCGTTCTCGCTGCGGATGTTTCACCGTTCGTGGGGCATCCTGATGATCCAGGCAAATATTTCCGCGCCGTGCACGTTGATGGACTTTCCTTCGCGGGAATCGTTCGCGAGAGAACTGCGCTCGACGGATTACGATGTGGTGGGCATCTCGTCGATCATCGTAAACGTGGGCAAGGTTCGCGAGATGTGTCGGATTGTTCGCGAGCACTCGCCGCAATCGGTGATTGTCTTGGGCGGTCACGTGACCGCGATTCCGGGAATCGAAAAAATCGTGGACGCGGACCATTATGTGCGAGGCGAAGGCATTTCGTGGATGCGCCGGTATTTGGGTGAGGACGACGGCGCGCCGATCCACCATCCAGAAATTGTTTCGGGATTGAGGACGCGTTCGCTGGGAGTGAGGCTGCCAGAGCGCCGGGGAGCTACCGCAGCCACGGTCATTCCATCGGTGGGCTGCCCGATGGGCTGCAACTTTTGTACGACCTCTTCCTTTTTCGGGGGCAAAGGACATTTCTACAATTTCTACGAGACCGGCGATGAGCTTTTCGAACTGATGGACGGGTTTGAATCGTCCATGAAGGTACAGACGTTTTTTATCATGGACGAAAATTTTCTGTTGCATCGCGAACGGGCCATGGGGCTGCTGGAAAGGATGAAGGCCGCCCGCAAGAGCTGGGGAATGGCGGTGTTTGCCTCGGCGAATGCGATCCGCAAATATTCGATGAAGGAGCTGGTGGAATTAGGCGTGTCGTGGGTGTGGATGGGATTGGAATCGAAATATTCCAGTTACGCCAAACTGAACGGTACGGACACGCAGGAGCTGACCCGGGAATTGCGGGCGCACGGCGTTCGCGTGCAAGGTTCGACCATCATCGGCCTGGAACATCATACGCCGGACAATATAGAAGAGGAGATTGAGCGCGCGGTCAGCCACGAAACGGATTTTCATCAATTCATGCTGTATACGCCGGTGCCGGGAACTCCGCTGTATCTCGAGATGAAAGAACAAGGCCGGCTGCTGAAGGATGTGGACCTGGCGGATATTCACGGGCAATTCCAATTTAATTTCAAACACTCGGCGATTTCGCGGGTCGATTCGCAGCGTTTTCTGGACTGGGCATTTCTGCGGGACTTTCAACGCAATGGACCCAGCTTGTACCGCATGTGCCGGACCATGTTGGAAGGCTGGAAACGGTATCGGGATTATCCGGACCCCCGCGTTCGCGAACGGTTCAGCCGCGAAGTGAGCAAACTGCGCAGCGGGTACAGCGCGGCGTTGTGGGCCATGGAGCGGCACTTCCGTGAGATGAACGAAAATGTCAGCCTGCAAATCAAGGCGCTGCGCGGCGAAGTGGAAAAGGAGTTGGGCTTTGCGGCACGTTTCAACGCGCGGGCTCTGGGACCGTTGCTATTGTGGACTACGCGTTGGGAGGAACGACGGCTGGCGAAAGGGAAAACCTACGAGCCGCCGACGTTTTTGGAGCGGACGAATTGGGGAACGGTGTGATCGGTGAACTTGACGGTGTGACGAGTGAGCGCGACCTCAAAAAAGCGTTTTTCGTGTAAGTGCGAAGAATAAAAGAGTTAAGCCTGTTTTCCCCGGCTTGGTGTTCGTAAGTGCGGATTCTACTGGGTTTATAAACCATTTGTTTTGATAATGATCTGCAAGTGTTCATTCTACAGGGATTAGTTGGTCGAGTTCCGTAAGTGCGCAGTCCAAAGAAGTTGGTCTCTGTAAGCGAATAGTTGGAAGAGGGCCGGGCACGGTCCCGGAGCAGTCCTTTCCACAACAACTAGTTTAATACATAATTATATTATAGCCAAGTTAAATATTTGATGTGGCCGATGGCCCGCCTCGGAAGGCGGGCCCTACAAGAGGCAAACTCAGGATCCCCCACGCAACGTCGGCGTGTGGGGCGCCCGCCACCTGCGGCACCCGTGGACCCACGATTCGGGATGGCCTAAAACTTCACCATGATGGCCATGTCGATGAAGGATTCATCTTTGCGAAGGTCGGGGAACCAGACGCTGCTCATGCCACCGCCGCAGGCAGTCTCTGCCGCGGAGAGAGTTTCTTGTCCGGAAGTGTTGCCGTTGGCGCATACATAGTATTGAGGATAGGGGTTGTTGCCTCCTGGAGGAGTGATGCCGCCGCGACCGGTCCAGTAAGGCACACTGGCGTGGCGGTAGTCATATTCCCAGCGGAAAGTGATGTATTGCTTGGGCATGTAGTCGAACGTGACGGAAGAGTCCCAAGCTTTGAAGGGATCGCCGGGATTCTCTGGAAAGTACGGCGAGTTTGTGGATGCGGTGACCGCGGTTTCGCCATTGATGGGAGGAAGCAGGACGAGGTAACGGCCCGGATTATTGATTTGGCCGCCGCCAACGGTGACGCCGAAGATATCGCGGTGGAACCAGAAGCGGTTGTAGCCCATCCAGCCCACGAAGCTCTGCTTGGGGCCACCACTGTGATCGCCGTAACAACTCACGCCCGCGCCGAATTCGCAGCCAAGATCGCCGGTAAGCGAAAAGGCCATTTTATCGAGGCTATTGTAGGGCTTGTCGTAATACTTCACCTCAAGGCTGTTGTCTGTATGGATGCGCCTGCGGCCAGGCGTGAAGAGGTCATCTTCACCAACGCCGTAGTTGTTGGAGATGATGTTCATCCAGTTGGTGGGAGTCCATTTGATCTGGCCTCCTACGCCCGGTGTGTGGTTCGCGGAAGCGTAAGACTGCCAGCCATTGATGAACCAAGGTTCAATCTTCAAATGCTCGGTGGGGAAAATCTGGACACGCACGCCATTGAAAAACCAAGGGGTGTTGGAGGAAACGTAGGATGGCTGGTAGGCCCAATTGTCGAAATTGTAGTAGCTGAACAAACCGATGTAGGACATGAAAATTCCGGCATCCACATTGACGCCATGCAAAACATTAAAGTGATAACCACCGTAGCCTTCGGAAATGTAGCGATAGGCGTCCGCTAGATCCCACTGACCGTGGCCGGGGCTGGGATCATTGCGCGGAGTGGTCACCGAATACATGCCGAACTGAGTCATGAGCCGGCCGCGCACGTCGTCCCAATGGAAGTCGCCGCCAACGCCCAACTGTTCGAGTTGTACTTCGTAGGAGCGGAAGAGTTCGCTGGAGCCGCCGATGGAATGGTCGGTGGGATGATTGAAATCGGCGACGTAGTTCGTGTCGAAACGAATTTCCGGAGTGAAGAATTTGGTGTCCCAGTAGATGTCCTTGGTCCGGGCGTTGCCGTTCAGCCAGGTCCAATCCGCATCGGAGAAGGGAGCAGCGACGGTCGGGGCGGCGGGGGCTGCGTTCGCATTGGCTTGCGCGTTTTGGTCCTGGGTGGGGTTAACGCTTGACGAGGAACCGGCGTTCGGATTGACCGTGCCGGCGGTTGTAGAAGTGACATTTCCTGCCGGCGGAGCAGGAGAAGCAGCAATTGTGGCTGGGGCGGAAGCGGATGCTGGCGAGGCGGGCGGAGGCGAAGACACTGCCGCGCGAGCTGCCGGCTGAGCCGTTCCCGATCCTTTGGACTCCAGTTCGGCAACGCGTTTCTCAAGTTGCTCGATGCGCTCCAGCATCCATTGCTCGCGCTCGGTAAGGCCATTGGCTGGCTTACTTGTATCGTCTGCCTTCGGAGCAGGCTTTGCCGTCGAATTGTCCTTTGTGCCATCTGGGTTGCCATCTGCGGCAAAACTTGGCAGGGTCAGCATGCCGGTAACAACCAACCACAACAAGACTCCAAGTCCAAAGCGAATGCGCATAGTAGCCCCCTACAACAATCCGGCAACGAATTTTCCTGGGAAGTGGCAGTTCTGACTGCCTCAGGCGTTCAGATTAGTGATCGTTGCCAACGAAGCATACCGCTGGAGACATAAGGATTCTGTGAGGACTGAACAAGCCTTATATGCGGATGGCCGGGGAGGTTTATGTTAACTAACAGTCGCTCGAGTTATCGGATTCAGTGGCGCTCGTAGGATCGGAGAGAGAGAGATTTTTATGATGGCCAGGCGGGAAGAAAAACGAAGAGAGATTCCTCGCTTCGCTCGGAATGACGTGTTTTTTTGCGGGCTACCTAGTGCGACAAGGATTGGACATTATAGAATAGGAGCTCATTATTACTGTATGGTATGCTATTTCTGGGTCAAGGCCTGCCCGGAAACTTCCGCAGCGACTCTCACCATTTCTTCGTGAATTAAGCCATTGGTGGCCAGTATGGAAGGACCGCCTAGCGTGTAGGGCTGCCCTTGCATGTCACTAATTTTTCCGCCCGCTTCTTCCACCAGAACGACGCCGGCCGCAACGTCCCAGGGATTGAGGCCGAATTCCCAAAAGCCGTCGAAGCGGCCCACAGCCACGGAGGCAAGATCGAGCGCCGCGGATCCATCACGCCGTACGCCATGAGAGCGCAGAGTGAAATCCCAATAGAAATGGAAATTGGGGTTGGACTGGCGATCGTGATTGGGGAAGCCGGTGCAGAGCAGGCTGCGCTTGAGCGCATCAATTTTAGAACAGTGAATTTTTTTGCCGTTCAAGGTGGCGCCGTCGCCGCGGGCGGCGGTGAAGAGTTCGTTGTAAATGGGATTATAAATGACGCCGAGAAGCAATTCATTTTTGCGAGCGAGCGCGATGGAAACGCAGAAGCAGGGATAGTGATGGGCGAAATTGGTAGTGCCATCCAAGGGATCGACATGCCAGCGATATTCGGATGCGGTGTCTTTGCCGGTGCCTTCTTCGGCGGCTACGGCGTGTTCCGGGAAATATTTCTGGAGCCGGCTGACGATCAGGGCTTCGGACCGGCGGTCGGCTTGGGTAACCAGATCAAATTCGGCTTTGTAGGAGATGGTTGGGGGGCGTTCCATCTCTTCGCGCAGGATCGTGCCGGCGTCCTGCGCAATTTCGACGGCTGCTTCCAGATAGTTCATGAGCATGCGATTCCCGGGGGCTCCAGGACGGACTATTGAGGCCCAGTGAGATAGGTTGTCCGGTGACGAGCGGTGTAGCCGGGCAGAACCTTCACGTCAATTGTACGGTAAGTGTTGGCGGGACCGCGGGGATTTGGATAGTAGGCGAGGCGGTACTGGGTGCGGAGCTCACTGTTGATGCGATCGAAAATCATGGGGAGTTCTTGGGAGGACAGTGGGAAGAACATGGCGCCGCCAGTAGTCTCGGTGATGGTCTGGAGGGCGTGTTCGCCCGCAGTGTTGCGGCCGTTTTCGTTCTTCACGGTGCGAAGCACGATAGTGTAGAGAAGCACGTCGTCGCGCAGGGCCTGTTTCCGAGCGGCCTCGAAATCGTAATGGCTAGTGGTTTCGCCGGCGTCGGTCACCAAGATGATTACCCGGCGGCGTTCACCTCGTCTTTTCTGTAAAGCGTCGGCGCCAAGAAAGATCGCGTCATAAATCGAGGTGCCAGCGCCATCGGGGATGCGACGAACGGCGTCCTGAAGAGCGGGAATTTTGTCGGAGAAGTATGGAGGCAATTGGCGGACGAGCTCGTCAAAGGCAAACACGCTCAAGCGGTCCTCCGGGCGGAGGACCTGCTGGATAAAATGGGCGGCAGCGTCTTGCTCGGTGGCTTTTTCCGAATGCGCGCTCAGACTGGCGTCGATCATCAAGGCGATGTCCAGCGGCTGGTGGGTCTCTGCTTCAAAGACATCGATTTTCTGCGGCACGCCTTCCTCAAAGATTTTGAAAGCCTCGACCGGCAGGTTAGGCGCGGGCCGGTTGTGATCGTCCAGAACGCTAACCAGCACGTTGACGAGATTCACGTTGACCTTTACGGTGGTGCGCGACTGGCTGGGGGGTTCCTGGGTGTCGGTTGGGTTCACCGGGCCTTCCGCAGGGGGAGACGAAGGCTGGCCGGAAGAAGGTTGAGCCCAGGGGGGTCGATCGGGTTTCGCCTGAGAGGCGAGGAACGCGGGGAGGGCGAGCAGGGCGAATGCAAGAAGCAGTGAGAGTTTGAGCTGAGTGATCATCCGTTGGCTAAGATGCTATTTTTGGCGCAGAAGGTGGTGCCGGGGGCAGTTCGCCGTCAGCCCAGACCGCGCCATCTTCAAAATACTCCTTTTTCCAGATAGGCACTGTGCGCTTGAGAGTATCGATGGCGAAACGGCAAGCGTCGAAGGCAGCGGCGCGGTGAGGAGCGCTGACGGCGATGAATACGCTGGTTTCGCCAACTTCCAAGCGGCCCAGGCGATGCACGATGGCCAGGCGATCGATGGCAAATTTCTGGTGGATGAGCTGGCCGATTTCGCGCATTTTCTGTAGAGCCATGGGCTCGTAGGCTTCGTATTCGAGATAAAGAGTGGGCCGGCCATGAGATTCGTTGCGGACGAAACCGTCGAAGGTGACTATGGCGCCGTCGGGATAGGCGCGCAGATCACGAACAACGGCGGGCGTATCGATGGGCACGTGAAGCAAGGAGACCAGGTCGTTCACTTCGGCGGTGTCAGGCATGGGTGGACTTCAGCCCCCGCTCACGGGAGGAAGAAACGCAATGGTATCGCCGTCGGCGACGCGGGTGTCCCAGGACGCGAAGTCCTGGTTTCGAGAAGCTACCAAGGAGGCGCGAAAGCCCGCTAATTTCGGGAAACGGGCGCAATAGCGATCCAACACCAGGGCAAGCGTAGCATCGCCGGGGACGTCGATGGCCTCCTCGGCGACGCCAGTCAGCTCTCGCAGCGGGCCGAAGAAGAGCACTTTGAGGCGAAGATTGGGTAAGACAGGGGGCACACGAAAATTGTAACCTGAGGCCGCGCGCCCTACCAGTGAACCCGGGGATGATTAGCCCGGGCCGAGGGACTGAAAACATTATGAAAATTCTTGTGAGCGGTTCCACAGGATTAGTGGGAAATGCATTAGTGCGCGAATTGAAAGAAGCGGGGCATACGGTATGCCGGCTGGTGCGTCCGGAAACAGATGCCGAGGCCATTCGAGGGAACGACGGATTTGACGTGAAGTGGAATGCCGCCACCGGGGAGTTGGGCGGCGCGGCCGTGGGCGCCGATGCGGTGGTGAATCTGGCGGGGGCGTCGATTGCGCACGGACGTTGGACGGAGAACCGGAAGGGGCTGTTACGCATCAGCCGCGTGGATACGACACGAGCGCTGGTGAATGCGTTGTCGAAAATGGCGGCCGGACCGCGCGTGCTGGTGTCCGCTTCTGCGATTGGATTTTATGGCAATCGTGGGGATGAAGTTTTGACAGAAGAAAGCCGGCCAGGCCGCGGATTTCTGAGTGAGGTGGCCACGGATTGGGAAGCCGAAGCGGAAAAAGCCGACACCTTGGGAATCCGCGTGGTGCGGGCGCGCTTTGGAGTGATTTTGGCCAAACAAGGTGGAGCATTGCCACAGATGGCGCAGCCGTTTCGGTTGGGAGCCGGGGGAAAGCTGGGTTCCGGGCAGCAATGGATGAGTTGGATCAGTTTGCAAGATGTTGTGTCGATATTGCGGCTGGCTTTGGAAAATGGAGCGGTGCGCGGTGCGGTGAATGTGGTGTCACCGCAGCCGGTGCGCAATGCGGAGTTCACTCACGAACTGGCGAAGGCGCTGCATCGTCCGGCAATTTTGCCAACGCCCGCGTTTGCGCTACGGCTGATGCTCGGGGAAATGGCGGATGCACTGCTGCTGTCGAGTCAGCGCGTGGTGCCGGCGCAGTTGGAAAAATTGGGATATAAGTTCCTGCATGCAGACTTGGGAACGACGCTGGTCCAGTTGCTTTCGTAAGTGCGCAATCATTTGACGACGGTCATGGTCACGGTGGTAGCTAGGATTCTGCCGCTTAGCGGATCCGGGGCCTGAGTTGTCTGGGTGGTCTGACCGTCACGCATGGAGAAGGACAGTTCGCTCTTGAATTGGCGAATGATCTGTTCTTTTAAATGAGCCGAATGGGCGTCGGTTGCTGGTCCCGATGATTTGCCGGTTGGCGCGCCGATGTCGCCAAGGTCACCCTCTACCCAGGAACGTTCCAAGTTCAAATAAATGTCAAATCGTCCGTTGTCGGTCGTGAATGCCCGGGAGTCAATATTAGTGCCGACATCGATGTAGGTAATCCCGTCATCTTTGCCGGTGTAGACAGGGACGCGGCTTCCTATCCGTAGCTTGGTCCAAGGTGGATTACCGCTTTTACCGTCGGATGCTTTGACATAAAAAGTATAGGGCAGATTGACCAACTTCTTTTCTCCCTCACTTTCGGTGATAGTCACCTGAACTTTCAGCGTGGTTCCGTTTTCCTGAGCCGCCAAACGCAGCGGAATAATGGATAAAGCCAGGAGTACTGCCAGTGCCAAGCGTGTTTTGCTCATACTGTTCCTCCGTGAAAATCTCCGTGAATAATTCGATTCGTTAGCAACGCTGATTCGTGAACCTATTTACTGGGACTTCCGTCCAACAACCTCACTTCCAGGGGATCAATTCGCAGTGTCGCGATCTCGACCGAGTCGTTGGTCTCTGGCGGAGTCGGTCGCGTGAGCGCCATTGCAACGGCTGTGTCCCGGGGGACTTCGGCTACGAATTTGACAAAGGCTTGGCGCTCTTCAACGAGCACGATGACCTGCGGGGCAGAGGTGGATGGGATTACGTGGCCGCGCTTGAGTCGAGCTGCGGGCAAAAGTTGCGCTGCTTGCTGGGGTGTTCGCGCCGTAGATTTGGGTTTATCGGGCTGCCGCGATGTGGTCGCCGCGGTTGGCGAAGAGACGGCGGGGCTGTGTGTCCGATGCAAGCTGTAGCCAACGCTGACGGCCAAAACAAAAATAGCTATAGCCGCAATCGCACCAAAATTCCAGCTCGGTAACCATGGCCGATCGCTGAAAGGCTGGGCATCGATACGAGCACGCACGGTGGGCAGCAGCGAAGGAGGCACAGGCTGATTTACTAAGGAGTGGAGGCCGGCGTCGATGCAGCGAAACAGATTCTCTTGCGTATGGTAGAAGGCCGCGCACGCGGCACAGGCATTCTGATGGGCGGCAACTTCAGACGGGGCTTGACCTCGTTCTGCCGTGAGCATCTCCAGGATTTCTTGCTGGCACTGTTGGCAGTTCATCGTAATTTCTCCGCGAGCGCTTTTCTGGCGAAAAACAATCTTGACTTCACCGTGCCCATCGGGATGTTCAGCATTCCGGTAACTTCCTCGAGGGTGTAGCCTTCGATGGCCGCCAAGAGGAGCACCAGACGGAATTTTTCGGGCAGCTCTTCAAGAGCCTTTTCCAGGCGCGCCTGAAACACGTTTGCGGCCGCGATCTCTTCCGTTGTTGGCGGAGCGGGCCGCAGATCCGGCTTGGCCCATTCCGTTTCGCGCCGCGTGCGGCGTTTAGCGGAGCGCCAGCGGTCCAGAGCCAGGCGGAAGGTGATACGCACGAGCCAGGCGCGGAAACGCGTGACGTCCTGCAGCCGGTGGAATTTCTGGTAGGCGCGCAGCAACGCTTCCTGGGCGACGTCTTCGGCGTCGGCGGAATTGCGAAGCACGCCTTGGGCAACTCGATAGGCCAGTGGACCGCACTCCGCCAGACAGGTCTCGAACTCGCGGCGCAATCGGGCGCGGGCGAGTTCCCGTGCCGAATCTGCGTCGAGTGTTCTTCCCGGCTGGATCAGGACCAGCTCCTGCATTGCAGATCTCCCTACCATTCACTAGACGGCGCGGTGCGGCTTTCGGTTCATCGGCGGAAGGCTACTCAGATGTTCAGCAACGCCAGGAGCACTTCCAGGTTGCGATGGTCGACAACCAGGCGCACCTCTGCGGCAGCTTCCGCAGTCAACGGCACTTCGCCTGCATCAAAGGCCTGGAAGAGCCTCATTTTCGCGATGGCATATTCTTCGCTGCTGGTGAGCGGACGGCCATTCACCTGGCCCCAGGATTCCAGGGCGAACTGCTGCACCAAAATTCGCAAACCAAAGGTGGTTTTGCGGTCTGCGGAAATGGCGTAGATGAATTCGCCGGCCGGGCCATTTTCGTTGTGGACGCGATTCACCTCATAGAAGCAGTACTGATAAACGTAACCATTTGCGGCGGAGTAGCTCTTGATTCGGCGAACCGCATCGGGACGTGGCATGGGCGCGATTATTGGAGCGAGGCGCGGGAAAGTCAATGGAAGTACAAGTGGTGGCACTTCCAAAGTGGGATGGAAGGACGAAGAAAGTTTCAGAACGGAGCGAGGAACGCGATTTGGGGCAGTTGATGCAGGTTGCCGGGAAACGAGGGCGGCGGCATGGGAGTTCTGCAACATTCTGGATCAATAGAATTTAAGAAAATCGCCCGATGAGAAACGTCTTCGCAAGAGCGTTTGAACGCTCAAATTTTTGAGTGGTATCCGGGCTGCATCAGTCAGTGCATGCGGCCCCTTCCGCAAATGCGTAAAGCGAACAGTACGACGAAGAAAAATTCGCCGGCACGGCACACGTGCGTGCTGGCATGGTGCTCCTCGCGATGTGTGCGTGGACTCTGGGCTGTGGTGGGGGAGGCGCAGGCTCAGTAACGCCCCCGTCGTCCTCACCTCCCTCCATAAGTGTGAGCGTGACGCCCGCTTCCGGAACAGTGTTGCTGGGTGAAACGCTGAATTTCACGGCGACGGTTTCCAATTCGAGCGACACCACCGTGAGTTGGAGTGTCAACGGAATTTCGGGAGGCTCCGCTCAAGTCGGAACGAGTTCTGCCGATGGAGTGTATACGGCGCCCGCAGATCTCCCTTCGGGCGGGACGGTGCAAGTGACTGCCACGAGCCACGCCGATACATCCAAATCCGCAACGGCCAGTGTGACCGTTACGAGCGATATTGCGATTGCGCTTACGCCGAACGTGGCCAGTGTCGAATTAGGGGCGACGCAAACATTTCAAGGAACGGTCGAAAGCAAGGGCCATCCGGATCCCAGCATTCGCTGGAGTGTGTCCGGAATCGCCTGCCCTAACTCGTGCGGAACGGTGACCGCAAACGGGGCTTATACTGCGCCACAAATTCTGCCGAATTCCGCAGCGGTGAATGTGATTGCCACGAGTGTGGCGGATCCCAGCAAGCAAAGCACCGCGACGATAACGATCACCAGTCATTTCACGTTGCAATTGTCGGCGCCCGGGAATATTTCGCCGGGGTCCAGCACCACGCTGGTGGCAGTGCTCACACCGGTGGCGGGTTCTAATCCCAGCATGATGCTGTCGTGGGCATTGAGCGGCAGCGGCTGCGTGGGGAGCGTGTGCGGGGTGTTGACAGTCACCACGTCGGAGTCGGCAGGAGGAACTCCGCTGGATAACACCGCGGTGTATACGGCGCCGATGTCGCCACCACAGCCGGACACGATCCTGGTCACCGTAACGCCACAGGCAGACCCGAGCAAACAGGTTCAGGCGAATATAACGATTCAAGCCGGAGCTAGCATATTGATCTCCCCAGCGGCTGCCACGGTGGTGGCCAATGGACGGATTACTCTGACGGCATCGCAAAGTGGAAATTCCAGCGCATCGTTCAATTGGACCGTCAATGGCATCGCCGGCGGCAACAGCACCTTCGGCCAAATCTGCGTCACAGGATCGAATCCCTGCCAACCCTACAGCAGCGGCAGCGCGACGCAAGTCGATTACCTGGCGCCGGGATCGATCCCTTCGCCAAATCCGTTTGCCATCACCGTAAGCAGCGTCACCAGTCCCGGCCTATCCGCCTCCGCCGCAATTACGATCCTCAATCACGTTGTGGTCAGCATCCTTCCCAGCAGTGTGACCGTGCCGCCATTGGGAACACAGAGCTTTTCGGCGACGGTTCTTGGCAGCACTAATCAAAACGTGATCTGGCAAATCGAAGGGACGGGCTGCGGCACATCCGGAAGCTGCGGCACCGTGGATTCCTCCGGAAACTATACCGCGCCGAGCGTTGCTCCGAGCCCGAATGCGCTGGAAGTGGTGGCGACCAGCCAATACGATTCCACTCAATCGGCCAGTGCGAACGTCACGATTTCCACGCAATTGCAGGTACTCACGATTCACCCTGCGAGCGTTTATGTGGGCGGGCTCGATGGATTCACGTTGCAGGTGGATGGAAGCGGGTTCGTGCCCAGCAGCCCCGGTCCCGGATCGACGGTGCGGATTGGCAGCACTGCCAGGGTAACGACGTGCACCAGCGCCGCAGTTTGCACCGCGCCAGTCACGAGCGCGGATGTGGCGCAGCCGGGCAACTTGAACATTCAGGTTACAAATGCGGCGGCCACTTCCAACACCGTGGTGCTGGTCGTTGTGGCTCCATCTACGGCCGAGGACATCATCACGCTCACCAGCGCTTCCCCTACGGCGACCGGCAAGGACATTACGGTTGTCGAGCCAACAACGGCGGGAATTGATACGTCTGACGACGACCTGGATCTGGATATCGCCGCGATCGGCATGTTCAGCACCTCCAGCAACAGTTGCAACCTAGGCGGAAATGCCATTCCGCTGATTCGACCGTCCAGCGGCACCACCACCGCGGACATTTGCTTGTTCTCGGAATCGGGATTGGACACCAGCATGACCTACACCGTGTCCGGCCCGGGAGACGTCGCAGTGATTTCGCAGCAGCCGGCGGGATTGGGAATGATTCACCTGACGTTGCAGGTTCCTTCGACGGCCGCGCCCGGTGCGCGAACCCTGTTCATACAGAACACCAACCTCGACGAGACATCGGCCTCGGGTGTTCTGCAGGTGCAATGAGTCTTGGGAGGCTTCGATGAGTTATGTGCAGCGCCGGCGGTTCCTGTGGATCTTATTCCTTATCGGGATGGTGCTGATCGCGGTTGTGGCCAACGCTACTACGCTGGCGCGGCTGCAGTTCTACCAACTGGTGCAACATTCTTCGGCCATTGCCCGGGTACGCTGCGTGCGAGCCGATACCCGGCTGGAAAATCGTGAAATCTGGACCGACACCGTGTTTGAGGTGGTACAGCGCGACAAAGGATTTTTGCCTTCGCCAATGGTGGTGCGAATGCCGGGAGGAAAGTTTCAACATCTGACTTCGCATGTGGATGGCGTGCCGGAATTTCGTCCCGGCGAAGAAGTGTATTTGTTTCTGACCGGGCACCCGGGTAAACAGTTTTACGTGGTGGGCTGGACGCAAGGCACCTTTCGCATTCACAAAGACCTGCACACGGGGGTCGAAACCGTGACGCAAGATTCGGCCGACGTGCCCGTTTATGACCCTCGCGCGCAGGCGTTCACAAAAACGGGGATCCGGGATCTGCGAATCGATCGTTTCCTGGAAAAACTAGACAAGGAGCTTTATAGACAATCGCTGTGACTCGAATCCGCGAGCGCGCCAGTAGCTGCCGCGGCGGCCAGCGTAGACAGCCGACCGAGAAAACCTTCGAGTGCAAGGAACAAGGAAGGGCAAGGCCATGCGAGACACAATTCGAAAATTGAGCGCAACCGGCATCGCGGTGCTTTACGGACTTTGGTCCGTGGTCGCGGCGCACGCCTATGCGTTCAACGAAATTGTTCCGGATGTGCGTGAACCCGCCAGCCTCTCTGGAGGTTCTGCCTGCCCGATTCCATCTCATCAGTTGATCGGAACGGACAGCATCGCGGTGCAGTGGAGCACCGTGTTGGGCACGAATCCACAAACCATCTTCACCAGCAATCAAACTCCCGCAGGCAGCTTGAACGAGATCGAAGCGGTAATTACCCAGTCCGAAAGCGTCTGGACGGGTGTGGCCACCACCTCCCTTACTTCCACCACGTTCGCTCCGGTCACTCGCGTGGCCACGGCCAATATCTGCGGCGCCGATGGCCTGAACTCCATTTGCTTCGATCAGCCGGACATGGGATTCACGCCCGGCGTCCTGGCGTTCACCCGCGTGGTCACCGCCGATGCCATCGGCATTCAATTGGGGAATGTGGTATCCACGCAACCTGGGCAGATTTTGGACGCGGATATTTATTTCAACCCCAGCGATTCGAGCGTAACGTTCGCGACTCCATCGGCCCTGAGCACCAATCCCACGGCCTACGACATGGAATCGCTGATGATTCACGAGTTCGGACACCTATTGGGCTTCAGTCATTCCGCGGTGTGGAGCGCGATCATGTATCCGTTCGCCGCTGCGCCGGGGACTTTTTCCGGACAGAGACCCACGGCACAGGTACCAGATGCGCCGCTGGCGGATGACGATCGCGCGGGATTGCGCACGCTGTACACCGATCCAAGCGATACGACTTACACCGGCTCGATACAAGGGCAGATTGTGCCGGCAAATTCGTTGTCGCTCCCGGTAACGCCGGCGGGTGTGACCGGCATTTTTGGAGCGCATGTGGTCGCGGTGGATACGGCTACCGGGAATGCCATCGGGGCGCTAGGAGGGTGGAGTTGCGCAGCGCCGGGCCCAGCGCAGTTTGACGGAAGCTACCTGATCCAGCACCTGCCAGTGGGCCACAGCTATTCGGTGTATGCGGAGGCGCTCGACGGAGTGGTTACGCCATCCACGGTGAGCACCGCGATCACCACGTTGTGCCGCAACTCAGAGACGGATCCCGGCTGGCCAGCCGCACAGGCGTGCGTGGTGCCCGCGGTCGATCAGCAATTCAGCACCCGCATGCGCCCTGCGCCGTAAGCACGCCCAACCCTGGTCGTGGCCAAACTTTGGATCTGTCAGCGGCTCGATTGCCCGGAAACATGTTCATGGCCGTCGGCATCCCGTCATCACCACGTGCTTCTGGCTGCTGGTGCTGTACGCGTTGTTCTACCCACACAGAGATAACCGCTGGTTCCGGTTCGGACTCGCCGCTTCGCTCGTCCTCATTTTCTTGCTCCACCTGCTCGCCGGACGCCTCGTCCCCGCTCCCCTTCGCGAAGCCCCCACCTACCCAGTCCCCACTGACCCCGAATGGGATCGCGACCTAAACCACCTCCCCTAACCTGTCAGTCTCGCAGACCATCCCAACCCTCGTCCCTCGCTGGCGGCGAGTCTAAAATCTTGCCACTACACAACCATGAACCGTAAAAACACGCCCAAGCCGGAAAGAGGAGTACCTAATTACTAGAGATGCGAGCCAGCCAAGCAACTCTACGAACGTGATACCCTCTATTGAACAAATCAAAGTGCAGCAAGATTTGGAGCATCGTCGCGAATGGGTGAAGGTCACACGAGATTTCAACCGTTCGGCGTAGTATCCCGAGCTCGCCCTTGTCGATTAGCCTTCTTGGTCGACCTCGAAAGCTGTCCTCCCGAACTGCTCGACTCACTATTTGAAACGAACTATGACCTTTGGGGTGGACGGTTCAACCCAATCATTCCGGTATCTAGCGGCACCATCAGCGAACCATTTTGGGCGTTACTTAAGTGTGTAGATCCAGATCTGGTTTACACATACGCTCAACTAACACAAGATACAATAAACCGAATAATTGAAGAGCTTGTTCCGTGGCGTATCGAAGTACATCCTCGACAATTGTTGGGAGCTGACCACCCTCAATTCGCTCCCCGTGTGTCGGAAAAGTTGGCGGTTTCTCGAGAAGTCCTGCCACTTCTTATGTCACGACAAAGTATTTTGACCTTTGGACAAGCACCAACCCTTCTTACCTACTTCCATGACTGGAAATCCACGCTAAACAAGGATCTAGCTAAACTAGTAAGAAGGAACTTCGGCATCATTCACGAATTTGCAATTCCGAAAATACCAGAAGACTGGGCAACACTTAAGGTGCGTAACGACTGGACTCCGCGGGAGTTATTCGACGCAATCGTTACGACCTACGGTTTGCTATTTCCATTTCAAGCGTCCGCTGCACATGCACCATCACCTCCATGCGAGCACATAACAGCGAGCGAATACTGCATTCTGATTGGAGATAACACTGAAACCTGGCTTTATTTCTGGAACCGCATTTTTCTCGTTCGTAGGTATTACAGAACCGGATGTGACCTGCCCCCCGTTTTTGGTCCAGTCATAAGTTAGCACTCCGGGGTTCCTGCACATCCGAACCTTTCCATGTCGGGGCGATAGAAGCGCCCGGCGTGGGGGGAGACGCCGGGCGCGCGGCCACACTCGCTGCGAACAGTTCCGGCGTCAGATACCTTAACGAGCTGTGCGGGCGCACGGTGTTATAGTCCACCCGCCAGGCTTCGATCACCTCCCGTGCGTGTCGGAGATCCACGAACCAGTTCTGGTTTAAACATTCATCGCGAAACTTCCCGTTGAAACTCTCAATGAACGCGTTCTGCGTGGGCTTGCCGCGCTCGATGAAGTGCAGCGCCACCTGGTTCTGATACGCCCACTGATCCACGACGCGACTGGTGAACTCCGTTCCGTTGTCTACTTGAATTGCGGCCGGTGTTCCGCGTCGTTCTCGCAACCCCTCCAGCACCCGCACCACGCGCAGACCCGGCAGCGACGTGTCCGGCTCGATCCGTAGTGCTTCCCGCGTGTAGCCGTCCATCAGATTCAGCGTGCGGAATTTCCGCCCGCCGGCCAGTTCGTCATGCGTGTAGTCCATCGTCCACATTTCGTTCGCGCGGGTCGGAAGCGCGAGCGGCACCCGCGCTTCGGCCCGAAATCGCTTGCGCCTCCTACGCTGCATCGCCAGCCCTTCCTCCCGGTACAGCCGATACACTTTCTTGTGGTTGACCCGCCAGCGGAGCATTCCGTCCTCGGTCTTCTCCCGTCGCAGAAAAATATACAGTCGTCGATAGCCGAACCGCGGGCGCTCGGCTGCCAGCTCGCGCAGCCGAGCCCGCAACGCCGCTTCGTTCCGTTCCCTTCGCTGGTACCGCCAGCTCCCACGGTGCATCCCGATCAACCCACAGGCGCGTCGCTCGCTAAGCCCTGCTTCTTCTCGCACAACACGCACCGCTTCTCGTTCCGCCCGCGGGCCTACCACTTTTTTGACAGCACCACCTTCAGCGCGTCGAGGTCCAGCGCCTGTTGCGCCACGATCTTCTTCAGCCGTCCGTTTTCCTCCTCCAGCTGACGCAGCCGCCTGGTCTCGTTCACTTCCAGACCCCCATACTTCGCCTTCCAGTGGTAGAACGTGGCTTCACTGACACCGACCCGGCGGCAGAGGTCCTTCACCGGGACTCCAGCCTCCGCTTCTTTCAACACCCCGACGATCTGCTCTTCGCTAAAGCGACTCCTTTTCATGACGCTTCTCCTCTCGCGGTCTTATACACGGAGAAGCTAAGTTTTGGCTGGACTAAATTTCGGGGAGCAGGTCAGAGGTGCTCTGGTGGAAACTTCCCAGACGTAAGGATGTAAGCGAAGGTTTTTTTCCGGGAAGGTACAGCCGCATCGACGCAGATTGTTCTATTTCAGCTGAGATGGGCAATCAGGGACCCTTCGTGCTGAGGCTCCCTAGTGAAAACGAAATCTTCCATCGCGTCACCGGAGTCGCGGAAATCAAAACCTACGATGCAAATCTGAGGAATATCGTACGGAAAGGCGAATTCGCTCGATTAGGCAAGTGGGACAAAGGCCTTTACTTGAATGGCATTCTCGAACTGTTTAGAGGCCTTGAATCAGCAAGTCATTTTTTCGAGCATAGCTACTGGCGGAATATATTCGATCGTCTTTCACTAGGATCGCCGGAAAAAGAGGTGGGCCTTTTTGAAACGGTAAAAAATGGACTGAACAAGAAGAAAGCGTTAATAGCAACTCAACTCGCCGAAGGAAACGACAAGCCGATCGACTGGCTGTCACATTTTGTGATACGCCACGCGCGAGATCTTCAAATAAGAAACGAAGAGATCTCCTTTTCCGAACTCAACTCCTTGTTCCAAGAACAGCGTGAGCAATTTATATCAGTGAACCCCGAATTCAGACTCACGACCTCAGCTCAAGAAATCGAAGAAGACCGGAAAAGTGCCACCAGAAATCTACTTGAGACCTTGCAATGGCTGACAAACAGCGGCGTCCTTCAGCAAGGCATTCGAATTCGTTGCACAAATTGCGGATCGCGTTTTTGGCGCGAAATCGGAACCGTAGAACAGAAGGTAAAATGCGAGGGATGCACTGCCATCGTACCTTACCAGTCGAATGCGTCTGGTGTTATCGACTAAACAGTCTAATTCGTAACGGAATTGCATTGCACGGCTGTGTGCCGGTCATTTTGGCACTTCGACACCTACGCACAAGAGCCAAAGAATCTTTCATTTATACTCATGGCGTTGGGCTTTTCAAGAATGATGATGACCAAAAACCGGCGGCAGAAGTGGACCTGCTATGTATTTCGGACGGCATGCTAATATGCGGCGAGGTGAAATCCTCGTCGTCTGAATTCACACCCGAGGAACTGGCGAAACTAGCGCGCATCGCAGGGGCTATCAGGGCAGATCAGGCTGTTATCTTCGGGTTTAACGATCGAGATGCCCTCATGCAACAACGAGAAGAGATGCTGAAAGGCCTTTTGCCGTCAGAATGCTCGGTTTTGGTCTGCAGGTCGAGTCCATCGGCTTTTCAGCCACAACCCTCCGCATAAGATCAACCACTCGACACGCTTTTGGGTGGCCCATCCTTTCGCGCCTTCTGCGAAAGGGTGGGGGACGTTTTTCGCTAGCTTGTACTCCGTGAAACTAACTGTTCCATGCTCCTCTACGAGACGACCGTCAGCTCCTTCTCCTCGCCGATCCGTTCCCACGAGTCCATCGGCAACAAACCTTCCCTGCGCTCATAGAATGTCCAGCTACTCCACGGCCAATCCCGAGGATGGCTCGCCAGATTCTCCCGTGCCGGATTCATGTGCATGTAATCCAGCTTCTCGCGTAGCTTTTTCTCCGTGTACACATTGAAGTCGAAATACCGCCACTGCCAGAAGCGCCACACTCTCCCGTATCCTCCGCAAAACCCTCACGCATCTGGTGCGATGATCACGTAACCCAGCAGCGCGACCTCAAACTGTTCCCACGTCTCGCCCAGGAGTCTCTCACCGCAACATCCACGCACTCACGTTCCCCAACACTTGCCGCTGGTGATCGCACGTGAAGTTGATGAATGACGCGGCATAGGAACGCAACTCTCGATTCTTGTGTCCCCACCCTTTCGCAAATTGCGCGAAAGGATGGGCCACCCGACCCACGCTTCGCTCACCCGTTCCCCCACCCTTTCGCAAACTGCGCGAAAGGATGGGCCCCCCGCCCCCCTAAAATGTGCCTCATTGATATATACTAAGTGTATTGACGGTATAGTATTCTGTAGCTATACTTTCCCCATGATCACGCCCATCCTCGATGCCTCAACCGACGAGTCTCTCCCCATCGTGTATCTATGCCCCGGCCCAGCGTAACTCCTTTGTTTCCCACACATCCAGCCCATTCTCCCGCAACGTCTTTACTTCCCACACTTACAAGGATGGTGGGGGGTACCCCCTCCCAAGCGGAACTTCCGATCGCCCTCGATTTCCGCCGAGTTCGTCCCGAAGACATAGCGCGGCTTGCAGGCGGCAAAGTGGCTATTTTACGTGGGATCGAATGTTCCGAATCCTATAGGAGGTGGTTAACAACTACAGATTCGGGCTGGGGCACTGGCAATGAGGAAGGCACTTTTGTATTTATCGCCGGTTTCGTTGACGAGAATTGGTCTACGCGGTGGCGGGGACCATCCAGCCGCCGCCGAAGATCAGGCCGGGGCCGAGGGAGGCGAGGAACACGGGCAAGCGCTGGTCGGCGGGTTGTGAGGCGGCGTGACGTAACGCGGCGTGCAGGGCTGCTCCACACATGGAAGAACCGAGATTGCCCTTGGTGCTTCCAATGGGGGGGAAATTCTTGACGGAAACTCCCAGCTGTTTGGCAATCAGAGTGACCAGCCTGGGATTTGGCTGGTGAGTGGCAAAGGCGCCGACGTGGTTGCGGGGAATGCCGCTGCGATGCTCCACCTCGCCGATGACCTTCTCGATGCGGCTGATCGCCGCGCGGGACAAAGCGTCGCCATCAAACTGCACGTCTAATTTGCCGCGGCCCGATTCGCTGATCGAAATTGCCTCGGCGTATTTTGAGGCGCATCCAAAGAAAAATTCGCCCAGACGATACGCGAGGCCTTTGGAATCGCGCGGTTTGGCAGACAGCAGGAAGGCGCTGGCGCCATCGCCAAACAAGCCGCCGAATTCGCCGATGGCGCGCCCCGGACCCAAAGTGCGGCTGTGGACATCGGCAGTGGCCACCAGGATTTTCTTGGCGCGACCGGAAACGAGCAAGGCTTGCGCCACTGCTAAAATCTGGAGAAGCGCCAGGCAGCCGCTGCCAACGTCGAGCGCATTGCAATTTTCGCGCAAGCGAAGTTTGGCGTGCAGCAGCGCGGAAAGCGAAGGATAGGCGTGATGAGTCTCGCTGGAGGCCAGAATCCAATCGAGATCGTCGGTGTCCTGGGCGGTTTCCCGCAGAAGCTGGTGACACGCGGCCATGCCCAGAGTGGATTCGTCCTCGTGTTCGGAAGCATGGGCCACGGATACGATCCCGGCGCGGCTTTTCAGTTTGCCTGCAGGCATGCCAAAGGCGTGGTCTACTTCCTCGGAAGGAACGACTCGCGAGCCGAAGGCACTGGACGAACCAACGACGTAAACATCGGTAACGGTCAAAGCTGGGACCTCGTTTGTTTCCAACTCAGCGGAGCCGAAGAGCAGCAAACCATGTGGAACAATTGAGAAACTCTATCTATCATCCGGCAGCGCGGCTCCGATTGCCACACCAGAAGAGTTACGCTTGTTCAATCAGAAATACTCGATCGCTTCGGGTGAAGTTCGAAACCCGTACTGTTCGGATTGCAGGCGCAAAGCATCTTCCAAAGCAGCTGCGCGAGCTTGAGAAAATAATGAATTGCTGGTTACATCCGCACAACCGTGCAACTGCAGCAAGCGGTCCTCGGCATCCCTTTGCGTTTCCACCACGGCACCACGTCTTAGATGCCAAGGCACGACGCCGCGCTGTACCAAAGCCGGGCAAATCAGCATGAAGCGGTGACAATGCAAGGGATCTTCTTCGGCGCACATGACGACAACATTCTGGGTGTGCAGCAAACCAATCATGCGATCGAGGGCTTCCTGAAAGTCGGGGGCTTTGCGCCGAGCCGCGTAATCGACGATGCCGTCGGACCGGTAGTAGCGCGGATCCAAAGGACGCCCGCCACATTGGTCACCGAAAAACTGGTAAATGATCTTGGCGGTCGCGAGTTGGGCCATCAATGGTTCGCGATTAAATTGGGGAAAACGGAAGCTTCCGGGGCGGCTACGTACGTCGCAGACCACGTGAATCTCGTGGCGAATGAGCATACTCAGGAGCGCGGACATTTCCAGGTTGGAGTGACCGATGGTGAACAGGCGAGACAGTGAAGAATTAGGCGGGCTCATGGGAGGGTTTGACCAGGGAGGATTGTAACGCGTTGCGGGCCCCGGCCAAAGCGGGTCAACGTTTCTTCACGATTATGGATGCACGACATTGGCGACGGATTCCAGTTCGGTCACCACGCGGTCGAATTCTTCGACGAGAGGATTGCTTCCTGCTTTGCGAAATTCCTTTACCAGCGCGCGGTAATACCACAGCGTGCCTTCTTTTTTGCCTGCGAATCGCTCGAAGACCGCGTCTCCGTTTACACGTACTTCGTATAAAGTTTCGCGAGCGTTAGACAATTTGTCGGCCGCGGACACCAGGCGCACTTCCGCGGATTCGTTACGCAAGCGTTTAAGGTAGGCGCGCTTTCGATCCATCCAGGGCGGCTTGGGCTCCTCGTAAGAATCGGTGCAGCCATCGACGATATGAGCGACGCGTTTGCCAAACTTTTGCCGAATCTCGCGCAGGCGCGGCCTGCCGCCTTGATCTTCCACGGCGTCATGAAGTAATGCCGCGATGGCCATTTCTTCATCGCCGCCATATTCAATCACGATAGAGGTCACGCTCAGCAGGTGGCCAATGTAGGGGCGTTCGGTGCGCTTGCGGAACTCCTTCGCATGAAGCCGCGCGGCGTAGCTCAACGCCTGAATGAACCGGTTCGAGAAGATTGGTTGTGGAATCCGCTTGGCGATGGAATCAACCCTCTTTAGCGCCGGCGCGTTTTCGCTAGCAGCCGCAGGATTTCCATATAGAGCCACACCAGCGTGACCATTAGTCCGAAAGCTCCGTACCACTCCATATACTTCGGAGCGCCCATGCGCGCGGCGGTTTCGATCATGTCGAAGTCGATGATCAGGTTCAGCGCGGCGATTACCACAATGACCAGACTGATGCCGATACCCAACGGCGTACTGCTATACAGAAACGACATTTGCGTGTGAAAGAAAAAGCCCATGACCATGTTCGCCAAATAGACGAGCATTATGCCACCGGTAGCGGCGATGACACCGAGCTTGAATCCGCGAGTGGCGCGGATGATACCGAATTTGTACGCCAACAGCATCACGAACAGCACCGCAAACGTCAGGCTGACCGCTTGGATGGCGATGCCGGGGTAAGAGCGCTCCAGGACAGCAGAGATGCCACCGAGAAAAAGCCCTTCGAGCAAGGCATAAATTGGGGCGCTAATCGGCGCCCAGGTCTTCTTAAACACCGTCACCATCGCGACCACGAAGCCGCCGAGCGCGCCACCGATCATCCAGGGATAAGCAGCGGCCGGCGTTTCGGAGTGGGTCAATCCCCAGGTCCACGCGGCGCTGATTGCCACGAAGAAAAGCAGGAGGCCCGTCTTGTTGACGGTGCCTTGAATGGTCATGGCTTCGCCGGTAATCGGCTGACCCGCGAATGCCGCTTCTTTGAGAACAGGATTATTGGAGCGCATCAAATCTGCCATAGATATCCTCTGGGCCCACGGCCCCAAACCATAAGAAGACTATTCTATCATTGCTGAAAATTTAAGACTTGGTAGCGCTAACGGGAATCGAACCCGTATTTCGGCCTTGAAAGGGCCGCGTGCTAACCGTTGCACCATAGCGCCACAGTTGAGGAAAGTACAATCTTGTAATTATACGGGATTCGCGGGTCTCATGCTACGAGCGCTGGGCTTGGCTACTTCTGGCGATCTTCCCACTCTTCGTGCCAGGCCATCTGAATGGCTTCGAGCTTGCTCTCATTGGATTTTTGCGGATCGCCCGCGAAACCAGGCAGCTCGGTGACCCACTTGTGCATGTCGGTGAAGCGGACGGTCAGCGGGTCGACGTCCGGGAACTTGTCGGTCAGGCCGATGGCGATGTCGTCGAGGTTGTCCCAATCGAAAGTGTTTGGCATGCGCGGCCTCCGGGATTATTGTAGCGGCGGGTTTATCCCGCCGGCAGCGGCGTAAAGCCGCTGCTACTCAGTGGTCCAGTTCTTTGGCGTAATTCTTATTCCAGTCGGGAATCTCGACGACGATATCGGTGGTGCCGTCGGGCACGGTCTGGCAACCGAGGCGAGACTTCGGGGTGATGCCGGGAGCTTCGTCGAGTTCGTCGAGTTCGGCGTCGGTAGCTTCGTTGCAGGATTCCAGCCCTTCGCGCACGACGACGTGGCAGGTGGAGCAGGCACAAACTCCGCCGCACGCATGGTCCAGGCCCATTTTGAAGCCTTCGGAAATATCCAGAATGCTTCCGGGCAAACCGTTATGGCCATAGGGGAACTTTTCCGGATCAACCTCAACGGTTTTGCCACTGGGAAGAAAGGTGACCTTGTACTTCCGGGTCGCCTTCTTATATTTCACTTCTTCGATGTAAGGATTGCTTCCGCCCATAAGCCTCTCCTCAGACCTCCGCTAACTTTTTGCCTTCGAGTGCCGAATGCAAGGCAGAATTCATGAGCAGCTCCGCGAGATGCTCGGTGGCCCGATTCAGATCGTCCATTTGCCGCCGAATCTGCTTGTAGTCGGTGCTTTGAACCGCATCCTTCAAGGCCGCGACCGACGCGTCGATGGTAGCGCGCTCGGACTCCGGAAGATTGGCCGCGTTGGGATTGGCGAGAGCCTTGGCAGTCGCGTTGAGGACGGATTCCGCTTCGGTGCGCGCCTCAATCACCTGACGCTCCGCAAAATCCTGTTCCGCGTATTCGATCGATTCTTCCAGCATGCGCTCAATGTCGTTGTCGTTCAGTCCATAGCTTGGCTGTACTTCGATGATGTGCTCGACGCCGGTGCGAATATCTTTAGCGCCCACCTGTAGAATGCCGTTGGCATCGATCAGAAACTTCACTTCGATGCGCGGAAGTCCGGCGGGAGCGGGTGGAACGCGCAACATAAAACGAGCCAGTGAGCGGCAATCTTTGGCCAGTTCCCTTTCGCCCTGTAACACGTGAATGTCGATGCCGGTCTGGTTGTCCACGCCGGTGGTGTAGAGCTCCTGGGCGCTGGCCGGAATGGTGGAATTGCGAGGAATGACTTTGGCGACCGCGCCGCCATAGGTTTCGATGCCAAGGGAAAGCGGGGTGACGTCGAGGAGCAGCATGCTCTGCACGCCGTGGTCGAGAATGTTGGCTTGCACCGCGGCGCCGAGGGCCACCACTTCGTCGGGATTCAGTTCGGTGTGGGGCTTGCGGTCGAAATATTCCTGAACGGTGCGGCGGATCAGCGGCGTGCGGGTGGTACCACCGACGAGCACAACTTCGTCTATTTCACTTGGTTTCAGATGAGCGTCGGCGAGCGCCTGCTTTACCGGCACCATCGTACGATCCACAACCGGGCGAATCAGCGCCTCGAGGGCACCACGGGTAAACTGGTGAACAAAAACCTTGCCATTAGGCAGCGGGAAGCGCAGCGTAACGGATTCCACTTCGGACAGCTTGTGCTTGAGGGCGATCAGCTCTTTACGCAGTTCCTGAGCCAGTTCGCCGTGAGGCGAGAAATCAATTTTGTCGGTTTGCAGAATTTGTTCGTGAACAAATGCCTGGAGCAGATTATCGATGTCGTCGCCGCCCAGGTGTGTGTCGCCATTGGTGGAGAGAACCTGATAAATATCGCCTTCGCTGGTGGAAATGAGCTTCAGCACAGAAATATCGAAGGTGCCGCCACCGAGATCATAGACAGCGACTGTGCCGCGCTGCTTTTCGTGCAAGCCATACGCCAGAGCCGCAGCGGTAGGCTCGTTCAGCAGGCGCAGCACTTCCAAGCCCGCCAATTTGCCGGCATCTTTGGTGGCTTGGCGCTGCGCGTCGTTGAAGTATGCGGGAACTGTAATCACCGCGCGATTGACAGTTTCCCCAAAATAGGCTTCGGCCCAATTTTTGAGTTCGCGAAGAATGAAGGAGGAAATCTCCGGAGGCGTAAACACCTTATCGCCGAGCTGAACGCGAATCACATGATTGCTGGAGGGATCGATGCGAAACGGAAACAGTTTTAATTCGCCCTGTACGTCCGCAGGTCCGCGCCCCATCAAGCGCTTGACGGAATAAATCGTCCGCTCCGGCTGGGTGAGTAGTCGACGACGGGCCGGTTCGCCGACGATGATGCTTCCATCTGGATCCAAGCTAACCACGGAGGGGCACAGAGTGCTGCCGGATGGACCGGGGATACACTTCGGTTGTCCGGTTTGCGCATCCAGATAGGCCACCAGGCTGTTGGTAGTTCCCAGATCGATTCCGACGGTTTTGCCCATGGCGCTTTAAGACAATTCCTTTTGTACATTGACTACCAAATTGCGGATGTAGGAGCGACGATTGAGCAAGTCGTTCAATTTATCCATGAGACTTTTGCGGCGGGATTGATCTGCGCTTTCCTGCAAGGATTTGTCCCAATCGCGCGCGGCTTCCTGCAATTGGCTGTCGACTTCCTTTAATTTGCCCTGGAAATTGTTTTCCGCGGCTTCCAATTTGTGTTTCAAGGAAGCGGTATCCGCGCCGGAGGATTTTGCTTCGCGCAACTCATCGAGCGATTCGTTCAGTTCGAATACTTCTTCCAGCAATTCCGGCGGGGCCTGTTGCTTGTTTTGGCCTTCCTTGCGGGCGCCTTCGATGAAGAGCAGATATTCCACGCGGGCGACCGGATCGCGAAGAGTACGATAGGCGTCGTTCAATTCCGAACTGCGCTTCAGGGAAATTTCCCGCTCTTCCGGAGTGGCATTCACGAAATTGTCGGGGTGCAACTTCCAACTGAGTTGTAGGAATTTCTGTTCCAGCGCGCTCATATCAAACCAGAGCTTACGAGGCATCTCGAACATAGCGAAGTAATCGCTCTGCCCCGGCACCTGAAGCACCTTGCCGCAGGAGGAGCAAAAATGCGTGCCGACGGTGCGCTCGTGGCAATTCCAGCACACCAACGGGGGATTCGTAATTGGAAGTGAACTAGCCATAACTTTAGCGTGCGCTTGCTCCCCAAAAATGAAAAAGTGGCTGGCGCTCGCGGTGGCCAACCACTTGTCAGACCGAGTCAGTACCAGTCAGAGCACAGACGGAAGTCCATGCCACCGCTTAAGCCGTAAATGAACTACCACACCCGCAACTTCGGGCGGCGTTGGGATTCTGGAAAACGAATCCTTGGCGCATGAGGGTCTCCTCGTACTCAAGGGTGGTGCCGTTGAGATACAAGAGGCTCTTGGGATCCACAAAAATGCGCGCCCCAAATTCTTCGAAAACTTTATCGCGATCGCGAGCTTTAGTGTCCAGGCGCATGGCGTAGGAAAGACCCGAGCAACCACCGCCCTGCACGCCCACACGAAGGCCGCCGGTCTCGGCAGACACACCTTCTTTGGTGAGCAAGGCGAGGATTTTCTTCGCAGCTCGCTCGGTCAGGTGGATGACCGGACCGACTTTTTGGACAACCTGAGTTGTAACTTCCGTATCCATACAACAGCCTCTGCTTCCCGGAGCGAGAACTTTGGACAGCACCCTCGGACGGCCAGGTCGTTACCGCCCGAAGATGCCACTAACACCGCGCAAGCCTCGCTTAGTGCGAAGACTTTTCGTGCGCGGGAACTTCTACACCGTGCTTTTTCTTCCAATCGCCGATGGCTGCCTTGATGGCATCCTCGGCGAGCACGGAACAGTGAATTTTAACCGGCGGTAGCGAGAGCTCGCGGACGATGTCGGTGTTCTTGATCGACAGAGCCTCGTCCACGGTCTTGCCCTTTACCCACTCGGTGGCTAGGGATGAGCTGGCGATGGCCGACCCGCAGCCAAAGGTCTTGAACTTGGCTTCTTCAATGACCCGTGTCTCCGGATTGATTTTCATCTGCAGCTTCATTACGTCGCCGCATTCGGGCGCGCCCACCAAGCCGGTCCCGACATTGGGATCCTCTTTAGGCAGGCTGCCGACATTGCGCGGATTATTGTAATGATCAACTACTTTATCGCTGTACGCCATGGGCCCCTCTCCTCTACTTATTCTTTTCTTCCGAAATCAGCCCCTCGCTGCCGCGAGGATGCTGCCAAAACCTGCATTCTTGATCGCCTTTTCCGTCAGGGCGATGTTGGTTAGAAACGCGGAACGTCCCGCGGTCAGTTCCCGCAGGGCGTCGCGGACATACTGCGCACCGATTCCCAGAACATCCAAAAATTCCCGAACATCCTGGAGGTGATAAAACGCACGTTCTGCTGCCGGGGCTGGTTCGTCACCGTCTTGATATGCCTGATAAGTCACCCGGAAGGGGGCGGACGTACCGGCAATCGAACGGTGAATTCTCAAAGTTCCTTCACTTGCGATTGCGCTTGCGCTTGCCATTTTGCCTCTTCTCTTCATTCTGCTACGGCTGCTGATTACGCGGTTTGCCACTTGACCTTGGAGATGTCGATACCTTCCTTGGCCATTTCATAAAGTGGGGAAAGCTCGCGCAGCTTGGTAACAACCTGCACCATTTTGTCGATCACGTAGTCGACTTCTTCCTGAGTGGTAAAGCGCCCCAGGCCGAAGCGGATCGATGTATGAGCGAGATCTTCACCGACGCCTAGAGCTTTGAGTACATAGCTGGGTTCCAGGGTTGCCGAGGTGCACGCGGAACCGCTGGAAACCGCTACGTCGTTGATCCCCATCAGGAGCGATTCGCCTTCGACATAGGCAAAGCTCATGTTGAGGTTGTTGGGGAGGCGATGCTCCAAAGAGCCATTCACGAACACTTCGTCCAACTTAGCTTCGAGGCCAGCTTTCAGGCGGTCACGCAACCCCCGCAGCCGTTCTGATTCGGTAGGCATTTCCTGCTGACAAAGTTCGCAGGCCTTGCCAAGACCAACGATTCCCGGCACGTTCAACGTGCCAGAACGCATACCGCGTTCGTGGCCCCCGCCATCGATGATGGCGGAAAGCTGCACGCGCGGATTGCGCCGGCGCACGTATAACGCTCCCACACCCTTGGGACCGTAGATCTTGTGAGCGGAAATCGCCAACAAATCGATGTTGTCTTTCTGCACGTCCACAGGAATTTTGCCAACCGCCTGCACCCCATCCACGGCGAAGACGATGCCCCGTTCCTTGGCGATCTTGCCGATTTCCTGGATCGGATTGATCACGCCAATCTCGTTATTCGCATACATGATGCAGATCAGGATGGTCGTGGGCTTGATGGCCTTGCGAACGTCTTCCGGATCCACCCTGCCGTCTTTTTGCACGGGAAGGTAGGTCACCTCAAAGCCGTGCTTCTCCAAATTCTTGCAGGTATCCAGAACGGCTTTATGCTCGATGGCCTGGGTAATGATGTGATTGCCCTTCTCGCGGTACATTTCCGCTACGCCCTTGATCATCAAGTTGTCTGATTCCGTGGCGCCGCTGGTGAAAATAATCTCTTTCGCGGTGGCTCCGATCAGTGAAGCGACCTGCTGCCGCGCATTTTCCACGGCCTCTTCGCCGGCCCAGCCAAAGGAATGGTTACGGCTCGCCGCATTGCCGAATTTATTGGTGAAATAGGGCATCATGGCCTCGAGTACGCGAGGGTCCACCGGTGTGGTGGCGTGATTGTCCATGTAGATCGGCAGATTGACGGCCATTTCCTTTTCTCCTTTTGGGCGGACTCAGCGCGTAACCGCTAGCCGGTCCATCCCTTTCAATTCCACGAGCGAAGGTTCGGACTTGTCCTTGTCCTCGCTTAAGTGAGCGACAGTCACGGTGCTCAAAACCCCTAAGATGCTTTCGTTGACGCGCTGCAATGGCTCCTTGACCGAGCAACGCTCGGTGGCGTCACAATTTCCGTGGCTGGTCACACAAGAAGTGATCAGCACGGGGCCATCGATGGCGGTCAGCACTTCCAAGGCGCTGATGCGATCCGCCTGCTTAGTCAACTGATAGCCGCCGGTGGAACCATGTTTCGCGGCTACCAATCCGTGCTTAGCCAACTTTTGCAGCACCTTGGCCATTAGCGTGGCCGAAATCCCGTACTCTTGCGCGATTTCGCCAGCGCTGCAGGAATGATCCTGACGATGATTCGCCAAATGCTTCATAGCGATCAGGCCGTAATCGGCTTTTTTGGAAAGCTTAAACATATGCGGCGTCAGCCCCAATACCAGTGAGATGCCAATGCGACTCATTTAGTCGCATTTAGAGTATATCCCCTGGAACGCGGAACGTCAACGCCGGAATTGTAAGCAACTCCTTATTTTAGCCCCATTTACATTTAAGACCGATCCGGTCGTATTTCAACTCCTTTGCGGTGAATGGTGCTGGCAAAGGCTGAATGTCTATTTTCTAACGTTGAGCGGCAATAGTGACTGAAATGCCGCGAACCTGGGCGCCAGTGACGCAGTTCTTATTTGGAGGCTGCGCAAGAACCGCCAGCTCCCGACGAGTCGACGAGTTTTTGGAAGGCGGCGAGGCTGGGAATGGTCAATTCCGATTTGTGGGCCTCGGTTTCAAACGCGTTGAGCGCATCGGACTGCTGCTTTCTCAACGCATCGGGCAATGGCAAACCTTGGCTGATGCGATCCATGGCGCTCAGTGCCAATTCCGCAGCTTGCGAAAATGCGGCGGATGCCGGGGCAGCGTTTTGAACCAGAACCGAGCTTTGAACTAGGGGCTGAATTCGCCCGTCGATCGCCGCCCATTGCGCTAACTGCGCTCGCAAAGCCCCCGCTTGAGCGGCATCCTTGCAAGAACTACCAACGAATTGATCCACGGCCACTGAGAAGCGGCGAGAAACCTCGCTTTCCGGATGCACAGCGTCGACCATTCGGTTCAATGGCTTCAGGCTGGTTGGCTCTTCGCCCGGAGTGCTTTCGCGGTTGTAGTCCTTTACAGGTTCTAGTGCTTCCGCCAAAGCGTGAAGCGCCTCAACCTGAACCGCGGGTGCGGAACCCGCCATGCGCTGAACCATGGGACGCTGATAGGAACGTTGCGTTAATCTCAACCATTCGAGACGGGTGCTTTCCGCTTCCATGCGGAAATACATGGAGGGGACATCCGTGGTGCTCTGCGGAGACCAATAGCGTTCGGCAATGGCAGCGGTGCGGGGCCAGATGCGGGAATCGATGTTTTCCCAGTTCACGTACTCAGACCACATAGTTGCTTCGCCACCTAGAATGCGTTCCTTTTCTTCCGGGGTCAGACTCGCGGCTGCTCCGCCCATGGGATCCACGGCGTAATGCCGTGCGGCGCTCCAACCGAGGTCGATGTAATAGCCGTTCGAAAGAATTCCCCGGTAGCCCTGTTTGGCCGCGGCCGCAAGTGAATCCGCACCGCGCCAGGATTGAATCACGATGTTTTTGGAAACGCCGGGAACCAGGATTTCATCCCAGCCAATCGGAGTTTTCCCGTGTTTGACGACAAGTTCCTGCACGTGCTGGCTGAAGTAGGCTTGTAGTTCCGCGTCATTCTTGATGTTGTGGGACTTCATGAAGTCTTGAATCTTCGGATTAGTGTCCCACTCCTTGCCGTTCACTTCGTCGCCGCCAATGTGAAAATACTGATCGGGAAAGAGTTTGGCCATCTCGGCGATGAATTCGTTCAAGAACTTATAGGTTTTTTCGTTGGTGGGATCCATCGCGGGATCAAATACGCCCCACTTGCGTTCCAATTGATAAGGGCCGGTGCCACTGGCCAGTTCCGGGTAGCCGACGAACCAGGCCGTGCTGTGACCGGGCATGTCAAACTCCGGAACAACGCGAATACCGCGATCACGTGCGTAGGCAATGAAATCCCGAATCTCCTCTTGTGTGTAGTAGGAGCCGTCGGAACCTTGTTCCTGCAGCTTTGAGAATTTCTTGCTCTCGACGCGGAAGCCTTCATTATCCGAGAGGTGCCAGTGAAACACGTTGAGCTTTACGGCTTCCATCCCATCCAGATTGCGCTTCAAGATCGGGAGCGGAATGAAATGCCGGGCCACGTCAATCATCAGGCCGCGCCACGGAAACCGGGGCTGATCTTGAATGCTGACGGCGGGCACGGCGAACCCGTCGGGGGTGATGGAAACCAGTTGAAGGAACGTCTGCAAACCGTGAAGCGTGCCAAGCGGATTGGCAGCGTGAAGCTTGGCTCCGGAAGACGTGACCTCGAGCGTGTAAGATTCATCTTCGCCGGATTCCTGGACCAGCTTGCTCTCGTGATCGGTGGTCACCATCAGGGTCGCGGTGGCAGCATCCGGCGAACCGTGCCCAAAGACGAGACCTGTTTCGCGGTTCAACTGGGTGATGAACCTTTGTCCCGCGTGTTCCAGCCGCGCTTCCCGGTATCCGGCAAAGGATAAAGAGAAGCTGCCGTCGATCTTGAGCGAGCCGTTACCCATCTGCACCTTGCTGGGCAGCGGCATCACATTCAACTCAGTTGGGATTTGCGCGCGTGTCGACATGCTGGGTACCAGGAGCGAAGCGAATAGGGCTGCGACTGCTACCGCGGTTCTCTGAAAATGTGGCTGGTTCATGAGGCCTGCCTCCGTAAGTTCCCATAGCAACTTCCGCCATTAAATCGTTACAATTCGCAACAGATGAGAGTGGCACATTTTTCCGGCCGCGCACAACAACTTTCCATTTCAGCGGCCGGGCCACTCAGTGGGAAGTTCGCGCGCATTTCCCTTTTTAAGTTAGAATGTGCGGCAATATGAAAACTTCCGTTGCTCTCTACCCCGGCACATTCGATCCAGTAACCAACGGACATCTGGACCTGATCGGCCGAGGCGAGAAAATGTTTGACCAACTTATTGTCGCGGTGCTGAAGAATGTGGAGAAGGAACCGCTGTTCTCGCTTACGGAACGTGTGGAGATGCTGCGGGAAGTCACCAAGCAGTGGGAGTCGGTCGAAGTAGACGTTTTCGATGGCTTGCTGGTGGACTATGCGCGCAAACGGGGCGCTGGGGTAATCTTGCGCGGGATTCGAGCCATCTCTGATTACGAATACGAGTTGCAGATGGCGTTGATGAATCGCAAACTGGAGCCGCGCCTGGAAACGGTTTTTATGCTGCCGGGAGAAAGTTTCAGCTACCTGAGCGCGAAGTTGGTTCGTGAGATAGCCCATTTGGGGGGGCCGTTGACGGGGCTGGTGCCCAGCGTGGTGGAGCAGCGATTGCGATCGAAAGTTTCGTGAGCACGGCGCAGATGCGCCTGCCAAATTGTCTGGAGGCTGGGCCCGAACTCGCTTCCAGATTGAAATTCTTGGCGATTTCTTGAACACTGTACATCTATCAATCCCCTTTGCTCCGAGGAGATGACGTGGAACTGACCAGCCGTATAAACCGGATACAGGTATCGCCTACCGCTGTGGTGATAAACGCCGCGGAACAGTTGAAGGCCAAGGGCGTGGACATCGCCGATTTCGGTCCTGGCGAACCCGATTTCCCCACGCCGGATCACATCAAGAAAGCAGCGATCCGGGCGATTGAAGAGAATCGCACCAAATACACGCCGACGGGCGGGATCATGCCGCTACGCGAAGCGATTACAGCGTGGCACAGCCGCGAACTGGGGTCGAGTTACAACGCGAAGGAATGCGTGGTGAACGTTGGCGGGAAACACTCGATCTTCAATACTATGTGCGTGCTCGTCCAGAATGGCGATGAAGTGGTCCTGTGCGCCCCGTATTGGGTCAGCTACCCGGATATCGTGAAGTATGCGGGTGGCACGCCGGTGATCGTGCAGACGCGCCAGGAAGACGGATTCAGCGCCAAGGCCGCGGCAATTGAAAAAGCCATCACACCAAAGACCAAAATGGTGATCGTGAATTCCCCGAGTAATCCAACCGGCGGAGTAGTGGATGGCGAGGAATACGAGTGCATTCTGGCGGTGTGCAAGAAACACAACGTGTGCTTGATGGGCGACGAATGCTACTCCCACTTCGTGTATGAACCACACAAGCCTTATTCGATTGCCAGCGCGAAAGATTCCAAGGAGCGTGTGATTATCATTGGATCGATGTCGAAGACATTCGCGATGACCGGGTGGCGCGTGGGTTATACGCTAGGTCCCGAGCCGCTCATCCAGGCAATCGTCAAAATCCAGAGCCAATCCACGTCGAATCCCACGTCCATCGCGCAATATGCCGCACTGGAAGCGATGCGGGGCAGCATGGATAGCGTGCCGGTGATGCTGGCGGAATATGCCAAGCGGCGAAAGCGCATCGTGGAAGGACTGCGGGAAATACCGGGAGTTACTTGCGAGTGGCCCGGCGGGGCATTTTATGCGTTCCCGAACGTGTCGGCTCTGCTGAACGAAAAGAACGCACTGGCCACAAGCTGCACGGACCTGGCGAAACAGCTTCTGGATCACGCCCATGTCGCGCTGGTGCCTGGCGAAGCGTTCGGAGCTCCGGGTTTCCTGCGGCTGTCGTATGCCACTTCCATTGAACGAATTGATGAAGGACTCCGGCGGTTGAACAAATTCTTTGCTCGCGCTGAAGCTGCATTCTGATCGTGCCCGAACCTGTCCTAACACGCATCGAACCAATATTTAGTCCGCGGCCGTGGGGAACCCGTTCCCTGGCGCCGCTATTCCCAGAGAAAACCAACCTGCAGGAACCGATTGGAGAAGCGTGGCTGACCGCGTTTGATTCGCGAGTGGCCAATGGTCCGTACACGGGAAAATCACTGCATGATAGCTGGCGGGCAATGCCGCCGGAATGGCGCGGAACGCGCACGGGCAGTTACAAAGATTTTCCTTTGCTGGTGAAGTTTCTTTTCCCCACCGAGAAGCTGTCGATACAGGTGCATCCCGACGATGCGTTTGCCGGTGAATTTGAGCGTGCCGCCGGTGGGCGAGGCAAAACCGAAATGTGGCACATTGTCTCAGCGGAGCCAGGCGCGGAATTGTTGTTAGGCTTGAAGTCGGGAGTAACGCGAGAAGATTTTCTGCGGGGCATCGCGCAAGGAAACGTTGAAGAGTTGTTCCTGCGCTATACGGTGCACGCTGGTGAAACTTATTTCGTTGAGCCGGGGACGCAGCATGCGATTTTGCCGGGGATGATCGTCTGCGAGGTCCAGGAATATTCGGATTTGACGTATCGGGTTTACGATTACGGCCGAGTGGATGGCCAAGGCAAACCGCGGGAATTGCACCTGGAGAAAGCACTGGAGGTTACCCGTTTTGACGGCACTCGCAGCGCCAAAATTACACCCCTGCCACTGCACTCACCCGATGCCATCAAGCATTTGTTGGCGGCCTGCGAATTTTTTGCAACCGAGCGCTGGAACTGCGACCGAACCACGCCGATCGAAAGCGACCCGTCCGAATTTCAATTGATCGTTATATTGTCGGGAAAGGGCGAGCTTTACGATTCTGAGATGTGCCACCCGGTTTTCCCTGGCCAAACATGGTTCGTGCCAGCGACGCTGCCGTTGGCATTGCTGCAGCCCAAACAACTGATATCGCTGTTGCGCATTACGGTGCCGGACACGAACTGTCTCGACACGGTATTGGAGCGAATGGGATACGAACCGCAGGTCATTTCGCGAGTGTTGATGGTGTGAGTTAATGGCGGATAAAAACCTTCCCGTGCACATGGTCATCCTTGCCGGAGGGCGTGGTACCCGCTTCTGGCCGCGCAGCCGCACCCGCACTCCCAAGCAATTGATCAATATTGTTGGGAAGCGAACCATGTTGCAGCAAACCGTGGAACGCTTGCGTCCGCTGGCGCCGCCCAACCGCATCTGGTGCGTAACCAATACCGAACAGGCCACGGCACTCCGTAAACAGTTGCCTGCTGCCTCCCGAAGGAATGTCTTAAAAGAACCGGACGGACGAAATACGGCGGCGGCCATCGCGCTCGCGGCCATTCATATTCGCCATGCAGCAAGAGGCGACGCGCTGATGGCGGTCTTGCCCGCGGATCACTACATCGGCCAGGCGGAGCGCTATCAACGTATCGTGCGAGTAGCGCTCGAGGTGGCGCAAACGCAAGGGCGCATCGTGGTCCTGGGGATTCCGCCCACGCGGCCAGATACCGGGTTCGGCTACATCGAACGCGCGGAGCCGCCGTTTTCGGTCGACGGTTTTCCGGTGTTTCCGGTTGCCCGCTTTACTGAGAAGCCGGAACTCGCAACGGCTAAAGAATATGTCGCCTCCGGCATGTACCAATGGAACGCCGGAATGTTTTTCTGGCGCGTGTCTACATTCCTGGATGCGCTGAAGAAATTTCTTCCGGAGACGTACGAAGCGATGGAAGGGCTTTCGCATCGTATCGGAGAGCCCAAGTACGAATCGCAATTGAAGAAAATCTATTCCAGGCTGAAAAACATCTCCGTGGATTACGCGGTCCTGGAAAAAACTGCGGTCGCCGAAGCGGATGCCCGGGGGAAAGCGAGCAACGTTTTCGTGCTCCCGGCAGAAGTGGAGTGGAGCGACATCGGTTCGTGGGCTGCAGTTTACGAGCTGCTGGCAAAGACTCCCGGCGCGAATATTCTTGCGGGGCCTGGGGAAATGCTGGATGCCGAGGGCAACTTCCTGTGGAGTCCTGAGAAATTTGTAGCCGCCATAGGGATTCGCGATTTGGTAGTGGTCGACACGCCGGATGCGCTGCTGATTTGTCCGCGCGACCGTGCCCAGGACGTCGGAAAGATCGTGAAGTTTATGGATCAACGCAGACTCACACAGCTGTTGTAGTAAGTGCGGCGCAGATCCAAAACGGCCGCATTCTTCGCTCTCCACCGAGACTTTTAGCCGCTTGCACGCTTCGCGTATACTCACAGTGCATGAACGCGATAAAGTTTGGAACAGACGGTTGGCGCGGCATCATCGGCGAAGATTTCACACTTGCTAGTGCCAGCATAGTGGCCCGAGCCATTGCGCGATACGTGGTGCGCGCGGAAGACTCGCGCAAGGGCATGCTGATTGGCTACGATCACCGCTTCACATCGGACAGCGTGGCGGCGGCGATTGCCGAAGTGGTTAGCTCCACGGGAACACCAGTGTGGCTGACTGACAAACCGTGTCCGACACCGGCCATTTCCCTGCTGGTTCGGCAACGCAACGCCGCGGGCGGAATTGTGGTAACGGCGAGCCACAATCCCTCTACGTGGAATGGAATTAAATACAAGGCCAGTTATGGCAGCAGCGCGCTGCCTTCGATCGTGGCGCAAATTGAAAACGAATTGGCGGTGGTTCAGTCCAACGGAGCGGCGCCACTCCCTGCGCGCAAGGATTTGATACATTCCGTGGATCCGCGCGCGCCTTACCTTGACACCATCGAAAAGTTGGTGGACTGGCAACGCCTGCGCGACGCGAAATTTCGCTTCGTTGTGGATCCCATGCACGGGTCTGCCGCGGGCTTGCTGCACCAGCTGTTCGTGCGTAATGGCATAGCCAGCGAAGAAATACGGGGCACGCGCGATCCGCGCTTCGGCGGGGTTCATCCGGAACCCATCGAACCGCACATTGAGGCGTTGCGCAAAGCTGTCTTAGCCGGCAAGTTCGACGCAGGCTTTGCGGCAGACGGCGACGGCGACCGCATCGGCGCGATTGATAGAGACGGCAGCTTCGTGAACCCGCACCAGATTTTTGCCCTGCTGGTGTGGCATCTGATCGGCACTCGCAAGCTCCCGGGTGAGATTGCCAAGACTTTTTCCGTTACCAAGCTGATTGATGCCCTGGCATCCAAGTTCGACCGCAAGCTTCACGAAGTACCCATAGGGTTCAAATACATTTGCGAGTTGATGCTGGAGCAGAACATTCTGATTGGCGGGGAAGAGAGCGGCGGGATCGGTACCAGCTTGTACTTGCCGGAGCGCGACGCCACGGTTTCGGCGCTGTTGCTGGCGGAGCTCATAGCCTGGCATGGCAAATCTCTCGGCGAGCTGATTCACGCGCTGCACGCGGAATTCGGTGAATTCCATTACGGGCGCATCGATCTGGATGTCACGTCCGCGCAAAAACGGAAAGCGATTGAGCACTTCTCCAGTGAAAACCTCGAGCAGTTTCAGAATTGGCCCATTGTGCGCCGGGAAAACATGGATGGCATCAAGCTGTACCTTGGAGATACTGGATGGGTAATGGTCAGGGCGTCCGGCACCGAAGATCTGCTGCGTATTTATGCAGAGACTGCGAGTGCCAACACCACCCAGAAGGTTTTGCGCGCAACGGTTGCGTCGATTCAGGAATTGTAGGAGGGCTCCGTGCAAACTGTGAACATTGCGGAGAAATTCGGAAAGATTCAGGATTACTGGAATCCCCGCGTTCTTGGCGAGTTGAATCATTTCGCGGTTAAAGCGGTTAAACTGAAGGGCGAGTTTGTTTGGCATCACCATGACAACGAGGATGAACTTTTTCTGGTGGTGAAGGGCACGTTGCACATGAAGTTCCGAGACCACGAATCGATCGCGCATGAAGGAGAATTCATCATTGTTCCTCACGGGGTGGAGCATCAACCGGTAGCCAACGAGGAAGTACATCTGATTTTGCTGGAGCCAAGGACGACGTTGAACACAGGGAACGTTACGAACGAAAGGACAGTTCGCCAGCTCGAACGGATCTAATCCGCCCGCGGTCCGACGCGAATGGCAACGCACTACGATGGATCATCGTTATTACACGCTGGACGTTTTCACCACTACCAGATTTCAGGGAAACCCTTTGGCGGTCATTACCGACGGCGACGGGCTTTCGAACGATCAAATGATGGCCATTGCGCGAGAGATGAATCTTTCCGAAACGGTTTTCGTGCAGAAACCGACGGATGACCGAGCACTGGCACGCCTGCGCATTTTCACGACGAAGGAAGAATTGAAGCTGGCGGGACACCCGGTGATCGGCACATGGTTCCTGCTGGCAGAACTGGGCGTCGTGCCGGCGCAGGAAGGCGGCGTTCATGTCCTGCAGCAGACCGGTGCGGGCATTCTGCCGGTAGAGATTCGGTTCAAGGATGGACGTCCGCAGCGCGTGACAATGACCCAGAAAGAAGCGACCTTCAAGCCGTCGACAATCGACAAGAAGAAACTGGCGGCGGCCTTGGGACTATCGAGTGCAGATCTGGATCCCATGCTGAATCCGGAGTTTGTGTCCACGGGAATCTACAACCTGATGGTGCCGCTGAAAAGCCGGGGCGCGCTGGGCAAGATTCAAATGAACATGATGGAACTTGCACGGCTGTTGGGTAAACAAGCCGCACTGGCGTATTGCTTCACCATCGGCTCGAACCACAGCGTGTTCGCCCGCGGCATGGCGCCCTGGGAACTGTACGAAGACGCCGCTACCGGTTCCGCGGCAGGCTCGCTTGGCGCATATCTGGTAAAGCATGGAAAAGTTGGCGCAGGACATACCTTCCAAATCATGCAGGGCGTGGAGATGGGCCGGCCAAGTCACATCGAGGTGGAGGTCACGCAATCCGGGAAAAAGCTGACGCCTCGAGTGAGCGGTGCGGCGGTGAAGGTTTTCGAAGGTGTAATCCGGACCTGATTGCGAGCCGTAGCGCTCGGCGACGGAACTATTCCACGTTCAGCGTTTTTCGATAGGTATCCAGAATCCCATTTACGAAGCCGCCCGCATCGTCGGACGAAAATTTCTTTGCCAGATCGACTGCTTCGTTGATCACAACTTTTGCCGGCGTATCGGTGGCCCGCATTTCGTGCATGGCCAGGCGGAGGATGGCGCGGTCAATGGCGGAAATTCGTTCTAATTTCCAGTTGGCCGCGTGCTTGGCGATGATCTCGTCCAAATCTTTGGCGTCGCGCGCGGCTCCCTCGAACAACTGATTCGCGAAGGTGCGCGTCTGCGCTGCCGCTTTCGCACTTTTCCAAAAGTTGGACTCCAGGCGCGACGGATCCTGCTGACTCATGTCCCATTGAAACAGCATCTGCATGGCAAATTCGCGGCTTTTGGTGCGAAGTGCCACTTTATTTCCGGCGTCCTTTGGCGGGAACTGCTGGTTTTGGGGTGGCGCGCAATTTTTTGGAAAGCTGAGCCATTTCTATGGCACCAAGCCCGGCCTCGAATCCTTTATTTCCGGCTTTCAGGCCGGCGCGATCGATGGCTTGTTCGAGCGTGTCGCACGTGAGCACGCAAAACATCACCGGCACTCCGGTATCCATCTGTGCCAGCTGCAAACCACGCGCGGTCTCTGAGCAAACGTAATCGTAATGCGCGGTTTCACCGCGTAGGATGCACCCAATCGCGATAATCGCGTCATACCGTCCGGTTTGCGCCAATTTCTTGGCCGTCAGAGGCACTTCGAAGGATCCCGGCACGTGCACCACATCGACATCCTTGTTGCCTGCACCACTGCGTTGCAATGCGTCCAAGGCGCCTTGCAGAAGCCGTTCGGTGATGAAGCTATTGAAACGGCTGACCACTACGCCGAAATGCGAACCTGCGGCGTGGATTTCGCCATTTATTTTTGCCGGCTCAAGTTTCTCCGTCATCCCTGGCTCATTTCCCCTGAAATTGCGCTGCGCGCTTTTCCAAAAATGCCTTCGTGCCTTCGCGCATGTCTTCGGTGGCGCAGCAAAGCCCAAACAACGTGGCTTCCAAGAACAGTCCTTCTTCCAGCGGCATTTCCACGCCTCGTTCAATGGCTTCCATGCAGTACTTCACGGCGAACGGCGCTTTTTCAATGATCTTTTTGGCCATTGCCTCTGCCGCTGGCAATAATTCGGCCGGTTCATAGACGTGGTTCACCAGTCCGATGCGTTGCGCTTCTTCCGCGGTGATCATCTCTCCAGTCAGGCAGAGTTCGTGCGCGGTACCCTTGCCACAAAGCCGGGCGATGCGTTGCGAGCCGCCATAGCCAGGCAGAATCCCGAGCTTCACTTCGGGCTGGCCCAGCTTCGCTGTTTTGCTGGCAAGGCGAATCGAACAGCACAATGCTAACTCGCAGCCACCACCGAGCGCGAATCCGTTGATGGCGCAAATCGAAGGCTTGCCGATGGTCTCCAGCAGATGAAAGATACTTTGGCCGAACCGGGAGAATTCCTTGCCATTCGCCGGGGTCTGCTGCGCCAATTCATTGATATCGGCGCCGGCCACAAAGGCCTTCTCGCCCGAACCTGTAAGAATCAGGACGCGCACGGACGCATCATCGCGCGCGTCAGTGAAAACTTGCTGTAACTCCTCCACGGTTTTTCGATTTAGCGCGTTTAACACTTTCGGACGGTTCAACGTGATGTATGCGATGCCGTCCTTTTTTTCGTACAGCAAATTTTCATAGGACATAGGAGGTCCTCACAAATTCATAGGTTTGGGATTGGCGGGGTCCGCATAATCGTAGAATCCACGGCCGCTCTTTTTCCCGTGCCACCCCGCCAGCACCATTCGCTTCAGCAGCGGGGGCGCGGCGAATCGCCTTTCCTTAAACTCATCGAACATGATTTGGGAAATGTAATAGGTCGTATCCAGCCCGACAAAATCCAGCAGAGTGAACGGACCCATCGGATAGCCGCAACCGAGTTTCATGGAATTATCGATATCGACGACGGAACCAACGCCTTCTTCCAGAGCGCGAATGGCATCCAGCAGATAAGGAACCAGGAGCCGGTTAACGATAAATCCGCCGCTGTCGTGGGCGCGCACCGGTGTTTTCCCTAGTTTTGCGCCGAAACTCACCATTTCTTCATACACCGCGGGATCGGTGGCAATAGTCTTTACCACTTCGACCAATTTCATGATCGGCACTGGATTGAAGAAGTGCAGACCGACGAATCGTTGAGGCCTTTTGGTAGCGGCGGCAATTTCTGTGATCGTCAGCGACGAGGTGTTGCTGGCAAATATGGTGTGAGGGGGGCAGACAGCATCGAGCGCGGAAAATAGTTCGCGCTTTGCAGGAAGTTGCTCGATGATCGCTTCCACGATTAAATCGCAATCCTTCAAATCGTCGAGCGAGGTGCTTCCTTTCAGGCGGCTGCGGATATCGTTCTTGGCTTGCTCGGTTATTGTGTTTTTCTCCAGCAGGCGCGCCAGGTTTTTGTCGATTCCCTTCAGGCCTTTTTCTACCAGCTCCGGAGTGACTTCCCGCACCACGGTCTGGAATCCGGCCTGCGCACTCACTTGCGCGATCCCTGAACCCATCAAACCACACCCAACAACTCCGACTTTCTGAATCGCCATCCTTGCCTCACATCAGAAGAATCTTCGGATCCGGCGGGAAATGATTACCCGTCAAAGTCTACCAAAGACTGCCGGTACGTGTAGCGTGCGGGTCACGCCGCTTCCAGAATCATGGCAATCCCCTGGCCGCCACCGATGCACGCCGTAGCCAGCCCATATTTCAGGCCCTTGCGCCGCAACTCGTTGAGCACGGTGATCACCAGGCGGGTGCCGGAAGCGGCGAGGGGATGTCCTAGCGCAATGGCACCGCCGTTCACATTGGTTTTGTCGCGGCACAAACCGAGTTCTTTTTCGACCGCCAAATATTGTGGCGCGAAGGCTTCGTTTACTTCAATGCGGTCGATTTGCTCCAGCTTCAATCCAGCGAATTGCAGCGCCTTGCGGGTAGAAGGCACTGGTCCAATCCCCATAATACTGGGGTCCACGCCTACTGCCGCCCACGAAATAATTCTTCCCAAGGGTTTCAGCCCACGCTCTTTTGCCGTCTTTTCGCGAGTCACCACCACCGCCGCGGCGCCATCCACAATTCCGCTGGCGTTTCCCGCAGTAACGACTCCGTCTTTTTGAAACGAAGGAGGCAATTTCGCCAGAGTTTCCAAGGTGGTTTCTGGGCGTCTATGATCGTCCTCAGTCACCACGATCGATTTCTTTCCCTGCTTCACTTCCACGGGCACGATTTCTTCCTTGAACACACCCGCTTTTGCGGCTGCGTCCGCTGCCTGTTGGCTGCGTAGCGCGTATTTGTCCGCATCTTCGCGAGTGATCCCAGTCTGCGCCGCCAAGTTTTCCGCGGTTACGGCCATGGGCAATCCGCAGTAAGAGTCCGTCAAGCCGACGAACAGAAAATCTTCCAGCGCGCCCGTACCTAGCTTGAGGCCCGTGCGCGCACCACGAATCACGAACGGGGCTTGGGTCATATTTTCCATCCCTCCCGCCAATACCATGTTCGCTTCGCCGAGTAATAGCCGTTGGGCCGCCTGGGCAATCGCTTCAATCCCTGAGCCACACAGCCGATTGACCGTAACGGCCGGAGTTTCCACCTTCAGACCCGCCTTCAATCCGACATGACGCGCGCCATAAATCGCATCCGCACTGGTCTGGAGCACGTTGCCAAACACAACGTGATCGAATTCCGAGGGATCAACGCCAGAGCGAGCCACAGCTCCCTTAGCCGCGTGTGCTCCGAGTTCGATGGCGGACACCTCCGAGAAAACGCCGGTGTAACGCGCCATCGCCGTGCGAGCACCAGCAACAATCACAACATCCGTGGGAAACATAACGGTCCTCGCTTGTTTGAAGCCTGATGTTAGATGCGAAAAATCTTGGGAAAGTCGCGCTGACAGATTCGAAAGCTCTGCGAGGCGGATCTCAATGTTTCGCGGGCTCCGCCACCACCACGGTGTCCCCGCCGAGCTTGCGGGCTTCGTCCACTGTGAATTCCGCGCGATTGATCAGGTCGGTCACAATATCTTCGCTCTCGTAGTCCTGCCGCGCCACAGCCTCTACGATCGCGGCACTCAAAGTAATTTGCGTGGCATCCCATGGAGGACGCACTCCCGCTGCTGCGCGCCGCAATTTTTCCACTAGGTTCTGCGCGCCAGAACTGGTCGTGTCCGGCAGGATGAAGGCCAGCGCCCATGAAGTATATTTCACGGCCATATCGTTTTGGCGAACCATCGGCTGCAACGAGCGCGCCAGTTGCTCCAGAAATTTTTCCAGCGGCGCTTCGCCCTGCTGCCGCAGCATTTCCGAACCGCGATCGATCTGCAAAATGGCCAACGACAGCGAGGTACCCTGGGTGCGGGCGCGATCCGCTTCGTTCAGCAGGCAACCGACATACGAGCTGCGACTCAGCAGGCCGGTGCGATCGTCAGAGACTCCCATGCGCCGCACCAGCGTGCGCAAGCGAGTGTGGCTCACGCTCATCAGCATTTGGTCGCCGATGGCCTGAAGGAAATAGGTTTGATTGGATTTCCACCTGTGGGGCGTCGACTGGCCCACGATGAGCATGGCCGCGGGGGATTGCGTTTCCTTATCCGCCAGCATCACGCCTAAGGCCGTTTCTAATCCCAATTCCGCGAGGATCGAACCTTCCGTAGCATCTACCACCAGTCCACCCAACTCGTCGGGCACTGCTTTTTCCATCTGCGCCAATAACAGCACAACTTGCGATCCGGGGGCCGGCTTCAGTCCGGGGGCACAGTATTCGGCAGCCATTTCCGGGGGTCGTCCCGGCCCGCCAATTACGGCCAAAGTTCGCGCCACCTTCAGATAAGTGCCGACTTCCGTGACGGTGGTGTTCAGCATCGCCCGGGGTGTTTGCTGGCGGAACGTTTTCTGATTGATCTCAGAAATCTTGGTGAGGTCCCGCAGAGTTTCCGCAGTGTACGTGCCCGTACGGCCGGTCGGCGGAGCCGGTTGTGCCTCGACTACGGGCACGGTCGGAATTTTTCCGGGGGGCTCCGATTTCGCTTGCGCCTTGGGCCACCAATTGGCCATCTGATATAGCCCATGCAAACGAGGATTGCGATCTTCTTCTCCCGGAAACATCGCAGCAATCTTTTGCAACCGCTCTACCGCTTTGCTTTGCAGGGAATATTGCAGAAAGATTTCCGTCTGCACGATCAAATCTTCCAAGGCTTGCTGCTTTTTTCCTTCTTCCGTTACTGCAGCGTCGGGAGCCATCTCCTGGCTGGTTGCAGTTTTGGGCGTTGTCGCGGGGTTCTGGGCGATCGTAGCGGTTCTGGCCATGCGCCCGGCAATCCGTTTTAGAAATACTTCTTCGGCACGCCCGCGCAACTTTTCTAACCGCTCCTGGTTGCGGTAGTCGTAAGAATCGATGTCCACGAGGCGCTCTAACACCTCACTGGCCTTCTGAAAGCTGCCAGAATTGAAGTTGGCGTCGAACAATCGGATCAAAACCTCGAAATATTGCGATTCCCGGTTCAATTCGTTATAAAGAGCTGCCCAAAATTCCAATACGGGTAAGGATTCCGGGTGCTTAGCCCCAAGTTCTTCGACCTGGGTCGTAAATTCGTTTTGCTTTTTGTCGGCAAACATCCTGCGCTTCAAAGTTTGGAGAATTTCCACGCACTTGGTTTCCTGCCCGGCGTCCGCGAAGGCATCGGCCAGACTGAACAAGCGGGTGCTACCTTCATTTTTCTCACGCAGCAAACGCTCCAGTATGCTACGAGCCCGGTCCAGTTGACCGGCCTGCTGCAACGCATCCGCAAACGTTTCCTGGAACGCGGTGTCGGTTTCATTGGCGGCAAAAGGTTCTAACAGCGCTGCCGCTTCCGCAGCTTCGCCGTTGTGCAGCTTGGCATCCGCATAAAGAAGCGCAACGCTGCGTTCTTGGGGAGCCAGGGCGTACGCCCGCCCAAAAAGCTTCAGCGCTTCTTTCGCGGATCCGGCTCCCGCGGCTAAAGACCCTGCGCGCAGAAAAGACCGGGCGGCGAGAGAATTTTTCCCCAATTGAGCGGCGGTTTCCGCGACTTTCAATTGGCGGTTTAAATTGTCCGGCTCCAGTTGGGCGGTGCGCTCCCAGCAGAACAGCGCGTCTTCCATGCGATTCGCCTGGCTGAAGAGTTCCGCAGCCTTAATGTACTGATCGATTGCTTCGTCCGGATGGTTCTGCTTTTGCTGCAAGAAGGCATAGCGGGCAATACGTTCGGGCGGTTGCGGCGCAATGGAATTTCGCAGGAAGCGATTGTAGATGGCCATCGCCTTGGATTCGTCTCGCGGATCCACCAGCAATTCGAACAGGTGGCCGTAGTACACCGCTGCGCGATCCGGGTAGTCGAGCCGGGTGTACAAATCGCCCAGCATTTGCGCGGCTTCGACGTTTTGCGGCACCTCCTGCAATACGGCAAGGTACGCTTCGATGGCGTCCTCGAATCGATTTTTTTCGAGGAACTTTTTGGCGCGCTCGAGATTTTTGTTTACGTCCGCAGCCATCTGCCAGTTTGACCTTTAGTGTTTTCGTTGTTGGAAATTGGCTGGTTCGGGTGTGGTTCGAACCAATCTCCACTATATACCGGCGAGGAAATCGCGCCAAACCGCGTGGTAATGGCCAATGTGGAATCGGGCAAGGGCCGTTTCCGGGTGGGCGATGCGCCGGTGGTTTTCCACTATTCGCTCGGACGTGTCGTTTCACTTGTGGCAAACTAGACGTTTACACGGCATGGTATCGGCGGTTCGATATGCTCCGCCACGGTGAAGTGCGCGCCGTCGTACACTCTACACAAACCCTCAGGTCAATCCTGGCGGAACGGATAGGGAAATGGACCCGAAGTTCATACGGAATTTCTGCATCATCGCGCATATCGATCATGGCAAATCCACGCTTGCCGATCGATTGCTGGAGATGACCGGGGCGCTCTCGCAACGCGAGATGCACGAGCAAGTGCTCGATTCCATGGACCTGGAGCGCGAGCGCGGCATCACCATTAAAGCGAAGAGCATCCGGTTGCATTACAACGCGAAGGACGGCAACACCTATCGCCTGAACCTGATCGATACGCCTGGCCACGTCGATTTTTCCTACGAAGTTTCCCGCGCCCTTTCCGCTTGCGAAGGCGCGCTGCTCGTCGTAGATGCCAGTCAGGGTGTGGAAGCGCAGACGGTGGCGAATACATTCTTGGCCGCCTCGCACAACCTGACGATCCTGCCGGTGATTAACAAAATTGATCTTCCAGCGGCGCAGCCCGATTTCGTGAAAGAGCAGATCGAAAATGTGTTGGCGATTCCTGCCGGGGACGCACTGATGATCAGCGCGAAAAGCGGGATTGGCGTGGAAGATGTGTTGGAAGCCATTGTGCAACGCGTACCGCCGCCCAAGGGCAGTGCGGACAATCCATGCCAGGCGCTGATCTTTGATTCCTGGTTCGATATTTATCGCGGAGCGGTGGTTCTTGTGCGGGTGATGGAAGGTCGCATCAGCAAGCGCATGAAGATTCGCCTGGTGGCCACCAATGAAGTCTATGAAGTGGAGCAGTTAGGTACGCTTACGCCAAAACCGATCGCGCTCGATGAACTGGAAGCGGGGGATGTCGGGTTCATTGTCGCTAATATCAAACGAGTGGCCGATGCGCGCATGGGCGACACCGTCACCGAGGCGGCGAGACCGGCTCCGGCTCTGCCTGGGTTCGAGGCGATCAAGCCTATGGTTTTTGCGGGAATTTTCCCGGTGCTCGCCGATGAGTACGAACCGTTGCGCGACGCGCTGGGCAAGCTGCAATTAAACGACGCTGCATTCTTCTACGAACCGGAAAATTCCGTCGCGCTGGGTTTTGGCTTCCGCTGTGGCTTTCTCGGCCTCTTACACCTGGAGATCGTGCAGGAGCGCCTGGAACGCGAATTCGGCTTGAACCTGATTACCACCGCGCCCAGCGTTCGCTATCGCATCACCAAAGTGACGGGCGAAACCATTGAAGTGGATAGCCCGGCCAAGTTTCCCAATCCCGGCGAGATCGAGAAAATTGAAGAGCCGATCATCAAGGCGATGATCATCACTAATGACGATTCCGTTGGCGGCATCCTGCAACTGTGCCAGGACAAAAGGGGCACGCAGAAGAATTTCGAGTATCTCTCGCCTACCCGCGTGATGCTGACTTACGAATTGCCCCTCAATGAAATCGTGCTGGATTTCTACGACCGGCTGAAGAGCGTGTCGCGCGGGTACGCTTCTCTGGATTACCACCTGGCCGGTTATGTCGAATCCGATTTGATCAAGCTGGATATTCTCGTTGGAGGCGAGCCGGTCGACGCGCTGGCTCTTATCATCCATCGTGAATTTTCGGTTGAACGTGGACGCGATCTGGTGACGCGATTGCGGAAATTGATTCCGCGACAGATGTTTGAAGTGCCCATTCAGGCTGCAATCGGCAGCCGCGTTATCGCCCGGGAAACCGTCGCGGCTATACGCAAGAATGTTCTCGCCAAGTGCTACGGCGGGGACATCACGCGAAAACGAAAACTCCTGGAGAAACAAAAGGAAGGCAAGCGGCGCATGAAACGGGTCGGCCAGGTGGACATACCGCAAGAAGCGTTTCTGGCGGTACTCAAGGTTTCGGGCGACGAAGAAGACTAGTCGACCCAGGCTCAAATTCTGACAAGTATCTAGCCCTCCTTGGTTTTTACTTCCGTCGTGAGCCGACCCCTGTGGAGTTGCAGCCTGACTTCGTCACCAATCGAAACCTGGGCTGCATGGCGCAGGATATTCCCTGCCGCATCGGTGGCAATGGCATAGCCACGCTGGAGCAATTGAAGGGGACTACGCTCGTGCAGTTGTAATGTAAGCCGTTGCCAATGCTCGCGCTTCAAGCGTAACAATCGTCCAGCGCATGAACCCAGATCGTGGGTTCGTTTTTCGACGTTCAATCGCAGCGCCGCGATTCTGAGGCGAAAATCGAACGAGGAAATTCGCAGATGCGCCAGAACGAAGTGTCTCCGCGAATGTTCCAGACGCGCGCGAAGATAGAAAGCGAGCTTCGATTCCAGGTCCGCAGCACGTTTCCGGAAGGCGCTCACGCGAGCACGCAGGTCGAACCGCGCGAGCCGAACTTGCGCCGTTGCCAAACGCCTGCGGGACTGATCCAGTCGGAGACGCAGGCCTGAGGCCAAGCGCGCGGTCAGGTCGTCGGCGCGTTGTCTGCGCTGTCGCAGCAGATCCTGCGGGCGCCGGAATCCGGGACGCCGGGCCAACTCATGAACCTGCCGCCAAAGCTCCAGCAAACGGTGCCGAATTAAACCGAGGATGGCCTCGCGCAGATCTGCGACGTGCTTGTCGAGTTCACGTCTGGTCTGCACCACCAATTCAGCCGCCGCCGAAGGCGTGGAAGCGCGCACATCCGCTGCAAAATCGGCAATGGTGAAGTCGGTTTCATGGCCAACACCGCAAATAATGGGAACAGTGGATCCCGCGATGGCACGTGCTAGGGACTCTTCGTTGAATGACCACAGGTCTTCGAACGAGCCGCCGCCACGCACCAGCAGAATCACAGCGGCCGCGCCCTTGCGGTTGAAATAAGCGAGGGCTTCGATTATCTGCAGCGCGGACCCTTCGCCCTGCACGCGGACCGGATAGAGCGTTAAATGGACATTTGGGAAACGCCGAGTCAGGATGCGCACCACGTCGCGTACCGCTGCCCCAGTGGGTGATGTGATCAAACCGATCCGGCTGGGCAATAGCGGCAATGGTTTTTTGCGTGCTGAGTCGAACAACCCTTCCTCTTCCAGCCGTCTCTTCAGTTGTTCAAAGGCGAGTTGCAGTGCGCCGCGCCCCAGAGGCTCCAGGGATTCGACGTAAATCTGATATTCTCCGCGGGTCTCGTAAACGCTGACGGTTCCACGCACGCTGACCTTCAAGCCATCTTCCGGGCGAAATTTCATTCCCCGCTGCTGCTGTTTGAAGAAAACACAGCGAATCTGAGCGCGATCGTCTTTCAGCGTGAAATAAATGTGGCCGGATGCCACGGGGCGGCAGTTTGAAATTTCCCCCTGGACAATGACGTCGGTGAAGTTCTTCGCGAGCAGATCACGGATGCGCGCGGTCAGATCGGTGACCGTGAAGATACGGCGCTGCGGTCGCAGATTAAATTGCAGTTGGTCCATAGAAAATGGCGGACCTTCGCGAGCACAACTTGAACCATTTAGCGCGGGTCCCGGCGGCTATTCTTCTTCCTTGTTCTCGCCCATCTGCATGGTGAGATAACGTTCATACCCCAGCTCTTTGATCATGTGCATCTGGGCTTCCAGCCAGTCCACATGGCCTTCTTCGTCTTTCAGCAGTTGCACAAACAGATCACGCGAACCATTGTCCTTTTCCGCCACCGCGATCTGAATAGCGGCATTGTAGTCGCGCACGGCGCCAATCTCCAGGTCCAGATCGCTTTGCAACATGTCCTGTACATTTTTCCCGATGGTCAACTCGAGTGGCTTCATCGTTGGCGAACCGTCCAAGAAGAGAATCCTTTCCATGAGGGATTCCGCGTGCTTCATCTCTCCGATCGATTGCATTTTGATAAAATCCGCCAATCGCTCATAGCCCCAGTTTTCGTACATTTCCGCGTGTAGAAAATACTGGTTGATGGCGGTGAGTTCTTCGCGCAAGGCTTTGTTCAATTCCTCGATAACTTTCGTTGATCCCTTCATCCGGACCTCCATTTGGAACAAGTGTAGCGCAGCGGGCACGACGGTTCCATGTGGAATCACCTGCGGAATCGTGAAAGAAGCCAGAAGAGAAAACTGAGTCCGACGCTCAGCAACAGACAAGTGACAATCGGAAAATAAAATGTGGTGTGCTCGCCCTTGTGAACGATATCGCCGGGCAACCGCCCTAACCGGAAAGGCAGCTTGCCGCCAAAATAGAAAAAACCGCCGGCGAGCACCAGTAAAGCGCCCAGCAGCAATAAGGTTCTGCCAAGTTCACGGAAAGGATCCATTCGCGCAGTCTAATCGATCGCATGCGCGAAGCAAACGGCCAGATGTAGGCTTTGGATGGTGTTTTATGCGGCCACGGAAATGCGCTTGATCAGGTCCATTTGCTCGTTGATGGACTCCGCGCCAATCGTGAAAGCGTCCAGCGTACCCAGGCCCAGAGCATAGCGAATGGCTTCGTCCTGCTTGTGGCGTAGATCCCCCTGGCCAAGTATTTTCATGCCCACAATGCCCTTGCCGGATGCGCGCATTTCGCGAATGACATCGCCGACGGTTTCCGGATCGGCGTCCATGTGCGAGCCGACGGGATTCATGCGGACTAAATCGACGTCCACCCAGGGTGATTTCGCAGCGGCCCGCAACGCTTCAATGGAGTGGCAGGAGCAGCCGTGCGCCCGAATAATTCCCTTCTGCTTGGCCTCGGACAATACGTCCATCACTGGCTGGAAACGTGTGGTCCAATCCCCTTCGGTCAAGCAGTGCATCAAAAATATGTCCAGGTAATCCGTATTCAGTTCACGGCGAAATCGTTCCAGGTCCGCGCGCATTTCGGGCGCGGTGCGTGCCCACGACTTGGTCATCACCGTGACCTTGCTGCGGTCCACATGCTTCAGCGCGTCGGCAACATGAGGATGGCTGCCATAGGAATCGGCGGTATCGAAAAAGCGCAGGCCGTTGTCGTAGCCATTTTGCAGCAAGCGCGACAATCCCTGGAGGCCGAGCGCGGTCTGGTTGGAATGATGGCCAGAACCCACCGTGCCCGTGCCCATCGCGAGCAAGGACGTTTGGATGCCCGTTCGTCCGATGGTCACGGTTTCCTTGGCTGAGAGTTTTCGGTCGAGGCCCGGCAAAGCAGCCAAGCGCGCGGCCAGAGATTTGGGAGCAAGCCAAGCGGCGGCAGCAAAGGAACCGACTCGCTGCAGAAACTCACGACGGCGGATTCCAGGCATAGTAACCTCCTGGGCGGGAGATTTATGTTACCTCATCGATGCAAATATGTTGTGAAGGGAATACAGGTAGGCCGAGGGATGAACCGGCCTGTCGAAGGTCTGGCCGCACTCGATCCAAGAGAGATTCCTCGCTTCGCTCGGAATGACGATTAAGGCTTTTGCCGCCAACTGTGAGTCCAGACATAGAGAGATTCATGGCAGAAAAGGTGTGCGATGCAAAACCGTACCTTACTCCGCAGACTCCGTTCGGAATGACGAATTTGGGTTTCTCCACAAACGGTGAAGGCGAGATTGCCAAGGTTCCTGTAGGAGGAAGGCGGAAATGAGCGGGGACTAGATGAGTTCGAGTCCCGAAAAGAAGTATCCAATTTCGAATGCCGCGGTGTCCGGCGCGTCCGACCCGTGCGTGCAGTTGTTGCCGATACTGGTGCCCAGGTCGTGCCGGATGGTGCCCGGTGCCGCTTTGCGGGGATCCGTGGCGCCCATAGTATCGCGCCATTTGGCGATGGCGCCCTCAGCTTGCAACACCATCGCAAATATTTTGCCGGAGCTCATAAATTCCGTGAGCTCTGCGAAAAATGGCCGTAGCCGGTGAACCGCGTAAAAACCTTCGGCTTCTTCCTTGGTCAGCCGCATCGATTTGATGGCCACAATCGTAAAGCCAGCCTTGTGGATGCGCGCCAGAATCTCGCCTTGTTGCCCACGGCCCACCGCATCGGGCTTAATAATCGCAAAGGTACGTTCAATCGCCACTGTGTACACCTCTTATGCATTGGAATCGATGAATCAAAGAAGAAAGCGCAGCTGACGTAGGAATTTGCTCTCCAATTTCCTACTTCATTATCTCCTCACTTCACTCAAGGTGGCCGCCACGGTGCTGCCCAAATCCGCTGGGGTTTCGACCGTATGAATGCCCGCCGCCTTCATCGCGGCGTACTTGTCCTTCGCAGTTCCCTGCCCACCGCTGATGATGGCGCCCGCGTGCCCCATGCGTCTTCCCGGAGGCGCAGTCTGGCCGGCAATGAAGCCAACAACCGGCTTTCTGACATTCGCCTTGATCCATTCCGAGGCGCGTTCTTCCGCATTCCCGCCAATCTCTCCGATCAGCACAATCGCATGGGTATCCGGGTCCTCGTGGAACATCTTGATCGCGTCCAAGAAGGTGGTGCCGATAATTGGGTCGCCACCAATTCCAATACACGTGGACTGGCCGATGCCCAGTTGGGTCAATTGATGCACCGCCTCGTAGGTCAAGGTTCCGCTGCGGCTCACCACGCCGACGTTTCCCTGCTTGTGAATCCGGCCGGGCATGATTCCAATTTTGCATTTCCCCGGCGAAATAATCCCCGGGCAGTTTGGTCCGATCAGCCGCGTCTTGGACTCGCGCAACACTTCCGCTACGCGCACCATATCCAAGGCAGGAATGCCCTCGGTGATGCAGACTACCAACGACAGTTTTGCGTCGGCAGCCTCGAGAATGGCATCGGCCGAATACGGTGGCGGCACAAAAATAACGGAAGCGTCGGCCCCAGTGGCCTTAACGCCGTCCGCGACGGTATTGAATACCGGCCGTTCCAAGTGCTTGGTGCCACCCTTGCCTGGTGTCACGCCACCTACCACATTGGTGCCGTACTCAATCATCTGCTGCGCGTGAAAAGTTCCTTCGCGCCCGGTGAAGCCTTGAACCAGCACTCGAGTCTTCTCATTTACCAAGATGCTCATGTTTCGAGGTTAAGGAAGTACATGAGATGAAGGAGGTAAAGGATTACCCCCGTATCTACAACTTCCTCCACTCCTTCCAAAGATTGTGAATCATAAATCCTAATTTCCCGTAATCCGTCAGTATCGGCTGAGCTGCATTTTTCGAAACTAGCCCTTCATCGACAGCCAGTCTGATCCAGAATTCGCATTCCGCGGCTTCTCCGGCGGCGATTACCAAGTGCCGTTTGAAATCAGCAGCGGAGGTTCGCTTCGTCCATCCTTCCACCACATTGGCCGGTACAGAACGCGCACTGCGCCGCAACTGCCGGCCAAGTTCGAACCGCTCCTCGCGCGGGAGGTTCTTCGTCAACTGCGAAACCTGCAGCGCCGATTGATACGACTGCCGGTACACCAGCAAATCCGCACAGCGCTTGATCGGACCGACGCGCGGTTTCTCCTCTGCCTCCTGTGCCTCATTTCCATCCCTTACTTCCTCAACTTCCCTCATGTAATTAAGCCTTCGCCAAGCTGACGACTTTCTGCGCTCCGTCTTTCATTCCGTCTGCGATCGTAAAATTCAAGCCGCTTTCCCGCAGGATTCGCCGCCCCTGCTCGACGTTGGTGCCCTCCATGCGCACGACAATCGGCACCTTGACCTGCAGGTCCTTGGCTGCGGCTACTACACCAGTGGCCAGAACATCGCACCGCAGGATGCCGCCAAAAATATTGATGAACACCGCTTTCACCGCTGGATCGCTCAGCAGTATTCCAAATGCGTTTTTCACCTGGTCCGCGGAAGCGCCACCGCCGACATCCAGGAAATTCGCGGGCGAGCCACCGGCATATTTGATGATGTCCATTGTGGCCATGGCCAGACCGGCGCCGTTCACCATACAAGCGACGGAGCCATCCAGCTTGATGTAATTCAGGCCGTATTTGGACGCTTCCACTTCCAACGGATCTTCCTCATCCAAATCGCGCAACTCCCTGAGGTCCTTGTGCCGAAACAAGCCGTTGTCATCGAAAGTCATTTTGGCGTCCAGGGCTACAAGCTTGCCGTCGCCCGTCAAGACGCAGGGATTGATTTCGAGCAGTGATGCGTCTGTATCCACGAAGGCACGATAGAGTGCCTGCAGGAACGGCGTCGCGGCGGTTACTTGTTCGCCCGTAAGTCCCAGTCCGAATGCGATTTTGCGGGCTTGATACGGCTGCAAGCCAACCGCAGGATGAATCTTCTCGCGAAGAATCGCGTTTGGATTTTCTTTCGCTACCTGTTCGATTTCCATACCGCCGGCAGAACTGGCCATAAACACTGGGCGACCGGATTCGCGATCGATCAGCAGGCCCAGATAGAGCTCCCGCTTGATGTCCAGTCCTTCTTCGATCAGCAGGCGCTTCACGGTGCGCCCCTGCGGACCGGTTTGAGCGGTCACCAGATTCATTCCCAAGATGTGCGAAGCGATCTCGGCCGCTTCATCCGCGGACCGGGCCAGCTTCACGCCGCCGCCTTTGCCGCGGCCACCGGCATGAATCTGCGCTTTGACCACCACGATGGGCGACTTCAGGCGCTGAGCCGCTTCACGCGCTTCTTCCTTGGTATAAGCCACCTCGCCCCGCGGGGTAGTGACACCGTAGCGCGAAAGGATAGCTTTAGCTTGGTATTCATGAATTTTCATTTGAGGTTCTGCCTTTTTTTCGGGGCCCGAGCTGCCGGGGCCGACATCCTGTGCGACGATGGGACGGTGCACAGATGTTAGAATTTGAGGCTCATAAAACAATCAAGTTTACTTGAGAGCCGCATCTCCGGCAAGGTTGAGCGACCGCCTGGTCTGTGACAACTGAATGAATTCTACTGTCCAACTCATTCACAAGACGGAGCGCCTGGAGATGCTCACCCGAGGGGAAGCCGAAACCCTGATGGAAGAGCTTCTTTCCGGCCGCGTCGAGACTCCAGAAATCGTGCGCCTGCTTGTGGCGTTGAACCAACGCCGGGTGAGTGCTGCTGAACTCGGAGCGTTCGCGCGGGTAATGCGCCGCCATGCCGCGCCAGTATTCGCCACGGAGGCGGAGCGGCCAGCGCATATGGTCGATACATGCGGCACGGGTGGCGATGGATGTGGCACGTTCAACATCTCCACAGCTGCTGCGTTCGTGGCAGCGGCGGCGGGCGCGCATGTAGCCAAGCACGGCAATCGCTCGGTCAGCTCGCGTAGCGGTTCGGCCGACGTTCTGGAAGCGCTGGGCATTCGAATCGACTTACCCCTGGAGCAAGCTGGCCGGGCGATTCGCGAAGTTGGAATCGGATTTCTGTTCGCGCCCGCAGCTCATTCGGCCACGCGACACGCTACTGCCGCTCGCAAGCAGATTGGCACGCGCACGATTTTCAATCTACTGGGACCGCTGACGAATCCGGCTGGCGCCCACTCACAGATACTGGGCGTGTTTTCTCCTGACCTAATCGACCTAGTGGCGGAAAGTCTAGTCGAACTGGGAGTACAACGGGCGTTTGTGGTGCATGGAGTTGGCGGCCTCGACGAAATTTCCCTAGCGGGAGAAACACAGGTGGCGGAAGTACGCGACGGCGCGATTACACGCTTCATCCTGACGCCGGGAGATTTTGGGCTGCTGCCGGCCCCACTGGAAACACTTCGTGGCGGAACGCCCCAGGAAAATGCGCAAATGATTCAGAGTCTTTTCGAAGGCGAAACTGGAGAACGGCGAAACGTCGTGCTCATGAATGCCGCCGCTGCTCTTGTGGTAACCGGAATGGCCGAAGATTTTCGCGAAGGGGTCCAGTTGGCGGACCAGGCACTCTCGTCGAGTGCGGCACTCGGAAAACTAGAGCGATTGCGAAGTTTCACGAACGACTAACGGCGTTGTGGCAATTGCTGCGAACGTCCAAGGTCAAGGCCACGATCAAAGAGAGATTTCTCGCTTCACTCGGAATGACGCGAAAGGCGTTTTCATCGAAGCCGAATATCGCAGAGGCTTATGGCTTCGCGGGACTGATGGGTTCGTGCCTTGGCCGCAGTGCATCCTGGATGCCCCATGCGACTCCGCCCATTCCTGCTCCGACCAAGAAATAGCTCACCTTACTGGCGCTGCCCGGTTTCCGTGTTCCATTCACCGAAGCGCCTCCAGTGCCATCAGAATCGTCCAAGTAAATGCAATAAATTTGGCCCGCAGGCAGAAGGCGGTCTTCCTCCCTATAGTCAAAACTCAGAGTGCCGTATTCGGCCGCAACCTGCAGCACATTTGCGCCGAGAATCGTGACCGATGCCTGCGTTGACCGCGGACTTGCCGGACGCGTGATCGCATCCAGGGCATGCACTTCGACAACTTCCTTGTCCGCGGTGGAAAAATGCACAGACCCGCCGTCCATATCGACATGCACCCCGCCGGTAATCGGGATTAATACCAGTTCCGTTTTCCCTGGAAGACTGAGCGTCGAATGCCCGACCTGTACGCTCAGGTGCCCTCCGGCTTCAGTGGAGAGGCGCTCCCCCTCGAATACGGACAGGCCCGGAAACGCTGTGGCTTGGTCCAAATGCGCGTGAGTCGCCAGCGTCAGGACGCCCAGGGCCGAATGACCGCCGAATGCAACTACCGCGGGGAATGTCAGAGTGAAAACGACAGTGATTGCCAACCACACGCGACGATACGGCATGTAAACCTCCAGGGCTGGGCGATGGAGGTAACCCATGCAGCTCACACTACGCTTGTGTTAGTTATTAATCAATGTTAGTAATTATTGAATAAATTAGAGGTGGTTGGCCTGCGTTGGTCAGTTCCATTTCGGAACCGGAGATCGGCAACGACTGCAAGCCCGAACCGTCGCGTTCCAGATTCACAGCGCGAGGAAGTTCTTCAAAATCTGTTTCCCAGACTCGGTCAGCACCGATTCCGGATGGAACTGCACCCCCTCTATCTTCCATTTCCGGTGACGAACCCCCATGATGACGCCGTCGCGGGTCTCCGCGGTGACCCGCAGAGATCGAGGGAGCGATTTGCGCTCCACAATCAGGGAGTGATAGCGCGTCGCAGTGAATGGATTCGGCACTCCGCGGAAAATGCCCTTGCCGTCGTGGGTAATCTGGCTGGTTTTTCCGTGGAAGAGTTTCGGCGTTCGAATGATTTTCCCGCCAAAGGCGGCCCCAATCGCCTGATGCCCCAGGCACACGCCTAGAATCGGAAATTTCCCTGCAAGTTTTTGAATGAGCTCAATGGAAATGCCCGCTTCTTGTGGCGTGCAGGGACCGGGTGAGATGACGATGCGTTCGGGCTTACGCCGTACAATGTCTTCGACGGAGATTTTGTCGTTACGATGAACCTCGAGGGTGCAGCCCAGTTCGCCCAAATATTGGGCGAGGTTGTAGGTAAACGAATCGTAGTTATCGAGCAGCAGGATCATAGTTTCCGGCTCGCGCTCTCAGCCTTCTTCGCCCTAGGTGCGGATTCCAGCGCCCCCAGCAACGCCTTGGACTTGTTCACCGATTCTTCGAACTCGCCCTGCGGAGTGGAATCTGCCACGATCCCTCCGCCCGCTTGCACATGGGCCACACCATTCTTGATGACCATGGTGCGCAACGCGATGCACGAGTCCAGATTGCCGGCGAAGTCCAGGTACAGAATCCCGCCCGCGTAAATTCCTCTGCGGGTCTTCTCCAATTCCTCAATGATCTCCATGGCGCGTACTTTCGGCGCACCAGAGACGGTACCCGCCGGGAAGCAGGACATCAGCGCATCGAAGCAGTCCAGATCTTCGCGCAACGTACCGCGCAGGCTGGAGACCAGGTGCATCACGTGTGAATAGCGTTCCACGGTCATAAGCTTTTCCACTTTTACGCTACCGTATTCGCAGACACGTCCCAGGTCATTTCTCCCCAAGTCCACCAACATGATGTGCTCCGCCCGTTCCTTTTCGCTTGCCAGCATCTCCTGTTCCAGGCGGAGATCCTCGGCTTCGTCCCTGCCGCGCCAACGCGTGCCCGCTATGGGCCGGTACAACACGTCTTTGCCTTGCACTTTGACGAGCATCTCCGGGGAACTGCCCACAATATGCACGTCGTTCATTTGCAGGTAAAACAGATAGGGAGAGGGATTGAGCGCGCGAAGTTCACGATACACATCGAATGGCGCCGCCTTGGTCTTGCCCGAAAAACGTTGGCTGATTACGGCCTGGAAAATGTCTCCGGCCCGGATATATCGCTTCACTTTGCGTACGGCTTGCTGGTACTCTTTGCGCGCAAAATTCGATTTGAGCTTTACTGTTTGCCCAGGCGAGTTTGCCGCCGTTCTCGGTTTCTCGCCATCCACGGGAGTTTGCAACAATTCCCGGGTCTGCCGAATGCCTTTTACCGCGGCGTTGTACTTTCCACGCAAACTACCGGCGCCCTCGGTGTACACATTGCGAACGATCCACAACCGGTGCTGCACGTGATCGAATGCAATCAAGCCCCGATAAAACATCAACATGGCATCGTACAGGCCGATGTCGTCCCGCAGACGTTTAGGCAACCGCTCGATCAGTCGCACCATGTCGTAGCTGAAGTAGCCAATTGCTCCGGCAACCAGCGGGGGCAATCCCGGCACACGCACCGGCTGGAATTTGGCAATGTGCGCACGCAAGAAGGAAATCGGATCGCACTCTTCCCAAATCATCCTGTCGCGACTTTCCAAGACACATGCGCCGCCCGCATACCGGAACACTTCTTCAGGATTTGCGCCCGCGAAGGTGTACCGCGCGATTTTTTCTCCGCCTTCCACGCTCTCCAGCAAAAACGAATAACGGGCTCCCTGCGCTAAACGCAAATAAGCACTCACCGGCGTCAGCAAATCGGCCGAGAACACGTCATACACAGGGATCAAATTCCCCTGCTTGGCAAGCTTTTGAAATTCTCGAAACGAAGGCTGGATCATCAGTTCACTTTGGACCGCTGGTTAAGATTGAGAATTATACCGCGTGGAGTGCGCTGGAATGGCGTGAGCAGGAAATTTCTACGATTCGGCTCGTTCTTCGGCTCGTAATGTTTTCATGATGGCGCTACGCATGGCCGCTTCCGGCGCGCGGCTGCCCATCCACAGCTCCCATTGGGCAATTCCTTGCGCCAAAAATATCTCCACACCAGAAACAGTTCGGATTCTTCGCGCCGCCGCCAGTCGCAGCAGTTTTGTCCGCAATGGCCGGTAGACGAGATCCACAACCAGCTTGCAATTCAGTTCGGCCGGTTCCAATGGCGAACTTCCCGCGTGCGGGTGCATCCCGATTGGCGTGGTATTCAGGATGGCATCAAATTTTTCATTACGCAGCGCGGCGCGTTTGACCACGCCTCCACGCACAGCCCGCGCCAACTCCTTCGCTGCCTGCTCTCGGCGCGCACACACCAAAATGTCCGCGCCAGCTTTCGCCATGGCAAACGCGGCCGCGCGCGCAGCGCCACCTGCTCCAAAAATCAGGACACGGCTGGCTTTCAAGTTCAGCTTGCCTTCGAACGCCCGCAGCACGCCCAAATAATCTGTGTTGGTGCCAACTAATGTTCCGTTAGCCCGCACGGTCACGGTATTCACGGCGCCAATGTCTTCCGCCAGGGGATCGCATGCGTCCAAGTATTTGAAAATTTTCTGTTTGTACGGAATGGTCACGCAGAACCCGGCAACGCCAAACTCGCGCCCAACTTTCAGAAATTCGGCCAATTGCTCGACCAGGAACGGCAGGAATACGGCGTCTTTCCTCGCGGCGACGTAACCAGTATTGTGCAGCAAGGGCGACAGCGAGTGACCAATGGGATTTCCAATTACGCCGTACACTCGCGTTTTTGAGGTCAACGTATGCGCGCAATAAAGTTCCTTCAAGTCGCGCAGATTCACTTGTCCCGGTGCGGTCGCAGCGGCCACGGGCGCGTACAACAAAGCACTGCCCTGGCGCAGCGCGAGTATCCTCCCCGGCAAACCGATCTCTCCCATCGGCACAGCCACGACTTTTGAGCTTCCGCGTGCCAAGCGCAGCAGCCGCGTGCTGTCCGATAGCTTGCGGGACATTGCGGCTACCTTAACCGCATCGACTCCGTCGCGTGCCGCGATTTTCAGTTTTGAAGGCAGCTCCGGGGTGCGCCGAAAATCGTGGATGGAGAGCAGCACCTTGGGCGGCAGGGCGTATCCCTCCGCCGTTTTACCCGGCAACTCGCGCAAGGTTTCGATCTCCAGATCACACCAGAGGCAACCCGCTTCCTTGGCCTTTCGTAACCAAAACAATTCCGCTTCCGCCCCTCCGGCAAATTCCCCACCCCCGATTCTTCGCCGGCAGGTGGCGACAAAAACAGCGTTCTTGGGAGCGAATCGCTTCAGCCATCGCAGCACCTTGAGCCGCTCGTGGTCACTCGCCAGCCAGTCCAGGCGGAGTTCCACGGTGGGGGTTTGCCGCAAGGCAGAGCGCACCAACCGCTGAAATTCTGATGCATTGGGTGTGGCCACTACTGCGCACAGCCGAGCGACTCCCGTTCCGAACGCGCTCATATCAAAACTCGCTCCCAACTCTCTGAAAACAAGCCCAATAGCATGCCTTACCTAAAGTGTAAAGTGGCCTTAGCCAATTTGTTGACGCGCCCCAATACGCTTGTTAGCTTCGAGTTATGCAGTCCCCGCACGGCCCTTTTTTGGCGTGACTCGAAGGAGCATTCTAATGCGCGTAATCGTAGCAGGTATAGGTCTCGGCATGTTACTCGCGGGTGCCAGCGCCTGGACGCAAAGCCCACAGTCACAAGTTGTGTCTTCCACCCAAGCGGTCGCCGCCGCGACCACCCCGGATTATTCCGCAGTCTATTGCTCGAATTTCGTGACCTCCGACCGAGGCGGCGAAGACGCGCGTCTCATCTCCGGAGAAGGGGCCGCCTCGAAAATTGTCTTCAATCTTCGCGACTACGTTTATATCAGCAAAGGGTCCAAGCAGGGAGTGCATGTCGGCGATCGCTATTCGGTCTTCCGCCCGGAAACAGATCCCATGGACGTCCAGTGGTTCAAATGGCAGAACAAGCTCTCGAAAGCGATGGGCACATTCTACGAAGACACTGGCCAACTTACCGTAGTCAATGTGCAACCCAACGTGTCTGTCGCGGAAGTCAGTTTCGCGTGCAATTATCTCCAACGTGGCGACCTCATCCGTCCCTGGCAGGAACGTCCGTTACCACCCTATAAGGCTGCCGAACAATTCGATCACTTCGCTCCCGCCAGTGGCAAGCCGGTCGGGATGCTTGTGTTTGGTAAGGATTTTGGGCAGGTTTACGGAAAATTCCAGACCGTATACGTCAATCTCGGCACCAATCAGGGCGTGAAAGTCGGCGACTACATGCGGGTCTTCCGCTATCAGGGTGGCAATGTCGAGGCCGCTTCGAATTTCGACGATTACCAGTACAAGATGTACGGATTCGGTAGCACACCCGTGGCTTATAAGTGGAATGACCTGCCGAGGGAAATTCTGGGCGAAGGTATTGTCCTGAACGTCAGCCCTAATTCCTCAACGCTGTACATCACGTTGAGCCAGACCGTACTGAACGCCGGGGATTACGCCGAAATCGAGTAATCGCCGGTATCTACGCTCTTCTGCCCGCGTCGTCTCTTCGGCGCGGGCTTTTTCTTTCCAGCTTTTTTCTGCGACCAACTTCAATGCCGGGCGCACTTACAGGTCGACAAACGGACTCTATGTTTGTGGTCGCAAGATCTCGCAGGTAAATCCGTAGATTTGTGTGTCCGCGGCTTTCCAGGCATCCGTTGGCAAACCGGCTTTGTGACAGGTTTCCGCCAGAAACTGCTCCGGTGCCAATTTGTGTTCGACGGCTACCTGGGGCAACAGCAGGCCGCGCCGGATGCCGTGTTCCACCAGCAATCCGTGCTTCCCAATTTCGATCTCGGCGGGATGAATGCGCTGCAATGGCGACAGGAGGGATACCTCGATGGTCATGTCCTGCAAATCCTGCACCTGCATTGGGCTGAAGCGCGGATCGTCCAGTGCCGCGCCTGTTGCGCACCTCACGATGCTCTGCCCCAGTGGCTCCTTTGCTTCGATCACGCCAATGCAGCCGTGCAGTTTTCCGCGCACGTGCAATGTCACGAAAACTCCGCATCGGCGGTCGAAGATTTCCGTATTTGGAATCGATTGGAGCAGGCGCTTATAAGAGACAGCCTCCACTACAGCCTGGCGCGCCAACTCCAGGATGCTTTCCGGGTCGGTCTCAGAGAGGCAATGCATCCTGAGGTTTCTTATGTACTTCCATAAGGCTCAATTTGCGCCGTTCTTTTACGCGGTCGTCCAGTTGCGTCCAAAACCGGTAAAAGTACTGCGCCGCCGAGACGAGGGCGCTGATAACCACCAGCCACAGCAGCACCAGCCCCAAAGTTCGCAACGAAGGATGTCTCGCGCCGTAAATCAGCACCGCTGCGGCGCACACTTGCAGCACCATTTTGGTTTTGCCCAGGGTCGACGCCGCGATGGTGAATCCTTCGGCCGACGCAATGTTCCGCAATCCCAGGATCACCAATTCCCGGCCGATGATAATTACCACCATCCACGCCTTGGCAAGGTGCATGTCCACCAATGAAATGAAGGCCGCGCAGATCAGCAACTTGTCGGCAATAGGATCCAGCAGGATCCCGAGGGTAGTTACCTGCGACCTCCGCCGCGCGAAAAATCCGTCCGCCCAGTCCGTAGCCGCTGCAATCAGCAGGATCACCACGCCCCAAAATTCGAAATGCATGGGAAAGCCGCCTACTTCGAAGTTGGGGGTGCGGGTCAGCAAGACCACGATGAGCAGGGGAACGATGAATATCCGCAGCAACGTCAATCCGTTGGGAAGGTTCATAGATGGCGCAGTCGGCGGGGGTGTTGCTCTCCTTTTTAGGCGCTCGGCTCACTATAGTCCGCGTAATCCCGAGCGTCAATGTGGCCCTTTGGCGACTGAATCGGGTACTTCGGGGTAATCAAGTGGGACGGGGCGTTCTAACGGAGTGGGTACTCTTTCGTAACACTGGCTGCTGCAAAGCTGTGCAAATCCAAAAAACGGGGAGGCTTCAAATCAGCGCTCACATTTAGGCTTGCCGAATCAAATGGACTCACTAACGACTTTATTTTGTTGTACATAGAGGAGGAAAAATATTCTACAGGAAATGCTGGAGGGAAAATTTTCCGGTGTGGTTAATCTCCAGGCCGTGGGTTTCCACAGCGTTTTCCACAGGTTGTCCCAGTGCCCGCAGTGTCCCATTCGCGCCGATTTCCTATCACATTCTGTTAATATTTGCGGCTTTTTCGATGAATTACTCGGAAGTTACCCGATCCCGATTTTCCAGGCCCTAAATCGCGTGTGGCCCGCGCAAAATGCGGACCGGAAGGAACAGAATCGCGCGCAGCAACTCAAAAACACCAGTCACCGCGATTCCCAGAATTCGCAAGGGCAACAGCAGCAACCAAACAACGGGGTATAGCACCAGCGCCAGCAGCGCGATCGGCCAACACACCACCAATAAGATGCACCACAGGAAAAACGCGGCCATGATCTTGCCTCCTGCTTAATTGTACGAAACCTGACTGCCCAAAGTTTCCTTGGACTCGAATTCCTTTAGCTTCAAACGCCGCGCCACCGTCTCGGGCACTTCCGCTTCCAAATCCATGTGAGAATCGTTTACCCGCGAATGAATCACCTTGCCGAGGGCATGAATCATTGCCAGCGAGCGCCCTTCGGTGAGCGGCATGTGCAGCGACAGCTTCACCAGCGGATCAACCGGCAACGCCGCATCGACCCGCTTCAGCAATTCTTCCAATCCTTCTCCGGCCAACGCCGAAACGAATACCGGTGGTTCTTCCCCATTGTTAGCGCGAGGCCATGCTGCGGTCAGTTCTTCCCGTTGCTCCGCAGACAGCCGGTCAATCTTATTGAACACACGGATCCGCGGCCTTTCCATTACCCCAATTTCACCGATAATTTTTTCTACTTCCTGTTCCAGCTCCTCATGGTAGGGATTGGAAATATCGCTCACTTGCAGGATCAATGCGGATTCCTGCACTTCTTCCAGCGTGGCGCGAAACGCGGTCAGCAATCCTTTTGGCAATGCGCGGATGAAACCCACCGTGTCGGAAACCAAAATTCGGCGGTTCGAAGGCAACCGCAGCGCACGGATGGTCGGATCCAGCGTCGCGAACATTTTGGGCGAAACCACCACTTCCGCCCGGCTCAATGCGTTAAACAGCGTGGACTTCCCCGCATTGGTGTAGCCCACCAGGGAAACGGTTCCCAAGGGCACCGCGTTTCGCGCTTCCCTCCGCAGCGCTCGCTGTTGCCGCACCTCGTCGATGCTGTCTTGTATTTTCCTGACACGATCGCGGATGCGCCTGCGGTCGGTCTCTAATTTCTTTTCACCGGGGCCGCGGACGCCAATTCGACCGGCTCCGCCTCCTGCCCCTCCCGCTCCGCCCCCGCCACTTTTGCCACCTAGCCGGGACATCTGCGTGCCTCGCCCGGTGAGCCGCGGCAGCATGTAATTCAACTGCGCCAATTCCACCTGCAATTGGCCTTCGCGGCTGCGTGCGTGTTTGGCAAAAATGTCCAAGATTAACTGGGTTCGATCGATGACTCGCCGCTCCGTCGCTTCTTCGATATTCCGCTGCTGCACCGGCGTGAGTTCGCTGTCGAATATAATCAGCGGAGCCCTACGGGCGGTCGCTTCAGCCCGAATTTCGTCCAGCTTGCCTCGCCCTACGAGTGTTGCGGGATCGGCGGTGTCTCGTAATTGGAAAATCGTGCCAGTAATTTCCGCTCCGGCGCTACGGGCCAATTCCACGAGCTCGGCCAACGATTCGCGACCGGACTCGCCCACCGGCATTCCGGGAAAACGCGGGGCACGCTTCCATCCCACGCCCACCAACAAGACGCGTTCCGAAACGTTGGTATCATGCTGCGTTTTCATGGGAGGGTCAGAGGCGATCCAGCGCTAAATCCGCGCCGTATAGAGGGAACTTTCATCGTCAGTTTCATTATACGTCGATTCCATTCGCGCCGGATACCACCCCGGTCAATTCGCCGCGCACGATGTTGAGCGCCTCCCGCTGAATCTTCTCATCGTCCCCAAAGCCCGCCAGCCAGTGCACCGCGTTTTCGCGCCGGAACCAGGTCATTTGCCTCTTCGCATATCTCCTGGTGGCCTGCTGAATCGCCGCCCGCGATTCTTCCAAGCGCAGTTCGCCGTGCAGCACTTTGCGCAATTCCCTGTAGCCGATAAAGTCGAATGGCTTGGCGTCCTCGGGCACTCCACTTTCTATCAGGCCGCGCACTTCTTCCAGCCATCCCTGCTGCAGCATCGCATCGGTCCGTGCGTGTACTCGCGCGTATAAAGCGTCGCGGTCTGGCACAAGCCCAATTTTCACGGCGCGCCAGCCTGCCAGCGATTTGCGGCCGCTCCGGTGGACTTCGGAAAGTGGTTTCTTTGTCAGCAAACAGACTTCAATCGCACGGATTAGCTTTTGCTCATCCGCTGCGGCAATCTTTTGGGATGATTCTCTGTCCAGCCGGCATAAAATCCGGTGCAAATATCCCGGCGGGTGCTCCGCGGCGCTGGCGCGCAGACGCTCTCTTAATTCTTCCGACCGTTGTGGCACATCCGCCAATCCTTCCAGCAACGCTCGCAGATACAACCCGGTTCCAACCGTTAGAATCGGCAATTTTTTGCGCTCTCGAAGATCGTTTAATACTGCAATCGCACGCTCGCGATAGCCTCCTGCCGTCGACGCATCCTTCCCATCGAGCACATCCAACAGGTGGTGCGGCACTCCGCGCCTTTCCTCCGGCGTCGGCTTGGCGGTGCCAATATCGAAGCCACGATGCAATTGGGTCGAGTCGCAGGCAATCACTTCGCCGCCGACGCGTTCGGCAAGCCACACGGCGAGGGTGGATTTCCCTGAAGCTGTGGGGCCCACGATGGCCAATAGGGGAAGCTCGGAGTCTGTGTTCATTTGTGGAACAAAACGGGCCACGCGCGAATCAGCAGAATGATAAACACAATCAGTGCCAGCAAGAGGGTGCCAAGCAGTTGTTGGCGCGCAGGTTTCATGTGTTGCTAGTTCGAGGGAATCGGCATGTTGTAGTAATACGTAAACCGGAGTTCGATGTAGGGTCCCTGGAATTGTGCAGGAAGGGTCGGAAATGGATTCGACGCGCGAATCGAGGAAATGGCCGCCCGATCCAGGGGCTCCTTGCCCGAACCGAACACACGTTGTGGATCACCGTCCGGCACGCTGCCATCTCTCATAATTTTGAATTGCAAGGAAACTACGCCCTGATCGCCGAGTTGCACCGAAGCGGGCATCACCGCAAACCAGTTTTGTTTCACCGTGATGTAGACGCGCCGCAGGTAATCATTGAAATCCACTCCCTGCGTATCGGTAAGCATCTCGACGCCAGCGCCCGCAGTCCCGTGTCCACCCGAGCCGCCGCGTCCGCCTCCCGGCAAAGGCGAACCACCCCCCGTGGGTACAGGTGCGTTTATTTTTCCCGTGGCACGAGCTGCATCGCGAATGGCATCGCCCGGCGAAGTGGTTTTCGGCAGAATGAGCCCACTCTGCGGTACAGGCATATCCGGCGTTTCCAGTTTCACCTGTGGCTTGGGCAAGTCGCCCTTGTTTCCGTCCGCCGGCTTTGGCGGCGCCACCACGTTCTGCTTCGGCGCCGGCGCGCTTGGCAACTCTCGCTTGGGTGGCTCCGGTTGCGGCTGAGGCGGTGGGGGCTGAACCGGAGGCGGCGTGATCGTCGGCGCAATCTTGCGGATTTCTCGCGGATCCACCTTGACCGAGGGACGTGGCGCGGGCGGAGCGGTGGGCTTCAACGATTCCAGCGCGCCCGGCGGCAACAGCACCGAAATCTGCCTGCGTCCGATTTCATCCACTTCGTGCGATCTGGACCGGTAGGCCAGGACTTCCACCATGGCCACGACAAAGATCAAATTCAGCAGCAGCGACGCAATCGCGACAACCATCTCTCCTACCGGCCGCTTTTGCTTCTCCGTGGTGGGCAGGAACGCTAATTCGCCCGTCTGGATGATGTCCGGCTGGACCAGGTCTTCCGATACCTGCAGCATTTCCGGCAATATTTGCGGCGGCGCCGCTCCCTGCGGAACCGTAATGCGCTCATCCATGTCGGTAGGCTGCGCCGGCAAAACGGATTCGTCTGGCCTCTGGACTTCCTCAATATTCAGATCGCGCGGCACTACCACCCGCGCGGCAATTGCTTCCAGCGGCAAATTATTAGGAATGGTGGAATGCCCGTTTAACGACACAATCGGCAGGGTCGAGGGCACTAGTGTCCGCTCGTCGAGCGACGTCGGCCGACGCCGGGTGGTCGGCTCAATATTGGCCGGCGGACGCGCGCCAGGGGGAACTAGAGTCCTTGGAATCATGGTTTCACTTTAGCAGACACACCAGCCGATACAGGTTGGACGCGCGCGCTGTGTTCGTGGATGCTTTCCATAACCCGGCTAGCCAGTTCCAACGCCGCGCGTCCCGCCGCTCCATCCGTTTTCGACGGAATCCGGGTGCGCACCGCCTGTACAAAAGCCTCAAGTTCCGCGCGCAATGGTTCCACATCCGGAGCAGGCAGCTTTTCGAATCCGAACTCCGGCTGCGGGCCGGGCCGTTTCACCCCCACGCGTAACGCATCGCGCCGGGCGTAATCGAGCGAGATGTATTCCCGCTCCTGAAAGAAACGCATCTTCCGAACCCTCTCGGTCGAAACCCGGCTGGCGGTTACATTCGCGACGGCTCCGCCCGCAAATTCCAGGCGCGCATGCGCGATATCCACCTTGTCCGTCAGCACCGGTATTCCTACCGCTCGCAATTCCTCCACCGGTTCCTTCATCAATGCCAGCAAGATGTCCAGATCGTGGATCATTACGTCATAGATTACGTCCACATCCAGGCTTCGCGGGGTAAATACCCCCAACCGGTGCACCTCAAAAAACAACGGCCGTTTCACCACAGGTTCCACCGCGAGCACTGCCGGATTGAAGCGTTCGACGTGGCCCACCTGCAATATGCGCCCTCGGCCTTTCGCTGTGGCGATCAGTGCGTCGGCCTCCGCCACGGTTTGCGCCATAGGTTTTTCGACAAGCACATCGATGCCCATGTCCATCAGCGCGCATCCAACTTCGCTATGCACCGTGGTTGGCACTGCAACACTCGCGGCGTCCGCAACTCCGCGCAACTCCGCTAAACTCGAAAACGCTCGGGTCTGAAATTCCTGGGCAATCTTGGCAGCCCGCTCGGCATCCTGGTCGAAAATCCCGGCCAGTTGCACAGTGTCCATCTCGCGATAGGCGCGGACGTGGTTTCGCCCAAATTCGCCACAGCCTACGACTGCCACATGAATTATGCGTGTTTCCACACCAGCCCCTGAGCTCATCCCTTGTTATTTCCCACAAAATCCGCGGCTGGTTCCGTGTCCAGCATGGGTGGAAATGCCTGGATCGCAATCCCCGCGGCATTCGCCAATTCGATCAGTTGGACGCGATCAAATAACAAGGTCCGCGCTGCGTCGATAGCTAATGCCGTAGCCCTGGCCCTTTTCATAGTTTCGACGGTCGGCAATCCGACCACGGGTACGTCGAAGCGCATATCCTGTTTCGGCTTGCTAACCTTGACCACTACCAGTGGCTTGCCCTCGGCAAATCTGGCGGCGCGCGAAATGGTTTCGTCTGTTCCTTCCATAGCTTCCACGGCCACGCAGGCGCGATCGGCAATCACCACCGTTTGCCCTATGTCCGTTGCTGCGATGCGCCGGGCTACCGCCAACCCATATTCCATGTCGGCGGCTTCATGTTCATTTGGCGCGCGCTGCGTCAGCACTCCTGCTTCGGGCAGCAGCGGCTTCAGGAACATCGTCGAATCGACCAACTGGATGCCTTCCTCTTCGAACACCTTGGCCACCGCACCAATCAGCGAATCGGTATTCTTTTTGGGCAATGAAAACAGCAGTTTGGCTAGTTTCCAATCCGGACGGATGGCACTAAAGATTTTGTTGTGCTTCACCTGACCCGCCATCACCGCGCGCTTCACGCCTTCTTGGTGCATCAACGTGATGGCCTTGCTCAGTTCTCCCAAACTCACCCAGTGCAACCGCGGCGCCGCTTTTTCCAGTTCCGGAGAAGCTTCTTCTTTAAGGGCGATCACCGCCATCTCGATACCCTGGCTCCGCGCTGCTTCCAGCACAAGAAATGGAAACTTGCCGTTCCCTGCGATTAGTCCCCACCCTTCTGAGCTGTTAAATGCTTCTGGCATGAATTTCAGATTCGCCTATTTCACGATTCCGCGCTCGGCCTTTTCGACGAATGCGATCATCTCTTGAACATCAGTGGAATTTCCCATGGTTTTACGCATTTCTTCCAGAGCTTGTGTAGTGTTCTTTTTTGAGCGGGTCAACAACTTGAGCACGCGCTGCAGCACTTTAATCCGGTCCGCGGTAAATCCTCGGCGCTCCAGTCCAATGGTGTTGGCGCCGAAACATTTGGTCTCGCGTTCGGTGACAATCAGCGAAAACGGCAGAACATCCTGGGTAATTACGGTGCAGGCCCCGATATACGCATACTTGCCCAAGCGGCAAAATTGGTGCACCGGAGAGAACGCGCCGATCGTGACATAATCCTGTACAGTTACATGGCCCGCCAAGGTCGCTCCATTCACAAACAGCGTGCCATTTCCCACCTGACAATCGTGGCCGACGTGGGAGTAGGACAGAAAGAAATTGTCATTCCCGATCCGTGTAACTCCGCCGCCCTTGGTGGTTCCCCGGCTGATGGTCACGTGCTCGCGAAAAATATTTCCGTTTCCCGCAACCAACTCGGTGCGGTCTCCGCGGTAGGTGTAATCCTGGGGATCGCCCGCAATGACGCAGAACGGATGAAACGTATTCTTCGCGCCGAATTTTGAAGGCCCGCAAATCACCGCGTGCGAATGCACCACACACCCTTCGCCCAACTCGACACCGGCTTGCACTACAGCGAACGCTCCGATTTCTACTCCACTGGCTATTTTTGCTTCGGGGGAAACAACCGCTTGTGGATGTATTTTTTCTTCCGTCATTTTTCGGTGTTGTTTGTCCGATCCCGATCTACCATCACACACATCAATGTCGCTTCGGTGGTTATATTGTCGCCCACAAACGCCTTCGCCTGGATTTTGCAAAGGTCGCCCTTCCAGGTGAGGATGTCCACTTCCACTCGCAACTGATCTCCCGGCAACACCGGGCGCCGGAATTTCACGTCGTTCATGGAAGCCAGATACAACAGCTTTTTATCGCGATCGGGAATTTCCTGAAGCAACAACAAACCACCGGCCTGGGCCATCGACTCCAGGATCAGCACCCCCGGCATGATCGGCTTCCCCGGGAAATGACCTTCGAAGAACGCCTCGTTGATCGACACATTCTTAATTACGACAATACGCTTGTACCGTTCCATCTCCACGACTTTATCGATCATCAGAAACGGGTAGCGGTGTGGCAAGAATTTCTGTATTTCGTTGATATCCAGTTCCATGCCCGCTCCTGTGCCGCCCATGGTTGCTTCTACGGCACGCCCTCCATATATCGCAAACTTACTATTATAAGCAATCTTGGTGCGCTGAACAGCCAATCTTGTGGGCGTTTTGTCCGCAGTTTCGCCGGGCCACCGCCGCTGCCGTTGCCTGCATTGCGCCCTGTTGCTAACATCGCCCGTACATGGCCCAAAGTTCCCTGCCCAAGATTCTTTACTCTTCCCTACGGTCGCGCCTGCCGCAGATGCTGGAGATTCTGCGCGAACTTGTTCTTCAGGAATCTCCTAGCACCGAAAAGGCTCCCGCCGACCGATGTTGCGGCTTCCTTGCTGATCAATGGATGCTTCGCGGGGGAATCGTTCATGTCCTGAAGCAAGAGCGCCACGGCAATCATCTTCGCGTGGTGTGGCCCCCAACGGCCAAGCGCCCTCAGGGCCAAATTCTGGTGCTCGGGCACTACGATACCGTTTACCCGACAGGGACTCTGACGCACATGCCCTTTCGCATCCACGGCGGCAAAGCGTACGGCCCCGGCACCTTCGACATGAAGGCGGGAATAATTCAAGCACTGTTCGCCTTCGAAGCTCTGCAGGAACTGAAGATTCCGGTCACGAAAAATATTGTGTTCTTGTGGACCTCCGACGAAGAGATCGGGAGTTCGTCCTCGCGGTCGATCATCGAAGCCGAAGCCAAGCGCAGCGATGCTGTGTTTGTTCTTGAGCCTTCCCTGGGCCCGCGTGGTCTCCTGAAAACGTCCCGCAGGGGAGTAGGCCAAGCGGAACTCGCCGTTCACGGCCGCCCTGCACACGCCGGGCTCGAACCGGAAAAAGGGGTAAACGCGATTCACGAACTCGCCGCGCAAATCGTTCGGATCGAGCGCTGGAACAATTTGAAACGCGGCGTCACCATCAACGCGGACATTGTCGAAGGGGGCTCGCGGGTCAATGTCATCGCAGAGCGAGCCAAAGCCACTCTCGACCTGCGGGCCTGGCGCTTTGCGGATATGCGCGTCCTGGAGTCTCGACTGCGATCGCTCAAGCCCATTCATCGCGGCGCCAAACTGGCAATCACTGGCGGATTCGATCGGCCGCCATTGGAACGCAAAAATAGCACTGCGCTTTTTGTTCGTGCCAAATCCCTCGCAAAGCAGATCGGATTTTCCCTTGGAGAAGCTGCCGCGGGAGGCGGTTCCGACGGCAATTTTACAGCGGCTCTCGGCGTTCCCACACTAGATGGTCTAGGCGCAGTAGGCGATCACGCCCATTCCCCCGATGAATATGTACTCGTCAAGACCATGCCACAACGCGCAGCGCTTCTGGCAGCGCTACTCGCCTCGACCTGAACGCTTTTTTATTAAGGAGGAATGACCGCTGATCTCAGTGTACATAATTCTTCTTTAAATATTCCGCCGTCGACCGCATCAACTCTCCGTAATCGTCGTGCAGTACTTCTTTCAACGCATCTTCGGTCGATCCACCGACTGCAATATGATCCAGGATTCGTTCCACATCTCCCATCCCGTCGGAGTCCACGATGTACTCAATATTCGCGAGCGCCCAAGCATAGGCATACCGCGCCACACTGTCCGATAAACCCATCCAGGAACCTTCCATTCGCTCCAATGGCGCCGCCTGGCCCTGCTCATAAACCTGTACCAACACGGCCGCATTTTCGTCGCTGCGCTTCCCTTCCATCCATTGCGCCACGCCTTCCTGGATCCACGTTGGGGCACGTCCCCGCGTTTTCTGCTGGATGAAACTGTGCGTCAACTCGTGCTTCAGAACGCGCGACAATTCGGAATCTACGCTGGTTAATCCCTGCACCGGCACGCGGATTCTTCCATCATTTAGAGCGCCAACCCAACCGGGCGCGCGGGTAATATCGGCGAAGGCCTGCTGCGTGTAGAGCACCACGCCAATCGGCTCGGGGGGCGTGTAGTTTAATTCCGACTCAATGGTGGCAAAGTGCGCCTCCAGGGTATGCAACACCTCGCGAGCCAAAGCCGGCTGCTCCGCACCGTTGTATTTCAACTGAAAATGCGCGCTTTCATTCTCCTTGTAGTTCTCTTCTTCCTCTTTGTCGCGCAACGCCTTGTCCAAAGCCGCTTGCGTTTCCACGTCCGGCTTCAGCGCGAGAGCTTTTTTCCATTCCGCAACAGCCTCGTCCGTACGATTCATGCCGTAATACGCCCAGCCCTCCAGCTTGTAGATGTCGGCATTGTCCGCAGCCACTCGTTTGGCGCGTTCCAGATAATCCACCGATTGTTTAAACTCACTCTTCTTCAAATACAGATACGCCACGTTCATGAGCAGCACCGGCTGCTCCGGCAGAAAGGTAATGGCGGTGCGCTCGTCGCCTGAGGCGTGTTCCAGGTCCCCGTGGGCCAATTCGAATTGTGCCGCCGCGTGATGTGCCAAGGCCGCCTTCTCATTGGCCTTCGCCGCGCCTCCGCGTGCTTCACCTTCCGCTCTCGCGATATAGTCGCGGTCAATGGAGCCATCATGGACAGCGGCTTGATCGATTGCCGTAGCATCCGCGGTTGCCTCCATCGGCGGGGGCGCCATGTTCAGGTTGGCAGCCGCGGTCGCGGGCGATTCCGTCACCGGCATCAGGCCGCCACGCTCGATATGGTCCACAATACTTTTGGGAATCGACAGTTCCCCGGCGGAAGTCTGGTAACGGACTTTGTCGCCGTCTTCGATGACGTTGAATGCGACGATTTGCCGGCCGTTCTTTAAAACAATCTTGTCCGCACGTGCGGTAGCTGCGCAACCGAGCAGTCCTACAAGCAGAACCACGAGGCGCGCGCTGTTGCTCAGTGCGGTCATCCTTCTATTTTAGTCCCGGCACATTTCGGTCTTGTGCGCCAAGTTGTCGCTGCATGGCGAAAGTGTCTACACTTAGGGCATGTGCGTTCGCTCCGTCCTGTTCGCCTTGCTTTTTCTGTGTGTCCCGGCATGCGCAACCCCGGACCCATCGCCTCGCGAAATCCTTGCGTCGCTCAAGGCACTGCGACTGGATGCGCAGCACGTTTATACGATATCGCCTTCCGATCGGATCGAACTGCACCAGGGCGATGTGGTGCTCGCTTTGGAGCGCGGGAGGCTTGCGTTTTTTCAACCCTTCGAGGGCCACATCACCGGGCTGGTGTTCTCGGGTGTCGGTCATATTTTGGCGCTGCCTCGCGAGCACGCGGAAAAGCAGCAGATGGCTCTGTTCCTGGGCGCGCCGGTACTCGATGAGCAGTTCGTTTCCATGTATGTTCGCTTCACCGACGACACCGCTCAAGACTTGCTCACGCAATTCAACCGCTCCGCCGTCCAACCGGCGCCGGACGAGCCATTTGCTTCGCTGTGGCTGCCGCAACTCGAACGCCTGAGTCCCACGCACTCTCTGCGTATTCTGTTCGAAAGATACATGGCCACTCCGGGCCACTTTTTTCATGCGGGTATTGATGGCATCTTAACCGGCCCTTTCGACGTTCTCGTGGACGACATGCGGCAAGAGAATTTCATGCTGGGCCAGCCCCGCTTTGTGAACAAGATCGGCTATTATGACGTTTGGTGTTCCTACGCTCTTCCGGAGTATTCTCCTGGCCCATTGGCTTTTCATGCGCTGCACTACCAGCTCAATACCACCATACGACCGGATAACTCGCTGGAGGGCGATTCCACTGTTGACTTCCGTGCTTCCACTAATGGCGAGAAAGTGCTCTTTGTCGAACTTTCCCGCACTCTGAAAGTGGAATCCATTTCGCTGCTCTCGGGAGAAAACTTGACGTTCTTCCAAAATGAAGGACTAACGGAGCAGCAGTTGCGGTCTCAGGGAGATGACACGCTGTGCGTTTTCCTTCCACAGGCCGTGAACTCCGGAGAAACTTTGAAGCTGCGCTTCCGCTACCGCGGCAACGTGATTGAGAATTACGGCAATTCGGTCTTATACGTGGGCGCCCGTGGCAGTTGGTACCCGCATTCAGGCGATACTTCCGACTTCGCTCTGTATGACCTCACCTTCCATTGGCCCAAGCATCTTCGTTTGGTGGCCACCGGTGAAAAGTCGGACGAACACGAAGACGGTGATTCTCTGGTGGCCCATTGGAAGTCCAATCTTCCGGTGGCGGAAGCTGGTTTTAATCTTGGGGAGTATGCTTTTACTTCTCTTTCCGCCGGAAGCCATACCGTCCAGGTCTACGCGAATAAAATTCTTGAACAAGCCATCCTCTCGCGTTTACAACAGCCCTCGACCGAGCCCAACCCGCTGGTGCGTATCCCTAGTATGGATATGCGACCTCTCGCGGACGCCTTGCCTTCATCCACTCCGAGTCCAGCGGACGCTCTGAATTTCTTAGCGCGCGAGGTCAATTCGTCCATCACTTTCTTCGAAAAATACAATGGACCATTCCCCTTCCCGAGCCTTGCGGTTTCTCAAATTCCGGGCACCTTCGGGCAAGGCTGGCCGGGGCTCTTGTATCTCTCCACCTTCTCTTTTCTTCCGCGGGAAGCCCAGGAACGCGTTGGAATTAATCCCACCAACCAGGAAGCCTTCACGGACATCATGCCGGTTCACGAAGTGGCCCACCAGTGGTGGGGCAACGTTGTCGGGTGGTCCAGCTATCGGGATCAGTGGATCGATGAAGGCCTCGCCGTTTATCTTTCTCTTCTTTACGCGGACTCCCAGAAACTTCCGGATCGCACGCTGCTCACCTGGCTCACCCGTTATCGCAAGATTCTCATCACCAAGCCATCGGATGCCGACCTGGCGCCGGCGGATCTCGGATCCGTCACCATGGGCACTCGTCTTACCTCATCCAAATCGCCCGACGGTTACGAGCCGGTGGTCTACTACAAAAGCGCTTGGATCTTTCATATGCTGCGCGAAATGCTCCGCGAGCCGAACTCCCGCGATCCTGATGCGCGCTTCATTGCGCTGCTTCACACACTGGTCACCAAGTATGCGCAGAAGTCCCTCTCGACTGGCCAATTGCAGAAAGAAGTGCAAGCGGTCATGACTCGAAAAATGGATCTCGAGGGCGGCCATTCTATGGAGTGGTTCTTCGAGGAATATGTGCGCGGAACGGGCGTGCCGCACTATAAGGTGGAGTTCACGGCGCACCGGAGCGAGAAGGGGTACCAGGTGCGCGGCATGCTCCTGCAAACCGGCGTACCTCGCTCATTTATCGCGCCTGTGCCGTTATACGTAGGTTCGTCTGCTGGACGCAGCGTATTCCTGGGAACGGTTGTTGCAGCCGGTGAAGAAACGGCTTTTTCGTTTAATTCCCCGGTCGACGCACATAAGCTGCTGATCGACCCGCATCTGACTCTGCTTTGTGTCCCGGAGTAAGTTCAATTAAGCCCGAGTCTACTTGTTGTTTTCCATCAACTGTTTTTCCAGCAACGGGCTATCCAGATTCAATTCCGCCTTCCCGCCTTCACCCAACACATACGGATATCCGTCCGGGTCTTTCGGTACTCCCTTGATAAACCCTGCCTGAATCAAATCTGCAATCCGTGTAGCTCTGTGGCCCGTTTGTTTCTCAAACTCGTCCAACAACCGGTTAATCTCCTTTATCTGCAGTTCCACCCGCATCAGCGCCAAGTGTTCTTCGGCATTCTTCTTCACCTGTGGATCGGTGGTCGAATCATAAACCTGCTGCCACAGGAAGTACGATGTCTCCGGCGATTCGCCGTCGGCTGCAATTTTCGCTGCCATCACTTTCATCCAAATCATCGCACGTGGGTTTTTACTGCCTTCGGCGAAAGCTGCCGATGCCTTCGGATAATCCTTAGCGTCGAAGTAATACACGTTGCCCAAATCTTGGTACAGGCGCCACTGATCGGGATTCGCCTGAATTCCGCGTTCGAGCAGTTTCACCGCCAAGTCGGGCCGTCCTTCACCGCGCGGCGGGCTGTCACTCAGGAAGATGGATCCGAAGCGATATGCGGGCAACAGATGTGGATCCAACGTGGTGGTTATATCGAGAAGCGGCCACAACAAATCCAGCTTGGTCTGGTGCAACCTGTGCTTTTCACCGAAGTACTGCACCACGCGAGTCCAATAAATCGCGCCCATGAGTGGCGCATACTCCAGGCTCAGCTTCTTTATCAGGTTCCCGGAGCGCAACATCAGTTGATCCTGCGAAACGCTGGTACGTTTCTCGAGGTCGATCTTGGTCTGTAGTTGCCACACCCCAACGAAGCCTGCAATCAGCAGGACTGCGAACAATACACCTGCGATTCTCCTCAACTTCATTTCAGATTCCGTCGCGAAAACACCATTGCTGCCGCTGCCAACACGATGGCCGCATAAAGAATGGCGTAAAGCGTATCTTGCCACACCAGCGTCCCCGGCACTCCCTGCCCATGGGCCACGGCGCCCATTACGTTGAAATTCTCAAAATTGGGCAGCAGGTACGAAATTCCTCGCAGCATTCTCATTGTTGCCGGCGTAAGGTCCACCGCCTTCATGGTCCGCAAGTCTTCCGCGAAGACACCGGTGATGTACATTCCTGCAGTGAACAAAATCGCCAAAAACGGCGTTGTAAAACATGAAAATAACATCGCCAATGCCACAATCAGGGCCAATTTCAGCAGGATTAAATACACCGCCACCAGCACATACCAGTCGCTTTGTTCCAGTGGATGCTTCACGGCCCACAGCGCCACATACAGACCTACAGCCATAGCCGCAGTGTTCACTGCCAACGTCATCACCAGGCCGCCATACTTTCCCAGCAGAAACTCCCAGCGTTGCACCGGCTTGGCCAGAAGCGCATACAGCGTGCGCTTTTCCATCTCCTTCGACACCAGTCCAACCCCGATGAACACCGCGATGAAGATTCCGATCACCGAAATTGCCGTGAGCCCCAGTGTAATAATGACATTCTGTTCTATGCCAATCGAAATTTGTCCGACCAGGATGGCCGCGCCCATCATCAGCAACGCGAAAAATACCAGGTTGTATAGCACGCGATCCCGAACGGCTTCCCGGAACGTATTCGTCGCGACCACCCACACGTTCCTCATTGTCCGCTCACCTCAATGGCATTGGCCTGGGCCCGATCCGCGTCGATCAAATTCATAAAGAACTCTTCCAGCGTCGGCTTCAGTTGGGCTACGGACAGGATGCGCGCTCCCGCGCCCTTCAGTTCGTCGAGCGCGGCATAGAGTTCCGCTTCCGGAAGCTGTGCCCGGTAGCGCTCCCCTGTTTTGGTGGCCTTCTCGAGCAGCGCGAATCGTTTTCCGCTATCGTCCAGTTCGAACAAAATTTCCATCCCGTGCGCTTGAATGCCGACCAACTCGCCGGGCGCGCCGACGCCTCGCAACTTGCCTCCAACAATCACTCCCACACGGTCGCACAACATCTCCGCATCGGACAGGATGTGCGTGGAAAACAGCACCGTGCGTCCTTCCTTCTTGAGTTCCAGAATAATGTCGCGAACTTCCCGGCGTCCTAACGGATCCAGGCCGGACATGGGTTCATCCAACACCACCACTTGGGGATCGTGCAGGATCGCTTGTGCCAGTCCCGCGCGTTGCAGCATTCCTTTCGAATATTTGCGCAATTGGATTTTCTTGGCCGTCTCTAGACCCACCTTTTTCAGCATTCGCTGCACGCGTTCCCGTCTATCGGAGCCCTTTAATCCATGAAAGCGCGCGAAATAATCCAGCAGCTCCGCGGCGGTCAGATAGTCGTAAAAGTAGGGCTGTTCCGGCAGGTACCCGATATCCCGGTGCATCGACACGTCTTCAATCGATCTGCCCAGGATTCGCGCGGTTCCAGACGTCGGGAAAATCAATCGCATCAGCAGCTTGATAGTGGTGGATTTCCCGGCGCCATTCGGGCCCAGGAACCCAAACACTTCGCCGCTCTGCACTTCCATACTGAGATTTTCCAGGGAACGTTTCTTTTTCAGATGCAGAAAACCAAAGGGATAGTCTTTCGAGAGATTCTCGATCTCAATCGCAGAACTGGACATACTCCTATTTTTGGAGAGCCAACGCTTGCCGTCAACGCGCTAGCCTTGTTGCTGTTCGCCACGCGCAACTTCCCAAAAAGCAAATGGCGCGAGAATCCCGCGCCGCAGACCTTCGATTATTCGCCGGGTACTCCACTTAAGGCTTTCATTTGGTGATTTGGACCAAATCCCTGGTCCGTGTCTCCGTCTCCACGGCTATGGGCTGCAGGCCTTGCGCGGACCGCCAATTGTCCAGTATGCCCACTTGCTGCACACAGCTCACCGTGCATCTTGGCGCGCACCCCTTATGCGTATGGAACTCCCTTCGCCGCATCTCCTTGGTGTACTTCTCCAGCGGCACGCCCGGATACCCGCGCTGCTGCGAACACCAGTGCACCAGGCCATCTTCGCAAATGTACAAGTACCGCGACCCCGCGCGGCACTTCCAATCGTGCTCCCGTCCTCTGGCCACATTGTGTTGAAACTGGTTGAATCGCGAAAACGATCTCTTCCCGAGCGTCATGATCTCTTCGAAAATTTCCTGATCCCGTGGCCCGAGCGGTTTCAATTGGCCGCTGTGGTCATGGATGATCCCGACCGTGCTAGTGAAGCCCAGTTCCAAGGCCCGGTGTGCGATCTTTAGCGCGTCTTCCGAATTCTTGACCCCGCTGCCCAGCACCGAATTAATGTTCACCTGAAACTCGGCCCATTCCGAGAGCATTTCCAAACGCCCAGCCAGCGTCTTCAAACTCTTCTTGGAGACTTCATCGGGCACAGCGTTGTCGATGCTGATTTGCAGGTGTTCCAGCCCGGCATGGTTCAGCCGTTGAATTCGGTCTTTGTTCAGGAAAAAGCCGTTGGTGATCAGCCCCGCAATCATTCCCCGTTTGCGGATGTGCCGGATGACTTCATCCAGCTCCGGGTGCATCAGCGGCTCGCCGCCACTGATGGTGATGATCGAGGTTCCCATCTCCGCCAGGATATCCAGCCTCTTCTTCATTTCCTCCAGCGGCACCGGCTTCGACGTGTTATCAAACTCATTGCAATAGGTGCAATCCAGATTGCACCGGCGCATCGGGATAATGTGTGCGAGGAACGGATGCTTCGTGGATACTAGCGCCTTGGCGATGCCGCGCAGTTCCCGCAGCCGGGTGCGATAAAAACGCAGGCGCCTCCGCCGGTAGGTGGCCGCGGACGCTTTCCCTTTTTGCCTCACAAACGCCATTTCCCTTAGTTTCCCCCACTTGCAATTATACCTTAGCCCACATTGCGCAATCCGTACTATACATACCCCAAAAAGGTAACAGCCGGGGCCTCGACGGCTCCCCGGCTGTTCTCTGCTTGTTTTATGTTCGTTTTAATTAATAGGGGAACGGCAGATACGTCCAAGTATCCCCTAGGTAGCCGTTCGCTGAGATTGAGTCGTAGCCCTGGCCGCCAAACATCCACACATAGCCGGCGGAACCTTCTTGCCAGAGGGCCACGCCACGGCGGGCACCCGGTTGGTTGTTCACAAACGGCAGGCCAAGAGGATCGGGGAATTGCGTCGGATACAAGCCGGCCTGGTTGACGTTGCTCGATCCCTTCCACCAAGTCCACAACCCGGCGTTGGGACCATTGGTATGGTATTCCCAAATGTCGTCCAGGAATCCTGTGCTTTGGGCGAGTGACGAAGCATAACCCCACCCGCCGAAGAACCACAGGTTGCCATTGGCGTCTGACCAGCCCGCTGCGCTCCAGCGTGAACCTGGTACCTCCGTTGCTGAAGGCACCTGTTGCGTGCCGTACAAGCCGATCTGGTTGGCCAAACCAGTTGCACCGCCGCCCGACATCCAAATCCACTGACCGGTGCTGATGTCGTATTCCCACAAGTCGTTTAGCAGTGCGCCTTCAGGCGTGGTTCCGTTTGGAAGCGTGCCGGTGTTTCCCGGGTTCTGTGTTCCCACAGAATCCAAACCCAGCCCTCCGAACAACCAGAGATGCCCCAAATTGTCAGCCCACAGAACTGCTGTCTGTCGGCCACCTGGAGCGGCACCGGTGGTTACCTGACCGAGTGTCCCATAGACGCCGCTATTCTGAGCCACGTTTGAATTCGACGGGCCCACCCACGTCCATACCCCCCCGCTATACATCCAGAGGTCGTTCAACAGCCCGACCGTGCCAGTGGAGTCGAGACCCTGGCCACCGAACATCCAGACGTTGCCGCTCGCATCGGTGCAGTATGCCGCTCCCCAGCGTCCTCCGGGAAGATTGGAACCAGAGGCTGTTCCTTGCGATCCGTAGTTACCAGCCACATTAGAAGCTGCATAGCCGCTGATATTCGTCCAGCCTCCCAAGTATTCGTAGGAGCCTATATAGCTCCCCGATGTGTTCGATACGTCATAACCGCTGGGCGTAAATTTCCAGATATCATTCAGCAGGCCGTAGCCTGTAGATGAATAGCCCTCTCCGCCGAACACATAGAAATCGCCGCTAGTGGGATCGGTCCACGTGACGCTGCCCCAGCGCGCCCCCGGTCCGCCGGGGTACGTGGTGGTGACCGTAGTGGTCCCATTCACGGAAGTGCTGGAGGTGGTCGTGCTGCTATAGCCACCAGGATATTCCAGCGGAACGACCGAGGCCACGTTCGAGACGGTGGTGCCGCTACTCGAGACCGAAGTCGTGGTCGTTATGGGTAAATTCGCTGGTATCCAGATACCGGTCTGGCCGTTCATTCCTGGCCAGAATACCCATAGGTCGTTTAATAGTGCAGGGAGGAATGGCGGGCTAGCGCCGGTTATCGTCAATCCGAAGCCGCCAAACATCCACTTCCTGCTGGATGACGTTTCGTTCCAAGTGACGGCATAGTCCCTTCCTCCAGGCGTGTTGTTGTCCAGACTCGGAGCTACTGGCGGGGGAAGGGCCGTGAGACCGTATGGGCCATATGTCCCATTCGTGTCCGGCCCGAACATCCAGGTCCAGTCGTTGTGCTGGCAATCGACGATTACGCTGTTGACGTTCGCCGTGGCCACGCCCATGTAGTAGAACGTGCCGCATGCTTGCGTTTGGCTGGTCGGTTGTAAGAATACCTGCACGTTATACTGTCCTTCGTTGGTCACTGGAGTCGGGAACGTAAAACCTTGATTGTTGCCGGTGACGAAGATATTGTCGCCACCGTTGTTGATCAGTTCGACGTTGTCGCCACTCAGGGTTGTGCCCGAATAACTTTGGTCGACCAAGCCCACTAACGTTCCACCGATGGTCCATTCCGGCGCAGTACATACCACCTGCACCGTATTGACGCTGCCTGTTGCTGTTCCGGTTCCGTTGGTCACGGAGCAGGTCTGCGCGGGCGTCGTCGGCTGAGTAACCACGCTAACCGCATAAGTAGAATTCGCTGGTGCTGGCGTAGCAAAGGTAAATGGTACCGATCCCGTGCCAGTAACGGTGAGCTGGCTCAGGCTTGTCCCCACGGTATCTTCCAGCGTCAGTCCCGTTCCGAGCAGTCCACTAACAGTTCCACCTATGGTGTACACCGCTCCACAGGTCACTTGCACATTTACGACCGCCGCTGTAGCTGTGCCGGTTCCATTAATCACTGTGCAATTCTGCGCCGGGTTTGACGGCTGCGTTTGCACTGTCACGTTGTACGCTCCACTGACTACAGTCTTGAAGGTGAATGCAATGCTGCCCGTTCCGGTAATTGCCAGGGTGTCCGTCCCGTTATCGGCAAGGACTAAGCCCGACCCGTTCAACCCGCTGACCGATCCGCCAATCGTGAATCCTGACGAGCAAGTCACCTGAACATTGGTGATATTTGCAGTCGCCGTTCCGGTGCCATTGGTTACTACGCAAGTCTGTGTAGGATTTGTTGGCTGTGTCTGCACGGTGACGTTATACGCGCCGGGCACTTGGGTTTTAAATGTAAACGGCACGCTTCCCGTACCGGTGATGGGCAGCGTATCGGTCCCGTTGTCAGACAACACCAATCCCGATCCGGTTAGCCCCGTCACGGTTCCTGCAACCGAGAATTTCGCCGCGCAACTCACTTGAACATTGGTGACATTCGCCGTGGCCGTCCCTGAGCCGTTGGTTACTGTGCACGTTTGCGTTGGGTTCGTCGGCTGTGTCTGTACGGTGACGTTATAAGTGCCGCTCACAGCGGTCTTGAACGTGAACGGCCCATTGGCGCTGATCGTCAGCGTATCTGTCGAGTTGTCGGCTAAAACCAATCCTGACCCGCTCAAGCCTGTGACCGTTCCACTAATGGTGTAATCCGTCGAGCAAGCGACCTTCACGTCGGTAACGTTAGCCGTAGCCGTTCCCGAGCCACCTGTTACCACGCACGTCTGCGAGGGGCTCGTTGGTTGCGTCTGCACGGTCACCGCATAGGTCCCGCTCACTGCTGTTTTGAACGTGAACGTACCATTGCCGCTGATCGCCAGCGTGTCGGTTCCGTTGTCCGCCAACACTAATCCCGTTCCACTCAGACCGGTGACGGTACCACCAATCGTAAACGTACCACTACCGGTGCTTCCGGTGGTCGAACTGGTCTTCAACCCGCTGCAGGAAGCCATGAGCAGTGCTGCTCCTAAGAGCGCTAATACCGATTTTGTGCTGGGGATCATATTCGTCCTCTTCCTCCGTCCGGCCAGGAACTGCGGTTCTCCGCGGATCCTTCCGTGCTGGCAGGCGACCCTTCCCGTACCCATTCGTTCCCCACTCCACGCGAACTTCTTGATTTAATTTGGCAACCTGGGTAACGCCCTTCGGACGTGTTGCGGCCGTTGGGTATGGGAGTACTAAAACCTGCATGGTTAGCATCTCCCTTCGGGTTTTCGTCGGCAATATCAGGCCGCAACAGGTGTGCTGTACTGACTAATAACTTGCGGAATTCACTCGATTCCGCGTACCCGTCCGTTCGGTCAACGCGTTCCCCGTCCGTTCGGACGGGTCTTCCGTGGCGCGGAAATTCTTTTTTTCTGATTTCTATTCGCTGGCTGTTAACAATGCGTTTATTGACAAATCTCTATTTGTCCGTCATTCTCCGATAGTAAACACCGCCGGGATCCGGTTTCTCGCTCCCTGTCCCGTTACGCTCCGTTAGATCGCCCATTTCTGTGTCGCGAGTCCGGACGCTCCGGACCATTCGCTGATCGCTCCGCAAATCCCGAGGACGCCATGAAACCTATAGCCACCTTTAAAGTTCGTCCTTCATTGCCAGATACGTTGAAGCCTCTGCTTGCCATTGCCTACAACCTTCGTTGGAGTTGGGACCACGCCGCCATCGATCTTTTTCGCCGCTTCGATCGCGACCTGTGGGAGACCGCCGGGCGCAATCCCGTGCGTGTTCTCGGTAGCCTGGATCAATCCGTCCTGGAAGCCGCCGCAAAAGATGATTCGTTCCTGGCGCACCTGCACGGCGTTTCGCAGAAGCTCGACGCATACTTATCCTTCCAAGGCTCCTGGTACCATCGTGAACACGTCGCGGACAGCAACCTCCTAGTCGCCTATTTTTCGCTGGAATTTGGCATAACAGAGTGTCTGCCGATTTTTGCAGGCGGACTCGGCATGCTCGCGGGCGATCATTTGAAGGCTTCCAGCGACCTCGGTCTTCCGTTAGTTGGGGTCGGTCTGCTGTATCAGGAAGGCTATTTCCGCCAGTACCTCAACGCGGCGGGTTGGCAGCAGGAGGCGTTTGAGGACAACGACTTCCACGTTCTTCCCATCGAACTGGTTCCCAATGTTCAGGTGCACGTCCAACTTCCAGATGGGGCAGTCACAGCAAATGTCTGGCGCGCTGCGGTTGGGCGTATCCAGCTTTATCTTCTCGACACCAACGTTCCTTCGAATCGTCCCGAACATCGCGCCATCACCGCACAACTCTACGGCGGCGACCTGGACATGCGCCTAAAGCAGGAAATTCTGCTTGGTATAGGCGGCGTTCGCGCGCTCGACGCTCTGGGCATCCACCCAACTGTGTTCCACTTGAATGAAGGTCATTCCGCGTTCCTGGCCCTCGAACGCATCCGCTCGCTCATAGAATCCCAGCATCTCTCGTTCAACGAAGCTTGCGTGCTGGCCTCGTCCAGTTTGGTTTTCACCACGCACACGCCGGTCCCCGCGGGACACGATTATTTCCCTGCTGGACTTATGGACCACTACTTCGGGCCATCGTATAGCCGTCTGGGCGTGAGCCGTCGCGATTTCCTTGCTCTCGGCCGTCAAGACCCTTCGAACGACAACGAAGATTTCTGCATGACCGTTCTAGCTCTACGCATGGCCGCATTCAGCAACGCGGTCAGCAAACTCCATGGCTCCGTCAGCCGCCGCATGTGGAACAACATTTGGCACGGGCTGCCCGAAAATGAAGTTCCCATAGGCCATGTTACGAACGGGGTCCACTTCCGCAGCTGGGTCTCTTTCGAAATGAACCAACTCTACGACCGCTACCTCGGGCCGAAATGGCGCGAAGAGCCTGCCGACCCAAAGCTGTGGCAGCGCACGCAATCTATCCCCGCCGGCGAACTTTGGCGCACCCACGAACGCCGCCGCGAGCGCCTGGTCGGTTTCGCACGCCGACGGCTGCAAGCGCAACTCAAAAACCGCGGAGCCTCGCAATCCGCAATCGATGAAGCGGAAGAAGTCCTGTCGCCCGATGCCCTGACCATCGGCTTTGCCCGCCGTTTCGCCACCTACAAGCGCGCCACTCTTCTCCTCCGCGATCCGGAACGCCTTGCTCGCATCCTCAACGACGCGCATCGCCCGGTGCAGATCATCTATGCGGGCAAAGCACATCCGCGCGATCAGTACGGCAAGGAACTCATCAAAGCCATCGTGGATCTCGCCGTTCGCCCCGAATTTCGCCGCAGGGTGGTTTTCCTGGAAGACTACGACGTGGCCATCGCGCGCTACATGGTCCAGGGTTGCGACGTTTGGCTCAACACGCCCTTGCGCCCGCAGGAAGCCAGCGGCACCAGTGGCATGAAAGCGCAAGCAAACGGCGTACTCAACGTCAGCACTCTCGATGGTTGGTGGGATGAAGCCTGGCAGATGGGACTCGATTCTGACACCGAAGTCGGTTGGGCCATCGGCAAAGGCGAATCGTATCAGGATCCCGGCTACCAGGATCAGGTCGAAGCGGAAGCTCTTTACCAGCTACTCGAAAAAGAAATCGTGCCCGCTTTCTACGAACGCCGCGCGGACAACCTGCCTCGCAAGTGGATCGACCGCATGAAGGCTTCCATCATCCGGCTGTGCCCCGAATTCAACATGCACCGGATGGTCATGCAGTACGCCGACGAATACTACCTCTCGGCTCATCGCCGCCATCTCAGCCTGCAAGCCGACAACGCTACTCGTACTCGCAATCTGGCCGCTTGGCGAACTCGCATCGAAGCCGTTTGGCCTCGGCTGCAAATCAAATCGGTTTCCAATGGAGCGGGCGAGTTCAATCTCGGCAACGAGATCGCCATCTCGGCCGTAGTCTTCCTGGATTCGCTGACTCCCGAGGACGTATCGGTGCAAATCCTCTCGGGCCGCGTTGATGCCCATGACGAAATCAAATCGCCAGAAATCACGCCGATGGACCCCTGCGGCAATGAAGGCAACGGCTGCTATCGCTTCCAAGCATCTCTGCAAACCGCGAAAAGCGGCTTCTTCGGCTATGCTGTCCGCATCCTTCCGCACCATCCAGACGCCGTGACGCCATTTATGCCCAATTTAATCACTTGGGCCGATCACGCCTCCGCCCCCGCGCCAGAACCCGCGCTGAAATAGCGCCCGTGCGGTTGGCTAGATGAGCAAATCGGTTCTGCCGATCTTGCTTCTTTGCTTTCTTACTTCCTCACTTCTTGCCTGTTAAACTATGCGTATCGCTCCTCTGGAGACATTTTATGTCCGAAGCCACCCAATTAAAATCCGTTCCATCCCGCACGGAATCCGACAGCATGGGCAATATCGAAGTCCCGATGGACCGCTATTACGGCGCGCAGACCGCCCGCTCGCTCATCCATTTCGCCATCGGCAAAGACGTGATGCCCGCCGAACTTATTCGGGCCTTCGGCGTCCTGAAAAAAGCAGCCGCGCTGGTCAATCGCGATCTCGGGAAGCTTTCCGAAGAAAAATCCAATCTCATCACCCAAGCCGCGGACGAGGTCATCTCCGGCAAATTGAATGAACATTTCCCGCTGCGCATCTGGCAAACCGGAAGCGGTACCCAGACCAACATGAACGTTAACGAAGTGATTTCCAACCGCGCCATCCAGATCGCTCGCGGCGAAATGGGCAGCAAGAAACCCATTCATCCCAACGACGACGTCAATATGTCGCAGTCTTCCAACGACACCTTTCCCGCCGCCATGCATATCGCCGCCGCCGCCGAAACGTCTCGCCGCCTACTGCCTGCGTTAAAGAGGCTTCGCGACGCCCTCGACGTCAAAGCCAAGGAATTCATGGGCGTGGTCAAGATTGGGCGGACGCATCTTCAAGATGCCACCCCTCTCACCGTTGGTCAGGAATTTTCTGGTTGGGTCAGCCTGCTCGATCGCGATGGCACTCGCATCGCCGTCGCCCTGGATGGGCTGTTCGATCTGGCCATCGGCGGCACTGCTGTCGGCACCGGCCTCAACGCGCATCCCGAATTCGCAGAGCGCGCCGCCAAAAAAATTGCCGAGCTCACGAATCTCCCTTTCCGTTCACACCCCAACAAATTCGCCAGCCTCTCGGCGCACGACGAAATCGTCTTCGCCAGTGGAGCACTCAAGACTCTTGCGGCTTCCCTCATGAAGATTGCCAACGACATTCGCTGGCTCGCTTCCGGCCCCCGCTGCGGGCTTGGCGAACTGATCCTTCCCGAGAACGAGCCCGGCTCCTCGATCATGCCCGGCAAAGTGAATCCCACGCAGGCCGAAGCGGTCACCATGGTGGCGGTGCAAGTGATGGGCAACGACACAGCTATCGGCTTCGCCGGCTCGCAAGGCAATTTCGAGCTGAACGTCTACAAGCCGGTCATGATCTTCAACTATCTCCACTCGGTCGAACTGCTCTCCGACGCCATGAACAGCTTTGTCGACCATTGCGTTCAGGGCATCGAACTCAATCTCAAGAGAATCGACCACTACGTCAAGAACTCCCTCATGCTGGTCACCGCCCTCGCGCCGAAGATCGGTTACGACAATGCGGCCAAAGTGGCCCACACGGCGCACGTGCAGCACATCAGCCTCCGTGAAGCCGCTATGCAACTTGGCCACCTGACCGCTGAGGAATTCGACAACTTGGTCAAGCCTGAGCAAATGACTCATCCATAGCGTCACGCACACGCTGCGTGCTCTCGTCAGGAGAACGTGCGGCCCCTACATTGGACACCTGACCCTGTACAGCTACTCTTTTCTTTTCCGCACCAGTTCTGGGTAGTAGACTCTTGTTGGGGAAAGCCCAATGTCTCGTCAGCGTCTCATTTCCCTGTCGCTAGCCGCCCTTCTGCTGCTATGCCCCGCCGCGCCTTTCCTGCCCGCGCAACCCAATCACGAAAGAGCCATCTGGAATTACGATGGTGGCCTGCAAATGATGACCGACGGTTCCATCCCGTCGGGACCCTGTTTCCGCATCGTCGGCCGCGTCACCGCGCCCAACTATTTCGATAATCTCAAGCGCATTGATACCGATGCTGGCAGTTCCATCCAACGCGGCCGCGATATCGTTACCGAGTTCCCCGGCAGACTCCACCTCAGCTTCCTCATGTACGATTTCCCCTGCGACAACCAACTCCAAAACGCCGGTGCAGGAGCACGAACGTATCTCACGAAGGCTCTCATCAGCACTCTGCGTCTCAGCTTTTACTGGAAGCACGGCTTGGCGCTGCGCCCTGCTACCGGTATTGTCCCTACTCATTACGAAACCCGCCGAATCGTGCCTTATGCCGCAGACCTCGCAGAACAACTGCCAGAACGATTCGAATGGGAATTTGAGTTTGATCTGCCCAGCGCGGGTGTGCCCGTAACCGATAGCCTGGTCCTGGTCCTGCTTACTCCCGATGGCCACATCGCAGCACGCGCCGCCGCGCGCATGTGATTCGGAGCGCCATCACCCCAGCCGCATCTCCGGCACGTTCCCCCGCACAATTAATTTCGCCCCGGTCTGTTCCTGCACTTCTTCCGCTGTCCATCCTGGCGCCACTTCCCGGAGCACCATTCCCTCCGGCCGGACGTCGATCACCGCCAAATCCGTCACTACCGTATCAGTGCAAGCCACTCCGGTAAGTGGATACGTGCACTCCCTCACAATTTTCGCCGTGCCATCCTTGGTGTTGTGTTCCATACACACAATCAATTTCCTGGCGCCAGCGGCAATATCCATGGCCCCGCCAATCCCACCGCTGCCCTTCGATCCGGGAATTTTCCAGTTGGCCAGATCACCTTTCTCGGACACCTGAAACCCTCCAAGCGCCGCAACATCCAAGTGTCCACCGCGTGTCATCAGGTGCGCGTCAGCCTGGCTGAAGAACGACGCCCCCGGAATCAAAGTGACCGGCACTTTCATGGCGTCCACCAGATCCGGATCTTCTTCCCCAGCTTTTGCGCGCGGCCCCATCCCCAAAATTCCATTTTCGCTGTGAAAATAAACGGTGATCCCTTTAGGTACATAATCCGAAATCAGATTCGGTATGCCCCAGCCCAGATTGACGTAAGCGCCGTCCGGCAATTCCTGCGCGGCGCGTTGGGCGATCTGTTCGCGAGTAAGGCGCGGCTTATCCGGCATAGTGCAATCCTTTCGCCTGCACGATTTTGTGCACAAAAATAGCTGGCGTTACCACATTTTCCGGCGCAATCAAACCCACCGGCACAATCTCGTCCACTTCCACAATGGTCATTGTCGCTGCTTGCGCCATGATCGGATTAAAATTTCGGGCCGCCAGCCGGTACGTCAGATTGCCCAGTTCGTCCGCCTTGTGTGCCTTGATCAGGGCGAATTCCGCGTGGATCGGCGTCTCCAGAATGCAGCGCTTGCCCTCCAGCACCCGCTCTTCTTTCCCTGCGCTCACTTCGGTACCGACGCCCACAGTAGTGTAGAACCCCAGCAATCCCGCAGCGGCAGCACGCATCCGCTCGCACAAAATTCCCTGCGGCACCAGTTCACAGGTTACCTCGCCTTTCGCAAATCGTTCCTGAAAATGATTCGCGTGCGGCCCAGGAAACGAGCAGATCACGTGCTTCACCTGCCCGTTCTTGAACATAATTCCCAATTCTCCGTCGCGCGTCCCGCAATTATTGCTGATCGCCGTGATGTTCTTGATGCCCTTCCGCGAGAGTGCTTGGATCAGATTATTCGGGAATCCCGCCCCGCCAAATCCTCCAAACATAATGCGCGCGCCGTCGGGGATATCCGCGACCGCCGCGTCCAGCGAACTCACAATCTTCTGTTTCATCGGATTCTCGTTATACCTGGATTGATGTTGCTTAACTGATTCTTCGCGACCGCCGCCAATTCCGCAACCCGGCTTGGCGAGATATCACCACCCAAATTGTCCCATTTTACGGACCATGCTTCTCAGCTCTTGCGGATTCCTTGAAGCAACATGCGCAAGAAAATTTGTTTCACCTGCTCCGGGTCGGAACTTTCGTCCGTGTCGTACCAGCGGTACAGCCAATTACACATACCCAGAATTCCATTCACGATAATCCACGGTTCGCCCTGGATAAGTTTTCCTTGTTCCTGGCCTCGCCTCACCAAGTCAACAAATCGCGCGTTGTATCTGGACATCACAGAAATCAATTTATGCTGCCTTTTGCCCGATAACGAATCGAATTCGTGGAGGAACAGGCCAAACTGCACACGGTTTCGAATGATGTAGTCGATCTGCGCCCGGATTGCCCGCTCTAGTTGTTCCACTGGGTCGCCTGCGGGATCGATTTGCTGCGCGATGAAGGCATCACTGTCTTCAATTCCCGCGAGCAGCAACTGAAACAGCAAATCGTCTTTCGATTTGATGTAGTAATACAGCGAGCCCTTCAGCATGCCTACATCGCGAGCCACATCTTCGATACTGCTGGCATGAAAACCTTTGGCGAAGAAAATGTTCGCCGCGCTTTGCAACACTTCTTCCAGCCGGGTAGACGGCTTGGCGTGCTTCGGTTCGCGACCAACGTTTCGGGGCCGCAACGCCTCAAGCGACCTCTTTGTCTTGGTCATTTTGCTGGGCATGAGAACTTCCATCGGCACCGTTCTTTCCATGGTAGCAGACGCTCCGACAGTGGACGATCCGCTCGAGTTGGGAGGTTCCACTCGCACCCGACTCATCTTTGAGGGAAAGGAAAATCCTGTGCACCGTAGGGAAATCTCCGTGCTAACCTGTCGCTCGCTATCTATTCGTTTTCGTCAGGAGAAGGCTGGCACCATGGTCAGTCCACACGTAAAGGAAGCTCTGGATCGCTATCATGTCGGCGAAAAAATCAAGCAATTACGCCTTCGCCGCAAAATGGGCCTCGTCGAGCTGGGCCGTCACACTGGTCTTTCTCCGGCACTGCTTTCCAAACTCGAACACGGCAAGCTCTATCCCACGCTTCCCACGCTTTCGCGTATCGCTATGGTCTTCAGCCTTGGCCTGGATTTTTTCTTCACCGATGAACGGCAGAAACACACGTTCGCTCTGGTCCGCAAGAAAGATCGTTTGCGCTTCCCGGAAGATCCGGAAAGGGACTATGCCTCATTCGATTTCGAATCCCTCGATTTTCTGGCCACCGACCGAAAATTCAACGCGTATCTCGCCGATTTCCGCGCGGTGCCCCCGTCCCAACTCCACGTGCATCAGCATTCCGGTGTGGAATTCATCTACGTATTAAAGGGAAAACTCGCGCTAAAGATCGGCGCTGATGAAGAAGTCCTGGATGGCGGTGACTCTCTGTACTTTGACGCCCAATTTCCTCACGGCTATTCGCGCGTGGGTCCTAAGCCATGCAGCGCCCTGGTTATCACTGCGGAGTAACCACGTGGCAAGAATGCGTCTTCACCACCAGCCACACGACGGAACCGACCCCCAACTCCAGCGAGCGCATCGCCCCTGGCGTGATGTGTACCGTGAACCGCACTCCGGCTCTCACCTGAAGACTCACCAGCGTTCCGCGCGTGTCCACCGATTCTACTGTTCCGGGTAAAACGTTGCGAGCGCTCAAGCCGTAGGGCAGTTGGGTCGCGATCAGGATGTCGCCCGCCCGAATGGCGACTTGAACCCTGTCGCCGATCTGCGCGGTGCCTAGCGGAATCTCTAATTCGCAGTCCTGGGCATCCAGCGCCACTCGCATCACACCATCAGCGGGTCGGTGTTCCAACACGCGCGTAGCAAGCAGATTTTCGAACCCTGCCGCTTGTGCTAATGCCAGCGCGCGAGGTGCATCCAGCACGGCTCCCGGCATTCCCCTCTCGCGCACGTGACCATCGACGATTGCGATTACATGATCGCCAATGGCGTCAACTTCTTCGCGGTTGTGTGTGACATACAAAATAGGGATCGGCCTGGCCGCGTTCCAATTGCGCAGGTCTTCCAGAATTGCCTGCCGTAAACCGGAATCCAGGCCAGTCAAAGGTTCATCCAAAAGTAAAACTCGCGGTTCGGTAATCACCGATCGAGCCAGCGCTACCCGTTGTTTCTCTCCCCCAGAAAGTTCGCGAGGCTTACGGCTGCGCAACTGCACGATATGAAACGCGCGCAAAATCCGGTCCATCTGCTCGAATCGTTCCGCAGCAGCCAGCTCCGAGAGCCCGAACGCAACGTTTCCGTCGACCGACAGATGCGGGAAAAGAGCGAGCGATTGAAACACGTAACCGATCCCGCGCTTTTGTGGCGGAACAAAAATTCCTTTAGCTCTCTCGTAGAAAAGCTCTTCATCAAGCCGAATTTTGCCCCGGTCCGGCCTAAGCAACCCCGCAATGCAATCCAGCAGCGTAGATTTGCCTGCGCCCGATGGCCCGAAAACCACCGTGAAGCCCGGCGGAAACCCTTCGTTGATTTGTAGTTGGAAACTTGGCGTCCCTGCGGCTCGAAATTGCTTTTCAATCTCGACGAAGAGCATCGGAGGCGCCTAACGATTGCTCCAGGGCGACCACACCCGGCGGTTCACTCCATATACGACGGACAAAACCACGAACGAAATCACCAGCAGAAACAACGCCGTCTCGTTCGCCCCAGCGTAATCCAGCGCCTGCACCCGATCATATATATCAATCGAAACCGTTCGCGTGATTCCCGCCAGATTTCCCCCCACCATCAGCACCACGCCGAATTCGCCTAGCGTATGCGCAAAGCTGAGCACCACGCCAGTGACCACTCCCGGCCACGCCAAAGGCACAATGACTCGAAAAAAAGACCGCATCCGCCCGGCTCCCAACACGGAAGACGCGTCCAGGATTCGCCTGTCGAGTGACTCAAAGCTGGTCACCAGTGGTTGCACCGCAAATGGAAAACTGTACAACATCGAGGCCAGCACCAGTCCGGTGAACGTGAACGCCAGCGTGTGCCCAAACATGGATTGCCAGAGTCTCCCCAGCAGGCCATGCGGGCCCAGCGCAACCAACGCGTAAAATCCCAACACCGTGGGCGGCAACACAAGCGGCAGCGCTACCACGGATTCGAGCAAAAATTTCATTCGCCACGGATTAAATGCCAGCCAATAGGCCAACGGCAACGAGATCACCAGCAGCAGCCCGGATACCGTACAGGCCAGCCTCAACGAAAGCAGCAGCGCTTCTCCACTCATGGTTTTGGGGATGTCTCCGGCATTGTCAGGCCGTATTTCGAAAGAATCTTGCGTCCGTCATTGCTCCTCACAAAGTCCAGAAACGCCTTGGCGGCAGTTTTGTTTTGCGACGCATTCACGATGACCGCCTCCTGGAGAATTGGCGGGTAGTACGCAGCCGGGATTTCCCAGCTTTCTCCGTCTTTCATGCTTTCCGCAGACGTCAAGGACCGCGCGACGATTCCGATTTGTGCGCTGCCGGACTGCGCAAATTGAGCGGCCTGCGAAATGTTCTCGCCCAGCACCAGCTTCGGCTTCAGTTCGTCGTACAGTCCCGCCTTCTGCAGCGCCGCAACAGCCGCACGGCCATAAGGCGCGTGTTCGGGATTCGCGATAGCAATCTTTTTCACCCTCGCATCTTTCAATGCATCAAACCCTCGCTTTGCTAAGTTCAGGTTTGATCCCGCCGGCGCCCACAGCACCAGGTGTCCTTGCGCGTATACAAACAGCGACTGCCCATCAGCCACTCCAGCCTTAACCAGTTGCTCGGGGTACATAGCGTCCGCGGAGAAAAACACATCGAACGGCGCCCCATTCTCGATCTGTGCCCGAAAATTGCCGCTCGATCCGTAACTCACCTCGATTCTCGTGCCACTTTGCTTTTCATATTGACCGGCAAGGTCTTTCATGGCGAATTGCAAGTCGGCCGCTGCCGCAACTCGCAGGGATTGCGCCCGTACGCAGGACGCCAGCGACAGAAAACAAAGAACAACCAGTAATTTCCGGATCATTTTCATGTGCCCTCGTGCCACTCACACACGCAGAATCATCACTTCGGTGGACTTGATGAGCGCCGCCACTCGTTCTCCCAGCTTCAACCGCAACTCTCTTGCTGCGTCCGCCGTAATAATCGACGTAATGTGTTGCTCGCCAATTGCCAGCGTCACTTGGGCCAGTAAACCGCCGAATTTCAAGGCCACCACTCTTCCAATCAATTGGTTCCGTCCGCTGATCTTCCGAAAATTTCCGCGGCGAGTAGAAATATCACCACGCTCCAATTTCTTTGGGATCAGCCGGTCGATCTCCGATTCGGGCACTCGGTGATGCCCGCCGGGCGTTTTCGCGGTCTTGATTTTCTTGTGGTAGATCCACTGCTTTAAGGTCGGGTAACTGATCCCCAGGATATTTGCGGCTTCCCGCGGCGCGAGTAATTTCTGCATAACTCTTCCCCTCGGCCCACGAGAGTAGACGGTCTTATTGTATTCTGCAATACGATTTTAGCCGATTTGGCTCGCCCGAATTGTCTTCCACCGGGACCGTCTCACCGCACTCCAAACCAGGCTAATTCCTCAGCGGCTTACCGGTCTTCAACGTATGCGCGATCCTCTCCTGCGTCTTCTTTTCTCCGCACAACGACACGAACGCCTCGCGTTCCAAATCCAGGACATACTGTTCGCTGACCATTTGCGGCGACGACAAAACTCCACCGGCCAGAATATTCGCCAGTTTTCGGGCAACATGCGCATCATAATCGGAAGCATATCCGCCCCTCACCATCAGGTGAATGGCCAGTTTCGCCGCCGCCAGAAACGATTCGCCCAGCACTCGAATTTGCGTCGTCTGCGCCCCTTCCTGCCAAGAGGATGCGGCAGGTTTCCATCCGCCGCGCGCCAGTGCCAGGGCGGTTTGCTTCGCGTCCGCCACCAACCGTTCCCGGTTCATCGAAACAACATCGCTGCGCCGTAAGTATCCCAATTCCCGGCACTCTTCCGCACTCGTTCCCACCTTCGCCATGGCGATGTTTTCGAACACCGGCTTCAAGTTGTGGAATAAGTCCAGGTCGTCGCCCGAACCCGTATTCTCATTCGCATGAATCAGCATCTCCTTGGTGCCGCCCCCACCGGGAATCAGGCCCACTCCGGTTTCCACCAGCCCGATGTACGCTTCCGCTGCGGCATGTATCTTGGCCGCATGCAAGCTGATCTCGCAGCCGCCACCCAGAGCCATACCCTGTGGGGCAGCCACTACGGGCTTCGGCGCGTACTTGATGGCCAGATTCACGTTTTGAAATTGTTTCACCGCCAAGTGAAGCTCGTCCCACTCCTGTTCCTGCGCTCCAATTAGCACCAGCATTAGATTCGCGCCAACAGAAAAGTTGGTGGCTTGGTTGGCAATCACCATCGCCTCAAAATCCGTCTCCAATCGCTTCAGCCCTTTATGGATCATCGCGATCAGGTCCGCCCCGATCGCATTCATCTTCGCGTGGAATTCGCAACACACCACCCCATCGCCCAAATCGATCAGGCTTGCGCCAGCGTTGCGCTCCACTTCTCGCCCGGCGTCCTTGAGATTCTTCAGGATCAGGATTCCGGCCGGTTCCTGCACCTTCTTCATCGACCCGTGGCAAAAATCAAAAACCGAGGTGTCGCCTTTGTGTGATTCGTAAAAGCTCTTCCGGCCACTCGCGAGCGTCTTTTCGAAGATTGGCGGCAAACTCCGCCCTTCTTTCTTGACCTGTTCGGCGAACGCCGTCAGGCCAATCGCATCCACGCTTTCGAATGGTCCCAACTCCCACGCAAAACCCCAGCGCATGGCACGATCCACGTCTTCGATATGATCGGAAATTTCCGGCATACGCCTTCCGGCATACAGACACATTTCCGAGAGCCCGCCCCAGATAAATTGCTGCGCCTTGTCGGTCTTCTGCCCTTCAAACAAGGGCGTCAACAACGCGCGTAATCGTTCTCTCGTATCCTCAATTGTCTTTCCAGCCTCGATCGAAGCGAATTTCGCCTTCTGCCGCGAGCGATACTCCATGGTGTTCAGGTCCAGCGTCAAAATTTCCCGTTCGCCTTGCCCGCCTTTTGTACGTTTGTAAAACCCTTGCCCGGTCTTATCCCCCAACCATTTCCGCGCGGCCATTTCTTCCACGAAGCCCGGTATCTTATACATCTCCCGCGATTCGTCATTCGGTGCGGTTTCGTAAATGTTTTTCACCACGTGCATGAGCACGTCTAGCCCCACGATATCGGCGGTCCGAAATGTGGCTGATTTGGGCCATCCCACCGCTGGTCCCGTGCACGCGTCGACTTCCTCAATCGTCATTCCCAGAGAGGACATCAATCGCAATGCGTTCAGCATCGAGTAGGTCCCAATGCGATTGGCAATAAAATTCGGAGTGTCCTTCGCAATGACCACACCTTTCCCCAGGCTTCGGTCGCAAAAATCCGACAGCGTGTTCAAGATGTCCCGCGAAGTTTTTGGTCCGGGGATCACTTCCACCAATTTCATATAACGGGGCGGATTGAAGAAATGCGTTCCCGCCCAATGCTGCTGAAATTCCTCGGGTAGTCCTTCCGCGATCAGATGGACCGGCAAACCCGATGTATTGGTCGTGACAATCGCGCCTGGTTTGCGGAACTGCGCCACTTTAGCCAGTAGCCCGCGTTTGATTTCCAGATTCTCCGCCACTACCTCAATGATCCAGTCCGCATCCGCAATCCGCGCCAGGTCGTCTTCAAAATTACCAATCGACACTTTGGCGGCTCGAGCCTGAGTGAAAAACGCAGGGGGTTTTGATTTTTTTGCGGCCTCCAGACCCGCAGCAACAATCTTGTTGCGCTCTCCCGGGGCCGCATCCTTCGGCACGATGTCCAGCAATAAACACGGCAGCCCCGCGTTCGCAAAATGCGCGGCAATCCGGGCACCCATGGTTCCTGCGCCGAGGACAGCAGCCTTCTGAATTCCATTCGTCATGACAGTTGGCCTTCGTGAATAAATTTGGGACGGTGCAAACAGGTTACAAAATGGAATCGTAGTGGTCAAACAGGTGTTTGGTAAACCGAGGCCGGCGTAAAATGAGCGATTATGGCCGCTGACAGACATGCGGACCCGCAGAATTTTCTACGCATGGCCAAGGAACTATTCCGCTCCTTCGCCTACGGGGGCACTCCGAAAGGATTGAAACGTCCACGCGTTGGGTTGGCTCTGGCGGGCGGCTTCGCACGAGGCATCGCGCACATCGGAGTGCTCCGGGTCTTACGCGAAGCGGCTATTCCCATCGATGTTGTCTCGGGGACCAGCGTGGGCGCGCTGATCGCCACGGCCTATTGTGCGGGCGCATCGCTGGAGGTGATGGAACGGGTCGCGCACGACACCAAATTCACGGATTTCGGCCGTTGGACTCCCTCCTGGGTCGGCCTGGCCACCAACAATCGCCTCGAACAGTTCATCGCCCGCTTCACTCCGGTGAAACGGTTTGATCAGTTGCAGAAGCCTCTGGCGATTTCCACCACCGATATCAATCTCGGTTTGCCCGTCTATTATCATGGCGGGCCTTTAATTCCGCCGCTCCGCGCTTCCTGCTCCTATCCCGGATTGTTCGTTCCCGTTAAACATGAAGGACGCACCCTCGTCGATGGCTTCCTCACAGCGTTGGTGCCCATCGAAGGCGCGCTGATTTTAGGCGCAGAACTGATTATCGCTGTCTATTTAGAAGCGGGTGCAAGCGGCGAGCCGCGCACCTTCACAGATGTGCTGAGCCGCTCCTTCACCATTATCCAGAAGCACGCCGACCTGGAATGGCGGAAAGAAGCGGACGTGATTATCGAACCGGACGTGACCCCATTCCTCTGGGATGACTTCTCCAAAACCAGTCAACTGGTTCGTGCCGGCGAGGAGGCTACCCTGAGAGCTCTACCCGCAATCCGGGCCGCGTTAGAGCGCAAAACCGTAGCAGTGGAATAGTTCGCGAAATTCATTTTCCGCTTTATGTCCGCCTCACTTCCACTCTTACCGACTCGCCCTCACCTTTGCCGCGTTGCGTCAGCCATGCGCCCAGGCCTTCGGCAAATCGCTCCGGCGTCAGTCGAAAACTTGCTTCTACGCACCCATCGCTCACCGGCAAAGTATCGTCAAACTCTGCGGAATTCGTGAAATTGCGCATGCAAAACTGATCCAGCCAGTCCAGCGGACAACTTTTGCGCTGGCCGCGAACCCATACGTCTACCTGAAATTTCTGCGCGTACATGTGGCAAGGATATCACTGCTTGCGCCGGAACCGTCCTGAACGGTCGTTCGCTACACCTTGCTTCCCCCACGACCCCTACCGTAAACTGATCGGACCACAACGGACATGGGGCTTAGCCGTAACCCCGCCTGGCTTCCCGGTCTTCTTCCTGGGACTGGTCGGATCGGGCATGTTGAAGCTGTTTTTTGGATGCATTGCATCTGTTTCTGTGGAGGCGTAGATCGTGGCAACTCCGATGGAAGCCTGGGTGGACCAGGCCGCCCAGCTCACCAAGCCCGACCGGGTTATTTTCTGCGACGGCTCCGAAACCGAGAACCAAGCCATCCTTCACGAAATGCTGAAGCATGCGGATTCGTTCCAGCTAAACCCAAAAGCGTATCCCAATTGCTATCTTCATCGCAGCAGCCCCAGCGATGTTGCCCGCACCGAGCACTTGACGTTCATCTGTACGCCCGATAAAGCCGAAGTTGGACCCACGAACAATTGGATGGATCCCGATGCCGCCAAATACAAAGTCGGCGCGTTGCTCAATGGCGTCATGCGTGGCCGCACCATGTATGCCGTGCCGTACATCATGGGGCCGGTGAACTCGCCAATGAGCAAGGTCGGGGTGGAAGTAACGGACAGCCCTTACGTGGTGGCTAACATGCGGACCATGGCCCGCATCGGCCAAGTGGCCACCGACCGGCTCGGCAGTTCGTCCGATTTCGTTCCCGGCCTTCACTCGCTTGGGGATCTCGACCCGCTTCGCCGGTATATCGCCCATTTTCCCGAAGAGCGGCTCATCTGGAGTGTCGGCTCGGGCTACGGCGGCAATGCCCTCCTGGGCAAAAAGTGTTTCGCCCTGCGCATTGCCAGCTACATGGCCCGCGAACAAGGCTGGATGGCCGAACACATGCTTATCCTCGGGCTGGAATCCCCCGGGGGCAAGGTGACCTATATGGCCGCCGCGTTCCCCAGCGCGTGCGGCAAGACCAATCTGGCAATGATGGTTTCCGCTCTTGAAGATCAGGGCTACAAAATTTGGACCGTCGGCGATGACATCGCCTGGATGCATATCGGTGCAGATGGCTATCTTCACGCTATCAATCCCGAAGCCGGTTTCTTCGGCGTAGCCCCCGGCACGGGCATGCAGACCAATCCCAATGTCATGCACGCGCTTAACCGCAACACCATCTTCACCAACGTGGGCGTCACCCCGAAGGACGAACCTTGGTGGGAAGGCATCGGCGGAAAGCACCCGGCCGGACTGGTCACATGGCGTGGGGAGATGTGGGATTCCTCCAAAGGCCCTGCGGCCCATCCCAATTCCCGCTACACCGTTCCCGCGAAACAGTCTCCGAGCATTTCTCGTGAATTCGAAGCCCCCGAGGGAGTGCCTATCTCTGCGTTCATCTTTGGTGGACGTCGCGCCCGAGTCGCACCGCTCGTCTTCGAAGCTTTCAACTGGCAGCACGGCGTCTATGTCGGCGCGACTATGGCGTCAGAAACCACGGCTGCGATCACCGGTGATGTGGGCATCACCCGCCGCGATCCTATGGCCATGTTGCCGTTTTGCGGTTATAACATGGCCGATTATTTCCAGCATTGGCTGGATATGGGCGAGCGTATTCCCCATCCACCCAAGATTTTCCACGTCAACTGGTTCCGCAAAGGCGCCGATGGCAAATATCTTTGGCCTGGATTTGGCGACAATGTTCGGGTCTTGAAGTGGATTCTCGAACGCGTTGAGGGCCGGGGCCAAGCAGAAGAGACACCCATCGGTTTCGTACCCACGCAGAACGCCCTCACCCTGGACGGTCTGCACATTCCACCCGAAACCCTGCGCGACCTCTTCCGCGTCGATGCCGACGATTGGGAAATCGATCTCGCGGACACTCGCGAGTTCTTCGCCAAGTTTGGCGATCGCCTGCCATCAGCCCTGCGCGACGAGTATCAAGGGGTGGTTCGCCGTTTTGAGACCGCCATGCCCGCATTGTAAGTATCAGTTCCGCACCCAAATTCTCATAAGTCAATCATCCAGGAATTGCGCCTATCGCTCAATGCCATTGTTGCTTGGGAAACTTCCTTTAGACTGGTTCGCCGCGCCTTCGCGTTTTGTCTTATAACTGGAAACGTATTACTTCACATCGGCCTCAGTCCGATCAGGAAATGCTCGTGAGTCCAGACAACAAAAAATTGTTGCGTGTTGGCGTGCTTTTTGGGGGACGTTCCGGCGAACACGAAGTTTCGTTGGCGTCCGCGGCTTCCGTGATTCGCGGTTTGGATCCCGACAAATATGAAGCGGTGCCTATCGGCATCAGCAAGGACGGCCATTGGCTGGTGGGTCAAGGCGCAGCCAAAATGCTTCCGGAAGTACTCAAAGGCGGCCGACGCGTGATGCTTACCGCGGATCCCACCGAACCTGCATTGATGCCCCTCGATCGCGGCGCAGGCGCACAACGGGTGGACGTGGTCTTTCCGGTTCTGCACGGGACTTTCGGCGAAGATGGCACCATCCAGGGGATGTTGGACCTCGCGAATCTGCCTTATGTCGGGGCCGGAGTTCTTGGTTCCGCCATCGGAATGGATAAAGACGTCACCAAGCGCCTGCTTCAAGTTGCCGGCATTCCGGTAGTGCCCTGGGTTGCCGTGTATCGCTGGCAGTGGGAACAAGACCCACAAGCGGTTAAGGCGGAAATCGAACAGAAATTTCCGTATCCCGTTTTCGTCAAGCCGGCCACGCTCGGCTCATCGGTGGGTATGACCAAGGTTCACAATGCAGGTGAATTGGCGCCCGCGGTCAATCTCGCCTGCGAATTTGGCATGAAAGTGATGGTCGAGAAGGCCATGGTCGCCCGCGAAATCGAAGTGGCCGTTCTGGGCAATCATGAACCCAAAGCATCGATTCCAGGCGAAATTGTGCCCCACCGGGAATTCTACGATTACACTGCAAAATACCTCGAAGAAGGCACCCAGTTGCTGATTCCCGCGGACCTGCAAGCCCCGCAGGTCGACAAGGTGCAATCCTTCGCGGTGCACGCATTCCGGGTTCTGGAGCTTGCCGGAATGGCTCGCGTCGATTTTTTCCTGGAGAAAGAGGGAGGCAAGTTCTTCTTAAATGAAGTGAACACCATTCCCGGTTTCACCTCCATCAGCATGTATCCCAAATTGTGGGAAGCCAGTGGGATCCCGTTCCGGGAATTGATCGATCGGCTAATTCAACTGGCGTTCGAGGTACAGCGGGAACGCGCACGCACTAAATACGCGATCGACTTTCCCGAAGGCTCTGGCGGCGCCCTCTCCAACTGAAAGACCGACTAATATAGCCTGCCTTGGCGCACCAAGGGTCGAGTTGTGTGGTGGACGATCTTCAGATTGGCCGGTCGCCGCTGTGAAACTTTGCCTGCACTAGTGGCGTCCAATGGGAGAGAGGCTTTGCGAGGTTGCATCCCTCCTGTGATAGAGTTTCCTTGGCGGCAGCACCAAGAAGATGCCGCCAAATTCCAGCCCGGTCGATATTATGTCACTACTTGAGCCCCCTCCAGAAAAGTCGCACAAATCGCAAGTCATGGCCATCACCATTGGCCTAGTTGTCGTAGCGTTGCTTCTCGTCTTGTACTTCACCTTCCGCTATTACCCTGAGAAAAGAGCGGTAAGCCAATTTTTCGATGCCTTGGTCGTCGGGGATATCGACAAGGCTTATGAACTGTGGAAACCTACGTCGAGCTATCGCAAGCAGGACTTCTTGGCGGACTGGGGCACTTCCGGATACTACGGCCCGGTGAAAAGCTACAAGGTCATGGGCGCGAAGAGGCCGGATAAGAGTGATTCCGTCGAGGTCTCTGTTGCGCTGAGTCCGTATTCGCCCATGCCCAGCGCTTCCGATGCGGAAAAGAGCCAAAAAACGAAGCTGGTCACCTTGTGGGTTTCGCCCTCGGACAAATCACTGAGCTTCCCACCGTAACAGTCGCCGGGAATCGCCCAATTATGTGTGGAGTTCGTCGAGTGCCGCGGTAAGTTTGGCGGGACTCACTGTGGCCGTCCCCAATTTCCCCACGACTACGCCTGCCGCGGTGTTTGCCAGAACCGCCGCCTCCGGCAATTCTGCACCTGCCGCAACCGCCAGTGACAACACGCTCAGCACGGTATCGCCTGCTCCTGTCACATCGAAGACCTGCCGCCCATGACTTTCATGGTCCACACCACCCTGGCCCACACGCGCATAGGTCACCTCAAAGCTGGTTGCGGGAATGTGCAAATAATGTGGCGGGACTTCCTGAAAAATGCTCATGCCTTCCGCGCCACGAGTGATCACCATGGCGGCACAACCGAAGCGGGCCAGCAGGTCGCGACCTGCCTGCTTCACGGATATTTCGTCGCTCAGGGTGCGGTTTACGAAGGAACCCGCCTCCATGGTGTTGCACACGATCGCACGTGCCCCACGATACGCGAACAGCCTAGAGGTCTTCGGATTCACGAACACCGCAACATTAAACTTATGACAGGCGTTCAACACGCGTTCAGCGAATGTCTCGGTGATCAGTCCTTTGGCGTAGTCGGATATCAGCAGCGCATCCACTTTCTTGAGCGATGCCACCAGTAGCCGGAATAGTTTCTCTTCCGAGTGGGGCAAAACGGCTTCGCGCCGCTCGTGGTCGATGCGCACCATCTGCTGATTGCGCGCAATAATCCGCGTTTTGAGGGTGGTGATACGTTGCGGATCTGCAAGCACGCCCCGCTCTTGTACTCCGTCGCGGCGTAAACGCAGACGTAGCGCCTTCCCAGCGTCGTCGTCCACGACCTTGCCTTGTGCCAATTCGCGGCCGCCCACAATTCCAAAGAGCTGCACCTGAGCGCCGAGTGCCGCCACATTTGCGGCTACGTTTCCCGCGCCGCCCGAAAAATCTTCCTGTGATACGTAATCCACGACTGGCACAGGAGCCTCTGGTGACAACCGATGTGCCGCACCCCAAACGTACCGGTCCAGCATCACGTCGCCCAGTACCGCAACCTGAATTTTGCGGAAGGTCGGCACGAGCCGCCTTAATCGGGGAATGGCACGCGCCAATTCCGTTTTCATCGAAGGATCGCTTGTTTCAATCTTTGGCAATGGTTGCTTCCTCGGGAAGCATCACCGGGATGTCGTCCCGGACGGGATAAACACGCTTGCACGCTTCGCACTTCAGCCCAGAACCCTCGGCCACCAGGTGGACGGGATTCTTACATACCGGACAGACCAGGATCTCCAGCAACTGTTTGGAAATAGCCATAGCTCGCTCCTAAGTTCGAAAGAAGACTTTAGCAGAAGCACGCTGATTGCGGCCAGCGTCCGCTCTTCCGCAGCCGAATGACCCCCAATAACGAGCTGCAGCACTGTTTAGTAAAAGGTGGCAGCGTCTGCCTCACAGGTTTGTGCCGCGTTATACTCGCGTTTGGCGGTTTTTTTGGACCGTGCAATGAAGAAGAATCCCGTTTGCACCGGCCGATCCTGGAACAGAGGTTTACAAGCAATGAAGAAGTCCATCACCACTTTGCTCATCGCTATGTTTGCGTTCCTACTCGCCTCCAACGCAGGGGCTCAGTCCGCCGCGGAATTGCGAGAGATCGCCAAGGAAAATGAGGCCAAGCAAGACGAATTGTTTAATTTGGAACGAGACACTGCCCGCGCAATGCAGTGGAATAACGGCACACTTTTTCGCCGTATCTACGGCGACGATTTCGTCGGTATTCTGCCTTCCGGGCAGGTCCTGGATAAAGCGGGTTGGATCGCTGCCGTCGAAAACTCCGGCATCAAGTACACCTCCTTCCTGGCTTCCGACATTCGCGTGCGTATGTTCGAAGATACCGCGGTGGTAACCTGCCTTTGGAGCGCCCACGGCACCCAAGCCGGGCGAACCTTTTACCGGCAATTTCGCGTGACCCACGTTTATGTTTACGGCCAAAGGGGCTGGCAAGCCGTTGCCAGCCAGGAAACTCTTCTCCCCGGTTAAATCCGTTATACTTTCACCCTGGTAGTGGTTCGCCGTTGTCTTCAGCGTCCGTTAAGAGAACGAATTCCTGGGGCCATCATGAGAACAAAGATTTGGTGTGTTTTGCTATTAGGATTTCTCATCGGCGGTTTCGCCTGCGCGCAAGCGCCGCCTGCTAACCAGTCCGCTCAGGAACCGGTTTTGCCCTACACTCCTAGCCTCGATCTTGCTTCCATGGATAAAACCGCCGATCCCTGCGTCAATTTCTATCAATACTCGTGTGGCGGATGGCAGAAAAACAATCCCATACCTCCAGATCAGACTTCCTGGTCGGTCTATGGAAAGCTCTATGAGGACAATCTCTTTTTCTTGAAGGGTATTTTGGAGCAGGCCTCCATGAATACCCCGGACCGCAACAACGTTACTCGAGAGATCGGTGATTTCTATGCCGCCTGCATGGACGAAGCGGCGGTCGAGAAGCAAGGAATCACTCCGATCCGCGGGGACTTGGACGCGGTCGCCAATATGCAATCGGTCAAAGATGTTGCCCCGTTGGTCGCGCGGCTCCAGCAAGCCTATGGCCGTTCCATCCTTTTCGGGGCCGGCTCGACGCAAGATCCGGACGATTCCTCTCAGGTCATCGCGGAAGTGGATCAAGGTGGCCTGGGTTTGCCGGACCGCGACTATTACACCAAGCAAGATGGCAAATCCAAGGAAATCAGGGAGCGTTACCTCCAGCATGTCCAGAAGATTTTCGTTTTGATGGGGGAAAATCCCACCGAGGCAAAAAAAGACGCCGATACCGTCATGCGACTTGAAACCGAACTCGCCAAAGCTTCGATGACCCGTGTGGATCGCCGGGATCCTTACAAAATGAAACACAAAATGAAGTTGGCGGACTTAAACGCCCTGGCGCCCAATTTTGATTGGACAGCTTACTACTCCACCGTGCAGTATCCTCAGTTCGACATTCTGAATGTCACCTCACCGGACTTCTTCAAGGAAGTCAACGCAAAGCTGGCTTCTGAGCCCGTCGCCAACTGGAAAACGTATCTCCGCTTTCATGTGGCGGACTCGGCCGCCCCGTTTCTGTCTTCACCTTTTGTGGACGAAAATTTTGCCTTTTATCGCCAATATCTCCGGGGAGCAAAAGAGCAGCAACCTCGCTGGAAGCGCTGTGTCAGCTACACCGATCGCCAGCTTGGTGAGGCGCTCGGGCAGGTTTACGTTGCCAAGGTTTTTTCGCCCGAGTTGAAACAGAGCACGCTGGACATGGTGCGGCGCATCGAAGATGAGATGGCCGTTCGCATTCAGCGCTTGGATTGGATGAGCCCGGAAACTAAGCAGCAAGCGCTTCATAAACTCCAGGGAATCCGCAACAAAATCGGCTATCCCGATAAGTGGAGAGACTACAGCAGCGTCAAAATCGAACGCTTGGACTTCGCCGGCAACATGGCCCGCGCCTCGGAATTCGAACACCATCGCGACGTCAACAAGATTGGCAAACCCGTAGATCGCGGTGAGTGGGACATGAGCCCTCCCACGGTGAATGCCTATTACAACCCGCAGATGAACGACATCAACTTTCCTGCAGGAGTCCTGCAGCCCCCTTTGTATGACGCGAAAATGGACGCTGCGCCCAATTACGGCGATACCGGCGGCACCATCGGCCACGAATTGACCCATGGCTTCGATGATGAAGGCAGCCAGTACGACGCCGAAGGTAACCTGAAGAATTGGTGGACCAAGGAAGACCGCGACAAATTCAACGCGCGCACCAAGTGTGTTGAGGATCAATATGCTGGGTACGTGGTTGTGGACGACATCCACATCAACAGCAAACTTACTTTGGGCGAAGATGTCGCCGATCTGGGCGGCGAAATCCTGGCGTATATGGCCTGGCAAGATGCCACCAAGAGTGAATCGCTGCAACCTCGCGATGGCCTGACGCCGGCCCAGCGTTTTTTCGTGGGTTTTGCGCAATGGGCTTGCGAGAACGATCGAGCAGAGGAATTGCGACTTCGTGCCGCCACCGATCCTCACTCACCCGCCGAATACCGGATCAACGGTGTGGTCGTGAATATGCCGGAATTCGCTCAGGCGTTCGCCTGCAAGACCGGCCAGCCGATGACCAAGCCACCCGACAAGGTTTGTAAAATCTGGTAGGTTCGTTTCTTCGTTACCGCTCGTACGCAACCGTGGCAGATACGGGTATGCATGCCTCGATACACGTGCCTCCGCCACGGCGCGAGTGAATGAATAATTCGCCGCCCAAACTGTGTAGCCGCTCTTCCATACTTAACAGTCCCAATCCCTGCGTGAAATCTGGCGATTCGGGGTCGAATCCCTCGCCTTCATCGGAAATGCGGAGCCGCATGGAACCCGCGACTTCATCCAACCGCACCAGCGCTCGGTGCGTGCCGCTGTGCTTTTGCACGTTACGAATGGCTTCTTGTGCAACCCGGAACAGGCATAAAGCCGCATCCTGCGGGGGCTTTTGGCTCAATCCTGAATTGACGAACTCAATTTCCATACCATTGTGCGCTGCGAAATCCTTGCAGAAATTCGATAGCGCGGCGGCCAATCCCAGCAACTCCACCTGCGAAGGGTGCAGGCGCCGCGACACGTTGTGTACGTCCGAAGTGATCTCGCTGGCCGCCTGCACCAGCATTTCCAATTGCTGAGTCAGCGAAGATTTGAGCTTCATGGAAGCTTGCTTCAGTTGCTCCAGGTCGATGCTAAGTAACGCCAGCCGCTGACCCGCATCATCGTGAAGGTCCCGGGCAATTCGCGCACGTTCCTCCTCCTGGGCCCGCACCAGCCGATTTCGCAACGTGACCAGCTTTTCTTCCGATTTTCGGCGTTCGGTGATGTCCTGATAGATTGCAAATGCCCCTACAAACGATTCCCCGGAAACAACTTTGACGCCATAAAGTTCCACGTCGATAAAGGTCCCGTCTTTGCGCTGCCGTCTCGCCGTCGTGTGCACCACACCACCGCCTTGCACCGCTTCGGTAAGCTGAGCCGCCTCCTGTTTATCGTGAGCGGCTATCACCTCATCCAGGTTCTTGCCCTGCAGTTCCGCCTGGGTGAACAGAAACATTTGCTCAAACGCGGCATTGCAAAAGCGTACGCGCTGATTTTCGTCCTTGATCACGATTCCCAGGGGCAGGTTGGACACCAGCGCATCCATGTACATCACATGTTGTTTCAGTTCTTGTTCAGCCCGCCTCGTCGCCGTTATATCCAACGCCGAAGCCAGCAGCGCGGGCTTGCCGTTGAATTGTGTCAGGGCCCCGGAAAAATCCAACCACCGTTTTCCCCCGTTCTTCGTCAGAATCGTTAGTTGGCAGCGCGCAGCCACCGGTTCCCCGGCCAATCTCGCTCGCGCACGGGCAAAATCCTCTGCCCGGCAGTCCGGATCGACCATGTCCCACGGATCCATACCAATAATCTCTTCACGGGAGTACCCGGTGGTCCGCTCAAATTCCTTGTTGAAATAAACGAATTTGTTCTCCTGGATCATCCAGATCGGCGAGGTCACCGTGTCGACCACTAGCCGGAATTTCGATTCACTTTCCCGCAGCGCCCGCTCGATCTCCAGCCGCTCCGTCAAATCCACAAAGGTCACCACATAAAGATCGCTCACCAACGAGACATGAAACTCGATGTCGCGAGTGGAGCCGTCCTTACAACGCACTCGCGCTTCCATTGCCAATTTTCCTGGGGCACGTTCATTCGCCTTTTTTATCAGCTCTTGCCAATCGGCCCGAACGGATGCGCGATATTCGGGGTCGGGATAAGCCAGCGGCCACCAATCCGCAACCGAAGGCATTTCTTTCTTGGTGTAGCCGAACAGATGCACGAATTTTTCGTTAACAGTGACCACCGATTGTGCGGGCCAGTTCGATACCAACATCGCCACCGGGCAGTTCCGCACCACTTGGCGGCTGAACTCCTCGCTTCGCCGAAGTTCCGCTTCCACCTGCTCGCGATTCTGAATTTCTAACTGCAACGAAGCATTGTCCACCGCAAGTCCAGCTCTCCGGCGCTCGCTGATCTCCAGTGCCGAAGCCGTATGCTCGTACCTTTCTACCAGCAGCAAAATCATTCCCAGGCAAATGCCGCAGGTCTCGATAAGGTCCAGCAGAATCAGCCGGGGATATTCCAGATATTCCACGTGCGCCAGAGTATGCAGTGGGCCAGGCAAATGCAGATTCCAGTAGGCGCCGAGCATTTCGCTGAAACTCAAGCAATACAGGATTTGGTCCCCCGCATACGCCAGGCAGAAAATCGCCGCCATGCCGGCGGCATAGGATCTGCTCCTCCAGAGTTCTTTCCAGAAAACGAAGCAACAAAATAACAGAGCGCATGCCAACGCCAATGTACGGGGGGCATTTCGAACCGCGAAGCTGGGCAACGGAAATTGACGCAGCGCCAACGCGAATGCGAAGCAAACCAACGAAACCGCCAGTGCTACAGCGAGACTTCCCCAAAGCAACCGTCGCGAAGGTTTTTTGCCCGTGCGCCAGCTCAATCCGCCCAGGATCAGCAGCACGGGTTGCAGAAATCCCAACACCAGCAAAACCAGGATCAGAAGTACTTTTTTCGCTGTCCATGCGGGCCCGGCATGCAAGGAAATCGCCCCAACCAACAGATATCCGGCAAATGCCGTCCACGCCCAGGCCCACCAGCGAAAAAATTCAAAGCGCTGCAATCGCGCGTACAGCGCCCAGAGAAGCGTCGCCAGACACACGGTTAGCAATAACTGTGTGGTGGCGGACAAATAGAAACTGTCGTGGCTCGTCGATAACATGGTCCTGTCGCCCAGGAATCGGCAAATTCTCCGTGCTAAGTGAATACCGGGAGTGAGAAATTTCCAGAATTCTACACTATTTTGCTGCGATCCGTTGTTGTGTTCCGCTCACCGCCACCGCAATTAGCAGCGCCAAAATCGGGTCGCATGGATGACGGTGGCGGAGCGTGGTGTGGGCTATATAAAAGGTGAGAGGGAAAATAAGCGGGAAGGACGCAACTGGGAAAAAATAAGTGCGCCGGACATATAGCCGAACTAGACCGGCGATCATCCCCACCAACGCGACTGCGTTCCACGCCAGGATCAACCGCACGAAATACGAATCGGACGTCTGGAAATCCTCCCAGGGAGATTCTGTGCCTAGCCAGGTTGCCATGATCCTTCGTCCAAACAGTTGCGCGTATAGGCCAGGATGAGTTCGTATGAAAGTCAAAGCTTCGTGCAGCTTGTCTTCCAGAAATCTGTTCTCGCCCCGTTCGGCATAAAGATGGACCTGTTCGTAGCGGGTAATGCGATTCACCTCGCGGGAGTGCTCGTCGAAAATTTCGTTGTTTCCAGACCACAACTCGTACGGGAAATTCGATCGCAGTGGTATCACCCGGTGAAATTGCATATAGTTGCGAAGGTTCCAAGGCAAACACGTCAGCAGCGCCACAGCACAAGTGAGCAGACCGAGCCGCACCCACTGAGGCCGCCGCCCACGATGCTGATAAAGTATCCATCCGAGCAAGAATGGGAACAGCGCTCCGAGTGCGGGATTCGTGAGCAGCAACACTCCCCACAACAGCCCATAAAAACCGAAATCGCGCTTCTTGGAAGAATCTTTCAGCTCCAGTGTGCTCCACAATAAAGCCGCCGCAAGCAACACCGATAACGACGTGTCCCAGATCCATTCGAATGGCAGCACCACCCCGGTTGGGAAAATCGCCCAGATCCAGCCAGCAATTGCCGCGGTTCTAGCTCCGCCAACGCGCTTTCCCGCATAAACCAATGGAATCGTGGCCAGCGCCGAGAAAATACAGTTCACGGAGACCGCCGCATAAAAGGACCGTAGCTTGAATGTGCCGAATATTTTGAATATGCCTGCCACCAGCAGTGGATACACTGGCGCCAACCACGCAGTCGGTCCTGTCGCTTGGCGAAACAGGCAACAGAATCCCTGCCCCTGCGCAAGCGCCGCACCCACATTTCCCACTTCGTTTTGAAAAGGCACTGACGCCAGCACCGCCGGCGGAATCAGGTGCGCCATATACAGAAAGTAAGCTAGACGTAATATCAGCGCGCCAATTGCTGTGACCCAGGCGGAAGTTGCCAATCCCGATATTCTTTCTCGCATAGACGAAAGAAGCATACAGCCAAGTCCTTCAAATTTTGAAACAACCTCGGCGCGCTCCTTTTCTCATCCCGCGCTTGTCACTTCCCGCGACCTTTCAGTACAGTGCTGTTGTAGGCTGTGAATGGTGACCCGCTGAAACGGAGCGGAAGCAACCCCGAAAGGAAGTATCCATGGCCGCGAAGACGAGCTCGATTTTCTGTGCCCTACTGGGAATCTTGCTGTCTCTATCCAGTTGCAACAGTGCTCAAAGAGACGCCACACAAGCCGCCATCAATGCCGCTGAGTCCGCCATCGATACTACTCGGGCAGAAGCCGAAAAATATGCCCCAGAGCAATTACACGCGGCTGAGGCAGCGCTACAAAGCGCCAAGGATGCCCTCGCGAAAGATGATTACCACGGCGCATTAGCAGCTGCACAAGACGCGGCCGACAAGGCCAAGAATCTGATCATCTCAGCAACTTCCAATAAAGACGAGTGGACCAAGGAGTGGAGCGAATTCAGCGGTTCCATGCAGAAATCGTTGGACCAAATTAACACCCGGATCAACGCCTATTCGCATGGCGCCCGCATGCCCGAAGGCCTCGACAAAGACAAACTGGAAGCCGCAAAAAATCAGTTCGAGCAATTGAAGAAGAGCTGGGCAGATGCTACCGCGTCCGCCAACAACGGGAAGCTTCGTGATGCGCTGGACAAATTGCCAACCCTGAAAGAGATGATCACCAAACTGAAAGAGATGTTGGGCATTAAGTCCTGAACCTTGAGGGGCACAACGTCGTAGCTAGAAATATTCGATCCGCCACAACAATCGCGCGGAAAAAGACGTTTTTCGGGTCAGGTCCGGGCTCCACAAGGCTAGGATTTGCGACCCCTGATAGACCCGTTCGAATCCGCCTTCCGATTCTGATACCGTCTCAATAGGAGCAATCCAGAATTCGTCGCTAGCGGGCGCATGGAGAATCAACCTCAAGCACTGCCAGCCATCTTCCATGCGAACGATCGGGCCGGGCAACGAGCCACTAAATCGCAGATTCTCCCGCCGGTTTGAATTTTCGAAAAAACGATTCGCTTCGGTAGGTGCCAGAAGATTGATCACCGACTCCAGACCAATGCGCATAGGCACGGCCAGGGGAGCCGAAAGCGTAAGCGAGAAATCGCAACTGATCTCACACCCCTGCGGCGCAGGCCCAAACAGAAAATGCTTCGTAACCATCAATCGCGGCGGCTTCGCGGGTTCCGCGGCAAACTCCGGCAGCTCCTGCTCAAATACCAGATTGGCGTAGTTGGCCGAGGAGTGGCGAATCTCGAACTGTCCCGCTGCCGGACCGGCCAGCTCGTTCAATTGCAACCGCTCGTAATCCCCACACGTTCGCGCGGGATCGAAGAACAACAATCGAAATGCGTTTCGTGGGAAACGATCGTAATGCAGGTAGCGGTCCAGATTCGCTTCTTTCACGCTCAGTTGGTCATGAATCGAAACCGCCCCCTGGTTCGATCCCGCTGACGCCGCTTCGCGTAATCGGGAATGATATGCTTCCGGCCTCCGCTGAACAGAATTGATCAGCGTCGAACCACACGGACGAAAATCAAACGCCGCCACTGTGGCCCCGTCTGAAGGCTTCAGCAAGGCTTGATACTCGGGAGCGCTGAACAAAAGTTCGCTGTCGCCATCCGCGTCGTAATCCAGGAATTCCACACGCGGCAGCGAATTGCCCGGAGTGAGCTGATCCACCAATGTCTCGGCACGCACCAAGTTTCGCCAAACCTCTGTACGCAAATGGGGAGCATATAATCCGCCAAACACTCCGTGCCAATACGCATCATTCCCTTGCGCTCGCAACACCAAGTTTTTCGCCTCTTCCACTTGCGCGGTGTGCTCGGAGCTGGATCGGCGTGGCGGAACCGCGGCGACACAAGCAGAAACGCGAAGCATTTTCTTGTGCGCCAGATTGGCTTCGGGGTACTTCCGGAAGAATCCGCGCCATCCACCGCCGCGCAGAAAAGTCAGAAGGTCCGGCCGGCCAGAAAATTCCTTTTGCAACCAGTAGTAACGTTGCCGTGGATTCGTCGGCAGTACCCATTCCATCATTTCGGCATACGAAGCTGTAGGAAGATCGGCGCGGCCCAGCGGCACATGCGACGCGATGCATTCACTCGGCGTAACAATCTTCAGCCAGTCCTCGTTATCCTCAAGTGCCCGGAAGAAATCTGCCAGCCAGCCATTTGCGTAGCAATGCTGAAATGTGCCTGGCCACACACCAAACTTCTCCATATCATCGCCGAACGCTGCCGCTCCGCCGGGACACACTTTCGCCGCGTTTCGGAAATAGGCAATGCAATCCTGCACTTGGCGAAACGGGATCAGATAGCGCAGTTCCTTGAGTCCCGGAAACAACCATACCGTTTTGCCGCAATCCTCCGCGATGTATGGCCCAAATAATTCCTGCGGCTCGAATCCTGCCGCCAGAAACGGCAGGTCATCCACCAGGGTGTACGCTACATTCGCGCTCGCGAGCGATGATGGCAGTTGCGGTTCCCAAACACGTTCCGCGAGCCAAGCTCCAGTAGGACGCTTCCCAAAGCGTTCCTCCAAGTAGTCGGCCATCCTTGTGATTTGCTCGTGCCGGTCCGCTTCCGGAATCGAAATGAGGATGGGTTCGTAGAATCCGCCACCCACCAATTCCACCTGCCCCGACGTGACCAGCTCTCGCAGTCGTTCAAAATATTCCGGGTGATTTTTCTCGATCCACAGCAATAGGGGTCCGGAATAATGCAGCGCTACGCGGATTTTCGGATGCTTCTCGATTAATGACAGGAAAGCGTTATAAGAGTTTTGATAAGACGCTTCGAAAACGTGTTCGAAATTACCGCACGGCTGATGCGCGTGAACAATGAATACCACATGCAACGAGGGGACACTCTGGGTCATGGGGCTCACATTTCATGATACCGCGAGGTGCACAAAGGAGAGTAACGACGCCCAGGCGGGAGGTTTAACGAAGCTTACTTGACCTTATTCCGGGCGAGCAACCAGTCCCCGATGATTTGCAGCGCTTGTGGCGAAAACGTCTCATCGATGGCGGCGTACTCCGTCGGAGATCCGGTGAACGCGTGCTGAAAAAGATGGTTCAGTTCCGGCAATTGACGCACGTCCGTCTGGTTGTTTCCGCTGTCCGCGAATGCCTTCTGCAGCATCGGCAAATTGATCTTTGGCGGAACCTGCAAATCCTTTTCGCCATACAGCCCCAGCACCGGACACTTCGTTTTTTTAAAATCCGGCAACGGGTCATACGACAAGAAGAAGCGAAACCACGGTGAAGTCATCATCCGTAGTTGCGCATCCAGCGCGCCCGGCGGAAACGCCGTATCGAACTGGCTTTCCTTCACCAGAGCCTTTAATTTCTCCAACAATACGGTGGCATCCAGCTCGGTTTGCAACAGGTCGTACGCTTGTTTGTCGAAGTTCAGGCTCGCCAGCACCTGCGCATTGCTCAATCCACCGGCGCGCGCAATCAGGTCGGATTGATTCAGCAGCGTGTCTTCACCCTTGGTCGCCGGTGGGGCCAACAGCACAATCCAGGGAAGGTCGTGCGTCGTCGCCGCTATGGCGGGAGCAATGATCGCGCCCTCGCTATGCCCGATTAAGCCGATTTTCCCCGCGTCAATATCCTTCCTGGTTTTGAGGTACGTCAGTGCACACTCGGCGTCGCTCGCCAAGTCCAGCGTAGTGGCCGCCTCCGCCGATCCGGTGGATTGACCCACACCGCGCTTGTCATACCGCAAAACAGCGAAGCCTTTACGCGTCAGATAATCCGCCAGCACCAGAAACGGTTTGTGATTCGCAATGCTGCCATCTCGATCCTGCGGACCGGAACCCGCAATCAGAATCGCCGCCGGAAAAGGTCCGGTTCCATTCGGCAGCGTGAGCGTCCCCGCGAGGTTCACTCCAGCGTGGGTATTTTGAAACGCGACGTCTTCTTCCCGGTAGGGGTACGGCTTCGTAGGATTCTGCGGACGGCGCAATTCCAGCGGCTGGTCGGAGCGTTTAAATTCCAGCTTCTCGGTTATGTCGCTCTGCGTCCACTTACCGTCAATATTGCTCTTGGTCAAATCGAGCGTTCCGTCATAGGTACTGGCTAACGACGGAATCTCAAAGTGGAAAGCGTTGTCCTTCTGCGTCACTTTCGTTGCCGGAAGCCCGCTGACAAACTGGTCCAGACTGTCTAAGGCCGCGATCAGCTCCCCGTCGGGATCATGCGAAACGTGTAATTGCAGGCGCAGTCGCAAGCCGTTCGCTTCCAGTGCTCCTTGCCACAGTCCTTCCACCGTAAATTTCGCATCCTCCGGCTTATGCGGCGCCGCTTCCTGGTGAAAAACCAGCGGCAGCGAGGCGCTTCCCTGGCTCCAATTTCCGTCTATCGTCTTTCGATCCAGTGAAACTGTACCTTCGTAGTTGACACCCACGGAACGAACTTGGAATTTCAGTGTTCCCGCATTCAGGGAAACCTCGCTGGCCTCCACGGCGAACACCCCGTTTTCCAGGCTGTCCAGAGTGGCGTGGAGCGAGCCAACGGAATTTCTCGTAAGATGCAGCACAATGTGAAGCTGCGCTTCCCCGGCCTGCAGCAAGCCCGTGTAGGTACCTTCTAGTGTCGGCGCGTCCTGCGCCGGTGCGGAAATTGCTCCGCCAAAAAAGATCAGCGCCAAAGCAGCCGGCAACAGCAGTCTCAAATAACGCAAAGCAGATCCATCATCTCCTAAGTAAGTTTAGCCGATTGGATGTGTTTCGCCCGGAAAAGGCAGCCTGAACAAAAAAGGCGCCACGAACCTCGCAGCGCCCTCCAAAATCGCTTGCGGCACATGCCGCTTCTGCTTACTTCTTTTCGTACCACTCGGCATTCATTGCAGTGAACTTCTGCCATTTCTCCGGTAGATCCTCCAACGCAAAGATAGCCGTGACCGGGCATACCGGCACGCACGCGCCGCAATCGATACATTCCACCGGGCTGATGTACAGCATGGTTTCTTTCTCGAAAGCCGGTTCGTCCTTGCGCGGGTGGATGCAGTCCACCGGACACACATCAACACACGCGGTATCCTTCGTGTTGATGCAGGGTTCGGCAATCACGTAAGCCATACTCTATCTCCTTTGAGAAGCAGCGAACCGGAGTGGACAGCCGCATCTAACCGGTGGCAAAGCGAGGTTAGAAGATACCATGGCGCTACCAGGTCGCAATACCCATCCACTTATTTTACGTGGGACCCGGTAGATTCTCAACCGCGCTTACGCTGTAGAATGTCAGTGAAAGTTCGAGTAGACCCATTCGCCCGCTGCTTTCCGAACGCGCGAGTATCCGTTTCTTCGCAACAACTCATCAGCAATTCAGGAGGCATTTTCATGTTGGATTTGAAGGGAAACAAGATCACCTACTACGGCCACAGCACCTTCGCCCTGACCACGCCCAGCGGCCAGGTGGCCATCATCGATCCGTGGGTCATGACCAATCCGCGCTGCCCGGAATCGTTGAAAAAAGTAAAACGTCTTGACGCCATTTTCCTCACTCACGCGCACAGCGATCACTTGGGCGATCTGGTGGCCTTGGCCAAGCAACACAAACCCAAAGTTGTCGCTACCTTCGAGACCTACCAGTGGTTCGAACTCAAAGGCACCGGCGGTCAAGGTGTCCCGGCAAACAAGGGCGGCTCGCAGAAGGTCGGCGATTTCGAAGTCACCATGACCAACGCGTTCCACTCCAATTCCATCGACGAAAATGGCATACGTATTTATGCCGGAGAAGCGGGAGGCTATATCGTCAAGCTGCCCGGCGGCTTCAGTATCTATCACGCGGGAGATACAACCGTATTTGGCGATATGAAGCTGATCGGCGAAATGTACAAACCGGATGTCGCACTTCTACCCATCGGCGACGTCTTCACCATGGGACCGCGCGAAGCCGCAATGGCCATCCGTTTACTCGGGGTCAAGCACGTAATCCCCATGCACTACGCCACTTTCCCGCTGCTTACCGGCACACCCGAACAGTTGCGCGAGCAGTGCAAGGACATTGCCGGACTGCACATCCACGCGATCCAACCGGGGGAAAGCCTGAGCTGAGGGAACTACCGCGCCGCTTACGATTTGAAGAAATTGCGCACAAAAAAGCCGACATTTGCAGGACGTTCGGCAAGCCGCCGCATGAAATACGGAAACCATTCTTGCCCGAACGGCACGTAAATCCGCACGCGGTAACCATCCCGCACCAATTGCCGCTGCAAATCGCTGCGCACCCCGTATAGCATCTGGAATTCGAAATCGTCCTTGGAAATTTTCTTCTCCGCGGCCCATCGTATGGTTGCTGCGATCATACGCGGGTCATGTGTAGCTATCGCGTGGTAGAAACCGCTCGAGAGCAACATTTTCATCAGCTTTACGTAATTGGCGTCCACATCCTGCTTCCGGGGGAACGCCACTTCCGGAGGCTCCTTGTACGCCCCCTTGCACAACCGGACCCGGCAACCATAAGAGAGCAGATCCTGAATGTCCTTTTCACTGCGATACAGGTAAGCCTGAATTACCGTGCCCACGCACGGCGTCTGTGCGCGCACTCGTTTCACTAACTCCACCGTCCTCTGCGTGTAGACTGACCCTTCCATGTCGACGCGCAGGAAACTCTCGTACCCGGCCGCGCGTTCGGCTATCGACAGCACGAGCCCTTCACAGAATTCCACAGACAGGTCCAGTCCCAGTTGCGTCAGCTTGCAGGAAACGTTGGCGTTCAATTTTTCCTGGGCGATGCGGTCATACATTCCAAGGTAAATGTCGCGCACCTTGTGTGCGTCTGCCGTTGTGGCAACATTTTCGCCCAGACAATCCAAGGTCACCAGCATTCCCGCGTCATTCAGTTCTCGCGCCGCCTGCACCGCGTCATCCATGTTCTCCCCGGCGACAAACCGGTGCGACATCCGGCGCGTTGTGCCGTTTGTGGTGACCCAGTGCCCGAGCCCTTTACTTTCGGAAAGTTTAAGAAGAGTCGAACGAAGCATGTATGTACTAATTATGCTCCGAGTTTGTGCAAGAGACCAACAGCCAGCCAGTGCTGTGCCCCAGAAGTTCCTGTCCAGGAGGCGGCAGCTTCAGCCTCTGAAGTTTCAGCGCTTTTTTCGTTAATTTCGGTGCAGCTCACCAGTTAGTCTTTGTGTTCTGCCAAAAACTTTTCGGCATCCAGCGCCGCCATGCATCCAGAACCGGCGGCGGTGACTGCTTGCCGGTAGCGGTGATCCTGCACATCTCCGGCAAGGAACACTCCTGGGACATTCGTCAGGCTGCCGTGGTGGGCAATCAGGTATCCGTTTTCGTCCATGTCCAGTTGGCCGCGAAAAATGGCGCTATTCGGATCGTGCCCGATGGCCACAAAGACTCCCTCGACGGGCAGATCCTTTTTGTCTCCGCTCTTCACCTGTGCCAATCGCACTGCGCTGACCAGGCCTTCCGGCGCCAGAATTTCGTCCACCACATACGGCGTGATGAATTCCACCTTCGGGTTCGCTTTCGCGCGATCGATCATAATTTTGGACGCTCGAAAGTCGTCTCGCCGGTGAATCACATACACCTTGCTGGCATGACGCGTCAGAAACGTTGCTTCTTCCATCGCCGAATCACCGCCGCCCACTACCGCGATTGGCTTCGTGCGAAAGAAATATCCATCACATGTCGCACAGGTAGAGACGCCTCGGCCGATGAGCTCTTTTTCGCCCTTCAAACCCAGCAAACGCGCCGAAGCCCCGGCAGCCACAATCAACGCCCGCGTTTCGTACACGTCTTTTCCGGCAATCACTTTGAATGGCCGGCGGCTCAAGTCCACCTCGGTTGCCGTCCCCGATTTGAACTCCGTGCCAAATCTCAAGGCCTGCTTGCGCATATTCTCAATCAGCTCCGGGCCCATGATGCCCTCGGGGAAACCCGGAAAATTCTCAACGTGGGTGGTCAACGATAACTGCCCGCCAGGTTCGTGGCCGTCCAGAACCAGCGGTTTCAGGTCAGCGCGAGCCGCATAGATTGCGGCCGTCAGACCGGCGCACCCACTCCCAATAATCGTCACGTTGTACATGCCAACTCCGAGGAATTAGATTCACTAGTATGATTTTACGGTACAGAACGAACGTTCATTGTAGCATCCTCAAAGCACACGTTCCTCTTAGTGTTGTCCGCTCTCTCAGATACCGCGCTCCGAAAACGACCAATTTGGATACCGACCCCCACATCTGCTACTGGACTCCAGCGCCTTTTCTGTTTAACTTCGTTCCCACAATAGTTGTCAGGAGCTTATTCAGGAGCTTATATGGACCCACGCTATCCCATTGGCAAGTATCAGATGCCCACGGATGTTTCACCCGCAAAGAGAGGCGATGCCAGCCGAGAGATCGCCGCAGCGCCTGGGAAGATTCGGGCTGCAGTGAACGGTTTGAACGACACGCAGCTGGATACTCCTTATCGGCAGGGCGGTTGGACAGTGCGACAGGTAGTACATCATCTCGCCGACAGCCACATGAATGCGTATATGCGTTGGCGCCTCGCCCTCACGGAAAGCGAGCCGACCATTAAGCCTTATGAGGAAAGTGCCTGGGCTAATCTTGAAGATGCCGCGCACGCGCCTGTCGAAGTTTCGCTGAAGCTTTTGGAGCCGCTCCACGAGCGTTGGGTTCGCTTATTGCACTCCGTAAAGGATCATGAATTTGCCCGCACATTTCGCCATCCTGAACACGGTGTCCGAACCCTGGACTGGATGCTGTTTCTCTATGCCTGGCACGGCAACCATCACACCGCGCATGTCACGGAGTTGCGCAAACAAAACGGCTGGTAACCGCAAGCGAAACTGCCTCGGGTGGCCGAATAGTTTCGCGTCGTGTAGGATGAAACGGTAACGCAAAGGAGATCACATGACGCGGCCGGCTGGCACCTACGCTATTTTCGAAACTTCCTTGGGAAACATCGTCGTCAAACTATTCGACAAAGAAGCACCCAATACCGTCGAAAACTTTATTGGCCTCGCCGAAGGCACCAAGGAATTTGCCAATCCCATGACTGGCAAGAAAGAGAAACGCAATTTCTACGATGGCCTCACCTTTCATCGCGTCATCCCCCAATTCATGATTCAAGGCGGATGCCCACGTGGCGATGGGCGCGGTGGTCCTGGCTATAACTTTGCCGACGAATTCCATCCCTCGCTGAAACATTCCAAGCCAGGAAAACTTTCGATGGCCAATTCCGGGCCGAACACCAATGGCAGCCAGTTTTTTATCACCGTCGCGCCTACGCCCCACTTGGACAATCGCCACACCATTTTTGGTGAGGTCGTCGAAGGCCAGGACGTGGCCGACAAAATTTCGAAAACGCCTCGCGACAGCACGGACAAGCCGAAAACTCCTGTCACTATGAACATCCGGATCGAACGCGTTTCTTAACTCAGGAAAACGCATGCTCTCGCCTGCGCGGCTCACCCAATTCACGGTCGAGCTCATCTTCGTGCTTCTCGGAGCCCTGGTGGTTTGGCTCGGCCTTCACCGTCGCATCTACTTCGACCCGCGCAGCGTCTCCTGGTTGGTGTTCAGCATCGGGGTGATTGCCTGGGGAGTGCTGGCGGTGGCCAAGCCTGGGCAATGGTGGGCGCGTTGGCAGACTTGGAACCGAGGCGGCTCGTTGATTCTGCTAGGGCTGCTCATGTTGGTCATTGGTCGTGTGCCTTTCGGTCTGGTGGGTAAATTCCTGGCCCTCTGCGGCGTAGTGCTGATTGTGCGTGGGGTCGTCGGCTCGCTTTTAATTTTAAGGCAGCGCTGACCTTCTTTCGTTATAATCCGACTAACTTCGACCCCTCCAGCCAAATGTTCCGCCCTAGGCCGGACGTGGAACACTGTCATTCAAACTGAGGAGAATACTCGTGTTCAAAGAATTCAAAGAATTCGCAATGCGAGGAAGTGTGCTGGATCTCGCCGTGGGCGTCATCATCGGCGCCGCTTTCGGCAAGGTCGTGTCGTCGCTGGTCGATGACATACTTATGCCTCCCCTGGGCCGGCTGATTGGCAAGGTAGACTTTTCCAACCTATACCTCAATCTCAGCGAGACACATTACGACACCCTGGCTGAAGCTAAGGCCCATGGAGTGGCTCTCAGTTACGGCAATTTCATCAATACGGTCATCAACTTCTTAATCGTCGCCTTCGCCATTTTTCTGCTGGTGCGCGCGGTGAACAAGTGGCTGCCGAAGCCGGCACCGCCCGTTACGACGAAAGCCTGCCCGCAATGCGCGATGCAAATCCCTGTAGCCGCCAAGAAGTGCGGCCACTGCACCAGCCCCGTGTAGTCCATCCTGAAGCTCCGTCCGAAGGTGCGGCAACGTGAGCCCAGCCCGCAAGGGCTGGATCCGGGCCAAAAATAATCGCGAGCGCCACTCTCTGCACCTCAACAACATTTCCCCGCGGTACCCCATGCGCCGCCGTTGTGTCGATTCTTCGGTTCAATCGCTATCAAGACTTATCGGGCTTCTTCTTTAGGTTGGCCTCAACATGCGCCCGCAGCCGCGCCATAACTTCATCTTCCTCGCCCTCATCTATTTCTTTCTGTACTTCCTCAAGCGCAAAATGCACCACGTCGTGGTGATGCAATTCCAGCGGCGCAATGGTCTCGTTAAACCGCAGCCACAGCCGATGAATCAGGTTCACCTCGTTCGCCGTGAGGTTTGGCGCATGCGGTCCGAGCACCTTGTAAACCTTATCCCCATTTTGCAGGTGAATCTCCAGGTTGAATTGCGGCTTGGGATCTCCCAGTTTCTCCCAGGCATCGCCAATATGCCGCGCCTGTTCCTCGGTCAGCTCTTTCGGCGAATGCCCCAGCACGATGGTGCTGGACTGCAGCGCAGCCGCGGCGCGTAAAATGCCATCCCACAAATCGCTGGCGGCCACAATCGCCAGCCGAATGCTTTTTCCACGCTTCTCCGCCATCGAGAGCGCCTGCGTGAATAACTGTTGCTCGATGCTTCCAAAGAGCTGCTCGGCATCCAGATCGTATTCCCCCGAAGCCGAACGTCGCAGCAAGCGCACATGCAGAACCACCACATCGCGTCGTCCCGGTTTCACCCGGTCCAACACGCTTCCCAGGTGATACAGCGCGTGAATGTTGCTCACCGGCACTAGAATGTTTCCCGGGCGCGCGCCGACCGCTTCGGGCGTGAGTTCCCCTTCCATGGCCAGATGAAATTGGTCCATCTCTTGGTGCTGCGTGGCGGCGCGGCCGTGGTGCGTAATCCTTTCAGAGATGGTGAAAACGATGAACAGCCCAATCGAAAAAATTCCGCCCGCGATAGTGGCGTCTTTCTTGGTGAACAGGTTGACCACCGCAATCCCGAACAGCGTCAACGTAATCAAACCCAGTCCAACCGGAATCTCCACGCCGAAAATATGGAAGTTCAGCGGCACTCGATATTCGCGATCCCCAGGGTGCGTGTAGCGCAGCACCAGCACCGCCATGCCTTTCATGGCGAAGCTCCAGATCACTCCGAACGCATACAGGTTCGCCAAGAACGTGACATCGCCTCGGCTGATGATGATGGTCGCAATTTGCAGCAGCGCGATGATATTAATGATGCGGTACGAAGTCCCGAATTTCCGGTGCGGCTGCCGGAACCAACTCGACAGCACTCCGTCTTCCGAAACTCGATTCAGCACCCCGTTCGAGCCCACGATCGCCGTGTTCACCGCCCCAGCTAAAATCAATGTGCCCACTACGACCACAAAACCGTGGAATATCAGCCGCAGCACGAACGGGCCTTCCAGATTCATCGCCAGTCCGCCGATCAGGTTTTCCAGAAAATGCTGTCTGGTCTGGTCCGGAATGATCATCACCGCGAAGAACGACACCAGCGACGTAAACACCAAGCTGTAGATGAAAATTACCAGCCCGGTTTTCTTTAGATTAGGCAGCTTGGGATGCTCGATTTCCCGGTATACCTGAGCCAGCGACTCTTCCCCGCTCATTGCCAGCACCGAATGCCCCAAGCCCACGAATATCGCGATCACCCCGGCGAAATGCGCGAAGTGCACTCCGTAGAGCCAACCCATGGCATTGGGCTCAAGCCTCAAGTTTCGCGGGTGAGGAATCGGCGGCAGTGCGGGATGCCTCAGCCAAACCGTGTAAATACACCAACCGATCAGGATCACCACCATCACGGTAGTGACCTGCATAATCCGCATCGCTTTTTGGCTGGATTCGTGAACGCCTTTGATGTTGTACCACCAGAAATACACGGTGCAGAGCACCGCGAAGAACGCCGCACCAAGGTCCGGTGAAATGTGCAGCCCCAGACGAATGTAATCACTGGTCTCGTTAACCAGCCCGACGATGTACTGTCCCGCCGACACGCCGCTGATGGGACCCGTCAGAATGTAGTCGAACATCAACGCCGAAACGCTGAATTTGGCCAGCGTGCCGCCCATCGCCTCTTTGACCACACGATAAACGCCGCCGCGTACAAACATGCTGCAGCTTTCCACGTAGATCGCGCGGACCGCGTAGGAAAACAGCATGATTCCGAGAATGAACCAGGGCGCAGCCTTGCCGATGTACCCTTCGGCCTCGCCGCCCGCGTAATACGCGGAGGATGCTAAATCATTCAAGACAATGGCCGCGGCACGCCAAAAGGAAATGAAACTCAAAAGCGCGGTAGTCGCTACCAGAACGCGCGGAATTCCATTCCCGTGGCTGCCCGGAACAGCCGGGTTTTGCGAGGTGCTACTCATGAACGGGTGTTTGACCTGTAGAGCCCAATGCTCCCATTTTTTGCACGGCAAGTCCAGTTGCACAAGCCTATCTAATCGTTTTTCTAACGTGAATACAGGCTAGCTAACAATCAGTTAGCTATGGAACGGTGGTGTTCGAACGGATTCGGAACGCCCGCGCGCACTCCTCGCAGGGGCACATAGTTCGAAGGTATTCGTAACTGAAGATTCCCGTGAAGTGGCCGTCGTTGAATGTAATCTGGATCGCGTAATTTCCCACCTGCGTGGCTGCTTGTGCCCGTGGTTTAGGCTTATACATCGGCAAAAGTGGCGACGAGGCCAGGTTCACGGCAGGGGACGATTCCTTCTTGGCGCGTTCGTCATTGCAAGTTGCGCAGGGGCAATGTTCCCGAAGATACACAAAATCAAAATGACTCGAATGTCCATCGGTCCATTCGATGTCCACACCCGCTCCGCTCTTTACGTGAATCTTTACCTCTTTTGGCTTTTTGCGCTGATCGAGGGGTCTGGGCATGGCAAGAAAATTACCAGTTAACTTTTCTTGTGATTGCAGCAATTTCCCGGCGGAATCGGATTTCCGTGCGGGCACGTTCTCGGGTGGCCCAAAAAGCTGCAAATGCGCTCGTCCAGTTCCGGGCTGATAATGTGTTCGAATTTGCAGGCTTGCGTGTGCGCCTCGTGCTCATCGATGCTAAAGGTGTCCTTGAACAACCGCTCGGCCAGCCGGTGTCGCCGAACCACGTCGCGCGCGCGGCTTTTCCCTCGATCCGTAAGCTGCACTTCGCGATCTTCCAGCACGTGTACCAGTTGCAGATCTTCCATTCGCGAAAGTGTCCGCACGGGGTCCACTCCGCCGGGCGTTCGAATATGTTCGGCATCGGCGCGGTTGCCTTCTTCGCCACACACCCAAATCTGTTCCAGTAAATGGTCAAAGTGAATTCCATCATCCATGGAAATTCGCTGATCGATCGCCAAGTGACCGTGGGTCAACTCGATCTTGCGATCCGCCTGCTGCGCGATTTCCGGATCGTGTGTCACCATCAAAATTGTGTGGCCCGCGCTGTGCAACTCGCGGAATAGTCCAATCACAATTTCTTCGTTCGCCTCGTCCAGATTGCCCGTCGGTTCGTCCGCCAGAATCATCTTCGGCTGGTTGATCAATGCGCGCGCAATCGCCACACGTTGCTGCTCTCCGCCCGAAAGCTGCGAAGGCAAGTGCGTCAGCCGGTGCCCCAGTCCCACGCGCTTCAACGCTTCTGCGGCCTGCCCTTCGTCGGTCACGCTATGGAAGTATTGCGCCAGCATCACATTTTCCAACGCGTTCAGATACGGCACAAGGTGAAACTGCTGAAATACGAATCCCACCTTTTCCGCTCGATACCGCACCAAATCGTTCTCGCTCAGGTCCGCCAGGTCCACTCCATCCACCACCACGTGCCCCGACGTCAGTGTGTCCAATCCACCAAGAATATTGATCAGCGTCGTCTTCCCGGAGCCCGATGGCCCCATCAACGCCACCCATTCGCCCGCCTGAATGTTCACGGAAATTCCATTCAACGCCCGCAAATTCCCGTAGTCCTTCACCAAGGAGTCGATTTTTACCTGGGCCGTCACTCTTCACCTCGAAACACATACGCCGGCCGGATACTGGCCAAGCGCCGCAACGGAAACGCGCTTGCTATCGAAACAATGATCGTCAATGCCACCGAAACAGGATACACAATCCACCGTGGCTCTGCCGCCACGCCAAACACCGCTTTCCCCAACCAGATCGAAACCAATATCCCCACCGCCGATCCGATCAGCCCTCCGCCAATTCCCAGCAGGATCGCTTCCGTTAAAAACAACCGCACCACTCGCCGGATCGAACCGCCAATCGCCTTCATCAGCCCGACATCGTTCTTCCGTTCCACGGCCACATTGCTCATTCCGGCCATCACGCAAAGTGAGGTCAGAAACAGCACCAGCAGCACCGTTGCCGTTAAAAGCCCGCTGATTCGGTTGTAAATGCGGCTTTCGGCTTCCGCAAACTGTTTAATCCCGCCTACGTTCACTCCCGGCAATTGCTGCCCTAAAGAAGCAATGAATGCCTTTACCGAGTCCGGCGTAGCCGTCACGCTTAGTTGGATTAAGCTGAGCCGACCGTCCAGGTCCCCTAGTGCCTGCGCTGTTTTCAATTTTGTGAACACCTGCGTGTCTTCCGCCCCGCCCGTAGCGACGACCGCAAACACCTTGCAAGATGCGGTCTCTCCCTGATTCCGCAATTGCAGCTCATCTCCGGTGTGCACGTGGAACTGCAGCGCTGCTTTTGCTCCAATTTCGCAAGCTTCCGGATCATCTTCCAGGTCCGGCAAATATTCCTTTCGCCGACCCGGCCGAATTTGCGTCAACCCGTGCCCTGCAACCCCGGCGATCACCGCGGGTTCGAAGTGAACTGATCCTGCCTTGGCGATTTCTCCGATCACATACAGAAATCCAACGGCGGGCACCGGCTTGCCTTCGTATTTGCCAGGCAGCTTGGCAAGCAATCCTTCGTCGAGAGTCGCGCCGGCCGAATCTTCGTCTGTCGCTTGCCGCGGTGTAACGATCACATTGGCCCCGAGCGCCCGAAACTCGGTAGTCAGGCGTTTCTTCGCGTCGATCTGGAGATTCAAGAGCGCGCTGGTCACCGCAGCGCCCGCGCCCAATGCCAGCAGAATCACGAACAGCCGCCCGTAGTTGGTCGTGAGCAATCGTCGTTCAATGCGCCAGAACATCGAAAAGCTGGCCATTACTCGCCTCGCAAAATGGGTGCAGGATCGTACCGCGCGGCCTGCCGCAGCGGAAACGCGCTTCCAAGCAGCGTGATCAACGCGGCCAACGCCAGAATAATCACCAGCACAAAAATCTTTGGTTCCGGCGTGAATCCGAAGATTCTCTCCCCGAGCACCCGCGCCAGGACAATGCCGACGGCGTAACCGATCCCGCCGCCTACAAACGCCAACAATAACTGCTCCGCAGCTAACAGTACGCCCACTATTCCGGAGTTTGCCCCCAGCGCTTTCATCAACCCGATTTCGGTGCGCCGCTCGATCACCGAAGCTGCTGCCGAAGCTCCCACCGCCAGCGCCGCGGCCAACAACGCGGCAAACGTAACCAGCCACAACAACGTGCGTACGCGCGTCAGTACGTTCCCTTCGCCTTCGGCAACGCGCCGGATCACCCGGACGTCCGTACCTTTCAATTCCTCGCTGATCTGCAGCGCAATCGCGGAAATATACGGCGTGCAATACCACTTGTCGAATTCCGCCGGGGTCATCGACTTCGGATCTTTGCGCGCAAATGCATCTTCCGGTTTCGTCAACGCACTGACATACAGTCGCCGGTACATTCCCGGCTTGCCGGCCAACGCTTGTGCAATCTCCAGGGGGACGACCACCGCGTCGTCTTCTGGCCCACCCGTCGACAGGATTCCGGTCACCTTCAGCTTCCGCCAGTCTCCGGACTCGTTGGAGTGTACGTTCAACGTGTCACCCGCCCGAATCCCCTCTCTTTTCGCCAATTCCGTGCCAATCACGCACTCGTCCGCACCTTCCGTGAACCAGTTTCCTTCCACATGCCACCACGGGTTGGTCTGCACGATTCCAGTCACATAATTGGAGCCATCCGGAACCGGCACAGCATGATCGTTCCACGTCCCGATCAATGTCGCGTGGCCCACCATGGGTGGGCTCGACCAGTTCTTCGCAGCCGGGGACCATGCCTGTACCGGCACTTCCAGAATCGGCGCGAACGCCATGATGTTGAACCGCCAGAAAATCGTTTTCAATTTTCCCAGGTCCGCTTCCGGCAGGTGCGTCCCGGCGTTGGCCGGCCGGTAATCCACCCCGCCAATTTCCAACGGCAACGAATCCGCTTGTGGCGTGACCAACAAATTCGCGCCCAGGCTGCGGAATTCCTGCGCCAGCCGGTCTCCCACATCCAGCGACACGCTGAGCGCCGCAGTAGCCACCGCCATGCCCATTGCTAGGGCGGCCATGCTCAATATTTTGCGCCGGGGACGTCTTGTGAAGGAATCAGCTACGAGTCGGAGGAACATTTTCGCGGGTGTGAACCAAAACTCTCTCCTATTTCGGTATCTCTTCCACGGCCTTGGTCACCGAGGACACATCAAACACCACGTCGTCTCCCTGCACCTTCGAGGGAAAGCCGATGGGATTGCATCCGCCCTTTTGCCCTATCGACGGAATATAGATTGCCGAAGCGCAATGCCGGCAGATCACGTTTTGCCCTTCTTGCCGGTAACCCTCCGCTCCGCAGATCAAGCACGCATCCAACGCAGTGCCGTAACCGTTGGGCTTCTTGATCACCATGAATCGTATCGATTGGCCTCCGGTCGTCAACGTGAACAAATGCAAATTCCCGTCCTGCACTTCCGCAACTGGAATGCGCACCTCATTATTCACCGCCTGTACGGGTCGCGCTTGCGGAGGCGCGGCGCTCACCTTTGCATAAATGAAGTCCGCTGTCAGCGCCAGGATTACCCCGAGACTCGCCACCGCTGCGGCCATCATCCACACCCGTTGCCGCCGGTTTTTCGCCACCATCAGCCGGCGTTCGGCGTCGTTCATTGGCGCAGCAGGAAGCTTGGCGTGGGACGCAGTCTGCCACTCCCGGAAAATCATCACCACCACTGCGCCAAATACGAAAACGAAAAAGAACAATTCATTGCGGACAATCGGTCCCAGAATCGCCATTTCCCCCTTGCTCGAGGGAATCCACTGCGCCTCGCTCAACTCGTGCAGTCCGGTGACCGCCAACTGAATCGCCACCAGGATCAGAATCGAACTGGTCACCGCGAAAAAGCGATGCAGCGGCACTTTCAAGGTGCCCTTGAAGAAAAACAGCCCCACGGCCACCGCAGCGGCAATCCCTAACACTGTCCCGATCCATGTCTGCAGTCCTTCCGTGGACATCTCTACCGCGCGCAAAATCAGCGCCAGTTCCGCGCCTTCCCGGAGCACCATCAGAAACACGAATAGCCCGATGCCCCATCCCGCCGCGGATCCGCCTCTTCCGGCATACTTCTCTACTTTTTCCTCAATCTCTTTCTTCAGGTGTTTGGCAACGCTGTTCATCCACCAAATCATGGTCACCACAAAAAACGCCGCCACCAGGTACATCAATCCTTCGAAACCGTCTTCGCTGATACTGAAGCGGTCCAGCACAATGGCCACCGCAAGGCTCAGCGCTACCGCCGCCGCCACTCCGCCCCAAACATAACGAGATAAATACGCTCGCCCGGTGCGGGCCAGATACACTAGTACGATGCCGACAACCAGCGCGGCCTCAACTCCCTCGCGGAGGGCTATAAGGAATGCCGAGAGCACCCGATCTCCAGTTGAAAACCATTTGCAACTACGCAGCCAGTGTATCGTTTCGCCGTTCCCCCCGTCAAGGTCACGCATCACTTTCTCCCCACATTCCATTTCTTCCTCTGGTGCGCTGTAGAATGGGTTGTTGCGTCTAAAGCCTTATATGTACCGTCGTCTTCATCTTTATCACCCATTGTTGGCGCTTGTAATCTCGTCGCTACTCGCTTGTCCGGCCCTGGCCGCCCAAAGCGCCCAAAGTGCTTTGAGCGCCGACGATCAGCATGCCATGGTCAAACCGGATCCCAAGCGCGCCAAGAAACTGGTGGAACTCGGCGAAAAGCAAGAAGCCGCGGGCTCCCACGAAGCCGCTCTAGCCGCGTATGACGAAGCCGTCCGGTATTCCCCGTTTGATGTCACCATCCTCGCCAAAGCCGCGGCGCTCCGCTCCAGGCTGGTCCAAGCCTATGTGAATGACGCGGAAAAGTTGAACGTGGAAGGAAACTTTACGGGGGCCACCCAAGCGCTGGCCGCCGCCTTGCGAATCGATCCGTCAAACACCATCGTGCTCGAACGCATGAAGCAGGTGGCATCCATGCACGCGGAAGCGAAAGACCTGCCTGCCGAGGAACCTCCGGAAGGTTTGCCCCGACTCAAACCGGAAAAAGGCACTAAAAGTTTTCACCTGCGCACAGACTTGCAAAGCGCCTACCAGCAAGTCACCGCTGCTTATGGTGTCCGTGTCGCTTTTGACGGGGATCTGCGCTCGAGCAACGTCAAATTGCAACTTCAGGATGTCGATTTCGATACGGCGATGACGGTTCTGACTGCCGAGACCGGAGCGTTCTGGAAGGTGCTGAGTTCCAACATGATTTTCGTTGCCGCAGACACTTCCGAAAAGCGCAAAGCCTTCGACACTGTAATCGAACAGACCTTTGTGCTGCCAACTTCCATCAGTTCCACTGAATTCGCCGATATCGTGAAAGTCGTTCGCGATTTCACTGGCACGCTGCATCTTCAGCAATCCCTCAACGCTCACACCCTGACCATCCGCGACACGATTCCTCGTGTGCATCTTGCGGGAGCCATCATCAAGAATCTAGAGCAGGTCCACGGTGAAGTTCTCCTGGATATCGAACTCCTGGAGGTGGATCGCAATCAGGCCACCCAAATGGGAATCACTCCTCCGGCCAGTGCCACTCTGTATTACCTCGATCCGCCTCTACTGGCTCAGTTGCGCGCAGCGACCAGTTTAACCTCCGTGTTGTCCCTTCTGGGTCCGGCCCTAGGTGTTTCCTCCCTCACTTCCCTTCCCAATGTCTCGGGTTTCGGAGGAGGCAAAACCACTTTCTTAATCACTCTTCCAACTCTTTCCGGACAGCTTTCGCAAGCGCTGAATCTGGTCCAGAGCGGCAGACAAGTCCTCTTGAGGGCGGAAGATGGCAAGCCCGCCACCTTCTTTGCTGGCGAGCGTTATCCCATCACCCTGTCCCTGCTTTCTGCAAGCTTGGGGAGCGCCACCCCCACCGCCAGCGTCGGCGGCACAACCACAATTCTTCCGCTCCAGCAATTCACGGTCGGCCATGCACCGGTATCCATGGCGAATGCGGATTTTCGCAGTATCGGCGTCCAGGACCTCGCCGTCCTCAACCAACTGGACGACAATGTGACCATCCTGCTGAATCAAGGCGCCGGCGCGGCCACCCAATTCGCTCAAGCTTCCGGTTCCCCCATTTCCTTGAATACCGGCTCGACTAAATCTCCCGTCGCCAGCCCGACCGTATCTCTCACCGTGACTTCGGCAACGCTGCAATCCATCGCTGTCATCACAACCGGCGCCTCCCTCGCGCCCGGTGCTACGCAGCAATTCACCGCCATTGGTACCTTCAGTGATGGCACCAAACAAGACATTTCTTCCAACGCTGCATGGACTTCGACCAACACGGCCGTCGCTACCATTGGCTCGCAAACCGGATTGGCATTAGGCAAGGGGGCGGGTACAACTCAGATCAACGCGACCTTCGCGGGGATCATCAGCCCAGCTGTGACGTTGATTGGAACCTCCGCAACCCTGCGCTCCATCGCCATAACGCCAACGACCGCGCCCATCTCCAGATCCGGAACACTGCAATACACTGCCACCGGAACCTTCAGCGACGGCACCAAGCAAAACGTCACCAGCAGCGCCACCTGGAGCACTTCCAACTTTAACGTTGCTACCATCGGGACCGCCTCTGGCGTCGCGCGCGGCATCGGTGCGGGCTCTGCCACAATTTCAGCCACCTTGAACAGCATTACCAGTCCCTCGGTTGCATTGACGGTCAACTCCGCCACACTCGCATCGATTAGTGTGACGCCAGCCAGCGCTTCCATCGCCGCAGGTACCTCCCAACACTTCACGGCCACGGGAACCTATACCGATGGCAGTACTCAGAACATCACTTCCACCTCGGTTTGGACTTCCTCCAACGCAACAGATGCCACCATCAACGGCGGTTCTGGTATAGCCACCGGCGTCGCTGCCGGCACGGCTTCGATCACCGCCAAACAAGGAGGCGCGGGCACCCCGGTCTCGATTGCCGCTGGAACACTAAATTTGATCAACAATGGCTACCCCGATTTGGCTGTCGCATCCCAAACCACTAATACCGTGAACATCCTGATCGGAAACGGCGATGGCACCTTTTCCCTTGGCCAGACTTATGCCACCGGCAATCGTCCGAGTTCTATCGCGATAGGCACGTTCAACACCAATAACAATTCCTATCCCGGTTTTGTGGTCACCAATTTCGCCGACAACAGTTTTTCCGTTTATCTTGGAAATGGCGACGGTACGTTCACCCCGGTCAGTGGCTCACCTTTTCCCCTGCCCTCCGGCCAAACCGGCCCGATTGCCGTCACTGTGAACGACTTCAATCAGGATGGCATCCAGGACCTGGCGATCCTGAATCAGACCTCCAACAACGTTACGGTTCTTGAGGGCAACGGCAACGGCACATTTAAGCTATTCCCCAACAATCCGCTGCCCACTGGTCATTTTCCCGTTTCCATTTCATCCGGCACTTTGGCCGGGAGCACCGGACCCGCGCTTGCCATTGCCAACCAGAACGACAATTCCGTCACCGTCTACCTTGGTAATGGCAATGGCACCTTCGCGACCGCACCACAATCGCCATTTTCGACAGGGGCAGCCCCGAGCGGCATCACTATTGCCGATCTCGCCAACACCTCCTACGGTGGAATTGCCGTAACTGTTCCGTCTGCTGGCACTGTGATCGGATTCCTGGACGAGGGCAACGGGACTTTCTCCACCGGAGTCGACTCCCCGGCTGGCGACGATCCTGGCGCAATTATCGTTGGAGATTTCACCGGTAGTACTTACCCCGACGTCGTCCTGGCCAACAATATTCCCGACGCGGTTGGCATGGTGACGTTGCTGGTCAGCCCCGCAAGCAACATTCCCGGTGCTTCCAATGGACAGACTCCGTATCCCGGCTCGGAGTACGTCGACATCGGCCTCAAGATCAAGGCCACGCCGTACATTCACTCAAACGACGAAGTCACACTGCAACTGGAGTACGAACTGAAGGCCTTGAGCGGCGCCAACAATAATGGCATTCCCATCATCTCCAACGAGTCGTTTACCCAGAGCGTTCGCTTACGAGAAGGGGAAACTTCGATTATCAGCGGCTTGCTCGATCGCGAAGCGACCAAATCTATAACCGGCATACCGGGGCTGGCCCAGATTCCCTTCGCAGGTTATCTCTTTGGCACCCGGAACAAGAGCCTCACCGACAATGAGTTGCTGATCCTCATCACTCCTCGAGAATTGCGCATTCCCGGTCACCATGCACCGGATATTTATGCCGGCCGCGGAGATGTCAGCGGACGAGGCTCCGCCTCTGTTGGTGTTTCTCCTCCTACCCGCGCGCCCGAAGAAACTCCGCCACAAAATCCGCCCCCTGTTACTCCGGTTCCGCCGCCGGAGGAGGTCCCGCAGCCCACGCCACACGACCGCCCAGAATAGTAACGATCCGCCTTAACCCGCAAAGAGAGATGTTTTTGAGTTCGTGATTGTTGGCTAGAACGTCAAGCGCCGGCCCGTCAGTGATTCCAGTATGGCCAGCGGCGCGCGCTGCGGCTCCACTAGCGCCGGCGGCGGCACAATCAGCGTCTGCTCCAGCGCGTACTGCCCGGACAGCACCGCGTGGCTCACACAATCCGTAAACACCATCCACGACGAATTAGGCGGAAATTCCCAGCGATTCTTTGGCGTATTCTCCTGGAATTTCGCATCTTCCTTCATCACGTTGTGGCACCGGTGCATCAGATCGTCATAAGGCGAACGCTTTGCCGCTCGTAAGTGCAGTTTTCTTGCCAGAGAATTCATACCGCGCATCAACGGATTGTTCACCGACGCGGTCAGCCTTCCGGCTTTAACCATAAGCGGCCCAAACGCGTCGAATGTTTGCGAGGTCAGCCACACTCGATTTTGCGTCGGATTGATATTCGTGAAAAACCGCAGGATTCTCGCCCCGTTCGTTGGCCGCGTCGGAAACGAATCGAAATGCAATAAATCGTTGCGCGCGTGTACTCTTGCCTGCCGGCCTTTCTCCTCGATGGGGCGAAAACTGGCGAACTCCAGCTTCCAGTTCTTTGCGTACGGAGCCAAAAACGTGCTCAGAAATTCTACCGACCGGCGCGAATAGTCCTGCAGAATCCGCCGCAAATTCTCCGCTTCCCGGGCTTCGCTCTTATCCAGTCCAGTCACCCGGTCTTCCATCGGCCGATACGCAATGTTCTTGTGATACGCGGAACTCGATTGTTTGCGCCCCAGCAACAGTTCGCGATGTTCGTTGAGAATTTCTATCGGTGACACGGGTAGATAAACAATGTTGCCGGTTTCCAAATGGCGGCACATTTCCCGCGCGCGCGCTTCCGGCCAACCGTCGCGCACGACCGGTTCCGTGACCGTGACTAGTCGGCTGAAGCCAGGCGTAGCAGACTTTTCCGTGGCGATGGCTTTCTTCATCCAAGGTCTCCCACTCGCAAAGGCCTGGACGCGTGAGGCGTGTTCCTATTCTCCAAAATGCAAAGCTAGGCCAGCGGGTCGAATACCACCACTGGCTGATACGTGCGCGGAACGACTGCCTCCGCAATCGCGATTAGTTTATTCTCCTGGCTGAATACGCGCAATCGCGGCGGGTGTATCCCATTGCTGTCCAATTGTGTCGTTGCCCCCGGCGGCAATTCCGTTCTTCCGGGCTGCAACTGCGACAACAGCACATTGAACTTTCCTCCGTGCCGCACTTTCTTTTCCAGGACCGGCAGCACGTTGGTTTTCGGATAATCGGGCAACAGGTTTTCCAGTGGAATCAACCAGCTCCGGAATTTCCCCTCGCTCGCCGCCCTCGCCAAGTCTTCCAGTTCAATCGCCTGTTCTAGCGAAAATTCCCCCACCGCCGTCCGCCGAATCTCGCTCAAGTGTGCTCCGCACCCGATCTTCTGGCCCATGTCGTGCGCCAGCGATCGAATATATGTGCCCGAAGAACACTCGATCGAGAAGCGCGCCACACATCCTTCCAGTTCCGTCAATCGGTATTCGAACAATTCCACACTCACAGGCTTCAGTTCCACCAGCTGATTCTTCCGCGCCAGCTCGTATGCCGGTCGGCCGTGAATTTTTTTCGCGGAGAATATTGGCGGCATTTGCTCAAACCGGCCCACAGATTCCGCGGCCAACCTTTCGATCGATTCGCGATCCAACACCGGCGCGGTGTCCGGCCCCGCGGCCACGCCTTCCGAATCGTAGGTATTGGTTGCGTATCCAAAACGGAACCCCGCGTCGTAACGCTTGCGCCTTCCGGCATAGAAACGCACCAGCCGCGTCGCCTTGCCCAGCAGCAACACGAGCACACCTGTAGCCAACGGATCCAGCGTCCCCAGGTGGCCGATTTGCCGGAATCCCGCCAGTCGCCGTACCGCGTCCACCACATCATGAGAAGTCTTGCCCTGCGGTTTGTTGATCACCAGAGCGCCATCGTAGGCTGCAGGTTGCGGTTGCCGTGCCATCATTTCAATTATCCGTTATTTATGAGCTGCGGGGAGTCGCTGGGCCCATCCGTCTGCAACGGGCCGCTCTTCACTCAGGAATTCGCTTCTGGCGTAGACGGCTTCTCTGTCTTCATCTGCTTCAACAGTTGTTCGATGCGCTCCACGCGCTCCTGCGAAAGGTCCAGCGTGAAGTGCAAATCCGGCAATCTCCGAAGCTGGAGCCGTTCGATCAATTCGTGCCGAATAAATCCGGTGGCATGTTCCAGTGCCTTTATCGCGTCGGCCTGCTCTTTGGCGTTTTCCGTCCGGACGCTCACAAACACCCTTGCATGTTTCATGTCCGGCTGTACACGCACTTCGCTCACCACCACGTTTCCTTCCAGGCGTGGATCCTTCAACTCGCCTGCCAACATGGCATTGATTTCGTGTGCGATTTCCTCGCCGACTCTTTCATGGCGGTGGTGATCAGGACTCATGGCTCTTACCAAATCCGGCAGCTAACCGCACCGCGGACCTCACAGAAAATCGACCGCATGCGCAATCAGCAGCGGCCCCAATATCTTATCGGCTTCCGCCAGCACCTTCTGGAGCGATTCCTCCACGTGCTGCTCTTCGTTGGACACCGTCACCACGCCCACCACCGAACGCTGCCAGATCTCCTCGAAATCCAACTCTGCGACCGCCACGTTGAAATGTCCGCGCAACCGGTCCTTCAAACTGCGTACCACCTGCCTTTTGTCCTTCAGCGATTGCGCTTCGGGCAGGTGCAACTCCAACGTTAACAGTCCTACCGGCATGGCAATCCGTTCTCAGGCGCTCACGCCCGAGTTTCAACCGTATCGCTACTTTCGGGCGGGAACTGCCCCTTGTGCGGCAGCCTCGGCGGCGGATACCTTGACCACCTGGAAGCATTCCAGGATGTCTCCGACCTTCACATCGTTAAAATTAGCGATTCCCAGTCCGCATTCAAATCCGGTACGCACTTCGCTGGCATCGTCCTTGAAGCGTTTCAGCGAACTCAGCCTCGACGTATAAATCACCGCTCCATCGCGGACCACCCGGATTTGCGCATCGCGCTTCATAATTCCATCCATCACGTAGCAGCCGGCCACCGTGCCCGCGCCTTTCACCCGGAACGTATTGCGCACCTCCGCCCGGCCCAAATAGGTCTCCTGGACCACCGGCTCCAGCAATCCCTCCATGGCCTTCTTAATTTCGTCGGACACTTCGTAAATGATGTTGTGCGTCCGAATGTCTACGTTTTCCTGTTGCGCCAGATCCGCCGCTTTGCGGTCCGGCCGCACGCCAAACGCAATGATGATCGCTCCCGACGCGCTGGCCAGCAGCACGTCGTTTTCCGTCACTGCTCCAACCCCTGCGCTGATGATCTTCAGTTTCACCTGGTCGGTGGACAGCTTCGGCAACATCTCTTCCAGAACTTCCGCGGAACCTTGCACGTCCGCCTTGATTACCAGAGGCAATTCTTTTACTTCACCGGCTTTCAATTGTTCGTGCAACTGGTCCAGGGTAATACGCGAACCCGCGCTCGCCCGCAGTGCCGCGTCGCGTTGCTTGGATTGACGGTATTCCACAACGTGCCGCGCCTTGGCCTCGTCCGTAACCTGGAAATGGTCGCCCGCTTCGGGCACGCCCTGTAGCCCCAGCACTTCGACGGGCGTGGAAGGAGGCGCGTCTTTCACCGCACGCCCTCGTTCGTCGAACATCGCGCGCACTTTGCCGAACACCGATCCGGCAATAAAGAAGTCGCTGGTATTGAGTGTCCCGTTCTGCACCAATATCGTCGCCACTGGTCCGCGCCCACGGTCCACCCGCGATTCCAACACAGTACCGCTCGCAGGTGCATCTGGATTCGCCTTGAGTTCCCGCAGATCCGCCACCAGCAAAATAATTTCCAGCAATTTATCCAGATTTTTCTTCTGCTTCGCGGAAACTTCCACAAATTCCGTGTCCCCACCCCACTCCGCTGGCATCAATCCCAAATCGGACAATTGCCGCTTGACGCGCTCCGGCTGCGCTTCGGGTTTATCGATCTTATTCACCGCAACGATAATCGGCACGCCCGCCGCCCTGGCATGATCGATCGCTTCGCGGGTTTGGGGCATCACGCCATCATCCGCCGCCACCACCAGTACCACGATGTCGGTTACCTTGGCGCCCCGCGCGCGCATTCGAGTGAATGCCTCGTGGCCCGGGGTATCCACAAACACCACACTACGGCCGTCCACCTGCACCTTGTATGCACCGATGTGCTGCGTGATTCCGCCCGCTTCTCCTGCGGCCACATCCGCTTCGCGTATGCCGTCCAGTAAACTCGTTTTCCCGTGATCCACGTGGCCCATCACCGTGACCACCGGCGGCCGGGGCTTCAGGTTCTCCTTGGTCTCTTCCTTGGCTACCTCTAAAACCATTTCCTCTTCGAACGAAACCACGTTCACGATTCCATTGAACGATTGCGCCAGTTCGGTCGCCGTTTGCACATCCAGTGCCTGGTTGATGCTCGCGAACACTCCGCGATCCAGCAACGTCTTCAGCAAATCCTTGGCGCGGATATCCAGTTTCTCCGCCAGTTCGCGAATCGTAATTCCTTCCGTCAACGTCACTTCGCGTGGCGGGCGCGGTTCCACCGGCGCGGTTGCCACAGCGGCCACACCACGGCCTCCGGCTCCGGGACGCTGCCTGGTCGGATGCAGCTTGCGCTCGCCTTCAATCTCGCGCTTGTCCACCATTGGCCGCTGCCGTTGCGTCGGCCGGCGTGTGTACAGCGGCTTACCCGGTTCCGCCTTCGGGGGCAGCTTGTCTGGAAACGGCGGCAACATCGCGGGACGTCCGGGCGTGCGCGGACCAGGCCGCGAACCAGAAGGGACCGCTCCAGGCCGTTGGCTCCAAGGCCGGCCTTGCCCACCGGGACCGCCAGGGCCACCGGGCCCTCCTCCAGGACGCGGAGTAAATGGACGCCCACCAGATCCAGTGTGCGGACGCATCGGTTGTCCTGGTCGCGGCCCACTGGGCCGTTCGGACCTTGGCTCTGTGCCGGGAATCGGACCGCGATTGCCTCCGGTCGGCATCGGCGGACGAACGGGTGCTGGCGGTCGCGGCGCGGGCGTGCTTCCAGCCGCCGGTCTAGCACCTATCGGCTGCGTTCCAGGCTGAGGCGGACGAACTCTTGGGGGCACTCCTTGTGGTGGCCGCGCCCCAATCGGTTGACCCGGAGTTGGTGATGCCGGTCGCGGTTGCGGCGGCGCAGGTGCAGCAGTACGTCGGGGAGCCGCAGCGGGTACGCTGGGTGCAGGCGCAGCAGGTGGTTTAGAAATCGTTGGCGCAGCGGCGGGCGCAGGTGATGCGGGCTTCGCGGCAGGAATCGGAGCAGCCGCGGGCGTCGCGGCGGGCGTACTCGGTGCAGGTGCAACTGCTGGCGCATGAGCTACGGGAGTTTGCGACGGCGCAGGTGCAGAAGGCCTCGCCGCCACTGGAGCGTGCGCAGCCACAGGGGGCGCCGCCGGCATTTCCGTCGGCGCAGGAGGCGGAATCCTCGCTGGTTCCTGCACCGCAACCGGTGCAGCTGCTACCGGTTCTGGTGTGCCTTGCAGTTTCCGGCGGACCTTGTCTGCGACATCTACCGGTATCGAACTTGAGTGCGTCTTCTTTTCGGTTACGCCGAACCCCGGCAACAGGTCGATAATCGCTTTCGCTTTGACCTCAAGCTCGCGAGCCAATTCATTTATTCGGACTTGTGATGCGTCACTCATACTTCGTTATGGATTTTTCTCTTCCTGCTGACCCTCGGGGCGTTCGTGTTCCCTGGTTTCAGCCTCCGAATGATTCTCTTCGCTGGATCCTTCGTGATGCTTTTCAGCGTTCGAATTTTCGGATCCAACTTCTAATTCCGTTTCTTGCTTCGCAGGTTCAACCAACTTCGCGCTCTCGGCATTTTCTTCCGTGCCTTCCCGCTCCGCGATCTCTTCGGTTGCGGCGGTTCCGGCAGTCGCGGCAGTCGCTTCCAGCGCCTCTCCGCCGTCTTCGGTTGCCTCGGCGCCTTCCGCGGTCTCCGCTGCACCTTCGGCCGTAGCAGCCTCTCCGCCTTCGTAAAAACGATTCACGGCCTGATAAATCTTGTCGACCATCTTCTCGCCGATGCCCGGAATCTCCATCAACTGTTCCGGTGTCATGCTGGCCAGTTTCTCCAGCGAAGTGATCCCCGCTGCTTCGATCTTCTCTATAGTCTTCGGTCCCACTCCGGCCAGAACCGTCAGGGGCGTAGTTGGCGCGGTCAGAGCGGTCATCTGCTCTTCGATTTCCCGGCGCTTTTCTTCCTCACTCTTGATGTCGATGTCCCAGCCAATCAGCTTGCTGGCCAGCCGCACGTTCTGGCCCTTTTTCCCAATGGCCAGGGACAGTTGCGAATCTTCCACGATCACTTCCAGTTTCTTGTTTTCTGGATCGGTGATTTGCACGCGCGTCACCTTCGCAGGGCTCAGCGCTTTTTGTGCGAACGCCACGGTCTCTTCGTTGTAAGGAATAATGTCAATTTTCTCGCCGCGCAACTCCCGGATGATCGACTGCACTCGCATACCCTTCATTCCCACGCACGCGCCCACCGGATCTACGTCCTTATCCCGGCTGGCCACGGCCACTTTCGTGCGTTCACCGGCTTCGCGAGCTGCGGCGCGAATCTGCACGGTGCCATCGTAAATTTCCGGCACTTCCATTTCGAACAATCTCTGCACCAGCGATGCATCGGCACGCGACACGATTACTTGTGGCCCCTTCGCGGCCCGGTCCACTGCCTTGATCACCACCCGCAAACGTTCGCCTATGTTGTAGGTTTCCAGTTTCGATTGTTCCCGCTTAGGTAAACGCGCTTCCGTGCGCCCCATATCCACGATCAGGTCCGGTCCTTCGGCGCGCTTCACAATCGCGGTCACCAGTTCGCCTGCGCGCGTATGGTACTCGTTATAGATGGTGTCCCGCTCTGCTTCGCGTACCTTTTGCAGGATCACCTGCTTGGCCGTCTGCGCCGCAATGCGTCCCAGCACGTCGATCGGCTTCGTTGTGCGGATCTCCCCACCCACTTCCAAATTTGCATCCTTCTTCTTCGCATCCGCTATACTGATTTCCCGCTTCGGATCGGTGACCTCTTCCACTACCGTCAGCACCGAATACACGTCCACTTGCCCGGTTTCCGCATTGAACTTCCCGCGCAAATCCTCTTCCGACTTGTAGTATTTCCGCGCCGCCACCACCATGGCATCCTCGATCGCGGAAATCACCACTTCCGGTTCGATATGCTTCTCCCGGCTCAGCATTTCAATTTGTTGGTAGAGCAGATTCGCCATTTTTTCTTCAGTCCTAAAATTCGATCGCCAGGTTCGCTTTTCGGATCGTCTCCATCGGGATCTCTACAACCCGTGCTTCCTTGCCCTTTAACTCCATGCGGACCTTGCCGTCTGTAAACCCTTTCAACCGCCCCTCAAAAAACTTTGCTTCCCCGATCGGCTCGTTGGTCGATATTTTCGCCAGCCGCCCCGCGAATCTCTGGAAGTCTCCCGCGGTTTTCAGCGCCCGGTCCATACCGGGAGAACTGATCTCTAGCACGTACCCTGGCCCCGGCACCAGCTCTTCAACGTCCAATATCACGCTGAGCTGTTGGCTCACCCGTTCGCAATCCGCGTGACTTATCTTCGCGTACGGGCTCGCAATTCCTTCACCCTCAGTTATTTCCGTGGACCCCAGGGCCGGTACCCGGTCGATGTACACCCGCAGGAATCGTTGCTTGCCTATCTTCCATTCGACATCCACGACTTCCAAGCCTTCCGATTTTGCTACCCGCTCGGCGGCTTCGCGGATCTTCTCCAGATTCACTTATAAAGACTCCCCGGCCTAGGCCGGTGTGAAGCTCAGTTCATCCGGCGGCAACAAAAAAGTGGGCTTGCGCCCACCTCAACGTGCGACCCGTAACAGAGCGAATTTGAAGTATATTCCGCCCACCCCTGAAAAGCAAGGTAGGGACAATCCTTCCCGGGCAAATACCCGTTTCCCGAATACAACTTCTTTTCCCCGCAGCTAGATCACCGATTATGGCTTCGTCGCGGGTGGCGTAGTCGGTTTAGCGGGCGGCGTCGCAGGTTTAGCGGTTGGCTTGGCCGCCGCCGGTGCGCTTGTGCCACCCTTCCCCGGATACGCCTGGTCGTACAGCTTGATGATTTCCTGGGTTATGTCGATGTTCGACGACGCAAACAAAATCGGCGTATTCTGCGCCGAAGAGTCAAACACCGCCACCAGCCCGTTCTCGCGTGAGTAGCGGTCCAGAACGTCCATCATCTTCCGTCCGATACGGTCTACCACGTCCGCTTGAGCCGATTGTACGTCTTCGTTCAATTCATTGTTCTTCCGGTCCAACTGCTGGGTCAGTCGCTGGCCCTGTTGCGTCAAACGCGCTTTCTCTTCATCGCTCAAGGTTGCCGTTCCGGCATTTAGCCGGTTCCGCAAATCATTGATCTGTTTGTTCAGGTTTTCCAGTTCGGTTTGACGCGGCGTAAACTGCGCCTGCAGGTCCGCCGACGCTTGTTTTCCCTCCGCGGTGCTGACAATCGCCTGCCGCACGTTGATCACGGCGATCTTCCCGGTCGACGCCGAACCCGCCGTGGTCTGCGCTCGCACTCCAGTGATTCCGAGCAGACTTGCTGCCCCGAGAATACTCACACAAATCATTTTCCTCGAATCCACTATGTTCTCCTTCTGCTCGTGAATACCCGTTCTATTCGCATCTCGGAGCTCTCGAGCAATACGTTACGGCTTGCTCGCTGGCGCTGTCGCTGGCTTGCTGGCTGCGGGCCTGGCTGCCGGCGTACTTGCCCCGGCGCTCTTCACCGGATAAGCCTGATCGTATAGCTTGATAATTTCCTGCGTGATGTCGATGTTCGTGGATGCAAACAGAATCGGCGTATTCTGTGCCGATGAATCCAGCACCGCCACCAGCCCGTTCTCGCGCGAGTAGCGGTCCAACACGTCCATCATCTTCCTGCCGATGCGGTCCACCACATCCGCTTGCGCTGCCTGCACATCTTCGTTCAGCTCGTTTTGTTTGCGATCCAGTTGTTGTGTCAAACGCTGGCCCTGTACCGTCAGCCGCCCTTTTTCGTCGTCGCTCAGCGTCACTGACCCGGCGCTCAGCCGGTTCCGCAGATCGTTAATCTGCTTGTTCAGGTTTTCCAGTTCCGTCTGCCTCGGCGTAAATTGCGTTTGCAATTCGGTGGACGCTTGCTTGCCTTCCGCAGTGGTCACAATCGCTTGCCGCACATTGATCACGGCGATCTTCCCCGTCGATGCCGAACCCGCCGCGGTTTGAGCTCGCACAACACTCGTCCCGGTCAGGCCAGCCATGCCAAGAACGATCATGCCAATCATAATTCTCGAATTCACGGTATTCTCCTTATCGATCTGGGCACGCTTTCGCCCGGCGAAATGCGACCACCCTAAACTTTTTTGCGTGGTTCGGTCGACTTTCTCTTTGTGATCCATGCTGAAATGCTAGGACAGTCCGGTGCCTGAATTCGTTCAGCGCGCACCAACCCCACACACCCGTTTTGCAGTTGAATCACAAACAATTAAGTATATCCGATTTCCGTGCGATTGGGGCACCTTCGCTGTAACGGCAACGCCTGCACCCTCGCTCCGGAACTCCTTATGAACTCCTTACTTCGGCATTGGCAGCAACAGCACTCGATCGTTGTTCTGATCCACGATCACCGCCGTGTTCGTGAACTCGTCGATCGCCACTGCGAACTGCGATTGGCTGCTGATCCCTAGCGTTGCCCGGGTGGCAAACGTTGGCGCATTCACCGCATCCACCACCGACGTCGTATTTGACGTCGAGTTCACGCTCACCATCGTTCCGGTGTTGAAATTATATGCTATCGAAAATGGGTTAACCCCTACACGGATCAGGGTTGTCGTTCCGCTGTCCGGATCAAACGTATAGATCGCGTTCTGCTGCGTAGATGTGGTGTAAAACAATGCCGGAGTAACCGCCGGGTCATACACGATCCCTGTCGGGTTCGCCGACAACGAACTGATGGACGACGTTGTAGTCTTTGATGGCGGCGTAGTCGCCAAATTGATCACGTCCAGGCCGCCGGTGATACTCGTTGTCCCTGCGTTTTGTATGTTGGTCACCACCGCTACGGCTCGGTTCGGATCAATCGCGATCGCCGTCGGCGGTCCACTGGTTGGCACCAGCTGCATAGGTGGAGTAGTTGGTGTCGCAAGCAATAGTGTTGTCAAATCGATCGCAGAAATGCTATTTCCTCCGGTGTTCGCCACCAATGCTAGCGCTCGGTCCTGATCGATGGCCACACCCACTGGCGACAATCCCGTACAGATATTCGTGGTCACAACCGAAGTGCTGCTGGTCGTGCATGTTGAAGACGTAAACGCCAACTGGTTTGCCGTAAATGGAGCTCCTCCATATTTCACAATGGATGCCGAACCATCTCCATTATTGGCCACTACCGCATATCCCAGCCGCGGAATCACATCCACCCCGACCGGATTTGTTCCCACCGTCACCGTCGTCAGCAACGCTCCATATGGCACTCCGTAATTGTGCAGGTTGCTAGCATCGAAGTTTATGAACGAGATGCTGTTGCACCCGTAATTCGTGATCACCGCAACATTCGCGATATCGTCGATCGCTACGGCTTCTGGCTCAACCGCGGACGAACACAGCGATGACAGTGTGATCACGCCCGTTGCATACAGGTCCTCGGTATTCGAACCCACACTTCCGGATACGACATCGAGTGCGAAGTCATGCGCCCTCGTCAATCGTGACGCCGCGATGGTTATGTCCACCTCGGAATCCGTCGAGCTTGTCACCGTGACTCCCGTTGCATCGCCGTCCAGCCGTGCCACTGGTGTTCCTCCACTCAGGAAACCCTGTCCTAGTATTCGCGCCGTAGCCGACTGGCCCACGGTCACGCTCTGGGGGAAGCATGACGCGTAAATATTCGTTGGACTTGCCGGGTCGCATACCGCTTTCGGCAGCGGACTGGGAGCGTTCGGCGCGCTCGCCAAAGGCGGTTGCGCGTTCGCAACTCCTCCTGAGGTCACCAGCACGTCCTGTATGCTCACCTTCTTGAACGTTGTCGTCGGATCAATATCGAGATATGTCAGAGTATTCGAGCCCGCGTTCGCTACCAGTACCAGGTTTGTCTTGGGGTCGTATCCCATCGGACCATACACCGTCACCGGCGTCGTCGTTCCTGCCGGAGTATAACTTCCGGTCCCGGTTTGTCCCGTTTGAATTGCCTGGATGATTCGATAAGGGGACGCGGATATGCCACTGGCGCCTAGCCCTCCGGGGTTGATTAACGAAATCTCGTTGTAAACGTTCCCGGGGTTATACGCCGCCAACATGTTTGTAAACGGGTCCCAAGCCACGGATCGCACACCCACCTCCGGCGCTCCTGATGGAATAGGCGTGCAGGTGTTGCAACTTCCTCGCGACAAATACAGTGAACTCACGGTCTGGTCCAGCGTGGAAATGAACCCTATTTGCGGCGATGCCGTGGCAGCCTGTGGATCCGCAAACGCAAACGTCCGCGCCACCGGATTGATCGCTGCTCCGACCGCCGTGGAGCTCGTTGCAAAGGTGTAGTAGGCGTTGCCAAACGTTACCGAACCACCGCCGCCCGTTTGCGTTGTGCTTGGGCAAGTTGCCTGCGGATAGTTGTAGGTGAAGGTGTACGTCGTGGCGCTGGTCACGTTGAATGTCCCGTCAATCGTCGCCGGCGTCGCTCCCGAGATTAATACCGAACCCGGCGAGGACTGGTTCAACCCGTTCTCCACCGGCGTAGTGATAGTCACCACACAGTTCGTCCCGACCGACACGCCATTGGGCGCTGCCGCGATTGGCACCGTATTGTTGGTCAACAGCAAATTCACCACCGACGTAACGCCTATTCCTCCTGGTGTTACGTAAGCCAGCGGAACATCCGGCTGCATCACCACCTGGGGCGTCGGCCCCGTGTTCATGGACACCGCTTCTATTGCGCACGGCACGTGCTGGCTGCTCACGAAGCAAGTCGGTTGCGTCGACGAGGAATTCGGGTTTACGTCGACTACAAATCCCACGTATGCGTTGCTGAAGGCCACCACCGCATAGTGTGTGACCGGGTCCACCCCGACTGCATAGGGCGTGGGCGATGCTACGTTCGTTGGTCCTCCTTGCACTAATCCTTTCAAGCTCACCGGCGAGCCGATCACCTGTCCTGAAGGCAGCGCCAGAAGCGTCAGCGTGTAATCCGCGCTGTTCACCACAACTCCCAGATCCTGGCCGGGGTAGGCGCTCATGTTGATCTGGTTGTCGATCGCTATGCTCGTCGGCTGATTCCCTACCGGAATCTGAATTCCCATCTGCGGCATGTATCGACCCGAGAGCGTAGTGTTGGGCACCAAATTCACCACTTGAACTGCGTTGGCCGCCTGTTCCGTGATTACCGCATATCCTTTCGCCGAGTTGATCGCGATGCTACTCGGCACAACGTTGGTATTTCCTCCAACCGCCGGTAATGGAATCGAGGGAGGATTTTGTATTTGCGTCGATGGCGTGGTCGTCGTACCAGTCGTAAAGTACGAAGAACTCAATCCAGAAAATACTGGTTGCACCGCTACATTCGTGGTTACCGTTGGATACGGAGGTAGCGCGTCCGCTGGTGCGTTGCTCACGATCGACACCGGATATAATCCCGGTGCGCTGGCGGGATTGCTGCTCCCTGGCAGGTATCCCGTAAATTGCCGTGCGTTAAACGCCGTCGCTATGCTGGATTGTCCGCCAAATAGCAGCGTAACAATCGGACTGTTTCCACCCCCGTAGTACCCTCCATCGGCCGAAAATTCCGTACTCGTCCCTTGCGCGTAGCTGTCCGGGACTGCTCCCACCAACGCCGGGCTCGCATACTCCAGACTGATTGGATAGGCGATCGATTTCGTGCCCCCGGACCCATTCGGGATATTATTCACGGTGATCTGGCCGGTTCCCGCGTTCGATAGTTGTGACGAGGTTAATCGAATACGCGTCATGATCGACGCATTACAAGTCACCACAGGTGTCACACCCGATGCGCTGGGCGTGCAGTACGCCGCCGTGATTGGGATGGTGAATATGTTTGTCGAAGGAATGGTTTGCGGCTGTTGATTTGGTCCCGGAGGTGTGAATGTGATCGTGGTGGTGTTCAGCAGATTGTTCGCGCTCAGCCAAACGTCTTGCAATACCCCGCCTGCCGGTATCCTAGTCGGCTGGATCCCGGTAAACGTCAGTGGATTGGTGCTAGCCGGCACCAGCGTTATCGTTGCGACCGAGTAATGGTTGATGTCCGCGGCCGCCCAGCATACGACGTATACCGTGGGCGCCAATGTCGACGCATTCGAACCCGCCCCGACCGGGAAAGTATTGGTCGGTTGGGTTGCCGGCGCGGTGTAAATCCCTTGCGCATTAATCGTGCCGCAACTCGGGCTGCAAGATGAATCCTGCGGTTCCGGCGTCGTTCCGTCCGGAAAATCTGTGGTATTCCCCGATACCGGCTGCACTACCTTCCACTGCGGGTTCGCGTTAGCCGGCGAAACGTTCAAGAAGTTCGGAGAAAACACCACTTGCTGCGCTGGCGTGATTTCCGTGGGCACCGTCGCGGTCGCTGGAGATATGCTCGTTCGAATCCCGGAATCCAGCGTTAGCACCGCTGTCCCCTTCTTGCTTTTGTTCGCTGTTGCCGCCGCGGTGAACGTAAGCGTCGGGATCGGATTTGGGAATTTCGATAATGGCGGCGCCGTATAGGTCAGTACGTTCGTCGCCGCTGTCGGCGTGCTGGTCCACGTTCCTAGGCTGCCGCCACCCAGTGCCGATACGGTCTGGCCGGACGTGCAATTCTGCGCTGCCGTCTGTGTCGGGTTAGGTGTTTGGGTCGTGGGATTCGGCGTGTACACGAACGTGCATGTCCATGCGGATGTCGTCGTCGTCGATCCCGTCACGGTCGCCGAGAAAGTCTGTACGGTATCTGCGATCACTGTCGCAGTCGTCGGTGACACGGTGACCACGACGGTGTTTGCTCCCGAACTTCCGCACCCGTTCTGCCACAATATTGCCCCCATAAGCACCAGCATTGCGGCTGTCTTCCCTGTCTGCAACCTCATCTCGGACATCTCCTCGTTCGTTCTATGCAGGCCACTGCCTGCCCCTTGTCCCTCAAAACTCCCCTAAAGGCCCCCGGATACCTGTTTTCTCGGATGACTGCAATTCCTGCCCAGTTGCCCTGCCTTAAAACGTCCGGCTGACCGTGAACCGGAACGTCGTTAGCGGCTCGAAGTAGTTCAATCTCCCGGGATTCTGTAGCACCGGCTGAATCTGGTACAACACCGACGGGTCGCATTGGTTCGGATGCAACGGGTCCAGCAGCCCCATCGCCTGACAAGTGGCCGCCAAATTCTGCAAGTTGATTTTGTCGAACGGCGCCACGATCGTCTGGTGAATCCGCAAGGGATTGTAGGCGTAGTAAATCCGGAACGGCGCCTGCACGATCGGAATGTTCACATTGAATTCAATGCCGGCCGAGTCTCGCATTCGGAAGTTCGTTCCGGACGCGATCTGCAACTGCTGTCCTTGATTCACCAAGGGGAACTGCTGATTGATGTTCTCCACGCCGGTCGGATACAACTTCAGCGCGCCTTTGTTCAAGATTCCATCCGTTCCGACGTCGTTAAACAAGGTCATGCTGACCGGGCCCGCAATCGGAATTCGGTACTCAAAATTTCCGACGCTCTGCAAATCCGCCCCAGGAAACGTAATCGTGTACGCCACCACTGGAACCGTGAATGCTCCCTGTGTCGGGTAGCCTGATCCCGACAAGTGGCGGTTATCCACGAATGTCACCGCCTGATTGACCACGCTCGGTATGTACGTCACTGGCGAGATCGCTCGAATGTCGAACCCTCGCAGATCGTTTTCCCCTCCCATGTAGAACCGGCTATACGGCGGCACTTCCCCCCCGCCATATCCGGTGGTCCACGCGGTCAGAAAACGGAAGCCCACGGCGTTGCGCCTGTGGTTGATGGGATGGAAATACTTGAACTCGCCCGTGTTCGTAATGGTCCGGACGTTGCCGCCGAGCCCATTGATATTCACGGAGTAGAAGTAACTTCTCCCGTTCGTCGGATTAATTGGATTATTGAGGGTGTTTTGCGTAATCGATGTCGTGATCCCGCTGGCCAGGATTCCGTTCAGCGCGCTGGGCCCGGCGATGCTCAAGTACTGCAGTTGCGTGAACAACAGTTGCGATGCCTGGTTATACGTGGTTATGTCCGTGTGCGTCAGTCCGTAGGTCACGCCCACACGCGTAAACGCGTAGCGTTTCAATGGGTAGCTCGCGTAAATCGTGAAGCCTTCGCTGTTCTGGTTGTAATCCTGAATATATTGCGGGTTGACGCTGACTGCCTGGCCGGTTAGCACCGCTGCCTGTTCAGCTTGGTTGAATTTATACAACGACTTGAAAATCGTGAACCCAGTGGCGATCGGGCGGTCCCACAAGTACGGTTCGGAAAAGCCCAACATGATGTTTTGCGTGTACTGCCCTACCTGCGCGGAGAGCGTCAGGGTCTCCCCTAATCCCAAGAAGTTGTTCGTTTGATACGTTAATCCGATAAACCCGCCCGCCAATCCGCTCACGCCGCCCTGTAATCCGATCGACTGCTTGCCCTTTTCTTTCAACTTCAGAAGAATATCCACCGTTCCAGCCTTGGTGTCCCGCTTAATCTCCGCCGACTTGTCGGCCTCGATCTTGTCGAAATAATTCAATTGGTTCAGGCGCAGAATGCTGACTTCCCACAAACGCTTATTGAACAACTGGCCTTCGTCAATCAACAGTTCGCGGCGGATCACCTTATCTCGTGTAGTGGTATTGCCGCTAAACTCAATTCTCCGTACGTAATATTGTTTGCCTTCGTCGAACTGCATGGTCACGTCGATGCGTTTGGCCTTCTCGTCGAAATCCATCTGTGGCTGGGGAACGAAATCGATGAAGCCGTACTGGCCATAAATGTTCGTGTACGTCTCCATGGCCTTGCGGACTTTCGCCGCGGAGAAAACGTCCCCCGGCTTCAACGGGAAGACATTCTTCAACGCATCCACTTTGAGCGACAGCGCCTTGTCCGGGTCCGAACTCACGATCTTGATCGTCCCCATCGTGTACTTCTCGCCTTCTTCGATGGGAATGGTGATGTTCACCGCCTTCCCCGCCGTTTTCCCCATGAACGGAACACCATACTTGTAACCTTCCGTATCCACGTTTTCCACGATCGGGTCCGGCAGCGACACCTTCATGTAGCCGTTGTCCTGATATATCCCGCGGATTCCCACTTCCTGGTCCTCGATCAATTTGTCGTGATCGTAGGTCTTCGACATCACGTTGATATTCGTGAAGTACAGCGGAATCGCGTACGGCCGGTCGTTGTGCATTGCGCGAATCAGCTTGCGGTCGCTAAACGCGTGGTTCCCGGTGAACTTGATCTTACCGACCTTCACCTTCGGTCCTTCGTTAATCTTGAACACCAGAATGACCGCGTTGCTCGACGCGATCCTTTCGTATTCTGGCGTCACCGTCGCGAACTGCCGCCCGTGTTCGCCCAGCAACTCCTTCAGCACCACTTCCGCTTTCTTGATTCGTGTGGGATCGAACTGGCTTTCTACCGTCAGCCCGACTTTCTTCTCTTTGAACCGGTCCAGAATGTCCGACTCGGAAATTGATTTGATTCCGTCGTAGCGAATCCGGCGGATCACCGGACGCTCTTTCACTTCAAAAATGACCACTTTCCCGTTGGGCTTGTCGCCGTCTTCTACCCGCAGCTTTACGTCTTCGAAAAATTGCGTATTCCACAGCGCCTGAAAATCGCGCCGCAACCCGTCTTCATTGTACGGATCGCCCGGCCGCGTAAAAATCCGCGCCAGCAGTGTGTCTCTTCGAATCCGCCGGTTGCCTTCGAAGTCGATGCGTTCGATGAACGGCTGTCCCTCGCTCTGCTGCGGGTCTCCCCCCAGCAGGTTTCCGGGAAGCTCGTCTATTTTTTCTTCAAATGTATTTTCGTTCAGCGAGGCGTGAAACAGCGTGTAGCCCTTGGTGGCAGATCCTGGGTTTTCTTTTTCCTCGGTGGGGCCAGCGCCAACGCAACTTCTCCCGACCAGGGAAAACAGCATGACCAGAACAAAGATATAAAACCGGCGAGTACACCAGCTTGTTATATCCGGCGAAAAACAGAAGATCCTTTGAGCGGCCGCCAATCGGATCAAGGCCGCGCCCCCAAACGCAATTTGTTATTCTCCCGCCGGTCCCGGTATGGTCCGGCATCCATCTCGCGCCACGACCCTCCTGACAGTCAGGCCGCTTCGCGGTCACACGGTGCGTCAGATTCACTAATGAACTACTGGGGTTGCCTCACCAACGGGCCGGAACGCGAGACCTTCCCCTGCAACATAGATCTGCAATGTTGCCGGTCTCTGAATTCCTCCCTGGATCAACGATTCGCTCAACGGGTCTTCCACATATTTCTGCAACGCCCGTCGTAACGGCCGCGCACCGTAATTTCGGTCCGCGCACGTTTTCTCGAGGATCCACTGGCGTGCTTCCGGCGACAACACCACTTGTACCTGCCGATGAATTAGCGTGTCATTTAACTGACCAACGAGCAGATCGATAATTCGCAGCAGGTCTTCGTCGCCCAATGGATTGAACAGTATGATGTCGTCCAACCGGTTGAGAAATTCCGGATTGAACGCCCGCTTCACTTCTCCCAACACCAGATCTTCCATGCTCTTCAGGCTGGCCTCATCCAATCCCGACTGGAACCCGATCGATGTGCGTTTCTGCAAATGCCGCGCACCGATATTGGAAGTCATGATGATGATCGTGTTGCGGAAATCGACTGTATTGCCCAAGCCATCCGTCAGTTGCCCGTCCTCAAACACCTGTAACAATATGTTGAAGAGGTCGGGATGCGCCTTCTCAATTTCGTCCAATAATATAACCGAATACGGGGTCCGACGCACGCGTTCGGTTAACTGTCCACCTTCTTCATATCCTACGTACCCTGGAGGCGCGCCGATCAGCTTCGATACCGAGTGCTTTTCCATGAATTCGGACATGTCAAAACGGATCAGCGACTTCTCGCTGCCGAACAAAAATTCCGCCAACCGCCGCGCCACTTCCGTTTTCCCCACGCCCGTCGGGCCCAGGAAGAAGAAGCAGCCCACCGGCCGCAATGGCGACTTCAATCCGGCGCGGCTGCGCCGGATCGCTCGCGCCAACGCGGTGATCGCCTTATCCTGGCTGATCACCCGCTTGTGCAGTTCCGGCTCAATCCGCAGCAACTTCTGCTGCTCGTCTTCCTTGATGGAAGTAACCGCTACGCCGGTCCAGCGCGACACCACTTCCTCGATGTCCTCGCGGGTCACAATTCCCGTGGACGCGTCATCCAGCTTGTACCGCTCGCGCAGCACTCGCAGATTTTCCTTTTCTTTACGTTCTTCTTCGGAGTAGAACCGGGCTTTCTCAAATTCGTGCGCCGCGATCGCCGATTCCATCCGGTGGGTGATGAACTTCACCCGTTTTTGCACCTCGCTCACTTCTTCCGGCACCGATGCCTGCCGTAGCTTCACTCGCGCGCCGGCTTCATCGATCAAGTCAATGGCCTTGTCCGGCAAGAACCGGTCTGGAATGTACCGATTCGACAGGTAAACCGAGTAGCGCAGCGCTTCGTCCGTGTAGCTCACCGCGTGGAACTTCTCGTATCTCTCGCGCACTCCATTGATCACTTGCACCGCTTCGTCTTCGGTCGGCGCAGGCACCTTCACGGCCTGGAATCGGCGCTCCAGCGAACGATCCTTTTCCACCGATTTGCGGTATTCGCTTGGGGTGGTCGCGCCGATGCACTGGATCTCTCCGCGCGAGAGCGCCGGCTTCAGTATATTCGCAGCATCCAGCGATCCTTCCGCCGAACCCGCTCCCACCAGCGTATGCAGCTCGTCGATGAACACGATGGAGTTTTGACTCTCCATCAGTTCCTTCATGATGGTCTTCAATCTTTCTTCGAACTGTCCGCGGTATTTCGTGCCCGCTACGATCAACGATAGGTCCAGGGACAATATCCTCTTGTCCGCCAGGAACGATGGCACGTCTCCATCGCTGATTCGTTGCGCCAATCCTTCCACGATCGCCGTCTTTCCGACTCCCGGCTCCCCGATCAGCACCGGATTGTTCTTGGTGCGCCGGCACAAAATCTGGATCACCCGCTCCACTTCACCTTCGCGTCCAACCAACGGATCCAGTGAGCCTTCTGTGGCCGCCTGCGTCAGGTCCCGGCTGAATTCCGCCAGCAGGGAAGTTTCTTTCGGCCGCGCCGCGGTATTCTTTTCGCCCGCTGTTCGCGACAGCTCTTCGCGCAACGCCGACAGCCGCAGCCCGCGCTCCATCAGGATCTCGGCGCCAAAGCACCTTTCTTCCCGCAGGATTCCCAGCAGCAAATGTTCCGTGCCCACGTGCTTATGCCCGAGCCGCTCCGCTTCTTCCGCGGCGCTGTTCAAGATGCGTTTGCATTCGGCGCTCAGCGGCACTTCCACAGACGTGGAGATCCGCTCGCGTATGGTGATGCGCGCTTCAATCTCTTTTCGAATGGATTCAATCGAGCCCTGCTGCCGCAGGAACCGGTTGGCGAGAGCTTTGTCCTCTCGCATCAACCCCAGCAACAGGTGTTCGGTCTCAATGTAGGGGCTCCCGTACTGGCTAGCCTCATACCTGGCAAAGAAAATGACACGTCGCGCTTTTTCTGTATATCGTTCAAACACGTTAGCTCGCTTCTCCCCCTGGGGTACCCTCCGCAGCGCTTCTCACGCTACGGACGTTCAGAACACCATGCTCAAGTCCAACCACTCGGTCACACCGTTCAGCCAACGCCACATTATGTGTCGCAATCAACGACGTTAACCGATGCGAGCGGTGCAACCTTTGTAGCAACCCAAACACAGCCCATGCATTCTGTTCGTCTAGGTCTCCGGTAGGTTCATCAGCCAGCAGTACCCGCGGCCCCGTCACCAGTGCTCGCGCGATCGCTGCTCGCTGCTGTTCTCCTCCCGAAAGCTCTCCTGCGCGGTGCTCGGCCCGATCCTGCAGGCCCACTTCTCGCAGCCACTTTCGCGCTTCCGTCTGCGCTTTCGCCTGTGGCTCACCGCGCACTAGTAGCGGCATCGCTACATTTTCTGCTGCCGTAAAATCCGGCAACAACTGGTGCCGCTGCCAGAGAAACCCCACGGCGCAATTGCGATATTTCGCGAGCGCCGCGTCTTGCTTCATTTCTATCGCTTTATTTTCAAAGTATACTGCACCGCTTGTTGGAGTGTCTAGCGCGGCCAGCAAATGCAATAAAGTGCTTTTCCCCGCGCCAGATGGGGCCACCACCGCCACCATCTCTCCTTCCGCCATTTTCAGATTCACATCCACCAACACTTCCAAATTCTTTTCCCGCTCTCCGTACGTCTTCTTCAATCCGCGCGCTTCCAGGATCGCTTCCGCATTTTTGGCTGTGTTTTCCATTTCTTCCGGCTCTCGCGCGATCCTCGTTTCTTTCAATTTCCGGCCAAAAGCCTCTAACCTTCAACGCTTGGCAGCCTGCGTTCCTCGCGGCTCGATTACCTCTCCTCTATATAAGATGCTTCACTTCTGCCTTTCAGTCCAATCGGGGCATTTCCCCAACTCAGCGTCTTCTGGCCCAACCTTTTCCTATTTCCTCCCTGGGGTTACCAACCCTAAATCGTGCTCTTAGTGTCACAATATGAAACGGCTATAACCGTCCTATTTTCTATAGTCTGCGCCGCGTATTCAGTCGGATGAAAAACAGGCTGGGCCCGTCCTCCCAAGCCTGCCTCGCGGGCATAGTAACAGGAGCAAATCAGACGCCAAACCTCACTCCTGCAAACCCTGCATCCTCCCCATCTTTTCACATTATTCGAAACGAAGAATTTCCACCGGCAAGAGCCGTGCCGCTTCGCGCGCTGGAATGACCGTCGCCAGCATCGCGATTCCCATGGCCGCCGCCGCGATCCATAACCCATCGAAAACATTAGGATGAAACGGAACATACGGCACCGCATATACCTGCGGATCCAATGGAATCAGATGATAACTACCGGCGATCCAACTGAACGCGTAGCCCACCGCCAGACCGATCGCTGTCCCCGTCGCCCCAATTACCGTTCCCAGGAGCAAGAATATGCGTCGCACTTGTTCTCGCCGCGTGCCGAACGATAACAGCACCGCGATGTCTTTCGCTTTGTCCGTCACCGTCATCGACAGCACCACCAGAATATTCAACCCTGCCACAAAGGTGATCAGCCCTATGAAGATTGCCGTCACCAGTTTTTCCAGTCGCAGCGCCCGGAACAACGCTCGATTTTCCTGCATCCACGTCGTCGTGGTGAATCCGTCGCCAACTTCGTGCTCCACTTTGCGTGCAATTTGCCCGGCTTGTTCCGGCTTCTCCAATCGAAATTCCAAAACATTCACGACGTTGCCGGTGCCTGCCAGGGATTGCGCCGCTTGCAAATTCACGAAGCACCAGTTCTCGTCATAATCATAAAATCCAGAATCGAAGATTCCCGACACACGGAACCGCCGGGTCCTCGGCATCAATCCGAACGGCGTCAGCCGCCCCTGCGGGCTGGTCAGCGTCACGTAATCTCCTACGTTCAGATCCCACTCCTCCGCCAATTGCTTGCCCACCATTAAGCCGTCGATCCCTTCCGAGTCCGGCGAAAAGTCCAAGCGGCCGGCGTAAAGCCGTTGCAGCGCTTCATCACCTTTTCTTTCCAGCGGCACATCAATCCCTTTAACCACAACTCCACGCGCTTCTCCCCCGAACGACAGCAACATGGTTTCATATATGGCCGGAGTAACCGACTTCACGTCGCGAATTTTTGAAAGCTTTCCGACCAACTCCAGATAGTCTTTGATTCCGCCGGAGCCCGGCCGCGTCAAGGATATGTGCGCGGTCACGCCTAGCAACCGGTCCTGCAACGTTTCCCGGAAACCACTGTTCATAGCCAGCGCAATCACCAGCGTGGCTACCCCGGCGGCCACTCCAAGGATGCTGAACGCAGTGATCAGCCGCAGAATTGCTGGACGGTTCGGCGACCTCAAGTACCGCTTGGCCACGAACCATTCAAAGCTCATGCGAGGATTTGTCCTTTATGCCTTCGCGCCTTCGGGACTAGCTTCTTCCGGTTTGCTCTCCGCGCGAAGTTGAGGAAACAGAATCACGTCTCGGATGGAATGGGAATCGGTCAACAGCATGGTCAACCGGTCGATGCCAATTCCCTCCCCGCCCGTCGGTGGCATGCCGTGGCACAGCGCGCGAATGTAGTCTACGTCCAGTTGCTTCGGCACTTCGTCTCCGCCCTGGGCAATCTGCGCCAAAAATCGTCGCTCTTGTTCCCCCGGGTCGTTCAGTTCAGAGAACCCGTTGGCGATCTCCATCCCCGCCACATACACTTCGAAGCGTTCCACCAACGACGGATCTTCCGGCTTCTGCTTGGACAGCGGCGAAATTTCCAACGGAAAATCGTACAAAATCGTCGGCTGGATGAGTTTGTCTTCGGCAATCGTTTCAAATAGCAACCCAGTCCACTCGCCTTCTGACAGCTTCCCCTTGGCGACCGCGTATTCCGCGTGGTTCGCCTTGGCCCAGGTGTTATAGCGCTCGGTCGCCGATTGCGCTCCTCCCGCCGCCAATTCCTCCAGCGTAGGAGCCACGCCCGCCGCTGCCGGCCAATATTTCACAATAGCCTCGCGCATCGTCAGGCGTCGCAGCTTCGAGAAATCCAACTCGTGCTCGCCATACTTCACTGTGGTGGACCCAGTAATGCTCTTCGCCACTTGGGCGAAAAGCGCCTCATTCATCTCCATCAAATCGCGGTAATTGCTGTACGCCTCGTAAAACTCCAGCATGGTGAACTCGGGATTGTGCTGCGTGCTGATCCCCTCGTTTCGAAAATTCCGATTGATCTCATACACCCGGTCGAACCCGCCGACGATCAATCGCTTCAAATACAATTCTGGCGCAATGCGCAAATACAAGTCCGTATCCAGCGTGTTGTGGTGAGTCACGAACGGCCGGGCCGTCGCACCCCCCGCAATGGGGTGCATCATCGGGGTTTCCACTTCGATGTACCCCCGGCTTTCGAAAAACTGGCGTAATTCCCGAATGATCCGCGCCCGTGTCTGAAACACTTCGCGCGATTTTTCCGTCGCGATTAAGTCCAGGTACCGTTGCCGGTAGCGTAGCTCCACGTCTGTCAAGCCGTGCCACTTCTCCGGCAGCGGCAGCAGCGCCTTACTCAGGAAGAACAGTTCCGCGACCCATACCGACAGCTCGCCGGTCTTGGTGCGAAACATATGTCCGCGTACACCCACGTGATCTCCTAGGTCCAGCAAATGGAAAAGCTGAAATACCTTCTCTCCGACCACGTCTTTTCTCACGTAAATCTGTATGCGCCCTCCCGACCCCTGAAGATGTGCAAATCCCGCCTTCCCCATCAGCCGGTACGAGACGATCCGCCCAGCTACCCGGGTTTCCTTCTTTCCTGCTTCCAATTCCGCCGCGCTTTGCCCGGAATATTTGTTCACCAACTCCGCGGGCGTGTCCGTCCACCGGAACTCCCGCGGAAATGCCTCATACCCAAGAGCTTGGATTTCCTCAAGTTTCTTCTGGCGCTGCTGAAACTGGTCGTAGGGCTCGAAGTGCAAGAGGGCTGTAATCCTTTCCGAATTTCTTATTATTTCTTATTCAGGAGTATACGAGGCACTTCGCCAGCAGGGCAAGGAACCCTGTCCGGGAACTGGGAAAGGTTTCATTTCGGGAATCCCCTCCGCAAATCTCCACTCCTCCACATTTTTGCTAATTGCCTGTTCATCTTCTATTTGAGAATTGTTATACTTCCCCGTACGATCCTCGGAGGTCCTGTGCATTCCCGCCCGGTTCTCGCGCTACATGCTTCGGTGTCTCAAGATTGGCGTATTCCCCTCAAGGGCAGCAAGTCCCAAGCATATTTTTGCTGCGTCCATAAGCTGGAAATTGCCTACTCCATGTTCAGTGTGAATCTGGATGAGGCTTTCGGCATGCGTCGCAATTCCCGCTGTTCCAAGGCCTATCAAATCCTCTCCGTCGCTCCCGCTCTTTGTGAACGGCTCGCTCTCCCGCTTGTGAATCTGCTCCGGGTTATGCTCCATCATGTCAGACATTTCGGTATTGTTCCCAATCTCGCTCCTCTGGACGTCCAAAATTTTCAGCAATCCCGCAGCCAACGCGCCGCTTTAATCAACGATCTTCTGAGCAAAATCCTGCTCACCCGAAAGTCCCAGTTCGTGCATAAGATTTCCACCCTCGCCGACCTGATTGAAGAACTCGATTCCAGTTTCAAGCGCGCCGCGGAAGACCTGGCGTCGGGCGATTCTTTGCATCCCGACCGCGATTGGGAACTCCTCGATTCCAGCCACTACGACTTGAACACCTGTCTCCGCGAGTCCGTCATCCTGCTCAAATCCTTTCTCCATGTTCTTCCCGAGCAGCAACTGACTACTTTTCAATCCAATCTCCATGAACAGTCCGTCTGCTCTTCTTCTTCCGCGGGCGCCTGCTCCCATAATCTTGCCCATAGACGGATGGCGTTCCTGAAGGGACAATAGATTTATCCCTGCGGATGCCCGCAGCCTCATGCAACCTATTAGGGGTTCCTCCCTTCTATAGGGGCATATGTGCTCCTCGACGTCCGTTCTCGGGACAACTTTGAAGGGAACTCGGCGCATCGCATTTTCTAGCAGCGCCGCCATTGGACTGTTGGCCCGACCTAGACCAACCGAGCCGGTTGCGTGGACTGAAGCGGAGGCCATTCGCCGCGCTCAAGCGGGGGATTCCGCAGCTTTTGATTTTCTGTATCAACTGCATAGCCGTCGCGTCTACGCTCTGTGCCTCCGAATGGTCAACAATCCCGCGGATGCCGAGGATCTGATGCAAGAGGCTTTCCTTCAGCTCTTCCGCAAGATTGGTACCTTCCGCGGCGAATCGGCCTTCTCCACCTGGCTGCATCGCATGACTGTTAACGTTGTATTAATGCGGCTGCGCAAGAAATCGCTTCCCACCGATTCCTTGGAGGAGACCTTGGATCCGGATGCAGAAAACAGTAGCCCGAAGCGGGATGTGGGCGCCCCGGACCTTCGCCTTTCCGGCGCCGTCGATCGCGTCAATCTCGAGCGTTCTGTCGAGCAGCTTCCTCCCGGCTATCGGACCGTTTTCGTTCTCCACGATGTTCAAGGCTACGAACACAACGAGATTGCAGAAATTATGGGCTGTTCGGTAGGCAATTCTAAATCCCAGTTGCATAAAGCGCGTACTCGCCTCCGCGAGCTTCTTCAGGAGCAAATCCGCGATCAAGCTCGCCAAGTCCGTCAGTCCGCGAAAGCACAGTCGGGATCCAAGGAATGAGTTAGAATGAGCCTAACGTCGAGGACGGAACTTCGCCCACTTGAGTTTTTACGGTGTCTTGCAGGGAGAGCCATCCAGCGCTGCGCCCTGCGGAGTTGGCTGTATGCAGTGTAAGGAACTCGAAGCCGTCCTGGAGTCCGAAGGTCTTAGCCCTCTTCCACCGGAAGCTCGCGAGCATCTCGCCGGCTGTCCCAACTGTCAGGATTTACTCGCTGACCTTTCCGCCGTGGTTGTTGCCGCGAAACGCATTCCCGCGGAGGTTGCTCCTCCTGAACGAATCTGGGTTTCCATTCGCGCGCAATTAGAAGCCGAAGGCATCATTCAGGACACCCAACCGGTCGTAGTTTCTCCTGCTCCTTGGTGGAGCGGCATTGCGGACATGTTCCGTCCTCGCGTGCTCGCCACCGTTTCCACCGTCCTCTTCGTCATCGCCGGGACTGCTTATTTCGTTGAGCACCACGGCTCCGCCAGCCCTGTGCAACTTCCTCCGCCGGTTCAGAAACAAGCCGCCAGCCAGGAGCCTTCCGCAGTTGTCACTTCGCCGGTTCAGCAAGGTTCATCGGTTCCCGCGAAACCCTTGTCGCAGGAGCCATCACCCGTCGTCGTCGCGCATTCTCATCCGCGTATCAGTTCCGATGGGCTGCGGCCCTCGCCTTCCGAAGAAGCCTATCTCGGCGATAGCGCTGCCGTTCTCAATCAAACCGAAGGTCTGCTTCCCAGTCGGGAGCTGGCCAACAATCCCGCCGTGGATGCCTCGTTGCGCCAAAATTTGCGCACTCTTAACGATTTTATTGCGGAATGTGAATCCCGCTTGAAGCAGAATCCCCGAGACCAGTTGATTCGCGAATATCTCAACATGGCCTACCAGCAGAAAGCGGAGTTGCTCAACGCAATGATGGACAGCGGAAGGAGTGAACACTAATGTGGCCCCAGCAGAAGATGGCTCTCGGTATCCTCAGCGCTGGCCTGTTCTTCGGTGCCGTCGCCGCAATGGCCGCCACCACCGAACAACAAGAAGAACACCATTTTAAAGTGAAAGACCGCCCCATCGTCATTATCGACAACATCGTCAACGGCCGTATCGAAGTGAAGTCCTGGAAAAATTCCGAAGTTGTCGTCACCACTACTTCCGTACCCGGTAAAGTCGCTATCGACTCCGAACAGGTCGGCGATCGCATTGATATCAACGCCACCTCCCTGGTGAGCACTCCCACCGAACCTCATGAAGTGGAAGCCAACTTCCAACTTCTGGTTCCCGAACAGACCGAACTCCAACTCCGCACGCAAACCGGCCTCATCCTCGTCGAGCAGGTTAATGGCGATATGAAGCTACAAAGCGTCGCCGGCGATGTCCACCTCAAAGAGGTCTCGGGCTACATCATCGTCAAGACCACCAGTGGTTCGCTCGTTTGCACGCTCTGCTCCGGTAAACTCGAATACAATTCCATCAGCGGCGGCGCTCAGATCCTTCAGCCTTCTCTCGCCAGTGTGAATGTCATGACTACCACTGGAAACATCCTGTACGACGGAGATTTCGTCCGCACCGGCCTGTACACCATGAACAGCGGCCGCGGCGTCGTGGAAGTTCGCTTCTCCGGCACCGATTCTTTCGATTTGAATGCACAGACCTATCGTGGCACCGTCGACAATGAAGCAGCCGCGTTTCTCAAGCCAGACACCCGCAGCTTGAAGCATCATTCTCAATCAAAATTCAGCCATAGCTTGTTTGGCACCGTTGGCCAGGGTTTCGCCAAAGTCGAACTCTCCTCCTACAGTGGTACAATTCGGATTCTGAAGCGCGACTAGCCTGCGCTTCCCGGAATCGTGAATCAAATTCCAATCAGCCGTCCTTCTCAGTCGCGCGCGTTCATCATCTGTCTCGCCGGGTTTATGGGCGCGGGTAAAAGTACTGTCGGCAATCGACTAGCCCGCCATCTCGGCTGGCACTTCGTCGACCTCGACGAACGCATCGAAGCCGCCGCCGGCATCAGCATCCCCGAGTTCTTCGAACGCCATGGTGAGCCTGCCTTCCGTCAATTGGAAGCAGATCAACTCCGAGCCGCTCTCGGCCGGGCTACGGAATTCCATGAGTCCACCGTTGTCGCTCTCGGGGGCGGCACCTACGCGCAGCCGGGCGCCCCGGAATTTCTCCGCAACGCCGGGATTCCGGTCATTTGGCTGGACACCCCCGTTGACATCCTTCTCTCTCGTTGTATGACCATGACTGGCCGCCCGCTTTTCCGCGATGAAGCCAGTTTCCGCGCGCTCTATGCGCAGCGCCTCCCTTCCTATCAGCTCGCCGATCATCGCGTCGACAGTTCCGGCGATGCAGCCGCGGTCGTCGCCGAAATTCTTCGCCGCGGAATCGCCGGCATTCCTACGGTCGAACTTGCAGCACCTTTGCCCATCGACAAACCGCAACCCTGAAGATGTTGCTTTTAAGCCACATTTCAACTCAGCGTTCAAATCTTTGTGGCTGAAGTCAGATAATAGTTTTGGTCAGTCTAATAGTGATTGGAAACGTTCGCAGCTCACCGCAGGTTGGCAGTGCAGCGCGCCGGAGGCTTGATGCTAGAGTCAGATCGTAGCTCAGAGCGTAGGAGTTTTAGTTTCGCCAGAGAGTTTCCAGCACGCGGGGCCTTATCCCCGGAGAAAACGATTCCTTTGCGCAAAGATGCAAACCTCGGGCTCGGTGTTCTCGCCTCAGCTTTACTCCTGGTCGTCCTCGCCGGTGCCCTTTTCGCCTTTGCCGACCAGAAAAAATCCGGCTCGCTCTTCGTCACCGACAAAGGAAAATTCAAGGTGCTCGTCGATAATAACCCCATCGGTCACGAGGAATTCGAAATCGTTGCGAATGGCGGCGGTTGGATCGCCAAAGGCACTACCCATCTCACCGTGGAAGGCTCTCCGGCCACTACTGTCACCGGCAACCTTGCGCTTCAACCCGACGGCGTTCCCATTTCCTATGAATGGAACTCTCAATCCGACAAAACCAACGGCGCAAACATCCTCTTCACTAACGGTATCGCCAAAATGACTGTCCAATTGCAGGGGTCTCGTCCTTTCGAGCAAGACCTCACCTTCAATTCCCCTCTCATCGTCGTCCTCGACAACAATCTCTATTACCAGTACGCGGTTTTAGCGCGTGTTTATGATTGGAATCGCCGCGGCACGCAAACCTTCCCCGTGCTTGTTCCTCAGGAACTTTTACCTGGCACCATTTCCGTCGATTGGGCCGGCGCCGTCAGCGCCGAAGGAAAATCCTACGAAGGCCTGAAAGTCACTACCAGCGACATCCAAGTCACCCTGTTCCTCGATTCCAATCACCGTCTAATCCGCCTCGAAGTTCCGACCTCCAAAGCCGCCATAATCCGCGAATAGCCGCGAAGCCATCTGAGATCTGTGGGTCTGAGCGCAACGTCATCCCGTGTAGCGCTGGCTTCGCATCAGCGCCTTCCTTCAATCCTGCCGCCGGTCCCTCATTGCTCCTTCGGCTTCTCCACATTCTGCTCCGTGTCCACCGAAAACAATTTGTAATCGCTAAAGGTGTGGTAAAGAATCAGTCGCCGGTCCGCAATCTCCCAATACGCTTCCATCCGCTCCGGCAACCATAATTGTAATTTCCGCGATTGAATCGCAACCGGGGCATAATCGATCGAATTCGCTCCGCTTTGCAGATTAATCGACGGAATTGGGTGCATGATATTCGTTTCCAGGCGTAAAATTTGGCCATTCTCCATCGAAAGCCACGCACGCCCCGCCAGCGCCGCAGTATACGTTCCCTTCACCACACGAAACTGCATAGTGCGACTCGGTCGGTCCTCACGCTGCCGGAAATGAATCACCCAGGCCGCCTGTCCCTTCCATTTGTCCGCACCTTCGCACGCCATCTCGTAATCGGTCTGCAGTGCCGGCAGGAAAATCAGCGCCAAAGCCGCTTGACCAGTGTCTTGCCCGCTCGCGGCAAAAGCGTGGCCCCCCTTCGCCGGTGTGCGATATTCCCGGCTGCTTCGTCCTCCACCGGTCTGCTCAAACGCGAAAACATAATCAAACGCGCTGGAGTCACGCTCTTCCATAATTCCGTCTTTATCCAGCCGCTCATACTCAATCTGTTCCTCGGCGGTGAAATTCTCCAGATTGGTCGTCAGCTCCACCGCACGCGCGGCCGCTTGTTCCAGCACCGCGCCAACGTCGCACGGCGGCACCGATGCAATCGAACCCAGCGGCACATTCACATTCGGCGGGTCCCAGGCAAGTCCCTTGTGTTTTCGCGTTCTCGCGGCATCATCGCGGTCCTGCGCCACCACACACGAACACACCAACAATCCCAAGCAGCAAAGACCCGCAATAAAATCCAATCTACTTCTCAATTCTCCACCTTCCCTCGCACGAACGAAGATACTCCTCAATCCCGATTCTCATTGATGTTCTTTTAACACCAAAACGTTTAGTCTTATAGCTCGGCATCGCTCCCGCCCGCGCCGTCGTCTATCGCCATTTTTCACTGATTGGAGGCCCCATGGCAGTTGCCACTGAAGTTTCTGCTCCCCTTTCCGCCGAAGAGCTTCGAAAAATGGATTCCTATTGGCAGGCGTGCAACTATCTTTCCGCGGGAATGATCTATCTTCGCGCCAACCCGCTTCTTCGTGAACCGCTAAAGCCCGAGCACATCAAGCGTCGCCTGCTCGGCCACTGGGGTTCCGACCCCGGCCAATCCTTCATCTGGGTCCATCTCAATCGCCTGATCAAGAAGTACGACCTAAATGTGATGTACATTGCCGGCCCCGGCCATGGCGCCCCCGCCACACTCGCCAATTCTTACCTCGAACGCCATTATTCCGAAATCTACCCGGACAAAAGCCGCGACGAAGCCGGCCTGCTCAAATTCTTCAAACAGTTCTCCTTTCCCGGCGGCATCGGCTCGCACTGCACCCCTGAAACGCCCGGCTCTATTCACGAAGGTGGCGAACTCGGCTATTCCCTATCGCATGGCTATGGCGCCGCGTTTGACAATCCCGATCTCATCGTTGCTGTCGCCGTCGGCGATGGCGAATCGGAAACCGGTCCCCTGGCGACTTCCTGGCATTCCAACAAATTCCTGAATCCCATTCGCGACGGCGCCGTGCTTCCCATTCTGCATCTTAACGGCTACAAAATCGCCAATCCCACTATCCCCGCTCGCATTTCCCATGAAGAATTGGAGTCTCTGCTCGTCGGTTACGGACACAGACCCTATTTCGTCGAAGGGGACGACCCGGCTGAAATGCATCAAAAGATGGCCGCTACTCTCGAGCAGATCGTCCTGGAGATTCGCGCTATTCAGGAGCACGCCCGCTCTCAAAACGATGCCACGCGCCCGCGCTGGCCGATGCTGGTGTTGCGTTCTCCCAAAGGTTGGACTGGCCCTAAAGAAGTCGACGGCCACAAAGTCGAGAATTTTTGGCGCGCTCACCAAGTGCCCGTTCTCGATCCCGTCACCAATCCACCCCATCTCAAACTTGTCGAAGACTGGATGCGCAGCTACAAGCCCCAAGAACTTTTCGATGCCAAGGGAACCCTGGTCCCAGAATTACAGGAACTCGCTCCTTCCGGCTCGCGCCGCATCTCCGCCAATCCCCACGCAAATGGTGGCCTGCTCCGCAAAGAACTCGATCTCCCCGATTTTCGTGACTTCGCCGTCGACGTGAAATCTCCCGGTACCATCTATGTCGCGCCTACCGACGTGCTCGGCCATTTCCTCGCCGAAGTCATGCGCCGCAATATGAATTCCTTTCGCGTGTTCGGCCCAGACGAAACTGCCTCCAACCGTCTCACGGCGATCTACGCCGCTTCGAAAAAGACCTGGAATGAGGAGTTCAAGCCGGAAGACGCCGACGGCGGCGAACTTGACATTGCCGGACGCGTCATGGAAATGCTCAGCGAGCACACCCTGGAAGGCTGGTTCGAAGGCTACGTTCTCACCGGGCGCCATGGCTTCTTCTCCACCTACGAAGCCTTCGTTCACGTCATCGATTCGATGTTCAACCAGCACGCCAAATGGCTCGAAAAATCGAAAAAGGAGCTTGACTGGCGCGCTCCGGTGCCTTCGATCAACTTGCTCATCACCTCGCTCGTCTGGCGTCAGGATCACAACGGTTTCACCCACCAGGATCCCGGCTTCCTCGACGTGGTCACCAACAAGAGTGCCGATGTCGTTCGCATCTATCTTCCGCCCGACGCCAACTGCCTGCTCAGCGTCTCCGATCATTGCTTGCGTTCCCGCGATTACGTCAACGTCATCGTGGCGGACAAGCAGGATCACCTTCAGTATCTCAACATGGATGACGCCGTAATCCACTGCACCAAAGGCATCGGCATTTGGGATTGGGCCTCCACCGACAACAGCCAGGACCCCGATGTTGTCCTCGCTTGCGCCGGCGACATTCCCACCATGGAATCGCTGGCCGCCGCCGCTATTCTCAAGCGGCGCTTCCCCGATCTGAAGCTGCGTTTCGTCAACGTCGTCGATCTTTTCCGGCTGCAACCCTCCACCGAACATCCCCACGGCCTCTCGGATCGCGATTTCGATTCCTTATTCACCACCAACAAGCCGGTAATCTTTAATTTCCATTCCTACCCTTCGCTCATCCACAAGCTCACCTATCGTCGTAGGAATCACGACAACATCCATGTCCGCGGCTACAAAGAAAAAGGTAATATCAATACTCCGCTCGAACTGGCCATCATCAACCAGGTGGATCGTTTCGATCTGGCCATCGATGTAATCGACCGCGTTCCCCGTCTCAGCGGCATCGGCGCACACGTAAAAGATTGGCTAAAGGGTCAGATGATTCACAGTCTGAATTACGCCCATGCCGAAGGCATCGATCGCGACGAAATTCGGAACTGGAAATGGCCTGGCTAGCCGTTTATCTCACGAGCTTGACTCTTCTGGATCGCGAAACCTACGTGGGTAATCTCAGAGGCGCGGAGAAACTCCCCCGCCGGGGCATCTCGATATGATACCGGCACCTCGCGTGAGTCGAGCTGCTTCGGCTTACCTTCCGCGCATCTCACGCGAGCGGCCAAGAATGCAGACAAAACATGCCTGATCAACTCTCCCAAGAACGTAACCTTATCTTTGTCCTCAACAGCGGTTCCTCTTCCTTGAAGTTCGGCCTGTACTTCCGCGGCGCCAGCGACGAACAAGCCCTGATCACCGGCAGCGCCGACGGCATCGGCAAGAACAACGGTTCGCTGCACGTGCGTTCCTCAACCGGCGAATCGCTGGTAAAGCGTGAATGTGTTCACGAATCGCAAAGCCATGCCCTCTCGATCGTCGGTAAAGCCATTCGCGAACACGTTCACGACAAACCTATCGCGGTTGGCCATCGCGTTGTCCACGGCGGTCCTCACCTCGTCACGCATCAGCGCATCACCCCGCAACTCCTCGACACGCTTCGAGCCGCTGTGCATTTCGCTCCTGTGCATATCCCGCAAGCCCTGTCGCTCATCGCCGCGGCACAATCCATCTTTCCCGAAGCCACGCAATTCGCCTGCTTTGACGACGCCTTTCACCAGACCATGCCCGAACTCGCCTGCCATCTCCCGCTTCCGCAGCGCTATTACGAAGCCGGCGTCCGCCGCTACGGCTTCCACGGGCTATCCTATGAATCGCTCGTCCATCACTTCGGAGCGCAGCTCCCCGAACGCGCCATCTTCGCGCACCTAGGTAACGGCGCAAGCCTCTGCGCCCTCCGCAATCGCGTCTCCATCGATACCACCATGGGCCTAACTCCTACAGGCGGTATCCCCATGAGTACGCGTACGGGCGATCTCGATCCTGGCGTTCTCCTCTATCTGTTGCGCACGGAAAAATTAGACGCGGACCAGGTTGAAGACCTGATCAATCACCGCAGTGGTTTGTACGCCTATTCCTGTGGCGAAAGCGATGTAAAGACTCTCGAGGACCGCGCCAGCAACCATGATCCACGCGCCGTGCTGGCGCTGAACGTCTTCGCCACCTCGGTCCGCAAAGTAATCGGCGCCTACGTAGCCCTCCTTGGCGGCATCGATCTTCTCGTATTCACCGGCGGAATCGGCGGACACAGCAATTACATTCGTTCCGCGGTCAGCCAGGGTCTCGATGTCATCGGCATGACCCCCGACAAAATCCAAACCGTCTCGCCGCAAGAAGAACTACAAATCGCCCGCCACTGTCGCCGCCTCCTGGCCCAATCGCAGTAGCAAACGCAAAACGGTCAGTCTACTTACCGATGATTGTTCTTCGATGAAGACACGACGTACGTTACAGCACTATTAGTCTCCAAAAACAAAAACGGCGCCCCGGTTTTTGCCGGACCGCCGTCTTTGTAAGCCACACTCTCTTGAAAATTTTCTTTAGCGCGCCAATGGCCGCTGAAATACCGGCATCCCTGGGCGCCGCAGCGGGTACCCCTGCGGTTGACCATGAGCTGGCGCAGGCATCAGCCCATTCGAATGGCTGGCGTGTCCAATGTGCCCGAGCTGGCCATTTCCATTCGACGGCGCGGGCTGCGGCAGCCGCGCCGGATTACCGATAGGGCGCAAGTTGATGGGAGCCGCGTTCACGTGATCGCTGATCGCTTGCAACCTCTTCAGGATCGACTGCCACTGTTCCCAATCGAGTTGCCGCAAGAACGGCCGCAGTCCCTGGATGAACGGATCCTCCAGCAGCGCCTCGCCGTCCGATTCCGGAATGAAGAACCGGTTCAAGCCCACGTTCAGCGCTTCGGAAATCTTCTCCAGCGTACCGAGGCTCGGCGTCATCTGCCCGCTCTCGATCCGCGACAGGTACGAGCGACTCACCTTCGATCGCGACTGCAACTGGCTCTGCGTCATCCCGCGCGACTCCCGCAATTGCCGGATTCGCTGCCCGATGTTTTCCACCGTCTGCTGATTCGCAAACTTCGTGGTGGTCAGTTCGGGTGCTTCCTGCTCCTGCGGCGCTTCCGGCGGAATCAAATAATCCATCCGCTGGGGCAATGCTCGCACGCAGCGTCGGCAGTTGCCGGTTCGCGTCCGATATTGGACCAGTCCGCAAGTCTTGCAGCGAATCACTTCCCGATCCATCTCCAACGTGTTCAACATGCTCTCTTTTTCCATAGGTGCAGCCACCGGAACTCCTCGCTGACTTGTCTTATTTTTCCCGGCGTGCGGATAGGAAGGAACGTCGGAACGTTCTTGGGGGAAGGCAGTTTACTGGCGCAATCGGAGTTTCTTCAATTTCTGGTTTCCTGTCAAGAGTATTTTTTAAAATCTTCTGTGGCAATCAGCCGAAATTAGCCCATTTACGCCGGTTTTTCGCCTGTTCTTCTGGCCAGCATCTTCCTGTTTTATTCAGCGGCTAGTATTCCATTCTTCTGCCACAACTACATCTTGTGTGTCACTGCCATTTCCAAATCGTGTTCCGTTTCGGCACAAATCCAATCCCTTTTACTAGTCCGCCCGCTCAAACTTTAGCTTGCCCGACTACGTAGGCCATCAATTCTTTCCCGAGTGCGGTGGTCGAACTTCGCATCGGTCTTCTTCCGCTCCGGTTACAATGTACCTTCGCACCAAACACCACCGAAAGGCATCCGAATTCAATGCCAACCCGCGAAGACGCCTGGAACCTGATCTGCGAATACACCCAATCCGAAAGCCTCCGCAAACATATGCTGGCCGTCGAAGCCTGCGTTCGCGCTTACGCCCGCAAGAACGGCGCAGACGAAAGCCTCTGGTCCCTGGTCGCGCTGCTTCACGATTTCGACTACGAGCGCTGGCCCAACAATGATCACGCGTCCGAGCGCGAGCATCCCGCCGAGGGTGCCAAAATCTTGCGCGAGCGAGGCTACAGCGAAGAAATCATCCGCGCCATCCTCTCGCATGCCGATTATTCCGGCGTTCCCCGGCAAACTCTACTCGAGTACACCCTGTTCGCCTGCGACGAACTCGCCGGTTTTCTCACCGCCTGCACCTACGTCCGCCCATCCAAAAGCATTCTCGATCTGGAAGTCAGTTCCGTGAAAAAGCGCATGAAAGATAAAGCGTTCGCCCGTGGCGTCAGCCGCGAAGACATGATCAAGGGCGCGCAGGAATTGGGGGTTCCTCTCGACGAGCATATCGCCTTCTGCATCGCCGCCATGCGGGAACAAGCCGATGCTCTCGGCCTTCGGGGATCACTCTAAATAAATTCGACTAATCCGAATGAGGAGCGGCCAGCCGAAGACTGCTCCTGTTTGACGCCCCATTCGCGAAACACTATCATCTACGTCTTGCCGTCTCCGTTCCCGTCGTGTTGACCCGGTCTTCCTTCGGAGGAATCAAGCATGTCGCAAAATCGTCCCTCATTTCGTGCTGGCATTTTGTATCTCGCTATTCTTTTCCTGGCCGCTTTTTTCGTCTTGCCATCGTTTTATGCGCGCTCGCGCAACACCGGTGCGTACCCCTCAGGTAAGCCTCCCGTGGCTCCGGTCCGCCCGGTTACCGATGCCTACTTCGGCGTGAAGGTCGTCGATCCCTACCGGTACATGGAGGATCTCAAAGATCCCCAAGTGGTCGCATGGTTTAAGGCGCAAAATGAGTACACTCGCGCGGTACTCGCCAGCATTCCCGGCCGTGATCCCCTGCTCGCGCGCATCAAGACCTTGGACGAAGGAGCCGCCGCTCGCATCTCCGACGTTCGCCGCTTGCCCGGCAACCATTTGTTCTACCAAAAGCGCCTCGCTACCGAAGATGTGCCAAAGCTTTATCACCGCGATGGCCCCTCTGGCGTAGAAAAAGTGCTGGTCGACCCCTCCACCTTTGCCACTCCGAACGGTCCGCACTTCGTGATCAGCTACTACGCGCCTTCGTTCGACGGTCATTACGTAGCGGTAGGTCTCTCCGCCGCGGGCTCTGAAGATGCCACCTTGCGTATCTTGGATACCACCACTTCGAAAGAAACCGGCGACGTGATCGACCGCGCCCAGTTCGGTTCCCCCGCGTGGCTACCCGATGGCCACAGTCTCCTGTATAACCGCCTGCAGAAGCTGTCCGCCAATTCCGCTCCCACCGACCGTTATCTCAACAGCCGCACCTTTCTGCATGTTCTGGGCACTTCGCCTGACTCCGACAAAATGGTTTTTGGTGCCGGCTCTGCCGGAGTCGTCATCGATGCTGCGGACATCCCCTTCGTCGGCATATCTCCGGGAACACCTTTTGCCCTGGGTATCATCGCGCACGGTGTTCGTAACGAAGTAACGATGTACATCGCGCCTTTGGCCAGCCTGGACAGCGAGCCGATTCCTTGGAAGAAGGTCTGCGATGTTGAGGATGATGTCACCGGCTTCGACGTCCACGTCGACGACTTATATATGATTTCGCATCACCAGGCCTCTCGATTCAAGGTGCTCTACACCAAACTGACCAATCCCGATGTGGCCCATGCGCGCGTCGTTGTTCCTCCCAGCGATGCGGTGGTGCAGAACATTGCCGCAGCCAGTGACGCTCTCTACGTACAATCGCTCGATGGCGGCATTGGACGTCTCTCGCGGGTTGGCTATCCTTCGGCGAAACCCGAACCGATTGCATTGCCGCTCGATGGCTCGCTGTCGCTCTCGGCTACGGACCAGCGCGTTCCCGGCACGCTCCTCGACCTCACCTCCTGGACGCGCGCCCGCCAGATCTATTCCTACAGTCCTGTCGACCAAATCGTTGAGAATACCAACCTGCAACCCGTGGGCAAGTTCGACGCGCCAACGGATCTCGAATCCCATGAAGCGAAAGTGAAAAGCTACGACGGCACGCTCGTCCCGCTTTCCATCGTTTACAAGAAGGGCATGAAGCTAGATGGCAAGAATCCCTTGCTTCTCGAAGGCTATGGTTCGTACGGCATCACTCTCGATCCCTTCTTTGATCCGCGCATGATCGCCTGGTACGAACAGGGCGGAATCTTCGCCGTGGCCCACGTCCGCGGCGGAGGTGAATACGGCGAAGACTGGCACCTCGCCGGAAAGCTCCTGAACAAGCACAATACCTGGCAAGACTTCATCGCTTCAGCCCAATATCTGATCGACCAGAAATATACCGACACTCCTGACCTGGCCATCGAAGGCGGCAGCGCCGGGGGCATCACCATTGGCCGGTCGATCACCGAACGCCCGGATCTTTTCGCGGTGGCCATTGATGCCGTTCCCATGTCCGATGTCATCCGCTCGGAATTCACTCCCAATGGTCCGCCAAATATTCCGGAATTCGGCACCGTCAAAGAACAAGACGGTTTTAAAGCTTTATTTGAGATGAGTGGTTATCAGCATATCGTCGATGGCACGAAATATCCCGCGGTCTTGCTCACCACAGGTTTCAATGATCCCCGCGTCACTTCCTGGGAGCCCGGTAAGATGACGGCGCGTCTGCAAGCGGCCACCTCCAGCGGAAAGCCCATTCTTCTCCGGGTAGACTACGACGCCGGTCACGGCATCGGTTCCACGAAAACCCAGCGCGAAAGCGAACTGGCCGATGAAATGAGCTTCTCTCTGTGGCAGTTCGGCACCCCTGGCTATCAACCGTCCAAACCCTAAAGCTCACGTGCCAGCATCATCTCCCGCTGTCCTGTCGAGCTTGTATCGTTAGTTTTGTCGGGCAGCGCGGGGCGCCCGTGCGTGGCTGTCTTCATTTTTTCACGTCACTCCGCTTCGATCCGCGGCAAAATGGCTGCGCCCAAAAAATCGCCCGCACGTGGAGGAGACCCATGCACAAAGTCACTTTTCGTCTACTCATCGCCGCAGTGATGCTACTCAGCGCTTCCAACTGGTTCTATGCGCGGAAAGCGAAAGCCGCCTCCAAATCAGCCCAAGTCATCTTCGGCCAACCAGCCTGCCGCTCTTTCGTTCCCAGTGAATGGGGCGAATACAAGGGTAGCTCCAGTGGTTTCGGCGTGGCCTTTCAGGACAGCTCTGGCACTCTTCGATTTGTCACCAACGTAACCTGCGAAAGCGTCCCCACCATAGCTCTCCAAATCCAACGCGGCACCCCAAAGTGATCTAGTATGCGGGAAGCCGTTGCCCCGTCGAGGTTGTAGCCTTGGTTGGTCAGGCAGCGCTAGTTTTCCACCGGGGCCTGCCCACAGCCCATTTGAATCCATCATTCATTCCATTCACAAATTTTGTTGGACTGCCCCCCTCCCCGGACGTACAGTCTCGTAACCGCAGCGCGCCCATCAGGTTGGTTCAGGCCACGTTGCAAGCGGGTGAGGGCTCCGGACCGGATTATGAACGACCCTCCCGACCGAGTGGTAGGAAAGAAGATGGCAGCTTCGGCCGTTCCATCACGCATCTATATCCCGCCATCCTTCGTGAACTACCAAATCGACACTGCTTACGACGAGATGTTTGCCTCTCCCGGCGTTCCGCGCGCCCATTATCGGGCTCTGCACCAGACCCTCCTTAAGCTGCCTCCCGAAGAGTTGCGCCGCAGCCAGCAGGCCGCCGACCTCGCATTTCTCCACGAGGGCATCACCTTCACTGTTTATGGCAGCAAGGAAGGCACCGAACGGATCTTTCCCAACGACCTTCTTCCTCGCATCATTACCGCTCGCGAATGGGCCAAGATCGAAAAGGGGCTGACCCAGCGGCTCACCGCGCTCAATCTCTTCCTGCGCGACATTTATCACGAGTGCCGAATTCTCTCCGACCAGATCGTGCCCCCCGACCTGCTTTACAGTTGCAAGCACTTCCGTCGCGAAATGCGCGGCCTCAACGTCCCCCGCGACATCTACGTCAGCGTGTGCGGCACCGATCTGGTCCGTCTCCCCGACGGCGGCTTCGCCGTTCTCGAGGATAATCTGCGCGTTCCCAGTGGCGTTTCCTACATGGTCGCCAATCGCAAAGTTCTCAAGCGCGTTTTCCCCACGCTGTTCCGCGATTACGGGGTTTGGCCCATTGATCATTACCCGCGCGAACTTCTTTCCACGCTCCGCACCTTGGTCCCAGACAATTGTCCCTACCGGCAAGATCCCACCACGGTTCTGCTAACGCCCGGCGTTTCCAATTCCGCCTATTTCGAGCACACCTTCCTCGCTCAGCAGATGGGCATAGAGCTCGTCGAGGGCCGCGACCTTCTGGCTCACAACAACATCATCTACATGCGCACTACGGCTGGATTGCGGCGTGTCGATGTCATCTATCGCCGCGTCGACGACGATTTCCTTGATCCCTTGTGTTTTCGCCCCGATTCCACTCTGGGGGTGCCCGGTCTGTTCAATGCCTATCGCGCCGGCAATGTCACCCTGGCAAACGCCATCGGCACGGGCGTCGCCGACGACAAGGCCATCTACGCCTATGTGCCCAGCATCATCCGCTATTACCTCAACGAAGATCCCATTCTTCCCAATGTCCCCACGTTTCTTATGTCCGACGATGCGCAACGCCAGCACGTGCTCACCAACCTTCATACTATGGTCGTTAAAGCCGTCGGCGAATCGGGTGGCTACGGCATGCTCATCGGTCCGACCAGCACAGCACAGCAGCGTGACGAGTTTCGCGCGCGCATCCTGGCCGATCCCCGAAATTACATTGCCCAACCGACTCTTTCGCTCTCTTGCGCGCCCTGTCTGATCGACGGCAGCGTCGGATCGCGCCACATCGACCTTCGTCCTTACATCCTAATGGGCGAGAAGGTCACTCTGGTTCCCGGTGGTCTCACTCGGGTCGCGCTTCGCAAAGGCTCTCTCGTCGTCAACTCTTCTCAAGGCGGCGGCAGCAAAGACACTTGGGTCCTCCGCGATGGCGATGTCGGCGAAGAACTCCTCGAAGAGGTTCGCAAAGAACTGACCTCTTCTCCTTCCGACCCCAAGCCTCCCATCGCGTGGCCGGAAAGGACCGCCTGACCGATGCCCTCTCCACGGAATTTCTATACGCAAGCGTTCAGCCGCGACGCAGGCATGCTTTCCCGCGTCGCTGACAGCCTTTACTGGATGGGGCGTTATCTCGAACGTGCCGAACACACCGCTCGTCTGCTCAACGTCGAACTTCAGCTATGGCTCGATCGCTCCCCCGAAGTCGGCGCCGGCCGTTGGCGTTTTCTTCTGGATGCCCTTCGCGCGCCCGCAGCCCAGGGGCCGGTCGATCCGACGCAACTCCTCAACACCTTGGTTTTCAGCCGCGTCAACGCTTCGTCGTGTGTCTTGCATCGCGTCCGCTCGTGAAAACCTTCGGCACGTTCGCGAGCAGTGCAGCACGCGCATGTGGGAACAGCTAAATCGTCTGTATCTTGATGTGATCGATCGTCGCCCGGAAGAGGAGTGGATTCTCAAGTCGCACGACTTCTTCCTTATGGTTCTCGAGGGCGCCTATCTTTTCCACGGCATTACCGACGCCACCATGAGCCACGGAGAAGGTTGGCAATTCATCCAGCTCGGCCGCTATGTCGAACGCGCCGATACGCTGACCACTCTTTTGGAAACGCATTTCCATCGCGTCACCGGCAACTTCGACAGCCCGGTAGAAGGCGCGGATTATCTCGAATGGGTTGGTCTTCTTGGTGGCTGCGTCGCTCTGGAAGCCTACTGCAAAGCGCACACCGCCGAGATTCGCCCGCTGCGCGTCGCCGAATTCCTGCTTCTCAATCCCGAATTTCCCCATTCCATTCGTTTCGCCGTCGATCGCGTCAACGCGGCCCTGAATCAGATCGGCGATCTCACCCAACGCAGCAACAAGCTTCCCATTCGCATTGCCGGGCGCCTTCGCGCACAGCTCAGCTTCAGCCAGATCGAAGAGATCATGAGTGAAGGAATGCACTCCTTTTTGCAGCATGTCCGTGAAGAGTGCTCGGCCATTCATTCCGGCATTCACGAGATTTACTTCGACTATTCCATCGAGGCCGAACTCGCGTCGTGAGCCCGGATCCCGCTATGACCTATTCCATTCGCCATGTCACTTCGTTCTCGTATCATCCGGCGGTCGGCGAAAGCGTCATGGAAGTACGCCTGCAGCCGCGCAGCGATACGCGCCAGCATTGCCTCACCTTTTCTCTTGCGGTCGACCCACGCGCGAAAATTTCCGTGTATCGCGACTTCTACGGAAACTCGGTCCATCATTTTGATATTCCCGGCAAACACGACTTCATTCAGGTGGTTTCTGACGCGACGGTGGACATGCGACCGCGCCTGGACATCGACAACTTGCAGCAAAGTAGTTGGCAGCAACTCGACGAACTTGTCGCGCAGGGCGATTATTGGGAAATGCTCCTTCCCAGTCAGTACGCGAAGCCTTCGGAATTGCTGCTCCGCTTGGGACACGAACTGCATCTCGAACGCCGCAGCGATCCACTATCTCTCTTGAAGGAACTCAACAGCGCTATCTACGAAAATTTCGATTATGCACCGAACACCACTCGCGTCGATTCCCCGATCGACGAAGCGCTGCAAACCCATCAAGGTGTCTGCCAGGATTTTGCCCACATCATGATCGCGCTGGTCCGCCAGCTTCGCGTTCCCTGCCGCTACGTCAGCGGCTATCTCTATCACCAGAGCCAAAGCCAGGATCGCTCGCCGGTAGGCGCTTCCCACGCTTGGGCGGAAGCCTATCTCGGCGAAGCCGGCTGGGTGGAATTCGATCCCACCAACAATCTTCTCGGCTGCGAGCGTCATATCCGCGTCGCGGTTGGCCGCGATTACGCCGACGTTCCTCCTACTCGCGGTGTCCACCGTGGCGAAGCCGAAAGCGAGCTCAGCGTTCTGGCCACGGTTTCGCACGTCGATGCGCCCAAACCCGAAGACCTTGCGCCCGCTACGATCTTCCGCTCTCCGCGGCCTTCCGCTGCGACGAACGCGGATCAAGCACACAGCTCAAGTCAGCAATAACTTCGCGCCACTGAGAATTCGCGCCAACTATTTCTTCTTACCGGCGTTCTTCTTGATCAGCTCGGTGGCCTTGTCCGCGTCGGCGTCGTTCTCAAACCCAATCACCGCCGAATATTTCCTGCCGATCACGTTGGCCACCATAAAATCCACATTCACGCCGGCGTCGGCAATCGCCTGTGTAATTCTGTGGCCTAAGCCGGGGCGATTATCGCCTCCCACCAGCACCACCGGAATTCCCGAAGCCGCCAAGCCCGCACTCTGCGCCGCCTGCGTGATCTTCTTGCTTGCTACGGGATATAGCTCGACCGCCGCTTTCGCCGATTCCCCGGGATATTTGTAGCCCATCACTATTTGCAGGTCCGCGCCCGCTTTCGCCAACGGTTCCAATGTCCCGGCCAACGTTCCGGCCTTGTTCTCCAGTTCCTTCCGCCACAAATTGATGCGTTTCACAGTCACGGCCATTTTCGTACCTCCGAGCAGTTCGCATTGAGCCCGATGAGTCGCATGCTAACTCGCCGTGTCGACGCATTCAACCAGTGAAGTGGCCTTTTGGCTTACGCGCTGCGCCGTTCTGTCCCGATCGAAGAGCCTCGCTTCGCTCGGAATGACCGGTCGAAGATCCGCATGGCACAACTCTGACGTAAAGCACTTACGGTTCTCAGCCGAGGGGGAGGGCGCGCCCTGTCTCGTCACTCAAAGCTGATCAGCACGATTTCCGGTTGCGTGCACACCCGCATCGGCGGACCCCAGGTTCCCGCGCCGCTCGACGTGTAGACCATCATCTCGCCAAAGCGCTTCAGCCCGTACGTGTAATCGCGAAAAATCCGCCAAGTGAACCAGGTGAATGGGAACATTTGTCCGCCGTGAGTGTGCCCGGAAAGCTGCAAGGAAATTCCTTCCTTCTCGGCAATCGGCAAGCCATGCGGAACGTGAGCCAGCAAAACGCTGGCGCGTTCGCGATCCACCTTGGTACTTTCCAGCACCTTCTGGAAATGGGTAGCGTCGTTGGTATCGAGATACGGCACGCCTACCACTTGCAGTCCGTCCAGGTTGACCTTTTCGTTGTGTAGCACGCGAATGCCGGAGTCTGTGATGGCCTCCAGGTACTTGCGCGGGTCGGTGAACTCCTCGTGATTTCCCGTCACGAAATACGAACCAAAGCGCGGCTTTAATTGTTTGAAGGGCGAGACCAGCCGCTCCGCATCCACCTTGGTGCCGTCAAACAGGTCGCCGCTGATGAACACCACGTCGGCCTTCAATTGCCGCAGCGTGCTCACCAGCCGGGTCAGGAACCGGTATCCCTTGATATGGCCCAAATGCGTGTCGGTCACCAGGGCCGCCACGCGCCCGCGCCACGACGCCGGCAAGCCCGGCAATTTCACGGTGATGCGGCGCACGCGGATCGAGGAAGCGTTGGCGATGCCATACAAACTGGCGACAATCGCGAGAGCGAAGAATGTTCCTGCAATGGTATGTGCGCTGACCGGCAACTTGGTCAGCAGGACCAGCGGATACGCGATCCAGCTCAACACCGCCGCAATAAAAAGAAAATTGAACGTGCCCAGCCAGATGCACGCCAGCCGGTAGATCAATTTCACCGGCCCATTGAAGTAGCGGTGTGCCAGCAGCGTAGCCGGAACGAAGCTCACCGCCAACACTGCGGCCGCAATGCGCAACAACAGCAGCGCGCGTCCTTGCGGGGCTCCGAACAACGTGACCCACGTTTCGTACACAAATAGGTGCAAAAACAGCAGAATGACCTGCACCATCACGGCAAACTTCACAATGCGTCGTCGCAAGCCGGGCCCCCTGAACCGCTACATCCTCACCTGTTCCTGCGGAGTTAGATGACACGGGGGCCCACCTGGCTACTTGTCCAGAATTCAGGGGGATAGGGAGTTTTGTATGGTGGCGTTTTGGGCGGGATGCCACTATAGTGCTGGGACACCCCGGGAGGACCCGGGTGAACGCTAGTGAGGAGTTTTGCCAATGACCATGAAGACGACTAGGCGACAGTCGGGGGACGTAACCATCGTTGATGTGAGCGGACGAATTTCGCTGGGCGAGGAGAGCGCGGCGCTGCGCGACCTGATCAAGGACCTGGTGGCCAAGGGGGATCACAAGATTGTGCTGAACCTGGCGGGAGTGGATTATATCGACAGCTCCGGGCTGGGCACGTTGGTGAGCGCGGTTTCCTCGGCGCGGCGGCAGAACGCAGATATCAAGCTGGTGAACCTGACGGACAAAGTGGACGACTTGATGCAGGTGACCCGGCTGTACACGGTGTTTGACATCGCGGACGACGAGGCGGGAGCAGTGAAGGCGTTCGACCGCAAGGCCGCAGCCGGGGCGTAAAGAGGTAGTGGCGAGTGGTTCGCGGCGAGTGATGCTGGTGAAGAATGTGTCGCGCCTGCGGTGATGGGACGGCACGAGGTTCGGCGCCGGTGGCGCGCGACACAATGCGCCCGCCGAATGGACGCACGTTAGGCGCGCAGGTAGAGCTGCGCGGGGACAGCTAGTCTACAGCCGCAGGAGTCGTTCGGCATTGGCATGGGCGATGCGCTCTTTATCTGCTGTGCTGACCGGTAAGTTGTCGAGAAACGCGCGGGCCTGCATCATTGATGCGTAGGGATAATCGGCGGAGAACATGATGCGTTCCACGCCGACCTGCAGCAGCAAATCCAGAAAATTGGGCGTGTAGTTGAATCCGCTGAAGGTGTAATGGACGTTGCCGCGCAGGTACGCGCTGATGGGGCGCTGCAGCTTGGTCATCTGCATGGGCATCACATCCAGACGCTGCAGCATGAACGGCAATGCTTCCCCCATGTGACCGATGATGATTTGCAGCTTGGGGTAGCGATCGAAGACGCCGCCGAGAATCATGCGAATTACATGGACGGCGGTTTCGATGTGCCAGCCCCAACCCGGACCCGCAAGCATGTCCGTGACGATCGGCGAGAAGCCGGAGTAGGACGCGTCGATCACCGGCTGGGGAGGCGGAGTGGGATGCAGGTAGATGGGCACGTCGAGGGATTCGGCGCGCTCGAGAATCGGCCAGAAGAACCGGTCGTCTAGATAGCGCCCGCAGGTGTGGCCATTGATCACCGCTCCCTTGAAACCTTGATCGCGAACGCGGCGCTCGAGTTCGGCGGTGGCTTGGTCGGGCAGGGCCGTGGGCAGCGCAGCGAATCCGGCGAAGCGGGTGGGATGCTTGGCGACCGCGGCGGCGAGGAAGTCGTTGGACTCGCGGGCCAGCGCCAGGGCGTCGTTGGGTTCGAGTTGCTCCACACCAGGCGCGGTCAGTGAGAGAACTTGCACGTCGATGCCGGCCTTGTCCATTTCGGCGGTGCGTGTTTCGTCGAGATGGGTGAGCTGTTCGAGCAAGTAGCGGGTGCGTTCGCCAAAGTTGGAGGCTTGTTCCTTGAGTTTCTTGCCCGGGCCTTCGATGAAGGCGGGGCTGGCGAAGTGTTCTTCGAGTGTGATGGTTCGCATGGCAACATTTTGGCATAGTGGGTCTGGCTTGGCTTTCGCTGGGTGGCTGTGGTCTGAGCCTGGGCGCTTCCGGGCTGGAAACCTAAAGTAAGACTTCATAAATGTTAACTGTACAGTTACCTCTCCCCTCCCGTCCTTTTCTGTACCGTGCGCTGTAAATGATGAATCTACGAGGGTTAGGTGGAAACGTTGTACGGTACGTACCGTACAGTTCTGTACAGAGAAGCTGGGTCGGCCAAAAGCATCGGCTTGGGTGCGGTGGAAATGTGAGGGCCGAACATCCGCTACGGGAAATTTCGATGGCGCGGCGAACGAAGGTGGTAGAGGATCAGCGGCGAAAAAAGCGACAAAGATGGGATACGGGTACACCATGGCGCGGCGTGTTCCAAAAGACGCGGTTCAATGATAACTTGTTGTTTACGATAGCTGAACCGTACAGAGGGACAGTTTTGGGGCGGGCGCATACGAGTCGGTATGGACTTTACGGGAGTACGGGGCGGAGGCTATGCTTGGCATGCGAATAAAAAGCGAATTATGGTAATAGATCAGAAACGAAAGTAGTTGCTCCAACGGCGGTATTATGGTGCATACATAGAAAGTCCGGTATGGGCGGGGGGGACTCGATGAGCAGCCAGTCATCTATTGAATGGACCGACGCGACTTGGAACCCTGTTCGGGGCTGTACGAAGATAAGCCCCGGCTGCAAATATTGCTACGCTGAGGTATTTGCCGAGAGGTTCCGCGATGTTCCTGGTCATGCCTATGAACGTGGCTTTGATCTGCGTTTGGTGCCCGAGAAGCTCAGCGAACCTCTTCGTTGGACGAAACCAAGAATGATCTTCGTGAACTCTATGAGTGATCTGTTTCACGAAGATGTCCCGGACAGTTATATCAGGAAGGTGGCTGAAGTAATGGCTCTGGCGGGTTGGCACACTTTCCAAGTCCTTACAAAACGATCAATGCGGATGAGCAAAATGCTTGAAACTATTCTCAAGCCTTTCGCGAGTCAGCGGAATATTTGGTGGGGTGTCAGCGTTGAGGACAAAAAGTATGGGCTGCCGCGAATCGAGCACCTACAGTCGGCCCCGGCTACCGTACGGTTCTTGTCAGTGGAACCTCTGCTCGAAGACATTGGATTGTTGAATCTTGATGGCATTTCCTGGGTAATCGTGGGTGGCGAAAGCGGTCCCAAAGCAAGAGCTCTAAAGGCTGAGTGGGTCATCTCAATTCGAGATCAATGCAAGGCGGCCAGAGTGCCGTTCTTCTTCAAACAATGGGGAGGCAAGCAAAAGAAACGCGCCGGGCGTGAACTCAACGGACGAACATATGATGGTTTCCCAAAGCTAGGCCACCGGATCGCGCCAGGAAAGTACATCCGAGATCAAAGACTTAACCACATCAGCGAGAACGCTGGACTTGTCGTTCTGTAAGACATGCCTTCGCCATACGAGGATCGCGAACAGACCGAGGTCAAGCATAGAATTTTAGAGAGGTACCTCGAAGCGTTCATTCCAATCGTCGGAGACTGGGCGAACGACATAACTTACATAGACTGCCTTGCGGGTCCGTGGGAATCAGTCGATCCTGTCTTAGCCGATACGTCCTTTGCTCGAGCTATTAAGGTCATCCGCTCAACGAGACAGGTATTGAGTGAGCGGGGCAAACACCCGAGTTTACGTTGCCTCCTAATTGAGAATAATCCCAGTAGGTTCCAGCAACTTGAGCAGTACTCCAAGGATGTAACCGATGTGGAGGTCTGTGCGCGGAATTGGGATTTCATGGACCACGTGCAGGATGTCGTCAGGTTTGCGAGAGAGGGAGGAAAAGGCTCTTTTCCTTTTGTGTTTATTGATCCGACGGGATGGAAACCGCTGCAAATTGATGTTATTTCTCCGATACTGCATCTCAATCCGGGCGAAGTGCTTATCAATTTGATGACATCGTGGATGAAGAGATTTTTGTCAGATGAGTCAAAGCAGTGGAACCGGCTCGTGGGATCTGATTTAGCCAGTCTACTCTCGCTTGAAGGGGATGCACGAGAAGACCAGTTAGTGAGTTCCTATGCTTCGAATGTCCGTCGAACTGGTGCGTTTCAATATGTTTGCTCGATGCCAGTGATGAAGGCGGATCAGGACACGTTCCATTATCACGTCATCTACGGAACTCGTCATCCCAAAGGGGTTGAGGTTTTCAAGAAAACGGAGGAATACGTAATACCTTTCATGCATGAGGTGAGGGCGCAAGCACAGCAACGCAGGAAATTCGCACAGGATGGTCAGTATTCTTTTCTAGGGCCGCAGGCGTTTTACCGAGAGACGAGATTCTCCCGCTTTAGAACGAAAAATCTCGAGCTTGCGAGGGCTGAAGTCCGTACCCTACTCGAGTCGAGACGCACTGTTGGATACGATGACGCTTGGTTGACGGCAATGCAGTATTCGACCGTTACGGAATCTGACATTCGCGATTGGTTAAATGATTGGAGAAGTCAGGGTATGTTGGAAATCAAGAACTTGCCCCCGAAGTCGAGAGTCCCCAGAAGGGGCTACGGGGTAGATTTGGAATGGAACCTCGCGAAGCATGCGTGATCTGTGCATCGCATAAAGGAGGAAATGACCTGCAAAAAGGGTTGAAAGTAGAAATAGTTCTGTGGCATCTCAAGGACCGGAAGAATTTCTCTGCGAAACAGGCCCGTCTCTGGATCAGAGGAGACATTACGAACATCAACGGGGCAAGGCCAGAACGTAAGAAATTCAACGATGCGGGCCAGTTGCTAACCATTTTGGGAAGGTGGAATGCCGAAAAGTTCAGAGCTTTTCAGCATAGAGGGAAATGAAATTAGGACACCTTGCAAGGCAAGGGCTAGTCGAAGGCCGCAGGGCTCGCGGACTCCGCCCTGCGCTACGGGGGACGATCCCTTGCGAGGTCAGGGCAACAAGCCGGCGCTTTTGCCGTTTGAAACAAAACAACCATGCACCCAGACCGCGAGGAAGGGAGATTCCTCGCTTCGCTCAGCATGACGGGTTGAGTGCGGGCAGTAGTAGCGGGGCACTTTCTGCGTTAAGGTCAACCACTTCCTGCGTCAGGGCAGGCTAAGGTTCGGCAGCTAAAAGAGCCGGTCTGAAGACTGGCCGCTACACCAGCAAGCAACGGCAACCCCGGACTCCAAACACCAAAACCGAACGGCCCGCCTCGGAAGGCGGGCCCTACTGCGGCAAACCCAAGAAGATCGCCGATCTGAAGTTCGGCCACTACACTAGCAGGAGGACCCTTCGCGGCTCAGGGCGAGCCAAGAATGGCTGGGGTACATGGTAAAATAGGGGCTTATGCTGAACCAGATTGCGGGGACGGATTTGGCGGGGCTGCGCTTTGGGCGGAAGAAGACCTATGGCGTGAAGGTCGGCAACGTGATGGTGGGCGGGGGCGCGCCGATTGTGGTGCAGTCGATGACCAACACCGATACCGCCGACGTGGAATCGACGCTGCGGCAGACGCTGGAACTGGCGGAAGCGGGCAGCGAGATTGTGCGCTGGACCGTGAACGTGCCGGAAGCGGCGGCAGCGGTGCCGTTGATCAAGAAGCGGCTCCTGGATGCAGGTTGCAATGTGCCGATCATCGGCGACTTCCACTACAACGGGCATGTGCTGCTGACCAAATATCCCGAATGCGCCAGGATGCTGGACAAGTACCGCATCAATCCCGGAAATGTAGGCGCAGGGCAGCGGCGCGACGAGCAATTCTCTACCATTTGCAAAGTGGCCGTGGACAACGGCAAGCCGGTGCGCATTGGCGTGAATGGCGGCTCGCTGAACCAGGAACTGGTGATGAAGAAGATGCAAGAGAACACCGACCAGAACCTGGGCAAAGAGAGCGAAGAGATTATCAATGATTGCATGGTGCTGTCGGCGCTGGAGTCGACGGAACTGGCGTTGGAAAGCGGGCTGCGCAACGACCAGATTATTATTTCGTGCAAGACTTCGCGGCCACGCGATCTGATTACGGTGTACCGCGATTTGTCGGCGAAGACGCGGCAGCCGCTGCATTTGGGTTTGACGGAAGCAGGCATGGGCATGAAGGGGATGGTGTGGAGCGCGGCGTCGTTGGGCGTGCTGCTGTACGAGGGAATTGGCGACACCATTCGAATTTCGCTGACGCCGAAGCCGGGTGGAGATCGACGCGAGGAAGTGTATGCGTGCCACGAATTGCTGCAAGCGCTGGGGCTGCGGTCGTTTTCGCCGAGCGTGACGGCGTGCCCGGGTTGCGGGCGAACGACGAGCACGACGTTTCAGGAGCTGGCCGAGCGGACGCAGGATTACATTCGCGAGATGATGCCGACGTGGAAGACGCAGTATGAGGGCGTGGAAACGATGACGTTGGCGGTGATGGGCTGCATCGTGAATGGCCCGGGGGAATCCAAGGCGGCGAACATCGGGATCAGCTTGCCGGGGACGGGAGAGGCGCCGCGCTGCCCTGTGTATATTGATGGCAAGAAGGATGTGACGCTGGAAGGGACGTATGATGAGTTGGCGGCGGCGTTCCAGAAGCTGGTGGATGATTATGTGGCCACGAAGTTCCCGAGGAAGACGGCGGAAGCCGTGAGCCGGTAATGGCCGCGGCCGCGCAGTTCTTGCTATAAATGGTTGCAAGAGCTTCTTCAGGGACGCTTCGCGGCCTGGGCTGAAGCCCAGGCCAACGGAGCCCAATGTTTTGCTGGACTTTTTTTGTCGGAGCTAAAGCTCCGACCCCCTGAAAAGTTAGACACAAGGGCAAGAATGTGATGAACCAAGAGAGATTCCTCACTCCGCAGACTCCGTTCGGAATGACGGGCTCATAGAGAACAGAGGGAGCATGAAGATCAGCAGAGAAGATGTGTTGCGGGTAGCGGAGTTGGCTTACCTGGACCTGAGCGAGGAGGAGCTGGAGAAGTACCGCGCGCAGGTGGATGAGATTTTGGAGTACATCGGTAAGCTGAATGAGCTGGACACTACGAACGTGGAGCCGATGGCGCAGGTGCTGACGGATACGCAGACGGCAGACGCTACGCTGCGGGAGGATTTGGTGGTGCCGTGCGCGGTGGCCGAGGATGTGTTGGCGCAGGCACCCGAGAAGGAGGGGCCGTACTTTTTGGTGCCGAAGGTGATTGAAAAACAGTGAGAGGAATGAGGTTTAGGAAGTAAAGGAATCAAAGGAGCAAAGGAACGGAAGAATAGCGCGACATGGGGACGATGAACACAATTGGGGAAGTGCGAGAGGCGATTGGGGCGAAGAAGGCTTCAGCACGGGAGATTGCGGCGGAGTACTTCAAGCGGATTGCCGCGCAAAATCGGGAGTTGAACGCATATCTTACCTTGTGCGAGGAGCGGGCTTATAAGCAGGCGGATCGGGTGGATGCGCAAGTGGCGGCGGGCAAACCTCTGGGGCCGCTGGCGGGAGTGCCGATTGCGGTGAAGGATGTGATCAGCACGCGGGGGATTCGGACTACGTGCAGCTCGAAAATTCTGACGAATTATGTGCCGCCCTATGACGCTACCGCGGTGAACCGGCTGGAAGTGGCGGGAGCGGTGATTCTGGGTAAGACGAATTGCGACGAATTTGCGATGGGGAGCTCGAACGAAAATTCGGCGTACGGAAACGTGCAGAATCCGGCGGCGCCGGGTTGCGTGCCGGGTGGGTCGAGCGGGGGATCGGCAGCGGCGGTGGCCGCGGATCTGGCGGTGGCTTCGCTGGGGACGGATACGGGCGGATCGATCCGGCAACCGGGATCGTTTTGCGGGATTCCGGCGATGATGGGGAGTTATGGACGAGTTTCGAGGTACGGATTAATTGCGTTCGCGTCTTCGCTCGATCGCATCGGGCCGTTCGCGCACAAGGTTGCGGACGTAGCAACGGTGTTGCAGGTGATTGCGGGGCGCGATCCCCATGATTCGACTTCCACGACAGCGCCGGTGGAAGATTACGGGGCAGCTTTGAGTGAGCCGGTGAAGGGGATGAAGATCGGCATTCCCAAGGAATATTTTGGCGCAGGAATGGACGCTGGCGTTCGGGAAAAAGTGAATGCCGGGATTGAGTTACTACGAAAGCTCGGCTGCGATGTGCGCGACATTCAGTTGCCACACACGGATTACGCGATCGCAACGTATTACATTATCGCGACGGCGGAGGCCAGTTCGAATCTGGCTCGATACGATGGCGTGCGCTATGGGCCGCGAGCGGAGGCGGATTCGCTGATTGGCATGTACCGGAAAACCCGTGGCGCGGGATTCGGACCGGAAGTGAAGCGGCGGATCGTGCTCGGGACGTACGTGCTTTCCGCGGGATATTACGACGCGTACTACCTGAAGGGACAAAAAGTGCGCGCGTTGATCGCGGAAGATTTTCGGAAGGCGTTCGTGCAAGTGGACGCGGTGGTCACGCCGACGTCGCCCGTTCCGCCATTCAAGGTGGGCGAACGGGTGGACGACCCGCTGCAGATGTACCTGGCGGATATTTATACGGTGACGGCATCGCTGGCGGGCTTGCCGGGGATTTCGGTGCCGTGCGGGCGCATTGGCGGGAAATTGCCGGTGGGATTGCAGATTGTGGGGCCGGCTTTCGGCGAAGCGCGGGTGTTACAACTGGCGCAAGCGTTTGAGCAAGGGGGGGCGGCGGCTCTGTAATATAGTGTTGGCGGGGCGTTTAGCCATTGTCCGGATAGAGGGAAGGTTGGGCAAGCGGAAAGAGCCAGGGACAGTTACTTCGTAGTTTCCATTCGGAAAGACGATCACGTTTCAAAGGAGTGAGGCTGCGCTGAACCTCTCGCCTATCTTCGTGAAACTTGGCGCCTCGCAATCGGAGTTTTTGCGCGCCGCTGATTCCATCTCCGCAGAACAATGGACGGAAAAGCCAAGCGCTGAAGAATGGTCGGCGGCGGAAGTTGTGGCGCATCTGATCATGGTGGAAAGCGCGATTGTTGGTAGTGCGGACCGCATGATGCAAAAGAAGGCGCGCCCGGTCTCGTTCTGGAAGCGAATGCATTTGCCGTTGCGACTGGCGGAAATGAGGCTGCTACGGCTAAAGACGCCGATTCCGGTGGATCCCACATTCATCAAGAACAAGGAAGAGATGCTGTCGGAACTGCGATCGACGCGAGAGCGGGCGCTGGCGTTTCTTGCGGAGACGCAGAATCGGGACTTGAGCGGGTATAGCTGGAATCATCCATTTCTGGGCCGATTGAACACTTACGAATGGTTCGGATTGATTGCAGCACATCAGGTTCGTCACACCAAACAGGTGAAAGAGATTGCGGAGTGGCTGAAAACGCAAAAAGATGTACGGAACAAATGAGATTTTTTGCGGATCGGCGAAACGTTAGTCAACCAGAGAACGCGGACATGGCTTAAAGAAATAAAGGGCACCCCAAAGGAGCGCCCTCTTTTCTGCGGCCCAGCTACGAAATGCACTACCAGTTGTCCTGATCAAACGGAATGCCCGGCAGCACCGTGGTGCCTTCCGCTCTCACCGCATCCAGCGAGTTCGGATTCAGGCCCAGCGCCGCCAACACCGTCGGAGCCACTTGCAGCGTCTCTACCGGAATGGTGATCGTCTTGGCTTGAAACTTAGGATTCGACACTAGGATCATCACGTTCGTGTCGTCGCGCGAGAAACCGCCGTGCTCCGCGAGCTTCTTTGTGCTTCCCGAATACGTCGCGCCGATATCCGGTGTGGTCAGAATATCGGGTGTGCGCGGATCGCCAGCCGGTGGAAGTCCGGGCGCGTTGAAGTACGTCGTCAGAATCGGCCCGGAGAAAAGCTCTCCGATGCCGGCGATGTTGCTCGTTGTCGGTGACGTCGAACGCAGTAAGGCCACCGCGCTAGCGGTTGTGCACGTGCTATTCAGCCATACCAGCGAAACATCGTCCTCTGTCGGTCCGATACCCGTTGGGTTCAATGGCGACTCGGAATAAGGCAAGCAGCCGGCAGTGGCCAGAATCGTCGCAGGCGACGTGGTGATCGGGTCACCCGCAAAAGTGGAAATCCCCAGATACCGCGCCGAATCCACCGGGCTCTGCCCGTGCTTCGCTGTAATGATGACCAGTGCCTGGTCGTAGATTCCGTTCTTCTTCAGTTCGCTCACCATATCGCCGATCGATGCGTCTGTGAATTCGATTTCGCTCAGCAGGTACTCGGTCGGAGTACCGGTGGAATCGACGTAACCGCCAGTGTGCCCTAGCGATTTCTCGATCAACTTCTCGCCCACGCTGACCGTCTGGAAATTCATTCCCATGATTGCCGGTCGCGGAGCGTTAGCGGACCCATTGTGCGTTTTGCCGTTAATCCAGTTCAGCACCGCGTTCACCTTCAACTGGTCGTAGCACTGAATGTTCTGGAAGCTGTCGGTCCAGGTATTCGAAGAAGTCACAGTCGTCTGATCCGGCAACATCGGAAAGCACGGTACGCCTTGCGCCGTCACGCCGGGCAATGGCACCGGAATCGAGTTGATCTCCGGCGAATAATAATCGTCCACGGCTCTCCCGTCGCTGCCGTGACCGGAAACCGACGAATAAGACGGGTGTTTGTCCGACCACGCTGTATAACCACCGGCCTGATGGATCACCCCGAAAATAGTGTTGGTGCGCACGAAGTCCCACGGATACACCCCGGCGCATTTATTGCTGGGATCGCGGTCCAGTTTGGTCGGGTCAATCGATTGGATGCCGCCATCAACCCCGGTCGGCGCGCCGCCATTCAGCGCCATCTGATTAACGTCGATGCCCTCGTCAAATTCGGTGGTGTATCCAGTCCCCGCCACATTTGGCGTGCAACCTCCCGGCCCGGTTCCCGCAACGCCATCTCCAGTGGTATTGATCGGCGCATCGTAGGTCCGATCGTAAGCGACGTCATAAAACGCGCCCACCGTTCGCGGTGATCCTCCGGTCATCAACGCCATTAATCCCGGAAAAGAGTCGGACGGTTTCGAGGTCGAGGTATCCAGGTAATTGATCCCGGTTAGGCCCAGCGCCGCCAGATTCGGGCAATACGGTTCACCGTTGTTTACTCCCGGCACTCCCTTCGAACAGTTCAAATAATCCACCGCGTGCATTCCATCAATACTGATCAACAAAACATGGCTAATTCGGTGCTGATTATTCCACTCCGAATTTTGCCCAAAGGCTGCCGGAACCAGCAGTGCAGTTCCCAGCAAAACCTCTGCAACGCATCGCGCACTTCGTTTGAGTTTCATAACGACCCTCCGGGGCGAACTTGTATCCGCTCCGCGTTGCGTTTTCGTTAACCCCCCATGAATTTTCCCCGTCTCTACATGTGGAAAAGCTTCTGCACCTTAGTACTGCCACCCCCCGAAAAAAGCTTCCGTCAATTCGCTAATTTTTCACATACCCGTAATGCTTCGGTGGGTTGCTCCCAACTACAACCATGTGGCTTTATTAGGGGGGACTCCATGCGCATAAAGACCGCACTACTAGCAATCACAACAGCCATATCGCTTACAGCATTCGCCCATCGAACCGCCGCGGACACCAGTTCGCTCGGCTCGGGCAAGATCAAACACGTCCTGCTGATCAGCATTGACGGGATGCACGCGGTGGATTTTTACAACTGTGCGCACGGAATTGCCGGGGTGAACAATGGCGATCCGTACTGCCCGAACTTGGCCGCGTTAGGGCAAAAAGGAATTAATTATGTGGGAACCATTTCGTCGAGGCCATCGGACTCGTTTCCGGGAATAGCGGCGCTGGTGACCGGCGGAACGCCAAAATCGACGGGAATTTATTATGACGTGGCGTACGACCGCTCGCTGGATCCACCGCAAATCACTACGGGCACAGGATTGGCAGGTGGTTCGTGCGAGCCGTACGGATTGCCGAGCGGCACGACTACGGATTATGACCAAGGGATTGAGTTCGACGATACCGCGCTGAATGGCGGAGCACCGGGTGCGCCCATAACGGAAGGAGGTGTCGCTTCGATCGATCCGAAGAAACTGGTGAGGGATCCGCAGAAAGGCTGCGCGCCAGTGTATCCGTGGAATTTCGTGCGGACGAATACGATATTTGGCGTGGTGCACGCGGCGGGTGGGTACACGGCGTGGATCGACAAGCATGCGTCGTATTCCATGGTGGGCGGACCCGGCGGCAGCGGGTTGAACGATTATTATTCGCCGGAGGTGGATTCGGCGGTGGTGAAGCTTCCAGGTGTGAGCACCTCCGAAGGCGTGTCGTGCGCGACGATCCGCGACACCAACCCCAACGGTGCAACGTGGGCCAGTAGCTTCCTAAATATCCAGTGTTACGACGCGTTGAAAGTGAACGCGCTGCTGAACGAGATCGCCGGCAAGACACATAATGGCCGGCCCGCGGAAATACCAGCGGTGTTCGGGATGAACTTCCAGTCCGTATACATCGGGGAGAGCGTGTACGAACCGGGCACTGGCAAAGGCGGTTATCAAAATGCGGCGGCGTTGCCGAGCGCGCAACTGGCGGGCGAGATTGGGTTTGTGGACGCGTCGATCGGAGACATCGTGAACGCGCTGCAGCGCGCGGGAATTTACGACGACACGCTGATCATCATCACGGCGAAACATGGGGAGTCGCCGATCGATACCAGTTCGTATGTGGCAGACACGAATACCCCCGCAACGCTGCTGGGATCGGCGATTCCGTATTCGGAGTCGCCATTGAACACGACTGGAATTGGGGCGACGGAGGATGATGTGTCGGTGTTGTGGCTGAAACCGGGAGCGAGCGTAACGTCGGCAGTGGAGCTACTGGAGAAGAATGCTTCCGCGATCGGACTCGGGCAGATCTTCTATGGGCCGTCACTAGCGTTGAATTACAACATAGGCGGGTTGGAGTCGTGGCAGGACCCGCGGTCACCAGACATCATCGTTGCGCCGAATGTGGGGGTGACGTATTCGGGAAGCACGACAATGATCGGGGATCACGGCGGGTTCGCACATGACGACACGAATGTGATCCTGTTGGTGACAAACCCAAGCTTCTCAGCGCAGACGGTGTCGGCACCAGTGGCAACGGCTCAAGTGGCGCCCACGATCTTGAGTGCGCTGGGGCTGAATCCTATACTGCTGGATGCGGTGAAGCAAGAAGGCACGGCGGTGCTGCCGGAAGTAGCGGCGGCGTTGGCGAAGTAGAGAGGGCGTTGGCGCGGCTGCTGCAACTAGTCAGCAGCCATGCCATTGGCTTGTGGTTGCCAGGCTTCGTCGGAGGCGTTGGCGTGCACGGGATTGCCGAGCAATTCCTCTTGTTCGCGGCGTAGCTGCGCTTCGAGCGTGGCGAGTTGGGCGTCAATATCCTGGGTAGCCTTGCGCTTGCGAATGACCTCCTCGCGATAACGGCGCAAGAAATAATCGATAGTTTCGACGCGGATTCGAATCGAGCCGGAAGGCTTGTTTTCGTCGAGGTCTTTGAAACAGAAGTACGGAGTGCCGGACTGCTCGATGATGCCTTCGATGACGCCGTAGATGGGGGCGTCGTGACCGCACTTGAAGCTGGAAATTTCCAGGGCAACTAGATTGGGATGGCGGGCAGTGAACTTGGCGGCCCAGACCTTGTGGTTTGTGCTGCAGGAGTAGGAATTTTTCCAGGCGTCGGTGATATCCATGGGGCTGGTGACGACGCCGGCGCGGACCTCTTCGCCAAAAAGACGATCGAGCATATCTTCGTCGAGGGGAAGCGTGTTCTGGGAGAAGATCGGATAGCCGAGCTTCTGGAATTCGTCGAGGATTTCGTGATTCAGACCGGGATCGTGATGGTAGGGGCGGCCAAGCATGACGATGCCAATGCGGTCCTCGCGCTCGAGCTGATCGAGAACCTGGCGAGCGCGGTGGCGAATGCTGGACTCGTATTCCTTGAGCGCGGCGAATCCGGCCTCGACGGCGCGACCGTTTTCTTCTTCGGACAAGCCCATGATGGATTGCCACGCTTGCCACATCTGGTAAGCGAATAATTTGCGATCGGAAAAATTGAGGACGGGATCGACGTATTTCAGGTTGTTCTCGCCAAAGACATCGTTTTCCTTGGTGAATGCAGCTTTGACGGTTTCGGGTGTGGCGGTAACGGTGGGGCAGGCATTTGCGCCGACAATTTTCACAAGCGGAGAGTGGAGCACGTCGTACATGGGGAAGAAGATGGCGTCGAGCGGCTTTTTGACGTGCTTTTCCTTAATGAGGTTATAGACGTGGGAGATGCCGATTTTGGCGGGGAAGCAAGGATCGATGGCGCCGCGGCTTGAACCTGCGCGATAGAGTTCGGAACTGGTGTAGTCAGAATAGACGATGTTTTCGGGAGCAACCCCGAGGCTTTCGAAGTAGGCGTTGAATAAAGGCGCGTAGGTATAAATGTTAAGGACGCGGGGAATGCCGATGCGGAGTTTGGAGCGATTGCGCATGAGCGCCGCACGTTGTTTGGTGGCCTGAGTCCAAGCTCGAGTGGGAATCGGATCGGCGATGTTCTTGGCGTTGGTAGGGCGAAAGACTTCTTTGGAGGCCATATCGACGAAGTTGGGATGCTTGTCGCGGAGCTGGTCGAGGCCAGCCTTAATTTCCTTCATTTCGTTGAGATCTTCGACGGTGCCCTTTTCGCAAGTGGCGATAATGAGGCGCTGCTCACCATGCATGAGGGGAACCTTGGTGACGCGCTCGATGGGGACATAATTCTGGATGGGCTCGGTGCGAACGTCGATGAAAGTGCGCAGACAATTGTTCTTGCAGAAATAGCAGCGAGTGGCTTCATTACGGGTGGTGCGATATTCAATTTTGCGTACCGCATCCAGGCCGACGAAGGTGGTTTGCTGGCCGTTGCGCCAGAGACGCAGCGACTCTTGCGCAGCGCCAATCGCGCCAGATTCTCCACAGTGTTCGTGGACGATGATTTCGGGCTGGCGGCCGGAGGCGCGAAAACTGTTGCGGATGAAATCGACTTCCGCTTTTACTACGGCAAGATTATTTTGCGTGCCTCCCTGCAGGACGAAGCGTGAACCCAAGGCAGCCAGATTGGGGATGCTGGCTACGTAGAGAAAGACATTTTTGGGAAGCACGGCGGCGAGGCCGGCGAGAATTTCTTCGGCTTGCCAGCCCTGGCGCTGAAAATTGACTATGTCCGACTGCATGAAGACCGCGCAACCATAGCCAAAGACGGGCATGGCTTGAGCGGAAAAGGCGAGATCGGCGTACTGATTCACGCTGAGGCCAAAACCTTCGGCGGTGGATTGGAGGAAGTAGCCGTTACCCGCGGAACATTGGGTATTCAGCTTGAAATCTTTCACGCGGCCATTGTGAAGGATGATGATTTTGATGTCCTGGCCGCCGACGTCGACGATGACATGGGGATCGTCGTAAAACTTGAGCGCGGATTCGGTGTGGGCGACGGTTTCGACGAGGGCGACATCCGCTTTGAGGACATCTTTGAGAATGTCTTTGGCGTATCCGGTGGTGGCCACGCCGAGTACTTCGAGTTTGGCGTGCTGAGCTTCGACCTGGCCGCGCAAGCTTTCGAACATCTCAATGGTGTCCTGGATCGGATTGCCCTTGGAGAGCTGATAGGACTTGCAGAGGATGTCGCCCTTTTCATCGAGGAGCACGGCTTTGGTGGAAGTTGAGCCACCATCGATACCGATGAATCCGCCGACCGTAGTTCCCTTCTGAAGGGTAGCGGGCGTGAACTTTTTGGGGCGATAGGATTCTTTGAACAGGTCAAGTTCGCTGGCGTTCTCGATCAGGCCTTTGCCGCCGGACTTGCTTTTCTCTTCCTGGCGACCGTAGTCGATGTAATGAACGAGCTGGTCGTAGCCGCGATAACAGCCGATGCAATCGTCTTCACTGCGGCCGAATTCAATGGCACCGAGTGCGGCGAAATATTGGGCGTTCTGCGGAACTTTGATAAGGTCTTCGGGCTTGGAACCTTCCGGAACCGCGACTTTACGTTCCTGCCACATGCGAGGGATGTTCGCTTGCCAGGCTTCGCGCATGCCGCGAATGAAACTGTTGGGGCCACCGAGAAGGAGCACATGCGGGCGCAAGGTGTGACCGCGGGTGAGAACGCTGAGATTCTGAAGCACGATGGCTTCGAAGAGCGAGGCCATGAGTTCGTCGGAAGTGGTGCCGACTTTTTGCAGGCTGTTGATGTCGGTTTCGGCAAAGACACCGCACTTGCCCGCGACTTTGTGGAGCTTAATGCCGTTGTAGCCCTGTTCCGCGAGTTGCTCGACGGGAATCCGGAGCTTGGCGTTGATTTTGTCGATGACCGCGCCAGTGCCGCCAGCGCACTTGTCGTTCATGGAAGGGATTTTTTTCTTGCGTCCCGTTTCTTCGTCATCCTTGAAGATGATGATTTTGGCATCCTGACCACCGAGTTCGATGACCGAATAGACTTCGGGATGCAATTTTTCGACGGCCAAGGAAACCGCAGTGACTTCCTGGACGAACTTAGCGCCGACCTGCTCGGCAATGGCGCCACCACCGGAGCCGGTGACGAACATGCGGGTATTGAGACGATCGATGCCGACTTCGGCTTCCATGCGCTTGAGGAACTCGAGGGTTTTCTCGGGCTGCTTGGTTTCGTGGCGCTGATAATCCTGCCAAATGACTTTGTCCGCCGACACGTCGACGACGACGGCTTTAACTGTGGTCGAGCCCACGTCGAGCCCAACCATAAACTGAGTAACGTGATTGAGCGGCTTGTGGGCATGCGGAATTTGACGCGGAATCGGCCTGAGTGGAGCGATTTGCACTAATTGCGTTCCCATGAATTCCCTCTTCGTTTATTCGCGATTGCCACAACAATTGTTAATCGAACAGTGACTCAGACGCTGTGACCTGCAGGCGCGGCGGTTGTCTGTTATTCAGTCGCCGGAGGTTGCTGGAGCAGCGATACCGGCGACGCGAGCACGCTTCCAGAAGCGAGTGTCCCGGTTGATGCGGTCGTTAACATGGAGAACAAACTGCGCGGCGGTACCGGCGATCCCTTCGCGGTGTGGCACGTGGTAGAAAGGCCGCTTCAGTTCCGGATGCGCGTCGATGTATTCGCGAATTTCCTGGAGGCTCTTGCCGGTGGACTTGAGACACTGCTCAAATTCGGCCTTAGCTTTGACCTTGGCCTCACCGAGAGCCATCTGCACGCGGCTGTGGGCGTTGACTTCGCCCTCGCCGGAGGTTTCGATGGGGAGGAAAATCATGTCCTTGAACTTATTGATGACGGCCGATTGCACACCGTCGGACTGCGAAGAGGGCATGCAGCCAAAAGGCTTGAGCGCAAGCACCATGTGGCAAAGCTTGTGAATGGTGTAGTAGACGTTCTTGCCAACTTCGAGGTGGCCCTCACCACCACGGGCAAACTGGTTGTAGAAAGGATGGGCGAGATCCGCGAGTTCGTTCTGCGGGACGAGATGGTGGGTGATGCCGCCAAGGTGGTCGGCAGTGCGATGGTAGAAGAAGTTCCACATGCGCTGGCCAGCTCCGATGCCCCAAAGTTTCTTATGCAGACCGATGTAATTGGCGAATTGCTTTTTGAGGTCGTACCACTTGGGATTGTGGTGAGGACGGTTGACGGGCCACTTGGCGATGGCGTGAGCCTTGGCCTGATACATCAGGTAGGCCACCCAAGTGGCGATGGGCTCAACGATAACTTGCGCGCCCTCGCGTTCGAGGAAATCGAACATGTGGAAGTTGCCGTCACCCTCGGTGATCTGTGCCCAGAATTCGCCGGTAATCTTGACCACGGGCTTGACGCGGAGGCGGTCGACTTCGATGGAGTCGAGCTTCTGGCGGGCGGTCTTGAGCGCATGGAGATAATCTTTGCCCCACATGTGTTCGTGCCACTTGCCGAACACGTTGAAAAGATTGCGAAGGATTTTGTTACTCTTGAGTTTCGGCTTGGCCCAATCAGGGGCGCGCTCCTCGATTTCGAAGGACTTGCGATTCTTGAGGTCCTCGCACAGGCCGTCGACGGTCTCGCGGAAAATGCGGTCGGTTTCGCCTTTCTGCACCTCGAAGGGACGAATCTGGTAGATGAGGTCGTTGATCACATCGCCGAGGTGCATGGCGTTGAGCATGCCAAAGCCGAAATCGATGGTGAATTTCAGGCCAGGTTCGCCTGAGGCAGCCTTGATGCCATCGCTGTCTTTGAAGAGAAGAACACGGAAACCATCGAAACCGGCATTTTTTAGGGCAAAACGATATTCGCCTTCGTACATGCCGAAGCGGCAGGGACCGCAGGAACCGGCGGTAAAGAAAACGTAATTGTCGAGAATCTGTTGGCGGGGGATGCCTTCTTTTTCGAGGAACTGAAGGTACTGGACCAGGTTGCCGACGGTGAAATAGGTGGGATTGCACTGACCGTTGTTGCCGAATTCTTTTCCGGTCTGAAAGGCGGGGACGTCGGGGACGGGGAGCTTTTCGCAGCGGTAGCCGCAACCCTGGAAAACCGCGCGAATCAGGTCTTCGTGCTTCCAGGTGAAGCCGCCGAAGAGGATGGTGACGTGACTCCGTTCTTCGGCAGTAAAGGCACGCTCAATAGGGCGGTGGAAATGATTGGCCTGATCGAGGCCGGCAATTTTGCGCAAGCGAACTCGTTCCGCCTCGAGGCGCTCCTTGATTTCCGCTTCGTTCTTAATCTGGATGAGATTGGTCGCCATAGGGTCCTCCAGGTCGTTAGGATTCAGCAGTGGTGTTGAAACAGATCTCCCCAGCAGTGTCGGGAGTGGCGGATGGTGGGCAGACAAACTGGTTGCCCGAGTTTCTCAAGAAGCAGGACCCACAGGGTGGGTGGGGACGAGAGTCCTGTTTTGATCCCTACAGAACTGCTAGAGTGCATCCGAACTCCAAAGAATCAGCGAGGAAGTTCGAACTCGAGCCGGAAAATGTTGAGCTTCCGGCACACCCACAATATACCACCGAGAATTTAATTCAAATGGATTTTTTTAATGAATGGGATCAACTCTTTTTGAAGAGAGGATGCGCTGTCGGGCGTTAGGGATAAGTTGATTAAAAACTGGCCAAAAAAGGACTCTCATAGGTGTTCGCGAGAACACCTATGAGAGCTTTTCGGAGCGGTCAGGTGAGCGTTAGTGCTCGTAAGCTCCGATGTCGATGGATGTGCCTTGCACGCGAGCATTGCCAGCATAGTCCAGCGTGCCCACGATGGTCGAGCTCAAGTCCGTACCCGCATTGATGGCCGGTGACGTGGACTGAACCTGCAGATTCGGCGGCGTGCCCAGGCTCACAAACAGCGGATTGGCGTATTGCGAGTGGCTGTCTTGACCGGAGCCCGACTGATAGCTGGAAAAGCCGGTGTAGTTGCTGCCATTCCAAAGGAAATTGGCGGAGGTTGCGCTCACCGACGAATAATAAAGGTTGTAGTTTGCGGTCACCGGATCGGACTCGCTATTGGTGTAACTGTTGATGAACAAGCCTTGCGAGGTGGCATACACAATGTTGTTCTCGAAGATGTTGTTGGTGGCGTAGTACTGCACCTGGAACTCACCGCTGCCGGTGTTTTTGGTGTCGTCGCCGTAAAGGGTGTTGTTGACGATGGTGCAATTCTGGGTGCCGCCGACGTTGCTAGCATAGCCGCCGATGGAGATGCCCACGGAGTTGGCCGCATACACGACGTTGTTGCGAACCGTCACTCCGGTGCTGTAGTGGCCGCTGTGTTCGCTGGCGACTTCGATATTGAGATCGTTCTGATAGCTGAGGTTGCGCTCGATGACGACGCTGGCACAACCGTCGCAGTAGATACCGTCCGCGTCGTACTCATTCCCTTCGCCAGGATTGTTGATGGCGGTGATGTTATAGACGGTGTTGCCGCTGATTTCGCCGTTGCGGGCGTAATCGTAGGCGGAGTCCGGGGAGACACCCTCGAAGCCGATGGCATCGATGCCGATATTGTCGTTGTCGTGGATGAGGTTGTTGGAGATGACGAAATTGGTGACATTGCCATCGACGTTGACGGTCTCGCTGTTGCCGGTTTTGTTGTTGTAAACGGTGTTGCCGCTGATGGTGATGTAGCTGATGGCGGCAGGGGCTTCCGAACCGTATACCGCGATACCGAAGGCATTGCCGTTTTTCTCGGACGAAGTGGTGATGTTGGTTACGGTGTTATTGAGGATGTTGATGTAGCTGCCGGAACCGGTGACCCAGATGCCGGCGGGAGTCGCGTTGGCGCTGGAGGTGGTGTAGTTCTCGATGGTGAAGCCCTGAATGGTTACGTAGCTTTCGTCTTCGATGTTGAACAGGCCTTGCGTGTTGTCACCGGAGACGGACAGCCCAGTGCCGTCCACAATGGCGGTCTGTCCCGGATAACTCGCGAAGGTTACGGAACCTGCGGCGGCTGAACCCGAGACAGCGATGGTGATGGACTCATTATAGGTGCCCGCCATAACGTAAACGGTGTCGCCGGCTTGCACGGAGTCTGCCGCGTGCTGGATGGTCTTCCAGGGAGACAACTGGGTGCCAGGGTTGGAGTCGCTGCCGGAGGGAGAAACGTAATAGGTAGAGCCAGTGCCGGTGGCATTAACGGTGAGCGAAAGAGTAGCGGTGGCGGAACTGCTGGAGTTGGCGCTGTCGGCCACTTTGACGGCAAAGGACAACGCAGTCGTGCTGGTGGGGGTGCCAGTGAGCAATCCAGAACTGCTGAGAGAGAAGCCCGTGACTGCGGTAGTCAGCGTCCAGGTGTAACCGCCGCTGCCGCCGGTTGCCGATAGTTGCTGCGAGTAGGCGATGCCCTTCGTAGCTGCAGGCAAAGTAGTGGTGGTGATGCTGACGGGAGTTGCCGCTGCCGCATTGACGGTGACTTTCAAAGTGGCGGTGGCGGAGTTGCTGGTGTTGTTGGTGTCCACCACTTTAACGGCGAACGACAGAGTGGTGGCACTGGTGGAAGTTCCCGCCAATAATCCGGAGGTACTCAGGGAGAATCCCGAGACAGCGGTGGTTAACGACCAGGTGTAACTGCCGCTGCCGCCAGTAGCCGAAAGCTGCTGCGAATAGGCAGCATTTGCCGTAGCCGCCGGAAGCGTGGTGGTGGTGATGCTCACCGGAGTAGCTGCGGCAGAATTGACCGTCAATTTCAGCGTAGCGGTCGCAGACACACTGGCTTCGAGAGCATCAGTGGCCTTGACCTGGAAAGATAGAGCGGTGGTGCTCGTGGGAGTGCCGGCAAGTAACCCTGTAGAGCTGAGAGAGAAACCTGCGACGGCGGTGGTTAAGGACCAGGTGAAGTTGCCACTACCGCCAGCGGCGGCGAGCTGCTGCGAATAGGCTACATTGACGGTCGCAGCAGGCAACGCTGTAGTGCTGATGGTGACCGGAGCGACGGCACTGGTAGAAGGATCAATGGACAACGAAAGGCTGATGGACTTTCTCTCCGAGGGGTCACTGGAGTCCTTGACGTGGAACGATACAACATCACTGGTGATGGCGACGGTGGGGGTTCCACTAATCAATCCGGTAGAAGAATTGAGAGAAAGGCCAGTGGGTAGACTCCCGCTCCTAACGCTCCAAGTGTAAGGGGGGGTTCCGCCAGTCGCGGTGAGCTGAGCGGAGTAGCGAATGCCGACCTCTCCCGTCGGAAGAGGTGAAGAGGAAATCTTGAGCGGAGTAGGATCAGAGGATGGATCGCGGAAACTGTGGTGCTGGGCGAAAATTTGAGACGTACTAAAAAGTGAGATGAAGATCGCAAACAGAATCCATAGATTGAAGCGCTGCGCAGCGCGACGTGTATCTCGTATAATCATCTTTTCCTCGAACGACAAAATTTTCCAGCACCGGGGAAGGGTCCATCATGCAGGGTTCAAGAGCTGGGTCTTGGATCACTGTAGCAATCGAGGAAAAAGATGAAACCTGTACAAAGGTCGCGATGAGGTACAACTGGCTTCGCCGGAGCAGTACAGGAAGGTACTGCTAAATCTCCTAGTACAGCGCCCAGCTTGCGAGATACGAGTTTTGTTATTGGGAAGAAACGACGGCGAGCAGGACGCGAAGGGTAGGAGAGGCGGAGGACGGGGTACGGGTAACGCATTATAAAAGGGCGCCCGAGTGGAGTAGGTTTTGATCGTCTGTATCAACGCCTACAACAACAAGGAGCGCCCTCATGAATGACGCCAAGTATATTGGGCTGGATGTGCATCAGGCAACGATTTCGGTGGCCGTTCGGGATTCGCACGGAAATTTGGTGATGGAGGCCATTCTCGAAACGAAAGCCGAGACGATCCTTCAGTTTATTGGTGGCCTGCGCGGCAGTTTGCACGTGACCTTTGAAGAAGGCACCTGGGCGGCGTGGTTGTACGATCTGCTCCAGCCTCACGTCACCCGCGTGGTGGCCTGCGATCCGCGCAAGAATGCCCTGTTGAAAGCTGGGAACAAGAGTGACCGCATCGATGCCCGCAAGCTGTCCGAGCTGCTGTATCTAAACAAGCTCAACCCGGTGTACCACGGCGAACAGGGTATGCGCACGCTGAAGGAACTGGCACGCAGCTACCTTACGATCACTCGTGATTTGACGCGGGTGATGAGTCGGCTGAAGGCCATCTACCGAAGCTGGGGCATTCCTTGTGCCGGCAAGCAGGTCTACGCACCGCGCTACCGTGCGGAATGGCTCGCGAAGATTTCGGAAGTGGGTGTACGCCGCCGTGCGGAACTCTATTACCAGCAGTTCGACGCCTTAGCGGTATTGCGCCAGGGCGTGCGGCGAGAACTATTGGCGGAAGGCCGGAAGCATCTGAACATGAGGTTGCTGCGGCAGATTCCCTCCATCGGCCCCATCCGCGCCGTTCTGCTGCTTGCGCTGATGCAGACACCGAACCGCTTCCGGACCAAGCGACAACTGTGGGCCTACTGCGGTTTGGCATTGCGGACGTACCGCAGCGGGGAATACCGCATCGTCGGTGGCCAGTTCAAACGCTCCAAGAAAGTTCTGGCCGTCCGCGGGCTCAATATCAACCACAACCACGATCTGAAAAATATCTTCAAGGGTGCAGCGACGCGAGCCGCCTCGACCGCAGGACCTTTCCAAGATTTTTACCAAGCTTGCGTCAGCCGAGGCGTGAAACCGCATTTGGCGCGGCTCACCTTGGCGCGCAAGATCGCCGCCGTCACTTTGCTGGTTTGGAAGAAAGGAGTTTGTTTCGACGCTGAACATCTGAAACAACAAGCAGCTTGAGCGTCGGATCGAGAATCGTCCTTTGCTGGATTTATTTCTGGTGATGGCTTTTCAGTTCTTCTGACGCTTTGGTTCGAGGGTGAGTCTCCATTAGCCCGTTAGGCAGAGAGTGTGCTCCGAGCACCACGAGTCTCTTGGTAAACTATAGGCCCCCTCGGATAACCAGAAAAAGCTATAGGCCTTGAGCCTCAGATAGAACTATGGTTGACACGTTTCAACCACGCAGCTTGTCTTGCTTCAGAATCCGAAAGCGCCGTCACGATAACAGAATGGATCTACGAAGAGCGAACACCCCAGAGTCTCTCAACAGGACATGGGCTGGAGAGCGCAGCAAACATTTTTGCTCCTTCCAGTCGCCGCAGATGTTTTTTCTCTTGACTCTCCCCTTTATAGAACGGGCTAATAGGAAGGTTTTCAGAGCGTAGGCGAGGCTGAAGTCGGGCTCGAAAACAACGACCCGCCTCTTGGCGTGTTTCAACGCAAGTAGAAGGCGGGCCTACAAATCGCGGTCGGTTTTTCGGCTGCTCAGTGCTCGTAAGCTCCGATGTCGATGGATGTGCCTTGCACGCGAGCATTGCCAGCGTAGTCTAGCGTCCCCACGATGGTCGAGCCCAAGTCGGTACCCGCATTGATCGCCGGTGACGTGGACTGAACCTGCAGGTTCGGCGGCGTGCCCAGGCTCACAAACAGCGGGTTGGCGTATTGCGAGTGGCTGTCTTGACCGGAGCCCGACTGATAGCTGGAAAAACCGGTGTAGTTGGTGCCATTCCACAGGAAATTGGCCGAGGTTGCGCTGACCGAGGAATAATATAGGTTGTAATCCACGGTCACCGGACTCGGTTCGCTGTTGGTGTAGTTGTTGATGAACAGGGCCTGCGAGGTAGCGTAAACAATGTTGTTCTCGAAGATGTTGTTGGTGGCGTAGTACTGCACCTGGAACTCACCGCTGCCGGTGTTCTTGGTGTCGTCGCCGTAGAGGGTGTTGTTGACGATGGTGCAGTTCTGCGTGCCGCCGACGTTGCTGGCATAGCCGCCGATGGAGATGCCTACCGAATTGCCCGCGTAAACCAAGTTGTTGCGCACGATGACGTTTGTCGCGTAGTGGCCGCTGTGTTCGCTGGCGACTTCGATGTTCAGATCGTTCTGATAACTGAGATTGCGCTCGATGATGACGCTGGCACAACTGTCGCAATAGATACCGTCCGCATCGTACTGATTGCCTTCGCCCGGATTGTTAATGGCGGTGATGTTATAGACGGTGTTGCCGCTGATTTCGCCGTTGCGGGCGTAATCGTAGGCGGAGTCCGGGGAGACACCCTCGAAGCCGATGGCATCGATGCCGATGTTGTCGTTGTCATGGATGAGGTTGTTGGAGATGACGAAATTGGTGACATTGCCATCGACGTTCACGGTCTCGCTGTTGCCAGTCTTGCAGTCGTAGACCTGATTGCCACTGATGGTGATGCTGTCGATGGAAGCGGGGGCCTCCGAACCGTACACGGCGATACCGAAGGCGTTGCCACTGGCTTCCGAGGTGGTCGCGATGTTGTGGATAACGTTGTTGAGGAGCTGAACGTTGCTGCCGGAACCGGTGATCCAGATGCCGGCGGGCGTAGCACTGGAACTGGAGGTCGTGTAGTTTTGGATCACAAAGCCAGAGATGGTGACGTAACTTTCGTCCTCAATGCTGAAGAGACCTTGCGTGTTATCGCCGGAGACGGAGAGCCCGGTGCCATCGACAGTGGCGGTTTGGCCCGGATAGCTCTGGAAGGTTACCGGACCGGAAGCGGCTGAACCAGAGACAGCGATGGTGACCGATTCGTTGTAGGTGCCAGCCATGACATAAACGGTGTCGCCGGCTTGCACCGAATCTGCCGCGTGTTGGATGGTTTTCCAGGGAGACAATTGGGTGCCGGGGTTGGAGTCGCTACCAGAGGGAGAAACGTAATAGATGGAGCCGCTGCTGCTGGTAGCGTTGACGGTGAGAGCAAGAGTGGCGGCTGCAGAATTGCTGTTGTTGGTGCTGTCGATCACTTTCACCGCGAACGAAAGGGTGGTTGTGCTGGTGGGCGTGCCGGTGAGTAATCCAGAGTTGCTCAGAGAGAAGCCGGCCACTGCGGTGGTTAGCGTCCACGTGTAACTGCCACTGCCACCGGTCGCGGAAAGCTGTTGGGAGTAAGCGATATTCACCGTAGCTGCGGGTAAAGTTGTGGTAGTGATGCTGACTTGAGTGACGGTCGCGCTGACTGTCAGTTTCAGTGTGGCGGTAGCGGAGTTGTTGGGGTTGCTGCTGTCGGCCACCTTGACGGCGAAGGAGAGCGCAGTTGTGCTGGTGGGCGTGCCGGTGAGCACTCCGGAACTGCTGAGAGAGAAACCCGTCACTGCGGTGGTCAACGTCCAGGTGTAACTGCCGCTTCCGCCGATGGCTGTGAGTTGCTGAGAGTAGGAAACGTTGACAGTAGCGTCCGGCAACGAGGTGGTAGTGATGCTGACAGAACTGGAACCTGCCGCATTAATGGTAAGGGACAGAGTTGCGGATTGGGTCTGAGCCGGGCTGCCGGAATCCGTGACCTTGAAGGTGAGTGAGGCGCTCGCGACGGCCTGTGTGGGCGTACCTGTAATCGCGCCAGTTGCAGAATTGAGAACTAAGCCGGCTGGCATTGTGCCGGAGGTCAAACTCCAGGTGTAGGGCGCGGTGCCACCGGTCGCAGTCAACGTGGCGCTGTAAGCAGTTCCCACCTGCCCAGAGGGCAAGGATGATATGGAGATGGCAAGCGGGTTAGGCGAAGGAGAAGAGTTTTGGCCGGTGGTGCTTTTTACGGTTCCCACACAGCCGGATAAGACCATCGCGGCGGCGAGGAGAACAAGTATGCCAAGAAAATCTGCGAGGCGAACTACTACGGCGCGATAGACCATGATCAATTCCCTCAGAGGAAAAGCAAATGTGAATTACCGGAATGGGGACATTTCCGTGGGCCCGCAAGACTGTGGGGCCAACGTAGCACAGCAACAGGCGAACTCAAACTGTTCCGTGGTACAGGAGTTTTTACTGGTCTTGAGAAGTGCGCGGCCGAAGGTTGAGGATACGGGGGGCCGGGCTAGTGCGCAGGAAGGTCGAGCAGAATGTGCGCGATGAAAAAGGTGGTTGTTACGGCAGGCAGAGAGCGCCCTGGCGTGAGGGAGCGACTGAAGCCGCTCTCGTAGGTTCGATTTAGGATGGATGACGCAATTGAAGCAGGCTTTGCCCGACAGACAGAGTCTGATTGGCACCCTTTTTGGCTTCGATTGTAGTCAAGCTGCGTGGCCGGCCCATGTGCAAGCGCAGCTCGGAGGCAACTTCATCGATGATGCTGGGCAGGACAGTGTTCAATTGCCGGGCGAAGGCCGTGATCATGGCGTTGTCGCTGATGGTGTTGATCAAACGCGGAATCCCGCGAGAGAAATGGTGAATCCGGGATACGGTTTCGTTCGGAAATAGCGCAACGATGCCGTCGTTGGCACCGGCCAGCTGCAAGCGGCAGTGGATGTAACCTCGAGTGCTCTCCAAATCCAAAGGCTCGAGATACCCGCGCAGGGAAATCCGTTGCTTCAGTTGGCGCAACTCGTAGGAGTCCAGCTTGTCGCTCAGTTCCGACTGGCCCACCAACACAATCTGCAACAGTTTCTCTTCGGCCGTCTCCAGATTGGTCAGCAAGCGAATCTCTTCCAGAACTTCGGTGGAAAGATGATGGGCTTCGTCGACCACGATCATGGTGGTCAGCTTCTTCTGATAGCGCGAGACCAGAAAACGATTGAGCTCGTGCAGGATCTCCCCTTTGTGTTTGCCGGTGACGGCCAAGCCCAAATCGGTGGCGGCGTACTGCAGAAAATCCAGCGTGGAAAGACGGCTGTTGAAAACATAGGCGCTGGCGATGTCGGTGCCCTTGCAAAGCTGCAACAGACAACGCACCAGCAAAGTCTTGCCGGTGCCCGCTTCGCCGGTCAGCACCACGAAGCCTTTGCGCTGGCGCACGCCGTAGTACAGCGCGGCCAAGGCTTCCTTGTGCTGCTTGGTGGAGTACAAGAAATATGGATCAGGAGTGATTTCGAAAGGGTTGCGATTTAGTTTGTAAAAGTCCGTGTACATGATCTTTCTGGGAACTTCACCGTCTTTCTAGATAGCAACAAAAGCGGAGGAGCGGCACATTCGGAATTGGGTACGAGTTAAGCACTTAGGAGCCTCTGACGATGGCAGTGCAGTAGCTCCAAATAGGTCTGCTCGTAGGCGCTCAGAAATTGCTGCTCGGTAAAATGTTCCAGCGCGCGGGCTTTGGCATTGCGGCCCAGGCGTTCCCGCGCGGCGGCATCGTTCAGCAAAAACGCAATGGCATCGGCCATGGCTTGCGGTGTCTTGGCCGGAACCAGCAGGCCACAGTCGCCAATCGCTTCGGCCACTCCACCCACGTCGGTGGCCACAATGGCCGCGCCGCACAACATGGCTTCCAACGCGGCGAACGGGAACCCTTCCGAGATGCTCGGAATGGCCACGATGTCGGCGTTGCTGTACGCCTTCCACGGTTCCTTGGTCGAGCCCGCGAAGGTCACATTATTCTCCAGATGCCGCTCGGCAACCGCCCGCTGGCAGTTGCGATAGTATTCCGGATCGTTGGGCGCACCGTAAAAGCGAATTTCCACGTCCTCGAACTTTTCTTTGAGAATGGCGGTGGCATTGATCAAATCCAACTGACCTTTCAGCGGATAGATCAGCCCGACGGTGGTGATTAGCGGACGGGTCTTTGGTTCGCGTTCGTGCGGATAAAACTTCTGCGGATCGGCGCCGTTGAATATCACTTCGATGCGTTTGCGGGGCACTCCTACGTGCTCTTCCCAACGGGCATTGAACGCGCACACCGGGGAGATCTGATCGGCAAAGTGATAGTTCAACTCCACGATGTTTTCCACCAACCGGCACAGGAACCAGCGCACGAAGAAGGACTTCATCTGCCGGCGCAGATTCAGATACTGCTCGCGCAGATACACACCGTGCTCGGTCAACAGATACGGCGTGCCGTGCACCAGCTTGGCGAAAACACAAGGCAAGCCACAAAATCCGGCGGCCGAAGAATGCGTGATGTCGGCTAGCGGAACCGGAAAGTGCAGGACCATCAGCAGGTGATACAACAGCCGGTAGGCCTGCTTCACTTCCGCCAACGTGGGATTTTCGGCCTCTTCCGGACGGCCTTCCCAGGAAGCGCGCACCGCATGCTGCAGCACGTCCCAAGCCTCCAGCGAGTTCATGGTCTTGGCGTAATCGTGATGCTGAAAATAATTTTGCAACTCCAGCAGCGCTTCGCCCAGTTCTTCCTTATCGCACTCGGAGGAAAACAACAGCCCCAGGAAGTGTTCAAACAGCGGCTTGAAGCGACTGGCAATCACGTGCTGGGTGGTTTCCCACATGTTGCGCAACACCATCGAGGTGGGCTGATGCTGCGAGAATTCCGCCGGCTGCAGCAAACCCCACTGCGGCACCTTGGTGACGTTCTGCACGTTGGGCGAAAACTCGTATTTCGCCTGCGGATACGGATTGGTGACGATGGCTTGCACTTCAAAATCCGTGTCCGGCAGACCATGGGTCAGCAGGTCACACCACTTGCTGACACCACCAGTGTAGAAGGGGTAGGTCCCTTCGGTGGTGAGCAACACCGAAATGGGCCGGGGTTTCATGGCTTGGAAAAACGTACCTCCGCCGACTGGCCGGCCAGCAACGTCAGCGTGGGATTATCGAATTCCACTTCCACGATGTGGGTCATGTTGGGAGAAGGCAACGGGTTGATGACCCGAATCCGGCCGGGTACCTGGCGCGGCGGAGTCGAAGGCAATTCCACTTGGGCGGATTCGCCCACTTTCAGTTCGGAGATCATGCGCGCGGCTACTGGAACTTCCGCGATCATGTGATCGAGTTCGGCCAGACGCACCAGGGTGGTGCCGGCAAACACGTGATCACCCATTTGCACCGGAATCTCCGAAACTACCCCGGCTTGCGTGGCCCGCACTAACTTGTGCTCGGCCTGCTCGCGGGCTTGCTGATACTTCAACTGTGCCTGCCGCAACTGCTCCTGCAGGTCTTCTCGGGTGACCATGGCTTGCAGGTTGGCTTGCACGCTTCGATCGTGCTCCAGTTGCGAGGAGGCCCCCGCCAGCTTCTTGGCGTTGTCCAGATCGTCTTTGGCCATGCGCAGTTCGGTGGAGCGGGCATCGAGCTCCGACTGAGGAGTGACCCCGGCATCGAAGAGCGCTTTGGTGCGGTTGTAGTTGTTCAACGCCAGTTCGTAAGCGGCCGTGGCACGTTCGGGAGAATCGCGCCATTGGCGGGTGGGAATCTGTTGCTCCTGGCCCTGGGAAACCGCTACACGGGCGTTGGCTTCCGCTAATTGACTGCGGAATTTGTCCAAGTTGGATTGCGCCGATTGCAGCTCCACGCTGGCTTGCTGCAGCGCCAGTTCGGCTTCCCGGCCATCCATGCGCAGCAACGGTTGGCCCTTCTGCACGGTGTCACCAACCTTGACGTTCAGAGAGGAAACCGTGCCGCCCAAGTCAGCGGTGATGCCGAATACGCTGGCCGGATGCACGGTACCTTCGAAAGCGACTCCGTAGATCGGCTGGCCCTTGACCAGCACGCCATTGGAGTTGAAGGCGTAGTTGGCGGCCAGCAGCGCCAAGCCTACGGCGAAAAACGCCAGGATCAGAATGTTGCGGATACGCTTGTGAGACAGCACGATCCGCTGAGGACGCGGCGTGATCGGCTGCTCGCGTTGCTGTTCCGGTTCGAGCTGTAACTGACGGTCGACCAGCTTCTCAACCGCCCGGTCTTGCGCGATGGTCAGTGCTTCGAAGATTTCGCTCACGCCGCTCCTCCTTTCTGTGCGGTGTTGTTCCTTCGAGACGAGACAGATCGCCGGCACTGTGGTGCAGCGGCGATCTGCAAGGCTCGACGGTTGTTTGTCTTTAGGGCAACGGGAAAGTAATCGTCTGCCCTGGAGTCATGGTGATGTGGGAGATGTTCTGGCCACCATACGATTCGGATCCAGTGCTGGTCAAACCAGTAACCGGAATGACGGCGGTGGTAACTCCAGCGGAGGAGGCGGTGGAGGGCACGGTGATGGTGATCTGGGCACTCGCAGTGCCGGCGCCGATGATGCTGGCGGTAACACCCGAGAGGTTGAAGGAATTGCGGTTCTGCATCAACAGGGCCAAGTTGTCCATCGTGGGAGTGAGGACCGGCAGCTTGTAGACCGCTTCGTACTTGATGAAGGTCAGGTCGTAGGTGTCGGAAAGCAGCGAGGACACGTGCGGACCGCTGGTGCCAAGGAAACTGCTGACGCTGGGCGGTATTGTTGCATCCGCCCCGTTGACGGTGAGGTTTGCCAAGTTCATCAGGTTGTTATAGTTGTCGGAAAAGTGCAGATCGGGCTGATGGAACATTTCCGGATCCATATCGCCCATGAGCATGTTGGTGACAAACGCCGAACTGGTGAAATCCAGAATCTCCGCCGCATTATAGGTGTTGAACGGCGGATCCGGGGCCGGGGCGGTGCCAGCCGGGGCGGTCGGAGAAACGTAATTGGTGTAAATACAGTCAAATTCGGTTTGATCATTGGCCCAGTTAGATACGTTGTAGAAGACGTCGTTGGGATGACGAGGCACTTCATAGATGCCGGGTTCGTAGCTGTTGACGATGCCGACATTGGGCGAAGGATTCGGGCCGTTGTTGTTTGCCGGATCGGTGGTCGTGGCTACGGACGTGTCGCTGACGGCGTAGCGAATGCCATCGTTGTAAAGGTACATCGGCACATTGGGATCGTTCAGGCCGGTGACACCAGGCGTGACGATATTACCGGGGTTGAAGTCGGTAAAGGTGAGCTGCTTAACGGTATCACTGGTATCGGTGTCCAGCATCCAGGACGATTGGGCGCTGGGATCGGAGGCGACCCAACGATTGGTCAGAATTTCCAGATCGATGTCGTCTACGTAATCCGGCGCATCGACGCTATCGCCACAAGTTGGTAAGTCGTTTGGAGTACTCTGACACAATCCGTTGAGAGTCTCCGGATGGTCGTAGGTGTGGCTCATCCAGTGGAAGTACTGTTGATAGCTTTGCAGATTGGCGACTAAATCGTCGGTGATAGTGGCAGTGGCCGTTCCCGATTGATCGAGTTTGCCGTTCTCGGGTGCGCTCGCGAGTGTTCCTGAATACGTAACGGTTGCAGTGAAAGTGTCGGTACCAGGGGTGGTTGAAGTGGCTCCGGAACTCGCGGTAACCGCCAAGATGGTCCAGGTTCCATTAAGGACCTCGCCACCGTTCGTAGTGCCGGAGATGGTGACGGTCTGCCCAGGCAAGCCCGAGAAGTATTCGGCCGTAAAGGTAGCGATGCCACCGGCAGCCGAAGAGGAGATGATCGGGGCGACAAGGCCGGTCCAGTCGCCGTTGCCGGTGGTGCCGACGCCGTTCATGGCGATGGTCAGTTCGAACTGCGTAGTGGGGGAGAAGTTGAGCAAAGGATCGGCTTGCTTGGTCTTCTGCCAAGTAGCAAGTTGAGTCATGTCGGAAGAGTCTACTCGGAAAACGGGGAGATTGGACGCGTCGGGCAAAGTGCGGTCTTTCGTAGCCAGGTTGGTCAAGCAGGGTGTGTTGGGCACCCAATCCGAATCATTGATGAAGAAATCGTCGATGGATTGAGTGGCATAGACATGGTAGTCACCGAGGAAGACGCCGTTGGTGACCCAGTTGACCAGACCATAGGCGACGATGAGGTCGTGCATTAGATACGGGTTGCTGTCGAACGTCTGGCTAAGGAACTGTTGTCCGTCGTAGTTGTAAATGGCCGAGACGATGTTGCCGTCAGCGTCCTGCAACAGCGGAGTCAAAGTGCCGCCAGCAGCCGGATCTGCAGTCGCGAGGTCGACGGCCGCGTATGTGATGGATAGCGGCGTAGCCGTATTTGCATAAAAGAAAACCGGCGCGGCTGCGGCCGTGAAGTTGGTTGTGTATGGTCCAGTTCCGCCGGCGGTTGTAGGACTAGTGTTTATTTGTGTTCCGGTGTAGCTCAGCCCAAAATTCGTGTCAGGAGCATCGTACCAATTCACTTGGCGCACTCCGAAGGTCTGCTCGTAGGAGATCAACGCGGTTTGCCAAGAGCCGATGCTGTAGTAATCCCCGCCGTAGGCAAAGATCACGCCCTGATAGTAGCCATGGCAAGCACCATCGGAAAGAGTCGGGGCCGCACCGGAGGTATCCACGACGTCATACGGGATACCCACATAGTTCAGGATTTGCTGGATCGCAGGGAAGTCCGCATAGCTGGCGGAGGCCGTGTTAATCACGAGCAATTTCATGTCAATGATTGGCGAGGCGCAGGAAATCGGCGCGGTCGTGGACGCAGTTATCCATCCCGTGTCGGAGTATTGGTAAGCGGCGATAGTGCCGTAACTGGCGCTAACTGCGTGAGCGTTATTATCGGTGGCAAGGACTGTGGCCAAGCCTGTGCTGTTGACGTTGACTTCCACAGGATCGTGCGCCTGCCAAGTTGCGATGTTGGTAAGGTTCTGGGTGCTGTTGTCGCTGTAAGTCCCCACAGCGGAGAATTGCTGCGTTGCATTGAGACCCAAAGTAACGCCGACGGACGCTGTGCTGGTACCGCAAGTTGGAGACGGATAGCCTCCCAGACAAACGGCGATGGACTCCAATATCGGGGGCTGAACTGTGAGCAGGGTGGAGCCCACGGCACCGTACGTTGCGCTAATGGTGCTGGTAGTCGTGGTGGTGGTGCCCGCCGGCGTGACGACGGTGGCCAAACCCGCAGTGTTGATGGTTGCCACAGCGGTAGCAGAGGATTGCCAAGTAGCCGTGGATGTCACGTTGGCGGTGGTGCTGTCGGTGTATGTTGCGGTGGCCGTGAACTGGACTGCATTGTTGGTGGGTCCGTAAGCCAAGGCGGAATTAGCCAGGCCGAGAGGGAATGTCGGGTTGGCTGGGGTAACGGCAACCGACTGCACGCCCTTGACGGTGAGCACGAAAGCCGGAGAAGTAATGCTCGAGAACGTGGCCGTGATATTGGTGGTGCCGCCCGCCGCGCTAAGTACGCCAGTAGCTAAACCAGCCGTGGTGATGGTTGCCGCAGCGGTATTGCTGGACGCGAAGGTGGCGGCGACTGTGCCGGTACTGCCGTCGCTGTAAGTTGCCGTGGCGGTGAACTGATCCGTGCCGAAGGGATAGATGGAGGACGACGGAGCGGAAACTGCCAGCGCCGTGACCACTTTTGCACCGATGGTAACCATGGTGGAGCCTGTCACCGTTGTGCCGCCCGTATCTACGACGGTAGCAGTGATGGTAGAAGTGCCCGGGGTTACGCCAGTCACTAAGCCGGTGGTGCTTCCCACCGTAGCGTCGGCGGTTGAGGACGTCCAGGTCGCCAGGGCAGTGACATTACCAGTGGTTCCGTTGGCATAGGTTCCGGTAGCAGTAGCCTGCTCCGTTTCGCCAGCGGGAAGCGAAGAATCCGGCACGGTGATGGCGATCGAACGGAGATTATTGGTCTGGCCGCCGCCCGTCAGGCTGACCACTTGCGGGCTGCCAACTGCTGAATCGGAAATGGTGAGAGTTCCGGGGATGGAGCCGGAAACCGCGGGTGTGAAAACAAGGGTGACGGTGCAACTGGAAGAGGCTGCGAGCGAACTTCCGCAAGTGGTTGCCGTGACCGCATAGCTGGCGGGACTGGCAACGATGCTTAGAATGGTTAGCGGTATCGATTCTTTGTTGTTGATGGTAACGGTGTGAGCTGCGCTGGCGGTGCCAACAGCGAGGGTGGTGCTGAAAGCGATGGAGCTAGGCGAGACGGTGACGGGTGCGACGGCGGTGCCTGTCAGCGAGAGAGAGACTGTGTCAAGAGTGCCGTCCGCGACCGTTATGATTCCCGTCTGCTGTCCGGTTACCAAAGGTGTTGCAGTGGAGGGTGTGTAGGTGGCAGTGATGGTGCACGTTTTCCCCGCAGCCACACTGGAGCAGGTGTCGCTTTCGGCAAATGGCGCGCTGGCCGTGACGGTCAGGGACTCGGTACTGCTGCTCTCATTGGTTACGGTGAAGGTCTTCGCCGCGCTAGTTTGGCCTATGGCGACGGAACCCAACGCTCGAGACGAGGGCGAAACAGAAATGGGCTCGACACCAGTACCCTGAACAGCAGCAGATACGGTTCCCGAGACGCTATCGAGTGTGTAACCGATACTGACGGTGCCGGTCTGGTGGCCGGACGTTGTGCCGGGGACAAAGGTAACGCTTACGGTGCACGAGGAACTTCCCGCTAGCGAGGTGCCGCACGAATTGGCGTCGGGGAATGCCGCTGAACTCGAATCGATGCTAAGGCTCGCCGCAGCGGTGCCTTTGTTGGTCACCGTCAGTGTCTCCACAGCACTCGTCGACCCCAGCGCTACGGAGCCGAATGCATGGGACGCCGGCGAGATCGTAATCGGTGCTGCCCCGGTGCCCGACAACGAAATAGTTTGCGTGCCAAGGCTATCGGTGATGGTGACCGAGCCAGTAAGCGTGCCGGTGGCGGTCGGCACAAAGGTGATGGAGATGGTGCAATTCTTGCCGGCGGCGACCGAGGTTCCACAGGTGTTGGCCTCGGTGAAGTTGGTGCTTGCCGCGATGCTGACGTTCGCGAGCGCGGCAGTACCGCTGTTGGTCAGCCTGACCGACGCGGTGTTGCTGCTGGCGCTGACGGCAACGGAGCCAAAGGTATGCGATGTTGCCGAAAGCGTGGCCGTCTGTGCGTGAGCGGCTGGGACGGAGAACGCCAAAAGCAACAATGTGACGATCAGGAGCCCAAGAGATACCAGGGACAGTCTGTTCGATTTCATTTTATTTTAAGAACCTCACTTACCGAGTAGAGTGGTGGAAGCCTGACGGTGTGGCCGCATTGAGATGCGGTTCACCATCCGGGCAAAATCGTTATATGGACAACTCAGACGTTAGTTAATTTTCTAGTGCTGATGCGTTGCTGCTGAACGTGATAGGAGCAAAGCTCCGCTACTGTGACTTACAGAGGGGGACATTCGCTCTGGCAAGCTCGTTAAAGGTTCTTTTGGCGGAATGCCGGTGGTGTATTCAGGATACCAACACGATTACACCTGACCGACAGCAGAAATACCGAACACTGTACAGACGGGAACCCTTCGAAACTGTAGGGTTTCCGCCGGAGCCAGTTGTTCGCTCATCCGCCAACCAACAAACCGAGGCCGCGATAAATCCGCAACGAAGCTACGCTTCGCGCAACTGTTTTAGTTGTGATCCACGCAAATGTCTTGTAATCCCAGGTCGTTTGCGTTTTTTTAAATCGGCTAACTGTGGCCCACCGTACATCATTCATTCAGGTGCCGTGGATCCCAGAGCGTAGACTTCCCTCAGGTTCTCTCCACCGTGTCGCGACACTCTAGCGGCTGTTTCGTGCCGCCTCAAGTGGCAGAAACTCCTAAGATGGCGATGAATTATTGTGGTGTGGAGATCAGTGAGAAAGGTATTCCACGAAAGGTAAGAAACTCACATTCGTGGATAGTAAGAAACCCCCCATTTGCTAGTTTTCAAAATTGGTGACGCAATTGAAGCAGGCTTTGCCCGACAGACAGAGTCTGGTTGGCACCCTTTTTGGCTTCGAAGACAGACAAGCTGCGCAACCTGCCGGTGTTCAGACGCAGTTCGGTGGCGACTTCATCAATAATACTGGGCAGGACAGTGTCCAATTGCCGGGCGAAGGCGGTGATCATGGCGTTGTCGCTGATGGTGTTGATCAAACGCGGAATGCCGCGCGAAAAGTGGTGAATCCGGGATACGGTTTCGTTCGGAAATAGCGCAACGATGCCGTCGTTGGCACTGGCCAGTTGCAAGCGGCAGTGGATGTAGCCTCGAGTGCTCTCTAAATCCAGCGGCTCGAGATACCCGCGCAGGGAAATCCGTTGCTTCAGTTGGCGCAACTCGTAGGAGTCCAGCTTGTCGCTCAGTTCCGACTGGCCCACCAACACGATCTGCAACAGTTTCTCTTCGGCCGTCTCCAGATTGGTCAGCAAGCGAATCTCTTCCAGAACTTCGGTGGAAAGATGATGGGCTTCGTCGACCACGATCATGGTGGTCAGCTTCTTCTGATAGCGCGAGACCAGAAAACGATTGAGCTCGTGCAGGATCTCTCCTTTGTGTTTGCCGGTAACGGCCAAGCCCAGATCGGTGGCGGCGTACTGCAGAAAATCCAGCGTGGAAAGACGGCTGTTGAAAACATAGGCGCTGGCGATATCGGTGCCCTTGCAAAGCTGCAACAGACAACGGACCAGCAAGGTCTTGCCGGTGCCCGCTTCGCCGGTCAGCACCACGAAGCCTTTGCGCTGGCGCACGCCATAGTACAGCGCGGCCAAGGCTTCCTTGTGCTGCTTGGTGGAGTACAAGAAATACGGATCAGGAGTGATTTCGAATGGATTGCGATTTAGTTTGTAAAAGTCTGTGTACATAGTTTTTGTCTTGAAGGATCCCTGAGATCAATGAATTTGAATTGCTACAAAGGAGCGTGAATCCGAAAAACGCAAACCGAAGCTGTGGGCTAGCCTCCCGCTTTTTGAGTTGGTTGTCGATGGATGCGATAGATACGAAGATCGTCGTCTTCAAAGAAAACATCGGCGTTGCCGTGAGAGAGCCGATAGGTTTCACACATTTGCAGGGCGGCGGATTCGAGGCTCGCCCGGCCGGCCGGAGAGCGATAACTGCGGTAAGTAGTGTCGACTAGCGCCTCGATGGGAACATATTCCGGCTCACGAGAGTAAAACTGGAACGGGGTTTTCTCCACGTAGATGAATAAATCTTCGGGGGCATCCGGAATTTCAAACTCAGGATCGGCGGCCTGGTCCTGATATTTAGCCACGAATTCCGCTAAATCCTCGTAGCCGCCCAGGCCTAGCGTTTCCGACAATTGTTCCGTGGGCGCAACGACCACCCAAGTTTGACGGGGAAAGTGTTCGGCAATTAATTGGGTTTCGGAGGCGGCCTGATCGTACTCGAGGTAATGGGTGGCGACTGGGTGGGGACGGAACCAGAGGATGGAAACGACGACACAGGCGAGCAGCAGTATGCCCTGCGCGGTGTGGCCGAGGGGAGCGACAAGATGGGTTTCCAACAGTCCGGCAGCGCCACACAGAAACAGCACGGCAGCAATCGGGAGGGCCAGGCGCAATTCCACCGGAACGGTGAGGGAAGCGGAAAGCGTTGAGAAAAGGGCCCAGCCGTAAGACATTGCGGCCAAAACAGCGATACCCAAGATTGGCCAAAGCAGGACAGCGCCCGCAGCCATGAAGCCGACGATCAGTAAGGATTGCGAGGTAACGGCCAGCAACACCAGGCAACAAATGGCGTCGACGAGAGAATTCCAGTTTCGGGTGTCTTTGCGCCAATCAACCAAGAAGACCAGGGCGAGCAGTAGACAAAGCAAACCGATTCCAAATTCCGGACTGGATCCCGGGGCGGTAAGCGAAGTGCGGAAAAAGCTCTCGAGTTTTGCCGTTGTCGAGAGAGGCATCGGCGTTTCGGTGACTGCGGGTTGCAATGCAGCAGCACCTAAACAATACATGCCTGCAATAGCAGCAATCGATCCCCGGGTGCATTGACGGATGAGCAAGCCAGCGACGAGAACGATGAACAGTTCGAACACGGGGGAGAGAAAACGGATGACCTGCATGGGATCGGCACTGCTGAGGAACGAAACCATGGCGATGACTGAAGGGAAAATGATCGGGCGCTGGTAAGCATGGAGATTGAGCATCAACTCACGGGCGCGAAGCAGGACCTGGTATTGTTCGGGGCGATCCAGACGAAGTTCGCGAAGGGGATGCGAGAAAAACAAGGCACAGGTGGTGAGCAGCACGAAAACAAAAGCGGCAACTACCGTTTCTCTGCCTTCTAACGATTGGGCCAACCAACCACGCGTCCGCGGCTCGGTGGAAGCAGAGGAATCGAGCGGGCGAAAAATAGCGCGGTCTTCGACCAGACGCACGACTTTGATGGCGGCTTCCTGCAAACCGTGGAGCCAGTCGCGAGAGGTCTTACCGTTTTTGCGAACCCAGGCGATGGCAGTGACACCCAAGACCAACGACACCACTGTGGTGGCGTTCAAGCATTTCAAGCTGGCCAGCAACACACCAGCAATCGTGGCGATGAGGAGCGCGCGAACAAAGTTCCCGGCAAAGCGCAGCGATAGCGACGAACTATTTCGAGCGGAGAAGAGGTAGCCCGGAAACAGGAAAAACGCCAAGAAAAAGATGAAGAGAATCCAGGCAGCTCTTAATAGATCGATAGCTTGCATACGATGGGTTTAGGAAATCGAATAATGAAAATCGGGCCGACGAAGAATCTGGCGCACAGCGGCGTGACAGGTCCACAAAACAACCGCGGAACCGGCGAGCAGACCAGCGGCGGCATATTGCACGCCCCAGAAATGGCTGAGGCCATACCCGGTGAGAATATTCACGACCAGGCCCAAAGCCGCGGCCAACATGGCCAAAGAAGTAGAATTCACGCTGGAAAGAATGACGATCTCGTGAAGAGCGATGCTGAGCATGAGATAGCCGAGCCCGCCCAGGATCGCGGTTTGCAGCAGGCGTCCAGGAAGGGGCCCGCCACTCAGTCGCGAGAAAGCAAACCACGCGCCGATGGAAACCACTAGGAACATAACGAAGATCATTGAAACAGCGGCAGAGTGGCGACGGCGAAGCCTGGCGATAAGTTCTTCGGTGTTTGCCTGAGGCAATTCCGCCGCGAGCTGACGCCAGTAGCGCAAGAAAGAATCGCCAAGATATTCGACCAGAGACGCGGTGATGAGGAAGGCCAGCAGGACGAGATCCATTCCCCGCTTGTAGGCCGGATCAATACCGAAGCTCAAACCGGAAACCCACGGGACGGCACTGCCGGCAGCGAGGCGATCGGCGAAGAGGAAACTGAAATAAAAGGTGCCGTACAGAAAGAACGGCAACAGGGAAATGGAAAGGACACCGAACCTGGGGCGAGCACTGTTGGGCGCATCGCCGGCTTTCTTTTCTGTCCGACGAAAACCGATGTACACAGCGGCCATGGCACAAAGCACCGCCATAACCGGCCAGAGAGTCAAAAGCAGGGTGTTTCCGGCGCCGGTCAGAAGGCGGATGAGACCGCAGATCATGGCGCTGAGCATAAAGACGAGAAGCACGCACCAGCCGATACCTTGAACGGAAAGCACGGCGCAGAACATCCAGAGCAGGCTAAGGGCAATGAAGTTGATGGCCGCGAGCAATACGTAGTAGGGGGCGAAGAGATGAAAGTACGCACCCACCAGCATGCCGAGCAAACCGAGGAGCAGGCTGCTGGTCAAACCGACGTTAAGCAGCTTGACGCACATGTGGTGCGCCAGGACCGGCTCTTTCAAGCCGTAATAAAAACCTCCGCTGCGCGAGATCATCTGAATAAAACCGCCGGTGGTGATCAGACTGCCGATGAGGGCCAGGCTCAGCGCGCCGCCAAGTTCCGGCGGAACATTGAGCGCGTTCGGTTTCAAATATTCCAGAGCGAGCAGGGCCATCCAAGGGATGGCGTAGGCCAGGCTGAGTGAGAATTTGCGCACCGCGTAGGCAAGCTCGGCAAAGAAGGTTTCGCGCTTGCGTGGCTCGGGCTGCGCTTTTTGCGGTACCGGATCCTGCAGCAGGCGAGCAAAAAGACAGTCGGCGAAAGCAAAAATGGTGGGATAGCCGAGTTCATTCGCCGAGCGGTCGTTGTACCCGAGCGATTCGAGCAGGGCGGCGACTTCGCGCGAGTGGACGAACTGCGTGGAGCCGGCCTCGCCACTACGGAGCATCTTCTCGATCTCGTGTCGATCCAACGTCATTCGGCGGCTCCGGCACAGCTCAATGGAAATTGCGCGGGGGAGGAAGTGAGCCAGGTTTTCACGAGCTTCGGGTCCGCGGAATCCTTGCCGGAAATGCGGCGAACGGAATGATTGCTGCTGTCCACGATTACGACGAAAGGTCCGGATTGACGCCACATCAAATTGTTGTCGGCCTTCACGGAGGAAGTTGAGTCAAAGACAATGGCCCGGGTGGTATCGGCGGCGCAGCGGCGCTCCGGCAAGGAATTATTGGCGGCGGCAAAGTACGGCTCACCCCAGCTAAATCCGTCCAGAGCGTAGAGCCGAGCGGTCCACCAAGCGTAGTTGAACTGTTCCGCGGAGAACGGTTGCTGCGGAGTAGTCGTGGTGGTAGCGAAGATGCGGGTGCCGAAGTGATGACGGTATTTGAGCGATTGGTTTAAACGCTCTTGCACGGCTTCGGCAGTTTCGTAAGTTCCGTTCTTGATCTGGAACGATTCCAGCAAGAAGAGGTCGCGTTGATCCAAGAGCGGAGCCAAACCCTTGGGATTCTTCTCCGGACCATTGGAGTTGGGAAGCTTGCTATCGACGCTGAAAAGATGATCGATGAAATAGGCATTCATGAAGGCGCTGAGGCCGAGTTCATGGATCATGCGAACGGCGAGATTCTGGCGCTCCCGGGTGACCACGGGATAGTCGTAGCCAACCTCGTCGAGGAAAATTCCGGACACGCCCATTTGCTTCCAAAGCTGAATGCGTTCCTGCAATTGTTGCGGGGAGAGGGAGGATTGCTGTCCCTTGGGCCAAGGAATTTCGCCGAGGCAAACATAGCCGTAAATGCGAGTAGCGGGGTTGCGCCTGCGAATAGAGGAAATAATTTGCAAAGTTTTCTGGTGTTCGGCGGGATCGCCTTCGGGATAACGCCCGGACTGCTTGTCGGCGAATTCCAGGCCGTCGCCAAAGACCAGGACATCGTACGCGCTGAAGACGGCGGCAGCTTTCTCCGCATCGCCGGCGGAGCCGTTGACCAGGCTCGGATAACCATAATAGATGGCCAAGCGCGCGGGAGCTGCGGAGTTGCAGTTTGCGGGTAAGGCGAACAAGAAATTGGAGGCTGCGATAATCATAGTTAGAAAAGCAAAGCGGAGGAGCGGCACATTCGGAATTGGGTACGAGTTAAGCACTTAGGAGCCTCTGACGATGGCAGTGCAGTAGCTCCAAATAGGTCTGCTCGTAGGCGCTCAGAAATTGCTGCTCGGTAAAATGTTCCAGCGCGCGGGCTTTGGCATTGCGGCCTAGGCGTTCCCGCGCGGCGGCATCGTTCAGCAAAAACGCAATGGCATCGGCCATGGCTTGCGGTGTCTTGGCCGGAACCAGCAGGCCGCAATCGCCAATGGCTTCGGCAACTCCGCCTACATCGGTGGCCACAATGGCCGCGCCACACAACATCGCTTCCAACGCGGCAAATGGAAACCCTTCCGAGATGCTCGGAATGGCCACGATGTCGGCGTTGCTGTAGGCCTTCCACGGTTCCTTGGTGGAGCCCGCGAAGGTCACATTATTCTCCAGATGCCGCTCGGCAACCGCCCGCTGGCAGTTGCGATAGTATTCCGGATCGTTGGGCGCACCGTAAAAGCGAATTTCCACGTCCTCGAACTTTTCTTTGAGAATGGCGGTGGCATTGATCAAATCCAACTGACCTTTCAGCGGATAGATCAGCCCGACGGTGGTGATTAGCGGACGGGTCTTTGGTTCGCGTTCGTGCGGATAAAACTTCTGCGGATCGGCGCCGTTGAATATCACTTCGATGCGTTTGCGGGGCACTCCTACGTGCTCTTCCCAACGGGCATTGAACGCGCACACCGGGGAGATCTGATCGGCAAAGTGATAGTTCAACTCCACGATGTTTTCCACCAACCGGCACAGGAACCAGCGCACGAAGAAGGACTTCATCTGCCGGCGCAGATTCAGATACTGCTCGCGCAGATACACACCGTGCTCGGTCAACAGATACGGCGTGCCGTGCACCAGCTTGGCGAAAACACAAGGCAAGCCACAAAATCCGGCGGCCGAAGAATGCGTGATGTCGGCTAGCGGAACCGGAAAGTGCAGGACCATCAGCAGGTGATACAACAGCCGGTAGGCCTGCTTCACTTCCGCCAACGTGGGATTTTCGGCCTCTTCCGGACGGCCTTCCCAGGAAGCGCGCACCGCATGCTGCAGCACGTCCCAAGCCTCCAGCGAGTTCATGGTCTTGGCGTAATCGTGGTGTTGAAAATAATTTTGCAACTCCAGCAGCGCTTCGCCCAGTTCTTCCTTATCGCACTCGGAGGAAAACAACAGCCCCAGGAAGTGTTCAAACAGCGGCTTGAAGCGACTGGCAATCACGTGCTGGGTGGTTTCCCACATGTTGCGCAACACCATCGAGGTGGGCTGATGCTGCGAGAATTCCGCCGGCTGCAGCAAACCCCATTGCGGCACCTTGGTAACGTTCTGCACGTTGGGCGAAAACTCGTATTTCGCCTGCGGATACGGATTGGTGACGATGGCTTGCACTTCAAAATCCGTGTCCGGCAGACCATGCGTCAGCAGGTCGCACCACTTGCTGACACCACCGGTGTAGAAGGGGTAGGTCCCTTCGGTGGTAAGCAACACCGAAATGGGCCGGGGTTTCATGGCTTGGAGAAACGTACCTCCGCGGCCTGGCCAGCTAACAGCGTCAAGGTAGGATTATCGAATTCCACTTCGACGGTATGGGTCATGTTGGGAGACGGCAACGGGTTGATGACTCGAATCCGGCCGGGCACCTGGCGCGGCGGAGTCGAAGGCAATTCCACCTGCGCGGATTCGCCCACTTTCAGTTCCGAGATCATGCGCGCGGCTACCGGAACTTCCGCAATCATGTGATCGAGTTCGGCCAGACGCACCAGCGTGGTGCCGGCAAAAACGTGATCGCCCAAATGCACCGGAATCTCCGAAACTACCCCGGCTTGCGTGGCACGCACCAACTTGTGCTCGGCTTGCTCGCGGGCTTGCTGATACTTCAACTGCGCCTGCCGCAACTGCTCCTGCAGGTCTTCTCGGGTAACCATGGCTTGCAGGTTGGCTTGCACGCTTCGATCGTGTTCCAGTTGCGAGGAGGCCCCCGCCAGCTTCTTGGCGTTGTCCAGATCGTCTTTGGCCATGCGCAGTTCGGTGGAGCGGGCGTCCAGTTCCTGCTGCGGCGTGACCCCCGCATCGAACAGCGCCTTGGTGCGGTTGTAATTGTTCAAGGCTAATTCGTAAGCAGCCGTGGCTCGCTCGGGAGAATCGCGCCATTGCCGGGTGGGAATCTGCTGCTCCTGGCCTTGCGAAACCGCTACACGGGCGTTGGCTTCCGCCAATTGACTGCGGAATTTGTCCAAGTTGGATTGCGCCGATTGCAACTCCACGCTGGCTTGCTGTAGCGCCAGTTCCGCTTCCCGGCCATCCATGCGCAGCAACGGTTGGCCCTTCTGCACCGTGTCACCAACCTTGACGTTCAGAGAGGAAACCGTGCCGCCCAAGTCAGCGGTGATGCCGAAAACGCTGGCGGGATGCACGGTACCTTCGAAAGCGACTCCGTAGATCGGCTGACCCTTGACCAGCGGGCCATTGGAGTTGAACGCGTAGTTAGCCGCCAGCAGCGCCAAGCCTACGGCGAAAAACGCCAGGATCAGAATGTTGCGGATACGCTTGTGCGACAGCACGATCCGCTGAGGACGCGGCGTGATCGGCTGCTCGCGTTGCTGTTCCGGTTCGAGCTGTAACTGACGGTCGACCAGCTTCTCGACTGCCCGGTCTTGCGCGATGGTTAACGCTTCGAAGATTTCGCTCATGCCGCTCCTCCTTTCTTATACGTCGTCAGTTCAACGGATAACTGACGGCCTGACCCGGGGTCATGGTGAGATGAGAAATGTTCTGGCCACCATACGATTCGGATCCAGTGCTGGTCAAACCAGTAACCGGAATGACGGCGGTGGGAACGGTGGCGGTGGAAGGCATGGTCAGACTGATGGAGGCGCTGGCGGTACCCGCATTGAGGATACTTGCGCTCACACCAGAAAGGTTAAATGTGTTGCGGTTCTGCATCAACAGGGCCAAGTTGTCCATCGTGGGAGTGAGGACCGGCAGCTTGTAGACCGCTTCGTACTTGATGAAGGTCAGGTCGTAAGTGTCGGAGATGAGCGAGGACACGTGGGTGCCACTGCTGCCAACAAAACTGGAGACGCTGGCCGGAATGGTGCCGCTCGGAGCCGAGTTGGTCAGGTTGGCGTAATTGTCGGAGAAGTGCAGGTCGGGCTGGTGGAACATCTCCGGATCCATGTCGCCCATGAGCATGTTGGACACGAAGGCCGAACTGGTGAAGTCCAGAACCTGCGCGGCATTGTAGGTGTTGAACGGCGGGTCAGGGGCCGGGGTAGTGCCAGCCGGAGCTCCGGGGGCAACGTAATAGGAGTAGACGCAGTCGAACTCGGCCTGATCATCGGCCCAGTTGGCGACGTTGTAGAAGACGTCATTGGGATGACGGGGCACTTCGTAGATTCCTGGTTCGTAGCTGTTGACGATGCCGACGTTGGGTGAAGGATTCGGGCCGTTGTTGTTTGGCGGATCGGTGGTCGTGGCTACAGACGTGTCGCTGACGGCGTAGCGGATGCCATCTTCATAGAGATAAATGGGGACATTGGGATCGTTCAGGCCGGTGACGCCGGGCGTGACGATATTTGCCGGATTGAAATCCGTGAAGGTGAGCGGCTTGAGGGACCCGTCGTCATAGGGTCCAATGACGGTATCTGTGTCGAGGTCGACTCCGCCAGCACTCGAGGCAGTGTAAAGGTTGGTGAGAACCTCTAAGTCGATGTCGTCGGTCGGCGGTGTATTGTTCACGTCGCCACAGCCAGAACCGGTAGGAGTGCTCTTGCACAAGCCGTTCAGAGTCGATGGATGGTTGTAAGTGTGGCTGATCCAGTGGAAATACTGCTGGTAGGTTTGCAGGTTGGCGACCAAGTCGTCAGCGATAACGGCAGTGGCGGTATTGGTATTGTCGACGACGCCGTTCTCGGCCTTGAGAGCCAGAGTTCCGGCTGCGGCGATGCTCGCGGTGAAGCTGGTGGTACCGGGAGTAGTGGCGGCGCTGGGAGTGACGGAGGTGATCACCCAGGTGCCGTTGAGGACGCCACTGCCGTTGGTGGTGTTGGTGACAGTAACCGACTGTCCGACCTGGCCAGAGAAGTCTTGTGCGGTAAAGGTGGCCACGCCAGCCGTTGCCGAAGAGGAAATAATGGGGGCAGTGAGGCCGGTCCAGTCGCCATTGCCTGACGTGCCGACGCCGTTCATAGCGATGGTCAGCTCAAATTGATTGAGCAGAGTATCGGCTTGCTTGCTTTGCTGCCAAGCAACCAGTTGGGTCATGTCGGCCGAATTCACGCGGGTAACCGGGAGATTGGACGCGTCCGGCGCGGTGCGATCAAAAGTTTGCGGGTCGGAGAGGCAGGTAGTGCTGGGAATCCATTCCGAGTCGTCGATGAAGAAGTCATCGATGGATTGAGTGGCATAGACATGGTAATCGCCAAGGAAGACGCCCTTCGTGACCCAGTTGACCAGACCGTAGGCCACGATGAGGTCATGCATAAGAGAGGCATTGCTGTCGAAGGTCTGGGTAAGGAACTCTTGGCCGTTATTTTGGTAGATGGCGGAGACGATGTTGCCACTGGCGTCCTGCAAGAGCGGAGTCAAGCTACCAGTTGAGGCTGGATCTGCACTGGTGAGATAGACGGCGGCGTTGTTGACGGTCAAGGGCGTAGCGGTGTTCGCATAGAAGAACACAGACGAAGCGGCTGACGTAAAATTCGCCGTGTAGTTTTCGGTATCGCTGGCCGGGATTATTTGGGTGTAAGTGCTAAGGCCAAAGTTCGTGTCGCCGGTATCGTACCAATTCACCTGGCGGATTCCGAAGGTCTGCTCGTAGGAGATCAACGCGGATTGCCAAGAGCCGATGGTGTAGTAATCCCCGCCGTTGGCGAAGATCACGCCCTGGTAGTAGGCGTGGCAAGCGCCGTCGGAAAGAGTGGGGACGGTGCCGGCAGTGACGTCCACAACGGTGTAAGGAGTGCCGACGTAATTGAGGATCTGCTGGATCGCGGGGAAGTCCGCATAGTTAGCGGTGGAGTTGTTCACCACCAGTAATTGCATATCGATGGTGGGCGACGAGCACACGATCGGGAGACTGGCGAGGGCACTGAGCCAAGCTGGAGGCGAAGTGATGAGTGTGCCGGCCGAGTTGGTTTGGCTGGCAATGATGGAGATGGCGCTACTGCTGGTGGCGAGAACGGAAGCCAAACCAGTGGCGCTGATGCTGACCAGACTGGTGTTGCCGGAGGTCCAGGTCACGGTGTTGGTGATGACCTGAGTGCTGTTGTCACTGTAGGTGCCGGTGGCCACATATTGCTGAGTGGCGTAGAGACCGAGCGAAACGCTGGGAGGAGTAACAGCGATGGATAGAAGGACCGGAGGAGTGACGGTCAGAGTCGTGGAACCGACGACCGTGCCGGAAGTGGCGGAAATGGTGGTGGTGCCAACGGTGAGGGCGGAAGCCAAGCCAGCGCTGGTGATGGAAGCGAAAGCTGGCGAGGTGGAGGCCCATGTCACGGAGGCGGTAAGGTTTCCGGTGCTGCCGTCCGAATAGTTTCCGGTGGCGGTGTACTGCTGGGTGTAACCAGCGGCGAGAGAAATGGTCGGCGGCCCAACGGTGATGGAGAGCAGGACCGGTGGCGGAACAAGTACTGTGGCTGCGGGAGAAGTAATCAGGGTGCCGGCAGCGTTGGTTTCGCTTGCAGTAATGGAAACAGCGGAAGCAGCGTAGGCAACCGCGGTGGCTAGTCCACCGGGAGAAGTAACAGTAACGTCGGCGGTATTGGAAGATGCCCAAGCCACTTGGCTGGTGACATCCTGGGTAGAGCCGTCGCTGTAAGTGCCGGTGGCAGCAAACTGCTGAGTGCCCAACGGAGCTAATGTTGCGCTAATAGGCGTGATCGCAATGGATTCGAGAAGAGCTGGAGAAACAGTGAGCAGAGTGGAGCCGGAGGCGCCAGCGTAGGTTGCAGTGATGGTGCTGGTGCCGGAAGTAAGCACGGTGGCGAGACCTTGGGTGCCGGTGGTATTGCTGATGGTGGCAACGGTGGTGGTTCCCGAGGACCAAGTGGCGGTGGTGGTGACTGTGGCGTTGGTGCTGTCGGCGTAGTTGACTGTGGCAGCGAACTGCTCGGAATTGTTGGAGGCACCATAAGGATCAGCAGGATTCGTGTCGCCGAGGTAGACGGTGGGATTGGCAGGCGTCAGTACGACGGAGCTGATGCCGACAACGGTGAGAGCAGCGTCGCCACCGGTGGTGGTGCTGACGATGGACCCGAACGTTGCGGAAATGGAGATAGGTCCGCCGCCCCCGACGCCGGAAGCTAGACCGGAGGTCGCGCCGGAAGTGCTGATGGTGGCGACCGTGCCACTGCTGGTGGCCCAAGTGACGGTGGACGTCAAATCTTGAGTGGAGTTGTCGGAGAAAGTGCCGGTGGCAGTGAATTGTTGCGAGCCACCCTGATAGATTTTGGCGGTCGCAGGTGTAACAGCGATGGAAACCAACACTGGCGCGGTGATGGTCAACTGCGTAGTGCCGACAGGGCCCGAGGTGGAAGTTGCAGTGATGGTAACAACCCCTTCGGCGGTTGCAGTGGCAATCGAAGAATTGGCCGGGAAGGTTGCGGCTCCGGAAGGATCCGGAGTGGCGGCCCAGGTGACGGCGGTGGTCAGGTTTTGCGTTGATCCATCCGTATAGGTACCAGTCGCGGTGAAAGTTTCATTGGTACCGAGAGCGATGGAAGCGTCCGCCGGCGTGATGGCGATGGAAACGAGTGCAGCCGGGCCGATGGTCAAGGTCTGTGTGGAGGCAGTGGGAACACCGGTCATCGATGCGGAAATAACGACGGTGCCTTGACTTACGCCAGTAGCCAAGCCGGCATTGGTGCCGCTGGCAATAATGGTGGCCGAAGAATCGCTGGCGCTCCAAGTGACGGTGGAGGTGATGTTTTGAGTCGTGCTGTCTGTGAATGTGCCGATGGCAGTGAACTGTTGCGTGGTGCCTTGTGGCCAGCTCGCGATTGTGTTCGGAGTGATGGAAATGGATTTCAGGATCGCCGCGGTGACGTTGACAGTGGCATTCCCGCTTACGGTGCCGAGGGTAGCAGTTACGGTGGCGCTGCCAACAGCGGCGCCAGTCACCAAGCCTTGACTGCCGGTGGCGTTGCTGACGGTGGCATCTGCGGTGGAGGACCAAGAAACCTGAGTGGTCAAATCCTGGGTGCTATTGTTGTTGTACAACCCTGTTGCATACAACTGCACAGAAGTGCCGTTGGCGACGGAAGGTGCGGCAGGAGTAGTCGAGCCTTGGGTCGCAGTGATCACGACGCTCTGAAGAACCGCTGCATTGACGTTGATTTGAACGGATGGCGAGGCGATGCCGTCGAGAGTCGCCGAGATATTGGAAGTGCCAGGTGCTACGGCAGTGACCAAACCCGCGGCGGTGATGGTGGCAACGGAAGAGGTGCCCGAGTTCCACGACACTTGGCTAGTGACATCTGCCGTGCTGCCGTCGGAGTAGGTCCCTGTGGCAGTAAATTGAGAAGTTAACGCGACAGTAATGCTGGTGGATGTTTCGGAAAGAGCGATGGATTCCAGCGCGGCGGCGGTGACCGATAAGGAATAAGTGTTCGAGGTGGTGCTGTTCATGCTGGCGGTGATGTTGGAACTGCCGACGCCGGCGCCGGTGGCGAGACCACCCGCAGCGATTGTTGCGATTGTGGGTGAGGCGGAGTTCCAAGTTACCTGGCTGGTGATGTTTCCAGTGGTGGCGTCGCTGTACGTGCCGGTAGCGGTGAACTGATCGGTAGTGCCCTTGGCGATGGAACCATTCACAGCGGTAATGGAGATCGATCGCAGCACTGCGGCGGTGACCGCTAAGGAATACGTATTCGAGGTGATCCCGTTGGTGATGCCGTTCATGCTGGCGGTGATGTTGGAACTGCCGACGCCGGCGCCGGTGGCGAGACCGCCTGCGGCGATGGTTGCGACTGTAGGTGAGGCGGAGTTCCAAGTTACCTGGCTGGTGATATTTCCAGTGGTGGCGTCGCTGTAGGTTCCAGTGGCGGCGAACTGATCAGTGGTGCCCTTAGCGATCGAACCATTCACAGCGGTGATGGCGATCGATTGCAGGGTCGCAGCGGTGACCCCTAAGGAATACGTGTTCGAGGTGATCCCGTTGAAGCTGGCGGTGATGTTGGAGCTGCCGATACCGGCGCCGGTGGCGAGGCCGGTTGCGCCTATCGTGGCTACCGTAAGTGAAGCAGAATTCCAGGTGACTTGACTGGTAAGGTTCGCAGTGCTGGCGTCGCTATAGGTTCCAGTGGCGGTGAATTGGTCGGTAGTTCCCTTGGCGATGGAACCGTTCACAGCAGTGATGGCAATCGATTGCAGCGTTGCGGTGGTGACGGTCAAAGAGAGAGCGTTTGAGGTTACGCCATTCAGGCTGGCGGTAATGTTGGCGCTACCCATACTTGCGCCCGTGGCGAGACCGCCGGCAATAATGGCAACTACCGCAGGTGAGCTTGAATTCCACGTGACCTGGCTGGTGAGGTTCGCAGTGCTGGTATCGCTGTAGGTTCCAGTGGCGGTGAATTGGTCGGTGGTGCCCTTGGCGATAGAACCGTTCGCAGCAGCGATCGCGATCGATCGCAATACTGCAGCGGTAACTACTAGCGGATAAGGATTCGAGGTGATGCCGTTCATGCTGGCGGTGATGTTGGAACTGCCGATACCCGCGGCGCTGGCCAGACCACCCGCGGCGATGGTCGCAACTGTGGGCGAAGTAGAAGTCCAAGTGACCAGACTAGTGAGGTTCGCAGTGCTGCTGTCGGTATAAGTGCCGGTCGCGGCGAACTGATCGGTGGTGCCCTTGGGGACGGAACCGTCGGCTGTGGTGATGTTGATGGATTGCAGCGCAGCTGCGGTAACGGTCAACGAGAAGGCTTTCGAGGTCACGCCACTCAAGCTGGCGGTAATGTTGGCGCTACCCATACCTGCGCCGGTGGCCAGACCGGCAGTGTTGATAGCGACTACTGCCGGGGAGGTGGAAGCCCAGGTGACTTGGGTAGTGAGGTTCGCGGTGCTGGAGTCGCTATACGTGCCAGTAGCGGTGAACTGGCCAGTGGCACCCTTGGGAATGGAGGAGTTAGGGGCAGTGACGGCGATAGATTTCAGAATTGCGGCGGTGACGTCAACTTTGGTGGCTCCGCTCATCGAACCGAAGGTGGCCGTGACCGTGGAAGTGCCCACGGCAGAACCAGTGACGAGACCCTGGTCGCCATTGGCATTGCCGACAGTGGCGTCGGAGGTGGAAGACCAAGATGCGACCGCGGTCAAATCCTTGGTGGTGCTGTCGCTGTAGACACCCGTGGCGTATAGCTGGACAGTGGTGCCTTTGGGGACCGAGGGAGCTGTGGGGCTAGTGGACCCTTGGGCTGCGGATATGACAATCGAACTGAGAGTAACGGCGTGAGAACCCCCAGATGCGGATTGCACGGCCGAAGCACAGCCGTGAATGAACAGAGACAAGGTGATGACGAACAACGCAAAGAGTGGGGACAACTTACGATTCTGTTTCACGATACCTCACAAAACGAAAGATAGAATGCGTCCTCAGCGATTGACCAAGGTTCCAACCTCAGTCGCGCGCTTGGACAAACTTGTTGACCGACGAGAGCAGCAGCCGGGACTGATTTAGATTTTTCGAAGTTCGATGACTTGCTCATTTTTTGCTTGCCGCCACACAGCAGCTCTTGGTTGGTGCGTACGAAAACGCTCATTGTGTTGCCGGTGATAATCGGAATTGCAGGAAGACCGTTTGGCTCTGCTCAGCGCAGGCCAAGGGCGGTTTGCGAACCGGAGTGAGGGACGACGGCACTCGGTTCGAGGCGCTCAACCTTGCTGAGATCGATTTCGACGGCGACAGATCGGTTTAGAATGTCGACGGAAAGCACGAGCCGAAATTGATTCTTATGGCGAACCAAGATTCCTTGCGAACCCATGAGCGGGCCGGACTTCACGCGGACGCGATCTCCACAATTGAGGAAAGGATGGGGCTGGATCTGAAGAGAATTGTCGATGGCATGACGGACGGCATCGATCTCTTCGACAGGAATGGCGTAGGGGGTACCGCCAAAACCGACGAACTGGTGAACGCCGGGAGTGCGCAAAACTTCGACGCGCTGGTTCAAAGAACTGTGCAGAAAGACGTAGCAGGGGAATAACGGTAAGGAGACTTGCTTGGTGCGATCTTTCCATTGGTGCCCGGCGGTGTAGAGAGGCAGAAAAACGTCGAATCCCTTAGTCACGAGGATATTGGCGACGACTTTTTCGTGCTGATGTCGCGTGTAAACCGCAAACCATGCCGGAGTCATGTTGAGAACGTGTTCAGTCATAAATTTATTGGTCACCTATGCAAAGCTCCGCTGCTGTGACTTACAAAGGCCCCTTTACTCCTGGGAAAACTCTTTAAGCCGTTGCCTTAAGCGATCTTCGCTGCTATCACGGAAGCACTAGAGATCGGGTACAGCTCCGCGAAAGAAGCGATCGAACACTGCAAAGAATCGGGTTCACTTAATGGCCTGATACTACGAGGCTTGCTCTGAAAAACGAATAGCGTATCGGTACTGAAAATCTGGGGTGTAACCGCATACCTCTCTCCCAGTACCCAGCTCCCAGGTACACCGGTACTCGCCCACGGGGGCAGGGCTGAGGAAGGATCAGCGGGCTGGGAGAAAGCTGCAGGGGGTTCAGCAACGGTCGAGATATGGGCGATTGCGGGACGTGTGAGCAGGTTTGGATCGGAGCACTTATTTGGGCTGAAGAGACAAGGGTTTTCAGGCGAACTTTGTGAGACCGGGCGTTGGGATGTCCGCGACGGCGCTGGGCCAGAAACGAGCCGACAGAGCATTCTTAAGCTTGCGCTAATGAGTTGATCCTCCAGCCGATCCTGCAGTGCCCACGTGGTGAGATATTCCGCGATCATGGAAGAACCTCACGAAGTAGCACGAGGTGCCAGGAGAGTAATCAGTGCGACGATTGGTAAAGCAGAGCCAAACGTTGCGGTTGAGGTGCAGGTTAGAGCCGTTGTTTACAGATACATCGTCTCGTTTCCATCCTGACGGTCCTGGCGCGACGCAAAAGCTATCTATTAATCAGCATGAGGCGTACCACGAAATCTGGTGAAGGTGAGCGCCAGAATAAGCAGGAAACAAAAGGGATAGAAGCGAGTGGCCTATGTATTCTTCTGCTAACAGGAGGAAAGTTTGCACTAACGATGAAGAGCTTGAGCAATAGTGAGAATCGATTTTCCGTTGTTGTGCAAAGGGAAACGTAGCAAATCACGTAAAACACTTCTTACGAAGGCGATAGGAGACGCAGCGGGACGGCAAAGGAAGAGCGATGAAAATCATGTCGGGAAACCCGACGCTCATTTTGTTGTAGTAGAAATCCACACAAGAGGCGGGGAATCAAGGAGTGTTACGGGATGTTAATATCGAATCAACGGTAAACGGGTTGCGTTACTCTCAGTAGTTCTGCCGTTCACCGGTGTCCATTTTGTGTCTTGACGGGTCTGAACAAAGTCGATACGTTGAGTGGCCACTGTTGGTCCCCGATATCCGACGGTTTGCTTTCATATGAACGCCTACTCCCCCAACTACGCACTCCAAGATGTGTCGGTACCCCGTGTCGAGCCTGTCCGTGTATTGATTGCAGAAGACACGCCGATGGGCTGCCAGCTACTGAAGGAAGGACTGAAGCGCTCGCGCACAGGACTTGGAGAAATATTCTGCGCTGGAACGGTCAATCAGATTCTCGGCCTGTGCTCACACCACATGACGATCGACGTCGCGCTAATTAGCGAGGATTTGCAAGATGGGGCGGATAAAGGAGTGGAGGCGATCGAACTGCTGCGTCAGAAGCACCCGAAGATTCGATGCGTTTTACTGGTGAGAAGAGTCCGTCGAGAACTTACGCTGGAGGCCTTTCGGAGCGGCGCGAAGGGAGTGTTCTGCCGGATGGATCCGATCGAATCTCTGAGCAAGTGCATCATGGCGGTTCACCACGGACAAGTCTGGGCAGACTCCGAACAGATGCAGATGATTCTGCAAGCGCTGGTAGAAGTGAAACCCAGACGAGTGACGAATCTACAGGGCACTACGCTACTGACCAACCGGGAAGAACAAGTGGCCGCGCTGGTTGCGGATGGGTTAAGCAACCGGGAGGTGGCCAAGAAGCTGGGACTGAGCGAACACACGGTGAGTAATTACCTGTTCAAGATTTACGAAAAGCTGGGCATCTCGAACCGAGTGGAGTTCGTGCTATACATGTTAGGGCGCAAACAGCAGAGTGCTGCGAGCGTAGCACCGACGGCTGCGCGCGTAAGCGACCTGGTCCGGCCAGCAGTTTAAATCCCGCCGATGATTCGTCCTGGGCCATAGCTAACAGCTATATGCGGGTTTTAGTGCGCCGATGGTTGGACCGTTGGTGGGCAGGTCCGTATTCGGTGTGCAAGTTGATGATGGTGTTGAGCACAGCCACGTGAGACCAGGCCTGCGGGAAGTTGCCGACCAGGGATTTGGTCGGGATGTGATACTCCTCCGACAGCAAGCCGACATCGTTCTGAACTTTCAGCAGCGATTTCAGAAGCTTCCGGGCTTCCAGTAGGCGACCAGCAAGGCAATAATAATCCGCCAACCACAAACTGCACGGCAAGAATGCCCCTTCGGGCTTGCCGGAAGCAGTTTCCTGCTTGGCGCCTTCATAACGCATGACAAAACCATTCCGGACCAGGCGCTTCTCGATCATGGCGACAGTGCCAACGATCCGTGGATCCGAGTGAGGCAAAAAGCCGACGATCGGAAGGAGCAGCAAGCTGGCATCCATTTCCTGAGAACCGTACCACCGGACGAAACTGTTGAGCTGCGTATCAAAACCCAAGCGGCACACTTCGTCGTGAATTTGCTGGCGGACCTGGCACCATTTGTCCAGTGGGGCTTCGATACCGCCATCGGTTTCAATATTTCGAATCATGCGATCGAAGGCGACCCAGGCCATGACTTTGGAGTGAGTGTAGTGCTGCTTTTTACCGCGAATTTCCCAGATGCCATTGTCGGGATGACGCCAGATTTTCTGGAGGTGACGCAACAACGCGATCAGCAAACGCACATCGAAGGGATTTCTTTTGCTGGAGCGCACAGTTTGATACAGGGTGTCCGATAGTTCTCCGTAGACATCCAACTGCAACTGCTCGCTGGCCTGGTTACCGACGCGAACTGGCCGCGAATTTTGAAAGCCGGGAAGCCACGGCACGGTCCATTCCCGCAAGAGACGTTCGCCGGTAACGCCGTACATAATTTGCATTTGATCGGGATTTCCCGCGGCAGCGTGGATGAGCCAATTCTTCCATTTGCGGGCTTCTTGTTTATAGCCAGCGTGGACGAAGCCGAGGAGAGTAAAGGTTGCGTCGCGGAGCCAACAGTAGCGATAGTCCCAATTCCATTTACCGCCGGGCTTTTCCGGGAGTGAGGTCGTAGGCGCCGCGACAATGCCCCCAGTGGGAGCATAGGTCAAAGCTTTCAGGGTGATCAGGGAGCGCTCGACGACTTCGGCGTGTGGACCGGAGTACTTCCCGCGGCATACCCAATCGCACCAGAACTGTTCGGTTTTCTTCAACGAGCGTAGCGGCGAGGTTCGGGAGCGTATGGGCTGAAAGGAATTGCTATATCCCAATTCGAATAGGATGCTCTGGCCAGCGGTGACGCGAAACTCGCTGACAGAACGGAGACCTTCACCGATGACCGGTACGGAACTGCGCAGAACCAGGCGATTCGGACCAGCGACGGCAGACAGCGATTCCTTTGGGCAAGTCACCCAAGGAACGGTCAGACCGTAGTCGAAGCGGACGGCCAATTCCATTTTCATGTGGACCGCACCAGAATCGCCGCGAACAATGCGGATAATGCGGGGAGTGGTGGCACGCAGTGGCATGAAGTCGATCAAGGTGACCTTGCCGGTGCGCGTGTGAAATTGAGTTTCGAGGATCAATGTGTGCGGACGATACGCACGAGTTACGCGGAACTTACCGGCAGGGCACAACTGCCAGCGACCATTTTCTGGTGATCCGAGAAGCGCTGCGAAACAAGCCGGCGAGTCGAAGCGAGGCGCGCAGAACCAATCGATAGATCCGGTGCGATCTACCAATGCGGCAGTCTGGCAGTCCCCGATTAGGGCGTAATCCGCAATTGCGCTGGGCATGGTGTGGTCCGAAAGTCGGATGATTCCGGGATATCCTCAGATGCGGAAATCATTCTCGCATTGCTTGGGCGCAGAGCGGCAAGTGTACACTCATTTTCGCAGAGGTAAACAGCTTTCGTTTGATGCCCGCCAGGATTTATCGGGCACCAGAATGCTGGGGTCCGCGAGGGTTGGTGAATGGCACCCGGCGAACTGCAAGGCAATGGTATGCAGGGCATATTTCCTTAGATTCTCTGCAAGTTATTTGTGGCGGCACATGCAAGTGGCGAAGGCGGATACCTGTTTACGGCGTTGCGGGGGGAGCTATGACCGAACCGAAAGTCCTGGAGGACGTAAATTTTTTCCGGCAACACGGGGCGAAGATCGGAATTGCTTCGGTGCTGGCGTTTACCTCAGGGATTGTCGACATCATCGGTTACCACGGCGTTTTCCATTATTTCACCGCCCACCTGACGGGAACCACGGTGCAACTGGGACATAGCTTGATTAGCAGAAATACAAAGGACATTGCGGCTGCGGGCGTGATTTTGAGCGCGTTTTTTCTGGGATCACTGATAGGGCGGGCGCTGATCGAGTTGGGGTCGAGGACCCAGCTCCGGAGAATTGCGTCGATTACGTTGATGATTGAAGCCGTGTTGCTCGCAGTGGTAGCCGGGTGGTTCACCGAAGGGGGAACCCCCTATTGGGGATTAGCGGCGCTGGCGGGCAGCATGGGAATCCAGACCGCGACCATGACGGGTATTGGGCCGCTTACGGTGCACACCACGTTCGTAACCGGGATGGTGAACAAACTGGCGCAACTGGTTTCCCGCATAAGCTTTCGGAGTTTCGATTTCTGGAAGACGAAATCTCGAACAGCGGTCCAACAACGGAATCAGTCCAAGGAGATTCAACTGGCCTCGTTCATTTTTGGCGTTTGGATCTGTCATGCCGGAGGAGCGGTGCTGGGGACCTGGTCGTTCGGGTTCTGGGGATTGCGCGCGTTGTTCATCGCGGTTGGGCTGCTGGGCGTGAGCCTGTTGACCGACCAGATTCGCCCGCTGTCGGTGAGAGAAGAGAAGGAGCAATCGGAAAGTTGAATCCGGGTCGCGCAAGGATAGGACAGGAGAGGACGATACGGCACAAACAAATCGCACAACAGCCAAAGACGTTTGCACTGATTATGGATACGGGCGATGAGATCGTGGAGGCGCTGAAGCGGTTCGCGAGCGCAGAGAAATTAGCTGGGAGCAGCTTCAAGGCGATTGGCGCGCTGTCGTACGTAAGACTGGGCTGGTTTAATTGGGAAACGAAGAAATATGAGTTGGCTGCCGAGTTTCACGAGCAAGTGGAATTGCTGTCTCTGATCGGAGATATCGCGATGAAAGATGGAGAGCCACAGGTACACGCTCATGTGGTGGTAGGGCGAAAGGATGGGACAGCGCACGGTGGGCATTTGCTGAAGGCGTCGGTGCGGCCGACGTGTGAGCTGATACTGACGGAAAGCCCGGTAGCGCTGCAAAAGCATGAGGACCCGCAGTCCGGGCTGGCGTTGATCCGGCTGTAATGGAGCGTGTGAGAACGGCCTTTTAATCTGAAGGGTTAGGGATGAACGTAAGAAAACCCGAGAGCACAGCTGGCAACCCGGACGGAGTTTTTCAGTCACAGGAGCGGGTGACCGACCTCACAGACCCTTGTAACGCAAGTCTGGAACAGTGGTGGAGACTCCCCCAAAGGACGTGCTTATGTCCACCGCTGCTTCCCATCAATTGGAATTTCTTCGAACTCTACCTTCCGATGCAGTTCGCCAAATTCAATGGAACTTTGCGGATCGCTATGACTTGCAGATGCTGGTGCAGTCGGTGCGGGGTGTTGCGCGTGGTCCAGTGGCCAAACTGGTGGCGCAAGGGGGACGCAACTCGCACGAATGGACCCCGGCGAAGGGAGAGTTGCTGGAGGCATTCGACCGGTCTGGAATCACCGCGGTGTTTATGGATCCGGAGCAAGGCGGGTTTCTTAGCGGGCCAAAGAACCTGGCACTGGCGCTTGTAGCGTTTGAACTTGCCTGGGTGGATGGCGGAGCGGCAACCGCGAGTTTGGCAGGATGCCTAGCGCTGGCACCGATTCACGAACGCGGTACACCCGAACAGCAAGAACATTATATGAAGCTGGCGGCGCCGGCCCAGCCGGGCGAGGACCGTAAACCTTTGCGCGGGGCATTTTGCCTGACGGAGCCGATCCCGTATGTGGGGGTAGACACGGGAATGCTCGATGGGAAAGTGCGAATTGTGGAATGGCGCCCGGGGGAAGAGCCGGTTTTGCAGGTGGAGAAGCGCGGCCGGTTCATCACGAATATTGGATTTGCGAATTTTGTGACGGCAGCGGTGGACTCCGATGACGCGCGCATCAAGGGAAGCTGCATGGTGATTCTGGAAGAAGGCGACCCCGGGACATTCGATCGGGGCACGCCGACGAAGAAGATGGTGCACCAGCTTTCGTCCACGGGCGATCCGGTGTTCAACCTGAGGATCCCGGCGAGCCGGATCGTGGGCGGATATGACATAAAGGATGGCGTGGTGGTGCCGCGGTTCAGTCACAGCGAAGTGATTGAGGCAGTGTTCCGGCGTACGAGGGTAACAGTGGGAGTGATGACAGCGGCGAAACTGCTGTCTGCGGTCGAGCCGATTATTCGCTATCAGCGCGGACGCTTTCGCGGCGCTACGATGGCCGCGCCGGGTTCGGTACGTTACGAGATGGGATTGCAGAACCGGCAAGACGCGTTGCATCGGCTGGTGGATGTGTGGGCAACGGGTGAAGCGAGCGCTTCGTTGGCCTTTGCAGCCGCGCGATTGTTTGACGAACTGGATCCACTGGAACGCGAAGTGGACGCGCTGTTGGCCGAACGCGGAGTGAATGGCGCACGCGCCCGGGCGAAGCTGTTCCGCCAAGTTTCCGACGAAGCTGCGGCGCTGGTGAAGCTGCCAGCAAACGATCCCCAGCGGACGCGGCTGCAAAATGACCCGTTCTATCGTTTCGTGATGCTGGATTCAGTCGCGGACATTTTGTGTCCGGCGGCAAAACTGTGGAACACTGGCTGCGGGACGCAAATGATGCGCGAGGCAGTGAGCTTGATGGGTGGCTACGGCATCACTGAAGATTGCCCCGGATTTTTGGGCAACAAGTGGATGGACGCGCAACTAGAAGCAACGTATGAAGGACCGGAAGCAGTGCAGAGACGGCAGCTTTCGGTGACGATGACGAATCCACTGTTCCTGGAACAGTTCCGGAGTTGGGTAAAGGAGATGCGAGATGTCGCGTCGAACCATCCAGGGACGGGCGCATGCACGCTGGCGACGGCGATGACGATGTGGCTGTGGACGCTGGAGCGGCTGCAACACTCAACAGATGGAGATGGAAGCAAACTGTACCAAAGCGCACGGCAGGGAGTGACCTTCCCGCTGGCCGATGCGCTGTGCTGGCTGTTGGCGGCGCGTTGCCAGATTCTGGATGTGCTGGAACTGGAACGGCGCGGCGGACAAGACGCTTCGGTAGCCGAGGGATTGACGGGGTTGCTGAATTTCTTTAGCGATTTGTGCCATGTGCAATCCGCGCGAGCGAGCGGCGAAGCGGCGCGGATTTGCGCCGAACTGGTGTTTGGTTACAACCGCCATCCGGCGTGGGACGAAGCCGGATATAAGGGCTGTTTCGGGCGAGACGAGTTGGAAGAGCTGGACGGGTTCATTCCGGGTATCGCCGCGTGTGCTGCCGATGTGGTGGAAAATGACGGATCGCACCCGGAGAAGGCGGGCCCGTGCGCGACGTGCCATGGAGCTGAGCAATTTCTTGCGATGCATACTCGGCTGGACATGTGCCTGACAGGAGCTCGGTTGGCCAAGGATCGAGCGGCCGAAGCGGTATCGCAGATCATGATTCCGGAAGTGTTGGATTATCCGGCATGAGCACTGAAGTAGAAGATCCCACAACCCCTATCGAGAGGCAGCAGATGCAAGTGGATATCGCTTGTGTCGGCTTCGGTCCGGCCGTGGGCGGATTCCTAACCACACTTACGCGCCAACTGTTGAACGCGGACGGCACACCCAAGTTCGAAAGCACAACAATGCCGGGAGCGCCGCTGCAAGTGATCTGCTACGAACGGGCCGAAGGACTGGGTTTCGGCGTTTCCGGGGCAGTGACGCGGGGAAGAGGAATTCGCGGGAGCTTCCCAAATCTAGATCTGTCGCAGATCCCGATGGCCGAAGCGGTGAAGAAGGAAGAATTGGTTTACTTGCTGGATCCCACGGGGGCGAGCCGACGTTCATTCGCGGTGCGGGCGATGGATGGTGTACTAGGATTGTGCAAACCATTTTTGCGTTCGCATGATCAGGGGATCGAATTGCCGCTGATTCCCGAGTTCATGAAGAAGCACGACGGATTCGTGCTGTCGTTGGGGCAATTCAACCAGTGGGTAGCGGAACAGTTGATGGCGTCGGGATTGGTCCAGATTTGGCCGGGAACGCCGGTGAACGAACCGCTAATCGAAAATGAAACGGTAGTGGGGGTGCGCCTGGCGGATCAAGGCACTGACCTGAATGGGGCCCCGGACGCTGGATATCTGCCGGGAATGGATATTCGCGCGGCGTTGACGGTGGTTGGCGACGGACCGGTCGGCGTGATCGGACGTGGCATCGATGCGCACTTCGGAATGCCGGATGGGAACCAACATAGCGAATGGGCATTAGGCATGAAGATGGTGATCGAACTGCGCGAAGATTCCGGACTGGAACCAGGAAGCGTGATTCACACGCTGGGATTTCCGGAGCCGGAGATATTCGGCTTTTTGTACGCGCACTCGAATCGATTGGCTTCCGTGGGCATCTTCGTTCCGTCGTGGTTCCACAGCCCGGTGCGAACTGCTTACCGCTACTTGCAGCATTTCATGATGCATCCATATGTGTGGCGATATTTGGAAGGCGGAACGCTGAAATCGTGGGGAGCCAAATCGCTGCAGGAATCGGGGAGATACGGGGAGCCGTTCCTGGCAGGAAATGGATATGCACGAATCGGAGAAGGGTCGGGGAGTACAAACGTGCTGGCGGGATCAGGTGTGGATGAAGCCTGGACTACCGGCGTGCAGCTGGCTGAGGCGGTACTCGAATTGATGGAGAAGAAGCAGTCATTCACCAGGGCAAACCTGGAAAAGGCCTACGTACGCCGCCGGCGCGAAAGTTGGGTCGAAGATGAATCTCAGGTGGCCGCCGATTCACGAAATGGATTTCAGCATGGCGTCGTTAGTGGGCTGGTAGGAATGGCGCTGGCGGGATTTACGGAGGGGCGACTGGCGTTGCCGAGAGGGGCGGCATCCTCCGAAAGGACGGCATCGTTCGAAGAGATTTTTGGCAGGCGCATTTCGGCCGAGGAGTTTCGGCAACTGAAGAGCGAAGCGGCGACGCAGGGGAAGGCGCTGCATGACCTAGTGATGAACCGGTGTGGCTGGCCAGAGATTCCGTATGACGGGAAGCTGCTGGTGTCGCACCAGGATGCGCTGCTGATGGGCGGAAGCGTGCAAGCGCCGGCCGGCTATGCGAACCATGTTGTATTTGTGCGCACGGACGTCTGCCGCAAGTGCGAGCCCAAGCTGTGCGTGGAAATGTGCTCTGGTCAGGCCATCACGTGCGGAGATGCAGGCGTACCGCAATTCGACCGCGAGAAGTGCATTTTTTGCGGTGCGTGCCTGTGGAATTGCAACGCAAAGGTGGATGGCGCAGCGGGTAATGCCGATTTCCGCGCGGGAGCGGGCGGATTGCATTCGGCCTTGAACTGATTTCGAAAAAAAGCAATTCAGGAGTTCAGCAGATGAGCACGGGATTTCACATTGTCGTGTGCGGGGGCATCGTGCCCGACCCGCTACAAACGCTGGAGGCGATCGAGACGCCTGCGGGGCCGGCATTGAAAAACGAAATGATGCTGCCAGCGGTATTGGATCCGTGGGCCAGCCACGCGTTGTATGAAGGCGCGAACCTGGCGGCACATTTTCCGGGTAGCAAGGTATGGCTGGTGAGCCTGGGAGTAAGAGCGAAATTGCAGCAAGTGATGATGACCATCGCGCAAAAGGTGAGTTTCGAGTTGGTAGCGGTGGATGGGGTGGCCAACGGTTTCGCGGACGCGCATGGAACGGCGGAATTACTTGCAGACACCATTGAATCGATCAGCGGATTGGACCGGAACCGGCTGCTGATTTTCGGGGGATGGGAATCGGCGTCGCGAGGCGCTGGGGTTACGTTACAACTAATCGGGGCGCGCCTGGGAATTCTGGATCAGTTCCTGGGAGTCGACCAAGTGACGGTTCTTGCGGATGATTCGTTCGAGGTGCTGGAGCGCATCGAAGGCGGACGCCACCAGGTTTCTGTGTGCCAGGGACCACCTGCAGTTCTGGGCTGGGCGACAGGAAATTTACCGGAGCCGCGGAATAATCCGCAGGTTGGGATGGCCAACATGCGGACGGTAATGCCCGCATTGCAGCGGGCTAAAGCCGCGACACCCGCAGGTAGCAGTTTGAAATATCAGAGTGTGAAACCGCCGCAGCAACAAAGGCAAACCCGCGTGGTGAAAGACCTGAACGCAGAGGCGGTGGCGCAGGAGATTCTGGAGTGGATTGCAATGGATTAGAAGTGCGAGGTGATTGACGCTGCAAGAAGCACCTGTTAGCAACTCCCTCTGGTGGTGGGATGAGCGGTACGAATAAGGATGAAGCGATGACCAAGAGCATTTTGTTTTTGGCGCACGTGGACGAAACCGGTAACACGCTGCCGAAAATAGCTTATGAAGCGCTGGGGGCGGCGGTGGAGTTGGCACAGCAATGCGAGGCTACTCTAACGATTGGCTTGATCGGCGGAGAGATCTACAGCGCGGCGGATTCGATTGCAAATGTAGGCGGTGCGAAAATCCTTGGTGTGGCAGGGCCGGAGTTCGGTTCACCGCGATTTGCAAGTGATGCATTGGCGGCAGAAAGCTTGTGCCGCGCCGCGGGTTCAGAGCTGATACTCGCGCCAGCCAGTTCGCGATTCCTGCGGGCGCTACCGGTGCTGGCACAGCGATTGCAGGGGCGAGTGGATACTCACGTAACTTCTTTGCGTATTGTGGACGGGGCATTGAGCGCGACGCGATGGTTTTATCGGCAGCGACTGGAAGGCGTGTTTCAGAGGCGGGAGCGTCCGTGGATCGTGTTGCTGGATTCGGGCTGTCATGAACCTTGGCGGAGCGACGGAGGAAAGGCTACGGTCGAGGAAATACCTGTGAGGCTGCCGGATGAAGCAAAGCGGACCACGGTCACCGGAATCCGCGCTCCGAAGAGCGACGCACAAACCATTCGGCCGGATGCGGCGCTGTTGTTTGTTGCCGGAGCCGGCTGGACGAAGAAACAGGCGGACGGCAAAACGCATGGGGAAGAAGCCGAGAAGCTGATTCTGGAATTTCTACGCGAATCTGGGGCGTCGCTGGGCGGGAGCAAATCGCTGGTGGACCAGAGCGGGGAGAACCAAGCTGTGCTGGGGTTCATGACTCATTTGAATCAAGTGGGGCAGACTGGCGCTACTCCACGCCATCCAAAGGGATTGTCGACCTGTTGCCACGGGGAAGAACCACACGTGGTTGGGTGGCGGTTCATCAACGACCGTCGGGCGATCAACCTGGACTCAAATTGCGGATGGGCACGGGGAAAAGCGGATGTGCTGTATGTGGCGAATGCGTTTGAAGTGATGGCCAAGCTCAACGCGCAGCTGGCGGGATCGAAGAAAGAAAGCGAAACAGCGGTTGCTTCGGACTAAGAAGCACAATCGCACAATCTAATCCGAAACTTCCAACGAAAATTCGGGATTGTGGTGGACTGCCGTTAAAATAGAGGTGGGAGTGTGTGCCCGTGAAGGCCAATAAGCCAAATATACTGCTGACGAACGATGATGGATATCAGGCCGCGGGATTGCGCGCGTTGGCGGAGGAACTGAAGGACTTTGCGAATGTGAAAATTGTTGCGCCCAGTTGGGAGCGCAGCGGAGCCGCGCAATCGTTGACGCTGCGGCAGCCCATTGTCTGCCACACCATTGCGGAGAACGAATGGGCGATTGACGGCACTCCGGCGGACTGTGTGATCGTGGCGCTGCATGGATTGTTGGCGGAGAAACCACAGCTGGTTATTTCAGGAATCAACCATGGGGCGAATTTGGGCGAGAACGTATATTACTCCGGAACGGTGGGCGCAGCACGAGAAGCGGCGATTCACCATGTGCCTGGACTGGCGATTTCTCTGTGCTCGAAGCGAGTGGATTCGGATTTTGCGCCGACGTCGCGGTTAGCGCGGCGCACGGCGGAATTAATTCTGCGCGAGAAGCTGCCGGACCAAGTATTTCTGAATATCAACGTGCCCGAAAATTGGGAGGGCGGGGTGAAGCTGACACGGCAATCCAAGAAAATCACGCGTACGTTGCTGCGGGAGGGCCAGGATCCGAGGGGAGTGCCGTATTTCTGGCTAAGTGAGCAGCGTTTGGCCCGTGAGGTGGGAATTGATGAGGGCTCGGACTATGCGGCGATTTTCGCGCGGGAAGCGTCGATTACTCCATTGCATTTGGATCCCACGGACGGCACCGCGCTGACGCATTTGGCGCATTGGGCGGCGAAGCTGACGAATGGGTGTTAACGGAACGCGAGCGTCGAGACGCTGAAAACTAGCGCCACAACTGCACAAGACACGTAAACAGTTTGGTCAACATTTACTGTTGAGATCCTTCGTCGCGGAAACGGACACGCTCCTTAGGACGACAACCGCGTCTTGAGTCGACCAGACCAGAAAAGGGGAGCCAAGAGTCCACATGCAGCGACGGCATGTGGGGACACCCGCACAGCACAACAACCCACCGTTACACTACATGACTTAGAATGGCGAGCTATGGCTGGAGCAGGCACATATGATGTGGCGGTTATTGGCGCTGGGGTGTTTGGGGCGTGGACGGCATTGCATTTGGCATGGCGGAAACAGGCGGTGGCTTTGGTGGAGGCGTACGGACCGGCGCATACGAGGGCGAGTTCGGGGGGAGAGTCGCGGATTATTCGAATGAGTTACGGAGCGGATGAGATTTACACGCGATGGTCACTCGATTCGCTGAAGCAATGGAAAGAGTTGTTTGCTAAGTCGGACGAGCAACTGTTTCGGCAAACTGGGGTGCTGTGGCTTGCGGGCGAAGAAAGCTCGACGCTGGATGAATCTGCTGCAAATTTGCGGCTACACAATGTGAAGCACACGCTGATGCAGCGAGCGGAGTTGGAAGGACGTTACCCACAGGTTAATTTTGATAGAGTGTCGCGCGGGCTTCTGGAAACGGAAAGTGGAGTGTTGCTGGCACGGCGCGCGGTGGTCCGCACTGTCGAGAGGGCGGCGAGCGAAGGAGTGGAGCTGAGGATTGCGCAAATCCAGACGCCGCATGCAGTGAAAAAGCTGGAATTCGTGGAAACGGCTAGTGGCGAACGCATCTCTGCGGGTACGTTTGTTTTTTGCTGTGGCGGGTGGCTGGGCAAAGTGTTTCCGGAAGTTCTGGCGGGGTGCATCTTTCCGACACGGCAGGAAGTATTTTTCTTTGGCATTCCGCCGGGCGATACGCGGTTTGCTGCTCCCGCGCTGCCAACATGGCTGTTTCAGGCGGATGAGGTGTATGGGATGCCGGATATTGAATGTCGCGGCTTGAAAGTGGCGCTCGATACACATGGCGAGCTGATTGATCCGGACACGGAGTCGCGTTTCGTATCGAGCGAAGGAATAGAGTGGGCGCGTAGCTATGTAGAGCGTCGTTTTCCCGCGCTGGAGGGCGCGGGGATCGTCGAGACGCGGGTTTGCCAATACGAAAATACCTGCAATGGCGATTTCCTGATCGATCGGCATCCGGAATTTTCGAATGTGTGGCTCGTGGGCGGAGGCTCTGGACACGGGTTTAAGCATGGACCGGCACTGGGAGAATATACGAGTCACATGATTCTGGGCGAAGGCACGCCCGAAGCACGCTTTTCATTGGCGATGAAAGGAACACAGCGGAACCGCACCGTGCATTAATCTGAATGCGGGTAAATGACCATGCTTGATCAGCTCTTCTTGGGGGTTTTGCGGCGGGAATTATCTGTAACTCGCGAAACGCCCTTGCGCCGAGCCTTTTCGTCGTACAAATTCTGATCGGCGTCGCGCAGGAGTTTCTCGACGCGTTCGCCCTCACCCTGGTAGACAGAAACGCCGATACTGACGGAGATAGGCGGCTCTTCCTGATCGGCGCGCAAAGTTTCGTGAATGCGAGAAACCACACGTTGGGCTTCTTCTTCGCGGGCTTCGGGAAGCACGACGGCAAATTCGTCACCGCCGTAACGCGCGGCGGTGTCAATGGCACGGCAATGCACACGCAGGATGTCAGCTACGCGGCAAAGAGCGCGACTACCCACGAGATGTCCGAAGCTATCGTTGATTTTCTTCAAGCCATCCAGGTCGAGCAGGAGAACAGCGAAGGAGCGTCCGGTGCGCAAGGTGCGCTCGGTTTCGGTGTCGAGAACATCAAGGAGTTTGCGGTAGTTCGCCAAGCCGGTGAGAGGATCACTGGCGGCTAGATGGCGGACCTGTTCGAAGACGCGGGCGCTGTCCAGAAGCGCTCCGGCCAAAAGAATGATGTAGCTGCCGACATTCATTAGCTGCGCAAACACGAAGGGTCCGTCAAGGAGCCTAACCGACTGGCAAGCAGCAAGTTGCGCGGCAAAATTGAGCCAGACGGCCATATAGATGGCGCGGTCGAAGGGGGAGTTCATAATGTACTTGCGGCGGCGATAACCGAACAGGGCGATGAGGAAGATGACGGCAGGAATCAGTTGCAACGGATTCGGAATGACGGAATGCGGATGGCGGGAAACTTCGGGAGGCAGCTTGTGCAAAAAGGCGGAGATGATATAGGTGAGGAGTAGAACCGCAAACAGCGCTCCGCCAATTTCCAATTTCGGATGACGGGACTGGGGGATGAAATGTTCGACCAGCAGAGCTACTCCGAACAGAAGCGCCAGGACCAAGCGACTGATCCACCACCCGCCAGGGGCCCAAAGTACCCAGATGGAAGACGCTCCGGTCATCTGGAAGAACAAGACGCTGGAAGCGATCAGGGTGGCGCCAGAAAGCAAGAAACCGGAACCGAGGATCAGGGAGATACGGTCTTGAGTGCCCTGGAAACGGACCAAAGCGACCGCGGCAAATATGAAGGCAAACAGTCCAGTAGTGATCTGAAGATATCCCTGAAGAATTGGATCCGGGCTGAGGGTGCTGCTGCGCAGCCAATCCGCAGCGAGAAAGATGAGTACAAAACCGGCCGTGTGGAAAAGGAGCCGCTTAGTCTGTTGTCGATCCTGCGTGAGGGCTAATTCGCCCATTGTTCCTGCCTTGGATTCTGTGGCCACCCAGGCCAAACGATATGGTCCTTACAACCATTAGACGCGAATTGAATGTATCCTGTTGCGCGTCATTACGGATGGTGTAAAGCAAGAGATACTGTCATAGGCTTAAGCAAACAACTGTACAGCCGGACAGGCTGTTAGAGTTTTGTGGATAAATTGAGGAAGAGTCAGAGGCAACGAGAGGACTTTTTGAGGAAGGAACCGCTAAGAATGGCGCATCACGCGGAAAATTAGAACTTGCGTGGGGATAGATTGTCACGGAAAATAATGAGCTATTGAAACGATTCAATAGGAGCAAAACTTGCAGAAATACAAGACCCACCGGAACTCTCATGGGAGCAGGCAACACCCGCGTCCCGGGGAGCACACCTTGGGGGAGATTCTCTCGCAGCCGCATATCTGGGCGGTGGCAGAGAGAGAGTTAAGAAAAGCCGGAACGCTGGAAAGGCTGTCGGAGACCTTCTCGCCACGAAGCCCCTGGTTGTTCGTCGGCTGCGGTTCAAGTTATTACCTGTCGCAGTTAATCGCCGCTCTCTGGACGAAACACTGTTACATTCCGGCGGCGGCGGTGCCGGCATCGGAACTGCTGTTTGCGCCGGAAGAAACGTTGCGGAGAATGGGGACGGAGCAGATCGTGCTGATGTCGCGGTCGGGGGAAACCACTGAAGTGCTGCGGGCCGCAGAAGTGCTGCAATCGCACAAAACGGTGCAGACTTTGGGAGTGACCTGCAATCCAAAGAGCGTGCTGGAAAAGCTGTGCACCCACACATTCAAACTGGATTGGGCCGATGAGAAGAGCACGGTGATGACGCGGTCGTTCACGGCGATACTGCTGGCATTTCAACGGTTGGGGTTGCAGTTCATTGGTGGGGATAATGAGCTTTCCGCGGCGCTGGGCCAATTGCCACGCAAGGGACAAAACTGGATTGATGCGAATGCGAGGAAGATTCAGGGATTCACGGGAAAACGGAAATTTGCCGACTACGTTTTCCTGGGACAGGGCGTGCATTACTGGCTGGCGCAAGAGGCAGGCCTGAAAATTACGGAGATGTCCTCGTCGTATGCGCAGGTGTACCACTCATTGGAGTTCCGGCATGGCCCGCGGTCGATCGCTGGGCCGGACACGCTAATTACCTTTTATATGTCGGATGTGGCGAAGGAAGCGGAAACAACGCTGGTTCAGGAACTGAAGGAACTGGGGGCAGCCACGTGCGTGATCGTGAATCGGGCGACCACGGAGTTGAAAAACTGCAGCGACTTGCTGATCGAGTTGGGACTAGACGGACCGGAATTTGCGCGATACGCTTTGACAGCCATTCCCGCACATCTTATGGGAACTGCGATCGGTTTGCGTAAGCGACTGAACCCGGACGCGCCCCGAAATCTCACCCGTGCCGTCGTGCTGTCGTCCAAAGGGGCAAGGCGAGCCGGGAAAAGGAGAGGTGCTTGAGCACAGAAGCCAGCACCACGCCCGCAACGGGCGTCCGCCTACGAAGAACTCTCACCCTCAGCGACCTCATTCTCTACGGAATTATTGTTATTCAGCCAGTGGCACCCATGTCTGTGTTTGGGGTGCTGAGCGATCGTGGCCGGGGACACGTGGTTACGGCCATTTTGATCGCGATGGTGGCGATGCTATTCACGGGAATCAGTTATGGACGGATGGCGAGGGCGTACCCGAGCGCGGGATCGGCGTTTACGTATGTGGCGCAGGAGGTGAACCCGGCTGTGGGATACATCACCGGGTGGAGTATGGTGATGGATTACATGCTGAACCCGCTGATCTGCACGGTGTGGTGCGCCGGGCAGGCTTACCAGTTTGCGCCAGGGGTGCCCGCGTGGATTTGGAAGATCTTTTTTGCCGTGGTGTTCACGCTACTGAATATTCGTGGGGTGAAGACTTCGGCGCGCATCAACACCGGGATGGCGATCGCGATGGGAGCAGTGGTGGTGGCCATCTTTGTAGCAGCGGCCCGCTATATTTTTGGCGCGCCGCACGACATGGCGTACTACACGCGGCCGTTTTATGACCCGCATACGTTCAGTTATGGAGGATTGCTTGGTTGCACGTCGATTGCGGTGCTGACGTATATCGGGTTTGATGGGATTTCCACGCTGTCGGAGGAGGCAGAGAATCCACGAAGGAATATTCTGCTGGCGACGGTGCTCACCTGCCTGGTGATTGGAATCCTGTCGGCGGGAGAAGTGTATGTTGCGCAATTGATTTGGCCGGCGTCGCAGCCGTTCCCTGACATCAATACCGCTTATTCGTATGTAGCTGGGCGGGCGTGGGCCCCGTTGTTTACAGTAGTGGGCTTTACGTTGCTGCTGGCGAATTTCGGATCCGGAATGGGAGCGCAACTGGGCGCGGCGCGTTTGCTGTATGGAATGGGACGCAGCAATGCACTGCCGAAGTCATTCTTTGGGGCGGTGGACAGCAAGCATCGCATTCCGCGAAACAATGTATTTTTCGTGGGAGCGGTCGCGCTGATCGGCGCGTTTGTGCTGGAAATTGTTGCCGGATACAAAACATATGCGCTCGGCAGCACAGCGCTTACTTTCGAAACGGCGAAGAAAATCCTGAACGGCGGAGAGGCGTACGGACTTGGAGCCGAGATGCTGAACTTCGGGGCGCTCATCGCGTTCATGGGCGTGAATGTGGCGGCATTTCTTCGCTATTATGTGCGCTCGAAAGAGAAAAAACTGGGTTACCTGATTCCGCCGGTTTTGGGTTTCGTGATTTGCCTGGCCTTGTGGGTGAATCTGAGCAAACCGGCGATCATCGTTGGGTCGATCTGGATGGCGGCGGGCATCGCGTTTGGAGTTTGGAAAACCCGAGGATTCCGGCAGCCACTATCGTTCGAACTTCCTCCCGAAGAGTAATTCTAACGCGGTTTCACATTGCAAAGAGGGTGCTATTGGACCCATGATGTGCACGCGAGGGATTGCCAATGAAAAAGACCGGCCCAAAGCGCGGGCTTGTCACCATGCGCGACGTAGCTCAGACCACCGGGTTTTCTCCCGCCACGGTTTCCATAGTTCTTAACAATGCTCCCTTGGCACGCTATATCGCGCCGAGCACGCGCCAGCGAATTGAAGAGACCGCGAAGCGTTTGGGATATCGACCGAATGCGATGGCGAGGTTTCTGCGCAGCCGGCGAAGCCAGAGCATCGGGGTGATGCTGTTCGACGTCCTCGATCCATTTTGTACGCCGATCCTGCGCGGCATTGAGAACGCACTGTACCCGTTGGGATATTTGCCTATTTTTGCGGATGCCCACAATCAACGGGAGCGTTTCGAGCGCTACCTGGAGATGCTGCTGGAGCGGCACGTGGATGGACTGATCGTTGTAGCTAATTGGCTTTTTGTGGACATACACGTATTGGCGGATCTTAATAAACAAGAAATTCCGACGGCAACGATCGGTTGGCAACTTCCAGGAAATCGCGTCAGTTCCGTTATGGTGGACAATGAAGCGGGCGGGCGGTTAGCGTTGGAGCACCTTTACCAGCGAGGACATCGACGGATTGTGATCATTCGTGGACCGAAGCGGCTGATCGACAGCACACCACGCTGGCGAGGAATCGAGAAGTTCGCACAATCGGCAAAGATGGAGTTGGATTCAGGACTGGTGCTACAGATCCCAGATGTTTTTGACGCGAACGCGAGCTTCGAACACGGGCATCGTTTGACGGAAGAATTGCTTCAGCAAAAGAAGAAGTTTACGGCAATTCTGGCGTTTGACGATTTGACGGCGCTGGGGGCGATGCGTGCGCTGACGAAGGCGGGGATTAGCGTGCCGGAGCAATGTTCGGTGACGGGATTCGATGACGTGGCGATTTCGTCGCTTTCGGCGCCGTCGTTAACCACCGTGCGGCAGCCGTTGGAAACGATGGGAGGGGCAGCGGTGAGCATCGTGATGGATGCCATCAAGGCGGGCCACGAGAATCGGGATTGGACTGCGGTGTCGCAAAAGCTGCATCCGGAGTTGGTGATTCGGGATTCTACGCGGACGAATTAGGGGCGGCGGTTGAATAAGGAAGGGGCACTGAGGCAACGCGAACCAATGATAAATAAGAAAGGGCGCCCTGACTGGGCGCCTTTTCTTATTTCGCGAGATTTTATGTTTACGAGCCCGGAGGTAAGTAGACGTTCGTCGGGTAAAAGAACTCTACATCAGGCAATTCCGTTTTGACGTTCATGCGGACGAATTTGCCCTTCGATCCGCCGTTCCCGGCAAAAGTCAACAGATACTGATTCTGAAGGTGGGTGCCGATTTCATCGAGATACGGTTTGATGGTGACGGGGGCGCCGAATAAGAAATAGGATTCGGCTCCGGTTTGTTCGGAGACCTTATCGATGTTGTTCTGGGCGTAATTGGTCAGGAAAAACGAATGGCCGCGGTGGCCCGAACTGGGGTAGTAGATGGACCAAATATTGGTGTTCTGCTTCTCCGCACGCTGAATCAGAGAATCCACATCAGGATAGAAGGCTCCAAAACCAGGGCCGCGGAAATAGTCGATACCGGAGGTGATCACAATGATGGAGCGGCGCGGTCCACTATCAGGCCAACGTTTCAGCATGTCGATCATGGCCAGATACGGACTGGAGCCGAGGGCGCCCACGCCTAGGGGGAGACGAATGGCTTTGGTGGCCAAGGCGTGGTCCGGGGTGAAGTCCTGGGCGATTCGGACGGTGTTGTTCTGAATATATCCGACGGCGATGGCGGTGGAGGAAGGCTGGGCCATCATGAATTCTTTCAGGTAATCCCACTGGCCGCCGGCGTTGGTGTCAATAGAATCGTCGATCAGGACAACCAGGAAGAGCTGGTCTCCTTTTTTCCAATCGGAGATTTGCTTCCGTTCCTTCCCTTGAAGGAGCTGGACATCGTCTTTGGCAATGGGCGGCGCGCTCTCCTTTTTTCCGACCGCCGTAACTGTGAACGTAGTCGAGCCGGAGACCGGAGCGGTTTGCGCATAGGCCGACACAGCGGTGAGCAGCAAAATTGCTCCGAAGAAGACCCCCGACCGGGGCGAAACTATTTTGTGTCTCATGCATCATCTCCTCTTGAAATGACAACATAGATAAGATGCCGAAGATTGCTGGGAGAGATATATCACGACCGGTTCTGGATGTCAGCGGGAAGATTGTCCGGAAGGAGAGGAGCGCGTGTGGCGGAAGTCTGTAGCCCGGGAAGTCGTAACTCATTCTGCATGCATTGTAGTGGTTACCGAATAGGGGTCCGAGTAGTGGGTTACGCTGGAATGAAATGTCGTCAACGATTTCCATTCCGCCTGGGCCATCGGTTCGAGCAGCAGGGGCCGGTACCGGTCGCAGTTCGTGGGTTTACGGGCCATGGATAGACCTGATCGTGGGATGTGGGGGCTGGTCCGCTCCGCTTCTGCTAATGGCCGTTTACATCTCGAGCTCCTCGACCAAGGGCTGGTCATTCGCGTTCTACGCGCTGGCACTGCTGTTCAACTACCCGCACTTCATGGCCACGGTGTATCGGGCATATCACTCATACGGCGAGTTCGCCAAGTACCGGATATTTACGTTTCACATAACACTGTTATTGGCTTGCACTGGGTTACTGGCGCATTTGTGGTATCCACTGCTGCCGTGGATCTTCACGCTGTACATTTGCTGGAGTCCCTGGCATTACACCGGGCAGAACTACGGTCTGTTGATGATGTTTGCCGGGCGGGCTGGGATCGGACCCACGGAACGGGAGAGGCGAGCACTGCACCTTGCGTTTATTGCCTCTTACTTGATGCTGTTGTTCAGCTTTCATACCGGACCGTCCAGTGATGCGCTGATTCTATCTCTGGACCTACCCGCAAGATTTACTTTGCCAGTTCGAGGCATGCTTGGTGCGTTCTTTATAGGAGCGGGTGGATGGGCGCTGTGGTCGATGGTGCGGCGAAGCTCGTGGAAAGCGTTACTCCCGAGCGTCACGCTGGCCACGACACAGTTTCTGTGGTTCCTGCTGCCTGCGGTGATTGAACTTTTGAGCGGGAAGGAGGTGCCGCAAACACGGTATTCCAGTGGAATCCTGGCGGTGTTCCATTCGGCGCAATATCTGTGGATCACCAGCTATTACCAGCGAAAGGAAGCCGGAGCTGAGGGCCAAAGAAGTTGGAGTTTCGCGCGATACGTATTGGTGTTGGTGGCGGGTGGAATCGCGCTGTTCATTCCGGGTCCGTGGCTTGCCAGCCGCGTGTTCCATGCGGATTTTGCAGCGAGCTTTTTGGCGTTCACGGCACTGGTAAATATTCACCATTTCCTGCTGGATGGGGCGATCTGGAAATTAAGAGATTCCCGTATAGCGGCTTTTCTTCTGAATAAAGATGCCGGAAGCGCACAAGAACAAGTGAAGCGCTCGCGAGTTGCTGGACTGTTTCAATGGATGGGCAGCCGAACAGTCGGCGCTCGGGCCGTGCGAGTAGGTCTGATACTTGTGCTGCTGCTGTGGGGCGGGATAGATCAACTCCATTATTATTGGGCGAACGTATCGGCGAGTTTAAGTTCGATGGAGCGCGCGGCACGATTGAATCCGAACGATAGTGTGCTGCAGAGTCACATCGCGCGAGCGGCCGATAGCGCTGGGAATCGCGATCGGGCATTGGTTGCGTTGCAGCGAGCCGCCGAAATAAATCCAGCGAATGTGAGCCTGCAAGAAGCATATGCACACGGGTTGATCGTAGTTGGCCGATATTCGGACGCCTACGAACTCTACCGGAGATTGCTGGAGCACGCCCCGGAAAACGCAAATGCGCTGGTGAACTACGGGTTACTAGCGGAGAGGCTGGGGCATCCGGGGGAGGCGGTGGACAGTTGGCAACGAGCCGTGGCGACGGATCCAACGCAAGGTAACGCACAACTGTACCTGGCACAGGCACTGGAAGAGCGCGGCGAGATGCAAGCGGCTGCACGGCATTATCAGGCCTACCTGCAGATGGTGGCGGTGCATCCTGCGGACCATGCGGCGGAGGCACCGATGGTGATATCCGCGCTGATCAAAGTGGCGGATGCAGATGCAACTACGCAGAAGTATTCCACGGCGTTGATAGGCTATCAGGCGGCGGTTCGATTTGCGCAAAAGATCAAGAATCCGGGGCTGCAGAGTCTTGCCCTGGTACACGCGGCTGATGCCGACGAGCGCGCCCGGGCTATCGGCGAGGCTGCTCAACACTTTCAGGAAGCGCTGCTTATAGATGAAACTGAAGGCGATCCGCATGCGGCGGCGACCGATTGGTATGGGTATGGCCAGTTTCTTCGCCGGCACAATCAGCCGGAACGGCTGGTGTTTGCGTGTTTCTATCGGGCGCAGGATCTGATGAGCACGACACCCGGGAAAGAATTGACGACTATCGGCGAGGCAGTGAGTGAGAGCGAGGCGCGCCTTGGTTCCGGTGCGGCTCGAGGGCTTCCAGCGCAACTGTCCAAACTACTTTCCCGAGCGCTTTCGCTGCAGGCATCTGCGTTTTCAGATAGTGCACAATAGCGGTTGCTTTCCAGAATTAGCAATATGGCATTCTCTGTGCCTTGTTTGCGTCAAGCGAATTGCCACAAGTCCGAAATGCCAGCTAAAATAGGCGCGACGGTTCTTCCCTCGCACTCGCTCCCTCTCGGAGGTCTAGAAGCCCATGGCGCTGATGCGCTCGATGCTGCTTGCCGCCTCGCAGAACCTGTGGTTGCGCAATCATGCTGTGAAGTTTCCATTTGTGCGCCGCAGTGTGTCGCGCTTCATGCCGGGCGAAACGCTGGACGCAGCGCTGGCCTGCGCCCAGGCGCTATTGGCAAAGAAAATTGGAACGATCTTCACGCACCTGGGAGAAAACGTGGCCGACCGAGCGGAAGCTCGAAGTGTGTCGGACCATTATGTGCAAGTTCTGGAGCGCATCCATCAAGCAGGCCTGCCTACGGAAGTTTCGGTGAAGCTCACTCAACTGGGTCTGGACCTTTCTGTGGATTATTGTTTCGAGAATCTGAAGCGAATCCTTCAACGGGAAAATTCGGCAAAGACCGTGTGGGTCGACATGGAGGCAAGCAATTACGTCGACGCTACGCTGGAGATTTATAAGCGAGCACTGAAGAAATATCCGGACGCAGGCATTTGCTTACAGGCTTATCTCTACCGCACAAAAAAGGATCTGGATGATTTGCTCAGCCTGCGTCCGTCGATTCGACTGGTAAAGGGCGCGTACAAAGAGCCGGCGTCCATTGCTTTCCCGAAAAAGGCTGATGTGGACGCGAATTATTTCGCTCTCGCGCAGGAAATGCTGCGGACTCAGGCGGCAGGAAACTGTTTGCGCGCGGCATTTGGAACGCACGATGTTCCGCTGATCCACCGCATGCTCGATTTTGTGAAGAGCCAAGGGATTGCTAAAGAGCGGTTCGAAGTGGAGATGCTGTACGGAATCCAACGCGTGGAGCAGGAACGACTAGCGCAAGAAGGATACCGTTCGGTGGTGCTAGTGGCGTATGGAAGCTACTGGTATCCGTGGTTTGTGCGGCGGTTGGCAGAGCGTCCCGCAAATGTTTGGTTTTTGTTTCGCAATGTTTTCTCTTCATAGAAATGCCAAGGGAGGTGTGGAGTGCGCAAATGGAGTGCTGCGCTGGTGCTTGCCGCAGCGGTATTGCTGACTGCCGCGAAGGCTCCGGACGCGCAGTGGAAGCCACTGTTCAACAGCAAGGATCTGACCGGGTGGAAACACGTTGGTCCGGGATACATGACCGTTGAGAATGGCCTCATTCAGACACACGGCGGAATGGGGTTGCTGTATTGGACCGAAGGGAAACTGGGAAACTGCAGGATTCGCGTGGTGTATAAAATGCGGGATTTCAACGACAATTCCGGCGTGTTTGTCCGCATACCGATTGAGCCGCGCGAAGAATGGATGCCGGTGCACTATGGGTACGAAGTGCAGATCGACAATCATCCAGAGACTTCCGGCGAGGATGAATACCACGTGACGGGCACACTGTATTCGCTGACGAAGCCACTGTCCAAGCCAGGCAAGCCTGGTCCTGAGTGGAACACGATGCTGATCACGCTGGATGGACCGCACACGATCGTCGAACTGAATGGACAGAAAATTACCGATTACACTGAGGGGCAGCCGGTTCCCGAACGTAAATTCGATTTCGAACCGCAGCGGGGACGCCGGCCCTATGAAGGGTACATAGGACTGCAGAACCACAGTGACAATGACATTGTTTTCTTTAAAGAAGTGAGTGTGCAATCTTTGCGGTAGAACGGCTCGAAAAAATCGGATAGCGTCGCATTGGAGAAAATCATGAATAAAAATCAAATATCCCGGCGTTCCTTCCTGCAAACTACTGCCGGCACGACGGGAGCAATGTTCGCGGCAAAACGCATGGTGCTGCAACCGGAGAGTATTCCCTCGAGACTGGAGATGGCGGGCGCAAGCGATCGCATCCGCTTCGGGATCATCGGGGTGGGGATGCAAGGTAACGGGCTGCTGTCCTGTGCCGTCGGGCTGCCCGGAACTGAATGCATTGCCGCAGCCGACCTGTACGATGGACGGCACACATTGGCTACGGAGATTGCAGGCCCGAAGATCACTACCACGCGGCACTACAAGGAACTGCTGGACAATAGGGAAATCGATTGCATCATCGCGGCAGTACCGGACCACTGGCACAAGCAAGTGTTCGTGGACACCATCAGCGCGGGCAAGGACATTTATCTAGAGAAGCCGATGTCGCACAGCGCCGCGGATGGCATAGCGATGGTGAATGCGGCGAAGGATAGCAACCGGATTGTGCAGATCGGATCGCAGCGCGTGAGTTCGGTGATCTGTAAAAAGGCCAAGGACATGTTGGCGCAGAGGGCGATCGGAGATGTGAACCTGATCGAGGGCTCGCTGGGCCGCAACGATCCCACCGGCGCATGGGTCTATCCGGTGCCGCTGGACCTTTCGACGACGACGTTGGACTGGGACACTTGGCAAGGCACCGTGCCGAAGCGGCCGTTTGATGGGAAGATTTTCGCGCGGTGGCGTTGCTGGAAAGAATATGGCACCGGGCTGGCGGGCGACTTGCTGGTGCACCTGGTGAGCGGCATGAACTTTATGATCGGCTGGAACGAAGCTCCCGCTAAGGCGATGTCGTTCGGTGGCATTCTGCGCTTCCCGGACGGCCGGAACATGCCGGACGTGCAGACGACGATTTTTGAATACGGCAAAATTCCCGTGTATCTGCGGCTGAATTTGGGATGCGAAACTCCGGAAACGTACCGGTTCCAGGGATCGAAGGGCATTCTGGAAGTAACTGAATTCGGGATCGCGCTTTATCCGCAAACGGGTGAAGATTCGGCGCCAAGTTATTATGCGACGAGTTTCCCGAAAGCCATGCGCGAGGCGTACGAAAAGCAGTGGCACGAAGAACACGACCCGGCGATCGGGAAAGAGCCGCTGACCGAAACGTATACGTACAAAGGCGACGATTGGGACGATCAGCGTCCGCATATGTGGGCGTACTTCCAAGGCGTGCGCAGCCGCAAGCCATTGACGGAGGACACGGTGTTCGGGCACCACGCCGCACTGGCGTGTCACATGGCAAATGAATCGTACTTCCGCAAGAGCGCGGTGGTTTGGGATGAAAGCTCAGGGCAGATTAGAAACGCGTAATCACCGGAGAGTGTAGAGAAAATGGAAACGGAAAAGGGGCTGACGGTCAGCCCCTTTTTGTCGCGCTGGTTGGTGTGGCTTACTTAACGCGTTGAAACTCTACGTAATCGCGGCCTTTGTACAGGCGATACTGGCCAGGAGTTGAGGCAGCGACAATCTGAAACGGAACCGGGCGCTTCATCTCGGTGTCCTTTGTCGAGCTCGCCTGGAGGACATCGTTTGCACCAATGTCCATGACCACGAACTTATTCCCTTCAAGGAAACCGAAACCGTAAGCACCGGGCTTAAGCGTTTGACCAGTTATTTCGATGGGCACTTCGTTGATCAGGTAGCCCTGATATTTTTCCTTAAGTCCACTTGAATAGCCCGAACTGTCCACAAGCGCTGCGAGAACCAGCATATCGTCCGCGAAACGGACACCGGCGCTGTTGCGCGCCTGCACGGTGGCCGACTGACCACGAAAGAAAACTTTGTCTGGGAAAAGCTTGTCGCCGACCTGGGCCGATTTCAGAACGCCTTCCTTTGCAGGCGGATTTTTCTCCTGGGGGACTGTCGTAGCCGAGTAAACCAGCAGCAGGGCCAGCAACAGCCATAAACGGCGGCTAATTCTCATGTGAATCTCCTTGTCGGACAAAAGCCGTGCGGAGCGATGGCACATTTTACCTTAGTGGAGTGCGGGGATGGGCCCGAAATGTGTGTCTCGTCGGAGAAATCGAGCGTATTCAATGCGGAAGAGGCACGGAAAAAATGGTCGGGACGGCGAGATTTGAACTCGCGACCTCACGCACCCCAAGCGTGCGCGCTACCAGGCTGCGCTACGTCCCGACCGAAGCAGCCGAACGGCGCGGCTGCCTGATAAAAAGAAGGCTATCACCTGGATTCGAGCAGCGTCAAGAAACTGCGGAGGCCATCGCGCAAATCCAGGAGCATTTTACGGTTCAACTGCGTGGTTGGTCCATCGCCGGAGGTCGTACCATCTCCGCCGTCAGGAACAACAGTTGCTTTCAAATGGCGACGGGCGCCGGCGATGGTGAAGCCCTCGTCATAGAGGAGGCGCTTAATCTTCAGGACCAGATCGACGTCTTCCCGGCGGTACAGACGGTGGCCACTGGGACTTTTTACCGGTTCAAGCATAGGAAACTCGGTTTCCCAATAGCGCAGGACGAAAGGCTTGAGCTCAGTGATGCGGCTGACTTCGCCGATTCTGTAGTAATGAGATTCGTTGGGCGAAGGTGCTGGGACGGCAGTGCTCATGGGTTCCATCTCTTTGGACGCGATGGACCGGGATGTCTCCATCGTAGGCTAAAAAAGGGGCAAGTCAACTGGCTGATTTTCCAGAGAGCAGTTCATTCCAAGGCTTTTTCTCTTGGACGTTCGGTGCGTTTCTTCAGCCGCTGAATGAATCGCACGGGAGTGCCAGTAAAGGGCCACTTGGCGCGAAGCTGGTTTTCGAGGAATCGTTCAAAATTGAAATGGAGAGGATTTTTCTGATTGGTGAACAACAAGAAGACCGGCGGGGCGACTTTGGCCTGAGTGATGTAATAAATGCGCACGGGACGAGCTTTGGGGGTGGTGGCCCGGCCCAAGTCCACATCCTCCTTGAGCCAGCGGTTTAGCTCCGGTGTGGAAATTTTCTGGATACGCTGCGCAGCGACTTGATCAATGAGCGGATACAAATTCTGGGCGCGCTCGCCGGTTTTGGCGGAAAGGAATACGATGGGAGCATAGCTGAGGAATTTAAATTTTTCTTGGACCATTTCTTCGTAGTCGAGAAGGAGCTTGCCTTTATCAATCTGGCGCGGTGGCAAATTTCCTTCTGCAGCGCGTTTCTGTTTGCCCTTGGCGGACTTTGCGAATTGGTCCGCGGCGCGTTGGGCAGCTTCGACAGCAAGGTCCCACTTATTGACCACAATGATTACGGATCGGCCAGATTGCTCGGCGTAGCTAGCAATGGTCGCGTCGCCTTGAGTGACACCGTGCTCGCCGTCGATGAGGAGAATAGCAATGTCGGCACGCTCGAGGCCGCGCTTAGCCATGACCACGCTCAATTTCTCAGCAACTAAGGTGGTTTTGCCCTTGCGGCGAATTCCGGCCGTATCGACGAAGCGGTAGACTCGACCATTTCTAAGGACGTCGGTATCCACGCTGTCCATGGTGGTGCCGGGAATGGGAGAAACGATCGAGCGCTCTTCGCCAGCCATACGGTTCAACAGAGTCGATTTGCCAACGTTGGGACGGCCGATAATGGCGATCTCAATGGGCTTTTGTGCTTCTGGATGGTCCGAGGCACTGAGACCCTTGACCTGTTCGAGCGCGGCGTCCAGGAGATCGTCGACGCCGGTGCCGTGTTCCGCCGCGATCGGAAAAACGGCCACACCGAGGGCGTGGAAGGGCGCGGCGTTGGCTTCCTGCAGCGTGGAATCCACCTTATTGACAGCTACAACGAAAGGCTTACCGGTGGTGCGCAATAGCCTAGCCAATTCCTGATCCAGCGGGGTTAGTCCCGCGGTGCTGTCCACGACAAGAACCAACAGGGCAGCGCCGTCAATGGCGACACGGGCCTGACGGAGGATCTCCGAGGGGATGAGCGCCTTATCGTCGGGAATGATTCCGCCGGTGTCTACGATTTCCAAGACGCGGCCACGCCACTCACAGCGGCCATAGATGCGGTCGCGGGTGATGCCGGATTCGTCGGTAACGATGGCACGCCGCGTGCCAGTCAGGCGATTAAACAAAGTGGATTTGCCCACATTGGGTCGGCCCACGATCACGAGAGATGACAACTTTTCGGTCATTTCGTCTACGAATACTCCAAGGAACAGAATTGTTGTCAATTGTGAATCTTCCAATCTACTCCATCCACTGCGAACTGGCGAGTTCAGGAAGGATTTGTGTAGCCCGACACATATTCATTGCATGATGAGAAGGTCGTGGTCTCGCACCAGCACCAGCGCCGTTAGTTTTTGAGTTCTGTGAGGGTGGTGGAGCAGGTGCCATTTCGTGTAGGTGCTTCCAATAACGCGTTTATTTTCAGCGTGATATGAGTGGTGCGTAGCGGTGTCGCAGGACGTGCGCACAAAGGAACACGGAACAGAACGAACGGTTGGATATCACACACCGCGCGGAAATAGCAACCTGTGATAGTTTTAGGTCCCGAAGTGCGTACTAAGTTATGGAACCGCTGAGACCAGGCCAGTTAAGCGTGCCGGGAAAAACGGAGCCTATGGATTTAATCGCCCGGGCTCGGGTTGGGGACACCCAGGCCTGGGGCGATCTGTACCGGGAATATGCGCCGGCGATCTATCGCTTTTGCCGGCGTGCATTGCCGAGCAAGGAAGACGCGGAAGACGCCACGATGGAAATCTTCATGAAGCTGCGCGAGAAATTGGTTCAGTACGACACAAGCCGCTCGTTCACTGCGTGGCTATACAAGGTGGCGGCGAACCATTGTTGGGATGTATTGCGTCGGCGAAAAGCCCGGCATGAAAAAGATATGGAAGACGTGGAAGACATTCCGCTAGAAGCACCAGAGCCAAACCAATTAGAACGGCTGATAGAAGAGCGCACCAGCGAACAGGTGCGAAAGGCGCTAGATAGGTTGGGTGCGCGGGCGCGCATGGCGCTGGTGATGCGCTATTACTCAGACATGAGTTATGACGAAATTGCAGATGCCTTGGGCGTGCGGCGTCCCTTTGTAGGTGTGGTGCTGCTGCGCGCGAGGCACGAACTACGGCAGGCACTGGGTGAAGACAGTGTTCTGGCCGTTGGAGGCACGCGGTGAATGAACCAACGAACCTGAGGAACAAGCACATCGATGAAATGACGCTGCTGCTGTACGTCGAACGACAACTGGATCGCGAGAGCGCGCAAGAAGTGTCCGTGCACACGCAGACGTGTGAGAGATGCCTGACGCTGCTACGGGTGCTGGACCGCGAATCGCGGCTGCTGACTCGGTCGATGCTGGAGCAGGAGGAAGAGCTGCCCGCGCGATTGACAGAATTTCAGGAGAGGGTGAAACGCTCGATGCAGTGGATTTGGGGGGTAATTTTCGGCATGGCGCTGTTGGGAGTATACGCGCTTTACACGTTTATTATGGATCCCTGGATCGAACGTTTCGAACAAGCGGGTTTCGGCGGGACCAATTTATTGAGCCTGGTGCTGTTTCAAGGGGCGTTCTGGAAAGGATGGCAATCCATGTTGACACTGGTCGAGTTTGTGGCGATGGCCTCCTTCGCCGGTTTTGGAGTTTTTCTTCTTCGAAAATACCTGAAGCGCGGCACGGCTTTGGCGGTGTTGTTCGCAAGCATGGCATTGTTAGTGGCGACGCCCGGGCCAGTACGGGGACAAGCGCAAGTGCCGCACGTTGAAATAAACATCGACACGGATAAGCATCAATCGCTGGAAATAAAGAAGGACGAAGTGTTGGAGAAGGACCTGTTTTTCGCGGGTTCGCTGTTGCGCATTGAAGGCACGGTGGACGGAGACGTTTACGCGTTTGCCCAGGAGGTAGACGTAACGGGCCACGTGACTGGCGACGTGATTTGCTTTGCTCGTTCGGCGCGAATCAGCGGGCAAGTGGATGGCAACGTTCGCGCGTTCACCAACAACGTAACGATCACCGGAACCGTTCAAAAAAGCGTGTTGACGATGAACGAAGACGCACGGTTGGAGTCGTCTGCAAAGGTGGGCCATAGCGTCACTGCTTTAGTGCAGATACTAACGCTAGACGGAACCGTTGGACGGAATGTGCTGGCGATGTTCAATGAAGCGACGATTGGCGGAACCATTGATGGGAATTTGAAGGGTAAAGGCAACTCGTTGACGATTGCCTCGAGCGCGCAGATTGACGGGCAGGCGAAGTTCGAAGGGGACAAGCCCGCGGAGGTGGCATCGGGAGCAAAATTGGCCTCACCCTTGCAATACACGAAGCTGCAGCATAAGTCTCATATCGAACGCGGAGCCGGTTACTACATCTGGCGAGTGATCTGGGCGGGCGCCTGGATTTTATTGGGTCTCGTGCTGATTTCGCTGATGCCGACGTTCGCAAGGCAAACCGTGGAATCGGCGGAACGTTATGGCGCGGCATTCGGGTTGGGCGTGCTGGTATTTTTCGGCGTGGCGATTGCGGCGATTATCGCGTGTATAACGATCGTGGGACTGCTGGTGGGAATTTCCACGCTGTTCCTGTGGACCGTTTCGCTATTTAGTTCTTACGTTGTAGTCGGCTCTGTTGTGGGCCGGTGGATTCTGGGGAAGGCGAGTGAACTGTGGCCGATGGTGGGACGGATGGCTTTGGGGGTAGTGATTGTGGTGGTGGCCACAGGAGTTCCGCACGTTGGAGGGTGGATCATGTTTGGCGTGTGGATCTGGGGCATGGGCGCCGTTTCGCTGGCGCTATACAGAAGGCTGCAGCCCATGATCGCACCGAATATTCCGTCAATGCCGAGTGGCCCGATAGGGACGCCGCTGCCGCCAAACACAAAGGTAAGCCCGGCGTAGTCGTTGGCTGGAGCTGAGAACGCCGAGACGAAAAAAGAGGGCCCCGAAACTTACGGGGCCCGTTGGCCTTTGCGGAGGCGGGGAAAAACGTTTAATTCGTAGGTTGTAAGCGAACTTTCTGGACCTGGAATGGATAAGTGATACCGGAGCTCGGATTCAGGAACAGAGCGCTGACCGACACGGTATTGCCGGTAGCCAAACTGCTTGTGCTGGAAACGCCTTCGAGAATTGTGGCGCTCGGGTAAGTTTGCGCCAGCGGTGACACGGTGAACGTCGGGAAATACGCAGGAACACTGGTGAGGCTGAAGGTGTAGCCGGAAACGGTATTCACGCTGGCGGTGAAGCGGGAGTAACGAAGGATGAGAGCGGTGGCAGTGGCGTTGATGCCGACGCTCCCGGTGGCGGCGTTCGTGACCTTGACACGCACCGTTTGACCCGCGAGTATGTCACTCGAACTGCTGAAACCAACACCGGTGGGCACGCCGGACTGACCGGTGAGTATGCCGGTGTCGATGAAGAAGCTTGGAGACGCGGCAAGGGTCAAACAAACCCCGGAGCCGAAGCCGGCACTCGTGAGTGGGGAACCACTCGTGAAGATGTCGCTATCGCTGAGGATCAGGCCGTAGTTCGATCCACCGTTACAACTGCTGGGATAAATGATGCCTTCGACTTCGTCGGCCGGAGTGGTGGAGGCGTCAATCACGTCGAGCGATGTCGCTGAGACCACGCCTGCAGTGGACAGCAATCCTTGCAAGCTGACGATGGAACCTGCGCTGATGCAGGACAAACTGCCTCCGCCCGTGCACTGCCCTTGCGGATCATATACAGGAATAGACGAGCTAAGGGAGGCGGTGATGCTGCCTCGGACACTGGATTGCAGTGTGATGCTGGTGGAGGAAATGGTTTGCACCACGCCGGTGAAATCGTCGATGTTGGCAAAACTGCCGCTGGGAATGCCGGTGGGAACGGTGGAGCTAGCAGTCAAGACACCTGACTGAGTGACATCGATGCCGATACCGCTGGTGGTCACGATGGCGTTGTTATAAGCAAAATCGAGGTCTAGCCATTGATTTGCATTGGCCGTGAGTACGAGAGGGGAGCCGCTGGGGAATGTATAGGTAATCGTGGCGGCGCTGCCGGTTAGGCTGCAAACCGCGCCAGCGACACAGCTACCCACCGTGGAAGTGGAAGAGTTGATGAACACGCCCGAGGGGGCGGATACGGTGACGCTCACGGCGGTGTAACTGCCGGCTGCGACGGACACTTTGGAGGCGATCAGGTTGGTGTCCGATTGCAGACGGGTCAATTCGAATGCGGTTGAGGAACTCGGAGAGAACACGGACACGGGGCTGCCGCTGGAGGGCGTAAGGGTAATACCGATAATGGGCAAAGAGAAACTGACGACAGTGGTGTTGGTCGGCGGAGTGTCGGAAATGGTGAGGCTGAGCGCCGCGTTGCCGGTGCCGCCGCCTCCGCAATTCGTGGTGCAGGGAGTTTTCAGGCCGCTGCAAGAGCTTAATGTCAGGATTGCAGACACGGCTAGAGCTATGAAGAGAAGAGGTCTTTTTGAGTTCATTCCATACCCCACGAGGATTAATCACGGCGCGCCACACAGGGCGGCGAGTGATCCCCCAGAAACACTGTAGCGCCTGGAGACAAAAGGAGCGAAGCGGGAGGGAGAAAGCGGTGCCCAAGTATTAACTGGGATGAGAAAGTTTGACCTGTCCGGATGATCAGGTGCCTGGTTTGAACTTAGAGAGCGGCGGACGGAGCCGCAGGCGGCTTGAACCAGTGTGGTATCGTTGACAATTGCAGAGCAATCGAAGAAATTGGGCGGGTTTCTGGCGAAACGCAACACCAAGGCGGGTTCCATAGAGGCAGGGCGGAAAGTTGGCGCCAGTGTGCCCGACCGAGTGTATGCGCCTGTGGAAGAGGAAGTTCGATTCCCTCATCCAACGGAGCGCGTCCGCACGAGTGTCCCCGACTCTAAGCAGGATCAGCACGCGGATGCCCAAGAAGTCCACGGGGATCGACCTTTCATGCGCGACATCTTTGGTCCCGGCGGATTCCTGGATAAGTGCATGATTGGCGGGTACGAGCACCGGCCAGCGCAATTGCAGATGGCCGAGGCGGTGGACGACGCGTTCGAAAAACACCATCACGCTATCCTGGAAGCGGGCACGGGCACCGGTAAAACACTGGCGTATTTGATGCCGGCGATTAGCAGCGGGCGGAGGGTGGTGGTTTCCACGGCGACGAAATCCTTGCAAGAACAGTTGTATCAAAAGGATGTGCCATTCCTGCAAAAGCACTTTGCGCCGGAATGGAAAGTGGCCGTAATGAAGGGCCGCTCTAATTTTCTGTGTTTAGCTAAGATGCACGCGATGGGCGAGCAGCCGATGCTGAAGGGAATGGAAGAAGTGGATGCGTTCCGGCAAATTCGGGATTGGGCTAAGTTGACGGAGACTGGGGATCGCGCGGAACTGACGTTTCTGCCGGACGATTCCGAGCTATGGTCACGGATCGATGCTCGACGGGACACGTGTACCGGCAAGAAGTGTCCGCAGTTTGATCAGTGTTTCCTGACGGGTATGCGGACGCGCGCCAAAGAGGCGGATTTGATCATCGTGAATCATCATTTGTTTTTCGCGGATTTGGCTCTGAAACACGACGATTTCGGCAGCATCCTTCCCGAGTATTCGGCGGTAGTGTTTGACGAGGCACATGAAATGGAAGATGTGGCCAGCGATTATTTTGGCCAGGAGATTTCCAATTTCCGATTCGAAGAGCTGGCGCGAGATGCGGATCAGATGATGCGCCTGTTGCATCTGGGGACACCGAGTTTGATGCGAAGGACTCAACGGATCCGTGAAAAGAGCCGCAGCTTTTTTGACATGTTCCCTCCGAAGGAGGGGCGTTTCCCTTTTTCGCGGCAAGAGCGGGAAGCCTTTCTGGAGGAAAATCGTGAGGCTTACGACGGGCTGCTGAATGCGTTGAAGGGATTGGAAACAGAATTTGCGGCGCTGACGCAAAAGCCGGAAGAACTGTTACGCATAGCGCGGCGGAGTTTTGAGATTCGGCAAGATTTGGGATTCCTGTTCGAATCGAATGAGAAAAATTACGTGTACTGGTTTGAGCGACGTAATAAAGGGGTCTTCCTGGCGGCAACACCGATCGACGTAAGCCAAATCCTGCGGGAACGGCTTTTCGAACCGTTCGACACAGTTATTCTGACTTCGGCGACTCTCACCGTTGGAGGCCGATTCGAGTTCATCCGTCAGCGTATGGGGCTGGACCACGCGCAGGAATCGCAACTGCCGCCGGAGTTCGAATACGAACGGCAGGCGCTGCTGTATCTTCCGCAACGGATGCCGGACGTACGGGACCCGGGTTTCGCCGCGAAAGCGGCCGACGAGATCGTAGGATTGCTGGAGATGAGTCAGGGCCGCGCGTTTTGCCTGTTTACCAGCTATGCGCAAATGAATGATCTATTCGGCCGCGTCAGCGAGCGAGTTGATTTTCCGTTGCTGCTGCAAGGAACGGCGCCGCGGTCGATTCTTCTCGAACGGTTCAAAACGACGGCGAATTCGGTACTGTTTGCCACAGCAAGCTTTTGGCAGGGTGTGGATGTACCAGGCGAGCAACTTTCCTGCGTAATCGTGGACCGATTACCGTTCGCGGTGCCGAGCGATCCAATAGTGGCGGCGCGGGTGCGAGCTTTGCAGGAAGAGGGCCGGAATCCATTTTCTGAGTTTCAGGTGCCAGAGGCAGTTTTGGCGTTGAAGCAAGGTTTTGGCCGGCTGATCCGCACAAAGACCGATCGAGGGATTTTGGCACTGCTGGATACAAGAATCTCGCGAATGCCGTATGGTAAGATTTTTCTGGAGTCCTTGCCGCGGTATCGCAGGACGCAAGACCTGAGGGAGGTTGAGCGGTTCCTGAATGACGGCAGCCCTGCCTGAAGTCCCCCGGGGATGAAGAGGAAAACAGCCCAATATGTTTCAAGTGAGTGTAGAAGAGACGTTTTCGTCGGGCCACGCACTGCGCGGGTACAAAGGGAAATGCGAAAACCCGCACGGGCATAACTATCGTGTGCAGGTGACCCTCGAAGGTCCAGAGTTGGATCATACCGGGCTGTTGATGGACTTCACCCATTTAAAAGAAGTGATTCGGGGAGTGGTGAAACGAATCGACCACCAATTCCTGAATGACCTGGAGCCGTTCACCACGGTGAATCCGTCGGCGGAAAATATGGCCAAGTATTTCTACGACCAAGTGAGTGGCAAGCTGGGCGGTTTGCCGCCAGGCGCGCGGATCAGCGATGTAGTGATCTGGGAGACAGACACGTCGATGGCCAAGTATCAACCTGGCGGTTGAAAAATGAGGAGGCGGGAAATGAACCGTTCGATTTTGATCATCCTGATTCCCGCACTGCTGGTGGCGGTCGGTTACATTATTGTTTTGAGAATGATGGGATTTGCGCCGGGCTATCCGCGGCTGGTGATTGCCATGATTCTGTTTTTCGGCGGGATTTACTGGTTATCCCGGCGATCCGCGAAAAAAGTGAAGAGCAGCGGGCAATAGTATCCATCGAATTCGCAGGCCCCTATGTATGTAACGGAGATATTCAAATCCATTCAAGGTGAAGGGACACGCGCAGGGTTGCCGTGTATTTTTGTGCGGCTGACCGGCTGCAACCTGCGTTGCACTTGGTGCGATACCGAATACGCCTTCCATGGCGGCCAAAAAATGAGCGTCGAAGACGTGCTAGAGCGCGTGGAGGCGCTGAACCGGCGTTGGGATGGCGCCCCAACGGGTGTGCCGCTGGTGGAATTGACCGGGGGCGAGCCTCTGCTGCAGGAAGAGATTTATGCGCTGGCGGAGCATTTGTTGGCTGCCGGTTATACGGTGATGATCGAAACCAGCGGCGAGCGCTTCATCGGGAAGTTGCCAAAGGACGCGATTCGCATTGTGGATGTGAAATGCCCCGATTCCGGCGCAGGGAACACCTTCGACGTGCGAAACGTGCCGGTGTTAAACGACAAAGATGAAGTGAAGTTCGTTATCTCCAGCCGACGGGACTACGAGTTCGCGCGAGACTTTACGCGCCGACACCATTTGGAGGATTGCGTTCACGCCGTGTTGTTCTCGCCAGTACATGAGGATCCGAAGGGCAAATGGCAGGGGTTGGAGCCGCGGAAATTAGTGGAGTGGATGCTGGAGGATAGTCTGGGCGCGCGGTTAGGGTTGCAGTTGCACAAGATGGTGTGGGATCCAGCGACGCGCGGGGTTTGATTTAATTGGCTGCGGAAACCGTGACGACCATCAGGAAACCTTTACAAGCCAGGGCTATTCCATATGAGCGATGAAGGCAAAGCGGTTGTGCTGCTCAGCGGGGGCATGGATTCGTGCGTCTGTACCGCGATTGCGCGAGAACGCCACGGCGCAGCGAATCTCGCCCTGGTGCATGCCATGTATGGGCAACGTACCGAAAAACGGGAGCGCCGGGCGTTCGAAGAGATCGCGGATCACTACGAAATTTCGCAGCGGCTGGTGGTGAAGCTTGACCATTTCCGGGCAATCGGAGGGTCAGCGCTCACAGACAAGAGTATGCAGGTGCCCGAAAATGAACTGAAGACGCCGGGAAGCGGCTCTGGCACGATTCCGGTGACATATGTGCCGTTCCGGAATGCACATTTCCTGAGCGTCGGCGTCAGCTGGGCCGAAGCGATTGGCGCGCGTGCCGTCTATATTAGCGTTGTGGCGGAAGACAGTTCCGGGTATCCAGATTGCCGCCCGGAATACTACCGGCTGTTTCAGCAATTGATTCGTGTGGGAACCAAACCAGAGACGAACATTGAAACGATGACACCGGTGATCGGCATGAGGAAAAGCGAGATCGTTCGCCGGGGTATGGAACTGGGAGCGCCACTGCAGTTGACGTGGTCATGCTATCAGGCAGAACACGCGGCGTGCGGAAGGTGCGATAGCTGCCTGCCGCGGTTGCGAGCGTTTGCGGAAGCAAGAGTTGCGGACCCGATCGCATACCAAGGGCGCGCGCTTGGTACGGCCTGACCAGGGCATCGTTGGCGTTGGAATCTGTGGTAGATGGGTGATAATGGGGGTATACCGGTCAGAGAACGTGGGCCGGCGCTCCTCAGGAACAAAGGAGAATGGAGCATGTCGAAATTACTGAAGGTATACGGGCTCGCCGCTTTATTCTTATTGATGCTGGGTTTGGCCGCTTTGACGCCACCGAAAGCTGCTGCCCAGGAGGGAAAAATCTCGGGAACCATCATCGATTTCGATGGAAAGCCTTGGGCGGGTTTGCCAGTAAACCTTAAGAGTGATCAAGGCGCCACACAAGATACCAAGACGGATGCTAGTGGTAACTATCAATTCGTCAACCTGCGATCCGGGAAATACACCGTCAGTGTCCATCCTCCACAGGTGCAGAATCCATTCACCACAGTGACCGAGGTTCACGGCGGTACGGAAACTCCGCCGGTCAGCTGGAACTTCAAAGAGATCCTGGAAAAGCAAAACCCGGCAGCCGCTGAGCAAGTGAAAAAGCAAGAGGAACAGAAGAGCAAGTACGCGGCAATGAAACAGCACTTCGATCAGGGAGTAGCGCTCCTGGACCAGGAAAGGGCGGCAAAGGCAGAGCTAGGCAAGGCGACGGCAGATCAGCGGGACGCAGATAAGGCAAAAGTGACGGATCTGTCGAACCAGGCAGTCGCGGAATTTCAGCAAGCTCAGAAGGCCGCTCCGGAAAAAGATCCGAACGTCCACATATTCTGGGCACGTATGGGCGAAGCTTACGATCTGGCGGGACGGAATGACGAAGCGATCAATGCGTACCAGCAGGCGATAGCAGCCAAGCCGGACAACGCGGGTTATTACAACAACCTGGGTAACGTTCTGGCTCGGGCTGGAAAAATCGATGAGGCCAAGGCGGCGTACACGAAGAGCGCAGAATTAGATCCGCCGAACGCAGGGCTGGCGTGGCGCAATTTCGGGATCAGCTTGTACCAGGCCGGGCGGATGCAGGAAGCAATCGAACCGCTGCAAAAGGCGGTTCAAATTGACCCGAAGAACCCACAGGGATGGTATTTGCTAGGAACGTGCATGGTGGCGGACCCGAGCATTTACAAGCAGGTGGGAGACAAAATCGAGGTGACACCAAAGCCCGGAACAGTCGAAGCCTTCAAGAAGGCTATCGAGCTGGATCCGAACGGGCCGATTGGCGCGCAGGCAAAACAGGGACTGGAGCAGTTGAACGAACTCACCGGTGGGATTTCCACCAAGGTGGGAGGCAAGAAGAAGTCCTAAGCTCAGATCAAAACCTATTTTTGGCGAACCGGCTCTGCGATGAAGGGCCGGTTTTGTTTTGCGGAGACCGCACCGGCAGAAAAGTTGAATGCGGCTGAGCAGTAGATTTTGGGTTCAGCGATGCGAGAGAGTGCCGGTAATTTTGGTGCGTTGTAGCGCCCAAGAAAAAGTGAGCATTGAGGTGGGAAGCAGTGCAAGGGCGAAAAGTACAAGTATTAAGAGAGGACGAGCGATCGCGGGAAGGCCAGCACCTTGAAGCAACGCTGCCCGCATGGCATCCAGTGCGTACGAAACGGGATTGAGATGCGCGATCACCTGAAGCCAACGCGGGAGAACGCTAATGGGGAAGAGCATGCCACCAACGATGCTGGAAACTCCGAGGAAGAACCATTTGGCCGGATTGCCCCGTTTGAACAACAACAGATAAGCGGATGAGAATATGCCTAAACCTGAAAACGACAAAAGCGTAGCGATAAGAACGACGACGACGGCAAGCCAGTTGGCCGACCGAAGCGGAAAACCGAAGAGTAAGCAGCCCCAGCAGAGATAGATCGCCACACGCAATGTGGTGAGCGCGAATGGATAAGCGGCAGAACCGGCGAGAATGGTGGGAAGAGAGACTTGGGTAACCAAGAGGGGTTCCAGCGTGCCACTGTCCCGCGCTTCTTCCAAGCTGCGATCGAACGAATCCACGGCCGCGTGCAAATAATCGAAGAAAGCAAAACCAACCAGCGAATAAGCAAAATACGATGTGCCGGCCGGAAGAGCCTCGCGCAGCTGAGGAGAATCCACGAAGCGAGCTACGTAGTAAAAGGTTGCCGCGCCGAACAGGGTTTCAATTAGTTCAAGTACAAACGGACTGCGATAGGTGCTGGCGATTCGAAGATCGCGCTGAAGGAAGAACAGAAGATCGCGGAGCGTGGGGATCATGAAGAGGCAGGCTCCTCGAGAGCACGACCGGCGTGGCCGGTGAGGGCCAAAAAGGCTTCCTCTAAAGACGCGGCACCCGATTTGGCCTTGAGGGCCGCGGGTGTGGCGATGGCGACCAAATCCCCTTCTTTGAGGATGGCCACGCGATCCGCGAGGAACTCAATTTCGGGAATTGTGTGGGAGGCAAATAGAAGAGCAGTGCCCTGACGATGAAGAACTTCATTCTTAAGGAAGCGGCGGAAGTCGGCGGCGCCAAGCGCGTCAAGGCTTCGCGTGGGTTCGTCCAGAAGAAGCACCTCGGGTTGATGGAGGATGGCGCGCATCAGACTGAGACGTTGAATGGTGCCAGAGGAGAGAGTGCGCACCTGAAGATTCAAGGCATCGCCGAGTTCGAACTGTTCGGCAAGAGCGGGAATGCGCGAACGCAGGAATGAGTCGGATAGATGGTTTAGGCGCCCAAAGAAGCGGAGGTTTTCGGCGCCGGTGAGCCGGGCATAGAAGCCTAAGTCGGAACCCGCATGGTAGCCCAGACGACGGCGAACGGAAGCGGCTTCCCGAGCAGAATCGAAGCCAGCCACAAGCGCAGCACCTCGTGTGGGAAGCAGTAACGTGGCGACGATGCGGAGAAGCGTGGACTTCCCTGCTCCGTTGGCGCCAAGCAGCGCTACCGCTTCGCCGGCCTTGACGCGCAGAGAAATACCTCGGAGCGCACTCCGACTCGGGGCCGCAAATGGCTGGAGGAAGGCGCGCCAGCCGCTGTAGGCGGGAGGAAAGGATTTTTCCAGAGAGTCGATGGTGATAGCGGATTCAGGCACTCCCGAGTTTATAACGTGTCCGCAAGAAGAAAACAATGAGGGTCAACGGGTGATAAGGGAACGTGCATGACGAAGCCGGGAAATCCCGGTAAGATATTGGGCGGATACCAGCCCAACAATAGAAAGAAGTGAGGCGAGAAGCCGGGGACGTTCGAGATGGTGTTTTCTGATCGCGTAGTAGTTCCTGCCCAGGTCCTGGTGAGGTATCTGGATGGGGAAACCGTGCTGCTTAACCTGGACACGGAGAAGTATTTTGGGTTGGATGCGACCGGGACGCACATGTGGCGGATCCTGACGCAGTCCGGCAATATCGAGAAAGCGTATTCGACGCTTTCCGGGGAGTTCGATGTAGAGCCGGAAGTATTGCGGAGCCATCTAACTGAGTTGATTGATCAATTAGTGGAGAACAGGTTGATCGAAGTAGTTCCTGTCAATGTGGAAAGCACTCCAGCGATATATGGAGTTGGACGCGGAAGCGCGTAAATTGTTTTGGCGTGCGGCGATTGTTTTGCCGCTTATATCGCTATCTCTGCGATCACGCGGATTCAAGCAAACGAAAAAAACGTTAGAGAACAGATTGCGGGTGGCGCCACCGCAACGAATGTTACAGGGACGCCCCACACAGACGGTAGAGCGAACCTGTCGAATGCTAAGGGCCGGGGCTCATTATGGGCTGGTACAGCCGACCTGCCTGGCAGAATCCTTGGCCCTATGGTACCTGCTGCGGAAGCAAGGCCTGTCCGCGGATTTGCGGATTGGAGTGCGCAAGGAGTCGCAGAAATTCCAGGCGCACGCCTGGGTGGAGTTCGAAGGTGCGGCCTTGAACCAGAGAGAAGAACAGCACCGGCATTATGCAGCGTTCGACTCAGGATCTTCGGACGTGCCCGGAGACCAGCGGTGAGTGGGTTTTTTGGGATGCTGCGACAAGACGGGAAACCCGTTGAGACGGGATTACTGGAGAGAATCGCAACAGAAATGAGCTTTCGCGGGCCGGATGCAAATCATGTTTGGGTGCGGGGAAATGTGGGCGGCTGCTTCACATTGATGCGGACCGGGCCGGCAAAACAGGCATCGCGGCAGCCGTTTCTTTGGGCTGAGCGGTTTTGGCTTTGGGGCGACCTGCGACTTGATGGGCGGAAGCAGCTTGAAGAACAGCTTGGCGATGAACATCGCTCCGTGAATGCGGAGACGACCAGCGAAGAATTTTTGGTGCGGGCGTGGGCCAAGTGGGGATCAGCTTGCCTGGAACGAGTAATTGGAGATTTCTCGTTTGGATTGTGGGATACGCAAGAACAAACACTATGGTGCGCCAGGGACTTCGTGGGTGCGCACCCTTTTTATTATGCGCGAGTGAACGGGCTGTTCTGCTTCAGTAATACGCTTGAGATGCTACGCCGGGTACCGGATATTTCCCCGGAACTGGATGAAGCGTTTGTGGGTGATTTTCTGATCGAGGGGTGGAACGCAGAACCTTCTCGAACAGTATACAAAAACATCAAGAGATTGCCTGCAGGGCACCTGCTGAAATTTGCAGACAACGCTTTTGATGTTCACCGGTTTCGCAAACTTCCGATCGAAGAACCGCTTCAACTTAAACATCCGGAAGAATACCTGGAGGAGTATCGCAGGTTATTGAACGCTGCGGTGGAGGACCGCCTTGCGGAGAATGCGACCGCGCTGTACTTGAGCGGTGGGCTGGATTCTAGTGCGGTGTGCGCCACAGCGGTTCAGATCGCGAGAGCACGAGGCCAAAAAGAAAAACTCAAAGCGTTCACAGTGAGTTGGGAACAGTTTTACGATGACCCAGAAGCACGTTTCGCTAAAGTGACAGCGCGACATCTGGGCATAACGCAAGAGGTTCTCCAAGAAGCAGAACTCCGGGCATTCGAGGATTCGGAGTGCGAGATGGGAAGAACGCCCGAACCTAACGGGGAAGTTTTCTTTGCCCGCGAGAAGAGAATGGCCGAAAAAATTGCGGCTCATGCAAACGTTGTGCTGTCCGGTGATGGCGGTGACGATGTTCTGACTGGGCAAGCATGGCCGTATCTGACGCATTTGTGGCGGAATGGTGAATGGAACCGGATGGTTCAGGATTTTGGTGGATATTTCTGGACGCACAAGAGTGTGCCACCAATTGGCGGGGGCTTCCGAACGCGATTTCGGAAGATGGCCAACAAAAGAGATCGGTATCTGGGGTATCCGGTTTGGATCAATCCTGCTTTTGAAATGAGGGCGAATTTAAGGCAAAGGTGGCTGGACCTTCAGAATCAACCACAAAATATCGAACATCCCCTACATCCGCTGGCTTATGGTGCGCTGCATCATGGGTTCTGGGCCGTGGTCCTTGAAACCGAAGATGCAGGATGGAATCGAGCGCGGTTGGAATCGCGTGCGCCTCTTCTCGATATGCGGATGTTAACGTTTCTTTTACGCTTGCCGCCTGTGCCGTGGTGTATGAATAAGGAACTGTGCCGGCGGGCGCTGAAGGGCGAATTACCACGGGAGATTATCGAGAGGCCAAAAACGCCGGCCACGGGTGATCCGATCTCGAAGTTAAACGCGAAAGGGTTGATTGCGGGCTTGTGCACGCAAGTCCCGGGACGAATAGAAGAGTTTGTAAATTGGAGGAAATGGTGCGAAACTTTGAGTCACTCTGAGGGTTCTCTTACCTTAGCTTCACTCCGCCCAGCGAGCCTTTTCCATTGGTTGAAAGCGGTTGAAAGTGAATAGAACATTGAGTAGAGTTCAAGGTGCCAGCTGAGGGGCGTAGATGAATCGTCCGTGCGAAAAATCCGAGAAGAAGAAACCATATCAACCGCCAAAGCTGCTGATCTACGGGAATTTAACGGACATGACTAAGAGTCGCGGATATATCGGAAGGAAAGACGTACCGAAGGGCCCGTACCGCAATACAGGCAAATGAAGCCTGGCGTATTCCCGGACCTACCTAAGAACTGAATTTCGTGATCTATTCCTACCGAGCGTATGGTATAGGTATTCATTCGAACTGCAAAATTGCCGGCTTGCAATCTGCACTCTCCGGACCGACGTTCTTTACAATTCAATTTGAGACTGGGCCGGAACCGGAGTGGGCCAAAGTCGCACGATCGACTCCAGTGCATGTCCGTTCGCAGCTACCCGCAAACAGCGATACCGTAGACCCTGCGTTTGTGCTGACCGAATACGGAGACGGCAAACATTACAGCCTAGAGTACTCCGACGGCGCGCAGTTTATGTTTGACCGGATTGGCGAGCGACTGTGGGGTGCCACGCAACCACCACTCGCTGAAGAGGACCTTGCGTCGTATTTTCTGGGGCCAGTGTTGGGATTTCTGCTGCGGCAGCGACACATCACCTCGCTCCACGCGAGTGCCGTAGAATTGCAAGGTCGCGCGGTAGCTTTCTGTGGGGATGCCGGATTTGGCAAATCCACGACCGCGGCCGCTCTCGCAATCCGAGGGGCACTTGTCGTGTCCGATGATATAGTACCAATGAAGTCAACAAATGGTAGTTATTGGGCAGTGCCGGGATACCCCCGGCTGTGTGTCTGGCCCGACGCCATGGAAAAGGTGATCGGCACTGAAGAAGAGCTGCCCAAGCTCTCACCACGATGGGAAAAACGGTACATTGCACTAGATGGCGTTCGCGCCAAATTTGCAGAGAGGGAAAAACCGTTTGGGATAATTTATTTGTTTGGCGAACGGTCAGCGGATGCCCGCGCACCATATACAGAGGAGCTTCGCCCACGGGAAGCACTTTTGGAACTGGTGGTAAACACTTATATGAATTGGTTGTTGGACCGGGAGGAGCGGGCAAGAGAGTTTGATGAGCTGTGCAAACTCGTGCAGCAGGTCCCGGTGCGACGTCTAGTTGCTCACACTAATCCAAAGCGGATCGGCATGCTGTGCGACCGCATCCTTGAGGATTTAGATAGGATTGTGACAAAGAGTTGATGGAACGTGTTGTCGCGGTGACCTGCGGCGCGTGCGGTGGCCGGTGTACACTTCAGGGCGAAGCTGGAGTTCCTTCTGCCTGAAATTCTTCCATCGAATGTAATGGCGCTACCGAAAGAATGGGAGTTTCTGTGCGCGTGCGCCTCACCCGCCTCGACTGCGGAGGAGATCCATAAGCTGATGATCCCTGGGCTAAATTGGCAAAGTCTTGTGGATCTAGCAGAGATCCACGGTGTTCCGGGAGTGTTGGTGCGGCGATTAGGGGAACTAGGATTCGCCGGCGTGCCCAGCGAGACGAGGGACAAACTGCAAAGCAGAATTAGGACGCAACACATGTCGACACTAGGCATGACCGCAGAACTGTTCCGGATGCTGCGGGAGTTCTCGCAGGCCGGAATCGACACGGTTCTGGTGAAGGGGCCGGTGACGTCGTTGCTGGCGTATGGGGATCCCGCAATTCGGAACTACGCTGATTTGGACTTGTTGGTGCGGCAACGAGATATTCGCAGGGCCACGGAATGTATGTTACGGGTGGGCTTCGAGGCAGAAGTGCCGGAATCGGCGATGCACGCTAACAAAATCCCGGGAGAATACATATTCCAGAGACCGGGAACGCATTGCATGGTGGAATTGCACACCGAGAACACATTTCGGTATTACCCGAGACAGATGCGGATCGAGGAGCTGTTCGGAAGGAAACGAATGCTGATTCTGGACGGGAGAGATGTTCCAGCTCTGGCACTAGAAGATGAGCTGGTGCTGAATTGTATTCACGGAGCAAAACATTTCTGGGAACGGCTGATGTGGGTGTCCGATGTGAGTGCAATTGTGAAACGCCATCCGGAGATCAATTGGGAGAAAGCACGACAGGCGGCCCAAGAGGTCGGCGCGGCGCGGATGCTGCGAGTGGGAGTTCAGCTTGGTGAGTTGTTGTTGAGAGTAAAGCTGCCATCAACGATTAGTGAGGACATCGAGAAAGATCCGAATAGCGAACGGCTTTGCCGCCGGATTCTGGCGTGGCTCCCCTACGCAGGGGCAGCACCTCCTCCGCTGCCCGCACGTGCAATGTTCCGGCTTGGAATGGCCGGCGGAGGCGTGACCGGGCTTGGATATTTGATGCGATTATCGCTTTCGCCTACACAAGAAGACTGGGCGGAAGGCCGCGAGGAGCAGCGTTCGTGGTTTTGGGATGCAGTGCGTCGGCCATTCCGATTATTCCGGAAGTATGGTTCGCCCGGTGAATAATGAAGAGTTGCCGAACAACGGATCTGCGCTGCAGGTGAGGTTCGCTGCAATTCTGCGATTAGATTGAGGTGCGCACGCCGCTGCGATACTCTGGCTTCTCGGCAGGAGCGGGCATTTCGACACTGAGTGAAAGAGAAGCCTTGTTGCGAATGATTCCGAGTTTGAGAGTTTTCTCCGGAGTGTTTTCTGACATTTTGGCCCGTAGTTCGCCAATCGAGCGGATGCGCTCCCCGTTGATACTGGTAATGACGTCGCCAACTTTCAGTCCAGCCTTGGCTGCGGGAGAATCCGGGAAAACCCCGCGAACGAGAATTCCTTCGCCTTCGGGAGCTCCAAAATAGTTGCCAAATTCGCCGTCGAGATTCTCTGCATCGATGCCGAGACGCGTTCTGGTGGAGAGGAAAGGACCGTCTGCGAAGATCTGGCCCATGTCTGGGAGGGCGGGCATCTGGAAAGAGAAGTTGCCCGGAGCGGCCGGGGCGACGAATGTGTTTTCGTGGCTCATCTCGGATTTGCCCAGGGTTACGCTGATATTTTGTGTGCGACCGTCGCGCCAAACAGTGAATTGGGTGGCACGCCCAGCGGGGATCTCGCGAATCATGCGACGAAATTGTTCCGTTCCTTCGACGCGCTGTCCGTTAATCTCCATCACGACATCACCATGCTTAAGGCCGGCCTTCGCAGCCGGACTGTCTGGGACGATTTTACCGAGGATGACGCCGCGTTCGGCTGGCAGATTGAATTCCTTGACCTTGTCGGGAGTAACCTCGCTGATGCGTGCGCCAAGCCAGCCGCCGTCGGAAGCAACAAATACCTGCATGCCTCCGTCATCGCCGTCGACGGAAACACTTTGCGCAAGCTTCAAATCATCGAAGGATCGCTGAAGCTGACCCATCTGATTCGTGACGTCCTGCGCCTGCTGTTGGAAGGATTGCTTCCCGGCTGCGGAAGACGGGTCTGGCTTGCGCGCCGAAGAACTCGGAAGGGCCACTAGCGCCACCGTCAAGGCGCCAAGTCCAGCTGTGGTGAAAATCTGCTTTCTGTTCATCGTAAGGTACCTCCCCTTGTGCGCTTAGACGCAGGAAAACCTAAATCGTTGAGCGTAGCGCCACCACACGGATAGTGCCGTTCACGGTGGCCAGATGGATTGGGGCACCACCTCGACCCAGCACGCCATGGACGGTCCGCGGTTGGGCAGCTCCGGTCATGATCATGGGGAGCTCACTGGAAAAGGTGCCGTTCATGCAGCGCGCTTCCAGTTCGGCCGGCAGCCCCGCGGGGATGGCGAGGAGTACAGAACCATTGGTGGTCTCCGCGAACGCGCCATGCTGGTCGGCGGCATGCTTCAGTTCGGCGTAAATGTTGCCATTAGTGGTGTGGGCCTGCATATCACCACTGCTCTCGTAGACTTCAATGTTGCCATTGATCGTGTGGAGTTCTCCGAGGGACTCCACACTGGAAATGCGGAGGGTGCCATTGATGTTGTTCACGTGGCTTAACTGCACGTGACGAGGCACGTGAATTACGTAATCGACGGCAACTTCCACGCTTTCCTGCTGGGGATAGCGAGTGGAAACGGAGATGCCGGTAGCAGTGGCTTCAATATCGATGGCGACAAGATCAAGGAGGGATATATTATCGGGAGTGGATTTGACGGCACGAAGTTCGATTTGATCTTTGTCCCAGCCTTCGATACGAACGGTTCCGTTGATGTTGTTAAGTTCAAATGTAGCACCAGGAGCTATGGGGTAGGTTCTGGTGATTTCCTGAGAAGTGGCGAAACACGCAGGAACAAATGCGAGAGCCAAGAATAAAGGTAGAGTTGCGCGGCGAGACAGTGAGCGAAACATAAGACACCCTCCTTCGGAAAAGACCAACTGACCCCGTGAACGAAAACAAAAGTGACCGTCGACTGCCATTAGTGGAGCTGAAACTCAAAACTGACCGTCGAGACCGCGTCGATATTTTTTCCGTTAATCTGCTCTGGCTTGGCGCGCCACTTCTGGACCGCGGAAACAGCGGCATCGGCGAGAACCGGCTGGCCTTCCAGGACTCGTTCCACATTCACCGACCCGTCGCTGTTCAATCGAACTTGCAGCACGACCATTCCTTGGACTCCGGCGTTCCGCGCCAGAGGTGGATATTCCGGCGGAGGTGAAACGGTCAGGCGTTTTGTAAAGTCCTTACTGTCCTCGCGAACACTGCCCATGAAGATGACTTCAAACCGTTTCCTGGCACTGTCGAACCAATCATCCTGCGAGCCGCTGGGGGAGAACTGTGGCAAAGCGCTACCGGGAGGGAGAGCCGACATGGAAACGGCCGCAGCGTGAAAGTCGCGGAATCTGTCCTCGAGACGCTGTTTCTCTTCTTCCTGCAAAGATTGCCGCAGCGCAGACTGAGCATCAAGATACTGCAATTGAATTTTGCCACCTATGGTGTGAAGCTTCAGCAGCGCTCCGCCACCGTTAAGAGAGGCAATCATGTGCACGGGTCCATTCGGTTGCGACTGAATATTCAGCGGAAGAGAAGGATCCGCTTCAATTCGGCCGGGACCACCGTTATCCACGATGGCATCGATGTTCATGGCGATATTACGGGGAAGAAAAACGACGATGTCCCCAGTGTGGGATTCCAATTGCGAAGGACCCGGCAGGCGAAGCAAGCGTGCGTTATCCAGTGCTTCCGGACTAATCCAAGCAGTGATGTTGCCTTCCGCGGTTTCCGCGTGAACTTTGTTCGCAACACGGGTGAGGCAAATACTGCCGCCGCTGCTGACCACTTCCATGGGGCCGGCCACAGAAATGATGCGAATTCCGCCGCCTCCGGTTTCTGCATGAACCGAACCGTGCACTTCACCGAAGTCAATCTGTCCACCAGCGGTGCGCACGGTGACATAGGAGCCGGCTTCCCCGACGGCGATGTTTCCACCTGTCGTTTCCAGGCGAGCCGTTCCTTTGACTCGCGCAACGCGAATATGGCCACCGCCGGTGCGAACTCGGGCATTCCCATCGATGTTTCCTGCGAGGATGTGGCCACCGGCGGTGTAAGCGTCCAGATCGCCAGCGACATTCTTGAGGGTGATATGTCCGCCTTGGGTTTCGATTTTGGCGACCGTTCGATCGGCGTGCGCCGGAGGACCCACCATGCCAATGTTGCCGGTAGTGATGTTTCCGCCCTGAGTCACGAGAGAGACGTGTCCCCCAATGTCGGTGGTTTCAATGTCGCCGAGACCAGTGGAGACATCCACGCTAAACGTGGCGGGGACAGTCACAACGAACTGAACGTAGAACTGCGGGTTTCGGTCGATGATGCGGTGAACGGAACTACCAAAGTTCAAGCTGGGAAGCGCACCGGACAGGAATACGGCATCGATAGTTTCGCGAGTGGTCAAAGAATACTGATTCAGTAATTTCTGCGCGTCGGAGCCGGGGGCGTCTGTTTCGACATGAACTGTGTAAAGCAAGACTGCTGGAGCGCCCGGCGGAAGGGTCTGAATTCGGATATTGCCGAGATCAGCGTTGAGATGTAGAGTCATGCCCTCGGCGACGCGCAACTGGCCGGACCGGTCAACTGCAGGATGCGAAGGAGTGTTATCAGCAGAAACTTGCGGCGACAATAAAACGAAAGCAGCAAGGCCAAGCAGAGTGTGAGCGGCGGCGGCACACGCTACGGCTGGCTTCGGTCTCAGTTTACGTACGATGTGGAGAGCACTGAACATGAATCAATCAATTTCGCGCCGGGATCGAGCGATCACTGATCGTTACGAGCGCCAATTTCCCGCAGGGCTGTAGCACTGCGCAGGCGTACATAGCGGCTGGAGTCATTGTGCTGCAAGGTCTCGAGCGCGCGAATGACATCCTGAATCGATCCAGTGTTGGCGCTGGAGTGAGTACTGGCCTGAATTACCGGCGTGGAAGGCATTTCCTGGGCTTGCTGCGGCGGAGGCGTTACGGATTCTGTTTGTGCCTCTTCCAAGGAACGAACCAACAGATTTACGGCTTCCACGCGCACGCCGGGGTTGGAGTCGTGCTGCAAGGCATCCAGCAGAGTCTCTCTGACGGTGCTATCGATTCCGCTATCGTGCAGCGCTTCCAAGGCTTTCAAGCGCACGGCCGGATTCTGATCTTTGCGGGCCGCCGTCAGCAGGGCTGCGCGTACGGAGGAGTCCGCGGCTCGTGTCCTGAGCGCATCCAGACAGTCCAGTCGCACACCGGAATCGAAGCGTTCGCCATTTGCGACCACGAAGGTGAGGACGTTGCGTACATTGGAATCGTCCACATTACCGTCGAGTTCGATGGGCTGTTCAGAGTTTAGGCGTACGCGGACGTTCTGGGAGCCGGAGTAGGGGGAGGGAGTGATATTAATTCCGGCGACCGCCATTTTAGAGAGTTGATCGTCAGTGAGCCGAGTATCGGGGCGAACACTTACACTCCCGCCGGGCGAATTATTATCTCGGTGGGCGCCGGACCACTGGGAATACTGGGTTCCAACCACCAAGCCGAGTAACACGAGCGTCGCTGCACTCCATACGGGACGCATGAGCATCCATGCTCGCAGCCACCCTACGGCCGAGACTTTCTCCTTCGTGACGGGGCGTTCCAGGTCGTCGAGCTTTTCGGCCAGTTCACTGCGACATTGAGAGAGCAGAATATCGGCCACACAGGCCTGATCGGCTTGATGCGCAAAGCGATCGATGGCCTCTTGAAAATCGCGCTCCTTGGAAAGCTGCTCGCGACAGACAGGGCAATCCGCGAGATGAGATTGGATGGCGGCCCGTTCCTGTTCGTTCACTTCATCACAGACGTAAAACATCAGGAGGCCGCTGATCTGCACGCAGAGCTCGTTTTGCTCGGCCTGGCTCATCGCAAGACCCCCAATTCGCTGCGAAGTTTGCGAGTGGCCCGGAACAATGAATTCTTGACGGTTTCTTCGCTGGTGCCCAGAGCGTCGCCGATGGCGCGCAACTTCAGACCCTGATAATGCTTCATTTCAAATACGACGCGCTCGCGAGGGGAAAGTCGCTCCATCGCGGCGGCTAAACGCAATTTTATTTCCTGCCCCAGCAAATGGCGCTCAGGATCCAAGGTGGGGCGTTGCTCACGTTGACGCTCGAAGAAGTCGTTATTGCCATCTTCAAATTGCGTGTAGTGCGACTCTGGGGCCTGATCTTCGGGGCGAGCCTGACGACGGCGAAGGTGATCCAGGCAAACGTTGGTCACGATACGGTAAAGCCAGGTGTAGAAGCTGCATTCGAAGCGGAAGCGATGCAGATTGCGATAAACCTTGAGAAAGGACTCCTGGTAAACGTCGCGAGCATCCTCGATGCGCTTCATAAGGTTAAGCGCCAGACGGAGCACATCACGATCATAGCGGCGAACCAACTCTTCGAAGGCGAGGCGGTTGCCAGCCTGGGCTTGTTCCACCAAGCAGCGTTCTTCAAGCGTGGCCAAGGAGGTCGCCGAACGCAACGCCGAATCGGAGTTGCTGGTTGGACCTGATTCATTCGCAAAAGCTAAAGCCCACGTGGGTAACGGCATTTTGTTTACTCTGTGCCTGAATCTGGCCTAAGTAGCTAGCGGGATTTCCATTATTGTTGTCTCTGAACCGGGACGGACCCACCGACAGCTTAGACGCGGCGAACGAAAGAAGGTGAGCGTCAAGCCCCACCTGCTATCGTACATGCTTTGATGCATATAGTGCGTCTAAGGTCGTCCTGTAAGTCACGCCTGAGAGGCCTGGCGGCGTATCTGCCACGTGATTAGCGGCCACGCCAAAAGAAGTGCGATTGCCAGCAGAATCGCATAGCCGTTCAGACGATAAAACGCATTCGGCTGAGTGAGCAGTTCAGCGGCTCCTGCCAACAGCAAGCTGCAAGCTATCAGCAGATATAAGCCCAATTGATTGAAACGGACGATCCCGCGCATGCCGAAAACCACCACCGCTAAGGAAATGGTCGAGATCAGAAATTGCTTCAAAAAGTCGGCAGGGGATCCCCAGGTCGTAACCAAACCGATGGCGATGGCAAAAAAGAGCACGAGGCGGAGCCAACGTAAGCGCAGCTCCGCGCCGAGGAAGGCGCCGCCGAGGAGAACGATTCCGGTGATCAAAAGGGCACGAAATATGACGCCGCCGGTTACGCCCAGTCCCGGAACAAGCGCATCGTACGATTGACCAAAACTAGCCGGAATGCCGCGATGCAAGGTGGGCCACCACGCCGACGCATAATCCAGCACCTGCCGCAATCCAATGAGCACACCTGTGCCGCCCACTCCAATCCAAAAGGCATCGCGGTAATATTGTTCCGGCATACCCACCCAAGACGGCAACTGCTCTTCGCCAAAAGCCCGAGCGGCGAAGGACCAAGCTAAGCCAAACAAGAGGGTGATTAATCCCAACAAAAGTGCACCGAGGAGAAAAATGCCGATAGCGGCGGTTGCGAAGAAAATGCGCAGTGGTATCGATGTGGGATATTGTTCCAGCAATCCGGGAATTCCGCGGCCAAAGAAAAAACTGGCCGCAACAGCAGCGAAGCCCGCGAGGCCCCAGCCAAACAGACGCCGCCAAGGAACGTGAACTGGGGGTTGCCCGCGGAGACGTTTGAAAAAATAGACAAGAACAGCGATGACCAGGCCCAAGGCTAAGCAGATCTGGCCGACGCGCATCAGGATTCGAGGCAAGGTTTGCTCACCTTGCTGCCGCGCGAATTCCTCGGGGATTTTTATGAATATGTGATAGTCGACAGGTTCGTCTCCAAGCACTGTAACGCTCATGCGCGCATAAGCGTGGTCGGAAGAATCCTTGGCGTCGGAGTTCTCAGGGTCGAGAGGAGTATTTTGTTGCCAGACCAATGTGGTGTCGGTGCGATTCGGACGTTTGTCGGAATTGGCGTCGACTAGTTTCCAGCCGGTTAAATCGAGGTGTTTCGTCTGAGTGAGATAATCTTGCGCAATCGATACGGCTTGATCCTTGGTCAAATTTGCGCCCTTGGTGTCTTCAGCGAGGGTATGCCAGAAGGCGTGAACGGAGCCGTCCGGCTTTAAAGTGACGGCAAACTCCTCGGGCTGCGAATCGCGGAAATAGCGTACGCGCCAAAGGGCGCCGGGGATTCGCTGGGAATAAATATCGTTGATTTGAGCAACGGACATGCGCCGCCACAGGAATTCATTGGCGACGGGATCGGTCGTGTCCACCATTACGGCGGCCTTGCGATAGCTGGTGGGATTTAGGTGGTGCTCGCGCATGACAGCGTCGGCGTGTTGCGTGGCGATGGCGCGATCCGCGGAGATTTTCAGGTAATCGCCAATGTGGTCGCGTTTGAGGCGCAGCGCGAAGAAGCCACCTACCAACACACAAACGGCCAGAAAACCGAGGGTACCGGTGGTGAGAGCCTCGTAGCGGTGTGCGGTGACGGCAGTTTGTTCCCGAGGCGCCTGACGGGTAAGGACAATTTCCGGGGCAGGTTCGGCCTGATTCAGGAGATCGTCCACATTTTCAAAGTGGCCGCGGGTCAGGTACAGCACCGCAGAAAGGACCACGGGAACAACAGCCGCGAGAGCGACGATCAATCCGGAAATTCTGAAGTACCAGTTGTCGGAGCGAATTAGGAGCAAGCCGACCAGGGAAGCGTCTACGGTGTAATGCCAAATGAGTGTAGCTACGATGCCCCAGCGCAACATTACCAGGCCCGCGGCCATTCCCATAATTCCAATTTCGATACCCCGGATATAGCCGGGCTCTTGCGGATAATTACTGTGCAGGAAACTCCAGAAGAACGCGGGAAGAATGATCGAAAGTACGCGCGAACCGGTCAGCTTGTGGAGGAACGGAATAGCGAACAGGCGGAAGGTGAACTCTTCGTTGGTAGCCGCCAAAACGCCGATGGCCACACCAGCAATCCAGGGAAAGGGCGTGTTGACGATATCGGAGAAATTGATGTCCTGCGGCGCCCAAACTCCAAAGTGAGTCCCAACCAGGTAAAAGGCAACGATGAAGCCGATATGCGCAGCCGCGAGCGATATACCGACGATTCCGGCGCAGAAAAATTCCTTGGAACAAATTCCCCGGAAGGTAAACGCGCGGGGGAGGCGCAATTTTCCTGGTTGAGTCGCCCGGTAGAGGGGTTCAGCGGCCGGATAAACCAGGCTGATAGTGAACGCAGTGCCAACCGCCGCTAAGAGCATCCAGAACAGTTTTTGAAAAACGAAGCTGGCATAGGTGAAGTGAGTGTCGTATCCGGCCCGAACAGAACTCCATTCGTTCAGCTCCATTAAGTAATAGAGCACGGTTACAACCGCACCGATCTGCAGCGCCGCGGCCCAGGAAGTCTTGCCCTGGCGCCAAAGCAGGATGCCCAACCAAAGAGCGGCGCCTAACAAAAATCCATAGGGAACGAGAGCAAGCTCTTCGTAAAGGCTGTTGGTGGAACGGAGGTGCTGATAGCTGCGAATCCAGGCCTCGGGAACTTGCAAGAATTGCTGACTGTCTCCGATGCGACTGCCTTGTACACCGACTTGCATGCGATAAGGGGCGTCTTTGGCCTTGAAATCTTTGAACTGCCAGGTGAAGGACCAATCGACGCGATTCGGGCGAATCTGAGAGTTGGCCTCGGCAGGCAGAAATTCCCATTGGTTCAGGTCGAGACCAAGCTTCGATTGGATGTAGGTTTGTGCCGCGGACAACGCATCATCACGGCTCAGCGACTGCGAAGCCCAGGTTTCCTGGATGTTGTGATCGTAGCCAACAATTTTGCCCGCGGGATTGACCCGAACGAGAAACTCCTCTTCTTGTTGCGGGCGAAAAAAGCGCACGTCCCAATACCAAATGTTCAATTCGGTGGACATCAGGTGATTGGCCTGTTGCAGTCCGAGTTCGCGCTCCAGGTAGGTTTTGGCGTTTTCGTCGACGTCAAAGACGATTGTGGATTGGTAGCCTGAAAGATTTTGTCCGAGGCCTTCGACAAATTGCTTTGCACGCGATTGAGCGTCGGAGCGGGATACCTTGAAATCAACGGAAGCTTCAGGGAAGGCGCGGAAGAAAAATTTCTGGGCGAAGAGGGCTCCAATAATGCCGAAAAGGATCCACAGGATTAATGCGCGCTTGTCCGAACCGGTCAAACGATCGTCTGGCAAGAGAGCCTCCCGGAGCAAGTCGGGCCTGAAGGGACACTTTATCGGTCGCAAGGCATGGACGCAAGCTTCACGAAAGGAGCAACTTACTGGAGGATGATATAAAGAATAGAGTGATGAGCACCGGACTCCAAACAAGCGTTCAGATGGTGAAGGGAGTGGGTCCGCAGAGGGCGGAACTGCTGGCAGAACGCGGCATTTACACGCTGGAAGATTTGCTGAATTACTTGCCATTCCGTTATGAGGATCGCATCCACTTTTCGAAGATCAAGAATGTGCAACCTAATTGCACTTACACTTTGCGCGCGCGGGTAATGAGCGGGCAGGCGGTGCGTGGAATGTACGGCCGCGATGCGATTTACCACTTGCTGGTGCAGGACGACACAGGATCGTTGCCCTGTAAGTTTTTTCATGGTGGTTATCTCGAGGGCCGCTTGAAGCCGGGGCAGGAACTGGTCCTCCATGGAAAAGTGGAAATCGATAAGCTACGGCCAGCACGACGAGAAATGGTCAATCCACAGATTGAACCAATCAGTGGCGATAAAGTGGACTCGACGGAGGTGGGGCGGATTGTACCAGTGTACGAAGCGATCGGCACGTTTGGGACGAGGCAGATCCGGCGGGCCATTTACGCCACGCTGCAGGATCTGGATCAATCGATTCCGGACATCTTGCCGACGGAACTGCGGCGGCGCTTGGGATTCCCGTCGCGGAGGGATGCGTTGATCCAGACCCACTTCCCTTCCGCGGGAGAATCGTTGGATGCGTTGAATCTGTTTCGTTCGCCCGCCCAGCGCCGACTGATTTTCGAGGAGTTTTTCCTATATCAGCTCAGCCTGGCGTTGGGCCGTAAAGCAGTGCGCAAAGAAAACGCGATCCCGTTTCGAGTGCGCGAAGACAAAATTCGGGAGGCGCTGAAGAAAATCCTGCCGTTTAAGCCGACGGCCGCGCAGAAACGTGTGCTGGCGGAAATAGCGACGGATCTGGAACGTCCTGTGCCGATGAACCGGCTCCTGCAAGGAGATGTAGGCAGCGGGAAAACGATCGTGGCGTTGCAGGCTGCCGTTATTGCGATAGAGAATGGATGCCAGACAGCGCTGATGGCGCCAACTGAAATCCTTGCTGTGCAACATTATCTGTCGGCACGGCGGATTCTGGCTCCGGGTGGCTATCGGGTGGAATTATTGATCGGCGGGATGAAAACGACGGAAAAAGCGGTTGCTCGCGAGCGCATTCGAAGCGGTGAGTCGCAATTGGTGATTGGCACGCACGCACTAATCGAAGAAAACGTAGAGTTCCGGGGATTGGGATTTGTAGCAATTGACGAACAGCATCGGTTTGGCGTGCTGCAACGCAAGAAATTGATGGATAAGGCAGCGACGCACGGGCATGCACCGCACGTCCTGGTGCTTACAGCGACGCCGATCCCGAGGACATTGTCACTCACGCTATACGGCGATTTAGATGTGTCGGTGATCGACGAGCTACCGCCGGGGCGCACACCGATATCAACACGAATGACCAACGAATCGCATCTTCCGGGGGTGTGGGAATCGCTTCGGCGCGAGGTGGAAGCCGGACATCAGGCCTATGTGGTCTATCCGGTGATCGAAGAGTCAAAGTTGGAATTGAAAGCGGCCGTGGAGGAGTATGAGCGGCTTTCGAAGACAGTTTTTCCAAAACTGAATGTTGGATTGCTGCATGGGAGGCTATCCAGTGAAGAGAAAGATGAAGTGATGCAGCGATTCCGGCGAAACGAAGTGCACATTTTGGTGACGACCACGGTAGTGGAGGTGGGTGTGGACGTTCCGAACGCAACGGTGATGGTAATCGAACATGCGGAACGATTCGGGCTGTCGCAGTTACACCAATTACGAGGGCGGATTGGGCGCGGGGTGCAAAAATCACACTGCATCCTGGTGACGCCAGGCCGATTGACCGAAGAAGGGTTGGCGCGGCTGCAAACGATGGTGCGAACGAGCAACGGTTTCGAGATTGCTGAAGCCGATTTGCAGTTGCGCGGGCCCGGAGAATTCTTCGGGACACGGCAATCTGGAGAACTGGGATTCCAAGTGGCCAATCCGTTGCGCGACCGCGAACTGCTGGAACTGGCCCGCAAGGAAGCATTCGCGTTAGCCGAAGAGCGCCAGAAAGACACCCTGCAGCAGGTGTTGCGGGTGCTACCGGGCGAATGGCAAAGACGCTATCACCTTGCCAGGATCGGTTAGGGGTAATCGTTATGCGGGTGATTGCAGGCAAATTGCGAAGCCGCCAACTGAAAAGCTCAAAGGGCCTGGAGCTACGCCCGACCAGCGACCGTCTGAGGGAGACGCTGTTTGATATTCTCGGCAACTTGGTGGTCGGTTCCCGGTTTATCGATGGGTTTGCTGGGACTGGGGCAGTAGGAATCGAGGCACTGAGCCGCGGTGCTGCAGAGGTGACATTCATCGAAAAAAGCGGAAAGGCAGCGGACCTGATTAGAAGGAATCTCGAATCGCTCGGCGTGAAGACAGGAACCCGAGTGCTACCTATGGATGTCCTGCATGGCCTGAGAATCCTCGAAGAAGAACTCTCGGCACGGCGGCAACCGGTACAGCCAGCTTCCCCGGACGTCGAAGGAGAACCGAGAACCGAGGCAGCGCAGATTATCTTATTTCTCGATCCGCCGTACGATAAGGCCGCGGAATACGATCGGGTGTTGATGTTTGCCGGTTCCGCTAACCTGCTTGAGCAAGGAGACCTAGTGATTGCTGAGCATCGGCGCAATTTCCGTCTTCCGGAAGCGGTGGAGAGCCTGGAGCGCGTTCGCGTAGCGAGCCAGGGGGACGGTGCGCTGAGCTTCTATCGAATGGCAAAAAAGACGCCAATTCATCATGCGGGAACCGAGTAAACCCTAGGGGACACCTACTCATCTATGGTTGTAGGTTCTGGTGCTGGGTGTCAGGACCTAGCAATACTCTCCATCAGGGCAGTAGTCTGAGGCTAGCACGATATAATGGACCAGGAATGTTTCATCGATTTAAGGTCAATCCGTTTGATTTGCTCGGGCAAAACGAGATCTACCCAATCCCGGTGTATTTGCCCGGGAAGGGACTGCCGAACCTGAGCATCGCGTGGAACAGCTTTCACCAGAACTTTTTCAGCGAACTCGGAGCCTTCTTGCGGTGGACGCGGGTACCTAAAGGAAAACCGGCAGACAATATATTCGTAGATTGCCGGATCCCGCGCCGAATACCTTTAAATGCGATAATCGCGGCGGCGCTGTGGCATATCGTGTTTTTTGTGGTGCCCTGGCCGAACTTGCCGATCTCACCGAAACATGTGTCCAGCCTCGATAACACGGAGCTAACCTGGTCTGGGCCGGTGGAGGATTTGCCGCTGTTGGACGTTCCGAAACAGGCGCACCATGCGGCTGTACCGAAACCGGCGCCGGGAGCACCCCCCGTGGAAAACACGGATGTGTTTCATCCCCGGCAACGTATTTTCACTGACCCGTCCCAACCTACGCATCCACGGCAAACGTTAGTGAATACCGCCGCACCAATGGAAGCGCCAAAATTTGTCCCGCCACTTCCGAACATGGTTGAGCTAGCCAGCCCTGCGGCGCCAGCGCGGCCGCGTTTGGAAATTAGCGAGCAAACCTTAGCCAAGCTGCGCCCCAAAGCAGTCAAGAGGGTCGCGATGACGGATGCGCCGGCGCCCGACGTACCGAATCTAGAGACGCGTCCGGCGGACATGAGTCTTGCGCAGATTCACGACGCTCCGGCAAAACCGCAACTCGAAATCAACGCTGGCTCGGTACCACGTGTGGGGCTGCGCGCACAAAACGGCGAAGCCGCTCCGGCGCCAGAAGTGGTAACTAGTGCGAACAGCGCGGCAGGCGGGCCTGCGGCTACGATCATTGCATTGTCGGCGGCTCCCGCCCCGCCTGCTCCCGTGGTCGAAATCCCAAACGGAAACCTGGCCGCTCGCGTGGCCATATCTCCGGAAGGCAACGGTTCGGGGAGGCCGGGAGGATCAGGAACGCCATCCAACTCGGCGGGTGGTGGACCTGGTTCGAATTCCGGAGATGCGGCGGGCACGAGTCCAGTAGGTATCAGTATCAGCGGCGGGAGTCCAAAACCGAATGCTGGCGTTTCCGGTTTGGGTGGAGCGGTAAAGCTGACATTGCCGAAAGAACCGAAGGGTTACAAACGCCCGGACCCGAATGCAGACGAAGATCCACCGGAACGCACCGGTCCTCCGAACTTCGCGACGTTGCCGCCCGGTGCACCGCCCGAACAGGTTTTTTCTTTGCATCGCGTGTATTCGATGAACGTCGATATGCCCAACCTGAACAGCGCAACCGGCAGTTGGATCATCCATTTTTCCGAACTGCATTTGGCTGGCACGCGCCGCACGACGGATGTTGTAAACGCACCGAATCCTCTCCGGAAGATCGATCCCAAATACCCGCAAGATCTGATTCAGGAGCACGTGCAGGGTGAGGTGATTCTCTACGGAGTGATTCGCGCGGATGGCAGTGTGGACAGTATTCAACTGGTACGCGGTCTGGATAAAACGCTCGACGCGAACTCCATCGAGGCATTCAGCCACTGGAAGTTCAACCCAGCAACGAAAAACGGTGAGCCCGTCGCGATAGAGGCGATCGTGCACATTCCGTTCCACGCTCCCGAACAGCCGTAAACTAGCGATTATTGTTTGGCGGAAAACCCGGACTCGTAAAGTTTCACCAGCGTATAGAGTGTATGATTGACCGGCGTGGGGACGCCGAGTTGGCCGCCCAGTTTCGCCACGTAGCCGTTCAGGGAGTCGATTTCAGTGTATTTCCCGCGAGCCAAGTCCTGCGCGGTGGAAGAGCGGGTCTGGCTCATCTGTTCAGCGATTTTGAAAGAACCGGCGAGCGCTGTTCGAGGATCATCGAGACCTGGTGGATGAATACCTTTTGCCCGAGCTACTGCGAGAGTCTCATATACGGCAGTCTCGATTACTTTTTTTGCATCCTCACTGGCGATCATCTGTCCATAGGTGACGCGACCTAGAGCAGAAACCGCGTTGAGGGCGCAATTCCAGATGAGCTTGGTCCAAAGCTCGCCTTCAATATTTTCGGAGATGCGGCAAGGAATTTTCGCAGATTCAAATAGTTGAGCAATCTTTTGGGTTGGTGCGTTTCGGGGACCGACAACGAGATCGCCACGACCAAGATGCTTCACAGTTCCAGGTATGGGAACCGAAGCGGCCACATACACCACGGCCGGCAAAGCGTCGATACCGGAAGCTGCGCGAATCTCCTCAGCGTTGTTTACCCCGTTTTGTAAGCTAACCACCAGCGAATCCTGGGCAAGGATTGGCGTTAATTGCTTCGCGACGGTGGCGGTATCGGTAGTCTTCACACAAAGAAGCACAACATCGGCACCGGCGGCAGCGGAAAGATTCGAAGACACCTTCGGGTGAACAGTATCCTGAAACTGCAAGGAGTCGAGTTTCAGGCCGGAGCGCTGAACCGCGTCGACAAAGGACGGGCGCCCGATCAGGACGACAGGAACGCCGCCGCGAGCCAGCATGCCGCCGAAATAACCACCTACAGCGCCGGCACCGATAACAGCTACATTAAGAGTGGTGGTTTGTGCCAATCAAGTTCTCCGAACTTAAAATTGTGAACGCCAGGCACGCTAGAAATGGTTACGCAATTCGCGAAACGAAGGCAAGATCACCAGTTTTCCCGAGCCGGACACAACGGTTTCATGTTCGAGTTGCCAGGTATTTATGTGGGGGATGTACACAGCGTTTAATCCCGCTTCCATTGCAGGATTGATATCGCTGCGAGGGCTGTTGCCGATCATCCATCCCTGAGTTTTCACGATTTTGTGCTTGTTTACGAGGAGCGTGTAGGTCTTGGCGTCTTTTTCGCCGACAATTTCGATGGCCTCAAAAAAGCCCTGCAGCCCGGAACGCTCAACTTTCGCGGCCTGTTCCGCGGGCTCCCCCTTGGTGAACAGGATCAGGCGGTGACGATTGGTCAGATACGCGAGTGTGTCCGGCACCCCGTCGAGAATCTTGGGCGGCGTGCGTTCGAGTTCGACCACGCGATTATGAATCTCGGCGAGTACTTCGCGTTTGGACATCTGATCCGCCAGCCTAAGATAGGTCTCTTCGAGAGACCGGCCGAAGCTGCGAACTCCATAGCCATACTGGCGAATATTCTTACGCTCGGTTTCATTGAGGATGTGACGAATGTAAGCGCGGCTGTACCCGCAGGGCTCGACGAGGGTGATAAAGTCCTCGATTAACTTCTCGAAGAAAACATTGTTCTCCCAAAGGGTATCGTCTGCATCGATGAGCAGGGTATGGCGTCTCATAATTTTAGAGTTCGAACATTGATGCGGGGAGCGCGGAGCAGGTAGAGAACATCCTCGACCGTGTACCGCACGTCTCGATCGAGCTTTGATTCATGAACGGATCACAGAGAAGCAGCCTTGCGATGGCAGGAAGATAACTTCTCCAGAATGGTGCGAGCGAGGTTCTGCAATTCGCCGAAACGGGTCAAATATTCCTGAAATTCATGATTGAGCAACTGGGCGTCCTGTGGGCCGAGTTGATTCCGCAGGATCATGTCACGGAGTCTGACGGGATGAGGAAGCAGCGCTTCCTCCTGCAATTCGTCAAGCGCTTGTCTCGGATCGTAGTGGTACATAGCAATTCCCCCAGAGTCACAGCCGTCAAGCATCGTGCGACTCTATCTAACCATTTTACGCAAAAGATTCACGCCAGACGAAATGGAGCGGGCCGGAGCTCAGGCCGCAGGAGCGCGAACCGGAACGAACTCATATCGGTCGATTCTTGCGGCGATGCCGGTTCTGCCGTTATCTGTCGGCTCGATCCGAACCACTTTCCCGTGGCAACGAATATTGACATCTCCTGCAGCGATCATCTGTTGAGGAAGGGTCAAGATAAAATCGATTTCACTGCCGTCTTCGAATCGCGCTTCGGTGAGGAAATAAAGTCCCCGATAGCTGACGTCGCGCGTGCTGGCGCGCAGTTCCGGACTGTTTGCATCATGCGCCAGAACACGAACCGGCAGGGTCATGACAAAACGCCTTGCCTCGCGCCGATCGGACAAATCGCCCATGCGGGCCCCCTGACTTGGCTTAACGGGGTCGAAAGTAACATTCGCGCGAACAAACTGCAACGCGAAATGCACGAAATTTAGCTCTAGTACTCGCGATTCCACGTCTTGGGCGGACTAGAACTGCCTCTGTGCAAAAGGTCCTATAATGTTGTTGGCAGCAACGATTTACTCAAAAATTATGGGTTCGAGATAAGAAAGATCGTGACGTGTAGGATGGTGGAATCGGCTACACTCGTCTCACACTTCTTGGGTTTGCATGCAAATTCATCACGATTCTCGAAATTTCTTTCTGCAAGGGCCAGTGGGGAGGCTCGAGGCGATCCTGTGGACACCTACCCGCGCCGATGCGCCCAAGCTCGCTGCGGTTCTATGCCATCCGCACCCGCTGTTTGGGGGGACATTACACAACAAGGTGGTGTACCAAGCCGCGAAATCGCTGGACGCGCTGGGCATTCCGGTGTTGCGGTTCAATTTTCGCGGGGCGGGTTTGAGCGCAGGAGAACATGATCGGGGATTCGGAGAACGGGGCGACGTACAAGCAGCCATCGATTTTCTGGCGAAGGAGTTTCCACAAGCTTCGTTACTAGTGGGCGGATTCAGTTTCGGGTGCTGGGTGGGATTGCGAGTCGGTTGTGCAGACGCGCGAGTGGGCGAATTAATTGGAATGGGAATTCCGGCGAACAGCTCGGATTTCACGTATCTCGATAGTTGCAATAAACCCAAGCTGATTGTGCAAGGAAGTAATGATGAACACGGGGTGAGTGAGAAGGTCCGCTCAATGATGAAGGCGATGGGAGGCGACGCGCGGGTTGTATTCGTGCGGGATGCGGATCACTTCTTTACCGGACATCTGGGTGAAGTCGAAAAGGCGATTACTGCGTGGTTGCTGGAACGTCACCCAGAACTCCACAAACTGTAAGTGCGAAGAACAGGCTTCTCTAATTGGGTCGACAATTAAGCCCGCTCTCCCCTTGAAAAAAGTTTGCTGAACTGCTCGAGGCCAGCCGGAGGTTCCGCAATCAAACGGGTATTGGCTTCCACGTGTGCTGTGCGCGACATTCCTACCAGGGCCGTGGTGATACCCGGTGCCGAACGCACGAATTGCAGTGCGCGTTCCGCGTCGTTCTGTAGGCCGAAAGCTTCGGCGACAAAGGGTGGCAGATTCTGTGCCACCTGGCCCTGCAAGAGCGACGCACTGGCAATCAACGTAATGCCCAACGCATCTGCGGCTTCCATCAATGTTTTCTGCTCCGAAGACTGTGTCTGGTTACCAAGGGTCAGTGCTTCAGTCATCGCCAGATTGAACGGCAGTTGGACGAAACGGAAATGATGGTTGTCTCCCGCGATTTCTTTGGCGACAGCCACGAGTTGCTCCAACTGCATTGAGTCTCGAGCAGACTTATCCTGGCGGAAACCGTTCCAGGTGGCCATTCCATAAAACTGGACGTGGCCGTGCGCCACTGCGGATTCCAGTAACTCGAAGGCTTCGCGAACGCGCCTTAGAAACTCTGTGGGAGGAATTTCTGTAAGCTGAGTTTCGGGATTGTGCAAGTAGTAGACGTCGATGCACTCTAGTTGCAAATTCTTGAGGCTTCTCGCTAACTGGTTCTGCAGGAAACGTGGGGTCATGCAATGGCCACCGGCCACAATGTCCTTGGCTGAACAAATACCCTTTTGGAGATATTCCTCGAAAAAATATCGATTGGGATCCGTAGGCATAGAGCCGTCGGGCGTGAGGTAGCCACCCTTGGTACAAACAACGATTTCGTCGCGAGAGATTCCTTTGTGGGCGAGAACTTTCAGTGCAGTGCCGATAGTCCGTTCGCTGTGTTGTAGACGGTAGTTGATCGCAGTATCGATCAAGTTGATGCCCGATTCCACTGCGGCAACGATCGCCGCGGTGTAACTTGCATCGATCGAATCGTTGGACTGGCCGAGATACGTACCGATTCCCAAAGAGGAAACCAGGAGATCCTGGGCCTGGCGGAAGTGCCCTTCGGCAGCATCTCCGCGGAACTTTTCTGCGTATCGCCTGGTGCCTTCCTGTGTCGCTCTGCGGCTCATTTGGTCTCCTCAGTTTGCGTTTTTCCATCGCCAACGCCGGTCTATTTCGCTTCATCCTTTTTAGGCGCAAGCAAGCGCGAACAGGCTCGTAGAATCCTGCGATAGGGCCACTCCTTTTCGCGAAAGAAAATCTCGCCCTCTCGTGGACTGCTGAAAAACCAGCGCCCCACGAGAGCCAGATGATCGCCTAATTCCGCTGCACTTTGCCGGACATTCGAATTTGGAGACAGCGCCGCATTTCCGACACGCTCAAGATAATCACGAACGGTCTCCTCTGCGGAAGCGGGTTTTGCAGCATCGCCGAATTTGAAATAAAAAGGCTCGGCCAACCGGCCAGCATGAACCGCAAAAAAGGCGATGGTGTGTTCGTCGACAGTACGTTGAAGGATGACGGCATCGAGATCCTGAATGCGGCGGGAAATGTCCGGTTTGCCACGAAGAACGTCATCTAGCTTTTCCAGCTTCTTATGGACGGCGGCAGCCTTCTCAAAATCCAAGCGTTCGCTGGCCGTCTCTCGTTCCTGCGCCAAGGCATCACGTAGAGACAAACTGTTGGTGTCCAGGAACTGCACCAACCGGTTCACTTCCGCTTCATACTCCTCTTTCGAGCAACCTGCAAAACATGGGGCCAGACACATCTTCATTTCCGAATACAAGCAGCCGGGAAACTCAGGATCGCGGCGAATCTTAATCTGGCAGCGCCGCACTTTGAAAAAATCCAGCATCCTTTCGGCGAACGCGTCCGCGGAACGGCGCGAGGCAAATGGTCCATAGTAGACGCCTGAGGTGGGTTCACCTCGTTCACTCACCACAATACGGCGGGTGACAAAACACCGGGGATAGGCGTTGCGCAGGTTCACCTTCAAAACCGGAGCAGGTCGCAAGCGCATCAGTTCGCGGTAACGCTGCGGGAAAATCAGTTTTGCGTTTTGGTAGTAGGTGAGCGCCTGTTCGAAGGCCGAGCCAGTCTGCCGATAACGTATTAGATGTGCGAACTCGCGCAGATTCAACCGCTTGCTTGCGGGATCCCGAGGACCTAACAGACGCAGCAATCGTCGCCGCAAATCTGCAGCACGAATTAAATACGGCTCCGCCGCTTCTTTTCGAGACGAAACAAGGCAGACTGCCGGTTTGGCCGGTAACAGGGAGAAACATTCCGTGTCGTTTCCGGGGGTAAATTCCAGGCCAGAGTCGAGTTCTAACACCTCGTCAGAATACTACGGAGAACAAACCAGCGCCCAAGCGGCATTCAGAAGAGCGGCTAAGATTTTAAAACCCAAGAAGCAATCACTAATCGCTGGATCTCGCTGGTGCCTTCATAGATTTCCGTGATCCGTGCATCGCGGTACGCCCGTTCCACAGGATACTCACGGCTGTATCCGTAACCACCGTGGATCTGGATAGCCTTGTGAGTAACGCGAGTGGCCATTTCGCTGGCAAAGAGCTTGGCGGTAGCGGCCTCCAGACTGAATCTTCCTCCGCTGTCCTGCTTCCAGGCCGCCTTGCGCACTAGCAATCGTGCCGCATCGATCTCCGTGGCCATATCGGCCAGCATGAACTGAATCGCTTGAAACTGAGCGATCGGATGCCCGAATGCCATGCGTTCCTGGGCCCACTTGAGTGCTGCTTCAAATGCGCCTTGCGCAATGCCGGTGGCCTGAGACGCGATTCCGATTCTTCCGCCATCGAGAGTGGAAAGCGCGACTTTGTACCCTTCGCCCTCGTTGCCGATGCGATTCGTTTCAGGGACCTCGCAATCGGTGAAAATCAATTCACTGCAAGCGGTGGCATTGATCCCCAACTTCTTCTCTTCCTTGCCAACCTTAAATCCCACTGTGCCATTCTCCACCACGATGGCGGTGATGCCCTTTTCACCTTTCGCCGGATCGGTGTTCACATACACGATCGCGGCGTCCGCTACGCCGCCGTTGGTGATCCAAGCTTTTGTGCCGTTGATTACATATTTGTCGCCCTTTTTCATGGCTTTGGTTTGCAGGGCGGCAGCGTTCGAGCCAGCCTGAGGCTCTGTAAGCGCGTAACAGCCGATTTTCTCGCCACGCGTGAACGGCAGCAGGAATTTCTTTTTCTGCTGTTCCGTTCCAAAACGGTGAATTGGGTCGCAGAACAGTGAATTCTGAACGCTGAGAATTACCCCTGTGGAAGCACAGCAGCGCGAAATTTCTTCGATGACGATTGTGTAGGCCACATGGTCGAAACCGGCGCCACCCTCCGCCTCGGGAAACGCCACACCGGCCAAACCGAGTTCCGCAGCCTTCTTGAACAGTTCCCGTGGAAAATGGCCAGTCTCGTCCAGCTCTTTGGCCAGCGGGCGGACTTCGCTTTCCGCGAATTCCCTCACGCTCTTTTGCAGTAATTGTTGTTCTTCACTCAATTCCAGATTCACTATCGCTCTCCTGCCCAGTTACAGCCGCCAACGGATCGGGGCTAATGCGCAACTTCTTAGTTCATTGGTGCTAAAGCTTTTCGGATTCGCTGGTAGGTTGTAGTTAGCTCCTCGGGGTGCACACGGGTTTCACCCGTCACCGTCATGAAGTTGGAGTCGCCAATCCAGCGCGGCAGCACATGCAGATGCAAATGGCCGGTGACGCCGGCTCCAGCCGCCCGGCCCAGGTTCATGCCCAAATTCATGCCGTCGGGGGTATATTCCCGCAAAAATACACCCTCCACTTTCTGGGCTAGGTCCATCATCTCTCCCAACGCTCCGGGTTCACACAATTTCAGTTCGGCAACGTGGGCGTAGGGAACGATCATGACGTGGCCGGAGGTATAGGGGAAACGGTTTAGGATGATGAAGACTTGCTCGCCACGGTAGACGATCAGGGTCTCCTCGTCACGGGTGCGTTGGAGGGCATCGCAGAAAATACATTCCGGCGGATTGCCCTGATTGACTTGAGCCATGTACTGATAACGCCAGGGTGTCCAAAGGTAGTCCATCGTCGGAAAGCCTCACTCGCTGTTTCGAACCCAGCATAACGCATGCCGCGTACATTGATACGCAATCTCTCAGCAAAGGCCTGGGAGAGAAAAACGCCCCGAGGAAATCGGGGCGCGCTCGGAGAAGCGAAAGCTTCGGAGGCAATTTATGCCGGCGGTGCTTCGCTCGTGGGCGGGGCCGCCGGTTCGGAAGTATTGACGAAGTCCTTCAATTCCTTACTGGGCTTGAAAAAAGGGATCTTCTTTGCGGGAACCTCGACCTTTTCGCCGGTCTTAGGGTTGCGCCCGACGCGACCGCGGCGCTGGCGGGTACGAAAACTCCCAAAGCCGCGAATCTCAATCTTGTCACCTTTTTGAAGGGCATCGATGATGCTTTCAAAAATAGTCTCGACGATAGTCTCGGACTCTTTGCGAGGGAGCTCGGTAACGCGCAGAACTTCCTCGATGAGGTCCGCCTTAGTCAATGTCGGTTGCTTTGTCATCTCCGAGCCTCTCCACTCGATCTGGTGTTCAGCCGTACCCACAAGCATTTGGAGCAAGGCGACTTAGAGGAGCATCGCCTGTCTGGATGATCCTCTTCCTATCATTAAAACGACCCGCAGGTAAATGACTTTTGTTAACGGATGCCCTGGGGAGTCGAGAATTCGTGCAATGCGACTACCGGGACGACAGTTTTTGCTTCAGGGCGTCGCCAATCGTGGCGGTCGATGAGGACTTAGACGTCTTATACTGTTCAATCTCCCGACGCTCCTGTTGGCGAACGGCCGCGCGATAGCTCAAACCTATCCGTCGCGTGTCATGGCTAATCTTGATGATCTTGAAATCGTATTCTTTGCCTGGTTCCAGTGGTCCGGCACTCTTGAGCGGGCCGGTAGTCGGACGGAAACTGGAGGACCCTTCGTCGCGACGCTTACGCTCTTCGATTTCGGTGTTGTGGCACAGGCCTTCAATGTTATCGCCGAGTTCAACAAAAGCGCCGAAAGTGGCAATGCGAGAGACTTTGCCGCGAACGATGTCGCCGACACGGTGGGACTTGAACCAATCGCCCCAGATGTCGTTGACCTGCTTCATACCTAAGGACACGCGACGATTCTCTGGATCGATGCGCAAGACTTTCGCGGTGATTGGCTCGCCCTTCTTGAACACTTCGTGAGGATTCTTGACACGGCCGGTCCAACTAACGTCACTGACGTGAACCAAGCCATCGAATCCATCTTCGATCTCGATGAAGGCGCCAAATTCGGCGATGTTACGGACTTTGCCGGTGACTACGGTGCCGACCGGATATTTCTCGGCGACCAGCAACCAGGGATCGGGTTGAGCCTGTTTAATACCCAGGGAAACGCGGCGGTCGCTGGGTTTGATGTCGAGCACCACCACGTCGACTTCCTCGCCCACCTTTACAACTTTGGAAGGATGCGTCGGTTTTTTGGCCCAGCTCATCTCAGTCACATGCACCAAGCCTTCGATGCCCGGCTCGAGTTCAACGAACGCGCCGTAATCGACCACGCCGACCACCTTGCCCTTGTACTTGCCACCGGCCGGATAACGCTCCGCCGCATCGATCCACGGATCCTTCATCAACTGCTTCAGGCCGAGAGAGACGCGCTGCTTATCCTTATCGAACTTCAGCACGACCACATCGAGTTCTTGCTCCGGCTTCACTACGTCACTGGGATGACGGACGCGCCCCCAACTGAGATCGGTCAAGTGCAACAATCCATCCAAACCGCCGATGTCTACGAAGGCGCCGTAGTCGGTCACGTTTTTCACCGTGCCGTGAACCACCTGGCCTTCCTGCAACTGCTCCATCAATTCGGCGCGCTTGGCGTGCAGCGATTCTTCGAGCAACGCGCGGCGGCTGACTACTACATTGCCGCGGCGACGATTCAGTTTGGTGATTCGAACATCAACATTGGTACCCATTAGACCGTCGAGATTCGCGGTCGGCCTCATGTCATACTGCGACCCGGGCAGGAATGCGCGGACACCGATATCAACGACCAAGCCGCCCTTGATGCGATCTACCACCTTGGCGCTGATGGTTTCTTTGGCCTTGAACTGGGCCTCAATTCGCTCCCAAGTCCGGCGGCGCAGAACCTTCAAGTACGACACAACAACGAAGCTGTCTTTGTGTTCTCCGGTGCGCTGTACTTCAATGGTGGAATTGGGATCAGGCCGGGGAATGTCGGATTCCTGGAATTCCGCCGCCGGGATCAGACCTTCCGTCTTGCCTCCCAAGTCCACCACGACACCGTTCTCGGTGTAAGCGACGACCTTAACTTCAATAATTTCGTTTTGTGACGCAGCTTCTTGCGGTTCGCTGTACTGCTCGATGAGTTTGCTCATCTCCTCTGCGCCAGCGGCTTCTTCTGCAGCAGCGGCAGCCTCCGCGTCCGCAGCGACCGTTTGCGCGTGGGCCTCCGCGGCCTGATGCGCGGCCTCGACTGGTTGCGACGGAGCAGGGTCTTGCGACACAGAAACATTCGGACCGCTCACCTGAGGTTCGGCGGTTTTATTCTCTTCTGGCAAATTCGGCGATTCGGCTACGGGTGCAGGTGCAGCAGCGGTGGAAGATACGGGGTTTTCATTGTCAAAAGAAGTCATGTTTGGGTCGCCTCCGGGATGTTCATCCCTGTTTTTGGTCAGGTCAATCCTTGCGGAATCCCTACCGGGGTAATGCAAGGAGGGTTACAACGGGCAGTATAGATGCGGACTGCAACGAAGTAACTCGGTCTGATTCAGTTGGATGCTGCCAAGACGAGGGGAGCTCCTCGTCCCGAGCACCCATGCAAGGATAACCGCCGCGCAAACTCCCTGTCAATCCAACTAGGATGCGGAGTGCTGCGACGATGTGAGGTTGAGATGCCCAGGACACTCCAAAGCAGTCATTGACCCATGCGAATTTGCGACTGAACCCATATTCACGGAGCGGCATAGGCGTCGACCCTCCGGTGACTAGCGCTCCGTACATTCGTCTGAATCGTGCTTCACCACGCTGTCCGTGCAGAGGAGAGACGCAGATGAGAACCGTTCTGGTTCTAGGCTCTGGCCCGTCCCGCTTGGGTCCGTTCACGGCGAAAATCGGAGGCGTTCAACTCTACGGTGCGGCACATTTCAAACAAGCGCGATCGCATTCGGCTACCAATTCGCTGTTCTAGGGAATCGTCACGGATAGCCGCAACCAATTTGCCATTTGGTAGTCTGGTGGTTTCACCATCCGATTGGGGATTATCCACATAATTGGTGGTGATAATCGTGGCTCGTTTCTCGTTGTATCTTGAATTCAGGACGATGCTCACAATATCCCTCACCCAGTCAGATGGCTTGCTAGCTCCTAGATCATCCAGGATCAAAACTTCCGCGGTACGAATCGGTTCCAGGATGCCCATTTCCGTAGATTCGCTGGCGGGATTGTAGCTAGCCTGGATCTCTTTCAATAGCTCCCGGTAGTCGCAGAACACCCCGCGGTGGCCCCGATGGATTAACTCCTTGAGGGCGGCAACTGCCAGATGTGTTTTCCCCACTCCCGAGGGGCCTTCTAACAATAACCCCTGCTCGGTTGCTGGATAATCCCTCAAAAAGCCTTCCACTTGAAGCTTGGCGTGCTTCAAAGACTGCTGTTGCTGAGCCGTCCCGATATCCGTGGAAAAACTCTCAAAGTCGCAATGCTCATAGCGCTTGGGAATCCGCGCCCGTTCCATCACTTTTTCCGCGCGCCCCTCTATCCCGCATCGGCAAGGCACAGCCATATCCCCTGGATTGCCATCCGTTCGCGCCACTAACTTCCATCCCGTGCCTCTGCATAGAGGACAATCTTCTCTGGCCATTTTTTCCTTTGTACTCCGGAATGCTTGGAGCGTGATGAACGCTGATGAGACCAGTTTACTGCCACGTATGGACCGCTACAATCACAGTCGCTGCGGAAATCTGTGCACAAAAATCGTGAATTGCGCAGTCCTTCGATGACTTCTCGTTTCGAAACCGTCTACCTGACAATGCGCGGAGTGGCTCTCACGATGGCGGTTTTGGCGGTCCTCGATTCTGTTCGAGAAGCCATGCGAGAGAACTCCTGCTGGACTACATGGGCGAACTCACCCATCACGTGTTCCATCTCCATCATTTTCTCGCGCATGTTCAAAATGATTTCGATGCCGGCCAGGTTTACGCCCATATCGCGCGCTAGGGTCAGAATGACTTCCAATCGTTCCAGGTCGGAATCCGTGTACAATCGGGTATTCCCCTGGGACCGCGAAGGTTTAAGCAAGCCCACGCGTTCATACAAACGCAGCGTCTGCGGATGCAAATTATAAATTTCCGCAACCGCGCTGATCATGTAGCCGGCTTTTGCTCGTTTTCTCACCTTTGGCGGCATAACTAAACCCCTGCCTTCGCGAATAGATCTTTCCGCGGATCGGCTGGCGCAACTTGCTCGAGGTCCTTCATCAGCGTGCGCACGCGCTCGTCGGTAGGCTCGGGAACGACGATCTGAATCTCAACATATTGGTCGCCACGCGCCCCGCTCTTGCCGTGTGGGACCCCTTTTTCTTTGAGCCGGAGCGTACGTCCACTACTGGTACCCGGTGGAATCCGGACAAGAGAACGACCATCGATTGTGGGCACCTCAACCTTGGAACCTAGAGAAGCTTCGGGGACGGTGACGGGCACTTTGGTGTGGAGATCATAGCCACGACGCTCAAAGAATTCGTGCGGATGGACGATGACACGCAGGTACAAATCACCCGGGGGCGCACCCATGGTGCCAGCATTGCCTTTGCCAGGAACGCGCACACGGCCACCGTTAGCCACTCCGGGAGGTATACGTACATCAATGGTTTCGGTTTTTCGAACGCGGCCTTCGCCACCGCAGACCTTGCAAGGGGTAAAAAGCTTGCCGGTTCCACCGCAACGGTTGCAAGGCACGTTGAAGCGCATTTTGCCAGCGGTCTGCTGAATGGAGCCAGTGCCATTGCAAGTGGGGCAAGTTTGGGGCGAACCGACCGCGCCGGTGCCGTGGCAGTTTTCGCAAGTGTCCAGCCGGGTGATCTGTAGTTTTCGTACGGACCCCCGCACGGCGTCCCAAAAGCCGATTTCAATCTGATATTCCAGGTCGCCGCCGGGCTCGTGTTCCGGCTCTGCGGCTACTCCACCGCGCCTGCCGCCAAAAAACTGACCGAAGAGATCGCGGAAGCTCGATCCGGCACCTTGTTGGCCGCCGAAATCGAACCCGCCAAAGTCAAAATTGACATTGTCGCCTTGGCCCGATTCGGGCTGAGGACCGTAATCTCCGGTCGGAACATTTTCGCTATAGAAACCATATTGGTCGTACATCTGACGTTTCTTGGTGTCGGAAAGTACGTCGTAAGCTTCCTGCAGTTGCTTGAATTTTTCTTCAGCGGCTTTGTCGCCAGGATTGAGGTCGGGATGATACTTCCGTGCCAGCTTACGAAATGCACTGCGAATGTCTTTTGCGCTAGCTTTGCGGGAGACACCCAGAAGTTCGTAGTAATCCTGTTTTGTGCTAGTCGCCATAGTCTCAAATCCGGAAATACTTACGATGCCAATCGCTGCAAAGGACTGAGGCCCAAACGGCGGAGTCTCAGTCCAAGACAGACGATGTTTAGTTCTTTACAAGTCGCTAATGACCAGCTCCCCGCAGGGCGAGTCACGAATCGCTAGCTAGTTACTGTCAGTTCGGCTTCTTGTTTTCGTCGACGTCGACGTATTCGGCATCGATGACGTCGCCGGGCTTTTGGGCGCCGCCGGAGGTGCTGCCGCCGGCCGCACCAGAAGCAGCACCCGCCCCGGCTGCGCCCGCTTGCTCGCCGCCGCTAGCCTGGGACTTTTTGTACAGCTCTTCAGCCATTTTGTGCAGCGACTTCTCGATGTTTTCCGCGGCACTGCGGAGACGCGGCACGCCACCTTCGTTGACCGCCTTTTTCGCATCTTCCAAAGCGACTTCGGCTTGCTTGACGTCGCTCTCGTTGAGCTTGTCGCGATTTTCTCGAATGGTCTTCTCGGCTTGATAGATAATGCCGTCCAACCGGTTTCGCGCTTCCACTTCTTCCATACGCTTGCGATCGTCCTCGGCATGTGATTCCGCCTCGGTGCGCATTTTCTCCGCCTCATCCTTAGTCAAACCGGTCGAAGCGGTTATGGTGATCTTCTGCTCCTTGTTGGTGGCCTTGTCCTTCGCGCTAACGTTCAAAATGCCGTTGGCGTCGATGTCGAAGGTCACTTCAATTTGTGGTACGCCGCGCGGGGCGGGTGGAATGCCGTCCAGCTTGAACGTGCCCAGGGAGCGATTGTCCTTGGCGAATTTGCGCTCGCCCTGCAACACGTGGATTTCCACGCCCGGCTGATTGTCCGAAGCCGTCGAGTACGTCTCCACCTTCCGCGTGGGAATAGTGGTGTTTCGTGGGATCTGCACGGTCATCACACCGCCCAGCGTTTCCACGCCCAACGAAAGCGGGGTCACGTCCAGCAGCAGGATATCTTTCACCTCACCGCCGAGCACTGCGCCTTGAATCGCGGCGCCGACAGCTACGACCTCGTCCGGGTTCACACCCTTATGCAGCTCTTTCCCGCCGAAGTAATTGCTGACCAGCGATTGCACCTTGGGAATACGCGTCGAACCGCCCACCAGCACTACTTCCTGGATGTCGCTCGGCGACATCTTCGCGTCTTCTAGTGCCTGTTGCACCGGCTTCATGGACCGCTCAAGCAGCGGGTTCATCAACTGCTCCAGGCGCACCCGCGTGAGTTTCTGCTGCAAGTGAATTGGACCGCTGGCGCCCGCAGTAATGAACGGCAGATTGATTTCCGTCTCCATCATCTGCGACAGCTCGATCTTGGCCTTTTCCGCAGCTTCCTTCAGCCGCTGCAGCGCCATCTTGTCCATACCCAGGTCAATGCCGTGCTCTTTCTTGAACTCGTCGATCAACCAATCCACGATCCGCTGGTCGATGTCGTCGCCGCCCAAATGGGTGTCGCCGTTGGTGGATTTTACTTCCACGACGCCGCTGCCCACTTCCAATACGGAAATATCGAACGTGCCGCCGCCTAGGTCGTACACGGCGATAGTCTCATCGCTCTTCTTTTCCAGCCCGTACGCCAAAGCAGCTGCGGTTGGTTCGTTGATGATGCGCAGCACTTCCATGCCGGCAATTTCGCCTGCCTGCTTGGTGGCTTGCCGTTGCGCGTCATTGAAGTATGCGGGAACGGTGATGACCGCCTTGGTCACTTTCTCGCCGAGAAAATCTTCCGCCGCATTCTTCAGTTTGGTCAGGATCATCGCGGAAATTTCGGGTGGGCTGTACACCTTGCCGGCGATCTCCACGCGGGCGTCATCATGGTTCCCCTTCACCACCTTGTAGGGCACACGCTTCATCTCTTCGCTGACTTCGTCATAGCGCCGGCCCATGAACCGTTTGATTGAATAGACCGTGTTTTCCGGGTTGGTCACAGCTTGACGCTTGGCCACCTGGCCCACCAACCGCTCGCCGGTCTTGGTGATGGCCACAACCGAAGGTGTCGTGCGGGTGCCTTCCTGATTTGGGATCACTACCGGCTCGCCGCCCTGCATGACGGCCACAACCGAATTAGTCGTCCCGAGGTCAATGCCAATAATCTTACTCATAGCTACCGTCCTTTTTATGTTGTGCCGAAAATCTGTTTGAGACCGCCGAGCCTGCTTGGGCGAGAGGAGGCAGCCTACAAAGCTTCACAGCGGAGGCCCAGGTGGGCCGTCCGCGAGTCGAAACAGGAAGTAATATATAACTTGAGTGTTTCATTGTCAAGTTCTTTGATAGTCAAAGTAAGCCACACAACATGAATTACTTGCGGGACGTCACTCGACGGCTGTCGGATGGACGGCCCGCAATAACCCCAACCTTCCGCTCAGCGATCGGGGCCCACGGGAAACGGTGATCTCCAAAGTTGTTATTTCGAGCGTTTGGCACCAGGGCTAAACGAGGTCGCCCCTTGGGGATCGGCTTCCGAGTGTCGGATGCAAATGTGATACTCTGACCAAGAATTTACAGATGGGAAATTAGACTCGGAGGATTCCGTGAATCGTCGGCTGATTCTTGTCCCGGTTGCGGTTCTGGCTGTGTTCGCTTACGGTGCTCTCATCCTGGTGGCCGCACCCGCCGGCAAAGAGTCGACAGCAAAAAGGTCCTCACCGTCGGAGAGCACACGCAGCTCGCAAGTCGGAGAAGTTACCATCGCCGTTGATGGCGTGAAGGACATCGATCCAACCAAGGCGTTCGGCAGCAAGAATGCTTCGGTGGTGATGGAAGTATTCACTGATTTTCAATGCCCAGCCTGCAAGCAGCTTTACACCAACACACTCCATCGGGTTATGGACAATTACGTGGACACCGTGAAGGTGTACATGGTGCACCGCGATTTCCCGCTGCCGATGCATGCCTATTCGATGGTAGCAGCACTGTACTCAAGAGCCGCAGCGCACATTGGCAAATGCGAAGTTGTCGAACAGGCGTTATTCGAAAATCAGGAGAAATGGGAAGCGAACGGGGACGTGAAAGGTACGGTCGCGGCGGTGTTGACGCCTGCGGAGATGAAGAGAGTGCAGGCGTTGGTTGAGGGAGGAACGCTTCAGTCGTTGGTGGACAGAGATAAACAAATTGGCCAAGCGATTCCGGTAACCCAGACACCAACGAGTATTATTCATACGCGCGACGGGCAGACCTATCCGGTTGTGGGCTATGTCAGTTTCGATGTGTTGAAGACCTTGCTGGATCAGCTGGTCAAGTAAGCCGCCGCTCAGAAGGAATTTATGATGCAATCCGCGCCATTCACCGTTCGCCGTCTCATTATCTGGCTCGGTCGGATCGTCATCGCAGGAATTTTCGTCTATGCGGGATTAGCCAAAATGATTCGCTGGGACATGCACCCGCGGCCGCCGATACGAATAGCAACGTCGCTGTTCGCATTGCAAATCGATTCGTACCAGATGCTTCCGCCCTGGGCGGTACTGCAAACGGCGCGCTGGCTGCCTTGGATCGAAATTGGGGTGGGATTGTTGCTGCTGATCGGGTGGCGACTGCGGATTTGGGCAACGCTGGTGACGCTGGTGATTGGTGGATTTTTCGTGGCCGTGCTGCGTGCTTACGCGTTGCACCTAGACATAAATTGCGGATGCTTCGCGAAGCCAGAGCCGTTGACAGGTTTAACTGTTCTGCGAGATGGGTCGCTGCTCCTCCTCGCGCTGCTGATGACCGTGTTTGCCTTTATGGAAGCCCGCAAACCTCATCCTTGGTCGGCCCCAACAGCAGAGCAGTCCACATAGATTGAACGTTTTAGAGTTTTGCTGAGCAGTTCTCCAGGCTCAACGGTCGCCCCGGTTCCCCGACTGCAGGCTGGTTCGCTGGTATCTTGTTAACTGGGCGTGCAGCAGATGAAGTCGCTTGCCGAATACCTTGATCTCGCCACTGTCACCCACGGACACATCTGTGCAGGGCAGGTATTAGGAGTGCGGCTGGCTATGTTGGGGATGAAGGAGCTTGGGATAGACGATCCAATAGCAGACCGCAAACGGATTGTGACATATGTAGAGATCGACCGATGCGTAACCGACGCAGTGGCGCTGGTGGCGAATTGCCGCCTAGGTAAGCGCGCGTTAAAGTTTCGCGACTGGGGGAAAGTTGCGGCTACGTTCTGTGATCTGCAAACAGGGCGCGCTATTCGAATCGCCGCCAAGGAATCCTCCAAGCAAGCGGCGAAAGAACTGTTTCCCGAGCTTCCAAAGGAAGAAGGGCAGCAAAAAGCGTATGCCCAACTCCCCGATGACGTGCTGTTTTCCAAAGAATGGGTGAAAGTGGAAATTGGACCGGAAGATTTGCCGGGGTTCAAAGGGCCACGTATCGTTTGCGCGGAGTGCGGCGAAGGCGTCAATTTCAAGCGGGAAGTGGTTCGGGACGGACGCGTACTCTGCCGTTCTTGCGGGGGAGAAAAGTATTATTCGCCGCTCTGATTTTTAAGATGGAAACTGCTCCTTTGCCTAGGCAGGTACGGTTGACGAATCTGCGCTAAAATTTTTACTTCATGCTGAGTTTACCTCCCATAACCCTACGCCTGCGCGGCTGGAAACTGATTGACCGGGTGGCGCTGGCATTTCTGCTTCTCTGCTCCATCGCGCTAGGCGCGGCGGCAGGGTTGCTGTTCGTTTACGAAAGCGATCTGCCGGAAATTCGTGCGTTGGAGACGTATCGTCCGAACGTAGTTACCGAGATTTATGCGGACGATGGCCAATTAGTGGGGAGCTTCGCGCTGCAGCGGCGCATCCTGATGACCTGGGAACAGACTCCCAAGGTTTTGTACAACGCGGTGTGCGCGATTGAAGATCAGCATTTTGAGGACCACTGGGGCGTCGATTTCCCGCGCGTTGCAGGCGCCGCGTATCGCAATATTCTGAAACGGCGCAAAGCCGAAGGCGCCAGCACCATCACCATGCAGTTGGCCGGCAACCTGTTTCTGGATCGCAGCGAACGCAGTTTCCGGCGGAAGGTCCAGGAGATACTGTTGGCTTTGCAGATAGAGCGGCGTTACACGAAGCCGCAAATCTTTACGATGTATGCCAATCAGGTGTACTTGGCACACGGCAATTACGGATTTGCCGCTGCCGCGCAATTCTATTTTGGCAAGCCAGTCACCGATCTGAATCTGCAGCAAGCCGCCTTGCTGGCCGGTATGATTCGCGGGCCCATCTATTCTCCGCTTGGTGATCCGGCCCGGGCGCTGGCGCGGCGCAATCTGGTGCTTTACCGAATGATGGAGGAGGGGAAAATCACCCCAGCGGAAGAAGCGGCCGCCCGCAAATCCCCTCTTGGCCTGCACCTGCAATATCCGCGCAATGACCTGGCGCCTTACTTCTTTGAAGATATCCGAAAGTATTTGGAATCCACATACGGGACGGAGGCCGTCCACGAGCGAGGTCTGCGCGTTTATACAACTCTGAACATTCAGATGCAGAAGGCGGCGAATCAAGCCATCCGCGATGGATTGCACACCTACGACCGGCGGCACGGTTGGCGGGGCAAGTTGCCGAACATCCTGAGAGACAATTTAGGGCAGCTCGATACCTATGAAGACGACGACTGGCGCCATGCTATTGAAAAAGGCAGCTACGTCAGCGGACTGCTTTTGGCCGTCGACGAGAAAAGTGCCACGGTAAAAATCGGATCCTATAGAGCGCTGCTTTCGCCTGCTGACATTGCCTGGACTGGGCACAAGAAACTCGATGAGATTCTGGCGGTCGGCGACCTGATCCAGGTGTCCATTCAGGAATTACGCGAGACAACCGCGCGCGTGCAGCTGGAGCAACAACCTGCACCTCAAGCCGCCATGATCGCCATCGAAAATGCCACTGGCGAGATCAAGGCCATGGTGGGAGGCTACAGTTTCGAAGATTCCAAGTTCAATCGCGCGACGCAGGCGTTCCGGCAGGTAGGCAGTTCGTTCAAACCGTACGTGTACTCAACAGCAGTAGAGAAGGGCGCATCCCCGTTCGACACAATCGTCGATTCGCCGTTTACAGTGATCAGTGGAGGGCAATCGTATTCGCCGCACAATTACGACGAAAAGTTCGAAGGTACAATCACGTTGCGACGTGCGCTAGCCGGCTCGCGAAACGTTCCGGCGGTAAAGCTAGCCGAAAAGGTGGGGATCAATTCGGTGGTGGAGATGGCCCGGCGTTTCGGTATCACGTCACCGTTGCCGCCATATTTGCCGCTGGCGCTGGGCGCCGCGGACATGCGCCTGATTGAGCACGTCTCGGCATTCACGGTTTTTGCCAATGAAGGGATCCGGATCGACCCGCATATGATTCGGCGGGTGACCAGCTACGATGGCGCCCTACTCGAGGAAGCTCATCCCGAGGTGCATGATGTGCTCGCGCCGGATGTTGCCCACACCATGACCGCCATGCTCGAGGATGTCGTGCAGTTCGGCACCGGCATCAAGGCCAAAACCCTTGGCCGTCCCGCGGGTGGGAAAACCGGCACAACTCAGGACTTCACCGATGCTTGGTTCATCGGCTTCACTCCGCAAATTACCGCGGGAGTTTGGGTGGGCTACGACGATAAACAGATTTCCTTGGGCAAACGCGAAACCGGGGCGCAGGCCGCGCTGCCAATCTGGTTGGAATTCATGCAACAGGGCATGGCCGGCTTGCCGGTAGCCAGTTTTGCCAACGTGGAATCTCTGGAAGAACAAGCCGCAGAACATCACGTGCACACCGACGTGCCCGACACGGCTCCCGAAGACGAGGCACCCGCCCAGCCCAGAGAAAAAGTCAGCCCACCACCATCGCAGCCAGTTACTACGGCAGGGCCCCCGAGCCCATGACGCTGATTTTAACGAAATGGATCCCAGCCAGCAGAATGCAGCGGAACCTGTTTTTGTCCCTCAGCGACCAGAATCTTTTTTTCAAGAGTAATGTCACCGATGCGCGTTAAAGGCAGCCCGCGGAAACGGGGCGGCAGCCGTTTCGTGTTTTTCTTTGAGACAGTAAACAGCAGCTCATAATCGTCGCCGCCGTGCAGTGCGAGACCACGGGCGTCGGCAATCCCAATCAGATTGGTAACCGGTAGACGCCCGGCATCAATTATCGCGCCGACCCGGCTGGCCGCACAAAGACGGGGTAGATCAGTCGACAACCCGTCCGAGAGATCCATCATCGCAGTGGCCAAGCGGTTTTTCGCGAGCCACTGCCCCAGTTCCAGACGCGGACGGGGATAAAGGTGTTTTCGCAACGCGTCGTTGGTGGGACGCGCGAGGCCGCGCCTGCGGCGAAGTGAAAGCAAGCCCAGATCGGCTTCTCCCAAAGTGCCGCTCACGTAAATCGCGTCGCCCTGGATAGCGCCGGCACGAAGGATTGCGCTACGTTGGGCGATTTCGCCAATTACCGCTGTGCTGATGAGCACGGTGCTACGCCGCGTGGTATCGCCGCCCGCCAATTCACAGTGCAGCGCCCGGGAAGCCCGCCGCAACCCGTGGAGGAATTCGTCCAGCCATTTGCCCGTTAGTTCGGCCGGAAGCGCCAAACTCAATAGAAAGCATTTCGGCATAGCACCCATAGCGGCGATATCACTGACAGCACGCGCCAAAGATTTCCAACCCACGGAATCCGCGGGATGTTTATCGCGCAAAAAGTGGGTGCGTTCGAGAAACCAGTCGCACGTGAGGACCGTCGTGTTCCCTTTGGTGGGTGCCCATAAGGCTGCGTCATCCCCGAAAGACAGTAGAAGCGCGTGGGAGCGGGCTGAGCCGAACTTTCGCTCAATTTTCGAGACCAGAGCGTTCTCATTCGTGGATGGTTTCATAGTGGCTCAATTATTCAGCTTAGCTGGTCGATCGTACAGCGGACAGCTTTTGCAAGGCTGTCCCAAATACAAGAAATACAGGGTTGACGGCGGAACCTACAAATTCTAATATTCCCTTAATTGCGAACCAAGGCTCACGGTTCACACAGACCGATACGGTCATTGTTCAATCGTGCGGGGACAGGGAACGACATCAACCCGTACTCCAGTTTTGATTTTAGGGAACTACAAGCAGTCTGAGGGACCCAGTCGTGATCAGCAGCAAGAATTACACATTCTATATTGCGTCAACACCCGGACAGCTCCGGAAGATGATCATTCCGGCTTACATTTTGCATGGCCTTGCGGCGCTAGCGATAATCGGGAGTATTACGGTCACCGCAGCAGTCGGCTCCTACAGCCGGATGCTATGGAAAGTTGGGAACTATAACGCCCTTCGGCACGACCAGGAGACGTTGAAGAAGCAGTATCGTGAACTGCAAACGACCGTAACAAACACCAACCAGAGGTTGGATTCTCTGCAGTCACTTGCCACTGAAGTGGCAGAGACTTATGGCGTGCTGCGCTACCATCCCGCGGCGTTCGATCAGGTGGACGGCGCGGCAACGCCGCAAGATGCGTTCGATCGTTCCTTGGAGCAATATTCGTTCTTGATGCGCAACGCCTCTGCGATTACGACCTCGTTCTCGGGGTTGCGATTGATGCCAGCGATGTCGTTTGCGGATTCTAATTACACGCCTTCGATTTGGCCAGTCATCGGTCACATCACGGACGGGTTTGGTGAGCGCCTCGACCCGTTCTCTGGTGAAGGCGCCTTTCATACTGGGGTGGACGTAAGCGCGGATTACGGCGCTCCAGTGCACGTCACAGCGGATGGCATCGTCACTGCAGTAACAACTCACACGGGCTACGGTCGGGTGGTCGTGGTTGATCATGGGTTTGGAATTACCACTTTGTATGCCCACTTATCCTCGTACGCCATTGCTGCCGGTACGCACGTGCGACGCGGCGAAGTAATCGGCTATACAGGTATCAGCGGGCGTTCGACGGGGCCGCATGTGCACTACGAAGTTCGTGTCAACAACGCACCAGTGAATCCATGGCGCTATATGAAGGGTCTTCCGGCCGGAGACTAAATTCCGTTCTATCTTCCGCTATGTCTAATGAGTCGACTGAGCAGGATGCGTCACATAGGACGTGTCTGGCGCGGCTTCTAATAGCTTCTGCGTAAGATCGAAAACCACGCGAATAGATTTGGCTTTGCCGAGATCTGTCGATTGAATGTCAGCAGATTGGAGCAACTCCAAATAAGCCGAGCGCAACGCAGGATCCAGCCTTCTACGAGTCTTCGGATCATTCAATCCGGCTTGCGCCAAAACCAGCAGGCCGCCAAGTACATCTTTCAACTGGCGCTGAGTAGTTTCCGCCGCGCATTCTCCGTCCACCACCACGCGGAGGAAATCGCCTTCCGGCTTCCCACTGATGGATACCCATTGCAATTGGTTTAATAACGCGGCCAATTGCGGGGATTGAAAGCCACCAGGGGCTTGCGCAGTTAATTGTATGTCCCCATCTGAATCCTGTCGCAGTACGGCAAAAATCGGGGTTCCCGCTACCCGAAGGAAATGGTCACGCCAATCCGCGGATGAGCCACGATGCTTTTGTTGGAAAAAATAGGAAGGGTCATTTGCCCAAGCGACGCGGCCACTATTTAAGAAAGTAAGATATGCTTTGCGACTCGAACCGTTCAACGGAACGGCAAACAAGGTGTTCCCTTCAGCTGTCTTCAACGATCCATAGCGCGACACAAACGCTTCGATTTTTTTGCGATCGAATCTTCCGTCGGCGACGGCGAATGCGGTGAAAGGTTGTGATTGCCGATTTATGGATAAGGCAACCCGATCCAGATCGGTTTCATAGTTGAAGCCGGTCATTTTCAGGAATTCTGCATATTCGGTATCGGGCGCAGCCTTTGGCACGAAGCGGAACAACGTGGATAGAAATGGTGAGGAGCGGAATTGCGCCAAGTCCACATACGCCACGATGGTAGAATCCCCGGGCATCATGGAGAGAAGTCGTTCCCGGTCGGAAGGAGAATCTCCCGTGCGCCAATAACAACGATGTATAAAGAATCCGGCAAGGAACAGAGCAGCGACACTTGACGCAATGAGTAAAATAGATTTCTTGGTCATCTTGGTCTGGAAGGTGCTCGCGGGCGGCCCAAAACTCCCCTGTATTCTCGCATTAGCTGTGTCAAGGCGCGAGGAAATTGAGGGAATCAGTAGAGAGTACCACTTTGGCGGTGGAAAGCTGTGGATTATGTAAGGTGGTGCAACCGCGCGATCAGTGATAACCAATTGTATTTTAAGTACTTAAATGGCTGTGACCACAGAATAAAAGAGGCCTGCTTTTCCACAGAGTGTGTTTGCCGATTTGTGGGGCCATTTGCCACCGTTTCTTGCAATTATTGTGCCTAATCTGCTATTCTTGCTTGGTTTGAGCAGCGCTGGCGTAGCTCAGCTGGTAGAGCATCTGATTTGTAATCAGAGGGTCGGGGGTTCAATTCCCTCCGCCAGCTCCACCATATTTTGGCAGTGGGAGTGAGGCGGAGCGATCCAGGCATGTTAACATGAAAGGGCTGGTGTCTCTGGACACGAGTCCATTTTGTGTTTTCGCGCTCACCGCTCCAATAGACAGGACGCTTTGTAAGAACGACGCGCCGTTTGTGTCGACAGCTTCGCGGACGGGTGGGTGAGTGGCTAAAACCAGCAGACTGTAAATCTGCCGCTCCTTGCGGGCTACGAAGGTTCGAATCCTTCCCCGTCCACCAGGATTCGATCTTTTGCGAGCGGCAGATGGAAGAAGTGCGTCGCTGACAGTGCTGTGCAAGGGACGAAGCAACATCACCGCACGATAATCGCGGATGAGATGTTCGAAAGTGGCAACAAACGCGGCGGACAGCCGGTTAGAAATAGTGCGTCGCAAAACTGGCGTTTTTTTGGAGGATCGGGTTCGGCCTGGGTAGCTCAGTTGGTAGAGCGCGTCCTTGGTAAGGACGAGGTCACCGGTTCAATCCCGGTCCCAGGCTCCAGTAATTGCTGAGTTCCCGAGAGGGACTGTGATTCAGCAGAGGGATGAGGTCGAGGGCTCCATCAGGGCGGGGGTAACTCAACGGTAGAGTCTCACTCTTCCAAGGTGATGGTTGCGGGTTCAAATCCCGTCCCCCGCTCCAAGTTCTGCACAAGCCGCGATTCGGAAAGACGGTTTGCGCAAAGGATGAAGGCATATGGCTAAGGAGAAATTTGAGCGCAGTAAGCCCCATGTGAACATCGGAACCATTGGGCATATTGACCATGGCAAAACCACGCTGACGGCAGCGATCACCAAGGTGCTGAACAAGCACAACCCGAAGGTGGCTTTCCGCGCGTTCGATTCGATCGACAACGCACCGGAAGAGCGCGAGCGCGGCATCACCATTGCGGTTTCGCACGTGGAGTATGAAACCGCCAACCGGCACTATGCGCACATGGATTGTCCGGGGCACGCTGACTACATCAAAAACATGATCACCGGCGCAGCACAGATGGATGGCGCGATTCTGGTGGTGGCCGCGACGGACGGACCGATGCCACAGACGCGCGAGCATATTCTGCTGGCGCGGCAGGTAGGCGTGCCGTACATCGTGGTGTTCCTGAACAAGTGCGATATGGTGGAGGACCCGGAGCTGCTCGAACTTGTCGAACTGGAAGTTCGCGAACTACTGAAGAGCTATCAGTTTCCCGGGGACTCGGTCCCGGTGATTCGCGGTTCGGCGCTACAGGCATTGAACGGCGACGAAAAGTGGGAGGGGAAAATCCTGGAACTCATGGCCGCGGTGGACGCGAATGTGCCACTGCCGGTCCGCGACATAGATAAACCTTTCGCGATGCCAATTGAGGATATTTTCTCGATTTCCGGGCGCGGAACTGTGGTTACTGGCCGTGTGGAACGCGGCAAGGTGAAGGTGGGCGAGGAAATCGAAATCGTGGGCTTTCGCGCCACGCAGAAGAAGGTGGTCACCGGCGTGGAGATGTTCCGCAAGCTGCTCGATGAGGGCATCGCGGGCGACAACGTTGGCTTGTTGCTGCGCGGCACAGAAAAAGACGATGTGGAGCGCGGCCAGGTGGTTTGCAAGCCGGGCTCGATCACACCGCACACCAAGTTCAAGGCCGAAGCATATGTGTTAACCAAAGAAGAAGGCGGGCGCCACACGCCGTTTTTCACCGGCTATCGTCCACAGTTCTACTTCCGGACCACGGACGTAACTGGAGACGTGAAGCTGCCACAAGGCGTGGAAATGGTGATGCCGGGCGACAACGTAAGCTGCGAAGTTTCGCTGATTACACCGGTTGCTCTGGAGAAGGGCTTGCGCTTCGCGATTCGCGAAGGCGGCCACACTGTGGGTGCCGGCGCGGTTACAGAAATCATCGAGTAACATTCAGCGGCGGCCGGATTTAGCGGCTGGCCTTAGCTAAAAAGGAATTGAGAAATGCGCGAAATCATTACTTTGCAGTGTGGTGAGTGCAAGAATCGAAACTACACCACCACCAAAAACAAGAAGAAGCACTCCGACCGCTTGGAAACCAAGAAGTTTTGCCGCGCTTGTCGGAAGCACACGGATCACAAAGAGGCCAAATAAGCTTCGCGCGATGTCATCCCGAGAATATCCGCACCAGGATAGGCGAGGGATCTCAATCAATAGGGCGGATGGGGGTTTCAATAGGCTGGAGCCGGAAAAAGAAGTTAGAGCTCATCGGGAAGGCGGCGGGTAGACCCTTCGCCCGAAGGATGGGCTCAGGAAAAGGGGAGTCGTCCAACGGTCAGGACTCCGGTCTCCAAAACCGGGTATGGGGGTTCGAATCCCTCCTCCCCTGCCAGAAATTTTCGAAGGACGCGGACTACGGTTCGCGCGGGTGAACAGGTTATGGCTACGCGGGCGGTGAAAATGAACGATGAATCTCAAGGCGGATCGAATCTTCCGCTGGTCAACAAGGTAACCAGCTCGATCGAAGGTACCCGCGATTTTCTTCACGATGTTCGAGTGGAAATGAAGCAGGTGACCTGGCCCAATCGCGAAGACGTAATTTCCACGACGGGTGTGGTGATCGCCACGGTGGCATTCTTTGGAGTTTTTCTGGCCATTGTGGAATGGCTCGCGCAAAAGGGTTTAGACCAACTGCTCCACTATTTCCACGTTTAAGGCGAAACGACTTATGTCAATGCAGTGGTACATCATTCACACCTATTCGGGCTTCGAAAAGAAGGTCAAAGAGAGCTTGGAGAGCCGTGTCGCTGCCTTCAATCTTCAGGACAAGATCGGGAGGGTGCTGATCCCTACCGAAGAGGTGATGGAGGTGCGAGGCGGAAAGAAAACCGTGGCCTCCCGGATGTCTTATCCCGGTTACGTACTGGTGGAAATGGATCTAGACGAGAACACCTGGCACATCGTGCGCAACACTCCGCGTGTCACGGGCTTTGTGGGTTCGGCCACAGCACCGCCGCCGCTGTCGGAATCTGAGGTGGACGCGATCATCAATCGCGTGCATACGCCGATGGATCGGCCGAAGCCAAAGGTGGTCTTCGAACGGAACGAGCAGGTTCGCATCGTCGATGGACCGTTTGCGAATTTCAATGGTGTGGTGGAGGAAATTGATAACGACCACAGCCGGTTGAAGGTTTCGGTAACGATTTTCGGGCGCTCCACTCCAGTGGAGCTGGATTTTGCGAGCGTCGAGAAACTGGGTTAATTGCCCGGGTTTGGACTCAGGGCAAAGAATTTAGGGATGAGGTAAGGGAAAATGCCACCAAAAAAGGTACAGACAACGATTAAGTTACAGTTGCCGGCTGGTAAAGCGACTCCGGCGCCGCCAGTGGGTACTGCGCTCGGTCCTCATGGCGTGAATATCATGGATTTTTGCAAGCAGTTCAATGCCAAGACGCAGAAAGAACCAGACGGAATGATTTTCCCGGTGCTGGTTACGATCTACACAGACCGCACGTTCACGTTCATTCTGAAGACGCCACCAGCCTCGATTCTTTTGCTGCGCGCGGCGGGAATTGCCAAGGGTTCACCGGAACCAAACCGCAACAAAGTGGGCAAGGTAACGAAGAAGCAGGTAGTCGAAATCGCAAAAATCAAGCTTGTCGATCTCAACACCACCAATCTCGACTCGGCGGTGCGCACCGTGATGGGTACGGCGCGCAACATGGGTCTGGAAGTCGTGGAAGCCTAGGGAGTCACAGGCGCCAGGGATCGCAGAGGCAGCACAATGAAGAAGTCAGGAAAACACGTAGAGAACGCCCGCAAGAAAGTGGAGGCGCGGCCGTACAAGCTCGCGGAAGCGGCAGAACTGATCAAGCAGACGCACCATACGAAGTTCAACGAAACCGTGGAATTGGCGATCAATCTGGGTGTGGACCCGAAACACTCCGATCAGGTCGTTCGCGGAACGGTTGTTCTACCGAATGGACTGGGCAAGACCGTCCGGGTGCTGGTGCTGGCGGTTGGCGACAAACAGCGGGAAGCCACGGAAGCCGGGGCCGAATTCGTAGGTGGCGACGACATGGTGCAGAAAATCATGGAAGGGTGGACGGATTTCGATGCGGTGATCGCCACTCCAGACATGATGCGTTCGGCCGGTAAGCTCGGTAAGGTGCTGGGCCCACGCGGACTGATGCCGAATCCAAAGACCGGTACGGTAACGGCAGACGTGACCAAGGCCATCAAGGAAACCAAAGCCGGCAAGGTGGAGTTTCGAGTGGATAAGGCGGGAATCGTGCATTGCCCGATTGGCAAAATCAATTTTGACGCACCTAAGTTGGCGGAAAACGCTCACGCTGTGATCAATGCGGTTGTGAAAGCCAAGCCTTCTGCAGCAAAGGGCAAGTATGTCAAGCGCATCACGCTAACCTCCACGATGGGTCCGGGAATCACTGTGGATCTCGCCGAAGCAGAAACGTTGGCGACAGCGGCATAAGCCGAAGGAACAGGCAGAGAGATCATGAAGAAGAAAAGTGAAAAGCAGGAAGACTTAGACAAGCTGAAGATCGAACTAGGGAAGGTCTCCACGGTCATTCTGACTACCTTTCAAGGCATCACCGTCGAAGAAGACACCAAGTTGCGACGTGCGGTGCAGGCAGCCGGGGGCAAGTACGAAGTGGTGAAAAACACGCTTGCGGAACTGGCTGGAGCTGGCACCCCTGCGGAAAGCGTGCTGAAGAATCTTAAGGGCACGCATTCAATCGCCTATACACAAACGGACCCAGTGGCGCTGGCGAAGGCGCTGACCAAGATTGCTAAGGACGTTCCGGCGTTTCAGTTCAAGTCTGGGGTAGTAGAGGGCCGAGTAATCTCGATTTCGGAGATCAAGCAACTGGCGGACATGCCGTCTAAGGAAGAACTTATCAGCAAGATCATGTTCCTGCTGAACGCACCAGCACAGCGAATCGCGATGGCGCTGAACGCGCTGCCTCGCAACCTTGCCGTAACGGTGAGCGAAGCGGTAAAGGCCGAAAAGTTTAGTTCGTAGGGCTCGGGGGCTAAGCGGGCCCGGCCCGCCGAGGTTCCAAGGTTTTGAAATTTGAATTAGAAAATTTGAGAGGAGAACTAGCAGTCATGTCGAAAGTCGAAACGATCCTGGAAGAAATCAAGGGCCTGACGCTTCTTGAGGCGTCGGATCTTGTGAAAAAGATGGAAGAAGCCTTTGGCGTATCCGCAGCGGCTGCCACAGTGGTGGCAGCCGGCGGTGGTGCGGCAGGTGGCGCGGCGGCTCCGGTGGAAGAGAAGACTGAGTTCACCGTCGTGCTCACCGATGTGGGCGGCAACAAGATCAACGTCATCAAGGCTGTTCGCGAGGTTACCAGCCTCGGCCTGAAAGAAGCGAAGGATCTCGTTGACGGTGCGCCGAAGACGGTCAAGGAAGGCGTCAGCAAAGACGAGGCGGCCACGATCAAGAAGAAATTCGAAGACGCAGGCGCTAAAGTCGAGATCAAGTAATGGTGTGCCGGCCACAACTCGGCCGGCATCCCATAGGTCCGGGCTTCACAATCGGCGCGGTCGGGGCGGACTGCGTCAGGGGAATTTAGTACGAACGCTACGGCCGGTTTTGTCTACAATTCGATGGGTCCTTCGGGGACCTTCACTAACCGTGTGCAGGACGGCTTTGGGCAAGCTGTGCGGCATAACGGTTTAGTGTCTTTTGAGATGTTTCTGTACCCTGCCCAAAAGGGAATGAGGTAAATCAGGCATGTCCAATAGCAACCACCATGTTCGGGAACGCCAGCGACTGGATTTCGCAAAAATCCAGGGGTCCATCCAGATCCCAAACCTGATCGAAGTCCAGAAGAAATCTTATCAGCGCTTTTTGCAGATGGATCTTCTGCCAAGCGAGCGGGAAGACGGCGGGCTCCAATCGGTGTTCACCTCGGTGTTTCCGATTCGGGACTTCCGCGAAATGTCGCAACTTGAATTCGTGGACTACTCCATCGGTAACTGGGAATGTAAGTGCGGCAACCTGAAGGGCCTGCACCACCTCCGCGCTACTTGCCGGAATTGCGGCGCTTCCGTAGTCACCAATCCATATCAGACCGGCGACGTGGTCTGCCAGAAGTGCGGCACGTTCAACAAGAACACGCCTACTTTCTGCAATAAGTGCGGCGACCCTGTTGCCATGCAATTGAAATATGACGTAAACGAGTGCCAAGAACGCGGCATGACCTATTCCGCGCCTCTGAAGGTCACTATTCGTCTGACCATTTACGATAAGGATCCCGACACCGGCGCGAAAACCATTCGAGACATCAAGGAACAAGAAGTCTTTTACGGCGACATTCCATTGATGACTGACAACGGCACATTCATCATCAACGGCACGGAACGCGTGATTGTCAGCCAGTTGCATCGTTCGCCGGGCGTCTTCTTCGAAAGCGCCAACAACCGCAGCTACTTTCTAGGTAAAATCATTCCGTATCGCGGTTCGTGGGTGGAATTCGAGTACGACACCAAGAACATTCTGTACGTGCGCATCGACCGCAAGCGCAAGTTCCTGGGCTCCATCTTTCTTCGCGCGCTGGGCATGAAGTCCAACGAGGAAATCCTTCGCACCTTTTATCAGGTGGAACGACTCTCGTTGCGCGACAAGGAATTGTTCTGGAACGTTTCGCCGGGCATTGTGGATCGCAAGCTGACTCACGAAATCCGCAATCCTAAAACGGAAGAAGTCATCGTTGGCGCGCACAAGCGCATCACCGAAACGCTGTTTAAGGAACTGATCAAGGCGAAAATTTCCCAGATTCGCGCGGCCCTGCCGGATCTGGAAGGCGCCTACAGCGTCGCGGATGTGGTGAATCGCCAGACCGGCGAAGTCCTGCTCGAATCCAACAAGCCGCTCACCGCAGACTTATGGCAGACCTTTGCCGAAGCCGGCATTACAGAAGTTGACGTATTCTTCCCGGAACGCGACGACATCGGCTTGGTGCTCTCGCGCACGCTCGACAAGGACTCGATCCGCTCTTCGAAAGAAGCGCTCATCGAAATCTATCGCAAGCTGCGTCCTGGCGATCCGCCGACGCTGGAAACCGCCACAAACTTATTCCGCGGCATGTTCTTCGACCCGCGAAAATACGATTTCAGCCGCGTTGGGCGCTTGAAGTTCAACATCAAGCTGGGCCTCGATACACCTCTCGATAATCGCACGCTCGACACCACCGATTTCGTCGCCGCGATCAAGTATCTGTTCAAGCTGCGCAAGAACATCGGCGTGGTCGACGATATCGATCACCTGGGAAATCGCCGAGTCCGCGCCGTCGGTGAACTTCTCGAAAACCAGTTCCGCATTGGATTGGTCCGCATGGAGCGCGCCATCAAGGAAAAGATGAGCGTGTATCAGGAAATGTCCACCGCCATGCCGCACGACCTCGTGAACGCCAAGCCGGTGATGGCCGCGATCCGCGAATTCTTCGGCAGTTCGCAGCTCAGCCAATTCATGGATCAGACCAACCCACTTAGCGAAATCACTCACAAGCGCCGTTTGTCCGCTCTCGGTCCCGGCGGGTTGTCTCGTGAACGCGCCGGATTCGAAGTTCGCGACGTGCACCCGACGCACTATGGACGCATCTGCCCGATCGAAACACCGGAAGGTCCGAACATCGGTCTGATCAGCTCGCTGAGCTGTTTCGCCCGCATCAATGACTACGGCTTCATCGAATCGCCGTATCGGCGCGTGAAAGGCGGCCGGATCGTTGACTATGTTCAGATCGTCAATGCCGGCGACAGCGAGTTCAAGGCCGGGGACATCGTGGAAGCCGACCGCGTGGAAGAGCTAAACGAAGAGTTGAAGCGCCACAAGGTCGTGGATGAGCCCTACTGCTTTTATCTCTCTGCCTGGGAAGAAGACAAGTACGTCATCGCCCAGGCCAACGTTTCTCTCGACGACAAGCTGCGCATCACCACGGAACTGGTGAATTGCCGCCAAGCTGGCAACTTCGTCCTGAAGCATCGCGACGAAGTGGACTACGTGGACGTGTCGCCGAAACAGTTGGTTTCGGTGGCCGCCAGCTTGATCCCGTTCCTGGAAAACGACGATGCGAACCGCGCGTTGATGGGTTCGAACATGCAGCGCCAGGCCGTGCCACTGATCCGAGGCGAAGCACCTCTGGTGGGCACCGGCATGGAGCGCGTCACCGCTCGCGATTCGGGAGCGGTTGTGCTCTGCAAGCGCGACGGCATCGTCGATCAGGTCGACTCGGAACGCATCATCGTTCGCGTTGAGAGCGATCACTCTGGCGTGTTGAGCCGTGAAGTTGGCGCGGACATTTATACTCTGACCAAGTTCAAGCGCTCGAACCAGAACACTTGTATCAACCAGAAGCCGCTAGTTCGCGTGGGCGATCGCGTTAGGACCGCGCAAGTACTAGCCGATGGCCCTTGCACCGATCGCGGCGAACTCGGTCTCGGCCGCAACGTGCTGGTGGCCTTCGTTCCGTGGCGGGGGTACAACTTCGAAGACGCCATCCTGGTCAGCGAAAAGCTGGTCAAGGACGACTATTACACCTCGATTCACATCGAGGAGTACGAAATCGAAGCCCGCGATACTAAACTCGGGCCCGAAGAGGTTACCCGGGACATCCCCAACATCAGTGAGTCGTTCCTTCGCAACCTCGACGAAAGCGGCGTGATCCGTATCGGCGCGGTGGTGAAGCCAGGTGATATTCTGGTGGGCAAGGTTACTCCCAAGGGCGAAACCACGCTGACACCGGAAGAGAAACTTTTGCGTGCCATCTTCGGCGAAAAAGCCGGCGATGTTCGCGACGCATCCTTGTACTGCCCGCCGGGCATCGAGGGCACCATCGTTGACGTCAAAATCTTCACTCGCAAGGGTGGAGAGAAGGACGAGCGCCACAAGGCCATCGAAGCCTCGCAAGTGTTCAAATTGGAAAAGAACTTGGCCGATGAAATCCGCATCCTCACTGACGAGCGCCTGAAGCGTCTAGAAGACCTGCTCGGCGGGAAGATTCTGCAAGCCGACCTGCACGACGAGAAGACCAACAAGCGCCTGTTGAACAAGGGCACCGAGTTGACACGCGATCTGATCGAAAAGATCTCCACGCGCAACCTGAAGCGCCTGAAGCTCAATGAACGCGATCCGCTGCTCATCGAGAAGATCGAAGAAATCGAAGAGATGACTTCACGCCAGATCGATGTGCTGCGCAAGATCACGGACGAGCGCAAGGAAAAGCTCAAGAAGGGTGACGAGCTTCCTCCGGGCGTCATCAAACTGGTCAAGGTCTACATCGCCATGAAGCGCAAGCTTTCTATCGGCGACAAGATGGCCGGCCGGCACGGGAACAAAGGCGTCATCGCCCGGGTCGTTCCTGAGGAAGATATGCCGTATCTCCCGGATGGCACTCCCGTGGAAATCGTTCTTAATCCGCTCGGCGTTCCGTCACGTATGAACGTCGGACAGATTCTGGAAACGCACCTCGGTTGGGCATCCAAGGAACTGGGCAACAGCCTCAAGCGCCTTCTCAGCAAGGAAAACAGGGCCGAAGCAATTCGCCGCTGGTATCGCGAAGTCTTCAGCGACACCGCCATCTGGAAATCGCTGCAGAAGTCCTCAGACGACGAGTTGCTGGAATTCGCCGAGGGCTTCCGCGAAGGCATTCCGTTTGCGACGCCGGTGTTCGACGGCGCGCGCGAGCCGGAAATCCGTCACTTGCTGGAAGTCGCAGGCTTGCCGCATGCGGGGAAGATCAACCTGTTCGACGGAATGACCGGAGACCAGTTCGATCAACCAATCACGGTCGGCTACATCTACATGCTCAAGCTGTCTCACTTGGTGGACGACAAGATCCACGCTCGCTCGATCGGTCCGTACTCCCTTATCACCCAGCAGCCGCTCGGTGGTAAAGCACAGTTCGGCGGACAGCGCTTCGGTGAAATGGAAGTGTGGGCCCTGGAAGCTTACGGCGCCGCGCACATTTTGCAGGAACTGCTTACGGCGAAGTCCGACGACGTCTATGGCCGCGCTAAGATCTATGAGGCGATCGTCAAGGGTGAGCCCGGCATCGAACCGGGAGTGCCAGAATCGTTCAACGTGCTCGTGCGAGAGTTGCAGTCCCTGTGCCTCGACGTGGAGTTGATGAAGCGTCAAAAGCCGCCGGTAGAGAAGGCCGCCGACTAGAAGCGAAATGCTGGCTTTTGTGCCAGCAGCCGGGCACGAGTACAGCATGCTGTGCTCTGTCTCGGCAACAAAGAAGGTTAGCAGTATTCCGTAATCGGGATCCAGCCGCCTGTGGCAGTTCCAAACTGTCATAGGCGCGTCCCCGGTGAAAGCCGGGGAGGGAGGAAATCACCTTGTATCGCAGCAGCCCATATGATCGCGCCAGTTTGATTGCTGATTTCGATTCCATCCGCATCAGCCTGGCGAGTCCCGAAAAAATCCGTTCGTGGTCTCACGGGGAAGTCACTAAGCCGGAGACCATCAACTACCGCACGTTCAAGCCGGAACGTGACGGATTGTTCTGCGCCAAAATCTTTGGTCCGGTCACTGACTGGGAGTGTTTGTGCGGCAAGTACAAGCGCATGAAGCACCGCGGCGTGATCTGCGATAAGTGTGGCGTCGAAGTCACTCTCAGCAAAGTCCGCCGCGAGCGTCTTGGCCACATTGAATTGGCGTCCCCCTGCTCACACGTCTGGTTCTTTAAAGGTCTGCCCAGCCGCATCGGCTACTTGCTGGATATCTCCATGCGCGATCTCGAGCGCATCCTTTATTTCGAGGCGTTCGTAGTGGTCGATCAAGGCGAAGTCGCGGTCCTGAAAGAACGTCAAGTCCTGCAGGAAGAGGAATACCGAAAGTTGACCACCGAATATCCTGGCCAGTTCACCGCCAAGATGGGCGCGGAAGCCATCAAGGAACTCCTGCGTCGCGTCGACGTCGAAAAGCTCGCCGATGACTTGCGCGAGAAGATGAAGGCAGATCCTTCACTTCAAAAGCGCATTAAGTTCGCCAAGCGCCTGAAAGTGCTCGAAGCGTTTCGCAAGAGCGGTAACAAGCCGGAATGGATGATCCTGGACGTAATCCCGGTCCTTCCGCCAGAGTTGCGTCCGCTGGTGCCCCTCGATGGCGGCCGTTTTGCCACCTCGGACCTGAACGACCTTTATCGGCGAGTGATCAACCGGAACAACCGGTTGAAGAAGCTGATGGAACTGCGCGCGCCCGACGTCATCGTGCGCAACGAAAAGCGCATGCTTCAAGAAGCGGTGGACGCGCTGTTTGACAATGGCCGCCGCGGCCGGGTTCTCCGTGGCACCAACAACCGCCCGCTGAAGTCTCTGAGCGACACGCTCAAGGGCAAGCAGGGCCGTTTCCGCCAGAACCTGCTCGGCAAGCGCGTGGATTACTCCGGCCGTTCCGTAATCGTGGTCGGTCCGGAACTGAAGCTCAACCAATGCGGTTTGCCCAAGAAAATGGCTCTCGAGCTTTTCAAGCCATTCATTTATCACAAGCTGGAAGCACAGGGTCACTGCACTACTATCAAGCAAGCCAAGGAAATGGTGGAGCAGCAGGAAGCTGTGGTGTGGGACATCCTTGAGGATGTTATCCGCGAGCATCCGGTTCTGCTCAACCGCGCTCCCACCTTGCACCGCTTGGGCATCCAGGCCTTTGAGCCGACTCTCGTCGAAGGGAAAGCCATCCGCATTCACCCGCTGGTTTGCACTGCGTTCAACGCGGACTTCGACGGCGACCAGATGGCGGTGCATATCCCGCTTTCTCCGGAATCCCAAGTGGAAGCGTCTGTGCTCATGCTCAGCTCACGGAACATCCTGTCTCCTGCACATGGACTGCCTCTGGCCGTCCCATCACAAGACATGGTTCTCGGCATCTACTACTTGACCAAGAACAAGCCCGGCGCAAAGGGTGAGGGCCGCGTATTCGGTTCGCCCGAAGACGTCGTGCTTGCTCTGGAGGCTGGCGAAGTGGAACTGCTCACCCCGATTCGTTTGCGGTACACCGGCGAGGTGATCGACTTAATCACCGCTTTCGATTCGCAGGATGTCACGCACACCGAACCGGTCAACATGGAGCGCCAGTTCATCCAGACCACGGTCGGCCGGGTGATCTTCAATTCGCACCTGCCGAAGCAGATGCCCTACATCAACGGCTTGCTGAAGAAGAAGGGCGTTCAGCAGTTGGTTTATTACGCCTACTTGCGCTTTGGTCTGGAAGCCACGGTCGAGCTTCTCGATCATCTGAAGGCCCTGGGCTTTGCGTATGCCACCAAGTCTGGAATCTCCATCGGCATCGATGACATGTTGATTCCCAGTGACAAATATCGCTTAGTGGAAAACGCCGAGAAGGAAGTAGTTAAGGTTCAGCAGCAGTACCTGGACGGCGCCATCACCAACGGCGAACGCTACAACAAAGTCATTGCGATCTGGGGAGACGTGACCGAAAAAGTTGCTGACGAAATGTTCAAGGCCCTCGAAGGGCAGGACCGCGAAGGCAACATCAACCCGGTTTACATCATGGCCGACTCCGGCGCTCGCGGTTCCAAGCAGCAGATCCGCCAACTTTCCGGGATGCGCGGCTTGATGGCCAAGCCTTCCGGCGAGGTCATCGAAACGCCAATTACGTCGAATTTCCGTGAAGGCCTGACCGTGTTGCAGTACTTCATTTCGACGCACGGCGCACGTAAGGGCTTGGCGGACACCGCATTGAAAACAGCGGATTCCGGTTACCTGACCCGCCGCCTGGTCGACGTAGCGCAAGACGTCATCATCAATGAGAACGATTGCGGCACAACAGACGGTATCTACGTCGAGCCCATCATCGAAGCTGGCGTTGAAGTCGAACCCCTGCGCGACCGCGTGGTTGGCCGCGTCAGTCTGGAGCGAATCAAGGACTTCGAAGGCAACGTAATCGTCGAAGTCAACCAGGAGATCACCGAAGAGCTGGCCAATGCCATTCAGGCTGCCGGTATCGAACGAGTCCGCATTCGTTCCGTGCTCACCTGTGAATCCCGTCGCGGTGTTTGCGCCCTATGCTACGGGCGCAACCTCGCTACAGGTCGCATGGTCGAACTTGGCGAGGCTGTCGGCGTGATTGCTGCCCAGTCGATCGGAGAACCTGGCACGCAGCTCACTATGCGTACGTTCCACATCGGAGGCGCGGCAACGCGTGTCAGCGAACGTTCGACTCTCGAAGCCAAGAACACCGGCGTGGTGAAGTTCGTCGACCTGCGTCACGTTGAAGGCCGCGGCGGCGCTCGCATCGCCATGAACCGTTCCGGCCTCGTTGTTATCCTCGATGATAAGGGCCGCGAGAAAGAACGCTATCATGTGGTGTACGGCGCCCGTCTGCGCGTCAACGACGGAGACCAGGTCCAACACGGCCAGATCCTGGCCGAATGGGACCCGTTCACCTTTTCGATTCTGACGGAAACCGCAGGCTCGGTGAAGTTCGACGATCTGCGTCCTGGCCTAACCATCGAAGAGCAAGTGGATGAGGTCACTGGCTTGTCTCAGCTTGTCGTTACACTTCCCCCGGGTGACGAAAAGCATCAGCCCGCGATCTTAATCCGCGATTCGTCCGGCAAGGTCCGTAAGAAGTATCTCATGCCATCACGCGCTCACTTGATGGTGCAGGATGGCGATGAAGTCCAGGCCGGAGACGTGCTGGCGAAGATCCCGCGCGAAACCACCAAGACCAAGGACATTACCGGTGGTCTCCCGCGCGTCGTGGAGCTCTTCGAAACCCGCAAACCCAAGGACCCTGCGGTCATCAGCGAGATCGACGGGACGGTACGCTATGGCGAAATCGCCAAGGGTATGCGCAAAATCTACGTCGAAAGCGAAGATGGCAAGACCTCCAAGGAATATGCCATTCCGCGCGGCGTGCACATCAATGTTCAGGAAGGCGAACACGTCCGCGCTGGTGAAGCGCTCATTGATGGCCCGCTCAACCTCCACGACCTGTTAGCGGTTCTCGGCGAGAAGTACACCCAGGCCTACCTCGTGAATGCGATTCAGGAGGTTTACCGTCTGCAGGGCGTCAACATCAACGATAAGCACATCGAAACCATCAGCCGTCAGATGATGCGTTGGGTAAAGGTCGAGGATGTGGGCGACACCACCTTCCTCTTGGAGGAACAGGTGGACAAGTTCCGCTTCCGCGAAGAGAACGATCGCGTGATCGCCGAAGGTGGTCGTCCCGCTACGGGGCGTCCGCTCCTCCTCGGCATCACTAAGGCGTCGCTCTCCACCGACTCCTTCATCTCGGCGGCCAGCTTCCAAGAGACCACTCGTGTTCTCACCGAAGCTGCCGTTGCCGGCAAGGTCGATTACCTGCGTGGCCTGAAGGAAAACGTCATTATGGGCCGGCTCATTCCGGCGGGCACTGGGCTGGAGCACTATCGCAGCATCCAGTTGCTCACCGAAATGCCGCCGCCGGCTCCCGTCGAAGAGCTCCCCGAAGCTTCCGAATTCGCGGAGGCTGATGCGGCGGGTTTGGAGTTCCTCGGGGGCGGCAAAGAAGACGAGCCAGAAGCCGACGCTGCTACCGAGGGTCAGGACTAACGCCCTTATCTAGAAGTCTAACCGAAAGTAACCAGAGCGCCTCGGGAGCCACTCCCGGGGTGCTCTGTTTTTTTGACCACCGTCCTTTGGTACAGGTAAACTTCAGGAACGCCGTCTCCCCATGTTCCTTGCCGCATCTTTCTCCGCGTTCATATGATTAGGAAGGGGTTTCAGGATCTGATTACGTTCTTTGACGGTTAGCGCAGTCTCGCTATGAACGCGGAACCACATCACGGTGACCAGCCTCAGCCATCTCCGGCCGCGGATTCCGACACGTCCATCAGTGCTCGGCTGAACAGCTATGAAAAGCGTCAGAAGGAACTGTGGCGGCTGACCTTTTTCGTTCTCTTCGTGGTTTCTACGGTTTTTGCATGGCTTTCGTGGGATACCCTACGTTCGACCCGTTTTCGCCTGGAAGCACTGCCCTTCGGATTGGTAGCGCTTATCATCCTCCTCGGCGTCTACGTCTGGAAAAAATCACAGGAAATCGCGGAACTGAAAGGGATGGTACGCGGCCTGGATCAGAGGGATACCGCTCCTCCGAGTGACCGGGCGCTGGAGAGTCTTTTCCAGATGATTTGCAAGTCGCAGCAGGGCTTTCGCGACTTGATCGATTCCTTCGATGATGTCCTCCTCGCTTTGAGCCTGGACGGCGAGATCCGAGCAGCGAATCGCAGCTTTGCCGATTTTGTCGGCCTGTCGTTTCAAGAGATCATTGGGCGCTCGCTGGGCGAGTTTGTAACGGATGAGAGTGCCACGGCAGAGGAGGAACTACGAGTTGGGGTGAGCCGTTTCCAGGAGCGCCGCATCTGGTCTGGCGTCGTTCACGTACGCCTGAAAAAGACAGGTGCGGCGTTCTTCTTTGACTGCGTCGCCCATGCGATGGTTCGCGATGACAAGGTGCACGGCCTGACGGTTCTTGCCCGGGACATCACGTCGCAACGCCGCAGCGAAGCACGATTCACCCAACTCTTCGAGACCCTTCAGGAAGGCATTTACATCATCACTCCTGATGACAAGATCCTGGAAGTAAACCCGGCACTAGTTCAGATGCTGGGCTATAACTCCAAGGAGGAGCTACTGGGCAAAAAGGTCAGCGAGGTTTTCGTTGACCAAGAGCAACGCTCCATGCTCGCGCGGGAAGTCAGTCGGCAGCCTGCTCCCCAGGGCAAAGAAATTACTCTGTGCCGTAAAGACGGCCAGCCGATCGTTTGCCTGAATACCGCATCCGCAGTTCGGGACACGGGTGGAAAGATTGTCCGGTATCAGGGCGCTCTTGCGGACATCACCGAACGCCGCGCCATCGAAAAGCGGCTGTATCAGCAACAGGAGTTTGCCCGACGCCTGGTCGATAGCTTTCCGGATCTCATATTTGTTGTCGACACAAACAGGCGTTACACCTTCATGAGCCCGAAGGTCGAGGAGGTACTGGGGTTCCCAACCCAGGAAATTATTGGAATGGTCTTCGGGGAGCGTATCCACCTGGAAGAGCGCAGTGTTGTCCTGGAGGTGTTTGACGATTTGCTTCGGGGCAAGCGAAATTTTGCTTCTACCGAACTACGGGTACGTCACAAGCACGGGGAATGGCGCCGTTTACGTTGTAATTTCAGCCCCCTTTTCGATCCAAACGGCAAAATCGAGGGTGTGGTGATTTCGGGCCGAGACATTACTGAGGTCAAGCGTCTGGAGGAGCAGCTCATCCAGGCAGAGAAACTTGCCGCGATGGGCCAAATGCTTGCCGGCGTCGCCCACGAGTTGAATAATCCACTCACGGCCATTCTGGGTGCGAGTGAACTGCTTCGGGATCGTGCTGGTACCGACGAGAATACCAAGCGGCAACTGGAGATGACTCATCGTCAGGCACGTCGCGCCGCCCGTATCGTGCAAAACCTGCTCGAATTTTCTCGCCCTGCTTCTCCCCAGAAGAAAGCGTTGGACCTCAACGCTATCGTCGACCGTACCCTGCAGCTCCACGAACATTCGCTTCGTCGCAACTCGGTTCAAGTTGATTTTCACCCGACGCCCGGACTTCCCACTACCGTGGGAGACGCCAATCAACTCATCCAAGTTTTCTTGAATTTGATTAGCAATGCCGAGCAGGCCATTCGCGAGGCGCGGCCTTCCGGCCGTATCCAGATTCGGCTTGGAAAGTTCGCCTCTCGGATCTTCGTGACGATTCAGGACGATGGAACGGGAATTCCGGCCGAGGTGCTGCCCAAGATTTTCGATCCCTTTTTCACCACTAAGCGTCCCGGCGGTGGTACGGGGCTCGGCCTGAGTATCTGCATGTCCATAATCCGCGAACACGGTGGCGATATAGAAGTCGAGTCTCTTCCCGCCGGTGGCGCGGCTTTTACCGTTTTTCTTCCTATAGCAGAACAGCAGGATACCAGACGCAGTGTTGCGGAGGATTCATCCGGTTCGGGCGAAATGATGGCGCCCACACTGAATCTGCTGAAGAACCGTTCCATTCTAGTTGTGGATGATGAGGAGAGCATTCGGATGCTGCTTTTGGAGGGACTGGTCGGCCATGGAATGCAGGTCGATTGTGCTGCAACTGCGGAAGAGGCTCTGGCGCTGGTACTTCGCGGTAAGTACGACGCCATTCTCTGTGACTTGAACCTGTCCGGCACCGGTGCCAATGCCGACGGCTACAGCGTCGCCCAGCGGCTGAAGATTGCCGCCGGAATCAACAAGCCGGAACTCATTTATATGTCGGGCGATGTGGTTGAAGAGGGTGAAGGTTCGAGCGCTTCGCACAGTTACCGCAGGTTGCAAAAACCGTTCCGGGTTTCCGACGTGCTAAATACGCTTATGGTTGTGTTCAGCCGTATACCCGTCGGCTCAAGCAAGGGCTGACCTTAACATTACTTTTTGGCCTCGGACCCGCTTGCGTCCACGCCGAAGTCCCATACGAAATAGTTCAACCCTCCGGGTAGAACCTCCGCAATCACGTACTCGCCTGGAGTCAGGGTCTCACCTAATGTGAACCGGTAAACGTTAGCTGCGACCTCCCAGCGTTGAATGGCTACCTCATTGACGGATGCCCCTATTTTCTCGCCGAAGAGGGTTTTTATCGATTCCAGCTCACGGCCCTTGCGAATTATCTTGGCGCGGAGCATGACCACATCCGGACCGCTCTCGCCGGGCCTACTGCTTCGTTCGATCCGGGAATCGCTGTCCGGATCTGGGGGCGCCCCGCGCAGGTAAAATTCGGGGTTATTCGACCGCAGTCGCAGGGTTGCATGTTCGCCGTCGATGAACACCCGTTGTTTCCCCGGTACGATAGGTATTGGTGAGAGCACTTGCTCGACCGTACGCAACCTGTCAGCCTTGGTCGCGGAGCCCACCTGTTTCAGCATCCGTACTGATTTGCCGTCGACAACAAACATCCCTTCCCCTTGCGGCAAAAATGCGCCCTGTCCCACCTGCAGGCTCGCGTCAATATCCGCTACGTTATCCATGCGCTTGGCTTCTTCCTGGTTATGGATCTTTTCCGCAAAGGCGTTGGAAGCCTTTTCGCCAGCGGCCTCCTCTTTTTCGGTGGCATCCCAATCCACCAACGACGCCGGCAACTCTTCCCAAACACCGCGCTCCTGACTGAAATAGCGCACGCGGTCCCCGTTCCGTTGATATTCGCGGACGATCTGATAGGTGCCGTCTTTGAGGATGAGCTTCTTGCCGTGCGGCATGTCAGATGGAGCTTTGTCCGTGGCAGATTGTCCGGCCGGTTTGGTAGCGGAAGTGTCCTGCGCAAGGGTCCGCGGAGCTAGGAGGAGAAGGCTTGTCAGGAATAGACAGTAAAACCACGCTGCAAAATGGGAGACCGGAAAACAGCCGGAAATATGCGGTGAAGCCATGGGTCGTTGCGGGCTACTTCATATAAGGGTCCCCGGGGTGTCCGGAAGAAACAGGATAGCGCGTCCCTTGCGCTAGCCGCAAGACTCCACAAACGATTGCGATACAGGGGAATGTGTCGATGGCACGGGGGGGGGAGCGACTTAACGCCAAAAGAACGGTGTTAGTGCGTGCAGCGCGGGAATAACGTAGTCAGCACCATTAGGTCCGAGAGCGTGAACAACCACTGCTCGGCCTGAACTCCCGCTGCTTCCGCTGCTCTAGCGATCATACCCAGATGACGGCTGCGCGCGAAATTGTGCAAGTGCTCAACGCAGATTCCGGTCAAGCTGGCTACTTCTGTGTCCGTGAAAATTTTCTGACTCGACTTAACTGTAACCAAGTGGCCTCTCTGTTTCCGCCGCTTTGGCCTCTATCCTGTTCGATGCAGGGAGCAGGTTAGAAGACATCCAATTCCCTTGCAATAGTCGTTCCGTTTAAAAGCCCATTAAACTAAGTCTCTAGTACTTTTCCGAACAGAGCTATTTGGCTACGATTGCGGCCATCGGCGGCGCCAGGGTGTTCAAGGTAGCTCGTCCAAATCGAATGACTTTGTGCAAAAAAATACTGAATTTGCGAAATTTCTACCACTTTTGGTACTGGGAGCCTGCTCTGTTTGTAGAACACGAGCGCTTGCTGAAATGTTGCGGCCCTATGTGCCAAAGAGTCGCCCACCATCATATTTTTGAAACAGAGTCATATGGCATATGCTTGGGCAGCGAGTGGTCTGGCGTCTAGAAAAAAATAAGGATAACAATGGTGAGAATAAGAATGATGGAGGCGGTGTTTCTAACTGCATTCGTGTGTTTCTTTGGAGTGGGTGCGCATGGCCAAGCCGGAAGTGCTTCCGTCCCTGCGGGACGTACCGCGAGTACCGGAGCGACGCAGAGTGAATTGCTATGGCAGAAATTGGAAACCACCGTTCAGCAGGTGAACAAGGATCTCGACGGAACTATGGGCGTTGCGATCATGGATCTGACCGACGGACGAGTTTTTCTACTGAATCCGGACCATGTGTTCGCGCAAGCTTCCTCAATCAAAGTAGCAGTTCTAGCTGAGTTATATCGCGAACAGCAGCAAAGCGATCAGGGGGCCAATGGGAAGGCCAAGCTCAGTGACAGTTATACCGTGGAGGCGCGTGACATTGTCGATGGCAGCGCGATCATGGGTGGTTTGACGCCTGGAGTTACGCGGCTAACCAATCGGGATTTGGCCACGTTTATGGTGGCGGTGAGCGACAACAGCGCGACCAACGTGCTTATAGACCGCCTGGGCATGCAGAATGTCAACTCCCTGTTGGATTCACTGAACCTTCGTCAGACACGTCTACAACGAAAAATGATGGATGTGAGGGCCGCAACAGAGGGACGCGAGAACGTCTCGACGCCCTGGGAGATGATGACGCTATTCGCGGATCTTTATCAAAACAAAGTACTAAACAAGGCTCTGACGGACGACCTTTTCAAGGTTCTGGGAACTCCAAAAGAAAGCGACATCCCACGCAACATTCCTAACAATGTGATCTGCGCAAATAAGCCGGGGGAGTTGGCGGGCGTACGCAATGACGTGGGCGTCGTGTTCGTGCCCAATCGCCCATTCGTAATCGTGGCAATGACGGCCTATCTGGAACGCGAGCGGGACGGCGATGACGCGATCGCGAAAATTGCGGGAGCCGCCTACGAATACTTCGACCGGGTTGGCCGTTCCTCGATTTACGGGCGAATTGTGTCGGAAGGAGGCTCCCACTGAACCGAGAGAGCAAACGCCGAGAACGGTCGTTCGTTAACCGCGGACCTTCAGACCCAAGCCCGGACCAGTAGGCAGAATGAGTTTGCCCCGCTCAACCGTGACACCGGAAAACGGGTCATTGCTGATGAGTAAGAAACCGTCCAAATCCGCATAGTCAACCAGCGGGGACAGATGGGCAGCAGCGGTGCAAGAACAGGAACTTGAGATCATGCACCCCAACATGATCTTCATATCCATGGCTCGCGCTATGGAAATCCACCGGTGGGCTTCGAGGATGCCGCCAGCTTTGTCCAACTTCACGTTAATGCCGTCATACGCTTCTTTGAGTTTCGGAATGGAAGCGGCGTTGGTGCAGGCCTCGTCGGCCATGATGGGAAGGTGGACCTTGCTGCGCACGCACTTGGTCTCTTCAAACATGTGAGCGGGCATCGGCTGTTCGATGAATTCCACGCCCTGCGTTTCCAGCCAATTGATCTTACGGATGGCCTCATCCTTATCGGTCCAGCCTTCGTTGGCGTCCACACGAAGGGGTTTCTTCGTAACGCTACGGACAGCGGCAATAGTCTGCTCGTCGGTTTTCAGGCCAACTTTAACCTTGAGCACCGGATAATCGGCAGCTTCGATGGTCTTCTGTTTGGTGATTTCGGGGGTGTCTATACCAATGGAGAACGTAGTGACCGGCGTGGAGGAGGGATCGAGGCCCAAATAGGCGTAGAGCGGGATATTCAACCGCTTGCAAACCCAGTCGATGACAGCGATGTCCACAGCGGCCATGGCGGCGCGTTGATGATCACCGAGCCGCCGGCGAATATCAGCCAGGAAGCTGGTGAAAAAGGCAGGGTCTCCATTAGCAATGGAATTCAGGTTGGCATCAATGGCTTGCTTGGCTTCAGCGGGAACTTCCTTGTAGCGGATGATCGGCGCACCCTCGCCATAGCCCGTTAAGCCGTAGCGAGAGTATCGGACGTTCACGGTCTCGCGGTAGGTGCTGGAGGACATGGTGGTGGTCCAAGTGTGTTGCAGGTTCAGGCGCTTGATTTCGACACCGACTTGAGAAGAACCTTGATGCTCCGAGGCAACGGTCGACTCGGACATCGGTGCCGGCGGCAAAGTGGCGGCGATTCCGGTTGCACCTGTCACCTTCAGCCATTCTCGGCGGTTCATGATTTGGGTCTCCTAGCAGCAACGAGCAATTTGGTCCAAGGCTGATCGTCCAGCAGACTGATCTGTACTCCGGGATGATTATGAGTGGTGTCGTGAATGAATTGGCCGTTCCCAATATACATTCCTGTATGAGTGATGCGGTCGGGGCGATCGCCGAAGAACAATAGGTCACCTGGCCGAAGTTGGTTCCGCTCGATAGGAGTGACACCGCTCCAAGCAGCCTGCAAATCGGCGTCGCGGGGCATGACAATCCCACGCTGGCGCAACAACATCTGTGTGAAGCCTGAGCAATCAAAGCCAAAATCGGAGGAGCCACCCCAGGTGTAGGTGACACCCAGAAATGTCCTGGCCACAGCGATCATCTGGTCCACGGTTAAAGGAGTGAAATTGGAGCTGACATCCCCGTTCTGCACGAATGCCTCGGTGCCATCAGGCAAGCGCACCTTCAACCAGCGGTTGTTTTCGTCCACTTTGTCGGGCAGGGCCTCCAGCCGGCTCTCCCACGGAATAGTCAGCAGAGGAGCATGCTTGGTAACATTCGGCTCGCGATAAAGGTTGGCGCTCAGCTCGGAGACGCGAACCGCGGATCCGGCTGAAGGGTAGGGCTGACCATTCAGTTTGCGCAGATTCGAGAGTCGAACCCAGCCCGCGTAATTGTCAGCGGTCCTGATGTTAGCCCAATGCCACTTGGCCTTGATACGAAATACGTTGGTGCCATAGATTGCTTGGGATATAACGTCTGCGCTTTGACTAGGTTTGCTGTACATATTGACGACAGGGCGAATCACCACGCACTCGTTCTTGGAAGCTAACTCGAAACTGGAAACAGAGCTTGGGATAGTGGCCGCGGTCTGGGCGAAGGTTCTGGTCGAAAGAAAGGATGTGCCCAAGAGAATCAAAAGGAACAGGAGAGGCTTACATTTCGCAGGGACAACCATATATTGATTTTGGAACATTTTTGGGCTCCTGGTCAAAGCACAGAAGGTTCTGATCACTTGTTGAAAAATCTCGAAGCAGACTTGGCCAGAAGCCCGCAGGCCTTTAAAATAGGTGTTGTGAAGATAGGAATCGATTTTGGAACCACTCGTATCGTGGTAGCTTCCGCAGACCGTGGCAACTACCCCCTTGTGAATTTCGAATGCCCAGACGGACAAACAAGGGACTGGTTTCCGTCGTTAATGGCCGTTTCCGGACAGGAACGAGTGTACGGCTGGGACGCCGCGAGGCATCAAGGGGATCCGGGCTGGACCGTCGTGCGCTCTCTGAAGCGTTGGCTGAAGAACGCTGGGCCGCAAAGCGAACTGGCCGTGGCGGGACAGCGCCTGCCGCTATCCCAGGCGATAACGGAAATGATGGACGCCTTGCGACGAGAACTGTTGAGCAAGTCCACCTTGGGTGCAGGGAAACACGACAAACTCCAAGTGATGCTGGGCGTACCTGCAAATGCCAATAGCAATCAGCGGTTTCTCACGCAGGAGGCGGCGCGAGCGGCCGGATTTGACGTGCTGGGGCTATTGAACGAGCCCTCGGCTGCTGCGGTCGAGTTTGCGTACCGCAACAGCAATGACCGCAAGCGGCGTGCCAAAGGCGGGCTGCTGGTCTATGACCTAGGTGGAGGAACGTTTGACGCTTCCTTGGTGGCGTTAGGCGAGGCCGAACACGCGATTATCGCATCCGATGGCATTTCCGACCTCGGCGGCGATGATTTCGATGAGATTTTGGCGCGTCTTGCGCTGACAAAGGCGGGAAGACCTGGCGATGACGAAGAATCATTGACGGCGGCGGAGTGGTATCTGCTTTTTGATGAATGCAGGGAAAAGAAGGAATCACTCAATACCAACAGCCGGAAGGTGACGATTGATCTGGAACAGATTCGGGAGAACTGGGGGGAAGTATCGATAAGCGTCGAAGCATTCTACGAACAGTGCCGGCCATTGGTCGAGGCGTCGCGAAAGGTCGTCGAAGACCTGCTGACGCTCCACCCGGAGCATGTCATCGATACCCTGTACCTGACCGGGGGAGGATCCGAGTTGCCTTCGGTAGCGCGAGTGCTGCGTGAGACGTTTGGCCGCCGAGTCCAACGTTCCGCATACATGCGCTCGGCGACTGCGATAGGGCTGGCGATCCGCGCTGATGGACACGAAGCACGACCATTTCGTGACCAATTCTCAAAACACTTTGGGGTGTGGCGCGAAGCGGATGAGGGACAAAATGTCGTGTTCGACGTCATTTTCCAGCGCGGATTGCGGCTTCCCGGTAGGGGGGAGGAGCCGCTGCGAATCGTTCGGTCCTATCGTCCGGCGCACAACATCGGGTACTTCCGTTACTTGGAATGCTCTCAATTAGGCGCGGACAATCAGCCGGAAGGCGACATTAGTAATTGGGACGAGATTCGGGTAGCCTTTGATCCGAGTCTTGGTAAATCGGCGAATCTTGCGGGCGAAACAGTTCGACGTTATTTGACTGTGCAAAACCTCTGGGTAGAGGAAGTTTATACTTGCGATGCAAACGGCACGGTCAAAGTGAAAATCCAAGATAGCGGCGCCGACCGGGCACACGAATATCGCCTGGGCCGGTGGGCCAAACGAGCAAAGAGCGCGTGATGCGCTCCGTGGTCCAGGAAATGGAATGACGCTTCGCAAGCGGTTCAACCGATTGTTTAGAAAGCAATTAAATCGACGTAGTTGTGCACTCGCGGCATACTGCGCCTTATTCGTTGACGCTCTGGTTTGCCTCTGCTTCCGGCTCGATCACACATGGCCAGAGACCCTTCTTGATGGGTTCGGGGAGGATTAATGGCTGCGCCCAATAGCCAAACATCAAGCTCGGGACTGCATTCCCTCGAACAAAAGGTGCGCCTTGGATTTGCAGTAGCCGCAATCGTCTTGGTGCTAGTCGGTGTATTTTCCTATATCAGCGTCCTGCAATTCCGGAAGAATGCAGCGCTGGTGGATCACACCCATGAGGTCCAGAATTCCCTCACTCGATTTTTGACGGATCTTACGGCTGCGGAATCCGCTCAGCTCAGATTTGTAATCACCGCACGGGAAGAGCAGCGAACAGCGTATACCGCCGCGACCCAACAGATCGAGAGACAACTCAGTCACATTCGAGAACTCACGCTGGACAATCCGACGCAACAAATGAACTTGAACGCACTGGCGCTCCTTGTGACCGAGCGCTTGAACCTCCTGCAGAGCCGATTAGACCTGCGCCGTACAAAAGGTCTGGAAGCGGTACAAAGCACAATGATGGGAGAGCAGGGAAGGCGCGTACGCGACAGCATTCAACAACTAGTCAGCATTATGGAAAACGAAGAGAACAGATTGTTGCAAGGGAGGGACAAGGAAGCGGAACGAAGCGCTCTGGTCACCAGAGCAACCATTATAAGTGGAGGGGTGATTGCACTTGGCCTGCTGTTCGGCGCACTGTTCCTGATCCGGCGCGATTTCGAGCGCAGCAGCGAAATAGAGACAGACTTGCGGACAGCCAAAAACACCTTGGAAGACCGTATCCGCGAACGGACCTCCGAAGCGGCCGAGAGCGCAGCGGCGGTGCGTGCAGGAGAAGAAAGATTGTCTCGAATCATCGATTCCGCCATGGACGCCATCATAACGGTAGACGAACAACAGGTCATCACCATGTTCAATCCCGCCGCGGAACGGATGTTTAAGTGTCCGGTAGCAGATGCTATTGCTAGGCCGCTGGAGCTTTTTTTGCCGGCAAGATTCCGGGCATCACACACGGAACACATGCGATCGTTTGGGAAGAATTCGATAACGCGCCGAACCATGGGGGGATTTACTCCCTTGAGTGGACTACGGACGAATGGTGAAGAATTTCCGATCGAGGCTTCAATTTCGCAAGTGGAAATAGAGGGAAAGAAGTTTTTTACGGCTATTGTGCGAGACGTTACAGAAACAGCGAAAGCGAGAGAGATTAGTGGAAGATTAGCCGCGATCGTGGAGTCGAGCGACGATGCCATTATTAGTAAGACTTTGGACGGCATTATCTCGAGCTGGAATCCGGCGGCCGAAAAGCTGTTTGGCTACCCGGGCTTCGAAGTGATCGGCAAGCCAATGATGCTGATCATTCCTCCGGAGAACATCGATGAGGAAACCGAAATCCTTGCGCATATCGCCAAAGGAGAAAGGATTGATCACCGTGAGACCCGCCGAGTGCGCAAGGACGGAAAGCTAATTTACGTGGCTGTAACAATCTCACCGCTGCGCGACAACTCCGGCCGAGTCGTGGGCGCTTCAACAATTGCGAGAGATATCACGGAACATAAACGCATCGCAGAGAAAATCCGCCAGCAAGCGAACCTGCTGAACCTAGCACCGGCGGTCGTGCGAGACATGGACGATCGAATCGTGCTCTGGACGCGCGGGGCTGAGCAGCTTTACGGATACACAGAAGAGGAAGCGATCGGGCAAACCAGCCACGAATTGTTGAAGACAACGTTCCCGGACACGCTGGTCGAAATCCAAAGGTTCCTCAACGCGGAAGGCGTGTGGGAAGGAGAGCTAGCGCACCGGGCGCGCGACGGAAACGAGGTAATAGTAGCGAGCCGGTGGATGCTGCATCGGGATGTCGGCGGCAAACCAATCCGAATCCTGGAGGTAAATGCTGATATTAGTGCCCTCAAACGCGCGGAGGCGTTGCAAATGCGCTCGCAGAAACTAGAAGCTCTGGGAACGCTGGCTGGCGGCATCGCCCACGACTTCAACAATATTCTCTCGGCGATTAACGGAAGCGCGACGCTAGCGATCTCTCAATTTCCGCCGAATCACCCGGTGCAAGCTTGCCTGACGGAAATAGAGAAAGCGGGAACACGCGCAGCGGACCTGGTCCGCCGAATTCTGACCTTCAGCCGCCCCCAAGACCAAAACATGCAAGTTCAAGATCTGGAGCCGGTGATCGAGGAGGCGCTGAAACTGGTTCGCGCGACGATTCCTGCGATGATTGAGATCCGTTCTGAATTTGCTCAAGACTTGCCAAAAGCCCGCGTGGATGCGACCCAGATCTATCAAGTCATCGTCAATCTTGTGACTAACGCAGCGCATGCCATCGGAGACAGACACGGCATCATCGAAGTGAAGCTGGATTCTCGGACAGTCAATGAGGAAGAGATCCTCTTGTACTCGGAGATGCCGCCTGGAGATTACATACGACTTTTGGTAAGCGACAACGGATGCGGAATGGATGCGAGCACCGTTCAGCGCATTTTTGATCCGTTTTTCTCGACCAAGCCAACCGGTAAAGGCACTGGGCTCGGACTATCCGTCGTGCACGGGATAGTCACGGCGCATCACGGGGCACTGAAGGTTTACAGTGAGCCAGGTAAGGGAACCACATTTTTTGTGTACGTCCCTGCTGTCAGAGACGCCGTTATTCCAGTCAGCGTTCCGCGGTGGGATGTGCGAAGCGGGCACGGCGAACGCATATTGTTCGTGGATGATGAAGGAGTACTTCTGTTTGTAGGTACGATGAGTTTGGAACAAAATGGATACAAAGTAACAGGAATGCCCGATGGTGAAGCGGCGCTACGAGAACTACTGCAAAATCCAGCCGCCTACGACGCGGTTCTGACGGATCTTTCTATGCCTGGCATGTCGGGATTGCAGCTAGCCCACCAGATACGAAAGTTGCGGCCAGAACTGCCAGTGATTTTGACTTCTGGTTACATTAGCCCAGGCGATCAGGCCAAAGCGGACCGACTGGGAATTCGAGCGGTCCTGGCGAAACCCGTGGATACAAAACAGGTTCTTGCGGCACTGGCGAGCCTCTTTGACAAAAATCCACGTCTAAACGGGGCCTGACAAGCCCCAGTCCCTTCATTCACCAACGAATATTGGCTCTAATTCACGTGGTATGTGTCGGTTACCAGGGCTTCGATAGTGGGTGACTTAACCCAGTTGATGGGCAAGGTTTGAGTTACTTCTCGCAGAAGTGATCGATACTCCGCTCTCCAAGGTACACTCGGTTTCTGCATCTCATAGATAATTCTGATAGTTGGTATTCGCATTTGCTTATAGTGGCGTGGCTGTGCACTTGCACACCTCTAACCTGACGTACTCGCTTCTTCAGAATCATCGAGCCTTCCATCCATGTCGCCAGGGACATCTCGCCGGAGGAACGTATGCAGAACCGCATTGTGATCATAGGCGCAGCAGGACGTGATTTTCATAACTTTAACGTGTGCTATCGGGACGATTCGTGGAATCAAGTGGTGGCATTCACAGCAACGCAAATTCCGGATATTGCGGGCAGGAAGTATCCCGCGGAGTTGGCTGGACCACGATATCCCGACGGCATTCCCATCGTACCGGAAGACGATTTGGAACGCCTGATCAAGGAGGAGCACGTCAACTTGGCGGTCTTCTCATACAGCGACGTTTCGCACGTGCGGGTGATGAACCTGGCGTCCCGGGTAGTGGCGGCTGGCGCAGATTTCGTCCTGCTTAGTGCAGAAAAAACCATGTTGCACGCGAAAGTGCCGGTGGTATCGGTTTGCGCGACGCGGACAGGATGCGGGAAGAGCCCGGTATCAAGGCGTGTAGCGGAATTGTTGAAAGAGCAGGGATTGAAGGTGGTGGCCATTCGTCACCCGATGCCCTACGGGGATTTAGCCAAGCAGAAAGTGCAGCGCTTCGCGGAATTGGCGGATATGGACCGGCAGAAGTGCACCATCGAAGAGCGCGAAGAGTATGAGCCGCATGTACAAACGGGAACGATCGTGTACGCAGGGGACGACTACGCTGCGATTTTGAAAGAGGCGGAAAAAGAAGCGGACGTGATCATCTGGGATGGCGGAAATAACGATACGCCGTTCTACAAGCCGGATATGGAAATTGTGGTGACCGATCCGCACCGCGCTGGACATGAAGTGCTGTATTACCCCGGCGAAGTGAACCTGCTGCGAGCCAACGTGGTGATTATCAATAAGGTGGATTCAGCGTTTCGCGAAGCGGTGGAGACGGTGCGCACCAATGTGCGCCAGCGCAATCCCAAGGCAAAGGTGATCGAAACCGACTGTGCTGTGAAGGTTGACCATCCGGAACGGCTGCGCGGGGCAAAAGTGCTGGTGATCGAGGACGGGCCGTCACTAACGCATGGGGAGTTGACATTCGGCGCAGGGGTGATTGCGGCACAAAGGGCAGGCGCAATGCTGGTTGATCCCCGGCAATATGCGGTGGGAAGCATCCGCGATACGTTTGGGAAATTCGAACATGTGGGCAAGTTGTTGCCAGCAATGGGATACAGCGAAAAACAATTGGTGGAACTAGGAGAAACCATCCAGCGGACGCCGTGCGACTTTGTGCTGATCGCCACGCCAATTGATTTGCGGCACTTAATTGCGATTCCGCAACCCTCCCTGCGGGTGACCTATGAAGTGATGGAACGCGGACGGAGCAAACTTGCAGAAGTGATCCGCGAGTTCGTGAGCCACCACGCGCCGGCAACGATGGCGTAAAAAGGGAGGAGCCTATGTATCGAGAGCGTGAAACTGTCGCTTTTCCGAGCGCATTGCCGTGGCATCTGAAACCACCCATCGGAGGACACAAGCGAGACTTCCTGTCGCTACATGACCTCACGATTTCGGAAATGGCAGCGTTGCTGGCTCTGGCGGGAGAGGTGAAGGCGCATCCGCAGACGTATCAGGTGGCGTTGCAGGGGAAGATGGCCGCGTTGATTTTCGAAAAGCCGTCGCTGCGCACAAGAGTCACATTCGAAGTGGGATTTGAAGAAATGGGCGGTCATGCGGTGTATCTGGCGCCGGGAGACATCGGGCTAGGCAAACGAGAAAGCGTGAAGGACGTGGGACGAAACCTTTCACGCTGGGTAGACGTGCTGATCGTTAGGACGTTTTCGCAAAAAACACTGGAAGAATTGGCGTTTGCCGCCAGCGTACCGATCATCAATGCGCTGACGGATTTGCTGCACCCCTGTCAGGCGATTGCGGATTTGCTGACGCTGCAAGAAGCCAAAGGGCGATTGAAGGGGTTGCACTTGGTGTACGTGGGGGACGGAAACAACGTGGCGCTTTCCTTGGCGCATGCGGCGGGAAAAGTTGGGATGCACTTCACCATTGCGTGCCCGCCGGGATATGAACCCAATCGAGACATTTTGACCGAGGCACGAGCAGACGGCATGAGCACCGGCTCGGAAATCGCGGTGGTGCATGACCCGAAGAAAGTGTTGAGCACGGCGGACGCGGTGTACACGGACGTTTGGACTAGCATGGGACAAGAAAAGGAAACGATAGAGAGGCGGCGCGCGTTTGTGGGATTCCAAGTGGATGAAGTCATGATGAAGATGGCCCCCGCCGACGCGCTGTTTATGCACTGCTTGCCGGCACATCGCGGAGAAGAAGTGAGCGACGAAGTGCTCGACGGGCCCCGATCCGTGGCACTGGAACAGGCGGAGAATCGGCTGCATGCGCACAAAGCGATTCTGTTGGCGGTGTTGGCGGGCCAGGAAGCGAAGAAAGCAAAACAGGTGTAGCCATGAGACCAATAGCGGTTGTGGCCATTGGCGGAAACTCGCTGCGGCGCGCGAAGGAACCGGGAAATTTCGAACAACAGCAAGCCCACGCAATTGAAACATGCCGAGGAATCGCGGCCATTCTGCGACAAGGGCACCGGGTGGTATTGACGCACGGAAATGGGCCGCAGGTGGGAGAGGCGTTATTACGGTCAGAATTGGCTCAGGATGTGTTGCCCACGCATAACCTGGACGTGTGCGATGCGGAAACGGAAGGCTCGATCGGCTATTTATTGCAGCAAACGCTGGACAATGTGCTGCACGAGACAGGAACGGCACAGAAAGTAGTCAGTATCATCACGCAGGTGATTGTGGATGCGAACGATCCAGCATTCTTGCGGCCGGATAAGCCCATCGGGCCGTTCTACGAAAAAGAAGAAGCGACCCAGCGGGAACAAGAGCTGGGGTGGAAGATGGTGGAGGATTCGGGACGCGGCTGGAGGCGCGTAGTGGCGTCGCCGCACCCGCAACGGATTCACGAACTGGAGGCAATCCGGGCATGCCTGGACGCAGGATTTGTGGTGATTGCGGCGGGCGGAGGAGGCATTCCGGTGGTGAAGCGGGCCGGGCAACTGAAAGGCAGCGAAGCGGTGATTGACAAGGACCGCTGCTCGGCGTTGCTGGCGATGGAACTAGGCGCAGAGCTACTGGTGTTCTCGACTGGAGTGACGCACGCGTGTCTGCATTTCGGGAAAGAGAATGAGAAACCATTGTTCCGGCTGAGTTGGCAAGAGGCGCGAACTTATTTGCGCCAAGGCGAGTTCGCTGCTGGAAGCATGGGACCAAAAGTGGAAGCGGCATTGCGGTTCCTGGATTTTGGAGGACGGCGAGCGATTATCACGGCACCGGAGTTCATGGCAGCGGCAGTGGGCGGTGCAGCGGGAACGGAGATCCTGCCGCCGGTCGGGGTCGAGAGGGAAAAAATAGCTGTGTAATCTGCACATTTTAAGTAGGCAATTGGCGTGAAACCGGTCAGGTTGTGCGCTGGAGAGGAAACTCCAAAGCTGAGGTGAGCATGTTCCAGATACTGAAAGCGGCGACGATTGCGCCGGGGATAAAACGGTTCCTGATCGAAGCCCCGCGGATTGCCCGGAAGCATCAAGCGGGGCAATTTGTGATTTTGCGGCTGGACGAACACGGGGAGAGGATTCCACTGACCATCGAGAGTGCGGATTCGAAGGGAGGCACCATTTCCATCGTGGTGCAGGCCGTGGGAAAGACCACGCATCAATTGAATGCTATGGAAGAGGGCGACAGCATTCGGGACGTCGTCGGACCGCTGGGAAAGCCGTCGGAGATAAACAATTTCGGGACGGTGATCATTGTCGGGGGCGGAGTGGGCACCGCGCTAGCGTATCCCACGACCGTGGCGCTGAAACGCGCGGGCAATCGGATTTTGGCGATTCTGGGCGGGCGAAACCGGGATCTGGTGATTTTAGAAGAGGAGATGAGGGCAACCAGCGATGAGCTCTACGTGACCACCGACGACGGAAGCTATGGCGAAAAGGGACTGGTGACGGACAAACTGCGGCAACTCGTAGCGTCAGAAGAAAAGATAGCGTTGGTGATGGCGGTGGGCCCAATACCGATGATGAAAGCTGTGGCTGATCTGACGCGCGAAAAAGGGATTCGCACGGTTGTTAGCTTGAATCCAATCATGATCGACGCAACGGGAATGTGCGGAGGTTGCCGGGTGCTGGTGGGCGGCAAGAGCCAGTTTGCATGCGTCGATGGGCCAGAGTTTGACGCGCACGAAGTTGATTTTGATGTGTTAATGCAAAGGAACCGGATGTACCGAGAGGCGGAGAAACGATCGCTGGAGCAGTACCAACGGGACCAGCAAGGCAAGGCCGTGAACGAGCAGCCGACTCCATGCCTGGTCAGCGGAGGGAAGTCATGAGCCCAGTGAAGGAACCCAGCCCGAATCCGCTGACATTGAAAGAACGGATGAAGGTCCCGCACCAGTACATGCCGGAGCAGCCTGCCGAGTTACGAGTGAAAACTTTTACGGAAGTGAATCTGGGATATTCGGAGGAGCTGGCGAAGCGGGAGGCGCTGCGTTGCCTGGAGTGCGCGAAGGCGACGTGCGTGGAGCATTGTCCGGTTGGGGTGAAAGTGAAAGAGTTTGTCAGGCTGATCGTGGAAGGAAAATTCCTGGCGGCCGCTGCAAAGATTCGCGAGGACAACGTGCTGCCGGCGATTACCGGTCGCGTGTGCCCACAGGAAGATCATTGTGAAGGGGCGTGCCTGCTGCACAAAAAAGTGGAGTCGCTCGGAGTAGGCTACCTGGAACGTTTCGTGGCGGATTACGAGCAACGCGTAGGAGCGCAAATGGCTCCGAATGCACCAGCAACAGGCAAAAAGGTGGCGATCGTCGGCAGCGGGCCGGCGGGACTGAGCGCAGCGGGTGACCTGGTGCAGCGTGGGCACAATGTGCACGTGTTCGAGGCACTGCACGAAATTGGCGGCGTACTTGTGTATGGGATTCCGGAGTTCCGGTTGCCCAAGCAGGTGATTCGACAACAGATCGACAAGATGCAGGAAATGGGCGTGGAATTTGAAACGGACGTAGTGGTGGGGAAAACGGTGTCGATCGACGAACTGTTCGGCGAAGAAGGATATGACGCGGTGTTTATCGCCACAGGAGCTGGGCTACCGGTATTTCTCGGCATTCCGGGAGAACACCTGAATGGAGTGTATTCGGCGAATGAGTTTCTGACACGAATCAACCTGATGCACGCGTATGAATTTCCCAGGTATGACGAACCAATCGTGGAGTTGCGCGGGAAACACGTGGCGGTGATCGGTGGTGGAAATACCGCTCTGGATGCGATCCGGTCGGCACGACGGCTGGGGGCAGAAAAGACGTATGTAATTTACCGGCGAAGCGAGACGGAAATGCCCGCGCGCATAGAAGAAGTGAAACATGCGAAGCAAGAGCGCATCGAGTTTCGCGTGCTGACGAATCCCGTGGAATTTCTGGACGACGGGCGAGGCTGGCTGAAGGGTGCACGGTGCGTACAGATGGAGTTGGGCGAACCAGACGCGTCGGGACGGCGGAGACCAATTCCGATTGCCGGATCGGAATTCGAGATTCCATTGCAGGTGGCGATTATCGCCACGGGAACTTCAGCGAACCCACTGATTCAATCGACCACACCAGGGCTGAAAACAAACAAGCGAGGGTACATCGAAGCGGACAACGATACGCAACGGACGTCGCGAAAAGGCGTATTTGCAGGGGGCGATATTGTCACCGGAGCAGCTACGGTGATTTTGGCAATGGGAGCAGGCCGCCGAGGGGCGAAGTCGATTCACGAGTATTTGACAACGGGAAACTGGTAAAGGGACGGGCCACAGAGTTCACAGGCAAAAGGAAATCGCAGGCTGACAAGTTACGAAGACAGGTTAGGAGAACGGTCATGAATATTACAAAAACAGATGCTCTTGCCTATCATGCAGGCGGGCGTCCAGGAAAGATTGAAATCTCGCCGACGAAGCCGTGCCGGACACAACGAGATTTGAGCATGGCGTACACGCCGGGAGTGGCGCAGCCATGCCTGGAAATCCAGAAGCAGCCGGGCGACGCCTACAAGTACACGGCCAAGGGAAACCTGGTCGCGGTGGTGACGAACGGAACAGCCGTGCTGGGATTAGGGAACATCGGGGCCATTGCCGGCAAACCAGTGATGGAAGGCAAGGGAGTACTGTTCAAGAGATTCGCGGATGTAGATGTGTTTGACCTGGAGGTAAATTCGGAAAACCCAGACGATGTGATCAAGGTTTGCCAATTGCTGGAACCGACATTTGGGGGAATCAACCTGGAGGATATCAAGGCGCCCGAATGCTTTTACATCGAAGAGACACTAAGGAAGACAATGAAGATTCCCGTGTTCCATGATGATCAGCACGGGACGGCCATCATCACGGGAGCGGCACTTCTCAATGCTTTGGAATTGGTGGAAAAACCGATTGATAAGGTGCGCGTGGTGTTCAACGGGAGTGGCGCTTCAGGTATCGCTACGGCGGAGCACTACGTCAGGCTCGGTGTAAAACGTGAAAACATCACCATGGTTGATACTAAAGGCGTGGTGTACGAGGGTCGCAAGGAAGGTATGAATCCCTATAAGGCCCGGTTTGCGCAGAAAACCAATATGCGGACCCTTGCCGACGCGGTGAAGGATGCGGACGTGTTCGTGGGCTTGTCTGTAAAGGGCGCCTTCACTCCGGAAATGCTGAGGTCGATGGCCACGCGACCGATCGTCTTTGCGATGGCTAACCCAGATCCAGAAATTACGTACGAGGAAGCACTGGCAGCGCGTAAAGACGTGCTGATGTGCACTGGTCGGACAGATTATCCGAACCAAGTGAACAATGTGTTGGGATTTCCATTCATTTTCCGCGGGGCACTGGACGTTCATGCCACTGCCATCAATGAAGAGATGAAACTGGCGGCCACACATGCATTGGCTGACTTGGCGAAAGAAGATGTACCCGATTCCGTATGTCACGCCTATGGTGTGGATCGCATCCGGTTTGGACCTGAATACATTATTCCTAAACCGTTCGATCCGCGCGTTCTGGTGTGGGAAGCATCGGCAGTGGCAAAGGCGGCGATGGACAGCGGCGTTGCGCGGACACCAGTGGACCTGGTGGAATATCGCGAGCGATTGGAGAAGTTGCTTGGGAAAGCGCACGAAGTGATGCGCATGATCATCCACAAGGCGCAGGCGCAGCCGCGACGTGTGGTGTTCCCCGAAGGGGATGACGAGAAGATTCTTCGCGCAGCGCACATTCTCATCGAAGAGAAAATCGCGCAGCCGGTGGTGCTGGGCGATGACAAGGTCATCAAAGCGAAGGCCATGGATCTCGGAGTGCCACTCGACAAACTGGAAGTGGTGAATCCGCAGACCTGCCCGAAGCGAGAAACGTATGCGAGCCGCTTGTATGAATTGAGACAACGACGGGGTGTGACGCTGACGGAAGCGCAAGAGCTGATCAACAACCGAAACTTGTTTGGCGCGATTATGGTGAACGTGGGCGACGCGGATGCATTGGTGGGAGGAGTGGAACAACACTTCCCGGATGTCATCCGGCCAGCTTTGCAGGTGATCAAGCCGCGACTGGGATTGCATCGAGTAGCTGGATTATATGTGTTGGTAACGCGCCGAGGAGATATGTATTTCCTAGCGGACTGCACGGTCAATATCGAACCCAACGCGGAAGACTTGGCAGAGATAGCGATCTGTGCGGCGCAAACAGCGCGGCGTTTCAACGTGACGCCACGCGTAGCGATGCTGTCGTTTTCTAATTTTGGCAGCACCAAGCATCCCCTTTCGGAGATGGTGCAGCGAGCTGTCCATCTGGTGCAACAGACGGATCCGACATTGATGATCGACGGGGAAATGATGGCGGATACGGCAGTGGTGCCAGAAATCATCGAAGAGATCTATCCCTTCTCGAACTTGAAGGGCGTCGCGAACGTGCTGATCTTCCCCGACCTCACTTCGGCGAACACCTGTTGCAAACTGCTGAGCCGAATTGGTGGGGCGGAAACGATTGGGCCGATCCTGATGGGGATGTCGAAATCCGTACACGTGCTGCAGCGCGGCGCGGAAGTGGAAGAGATCGTAAACATGGCGGCAATTGCGGTGGTGGACGCACAGGAAAGCGAAGGACGGCTGAAGCTGGAAGCGTTATCACCGCGCAAACCGATGTCGGACGAAGAACATCTGGAGCCAGTGCGGCGTTGAGGCTGCCCTTGGGGCATAAGGCCGCCTGAGTTGGCGGCGACAGTGTAGCAATTTCGGGCACGCTCCTCCCGAAGGTTAACAGCAGAAAAAATAGTGGATGCGCCCTGCGTGCAGGGCTGCGGGGGTGCGCTTTGCCAACCATTGAGGATGAAAAGACTGCGACTGCCGACAAGAGTGTTGGCGAAATTGCAGAGCTAGACACAAAAGTCCTGCCAGACAATGCCTACAAACCACTGAAAGGCGGAGAAACGTATCGGCCGATTGTTCCGCCGAAGGAATCGCTACCGGAATTGACGCCGAGGTCGATTTTCTGGGGCCTGTTGCTGTGCGTGATTTTCACGATTGCCTCGGCGTATTCGGGATTGAAGGTTGGCCAGGTGATGGAATCGGCGATTCCGATCTCGATCCTGGCGATTGGACTAGCGCGACTCTATAAAAGGCGATCGACGCTGCTGGAAAACGTAATCATGACCGGATTGGGTGGAGTAGCGGGATCCGTGGTGGCAGGAGCTATTTTCACCATTCCGGCTCTATACATCCTGCAACTTTCGCCTCATCCAGTGGAAACAATTTTCATTTGCGTGGCCGGCGGATGCTTGGGAGTTCTTTTCTTAATTCCGTTGCGGAGATATTTCGTCCGCGAACAGCACGGGTTACTTCCCTATCCCGAGGCGACGGCGATTACGGAAGTACTGGTCACCGGTGAAAAAGGCGGATCTCAGGCCAAGTTGCTGCTGGAAGCGACAGCGATAGCCGGAATCTACGACTTTTTTGTGACCACGTTTCAGGTGTGGCGCGAAACGATTGACTTCCAATTTTTGCCCGTGATGCGGGTGCTGGCGCAAAAGGCACGAATGGCGGTGGGCTTTGATGCGATTGGATTCATTCTCGGACTCGGCTATGTAATGGGATTGCGCAGTTCGCTGATTTTGTGCGCTGGTGGTGTGCTATCGAATTTTGTGCTGGTGCCACTGATCTGGTTTGTGGGGAGCCATCTGGATGCGGCGGTGTATCCGGCGGCGATTCCCATTTCCAAGATGACGGCGGTGGAAATTTTTAGAAATTACGTGCGATTTGTAGGCGTGGGTGCCATTGCAACGGCAGGGATTTTCGGGATCGTGAAATCGTTGCGGGTTGTGGCGGGATCGTTCGGGATCGCGTTGCGAGTGTTTCGCAAAGGCGAGGCACCGGCGACCGAACGAACAGACCGGGACATAACGATGGTGTCGATCTTGCTCGGAGTGGTGCTGGGAGCAATTGGAGTGGCGCTGCTGCTGGGGCACTTGACCACATCATGGCTGGTGGTGGGGATCGGCCTGGTGCTGACGCTGGTGTTCTCGTTTTTCTTCGCTTCGGTGGCGGCAAACGCGATTGCGACGACGGCACGGAACCCGGTGTCGGGAATGACCATGTTGACGATCATTCTGTCCTCGGCGGTATTGCTGCGATTTGGAGTTTCGGGCACGACGGGTATGTTCTTTGTGATGGCGATCGCGGGAATGGTTTGCACGGCGCTGTCGGTTTCGGGCCAAGCGATTACGGACTTAAAGACCGGCTACTGGCTGGGATCGACACCATCAGCACAGGAAAAAGTGAAGTTCCTGGCCGTGGTTGCCGCGGCAGTGGCGGTGGGCTTAACGATTGTTTTGTTGGCACGAACGTTTCAGTTCGGAGAAGCGATGCCGGGGGGTGTGCGTCCGGTATTGGCTTCGCCGCAGGCCTCGATTATGAAGGCCCTGGTGCAGGGATTCATGAGTCACCAGCCGATTGCGTACTTGCTATTTGGCACAGGGGCGATGATCGCGCTAGTTTTGGAAATGCTTGGGCAGCCGTCGCTGATTTTCGCGCTTGGCATGTACCTTCCGCTGGAATTGAACACCCCGGCGCTGGTAGGTGGGTTTTTGTCTTATTTCGTGAATGGACGCGCGGAAAAGTTAAATGGAGAACGAGGGAAACAGGTTCGGGCACACGGCGTGATTATTGCTTCGGGCTTGATGGCTGGGGGGGCGCTAGGAGGCGTGTTCGGTGCAGCGCTGCGGCTATTGCCGAGCTATCGGGAGAACCTGGTGCGAACACCGTTTTATGGGAATGACAGGATTTCGCAAATTGTGTCGACCATTCTCTTCACAGGGTTGTGCGCGTACGTGTGGTTCGGATCGTTTCGAGGGGAGAAAGAGATCCCATGGAGCAGATAGGGAAATTGGTGGCCGACGCGGTACTTGGGATCGACACCTTGTGGGGTGGTGACGTGCTGTGCGCGTCGGGAACAGGACGATTCATTGCGGACTCGTGGTTTTCCGATGAGCCGCTGCCGCCGGCGTACACGATTCCATCGGCCGAGAGAATCCGGCAAGCGGGCGGCGTCACCGGAAAAGAGTTGAATAAGAAAGATGTCGAGGAATATCTGGCCCAGATCGACCTCCCAGGGATTGCAACAGAAATCAGGAAGGAAGCGGCGAAGATCGGCGGGTTGAGGGGCTCGTACCTTGCGGGTTTGGCGAATTGCGTAGAGGTGATGTTGGATTTGGCGCTGGAAGTTCTGGGCGAAGGTGCACCAGTGAGCTACCAGCGCTGCGTGGAAGCATCTACCTGCCGCGCACCAGAGAAATCCAAGCCGGAAGCAAAACGGGAACGAGTGGCGGAGTTGCTGAAGCGCGTGGGCTACGCTGCCGATGGGGAGAACGGCGTACTACAAGCGGTGGACTCGTGGAGAGCCGAACGACTGGTGCCGATGGCGTCCGTGCGGGCGCTGGGGAACGCGGTTATTGCTCAGTACGATCGGCTGTGCGAACGGAATCTGGCTCCGCATTTGCCGAAAGAATTTGCGGCCGTGCCGCGAGCGAACATTGAATTTTTGCCTATCAAGGATGCGTGGTTTTCGGGTTCAATGAACTACATCGGACGCGCGAGAAACAAGGATGGTAGCCCGAAGTATGAAGCCACATATGAGATCAACGCGTCGCTGCGAATGTCGGTGCCAGAATTCGAGCAACTGGTGAGCCACGAGGTCGTGCCGGGCCACGTGACCACGTTCGCGTACCTGCAGAATCTGTATGTCCGAGCCCTGGCGGGATTTGAGGCAACGGTACTGACCATGAATACGCGCGCAGCGACGCTGTTCGAAGGTATTGCGAACAACGCGATCCTGATTGCTCATGGGGTCACAAGCGTGGATCAGCTACCCGATGAAGACCTGCAAATTGGGGTGTACCTGGCGTTGTTGCAGGACGATGCGAAGAACCAGGCGTCGTATCTGACGTGGAGCGAGAAGATGTCACGTGAAGAAGTGGCGCGCATTTTGCGGCGGGATTTTCTGGTGACTGAAGAACGCGCCGACAAACTTTCTGGCGCGTGGGGAAAACATCCTCTTCTGGGACGGATGTATCTGCCCGCGTACCGTGCAGGGACGGAACGAGTGGCGGAACTCCGCAGAAATTTTCCGGCCGAGAAAGTGCTGCCCGTGCTGTATGGTTGTAAGGGGTTGGTCGATGTTGAAACGGTGCGAGACGCGCTTGGGGCACGAGCGGAAATTGTTCCACAGCCAATTTAAGAGGTTGCGGAAGAGAGTCGAAAACCAGTTCCTCACGGGCTGAAGCCCTATTTATTGCCAAGCACTTATGTCACGGCTGAAGCTGTGACCCACAAACGAGCTACTTTTTCCGGAAATGGCTAAAGTTCGGCCACTACACCGACGTCAGGACTGAACGAGCCGGTCCATGAGTTCGCCGCTGGGGCCGACCAGGCTAATATGTAGCGGGATCTGGCCTATGGCGTGAGTTGAGCAGCTAAGACACGGATCGTAGGCGCGCACGACGGCGGAGACGCGATTGAGCATGCCTTCCTTGAGTTTGGTGCCATCGATGAAATGCTCGCTGACCTGCTGAATGCTGCGGCCAATGGCGAGATTATTGTGACCGGTGGCGACGATGAGGTTAGCCCAGACGATTCCACCCTCTTCGTTCACCTTGTAGTGATGGATTAACAGGCCGCGAGGCGCTTCGATGACACCGACACCCTCCAGAGCATTGACACCGCCTTTGGCGCGAATATGCGTTTCGAGGATCTGCGGGTCATTCAAAAGCGATTCAATGCGCTCGAGCGCATAAACAATCTCGATCAGTCGAGCATAATGGTACAGAAACGAGCTGTGTGCGGGCCAACCGAAGCGCTGCCGGAATTCAAGCAGTTCGGTGTCGGCGCGCGGCGTACCGCACTGATCGGCCACATTGATACGAGCCAGAGGACCCACACGATAGACGCCTTCAGGAAATCCCTGCGGCTTGTAGTAAGGGGCCTTGAGGTAGGACTCGCGGAGACTGGCTTCACCGATCCAATCGACATATTCTTCGGCGGGAATATGGTCCGCCAAGATCTCACCCGTACCGCTACGGAAACGGAGACGATCGTCGTAAAGCTGGATATTGCCTTTGCGATCGACGAGGCCTGCATACATGGTGGGCGCCGAGCCGAAGTAGGTAATTTCGTCCTTGTAATTGTCGAGCGCGCCTTTAAAGAAACGGATGGTACGGTCTGCGATGGCCACGGCAGCAGGCAAATCGGCAAGGATGCGATCGCGGGCAGCAACGCCTAGAGGCGCACCAACACCACCTGGAACGACCCAGGCGGGATGCACTCGTTCCTGGCAGAGGGTTTCGATGAGCTGCAGGCCAAACTTGCGCAGCTCGATGCCGTCGCGCGCGATTTCGGGATGGCTGGCGATTAGCCCCAAAACGTTGCGGGTCGCCATGTCAGAGTCCATGCCTAGCAAAAAATCGGGTGCAGAAAGATAGAAGAAGCTCAGGGCATGCGATTGAACAGTTTGCGCGTAATGAAGCAGTTCGCGCAGTTTGCGAGCCGCCGGAGGAATCCGCAGGGCCATAATCGCGTCACAGGCCTTCGAAGAGGCCAGCAGATGGCTGACGGGGCAAATGCCACAGATGCGAGAGGTGATTCCGGGCATCTCGTAGAAGGGACGACCTTCGGTGAACTTCTCGAACCCGCGGATCTGCGTTACGTGGAATTCTGTGCCCGTGACGTGGCCGCTATCGTCCAATTGGATGACGATTTTAGCGTGCCCTTCGATGCGAGTTACCGGATCGATGGTGATGCGCTTCATGGCAACTCCTTAGCCAAACTTGACCGGCACATTTCCGTCGCGTTTGCGCCCCTCGATCAAATCGAGAATAACTCTGGAAATAGATTTTGCCGGAGGCGGGCAGCCTGGCAAGCAAATATCCACTTTAACGAATTCGCGGAGAGGGCGGGCCTGCTTGAGCAGTGGAGGAACGCCGTCCGTGGGAACAAGCTTGCTGTCTTGCGAGCCCTCGACATAGACGCGCTGCAAGAGCCGGCTGACCGGAATGGAATTGCGCATCGCCGGAACGTTGCCGGTGACGGCACAGTCACCCAGAGAGATGAGCAAGTGCGTATGCTGACGAATGTTCTGAAGCTTAGTGAGATCTTCCTGAGAGCTGACAGCTCCTTCGACCAATGTGACGTCGACATCGTCGGGAAATTCTTGCGCGTCGACCAAGGGGCCATAAACAAGGTCAATTTTCTGCGCGAGAGAAATAATCGCAGCGTCCATGTCCAGCAAGGACATGTGGCAACCGGAACATCCGTCCAGCCAAACCGTGGCCACTTTTACCTTCTTCATGCCTGGACCTCTCTGCGACGGACAAGCGAGCTGATTTTTTCGTTGGACTTCACCATTTCGGACACCGCCGCGCCTTTTTCGCTGAGCGCGCCAGTGGGACAGGCCTGGACACATTTGCCGCAACTGGTACAGGCTTTAGAGTCGCCCCATTTCCAATTCAAGTCGCTGGTGATTCTGGCGTGGATGCCGCGCGAGGTCATCTCCCAAACATGAGCGCCTTCCAATTCCGCGCACACGCGCACGCAGCGGGTACACAAGATGCAGCGATTGTGGTCGAGTACAAATCGCGGGTGGGAGAGATCGACCCCTAGGGATGGGTAGTTATAAGCAAAATGGACGGTGCTGATGCCAAGGTTGGCGGCCATGGTTTGCAACTCGCAATGGCCGTTGGATACGCATACCGCGCAAACATGGTTGCGTTCGACGAGCAGGAGTTCGACAGACATGCGGCGGTACTGCGTCAGTTTCGGAGAATTGGTGGTGACGGACATACCGTCTTGAATAGGCGTGGTGCAGGCTGGCAACAAGCGATCCGTTCCCTGCACTTCGACGATGCACAAGCGGCAAGCACCGACCGGAGTAAGACCCTCAAGATCGCAAAGCGTGGGAATGTACTTGCCACTGGCTTTCGCCGCCTGAAGGATGGTTTGCCCCTCAGGAGCGCTGATCAGCTCGCCATCGATCCGGATGGATAACTTTTTCTGCGGCAAGGAGGCGCTCCTTTCTCAACTCACTTCGGCGACATCCAAATCACAACGCAAACACCGGCAGGATTCGTCCAACGATTCTTCGTGCGTAAAGCCGGTGACCACTTCGGCGCTGGAGATAACACGAATACCGGGAGCCAGAATGTGACCCGTATGGCGATGATTGGGGCTGGGGTTCTCGGGAATGGTCTGGCCGTATTCGATGGGGCGGAATAGCTTATCCCAGCGGTTGGCTTCCATTAATTGTTGGTCGATAGCGCGAGCGGCCTGTTTGCCGTAGGCCATGGCATTCGAGACGTTCGATGCACCGGTGATAAGGTCGCCACCCGCGTAGAAGTGGGGGCGGCTGGATTCGAGGCTGAAGCGATTGACTTCGATCGTACCATTTTCCTTCATGCTCAAGCCCGAGGCGCGGGCGAAATCGAGGTCGACACTTTCGCCGACGGCGAAAATCACCGAGTCACAATCGAAGCGCTGAATTTCATCGGTCAGTACCGGCTTTCTGCGGCCGGAGGTGTCGTACTCGCCGAGGCGGGTTTTAACGATTTCGATGGCCTTGACGTGCCCGGCGGAATCGCCGATGACGCGGTGAGGTGCGGCAAGGAATACAAACTTTGCGCCTTCCTCGCGTGCTGCCTTGGTTTCCTCCTCAATGGCAGGCATGTCTTTGCGCTCGCGGCGATAGAAGACAGTGGCCTCTGCGCCTCTGCGCAGGGCAGTGCGGGCGGAATCGATAGCAGCGTTGCCGCCGCCGATGATGGCCACCTTGCGGCCAATGGAAACTTCCTGGCCTTTGGCAACTTCTTCAAGGAAGGTCAAAGCTGGGTAGACGCCTTTCAATTCGGTGCCGGCTTGGTAAATCCAAGACTCTTTCCACGTTCCAATGGAAAGGAAAACGGCATCGAAGTGGTCGTCAAGGTCGTTGAGCGGAATATCAAAGGCGACGCGAGTGTTAAAGACGAACTTTACGCCCAGGCGCTCGATCAACTCAACTTCCTTGGTAAGAACGTTCTTCGGCAGGCGATATTCGGGAAGAGCAAAACGTAGCATGCCACCCGCTTGAGGTTTGCTGTCATATACGGTGACACCATGCCCGAGTAGAGCGAGATAGAAGGCTGCCGTTAGGCCGGCAGGGCCAGCACCCGCAATAGCAATTTTGCGCCCGGTGTGTTCCAGTTTGTGAGCGACTATTCGCTGAACCATTTCTTCATAACGGTCGGAGAGATAGATGGAATCGGCGATGAAGCGGTGGACCTCGCGCATATTCACGGGCTCATCGAGAGTTTGGCGGCGGCAGCGAGCGTCGCAGGGATGCTGACAGACACGACCCGTGGAGGCGGGAAGAGGATTGTCCATGATGACAGCTTCGAATGCATCTTCCAGGCGGTGTTCCTTGTATAGCTCAAGAAAACGCGGAATGTTCATGTGCAGCGGGCAACTGTTTTCGCAAGGAGACAGGGCCAGTTCCT
>CAVTTX010000002.1:0-247390 GCA_963737645.1 Candidatus Acidiferrales bacterium
CAAAGCCAAGCGCGTGAAGAAGCAGAAGTACGACCGTGAGGACGCCCGACTCCTACTCCGGCTCTTGCGGGAAAATAACTTTCCGCAAATTTGGATGCCGGACCCGGAGAATCGGGATCTGCGACAACTTCTCTGGCACCGTCATCGGTTGGTGCAGATGCGCACGCGGATCATGAATCAGTTGCATGCCTTGGCGATGAACGAGGGCTATCGCTGGAAGAAGAAACTATTCAGCGAAAGAGGACGAGTAGTGTTAGAGAAACTCTCGTTAGCTCCTTGGGCCAGTCGCCGTCGGCAAGAGTTGTTGGGGTTGCTCGACCGTATGAATCCGATCATCGAGGAGTTAACTGCAGCCGTCGAGCGGGAAGCCAGGAAGCGACCTGAGGCGCTGCGGCTGATGACTCATCCCGGTGTCGGTCCGCTGACGGCACTCGCCTACGTGTTGATCATCGGAACTCCGACGCGGTTTCAATGCGGCAAGCAGATCGGCACGTACGTGGGGATGATTCCGTGTGAGAATTCCAGTGCTCGCAAGCAGCGACTTGGACACATCAGCAAGCAAGGCAATTCGTTGTTGCGCTTCTTGTTGGTGGAGGCAGCCCAAGCTGCGGCGCGCATTCATCCTGACTGGAGACGTCGGTACATGCACCTGGCGATGCGTCGACACAAAAGCATAGCCAAGGTAGCGATGGGACGCCGGCTGGCGGTTCGGTTGTACTGGATGTGGCGGAATGGTTGTGAGTATTCACCGTCGTTAGAGTTCGGTTCGTACGCGGGACAGCTCGGAATCGGAAATGGCGTGAAGTAGAGCGCCGTCCACTTGACTGGGCGTCCCGCTCCCTGCAAAGGGAGTTTGAATTACTAATCATGGTCGAAGTACCGATCGAAGAGATGTTTAGGTCGGACTGAAGCCGACCGAAAGATTATGAGCGAGCCGTGGTCGTCGATGCAGAAGATCAAGAACAAATAAGACCACTCGCAGGAGTGGAGGAAGAGGTCTGCTTCAAGAAGGATTTGACAGGGCCGACATTGTTAGAGATTTCCGATTTCCGCAGGCACTCACCGATTAGCTCGTGATAACGCCTGTTATCAATAGTTAGGAATGTCCCGCGAGGCTGCGCAAACGCTAAAACTACCGGCAGAAGTTCTTACGCTCGTCAGCGCTGTTGGTGAGCATCCTCTTACGGTGTATCGAATTCCAGGATATTGCCGTCCGGGTCGTGGACCTGAAATTGTATCCGGCCAAAAAACTGCTCCGTCGGCGGACTGTCCGGCTCGATGCCGACCGCTTTCAATTGTTCGTAGAGCGCCTGCAGGTCCGGAGCATTCAGCTCGATATGGAAGTCCTTCTCTTCCGGCGGGACCGCGACGACTTGAATATAACCCTCACCGAACTTGATTTTTGCGAACTGACCTGAATGGTGAATCAGCACCTGCGCGCCGGGCAGCTTCGTATAGAATGCGACCGACCGTTCCACGTCTGCTACGTGCAGGCTCACGCTTTGCAAAGTCACCATAGTGAGTTCCTCCTTTTGGATGGCAATGAATGACCCTTCCTAGGTTTCTACGAAAGACAACACAGAGTTGTTACCGGGGAAAACTGGATTTCTTTCAAAGCAGCCGACCGCCTTGTTGGCGATAAATCGCTTTACCATCAGCAATCGGCCCCAGCAGCGGCAGGCTAACTCCTGGTTAGTTTGAATGAATAGGTCAAGGGAGGAGCGCTTAGGGTTGCCGGCGACTTGGTCGCACGGCGCAACTGGCCAAGAATCGTTGCTGCCCAGGTAAAGGCTGCAGTTGCCGGAAACACCAAAGCCGCGCAATTTTGCAACCTGGGGTGCGCCTCTAGGGTCGGTATTCGCTACGCAATGGAAAGTTCACTTGTTTTGATTTGTGCGGAATCGGCTACGAATTGTTTAACTTTTTCCTGGATCTCGTCTCGGACGCGCCGGAACACTTCTTTTTTCTGATCCACCAATCCACCGGCGGTATTTGGGTCGAGGATACTCCAGTGCAGAACGCCGAGCGCGAAGGGAAATATCGGATTCCGTTCCTTTGCCGTATCACAGATAGTGATCACGTGCCCGAACGGCTCTTTCAATGATTGTGCGACGCTCTTCGTCTTCTGGCCCGAGATGTCGATGCCGGCTTCCTTCATCACTTCACTTGCCAGGGGACTCAAGGTGCTGCGTTCCACCCCCACACTCACGACGTCAAATCGGTCGCCTGTAAGGCTTCGTAGAAAACCCTCAGCGATCAAACTTCGCGTGGCGTTGCCGGTCGACAGGAATAGAACCTTTGGCTTATGTCTTGTCATTTCTATTTCTCCCCATTTCATCGACTCGTCTGGGCCGATCCTCTCGACCCGTGTCGTTTCACACCCCTATGCTGGGACTTGGTATGGAGCAAGGCAGTCCCGTTCAGCACAGTCTTGAAAAATTAATGAGGCGTTGCCTCGGTGCAGTCGAGGAAGTGTGGTTCCGCTGAATGCTGCTCGAGTTCCCATATCCTCGAACGACGTTTGTGGAAAGTTATCTCTTTCTGACGAAGTAAGTGTTTTCTATTCTGCCAGGTACGGTCGCGTGCCGCTAGTTGTGTGCAGAAGCGGCGAGGGATTTGGCTTTACGAGCGAAGAGGAGGAATCCGTGCGAAGCAGCTTCCTTTTCGATTGCGGCCAGTGCGGGCAGCGCCGTTGAGGCGGTGCCGGATTTGAGTTGCAGCTCGGCGACGAGGAGGCGGGCGTCGAGCTGGACGTCGTAGCTGGACTTAGCAGCCAACTCGGCTAGAGCGGCTTCCAGCGCTTTTGCAGCATCGGCAATCTCGGAACTAGATGCGGCAACGCGAGCGCGCGCGGATAGCATAGCGAGAATGAGGCGGAGATCCGGCGTGGGATTTTTTTCGATGAGGGGCGCAGCCGCAGCGAGGGATTTCTTCGCTTCGGCGATGCTACCGGGTAGGGCGGGCTGATCGAACAGGGCGCGGGCAAGAAGGAGGTGGGAGCGAGCTTCCACGGAGAGGCTCTTGCCTGCGCGAGCACCCAAGAGGGCTTCGCGTGCGAGGGCCGCAGCGCGCGAGGGCTGGCGCTCTTCGAGAGCAAGACGCGCGGAGGCCATCTGCATACCAATGATGTTCGGGGTGTCTTTGAGTTGTTGCCGGAGAGCAAAAGACTTTGCATAATCGCGGGCAGCGCCGGCAAGATCGTCCTGAAAGAGAAGCATCTCTCCGCGATCTTCCAAGGCTTCGGCCAGGTAGCGCTGGTCGCCTCCCTTTTCCATGGACGAGACGACCTGCTCAACGAGCTGGCGGGCACCGGCAAGATCACCGGTGACAAGAAGCACAGTGGCGCGGCTGAGAGTGGTCTCCGTAATAATCGATACATCACCGATTTCGCGAGCGGTTGCCAAAGCGGCTTCGCTTTGCGAGAGGGCGGAAGGCATGTCGCCCTGTAAGCGATCTATGCCCGCGAGAAACGTCTGGGCTTCCGCCTGAGTCGCGCGATCGCCGACTTTAGCAGCAGCGTCGGCGGATTCCTGAAAATTGGAGCGGGCTAAAGCGAAGTCGCCATGATCGTAGAAATGACTCGCGAGCAAGGTGCGGACTTGTGCCAGGCCACTCTGATTGCCGATCTGTTCGAACATCGAAGCGGATTCCTGGAGCAACTTGCCGGCTTCGTCGGAGTTGCCGGCACCGTCGGCGAGCACGCCTAGGTTGGCGAGAACAGAAGCGAGGCCATCCTTGTTTCCAGTTTCGCGAAATAGAACCGCAGCTTCTTCGTAGCGCTTGCGAGCTTCAGCGGGGTGGCCCTGACTGTTAGAAATATTGCCGAGGTTACCGAGGGCGCTGCCGATGGCGCCTTTGTCGCCAACTTTGCGTGCGATGGAGAGACTCTCTTCGTAGAGCTTGGCAGCTCCGCCGAGATCCCCACGCAGCTCGCGAACGACGGCGGAATCGTTAAGAGCGCGCGCAAGACCGATGTTGTCCTGAATCTCGCGCCGAATGGCGATGCTTTGCTGAAAGTATTTCTCGGCGTCATTGAGGTTGCTCTGAGCTTTGGCGATGTTGCCGAGGTTATGGAGGGAACGCGCTACTCCAACACGATCACCGGCGGCTTCGTAGATGGACTTGGCTTCGAGCGAGATTTCGGCGGCTTTCGCGTTGTCGCCGAGGTGCTGCCAGGCCGAGCCTTCCAGCAGCAAGGCGCGAGCTTGGGTGAGGCGCTCGCCGCGGAGCTTGGCTTTTGCGGCAGCTTGGGCGGCAGCGGCCTGCTCCTGCTTGAAGTTCGTGAGAACATCGGCGGCGGAAGCTTCGGCAAGATCGAAACGTGGATTTTCGACGGCCGCAGGCGAGCTGGCGCGAAGCTGCTCGAGCGTAGCCAAGGCATCTTTGGGCTTACCCGCTGAAACCTGGACCATGACAAGACGGAATAGATATTCGAGATTATCGGGAAAGAAATCGCGAAGAGCTTTGTAGATTTCAATCTCGCGATCGTACTCGTGGACGGATTCACGATAGCGGGCCTCGATATTCAAATGTTCTTCGCGCGAGAGGTTCGCGGAAAGATCCAGAGCGTGCTTCGCCGCTTCACGCGCTTTCTCGTCGTAGCCAAGCTGGCCCCACGCGACTGCGAGGGCCGACTGGATGAGCGCGTTCGAGGGGTCTGCTTGAGCGGCTTTTTGGAGGAGATCGCGTGCGGCGACGCTGTCGAAAACACGCAGTTTTTCCAGGCCTTCGGCATAGAGCTGCGCGGTGGCAGGGGAATTGGGCAGGGACGCGCGAACGCGGTTGGCTTCGTCGGTGGAGATCGCAGGCAGGCCCAAAGTGCTACGCAGGCGGGAACCGAGGCGAGAAACAACTTCGAGAAGATCGCCTTGGTTGCCGCTTTCGCTGAGATTGAAAAGGGTCTCACCGGATTGGGTATCCTGGATGTGTAAGTCGACACGGATCTTGCCGCCGGAGCGATCTTCAAGCACGACGTACGAGCCGAAAATGACGGCATCGCTGCCGCTCACACTGCGGATCCGGCGGAGTGTGTCTGGCGCATAGCTAACTTGATCCAAGAGCGCCAAATCCGTTTTCATGCGCGCGATGTTTTCACTCGGGACGGCGCGCAGGCGCTCTCCGGCGCTTAGCTCCGTCGTGAGCATCTCTGACAGCGCCGTGGAAAGCCAAGTCGTGGACTCGGGCTTGGCGGAAAGGTTCTTAAAACCGAGAACGGCCACTGAGCGACGCGGCGCCACGGCGATAGGACGCGTCGACCCGACGGGAGCCCGAGCAGGATGGCGGCGCGTCATGTAAACGCCCATGCCAATTCCCGCAACCAGGATCAGGAGAAACACGAATGCCACAGCGCGTGGTATAGGAAAAGGCGCGGCTTTCGCAGGCGGCCGCGAGGCGAGAGGCGGTGGCGATGCCTCGAGGCGCTCGAGATCGATCTGCATCTCTCTCGCGGATTGATAACGCTGCTCGGCGCGCCGGTCCATAGCCTTGTGAATCACGGTCTCGAGTCCAGGGGAAATGCGGTTGTTGATCTGGGAGACGGGAGTTGGATTGCGGTGCAGGATAGCGTCGATCAATTTGGCGAGCTGACGCTCGGGATACGGTCTTTGCCCTGTGGCGCATTCATAGAGGACCGCCCCGGCGGAGTAAATGTCCATGCGAAGGTCGGGAGGATCGTTGCGGAGTTGCTCGGGTGCCATGTAGGGCACCGTACCTGAGAAGCTCGAAGTGTCATTGACGCTGAGCGTGGCTTCGGGAGTGGCGTCTGGATGGAAAAGTTTAGCGAGGCCAAAATCGAGAATTTTCAGGCGGCCGTCAGGAGTGATGCGCAGATTGCCAGGTTTTAGATCGCGGTGGAGGACGCCCTGCGTGTGAGCAGCGTATAGGCCGCCGGCCAACTGTGCACCGAGACGCGGAACCTCGTCCAGCGGAAGACTGCCCTTGGCCAGAAGTTCGTGCAGTGAAGTGCCGGTAACAAATTCCATTACAAGGAAATCAATTCCGTCTTGCGTGTCAAAGTCGAAAACGGAACAGATGTTGGGATGGTTGAGCCGTGCGAGAGCTAGAGCTTCGTTGCGGAACCGTTTGCGGGCGGCAGCATCCGCCAGAAGACCCGCCGGAAGGACCTTGAGTGCAACATCGCGCTCGAGGCGCGTGTCGCGAGCGCGGTAGACGACACCCATCCCGCCCGTACCGAGCTGATCGATGACCTGGTAGTGGCCGAGGACCTGGCCTAGCATTTCGGTCTCCGTCTCGATCCTCATATTAGCGGATGAAATGGCTTTCGGAGGCGTCGATTTCATTTTGACCTAGTGCGGGAAGTTAGAATCGTTTGGGTGCGAGTACGCCAAGCTGAAGATACTGGCGCACCCGGCAGAAAAGGGCATAGGCATCTCGCGAGATTGAGGTTAGTCTCCTGCAACCCGTTGATGCCGTAGGAAACCGCCAATTGATCAATCCTTTTGGAAACCTCCTGGGTCGATTGCATCACCCAACCCGTGTTCGTGAGCGTCCTGCGGGTGAAACCCAGGCCGGTCAGCACCGCGCCGACCTTTCTAGCCTGCAAGCACAGCCTAAACCCTTTGTCTTTGAAGTACTGATTTACCTGGTCGGTTAGCTCAGCGACCCGGATCGAAGAGGCTTCCGGGCCGCCATGGATCATCAGGAACAGCAACTGCAACACGCCGTTTTGTTCCGTGCTGAGGGGTTCTGCTGGGCAAGCCTGACCGGACTTAAAAAATGACAGCAGACGTGCGGATCCTACGGCGTCCTCCGCGGTGACAACATTAGCGGTCTCAATATAAATGGCTTCGCCGAGTTCGTTTTGCAACCCCAGGGTATGGGGCACCCAGAAGGCCGTCAACCGGATGGAGTCCAAAAAAAGGACAACTGCCAGAACATAAATGCCTTAGCTGTCGTTTTGCAATTTCGGGTTCTGCCCGCCCGGAAGGTGCTACCAAACTTACACACCGGCGCCAACATTTTATAATAAGGACCTTCCCCTGATAACAGGGAAAAATACAGGGAATTTCAAAGCTCGCCCACGGCCACTCGGGTGCAAACCACGGTCGGAGAATACTTTAGAAGATATCTGAGGATTGCTGAGGGTAGTCGGATCAGGGAATAACAGGGAATAGGATTCGCTGTTTCCTGCCCTTTGCACGGGCTTGCAGGCACGGTGGTATCGGCACACATCACACTCCATCCGAAATGGCCCGACACCAATTTGCAAGCAGGGGTCAGGGGTTCGGAGTGCCGGCCAATGGCCCGAAACGCTAGTGCAAACGCTAGTGCTCTATCGGATGCGCGTTTTCACAAAAGTGCGAAGTTGGGCGAGGTGCTCCGCGCGCGTTCGATAGAGCCGTTTGAACCAAGCCGCCCGTGGTTGCGGCGGACGCGGGGCCTATGCAAATTGAATGGAGTGAGAGAGTGCTGTTGAGTTGCCGTTGAGCGGTGCGGCGAAGCGCGGAAGCCAACCCCAGACGGTGACGAGTTGGCACAAGGGCAAAACGGTTGCCAACAGAGTGGGTGGAGAAGTTGGAATAAGGAATTTCGTCTTCGACCAAACACAGAGGGGCTGAACGTGCCGAAGTACGTGAAGGATTCGAGTTGGATAGAGTGTTTTCATGCGGCGGCGATGACTAGCGGTGGAGAACGGAGTCGCATTTCGGCAGCCGTAAGCCTTTCGATGACCTTCATTGAGCCATCACACTTGGGGCAGCGCCAAAGAGCGGTGGATTCATTAGTGGAGGAGGCGTCTGGTTGGGCTGGTGGATCTGGTCGCGCCCCGAGCAAGTGAAAACAAAGCGGCAGGCGTGTGGCGCGTCGGCGGTTGGCCAAGAAGCCAAAGTTTCGGATGCGCACGAAGCCTTGCGGAAGCAGATGCAACAGGAAGCGGCGCAAGAACTCATCGACAGATAGAGGCCAGGAACTTCTGTTCGTTGTTGTGGGCCGAATCGCGCCAGCGAAAGACAACTTGGCCATCCGCAAAGGACACCAAGCGATGGTTGGAGATGGCCACGCGATGAGTGTAACGACCCAGATATTGGAGCGCGTACCTTGGGCCGCCAAAGGGGCGCTTGGCGTAGACCACCCAATCCTTGCGGAACAGTGGACGTAGCCAAGCGGCAAAGATTTTCGGCTCGGCGAGTAGCGCCAGATTTCCGTGAAAGCAGAATCGGCCGTCCTGAAATGCTTGCTTAAGACCAGCAACAAACTTGCCGCGAAAGACGCGGCTGAGCACCTTGATGGGAAAAAAGAACCGATAAGGTGATCGAATCCAGTGCATGTGATCGAGCGACAGGCCGCCGGCGGGAATCACGCAATGGACATGCGGGTGGAGACCAAGTTTCTGGTTCCAGGTGTGGAGGACACTGAAGAAGCCGATCTCCGCGCCGAGGTGTTTCGGATCGCGTGCAACTTCGAGAAGAGTTTCGGCACTGGCGCGAAACAAAAGATCGTAGACGGCCTTCTTGTTCTGCAGAACGAGTGGCGCCAACTCACGCGGTAGCGTGAAGACCACATGGACGTAGCGCGTCGGGAGAAGTTCTCTTTGACGCGCGGCAATCCATCGTTCCCGGGCACCCGTCTGACACTTGGGGCAGTGCCGGTTGCGGCAGGAGTTGTAAGAGATGGCGCGATGTCCGCAGCGAGTGCATTCATCGAGATGGCCGCCGAGTGCGGCGGTGCGACACCGCGCAATGGCCAGCAGCACTTTGACATGCTTCCAACGAATCCACTGACGGTTTCGTTCGATGAATGTGTCACCCGCGATGCGGATGAGATCGGCCACCTCGAGGGGTGGCCGGCTCATCTATTCGTCCCGTTGTTCGTCTTTCAGCTTCAGCGAATCCAAAGGACTGGCAGTCGCGTGCAGATGACGTTGCGAAAGATGCAGGTAGATGGTGGTCTCTTTCAGATCGCTGTGGCCTAACAGGATCTGAATGGTGCGCAGATCCGCGCCCGCTTCCAGCAGATGCGTGGCGAAACAGTGGCGCAGCGTGTGCGGGTAGATGACTTTCTGGAGGGCCGCCTTCTGAGCCGCACCTTTGCAGGCATGGTAGATCGCCTTGGGCGTGATGGGCCGATCACTGGCGTGAGCATACCTGCTAGGAAACAGCCATATGCTGGGCTTGCGTCGCAACCGGCGCCAGTGTTGACGGAGTTCATCGAGCAACATCGGACTGAGCATCACGTCCCGGTCTCTGCGACCTTTACCGCCTCGGACGTGAATCACCATGCGCTGACTGTCGATGTCACTCACTTTCAGGCGCGCGAGTTCGGCACGTCGGAGTCCGGTGGCGTAGAGAGTCATCAGCAAAGTGCGATGCAAGGGAATGGGAGCCGAATCGATCAGTCGTGCCACTTCTTCCTGACTCAAGATCGTCGGTAAGCGACGCGTCGTTTTCGGGTAGGGGGTCTCTTCCAGGTTCCAGCTCTTCCTGAGAGTTTTGATGTAGAAGAATCGAAGAGCTGCCAAGCGTTGGCGAACCGTGGGCGTTGCCAATTTCTGCTTTTGGAAAAGTTCGGCTTGGTATTCGCGAATGTGCCGAGGGCCCAAGCGGTCCGGCGGAAGGTGGAATCGTCGAGAGAAATCTTCGACGACGCGGATGTAACAATCTATGGTAGTCTCAGCATAATTACGACGCTGGAGTTCCTCCAGCATCATTTTTCGAAGATGGGTCACAGGGACACCTCCTTGTGACCCAAACTTATCTCAGCCCTCAGACAACCACTGTTCCAAATACCTCACGCGTAGCGTCCGCCGCCGGGCGGCTTGGTTCAAACGGCGTTCGAGGAGATGAGAACTCAAGCGACCTTCGATGACAGCGAGTTCCCTCTGGGCGTGAGATTTGCCGCAGGGCTAGTGAGATATTGGACCACGATTTCTGAGCCAACAGTCGGCTACTGGTGACCCAAAACCAAAAAACTGAGCCCGGGATAAGTTGAGGAAACGGCCGGAACGTGGTTTTCCGCGCTTGATGGTGGTGCTGTTGCTGTCATCAAGATTGGTTTCCATCCTTCCGATGCACGAGCGTCGATGTTCAAGTTTCTCAACCTTACACATTTTCATTTTTTCCGCAATCGTTTCGGGCGAAGACTTTCTCCGATTTCCTTTAACTGCGTACTCGTTTCTTTGATGAGTTTGCTGTATTCACGTGGAGTGAATTCACCTGAATCAATTTCTCCCCATACCAAATCAAGTTTGGCCACGATGTTGGCTATTTTCTGATGTGCATTTTTTCACGGCGTTCTCCGGATGAATTCAACCAACCCACCACCAGAGCACCGCGCCGGATAGCATCCACTCACTAGAGCCAAGCGGATTAACAGCTTGGTGCGGGCTACCTGCTGTCGGTTGGTCTCCCGCTTGGTTCAGCGGAGTGGGCATCCGACCAAGTAGTCCGCAAGAAGTGCGCGAGCATATTTGATACCACTTCGGGAACTGAAGCTCGATGCCAAGAACGGAGTCAACTCCAACGCGCGACAGCACATCCCGCCGCAACAGTAGCAATAGCGATCCTCCTTCCAAGGTATCCTGGCTCGTTTTCTGGGAAATTACTTTCCAAGAATGTGCAAGGAATCTTCACGGCGAAGCACCCACGACGCACCTCGACGAACTGCACTGTTGCGGAGCGGGCGTGGGAAGCGGATTCAGCATCCGGGCGGTAGTTTCTGGGAAAGTCAGACCGAAACATCAGGCGTCAGTCACGAGTTTCGACATCGACCCCAAAAATGCGGAAAACCTGGTTGCGCCAAGGTAAGGGCATCTATGCGCTGTCGATTGAGGGACGCTGCTCTTTCCTACCAGCAGCCGTTACACAACCTCCGGATGGGTATCCCGCGAGCTGAAAGTTCTCCAAGTAATTGCGCCACTCCTGGAGAGGTCTCACGGTCGCCCGGGACAATGACTGCCCATTCCAGATTCTCTCGAAACTCTTTCGACCTAATCTGCCACTGTCCGAAAGATGACGACTTCGCCTGGCCAATTTGGACAATGGACCAGTGCCGCACCAGCATCAGTGCGGCTGCCTCGTCAGGTAACGGTCCGGACAGAATGAAGTGGTTATTTCCGTGTACCAGGATACCCACCATGCTTTTTCAAGCCTCCAGGCGCGGGTCCGTAACCGGGTAACCGATTGCGAAATGGTAGACGACTTGTCCTAGCTCAGGTGAGAGGCCCAGATATCGGTTCACTTCTTCATCAAAAAATGCTCCGATGCCTGTTGCTCTTAGTCCAAGAGCCTCGGCAGCGAGATACATTCGTTGGCCAATTGCTCCCGCCTCGAAATGCACGTATCGATAGCCGCGATCTCCGCACCTTCTGGCAGCGTTCTCAAAATCGCCGATCATAGAGAATGCCACGCAAGCATTACCCGCCAGATCTTGTCCCAAACTGAGGGCGGCCGCCACTAGGCGTTGGTCCCCTGCTCTGATTCTTTCTAACTCTGCATGCTCCGGCCAGAAACGATAAACACCCGGCGCCAAGCCTTCGACGCGGTGGACATAGAGGTAAAGATGGACGAAACGAGCTGTAGCGAAATCGGCGAAGAGAGGCTCCCTTGTGGCGGAGAGGAGAGTCGCAAGTTGAGGCAATAAGATCGACTCGCGCCCACCCTTGAAGTCAAGCGCAGAACGCCGCGTACGAACGACGTTACCGAAACTGTTTTTTGCGGAGACAGGAGGCGGCAGACTGACTTCTCCGCGTCCGGATGTCTTCGGCTCGCCAAGAGAGGGGATGGTGGATTGTGCGCTGAGCTTCGTCGCAGCATGGATGCGTTCAATCAGTGGATACGTTTTTTGCTCCTCCGACAGTCGGTTGGGCTGGCCACCAAACACAACTGTCTCGTCCGCATTCAGCTTGTTCATCGGAATGGATGGGCCGTGAAGCCCGACGATTAACATGGGCCACTCATCCGCACTGAGGAGACAGGATTCCGCCACCCTGTCATCCAAGAAATGCCCAATAGCAAAGCTCTCGCTTCCGAGAGATCGAGCCGCAAGCGTGAGAGCCTGCCAGGCATGTCCGATGTCGTGTAAGCAATACCGATAGGCCCGGTCCCTGTATTTCCAGGCTTCGCGCCAAGCAATACAGGTCAGAACGAAAATGAGTGGGGCAGAGTTGTTGACAAGTTTCGCGCCAAAGTCTCCGATGGCGCGTTGTTCTGCCATGTGAGATGCGGGACGGTAATGATAGAGCCCATCGGACCAATCGACCAGACCTCGAGTACAGAAGTGAAATTCGGTTGGATGGAGATTACCGGAAGAAGGATTGACGCGCAGAGAGTAGACAGCCCCGGTGGATAGAACTCGCTTGGACGCGCTAATCGAGGCGGAATAGAACATCAACTGCGAAAGGAATTCCACACCGTTCCTCGCCAGGGTATTTCCTGTTTTGCCCTTGAGTACTTCGAGAGCCGAAATCTGTGGAGCCGGCGGGTCAGCCGGCAAATCCACGACCGGGACGCCTTCATAATGCCTAAACGGATTGGGCATATTGGTCCAATCGAGGTAGTGCTGAGCTCGTCGCAGCGACTCTGCACTGTGCTTCGTCAATTCATGATATTCGAGCCAGGTCATGTAGCGTGAATCTTGAGAACGGGCAAACCAGACATTTGGGTAATTGTTGATTTCGATTGCCGGCTAAGAGAGCGTATCAAAGGACGGTTGCCGAACATGCCCGACTATAACGTTGATCAGGAGTTAGTGTAGTTCCGGAAGGGCTCACTCACCTTCCTAAACCCCGTTCCTGGTCATCACGCGTCACGGGGTAACTCCCGGTTGGTCGGCCACACGGAAGTCATACCTGCCTCACGTTGTGTTACCTCCGCACTGCCGGCGTCCTCCAACCCGCGAGTGCTGTTTGGCGCTGATCAATTCATTTAGCTTGCCGAGTATAAAGCGATCTCTTACTCTGAATTTCTCCACTATCCCCCATGCAAGAGCTCTCAAGCCGCCGGCGCTTTCTAAAACAGGCAGCTTTTGCAGGTGCTGGTGCCTTGCTCGGTACCGTCAGCCTGAACCAGATCTCTCCCACGATCTGGCGTGAACCTTTGGTGTTTACGCCCAACCGCAGCTATTGGGCGAGAACTCAGTCGCCGCAGAATCCGCCGTTAACAGGGGACATCGCCGCAGATGTCGCGGTACTTGGCGGCGGGTTCACGGGACTTTCTGCAGCCTACTACATCCGCAGCATCTCTCCGCAGAAGCGCGTCGTCGTCCTGGAAGCGAAGGGCTGTGGTAACGGAGCCTCGGGACGAAACGGCGCTATGGTGCTGACTATGACCGAGGACCGGTATATGAACTTCAGCTCCGCTCCGGCGATCGACAAGAAGATCTATGACCTGACGGCGGGGAACATCCGGACGCTGTCGAAGCTCAGCGCGTCGACCGGCATCGACTGCGAGTTGGAAACAAATGGGGTTCTGCAAGTGCTGGGTACCCCCGACGACATTCAAGCGGCGAAGGCCTATGTGCAGCAGGCACGATCCCTTGGAATGCCGGTTGAGTTCTGGGATAAGCAGCGACTGGTTAACGCCATCGGCACCGAAGTCTATGAGGCGGCCTTCTTCGACCCTAACGGTGGACACATCCATCCCATGAAACTGGTGCATGTGTTCAAGGCCGCTGCCGAGAACGTCGGCGCGGAAATTTACGAAAACACAACCGTGGCCAGCATCGAGGAAGGTTGGGAGAACCTTCTTCATACGAGCACCGGACATTCGATCAAGGCAAAGTCGTTGGTGCTGGCGACTAACGCTTTCACCTCAAGACTGGGATTTTTCCGAAACTCGATTATGCCCGTCCACGAATACGTGGCAGTGACGCAGCCGTTCAGCAAGCAGCAACTGGCCGAGATCGGATGGCGCATGCGAGTCCCGTTCAATGACAGCCGCACCGAAGTCTTCTATCTCGGCTTGACCGAAGACAGTCGTATCCACATTGGCGGAGGCAGTCCCAGCTACTTTTTCAATGGCGGGATTGGAGATCCAAGCGACGCAGTTTCCCATTTTGCTCAACTCCAGCGTGAGCTCGTACGAATCTACCCCAGCCTGTCGGGTGTCAAGTTCGAAGCAGGTTGGGATGGAGTAGTTGACTGGTCTCTCGACCAGTCACCCTCTGTAGGTTGCACCGGAAGAAATAAGAACATCTTCTATGGACTCGGCTACAGCGGACATGGCGTGAATCTGACCTCAGTCTTTGGGAGGATCATTGCCGATCTGGAGGCCGGCCGTGAGCAACCCTGGAAACAATTTCCCTTCGTCAACGCCAAGCTGGATTACGTTCCGAATGAGCCTTTTCGGTGGCTGGGTGCAAAAACCGGGCTGGCATGGTATCGCCTAACGGAGTCTTAGGTTGGTTCTGCGACTTTGTATTGTCCCGATCTCTTTCGAAGCAAGGTGGAGTTGACGGCATCGTGCCTGAATGGAGCCTACGCGGGTCGATCCGTTACCAAACGCAACACTACGGGCAGAACGGGTGATTTAATACTCTGCTCGCCAACCAAACTGATCGGCCGAAGTTGAGATCCAACTATTTGGGCGTTTCACTCTAGTTCGCGTCGTCTTGCACGGACTTCGTCGTAGCCCTGTTGCTAATGGTCGATTTGGTGGCGAGGCCGCACGCAGTGGGGGGATTTGTCATCTGCTTAGCGAATACACGGTAGCTCGGCTCTCCCGGTCGCAAAGTTGACCAGTATCCGGAAGAGGTCAGCAAGGGTTTGTGCTGGACGATGATCTGGTTGACCAGGATCTTCACTCCACATTCGAGATTGTTCTTCGGCTGGAGAATCGTTTTGGCCGGATCGTTCGCCTTTAGCTGACGGTCCACTTGCCAATTGAAATCGCATCCGTAACGCTTCTGATCGGCATACGCAAGCTGCAGTAGCCCTTCGCTGCGCATAGCCATCCCGCTCACTTCATCGCGTTTCGTGCCTTCCGGATTGGTGTGTCGGACGGTTGTGTTTGGATTCAGGCCGGCTTCAGCACCCGCAAGTGCCTGAAAAAAGTAAGCCCAAAATATGCGTTTGTCGGTTTCAGCCATCTCATAAAATCGCGGGCAGAATCGCCGGACACCCTGTGGGACCTGCGAGGAAAGCATTCCCTGCGGCAAGGCCTTCTCGATGATCTGATCCCATTGTGAATTCCAGGGCGTTCCGCCAAGTTCGACCTTCTTCTCGTCGATAGGGGTCGGCGGGGCTGGATTGGTAGCCTGCGCGTGCAGTGATGTTCCGATGAAAAATACGAGACTCACGATGAACGATGTTTTCAGCGCTGAGATACTCATCTTCGCCAGCACATAAGTCGGAATTGTTCTAGTTGTCATGGCTCCATGGTGGCAGAACCATCTCCGTCCAAGCTGTCCAATTTGGGTCACTCGAACAATGTGTGGACCGTCAGGAGCAGTTGGACGCCTTTGGGGGCTCAGCAGCGTTCAACAGCTTGGTGCCTTCCCCATGGCGGGCAGGGCTGGCCGGGTTCCCGGCACCCGCGAGCTGGTCATTTCGGATACACCCTTCATCGCTGCGTACGCTTTAGAGAAAGCCCGAATTGCGATCCTTGCCGTCTACCACGGCGCGCAACAATGGCCGCACGAACTGTAACGTCCCACTGGCGAGTAAGAGCAACACACTCGTCGCAACATTATTATAGGGACCTTCCTCCATCCATCCCCGAGGACAGCTCGATGCCATTGCCGAATGCAGATCATGCAGACGAACGGGAGAACGTCGAGCTGGGACGCTGATTGCGCGCAACCATTTCAAAGTATGTTCCTTCTATCAAAAGCAGTTAGGCAAGTTCGTTTTGCAAAATTCGACTTTTTGCCCCGGAGGGTACGCTGAGGATTTTTTTACGCGCAGCAGTCCCCCCGCCTCACATTCCACAGTCAAATATTAGTTAACACTATGAGATTAAATAAATGTGCCACTCGGAATCTGACAAGTCCACTGATCGAAGCACACCGGTAACCTGGGCCCGTGTTCGCAATATCTCGCCCAGAAGAAACAGGTCTGTCAGCTACCCACGAAGATGACTTGAAGCGTTAAGATTGTCGATCAACTGAGAACTGCGTGCGGGTTGCGCGAGAACCAAGGCGATGGCTGCTTCCGAGTCGCGTGAAATCGTGGGCTTCTGCATGTGGTGCGATCACGTATATGCGGGGTTCCGTCAGGAAATCCAAGACCTGCATTTCGCAAAGCATCGCCCCGGCGCATCGATGCCAGTGGTTTCGACCTGCTGGTGCGGCGACGAGTAGCATTTTCCAGGATATGAGACATCACCTAGCTCTACATTCCGGTCATCGTTCATCAATTGCGAAGTTCGGCGAAGAGTGGCCGACGGCCTACAGCGGCTCGGAATCCGTACAAAGCAAGTCCGAGACAGAGACCAAGGATGAAAAGAGAGCGGCCAGCATACCACCGGGAGAAGTCGAGGGTCGTTGCGCGTCACTTCCGGTGGTGCCGCGCTCATGCATGAGATGGTGCCGGAGGGAAGATCCGATGATCCGAGCAATGGGGATGACGATCCAATCACGATGATCTACATCGACGGCGATCGATTGATCCTTACGCACTATTGCGACAGCGGGAAGAACCGGCCTCGGATGGTCGGAAAGTTGTCGCCAGATGGCAAGACACGACCTGGCCCGCGTGGACATGACGTTTCCTCGCTTCCCGCATCGGTTGAAAACTTAGCTATTTCCTTCAAAAAGTCTTCCAACGGCACAGGGATGCTTCTTCATCTTCTCGATGATTTCGGCTTCGTGTCTGCAAAGCCCGCGAATAACCAGTGTCATCGAAGTGACCCATATCGAACAGAATTCAAACTGTTGCTGTGAGAGGCTAGTTCCTTCAGACAAGAAAGTGGCAGAAGAGTGCTCAAAGCGCGGAATCAAGAACGAGCCCCGCTCCGGCTGGGGGCAGCCCTCATGCTCAAAGCTCAGTTCCTCTATCTACGGTTCCGCCGGATCCTTTACCGCTTATTGATTGAGCCGCGAAGATTTTACAGGAGGAGTCGTCTACTCCGGATTGCTTCTCTTCTGGCGGCCATTCCAGTTGTAGTCATGCTTTGCGGGATTCTTTATGTTACCTGCAATCGGACTAACGTGCCCGATTTAGATGCCTTCATCCGTTTTGAGCCACCCTCTTCAGGTCACATCTACGACACGAATGGCCACGTCCTCCTCGAATTAGGAAGGGAGCGCCGGGAAATCATCCAATACAACGACATTCCCGATGTCCTTCGGCAAGCGATTCTTTCAGCCGAGGATGAGAACTTTTTCTCGCACTCAGGAGTGGATTATTCCGTCTTCCCTCGATTACTCGCTAAGACAAACATCCACGCTTTGACCGGCGGGACGGGAAGGGCGGGCCGCGACAATGCCGCTGATCGCGAATCGTTGTTTCCCCAAGGTGGCTCGACGATTACGCAACAGCTTGTGCGTGGTTACTTCCTGCAAAAGCTTACTGGCACGAAGAATAGCAAGGTGCTTCAACATGGGAGTGTTCTCGCGCATCTTCTCGCCTTCGTTTTCGGTGTTCCCGGTGTCAATAGATTCTTGCTCAAAGTTGAGGAAATGCGGCTCTCCTTGTGGATTGAGGGAGAGATGCGGAAGCACTACGGATCCAAACGCAGGGCCAAGCAAGAACTATTCGCGCGTTACGCCAGCTTCATCTACATGGGAAACGGCCGGTACGGTTTCGCCGCCGCATCGACCTATTATTTCGGCATACCGGTCACAGAGCTCACCGCGGAGGATGCTGACAAGGCGGCACTTCTGGCTGGCATCACCAAGTCGCCGAGTGAATATGCGCCCACCTTGGCAGACAATCAAAAACCACTCCGCAGGCGCAATCAGATCCTAGCTCTCATGGTTAAGAACCATTTTCTTTCCGCGGAGGTGGCTGGACGCTGCCAACAAGCCCCTATTCGTTTGGCTGCTCATGTCACTGGTCCGATCGAAGCGCCCGCAGCGGTGGGGAATGTTCTCGACGAGCTGAAAGGAGTCGACGCCACCCTCTCCTCCGATATCGGCATGAACCAGCTGCTGGAGGGTCACATCCAGGTTTATTCAACAATTGACGATCGGATCCAGCGGTTGGCAAATACCGCACTCGAAAACGGCTTGAACCTTTATGAAAAGCGTCATTCTCAAAACGTGGGGCTGATTCAGGGCGCCGTCGTTGTTCTGCGGAACAGTGACTCCGCTATTCTGGCCGAGGCAGGTGGGCGTCGCACATATAAAGGTCTCAACGCCACCTACAGTGACTACAACCGTGCCACCCAATCCCTGCGCCAGCCAGGCTCGGCCATGAAGCCAATTGTTTATCTAGCGGCATTTCGCCAAGGCGCCATAGATCTCGATACTCCCGTGCCCGACGAGCCCATCGCGGTAGTGACATCGCCAGACCGTCCCCTCAAGTGGATCTCCAATTTCGATAATACATTCAAGGGCATCATCCCCGCCCGCCAAGCGCTGGCGGAGTCGCGAAACGCAGTTGCCATCTGGATCGTTCAACAGATTGGCATCGATGCCGTCTTGAAAACAGCCCGGGACGTCGGCATCCGAACCCCATTGCACCCTTATGAGACTACGGCTCTCGGCGCATCCGAAGTCACCTTACTGGAGCTCGCGAACTCCTACCGAATGATGGCTAGTGGGGTATCTGCGCAGCCTTATGTAGTTGCAAAGATCGAGAACAGGGGGGGAGAGGTTATTTATAGTCACCAGTCACTCTGCTGTTCTAGCAACGAGAACGAATCGGATCTCTCCCTGATCCAGGAAGGACTGCGTGGCGTCGTACGCATCCCCTCCGGGACCGCCCACGCGCTTGATTCTCATGCTTTCCCCATTCCAGTGATGGGCAAGACCGGCACGACGAACAACTATCGAGATGCACTATTTGTGGGCTCCACATTCGGGGCTAACGGAATTACTGTGGCAGTACGCATCGGTTTTGACGACAACCGCTCATTGGGCCCAAGGGAAACCGGTGCCCTGGCCGCACTTCCGGTGTTCAGAGAAATTATTTTGAAGGTCTATAAGGAACACCTAGTCGGCCCCACCCCACGATTTCCTGCAGAGATGGAAGCGAACATTGATGCCTATCTGAGCGGAGATCTCCCTTCGAAAGACGCAACAGGATTCATGAATCCGCGAGGCGTTCCGAGCCTCGTCGATGATGGAGCGGAAGACTGTTCCGCGAAGCTAGTGTTCTTGTCAACACACAGATGCAAATTGCCAGGCAGCCCGCAGGATAACATCGACCCCGTTATGAAGGACCGGGGCAAATCGGTTTTTGCGAATGAGTGAAACTGCACTATTCAGATCGGGGTTCTGCAGATACCTGCCGAACGAGGACGATATGGAAAATACTTCGTTCGAGACACTATTTATGCGGAAGTTCCATTTGATTTTCGAATTCCTTGGTGACTGTTGGCCGATCCAGAACTCGCTGAATGGTCGTGCCAATTGGGCTCGGTTCCATCAGGCCATCGATGAGAAGTTGGGTCTCATCCTCGCGAGACGGATCCACCCGGTCAGGTCAGGCACGAAGGATGTTAGGGCACTCGATTACCCACGGGGTGTCTCTTTTCGGTTTGCTTGTTTTTCACATGCCCGGCCGATAACCTCTCCCTTCATGCGATGGCTAAAAGGAAGCATCGCGATCTGCCTGGCGCTGATATCGCTGAGTTTGGGACAGGTCTCTCAGGCTGCGGACGATCAACGGGCGCGGGAGATTGTGGACGGAGTGGCTCGGCTATTTGTCAGCAAATCCTGCACTGCCACGGTGGAAATGCAGATCACCAAGGAAGACCTGCAACGGAAGATCACGATGCAGTTCTGGTCGGTCGACGAATCGAACATTCTTATTCGCATTCGCAGCCCGCAGGAAGATGCAGGTACTGCCATCCTGAAAGTTGCTGGCAAGATTTGGTACTATCTGCCGAAATCCAACCGTACGGTGAAAATTCCCACTTCGATGATGATGAGCCCCTGGATGGGAAGTGATTTCACCCTGAATGACCTGGTGAAACAGAGCCGCCTCACCGACGACTATATGGTCGCGACCTCTTTTGATGGACAGCGGGACGGAGTCTCGATTTCTGAATATACGCTGACACCCAAACCAGCCGCGGTGGTGGTGTGGGGGAAAATTACCTTGGAGGTCCGCCACGCCGACCGGATGCCCGTCCGGCAGCGTTATTATGACGAGGACGGGAAGCTGGTCCGGGAGCTGATCTTTTCCGAGTACAAAACCGTGAGCGGGAGGCTCATTCCGACGCGTCTGGTCATGCGACCCCTGGGCCAACCGGTTGAACAGACGACAATCACGTATCAAAAAATCAATTTTGACGAGCCGATTAGCGAGGAGACGTTTTCCAGAAAGAATCTGAAGCCATGATCGGGCAGCTGCTGCGGCTTGCGTGGCGCAATCTCTGGCGTAATCCCCGGCGGACGTTGATCGCAATGGCGGCGATCGGCCTGGGTTATGCCATGCTGTTGTTCGTTGCGTGCCTGATGGCCGGACTGAGGCAGCAGATGGTCGAGAACGGCACGAACCTGGTTCTTTCTGATGCCGAGGTGCACGCCCCGAGTTACTATCCGGATCGTCCCATTAATCTGACCTTGGGAGGGCGAGACGGGACAGATGTCAGCGCGCTAATCTCCGCCCTCGGGGCTGACCCCCGGGTCGAGGCTGCGAGTCCCCGGGTATACGGCTACGGCTTAGTCAGCGCGACCCGTCAATCGGCTGGGGCGCAACTCCTCGGCGTCCTCCCGGATCAGGAACAGAAGATTACTGTGCTGCAAAGTCGGATCGTAAAGGGGAGCTACCTGACCGGACGGATACCCAAAGGTGTGGTGATGGGAGATAAACTGGCCACCACGATTGGTCTTGAGGTAGGGTCGGAAATCGTCGTGTTGGCACCGGCGGCGGATGGTTCTACGGGAAATGACCTGTACACAGTAGTCGGGATGTTTCACACGGGGCTTGACGCCATGGATCGGAGTCTGGTGCTCATGCCTCTCGCCTCTCTGCAGGAGCTGTTGCGCTTGTCGCCAGGAAGGATCCATGAAGTTGGGATCAAACTCCACGAGAACGACATCACCGGGGCGACAAAAACGGCGGCCGCACTTGAAGGGCAATTGAGTAAGACCTTGCCTGTGAGGGTAAGGGCTTGGCCGATGCTGGCGCCGGAGCTGGCGGACTACGTACAGTTCAATCGTCGCGTGACTTTTATTCTGTTTTTGATCTTTTTCCTGTTGGCAGTGATGGGTATCGTCAACACCATGCTCATGGCGATCATGTCGCGCACGCGTGAACTGGGCATGTTGTTGGCCGTTGGAATGCGTCCGGGCCAAGTCGTTGGTCTGATAGTGGCGGAGGCGGCTATTTTGGCCGGAGGCAGCCTGTTTTTGGGAGCAGCGTTCGGGTCACCGGTCCTCTGGTATTTGCAGGCCCATGGTCTTTACTTGGGTGGCAGTCGAGGCGCGATCTCTCTGGGCGGAGTCGTGGTGGGTCCCCTCTGGTATGGCCGGCAGGATTTCGCCGCCTACACTCAGGCCGCTCTGGGGCTGGCCGTCACATCTGTGGTGTCAGCCCTCTATCCCGCATTGCGGGCAGCTCGGTTTCGGCCGACGGAAGCGCTCCGAAAGGTTTAAATTTGGTGAGTATTCTCCTGCTTGTGAAAATCGGTTGGCGCAATCTGTGGCGGAATCCTCGCGGGACCCTGCTGACAGCATTGGCATTGGGTTTGGGTCTGACCTTGCTACTGATCTCTTTAGGTTTGCTTGATGGCAGCCATGAGCAATTGGTTGGGAATGCGGTGAGATTTGGCACCGGGCACGTCGTTATCCAGGCTCAAGGGTACCAAGACACCGGATCTCTGGAGTTGCTGCTGCCGCCCCAGGTCGTGACTACGACCGATGAGTTTATGCATAGCGAGGCCATGAAGCATGTTCTGCGAGGAATGAGTCCCAGGCTCTTGGCGTCTGGACTGCTGAACTCCGCAGTCAGCGCTAGTGGGGTGAGCATGATGGGGGTCAATCCCAAAGAGGAGCGGGCCGTCTCTCTGATTCCCCAGCGGATCGTCGAGGGAAGCTATCTCAATGATGACCAAGAATCGGGCGTGGTGATTGGCGTGGAGTTGGCACGCAAGCTCGCCGTGAAGGTCGGGGGCAAAGTCGTGCTCATGACCCAGGCAGTGCAATCGCCCGCCACGGAACCGACGGACGGCGATGAAGGAGAAATGCAGAGCACACTATTGCGGGTCAGCGGGATCTTTCGAACGGGTATCGAGGCAGTCGATGCTCACGTCATCCAGTTGCCGCTGGCCGAGGCCCAAGGACTACTCGGAGTGTCCAACCGGGTGAATCAAGTTGCGGTCCTCCTGGAGCGGGAGGGCGATTCGCGGATGGTGGCTCGAACGTTGCGTGAACAGTTGAAGGGAATTCCGGTTGAAGTTCTGACTTGGCGGGGAGCCATGCCGACACTAGCGCAGTCCTTCGTGTTGGATGAGGCGTTTAATTATGTGATGAACGGTGTGGTACTGGCGATGGTCGGGTTGGGAATATTGAACACGATTCTTATGCGAGTACTCGAGCGCCGTTATGAATTCGGTCTCTGTGCGGCTCTGGGCCTCCGGCCTGTGCAACTTGCGGTAATGGTCATTGGCGAGTCACTGGCGCTCACCGCAATCAGTCTCGCTCTGGGTCTGGTGCTGGGGTTGGGGGCGCAACATTATTTCGCCACGGCAGGGTTGGATTTGCGCTGGTTCTTCAAGAGCAGCCTCCCCCCCGCTCTCGTTTTTGACCCGATCATCTACTCGCGCTTGAGCGTGGCGCGAATCGCTTCGTCCGTCGGCATTGTGTTTTTGACAGCAACGGTCATCTCTTTTTATCCAGCGCTCAAGGCCGCGCGAACCGAACTACCCGGCGCATTGCAGGTGTTTTAGCACGTTTGGGAGGTCAAGTGACTGAGTGGGCAGTGGAACTGAAGGACGTAAAGAAGACTTACCGCACGGGGCCAATCGAGGTTCCGGCACTGCGCGGGATCAGCCTGCAGGTTGCCCCGGGAGAATTCCTGGCGATTGCCGGGCCGTCCGGTTCCGGCAAAACCACGTTGCTTAACATTATCGGAGGACTCGACCGAGCCGATGCCGGAGCGGTATTGGTGGAAGGAAAGAACCTGCAACTCTTACCCACAGGAGAGCTGGCTCGTCTGCGGCTGCAGCGCCTCGGTTTCGTATTCCAAGCCTACAACCTTCTGCCGGTGCTCACCGCCTTGGAGAACGCGGAGTTTACCTTGCTGCTGCAGGGCGTTCCGGTGGAGCAGCGCAAGGAAAGAGTGCAAAAGCTCTTTACAGAAATCGGTCTTGCCAACCTTGAACATCGCCGGCCCAGCGAGTTGTCCGGCGGGCAACAACAGCGAGTGGCGGTGGCGCGAGCCATGGTTACCGAACCGGCGCTGATCCTTGCGGATGAGCCCACGGCGAATCTTGACTCGACGACGGCGACCGCTCTCCTCGAAGTAATGGAACAACTCAATCGCGCACACAACACCACTTTCGTCTATTCCACCCACGATCCCCTAGTCATGGAGCGGGCGCGGCGGTTGATTCGCATGCGAGACGGTCAGATCGCCAGCGATGTGACGCATGCCGGCCAGACGCTCTGAGCCATGACCAGAATCACCCTGAAGCAACGAACCCGTGAGTTCTGGCCGAAACTGAAACACCTCGATGCCCCGCCGGGAGCAATTGCAACTGGGTTTTCCATTGGTATCTTTGCCAGTTTTCTGCCGCTGAATCCATCCCCCCTGATCGTAGCGACCGTGGTGGCGTGGCTGCTGAAAAGGAACGTAATAGCCGCCGTCGCCGGGGCGGTGGCTTCGATTCTTTATATTCCGCTTTTGCCTTTGATCTGGCTGGCTGAATATCGATTGGGGAAGTTGATTCTCCCTGTGCGGCATGAGCTGACGTTGAATCAGGCACGACTTTGGAACGTTGTACGGAACAGCTGGGATGTTTACGCCGCCATGTTGATCGGCTCGATCATCATCGCTACCCCTGTTACGTTGCTGACTTATTGGGCCGTCAAACAGCTCGCCGAGAGATGGGCTCGGCAAAAAAATAAGCCGCAACCTTTAGACTAATTGCTGCTTCGAGTCCGACCATTGCCAACAGATAAGACGCCAGCCGTGTCCTTCCACGGCAAGAGCGGCGACATAGCCGGCGCCGGGGATAAGTTCCTGAAGAGACCAACGGTAGGCTTCGGATGGGCCTTGTTGCGTGCCGAGTATTGCGGCCGGTTCCCCGTGAGCCAACGATACGTCAAACTGATCCAAAGACAGCGAGAGTCCTTCGCCCCGGGCCTTGATGTAGGCCTCCTTGCGCGTCCAACAATTAAAGAACGCCTGCCGCTGTACCTCCGTTGGAAGTGCCCGGAGCGTCAAAGCCTCCCTTTGTGAGAAAAACCGCTCGGCGATCTCTGCGACTGCCAAATCGAAACGGATGCGCTCAAGGTCAATGCCCACCTCCCGCCCGCGTGTGACCGCGTAAAGGGCAACTCCTTGGGAGTGGGAGACGCTGAACCGAATCGCATCCCCGCCCGATTCTTCGGCAAGGGCAGGCTTTCCACGAGACCTGTAAGAAAAGGATAGGCATTCTGGCGTTCTGTTCAAGTAGCCGCCGAGAATGGCTCGGAGCACTCCACGAGCGACAATAAAGTGCTCGCGGTCTCTCTCAAAATAAAACTTCTCAGCTCTCGCTTGTTCGTCCGCAGCAAGGTTATGAAGGAAACTCTGAATCTGTGATGGCGTCTGATCTAGAGTCGCTCGCCATACGTGAACCTCATCGCGGCCCAACACCAAGGTTTCTGGTGGGAAGCGCCACGGCGGAACGGGAGATGTGTTGAGTGCTGCCTTCATGTGGTGCTTCTCATCCATCTCTACGCAGTTCTTCAGAGAGCGCCTGAAGAAAGAGCAGCTGAGTTGTGTGCCAGAAGAAGTGGTCACCGGGAAACATCCTCAGCGAGAAAGAAGCATTCGTTTGATCACGCCAAGCTTCGAGATCGCCACGGCTCACCCGGTCATCCTGCAAGCCGCCAAAGGCAGAGATGGGGCAATTGAGGGGAAGCTCGGTTGAGTACGTGTAGGTTTCGTAAACGGCCAAATCTGCTCGCAGGATGGGAAGCATGATCCGCATGAGTTCTGCCTCTTCCAACACCTTGCCGGGAATGCCATTCAGGCGGCGCAATTCGGTCAGAAATTCCCTTTCGGGCAGGGCATGCATCGGCCGATCTCGATGAGAGAACTGCGGCGCGCGATCCGCCGAGACAAACAGGCGAACCGGCTGAACACCAGACTCTCGCCGGAGCTGACGGGCAAGTTCAAAGCCAACCAACGCTCCAAAACTGTGACCGAAGAAGCCGAAGGGCTCGTCCATAAGTGGAAGCAGGGCTTGGGCGAGGGCTTCGACAAGAGGGGCAAGCTGAGTGAACGGAGTCTCCATCGGCCGAGTTCCTCGGCCAGGGAATTCAACCGGGCAGAGTTCAACACCTGCTGGCAAGCTGTTCGACCAGATGCGAAAAATCGAGGCACCACTTCCTGCATAGGGGAAGCAGAACAAACGGAGGCGGACCCGGGGGTTCGGTTTTCGGAAGGCGATCCACGAGTCAAAAGCGGCGACGGTGGTCATTGATTTGTCTTTTGACCTATCGTTTGCTGTTGCGCCACTCTCTACTGCCTCCGCGGATTGCGCCTGGTTGAGGCAAGCCTTCAGTTTCTCAGCCAGGACTTCCACGTGAGGCTCGTAAACTAGATTGGCGTGATTACCCGGAATGACGTGGACCTCCACTCCCTCACTGGCCCATTCGCTCCAGCCGAACGTGGGGTCCGGAGACGTGCCCCCCAGCGTTTCACTCGCCTTGAAAAGAGTGACGCGACCCGGGTAGAGATGCGGTCCATAATTCTGCGTTGCCCGCAGGTCGCTCCGGAGAAGTTCGACAAAACGGCGGGCTTGGGAAGCATCAAGCTCCGCGGGTACCAAGCCGGCGCTCTTCGCGTGTTCCAGAATAAAAGCCAATTGTTCGTCTTTGGAATGCTCCGCCAGGGACTCCCTAGGACCAAACGAAATACCGAAATAACGTTCGACCAATAAGATCGCGTCAGCATCTTCCTCTGGGAACGTTTCTTCAGGAGTGGGAACCCGACTATCCAGTAAGGCGAGCAACGCCACCCGCTGATCCTGTGCGCGAAGTTGTTGCGCCATCTCAAAGGCGACCACGCCTCCCATGGACCATCCTCCAAGAAGGTACGGTCCCGTCGGCTGCACGGTCTGCAGGGCTTGGATGTAATGGGCCGCCATATCTTCGATCCGCGTGTGCGGGTCTTGTCCGTCTTCCAGTCCCTTGGCTTGCAGACCATAGCAGGGTTGATCCGAACCCAGAAGCTGCGCCAGGTGAACGTAGGGAAAAACATGTCCGCCAGCCGGATGCACCAGGAAGAGCGGCGTTCTACTGCTGCCGGGTTGAATGGCCACCAACGAGGATTGCGGGCCGGCCGTGGCTTGGTAACGGAGAACATCGGCGAGGTGCTCAACCGTCGCTCCCTGAAACACAGCTGTCAGCGGAAGTTTCTTGTCCAGCCGTTTTTCGATGAGGGCGAACAGCCGTATCGCGAGCAGAGAGTGTCCTCCCAGTTCAAAAAAATTGTCTCTCACCCCGATCGGGCGAATGCCCAGAATCTCTTCCCAGATGTGGGCGAGTTGGAGCTCCAGGTCATCACGGGGCGCGACGAAAGATCTCTCCAACTCCGGTCTCGATCGATCCGCTGCCGGCAGTGCCCGGCGGTCAACCTTCCCATTGGAGAGCAAAGGCAAGGCATCGAGCAAAACAAAGACCGCCGGCACCATATGATCGGGCAGCTTGTCTTTGAGAAAGTGTCGCATCTCCTCCGCGGTGGATTCAGCGACCACGTAGGCCACCAACCGCTTCTCGCCGTGTGCATCTTCGCGAGCCAGGACTACAGCCTCGCGCACGGCAGGATGTTGGCCAAGCGCGGCTTCGATTTCCCCCAGTTCGATGCGGAAACCGCGGATCTTCACTTGGTGGTCGGCGCGGCCGAGAAACTCGATATTCCCATCGGGCAGATAACGGGCCAAATCGCCGGTCTTATACATTCGCGCCCCAGGCTCGGAGCTGAAGGGGTCGGGAATAAATTTTTCAGCGGTCAACTCAGGCCGATTCAGATACCCGCGGGCCAAGCTCACTCCGCCAATATGCATCTGCCCTGCGGCTCCGATCGGAACGGGGTGGTTGTGTTGGTCCAAAATGTGGATCGCCCGGTTAGCAAGTGGACGCCCAATGGGCACACGATGATCCCGCGTTTTCTCGCCAGGACGGGAAGCAACTTCGTAGGCTGTCGCCGTGATCGTCGTTTCGGTCGGGCCGTAGGCATTGAGGAGCCGGATTGAGTTCACCGGTGTCTGCTGCCATAACTTGAGAACATCAGGCAACATGGTATCTCCGCCGACAATGAAGAGTCTGAGTTGAACGTTCGGGAGCAGCTCTGGGACGCCCGCCCATTCTCGAGCCAGCTCCTGCCAATAGGCAGTGGGAAGATTGAGGACCGTGAGTCCGAATTCTGAGATCTTCCGATGGAATTCCGCCGGCTCCCAAACGTTCCTACCCATGGTCACTAGCCGGGCCCCGACGATTAGTGTGGGAAGGATTTCTTCCAACGACACATCGAAGCTCAACGAAGCAAACTGGAGTACGACATCGCGGGAGTCCAGCTCGAAATGTTTTTGAGCATTCCTGCAATGATTGACAATCGCGGCATGCGAAACGAGAACTCCCTTGGGCTGGCCCGTCGATCCCGAAGTGTAGATCACATAAGCCACGTTTTCGGGCAGGGCTGAGCTGCTGAGGTTATCTTCGCTTTCACGGGCCATGGTCTCCCAGCCTGAATCCAGACAGATGACTTTGGCATCCAGTTGCGGCAACTCCGCCACCAACCGTTCCTGCGTCAACAGCACCAGCACCTGAGCATCTTTCAACATGAAGGCCAGGCGCTCCTTCGGATACGCGGGGTCCAAGGGCACGTATACGCCACCGGCCTTGAGAATGCCGAGTAATCCGATGATCGCCTCCAGCGAGCGTTCTATGCAGACGGCCACCGGTATCTCGGGACCGACTCCCAGTGCGCGCAAGTGATGCGCCAGTTGATTGGCGCGGCGGTTCAGCTCTCCATATGTCAACTGCTCCGTTTCGAAGACGGCAGCGATGGCATCCGGCGTTCGCTGCACCTGCGCCTCAAAGAGTTGATGAATACACAAGTGCTGCAGACCATCGGTCTTGTTAACGTTCCACTGCAGCAGTTGCTGCCGCTCGGTTTCAGACAAGAGCGGCAAGTCCGAGACGCGCTGCTCGGGATCAGAGACTATGGCCTCCAATAGGGTCTGAAAATTCGCCAGCATCCGGGCAATCGTGCCCGCCTCAAACAGATCGGTGTTGTACACTAGAGCGGCGGTCAGCTCTTGCTCGGTGTCCACGATCTGCAGGGTTAAGTCAAAGTGAGCGGTCTCGCTGTCTCCTTCGACAGGTGTCAAGGCCAAGCCCGGCAACTCCAGCGGTCGCAGCGGAGCATTTTGTAGTGCGAACATGACTTGAAAGAGCGGATTGCGGCTCAAATCGCGCTGCAGGTGCAATTCCTCGACGAGCCGGTCAAAGGGCAGGTCTTGATGGCTATACGCCCCCAAACACACCTGCCGAACGCGCCGCAAGAGCTCCCGAAAACTGGGATTGCCGGAAAGGTCCGTCCGTAGAACCAGTACGTTGACGAAGAATCCGATCAGCCCTTCGGTCTCCACCCGGTTGCGATTGGCAATTGGGCTACCCACGACGAGATCGTCTTGGCTCGTGTAGCGATACAAGAAAACCTCGAATGCCGCCAACATAGTCATGAACAGGGTGACGCCTTCTTGGCGGCCAAGCGCTTTGAAGCGGTCCTTCAGGTGTTTGGGCAAAACCAACGATTGGTGCGCACCCCGAAAAGTCTGAACCGCCGGTCTGGGGAGGTCCGTGGGCAGATCGATCAGAGCGGCGGCACCGGCGAGTTGCTCTTTCCAATACGCAATCTGAGCTTCCAGGACTTCACTCTGCAACCACTGTCGCTGCCAGTGCGCGAAGTCCGCATATTGAATGGGCAGTGCCGGCAGCGGTGAGGGGCTGCCGAGGCAGAACGCGACATAGAGCGTCGCCAACTCGCGAACCAGTATTCCTGTTGACCATCCGTCGGAGACAATATGGTGCATCGTCAGCAGCCCCACGTGCTCCTCGTCGGCCAGCCGTAGAACGGTGCCACGTATAAGCGGGCCTTTGGACAAATCGAAGGGCCGTTGAGCTTCGGCGGTGACCAATCGCCGAACCTCCGTCTCCCGCTCGCTCACCGCTAAATACCGCAAGTCAAGAACCGGCAGCTTGATCGTCAAGGTTCGGGCGATCACTTGCGTGGGGCGTCCCTCCACATTCGCGAAGGTGGTGCGCAAGGATTCGTGGCGCTGGACGATTTCGTTAAGACTCTGTTCCAGCGCCGCCAAGTTAAGCGGTCCCTTGAGGCGCACAGCGGCCGGAATGTTGTAGGCCGAGAGGCCCGGCTCCAGCTGATCGAAGAACCAGAGTCGCTGCTGGGCAAAGGAGAGAGCCACGTCTCCCTTCCGGTGAACCGGCAGGATGGGTGGCGCCAACAGGTTTTGCCCGGCCTGACGGGCGACCTCAATACTTTCCGCCAGACCAGCCACAGTCGGCACCTCGAACAGACGGCGTAGCGGAATTTCCACCTGGAAGGCTTCGCGGATTCGGGAAACGGCCTGGGTAGCTAATAGCGAATGGCCGCCAAGGTCGAAGAAATTATCGTGGACACCAACCCGTTCAAGGTCGAGGAGTTGGGCCCAGATTTCCGCAACTAGCTCTTCTGTCGGCGTGCGGGGCGACACAAATGCCTTGTCGAGTTCGGGTCGTGATCGTTCGGGCGCGGGCAGTGCCCGGCGGTCTATTTTCCCATTCGACAGCAACGGGAAAGCATCGAGCAGCACGAAGACCGCCGGCACCATATGATCGGGCAGCTTGTCTTTGAGAAAACGGCGCAACTCCTCCGCGGTGGATTCAGCGACCACATAGGCCACCAACCGTTTCTCGCCCGGTGCATATTCGCGAGCCAGGACAACCGCTTTTTGCACGGCAGAATGTTGGCCGAGTGCAGCTTCGATTTCCCCCAGTTCGATGCGGAACCCGCGGATTTTCACTTGGTGGTCGGCGCGGCCGAGAAACTCGATGTTCCCATCGGGCAGATAACGGGCCAAATCGCCGGTCTTATACATTCGCGCCCCAGGCTCGGAGCTGAAGGGGTCGGGAATAAATTTTTCAGCGGTCAACTCAGGCCGATTCAGATACCCGCGGGCCAAGCTCACTCCGCCAATATGCATCTGCCCTGCGACTCCGATCGGAAGAAGGCGAAGTGCGTCATTCAAGATATATATGCGTGCGTTTGGTACCGGCCGCCCGATTGGGCTCGAAGAGCGGCCATTCGCTTCTTCGCATAACCAACAGGTGGAGTCGATGATCGTTTCGGTCGGGCCGTACACGTTGTACAGCTTGGCCTTGGAGCGGCGTTGGAATCTCTCGACTACTTGAGTCGTCAAGACCTCGCCCCCGCACATGATGGCGCGCAGTGCGAGAGATTCGTCGAAAGCGGGCTCCTCGACAAGGAACTGCAGAAGCGATGGAACACAGTGAAAAATGGAAATCCGCTCGCTTCGCATCATTTCCGCCAAGTAACGGCTGTCCCGATGACCGCCGGGTTGGGCGATGACAAGTCTCCCACCGGTAAGCAGTGTTGGGAAAAGTTCTCGTCCAACAGCATCGAAAGTGATCGGAGTCTTCAGAAGGCAGCGGTCTGCGGCTGACAGCTCGAGCGTGCGGGTCATCCAGTGGATGGTATTGCACAACCCTCGATGTTCGACCATAACGCCCTTTGGCTGTCCGGTTGAGCCGGAAGTGTGAAGTACGTAAGCAAGATTTTTGGCTGTTGCCTCGGTTACCGGGTTTTCCTCGCTCTTCTCCGCGATGGTTTCCCAGCCTGAGTCCAGACAGACTGCCTGAATGCCGTGTTCGGGCACGCGCCCCATCATCTCCCCTCGCGTCAGCAGCACGGCGGCGTGCGCATCCTCCATCGTGAAGGACAGGCGCTCCGTGGGATAGGCAGGATTCAGGGGCACATAAGCTCCGCCTGCTTTCAGAATGCCCAGAAGGCCGACGACCATCTCGGTGCAGCGCTCCATGCATAGAGCCACGGGCACTTCCGGCGCCACGCCCAGCGTTTGTAGGTGATGGGCCAGTTGATTGGCGCGGGCATTGAGTTGAGCGTAGGTCAGTTGCTGCCCCTCAAACACGACCGCCACGCCATCCGGTGTCCGCTGGACCTGTTCCTCAAAAAGTTGGTGGATGCACTTGTCTTTGGGGTAGTCGGTCTTTGTGTCGTTGAACTCGACCAACAGTTGCTGGCGTTCCCGACCGGTCAGAATTTCCAGATCGTCAATTGTAGTGGACGGATCGCGGATCACGCTTTCCAGCAGCGCGTGAAAATGTCCCGCCATCCGGGCGATCGTGCCTGCTTCAAACAGATCAGTGTTGAAGCGGATGGAGGCGGAAAGCGATCCGGCCGCTTCGATGATCAGCATGACCAGATCTAGAGTCGCGGCGTGGCGTTCCAGTGGGATCGTCTCCAGCACAATGTCGCCAAGATCCACCCGCAGGCCGGTCTCACCACGCGCGAATGCCCGTGCGGCTTGTCCCGTTACGCGATGAGGTTTATCGAGGACGAACATCGCCTGGCAGAGCGGTGTTCGGCTGAGATCCCGGGGCGGTCGAAGTCGTTGGATCAAGCGCAGAGTGGGGTAATCCTGATGTTCAAGTGCCCCCAAGACCGTTTCGCGCACCCGACCCAGGAACGTCTGGAAAGTGGGATTCCCGGAAAGGTTGGCTCGTAAGACAACCGGATTGGCGAAGAAGCCCACCATTCCTTCAAACTCGGCGCGACTTCGTCCAGCCATTGGGGAAGCCACCAGGATGTCTTCCTGGCCGCTGTGGTGGTAAAGCATCAGTTCGAACGCTGCGGACAGAACCATGTACAGCGTTGCCCCTTCGGCATTGGCAAGCGCTTTAAGTTGCCGGGCCAGTTCATCGTTCAGCGTGAAGGCATGCTGCGCGCCACGAAACGTCTGCATCGGCGGTCGCGGCCGGTCGGTCGGCAGAGCGAGCACGGGTAACGGGCCGGCCAACTGTTTTTTCCAATAGTCCCAGAGGCGTTCGCCGACCGGACTCGCCAGCATTTCGGCCTGCCAGCGAACGAAGTCTGTGTATTGCAGATCAAGGGGAGGGAGTGCCACTGGTCGACCATTTTTCTCCGCCGAATACAGTACGCCGAGTTCATTCAGAATCACTGCCAGCGACCAGAAATCGACCACGATATGATGAATGACCAGCAGCAGGATATGTTCCTGTTCCGATCGAGTAAGCAGACCTACCCGCATGACCGGCCCGCGCTCCAGATCAAACGGGCGATGAGTTTCTTCGAGCAGCCGGGTCTGCAGCTCATCTTCCCGCCAGGTCGAGGCCTCGATCTCTTCTAAGTGGACCGGCTGTTGGTCGTGAATTTGTTGCATGGGTTTGCCGGACCGCACAGTAATGGTCGTCCGCAGGGAAGGATGGCGATCCACCAACGCCTGGAACGCGCGGCGGAAAGCCAGGATGTCTAGTGCAGAGTGGATGCGCGCCGCAAAACTGACATTGTAAATCGAACTCTCCGGGGCGAGCTGGCACAGAAACCAGATCCCCTGCTGATTATCGGAGAGAGGATAAAACGATTTGGATGCCCTCACCTTTGTCCGCAGGAGTTGCGCAAGAAGGGCGCGCTTTTCCTTAGGTGAAAGGGCGACTGTTTGCCGGAGGGTTTGGCTCATTACCGGCCTACTCGTCAGCCAGCATATCGGTGAGCAATGAATCCACTTTCTCATCCGAAAGTTGATCAAGATTTTCCAACAGCTGTTCCGCATTCCCCTGGTCCATGTGCTCCTTCCGCTGTGTAACTGCCTGCGGCATAGGCATCGTGGGGTTGGCGACCTCAGCCGCCAATTGATCAAGGATTTGCGTGGCAGCTTGGTCGACGCTGAAGCCCTGAAGGAATTTCACGACCGGCACGTTCACCCCCAGGTCAACCGCGATCCGGTTTTTCAGCTCCACGGCCATTAAGGAGTCCAGTCCGAGTTGGCTCAGGGGTTGCTGGACATTCAGCTTGGATGGGCTGAATCCGAGCACACGGGCCACTTGCTCGCTCAGATAGGAGTGCAGCAATTGTTTGCGTTCCTCTGCCCCTGCCGCAAGAAGGACATCCCTCCTTGGGCTCTCGCGGTCCGCTGCATGGGGAGCTTCGGCTTCCTCACCCATCAATTCAGAGAGCAGCGGCGAGGCGCTGTCGGCCAGATGAAACTCTCGATATTGCTTCCAGTCAACCGGCACCGCCAAGACCTGGGCTGCGCTTTGTCCGAGCAGTCGTCCGAGCACTTCGAGCCCCTGCATCGGCGCGATGCTGTAGATTCCAAGGAGCGCCAGGTGCGCGGCGAGACGCTTGCCTCCAACCGAATCCGCGAATCCCTTGCCTGACCAGGCACCCCAGTTGATGCTCAAGGCTGGCTGCCCGTGCGCTTGCCGGTGATGCGCCAGCGCATCCAGGAAAGCGTTGGCGGCGGCATAGTTCCCCTGACCGGGCTGGCCCAGCACGGAACCAGCGGACGAAAACAGTATGAAGAAGTCTAAGGGATCGTTTTGGAGCAGGCCATGCAGCAACCAACCACCCATCACCTTGGGCCGCAAAACCGCGTTCAGTGCAGCCGCATCGAGTTGCGCCAGCAGTCCGTCGTGTAGGACTCCCGCTGCGTGCACCACACCCCGGATCGGCGGCCAATCCTCCCCGCGAAACTCGTCCAGAAAGCCGCTCAACTCTCGTTCATCCGCCACGTCGACCGACGCTAGATGCACGCTTGCTCCCAAAGATTCCAGCTGCCGAATGGCCGTGATTTGACGGCTCGGGAGACTACCTGTCTCGATGGAACTCCAGTTCGAACGCGGCGAGAGCTTAGTGCGTCCCAAAAGGATCAACCGCCGCGCCCCTTGCTCCACCATCCAACGCGCAACTAAGAGGCCGAGGTCTCCCAATCCTCCGCTGATCAAATAGCTGCCGTCCGCCCTCCACTCCAAGCGATGTGTTTGTGTGCTCGATGGGCGCTGACGGATCAAACGGCCCACGTATCGTACGCCCTCGCGATACGCAAGCTGAGCCTCGCCATCCGTGCGGGAGATTTCCTCCCACAACGGATGAGCCGCAGCGTCACCCACCGATGCCCCTAGTTCCAAGTCCACCAGCCCACCCCAGAACGCCGGGTGTTCCTGCGCAATGACGCGACCCAAACCCCAAAGCGGTGACTGAGCTACGGACAACGGCACCAGTGTTTCTCCCACCGCTTGAGCACCTTGTGTGATCAGCCACAGTCGGGGGAGGTCCGGAGATTCCATGCGGGCCAGTTCTTGGACCAGCATCAGGGCGCTGCCGCTGCCCAGCCTCTGCGCGGCATTCAGAGTGGCCACGCTGGTCTCCTCTGGACGAGCAGCATCCAGGCTCCAGAGGTGGACAATTCCACGACAGCCACACTTACCCGGTAACCGAATCGCTTCGAAGAGCCGATGGAGGTCCTCCGGCCGTTCGGGGCGGATGCAAAAATGTTCGTTGTCCGTTTGCTCGTAGGAGTCCCCGGCAGAAACCAGAATGCGCCGTTCGCCACGGGCCTGCATCACCGCGGAAAGCGCCTCTCCGACTCCGCCACGGTCCGTGAAGATCAGCCAGTTTGCGGGGCCCACTGGCACCGGAGATCTTCCTCCCGCGCGCTCTTTGGGCTGCCACTGGAACTCATAAAGCCAGTCGCCGATATTATCGACACTCGCGCGCTGTGTGTCTTCGCCCAGGTATTCAAAGCGAAGCCCTTGGATATCGACTGCCACCTGTCCCGCTTCATCAAGAAGCTTTACTTCTCCCGTGGTGGCATCTGCCTCCCGATGGTGCACTCGGGTGTGACTCCACAAATGACGGCCTGGACGGCCGTGAATCCGGAACTGGTCAATGCGGGTCGGTAGATAGATTCCTTGTTTACCCTTTCCTGTCGCTTCCGCTGCCACAGCAGCGCCGAAAACCTGCAATCCGGCATCGAGAATTGCTGGGTGAGCTTGAATCCCGTTAAATTCTGTATCCGCCCCATCGGGCACTTGTACTTCCCCTAGCACGTCTCCGTTGTTCCGGCACAACTGCGCAATGCTCTGAAAGAAAGGACCGTAGTAGATGCCGCTTTCACGGAGTCTCCGGTAATAATCCTGGCCGGAGATCTTCTCTGCGCATCGAGTTCGCAGCTGCGGGAGCGTTTCCTGCCCCGCATCCGCATTGATGATGCCGTCGTCCTGTTCAGGACAGACCTTGCCGACCGCATGCAGCGTCCATGATTTGTCGGAGCACCCTACGCCTCCTGAGCAACTGTAGATGCCAAAGGATGCCGCTCCCTCCACGGCCTGACTGAGGATCACCTGAATCGTGTGGGCTCCGCCCTCGGGCAAGAACAACGCCTTGCGAAATTCGATATCCCTCAGCGCAACGGATTGCCCTCCGAAGACCTCAACCGCGGCAGCGAGCGCCATCTCCACATAGGCCGAGGCGGGCAGCACGGCGCCGCCGTGGATGCGGTGGTCATCCATATAAGGCCGGGAATTCTTATCCAGCGTGGTTTCCCAGAAGTGGGTTCCTGCAGGATGTGCCGGTTCGAAATGCCGGCCCAGTAGAGGATGAATTCCTGCCCCGCTGGGACCGACTCGATCCCGGAAAGAATCGCCGTCTCCCGCTGAGGCCTCAAACCAGCAACGCTCCCGCTGCCAAGGGTAGAACGGGAGTGGAACGCATTGGCCTCCGGCCGGATAAATCAGGTTCCAATCGACCGGGTATCCCAAGGTATAGAGCGCGCCGAGCGACCCGAGCAGGATCGTGTGTTCATCTTCTTCACGCCGCAGAGAAGGCAGCACGGCAGCTTCCTGGCCGAAGTGATGAAGCCCTTGCTGAATTGCGCTGAGCAGAGTGGGGTGCGGGCTGATTTCCAGGAAGATGTCGTGTCCATCTTCCATCAGGCGCTGAACCGCACTCGAGAAGAGCACCGGCTCTCGCATGTTCCTCGCCCAATAGAGCGAACCGAATTCAGAGCCGTGGCTGACTCGGCCGGTCACCGTTGAATAGATCGGCACGGATTCAGGCCGCGGTCGCAGTCCTTCCAAAGCCTTCAGCAAGTCAGCGCGCAACGGCTCCATTTGGGGGCTGTGCGAGGCAAAATCGACCTTTACCATGCGGCAGAAAATGTCGCGACTCTGCAACTGATCCAGAATGGCGGCGAGCGCGGCGCGATCGCCGGACAACACCGTCGACGTGGGGCCGTTGCTGACCGCGATCGACACACGTTCTTCGGAACCGACAAGGATGCGTCGAGCTTCCTCGACGGAAAGTTCCACCGTCGCCATGGCCCCTTGCCCAACGCTACGCTTGAATAACCGGCTCCGATGACAGATGACCCGGACGGCATCGTCCAAGCTCAACGCACCGGCGACGTACGCGGCCGCGACCTCTCCCAAACTGTGGCCCACCACAGCCTGCGGCTCGATACCCCACGAGCGCCACAAAGCTGCCAGGGCGACTTGGATCGCAAACAAGACTGGCTGAACAATATCGATTTCGTTCAACTGCGACTGGGTAGCATCACAGCCCTTGAGCTCTGCGAGCAACGACCAGTCTCGGTACGGTCGCATCGCCAGATCGCAGCGTTCGACAACCTCCCGAAAAACGGCCTCCTCCAACAGCCGCCGCCCCATGCCAAACCATTGGCCCCCCTGCCCCGGAAATACAAAAACAAGTTTTCGCCGGCGACTTGAAAGCGTGCGGCCCGACGACAAGCCGGAACGAGCCTCGCCCCGCAAAAAAGCCTCCAGGCTCTCCGACAATTGCGCCAGCGAATCGCCAGTAACGGCGAGACGGTGCTCGTGGTGACTCAGCCGCACGCTCGCTGAGTAACAGATGTCCGACATGGAGGCCGTGGACTCCGGCCCGGCCAGGAAGTCTTGGTAGGCGCGGGCGAGAGTTCGGAGGGCCTCCGGACTACGTGCCGACATCGGGAGCAGGTGGGCGCCGATTTTTCGTTCTGCATTCGGCATTCCTGGAATGGCCGGGGGCGCCTCTTCCAGAACCACATGAGCATTGGTGCCGCCGAAGCCGAAGGAACTGACTCCTGCCAGCGCTGGACCGGACTCCGCAGGCCATGGACTCAGCGTCGTCTGTACTCTCAGAGGTAGCGTGTCAAAAGGAATATGGGGATTAGGGTTTTTAAAGTGTAGGCTTGCTGGGATCTCGCGATGCCTGAGCGCCAGCGCCACCTTAATCAGGCCCGCGATTCCGGCGGCGGCCTCCAGGTGCCCCAAATTCGTTTTGACCGATCCCAGGGCGCAACGCTGTCCCGGTGGACGTTCGACGCCAAGCACTGCACCCAGCGCTTTCGCCTCGATCGGGTCGCCCAACAATGTGCCCGTGCCATGGGCCTCGACGTATTGAACCTTGCCGGGCGAGACGCCGGCTTGCTGGTAGGCTCCTCGCAGGACCGCCTCTTGGGCCAACGGATTCGGTGCCATCAGCCCGTTGCTCCGTCCATCCTGATTCACGGCGCTGCCCCGAATGACGGCGTAAATCGGATCACCGTCTGCCCGGGCCTTCGAGAGAAGCTTTAGCACGATGACACCGGCACCCTCACTGCGAACGTACCCGTTGGCCCGGGCGTCGAACGCTTTGCAGCGCCCATCCGGCGCCATGGCTCCGGCTTTGGTGAAACCGATCGCGATCGCCGGCGAGAGAATTAGGTTGACGCCCCCAGCCAGAGCCAGCGTGGACTCGCCGTTCCGCAAGCTGCAGCAGGCCAAGTGGACGGCAACGAGTGACGACGAACAGGCCGTGTCGATGGCTAGACTCGGCCCGCGGAAATCGAACCAGTAGGAAATTCGGTTGGCGGCGATACTCATGGCGTTGCCGGTGCCGGCGTAAGCATTAATCCGCTCGAGATCATTCCATTGAAGTCGGCCGTAATCGTTGGTCGCGATGCCGATGAATACGCCAGCCTGTGTGCCCGCCAGGCGCTCGGGCACCTGCCCGGCGTCCTGTAACGCTTCCCAGGTCACCTCCAGTAAGAGGCGTTGCTGGGGATCCATGCGCGACGTCTCCCGAGGAGAGATGCGAAAGAAATTGCGATCGAACTGATCCACCTGTTCCAGAAAGCCGCCCCAGCGAGTGTTCATTTTGCCCGGGATCGTCGGGTCTGGGTGGTAAAACGCATTCTGGTCGAAGCGATCCGCGGGAACTTCGCGGATGGCATCCACTCCGTCTCGCAGCAACTGCCAGAACGCTGTTGGGTCGTTCGCGCCCGGAAATCGGCAACCGATGCCGATGATGGCGATCAGTTCGTTTTTCACCGCTCGATCCTGGCCCCCCTTGGTCGCTGCTTCCGACACGTCCGTTGATCCTGCCAAATGTCGAGCGAGAGCCTCGATGGTGGGGTACTCATAGACCAGAGCCGGAGAAAGTTTCTGCCCCAACCACTCGGCGAGTTCACCCGCCAGGGAGACCGCCTCGGTTGACCCGAGTCCGTAGCTGGCAAAGGGCTCCCGGATATCGATCTCGTGGGACTCGATTCCCAGGCGCTCCGAGAGTTTGGAGACGATCCACGCCTGGATGGCTTCTTCGTTGAGAGAATTCTCAGCCATCGCTCACTCCTCACCGAACCTTGCCAGCGTGCCCTTCACAAAACTGGCTTGGCAAGCGTGGCGTTGCACCTTGCCGCTGGTGGTCATGGGAATGCACCCAGCCCGGAGCAGCACAACCGTGTGTACTCGCACATCATGCTCTTCGGCCACCGCCCTCCGAATGGCCCGCACCACTGCCTCGACATCCAGCGGAACATGCCCGTTTCGATGAGCGCGCGCCTCTCCATTCGGCGGGTTGCACAGCACCGGTTGGTATCGGGGCTCGACTTCGGCGGCGATGATCAGCTGTTCTTCGCCGATGCCATCGACCGAAAACGCCGCGCAGCAAGCCGGTCGTAAGGCCGGGTGACTCTGCTCCACCGTCGATTCAATATCCTGAGGGTAAAGCTTGCGACCACTGATAATGATCAGATCCTTCAGGCGGCCGGTGACAAACAGCTCGCCATCTTTCATAAATCCCAAATCCTGAGTGCGGAGAAAGGGACCCTCCCCTGTATCTTTCAGATAGGCCCGGCAAACGCTTCCGGTGTCCTCGGGCCGGTTCCAATACCCCGGAGTCACGCTCGGGCCGGACACCCAGATTTCGCCCACTTCATCTGGCGCGCAAGCGGTCAACAATTCCGGATGAACGATGACGATGCGGGTGTCGCGCAGAGCGTGGCCGCTGCTGACAACTGTCCGCACATTCTGGTGCCGGGCGCACGCCTCTACGACACGGTTTTGTTCAAACGGCGCCACTTGGATCGTGCGGAACATCTGATCTTGTAAAGAGCCACCGGAAACCAGCAAGGTGGCTTCGGCGAGTCCATAACACGGATGGAAGGCGCTGAGCCGGAAACCACACGAGGCAAAGGCCGCCGCAAAGCGTCTCATGGTGTCGGCGCGGACTGGCTCTGCGCCGTTGTAAGCCACATCCCAACTGCTGAGGTCGAGAGTTTCGCATTGCTCGGAAGTAATTCTGCGGGTGCACAAGTCATAGGCGAAATTGGGACCACCGCTAACCGTGGCTTTGTAGCGCGAAATGGCCCGTAACCACCGTATCGGCTGCATGAGAAAGGACACTGGCGGCATCAAGTAACCCGGACGCCCCTTATACAGAGGTTGGATGATCCCATTGGTCAGTCCCATGTCGTGGAAGGCGGGCAGCCACGTGACCGTGACGCTGTCCGGGATGAGCGCGAAAACGCGGTTGATGTAGTTCGAATTGTGGAGGAGGTTTCCGTGACTGATGACGACGCCCTTCGGATCCGCGGTGGAGCCGGAAGTATATTGGAGCAACGCCACGGTGTCCGGGGTCACGTCCGGTTCCCGCCATTCCGGCGCCAGGACCACGCTGCCAGTAACCTCGTCGGTGGCCAACCAGTGCATCCTCTGCAACTCGGGAGCTTGCGTGAACAGACCCTCAGTGCTGGAGAGAATCGCTGAGGTAGTGAGGACCAAAGAGGGCTGAGCGTCCCTGATGATGGCCCGAAGCCTGGGGAGGGTCCGCAGTGGTTTAGCCGGATTGGGCGGAGGCAGAGGGACGGCAATCACCTCGGCATATAAACAACCAAAAAATGCGGCGATGAACTCAAGGCCTGCTGGATAAAGCAACAACGCACGCTCCCCAGTTGCTCGGTAACTTTGGAGCAGCGCCGCAACGCTCCGCGCTTGGCAGTCCAACTCCGCATAGGTCAAATGGTCGTTTTCCGCTTCACCATCGACCAGATAGGTATAGCTCCGCTGTCCTGGTTGCTGATGCGCTCGCCAACGAAGGATTTCGACAAGCGTGGAGAATTTCGGGATTGGATCGGTAAAGTCCTTGTTCATCGGTTCTGTCCCGACCGTTGCGCAAATCGATTTGGCGTCACCTCCTGACAAGAGAATGATCGTGATCCTTTCGCTGGGAATCTATAGCGACGGCGGCCTAAATTCTGCCAATTTCGTGACAACGGAGTTCTCGGTGGGGACAACCGTGCCAGTGGAATTGCCCAACGCGGGAATGGCCGTGACCCGGTAATCGGTGTACTCAATGGTGAGCAAGGCGCGACCTCCCAGGCGAGTGTTGCTGGTGCTGCGATTCGATGAGGGAAGCCAGAAATCGGCGACCTTAAGATATATCTGCTCGATCTCGGTGCCCTTGATCCAAAATGAAGGATTTTCCGCAGGTCCTGCTTCAATGCGCGCCACAGCAAAATCTTCTGCATCGACCCAGATTCGGCCACGGTAGAGCAATTTGTACTTGGTGCGGGGTTCAACGGAGAGAATATAGAACGAACCGCCCGGTGCATTCTCTTGCCCGACTAGTGTAAAGCTGTAGTTCTCATCGTTGAGAGCTACGAGGCTCTGGTTCTTCGGTGTGAGCGCTTCTTTCTCTGTCTGCAACAGTTTCTTAAATACCTTCTCGATCAGTAGCTTTGAGCCTGTGGTAGATCGGACGTTGAATTCCACCGTTCCAGGGGAGTGGTATTTCACGTCCACGACCATTTCCGCGGCTCTGGAACCTGGGAAGCCACGGTATTCCAAGCGGTAGACCCTGCTCCCTTGAAACGTACCCAATGCTCTGGCCCGGTCAAGGTTTCTCTGGACTAGCCTGCTCACGACTTCTTCCCCACTCAGAGCAATGGGAAGCTCAGCTGTGGACGTGAGTGGCTGTTGGGCAATCAGCGGCTGCCAAATGCCGGTAGATATTAAAATCAGAAGCACCGAACAGACAGCCTGGGGATGTGCTCTCATTGTTTTCACTGACGATAACGCCAATGGTTTTTGCAAAGTGTTCAATTTGGGACACACCTCGGCGACACACCTCGGCTAGTCCCCAAAAACCGCTCAGCAGCGTCGTGAACGTTTGGCAACGCTCGCAGATTTGAGCTAAGGCTTTTGCCGAATTCCAGCAGTGAGCATGACGATTCCGCCCACCAACGCTAGCCCGCCGAGTATTGGGGAAATAGGCACGTGCTCATGTTTTTCGGCAGTGGCGTGGATCGGCCCGACATCAAGAACTTTCTCCTGATGCGTATAGTTGAAACCCTGGTAGACAAGGGCCAAACCGCCCAAAACAATAAAGAGAATTCCACCCCAAATTAGAGGTTTCATAACGATCGCCCCGGCGGCTACGCCGTGCCTCTGCGACCCTGAATCAGATTAATGACGAAGATGGCCAGAGCCACGACAAGAAGGACATGAATAAGTCCCCCGAGGGTGTAGGACGTCGCCATACCAAGGAGCCAAAGGGCGAGCAATATAATGATAATTGTCCAGAGCATTGTCGCTCCAATCTCACAAGAGACCCGCACTTACAGCGCTTGTGCCGCACCCGGAGAAATTGTCTTCGAAAGGTTCCGGGCAAAGCTCATGTTAGGCGGCGTGAAACGAAATGTCTGTTCACTTGAGCACACACTCGCAGGTTGTTTGGAGAGGGTAGGATGGGGTCAACCAGCGTCGCGGTATGGGCCTTGAGCAAGGTGTATTTATTTATTTTTTGTTTGATAACGCGTATTTGAGAATGTGCGAAAAGTGACTGATATTGAACAGATTTCGAAAAGCTCCTGCATCATCCTGTAACTGTCAGAGAGCCTCTCCATCCGCGCCACCCGGAGCAGCAAGGCAAGACCGGGCAAGCGAAGGATGATCTGGCAAGGTTGAAAAAAATGCGTATTCGGAGTTCCATTCGATTTCTGCTAATCCTTTTTGTGACATTGGCCATTCCGGTCATGTCGTTCGCACAGTTCGGCGTCTCCATCACGGTCGCTCCACCTGAGCTGGTCGCCTATTCGCAACCTATTTGTCCTCAGGAAGGTTATCTGTGGACTCCCGGTTATTGGGCTTACGGTCCCGATGGGTATTTCTGGGTGCCCGGCACATGGGTCGAGCCCCCTGAGATTGGCTTGCTTTGGACTCCAGGTTACTGGGGCTGGGGTAACGACGCCTATGCTTGGAACGAAGGCTACTGGGGCCCCACTGTGGGGTTCTACGGTGGCGTTAACTACGGCTTTGGCTACGGTGGTTCCGGCTACGAAGGCGGATACTGGAGAGACAACCAGTTCAGCTACAACAGATCGGTGAACAACGTAGATGTGAGGAACTTTCACAACACATACGAAAAGAGCGTAAGCAACGAGAGGGCGGGAAACAACGTCAGCTACAACGGGGGAACTGGCGGAACCACCGCTCGACCCACCGCAGCAGAAGAAACCGCGGCTCATGAGCGTCATACTCCAGCAACTGCCGCACAAACCGAGCATCAACAGGCCGCCAGCGGGAACCACGAACTGTTGGCATCCGTGAATCATGGCAGGCCGTCAATTGCTGCAACATCTAAACCGGGAGAGTTTACCGGCAAGGGCGTGGTAGCAGCCAAGGGTGCCACAGCGTCTGAGACCAAGGCCACTGAGAACAAGGCAGCCGCAGCTCATGTCAACGAAAGCAAGGCGGCCGAGAATAAGGCAGTTGAAACGCGTGCGAATGAGAACAAGGCGGCTGAGAAGAAGTCAGCTGAAAGCAACAAGGCGGCCGAGAATAAGGCAGTTGAAACGCGTGCGAATGAGAACAAGGCGGCTGAGAAGAAGTCAGCTGAAAGTAACAAGGCAGCCGAGAACAAGGCAGCCGCAGCTCATGCCAATGAAAGTAAGGCGAGCGAGAAGAAGACCGCAGAGAACAATAAGGCGGCCGAGAATAAGGCAGTTGAAACGCGTGCGAATGAGAACAAGGTGGCTGAGAAGAAGTCAGCTGAAAGCAACAAGGCGGCCGAGAATAAGGCAGTTGAAACGCGTGCGAATGAGAACAAGGCGGCTGAGAAGAAGTCAGCTGAAAGTAACAAGGCAGCCGAGAACAAGGCAGCCGCAGCTCATGCCAATGAAAGTAAGGCGGCTGAGAAGAAGTCAGCTGAAAGCAACAAGGCGGCCGAGAATAAGGCAGTTGAAACGCGTGCGAATGAGAACAAGGCGGCTGAGAAGAAGTCAGCTGAAAGTAACAAGGCAGCCGAGAACAAGGCAGCCGAGAATAAGGCAGTTGAAACGCGTGCGAATGAGAACAAGGCGGCTGAGAAGAAGTCAGCTGAAAGCAACAAGGCAGCCGAGAACAAGGCAGCCGCAGCTCATGCCAATGAAAGCAAGGCGAGCGAGAAGAAGACCACCGAGAACAAGGCGGCCTCGCAGAAAGAGTCGAAGCCTGCTCCAGCACAGGTAAGAACCACGGCGGCATCTCGCGAGCAAATCGCGCCGAAGCCTGCGACACAACATCAGACCGCAACGAAGCCGGAAGCCGCTCCAAAGTCCGAGCCAGCGCATCAGAGCGAGCCTCACGAAGAGAAGAAGCCCTAGTCCCGGTAAGACTGAATGGTCCAGTAGTAGTAACGAATCCAGAAACTCAAACGAGCGGCCGATAGAACATTCTGCGGCCGCTCATTTGTTGCACAATCAAGTCCGCCTTGCTTGAGCCAGCGGTCGGTACTTTGAAACGGCCGGTCGCAAGTGAGGGCTGCCTAATCCAAATCAAAGGTCATGAAGATATTCCCTTCACAGAGGGCGAAGTGGATTCAGTCGAACTCAGCGACAAGCCGTGGAGCTTTAGGCGGCGAGGTGGAGAGCATCATCCGAAGCGATGAGCAAGGCGGAGCGGGCGCGCACCGAGCGAACATCGCTCACAGAAGAGTGCGGATGGAAGGGTGGCGACAGAGGCGGCTTGGCTGCACCGAAAAGATAGAAAGACCAAAGAGCTATTCACTCTTGACACGAACCGGCCTTCTCATGGAAGGAGCTTTTATGTGTGTATTGACATGCGCGACGTAATGACTCTGTGAGAGCATGCTTTCTACCTGCTTCTTGTCTCCCGGAATCTTTTCGGCGCGCTCTTGTAGATGACGCTAGGGAATATTCGCCAGTATCAGATGCATCTCGTTCCACCTCTGAAAAGCGCGACGCCTTTTTGAGTCCGTCGCGCTTTTCCACTCACCCTCACCTGCGCTGGCCAAAGCGAAACCAGCTGTGACAGCCGGAGGGTCGAAAGCGCCAACTCCGGCAGGTAGCGCAACCAACGTCCGCGGTAAGAGCATTTTCCATTCACACGGTTGCGGTGCTTGCCACGGAGCCACTGGGGCGGGCGGCGCTGGGCCAGCGCTTACTCATATTTCCAGTCTGTATCCGGGCGCTAAACTGACGCAGTTCTAAAGGCGCCGACTGCTGGAATGAAAGCTGCTGGCATGATCCCTGTGACTTTGAATGCTACCGATATGGAGGCTCTAGTTACGTATGTGATCAGCCTGGGGGAAACATCGGTCGCGCCTCCGGCAACGGTCGGGAGTTCGAATCTCCCCGGACGCCGTCCTTCCGCCCATCACTCCATGTAAAAGACTTCCTCCATAACCGCAAGCCGCTCGCCAGGTTTAAGGTCCGCGACAGGCTGGAAATATTTGGCCATCCCCTGTTGCCATCGAAGGTTCACGGGATCATTCTCGAGGGTTTTCCGTGCCGCTTCAAATTTGTCTACCTGCCTGACGAGAAAGAGAGACTGCCCTCGCCTCGTTTAGTGCTTTTCCGCTGGAGGATGGCTCTCCGCAGGCGGTGCACTCTGGTGCGGCTGTTGATGCGTCTGCATTTTCTGCTGCTGTGCAGTGTGCTTTTGCTCAAGTTGCTGAGTCTGTTGAGAGTGGCGCTGCTCCATCTGTTGTTTTTGAGCGTCACTGGAGTTTTTCTTAGCCGCTTGCTGGTGTTCTTTGTCTTGCTTTTGTTGTAGCTTCTGGTGTTCCTGGTTTTGCTTAGCGGCTAGCTTGTCTTGCTGCTGTTGATATTTCTTGTCAGTTGCGGCGTTGCCGCTGCTCGGCGCCGTGTACTTGTGGGGCTGAACTTCGCTCGCGTGAGTGGCGCTAGGACGCGCTTCATTTCCAGTCGCCGTCCGTTCGGGTGCTTTGTAAGGGCCGCCGGCTTCTTTTGCACCGACTGCGCCGCCCTTGAAGTCTGCCGCCCTGGACGTGGCTGCGATAGGAGGCTTGCCCTGATTCACGGAGGCACGCAATGCCGGGTTAGATCGAGCTGCTTGGACATGCTGGTTTTGTGCAGCAACGGGGCCGATGTGGCGTTCCTTATCGTACGTATCTTCTTGCGCCGATGGACGGGCATTGATGCCGCCGTTTCCGCCATTGTAGCTGACGTGGTTTACGGTGCTGTTTTCGACCCTAGCATTATAGGTGTTGTGAATGTTCATGTTGCTTATGCGATTCACCGAAGTGTTGTAGTAGAACTGGTTGTTTTCCCAGCGGCCCCCTTCGTACCCGTAACCACCATATCCGAACCCGTAATTGATCCCTCCATAAAAACCGACGTGCGGGCCCCAATAACCTTCATGGAAGAAAAACGCGTTGTCACCCCAACCCCAATAGCCCGGGGTCCATAGGTAGCCAACTTCAGGAGCTTCGACCCAAGTGCCGGGCACCCAGTAATATTCGTTTCCGTCCCAAGCCCAATAACCGGGCGTCCAGATGTAGCCATCCCCAGGACAGATGGGTTGCTCGTAAACGGGAAGTGCAGGCGGACCATAACCTACAGAAATACCGATTTGACCGAACGAAGCAGCCGAAAGAGCCATCAACATGACTGCGAAGAGCAATGAACGAATTACGACGAAAGTACGCATCGTGCTACCTTCTTTCTGCCCGCTCATCTTTTTTGCCCTGTAAAGTGTCTGATTGTCGGGCGCGGTTTCGAGAGGCTTGTGTGTAATTATTCCCCTGCTCCCATGCCTAAAACTGTACAAAAGGAGACATCAGCCGAGTGGCAGCAAGTTTGTACGTGATTGCACACGATAACTTAACCGTGCAGGACGACACTACGTAGGGAATCGTTGACGTGAATCTCTCCGTCGTATTGGACTAAGGATAGTGCCGGTCAAATAGCGTTTCGTTCTGTGCTTTCTGGCCTTCACGGACATCCTCAGCGCATCGATAGAATGGACTTCTTCAAGTTCTTCTCAGACGGATACTTCATCGCCATGCCCGCTAGGGCCTGCTCCATGCCCTCAGCTTCTTCTAGCTTGCGCATTTCCAGGAGAGCCATCAGAAAGGACAGCGTGGACTCCGCTCCCTGGTTTTCATTCGCCCGGTCGGGATGCAAGCCGTCGCGACAACCGCCGGTAGTCGCATCGTAGAGGGCGATCTGAAGATCGTTATCTCCCAGGAACCAATTGAAAGCACGCCAGGCCTCTTTGCGCCAGCGTCCCTTCCCTGTTGAGCGATACGCCTCCAAACATGCCGAGACCACCGCACAGGCTTCCACTGGTTGTTGGTCAAACCGGGCTTTCTCCGCATTCTTGGAATAGAAGCCGTGTGATCCGACAGGCACGAAATGGCCCTTCACTTCACAACGTTCAATCGACATCAGCCAATTCAACGCTTCAACTCCCGCCGAAACCATCTCATTGTTTGCCGCGCGCGTGCCCGCCAGAATGAGGGCCTGCGGTAATCGAGCATTTGAATACGCAAGAACATCTTCAAACCAATTCCACTCCCCGGAGCGGTTCGCGCGATAGGAATTCAACAACCGACTTGCCAAGGCATTTGACGCACTCAGAGCAGAGCAATCCCCAGGGAAGGAGTCGAGATACGCCTGCAGGCCCAGCAAGGCGAAAGCCCAGGCGCGGGGACTCTTGAATTCGACAGTTGTGGGAACGGCGAGTTCAAACAGACGCCCCGCCGCTCCCCGCAACCCTGCGTTCTTGGATCTGCCGAGCGCTGTTCCCAACCCCCATATTGCTCGACCATGACTGTCTTCCGAATCCTCTGGCTCCTGCCATTGGCGTTCGTAACTGAGGCTGTTCCTGAATCTTTTGGTGGTTGGATCAAACGCAATCCACAGAAAGGCCAGATACCGAGAGGATAAATCGACTGAACCTGCGGGCACGCGGAAATCGAGTTCTTCCAGGAGCGTGGTTACAATCAGTGCGCGGGCGTTGTCATCTGTGGTGTAACCTTCCAGATAGTTCGGAATCACAAAAACGGCATGTTCGACGATTCCCGTTTGGTCTGTCATTCGATGCAGGTGGTCCAGATTTATGGCGGGAAGTCGGTCGAGAGTCTTTTTCGTGTTCTGCGCCAAAAATGTGGCGCGCGGATTTCGCAAGCGTTCGTTGTATATGCGTTCAAAACTCTTCATGTACTTCTGCGCCGCACAATTCCACACCATGTCTCTCGCGTACAAATAAGCGCGCTTCCGCATGGCGTGCCTGGCGGTGCCGTTCTCCAGAAGTTCAATTGTTTTTGCGGCTATCGCGTCCGGATCATCAAAGGGAACAAGTGCGCCGCGTTCGTCGTCCAAGAGTTCGATTGCGTGTAGGTAGGGAGTCGAAATGATTGCTTTGCCCGCGCTCAAGGCATAGGCAAGCGTACCGGAAACGGCTTGCCCCTTATGTTTGTAAGGCGTGATGTAAATATCGGCCGCGCCGATCAACTCCACTAGTTCTTGGGGACTGACAAAACGATTGCGGAAGATGACATTGGCCTCCAGTCCGAGATCCTTCGCCAGGTTTTGTAAATAGGAGCGGTATTTGTCGCCCTCATGTCGCAAGAGTTGCGGGTGAGTTACACCGGAAACCATGTAAACAACATTGTTGTGACGCGACAAGATCTTTGGAAGAGCTTGGATAACATTTTCTATGCCCTTATTGGGCGAGAGCAGGCCGAACGTGAGCAAAACATCCTTCCCCTCCGTCCCTAATCCATCCTTGTAGAAATTGGGATCCGTAAAAGGCAAATCGGGGATGCCGTGTGGAATCAAATCGATCTTGTCGATCGGAACGTTGAACACTTCCTGCAAGATATCCACCGATTGTTGGCTCATGACGATCAGGCGGTCTGAAAGGGTCGCAATTTCTTGCATCACTGCGCGTTCGTCGGGATTTGGATCGCGAAGTACGGTGTGCAACGTCGTAGCAAAAGGCATTTCCAGGCGCCGTAGCAGTTCGAGGATATGTCCGCCAGCGCGTCCGCCAAAGATGCCATATTCGTGCTGCAAGCAGACCAGATCGATATTGCTGAAGTTCAGAAAGTCAGCGGCATGCCGGTAGGAATCCAGGTTATCTTGGGACAACGCGAAGCGGACTCTGGCGGGGTAGGTATAACCCTCCTCGGTGTCGTTAACCGGGAGTGCCAGGAGTTCAGTCGTGCCAAATTCCGCATGAATCGCGTCACACAAGTCTGTTGTGAACGTCGCGATTCCACAACGTCTGGGAAGATAATTCCCCACGACTGCGATTCTATTGGGTAGTACTGCGCGTGGCAGTACGGGCGCCACTGTGACTGGCTCTTCTTTTAATACAAGAGAGTGGACTTCACTTAGCGCGACGGGATCTGTGAGAGGCATTATTTTTGCTAGCGACATTTTGAACTCCTGTGAATGCTTGACGCGCGGGTGAAATCACCGTACGGCCATCAAAGAGCTATTCGCATTGGATGTGTTTTGGAGCTTGCCGCCCAAGCTTTCGCCTGAAGAGAAACCACCAAGGGGGAAGCCGCGCGGTTCTTGCGTTTCATGTGTCGCTCAGCTCTTTCGGCTGGGCCGTCGAATGATCCGTTTTTGTATTGGTCAGTAGTTGTGATCTACTTTGTGCCAATCATCGATTCGCCGGCAGTTGGGTGCTTCAGCGGTCTGAGTTCAAAGGCGTCCTTGATTGCGAGCAAGTCCGCTCTATGTCGCCAATCCCGCGAGCGTTACACCGGAAATCAAAAAGACGACTCGGTTAAACAGGGCCCCCCATCCACGACGATCAGTCTACTTGCTAATTCGTTGAGCCAGCTTTTTGCGATCGCGGTTCACCTTCATCGTGGATTGCGCCTTTAACTTTGGATAGCACATCGGGAGGAATGTTCTCCATGTGGTGGTCTTTCCTCACGTGCTCGGCGGCCTTCCTCAAAACGTCATGATCCGATTCGCCACGTATTTCGTGGTTACATCCTGGATTCACATCGCCACATTTCAGAACTTTCGCCATGAGGGAATCTCCTTATTTGGATTTCATATTTTGGGCGAAACACCAACTCGGTCGGGGCGTTCCGCCGCCGTATTCACGCTACCAACAGGATCTCCGCATGACTGTACAAAAAAGAACAGCACGCACTCCTGTCAGACTCTAAAATTCAGTGTTGGCGACGTCGGCCCTCACGAGGCGGAAACTATTGTGATCTTTTGACGCGTCGAGGTTCATCACCAAAGGCACAGTACACTTACATGTGGCCCTTTTTCTTCCGGTTCTGCTATGAAACTCAACGCCCTTCAAGATCTGATGCTGCTCACAGCCAACATCGCTGTCTCCGCGACGGAGCATCCGATTGCATCACATGCCCGCCTGATCCGGCCGAAACTGAACGCATCGCGTGGTTAGCGATCGGCAACCGTCGCTAAAACCGCCGGACTGAAATCTCGGATTCTTGAACAATTAGACGGAGACACCAAGTATGGAACTGTGGCTAGGCAGTGCAATTTCTGGGATTTTGCTAAGACTCTTTATCCGGAGCCAACTGAGCCGCTAGTATCATAGGCAGATGGTCCGCAATTCCAAATTGATCTGGAGTCAAACTGGATACTTTGGCAACATGAACCGCCTCGGCGTCGTCACCGGCTTTCAGGGAGACTTGTGATAGACGTTGTTTTGTTTTAACGGAAAAGCCTTGAGTCGATACCGCAAATAGGTCGTTTTTTCTAATATCGGTGCCTGGCATATCGCCCCAGGCCACACGAACGTCGAAGGGGCGATCGTAAGACCGATTGCCGAGAGGAATAGGCGTTCCTTCCAGTACTTGCTTATTGATTCCTGTCTCTTCTACCGCTTCGCGCAACGCGGCAGTTATACCCTTCTCCGCAACAGTTGCCCCGCCAATTCCCCGAATAGGGTCAATAAAACCGCCGGGCAACGCCTTGAGGCCTGCGCCAGGGCTATATTTTCGAGTAATGAGAACGATGTTACCGAAGTTGTCCAGAAGAATAGCGTCTGCCGCGTGCCTTAGATGTACGGAGACCTCCCTACCATCGGGCATCTTTAAGGTGCCGAGAGGATGAACTGCCTGACTAGGGTTGTTCCCGAAATTCCCGTCTACAGCTCTTTTGATGATCTCTTGCTGGAGAGCGGGATCGATAAGCATATTGTCTTTAATGAAATTCGTTGATGGCATCGGTCTTATTTCTCGATAGTTGTCTGGTTCAAACTTCGCCTATCCTATCCGATGCTGGCCCTTTCGTTTGCCGGTTCCTCATGATTAGCATGACGTTTCCGGCGAGGATTTGAATAAAGAATGATGATCGAGTGTATCGGCCATCCGCAAGGAGAAATCACAATCAGCCAGATTCATCGGGGCTTTCCTTTCTATGAGAGTGTGTCGGGAGGTGGTCGCTTACGGCCTTGCCAACTTCTCATTCCCGGCCCGCAATTTCTCGTGCCGAACAACGTATACTTGCGACACAGACTAATTCGCGTGAGAGCTACCAACATGCCAGACGAAGAATGGATCAAAACACTCGAAGACGGCAGAAAAGTGAAATTCATCTACCAACAGCTACCGAAAGACGGTGCGTTTATCACCGCGCAGGTCGGAGGGAATGAGGTTGTTTATTCGGTCGTATTAGACAACGCGAAAAACCCGCTGAGTCATGAAGATGTTGAGAGTCATTTCAAAGGTGAGCTTGCAAAGAAATAGCAAAGCTTACCAGGGTAAATTCATTGCCTCTCAATGGCCTCAATCGCCGCAAATTTCCGCTCTACATGTGGTTCATTACGCGCAGTACCGGAATGCAACTCACAACCCTCCCCGGCGGCGGCACCACACGTAGGACAGGGGACAGAGCATACTTGTTCGGGCGTGAGATCTTTCTTCTTCATGTTCACAGAATGCAATTACACGCAATCGCGAATCTATACAATTTTGGACACTTCCTGGCCTTCGTCGCGAAGCGCGGTCGGCGATCCAGAAGCTAGGCTTCGCCGTAGATGTGCACTTTGTTGCTGACAATCTTCCGGGAATGGCGAGACACGCGCTACAGGCGTCCTTCTTCGATTTTATGGACACGACAAGAGGAGACGCGCCGTCGATAGAGTCGTTGGCGTTAAAGGAGATCTGTCGCAATTCCTCCGTACACCCCCTGAGGACAGGATGGTGCTATTGTCGAACGCCGATCCGTTTTTGCGAGCAACAGTTTCCCTACTGCTTTACCCCTGCTCACGCTACGCAAGTTACTCGTAGCGCAGGGCGTCGACGGGATCGAGCTTGGCGGCTTTGATGGCGGGATACATGCCGAAGAAGAGGCCAACGCTCATCGAGACGGCGACGGCGAGCGTGATGGACCAGAGTGGGATCGAGGAGGGAAGTGTCGGGATCGTCAGATTGATGAGCAAGCTGATGCCCTCGCCGAGGAGGACTCCGATGATGCCGCCAAAGCCGGTGAGGACGATGGCTTCAGTAAGGAATTGCCAGGTGACGTCGCTTCGGCGCGCTCCGATGGCTTTGCGCACGCCGATTTCGCGGGTGCGTTGCGTGACAGACATAAGCATGATGTTCATCACGCCGACTCCGCCGACAAGCAGACCGATGGAGCTGATGACGGAAATTAGAAGAGCGACGGATGAGGTGATCTGGCGGAACTGATCGGCGATCTGTTGCGCGCTGGAGATGCCGAAATTGTCAGGCTTGTCGTAAGGGACGTTTCTGCGGCGGCGGAGGACGGCGCGGATTTCGTCCTCGGCTTGGGGCATGCGACCGGGATAAGGCTCGGCGCCAATGAAGTTTTCGTCGTCCTGGGGTAGATGCTTTTGGTAGGTACGATAAGGAACGAGGACGGATTTGTCCGCGGATTGGTCCTTCATCAGTTGACCCTTACGCTTTTCGAGAACACCAATTACCTGGTAGGTGACGCCGTCGACAAGAATCGCTTTGCCGAGAGGATCGTCGTCGGGATAGAGACTTTTGGCGATGTCCGGGCCGATCACCGCGACATCGATGCGGTGGAGATTCTCGGCTTCGTTGAAGAAGCGGCCGCGCTCAGGGTGGGAATTGAAAACCTCTTCCGTTGAAGGGAGAGCGCCATTGTAATCGATGCCGGAAATTTCCTTGCTGAGGTAGCGGGCAGTACTGGGGCCGCGGCTGGGGCCCTCTTCGGTGAATCTGGGAAAGACCTGGGCCGCGACGGCGCGGACGTCGGGACAGAGATCGGCGATGGCGTCGGCGTCTTCGAGCGTGAGGGGTTTGCGCATGCGCTCATCGGAAGTGAGGCGGCCCGTGTGAATGCCAGGATCGAACCGGAAGATGAAGAGGGTTTCGGCGCCATAGTCGCTGAGATAGGCGTTCACGTCGCCGTAAACGCCTACGAGGATCGAGACGACGGAGAGCAGAGACGTGATTCCGATGACGACTCCGAGAACGGTGAGGAAGGAGCGCATTTTGTTTTCGCGCAGCGTGGTGAGCGCCATTTGCATGTTCTCGGTCCATAGGTTGCGCTTCGTGATTGTCATAGCAGCTACGCTTCCTGGCGCAGGGCTTCAATAGGCGGCAAATAGGCCGCTTTTTTGGCGGGATAGACGCCGAAGAAAATGCCCACGGCGGCAGAGATTATTTCGGCGATCAGAACAGAGATGATTGGCACGTTCATCGGGACGGAGGTGGTAGCGCGGGTGAGTCCGGCGATCGAGTAGGCTACGATGACGCCGATGACCCCACCGACGGCGGCCATCACTCCGGATTCGATCAGGAATTGTAGGAGAATGTCCCCGTGGCGCGCACCCAAGGCCTTGCGGATGCCGATTTCGCGGGTACGCTCGGTGACGGAGGCGAGCATGACGTTCATGATGACGACGCCGCCGATGACGAGAAACACGGAGACCACGCCAACCATGGCCGTGGCGATGACGCCGCGAAGACTTTCTCCGATTTTCTTTAACTGCGTACTCGTTTCTTTGATGAGTTTGCTGTATTCACGTGGAGTGAATTCACCTGAATCAATTTCTCCCCATACCAAATCAAGTTTGGCCACGATGTTGGCTATTTTCTGATGTGCATTTTTTCACGGCGTTCTCCGGATGAATTCAACCAACCCACCACCAGAGCACCGCGCCGGATAGCATCCACTCACTAGAGCCAAGCGGATTAACAGCTTGGTGCGGGCTACCTGCTGTCGGTTGGTCTCCCGCTTGGTTCAGCGGAGTGGGCATCCGACCAAGTAGTCCGCAAGAAGTGCGCGAGCATATTTGATACCACTTCGGGAACTGAAGCTCGATGCCAAGAACGGAGTCAACTCCAACGCGCGACAGCACATCCCGCCGCAACAGTAGCAATAGCGATCCTCCTTCCAAGGTATCCTGGCTCGTTTTCTGGGAAATTACTTTCCAAGAATGTGCAAGGAATCTTCACGGCGAAGCACCCACGACGCACCTCGACGAACTGCACTGTTGCGGAGCGGGCGTGGGAAGCGGATTCAGCATCCGGGCGGTAGTTTCTGGGAAAGTCAGACCGAAACATCAGGCGTCAGTCACGAGTTTCGACATCGACCCCAAAAATGCGGAAAACCTGGTTGCGCCAAGGTAAGGGCATCTATGCGCTGTCGATTGAGGGACGCTGCTCTTTCCTACCAGCAGCCGTTACACAACCTCCGGATGGGTATCCCGCGAGCTGAAAGTTCTCCAAGTAATTACCTCCGCACTGCCGGCGTCCTCCAACCCGCGAGTGCTGTTTGGCGCTGATCAATTCATTTAGCTTGCCGAGTATAAAGCGATCTCTTGCTCTGAATTTCTCCACTATCCCCCATGCAAGAGCTCTCAAGCCGCCGGCGCTTTCTAAAACAGGCAGCTTTTGCAGGTGCTGGTGCCTTGCTCGGTACCGTCAGCCTGAACCAGATCTCTCCCACGATCTGGCGTGAACCTTTGGTGTTTGCGCCCAACCGCAGCTATTGGGCGAGAACTCAGTCGCCGCAGAATCCGCCGTTAACAGGGGACATCGCCGCAGAGTCGCGGTGGGGTTCACGGGACTTTCTGCAGCCTACTACATCCGCAGCATCTCTCCGCAGAAGCGCGTCGTCGTCCTGGAAGCGAAGGGCTGTGGTAACGGAGCCTCGGGACGAAACGGCGCTATGGTGCTGACTATGACCGAGGACCGGTATATGAACTTCAGCTCCGCTCCGGCGATCGACAAGAAGATCTGTGACCTGACGGCGGAGAACATCCGGACGCTGTCGAAGCTCAGCGCGTCGACCGGCATCGACTGCGAGTTGGAAACAAATGGGGTTCTGCAAGTGCTGGGTAACCATCACATCGAGGGAAATTCTTCCGTGTCCACCCGACCGAGGTAGAGGCGTTCAAAATCCCCGGGCGAAGCGGCCGAGAAGAACGCAAGATGGATACCATTAGACCACCCAATTGTTTGTGGTCGAGCGCCCTGACGTACCACGGGTATTTTCTGACCCCTATCTCTCTTTGCAAATCAGCTTCCTCAGCGCCTCCTGATCTGGCGCCAAAAGCTCGGAGATCCGCTCGTGGTCGACATCGGCGACGATGATTTGACCGACCTCGGTGTTGACCTGGCGGAAGATGCCGTGAGACCTCATCTTTGCGGCCTGGTACTGGTTGTCATCGGTGGGTGTAACGTAGTGCACCGAGTCGGCCTTGAAGCGGTGCACCAGGAAGAGGTGGACGAGGGTCATCAGGCGCTTCCTGCGCAGCGACTCCGCAAAGGTGTTCTGGTCGCGCACCGAGAGGATGCTGCGGCCACGCCGGTCATGGATGGGAGCGAAGACGACGTTGGCGAGTTTTTCCTCCTCCTTGTCGTAGACTCCGAGCTCGAGCAACTCCGAACCGGCGCGGTGGGGCCGCAGCTGGACGTGGAGCGCGCCGGGGAGCTCGTAGTGCCGCGTCCACATCGCCAGCCAGTCCTCAAGTAGCTTCTTGGGCACCTCGGTCTGTATCAGGTGCTGGTGCTGAGTCGAGCCCTTGCCCATCGCCATGGTTGTCGCCGTGCGCCCCGACGTAGCGGCCAATGCGGCGTCCGCGCGCGGTCCGCCGACGAGGGTCTGGGGCGTGCGGTAGGGTGACTCGACCATGCGGAGTTTTCGTTGCAGACGGGCAAGGGTGAGCATGCCGTCTTGCTTGAGGGCGGTGGCAAACTCCTCGGCGGCGAGGCCGTCGATCTGGTGACCGCCGTAGGTGACGAAGTTGAAGACGAAGCCCAGCTTACCCAGTTCCTCGGGGAAGCGTCGCATTTCTTCGTCGCTCATGCCGGTGGTGTCCCAACTGAACGATGGCGAGAGGTTGTAGGCGAGCATCTTGTCGGGGAACTCGGTGTGGATCGCCTCGGCGAACTGGCGGGCGTCGGCGAGGTCGGCGGTCTTGGTCTCCATCCACAACATGTCGGCGAAGGGCGCCGCTGCAAGCGACTTGGCGATGGCATACGAAATGCCGCCGCGCACCTGGTAGTACCCTTCGGGCGTCTTAGCCGCCTCGCAGTCCCACTCGACGTCGATGCCGAGCTCTCCTACCTTCTCGCGGGCGGCGTAGAGCGAGGCGCGCGACGCAAAGCGCTGCCACTCGTCGGCGCTCAGGTCGAGCGGCTCGCCTTCGCTCTTGCGGAACTCGAGCACCTCGGCAACGGCCTCTCCGAAGGTCCGGAGGCGGGCATCGTCTTCCCATGCCTCGAGGAAACGGGCGGCGATCCGGTCGAACATCGCGTCGATCGAAATCTCTTTCCCTTCCCGCAACGACGCCACAGCTTCGGCGATCTGCGCCAAAATGCCCCGGCGCTCCAGCCACTCCTGGGCGAAGGCGTGCTCTCCGGCCGGGATGTCGTAGAGGAGATGGCCGTTGAGTTCGGCGACTCCCAGCTCGTGAAAATGCTGGATCAGCGCCAGGAAGCACGGTTTGTAGGCCGGGATGTCGGGGTTCGTCGCCCCAAGCAGGAACGGTTGATCGCGCTCGTCGCCGCGACCGTCGATCAGGTTGGCGGCTTCGGCGTCGGTGCGGGCGACGATAAGGCCCGGGACGCCCATGACGTCGAGCTGGAAGCGGGCCGCGTTCAGTCGCTTGTTCTGCTCGTCCTGTGCCACAAGAACTTTGCCGCCCTGATGGCCGCACTTCTTGGTGCCCGGGCGCTGGTCCTCGATATGGTAGCCCGCCACACCGGCCTCCACGAAGCGACGGATAAGGTTGCGAACGTGTGGCTCCCCGCCGTGGCCAGTGTCGGCGTCGGCGATGATGAACGGCCGGAAGTCGTGAGCCTGCGTCGCAGCGCGCTGTGACTCGGTCATCCGCGAACGCAGATACTGCTGGTTGCGATCCGCCGAAAGCATGGCGCGCACGAGCGTCGCCGCTTCGTCGGGCACTTGGCTGAGCGGATAGCTGGCGAGATCAGGTCCCGGATCCTCGCTCGTGCCGCCCCTGGCGGAGGTCGCCCAGCCGCCGAGGTAGATCCCTTCGATCCCCATCCGCTTCATCGTCACCGCCTGCCCCGGCGAGTACGGACCAAAGGTCGTGATGCATTTGCGCTCTGCGAAGAGCTGTCGCAGGCGGTCATGGAATGCCGCCGCAGCCTCGCGCGCCACGGTGTTGTCGGAAGCGATGGTGCCGCGCTGCTCGACCACCTGGCGCGCGGTGTAAAGGCGAACGATCCCCGCGAATCTGGGGCTGTCGAACCACTGCTGTGTCGCGGCGATTTCCTTCTCGAACGATCGCATGTCCTTGGCTGTTACGGACGTGGGGGCCACTGCACGATTTACAGCTGCTATCGATTTCTGCGCCATTGTTGTCACCCTCCTTAGAGATAACCGATTCCCAAAATGAACAAAGTATCGTGATCGTGAGAATCAAAACTTGCCTGTACATCAAATTCGATCCCTCCGCGCCTTCGGGCGCTGCCCTTCTTCGATGGCCGGAAAGACGTCATAGACATAGTCGTGGGCGGCTAAAGCAATTTTGTTCAGAGTGCCTGCTTCAACACGCGCGTTGATTTCCTGACGAGAGAGCTCGAAGATCGCTTCCAGAATCTCCGCGCGCTCCTGTTGATTTGCCTGCCCCGCAACGAAGAGCACCCGAGCACTGTGCTGGATGTAGCGGGGTGAAAGCAACTGGCGCTTCAAGATTTCCATAATGACGGGAGCTTTAGTGCGGTCAAACCGGCTCGGATCACCGTGGCGGTCCTGCTCGGCAAAGAACTCCGCCGTCCATTCATTGTGGTAGTTCCACAGCTTCTCGAACATCTCCCTGGTGAAGCGGCTCCCAGCCTTGACCTCGAAGGCATTTACAATCGGGACGACTCCATCCTCCGTGAGCGCTGGCCTCTTGAGGAACCCGTCCTTGGTGATGGCGGCCTCATGATGTACGAGGCTCCACAGCCACGACACATCGATCCGGTAGGTGGCCAGGTCATTCATGAAGCGCAGGGAAAGCTCATAGTCGTCAATTGCTGCTGCGAAGTTCCCGTTGAGGATCTGGAAACCGTAGTTCGCCGCCATGTAGAACGCGTGTTGGATATGCTCGACGGTGATTTCACCCTTCGGAAGGCCGTAAATGTCATCCCAAAGTTCCTGCGTGAAGAGTTTTTCCGGAGTGTCAAGCATTTCCCTGGTGATAAACCGGGGCATGATTTTCCCCTGCGGATTCAACAAGCCACGCGATTGCAGCAGAAGCCGCTCCGCGTCAACGAGTCCACTGGCGACCGTCGGCACTGGCCTGCCTTTTACATCCACAGTTTCTCGCGGCGCATCGAGGATCGCTTGGAGCTGAGTCACACGGGCCCGTAGGGGCGCATTGCCGGCGGCGACATAGGCTGGTTCGGGGCTGGCTACCCAGCTTTGACGATAGGCATCGTAAAGCCGGCCCTTCGCTCGGCCTGCAAGGATGTCTTCCAGAGTATGCTGCTGAGCTGCGGGAAACGGCTCAGCGCCCACAAACATCAGGCCCAACAATCGCTCTCGCAGCTTGTCAATGACCATTGCACGCAGGGCCAGCGGGTTATACCTCGAGCGGCCATACGAGTCGGCCGGTTGATAGATCATCACCGCCGCCATCCCGCCAATGGGGGCACCCTGCTTGAGCTCGCGCTTCTTCATACCCGCCATGAGCATCATCAGCGCGTTGTACCGCTGATAGGCAATCATGTTCGGTGAGGCCATGCCGATGGATTGCGGATCGGGAAAAACACCCTGCGGGTCGTCTTTCCACATCTCGATGAGACTGGCCAAGTAGTCCCAGCGACCGACGTTCGTGCCAAGCAGCCGGCGGCGCAATACCCAGGCGATGGCAGGCAAGAACCGCCCCGCATTTCCCTCCTCATAAAGAACTTTGATCTTGAAGGTGCCGGCCGGAACTCCGATCAGTCCTTCCAGCCGTGCCAGGAGCTTCTCCACAATGAAAGCTTCCTGAGGAGTCTGGATTTTCGGAATGTAGTAGTACACACCGGTGCCCGCGCGCGTGAGAGACTCGTAGTTGTTGAGGGCCCAGATGACAGCGACGGGAATCATGCCGGGCACCGGTTGGCCATCTACCCGAATGTGGTCATACCGCACGTGGATGCCTGGAGGACGCAGAAACCGCGTGGGCCATTCCGCGGCAGGCTTGTTGATCTTGTACGCGCGCTTTTGGCCTTTCTTCACCACCTCGTAGGGGCAGTCCGACCAGCGGCCTTCGAAAATCTCTTTGGCGTTCTGCATAGCCGCAAAAATCCCCTCCGGCTGATTTGTGGGCGTTCCGTCGGGCCGGAAGTGGGGTGGAGAGGCGTCTTCGAAGTCCGGCATATTCATGGGAGCGGGGCTATTCAACGCGTTGAAGGCCATGTCCAGCGGATGCCACGGGCCGGTGAGCTCCAAGCCGGGATTGGTCAACGGGTGGGCGTCTTTGGAGATTGGCACGTCGTCGTTGAGCCGCCAGCTCCACTCGCTGTCTCGGTCGAGAAAGTTGTCAATCAGGCCTTGGACGATCTGGCGAAATGTCCAAAACTTCCCCGTCAGAGGATCTTCAAACGTATCGTCCCATTTCGGCCAAGCATATTTCTTGCGGACCGGCGCGGGGAGCTGCAGGAGCACACGACGCGCGGATAGCGACGCGGCGATCTCTGGACCCAGCTCTCGCGTGAGCGCAGCGATGGTCTGCTCAACATTGACTTCCCGGCCGTTTATTTGCTTGGTCTTGAAGAGGTCTGGAAATTTTTGGAGAATGTCCTCACGGATCATGATCTCGCCCCTTCACCGCTCTCTCCTGCGGGTGCGCATGCGAATATCCTCCCCGGCCAGGATGAGGGATAGTGCGTGCGTCACAAGAGTTTGGAGGGCGCCCCGCTCATACCACTCAGTGCGCCTTTGCCGAACTGAGTGCTGAGGGTTGGGTAGTTCGACCCGGTAGAGGAGGCTTCTGAGTTGCCGGATCATTCTGGCAGTGCGCTTTTGCTTTGATCGTTTGGTGACTGCTGGACCGCGTTCCTCGTAACGGACTCCTTGGTGCAGGATTAACCCGATCAGCCGACACTGTCGATGGACAATGGCTCCAATGGCTTGATTATGTCCCGGGCGCGGGACCGAGCGGCGATACACGATCTCGAAGTTGCTTCCTTTGTTCCTGGCTGCTGCGTTCGCAGCTTGATTGAGTAAGCGTCGCATGTGGCGGTTGCCCTTTGGAGAGCGGTGGCTGTAGTTTACAGCCTGCGCTCTCGTCGTCGCCCGGGCAGTCGCGGACCCACGAGGAGAGGCATTTCTCGGAGGGAAAGGTCGCTGCGGTAGGACCGACTTCGGCAATGATCTGCTGCGCTGAGTCCACTCCCAGACCGGGCACTTCCGCCAGCCGCTGAACGGCATCTTGGTGTCTGCTGAGCAGACTGGCCATCTCCTGGTCCAGTTCGCCGATCTGCTCGTCGATCAATCGCAACTCCTCTAACGCCATCTTCAGCAGCCGCCGGTATACAGCGTTTAACTCCGCACAGGCACCGAGCGCGTCGCACAACTGTTCCGGTGTAGCGCGCAAGCGCTCATCCGCCAAAGCTGCCAGAGCGGCTGGGTCGGTTTCACCTTCGGCAAGCGCCTTCAGCATCCGCCGGGCACTGAGGCCCAACAGATCGGACACGAGGCTGGACAACTTGATATGTGCCGGTTCTAAAAGAGACTCCAGTTGGTTCTGCAGCCGTAGGGCAGGAGGCGCCATACACCATGGATAGCTTGGTCCGGGTTAGCCCTCAAACGCGACTTGTCCGATAACGCGTTTGTCTGGTCCTATCTGATGCGTGTGTCCTGTATGAGACATCCATCGAGCAGTTTCGGCTGCACACTTGAGACTGCCTCGATTCCGAAAGCGGACATTCTGAATTTGGAGGACCACATTCTAGTCAACGGCACATCTACGCGCGGAGAACATATGCTTGATCAGGTTACAAAAAAGAGCGCGGTTGCCGAACAAAATCAGATTCGCATGGTGGAAATGGCGCTGCCGTCTTCGACCCCGACATCCGATGAGCTGCTTCGTAGAATCGCGACTCTGCTCTTCATATTGGTGATGGGCTTGCTGACGGTGTTCGGTTACTACGCCAGCTCGATTTGCATCACGGTTATCCTGGCGGCATTTCTCGCGATCCTGTTCGACCCCGTGGTGATCATACTGGAGAAACTGCATCTGCCCCGCGGTCTAGCCGCAGCGGCCGTTGTGCTCGCAGGCATGGGTTTAATCGTTCTGCTGGGTCACGCGCTCTACGGAAGAGCCATAACCTTTTCGGAAGAAGTTCCCGTGTATACCGCGAAGATTCAGCACGCCATTGAGCCCATTAGCCGGAAGATCCAAAAAGTTCAGCAGAGTGCCGGGAGCCTTACGAACGACGTGCAGCCCTCCAAGAAAGTCCCCGAGGTTCGGTTGCAGGAAACGCCAACGTGGCCTGGTTACCTGGTGCGCGGTGCGGGGTCTGTGTGGGGCGTGCTGATTATTGCAGGCGTGGTTCCATTTCTAACGTTTTTCATGCTCTGCAGCAAGAACCAAATGGCCATCCGGATGAACGCCCTCTTTAGCTCAAGGATAGACACGGCTCGATTCGTCACGAGCCTGAACCACATGGTGCGCGGCTTCGTAGTCGGTAACCTTCTCGTCGGCTCCGTGATGGCCGTGGCGACCGCACTGATGTTGTGGGGTATTGGCATGAATGGCGCCATACCTCTCGGAATCGCCAGCGGCCTCTTGAATCTGCTCCCGTTTCTCGGACTGATCTTTTCGCTTGCGCTTCCTCTGGCAGCGGCCCTCCTTCAGTTCAACACACTAGGACCATTTATCATCATCACGCTGACGATCGTTTTCCTGCATGTCGTGTCTGCCAATCTTCTTATTCCGAAATTCATTGCCACTCGCGTGAGTATCGGGCCAGTGGCAGCAACGATTGGAATTCTCTTCTGGGGCTGGTTGTGGGGTGTGATGGGCTTGCTGCTGGCTGTGCCGCTCACAGCTCTCGTCAAGCTAGTCGCGGATCTGCATCCGTCCTTATGTCATTTATCCAACATGCTGGCGCTGACGCCGCGTCCGAGACCACGTTGGGTGCGATACAGCGAAACGATCGTGGACCGGACGATTCCTTACTTGCGCGGCCGACTGGGAATATTCCTGTAGGAGGTAGGCTCCACCACCCGAAAAACATCGAAAGCTTAAGGACACGCTTGATTAACGTTCTCCGATGGAAAGTTGAGCGGTTAGAGTTCCTGCAGGTCGATTCCCGTGCCGATCACTAGCCCGAAACGCTAGTGCTCTATCGGATGCGCGTTTTCACAAAAGTGCGAAGTTGGGCGAGGTGCTCCGCGCGCGTTCGATAGAGCCGTTTGAACCAAGCCGCCCGTGGTTGCGGCGGACGCGGGGCCTATGCAAATTGAATGGAGTGAGAGAGTGCTGTTGAGTTGCCGTTGAGCGGTGCGGCGAAGCGCGGAAGCCAACCCCAGACGGTGACGAGTTGGCACAAGGGCAAAACGGTTGCCAACAGAGTGGGTGGAGAAGTTGGAATAAGGAATTTCGTCTTCGACCAAACACAGAGGGGCTGAACGTGCCGAAGTACGTGAAGGATTCGAGTTGGATAGAGTGTTTTCATGCGGCGGCGATGACTAGCGGTGGAGAACGGAGTCGCATTTCGGCAGCCGTAAGCCTTTCGATGACCTTCATTGAGCCATCACACTTGGGGCAGCGCCAAAGAGCGGTGGATTCATTAGTGGAGGAGGCGTCTGGTTGGGCTGGTGGATCTGGTCGCGCCCCGAGCAAGTGAAAACAAAGCGGCAGGCGTGTGGCGCGTCGGCGGTTGGCCAAGAAGCCAAAGTTTCGGATGCGCACGAAGCCTTGCGGAAGCAGATGCAACAGGAAGCGGCGCAAGAACTCATCGACAGATAGAGGCCAGGAACTTCTGTTCGTTGTTGTGGGCCGAATCGCGCCAGCGAAAGACAACTTGGCCATCCGCAAAGGACACCAAGCGATGGTTGGAGATGGCCACGCGATGAGTGTAACGACCCAGATATTGGAGCGCGTACCTTGGGCCGCCAAAGGGGCGCTTGGCGTAGACCACCCAATCCTTGCGGAACAGTGGACGTAGCCAAGCGGCAAAGATTTTCGGCTCGGCGAGTAGCGCCAGATTTCCGTGAAAGCAGAATCGGCCGTCCTGAAATGCTTGCTTAAGACCAGCAACAAACTTGCCGCGAAAGACGCGGCTGAGCACCTTGATGGGAAAAAAGAACCGATAAGGTGATCGAATCCAGTGCATGTGATCGAGCGACAGGCCGCCGGCGGGAATCACGCAATGGACATGCGGGTGGAGACCAAGTTTCTGGTTCCAGGTGTGGAGGACACTGAAGAAGCCGATCTCCGCGCCGAGGTGTTTCGGATCGCGTGCAACTTCGAGAAGAGTTTCGGCACTGGCGCGAAACAAAAGATCGTAGACGGCCTTCTTGTTCTGCAGAACGAGTGGCGCCAACTCACGCGGTAGCGTGAAGACCACATGGACGTAGCGCGTCGGGAGAAGTTCTCTTTGACGCGCGGCAATCCATCGTTCCCGGGCACCCGTCTGACACTTGGGGCAGTGCCGGTTGCGGCAGGAGTTGTAAGAGATGGCGCGATGTCCGCAGCGAGTGCATTCATCGAGATGGCCGCCGAGTGCGGCGGTGCGACACCGCGCAATGGCCAGCAGCACTTTGACATGCTTCCAACGAATCCACTGACGGTTTCGTTCGATGAATGTGTCACCCGCGATGCGGATGAGATCGGCCACCTCGAGGGGTGGCCGGCTCATCTATTCGTCCCGTTGTTCGTCTTTCAGCTTCAGCGAATCCAAAGGACTGGCAGTCGCGTGCAGATGACGTTGCGAAAGATGCAGGTAGATGGTGGTCTCTTTCAGATCGCTGTGGCCTAACAGGATCTGAATGGTGCGCAGATCCGCGCCCGCTTCCAGCAGATGCGTGGCGAAACAGTGGCGCAGCGTGTGCGGGTAGATGACTTTCTGGAGGGCCGCCTTCTGAGCCGCACCTTTGCAGGCATGGTAGATCGCCTTGGGCGTGATGGGCCGATCACTGGCGTGAGCATACCTGCTAGGAAACAGCCATATGCTGGGCTTGCGTCGCAACCGGCGCCAGTGTTGACGGAGTTCATCGAGCAACATCGGACTGAGCATCACGTCCCGGTCTCTGCGACCTTTACCGCCTCGGACGTGAATCACCATGCGCTGACTGTCGATGTCACTCACTTTCAGGCGCGCGAGTTCGGCACGTCGGAGTCCGGTGGCGTAGAGAGTCATCAGCAAAGTGCGATGCAAGGGAATGGGAGCCGAATCGATCAGTCGTGCCACTTCTTCCTGACTCAAGATCGTCGGTAAGCGACGCGTCGTTTTCGGGTAGGGGGTCTCTTCCAGGTTCCAGCTCTTCCTGAGAGTTTTGATGTAGAAGAATCGAAGAGCTGCCAAGCGTTGGCGAACCGTGGGCGTTGCCAATTTCTGCTTTTGGAAAAGTTCGGCTTGGTATTCGCGAATGTGCCGAGGGCCCAAGCGGTCCGGCGGAAGGTGGAATCGTCGAGAGAAATCTTCGACGACGCGGATGTAACAATCTATGGTAGTCTCAGCATAATTACGACGCTGGAGTTCCTCCAGCATCATTTTTCGAAGATGGGTCACAGGGACACCTCCTTGTGACCCAAACTTATCTCAGCCCTCAGACAACCACTGTTCCAAATACCTCACGCGTAGCGTCCGCCGCCGGGCGGCTTGGTTCAAACGGCGTTGGAGGAGATCGCCGAGACCTCACTTCCCAGATGCGGACTTCGCGGGAGTCCGCAAGCTTCCACTTGATCGATTCTGCCGCTTTTTTGATGATGCCCCGCCAGGTGCCACTAGGTATACTATCCGCAAAACTGAGGGCGTCTAGCATGCTTCCCCGGCGCCGTCCGTTTCTCAGATAGGGAAATTTACTCAGGAGGACAACCCATGAAGTGGGACGGACGTATAAGTCTGGCTCTGGCGACTGTTGCCGCACTGTTTAGCACCGTGGGCACACCCAGCGCCAAGGCTCAAGGTCAGAAACCAAACGTCGTGTTCATACTCGGCGACAACATCGGCTATGGAGACATGGGACCGTACGGCGGCGGCGAACTGCGCGGCTACCCGACGCCAAACGCCGACCGACTCGCTCGCGAGGGGCTACGCCTGACGCAATTCCTCGTCGAGTCCACCTGTACCCCATCGCGGGCCGCGCTCATGACCGGGCAATACTCGATCCGCAATGGACTTTCGCTCATCTCCTCACCGGGCAGCCCCAATCAGCTTCCGGGCAAGGCTTACACGATGGGGCAGTTGTTCAAAGACGCGGGCTACGCGACAGCCATATTCGGCAAGTGGCACTTGGGCGCAGACGCACAGAGCCTTCCGAGTGCGCACGGTTTCGATGAGTTCTATGGCATCCCCCCAAACACTTCGTGGAACGACGCGATCACTGTCCCGCTGATCATGATGACGCACTCCTTCAATGCACCCGAAAGCGTTCTGATCGAGAAGGGGCCGTGGATCATGCAGCAGAAGGGGGGCGGACCGCTGGAGCGCGTGAAGCCCTACACAGTAGAGGTGCGCGAGGAGATCGACAACGACCTGACCGACCGTTCCATTGCGTTCATGAAACAGCAGCACGCGGCGGGCAAGCCGTTCTTCGTTTACTTACCCTTCTCGATGGGACACGCGCCAAACTACCCCTCCAAACAGTTCGCCGGGAAATCGCGCATCGGTCAGTACGGCGACAAGATGATGGAAGGCGACTACCACGTGGGGCAGGTGCTCGACACCCTTAAGGAACTCAACGTCGATGACAACACCATCGTGGTCTTCGCTTCCGATAACGGACCGTCTGGCTGGATTCTAAGGGAACTCGGCAACCTTGGTTCTCCCGATATGGGCAGCCCGGGCCCCTTCCGCGGTGAGTTGGGCGAGGCCACCGAAGGCGCGATCCGAACCTTCTGCTTCATCCGTTGGCCGGGACACATCGCCCCGAACACTACCTCTTACGCCATGTTTTCCGAGATGGTTCCTGCCGACCTTCGCGGCGATCCTCGGGGCCAAGTTGCCTACGGATCGTCCGATCGACGGTGTGGACCAATCCGCAGTGCTTTTTGGCAAGAGCAACACTGGGGCCCGCGAGTCGCTGCTCACCTTCATCGGCCCGGATCTGGTGGCCGCTCGATGGAAACAATGGCGCTTCTACTTCAAAGACATGCACCTGACCGGCACGGGGCAGCAAATGCTCGGAGGGATGTACGTGACCGCCGCACCGATGTGGTTCCCGAAGGTTTACAACATCGAAATGGATCCACATGAGGATCTGAATCTGGGCGGCATCACTGTGTTTATGGCAGATCCCGCTTTTAAGGTGATTAAGGAGTACGAGGAGTCCATTAAGAAATATCCGAATCCACCAGCACCCAATCTGTCAAACTTTGCCGGGGCGGTCGATTGACGGCGTGGTCAGACGGCGGTTCTGCTCGGCAGGCGCGAGATGAGCACACGATTTACGCGTTCTGCCGGGCAGTGACTGCCAAATTCTCAGCAGGAAGGAAACCAAAAGTGAATCTCCGAATTGGGTGTGCAAGCAGCATCCTTGCCTGCATCTTTTTGTTGGTAGGTGCCTCATCCGTGTTGGGGCAGCAAAAGCCTCAATGGATGCCCGGTCAGGTCGGACTGAATGCCGGAATCCTACCGTCTCCCGGATTTACCTACGTCAATATCGACGAGAACTATGACGCTGGGACTTTTAACGGTCCAAAAGGCAACGCCATCCCTGTCACGGGCACTTACAACGTCTGGGCCATCGAAAATCTGTTCTATTTCGTGCCCGACACCAAATTCCTCGGCGGTAACTTGGGGTTCGACATCATGTTTCCTACCCCCGCAACTGGTTCTCTCGTTGCAGATATAAATGTTCAAGGCGTGCCCAATCTAAGTGGTGCCGGGGGCGGCTCTGGACTCGCCGATCTCTGAGTTCAACCGTTCACAGTTGGATGGCACCTGAAGCGATGGGACATTCAAGTGGGAGACGCATTCATGATTCCAACGGGGCGTTACTCGCCGGGTGCCTCGAATAACGTTGGCTCTGGCTACTTTGGCAACCATCTGCAAACTGGCACCACCTACTACGTCACGAAAGACAAAGGCACGAGCGTGAACCTGTTTACGGACTGGGAAGTTCACGGAACGCGGCAAGGTACAAACAACACTTACAAAACGCCGGGGCAGTCCTTCACTGATGAATGGGGAATCGGCCAGATTCTTCCGCTGAAAAAAGATTTAAGCAAGCTGCTGCAAGTCGGCGTCGTCGGCTACGACCAGTGGCAGGTCACCGACAATGGCGGCACAGTTTCGATTGGCGGGGTAATCCTTCCTGCCAGTGCGATTCCCTCTTACTCGGTCCACGCGATTGGTGGTCAACTAAATTACATTCTTCCCGCAAAGAATTTCAGCCTGTTTTTTAAGGGTTATCACGAATACTCGGCTTCTTCTCACACTTTAGGGAACACCTTCTGCTTCGGTGGCGCATGGACTTTGCTCATTCCCAAGCCAGCAGCGCCTACACCAAAGTCGTAGGTTGAAACGAATCTTTGCAAATAAAGGAAAGGTCATCCATGAGACTACATAGAAACCTCTTGAGGACTGTCCTATGAAACGAAATCATCTAGCAATTCTCAGTTTGGTCTTCGCCGCTGCGGTTCACCCCGCAGTAGCGCAGGAGATTCCGAAATCCATTACGACGCCCGACCGGGTTCAGAGTTCCATCGGCACGCTCGAATTCAAAGATGGCGCACCGAGCAAGGAAACCGTTCAGAAAGTCTATGACAATTTAGACCTGATGCACGGTCAAGAGGCGTTCTTAAATGCTTTCCGTGGCGTTTCGCTGGAGGCTGCGCGCAGGGGATTCCAAGCGGTGGGCAGCGAGGACAACACCGTCCTCATCTTTTCGGATTTGATGGATTCGAAGTCCCTATTCTTAACGGCGAATGCGGACACCATCTATTTCATGACCTTTGTGGATTTGAGCAAAGGACCGACAGTGGTTGAAACGCCGCCGCTGTCTCTTGGCGCCATAGACGACATGTGGTTTCGTTGGGTCATCGATTTCGGCTTGCCGGGTCCCGATCGCGGCGCGGGCGGCAAGTACCTCCTCGTGCCACCTGACTATAAAGGTGAACTGCCCGACAGCGGTTTTAACATAGCGAAGTCTCGAACGATGAGAGTCGTCCTCTTTGGGCGGTGCTTTCTGGAGAACAACGACCCGAAGGCCCCGGCGGAACTGATCAAGAAAACTCTCAGAATCTACGCCTACCAGCCGGGCGGCTACGGCACCAGCATCGCTACCGCGCTTGACGGAAAGGTCCCGCTCCTGCGCTCTCCCAACGGGCAGCTGGACTGGGCTTTTCTCAGGCCTCAACCAGCTCCGAAATTCATTGAGGCGACCGGACTAGCGGTCAACACCATTCCGCCCAGTGACTACAGCTACTTCACGTATTTGAATGATCTGGTGCAGCAGGAACCGGCTGATGCCATGGATCCCGAAGTCATGGGTTCGCTGGCGGCCATCGGCATCGCAAAGGGCAAGCCGTTCAATCCCGATGCGCGCATGCAGAAGATTCTCGGCGATGCGGCCGCAATTGCCAACGCAACCTCACGGGCGATCGTGCTCAACCCGCGCGAATCCGAGGATTTCTTTTATTACCCCGGCTCTGGATGGCAGAACTCGCTTTGGGTCGGTGGCTATAACTTTGAAACACCACCGCCACAGGTGAGTTCCACCGGCGTCGTCACTCCATATCCTCGCACCGGCGCTCGCACGCTCGATGCCCGCACCGCATTCTTCTACTACGCAACCGGTGTCACACCCGCAATGATCATGAGGATGTCCGAGATTGGCTCGCAGTACCTTTGGACATTCTTGGATTCGGACAAGAACTATTTCGATGGTTCGAAAACGTACAAAGTGACGCTACCGCCAAACATCCCTGCTGCGAAATTTTGGTCCTTGACGCTCTATGACAACCAGAGCCGGTCGATGCTCCAGACGCCACAACGCTTCCCACGCGCTGGCAGTCAGAGTTATCCGTCGCCGGCGGCTGCAGCGAACCCCGATGGCTCGACCGTTGTTTATTTGGGCCCGACCAAACCTGCAGGCGTAAAAGACGGCAACTGGATTCAGACCATGCCCGGCAAGGGCTACAGCGTCATGCTCCGCCTGTACAGCCCGCTAGAGCCGTTCTTTTCCAAATCATGGCGGCCAAGCGAAGTCGAGCTCGTGAAGTAAATAGGGCTGCGAGTCTCAATGAAAAGGAACATGCGATGAAACGAATTCATGTGGCAGTTCTCAGCTTGGTCTTCGCAGCTGCGCTTCAAACCGGAACCGCACAAGAAATTCCGAAATCGATTCTGACCCCTGACAGAGTGCAGACCTCCATCGGCACCCTCGAATACAAGGATGGCGCGCCGAGTAAGGAAACAGTCGAGAAAGTGTATGACAACCTCGACCGGATGCACGCCGTGCAAGCGTTCGTGAATGCGTATCAAGGTGCTTCGACATCCGCCATTGAGAAGGGCCTGCAAGACGCTGGCGTCCCAGATAACACGGTGATTATCTTCTCGAAACTGATGGACTCGAAGTCCCTGTTTTTGACAGCCAACGCAGACACGGTCTATTTCATTTCCGTCTTCGATACCAGCAAGGGACCGCTCGTGGTCGAGACGCCCCCACTGGCACTCGGCGTCATTGACGACATGTGGTGGCGTTGGGTTACCGATATTGGCCTGCCCGGTCCAGACCGGGGCGCAGGCGGAAAATACCTACTGCTGCCTCCGGATTTCAAAGGTGAATTGCCGGACAGTGGCTACACCGTTCTGAAATTGCGTACAACTCGCTCCATATTACTTGGCCGCGTGTTTCTGGAGAAAGATGACCCGAAGCCATCGGTTGAGCTTGTCAAGAAGACAATGAAAATCTACCCGTATCAGCCCGGTGGATACGGCACCAGCATTGCCACCGCTTTGGACGGAAAGACCCCGCTGTTGGGTAGCGCCAATGGCCAACTAGATTGGGCCTTCCTTAGACCGCAAGCGCCCGCAAAATTCTTTGAGGGTAGCGGTAAAGTAATGAACACAATTCCGCCAAACGATTTCAGTTATTTCACGATGATAAACGACTTGATCCAGCGTGAACCGGCGGACTCGCTTGACCCGGAGATCATGGGTTCGCTTGCCGCTATCGGCATTGTGAAGGGACAGCCATTCAATCCAGATGACCGCATGAAGAAGATTCTGACCGACGCCGCCGCAATCGGCACTGCGACAGGAAGAACTTTGAACTGGCGTGGTCGAGAAGCCGAGGGTTTCTTCTACTATCCAGGCTCCGCTTGGACGAACTACCTGTTTGTCGGTGGGTACAACTTCGAAACACCACCGCCGCAAGTGAGTTCGACCGGGGTCGCCACCCCCTATCCACCAACCGGCTACCGCACATTGAACCCCAGAACGGCGATGTTCTTCTACGCCACTGGCATTACCCCGGCAATGTGCATGCGTCTGACAGAAATCGGTTCGCAATACTTAGGCGCATTCACGGATTCCAAGGGCGAGTATCTCGATGGCAGCAAGACCTACAAAATAACGCTCCCGCCAAACATTCCAGCGGCAAAGTTCTGGTCATTCACGGTCTATGACAACCAGACACGGTCAATGCTGGACACTCCGCAGCGCTTTCCTCGTGCTGGTAGCCAGAACTACCCGAGTCCGGCTGCGGTGCCGAACCCTGACGGCTCCACAACCGTTTATTTCGGCCCGACCAAGCCCACAGGTGTGAAGGACGGGAACTGGATTCAGACCGACCCTGCTAAGGGTTGGAACATACTCCTCCGCTTCTATAGCCCACTGGAAGCATTTTTCACGAAGACTTGGCGGCCAAGCGAAATCGAACTGGTGAAGTAAGAAAAAACAGCCAAAGGACGTAGTCGCGTAACCGCCAGACCAACGGCCACAGGGCTATCCCTCCGTGTACACCACGAGCGACAAACTAATATTTTCCGCCCGTCAAAACTGCCGCTGTTAAGTATTGTTATATAGAAGTGTTAGCTGGGGCCTTTCGCGTGAGGTTTTTAGCTTACACTTCGTGAGCCGGGAGTGGACCAGATCTGTGAGGATACGCCTTGTCCACGATGCACGTTCCTGACGAATGGTGGCCTGACGGCGACAATCTCGAACCGGCAGATCATTGGTGGTAAGTGGGCTGGCGGTTATCCTGTCACGCTTGGACATCGGGCCCCTTCGCCCTTCTGGTCCAGATACGGCGTTCGAGGAGATGAGAATGTTAGCGACCTTCAACGAAATCTCGCTTCCTCGAATGGGACTTCTGGACAGCGATGAGAGTCTAAATACAGCGAACCGAACCCATCATCCTGGATAGCTCAACACTAGCCGACTTATCGGGACTTGTTCTGAATCTTTCGTTGTGTCGCACATTTTCGCGCCCTTTCGTTTACTCGTTGCATCCAATGCTGGGCAGACAAACATCCCGGAGCGCCAAGATGAGCCGACTCAACCTGCACATAACAACCGTGGGTCTCACATTTGTAGCAGCTTGTGCCTTACTTGCTGCCGCTTCACAGGATCAGACTCAACAGCAAGCGCCGCCTCCGCCAGCATCCGGCGCACCGCCTGCTCCCAGTCAACCTCCCGCCCAGCGACCGTATCAACAGGAAAATCCTGAACAGCTTCAACAACTTGTTGCGCCAATTGCGCTCTACCCTGATCCGCTCGTCGCCTCCATCCTCGCGGCTTCTGCCTTTCCATCGGAAATCGCTCAGGCTTACGACTGGCTCGCTCCTCGCCGCAATTTGTCGCCTCAGGAAATGGCAACCGAAGCCGACAAACAAAGCTGGGATCCCAGCGTAAAGTCCCTTCTCGCATTTCCTCCCGTCCTTCAAAATTTAGGCACAAATCTTTCCTGGACCTCCGAACTGGGCGACGCCTACTACAATCAGCCCACTGACGTTACGAACGCGATTCAGGAAATGCGCCGCCAGGCGAAAAACCACAAAATCCTCAAAAGCAACGACCAGATTAAGGTTGAGGACAAGCACGGCTACATCACAATCGAGCCCAAAAATCCGGACTCCCAAGTCGTCTACGTCCCCGCGTACGATCCTTGGATCGCATACGGCTATCCCATCGCTCCGTGGCCCGGTTGGGTGGGGGTTCCCGGTGTTTGGTATGACGGCCCCGGCCTCTATTTCGGCGTCGGGTTTGGCCTCGGTCCGTTTTGGGGATTTGGCTGGGGATGGCCGGCCTGGGGGTTTGACTGGTGGGGAGGTGGAATCTGGTTCGCTGGCGGTTACTATGGGGGCCGCGGCTGGGATCACTGGGATCGGGGCCGCTACTATGGCGGCCATCCGGGTTTTGCAAATCGCGTTCGTCCGGACGAGAGCTTCGGTCGCGGCTTCGACGGGCGCAATCCAGGTCTGCGCTCGGGCCCATTTAGCGGCTTCGGCCATGGCGCTGAAAGCCGGGGCTTTTCCGCTCGCGGCCAACAGAGTTTCGGCGGTTTTCGTGGAGGTGGCTTCGGTGGCGGAGGTTTCCGTGGTGGCGGCTTCGGTGGCGGCGGCTTCCACGGCGGAGGCGGTGGCCGGCGCTAGCGCCGCGTGAAGCACCATCTGACTCTGGCTCATTTTCACGCTATTCGTAGCGATAGACTCAGGGAAGTGCAGAAGAAAAGAAAAAGGAAGATGAAAATGTCGCGTGATGCAAAGAAGATTTTCTCGTCCAAATTTTCGTTCACGATCGTGGCGCTGCTGTTCATCTTTGCCGCGTCGACCATTCTCGCGCGACCGCAAGACGCCTCATCTCCGCAAACTGCAGCTCCCGCTAAGCTTCCCACTCACCACGCTGCAGCGCACAATGTCCCTAACGCGAAGCAGAAGACTTTTTCATCTCCTGAGGAAGCCGCACAGGCTCTTTACAACGCGGCGCGCAATCATGATGAAAAGGCCCTGATCGCCATTCTCGGCCCCGGCGCTCGCGACATCGTGATTTGGAGCGACGATCAGGCCGCGCGCTACGCCCAGGACGACACGTTCGCGAAAAAGTATGAGCAGATGCACCGCCTCGTCGCGGAGCCAGACAACGAGACCACGGTCTACGTCGGCGCAGAAAACTGGCCTGTGCCGTTCCCACTCGAAGAGCACAACGGCGCATGGTTTTTCGACTCCGATCTCGGCAGCCGCGAAATTATGTTCCGGCGCATCGGCGAAAATGAAATGGACGCCACGGAAGCGCTCCGCGGCATCATCGCCGCCGAAAATCAATTTGATGCCCAAAACGGCGAATATGCGCAACACCTGAATTGCTCTCCGGGCCGGCACGACGGCCTCTTTTCACCTGAGAACGGCAACGATATGAACAAGAACCCCATCGGACCTTACCTGGCTGAGGCGAGTTACAAGCGCTCTGATCGCACACCCTTCCATGGCTACTACTTCCTCATGCTCACCGCGCAAGGTTCGCACGCGCATGGTGGCGCGCGGAACTACATCGTCGACGGCAAGATGACCGGAGGCTTCGCGATCGTCGCGTTTCCCGCGGTTTATCGCTCCTCAGGCGTAAAAACCTTTATCGTCAATCAGAATGGCATGATTTACGAAAAGGATCTCGGTGCCAAGACCCCCGAGATCGCTTCCAGCATGAAAACCTATGATCCCGACGGTGCATGGGCGCGCGCCCATGCCAACCAATTCCTGACTCTCACTTTTCCGAACCCTTAAAGCTCGGCAGTTGATTCGATCTGAGGAAACTGCGAACGTCAAGTGGTACGCTGCTCAGCCGATTGAACGGCTTCGAAATAACCAACCACCGGCGTCATCCAGTCTCGTGAGTTCTGATAAACGCGCTTGTGTTGATCGAACCGATCAACTCTTGGATGGTCAACTCGGAAGCTCCCCAGAAACGTCGTTCGAGGAGAGCACTGACGATGTCCTCGAACCGGACTTCCGGCCAGCGTCAAAGTCTGTGATCTGTTGCATCCGCTGCGCCGTGACTAAGGTTGAGGCAGCAATGGCCACCTCTCTCCATCGGTAAACACTAGCCGACTTCCCGGTACTGATAGCCCGCTGCCCGTCTGGATTACATCCGGATTGCGTATGATTCGTTCAAGATGCAAGATTGAACGTCGATGCGCTGTTTCAAAACGCTCTTTAGCATAAGGAGCATAAGTCGAGATTTTCATACGCGCGAGGCGCGATTCACATCGATGGACGTTCGGGGGTACGGGGAGTCGGATCAAGAACAATGGTGGATATGAGCAGACTGTCTGAGAAAGGGGCGATGACAATGGCAACTCTTCAAGAACGGCTGGACGAGTTTAAGAAGGCATTTGAATCCGGAGCTCCACCATACAACGCGCCGCACGAGGCAATCGAAAAGATGCATCGCGCGACGGCCGAGCTTAAGGCTTCCGGCATCGAAAAAACAGCGCTGAAAGTCGGGGACCGTGCACCGGCCTTCAGCTCATTCAATCAGGATCACGCGCGGGTAGCCTCGACCGACCTTCTACGCGAAGGACCTCTGGTGGTCAGCTTCTTCCGAGGGCACTGGTGACCGTACTGCAATATGGAGCTGGAGGCTCTACAGCAGATCCATTCAGAGGTCAAAGCATTGGGAGCGCAGATCGTCGTGATCACTCCTGAGCTCGAACGGTACACGCGCGCTCTTCACAGGAAGCTGAACCTGACCTACGACATCCTGACTGATCTTCACCTCAAGACGGCGGAGCAGTTCAGGCTAGTGTTCACGCTGCCGGATTACTTGCGCGAGCTTTACAAGTCGTTCGGGAGCACTCTGGACAGATTCAATGACGAACCGGAATACCGATTGCCGATGCCTGCCCGTTACATCATCGATAAGGACAGCATTATCCGCGCGGCGGATGTGAACTCGGATTATACGATTCGGCCTGATCCTGCCGAAACTCTCAGGCAGTTGCGGACATTGACTCCGGCCCCAGCAAACTAGCAAGAGCAATTCACCGTCCGGGTACAAAACCAGAAAGGAGATTACGATGCAACTTCAAGCGGACTATTTCGCTGCGTATCACAACCTAAAGCTGACACGAGATAGCAAAGGCGTGCTGGTTGCTGAGTTCCACAGCAACGGCGGGCCGTTCATTATGACCGCGCAAGCTCACACGGAATTTGTCGATGCCTTCTACCGCATTGCGCAGGATCGAGCCAACAAGATCGTAATTCTGACGGGCGCAGGCGGGGATTTCATTACCGACGTCGCTTGGTCATCTTTTGGCGACGTCGCCGATCCCGGCGTGTGGAGCCAAGTTCATGATGAAGGCGTTCAGGTTTTGGAAAATATAGCCAACATACGCGTGCCGGTCATCGCGGCTATCGAAGGGCGCGCGCATGTGCATTCCGACTACGCGCTACTTGCCAGCGTAATTGTGGCGGCGGAGGGCACAACCTTCCAGGATGTGGCCCACTTCTCCGCGGGCGTTGCGCCTGGCGACGGAATCTTTACCACGTGGAGTTATCGCGGGGGAGCAGGTCGAGCGGAGGCGTTCCTGCTGAACCCGCAGCCGCTGGCAGCGCGTACCGCGCAAGAATGGGGCGTGGTTGCCGAAGTTGTGCCGAACGGTAAGGCGCTCAGTAGGGCGCGGGAATTGGCCGAGCTCTACTTGAAGGCTCCGGAAGTGACACGCCGCAACACGCGCGTGCATTTCATCCAGCCCTTGAAGGAGCGCATCGTTCGAGAAGTTGGCTACGGACTGTCGCTCGAAGGAGCATCCTCGGCCGCCCTCATCAAATCAAAGCAAGCCAAGAGCGAACCTGCCGGTCGGAAAGGAAAATCCGCATGAAGAGCAGGAAGAACACTTCGTCCGCCAGGCGCGCAAGAAGACGCAGCCGGAAGAATTGATCTCGTGATTCTCGGTGGCGGAACGGGCTCGACCATCGCTGCATGGACGTTTGCTGGCGAAGGCAAGCGCGTCGCAGTCGTTGATCGCAAGTATATTGGCGGCTCTTGCCCTAATATTGCGTGCCTTCCGAGCAAGAACATCATCCACAGCGCGAAAATCGCATCGTACTTTCGCCGAAGCAAGGAATTCAGCATCATACTCGACGGCTTCGCGATCGACATGGCGTGCGTGCGCGAAGCGCAAGCGCAGCGCTATCCGGAAGTTAAGGTCAGGTGTGGATTGGTACCGGGAAACGCACTAGTGTTTGCCGAGCCGATCAAATCTCGGACTGTCTGAAGTTGGCGGGAAACGGCGTTCGGGTCCGTAGCCTTCTAAGTGGACAACCATACTGAACGCGGCGCAGGAGGCCGCCAGTATGGGACGTCGGCAAAAGACAAGCAAACGCTCACGTGCGAAAACAATACTTCGGTTGCCCGACTTGGAACAGTCGAAGAATGCAGTTCTAAACTCGCTCGCAGCAGCGAGCTCGCAAGAATCGTATGGGCATGCCATCGATGAATTCATCGGGTGGTACTGTTCCGAGCCACGTTTGGCCTTCAACCGCAGTGTTGTCCTTCGTTATCGATTCTTTCTCGAACAGAAGAACCTAGCGCCTTCGACAATCAACGTGCGCCTAGCGGCCGTGAGACGACTCGCATTCGAGGCGGCTGATACAGGCCTCCTCAGTCCCGAATTGGCAGCCGGAATCGGTCGCGTCAAAGGCGCAAAACGCTTGGGCGTTCGGATCGGAAACTGGTTGACCGTCGAACAGTCCAGCGCCTTACTCGCAGAATCGGGAGGAGATGGCCTGCGAGGTAAACGGGATCGCGCGATACTGGCGTTGCTCATTGGGTGCGGCCTACGACGCGCCGAACTGGTCGGGCTCGGACTAGGAGATTTCGAGATCCGCGGGGAACACTGGGTGATCGCCGACCTGATTGGTAAAGGAAAGCACATCCGCACAGTTCCAGTTCCGGTGTGGACGAAGCGCGCCGTTGATGAGTGGACCGATGCAGCCAAGATAAATGCAGGTGCACTCTTCCGGCGAGTAGGCAGACTAGGAAAGATATGGGGCCCAGGGCTCACGCCGAAAGCCATCTGGCACATTGTCAAAGCGGCTGCGAAACGTGCCGACATTAAGAATCTCGCTCCGCATGATTTGCGCCGCACCTGCGCACGACTCTGCCACTTGGCTGGGGGAGAACTTGAACAAATTCAGTTCTTGCTTGGTCATGCATCAGTTCAGACAACCGAGCATTATCTGGGATGCAAGCAGAAACTACGACACGCAGTGAATGACAATCTGGGACTGGAAGACGTCTGACTGAGGACTTACCTCCCCGAACCGGACTTCTGGGGCGTGCAGGTGAGATTTGCCTACTACTCGTAACGCTATCGGGCCAAGTGAGCGAATCCTCTCTCAAACGAGTCTTTAAATGTGCCACCGCTGCTGCCCACCATAATTACTGCGTGCAAGGCCACACGTAGTGGGTCTCAAAATCAAAGGATGACAACCCATTGAATAACATATCGTGCCACGATATAATGCGCGGGTTAGCCAACTGCCGGCGGGATAACACATGGTTATTACAGAAACAGGCGCCTCCCAGTGTTCCGGTGTCGGGCACGAGTCTATTGATGTCACTCTGAGCAGACCCGTGCTCGAATTTGACCTAGCGAACGAACTCGACGAACTGCACCGGGATGAATCATGGGCGCACCCGACTGGGCGAAGTTCTAGGACGCTTGTAAAGTACCCGGATCTCCGCGTTGTGCTGATTGCCATGAAGGCGAATACGCGTATGCATGAGCACACCGCGGCAGGCGGAATCTCGGTGCACACGCTTAGCGGCCATATCCGGCTCCACTTGCCGGAGCGGGTGGTGGATCTCCCTGCCGGGCGCCTGCTCGCCCTGGATCAGTGTGTGCCTCATGATGTGGAGGCGTCCGAGGACAGCGCCTTTCTGCTCACGCTCTCGTGGCCACCGGAAACAAAGATTGTGGAGGCGAAGACGCGCCAGAAGACACGCTGTTTGCCTTCGATGAGGGCCAAGGCTTAAGTGAGCATACAGCTCCGTTCGACGCATTGGCACATCTGCTGGAGGGCGACGCGGAAATTGCGGTGTCTGGCAAGCCACTACGGACGACGGCAGGCCAAGCGGTTCTCATGCCAGCAAATCAACCTCACTCTCTGAAGGCCCTCACTAGATTCAAGATGCTGCTGACGATGATCCGCTCGTGAGCGACGCGGAACGGAGGACTGAATTTATATGAAAGCGCCAGAAATGCCCGCAGTCCTGACCATTGGGCATTCGAACCGCACATGGAAAGACTTCCTCGATCTTCTGCGGGCGCACCACGTCAAGCGCGTCATAGACGTACGCAGTATCCCCCGATCGAGACACAACCCTCAGTTCAACCGAGTGACCCTATCGAAAAAGTTGCGGGCCGCGAGGATCGGCTACGTTCATTTGCGAAAGCTCGGGGGCTTGCGCCATGCACGCCGCGATTCGCCGAACATGGGCTGGCGCAATGCCTCATTTCGTGGGTTCGCTGATTATATGCAGACCTCCGAATTCGAAGCAGGGTTATACCGATTGATTAAATTGGCCGGGCAGAGGCGGAGCGCAATTATGTGTGCGGAAGCGGTTCCGTGGCGATGTCACCGGTCGCTCATCGCGGATGCGCTGACGGCGCGCGGGATTCAGGTTGACGACATTATGAGCATGAAACGTTCCAAGGTTCATTCGCTCATTCCTTTTGCACGCGTGCAGGGTCATCGCATCACGTACCCTATCCGGAATCGCGGCGGCGGGCGATTCCCCCTAGTTCGTTTTCCAGAGAGTTTACGGAAGAACCGAAAAACCAAGGTTTAAGAATGTGATGAATAATGCCTCTTGACTATCCATTGTGGCTGCGGGCGGCGAGTCATTTGTGAAAGTCTGGAACGAGATGCTTGCCTGGATTGTTGCGAAGAGCGCCTCATTCAAAGCTGCCGGGTAGGTCCGGCTTCTGTCCAGGAGTCCGCTGCCGGAACATTTTGGAAATGGAGGGTGCGATGTCCGATGGGTCTCCGGTTGCCAGCCAAAGACCGGTTTGGTTGGACGACAAGACAAAATCAATCATGGACCGTGCAATCGCGCGTGAACAATCGCTTTCGCGCATGCTAGTGACTTACATTGTCACGGGGCTAATCTTCATGTTGCTCCCAGGAACATTTCTCGGTGTGTGGAATCTCATCAAAATCAGCAATCGGGAGGCGGCCGAATCCATCGCTCCTGCTTGGATTCAGGCGCATGGCCATGCGCAATTGTTCGGCTGGGTGGGTACTTTTATTCTCGGGATTGGCTTTTATTCAATTCCGAAGCTGCGCAAGCTGAAGCCGTTTGCGCTCTGGGAAGGGTGGCTGTGTTGGGGACTTTGGGTCGTCGGTGTGACAACCCGGTGGCTTTCCGATATTTATCCCTGGCAGTGGCGGATTCTGATGCCAATGTCAGCGGTACTTGAATTACTCGCGTTCTTGATTTTCTTTCAGGCCGTTGCGAGTCACCGGCCGTCAAACGGCGTGCCGAAGCCTTGGGAATCTTGGATCTTCGTTGTAATTGCGGCAACTCTAGGTTTGCTAGCTTCACTGGCACTCAATCTCGGAGCCTCCATTCAACTGGCGCGTTATGGGAGTTCACCGGCGTTCCCGCACGAATTCGACCAGCGTTATTTGATTGTTTCCGCCTGGGGCTTTCTCGTTCCCATGGTGTGGGGGTTTAGCTCGCGTTGGCTCCCGATCTTCATGGGGCTGCGACCCCTGCGAGATTCTTTGCTCCTGGTAGCCGCTGGTTTGAACACGGCGGGTGTAGTGGTCGGGTTCTTCGAACGCTTTACGCCTGCTAGCGTTCTCTTGCTGGGAGGGGCAGCAACTGCAATCGTTGCAATCCGCTTCTTCGAGCCTGCTGCGAAGGCGGCGAAGACGATCAATGTTCACGGAAGCTTTCCCATATTCATCCGGATTGCCTATGGATGGCTACTGATAGCCGCGACACTCGGCATATGGGCGTCGCGCGCTGGGGAGACACCAGGAATCTGGGGAGCATCGCGACACGCGCTCACTGTTGGATTTATCGCGGCGATGGTTTTTTCCGTCGGGCAGAGAATTCTGCCGTCGTTTTGTGGGATGCGTGTGTTGTGGAGTCCGAGGCTGATGCTAGTGATGCTGGTGCTGTTGATGACTGGCTGCACGCTCCGCGTCACGTCTGAAATCCTCGCCTATCAGAATTATGCAGCCTGGGCATGGAACGTTCTGCCTGTTTCTGCACTGATTGAGCTGACAGCGGTCACGCTGTTCGCCGTCAATCTATTTGTCACCTTCCTCCGACCACCCGTTGTCGTCACCACTCCGCTTAGTATGACAACCGAGTAGCGACGGACAAAATTGCACTTTCGCACGGGATGCATTCGTTATCACGTGAAGTCCCTTCTCTCGCCGATTTTGCTCGGCCACTTTCACGGATGAGTCTAAACAAGTCTTGGTGCTTTCCCCTTATGAATAGCCCGATTAAGTTCTGTATCGATGCGGAAGCCAATGGCTAGTGCCCGTCACTGGGCATAAACGGCGTTCGAGCAAATCAATGGTGATGTCCTCGAACCGGACTTCTGGACAGCGAAGAGAGACTGCGCGTTATCGTCCAAGAGGCCCGGATGAAGTCATACCCGTTCGGCACTCACCTGAAGGCAATTGCCATCAGCTCCCCAGGGCTAGATTCGAACTAGCAACCCTTCGAGAACAGCCACTAATTCTCTTTAATCACGATTTGCCGGAGCGGGGGTTTTCCGAGGAGTATCGGCAAGTTGCGATGAAACGCGATGAGTCAACTTCTCACCCTTATTCACCTTTTGTTCGCAATTGATCGCGTTTTGCCCAGAACAGCGTGACTTCGATAGAATTATTTTGGCAAAGTCAACGCAACACGCCGAGAAAATACAATACCAGCGCGATGAGCAGGACGGTCCCCACTATACCGAGGCCGCCGCGTCCTCCCCATCTGGAATACCCGAAATAGCCGCCGCCTACGCCGAACAACAGCAGCAGAACAATAATTAGCAGTAGCATCGCAAGTCTCCTTTCAGGATTTCAACTTTGCTAACGCAAGGCAAAGGATTCACAATCTGGGTTGTGGAATAGAGTCGAAGACGCCGCTCAGGAGGCCCCGCAACGCCTTCGCTCTGCAACGGCACACATGTTCCCGTCCAAGGCTATTTAAAACCGAATCAACTCACTACTAGTCTGCCTCAGGATGTTCTCTTGGCCTAGAAAACCGTCCAATTACAGCTCGCCGAGATCAATCTGCCATCCAGAAGCTCGTAGCGCTTCTCAGAGTTCGAACTGCTCGTCAAGATGCGCCCACCGGACGCTTACTTTTTTAACTCTGCCAGCTGCCCTTTCAACTTTGCGACGCCTTCTTTAGCATCGCCTATCCGCTGTTGAACTTTGCCCGCCTTCTTTTCGGCTTTCCCTTCGGCTTTCAAATTGCGGTCATTCGTAACCTTTCCGATCTCCTCCTTGATTGTTCCCTTCACTTCGTGGAAGTTGCCCTTGATCTTGTCTTTCGTGCTGGTTTTCATATTTCTCCTTCGTCCTCCTCTGTCCCGGAGGCCGTCGAAATGGTCTGGTTGGTGCTGCAGGGTCAATTCAGGACGACTTAGCTGCTTTTGCCGAGTCGTCTGAACGGTAGGACCGCGTAAACTCATCTACCTGCTTCTCCGCGGCGTCCTTCGCAATTCCATAACGTTCCTGAATCTTGCCAACAAGCTGCTCCTTTTTGCCATTTATCACAGTCAGGTCGTCGTCAGTCAGTTTTCCCCACTTCTCTTTTACTTTGCCCATCGATTGTTTCCATTTGCCTTCAATTTGATCCCAGTTCATCTCGAACCTCCTCTGGATAGAATGGCCGATTCGTACTTCCTGCTGCAGTCCCGGTCAGAGATACCATCGCCAATCTTCCAATAAAATTCTGCCTGTCCATCCCGTTAGGGCTCACGCGCTCATATGAGCTTGAAACTCCCATGATGCTAATGCGATTCACAATGCCGTGGCTGTTCAACATTGCACACTGACCGGACCGACTTTTTGTACCAGGGCGAGTGAGAGAGTTTACATCGATAAATCCCCTTCCGGCTAACAATCCGAGATATGCGGTGGTAAGCCCTGTTTCCAACAGCGATCTGGAAGTATGCCGCGTTCCGATGAGCGAAAAGGTTGCTGCTTAATCGTGCAGCACGACGCTCAAAAGAGAAGTGTTGATCTCAATTCCGCCGTTGTACTTGATGAAACCCAGCTTCTTGAACTTGTTCATGAAGAAATTTACCCGTGAGCGCGTTGTGCCGATCATCTCCGCCAGCGTTGCTTGCGATACTTTGGGAAGTACTCCATGAGGCTGGTCCTCCTTGCCGTAACGAGCAAGCAATAGAAGAGTGCGGGCGAGCCGTTTCTCGCTCGAGTTGAAGAGCTGATCGATCAAGTCCTCCTCGATTCGAATGTTCCGTGCCAGCATGAAAGCGATGAACCGGTCGGAGAGGGCATGCTGCTCGTGAAGCACCTTTAACATTTCACTCTTCTCAATGACATGTACCGTGCTAGGCGTAATCGCAGTAGCTGTCCCCATGCGAACGGGCTGACCCGCCAGACAACCTTCACCAAAGAAGTCGCCCGGTCCCAGAATAGCGACGACGGCCTCTTTGCCCACTTCATTAGCGACGGTGAGCTTCACACCGCCCCTCTGTAAGTACAATACGCTTTTTGCGGCGTCACCTTGAGAGTAGAAGACCTCCGCTTTCTTAAATTCTTTAGGTTTTCGCGCTACACCGACCGAATCGAGAAAGGCCTGCGCATCGAAAATAGGCACCTTTTCATTTTTGAGTGCTTTGACCATCGCAGCCAGATTAGACCTCAAATGTAATTTAACTGCGAAGGAGGATTGCTGTCTGTAGGGTATCGAACAGTTTCGGCAGGCTAATTCAATCCAATCTCGTGATTATATTGTTGGATAACTCCGTAACACTCGCAGGCGCATTCTTCGAGTTTTGCACGGCTCAGAATCTGCAGGGCACCACGCGTACACTCGATAATCCGCTTGTCCTGCAAAATACCCGCTGCCAAGCTCACGGTGGGTCGGTCCGTCCCTAGCATCGTCGCAAGGAAATCATGGGTGATAGCGAGTGTCGGGGAATCCACTCTGTCCTGAGTGATGAGTAGCCAGCGCGCGAGGCGCTGTTCAATATTGTGGAGCCGATTACACGCGGCCGTTTGTGCGAATTGCATCCCCTGAACGACTGCATAGCGGGTCAGAATCCGCTCAAGCTCTGGAGATGATTGCAAGACGCTTTGCAATGCGCCAATTCTCACCCTGAACCCGTCTCCTGCGATTTGTACGATCTCGCGCACTTGGTTCCTGTTTATGCCAACCGCCGCCTGTATCCCTGCAAACCCTTCCCTGCCAACCTCCCCCACTTCAACAGTCCTTCCATCTTCGGTTGCAATTACAAGAGACACCATACCTGCATTCGGAAAGTGCACAAATTCTAGCGGTTGACCCGGTTCGTAGAGACTAAGATGGTGAGGCATGCTGAGAAATTCTAGGTGAGGACGAATCAGGGCGTACTCCTTGTCGGAAATCGATAAAAGGATCTTGTTGCCTACTCGGTTCCCCGCAGTGGATGTCCGTTCGTCCGGCTGCATGATTTGAAAGTCTATCCTTTCGGCAACAACGTTGTTCCCATCGTGCGCAAAAACCGGGTTAACTATTGGGGCTCTGCCTGTCACAGCTTGCAGTGTAGACATCTACCCAAGAACGCAGGTCTGAATTAAACCACAACTGGGATCCGAGGTTCGGCATATTGCTCCCAACCGTGCCTGAATCGCGCCGCGCTGAATTGACCCTGCTAGTGGCCTGTACCAACTGATTGTGTACTGAGATGGCGCGATGGATCGGCATATTTCCACTTCACGGTACGGGGCGATTTGCACAGCTCGATTTGATTTAGCCAGGAAGAGTAGGTTGGAGTAAAGTGCAAGTGGACTTTGGGATGCACCGCCAGGAAGTCCGTGACCGGCCTGCTCTTGTGCGCAGATTGGTTGTCGGCGATCACATGGATCTCTTTGCCGCGAGGCTGATCGATCACAATGTCGGTCAGGAAGACGAAGAATTCGGCCGAGGTGTGCCGCGCCGTCATTTTACCGAGCACCTCGCCGGTCTTGGTGTTGAAGGCGGCATACAGCGACAAGGTGCCGTGACGAAAGTATTCAAAACCGTGCCGTTCGGCGCGTCCCGGGGACAGCGGCAGAACCGGATCCTTGCGATCCAGGGCCTGGATGGAGGTCTTTTCATCCACGCTGAATACCGCTGCATGCGCTGGAGGGTTGGGGCGATACGACAGAAGGGCGAGTCGGTAATGCAGCGGCCAGTGTCTCTGTTTTTGGAAACGAGCACATCCAAACTAACCAGCGAAAATTCTAAGGAGAATGTACGGTGTGAATACGGTTCCGTCAGCCGACGCTTGATGAGGGCGTCGGTATTCTTGGCGACGGTCACTTTCGTTCTGACTCTCGCGATCACTATTGCACACGCTCAAACAGGTTCTACGAATGCGCCTACCTCGATTTTGGACGAGTACAAAAGCCTTGAAGGACAGTGGATCTCGTTGAATCGCAGTTATGGCGACTCATTCTGCGACATGATTTGTGCGAAGGTCTCAGTGTCTGGACTCTATGAAAAGTTAGCGCCTTATATCCTTGTGCCTGCGGTCGTTCCGGTCAGTGGCGGCAAGCTTCCGGTCCAAGTGGGGACGTGAACGCGGAGCGCCTGAATGGCGCTCACAGCGTTTCCCGGCAGCGACACCACATATAGGACACGGGACTGAGGATACTTCTTTTGGGTTGAGTTCACTCTTAATCATTCTGACACAATGCTTTATAGCCGGTGGCGTGTCTGTACAATCTTGGACACTGCCCGAGTTTAGTCGAGCAAACGCCGAGACGATTCATCACAGCGCAGATCGGAGGGAACGAGAGTCACCACCCGAGGCAGCGCCACATTAATTTTCCGATGCTAAACGGGACTGGCTTGGTTGATCCCAAGTCGCCGCATAAAGGTGTGAACCTCAGGGATCACCCAAATCCGTCCAATGAGGGTCAGTTGAAAACCGGCCAACGGTAAACCCGGGACATTGACTCCGAAGGGAGCGCTTATAGGCTCTCTCGGTATGAGCAATGTCTTGAGCGAAGAAAAAAAACAGCAAGAGATCGCACTGGGGAAGCTCGGATGGCCTTTGCGGCGCATCGAGCAAGCTACTGGTGTGCGTCGAGAAACAGCCAGCGCCTACCTGAAAGCGGCCGGCATCGTAGTACGGCTGCCGCGTTTCTGGGGAAAGCGAATCCCGGCAAAACCGGCCAAAGAGGTGACCCCCGACTTTATTGCGCCTTTTTCGCCAAAACCGGCGGTCCGAAGTGCCTGTGAAGCATACCGAGAACGGATCGAACAGGGCCTAGCCCTGGGACGCAATAGCAAGGCGATCTGGCAAGACTTGGTCTCGGACCACGGCTATGCCGGGGGCTATCAGACGGTAAAGCGCTTCGTGCACAAGCTACGCGGGCCGCGACGTCCAGAAGCAGCAGGCATCATCCTCACGGCACCGGGAGAAGAAGCGCAAGTTGACTACGGCAGTGGTCCGATGGTGCGCGATGCGCAGAGTGGCAAGTATCGCCGGACACGGCTGTTCGTACTTACGCTCGGCTACAGCCGCAAGTCGGTGCGCTTGCTGACTTGGCGGTCGAGTGTACGCATCTGGGCCGAACTGCATGAGCAAGCGTTTCGCCGCTTAGGTGGTTGCCCGAGAGTCGTGGTTCTCGACAACTTGAAAGAAGGTGTGGCTGTTCCTGACATCTACGATCCCACCATCAATCCGTTGTTTCGCGATGTGCTCGCACACTATGGCGTGGTGGCGCTGCCTTGCCGAATTAAAGATCCGGATCGCAAAGGGAAAGTGGAATCCGGCATCGGCTACACCAAGAGAACGGCGCTCAAGGGGATGCGCTTCGAAACTTTGGAAGAAGCGCAAGCGTACCTCGACCGCTGGGAAGAGCGCTGGGCCAACACTCGTATCCATGGCACAACCAAACGCCAGGTGGCCGCCATGTTCCTGGAAGAAAAATCGCACTTACTGGCGCTGCCTCTGGAACCGTTCCGCTACTACCAATATGGAGACCGCGTGGTGCATCTGGATGGCTGCGTGGAAGTAGAAGCCGCCTACTACGGGTTGCCGCCGGGATGGATCGGACGTTCCGTGAAGGTGCAATGGGATGCGCTGCACGTGCGCATCTTGCACCCGAACACCAACCAACTTCTTCGCGAGCATCTGCGTCAAAAGCGCGGCGGATATCGCATCGAGGAAGAAGACCACCCAAAGAAAATGCCGTTCCGCACAGCGCAGCTCTTGCGGCGGGCTGCACATGCAGGCACCCAAACGGGCAAGTTCTGCCAACTGCTGTACGACCGGCAAGGAGAAACAGGCATCCGCCGCATCCTGGGCGTGCTTTCTCTCATGAAGAAATATGGAACGGCAGCGGTGGAAGACGCCTGCGCTACGGCGGTCGACATCGGCGTGTGCGAATACCGTTTCGTGCGTCGTTATCTCGAGCGCCGGCCACATCCCCACATGTTCTTACGCCAGATCGATCCCCTGATCCGTGAACTCACCGTGTATCGCGACTTCATCAACCTCAAAATCAAGGAGCAACCAGAATGAACCTGAGCGAGTTGAATCGGGCCTTGCGGCAGCTACGTCTCGGCGGCATCGCTGCTGTGCTCGAGACGCGCCTGCAGCAAGCCCAAGCGGAACCGATGGCACCTATCGACTTCCTCTCCTGTCTGGTATCTGACGAACTGACTCGTCGCGGCGACCGACTGCTGGAGCGGCGCAGGAAGCAGGCCCAGTTCCGTGATCCGCAGAGAACCCTCGACAACTTCGATTTCAATTTCAACAAGAAGATGAATCGCAGTTTGGTCTTCGATCTAGCCACGGCCGCATTCGTCGGCCGTCGTGAAGACGCGCTCTTCTTGGGTCCACCCGGCACCGGGAAAAGCCATCTGGCCCAAGCCATCGGACAAGCGGTCATCGGTCAGGGTTATCGGGTGATCTATCGCGAAGCCCACCTCCTGCTCGAGGAAATCGCCGAAGCGGCCCTCGATGGAAACCGCAAAGAACACATGGAACTGCTGGCGACGGTGCCTTTGCTGATCATCGATGACTTGGGAATGCGAAAGTTAGGGCCCACCGCAGGAGAAGAGCTGCTGGAGATCGTCATGCGTCGTTACGAACGCGCCAGCACACTGTTAACTTCCAACCGCCCTGTGGAAGACTGGGGCAAACTGCTCGGCGATAGTGCCGCAGTCACCGCCATGCTGGATCGTCTTCTCCACCATGGTCACATCTTGAAATGTGGTCCGCGGAGCTGGAGAACCAAAACGGACTTGCTTGATCAGGAGAAAGCGGGATAAATAAGGATCACGTCCTGGGCCACACCGTTGGCGACCCCAGTTGGCCGGTTTTCAACTGATCCCCGAGGGGTTAGCAGAGGAACGTATCTTGCGGGTTACGTAATTGTGTTATAGCCTCACGCCATGCCCGTTTATTGGTATAAAACAGATTTGATGTTTGTCTGTCCCACGTGCAAGCAACAGAGCAAAGAAACCATTGTCGCGAACGATCAAACACACAATCCGGATGCAGCAGCCAAAGCAATCAGGGAACGGGTTCATCCGATATATTGCAGCCTCTGCAAAACTCTCTGCCCACGAAACGTCCAGATTAATTTAGGAATGAACGAAATCTCAGAAGCAGAAGCATCAAAAATTAACTTTGGCTCTCCCCCTCCAGTAGCGTAGTTCCATTTTCTTAGATAGGCGATGCGCTGATGGCCACGGCTCGCCGGGTCGGTCCATACTGATTGTGCGTCCAGCGATTCGCACATCGGCAGGCCCCCCCCCGCGCTCTTGGAGAGGAAATTGAAAAATGGAAAAGAACCAAGAGCGTGCGCCAACTCACGATTGTGCGTGCTAGTTTTCCTTCTTGCAATATTTGGCCTGTAACTCCGATGACAGCCTGCCTGAGGCACACATGGCAGAAACATTGTCGGGGATTTGATTTTCCGGGGTCCCTTTGGTTTTCTGCTTTGGTAATTCGATGGGATTATACGACCCCTCTTTTTTGGGATTTTCGGGGTCGGGAATCAGGTGACCCCAAGTGTGGTCAAGGCCCACTGCTGTATCTGACGTTGGTTCGAATACCCCCAATAGTGTTCGCTATCACGCGGTAGCTCGGGAGCGCCCATCGCTTGAGCCCACGTCCTGGTAAACGGCGTTACCTTCCATGTTGGTACTGGTCCGTACACGAGAACAGAAGGGTCATGCGGATAAAGCACCGCGAGTAGGTTGGCGGAATGTAGGATGCGCAGAGCGAGTGAGTGCATCGTAGAGACGCGATCCCTGCTGAGGCTGCTGCACACGGCTGGTTAGCGCAGAACGCCGCGATCCTTTCTCGCAGTTCTTTCGCTGCGGCTACTGTAAAGGAGATGACGTACACATTCTGAGGAATAGCTCCACTGTTGAGGACGTGCGCCACTCGTTTTTCGATAGTCTTGCTCTTCCCAGTTCCCGGTCCGGCGACGAGGCGGACTTGGGGAGCAGCGTCCTGCGCAGCGAGCCATTGCCGCTGTTCCGCAGATGCCCGCTGAGCAGGTGTGATTGCCATGTTCGTGAAGAGCTTAACTGAAAAGTGTAGCTTGTTCGAGCCACGAGGATTCCACGGTTCGTGATCCCATCGTGAACCGCTGACAAGGTGGTCACAAAGGCTGCCTGCGCCTATGAGACGTTACCGGGGCTACTCACTAGTCTTCGAGCCAACGGGCAACAAGGGCTAGTATCTTAAGCACCGATTGCAGAGCATCTGGAAATCGCAATGACCATGTTCACCAAGCCCGAGCCCCTCAACGACGCGGAACTCGATCGGCTTGGGGACTTCCTCAAAGGTTGCAGGGGCGGGAAGGCGATGAACATCGAGCAGCTTGACGGATTCTTCGCCGCCCTGATCGCCGGGCCGGAGACAGTGATGCCAAGTGAATACTGCCCCGAGGTCTTTGGCGGCGAAATGTCGGAAGTCTGTGAGTTCTCCAGTCGCGAAGAGGCGAACGAAATCTTCGGACTGATGATACGACACTGGAACACCATCGCTGGGGCGCTCTTCAATCGAGAAGTTTATGTCCCGCTCCTGTTGGAGGACGAGAACGGCGTGGCGCATGGCAACGACTGGGCTCGGGGCTTCATGCACGGCATGCATATGCGTCACGAAGGCTGGGCTGAGTTGATTAATGACGAAGAGAACGGCGGATGCCTGATCCCCATGATGATGCTCTGCCACGAGCACGACGAAGACCCAGAGATGCGTCCCAAGCCGATTACCCCAGAGAAGCGCGAGGACATCATCGTTCACATGGCGGCCGGGCTGGTGGGAGCGTATCGGTATTTCCGGGAGCACCAAAAAGCCTACGCGGGCAGTGCATGCGCGCCTGAGTCTGGCCGCACGACCTCCAAGGTGGGGCGGAACGACCCGTGTCCGTGCGGTTCGGGGAAGAAGTACAAGAAGTGCTGCGGCGGGGCGACCGTGAACTGATCGAACTACCACACGTCGCGGGGAAAGGCAGCAAAGCCTAAAGGCAACGATCTATGCAAAATAATCCAGAAGAAGAATTAATGAAAAAAGAGGCGGCTCTTGCAACGGAGGTCGAGCGATTATTGCCCGACTTCGTAAATTCCTGCCGTGACAAGGGCGGCGTGGTGATTATTCATCAGGACGCTTTTGCCGCAGACTACCAAGAGCAGGAGTACGCGCTTCTGGGAAAGGCGATAAAGTTTGCTGGACTCCACGGCAAGGAAGTCCGCATCATCGGGAAAAACAGGGAAACGCTAAAAGGATCGAGTAGGCCCGAATTGCTTCAATGAAAAAACGGTCAAGTCGTCCCATTGCGAATCGGTCTAGTGCTAGGGGGCAACCGAAGAGATATGGAGGAGGTAGTTAAAATGAGCAAAGAAGATGAGCCCGTGACTGCCATCGTGCACGTCCGTCAAAGCTGGGTAGAGACGACTGGGGCGAACACCATTTTCGCGTCGGCCAATGTTGTCTCGGGGCAGGGCGACGTTCTTGGAATTCCAGCGACCCGCTGGGATATTTCTGACGAGTACTTCTTGGAGTTTACGTTTTATCCACGCGCTTTAGAAAACGAACCCGTAAAGTCGATTAAAGTTTTGATTCCGAAAAAAGAGGTTGTTCTGATCGTAGAACTGAAAAGGCCCGAGGGGATGGGCACCTTGGGGTACAAGAAGGACACAAGCGCCTGATCTGACTCATGAGACGGACACCGCTGGTTTGATATGCCTCAACATTGAGCACTGGGCCATGCAATTGGTGAAGGATTAGTCTGAATGCGGCAGGAGCGAAGCGCGTCCGAAAGGCGAGTGACGCCTCGCTACTTCTTCCGAACATAAGCCATCAATCGCAAAACCAGACCGCACGTGAGATGATGTTCAGTCTCTTCTTTTCAGGTGTCGGAGACAGACTCACGCAATCTGCAGACGCGCAGCGAACCAGAGGAGGGTATCTTGGATACAGGAAGAATCGTGGCAGAACTGAAGCGAGAAAGAGACCGCCTCAGTCAAGCCATAGCAGCGCTGGAAGGTCACTCACCCAAAGCTACTGCAAAGAACAGTGCTGTTCCCAATCGAGTCATTCGCACCGGAAAGAAGCGGGACCATCTCACCCCTGCAGGTAGAAAGCGGTTGTCAGAAATGATGAAGAAGCGATGGGCGGAGAAAAGAAAGAAGGGTTCCGAGAAGCGTCGATAGAAGGTGGCAAGGAGTCCATCACCAGCCTACCACCCCTCCATTCATCGAGATCTGGAGCAATCATAGTGCGATCCCCTCCGCAGTGCACCACTGGCTCGTCACGCCGAGAGCAGAAGTTCCGCACCCGCTCGAGCCGGGTGCCGTTGGTGCATCTGGTGCTTTCGGCGTTTTGGATTCGCTTGGAACGTTAGCCACTATGCATCGAGAAGGGTGTTCCAGTGCCACTCTCACTGGACATGGGGTAAATCTTCCGATTCTTGCTCCAAGATCATTTCCGCGAATGGGTTTCGCTTCTCTTCTGGTGCGCCTTGCACCTTGGTCGCCGCCGCTGGCGTCATGCCGAATTCGATGGCATGCAGCCGCGCCGCAGTGCGCAGCTTCGACGCCAGGGCCACAGAAGGAATAATCTCCTGCTTGGTGCCAGTCTTCTCGCCGGTCTTGGCATTGAAAATGTCGGTCGAGATCAGGTAGCCACGCTCACGGCTAAGTCCTTTAGAAATCCAATCTTACGAAAACCTCGATAGCCCTTACTGTAAGTCCGTTGTTTTCAAAAACTTTCAACTGGAATGTTGTGCGCAAAAGGCGCGAGCGAGTAGCGTCGCATCGCAAAACAAAAACAGGACCCCCTACCCGGTCGCGGACGGCACTCGGCGCGTGCGACGGTGCGCGCTTCAACGTCCTCGGCAGTTTAACGAGAATCGCTTGCGGTGTGTACGATTCGATCCCGTACAAGTCCTATGAAAAAAGCCAATGAAATGGGGTGTTTGGTGGAGAAAATCAGTGGTCAGGTCAGGCACGGCAGAGCAAGGTGTCCCGTCACCCTTTCCTCTTATAAAGTGAGTGTACCCATTTAACATGTCACGAAAAGCACGTGACAAGTACGGGTGACATGTACGTGACAGGTTAAGGTAAATATATGAAAGTAAGGTTTTTTTTTAGAGTCATTCTCTTATTAAAGAAAGGGCTGTGACGGGATCAAAAAACAACCTGTCACCCTTCTTGTCACCCTACTTGTCACGGCTCATTTCGGGGTTAATCGAACCAGTTTGGCTTTGCACTTTCCCGACACCGTAGGCTGTTCACACTCCTCAATCTCTCCGGTGACGACCAGATGGTCTCTCGCACGGTCGCCTACAGACGGCCCCAAGTCGGGGAGATGCGCACTTCGAGACAAGGTACGCCAACGAACCCATTCCCCGTCTGGATAGCGTTCCAGGTAGTTCAGAATTTTGTGGCTGGCTTCCCCTTCGAAGTTTCTGCCAGGGTTAGTCATGAAACGTTTACGGACGCGCTCCTGGTATCTCGCCAATTCCCAGAACGGGTCCAGGCTGCTGCCAACGAGCATGTCTTTGTGGTCCCAAGCGGCGCAGATCAAGGCGCAACGAATCGCGATTTCCAAAATACCCGGATTGATGCCTTCATCCTGGATTTTGTCCTTAGCGTCCCACACCGAGGAATGAATCATCGGCGTCACCAGTTTCGGTGTGCCCGACCCGTTTGGTCCAAACGAATCCCGAATCTCGAATATCGGATCACTCTTTGTCATGGGTCGGTATTTATAAGTGAAATTGCCTTGAGGGAAAACTCCGAATAGAAACCGGTCGTACAGTCCGGCTGTAGTTCCGCTCCCAAAAGAATCCTCGAATCTGTCGGCCACAATTCCGCCAATGAGCGAAAGACGCACGGAGCATGAAAGCTGTTTCCCTTTTGCCACCACCAGATCGTTGCGGTCATGGTTGAACACGCTATCCAGAAAAAATGGGAATGACGCCGATTGAATCCGCGATTTTTCGAGCAGGTGGCTTAATTCATCTGGACACCATAGCAACGGTTGGGCACGTTCACCGATTTTCCTGGCGAATCCTTCCGACGAACCGAACTTAGTGCCGCTGAATAGTCCTTGGTCTTCCAGTGTGAACGTGTGCGTCACCCGATTGGTGATTTCCGTTTTCCCGCTGTGGATTGGACCGATTAACGCCGCGAATAAATTGGCGCGTAGTGTTGGATGCGGGACAATCATCACGCTGGCGGCGCACAGTATGGCGGGCCATGCATAGGCCAGTGGAAAATCTCCGAAATGTTTCATGTAGATTTCCCCCAGTTTCCCGCACAGCACCGTCACTGGCATATCGGCAATGTTTTCGCCGTCCAATTGGGCTTCAACGATTACCGGACGCGCAGCGCGGCGCTCGGCCACGTACTTCCTTAACTCGTCTGTGGGCCAACCAAAAATATCTTTCGCCAGACCATCCCAGTTGGCCTTGGTGTCCTCTGGCAGTTCGGTGAGATTTTGGATGATTTCTTCCTGCTTCGCTGTTAACGCCATCACTTTCCCCCCGCGACTAACCTCTCGATTTTGTCCAGAATTTGTTGGTCCTTTAATTCCCGTAGTGCTTCATCGGCAATCGCATTGGTGATATCCGAGAATCGCAGCGCGTGGCTCGGATCGCTAAGCCCGGCTTGCTGCATCCGCGATGCTACGAGGTAATTCTTGGCGGCCAGCGCCGATTCAAAATCGCAAGTGTTCCCGGTAAACGATCTCCAGAATTTCTCTTCTTCAATCGTGCGCAGCGCGGCCAATTCGGCGGGATACAGGTTCACGTTCAATATTCCGGTGGAGTAGTTCCAGCAATCATCCAATTCATATTTCGGGCGCTTTTCGCCCGCAAATAATCGTTCTGCGGTTTCCTCTATCCTGGCTTTGGAATCAGGGATGAATCCGGCCCGCACGGCTTGAGACGCGAAGCAGCAAACGCTCAACAGCCGTTCGTGCCGGTGGCCCGGTTGGGCCTGTGCCAATCGCTGCAAATGCTCGAAGAATCTCGGCTCGATTTCCCAAAAGTGCATCGCGGATTTCGGATCGTCGGACGCCACCGGCAAGGCGCTGATTTTGGAATCTTTGCTTCTTCCAAGATTGGATGAAGTCGTTTGCCTGGAGCGAGCCGGTGGCTCGTTACAGTGAGTCTCGAATATCGCGGCGCTTACTCTGGCCAATTCGGCATAATCCAAAAATTGCTGTAAATCCAACTGGCCGTCCATCAGGTTGAAAGCCCGGCGATTCATGCCGTGATATGGCAAGTTCATTGCGCTTCCGCAACCTTTTGCGGTGTGCGCGGTGCTGTCCTGTTTGGGGAAAACTTCGCAGCCGCTCACGCCGAGAATCGAGGCATACCATTCCAGTTGTGCGCGTACGATTGCCGAGGAGCAGCCTTGCTCTTCCAGAAACAAAAACAGCCAAACCCCTCGCTGGTTGGTCGACCGGCAGGCCACCAGCGGCAGATTTGCTTCGGCAACGCGCAACGCTAAGGCGTGAATGTCCACCGGCGCTTTGTCGCCGTGCGCGTCGATATCCAGGCCACCAAAATAAGAGATGCCCTCATGGTTTGTTGGCACGCTCAAAAGTGATGGATACACTCCGCGCAAATGGCGATGCACGTCGCCCAAGGAAATTCCGCGCCGAACCGTGCAAGGTGGCCGACCTTTCTTCTTGTGGTAATGCGCCACAGAATTGCCACGAAACAGTTTGTAAAATCTCGAAACCTCATCGTCGGTCGGCATGGTCCAGCACTCCCGGTACTGACTTTTCACGGACAACATTTTTCAGTTTACCGATGATGGAAAGGTTTGGAACCCTGCGGCCTTTAATTCCGCTGCGACTTCATCGCCGTGCTTGGTGGAGTCCACCACTTGGCGGACCAGCCTCGCCAGCGCCAGCGCCACTGCGCCATTGCGGCGTCGTGGTTCTCTGCGGATAATTTCGTTGAATTCCGCGATCAGGCCCACGGCCTCGCCGGTGAAGCCAGCTTCCGGGCAATCGATCACGTCATGCACGATGTCGTGAAACTTTTTTAGGAATTCCTCGATCCTGCATTCCGATTGACGGCTATCCTGCTTTGGAGTTACTCTGCGCTTACCCATAATATCTTCACCATGGTCCTTTCGAGAGCCGTCGACGAAACGGCTCTCTTTTTATTTATGCCTCATTGCACACCTAGGTGTGGCATCTGGAGCACATTGTCGGGAAAATCGAAGGCAAGGAATCTTGGCCGGGTCGGTAAACTCCGGGGGCTTACTGTGGCAGGCAGTTCACGCTGCAACGTCATTTGCTTCGAATCCTCCCTGTACCCTCCTCTCTAGCGGTACACGAAAGATTCGCGAAATTTCACATCACACTACGCGCCACACGGGCGCTAGTCAAACAAATCCTACGGTAACCATGTGGAAAATCTGTTCACGCTGGTACGCGGTTTCAGGCTGCGTCCATCAGCAAGCCGGTTGCTGCATTCGCGGTACTGCGTGCCGTGGATGCCGGAAAGCTTTCCCTGGACGAGAACGTAAACAATTATTTGAAGACCTGGAAAGTTCCCGACAACCGGTACACGCGGGCAGGAGTGACGCTGCGAGCGTCGCGGAGTCATACGTCGGGCACGGGAGACGTATTTGGCTTTCCGGGATACGCACCTGGGGCAGCACTGCCCACGTTAGAGCAGATTCTCGACGGAAAGCCACCGTCAATCCTGGGGCCCGTGCTTTGGGAGTGGCCACCGTTCACCGCCTTCAAATACTCCGGAGGAGGAATCGAGATCGTAGAAGTGGTGCTGCAGGATGTCTACGGCAAACCTTTTGCGCAGATTATGCAGGAACAAGTGCTAAGCCCGGTAGGTATGACGAACAGCACGTACGTCCAGCCACTTCCGCCAGCGCTCGATAAGGATGCAGCGTGCGCGCACGACCAGGATGGCAAGCCGATGGATGCGAAATGGCATGTGTATCCGGAACAGGCAGCCGCCGGTTTGTGGACCACAGCAACGGACCTGGCGAAGCTAGGCATCGAGGTGCAAAAGGCTCTGCACGGTGAATCCAAACTGCTCTCGCGACAAACAGCGTTGGAAATGGTGGCGCCAACCGGGACGGGACCGTTTGCGATTGGGTTTTCCATCGAGAAGCGCGGAGAAGGTTGGTACTTCACGCATAACGGGTCGAATTGGGGTTTTCGCGCCGATCTGGCGATGCATCGGCTGAAGGGATACGGAATTGCGGTGATGACCAATGGCGACGATGGTATAGGCCTGATTGAGCAGATTGAGGCACGTGTGGCGTCAGCAGCGAATTGGGATTCGCTGGACAAACCGGTGCCGCGGTAAAACCGGTTAACGGAGCCATACCGAGCTTCCACTCAATCTGCGTAATTTCACTGGAGGCGCGTATCGGCTCTTGCAGGCCGAGCGGTTCGCGGACAGGAACGACAGGGGTTTGCGTTGCTGTGGGCGCAGTAGCTGCCGGTGGCTTTGCTGAACCCTGGTTCGGTGCGTTCGGTGCGCCGTTTAGCGCAAAGCGTGGGGTTGCTGGAGAAGACCGATCGCCTGGACGCCGGGGTGATCGCCTGGTTCGCGGAAGTGAAGGGAGCACTCCCAGTGCACCGCTGAGCGCAGAACACCAGCGCCTGAAGGCGCTGGCAGCAAGCGGCCCAAGAACCAACGTCTGCTGGTGAGCGACGCCACCCTGCTGGGTTCCTTCCAGGAACTGCTGCGCGTGGTGGCCGCGCAAATGCGCGAGCTGCAGGCGGCCATCACCCTGCTGATCGCCGCCGATCCCTTGTGGCAAAAGTTGGACCAGGCGTTTCGTTCCATCAAAAGCTATCTGGGACTGATTCCGCGAGAGCACCGTTCCGGCGGGCACCAGCGCTTGGGATCGATCAGCAAACAAGGGACACTTTCCTGCACATGTTGCTGGTGGAAGCAGCGCAGATCACGGTGCGTTACGATCCGTAATTTCGCAACGAGTATTTGCACCGTGGTCATCACATGGCCAAGGTGGCGGCGGCCCAGGAAATTGGCGATTCGACTGTACTAGAGGCTGAGCACCAATACCGGCTATCCCAGGGTCGTTCGTGTCGAGAGCCGCTCGCGGTGGGCCGTGGTCAGCGCACGCTAGACCGAAGGTTTGATTGGGCGCTCTCGTCCCAGCGCAAACCGGGATTGGCATTTCAGAATCATGGTGGAAGTTTAGATCGTATCGATGGTTGGTGGAACAACTCCACCGAGAGTGATTCACCTGCAGGTTTCCAGGCTTCGGTCCTCAACCTCTCTGGCAGCGACGTGGCGCTCCCAAGCACTGTCGTGGAAACGTGTCTCTTGACAACGCCTTCGCCCTTATCGAGGGCCACCCTCAAGTCCAGGGGACGGTACCCTCGCGTTGCTCGGACGACGGGATTTTGTTGGGGCGCACGTGTGGCACGTTGACATAAGAGAATTACTTGAGGAGATCGCGGGCGATGATGGTGCGCTGGATTTCGGAAGTGCCTTCGTAGATGGAGATGACACGGGCGTCGCGGTACATGCGTTCGACTTCGGATTCCCGGGAATAGCCGAGGGAGCCGTGGATTTGGACCGCTTTGTAGACGACGCGGTTGACCATTTCGGAGGCGTAGAGCTTGGCGCGGGAGGCGGCGGAGCCCATTTTGGCGTGACGCGCGCAAGAGGAAGGCAATTCTTCAGGGGCTGAAGCCCTGACTTTGCTGGCTTGGTTTATGTCGGAGCTGAAGCTCCGACCCCCGGTGCCTGCGGTTGCGTTGGAAGAGAGGAGAGATTCATCGCACAAAGGGCGTGCGGTGGAAAACCGTTCCTCGCTTCGCGGACTACGCTCGGAATGGCGGATTTGAGTGGTGGGGGAATTGAGGTCTTTGAGGAAGGCGGCTTGGTAGAGTAAGGCGCGGGCGGCTTCGATTTCGGTGTGCATGTCGGCGAGCATCCACTGGATGGCTTGGAATTCGGAGATGGGTTTGTTGAAGGCTTTGCGGACTTTGGCGTACTTCACGGATTCGTCGAGGGCGCCTTGAGCCAGGCCGACGGCTTGTGCGGCGATGCCGATGCGGCCGCCATCGAGGGCGGAGAGGGCGATTTTCAGGCCGGCTCCTTCTTCGCCGAGGCGATTCTCAGCGGGGACGATGCAGTTGTTTAGGAGGATTTCGACCGAAGGGGAGCTGCGCTGGCCCATTTTGTCTTCGTGGCGGCCGATTTTGAGGCCGGGGGTGTTGGGTTCGACGAGGAAGGCGGTGATTCCCTTCCCGCCTGCGCCGGGATCGGTTTTGGCGAAGATGATGTAGAGGCTGGCGTGGGAGCCGTTGGTCACCCAGGTTTTGGTACCGTTGAGTTTGTAGTGGGTGGGGGAGGAAACCATTTCCTCTGGGGCTGAAGCCCCGGACTCGCTGGTTTGATTTATGTCGGAGCGGAAGCTTCGACCCCGGGTGCCTTCGGTTGCGTTGGAAGACGGAGAAAAAGATGTAGGGCTACGGACCCCATCGGAGACGCTCGCGGACTCGCTTGGCCGAACTAAAGTTCGGCCACTACAGAGGCGCTCCGCGCGGGTTTGGATGCCGGCGGCGTCGGAACCGGCAGCGGGCTCGGTGAGACAGAAGGAGCCGATGATTTCGCCGGAGGCCAAGCGGCGAAGGTAACGTTCCTTTTGAGCTTGGGTGCCGTGGGCAAGGAGCGGAAGTTGGACGGCGGAATTGGTTACGCCGAGGGCTGTGGACATGGCGGTGTGAACCTTGGCGACTTCTTCGAGCATGAGGACGTAGGAGATGGTGTCCAGGCCGGGGCCGCCCCATTCTTCGGGCATGAGCATGCCGCAGCAGCCGAGTTCGCCGAGTTTGCGGATGGCGTCGAGGGGGAAATGGTCGGTGCGTTCCCAGGCTTTGACGTGGGGGCGTACTTCGGTGTTCATGAAGTCGCGGACGGTGTCGCGGATCAGGAGTTGGTCGTCGGTGAGGGAGAAGTCCATGACGGGAGGAAAGTTTAGCATGAGGGATTGGTCCGGGAAGACGGGGGGGGTGGTGAGGTTAGATGCGGAGAGCGATCGAAGAGAGATTCCTCGCCACGAAGACTACACTCGGCTCTGGTTTTGGATTACTCAAGACGCGGAGGTTGGGATCATTCACAGGAAGAAAAAGCTTGTGGCGTTGGATCGTAAGACCCCACCCTTTCTGCAGACTGCGCAGAAAGGATGGGCCACCCTCAAGTTCATGGGGGAGGTGGCATAACGTCCGGGCGAAGAGGGATCCCTCACTTCGTTCGGGATGACGTGTTTTTTTTTGGTTCTCTAGACGCAAAGGTCACGGGCCAACGGACGGGTTGCGGATCAGGACTCTCGTTCTAGAGGTTGAAGAGTTCGCGGAGGCGCTTGGTTTGCTGGCGGCTTACGGGGATTTCGGATTGTTTTTTGTCGTTCATTTTCAGCATGAAGCTGGACTTGAACCAGGGCACCACTTCTTTAATGTGATGGATGTTGACGAGATAGGAGCGATGTGGGCGCCAGAAGGAGTCGTTATCGAGAGCGGCAAGAAGATCGTCGAGGGTGCGGTAGTTGGAGGTGCCCTCAGCGTCCTTGGCGGAGATGGAGATTACGCCGCCATCGATGGACGCAAAAATGAGATCGCGGGAATCGACCAGAAGCAAACGCTGTTGCGAGCGGATGAGCACCTTGGCGGGCTGGGAAGAAGACGGTTTTGGACCGGCGAGCTGCTGGACGAGTTGTTCCAGGCGCTCGGTGGGACTAGTTTCGGATTCGATTTCGCGTTTAACCTTTTGGATGGCTTTGGAGATGCGAGCCTTGTCGAAGGGCTTCAATACATAGTCGACGGCGTTCACGTCGAAGGCTTGAACAGCATAGTGATCGAAGGCGGTAGCGAAGACGACGTGAGGCACCTTGAGTCTGCGTTCGACAAGTTTCTGGAGGACGCCGAAACCGTCCAGGCCGGGCATTTGGACGTCCAGGAAGACCAGGTCGGGACTGTGTTCTTTGATCAGGTTCACGGCTTCGACCCCGTTTTTTCCGGTGGCTTGAAGATGGATTTCGGGGAAACTTTTCAGGAGAAAGGCCAATTCTTCGCGGGCGGGCTTTTCATCGTCGACGATGATGGTGTTGATGGGCATGAGCGGAGGACTAGGGTGAGTATATGATGCGGTGAGGAATTAGGTAAAGCAGCGTGACAGCGTGTGAGCCAATAATTGATCGGATTGATAGGAATAAACGATGGGGAGTCAAATGACCAAGGCGAGGCAGAAGGTGAAGGTCCTCAGTAGCAAGATGGTGTTCAAGGGAAAAGTGTTTGGGGTGAGACGGGACGAAGTGATCGAGCCGGGAGCTGTGCGAGCGAGACGGGAAGTGATCGCGCATCCTGGATCGGTGGTGATCCTGCCGGTGCTCGCCGATAAACGGATATTAATGATTCGGCAATACCGGTACGCTACCCGGCAGTACCTGTGGGAACTGGTGGCGGGACGGATCGACGAGGGCGAAACCGTGAAGGAAGCGGCGGGGCGGGAGTTGAAAGAGGAAACGGGTTACCGGGCGAAGCGATTGAAGGAGTTTCTGGATTTCTTTCCAACCCCGGGATTTCTGGAAGAGCGGATGCATTTGCTGTTGGCGGAGGGGTTGACGGAGGGAAAGGCGGAGCCCGAGGAGGATGAGAAAATAATTTCCCATGCGTATACCGTAGAGGAGCTAAAACGCATGATACGGAATGGGCAATTACGAGATGGAAAGTCGATTGCGGGGATTTTATACTACCTTACTTTTCTAAGGTAAGGTTGGGCGGGAGCGCGACGAGAATGGCATATGGGGACTAATGGGGGCATCTAAGCGATTTTATCGGGCAAAAATGCACAGGGGAGGGATTTTTCGATCAGAGAAATATTGACTGGGGAAACCATTTTGGTACACTCCACGCAATTCGTGCTCATGGCGGCGATTCGTTTCTGATCCGCCCCAAGAGTAGAAACAGTTGGTCACCTGCCAAAGGAGACACGAAGTGCAAGGAACAGTGAAATGGTTCAATAATTCGAAAGGATACGGATTCATAGGGAGGGAAGACGGGCCCGATGTGTTCGTACATTATTCAGCGATTGTCGGCGACGGTTACCGGACATTGCAGGAAGGAGATCCGGTAGAATTCGAGATTGTGCAAGGCCCGAAAGGGCCACAAGCGGCGAATGTGTCGAAACCAGCTTCGTAAACTAAGTTAAATTAGATATGTGTGCGCCGGCGGAGGCGAGAGCTTCCGCCGGTGTTTTGTTTTTTGGGGGGGGATGAGGGACGGTGGCGAGTGATTAGTGGGCGAATGGTGAGAAGAGTGAGATGGGCGATGGACACGGGCAAGACGCAAGGATCGAAGAGGGATCCCTCGCGTTGCTCGGGATGACAGTGTTCTTTTTTAGCTGACAGGCGCGGAGAGACTGCCGCGTTCGATGGTAAGAGCCCCACCCTTCGCAGAAGGCGCGAAGGATGGGCCACCCTCAAGTTCGTGCGAGGTTGGCGTGGCGTTAGACGAAGAGAGATTCATCGCGGAAAGCGCGATGGAAAACATTACCTCGCTTCGCCGGAATGACGGTGGTCTTTTATGGGTTGGGGACGGAAGGCCGAGAGCAGAGGGAGGACTGGCTGAAGGGATATAATCCGGGCATGGATAACAAACAAATCGCGCGGATCCTGCGGGAGACCGCACAGTTGCTGGAAATCGACGGGGCGATTATTGGGCGCTACCGGAGCTATGAGAAGGCGGCGGAACTGATCGAGACGCTGACGCAGCCCGTGGAGCAGATGGTGGCGACGCCAGAAAAACTGCTGGAATTGCCGGGAATCGGACAAGGGATGGTGGACCACCTGACGGAGATCGTGAAGACCGGAGATTACTCGCTGCGAGCGAAGCTGCTGAGGAAGTTTCCGCCGACGCTACTGGAAGTGCTGCGGCTGCAATCGCTGGGGCCGAAAAAGGTGGCGTTTTTGTGGAAACAGTTCAAGTGCTGCACGGTGGCAGACGTGGAAAAGCTGGCCAGGGAGGGAAAGCTGCGGGATCTTGCCGGATTCGGGGAAAAGAGCGAACAGAATATACTGAAGGCGGTGGAAACGTTCAAGAAAGGGACGGGGCGATTCCTGTTGCCGACGGTGGAAGCAGCCGCCGCGGAAATCGCTGAGCACATTAAGAAGGCCGGCGATGTGGTGGAAAGCGTGACACCAGCGGGGTCGTTGCGGCGGGGACGGGAGACGGTGGGGGATCTGGATTTGTTGGTGACCATGCGGAAAGACGGTAACGAATCGCGAATGGCGGCAGGCGAGAAGAACTCAGGAATGCAGGCCGGGACTACCAAGAAGAAAGCATCGGAGAAAGAGCCAAAGAGCGGCGGCGAGAGTCGCGGTGGTAGCAGGCAGGACGTGATTGATGCGGTGGCGAAGCACATCCTGACCTATGGGCGGATTGAGCAGGTGCTGGCGCACGGGGAAAACAAGGTGAGTTTCACGTTGTCGAATGGACTGCAGGTGGATGTGCGACTACTGGAGAAGGACAATTTTGGGGCGGCGCTGATGTACTTCACCGGTTCGAAGGGACACAACGTGGCGTTGCGAGGGCGCGCGAATGATATGGGATGGACGTTGAACGAATATGAGTTGGCGACATTAGAGGACAGTACCGCGGAAGCGGAAATTGCGGATGCGGCGAGCAAGAGCGCGGGGGCGAAGATTCAAATGTCGCTAGGGAATCCGTTGAAGGCCGGGGCGAAGAAGAAGAGCGACGGTGCTGGGAAGGACGTCAAGAACAGCGGCGCAAGAACCGGTGGGAAAACCCAAGCTCTACCCTCGAAAAACGAGGGTGCGGCACCCAAACCCGCGACTGGGCGAGGCGTCGTACATGTGGCGGGGAGGGCCGAGGAAGAGATTTACGCGAAGCTGGGGCTGGACTATGTTCCACCGGAATTACGAGAGAACACCGGAGAGATTGAAGCGGCGGAGCAGCATCGGCTACCGAACCTGGTGGAATTGCGCGACATCAAGGGCGATTTGCAGATGCACACGACGGCCAGCGACGGAAAGAACTCGATTGAGGAGATGGCCGCGGCGGCAAAAGCGCTGGGCCACGAATACATAGCGATCACGGACCATTCGAAGGCGGTGACGGTAGCGAATGGCTTAGACGACAAACGAATGGCGGCGCACATCAAGAGTCTGCGCGCAGCCGACGCGAAGGGATTAGGGATTCGCGTGCTGGTGGGAGCGGAAGTGGACATTTTGAAAGACGGCAAGCTGGATTACCCCGAGGATATTCTGTCGCAACTGGATGTGGTGGTTTGCTCGATTCACTCTTATTTTAATTTGGAGCGGGCGGCAATGACCGAACGGATGCTGGCGGCGATCGAGAATCCGTACACGCAGATTATCGGGCATCCTACGGGGCGTATTTTGCTGCGAAGAGATGAGCTGGATTACGACGTGGAGAAAGTATTGGATGCTTGCGCGAAACACGGAGTGGCGATGGAGTGTAATTCGTATCCGGACCGGCTGGATCTGAAGGACGTGTATTTGCGGATGTGCAAGGAAAAGGGAGTGAAGGTGGTGATCTCCACCGACTCGCACAGCACGACGCATTTGAGCTTTATCCACTACGGGGTGACCATGGCGAGGCGAGGTTGGCTGGAGAAGAAGGACGTGATTAATACGTTGCCGGTGAAAGAATTTTTGGGAGCGTTGCGGAGGCGGGGAAAAGAGGCGAGGACGTGAGGGAAAGGGCGGGTGCGGCTAATTGGGCGAGTGTTTTTTGGGCTGTGATGCAGAGAGAAGAGGATGGGGCATTAATGCGCGGTGCCGTAATGTGCGAGCGAAGAGGGATCCGTGCGGTGCTCCGGATGACGTGATTTCCTTTTGGGCGGCGTGGAGGCGCTCGGAAGAATCCGCGGTGGACAAAAGAAAGTCTCTCAGGCGCCATGAATCGATTCCAAACCGGAGCGGCAAAGAAATGGACAGGGGCGAGGCGAGTGGAGGAGCAGCCTCACAGACCGCCGAGCTAAGGAGCGGCGGCTACACGGCCACGGTTTGATTGCGGCGCAGTGCTGCGACGAGATCGTACAGGGCGGGGTTGGTGCAAACTTCGTAGTAACTGTGGTCGGAGGGCCTGCCAATTTTGCCATCGGGGAACAACTGGCGAGCTACGCCTTTGCGCAGAACTATGAGTTCGACGGATTCGCCCATAGGGACTTCGCCGTAATAGAGTGTGACGCCTTCCTTGGACCAGGGATACTCCAGATCGGTGTTGAAGGTCTCCAGAGAAATTTCTTCGGAAAGCTTCGCGAAACCTTCGTCGTTCAATTCGATGCCATTCATGTTGTAGCGGACCAGGAATTCGTCGAGCTCTTCGGCGGAGGCGCCTTCCATGGCGGTGAGGAATTGAAAAATAGAGAAGAGGGTGTTCTGCCGGGCAAGCATACGTTTGGCGAGTTTGGCGCAGCCGGATAAACGGTCGGACAGGTTAAGGGCCTTGGAAATCATGATGCGGGATTCGCCGTCGGTCCAATAGGTGGGCGCGGAACCCTGGAAGGCTACGCCAATGCCGATTTCCAGCGGGGGAAGCTGAGAAGAGGCGGCGCGATCATTGTAGGAGTTGCAGACGGTAAGAATTTGCTTGGAGAGCGCACAGGCGCGGGCAACCGGGCGGGCATAGGAGCGGCTGGCTTCGGTTTCGAAGATGGCGAGGACGATGGCGTCGCCTTCGATGAAGACTTTTTTGGCGGAATAGCGGTCGAGCAGGCGCTTGACGGGCTCGTGTAGGTTAAGGCTGAAATGAGAGGCGGGACTGAGGCCTTTGGCGAGGAGGTCCTGGGTCATTTTGGTGGAACCGCGAACGTCGGCCTTGATGATCACGTGAGAGACTACCTGATCGTGCTCTGGGCGGGCCTCTTCGCGAAGCAGGCATTCGTAGAGCTTGTTGTTCAAGCGGGAAAGGTCCCGGGCTTTTTCAGAGCTGACCAGATTGATACGCTCCATGCAGGAGGTGAGATGGTCGGCATCGCGCAAATCGCGGCGCAGACGCATGAAATCGGCGACGAATTTCAGGATGGTGGCGTGAGTTTCTTCGCGGGAGTAGCGGCGGACGCGCTTGGCCAATTCCTCGATAGGCTTCATGGTGAGGCGCTTAGCGGGCACTTGTTTGAGAAGATCTTCGACGCGGCGCGATTCTTCCTTGGAAACGAGAGCTTTTTTAAGTTGCTGCAGGTGCACGGGAGGGCAGAAGTCTGTGGCGATCGGGCGAATTTCGTAGCTGGCGAGAATGTGGGGGGTAAGTTCGCTCTGTTCGAGGTTAGCAGTCAATTGCGCGAGAAGGCGTGCGTGATTGGCGCGCTCGGTATCGTCGCCAAAGTTGGGATCAAACAAACGGCGGGCGTTTTCGGGATCGTTGAGGAAATCGGCGAAGGGGCTCTGGGTATCGTTAGTAACGAATTCCGAAGAGGGCTTAGTGTGGTCGGAGGGAGGAGCGAGTTGGGCGAGCTTGGATTGCAGGGCGGTGATTTGAGCCTCGATGTCACTCAGATTGGCACGGAGTTCGCCAGGATCGGCGGACCCGAGGAATTTGGTCAGCAGACCTTCGCCACGGTCTAGCTTCTTGCGAAGGGTGTCGCGCTGCTCTTCGAGGGCGGCCAATTGGGGGCGCAGATTGTCCGGTGGCTGCGGAGATTCCTGAGCAATTTGGGAAGGCGATGCGTCGAGGGAGTTGTGCGGAAGAGCAACCCCGGCTTGCTTGAGGAAGTTCTGGAAGAAGGCATTGACGGCTTCGAACCGGTCGGGGTCGCGGGCGTAATTTCCGAGCAACACATAGTGTTCGAGGAAATAAAAATCGTCTTTGCCGCCATCCAGGAAGATGAGGCGGTTCTTGAGCATTTCGTAGTATGCGGAGTAATCATCGCCGAAGAGGGCGCGGCGGGCTTTGGCGACATGGTTTTCCTCGATATCGATGAGGATCTGCGCGACAGTCTGGCCGATGAGCCGCAAAACGTCGTGGCGCGCGGACTGCATCTCGGTCAAGCGGGCTTTAATGACGTGAGCCTGCTGGCTGCGTTCGAAATATTCACCGCGCTTGCGGATGTACTCCTTGCCATCGAGGATGACGTTGGCAAACTGATTCTGCAATTCGGCGGTGAGGAATTTCAGGATGGCCAGGCGAAACAGGAGATCGATCTCCATGTTTTTGTAGTGCTTGGCGGTGGTCAGGGAATTTCGAAGCAAATCGGAGAGCAATTTGCGAAAGGTGGAAGAGTCCACGGGTTTGCTGCTGCGAAACTCGATGCCGGAAAGGAAGCTGTTGGAGGCGTTTTGACGGATCAGGTCGAAGAGATAGTCGCGGGCGACTTGGACGAATTTGGGGCTGAGGAAGACGTCGTGGCGGATGTTGTCCACCCCGATGGAGAGCGAACCCATAGGCAAGGTGACATTGTAGGGTTTCAGCGCGTTTCGGTTCGAGTCGGTCCCGCTGAGGTGGAGAAAGTCATTGGACATGCCGCCGCCTGGTTCGTTCCATTTCAAGCTAACAGGGGCATTGGCGAGCGGCAAGGAAGCGGAAGTACAGGGGTAGCGAGAGAGTAAAGCAGAAGGCAGAGGTTAGAGGCTAGAAGAGGGTGGCAAGGCGTGCTACTTGGGTGTGGGGTGCACGGTGATGCGGCGGGCATCGCCTCCGAGATGCTCGAGACGCAGGCGGAGTTGGGGCCAAGGCGTTTTCAGGGGGAACTTTTCGCTCCATTCCAGGATGAGGATGGCGGGTTGTGCGAAAACGTCCTCTAAGCCCAGGGTTTCGAAATCGTGGAAACTTTCGATACGGTAGAGGTCGGCGTGGAAGACTTTTTTTGCGGTTGGTCCGATGCCGTATTCGTGGAGCAGAGTGAAGGTGGGGCTGGTGACTTCGTCTTCCTGGGCGGCGTGAAGACCGGCGACGATGCCTTTGGTCAGAGTGGTTTTGCCGGAGCCGAGTTCTCCGGAAAGGAGCACCAGGAGTGGGGGCTGGAGGGTTTGCGCGAGCTCGCGCCCCCACGCGATAGTTTCCTCGGCCGAATGTGTGGTGATTGTTTCAGTCACACCGCTGAAGGTCCTCGAGTAATTTGCGGCGAGCCAGGGGAATGGCGTGGGCCACTTCGCCGGCGAGCACCCCGGAAGCATCGGACTGTTCGCTGAGCAGGTCGGCCGCGCGGCCATGGAGGTAGCCGCCGAGGGCGACGACACGCACCAGATCGTGTGAGCCGAATTGGGCGATCAGACCGGCGAGCAGGCCGGTGAGAATGTCGCCCGATCCACCTTTGGCGAGAGCCGGATTGCCGGTGGTGTTGACGAAAGTCTGGCCATTGGGAGCCGCGATGATGGTGTGAAAACCTTTTAATACGACAACGGCATTCCACTGTTTTGCGGCGTCGGAAGCGGTTTTGACGCGATCCTTCTGGACCGCGGGGATGGAGGAAGCGAGCAGCCGAGCCATTTCTCCGGGGTGGGGAGTGACGACGAGCGATTTGGTTTTCTTGGTTTGGAATGAGTCGCTTTTGGCGGCGAAGGCATTTAGTCCATCGGCGTCGAGGACAATGGGCAGGTCCGTTTCTGTTACGGCGGTGCGAATGAATTCCTGGGTTTCGGGATGCTGGCCAAGACCCGGTCCCACGGCCAAGACGGTGATGCCGCGGAGAATTTCGGCGAATCTGCCGGAGCGCAGGGCTGCAACGGCGAGCGTGCCCGCGGAGGTGGCTGGTAAAGGCTCGGTCATATATTCCGGGTGCGCGGCTGCAATTAGGGGGAGCGCGGGTTCCGGCGTGGCGATGGTGACCAGACCTGCGCCGGCGCGCAAACCGGAATAACCCGCCATGGCCGCGGCACCGCTCTTGCCTACTGATCCGGCGAGAATCAGCACGTGGCCGTAGGTGCCTTTGTGCGCTTCGGCTGCACGAATCAGAGGCATGGCGGAAAATTCGTCTGGACCGGCCCAACGAAGAGTTCCCTTCCCGGTTTCTTCGACTAAAGTCGCTGGAGAACCGATGGCGCGGACCACCAATTGTCCACAACAGCCCGCCTGAGGTGAAATGAGTTGGCCAACTTTTGGCGCAGTGAACGTGACGGTCCAATGCGCTTTGATCACGGGACCGGCAGCCGGTTCGCCGTCAGAGGGCAAGCCGGAAGGAGCATCGACGGCGACGACCCAAGATGGGCGTGGTGCGGTAGCGTCGCGGGAGATGCGGTTTACGTCATCGATGGCTTGGGCAATCAGGCCGGTAGCGGCGCCACGAATGCCGGTGCCGAGCAAGGCGTCGATGATGACGTCAGCGCGAGAAATGTCTGTGCGGGCGTTGTTCCAATCCTGCTCACTTTGAACCAGAGTGACGTCCGCCAGTGCGCGCCAACGGTGATAATTCTGAGCGGCGTCGCCACGCAAATCTTCGGGCTTGGCGAAGAGAAAGACGCGGACCTGATCGGCTTGGTCCTTGAGGTGACGGGCGACTACAAAGCCATCGCCACCGTTGTTCCCTTTTCCGCAGAGGACGACGACCAGCCCCGGACGCTCCGGCATGACGTGCGCATATTGTTGCAGGAAAACTTCGGCGACGCTTTTGCCGGCGGCTTCCATTAGTTGATGGCTGGGCACACCGAAGCGCTCGGTGGTCAGGTGGTCGACTTGGTTCATTTCCGCTGCGGTAAGAGCTTTCATGTTGGCAACGCCTCGGCGTTAGGCAAGAGGGATTCATCGCAGTGCGATGGAAAAACGTACCTCACTTCATTCGGAATGACGGTGTGTTTTTCTATTCGTGCCTGCCCGCCAAAAGGAATTCGCTATCGCACCTAAACCGACTGGAACCGATTAGAGCATCCAACCGCCGCTGACGTTAATCACCTGGCCGGTCACATACTCCGCTTCTTCGGAGGCGAAAAAGGCAACCGCTGCGGCGACGTCGTCTACCGTGGGAGGGCGGCCAATGGGATAGCGGGCATCCTTGAACCTTCTGGCTTCCTCAAGGCTGATGTCTTTCTCGTCGATGTTGGAAGGATTGACGACGTTTACGGTGATACCGTTTTTGGCTTCTTCCAGCGCTAGCGAGCGAGAGAGTGCGACCACGGCCGCTTTTGCCGCGGCATAGGCGGAAATTTTGGCTTGGCCGAAGGCGCGCTCGGCACCAACAGCGCCAAGATTGACGATGCGTCCCCAGCGTCCTTTATGCATCAGTGGAAGCGCCGCGCGACACATGTGAAAAACCGTCAAGACGTTGGAATCGAAGATGCTGGTCCATTCTTCGAGCGAAGATTCCGCTAGCGTACCCCAGCGGAACTCGCCGACGTTATTGACGAGCACGTCGAGGCGGCCATAGCGGTCGGCGACGGTCTTAATGAGTTGGTCTGCGCGAGCTGGATCGACGATGTTGGTCTCCACGGCAATGCAATCGGAGCAGACGGTTTGCAATTGACGTAAGGCAGTTTGTGCGGCGCCTTTATTGCTGCGGTAGGCGAGGGCGATTTTTGCGCCGCGGCGCGCCAATTCCATGGCAATGCCTTTTCCAATTCCTCGTGTGCCACCTGTAATAAGCGCTACCCGATTTTCCAGGGACATTCCCTATCCTCGTGAAAGTGTATGGTCAGTATAGCCCACACTCTTGGTTCCAAGAACGGGGAGGAGGATTTTCGTTGGGTGGCAAGACGCAAGGATCCAAGAGAGATTCCTCGCTACGCTCGGAATGACGGGGCTTGGGTTGGCGGGTTTTGGGTGACGGATTTTGGGTCAGCCGATTCGCCTGATGGATTTGTGGTTAGTGGTAATCGTGGGATTCGGTGGGCGCCGCGGTTACGGAGACGGGGAGGATACGAGCGGCTTTGATGGAGAGAACCTTGTCCTGGTTCTGCAGAATGCCTTCGACGCGTAGGAATTTTTCGCGATTGATGATTAAACGATATTTCTGGTACAGGTCTGGATGAATAATGACATTGGCGATGCCGGTTTCGTCTTCGAGACTGAGAAATACGAAACCTTTGGCGGTTCCCGGGCGTTGGCGGGCAATCACGCATCCGGCCACGCGGGTGTACTGGCCATCGGCGATATGCGCAAGATCGCTGGCGCGCTTCACGTTGAGAGAAGTGAGAGTATCGCGACAATAGGCCATCGGGTGGGGACCCGCGGTCAGGCCGGAACCGTGGAAATCGGCGACCAGGCGCTCTTCGTGACTCATGGGCTGCAGCGGGGAAATTTCGGGGTCGTCCGGAAGGGCATCGAGTAACGGGCCGGCGGTGCGGGTGGCACGCTCGACTTGCCAAAGAGCGGTGCGGCGATGGAGCGATTTATCAAACGAATTGAGCGCGCCGATTTCACTGAGGGTGACCATTTCGGATTTTTGCAACTCGGGCACACGCTGAACTAAGTTGCTGATTCCGGAGAATGAAGCTGCGGTTCGCGCGCGCATGATCGCTTCCGCCGCACGCTGCCGGAGGCCGCGAACGTAGCGCAAACCGAGCCGGAGGGACGGAACGGCTTCCCCATTTTTATTAGCCGCGCGTTCGATGGTACAAAGCCAATCGGATCGAAGAATATCAATAGGCCGGACACGCAGGCCGTGGCGCTGCGCATCCTTGACGATGGTGGCGGGACTGTAGAAACCCATGGGCTGATTGTTGAGCAAAGCGGCAGTGAAGGCGGCGAGGTAATGGCATTTCAAGTAGGCACTGACGTAGGCAAGCAAGGCAAAGCTGGCGGCATGGGATTCGGGGAAACCGTAGCGAGCGAAGGAAGTAATTTGGGTGATGATTTCTTCCTGGGTCCTGGAGTCGATACCGTTGCGCGCCATGCCCTGGCGCAATTTGATTTCGATCTGGCGCATGCGTGATTCCGAACGCTTGAAACCCATGGCGCGGCGGAGTTCTTCGGCTTCGCCACCGCTAAAATTTGCGGCCACCATGGCCATGCGCAGAAGTTGTTCCTGGAATAGAGGAACGCCTAGGGTGCGTTTGAGAATTGGTTCGAGGGAGGGATGCGCGTAGCAGACCGGCTCTTTTCCCTGACGGCGGCGCATGTAGGGGTTCATCATATTGCCAACAATGGGGCCGGGACGAATGATGGCCACTTGAACAACGAGATCGTAGAACTTCACAGGAGCGTTGCGGGGAAGCGAGGCCATCTGGGCGCGGCTTTCCACTTGAAACATGCCAACGGTGTCGGCATTGCGAAGGGTTTGGTAGACAAGGGGATCGTCTGTGGGGAGTTGCGCGAGGTCGACCGGTTTTTCGTAATGTTTGGGAATGAGGTCAAGGCACTCTTCGAGAACGGCCATCATGCCGAGGCCAAGCAAATCGACTTTGACGATGCCCATTTCGGAGCAATCGTCTTTGTCCCACTGGACTACAACGCGGCCGGGCATGGTAGCGGGCTCCAGAGGAACGACGGAATCTAATTGGCCTTGGCAGATCACCATGCCTCCGGAATGTTGCCCGAGATGGCGAGGCAAATCCTGAATGCGATTGCAGAGTTGCAGATACTTGCGAATGAGGAAATGATTCACGTCAAAGCCAGCTTGCTGGAAATAGCTTTGCCAATTGTCATCGGGACCGCGCCATTCGAATTGGCCGACTAAACTGGACAATCGATCGATAGTTTCGGTATCGAATCCGAGGGCTTTGCCGACTTCGCGGGAAGCGGAACGGCCGCGATAGGTGATCACATTGGCGGTCATAGCGGCGCCCAATTGGCCGTAACGCTGATAAACGTACTGAATGGCTTTTTCGCGTTGATCGCCGCTAGGCAGGTCCAAATCAATGTCGGGCCAATCGTCGCGCTCGGCGGAAAGAAAGCGCTCGAAGAGCAGCTCCATGCCGACGGGGTCGACGGCGGTGATGCCGAGGGAATAGCAGACGGCGCTGTTGGCGGCCGAGCCGCGGCCTTGTACGAGAATGCCCTGTTCGCGGCAGAAGCGCACCATATCCCAGACAATCAGGAAATAGCCGGCCAATTTCAATTTTTCGATGAGTTGGAGTTCCCTGAGGACTTGCTGTTGAGCTTTGGCAAAGAGCTGGTCGTCATTTTTGGGGCCATAGCGCTGGCGGAGGCCTTCGAGGGTGCGTTTACGTAGAAAAGAATCCATGGTGTCGCCGGGGGGAACGGGATACCTGGGAAACTCATACCCGAGATCGGCCAAGGTGTACTCAAGGCGTGCGGAAAGTTCGCTGGTATTGGCGATAGCGTCCGGCAAATCGAAAAACAGTTGGGCCATTTCTTCCGGGGAACGCAAGTGACGCTGGTCATTTTTTTCCAGGAGACGGCCGGCGGTTGCGAGTTGGCAATGATTGCGGATGCAGGTAAACAGGTCCAGAATCTCGCGGTCGTTGGGTTGAGCGTAACGAGCGCCGTTGGTGGCGAGAAGAGGCAGGCCCAGGGTTTCGGCAATGCGAACGGCGGCTTGATTGCGGTGTTCTTCGACGGGATCGAAATGGCGCTGCAATTCGATATAGACATTTCGCTTTCCAAACAAGGTGACCAGATTTTGGACGCTGCGGCATGCTTGTTCATATCCACCGTGAGCGAGAGAAGCGGCCAGCAATCCTTCCGGTCCGCCGGTGAGGCAAACCAGGCCCTCGGCGTGTTCGGCAAGCTCCTGCAAGGTTGCGGAGCCGGTTCCCTTTTCCTTTTCGCGCAGCTTGTAGGCGGTGATGAGGCGGCAGAGATTTTGGTAACCGGTGCGACTTTCGGCCAGCAGAGGCAAACGCACCGGTCGCGCAGGAATCTTGTTGGGCATCCAAGAAGGACACCCGGCCTGAGTGCCCAGACCGGCGACAGAGATTTCCGCGCCGATGTGCGCGCGAATGCGGGATTCTTTTGCCGCGCAATGAAAACGCGGAGAACCGTAGACTCCATCACGATCGAGCAAGGCGATGGCGGGCATGCCCAGTTGGGCGGCGCGCTCGGCTAATTCTTCGGGAAGCGAAGCGCCTTCCAAAAAACTAAATGCGGAACAAGTGTGGAGTTCAACGTACATCAATCGTAGATTCCTTCGACAAACCAGGATTTGGACTGTAAATCTTTATAAATTCTGTACAGGGCAGTGTCTTCCGCTTGGGATGAGGGATCCGGTTGATACTCGGGGCGGAGCGAAGGGATAAGCACATCCCATTCTTCGCGGGCCCAAGAATTTTCGGACCACCAATCACCATTGGTTTTTGTGGGACCTGCCGAAGCGAGAACCGGTTTTCGCACATTGCCGCAAACAATGGCGGTGGGCCGGCCGTTTTCCAACTGAACGGTAGCAAGCAAAGGGGGCCGATAGATGCGAAGAGCCGCTCGCGGGGAATGTTCGGGCGTAGACACGTTCAAAGACGGCTCTGGCAAAACAAAACGGTTTTGTTGAAACCCGCCCGGGCGGTGGGAATCGAGGAGCGCCGGCGAACCTACGCGGCCTTCGCCGACAATGCTCTGAACGCGCGCCAGAGTGATTTCCAATGCTTCCGGTTCGGGACTTAACGGGAGAAACAGTCCGAGCTGCCTGGTGCGCGAACGAGTGGGAACAACCACGATGTTCACGGCGGTAACTGACGCAGTGGGCGGATGGGCTTGTAAATCCAATTGCAGGAGTTTCAGGAGGAATTTAGATTGAGTGGCGGGCACGGGAAGGCGCAGCGTCCGGATGTGAAGGACCGGATTTTTTCTGCGCAAGTCGCCGGGTTGCAGAGTTAAGGTGAGTTGGACTTCCCGAGTGGCCAGCACATGCATGCGCAGGCGCGCACACAACTGATCCAATAAACGATTCAACACAAACAGCAGGGGCTCCAGCAGATCGACGGGAAATTCCAATTCCATGCACTCTTCGAATTGCGAAGGAAATGCTTTTGGGATCAGCGGACGGGGATCGGCGCCGCGACTGAGTTGCTGCCAGCGCTGACCTAGCTGGGCAAACCGCTCGATCACGGCAATTTCGGGCAGGGCGGCAAATCCCGCACAGGTGTGAATGCCCCAACGGTGTAACGTTTCCAGAAGCTCCACAGGAAGGGCTAAGGAAGACAAGGGAAGCGTACCGAGATAAGCGGCTTCCCTTCCCGGCGGAATCACGGTAATTCCCGAAAATCCGCGCGCGGCACAAATGGCGGCTTGGGCGTTGCCGGCAACGGCCACATTAGCGTCGAGGCCGACTTGCGCGGCGACACGTTTCAGGTCGGCGGCAATTTTTTCGGGAGAGCCGAACAGTTTTTCGCAACCGGTAATATCGAGCACCACGGTATCGGGCAACTGCTCGGCACTTCGCTCCCGGTCTTCTTCAACGCGAGGGGAAATTGTCCAGGCGCAATCAAGCAAAGCGGCTTGTGCGGTGGCTTCCTGGGATGGCGAGCGCCAGCGCCGCTCGACTCCGGTGCAATCTTCGACCTGCAGCTTGGTCATACCGACTTCGACGCCCAGAGCGCGCGCGGCTTGGTTGACGGCAAAGACTTTGGTGAGCGGCGGGGCGCCTTGGAGAATGGCCACGGGTTTGCCTTGCAAGTCCGGATCCTGGCGAATTACCGCCTGGACCGGAAAATCGGGAATAAAAATGGACGCAAAAGGCAACGATACATCTCCTGATTCGGTGGAAGAGGGGTGGACGGGGGAGAGGAGTCCGAATTTCTAGAAACTGTCAGTCCATAACGTTTTTGTATTCCAGTGGGCGGAATCCATGGGTTGCAGACCTGTGCGGGAACACAAAACTGTGCCCTCGACGGCAAAGCCCTCCAGGGTGGCTATTGCGGGGGTTTTCGTTTGCGCGCTGGCAGCATTCCAGCTTTCGCGCCGGCGTTGGCAATGCAGCACCAGAGACGAACAGCTTTTCGCGCAGGATTGTTCGCCGAGCAGCAGCAGAATCGCCGGCGTGTCCTCGATGGCGCGCCGAAAACGGAACCAGGTGCTGAGTTCGATTCGCCGTGCGTCTACCCAGGGAATATTGCCCAGATCGAAGACGATTAAACCCCAGCCACCGCTGTGCAAAAGAAGATCAGTGGTTTTCAGGGCTTGCTCGAGACTTTTCCATGGCTTGTTGGTGGACGATGCGCGTTTTGTGTTTCTTTGCGAATCGCGATACGAACCTCGGGGTAGTGCAGAATGTTGGTTAAATTTTGGTGGTTCGAGGGCCAGCTTCAGGACGCGAGGCGGGTTGGTGGATTCTGGAAAAGGCAATGTGGCTGGGAGGATTCCGGGAGACCGGCTTGAGGTAGTTTCTTGTTCTCGCTGATGTAGGAGCGAAGGGAGCGAGGCTTCCAACCCGCGGATCTGGTCGCGGGGATGCTGCCAAACCTGAGTACGTTTTGCCTTCGCGGCGGTGTTCTCGATAAATGTGGGAGCGGTATTGTGTGCTGGCACGGAAGAGCGCATGGAAGAGGATCGCGGTTGAGGCGGGTTGGTAGTTTCACCGGAGCCGCAACGAATCCACAAAAGCCGGTTAAGATCGACTCCCGCGGAAGCCAGGGACAAGGGGTCTAACGCATCGGAGACGTCGACGTACGCGCAGGTTTCCTGGCGGTCTGTGGCGCTGGCAAGCAGAGAAAAGCTCAAACTGGTGCGGCCAGAAGAGGCCGAACCGCACAATTCCACGATGGAGCCTCGGGGGAGACCACCGCCTAAAAGCGTATCCAATGGAGGGATGCCAGTGGGTTGAAGTTCGGCGGCAACGCGAAGGCGGAAGCCTTGCAGGCCGCGGGCAAAGAAAGAGGAGTTGGGGAGAGCGGTCATATTCGCCTTTTGTTCGCCTACAGGATAGGGCTCGGGGTGGCGGGTGTCAACCGAGTGCGAAGCAATTCCTCAGAGGCTAAAGCCTCATCTGCCGAGAGCGGCTTTATGTCGGAGCTAAAGCTCCGACCCCCAGTGCCAAGTACATTTTTCGGGAGAGATTCATCGCAGAAAGCGCGATGGAAAAACGTACCTCACTCCCTGCGTTCGGAATGACGAGCTTCGGAGTTTGGAGGCTTCAGGGGCTAAAGCCCAATTGAGTTTTTGGCAAGCTGTGAGAGAAAGCCCTCTGCATAATTTGGGAAGGTTCAGGGGCGCTTCCCGTGCTGGGCTGAAAAAGTTCTGTCTGCGAGGGCGGTTTATGTCGGAGCTGAAGCTCCGATCCGGTGCCAAGCACGTTTTTCAGCACGCTGTCCGGTGACAGGCACATTTTTCGGCCACTACACAGGATGAAAAAAGCCAAAGTGCACAGCCCCTGGAATCACTGCGCCACGCTACCTCTGAAGCGTTGTGGAGAGTTCATGGTTGAACTGGGGTGCCGTCTGGGGTGATTTTGTGGACTTGGCCCAGGTTTAGTTCGCGGATGCCGGCTTCTACTTTGGACATGTCGCCGACAATCAGCCAGACCAGGTGTCCGGGCTGGATGTATTTTTTGGCGACTTCGTTGGCTTCTGCGGGAGTGACGGCCATGACCTTTTCGGTAAAGGTGTTGTAGTAATTTTCGGGCAAATTGTATTCGAGGATGGTGGCGTAGGCGCTGGAGAGTTGCTGAACGGTTTCGAAGCTGCCGGGAAGGGCGAGAGTGGAGTTGGACTGCTCGTCTTTGAGTTCGGCATTGGTGATGGGCTTCGGGCCGACGAAATTTTTATATTCGGCGACGAGTTCGGCGATGGATTCCTTGGTTTTATCGGTTTGCACGGGGGAGAAGCTGAGGAAGGGGCGTTCGTGGATGGCAGAGATGGCCAGAGAGCGAACACCGTAGGACCAGTGCTTGTCTTCGCGGAGATTCATGTTGATGCGAGAGCTGAAATTGCCGCCGAAGATGTCGTTGACCAGATCGAGCGGAATTTGATCCGGACTATTGTAGGGCGGAGCGAGTTGCGCGGCGATGATGAGGCTCTGGCCGGAGCCGGGACGATCCATCAGGTAGATGACGTCCTGTGCGGGTTGGGGAACTTCGGGAACGTTGATGGAAGGAACATCGCCGGACTTCCAGGAGGCGAAAAGGCTTTCGAGTTTGGGAGTGATTTCGGCGAGGGTGGTGTCACCAACGATGAGAAGCGTGGCATTGTTGGGCTTGAACCAGGTTTCGTGGAGCTTGGCTAGATCTTCTCGAGTCATTTTGCTGACGCTGTCGGAGCTGCCGGTTCCCACGAAGGCTTCATCGTAGGGATGATCCTTGCCGTAGAGGAGCGTGGGTAGAACACGAAGGGCCATGGCGTTAGGCTGAACTTTTTCGCGCTGAATGGCGGCGAGGCGTTCCTTCTGGATGCGGTCGAATTCTTTTTGCGGGAAAGAGGGATGGAGGATCAGGTCGGCGTAAATATCGAGAGCCTGATCCATATTGAGTTTGAGGGCATTGAGACTGACAGAGGAGTAATCGAGATTTGCGGTGGCGTTGAAATTGGCACTGAGGGATTCGAGTTGTTCACTGATTTGCAGAGAATCGCGGGTGGGAGTTCCCTCTTCGAGCATGCGCTGGCTGAAACTGCACGTGCCGCGGTCCCCGGGTGCGTCGGAGGAGTAGCCGCTTCTTACGATCAGGGAGAAATTCACGACGGGCGCAGTGTGGCGCTCGGCCAGGACGACTTTGAGGCCATTGGAAAGGGTGGCTTTTTGCATGGGAGGAAGCTTGAGAGATTCGGCGGAACCTTCGGCGGGAGGTTTGGAGCGATCGATGGGAGCACTGGTTTTCAGGTCGGTGGGATAGGGTTGAACTTCGAGGAGGTAGTCGCCATCGCTGAGCCACTCGATGGCGGCTTTTTTGACGGAAGCGGGGGTGGCGGCCTGAATGCGATGGAGATAGGTTTTGTAGCAGGCGGGATCGCCGGCATAGGTTTGGCAGCGAGCAAGGATATCGCTCTTGCCGCCGAAACCGCCGATGCGCTCCATGATACGTGCATAACGGCCGAAAATTTGGGTCTTGGCGAGTTGCAGTTCGGCTTCGCTGGGACCGTCCTTTAGGAATTTTTGTAGTTCCTCGTCGGCTTCTTTTTCTACCGCGGCGAGATCTCCGCCGGGCTTGGCGGTGAGGGTGAAATCGAACTGGCCGGCAATTTCGTTGGTGTCATCGTCGGCGGTGGCGCTGGTAGCGATTTGATCTTTGTAGACGAGACGCTTGTAAAGACGCGAGGTTTTGCCCTGGCCTAAAACCGCGGCGGCCAGATCGAGCTGAACTTCCTCGGGCGAATTGAATTGAGGAACGTTCCAAACGCGATAGGCGCGAGGTTGCGGGACGCGATCCTGTACCCAGCCGCGATGCGTGCCGGTGCGCTTGGCGACCCAAACTTCCTGACGGGCGATGGGCGGACCCGCGGGGATGGCGCCGTGATATTTTTCCACTTTTTGTTTAGCGGCTTCGGAGGTGATGTCGCCGGCGATGACAAGAGTGACGTTATTGGGACCGTAGTAGGTTTTGAACCATTCCTGAACGTCTTGGAGGGAAGCCGCGTCGAGATCTTTCATGGAGCCGATGACGGTCCAGGAATAGGGATGGCCGGCGGGGTAGGTGTTTTCGGAGAGAAGCTGCTCGACGACGCCGTAGGGTTGGTTTTCCCCTTGACGCTTTTCGTTTTGGACGACGCCGCGCTGAAGGTCGAGTTTTTTCTGATCGAGGACGGGGAGGAGATGGCCCATGCGATCGCTTTCGGCGAAGAGGACATAGTCGAGCATGGAGGTGGGAACGTTTTCGAAATAGTTGGTGCGGTCATTGTTGGTGGTGCCGTTGAGGTTGGTGGCACCGATGCGTTCCATGGCATTGATGTAGGTGAAATCGAAATTCTGGCTGCCGCTAAACATGAGGTGTTCAAAGAGATGGGCGAAGCCGGTTTTGCCGAGTTTTTCATTTTTGGAGCCGACGTGATACCAGGTGTTCACGGCGACGATGGGGGCCTTGTGATCTTCGTGGACGAGGACAGTGAGGCCGTTAGGCAGGACGAATTTGGTGAAGGGAATGTCGGGGATGGGGATGGCGGCAGGTTTAGTGGCGGTAGTAGATTTGGGCTTGGGTGCGGGAGTCGGATTGGTGGAGTTGGTTTGGGCATTGATGGCGAGGACGGAAAAGATAGCTGCGACAAAAAGAAAGAAGACGGCGCGTGAGGCGTGTTTCACGATGTTTTCTCCTGAAAAGACGGAACAGGCGCGGCGCAAAGCCAGGCTAGACCGCCGAGAAGACGAACGGTGTCACGTGAGTAGGTGTACGCCTGACCAGAGATAGTTTATATAAAAGAGCGAGGAGTTCCCAGTTGACGAGAGGCGCGAACATGCGTCGAGTGGGTCTTGAGGCGCGGGCTGGTGGGAACTTTTTGCACGGCGGGCGGGAAGTTAGAGGAGAAGGACACGAAGGTGGTTGGGAAAGGCGCATATGAAGATTTCATCGAAGCTGGGATTGGCGGCACTGGCGTTGGCATTGAGCTGTGGGCCTATGGTGGCACAAGGTTCGCCGCAAGATCCACCAGCGGACGAGCCTGACGGTGGAGGCGTATTCGGGCCTGGTCCGGGTGGGCCGGGTGAGATGTTATTTGGATTAGAAGGGCCGGGAGATGAGGTGAACCCCGGAGCGGAAGGGCCACGCAGAGACATGGGCCCTGGACCCGCAGGGATGCGTGGCGGGGGCCGCGAGCGCGGCGGGTTCGAGCGCTGGGGCCATGGACGCGGCAGGCATGAGTTTTCGCTCGGGCGATTGCTGAGCGATCCGGAAATTCAGCAGAAGGTGGGAATCACCGCGGATCAAGTGGCGAAGATTCGTCAGCAGGAATCGGCGTTCCGGAAGAACGAGATTCGGCAGCGGGCGGATTTGGAAGTACAGCAGATTGATTTGCGGGACCTGCTGTCGGCGCAAACTCCGGACCGCGCAGCGATCGACGCGAAGCTGCAGCAAGTGGGCGCAGCGCGGTTGGCGATGGAGAAGGCGCGGATTGATTTTCGGTTGAATATGAAGGACGCGCTTACGGCGGACCAGCGGGCGAAATTGCGGCAGGCGCTGCGGGATCGCTGGCAGGCGCGCCGAGGAAATAACGAGCGACGGCAGGGCGCGCGAGGACAGCGCGGACCTGGAGGAGGCTCGGGCCAGGGGCCTGCGGGAGCCGCACCACCGGCGAATCCTGGCGAGTAATAAGGTACGGGTTGATGGAAGCGGCGAGAAGATTTCTCGCTTTTTTTTGTTTATAGACCGAAGTTCGGGGAATGAGAATCCGTGGAATGGTTCTTTACGGAGGCTAATCCCCGTGAGCGTGCGACCGTGTTTATGCGGGGGGTGGGGATTTGATCAGGGGATCTTTGCGTACCTCGTGGATCAGGTAGGCTACCAGGACCAGATTGATGACCAGCACGAGGACCTTGACGGCGTTGGGATGACGGAAGATCTCCCAGATTTCGACGGGGATCAGAGAACAGGTGAGCACGATGGTGAGCCACTCGGCCCAGCGCTTCAGAAACCAGAGACCCAGGCCTTCAGTCAGGAACAGCGCGGAATAGATAAAGCTGCCGACACCGATGTCGATGAACTTGCTGGGAGTAAGCGAGGCTGCGGCGATGAGCACGCGACCGACGCGCGGACCGAAAGGATCGAGACCAAATTTGGGGACCCATTCGACCAGCAGGTTGACGATGTCGGCGTTGACTAGTTTGAACGCAGCGATGCCGACGAGGATCAGGAGCGCGGCTTTACATAGCTTGAAGAGGCCGATCAGGCGAATGAGTCGCTTTTCGGAGCGTTCCATGGAGTTGTCAGAGTAACAGATGAGACGGAGGGCGGGTTAGTCGGAGGGGAAGTCGAAGTCGCCGTCAATGCGCCAAAGGCGCCCGACCCGGTGGGGTTTTATATGGATGAGGCAAGACGGAGTGGTTGAGGTCCTCGGCTGCGAGCAGAGGAGGACAGCGCTTCAGGTGCAAGCAACAATGAAGATGCGGCGGGTGGGTTAGAGTTTGGTGTAGTCGGAGTTGGTGGTGGATACGGTGAGCTTTTTGGCCACGCCTTCTATCGTCAGGGTGGAAACGTGGTTGGGGCCGTCGGGCAGTTTGCCGAAGGAGACCATCAGATTCATGACGTCTTTTCGGTCGTCCATGTAAGTGGCGACGGAGATGGCTTGGAGCTGCTTGGAGGGTTTGTCAAGGCGCAGAGTGACGGAGTCGCCGGGCTTGTAGTAGTTATGGATGACCAGCGGGAGCTGGTCAGGAACGACACCGCCCGGAAGGATGGAGATGTCGCCTCGGGCGTAGGCAGCCTGGATATCGTCCTTGTCCGGCGGGATGTAGTGCTGGGCGAGCTCTTTCATTTGGTCGGCGTAGTCCTTGTATTCTTCCTTTTTCTTTTCAACGATGCGCTGCTTGAGGCGGCCGCCCTGAGGGCTGGCGTCTTGCTGGGCAGGAGCGTCGAGAGAGGTTTTTATGGGCTTGCCGTCCGGTCCTTGGCGCACTTGAAAGTGTTGGGTCTTTTTCTCTTCCCCGTTGAGGATGATCTTTACGGTTTCTTTCCAGGTATATTGCGCGAGCGCTTGCTTATTTTTGGCGGCGGATTCTCTTAGTTCGGCGACGCGAGCCTGAAGGTCGGAGGCAGCTTGCGAGCGTACTTGAGGCGCGGCGAAGAGCGCGAGGATAGCCAAGAGCGTGATGAATCGAGAAAGCATGGGGTCCTTTCGGTTCACGAGCGATTCGAGAGGGGGCCGTGGTTTGCGGACGAGTTATACGACTGGACGGGAGTGGTTGTAAAGGGGATTGTTGGGAGCACAATGATCCAGAAGTGCGGAGGGGTTGGCGGATTGCGGTGAGCAAGATGTTAGGAAGAGCGGGTTTGTTTCGGAGTTGTGGGCGCTGGGGAGATTTGGATTTGAGTGGGCGACGAATCGAGGGGATGAGCTTTGGCGTGGAGTTGGGAATCGTTGTAGATGCGGAAGGCTAACCAGGCGACTACGGTGAACATACCGAGCCAGCCGAGTTGGCGAGTGGCGTGACCGATTCTCTGGTCGTATGGCAGGACATTCCATTGGGCAAAAAGGATGGTCCAGTCACTTTCGTCACCATTGATGAGTGGAAGGATGAGGGTGCGGGCATCGGACATATAGGTGCCGATATAGAGGAAATTTTCGAAGAACCAAAAGAGGGAGAAGGCCAGGCCGTAAGTTTGGCGGTGATAGAAAAAGAAAGTGGCACAGAGAGCGGGCACGACCAATTCGCCGAGGGTTCCGCCCAAGATCATGAGCGTGTGGCCGAAGTAACTGAAGAAAGGATGGCCGGCTTCGTGAATGACAAGATTGGCGAAATCGAGAAAGAGGAAGCCGGAAGTGTCGCGCCAGGCGTAGAGAAGGAAGAGGACATAGCAGGCGAGGACTACGGAGCCACCGATGCGGGAGACGCGGGTCCAGTGCTCGGGCCGGTCGAAGGTTAATTCCATACGATGAGGTTAGCAGGGGGGAGATGGGTTGCCGGGAGAATCGGGGATAGTGTGCTGTGAGGGGAAATGTGGATGAGATCTAATGCGTTTCGGCCCCGGGTAGCGTGTTGGAGATCAGGGCCTTTCTGGTGGTGTCCAGGAAATGTTTTAGGTAATCCCGGGGAATGGAGTGGATGTAAGGGTCGACCAGCCAGGCAAAGATTGCGGGAACAGTGCGGCTGAGGGCGAGAAATTCGACCTGCATATACAGACCACCATCGCGATTCTGGCAAAGAGTGTAGAGATTCAGACGCCACAGGTAACCGTGATCCTTGCCCACTGGATAATCTTGTTCATCGGGCCTGCCGGGATTCTCGATTTCCTGAATTTTTGTGGAACGCTGGAAATTGTAGTTGCGTGAACTGTCGGGGATGAAGTAATTCACGTCGAACTCGGCGTTGTAGGCAACGGATACGATGGCGTGACGGTAGAGGCGCATGAAGACACGAAAATCGTCACCGTGGCGGCTGAGAACCCGCGCGTCCTGAATGTCGGGTTTGTACAGCTCGGGGTCGCGGGAAAAATCCTGGGAGAGAGTGAGGGCTTGTTCCGCGGTTGCGCCGGGAATGAACGCGACGGCCAGCCAATGATGGACCAGGCCGCCGGGAACGTGGATAGGCTCGCCGTTTTCCCTGGTGGTCATGGGCTGGGCGATGATTTCGCCTTTCTTGAGGCGAGCGATCATGGCGGCTCGCTGGTCGTCAGGGAGCGCATCAAACAGGAAAAAGTGATCGGGCTCGGCAGCCTCGGAGTTGATACGTGCCTCGGTTCCTTCGACGTACTGATCGAAGGCGCGAGTGGTGTCGGGTTTTAGTTCCGTGGCGAAGGCGGGGCGCGCAGAAGAGAAAGAGGCGAGGCTGAGAACAACCAGGGGAAGATTGATCACAAAGGTCCTTGAGAACGGCCAAAGGGTTAGATGAAGGAGAAGGAAAATGGTTAAGCGCGAGGGGATATAGGGTCACAAGAGCCTGTGACGTTGGTCACAGTGGGTTCCCACAGCAATGAGAAAATTGGTATTAGGACTGATTTCCCAATGCGCAATCGCGGCCGCGAGACGTACCTGCCATGATGTGGCTTGTCAGACTTGCGCTGAACCGCCCTTACACCTTCGTAGTGGCGTCGTTCCTGATTGTAATCCTGAGCGCGGTGGCGATCGTTCGCACGCCGACGGATATTTTTCCGGACATTAATATACCGGTGGTGAGCGTGGTGTGGGGGTACACCGGGCTGGCGCCGGAAGAGGTGGAGCGGCGGCTGGTGACGCTGTACGAGAGGGCGGTAACCACCACCGTAAATGATATAGAGCACATTGAGTCGCAGTCGTATTACGGGATTGGCGTGGTGAAGATTTTCTTCCAGCAGGGTACGGACATTAATGGAGCGGTGGCACAGTCGACAGCAATCGCTCAGTCCATGTTGCGGTCGGCACCCCCGGGGACAACACCGCCGTTGGTGATCGCGTACACGGCGTCAAGTGTGCCGATACTGCAGTTGAGCTTGAGCAGCTCCACTCTTTCGGAAGGGCAAGTGTTCGACCTGGGAGTGAATTTCCTGCGCATTCAATTGGCGGACATCGAAGGAGCGGCAATTCCCTACCCTTACGGAGGCAAACCGAGGCAAGTGAGCGTGGACCTGGACCCGGAGGCGCTGATGTCGCGAGGAGTATCTGGGGCCGACGTGGTGAATGCGGTGAGTGCGCAAAACCTGATACTGCCGCAAGGGACGATCAAGCTAGGGCCAAAAGAATACGACGTGGCGCTGAATAGCAGCCCAGTGCAAGTGGCAGAACTGAACGACCTGCCGATCAAGGTAGTGAACGGGAGCATGGTGTACATCCGGGACGTCGCGCATGTACATGACGGATTCGTGTTTCAGACCAACATCGTGCACGTGGACGGGCGGCGCGCGGCGGTGTTGAGTGTATTCAAGACCGGGAAGGCATCCACGCTAGACATTGTGGCGAAAGTGCGGGAGGAGCTGCCCCGAATTCAGGCGGGACTGCCGTCGGCGCTGAAGGTGAATCCGACGGCGGACCAGTCGGTGTTCGTGCGAGGCGCGATCAAGGGAGTGCTGCACGAAGCGACGATTGCAGCGCTGCTGACGGCGCTGATGATTTTGATTTTTCTGGGAAGTTGGCGGATGACGCTGGTGGTATCGATTTCAATACCGCTGGCGATCCTGACGTCGCTGGTTACGTTCACCGCGCTGGGCGAGACGGTGAATATGATGACGCTGGGAGGATTGGCGCTAGCGGTGGGCGTGTTAGTGGACGATGCGACCGTGGAAGTGGAGAACACCAACCGGTTATTGCCGGAAGGGCGATCGCTGCGGGAAACGATCCTGACGAGCGCGAATCAAATCGCGACGCCGGCGCTGGTGGCAACACTGGCGATATGCATTGTGTTTGTGCCGATCATGTTTCTGAAGGGGATACCGGGATTCCTGTTCCGGCCGCTGGCGGAGGCGGTAGCGTTTGCGATGCTGGCGTCGTATTTGCTGTCGCGAACGCTGGTGCCAACGATGATGTTTTACTTCTATCGAGCGGAGCGGATAGCGCGGGAGAAGAAGAGCAAGAGTGCGCGGCAAGGACCCGGAATGTTCCGGAAATTCCATGGGAGGTTTGAAGAAGGATTCAATAAGCTGCGAGAACGATATGCGCTGATGCTGGAATGGTGCCTGCATCGGCGGGCGTTGTTCACGATGGTGTTTATGGGATTTTGCCTGGCGAGCCTGGCGCTGCTGCCGCTGCTGGGGTCGGACCTATTTCCGTATGTGGACGCGGGGCAGATTCGCCTGCATTTCCGCGCGCCGACGGGCTTGCGGATCGAGGAAACCGCAGCGTTGTGCCAGCGTGTGGAAGCAGCCATACGGGAGGAAATTCCCGCGAGTGAAGTGAACACCGTACTGGACAACATCGGAATGCCGTACAGCGGGATCAATTTGACGTACAGCAATAGCGGGGTGATCGGGACTTCGGACGCGGAGATATTGGTGTCCTTGAATGAGAAGCACCGGCCGTCGTTGGAATATATGCGGGACCTGCGAGGGAAATTGCCGAAGGAGTTTCCAGGGACGCAGTTCTTTTTCCAGCCAGCCGACATTGTGGGGCAGATTTTGAACTTTGGATTGCCGTCGCCCATCGATATTCAGCTGGTCGGCATGGACATGGCCGGCAACTACAAGGTAGCGAACGAAATGGTGTCGCGGATCCGGCAGATACCGGGCGCGGCGGATGTACATATCCAGCAAGCACTGAACGAGCCGATCGTAAATGTGGACGTGGACCGAACTAAAGCGCAGCAGATGGGATTCACGCAATCAGTGGTGGCAAACGATGCGCTGGTGGCGCTGACAAACAGTTTTCAGACGGCGCCGAGTTTCTGGCTGAGCCCGCAAGGGGTGAGTTATTCGGTGGTGACGCAGACCCCGCAATTCCGCATGGAGAGTCTGGGCGATTTGCAAAATGTGCCGGTCAGCGGAGGGCAGATGGCGCAGCCGCAGATTCTTGGGAACCTGGCGAGCATACGAAGAGGGCAAGCCGCGGCGGTGGTGAGCCATTACGACGTGCAGCGGGTGGTGGATATTTTCGCGGCGAGCCAGGGACGCGACTTGGGCGGAGTAGCCGGGGACGTGAAGAAGATAATGGACGAGTACCGTGGAAAATTGCCGCGGGGAAGCTACATGATCGAGCGGGGGCAAGTGGAAACGATGCACTCGTCGTTTACGGGCTTGGGATTTGGAATTTTGTTCGCGGTAATTCTGGTGTACCTGCTGATGGTGGTGAATTTTCAGTCGTGGATGGACCCATTCATCATTATTACCGCGTTACCGGGAGCGCTGGCTGGAATTGTGTGGATGCTATTCATCACCCGGACGACGATCAATGTGCCATCGCTGATGGGCGCGATCATGTGCATCGGGGTGGCCACGTCGAACAGCATTTTGCTGGTGACGTTTGCCAGTGGCGAATTGAAGGAAGGAAAGAGCGCGGTGGAAGCGGCGTTGCAGGCGGGATTTGTGCGACTGCGTCCCGTGATCATGACCGCGCTGGCCATGATTATAGGCATGGTGCCGATGGCGCTGGGAATTGGCGAAGGAGCGGAACAAAACGCGCCGTTGGGGCGGGCGGTGATCGGCGGGCTGTTGATCGCGACGGTGGCGACGCTGTTTTTTGTGCCGGTGGTGTACAGCGTGTTGCATCGCAAGGGGTATCACCGGCTGGCGACGCAGGAGGGAGAGCCGGGTTTGGAGGTGTGAGAGAGCGAGGTTCAGGTGCGCGCGAAAGCACAGTCAGAAGTGGCTGTGCCACTTGGCCGATCTAAGGTTCGGCCAGTACACAAGAAGGCAAAGCCGCAGGAGAGATATGGGACATTTGGTAGAAGAGGAAAAGAAAAAGGAGCCGACGAGCAACGCTCAGACGCCTGGCGAAGAACGGCATTGGGCGGTGGGCGGAAGAAGCGTGGCTACCGTGGCGATTCTGGCGGTAGTGTTCTTTGCAATGGTTTTGTTGGCTGGGTTGGTGCATCAGCAGACGGTGAGGTCTGAGCTTGCGGCGGACGCACGGGAACACGCGCGAATGCCGGTGAGCGTAACGCATCCCGAGGCGAGCGCTTCGCAACTGAACATGACATTTCCCGCGAACGTTCAGGCGTACATCGAGACACCGATTTATGCGCGCACCAATGGATATATCAAGCGTTGGCTGGTGGATATTGGGGCGCGGGTGCAACGGGGCCAACTGCTGGCGGAAATTGAAACGCCGGAACTGGATCAGCAACTGCGGCAGGCCGAGGCGGCTCAGGCACAAGCAGAAGCGAATTTGGATTTGGCGCGCACCACCGCAGTGCGCTACCAGGAACTGCTGAAGCAGGACGGGGTGTCGAAACAAGACACCGATCAAGCAGTCAGTACGCTGCATGCGGACGAAGCGAATGTGAAAGCGGCGATTGCAACGGTGAACCAGTTGAAGGAACTGCAATCGTTTGAGAAGGTGACCGCACCTTACGCGGGAACCATCACGGCGCGGTACATCGATATTGGAACGCTGATCGCGTCGGGAACCAATACGCTGCTGTTTCGTTTGGCGGATACGTCGACGTTGCGCGTGTACGCGGATGTGCCGGAAGTGGGCGCGAAAGACATTGCCATCGGCGGGGCCGTCGATCTAGAGACTCCCGGGACCAAAGGAAAGAAATTTGCGGGGCGGGTGGTGCGTACGGCCCGAGCAATCGATCCCGTTTCGCGGACATTGCTGACGGAGATTCGCGTACCGAATCCGAAATTTGAGATTGTGCCGGGAGCGTTTGGGGAAGTGACGTTCCATCTGCATACGAGCCAGCCAGTGCTGATCATCGCGGCGAGTTCCCTGTTGTTTCGTGCACAGGGGCCACAGGTGGCATTAGCGCAGGGGGATGGCCGAGTGCATTTGCAGGCGGTACAGGTCGGACGGGACTTGGGGAACAGTGTGGAAGTGGTCTCTGGGCTAAGGGCGGACGATGAAGTAGTCGAGAATCCGTCGGATGCGATTACCGAAGGGGCGCTGATTTCGGTGCAACCGGGGAAAAGCGACTGACACGCGGGTGGTATGCACAATGCAAGAGCGAGAATAGAGTGACTTCCCTGCCCGGCATCACAGCGGATTGCACCGCTTCGTGCTAATTGTGAATCAGTGAGTTGAGTTCGTGGACAGCCGCTTGCCCACGACGTGAGAAGGGGGCGGATATGACCCGCATTGCACCCTCGGTTGCAACCGCAATTCAGTCGGTACTCATTACCACAGATCTGTCGAAGGTGTCCGATAAGCCACTGCGTCACGCGTTGGCCATTGCGCGGCACTACCGGGCAAAACTGTATTTGCTGAATGTGGTGTCGTCGGTGGGATACACCATCGCGGGGCCGCCCGCGCTGCAAATGGCTACGGAAGCGACGACGAGAGAGGTAGCAAAGCTGGAAAGAGATTTGGTGGCGGCTGGTTCGCTGGAGGGAATGTCGCACGAATTCCTGGTGCGCGAGGGCAACATCTGGACGCAAGTGGAAGGGGTGATCCGCGAAAAAGAAGTGGGGTTGGTGGTGACCGGAACGCATGGGAGAGGAAGCCTGGGGAAAATGCTGCTGGGGTCTGTGGCGGAACAGATTTTCCGGCGCGCCGATCGACCGGTGTTGACGGTGGGTCCGGGATCCGCTGTTGAATCGCCAATCGAGAACAGCGGCGGCATGGGGACTTTTTTGTTTGCCACGGATTTTGGGGAGGCGTCGCTGGGGGCGCTGCCGTTGGCGGTATCGTTTGCGAATCACTTCGGATGCAAGCTGGTGTTGCTGCATGTGGCACCGGTGGCGCCAATCCCGGAAAGTTTTCACTGGTCGCGGACCACCGGGGACGTCAGGAAAATGCAGGAAGATATTCGCGGACCGGCAGTGCGGAAGATGGAAGAGTTGCTAGCGAAGCAGGAGCGGCTGACGCTGGAACCGGAATGGCTGGTGAGATTCGGGACGCCGAGCAAGACGATTCTGCACGTTGCGGCAGAATTGCACGCCGACTTGATCGTGATGGGACTGAACCGGTCACGATACGTGGGCACAGCGGCACATATGCCGGGGGCGACGGCATACGAAGTGGCATGTGGGGCGCGGTGTTCGGTGTTGACGGTGCGAAATTAAGTGGTGAGATTGTAGATCAGACCAAACGGATCCTTTACATAGCATCTCGGCCAATCGGGCTCGTCCTTTACGATTTCGCAGCCGTTGCGGACCAGGCGGGACTTGGCCTCGCCGACGTTGGCCACGGTGATTTCTAGAACGGGACCAAGTGACGGACCGGGCTCGATGAACAGGTTGATGTTGCGGCCATGAAGACCAATCATGTTGGGATTGGAGTCGTCGATTTCGAATCCGAGTTGCTGGACGTAAAAGAGGGCCGCGGTTTTTGGATTCTGTGCTTGAATCAAAATGTCTTTGCCGAAGGTATTTGCCATACCGGTGATTCTCCTTGTAAAGCACCCCGCTAGTGAGCTGGTCTGACGGATCGCAGAAGACTACCATCCGAGGCGAGTGGTAATTCCAATTTATTTCGCGACGACCGTAAGTAAGGCGTTTTGCCGAGCAATTGTCGCGGGAGGAACTTCGGCGTGCAAATGAGGCCATAAAGAGCCGGCAGGCGTTCGGCCTTCGTTTGCGTTCGCGGCAAACCCCAACCCCAAACAATTTGTGAAATGGCATGACGGATCGAGTGGCGGAGGCGTCTGTACCAGTGACAGAATAACCGGCCATCGGGAGGAAACTTTTTCGTATGCCCACTACGCCAGGAATGCGCGAGCCGGACAAAAGTTGGGAGCGCACCTTTGCGTGGGCAGCGTTGGTGTTGGGGCTGGTCCTTTATCCGGTGCTGCTGGTGGCTTACGCGCGGGCCAATTCACCCACATTCGATGAAGGGATGCACATCGCTGCCGGACACCGTTACTGGGAATGCGGCGATTACGGCATTAATCCGGAGCATCCGCCGCTCCTCAAGTTAATTGCTGCCGCGCCTTTGCGAAGCTGGCATCTGAATGTCTACGGTTCTGCGTGCGGCAGCACGGTGACAAATAACATGCAGTTGATCGGGACCGGTTACCGGCTGATGAACGGGCCATTGGCCGACGAAATCCTGGCCAAGGCACGGGCTGCGGCGATGGTCTTCCCCATGATGTTGCTGGTTACCATTTTCTTTGCAGCGCGGGCATGGTTCGGGCCGTTGGCAGCAGGATGCGCCGTAATCCTCACAGTATTCGAACCGAATTTGACGGCGCACGGACCGCTGGTGGCGACAGATATGGCGGTGGCCGCAACCACGTTTGCGACGGTGTTCGCTGCCGATCGCTATCTGGTAAAGCCGTCGGCACTGCGGTTGATATTGCTCGGTGGCGTGCTGGGGCTAGCGCTGGCTTCGAAGCACACAGCGGTGTTCGTGCCCCTGATTGTGGCGCTGCAATTTTTGGCGCATTACTCGTTTACAAGGCCAGCTTTGGCACGACCATCGATTGTTCGACTGATGCTGGCATGGCTGGCGGCGTGCGTGATGGCGGTTTTCTTGTTGTGGGCAACATATCAGTTCCGTTATTCCGCGCTGCCAGGACATGCACAGAGCTTCGAGATCGCCAAGACGCTGGAGAACAGCGGAACTTCGGACACATTGGTTGGAAAAGCGATCCTGGGGATTACGCGATTTCACCTTTTGCCCGAGTCGTATGTGGCCGGACTGGTCTACATGATGGAGAACAGCACGCGGGCGGCGTACATTTTCGGGAAGCGGTATGACACCGGGGTGTGGTTCTACTTCCCTGTTACCGTGCTGGTGAAGACGCCGCTGACCATTCTTATCCTTGTGATTTTGGCGGCGGCATCGCCGGGGCTATGGCAGAAACACAAACGGGAGATGACGTTCGCGCTGGTCCCGGTCGCGGTGTTTTTGCTGTCGGCGATGAGCAGCAAAATTAATTTGGGCGTACGGCACATTTTGCCGATTTATCCATTTCTGATCGTGCTGGCTGCGTTGGCGGCCGGCTACTATGCCGCTCGCTCGAGAATTGCGGCGGTCGTCTGCGCGGCGCTGCTGGCATTCCAGGCGGTTTCGTATGCGCGCAGTTATCCCAACGAAATTGCGTATGCCAACGAAGCCTGGGGCGGCCCGAAGCACTTGTATAAGTATCTGGGCGACTCCAACGTGGATTGGGGGCAAGCGCTGTACCGCGTGAAAGACTACATTACAGCGCGGAGGATCAACGATTGCTGGATCGCGTGGTTTGGGGCGAGGAAGCCGTCGGTGGAGGGGTTACCGTGCCGAGCGCTGTCTGGTCCCGGTTACGTGGAAGCATCGGATACGGAACTGCCGCCAATTCTTCCGGAGAAGTTTTCCGGGACAGTTTTGGTGAGCAATACGCTGATCGATTACGATTTATACCCGTACCGCTACTTTATGGAACGCGCACCGGATGATGAGATTGACGGAAGCGTTTTGGTGTATCGGGGCGAGTTTGACCTGCCGGAAATTGCAGCGGGGCGCAGAACATCACGAGGTTGGTGGTATCTGAATCACGGGCAAGCAGCTTTGGCGTCGGAGGAATTCGCGGCCGCAGAAGCACACGAGGTCGCGCGTGGGAATATGCTTGCGCTGTACGGTTGGGCGCTAGAGGCGGCGGGACGGCCGGACGAGGCCCGAGGGAAATACGAAGAGGCGGCTGCGGCTTTTGCGGGTAAACCTGCGGATGCACAGTGGAGGAAAGCGGCGCTGGATCGCGTGGCCGCGCTGAGCGCGGGCGGAGTCAATTCTGGAAAATCCAAATAGACATCACGGCTGGTTGATCGTGTGCGTCTTCCCTAATCTACAAATGTGGTGCGCGTGCACGGTGGCGCAGAATGAAGGTTAGAGGTCGAACATGGAGTTGACGCCAGCGCGGCGGGGGACTTCGGGGGAAACAGGTTGCACGAGAGGCGGAGGAACAGCCGGCTGCTCAGCGGCTGCGGGAGCAACGGCCGGCTGCTGAGTAGCCGGAGGCGGAGCGACAGGTTGTTGCACGGTGGCCTGGGGCGTGGCAGGTGCAGCGGCAGCGGGAACTGCGAGGACGACAGGTTGGCTGGCCGCTTTCGGTTGAGCAGGAATTTGCTGAAGATACGCCAAATCGCGAGGATCTTCCGTGCCGGGCTGAACGGCAGGAAATGACAAATTCATTTGGTGTTCCATGGCGCTGGCGATGCGGTGCAACTGCCAGATGAGCTTTTCGAGTTCTTTGGAACGGCCCAGGTGCAAGTGGCGATCCCAAAGGAAACGTATCGACAAGACCATGACGATGGGCAGGCCAATAGCCAAGGTGGCCAGTACGATGGTGACGAGCAGCGGGTCAAGGGGTGCGGGAGACGGGTTCATAATGCCTCCAAAAACAGCTTCTGCGGGCAGAATAACAGCAGCGAGGCAGCGGTGACAAACGGATCGATCTCCAGGTTGCACATTGTTAGCTTACAAACAGGAGCGTAATTCAGCTCCGAAAGCCAGCCGGCCATCGCCAGAGGCATCGCTGGGCGTGTGAATTGCTCGCTCGTCTGACCCGAAGGCGTTGTGGGTGGGAACGTCTGGTATTTAGCGTGACAAAATAGGCGCGAAGTAGCATAACTCGTTTATAGAGCCCCCGTATGCCAGGTTTGAATACAAGTTTGGAATACGAGGGACAGGGCCCGTGCAGCGCTTCTGACTGATCTGTCAAAGAGGTGCGACATGAGAGCTTATCGAGATATTGCTACAGTTAGTGCTTTGCAGATTCTCTGTTTTGTCTTCCTCACTCACCTAGAACCCGACTTCTTTATGTTTCATTTGTATCAGACCATCATTTACGAGGTGATTTTGCTGCTGCTCTTTTACACGGAGGACCGGTGGGCGTACATGATCGGTATTCTGGCGCCTGCGGCGTGGCTGTTGCTTGCGTTTGAGAGCGGCGTGCTGGGAGCGGCTTTGCGCCAGTTGTTCCGATTGACGAGGACGGGATCAATAAGCAATCAAGTCAGCTTGGTGGCGGCAATCACCGCAATGCTATCGGTGCTGATGATTATTTTTTGCGTGTACCGCTGGAAGCGGCACTACTCAGGACTCGGAAAGACCTTGAGCACATTTCTAATTAGCCTGGTCGTCGTGGTGGTGTACTACGGCATTCTTGTGATTTGGTTCTGGAATGCGTTCCCAAGAGTGGCAAGCTGATCAAACGTCTTCGCGTTCGGAGCCGCGTTGATTGCGGAAGAAGTAGGCGGCCCCGCCGATGACGATGGCGAAAAAGGCCACGACTCCAGCGAGCATGGCGAAGGCACCCGGATCAACCCTGGATCCGCTGACTGTAGCAAACTGGTGCGACCATACGGGTGCATAGCCCAAGGAAATGTGGGGAGCGCTACTGCCCGCGGGGCTGGTGGTCCAAGGAGCGAAAAAACAGAGGAGGAGTAATCCGAGTACGAAGACAAGGGCAGCTACTTTGTAGAAGGTTTTCATTGGGAGACAGTCTACACCAGAGCGGGAGACGTTGGGGTTGGCGGTGCTCGATCGGGGTTTGCAGGCGTGATTCAGCAAGGCAGCGGTACTGTTCAGGCGATTGGTACGCGGGTGCAAATGCGACATGTTGACGGCGCGTGGTTGCGCCGCTTTTTTATTTCTCGGGCCAGGCGTTGAGGAGGCGGCGTAGCAGGATGAGTTGGCCGAGATGATAGGCGTTGTGATCGATGAGCAGGATGGTTTTGGAGGCAAGGGACTGATTGTTGGCGTGAGGGATGGGAGCAAGGAGATCGGCTTTTTGGAGCGCGGCGACTAATTTTTTCTGATCGGCACGGAAGGAGGCGATGGACTTGTCCCAGGCTTTAGGATCGGGAGGCTCGGGTGATTTGGGCCAATAGCCGTCGGGAAAGTCGGGGGACTTGTGTTTGGGGTTGAGGGCATATTCGATGATATCCCACTGAGCGATGCGAATATGTTCGACGAGTTGGTAGGCGGAATGGGGAAGACCGTGGGGTAGTTGGCCACGAAGATTGGGCGCAAGATCTTTGACGGCGGCGTCAAAACCGGCGTGGGCGTTGTCTTCAGTGACTAGGGAGATTAACTCCTTGCGGAAGGCACTGGATTCTCTAGGGGATTTCGGCGGCATGGTGAGGGTCCTCTCGGGAGAATTTGGTACGGACGTTGGATGAAAGGGGCGGGCGGATTGTTGCATCCGGAGTGGATGCGGCCGGGGAGCTTCGAAGGAGTTAAGGCGAAGTACTGCATCATTTCCGCGAGTCAAACTACAATCTCCCATGGAAACCCGGGGTGGGTGGTGTTGGCCTAAGATCGGGGCCATGGACAAAGGAATCAAGGAGGCGGAAAGGTTTCGTTCCCGCCAAAGAGACATGGGTGCAACTTTCGTCCTTACGGAACTGGGCTTGGCGATTACCTTTTGCGAGATTGGGTTGACCACGCGGAGTAATCTGGTTGCCGAGCGGAACCTGAAAAATACCCGCAAGGCACAAGAGACGGTTGCACGGCTGGAAAAGCGGTTGTCGTTCACCGAACAGGAACGAGCGGAAATTGCTGAGAGATGGACGAAGTTGAGGACGTTGACGGAGGAATTACACCGTCGGCTGCAGTCGTTGGCAAGGCATAGCTGACGCCAGTTAGAACCACCAACTTACTGTTTCTCCTGCATCCCCATACGGACTTATCTGGATGTGGTATTAGGGACGCGGATTATAGATTGCGCTCCCGCGTAGGGAGGTTTCTATGAAGCGTGTGAAATGCTGTGCGGGGACGTCTACGAGTTGGCCGGCCGTGGGATGCTTGTGGCTGGCTGGGGCGCTCGCGCTGTCGGGTATAACCGTAGGTTGCGCCGAACACCACTATCGCGTATATGACCCATATTACAGCGACTACCACACGTGGGATCATGGTGAGGACGTCTACTATCAACGCTGGGCGGCGGAGACGCACCATGATCCCCATCGCGATTTCCGGAAGCTGCCGCCGGACGAACAGAAACAATACTTTACCTGGAGGCACAATCAATCCGACAATGCACACCATTAAAGGCTGGCACGTCTAGCTGGCGGAAAACGAGCCACGACCACGGCGTCCTGCTATCGGGAGACCGTTATCGGAAAACCGAAGAGGATGGCCGGGGCGGGTAAGGAAGGGAAAAGGATATGGACACACAGTCGAAGGGAAATAAATGCGCGCACCCACCGTGCAGCTGCCAAGTGGGACCACACGATAAATATTGCAGCGCACAATGCGAGGCGATGGAAAAAACACCGGATCTGTCGTGCGAGTGCCATCACACCGGTTGCAAAGGGAATATTGGGACTTAAGGTTGAGTCGAAGCCTGAGGCGCGGCGCAAATAAGCCACGAGCTGAGGGAAATTCGACTGGTCTAAATTCCAGGCACTGCACAAGCTAGCCGCAGCTAGCCTCTTGATGGTTAGAAAATTGTCTGCAGTCGCAGGGCGAAGCTGCGCGACGGGCCGATGGCGTTACCGGAGAAGAGGCCGCCGAAGTCGATCACGTTGAGGGCATTGTTGAGATTTTGTCCGTCGACTTGTAAGCGCATATTCAGGCGCTCGGACTTGTAAAGGTCCGCGCCGACGGAAGCATTCACTTGGAATGCGGGATAAATGCGGCCGCGCGCGAAGTTAATGCAACTGACGACCTCGGGTCCATATTCGGCGAGGGCCTGAGCATAGGTACCCTCAAAATCGAAGGGCAATCCACTATCAAATTGAACGCCCCCGGCAATCCAGACGCGTTTCGTAAGCTGGTACATGAGACGGCCGCGCACAGTGTTGCGTTGATCCTGGGAATCGGGAAAATGGCCAGTGGCCGGCAGAATTGCATCGTCGCCGAGAAACAGGCCGCCAGTGACTGGAAACCAAGCATTCCCAAGGATGTAGGAATAGCTAAGGAATCCGGAGAAGCGCCACCACTCGGTGAGTGCAATCTTCCCTTCCGCGCCGTAAATGATGGCTTTACGAAAGGAAATGGGGAAGCTGATGGTGGTGTTGTCGATCTGGTCGTCGTCGGCGTAGTTGTTGACCAAGCGGCGAAAATAATTGACGTCGAGCCGGAACTGATGGAAGAAGGCCTTGGTGAGCCCGGCTTCATAGTAGTTCCCTTGGGAAGGCTCAACGGGAAGTTGGACAGAAATAGTGTCGAGGTGAGCGGCGGCGGTGGAGCTGGAGAGCAATATGTTCTCGAACGACGGAGTCTGAAAGACGCGGTCATAGGAGAAGTGGAGAAGCAAGCCGGCGGGTTTGAAATATCGCGAAATGGCCAAGCGCGGGTCCACGGCCTGACGATTGACCAGGAGTTGATAGTGATCCCAACGCAGGCCGGCATTCAGGGTCCAATTGCCGAAATGCATCAGGTCCTGGACGAAGGCGGACTGCTCGAGATCGGGGCGGTTGTCGGCGAAATGAAAGGTGGAAGGGGTGCTGGGGTCGAAATAGGCGGGATCGGTAACGATGAAGGCAAAATTTTCGTTGAGGAAAATGTTGTCGGACTCGACGCCGAACTTCCACTCATGGCGGCCGCGATTTATGGCGACGGCACCTTTGAAATATCCTTCGCGAAACCGGTTGTGCTGAGAAACGATGATGGGAGTGGAATTGGTGTTGGAATAGAAATTGTTGAAATTGTCGCGGACCATGGCGCGGAAATCAGCGAGGGCGTTGGAAGAGAAAGTGTGCTGATAGGAAATGGTGCCGATGGTCTCGAGATTATTGGCGTTTTGACGCTGGCCGGCGGCCTGTTGCACCAACTCATTGGGGATGTCGTACCGAGCGAGTTCGTGTCTTACGGACAAGCTGAGACGGTCTTTGGCGGTTAATTCGCGCTGGTAACGCAGGGAAAAATCGCCGAGGGTTCCCGTGTTGGAATAATTTTCGGGAACGACGGGATTCAGGTAATGGCTGGTCATGCTGCCGCTGGCGCTGGCGCCGAGGGTATTCTTGCCCCAGGTGTACTGACCCTGCGCGAAAGTGCCAGCGGTGTCGAAACTGCCGCCGGAAAGAACCACCTCGCCATGGAAACCTGGCTGGACATCCTGGACGGTGTTGAGCTCAACAACTCCACCCATTTTACGGCCGTACTCGGCGGGAAAGCCCGCAGTGTAGATGGTCATGGACTGGACATCGTCGGCTTCGATTTCAGGGCCAAAGCTGGGCGAGCGATTGTCGGTGAGAGGAATACCGTCGACCACGAACTGGGTTTGGTATTCGGAGCCGCGGGGATGCAGAACGGCATTGCCTTCGTAGAGCCAGCCAGGCTGGGAATTGACGAGGTCCTGCAACGAACGGCCAGGCAGCGAACCGAGGCGGTCCTGAATGGCGTCGTTGCCGATCTGGTTGACGGAGCCCGCCTGGTCGGGATTGATTAGAGTGTCGTCGGGGGCCGCGGCCTTGACGGAGACCGATTGGCTGAGAGAGGGAAGCTTCAATTGAACGGCGTAGTCTTTGGGAACGGAGGAGCGAATTTCGATGGAATCGGACACGTCAGCAAAACCGGGGCGGCTGATTTCAAGGTGGTATAGGCCGTACGGGAGACGCTGAACGTCGAGGCTACCCTGGTCGGTAGTGACGAGGGCATTCCGGTACTGGTTCGCTTCGCTGACAAGCTGGACCGTGGTTTTAAGGGGATGGCCGGCGGGGTCGGTGACTCTGAGGCGCAATTCGCCGCTATTGCTCTGGGCAGCGAGTGAGAGGGCGCAAAGAAAAAAAAGAGCTGCGAGGCGCTTCAACAAGAACAGGCTCCTGCAGTCGCTTGTTGGACGGCGATCGCAAAGAAGTAGTCACAGCAAGCAACCATAAGGGCGGAGTCCATGGTACCGCAGAAGCAGGGTTTCTCCATGTTGGGCGGGAGCGATCATTCGCGCTTGGGCTAAAGTCAGCGGACGGGAGGAGGCGATCCTCTTTTGCACAGGCGTGCACAGATTTGCACAGGAAATCCCGGACAGACCTCTTGCCAAGGAAAAACAGCCACGGTAGAGTGCACCCAGGTTGAGCCGAGAGGCCTTAAAAACTTCACGGCACAACCGAAGGGGGCGCCAGAATCGCAAGATTCCAGCGCCCTCAAATTTTTTTGACCTGAGTTTTGGCTTTCCCTCCGACGCTGTTTCAACGCAAACCTAGTGTTATTGTGAAGAACCTGTGGAAAATATCCTGCAAAATCTCGCTGTGCGTGGCTAGGCAGACCGATCTAGGTTGACAGGCTTCCCTGCGCTGTCTCGCGATGTTCTCCCCGATGAGGGCCTAGGTCAAAGGAAGATCGAGGAACGTCGTGATTCCCAAATTCGACATTTTCTCGGGCGACATTGACAGGGACGCACTTTGGATCGAAGCTGTTGAAGGCTTAGGCTGCGCTGTCGAGTGCATGAAGGACCTCGCGGCGCAGTCGCCCGGCCCCTATTCCATCTTTTGCGCGCGGACTCACCAAGTGTTGGCGGCGATCGACAGGACGACGCAAGACCTCCACAAAGATCGTCGGTCGTGCACCTAACTTAGTCCTGATTGGTAATGATAGAAAATCGAAGAGAGATCCCTCACCCACAAAGAACGTGGGTTCGGGATGACGTGTCTGTTTTTGGAGTTCTCAGGGCAGTGAGCGGGAGATTAGGAAACGGATGTGCTTCCTGGGTGCTCAACCCACAAAGAACGTGGATTCGGGATGACGTGTTTTTTGTGAGGTCTCAGGGTGCTGGCGAGTGGCGAGATTAGAAAACGGATGCGCTTCCTGGCGTGCTCAAAGAAATCCATGAACGAGGGCGCCGGAGACTACGCGCGTGTCTTCGCGCGTTTGTAGTCCTTGCAAGTGCAACCCGGAAAGCGGCAGGGGTTGCGTTTGCGCGAAGCCAGAGTGCCATTGAAGACCTGATGAATCGTTTTAGGATGACTGCAGCGGCAAGCCTGCTTTTTCCGTGAATGTGATTTCATTCCTATGTCACTCGCGTCCAGAGGAATCGCCAGGACGGTGCAAAGCTCCTGGATTGTTTGGGGCGTGTTACACATTCTACAACCTTGAAGCGCCGATTTCGTGAAGTATTGTGTATTTCTACTGAGCGAGTAAACGATTCATTTCGCGCCGTAGCAGCCTACAAGAGCTAAAGATCGCGTCGGGCAACAATGTGATAGCAGTCAGGCTATCGAATCAATCCGGCGGTTCTCCGAGTGAGTAAATAGAAACGTAACCAGCTATTCTTGTTTTTCGGAGCGAGCCAATAGTTCCTGCAAATATTGTTGCCAGACGGAGGCCCAGGTGTGAGTGCCGTGACCGTGGGTTTGTTGGGAAATGGGCAGCAGGACGAACTGGCCGTTTTTGACTTTCTTGATTTCACGTTCGGCGATACCGAGTTCCGGTGGATTAATGAAATCATCGGCGGAGTTCACGAACATGACCTGGGCATGGATAGTTTCGAGCTTCGCGGAAGGATCGTAATCTCGGGAAGCGTCGACAGCGTAGAGCATGTCGTTGGCATCCATGCTGGCGATCAGCCGTTGCCGGGCGTTCTCCAAGTATTTGTCGGCCGCTTCGCGGGTGGGCAGATCTTCTTGCATGTGCAAGGGCGCACTGGTGGCGATGATGAAGAAGTCGGCGATAATCTCCATGCCGGCAGGCGGTTCCTGAGTGTACTCACCATTCTTCCACTGGGGATCCTGGCGGATGCCGTCGATGATCATTTTGCGCCAGAGGCGATTGCGTCCGGCAATTTGCACGGGCAAACAGGCCAGCGGCATGAGCGCGTCGGCGAAGTCCACATAGGTCTCGCCCCACATCCAGGAGTGCATGCAGCCCATGGAGGTGCCGAGGATGAGGCGAAGATGGTTTACGTTCAAACCTTTTTCCAGCAACTCGTGCTGGAGAGTGACCATGTCGGCGTAATCGTATTTAGGGAAACGCGCGTGCAGCCCATCGCTGGGCTTGGTGGATTTCCCGTGGCCGATATTGTCGGGAAAAATGACAAAATACTTCTGGGCGTCGAGCGGCTGGCCAGGACCGAATAATACTCCCGCAAAGATGGGCCGGAAGAAATTGGCGCCGTTGCCACTGGTGCCATGGAGAATCAGGACAGCATTGGTGGTGCGGCCGCTGGCATCTTTGACCGGCTTTCCCAGCGTGTAGTAGTGGAGGCGAACTTCCGGGAGGGTCTCTCCCGACTGAAAATGAAAATCGTGGACGACATAGTCACCTTCTTGGGGAGTTGGCCAAGTGGGCTGAGACTTAGGGGATTGCTGTGCGTGTGACGGCACAACAAAAAATGCCAGCAAAACCCAACCAAACAGGAGTGTTTTAATCATCAAAATCCCTCAAAGTGGCGAACAGCCGGGCATGTAACCAAGCGAGTGTACACCGGTTGGGTGGACGTACATTGCTGGGAGGGAGATTGATGGGCGGGTTAGGATTTGCCGCCGACGACCTGGGCATGGCCTAACGCCGCGACTAATGAAACACCGCCGGCAATATTGCCGAAGAGCACCGGGACAAAGAAGTGGGCAAAGTAGTAGCCCCAGGAGACAGAGCTCACCGCGACGAGATAAAACATGGTGGTGGAACCCGCGATGATGTGTCCGAAACCGCCGAGTCCTACGAGATAAGTGACAAGGATGATGATGCCCACACGTGCGGATTCGGCTCCCGGAAGGAGCTAAACCATCAAGGCGATGAGCCAGCCGGCGAACACGGCACGGAGGAACGTGGTGGCGAAGCCTACGCCCACATGAGCCCGACCGATTTCAAAGAACGCGTTCTTCGTAGTCGGATCGAAGATCGCGGTATGCGCGATGCAAAAGGCAAAAAGGCATGTGCCCAATAGATTGAAGGTCAGAACGATACCCCACAAGCGAGCCACGCGTCCCACGGACTTGATGGTAGGGTGGAGCAATATAGGCAGAATGACGGTGAGGGTGTTTTCGGTAAAAAGTTGCTGGCGCCCAAGAATCACGATGAGGAAGCCGACGGAGTAGCCGGCCTTGGAGATCAAGGGCGCCCAGTGGGATTCTGGCAGATAAGTGCGCAAAAGGGCTTCGGCGACGAAGGAGAATCCCATGGACAAACCAGCCGCCAACGCGGACCAGGCTAGCGCCGCAGCGGTCCGGGCCAGTTCGACTTCGCCCTCGCGACGAATTGTCTCGTAAACAACGTTGACGCCGACAGCGACACGCTCTTCGACCTGTTTTTTCTCAGCCGGGGTGGTGATGGCCCCATCGGTGGGCACCTCGATCGAGTGGGTTACGTGAGCCTTTTTTGTCATCTACATTTGATGAAGGACGGCACTCGCCGGGAATTCCGGTACCTGCCAAGGGCAGCTCAGGAAAACATGGGGAGCTTCGGAAAGTAATCAAGGGAAATACGTAGATTTTGTGAGGTCTCAAGATGGTGGCAAGTGGCGAGATTAGAAAACGGATGTGCTTACCAACGTGCTCAGGGAATGCCTAGAGTGCGTGGGCCGGAGACTCAGCGGATCGGGTCACCGTCGCAGGAACCCGCCTCGGAACTTACGGGTTGTTTCCATTCCTCAACCCAATGCTTTATCGCGGTGACGCCGATGACGTCGCCGGTCCAGCCACAATGACAGTGAGGGTTGAACCAGCGGGCCTCGGCCTGTTCGAGGTTGCGCTTGTGGCTAGCACACGCGGTGGCAAGAGGTGTTCCGCACTGTGGACAACTAAAGAGAAGGACGTGAGCAAACTGATCGGTCATCTACGGTGACCCTCCCGAAGGAAGAAGATGTACCAATTAGGTTATCGTGTTCTCACGCGACGGTCCAATTTTGAGAAACATCCTGCGAGAACACTCGTAGGGGTGACTGGAACGACAAACTGTTGCTAGAGGTACAGCCAACACCGGATGGCAAACGCGGGAGGGTAATGGAACTATGGAGGCCCGCCCCGAAGATAAGGCTGGCCCATGCAGCCAGCGGGGATAACGCATGTCGCGATGGAATTTGGGACGAATCGAATCGCGGAATGGTAGTTCCACCGGGTCATCCGGAGCGGGATCTAAGCGCGGCCAAGCTAAGCTTCCTGGGCACAAAGATGCCGGCCAAGTGCTTTCGATCCGTGGCCGCAAATACCCAAGAAAAGAAACGCTGGAGTCCATTCTGGGGACAGTACTGCGACTGGAAGACAACGGGCTGGACGAGATATTGAGGGCGTTGAGCGATCTGGCAAATATAGTGAGGTCGAAGAAGTTTGATTCGGTTGCCGCAGACGAAGCGCTGAGGAGAGCCGCAGTATGGGCCGTGGAAAAGTCTCTGCTAGATCGGGAAGTACGATCTCTGGCGATTACTGACGATCTGACCGGATTTTTCAATCGAAGAGGCTTCCTGGCTGCTGCCGCACAACAATTAAAGTTGGCCCAACGCGACCGCCTAAACGTTTTACTGTTTTTCTGCGACTTGGATGATTTAAAGGGCATCAACGATTCATTTGGACACCGGGAAGGCGATCTGGCACTGGTTCGCACAGCCGACGCATTGGAAGAGACGTTTCGTGATTCGGACTTGCTGGCGAGATTAGGGGGGGACGAATTTGCGGTGCTGGCATGGGAAGCATCCCTGCCGGATGTCCGAACAATACTGTCGCGGTTATCAAAGAACCTGGAAAATGCGAACGAGGATGCGCCGCAATACAAGCTAAGCCTCAGCGCGGGAGTGGCGCGCTACGATCCGCAAGAGCCGTTGCCGTTGGGCGAGCTGATGGCGCAAGCGGATGAGGAAATGTACAAGCAGAAGAGGCGGCGACAAGCACGGGCAGCCGTGTGCGGCAAGTAATCCAATAAAATTTCAGGCAACGGCATTGGGAGCGACAGGGGGCTGGACCCTGCCTTGTTCTCGAGTAATCAGGAAGTCGTGGCTTTCTGGCCCTTTACTTCCAACTCATTCACCACTTGGCGCACATTAGGAACTTGGTGGGCTAATTTCTCGGCATCTTTGCGCTGAGCTTGAGAATGCACGTCGCCGGTAAGCGTGACTACTCCATTCTTCACGTCATACTTGACGTCGCGATTGAGGTGGTGTTTGACGAGAACTGCGTCGAAATTCTTCTCGATCCCTTTATCGATATCGGAGTTTTCCGTTTTCGCCGCGCTTTCGTCATTCTTAGGCTCGACTGATACTTCGTTGGCGACAACTTGATTTGTGGCGATAGATTTGGCAATGGACTCGGCTTGGCCACGCTGGTCTTCGGATTGGGCGGTACCCGTGAGGGTGACTACGCCCTTGGCGCGATCTTGGCTAACACTGACGTCTTTCAGGCCGGCCTGATCTAAAGAACTGCGAATTTGATGGGTTACGTCAGGCGATTCCTCGCGGGTATGCGAACATCCCGCGATGGGTAGGAAAACGAGCAAAGTAAGCAGTGCACCGGGTAATAAGCTTGATCTCATATCTCTCCTTTGGGCCAGGTCACGCCCTTCACTCGCTATCAGGCAAGAACTGCCCTTTTTATGTTTGCGCGCAAGTGGGGAAGATGGGAATCCGCATTGAAATGTAAACTGGAACGCGAGTGGGAGTAGATGCGTCCGACGAAATAACTACGATTCCAACGCGATGGATTAGGGAATCACGCTGGCAACCACGGGCGATTTCAGAGCAGCTAGGCTGCGCGATCACCGTGTGCAGTCACTCTCAAGGACGTGGCTGCCAGCGCATCTCAGGGTTCAAAAGGAACTTAAACTGGGAACGAGCAAAGATTCCATCCGTGAATCCCTGCAGAAACCTAGAAAGGACGCCCGACAAGGTAGGCGCGGGGCCTTCAGAAAAATGCGATGAGGCAAATCCGTTCGAGAAATTCGCCGAACTCCCGATGTCCATCATGATTCGGGTTAGCAACACTTGGACCGCCGGCCTGGATAGGAGGTTTTGAAAGTGACCGCACTAACAACTGTTGCCGACCCAAATCGGCCGACCGGTCCACAGCCCAAACAGCCGACGCCGCAGCCACCTCAACCCGAACTTCCGCCGAAGCGGCCCTCGCAGCCCCACCCGCCCACGCCAGACCCGAATCCCGGTGTTTCCCCCATTCCCGGGACACCCGGAACCGCAACTACCGCGGCAATAGATGCCACGATGTCTCGTAGGCGTACTTGCAGGATGCGAAATTATTTGAGGTTCGCGGGGCCGGACCCTTCCACCTGTGGGACATCGATGCCCAATGCGGTGGCTAGATCGATCTGATGGTCCTGCTCGTTGACCAGTATGCCGCGGATCAGTTCGGCCATGGCGTATTCACCGAGGGCTTCGCACTGGCGAACGCGCTGACGGTAGTTGCGAATGGTCTCAGTTTCATTGCGCAGGTCGGTGCGCAGCATTTCCTTATTATCGTCCGTGACGTGGACGGGCTTGGGTTCAGCCGTAGGCATGCCGCCAAGATAGTCGATTTGCTTCGAAATGATGATGGCGTGTTTCAATTCCTCGGCAGCGTGTTTCTCAAGCTCGGTGGCCACATCCATATATTCTGGGCCTGTGAGGACTTGGGAATAAATCACATAAGAAATGATCGCTTGATATTCGCGGGCTAAATCCTCATTGAGATTCTTAATGAGAGTTGCCCGATCGCCCGCGGAGTTGCCCTGGCGACTTTCCCGATCAGGTTGGGTAATCGTGGTTTTCTTGCCGTTAGCCATGGTCATCCTTTTGGTAAATTAGATACAAACTTATCTGTAGCAACAATCGTGAAGATCGTGTTTTAGAACCATCGTTCGCTGTAGTGGCGACGATCAAAAATAGTAGCAAGGATCGCGTGACCGAAAACGCCTCAGATCTTCAACCCTTCCGGGGCATGAAGTAACGTGAGATGGTCAACCGCGTACACGGTTGCCTTGATTGCGCCCTGGGAAGTTTCGATTTCTTATATGCACGGAGGTCATAGCCGCATTCGCAGTCAACATGCTCCCGAATCGATCAGTTGAAAGAGGCGGCGAACAACAAATATGCTGACCATACTGTTAGTGATACTGCTGTTGATGGCTCTGGGTGCATTGCCCGCATGGCCGTATAGCCGGGGTTGGGGATACTACCCGAGCAGTGGCTTGGGATTAGTGCTGGTGATCCTAGTGGTCTTACTGTTGATGGGGAGGATCTAAGCGTTCAGCACGAAGGGGGAACGTTCTCCTCTTGCAGCCTAGACGCAAGGTTTGGCAACCTTGCACCGTTATTCAGGGCGGCGAGAGCCGCCCTTTCCTTGCGAAACCACACATCTTACTTATTGGATTTTTCGTGCTCTTCGCCTCCCTCCTTGCGCCCTCCTTGATTCTTGGTGTGTTGGTCACGGGTTGGATGCTTCCCGGACTTCTCTGACTCGGGAGCCTTCTTCGTGCCTTCGGTTGCCATTTGTCCTCCTCTCCCTGGAATGTTCCAGGGTTTCGCAACTGCATTTTGAAATTAAGACTTCCCACTGGTAAGGAACCATCGGCGGGTCGCCTGAGGGACTAATAGGAACAACGATTACTGGGAGGAGCGTTGGTGAGCGAACTGCGCGTAGAGAAGGAATCCAAGTAGATTTTCGCGCTAAAGTACCGGGAGGCCGGTATGGAAGTAATCTTGCTGAAACAAAGAACATCAAAACGCGGCGGTTTTTTCTAGCCCTGAACGCCGGGAGCAAAATGGCCAAAAAAAGTTCGCTGACAAATCCTGCAAGACTACGCCCTTACACCACCGACGATCCAAATACTATCCAGGTGATCATCGAGACACCGAAAGGGAGCCGGAATAAGTTCTCGTTCGACTCGAAGCAGAAGGTGTTTGAGCTAAAGAAAGTGCTGCCGGCGGGCATGGCGTTTCCGTACGATTTTGGTTTTATTCCATCGACACAAGCCGAGGACGGCGACGGTACAGACGTATTGGTGTTGATGGACGAGCCAGCATTTCCCGGGTGTCTTCTGAAGTGCCGCGTCATCGGCGTGATCGAGGGCGAAGAAGGCCAAAAAAAAGACTGGGAGCGCAACGACCGGATTATCGCCATTGAACAAGAGAACCACAGCTACGCGCGGGTGAAGCATATAGATGATCTGGGTAAGAAATTCAGGAAGGAATTGGAAGATTTTTTTGTGAATTATCACGAATTGTCTGGCCAGCAGTATCGGATTCTGGATATACGGGGGCCTGGGGAAGCCCACAAGCGGATAAAGGCCGGTTCGCGCGCATTCAAGAAACACAGAAATGGGAATTGAGGCCCGGCGCGAAGCTGCGATGACCTAGTCTGAGCTCGATCGTTCGCGAGGATAGGCAACTTGCGACTGCGCCCGGATCGCTCGGGTCCAAGGGGGAACGGCGGCCGGGCGTTCGGCAATTAGATTCGCGATTTTGCTTAAGTTTGGATGCGCGTCGCCCACAATTTTGACGAACGCGGTCAGCGGAACGGCAAGAAGAATCCCGATCATGCCCCAGAGCCAACCCCAAAAAAGAATACCGATAGTGGCGGCAACTGGGCTGATACTGACGCGGCGCCCAATCATGCGCGGGACGAAGAGATTTTCGGAAATAAAGTGTAGCCCGACGGCAGTGGCAAAAATGATGGCTAGCGAACTAAGCGGCTGACCCTGCACGAGCGCCGCAAACATGGGAATTACCGCGCCAAGCACCGCACCGACGAAGGGAACCAAGTTAAAAGCAGCGCTTACGACGCCAAGTATTACTGCTCCCTGCACTTTCAAAGACACCAAAACGATTACCGTGACCACGGCCATAAGCAATCCAATAATCAAGTTGCCAAAAACAAAACCTCGGACCATTCCCGTGACCGTATCTGCGAATTCGGAGACATCGATCTGATCGCCCCAAATGATGGCTAACTTTTGCTTCAGTCGTGGCTTTTGGATCAAGAGAAAAAAGATCAAGAACGGAACGACACCGACAATGAGGGGCACGCCGCTGACCGGACCGACCCCCCCGAACAACATACGAGGTCCAGGTGGGATATTCCCCCTGAACTTTGACGACAGGGACCTTCTTGTTGTGTCCGTCAATGTTCAGCCAGCCGGCGCTGTTCTGAACCTTCTCTACCTTTCTGGTGATTGGAGCGATCATCTCGCCAAGATGTTGCGCGTATTCCGGCAGCCGGTCGACGACCTGGGAGACCTGTTGGTACGAGGTGTAAGTCAGTACCCCGATCATGGTGGTCAGCCCGACGATGAGCACAGCGGACGATACAATTCGCGGAATGCGCCAGCGTTCGAAATGCACGATCACCGGGTCCAAGACAATGGCAAAGAAGGAAGATAGCAAAAGTGCGATGCAGATAGAGCTGGCGAAGTAGCAAAAAGTGATAATTATGGCCAGCGCTACGATCCACAAAAGGAAAATGATCTGATTGATGCGGCTGCTGCGTGGCAGCCGTGCCCTGGCAAAACGCGCCGGTTCTTCTCGCCGTTCCGACTCAGCAGAAGGTTTGTGTTGAGCCATTGCCATGAGCAAGGACTATTCGATAGGAATAATCCGTTCGGAACGGCGGAGAATGAATAATGGAAAGGCTGCAAAAAGTGGAGCGGCGCACCTGAGATTGGCCGACCGGTAAGAATTGAGGGGGGCTTACGAATTCGGAAAACGACGAGCGCAACGGCGAATCCACAGAGTACCGCGATCCCAATCGTAGACTGAATGGGCCACAGGCGAGCCGCGGTGGAGCAGGCGACCGGGAAAGCAGCGACCACGATGACGCGCACCGCCGACGCGAGCTAGCCACCAGTCTACGGCTCGTCGTCCTTTGTAACCTACCCGGTCCGACCGCGGATCGTGCGATTTTCTGATCCATAAGTTGGGAAATTGGAATTTTTCTTTAAGTCGATTTAGGTGTGCCAGTTGGTTTTGTGGGTGCATCCGGTGTCCGAAAAGTAGCGTTTGGCGTGAAATGTTTGCGTTACGAGGCGCAGAGTCTCAGAGAAGTTTGCCCATTTCTATCCGGTGAACGCTGGACTGGTCCGCTTTTAGCTGAGGGGATCGCTTGTACGCTCTGACATCTGTGCTAAAATTGAAGGAGTTGTTTTGAAAAGCAGGTAGCCTACACGGTTGGGGACGTAGTTCAGTTGGTTAGAACGCTGCCCCGTCATTGGTTAGAATCCTACACTGTCACGGCCAGCTCCCTTCCCCCGCCAAAACATCACGCGCAGAACGCATATATACGCATATATAAAGGATGTCCTCCCCCTGTCACTTAGTCGAGCTCTTTTCACTCCTGAACGTTGTCCTGGACGGTAACGCTTACCGCCGACCCAATTGCTTCGTGTCGACCTTCTCATTTTGCAGCCGGTGGTGGCATCGTGCGCGACGTTTTAGTGTCAAAAATTCCCACTGTGGCTATCGAAAACTCCGTCTGTTCCAGTAAACGCTCTAGAAAGACCAATGTAACAATGTGACGTCGTTGGTCTAGTGGTGGTGAGATCGCAGTAGCTATGTTATTGATTTCACGGGGGGCTGGAGTTTTGGCGGACCACAGGTATCGGCAGCACCTAAGTGTCGGCGGCAACCGGTGCGATAGACGTGAGTTCCAATAACCGATCAGGCGGCTGCGATCATGTGCTGCTTCGCTAGCGCCTCAATTTCCGGCTCAGTCACCGCCGAGAGGTCTGCATTTTCAGTGGCGATGACCCGCTGAGAGATTTCGGGATGATGGATCTTCAAATATTCTTTCAAGAACTCGGCGGCGTTGCTTTTTCCAGTGGCGTGACCGATGAGCACGATCTCACTCGCCGGAGTGATGTCTTTCGCGATCTCCTCATAAAACGAATCCTCTTCGGGCACACGCTCGCCACGGTAGTGGGCTTCCTTTCGATGAATCAAATGATGATGAAAATGATAAGGATCGTAAGGCTGCACCTTGCGTTCGTCTGCCGGACGACTTCCGCCGAAATCCTGGTAAACATGGGCGGCGTGGTGGTCGATGACGACAATCATCCGGCCAGGTTGGGCCGGTTGTTCTACCTGCGCACCTGATTTATGCGCATCCGGTCCGGCTTCCTTCAAGAATTTACGCAGCCGCGAAACTTCCTCCACGCCAAGATCGTGGGTGTGCGGCTTCTTGAAAAAGACGCGTTGCCCGCCGACGCGGAACACAAATTCATCGTCTCCATGCGGTTGGACCTCACCTAAATGCTCGACGAGGTCAACGGCTTCGCTCCAACTCAAATTGTGGGGCAATTTGCCGTTGAGAAGATTCTGGTACAGCGATTCGAGGTGCTTGCTCATAGTGCGTTCTCCTTCACAAACAATTCTAAACTCGAATAACATGCATCTCGAAACGGTCACTATTGAGCCACGAGTGACGGGACCAAAACAATTAGACCTTGGTATCGACGGCATCCCGTATCCAGTATCGAGCACCTCAGCCATCAAGAGGCCGCAGTCAATAGGAAAGTATGGGCAATACCATCGTCCAATTGCGCGGCCCATTTTGTTGTGGCCGAATGAGCCAAGGCCCGTGAGGCGCACATGACAAAAACGACGAGCTTTCAAACGGACATTCGCCCGCTCTTTACGGAGCGAGACATTCAAGGCATGAGCAAGGCGTTCAACCTGGGAAGTTACGATGACGTCAAAAAGCACGCTGCCGCCATCTACGATCGCATTCGTGGAATCGGCGGCGCTGTAATGCCACCACCGCCAAGAGGAGAAGGTCCCTGGCAGCAATCACGGATTGAACTATTCGCCAAGTGGGTGGCGGACGGGTTCCAGCCTTAGTCGGCCTCAAGCGCCCAGGGCCCGCTTCTGAGCTGTAGACGAAAGCTGGATGGTCGTTTGCCCACTTCGATCAGATTTCGAATGGAGGATTTCATGAAAACAAACGCTACCCTCGCCTTCTTGGTTGCGGCTTTGGCGCTCGCGATAGCCAACCCTGGCGTGCGAATTTTCGCCGCCTCCAACCCGCAAGTCAAATCCGGAGTAGACCGCCTCTATGTGATCGACTGCGGCGACGGCAGTGGGTCCGACGAATCACGTTGGACACCAGGAGTCAATGTCGGGACGCCCGTCGGCTTTCCCGGACACTGTTACCTGATCCACCACAGTCAGGGTTGGGTTCTGTGGGACACGGGCATCGATGATGCTGTTGCGCAGCTGCCAAATCATGAGGAGGTGTTTCACGAATGGGGTCCCGGCACTGGCCCGATTTGGCGCAAACCAATAACGCTCGCGGCCCAACTCGAAGAGATACACGTTAAGGCCTCGGACATCAAGCTGATGGCGGTGTCACACAGCCACCCAGACCACGCGGGGAACGTCGAAATGTTTCCCAACACGCTGATGCTGGTGCAGAAAGTCGAGTACGAGTGGGCTGGAAGCCGGCAAGACACCGTGGGCTTTAACAAAAAGCATCCGGTAAAGCTCGTCGACGGCGACTACGATATCTTTGGCGATGGCAGCCTCGTACTGCTCTCCACTCCCGGACACACGCCCGGCCATCAATCTTTGCTCGTGCGGCTCCCTAAAACTGGACCGGTGATTCTCAGCGGCGATGCCGTGCATTTCCAGACGAGTTTCGAGCACCGCTATGTCCCTGACAACAACTGGAGCAAGGAGGCCTCGCTGCAGTCCATGGACAAGATAGCGGCGGTCATCGCGAAGGAACATGCGCAGCTCTGGATCAACCACGATCAGTCCCAAAGTGACTCGCAAAAGAAGTTGCCGGCGTTTTACGAGTGATGGCCAACTCGCAACTTGCCGGAAAGGACTGATCGGCTCGGATACTAGCTGGTCGAAACTCATGTATCTGCTCATGGCAGCCAAAGGGTTGTCAAAACTTTCAAGCGTTTCGGAGGAAAATTATGTCAAGCAACATAGCAGAAATTGCCATCGAAGCACCGCCCACATCGAATCCTCTTGATGTCATCCCAGCCGAAATACCATTCGATGTGCCTTATGGGCGTCCGATATCACTGGAGCAAGCCCAGGCGGTTATTCAGGCCGCTGTAGCAGAGGCCAAGAAGCGGAATTGGAAAATGAACGTAGCGGTAGCCGATTCCGGTGGCAACTTAGTCGCCTTCGAACGAATGGATGGTGCGATGCTCGCCTCAATTCAGATTGCGGAACACAAGGCGCGAGCAGCCGTGACATTTCGACGCCCGACGAAGGTCTTCGAGGATGGTGTTCAGCTTATGCATCTCAATTATCTGCTCGCTTTCGATGGAGTCATTGCGTCTCGAGGCGGTATTCCGCTGATCGACCAGGGCGCAATTATCGGCGCGGTCGGTAGTTCAGGAGGCACGGATTCCCAGGACGAAGTCGTGAGCAAGGCTGGTGCGGCAGTAATCAACAAGCTGCCGACGGAGATCAAATGATACAGATGATAATGGAAGCGGGATCGGCCATTTGGGAAAGGAAAAGATAAGTGACCGAGTCAATTCTACGATCGATAGACTCACCCGAGCGGCAAGCCGAGGCCTTTCCTCTCCTAACCCCCAGCCAGATCGACCGCGTCCGGCCGTATGGCACGGTGAGAACAGTTCGGGCCGGAGAGATCCTGTTCGAAGCCGGGGATCGTTTGCCTTTATTTGTTTTGCTTTCCGGAAAGCTCGATATTGTAATAACCCGGCTCTCTGGCGAGCACGTATTTGCGACTCATCGTCCGGGCGGTTTTTCCGGAGACATGGTCTTGATCTCCGGGACCGGCTCTATGGCGCGTGGACGTGTGGCCGAATCAGGAGAATTTCTTGAAGTTAGCTCCGGTGCCTTGCGCTCGCTCATCGCGAAAGATGCCGAACTCAGCGATATCTTCCTGCGCGCTTTTATCCAGCGACGCCTCGCGCTCATTGCGGGCGGCATGGGCAACGTCATTATTCTGGGATCGCGTCACTCGGCTAATACGCTGCGATTGCGCGAGTTTCTGACCCGCAACGGACACCCCCACGCATATATCGACCTTGACAGTGACACAACCGCTCAGGAGTTGCTCGATCGTTTTAATGTGAAGATTGACGAAATACCGATTGTGATCTGCAGCGGAAAGGCCGTGCAGCGCAACCCCACGACGCAACAGTTGGCTCAATGCCTGGGGCTCTCTGGCAAAGTCGATGAATCGCACATTCTCGATGTCGTCATTGTGGGCGCTGGTCCGGCCGGGTTGGCGGCGGCGGTTTACGCAGCCTCAGAAGGATTAGAAACTGTCGTGATCGAGGCTGACTTTCCCGGCGGACAGGCAGGCTCGAGCTCAAAGATTGAGAACTACCTTGGCTTCCCAACTGGCGTCTCCGGTCTGGAACTCACGCGCCGTGGCGTTGTTCAGGCGGAAAAATTCGGCGCACAGATGATGGTGGGACAGCGAGTGGTCAAGTTCCAATGCGATCAGAGGCCATATCGGCTCTCGCTGGAGAATGGCGATATTCTGCAGGCTCGAAGCATCATCATCGCCGCAGGAGCACAATACAATACGCCGAACGTCGCCAACCTAAAGAAGTTCGAAGGAAATGGAATCTATTACGCGGCCACATTCATGGAATCACAGCTCTGCGGGGGTGATGAGGTCGTCGTCATCGGCGGAGGAAACTCGGCCGGCCAGGCAGCCATTTTCCTGGCGGAAACTGCCCAGAAGGTCTATATGCTGGTTCGCGGAAAAACGCTTTCGGAGACGATGTCACGCTATCTGACTCAGAGGATCACAAAGCATCCGGTGATCGAGCTGCATCTGGAGACTGAACTGGTGTCATTAGAGGGCGAGTCGCACCTCGAACGGGTCACCTGGCTCGACCGGTCGTCAGGGGAGAGGATGACGCGCGATATCCGGCACGTTTTCGTGATGGCGGGTGCGTCACCTCGTAGCGACTGGTTGCGTGGCTGTGTCGTCCTTGATCAGCAGGGCTTCATTCTTACAGGACGGGACCTGGATCCAGTTCTGGCGAGCTCTCCACAAAAATGGCCTCTTGGCCGGTCTCCGCAGATGCTTGAGACAAGCTTGCCAGCAGTTTTTGCAGTTGGAGACATCCGTTCCGGAAACGTGAAGCGGGTTGCGTCAGCCGTTGGCGAGGGTGCGATCTCGATCCATCTTGTGCATGGCGCACTGGCGGAAATATAGGGTCCACGAGTAAAAGATCAACTTAACCGTGGCTGTTGAACCAGTCGATTACGAGTTGAGAATATTCGCCTACCTCGGTTCAACGCTTCTGGTACGGGTGGAAGATGTAGTCCTTCGCCTTCACTGGAGTATGGCACGCGTATCCGCAGTCTGAAGGGCTTTTGGCGTCGGCCGTGAACTTATCGGATGCGGGGTCGTAGTTGAACACCGCGTATCCCCATCCGCCGCTTTTCGAAAATCTCTTGCTGTCCTTTTCCATCACGAAGGCCTGGGAAAAGACGTCTGGCACTTCCACGACGAAAGGGGCCTCCGTGCTCTTCTTCAACTCCCACTGAAGCTTGACGATCATGGACCCCTCCGGGAACGGCTGTCCGTTACCGGGGACGCCAGCTTTATACGCTTTAATCATCGTGGGATTCGCGACGATCACCTTGAGTATTTCGGTGGTTCGGGCGGAAGAGACGTCAGCCCAGTCCTCGTACCCCCTAAAGTCGGATAGCGCGATTCCGCCCGGCGATACCAGCGAGTACTTATCCTTGTCCTTGTCTTGGCCTTGCGCGAAAAGGGCCGCGGCGCCGAGAACGGCGAGCGCTGCCACGGCTGTCGCAATGAGGGCAAAGCCAGCGATACGCGCCACGGCAGTGCGTGTTTCTATCTTCTGTGCTTGTTGTTCTTGCGCCACAGATTTCGTCACAAATTCGGCCATTTGTATTTCCCTTCACAGAAAAGTTTGTAAGCTGATCAACGTGCATCTCGAACGGTTGCGATTAAACCAGAGTGAAGGGAGTAAGACAATTGGACAATGGTATCGACGATACCTTCGTATCGGTTGGGAAAGTAAGTTGCCTTCACTGATCGACCTTCAGGACTAGCTGCGCGAAAAGCCATATGCCTCAGGCATGAGGCGCTGCGGTCGATACGAAAGTATGGGCAATACCATCGTCCAATTGCGCGGCCCGTTTTGTTCTGGCTGAATGGTCGTGGAGGAAAATCCCATGGCGACTATGAACGCACCTACCAAACTCACACAGATGAACGCACCCGCGAAACCCGCACAGATTCGCCTGGCCCGACGGTCGCCCACCTATTGGCGTGTCACGATCGACAACCCGCCGATCAACGTCATGGGTCCAGAAATGGTCAAGCAGTTCCAGGAAGTCATCAACGCTCTTGAGGCCGACGAGCAAGTCAGGGTCGTGGTCTTCGACAGCGCGGTTGACGAGTACTTCCTGAATCACTCGGATTTCACGGCCAAGATTGAAGACCTGACCTCGCTGCCGGAGGGCACCACAGGCTTGCCGCCTTGGCCGGACTTTCTTGTGCGTCTGACCCGCTTGCCGGTTGCGTCCATCGCCCTCATCCGCGGCCGTGCGACCGGCAACGGCAGCGAGATCACGCTGGCCTGCGACATGAGCTTTGCCAGTCGCGAGAAGGCCATCATCTCCCAATGGGAGGTGGGTGTGGGAATGGTCGCCGGCGGCGGCCCCATGGCCCGTCTGCCCCGACTCATCGGCCGAAACCGCGCCCTCGAAGTGCTCTTGAGCTCGGAAGACATCAGAGCAGATCAGGCCGAGGCTTACGGTTACATTAATCGCGCCCTGCCCGACGCCGAGCTAGATGTGTTCGTAGAGGCGCTCGCGACGCGGATCGCAGAGTTCGACAAATGGGCGATCGCCCAGACCAAGCGCCTCGTCAACACCAGCCTGCCGCCGGATGTCGAACTCGGCGCCGGGTGGGATGCGTGCATTGCTTCGCTCGGGCGACCTGCCGCACGAAATGGAATCAAAGCGCTGATGGAGCGCGGCTTCCACAAGCCCGGGGATGTCGAAAATCGACTCGGATACTACCTGGGGCAAATCGGGCGGTAGGCCGTGCGGCGTCCGACGCGGTTCCGAACTCCGGACGTTCCGGATGGGAGGCGCCCGAAGGCAAGCTTGCCTGCCAGGACACGGAAGGAAAATTGGAAATGAGAAAAGAGCAGCGCGGAATCGACCCCGCTTCGAAGCCGAGTGGCGATGGGTGTGTCGAATGCCTAGCGTCACCGAAAGGCTGGTGGTTTCATCTCCGCCGGTGTGCGAAGTGTGGGCACATCGGTTGCTGCGACAGTTCTCCGAGCCAGCATGGGTCCAAGCATGCGGCGACAACAGGGCATCCGATCATCGCCAGCTTCGAGCCGGGTGAGGATTGGTTCTACGATTACGAGAAGCGGGGGATGATCAAGGGTGTGGAGTTGCTTCCGCCACATTCGCATCCGGATGATCAACCATCACCCGGACCGGCAGGGAGAGTTCCAGCCAATTGGGAATCGCTGCTGCACTAGCTGGCGTCGATCGATTTTCTATGAATGGGAGCGGGACTCGGGACACCGTATTTGCAATGAGCACCGTATCTAAAGGAGCCATCAATGAACGGCGTACAAAAGGAGCCATCCATGAACGCGGTACAAATCGAACAGAAGGCCTATGAGATGCCCCCGCGCGAGGGGATCAGCATCGCGCATTTTCTCACCGTTGCCGACGTCGAGCGATCGGCTCGCTACTACGAAAAGGTCTTCGGCGCTCGCATTCTGACCATGGGTGACGGCAACGCGCCCCCGTACCTTCAGCTTGCGAATATCTGGATGATTCTGAACGTTGGAGGCGGGCCGACCCCGGATAAGCCGACGGTAACGCTCAGCGTCCCCGACCCGAATCACATCAACAGCTTTATGAATTTCCGCGTTGCGGATATTCAAGCGTGCTATGAATTATGGAAAAGTCGAGGAGCCGAGTTCATCACGGAGCCAATACCTAAGTACGGCGAGATACGCTGCTACATCCGCGATCCTGACGGCTACATTATCGAGATCGGACAGAGCACTACCCTCACCTACGGTTAACGCGCGGCCCGGGTGGGATGCCGACTCTGCGCCTCATCGTTGCGCTTGTGCCAATTTTGCTTTGAACAGTCACTCGCTCTGACATCGAAGGAGTACCAGATGGTCGTCACAAACGAACTGGAAGAGGTCACGCGCGTGACCGCGCCTGTCGCCTTGAACACGCTTAGTGTGAATGTTTTTACCGCCCCGGGAAAGGCTATGGTCGGCGAGCGGCCAAAGCCCTTCGGCGAAGCGCTCGGTTTTGACCCGATCACGTCGACTTTAATCTTCGGCGAGTACGACGCGGTGCTGGTGGACGCAATGGGGACAGTGGCTGAGGCCGAGGCTCTCGCGGATTGGATTGCTCTGCTCAACCGCAACCTCGAGACCATCTATATAACGCACGCCCATTTCGACCAATTCTATGGCCTTGGCATTCTGCTCGACCGTTTCCCCGGCGCTCGGGCGATAGCAACACCCAAGACGGTGAAGGCCATGCAGATGTCTTTCACTCCCACGGTGGAGCGGTTGGCCCGCCGGATGTTTCCCGGGCAGGTGGCCACCAAGCTGGTTTCACCCGAGCCCTATGAGCCCGACGCGTTCACTCTCGAGGGTCACGAATTGCGCATCATCGAGCAGGGCCGCACCGACAGTCCCGATTCGACGTCTCTCTACGTTCCATCGATCGGCCTGATCGTCGCTGGCGACGTTGTGTACAACCAATGCCGCATGTATGTCGGCGACACCACCCCCGAGAGCCGAAAGAATTGGATCGCGGACCTGGATCGGTTAGCGGCCCTGAATCCCGCGATTGTCGTCGCCGGTCACAAGAAGCCCGGCGCACCCGACTCTCCCTCGACGATCCAGGACACCAAGCGTTACCTCGAGGACTTCGATCGGCTGCAGAAAACCGCGACGTCCGACCAGGCGCTGTTCGATCAGATGACGGAGCTATACCCGCATTGGGTGGCCAATCAGTCGTGGTTGATGTTTGGATTCCCAGGGGCATAACTCACCGCGGTAGCCGGTCCTTGCGCACTTTGGAGGAAGCCGCGGACGATGAGCTAGCTCATATTCAGGCGAACAGAATTCGATTTCAAAAAGGAGAACAACAATGACAACTAAAGGAAAAGTCTTGGTGCTTGTCTCGAGCGGTCGCGGCTTGCCGTTGAAAGATGGCAAGGTTTATACCGGCGCCGGCTACTATCTCAACGAGCTAACGGTACCGGTTCGCGCCCTGATGAAGGAGGGCTACGAAATCACCTTCGCCAACCCCAAAGGCAACGCGCCCCAAGTGGATGTTCATTCAGAGGTCGCCGATTTCTTCGGCGGGGACGCGGCCAAGCTTCAGGACTATATGCTATTCCGCGACGGCCTGGCTGGGCTCAGAGATCCAACCCGCATCGCGGATGTCATCGGATCGGGCCTGGATCAATATGACGCTGTTTTCGTCCCCGGCGGTCATGGCCCGATGATTGATCTTCTCGATGATCCCGACGCTGGCACGGTGATGAGACACTTTCATCAAACATCCAAGCCTACGGCAGTGCTCTGCCATGGCCCGATTTCACTGCTCTCGGCTCTCCCGAATTCGAAGGAAGTAGTCGCCGCGCTGGCGGCGGGCGATGCCGCTGGAGCGAACGCAAAGGCACAAGGCTGGATCTACGCTGGCTATAAGATGACTATCTTTTCGACAGCGGAAGAGCAGCAGCGGGAACCGCTTGAGATTGGTGGCAAGGTGCTCTTCTATCCGGACTTCGCCCTGCGTACGGCGGGCGGTGATGTGAGTGTGCTCGCTCCATGGTCGAGCTACGTCATTCAAGATCGCGAGCTGATCTCAGGTCAGAACCCATTCTCTGATCAAGCGCTTCTGAAGCTTCTTCTACCGGCACTCGATGGGAAGAAGAAGTCGGTTTCAGCGGCACAAGAATCGGAGACGCCCAGAAGGAGCTAATTGAGAAAGGACGACAGTCCTGGAGGGCGTAAATATCGATGAAACTACGTTCGGCGATTTTTCGTGGATGCCGCCGCCTGAAAATCAGGCAAGTGCGGGCACCCGCCGAGATAAGGACTGCTCGTCGGAGTTGGAGCGTCAATGAGCGGCGTACAAATCCAGCAAAAGAACTATGAGATGCCCCCGCGCGACGGGTTTACCGTCACACATTTCATCACCGTCGCCGACATCGACCGGTCGGCTGATTTTTATGAGAAGGTCTTCGGCGGCCGCATTCTCAGCAGAGGCGACAGCAAGGGTGCGTCCGGGCACATTCAGATCGCGAATACGTGGCTGATCGTCAACGTCGGAGGCGGGCCCACCCCGGACAAGCCGTCGGTGACGCTCAGCGTCCCCGCCGACCCGGATAAGGTCAGCAGTTTCCTGAATATCCGCGTCGCGGATATTCGAGCGTGCTATGAATTATGGAAAAGTCGAGGAGCCGAGTTCCTCACGGAGCCGATTGCCAAGTACGGCGAGATTCGCTGCTACATCCGCGATCCTGACGGTTATGTTATCGAGGTCGGTCAGAGCACCGATCTCACGTACGGTTAACGCTCGGCCCACAGGGGACGTGGATTTAGACGCTTATGGATGTCGGCTTGGCGCTAGACCGTTGCCATTTGCGGTTTGCAGGCTATTTGTCGAGAACCTGAGCGAACGCGCGACCGTGCAGAACGAAATGTAACGCTCAAGAATTTAAAGGGAGGCATCCTATGAAACGGATCGTTTTCTTGCTAGTTGCAGCTGCATCGGTGGCTGGTGTTGTCGTCTCCAGGGCTCCCGCATCGGCCCGTCCGGATGGAGAGGCCACCCCAATCTACGAAATCAACCTTCCCGCCGGATACCGCGACTGGAAGTTGATCTCCGTGGCCCACGAAGAAGGCAACCTCAACGACCTTCGCGCCGTTCTGGGCAACGACGTAGCGATCAAGGCCTATCGGGACGGGAAGCTTCCGTTCCCGGACGGCACCGTCATTGCGCGCCTCGCTTGGACTTACGTCCCTTCCGAGGAAAACAACCAAGTGTTCGGCCGCACCCAGTCTTTCGTTGCCGGTCCTCCCACGAACGTTCAGTTGATGGTCAAAGACTCGAAAAGATACGCCGCGACGGCAGGCTGGGGGTTCGCTCAATTCAAAGACGGCAAACCTGACGGTAAGGCGGACCTCACAACCTGCTTCCCTTGCCACGTGCCCGTCAAAGCTCGCGACTTTGTGTTCACCCGTTACGCACCTTAATGTGACACGGCCCAAGAAAGGAGCACAGATGTCCACGTGCGTTGATTGGGCATGCGCCTGCGACGTGATTGACCAGGAGAATATCGTGCTACTGGACGTATAACGCGGTTACCGGCGAAGTCGAACTGTATTATTTGGGGGATCGTTACAGCACATCCTCCGACGGAGGGACAAGAGATGGATTGGAAACAGTTGGTCCAGTTTGCGCTGGGGGGTAGCAGTGATTTGGAACAATATGCCATCCTGCTGGTACGCGTTTCGATCGGGCTGTTCTTCGCCATCTCCGGGGCAAACAAATTGTTTGTCGCCGGCGGCACGAAACCTGTTTACGATACGCTCGTTAAGGCCAAAGCCCCGTCTCCCCACCTGTTGGCTTATTTCGTGTCGGGTGTCGAGTTCATTGGCGGATCCCTGGTGACCGTGGGGTTTCTTTCGAGCCTGGCCTGTGCGGCTTTATTGATCGATATGACTGTCGCCACCATCACCAGCGCGGTTTCCACTCTGCCTAAAGCACTTTCGCCTCTTAACTGGCTGGACGATTTCCTCTATCTTCCGGAAGTCCTGTACGTGCTCTTCTTTATCTGGCTGATCTGCTCTGGCCCGGGAAAGTTCAGTGTGGATTACTGGCTCGCCGGCAAGTTTCTGAGGTGATCGACTGAACCAAATCGATGCCGGTCTCTTGGAAGCGGCCGGCGATGTTCGGATCGCGTGTTAATTCGATTGGAGCGAAATAGAATGCCCGAAGAGATCAACCATGCGCGCCGCTTTCTTCTCAGTGCCTTCTTTGCCGGTTCGGCCATAACTATTGCGGCTGACGACCTGGGCATCATTGGTCCAGCGGACGCGCGATCCTCCAAGGACGACCTGGCAGGTGAGACCCCGATTCAGCTGCCGACTCAAACCCAAAGAAAGGACCACCGAATGGAACACCCGACTTTGTACCGCACGATCCAGATTGATGGGCTCTCCATCTTTTACAGAGAGACAGGCCCGAAAGACGCTCCGACGCTTCTACTTTTGCACGGACTCCCCTCTTCTTCGCGGATGTTCGAACCTCTTTTCGCCCGGCTCTCCGATAGCTTTCATCTCGTTGCGCCCGATTACCCCGGCTTCGGACACAGCGACTGGCCGGACCCGAAAAAATTTGCATATACCTTCGATCATATCGCCGAGATCGTGGGCCACTTCACCGAAGCGCTCGGACTCTCGCACTACGCGCTTTATATGCAGGACTACGGCGGTCCGGTGGGGTTTCGCATGATATTGGCACATCCAGGGCGGGCGCAGGCTCTCATCGTCCAGGACGCGGTCGCGCACAACACAGGCCTCGGCGAGAATTGGAAAACGCGCCGCGCTTTTTGGGCCGATCGCGCGGCCTATGAAAGCGCCCTTCGCGGAAATCTCCTGTCGCTTGAAACCACCAAGGCGCGCCATGCGGGCAACGATCCCAACGTGCAACGCCACGACCCGGATCTCTGGACGGATGAATTCTATTTTCTCAACCAGCCGGGCCAGGCCGATATTCAAAGCGATCTCTTCTACGACTACCGAACCAATGTCGACGCCTACCCCAAGTGGCAGGCGTGGATGCGCGAGAAACAGCCGCGTCTACTCGTGATCTGGGGCAAATATGAGAGTTCATTCGATCCTTCCGAGCCGGAAGCCTATCGGCGGGATGTGCCAAAGGCTGAAGTGCACATCGTGGACGGGGGCCATTTCGCGCTCGATACTGCGCCGGATGAAATTGCCCAGCTCGTTCGGGGCTTCATGAGCCGAGAAAGGGCTGCCGCGGTATGACAGCCGCTTGGCGATTCGATCCAACGAGAACTTTAGAAAGACATTAAAGTGGTACCGCCATCAAAGGAGCCCGACTATGCGCCCTGACATTGTGCCCGGAGGTGTCTTCCCCGACTACGAGCTGCCCGATCACACGAGCACGCTCCGCAAACTCAGCGAACTCCAAGGCGACGACCCGCTGATCCTCACGCTCGCACGCGGCCACTATTGCCCGAAGGAGCACCAGCAGCATTTGGAGCTCGCCGCGTTCTACCCAAAGATCGCGGTGGCGTACACTCAGATCGCCACGATCGCAACCGACGATCACCATACTCTTCAGGAATTCCGTGCGTCAGTCGGAGCCCAGTGGCCCTTCCTCTCCGATCCTGACCGAAAAGTTCAGAAAGACCTAGACATCCAGGAGTACACCGACCCGGAGCATAATCCGATGATCCCGCATACGCTCGTGCTCAAGCCGGGCCTCGTGATTTACAGGATCTACAATGGCTACTGGTTCTGGGGCCGTCCGTCGGTCGTCGATCTTTGGCAAGACCTGCGCGCGGTAACGAGTGAAATCCGCCCAGACTGGGATCTGAGTACTCCTGGGCTCCGCGAAGCATGGAATGCGGGTGACTTCTCGCGTTTCCACGGGTGGAACAAGCGAGCCGGTATGAAAGATGCTTCGATTGCACGGAAAAAATAGCACAGCTCCAACTGCAATCTCCTTGCCCTGCCCTGGATTAAGGGATCGAAGTTCGTTTTTCTGACCACTAGAGAATACTTGTGGCAGGCCTCAAGGGTGTATCTTCGACAGGAGGAACTATGGATCACAATGAGTCAGTGCGGAAATTCGAACATTTAATGTTGAAACACGCTGACCACGCGCGCGAGGCGGCAATTGAACTCGAGGCTTTGGTTTCGCAGATGCCGACTGAGAAATCTCGGCAACTCGCGGAGCTACAAGTAAAGGCAAGCCACAAACAAGCCAAGGAGTTTCGCGAACTCGCACAGAAAGTCCACGAAAGCTAGAAGCATAGGCGGTCCTGTGGTTTCTTTAAGATCAGACAACGAACGCCGGAATGTGCATTTTTGTCTGGGGAACGATTGGGGAACAGTTGTTTGCAAACAAGGTCATTTCGACCCGAATACGGGCTCATCGTCCGATGTAACTGATTGAATCCGAACAACACGGCCTGGGACTTTTCAACTTGCTAATTAGCTTGGGTCCGCGCTCCAGGGGTGATGCTGCGGGGGCAGGCAAGTGAAGTTATACGATGGTGGTAATACTTTAGCATTACCCGATGCGACGAACGGGATCGAACTCTTCCTGAGCCGGAGAATGCCCGCTGACCAACCCGCAGAGCGGGGTTCACACGGGCGTCGTCGCAAAAGGGAAAAAGAACTTTCTGTCGAACTAGCTTCTCGTCATGGCTATTTTCAGCAATCTCGACGCGGAACCGACACCAAAGTATTATGCACGTTTGCGCGCAACTTGGCCCATCCTCGTGTCTAGAACTGCGAGGGAAAAAGGACTGGCAGGAGAACTGCACGAACCCGTCGAAAATGATGATGCTGGTTGGCTTTTCGCAAAATAAGAATTCGATTCGAGACGCCCCACGGCATCCCAGTTTGGCACGTTGCCCGATTGGGGCCAAATTCCGCTGCTCCCGCGAGGACCTGTCGCGGTGCAGCGGTTCTCAGAAAGGTCGTGACCGTTAAGGGCGTCGGAGCCTTTTGAGTCAGTATTATTATAATTGTTCGGTTGATTAATGTCCCAACGACTTCGCCGGAGAGAGAGCTCTCCGGGGAGAATCAGCAAATTGTGACGAAACCCGAGCGTCAACTCTTCTCCCGTATCCACCATTTATTTCCACCTTTTCGCGGATTTTCACGACTAGCGTACAAGTATCGTGACATCCGACGCTTCGGAAGAGAATGGAACGGTTATACTCGCTGACCCTTGGAGTTTTCTTGGCGGCGGTTTGCTAATTTTCCTGCCCTGTTCGTACTCACCACGCTTCAGTTGTTTTGAATGATTTACGGCGCTCTCAGTTGCACCAAATGGTCTCATTTGCAGCTCATTGTGCACCAACTGTGCACCAAAATCCGGCTCTTTTCCGCCGAGTTGAACGTCCCTTTCGATATTGCGCCATCACTTCGTGTTCGCTCATAATTGTTTGCAGTCGGATGCGGCAGGCGTTCAAGCACGGAGACCTGGTTGAATGGAACTCTGAGGCAGGACGAGTTCGTGGAGTGATCGTTAAGAAGATTGTCCGCGACATTCGCTTCAAAGGCTATTTGCATCATGCTTCGAAGGACGAGCCACAGTACATCATCAAGAGTGACAAAACCGATCACATTGCAATTCACAAGGGTAAAGCGTTGAAGCACGTAAAGGCTCTAGCTCGTCGAGCGCAAGGCAAAAAGAACTCCTCAAGGGTCTAGTCCGCAATCCGAGATAGCTTCTCTGAGAAGGCGAATTCGGTTTTTGCGATCGCCCACATCACATGGATCATTCGGAAGCCGTCGGTCCGCGCTTCAGGCCGGAGAGGTCCTTCACTTCGCTTTTCTTACCAGATTGAGTCTCCGATGATCTAGCCACAGAAGGCGGGTAAGTGATGTAGTTACCCTGGACATGTGCAAAGGGAGTGAGCAAATGAACCTGGGAACGTTTCCCGATAATGTCCGCTACTCGAATATGACGAACGACCAGCGCGTCACCAATAAGCGAACGGTGACAACGCCACGGTACCGCTTCCGCACACATCAAGACACTCTTCTTTTGCTTCGCTAGCTTAAGCAATCGATGTAATCCCTCCTCGAAGTCCGATGTTTGCATATAGTCGGCAAACCCGCGAAACGACGTATTGCGCCAACCCATGTTGGGCGAATCGCGTCGCGCGTGGCGCAAGCCGCCGAGCTTGCGCAAATGCACGTAACCAATCCGCGCGGAGCGCAGTTTCGCGGACAAGGTCTCCCGGTTGAACTGCGGGTTGTACCGTGAGCGGGGAATGCTACGCACGTCTATGACACGCTTGATGCCGTGCGCACGCAGCAGTTCGAGAAAGACCTGCGGCGTATGAGTAGAGTACCCAATTGTGAAAACAACGAGCATCTTTGACTATGATCCTTGCTGGGATTTGGGATTTTGCCACCCGCACCATGACCCTCCGCTAGCTCGCAGAGACCTCCTACGGGTTAGAGTGGGTGACCTCTGTTCCCGTTTTCCGCGAACGCAGTAACACATAGCAAAGAGAAGTCCGATAACTACACGCTGCCCCATATTTTTCCTCCTCTGGCCATCGTCGGCTTCAGAACCGCGACCCAATCCACACTTCACTTCCTAGAACCCCGTTCTATAAGAGGGGATGTCAAGAACAATACCTCCCCTGAGACTGGGAAAGGTGTCGTCATCCAGCCCGCATTCGATTCAGGCGCTGTGATTCCGCTATCCCGCAAATTCATCGTGGCGTGAGACGACGCCTTGGGTTTGCTGAAGCAACAAGCAACGTGATTGTGCAGTGCCAACCATCGTTCTATCTGAGACTCGTGGCCTATCGCTTTTTCTGGTTGTCCGAGGGGGCATAGGGTTTCTGGAGAGACCTAGGTGCACAAGGCACACGCACGGCCTAACGGGGTTCTGGATACTCGCCCTCGAACCAGAGCATCAGCGGAACCGGCAGGACATCCCTCGCGATGAACCCGGGATGAATCGGCTCTCCGCAGACGCTCAAGCTGCTTGTGATTTCAGGTATTCGGCGTCGAAACGAACTCCTTTCTTCCAGACGAGTAAAGTCACGGCCGCAATCTTGCGAGCCAGGGTAAGACGCGCCAGGTGCGGCTTCATTCCTCGAGCCACCAGAGCGGTGTAGAACTCCTGGAACGGACCGGCCACACCGGCAGCTCGAATCGCCGCGCCCTTGAAAATATTCTTCAGATCCGGGTTGTGGTTGGCATTGAGTCCGCGGACGGCCGGGGGCCAATGTGAGCGTTTCAGTTGGCCTTGGACACATTGATATTCGCCGCTCGCGTGCGTCTTGAGCGCCAAGCCGCTGTAAGCCCACAGCTGCCGCTTGGTGCGAAACCGATGCGGCGTCTGGATCAGAGCGATGAGCAGAGCGGCGCGAATGGGACCGATCGAGGGGATCTGGCGCAGCACTTTTAGCGCGCTGTGTTTCCGGCTTTCGGTCAGCAGATCCCGTCGCACCTGCTGGCGCAATGCCTGGAGCGCGTCGAGTTGTTGATAGCAGAACTCTGCCCGGCGAAGTGCGCCGGCTTCGTTGAGCTGGGCCAGCCACTCTGCTCGATGACGCTGCGAGTACACCCGCTCTCCCGCGCAGGGGATCGCCCGACTCCGGTACAGAGCTTTCAGACGATTCATCACCCGCGTGAGATCCTGCGTGAGCGCCATGTAGCTGCGGGCGAGTTCTTTCAGGGCTCGTACGCCGTGTTCTCCGTGATAAACCGTGGAGAGAAGCTCGGTCCGCAGAAGGTCGGCGAGCTTGCGTGCATCGATGCGGTCACTCTTGTTGCCCGCTTTGAGCAGCGCGTTTTTCCGCGGATCGCAGACCACGACCTTGGTGACATGCGGCTTCACAAGATCGTGCAGCCAGGCCGCGCAAGTTCCTTCTTCAAGGGTCACCTGCACACTGCCCTGAAGTCCGTGGAGAAACTGCAGAACCGTGGCCGCCTTGGTTTCGAAGGTTGATTCCATCAGCAGCTTGCCGGTTGAATCCAGCACGGCTGCAGAGATCGTTGCCTGATGAACGTCGAGCCCAATATACTTTGCGTCATTCATAAGGGTGCTCCTTCTTGTAGGCGTTGATACGAGCAATCAAAACCTACTCGAAAGGGGCGCCCTCTTATAATGCGTTCCTGGTCATCACGCGTCACGGGGTAACTCCCGGTTGGTCGGCCACACGGAAGTCATACCTGCCTCACGTTGTGTTACCTCCGCACTGCCGGCGTCCTCCAACCCGCGAGTGCTGTTTGGCGCTGATCAATTCATTTAGCTTGCCGAGTATAAAGCGATCTCTTACTCTGAATTTCTCCACTATCCCCCATGCAAGAGCTCTCAAGCCGCCGGCGCTTTCTAAAACAGGCAGCTTTTGCAGGTGCTGGTGCCTTGCTCGGTACCGTCAGCCTGAACCAGATCTCTCCCACGATCTGGCGTGAACCTTTGGTGTTTGCGCCCAACCGCAGCTATTGGGCGAGAACTCAGTCGCCGCAGAATCCGCCGTTAACAGGGGACATCGCCGCAGATGTCGCGGTACTTGGCGGCGGGTTCACGGGACTTTCTGCAGCCTACTACATCCGCAGCATCTCTCCGCAGAAGCGCGTCGTCGTCCTGGAAGCGAAGGACTGTGGTAACGGAGCCTCGGAACGAAACGGCGCCATGGTGGAGGTTTAGTTCGACCATGGCGCCGTCTCGACTTGCCCAACAACAGTACAGAGCGATATAGCTGTGGCTGACTCGGCACTGGGTGGTTGGGAACTGGTATGCGGGTAAATTTCCCACACGACGTCCCGGAAGAGTGGGCTGCCATGATTTCTAACTAAGAGAGGCCAAGCAGGAGGCGGGCCGCGAGCGCCGAGTGCACATGTACCGTGTTAGTAGAGCACCTCGTTCTCGCCTTTCTCAGTGATTAGTTTCTGGAACAGCTCCACGATCTTGTCCCGCCGCGCCATCACGGCTTTCACTTCGTCTTTTGTCAAATATGGCTTGGTTTTTTCCGCCAGTTCGTTTGCATTCAGCGCCTTCAGCTTCTCAAATAACTGGCGGTCGCAGTGCATCAGATCCTTGGGGCTCTGCAATTCTTTGTAGGTCCGGAATGCGCGGCTGAAATCAATTCGCCAAAGCTTCCAATCCTCGCCAATTAGAACATTCGTGAGGTTGGGATCGGTATCGTAAACTAGTTGGTCGAAGACACGTATTTTGTACATTTGATGGTTCCAAGCGTCTTGATCAGGTGGTTCCAGTTTCCGCTTCACGCGTTCCGCTTCATCCATCTTGATGGGCAACCACCAGCTGAGCGAGCCTGTATGGCCTTCCCATTTGCGTTCGACGTACACCGGCATCATGTCATCAAACCCAATCAGCTCCGCCAGCGTATAAGCAGCGACATTGTATTTATAAGAATCCACAAAGTTAAATTCGCTGCGGCCATCGGCAAGCTTCATTTCGGCCTTGTGCTCATCGATAGGTTGAAAAGAAGCATCGTGTGTCAGCGTGCCGTCACTCAGTGTAAGCCGGGAGGTATGTGTGATGCCTTTTGGAGATTCGTGACTTTTTACCACCTTAGCGGTTAGAAGGAATTGCTTAATCTGCTCCTTGGTGAGAGTGGCCTCATCTGTGGCGGTCAACTGGACTGAGCAAATCACATAAACCATCGCTGTAATGAATAGTCCTAACCACGATAGTCGGATTTTGTACATCGAACTAACCTCCTTAAACCGTCGCGGCCCAACTCTACTCACATTAAACCGTCGCGACAACTCAAAAATGTGTGGCTCATGTCACGTTACGACAGCAACATGACCGCCACACGCTCTTCTCGATCCTCGGTCAAAGTTTGGCCACTTCACAGTCTTGAGCGCTTTGTTGTAGTGGCGGATGTACTTCATGAGCTTTCTCCGCAAGTCGGGCACCGACATGAATACACCGCGTGCAATGACGTCGCGCTCGATCCTGGAAAACCAGAGTTCGATCTGGTTGAGCCAGGAGGTATAGGTCGGAGTGAAATGCAGGTGAACCTGTGGATTCCGAGCCAGAAAGTCGTCGGCTGGTCCGGTCTTATGGGCGGAGAGGTTGTCGGCAATCACGTGGATCTCTTTGCCGCGCGGCGTGAGCTGATTTGCGACTGTCTCGATTGACTTTTCTAAAGAACGGGCCAATGGCTTCGTTCCTTGCCTGTCGGTGGGGGCTAAACTACTTTTCAAGGATCTTTCTTGATGCGCACATCAGGGTTTATGCCTTAGCCATAATTTCGCCAAGGCGCAATTTGGCAGCCCGTGCGGTTTCCCGCAGCAAGGGGTCTGAATTGTTCAGACACCGATCCAATTCTCCCTCCAAAGATTTTATCCCGAGGATTCCGATTGCATATGCTCCGCATGACTTCAACCACGGATCATCACTTGCTACCAGTTCCGCCACCGCCTGTTCCCGGCTTTCGAACTTGCTGCGCGCCAGCCGTTCTGCCATCTGTGCGCGTTCCGCCACGGTGATCTTGCCATCCAGCAGGGGCACGAGCATGTCCCGCACTTGCGACTTGAGGACGTTATCGAGGAATTCCAGGGCATTGTCGCGCACGGAGGCACTCGACGACTGCAGGCCAATATAGGCACTATGTAAGTCGAGGTGGGGATGCAGGAGGCTCAACAAACGAAAGATACGCTCCAGTTCACGTTTCATGGACTCCTTCAGCGCTGGAGCTACTGGATCTTGGCTCTCTGGCATGGCGCCGATGCTGCCCAAAATCTGGTATGACCGGTAGTGCCCCAGAATCTCAGCGGCCAACACCGTCTCCAACATCTGAAGGTCCAGTTCGATAGCGGGGTGCAGACGGTGAAGTTTGTTGAGACCGGCAATCGTGCGAAAGCGCAACGTGGTATCGCCTTCGAGGAGGTTGTCTAGCAGCACGCTTGCGGCCGCTGGCGTTCCAAGATCCGCCAAAACATCGGGGATTGCTCGGCGTGCTTCGATAGGCACGGAGGGATCGCCCAGATGGTCGCGCAACACTCCTACAATGGAGTCACCGAATCCGCCCAGTGCTTGCGAAGCTGCCTTGGCGATCGCCTTATCTTGTCCAAGTCGGTCCAATAACTCTGGCACAAGACGGCGTTTGCGCAGAATTCCGATCGAATGTATCGCCTCACACACCACTTGGGGATCGGGATCAGAAAGCAGATTGCAGAGCAATGGATCGAAACTGTCCGGCAACTGGCCAAGCAGCCGCGCCGCTTCCACACGGCTACGCAGGCCCTCTGCTCCTTCTTTGGTGACCATCGAATCCAGAATCTTCCCCGAGGCTTCCAAGTTCTGATTTTCCCCGGGGTGCGCGAGAAAGGCGATCACCGCCGACCGGACCGAAAAGTCCGGGAAATCGCCAATTTCCTCGACGGCCGTCAGTGGATCGAAATGCATATGCCGACTCAGAAACAACAAAGCTTCGGTGCGTACACCGAGGTCCTGGTCTCGCAGTAATCGTTGCACTTCTGGAACAGCGGCATGGTCGCGGGCAGCGGAGAGAATGGAGATCGCCTTCTGTCGCACTGCAGGTGCGGAATGGTTCAGCAAAGTACGTATGACCGGATGCGCAGCTCTCTGCTGCTCCACCTCAAATAGCCCCAGTGCATAAAGGATGTCCTTTGGGTCGGATTCGGAAAGGTTGGTCGCCAGCAGGTCCGCAGTTGATCGGTCCAGGACTGGTGCCGTGGCTCCCCCCACATCGAAACGATGCTGGAAAATACTCTCCTTTAGGGTAGATACATACTGTCGTCGAGCGACAGAGACTGCCACGAGCCAACCACTAACGAGCAGCAGCACGATCCAGCTGATTTGACGCGCAGGTAAGCGCAGCCAGGTGGCAAAGATGAGAACGATGAGCCCGGACAGCCCATCGCCCAGGCGCCAGATCACGGTATCGATGAACCATTTCACCTGTAACTTCACCCGGGTCGCGATGGGAAGGTAAAGCAACTCATTTGCGGACTTGTCAAGGGAATAGCGCAGAGTCTGGTCGGAGCCCATGAGCGCCACTGCAGCGCCCAGCGTGCCAAGAGCCAGCAAGCCGGCCGAACCTAGGAATACAACGACAGGGAGCACAAACAGCGCCGTACCGATTTGGAATCTGCGCAAAAATCTTGCGGTCAAGAGCAGTTGAAACAGCAGTCCAAGCACGCCCACGTAAAAAGTGAAGTCACCAAAAAAAATCGCCATTACGTCTTTCTTCACCAAGAACTGCTGAGCAATGGCTAGGAACTGCCACTTCGTCAACGTGGTAATCAACGACGAAAGGCAGATTACGGCCGCGATGGCCCGCAAATAGGGCGAAGAGAACAGCAACCGCATGCTTCCGAGAAGGTTCCGTTGGACCGTTTTGTCGGATCCTCCCGCCGTATCATGCGCATCACCGACTTGCACTCGGCTATCGCGCGCGGCTAGCATCACCAGCCCCGCGCAGATGCAAACGAGCACCGCCATGGCCAGCAGCAGACTTTCCGTCCCGAACTTCTTAGCCATGGTCTTGGAAAGATACCCTGCAAAAATCCCCCCCGCAACGGCACCTCCGCCCACCATCCCAAAGACCCGTTTGGCCTCACGCGTTGTCAGAATATAATTCGCCAGCGTCCAGATCTGCGTAGCCCCGAGCACGCCGAAAGCTTTTACCCAGATGTATAGCGCCGGTGAAATCCAAATCATGTGGGAGTAGTAATGGGTTAGCCCCCAGAACAACGCGTACGTGGCGGCGAAAACTGCCATACTGCCTACGAGCAGATCGCGCAGAATCACGCGCCTCGAAATACTCACGTATGTCGCGACGGCAAGGGCCACCAGAACCGAACTGGAAATATCGGCGTAGGCAAGCTGACTCGCCTTGAACCGCGACAGGAATAAGGCAGCGGCCGCCACTCCACCGATTTTGTAGCTACTGATGACTAAGAATAGACAGGAACTCAGGAGCAGGCCAGGCCCCAAATCTCCAGGGCGTACATTTAGAGCGCGCTCAATCCAACGTTTCATCGAAACCGCCCCCTGCAACCCGATTTGTGGCAGTCCTCCCCGGATCTGCCGCGATCAGCTCTGAATTGGAGACGGCCTGCGTTGCCCGAACGCCTCCATCATTGTGGCGTCGTGTGCAGAGCAGTCCTCGACACCATCACTGCTCCTTCTTCAGCCCAGACTGCGCAGATTTTCCCTCGAGCAACATCACCTGCTGGTCCAAATACACCGCTGTGAACTGGCCGTCGTTGCTGATTTCCAGCGCTGACGCCCTGCCCCCTGTGTAGTAGCTGCTGAGCATACCGGTGTCAATCAGGAACACCTTGTTGCCGAACCGCGGCCGAATGCGCCCGCCCTTCTGTGGGGTGTGTCCGGTCACAATGTCGCCGACATGGTAGGCGTCCAGCAGCTTCCCAACTTCCAGTGCACCCTCGTCGTCGCTCCACTGATCGTAGCCGCGGAACCACAACGGACCGTCGACGCGAATGCTGAGCCAGTCGCCAAGTCTCAGAAACTGAGTCAGTCGGGCCTGCCTTTGCTCGTCGGAGGTCACCCTTGATTTGCGCTCCGCCGTCAGTTCTGCTTGCGCCGCTGCGACGATTTCCTGGAAGGTGAAGAACGGCAGGATCACATTTTCATCCACGAGATATTGTTTGGTGGAATCGAACGTCTTAATTTCGTCCCGCACATCGCCGTTGATCGCGTCCAGTGTCAAATGGGCTAGCCCTGGACTTATTCCGCCATGCAGGAAAATAATCCCGCCGACCTTGGCGACCGCAGGGTGTTCCCGCAGCCATTGGCCGTATTCTCCTTTAGGGCCGAAAGCCTCTCGCTGCTCGATAAAACCCAATGGATGACGCGCCATCCATTCTGCTTCGGTGATTTCCATCGGCTGGGCGAGCTCCGCGAAGAGCGCCGCGTGACCACCTCGCCATTTCACATACTGCTGGTAGGCAGCTCTCTGCCGTTCCTCGGAATGGGTGTCCGCAAAACTGGCAAAGTTCCCGGGCGTGACGTAACGCAGGTCACCCATGATGTTCATTACTTCGTGATTGCCCAGTACGCTTATGACTCGGCCCCCAGCCTCCGGTGCCCCTTTCTCAAGCGCCATCATCAGGTCCAACACCTCGCGCGGCTTGGGACCTCGATCGATCAGGTCCCCCACCTGAACGAATGTGGCTTTGCCACCCGCCCAATGGTTCTGCTTGTCGATGAGCCCCACGCGCTGCAGGATGCTGACAAAATCGTCATAGGCGCCGTGAACGTCGCCAATCGCAACTACAGCATCTGATTCCGCCTGCGCCTTGGCTCGTTCAACCCCTGCCAGGCCAACCAATACCAGAAACAGAACGACGCATTTACGGGCGTGGCGCGCGAATGCACGGCGGGAAGTGGGGAACATTTCTCTCATAAATGCCAAGCTACGATTCTTGATAAAGCTAGCATGAACTATCGTTGCCAAGTTGAAAGCGGCCGCGCGCGGCAACCGTAGACGCGACGTTGACCTCAGTGCAGATCCGACCTAGATCGGGGCTCCAAGACCGAACTCGTCTATTCGGTCGAGTGAGAGAGCCGCTTAGAGATTACAGTTGCGTGGAGTACACCGGACTTGTCGTAAGTGCCCGTGCAAATGACGTAGTCCTGCTCTTTAACCTGACTGGGGTCAATGTCGTTGACCTTCTTGTCGGCGTGATACTGACTGACCCATTTCGTCGAGCTGTCGTACACAACGGTCCTCTCCACACCATCATGGTTACGAACAGTCAGACTAGAGTCCGGCTTACTGCTTCTTATAATTCTACCTTCCCATCGAGCCTCCTTCGCCTTCGCCGGAGCCTCTTGGGCAAATACCGCCGACACCAGCGGGAAGACAACCACAGATGCGAACAGCAGAGTGAGTAACTTCTTTAGCATATTTATCTCCTTATCATTGGATCACCCGGAAGACGCAATGGATTGCCCGAACACTAAACCTAGGGACCGAAAAAAGCAAGCCGCATTAATCCCAGCCGCAGTCCTGTAACCCAGCGAACGTCACTCCGCTGAATGGCGTATGCCAAAGTCGTCAAGCTCAATCGCCAAAATCCGCATTCCTTGTGAAGATACTCCAATCGCCCAACGGTTGGCTGGCACCGAACTGCCCATCCGCACTGTCGATGTCGGCGGCTCGCGCGAATAGCTCTGCAATCGGAGATGCAGTGCAGTGCATAGTCGCATAGTGGAGTGGAGTGGAGTGGAGCTTGATTCGTCTTTTCGCTTGGCGAGCCTGGGATCCGCTCATCGAATTCCGCTCCGGATGGGATCACGTTGAGGCGAACCAAATTTGGGCGATCGGGTCCGCCAACTGTGCAACCCCTCCTGCCTGTCGTTCGGTTTCCCATATGGTTTCGGTGACCGGTGATCAATGAGGCTTGCTCTTTTCGGTCCATAGGTCTACTCTTCATGCAATGCGTCGTATCGTCCGGGTCATCCCATGATAAGGAGATAAATATGCTCAAGAAGGTAATCACTCTACTGTTCGCATCTGTGGTTGCCATACCGCTAGCAACGGCGTTGTTCGCGCAAGAGGCTCCCGCGCAGGCGAAGGAAGCTCGCTGGGAAGGTACCGTGATAAGAAGCAGCTCGGAGCAATCTACTCTGACTGTTCGTAAGGTAGGTACGACGAATGATGAGAGGACCATTCAGTACGACAGTTCGACGAAATGGGTAAGTCAATATCACGGTGATGCCACGGCCAACAAGATTGACCCCAGCCAGGTTAAGGATGGGGACCGCGTGATTTGCACGGGCACCTGGGACAAGTCCGGTGTACTCCACGCAACTTTGATCTCCAAGCGGCTCTCCCACTCCAAATCAGAGTGATGCTTGCGCGGGAGTCTTAGTAGATAACTGAGACACTTAATGCTGCCCCCTGACGGCCGTTCGCAAAGGACAACCATCACGGGGACCGGTCTTCTGGAGGTTCAGGCGCCCCCGTTCGAAGGAAACCTGCCGTGTAACTGCACATGTTGGCAGCACGGTGATTTCCACGAATGCTCGTATCAAATGGTCCCCGTTTTTGTCCCCGAACGAGTCGCCTGACGGCATCCAGCACCGCTTGAACTCGGCTCCCGCCTCTGCGATTTACCGAGCTTGAGTCCGTTAAGCCTTATGAAGCCCACGCCTAACGGAAAAGTTGCGTTACACCACTGGCAACTTTTTCCCCAAGGGTGGCGTATCTACGACGCCCTGCGATACCTCTGCCGGATTGTATTGCTGCTTGGACTTGCCTGATTTTCTAGCCTATTCCTGTTTCGCCCAGGATGCCTCCAAAATCATCGATCCATACGACAAGCCGCAGGTGGAATGAAGTGAAGATCTTAGCGAATATTCAAAGTTTTTTAATCGACGGGACAATCCAAGCCACCGGCGACGCTATTCCTGGCACGTACAGTTTTCGGCCAAAATTTAGCTGGCGGCAGCTTCCCGCCCCACGCTGAAGGACTTGATCGCCGCTAAGTCGTCGTCATAGACCTCAAAAACTTTATTGAGGAGTGTCCATCGCAATAGATCACTAACTGGCGTGTTCAAATTTGCCAACTTTAGGTGGCCGCCGATCTTGCGGAGCGCGACATGGCCTTTCACCATCTCCCCAAGGCCGGAACTGTCAACAGCGTCCACATTCTTCATGTTCAGCACGACCTTCTTTGCGCCTTTGGCAACAAGATTGGCGACCAACTCGCGGAGCTTGGCGTGTCCATCTTTAAACGCAATCCTTCCGCGCAATTCCACGACAGTGACACCGTCAACCTCTCGCGTGGAATTCTGCACTGTCCACCCCGTGAGCATTTGTTTGTTCAGCCCTAAGCGGTTCAGCACGGACGTGGCTGCCGAGGCCACATCGTGGAACTCCGACTGTACGAGCACCAGGGACCGGTCCCCTTTTAGAACATGGAGGAAATGGGTGGCATCTAATGGCACCGCCCCTCTCGAGGGCGGCTTGGGGGTCCCCGGTTCCTCCGCCAGACCCTTCGCGAGCGATTCAGCTGCCTGCGAAACCAAATAACCAAGAAGGGCTGCGCCACCTACCCCGAGGGCAAACACTTCTCCAAACCCAGGAATAATGGCGAGTGCAACTCCCAAACACCCCGCCGTTGCGCCTACGGCACCTCCCACGAAAACATCAGCGTAGGTTCCGAGCTCCTTGGCGAAACTCTTTGCCTCACTTTCCGAGCAGGTCAGAAAGGCAATGGCTTGTTCCGGGATTTGATGTTGGATCAGTTCCTTGACTGCCTCCGCCGCACGTTCCCGGGAATCAAAAACGCCTACCGCGGTCTCCATGGTGCCTCCTTTGCGTTCAGTAGTTGAAGGGAGTAAACCGGACCTAGTCGAGTTGAGGAACCGTGAATTTGCTCCATATACGGCTAATTGTCAAGGGAACGATCGCGCCATCTAGAGTGAACGGCTGCTTGTACTCGCGAGTTCCTCGTCAGCGTCCAACAGCAATTGCATATCGGAAAATGAATCGCACACTGTGGAAAGCAGCGGCTGTTGCGATCCATGTCGCCGCAGGGAAGAGGCTTGCCTGAAAGGTTCTTGAATCTTTACATGCAAGGTTAATGGACTGTTGATAACTACCCAGGTGAGCCTAGTCAAATGTCGTAGCCTCCTCCGGCGTGATGGCGACAATTTGTCAGATCATGGCGAAGATCACCAGCTGGTATCTGTCTCCGCGCATAATGCCCCAATCTTCGCCTTGACCAACTGGCACGCCGATTCCAACTCTCTCGATTTGTCTCTTAATGTTTCGTGAACCAAACAATTATGAGAGTTGTTGGCATAGGCCTAATGTGAGTAGAGTTGGCGGCAACGCTTTAAGGGGGTTACTTCGATGTGCAAACTCCGACTACTCTGGCTAGGACTTGTTATAGCGGCGGTTTATGTGATTTGCCCAGTCACGTTGACCGCCGAAGACGAGCCCGCTCTCAGCAAGGAGCAGATTAGGCAATTCCTTCTTACCGCTAAGGTGGTAAAAAGTCACGGATCCAAGAAAGGCATCACCAACACATTGCGGCTCACGCTGAGTGACGGCACGCTGACACACGATGCTTCTTTCCAACCCGTCAATGAGCACAAAGCCCTCATGGAGTTTTCCGACGGCCGCAGAGAAGCCAACTTTGTGGACTCTTACAAGTATAATATCGCCGCTTATACGCTGGCGGAGCTGATCGGTTTTGACGACATGATGCCGGTGTATGTCGAACGCAAATGGAATGGCCAGACCGGCTCGCTCAGCTGGTGGTTGCCCGTCAAGATGGATGACCAGGAACGCGTAGAGCGGAAGCTAGAACCTCCTGATAAAGATGCTTGGAACAACCAAATGTACAAAATACGTGTCTTCGACCAACTAGTTTACGACACCGATCCCAACCTCACGAATGTTCTGATTGGCGAGGATTGGAAACTTTGGCGGATTGATTTCAGCCGCGCTTTCCGGACCTACAAAGAACTGAAGGACCCCAAGAATCTGGTACGATGCAACCGCCAATTATTTGAGAAGCTGAAGGCGCTGAATGCAAACGAGCTGGCGGAAAAAACCAAGCCATATTTGACAAAAGACGAAGTGAAAGCTGTGATGGTGCGGCGGGACAAGATCGTGGAGCTGTTCCAGAAACTAATCACTGAGAAAGGCGAGAACGAGGTGCTTTACTAACACGTCTCCATCGCAATTGATTACCAACCGCCACCAGACTTGAGAAACCGCGCTCGCAGCAGCTTAAGCTTCTCCGCCAATCCTTTTCCCGGCTGTGGATTAATGGAGCTTGCTCTTTTCGGTCTCGAGGTTTAGTGTTCATGGAATTCACCGCACTTTCCAGGTGATCCCTAATAAGGAGGTAAATATGCTAAAGAAGTTACTCACTCTGCTGTTCGCATCTGTGGTTGTCTTCCCGCTGGCGTCGGCGATGTTTGCGCAAGAAGCTCCGGCGAAGGCCAAGGAGGGGCGCTGGGAAGGTACAATTATAAGAAGCAGTAAGGCCGACTCTAGTCTGACTGTTCGTAACAAGGATGGTGTGGAGAGGACCGTTCAGTACGACAGTTCGACGGAATGGGTCAGTCAGTATCACGGCGACGCCAAGGTCAACAATATTGACCGGAGCCAGGTTAAAGACGGGGACCGCGTGATTTGCACGGGCACTTACGACAAGTCCGGTGTACTCCACGCAACTCTGATCTCTAAGCGGCTCTCCCACTCCAAATCAGAGTGATGCTTGTGCGGTAATCTCCACGATGTGGTGGTGCAAGGTTTCACCGTCCGGTCGGGTTCGCTGAGGCAGTCAGCGCTTCTGAATTCTGCCACGGGCAGTCGTCGCGCTGAGACAGCCCGGCCCGCGGCGGATGAAGCTGAGTGGGAAGCGCTTTCCTGTGCGTCGAACAGCCAAAAGGAGGCCGCTGGCTTGCCAACGCCTCACCTTCGGTCGACGCTTGGGTGACGGACGTCTAGGCCCTGCACGATGTAGACGACGTCCTCGGCGATGTTGGTGGAGTGGTCGCCGATGCGTTCGAGATTTTTGGCGACAAGAATCAGGTCGAAAGCAGGGAATACAAGACTGGAATCTCCCATCATGTAGGTGAGTAGCTCACGGAAAATCTGATCGCGGTAGTGATCAACCTGATCGTCATTGGCCATGACCTTTTGAGCGAGCCCGACGTCACGGCGAACGACGGCGTTCAGGGAATTGCGCACTTGCTCCTCAACTAGGTCGGTCATGCGTGGTAAATCGACATAGGGTTTGACACGGGGATGCCGGAGGATGCGTAAAGCGCCCTGCGCGATGTTGACGGCCTGGTCGCCCACGCGTTCGAGATCGTTATTGATGCGGGAAGCGGCGAGAACAAACCGAAGGTCTGCAGCCATCGGTTGATGAAGCGCGAGCAGTTGCACGACGCGGTTGTCGATTTCCAGTTGCATTTCATTGATGGCGTCTTCCTCGTCCAAGACCCGCTTGGCGAGTTCCTCGTCGCTCTCCAAAACCGCGTGAACCGCCTGGTGGACGGCGCGCTCCGCCAGATTGCCCATCCACACCAAGCGCTCTTTAAGGTCGTTGATATCCTTTTCAAAGTGACGTTCCATGCCATCTTCCCCTCAAGACGGGTGCCGTAGTCCCGACCTACAACCAGTTCTCATCCAAAGCGGCCGGTAATGTAGGCCTCGGTGCGCGGATCAGCTGGTGTGGTGAAGAGCTGCGCCGTCACTCTGAATTCAAGCAGCTGGCCGCTAAGCAGAAAGGCCGTGAAGTCGCTAATGCGCGCAGCCTGCTGCATGTTGTGGGTAACGATAAGGATGGTGCAGAGTTCCTTCAAGTGCATCAAGAGTTCTTCGATTTTCGTGGTACTGATGGGGTCAAGCGCCGAGCAGGGTTCGTCAAGCAAGAGCACCTCGGGCTCGACGGCGAGGGCACGTGCGATGCAAAGGCGCTGCTGCTGTCCACCGGAGAGTTCATAAGCCGATTTAGGTAGAATGTCCTTCACTTCATCCCATAGCGCAGCATGGCGAAGGCTCTTCTCCACTACCGCATCGACCGAAGCCTTCAATCCATTGACACGCAGACCATAGGCGACGTTATCGAAAATCGATTTGGGGAAAGGATTGGGCCGCTGGAAGACCATGCCGACGCGGCGCCGCAGCATCGTCACGTTCTGCTCAAGAATGTTTTGGTCGTCAAGGAGTATTTCGCCTTCGAGTCGCGCATTCCGAACCGTTTCGTGCATTCGGTTCATGGCCCGCAGAAGAGTGGACTTGCCGCAACCGGAGGGCCCGATCAACGCGGTCACTTTGTTGGTCGCAACGGACAGGTTCACGTCAAAGAGGGTCTGCTTCTTGCCATAGTAAAAATTAACGTTTTTCACGTTCATACGGATGGGTACATCAGGCATCGCTCCACCGCTCGTCGCAGGCGCTCTACTGGCTGTAGTGATTTTCACTTCCACGGCTGGCCTCACAGAAGCACTCATATTTTAGGACCTCGGAACTGTCATACCGCGGGAAACAACCCGACGGGCAACGATGTCGTGGCACTTCCTTGATTGAATTATCGATCTTGAGCGTAGAAAGGAAGTTGTGAAGAATTACACGATCGGTGTAAAGCGTAGTGCCAGGATCAAACCCTTTCGATTTCCGCCAGAAGAGAAAACCCTCCGGCGTTATCTCGCGGGCGAACTCTTTTGGTGTGACGCGTTCCAACTCCAGTCGTTTACGCCGTTGCGCTTCCGGCGCCTCGGCAGGAGTGGCTCCCGCCGCTGCTCTCAGCCGCCTTCCCCCTTCGCGCCAGTCAGACGATCGCTGGAAACTGGTGGTTCTCGAACGGGATAGCCGAGGACGCGTTCGGTGGGAAAGCGGCGAGGGTCGGTACCTCATGTCCACCTCTGGCGGGATGGACGCTATTTTGGACACCAAGCAGCTTCTTGTCAAACTAAGTCATTGATAACAGAAAGAAAAGTCATCCGCCAAAACAACAGATGCTATAAATGAGGAGTGCTACTTAAACTCCTGTCCGCGTGCTGTTACGCTTAGCCGGTAGCGTTGTTTGCGGTTCTTTGGGTCGCGAATGTGCGCGGTCCAGGCACGGGCTTCGCTCCTATACTCCTCTACACTCTCATCATTGGGAATTTAACGACACCGATTATGAATCATCTCGCTCCATTTTCCTCGCGCCTCCGCTTTCCCTTTGACTGGGTCGCGTACCTGATATTGTTGCTCCTCACAGCAGTAGCCTGCGCATCTTTAACAGTGACGGTCGTGATGGTGTTGTATGGAGCTTCCTTTGACTCGTTTTTCGCCCAGCTATGGAGCATGGGTAAATTTGTAGTCATTGTTATTTTGATCGTGGGGAGCGTCCGCCATTTGCATGAGGAATCGCGAGTGCGGCTTGAGGGCAAGAATCTCGAACTTCAACGTGCCGTCGAGATTGGAAATACGCGATCGCAGCATCAAGAGCAAGAGCTGGACAAAGCGCGAGAGATTCAGGAAGGACTCTTACCCAAAAAGATTCCCTAGGTTAGGGGACTGGAAGTGGCAGGGACGTGGCAGCCTGCCCGCGTCGTCGGTGGAGATTATTTTGATGTACTGAAGTTCAGCGAGAGCAAGATTGGGGTCTGCATCGGAGATGTGGTCGGCAAGGGGATTAGCGCTGCGTTGTTGATGGCCAACCTGCAGGCCAGCTTTCGAGCCTTCGCTTCGGAGGAGGTTTCACCAGGCACTCTCGTGGGTAAGTTGAATGAGGTGATATCCAGTAACATTGCAGCCGATAAGTTCATCACGTTCTGCTACTGCATGATCGATACGACGGATAACAGGCTGACCTATGCTAGCGCCGGTCACTGTCTGCCCATTCTGTTCCACAAATCGGGAGAGGCAGTCCCATTGCAGGAAGGAGGAACGCCGCTGGCAGTATTTCCTGACCGGAAGTACAAGGATGCAGGACTTCAGCTGGAACCCGGCGACCGCCTGGTGCTTTATACCGACGGTCTAACCGAAGCGATGAATTCGGATGAACAGGAATTTGGAGAGCGAAGATTGGTTGAGCTAGGCAGTCGCAACATTGCATTAAGCGCCTCCGAATTGCTTGCCGCAATTAAGAAAGAAGTGGTCAGCTTCTGCAACGGGAGTTTTCAGGATGATTTCACACTGGTTGTCGTCGCAGTGAAATCAGTACGGTCTGGGTTCAGCGAAGGGCAAAATAACGACGAGGATATTACTCACGACCGACGGTTCGAAATTCTCAGAAGCGGCGTTGAACTTTCTGGTACAGCAAATCTGGCCTCACGAAACGGAAGTGAGAGTTTTGCACGTGATGGAGCCGCTGCCCCTGTTGGCGGTCAGAGGAATGAGTAGCTATCGGTCCATCATGGACAGCCTCCGTGAAGCCAGGACCGAGAAGGCGAAGGATTTAGTGAACAAAATAGCGGAAACACTCCGCAGCAAGAATTTGAAGGTGAGTACCGATATCATCCGAGGCGAGCCCAAATCGAAAATTCTCGATGCCGCGGAGCAATGGAATGCGGAGTTGATCGTTCTGGGCTCGCTGGGACGGACAGGGCTCGAACGGTTCTTGCTGGGCAGCGTTTCCGAGGCCGTCGCGCAGCACGCTCAGTGTTCGGTTGAGATTGTGAGAAGTCGCCCCGGCGCGTGAAAGAAAGGTTCTAGCGCGTTGCATATTCGAGGATATCCGGCCAGGATCACGCGCTCGCTCTTCAGGAAACATTCGTGTCTCGCTCCTAGGAGGCGGCCGTGATTCCCGTTTGGAGATGTGAAGTGGATGGTGGTGCGAGATGCTGCGCCAGCTCGATCTGTGCCCGTGGCGATACGATCAGAAGGAGTCGATCACCAGGCTGCATGACAGTTTCGGGCCGCGGTAGCATGACCGATTTGCCGCGCAATATCGCCACAACCTTTGAGTCGGCGAGGGGCCCGGTCAGGTTGCGCGATTGCATCTGTTTCCCTACCCACGGACTTTCGGGCCGCAGCGCACCTGCGACCAACTGCAAGCCGTCGGGAAGATCCAGAGCGAGACCCGACTGCAGAAGGGCGGCGAGGTGCAGATGGGTAATCTGCGGGGGTAAGGAGATCTTGCCTTGGTCCAACAATCGCAATGCGATCTGCACATGTTCGGCCTGATGCGCGGGTGAATCGGGCCGGCCGGCGACCTGCGCTTCATACAAGCTGGTGTACTTGAAGAATGACGAGAGCTGCGTCTGGATGAGAAAACTCAGCATTACCGCCAAACTTGCGGGAACAAGAAGCTGGTAGCCTCCGGTCATTTCCGCGACCATCAAGAGTGTTGCAATCGGCACACGCGCCGCCCCTCCGAAGACCGCCGCCATTCCCACAATCACCAGCCCTGCTGGAGGATGATGGAAGAGTCCCGCAAAGACGCCGCCGAGCATAGCGCCAACAAATAGGCTGGGAGCAAACACGCCGCCGGAACCGCCGGAGGAAACCGTGAGGGACAACGCCAGCACTTTGGCGACTACAAGAACCAGGAGCAAACGCAACGCCAATCGACCATCGATCGCTTCCTGAATCCAGCCGTACCCTCCGCCCAATACCTGAGGCAAGCGCAGCGCCAGCAAGCCGACACCCAGCCCGCCAACGGCAGGCTTGGTCCACGGGGGAATGCGCAAGACCGCGAATGCGTCTCGCAGTCGATAAAATACTTCCGGCAGGATTGTGGCGATGATTCCACTGGCTATGCCGAGAGCGATATATAAGCCGTAGTCTGGCAGCCCGCCCGGATAGAACGGCGATGGGACCTGGAACAGCGCGTGCCATCCGACGAACCATCCGTTCACGGCGTAGGCGACTATAGCCGCAAGCATGCAGTAAATCAGCGCTTCGGCTTCGAAGTCCATTCCGCCATAAAGAACCTCGACGGCGAAAATGGCCGTCCCGATCGGCGAACGGAAGATTGCCGAAAGGCCTGCTGCCATCCCCATCAACACCAGCAGACGCCGTTCGCGCTCGGGTCGATGCAGCAAGTCCGCATAGACCGAGCCAAAACCAGCAGCGATCAGCGCAGTGGGCCCTTCACGTCCAGCTGATCCCCCGGAGCCAATGGTGATGGCCGAAGCCAGCATTTTCACAGGAGCGACTCGCGCCCTCAGTTTCCCGCCCGTCCAGTGAAGTGCCTTGACGACGGTATCTGTGCCGTGCCCTTCTGTCTCGGGTGCCAGCCCATAAACGAGAATTCCAGATAGTAGACCTCCCAGTGTGGTGGCGACCGGGACGAGCCACAGTCCATGGGGGCCGATCACTTGGCGCAGTACTCCGCCCTCTTCCGGAAGTCCCGGGGAATGATAGCCCGCGAGCCAAACGAGGAAAATTTTCTGCGAGACGTGCAACATCCAGACGAATAGCTGTGCGCTCAGGCCGCCGATAATTCCCAAAACCACGGAATCGAAAAGGAGCCGAGGTTTGTCGCCGTTCTGCACGATTCCCTTCTACCATAGTTCCAGAGGGAGCGATGGTGACGGGACGAAGCTCGCATCTCGTAGATGCCAATGCAGATTCGGATTGGAAGGCCTGGCCGGATGAAGGATTCTCTGATGGTGGATTCAAGAGTAGAATCGCCCAAGGTGCGGAAAAGAAGTGACCATGTTGCGGGCTTGGCCTTCCAGGAAAAGACTTGGCGTCTGTGCGGTTCCGAATGCGAAAACTGAGAACCCTGTAGGAGTGAGAGCGTGAGAATTCTTCTGGCGGTACACGATTGGAAGTTCTCTGCGGCGTCGGCAAATGCGCTGATCACCCAGGTAAAGCCCGAGGGTACGGAAATAAGAATACTCTACGTCCTCGAGGAATTTCCACAAGCTCTCGCGGAGAAACTGGGGAGTAACACCTTTCCTGACTTCACACGGGCGCGGATCGAGCTGCGGAATGAGGCCAAGGAATTTCTGGAGCGCACCCAAGAAATGCTTCGTTCTGCAGGGTTTGAGGTGTCCTGTTTGCTGTTGGAGGATGGTGAGCCCCAGGAAATCATCCTTGACGAGGCGGAACGCTGGCCCGCCGATGTAATCTTCGTTGGGTCTCATGGGCGAAAAGGCATAAGGCGTTTCTTGATGGGGAGCACCGCCGAAGCGGTAGCCCGCTACGCCCGCTGCTCCGTCCAAATTCTTCGCATTCGGCCGGAGCACTGAATCACCGGAACATAGTTCGAGCGACGCGCTTCGGCAACATCGCACGGCCACAGAGTGGTTCATAATTCGCTCGCAGAGACTTTCCCGAGATTTGTCCGAAAGGCACGTGGGGCGGCTCAGCTTATCTTCTGGCGCTGAGCGCGATTCACAGAAACAGGGGCAACGATACGAGCAACTCCTACGCTGCCAGGAGCAGCCCCCGGCGGTGCTAACGGGTGTCAGCGTCGCGGCGGAGTCCGCGAGGCTCAAGATAAAGGGATCAACGTCTGTGACTCCCATCACTCCAGCTAGGGAAAAGAGTCCGGCACGTCCTAGGCAGAGCAGTGCAAAATGCGTGACGAACAACATTCACACGAGCAGTACCGCGAAACAAGAACGCGGCGCGCAGTTCCAGTGGATTCTTGCCCCTGGAAGTAGAAAACGACAGCGTCAGTGTCATAAATTGGACCGTTACTTCGCTAGCTGCTTCCTGATAGATTTGAATTCCCGCCGACGTTTCTTGGTGGTCTTGGGATAGGCCATCTTGAGCGCCCCGAGCGCATCAAGAACAATTCGGGAAACAATCAGACGGGCATTCTCCTTATCATCGGCGGGAACGACGTACCAGGGCGCGTGATGGGTGCTTGTGGCGTTCAGGCACTCCTCATAAGCCTTCACGTACTCCCTCCAGTATTTCCTCTCGTGAATGTCCGAGAGGCTGAATTTCCAGTTCTTGTCCGGCTCATCCAGGCGCTCGAGAAATCGCTTCCGCTGCTCGTTCTTCGACAGATGGAGGAAGATTTTGACGATTCGGGTGCCGTTGCGATAGAGATGCTCCTCCAAGTCCACGATGGAACGATACCGCTCCTTCCAAATCTTCTTCTCGTCAAGCAACTCCTCTGGAAGCCGTTGGTTGTGAAGAATCTCCGGATGCACGCGAATGACAAGCACCTCCTCATAATAGGAACGATTGAAGATGCCGATCCGCCCGCGTTCGGGAAGGCGGCACGTCGTGCGCCAGAGAAAATCATGCTCCAACTCCTCGGCGCTAGGTTGTTTGAAACTGAAAACGTCGCATCCTTCCGGATTGACGCCGGACATGACGTGCCGGATGGAGCCGTCCTTGCCCGCAGCGTCCAACGCCTGAAAAATCAGTAGTAATGCATAGCGGTTGGACGCGTAGTGAAGTTGTTGCAGTGAGCTCAATTCCTTAACGTGGTTTTCCAGAAGTTTTTCATAACGCTTCTTCGACTTCCAAAAGGGTTTTACAATTGTCGGCCACTCTCTGAGTTTTACTCTTTTCCCGGATCGCACACGGAAATCCTTTGAATTGATTTTCATCTTTATCCCCTCGGCGGTTTCAGCCGCATTGTGCTCGTCCGATTATTTGTCGGGTTCATCTTTCCGAATCTTCCGCTTGGCCTTCTCCAATTCCTCAACTGCTCGCACATCCCCCCGCCCCAACTCCTCGTAGAGTTCATGGACGCGCTTGACGAGTTGCGGCGTCAAATCGGACGGTGGCTTCGCTTCAGGCTTTGGCTCGGCCTTGGCATCAGGCTTTGGTTCGGGCTTAGCCTCAGGCTTTGGTTCGGCCCTGGCTTCAGGTGATGGCTCAGACTTAGCTTCAGGTTTTGGTTCAGCCTTAGCATCGGGCTTTGGCGCGGCCTTGGCCTCGTCTTTCCGAATCTCTCGCTCCGCTTTCTCCCAGTCCTGAACTGCGGGAGCGTCCTTGCGGGCTCGCTCTTCGTAGAGTTCATAAGCTCGCTTGGCGATCTGCGGCGTCAAATCGGACGGTGTCTTAGCATCAGGCTTTGGCGCGGCCTTGGCATCAGACTTTGGTTCGGGCTTAGCATCAGGCATTGGCGCGGCCTTGGCATCAGACTTTGGTTCGAGCTTAGCATCAGGCTTTGGCTCGGCCTTGGCGGGATCAAAAATCCGATAGGCGAGCAGTTTCACGCGGTCATTCACGAGGAACCAAATCAGGGCGTAGCCCCAAACGAACCCCGCCCAGCGCCAGCCGAGTGGTGTCATAAACAAACCATAAACCGCAATCAGCGTCGCCACGATTTGCGTGCCGAGCACTGCTATCCATAGAATCCGCGCGGGGCGGATGGACCAGAACGGGCCGCGTGTGCGCGTCAGGAAAATCGTCAGATGTCCGGCCACAGAGAGCTTCAGATACATGAGCGTTTGGACGTGGGCGTGGTCGAAGTGAAATACGCGCTCGCCCAGATAAAACAGGCCAAATGCAGCGACGACTCCGATAACGCCCAGCACCGTGGAGATCCCCAGCACCAGGCGCATGTTCCAGGCCTCGGGCTTGTCCTTATAATGAACGTTGTCATAGGCGATGGACAGAATGGCTCCGTCGTTGAGCACGGCGATCATCACGATCATCACGGCAGTCACGGGGTAGAAGTTAAATACCAGGATCGCCAGCGTCATGAAGAACAGCACGCGCAGTGTTTCGGCGATACGGTAGATCGCGTAGCTATTCATCCGCTGGAAGATACGGCGGCTCTCCTTGATCGCGTCGATGATTACGGACAAGCCGGGCGCCAGCAGAACGATGGACGCCGCCGCGCGAGCCGCGTCGGTAGCCCCAGATACAGCGATGCCGCAGTCTGCTTTCTTCAGCGCGGGGGCATCGTTCACCCCGTCGCCAGTCATACCGACCATGTGGCCGTGCTTCTGCAAGACGTCGACAATGTTGTACTTGTCCTCGGGGAATACCTGGGCGAAGCCGTCCGCTTTTTCGATTGCCTGCACCGACTGGGCCGACTCTTGATTCTTCGAATCGCGCAATACGGTGGCATCAAGAATGTTCGTGCCCATACCCAGTTGGCGGGCAGTTTCCTGGGCAATAGCCAATTGATCGCCGGTAACCATCTTGACCTTCACGCCCATCTGCTGGGCGCTCGCGATGGTAGCTTTGGCCTGCTCGCGAGGCGGATCGAACATTGGCAACACACCAACCAACTGCCACTTGCCTTCCTGATCCGCCCGGGCTACGCCCAAGGAACGGAAGCCGCGTGCCGCAAAATCATTGACTGCTTTCTCAACAGCGGGCTTTACCTGGCCAGTGTTTGTCGCCATCTGCAGAATGACCTGCGGTGCTCCCTTGGCCACCTTGAACTGTTTTCCGTCCGGACCTTTTATGGTGGCTTCGGTTCGCTTATGCACTGGATCGAAAGGCTGGAAATGGAGCACCTGAAAGGCCTTTAATGCCTTATCGTCCTTCACGCCGCCGATCACGGCCAGGTCGATGGTGTCCTTGTCTTCCGCGCGTGAAGCCAGTGCGGCGTCAAGAATGATTTGGTCGGCAGAGATGCCGCTGACACAGAACGGATCGCCCAAGGTCAGCTTGTTCTGGGTCAGGGTGCCGGTCTTGTCCGAGCACAACGTATCCACGCCAGCCAGTTCCTCGATCGCCGACAATTTGGTGACAATCGCTTCTTTTTTCGCCAGCAGACGCGCGCCGACCGCCATGGTGACGGACAGCACCGTGGGCATAGCCACCGGGATTGCGGCCACCAGAAGCACCAGGGCGAACTCCAACGTGGTGAGCACCGGATCGTGATGGAAGAGCGCGAAAGCAATAATCACCGCCACCAAGGCTACCGCGAGGATGATCAAGTAATCGCCAATCTTCAGCACGGCACGCTGGAAATGGCTGACGGTGTGCGCCTCCTGCACCAGTTGCGCGGTCTTGCCGAAATAGGTGTTCGTACCCGTGGCATAGGCCATCGCGTCGGTTTCGCCCCGCTTGATAATCGAACCCGAAAACACTGCCTCGCCAGGCTTGCGCGTCACTGGCAAAGATTCACCGGTTAGCGCGGACTGATCCACATCCACCGGATCGCCCGCCAACAAGCGCGCATCCGCCGGCACAATGTCACCCAGGCGCAGGCGGATGACGTCGCCTGGCACCAACTCACGCGCCAGCCGGGTGGCCCACTTTCCATCTCGCAGGACCCGGGCCTTGGTCGCCAGCTTGGCCCGCAACGCGGCAATTTCGTTGCCCGCCTGATGTTCCTCCCAAAATGCGACCAAAGCGTTGGAAAAAAGCAAAAAGAGAATGATGAAGAAATCCAGCCAGTGCCGGACCAGCCCCGACAGAATCACTGCCCCTTCGATCATCCAGGGAATGGGACCCCAGAAATAGGAGAGAAACTTCAAGAATAGGTTGGTTTTCTTTTCCGCGATCTCGTTCGGCCCGTATTGGGTTAGCCGTTTCTGCGCCTCGGCTTGGGTGAGGCCGGCCGGTGACGATCCCAATTTCTTCTCCACTTCCGGCAAGGGCAGGGATTTCAGGTCGTCCTTCGCATCAGGCTTCGGTCCCGACTTCAATTCGGGAACTTTGGAGTTCGATTCCGGTTTCGCTTCCGACTTCGAATCGAGAGCCTTGGGCTGATCGGCATTGGTCTTCATAATGGGCATCCTTTCTACTCGTTTTGCTTCCACCGAGGCTCGGTCCGAGGGACCTTGGAAAATCGGTGGACACGCGCCGTCGACGCGTTAAACCTTTGTTCCTGGCGGATCGGCGACTCTTCCCGGCGGCAAGAACTCCGGAACCTCAAGGCGCGCCACGCCAATGCGGTTATCGGCCATCCCGTAATAGACGTCGAAGCGGTCCGGCGAACCAAGATCGTCGCGGCGATCGATGCCCGTGGGGAAGACGTCCTCCAGATTGTGCTCCACGAGTATGTCGAAGGCGCGACCCACATCCGTTGTGCTACTCGGCCGGGGTGATGATGCTCTCGAAGGAGCATCCGCAGCTGCTCTGCTATCGATCGGCGGAGCCATCGCCCAAGCGAGCCTCCGAAGGCATGAACGCGCAGCTCGCCGTCAACGACTCCGGCGAGAAGTTTGTTCAATACTGGTAGGGTTGTGCAGTCGAATATTTCCGACGCTTCGCGGTCTTCCCAGAAGGTGTAAACATAAATCAAATTCCCGCTATCGGACACGATGATGAGATGGTCGAGAAAACCCCGCTGCTTTTGGAAAAGTGGGATGACTTCATGTTCCATTTTCTTCAGGAACTGACTGACGAACTCTGACTTAAAACATAGAGAAACCTTGCGAGCGTACATAGGTGACTCTCTTCCTTTAGCAAGAGAGCCGGTTCAGGGGCACGGTAGCTGGTCTCGAAAGCCTGAGCGCGGCCTCGAATCATGTGGTTTCGAAAATCTCGGCTAGAAACAGCCTCACCCTAGCAAATAAGATCTCGACACGAGTGTTCAATATTGAACAGTTGGCAGTCACGCAAATCTCTAACATGCGGCGCTTAACGACGAGACTGAGCACGGACGGCCCAAGGAACCTAGGAGGTTGGAACCATGTATCGCAGATTGCCCTTCGATGCACATCACGGGCCAACGGCATTTTCTACCAGCTCTACCAGAAATCGGTCGTGGTAGCCGTGGACCAAACCGACCTCCCGGGCTAGAGACGTTCGCTGGGCTGGTCCAGTTAGCGAAGTAGCCTCATCATGGCGCTCATCAATTGCACAAAGTCACCACATGCCACCTAGTGTCGGTATATTCCAAGACCTCAGGTAGGGAAGTGAGGACCCTCAAGCATGAAAAGTTTTCGCTTGCCATCGTGCTCGCAATCACTGAACTCGGTGGAATGGCAAGGGAGAGGGGTAGACGAATCAGCGCAGGGCGGCAACCATGCGCTCGCGGCCGGCGCTTTACCGCTCGCGCTGTCAAGGCCGCGCAGTTTGCGTTCACGGGAGCAGCGCGGACGGCCTTGACAGGACAAGCGGGCGGGGAAGCGCACCCCATTTCGTGCATCGAGCTAGGCTCAGCAGATTCTTGGCAATTGATCACCAGAGAGCAGATCGACAATCCGCGAGGTGCCCATGCGTGTTCGCAAGGTGACTATGGCCGGATGGGCCTGCGTAACGGTGCCGATCAGCCTTGCGTTGCGGCCCAGCGGATGCTGGCGCATGGCTTCGAGAATCCGATCGGCGTCCACGGAATCGACAATCGCGACCAGCTTGCCTTCGTTCGCCACGTACAGTGGGTCGAGCCCCAACATTTCGCAAGCGCCCCGGACTTCCTCGCGAATCGGAAGGGCACTCTCTTCGAGCTCGATCCCCACATGCGACCGGGTCGCAATCTCGTTCAAGGAACTCGACAGGCCGCCGCGTGTAGGGTCGCGGAGACAACGAATCTCGGAGCCTGCGCGAAGCATGTCGGCGACAAGAGTGTGCAGCGCTGCCGTGTCGCTGGCGAGGGCGCTTTCAAACTCCAAGCCTTCGCGCTGGGACAGTATCGTGATTCCATGGTCGCCTATGGTTCCGCTCAGCAGTACGCGATCTCCGGGGCACGCCCGGTCTGCCGAAAGCCGCGCGGCGGGAGGAACGAATCCGATTCCCGAGGTGTTCACAAACAATCCGTCGCCGCTTCCCTTTTCCACGACCTTGGTGTCCCCGGTGACGACCACGACGCCGGCGAGAGCGGCAGCGTCGCGAATCGATGCCATGACGCGACGGAGGGTATCGAGCGGAAATCCTTCTTCGAGGATGAGCGCGAGGCTCAGGAAAAGAGGTTTCGCGCCGCCCATTGCCAAGTCGTTCACGGTACCGTTCACCGCCAGCGCTCCGATGTCACCGCCCGGGAAAAACAGCGGCTTCACGACGAAGGAATCCGTCGTAAATGCAATTTGGGATCCGGCGATGTTCACGATGGCCTGGTCATCCAACCGGTCGAGCACAGGATTTTGCAACGCCGGCAGGAGAATATTGCGCAGGAGGTCCGCGCTCATCCGACCTCCGCTTCCGTGGCCAAGAAGGATGGATTCGGTAGCGGCAAGCGGAACGGGACAGTTTAAGGCCATGGCGAGTTTTACTTTCGGCGGCATCAATGGACTTGTCTCGCCGCGAATGCGTGCCGTCGATACTGGTAATACGCCGCACACGCACCCTCGGAAGAGACCATGGGTGCGCCCAACGGATTTTCCGGGGTGCAGCGCGTCCCGAATGCGGAACAATCGGTGGGTTTCTTCAGGCCCTGGAGCACTTCCGCACTAATGCATTCGGCGGGCTCCTCGGCAGTCACTCCTTCGGTTCCAAAGATGCGATCGGCATCGAATGCAGCATATTCCTGCCGGAGGCGGAAGCCGCTTTCCGGAATCCCGCCGATGCCGCGCCATTTCCGGTCACATACCTCGAACACTTCCGCCAATATTTTTTGGGCATGCAAGTTCCCTTGATACGTCACGGATCGGACATACTGGTTCTCGACGACCGCACGCCCTTCCTCCAGTTGCGTCACTAGCATGAGGATTGCTTCAAGGAGGTCGAGAGGCTCGAACCCTCCGACAACAATCGGGACTTGAAACTCCCGGATGAGGTCCTGGTATTCCCGGTAGCCCATGACCGTGCAGACGTGCCCCGGACCAATGAAGCCTTGCACGCGGTTGCGGACTGAACTGAGGAGCGCTCGAATGGCTGGAGGTACAAGGACGTGCGAGGCAAGTATCGAAAAATTCCCGATGCCCTGCTGTTTCGCTTGCCAGACGGCCATGGCATTGGCGGGCGCCGTGGTTTCAAAGCCGACCGCAAAAAAGACCACCTTGCGGCGGGGTTCGCGCGCGCGAATTTAAGGGCTTCTGTCGGAGAATAAACAACACGCACGTCTCCGCCTTGAGCCTTCACGTGGAAGAGATCGGTATGGGAACCGGGGACGCGAAGCATGTCGCCGTAGGAAATGAAGGTCACGTCGGGACGTGAAGCGATTTGGATGGCTTTGTCGATGGTTTCTAGGGAGGTGACGCAGACGGGGCACCCCGGGCCATGGACCAACTCGATGCCGGCGGGCAGGATTTCGTCGATGCCGTAGCGCATGAGCGTGTGGGTTTGCCCGCCGCAGATCTCCATCAACACCCATGGCTGCGTCGTGCGGCGAGCCAGTTCGGCCACAAGGCGGTGAGCAATTCTCTCATCGCGGTACTCGTCCAAATACTTCATACGTTCCCCCACTTGGCCCCTGACATCGATGGACCTCGCCGCTCAGGAGTCTGCCAAATCCGAGGCGAGTTCGTCCTTGAGCAATCCCATGGCTTCGAGCAGCTGATAGCTGCGCTCCGCCTCTTCGCGATCGACGAGACTGATCGCGAATCCTACATGCACAATCACGTAGTCTCCGACAGACGCTTCGGGAACAAAGTCCAGGCAGGTCTCCCGCGTGATGCCGCCGAATTGCACGCGTCCCACATGAATACCGTTCTGAACTTCTTTGCTGACGAGCTTCCCGGGAATGGCGAGGCACACGCTAGAGGTCTCCTTCTTCGCAAGGTTGGGACAGTGTGCGGCCCGAGGATTGCGCGGGCGGCAGGGAGGACTGGTGGGTATTCGCGATGGCGTCTGGTGAGTCCTTCCAGAGTCGCAGCTGCGCCAATGCGGCATCGACCAAAAACGGGAGCGCCGCCTGGACATCAGGAGATAAGGACGTACCCCAGTCGGTAATCGCGGGCTGCACGCCGAGCACGACGATATCCTGGGTTTTGGTCGACACTAACGCGAGGGCCGCAATGAGATCGGTGACGCCCAACTGGTGCACACTCAATCCCCCCGCTCCGGCGAGCAAATCTCTCCCTGTCATGCGGGTGAGTGTTCCGGGAGGTTCTCCCGAGTTGACGGCATCGAGGAACAGGATGCGTGAGGCCTCCGAAGCATACGGAATTAATTCGAGTCCAAGTGTGCCGCCGTCGAGAATCGTCAGGGCCTGGGGCACGCGCGCATCCGCTTGCAGCAATCGTGCCGCATGGACACCGACTCCATCATCCGAAAGAATCGTGTTGCCGACTCCGATGACCACGGTATCTGAAGAAAGCCAATCGCGCATAATTCAGGCCTCTTTACGAGCGCGGATCCGTCCACGCCCGTCGACGACGTGGACGGCGCAAGCCAAACAGGGGTCGAAGGAGTGAACCGTGCGCAGAATCTCCAGTGGGCGCTCCGGGTCCGCGACCGGGGTTTTCAGGAGCGCGGCCTCGTACGCGGCGCGCTGACCTTGGGCGTCTCGCGGGCTTGCATTCCAGGTGGAGGGCACCACGGCCTGGTAATTCTTGATCGCCTGGTTTTCGATCTCCACCCAGTGCCCCAGCGACCCGCGCGGAGCCTCAAAGAAACCGAAGCCTCGTGTGGTTTGGGGCCAAGAGTTCGGGTCCCACTTCTGTCCGTCGTGAATGCGCAGGTTGCCCGTCGCTAAATTGTTTCCCAGTTCCTCGATCCATCCGACCAAGCGACTAGCGAGGAGCTGCGATTCGAGGGCGCGGGCCGCGATACGGCCCAGGGTCGAAAACAGAGCCGTGGGCGGCGCTTTCAGTTTTGCCAGAGTGGAATCGACCAGTGTTTTCACTTCTGGCTGGCCCGAGGCATACGCGACCAAGAACCGAGCCAGCGGGCCAACTTCCATCGCTTTGTCTTCATAGCGAGGGGCTTTTAGCCAGGAATACTTCTGGTCCACTTCGAGAAACTCGTAGGGAGGCTTGGGACCGGTGTATCTCGGGATCGTTTCCCCTTCGTAGGGATGTTTCGCCACTTGATTTCCTTCCATATACTCGTACCAGGAGTGGGCAACGTACTCGGTAATGTTCCCTGGATCCACGGGGTAGACTTTGGAAAGGTCGCGATTCAGGAGGATGCCGCGTGGCAGGAAGAAATCCGCCGGATCTTTAATGCTGCCATGCGGATAGGCGCCGTAGGACATGAAATTTCCCAGTCCTTCGCCGCGTTCGAACCAATCGGGGTAAAAGCCGGCGACGGCGAGCACGTCTGGAATATACAGCTGATTGACAAAGGAATGAGCGGACTTCGCCACTTGCAATAAGAAATCGATTCGCTCCGGGTTCACGGTGGCGTTCGGTTCGTTCGGGTCGAGCGAAGTGGCCATGCCGCCGACGAGAAACGTCTGCAAATGGGGATTCTTGCCGCCGAGCACCGCGTGAATGCGGATAAACTCCTTTTGGAACTGAAGTGCTTCGAGGTAATGCGCGACGGCCATGAGATTTGCTTCGGGTGGAAGCCGATAGGCGGGATGCCCCCAATAACCCGAACCAAAAAGACTCAATTGTCTGCTGGCAACCAAGGCGCTGACGCGGTCCTGAACGGTCTTGAAATACTTTGTGCTCGACACCGGCCAATCGGAGATCGATTGTGCCAACTGGGAGGTCTTCGCTGGATCCGCCTTCAGGGCGGAGACCACATCCACCCAATCCAGCGCGTGCAGATGGTAGAAGTGGATGACGTGATCTTGAATCGTCTGTGTTGCCGCAATGATGTTGCGGACCAGGCGAGCGTTGTCAGGAATTTCGATGCCCAGTGCGTCCTCCACCGCGTTCACGGAGGCCAACGCATGGACCATGGTACAGACACCGCAGATGCGCTGCGCCCAGATCCAAGCCTCCCGAGGGTCTCGGCCGCGCAGGATCAATTCAATTCCTCGGAACATCGTCCCGGAACTCCACGCGTCCGTTATGACGCCGCCGTCCACCTGGGCTTCAATACGGAGGTGCCCCTCAATACGCGTTACAGGATCAACCACAATCCGCGCCATGCTGTCCTCCCCACGCTTCGCGACTACGCAGCGATTCCTTGTCTCAGCCGGAATCGTCCAACTCCAGTACCGTGTCGCGCGCGAACCTTCCGACCGCCTAAGCGACGGCCCTGCCGCCATCCCTGCCGATACGACATCGTCCGCCGGAAAACCGCCCGAAAGCCCGGCACCGATGACAGAAGCCGGCAAACGGCGATTTGGCGGCTGAGAAGCGGCGCTACGTCTCTGTGACTTCTCGATCGGAAACGGCCGGACGCGGCGGCATCGGCTGGCTCTTGAAGACAAAGTTGTCGATCAGCACCAGGATCCCGAAAATGACGAATCCCCATGCTGGGCGGCTGAGGATACCGACGCCGATGGAGATCGACATAAAAGCAATAACCCTCAACGCTCGAGTTCCGTTCATATGCACCCCCTAAGCTGCTCTGTTCCTGAAATCTCGGCCCGACGACAACAGGTGTCCGACGTGCAGAGCCGGAGTGGGCCGGCACGGATCCACTTCGTGGACCGCGCAGGTTTTGTGGATGAATCGATCATAATGATCCTCCTGTATGGCAGGAGCTGCACGCCTGCTGCGCCCAAACCCCACCTATGTCGACCGGATGTTTGAAGGTTATCCCCTGCGTATCCTTGGCGAATTGCACGGTTCCGGTCTTGCCCTGCCCCACAATCGTGTGGCACGTGTTGCAATCGGAGGGTATGACACTTCCGTCCACGCTTTTATGCTGGCCGTCGTGGCATCTGAAGCACCCTGCCGAATAGAAGTGCGTGTCGTTGGTGAAATAGGTGTCCCAACGGACTTTCATCGAAGGGAAGAAATAGTGGTCGTACGTTGTTTGCAGAGACGCGATGGCGCCCTCGATCGCCTTCTGCTTTCCAGCATAGACCTGAGGATAGCTCTTCTGATAATAGCCGCGCAGCGCGCTGTCGATTTCCCGCCTGGCCTGTTCACGGTTCGTGTAACTCGCTGTAAGGACCGCCACGCCCTGCTGCTTGACGAAGGGAAGAGATGGATCAATGGCTCCATCGGCAAGCGCCTGATCGACGCTACGGTCGGGTGCCTGGAGGATGTGGCTCGGGCGGTTATGACAGTCGATGCAATCCATCGTTCGGATCTCACCTACCGGTGATGCGGTCGCTTTTTGCGCCGGGGAGGTATACACCTTGGCGGCACCGGTCTTTGGATCGACCGCTCGGACCCAAACAATAGTTTGTCTTCCCGGATCGTTGGCCACGTACTCGACCTTGGTGGCAACATGCCAATGAATTCCCGTGCGGGACTCGTCCGCATGCCCGCCGCCACCGATTCTGACCAACATGTAGATCTCCCAGCGTGTGTTCTGCTCGTCGGACAGGAAGTGTACGCGGTGCAACTCGCGCGAGCCGAAGAAATTGGCCGGCCAATGACACTTCTCGCAATTGGCCCGTATGGGGCGCAACGCCGTGACCGGCACGGGTATAGGCCGGGGATAGTCGTTCTGGATGGTCTGGACGAGTTCCGCCATGCCGCGAATTTTGGATTCGAGGTATCCGGTCGCACCGGGTCCGACATGGCACTGCGCGCAAGCCACGCGTGCGTGCGGGGAACGTTGATAGGTGCTGTACTCCGGGGTCATGGAATGGCAAACGGCGCCGCAGAAAGGCACGGCATCCGTGTACAGATAGGCTTGACCGCTTCCATAAATCGCCGGAACCGAAATAATCGCCGCCCCGATCGCGACAGTCAGGAGAGCCTTTCTCTCGCTCGCGAGGTTGAGGTCCCACTTGGGGTAACGCGCGAACGACAACGGCTTGTGCATCCGCCAGAGGATCCACTGAACGTACATGCCTACTAAAATGACCGCGATGCCGACAAAGACGAAAACGGGCGGCAGAAAGAAAATTACCAGGTCGCCGTAAGGCTGAACAAGAGCACCGCCTCCAATTGTGTGATAAGCCATTAGCACGGCGAATACGAGCACGCCGATGACGACGATGCCTGTGCCGGCGAAACTGATCCAGTTGCGATAGAGGGCCAGCGGGCCGGGACCCGGCCGGGATTTAGGCACGCTTCCTGCGCGCTCCTCTTCGGGTGTCCCGCGCGGCAATAGTTCGTGACGCTTGGCGAAGCGCCCGGCCTCGGGGATCGCGGCGATCTCGCGGCGCAACTCGCCGGCAGGCATGAATTTCCATCCGGAGAAGATACTGTCGAGGAGACCGTTTTCTTCTTCGAGGGAAACGAGAACCGAGGCATACACGTGGAACATGACGAACGCGAAGAAAACGAAGGTCAGAGAATAATGAATCAGGCGCAGGTAGGACGGAGCGATGAGCAGCGGGAGCCAATCCGTGAAACGATGCAAGACGGAATTTCCCAACACTTGGCTGTAGAGGACCAACCCCGTCAAGATCTCGACGACGATCAGCAGGTAGATGATGACATAGGAGAAGGCGGCGAGCGGGTTGTGGCCTACCCGATGCCCGGGACTGAATCGCATGAACAGGTAAAACTCAAGCATCGATCCCATGCCCTGCCATTGCTCGCGGTGGATGGGGACGTACGAAGACCATCTGGCCCAAAAATTGCCCTTGAAAAACCAGTACGCGCGTAACGCGATTGCGGCGATCAGCACGAATCCGGAGACCACGTGAACGAACCGCATTTTGGCCATGAGGAATGGTTCCCGGCCCACGGCGAGCAGGAAGGGGCGATGCATATAGAGGCCGGTGAAGGAAAGGGAGACAAACGCGAAGAACATCAGCCAATGCGAGATGCGTACCGGCTTCTCCCACACATACGTCCGGACCAGCCCGGTTTCGGGAAGCCGAGCCAGAGCCGATGCTGGCGAAGTTTTTTTCGGCACGACGTTGTCCTATCTTGGTCCAGCCGCGCAGACGATCACGAAACGGCCGAGCCAGCTGCCGTCATTCTTTCTTCGGCGGCCCTTCGCGCTCTACCACGGCGCCATCCCGGGCGATCTCGGTCGGGCCTCCCCTTGGCTCTTCCCCGCGGGGGCGTGCTTGCGCCCGCGCGGCGCTGGCGATTCCGTGGAGGCCTAGAGCCGTCGCCATACCACCCGTTAACCAGAGGCCAAGCTTTCCGGCGTCGACGTCCACACCGAAACCCGGGACCGAAGGCAGTCGTTTGTAGAATGGTGACTTGGTATCCCAGAAGCGATGCGAAGCGCAAGCGATACATCCGTGGCCCGATTTTACGGGCCAACTGGTTCCGTCATTCCAGCGGACCGTTGGGCAGTTGTAGGTGGCTTCGGGGCCCTTGCAGCCCATTTTGTAGAGGCAGTAACCTTTCCGGTGACCTTCATCGCCCCATTCCTCAACAAAACGGCCGGCATCATAATGAGCGCGTCGCTCACATTGATCGTGAATGATATTGCCGTAGGCGAACAGCGGCCGATTGTATTGGTCGAGAGCCGGCATTTGGTGGAACGTCAAATAGTGGACAAGGACTGCCGCAGTATTGGCCGGATTGTGCGGGCAGCCGCCCAAATTGATGACGTTCAAGCCGGGCACAGCCTCCTGCAACCCCACGGCACCGGTCGGATTTGGGTTCGATCGAACCAGGCCTCCGTCCCAGGCGCAAGCGCCGACCGCGATGTTCGCTGCCGCATTCGTGCAAACGTGCTGTGCAATCTCGAGAGCGGTCTTGCCGCCAATCATGCAGTACACACCACCATCTGCGGTTGGGATCGCGCCTTCCACAACCGCAATGTATTCACCTTTGTGCTCCCGGACCACTCGTTCGAGTGCATCTTCGGCCTGCTTACCCGCCCCCGCCATGATCAATTCGTGGTATTCCCAAGAGAAGAGGTCCAGCACGAATTCCGTAACAGTTGGATTGCTCGTGCGCAGCATGGATTCGGAGTTGCCCGCGCAGTCTTGAAATTCGAGCCAAACCAGAATCGGACGTGTCGTCTGACTGAGGGCCTTTTGGACAGCTGATAGATACCTTGGTGGGAGCGCCAGCGTGGCCACCATCAAGTTGCAGAACTTCACAAATTCGCGGCGGGACACGCCGCGAGACTTCAAAGCCTTAGGCAGTGGGCTGCGCAATGCTTCCATACTTGCACCTCTCAAGGGTTTGAGAGCACGCCCCATCATCTACTTTCAACCAATGACGATTCTCTCAATCGCAACTTCCCTTTTTGTTTTCACAAACGCCGTCTATATCCATCTTGCATGCTCATCCGCGTTGAAGACCCCTCTTACAACCTTTTACCCCATTACCCGATCCTTCGGCCCTAATTCCGGGAGTTCGCTCGAGTCGAGAATATGGGCGCTAGGTCGAAGGAGATGCCGTTGCCGGTGGCTCAGTAAAACGAACGCCTTCACTTCGCGCCAAGATTGCATGTCCACCAAAACACTCACCCGACTTTGGACATTCCGTGCTGCGAGCCGAAGGAAGCGATTCTGGCGTCAAGCGCGGCTCGGCGCCTAGCCAGTAAAGTCCATTCGCCATCGCACAAAAACCAGTCGCGGCGAACCACACCATCGCACCACCAACGAAGGCCGTGAACAGAGTGAGCCATGGGCTGTAAACGAGCACCAGCGCTGACGCGACGGAGATATTGAATCCCACTGCAAGATAGATGCGGCGCTCAAGATACCGTCTGTCTGTCTGCATGAAGTATAGGTTCCAGCGCGTCGGTTTCTTTGACCCGAGCATTGGCGTGAAGCCAAGCAAACGCAGCACACTGCCCACGGGCAAAAGCCCGTAAAAGCAACATTGATGGAAAGGAGCCCCGTCGCAATGACTCCCAGGATCCACAGCCGATTCATCAGTAATGCCATCGCTGTGCTAGCTAACAGAACCACTCCGGCGATCAACCAGACGGTGCGTTCGATGTACCACCGGTCGGTGGGGACCATATAAATCTTCATCCTCATGAACTCCTTTTCTCGAAAGTCATTTTTCTGCGTTCTTCAAGCACTGGTCTCCCTCCACACGATCATGCTCCATTCTGTACTTCGCGTCTTTTTCAGCAAGCGGTGCCACCCTTCTCCCCGCACGACCGATTTTGAGCAAGGACAAGAACATCTGCCGCTTTGTACGGCGATGAAGCTTACTTTTTGAACGTGCGGATGTAAGCCACTAGCCCTTTAATCTGTTCCCCTTTCAGAGACTTTCCGTAAGCCGGCATCTTGTTCTTTCCGTCCGTGATGATCGTGGTAAGCTCCGCGTCTGACATTTTCTGTACGTCGGCAGAGCCAAAATCGTGTGCGCCCATCGTCCTCCCCGTTGCCGAACCGGTTCCGTCCGGACCGTGACACGCCGCGCACTTTGATTTGTAGAGCGCAGCCGATGCGTCTTGCGCTTGCGCCGGTAACGCAAGAACAAACAAGACGACGAGTGCTGCCACAGCGGTGAAAAAGACTTCCACATTGAGTTTCTTCATCTTTGAGCTCCATTCCCGAAAGTGGGTGATGTTATAAGGGTTCACTGTATCTGGACTGTTCAATAGTGCACACTTTTCAAGCTAACATTTAGGTCCGCGCTGAAATAGCTCCTGTTGTCCCTGATGCGACTCGTCTGTTGCCGCCCTTGCCACATTTTAGACAGAGATCGCACAACTCACTTCGCAGCGGGCCACGCTGCGCTCCGCTCAGAATGAATACCGGAGTGAGAATGTGGCATTATTTCCGTTAAAATCCTGGGACTGAATTGTCGCCAGGCCATATGGATTCGTGTTCCCGGTTTCGTTGAAGCCGTAATAATTCCAAGCCATTTTATAGATGAGTCCGCGATAGATATCGATGGCGATGGACGCGTAAGGGCGTTGGAAGTTGAAGTCGAGGGTGCCAGAAGGAGTGAGTGGATTCAGGTAAATGGTGTTGCCGCGGACAAAGCTGCCGCCGTAGCCTAGGGTCGCGGTCACCCGCTTCGTGACTTTCCACATCAAGGCGGCGTGCGCAAAATTATCCGAGCTGCTGTAGGTCGAGAGCGCGCCCAGAGGCGAGGAGGCGGCCGCGATCGGACACGCGGGACCGGTCGGCAGCAACGGAACGCCGGGAGGGAACGTAGACACAGGAAGCGTGGAGGGAGGAGGCGCGGGATTGGTGTAGGAAGTGGAATACGGAAAACAGATTAACGCCTGGGTGTAGACGTTCCAGTAGTTGTATCCGAAATCGACGGACAGACGCTGATTCGCCATGAGCAGGGTGGAGAAACTGTACGAGCGGTCATGCTCCAGATTGTCCACGGTAAAAACATTATCGCGATTTTCATGAATCTCCACTGCACCATCGATAATCGCCCACGGACGCGGTTTGTAATTCGCATGGATCTTGTAGGACTGCACCTGCCGTGGATCGATGCGGGTATAGGAGTTGTCGTTGTAACCGAACTGCAGATCGGCCGTGATGCGCAAGGTATCGATGGGGCGCGCAACGACTCCAAGTAGCAAGGCATTTTCGTTGATGGTGGTAAGACTGCGAACTGGGCTAGCCGACGGAGGAGGAACGTAAGTCACGGAGCCGTTGGCATTGAGAGTGCAGCCGGTGGGGAGAGCGCCGGCAACGTACGCGCAACTGCCGCGGGCGGCGAGAAAATCATTTGCGGGCGATGCGGTGGCACCACCCGGGAAATAGATCAACTCCGTGTCATTCGTATCGCTGTACTGGGCAATGATTCGATTGGTGTACAAATACCCGATGTACGCGCTCCAGCGCTTGGTGAAGTCGTATTGAAGCTCAAACGTGTTTGATTTGAGGTTTTGACCCAGAAACGAAGAGGCTAGCCCGGTGGTGACATCGGCCGCCGAGCTCGCCGAGTGATACGGGCACGTCACCGCATTGGAATCCAGTGGACAGTTCGTAGCGTTGAAAACGGCCTGACTCTGTTGCAATCCCGTCAGCCCGGGATACCCAGTACCAAAAATATTGGTCTCGTCGAGCGCCCACATTCCTGGAATGCGCCAGTTGTCATAACGGAAGGTATCGAGGATCCGGAATTTTTCTGTCACGGAATACACACCGGACCAATCCGCGTTCACCGAGACGCGCTTTGCATCTGCCGGGCCGCCGGTCGTGCTTCCGCGCGTGGCTGTGCGCGCAGTCCAATCGTTCACCGTCTCGAGGAAATTCGGGATCGTGTTGTTGCTGGTGCTGTAACCGACAGAGCCCGACATCTCGAGATTCTTGAAGTAGTTCGATTGGAAGCGCAACCGCTCGGTGGGCATAAAGTTCCGCGGATTGCCTACCTGGCTGTAGGACAAGAATCCGTTGCAGGTGGGCGTAGCCGTATTGACCGTGCCGGCGACGATCGGAGTCGCGCAGGGCAAGGCTTCGGCGGGTGTCAGTGTACTCCAGATATTTCCGAGGTCCACCGGTGTGCCGTTCGGTGTACCGACCCCTGTGGGGTTCGCGAGAACGTATCCGAAATTCTGCGGATTGACGGCGGGGTTATCGAGGACGACGTTGTCCTGCTTGAAATAGCTAAGGAACTCGTCGAAAGAAATTGTGGTTCGTGGCAGGACGCGGAAATCGACGCCCGCGCGATAGGAATTGGTCGTATAGCTGTACGTTTCATTGAAGGCCGATATCGTGCCTCCATCGGTGGTGAAGTAACCTGGCCCCTCATCGCGGTTCCGGGAGTAGCCCAACCGGAAGCGCACCTTGGACGTCGGAAACAGCGTTAGATCGTAGTCCTGCATGCGGCGCACAAGATAGAGCGACGCGAGGGATTTGTTTTGCGCTACGGCGGGGTTGGAACAATACGCTGGAGCGCCTTGCGGAAAACCTGCCGTAGGAGGACCGACGTAGCAGCCGGTGGTCAAAGACCCCGGTGGGTTCAGTGCGGCCGGGTTCAGCGGATTTGCGAAGAGGTTATAGTCCCAAAAGTTTTTGTCGCGGCGGAAGAGCACTCGGAAGTCATACCACTTATTCTTTTGAATGCGCAGGCGCGTCACGTCATTCGGATCACCGCCATATCCGAAGTTGCTGAACGTCAGGCTGTCGAAAAGAAATCCATTGTGATCGATCGAGCGCATCTGGAAATCGTAATCGAACAGGCGGACGCCCGAACCGAGGTTCTCGAAGGTATTGTAGGTGTTCAGGTTGCCGTTGATGTTGCTCGACCTGTAGCCGAATTCGATGGTCTGCTGGATATTGTAATCCCCCGAAGTAATTCCTTTGGGCTCGGCGGAGGTGTCTTGCGAGCGAGCCGCAGGCGAAAGGAACAGGGCAAGGATAGAGAGGACGAAAGGGGTTGCGTGAATCGCAAGACGCACTTTCATAGCCTTCCTCCTTTTTCATTCGATCCGGGCTCGCGTGCTGTATGCATAGCCGAAATAGCGCTCCTACTTGAAGAAGGTCGCGTCGAAGTTGGAGCCGTGAATTTGCGAGTGACACAACACGCAAGACTGGAAAAAGCTCGCTTGGTTATGGAACGAAGGAGCACCCGGCGCTGCGCTGAAGGAGGAAGCCGTGTGACACTGCAGGCAAAGCAGGTTGACGTTGCTTAGTTTGAGCATGTGCGGATTGGGTCCTCCGTGAATCATGTGGCACGACTGGCATCCATCGACCTTCACGGGCGCATGCTCGTAGACAAAAGGGCCCTGCTTGTCGGTGTGGCACTTGAAACAGATTTGATCCTGCGCGGAGGAAGTCCGGACCTGCTTAGGGCGCACTGTGCCGTGGGGATTATGGCAATCCGTGCACTGGATCAACCCTTCGTTCACGCGATGATGAAACGGCATGTTGAACTGGGCTTTCTGCTGGAGATGGCATCCGTAGCAAAGCTCGGGCTGAGCCTTAATCAATAGAAATTCTTTGGTCTGCGCGTGGTGAGGTGAATGACAGGAGATGCAGCTGACGTCGTTCAGTGCGTGGACCGAGTTGATGGCATTCATGTGTTCGGTGCCACCGGCATGGCACTTCATACAGCGGTTGTCGATTTCCTTGGTAGAAACATCCTGGAAGGTAAAGATCTTAGTTTTGTCGCCGCCGCCCGCAACGTGAGCTGCCCCGGGACCGTGACAGGCTTCGCAGCCCTGCCATTCCGGGCCCTTTTTGGTTTCGAGGGTGGTTACGAAGTGCGGGGAAGATTCGTAGTTGCTGTAGAAATCTTTTGTTGGCATATCGGCGTGACAGGTCTTGCAGGTTTCCGCGCCAACATACTTGGAGGCTTCTGAGGCGGGCGCGCTGGCCGGGGGTGTGGTCGCGGACTGCGGGCTCTTGTCGACAACCTGTTGGGGAGCTTGGCCGAAAGCGGAGGCAGCGAAAGCGAGAAGGCATAACACTTGGAAGAGACGGCTTCGTCCAAAGGCCCTGGAATTTGCCGTCATGAGCCCACCGCCGCCACTGCTCGGGACCTGTCGCAAACGCGCGTCAAGGCGTGGCTCAAAGATTTGGAATCACCCGGCTCTATCTCATCCAGGAGAGCGCACTCCATTGCCGCGTCTCCAAACAGTACGCACCAGTTCATGACGTCTATCCGCACCAAGCGGGACGTGATCCGTGGCCGATTGCCGAACCCTGCGAGATCTTGAGCACCCATCGTTCTAGTTTTCCCATCCAGACGTTCGGCACTCGCTGTCACGAGTCGGGTTCAGCGTTTGCCGCTCACAGTTGCTTCAAAGACAGCAGATGCTACAGAAATTCACGGCGGCCAGACTGTTCAATATTGCACACTTTTGGCGCCCCAGGAGAAACACCCCTGCAGCGCATCTTCACGCCAGCGTGGAGGCTAAAGAAGAGCTCCTTCTTGCGGGGTTAGGGGTTCGCCGGACGATACTGTTGGCTCACCCCGCCTTCCATTTATGCATTAAACTTCGTGCCCGTCGGACACTTAGGGCGCATAGGAGCGGCACGCCTAAAACTGTAATTAGCCATCCAACTAAATATCCGACCCTATGAACCAGGTTGCCGGGTTGTGGATTTTCTAGCCCGCCTTGGCGGTAGGCATTCGCTGCGAGTTGCACGAGCGCGAGAAATCCGAAAAGGAGCACACCCAGCCAGGCGATCGCCAATTGTGTTATCAGCCACGTTTTTGAATCCTTGCCCGGCTTGGAAACGGGTCTAGATCTGGCAACCTTCACCAATGCTAATAAGTATCCCAAGAGTGCGACAACGATTAGCCAATGAAACGCACTATAGCTACCCAATTGGTTTAGTCTCCTGGAGCGTCTCCGGGTTTTACAACTTTCTTTGTCCTGGGAGAAACGCACTGACGCCGAGACGAATGAACCGAAATCTTCTTGTAGCAACCACGAGCGTCGCCTAAAAGACAACGCTATCAACAAGGTCTCCGGAGAACTGTCTAAAAGGGGACAGCGCCTAGTGTTGACATCCCTACAACCTAGCGGCCCTACGTCGAGGCCTTGCTTGAAACCGAAGAGGCCAAGCTGGAGGCGCTCATTGCCGAGGCTGAACGGGCAATTGTTAGCCGTTTCTTAGAGCTATTAGTCTCGTCGGCTGAAACGGACGAAATTCTCGACCTGCGGAGTGCTGCATCCGCCATAACGCAACTCAAGAAAGCCAACGTAGTTGTCTATACGCCACAGCATTTGATCGCATGAAGTATTCCCATTCGTTTGTGGACGAATGCCACATTCAGCGAGAGGCGTTGCGGAAGATCGACCGCGCATTTTGCGTCGCTCTTATATTCCGGCATAAATCACTAACGACCGGTAATTACCGAGATTTCGTCGCCACTCCCACTGCAATAGATGAGATACTCGCCCGGATTCGTGGCACCTAGTTCTTCGATTCGTGTTGTTGCCCGGTCAAGAGCTGTTTCTGTTTTCACCCAAAAAGGTTGATCGCCGCTGCTAACTCGAAAAATTTCGAAAGGTTCAACCATGTGTGGATATTAACGGTCCGCATAAAGCCAGCCTGTCCCTAATTGCACAGTACATCCAGCACGTTAGTAGGTTCTTGCCGGCAAGCTTAATCGGTCAGTCGGAAGTGTCTTCCCTAGCGCATTTTCCACCCAATGAAAATGGTGTCGAAAATTGTAAATCAGGGGGACCGCTGACCGCTTTGCCGGTTCAACATAGCCTTCACCGGCTACAAGCTCGGTGGCAACATGAGCACCGACGATTTCCAGCTCTGCAGCTAAACCACCGCCGAGTTGCTGCAGTTTCTTCCACTCGGCAAAGCAAAAGGGTTGAACCACCTGTAATAAGCGTTGCGTCAACATTGAAAACGGTGTTGATAGCGTTTCGTACTGTGCCATTGTGGCGTTCATAGGCGTCCAGAGCGCATGGATACAATCGTTTTCTTGAAATTCTTCTAAGACTGAGACGAGATCGTCCAGCTCTCTAGTGCCGGCTCCATGCCGTCAGCTTCTTCCAACTTGCGCATTTCCAGGAGAGCCATCAGAAAGGACAGCGTAGACTCCGCGCCTTGATTTTCATTTGCTCGGTCGGGGTGCAAGCCGTCGCGGCAACCGCCGCTAGTCGCATCATAGAGCGCGATCTGAAGATCGTTGTCACCTAGGTACCAATTGAAAGCGCGCCAAGCCTCTTTGCGCCAGCGTCCCTTCCCTGTTGAGCGATACGCCTCCAAACATGCGGACACGACCGAACAGGCTTCCACTGGTTGTTGGTCAAACCGGGCCTTCTCCGTATTCTTGGAATAGAAGCCGTGTGATCCGATCGGCACGAAATGGCCCTTCATCTCACAACGTTCAATCGTAGCCAGCCAATTCAGCGCTTCAAGTCCCGCCGAAACCATCTCGTCGTTCGCGGCGCGCGTGCCCGCCCGAATGAGGGCCTGCGGCAATCGCGCATTTGAATACGCAAGGACATTTTCAAACCAATTCCAGTCCCCGGCGCAGTTGGCACGATAGGAATTCAACAATCGACTTGCCAAGGCGTCTGACGCACTCAGAGCAGAGCAATCCCCAGGGAAGGAGTCGAGATACTCCTGCAGGCCCAGCAAGGCGAAAGCCCATGCGCGGGGACTCTTGAATTCGACAGCTGCGGGAACGGCGAGTTCAAAAAGGCGCCCCGCAGCTCCCCGCAATCCTGCGTTCTTGGATCTGCCGAGCAGTGTTCCCAACCCCCATATTGCTCGACCATGACTGTCTTCTGAATCCTTCGGCTCCTGCCATTGGCGTTCGTAACTGAGGCTGTTTCTGAATCTTTTGGTGGTTGGATCAAACGCAATCCACAGAAAGGCTAGATACCGCGACGATAAGTCGGCTGAGCCTCCGGGCACGCGGGATTCAAGTTCTTCCAGAAGTGTGGTTACGATCAGTGCGCGGGCGTTGTCATCTGTGGTGTAACCTTCCCGATAGTTCGGAATCACAAAAACGGCATGCTCGACGATTCCCGTTTGGTCTGTCATTCGATGAAGGTGGTCCAGATTTATGGCGGGAAGTCGGTCGAGAGTCTTTTTCGTGTTCTGCGCCAAAAATGTGGCGCGCGGATTTCGCAAGCGCTCGTTGTATATGCGCCCAAAACTCTTCATATATTTCTGCGCTGCGCAATTCCACACCATGTCTCTCGCGTATAGATAAGCGCGCTTGCGCATAGCGTGCCTGGCGGTGCCGTTTTCCAGAAGCTCGGTGGTCTTTGCGGCTATCGCGTCGGGATCATCAAAGGGAACAAGTGCGCCGCGTTCCTCGTCCAAGAGTTCGATTGCGTGTAGGTAGGGAGTCGAAATGATTGCTTTGCCCGCGCTCAAGGCATAAGCAAGCGTGCCGGAAACAACTTGCCCCTTGTATTTGTAAGGCGTGATGTAAATATCCGCGGCGCCGATCAGCTCCACTAGTTCTTGGGGACTGACAAAACGATTGCGGAAGATGACATTGGCCTCCAGTCCGAGATCCTTCGCCAGGTTTTGTAAATAGGAGCGGTATTTGTCGCCCTCATGTCGCAAGAGTTGCGGGTGAGTTACACCGGAAACCATGTAAACAACATTGTTGTGACGCGACAAGATCTTTGGAAGAGCTTGGATAACATTTTCTATGCCCTTATTGGGCGAGAGCAGGCCGAACGTGAGCAAAACATCCTTCCCCTCCGTCCCTAATCCATCCTTGTAGAAATTGGGATCCGTAAAAGGCAAATCGGGGATGCCGTGTGGAATCAAATCGATCTTGTCGATCGGAACGTTGAACACTTCCTGCAAGATATCCACCGATTGTTGGCTCATGACGATCAGGCGGTCTGAAAGGGTCGCAATTTCTTGCATCACTGCGCGTTCGTCGGGATTTGGATCGCGAAGTACGGTGTGCAACGTCGTAGCAAAAGGCATTTCCAGGCGCCGCAGCAGTTCGAGGATATGTCCGCCAGCGCGTCCGCCAAAGATGCCATATTCGTGTTGCAGGCAGACCAGATCGATATTGCTGAAATTCAGAAAGTCGGCGGCGTGTCGGTAGGAATCCAGGTTATCTTGGGACAACGCGAATCGCACTCTCGCGGGGTAAGTATAACCCTCCTCGGTGTCGTTAACCGGGAGTGCCAGGAGCTCAGTCGCGCCAAATTCCGCATGAATCGCGTCACACAAGTCTGTTGTGAACGTTGCGATTCCACAACGTCGGGGAAGATAATTCCCCACGACTGCGATTCTATTGGGTAGTACAGCGCGTGGCACTACCGGCGGCACTGTGACTGGCTCTTCTTCTAATATTAAAGAGTGGACTTCAATTAGCGCGACGGGATCTGTGAGAGGCATTATTTTTGGCAGCGACATTTTGAACTCCTGTGAGTGCTTGACGCGCGGGTGAAATCATCGTATGGCCATCAGAGGGGCTATTCGCATTTGATGTGCTTTGGCGATCAGACTTCTCTGCTCCATCGGGAATGCGCGCTGGTTTTCAGAAAATATTTGCCTCCTTACTCGTCAAAAACAACTGTCAACAACGAAGTACGGGCCGTGCCTGGCAAGGCTGTCAGGAAAACCTTTGGCAGTGTGCGGTCCGGTCGCTCCTGTTTTCCATAGCACAAGAATAGAAGCGCACCATCTTGATGTGTGCGTTCCGCCGTCGTACTCACGGTACTAACAGAATCTCCGCATGACTGTGCAAAAGAGAACAGCACGGATTCTTGTCAATCCCTAACATCTGACATTGGAATGTTGAGAAAGAACGCGATTGGTGCAGGCGCTGGAGCCTTGATTGGGGCTTTACAGGCGGGGCTCCCTTCTTTCGCGCGCTTTGCGCTTGATTCTTTGAGATTAGGAGGATTTCATGACTGCAGAAATCCAAACTTTAGAAGGGACGGGCGCTTCTGCTTCTATCAAACCTTGGATAGATCTTGCGAAGGAACGGGGAATGGCCGACCATCGCGTATTCCGGGATCTTCTAAACGCGTTCGACAGGATGAAAGCGGGAACGATTACGAAACAAGAATATCAAGCTGCAATGCAGGCCTTCATTGACGCGTGCTCTGCGAAAGAACCGAGTGAAACCCCTCACCTCTGATGTCCGAGAAAATATATATGTCAACAAGCAACTACCTTCTGAAAGAGTAACTGCTCTAAGATCTCATCGCGGCGCAGGGTCAAATCGTGGTGCTTGGGGCGTAACGGGGAATCTTTCTACCAACCTACGATGAAAAAGTGGAGATGGCCGAAAGAAAGCGCCAGTGGGCAATCGCGGATTTCAAGAAGATCCCGGAACAACTCTAAGCACGATCGTAGCACCACTGCGACCGGAAGCGCGGCTCAAGCGCGAACCTTGGCGCTCGATTGTGCAGATGCAGATTTGTTAGGCCGATCGGTGTTAGCCAGAGTTATCTCTCCCCCGTTGAGCATGGACGCAACGAGGCCGGCGGCCACTTCCTCGGAAATGAGGTGATCACATGAATATCCTCTATTTCCGCTTCGCCAATTCCTTTCCTCTTCCGGTTTTTTTCCGTCGCCGAATTTCGTTTTCGGCTAGCATTTTGTGAGGGATAGGATTTTAGAATGGAAATGCTAATGAATAAGATTCTTCTTCCGATTGACTTTTCAAACAACTCGCTAAAGGTCGCTCATCAGGCAGCGTTTTTGGCTCGCCATTTTCATTCCGAGATCATACTGCTGCATGTGGTGATGCCACTGAGCTACCCCGCAGGTGTACTGGACAGTGGGCACGAGCTCACAGGGCGAGATTTGAATGCAGAGATCGTCAAGTAGGCTCAGAGGGACCTGGACCAATCGTTGCAGTCGGAGCTGGATGCGATTGCCGTCAGACGCTTGTTGCTCAGAGGAGACCCGGCCCGCGAAATCGCGCAGGCAGCTCGCAACGAAAAGGTGGACGTGATCGTAATGTCCACGCATGGCCATGGCGTGTTCTACCGCTTTCTGCTGGGTTCGGTGGCAGCGAAAGTGCTACACGAGAGTGATTGTCCGGTTTGGACCGAAGCCCACCTGGAAGAAGCACCAACGCGTGAGTTCGGCATCCGCAAGGTTCTTTGTGCGGTTGATTTGAACTACCACAGCCGCAATACCGCGTCGCGGGCCGCCGAGATGGCTGCCGCCGTCGATGCGACGCTTACGCTCGTCCACATCACGGCCGGCGTGGAGATCTACGGCCCTGGCGGATCCCACGTCGACTCCGTGTGGAAGGAGAGGATCTTCGGCTTCGCCGCCACAGAGATGGCCGATCTTCAGCAGGACGTGCGCACGAAGGCCGAAGTGATGATCGATAGCGGAAATGTCCCAGAGATGTTGAACCGAGCGGCAGAGCAAACGAAGGCTGACATCCTGGTCATCGGACACATGCCTTCCGGCGGTCATTTGGGGGCCAACGGCAGTGGCTATGCGATCATTCGCGAGTCGCATATCCCGGTGCTGAGCGTGTGAGGGACCAATGAAATGAAGAGAGGTCCATCATGTCCCTGCGCGTGGTGTCATTCAGCCAAGAATGCTGCTATTTTCCACCGTATGTCTTCAGCGCTCCGCACACCGCCGCAGCGCGTACGAGGTTATCCAAGGGCGGCGGGCCAGGTTGAAACTATGAGCAGCAAGAAACCAACCGTTGATGCCAAGCTGGAGAAGCTTCCGCACGAATCGTTCTACTACTTTTTGCATGACGAATCCAGCCAACGGGCTAGTGATCGACAACAGCTTGGGCTGCCAGTACTGCCCCACCGGCCTCGCGTTGGCATCCTAGCCGGTGGTGGTCGAGCGCGGATTTATGCCGCGCCTCTCACTCACGTATCGCGCACTGCCGGATCGTTGCCATCAAGCGTGCCCTGGGCAGCGAGCCTTCCCGCCGCCGATGCCTTCCTTTTGAGAATCCACTCGAAAGCCACTCCGATCAGGGCGCCCAACATTGGACCGACGACGTAGATCCAAGTCGTGTGGAAGTCACCGCGCACTAGATCTGGGGCAAGCGAACGCACCGTGTTCATCGAGGCGCCGGAAACCGGCGCCGACCAGAGTCCTGCAAGGGCAATATACCCGCCCACGGCAATGGCACCGTTTGTGCCGGTATTCCGCGCACCGGACGCCGTACCCAGGATCGTGTTCACTAGGCCGGCTGTCAGCACGACTTCCATCGCCAGCGCCTTCCCGCTCGTCACACCACTTCCCGGCAGTGTCGCGCCGAGCGCACCAACGGTCCGGAACAATGTCCGAAGAAAAATGGCCGCGCTGATCCCTCCGATCAATTGCCCCACTAGGTATGCCGGGACTCTTTTCCAAGGGAAGTCGCGCCGCAACGCGAACGCAAGGGTGACCCCCGGATTCAAGTGCGCTCCACTCACAGAGCCCATAAAGTAAATAATCGCCATTACCATAATTCCCGGCGCCACTACTATCATGCCCAGGGTGACCCTGCCGCCGCTCATCGCCGCAACGACGACGCCACCCGCAGCGACCAGCACCAGCAGGAACGTGCCCCAGGTCTCCGCGAAGACGCGTCGCCACTCAAGGGAAGGATCGAAGAAATCGCGTTCTAATTGTCGTTCGGCCATCCGTTGCTGCTGCCCCGCGTCTGTTTGGCCACTCCCAGTCGACTCCATGCCCACCTCCATTCAATGCAGTGTCCGGGTAGCGCTCCCGAACCACAGCCCGATCAAAAAATACCTCAACTCTTCCCGTGCTGAACAACTTCCACGGGCATGTGGCTCAGCTTTAGGAAAATTCGGCTCCGACGGCGGAGAGGCCACCAGTCGTAAAGATAGATCTGCATTGGGCGCCACATAGCGACCCATCCGGCAATCGTGAGGCTCTCTCGTATTACGGCAGCCCAAGTATCCGCCTCGCGGCCTAATAACATCTTGCTGAGAAGTAGACACGCAGACAAGAACAACAGCCCGATGAAAAGACTGGTACGCCCTTGCTTCAGGAGACGCCTGAACTCCAAGTTGGTAATTTGGGCGCGGTGAGCAAAGTGGTTATGGACGGCCGACCTGATCAGTTCTTTGGGATCTTCAGCCGGCCACTGGTCCAAGTAGATGCGCAATTTGAGTGCAGCGTCAGGGGAGAATTCTTGGGCCCAGCTAACGATGAATTCTTCCGCGTCGTCGTCGAGATCCTTCTCAATGAACGGAGAAGGGTCCATCGAATTGAAGAGCTGGCTCATTTCGCGCAGTTTCAGACTTATGATGTGCGGACGCCCCGGGTCCGTTGAGGTAGTTTTTAGCACAGGAAAACGCATACGAAAATTCTTCCTACCTTCCATCCTGCCAAGAATATCGGCTTTGTGCACCGAGGACTGGTTCCTGGTTTTCATTCGAACCGATATTTCGCCCGCGGGTTTGAAGTCTCCTTTTGTCATCGGATTGTGGGTCCATCACAACTGCCTCAAGTATTCCAGCGAGCCGTTGCAAGTTGGCATCGTTCTTTCTTACCGATGTCGGTCGTAGTCCCAACTTCAGGCATTGCGCTCACCGGGGAAAGGTTGTAGAGCGAGCCCATCGGCAGCGGTCATCGCTCTGAAGGAAAGTCTCATTTTATGACCTCCTTTTCTATGACGCTCTAACCCCGATCCTCGGCTAAAGGACGCATGTTCCCGAATAAGCACGGCTGCTGAGTATCGAATACTCGATAGCTCGTCAACTTTATACTGCCGTTGACTGGATGCCGTCATGTGGAACGGTCGTCGCCTCAAGAACTATGATAAAGTTGCGGTCCGCTCGTTGACTATCCTGAGACAGCATTGCGATTTACACCTCGCGTTTTAGTGTGAAGGACGAATCCTGACAACCTCGACCGAACAGCGGGCGTGGCATGCCACGGTATCCGAGACGCTGCCCATCAAAAATCGTTCCAACCCAGTCTGTCCAATCGAGCCCAGAACAATCAATTCAGCCTTCCATTGTTCTGCCGCGTCGAGGATCTTTGACTTAGGATCACCTTTCCCAACTGCCGTGGTGACCTTTAGATTATTGCTAAGGAGCATTTCTGCAAACTTGGCTACCAGATCCTCTGCTTGTCTAGCTCGAGCTTCCTTGAGCTTGTCCAGAGCCGGGTTATAGCCACGCGTTCCCCGTGCCAGCAGGCGTGGCAGTGGCTCCACCACATGCAAAACTCGAACTTCCGTTTCAGGGGATCGAATTTGCTCAATCAATAGCCGCGCCGCCGCCTCTGAAAATTTGGAATCATCGATCGCGAGCAGTATTCTCCTGACTTTGCCTTTCGCTGCTGCGCTTATGCGCTTCGAGCCTTTGGCAGAACGAGGTAGCCTAACAAGCTCAACGGAGCAGTGTGCGTGACGCAAAACAGAATCCGGCAAACTTCCCAGCAAGAACCGGTCAAGGCCCGTTCGCCCGTGCGAGCCCAGCACGATCAAGTCAGCATGCCATTCTGCGGCAGTGTCTATGATTTTAGATTTTGGGCTGCCCAACTCCACAGCTGTCGTCACCCTCAGGCCTTTGGCGCGCAACAGCTCAGCGGTTTTTGCAACCAAAGCTTCCGCCGGCTTGCGTTGCGCATCCCGGTCGTGTTCCACCCCAGGGTAAGCGGCTATGATTTCAGGGAGCTGTGTGGAGAGTACATCTATCACATGCAGTACGTACACTTCGGTATCCTGTGGCCTGGCTTGTGTGATTACGGTCCGCGTTGCCGCCTCGGATAATTTAGAACCATCGACTGCAAGAAGGATTCTCATAGCTCATCTCCTGGGCGGTTCTGGATAGTAATAGGTTCTGACATTCCTGCTGCGGTTTCGATGGTTTGTGTTCATCGTGCTCGCAGATACGGCGCGGAACTTGCTCCTCAGAGCCGCGCCGCGAAAAGTTTGATCAGGTCCTGACAGCGGCACGAATAGCCCCATTCGTTGTCATACCACGCTAATACCTTGACGCAATTAGAACCGACCACGCGGGTGTACCCAGCGTCCAAGATTGCGGAATGATCGTTGGCTCGAAAGTCGACGGAGACCAATTCTTCCTCGGTGTACTCCAGAATGCCCTTCATGGAGCCTTCAGCAGCACGCTTCATGGCCGCGTTCACGCCTTCCACCGTCGCAGGCTTTTCTGTGATTACCGTCAGGTCTACCACGCTCACGTTCGGGGTCGGCACGCGTATGGCGTAACCGTCCAGCTTGCCCTTCAGTTCGGGGATCACCAGGTGGAGCGCTTTGGCCGCACCTGTTGATGTAGGGATCATTGACAGCGCCGCAGCCCGGGCCCGACGAAGGTCCTTGTGCGGGGAATCGAGCAGCCTCTGATCACTCGTGTAGGAATGGATGGTGGTCATCGTGCCTACGATGATTCCAAATGTTTCGTGTAGCACTTTCGCTACTGGCGCCAGGCAGTTCGTGGTGCACGATGCGTTGGAGACGACGTGGTGTTTCGCCGTATCGTAAGTCTCGTCATTCACCCCGAGGACCACCGTGTGGTCCGGATCCGTGGCGGGCGCGGAGATCAGGACCTTCTTTACGGATCCGCGAATATGCTTTCGCGCTTTAGCGCCATTTGTAAAAAGCCCGGTCGATTCGACCACTACCATCGCACCGACCGATGTCCAGTCCAGATCCCCCGGATCCTTCGTCTTGAAAACCTTGAAACTCTTACCGTTGACGGAGATCGTATCGTCCGTATGGGCTACCTTGTAGGAAAGATTGCCCAGGATCGAATCGTACTTTAGAAGGTGAGCTAGGGTTTTTGCGTCGGTGATGTCATTGACGGCCACGATCTCAATTGAGGGATCTCCGAACGTCGCACGATAGATATTGCGGCCGATGCGACCAAAGCCATTGATGCCCACTTTGACGGACATTTTTCCTCCAGTAAATCTGGCAAGCATAGGTGCCCTGCGGGGAAGTCTCCAGCGCAACAACACAAGCAACCGGGAACCTCCGGTTTGGACCTATGGCTGGTGCATCGGTCTGAGTTCGCAACAGTCAGAAACACGGCATTTCCGGGAAATCGGAATGGTTCCTGATTGTGTTCGCTGTTTAGAATGCTCATGCAACCCCTTGTGACTCCGGTCCGGCACCGCGGGCAGAAGCCTTCCGTTGATGCTACGAACCAGAAGCTGCAGCTCTCTTCAGCTCCAAGCCATCCGAGACAGTTTTCAACGGAAGGTCGGTAGTACTGAACGTAACTACCGGTGTCACTCGCGGAGTCGTGCAAACCCAATCGATTACGCATTTTCCTACGGAACAGGCGAGCACGCCGCCAACAATTAGTAAGACCAGCAAAACAAATAGCAAGCTGAAGAAAAGCCAGCAGGCGAAAAGTTCTCGCACGTGGTAGGAAAACAGGCCGAGACCCAGGAGCAACCCGGAGATCTGCAGCACGTGCTGATTTTCTCGCGACCGAAGCAAAGATTCCCCTTCGTCGTTTCGCTCAGAATGGAAGGCTGTCCTCGAGGTCGACGTCACCAACACCACATTTTAGAGTCTGACGGGAGTGCGTGCTGTTCCCTTTTGTACAGTCATGCGGAGATCCTATTGGTAGCGTGAATACGGCGGCGGAACGCTCCTACCGAGATGGTGTTTCGCCCTAAATATGAAATCCCGATAAGGAGATTCCCTCATGGCGAAAGTTCTGAAATGTGGCGATGTGAATCCAGGATGTAGCCACGAAATACGTGGCGAATCGGATCATGACGTTTTGAGAAAAGCCGCGGAGCACGTGAAGAAAGACCACCACATGGAAAACATTCCTCCCGATGTGCTATCCAAAGTCAAAAGTGCAATCCACGATGAACATGAACCGCGATCGCAAAAAGCTGGCTCCGCGAACTAGCACGCACACTGAGCGTTGCGGATGGTGAAGCGGCCTTTAACCGAATCGCTCCTTTGATTTCCGGTATAACGCTTGCGGGTTGGCGACATGGAGCGGACTTTAGTGGCAATCAAGGATGCCCTCGTACTCAGACCACTTAAGCATCCAGCTGCTGGCGAATCGATGATTGGCGCAAAGTTGATCACAACTTCCGCCCAATACAAAAACGGATCATCCGACGGCCCAGCAGAAAGAACGGAGCGACACATGCAACGCAAGAACCGTAAGGCTTCCCCCCTCGGCGGTTTCTCTTCAGGAGCCAACTTGGGCGGCAAGCTCTCGCATTATCGGAACAAACAGAACATCTACAGACAAGGTTCACCTGCCTACACGCTTTTCTACATTCAAGAAGGAGGTGTGCGGCTCACCACTCGAACGAAACATCAGCCAGCGGCCGTTACTGCCATCCTGGGCGCGCATGATTTTTTTGGCGAGCTTTGCCTTGCGGGCTATCCCTTGCGTATGTCCACCGCTGTCGCATTGACCGCCAGCTCCATACGGACTATCAAGAAAGCGAAGATGCTCCAAATGCTTCGCAGAAAGAACAAGACCTCAAATTCGCTTGTGGCCTATCTTCTGTCCAGTGTTAAGAACTACCAGGATCATGTGGCCCACCTGCTGACTTCCTCTGCAGAACAGCGGCTCGCGCGCGTGCTTCTGCGGCTGGCCCATCTGGACAGAAAGGGTCCAGCGGTTGTTGAGATTCCCGTTCTAAGTCACCAGGTTCTGGCAGAGATGGTCGGGACTACGCGCCCGAGAGTCAATCTCTTCATGAATCGATTCAGAAAGAAGGGCCACATTGACTACGATGGGGGATTAGAAGACGCCGGGGCAGACTCAAAAGACACTTCCGAAAGTATCGCAAGAGATGCTGGCGGAGATGATTGGCACGACGCGGTCCCGAGTCAATTTCTTCATGAACAAATTCAGGAAACTGGGTTTTATCCAGTACGCCGGCGAGATTCGCGTCAACGATTCCCTCCTGAGTGTGGTGCTGCACGACTGAGTCAGTCTGCGCATTTAGTGCACGGGACGCTTTTCAATGGGTGAAGACCTTTCCACAACGCGGAGCGCTGCGCAGGCCTGAATGGCCTGCAGGAACGTAGAGGTAAGCAACATGATCAACCATGAGCACGTTTTGGTGATTTCGCCCGACACGGAACATTATGAAAAGATTAGCGCAACGATGAACAAATGTGGTCTAAGCTCATTCGGCTGCAAGAAATTCGACGAAGCACGAAATGTTCTGGCCAAAGGGAAGTTCAGTATTGTGTTCTGCTATGACACTCTGCCGGATGGTGATTTCCGGGACGTGGTCGCGGCAGTGAAACCCACTCCAGTCGTGGTACTTTCTCGTTTCGCTGAGTGGGACCATTACATCGCCGCTCTCCGCGCTGGAGCTTTCGATTACATCGCATGCCCGCCAGATCCGGCCGAAACGGAACGCATCATGCAGTCAGCCATAGGCAGCGCGTTTCGAGGAGATCAGAGTGCAAACAGCGCCCCGTAGCACCACATTTTCCTTCAAATGGTGATTTGTTGCCAGCAAGTCTATTGCACGCTACGGACATGTGGGATCCCGCCAGAGATAGACACTGCTAGAGGCCAATTGCGACGTCCGACAAATCGCCAGGAACGCCTTCAAGAAAGATTCGCTGCCCTTCCTCGACTGAGCGCACGTTCCAATTTTTCGCGGGATTACAAGAGAAAGGGCACCCTTACAAGAGGAGGTGAAGCTCCGTGCAAATAGGTACGCCTCACGCTTCAATACGGAAAGAAGCAAACGGTTACGCCATAACTAGTGGGTGGATTTCTTCTCTTTTTCTTTGGACGTTTTGTTTGGCTCGTCTTTCTTCTGGCTTTTGCGACTCGTAGTGCTCCGGACCTGATATGCCGGCCCCCAGTGGATCCCGCGGCGCGTAGAATCATGGGTCCCCGTATCCATACCTTGATTTAAATCTTGTTTTTCGATTCGCTCTCTTGTCTGGCGCCCCTCTTCTGCTTGCTTCTCTTCCGCGTCCAATTCCACCTCGATGTTGTTTAATTCTTGTTTTTCGATTGGCTCGCTTGTGCGGCGCTCTTCCCGTTGCTGCTCTTTCTCGTCCAAGTTGCCGGATTTAGACTTTGCTGTTCCTGTATCAGCCATGTCGGCCTCCTTAAAAGACATTTATACTGAGTCGGGAAAGGTGCGTCTGTCCAATACCGCACAAGAATTTGGTCAAGCCTTAGTGTTCGCCGAACACGGCCGGGTGTCGCGCCAAGGCCACTCTTCCGAAACACCAACGATAAGAGTAGGATTGGGGCGTCAGGAGGGGCTATGGAGGAGGCGAACTTCAATCCTCTGGATGACAGCTCTTGGCCCAAGGACGGTCTGGTTCCAGCCGTTGAGCCCGCTGACCTTAAAAGCGTTTGGGCGATGCAAAATGATTTTCAAGCACGTCACCCCGGTCAACAGGGTGCGATTAGCATCGACCTCTATAAACGCGCATGTAAACCCGGGGCAGATGTTAGCGCGGTCTTTAGCCGGGCATCGATGCTCGGAATGTTGCAACACGTGGCCGAGGCCGGACATTTTGAATTCCCTTGGATACATGACGGCAAACCTGATGAGGTTGTCTTCAAGATTGTCGCGACCATTCCGATGGTTAGATTACAACCCGGCGTCAAGCACGAAGGATTTCCGTTCGATGTCGAAGAATTGATAAGGCAGATTAAGAACGATTCCAAGGCGTGAAGCGAGCGCCGCGGTAGGGTACGGCTGGCTGTCAGCCTTCGACGATTGGCTGTTTTCCTTGTCCAACATCTATATGCCTCCGCAAACCCTTGTAGGGTGCTCTTCTCTTCGGCATCTTCTCGCGCTTCTAGCACATTATATCTGCGGTGGTTGTCGCCCACACTTTTAGCGTCTCGGTAACGGCGGGCCGTTTCAAATAAAGTCTTGAACTGTGGGGTCAAGGGAGCGGCATTGCCCGCTTTGACACTTGCTCCCCAAGCATTCACCACTTCCTGCGCGGGCCTGGCTGCGGCGCATGTGTCCGTAATTGGACAGTCAGGAAAAGCGGCTGATTCTAACATGGAGGCTGAAGGTGCGTGCTGTGTTTGTAAGGTAAAAAGGAGGTTCCGACTATGAACTACCTTTGGGGAATGCACTGGTATTGGTGGTTTTTCTGGATCTTCCTCTGGATCGTGTTCTTTTCCTTTATGATGCCAGTGAGGCGGACTACCTACAGGCAAATGCAATCGCCTTTGCAGCTCCTGCAAAGGCGATATGCCGCCGGCGAGATCACAAGCGAGGAATACGAAGAACGGCGGACCAAACTCCTGCGGGACGCCAATATGAAATAGGGATATCTACTTGGACTAGCTCGACCGTCTCGCGCCGAATTGGTTGGTTGTCTTAGCTTAATTGTCGCGGTCGACGTCTTTGGCTGTCACTGTAACCTCAGCGTGGCCACCCTTTTTGAGGTTCCGTTCCGCTATTCTTGCCGACTTGGCCATGCGCGGCCGTGCCATTTCCTTCTTGATACGGACATATGTCGAGTCGTCGGGTTCTCTCTTGCCTTTCCTATGCAACATGCCCCGAGCATGACATCGAGATGGAAGGTATGAAGTCCCATTTCGCACAGTTGCAAGGCATTTGTCTAAATGAGGGTGCAGTCAGTCTAGGCAGACTGGTTAACCAAACTCGATTACAATCCGTGAATGGAATATTTATTCTTGACCGCATCCCTCTGTCTATTCTCCGCGGCGATTGGGACAATGGTCCTTATCATTCGTGAAGCTCGTCCGCACTTGAATCAAGAAGACCAAAAGTCATTCCGCAAATGGACGGAATCAGGATTTGCCACGTCTATCAACCGTGCCCTTAAGAATGGTTGGAATCAACACGCACGTTCATTTCCTAGAAGCCGCAAACGGTCGCTTTTTACCCTCTTCCTCTTTGGCGCCGCTCTGTCACTTATGGCCTATCCTCTCTGGCTCGTGTTAGGGACGCAGTGAAATCTGGGTAGGCTACGTAGCAACTTCATCCTCGGCGCCACATCTCCCTCTTCGGCGTTTACCAAGAGTTGAACAGCCAGGTGGGTCCGTCTCGGTACTCATCTGACTCGGTTGGAGTGACTTATCCGTCGCGGTCGCTCACGTCTTGCGGCTCATCTTCAAATGGGCGGTGGTTATTGCCGGCTGGCAGGTCCCGATGTGGCTAAGTGCGGTCGCCTTTGTCATAACAGCGTATCTTGCGTATGAAGGCTTTCGATAAGAAAAATTGCAGCAGCAAGTTGGGGAAACGTATTCTTACTCAATTGTCTTAACCTCCAGCGGGAACAGAAGCAGGTCTCTTTGCCGGATTATACTCTCCTCGTGCGCTGAAGCCCGGCACCGGCTTGAATAAAACAGAATTCAACTAGGGAACACGTGGCAGGACAAGCAGAGGGACGTGGGGTTCTTGTATTTCGGAAGGATGAGGTTGGCAACGGTGGAGTGGTGGGGCTCGTGGCAGCTAAGGCAGGTGATGGGCGGAGCGTCCTTGCCCAAGGCGCCGTTGGGCCCAGAGACAGGATGTCCCTCGACGGGGTGGTTTAATTTATGAGTTTTGTCGAGGTTGAGGTAGAACCAGGAATCCATTTCCTTGAAGGGAATTGTGGCGCCCCACGGCAAAGTTAGGGTGTGCGCCTTGTGATCCACCTTCATGAGGCCGTGGACATGGCAAGCCATGCAGACTTCCTGCGGGCTTGCGCGCAGATGCCCAGGGAAATTACTGGCGTGGGGAGAGTGGCAGAAGCCACAGTTACCCTCCTTGTAGGGGGCATGCTGCACAGGGTCCGTGGACAGCTTGTGACAGGTGAAGCAGAGTTGATTGGAGGCAGAAGAGAGGGTGATGTAAGTTGCACCTTTTACGTTGGCGACCGTGTGACAAACTGTGCAGCCCATCGTGACAGCTGTGTGCACATACTTTCCCGCCGCTTTGTCCTGGTGGCACGCGAGACATTTGGAGGCATCGACGTTTGCGGGGAGAGCCACGGGATGCTTGTGAAGGTCGGCTCGAGCAGGAGGAGCAGAAAAAAACAGCGAGAAGAAGACAACCAACAGTGTGGAGCGAAGAACGAAGCCGTCGGACGCGTGAGAGAGAGGCATGGATCACCATTCGCGGAGAGCGAAGAATCTGTATACCTTGGGGAGCGCCGAAGGCTGTAAGTGTGGTGACGCAGTTAGGCGGCGGCTAGCATCAGCCCCGACTTCCCAGCCGGAAATGTTTCTTCGCAAGCGGTTCATCCGTCCAATACCCCTGGCGGCCATAGTGTCGATACAGTCCAGCTTCATAATCCCGAGTTGGCAGAGTGTCTTCCGTATATTCCGGTGACCGCTTGATGGCCTCCTGCGAGAGATGGACGAAAACTTTCGATTTGTCCCAACTGACGCTCTCGATCCATTGCGGTGAAACCAGCACCTTTTTCCCCGGCCACCAATTCTTTGTATCGACGATTAGATACCGAATCGCCCAGGTCTCGTCATCGATAATAAAATCCTCGACGTGGCCAATCTCGCCGTCAGTGGCTTGGATGTGATAGCCACTCACGTCCTGAGTGCTGCGCAAATGGGGATCCCACCCTTTCTCAGATGGGGTGGGTGCTTTTCATTTTTCAGGGTCACGCACAATGTACGGATAAGCGCCCCACATGTAGGGACCGTTCCAATACCCTGGCCAGCCATAGTATCCGTAGTAGCCTTCCTCAAATTGTCGCGAGACGGGCTTGTCACTGTTCAACGATGGACTCCCCTCAATCTGCTTTTTGGTCAAATCGATGGTGATGTCTTGGTCTTCTTTTCTTACAGCGATGAGAGCGTACGGGGAGATCAACACCTGCCTGCCCGTAAGCCAGCCTCCTGTATCGGCAACCAGATAGCGAATCGCCCAGTGCTGGTCATCGAAGTAAAATTCCTTGACCTTTCCGATTTCGCCGTCAAGGCTGTCCAATTTGTAACCTTTTAGTGTTTTGGCCTTGTTTAGCATGGTAGGAGTCCTTTCGTTTTTTGAGTTTCGTTTTTGTTCGCTGATCTCGTCCGCCTGACAGCGGGTTTGAAAGTTAAGTGGTCTTGAAATAATGAGCAACCTTGTGGCCTGCTTCTTCTGAGTAGTACACGATTGCGTGAGCGGACGTTGTTGCTGCGTTCTCTGTCTCAATCCCGGCATCGTCGATTGCATGCTCGGTTAACTGGTAAATCTCCTCGGTTCCATTGGCAATTTTGATGGTCATCGTCCGAGCGTCGCGGTCAAACTTGGTAATGGTGCCTTCACTCATCTTCAGCCCATCCGTGCCGATGCGATCAATCTCCTCGGCGGTATTGTCTGTGCCCTGCTTTGTGTAGTGCACCACAACTTTCGACCCCTCCTGAAGACTGCGTTCGGCCTCCACGGCACCCTTGTAGGTCTCGTTTTTTCCATACACCACGGTTCGTTCCGCCAGATGCATGGTGTATTCCGTTCCGTCAGAGGCCTTTACCACGACGGTTTTCGCGGTACGATCAATTTTTATGACAAGTCCTTCAACAGAACCCGTCTTCTCGACCGCCTTAAGGCTAACGGCTAAGCCAAAAAGTGAAATGATGGCAACAACAATTGTTAACACACGACGAGATGTTCCTGAATTCATGATTGGTGCTCCTTCGTTTTGTTCCTTAAAACGGGATTTCCTCGTTAGATCAATGGGCAAGGCCCATCGAGACAGCCCTGCTCATACCATTCGTAGAAAAGTTATACTCTTGCCGCTGCTGCCTTTTCGCCTGAGTGCACCGAAAATTGGGCGGGATGCGTAGTCTCGATGATGTCCTTCGCTTTAGCTACCTCTGCCGCCGTTCCGTGGGCGATCAGCAGAAACTGATCTGTCTTGAGTGCCGTTTCGTACTTCACGATGCTGTCCTTGGGAATTCCCATGCTGTAGAGACCTGCTCCGAGCGCGCTCACGCCTCCCACCAGCGCAGCACCTTCCAATGCGCCCACGATCCATGTGACTACCGGTCCCGCCGCCAAGATTGGGCCGAGACCCGGAATGAGGAAAAAAGCAGATCCGAACAAAAGCCCCCAAAAACCTCCCCAGAACGCGCCAATCTTGCCCCAATACATCATGCGGTCGCCGGTGTTGTAGTAGCCCACCGCGTGCTCATCGGTGTGGTACCCCTTCCCAACGATTGAGAGCTTGCGGAGGTCAACGCCGCCGCGTTGAAGCTCCTTCAGTGCTTGATCAGCTTCCGTGTGCGTGCGATAGACTGCCACAACCGAATTTTGTATCGACATTGCACAACCTCCTCAGGTACTCGCCATCGTTTTCAGGCCCTCGAGCTAAGCGCTAACCCGAACTATCGCACTACGATAGAATCGAAACTGTCCCGTATTGAACAGTAGGCGTTGAGAATCCATTCAGCTCCCTTTAGCGCGGAATTGAAATCTGCTTTCCTGACCTCGGGCTGGCTCAAGGAGCAAGCTTCCATGGACGTGGTAGCGCCTTGGTCATGGGCGCCGGTGGCACCTAGCCAACACACTCAGAAACCAGGATTTCAGATTCTTTTGAGCTACTTGAATTCCGCTACCATTCCGAGAGAAGTGCGGGGACCTATCCACAGATGCTGTAGCCATGCTGCGATCAGGATTGAATTGTGTTCCTTATTGCACAGAAACGCTTTTCCCCAGTGTTTACGATATCGCCGTGGAGTACCCTCTGTTGACTCGGAGCCATGAGAAAAGAGATGGAGCCTGCGAATCGAAAAAAAAATGACAACTGCAAAAAGCCAGAAGTGTGCACACCCCGTTTGTTCATGCGTGATCACCTCGGGCAAGTATTGCAGCCCCGAGTGCGCGGCTATGGAAAAGACGCCGGACATTGATTGTGCATGCGGACACCCCAGCTGCAAGGGCAGAACGTCCGAATAAGAAATGTGAATCGGCAGTGCGCTTCCGTTAGTGAGTTCAAACTTGGAGGGAGATAAATAAATGTTGAAACGTTTTCTGGTTGTCACAGCGCTAGGTCTGCTTGTAACTCTAAATGCCGTGGCCTCGGACCGCGAGGACGATGTTAATCGCACCCATAAAGCTGCCCAAGTCTTCAAGGAGATCATGAACACTCCGGATCAGGGCATTCCTCAGGAACTGCTGGAAACGGCGAAATGTATCGCCATCATTCCCGGTGACGTGAAGTTCGCCTTTATCTTCGGCGGCAGCTACGGACGGGGACTGGCAACCTGTCACACACCACACGGCTGGAGCGCACCCATGTTCGTGGCCATTGATGGCGGCAGCGTGGGTTATCAGATCGGGGGATCGTCTACCGACATCGTAATGCTCTTCATGAATGATCACGCATTGAAAAGCCTACTCAGCGACAAATTCAAGATCGGAGCCGACGCCTCTGTAGCAGCCGGGCCGGTGGGCCGGCATGCCGCTGCCGACACGGACGTTAAACTGAAAGCAGAGATTCTGTCTTATTCGCGCGCCCAAGGGGTTTTCGCTGGGGTAAGCCTCGATGGCGCAGTGGTGCAAGCCGACAAAAGCGGGGACGAAGCCATGTATGGTGAGCATGTGGACCGTCATGAAATCCTAAGCGACAAAGTTGCCGTTCCTGAATCGGCACGACCGCTGCTCAACGAAATTGGCGAATATGTCCACGAAGCCAAAGTCAAATCGTGAACTCCAAGGGACGGAGCACTAAATTGCTCCGATCTCATTGAGCAGCATGTCCTGGGTTGCCCGCTAGCAACCACGAATGAAACCTCAGTATTGGAGAGGTGGTAAATGAGGCTCTTCGGCAGGGAAGTGCTCTTTGCTTGCCGGTCGAAAATAGCTGCTTTTGGCTGCCCGCCATTGATGGTGGAAAAGACTGCTTGGGATTGCCAGCTCTCCGGCCTTCCGAGTTTGCGAGCGCACTCGAAGAAATGGCTCGGTGTTTAGCCGTCCGGCCGTCGGTCAACTGGCCGGTTCCCAAGGCCGGGGCAGCCTAATCTTCGCGGAGAACGGGGTCCATCCGAAAGATGGCACTGTCTTTTCGCGCGCAGGAATAAGAATTTGTTCCGCAGAAAGGGAGCCATGAAAGACCATTCTTCACTTGAATCATCTGTAGAAATCAGCACTGATGTGAATCTTGTATCCGTCCATGAACTTTTCCAACATACACAAGACGTATTCAATTTGATTGCCCAGCGCGCCTACGAGATTTTCGAGGCCCGTGGATGCGTGCATGGAAACGATCGGGGGGATTGGTTTCTCGCGGAATCCGAGCTACTCACCCCTGCGAAGTTCCATCTTTCGGAATCTGGCGAACAGCTTACCGCACGCGCCGACGTTCCTGGATTCCGCCGGCAGGAGATCAAGGTGAGTCTCGAGCCGCGCCGATTGAGCATCAGCGGAAAAACCGAGCCCCGCGAAAACCAAGAATCCGAAAAGCACCCCCATTCGCATAGGCACGCGCAACTGATGTTCCATGTCATCGATTTGCCCTGTGAGGTTGATCCCTCGAAGGCCAAAGCAACATTCAACGACGGAAGACTCGATGTAGTGATGCCAAAAGTGGCTCTTGCGAAGAGCGCTCGAGTGTAGACGGTGCCGGGATTGTCCGCAGAGGGTGGTGCCTCTGTCCATGAGGCAGGTGGAATCGGAGCCGCAGGCAGCCCGCCGGTTGTCAGTGGCGCCAACAATCCGATCGTCAAGGCGCAAGCAGCATCGTCGAGGAAACGGCATCGGCGTGCCGATGCCGGCTGAAGCGTTGAGATGGCCTAGAGTGCAATCGCGAGGAAGCCCAAATGAAACCCCCAGATAAATGGCAAGTCATAGAAATCGAGGTAGGTAATTGAAACAAAAAACAGTTCATTTCCGGATCAAATCTTCACTTGGCTATATACCGGGAAGCGGACCGGAGGGGGTAGAACAATGAGCGAGAACCCAATCTTTCCGTGCGGGTAATTTGATAGGCGAATTTACCGTTGCCGCCAAATTGTTTTGTAAGTCACATGTTGCGGCTTACGGAGAGAGTCGATGGAACTGAGGCGGTCCAAGCGAATACCTTGTGAGTACTCGGACGGGCCACTCGCTAACAGGATGTGAGATAGCGGAATGGAGGATGGACAATGAATACGACAGCCGTTGAGAGAACCACTATTCAACCAAGTGAACCTCGCGACGCTACTCGCGGAAACCTCCCGCACAAAGCAAGTCATCTCCTGAGGTGGGTTTTGTTTGCAGTGATCGCATTCGTCGTCGTTCTGGCAGTCCTCCTCGGCTTAGTCCAGAAATGGCTTTGGATGCGGCAACTCGAGTACGCGGGCATATTCTGGACCCTTCTGTCTGTCAAGTGGGGAATGTTCGGCGTGGCTTTGATCCTTGCATTTCTTTATCTGTGGATCAATCTCCGCTTTGCAGTTAAGAGGAGCGACATTTCACAGGAGCACGGCCCTTCCCCCAAGGTTGCCACTGCCTCCTCCGAGGCGGCCAGAAGATTGAACATCGACCTAAACCCCAAGCTGTTGGTGTTGGCCACCGGTGTCGCCGTCCTCTTCGTCTCCCTAATCTTTGCGGTTAGTGTTTCGGCTCAATGGGATACGTATCTCCGCTTTCGTTACGGCGGATCGTTCGGGGTGGGCGACCCACTCTTTGGGGTCGACTTGGGCTTCTACTTCTTCCGTCTTCCCTTCTACGAGCTACTTCAGGGTAGTCTAACCTTTTTGACTGTGGCCGCTCTTGCGACAGTTGGTTTTGTTGCCCTCCTCGGTCTGTGGCAGTCCAAGCCCGGCAAAGAATTCACAATCGGCGACAATACAGTCCGGCATCTGGTCGTGCTTCTCTTCATTTTGGCTGCCGCTCTCGGGTGGGGCTTTTATCTGGATCATTACGAACTCGTCTATTCGACTCTCGGCGTTGTCTACGGAGCCGGCTATGCAGCGGCGCACGTGACCAGGATCGTCCTTTGGATTATGGTCGGTGCCTCCGCGCTGGCATGTGTGCTTCTCGTGCTCACTTTTTTCCGTCGTCCGCGAGTTAAGGCGTTAGCTGCAGGCGTTGGCATCTATGCGGGACTGTATGTAATCGGAGTGCTGGCGTTACCTTTCCTGTTTCAGACGTTCGTTGTTCGACCGAGCGAGCTAAAACTTGAGACACCCTACCTGAAACATTACATCGAGTTCACTCGAAAGGCTTATCAGCTTGGCGGAATCCAGGAAACTGCTTATCCGTCCCTCACGGATTTGACTCCCGAGGTGCTCTCCCGGAATCAAGATACGATCCAAAACATTCGTCTCTGGGATTCGCGGCCACTACTGCAGACCTATCAACAGACTCAAGCGATTCGGCTCTACTACGAGTTCTATGATGTGCATGTTGACCGCTACCATCTGGCGGATGGTTATCATCAGGTGATGCTTGCATCCCGAGAACTCGCGTCGCAGCTACCCGCAGCGGCACAGACCTGGGTCAACGAGAACCTGGAGTTCACTCATGGCTATGGACTGGTCACGAATTTTGTATCGAAGACGATAGGGGGAGGTTTTCCGCAGTACCTTATTCAGAATATCCCTCCCGAATCTCAGTATGGCCTGAATACCACGCAGCCGGCCATCTACTTCGGGGAGGCGACACCGGGCTATAAAATTGTGGCGACCGGAATCAAAGAGTTTGATTATCCCAAGGGCAATGAGAATGTCTATACCAGCTACCAGGGGAAGGGCGGAATCCCACTGGACAGTATCTGGAAGAGGTTCTTGTTTACGTGGACTCAGAAGGACATCAATATTCTGCTCACTTCCTATCTGAAGCCGCAAAGCAAAATCCAGATTTGGAGGAGCGTCCAAGAGCGTGTGTCACAAATCGCGCCCTTCTTGCTGCTGGACAAGACTCCGTATCCCGTATTGAGCGAAGGCAAGCAGTATTGGATCCAGGACGCCTATACGGTCTCGGGCCAGAACCCGTATTCCCAGCCGCAGGCGAGTGGTTCGACGGCAGGCATAAATTACATCCGCAACTCCGTGAAGGTCGTCGTGGACATGTATGACGGAACGGTTTCCTTCTACATTATGGATCCAAAAGACCCCATTCTCGAACTGTACCGGCGCGCTTTCCCCGGTGTCTTCAAGAATCTGAGTGAGCTTACCGCGGATCTAAAGAGCCACCTGCGCTACCCACAGGATCTTTTCGCCATCCAGGCGACTCAATATGAGAGCTTCCATATGACCGATCCACAGGTCTTCTACAACCGGGAAGATCTGTGGGTTGCCCCCTTGGAGAAGTACGAAGGCGCAGTCAACCCTATGGAACCTTATTACATCCTGATGAAGCTTCCCGGGAGCGATCAACTGGAGTACCTCATCATGACTCCTTTCACGCCGCAGAAAAGGGATAATATGATTGCTTGGCTGGCGGCCAGGTGCGATTTCCCCCAATATGGGAAAATGCTGTTCTACGAGCTCCCCAAAGAAAAGCTAATTTACGGACCAAACCAGATCAGCGCAATGATCGATCAGAACACGACTATTTCTCAACAACTCACACTGTGGGACCAAAAGGGTTCTAATGTAATCCGCGGGAAGCTTATTGTGACTCCGATTGAGAATTCCTTTCTCTATGTGGTGCCACTCTATCTCAAGGCGGAAGGCACAAATTTCCCTCAACTGAAACGCGTGATCGTGGCGACAGGAGACAAAGTGGTGATGGAACCCACCCTCGACGAGGCGCTGAGTTCCTTGTTTGGAACAGTACCAGGGCAGCCGGCGCAAACGGGGCAAACGAGCGGGAAGCAAGGGCTCTTGCCGAAAGCGGCGCTGGATCAAGCCAGGGCTCAGCTTGCGGACGCTCAAAAAGCAATCGATTCACTTAAGCGCCTGCTGGCTAACCCGGCTCAATAAGCGGGGTACGGGGTTGCAAGAGCGGCTGTAACAATGAGGCTATGTGGGTCTAGTGGTGCGTTTCACGGTCACCCCAGATGTCGTTGTAACCCTCGAAGCGAACGAAGCGATGATAAGCATGCTCAGCTACAGATCGAACGAGGAACTTTTGTTTCTAGAGATTGGATGCAACCCAATTCAAGACCCTAACCGACGAGCACAGTTGCTGGCTCAAAGGGGTGCCGATGCTCTCGTCGATACCATCGAAATTGAATGGAAGCGGAAGGATCATGCGATCACGAAGTTTGCCGGCATTAGTCCGTGGCGAAATGGCCGACCTGCATGCGCATTTGGAGAACGCAGAAGATTGTGTCACGGGCGATCATTCCTACGATGTGGCCGTCGGAAATGACGGGCATCTGGTGGATGTCCTCTTTTTGCATGCGGTCGAGCACAGCGAGGGCAGACTCATCCGGCGTAGCCGGGCGGATGCGATCGAGCTGCAGCATGGCGGGCTGGATCGAGGTGTTGACCCACTCTCCGCGAGGCACAGTTCGCACGGCGTCGAGAGTGATGAACCCGACGGGATTTCCAGCCCCCGTCACGATGTGGAATTGACGGCCAGTGCGAAGCATTTCGTGGACGTATTCTTCAACCGACATGTCGCGCGCGACGGTGGGGATATCACTACTCATCACGTCCTCGGCGCGCACACCGCTGAGCATATTTCGAATGGCGACCTGCGCAAAGCTTTCCTGCGATGCCGACAACAGGAACCAACCAATAAAAGCAGTCCAGAGTCCGCCGACCCAATTGCCGTTCAGCGCCTGCCAAACGCCAACGAAGATCATCAGATAGGCAATGGCTTTCCCAGAACGCGAGGCGATCTCCGTGGCGCGCGCGAAATTTTTGGTGACGCCCCAGGCCATGCTGCGCAGGATGCGCCCGCCGTCGAGCGGGAATCCCGGTAGTAAGTTGAACACCGCGAGGATCAGGTTGATCTCCGAGAGCCAGCGCGAGGTTGCTGCGACCATTTCATGTCCAGCCGCAAAATGGGAAACAAGCCAGAAGCAGCCGGCCAAGAAGAGGCTTGAGACCGGGCCAGCAATGGCGATGTTGAACTCCTGCTTGGCACTTTTGGGGTCGTGTTCGATGCTGGCAAGGCCGCCGAAAACGAAGAGCGTAATGGACTGTACGGGAATGAGGTAGCGCAAAGCCACAAGGCTGTGGCTCATCTCGTGGAAGACGATGGAGGCGAAGAAAAGCGCGCTCGTGATGATCCCGAGCGCCCAGCACTGGGCGAGAGACCAGCTTGGATGCTGCGAAGTGAACTGCGCCTGCAGAGAAAACGTAATGAGCGCAAAAATAATAAACCAGCTCGGGTGGAGATAGATCGGGATGCCGAGGATGCGGCCGAGCCGGATACCGGAGCTCGGATTTGGTTGCGCCATGGCCGTGCTACTCATAAGTCCCGCTTTTCCTTGCACCTCCTCGGTCGTGCGACAAACAAAAGAGCGATACCGCCCACGAGCGCTAGCCCCCCGAGAATTGGGGGCACCGGATTGATCTTATATTGTCCGATGGTTTCCTGAAACATGAGTCGTATAGGTGATGCAAAGTAGGAAAGCGAAACGATCCCCAGGACGATCAAAATGATCCCGACAATTGATGCCGTTTTCATGAGATCTCACCTCTTAGTCAGTCCGATGCGCCAATTTTAAACATGCGCCGCGATCCGGCACGTCCGTGACATTCCGCTACGACCTTGACCAGCTTTCGAGTGAATCCCGCCGTCACCATCTCAAAATGGTATCCCATGATCGCGAGCCGAATCGCCGATCCAAACGACCGGCGGTACCGCGTGCTTGCCGCGAGAAACAACCACCAATACAACAGCGAATGGCGGCTGAAAATCCCCTGCCGAAGAGTCTGCCTTCCCTTTCTTCCGACTGCGGAAGAACCCTGGGCGATCTAAGGTGGTATCGTAAAATGGTGGGGACAAGCGCATCTGTCCAATAAAGAACACATTTCAATTTGGGTCGCAGAGTGACAACCGCAGGCGTGGATGGCGGTACGTTGACTTTCGTGGTGGGTGCAGCCGCTCTCGCGGAATGCTAGCGACGAAATCCAACTAGCTCAAAATAGCCTTACGCGGCGGTTTAGGAGTGGACTCGCTAGGAGCCATATGCGGTCATGCCCAAGCGCTGCCACGCTGGCAAAAGTTTCTCTATAAGTGCTTATGCCTCTCGAAAATCTCGAAGTTTCTGAACGGCTGGGGATTATTTTTTTCCATAAATCCTACCGATGCTCATTTCTCTCACGATACTCCTCGCAACCCTGTCTTCTATCTTCCGTTCGCACCGCCCTCCAGCTGGAGAACCTGGCTCTGCGCCACCAAATTGGCGTGCTTCAGAGGTCCGCAAGAAAACGCCCGAAATTGACCGCAGGGGACCGGCTGTTGTGGATCTACCTGTCACCCCTCTGGCGTGACTGGCGCTCAGTGCTGGCCATCGTCAAGCCAGTAACGGTGGTAGCCTGGCATCGTGCCAGCTTTCGTTTGTTCTGGACCTGGAAGGTACGGCGCTGCCACCGCGGACGACCCATCCTTTTGCGTGAGGCCCGAGATCTGATCCACAAGATGTGCCGGAAGAACCTCGGTTGGTGTGCACCCCGCCTCCATGGCGAGCTGCTCAAACTCGGTATTGACATCGAGGAGAGCGGAGAGGGTTACGAACCATTGCGCAATAGCCAAAAAGCAATGCGCGCTTTGGCATAAAGAGTTTCGATCCGAGCAGCTGAGCTCGACCGCCAAATCCAGGTGACTGCGGCTAACTCCTGGGGCCCGACGCCCACCGAAAAAGTGAGAAGAGAGGACGCATTGGCGGCAGCTCGGGAAGTCGCGACCAGCATAGCCCCAAAGATGAAGGCACATCCCTCAACATTCCGAATCCGTCACGTCGTGACGAACGAAGACAAACAACATATAAAAACCACGGGGACAATTGCGCCGCAGAAGCACGGGTTTTGTGGCTTATCACCAGCGCAATGGACCTCAACTGCCCAGGCTGCCTTGTGCTAGTTCCTTGGTTCTATCGCGGTCTTGCTCTCTGCATGTCGCTCCTGAGAAACTCGCTATGAATTGCCAACTCTGGTAAGCGCGCTAATCAGGCCCAGTACTCCGCCCCGCGGCCCGGAAGTGTACAGTTGTGGACAGACACGATTTCCGCAGAAAGATACCCTTCGGCTCAATCCGCTGTTATTTTTAAACCCATCGGCCTGCGACACTCTTTGACCTGACCGGTTAACAATGTCGCAGGCCCCTTCCTTTACAGGAAGGAGCCCCTTATGAACGACGCTGATTATATTGGGCTGGATGTTCAAGTTCCCTCAGGGCTCCAAATTGTGCGACGGGCTACGAACTGTGCAATCCAGTACAGACACCTAGGGACTCAATGGGTAGTCTCCGGCCATGAGACGAAGAACAGCTGCCAAGAAAAAGAAAGTTGATCCGGGCGGCCACAGCAAACCAGGATGGCAAGAACGACAATTTGAAAGGGCAGAGATGGGAGACCCACATGATCGCATTCGAGGACAGTGAACTACATGAGTGGCTGATGCAAGTCATTGAGGAAGACTCGGGACAATTTCTCGCCGCGCTCGCGGAAGCCGCGGTGACAGCTTGCCCTGAGGACTACTCTCTTGTTCGGCCAGCGTTGATGGACTTAAGGGACAAATACTGTTTTGTGAGTTCATCCGCGCAAACATCTGAGCAGCTGTTCGCAGGCAGATAGTTAGGCAGCATCGGGACGCCTAAACCAGATGAAACGGGCAAATGCCTTAGGGTGCAATCGCGAGGAAACTTAGAACGGACCATCTACAAGCGCAGACGTTAAAAGCGCCACCAAAGGAGCGAAATTCATGAAGATTCTGTTGGCGATCGATGGCTCTAAATACTCGGAAACTGCTGCCCAGGCAGTAAGCTCGGAGTTTCGTACGCAAGGTACAGAAGTTCTTGTCTTGCAGGTCGTCGAACCTGTAGTGTACGCCGCGCCTCCACAGATGGCCCAGGGCTATGCCCCAGAACTCCAGGGTCAATTGAAGCAAGCCAGGGAGTCCGTCGCACGTACGGCAGAAATCCTGTGCAAGGCTGGGTTCAAGGCGGAGTCACGCGTAGCGGAGAATGAGATACGAACGGAAATCCTCGACGTCGCCGAAGATTGGCACGCGGATCTGATCGTTCTCGGGTCGCATGGAGAAAAGGGTTTGAAAAAATTCCTAATGGGCAGCGTCGCTGAATCCGTTGCCCATCATGCAAACTGCTCTGTTCAGATTGTACGAAGACCGTGATATCGCGGAAATAGTTTCATATCCTCCGAGAGATGACATGAGATGGCAGAGTTCTTGGAGACCAATCGTCGTGAATGTGAAACCCGTTCGGACCCAACAGCTCAAACAAGGGAACTTCTCCAGTGATATCGCAGAAATAGTTTCATGTCCTCCGAGAGATGACATGAGATTCTGCAGAGTTCTTGGAGACCAATGGCCCTGAATGTGAAACCCGTTCGGACCGAACAGCTAAAGCGAGGGAATTTCTCCACGTCTGTTGAAGAAAGGTTCTCAAGACGCTTCCTTGTGCAGCCCTGGTCGCTGGGATTGATCGTCGCGTAACTCTTCTTTGTGACAAATTGCAACTCGAACTGCCGCAACTCCACGCGGGCGGTGGAGGAATGGATGGCCTCATCCGTATGCTGAGTCCTTTTCACTGCATTTGTGTTGATTTGGGCCCGTTGATGGCAGTCAGGGGCAGGCAATCAATGTGCAATCCCTTAGGCGATTGATATTACGAACCACGTCCCGACCAACAAATCTCGATTTGCGGCCAACCATAGTCCCCGCGCATCAATAGTCGAATATCGCAACTCTCCTCGATGTGCCCGTGAAATCGGAGAAAACACCCCCTTGACAGGCGTACCGCCTTAATCCATAATCGTTTCATGAAAGACGATATTCGATTCATGGGTGAGATGTTCCGTATCATAAACGGGGCACTTCGTCTCGATATCGACAAGGTCCGTAACTACACGGCCTTCCTTGCGGACAAGCTCGAAAAGGCTGGGGATAAGTCCTCAGCGACGCGCCTCCGGAAAATGCTGGAAGAAAACGACCATCAGCTCCGGCCAGCGGGAGCCGCATTCGCTAAGGCTCTCCCGGTTGATTCCGAGAGTCGGTTTCCTCTAATCGAGCGCGTTAACGTCAAGGGTTTGTCCGAGCCTCCAGCCATTCTCTCGCAAGAACAGTGGGACACTGTTAATGAATTTCTCAGCATCGCCAAGAGCCATGCGCAAGCGGACACGGCGGCGATTAGCCTTCTCATGTATGGGCCTCCGGGAACGGGGAAAAGCCGACTTGCGCGGCACATTGCCCAGGAACTTGGCCTCGAACTATATATCGCCCGTCTCGACGGTCTGATTTCTTCGTTTCTCGGAAGCACATCGAAGAATATCCGCGCGCTCTTTGATTTCGCGGCTAGAACACCCTGCATTCTCTTTCTCGACGAGTTCGATGCTATCGCAAAGGTTCGGGGCGACACCCAGGAGCTTGGGGAGCTGAAACGTGTTGTGAACAGCTTCATTCAGAACCTGGATACCCTTGGAACCCAGTCCATTGTGATCGCGGCGACGAACCACGAAGAGCTGCTTGACTCCGCCATCTGGCGGCGCTTCAGCTACCGCCTCGCTCTGAATTTCCCCTCCCAGGACCAGCGCCAACTGATGTGGTCGCAGTTCCTTACCCCCGTGCAATTCCAGGAGCGTGAAATTGAACTGCTAGTCGATCTCTCCGACGGATTTTCCGGCTCCGATATTCGCGAAGTCTGTTTACGCCTGCAGCGACGGCGAATTGCCTCGCAAAAAAACCCCGAACTAAAGGACGCTTTTCAGGTTTTGCAAAACATGGCGATAGGAGAGGGCGCGGAGCGCCGTTTTCTGGCGGGACTGCGCAGCAAGGACGAGCACGCTATCTCAACCTTGCTCCGCCAACGCAACGCCAGGCTTTACAGTCATTCGGCAATAGCGGATCTGCTCGGCATCTCGAAGGCGACCGCTTTCCGGAGAGCGAAGGGAGTGGCATAAGATGGCAAACGAAACCCGGCCCCCTCAACAAGATCGCTTACCTATCAAGCTCATCATGCCGAAACAGGGGGCGGAGCGGAAAGTCCCTCCGGGCGGTACTCCTCCGAAACCGTTCCGGACTGTTGATCGAAAGTACCGAAATCATCTTTCGAATCAGGTGTCGGCACTACGGAGTGCCATCGTTCCGCAGGTGCGCCGCACAGGAAGCGCTCCGATTCGTGTCAAATTGCTCGCTAAAGCAGCAGCCAAGAGCCATCGCCCGGAGCACCTCTTCTCTCCTCAATCCTGTCCAATCATAGGGTCAGGTCGCTTGGGAGAGCTATTCGTTAAGGCCACACCCGAGGGGCTTGATCGACTAGCGGAGATGATCGACCGCAATACCACCGACCGAGTAATGAAAGAACTCTCCTGCGTTGAAGCCATCGAGCCGATAACACCGGCTTTCCGGAGAGGTGGAGTAGATGCGAAAGATGTGCTTCGTCGCAGTCCTCGGGGAAAACAAGGATTCATAACGCGCGTCCGCCTTTTCAATCTGGGCTCCGATGGAGACCAACCGATGCTCGTAGAGGATTTCGCAAGTGTATGTCGTCAGCGGAACATTCCGGTAAGTCAGCACGGGTACTCGCCATCGAGCTTTACTTACGGCATCGAGTGTCGAGATGTTGAGGATGTGGAAGCGTTATCGCGCGTCATCGGGGTGCGATCCATCGTGCACATGCCGCTGATTCGCACAGTTCGTCCTCGGATGTTTAATCCCAAGCCGCTCCCAGCCTTGCCCAGCCGGGCGGATGTGGCTGGCGACTTTCCAGTGGTTGTCGTCGTGGATAGCGGCGTAAGCACAGGCATTCCTAGCTTGGAAAGCTGGGTCGTCGGCCGCGAGTCGCAGGTGGCACCGCAGTATCAGAACACGGATCATGGAACCTTCGTGGCTGGGTTGATTTGCTGGGGTGCCGAACTGAATCCTACAATCTCCGGCCTTGAGAGCAGCCCATGCGGCGTATTTGACCTGCAAGTTATTCCGAACCAGGACCCGGCAAAAGGCGACACGCTGGCGCTGATGGAACAGGAGTTTCTTGTTTCTTTGGAAGAGGCGTTACAGGAACACGCAAACAAGTACCGGGTCTGGAATCTTTCGCTCGGTACTGACACCGTCTGTTCCCTGGACGAGTTTTCCGCCTTGGCGGAGGAACTCGACAATCTACAGGAAAAATATCAGGTGTCGTTTGTCATCAGTGCTGGCAACTATGACACTCCCCCACTCTTGGATTTCCCGCGCACCCAAGAACAGCTCGACGCTGGAAGAATCACCACGCCAGCCGACAGCGTTCTGGGCATTACGGTGGGTGCAGTCTCACACGTGGATTACAAGAAGAACGGCCCGAAAGAGCATCATCCCTCGGCTTTCTCGCGTCATGGAGCTGGACCCAACTATGTAATCAAGCCGGATCTCATTCACTACGGTGGATCATGCTCTACCGATCTTAGCCACATCTCGGGAATCCGCTCTGTGAATAACGGTGGTTCGGCCGAGAATCTTGGAACCAGCTTTGCCACTCCGCTGGTTTCCCGGACTCTGGCGCAAATCTATCATCAGATCACGCCAACGCCTTCTCCCGTACTAGCAAGGGCGCTTTTGACGCACCACGCACGCGATCCCCGCACGAAGCAGCGCGTACCGGACGGTGACGAGAATTTCTTCGGCTTCGGGCTGCCATCTCCTGTTCCGTACTGCCTCGAATGCACGCCCTACACCTCGACACTTGTGTTCGACGACGTTCTGAGACCCGGCTACTTTCTGGAATGGGATGATTTCCCTTACCCACCATCGCTGCACCGGAACGGAAAGTATTTTGGAGAGATCTGGATGACCGTAGCTTTCTCGCCTGCGCGCGGAGCGAGATGGGGAACGGAATACTGTGAGACCCACATCGACGCTCATTTCGGCGTGTACCGGGGGCAGAAATCTCGCGACACAGGCGCCGTCACGACAAAGTTTGTCGGACTCGTCCCGCCAGAGCATAAAAATGCGGGACTTTTGTACGAATCGTATCAGGTGGAGAAGCTTCGCAAATGGGCTCCTGTCCGGACTTATTACGGGGATCTCGGCGAAAAAGGTGAACGCGGCTCGCGCTGGCGTCTGAAGCTTCAACTGCTCACACGGCACGGAATCGAGGATGAGGAAGCATTCAAGCCCCAGCCATTCTCACTCATCATCACGATCTCCGACCCGCAGAAGAAGGCACGGGTCTACGACGAAATGGCGCAAATCGTCAGAAATCGCTTCCAGGCGCAGAATCTCAACGTTCGTGCGGCAGCACGGATTCGGGCAAAACAATGAGCATGCCTAGGAAACAACAAAGACGCCCGAATACAGCCGCTACTCGTATGGCGGGAGCGACTCCTATTCCTTCTCCGGTTGTACAGGTCCGGCGCGGCATTCGCGATCTGACGCGCTTGCTTCTGCTCGTCCGCGCCGGGGGGCGCTGCGAATTCGACGACCACAACGAATACCTCTTGCAGCACCCACTCACGCTCACTCTGGGGAACTTTGCGCAGATGGCGCATATCGTGGCCTTCAAAGAAGACGGACCGCGCGGCAAATCTCCTCTGCGCCCTGCGTACATTAACGATGTCTCAAACCTGATGCTCCTCTGTCCGCAGTGCCACAAGCTGATCGACGATCACCCGAATCAATACCCGGTTTCCGTCCTCCAGAAATACAAGGAATCGCATGAGGATCGCATCTTCCATGTCACGGGTCTCGGCCCGGACAAGAAGACGACGGTCGTGCAGCTTAAGGCCCGGATTGCAGGACAGACGATTGCCATTCCCGTTGCACAAGTCACGAAGGCTGTTGCTCCCCGGTATCCCACAGACGCCAAGGGCCACCTGATCGATCTGACCGCAATCAACTCGGAAGGTAAAGCCTTTATCGAAGAAGCTTGCCGTTGCATCAAGCAGAGAGTCGAGCGCCTCTACGAGCCGGGCATGGATGTGCACGAGACGCGGCACATCTCTCTGTTTGCCCTTGCCCCCATCCCACTGCTCGTCTATCTCGGCAGCCGGCTCAGCAACAAGGTGCCCATCGATGTTTTCCAGCGCCACCGCGATACGGAGGACTGGGTATGGAAGGATTCCGGCACTCCGGCCGAGTACCGCTTCGACAAGATTCGCGAGGGCAGGGGGCGCGGCCGCATCGCCCTGATCCTTTCGCTCAGCGGAAAAATCAAACCGGAAGCACTCCCACCCGGAATCGACGAAGAGTTCACCATCTACGAACTGACGCTGGCGAACATGGAGGCGAATCCGGCGTACTTACGCCAGCGCGATGATCTCACCCGCTTCAAGGATGCGTACCAGGCCACGCTGCGCACCATCGCGCGGGAATGCGGCCAATGTGATGCCATCCATCTTTTCCCCGGTGTTCCTGCTCCGGTCGCTGTTTTCTGCGGCCGGGAAATTCTTCCGAAAGTCGATCCCAAGCTGGTCGTCTATGACTACGACAAGCGTCTGGGCGGCTTTACTCCAATTATTGAGGTGAACCAGGTATGACTGCTGACGAATATTTGCGTGAGGTACTCGACTCCCAGGCCCTGGGAGACGACAGCGACGAGGTTAAGGCGCTCCAGAAGCACCGTGCCGATGTGGAAAAGCTCATCCGCGACAACTTCAAGGATACTGCTCTCACCATCCGCTACGCGGGCTCAAAAGCCAAGGGGACGATGAACAGGGAATCCTACGACCTGGACATCATCTCCTACGTCTCGGCCGGCGACAACACTGCCGGTGAGACGCTCGAAGACATTTACGGAAACCACAAGAAGGCGCTTGCCAAGAAATACTACGTCGAGCCGAAGGGCTCCGCGCTGCGGCTCAAGGGCTGTGATTCGGAAAATCTCGGCGTCGATTTTCACATCGACGTGGTGCCGGGCCGTTTTACAGACGAGACCAAAACCGATGCCTACCTCTATCAGTCGAGCGGCGACAAGAAGCGCCTGAAGACCAATCTCGATGTTCATCTCGACCACGTGCGCGACAGCGGCATCATCGACGCCATTCGCTTGGCCAAGCTCTGGAAGGTCCGCAACGGCCTGCCCATCCGCACGTTTGTTCTGGAACTGGCCATCATCAAACTGCTGAAGGACAAGAAAAAGAATAGCCTCTCGACCCAAATGGAGCACATCTGGACGGAACTGCGCGACAATTCCGCCAACCTGACCCTCGAAGACCCCGCCAATCCTAACGGCAATGACCTGTCCAAATGCCTCGACGACAATCTGAAGAGTCAGCTTGCCGCTGCTGCAAAACGCACGCTTGAGCAGATCGCTTCGTCCGGGTGGGAAGCCGTTTTCGGGAAAACGGCGAAACAGGAAAAGGCGTCGCGCGTCGAGATTCTACGGCGTGCTGCGGCTGTCGCGACACCGTCACGGCCTTGGCTTCCGAAAGCATGACCTGGCAGCGTGACGATCCGGGGCTTTACGAGAAGGAGAAGGCTGAAGTAGAGGCGCACTTTCCCGAGCTGCGTTTCGTGGTGGAAAACGACCTCGTGTATGTTCGCGGCAGTTTTGCCGTCATGTTTGAGGCCCAGGTGCTCGATCGATCGGCTAAGCCGATGGCATGGCGACGATGCTCGATACCGCAACACTGGAGCAGTCCATCAACTCCGATTTGCCGGGCGAAGTAAAGGCACTGGTGCGCTCCAATGTCTACGATACGGCCACCGGCAGGTATCTCCTCGTTCCGCAAGGCGCGCGCTTGGTCGGAACGTATAATTCATCAATTTCCTACGGCCAATCGCGCGTGCAGGTTGTTTGGACGCGAATCATTTTTCCCGATGGAAGCTCGATCAACCTGGATCGCATGAACGGGCACGACGCGCAGGGAAGAGCTGGATTCCAAGATCGGGTTGATAATCACTACGCTCGGCTCATTGGATTTGCCGTGCTCACGAGCGCCTTTGCGGCGGGGTTAGAACTCTCTCAGCGTCAGAACGCGACTCTCCTGCAGACTCCCACGGCTGGCCAAACCGCTTCGGCCGCTGTGGGCCAGCAACTCGCCGAATTGGGTTCGCAGATCACGAGCCGAAATCTGAACATTCAGCCAACCATCAAGATTCGCGAGGGGTACCGGTTCAATGTGAGAGTCAATCGCGACATGCTGTTCGACGAACCGTATAAACCTGTGGAAATGCGGTGAATAACAAGCACGTGTTGTGGACGTCAATGCTTGCAGTGAGTTTGAGGGTCATGTATATATCGTACCTGGTGGACCGCTGTAGCACGGCTACCGTGGTGACCCCGATAAGGATGTTGGTGCGGCCAGTGGCAATACGTAGAAACGTCGGCTTCGATGTCTTCAACGTTCGCTTGCTGATCGGCCTGGACAAGCTGCTTCGCAAGAGGCGCAGGTATCAGGGCGATTTGTCTGCTTCGATCAACGATGCGCTGCTTGCCGTCAACCTCAACACCGTCAAGCTCATTACTCTCCAGGGCAGAAAGAAACAAACCGCTAGAGAGACGCAGGTCGTTATCCTGCGTCGTCTCATTCTCAGGATCAAGAGAGTCGCGGATGCACGAGGCTGTTCAATCAACCAGCTCGTGAATAGCGGGTTGTTGGCTTACTACTCGAAGCAACGGAGAACGAAGCTGGATGGTGCATCCAGGACCGCACGGGGGGCATCAATGGCGTCCTACGACAAAATGAGTACGGCGGAGCGGCAACAATTGATGGAGTTTCTTGCAAGCCTCAGTGGTTTGCAGGAAGGACCGCACGAAGAGTTTCCGGACGGCACGCACTACGAGTATGACCGTGATCTCAAAACAACGGTGGAGGTTGCGCCTTCGGGCAAGCGGTTCCCCGTGGCCTTGGTTGGGGGAAAGCTCCAGCGTGACACAGAAAAGGCGCTGGCGCAGAAAACCACAAGATAAGGATATTTTCTGAGCGAACAGAAACCAGCATTAGTTGTGATTACAGGCCCTATGGGCGGAGGGAAAACTACCTTCTACGACGCCCACCTAAAAGAAGCTTTCCCTATTCTGGTTCCCCCTATTCCGCACCAGCGGGATGCAATGCTTCGCGAGCACCGCTCGTTTGCCGTCGAGGATCTGACGGTCGACACGGAGCTGCTAGAGAACGCTCGCCATTTGAGCTACACCACAAAAGTCGTTTTCATCTCTACCGAGGACCCAAAATTGAGTGTTGGGCGCATACTCGTCCGGATGAGCCACGGGGGACAATCGGTGCCACTGGACACGATTCCAGATTCCTACGAGGACGCCATGAAAAGTCTCGCGGAGGCCCGAAAATACTCCGACGACCTTCTCATCTATGACAATACAGCAAATGGGAAAGGGCATCGGCTCGTGGCTCGTTTCCTTGCGGGCGAGCTCGTTAGGACAACCCACACAGCTCCTGAGTGGCTGAAGGATGTTTTCGGCCGCGAATTGCGTGGCGAATCGAAACAACAGGAAAGATCAGGACGCGGGCGTTAGCAGTTGGCAGCCTCGCACCCTACATTTTTTGTAGCAAACCCGACTTCCGATTTGCTGACTGCGATTCGAATCGTTAGTACCAAAGTACTATCCGTCAAGGCTGGAGGAACGAAACGCTTTAGCGTATTCTTGCATCCGAGATCGCTACAACCCAGCGGCCGTTAGGACAGCAAACAGAGGGGTGCACAATCGTGCGCTGCGTGTCTCGAAACGCTGGCTGGCTGTTTCTGTCTTCCTCCCCGTTGTCCTTATCACGTCTATCGCTGCCTCTCGCAAATGTATGTGGTTATCTGCGAAACAAAACCCTGTGCAAGCGCCGGGGCGCTCGGGCATGTCGCATGACTACGGAGCTTCCTACGATCCTGAGATTTTCCTTGGGCATGGACGGTCGGTCCGATGAGTCCAGTTCCAGTTATCTGCCGGTCACTCGAAAAAGTGGAGGGGCGTGCTCGAAGGTTCAGCAAAGGCAACGCGGGGGGCATCCATGGCGACCTACGACGAAATGAACACGGTCGAACGGCAACAATGGATGGAGGCTCTTGCCAGTTTGACTGGCCTCGAGGAAGGTCCCCACGACGAGCTTCCCGACGGCACGTACTACGAGTATGACCCTACTCTCAAGACAACAGTGGAGGTAACGCCTTCAGGGGAGCGGTTTCTGGTGGTCTTGGTCGGGGGAAAACTTCAGCGCGAGTCAAGGAGCGCGGCCGCGCAAAAGGTCTCACAATAGGGGCGCATTGCTCTGGGCCAATTTGAGAAAGCCAAAAAAGAAGTGGGGGCCACCTTCCTCAAGATGGTCCCCACGAATGTTTTTTTCTGCCTTGCCTGCCTTGATCACCTCTTGTTTTTTCGGAGAGCGGGCCGATTCTTCCGTTCGACACCCTAAGGGCGATTTCACCAAGGAACGAAGCGCGGGCAGCCTAGTGGCTGCCCGCTGCGGGAGTTCCCGCTTTCAGAATGGAAGTGGCAGCGGCGAAGATTCGGGCTGCACTCGAGTTGGGGATTTCCTTCTCAGCTTTTAGCCAGTGTTGAATGTAACCACGGCAGAAGTCCGCGCCTTCAAGTCCCAGCGTTTCGCAGCAGATTAGAGCGACAGACTCGGCCTCGACCTCGCGGATGTGCTTGGCAGTCTGTTCGCTATCCACGAGCTTTTCCGATGTGGTGTGCCCGAGAATAATATGAGCGATCTCGTGGAATGTGGTTTTATGTGGGAGTGCGGCAACGGGATTTACGGCGATTTCGCGTCCGCTCGCAAAGCCTTGGATGTTGCCATTCATCTCGTCAAACGACGTGCGGGTGATGTTCAACGTTCGGAGCGCCGTGTTGATGTCAAAGCCGGGAATGGGCGGAACGCAGGTGTCTTCCCCCTCGGTTTGCGCGAGCACAAACCAATACGCTCGAAAGCGGAAGGCGTAGCGAGTTCGCGATTCTGCCGTCTCGTCTCCAACACCATCGGTTTGCTTAGTTTCCTTGAACGGCATGGGCATACAAAGAGTAATTCCCGTTTCCCCTTTGCACACTTGCCGTTTCCGTTCGAGCCACCCGCGATAGGTGTTGAGTGGTCCAGGCTGTAAGTTGCGGCGAATGCACTGTTCGAGCGCAAGGAGTGCATTCCCGAAGCTGTAGTTGTGAAACGCGGTGTAAGCTTCGAGCAATCGGCCCGGCTTTTCAACCGCATCCCGCAGTAGTTCTCCCCAAGTGGCGTGTTGTCTTTCTGTCATTTTGTTTTCCTCTTTTCTCCTTTTTTCGAGCGTGATTTGCGCTTGAAAAAAAGAAGCAAATGCCCTTCGTGGCGGTCCCCGGCGCTTTCCCGCTCGCGCTGTCAAGGCCGCGCAGTTTGCGTTCACGGGAGCGGAGTGGACGGCCTTGACAGGCCAAGCGGGCGGGGAAGCGCACTCTTTCGGCAGGAAGGGCAGAAGAAGGGGGGACTATTCCCAGTGGAATACATGAACAGCGTTTTACGGCCTGTTTGTTCTTGATAACGAAGAGCTGCTCATCTTCCTTTGCTTGGAAAAATCCGAGGGAACATCATCTGCTTCGACAAAATTCTGACTTGCCAGGCCGCTATGTACATATAGTTTTTTTAAAACCCCTCCACTGCTACTTGAATCGCAGTTATGGGTAGAGCATTCGGCTGTTAACTTTAGAACGAAGCGTCGCTCGGGATTGCGGAGGAACGGTGAAGATCCATGCGGGCCGCGTCTTCAAGACGCTGGGGGGCTGGACGCACAGAGACAATTCGCAAGGCCTTGGAGCGCGGAATTGTGCATCTGACCTGGAATCGCAGGGTCTGAATAAGGCCGTAGCGAGGCAGGCCATTTAGGTTTTGATGTATCCGCATGGCACTGCTGTTTGTTCGGTGCAGGGAACGGGTTCGAACGACACGCAAGGGAAGGGTATCCCTGGGAGCTGAATTCTTCTGGCGGTACACGATTGGAAGTTCTCTGCGGCGTCGGCAAATGCGCTGATCGCCCAGGTAAAGCCTGAGGGTACGGAAATAATAGTACTCTACGTCCTCGAGGAATTTCCACAAGCTCTCGCGGAGAAACTGGGGAGTAACACCTTTCCTGACTTCACACGGGCGCGGATCGAGCTGCGGAATGAGGCCAAGGAATTTCTGGAGCGCACCCAAGAAATGCTTCGTTCTGCAGGGTTTGACGTGTCCTGTTTGCTGTTGGAGGATGGTGAGCCCCAGGAAATCATCCTTGACGAGGCGGAACGCTGGCCCGCCGATCTAATCTTCGTTGGGTCTCATGGGCGAAAAGGCATAAGGCGTTTCTTGATGGGGAGCACCGCCGAAGCGGTAGCCCGCTACTCCGTCCAAATTCTTCGCATTTGGCCGGAGCACTGAATCACCGGAACACAGTTCGAGCGACGCGCTGCGGCAACATCGCACGGCCACAGAGTCAGAGTGGTTCATAATTCGCTCGCAGAGACTTTCCCGAGATTTGTCCGAAAGGCACGTGAGGCGGCTCAGCTTATCTTCCGGTGCTGAGCGCGATTCACGGAAACAGGGGCAACGATACGAGCAACTCCTACGCTGCCAGGAGAAGCCCCCGCTGCGCTAACGAGTGTCAGCGTCGCGGCGGAGTCCGCGAGGCTCAAGATAAAAGGATCAACGTCTGTGACTCCCATCACTCCAGCTAGGGAAAAGAGTCCGGCACGGCCTAGGCAGAGCAGTGCAAGATGCGTGACGAACAACATTCCCACGAGCAGCACCGCGAAACAAGAACGCGGCGCGCAGTTCCAGTGGATTCTTGCCCCTGGAAGTAGAAAACGACAGCCTCAGTGTCGTAAATTGGACCATTACTTCGCTAGCTGCTTCCTGATAGATTTGAATTCCCGCCGATGTTTCTTGGTGGTCTTGGGATAGGCCATCTTGAGCTCCCCGAGCGCATCAAGAACAATTCGGGAAACAATCAGACGGGCATTCTCCTTATCATCAGCGGGAACGACGTACCAGGGCGCGTGATGGGTGCTTGTGGCGTTCAGGCACTCCTCATAAGCCTTCACGTACTCCCTCCAGTATTTCCTCTCGTGAATGTCTGAGAGGCTGAATTTCCAGTTCTTGTCCGGCTCATCCAGGCGCTCGAGAAATCGCTTCCGTTGCTCGTTCTTCGACAGATGGAGGAAGATTTTGACGATTCGGGTGCCGTTGCGATAGAGATGCTCCTCCAAATCCACGATGGAACGATACCGCTCCTTCCAAATCTTCTTCTCGTCAAGCAACTCCTCTGGAAGCCGTTGGTTGTGAAGAATCTCCGGATGCACGCGAACGACCAGCACTTCCTCATAATAGGAACGGTTGAAGATGCCGATCCGCCCTCGTTCGGGAAGGCGGCACGTCGTGCGCCAGAGAAAATCATGCTCCAACTCCTCGGCGTTAGGTTGTTTGAAACTGAAAACGTCGCAGCCTTCCGGATTGACTCCGGACATGACGTGCCGGATGGAGCCGTCCTTGCCTGCAGCGTCCAACGCCTGAAAAATCAGTAGTAATGCATAGCGGTTGGACGCGTAGTGAAGTTGTTGCAGTGAGCTCAACTCCTCAACGTGGTTTTCCAGAAGTTTTTCATAATGCTTCTTCGACTTCCAAAAGGGTTTCACAATTGTCGGCCACTCTCTGAGTTTTACTCTTTTGCCGGATCGCACACGGAAATCCTTTGAATTGATTTTCATCTTTATCCCCTCGGTGGTTTCAGCCGCATTGTGCTCGTCCGATTATTTGTCGGCTTCATCTTTCCGAATCTTCCGCTTGGCCTTCTCTAATTCCTCAACTGCTCGTACATCCCCCCGCCCCAACTCCTCGTAGAGTTCATGGACTCGTTTGACGAGTTGCGGCGTCAAATCGGACGGTGGCTCGGCTTTGGCTTCGGGCTTTGGGTCAGTTTTGACTTCAGGCTTCGGCTCGGCCTTGGCATCAGGCTTTGGTTCGGCCTTGGCCTCGTCTTTCCGAATCTCTCGCTCCGCTTTCTCCCAGTCCTGAACTGCGGGAGCGTCCTTACGGGCCCGCTCTTCGTAGAATTCATAGGCTCGCTTGGCGATCTGCGGCGTCAAATCGGACGGTGTCTTGGCATCAGGCTTTGGCTCGGCCTTGGCGGGATCAAAAATACGATACGCGAGCAGCTTCACGCGGTCATTCACGAGGAACCAAATCAGGGCGTAGCCCCAAACGAACCCCGCCCAGCGCCAGCCGAGTGGTGTCATAAACAGCCCATAAACCGCAATCAGCGTTGCCACGATTTGCGTGCCGAGCACTGCTATCCATAGAATCCGCGCGGGGCGGATGGACCAGAACGGGCCGCTTGTGCGCGTCAGGAAAATCGTCAGATGTCCGGCCACAGAGAGCTTCAGGTACATCAGCGTTTGGACGTGCGCGTGGTCAAAGTGAAATACGCGCTCGCCCAGATAAAACAGGCCAAATGCAGCGACGACTCCGATAACGCCCAGCACCGTGGAGATCCCCAGCACCAGGCGCATGTTCCAGGCCTCGGGCTTGTCCTTATAATGAACGTTGTCATAGGCGATAGACAGAATGGCTCCGTCGTTGAGCACGGCGATCATCACGATCATCACGGCAGTCAGGGGGTAGAAGTTAAATACCAGGATCGCCAGCGTCATGAAGAACAGCACGCGCAGTGTTTCGGCGATGCGGTAGATCGCGTAGCTATTCATCCGCTGGAAGATACGGCGGCTCTCCTTGATCGCGTCGATGATTACGGACAAGCCGGGCGCCAGCAGTACGATGGACGCCGCCGCTCGAGCCGCGTCGGTAGCCCCAGAAACGGCGATGCCGCAGTCTGCTTTCTTCAGCGCGGGGGCATCGTTCACCCCGTCGCCAGTCATACCGACCATGTGGCCGTGCTTCTGCAGGACGTCGACAATGTTGTACTTGTCTTCGGGAAATACCTGGGCGAAGCCGTCCGCTTTTTCGATTGCCTGCACCGACTGTGCCGACTCTTGATTCTTCGAATCGCGCATTACGGTGGCATCAAGAATGTTCGTGCCCATACCCAGTTGGCGGGCAGTTTCCTGGGCAATGGCCAATTGATCGCCGGTAACCATCTTGACCTTCACGCCCATCTGCTGGGCGCTCGCGATGGTAGCTTTGGCCTGCTCGCGGGGCGGATCGAACATTGGCAACACGCCAACCAACTGCCACTTGCCTTCCTGATCCGCCCGGGCTACGCCCAAGGAACGGAAGCCGCGTGCCGCAAAATCATTGACGGCTTTCTCCACAGCGGGCTTTACCTGGCCGATGTTGGTCGCCATCTGCAGAATGACCTGCGGTGCTCCCTTGGCCACCTTGAACTGTTTTCCGTCCGGACCTTTTATGGTGGCTTCGGTTCGCTTATGTACTGGATCGAAAGGCTGGAAATGGAGCACCTGAAAGGCCTTTAACGCCTTATCGTCCTTCACGCCGCCGATCACGGCCAGGTCGATGGTGTCCTTGTCTTCCGCGCGTGAAGCCAGTGCGGCGTCAAGAATGATTTGGTCGGCAGAGATGCCGCTGACACAGAACGGATCGCCCAAGGTCAGCTTGTTCTGGGTCAGGGTGCCGGTCTTGTCCGAGCACAACGTATCCACGCCAGCCAGTTCCTCGATCGCCGACAATTTGGTGACAATCGCTTCTTTTTTCGCCAGCAGACGCGCGCCGACCGCCATGGTGACGGACAGCACCGTGGGCATAGCCACCGGGATTGCGGCCACCAGAAGCACCAGGGCGAACTCCAACGTGGTGAGCACCGGATCGTGATGGAAGAGCGCGAAAGTAATAATCACCGCCACCAAGGCTACGGCGAGGATGATCAAGTAATCGCCAATCTTCAGCACGGCGCGCTGGAAATGGCTGACGGTGTGCGCCTGCTGCACCAGTTGCGCGGTCTTGCCGAAATAGGTGTTCGTACCCGTGGCATAGGCCATCGCGTCGGTTTCGCCCCGCTTGATAATCGAACCCGAAAACACTGCCTCGCCAGGCTGGCGCGTCACGGGCAAAGATTCACCGGTTAGCGCGGACTGATCCACATCCACCGGATCGCCCGCCAACAAGCGCGCATCCGCCGGCACAATGTCACCCAGGCGGAGGCGGATTACGTCGCCTGGCACCAACTCACGCGCCAGCGGGGTGGCCCACTTTCCATCTCGCAGCACCCGGGCCTTGGTCGCCAGCTTGGCCCGCAACGCGGCAATTTCGTTGCCCGCCTGATGTTCCTCCCAAAATGCGACCAAAGCGTTGGAAAAAAGCAAAAAGAGAATGATGAAGAAATCCAGCCAGTGCCGGACCAGCCCCGACAGAATCACTGCCCCTTCGATCATCCAGGGAATGGGACCCCAGAAATAGGAGAGAAACTTCAAGAATAGGTTGGTTTTCTTTTCCGCGATCTCGTTCGGCCCGTATTGGGTTAGCCGTTTCTGCGCCTCGGCTTGGGTGAGGCCGGCCGTTGACGATCCCAATTTCTTCTCCACTTCCGGCAAGGGCAGAGATTTCAGGTCGTCCTTCGCATCAGG
>CAVTTX010000003.1:0-1296944 GCA_963737645.1 Candidatus Acidiferrales bacterium
TTAGGCAGTTGGCACAAACTCTGTCCAGGCCCTGCGAACAGATCACCTATTCATGCGCCCTTCCTCGGGCAGCTCGAGTGTCCTGAGTTCAAACACGCCCGTCAGGATCAAACCGATAATTCCTAGCGTCCACATCTGCGTGTTGAGGACTTTTTGGTACGGGGGGCGCAACGTGATACACAAAAATGCTTGAGAGTGGTGTATAGTCGCCGCATGAGAACTAACATCGACATCGACGAGGGTCTGATCCGTAAAGCAAGAAAACTCACGCGCCTGAAAACCAAGCGGCAGATAGTGGATAAAGCCTTGGAGTTACTGGTCCGGTCGGAGAGCCGTAAAGGCATACTCCGGTACTACGGTAGTGGCATATGGAAAGGGGCTCCCAAGGCCATGCGGAGAAACCGAGTTTGATCTTAGTGGACAGTTCCGTTTGGATTGATTTTCTGAGTTCTTCACCTTCCCCTGCAGGTGCTGAACTACGCCGTATGGTCGCCGAGAGCGAGCCCTTCGCACTCGCAGGAGTTGTCGTCACGGAAGTGTTGCAGGGGCTCAGACGTGAGGTGAGAAGCATTGAGCATTATCTTTCGCAATGGGACTTGCTTGAACCAAGTGGATTCCGAACCTATCGGGAAGCAGCGGTCATTTTTCGGTCTGCACGTGCGAGAGGTATCGCATTTACGACTGTCGACGCCCTGATCGCGGCGATTGCCTTGGAGCATCGCGCGACGCTCTTTACCCTGGACAGGGACTTTACCAGAATCGCCGGCATCGTTAGTCTGCCGCTTTATGTCTTTTGAGGATAGCGTCGGTTCTCAAAACGGAAATGGCGTGAAATGAGAGCGGAGCTGTGGTAAGGCTCACGGAGCCGAGCTCTGTGCACTTAGACTTCGAGCTGGTGTTGCGTCTACCTATTGAATCCACCCGTCTAACCGGGAGCACGCTAAAAAAAGCTTGCGTTCCCTTGCACACCAAACTACACCTGGTGTAAAGAATCAAACATGCGAGACCTAGCGTTTGCAATTTTTCGGGGCGGCGGAATGTCCTTGGCATTGGCGGTGATTGGCTGCGCGCCTCCAGCGGTGGTGCGGGACGCCGCTGCGCCTGTGGCGGAGTGGCCGAACTATGGAAACGATCCGGGGAGCTCCCGGTACTCTCCGCTGACAGAGATTAACAAAGACAACGTTACGAATTTGCGAGTCGCGTGGACCTATCGCACTGGCGATGTGTCGGACGGCACGTCCACCTGGAATGGAGAACGAGTAAGATCCCGAAGTACCTTCGAAGCCACTCCCTTGATGGCTGACGACACGCTGTACGTCATTACCCCATTCAACCGTATCATTGCTCTCGATCCGGAAACCGGCACTCAAAAATGGGCCTTTGATCCGAAGATCGACCGCGTTGGCGACTATGGGGATGCGTTGACTTCGCGCGGGCTGGCGCTGCGTGTCGATCCCAAACTGCAATTGGGCCAGCCATGCCGCAAGACGCTCTATGAGGCTACGCTCGATGGCAGGTTGATCGCAGTGGATGGCGATAGCGGCAAACCCTGCACGGAATTTGGGACCAACGGTCAGGTTGACCTGAAGGCCGGGATCAACCTGAAGACGAACGTCGACTGGAACAACAAGGGCGAGTACCACTTCACCTCGGCACCCGCCGTCGTGGGAGACGTCGTTGTGGTCGGTTCGGCCATCAATGACAACAACCGAATCGAGATGCCTTCCGGCCAGGTTCGTGGCTACAACGCGCGAACAGGAGAGCTCGTGTGGTCCTTTGATCCGATCCCACGAGACCCTGCCGATCCAGTGCGAGCTGGCTGGCTGAACGGTGCCGATCGAACGGGTGCTGCCAACGTCTGGGGCCCGATCTCTTCCGATCCGGAGCACGATCTGGTTTTTCTGCCGACAACCAGCCCGAGCCCGGATTACTATGGCGGCGAGCGCAAGGGCGACAACCGCAACGCGGATTCATTAGTCGTTCTCCGTGCATCCACTGGGAAAATTGTGTGGACGTTCCAAGCAGTCCATCACAATCTGTGGGACTACGACCTTCCTTCAGCTCCTTCCCTCATTGAAGTCGAACGCGACGGGAAGCGCGTCTCGGCTTTGGCTCAGCCCAGCAAGATGGGCTTTCTGTTTATTCTCGACCGGGATACCGGGCAGCCGGTGCTTCCCATTGAGGAACGCGCGGTGCCGCAGAACGGTGTTCCCGGCGAATGGCTTTCGCCCACACAGCCGTTCCCGGTGGCCACGCCACCACTTGCACCCAACCATTTGGAGCCTCAGCAGGCGTGGGGACTGACTCCCTGGGATCGTGGCAAGTGTCGCGAGCAAATCGCTAGGTTGCGACACGACGGGATCTTCACGCCGCCTAGCTTGGAAGGCTCGCTGGTCTACCCCGGGATTGTTGGCGGCACGAACTGGGGTGGTGCGTCCTTCGATCGGTCGCGGAGCTTGATCGTGGTGAATCAGACCAACGTGGCGTTCGTTGCGCAACTGATTCCCCGAGACAAACTGACTGGCTGGAAGACTCATGCCGGAGGCGGAGAAGATGGCTGGGAATACGCCCCGATGAGAGGAACGCCGTATGTCATGCGGCGCAAACCGTTGCTCTCGCCGCTTGGCATGCCTTGTAACGCGCCGCCGTGGGGCACACTGGCCGCAGTCGATGCCAATACCGGCAAGATCCGGTGGCAGGTGCCGCTCGGGACAATTCGCGAGCTTGCACCAGTTGCGCTGCCGATCGGCTGGGGCACGGCGACCTTGGGCGGTTCGCTGACCACGGCAAGTGGGCTGACTTTCATCGGCGCGACAACGGATCGCACGTTCCGCGCATTCGACACAGAGACGGGCCGAGAGTTGTGGCACGCGGGCCTGCCTGCGTCTGCGATGGCCACGCCGATGACGTATCGCTCGCGGACGGGAGGGCGCCAATTCGTCGTGATCGCGGCGGGCGGGCACGGAAAAATCCATGGAGTCAAGCTGGGAGATTATGTGATCGCGTACGCGTTGCCGTAAGCATGTCCTCCAGGAAGGGCTCGCTCCATCCGAAGCAACTCTAATTCAGGCAGCGCCTTGCCGAAAGATAATGCTGGACCTGACCGGCAGCGCTTCCTGGTTCTAGCTATTTCGAGCGCGTCACCGTTTGCCGTAACTCCTCTAGTTCAGCCTCATGGTTTTCGCTTCGCGGTAAGTCGCGGTTGCAACTGGCACATTTCGATAGATACCGGTCTTGAGTGCTGTTCGCGCCAATCTGGTGGAACCAAGCTCTGCGGCAGAGCGGACATTCATGCCAGCAGTGTGTGTAAGTTGGCGGCCTTTTTCTCGCTGCGAACGGACTGCATGAATCGGATTTCTGGTGTGGTGGGTTCTTCATTCAACATCGCGTATCAGACTGTCTACATCAATCGTGGAGAAAGCTAGCTCTCTTATCTGTGAGCTGGGTCACGGCCCTTCGGCTTCGACGCGTCGCTACTACCGGGAATCACCACTGATGGGTTTCCATTCCACATTCGGAAGGCTCAGTTTGCCGATGGCGTATAGTAGAACCCGTGCGCGGGTTGTGGTTGCGTTCATGGCTTCATCGAAGCTGTGAAACCATGAAGGCGTGTCAGCCCATCGCTCGTCTTTGCGGCTGTACACGTTGGAAGCGATTCCTGCTCCGGTTTCGACGCATGAAAGACGAAGACTGTACCCACTGACCTGCACTTCCGCAAAATAACCGTCGCCAATCCTATGTAGCATACTCACCTCCACTTTCTACGTCGGCGCGGACGCTACTCGTTCCTTCTAAGGACGTCAAGGTTTTTTGCGGAGCGCGCTGCCTTCATATCTTTCCTGGCTACCTCGACCAAATGTCTAGGTACTGATACCAACTTCTCCGTGAACCGCTTTATCGGGAGTTGACCGGCACTTTGAATTTCCGGGAAATGCCTTGCAGCGAACAGGAACAACCAAGGTTAATGCACAGGGGCTGCCTATATTGTGGTTGCTACTGCAGCTTAGAGCCGGCGACGAGTGCCTCGCGATACAGCTTGAGATTGCTCTTAGCTACGACGACCGTGCCCGTATCCACGAAGGTGGGAACCGGCGCAGTCGGGGCGGTGTGCCAGTCTTTGAATTTGTGTATAGCGTTGTGGTGAAGGTCGTCGAGAAATTTTAGCCCGTAATAGCTCATAACATAGGGCTTCTGGGCGATTGTGGCTGCAATTGCACCGCGATCAATCCAATCTAGTGTTTCCGGATCGTCGTCGAAGGCGACAATCTGGAGCTTGCCGTCCATATCTAAACGGTGTAACGCTTCGGCGGCGCCAGAACCTCCTGACGCCTCCAAGCAAAGGATGCCATCCAGTTTTTCTTTCCTCTGTATCAGATCGGCGACAAGATCAGACGCATTTTTCGCATCGCCCTTATCATCCAAGATTCTTGTGATCTTGATTTCTGGAAAATTTTTCAACGCGTCTACAGCTCCTGACAGTCGATCGTCAAGGTTCCGCTGACCCGGAATGGCGATGACCGCAACGTTCCCCTTGTCCCGCAGGAACGCCGCCATCTGCTGCAGGCTCTCGCGACCCGCCTGGACGTTGTCTGTTCCAACGTACATTACGCGTTTGGAATTAGGGACATCCGCATCGACGCAGATGACAGGTATGCCCTGCGCTACCGCCTTGTCAATCTCTGCCTGGAAAATCTCGGGCCGCGCTGCAGAGAGGCAGATTCCGGCGGGTTGCTCCTCCACAATTTGGCGGAACGTTACTAATTCAGCGTTCGGGGAATACCCCGTCGGACCGATGAGTTCACCCTTTACTCCCAGAGCTTTGGCTGAGTCCAAAAATCCGGCCCGCGCTTCCTGCCAGTAGGGCAGACTCGTATTCGTGGCCACAAACACGTAGCGTTCGTTAGGCTCGTGGTAGGGCCTCGCACACGATACGATCAGCGCAGATCCACCGAGAATAGAAACAGCTAGCAGTCCTGCTCCATATCTCCTCATCGAAATTCTCCTTTCGCACTCGGTCTGACCTGGCCTTCACGGGCGAGCCATTCGGAATCCTGAACGGGAGTACTTCTCGTTAGATGTTTCTGAATCCGTCGGCGGGCTGGAAGGCGGGTACACGCTCCATCTTCCGAACTTCAATTTCCGTTTCATCGAACGCCGAGGTCGATTGGCAACGAAAACAGGTAACTTGAAAATCGTGCGGATTTTGCCTTTGTTTAGTCGGATCATACTCCAGCAGAGGGATAGCGATTAAGGGATGGCAATTCTCGCAGATAACGCACCAGTATTCCTTCATGCTGCCATCCTTTTCTCACTAGAGGGACCCTCTAGCACCGCCCTGTCCATCCTCATCTCCGGGCTCGAGGACGGAGTGGTGCCATGCTTCATGCGCCGCGTGCCGGGCCGTCTCAGCGCGATGCCCCGGCTTTAGGAATGGCGGAAGCCTCGGTCTTCCTGAAGGAGCGCACGTAATTCACCAGCTTCCACGCCATCTCACTCGAAATACGGCCGCCTTCGCCCGTCATCTTGCCTTTCCCTTTTACAATGACGTCGAAAATCTCGCCATCGGACTTGCCTGCGAGCGTGGATGCATCGTGCCAATCGTTCATTTTGAGCCCCATGGATGCGGCGAGATCGCCTTTGCCGTCGCCGGAAGCGCCGTGGCACATGGCGCAATCGTAGCCAAAGAATTTCTTGGCTTCCGCCAAATTCTCCGGTGTTGCCTTAACGGGATTCTTGCTGGTGGAAGATGTCGTCTCCGAGGAGACCGCACCTTCTTTTGGTTGTTGTTGTGATTCAGGCTGGAAAGGGTTCCGCTGCCAAGCTAGGCACAGAAATGGCACAAGCAGAAACCCTCCCAGAGCCGGGAACGAGAGTTTCATAACATCTCCTTGTGGGAGCCATTCGGCCTGTCTGCGGAAGTTGCTGGAGCGAGGTCGCTGCTCTCTAGAAGCGGATTGTACACCCGAAGGTATGAAAAAAACCGAAAACTGCTTGTGAAGTCCTCCTTTGGAAGACATTTATCAGAGCGAACAACGAACTCGCACAACTGCTTTTGATAGAGGAACATACTCTGAAATCGTTGCGTTGCAATCAGCTGCTCAGCTCGGCGTTCTTCTGTTCGTCTGCATGATCTGCATTCGGCAAACCGCGCTGAGCCCGGCACGTTATTGAAGCCAAACCCCGTTCTTCGCCTAAATGGCAGTGGTTTCCTGCAGGTGGTATTGGGGCAAAGACAGAAAGGCTAGTGAGCTTGCTGGTTGTCTGGAGTTTATTTTCTCGAGCAACGCGTCTATGAGATTTTAGACTCGAATCGAATGCATTAATCGTTGCTAGCGCCCGACGAGTCGCTGTGCAACAACCTGAACAGCTCTTCGATTTTCCCTTGCCGACATGCGTACTCACTAGCTTCTACAGGGCCTAGTTTTCCTTTTATCGCTTTTGACTGCTCATCGAGCAGCCTATGAATTTCTCTGAAGATCTCTTGCTGCGATTTCATGGGTCTCCCGGTTCCCTCCGGACAGTTTGGGTAGAACAATGAACAAGCGTACAAACCGGATCATGGCTCCGCGGCGATACCTATTACTCCACTAGGTGAGCAGCATCAGTCGGCGTCTTTCCAGAGGGTGAAAAGCTTTGTAGGCGGCGCACTGACCCGAAGGTTGTTCGTGATGAAGGCGGCGAATTGAGGATTAGTGAGGGAGGCTGACCTCGGCCAAAAGCTTTGCAAATCGAGGGTCCGACCTAAGACTGTCGAGCTTCGCATCAACGCCAACCACGGCCATATACCATGATCGCGCTTCGTATGCTTTGTCTAGCTCGGCGAAAGCTCGATCTTTGTCTCCGAGTCCGGCGTAAATCATGGCGTAATAATATGGTTCGACCCATTGTTTCTTGGCGCGGGCATCGAGTTGCGCGAGCATGTCTTGTGCGGTTTTGCGGTCTCCCTTGAGCGCAGCAGCCCAGCCGAGTGAGGCGACCGCCTCTGTGAAATCCGGCTCGGCTTTGCGAGCTTGTTGGATCGCTCGAATCGCCTCGTCGAGCTGGCCCTTCGCAGCATAGCTCCACCCCAACACGTCTCCGGCAATCGAGACGAATCCGGTGCTTGAGAACTGTTGGATGGTCTCACGTTCCTGCTGAATGGCGTTGTCGTAACGGTGGGCGTAGTAGTAGGTTTGCCCCAAAACGTGATTTTGTTCGGCCGAAATGGGATCGAGCTTCAGACCCTCGGCGTTTTGTGCTATGCCTTCGTCGTATCGCTTCAAATCCGCAAGGCACCAGCCGTACATCGCGTGAATCTCGGCGTCATTCGGATCGAGTTCGACTGCGTGCTGAAACTCTTGAAGCGCCTTAGCCTGATTGTAATTGTAGAAATGGTCCGTGTATGCCAGCCAACCTTCGGCGTCACCTAGTGTGGGGTCAAGTTCGAAAGCCTTCTTCGCTGCCCCTTCAGCTTCGGGCATGACCTCTCGCGGCGGCGCGTACCAGTCTTCGACAACGCCGTAATTGTACGCGATTGTCGAATAGGCGAGAGCGTAATTGGGGTCTAGCGTGACCGCCTGTCGAAGATAAGTCAGTCCCTGCTTGAGGCTGTCGGGTGTGAATTGATGCGTGTAATACAGCCCTTTCAGGAAAGCGTCGTACGCCTCTGTATTTTCGGTGGAATGGGCAAGCAGGCGACCCTGTTGTTCACCCGTGAGTCGCAATCGTAGGGCGTGCGCGATTTGTTGCGACATATTGTCTTCGAGAGCAAAAATACTGGCCATCTTTTCCCGGTAATGGCTGCCCCAGAGTTCGGCATCGTCCGTCGTGTCCACGAGATTCGTGTTCACTTCGAGTGTGTCTCCGACTTTCGCGACTCTGCCTTCGAGGACGCTCGAAACGTTCAGCTCGCGGCCGACTTGCCGCGGGTCCACGTGACGCCCCTTGTAAGCGAAGACGGAATCGGACGCCATCACGCGAAGCCCGTTCAACTGCGAGAGGCTCGCCGTCACCGTGCTTGCAATCCCATCTCCCAGATATTCGAGGTTTGGATCTCCGCTAGCATTGGCGAACGGAAGCACGGCAATGGACCGGATTGGATGATTGTTGCTCGCGCCGCTCAGCTTGCGCCGCAGTCCGCCAGGGTCGAGTGCGAAGGCTATTGCAATGATGACAATGAGCCCTGTACATCCTGCCCAGAGCCATCGCTGATTCATTCGCAATTGTGCAGGATATGCTTTGGAGATTTGGCCGGACCCGATTTCGTGCCGCATGTTCAGGTCTACCTTCACCGCGCTCGACGATTGAGACGGGGTAAGCGCCGGGGAGGAACTAGATGCTGGCGATGGGGGTTGGGCGAGCTTGGATTCCGTAACTCCGGAGCCGCTTTCTTGTGCGGCCACAACCGTACCGGAACTGGCAGCTATAGCGCGTCCCGTTTCCGTATCACGTTTCAGCCTTTGCAGGTCGGTGCGTATCTCCGAAGCGTGCTGGTATCGAAGGTTGCGGTCTTTTTCCAGACACTTATTAATGATCTCTTCGAGCTTGGGCGGCAGATCGGGGTTGAGTCGGGCCGGAGAAACCGGGGTGCGGTTAAGGATCGACTCAAAAATGACTCCTGTGCTTTCGCCACGGAACGGTAATGTCCCTGTCGCCATTTCATAGAGAACAGCACCGAACGAGAACAAATCCGTGCGGGCATCCAGTTCTCTCGTTCGTACCTGCTCAGGCGACATGTACGCGATGGTTCCTATAGCCGTGCCGGGACTCGTGAGATGGTCTGGGTCAACCTCCGCAGTGGCAAGTGTTGGCTCGTTGCCAGTCGCGCTTTTGGGTGTACTGACCTTAGCCAACCCGAAATCCAGAACCTTGGCATGACCGCGCTTGGTCACGAAGATATTGGCGGGCTTGATGTCTCGGTGGATGATGCCCGCAGCGTGGGCGGCATCAAGCGCGTCGGCGAGTTCGATTCCAAGCGACAGCACCTCCTCGATCTCCAGCGGCTTCCCGCCGATCCGATGCTTCAGCGTCATGCCGCCCAAGAACTCCATGACGATGAAGGACTGCCCGTTATGCTTACCAATCTCGTGGATGGTGCAAATGTTGGGATGATTCAACGCGGACGCTGCGCGAGCCTCCCGGCGAAATCGTTCCAATGCCTGTGGGTCACTGGCTAGGTCTTCGGGCAGGAACTTGAGAGCGACGAAGCGCCCAAGCTCAGTGTCCTCTGCCTTGTAGACCACACCCATGCCGCCGCCGCCCAGCTTCTCGACGATGCGGTAGTGCGAGATGGTTTGGCCGATCACGGGGGAAAGACCGCTCCGTGAGCCGCCATGTTAAGAGGCCAAACTGGGGCTAGTCAATACATTGCGGGCAAAGCTGAGTCTCAACCTGTGTGGCCCGCCAACGTTGCCCCTTGAAACTAGGCGCAACTGTTCAGGAAGCGCGAGCACGAGCCTGCGGCATTGGATAGGAATTCGCCTCTCCGCCAGCCGCAATTGTCACGTCGTTTGCAACGCTGCTATTCACGTTACGGAGGGCTTGTGTGCGGGGCTGCGGTTTCCGTTTGCGGACGAGACTTCGCCCCAAGATGAGACAGACGCCAATGGGCAGCCAAGGCGAAGGGTTCTGACCCGACGCCAACGAATGAATGTGCAGTTAGAATTCCTCCGGCCATTGTTGTGCGCCGTGGTAGACGGCAAGGATCACAATTCGGGCTTTCTCTATGGCGTACGCAGCGATGAAGGGTGTATCCGAAATGACCAGCTCGCGGGTGCCAGGAACCCGGCCAGCCCTGCCCGCCATGGGGAGGGCACCAAGCTGTTGAACGCTGCTGACGATCTGCATCGTGATCCGTGTGGCAACCAACTCGCTGTTGGAGAGGGCGACATAGTCGTGAGCCTGATCCAATTGCCGGATCGCCTGCCCAGTCCACTCGATCATGGACGGGCGCGTCCCGTCCTCTTGAGCCGCTTTACGACCTCCTCATGATTCACCACACGGCCTTTCCGCATCTCTTCCAGCCCATTGCGAACCAAGGCGTCCTGGTAGGCGTGCAGTTCGATGTAGTTGGTGATCGCCTCGTTGATGAGATAGCTGCGTGAACGGTCTTGCTTGGCGGCCAGCGAATCAAGCGCGTCGATTTTTTCAACTCGGGCACGGAAGCTGATGGTCTTCTCATTGTTGCTCATAATGCTAGAACGATAGCGCATATTATTATGTATTACAAGATGTGCAGCTCGAGACTATTAAAGAGTGCGAAAGACCCGCTGGGGCGCAGTGGGGGATGCCAGCAGGGACGCGAACAGCACAGGTGGGAAACCAGTGGAAATCTGAGGCAGTTGGCACAAACTCTGTGCAGGCCCGCGAACATATAACTATTCTCGACACGCGCCCGTCCTCGGGCTGCTCGAGTGTCCTGCGTTCGTCGCATAGGGAAGACAGAATAGCCGGGGAAGCCGAGCGTCAGGCAATTGCATTCGTCAAGCAGGTTTTGCCGGTCTTGGATTCTTACATACCTATCTTGCGGCTGCCGCGCTGTGCGCAGACAACACCCAACAAAATCAGAGAAAAGCGCCACAGGTTTCCGGCTTGCATAGGCCAGTTTTGTACCCAGCTCACGGACAATCACACGGACAATTTACTGGTCGACTGGGCAGGGGAATTAGTTCAAATGGCCGACTATTTAAGATTCCATAGCAACCAGGACAGAAAGCCGACAAACAGGAAAAACAGTACTGGCAGCCCGATAAACATTTCTGGACTCAACGCCACCGAAGACATAGATCGGCGCCTTGGTCTGGGCCATGTTTTTGGCATCGAGTGTCACCTTTCCCGCGATTTGGTGGCCTATGCACCGATACTGGCAGCGCCATGTCATCCGAGGGAAGAGTACGCACATCCCATGAGTACGAGCCATAGAAGAGCAGCTCTACCAGTACTTGCCCCGGGAGCTACTCGTTTTTGAGTCGCACAGGACATGGCCACGGTTTCGCTTGGTTTTGCCGGAGATAAAGACAGAGGCGTAGATTTAGTCTTGAGTTTAAGTACCAGACAGGCAGTTACGCGCGCCCTGTCAGCCCGCGATAGGTATTTCCGGTGAATTCTGGGTCTTGATACCTACAAAGGTAGCTCTCCGATTTGTTCGGTAGTAGCCGCGCAGCATACTTTCCGCGATGTTTGGTTCCAATCTGTCAAACTGCTCCAACACGCAATCGAAGCCGACATCTTGTATCGCCTGAAGCAGAAACTCGCGTTGTATCAAAAAAGAGCGACGATTGTCCCAAGAACCCCATTTAGCGGTATCTCGCCGCTCAAATGATTCGTCATTTGCAAATTCCGTCTGCCATCGTCCTGCAAGTCCCTCATTTTCGCTGAGCCGTGACAGGAAAAACTTATCCGTGGTGGTCTTTGCCAATGCCTTTTTTGCCCACACCGGTAACAGTGACAGTAACCTTGGGGAAGAATTAACGTCCGCCAAACAGCGTGCAATAAAGGTATCGGTCGAAAAGTGTGTCTGTAGGATCATGAGTTTCGTGGTTACCGATGACAGGGTTTCAAGGAATTTCTTAGGCTGATCCAAGTGGTATAGCAGACCGCAGCAGAATAAGACATCAAACATGCCGTGATTTCCGATGTTCCAGGCGTTGTCTTTTACGAATACCAGGTTTGGCAGGCTGGTTTTTGATTTCACGTAATTGCACGCTGCGATATTGGCATCACGCACTTCAATTCCGAGAACTTGAAATCCCATGCGTGCGAACTCGACGGCGTAACCCCCTTCCAAGCACCCTAAGTCAGCAAGGCGGAGGTGTTTCTTGTCACCAGGGAAAACAGTTTCTAGAATTCGCCGTGCCGAAACGAACCAAGGATAGGCCTCCATCGAATACCCATAATCGGGTTTCGTGAGAGTCCCGTCGTCGAGACGAATGTTGTGAGCGGTGAATTCGACAGCCATTCGAGTGCTTCCTTACATGGGATACGGGAATCGCCTCGGAGGCTCTTGCGTGCCGATTGGGTGACTGCATTGACGGCCTTAAGGGAAGCATACGCTCGTCGGGAATATCACTCCCGGACACGTCAATATTGAGATAATACTCTCTTGCGTCGTTCTTGTATGTACCTGCTGTCTCTCACCCAGCCTTGGCCCCAGCATAAGGCCAGCAGTTTCGAGGGCCTTCTCGACTACCGGTAACTGACTCTTGTACAGCTTGAAGTAGATGATCTCCCACGGTTCCGTTTCCTTCCCGGTCAGGTGTCGCTCGACTTCCCGTTTGAACTCTTCCCTCGGGAGCGCCTGAGCTTTGTGCACCCAGGGTGCACTTTCGAACCGCTCCCCTTCCCTACGTGCAACCTTGGCCAGCTCCCTTGCCTTGGTCCAACCGATCTCCCGCAACTGCTGCTTTGGAACACGCGTCAGGTTTTCGTGGATGGCCATCAGGTAATAAGCCTTTCTCCGGCAGTCTGGAAACCTTTTCGCGAGGAAATCGTCGAACGATTTCATCTTGTCGAGCCGCAGGGAAGCCCCAAGTCACGCGAATCGAGTGTAAAGCGTTTTCACGGAGGAATTGCTCTTATCTTGATTCCGAGATAATCCGCCGCACGTCCTTAAGTAAAACGAAGAGGTGCATCGGGTCTGTCGGGGAGGGGATAAAATCGAAATGTTCGTAGAATCGCCTCGCTTCTTCATCTTTTGCGTGTACGGCAAAGGCGCGTATTCCGGCTATATCCGCCGCTTGCAGCGTGCGCTGCATCGCGTCTCGCAAGAGTGCCTTGCCAACACCTTGGCCCTGCCAGCGGTGATCGATAGCAAGACGCGCGAGTAGCATGATGGGCACAGGATGCTTTGCCAAACCCTTCTTCAGACGCTCGGGAGCATTTTCCAAAGTCACCTGGCTCACGGCTAGAGTGTAGTAGCCAGCAATGACTTCACCCACGACACCCACATAGGTTTGGGCGGCACCTGCCTGTTGGTTCTGCCAGGCATAGCGTATGAGATACCGGTTGAGTTCTTCACGGCCACAATCAAAGCTTTCGACCGGATGGTCACGTCGCAGTTTTACGACGCGCCTCGTCTCACTCACTGGCGAGTGCCCGCGTCAAAGAATCCAGGTTCCCTTAAAAGACGTTCTAGATGGGGCAGGGGACGCGGAGGGGCATCCAGCGCTGCCAAGAATGCTTTCCATTGCGCTCGATTCAGCCCAAAAATACGCCGATCCGCCAGTGCTTCGTCGGCACGGGCAAGCGCGCTCTCCAGAACGAACTCGCTCACGGAACGATTGGATGCCGCCGCCGCGGCTCTCAATGCTGTCTTAGCCTTCCGCGTCAACCGGAGATCCAGTTTTTCACTACGGAGAGAACGGGATGGCATATAGTCACTCCTTCGGTCTCCAAGTTACTTCGTCTGCCCGACAATGTCAAGACAATCGGTAATGAGCGTCGTGGATCCTCTGCTGTGTCCCGTCCAGTTGTGCGGCAAGTCCAAGCATTTCACGACTTCCTGCGCGACCCTGTCCGCAGCTCTCAAATATTCTTCCCGACTCCGCGAAGATTGACCAGAGCCTTCTCGTCCGACCTGGTCGCGGTTCAGCAATTCCGTGTCGTAACCGAAATCACGGAGAAACCAGGTGAGCTTCCAAAGTGCACGTTCCGTGCAGTATAGGCGTCCTCCCGAAAACGACAGCGCTCTGCTCCAACAGATGGGCCATTCAGCCTATCAGCGCCCGGATTTTGGCGCGGACCTCTGCCAACTCGGCCGTCGAGATTACGCCTTTCCGCCTAGCCCAAAGGAGGAGAGGTCCTTAATTTTCATGTTGCGACGGTGTGTTGGTTTGGTGGCACCTTCCGGGCGCGCAGAACCCGGAATTGCAATAAGAACTCAGCTAGGCCGGTTATATTCTGACGGCCGGGCTTCTTAGGGGCTTGCCCGCGTTTGGCCGTGGAAAACCAATCCGCAGTGGGAAGGGAATTAGGCCAGGTGAATCAGGCCCATCATCAAGCTCCCAACTCAGCCGCTCACAACGCCATTGCCACCAGCGGGCAATGGAGACCGAGAGTGTGAACCTGTGGCTACGGCCAACCAATGGAATATACTGCAAACGGTTTCTCCGTTTACCAGTATTTGACGGCATAGACTCTTTGCACGTACCAAGATAAGCACACTCTCATGTGCAATAAGCTCGAGTTGTAGTCTGATTTTGTTATGCAGGAGACTGTCCGCAAGTATCATCGGCGGAGTCGCCGAATCCGTATCGCCGAACCCGTGAGACTCATCCCGTCGGTACCTCGTGGTGAGTTTCTTGAGGAAATTGAAACCACAAGCGATGTCTCACTCGAGGGATTTTACTTCCTCACCAAGCATGAGCATTACCATGAAGGGATGCGCCTGCTGGTGACACTCCCCTATCATTCCCCCCGGGCCCCCCGCGATCGCAACTACCTCGCCCAAGTTGTACGGATTAAAGTGTTCGACGACGGCCAGCGGGGCGTGGCTGTCCAACTCCTGTCGTTGGCTGGAGGCCTTTAGTGAAATTACTAACTGTCGCTCGAAGTTCCTCGGCAGCCAAGGTGTCTTCATGACGGACACAAAGGCCCACTGGTGCCTTATCGTGTTTCGATGTGTCAGTTGTGGAAGGAATGAAGCGTTCGCTGAAGATTCCTTTGAAGGTCAACCCGGGGAAGACCAAATCAGGCGCAAGATCTACCAAGCTATCTGCAGGTATTGCGGCTGGGAGGGTGAGGTTCGTGGTCTCTCCGCCGTGGAAACGCGCAGCGGAGTCGAACGTAGAACGGGAATTCGCAATAAGCAACGAAATCGGCCCACGGCTGACCACTAGGGTTTTCGGGCAGGTCCGCCACCAGCAGAAGAGACTGTGTCCTTGTACCGACTGGACCGCGTATCATCACACCGATTCGATTTCGTCACTGGGCTGCAAAAAATGAAAGCAAACATCCTCACACTCGTCATCGCTCTACTGGGATTAAGCTTCCTGGGAATACACTACGGTAATCAGCCGTGGACTCCCATGCGAATGGCTGGAGCGGTGATTGGGCTGCCATCGTTGGCGCTTCTGGTGCTCGCCCGACTCGAACTAGGTAGCTCCTTCTCAGTCCGCCCGAAGGCTCAGACCCTCGTAACCCACGGTCTCTATTCTCGAATTCGCAACCCCATCTACGTTTTCGGAGGTTTGGTGTTTGCGGGGGTCTTTCTTTACATCGACCAGCCGCGCGCTCTATGGCTCTTTGTCATACTCATTCCGTTGCAGATTTATCGAGCACGGCAGGAAGAAAAGGTCCTTCAGGCAAGATTCGGTGACGAATACCAGCAATATAAATCGCGCACATGGTTCTAACAAACTGAATGGCGCTGCAGATGTGCCGGAAATGTTTGTACCAACTTCTCCCGTAAGCGCTGCCTTTGCACTGCGATCCGAGAGAGATGACGTGGCCTGTGATTTGCGACCCCCTTCACTATTTTACTTATCGTTCTCTATCCTTGATGCTTACGGAACGGTGTGGCTTCTCCCGGGTTGTGAAACTTGGTTATCCAGGCGGCAAGATTGTTTTTGGAAAGCATGTCCACGGACTTTTGGCTACCGTGTGGCCAGAGATGTTTTCGGAACTGGTGATCGTCGCCTACGCATAAAACGACGCCGAGATTCTTTCGGGCGACAATTAGTGGCTACAGCATCAGGCACGTAAGAACCAACCATTACCATGCCTCTTTTCCCGCAGCACCGCCGAAATCGACTTCCTCGTGGAGATTCCCGCGAGTGATGCCCTTTATAAGTTCGGCCAGAGTTATCTCTCCGCCGTCGAGCGCGGACACGACGACGCCGGGGCGGAAGTTCTGCTCGCAATTAGTCGAAATTTGGTAAGCTCTGCCGTTAGTTTTTCAGTGCTAACCTCACACTGGGGTGCACTACAAACCCTGGTCAATCCTCGTGGAGGCAAGGGCAGGCGCGACTGAAGTAGATTTAGCATCTTGCGTCCGAAAAATGAGCGAACTCAGCAGTGCTGCTGCGTAAAGTCCAATGGCCAGCAGATAGAGCATTTGGAAGCCAAAGTACATCGAGTTGTACTCCAGAATTCCTCCACCCATGGCGCCGATCAGGTTCAGGGACATGGCACTGGAAATCCTCGCGCCGCGGCCAAGCAAAGTGGAAAACACAATCCCGGAAAACAACAGGGGTGAGGTCAGCAGCATAGCTGTTATCACTCTGCCCGATGCGGTCGAGGGCAGGCCGCCGTTGTGCGCCACCCACCACCCGAGAACCAAAGTGAAGAACAAGAGGAGATAAGACAAATAGGGAGACCTTATTCTGAAGAGCCCCACCGCACCATTGCCCAGAAAGGCCATCAACAGGATGCTGGCAATGGCAATGGCAATGACCTGCCAGGTATTGCCGAACGTCAGGCCAAGCTCCGTGATGGCCTTGGTTTCAACCAACATGAACCCCGCACCCAGAAACAGAAAAGGCAGATAGGACGGTTGGGGCGTCTCCGGCAGAAACTCACGGTAAGTCACAACGGACAGAAGCAGCAGCATCCCGAATGTCAACAAGTAGGAAACCGGGTAGACCCGTCGAGGCATGTAAAAGAAAGGCCAATCGTCGGTCGACAAGCTGATGTCCCGGAGATCGGAATTGCGGAAGCTGGCAGAAACGTCTATGAGCTTCGTATCTGCGAAAACACTCGGCTGTAATTGCAAATCCCCGTTCTTGGACTGAATGTAAAGAATGGAACCGTCGTAGGGGGCGCGGATGCAAATGGGATCCTTACCACCGAACGCTGCACGCATCATCTGAAAGATTTTGGCGCCAAGTTCCTGGTTAAGTACGCAAAAGGATAGAGAGAGAACTCCGTTTTGCTTCAGCCGCGCGCGCGCTTCGCTAAGGCCTTCAACCGTGTAAACGAAAGAATCCAGCCGAACACTCGATGCTTGACTCAGCAGCGTGTGGGAATCGAGTAAACCGTAAACGATAATGTCATACCTGTTGTTGGAGTTCCGAAAAAACGAGCGCGCATCATCGAGAATCGGACTAACCCGGGGGTCACTGTAGGGATGTTCGGGGTGATAGGCGCGGCCCGCTGAAAGAATCGCAGGATCGATCTCAACCGCATCCACGTGAGCTGCCCCGGAACGAAGCGCAGCCGCCACGTCGTTGCCGCTGCCAGCGCCGACGATGGCCACTTCGTTCCTGCCAGGATGGAGGCGATAGGGCAAATCGTAGTAGTCGCGGGCTTGCAGCGAGGCCATATCGGGTGTTCCGCTCATGACCGCTGGAGAGAAATTGTGCACCCGCTGATAATACTGTCCAGCCGCGCGAATCAGCATCAGACCGTCCTCTCCTTGCCCGATCTCGAGCAATTGATAGGGCGAGTAGACCTTGTTCCACAACGAATTGACCGGCCACGCGAGAATCATCAATGCGACGAGGACCAAGGCGACACCAGAGAGCAACGGCGCGGGACGGCGGACAAAAAAGAAGAGCAGGCCCAAAAAGCATAAGCTGAACCAAACCACTGGCGGCGTCCACAGAAAGCTGGTCACAAAGATGAGGACCACCCCGCAAAGGCTCCCGGCAAGATTCCACCCGTAGGAGGAAAGTTGGCTGCGACGCTCCATTAGCCGGCCGCACAGCTGCCCGACCGGCAAAAACGCCAGCGCAGTCAGCAAGAATACGACTGCTAAGAGCAAATGGACAGTCAGCAGTTCCTTGTCGGTTACCTCCCGCAGGCCCATGCTGAGCTGTTCACGAAAAGGGACAATGCTGAACGTGCCTTCGCCTTTCGGCGAATGTCGGAGAAAGATCAAAAGACCGAACTGCCAAGCGCACAGTGCCGGAGCAAACATCAAGGGAAGAACTTCGCGGTTTTGCGACAATGCGTAGCCGAGACCCAGTCCGGCAAAACAAGCAAGCAGTCCGTAGTTTTTGTAAAACGCGAAAAACTCGAATACCGTTCCCTGCCAGCGGATAATGGACAGCTCAAGGGCCAGACTCAGCCCCGCGGATCCAGCAATGGCCAGGGGCAGAAATTTTTCGGGCATCCCGTCGAACCACGCGAGTTGCTCCTTCGCTTGGTTCTCGAAGATGGGTTCAAGGAACGAAAGCCCCCGCTGGAATTCGTAGGTCAGCAAGGCGCCCGCGAGAACGCAAAGTAGATTGGCCTTGAGTGTGGGTAGAGCAAAGCCAATCAGCGTCAGAACCACGCTGCCGAAGAAAGCCAATCGAAGAAGTCTATTGTAGTTATGGAGCATTTCCCACTGCCTCCATTACGCGAATGCGGACACGGCCATAAAGCAAACCTATTCACTCGTTCGCTGTGTTGAGCCAGACACTCTTGGTGTCTTACCAAGCTAACATTCCACACAGGCGACACTAGGGCGGCCGAAAGCGCCTGTTTCATACTGCTCATTATCCAAGAAGCAACTCTGCTCAGGGCTTTTGCTACTGGACGGGCTGCGGTTGCTCGGACGACAACGAGGTTAGCCTGAGTCGCCCGCAAGATGCCCTGCAGCCTCTGCAGCAAGCTTTCGACGGAGCCGACGCAATCATGCATCGTGATTCGAGCCATCAACTAGGACGGCGCATCCGATAGTTACTAAGGGGCGCTTTAAAGAAAACCGCTCTTTGTTAACGCGGGGTCAAGCTGGAGTCCGTTTCGGGTTCTGTGGCCCGCCAACGTTGCCCCTTGAAACTGGACGGAAACTGTTCTGGAGGTCGCCGAGCATCCAGGGCACGCCCTGGAAACGCCAGCGACTCAAGTGGCCGCAGATGCTCCGATCTCGAATATGATTTAGACAGACGGGACAATGGAATGGTACGCGAGCACAACGAAACCGTCCTGCGGAAGACGCCTCTGTTCGCGAGTCTCACTGAAGCAGAGATGCAAGCTTTGTGCGCCCGTGTAAGCAACAGGCATTTCAGACGCGGCGAGTTGTTATTCAATGAGGGGGAGCAATGCTCGGGTCTGTTTCTTGTTGCGTCCGGAAAAATTCGGATCTTCAAACTGTCGCCAGCGGGGCGCGAACAGGTATTAGCTGTGGAAGGTCCGGGTAGCTCTTTCGCCGAGCTTCCGGTTTTCGATGGAGGTAACTATCCAGCTTCGGCTTCCGCATTGGAAGATGCTAAAGTGCTGTTCATCTCGCGCAAAGATTTTCAGAACTATTGCCGCGAGCATCCTGAGGTGGCACTCAAGGTGCTTGCGGTCGTTGGTTCACGGCTTCGTCGTCTGGTGGGAATCATCGAAGAGCTGTCGTTCACTACGGTGAGGCAGCGATTGATTTCAGTCTTGCTCCGATTGATACAGGAGAGCGGAAGCGCGACGAAGCACGGACTCCGTGTGGAACTGACGAAGAGCCATCAAGATTTGGCGGCCGAATTAGGGACTGTGCGTGAGCTAGTTTCGCGAAATCTCAGCCGGCTCCACGCCGAAGGATTTCTTGAAGTAGATGGGCGTACCATCATCGTGAAAGACTTACCTGGGTTGAAGCGCGAGCAGAGTTCCTTCGAATAGATCAATTACCTCTCCACCCTCTCTTTCGGGCTCGTCAGCTCCAGTGACTTTAGTCACTGCCTCCGTTAGACCTGCCATCCACAATGCTCGTCGTGATGGAGGCGCTCATGAAATTCAGCAGCGAAACTAGGGTTAAGGACATCGCTCTTTCAAATCCAGCAGCCAGGCAAGTTCTGGAGGACGCCGGGCTGGACTATTGCTGCGGCGGCGGCAATTCCCTTCAGGAAGCGTGCCTTCAAGCAGATACATCGGCGGAGGAAATACTGAACCGGCTACACGAAAACGATAAGAACGCGAGCCCTGACGAAGCGATCTGGATGGCAGCGCCCTTGAGCGAACTGACCCGGCATATCCGTGAGAAGCACCATCAGTACGTTCGTGGAGCGATCCCTCGCATGCAAGGCTTGTTGGAGAAGGTCGCCGCGAAGCATGAGAAGAATCATCCCGAGATTGAAGATATTAGGAACCTCTTCACGGAAGTTGGCAAAGAGATGATTATGCACATGCAGAAGGAGGAACAGATTCTGTTTCCGTACATCGACGCGTTGGAGCGAGCGGCCAATGCACACGGGTCGGTTGAGCCTCCCTTCTTTCAGACGGTAAGGAATCCGATCTACACGATGATGAAAGAACACGACGCCGCGGGGGAGTTGATAAAGCAAATTCGCAGCCTCAGCGATGAATATACCGCTCCTGCGGATGCTTGCACGAGTTTCAAGACGTTATATGCAGGCCTCAAGGAGTTTGAAGCAGATCTTCACCAGCACGTACATCTCGAAAACAACATTCTTTTCCCCCGGGCCGTGGAAGCAGAAGCCGCTGCTGTTTGAGGGAGCTACCCATGCCGACCTCAGTTGAACCGGCGGCAACAGGGGTTAACGCAGGGTGCAGTGCAGTCCCTCACGATCCACCGAGATCATGGGAATCGCTCGTTCGCGTGAGAGCTCTCTTTCGCTTCTTCTTATGGTGTACATCAGCTCGGGCCTGGTATTCATGTTGCTCCCAGGCATGTTCTTGGGAGTGTATGGAGCACGCGACTGACTGACGATCGGATGCACGCTTCGGGTTTCTGGGGAGGCTCTCGCACATCAGAGTTACGCGAATTGGGCATGATCCGTGTTGCCGATTTCGGCTGTACCGGAATTAGCCGGGATCACCGGTTTTGCTATAAATATCCTTGGGACTTTCATTCTTCAGCCCAGCCATATACAGAAAGAGCCATTGATCGTCGCATCTATCAGCAAACGCGACAATCAACGCTGCTAGACGCATAGGGAAGTTCCCGGAGGCCGCATGATCTCGTTTGATCCGGCGCACAGAGCCGTTCACTATCCGCTTGACCGCCGATTTCGCATCTGGATTCGACCTTCCATCCTGATCGGAATCGGTATCGCGATCCTCTCGGTAATCGCAGCGTCTTGGATCGAGGTCGCCGTGGCCGGACTGCCTCATGTCCCAGCCATTCCTCAGATATATCCCAACAACTTCGCGGGGCCGCACGGGTTTCCGGTATGGGTCCGTTACTGCCACTTCTTCAATTTCCTTTTTGTGACGATGCTGATTCGCAGCGGGCTGTCCATCCTGGTGGATCATCCTCGTCTGTATTTCAATGATGGCTGTACACCGGGGAGCGAATGGATGCGGTTTACGCCCCTAAAGGTTCCGCTCGACCGCATCTGGACTGCGAAAGACGATGCCCGTTATATTTCGCCGTTGATCGGCACTCCGGGTTATCGGCATACGATTGGCGTTGCGCGAATTTGGCACTTCATCGACGTGCACGGTTTCATCGTCACCGGCATTTTCTTCGTTATCATGCTTTTCGACACAGAGCAGTGGCGCCGCATTGTACCCACTTCGCCGCTCGTCCTTTTGCAGGCGTGGAACACGTGGGTGCACTACGCGACCTTTCATCTGCCCGCGGAGCCGAACGGGTTTTACGGCTACAACGCATTGCAGCAAATTGCTTATTTTACGGTTATCTTTATCTTCGGCCCTTTGGCGCTCCTCACAGGAATTGCCATGTCGCCCGCCGTGGTCAATCGCTTCCCCTGGTACGCGCGGAGCTTTGGCGGAAGGCAGTCGGCGCGGTCCATACACTTTCTCACCATGGTCAGTTTCCTGGCTTTTATCGTTGTGCACGCCACTTTGATCGTCATGACGGGATTCGCGCGCAACATGAACCACATCGTAATGGGAACCGACGACCGGAGGCCGTCAGGGATGATTTGGGGTTTTGTGGGCATCGCGGTGGTTGTTCTTTCCTGGGTCGTCTCGCACTACATTTCCTGGCATCATCCGCGCGGATTGCAGCACGCTCTGAAGTCTGTAACCTATCCGATGCAGCTTATTACTTTGAATCGCCTGGCTCCGCAGCAGAACTATACCGAGCAGCAAATCTCGCCTTACTTTTGGCCCAACGGGAAAATGCCGATCCGGGACGACTGGAAGCGCTTGGCGGAAGTTGGGTTCAAGGATTACCGGCTCAAGATTGGAGGGCTCGTGGAAAGGCCGGTCGAGCTTTCGCTCGACGATCTGGAGCAGTTGTGTGAAATCGAACACATCACTATGCATCACTGCATTCAGGGATGGAGCGGCATCGCGAAGTGGGGCGGCATTCCGATGAAGACGCTCATTGAATTGGTGCACCCCAAGCCGGAAGCCAGAGTGGTCGCCTTCTTCTCCTTTGGCGAAGCCCTCTATGGCGGGCCGTATTACGACACGCAAAGCCTGGAGAATGTGCTCAAGCCGCAGTGTTTGCTGGCCTCGCGGATGAATGGCGAGCGGCTTCCGCAAGTATATGGCGCGCCTCTGCGTCTTCGCGTCGAGAACCAGTTGGGCTACAAAATGGTGAAATGGATCGAGCGGATCGAGTTCATCGAGTCGGAAAAACTACTTGGCAAAGGAGAAGGCGGCAAAAACGAGGATGACGAATATTTCGACCTGCTGCCCAATATCTGATGCGGAAGCATGATTCGACGGCCCAGCAGCATGCAGGCCCTGATCATATCTTTTCCCTGTTTCGACGTCTCCGGCTCGATTGGCTGCTGCATCACCTTCCGCCACGAATCGTGCGTTCAGTCTATGTGTTTGTGAATAGTTTCATAACTATTGGGTCGCTTGCTCTGTTGGCGCTTCTGAGCCGCAACCCGTTCGTTTTTCCATCGCTCGGGCCCACCGCCTATCTCCTGTTCTTCTCGCCGCTCGCCAAAACGTGCAACCCGCGAAACACAATTTTCGGTCACGCTATCGGAATCATCTGCGGTTATGGGGCATTCGTTATCACGGCTGCCGGAGCGCTACCGTTCGGGGTGCACGCAGGTATCTTCTGGCCAAGAATCCTGGCCGCGGCGCTTTCTCTCTCGGCCACGGGCGCATTCATGGTTCTTCTCGGGGTTAGCCATCCGCCTGCTGGAGCCACCACGCTGATCATTTCTCTCGGAATTATTTCGAAGCCGCGTGAACTGGTCATCATCGAAGCGGCGGTGTTCCTGCTCGTTGCTCAGGCTTTGGTGATCAACCGGCTCGCGGGTTTACCCTACCCTTTTTGGGACGTTCCGGCCTCCATTAAACCAGTTAGCGAATGGCCGGAATAGGGCTGCAAAAATGACAATCCAGTTGGGACTCACTGCCGTTCATACTAGGCGTACCGAAGGGAATCATCTCGCGAAAGCACGAGTGCTCGGCACCATGGGAGTGTTTCATGGAGCGAATTCAGTCGCAATTCGTCGGTGTCGAACTCTGCTTTTGGAATTTGGAAAAGGCAAAGAAGTTTTATATCGAGACAATGGGCCTTGTCAGAAGTACAAGTCGGCCACTATGCCAAGTTCGTCGCATTGCGGATGAGTATGCCCTGCGAATCTCTAACGAGCTTCAACACAAGCCGCTTGACGAGAGTTGCTCACTCGCTTCGCGGATCAGTTAGCAGGCAGGTGCCAAGTATGCGACATGAGCTGCGGTCATGTAGCCCGCTATCTGCGTGATGCCGGCACAACCGTGTTTGGCTAGAGCAGGCTCGGCGACTCAACCCGGACATTTCCTTTCAGGAAGGAAATATGTTGGCGCTGGACCTGCTCGCGGGGATTGCCGCTTTTTATGCAATCGCAATTGGGGGCCTATCAGGCGAATCCAAAAGCCGTTCTCCTCGGTCCAGCGTTTGCGGGCGCAGGCCGTGGACAATGGCACACTGACAAGTTCGCCCCAGAGAAGGTGGAGGTTACGCAAGATCAAGGCCAGCAGGTTGTGGAACTCAGGCCAGCGATCCCAAGGTGGTTTACGTTTTGTGCCCACTGCTAGCTGACTCATCCGGAAAGCTTGCAAGTAGCTCGCCACTTTCAGCAGTATCAGAGATCTCATGCATGTTCCCTTCTTTTTAGTATTGAAGCCGTTCAACATCAAGCCGTTGAACGCTACTGACGATCTGCATCGTGATCCGTATGGCAACCAACTCGCTGTTGCAGAGGGCTTTATGTCGTGGTCCTGATCCGATTGCCGGATCGCCGGCTCAGTCCATTCGATCATTGACGGGCGCGTCCCGTCCTCTTGAGCCGCTTTACGACCTCCTCATGATTCACCACACGGCCTTTCCGCATCTCTTCCAGCCCGTTGCGAACCAACGCGTCCTGGTAGGCGTGTAGTTCAATGTAGTTGGTGATCGCCTCGTTGATGAGATAGCCGCGCGAACGGTCTTGCTTGGCGGCCAGCGAATCAAGCGCGTCGATCTTTTCAACGAGGGCACGGAAGCTGATGGTCTTCTCATTGTTGCTCAGCTTTTTGGACGTAGTTTTTTCTCCTTCCAATGTGAGCCTGTGGGAGCTCTGAAAAAGTCAATGGATCGCAGTGTATTCCATTGCCGGAAGTTGGGCGAGCTTGCGCACCTTGCTAGAGATGTTTCCGATGCCAATCGCACAATGATGCAAGGCCTTCGGCATTCCAGGCTTGCAAGAATGCCTTCGCTCCCATCGGAAAACGATAACGGCTGTTGGTGTTGCCGATTTCTAGAATCGGCACAGGCTCGGAAATGGCCTCGGCCACCAGCAGTTTAAGTTTTCCGTCGGCCGTTTGGACCACCGAAAGCATGGTAACGGCGCCCGCGCTTGACGGTCATTTGATTTTCATGGCCTGGGCGTTCTTGATTTCACATTCGCGCGGCCACAGTATGCTTCGCGCCATCAACGGGTTACATTTCCTGGCATCATCCGCGCGGATTGCAGCACGCTCTAAAGTCTGTAACCTAACCGGCCGTCTACAATGGCGGCCCGCCGAGCATGTCGTTCGATTTCGTCATCTGAGCAGTGCACCAGAGCTTCCACCTTTTCGACGACATCGATTATTCGGGCCATGGCGTTTCTTCGACAAGATCCTGCTGACTGTGAGCAAGTCTGTCCCGGAGTTTCTCAGAATCCCTCAATAGCTCCTCTCCTTTGCCTTGCTTTCGATGCCGAGCCGTTTTCGAAGGTCTTCGTTTCCCAGAAATAAATCGCTCAAATCACACACCTGCACACAATCGAGCAGATCGATTTGCTGATTTACTTTCTGGTGCTCGGCGTGAAGCTTATTCGCGTATTCAATGCGCTTCTCTTTGAGATGCCCTTTTCCACGAGCCATCGGAATATGCGGTTCTGATCCAAAATCTCAGATGCACCTCCAGGAGAGACACCAGCCCAAAAAGATAAACGCGCACTGGAGGCTTGTTCAGATCAGCGAACGTCACGATGCCTTTGCCGTTCACGGAATAATCGCGGTGGCTTGGTTAGAGTCAGTGCTCTCATTTCCACTCGCGTCCACGGCCGTGACTACATAGTAGTAGGTCGTGCCGGGATGGGCATTCTTGGTCACCTGGATCGGGGTTCCCCCTTTGAGCGGCATCTTCCATAGCTGAATGGGTTCCTTTCCATGGTCAGAATAGAAATAGATCCACTGCCGGTCTCGCGACCAGTTGGGCGCTCCATTATCGGCTCCGGGAAAAGTAGGCACGACGCGATTCCGGCCACCGGGCTCATCGGCGACATACACGTCGTAAAAGAGCGAGGAGCGAGACTCAAACACAATGTGAAGCCCGTCCGGCGACCAACGGGCGGTTCCCGACGTGCCGTGCGGGGAGCTCAGCTGTGTGCAATCGGAGCCGTCACTCTCGCCGTCTGGTGTTGGGTGATGCGGATATGCAGACGGTCAGCATGCGCAGGGTGGCGTCGATGACCGGAGGTTGGTCCCCGGTTGAGTCCGGCCGAGCCGGGCGGAAGGACAATTGCTCACCGACCTTGCCCTACAACCGGTATTGTCTCAGGCCAACGGCTTTGGCTAGTCTCAACTGTCGGTCGTCGAAGGTCCAAAATCCCTCCGCCTGCAATTCGAGAGCAACGGCAACGTGCAGGCTGTCGAGCGTTCGAACCCCAAGCTTTGGCCCGTAGCGACGCCCTAGATCAGCGCACACCTCCAGCGCGTTTTCGGGTATGCCAACCTGCACCCAAACACCGGCGGATTCGTCCTCCTCCAACTGATGATGCAACTGATTGGCTTGGTTGGGGGACAATATTCCACGAAAGACGTGTTGTCCAATAGCGTGTGCCCACTCGGCGCGATGAAGTGGCGTGAGCCATAGACCGGGAGCAGTCAAGACACGATGTCGCGAGAGGGAGGAATGTCGGTCGGTTACGTATAGGGAAACGAGGAAGCTAGAATCCGCGTAAATGCTCAATAGCGCCCTCGTTCCTCTATGAGGATTTTGGCTCCCGGGAGAACGCGGTCGCCAAGGATCTTCCTCGCCCGTGCAGCAAAGTCGGGATATTTGACAGGACGCTGAGGTTCCGGCTTTTCGGGAACGATACGGGCGATCACTTGGTTGCGTTCCCGCAGCACAATGGTCTTCCCGGCCCGCAGCCAAGCCTTCAGCTTCCGAGTGTCGCGAAGTTGGCGAATGTTTACGTTAGGCACTGACACAGTGTGACACATATTGTGTCACATTGTCAACGAGAAGAACAGGCTGCGTCATCTTGTGGAGGCTCCGGCGGCTCGTGGCTGTCGACAGCGAGAAAGTTCAACGGCGAGCGGATAGCTTGCTTCTAGCAGACATGCTCGGCGATACGCCGCTGGCGCTCGAACTTCTGGTCTGGTACCCTTCGTGGCGACGCGAAAGATTGCCTTGCGAAAGTCCGGCATTATTGTCACTGCTGGTTACTTCAGCACGCCGGCATTCCAGAGAATGCCGATCAGTTCGCGGGGGTGCACTGGTTCCAGCCCTTGTCAACCGAGGCCTGGCAAATCTCGACGGGGAAAAGCGCCCGGGCCGTGTCGCGGGCTGGGCTGCGTTCTGGGGAGCTATGCTCGTCTGGCTGCTCACCATGCAATTCGCATCGCGTGGACGATGCGACCAATCATCAACTAAGCCTCGGTTCTGTGCTTGTACAGCCGGCGCAGGCGGTACTGGTTGTAGCATTTCGCCATGGTCTCGCGGTCAGCCCAGCCGTCCATGAACATCTTCACCAGCTTCTCCTCGGCGGCTTGCGCACGCTCCGCAGCTTTGTAGTCCGATTTGCGTCGCCACAGGCGCTCGTTCTCAGCGAACTCGATCTGAAGTTCCATGAACTCGATCTCCCGAATCTGCTCCTCGTCCGAGATCACTCATCCTCCTCGTTGAAGAAAATGTTCAGCGTCCTGCTGATCGGTTCCCAAAAGCAAAGTTGAGGGCAGTCCTCGCGGATGCATTGCAGGTGCGGAAGGATCAAGTCCTGCGCTTGAGCCTGTGTGATCTTCACCGAGCGATCCTGGCCGTCGCACAGCGTGAGAATCTTGTTCGCAATCCGCTTTTTCTGGCGAGGCGTTGCCTCCGGTACCAAGATGTCGAGACAGCGCAACACGGCAACCACGCGCTTGTGGGCGGCGATGCAGATCGCTTTGAAGCTCGGGTCGTTGCGCCTATGCATGGCCTCTCCTCCAAGCCCATGTCGCATACAGCGGGGCGTAGCAGGCGAACGGAAAAGTCCCGAACCACAGCATGGAGAATGAGCAGTTCGACTACGTTTCGCCAGATCGCTCTGATCATTTCCATCGCTCTCCCGGTTGTGCCCTTCCGCCTGACTACGCGCCGGCCGCCTCGCAAGTGCCGCCGACAGCCACGGCGCCTTGGGACTTCGGCGGTGCGGCACCGTGGCAAAGCGTCTGCAATTGCTTGGGGGAGATGAGTGAGAGCTACCTTTCGCGCCCGATTACGAGGCCAGGATCAGCCGAGTTGGTGGAGACCAGATTTCCATGTGCATCACGCACGGTGTGGAAACGCTCGTTGGTGCGCCCGGTAATTTGGTTGCGTTGATCGCGGACGATGCTGGACGAGTCGCTATACCCGGTCGTGACTGAGCCGATGATCCTGCGATTGCCGTCGCGGATGAAATCCTTTTTGAGCATGGCGCCTCCAGCTGCAGTATACAGAGCACAAACGCAGAATGGCTATTTGTAACCCTTTTACAATAAGCGGCTTACAAGTAGTCGATCCGTGAACAACATGTAGCGGTGGCTGGTGGCGAGTTTTTTGAACGTGTCCCAAGCGCCGTCTGCGGCAAACTCTGGACACACAATCGGCACACAGGGTCATTAGGTTTTGCGATGTGTCAGCACCCATTGGGCTACGCCGTTTGAGATGAATGAACCGAATCCGATAATATTCTCTTCCGCAATTTCGCTTGGCTTGGCACTTGACTGCTTAGGAAACCTTCGGAAAATGGTAAGCAGACCCCAAACGAATGTGCTGCTTTGGCTGAAGCACGAGCGCTCGCCGGCCGAATCCAAGCAGAAAGCCCATTCGACCGGCAACATGGGCCCTTTCCCTGGGAATCCGCACGAAAGGAGCTCCCTTGGCAATACAAAAACACTTCGTGTTGAAGTCTGACGGTTCCGTCCACGTTTCGAAAGAGCTATCGCGCGCGACCAAATGGTCCGAACTTGAAGCGGAGATTTACGCCAACATCGTTGACCCGGACTCTCCGCCAGAGAGGGTCTGTAATTTCTGCCTACTTATGGCCCTGTTTTATTTCGAAAAGCTGAAGGAATGCCGCCCTGACCCATTTCGGAAAACAGAGTACGAACAGTACTTTAGGACCGCGAAACGCTATGCCGCTAAAGCGAGAGAATGCCTGAAGTCGATTCCACGGCGCGACAAGAATCTCGATGGTGACAAATTTGAATTCGCGCTCAATGAGATGATTGCCGTGATGGGGGAGTCGGTCCGGCAAGCCTTTGGAGAAAATGATGGCGGACTCAGTGACAAGATTACCAGTCAAGTGCGCGGACTTCTGGCTGACAAGGGGCCGGAGATTCGGCGCCGTTTGCACGAGATTGACGCCGCGGCCAACGGACCGTTTGGCAAATCTCCAAACAAGCGCGGCATGAGGTGATCCATGGCCACCAGAATCGTTAAGAGGACGTACGGAGAAGCTTTCCCGAAATTTATGATCGAGGTAGTCGCCGCGGCAGAATCAGACAACGGTCCGAGCCTGCTCCTGTGGAACGGAGCAGAAGCGTACATCGCATCAAGAATTACGTTAACTACCTCTAAGTCCGATGCTAGCGACCGCACTTTCTACCCACCCGAGATCGATTCCACGACTCGGAACGCGATACGCTTTCCGGCCCGTGCTGAGTCTTATGACAGCACGCGCAAACTGTTCAAGGGCATTACCGAGGTCCTCAGGAAATACATGGACCTGCCGGAGAACCTAATGTACTTATTGGCCCATTGCGTTTTTGCGAGCTGGTTTGTCGACGTCACTGCAGCGCCAGTTTGCCTTTCCTTTGTCGGGCCTTCATCCGGCCAGGGTTCCCGGCTACTGCGACTCCTGGCATCACTGTTTCGCCATCCGCTGCTTTTGGGACCGACGGGTCTCGGCGCAATCTTCTCGCTGCCACTAAAACTGCAACCTGCGCTGTTCATGGATGGCGGTCAATGCAATGGCCAACTGCCCAAGTTGCTGCGGCAGTTGAGCGCACCGGACTCCTTCGTCTTTTGGAAAGGCCAGTTGTTGCAATTCCGAGGTGCCAAGGTGGTTTGCACAGAAGAATCTCTTCCTAGCGATCTATTGAATGCAGGCTTCATTGAGGTTCGCATTTCGTCCTCGCGTCGTATTCTACCGATTCTCGACCAGCAAGCCCGGCAGCGAATCGCCGAAGAATTCCAGCCAAAACTGTTAATGTACAGGCTCGTGAATTATCATCAGGTGCGCTCTTCCAATTTTGATGTTCCCGAGTTTCCCCTCCCGGTGCGAGACCTCTCGCGGTCTCTTGCTGCCGCTGTTCCCAATGAGCCCGAATTCCAATCCAACATAGCTTCTCTCCTTCAAGCACAGTCGGATCAGGACCTCATAAAGCCCCCTACATCGGACCTCGACTCCGTCGTGATCGAAACTATGTTGATCTTGTGTCATCAAAAGGACCGGAAATCGTTCCACGTAGCGGAGGTTTCGGAGAAGGTCAACGAAATTCTAGTAGCGCGCGGGGAATCACTTGACATGAGCCCCTGGGCGTGGGGAGAAAACTGCGCAAACTGGACATCACCACGCAGCGGTTGGACGCGAACGGTCGAGGAGCTCTCCTCCTAAACGACCTGCGTCACCACGTTCATAGTTTGGCCGCCAAGAGCGGGCTCTTAGTTAAAAAGGGAGATCCAGTAAGGTGTTCCAATTGCAAGGAATTTCAGGATCGCGGCAAAGATTTCGGTGTGACCGAGCTAACCCCCGTTGGATGATTGGCTAGTACAGTAGACTTGCACTTTGTGTCGTTTATGCACTTTGTGTATTTCCTTTTGCGAATTCCTGAGTCGCTGGTTACACCGGATTCACGATGCATTGTCAGTGTACGGAGGGTGAGTGCGAGGGCCAATCCCCGCGTTGATATCGTCCTCGTGAAACCATTCTGCCGGGTCTAAGAAGGAAAAAGAAGAAATAGTCGAGTTTGCGAGAGTCAATGCGCCGGTGGTTACGACGCCACGAAGTCGGGGCGGAAGGTCCTGCTCGCGATCCGTCGAGAATTTGGAAATTTCCCTCAAGTCAAAACCGGAAAAGTCCGCCGTACTAGGCAGACCGGACGATTTGAAATTGACGCCGACAGACGGCTGGTTTAACCAGGACCTAGATATTTTTTACCCGCCGAAAGCGGCAAGGGCGGCCTTGGCTTGTACGAAGGCCACCCCTGCCATCGATTACGAACTGCGGTTTGGTTGATCAAGATCGGTGTCCTGGAATCGTTCCGTTTCTTGCTCACTTCGCCTGAAGAGTCTCAATATAGTCAGCTAATGCCTTCAGTCGCATTTGGGGAATTTGTGAGTGAAACCCATCCATCCGCACGAACAAGTCTCCCCACACCGGCATCTGGGCATTCCCATGTCCCCGCACGTTTCCGCCTTCAATCACGCTTTCATAAACCAGCATCCGGGGATATGTGCCACCGTAGCTTTGGGTCAGTTTGGTCAGGTTTGTAGGCGCGTGTTTGAAAGCAGGCGCTGCTGGGCCGTTGCCTTGTCCCCTGATTCCGTGGCACGACGCGCAGTATTTCGCGTACATCTGATCTCCTGCGCTCGGATTTGTGTAAGTGATGGGCACCAATTTAACTGTCGTGGTTTGTGCTCCCGCCGGGATTGCCACCAGAAGCACGGCAGCAACCACGATCACGGAACAAAGGATTGCCAATTGGACGCTGCTCCAGGAGTGGGCCCGCTTATTCCGCATAAATCACCTCCGTAGTTTCCAAGCCAAAGTGAGAACCATAAAATTCGTTGCGCTCACCGCCGCCCGGTTGGCGGCTGGGGCGAGAATCCAACTTAGCCAGGAACGTTTCAATTCACCGCAGGTCTCTTCGTTGTATTGACTTTGTCTCCGCGCAGTGCTCTGATGGGGCAGGATTTAGCTTCAGCATCCCCAGTTGGTTTCCCAGGTTCCCGGGCCTTTCGCTCCTCTCTGCGGAGTCAGCCCATGGGTGACTCGGAACAAACCGATTCGGTCCTTCGCTTTCACGATTTCCAGGTAAATCTAAAATCGGGCGAAATGTGGAAGGCCGGCATCCGCCTCAAGCTACAAGATCAACCGTTTAAGGTCCTCGTCGCACTTCTCCATCGTCCTGGCGAAGTCGTTACCCGCGAAGAACTCCATCACCTGATCTGGCCACAGGAAAGCTTTGGCGATTTCGATCACGCCATCAATTTGGCGATTGCGAAATTGCGGGCGACATCGGGAGATTCGGCGGATGTGCCGCATTTGATCGAGACACTCCCGCGACGTGGCTATCGATTCGTTGCACCAGTTCATCCTGTTGTGGTCAAAAAAGATTTGCTACCCAGACATGGCAACGGCTTAACCGCCGCAACACTGCCGGGCAGGATTCATCCAAAATTAGCCTACTCGCCGAAGATTGGATGGGCCTTGTCGCTTGCGGCGGTCCTCTCGATTGCGGCAATTCTTTTCAGTGTCAATGCGGGTGGCTTGCGAAACAAGCTTTGGCGCCATTCCTCTGCACGACCTCAGATCCGCTCGCTCGCCGTCCTTCCTTTGATAAACATGTCTGGTGATCCTGAGCAGGAATATTTTGTCGATGGAATGACGGACGAATTGGTCGCCGAGCTTTCGCGCATCAATTCGCTCAAGGTCATCTCACGAACCTCGGTTATGCGGTACAAAGGGCAAAAGAACAAGTCATTATCAGAGATTGGACGAGAACTTAATGTTGACGCCGTTATGGAAGGCGCGGTCATACGCTCCAACAGCCGAGTGCGCATCGTTGCTCAATTAATCTATGCGCCGACCGATCAGCACTTGTGGGCGGAGACTTATGAGCGCGATCTTGGGGACGTCCTCAAATTGGAGGACGATGTAGCGGAGTCCATAACGCAACAGGTAGGCGTGGTGCTGACTTCTGAGCAGCGGGCCCGCTTACACCAAGCCACGGAAGTGAATCCGGACGCGTACGAAGCCTATTTACTAGCACACACTGCTGACTTGAGCAGGCTTCAAGGAATTACAACTGCCCAAAGTCATTATGAAACAGCTATCCAAAAGGATCCTCGTTTTGCCCCAGCGTACGTAGGACTCGCAGTTGTGTATCTGAATCTAGGGGATTATCGCTGGCTGTCCCCACACGATGCGTATACGCCGGCAAAGCAATTTCTCCTGAAGTCCTTGGAATTGAATCAAGCAAGTTGTGATGCGAATGCTGCACTTTCGTGGGTGAGTTGGCGGTATGAGTGGGATTGGCCAGGTGCCGAGCGAGAATTGAGGCGCGCTCTGGAGTTATGCCCGAATTCAGCAAAGCTTCATTCGATCTATGCGTATTACAAAGGATGGAGCGGACACGGCGCCGATGCACTGGCAGAGCTGCAAAAAGCCAGGGAACTCTATATGTTTTGTCCTTGCTTGGACATATATGAGGCGGTCATAAATGTTCACCTCCGCAAGTACGAAGCGATGATCCAGCCAAGCCGGGCGGAGATAGAGTCGGACCAGAATTCGTGGCAAGGCCATAGCCTCCTTGCGACCGCGTATGAGGGTTTAGGCCGCCCAGAGGAAGCGATTCCCGAGTATCAGAAGGCCGTCGAGTTGTCCCAAGGCGATCAAGACCCTACGGCTTCATTGGCGTCCGTATACGTTGTCACGGGCAGAAGGGCAGAGGCACAGAAGATTCTCAGCAGATGGTTGCGTCAATCGGAGACCAGTTACATTTCGCCTTATATGATTGCCACGGTCTATGCCAGTTTGGGAGACAAAGACAAAGCGTTTCAGTATCTGGAAAAGGCTTATCACGAACACTCTTCCGACCTTCCGTATTTCTTGAGAGCGGATCTACGCATCGACAGCCTCCACTCCGACTCACGCTTCCAGGACCTTGTGCGCCGCATGAACTTCCCTCAATAATCGTGGTGCGTCAGCAATCCCTAAAACAAAAACGGTCTTAACTCCCGATTTATCGGGTGGATTCAATGGATCGACGCAACACTAACGCTGTGGGTAGTTGCAGGATTTTCAAAGGCTAAATTCGTCTGCGAAGCTTGAATCAACGAAAGAACCGCCCTGCTTAGGTCTAATCGAATACAGCCCGGGAGATAAATCCTTCTGGAAAGGCATTAAGGGATCAAGCTACTGGAGGGGTGTTGCATTGACCGTCTGGGCGGGCACGGGTTACCAGTAACGTGGCTCCCAGTACCTGACTTTACCGGTTGAGCTGGCAGCGTCTATTGGATAACGGGACTTAGAGTGCGCGAGAAAAAATCTCAGAATAGGCCCGTGGTCACAAAGAAGCGTGTCTTAAATCACCGTTGAAATGTGATTTGAGAGGTATTGGTGTGTGGTCGGCAGTTTCCTACCCGACCCTCTCATCACACCGCCAGCACGGGGAGCGTCGCAGGCCCCCTGTGAGCTTACTGCGCTGAGCCAGAGAATATGGAGGTTCAGCCTTGAAAGTCCTGTGCGCAGCCTGCCCACAGGGTTCACTTTTCAGACCTTCTCATCCCCCTGCGCCTGACCGGCCCGCAACTGCGGAGTTGGGGGCGCGAGCAGAAATACAGGCCCAACGTAGAAACATTGGAAGGGAGAACACGATATGGCGAAAAATTCCTTGAGGATTCTGGACGAGAGAACGAATGCCGATTATGCGGTGCCCGTGAATGAAGACGCCATCCGGGCGATGGATTTACGGCAAATCAAAACAGGGACAGATGATTTTGGCTTAATGACTTACGACCCCGCGTTCATGAACACCGCGTCCTGCCGCAGCGCGATTACGTTTATTGACGGTGACAAAGGGATTTTGCGCTATCGCGGCTATCCCATCGAACAGTTGGCAGACAAGTGCACGTTTCTGGAAGTGGCGTACTTGATCCTGTACGGCGAACTTCCGACTGAACCCCAGCTGAAGAGCTGGATCAATGAGATCACCTACCACACCATGCTGCACGAGACCACCAAGCGGTTTCTGGAAGGGTTTCGTTACGACGCGCATCCGATGGGCATGTTCATCAGCACGGTCGCGGCCCTCTCCACGGTTTACCCCGAGGCTCGGAATGTGGACGACCCGGAGAAGCGCAAGCTTCAGATTCATCGGCTGATTGGCAAAGTCCCCACGATCGCAGCGTATACCTACCGCCATAGCCTGGGCTTCCCGTACGTCTACCCGGACAACGATCTCAGTTACAGCGAGAACTTCATGAACATGTTGTGGCGGATGACAGAGCCGAAATACCATCCGAATTCGGCGCTGGCCCGCGCGCTGGACATCCTGTTCATCCTGCATGCCGACCACGAACAGAATTGCAGCGCAAATGTGATGAGAGCCGTGGGCAGCTCAAAGGCGGATCCCTACGTGAGCATTGCAGCGGCGGCGGCGGCGCTGTCCGGCCCACTGCATGGCGGAGCGAATGAAGAAGTTCTGAAGATGCTCGACGAGATCGGCAGCAAGGAGCGCGTGCCAGCCTATGTTGAGGCAGTCAAGGCGGGGCACGGCAAGCTGATGGGATTCGGACACCGGATCTACAAGAATTACGATCCGCGGGCACGCATCATCAAGTGGGCTGCGGACCAGGTATTCGCGACCACGCGGAAAAGCCTCAAGCTCGACATTGCGCTAGAACTCGAACGGATCGCGTTAGAGGACGAGTACTTCATCAAGCGTAAGCTCTATCCCAATGTGGACTTCTACTCCGGGATCATCTACCAGGCGCTGGGCTTCAAGCCAGATATGTTCACCGTTCTTTTTGCGATTCCTCGGACGGTCGGCTGGCTGGCGCAGTGGCAAGAGATGTTGGAGGATCCGGAACAGAAGATTGCGCGGCCTCGGCAGATCTACACCGGTTACGCGGAACGGAACTTCGTGCCGATCGAACAGCGTACAGAGAAGAAATTGACAGCAGGACGATAGGCTGCCTTACGGGGCGGAGCGCCTAAGGGTTGATGGGTTGCGCTCCGCCCGAGTTGATCGCGTGAAGGCAGGGAGCTTGACGCTGCGGTTCGATTGATTTTAAGCGAGATCAGGAAAGCGTAGCCGGATCGCCGCATTTCGGACATAACGGCCTTAGCGATTTCCGGAGAATTCCACTGGATAAATTCTCGCGAGGTCTGGGAATTGATTGCACTGACACGATCGAACTGCGCCACGGGAGGTCCAGAGCTGTGAGTCTCAATCGATACCGTCGGCTTGCAGTGCTCCAATACTCTCTTCGTGCCACGGCGGAAGTATTTTGATGAGCACGAAAAGAACGGCGAAGGGAAGCACCATTAAAATGATAGCGGGCAAGAGTCCTTCTCGTGTGACGAAATCCATCTTGTAGGTGGTATAGCCCAGAAAGCTTTTCGAGAACAACTGGCCGCCGATCACGACGTTCCACCGCATGGCGAAAATTCCCACCATAGTCAGAATCCCGGCCAGCGCATAAATCCGCTTTCGCGCCACCTCGCTGAACCCTACGAATTGCGTTAGTGCCAGCAGCGCTAGGGGCGCCAACGTGCCAACGAAAATCTGCAGAACGATCTGTGAAACGAACAGCCGCGTGTGCACCATGAAGTCGAGACTGCGGAACGATTCGTCAGCCTCGTAAATCCGGTGAATCAGGTCCAACATTTCTAGTGTGAAATCAATGATAAATGTGTACAGCAGGTATTTTGCAATCGTGTCCAGACAGCGCATATCAATCGCCATTCGCCGCATAAACGAAGTGACCATGTACATAAGAAGAACCAGAGCGATTCCCGAAACCATCGCCGAGAACAGGAATACCACCGGCATCATCGGCGTCGACCACCAGGGATTCGCTTTCACGGACCCAAAGATAAAACCAACATACCCATGCAACAGGAACGCCGAAGGAATGCCAATCAGCGTAATCAGCCAGCCCACCCGATCGTCCACTCGTAACGCCTCCGGGCCGATGTTATAAGAACCCAGCGTCAGCAGCCGGTAAAGTGGACGCCTCCAGCCATGGCTGGACTGTGCCAGGAGCACAATATCCCGTCGGTAATCGAGCCAGATTTCCAGCACCAGAACCGCCATCAGGTACCACAAGTACACAAATCCGAACATGGCCATCGCCGACGAGCGGTGCGGCGTCAAATACATCTCGAACGAGCGCTCCGGATGTCCCAGATGGAGTTGCAGCGGCAACGGCGCCACAATCAAAAACGCCAGCGCGGTGAGCAGCGCCAGCCGGTACGTGGGCTTTACTGCCTCTACGCGGAATACCCGTTCCAACGATGCAAGGATGAAGGCGCCGGCAACCAGTCCGGTGAGAAAGGGATAAAGAACGATCAGCACGCTCCACTGGAGTTCCACTTCGTTCGGATACATGAACCCTTGCATCAGTGTGGTCTCCTTAGCGAACTGAGCCGTCCAGGCCGTTGTAAAACATCTTCGCGCCTGTGGCGAGATGCGGTTTCAAGACTTGCACATCGTGCGTCCTCAAAAACGCGTGAATTGGATCTTTGGGATCTTTCAGGTCAATTAATTGCCGCGCGCCGGTTGGACACACTTCACAGCACGCCGTCGTCAGACCTTTTGTGATTCGGTGATAGCACAACGTGCATTTATCGGCCGTGTGCTTGGTGGGATGAAAGAAGCGGCAGCCGTAGGGACACGCTTGGATGCAGTAGCGGCATCCCAAACAATAGTTGTAATCGACCAGCACCACTCCATCGGGCGTGTGGAACGTGGCGCCCACCGGACAAACCTGCGTGCACGGGGAATCGGTGCAATGGTTGCACAGCTTGGGCACAAAAAAGTTTTTTCCTTCGGTTTCAGCATTCGCCGGGAACCCCTCTTTGCCTCCATCCGGTGAATCGACCAGCGGATTTTCAATGTGCCAGTCTGACACGTGGTACCGCTCGATCCACGTTCGGAAGTAGCCATCCGGTACCTCATTTTCCGTCGCGCAGGCCCGCACACAACTGCCACACCCGATGCATTTGGCGATGTCCAGAAGCATGCCCCACCAATGTTCTGTCATGGTGTAGTTGGGCGCGGCTTCGGGTTTCCTGGCAAGCACCGATTCCCAGGCCACCGCAGCGGCGGGAAGCAACAGAAGCACCTGGCGACGATTGAGGTTCACTTTGTGCCTCCGGTGTCGAGCCCCGGACTATGTGGTTGGTGACAGGTCTTGCAAGGCTGGCCTTGCGAATGTTCCTTGGCGTCCACTTGAGGGAATCCCACTGGTTTTGCGGTGTTTTGCGAATGGCATCGCACGCAGAGCGTAGCCGTATCGGGTAACACCGGCTGTACAGCACCGGGATCTTCCGCGTGTTTCGATTGTGGCTCGTGGCAAGACTCGCAGTTCACTCCCGCGTGTACGCCCTTGGCTTTCATCTCTTGAACATCGGGGTGACAGTTTGCGCAGACATCGTGTCCCGCAAACACCACCGGGTGCGAGGTGATCTCGCCGAGCGCGGCTCCGCGGTACGGCCCGTACCGCCCAAAACTCTTCGGAATCACCGTTGCCCGGATTGCCACAAACGCCATCCCTCCCAGCAGAAAAAGGCCGGCCACGCGAATCAGGTGCGCCGAGTCCCGGAATTTACTCATGTTGCGCCCGCAAGTGGAACTTACTCATTTTGCGCTCCACAGAAAGTTGGAGGAGGAAACGCCCACAAATCCGGTTGTTCGTGCGAGAACCAGAGAGACTCTCAGCGGCGAGACGCTTTTAATGGAATCCATTGACCTTCGCGGCGGTTGAGAAACCATGAAGGGCCTGACTGGAGCGATACGTCGAACGTACGTTCATTAGACGCTATCGCTCACCCTAGGTTGGTGACGACCGTCACTTCACAGGGTGACTCCGGTTACAACCCGCCCTCCCACCAAATCTGTGTCACAACTCGTGTTTTGTTCTCACGGAGCGGCTTCAGCCGCTGAGGGCTGCTTTGCGTCGGTTCGCTGATGCTGAGGTCACCAGGGAGGGGCGGCCCAACCGAAATTGTCATCCCAACCGTAGTGGCCCGTGCATTTTCTTTCGCCCGATTTATGCGCGGCGGGCCACGCAGCAGAGGAACCTGCTTTTTCTTCCCTCAGCGCACAACTCCACTTCACCCTGCGGTTCGAAGGGTTCACCCTGGCGTCGAAGCGCCGAACATAAACTAACCGCGTCTTAGGCACTTTACGGAAAGCACCCTCATACTTCGATCCTTCCAAACCGCGTCACCCGCGGCAGCAAAATCAGTATGAGTCCATAAAACAGGAGCGACACCATCAGTGTTCCCGCGCTTCCAAAGCGCAAATCTTCTACGATCAGTTTTAGCGCTCCTAATCCGATCGCTCCGTACGCCACCCAGCCCAGTTCCACCCGGTTCCATCGCGATCCTGCGTATCCCAATCCCAGTGCGATCACGCACGTTACCGCCGTGCGCACCATCGACAATCTCGACGCGCTCAATTCCCCTGCCCCCAGCCCCGCAATCCCTGCGATGATCAACGCTGCCACAGCACTCCCCACCACCGCCGCAGGCACCACCCACAGTATCCGCTCTCGCCATCCTTCGCCCGATGATCGTGATCCCAGCACATAACTCAGCAACCCAGCCAACGAAACAGCCCAGAAACTCCACTCCGGCCAAACCGGTACCTTCCCCGCAAGCACGCTGGCTGTGTAGGAGAACAGTCCACATTCCATTCCCGCAACCAATAGGAAAAATGTTCCATGAATCCCGAGGCTCAAGTATCTCGTGCGCGTGAACACTGCCACCGCTGCCACGGCGGCCACACTCAACGCCAGCGCCTGCAAATTTCCCTTCAGCAATAGCAGACTGGCCGCCAGCACCAGCCCTGCCGCAAAATTTGCGCACACGCGCCGGTTCCGTCGCTCCGCTGCTCCCGCAAATCTCTTTAGCGTGCCCCAGTAACACACCATTGCCAACAGCAGGAATACCGCTCCCAGCACGCTCGCTGATCCTCCGTGTGTTGCTCGCAGGCTGACCCATGTCCCTAGCAAAAATGCCACCGCAGCCTGCACCACTTCACTAAGTGTCAGGCTCCTCCGCATCACAAATGCGCGCGTTCCGATGCTCGCGCCGTAAATGATCATCAGCGCGGCACAATAGGCGTTCAACTCCGCCGCACCCATCGCCCGGTAGCTCTCCGGAACTCCGTCCTCGGACGTCATCACTACTCCGACCAAACCCACCGCATAATCTGCTGCTACCGCTGTCACCACGCGTAAGCCCGGCCAGCGTCCGCTCGCGGCCACCGCCTCTGTCACCAATGCCAACGCCAACAGTGTTGTGGTCAACGGGCGTAACTCATGCGTCGCAATGATCAACGCAAATACAGTCATTACCGCTACCAGCGTTCCGATCCAGGGAATAGCCTCAAGCCTCTCCTTCCAGGCTAGCCCCAGGCATAGCAAAACCGCGCCCGCAAGCACCGCGGAGGTAAAGCTGACGGGCAGCTCGTGAAAACGCACCGTGCCTTCCCAGAGCAGTGGCGGAAGGATGACCGCCGCGGTCAATCCAAAAATCGCGCTCGCAAAATGGCTGCGCTGGTGACTTCGCACCGCCCACACCAGCCACACTGCTGCATACGCGATCCCGACCACCAGCATCATCCGCAGCGACGCAGCACCTGACTCTGCAATCGCGCGCAACAGGTACGCCCCCGCAATCCCCAGCACTGCCTTACCCAGCACCGGCCCGACGCTGGTCGATCCTATTCGCTTCTCTTTTTCTTTGGGAATTACTCCGGCGCAGGCTTTTACCGGAGCATTTGTGGGTGACTCCCCCTGCTTCTCCAACGTTCCTACTCGTCTCTCTAACTCCTCGAGACGCTCAGAGATCCGTTCCAGCCCCTGCGCGACATTCTCTGGCTGCTCTGGCACGCGTCGCCCACCTTTTTGTCTTATCCTGACGGCCTTCGAGAACTGCGTGCTTACCCTGGATTGCTTTTCTGCCGAACCGCAACCGGTCCCACCTCGATACCTGCTCCAAAGCACTTCGGTCCATGACTGCGGTCACTCTACGCTGTGACGACCGTCACCAGGAGGCGGTCCGCACGCCCTGAAAATTGTCATCGTGTCGGCAGGGGCTTCAGTTCACCAGTAGGAGTGCTAAAACAACGTGGCTGACGGAGTCCAACGCCATGGACTCAGGCCGCGTGTGAAATTTATCATCGGCCGTGCCCCCGTCATGCAAACCTGGGCCGATGAGATTGGCGCGGATGGCTATGGAAAAGGCGCTCTGGTAGCCGTGGTTCTAGCCAAAAAACTGGTGAACAAGTAACAGCGAGACGACACAGCGATTCTCCAATATGGCGAGCGTTGATTAAAAGGGTACAGGATGCAAATTCTAATGCGACCAAGCCTGCAAATTCGACGATGTTACTTCGTTATTTCAGACTCTCGACGTGAGCGATGAGCACTTTTAGGTTGTCTGGAGGCAGGTCGACTCCAGCGAGTAAACTCCAAGCAAATGTTGCGTCGACCATCTGAGCTGGCAAGGGAAGCCGGAGAAGTGGCTCCCAGTACCGACAAGGCCTTTCCAGCCCTGTATTTGTGTTCTGCTCATGTGTCCGGGGACCCATATGTGTTAGCGTATCGAGGATGAGTTTCGTGCGACGAGCATGAAATGGGCGACCTAACTGCGTTAACTAACGCCGTAATACAGGGGGATCTAAACCAGGTCCAGACTATTCTGGACGAAAACCGCGAACTCGTGCACCAGCAAGACGAAACAGGTGCAACAGCTCTGCACTACGCAACGCTCAAGGGATGTCGCGAGATTGTCCAGTTATTGCTTGACAAAGGGGCGGAAATCAACAAAGCAGATGGCCAGTTCGGTGCTACGCCAACGGGTTGGGCAATTGAGTATCTGCGCGAGCAAGGCGGGTGCCTTGGCATCGAACTTGACGACTTTGCCTATGCCATTGAGCAGGGGGATGCTCGTTGGGCCGCACGATTTCTAAAACGCTTCCCCACCCTTCGCCAAGGTATAAACACAAAAGGAAAGCCCTTTCGACAACTTGCGGAGGAATCGGGCAATCCAGCAGTTATAGCTCTTTTTCGGAATACCTGAATCAAGTCCCGGTAAACGGGCTTCCCGGACAAGTTGGTTTTAGTGTGCTGTCGCGTAAATACGTTCGCATAGTCGTTCGACTTTAGCGAAGATCGAATCCGCTGTGGCGGTCCAGACGAAAGGCTGTGCATTGCGTGATTAGTACGTACTTTTCCGGTTTTCCCCGACAAATCCCCAAGAAGGACGAACTCGAAATCGGTAAGCGGGTGATCGTTTACTATGATCCGAAGAATCCCGGGGAAAATGCCCTAACTGATTTCGGCGAGTTAAGCATGAATATTATAGTCCCACTGCTATTCATGCTTTTAGCGATTGGTGTGTTTGTATGGAACATCGGCAGTCGGCGAAGGCAAAACAGGATGAAGTTAAACCAGGCTATTTCCTCGCGTCCTAACTGAATCGGTACTAGGACCAACATGTGTGGTCCTTTGGGGCTTCACAAACTAGGGATTACCATTCACTCCTTGGATGGCTCCCAAAGCTCGATCGGATTGCCATCTGGATCTTTAAGCCACGCAAAGATTCCCATGGAGGGATATTCCTCGGTCTTTTCGATTGCCACGCCTTTACTCTTAAGATGGCTGAGGACTTCTCGCATGTTCTTCACCGTGTAATTAATCTTGCCCGTTCGCGGCTTATCTTTGATGTCTTGGTCAGTGGGCATAATCGCCCACGCTATCGTTCGCTTGATCTCCGGGTTTGCAAGATCCCTATATTCGAACGATGCATAGATTGAACTGCACTCAGCATCTTCTCCCTGAGGAACTATTCCGAGGCAATCGCGATACCAAGCTGCCAGTCTCTTTGTATCGTGAGAAAACAGAAAAGCGCCGCCAATTCCGTCGATCATAAGTTCCTCCCCTACGCATTCACTCGATTATTGTCCCTTGTTTCGATCTGCTTGCGAAATTAAAGCAGTCCCTGGAAGCGCAGCCATCACAAGTCTTATGTTAGCTCCGCATCTCTGCCGGTTTTGCGAACCGGCAGGCATAGTTCCAATTCAAAATGCGACCAATCCGTCGCGCTTTCTTTGTCCAGGAAAACCTCAAGTGCGGGCGCATGCTCGGGTTCGTAGGCACTGTTGATAAGCCAATCTCGGTAGAGGTAGTCCCAAGCCGTAGCTACCTTATGGATGTCGCCGGAAACCTTTATGACGGCGTAGCGCATGCCTGGCATTTGCAATTTCGACATGCCTTCCCTGCACTCGAAGGGAAAAGACGATGCCAGACAGACCTCATATCGATAAAGATCCTTTGGGGTTACGTGTGGATCGTCTACCGTCATTCCGAAAAGAATGCCTCGCGAAAAAATATGCTGGGATTTAGCCCATTCGATCACTGTCTTGAGGGCGGCAAGTACTCTGTCCAGTTCGAAGGCATTCGTAACCCGAATATAGGCGACATGCCTTTCGGGAATGTCGAGCAATCTGACTGGAAACGCGGCTCTCTTTTCTTCCGCGCTCATGGGGAGACCATATTCGTCTTTCGGGAACAGTTCTTTGCAAATCTTGCTCTTTTTGATCTCGCCGCTTTTTCGAAACTGACTTGGCGAAGTGTCGTAGCCGGATCGGAAGGCACGTGAAAACGTGGCCGATGACGAAAACCCGCAATCTAAGGCTATATCGGTCAGGCTTTGGTCGGAATAACGAAGAAGACGAGCGGCCTTTTCGAGACGAAGCCGATTCGTAAAATTCTTTAGGGTTTCGCCAGAGACCGCTCTAAAAATCCGATGGAAGTGAAATTCCGAGAAGCAAGCAACCTTGGCAAGCTCAGCTAGCTTCACCGGGCGATCCAGATTCCCGCGAAGGTAGTCAATGACCCGATCAATTCTTTGGGCATATTCACTTTTGACCTGGGTCTTTGCGTTTGGCATGGATTGTATTGACACCATGTCGTAGATATACCCCAATTGGCCCTATGCCGTCAGTATCCAAAAGTTTGACTGGCGCGCAAGATCGCCGCCGTCACTTTGCTCGTTTGGAAGAAAGGAGTTTGTTTCGACGCTGAACATCTGAAACAACAAGCAGCTTGAGCGTCGGGTCGAGAATCGTCCTTTGCTGGATTTATTTCTGGTGATGGCTTTTCGGTTATTCTGACGCTTTGGTTCGAGGGTGAGTCTCCATTAGCCCGTTAGGCAGAGAGTGTGCTCCGGGCACCACGAGTCTCTTGGTAAACTAAGGCCCCTCGGATAACCAGAAGAAGCTATAGGCCTTGAGCCTCAGATAGAACCATGGTTGACATGTTTCAACCACACAGCGACCTGCCCCCCGTTTTTGGTCCAGTCATAAGTTAGCACTCCGGGGTTCCTGAGCGGCCCGGCTTTTTTGTACCAACCCTAGGGTGAGTTTTCGGCTGTTTGCATCCCAATGAAATCGCGGCTAGCCGCGATTTCATTGGCGAATTCGTGGGGTGTCTTCTCCCCAAGAGCTCTGTGAGGCCGACTCTCGTTGTACTCCCGACGCCAAGTCTCCACGATCTGCTGGGTTTCCGTCAACGACATGAACCAATGGGCATCCAGGCATTCTGCCCGAAACGTTCCGTTGAATGATTCCACGAAAGCATTGTCCGTCGGTTTCCCCGGTCGGGAAAAAGCCATTCGCACTCCGTGCTGATAGGCCCACAGATCCATCGCCTGACTGGAAAACTCGCTCCCATTGTCACAGTACAGAAACTTCGGAACTCCGCGTTGGATTTTGATGCGGTTCAGCACCAGCACCACATCTTCGCCCTTCAACCTCTGTTCGGATTCGATCGCCAAGCATTCCCGAGTGTAGATATCCACGACCGTCAGCGAACGGAACCTTCTTCCGTCCGCTAGCTGATCCGCCACAAAGTCCATCGACCACACCTGATTCGGCCCGGTTGGATGAAAACGTTCACGCCGATGTTCCGCTACCCGGCGGCGCCGCTTCCGCCGTTGCTGCAACGTTAATCCCTCTTCCCGATAGAGTCGTTCTACCAGGTATTTGCCCACTTTCCAGCCCTCCCGGTTCAGCAACACGCGGATCTTGCGGTACCCGTACCGCACTCGTGTCTGAGCGATTTCCCGGATGCGCATCCGCAGTGCAGTCCGTGGATCTTTATGCGTGCGATATCGAAACGTTCCTCGATTTAACCGGGTGACCCTGCACGCACGCCTCTCGCTCACCCGGTAGCTGCCGTGCAGGTACTCGACCACCTGTCGGCGCCGCGAGGGCTCTAGTATTTTTTTGATAGAACATCCTGCAACATCGCCTTGTCCAGGGTCAGATCGGCTACCAGCTGTTTCAGCCGTGCGTTCTCTTCTTGCAGCTGTTTAAGTTGGCGAACCTGATCGACCTCTAGCCCGACGTATTGCTTCTTCCATCGGTAGAAAGTCTGTTCGGAGATTCCCACCCGCCGGATCAATTCGGCCAAGGGAACTCCCGCTTCTGCCTGCTTCAAAACTGCCACGATCTGCTCTACGTTGAAACGTTTGTGCTTCACGGCAAATCCTCCTTTTCAGGTTCAGATTTTGCCGGAAACTAACCCTCCGAGTGGATCAAAAATACCGGGGCCGGCCAGTTCCTGCACATCCGAACCTTTCCATGTCGGGGCGATAGAAGCGCCCGGCGTGGGGGGAGACGCCGGGCGCGCGGCCACACTCGCTGCGAACAGTTCCGGCGTCAGATACCTTAACGAGCTGTGCGGGCGCACGGTGTTATAGTCCACCCGCCAGGCTTCGATCACCTCCCGTGCGTGTCGGAGATCCACGAACCAGTTCTGGTTTAAACATTCATCGCGAAACTTCCCGTTGAAACTCTCAATGAACGCGTTCTGCGTGGGCTTGCCGCGCTCGATGAAGTGCAGCGCCACCTGGTTCTGATACGCCCACTGATCCACGACGCGACTGGTGAACTCCGTTCCGTTGTCTACTTGAATTGCGGCCGGTGTTCCGCGTCGTTCTCGCAACCCCTCCAGCACCCGCACCACGCGCAGACCCGGCAGCGACGTGTCCGGCTCGATCCGTAGTGCTTCCCGCGTGTAGCCGTCCATCAGATTCAGCGTGCGGAATTTCCGCCCGCCGGCCAGTTCGTCATGCGTGTAGTCCATCGTCCACATTTCGTTCGCGCGGGTCGGAAGCGCGAGCGGCACCCGCGCTTCGGCCCGAAATCGCTTGCGCCTCCTACGCTGCATCGCCAGCCCTTCCTCCCGGTACAGCCGATACACTTTCTTGTGGTTGACCCGCCAGCGGAGCATTCCGTCCTCGGTCTTCTCCCGTCGCAGAAAAATATACAGTCGTCGATAGCCGAACCGCGGGCGCTCGGCTGCCAGCTCGCGCAGCCGAGCCCGCAACGCCGCTTCGTTCCGTTCCCTTCGCTGGTACCGCCAGCTCCCACGGTGCATCCCGATCAACCCACAGGCGCGTCGCTCGCTAAGCCCTGCTTCTTCTCGCACAACACGCACCGCTTCTCGTTCCGCCCGCGGGCCTACCACTTTTTTGACAGCACCACCTTCAGCGCGTCGAGGTCCAGCGCCTGTTGCGCCACGATCTTCTTCAGCCGTCCGTTTTCCTCCTCCAGCTGACGCAGCCGCCTGGTCTCGTTCACTTCCAGACCCCCATACTTCGCCTTCCAGTGGTAGAACGTGGCTTCACTGACACCGACCCGGCGGCAGAGGTCCTTCACCGGGACTCCAGCCTCCGCTTCTTTCAACACCCCGACGATCTGCTCTTCGCTAAAGCGACTCCTTTTCATGACGCTTCTCCTCTCGCGGTCTTATACACGGAGAAGCTAAGTTTTGGCTGGACTAAATTTCGGGGAGCAGGTCAACAGCTTGCCTTGGCTTCAGAATCCGAAAGCGCCGTCACGACAAGAGAGTGGATCTACGAAGAGCGAACACCCCAGAGTCTCTCAACAGGACATGGGCTGAGGTGAAGCAGCGCGCGGAGCAGTACAGAGTGCAAACTATCTTGATCGAGGACCGCGCTTCGGGGACTCAACTCATTCAAGATCTAATCGCCGACGGAGCGCACAGCGTTACTCGCTACGAACCTAAGCCGGACAAGGTAATGCGCACACATTCGGTTACCAGCACGATGGAAAATGGGTTCGTCCATATCTCTACAGACGCACATTGGCAACCGGAGTACCTGTACCTATACGAGCTGGAGGTATTTCCCAAAATCCCAAACTGATTTGGTGCGCAAGCACGTGAATGACTGTGTGCGATACCACCGTGCCTGCAATCCGTGCAAAGGGCGGGAAACAGCGAATCGTGTTCCCTGTTTATTCCCTGATCCGACCACCCTCAGCGATCCCCATATATCTTCTAAACTATTCTCCGATTGTGATTTGCACTCCGAGTGGCCGTGGGCGAGCCCTGGAATTCCCTGTATTTTTCCCTGTTATTAGGGGAGGGAAGAACGAAGAGAAGAGGTCCTTAATTATGATGGCTTTCCAGGCTTGGCCGGCGGAAACCAATGCGCAGGGTTCGTCGCGGTCCAAAGGATCAAATCGTTGTGCTTGCGGCGCAACGGGGAATCTTTCTACCAACACACGATGAAAAAGTGGAGGTGTCCGAAGGAGACCGCGAGCGGGCAGTCGCGGATTTCAAGAACATCCTGGAACAACTCAAAGCACGAGGGTGGCACCGGTGCAACCGGAACCCTTTCCGGGTTGCTATCCAGATTGGCGACTAAACTTGCGCGGCACTTCGCGATGACGTGCTTGGACTTTCGTCTTTGGATTTAGTGCTTTCCGTACCCACTAACCCCATATGCCTGCGCATTGACTATGGTGCATCGGTCATTGAAACTATTGCCAGCCTTCGCACTTGGACCACGAACGCCAGATAAACTTGATTATGAGGTAATGCAGATTAATGATAAGCCGGAGCTTGTAATTTGCAACGCCGTCAAAACACGGTACTTTAAAGCAAGCATCGTAGTTTCGATCTCCTCCGCCTCTACCAACCTCCCATAAACAAAGCCTATTTCTTTACGTTTGGTCCAGATTGAAGGATAGGAGGGGTGGGAGATGTGGACGCATTCTCCCCTTGTCGTTGGGCCCAAGCCAGAGAACAACCAACGGACACTTGTCAATAGTCGTCTGGGTCAGTGGGTGGAGTATTATCGTTCAGGAAATGTTCGGCACTCAGTGGTGCGGCTATAGTGTTGAACGGAACCGCACTCTGGTCGAAGTCGAAGCAGTCGCTAAGATCGTCTGCCAGCGCGTCAGCGTATCCCAGTGACGGCAAGCCGTAGATCTCCTCAAGGAATTTCAGAATGCTTCCAAAGTCATGGTTGACGTGCGAAATGTACCTCGGCTTGGCATATGGCGAGATTACGATCAGAGGCACACGAAAACCGTAAATGTATCCACAACCCCACTCCGAGCAGTTGACGCGTACCTGCGGGGGAGCGACATGGTCGTACCACCCTCCCCAGTCGTCCCAGGTGATGAAAATTGCCGTATTGGTCCAGTAAGGGCTGTGACCGATTGCGTTGACGATTGAGGCGACCCCAGGAGGGGCCTCCCGTGGCAATAGTACTTCCCGCGTGATCAGAGTTTTGACCTGTAGGCATGACCCAACTCACGGCTGCAAGCTGGTTGCTATCAATGTCGGCCAGAACTTGTTTCGGCGAGATAATCACGTTCTTCCAGGCGCTGCCGGTGCAAACCAATTGACCATTCTGGCTCTGCGGCTGACAGATATGCCGAATTGCGTTGGGGGCAGTCCAGACATAACCGACAGAGGGCGTGTAGTAACGCCATGCAACGCCCTGGGCATCGAGTTCATCGGACAGGGTCGAATGTTCAAAACAGGGATACATTGAACACGATTCATTGCCATTCGGGCCGATGAGCGCAACGCGGTCAAAAAAAGCTGCGGTACACCCTGTCTGAACCACATTAGACGGATCTCCGGACGCAAACAAGCTGCTCGTGGCGGTAGGCGCAGATGTCCCGGAGATAATAAACTGGTGCGCGGGAAAACTCGGTCCTTGATTGGTTTGAAACATGCGATCGGCGAATGCGTATTGCTCGGCCATCTGGAAATATGGACCTACATCGGAAGCTTGCACATATTTGAATTGTGGGTTGGGTGGAGGGCAATTGCTACCCGAGCAACTGACATTGACTTTGTCTGCACCATCCATTTTGCCGTTGTTGTACATCTTCACAAAATCGGAGTGAGCGTGACCGAGATCATAGTCGATCCCCAGCGGCATGGCCGTGAGTGAGACCGTGTGGCCAGAGGAATTCACACCGCTGCTGCCGATGTCGGCGCCTCTTGCGATCAAAACCGGATCGTGAAAGAGAGTATCCGGCGTCCGGTTTTCCTGGACAACCACGAGGACGTGCTGGATCTTCCCCGAAGAAAGCGCTGGACCGGCAGCCTCAGAGGGCTCCGGCGGTATCGTGACCTGCGAATCAGAAGAAGGAAGAGTGAAGGTGCAACTAGCGCAGCCGTTTAGGCCGAGCAAGAGAGCACCGCCATACCACAACAATGCAAAGAGACAAAAGGCCCCAAGGCAAATGGACCCAATTCGGAGCATCAGTCAACTCATTCCTGGCACGAAGGAACGATCGATAGCGATATCGATCTGATGATTTGGCCTCGTGGTGCGCACGTCGGTTACAGCTGGGCGAGAGTCTACTGAACACTTATGGAACAGGCAAGGTCCCGGTAAACGGGTAACCTCCCAAGGTGCGCTGGCCGATATTTCGGAGAACTTTTTTCCAGCGGCAGCATTAGAGCCCCTTGTCCGAAGTAGGCTTATTGTAAATGTGAATCGTGACTCTCTGCTTTCGTGTGGTAAGCTCCGGCAGGTATTCAGATGAGTAAACGACACCTACTTCTTCCCGAGAAGTACACACGCCGTGAATTTGGAACGGCTATCGCCAAGGGCGCTGGCGTAACTGCTCTTGCCAGCATGTTTCCTTCTGGCATCAGTGCTGCCGACCCAGCATTTACAGTCGCGGTAGTTCCTGACCCTCAGTATCTGGCTGGCGATGCCCCCTGCTCTGGTTCTACGATTTACGACGATCTAATTAACTGGGCGATCCAGAATAAGAGCCTATCGGTCGCAGGTGCTCCCCTCAACATCAAAGGGTTTATCCAGGTAGGAGATTGTCAAAACGTCGCCCTTGTCGATAGCCAGAATTCGCAGGCAAGTATTATGGTTAACGCTTGGCAGCTAGCTATAGATGCAAATATGTTTGTGGCCTTTTGCTGCGGAAATCATGACTACGAGCATGGTGGAAGGACCATTGACCGCCGCAAAATCAGTTACGTATGGCGCACCGACAAGAACGGTCCGTGGCAGCCGTCGGAGCCCTCCCGGTTTTATGGCTCTGGCAGGGATTTAGGAAGCGGAGATGTGGCTTATTGGGGCGGGGCGTATTCCGCTCCAGACGGTTTGCCCGATTCCAGCGCCAACAACTATATCCGGTTGAACATTGGGTCCCGGAAGATACTTATAATTTCATTGGAATTCTTTCCGCGAAACACTGTCATGAACTGGGCGCAGTCCATTCACGACACATTTCTCGACCATGAATGCTGGGTAACCACGCACGGCTACATGGATAACGTGGGCGCTCGATGCACACGTACCCAACTGTACGGCCCGAACGCCTACGGATCGTTGGACGATGGCGCATCGAACTCTGGTGAGCAGATATATTCCGGCAATTCTAACATCCCAAGACAACCAGGACTTGCCAAATTTATGCGGGCGAGATTAGTGACCTGCGGACATTTCATTGATGGCTGGACCACGGGCTGGATATGGCAGCACCACACCGCAACCGGTTTTTTGGGTCAATGCATCGAGGAGATTTTCACTGATGCTCAAGGCGAGCGCGGAACGGGAGATACACAAAACTATTGCGCCGGCGATCCAACGGTTCCGAATCGAACCTCTAGCACAGCTCATTTGATGCTGCTTCGCGTTTGGCCGACAACGATGGAAGCGTTTATGGTTTCCACCAATTCTGGTAAGTGGATTGGGGCGCAAGGCGTTAAAGATCAACCCGATCCAGTGCAACTTTGGAGTGTGCCGTTTATTTCTGCTCCCTAAGCGCATAAACACTTTAAGTGAGCCTCAATGTGTGCTGTTTGGAATTCGAGTCTTCATTACGAGCGCGGTTGACGGATGTACTAGCGTCATATGCCAGCTTGAGTGCTCAATAAGTGGGCTTATCGCTGATACGGAAGATATCAGCGTTGCGAATTCTGGTTCTGTTTTTTCTTTTTTCATTGTTAGTGTGGCGTAGTCCAAAAGGCCAATCCCAACAGCATCTCGCAACGTGGCTTCATTGACTCGCCGCAAGTTCGCGAATTAAGATGACACCCCATGTCGAACACACAGCCCTTCATTGGCCGCACGTTCTCTCATTATCGCGTCCTCGAAAAACTCGGTGGCGGAGGTATGGGGGTTGTGTACAAGGCGGAGGATACGCGGCTGGACCGGTTTGTGGCTCTTAAGTTCCTTCCCGAAAGCACTCCGACGGATGCGTCCACACTCGAGAGATTCCAGCGCGAAGCCCGCGCAGCTTCTGCACTCAATCATCCAAACATATGCACGATTTATGATGTCGGAGAGCACGATAGCCGCCCCTTCATCGTTATGGAACTGCTCGATGGTCAGACACTCAAACACTTGATCAATGGGCAGCGTCTCGAGATCGACAGGATCTTGGAAATTGGCATAGAAATTACGGACGCCTTATCGGCTGCACACTCGAGAAGTATCGTCCACCGAGACATCAAGCCTGCGAATATATTTGTCTCGCTGCAGGGCCACGCAAAGATTCTGGATTTTGGTCTTGCGAAGATGGCCCCGAGACGACACCAAAATGGCGAAGTTGTTGGAGCGGCGACTCAGGTGACCGTAGCGGTTTCTCCCGAAGACCTCACCAGCCCAGGGACAACTCTTGGGACCTTAGCGTACATGTCTCCCGAGCAGGCGTTAGGGAAGGAACTCGACGCACGGACCGATCTGTTCTCTCTTGGCACCGTTATCTACGAGATGGGAACCGGCAAACTGCCTTTCAACGGGGATACTTCAGCGGCGATGTTTGATTCGATTCTGCACGGGACACCCAGACCGCCACTCGGGCTCAATTCGGAGGTGCCCAGTGAACTCGAGCGAATTATCAGCAAAGCTTTGGAAAAGGATCGCGACCTGCGGTACCAATCCGCCTCCGACATTAGAACGGACCTGAAGCGCCTGAAACGCGATCGCGAATCGGGTGGTCGGTCGATCGACATCAGCAAACAGAGATCCGGCCCAGCCCAAGCAGCGATGACAATACCTGAGAAATCCGTCGCGGTACTTTACTTCGAAAATCAGAGTGGCTCGAAGGAAGACGAGTATTTCCGTGATGGAATTACGGAAGACATCGTCACGGAGCTTTCGAAAATTACGCAGCTCAAGATTTTTCCTCGTTCTGAAATACTGTCCTTCCGGGATAGGCCGGTCACCGCGCAACAGGTAAGCCAGAAGCTTGGTGCCGCCTATGTGCTTGAAGGGTCAATCCGTCGCGCCGGCAATCGTGTACGTATCACCGCGCAGCTGGTCGAGGCGTCAACTCGACATTCCGTTTGGGCCGAGCGCTACGACCGGCAGCTGGAAGATGTCTTCGCTATCCAAGAAGAGATAGCCCGAAGTCTGGCGCAGGCGCTGCGCATCGCGCTCACTCCACAGGAAGAGAAGAACATCGCGCGAAAGTCGACGGAAAATCCGCAGGCCTATGACTTTTACCTCCGTGGGCGAAGCTACACACGCCGCGAGAATTTGGATTATGCGCTGCAGATGTTTGAGCAAGCCATCCAGTTGGACCCGAATTTTGCCCTGGCGCACGCTGGGATTGCGCATCTGTGTGGGCTCATTCATGAGCTTCGCGAACAAAATCCCAAATGGATTGTCCGGGGGCTGGCTGCCTGTGACCGGGCAAACGTTTTAGCGCCGGAGCTACCGGAAGTTTTGGTGGCGCACGCCCGCATCTCTTATGCGCAGAAGAAATTCGAAGAGACCGCGCTGCTCGCCAAGCGTGCTATCGAGCGCAAGCCGGATTGCGAAGGGTCCTGGAACATCCTCGGTCGGGCGTATTTCGCCTCGGGCCGATATCAAGAAGCGGCGGAGCTGACCGAGCGGGCCATCGAAGCCAACGGTGATGACTACAATACCTATATTCCATTTAACCGCGCCCTGGAACGGCTCGGGCGAAAAAAGGAAGCGGAGCACGTGCAGGAGCGGTTTCTCAAGGTCCTGCGGCAACAATTGGAACTGGTGCCGGAAGACGTGCGCGCCCGCATCTTGCTGGCTACCCAACTGGCCTCTTTTAAAGAACACGGGGACGAGGCCATCCGGCATCTGCAGACCGCCGTCGCCCTTCGCCCGAATGACCCTAGTACGCTCTACAATGCCGCCTGCACTTACGGCGTTCTCGGAAAAAGAACAGAAGCGCTCGAGACGGTCAAAAAGTCCTTCGCGGCGGGATACAGTAACCGGGAGTGGGCAGCTAATGATACTGATCTCGATTGTCTGCACGACGACCCTGAGTTCCAGAAAATGGTTGGCCTCAAGGCAGGAGCCCCGTCGTAGGAAATATCGAAAGACCAGAGCCGAGAAGTACTGACACTTCAGGTCGAAAGCACGGCGCAGAAGCATGCGGGGTAACACCGGGTCTGGCGAAGCAGATCGGGGTCGTCCAACTCTCCAATATAAAGACCGCCCTTATCGTGCCTCTTTTCCCGTAGCGCCGAGGCGAGCTGGGTAGCTACATTGCGTAAACAGGTGCCAAGTGCTAGATTACCCGTCGGTCCCAAAACCAAAACCCAAATTCCAGTCAGAGCCACGGAGAAACTATGAAGCTTCTGAAGCTCGCAACAAGCTTGTGTGCCATCGCGTTGTTTGCATTCGGCGCACTTGCTCAGGATAAACCCGGCACCATCGCAGGCCTTGAATTTCAGACACCGAAGAACGGCATGGTCAAACAGTACGAAGAAGGACGCAAAGCAAAAGTCGAGTGGCACAAGCAGCAAAAGGACAAAGACGCGCTTTACGTTTCCCAGGTCCTTACCGGCGAACACATGGGAACCTACATCGTTGGCCGCTTCGGGATGCACTGGGCCGATATGGACAATCCTTCTGTTTCCGACGCCGCCGACCTGGAGCAGTACATCAAGCTGATCTCCCAGTACGTCGAAAAATTGACCAGCGCGTATTACGAAATGCTGCCGAAGTGGAGCAATCCTTCGCCCGACATGAACCCCAAGTACATCGAAGTGGTCACCTTCCACGTCAAATACGGGAAAGGTGACGACTTCCGCAGTGCGGTCGCCAGAGTCCATGAAGCCAATCAGAAGCTGAAGTCGCCCTCTCACTACATTTGGTATCACCTAGTGAACGGCGGAGTCGGCGGCACCTATGTTCTCACCATCGACCACGCCAACTGGGCTTCCTTTGCAGACGATCCATCGCTCAAGCCTCTGCGCGACCGCCTGCGCGAAGCCTTCGGCGAACAGGAAGCTATGTCGGTGATCGAACGTCTCAACGGCTCTATCGAGAGCACCTACAGCGATCTCATCCAGCCTCGTCCTGATTTGAGCTATATACCGGCCAAGTAGCGGACCTTCAACAAGCGTTAGCTCTTGTTTGCCTAATTAATTGTTTTTGTCTCGCGGCCGCAAATTTGGGTTCTGGCCTGCACTATCGACGGTAACTCCTGATTGTCTTAACGACGCCGGCCTCGCGACGGCCCGAGTAGACTGTTTCGGAGCTATCAAATCGGTATAAGCTAGCAGCGTGCGGTCGCTGGACCGCTTACCTTCGTCCTAAACAAGGACTTCGCCATGATGCATGAAGAAAAACCTGGCTGGAAAAAGCGCTCTCTCGACGAATTGCGGAAGCTCTCGATAACCGTCGCGTACATCTGGTTACTCCTGAGCGTCTTTACGCTCCATCGTGAAATCATCCTTGCGAACTACCACATCAACTACTCGGCGAAGTTTGGCTTTGCCTTTATCAATGCGGTGATCTTGGCGAAATTCATGTGGTTGGGAGAAATCCTTCATGCCGGAAAGAAGGCTACCGGGAAAGCCTTATTGTATTCGATGCTTTGGAACTCTGCCCTTTTCACCGTCATCCTAATGGTCTGCCACCTTCTGGAGGAAGCGTTGGTCAAGGTCTGGCACGGTCAGTCTTTTGCCGCGAGCTTTTCCGAAATGCTAGCGGACCCAAGGGATGTCTTCGCTACAATGCTGCTTATGTTTGTGGTGTTAATTCCGTTCTTTTTTGCTAAAGGACTAATCGAGATTTTGGGCAAGGATGAAATGAAAAGACTGTTGTTGAAGGCTCGCCCCGAGGCATAGCACCGGGCCCCAATTCGGGGTCGGTGGGGCATTTCGATCTAAATACTCACTGTCCACTCCGGAGGGTCGAAAACCGGAACGGCACAAGCGCCTGATAAGATCGGCCAGCTCAACCGGTCGACGCAACACTGTCCAAAGCACTGCTTCGACATTGTTTCCCTGGGAGAGTCGATCCGTTGGCCTGTAGTCGATCAAAATGCACCTCGGCCAGCTCAACCGGTCGACGCAACACTGTCCAAAGTAGGGCGCGTACATCTCCAGGATCAGAAGAATCGCACCGCGAGCTGGTCGTTTCCGTAGGAAGTTTTCTGCAAAGAAATTTGTCCATCATCTTGCGTGTCCAAGGGAGCGCCATTGCTGGCCAGAGATTGTGCATCCCGCTGAGGCTAGACGGGAATCGCTGCGCCGTGGATCAGCTTGGCGGCGTCACTGCACAGGAAAAGAATCACCTGGGCTATCTCCCCGGGCTTTGGCCATTTCGCAAAATCGGCATCTGGCATCGCCCTGCGGTTCGCCTCGGTGTCAATGATGCTGGGAAGAATCGAGTTTGCACGGATGCCGGTGCCTTTCAGATCTGCTGCAAGTGAATCGACCATTGCCACTGCCGCAGCCTTGGATGCAGCATAAGCCGCCGCAGACGCCGCATGATCAATTGCTGCTGTTGAAGCGACGTTGACAATTGCTCCGTGGCCTTGCTTGAGCATCGCGGGAACGACGGACCGTGACAGCACGTAACCTGAGTACAAGTTGAGGGATAACATTTGATCCAGAATCTTCATCTCCACTTCCCATAGTTTTAAGCCGGCCGCGTAACCACCGACTGCGTTGGTCATGACGTCAAGCCTTCCGTGCTTCGCGACAACGGACGAAATCATCTGATGAACAGCAGCGTCGTTCGTAACATCGATGTCATGCCCCTCCAGTCGGGAGGCATGGGTACCTGCGGCGTGACGCAAAGATTCAAATTCGTTTTGCCTTCGATAAGTAACAGCGACCGTTGCTCCTTCTTCCAGAAACGCGATGCTTACGGCCCGTCCCAGTCCACCGGTACCTCCGGCCACCAACGCAACTTGCTCCGAATATCTTTTGCTCATTGTTACCTCCGGTTTTGAGGAAGTTGACAGTCCTACAGCGCAGTGAGGGTCTCGGCAAGATTCTTGGGCACGCCCCTGTGCAGAATCCACCTAGCGCGCACGAACTCTCCACGGCGCCATGCGGCTGAACATCCCGTCTCGCACGATGAGCGTGTGAAACAAAATCGCTCCAAAATGCGCGATGAACGCCAGGAACAAAAGGTAAGCGAGAACGGTGTGCGTCCTCCTGAGAAACGCGTACAACATCACGCTGTGCGGAAGAATCGGGGGAAGATGCAGCGGCCCATACAGTACGATCGGATACCGCGCCGCCGACAACATCCCCCAGCCAACCAGCGGCAGCACAAACAGCAACGTGTACAACAATACTTCGGATCCGTATGCGACCGAGCGCTCCTGCGAGGACATGGTTGCCGGAAATGGCGGCAGGGTACTGAACTGGCGATTCACAAAGCGAATCACGACCAAAATCAGAATGGCGATCCCCAACGGGCGGTGGATGGAAACTAGGCGATGGTAGTCGCCCAGCGATGCGACCATGGCAACGCCAATCCCCAGCATGGTCAGGACCATCGCGGCCATCAGCCAGTGCAGAATTCGCATGAGGACTGTGAATTGCCGCTGCTCGCTCTCCATGCTCATGCTCACTTTCGGATGTCGGAAGGCGTGATCGCGCTCGGCCTTTTCTTCTCGCCCGCCCGCCTCGTAAACGACTTCGAATAGATTGCCGATCGAGCGCTCAACAAGGGATCGTCCGACGGCGCGATGCCATCCGGTAAAACCAACGGATCGAAATTGATATCGCGCGCGGGACTCGTTTCTTCGCTTTCCACGGAATCGAGAGTCAGGGTTCCCACGTCCACCGTCTCACGCCCTTCCGGCCACTGGATGGTGGCATCGTTGGTCGGATCGCCGGGCTGCCCCAGCGTCAAGATCAGGTGCCATTGCAACGGGTGCTGCAGGAAGCTCGCAATCAGCCCGTCAAAGAGGAAGTTCTTGTCCTGGCTTGCTCCGGTCGCACTCGCAGGTTCCAACGGCTGCACCGGGACCAGCGTCCAGCGCACGGGAATCGTCGTGCCGTCCTCATTGCTGAAACGGAATGCATTGAGACCGTAGAACGTGCTGTTGTCGAAACCGGACGACAGCGCATGGCTCTTGATGATTCCGAGCGCCCGCGCAGTTTCCGGATGGCTCGCGAGGAACGCCGCCCCTTTCGCCGGATCGGGTTGATGCGTCTTGCGGTCGGGTTCCGATGCAACCAGATTGTCGTAAAAGGCTTGCGCATCCTTGAACGGGAATACCGGCAGATTGATCATCGCGGTCCGCCACTCTTCGCCGTCGGGCAGGGAATACTGAAGCCCCAGACCACGGACGTCGCTTAGTGCGTCGCTGGCATAGGGATCGCCGCCTCCTATAGAGAAGCGGCCGATCACGGACACGCGGCCGCTCCGGAACACAACGGCCTTCGAGAGACGCGTTCCCTGGCCATTGCTATCGAAAAATCCCCGGACACAGACACCTTTCGCGTGATTGCGACGGAAACCCGAGTACCTGCCGTTTACCCGCTGAAACTCATTGACGAATCGCGCAGGCGTCAGTTTGTGCGGACTGAACCACCCGCCCAGATAGAGAAACGTTGCCACCACACCCAGAATGACAACAGCAATTCCCACCATTCTTACCAGCGTGCTGCTTCTGGTCAGGGTTGCTCGCTGCTTTTCCCTCGGCGCGCTCGGTTCACTCGGCAAGTGCTTACTCCAATGCCCCTGAAAATCAACTTATACTAGGCCCCCTTTTTAGTTCCGACCCGGCCAATAAAATACACCTCGCTCCATCAACATGCAATGTTTCCCCCCGGTTCCGATGAGCGCCGCACGCGTCCTGATTCCTGATTGACGCGGTACTCTCAATGGGTCAACGCAACACTCAGGTCCAACCCAACTTGCATTGAAAACTAGGCCTAAATCGATCGCTAAGGTTAAAACAGGGCTAGGTTTCGACCGAGTACAGTTGCGTCCGATGATACCTTTTACCTCGGTATTTTTGACAATAGCAACCGGGGTGATCAGTGACCATGCATGATTGCTATGCTGTCGGGCCTTTCATGTCGAGGAGGAACTCCATGCGATTAGTTGTCCTCTGTCTGTTAGCCGTAACCCAGCAGCCTTCACTAGTTCAGGCACAGGTTCCTGTTGGTGAAGTTTTGAAGGAAGGGAGTTCGATTAAGTTTGCCGTGAAGGCGTCAGTACCTATTGAAGGCACCTTCGACAAGTGGGATGCCACCATAGTATTTTCGTCTCCCGATGTCACGACAGGAGTTCTTGACATCAAGATTCAGGCAGCCAGTGTGGATACCGGAAGCGGCATGAAGGACGGCAAGCTGAAAAGCAAAGACTTCTTTGATGTCGAGCACGACCCATTAATCACGTTTCACTCCACGAGACTTATACAGACCGGTCCCGCTTCCATTGAAATTGATGGGGACTTCACGATACGCGGAGTGACGAAAGCTGAAAAGCTGATGTTAACCTTTACCGGCAAGGGGACAGGCGCGGGCGAGATTACAGGGACAATGGCGTTCGACCGCAAGGATTATGGGATGAACAGCGGCATTCCTTTCATCAAGATCGCCGACCGCGTCGAAGTGACGGTCGACCTCAAAGTGAAGCGCACGAGTGGACCACCTTTGGTCTTTAAGCAATAGCTGTCGGACGTTCGAGTCCGAGGACTCGAGAGGGCCGACATGGTTAGAGATGCCCACTTCGACGGTAACCAGGTTGATCAGGCTGTGGCGATTTTATTGGACAACTTTGATTGCGGGTGGTTTCCACGTCCCTTGGCCTGTGGGCAATGTCGAAGGTGGGGTTTCCTTAGGCCAGTACAAGCGCATCAATAAATAAACTGGCCCGACAGGTGCCAACACGGCCCGCCCCACAGCAGCCTAGGGTATCTGACACCGGCAGAGTATGCGGCCACAGTCGCCGCGCGACCGGCGTCCGCCAACTTCGCCGCCAGTTTCTAGGAAGGTCCCTATAATAAGGTCACGACGGTGTTTTGCTTTGACGGCCTTCTGGATGCCCAACACCTTGGGATTACAAAACGAACTCGGCTAAGCGTGTTGGCAACGGCTTTTTGGACGTAGTTTTTTTATCCTTCCAATGTGAGCCCGTGGAAGCTCTGAAAAAGTCAATGGATCGCAGTGTATTCCATTGCCAGAAGTTGGGCGAGTTTGCGCAACTTGCTGGAGATGTTTCCGATGCCGATCGCGCAATGATGCGCGGGGCCTTCGGCATTCCAGGCTTCCAAGAATGCCTTCGCTCCCATAGGAAAACGGTAACGGCTGTTGGTGTTGCCGATTTCCAGAATCGGCCCAGGCTCGGAAACGGCTTCGGCCACCAGCAGCTTAAGTTTGCCGTCGGCCGTTTGGACCACCGAAAGGATGGTAACGGCACCGTGCTTGACGGTCATTTCAACGGAGAGTCCGCGGCCGACCTTGCCGTGATAGACACTCAAGGGGCGGACCTTGGTCTTACCCTGTGCGATGGCGATATGACCTGGTCCGTCGTGTCCCATTAGGATCACATCGTCGTTGAAATCCGCAGCGTAGAATTCCGTGAACGAGCCTCCGGCCCCGAAGCTATCCATGATTTTCATGGCCTGTGCGTTCTTGATTTCACATTCGCTGGCCACAGGTATGCCTCGCGCAGTCAGTAAGCTCGCTCCGAGGATCATCGTACTCGCGGTGTCCTCATTTTCCGCATTCCCCACACCTTTGTAGTAATAGGCCAGACTTCCAAGTTGGTGAATCTCGACCAGACGATCGAGCGCCACCGAGGTGCACGCAGCGCGTTCCAGTTCAGCTTGCCCGCAGTCCGGTTGCACGTCGAAACTGTTCCTGAAATCCTGAACACGATGGCCGATCTCGACGCTCGAAACCTTTCGACGCAATTCTGTGAGTTCGTCCACTTCGATGATTTCGATGCGCCCGCCAAAAAATACGCAATGCTGCGTAAGATCGGAATACACATCGAGCATTCCGTTATAATAGTGGCCCATCACGCCGAGCCGGTTATGCTCCATCCGGTGCGCCACGCGGCCCGCATCAATCCACTCGGTGATTTCCTGCAAAACGGCTGCATCATTTTCCAGCACACCGGTAACCTGAAAAAACGGAATCCTTGCACGCTTGAACACGTTGGCGATTTCAGGGACGCAGCAGGCCTGACAATGCGCCAACCATTCGCCGGTCATTTGCGTGCGATCGCCCATTCTATTGAAAGCGCCGTAGTCGATTGCGGCGCTCGGAGCCAAGTTCAGCAGGATCACGGGAACTTTAGCGCGTCGGACCACTGGCAGAACTGTGGAAGAAAGAGCGTAGGTGGTGACATGTAGGAAGATCACGTCCACATCGGCTTGGCGAAATTGATGTCCGGCGGCAAAGGCCTTTTCCGGCGTATCGATTAGACCGAGGTTGACGACGCGCACCCCAGGTCGGCCCAGGAGTTGTGCGACGCGCTGGATATAGCCCTTTAGGCGGTCTTCGAGTCCCGCGAATTGAGGCCAGTAAGCGTCGAGGCCGACACCGAACAATCCAACAACAACTTCGCTGTTACTATTCTCGAGCACCACGGGCTACTCCACCACGAATAAATCACCAGCAGCAATCGGTGCGATTTATAGCATACAAGGTTCGTGCGGGAGAAATCGGATCATTGAAAACAGTGCAGAAGCGGACTATAGTTTCGGCGAAGAGCGCTTGGTGGCGATGAAACTTGCTTCCCGGAGGAAGTATTCTGAATTCCAGACTAGGCACAAGAATTTGCACCGGTCTCGTTTTAAGCCTGGTGCTTTCCTGCTTCTCTCATGCCCAGACACCGGATCCATCGAAGCTTTCTGTAGATTGGAATAAAACGGTCCGCATTTCGAAAACCACGGCTACCCTTCAGGTCGTGGTGAACCCTCCGCTGCGTCGCGGAACGGCGGTCCACGACAATGCGTTTCGCGCGCTACACGAACTGCAGGCGGACTTCGTCCGCTATGTTCCATGGCTTCCTTACCCGAAACTTGGTGTGGCAGAACTCGATCCTCCTGCCGACGGGAGGACTTCTTGGGACTTTTCCATCATTGATCCAATGACGATAGATTTCCTTGAAGCCACCAAGGGTCATCCAGTCGTTCTGAACTTCAGCACGATTCCCCAATGGATGTACAAGACCGACAAACCCGTGGTGTACCCCGAGAACGCGAACCAAGTCACGTGGGCCTACGAACAGGGAACGGCACTCAGGGATCCCACAGGTCGAGAGGTTGCGGATTACTATGCCCGGCTGCTGTCGTGGTACACCAAGGGTGGCTTCACCGACGAGGCCGGGAAGAAACATGAATCCGGCTACCACTATGCGGTTCCGTACTGGGAGGTACTCAACGAAGTCGATTTTGAACATCAAACAGCCGCCGAGGCGTACACAAAGCTTTACGATGCGGTAGTCACTGCGATGAGAGGAGTGGAACCAAGTACGAAGTTTGTCGGAATGGCTTTGGCCGCGCCCTCGCAAAACCCGAACTTCATCGAATATTTTCTGGAGCACAAGAACCACCGGAGTGGTGTGCCGCTAGATTATATTTCGTACCATTTCTACGCCGTTCCGAATCCGGGTGAGACTCCGGAGATTGAGCAATATACATTCTTCGCGCAGGCGGACGGTTTCTTGAATGTGGTTCGTTACATCGAAGTAATGCGCCAACGACTTTCTCCTGAAACAGGAACCATGATCAATGAGATCGGCGCAATTTCGGCCGAAGATTTGTCCCAGGGCGATGCAGGACATGTCGAGAAGCCGATACCGAATTCATACTGGCATCTCACGGGCGCTATGTACGCCTATATTTTTGGCGAACTCTCGCGGCTTGGCATTGATGTGGCCGGCGAGTCGCAACTGGTCGGCTATCCTACGCAATTTCCTAGTGTGTCGATGGTCGATTGGGAATCGGGTAAGCCCAACGCACGATTTTGGGTTTTGCGACTTCTCAAGAATAACTTCGAACCGGGCGACAAAATTGTCGAGACTTCCTTCAGCACACCGAACGTGTATGCGTTCCCCGTGCTGACAAGTTCTGGCAAGCGTCGGATTCTTCTCGTCAATAAACGCGAGCGAGAAGCAACGGTCGAAATACCGAGTGCAACGGGTGCGCGGATAGAATACGTGGATATGACCACGGATTCGCGACCCTCGGCATCCGCACAGGTCAACTCCGATAGAGTGACTCTGGGTGGATTCAGCGTTGCTGTCGTAACCTTCCCTTAAGACCGAGCACCAGCGAATTCGAGAGGAGACGAATCTTGCCAAGGGCTGCATTTAGACTGCGCCTCAAAGCCACGGCGATCGAAGGATACGAACGCGATCACAAGAACGTGTGGCCGGAATTATTGGCTAAATTAAAAGAAGTGGGTATCTCGGAATATTCTATCTTCCGCCGAGGACAGGATCTCTTTCTCGTGATGCAGGTAGACAATTTTGAAGCGGCATGGAAAACCCTTGAGAATGATCCCGTGAACCTTCGATGGCAACAGGAGATGGCCAAATATTTCGAGCCTGTCGCGGACCTTAAACCTGGCGAGCGGCTTGCGGTTATGGAGGAAGTCTTTTATATGGAGTGATGAACGAACCTTCGTATCTCCCCAACCGCCTCCCTCACTTTGTCTGTAAGCAGGGAATTGCCTATATCCAATAATGGATGTATAATGCTCCATATATGGAGCATTAAAAAAGGGAGGCCAGGGTGACGACCGTCAATCACCTAGGTGCAGGAATTGTTTGGGAAAGGCTTGCCGATCTTTCGAGCAAGGATGTCCAGAAGAGATTGGGGCCTTCGGCAGTGCGAGCGTTCTTGAGAATCCGTGACCTTTGGGAATTGCGCGATGAAGATGCCCGGCAACTGCTTGGAGGGATATCCAATGGGGCATTTTATGAACTGAAACGAAAGGCGCGCGGCACGCTGGACCAGGACCGCTTGACGAGAATTTCCATTCTTACCGGGATCTTTAAGGCGCTAAACATTCTCTACAGCAAGAAACTTGCCGACCGCTGGGTGCAGTTGCCGAACGGGAACCCGATGTTTGAAGGGGAAACTCCTCTTACGTACATGATCAAAGGCGGGCAGCCAGCCATGGTGCGCGTCAGGCAGCTTGTGGACTCTCGTAGGGGCGGACGCTAGGTGCTGCCCCGAGTTTCCGATGTTTCCCGCGATGACACGCATCGTCTCATTCCCTCACGCTACAGCGACCGCGACGAGAGCGTTCTCGTGCGCCTTACCGATGACCCGGACGATTTGAACGAACTCTTCGAACTGGAAGGAGCCACAAACGACCGCCTCCTCGGGGAAGCGGGCGCGCTCCCCGGCATCAGTGTGAGGGAACTCGTCTTTGGTATCCCCTACTCACATGTCATCAATGCGGCCTTCACACATGCCAATCCCTTGGGAAGCCGATTCAACGGGTCCGAACGGGGTGCATGGTACGCAGCGTTTTCGCGCAAGACTTCGGAGCTAGAAGTGGCCTACCACAAGGGCAAGGAACTTCAGGAGGTCAACTGGCAAGAGAAAGAGAGTTTTACTTATGTCGACTTCCACGCTGATTTTCGTGGTGCGTTTCACGATATCCGCGAGGACGCCCGTTTTAGTGATTGTTTGGATGCGAACAACTATAAAGCGTCCCAACGTTTGGCCAGAGACCTTCTTGAGGATGGATCGGCCGGTGTAGTGTACCCGAGCGTTCGGCACAGAGGCGGAACTTGCATCGTGTGCTTTCGCCCCGCGCTCGTAAACAATGTCCGGAAGGGTTCGTCAATTTCCCTGGCCTTTGAGAGTGCGTTTGCGAGTCCAGAAATTCGAGAAATCAAATAGTTGTCAACGCCGGATGAAAATTCCCCATTTCGCCGGTTGAATTTTCCCCACCCCTGAAGATCATGAATGGGCCTCTTTGGCCTCGGACGCAGTGGAGCCCAGCGCCGCTTTTTGGCGCGTTTTGGGCGCAACGGAGGCCGAGGCCAAAGAGTTGGAAGCCGCGGCCCGCTCCTGCTCCCGTGGCGGCACCAGTCCGGCCTTGCGCCGGTCTTTCAGCCGATAGCTTTCGCCGCGAATGTTGACGGTCGTCGAGTGATGCAGCAGCCGATCCAGAATGGCGGTGGCGATGATCGCATCCCCGAAAATCGAGCCCCAGTCTCCGTAGCTTTTGTTGGAGGTCAGGATGATGCTGCTGCGCTCGTACCGCGCACTCACCAACTGGAAGAAAATCGTGGTTCCCAGATCATCAAGCGGCAGATAACCCACTTCGTCGATCACCAGAACTTTTGGCGCCAGATAGACGCGCATGCGGCGATCCAGCCGACCTTCGCGATAAGCTCGCCCGAGGTCCGTCGCCAGATTGTGTGCGGTGATGAAGTAAGCTCCCAAGCCCGCACGAATCGCCGCTTCCGCCAGCGCCACACTCAAGTGCGTTTTCCCCACGCCCGGCGGGCCGAGAAAAATCACGTTGCTGGCTTCGTGGATGAAACGCAGCGAGCGCAGTTCCCGAATCTGCCGCTCGTCGATGGAGGGCTGAAAGCTGAAATCGAACTGCTCGAAGTTTTTCACGAAGGGCAGATGCGCCAACTGCAGCTTGGCGCGCAGGTAGCGAGCCCGCCGCGCTTCCACTTCGCAACTCAGCAGCTCGTCCAGGAAATCGGCATAGCTCGATTCTTTCTTGGAAGCCTGCTCCAACAGGTTTTCTAAACGGGCTTGCAAGGCTTTCAGTCCCAGACTCTCCAGGGCGGTATGCAATCGCTCGATCGGAGTGTTCATCGCGCACCCCCGTTCGCCGCGCTCTCGTACGCCAGCAGGGAGCGTCTCTCCACGACCGGTGCGCTCTGCCGCACCTGAATCAGTATCTTGCTATCTGCTCTGCGTGTTCCCAGCGGGATTCCTTGGTGATGCGGGGGAAACGTCACCACGTCATGCTTGCGTCGTGCTCTGGGGTGCATGGCGATGCGAGAGCGGCCATCCAAAACATCCACTTCGCCAGCCAGTTCGCGCACCCACACGTCCTTTCCGACGTACTGCCAAGGCACCGAATAGCGGCTCCCCTGCCAGTCGATATAGGCATCCCGCGCCACTTTACGCAGCTCACCATCGACGTAGGGATAGCTGGGGCGACCTGCGATGGGCTGCAAGCTGAACTGCTCTACGTCCCAACGCACCGCGACTTGTTCGCGGGTGGTCCCATGCACACGCTGATTCGCCACTGCTGCGATCCACTCGCGCAGTTGTGCATTCATGTCCGCGAGACTATGTGGTTCGCGTCCCTGTAGTCCGCAGAGAAAATTCCGCCGCAAGTACTTCACACCGGATTCGACTTTGCCCTTGGTCTGCGCTCGGTACGGCCGGCACAACCGTGGGGTGAATCCCCAGTAGCGCGCAAAATCCAGAAACACTGGATGCCAGACGATCTCACCGCGCTCGTCGCTCCCCAGCCACACCGTCTTCATGCGGTCGTAGAGAATCTCCTCGGGAACACCGCCCATCTGCTGAAACGCTTCTTCATGCATGCGCAGCAGCGTGCCGATCTTCTGGTCCACCGCTGCTTCGGCCATCATGCGTCGGCTGTAACCCATGGTGAAGGTGAACGCCCAGAGTTTCTGTTCCTGGCCTTCGCTCTCCAAAATCCCCAGATGGCCCCAATCCACCTGTGCCTGTTTGCCCGGCGGCGTTTCAAAGCGTCGCACCGCTACGGCTCGTGCGGAACTTCGTTGCGGATGTAGCCAGTCCTTCAGAATCGTGTAGCCACCGCTGTAGTTGCGCGCCCGCAGTTCCCGTAGCAGCACCTGCGCGTTCCACACTCCAGCGCGCATCCGCTCCTCCAGATACGGCTTGAATGCATCGAGCTTGCTGGCCTGCCTTCGCCGCGGCCCGTATTCCGGCATGGCGTTTGGTTGCAGCAGGTATTTTCGAACCGTCTTGCGGTCCCAACCGGTCAGCCTACTGATGGCCTGAATGCTCATCCCTTGTCGTTGCAGTTCGCTCAGCTCTTGCACATCTCGCCCCCTTAGCAATTTTCGGAACCTCCTCCATGCGGAGTGGGTTCCGGTTTTACCACGCTAGGGGTGGGGAATTTTCAAACGGCACTTTGGGGATTTTTACACCGGCGCTGACATAGTCAAGGGAAGGGAAGAACAAAGGCGAAGATCCTTATTATAATGTTGCGCCGGTTTGTTGGTTTGGTGGTACCTTCCGGACGCGCAGAACCCAAACTGCAAAACGAAGTCAGCAGAACAAATCGTCGCAATGGGTGGACTCCTCTGTGGTACTAGAGGAAGAACTCCCCTGCATTCTCCACAATGGCAAACATCACTTCGCGTTCCGCCGTGGGAGGCTTATCAGCATCTCGTGCGCCTTTTGCCTGGCTTCCTCTTCGCTTTGGAGTTTAGCTGGCGAGGCTACCCACAGATTCTGCTATAGAGCCAAATTAGCAACGCCTTGGTAGGGTTGCCCACAGCTTCTTTTATATCCCGAATAATTCACGAATGATTTCCCTGCGATTGCTGTTCGTGAGCTGCCACGATCTGAGTACTCGACCGCTAAAATGTTGGCTCCCGAGCGGGTGAAGCACGTGCTGCGCAAGTGTGAAAGCATGATCTCCGAAGAGAGATGATCCACCGAACGATTTGGGTTTGCGAGTGGTCGCCCCGGCGCGACGATATGACTTCGGTCTTTGGGTTCAAGCTGACAGAGTGATCTGGCACTTTGGAAAGACCACGCAGCGAAGCTCGGCTTGCTCAGTTCCAAAATTTGGCAAACGGTTTTTGAACCTAGCCACAGCATGAATGCCCTTTGGTTCTGCGGCAGTTAGGGTTGAATTAGCGGAATCGAACTTGCCAGTTGCAGGTCGATCATCATTTGAACGCGCCGATCGAGTTGAAAGAACATCGCCGTGCCTTTTGCGGACAGCGCCTTTCGGAATATAGGTATGTATTTGATCCGGAGTCGGACCACGGATTCATCCACATCGAGCCATCTCCTCGAGAGGCTATCGGCTTGCTCCTCGGTCATGTTCTCGTTTTGTACATACTCTTTGATGAGAGCGTATTTCGCGTTATTGATGTTCACCAACTCGTTGATGTATTGGTCGTAGACCGGCCAGAACTTCTCCGCTTCGGTGTCAGTCAACTTCATGTTGGCGGCGATAATTTTCTTTCGGTTGGACCTAAGGTCTGACCTCATCAAGGCGATCTGTTCATCAATGGATGCAGCCCCGCGATCGGCCACCGGTTGCTCAGTCTGGGCAGCGCCACTCTGAGCGAGCAACGCCTCGCCGGTGAAAAGAAGGCCGCTCAGCACAACAGCGGTTGCCATGATTTTCTTGAGCATATAGCCTCCGGTTCCGCGAGGACGGAAACGACGGTCAGACCAGTCGATTTCCCGTGCGGCAACTCGTCGCGTTTGTGGAGTTGGTTCCAACCAAGGCGATGAATGGCTAAGGAACCGCGCGAGTCTAACAGCAGGCGCACTGGCTGGCAACTATCACTTGTGTCAGTCAATTCGTGCGAGGTCGCCGCAGAGGGACTAAGGTTAGCGCCACTGTGTTTGAGTACGACTAGGCGATTTCGCAAAGTCCTCACCTGATAAGCGGGAGCCAGCGCGGCCATATCCGGTAGGTTTGGACCGAATGCAGCCAATCAGACGAGTTCTCCATGGGAAGCATTGTTGAATCAATTCATTGGATGACGTTGCGTCGAGTGTCTGACCTAACCAACTAGCTTGGTTTCATGTTTTGGGGCCGACGGCCTGCAAGGTCTGCTCTTCGGAAAACCAGTAAGACTTCTCAGTGGTGGCGGCCATTATGTTTCCGGGCCTACAAGGGCCCAATCTGCCTGCCGTCTAGCCAGAAGGCATTCGTTGCTTGGACGTAGACAAACTGCTCACGCACACGGACTTGACTCCTGCATTGAATGAGGCACTAGCGGATCGGGTATTTGTCTCTCACATCCAGGCAGACCGAGGACGATGGTCCGGTTAGTCTACCTATCGTGAAATGAGACTACTTGCCTACAGAAACTCCCAAGGATCGAAAACAGCAAGAACGTGAATCTGGACGCTGTATATCACAGGCCTGTCCGTGCACCAATTAGTTGGTCTCTTATCGCAGGATGTAAGAAACATCCAGACTGTTCGTGTCTGCCACGCGATTCTTTTGGCTTACCGGAAAGTGGAAGCGAGCGTCGGCGCCGCTTTACTGCGACGGGGGCTTGGGCGGATGCTCGGCGCGCTCTTTGCGCTTCTCTTCCCTTTGTTTTTCCGATGGCGGGAAACTGGCAAAAGCTTTAGAAAGTTCTTCGTTCACTTTCTTCCACACGTCATTGGCGTTGAGGACTTTCTGCTCGAGGAGCACCCGCCAGGCGAGGTTTTTGGCCTGCACATCGATGAGATCGATAAGGAGAGAGCCGCCCTGGATATCCTGAGCGTTCATAAGATCAATGGTATAGGCCCAATAGTCTCCCATATACAAAGCGAAGCCATTCCAGTCTCCCGTAGGGGCGTAATTTCCTTCTGCCTGGGTGTTGACCCAAAAACGCACGGCCAAATCCGGATGCTGATTGGGGTTCACTTCTTTCAGGCCACGTTTGGTGAGCTCACGAGAGACTGCGGCATGAATTTCATCGCGAATCTGGTCGGGATTGAGGGGCATCATGGCCAAATGTTCCACGCCGCCCAGGTAGGCAAAGGTCTTGAATTTGGAAAAATCGATATTGGGATCGAAATCGATCAATGTCTTGGGCAGGGCCGGCGAGGCCAGCATGAGAGCCAATACAGACAGCAAGAGGGAGATGGCCGCTGGTGCAAAGCAGTGTCGGCAGGCAGCGTAAGGTGATGAAGTGGTCATGGCGGTTTGCTCAGATTCTTTCTGTAGCCCGACGGCCGACAATTGCTATGCTGCGATCAGGCGTTCCGCGAACTGATACACCTTTGCCCTTTGTTTCTTCCTTCTGTCTATACCAGGAACTCGAGCCCGCTTTCCGTATCCGGTTTCGTTCGAAGTCGACCGGAAGGCACTGAGGGTCCCACTCCCATGGACCGGAGAAAGTCTCGTCGAAGTCGTTGATATCGAAAACCAGCGCTCGCTCCGGAGTGGCGAAGGCCCCAAAGTTCATGAGGTGGCAATCGCCACACGCCTGAACTGTGGTTCCTGAAACGGCCGAATTTGCTAGGCCCCGTGCCTGGATGATCGCAGCGCCCCTAATAAATTTGAAAGGCGATTCGGACATTCTCTCGTGTCGGAGGGGGATAAGGCCCGGAATTCGATCGACGTCGGTCCCTTGGATTAGCTTTATAGGGTCTAGTGATTTCGATCGGCGCTTCCAGTCGGCAATCGAAGTCCGCGGGCACTTTTCGCGAAGTGCTTTTCCTTGCTTACGCTTTTCAACCCTGGATAAAATCTCCCTCGATTCCATCTGACCCTCCTTGCAGACATTTCTGATTCCGACCCGACGCCTGAAATCCAAAGAATCCCGAGTGTCCCGCCGGGGAGGCTAGACCTTGCTCGCTCGCATGGAAGAGGTGCTTGAAGAATCGGCACCCACTGCAAGCAATACTTCTGAGCGCGAGTGCTCGCTCACCTTATTTGCCAGCCAATCCAGGAATATTGCCACCCTATCGATAGATTTTGAAAATTGCCGCCATAATTGATGTACGCTCCGTCGCTGTAACTGGCCTTTAAAGACTGGTGTCTTGTGATCGGAATCGAGGCCGTTGCCCCAATCCGTGAGTTCTGCTGTATAGTTTTCGGATTCGCGACTCCGCTTAAGCTTGTTTCGCCACCACGCCAGAAATTCGCGTCCAGAGAGACCCAAAAACGTGGCCTGATGTCGTAGCTGAGATGTCCTTCGCACGCCGCCACTGGACTCTCAGACTGAGTTTGTAATCCCGGAACAAATTGATTGTACGAAAAAAATTCCGGATTCGTGGTGTAGAACCACGCTGCCGCATACGCGTCCAGCAGCCAGTGCCCCCACCGCTGTGAATAGCCGACTTCCGGTTTGAATCCCCAGCGGTTATTTCCCCAGTTGATCAGTTTCGTTCCGTCATACTGCCCTGTAGGCGCGACAACCTTTAGACTCACGCCGATCAACATTTTCTGCCGCCATTTTCGCATCTCCTCCAGCGGCATCGCCGGTCCGCCTTTCAGGTTCACGGAAAACCGGTAAACCGAATCCAGCAGCCCGGACCGGTAGAGGTGCCCTTCTGCGCCAAAAGCATGCCCTTGAAGATTCCCCACGGCGTAGGGCGGAGTGGCAAGAATGTTCGCCGAACGCCCAAAAAAATTCAGTGAGTGGTAATAGGTGACGATCGGCATATTTATTTTTCCGGTAGCGCCAGTGATGGGCACTGCCCCGTCGAACTGCAGACTTCCGGTGTAATACGAGTAGGTCAGCGTAATCGCATTCGAGTGCAGTGGAGTAATGACATAAGCGCGGGGCGCAAGATCTTGTCCACGTGCAGCTGCCAACATACACAGTAGGCTCGCCGAGCCAATCGCAAGCTTTCGCAAGTAAGCTTTGGATTCCTTGATTGGAAGTTTGCCGAACGTTTTTGTGCCCTCAATCTCCCAAGTTCTTCAGTTGGCGGCTAGGCCGAAAAGGGATAATGAAGACTCCATTTTATTCACTTCCTGAATCATGCGCTATCCCCGAACGAGTTGCGATGGTCGGTTGCCCGATCCTCACCTATGCGGTGCTCGGTACACGCGAAATAAATTCGTGACTAAGCTCCATCAGGTGCCTGCAATGCCTTTGTTCTGTAAAATCCTGACCACGACTCTGCGGTTTTCCGCTTGACCCTCAGTTGTCGCGTTGGGCGCCACTTGGTCTGAGGTGCCCATGGCTCCCGGGGCCAGAATGTTCGTCAGTGGAATCTGGCCGTTTTGTTCAAGAAACGCCAAAACGCTATCCGCACGCTCCAGGCTGAGCTTCTGATTTAGAGCTGCCGATCCTACAGCGGAGGCATAGCCCTGCACTTGAATGATGTAAGCATCGGTCGTCTTTGCTTTTGTTGCGAGATCAAGCAGCTGCTGGTTGTATTTGGGATCAACTGTCACTTTTCCGTTGGCGAAATAGACAGTTACTTCCCCGAGGATGTTGTACTCACCGAGTTCGCCAAAACGCTTGTTGGCTGCGACAATCTCCGCTTTGTTAGCTGCGATCCTCGCCTGACTGGCCGCAATCTCCTGTCGTTGCGCAGCGGTTTGTTCCTGCGTCGCCTTAATTTGTGCCTGGTTTGCATCCACTTGCTGCTGCGTTGGGGTGAGACCCGCCTGAATGTCCTGGGCGGCCTTCAGGTCTGAGTTCTTGAACTTGACGGTGTCAGCAACGAGTTGGTGCTTGTCGTTCATCGTGCCTTTGACCTCCACTGGAAGTCCGGGTATCAGCGCCGTCATGCCCAGCTCCTTTTTGCGCAGCTTGAATTTCCCCTCGACTTCTTGCACCTGAGTTTCCGGGGTCAGCGCCACAGTGATGGTTTCAGAATCCTGAGTTTTGACGGCCATGGTTGCACCACTGCGCCCGGTGATTAGTCCCTTTATTTGCGTATCCTGAGCAACCGCAAGGCTAGTCAGTGCAACTGCAGTCAGGATTAGTCCCAATCCAAGTCTTATATTTCTAAAACGAGTTCGATTCATTCGTGCTCTCCTTTTTATCCCAAATAGTCTCTGGCATCCTCGCGAGAAGGGTCGCCATGCAGCGACCCATCCGCTCTCCAATCCTTGGCCCTTGATGAATGTCGTGCTACCTGCGGAACCCCCCGCCACCATAGCTGCGGCTACCCCCGCCCCAACTGCGCCCTCCGCCGCCAAATCCGCCCGTGCTGTGGTTACCGCTTTGGAAATGTTGGCTCTGGGTTGCGCCGCTCTCTCGGTTTTGCTTGTCGGAGTCCAGACTCTGTTGAGAGAAATCGCCAGCCGACTTATCCGAATTGAAGGTCGACTTGTCCGACTGGGCCTGCGCTTGGCTGCCCGGATGGGACTGTTCGTAGCTCGACTTGTCCGCCTGAGCGGTGGCCTGGCTGTTCGGATGAGACTGCTCGTAACTCGACTTGTCCTGTTGTCCTTGCGCTTTGGCCGTTTGACTATTGACGTCGGTCCAGCCACCGCTGCCGTTGGACTTTTGCCAGCCGGAACCGGTGCTCTTATACACGTTGCCGTCATGTCCGGCGTACATATCGCCGCTGGAGCTCTTTCCGGCATAAGTATCGCCATACTTGGAGGATGTGCCATAAGCTTTGCCACCCTGTGATCCCTGGGCTGACGCTGTCGTTCCATTTGCTGTGGAGTAATGCTGTGTGGTGGCGGATTTGTTTCCCTGGGAAACGTAGGATTGGCCCCATTGAGCAGTTGGACTCGAACCCTGGTGAGTTGCGCCATACGTTCCGGTGTATGGGTTATACGCCTGGCCGACACTTTGTTTGCCGTAGGCCGTGGTCGTGGAAGCGGTCCGCGTCGATGTTCCGGTATAGGGATTGTAGGATGCGGTGCGAGTCGCCGAGCCATAGGCTCCGTAGGTCGTTTGTGACACACCGTAGCCGCCCGTTGAGGTGTGATAGTAAGAAGTGCCGTAAGCTCCATAGGGTGTGGCGTAGGGGTGATAAACCGGGTAGCCATAAGCTGGGTAGCCAATATAGGGCGGATAGTAGTAGCCACTACCGTTGCAGACGATAGCGCCGACAGCTGCTCCCATAACAAATGCACCGAGATACCCTGCGGTGTAACTGGACTGGACATAGCCGTTCGTTGTGGTGACCTGTGTTACGTAGGTCACGTTGTAAACTGGCGAGTTCGGCGGAATCGTGTAAATCACTTGTGGCACGGAACTGGCGGTTGTCCATGGACCCTGCGCGGATGTGGACATGAACCACACGCCCTGCAAGCAGAGGTAATAGACATCGCCGACTTGAATCACTTTATCTGTCGTATTGGTTGCATACGGTAAGGTGGTGCCTTCGATCGGCGCGAATTGCGGCACTCCCGTATAGTCGATTTTCACCTGAGCTGCTGCGGTAGTCGGATTGAGCATCATGACTGTGGGGATTTGTGCGATTAATACCGCGTCTTTTGCCTGACTGGTGCCCGGCACGGAGGCGAGGATGGCGCTGGCTGGGCTGGCGAGAGGAATGTGTGCAAAATCTGAGGGCAGATCGAGCGAGGCAAAAGTCCATGGTCCTGCAAGATTGTGAGCGCTGAACCAGCGACCCGCGGCGAGGTAGTAATACGTTTGCGTTGGACTATAGACGAATACCGGACTGTCGGTGTTATTGGCGTAGACCAATTGAGTTCCCGGAATCTCGCTGTAAGTGGGTTGGCCGTCAAACAGGATCACCTCTGACGGAACGGTGCTGTAGAAAACCTGGGGAATGATTGGATTGGCTACCTGCAGCGGTGGAACCATTTTCTTCACATCTGCGAATCTGCCGGAGTCGGGTAGTTTGCTGAACTCCTTGGAAAGCGTGTTTACGCGGGCCCACGGCCCGTGCAGGTCGCCCGCGCTGAGCCAGATGTTGTTCACTAGCAGGTAGTATTGCGATTTGGATTTGTCCAAGAACAGCGGCCAGTTGGTATTGACTACATACTTCAAATTGGTTTTCGAAATGTCAGAAAGTACCGGGTCTCCATCCACACCGAGGAGAATGGCCGGACTATAGCTGACAAAGATAAACGGGGGGTCATTCCTCAGAGCAACAGTCTGCACCGATTGCGGCTTGGGCGTGTAAGCGATTATCCGATCCAGAGAAGCATTGAATGTCACTGGTACGAACGTGCGGAACAATTGATCCAATTGTGCAGAAGTAGCGGGGTCCTGTGACGGGAAATAGGTGTTCAGGACTTGAATATTGAACATGAAAACCGTGTGCGTGTCGGTGTTCACCTCTGTCGTGGCTTCGAAGGTGGCGGCGCCAACAACTTGCTTGCCTGCTGTGGGAGTGAGCTGAAATGCAGATCGCCACTTGATGTCGGTGTAATTCTGCCAGTTATCCACTTGGGGCTGATAAATGAGGACGGTGCCGCCAGGCTTGACCAGCTTTCGTGGCCAGCCTGGGTCCTGCGCCCAAGTGCAGGAGCAAGCTGCCAAGATGAGCGCTAAAACTCCTAAACCGATCTTCGTGTAACGCACGGCCAACTCCTTTTTGTCTATGGCATGGAAAGCCTGCTTACTTGGCGTTAAAGGTCACGCCAATCACCAGCCCGGGCATGTTCACGTCGTAAACGAACTGCGCCCTTCCATACGGCCGATAATCCACGCTGAGATACCGATACCCACCCAGCAAAACCCACCTGCGGTTAATCTTGTAACCGAGGAATCCGCCAACCTGATAATCCAATCGCGCGGACGCTCCGCCTGCATCGCCAAGAACAGTCGCGAAAGCCTTAGGACCGAGAGCGAACGTAATTTTTCCTCCGGCAACGGCGTCGACCCAATTCGCCGACTCCGAGAAGCCATTTCTAATTTGGATAGGTTGCAGCGTAAGGGTGGTGCCGAGGTGCCAGTAGCGGATGCCGAACAGTGTATCCACCTTCACTTTTTTGCCATCCGCCACCCGATACCCGATTTTTGGGGTCAACATGGTCTCCGTCATCTGTGCCTTTATCGATGGCGCCTCGGGATCGTTTAACGGAAGCGACTTATTGTCCGACAGCTTCATCCACATAAAATCGACGGGCATAATCACGCGGTTGTACCTAGTCTCAACAACCCCCATCGCGCCTATATTTAAATACTGAAAAATGTCGCTGAAGTTCGCGTGCACGGAGGCGTCGTGACCGAGAACTCCGGAAGTCCCGTGAACGCCCGCGAACCACAGATAAGGCGTAATTCCAACGTGCCAGCCCTGATCCGTGCTCGTTTCATTTACTTGCGGTGGGTCGGTGCTCGTTGGTGTTGGTGTATCCGTTTGCGCGCTCGCGCGGGGCAAGGAAAACAGCGCACCAATTGTTAAAATTAGTAGAGCTACTTTCCCTGCTTTGCAGACTCGATTCATTGGACCTTCCTTTCGATCAGCAGCGCAGATGTGAAGCTCATTCGGTCGAGTGCGGCGCAACTTTCTCTGCGAGTTCCTCGCTTACCCGTTGCAGGTTGAACCTCCTGCTTTGCCTTATCGCTAGGATCTCGCGGCAAACTCTCCGCGACTGTCGCCACTTCCATGGCCAGATTCTGTATTGGTCAACTAGGCAGGGTAATTGTCAGAACTAACAATCCGCCCAACCACGATGAAAGGGTAAAAGTGGAGGCCCAGTACGCCGGTTGGTTGCCTCGTGTACGGCTTGATCAAACAGATGGCAAATGGCGTCTACTTCAGGCTGCTGGTCACAATTAGTTCCAGATCCGAATTCCCGCACATGCCGTAGCTAGTCCCCGGAGTGCAGGCCCACCGTAGCATCCAGCTTTCTTCGCTACGACGGTGATGGGGCGATCGGAACCTCCCATAATCGGTCCCGAGGGATCGAACGGAGATGAGTCGCCAAAATCAACCATAATGCCAGTATTCTTGCCGGCCCCTTGCCATGTCACGTTGGCGCCTGTCTTAATGCAAACCACCGCATCATTCGGGAAATTCGCGAACGCCCTGCGTTTCATGGGACACCTCAATTCAACTAAAGATCACTTTCTTTGGTGGCCTAAAGTGTCCTCCGAACATAGGCTGAACGAATGATCCCAATTCATTGTTGGAGAGCGGAGGAAAGGGAACTCCTCAACAAGCGGGTCAATTTACCCCCGCCGTACCCTTCCAATCGAGCACGTCCACCAGATTCCAGGGATTCTCTCTGAGTTCGATCTGAAGCTGGCCTTGTTTATCGATTGCCAATTGCGCCGCTGGATACAATACGCCTGTGGTCTTGCTTTTATCCGTATCGTTCAAGTCAAATTCGCCGCCTGTGAGGTTGAAGTACTGTGACTGCGTATCGAAATAAACCTCGCCAAATCTCAATTGCCGGTTGGTAACAAAACGAATCTTGCGACCGGTTGGTGTTGGAATCATGCGAATGTAAGCGAGGTCATAGCCCAGCGTGCCGGTAATCGAGATATGGCCAACTGCCTTCATTTTGGTCAAAGCGTTGACGAGGCCCTGGTTCTGTCCCTTCGAGAAAGCCTCCATTAGGACCTGTTTGTCTTCGGGCGTTGAGTAATCGTAGATTTCAACGGAAATTCCGATGACCTGGCCCATTTGGGTGCCTGTGCCCATCGCGCTAGCTTCAATTGTTTCGTTCTTAACCCCCCTTGCGGAAAGAGCGGGAAAAGCAGCCAAGATGAGGAGCCCGGAAACCAAAACCCCTATGAGGACCCACTTATGGGAGTTACTGGTTGTTTCCTTAGCATGCGGCATAAGATTCTCCTTCGCGATTATTTGAAAATCGGTCTCAAGTTCCCGTCTGCATTTTTGCTCATGTAAGAAGCGCAGGGTATTGTCAAAAGGAACAGAGCATAACCCTGGGGCACTTTACTGCTTAGCTCAGCTCAAGCCCCCACCTGTATTCATTGAGCTTCGGATTACCGAAGACGGATAGCCTGCAGGTAGGAACGCCTCGGCGCTGTGCGCTTTACAGCGCCACAATCTATGGAGCGCCCGCCATCCTCTCCTGATCTCTGAATCAGCACAAGTTAGCGCAACGCCAGGGAGTCCCCTGCGACTTACTCTCGCACTTAATTTAGGGCATCATCTTTGTAGTACTTGGTGCCCGTGGCGCTGATGTCGGCGGCCAATCCTTTTTCCGTCAATTGATACATCCAGACCCCGTCCGCGACCGACACCGCCCCACTCATGGCACCGCCCTTGTCCCCGTTTTTAGCCGCGACCGTGGATTGTCCACCGAATTCCCAGCCGGAGTTGATGAAACTGTCCAGAGCTTTCTGGTTGTCAAACACAAAGATGACGCGGAATTTGTCCACGCCCATTCCAAGTCCACCTTGAATCTCAAGCATCTTCATGAAGGTCTCATGCTTGGTCCTGTTGTTCACTGCGAGCCCTTTTCCGTTGCCAGAACCCGCGAAGAGAATCTTCACCCCCAACTCACTGAAGACCGCGTAACCGGCCGCATGTTTGATCACTAATTTCGACTTTGGCTCGGCCTTGTAAAGTTGCTGGAGGGTATCCTGGACCATGCTCCGTATTTGCTTCTGCTGCTTTTCTACGTCGGTGGCTGCGTTTGCTGCTAACCCCAGCACACAGGCTAGCGCAAGAAGAATGGTCTTTGGTCTCGCGACTCTCTTCGGTGTTGTAATTTTCAAGGTCTCGTCTCCTTCCTCCCAAAGCGGATTCGTTCCAGAACGGCCATGCTTTCACTCAACTTGTTGAGGCGCTGACCGGACATTTAGGTACTCCGCGTCCCGTCGGCTTCAGTCTTAAACTTATTGCGTTGGCTGACGTTGTAGCGATTGAGCGAGTTGTCCACCAATAAAGATTTTTCCGACTCGAATCTTGACGTCTATTGCTTGAATACCAGCGGAGGCCCGCTGACCTTATGGCCTTTAAGGGCGACATCCACCTCGACGCGGTCGGCGATCCTGATGAACGGAATTCCGCTGTTCATGCCATACTCCTTACGGTCGAAGGCCATTGTCCCCTTAATCTCGCCAGTCCCTGTCCCCTTGCCGCTAACCGTCAGGTTCAGCGTCTCGGCCTTTGATACTCCACGGATAGTAAAGGTGCCCTGCACATCAAAGGTATTGGGACCGGTCTGTACAACCTTTGTGGAGTGAAAGGTGATGTAGGGATCTTGCTTGACGTCGAAAAAGTCCTTGCTCTTCAGTTTGTCGTCCTTCATGCCGCTCCCGGTATTCACGCTGTCCACATGAATCTTGATGTCCAAAACTCCTGAAGTGACGTCCGTAGAAGGAAACGTCAGCGTGGCGTCCCACTTACGAAAGTTCCCTCCAGCGCCACCGACGCCTTCACAGAGAACTTAACCGAGCTTTCTTCCGGCACAATCGTGAAAACTGGACCTTGTGCATGGGCTAATGACGGCAACACGGCTGACGCTAATAGGCAGAAGACCGCTAATCGCATGGAATCCTCCTCTAACATAAACAGCGTGACAACTCTGCAGCCACACATGCTTTCACTCCCGGTCACTCGGTTCTATTGTCAGAAGTGACAGGTTGGAGTATCTGACGGCGACACGGGTCAATCCTGGCCGTTCGGGTTCGTTCATTTTGGGGTCCCGGCTAGTTCTAATGTGAGCTTATAGGCCACGTAATATTTGTAGATATTGCTGACATACTGCACGGTTTCCTGTCCAACGTCCTTCGCGGCCATGAGCTCGACATTCCCGAACCACTGATTGGGGTTCAAGCCTTCACTGGCCGCCCTCTTCCGCAGGCGCACAATCCGGGTCGGCCCAGCGTTCTACGCTGCAAAAACCATAAGCGTCTTGTTGGTTGCGTCCAGTTTGTCGTCTTTGAAATATGTCTCCGCGATGTTACGCAGCATCTTTGCGCCGGCTTGGATGTTGTACTGCGCAGAATCTACATTCGGAATGTTGATGGGCGGCGCGGCCGCGTACTTGGGAATAACCTGCATAATGCCCACAGCACCGCTGGGATTTCTTCGGCTCTGATCCAGAAGTGATTCCTGATATCCCTGCGCCACCAGCATCAGATAGTCAAAGTCATATTCCGCCGCATACTTCTGGAAATAGCGCACGTAGGCCTGGAATTTCTTCATTTCCTCGGTCGAAGTCGCGTCTTGCACCCATTTGGTATTTTGAAGGTAGCGCCTGAGTAAGGTATTTCCGAAACTCGTCCCCATATCATGGTCCTGGACGAACTCGTCTAGGAGTCGTCTCAACTGCGGGCTGTCCTTCCGCGTTACGAATGCCAGTTGCCCCTCTGACTTTAAGACCATGCTCGGATGAAGCGTCAGTCGTGGAAGCACCCTAGACCAGAATTCTGCCCGGACGTTTATGGTCACTGTCGCAGGAAGCAGGCCGGCATTGACCATCTCCAGTAGATCTTCATCCGTGAGGTTTGGATCGGCAGCTTTGACAAGAATCGGTGGCCTCCCAGCCTTTTGAAACTCTTTGCTTAAACGTTGTAGGTTCTCATAGTAGGCGGTCAGCGGGTTGACATAGACTTCCTTGCCACTCAAGTCTCCGAGCGTGTTTAAGGGAGGCGCTTTGGGACCGGTAACAATCACCTGCTTCACGTTGGAAGCGATCGGCGTGGTGAACAGTACTTCTTTTTCGCGCTCCGGCGTGACAATCACTCCGTAGCCAACGACATCGCCGAGACCTTCCAGCAGACCCTTTTCCAGCTGTTCAGGCCTGACCGGGATGAATTGGACGGTAATCTTCACCCCGCCGGTTTTGAGTTTTTGGTTCGCGAAGCGCTGAAACTGATCGAATGCTTCGTAGTAGATCCCGTGTGGAATTCCCTTATCGTAGAAAAATCCAGAATGGCTGGGCACGACGAGAACACGAATCACGTGCCTCTTTTTCATGCCATCCAGATCGCCTACATGTCGTGCAAAGTTTACAGGCAATCCGAGGGAAGCTGACGTCGATTGGGGAACAGCTTGCTGCAGGGTCACTGGGCCAAATTGTTGTCGCAATTCGGTCTGAAGAATCACCTTGCCAGTAGTCGCGGCAAAATCGGTGGGGACCAGCGTTGTGACAGAGAGGACCACCACTAGCCAGATACGGACTATGCGCATTACGCACTTCCCATCAGGTCGCGGCATTATTCCCGGTGACCACTATTCCGCGAGATAGTGTGCGGTTTTCTTTCCGCCTTCTTCTGTGTAATACACCGTAACTTTCGTGCCTTTTTCTACGCCTTTGCCAGTCCCTTTGCCGGCGTCTTTTACTGCATCGTCGGTCAAATCGAAGGTCTTCTCCGTGCCATCGGCACTTTTCACCACGATTGTCTTGGTATCTTTATCGAACTTGGTAACAGACCCTTCCGCGGTCTTGAAGCCGTTCTTGCTAACTTTGCCTACGTCCACGGCAGTTTCGTCGGCGCCCTTTCCCGTGGTCCGTGCAACAACTTCCGTTCCTTCTTTCAAGCCGTCAAAACCTTCTTTGGTTCCTTTAATCGTGGAATTGTCGGCGACCTTGATGGTGTGCTCCGTTCCGTCAGCGGTCTTGACCACGATGGTTTTCGTGGCGTGATCCACTTTCTTGACCGTACCATGGATGATGCTCACCAAATCCTGGGCCAAACAAAGGCCGGCTCCAAGAATCACACACACTGTCAGTCGTCCTAGGCTTCTCATATTGAATCTCCTCTCTTTTTTTAACTTACAGAACTGTTGTTTTGACAACGCAGGCTGCAAACCTGAATGCATCCTCGTGCTCCTAAAAAGAAAACTCCATTCCTGCGATCGCGCCCTTCTGTGACAACTGCAGGGCAAGGCGGTCTTGCGTACCGTTGATAGTCAAGTGCGAGGCAAGCTGATAACCACCGTTGATGGTAATGTGCTTGGTCAGCGTCACTCCCAAGTCGCCCGCCGTGGACACAAAGCTCCCGTAGCCAAAGAAATACATTCCATAGAGATTGCCTTCGACAAAAACGCGAGGGGAATTTGTGAGGTACAGCCGGAATTGCGGGCCCGCGACCGGAATGGGTGCCAGAAGCGAACCGCTAGCGGAATACGAACCACTCGCCGTGCCTCCCCCACTGACTGAGCCGAGCGCGGTTATTTTAGCCGTCGATTTAAAAAGGTCGATCTGCACACCGAGGCCGAGATGGCCCCGTTTGCGGCGGATGATGTCGTACTGGTAGCCAGGGGCGACGTAAAAGGCATGCAGTTGGCCGTTCACTTGCGCACCTACATCAAAGGTCTGGCCCTGGAAGGTGATCGTTCGATTGAGTACAACTTCCTTCGAAGTAAACAGCGGGTTGACGATCAGGTACAAATGGTTCTTATGAGTGAACTTCCAATCTAGTCTCCCGCTAAAAGTCGAATAGGACCTGAACCCCAAGTCCTTGTTAAAATCGACCGGAACGCTATCGGCGTGACCCTTGATGGTTCCCGTCGGGTCTGAGTAGAACCAGAAAGCGTCGAAACGTATTTTGTAGTTGTCGAACTCTTCGGACTCTTGAGCCCGCAAGGCAGCCGGACCAAGAAGGAGCAGGAGCATCAGCGGGATGAACTTCCAAAAGGCTGCCGGATCCCAAAAATTCCTGTTAGTAAGCCTCATTTAAATTCTCCGGTAGTCAAAACCTGAGAGCGATTTGTTCCTGTGAGGCGATCAAATTACCACAAACCTCGACCTACAGTGATATTGGCGCTGGCGGGCACCGCGCCGTAATTGTCAAAAGTGACATGATCGTACCGGGCATTCGGACCAATTTTGGCTTCATTTCTTTGCCACCGAGAAGAACAGATAAAGCGCCAGCCCGGCCGAATTCACTTGCTGGTTCGGGTGCTTGCCGGTGTTGTTGTCATGCTCGAAGTAGGTGTTGAATTCGACGTGTTTGCCTACGGGGAACAGGGATCCCCCGTAGAGAGACGTAGTACTCCACTTGCTGTATTGGCTCTCATAAAAGGGTTCGGCTGCGACATACGGGATGAAATGGTAGGAGTGGATCGCAAAAGTTCGCTCGACCGTCAATCTATTCCGATAGCGCCACGAGAATACGCTGTTTTTCCAGTCCAGATCGAATCGGTTCCGGTCGGTCAGGAGAAACCCTCCACTTAAGGGAAAATTCGAAGTTGCAGCTTCGATCAAGCGCGTTTCAGGGGGGGCATCCGGGGCGGTGATGTAGCGATAGCCGGTCTCCAGAACCAGGAGTCTTGACTTCGAGTCGTCCAGGTCAAACTCCGTCACCTTTTTGAGTTTGATCAGCGGTTTCCTATAAATCTGCAGGCTTGGACCGAACGAAAATTGAGTGGGGTCACCGCCCTCACGATCATCCTTGGCTTGAAGATAGGCGCGAAAAGTCGAGTTCAATGTGAGGTTCGCATCCACTTCGGGCAGAAATTGCGTTTCTTGTGCTTGGGCAGGTAGGCAAACCAGACAGGCTAGGAATGCACCTCTCCAAATGGTTTTGTAGACTCGATTCATCCTTACGCCACCGCAATATCAACAGCTCGGGCCCGCCATTCTTTTTTTTGTCACTATTTTTCGAAAGGAAAGATCCGCTTCCAATCGTCCTTCATGCTGATCACAATCCAACCACTGCTTTTCGCCTGAGACATGAGCGCATCGGAAAAAGTGCCGACATGGGTATCCGGTAGCCCCCCCGGCAGGTCCGTAAGCGTACTCGCGCGTCGCGTCATCGTGAAGTACGAGCATTATCAGCCGCGACCCTTCACCTGCTTGCGTCCACTGGAGCATTTCAGCATCGCCACCGGAATTGCCAAAGGCTGCATATGGACGCTTGCCGATGAACAGATTGATGCCAACAGCCTTGCCGGGCCCATCATCGATCAAAAATGGTTTCGGCTCGCGCATCAGCTCCGGTTTGCCGTTCGTGACTTCGTACTGGTCACGATGCTCGATCCCACGACCTGCTCCGGAGGCACACCGTACACCTGCTCGCTGTAAACGCGCACAAACTCCTGTCCACCGCCAGTAACGATGTACGTCTTGAAGCCTTTTTCCCGCAGATACTTCATTACCTCCAGCATCGGTTCGTAAACGAGATCTGTGTACGGCCGATCGAAGCGCGGGGCTTTGGCTGTGGCGAGCCACTGCTTCACCAGCGCCCGAAACTCTTCTGTGCTCATCCCTGCGTGCGTCGCGGCGACAATTTCCATCCAGGCCTGCTCGGTGAACTTGCTCATCGCTTCATGATCACGCTCGAGTACCGCCTTGAACGGCTGCTGTTCCTTCCATTCCGGGTGTTGCGGCGCGAGCTGGCCGACGCGCTCGAGGGCAAACATGGCCTGGGCGTAAAGCGGATACTCGGTCCAAAGAGTGCCGTCCTGGTCGAACGTGGCGACGCGATCTGCTAGCTGAACATACTTAGGGCTGGATATTTCGGTTGTTTCTTCAACAAATGAGAGAATTGCTTTTTTTGCAGGTCCGTCATTCCAGGACGGCAGCGGATCGCGCTGGGCGTAGGCACCGACCGCTGCGAATAGAAGAACGATGAAAATGAGCAGGGCTCTGAGGCAGATTCGATAACGACTACCGAGGTCATTCATTGACCATTCCTTTCTGCTCGACTCAAGAAGCCGGGCTTACCGCAATTCGCCGCGGCGGTCTTAAGGAGCAAGGTGAACTGCAAGACATTTCGAGGGCGGCCCTTGCGAGCCGCCCTTCGTGAAGGTTGTTCCTACTAGTTGCTGGGGCCCTTGGCCGCTGCTTCCGCTTCGGCCATCCTTTTCCCCATCTCCGCCTTGATGGCGTCGAGGTTGAAGCTGGCGCCGCGCTGCATTGGCGGGTAGTCGAGGAAGGTTTGGATTTCCTTGGCCATTGTCTGCTGGACGAACACGAAGCGCCAGAATTCGTACTTGAACCAGTCGAAATACTGCTGCGACCCGTCCTTGGTCCCGTTGGTGGGCCAGCCCATGCGCTCGAATGGATCGAGGCGCAAGTTGGTGATGTAAGGCACGTCCGGATGGGTCTTCTCACCCAGCCAGCCTTGGGGTTGGTCAATAAAGCGGAATTTGTAATCGTCGATGCGCACGGCGCCGACGGTGCTTTCGCCAAGATAGAAGATTTCATGGCGTGCCGACGGACCTTTGCCTGTGAGCATGGCCAATTGGTTGTAGCCATCCAAGTGGTTCTTGTAGGTGCGGTCACCGATGGTTTTGCCCTTCAGCAATTCTTCGGTGATATTTGGGTTACCGGCTGCGGCGACGAAGGTGGGCAGCCAATCCAGGCCGGAGAAGATCCCGTTCTGCACCGAGTCCGCCGGAACATGTCCGGGCCAGCGAACGATCCCGGGCACGCGGAAGCCACCCTCGAGAACCGTTCCCTTACACTGTGCGAATGGGGTCAGACCGCCATCCGGCCAGGTGAAGAGTTCCGTACCGTTGTCGGAAGTGAACACGACGATAGTGTTGTCGTCCTCGCCCGTATCCTTGAGCTTCTGCATCACCGAACCTACGATATCGTCGAGTTGGGCCATGCCGGCCTCTTGTTCAGACCAGCCGTTCTCGGCGGTGCGCATCGCTTCATACTTCGGGGAGAGGTGGGTGACGATGTGCATGCGGGTGGGGTTGAGCCATACGAAGAACGGCTTGTTGTCGCTCTTGGCCTTGTCGATAAACTTGAGAGACAAGTCGAGGATTTCATCGTCCACGGTCTCCATTCGCTTCGGATAGAGTGTGCCGGCATCTTCGATCTTCTGCTTGCCGATTACGCCCCAGCGAGGCATTTCGGTCGGGTCATCCTTGTCGCTTGCCCAGCAATGAACCATGTTGCGGGGGCCAACGACATTCAAGAGATTTTGCGGATAGTTCGGATGTGCAGGGTCTTCCATCGCATCGAGGTGATATAAATAGCCAAAGAATTCATCGAATCCGTGAACGCAGGGCAGGTACTCATTACGGTCACCAAGGTGATTCTTGCCAAACTGACCGGTGGCGTAGCCCATCGACTTCAGTATCGTCGCAGTGGTCACCGCCTCGGCGGGCAAGCCAACCTTCGCGCCCGCTTGGCCTACGGTGGTCAAGCCAGTGCGAATGGGAAGCTCACCGGTAATGAACTGCGCCCGGCCGGCCGTGCAGCTGGCCTCGGCGTAATAGTCAGTGAACAACATCCCCTCTTTAGCCATCTTGTCGAGGTTCGGCGTCTTCCCGGCCATCATGCCCCGGCTGTAGGCGCCGATGTTCCATATACCAATGTCGTCGCCCATGATGACGACGATATTCGGTTTCTTCTCTTGTGCGTTGGCGGCAGGTGGCCCTGAGGTACTGAACAGTGTTGCCACCGTCGCCAAAGTTAGACTTATTCTCCCAGACCATTTCATAAATACCCTCCTCTTCCTTTTTCCCTTACAAAATTCGATAAGCCTGAACGGAATTACGGAGAATCCACGCCTACCGGATGCTGCCCCTGACGACCACGATTGATAATTGGCAAAAGTACCAACTAATTCATGATCCTCAGTCGTCCATGATGTGATCTGCCCCCTGGAACTTTGCCGGCGGTGGTTTGGGAACGCCCGATTCAATTGCTGGGCGGTGTCGGCGGCTGCTGTTGCAACTGTTTCAGTTTTTGCTCCAGCAGCATTTTCTCCTGTTCCTTGCTTAACTTGGGAAAGAGCAACACAAACTGTAAGCGCAGGGTCCAAGGCGAAGCTCCCGGCGGATGAACGGCGTTGCCATAGAACTCTGCGGAGGGATTCACCGGCTGGAACCCACGCTTCATGATCCTTCCCACTCCGCCGCCCAAGGGCACGTTCCACACGTTACTGTCGCCTCCCCTCCAGTCGGCGGTGTTGATGGGCGCGGTTTTGAGGTACCAGCCTTTCTTCATGTTGTAGTTGACAAACCACTGGAGGAGGAACTGGCTTATTGACCTGGCCTGCGGAATTGAAATCGGATTGACCGGCTACGGACCAGTAGTTGTCATGAATAACTTTTAGCATTGCCGCAGAGTTCGTTTCTACACACGACTGCCCCCTTGCTTGGGCTTTTTCAAGCGGACCATATCCCGTTCCCAAGAGGACGCCGGATTAGAACTGTGCGTGATGATGCGACAAGCGCGGCTCACAACGGAATTGTCAAAAATACCAACTTAGTGGAGAAACTGCGTGCAGGCTGACGGAAGGGGCCGTGGTCAAGCCGACCGCAAGAAAGACGGACGATCACAATAAGAAATAGCGCGCCCCTGCATTAACTCGCGTTGATAACCGGCATCCTCTACTTATGTGCGTAATTGCTGTTTATAACCTGGATGGTGAGCTGTTTGCTCACGCCATTGATGGTTTCTGTGGCCACGTGGAATGGCCCGCCACTGGGCATCTTCGTGAACTGCACGTTCACCTTGACGGCATCGGGGGTATCCGCAAGATAAGTGGCAATCGCCACGCTCACGAGCGACAGAGTGGCCTTATTCAAAACGATAGTCATGTTGTCACCTGGCTTGATGTAGTTCGATACGACGAAGCGATACTCGTTCGGCTGGCCAGCCATGGGGCCGATCATTACATTGCCCTGCTGATAGGACTGCTGCAGCATGTCTTTCTCCGGAGGAAGGTACTGCTGGATGAGAGTCTTAATTGAATCGGCGTACTCCTTGTACTCTTCGATCTTCTTTTCTTTGATTCGGCCGCGCAGGCCATGGCGCTGGCGGTCGCTGTCGGAAACAGAGTTGGGATCGAGAGGAGTTTTCTGCGGCTTGCCGTCTGGACCCAACTGCACGTTGTAGAGCTCTTCTTTCTTTTCTTCGCCCTTGATGCTGATGATTTGTTGTTCCAGCCAGGTGTAGTTGGCCAGCACCTGTTTATTGAAGACCAGTGATTGCTTGAGTTCTGCCAGATGTCGTTGCACCGGAGCCTGCGCTCGCAAGCCCGGCCCGAGAATAGCGGCGAGCGTGAGTAAACCGATAACGAGGGATGTCGCGACGAAACTTTTGTTACCCGGTACCTTCATATTGTTCATGGTTCTCCTTAAGCAAGGCGAGATTGCTTAGATCACGATCCGCCCTCAACTGCGGACGAAACGCAGTATGGGCGCTGATGTTTACCGTGATGTTGCCCCAGGAGAGTCCGCAGGGGAATTGTCAAAAGTGACATGCAGGGCTAAAAGGAAGACGCGCTATGCTATCAACAAATAGCGCTCCTCGAAATCAGGATGCTCATATAGCCGCGGAGTCCTTAGCCCGGACGCAGCGGCTCTCCGCGCGCCAGGCGCCGGCAAATGTCTTTCACGTCTTGATCGATGTGGCGCCAATATTTCTGCAAACCGCTGCACAGATAGTTGAGCCCCGGCTCGCCTTCGCGCGTACGAATCACGCGATTCTTGGGACACTCTCCATTGCAGGCAAAGAGGAAGCTGCACTCGGTGCATTGGAGTGGCAGGGAATTGAATTTGGCCAATCCGAACTTATGTTGTTGCTCAGAGAAAACCATGCGCGAGCTTGAGGTTTCCAGTATGTTGCCCAGCCTGTATTCGGGATAGACATAGTGGTCGCAGGAGTACAGGCTGCCGTCATGCTCTAGCGCCACGCCTTTGCCGCAGAATTCGTGATAAATACACAATTGGGAGTCCAATCCCTTCCACTGCGCCACGGCGGTTTCGAAATGATTGACGAACACTTTGCCAATGTCCCGGTGATACCAATCATCCCAAACCTTGCAAAGGAAGTAGCCCCAATCGTCGGGATCCACCGACCAATCAGTGACAACGGAATCCGGATGGCCAGGGTGCGCCTCGGGAGAATCCTGGACTGGCAATGTGGCCGGATCCCACCTCTGCGGCGCTGTCTGCTTGAAAGCTCTCGGCTCCACGCAGGGAATAAACTGAATTTCACGCGGACGAATTTCATTTTTCAAGTACCGGTAAACATCCAGTGGACGCTTGCCATTCACTCGATTCACAACGCACAGCACGTTGAGAGGAACGCCATGGCGGTGAAGCATCTGCGCCGCCGCTAACACCTTGTCAAACGTGGGCTTTCCATCTTTGGCAACGCGATAGCGGTCGTGCAGCTGTTTGGGACCGTCAATGCTCAGCCCTACGAGAAAGCCGTGTGTCTTTAGGAACGCGCCCCACTCGTCATCCAGGAGCGTTCCATTCGTCTGCAGGTCATTTTCAATACGCTGATTGGGCTTCCTGTACTTTTGCTCCAGCTCAACCACCTTGCGGAAGAACTCCAGCCCGAGCAGCGTCGGCTCACCACCTTGCCAGGAAAAGACCACTTCAGTGCGGTCCTGCCCCTCGATGTACTGGCGGATGTGTGTTTCCAGGATTTCGTCGGAGATGCGGAACTTGTTGGTGCTGCCAAGGAGATCCTGCTTGTGGAGGTAGTAGCAGTAAGTGCAGTCCAGATTACAGACCGATCCAATGGGTTTGACCATCGCGTGGTAGGCGCGTTGTGCGCCGGTCGGGGCAGGCCATGCCGACAGCGCCGCAGATTTGTCTTCGCACTCCGTCACGTTGCTCTATCTCCGACGTGGTTGCGCTGCTTCCGCCCCTTTTCATATAGCGCTTAGGGGCGAGCATTCTGGAACTACTGAGGTGAGCGATGCGGCGATCTTCTGACCGCAACGCTCGCCTCAGATTCTTTAGGTTCGGCCCATGCTGCACCGAACCTTCCCACAACGTAATTGTCAAAAGTGACACCCTGAGGCGTGCGGACGGAGTTTGCCCGCTAACGTCACTCGGTGGCTAACTGATGCCGTTTAGGGCGTCTTGTTGAGTCGGAAATCGCGAAACGAACTCACGGCCCACCAGGGCTTCATTTATCGCCGGAATCAAGTCTGTTTCCATGAGAACCTTCACAACATACCCCAGCCCTCCCGCGGCCAGGCAAGTCGCAAGAATGTCCGCATCCTCATGAACGGTAAGGAATACGATCTTTGCCCTGGTGCCGCGGCTTTTGAGTTCCCGTGCAACCTCAATTCCGCTCATGCCCGGCATGGAGATATCCAAGACGGCCACATCGGGGTCTAGCCTCAGGATCGTTTCCAACGCACCGGTTCCATCGGGGGCCGTACCTACGATTTCGAATGATCCGTCCAATAATTTAGCGATTGAACTCAGCAAGGGAGCGAGATCGTCCGCGAGTACAACGCGTTTGCCAATCTTCAAAAGTTCACCTCGGAACTGTTTTTCAATTCCAAGTCGAAGGATGGAGATAGATACCAAGTTCGACCCGCCGAGCCAGTTGCTACCATGGGCTCATTTCTTCACGGGCAGCCGGACTTCACGTACGACGGTGAGCGTAATTCGAATTCTTGCCTATTGTTAGAAATTACAATATGGAGGGAAAAACCCAGGAAACCTAGATCGAGATAATTCTGTGCTTGATGGCATACTGCACCAGATCGGCGTTGGTCTTTAATTGCAATAGTTCCATTACGGCATACTTATGTGCCGCAACCGTCCGCTTTGTGATGTTCAGAATGGAGGCGATTTCTTTCATGGAGCGCCCCTCGGCCAGCAGTTGAATCACTTCCCGCTGCCGGGGTGTTGGTTCCGCCGCATGATCCCGGGCCCACGGTTCCCGCAAGGCTACATTTGCCTGGCCCTCCGCGGCTCTGGGCGTCACATAAGACCCGCCTTTCAGTACTTTGTCGATTGCGACTGTCAACTCGAGCGCCGCAGCCTGCTTCAATAGGAACGCTGAAGCACCTGCCCGGAACGCTTCTCCCACCAGGTCAGGGTCTTCGTTCATGGTCATGAAGATGAGTTTTACGCTCGGCATGTTGTGTTTGATTTGCCGCGCAGCCTCCAGGCCATTTAGTTCCGGCATGGCAACGTCCACAACGACCACCTCGGGTTGCAATTTCCCGGCAGCCTCCACAAGCGCGCGTCCGTCGCGTACTGTGCCCACCACCTCGAACCGGGGCTCCAATACACCCTTCAGCGCATCCGCCAACATTTGGTGGTCATCCGCTAGCAATACTCGTGTGCGCCTCAAGGTTCTATCCTCCAGCAACCTGAGATTTCACTTGCGTCGCGTCCTCCGCAGTGACCAGCGGCACTTCAGCGACAATTTCTGTCCCGCTGTTGGGTTGGGACATCACCAACAGCCGACCTCCGACCAGCCGAAGTCTTTCGCTCATGCCGATCAACCCAATTCCAGCGTCCAATTTCTGGACCGAAGGATCAAAGCCTCGGCCCGAATCGGAGATGCGAAGAGTGACACCGTTCCCGTTCGTGGCGAGTTCCACCTGCGCACTATTGGCACGACTGTGTTTAGCGACATTAGCAAGGGCTTCCTGGGCGACTCGAAATAGGCATAAGGCCGCATCCTTCGGGACGCTGAGAGACTTTCCGATCTCGGCGAAACGGACCTCAATTTCGTACTTCAGACCGAATTCCTTACATAGTCCAGCGAGCGCAGGCCCCAGGCCAACATATTCAAGCTTGCTGGAGTGAAGCTCATGAGAAAGCGTATGAAGGTCGGTGGACAGCTCCTTGGTTTCCTTCAGCATTTTCTGGACGCAACGGCGATCCTCTGCCTCATTTTGTGACAGTTTCTTCCATAGCTGTCCGAGTTCAATTCCAAGAAGTGCCAGGCGTTGGCTGAAGTCGTCATGCAGTTCCCTGGCGATGCGGGCGCGCTCTTCCTCCTGAGCGGAGATCAGTCGGCCAGTCAAATCGTGGAGAGTTTCCTCTGATTTCTTCTGCTCGGTAATGTCGATGCCGATTCCACCTACAAACACCTGTCCAGAGGCGTCTTGGAAGGGGAACTTATAGGCCAGCCAGATGCGTGGTTCTCCGTGGGGGCCCACTGCTTCCTCGGTCACTTCGATGGGATGGCCCAAATCCAGGGCGGCCTGGTCATTCTTCCTCAATTCCTCGGCGATGGCGCAAGGATAGACTTCGAAGTCGGTCTTGCCCAGGCGGTCTTCCAGCCGGACCTCGAGTTGTTTCAGATAGCTCTCGCTCATGTAGATGTAATGCCTCTCTTCATCCTTCATCCAAGCGACCGCGGGGCTATGGTCCATGAACAGCCGGAATCGTTCCTCGCTCTTGCGCAAAGCTTGTTCAGTCCGCTTTTGCTCGGTGACGTCCCGAATGATGACGGTGGAGAACAATTGCCCGGAAATATTACTGTGAGAAATTGAGGCTTCAATGGGAAATTCCTTACCATCTGCCCGCAGTGCCCACAAAGTTCCCAGCGTGCCCATTACACGACTGTTGCTGCCGGTCTCGCCGAAGTGTCGAATGTAAGTACTGTGTTGTGCGCGAAAGCGCGGAGGGATAAAACGCTCGATGGAACTGCCAATCGCGTCCCCACCCGGGCAATCGAACATTCTCTCAGCGGCAGGATTGAAAAGCACAATCGTCTGCGCGTCATCGACGCCGATGATGGCGTCCATCGCGGATGCCACGATGGCCAAGATCCGGTCCTGGCTTTCAACCAGTTCCGATTGCAGTTGCTTTCGTTCGGTAATGTCGAATGCCATACCGAGCATGCGCGCAGGCTCGCCCTTTGAGGAATACTGGAATTCTCCCCTGGCAGACACCCAGCGCAGAGTCCCGTCCGGCCAAGCGATGCGGAACTCACCCTCGTATAACTTATGATTACTCCTCGCATCGGTAACCGCCGCCACAACTTGCTCCCGATCGTGCGGGTGTACATAGCGATTGAAAAAGTGCGCAGCGCGCTGCCTATGCTGCGTTTCGGAATCGATTCCAAAGTTTGTCTTCAGGTCGCCAAACCAAGACACCTCGCTGGTCCTAACGTCCCATTCCCACCCCACTGCTTTGCCCGATGCCATTGCCAAACGAAGCCGGTCGTTCGCTGAACCGAGATGCGCAGCCAGGTCGCTTTTGGCAAAATACTCCTTCAAAAATGCGGCGCTAGCCAGGCAGACGATCGCGCCGACCGCTACCAGCATGCGGAACCTCCGGACATCAGTCGCTTCCGCTTTTCGGAGTACTTCCCACACAATGGGGACAGAGATCAGTACAACCGCAACCATCGCCCACGACGATGCCGGTGAGCGTTGCCCGCTATCTGTTCGTGCCTCTCTTAATTTGCTTCCCGCTAGCTGTCGGGCCCGTAGCGGTATCCACACAAACCAGCAAACCGCAGCAGTCAGCCCAACCCCATACAGCTTTCCGTTGGCGTATCCTTCAGCGTCAATTGCAAGGTTGGCGACTACGGAACTCAAGGCGTACAGGGTGGACGCGCTTAACAAATGAAGATAGATTGACCTCCAGGGGGCTGGCGCGCGAAGACTCAAAAAACCCAGTGCCAAAATCAGCGCCCAGTTTTCTAGCAAGTAGAGAGTGTCAAAACTCAGAGCGTAGCCAGGGGCGTTGGGAAACAATTGGTACGGAAAGACCAGGTAAAAGAAAAGAAAGCTCCAGAAAATCAGCAGCAGCAGAGCGTTTAACATCAATGCGTGTGGCTTGCGTTCGGAAACGTACCGGTGGGGGAGGGTCGCCACGGCCGCCATGATAACTCCAACGTGCAGAAACAGCACGGGATCGACAATCGAATTGTCGGGAACCTCGATATGAGGGCCAAATTGATAATACAAGTAAATCGATTGGTCTAGCGCCCAGAGGCCGTAGGCAATCCCGAGGAACAACCAGAATGGCCGACTCCGTAAGGTGTTCTGGATTCCGTTTCGGATGGCGAAGGCCGTCGCCAACATTAGGAGAACAAAATAAGGGATCCCACCGTACGAAAGTAGGGCAGAGTCTGGCTTCGAAACCAGCGAAAGCAGCGCTTTGAGGGCTACAATTCCGATTAGCGCCGTGGGCCAGGCAGAAAATCTTGGGCCTTTTTCGGGACTCCACACGGATCGCAAAGTTCTCATAAGGGCAGCAGTCCACTTTGATACATGAGAGTGAACGTGGACCTGCTCCTTGTTGTACCTACCGACCCTGGGCGAGAGAGCGGTCATACGCAACCTATATTCAGAGTCCCCGGTCGAAAGCGGGTAGCCAGATTTTGGAAGATGATTAAGACTCTGAAATCAACAATCTCGAAGGCCCTTACACGTGCTTCAAGGGCTATGGAGGGAGTTTCGTTGCTGGACTAGGTTAAGTAGCCAAATTGGCTGCCTAACAGTTTGGCTAACGTTGGCGGCTCCGCAACGCCCTACATACTAACAGCATTTTTCAAGTTTGCGTTCACCAGTCACTGTGACGCGAATCACATATCCCTCCCGCCCACATTTCTGTCCCACAAGACGGTCCTGGTACCGAATTGCGTGTTCGACACTCTTCCCTTAACGCAAACCGGTGGATTGTTAGTTTTGACAATTCTCTCGATAGCTCCATGCGGCGCATCCTTCCCCGTGTAAAGGGATGCCGTCGGCACGAAACACCCGTGTTCAGCGGTGCGTGGGTAGTTCCGAGCAAGAGGTGCCAAATTCGTCAAAATCAGGCTTCGGAGCACTGAACGCAAATATGGCATGCATCCGCATGAGGCAGGGAGCCAGTGAGAAGAAAGAAGTCCAGCGGCAACCAACACAACCCCGGTAAAGCCCGTCGACCGCGCAAGTCTGTGAGGCATGGACGATCTATTTACGCTTTAGCTCTGTTGTTCGTGTCCGCTTTCATCTGCGCGAGTGCTTTTCATTTCCGGTCTGGCTCCCTGCGAGCTGGACCCAAGGCAGCGGCGGCACCCGATGTCGCGTTCGGTCCAACCATAACGAACACCCAATCGCCACCTGGAACCGCTCCCAAAGGTATGGTGTGGATTCCTGGCGGCGAATTTTCCATGGGTGCACAAGATGCTCCGGACATGAACATGATTGGAATGCAAGCCACCAGAGACTCCCGGCCTATCCACCGAGTCTACGTGGACGGCTTTTTCATGGATAAAACGGATGTAACTAATGCGCAATTCGCCGCGTTTGTCAAAGCTACGGGTTACGTCACCGTTGCCGAAAAAACTCCCGCTGCCGAGGATTTTCCCGGTGCTCCACCAGAGAATCTCTACGCTGGCGGAGTCGTGTTTTCTCCGCCAAAGCATGCGGTCTCTTTGAACGATCACTTTCAATGGTGGCGCTACGTAAAAGGTGCGGATTGGCGCCACCCAACTGGTCCTTTGAGCTCAATCAGAGGAAAGGAAACCTATCCCGTCGTCCAGGTGGCCTACGCAGATGCCGAAGCTTATGCAAACTGGGCCCATAAACGCTTGCCTACCGAAGCGGAATGGGAGTTCGCCGCGCGTGGCGGGCTTGCCGGTAAGCCCTACGTCTGGGGTGAAAAATTCAGGCCAAACGGAAAATGGATGGCCAACACGTTTCAGGGACACTTCCCCTATAAAGATACGGGCGCTGATGGGTTCATTGGCTTGGCCCCTGTCGCCCAGTATGCTCCCAATCAATATGGCCTCTACGACATGGCGGGAAATGTCTGGCAGTGGACTTCCGACTGGTATCGACCCGATTACTACTATGAATTAGCCCAAGCGGGTGGAGTCGCGCGCAATCCCAAGGGACCAGACACTCCGTACGATCCTGCCGAACCCACGGAGAAGAAGAAAGTTCATCGCGGTGGTTCCTTCCTCTGCACCGATGAGTACTGTTCGCGCTACATGGTAGGAACCCGAGGCAAAGGCGAAATCAGCACCGGAACAAATCACCTGGGTTTTCGCTGTGTTTCAGAACGTGGAGAGAGGAAATGAGTAAGCAGAAGTCTCTTTAGCTGGATGAGCCGACTTAGAGGGTTGAACAAGTTTTTGATCATCCCGGATCGAAGTCGTTAGTGAATTCTCGGTGCAAAAAGGAGACCAAAGATGTTGCGTGAATCGAGAAATAACTTGGTAAAAATCGGAATGAGCCTGGCGTTGGCGCTGTTGGCGTGCACTCTGACGCCCGCACAAGATGTAACCACCAACTCCATGCCCGGAATTGATTTTTCAAAGTACCACACCTACAAATGGGTCACCGTGCAAGGTGCGACTTACCCCAATCAAATCGTGGACGCGCAAATTAAACAGTCCATTGACAATCAGCTTTCTGCAAAAGGCCTTACGAAAACAGACAGCGAGAAAGCCGATCTATACATCGGCTACCAGGTTTCGGTGGATCAGGAACGTCAGTGGAATGCCTATGGCATGGGCGGCGGCCTGCGCTGGGGCGGAGGGATGGCCAGTGCGCAATCCTCCACCATCGGCATCGGTACACTGGTTCTAGATATGTACGATCCCACAACCAAACAACTCGTTTGGACGGGTCGAGCGACCAAGACACTCGATCCCGGCGCGAATCAGCAAAAGAAGCAGAAGAATCTGGATAAGGCCATGCAGAAATTATTGAAAAATTACCCGCCCAAGCAAAGCTAGGATAGGCAGTTATTCGCAGTAAATCTGAAGAGGAGTTCTATGAGAATTACAATATCGAACAGATTTACGCCTTTGGCAGTAACTCTGTCCGCGCTTCTGGTCAGTGGGGTGTGCGTTCAGCGGGCCCACGCGCAGGCTCAGGAATTGCAGGAGCGCGTAGCGGAGATGAAGCAGGCGAGTGTCAAGAACAAGCAGGCAATGATGCAATATACCTGGGTTGAGCAGGTCACCATCAGCCTGAAGGGCGAAGAGAAAAAGCAGGAGCATTTCCAGGTGCGCCTGGGGCCGGACGGCAAACCACAAAAGACGTCGCTCGATCCACCGGCAGATGCTGAACCGAGTGGCGGCCGGCTGAAGAAGCACATCGTCGAGAAGAAAAAGGAAGAATATAAAGACTACGCTGACCAGATGAAGGCCTTGGCTCAGCAATACGTTCCACCGGATAAGGATCTGATCCAGCAGGCCTATCAGCAGGGGAACATCACTCTTGGCGCCGTCGCCGACATGCCTAATGAACTTCAACTGGTCATCCACAATTACCTGAAGCCTCAGGATTCTATGACCCTGATCTTCGACAAAACTCAGAAGGAGCTGCTGCAGGTTAAAATCGCTTCCTACATGGATGATCCCAAGGATGCGATGAACCTGAGCGTGCAGTTCAGCCGCCTGCCGGACGGGACGAACCATGTCTCCAGTATGGTGATTGATGGCGTTAGCAAACAACTGAACGTTACTACCCAGAATTCGAACTACCAGCACCTCTGAGATTTTTTGCGCCTCAAGGACGCTGTGAATTGCGTTTGGAAGTTGCTCGTGTGTGGCGAGGAGGAACTGAGATGAGAAGGAAATTAATACTTCTGGCCACTTTTATAGGGGTTTTCACATTATTGGCCATCGCTGCTCCGAAGCTGGAACTGAGTTGGAAAAATCCGAATTACACCGGCGGTACGTTCAAAAACACTTTGGTTCTGGCGCTGAATGGGAGAGCGGCAAGCCGCGCCGACTTCGAAGATGAACTGGTCGCCGCGATCTCCCGGCCGGGAGGCGAGGCCTATCCCAGTTATGAATTTATTGCCAGGCCCGATGCCACCCCCATCGACATGAATGATTTGCGAGAACTCGTAAGAGAACAGAAATTTGATGCCATCGTGGTCGCCCGATTGACCAAAAAAGACACGAAAACCACGTATGTCCCGGGCCAAGCTTATACTCCTTTCCCGTACTACGGAACTTTCTATGGGTACTATGCCGCGCTCTCACCCATCGTCTATGCCCCAGGATATATGGAGACAGAGAAAGAAGCGCAAGTAGAAGTGAATTTGTATTCCACAGCCAAGCCCGATGGTGAATTGGTGTGGACAGGAACTACGAATACCTTTGATGTTGGGTCGGTGAAAAAGGCGATCAAAGATCTAGTCAAAGTTGTCACCAGGGAATTGGAAAAGGAAAACATCATCCAGCGGGAATCTAAGTAGGAACTGCATCCAGGCTCCGTGCAGATCATCGTGCGGGTCAGGCAACCTCGACGTGATTGTGAGTGCGGCAGACGGGGTGCGTTCACCGAGCCGCTTGGCTAGCGGGGAATTTCAACTGTTACTTTTGACAATGGTGTGACAGGCCCTCCAGAGACACTCTCAGTAGGTCTGCGCAATTGCATTTTCCTTTCCATTGAAAAGGCCGGGGGGCACTGACCGAAATGCTTTTGCCTCCGGGGAGGACAAAAAATGAATATTTCCAGATGGATTCGAATCGGGACACTAGGCGGTCTGGTTATCGCCGCTAGTCTTGCGAATGCACAAAATAAGAAAGAAATACCAGCGGAAGACGTCATCAGTAGGTCCATAAAAGCTGTTGGATATCAGATAGGCGGGGGCGCCACCAAGGTGATCTTCATCGGCACAAGTGCCGCTCCGCAGGCAAGCGGTGAAGCTAAGGTGGATGCTAAGACAGGCGGCACAAATATTGAGCTCAAGGTAAAGGCCATGCCTCAACCCACCGCCTTAGGCGCGGAGTTCCTGACTTACGTCCTTTGGACCATCACTCCAGACGGCAACACCACCAACCTCGCCGAGATTCCCATTGACAAAAATGGCGATGGCCAGTTGAACGTGAAGGCCCAATCGCAGACGTTCGCGATGATCGTAACGGCGGAGCCATATTTCGCGGTGCAGTTGCCCAGCGAAATAGTGGTCCTCGAGAACGACACCAAGAAGAACACCAAGGGCAAGATCTATCCGGACAACAATTACCTGTTGATGAAGCGCAGCCAATACTCCAAATTGGGGAACCCCCTGGCACTGGCACCGGACCTGAAGAAGGTGCCGCTGGACATGTACGAAGCGCGTAACGCGGTGGACATCGCAAAATCACAAAAGGCAGAGCAATACGCCTCGGAGGTTTTCAGCAAGGCACAGAGCAGCCTGCAAATGGCGGAAAACTCGCTGGCTTCGAAGGCAGAAAAATCCCAGATCATCACCAACGCGCGTCAGACCATTCAATTCGCCGAGGACGCCCGCGCGCTTTCGGCAGAACGCCAGGAAGCAGAGCGTATTGAGAATGAAAAGAACGAGGCCGCGGCCAAAGCCAAGGCGGAAGCGGACGCTGCGGCTGCCACCGAAGCCCAGCGGCAAGCAGAACTCACAGCAGCCAAGGAAGCGCAAATGAAGGCGGAAGCCGCCGCCCAACAAGCACGACAACAGGCAGCAGCGGATGCCGCAGCACAAAAGGCCGCCGCCGAGCAGGCTGCCCTGCAAGCTAAGGAGGTGGCCGCCAGAGACGAGGCGGCGCGTGCCGAAGCGGCGACCGCTGCGTTACGCGCGCAACTGTTGCAGCAGCTCAATGAGGTTTTGCAGACGACGGATACCCCACGTGGGCTGGTTGTGAATATGGCGGATGTCCTGTTTGAAACCGGCAAGTATGCCTTAAGCCCGGACGCTCAGCTGAAACTTGCTAAACTCTCTGGCATCATTCAAGCGCATCCTGGGCTGAACTTGGCCATCGAGGGCTACACGGACAATACCGGCTCGCCGGACTTCAACATGACCTTGTCGCTGCAGCGCGGAGACGCGGTCCGGCAATTCCTGATTTCACAGGGACTGTCGCCGGACATCATAACGGCGAAGGGAATGGGCCAGGCCGCCCCCGTTGCAGACAACAACACCGCAGCAGGGCGTAAGCAAAACCGGCGGGTGGAAATTATCGTTTCTGGTGAGGTGATCGGCGCAAAAATGTCCACGTAGTCGACGCCAAAATATACGGCTCAAGGGCGGCGGGTAGAAGGGGAGCAGGAAGAACTCTCTCGGACAACCGTTCGATCACGGCAAATACAAGGTTCATCCAGTGAGGAACTATGAAACGAATTCAGAGTTGCATTTCATTGTTGATGTCTTTTTTGCTGCTGAGCGGAACATCGGAGTTGCTCGGCTGCGGCACCAAAGACGCAACGTCCGCGTCGGTGGCTCAACAGCAGCCCACAGACACTTCTGCCCAGCAGGCGCCAGCCACGTCAGGCGTTCAATCCACGCAGGCGGACCAAGGACAGCCAGCCACTTCAGACATTCAAGCCGCACAGGCGGATCAAGGACAACAGCCAGTTCAGTTGCCTGAAGTGAATTTGACCGCGGATGGCCTGGATGAGTTGCTCGCGCCCATTGCACTGTACCCTGATCCCGTGCTGGCTGTGCTGCTGCAAGCATCGGTAGATCCGCAGGAAGTGATGGACGGTGGAAACTGGTTGGTGCAGGATCAGAATCAAAATTTGAAGGAAGCGGCGCTCGATCAGGCTTCCAGCAAGGCTGGCTTTACCCCCGTGATGCAAGCGCTATTGCACTATCCCACCGTGGTCGATTTGATGTGTACACAGTTTGACTGGACCAAGCAACTCGGCGCGGCATATCAGGCGAATCCAAAAGCCGTCCTCGAATCGGTGCAAAGACTGCGGGCTCAGGCTGTGGACACCGGCGCACTGAAAAGCTCTTCGCAGATGACTGTGGACGTCAAGCAAGACCAGGGCAGGGAAATCGTCGAGCTGAAGCCAACCGACCCAAAGGTTGTCTACGTGCCGCAATATGATCCCACCCGCGTCTATTCGACCACCACCACGACAACCACTCCGGGTGGCACGATCACCACAACAACCACATCCAATGCCCCAGCCACTTCCAGTACATCTACTGCAGTCGTTCAACAGCAGAACTCGGGTGTGAGCACGGGAACTGCCGTCGCCATCGGGCTGCTTTCGTTCGGAGCTGGCATCGCCGTCGGCATGGCGATCAACAGCAACAATTACTACTATCCAGCATGGGGATATGGGGGCGTGTGGTACGGCCCAAGACCATACTACCCACCGCCCTATCGCCCGGTGTACTACCCTGGCTACCACGGGGGCTACCATTACTACCGGCCCGCGCACTACGGCAACACCAACATCTACATCAACAACAATAATTACTACAACCGGTTTAACAACAACAATAATCTGAATCCCAGCTACAAGCCGAAGCCAGTGCCCTACAACACCAATAAGAATAGTGTCTACGCCAAGAGCATGGGAAATACTCCGGGCGGAAACAAAGGCGTGAACTACCGGCCGAGCACCAACAACACCGCGAACAATTTGAAGGGCCAGACTACCTATCAAGGAAACCGGCCTGCAAACAATGCCAATGGGAATGCTCGACCGTCCACTGGAGATGTACAAAATCGCCCCAGCGGCGCGAATGTGGGGACTAACACAAACAGCTCACAGCGGCCCGCAGGCGGCAATGCTGGGAACACTACGAATAACGCAAATAATTGGAAGGGCCAGACGACCTATCAGGGCAATAAAGCCGGTAACACCGCGACTAATGTGCAGGGTAGGGCACCCGCCGTGCCTGGCAACGCGAACGCTAGCGTGAACAATCGGGCGGCCACCGGCAATGTGCCGGCAAGGAATCCTTCGGGCGATCGTGGATATGGGCAAGCCGGTGGAACGCGGCCAACTACAGGCAATACGCAAGCCTCGCGACCTCCCTCGGGGAACACGGCTGCTTCCAGACCGGCACCCACGACACAACCTGCGGCGCGCCCCGCACCGCAACAGGCGAATCGGCCGCAATCCTCATCAAACGGTGGAGCTTTCGGGGGAGTCAGCAACCCAAAGAGTGATCGAGCCGCAAGTAATCGTGGTCAGGCCAGCATGGGCGCTAAGTCTAGGCCAAACGGTGGCGCTAGCCAAAAGAGGTAAGCGATGGACGAGAAAACTCTCAGGAACGGTGAAAAGAACATGCGCACAAAAGCCTTTCTAACGGCGTGCCTTCTTGCCTTGTTGCTGTTCCCGGTAGCAGCAACGGCTGCGGAACAGAAGACCTTTGCGACGCCCGACGAGGCAGTGCAGGCCCTAGTCAAGGCCTCGGAAGACGGAAACCAAGAGGAAATGCTGGCGGTCTTTGGCAACGACGGGAAAGATTTGGTGTACTCCGGGGATACGGTTCAGGACAAAGCACGCATGCGACGTTTCGTCCAAGCTTACAACACCAAGCACGCCATCGTGAAAAAGGATGAGAACACCCGTATCCTCCAGGTGGGCGCGAACGACTGGCCAATGCCGATTCCAATTGTGAACGAGGGCGGCAAATGGAGATTTGACACCGCCGCCGGCAAACAGGAACTGCTCTTCCGCCGGATCGGCCACAATGAGTTGGGAGCGATCGCAACCTGCCGCGGTTTCATCGACGCGGAGAGGGATTACGCAGCCGTTGGCCACGACGAATTGCCTGCCGGGATTTATGCGCAGAGATTGATGAGCGATCCCGGCAAACAGAATGGACTCTATTGGGAAACCAGTGAAGACGAACCGGCAAGCCCCGCAGGCCCGTTGCTGGCGAAGGCCGGAGGCGAAGGCTACGGCGGTTCAGCGGGGAGCGCAGCTAGCGAGCCATATCACGGCTATTTTTACCGGATTCTAAAGGCACAGGGAAGTGCCGCGAGAGGCGGAGCCACAAGCTATTTGAGTGATGGAAAACTGACGGCGGGAGTGGCCTTGGTCGCGTACCCAGCGCAGTACAAGGTGAGTGGAGTCATGACCTTCATCGTCAATCAGCGCGGTGTTGTATACCAGAAAGACTTGGGAGAAAGCACCTCGGATCTTGCTGCAGCGATGACCGAATACAATCCAGACAGCACATGGTCGAAAGTCACGGACTGACTGGCGGAATCACAGGTCAGTAAACTGATAATGAACCTCTGACGCCTTCACCGCATTTCAAGGACAGTGCTGCTGGTCAATCATGGGTTGCTGACTTACGCGGATAAATCCCGCTCGTGGCCGGTCGAGATCGACGATTAACGCGAGAACCAGGGTGATGGCCAGAGCCAGCATGCACATCGAGAAGAACTGCCGCCGTCCATTCAGTCCAAATGCGTATCCGACCAGCATAGCTGCAAGTATGCCCACGATAGCATTCACATAAATCACACTCTGAGGTACATGATTCTGGAAGGCCATCCGGCGCGCCGATTCCAGATCGATTGCCTGGTTCAAAGATTGCAGCAGTAAGCCAACTCTCACCGGGTTGGGATCTTTCTGTCCGTAAGTAACAGCTCGTGCCCAAAACTCATTCTGCAAACGAGCGGCTTTAGTGCGCAAACTCTCGAGTCGCGTTTGGTCATTGCCTGTACTCCCATATTCCACCCGGACATCGATGTAATGCCGAAGAAGACTAGCTATCTCCGAGCCTTCCGCTGCGGGAAGGAGTTCTGTACGAAGGCAAGAGGTGCCAATGGCATTCGCTTCATCCAGCACAAGCTGCTTGCGGGCTTCGAAACGAGATACAGCCATGGACATCGTGAATCCTAGCAATAGGCCGAGAACACCAAGCATCGCGGCCTCGACCGTAGAGACTATTGACTTGGTTTTGTCAGCAGTGGTTTCTGCGGACCTGCGGCCGAGACGGAAGCCTGCCTCGGTCGCCGCAAGCATCAACGCGAAAAATACACAAAAGATGATGATCTCATTCGCCCCGTAGAGGAAACCGGCATTCACAATCGCCTCCTGACAAGACCATCTGTCATCGCGGGCAGCTCTGATTTCCAGCCAGCGAAGCAATCCTGACACTCGCTTCTTAACTCGAGTCCCTGCAACTCTTCAAAGCCGCATCTCCATCTTGGTCCCACAGCACCCCGGAGCATACACCCTCACCGCCTACTGCGCCCAAGATACGTGGCATCCATTTATAGAACTTCCCAAGGGTTCGCTGACGCAATGAACCAGAGGCATTGTCAGTTTTGACAATTCTCTCGGACTTTCCGCGGAGCAATTCTTAGCTAATCCGAATATGAGGGCTCGGAAGGACAATCCCCTTTTCACCCCGGAATCTACCGGGTCCTCAGGACATTGCTGCGAGAAATATGTAGTCATGCCGGAGGACTCGAGGAACGCCTCTGCCGCGAGGAAGGTAAAGTGAAAGTGCAAGGTCCAGTTCGAGCAGAGGAAAAACGAGCAAGTGGATTGAGACGATGGACCGTCTGGTTTGCGGTTGGGGTGCTGGGCACCGCGGTCGGTGTATTTTTCGGAAAATTTTATTTCGTGCGAGAATTTTTGCTGTTTGTGGCCACTACGGCGATTCTCGCGGTTTTCGGGGCGAATCTTGCGGTGCTTGTAATTGTGCTTCACGCTGCCTGGCGAAGCATTCTGCAGTCCGTCCAAAGCGCGAAGCCAGGAACCGTTGCAGATGAGAAAGCCAAAGCGGAACGTCAGGCGCGCGCGTTCGTTGGATCTCCTACAGTAAGCCCGATGGGAAGGCCCGATAGTCTTTGACTAGGGCCCGCACCAATCGAATTGGTCCAGGATTGTACCGACGGGGCTGGAGCACTCGCAGCTGCACTCTTAACTGAAACGAACGTAGGCATCACGATTTGGAGGAACGCAGAACATGTTCGAAGGTATTCGGTCTCGACTTTCGGCAGAAATTCCGGGGCCCGAGGGGAAAAGGAAATATGTATTGGAAGACGTGTTCTGGGTTCCCGCCAGCAATTGCAAGTCCAGGCATTCCGTTTCCCACCCTGCCCATGAACTTCCCTCAGACACGCCCCGCGCGGGCGAAGCTTGTGAACGCCACACATTTCAACAGGAAACCCGTGGGTTTCCGATCGAAGAGCAATAGGAATTTTCATTTGAGAACTCCATGCGCATGAAAAAGTAGTCACGCGCCGTCGGCGTCTTGAAGACCTTGTTGAATGTAAGGAGCGGGTTATATGGATTGGAGAAGGTTTTTAGTCGGCGCTGTGCCCGGGACGAACCCAATAAAGAGCCTCATCGCGGTTGTAAAAAATACGGATTCCCTTTTCGCCCAAGGTTTCTCGAAATATCATAAACATTCGGGCTAATCCAAATAACAAGTCGCTGCCCACCAGGATGGCGCGGTGTGAATCGGATGAGAAGATGGATCTTTGTGCTAGCCTGCGGACGTCTTCAGGTTTGAGTTCTACTTTGGTGATCTGTGTACAGTCCAGCAATTGAGAAAAGTTGGGGTTAAAATCGAGGTCCTTCAGGAGCCTCTCCTGATGCGCCAACCCGTCGGCCAGAGTGAAGGCACCAGAGAGAGTGCTAATCACCAGTCTCCGTTCCTTATCGATTTTGAAGTAGGCGGACATGCAATTTCCTTCGCCAGTGTGACATGGCAAACAGGACAATCAGATCGTTTAGGTTTCTTTCAGTTTGCGCTACCGGATCTCGTGGTCTGTTAATCGCGGGCTCACATACTTATTCCCAAGCATCAGCGCTTCTACGGCGGCGAGCAGTTCACTTCCAGCATCCGACTTAACAACGTACCCATCTCCCCCCGCACTGAGAGCTGCCTGTGCCACATGGGGGTCACGCTCTTGGCTCAAGAAAAGTATTTTGGATTCTGGAGCGACCTTGCGAATACGCCGCGCAGCCTCAATTCCATTCAGCTTTGGCAACCCGATGTCCAATAGAATCAGGTCTGGTTGCAGTCCCTCTGCCTTCAGTACCGCCTCAAGTCCGTCGGACGCAACGCCAATAACCTGCAAGCTGCGATTTTCGCGGAGCTTCTCACGGACGCAGGACCGCCAATCGGCAAAATCATCTACGACAAGAATACGAACAAAGAACTGATTACGGATGTCTCCTCCCGTTCGAAGTTCAAGACCATTTGACGGACGGCAGGTATTGAACTGATTGTTGAACTCAAATGGTCACATGTGACATTGATTCCGTCGTTGCCTCTCAGCAACCTTGAGCTTGCTCAACCGCAATTACCGAATGCACGGGCGGAGGAAGAGCAGGATGGAAGTTGAACCCGCGTTCACATCATTCGCGATAACAACCGTTCCGGCGATCGGAGCACAACCTTGCCGCGGTGCTTTATTAACACACCGCCTCGTTCCCACTGGCTCATCAAGCGGCTCGCTGTGAAAGGGGTGACATTCGCTGCGCAAGCCAGCTCCTCGTTTGTGATCTGGAGGGCAACAGCACCCGGAACTTTTTGGCCGACAGTCCGGGCAAGAGTAACGAGCACCCGAGCAACCCGATCTCGAGCGCTATGACAAGCTAACCCTATATAAGACGTGAGGTGCCATGCCAGGAAGTCTGAGGCAGTTAACAATGCGTTCTCCAGCAATCTGGGATACTGTTCCACCAGAGCCCGGATTGTGCGGCGATCCCACGCCAACACCGAGCAGTCCGTTACCGTTTCTGTGCTGAAGAGATAGGAAGAAGGGCTCGACAAAACGGTCCGACCGCCAAATAAATCTCCTGGTCCAAGCCACTGAAACAGAAGCTTCCTGCCCTCATCTGTAATGAAGAAAAATCGAGCCAGTCCTTTGGTCAACAGAAAAAGATAGTCGGCAGGGTGACCCTGGTTTGTGATCACAGATTTGGCGACGAATCGGCGCTGACTGGCAGCTGCCAAGATTGTCTTTCGATGAGCCGGGACCAATTCAGCGAGAAATTGTGATCTCACGTCGACAGATACAGCGGCAATCCCCGAGGAAGGCATAGGTGCGTCTCCCTGAGCAAGAGTGGGCCGAGTCCTAGTTGTCCCCGGCAGCTAGGAGAGGATCCGGTCGACTGAATGAAAGAACTGAACCTTGGAAGGCCATTCTTCCGGGGGTGTTCGAGCCGGATCCTCAGTAGGTTAATTGGCTGGAGCATAGAGCCACCCGGCACCGCTGGGAATTGTCAAAAATACCACCCAGGGTAAAATTACCGGAGAACTCCTGCCAGCGGGCGTTGACAAGAGCCGTCCACCAATGTATTTGCGTTTACGACTCCGCGGTCGATCGTCAGAGCCGAAGGGAAGCTCATTCCTCACCAAGCGAGACAAGCACCGGCAAGAGGCGAATCTCATCGAGGTTGTGCTTCCAGGAGGATGTTGTGGGTTAGTGACGAGAGGCGAAGAAGAGTTTCGCTAGTTTGCCTTCTTCGAAGATATCGCGCAGTTCCGTAAAGGCAAAGAATGGAATCAACAGGACAGCGAGGATGAGCACGAGAACCAATATCCCCTCCAGTGTACCTCCTCCGATATCACCAATACTTTGGCTGAACGATTTGTGGTGATACCAGCCAACACCGGCTTCCTCGAGAATCTTGAAGCAACCTAGGACAATCGCGAAAGCGGCGGATTTGAAGAGCGTCGGGTAAATGAGCGGTTTGTCTTTAAACTTTTCCGCAAAGTGTAGGTCCCACGCGACCAACATAACTTTGCCAAGCGCCAGAGCGTTAAAGAGCGCGATGCCATGTGCGACGAAAGAAATATGTTGCTCAGATAAAAGAACAGACTTGTAGAGCACAAATAACCCGAAGACCAACCAGAGATAGCAAGAGATCGCCAGATACTCGTTCAATTCCCGGTAGGCCTTCTGTTTCAAAGTGCGACGCGGTTCGTCCGCTGCTATCCCCTCCGAGTGCGGAGTATCCACCATAAGCCAAGACATCTTCTACTTTTCGCCGGATTGGAAACTAGTGTTGGTCCTGCACCAAGGGAATTTGATTTGCCACTTGCAAGTCGATTAGCGCGCTGAGGCGACGATCGATCTGAAAGAATGTAGCGGTCTTGGTGCCTGGCAACACTTTATTCACGATGGGCACGTACTTGATGCGAAGTTGCGCGATGGCTTCGTCCAAGGCCAAGGAGCGATTGAGCAAGCTCTGTGCCTGGGCATCCGTCAAGGAGCCGAAGTTCTGTGCATATTCCTTGATCAGGGCATACTTCTGGTCGCCGATCTTGGTCATCTCGGCGGCATATTGATCGTAGACAGGCCAGAACTTCGTAGCTTCCGCGTCCGTGAGGGTCAAATTCGCCGCGACCAACTGTTTCTTCTGTGACCGGACATCCTGGCGCAATAATTGAATGTCCTGATCGGTCACTGTCGGCGAATTCGTGCTGGACGCCGATTGAGCGTGCCCTGCAGGACCAGCCAAAATCCATCCGCTAGCCAAAACGAGCACCGCTATGACTTTATTCCTCATTCCCATCCTCCTTGTTTGTTTTTCTAACCTAAGTACACTGCTGCAGTACCGGCAAGCCGGACCGTCGACCGATGGCTTTTCTGGAACGATGAGCCAGATCCGCCCGGGAGAGAATTGTCAAAACTAACAATGCCTTGGCACTCCGGTCGGCGCATGGCAAGAACACTGAGTTTGTGGGCCAGCCCGGTGGCAGCCACTCGCCCCGGGCTCCCAGCTTCAGACCTTAGTCGGATCTCAAGCCACCTTCCCCTGAGTCCCGGGGGAATGCACCGGTCCGTTGGTCATTAGAATGGGCATTCGCAATCAGTCCCAATTGTTCCGGCGAACTGCTCTCGACGGACTACTTGGCGAACATCCCGTCTAAGTTCGAGCCTCTCCTGGAATTTGAAACGTGCCGTTGGCCCGAAGTTCGGTCACCTGGCGCGCACCGCCCTTGGCCATTTCTACGTCAACACCTGGATCATTGCAGAAGTACGTCAGCCGTGTAGGTGCCGCCAATCGAGTACCGGCAGCTTCAACAATTTCAGCTATCTTCAGTATGACGTCTTGGCGAATCGCGGTGAACTCTGTCCAGTCGCCCGTCTTGCCATAAGCGAACAATTCCAAGTCGAAAGCAGCACCGGCAAAATCGGCTACCCGAACTCTTGAGGTTCCGACTTCGATACTGGGGTGTTGGTTCAGCATACTCTGCACGTGATCCAACACGTGCCGTAGCTGTTCGGCCTGCGTTTCAATTCGCAGCGAAAACTTCTGGTTGATAAGCAATTTGCTGCGCCGCGCCATGTTTACAAATTGCATTTGTGCAAGCGATCCGTTTGGAACTACCGACAGGTTCCCGTCAAGTGTTCGCAGCCTCAGGGAGCGGAGTCCGATGTCTTCCACAGTGCCAAGTTGATCACCGATCTGACAGAAGTCACCGACACGAATAACCTTGTCCATCAGCAATGAGACCCCCCCGATCAGATTCTCAAGTGTTTTTTGCGCGGCCAACGCTAAGGCCAGACCCCCGATGCCGAGTCCTGCGAGCGTTGTCTTCACGTTAAACCCAAACAGAGCCAACGCTGCAACCGAGGCCACTATCAGCATCACGACGTGGGTGAGTCGCTGCATCATGACCAGGATCGACTCCCCACCTCCACGTTGGGTCCGCGTCCGGGTCACCGCGACGTCGAAGCCCCGGTCGGCTAGCCTAGTCACCAGCCAGATAACACATCCCACCAGCAGGGCTGCCAGGAAGCGAGAGTAATAGAACCGATACAAAAGTGGCGGCTCGAGCAGGTAGACAAACGCGCTATGCATCAAGAGAGCAGTGATGCACCTCAGTGGCATGCCGAGTGGTGTCTGCCAAACGGTTCTAAAAGGAAGTTTTCGGAGGCCGTACCAGATTCGCTTGGGCGCGCTGAGCAGAAGCGTCAACAGCCAAGTCAGCAACCATGAGATCGGGATCGAGAGCAACCAACCAAGCCATTGTGCGAGTGACATACCCAGGAGTCGCCGACTTTTCAGAGCCGCAGGCACAATTCGATCGACTGCTGTCGGCCTTTGACTTTCGAATTGAGCATTCAGCTTGGGGATATTGGCAACTGTATCCTTCGAAATTAGCCATATTTTCCCTGAGGTCGCATCATCCACGCGAACCAGGGTAACGTCCGATGTCGTGCTACCTACCGTCAACACGCCAGCGCGCACTTGGCCTGGCGGAAGGCCAGGTTCAGGGGTGCCGTTTGGATCATCGCTCAAGAGCGCGATGCTACCTTTGAACCATTGGCCGAACGCTTGTGCTTCCTTGGCCACCTGGACCAAGTTCGTTTTTTGGCGGCCCGGTGTTGGTTGGAAGTAGCGAGCGGCGGTGGCGTAGTCTTCGAGTTGCTCGTACTTCAAGAAACCCATCAAAGCACTTCGCGGAGTTTCACGTCCCAGCGGATCGACTAGTGTTGTAGGCTCAGTTTTCGGTGCAGGTGGTGTAGATGTTGGAACCTGGGCTGAGGAATGCGTAGCTGAGCCTAGACACAGAAAAGCGGCCAGGGCTATACCGAGTACGCGAGCCCAAGTGACCCGGATCATCTTCTCCATTGCTGCCGTCCTTATCCGACTCAACGCCGACAGCGTCATTCGGAGTTAACGCCAACAGACTTCTAGAAATATCAACGAGTCGAACGAATCGATCTCTAGGTCGTTCCGACCTTTTTCGCAAACGCCTCTTTCTTGCCCCCCTGCAGAAGCTGGTGTGCGTCCAGGCGGCCAAAAACCTCGATCAGTTTCGCAATCAGACCCGTCCAACCGGTCTGATGGCTGGCTCCCAAACCAGCACCATTATCTCCGTGGAAATACTCGTAAAATAAAATGTAATCCTTCCAATTAGGATCGGTCTGAAATTTCTCTGTACCTCCGTAGACCGGTCGACGGCCAGATTTATCCCGGAGAAATATTCGGGTCAACCGATTGGCAATTTCCCGCGCCACTTCAAATAGATTCATTTGATTGCCCGAGCCGGTCGGACACTCAATTTTGAAGTCGTCGCCATAATACGCATAGTAGGAAAGCAACGCACGGATCAGCAGTGCGTTCACTGGCATCCATATGGGCCCACGCCAGTTGGAGTTTCCGCCAAACATGCCCGTGTCAGATTCTGCCGGTAGGTAATTCACTCGATATTGGTTGCCTTCCACATTAAAAATGTAAGGATGTTCGGCATGGTAGCGGGAGAGCGCGCGAATTCCATAGGGACTAAGGAATTCCTTCTCATCGAGCATGCGTGACAGAATTCGCCGCAAACGTTTTGGATTCACTAGGGCAGCGATCCCGCGTTCGGCGTACCCAAGGTGCCCCGGCCCCGTGGGGTGAATGCTCTCGCGCAGTTCGGGCATGCGTTGCAAGCGCTCCCTTAGAAGTTGTGTCACTCGCGGCACCTGTTCGCGCTGCCACGGCTCGATGACGCTAGTGGCACAGATGGGCAACAAACCCACCATGGAGCGGACCTTAAGTCGTTCCGCCCTGCCGTCAGGAAGGCGCAGGACGTCGTAGTAGAATCCATCTTCTTCGTCCCACATGCCATCTGGCCCGGTCTGATTCATGGCCCGGGCAATCCACAGGAAATGCTCGGCAAACTTTACAGCCATGTCTTCGAAGAAAGAATCATGGGCAGCCAGCTCCACGCTGATCTCCAACATGTTCTGGCAGAACAGTGCCACCCAAGCCGTGCCGTCAGCCTGTTCGAGGTGGCCACCCGTGGGCAATGGCGCACTGCGATCGAACACGCCGATATTGTCCAGTCCGAGGAAGCCTCCTTCAAAGAGGTTCTTGCCAAACCGGTCTTTGCGGTTCACCCACCAGCTGAAGTTCAGTGTTAGCTTCGCAAACGATCGCTTTAGGAACTCCAGGTCCCCTTGGCCTTTAAGTGCCTGCTCGGTCCGGTACAGAAAGATCGTTGCCCACGCGTGCACCGGGGGATTCACGTCGCTGAAGTTCCATTCATAGGCTGGAATTTGACCGGTCGGATGCAGGAAGAATTCTTGCAGCATCAGATCCAGCTGCTGCTTCGCGAAATCCACGTCCACTGTGGAAAGTGCCATGGTGTGGAACGCCAGATCCCAGGCCGCATACCAGGGATATTCCCACTTGTCCGGCATCGAGATAACGTGGTCGTTGACCATGTGAAACCATTCGCTATTTCGCATCTGTTTATGGCCAGGCTGCATCGGATCCACGCCATGTTCCTTAAGCCATTTGTCCACCTCGAAAGAGAAGTACTGCTTGCCCCAGAGCATCCCGGCCAGCGCCTGGCGCATCACGCGAGCCTCATCCTCGCCGACACGTTCGGGAGTGATCGCTCGATAGAACTCATCTGCCTCGTGCTTACGAGTCTTCATGGTTTCTGGGAAGCTGCTGAAGGGATCGCCTATGGAGGCAGGCGCCATAGGGCTGAGCCGCAGCCGGATGGTTGCTGTCTGACCTGGTCCGACGTTGAGTTCATAATGTGCCGCAGCTTTCGTGCCCCGATCCTCGGGATTCACGGCGCCGCGTTTCCCGTTCACGACATGATCGTTAATGCCGTCTTTTACATAGCTGCTAGCGTTGGCGGTACCGAAAATCCGCTCATTGTTCGTCTCATTTTCGGTGAAGAGCAATGAAGGAGCTCCTTCGCAGTAGAGATAACGTTCACCCAGCGTAGGGTGTGAAGCTGCGATAATTCGAAAATCGCCTTTGTGAGCGACCTGCTTCAATACAGGCTTGGGCGTGTCAGGCCACCAGGTCCAGGTGTTCCGGAACCACAACGTTGGCAGGACATGTAGCGCGGCGGCTTCGGAGCCGCGATTGACGGCGCTGATCTGGATCAGCATATCTTCTGGTGTCTGCTTGGCGTATTCCACAAACACATCAAAGTAACGGTCTCCTTCGAAGATTCCCGTATCCAGCAGCTCATATTCCATCTCCGCGCGGCTGCGCCGCTTGCTTGTAGCGACCAGGTCGTTGTACGGGAACTCCCGCTGAGGATACTTGTACAGATACTTCATGTAGGAATGCGTCGGCGTGCTGTCGATGTAAAAGTAATACTCTTTGACATCTTCGCCGTGGTTGCTTTCGCTGTTGGTCAACCCGAAAAGGCGCTCTTTGAGGATTGCATCCTTACCGTTCCACAGGCCTACGCTGAAGCACAGTAGTTGCTTGTCATCGCTAATGCCCGCAAGACCGTCTTCGCCCCAGTGATAGGCTCGCGACCGCGCTTGGTCATGGCTGAAGTAGTCCCAGGCGTTTCCGTCCTGACTGTAATCTTCGCGGACCGTGCCCCACTGCCGCTCGCTAAGGTACGGGCCCCACTTTCTCCATGGTGTTTTGCTTACACGGACTTCTTCGAGTCTGGCGGATTCCTTAGGTTGAATCATCTCTACTCCTCGCCGCAGCTCAACCTCGGTGCATTCCACTGGGGAAGTATTCCAAACGGAAATGCGCTGAGCCCGAGATCACCGCAGTCAAAATTGATCTTCTGCCAAGTGAACTCTAGCGCCCATTTTGGGCACGTCACACTGTCAAAAGTGACAATCCGAGGTTTTAACCGGGTCGACTCGGGAAACCGGAGATGTTTGTTGAACGCAAATCTTGTCGACCGTCGACCTCCCTCTAAATCCTTTATCTGCCGCATTTGGCAAAACACCCGGGCTCTCAGTGATTCCCAAACGACCAGCTCAGGCCGGAGCTGGTTCCATAGTCGCTGCCGTTGAATCCCGCGGGCGGGCGGTTGTCCCAGTTACCGTAGAGAGAAATGTTCCAAGTGAGGTTTTTCCAGAATTTGACGTAATACGATGTGTTGAGATTGAAGTGAACGCGGCCGGGCTCGGATAAGGCAGGGAGCACGTAGGCACTGATCGTAAGGTTGGTCTTGTTAAAATAGAAGAGGTTCGCCTCACTGCCAACCAGCGCTGCGGCGACATTCTGGGTGGTGGCAGGCAGGATCTTTTGCTGATAGTTGATGCGTTGCCACGCCGCACCACCGAACAGCGAGACCTTGGCATGGTCATTGTTTTTCAAGTATCGCCCGATCCCACCGCCAATGCTGGTCTCTAGTTGAATGCCCTGTTCCGTGCTTTGCAAAAAATCCGATAGTCCGCCATAGTACCAATTGTTCCATGGCAGCAGGTGTTGCAGGCTAAGATTGAGCTCATTGCGTGTGGCGGGGGACGTGCCCGTGCTGGAGGACAAGGTAGAACTATAGTTGGCGCCGGCCGCCCAGCGTTCGGCAGGGTAATTGACTGTGGAGTTCAAATTGTATTGGGTCGCCTGATTGCCCTTGTTGTAGATCACGCCCAAGCCGATATCGCCATTCAACCGCTGCCACACGTTGGTGGAGGTTTCATCCATTTGGATGATTTGAGCTTTGTCGAGCTCGACCTTCGCGCTGGAGGGTTCCAACACCTCAACCTTGATGGGACGTCCACCAACGGTCTCGGGAGTGGCAAGCTTGCCGGAATAGACCAGCCCGTCTTGAGTCTTGACGATGAAGAGTTGCTTGCTTTCAACGTGATCCACTTTTGACCAATCCACCGACTGAGTATTCAGGATGTAGTCGACGCTAATGTAAAGCGTACCCGCGTTGAGGCCTTTGATCTCGCAAGTGACACGGTCGCCGTTCTTCATGATGATGACATCGCTTTTTTCCCGCGCCAGCAGAGGCGCGGCAAGGAGGATAGCCACCCAAAAAGCCAGATTTTTCAAAGTCATACCAGATCCTCCTGCCCACGCGAATGTCTGCCCTGCATATGCCCAACGAGACGAAATCGCCACGGCAAATGAAATATCGCGCACGCTTCAGAATCCACTGGCCCCGAGACGGGTCGGACCCTGCCCCTGTGAAGCGCTGTCGATCTTCCATTCCATGAACGCACGCGAAAAGACATTGTTATTTTTGACAATAAGATATAGCTAGGGCTCGGAGTAGAGTCACGCATGCACGTTATGGAGGGGTCGCTACTGGGCGGTTGCGATCCCTCTGTGTCTTCTCAGTACGGGGGCAGTCGGCGGTAATCTTCCGCTCTGCCGAAGAGAAAGCACTCTCGTCGATCCCATGATCGCGACAGTACATTTGCTCTACGCATTCAATTCTTAGTTGGCATTCTTGAAAGAGCCGCTCAAACACGATGAAACAGCCTGCATATCCGTCCTAGCGGTTTTCACCTTTGCTCCCTGCACGTTTGGTCAAAACGGGCCCGTCATCAAAACAGAAATAATGAGCGCGTTTGTGTGGGGACAGAACTCCTCATCTGGCGCGGTCAGAGACTCACCGTTGTCAGTGCGATACGGCGGAAGTGTAGATGGACTTGTGGCATCACCTCTCAGTCTTGTGCTGCCGGGCGAGAAGCTCAGCAAGAAGGAACGCAAAAGCAACCCAGAGTTCGTGGAACTTGGAAAATTTAACTGCTTCACCAGCGGCTTTCTTTCCCGCGATATTTTCTTCCCGGCAACCGCCTTATCTCGAGTTCTCACCGTCGCGCCACGAACCGCGTTGACGGTTTCCTCTGTAACCCGAGATCCTCGCAGTTATTATTCGATTTTATGCCCAGTCGAGGGTTGCTACCCTACCCGAACGATACGCTACTACCTTAAAGTGAACGATAAAGATTACGTCTCTGTCTGGCCGGGTCAATCTGCAGTTTATTGTGGCACGTGGGATATTCTGGGCATGGACGGTTCTTTCGTCACTGTGGTTTGTAAGATCGTGTCAGAAATGAAGAGTCGTGCTTAGGCGGAACTGTCAAAATAGTCCGGTTGGGAGCCTAATGAATCAACAGGTGAGAAACATCGGTTTGAGCCTTGCGGTTGTTATGGTGCCGGGATCGCTGTTTGCGCAGGCCCCTCACCCTGCCGCGAAGAAGACAAGCAGTTCACAGAATCAAACGAAGGAGACCCAGGAGTTCGGGAAATCATATGAAAACCTGCGGCCTGCCCAACGCCGGCTCATTGACGACTATGTCCATAACTACAACGAAACCACCGATAGCAAGATCGTTGCGCAATCTGCTTACGACGACGCGCGCTTATCGGTTCGCACCACCTTCGACGCAGTGACTCATGCACTCCTGAACGCCAAAATCAGCGACGCAGACGGCAAAAGCTTGGGCCACGCGATTGATCTAGTCGCGAGTATCGACGATGTAATGGGTGAAGAGGCGGGCCTGGGCGGCGACCGCCAGTTCCGGCTGTACGTCTACCTAAAGCCCAACGCGTATGATGCGTTGACCGACAGCCAAGAGCTCTTCCGCGATCGCGACAACACTATGTACCACAAGGGATTTCCCATTTGTTTCCGACTTGAGAATGGTCCGCCGTCCATCCAAATATCCATTTCGCGGGACCACCGCATGGCCGATATTGACGTGGACTACCGTTCATCGAAGTTTCCTCAAGCGCTGTTCAACGGACACCTGAGCGCCGCAAATTCAGACGTACGCGCTGGCGATAATCTGGACCGGCACGACCGCCGTTGGCAGGGGTTGAATGGCTGGTGGCGCGATCTATTTGGATTCTCGCTCGGAAGTGCTGCCGGAAAGATTCCAGAAGAAACGGAGAAACGGAGCGCGAGTGGCGTGCCGTTGAACCCGCGTGTTAAATCGAATCGGGGCATTGACGAGGCCGCACATGATTTCCTGAATTCCTGGGTGGTTGAGCGGAAGCCCAATGACGCAATCGCCTATTTTTCACGCCGAAGTTATTCGTGTCTGGAAGAGATCGCTGCAACCAGGAACAGGCCGGTCGCAGCCGGCATGGTTCGTGTGCGGTTGAAGATAGCGATGGACGAACTAAACCAAGCGGCGGGAGACGTGAGTTCCGTATCTCAGGTATTCGAGTCGGCCGACAAATGGTTTCCGGATTTAAAGGAAGTGAAGAATGCGTATCCTGCCGAATTCCGGGCGGTCTCTGTACCAACAGACCTTGCCCTGGCGAGCGAGTGTGTACCCGAATTGAACGTGGAGACCGTTAAAAAGTCCAAGGAGAAGTTCTATGCCACGGAATTCCGGGAGAAAGTCGCAGGGCAGAACACCGTGGTTAACCTCCTATGGGTAGAAGAGCGCAAGTACTGGAGGATTGTAGCCATCAGCGCACTCGACGCTGGCAACGCCGACATCACGCCCCATAGGCCGATCACCCCAGCAGTTGCGGAAACCGCGCCGGAGAGAATTGCAGGTGATCCCAAAGCAATTAAGGACATTACTGATTTTTATGATTCGTGGATCGTGAAGCGGGACTTGGCCGGGGCCATGAGTTATGTCTCGGAACGCTCGTACGGGTGTCTGAGTTCTCTAAAGACGGATGGAACAAAGCCCTCGGATCGCATTCGCGCTGCACTGGAAGAAGCTATCGAAGACGTGCCTCGTGAACCGAGCTTGTCAGCGATGATGTCGAGCGTACCACCGGTGAACGAACTTGCGCGGCCGGTAGACCACGATAACTCGAAGGCCTTTGCGATCATGGCGGTGCCCGATCAGATGGCGGGGAGCTTCTTATGCGAACGTCGTCATCTTCCAGACAGCACTCCAGAACTCAGACCTAGCGAAGCGAAATACGGCATCTACTTCGCGACAGCCAGCCGCCTGAATTTCGGAGACGAGGAATCGCCTGCGCTCCTTCTGCTGTGGATGCACGAGAAAGATCGCTGGAAGATTGTGGCGTGGGCAATCGAGGTTCCATAGCGGTGCGCACTCAAGGGCTCCGACCCAGGGCTTCATGAAGCTAACCTTCGGCCTCGTTGTCACTTTTGACAATGGATTCCAATTCCTGTCTGCGGCACCTTCGGATAAGGAAACCGCAGTCCGGATCGAAAGGATCGAATTCATGGAAACGATGTACCAGAGGGTTGTGGCGGCTCCTGGTCCATCACCATGTATGACGCGAAATATTTCTTCGTGCCCAACCTCGTCAACCGCTATTCGCTCAGTTCGCGCAGCAAGTCTGTCCCCAACGGGGATGGCTCCGTGGACCTTTATGTCCAAGCGGACTCCCCGGGCAAGGCCAAAGAGGCCAATTGGCTGCCAGCGCCCAAGGCTCAATTCATCCTGATGATGCGGCTGTATTGGCCCAAGGAGACGCCACCTTCAATCATCGACGGATCGTGGACTTCCCCTCCTGCCAAGCTGATGGAATGGGAACCTGAGAGCTGGATTAGGCCATTACTTAAATTGGAAGGCATGCACCGGGAAGGACAACTGGGCAATTAAAAAAGGTCCTGTTAGTATTCGGTTCGCTCGAATTCTGGTATCCGAGCCTTCTTAAGCTCTATGCTCTGGCCGTTTGTACTCTTGCCCGCGTCTCATTCGTCGGCGAACGCAGTGGCACCTCGGCTAGAATCTCTGTCCCTTGCATAAGTCCTGACTTTACCAAGAGCCTTCCCCCCGCAAGACGCATCCTCTCGTTCATCCCCATCAATCCAATTCCAGTTCCCGGTTTAGGGCGGTTAATGTCAAAACCCCTGCCATCATCACTGATGCGGATACTCACGCCACTCGCGTTCGCACCCAGTTCAACGTGCGCGCTCTTGGCCTGACTATGTTTGACGACGTTGCCAAGCGCCTCCTGGGCGACCCGAAATAAACACAAGGCCACGTCTTTCGGGATCTCGAGGTAAATCTCGCATTTGTTAAAGTGAACCTCGATTTTATACTTGTCACGAATTTCCCTGCAAAGACCAGCCAGAGCCGACACCAACCCGACATGCTCTAGCCTGCTGGAATGGAGTTGATGAGACAGAGAGTGGAGATCCGACGATAATTCGTTAGTTCCCTTCATCATCTCTTGGATTCTAGCGCGTTCTTCGACGTTTGACTGGGGCAGCGCCTTCCATAGCTGTACCAGACCAACGCCCAGAATCGCCAGGCGCTGGCTGAAATCGTCGTGCAACTCTCTAGCGATACGGGTGCGTTCTTCCTCCTGCGCGTGAATTAGTCGGCCGGTCAGAGCGTGCAGTTCCTCTGTGGAAGCTTTCCGTTCTGTGATGTCGATACAGGAACCGATATAGCCACAAAAGTTGCCATCAGCTTCAAACCTGGGCACCCCATAATCAACGATCCAGCGGTATTCGCCGTCAAAACGACGCAAACGGTATTCCATCTCAAAGTCGACTCGCGCATCGAACGAGGCTACGTATACCCCGATACAACGCTGCAGATCCTCTGGGTGCACGCTCGAAGCCCATCCTTCGCCTAGCTCGTCTTCCATCGAATGACCCGTAAAATTCAGCCAGCCCTTGTTGAAAAAATTGCACATCTTGTCCACTCCGGACATCCAGATCAACACCGGAGCCGTGTCCGCCACCAACCGGAAGCGTTGTTCGCTTTCCCGAAGCACTTGTTCCCCTCGTTTACGCTCCTCCACCAGGGCTGCGAGAACCATGAACGGTACCGCGCTGGACAGCAAAAACAACTGGAGCCACAGCACGCTGTCGATCGGGGCCTTTTCGGTGAAGGGACCGCGTCCGTGGGCCGCGCCCCAAACGGACAAGAAGGCAACTATTGTTGCCGCCGTACCAGCTCCCACAGATCCAAAACGCAAGGCAGACCAGAGGAGAAATGGCACGAGAAAATACAGCAGCGCTGGCAGAGTGCTGGCCCGGCGATCCGCAAAGGCGAAATAGCTCAAGGAAATGATCGACGCGAGCAATATGGTTGCTTCCAGGCAAGATGCACGAGATGGGCGTGTCCCTCTCCGCGCTAGGACAATCCAACCCAAAAAGGTCGGCATTATAGTGAAATACGCTATCCCTTCGGAAAAAAACGAAATTCGCCAGCTCGTCCAGTAGTGCCCTTTTGTAGAAAGCGCGCCAAATATAGCTCCGGCGGATGGTGCAAGGATCGCCGCGACGACCGAATACTTAGCTAATGCCTTCATGCTACTTAACTGAGGTACACCATCAAACAGATAGCTGAGGCCAAATGCGGCGATGAGAACTTCGACCGTATCAGATAGAGTGAGCCAAAAAATTGAATGAATTGCCAGCCCGGCTTGCAGGTTATAAAACGCAAATGAGCCCAACGCAGCCGCCATGAGCACTGGCCAGAGTCTGCGGGGTATGACTAGCATCACAGCCACCACAAGCACATTTGCCGGCCAAAGCGGCCAATCCGCCTGCGGAAGTATTTCTAGCATCCCTCCTAATCTCGCCGCTAGGTAACACAGTACGGCTATGAGGCTTACCAGGGCATAGATTCGGAATTGAGAGCCTAGACTCGGAATTTTCAGCAAAGAGTCTCTCTGATCGGTTGCCATAATCTGCGACCAGCACGGGGAGCGGCGCTGAACAACGGAGCGTGAGATCAGCGAATAGGAAAGGGGACCAAGTGCGACTGCTCCTGCGCTCGGTGCAATATACTCCATCTGAGGCTGACAAACGACCAAAATACCTTTTAACGGTGGCGCGATAGACGGAACGCGAGACACAACGAATTAGGAGGCCAAACTGGCTTTTACTCACAAACGAGTGAAGGCCCACTGGCCCGTTTCCCCTTGACATCGACATTTGCTATACGGGCACACGCATTGTGCTCCCGTCAGATTTCCGCGCTAGCCATGTGCGAGGTATGCGAGTACACTCCCCAAACCGGTTGAAGCAACTGCGGGATCTTCAGCTGATGTTCAACATGCGCTCAGAAGAAATTTCGCGAACGCCCGAGGCCATATGAGCTCCCAACCAAATGCGAAAGAGTTTTCGATTGTCGAAGGTGGTCCATTGCATCGGATACAGCTGCGCCTAGGACTGATGAAAGATCGAGCCCCTCGCATCATGAGAAGGGCCATGATTTTCGCGCTGGTTGCTTGGCTGCCACTGCTGATTCTTTCGGCCGTGCAGGGAGTACTCGTCACGAATGTGAAGATTCCTTTCCTCTATGACCCTGCTGCTTATAGCCGTTTCCTGCTGGCTGTTCCGCTCCTGATCGTGGCGGAGGTGGTAATCGGTCCACGAATCGCCGAGGCAACAAGTCAATTCATCGCCTCAGGACTGATTCGAGAGGATCAGTACCCGGATTTTGACGCTGCTGTTGTTAACGGCCTCCGGCTTCGGGATTCCACCGTGGCAGAAATAATCATTTTGGCAATAACCTATTTCGGAGCTTTTGAGGCCATTCGGATCTTCTCCACCAACGTCTCCACCTGGAATTCATTAGGTTCGGAATCGGGTCATCGGTTTTCCTTAGCGGGTTATTGGTACGCACTAGTGTCGTTGCCGATCTTTCAATTCCTGGTTTATCGGTGGCTATGGAGAACGTTCATCTGGTGCAGATTTATGTGGCGAATGTCGAAGCTCGATTTGCAGTTGGTTCCCACGCATCCGGATCAGGCAGGAGGCCTTGGTTTTTTGGGAGAGGCGCACCGTTTATTTGCAATTTTCATTTTCGCTTACGCCGCCACGGGTTCCGGCGTGTTCGCCCGCGAGATTCTTTTCGATAGAGTGCCCATTCAGACCTTAAAAATTCCCGTCGCCGCATTTATTGTCATAGCTTTGATCCTCTTCCTCGGACCACTGTTCATGTTCGCGCCGGCATTGCTGCGGACCAGGCGAAAGGCCTTGCACGAGTACAGCACTCTCGGCGGAAAGCTCGGGCGCCTCTATCATCAGAAATGGGTCAAAGGAGTCAATCCTGGCGACGATTCATTGCTTTCCGCTCCCGACAATACCTCGCTTGCCAACTATAGCCGCGACTTCGAACTCGTCGAACAGACCAGACCTTTTCCCTTTGAACCGAGAACCGCCATTTTTCTCGCGCTAGCTGGTCTCCTCCCCCTCGTGCCGTTGCTCGCGACGGTTATGCCGATGCAGGAAATATTTGAGCTCCTTTTGAAAGTATTGAGGTGACGCGCGGTCCGGACGTCAGCTGAGCCGACCATTCAGTCCAGGCACTGGGGACTGTGCAGCGGAACCGAACGATTCCAGTTGAGCAGTATCCTCCGACACAGATCCCTACAAATCGGGCCGAACCAAAGCCATGCACAGATTGGGCGAACATCCTCATCGTTGGAGCCTTGGGTCGCCAGGCTGCCGTGTTTCTTTTTGTTGCTCCCGGGAGGAGACAACTGGAACCAGCCCTCTCGGGTGTGGTCGCCACGTTTGTGTTGTGTCGTACCTTTTAGAACTTTTAATCAAGGGGTTGGAGTTCGAGTCCCCACCGCTTCACCAACTCTCTTGAGAAATAATAAGTTAGATGTCCAGAACGTTGATGGGCAGCGTTTTAGGCAACATCGGCGAATACGAATGATCCGATTAGTATCCATGCATAGACTGACTGAGCCTAAATACGCGCTATGGTCCCGTGGCAGCCACATTTTGCAGATGTCGCGAACGGAAAAAGGCTCCCATTAACCTGTCCGCACCGAAAACCCGCCGCAACTCGGTGAAGGCAAAAAACGGAATAAGCATAACGAAGAACAGGGACGCGAGAACTAATTCCTCCTTTCCAGATGCTCCAGCAACTAGGACAGCACTCTCGCGAAATGATTTGCCGTGAAGTATGCCCATAGCGCCTTCTTCGGTAATTTTGAAACAAGCAAGCACAATCGTGAACACAAAGGACTTTAGGAGCGCCGGATAGATCAGCGGCGCATCCCGGAACCGGTCGGCCAAAGGTATATCCTGGGCGACGAGCATTACCTTTGCGAGTGACAGAGCGTTAAACAGTGCGAATCCATGCAGCGCGAAATCAATATGATTCTGGGCGAGAATCACCCATTTATAGATGACAAACAAGGAGAACACGATAAAGAGGTAGAGGGCGATCAGGAGGCCCTCTCTCGCCTCGTCAAAGGCTCGTTGCTTTAGGGGTCGCTTGATTTCACTCACGGTATCACCTTCCTCGGAGCCGCTTTGCGCCTTATACACCCGTGACGTGATGCCCGGTGGACCCTTGATCTTTCTTTCTGTCTAAAGGACAAACTCGAGCCCACTGTCCTTGTCGGGTTTCGTGCGGAGTCGACCGGAACGAATAGCGGCCTTAAAGGCAGCAAAATCACGCTCCGCCTGGTCTGCGTAGGCCACGGAGTATTGCACCAAAGCGTCATCGAACGTGTCTTTGGATCCGAGATATCCCGCAATCATCGCCGCATCGCCGGCCTTCGCGTGAGCCCGCGCCAGGGCCCAGCCGCACATGACTGCGTACGATTCGAGAGTGGAAGGTTTGAAGGCGTCAAGCTCGGCCGAGACTTTCATGTCGCGGAACTGACGAACGTAGTAATCGTGCTGAGGAGTGCTAAACCATCCGAGAAAAATGTCGCTAGCAGCTTGCATGAGACGCTGACCCTCGACAACACGGAGCCCCTGATGCGCATAACGGCTCTTGCCGCGTGGCGACTCCAGGACCGATCGGCCTGCTTCCTTGATTTGCAGAAACAGTGGATCATCCTCGTCGGCAAGACACAGTGAAATATAGCAGCGCGTGCCGACGCTACCCACTCCCACAACTTTTATTGCAGAGTCCTGCCATTGATAGTGATCGAACAGCTGTCGTCGATCTGGCAACAACGATTTTCTATATTCTTCTCTGAACCTATGTTGCCGCTTTTCGAAATCGTGATTTTCGTCCCGATAGTGGAAGATGACAGGCGGGTTGTCTTTGATTTTCCAGCGCCCGTCCACGAGCGCAGTAAGCTTGGGTAATACAGTCTCAGAGGTTGAGGAGTGTGCCGACTTTTGCTTCCGTTTTAAACGATTTACGAAGTTCCGATCCTTGCGGAAAAACTCCAAAAGATCCTCGATTTTAACTTGTGAGTACCATCTCCTAAGGACAGTCTCTTCGGCGAAGTCAGACATCCGTTTGCGATAGGACGCAGCCGCAGCCCGAACAACATCTCTAGCAATTTGCTTCGAAAAACTCCGATCTGTCGCCGCAAGTACGAGGCTGGCACCCAGCCGCTTAACGTCCCACTCCCATGGACCAGGGAACGTCTCGTCGAAGTCGTTGATATCGAAAACCAAACCCCGTTCTGGAGTGGCGAAGCCCCCAAAGTTCATGAGATGGCAATCGCCACACGCCTGAACTGTGATCCCCGAAACGGCCGAATGTGCGAGGTCCTGTGCCTGGATGATCGCCGCGCCCCTAAAGAATTTGAAAGGCGATTCGGACATTCTCTCGTACCGGAGGGGGATAAGGCCCGGAATTCGGTCGACATCGGACCCTTGGAGCAGCTTTATAGGGTCCTGTGATTTCGATCGGCGTTTCCACTCAGCAAGCGAAGTCCGTGGGCACTTTTCGCGTAGTGCTTTTCCTTGCTTGCGCTTTTCGATCCTAGACAAATTGGCGCCGGATTCCATTTGACCCTCCCCAGGGAATAAATAATCGCGTGGGTCTCCCTGAAGATGAAAAGCGGAACAACATCCGGCGTCTAGTAAACGTCGGTTACGCTCGCTTACATCTCAAAGAAGTGGGCGACCTTTTTCCCTGCGTCTTCGGTGTAATACACCGTGACTTTGGCGCCTTTTTCCGTACCCGCGTCGATGGCCTTGCCCATATCTTTCCCTGCGCCTTCGGTGTGGTCGAAGGTCTTCTCTGTCCCACCGGTGGTCTTCACGACCACAGTTTTTGTGCCTTGATCGACCTTGAACCAGACTCTCACAAGGTCCTTTTTGTCCTGCCCGAACGCTAAGACAGCATCGCGGGGCGTGGGTATTGTCAAAAATAACAGTCCGAAAGTCATATCGGGATTTGCCCAAAACGTTGAGCTAGGGCCAAAGTCCGGGTAAACGCATTATAAAAGGGCGCCCGAGTGGAGTAGGTTTTGATCGTCTGTATCAACGCCTACAACAACAAGGAGCGCCCTCATGAATGACGCCAAGTATATTGGGCTGGATGTGCATCAGGCAACGATTTCGGTGGCCGTTCGGGATTCGCACGGAAATTTGGTGATGGAGGCCATTCTCGAAACGAAAGCCGAGACGATCCTTCAGTTTATTGGTGGCCTGCGCGGCAGTTTGCACGTGACCTTTGAAGAAGGCACCTGGGCGGCGTGGTTGTACGATCTGCTCCAGCCTCACGTCACCCGCGTGGTGGCCTGCGATCCGCGCAAGAATGCCCTGTTGAAAGCTGGGAACAAGAGTGACCGCATCGATGCCCGCAAGCTGTCCGAGCTGCTGTATCTAAACAAGCTCAACCCGGTGTACCACGGCGAACAGGGTATGCGCACGCTGAAGGAACTGGCACGCAGCTACCTTACGATCACTCGTGATTTGACGCGGGTGATGAGTCGGCTGAAGGCCATCTACCGAAGCTGGGGCATTCCTTGTGCCGGCAAGCAGGTCTACGCACCGCGCTACCGTGCGGAATGGCTCGCGAAGATTTCGGAAGTGGGTGTACGCCGCCGTGCGGAACTCTATTACCAGCAGTTCGACGCCTTAGCGGTATTGCGCCAGGGCGTGCGGCGAGAACTATTGGCGGAAGGCCGGAAGCATCTGAACATGAGGTTGCTGCGGCAGATTCCCTCCATCGGCCCCATCCGCGCCGTTCTGCTGCTTGCGCTGATGCAGACACCGAACCGCTTCCGGACCAAGCGACAACTGTGGGCCTACTGCGGTTTGGCATTGCGGACGTACCGCAGCGGGGAATACCGCATCGTCGGTGGCCAGTTCAAACGCTCCAAGAAAGTTCTGGCCGTCCGCGGGCTCAATATCAACCACAACCACGATCTGAAAAATATCTTCAAGGGTGCAGCGACGCGAGCCGCCTCGACCGCAGGACCTTTCCAAGATTTTTACCAAGCTTGCGTCAGCCGAGGCGTGAAACCGCATTTGGCGCGGCTCACCTTGGCGCGCAAGATCGCCGCCGTCACTTTGCTGGTTTGGAAGAAAGGAGTTTGTTTCGACGCTGAACATCTGAAACAACAAGCAGCTTGAGCGTCGGATCGAGAATCGTCCTTTGCTGGATTTATTTCTGGTGATGGCTTTTCAGTTCTTCTGACGCTTTGGTTCGAGGGTGAGTCTCCATTAGCCCGTTAGGCAGAGAGTGTGCTCCGAGCACCACGAGTCTCTTGGTAAACTATAGGCCCCCTCGGATAACCAGAAAAAGCTATAGGCCTTGAGCCTCAGATAGAACTATGGTTGACACGTTTCAACCACGCAGCTTGTCTTGCTTCAGAATCCGAAAGCGCCGTCACGATAACAGAATGGATCTACGAAGAGCGAACACCCCAGAGTCTCTCAACAGGACATGGGCTGGAGAGCGCAGCAAACATTTTTGCTCCTTCCAGTCGCCGCAGATGTTTTTTCTCTTGACTCTCCCCTTTATAGAACGGGCAGATCGGACTAATGGGTCGCCGTACGATCAGGCCGCGTCCCGCGCGACAATATCGCCCAATCGACGGGGCGAGCCACCGAGAATTGGGAGACTCAAAAGCGGCCCCCGTCCCCCAGTTCCTTGGCCATCTCTGACAAGAAGCTCGCTTCCGTCCTTCGAGACATCAAGAGGAATAATGGCAACGGAAGCCCGGGGATCCCGACGGGCTTACCTCCCGAGATAGATAACTGCGCGATGCCAGCGGATTTCTTAGAGGTTGTAGCACCCCTGTGAAAAGATGGAGCCTTGAACCATCAGTCCCGGCTAGGAATCTGGCCACCGACCGCGGATATTGGCTTCTGTTGCGCCCCAAGCCGATCGTCATCGGGCTCCAATTGGTGGCTGCCTTCCTGCGTTCTAGGGCTGCTGCTATGCCTGTCGGGCGGTTGGCGCTGAGTTTATCGAGGGCCCTCGCAGAGCGGAAGGGAGAACCCGTACCCGAGCTTAGCGGTATCTTGCTTTGTTGCCACCTGCTTCGCACGTAAAACCTGAAAACTGCAAAACGAACTGAATTAAGTTGTCTGCATTCAGGGAGTTGGCTTCTTAGGACTGACCGCGTTTGGCCGCCGCCAAGCGCGGTGGGAAGGGAATTGGGCCACACAATCAGGAAGCGCATCCAACAGTTACGAAATGTGCTTCGCAGAAGCCTCCCACCCGATCCGCAAACGGAATGGCGCGGGCAACGGCAGAGGAGTAGACTTTTTTTGCTCATGGATGGCGGAATATGGCTTCGGTTGCGTGGGTTTTGGGATCACGAAGACGGACAGCAGGGGAGGTGACCTGGCATGGATGACAAGCTAGAAGTCACGCTAGACCCAACGACGAACGGGGTTTCCCGTCGCAACTTTATCAAGGGCGTCATCGCCGGAGGCGCGGCTGCCTCATCCGCCGCGTATCTGTTCCGGACGTCGTCGCTCCTAAGCCAACAGCCACCTGGACTCGGCGAGCGCCTGATCACTCTCACCGTCAACGGCCAGCAGCGGAGGGTCGATGTCGCGAAGCAGGAAACGCTCGCGTGGACGCTACGCTACAAGCTGGGACTTACCGGCACGAAGTTAGGGTGTGATCGAGCCGAATGTGGTGCCTGTACGGTTTTGCTCGATGACATTCCCCATTACTCCTGCTCGGTTTTGACCCACACCGTGCGCGGGAGAAAAATCCTCACGATCGAAGGACTGGCGGGCGCGGATGGCAAGCTGCATCCAGTTCAGCAAGCGGTCATTGATGAACAGGGATTCCAGTGCGCGTTTTGCATGTCCGGATTCATCATGTCCGCCGTTGGATTTCTAAAGACGAATTCCCACCCCACTCGAGCCGAGATGGCGCACGGACTTTCCGGGAATCTGTGCCGCTGTCAGGACTACGAAAAAATCCTTACGGCCATGATGCGTGGCGCGGAAAACATGAGGAAGGCGCAACATGTCTAACTCAGACTGGAAACCCAACTCGCAGAAATTCGGACCGCAATACAAACTGATCGGTAAGGACTATCCCACGACCGATATGTACGCGAAGGTAACAGGAAAAGCGAAGTACGCTGAGGATTTCCGCGTCGATGGCATGTTGTTTTGTAAGCTGCTGCTGAGCCCTGTCCCGCATGGGCGTGTGAAACATTTGGACGTCAGCAAGGCGATGGCCATGCCGGGCGTCAAGGCAATCCTCACGCAGGACGATCTGCCGGCGCCAGCCGACAGTGTCACTGACCTGGGTGCCGTGATCAAGGCGAACCTGCTGGGGGAAAAAGCCCTGACCATGGAGCCTCTGTACCACGGTGAGCCCGTGCTGGCGGTTGCGGCCGTCGATGAATACACCGCGGCGGAAGCCATCGAGGCGATCAACATCGAGTTCGAACCTCTTCCTTTCGCAATTGATCCCTTAGACACTCTGCGTCCAGGGGGACCGAACCCGCGCATCGGTGGAAACGTTTGGGTCAGACCACCAATGCCACAGCCGAAACCGGGAGAGCGACCGCCCAGCCCACCCCCTCCGAAGATCGGCGAACTGAAATGGACCGAAGCCGACTTCGCGGAAGCCCAACACGGACGCCTGCCGATGGGGAAGGCCCAGGACGAGTGGGTAGTCGGCGATCTGGATGCCGGGTTCAAAAGCGCTACGCTGGTTCTGGACGAGACCTTTGTTACTCCGGATACCAGCCACGAGACTCTCGAGCCGCGCACCACTCTGGCCTATTGGCAGAATGGAAAAGTGTTCGTGCACATGGGCACGCAAAGCACGGTGCAAACGTTAGCGAGCTTAGGCCGCTGGTTGAACATGGATCCGAATCAAATCGTGCTTATCAGCGAGTACACCGGAGGGGGCTTCGGCAGCAAGGCCACAGGCTACATCTTTGCGATCATCCCGGTTCTTTTATCTAAGAAAGCAAATGCGCCCGTGATGTTGCGGATCAGCCGCGAAGAAGAGCATTTCATCGGTCGAGCGCGGCCAGGTTTCCATGGCCGGATGAAAGTCGGGTTCGCCAATAATGGACGCATTACGGCGCTCGACATGTTCGTCATTTGCAACAACGGACCTTATGATGCCGTCGGCGACGCGAACACCTCCGGAAACATTGTTTCGCTGTTGTACCAGCCTCTCGCGATGCGCTGGCGCGGCACCACCGTTCTCACCAACACCCCGCCACGCGGGGCGCAGAGTTCACCTGGTGGCATGCAGGGAATCGTGATTATGGAAACGATCGTTTCCAAGGCCGCGCGCAAACTCGGTTTGGATCAGGTCGATATACGTAGAATGAACTGCCCGGAGGGTAAGTCCCCTGTCGGACCCATGAGAAATGGAACGCGGATACACTCCACAAGCGCCTTCCTGAAAGAGGCGTTTGACCGCGGCTCGGAACAGTTCCAATGGAAGGAACGGATCGCGCGACCGAAGCGGGCCGGAACCAAGGTGCGCGGCGTAGGTGTTTCGTCGAGTTGCTTTGTGGGCGGGTCGATCGGGTACGACGGCCTGTTCGTCATCAAGCCAGACGGCCGTGTCGCAATTCAATCGGGTATCGGAAATCTGGGCACTGAGTCTCTGCTTGACGTGCATCGCGTCGTTGCCGAAGTTCTGGGTGTACCTTGGGAGAGGTGCGATGTGACCTGGGGTAACACCTCCAAGAATCTCCCTTGGACGTGCGTCTCAGGGGGAAGCCAGACCACCCATGCCATGACGCGTGCAGCCCATGCCGCAGCGATGGATGGCAAGCAGAAGCTCCAGGAAATTGCGGCAAAGACTCTGGGCGGCAAGCCGGAGCAGTACGAAGTGGCTAACGAGCGCGTCTTCCGCAAAGGCGGTGGCCGAAGCATGACGCTGGCAGAAGCTGCGCAGCGCGCGATAGAACTCGGTGGAAAATACGACGGCCATGAACCTTCTGAAGATGTGAATAGGTTCACCAAGGCGTCCATCGCTGCTCTGGCCGGACAAGGTCTGGTGGCTGCGGCCAAAGATAAATATGCGCATGATGGGCAAACCTTCTCGTATGTGGCCAGCTTCGCCGAAGTTGAGGTTGATACCGAAACCGGCAAATATCACATCACAGACTTTCTCGCAGTCGCGGATGTGGGTACCGTTATCCATCCGAAGGCGCTGTCCGGCCAGATCCTCGGCCGGTCGACGCTCGGCATAGGCCACGCGATCGGCCAAAAGTGGGTTTTCGATCCTCATTACGGGCATACCCTTTCGCTGCGCTTCTATCACACCAAACCGCCGACCATCCTCGACGTACCCACCAACATGCAGTGGGCTGCGCTCGATATTCCTGATCCGGAGACGCCCGTGGGAGCTCGCGGTATCGGCGAACCTCCCGTGGGCGGCGGTTGCGGGGCGATCTTGAATGCACTATCGGACGCGCTCGGCGATGATATTTTCCGCCGCGCTCCGGTTAATCTCGACACCATTCTTACGTCGCTCGAAGCGGGCCGGCCAATGCAGGACCCGCTGACCGCGCACATTTAGTCGGTTGAAACGAGGGCACCATGGCCATAATCCGAGATGTCATGCCGGCATTCCAGTTGTACCAGCCGAGTTCTGTTGCCGACGCACAAAAACTTCTGCAACAGAACGGGCACGACGCGCTGGTGCTGGCCGGCGGACTCGACAGCATGGACTGGCTAAAGGATCGCATCCGTAAGCCTAAGATAGTTGTGGATCTGAGCGGCATCGATGGGCTGAAAGGAATTCGGGAAACGCCGGCCGGGATGGAAATTGGCGCCATGACCACACTCACTGAGGTGGCGCAGAATTCCGTGATACGCGAGAAATATGGTCTACTGGCGCAGGCGGCCGAGCTCGTCGCGTCACCGCAGATTCGCAACCAAGGCACCATCGGCGGGAACGTCTCACAAGATACGCGTTGTTGGTACTACCGCGCAGGCTGGCCTTGTTATCGGGCCGGCGGCAATATCTGTTACGCCGACACGCCGGTGGGCCGAAACCGCGAACACGCGATCCTTCAAGCGGAACGATGCGTCGCAGTGAATCCCTCCGACACTGCGCCGGCTTGCATCGGACTGGACGCCAAGTTTGTGCTGATGACGCCAAAGGGCCAGCAGGTGATCGACGCTGAAGATTATTTCGTGGGCCCAGCTCTCGAGATTACCCGCATGAACATTCTGCAGCCCGGCTATCTTCTGACCGCGATCCGCATTCCTTCAACCTGGGCTCAGGCAGACTTTTACTTCGAGAAAATTCGGGATCGCAACGTCTGGGATTTCCCGTTGATGAATGTTGCGGCGGCCATACGGACATCGGGAAATAGCATCCAGGATATTCGGATTGCGGTGAATGCCGTCGCCGCCCGGCCACTACGGCTGAAGGCGGTCGAAGATTCGGTGCGCGGCAAGCCGCGGAATGCGGCTACCGGGAAAGCGGCGGGAAACCTTGCCGTGCAGGGAGCAGTCCCTTTGCAGTTCAACGCGTACAAAGTTCCACTCATGCGAAACCTGGTGAAGCGCGCCGTCGGCGGAGTTGAGGAGGCGGCATGGGCATCCTAGAGTGGGCAACGAATCCGTTCGGACAAAGAGTCCCGATTCACATCGCCTGGTTCCTGATCTGGGTTGCGCTGATTGCCGGCCTGGTATTTCTGATCGTCCACGCGATTTACGTTCGTTATTTCGCAAAGGACAAGGAGTTCGTTGCATGTCCGGAAGTTGTCCACTTGCCCGAACGCATCCCCCGGCATTCCCTGGCCGCAAGATTGTTCCATTGGATCATGGCGGCGGCCATGTTCGTATTGCTGTTCACCGCGTTTCTGCCGAAGGTCGGGATTCGGTTCAATTGGGTAACCTATCACTGGATTGCCGGCACGGTTCTGACTGTTTCGATCCTCTTTCACATCGTCCACGCTACTCTTTACATGGATTTCTGGTCCATCTGGCCGGATCGCACCGATCTCCAAGATGCTTGGGGACGGCTTCAACGTTTTCTCGGAAGACCCACTGGTCTGCCGCGGAAGTTTGCTAAATATCCACTCGAAAACAAGCTCTATCATGGTGTAGTCATGCTGACGGGCCTGGCGGTAATCGTAACCGGCATATGCATGATGTTTCGGGTGCGTACCATATTCTTCCCGCGCAATCCTTACCTGTTCAACGACATGACCTGGGGAATGCTGTATGTGCTGCATGGTCTGGCTGGAGTGGGACTGATCACCCTGGTTATCGTTCATGTCTATTTTGCGGTTCGGCCAGAGAAGTTGCCGATTACCGCATCGATGATTGTTGGCTCGATGAGTCGCGAGTTTTATCTGAAGGAACATGACCCCACACGATGGGTCATCGCAGACCTATCCAAGCGGAGGGGCATGGCCGATGGCGATTGAGTTTTTGCAACGCTCGGATGTTATCGAAGAATGTTACGAATTCCTCCTGGGCTACGCGGCGCAGGGCTTGCCGAGCGATGAAGGAAGTTCGGCGGGCCATCAAGTTCGCGAGCATCTCGAGCGAGCGAGGGAAGCCATAAACGGACTTTCAGAAAGTTGCAAACGAGCTATAGCGGATCAGAGACTCGAGCCATCTGCGAATTACGAGGCGTTTTGTACCGTGTTGGAACACGACGCGCGCGACTCGGAAGCAGCCATCGCCTTGGTTCTCGCGCAACCCGCACTCAGTTCTCAGTTGATCGACAATCTTAACGCTTCAAGTCATCTTCGTGCGTTGCTGACAGACTTGTTTCTTCTGGGTGAGATATTGCGAACACGGACCCAGGTTACCGCCCTGGCGAACGAGAAGTAGGCAAGTTGTCCAATTTGCAACACATCCCAACCAAGCTAGTTCCAATATTCGGGCTAGGAACTAAAAATTGTCGGCCGCCGCAGGTTTGGGCACTATGATCCGCGGCCACCAACGCCACGAAACCTGCTCTCGTCGTTTCTGAACTAGAATCTGCTGGAGTGGCATTATCAAGGCACCCACGGAGGAACCGTGAAGAAACTGTCCGGCTTCGTCACGATCGGCGTATTAATTACGCTCGCAAGCTTGCCTTGGCTATTCAGTGTATCCGGATTCGCATTCGCATCGCGTTTAACCCAGCAGAACATTCAGGGTTTGGACGACCAGTTAAAACGGTTTGCCGCACTGGATCCCATTGACACGCACACGCACGTTTTTGAGAACGATTCAGCCTTCCATGCGATGCTGAACCGATTGCACTTGCACCTGGTGGACATCTGCGTTTACACGGACCAAGAGCCCTCGTTCCCGAAATTGCAGGCCCAGATCGACTCCGTGTTGGCTGTAACTCGCGCTTCCAAGGATCATGTGTCCTTTTGCACGACTTTCGATCCATTCAAATTTCGCTCTCCCCATTTTGCCGCGGACACCATCCAGCAACTGGATCGAGATTCAAAGAACGGAGCGGTGGCCGTGAAAATCTGGAAAAACATCGGCATGGAGCTCAAAACTCCGGAGGGTAAATTTGTGATGCCGGACGATGCCGCGTTTGCGCCCATCTACCGGGCCATCGCCGAACACAATATGACGCTGATCGCTCACGTGGCGGAGCCAAATTCCTGTTGGGAGCCTCCCAACCCGGCAAGCCCTGATTACGACTATTACAAAGAGCATGCGGAGTGGTACATGTACGGCAAGACCGATCGTCCTTCCAAAGAGCAGATACTAGCGGGTCGCGACCACTTGCTGGCGGAGAATCCCGCGTTGCGTGTCATAGGGGCGCATCTTGGCAGCATGGAAGTGGACGTGGACGAAATGGCGAAACGCTTCGATCGCTATCCCAACTTTGCCGTGGACACGGCCGCCCGCGTAGCGTACTTTGCGCTTCAACCGCGCGACAAAGTACGGGCCTTCTTGCTGAAGTACCAGGATCGCGTCCTCTACGGCACCGATTTGGAGTATGGACGAAAAGGAGATTCAGATGGCCTGCAAGAGTGGGAGTCAACCTACCTGCGGGATTGGAAGTACTTTTCTACGAACGAAACGGTCGAGTTTCAAGGGCGAAAGGCCCAAGGCCTCCAGTTGCCGGAGTCTGTTCTCCATAAGCTCTACCACGATAACGCCATCGATTGGATTCCGCGGATGGCCAACCCGACACAAAAGTGATGGTGTTTCTCGACCGCGTAAGCTCAGCTAGTTTTATTTCCATAGATACACTGAAGTCTTTTCTCAAATCTGTGAATTGCTTCTCAAGATTAACGTAGACGATACGATAACGAGGGTCACAAGTACTTGGAAAACGTTCTGGCTTCGCCCCCGGGCGAAGAACAAAGAATAGGGCACGTTTGCAAGTCGCATTTCCGCCGTCGAGTACGGACGCAACGAAGTCGGGACGGAAGTCCTGCCCGCCATCAGTCGAAATCTGGAAAATTGGTGGAATTTACTTCTCGACGAGTAAACTCGCGCCCGCGCAAATTTTGAGCCGGGCGCCCCCCTTCATGTGTGTCCGTAGAGATCGAATCAACGAACCAAGAACAACGCACGGCATCGGCGGAAGTCGCACCTATTAGGAAATCGGACTCCGCCGAATATTCAAAGTCTGCCGAAGATGCCTCGCTGGCGCGCCCACAGGGGCGGCGGGCCAAGAACAAGGCGCGGAAAGGAGAAAAGTAGCCCCAATCCGCTTAGGTACGGGATATTCGCAAGAAGGAAGAGACATCCAGTATATCGCGGAAACCGTCGATGCCACCCTAACACGTGCCATTTATCTTCCCGCTTCGGTGCAGCATTACAAATCCACCAGGACGCTATTTAATTCGCTATGTGCGCTCATTGAGAAATTTGGCGGACTGCCGCACACCGAGGCGTCTCTTTTAGCTCAAGCCGTGCTGGCCAGCTGGTTTGCTGATCTAGCGCCAGTTCGTCTCAACATGGCGCTGATCGGATCGCCCGGCCCCGAACGTCGGCAACTGCTGCGCCTGCTGCAATGTTTGCTGCGGCGGGCACTTCCAATTTCCGAAGTATCCGTAGCAGCCATCTCCTCGCTGCCTATGGAGATTGCTCCGACCTTGCTCCTCGAGCATTGCGAGCTCAACCCGCAATTCCAGAGATTTCTGCTGACCACTAGCGGCGATGCGCAAATCGTCGCAAAGGGACGTGTTTTGCCGGTCTCTTGCAACAAGGTTCTCTGCAGTGAGGAGTCCAATACGGAGCTCGCCCCAGGATGGCCCGAACTCGAAATTGAGTTGCCGCAGTCTTGGGGGCCGACGGCACGGCTAGATTCGACCGAAGCGCAGCGCATTGCCGACGAGTTTCAGCCTCAGCTTCAATTCTATCGTCTATTCCACTACGCCGCCGTCCGAGACGCTGTGATTTCCGTGCCCAACATTCCTTCCCGTGCACGGGAGACCGCCGGTGCATTGCTAGCCTGTGTCGTGGGCGATCCCGAGTTGCGAGCACACTTGCATCATCTGCTCGACGAGCATTTCGCTCCACGTGGGATATGGTCGACACCCAAGGTGGAGCTGCTCGCCGTGCTGCTGGCGGTCTCCCACGGAAAACAGTCCACCGTGAGCGTCGGGGAAATGACGAAAAAGTTGAATGACGAACTGGAACGCCAGGGAGAAACACTGGTCTTGCAACCCCGAGCGGTTGGGCACTTACTGCGAACCTTGGGCTTTGAAACGCAACGGCTCGGTTCTCGCTCACGGGAACTTACGCTCTCGAAATTTAACAAAGAACGCATTCATGCACTCCATTTTCACGGAATGCTCGGAAACCACACGGATGCCGACTGCGAGTTGTGTCAAAGCCGTGTCGAAAGCCTTATTGAGTCGGTGAAATGAGCCAATGGAAAGCCGTGCCTGTTGTGGTAGCGATGTTTGTGGTATCAGGCGGAATGGTGGCGAAAAGTGTCGCTGTACATTGTGCACGTCGTGAACGTCCTGGCCCTGCAAACGATAGAATTGCCGAGCCGTTGCGGTGGAGCTGCACTTATATAAAGTCGTCGGCTTTGGGGAGGATCACCCGAAATCACAAAACGAACTCCGGCAACTCCTGAATTTAGTATGCGATACAGAAATGTGATGACTCCAAACGCACGGAGCTGTTGTGACCGGACGATCGGTTGCTGAACGACTAGCGGTGGATCACGCTTATATCCTTCTCCGCACCTAGCATATTTGGCTTGCCATTGCCCTTGGCAAAATGACATCGCTGGCCTTGGCGCCGTAAAGCTTCCTGCGCTGCCGCATACTCCTCAAATGAATCGTCGATGACGATATTGAATGATCCGAGCCCTCGGCAGTAACCCTATCCACTAGAACCTGCGGATCCAACGAAAGTTCCATCGCGCGGGGTACGTTTGCGCCATGGCCATGGCATTGGATTGTTCCTACGCTTGTATAGCGAGGCAACCATGAAATGGTCGCACGCGCTCCTGGTCGTCGGATTGGCCCTAATGTTCACTGGGCGTGAAGCCACGGCGCAGTTCGGCGTGTATCTCTTCTGGTTGACCGCGGCCTGGATTTTCGCCAGCTATGTTTTCAGGGAACACCCGCGGCCGAAGAGCCGTCCAGCGCAACGCGCGTAAGTTTAAGATAGCCTCCTGCTCGGCGGTGGTCTACTTCGCCTGGGCCAACTCAGGATAATATTGTTGCAACACAAAGAACGCTAATTTCTTCTGCCCTTGTTGGAGACGAGCTCTTTGCGGTTGTAATAGTGCTGAATGCCCGGCAATTGGCGCCTGGGAGAGCGGAAGACTATCGCTCCCTCCTCCTGCTGTTCCATTCCTTGTTTCGTCTGCGAGTGAATCCCACAAGCCAATGATCAGGGCCGGTTGACAAAGCGTCTACGGGAATGCCACAGTCGCGTGAGTTAAGCAGCACAGACCTAGAAGGGCTTGGGGTGTACGCATCATGCGACTGTCCGCCCGGCTTTTTCTGCTGATTTTCTTTTTCCTGTGCGTGGTCCCAAGTTCTGGTGTTCTGGCACAATGGCTTCCTCTCAATTCCGTGAAAACCGTGGAAGCGCAACCTGACGGCGTGTTGTTGTCGCTGGAAAACGGGTACCTTCACTTGCAAGTGTGCTCGGACTCTATCGTACACGTAACTTACTCTCTGGAACGCAATGTGCCCAAACGGCCGGATTTCTTGGTGATCAAGAGCACTTGGCCGCAAGCGCAATTCTCTCTCGATACGGCCGACCAAAAAAAACTCTCGTTAGCGACGGCGACGCTAAAAATTGCAATTAGCCGCTCCGATAGTGCGATGGTCTTTTATGACTCGTTCGGTCACAAATTGACACAAGAAAATAGCCGCACGCTTACGCCCACCGAAATCAATGGCGAAAAAACCTATCACTCCGAACGATTCACGGACATGTGGGACACGCAGGAGGCTTTTTACGGACTGGGCCAGCATCAGGCAGGAGTGCTGAACTATCGCGGCGAATCGGTGGACATCTCGCAGGACAACACCAACATCTCCGTTCCGGTACTGCTTTCCAGTAATGGCTACGGGATTTTCTGGAACAACGGCTCACGCAGCCGTTTCAACAACCGTTTTGTTCACGCTCTCTATATCAGCTCTGAAGTTGCCGATTCCATTGACTATTACTTTTTGTACGGGCCCGATTTCGACAAGATTATCGCCAGTTATCGCGAACTGACCGGGCAAGCGCCACTGTTTGGCAAATGGGCCTACGGTTATTGGCAATGCAAGAACCGCTATGCCTCGCAGCAGGAATTGGAATCGATCGCGCAAAAGTATCGCGACTTGCACATTCCGCTGGACAACTTGGTCCAGGACTGGTTTTGGTGGAAAGTCATGGGCGATCCGGTCTTTAACGCAAATTATCCGGATCCCAAAGGTATGGTGGAGGCTCTTCACCGGGAGCATATCCATCTGATGATTTCCGTGTGGCCTTTTTTCGATCCTGGATCACCAGTCTACGAGGATATGGATAAGCGCGGTTTCTTCATCGCCAAAACGAAAGTCAGCGACGCGTTCCATCCGGGGGGAAGGGGCTTGTATGACGCGTTCAATCCCGAGGCCCGCAAATATTATTGGAAATTGATGGACGACGCGCTGTTCAAAATTGGCCTGGACGCGTGGTGGCTGGATACCACCGAACCCGAGACGGAACACCTGGAGACTAACATCCTGGTTACCCACAAGGTGGCCATCGGCAATGGCGCGCGCTACGCGAATGAATTTCCTCTGCTTACCACCACAGGAGTGTATGAGGGCCAGCGTGCTGACTCTGATCAGAAACGCGTATTCATCCTTACGCGTTCCGGTTATGCGGGGAGTCAGCGCAACGCCGCGGCAGTTTGGTCTGGCGACATCGATCCCAACTGGGAAACGTTTCGCCGGCAGATTCCAGCGGGATTGAATTTATCGGTTTCCGGGATACCTTACTGGACCACTGACATCGGTGGCTTCGTTACCGGCAATCCCGCTGATCCAAGCTACCGAGAGCTTTATATTCGCTGGTTCCAGTTCGGCGCCTTCTCGCCTGTTTTTCGCGCGCACGGTACTCGGACCACCAATCAGAACGAGATCTGGTCGTACGGGCCCGAAGCGCAGAAAATTCTGACGGCGTACGATCAATTGCGTTATCGATTGATGCCGTATATCTATTCCGTGGCCTGGAAAGTTACCAACGAAGGTTACACCTTCATGCGTCCCCTGGTGATGGAGTTCCGATCCGACGTCCGCGCGCAAAACGTAGCCGACCAGTTTCTGTTCGGCCCTGCCATTCTGGTGAATCCGGTGACCGAACTGGGTGCAACTTTGCGTCACCTGTATCTCCCGGAAACGACTTGGTACGACTTTTGGACGGGTTCATCCCTGCAGGGCGGCCGTGCAATCGACGCGCCCGCTCCAATTGAGCGGCTTCCCTTGTTTATTCGTGCGGGTTCCATCGTGCCGCTCGGCCCGGATGTCGAATACGCAACGGAAAAGCCGGCTGATCCAGTGGAATTGCGCGTCTATCAGGGCGCCAGCGGCTCCTTCACGCTGTATGAAGACGAAAACGACTCCTACAATTACGAGAAGGGTGCTTACGCAACCATTCCATTTTCCTGGGACGACGCATCTCATACGCTGACCATCGGCGATCGCTCTGGCAGCTTCCCTGGCATGTTGCAAGCGCGCACATTCCACGTGGTATTCGTTCGCGCCGGTCACGGTGCGGGAGCAGGACTCACGCAAACCCCAGATAAAATCGTGCAGTACGCAGGCAAGACAATCAGCGTGAACCCCTGATTTCCCAGTGAAATCTGTCGCCGGACCTATATACGAAGCTAAGCCCGGCCTGCGCTAACTGGATGGGGTACGGCCGCGGGTCGTGATTGCACTCGACCGACGGACGACTACTTCTTTTCCCGTTTAGTGGCCGCAACGATTCCGCTACCTTCTCGAATCGTCAGGATCTGGTTGGCCTTTACCTGCGTGAATCGTTCCACCAGTTGTGTTGTGGGCCACTTCACTTCCAGGACGTCAATCACCTGGGCCTTGCCCAAACCGAAATGCAAACGCAGGTCGGACTGGGACATCACACTTCCACCGCTGTGCACTTCATCAATCTGCGCGTGATTGCCGGTGACTACCCGCACACGCGCCCCGATGGCCGTCCGATTACACTTAGTGCCGATCAATTTCACCTTGATCCAATTCTGGGCATTTCCGCCATCGTTACGAAGCAGGGAAGGGATGTCATTCATGTTCAAGACGAGCACGTCCATGTCGCCGTCGTTATCATAATCGCCGAATGCAGCGCCGCGACTGGAAAAGCGCTCGCTGATGCCGGACCCCAGTTCGGCAGAAACATCCTGGAATCTTCCGTCACCTAGATTTTTATACACGAGGCGGGGATTCTTAAACGTTTGTCTGAAGGTGTGCCCCTCAATTTCAGGATACACATGCCCGTTCACTTGCACGATGTCCGGCCAGCCGTCGTTGTCGTAATCAATAAAACCGCAACCCCAGGCGACATATTGATTGTTGATTCCAACTCCAGATGAAACAGCCTGGTCCGTGAAGGTGCCGTCGCCGTTGTTGTGGTAAAGATTGCAGGTGTCGTCCGCAAAGTTCGTTTTGAAAATGTCCAACCAGCCGTCACAATCGTAGTCGCCGACCGCGACGCCCATGCCGGATTGTTCATGGCCATTCTCGTTGTACGCGCAACCTGCCACCACCGCCATGTCCGTGAAGGTGCCATCATGGTTGTTCCGAAAAAAAAGGCTCGCTTCGGAATCCACCGCTACATAAATATCCGGCCAGCCATCGTTGTCGAAATCATAGGAAACAGCAGTGATGGAATATCGTGGCCCCGGCTTCAGGATGCCCGCTTTCTCGGTAACGTCCGTGAACGTTCCATCACCGTTGTTGTGGTAAAGCACATTGGTATCCCCGGGCAGGCCGCGAGGCCCGCACATCACTGGGATTCCTTTCCACTGGCAATAAGCGGCCTCTCCCGGTTTGGCGACCTTCTGTGGATCTAGTTTGATGTAATTGCAGACAAATAAATCCAGATGCCCGTCCCGGTCATAATCAAACCAGGTGCACCCGGAACTCCAGCGAACAGTTTCCTCCGAGAGCCCGGCTTTGGTGGTCACATCCGTAAATGTTCCATCGGCATTGTTGTGGAACAGGATGTTGTGTCCCCAAAAACAGCAGAAAAGATCGTCCCAGCCATCGTTGTCGTAATCGCCTATGCAAACACCGGTCTGCCAACCGGTTCGTGCGAGCCCGGACTTTTCGGTCACGTCCGTGAAGGTGCCGTCCCGATTGTTCTTGTATAAGTGCGAAGTAGGCGCGGTGCCAGCGGGCCACTCGGTGTCCAGCCGGGTTCCATTGGTCAGGTAAATATCCAGCCATCCGTCGCCGTCGTAATCGAAGAAGGCGATTCCGCTACCCTTGGCTTCAACGATCAGCCGCTTGTGGTTCACACCGCCCCAAACATTTGGAATCGTGAGCCCCGCTTCGCGAGCTACGTCCACAAAGGTCACTGCCGACGTTGCCGCCTTGTTGGGAACGGTTTTCGCCTCAAGAATTGCCGAGCGATTCCATTTCCAGATGGGAGTGGAGAGCGTTTCCAGCAAGCTTGCGCCGAGCGCAATTGCGGAGGAACCAAGGAACTGTCGGCGAGGGAGTAGCATCGTCATCGGTTCGACATTTTGGGGACGTTTTCCCCCACATTCCCCATCCTTATTTCACCGCGATAGTTTGTAGATAGCCGCGTTCGTCAACCGGTTCACTTGCGCTCGGCCCATCATTTCCTGCGCTTCGAGCTATGCTGTGATTCTAGCCCGGGCCCAAACTCAACTGCTTCAGCCGTTCCGCCAGCTTCTGCAATTCGATTCGCTGTCCCTGCAGCGTCTCTTCCATCTGCGCGATAATTTTCTCTGGCGCCCGGCTGCGAAACGTGTCGTTCGTCAGCTGATTTTCCTTGGACGCAATAGCCTTCCGCAGCCCTTCCATCTCCTTATTCAGCCGCGTCCGTTCCGCCGCGACATCGACGATATCCGCAACATATGGGATCCGCAGGTCGAATTCCGCGGTGGACCGTGTAGCCCCGCCACCTTCGGGCAATTTCTGTGAAAGCACGGCCAATTCCGACAGAACCGCCAGGCGCACAATACCATCTTTGTTTGCTGCGATCACACCACGCGCCCAGGCATTCCCGCTGAAAAACTCTGCCGCTACCCTCTTCTTCGGGTCCAGCTTCATCTCCGCGCGTATGGTGCGTAAGGACTGCACAATTTCCTGCACCAGTCCATACTGCCGAATGGCATCATCGTCTTTCCACGATCGTTGCACCCGCGGGTATTCCTCCAGCGCAATCGATTTTGCCCCGGGTTTCTGCGGTAATCGATGCCACAACTCTTCGGTCAAGAAGGGCATGAACGGGTGCAGCAGCCGCAGTGCCGCATCAAATCCCGCAAACAAATTTCGCCATGCCACGGTGGCCCGGGCGCGATCGGCGTTCTGCAGTTCCGGCTTGACCCATTCGATGTACCAGTCGCAGAAATCGCCCCAGAAGAACTGGTACACACTCTGCGCGGCCTCGTGAAACCGGTATGTCTCCAGCGCGTCGTCCACGGTTTTTATCGTATCGGCCAATCGCGCGAAGAACCAACGGTCCACCAGCGGAATTTGTCCCTGGAAGGCATGCGGTGCCTCGGCGCGAACAGCTGGATCCGCCAGTTCCTCCAGCGAAATGCCGCCTTGCTCGAACTTTTGCAGGTTAACAAACAGGAAGCGCGCGGCGTTCCAGATTTTGTTCGCGAACGATTTTGCGCCGCCCAGACGATCATCCGATAGGACAATATCCGTGCCGGGAGCAGCCATGGACGCCAAGCAGAAGCGCATCGCGTCTGTGCCATATTCTTCGTTCAGCGCGATTGGATCGAGCCCGGTGCCCTTGGACTTGGACATTTTCTCTCCGCTGGCAGTACGCACCAGTGAATGGAGATACACCACGTGGAACGGCACTTTACCTGTAAAGTGCAAGCCCATCATGACCATCCGAGCCACCCAGAAAAACAGGATGTCGTAGCCGGTGATCAGCAAACTGGTCGGATAATATTTTTGAAAGTCGGGAGTATTCTCCGGCCAGCCCAAGGTGGAAAACGGCCACAGCGCCGAACTGAACCAGGTATCCAGCACATCCGGATCCTGTTGCAGGTCCTGGGATGTACATTTCGGGCATGCCGTCGGCTCCTCGCGCGCCACAATAATGTGTCTGCAACTCCCGCAGTACCATGCCGGAATCCGATGCCCCCACCACAGTTGCCGGGAAAGCGTCCAGTCTCGAATATTTCTCATCCAGTTGAAATATTCTTCCCGGCGGTTGTCCGGGATGATTTGGATCTCTCCCCGTTCCACGACCCCAATGGCGGGTTCTGCCAGGGGTTTCATGGAGCAGAACCATTGCGTGGACACCCGCGGCTCCACAATCGTTCGACTGCGCTCGCAGTGCCCAATGGCGTTGATATGTTCAGTGATTTTTTCGAGGAAACCCTGGGCCTGCAAATCCTCCACAATCTTTTTCCGAGCGGCAAATCGCTCCAGGCCTTGGTACGCACCAGCGTTCTCGTTCATATGTGCGTCTTCGGTCATCACATCGATCAAATCCAGATGGTGCCGTTTGCCTGCCTCGAAATCGTTCGGATCGTGTGCCGGCGTGATTTTCACGGCGCCTGTACCGAACTCGCGATCCACCATTTCATCGGCTATGACGGGAATTTCCCGGTTCATCAGCGGCAGCACCGCCTTCTTCCCGATCAAATGTTTGTACCGTTCGTCCTCCGGATGAACCGCCACCGCTGTGTCGCCCAACATAGTCTCTGGGCGGGTGGTCGCCACAATCAGAAACTCGCTTGATCCCGCAATCGGATAACGGATGTACCACAGGTGTCCCTGCTTCTCCTCGTGGATCACTTCCAGGTCGCTCAGTACCGTTCGGCAGCCCGGGCACCAATTCACCATTCTCTTTTCGCGATAAATCAATCCTTCTTCGTACAAGCGCACAAACGCTTCGCGGACCGCGCGCGACAATTCCGGCGACAGCGTGAATCTCTCCCGCGACCAGTCGCACGATTCCCCGATCTGCTTCATCTGCCTCTGGATGGTGCCGCCGCTCTCTTCCTTCCATTGCCACACCCGCCGGACGAACTCCTCGCGCCCCAGATCGCGATGATGAATCCCCTCATGCGTTAATTGCCGCACTACCACGCGTTGCGTCGAGATTCCCGCGTGATCCGTCCCCGGCAGGTACAACGTGTTGTAGCCGCGCATCCGGTGCCAACGCGTTAGCACGTCAATTTCGGTGTGATCGAGCATGTGCCCGATGTGCAGCATGCCGGTAACGTTGGGAGGCGGGATCACGATCGAAAAGACCGGTCCAGAAGCGCTAGCATCCGCTTTGAACAGCTCTTCCTTTACCCAATAGTCGGCCCAGCGCTGTTCAATCTGTTTGGGATCGTATGCTTTGGCTATTTCTCGAGCCATTCCGTCCTCGTCTCAATCCTCTGGCGGCAGAAGAGATCGCCAGATCCCCCTGCGCACGCAAGGTGAAGCTCATCGCAGGCAAGGTAATCTTTGAATATACGGGCAGGCGCCTCGGGTCGTCAATGAACGACCACGCACCAGAATCACACTAAAGAGAACAGAATTGTTGGCTTAAGAGCATTCCGTGGGTATCGAATGTAAAGATAGGAATTTCCAATCAGAAAGTATTATGGCGCGTTAAATCAAAATGTGAACTCGAAGCAGGGTCACCAGGATTCAGCGCCCGCTGCAATGCTGCAGGAATTACGATTTCTTGTTTTCGATCTCCGCGCGAACCAATGCTCCAATCACCGGCTTCAGAATTTCACGCGTAACCTTCTGCAGTACCTCAGGGTCCATTTTCTTAAGTACGTTGGCGACCAGTTCATCCATGTTGACGTTCGCTGCCGCTGTGTCCGTCTCCGCCGCCGCAGGCGTTAGCTGCTCCGCAGTATCTGCGGCAACCGCATGGACGTGTTCGGTCAAGGCATCGCTGTGTGGAACCGCCGGCGCTTCCCAGGCATTTTCCCAACTCTTTGGCTCAATAGCTTCGGCGTTCTGGCTGGCCTCAGGCGCGCTTACTTCGGTTTCGGGGACATGCTGCACTGGTTCCGGTATCGGCTCCGGCAAGTAGGGCGAATGTTCCACAAAAGCGGTCGTAGCGGTTTCGGAGTGTTCGACGGCCGCTTCCGAGGAATAGGCTGGAATCTCTTGAGTGTCGTCAGGTCCAAGGGACTTGGGAGCGTCCCAGGTGGATGCCAACTGAGCAGCCTTCTTGGCTTCCAATTCCCACGCTGTCTCGGGAACCGCAGCCCAATTCGCAGGTTCCGCCGCCAACTCTACATGCGCCGGTTCCACAGCAGGCAGAGTTTCCGTGGGCTGGCCGTGGACAGGCGTCTCCGCCTGCGCGATGTGCTCGACCGCTCCAGCTTGAATCTCTGGCGCCGTTTCGTTTTCTGCCTTAGCCAGCTCAGCATTCCGGAGTTCCGCAATCTTTTCTTCCATCCCCGTCATTGCCGCGGTCCACGCATCGCTTGTGAAGGGCGCGGGACTCTCCAGGGGTTTGGCTGTTTCGGTGGCAACCGCGATGGATTGTGACTCCGCAGCTTCCAGACGCTGTGGCTGGCCTAGCGACGCAGCCCAATGATTGGACGAGAACGGGTCCGCTGGAGGATTTCCGTGGAACGCTTCCTCTCGCCAATCCGGACCGGTGTGGGCTGGAGCCGACGGCTGTTCGAGGGTTTCGTCCAATCCGCCTGGGCGCCACCCGCCATGGGGTATTTCTTCCTCTTCTTCTTTTTCTTCCTCAACCCCGTCGGTGTCTTCGAGCCATTTCTTCGCGGAGAGGTCGATCATGGGCTTGGCGGTGGTCGCGGCATCTTCGGTATCTGGCGTGAGCAGGCTGCCAAAAGCCAATGGTTCGCTGCCCGCGGCAATCTTCAGATGTGGCGTAGAAATCGGCAGTTCTTCCAACGGTTCCGGTATCGCGTCGGGCAGCTTAGGCGAGGAAAGTGCGGCAAGTTTCGAACTAACCCCTGCGTTCAGAATTTCCGCAGTCGAACGCGGCGGAGGAGCGGGCGGGGCTTGTTCCTTCGGAGCCGGCCCGAGCGGAACGCCTGCGCGAATCAGAGCGGACTTGACCATAGCAATCAACGGGTCAGGCGGCACAAATGGCTTTTTCAATACCCCGTCTGCGCCAACTCGCTGCGCTTCCTGTTCATCCAGTGGATCAAACGCGCCCACTAGCAAAATCACCGGTATGTGCGCCAGCGAAGAGTCTTCTTTCACGTACCGGCAGACTTCGTAGCCATTGCGAACGGGCATGAACACGTCGGCTAACACGAGGTCCGGACGTATATCGGAAATTTTTCGAACCGCCGCTTCGCCATTGCCGACGGCAACGACGTCGATGCCCTGATCCTTGAGGGCTAGTCCCACCATTTTCTGAATGTTGCTGTTATCGTCCGCCACCAGTATCTTGGCCACCGAACGTCCTCCGGGCAGCAGATGTTGCCCAAACCGCTCGACTCAAATCCCATTGGAGCACTCGGCATTGGGGCCGTCAATTAAAGCGGTCCGGGTATGTGTCGGAAGTAGACATGCTTGTTCCGGTTCGTCACCTGTACCAACGGACAAGGGGTGCGAACCCTCCGCACCCCTCGGTAATTTCTGTTGTTGTGTAATTGTGGTTTATCGCTACCAGGGCAAGATTTTCCGCAGTCCCTTCTTCTTGCTGCTGGACTCTTTCTGATTATCCTTCTGCGTGGAATCCGCGGAAGTGGCCTGGGTATTGTCTGCTTTTGCGGTGTTTGCGCTGGTGGAGCCATCTTGCGCCGTGCCGTCCGCCGGACTTCCGCCCGCCGGAGCGCTTCCCGCCGCGTCGCCAGTCGCCCCAGTCTTGGCATCGGGTCCCGCAGTACCCGCAGGCGCAGTTCCTGTTACCGGCGCCGCCGTTTGCGAATCGCCGGTTGTTGCGCCTCCGGTAGTGTCGCTGCCACCGGTGGTATTCGCATCGTCACTCCCAGTGGGTGTTCCGGCCGGTGCTGACTCCCCTGGCTTGACTACTTCCACCACCGCTCCCGTGGAGCTGCCAGTGCCCAGATTAGAGTGGTTGCCTCCCGCCAGAATGTCGCCGGTGCTTTCGTCGTCTGGTTCAAGATTCGGCAAGCCATGAGCTGCAGCAGAATGCACGTCCGGCGCACTGTGCAGCATATCCTTCGAACGGTGCAGTGCCGTCTCCTTTGGGCGCGGCGTGTTCTGCTCCGCAGTCATCCATTCCACCGCCTTCGGATCCGCTTGCGGCACCGGCATTCCGAACTGTTTCAACTTGTCCTTCGCCGCAGCATCATGCACGGAAAGCGGGTAGTTCTTGACGATCTGCGCGTAGTAGCTTCCGGCCAAGTCTTTGCGTTCGCTCTTCTCGAGAACATCTCCCAGCATCCATAACGCCGTATCCGACTTACTGTAGAGCGGGTAGCGGTGAACCAATGGCATCAGACGACCCGCAGCGGCGCGCCGGTCTCCCTTCACATAGTAATAATAGGCGACACGGAATTGCCCCTCGGCCAGCACTTCCTGCACTTCGCGCAAACGTTGTTCCGCTTGGGGCGCCAGGGGGTCCTTGGGGTATTTCAGCAAGAATGTCTGGAATTCTTCTTCTGCCGCTTTGGTGTGGGTTGTGTCGCGGTCGGGCTTGGCCATCTCGTTGTAGTTGGCCATGGCCACTTGCATCTGCGCATAGGCCGCTTCCGGCAGGAATGGGAAGAACACGATGAAATCTTTGTAGCCATTAATCGCCTGGGTGATGTTACTCGTGCCGCCCTGTTTGAAGTAAGAATCCGCAATCGCCAGCTTGGCCTTGGCCAGGTATTCGCTGTCCGGGTAGGTATTGATCAACGTTTGCAGCCCCAGGCGCCCGACCTCGTGACGGCCATGCTTGATGTCATTCATGGCTTTGTCATACAACTGCTTGTCAGGCTCGGCCGTATTCGAAGCATCCGTCGACTTATCAACCGGTTTCTTCTTATGAAGGATTTGAGCGGTGCTCTGGCTGGCCATAACCAGCGGAATCACACACGCGAGAAGAAGCGCAAATCGCCGCACTCTTCACCTCTCTTATTCGTTTCTGCCGAAACTCCTGGTTATCTGGGAATACCCCTCGGACGTCCCTAAGTATAACCTGAACTCTGGCACAGATACCCCAAAAACTGCCCCATAGTACAGGGGCGCATCTGCCGTTTGGGATGCCTCTAGCCCCCACTCCGGTTTTCTGCCCCTCTTTGATCATTCGAGGAAGAAACTACCGTTCTTACCGTTTGCTCCATAAGGCCGAAGTGATAGTTCCCGGGAGTGACCGGACTATAGCGTGGTATTTGTCGCGAGCTCCGCCATTCCTGCACTCCTACATTTTTAACGTTTTGTAATACCCAACTCGCCTCTCTGTAACTACAATGATTCCACCGCCTTTCGCTCCAGTGCGCGAGGCTTCCACTCATGGAAAAACGAAAATTTCTATTTGTCTCACTGTCCAGTTTGATTGGGGATATTGCGTGGCAGGTGGTGAAAGAAGGCCACGAAGTTCGTTACTACGTCGAAAACGAAAAAGAGCGCGACATTGCCGACGGTTTTGTCCCTAAGTCCAGCGACTACGAAAAGGATGTCAAGTGGGCCGACATCATCGTTTTTGACGACACCCTGGGGCAGGGAACTAAAGCTCAGGCCCTGCGCGCCGCAGGCAAACCGGTCATTGGCGGCACCACCTACACAGACAATCTCGAAGACGATCGGTCCTTCGGCCAGGAAGAACTCAAAAAGGCTGGCGTCACCATTATCCCCTATCAGGATTTCGACTCTTTCGAACCGGCCATCGAATTCGTGAAGAAAAATCCAGACCGCTACGTCATCAAGCCCAGCGGTGAGGCGCAAAACGTAAAGCGCCGCTTGTTTGTGGGCGAAGAAGAAGACGGCATTGACGTAATCGGCATGCTCGAAGCATACAAACGGGCGTTCTCTGACGAGATCAAAGTGTTCCAATTGCAGCGCCGCGTGAATGGCGTCGAAGTGGCCGTCGGCGGCTTCTTCAACGGGAAGAAATTCATCACTCCGATCAACATCAATTTCGAACACAAAAAGCTTTTCCCCGGCGAAGTCGGCCCGCCGACCGGAGAAATGGGCACGGCCATGTGCTGGAGCGAGCCCAACGCCCTGTTCAACCGCACGCTCCTGAAAATGGAGCCAAAACTAGCGGAGGAAGGCTACGTTGGCTACATCGATTTGAACTGCATTGTGAACAACAACGGCATTTACCCGCTGGAATTTACTTCGCGCTTCGGCTATCCCACCATCAGCATCCAGCAGGAAGGCATTCTCACCCCCATCAGCGATCTGTTCTGGGACCTGGCGCATGGGGCGGAGCCCAAGTGGCGCACCCGCAGCGGTTTTCAGGTGGGTGTGCGCATCGTAGTTCCGCCGTTCCCGTTCGATGATGAAGCTACCTTTGAATCCTTCAGCAAAAACGCTGCGATCGTTTTCAAAAAGCCGGCGACCGAAGGAATCCACATCGAAGACGTGAAAATCGTCAATCAGCAGTGGCTGGTCGCGGGCACTTCAGGGGTGGTTTTAATTGTCGTCGGTATCGGCCAGACCATGAAACAGGCCCAAGCCCAGGCCTATTCGCGTATCAAAAATATTCTCATTCCCAATATGTATTACCGCACCGACATTGGCGATCGCTGGGGGGAAGACTCCGACAAGCTCCACAACTGGGGCTATCTTCGCTAGGGCTGCCGATACTAGCTGTTCAGTTCTTGCGTGATTTCGGGCTGGGGTACAGCGCCAATTCATTCGAACCGTCTACGTGGTGCTCCGCCAGTTCCGCCAGTAGACCTGCGTCGGTCAGATCCAGCGGATGAGAGTGCTTCCAATCATGGTGAGCAATTCGTTCCAGACGCTGCACTACATTGGATGCGTAAACCTCGATCGCCAGTTCGCGCCGGCTATCAAAGCTCCCCGGCGTCAGGTTCATTGAGCCCACAATCGCCCGCGAGTGATCCGCCAGCAGCATCTTCGCGTGCAGCTTGAGATGCTTCAGCTTGTGAACCTTCACGCCTACATCGTCCAGAATCCGCAGCCCGCCTACTCCTTCGGTCAGCTTCTCCTTCTTCAGCTTGTGCGGTGGGCGCGCCATCACGTGTACCTTCACCCCACGTTCGTGCGCGCGAACCAGCCGCTCGATAATCACCGCGTCCTGATAACGCTCGTTCTGCACGAACAAAGTGTGGCGCGCCTCGTCGATAAACCGGCAAATCCGGTCGCGTCCGTTGCCCTTACACCAGATCAGCTCGCCATTCTTCTCCGCGCGAAACGGTTTGCGTTCCCAGTCGGCTTCGAAACACTCGATAATTTCTTTCACTTCCTTGGCGCGCGTCGTTACCACCGCATAGTCCCGGGTCTCGGTGAGATTTTTGGTCACCCAATTCAGCGATTTTACAAATGCGGCGTTATCGTCCACCACCATGGATTTTTCGTGAGTGACGTCAAACGCAGGGTTGCTGTCCAAGACTTCGATGTCGGCATCTTCCAGTTTCTTCTTGGTCACCTTATTGTCGGCTTCACCGTTTCGCCGCGCGGGATTCAACATCACTCGTATATTCACGCCCCGTTTCCTGGAGGCAATCAGCGCCTTCATCAGGCCGGGATCGGAAAACAGGAACATCTTCACGCGCAGCGACCTTCGAGCCCGCCCGATCGCTTCGGCTAGCGGCTCCGCTGTGTCGTCAGGAAGCACAATCAAACTGTGGGTCACACTACCTCCACATCGCGCCGTTCACCTGGCGCTACCGATCCCGCAAATTTCAGTCCAGGAGAGCTCAGGAAGCTGCCTGCCTGGTCTGGCTCAATGGATCTTTTTCGAATTGTACACGATATAGTTCCGCGTACATTCCCCCGCGTTCCAGCAACTGTTCGTGAGTCCCTTGCTCCGCCACTATGCCATCGTTCAGCACGATGATGTTGTCGGCGTCGCGTATAGTACTCAGCCGATGCGCAATGGTAATCACGGTACGTCCTTTCATCAGGCGTTCCAGAGCTTCGATCACCAGTTGCTCGGATTCGGTATCCAGCGCCGCCGTCGGCTCGTCCAGAATCAGGATCGGGTTGTTCCGGATGATCGCGCGGGCAATTCCGATCCGTTGCCTTTGGCCTCCCGACAAGGTATCCCCGCGGTCTCCGACCATAGTGTCGTAGCCATGAGGCATCTTCGCGATAAACTCGTGCGCGTTGGCCAGCTTGGCAGCTTCCTCGATCTCCGCTCGGGTGGCCCCACCGCGCCCGTAAGCGATGTTGTCTGCAACGGTGCCCCGGAATAGCACCGTCTCCTGCAACACATATGCGACCTGGTTTCGCAGTCCGCTCAACTTGAAGCCGCGAATATCCATTCCATCGATCATTATTGTCCCGGATGACGGGTCATAAAATCTGGGGATCAGACTCACCACTGTGGATTTTCCGGCGCCGGTCGGTCCCACAATCCCCACCATCTGCCCGGCTTTGACCCGCAAGCTCACATCCCGCAGGATCGCGGACTCCGTGGAATATGCGAAGCCCACATTCTGGAAGGTAATATCGCCGCGGAATGGCTGTGGCTCCCGCGCGTCCGGCCTCTCGGGTATTACGTCATCCGCCTCCAGAATTGCTCGCACGCGATCCACTCCCACAGCCGTTTGCGCGATGGAGTTGGTCATCTTGGCCAAATCCTGGACCGGCTTGAAAAAGCTTGCCAGATAGAACAGAAACACGGTGAGTGAGCCCGCGGTCATCTTGCCGGCCAAAATCAGCGAGGAACTTCTCCACAACACAAACGCGGTGCACACCGAAACCGTTACCGTAACCACGGGCGACAGCAGGGCTTTCACCTTGCGCGCTCGCAATGTCGCCTCGACGGTGGCCTTGCTCACCTCGCTCAGCTCTTCCTGCTCCAGATCCTGTCTCCCGAACGCCTTCACCACCATCATCGACTGCAAGTTTTGCTCGACCACCTGCACGATCTTGCTTTGCTGCTTACGCACCTCGTGCGTTGCTTTCTTTACCACTTTTTTGAACCGTGAGATCAACAGCAACATGATCGGTGTCAGCGCCACCACCACCAGCGTGAAATCCCAATTCAGCCAGAACATCACCACGACCATTCCCACAATGGTGAACAAATCCACCAGCATTCCCAAGGTCGACGACGATGCGAACGCCTGAATCGTTTGCACGTCCGTGGTTATCGTGCTCAGTAGCGTTCCAGTTTCGTGTTGGCTGTAGTATCGCAATGACAGTTGCTGCAAATGATGGTACGTACGCATGCGCAAGTCATTCGCTACCCATTGTCCCACGCTGGTGGTGTAGTAATTTCCAATGTAGGAAGCAAAGGCGCCGAGCAGCGCGATGAGGATTGTGGCGATCGCAGCTGCTGCCGCGATGTCCATTTTGTTGCTGCCGCCGAGAAATGGCCGCAAAAATGCATCCACCCGTGCTGGCAGGTGGTGCTCTCCAACCACATTGTCGAGGATCACTTTCAGCGGCCACGGAGCGGCGACGCTCATCGCCGTTTGCACCAACATGGCCGCGAGGATGGCCATCAGGCTCCGGCGATACGGCCGCAACAAATCATTGATCAACGAGAACACGCGAGAACACCCTTATATGGCTGGCCAGCTCACCCCGTACCCTGCCAGTTTTAGTGGGAGTTCAACTCAGAAGCTCGCCAACTGCACACCAACAGCCCGGCCATGGGGCCATGCTAGGCGATTTCCGCCCGGTGCTTTACCACTATACTTAATTGGCGATCGTCAGGTCTACTTCGGTGCTCGCGCCAATGCGGGTTCCGGCGAGAGGTAATTGATCTATCACCGTCCCGTGAGGCCATTGCGGCGCCGCCACATAACTAATTTTCCGGTGCAAATTAGCCTGGTCCATCCGATGTTCCGCGTCGGTTTCATTCATCCCCAGGAAGTAGGGCATTACGTAGGATGGTTCTTTCGGCCCCGCCGAAACCAACATGTCCACTCGCGGAGTCGCGGCTCCCCGCCCAGGTTTGGGATTCTGTTCCAAGACAATCTCCGTGGGCGCGTCCGGCAAAGTCACCTCAGATACTTCACCTACCTGCAATCCACCCCTCAACAATTCGATTCTCGAAACGCGCAGCGAATTTCCCTCAACATGGGGAATCTGCAGTTCCCGCTGGCCCAGGCTCAGCACCACATGCGCTTGCTGCGACACCTTCATCAGCATGCCCGGTGACGGGGTTTGCCGCACGACTTCATTCAACGGCACGTCGCTGTAGACGCGGTCGGCTACCCGCAGGATCAGTCCCTTGGAGCGCAAAATCGAGCTGGCCTGAGCAACGTCCTTGCCGACCAGGTTGGGCATAGTGGTTTCGCGTCCGTGGATAGCGATGCGCATCGCGGTGATCGCGCTCAGAAATGCAGCGGAAGCCAGGATAAAAATCAGAAACGCCACCCGGCTGGCCCACTCCACTCGTTCTCGCAGGGTCATATCTTTACTTTCGGACGCTGGCCGTGGCGGGTCAATCCCTTTCTGGTTCGCCCGTTTCCATCCCGCGCACTGTATTACTGCTTCAGGTCCGGTGCAGGATATTCCGGTAGTTTTTCTTTGGTGGTATCCGCGCGCTTGACTTCCAACTCGTCAAATAAGAGGGAAGGGCAAACAATGGTTTGCGGCAGCCCGCCGGATCGATTGCTCACCAGCGGATCGTCGCCCACGGCTGCCAGGTCATTGCGCAACGCGCGCACGTCCAACTCATTAAACACCGCTCCTCGCACCAACTCCTCGTGGCCGTCGCTCACATACACCCGGTAGAGCAGCCGTGGCGAATTGCCCGGTCCCAGAGTCTCCACTCGATAGCCATACGCTTGCCCTTCATCGGAGGCCATTTGCCGCAACTTGTCATTCAGGGCTTTCCCCGTTTGTGGGTCCGAAGTTTTCAGCATCAGCACACCGAGACTGGGTTGCGGCGGGCCACCTGCCGTAGCGCGTCCATGTCCGTTCGAATCTGGGAAATCGCGCAGGGGTTCGCGGCCCATGAGGTAATTCACCAGCATGCCTTCTTTCACTACGGTTACCGCCTGCGCGTTTACGCCCTCGCTATCTACCGCGTAACTGCCCACAAGGGTCTTGCCTGCGAATGTCTTCATCGTTGGGTCATCGATCACCGTGACGAACTTCGGCAATACTCGCGATTTATAGCTGGTCGCAAACGCTCCGGTTGTGCGATTCGGGCGTCCAAGTTGGGGCTTCCTGCCTAGCACGTTGTCGCCCATCAGGCCGGCGATCACGTCGTTCGCCGCATCCGGCGCAAATAGCACTGGCCCTCGATAGGACTCCTCTACGATCGGCGCCTTGGTCAATGCCTGGATCGTATCCAACATTTTCTTCGACTCTTTCAATAGGTTTTCGTGTTTCGGCAGATCTTCCGGCCGCTGTTCGGTCCAGAACGGGCTTCTTCCCAACCTCATTCCGTCCGATGCCTGGGTCGTGCCGGAAAGTGTCACGGTCGAAGTGCCTCGCCCCTGCCTTACCACCGTGCCTTCTGAGTTCACAAAATATTCATTCACCGCCGTGAATCGCACGGAAGCTTCGACCGACTGAATTCCCGGATAATCCCGGTAAATATCCGTAACGTCCTGCAAGGTCTTATCCCATTCTTTGGTGTCCATTTTCAGCGACGCTGTTTCGCCCACGGCCGTTTCTGCCGTCGCCTTCGCGAAATCGTCCACCGGTTCTTTGTCGGGCGTGTACTGCTTCAACGCCGAAAGTTTCTCGGCATACGAATCGGCGGCGTTTTTGTAAGCTTCGTCGGTGAGCAGCCAGATCTGGCGTCGCAGTGCAATCGGATCGTCGTCGATGGGAATAATGGACCCGCTGCCCATTCCCTGGCCATAAAAGCTGTCCTGTTTGTAATCACCAATCCGTACCACTACGCGCAGGAACCGCAGATGCGAACGCTCGCTCTCCCGCAGAGCCCCAAACGCGGCTTCCGCGCTGTAGTCGTCCACATCGTTCACGCGATATTCGATGTAATAAGGCGGCTTGACCTGATCCATCTTCAATTCAGACTTGGAGCGGTCCAATTCCGTCAGCAACGCTTCCAGCAGCGGGTCGCCCTTAGCGGCCACCCGGGCGGCATCCATCTTTGGATCAGACGTGATCGATTTGCCGGCAGCGGTCTTGGCTAGCAGTGCGTCCGCGCTTACGCAGAACAGCAGCGCCGCTACCGTGCAGCGCGCCAGCTTTATCGCGCACCTCACGGTTTCACCTCTGGGTTAGCTTGCGTCGCCGTAGCCGCCCCATTATTTCCCAGCCCAGGTGCCGGCAAGATGGGTGGCCGTTCGTGTCCGTGAGGACGCTTCTGAACTTCCATTTCGCTGAACAGCATCGCGGGTGCAACCGCGGATACCGGCACGTACCCGCTTTCCGCTCCGCACATGCCGTTAAAGACGTGCTGCTTGTCTCCCGTGGTGATAATGCGAGTCAGCGCCGCCAGAGGGGTGCCCACGATATCCACTCCTCGCACCAATTCATCTGGCCGTCCATCTGGATAGACTTTGTAGACAATGACCGGCAGCACCTGGAACGCTTGCGGCAGCGAGCGAGTCGTCAGCGTAAACCCGCCCTGTATATCGTCGAAATACAAACCATAGGGCTTGCCTTCTTTCTTCACTTCATCGATCAACTTCTGACGCAGTTCCGATTCCGAAACGGTTTGGCTCGACGAAACGATCAGGTTTCCCTGTCTCCCGGTTGGCATCAGTCCCGGCTGGTTTCGTCCATGTCCGTTGGACTGATCGAAGTTCTTGATCGGCATGCGCGACATCAGAAAATTCTTCAGCACTCCGTCCTGAATCACCTCAACTCGTTGCGCCGGCACTCCCTCGTTGTCGTACGCGTACGTACCCGCCAGCTTCACCCCGTCCATTTCCTTGATCGTCGGATCATCCACCACGCTGAGGAACGACGGCAGCACCTGCTGTCCCACTTTCTTCGTGAAGGTCTGCCCTTCCTCTTCATCGCGTTGGCGGTGTCCCTCTAACCTGTGCCCCAGCACTTCGTGAAAGAACACGGCGGCGGCGCGCCCGCTCAACAACGCTGGCCCGTCATAAGGTTCCGCGACCGGCGCCTTCCGCAGTTCGTCCAGGTCCGCGGCCATTTTCTGCACCTTGGCCATCAATTCCTTCTCGGGAGGCAATCCGCCCGCCGCTGGCGCCTGAAACGTCTCCACCCGCAGCAGATCCATGCCGTCATCTGCGCGCGTCTGCGCTTCCATCACCAGTCGAGCCGTGGCGCTGGGCATCGCCAACTCTGTCCCTTCGCTGGTTACCGTCCGCGAATTTGAAGACGAAATTTGCAGAATCACCGTAGAAAAGTACACGTCTGCATAATTGCGAAAGGCCCCGGAAAGCCGGCGAACCTCGCCTTCCCACGCGCCGCGATCAAAGGCCGGCTCCTTCAGCTTCGCTTCCATGCGTATTTGCGGAGCGTCCTTTGAAAAATCGGGCGACTTATCTTCTTCTTCCGCTTCCACCGCGGTATTTGTTTTTACGTTCAAGTAGGCGGGCGCAGCTTTTTTGTACGCGCGGTTGGTAAGTTCCCACAACACTCGCGCTTCGGCATTGGGATCGTCATTCAGCGGGAGGGGACCGGAAGTCATCCCGCTCGAGCGGCTGCGTCCATGGGTATTGTCTAATTGCGGCGTGCCGACGCGCATGGTCACATCGGCCGTGCGTCGCCGCGAGTCGGAATTCGACAGGATTCCGCCGTAAGCGCCGGCAATCAGGATCTGGTCCTGATCGTATACGGTGTAACTCAAAAAGTAGGGCGCGGGGTCGCTCTTGGCCAGGTCCGTTTTCGCCCGGTTCAGTTCGGCTTTCATCGTAGTCAGCACAACATCCGGCGTACCCGTCGCAGCAGGTTTATCCGCCGGCGGTTGTTTATCAACTGTTCCGGGTGATGCCACCAGCGGGAAGCAGCTCAATTGCAGCGCCAGGAGCACTGATGCCAGCGGCCGCAAATTCGCCCCAATATACGCAGAAATCCACGATCGAATGCCGTGTCGCTTCTGGTTTTGCATGCCGTGTAGCTCCCTGACCCGGTGTGTGGGGCGAGCGTGGTACAAATCGCGAGTATGCCTGACCGGGCTACCTTCTGCAAATCAGCGTGCTTTTGTTATCCCGCGTTTTGCCGTTCTATTGCAGGCATTATCGCGAACGAATAAATTCTCATCTGGACACGAAGTGAATTTAGCCCAAGTTCGTAAATTCGAAAATCATCATCCGGGCTTCGCATGGGGATCCGCTTGTCCGAATCGTTCCCCAGGCTGTAAACGAGCGCCATTCGCGAATTCACCCGCGGAGACCTGTTTCCGTCCTTCCAGTTTGACGTGTGTCAACTCCATTAGGGTTGCAGCCCCGCACCGCACCAGTAATTTCCCTTGATGCGGCATCAACGTTCCCGGCGACTCTGCCCTTGCGGCCATGGCTTGCGCGTCGATCCCAGCAGCACACGGCCGTCCCTCAATATGGCAGGTCTGGCCGCGAAATTCGGTGTACGCTCCTGGCCATGGCGTAAACCCGCGCATTCGATTGTAGATTTCTTGCGCCGCTCGTGCCCAATCCACTCGTCCATCCTCGCGCTTCAACATTGGCGCGTAGCTCGCCGCGGCGTCATCCTGGCGTTGCGAGTGCAATTGTCCAGACTGCACTCCTCGCAGGGTCTCCAGTAACAATTCGGCGCCCGCCTCGGAGAGCTGCTGAGCCAGTTCCGGAGACGTTTCGTCTGGCCCGATCATCAATCGTTGCTGAAGCAGGATCTCGCCCGTATCCATTCCCGCATCGATTCGCATGGTGGTATTGCCAGTAAAAGATTCGCCATTAGCGATCGCCCAGTGAATTGGCGCGGCGCCGCGATACTTCGGCAGCAGTGACGCGTGCAGGTTGATCCAGCCGAGTCGCGGAATCGACAGCAGTCGCGCCGGTATGATCTGGCCGTAGGCGATAATGACAATCGCATCGGGCGACCATGCGCGCAGTTGTTGTTCCACTTCCGGCGCCCGGACCTTCTCCGGCTGGTGGATTGGAATGCCCGCTGCCACTCCCACTTCTTTTACCGCAGAGAAACATACTTCCTGTCTCCGGCCACGCGGGCGGTCCGGCTGCGTGAAGATCCCCAGAATCTCGCAGTCCGGTTCAGACAGGAGTTTTTTCAAAGAGGGAACCGCGAACGGAGGAGTACCGCAAAACACCATTCGCAGGCGGCTCACAATTCCACCACCCGCGCACTGGCCAAATTTACCACTCGCCTTCTTTGCGCATCTTCTTGATTTTTCTTTTGATCAAGTCGCGTTTCAGCATGCTCAAATGCTGCAAAAACAGTATCCCTTGCAAGTGATCAATCTCGTGGCAGAACGCTCTCGCCAGCAGATTTTCGCCGCGAATCTCAAATGGCTCACCCTTCAGGTTCTGCGCCTTCACGGTTACAAACTGCGGCCGTATCACGTATCCGCGAAAACCCGGAATCGACAAGCAGCCTTCTTCTTCGCGTACTTCGCCTTCCGCGTGAATCAGGTCCGGATTGACTAACACAATTTTGGCTTCGGGATTCTTTCCGTTGGATACATCCACCACGGCCAGCCGGATGCTTTTCCCGACCTGCGGAGCGGCCAAACCTACGCCTTGCGCTGCGTACATCGACGCAAACATGTCTTCCGCGAACTCCGCCAGTTCCGCGTCAAAATTCTTGACGGTGGCGGCGGGCTTCTCCAGCACCGGATCGCCATACTTCACGATGGGATAGATCTTTCGCGGGGGCGCCTCGGGCGTGTCGGCCGTCTTGGCTTTGGCCGCGGTGGTCGGTTCAGAACTCGTCGATTTGTCGGCCATAGCTATCGAAATTGCGCCGTGTCTCGCCCAGCGAATCTCCTCCAAATTTTTGCAGAAAAGCGTCTGCCAGCACAAGGGCCACCATGGCTTCACCGGCAACCCCGCCTGCGGGCACCACGCACCAATCGGAGCGCTCATAGGCGGCCTGAACCGGCTCTTTGGTCACCATATCCGCCGTGTTTAGCGGCTTCCTCAATGTCGAAATCGGTTTCAGGAAGCCGCGAATCACTACATCCTCGCCATTGCTGATGCCGCCTTCCAATCCTCCAGCTCGATTACTGCCGCGCTGAAACCTCCGCTGGTCTTTACGGTAAGAAATTTCGTCCTGCACTTGGCTTCCGTACGATCCAGCGGCCATAATCCCGGAGCCGATCTCTACCGCCTTCACAGCCTGCACGCTCATGAGGGCCTGGGCCAGGCGGCCATCCAGCTTTTCGTCCCACTGCGCGTGGGAGCCGAGTCCCACAGGCACTCCATGCGCCACAATTTCAAAGACCCCGCCCACGGTATCGCCTGCTTTCAGCGCCGCATCTACCTCTGCCTTCATTTTCTCCTGTATCGGCGCATCGATGCAACGCAGCGGCGATTCCAGGTCCGCGCATACCCGCTCGATTTCCTCCCAACCCGCAGCCCGTTCCAGCCGAACATGGCCCACCTGGACCGTGTGGCTGGCGATGCGGACGCCAAATTGCGCTAACAACTGCCGCGCAAAGCTGCCCGCTGCCACGCGTGCCGCGGTCTCCCGGGCTGATGCGCGCTCCAACACATACCGCGCATCGTGAAAATTGAATTTTTGTGAACCGGCTAGGTCCGCGTGTCCCGGCCGCGGCGCCTGCAATTTTTTCGAAGTAGCTTCCTGGGTGTCCGACGCTTCCACCGGCAACACCTTCTCCCAGTTGGCCCAGTCCCGGTTCTCAATCCTCAACGCAATGGGCGCGCCGATGGTCTGCCCATGTCGCACGCCAGCGAAAATCTCTGCCCGGTCCTTCTCAATTTTTTGGCGTCCGCCTCGCCCGTATCCTAATTGCCGCCGGTGCAATTCGTGCTGAATCGCCTGCACGTCAATTGGCAATCCCGCAGGCAATCCGGACACGAAGGCCAGCAGAGCCTGCCCGTGCGACTCACCCGCAGTATAGAAACGCAACATGAAACAAATAGTGTATCGGTCCGCCGTCATCCCCGTCCAGCGCGAGCGGCCGGCGTGGTCACCGAATCGCAATTTTGGCCCTGCGCGGACGATTCGGGCGCATTCCTACCTCCGTGTTCTCTGTATTCGCTTAGCCCGCCGTGGTGAATGGTTGCACTTCCGCACCTTGACGCGTCCCCTATGTCCAGTTACGCTTTTCGCGAGGATTTCACGAGAACCCTGTGCCAGACACGCCTCGCCAGGCTACACAGCCAGACTCTCCCTCACCCCAGACTCCTTCGGTCGGGGAAATCCTAGCCGGCGTCTCGAAACATCTGGTCCTGCAAGTCCAGGATTACGCCAAGATGTCCGCGCGTTCGCTCACCAATCTCTTTACACCTCCGCGCTATGTTCAGGACACCCTCGACCAGATGGACGACATCGGCGTAGGTTCGCTCCCCATCGTGCTTCTCTCTGGGTTTTTTATTGGCGCGGTTATGGTCTTGCAAACTGGCGCTCAGTTTCAACGCTTCGGCGAAGTTTCCTTAACCGGAGACATCGTGTGCCTCGCGCTGGTTCGTGAGCTCGGGCCCACCATCACTGGTTTGCTCGTTGCCGGGCGGTGTTCCTCGGGTATCGCCTCCGAATTGGGCTCCATGCTGGTTACCGAGCAAGTCGATGCCATGCGTGCCATGGGCACCGATCCCAGCCGCAAACTAATTTCGCCTCGGGTTCTCGCGTCGCTCATCACCATTCCACTCCTGACCACCATTTCTGTTTTTGTCGGCCTTCTCGGCGGGATGGTCGCCAGCGTTTTCTCCCTTCGCCTGAGTGCCACCACGTTCTGGCAGCGCGCCATCGCCATCCTGGAGTTTTCCGATATCATGCAAGGCTTTACCAAATCCCTGGTCTTCGCCTTTATTCTTTCCACCGTGGGTTGCTATCAAGGATTGAATGTACGCGGCGGAACCCAAGGTGTCGGACGAGCCACCACGCAAGCCGTGGTCATTTCGTCCGTGATGATCATTATTGCGGATACGTTTCTGACCAAGCTGGCACTTTATTTGGCGGATAAACTCTAACGCACATGCGCTCACCCCCCTCTGGTTCGATGTCCGCACTCTCCGGCGAAACCGTGCCGGCGATACGCTTCGACGACGTCTGGCTCGGATTTGAGCAAAATCCTATTTTGCGCGGGCTGAGCTTTTCCGTGCGACCCGAAGAAACCCTCGTTCTTCTGGGCGAAACCGGCACGGGCAAAACACTGTCCTTGAAACTCGCGGCTGGCCTGATCTGTCCAGACCGTGGCACCGTACAAGCTCTGGGGCAAACGGTTTCCGGAAAGTCCGAGCAGGAATTGCTTCAGTTTCGGCGCCAGGTGGGTTTCGTATTTCAGGAGGGCGCACTATTTGATTCGCTCACGGTGGGCGAAAACGTGGGGTATCGTTTACTGGAAGACGGCGCCACGGAAGAAGAGGTGCTTCCCAAAGTTCAGGAAGTCCTGAGATTCGTCGAACTCGAACACACTACGGACATGTTGCCCTCGGAGCTTTCGGGCGGAATGCGCCGGCGTGTCTCTATCGCCCGCGCACTTATCAACCGGCCGCCAATCGTGCTCTACGATTCGCCCACGGCAGGTCTGGACCCCATCACTTCGCAGACCATCATCATCCTGATTCTCCGCCTCCGCGATGTTTACGGGGTAACGGCGCTGATGGCTACGCATCGCTTGCAGGATGGGTTTGCCCTCGCCAATTTCCATTTCGATCCGAAGACGCGCACGGTCCGCCGCGGGGCTTCCGCGGGGCGAACGCAACCGCCTATAACTCGTTTTCTGGTGTTGCGGGATGGCCGCATTTATTTTGAAGGCAGTCCCGAAGAAATCCTGAAAACCAAGGATTCGTATCTCCAACGGTTTCTGATTTAATCGGGTATAGTTGTGCCAAGCTACCACCGGGTTCTTTCGGAGGCATCGAGGAATGGCGCGCAGTAAACAATTGACATGGTCGGAATTGCGCGTGGGCCTATTCGTACTCGTGGGCCTGATGATTCTTGCGGTCGGCATTTTCTATGTTACTGGCGCGGGCGTGTGGGGGCCCAAATATCGCCTGAACACCTTTTTGCCAGAGGTAGCGGGTCTGGCCCAAGGCGCGCCAGTTGACCTGGACGGCGTGCAAATCGGTAACGTGGAACGCATCTCCGTGGTTCCGCGCCAGCACGGCAAACCGCCGGACAAGATGCACAACATCGAGGTCGGTATGCGCCTCGACCGGAAATTCCAGAACGATATTCTCACCGATTCCACGGCCACTCTAGTCACCGAAGGCCTCCTGGGCAATCGCTACGTCAACATCCAGCGGGGCTACACCGGCGTTCCCCTCAAAGACGGTCAAACTGTGACCGGCGGAGAAGAAAAAGCCGTCAAGGAAGTGGTCGAGCGCAGCGCCGATGTGCTTTCGAACCTGCAAGCGCTCAGTACGCAGATTCAAGACATCGTCGGTGCGGTTCAGCGCGGCAAGGGTACCTTGGGCAAGCTCATCACCGACGACCAGGCATACAATCACCTGAATAGCATCCTTGCCAAAGGCGACACGATCGTCAGCAATGTCCAATCGGGTCAAGGTACTGTCGGCAAGCTCATCATGAGCGACGAAATGGGCAACAAGGTCGACACTACGCTGGATCAGTTCAATACCATTTTGTCCGATCTGCGCGCGCAAAAGGGCACTCTCGGTAAATTACTTTATGATCCAACGTTATACGATCAGGCCAAGCAGGCGCTGACCAACGGCAATGCGGTGCTCGGCGACGTGCGCGCAGGTAAAGGTACTCTAGGCAAGCTGGCTACCGACGAAACCCTGTACAACAAGCTTCGCGATACCAGTTCGAATATTTCGGAAGCGACTTCCAAGCTCAACAAAGACAACAACACCGTCGGCAAGCTTTTCAATGATCCCCAGCTCTACGACAATCTGACCAGCCTGAGCTCCGAGATGCGCTCGTTACTGGCAGAGTTCCGCAAGAATCCTAAGAAATTCCTATCCATCAAACTGAACTTATTCTAGGCAGTTGTTGCGGCCTGTTGTGGCGGGTAGGTAGTCGTTCTGGCTGACGGCAGCAAAGTTTTGCACATACCCGCAAACATACTGGGCTTTCCGTTTTGCCTGCGGTATCCCTCCTGTGTTGTAATGCTGCCGTTAACAATGGCAGATTACTCTCAAAGTTTTGAAGGGCAGCCGCTTAGCGGTTTCATGGAAAATCAAGAGACTATCCCCAGGCCTTCGCGACCGGAGGCTAAAACTACTCTCCCGCAACCTGGCCGACCTGTCCCAAGCCGCGCTTATCCCGGAGCCCTCATCGTCGTTGAAGGCACCGATGGGTCGGGTAAGAGTACGCAGCTTTATCTTCTGAAGCGTTGGCTCGAGATTGGTGGATACCGGCTGCACTTCACCGAGTGGAACTCCTCGCCTTTGGTCAAGTCGGCCACTCGTCGAGGCAAGCAGAAGCGTTTGCTTACTCCCACCACCTTTTCGCTGTTGCATGCCGCGGATTTTGCCGATCGCTGTGAACGCCAGATCATGCCCCTGCTGCAAGGCGATTACCTGGTTCTGGCCGATCGTTATATCTACACCGCTTTTGCGCGCGATGCTGCTCGAGGCTGTTCGCAGCGCTGGCTGCGCAACCTGTATCGCTTCGCACCCATCCCCGACATTGTGTTTTATTTCCGCGCGCCTCTGGACGTTGCAGTTGACCGCATTCTAAGCGGCCGCCCGAAACTCAAATACTACGAAGCCGGCATGGATCTGAATCTTTCCTACGATCGCGCCGAAAGCTTCAAACTGTTTCAGGCCCGCATTCTTGAGGAGTACGACCGGATGGTCGACACCGATAATTTTGTGGTTCTCGATGGCACACTCCCGGTCAATAAGCTGCAAAAACAGATGCGCGATATCGTCGCCTCTAAAATCGATCTCAAGCGCTTTGCCCCCCGCGCCGATGTGGTGGAGTAAGCATGCCCGACCAGGAAAAAGAAAAAGACAAAATTACTGGGACGGTGGGCGGCCTGGAAAGCGTGCCGGCCAAACCGCCTGCTCCCGAGTCCGAAGATTCGCAATACTTTTTCGGCGAACACCTCGTCGGCCTCGACCCTTCCGAACTGCTTGGGAATTTGATCGTCATCGAAGGGCTCGATGGTTCCGGCCGTTCCACGCAGATTGCGCTACTTCAGGAATGGCTCGAATCCGAAGGCTTCGCGGTGCAGACCAGCGGGCTGCGGCGTTCCAATCTGGTTGGGCGCGATATTGACGAACTGCTGGCCAAGAATGCGGTCACGCGGCTCACTCTCGCTCTGATGTACTCCACAGATTTCTTTGACCAGCTCGAACATCGTATCGTGCCCGCCCTTCGTTCTGGCACCATCGTCTTGGCCGATCGTTTCATATTCACTTTGATCGCACGTAGCGTCGTACGGGGCATCAACCGCGATTATTTAACCGGCCTCTATGCCATGGCTCTTCGCCCCAATCTCACCTTCTGGCTCAACGTCCGCCCGGAAACCGCTTTCGCGCGAGAATTTAAAAAAGCCCAGGCCATCAGTTATTGGGAAGCCGGACGAGACATGTCTCTCTCTCACGACCTCTACTGGTCTTTCGTCCGTTACCAGACCATGATCAAGCGTGAGTTCGAACTTATGTCCAAACGCAATGGCTTTATTGAGTTGGACGGCGAAGCCAGCGTTTCCACCGTAAACAAACAACTCCGACAGCGAATTGGCGAGCATCTGGGCATTCGCACCACAAAATACACGCCTTCCTCCGCGCTCGCGCATCTCTGGCGGTAACACCAACAATGCCCGAGCCCGTTCATATCGCCGCCATCGACGCCGGCTCCAATGCAGTCCGTCTATCTGTAGCGCGCGCCTATTCCGGCCTGGATATTGAGCCGCTGATCACTGAACGCTACCCGCTGCGCTTAGGCGAGGGCGTCTTTGTTCGCCACCGTTTTAGCGAAGATACCCTCAAGAAGGGGGTGAAGGCCTTTCGCCATCTTCAGGAAATTATGGAGGAATTTGGCGTCACCAAATATCGCACCGTGGCCACCAGCGCCACTCGCGAAGCTCAGAATCGCAACGTGTTGGTGCGTCGCGTCAAACAAGCTACCGGCATTCTCCTGGAAGTGATCAGCTCCAAGGAAGAATCGCGGCTTGGCCGTGAAGCGGTGTTCGCTGCGCTCGGCCCTGAAGTGCAAGCCGGATGCATCGTGGATTTAGGCGGCGGTAGCCTGGAACTGAGCATCCTCCGCGACCATGCTCTGGTCCAAGGCGCGCAACTCCCTCTCGGCACCGTCCGTCTGATGAGCACCCTCAACGTTCCCGGCGTTATCCGTCCTGCGCAAGCCGAACAGGTGCGCCGCTATGTCCGAGCGCTTCTGGAATCACGGCTTCCGGGACGCCCGAATCTTGCCGATGGCATCTCCGTAGCGCTAGGCGGGAATGCAGAAACCTTGGCGAACGTCGCACCCGGGCCACGCCAGGACGGTCTGCCGAGCCTGGAGGTTTCGCTGCTTCGCGAGCGTTTGCCGGACATCCTGAAGCGTGACGTGCGCGCGCGCATGAAGGCTTATGGAGTTCGACGTGACCGGGCAGACGTTATGGCCGTAGCGGCGCTGATCCTTGTTACGCTGGGGCGTTACCTGAATATCCGCACCTTCATCATTCCCAGCGTCGGCTTACGCGAAGGACTGCTGCAGGAAATTGCCCGCGAGGCTTTCTCGCGCAAGGAACCGCATCGCTACAATAGCGAGGCTCGCCAGATTCTCGTCGCCGCTCGGAGCTTTGGCCGCCGTTTGGACTACGATCAGCGCCACGCCGAGCATGTCCGCGAACTCAGCCTGATGCTCTTCGACCAGCTTCAGTCCTTACACCATCTGCCGGTGCAAGCCCGCGTGCAATTGGAGGCGGCGGCTCTTCTTCACGATGTAGGCCATCGCGTCAGCCACCGCGGTCACCACAAGCACGGCGAATACCTTGCTCTCAATGGGGATATTCCTGGCCTTGAAGGGCGCGATCGAAACATCGTCGCCGCGGTGGTGCGCTACCACAACCGAAAATCCGAACCGGCCAGTCATCACCTTGGGTACTCGGCGCTCAACAGCAGCGACCGCCGCATCGTGTGCCGTCTGGCTTCCCTGGTCCGCATCGCCGAGGGCTTGGACCACTCCCATCGGCAACGTGTTCTCGGCCTACGCGCCTCCTTTCAACGGGGTGGCGTGACGTTTCAGGTGCAAGCTCGCGGGGATGCCACCGAGGATCTGCGCGACGCCGAGCGCAGTTCCAATTTATTCGAAAAGGAATTTCATCTTCAGCCGTTCTTCCGGCTTGCGACCCAACCTTGAACGCCGCGGACGGCCATTTTGCGCGATTATCGGAAAGACTCTTACTGATACACCAACAGGAAAACTCTTGTCACCTGCCATACATCTTCCGTTCTGTAAGATAAGTGGGAGGAGCGCTGCTTATGCAGTTATACATCGTGCGCCATGGCGTCGCCATTGACCGCGAAGACCCCAAATGTCCCGCGGACCCGGATCGCTTCCTGACTGATGAGGGCATTGAAAAAACCCGCCTGGCTGCTGAAGGTGTAGCCGAGATTGCGGCGGTTCCCGACCTGATTCTGACCAGTCCTTATGTGCGCGCGGTTCAGACCGCCGAGCTGTTCGCCGCAACTTTGGAATACTCGAAGCAGAAAATTCGCAAAACGGATGTGCTCTTGCCTGGGGCCGAACCGCTGCAACTTTTTCGCGAACTCGCCAAGGATAAAGACGCCTCCTGCGTGTTCGTATTCGGCCACGCGCCTCATCTTGACGAACTGATCGCCATGGCCGTCGGAACGAAACACCACATCACGTCCCTGAAAAAAGCCGGAGTAGCCTTTGTGGAATTAAAACGACTGGTTCCCCCGAGCGGCGAGCTGGTGTGGCTAGCCACACCGAAACTGCTTCGCAAAGCAGCCAAGTAGAATACCGAGCTGTGCCGCATTCCTTGGACGTTAATCCGATGCAACTGCGCTGCTCGGCGCGGGCAGCTCTTCCTTCCGTGGTAACTCCACCAGCCTCGGCGCCAACTGGGCCGCCTTCACAATCAACGGTTTCCCAAGGTTGCTTTCCAGCAAATACTTGCCCGCCGCCAGCCGAGCGGCATTTTCCTCGCTCTCCTGCAACCCGGGGACGCGCACAATCAACGCTTCCACGGAATTTTCCGCGCGCAGCCCGGTCGGCGACGACACGCCAGACTTGCCCAGCGCCCGAGCCAATCGCAGCACCCCTGCCAACGTGCTGATTAGTTTCTGCTCTTCCGGCCGGAATCGCGCAAAGGATTTATGCTGCGGATCGGGCAAACCGCCGCGCTGATAGCGGATCACGTTGACCATAATGTCCCATTCCGGCTCCGTCCAACCGGGAGGCAGAACCATGGCCTTGAGATATTTTCGCGCTGCCTTTTCTGGAGACTTTACGTCCAACCCAGTTCCAATGCCATGTAGCCGCGCCGCCCCTCGCAGAATCTTACGCACGTTTTTGTCTGCCAGCGCCGGCACCGTGTGCAATTTCGCCAGTGCATCAAACAATCGCGCCGCTAGCCGTGATACGAGCATGGCTCGCCGCGTATCCGCTTCCAGGGCCCGCGCAGTCGCCCGCAATCGCGCCTGACTCGCCGTGATCAGCCGGCTACCTTCCGGCAGCCCTTGTCTCCAGTGTTGCCAGTGCCCGCTTTCTCCGATGGTCAACCGGCGGTACTCCTCAATCCGCTGATGCCGTTGCGACGCGATGCGTTCCGCCCAAGCAGCGCGTTGCTCATCCAGCTCTCCCGCCACCTCCGCTATTTTCGTGGACAACACGTCCAAGTCATGCACTTCACCCAGCAGATCCTGCAGCCCTTTCAAATCCTCTCCCCACTGCTCGTATCGGGCAGGTAACAGACTCTCCACGGTATATCGAAATCGCTTCACGCCGACGCGCAAGGCGTGCCACGCTTCGGGCTTTTCCGCGCGCAACGCCCGCACATGAAGCTCTTTGGCGGCCTCGAGGCGCTCCAGGGCAAGGCATTCCGCCGCAAGCCCATCCAGCACCACCAGGTGGCTGCGCCGTTGTAACTTCCGTTCCAGTTTTTTCCAGGACTTGTGATCGAACTTATCAACCGCCTTGACCGCAGCTTGTTGCAGTTCCTTCTCCGCTGTGGCGAAGCGCGTCAACAACCTCTCTCGGATCGAATCGGCTTCGGGTCCAAGTTTCTCGGTCCATTCTTCCAATACCTGCGTGTCCCGCAGCTCTCCCAATTGCCGGAACAGCTTTTTCCCGAGCTTGCGCATAGCCGGCCACGCCGCATCCGGGTCGACCTCTTCCATGACCCCCGCTACCGAGCGGCAGCGGCGAATTGCGACACGTAAGTCATGCACCGCATCTGGTTCGGGCGCCTTGCGTACCGAATCCAATTCCTTCAGCACGCGCTCCATCCAATAAGATAACCCTCGGATTTCCGGGCGTGAGCCCGTTACTGTGCTTCCTGTAGCCATTGTCGTTTCGAGCCGAAACCGCCATTCCTGGCGGCCCCTCTTCGGCCTACATATAGGCTATCCCGTTGCAGCGGCCTCGTCTAGAGGACCTGCCGCCCGCGGACTAAGCTGTATGCGATTCTAGTAACACCAATTGCGTCAGGCAAGGTATTCCAACGAAGCCGCGATCAACCGCCTCGTACCTTCATATGGGCTTTCCGGCCCTTCCCACTCCATCGAGCAGTAACCCTTGTAATGGTTATCATTTAGGATCCCAAACGTTTTCTTCAGGTCCACCCGATACACCTTCCCCTGGTCGCCCACCTCCGAGTCTTTAACGTGGCAGATGTTGTAGGCGTGCTGGAACATCGCGGTCACCGCATCGTAGTTGAACTTCTCGTTGCCGCTGGTCATGGAATTACAAAAATCCGGCAGCGCGTGCAGCCAGGGGTGATTCACCTTCTCAATTACCTTGACGACAAAAAACGCGTCCTCGCTCACCAAGTCATCATTCTCCAGATTCATGAGAATATTCTTACTCGCAGCGTAGTCCGTCAGGGCGCGGATGCTCTCCGCCGCCACGCTCACATTTGGCTTGGAGTTTTTTGGTTCCGCGATAGACGTCCTGACACTTGGCGATCCCAGGAGCACCGCCACGTCCACCCATTTCTTCCCATGCTCGATGGCCTTCTTCCGGTTACCGGTATCCGCATCATAGAAGCTGAAACTGTTGTCGACGGGAATGTCCACCACATGTATGCCCGCCTTTTCGATCGCCTCGCGAAATCCCTTCACGTAACGGTCGTCGGTAGAAGGGAAGTGGGCGCTCAGTGGTTCCACGCCGGGCACTCCAAACTGCTCCCGCACCTTCACCGCAAAATCACGCAGATCCATGCCCGGTTGTTTCTTATCTCGATATTCGTTAGAAGCGCTCACGATTTCCGCACGAAATGGCCAAGACGCCACCGCCAGCCGCTCGCGAGCCGTGGTGGGAAACTTCAAATCAGGTGCGCTCTGCCGTGCAGCACCCGCTCCGGTAAACAGCGCAAACGACTCTCCGCCTAACGCCACTGCACCAACAGCCACCACCGCAGACGAACGCAACACGGTACGACGCGTTACCTTTTTCATTTCCGCCTCAATTGGAGCGATGAGTTCTTGCCGTCCAGCTGGTATTGAACACCCGCCCTCCCTGGAACGCAATCCATCTCGATCCACGGCGAGTGGCGCGAGAAGGGAACGAGGTAGCCGATCCGTCCTTTGCCACTGCAAGTTAGAGCCCGGGCAAAGAGAGACGGGCCGTCTGCTGTCGGCCCCCTCTGCGGGTTACTCAACCTTGGTTAGGGCGCGGATGTGAAGTTCTAACGCTTGATTGTACTGGCGTTCGATCTGGAGTTCGGTTTGCAATTTTTTGATCAAAAGTTCGAGGCAGGAGATTTCCGAACGCAATTTGTGGATGTCGGACGCAGTTGCTGCGGAACGAGGAGGAGCGGGCGCAGCGACTGGCGCCGATGGCGGCTCGGAGGCCGGTGCGTTGTTTGGGTGGAGGAAGGCTTCGGCCAGAGCGCGTGGCCACACCGAATCGGCGGGCCTGGATTCCGCTTGTGCCAGGGCGGGGGTATTCGCGACCGGCGGGGCAGCAACGGAAATTGGAGTTGGGCGCGGCGGGATTGGAGGAGCCGCGAAGAGACTGTCCAATGCCGCGGTGGGAACGGGTTGATCAAGATGGGCGGGTTCGGCGGGTTTGGAGGCGTTGAGAAGATTCCTCACGCGGCCAATGAGTTCTTGCGGTTGGAAGGGCTTGCGGACAAGTTCATCGGCTTGAACGGCGACGGCGCGATCGGCAACGGATTTGTTCACTACTCCGGACATGAGAATCACGGGAGTCTTGCCGAATTGCGGATTCTGTTTAATCTGGCTGCAAACGGAGTAGCCGTCCTGATCGGGCATAATCACATCGGTGATGACCACGTCGGGCGGATGGAGTTCGAACTGGTTTAGGGCGGAGGCGGCATCCGGACAGGTGATGACATGAATGTTCTCGCGACGGAAGGCAATCTTGATGACTTCGCGCATGGTCGCGCTGTCGTCGATGAAGTAGACGGTCGGGGTGTGTTTGGTTTCGTGAGACTGCAATGGGGGCATAGCGATGGTTTCGCTCATGAAGCCTCCTTATCCGCGAGCTGATCGGATTGATCGCGAGCGGTTTCGTCGTATTCACGCATAGCATCGAGCATGAGATCAGTGGCGGAGCGCAAGACGGTACGTTGCGCGGTGGCTGCGCCGTAAACAAATTTGTAAACACCGGAGCCGCAACGAACACAGCTCTTGAGAATGTCGAGAACTGCTTCATCGCCGAAGAGCAAGCCGCATTCTGCGTGAACGATTTCACCGGCATCGAAGAAGAGAACAGCGTCCGTCTCTCCTGCGTTGATGGTCAGAGCGCCGGTCTGGCGAGCCTGGCCGAGCATCTGCATCACACCGGTGAGATCGTGATGAGTGAGATTCCCGCTGAGGCTGGTATCGGCCTGGCCGAGCATCTGGGTAGGCTGAAAGCCTTCAACTTTGCTGATGATAATGTTCTTGATGTGGTTGGCGATGGTGCCGGGAGACAGGTGGCGATCGATGTAGTCATCGCATCCGGCTTGGAAGGCTTCCATGAGAGCGCCCTGGCTGCCGTCACCGGTGGCGATGATGGGCAGGTTGGCATTCTTGGGATCCGCGTGGATGATCTGGGCGATTTCGAGGGCGCCCATTTCGCGCATATGGGTGGCGCAGACGATAGCGGTGGGTGCATCGTACTCAATGGCCGTGAGAGCGAATGTAGCTTGCGTTGTGGCGGAAACTTCGAAGCCTTCACGCTTCAGCGCATCGCCTAAACGCTTGGCGAACAGGACATTACTGTCGATGAGCAGAATGCGAGCTGGCTTGCCGGGGATCATGCGTGTACCTCCGGCAGAGCGTGATGGTGGGTTTGCGCGTGCTGCGGATCAGCGCCAGGAGTGAGCGCGTAGAGATTGAGGACTTCGATGACTTCGCCCTGGTGAGAAAGCCAGCCCGAAACGTGCGGCGAATCAGAAGGTCCCGCGGGAGTCAAATCCGCCTGGATCAACTCGCACTCGCCACTGACGGGAAGGGCGATCCAGTCCAGGCCCGGGCCGTGCCGGCGGGTAGCAATCAGATAGAAACGACGCTGCGCGAGTTTTTTGCCAATGAGTGTTTCGGCAATGTCGCAAACGGGAATTACCCGGCCACGGCGCAGGATCACGCCATCGATCTGCGGGGTCCGTTGCGCGAAACGGAAGATTCGGCTGGGAGCCGCGAGTTCGGCTACCTGATCCGCGGCCAGGGCAAAGCGGCGTTCACCAAGACGCAAGAGCACGCAGGAGCGAGTGTCCAGATGGTCGATCCAGGTCATAGGCTCAGCTCCGGTGGGACTGCAGTGGGACCTATCGGCACATTTTGATGCGCGGTGAAGGCGTCGAGCAGCGAGGTCTCCTCTGTGGTGAGGAAACCGTCGGAATTCACGACCGGAATCACATTTTGATCGAGCACGGTGAGCCCGCGATACCACGCACGTTCTTCGTGACAGAAGGCTGCGGGCAAAGCCTGGAGGCGGGTCATGGTGGTCATTTTTTCGATGCCATCAACCAGCAAGGCCACACGCGATTTGCGCAGAAGGAAAATGAGAGCAGAGGGCGTGGGAGGCAATCCGAAGTGCAGAGGAACGTTCACCACGTAAAGATTGCGGTCGGGGCGACGAATGGCGTGACGGACTTTGGGTAGAGTGGGTTCGCTGACATCCACGGCACTGCCCGCGAGGCTGTCGACGCTACGCACTTCCTGAACCGACGCCGAAGAGATGGCAAAAAGCTGATTGCTGGCACGGAAGAGAATGATCTGCTCGGTGCGCGCAGAATTCGGTTTGTGGACGGCGGCCAGGCGCATCAACGTGCTCCCACGGGCGTAGCCTTGCACAAGCCCAGGACGCGCTTCTCAATCGCAGGGTAAATATCGTCGATTCCGAGGACTTGATCGACAACGCCAGCCTTGATGGCCTCGGCGTTCATGCCGAAGATGACCGAGGTGGCTTCGTCTTGCGCCAGGACCAGACCACCGGCGTTTTTAATGGCGCGGGCGCCCCGGGCACCGTCGCTGCCCATACCAGTGAGCACGACACCGATGCTCATCGGGCCGGCGAAGGAAGCAACCGACTCCATAGTGACATCGATATTGGGGAGATAGCCTTCGATGCGTCCGGTGGTGGCGTCGAGTTCCACGCGGCCGGTGGGTGTTAGGCGTAAATGCTGGCCTCCAGGACAGATACAAATCATTCCGGGCTGAATCGCCTCGTTGGGTTCGGCTTCCTTGACGCGAATGCCGGTAAATTCAGCCAATTGCAGGACGTATTGGGTTGTGAAGGCCGCGGGCATGTGCTGCACAAGAATTACAGCGGCAGGGAAATCGCGCGTGAATCCGGGAGCGAGACGCATGACGGTGGAGGGGCCACCCGTAGAGGCGCCGAGAACGACGATAGGAAAACGAAGGTCGGATGGATCCACGAAGCCGGAGCGCGGTGCGTTCGAGGAGGAGTTCGCCGACGCGAGGCTGGGTTTTGGTGTGGCTTGAATGGTATTCGCGAGGCGGGAGGCGGTGCGCACGACGCGGACTTTGGCGGCGACGCGAACTTTGCGCAGCAAGTCTTCCTTGACGCTTTGCATGTCGAGATCGATACCGCTGCTGGGCTTGGTCACAAAGTCGATAGCGCCGAGTTCGAGGGCCCTTAGCGTGCTGGCGGCGCCTTCCTTGCTTTCCGAGCTGACCACAACGATGGGCCGCGGATTGTTGGTCATGATATGAGCGGTGGCCTGCAAGCCGTCCATGTGTGGCATGTTCAAATCCATGGTGATGACGTCGGGCTTGAGCGATTCGGAAAGGGTGATGGCTTCGCGGCCATCCCGGGCGCGGCCGACGACCTGGAGCTGACTGTCGGCGTTGAAGATGGTCTCGAGAACCTTGCACATGAAGGCAGAATCGTCCACCACGAGGACGCGAAACTTTTTTGGAGCAGCGCTGACCATGGAATTAGCCAACCGGCACGACCGGCCGTGCCGCCTCCGTTCCAATCAGATCTTCGATCGCGGCGAGGAGTTGGTCTTCCTGAACGGGTTTGGTGAGGAAGGCAGAAGCTCCTTCTTTCATGGCGCGATCGCGATGTTTTGCGCCGGCGCGGGAAGTGACTACCAGGACCGGAATGCGCCGAGTGGACGGGCTCTGACGCAACTGAGCCATGAGCTCATAGCCGGTCATGCGCGGCATTTCGAGATCGGTGATTACCAGATGGCAGCCGACCTGGGAGATGAGTTCGGCGGCTTCCAAGCCATCGGCGGCAAGCTTGGCGCGGTAGCCATTCTTTTCGAGCATGCGACCGACAAACTTGCGGACGCTGATGGAGTCGTCGGCAACCACGATGACGCGTTCCTGGTCGACCCGGTCGATCGCTTCCGTGGGAATGGTGCCGCGGGCGACGGCAGCGGAACCGGGAGCAAAGACGCGGGAGGCACTGGCACTGGCTTGCACGGCGCGACGGTCGTTTGGTTCGTTGGCGACCATGCGATTCAAATCGATGAGCAGGATCAGGCTGCCATCCGGAGCGATGGTGGTGCCGGGGAAGAGCTTTACGCGGCGTAGATATTCGCCGAGGTTCTTAATGACGATTTCGTCTTTGCCGAGAACTTCTTCGACAACTAGGCCAATCTGGCGATTCCCCGCGTTGGCCACGACCATGCGGAAGTAACCGTTAATTGGCTCGAGGGGTGGAAGCCCGAGATAGGAATCGAGGCGAACGACTTCGGTGACGATGTCGCGAACCTTGGTGAGAAGTTTGCCGCCGACATCTTCGATTTCATCGGCGCGCAGGCGACGAATTTCTTCCACGACCGCGAGCGGCAAGGCAAAGTGATTGGAGCCGCAGCGCACGAAGAGAGCGGGCGAGATGATTAGCGTGAGAGGAACTTTGAGGGTGAACTTGGTACCCTTGCCGGTATCGCTCTGAACTTCAATTTCGCCGTTGAGCGCATTGAGATTGGAGCGCACCACGTCGAGCCCGACGCCACGGCCGGCCAATTCGGTTTTGACGGCGGCGGTGGAAAAGCCGGGATGGAAAAGCATTTCGCGAAGATCGCGCTCGGTAAGGCGATCGGCAGTTTCGCTGGAGACCAGGCCGCATTCGATGGCGCTTTGGCGGACCCGGGGATAATCAATACCGCGGCCGTCATCTTCGACTTCGATATAGATGTGATTGCCACGGTGATAGGCGCGCAGGACGACGCGGCCCTGTTCGGGTTTGCCGCCAGCGACGCGGTCTGCGGGCGATTCGATTCCGTGGGCGACGGAGTTTCGGACCAAATGGACCAAAGGGTCGGAAATCTGCTGGATGATATTGTTGTCTAACTCGGTTTCGCTGCCCGAGAAATCGAGTTCAACAGTCTTCTTTGAAGATTTGGCAGCATCGCGAACCGCGCGAGAGAGCAACGAATATAGGGTACCGATGGGCACCATGCGGGCGGCGGTGATCTCGTCCTGAAGATGGTGAGCGAGTTTGGTGAACTCGTCGATATCGCCTTCGACGCGATTCACATAGCCCTGCAACTGGGAGAGAACTTCATTCACGTCGGCGGATATTTCGGTCATGGAACGGGAGAGAATGTTGAAATCGTCGTAGCGGTCCATCTCCAGTTCGCTGAATTCGTCGAGGAAGCCGCCCTCGCCGGCTGCCGCGCTGGTCAGCAATTTCTGGCGTTGATTATTGACCCAAGGCATGCCGATCTGCTGGCGAATGCGGTTGTATTCGTATTTTTCCTGGAACTCGTTGACCTTACCGTGCAGGCGCTCCTTAGAGAAGCTGAGCGTGTCGATCATTTTTTCGAGTTCGGCGACACGACCGACCATCTTGGTGCGGCTAATGACCAGTTCGCCGACGGTGTTCATCATGCGATCGAGGCGGCCGAGCGCGATGCGAACGGATTTCGTAGCCGCAGCAACCTTCTGAGCGGGTGCGGCGGGCTTCGCGGCCGGTTTTAGGGCGGTGCTGAGAGCCTGGGTTTGCACTTCGCCGGTTTGGGCGGGCTGCGGGGAAGATTCTTCCTCTGCTTCGAGTGGAGCATATTGGGCGATGCGGCCCAGCAGGGAATCGACACTGGCGCGCATATCGGCTTCGCCAGGCCATTCACGACGCAAGGTCTTGCGAAGTACGTCGACGGATTCGAGACAAATATCCACAAGGTCGGGGGAAGGATCGAGTTCACCGTCGCGCAACCGTCCGATCAGATCCTCAACGCGGTGGGCGATGGAGCCGAGGCGGCGCAGGCCGACTTGGGCCGCTGAACCCTTTACGGTGTGGATCGCGCGGAACAGACGATTGATTTCCTCGGGATTGTTATTGCCTTCGAGGGAAAGCAGGCAATCGCTGACAATTTGCAGGTGTTCCTCGGCTTCCGGCTGAAAAAACTCCAGGATTTCGTCGGGTACTTCGTCATCCGTGGGAAGCGCGTCGAAATACGAACCAGTAAGGCCAGTCTGCACAGACGCAGGCTCCGGGGTGGGTTCGACCGGCGCTTCGGGTACCGGGGCGAGGGAGTCAGCCATACTGAGATTGAGCAGCGGCGGCTCCGGAGGAAATGCGAAGCGATAGCGTTCCTTGAAGGCGGAAATATCTTCGCGATTTTCCTGGCCGGTATCGCTGATCTCGATCAGGCTGTTCTCGAGAAGGGAAATGCCGTCGGAAAGAAATTCGGTGAGCGGCCCGTGGAGGTCGCCGCCGAGCGGGGCGTTCAAGGAGTATTGAAAGACATGGGCGAGTTTTCCGGCAATTTCCGAGAAGCGCGGGAAGCCGTAGCTGGCGGAAGTTCCTTTGAGGGTATGGGCAGCGATAAAGAGGCGCTCAAGATCTTCATGGCGGGGCGAAATTTCTTGCAACACACCGACGTACTCCCGCAAATACTGCAGGTGCTCCGAGGCTTCCTGGAGGAAGAGTTCGACGGCTTCGCGGTCGGGAGTGCTCACGCGCGCCCCTCCGTAACCAGTTCAGGCTTTTGCAATTCTTCGCCAGTAGGCTTGCGATACATGATGCAGTCCCCAAGAACGATGGCCTGGAACTTCACCGGCATCTTGGAAATGGATTCGGAGTGGCCCAGGAAGAGATAGCCACCGGGCTCCAAGCACTCGTAGAAGCGTTGAACGAGGGCGCGGCGGCGCTCCTCGGAAAAGTAGATCAGCACATTCATGCAGAAGATCAAATCCATGCGGCCGACATAAACGGGCGAAGCCAGATTCATTTGGGCAAAACTGACGATCCTGCGAATGCGGTTTTTGACCTGGTGACCACCGCTCACGGGGAAAAAATGAGTGGCCAGCTGTTTGGGGTTCACGCTGGCAATGCTACGGCCGGAGTAGACGCCGCGCTCGGCAAGTTTCAAGGCTTGGCGGCCAACATCCGTGGCGAGAATCTCCACCTCCCAGGCGTCCGCGAAGGAAAGCGTATCCAAAACGGTGATGGCGACGGAGTAGGGCTCTTCGCCAGTGGAGCACCCGGCGCTCCAGACACGCAAGGTGCGGGGATTGCGCCAAAACTTTTTGACGTGGAGATCGGGCAAAACCCTCTTTTCGAAAGCTTCAAAGACGGCGGGATAACGAAAGAAGCTGGTTTCCTGAGTGAGCAGCCTTTCGAGCAGGGCCTCGTATTCCACATTGGTTTTGCGCGCGGCACGAAGAAGTTCGGTGCCACGCGTGTAACCACGCTCACGCAGATGTTCGCGGACCCGCGTAGAGAAGAACCTCTCGCGCGAGGTATCGAAATGAATGCCTGTCCGCTCTTCAATCAGCATGCGGATCTCGCTCAGTTCGTGCTCACTTAAACCGTGTTCCGGGCCGTGGCGCTCACTCATGGTCATTCCGCTCTTGCCCTGTTCAAACGCGAGGGCAGCAGTTCACTGTTAACGAACAGCGCCTACCGGTGCCATGTGATGGTCGGTTTCCTCGGCCGAAGCGCCCTTGGCGTTGGCGCGGAATTGGGCGAGGGCTTCGTTGAGCTGGTCAGAGAGTTTTACGAGCTGGCTGACGGTGGTCACCGTGCTGCGGGTGCCCTGGGAAGTCTGGCGCGTAATGTTGGAAATGATTTGCATGGCGTGAGCAACACCTTCGGTGCCGCGCACCTGCTGTTTAGACGCTAGGGAAATTTCCTGAACCAACTCGGCGGACTGGCGAACCACGCTGGAGATGGCGTCGAGCGCGCGGCCTGCCTGATCGGCGAGGGTCGCGCCGGATTCCACTTCCTTGGTGCCGTCTTCCATGACCACGACGGCTTCGTTGGTTTCGGCCTGAATGGCCTTGATGAGGGCAGCGATGTCCTTGGTGGCGCTGCGGCTGTGTTCGGCGAGCTTGCGGACTTCGTCGGCGACCACTGCGAAGCCGCGGCCTGCTTCGCCCGCGCGGGCTGCTTCGATGGCAGCGTTGAGCGCAAGCAAGTTGGTCTGCTCGGTGATGTCGTTAATCACGTTAATAATCTCGGAGATTTCCAGGGAACGATCGCCAAGGGACTTGATTTTCTTGGCGGTGGCTTGCACGGAGGAGCGGATGCGCTGCATGCCATCGAGGGTGTCGCGAACGGCGCGGTTGCCCTGTTCGGCGGCGTCGAGCGCGCGGCGGGCGGCTTCGGCGCTGGCTTCCGCGTTGTTGGAAACCTGCTTCATCGAGACGGTGAGTTCTTCGACGGCGCTGGAGGTGTTGGTGATTTCCTGGTCCTGCTGGGTAGCACCGGCTTGCATTTCGTCGGCGGCGACCAGGATGTTGTTGGAGCAGGCGGTAACTTCCATGGCGGCCTTGCGGACACGCTCGAGCACCTTGGTGAAGTTGTCGAGCATGTAGTTGATGGAGTCGGCGACGTTGCCGAGGGCATCGTTGGTAACCTTGCCACGAAGGCTCAACTCGCCCCGAGCGACCTGATTGATGACGGCGAGGAGGTCGGTAATGCTGCGCTGCAAAGAGTCGCTGGCTTCCTGATTGACCGAGGCCTTAGAGACTTTGGCTACCGCGCGGTTGAGATTCTCGGCGATGAAACCGAATTCATTGTCAGCGGAAACGTCGGCGCGGACTTTGGCGTCGCCAGCGGCAAGGCGCTCCGAAAAGTCAGAGAGTTCCTTCACTGGAGAAAGAATGCCGCCACCCAGGCGCCAGGCGAGAATAATGGTCATGGCCAAGGCCACGACGCCCGGAATGATGAGCGACGTAGGATCGATGGCGGTAGCATTGCCGGCTTGGCGTCCGGCGTAGAAGGCCAGACCGAGCACAGCGAAGAGTGCGACGCCGTTCAAGATGATCAGCGTCCAGACTGTGGTACTGAGTCGCGATTTCATTACTTCCTCCCCAACTCGTATCTAAATTGTCAAATACTCGGTCCCGGATAAACTTCCAGCAGCCGGCGCAAATCGATGACCAGAGCCAAGCGGTCTTCGTGCCGCAACATTCCCACGCAATGCGGAACATTTTCCGGAGCTTCGTGCAACAAATCCTCGGCTTCGGTTGCGGAATAGGTGCCGACCACTTCGCCGGCGGCGATGCCCAGGCGCAAATCATCGTGATGACCATCGCTGTGAAGAGAAGCAACCACGACGTGCTTCGGAAGCAATCCGGCGCGGCGGCCTTCCGTGAGTGCAATATCGATCAACGGAACAATCGCGCCACGAAGATTGAAAATGCCAAGCATGTAGCCGGGCGCCAGAGGTACCTTGGTGACCAGCGGCCACTCGAGAACCTCTTCCACATCGAGAACGGGAAGGCAGAAGCGCTCGCGGCCGCTGCGGAAGACGACGAACTGCGATTCCGGGGCACGCTCGGTGACTGTACCGAGAGCCTCGAGCATCTCGCCAAGTTCGGCGTCGGCAGAGATTGGAGTCAATTGGAAGTCTTCGCTCATCCCAGAGTGTTCCTTGTGCTGCATCAAACGAATCTGCGAACCGCGCGCAATAGCTCGTCGCGAGTAAAGGGTTTAGTGACGTAGCCATCGGCACCCTGCTGCTGGCCCCAATAGCGGTCGCTGGCCGTGTCCTTGGAGGTGACCAGAATCACAGGGATAGCGTTGTACTTAATGTTGGTCTTCAATTCGCGACAGACCTGGAAGCCGTTGCGTTCAGGCATCACGACGTCCAAGAGAATCACGTTGGGCTTTTCCATGGCGATGGCTTCTTCGACGCGTTTCGGATCGCTTAAGCCAACAGGCCAATAACCTTCGGGTTCGAGCAGGCCCTGGATCAGCTTTACCTGGGCCGGTGAATCATCGACGATAAGGACTTTTTTCTGCACGAGGATGTACTCCGCGATAGTTCTCCACGGGGGAAAATTGCACGTCAGCGGCCAGCTTTGGGTTTTGGTGAGGTTGCGTTGTCATATTTTTAAGTGGCTGGAAACAAGACAGATGGCGGTGGCAGAGGCAGGATTAGCGGCGAGGGAAAAGTGTGGTGGCCGCATCTTCCGTCTCAGCTTGAGAAGCCGTCTCAACCTCCCGCATTTCCGAGGCGAGCGATGAGAAACGTTGCATGACTTCGTTGATGCGCAAGGCCATGGTGTGAATGGTCTTAATCTGTGCGAGTGATTGCGCGGAAAGCTCGCCGGGTTCCAGGAGAAGAAGCTCGGCATTACCGAGCAAGGAAGTCATTGCGTTGTTGAGGCTGTGCTTCATATCCATGATGTAGCGGCCAAGCACCGCGTCGTTGGCATTCTGGGCGGAGCGCTGTTCGGCTTGCTTGGCCAGGCGCAAAGCTTTGGTGCGTCGCAACGATTCACCAGCAACGAGGAGGACCACTTGGGTCCAGTCTTCGCGCAGCGGTACGTGCAACAGACGCGGATAGCGTTTACGCAAGTGACCGAGTTCCGCGACATCACACGGGGCGCAGAGAATGACGGCAGTACCAGGTGCGATAGAGTTCAGCACTTCCGAGGCGTGTTGCTGTTTGAGCGGACCGATGACGATGAGATCACAATCCAACGGGTTTCCGGCGTTCCACAATTCGCTGGTAACCACCGAAAAGCCGGGCAACTGATGTTCCGCATGCCAGCAACCGGTAAGCACGCGTGCAAATTCGGCGTCATCGGTGAGAATGAATGCGTTGTTCGTTCGCAAAAGAAGTCCACTCCCTGACTGTTATCCGTGCCTGCCCGAACCACACAGCAGGGAATTAAAGTTTTTCGGCCTCATCGAGCGCCGACAGCAGGCGCTTGGTGCTGATCCCGAGGTTTACGGCCGCTTCGGTGTCTTTGGCTTGCTTGGCCGCTTCGACGCGTTCTTGCAGACGCGAGACCTCCACACGAGCCGTGGGCAAAACGCGATCGAGCATGGCCGCGTTGCCTTGTTCCTTGGCTTGTTCGAGCGCGGCGGTGACGAGCGCGCGGGCAACAACTGCCCGGCGGAGATCTTCGGCAGCCGGCCCATCTTCACTGACGAAGGCGGCGACTTCCCAGGAAGACATCAGCAGCCGAGCTGAGCCAACACGCACCGTGGTCATGGAGCGCCCGCGAGAAGGAGGCGCGGCAATCAGTTGTTCCCAAACCTTCTCCATACACGTTTCAAAATCGAGGCCGGCATCCACGTGTCCCGCCGTTCGGTTGGCTGAAGTGTGTGGCACCGCACCATGCAGGATGGCAGCAATGGGGTTCGCGTCGGAGACGGCAGGCGTTTCGGAAGGGAGTGGTTGAGCTGGTCCGGTTTCAGGGACCTTGCCCACAACGTGTTCCAAAGTGCTTTCCACATCCGTGCGGAGCGCCAGGAGCTTTTCGAAGGCCTGATTCACGGTGCGTTCGTTGTATTCCTTCTGGAACGGCTGCTTCCATTCGTCGGCGATCTGGCGAACTTTGTTGATTGGCTCGTTGGAGCTCAGGCCGAAGGTATGGCAGTCCAGGGTTTGGGCACCTGCGTTTTCGAGTTGGTGAATTCCCGAGCGGATGAAAATCAAGTCGGCATGCATCAACTCAATCAGGGTACGGCGCAGGAGGAAATTAAAGCGCACGAAAGCAATCATTGCCGCGGGATCATAAAACATTCCGCCAGCGGATTCTTTTACACGACGCCCCTGTTCGATGAAATTGGTTTTGGAAATTTCGCGAAGGCTGCGGAAATTGCGCAAGGATACGATCATTTTTTCCAGAGGGTCACACCAACTGAGGGGAGTGCAGTCCACGTCGCCAAGAACCGGCTTCATGACTACGGCCACATCATGAAGTTCAATTTGCTTGTGATAGATCTTGGCGGGAGCGCAAAGAGCGAAATACTGGACCAGCAGGAAGTCGATTTTGTCTCGATCGGGATTGGACTTCGCGGGCTTACGAAGATGGCGCATGATCAGGGCGCGCAGGCCACTTTCGCTGGCGTTGAGGGTGGTGGTTTGCAGAAGTTGGCGCAACTGGTGAACGTGGACTTGGGAATCCATGGCGTCCAGCCAGGAGTGCACCTGCTTGGAGAAGGCCTCCTCCGGTTTATCCTGCAGCACGCGCTTGTTCTGTGGAAAGGGAATCTCCATCTGCAAGTGTTTTGCAAGCGCGAGATAAATCGGAAAAACAGAGCGAGCTTCTTCCCACTGTGCCAGCCGGGCAGAGTCGGGCTTGGGCGGAGCAGACAGATTTAGAGTGATCATTTTATTCACGGGCGCGTCATCCATTCACAGGGGCGATCGAGAAACCGAACAGCAACAGCTTTGCGGCCATCGTGATATTGCAAGGCGATGACTGCAGCCTCCGCGGGGCGCCCTCCTCCATCTCGAACGAGTCGTACACGGTCATCAAACTCCAAAGCCAATTTCGAGAGGAAAATGGCGTATTCCGGAGACCCGAATTCCACAACGGTGGCTTCCTGGGCTCTGGCTTGGCCGAGGCGCAAGGGAGTGACACGCACCGGAACCTGAACAGCAGGAAGATTGGGGAAAAAGCGAGCGAGTTGCTCGGCACATTCCCGTTCTTCGGCAATAAGTGTCATCGCGAAACCCCGCAGCCAGGAGGAGCGCGCCGGTTGCGAGTCTCCATCTCGCCGGAAAGCAGATACACACCGGACGGAATGAAAAGCGCACTCTCCCGCGACGGGAAATGCACGCTGAAAGCCAAAAGAGAGGACGGAGGGGATGATTTGGAAATGTTTAAAGAGAAAGGGCTTAGGATTCGCCGTTGATTTTGTTCAAGACAGAACGTCTCACGCTGAAACATTTCGTCTCATGGAAAGGGCTGGCCTATCGGGCAACCGTTGAGACGCCGACAGACCAGCAGAGGACACGAGGGAGACGCGACGGTTGAGATCCTTGGTCGCAAATCAAGGCCAAAAAAAACAGCGATACAGATACGTCGTGGCTTTTTGTACTTCAAGGGATAGCTAGCTAGGCGATGTATGCGCTTTATGTTATCTAAACAAGTATATATTGCGTGCAGATATTTGTAGGCCAGGTGTCAGGGCAGAAAGGATTTAATATGAGGCGACTTATGATACTGGCGATGCTTCTGGCCATGACGTGGGTGATGTCTTCCGCGGCGCAATCGACCCAAACCTCCACGACGGAACCGGCAGGCAAATCGGCCACTGTCGAAGACAACTCCGCGAAGCTGGGGAGCGTTATGAAGGGGAAAGGCATCGTTGGGAAACTAACGAAAAACGTAGGTACGAAGCAGTCCAAAGTTGGTGACGCGGTTGAAGTGGAAGTGACACAAGACGCGAAAGTGGGCGATCAAGTCCTGGTGCGGAAGGGTTCAACTGTGAAGGGAACAATCACGGGCGTACAAGGCTTTTCGAAGGGGAAATCTGGCGCCGAGCTCGATATGGTCTTCGACAATGTGAGTGGAAAAGGCGGCGAGCAGGCTTCGACCCACCTGATTATCTATGCGTTGGCTGCCGATGTGCCTCAACAACCAGATGACATCTACAACTCCGGAGGCAGACAGAGGCTGGCAACTTCCGCATCCATTTCTGGCGGCCTTGAGGGCGGACCACATGGTGGTGGGTTGACGCCCGAAACGGTGGGGATTTTCGGATTTGATAGCTTGGAACTCCATCCGCTTGCGCGCACGGATCCGCCGACCTCTGCGATTAATTCATCGAGCGGGAATATTGTGTTGGGCAAGGCGACGAAGATCGTGCTGGTGTTTGTGGGCCAATGAGAGACCCCGCGCATGATGGTCTCGCAATGCTAGCAACGTCTGGATGACGGGTGGACGATCGCTTGAGATCCTTCATCGCTTAGAAAGCCCCCTTCCTTGGAATGACACCAAGGGATGCTTGTATTAATGGCCGGCGGCATGGGCTTCAGCTTCTTGCGCTTGTGGGTTTTCGGTGCTTCCGCGCAGCGCAATATTGTAGCGTTTCAATTTGCGGTAGAGGGTTGCGCGGCTGATGCCCAGCATCTTGCCAGCTAAGGCCTTGTCTCCGTGCGCCTGTTCGAAGACGCGGAGGATGGTCATGCGTTCCATGTCGGCGAGAGCGGTGGTGGAAAGGGAAGCCGCATCCTGAGGAGTCATCTCCCTAGTGGCGGGTTGTTCGGTGCGAATGGCGGGGGGTAGATCGTGAACATCGATGGTTTGATGATCCCCGAGAGTGACCGCGCGGGCGACGCAGTTCTCTAATTCACGGACGTTACCCGGCCAGTCGTACTGAAGAAGGCTTTTCATTGCCGCGGCGGTGACTTGGAGATGCATACCAGGGGAATAACGATTCAAGAAATGATGCACCAGCGTGGGAATGTCTGAGCGGCGCTCGCGCAGGGGAGGGATGTGAACGGTGACGACGTTGAGACGGAAATAGAGGTCTTTGCGGAATGTGCCAGCACGATAGGCGGATTCAAGATCGCGGTTGGTTGCGGCCATGACGCGAACGTCAACGTTAATTTTTTCGTTGCTGCCCACCGGCCGAACTTCCTTCTCTTGTAGAACGCGAAGAAGCTTGGCCTGCATCTCCAAGGGAAGTTCGCCGATTTCGTCGAGGAAAATGGTGCCGCCGTTGGCGGCCTGGAAGAGACCGGCTTTGGTCTTCGTGGCGCCGGTGAATGCGCCTTTCTCGTAGCCAAACAACTCACTTTCCATCAGGGTGGGCACCAGGGCACCGCAGTCCACAGCGATGAAGCTGTTTTTCGCGAGTGCACCGCGGAAATGGATGGCGCGGGCGACGAGTTCCTTGCCGGTGCCACTCTCGCCGGAGATCAGCACCGGTGTGCGAGTGTCCTTGAGGCGCGAGATCATCCGCAAGACATCCTGCATGCCGGCGGACGAGCCAATGATGCCGTCGAAATTTTCGTCGGTGGCAACCTTGTCGCGAAGGAAAGCGTTCTCGTTGACGAGACGCACTTTTTCAGCCATGCGTTGGAGAAGCAGGCGCATCTTCTCGACCCGAAAAGGCTTTTCGATGTAATCGTAGGCGCCCAGTTTCATGGCATCGACGGCGGATTCGATGGAGCCGTGGCCGGTCATAATGGCGACTTCGGTACGCGGCAAGAGTCCTTTGATCTGTTTGAGTAATTCGACACCGGAGAGGTTTGGCAGTTTGAAATCGGTGAGCACCAAGTCGGGAGGGTCGGTTTCCAGGCGAGTGGTTGCGGATTCCGCGCTTTCAGCCTCGTCACAAACAAAGCCTAGCGAGGTGCCGATAGTCATGCACAGGCGGCGAATGCTTTGTTCGTCGTCCACTACCAAAAGCTTAATTTTCATATCGTCAGTCATGGTTTTCCGAAGGTCTTCTCCACAGTAGAAATTAGTTGCTGGACGCGAAATGGTTTTTCGATACAAGGAGTGGCGCTGGAAGAAAGCAGCGATTGAGTCTCGCTATTGGCGGTATCGCCACTGATGAGAATGATGCGGCGTCCGAGTTCCGGACGGTTCCTCTGAATCCATTGATGAATATCCGCGCCATTGACATCGCCGGGCATGCGGATGTCGGATATGACCCCAGAGTAGGTTTCGGTGGAAAGTTGATGAAGGCCTTCGGCTCCGGTGGAAGCTTGCACGACGCGATAGCCTTTGCGCTCGAGCGCGGTGCGAACGAAGGCGCTGACGGAAGGCTCATCCTCGATTAGAAGGATGGGAGCAAGAGATGGATTGGTTTGAATTCCGGTCATTTCCGCGCCTCGGTTGCAGCCGCAGCAAGTGCAGTTTCAGTGGCAATGGGAAGGCGAACCACGAAGGTGCTGCCGCTTTCCCCTTCGTTATTCCAGCAGGAAATTTCGCCGCCATGGGCCCGGACGATGCCATAGCAGATACTGAGGCCAAGGCCGGTGCCCTTTCCAGCGGGTTTGGTGGTGAAGAAGGGATCGAAAATGCGCTCAGGTTCGCGGACACCGGTGCCATTGTCGATGAAGGCGATTTCAATGACGTCGGTAGTCTGGCGGGTGCGGATACGGATTTTGCCGTGATTGCCGGATTCCTGGATGGCGTCGTAGGCGTTGTTGAGAATATTCAAGAAGACTTGTTGCAATTGCTGTGGGTCACCCACGGCCATTTGCAGATTCTCATTGAATTCTTCGGTGACCTCGACGCCATGACTGGAGAAATCGTAGCTGCGGAGGCGGATGGTCTGTCGCAGGATGGCGTTCACCTGCATGGGCTCGCGCTGGGTGGGACGCTGGCGAGCAAAGCTTAGAAGGCCCTGCACGATTTCTTTGGTTCTTTGGGTTTCGCGCAGAATGATTTGCAATTCTTCGCGAGCGGAATCCGGGATCTGGGGGTCTTCGAGCAAGAGGTCGGTGAAACCGAGAATGGCTGCAAGGGGATTGTTGACTTCATGGGCGACTCCAGAAACAAGCCTGCCGATGGTGGCCATTTTCTCGGTATGCGCAAGTTTGGCTTGCAAAAGTACCGCATCAGTAATGTCAGTCATGACCACGACAACGCTGTTCACCTGATTGGATTCGTCGCGGCTGGGGCTCAAGCTGACAGAGAAATGACCCACGGAGCCATCGCTGCGCTTTACGCGCAACTCCAAATTTTCCACCTGTTGGCCATGAGCGGTGGTTTGCAAAGCGGCTTCGAAATCGCGGCGGTCGGAATTTTCTACCAGTTCCAGCAGACGCTGGCCGATCAGTTCCCCTTGGCGATAACCGGCTTCGAAACAGCGGCGGTTGGCGTAGCTGATTAAACCAGCGGTGTCGAGAACGAGGATCATGCTCTGCGTGGTATTGAGGATTTTCTGGTTGAAATCGCGCTCACGCTGAAGCTGAGACTGGAACATTCTTTGCTCGGTCACGTCCAGCATCAGGCCGCGAATCTGTACGACATGACCCTGGGTGTCGCGGACAGCGCTAATGTTCTGCAAGGTGTGCAACAAGCCGCCGTCCTTACGGCGAAGAGTTTCCTCGTAGTTGCGCAGCGCGCCGCGTTCCGCGATGGTGTGGACTAGACGTTCTTTTGCGGCGGGCGTGGGATATAAGTGCGCACTCACGTCCACTCCGAGAAGTTCTTCGCGGGATTCGTAACCCAGCATGCGCACCATGGCGTCATTGACGTCGAGGAACTGGCCTTCCGGAGTGGCAAAGAAGAGTCCTTCCTGAATGTTATCGAACAGTTCGCGATAGCGGCGTTCCGCTTCGCGGCGATCGCTAATGTCTTTCAGCACGTGAATGGTGCGGCCTTCTTCCTCGGTGGCGCCGCGCGTGCGGGAGGTGGAAACGATGAAGGTACGGCCTTGGCCGGTGGCGATGTACTCCTCGCGCGGCGAGAAAGTGTTCTGGCAGAAGGGGCAGGGAAGAGCGCTGCCGGTTTCGGCAATGTGCCGCAAGCCGTGCATGGGTTCACCGACAAGAGCCACGGGAGGGATGCCAATGTGCGAAGCGAGAGAGCGGTTCGTGCGGACGATCTTCCAGGCCTGATCGTGGACGACAATGTAATCACTGATAGCGTCGATGTCTTCTACCCATTGTTTCTTGGAACGTTCCAACTGGGAAAAGCGGCGGACTTTCTCCATGACCAGCGCGGCATAACTGGCCAGGGCAGCGAGAAGGCGCTCGTCTTCGGGCGACATTTGCGCGGATGAACGGAGCAGGCAAAATGCGCCCATGAGCTCATGATCACTGGCGTTTATAGGATAGAAAACGCAAAAGGAATCGCGAGATTCCCGAGGCAGGATTTCGATGCCGTCACGGCGCCGTTTCACTTGAGCTTCCATCCAGAGCCGCTCTTCTTCGTTTGCAGGAATGCTCAGATTGCGCCGGTGAAGTTCGATCTTGTTGCCGTGAATCTCTCCAACCGCGCCCCAATCGCAGTTCAGCAGTTCGGAAGCACGGGCCGACAGTCCCGCGAGAAATGTGGGAAGTTCGCGGCAATGGGCTGCTTCGAGAGCGAGATCCATGAACTCATGGGAAACATCGAGAGAGGAACGAGCGGGAACGGTTCGCGAAGTGTGGCGCGAAGAGCGGCGTTTGGGAACAGAGTTAGGATCCCGCATAGGGTGAAAGGGTACAGCAAGTCTCAAAATAAGAAACTCAACACACCTACGGTAGTGGGCAATCTCAAAGTGAGTCAACGACGGTTGCAAAATGTGACGCGGATGGGTTACCTGTCCTCGCGAACAGTTGCGATGGTAAGTCTCAGGCTGAGACCCGCTCCACGTTTCGCGGGATGCGATGAGACAAAGGGAAGAGCGGCACAGAATGGAAACATCTCGCATACAGTGGCATAAGAACTTCAAAAAAACAGAGATAGCGACGGTGTGAGCGAAACGGCGACGGCACGAAAACGATTCAATTCCGTGGCCCTCCACTTGCCTTCTTTCGCATGGGTACGTTTCAGTCTCTCGGGAGGTCGTGGTGTCCATGGGTAGGACATGGGGTAAACGGTTGATAGCAGCGTTCGCGGTTTTTTCTCTGGCTGTGGGAGTGGCTTTGCCACAGCAAACAAGTTCCACCGAGGACAGTAAGCGAAAAGTCAAAATCAGGGTCAATCCGCAGTATTCCGATCTGGCGAAGAGAATGACCCTTACGGGCAAAGTGCGGGTTGAGTTGACCATCGCGCCAGATGGCCATGTGAAGAGTTCGCGTGCGATGGGCGGTCACCCCGTGCTGGTGCAGTCTTGTCTGGACGCGGTGAAGGACTGGAAATTTGAGGCGGCGCCGGAAGAGACGACGCAAATCATCGAATTTGACTTCAAGCCGTAAGTGGAAGGTGTAGTGGGGCCGCGCACGAAAAAGGCTGTTGTTGTACGCGGAATGGGGAGTGGAGGAAGTGACGCGATGACGATCGGGAAACAGCTCTATAAAGGGTTCGGAGTGGTTCTGGCGATACTTACGCTGCTGCTGTTTGTAGACCTCGGCGCGTTGTGGAAGGCGCACTCGGCCAGCAATCAGGCGGCGGAAACTCTGGAAAGCGTGCGGCTGACCGAGAACGTCCGCTACCAGATTATGAAAAATCGTCTGAACCTGGACAATTTCCTGTTGAGCGGCGATCCGCGAGACGAGGACCGGGTGAACCGGGGCTTAACCGATTTGAGCGACATGGTGAAGCGCGGGCAAGCCCAGACCGCCAGCGATGTGGTCCGCACGGCACTGGTTCAGGTGGAAGGCACGGAAGCCAGTTGGGGAGACAATTTCGCGAAACCGTTGCTGGCGAAACGCCACCAGGTTGACTCCGGCGACGCTACCGTTTCGGATTTGCAAATTTTTTACCTGCAGAAAGACCCCGCTTCATGGTTAGCCAAATCTGCGTCGGTGCTGGAACAAGCGGACGGCGAAATCAGCCGAGCCCTGCAAGATTCACAGGCATTGGCGTCACGGGCAAGCAGCATAAGCGGTGTAGTGATTGTGCTGGGTACCTTGCTCGCGCTTGCCATCGGAGTCGTGGGCGCATACCGGACAGCCAAATCCATCACCGAGCCGCTGCAACACTTAATTACCGTGGCGCGGGAGATTGGAGATTCGGGAGACCTGGACCAAAACATCGACATTCACCGGAATGATGAGATCGGGGCCCTGGCGACCACCTTCAACAACATGGTGGCGTACCTGAAGGAAATGGCGGCGGTTTCCATGGCGGTTGCGGAAGGCGACTTGACCATGGAAGTGGCGCCGCGCTCGAAGCGGGACACGCTTGGCAACGCGTTTTTGCGCATGTCTCACGGCTTGCAAGAGATCGTGCGGTCGACCCGGGACGGAGCTTCGCAAGTATCCGCGGGTTCGAACCAGGTGGCTGGAGCAGCTGATGAATCCGCGAAGGTCAGCGTCCAGGCGTCTTCGGCGATTGAGGAAGTGACCAGCACGATGCACGAGATGAGCATCAACGTGCAGAACGTGGTGAAGAATACGCAAGTGCAAGCGTCCAGCGTTGCGGAAACTTCCGCGTCGATCGACCAGATGGTGACTTCGATCCAGCGTGTGGCGGATACCGCCAAAGTGCTGTTGGATATTGCCAACCGTTCCCGCGAAGAGGTGGTCATGGGCATCCAGACCATGGAAAAGACCACGGACGGTTTGAACCGCACCAATCGAGCGATCCAGTCTTCGGCGGAGATCATCAACATACTGGGACATCGTGCGGACGACATCGGGAAGATCATTGAAGTGATCGACGATTTGGCGGAACAGACCAACCTGTTGGCGCTGAACGCGGCCATTGAAGCGGCACGTGCCGGTGAGCACGGGCTTGGGTTCGCGGTGGTGGCGGACGAAGTGCGCAAACTCGCGGAAAAGTCGACGCAGTCCACCAAGGAAATTGCGGACCTGATCCAGAGTATCCAGCGGGAAGCGCGGCAGGCCGTGGAAAACATGGAGCACAGCACGCGGATTGTGGAAGAGGGGTTGAGCCTGGGGAACGATCTGGGGTCGGCGTTACACAAGATTTCCGACGTGGTGACCGAGGTCTATAAGTTTTCTCAGGAAATCGGGGCAGCCACAAACGAACAATCTGTGGGTTCGTCGCAGATCGCCAAAGCGACCAACCGCCTGACTGAGATTACCCAAGAAATTAACTCGGCAGTGGAAGAACAGGCGTCCGGCGCGCAAGCGGTGGTCCGGGCGATGGACAAGATGCGCGAACTGGTGCAGCAGTCGGCTTCCAGTTCAACGGAACTTTCGGCGGCGGCGGAACAGATGTTGAAACTGTCGCGCAACCTGTTGGACAACATGGACCGTTTTGTGATCGACCGTGCGAACCAGACGCGGAGCCACCGGGAAGGTAGCGCGCGGCGGGCGGTCGCGCAAAAAGAAGCCCGTGAGTACGAATTAGCCGAAGTTCGTTCCTGAGACGGAGCATCCGATGCAGAAAGACTGCCAACTTGTTGGATTCCGGATCGGCGACGAAACCTATGGGGTGCAGATCGGGTCCGTCCGGGAAATCGTGCGAGTGCCCGACATCACCGCGGTGCCTAATGCTCCAGAGATGATTGAAGGGGTGATCAATTTACGCGGAAAGATCATCCCGGTAATGGACCTGCGCAAACGTTTTGGAAGTTCGGTGATTCAACCGGACAAGAAAAACCGGATTCTGGTGGTGGAACTGGAAAATCGACTGCTTGGACTGATTGTGAGTTCGGCGTCCGAGGTACTGAAAATTCCGCCATCTGAAATCGAGGCACCGGGAGCGGTGTTTGCGGAGGGCGAATCGAGTTACGTGACCGGGGTGGGGAAGCTAAAAGGACGGCTGGTGATTCTGCTGGACATCGCACGGCTGCTGCGGCAACCGGAATTCAAAACATTCGAGGAGGCGGCGGAACCTGCCGGTATTGCCAGGTAGAGGAGCGAAGTCGCGAAGGCGAAGCGCGCTTTACCTAAGGGCCGCCAATATTCAGCATGGGAACAATTACTGCGCAGATTCAACTGACGGAAGCCGAACTCAAGCTCCTGCAGACCCTGGTGTACCAGGAATGTGGGATGTATTTCGATGAACGGAGGGCGCACTTCCTGAAGGACCGGCTGCAACGGCGGCTGAAGGCCTGCCAACTCGATTCCTTCTATAGCTACTACCGTTTGCTGACGAGCCGGGAAGGGCGCAACGAACTGGCGCTGCTGCTTGAGAATCTGACGGTGAATGAAACCAGTTTTTTCCGGAACCGCCCGCAACTGGAACTGCTGCAAAAATCCGTCCTGGAAGAAATCTTGCACCACAAGCAGGAGCGCCGCGACTGGACTCTGCGGGTGTGGAGCGCGGGATGCTCGGCGGGGCAAGAACCCTATTCCGTGGCGATTCTCATCTGCGACGCGCTGGCCTACTACTATCTTCGCAATCCTCTTCCCTTTGACATGCCGTCGCCCAAGCCGCTGATTCCGCCGCCGTGGAAGTTGGAGATCGTGGCGTCGGACATCAGTTATGCCAGCTTGCGGTCCGGGCAGGAAGGTCTTTACACCGAAGGGCAGATGGAACCGGTCGATTACACGACGCGGTTGCGGTATTTCGAGAAGTCGGGGGACAAGTACGCGGTAAAGCAGCAACTGAAAGACGTGGTGCAGTTCGACTTTCACAACCTGAAAACGGAGTTCTTACCGCGGCGCAACGACATTATTCTCTGCCGCAATGTGATGATTTATTTCGACGAGGCGGAGCAAAAGCGATTGATCGACAAGTTCTGGCACTGCTTGAATCCCGGCGGATATTTATTTGTCGGGCACGCGGAGAGCCTCTTCGGGCTGACGCGAAGATTCCGTATGGTGCACGAGAACAACGGAACGGCCTACAAGCGGATTGAGGTGACGGCTTGAGTTTTCTGCCCGAGGATCGGGGAGCAGAACTCCGCGCGCTCTTTTTTGAGAGTGCGGCGGAGGTGCTGCAGGTCATCAATGACTCCGGGCTGGAAATGGAAAAGCATCCGGCGGACGAAGAGACCATCCGGAGCGTGCGTCGAGCCGTGCACACGTTAAAAGGGGATTCGGCGGCATGCGGCTTTTCCAAGCTGAGCGAGATCAGCCACGAACTGGAGGACGTGCTTACCGTCCAGGTGGCTCAAGCACACGGAGCGGCGGTAGCCGAAGTGGTGCTTGCGGCAGTGGATCTGTTCGAGAGCATGCTGAGCTCGTATCAAAAGCAGGTGGATCCGCCATCCGCGGACACGCTGCGCACGTTGATTCACCGGCTTCTGCAAGCGCCAACAGGGACGCGCAAGGCTGGACAGCAAACGGCTGTGGCGATTCCGGCGAGCTTCCATTGGAACGAATATGAAAGCTTGATGATTTCCGAGGCCGTGTTGCGAGGAGACACAGTCTACAACATAGCCCTGCGCATAGACCCGAACAGCGCTATGCGAGCCGCGGCGTTCCAACTGGTACGCAACGTACTGCACTCCTGCGGGACGGTGATCGCACTACGGCCGGAAGATAATGTCGCGGCGGCATCGGTCGAAATTGTGGAAGCGGCACTGGCGAGTTCGCATCCGTTGGAACACATTGATCATCGCTGCCGGATTCCGGCGGTGGTCTCCGACGTGCGCATCGAACAAGCTACTCAGGCGGAAGCCTCGGAGCACCAACTTCTGGGAGATTTGCTGGAAGCGCAAGCAGCGCAGGTGACCGCGCGCACGGAGGAAGGGCACGAATCACCCACAGCGAAGCAGACGGCCGGTGCTTCCGCGGTTGCAGCTTTGGCGGAAAGTTCGCTGCGCGTGGATGCGTCGCGGATCGATGCGGTCATGAACCTGGTGGGCGAACTGATTATCGGGAAATCGATGCTGCATCGAACGCTTTCGGAGTTCGATCAGAAACACGCGAAGGATCCGATGCGCGCGAAATTTGCGGAGGCGCTGGCATTCCAATCGCGGGTGCTGGATGAACTGCACAAATGCGTGCTTAAAATTCGCATGGTTCCGGTGGAACAACTGTTCCGGCGATTCCCGCGAGTCGTACGGGACGTAGCCAAACTGTGCGGCAAAGATGTGGCGCTGGAGATTACCGGCGAACACACCGATTTGGACAAGGGAATTCTCGACGCGCTGGCCGAGCCACTTACTCACATTGTGCGGAATGCTGTCGACCACGGGATCGAACCGGCCGATGACCGAATCGCCGCCGGCAAACCGGCTCGTGGCACGATTTCGTTGAACGCGTTCCATCAAGGCACTCAAGTGGTGCTGGAAGTTCGCGACGACGGGCGTGGTATCGATATCGATCTCGTGCGGGCACAGGCGGTGCGAAGCGGGTTGCTCAGAGAGGATGATGCGAAGCGGCTGCTGGAGCAAGATGTCCTGAACCTGATTTTTGAGCCGGGCTTCAGCACAGCTGCTGAGGTCACGGAAGTGTCCGGCCGCGGAGTGGGTATGGACGTGGTGCGCACGGTGCTGGACCGGCTGAAGGGCACAGTGCACATCACGACGGTCAAGGGGCAAGGAACGACGATCCAACTACGGATGCCGCTGACGCTGGCGAGCATTCAGACGCTGCTGTTCCGCGTATCTGGCAGGCTGTTCGCGGTCCCACTTTCGTCTGTGATTGAGATTACCCGGATCAGCGAGCAGGAAGTGCATCGAGTGGATAAACGGGAAGTGCTGCGGCTTCGCGATCAGGTACTGACGCTGGTGCGATTGGGCAAATTGAGCCGCATCCACGCGGTGGAACCTGCGGGCGAGAAAAAGAAAAAGAGTTTCGTGGTGGTGATTGGTCAGGCCGAGAAGCGTTTTGGATTAGTGGTAGACAGCATGGTGGGCGAGGAAGAACTGGTGATCAAGGCATTGCCGGTCGACATCGTGTCGAGCGATTTGGTGAGCGGAGCTTCCATCCTGGGCGACGGAACAGTGGTGTTGATCTTGAACGTGCCGGCGATCCTGACGAAGTTGTCCAGGTCATTGCCGTTAGGGGCCATAGCATGAAAGACCGAGTCCGGGTGCTGGTAGTGGATGATTCCGCGCTGATGCGGAAGTTGATTCCGATGATTTTGGAACGCGATCCCGAGATAGAGGTGGTTGGAACGGCGATGGATGGGGCATTCGCGTTGAAGAAGATAGCGGAATTGCAGCCGGACGTGGTCACGCTGGATTTAGAGATGCCGCGAATGGATGGGATTGAGACACTGCGTACGATAATGCGCAACGCCCCTCTTCCGGTGATCGTATTCAGCACACATTCGCGTGAAGGGGCATATTCGACTTTCAAGGCTCTGGCACTGGGCGCGATCGACTTCGTGGCCAAGCCAAAGGAAGCCGCCGCGGGCCACCTGGATCCTGTGGCGCAGCAACTGGCGGACAAGATAAAGGTAGCGAAGCGAGCGGGTGGGCCGAAGACATTACCCAAACTGGAAACGGAAGCGCCGGCACCGCCAAAGAATCGCATTCGATCGGCAATTCCTCCTAGCCGGATCATCGCCATTGGTATTTCGACCGGCGGCCCGAACGCGTTGCAATATCTGTTGGCACAGATACCGGGAGATTTTCCGGCGAGTTTCGTGATCGTGCAGCACATGCCGGAAGGATTCACGGATATGTTCGCGCGGCGGTTGGATGAATGTTGCGCGTTGGAAGTGCAGGAAGCGAAATCTGGCGATCTGCTGCTGGCCGGGCGCGTGCTGATCTGCCCGGGGAACCGGCACATGATGGTGCGACGAATGCCACGCGGGGAAATGGTGGTGCTTTCGGATGGACCGCCGATCAATGGGCATCGTCCGTCGGTGGACGTGTTGTTTCATTCGGTGGCGCAGGAATTTGCACTCACCGCGGTTGGCGTATTGATGACGGGAATGGGCGACGACGGTGCGGAAGGCCTGGGCGCCATCAAAGCGGCGGGAGGAATCACCATTGCGCAGAGCGAAGAAAGTTGCGTGGTGAGCGGAATGCCGCGGGCGGCGATTATGAAGGGGTACGCGCTGAAGGTATTGCCGTTGGAAGGCCTGGGTGCGTACTTGATCAGCCAATACGCCCACCACAGCGGCGAAAAGACGGACGCGGCGGAAAAGACCGAAAAGATTGAGAAGAACGATAGGAACGAAAAGCACGAAAAAGTCCCAGTTTCAACTCCGCGGGCCTGACCCGGCCGGCGGAGCAAAGGAGAGGTTATGCAACAGTTCTCTGCGCTACTTCGAAAAGACCAGCAGCCTGTGCGCTACCTGGTTGTGGACGACTCGGTGTTCGCCCGCAAGAACTTGATCAAGATGATCGAGATGTTTGGCGGCGAAGTGGCCGGTGAAGCGGGAGACGGGTTGACCGCGATTGCGGAATATAACCGCAGCAAACCGGACATCGTGCTGATGGACATCACCATGCCGCAGATGGAGGGCATTGAGGCGGTAGAACGCATCGTGCGACAGCACCCGGATGCGCGCATCGTGATGGTGTCGTCGGTGGGCTACCAGGAGAACATCCTGGCGGCACTGCAGAAAGGCGCAAAGCATTTCGTGCAGAAGCCGGTGAAGGCGGAAGTGCTCTACGAGATTCTTCGTTATGTGCTAGGCGACGATCCAAATGGGGCAGGCGTGCCGAACATACCGGTGGCGCTTGCCGGGGAGCACCAAGTATGAGAATGGAATTAATCCAGCCATTTATTAACGCTGCCGACGCGGTTTTCGCCGAATCTCTTCAGGCTCCGACAAAGATCGTGGACCTGACGATGGACGAGAATACCTACCGGCGCAAGGGCGTCGCTGCGCTGATCGCGATCAAGGGCGACATCGAAGGACGAGTGATTCTGGATCTGGCGCCTGAAGTGGCCATGCGCGTGGCCAGTCATCTGGCGGGCAGCCCGCTGCCAGAGAGTGAGCAAGTGATTCGTGAAACCGTGTGCGAACTGGCGAATATGGTGATCGGCAATTCGGTGACACTACTGAACGATCATGGATTCCGCTTCAAAGTCTTTCCACCTGAGATTCACATGAGCGAGGAAGGGCTGGCAGGCAGCGTCGATACGGAAGCGATGGTGCTGTGCATCGAAACACCCTGCGGCGAAATTTATCTGAATATCGCAATGCACTATTTGCATCGACGGCGCCGGGAACAGGCTGCGGTGCCCGCGCTGGATTAAGAGTTCCTCTGATGTAGGTCCGCCCCGGCAGGGTGCAGTTTTTCGCACCCTGCTTCCCCTCCATTTTTGATCCGTGTAGTAAACTCTTGCCGTTCCTTCTTCTTGAATTAGAAGGGTTCGAGTGCGGAGGCGCATCTTGATAAGGCCCTGGTTGTTTGTGTGTGTTCTGATGTCGTCCGGGATGACGGTGGCTGCGCAGAGCGCGAGTTCCCCCGATACACCTGAGCCCGAATCCACGGAAGACATTGCCAAGGCTACAACGGAGCCGGAATTCCTGTCGCCGTGGGTTTCTTATGTTCCCGCGTCATCGAACGTGCCCTCGCCGCGCGCTTTTTTTGGGCGAATCATGGGCGCTCCCGGCGAGTTAGTGGATTCCGCGAAGGCGTATGGGTATTGCAGGGCGCTAGCGGCCGCTTCTTCGCGTGTACGCGTGTTTACCATCGGCAAGTCTGAGGAAGGACGCGACATTTTGTTGGTGGCGATTGCGGATGAGAAAGGAATCGCCAATCTGGAGCAATTGAGAGCCGCCACAGCGGCGCTGGCGGACCCGCGCAAAACGAACGAGGCAGCTGAGGAAGCGCTCATACACCAATCGCGGCCAATCTATTACTTCAATGCGGCGTTGCACTCTGACGAGACCGGTTCGACCGAATCTGTGCTGGAACTCGCCTATCGCCTGGCGGTATCCGAGCAGCCGATGATCCGGCGCATCCGGGAAAACCTGGTTGTACTCATCAATCCGGTTTCGAATCCCGACGGGCGCGACAAGCAAGTGGAATGGTTTTACCGTTACTTGAAAGGCAAAACGGATCGCGACCGCCTTCCGCGACAGGCGCCACCGTACTGGGGAAAATATGTGTACGTCGATATCAACCGCGACGCACATCAATTGACTCAAGCGCCGACACAGGCGGTAGCGAAGATGTTCTTCGAATGGCATCCGACGGTGATCCACGATCTGCACGAAGCGGTGCCGTTGTTGATGACCTGGAACGGAACCGGGCCATACAACCCGCACGTTGACCCGATAACATTGAGTGAATTTCTGGCGATGAGTTTCTATGAAATTCAGACCATGACCGGTATGGGCATGCCGGGAGTGTCCACGTGGGATTTTGGCGAAGGTTTTTCGGAGCTGTACCTCGACTCCGTGGCCATGAATCACAATTCGATTGGACGGGGCTTCGAGACTTTTGGCAATGGCAGCGCAGAAACTATGAAGCGCTCGTTGCGCGAGGAGGCGGTGACGCGGGAGTGGTTCCGGCCGCTGCCTCCGGCCAAGGAGGAGTTCCTATGGTCGGCGCGGGACAACGTCAATTATAACGAGACGGGCATGCTGGCGGCGCTGGATTATACCGCCGGCAACGCACAGAAATTTCTGTACGATTTCTATGAGAAAGGGCTGCATTCGTATCGTGCGGGGTTGGACGAGGCGCCGTATGCGTTTGTGATTCCAGCGGACCAGGGCGATCCGGAACGCGTGGCGCAACTAGTGAGTCGGCTGATGAGCCAGCACATCGAGGTCAGCCGCGCGAAGGGGACACTGGTACTGAAAGAAGGGTCGTTCCCGGCGGGGACATACGTGGTGCGCCTGGATCAGCCTTATCGCAACTATGCGGTGGATTTACTGACGCCGCAAAATTATCCGAAGGACGCCAGCGAACCTTATGACGATTTGTCGTGGGATCTGCTGGTGCATTACCACCTGCAAGGGACCGCTACTGCCGATGCCTCCATTCGCGCTGCTGACCTCGAATTGTTGACGGAGTCGCCGCGACCCACAGGGAAAATAGAAGAGAGCGCGGGTCATGTTTTTATTTTAGATGACAGCGGCCAGGAAGGTTTGCTGGAAGCGCGCTACCGGCTTTCTAAATTTGACGTGGAGATCGCGGAACATGCTTTTACCGCTGCCGGGATCTCGTACCACGCCGGCTCGTGGATCATTCCGGATCAGCCCGGGGTTTACGACGCGCTGCGAGGTGAAGCAAATGAGATGGCACTAAGTTTTGTGGCGGTGAACGCCCTACCGGATGTTCCGCACCATTCAGCCAAAGTGGCGCGGCTCGGTGTTTGGGTGCCGTGGGCGGATACGGATTCCATTGGGTGGGTGCGCTATTCGCTGGATCAGCGCAAAGTGCCCTACGTCTACCTTCGCGACGAAGACATTCGCGCGGGAAAGCTGCGGGACAAAATCGATGTGCTGCTGTACGGACACGTGGATTTGGAACTCGCTGAGCAGATCGAGGGTATCCCCAAAAAGTGGAGCCCGATGGCGTTCAAGAAAACGGCGGCCACTCCGAGCCTGGGCACCCCCGCAGAATCGGACGACATCACCGGAGGGATCGGTTACGAAGGCTTAGCGCAGATCCAACAGTTTGTGGAGCAGGGTGGACTGATGATTACGTTAGGCAGCGGAACCATGTTGGCGTTGGAAGGTGGAATCGTTCGTGGCGTGCGGCGCAGCTCTGGTGGAGTGCCGCGGAGTTCCCAAGGCGGCGGGTCGGAATCGGCCTCGGCATCGCAATCCGCCACAACGCGCACTCCGGGCGCACACGTGCGCGTTACCTTTGACCGGCCAGACCACCCGATCGGGTATGGGTATCCTGCGAGGACGTACGTGTTTCGCCAGAATTTCCCGCTGTATGCGATTCCGCGGCGCTGGTTGCGCATGGCTTATTGCACCACGTGCCTGGACGGCCCTGAGGATCGCAGTAGCATCGTCCTTGAATGGGGGGATGAGGATGGCGCGCCATTTTTAGTAAGCGGTCAGGTTTGGGGCGAACGCAACTTGATTGGCCGGCCCGCGATTTTGGACTCACCGGTGGGGCAAGGGCATGTCGTGTCGTTCAATTTCAATCCGATTCATCGCGATTTGAATCGCGGCGATCAGCGTATGCTGTGGAACGCCATCATCAATTGGCAAGCGATTCTGGCGGGGCGTTAGTGTCTACCCTGGAAGCGGGTGCCAAGGCGAGTTGGGAGGCAAGACGCCAGGATCGAAGCGAGATTTCTCGCGTTGCTCGGAATGACGATGTGTGGAGAACTTTGTACGCGTCGCGCGGAGTGAGGTGCGACGCGATTCAGACGCCGGGGGCGGCGGCTTCCAGGCGGTCGGCTACGTCGGAGAGCGTTTCGACGGGTACGCTAACGTGGACGTTATCGGTACCTGAAACCGCATCCACATAGATCTTACCGTCGTGCACGCGAACATGGACGTGATCAGTTGCGTCGCGGACGTCGACGAGTTCCGCGTTCGGATACTTCTTCAATTCCTTGGACAATTCACGCAAGGCTGGGAGGAACGGACGCGCTTGTGCCGCAGCCTCCTCGATATTATGAAACGGCACGACGCGCAAGCCTATCGGTACGACCGTGGCGGGTACCCAGACGTGGACATGAGAGCCATCCATACGGTTTTGGTCTACGTCGACCCGGATCACGCCCTCGTGGAGGACATACGCGCCAGCGACAGCAACAGTGCATCCGAGTCCAAGAGCAGCTTTGGCGAGGAACAGCATCGCGGTTCTCCTTCAGGATTGAAGTTGTGAGCCCGGCCCGCTAATCGGAAATATTTTTGGAATCGATCCAGACACGGACGGTGTCCTGGTTGTCCTTAACGCTGACCAGTTCGGTATCACCGTTAGCAGAGAGCGCATGAAGCGCCGCAACAATGTCGAGCTCATCTTTGCCGGCGGAAAACAGCGCGTCGACGACCTTCATGGGGATTTTGATTTCCACTTTCGACTCAATGGAAGACTCGGATTTGGCGAGATTTTCTTTATTCTCTCCTTGCTTAGCAGAGTGCGCGTGTGGCTGCTTCTCAGTGACATGGATGTAAAGATAACCGGCGCTCTTGGCGACACGGACGTCATCCTCATTGCCTTGGACGGTGACATATTCGCCGTCCTTGGCGGAACGTACCGCGTCGAGAAGAGTGCGCAGATCGACGTCCTTGAGATGGGCTTGATCTATGCGCACCGTGCCGCCCTGGAGGTTATCGTGATTGATGACCGGAAGAATTTTCTCTGCCATTTCAATGGGCACATTGACGCGCACGGTTTCGCCGCTGTTGTCCTTGCTCTCCACGCGGACATGAATCCATTGGTCAGATTTGGAAGTGGTTTGAGCTGCGGCCGGAAGCGGCAGGAAGGCGCAGGCGGCGAGCAAAAGTGAGGCGGAAAGGCCGAGGACCCCTCGAGAAGAATGGTTCATGGTAGCTCCTTTGCTGTTAGGTACGGAGGCGAGGTCAGAAAAGTTCCAAGAGCGCAGCCAATTGTGGAACAGTAGCCTGGAATGAGGTGGTAAATGAGCCAAGTCACCCTTGCCGAGACAAGGCAAGATGGTGCACCACGTTGGTCCTACCGGCCTAGCGGGATTTCACCTATTTCCAGGTTAGGGAAGAGGGTTTGTGGGGACACGGGGGAAACCGGGAGGCCATCGTCGGGATCGGTTCCAGCGTCATGACGATGGCGCAGGGAATGGAGGCCCATGCGGCAAAGGTCAAAGGCCCCATATAAGATATTGCCCCGGACCACATCACTCTTATAGAGCAGAATTTCGTTGCGGAAATACCGCACCACCCGGGACCGCGGCCGGATGGGAATGAGGGGATTGAGCCGCGTGTATTCGATGTCGGGCCGGTTGCAATCCTTTAGTTGAACCACGGTGAGCATGCCGTCCGTGCGCATCTCGTCGCCGGTGGCATTGACCATTTGGTGTTGCACATCGGGGCGGGGGAGGAGATAGACGGAATCGACGCAGCCGGAGAGGGTGAGGTCGCGCACCAGCATATTGACGTCGTCGTCCAGATTGGCGTCGATGTGATGAATGAACTGGTGATAACGAAGGGAAAGTGCGGCGCTGGTTTCGCGGGTATAGGCACTCAACCAGGCGTGTTCGTTCTGGACCAGGCCGGGCTCGCGCCAGACGCGGATGTGCTCGCGCTTGCCATAGCTGTCGAAGCTTTTTTGCCAGGTGAAGTCCTGTGGCTCGCCGCTCAGATACTGGGTGGAAATGGGCATAGTGGCGTAGCTGGTGAAGGTGAGAACCGCGCCAAACTGTTTCAGCACCGCATGAGGGTTATTGTGGTCGGCGCCGCGCCAGCCCACTGCTTCAAAGGATTTTTCAAGTTGCTCCTGGGAGCCGAGGAACATCATATTGACCACGTCGGCATCTTTGCCGGAGCCGGTGGCGGTACGCACAGAAACGTTTTGCAGTACTTGTTCGATATCGCCGCGCTCGATTTCGTCGAGTTGGAACGAGTGGGGAGGAATCTCAGGCTGGTCGGCGACGTAAAGCGGCCCAGTAAGTTGGAGGCGCAGGTCGGTCCCGGGAGGCAGATAGATTTCTGGTTCGGGCAGAACGCTGAACGAACGGTAAAGAATCAGACCCATATCGCCGTAGGGATTGAAGGTAGGCAAATGGATGAGGCCACTGGTGATACGTCCTTGAGGGACGTCGGTGGAGCGCACGCCTTGGATGACGCCTTTGCGGACGGTTTCGCGGGCGTTGTCTACTTCGACCACCTCGGAGGAGATGGGAAGAACCTGGCCATCGGAGGTGACGAGGCGAGTGAACTGAATCTTGACATAAGCGGTGTCGTGGACGATGCCAAGTCCAACTTTACGTGCGGCGACCACCTCGCCATCCAATTCCAAGCCAGCCGGAAATACCGGCGTGGCACCGCACTCGGGCGACTGAATGAGCACGGCACGGACGGACGCGCCCGGCCGGGAGCTGTAAGACGCAACCGGGTCGAGTAGGCGGACCCAGAAAGATTTTCCTCTAGGAATGTAATCGCAGTCGGCGGAGGCGGGCACAGCAAGAGGCAAAGCCAAGAAAAGAAGCAAAATAAACATGCCCAAAGGACGAACCGTCCGGGGTCGCCCGGAGCCCACAGTGGGAACGATAGCGATCTTTGCGGCTGGTCGCTTATTCATCAAACAAATACACCCTCAGTCTGCAAATCACCCCGAAACAGTGTGCATGCAACTGTTCAAGGCGTGGGGCAATACCTCCTCGACGCTTGCGAAAGACATACTGGCACTGCGTACAGGTGGTTCAGGGCGGCTCGCGCGGGCGGCCACGTGGGACTGCAGACGAGAATTCTTATCCAACCTGAACCAACTACAACGATGGCATTGAGGATACCCGAAAGGCAGGTGGCCGGGAAAGCAAAATAATGTCAAATTATCTGACTGCTGGACAGAAGATAGGCCGGACTATTTGATTTCCCGGACCGTACCCATTTTGACCGTGCTGCCATAGCGCTTGTAATTCGAGTACCGGATGGTCATACGGATGTGCACGTCGCCACTGCGGAAATGGAGATAATCATCGGCCCGGGTATACACGGGAAACCAGAAACCCTTCTCGATGTTTTGGCGATAGGTGCGGAAGCGGGGAAAAACGTTTTCATTATTTCGGGTGATGATATCAGGGACGGCCTTGCCATCGGTCATGACGATCTGCAGGTCCTTACTGTCGACCCAAACACGGCCCTGAAAGTAGCGCTGCTTTTTCTCGATGACCTTTGGTCCCACATCGAACACATAGGTGGAAAGCTCGTCGACCTGCTGGCGGCCTACATACTTCACGTTGTACTTGGGAAGTTCGGAGGTGGTGAGCACGAAGGGCTGAACGTTGCGGACATCATCGAGGTCCTGTTCGCTGAGCATGATGCGTTCCAGGGTATTGGGAGGAGCGTAAGTGACCTTTTCGAAGCGCTTGCCATCGGGAGTGAAGACGATGTCACTGGTCATGCGGTACTCGCCGTCGGGGCGATTGTCCTCGTCGAGAGTTTGGATGGCAAAGTCCTGAGTGTAAGTGTAGTTGTCGCGTTCCTCTTTGAATTCGGCTTCGCGCTCAGCAAATCTCTTGATAATGTCGTCGACGGGTATAGATGGAGGCTCGTTAGTGATGGGATTGTCGCCTGGAGAATGAATCCCTTGAGGCGGAGCTGAAGTGTGATACGTCTGAGTCTGGTTTTGAGGCTCGCCCTGCGACGAACGGGGGGGAGGGGGAGGATGTGTGCGAGAGGCGGGAGGAATCGGTAGCGGACCTGGGTCTTGGGCCGCGGCCACACAGACGAAGACGCCCGCCAGCAGCAAGGCCGAACACAGACGGAGAGATTGGGCGGGTAAGTTAGTCAGCGCAGTTGGCAAGATACAGCCCCCCTTTCCAGGTCAAAAATGGAGCACCAACCATATAGAGTCTAGCGCAAAGTTTGAGGTTGTACGAGAAGTCCCAGGGAGAACCGTGGCGCATGGGAGAATTTTGCGGGTTCACAAAATGGATCGGCGAGGTGTTCGGATGACAACGGCAATGCGGGCTATTCTTGCTTTCGTCTTGTTGGAAGTAGCTGTTGGGGTATGGCATGCGAGAGCTCAGGACGCAGCATCGGAGACCGTCGATCGCGTGGTGGAGGCGGAGAGGAAAGAACAGCGCATTCCCGGGGTGAGCTTGGCGGTTTGCCGCGAGGGGAAGATCGTAAAAGCAACTGGGTACGGCTTGGCAAACGTGGAGTTAAACGTACCGGTCACTCCAGAGACGATCTTTCAGACCGGATCGGTAGGCAAGCAGTTCACCGCGATGGCGGTGATGATGTTGGTGGACGAAGGGAAGATCAGACTGGATGAGAAATTCGCCAAATATGTTCCGGAGTCGCCTGCGGCATGGAAGGGCGTGACGGTGCGACAGCTTTTGACGCATACGTCTGGGATTGCCGACTACGGCGGCGAAGAAGAAACGATGGGGAAAGGCGTGATCAATTTCCGGAAGGACTATACGGAGGAGGAGCTGATCCACGCTTTTGCGAAAATGCCCATGGATTTTGTGCCGGGAGAAAAATGGAGTTACAGCAATACGGGCTACGTGCTACTGGGCATCCTGATTCACCGAGTGACCGGGGAGTTTTATGGCGATTTTCTGCAGCAGCGGATTTTCAAGCCATTGGGCATGAGTTCCACACGCATTATCAGCGAAGCAGACATCGTCCCGCACCGGAGTAACGGATACCGTCTGGTGAAAGGCGAGCTCAAGAATCAGGAATGGGTGTCGCCTACGCTGAACACAACGGCGGACGGAGCTCTGTATACGAATGTGCTGGATCTGGCGAAGTGGGACGCAGCGTTGTGCGCGAAAGAGCTGATCAAACCATCGAGCTACGATGCGATGTGGAGGCCAGCGAAGCTGAATAGTGGCAAGGCAGTTCCGTACGGATTTGGCTGGGACTTAGCAGATAAGGATGGCCTGAAGGCGGTGTCTCATGACGGGGCTTGGCAGGGATTCACGATGAATATTACGCGCTTTTTGGAACCGCGGCTGACCGTAATCGTGATGACCAACTTGGACGAGAATAATGCCAAGCCGGACAGGATCGCGGAAGACGTGGCCAAAATTTATTTGCAGTAAGCCGACTGTGGCGGGTGGAAGGCAAGATGCTAGGATCCCAGAGAGATTCCTCGCGTTGCTCGGAATGACGGATTCTCTTTTCTTACCGAGAGTGGCCAGTGGGAGGCACCGAGCGATCGAAGAAACCGTCAAGCCCATGCACGCTGCGCGGTCTATGCCGCCGTGCTTGGCGTTACGCTGGTCGCCACTTTAGGAAGACGACACCTAACGGAGGCAATGTTAGGGCTAGAGACGAGCTGCGACCCATCCAGGTGTGTTCGGTGGTGTTCATTCCCCCCAGATTGCCCACATTTGACCCACCATAGATGAGCGCGTCCGTATTCAGGATTTCGTCGAAGTGGCCAGGACGGGGCACGCCGATGCGATAGCCGTAGCGCACTACGGGAGTCGCGTTGAGTACGACGAGAATCATGTCGTCGGGATTCTTGCCGCGACGCACGAAGGAAAACACACTGTTATCGGAGTCGTTGGCATCCAGCCATTCGAATCCCTGCCAATCGAAATCGACTTGATGGAGCGCTGGTTCGGCAGCCATCATTTTATTCAAATCGCGGACGAGGCACTGGATGCCGCGATGAGATTCGTATTCCAGCAGATGCCATTCCAGGCTTCGTGATTCACTCCACTCATGCCGCTGGGCAAATTCCTGTCCCATGAAGAGCAGCTTTTTCCCGGGATGAGCGAACTGATACCCGAAAAGCAGGCGGACATTTGCGAATTGCTGCCACATGTCGCCGGGCATTTTGTGCAGCAGCGAGTTCTTGCCGTGGACGACTTCGTCATGCGAGAAAGGCAAAACGAAGTTCTCGGTAAAGGCATAAAGCATGGAAAACGTCAGTTTGTTGTGCTCGTAGCGGCGGAACACAGGGTCTTTCGAAAAATACTGCAGGGTGTCATTCATCCAGCCCATATTCCACTTGAGGCTGAAGCCTAGCCCGCCGAGATACGTGGGACGCGTGACGCTTGGCCACGCCGTCGATTCTTCGGCGATCGTGAGAATGCCCGGGTAGCGCTGATAGGCGACTTCATTCAGGCGCTTGAAGAAATCGATGGCATCCAGATTTTCGCGGCCGCCATATTTGTTGGGAATCCACTCGCCGGGTTTGCGGGAATAGTCGAGATAGAGCATGGAAGCGACCGCGTCCACACGAAGGCCGTCGATGTGATATTTGTCCAGCCAGAAAAGCGCATTGGAGAGGAGGAAATTTTGAACTTCGTTGCGGCCGTAGTTGTAGACCAGCGTGCCCCAGTCCGGATGCGAAGCCTGCCGCGGGTCTTCGTGCTCGTATAGGTGCGTGCCATCAAAATACGCCAGGCCATGAGCATCGCGAGGGAAGTGCGCGGGTGTCCAATCAAGAAAAACGCCAATCCCCGATTGGTGGCAACGGTCGATAAATTCCATGAAATCAGATGGCGAACCAAAGCGGCTGGTGGCAGCAAAATAACCGAGAGTTTGATATCCCCACGATCCATCGTACGGGTGCTCCATCACCGGCAGGAGTTCGATGTGGCTGTAGCCAAGATCCTTGACGTAAGGGATGAGCTGGTCAGCCAACTCGCAATACGTGAGCCAGCGATTATGGTCTTCGGGAATGCGTCGCCAGGAACCGAGATGAACTTCGTAGACGCTAATCGGCGATTCTAGCCAATTGCGGTGCGCGCGTTGATCCATCCACTCGGAATCGCCCCAGGGATGTTTATCCAGGCGCGCCACGACGGAGGCGTTGCTGGGACGAAGCTCGGCGGCAAAGGCGAACGGGTCGGACTTGAGCGGCAGAACCACATCCTGCTTACCGACGATTTCGAATTTGTAGATGGTGCCCTCGGCGAGTTCGGGGATGAAAAGTTCCCAGATGCCGGAGGAACCGCGAAAACGCATCGGATGGACACGCCCATCCCAGTGGTTGAATTCGCCCACCACGCTGACTCGGCGGGCGTTCGGCGCCCAGACCGCGAAATGAACACCGCTGACGCCGTCGACTGTTTTGACATGAGCGCCGAGTTTTTCGTAGGCGTCGTAATGGCGGCCTTCGCCCATAAGGTAGAGGTCAAACTCGGTAAGGAGAAAAGGGAAGGCATAGGTATCGTAGGTTTCGACTATTTCGCCGTACTCGCTGGCGAAGCGTATGCGATAGCTGGACGGGGCAGGAGTAAATTCGCTAACGCCCGGGAGGGCGACCTCGAAAAAACCTTCGGGACGAAGCTTGCGCATCGGCAGGTGTTCGGGGGCAGCTTCCGGTGTCGGACTGTCGGGACGACGAAGCAGGAGCAGTTGCGCTTCGATGGCGCGGGGCTGAAAGGAACGCACCAACCAGCGGCGTCCCTCTGGAGACTCAATTGGATGGGGGCCGAGAATACCGAACGGGTCGGCATTTCGCGCGATCAGCAGAGATTCCAGGCGTTCGCGAAACGGGTCCTCGGCCTTGTTTTTTGACAAAGAACGACTTTGGTCAGGCACGTGAGCATTTTATCGGAAGAATGGGAAACGACCAATGGGTGGAAGAGAGTAGTTTGAACGAGAGAGCGGGGGGGTGAATTAGGCGGCGATTGAGGGGATTCCGCGCCCGAGTCCCTCCCTCAACCGCCGCTGGTGGTACCAACTTTCGCTGATACCAAGTTCGTTCCGTCAGGGGAATCGAACGGGAGTAGAGTGGCACTCCGGGGTTTTTGGCGCAATCCGGGAAACTGCAGGAAACGGAAGTGATTTGAATACAGATGAAGAAACAGAAAGAATGTTGAGCGCAGTTAAAAATGGACGGGGGCAGCAGTACGTCGGTGAGTGTCATGGGTGCCGCTTGCGGCGGGCCCACGAGCCATTTAGAGTGAACGACGAACGTGAAACAAGGTAAGAGGCTTCGCTTGTTCGAAGAAGGAGTCATCCGGTGGGCCAATTCTATTTTGCAAAAACAGCAGCGCTGGTGTGTGGGCTGCTCTTACTAGGAGCGGGTATGGTCGAGGCGCAGGACCGGTCACAGACGAGATCAATGGTGATCTCGCAGAACGGAATCGTAGCCGCGGAGTCGCCACTGGCGGCCCAGGCGGGAGTGCGCATCCTGGAGTCGGGTGGAAATGCGGTGGACGCGGCGATTGCGACGAACGCGATGATGGGCGTGGTTGCGCCGATGATGAACGGAATGGGCGGCGATTTGTTTGCGATTGTGTACGACGCGAAGGCAAACAAGCTGTATGGGCTGAATTCCAGCGGGTGGACGCCGAAAGCGCTGACGATCGAGGCACTGCACAAGCAAGGACTGCGGGAGATGCCGCAGGCTGGCGTGAACACGATTACGGTGCCAGGAACTGTTGAGGGTTGGCAAAAGCTGGCGGACAAATTCGGGCGCAAGAAGTTATCCGAGGACCTCGAAGGCGCGATTGAAACGGCGAAAAATGGTTACCCGGTCACCGAATGGGAAGCAATGTACTGGGCGACAGCGGTGGACTACCTGCGCGGGGATGACGAGGCCACTAAGCTATATCTACCCAACGATCACGCCCTCAAGACCGGCGAGGTGTTCCGGAATCCGGATCTGGTGTGGTCGCTGCAACAGGTGGCCGCGCATGGAAGAGACGGGTACTACAAAGGAGAAATTGCTAAACGGGTGCTGGAAGCCATCAAGCGCCATGGCGGAGTGATGAGCGCGCAGGACATGGCAGAATTCTCCGCGGAGTGGGTGGAACCACTTTCCACCACGTACCGGGATTGGACAGTGTACGAATTGCCTCCAAACGGGCAAGGATTGGCGGCGTTGATGATGCTGAACATCATGGAAACTTTTCCGCTGGGGCAGAAGGATTATGGCTTCGGTTCCGCGAATGCGTTGCACACGATGATCGAGGCAAAGAAGTTGGCGTACGCGGATTTGGTGAAGCACATTGGTGATCCGCGCGGGCAAACGTTGCCGGTGAGCGCTTTGTTGTCGAAGCAGCACGCCGCGGAACGAGCGAAATTGATCGACCCTGAGCATGCCAATTGTGACGTGGCGGCGGGGACCTTGCCGGGCGGGGGAGATACGACGTACTTAACCGTGGTGGACCGCGAAGGGAACATGGTGTCGCTGATCCAAAGCAATTATGCGGAATTTGGTTCGGGGATCGTTGCTCCCGGAACGGGATTCGCATTGCAGAATCGGGGTGCGCTATTCAATCTAGATCCATCGTCGCCCAACGCGTTGGCGGGACGGAAGCGGCCACTGCACACGATTATTCCGGCGTTCGCACAAAAAGGAGACACTCGCGTGGCGTTTGGGATTATGGGCGGTTGGAACCAGTCCCAGGCTCATGCGCAATTCATCGCGAATTTGGTGGATTACAAGATGAACATTCAAGCCGCACTGGAAGCGCCGCGGTTCACGAAACGGACTTTCGAAGGTTGCGACGCGCAAATGGAAAACCGTGTCTCGGGAAAAGTACGGGAGGAGTTGACCGCCAGAGGGCACAAGATCCAGGTTATGGGCACGTTTAGCTCGGCCGTGGGAGGGGGGCAGGCGGTACTGCGGGACTTCGCGACCGGGGTGAACTATGGTGCGTCTGACCCGCGGAAGGACGGAGCGGCCACGCCCGAATTACCCCTAGAATCTAGTACTAAATAATAACTATACTAGGTACCGTGGCGTTGTGGTACGTCCCGGTTAGTACGGCAAAAAAGGTTCCGTAAAACCTGCGTCAACAGAAGTAGTGTGCACATGCGAAGGCGGATGCCGGCGGGCATGTTCCAATAAGACGTTTATTCTCAAGCGGCTTTGCCGGTGTCTTGGTGGCAGGCTACTTGCGAAGAAAAGCACGTACCACACTGGCTCCAGATGCGAACGAAACGTCAATGGGGCAGGAGGTGGCTGTGGACGTCTCCAGGTATCTGGTAGTGGCAACGCGCATTTTGGGAGCGGCGGTGTGCCTGGCAATTTGGGCGGCATTGGCAGGTGCACAAACGACTGAGATTGCCGGAGAATACGCGTGCACGGAAGTCCACGTGGCGGGAAAGACGGTTCCTTGTAAAGCGGCGCCACTGAATTTGAAGGGTGACGGAAAATTTGAGCTGCAAGGACGCGAAGGTGATTACCTGGTCAGCGGCCAGTGGGTGGAACTAAAAAGCACAGAGGTGAAATCGCGGGCAAAGATTGAAGCGGGACACCGGATTGTGTTCCGGTTCTACAACAAACGCGGGTTGTGCGAAATCGTGTACGAGCGGCGCATCGCGGAGTTGGGGAAAATCCATTTAGGTTAAGCCAGTCAGATACGTTACGCCTTGCCAGTTCTACGGACTGCCACTACACGTGCGGGAGCATGGCGGGGACGACGTATGCTTGCAGGCAGGCGATCAGGCCAATGATGGCCGCCAGAATAACGCTGTGCCAGAAGCTGCTGTGAAGTACTTTCCCTTCTTCGCCAATCAGCCCGACCGTGGAGACACCAACCGCGATATTCTGCGGCGAAATCATCTTGCCCATTACGGCGCCCGAGGAGTTTGTTGCGGCCAGCAAAATGGGATTCATCTGCAGCTGATGAGCAGCGGCGACCTGCAGATTGCCGAAGAGCAGGTTGCTTGCAGTGTCGCTGCCGCTGAGGAAACACGCCACCCATCCAAGGAAGCTGCTGACGAAGGGGAAAGCAGGACCTACCAGCGCAAGGGCAGCTCCCAAAGTGTAGGCCATGCCGGAATAGTTGTAGAGATAGGCGAGGCCGACGATGAACAGAACTGCCAACCCTGGGAGGCGGAGTTGCCTAAGAGTCTTGAGGGCAGAAAGCAATGCGGTGCGAGGAGAAACACGGAAGAAGAGAACCGTGAGAATGGTAGTGACGAGGACCCCGGTGCCGCTAGTCAGCGGTTGAAAACCAAAAACCGCGGAGTAAGGCTTGTGGTAGAGCGTGATGAGAACTCCATTATGAAGCGACGGGATCGGGACGATGAGCTGGCCCAGGATAGGCAGTCGAAAGTAAGACCACAACACGATGACCAGAGAGAGCAAAGCCCAGGGGAACCAAGCTGCGAGGACTTGTCGCAGTGTAAGCGGCGCAGAATTGGCAGCGGCGGATCCGGCATCATCCGGAAGGGTGCTGGTTGGCAAATTCTGTTCCGCAGTTTTGGGTGACCATATGCGGAGCAGCAGAACTGTGGCCGCAATGGATAAGAGCGAACTGACCACGTCTGTGGCATAGGGTCCCCAAAAATTGGACACCGCAAACTGAGTAAGGGCGAAGCTCAGGCCTGCGACCAAGGCTACCGGCCAAGTACGCTTGAGGCCGCTGAACCCGCCGACCATGACGGCAAGATACGCAGGCAAAGCGACCGAAACGAGCGGCAGCTGCCGCCCAATCGCGATCGACAGCTTCATGATGTCCAGGCCAGTTACACCGGCCAGGGCCACGATCGGTATGCCCACAGCGCCAAAGGCAACCGGCACGGTGTTGGCCAGCAAGGAAACGAGCACGGCCTTGCGGGGATGAAAACCGAGCGCGACCAGCAGACATGCAGTGATCGCTACTGGAGCGCCGAAGCCAGCATTTCCTTCCAGCAGAGCGCCGAAGCAGAAGGCCACCAGGGTTACCTGTATGCACGGGTCGCCGGAGGCTCGATAGTGAATCCAACGGCCGAGCAGTTCGAAGAGCCCCATGTCGATGGTGAGGTTGTAAAGCAACAGGGCATTGAAGACGAGCCAGAGAATCGACCAAGCGGCAAACGCAAAGCCGTAAAGGAGGCTCCACGACGCGAGGGAAAGGGGCATGTGCCACACGAAGGCGGCAAGGAGAAGTGCGGCGGCCAAGCCACAGGCGGAGGAGAGCAGGCTGCCTTCGCGCAGCACGCCCATTAACAGCAAAACCACGATTAGTGGAACCGTGGCAACCAGAGCGGAGATGACAAGCCGATGAAGCGGGTCCACCGGTTGCGGCCAAATGAGAAGCAGGCCTGCGAGGTTCATGCCAGCCAGCGCCGCTTGCGGGGTTGTGACAACCGTTGAGGACGCACGATGGAGTTGTCCCACACTTTGCGTCTTTGCTCAATAGCTCTGCGCTAATAGCGCGCTGCGTTCGTTGTGTTAGAGCTAAATACAAAAACGCCGCCAGAGGGTTGCCCCTACTGGCGGCGCAATTGTTCAGGGGGAAGTTAATTGGTGGTAGCCTGTGCGAACCCGGTGAAATAGCTCAGCACATAGGCATTGATGGTGCCGTTGGCTTGTGGGACGCCGTACACCTTGACCGGCGTACCCGTAACCAGATTGGTCGAAAGGGCGTTCTGTCCAGAGTTGGTAGTTACATCGACCGGCGTGATGGTCAGGACTCCGTTGCTCCAAGTCACCTGGTACACCAGGGTGGCGGAGCCGGAAGTGGTGCTGATGTCAACGGGTACGGCTTGCGTGCCGCCAAGCAACGTGACTGTGAAGCTGCCACTGTTATAGGAAGTGGCCGCAGAGCCGAGAGGAATTGTCGTGGGAATGAGAACGGCCTGAGGCGCGGCCCATGCATTCGGTGCGCTGGGATCATTCCAGATAGCGTAAGTTTCACCAGCGGCTTGCATCAATCCCACGGAGCCGCCGAAGTTCACGCTGCCATTCGTGGCATTATCGAAATCGGTGATCGCGTTCGAACCGCTGTCGACGATCGTCGGGAAAGTAAAGTTCCACCACTTGAAGCCGGTGATGGCATTGCCCGATTTAGGATCGCTGCCGTTCGGCGTGCTGGAGGAAATAAAGGGAAGCTGAACGGTGTAGTCGTCGGTGGAAGTGTGGAAGTCACGCGTGTAGGTGAAATTTGTCAGGTTGCTGGCCGAGATCGTTCCATCGTAGCGAGCGATTTCGATATCGATCGAACTGGCCACGAAGGAGCTGGCTAGAGGATCGACGACGCTGGCATGTACTTTGAAGCCGCGCACCAGGTTGGACAGGAAGGAAGGCCCCTGACCGATTGCAGTGGCGTCCGATTGCGCGTCTGAAGGAGTGCGGAAGTAGAACAGCGTATTGGCATTCACGGTTAAAGGAATGCCCACTCCTAATTCGTTTTCAACGACCAACGTGTCGGTACCCGCGTCCACGTGCAGCACGTGGCCTTCTGGGCTGATCCAGACGCTGTTGAACGAGCTGCTGGCCCACAGACGGACCGCGACGAGCGTGCCGTTCTGCTGATAGCGAGCGGCCACGCGAATGTATTTGCCGACGATGGTGGAAGCAATCGAGCTGAAGTCCTGAATGGTCGCTTGGGTTTTGGCGTCCACGTCATAGTACAGCGTGCCATTCGTGGAGTCCGCCATAACCGAGAGCGCCTGAGTGGTGCTGATGGCGGTTTCGGGATTGGTCGGCGGGTAGACCGGATAATCCTTGTCAAAGGTCAGCGTGGTGTTGTCGGTGGAAACGCTGGTGACGGTGCCATAGTGATGACGCAGAACCAGGCGCGCAAGGTTAAAAATGCGGCGATGGCGAATCGTGCCATTAAAGTTCACCGCCCACATGGTAGTGCCACCTCCAGAGGGAGGAACATGCGCGACGATGAAGGCGGGATGTGCGAGGTCGAATTCCAGATCCAACGCGTTGCTCTGACTAGTGGAAACCACCAGAGGCGCGGCCAGGGTCAAGTTCACGGGAACGGTCAAGCCACCCGCACTGCCTTGCGTATTGAGAATCTGGATCTGGCTGGAGGGAATAGTGGAACCCGCGGGAGCTGCAAAACCCGTTTCAGGATCGGCCGAAACGGTGAGAAGAACGTCACCCGGATTACCGCTGATGGTGATGGTAGCGCCTGTGTAGGTACCGACAGGAACGCTGACGTTGCCAAGAATTTCGTTGAGCTGATCAAGTTGCAGCAAATTGATGTACGGCGCTGGGCTCGGCGCGGTATACACGGTGACCGGACTGCCACCGCCCTGCGGGGTCAGCGCGATCGATAGCACGCGCACACCGATGGTGGCCCAATCTTCTGTTGGCGCGTCGCTTACGATTAAATCGACCGTGCCATTTTGAGTTTGTGGCGTAGGATTGCTGGAAGTTGGGCTGGAACCCGAACTGGAACTGCCGGACGAGCACCCCATAGAAAAGAGCATCAATGCCGCCGAGGCAGCACCGAGCATCAATCGTGAATAGACACACTTCATGAGTAGTCTCCTGATGAGGGGCGAGCCTCACGTAAAGTTGAAAACGGGCCCGATCTGCGAGATTTTTAACCACTGCGGGCTGCCAAGGACTCGACCAGCCCGAATACTGAAAGAAACCCAGGTGAAGAAAAAGAGTTGCACACAAAGTACCGTCGCGCTTTGGTACGAAGGTACTACTGGTGCTCCTGGTCTTCCGGACGTAGACCAGGCCGAGTACAGCGATTGGGCCTATTTGTGTTTGGAGTTCAAGCTACTCTGAAAAATTCGATTGCACTTTGCACTAGCATCTAAATATTTCACCCGGATCTATAAGACTGGTGCTATTTCGGCCCTTACTCTTATAAAATGCAGCGCTATGAATCCTCGAACTGTTACTCGCGTTTTTTTATTTGCCGTTGTTGTCGCGTTTCTCACATCCACTACTTCGGCGGGACCGGCGGATGGCAACAGACATCCGTTCGGGCTGGATGATTATTCGGCTTTGCACAACGCGCGTGCCCTGGCCGTATCGCCGGATGGAAAAACTGTGTTGTACGTAGTGAGCTACGACGGCGACAAAGGCCCCACGAAGCACGAATGGCACGTAATGGACGTCTCTGGCGCGAACGACCACAAATTGGAATTACCAGAATCGTTCCGGCCCGCGGGATTCATGAAGGATGGCAATGCACTTTATGGAACATACCAGGTGGACAAGCAAGGGCAACTGGGGATTGTGCCCTTGTCGGGAGGAAAGGCGACCGAGATCATTGCACTGCCACGAGGAATTCGCGGGAATTGGATTTCGCCGGATGGCAACCGATTTGCTGTTACCGGGGACCCGCGGCCGCCCGATCCGTTAGCTGACGTGCGTCACATCGCAGAAAACGAGGTGAATAGTCTGTACATCTCCGGGACCAGCGGTGCGGAAGGCGGGTGGTGGTGCCCGGAGTTGAAGGACGTGACCGACGTGGCGTGGTCGCCCGAGAGCGGGAAATTGGCGGTGGTGACACAACTACAAAAGATCGGGAATCACGATGTGCGCGCGACACTATGGGTTTGCAGCGCAAGTGAGGCCCACAAGGTAGCCGATATTCCCAATTCCGTCTCTGGGATTGCGTGGGCCAATGATGGCAAGGATTTGGCATTTGCGAGCACCACGAGCGATGTTCTGACGCCTGATCATCTCTGGACTGTGCCCGAAAAGGGAGGTGCGCCACAGGACCAAACACCGCAGCTCGAGGGATCGATTACCGGTGTCAGCAACGATCCTCGTGGAACAGTTTGGGTGGAAATGCACAAGGGCACGATCGTGCAAATTTATTCGTATCGCGGCGGCAAACTGAATCCAGCGTATAGCTGGCCCGGCGGCATAGTGTACTCGACGCCGTCGATCTCGCCCTTTGCTTCATCGCCCGAAGTGCTGGCATTTACGGTTGGAGATCCGACTCACGCGGCAAACGTCGCGGTAGCCCGCCGCACGGAACTGCAGAAAATTACTCACGAAGGAGACGACACGCTGGCGAAAGTGGCACTCGGCGATGTGCGGGTGGTGAAGTGGACCGCGAAAGATGGCACCAAGCTGGAAGGGATCGCCACGTTTCCGGCGGATTACCAGGAAGGGAAGCACTACCGATTTTTGGTTTTGCCCCACGGCGGGCCGGAAGCAAACGACACGTTGGATTTGGATCCGTTTTCGCGGATGATCTCGGGCCTTGGCTATGTGGTGCTTCAGCCGGAGTATCGCGGATCGACGGGCTACGGTACCGAGTTCCTACAAGCTATCTATCAGCGTTTTGGAGATCTAGCGTATCGCGATGTGGACAGCGCCAGTGATTACGCGATCTCGCAGGGTTGGGCTGACCCGAACCGCCAAGCTATGTTCGGTTGGAGTGCTGGCGGATTCATGACTTCCTGGACGGTCACGCAGACACACCGCTACAAAGCGGCAATTGAAGGCGCGGGTATCACCGATTGGCTCAGTTTCATCCCGACCAGCGATATCGCCCAGGTCGATTACGACAAACGCATGGAAGAGAAGAACCCACAGCCGTTTCTGCAATTTTCCGCGGTGATGTATGCCGATCAGGTGACCACGCCGCTGCTGATTCTGCACGGGGAAGCCGACGAACGCGTGCCCACATTTCAGGGGCGGGAATTTTTTGTGTTGCTAGGCGAGCGCGGAAAAACTGTGCGCATGGTTACCTATCCCGGCTCGCCCCATTTCCCCAGATTGGCGGAGCAGCGGCGCGACGTGTTCACCGAAATCAAGAACTGGTTGGACAAGTACAATCCGTAAGGATTACGCACGTTTCCGGCGGCGCGAGCGTGAAGTCTCCACCACGTTAAGCTAAAATCACACCATGGTTGCGACACCTGTCACCTGGAGCAGCATTCCCTCGATCGATCCTGCCAGTGGCAAGGTCTGCGCGACATTCCAGAGTACCCCGCCAGGGTCACTGCCGGCGCTGCTTTCCCGAGCCAAGCAGGTGCAAGCAGCGTGGGCGAAGATTCCACTCGCCCAACGTTGCGCCCAGATAGCGATTCTCAAAGAGAAAATTCTGGAAGCGCGGGATACGCTGGCCGATGCGGTGGTGCGCGAGTCCGGCAAACCACGGGTAGAAGCGAAGTTCGCCGATGTGTTCGTCGCAGTCGATACTGCGGATTATTTCGCGAAGAACGGTACGGCGTTGCTACGCCAGGAAAAAGTTGCTCACCACAGCACCGCGGCGAAGATGAAATCCGGCATGCTGCTGTACGAACCGTTGGGAGTGCTGGCGATCATCAGTTCGTGGAATTATCCGCTGGCGATTCCGTTCAGCCAGATTATCCCTGCCGTTGCAGCGGGGAACGCGGTGTTATGTAAAACCAGCGACTTTACGCCGGAATGCGGCGTGCTGATCGAGAAGATATTTCGCGACGCCGGATTTCCGGAAGGGTTGGTCACAGTGCTGCAGGGTGGCGGCGATGTGGGGCAGGCGCTGATTGACGCGCATCCGGACAAAGTGTTTTTTACCGGCAGCGTTGCTACTGGCAGGCGCGTAGCGGAAGCGTGCGCGCGGCAGTTGGTTCCCAGTGTGCTTGAGTTGGGCGGCAAAGACGCCATGATTGTCCTGGCCGATGCGGACATGGATGTGACCACCAGTGCCGCGGTTTGGGGGAGCTTCACGAATTGTGGGCAGGTTTGCTTGTCCATCGAACGCATATTCGTGGAATCTCCCACAAGCGACCAATTTCTTCAGGGCTGCGTGGAAAAAACGCAAAAGCTGCGCCTCGGTCCCGGGAGCGACCCGCACACAGATGTGGGCCCGTTGATTCGTCCTCAGCACGTCCAGCGCATGAGTGAACTAATTGCCGACGCGGTGCAACGCGGCGCAAAAGTACTGTGCGGGGGACATCCTCGGCCTGACCTGGGGCCTGGCTTCTTTGAACCCACAGTGCTCACCGGCGTGAACTCCTCAATGCAGCTCTTTCGCGACGAAACTTTCGGGCCAGTCCTGGCGGTGCAGGTAGTGCGCGATGCCGAGGAAGCCATTCGCTTAGCCAACGACACGGAATTCGCGTTGGCTGCCAGCATTTGGACGCGGGATGCCGAACGGGGCAAGAAACTGGGACAGCACCTGCGCTCCGGCACAGTGATGGTGAATGATGCGCTGTGTGGTTTTGCGATTGCCGAAGCGCCTCACGGGGGCACAGGCCTGAGCGGCTGGGGACGGACCCACGGAAAAGCCGGACTCATGGAAATGGTGCATCTCAAATATCTGCTCGTGGATCGTTTGCCGCGAATGGAAAAGCCGTGGTGGTATCGCTACGGCGCGGATTTGGAGAAGGCCGCCGACGCATTCTTGCGTTTTGAGTTTGGCGGCGGCCTGCTGAATCGCCTGCGGCACGCACGCGCAGCGATAAAAACAGTGTTTCGGGATCACGGACTTTAGTAAGGTGGAAAGGGAGAAAAACCAGTGGCCCAGGAAACTACAACAGCACCAGCTCAGGATGCCGCAGTCTTGGCTTCGACGGCGGAGGAGAAACCGGTCGCGCCTAAAGTGAAAACGCGAAAACCAAAGCAACGAGCCTGCGACGAAAAAGACGCAAAGGGCAAGCTGTGCGCGGGGCACCTGAAGCGCTGGTTCGACTATCCGCCGGAGATTCGCAAACTGGTTGGCAAAGACGCGGAAATTTACCGTTGCGAGTTTTGCAAAACCATTTACCGCCCCGATCCCAAGCAATTTCCGAACAGCTACACGGTCCGATACTGATACGACGCAGGACAGGAAGGTCGCTCCACCGTGTCCGAAAACGACTTGATCTATGACTGGAACCTGGCCGGTCATGTGCCTATTCCGTCTGGCACGCAAGTGCTGGTAAACGACGAAACGCTGCGCGACGGCCTGCAGAACCCATCCATTCACGATCCCACCATCGAAGACAAAGTCGAATTACTGCACTTGATGGAAGTGCTAGCCATTGATTCCGCGAACATCGGTCTGCCAGGAGCCGGGCCTCGCGCGTTTAAGGATGTGGAGACCTTAGCGCTCGAGATTGCCGGTCATCATATGCACATCAAGCCGAATTGCGCCGCGCGCACGGTGGAGGCGGACATTCGCCCCATCGTGGAAATTTCCCAGCGCGTCGGCATTCCCATTGAAGCCGCAACTTTCCTGGGCTCGAGCCCAATCCGCCGGCTAGTGGAAGACTGGAGCGTCGATCACCTGGAACGCACCACCGAGAAGGCGGTGAAGTTTGCGGTCGAGCACGGGTTGCCTTCGATGTATGTGACCGAAGATACCGTGCGGACCGACCCAGAAACCGTGAAACGCCTATACACCACGGCGATTCGAAGCGGCGCCCGCGCCATCGTGCTATGCGATACCGTGGGGCACGCAACGCCCGAAGGCGCTTACAACCTGGTGAAATTTGTCATCGATGAAGTGGTCAAGCCATCGGGTGAGAATATCCGAGTAGATTGGCACGGGCATCGCGACCGCGGTTTGGCGATTGCCAACTCCTTAGCGGCGATTGCTGCGGGCGCACGGCAAATTCACGGGGTCGCCTTATCGTTGGGAGAACGCGTAGGCAATACCCCGATGGAACTGTTGCTGATCAATTTGCGCCTTATGGATCTACGGCATAATGACCTCAGTTACTTGCGCGCTTATTGCGAGAAAGTGGCGCGGGCCACGCACACTACGATACCGCCGAATTATCCGGTGTTTGGCCGTGACGCTTTCCGCACGGCGACGGGCGTGCACGCGGCCGCGATCATAAAAGCCCTGCGAAGCCACGACCGTAGACTAGCGGATGCTGTTTACAGTGGAGTGCCGGCGCACCTGGTTGGGCTGGAACAAATTGTCGAAATTGGCCCGATGAGCGGGAAATCCAACGTGATTTACTGGTTGGCGCGGCATGGCATCGCGGAAACCGAGGAACTGGTGAACCGAATCTATGACGCAGCGAAGCAATCACCTCGGGTTCTGACCGACGAAGAGATTCGCAAACTCTGTGGGACTGCCGGGGAGCATGCCATCGTATAGGCGTTAATGGGTAGCCGAGAAGTTTCGGCGGTGGGTTCGGAAGAAGGCGAACGGGGCCGCTGCGCGAGCGTTGTTTTACTGATGGATTATTTCAAGGGCTTGCTATTGAAGAAAATCGTGGTTCCCCTGTCCTTTCTGACAGTGAAACGGCTGGCGGTTTGCGCTATTCTCGTTGGCATGCCGATTCGTTCTTCGGTCGTGACTTCGTTCCCCCGGTCACCGCGCTCAGGCTCACTCGCCACGCAACCTCAGGTACGTGACGCGCTGAACTGCCTCGATCAAAACCTCGATTGGACCACCGCGCAGCAGATCCGCCTGACGGAAATCCCCGCGCCGTCGTTTCAGGAAGAAAAGCGCGCCCAGGTCGTGAAGGATTTGCTATCCGCCGAGGGCCTTCCCGTATTCACCGACAAGATAGGCAATGTGATCGCCGAGCTGCGGGGCACACGAGACAAAGAAGTGGTAATGCTTTCGGCCCACCTGGACACAGTTTTCCCCGCGAACACGGAAATCAAGGTGAGGCGCGAAGGTGATCGCCTGCTTGCGCCGGGAATCTCTGACAACGGCACAGGGCTCGCGGGATTATTAGCCGTAGCGCGCGCGATTCAGGTAGCCAAAATAAAGCCGCAACGAACCATTCTGTTTGCCGCCAACGTTGGGGAAGAAGGCGAGGGCAATTTGCGCGGCATGCGCGCTCTGATGGATGAATACGGAAAGCAGTTACGCGCTGCGATTGTGCTGGATGGGTCAGGCATCGAGCATGTGACCACCAAAGCGTTGGCGTCCAAACGCGTGGAAGTGGTGATTACCGGCCCAGGCGGACACAGCTGGTCGGATTTCGGCATGCCCAACCCGATCAATGCGCTAGTGCGCGGCGCGGTTCGATTCATAAATACGAAAGTCCCTACAGTTCCGCGCACCACCTTTAATTTGGGTCAAGTGGAAGGCGGGACTTCGGTCAATTCCATTCCGTATGAGGCCAAGCTAAAGGTGGATTTGCGCTCGGAAAATGAAGAAGAAATCACCCGAATGGAAAAGGCTCTGCGCGACTGTATCGCCGCCGGTGTGAAAGACGAGATGGATAACTCGCGCGACCGCACACGCGGCAGGCTGGAATGGAAGTTGGACCTGATCGGCAGCCGCCCGGGCGGGGAATTGGCTCCAGATTCCGCGTTGTTGGCGTCGTTGCGTGCCGCGGATGATGTTGTCGGGAATAAATCGCGGAATGAACGGTCATCAACCGATGCGAACATTCCGCTTTCAATGGGTATCGAGGCGATTGCTATCGGGGCGGGCGGAAATGGCGGGGGCGCGCACTCGCTGCAGGAATGGTACGAGCCAACGGATCGCGCGTTGGGATTGAAACGCGTGCTGCTGACGCTGCTTGGTGTCTCTGGGGTGACGCCGGAGAAGGCGCAATGAGAGTGTCGCCACGTGTTTGCGGGCGAACTGTTCTCTGCATCGCATTTGTCTCGATCACGCTGGTGTCTGTAACAGAAATAATGGGGCAATCCACTCCTCCATTACCACTTCACCCCACTACGTATTATCTGCACGGAAAAATTTTTACCAACGATCCGGCGCATCCTTGGGCTGAAGCCATAGCCGTGCGCGACGAAAAGGTTCTGTGCGTCGGAACGATTTCGCAAATCATGTTGGATTGCGGCGGCGCGGAATCGGAAGATGTTGTGCAGCTCAAAGGCCGCTTCGTCATGCCCGGGTTCAACGACGCTCACGCTCATCTCGGCGGAGCCGGGCGCGATAAGCTGACCCTGGTGCTAAACGGGGCGACCTCTGACGCGGACCTGCTGAAAATGGTGAAGGACGCTGCGGATAAATGCAAACCCGGCGAGTGGATACTCGGCAGCGGTTGGGACCAGTCTCGTTGGCCCGACCAGAAATATCCCACGCGGCTGGAACTCGATCAGGCGGCTCCAAACAATCCTGTGTATCTGGACCACATTTCCGGGCACATCGCGGTAGCGAATTCGTTGGCGCTGAAGCACGCCGAAATTACCAGCGAGACGTCGAATCCCCAGGGTGGAGAAATCGGGCGCTTCGCCGATGGCGAGCCGAATGGCTTGCTGAAAGAGAATGCCACGGAGATGGTGTCGCAACGAATCCCTGATCCGTCCGACGAGGATCGCCAGAGGGGAATTGCGATGGTGTTGGAAGAATTGGGGCGCAACGGCGTGACTTCCGTGCAAGATTATTCCAGCTGGGAGGATTTTCAGGCATACAACGACCTGAAGCAGCAAAAGAAATTGACGGTACGCATCACGGAGTGGCTTCCATTTACGTTATCGACGAACGAGTTAGAGGATCGCCGGGCGCAGGCCGGTACAACCGATCCGTGGCTGCGGACTGGAGCGCTGAAAGGCTTCATCGACGGGGCATTGGGCACGCACACCGCAGCGTTGCTGGCGCCGTATACGGATGATCCGTCGACCAGCGGCATGCTCCTGTACGATCCCGAAATATTAAAAGCGATGGCCATTGAGCGGGACCGCCTTGGTTTCCAGATTGCGTTTCACGCGATCGGGGATAAGGCTAATCGCGTAGCGCTGGATACGTTCGATTCAGTGTTTCGCATCAATCCGCCACGGGACCGTCGGGATCGCATCGAGCACGCTCAAGTGGTTGCGCCCGAAGATTTGCCCCGGTTCGGAAAATTGCAGGTGATTGCGTCGATGCAGCCTTGCCACGAAACCAACGACATGCGCTGGGCCGAACAGCGTCTGGGGCCAGAACGATCGAAAGGCGCCTATGCGTGGAAGTCGCTGCGAGACGCAGGAGCGAAGCTAGCCTTTGGCACAGATTACGATGTGGAGCCGATTAATCCGCTGCGTGGGCTATATGCGTGTATGACTCGCGAGGCGATCGAAGGAGGCCCGCCGGGTGGCTGGATTCCGCAGGAGAAATTGCCGCTCGCGGATTGCATCAGTGCGTATACCTCGGGCTCTGCTTATGCGGAGTTCATGGATGGAAGGAAGGGCGAATTAAAAGTGGGCGAATTCGCCGACTTTGTGGTTCTGTCTCAAGATCTAACCAAGATTACCCCGCAGGAAATCTTGAAAACCCAAGTTCTGCGTACCGTGGTCGGCGGGAAGACCGTCTATACGACCAGCCGGTAAGCCACGATCAATCTTAAAACTAAAAGAATTGGATGGTATTCAGGTCCCCGGTGACTTGTTTCTGCTTGGATTTATAAAAGTACAATCGGACTCGACGGGAGTTCCAGTTGGCGCAAGCCGGGGGAACTCCGGAATCCTGTTTAGCGGTGCTAAGGATTTGAAGCACGGAGAAAGCGGCGAAGCGAAAGGTCATGCTAGTTTTGCCGACGGAAATAGTGACCTTGCCCGGCCCGTCGGCACAATCCGCGGAGGCGATATTTCCCTCGACCGCGTACTCTGTTTCTTCTGCACGAGGGTTACTGTTCACGGTATCTGTATTCGCAGGAGAGTCCGTAGGAGCATGGGTGTTGCCGGTGGAGGAACCATCCACCGATTTCTGATCGATTACGATTACAGGGATGGCTTGTTGATCGCGTGCGGAAGAGTTCATTCCGGCGACGCGTTGGTCGTATGCTTCACGGGTGGCTATCACACTTAAAAGCTGTTGGGCGTTGGCGCGGTCTATGGGGCTCCGGGCAGCCTGCTGAATACGCAACGCGAGCGTCTTGGCGTCCGCGGTTTTCCCTTCGTTGGCCAAGACATACCCGTAATTTGTGGCGTAGAAGAGATTACCGGGCTCGAGTTCCGCGGCCTTACGCGCCAGCGCCAGCGCTCTGTCAGGCGAACCGGAGTGCACGGGATAAACCGTGGCAAGCGCGGCATACGCAGGGGCGAATTGCGGATTCATCTGAATGGCTTTTTCGAGTGAGGCAATGATCTGGGGAGCCTCTTCCGCGGAGGGAGGTCCACTGCGCAATCGGGCTTCGGCGGCAAAATAATACGGGAAGTAATTGGGGGATTGCAACGCGACTGCGCGATCGAAGGCCGCTTGTGCGGCGGCGAAGCGTTGTTCGGCGTAAGCGAGAAACCCTTCCGCTTCGTAAGCAAGAGGCAGGTTAGGGTCAGCCTTGAGCGCATCTTGGACAGCAGACTCCGCTTCTTTTGGACGTTGCGTGTGGGCGTAGAATAGCGCGCGTTGCGCGTCGAGTTCCGGAGGGGGAAGCACGCGGCTCGCATAGCTCTTCGGATCGCCGCGAATCTCGGTGCTTTCCCGGCGCACATAGAAGGTTTGCTGGCGGGCATACGATTCCATAGCCACTTCGAACTTTTTCAGATCGCCGAAGGTCTTCTGCGCCGCCAGAAGTTGATCACCAGTGGCGTCCCACGTGGACATGAAGGTGGTGAGTAGTTGGCGCTTGCGAGCTTCTGGATCAAGCATCAAATAGTGGACGATGGCCCAGGATTCCGCGTAAAACATCGAGGCATGATTCTGTTCGTTGTAGTAAGGAGATTGCTCGTCGGCGAGGAGCAGGGTGTCAATGGGAATCAGTCGTTCGGTGCGCAACGTCTGCAGGTGATAAGGCGCGATTTTGCCGATCTCCACGTCTTTCTCGCGAATATTCGAATTGGCGAAGAATTCGGCCAATCCCTCGTTGAGCCAGACTGGTAAGCCGCGAAAATTCAGGTTCATGATGGCGTGAGTATATTCGTGATACACGATCTGATAGGGATTCTCGGTTTCCACATCGGTGCGGACGGCGACGTAATGGCGATCTTCTCCGGGCATATAGATTCCCTGCGGATGAGCGCGGCCCTTGCTTTCCCAATAGGCGGGGATCAAGGTTTTCAGCGAGTCTTCGTTTTTCACGGCGAAGATGATCAGTGGCTTGCCTAAATCAACGCGTAACTTCGGGAACGTGTTGTGAAATACAGCGCGGAATTGTTCGAATTGATCGGCAACTTTGCGGGCTTCCTTTTCGCCCGCATTGCTGATCACGGTGAAATTCGGCGATTGAACTTCGATCCAGGCGTCCTTCGATGAGATAGCGGTTGGTAGCCCGAGGAGCACCAAAAAAGCGAAGGCCCAGGCACGAAGGAATTGGCGCCCTGGACGGAGAGGCATAAGACGAGAATGTACGCCTGGGAGCAGCACAGTCAAGTTGGTCAGATAATCGGGATGGAAAATGCTGATCGCGGGCGAACCTTCGTGTAGTCAGCAGAAGAGCAGTTTTCCGTGCGATTCAAATCCAGGCTGTTGTATCGACCGGGAAGAAAGAAGGCGCTAGGGTATTGTCCGACCTGTTATTATTGACAGTTACTAAACGAAGGCCGTTTGCATATACTTTCGACCGTCGCAGAGGTGCAGTGTCTTCAACCGCACGCTCTCGAGGATTCGCGGAACGGCCCGTTAGATGTGGCCCACTTTCGTGCAATCCTGTGTAGAAAACTTTGCTGTCGTGCTGGTTCAACGATCTTGATCTTCAGCCGATAGCAGAGCCTTTGGGATCTCTTGGGCGGAGTTATCCCAGACTACGCAGGATTGCCCGGCGGTGGGCCGCTTGTTTTGGTGGCGAGTAACGTGGCGAAGGCGAAGTTTGACGCTACGCTTCTTCCGATTCTTGGGTGACGATATGGACGTCGACGGGTGGCGATTCTCGCAAGAACCGGTGGACCGCTGACAGGTATAGGTATTTTCGCCAATCGTGAATGGCGGCTCTACCGAAGATCACCTGGGTCACGTGCCTGCTGCGAACAAATTCCGCAATCGTATCCGCTACGCTTTTTCCCTTCAGCTTGACCACCTGCGCGCCCAGATTTTCCGCAAACCGGAGATTAGCGGCCAGAATTTTAGGGTTGTCCTGTTTGGGCGCCAATTCCCGCTCCACGTGTAGAACATACAACTCCGCATCCATCCTTCTGGCCATGCGTGCCGCGCGCGCGATTAGATACTGGCCCGCCGGGCTGCCAGAGACACACACGGCGATGCGCTCTCGAACGCCCCAGTTCTGGCGAATCTCCTTTGCGTCCATATAGGATTCCAGGCTGCGGTCCACCTGCTCGGCCACCTGCCGGAGGGCCAGTTCCCGGAGAGCAATCAAATTTCCGCGGCGAAAAAAATTCTTCAGGGATTGCTCCACTTTTTCGTGGCTGTAGACATCCCCGCGCTTCATACGGTTTTGCAGGGCTTCGGGAGTCAGGTCGACCATCAACGTTTCCGAAGCGGAAAGCGGCACCCAATCCGGGACGGTTTCTCGCACGGTGATTCCGGTAATGGCTCGGACCGTCGGAGCCATACTCTCGATGTGTTGAATATTTAGCGTGGAAATGACGTCGATGTTCGCCGCGAGTAACTCCTGCACATCCTCGTAGCGTTTGCGATGCTTGCTGCCCGGGATGTTGGTATGAGCCAGTTCGTCGACTAGGGCGACTTCCGGCTTGCGTTCGAGGATGGCGTCGACATCCATTTCTTCGAACATCGTGCCTTTATAATCCAACTGCTTCTTTGTGACTGCCTCTAACTGGCTGGCCAACTCTTGAACCGCTTTACGCCCGTGGGTTTCCACGATGCCGATAACCACGTCTTCACCGCGGCTCTTTCGACGCAGCGCCTCGCTGAGCATGCTGTAGGTCTTGCCGACACCTGGCGCATATCCCAGAAATAGTTTGAAAATGCCCCGGGATTTGGGGGCGGGCGATACCGCTTCCAGCCATTCCTCGGGCTTCTTAGGCAAGTGTCGTTTCTCTCCCCTGGTGTGATAGATGCTGAGTTACAATAGTGCCATGATGCGCTTGGTTGCGGGGCGCGGGATCGGCTTCGTCGCTGCCGCTATCCTGTTGGCCTCCATCACCTTCGTCTACAGCAAGATCTTTCACGTCAATCAGACCACGGCGGCATTGTCGTTTCTTCTGGCGATTTTAGCAGTTTCCGCGGTTTGGGGCATGGTAGTGTCGGTAGTGATGTCGGTGGCGGCGATGCTGCTGCTGAATTATTACTTCCTACCCCCAATTGGTACGTTTACCATCGCCGATCCACAGAACTGGGTGGCGCTATTTTCTTTTCTCATCACTTCAATTGTCGGCAGCCAGCTTTCCGCTCGCATTCGCAAGGAAGCGGATTCCTCCAACAGTCGGCGCAGGGAAGTCGAGAGGCTGTATGCATTCAGCCAGAAGTTATTGGGAGAAGGCAACGTCATTCAGTTGATGAACGCGATTCCCAACTTCCTGGTGGATTGCTTTGAAGCTGGGGCCGCAGAGCTGTTTCTGCCACAAAAAGACAAATACTACCGGTCCGGTTACGGAGCGGCCCAGGTGGATGAAGATGCGATGAAAAGCGCGTTCCTGCGCGACGAAATCGTTTCCGACAATCTGCAGGCGTTATATTTTCTGCCGGTTCGGCTCGGAGTGAAACCAATCGGCAGCCTGGGTATTTCCGGTGCGCGGCTCTCCCGGCAAACTCTTGAGGCCATCAGTTCATTGGTGGCCATTGCCATTGAGCGGGCTCGTGCTATCGAGCAGATCGGAGAAACCGAGGCTGAGCGGCAAGGCGAGCGTCTGAAATCGGCGCTCCTTGATGCCATCGCCCACGATTTCCGCACGCCACTTACCGCGATCAAGGCGGCCGCGACCGATCTTCTGGCGTCGACGGCTCCCGATGATTCCCAACCTCACGAACTGCTCACCATCATCAATGAAGAATGCGACCGGCTGAACCGCCTGGTGGAAGAAGCGGCGGAAATGGCGCGGCTCGAAGCCGGTGAGTTTCAACTGCATCTCGTACCGGTGGGTGTCCGGGCGATTGTCGAGGAGGCCTTGCGGCGATTGAAAACGACCTTGGGGGACCGCCAAATTATCCAAAACATCGGGGACGACATTCCCCCGGTGCGGGCCGATCTCGACCGCACGAAAGACATCCTGGTACAACTGGTCGAAAATGCTCACCTGTATTCGCCCAAGAGCGAGCCGATCACGATTTCCGCGGAAGCTACCGGAGATTCCGTAACCATTAGTGTGGCCGATCGAGGCCCGGGGATCGATTCGTTCGAACAAGGCCTGATTTTCGATAAATTCTATAGGGGAAGGGACCAGCGCTATCAGGTTCGGGGCACCGGGATGGGTTTGCCAATCGCGAAAGCGATTGTAACGGCCCACGGCGGGACCATTTCGGTTACCAGTCAACTGGGCAAGGGTTCGGTATTTTCTTTCACACTTCCCGTGGCACCGGTCCTGAGCGAGGCTCGATGAGTTCTGCAAATATTCTGGTGGTCGACGACGAGCCGCAGATTCGGCGCGTTCTACGGTCGACGCTATCCTTCCGCGGATACACCATTAGCGAAGTATCATCCGGCGAAGAAGCCGTTGTGGCCGCCGGCAAACTGAAGCCGGATTTGATTCTGCTGGACGTGAATCTGCCGGGCATGAGCGGCATCGAAACCTGCAAGGAGTTGCGCCGCTCCAGCGATGCTCCCATCATCATGCTGACCGTGCGCAGCGCAGAACGCGACAAGGTGGTGGCCCTGGACGCTGGCGCCGACGATTACGTGACCAAACCATTCGGCATCGAGGAGCTTCTGGCGCGCATCCGCGCTTCGTTGCGGCGGCATCCATCCATGGATTCCCTGCCGCCTTTCGTCTCCAAGGAATTGTCCGTCGATTTTGATTCGCGCCGTGTGACCGCCGCGGGCGAAGAAGTGCACCTGGCTCCGAAGGAGTTTGAAGTGCTGCGGCACCTGATCGCCAATCAGGGAAGGCCGGTGACCCACCGGCGGCTGCTGCAAATTGTATGGGGGCCGGAATATGGGGAAGAGACGGAGAATCTTCGCGTGGTAATCAATCAACTGCGCAAGAAAATCGAAAAGGATCCGTCGCAGCCGAAGTTCATCCTGACCGAACCTTGGGTGGGCTATCGGTTCCAGCCTCCGAAAGAACCTACGCACAAGGCCACTTCGCATTCGTCGCGCTGAACCTTAATTCTGTTGTGCCTGCTTTACACTGGCGTCTAACTCCAAATTCAATTCCAGGACGTTGACGCGGCGTTCGCCGAGGATACCGAAGTCGCGAGGCAACGTGTGCTTGGCGACAATTTTCTGAATCTCTTCGACGGTCATGCTGCGAGCCTTAGCCACCCGGAGGACCTGAAATTGCGCGCTGGCTGGGGAAATGTCAGGATCCAAGCCCGAGCCAGAAGCTGTCACCAGGTCTGCCGGGATCGGCGTTCCAGGATTTTCCTGCTGCCGCTTGGCCACATCTTGCGCCACGCGCGTCACCAACGACTGGTTCGTAGGGCCTAGCTGCGAGCCACCCGACGCTAAGGGGTCGTAGCCGGTTCCCGCGGCCGACGGCCGCGGATGGAAGTACTTGTCACCCGAAAATGATTGCCCGATCAACGACGAGCCGATGACCTGACCATTCTTTTCAATCAAGCTGCCATTAGCCTGCTTGGGGAAAAACCACTGGCTGAGGCCGGTCACCAGCAAAGGGTAGCCCAGACCAAAAACAATGGTGGTAATTATGGTAAAGCGAATCGCAATCATCAGGTTCTTGCTCATTTGGTCCTCTATGCCAGATGCATCCACGCAATCAGCACATCAATCAGCTTGATGCCTACAAACGGAGCGACCACACCGCCCAATCCATAAATGAACATGTTTCGTCGCAGCAGTGCTGCGGCGCCCAACGGGCGATACTTCACGCCGCGCAGAGCAAGCGGGATCAGCGCAATGATAATCAGCGCGTTAAAAATCACCGCCGACAAAATCGCCGACTCCGGCGTGCGCAACTTCATCACGTTCAGCGTATTCAGGAGTGGGAACGTCCCCGCAAACATGGCCGGGATAATCGCGAAGTATTTGGCCACATCATTGGCTACGGAGAAAGTTGTCAACGAACCGCGGGTAATAAGCAATTGCTTACCGATCTCGACGATCTCAATCAGTTTGGTAGGGTTGGAATCCAGATCCACCATGTTGCCGGCTTCTTTCGCAGCTTGTGTCCCCGTATTCATCGCAACGCCTACGTCGGCCTGAGCCAACGCTGGCGCGTCGTTGGTGCCGTCGCCGGTCATGGCTACCAGTTTTCCTTTACCTTGCTCGTTTCGGATCAACGCCATTTTGTCTTCGGGCTTGGCTTCCGCCAGGAAGTCGTCCACACCCGCCTGACGCGCAATTGCCGCGGCAGTCAGAGGATTGTCACCAGTGATCATCATGGTGCGAATACCCATGGCACGCAGGTGATCGAATCGCTCGCGAATGCCGCCCTTCACAATGTCGGTAAGCTCGATGGTGCCGTAGACACGATGATTCAGGGCCACCAACAGGGGCGTGCCGCCCGATCTCGCGATCCGCTCAACGCTCTCTTGAATTTCCTTGGGAACCACCTGGCCCTTTTCGCTGACATATCGCGAAATTGCTTCGGGCGCGCCTTTACGAATTTCGGTGCTATCCAGATTTACCCCGGACATTCGCGTCTGTGCGGTGAAGGGTATGAACACGGGATTGTGCGGCGCCAGTTCGCGTCCGCGTAGTCCGTATTTTTCCTTGGCCAGGACCACGATGGAGCGTCCCTCGGGGGTTTCGTCGGCAAAGGATGCCAATTGTGCGGCGCTGGCGAGGTCGTTTTCGGTCACGCCCGGTGCGGGATGGAAGGCGGTTGCCTCACGATTCCCGAGGGTGATCGTGCCGGTTTTATCTAGCAGCAGCACATCGACGTCACCCGCTGCCTCCACTGCTCGTCCGGACATAGCAATGACGTTGCGCTGAATCAGCCGATCCATGCCGGCAATACCAATAGCCGAAAGCAGTCCACCGATGGTGGTCGGAATCAGGCAGACCAACAAAGACACCAGAGAAAAAACGTTCTGCGGGGAACCAGAATAAATCGCGAATGGCTGCAGCGTCACCACGGCCAATAAGAAAATGATGGTCAGCCCAGCCAGCAAGATATTCAGCGCAATTTCGTTGGGGGTTTTCTGGCGCGATGCGCCTTCGACCAGACCAATCATGCGATCCAGGAAGGTCTCGCCCGGGTTGGAGGTGATGCGTACTTTAATTTCGTCAGAAAGCACGCGCGTACCGCCCGTTACGGCAGAGCGGTCGCCGCCTGATTCGCGAATTACCGGGGCCGATTCGCCGGTGATGGCGGATTCATCCACGGAGGCCACGCCTTCGATGACCTCGCCGTCGCCGGGTACAAACTCGCCGGCCGCGACCAGGACGATGTCCCCGGAGCGCAACTTGGAACTGGCTACAATCTCGATCTTGCCGTGTTCCTGCAGCTTTCGTGCTTCGGTTTCCGCGCGTGCTTTGCGCAAGGTTTCTGCCTGGGCTTTCCCACGGCCTTCGGCCATGGCTTCCGCAAAATTGGCAAACAACACGGTGAACCACAGCCAAAGAGTGATTTGCAACCCAAACCAGTTGTGGCCGGTGTGCTTCATTACGTCCCAAACCAACACCACCAAGGTAATGACAGCTCCCACTTCCACCACAAACATGACCGGGTTCTTCCACAGGATGCGCGGATCCAACTTCCAGAACGACTCAATAATGGCGTGCTTCAGGATTTTCTTGTCGGTTATCGAAGCGCTTTTGGCTGGTGCGGTGGTCATCTCGTCCTCAAAACGCCTTTCCCGCGTTCATCAGCAGGTGCTCCAGGATTGGCCCCAGGCTCAGAGCAGGGAAGAACGTCAATGCTCCAACGATCAGAATCACGGAAATCAGCAGCACCGTGAAGAGCGGCCCGGTTACGGGAAATGTTCCCAAAGATTCGGGAACATGTTTTTTCGCAGCAAGATTTCCTGCGATCGCCAAGATCGGAATCACCATGAAAAAGCGTCCCAGGAGCATCGCAATGGCTAAAGTTGAGTTGTACCACAGAGTATTTGTGCTCAACCCCCCGAAAGCCGAACCGTTGTTGCCGACGGACGAGGTGAAGGCATACAGGATTTGCGAGAGTCCGTGCGGTCCCGGATTGCTGATCGCGGAGGTTCCGAATTTCGCCACTACGGAAATCGCGGAAAAAATTAATATCGTTATGGAGGTCACCAGAACTGCCAAAACCGCCATCTTTACGTCAAAAGACTCGATTTTCTTGCCTAAATATTCTGGCGTCCTGCCAACCATCAAGCCCGCAATGAACACAGACAGGACCACGAAGACCAGCACGCCATACAATCCTGCACCCACTCCGCCAAAGATGACTTCGCCGAGCATAATGTTGATCAGCGGCACCATGCCGCCCAGGGGCGTCAGGGAGTCGTGCTGGTTATTGATGGCGCCGCAGCTTGCGTCGGTCGTTACCGTCGTAAATAAGGATGAACTAGCGATGCCGAAGCGCACTTCTTTGCCTTCCATGTTTCCGCCCGGCTGGGTGTCACTGACGGTGGTATCCACGCCCTTCAATAACGGATTCCCCCGCGACTCAGTTGCATAGACGACCATCACTCCTGCCAGGAACAGGGCAGCCATGGCGCTCCACACTGCCCAGCCATGTCGCCTTGAACCAGTCATCCGGCCGAGCGTGTAGGTCAGCCCCGAAGGCACCGCAAAGATCAGCAGCATCTGGATGAAATTGGTCAGCGGCGTGGGATTTTCAAACGGGTGCGCGCTGTTGGCGCCAAAAAAACCTCCGCCGTTGGTGCCATACATCTTGATAACTTCTTGAGACGCTAACGGCCCCTGGGCGATCACCTGGGTGGTCACCGTATCTTTCTTTACGGTACCATCGGCATTTTTTGTCTCTACCACTTGTGGCTCGACGACATTCGCGGTCGTGTAGGGGCGTAGGTTCTGGATCATTCCTTGAGACACAAAGAACAGGGCCACCACCAGGCATATCGGCAGCAATACCCAGAGGAATGCGCGCGTAGTGTCTACCCAGAAATTCCCTATGGTTTTCGATTCCTTCCGGGCCACGCCGCGAATCACCGCAATCGCCAGCGCGATACCAACCGCAGCCGAGGCGAAATTGTGGTACGCCAGCCCGGCCATTTGTGTGAGATAGCTCATCGTGGATTCGCCGGAGTACGACTGCCAGTTGGTATTGGTAGTGAAGGAGACTGCGGTATTCCATGCCAGGTCCGGCGCGACGTTGGCAAATTTTTGCGGGTTCCAGGGTAACCACAGTTGCAACCGCTCAAAGGCATATAACAGCACGAGCGAGACTGCGCTGAAAAGCAACATGGCCACGCCATACTCTTTCCAGTTCATCTCTTTGGTTTCGTCGACTCCACCGGCGCGATAGATCAGCTTCTCGATGGGACGCAGCAGGAAATCCAGATAGGTGCGTTTCTTTTCGAACACTCGATACAAGTACACACCCATGGGCTTGGTGATCAGCAGCAAGATCACCACGTAGACGAAAATCTGAAACCAGCCGGTTTCCGTCATCGCTAGAATTTCTCCGGTTTCAGCAAGGCATACAGCAGATAGCCACACAACAAAATCGAAATGAGGATCAGAATAATATTCCCAAGCATGCCGGCAACCTTTGCTACAGATTTACTTCAAGCGTTCACAGGCCCTTAGATACAAAACAGCGAGCCCAAAAATCACAACGGTACTGAATATAAAAAGGACGTCACTCATTGGGAGGCTCCCCGGACCATTTGAATCTTACAACCCCACGCTAAGAAAAGGGTGAGTTCCACATTAAGGAACCATAAGCAGCGGAAACTATCAAATTTCTGTTCATTTCTATTCAAGCCGCGCGCTTGTCGGCCTATCCATCTTATGCCACACTCATTCTCCGATGGCATCCCCGCCTACGGTTTCTTCCGCGTCGAATCCGCGTTATGAATGGGCCATCCTGCACCTGAGTTTTATTCTCATCGGGGTAATTACCACCTTGCTGGGGCCAATCCTGCCTTCCTTTTCGCATCGGTGGCTGCTGAGCGATGCCCAAGCCGGAGTTTTCTTTGCGTCACAGTATTTCGGTGCCACCGTGGGAGTGCTGCTCACCAGCGTTCTCCTGCCTCGTTTCGGATTTGCACGAGTTTGCGCCGGAGCATTCGTTGCCTTCTGTGTTGGCTTCACGTTTTTGGGTTTTGGCCCCTGGCTAATCTCGGCGTTCATGACTGGCGTCAACGGTTTCGGCTATGGCTTGGCGAATCCCTCCATCAATTTGCGCGCTACGCAGCTCCCGTCCAAAAACACCGCCGGCGCGGTCACATTCCTGAATTTTTCCTGGAGTGCCGGAGCGGTGCTTTGCCCGTTCCTGGTCGGTGGGCTGATTCCAGCGATTCATCTGCACGGCTTCGCCTGGTTGATCGCGGGCGCCGCACTGGTTCTGGTGATGCTGCATCTCTCGTTGCGTGGGTCCCAAGTAACGGCACACCCTGCTCGCGCCATTCATCCTTTGGCAGACTGGATCGCGCATCTTCGCGTGCCGCAGGCCAAGCCGCTTCTGCTGATTTTCTGTCTGTATGTGGGCGTGGAGGTGGCATTAGGGGGTTGGGTGGCGAGTTTCGAAAAGCGTCTGCCGGGCATGAGCGCAGTTACGATCGTGATTGCCCCTTCGGTGTTTTATGGCGCTTTGCTTGTTGGGCGAGGGGTTGCGCCGTTCGCGCTGCGCCGTGTTTCCCAGATCGTAATTTCCGCCGGTGGACTGTTGCTCGCCACAGTGGGTGGCACGATTATCGCTATGTCGAGTTCGCCGCAAATTTTGTACCTCGGTTCTGCGATCGCCGGTTTCGGACTGGCTCCTCAGTTTCCGATTTACGTAACGTGGCTGGCCGCGATCTTCAAGCAAGATTCAACATGGATCGGGGCTCTGTTCTTCGCCGCTACCGGTGTAGGCGGCGGTGTAGTGCCATGGCTGGTGGGCATCGTGTCTGCCACAACTCATTCGCTGCGTGCCGGCTTAATCATTCCACTCGCGACCACGGTGCTGATGATTTTCTTCATCCTGCAGGCGCGGCCCAGCCGGGAAGCGACGGTTACCGCCGTGTTGGAATCGTCTAGCGGTCGACGGTGACCTCAGCCGTGCGCGTTGATTTCCAGCCGGCGTTGCCCCATGCCTGTTCCGGCCATTACAATTTCCCAGATGATGCCTGAAGCGCGTGTCGCCCCTCCTATGATGCCAGCCGAGGCCTCCCGGATCGCGTGCCAAGTTTACGGTCTCGAGGCTACCGCTCACGTACTCCCCGGGGAGTACGACGACAATTTCCACCTGGTTTCCTCCGATTCACGCGCTTTTGTGTTGAAGGTCATGCATCCAGCACGGGAAGAATCGTTTGTCGACTTGCAATGCCGCGCGTTACTTCATCTGGCGAATCGCGCACCTCATCTGGCTCTTCCTCGCGTCATTCTTACAACTCAAGGGGAGTTGTTTTCGCGGATCAAAACCGAGGAGGGCACGATTCGCTTGGTGTGGCTTCTCACGTTCCTGCCGGGCAACACGCTGGCCGCAGTTAAGCCACAGTCCCTCGACCTTCTGGCTTCTCTCGGCAGCTTTTTGGCCGAAGTCGATTTCTCGTTACTCGATTTTTCGCATCCGGCCACGCATCGAGAATTCAAGTGGGACCTGTCGCAGTCGCTGTGGGCGCGCGACCATCTTGCGCGCATCCAGAATCCGCAACGCCGCGCGATTGCCGAGCAATTCCTGCTTTTGTTCGAAGCGGAAGCTCTTCCGAGATTCGCGAATATTCGACGCAGCGTGATCTACGGCGACGCGAACGATCACAACGTGCTGGTTTCTCCCGCATGGCCGCAACCGCGCCGGGTGGTCAGCTTGATCGATTTCGGGGATATGCACACAGGTTACACAGTTGGCGAACCCGCCGTGGCTGCGGCTTATGCGATCCTCCATGCGGAAAATCCACTCGCTGCCGCATCCGCCGTTTTGCGCGCTTACCACAGCAAGTTCCCTCTCAACGAGGACGAAATCGCGGCCTTTTATCCATTGATGTGCGCGCGTTTGGCCGTCAGTGTGATTAACTCCGCGCACCGCCAGCCTTTAGTTCCTGATGATCCATATGTCACCGTCAGCGAAGCTGCCGCTTGGAAAACGTTGCACCGTTTAGCCGAAATTCGTCCCCGCTTCGCACATTACACGTTCCGCGCAGCTTGCGGTTTGCCCGCGGTTCCTCACGCTGAAGAAATCCGCAAATGGCTGACAGAGAATTCCGCGACTGCGGCGAGCGTCCTTCCAGGAAATCTTAGGGAAGGGAACTGCGTAATCCTCGATTTGAGTGTTGGCAGCACATTGTTAGGAGCCGATCCCGGCAATTTCGCCGAAATCCGCGCGACACCTCGCATTCGATCCCTTGTGCGCGCGGCCAATGCAGATTTAGCAGTCGGCCGCTACAACGAAGCGCGGTCCGTGTATGGCTCGTCGCTGTTCTCCAGAAGCGCAAGACCCACCGACGAGCGTCGCACCATTCACCTCGGCATGGACCTGTTCGCCGAACCCGGCACGCCCGTCTCCGCGCCCTTCGATGGCGCCGTCTATGCATGCGCCGATAATCGCGCCGAGCTCGATTATGGCCCCGTGATCATCCTTAGGCACCGGCCTGAAAACGGGCTGGAGTTCTTCACGCTGTACGGACACCTTTCCCGGGGATCTCTTGCCTCTGTGCGTCGCGGAGATCACATTTCTCGCGGTGAATGCTTCGCTCGTCTCGGTACCGCAGCGGAAAATGGCGGCTGGAGCCCGCATCTTCACTTCCAGATCATTTTGGACCTTCTCGATCTTTCCACCGATTTTCCGGGCGTGGCATTCCCCTCTGAGCGCGACGTCTTTACCAGCCTGTCGCCCGATCCGAATCTGATCCTCGGGATTCCTGAAAAATGTTTTCCTCGGGAGGAGCCTTCCTTCGCGGCTACTCTTCAGGCCAGAAAGAAACTTCTCGGTGCCAATCTCAGCGTTTCCTACGATCATCCATTAAAGATCGTGCGCGGATGGCGGCAATACCTTTACGACGATAGCGGACGCGCGTATCTGGATGTGTACAACAACGTTCCTCTCGTCGGCCATTCGCATCCTCTTGTAGTGGCCGCAGCGCAGCAGCAACTGGCCCTGCTCAACACCAACACGCGTTACCTGCACGACAACATTCTCCGCTACGCCGAGCGGCTCACCGCGCTTCTGCCGGCAGCGTTGAGAGTTTGCTACTTCCTCAATTCCGGCAGCGAAGCCAACGAACTTGCTCTTCGTCTGGCCCGCGCGCACACCTACCGCGAAGACATCATCGTCCTCGAACACGCGTATCACGGGAACACCTCCACGTTGATCGATATCAGCCCGTACAAGTTCAACGGTCCCGGCGGCCAAGGCCAAAAGCCGCGGGTGCACGTTGCACCGATTCCCGACGATTACCGTGGCCCACATCGGCGAGGCGAGCCCAACCTGGGGAACACCTACGCCAAGCCCGTGGCTGAAATCTTAGAGAGGTTGAAAGCCGAAGGAGGCGGGGCCGCCGCTTATATTGCGGAGACCCTGCCCAGCGTGGCCGGCCAAATTGTGTTTCCGCCTCACTATCTCGCCGAAGTGTACAAACACGTGCGCGCTGCCGGGGCTGTGTGCATCGCTGATGAGGTCCAGGTCGGCTTCGGCCGGCTGGGCACGCATTTCTGGGGTTTCGAAACGCAGGATGTGGTGCCGGACATCGTCGTGTTGGGCAAACCGATCGGCAATGGCTTCCCGCTAGCAGCGGTGATCACCACTCCGGAAATCGCCAAATCCTTTAATAACGGGATGGAGTTCTTCAGCACATTTGGCGGCAATCCCGTGGCTTGTGCCGCCGGATTGGCTGTCTTGGACGTCCTGCGCGACGAGAATCTGCAGCAAAACGCACTGAATGTGGGCACGTGCTGGCTCGTGCAACTTCGCGAATTGCAAGCCAGCCACCCGCTGATCGGTGATGTTCGCGGCTCTGGACTGTTCCTGGGTTTGGATCTGGTGAGCGACCCCGATAGGCGCACTCCGGCCACCCGCCAGGCCGCTTACGTGGTGAATCGTCTGCGTGATCGCGGCATCCTGGCTGGCACCGACGGTCCGTATCACAATGTAATCAAGTTGCGCCCACCCCTGATCTTTTCCGACGCTGACGCTGACCTCTTTAGTTCCACACTAGGGCAGATCCTTGAAGAAGATCCGGCCCAGCCGAAGTAACAGTGTTTCGCGGCGGTTTTGCACAACCATACACAGATTTTCACAGCAAAAGGTGCCCCAGACCTCTTGCCTGATCCGGGATCCGAAGGTAGTCTCCGCAGAGATTGTGCCGGGAACTTTAGCCTTCCGCGGCAAAACAAAATGAGGGCGCGAGAACCACAAGTTCCAGCGCCCTCAAAATTTCTCACTCCCACCCGTGTTCTAGCTGGTCACTGTCTGCCAATTCGGTGCTTTCGGTTGGCGGCAATCGTGGACCCTGTGTCGACCTCAAAATAGCCATTTTTCCGACTTGCCGGATACGCTTGAACCACTTGATGTTCGATTCCCGCCGTGGCTGGCTCGTTCGAAGGTACCAGAAAGAATATCTTGGGCTCGCCCATGCGTGCCATTGCGGAGCCGACGGTATCCTCTGGCTGCAGTAGTGAGACCTTCATGTTTCTAGCCTCATACAACACGCATGCTGGAATGGCGCCGACGTACCCTTCTCCCACCAGGATCGGGCATTCTGGGCACTCCGAGTGCATACGCAGCGCCATGCTTCGATAGTTGGTCGATTTGGTCATCGGAGTCGATGTGACTGTTCCAGTAATCAGCACCAATGCCAGCAGCGGTGCCCCGCGAGGAAACTCGTTCACGCCGAATCCGATCAGCAGCGCCAACAGAGGCGCGGCAATCCCCAGGTAATAATCGACGGGCATCTGCGCGACGGATTTATTCGTGGCCATTGCCAAAAGAAAGAATCCCAGTAGGAATGCTCCATACACAAAGGGCAACACTAATCTTTGCCGTCGACGCGCCCACCAGATCCCCAATAACGCAAAACCGCCCCCCACCACCAACGCGAAGCCCCATCGAGGCAGCCACGTGCTGGGCAGGATGCTTTCCATGGCGCCTTTGAACAGCCACCACAACTCAATATGGAACAGGCCGAACCCTGCGTATTGCAGCGGCCGTGCGGCCAAGTGAATTCTCAGCAGCGGAATTAATGGCGCGCAGCAAGCTGCGAACGATGCCGCCGTTACCAACACCCACGTTCGGTTGGCTCTCCATTGCCTCCAGCCCTCGAGCAGCAGAATCGGCACAACACACAATGCCGCAAAATAATGGGTTGCAATGCAGGCTGCAGCGCATACTCCGGTCCAGCGTGATTTTCTGCCGGCCAGGAAGAACGTCAGCACAATCAGGAATGACACCATCGCGTAAGGGCGGGCGTTATACGCATATCTCAGCCCCACGGCCGAAACGGCATAGATCACTCCCGGAACGATTGGCCATTTCATTCGCAAATCACGAGCCACACGATACAACAGCGCCAGCGTTCCGGCGGTGAACAGCGCCGACAACCACCGGGCCACCTCCAGCGACGGTCCAAACGCGACACGCCAAAGGGCCAGAGTCCAAAAATAGAGCGGAGGGTGCACATCCTGCTCATAAAGTTCGTAAAGAATTTTCACCAGATTGGCCGAGGGTTTGAACTGCGCCAGGCCCAGGCTCCAGTCCAACTTTGCATGTCCCGAGGTCGTCAGCAGCGTGATTGCTTCGTCATACCAAATCGATGAGTTGTGTATATGAATCCATGCGGCAATCAGTGACCCGAGGATGGTCGACAAAACAATCCAATGCTCGAGCTTGAGAGCACGAACCCCGGCGATCGAATTTCGGACACGCCAGTTTCGCCCGTTCGGGACATACGTGGAGCGTTCGGTTTGTGGACTCAGAAAAGACATGGCCGCTTCAAGAAAGGGTTTTCGTAATACCGCGACGACTAAGAATTGATGACACTCCGAGTCGCGAATGTTACCGGGCACTACCGCCGCTCGGGTATTTCCGTGTCTCCGTAGGCTTCATCCGGACGCTTCTTCAAGTTTCGGGTCGGTGGAACGCCATCAACATCTGGGAGTTTCCGCTCCGCCTTACGCGTAGGTCTCCCAGCGCTATGGCTCTTGCTTTCGCCGCCGCGTTGCTTCGGCGTTTCCTTACTGGTTTTCTTCATCAAACTGTGTCCCTACCCCTTTCGGTGCTTAAAATATTCCACCTGTTTCAGCCGCTTTTCCGCTTCTTGCTTGGTCTTGTAGGGTCCACCAAGGTTCTTGTTGCCCTTCTCGGAAACTACTTTGTATCCGTCCTTCACCTTCTTGATCATACCGCCCCTCCTCACCCGATTGTCGGTGAACCTTTGAGGCAGTCAATGAATGATCTCCTGTAGACATTACGGGCGCTTGAACGTAGCTCCGCGTTCGCGCGATCCTTTCCCCGGCAGCCTTATGCCCAGCGAGCCCGGCGATGATACTCGCCCCCACCCAGGCTCCCCAAATCCACCACCACCGCGATGATCAAGATGATCAGATTCAATCCAGCGATCGGCAGATTCGAATTCACCAGCCATGCATAAACCAGGGTCGTCAAAGGCAAAAAGATGAACCCGAGTATCGGCACAAGCAATCCGTGATACGCGCGTTGGAGATAAGTGGAAAATAAAAAGATCAGCACCAACGCGATTCGAGGAAATGCTGCGAACAGGACCACTATGAGGCACGGCATAGGTGGCACCCCCGCGAGATAAAATGAACTTGCTGAAACGAATGCTCAGATGCTGGTTTTATTCCCGGAAACAGCGGCGTATTGTCTCCGCGTTCCGCCCGCATATTACACAACAAGCTGAATCCGCTAGCTCTCGGTGGAATCCTGTAGGCCTCAGACTGGTCTGGCCCGGCAGCTCAATACAAGCGCAAGTCCTTAGGTTTCAGGTTCCCATAGTATGGTCCGCAAGTACAGAGTGGGTTACTACTTATGCGAGAGCAGAAAAGGAGTAAAGCACCAAGCCTTTTCGCCATCCACTTTTTTCTGGGGAGGTAATGATGCTACGGTGGGCTATTGGATTTTTTGTCATCGCGCTGGTCGCTGCCGTTCTCGGTTTTGGCGGTATTGCCATAGCTGCTGCGGGTATCGCCAAGATTATCTTCTATATTTTTCTAGCATTGTTCATCATTTCTCTGATCAGCCATCTAGCCAGCAGAACGTAGCGGCTGAGTTACACCTCGTCCGCTGAATTCAAGGGTGGCCCATCCTTCGCGTCCGTCGCGCCTTTTGCGAAGGGTGGGCTCTTACGATCTTTCTTCTCTGTGCGGCGGGCAGGTCACCACGACTACCACGAAAACGCCTCAAATCCGTCTCTCGTATCTTGCTTCGCGCACCGACTCGCCCTGTTCCATGAAAAACCGTCATCCCGAACAACGCGAGGGATCCCTCCTTCGCGCTCCCGTTATGCCAACATGCCCTAAACTTCAGGGTGTTCCATTCTTTGCGCCTTTTCTCTCTTTCGTGTGGGGGATGTGGGTGCAGCTATTCGTTTTCACCCCTTGAGCTGGTCGATTGTTTGCTACGCGCCCGGTAGGCGCGACGTCCGGCTTGGTGCATTCCTTCTTTTTGTCTCGTCCGGGCGGCCTTGCGTGCCGACCGTTGGCGCGAGCCTCGGCCTCTTTGCCGCGCAACCGATCGTGCGTGCCTTGATAAGTTGGCTCGCGATGCTGCCGAGTGGCCTTCACGCTTCAGAGCATTCGTAACCGCCTTGGACCTCGTTCTGGAGGGCTTTCGTTTGGACGACGTTCTTCCTTTCGCCTTATCGCGTTTAGCTTGGGCCCGTGTTTTCGCGGACGTACCACGCTTCGGGGCCGGCAGGTCGACTCCGGCGCGCCGTGCCTTGGACAGCCCAATGGCGATGGCCTGTTGAGGAGATTTCGCACCGTGCTTTCCTTCCCGAACGTGGTGCATTTCTTCCCGAACGAATTCGCCGGCTTGGGTGCTCGGGGATTTGCCTTCCTCTCTATCTTCCCGGGCTTTCTCGACTATGTTTTCTTCCGGCATTGGGGACCTCCTGGATCCGGTTGAGCTTTCAGTTCTCGCGGCTGTGTGTTTAATGTTGAACAGATAGGAAGTTCGGCGCGAGCATTCTGCCCGATTGGGCGTTTCGACGTACGCCTCCTCCAGCGCATTCCACGCAGCACCTGGTCCAGGGAATCGCTCTCAGGCGAGCCACCGGAATGCGTTCGCCGCACACTCCGCAGATTCCATATTCGCCAGTTTCAATTCTTCGGAGCGACAGCTCGATTTCCCCCAAGGTGCGAAGCTCGCGTTCGATATTCGCAATCGCCATTCCCGTCGACGAGTTTCGAAGCGCCAGGCCAACCTCGTCGTCCGGCTCTTGCTCGATCACAATTTCCTGACGCCGCTGTTCGATCCTGCGGTTCAGCTCATCGCGCTGTTTCTCCAGAAGTTCCTGGAACGCCTCGTGCTCGCTCTTTCTGGTTCGCTTGGACATAACAAAACCTGCCTTTTAAATTTGCACAACGTAGGTGGCAATTTAACGAAATGGATCGAAACGCCGCATCGTGGGTCGGCCGCCCTCCCACAGTGTTGATAAAAACACGCATCGGGAGAGATGCCTATCCCTAAAAGTATGCAGAGAAGACGAAGGGAATCCTGCAGCTGTGTTAACTGCTTTGGGAGTTACGCTTCAATGATGCTGTTCTTAATCGCGTAACGAACCAACTCGCTGACCGAGTGCACCTGCAGTTTGCGCATAATGTTGGCGCGATGGGTTTCCGCCGTTTTCACGCTGATACCTAACACCACAGCCACTTCCTTGCTGCTCTTTCCCTCAGCTAGCAATTGCACAATCTCACGCTCCCGCGAGGTCAGCCGGCTCCTTGGTGTCGCTTGTGGTTTTGTGGACGAGATGCGATCGGAGAAATCGTTCAGCAGCATCTCGGCCGCGCGCGCAGTGAAGAACGTGCGATGATTGGCTAAAGCCTCCACGGCATTCACCAGATCGCGATCGGCGTCCGCTTTCATCACATAGGCGCGGGCGCCGGCCTCTACAATGTCTTTCACTAACTGATCCGAGAAATGCAAAGTCAGGATGATAATTCCCGCCTTCGGCAACGCTTTTCGAATTCGCCGGGCCGCTTCCAGCCCATTCAGATCGGGCATGCTCACATCGATCACCACGATGTCTGGCTTCTGTTCTTCGGCCAGGCTTACTGCTTCCCGGCCAGTCCGCGCTTCCGCACACACCTGCCAACCAGCATGGGAAGTCAGGAGCTGCTTCAAGCCGCGACGAACGATGTCGTGATCGTCCGCCACCAGGATCCGCAAACTCTTGGTATAGGGCATTGGTGAAGATTTGTGAATTTGTGTTTCAACAGGAACGATAGCCATTAGATTCGCCTCAGTCTTGGGATGTAGGAGCAGTGGGAGAACACCGGGCTCGCCAGTATTGAAGTATGGTAGTGCGATCCATTCCATACGGCGAATGCTGTAGGAGTTACAGGTAAAACCAAAGCGAAAGCCCACCGCTTAAAAACTCCCAGCAGAACACTCCTAACAATTTGCAAATCCATGCAGCGTTCGCCCGATTGGAGAAATCCGTTTGGTCTGACAGTTTGAACACTCGTGTGTTTGCGTAGACAAGGTTCAGACAGACACACAAGACTGAGAAAAGGGAGGGATTGAAATGGCTAAAAACAAGTCTGTGTTGGGAATTTACACATCGCGCAGCGCGTTAGAGGCCGCGATCACGCATTTACGGGAAGCAGGTTTTTCCAGCAGTGATATATCGATTTTGTTGCCGGAAAATCTTGGGTCGAAAGAATTAGCCACCGAGAAGTCTACCAAAGCTCCGGAGGGAACTGCCGCGGGTGCTAGCACAGGTGCGGTGGTAGGTGGCGCGCTGGGGTGGCTGGTCGGTATCGGCGCGCTGGCGATTCCGGGACTGGGGCCTTTCATTGCTGCGGGACCTATCATGGCCGCCCTAGCGGGCCTTGGCGTCGGCGGCGCGGTCGGTGGATTCACCGGCGCGCTCATCGGAATAGGCATTCCTGAATATGAGGCGAAGCGCTACGAGGGCCGCTTGCAGAAGGGCGGCATCCTGGCCTCATTCACTGCGATACCTCGGAAGAAATCGACCGTGCCAAGGATGTCTTGAAGCGCACAGGCGCGGAGGACATCTCTACGACGACGGAGTCTTCTACTGGAAATAATGCCGAGGACGTGGCTGCCCGGCGAGCTGGTCAATACTAGAGACGAGTTGCCCAGCGAACCGAACAGCATAAGACCCGAAACGGGCAACGTAACCTCGCGCTTAGGTCGAGGTTGCGTTGCCTGTCTTTTCATTCGCCACCGATTGGTCGTTCAACTCCATGAGCATCGATTTGACGGGCCCCGGGCAACAAATTATTCGCCTGCTGATCCTGGGCGTACCGGTGGCGTGTCTTAGCTGGACTGTCACTCACGAAGAGGTTCTGCGGGAATCGCGTGACTGGTGTGTCGAACGAAGCAAGAAGGCGCCCCACCTGGGCACCAGGAAGTTCTTCTATTTGCTGACGTGCGAGTGTTGTTTTAGCCACTATGTAGCGGCAGGATTCGTCGCCCTGTGCAGCTTTCAATTGCTGGTCCCGGGGTTCCGCGGCTATGTAATCGGATGGCTGAGCTTGGTGTGGGTTGCCAACATTTATATGAGTATCTTTGGGCGTTTGCGCCTGGAAATAAAACATGAGCGCCTGGAGATCGCCGCTGAAAGCTCCCAAAGCTCAACAGGGAACGGCAACTCACGCCGAAAGGTGCCGGCAGCATCTCACCAACACCACTAGAAACTCGCTCTACAATTTATTTTTGGTGGGAAGCCATCAGTTTGGCCGAGGAGGGCGATCCGTCCCAGCCCTTTCGCTTCATCTCTGAAGCGTGCCGGATCGCCTCCTCGATAGAAAAACCGTGAACCAACGCCAATTTCCCATGCACCGTAAATATGGTCCATCAGGTAAATCGAGTACGGCAAACAATCATGTGGAAAACATAAAGCGTGGGGTGCATAAACTTTATCTTGCTCCGTGTCATCGAAGCAGTACGAACGCAAATACCGAGGAGGGGTTATGGCTTCAACGGTTTGGAAGGGGTACATCACGTTTGGCCTGATTTCGATTCCCATTCGGCTTTATACCGCCGCTCGCGACACGCACATACGCTTTCATGAGATTCATCGCGAATGTGGAACTCGAATCCACCACCAACTGTATTGCCCGTACGATGAACGGGTAGTTACTCGCGACGAAGTCGCCTTGGGTTATGAGACCGGCAAAGACAAATATGTGTTGGTGGAACTGGCCGACTTGAAAAAAATACAGCCCAAATCCTCGAAGGAAATGGACATTATTCAATTTGTGCGGCTGGACGAGGTCGACCCCATTTTCTTCGAAACCTCCTACTTTGCCGTTCCCGAAGAAGGAGGCAAGCGCGCGTACGGTTTGCTCATGAAAACCTTGCAGCAAATGAATTACGCAGCGATTGCCAGCGTGACCCTGCACCAGCGCGAACGGACCGTCATTCTGCGGCCGTACCGCGAAGGAATCACCCTGCACACGATTTACTATCCGAACGAGATCCACTCGGTGAAGGATTATGGCCACACGGACGTCAAGGGGCTCAAGAAGCAGGAAGTAGCACTCGGCGAACAATTCGCCAAGACGCTTGTGAAGCCCTTTCGGCCCCAGGAATTTCACGATGAGTATGAAACTCGCGTAAAGGAATTGGTCGAAAGTAAAGTCAAGGGCGTGGCCGCTCCCAAGCAGGAGCAGTCAAAACGGTTGGCCCCGGTCATCGACTTGATGTCTGCCTTGAAAAAGAGCTTGGCCACCACTCCGGCAGCCTCCAAATCTTCGAAGTCCCGGAAGCTGCGCCGAACGGCCTGAACGTTGAAACTAATGCCTCGCGGACTTATTTCTCAAGCGACGCGCCTATAGCTTTGGACAACCTGGCCAGCTTACCTTCACGAATGGACCGGGGCGGAGGATGGTGGGAGCTTCGGCCACCTACAGGGGAGATCGATGAGATTCGGACCGTTTCTGATCATCGCGATACTTCTTTTTATTTTGTGGATTGGCGGCTTCTTGCTGTTCCACGTTGCCGGAGCTTTGATTCACTTGTTGTTGCTCGTTGCGGTCATTTCTTTGCTTTTGCATTTCTTCACTGGCACGCGAACAACTTAAGAGCTTTGCCAGTGCAGCCGTGAAGCAGTGCTGGATTCGTAGAATTCTACAAACAATACCTGATTGAGCTTGCGCGGTGTGAATGGTCATATCAGCGTTTAGATTGCTGCGAATGACATGCATTGTAGGAGATCACAACAATGGCAAACCTAACAGGCCTGAAGGTCGCGATTCTGGCGACCGATGGTTTTGAGCAAGACGAACTTATCAAGCCGCGTAAGGCGCTGGACGAAGCAGGGGCGCGCACAACTGTCGTGTCGCCGACGGATGACTCCATCAAGGCGTGGAAGTTGACAGATTGGGGTGACAAAGTGAAGGTCGACCAGCGCCTGAGTGAAGCGGAGCCTTCCCAATTTGATGCCCTGCTGCTCCCCGGCGGAGTGATGAATCCAGACAAGCTTCGCATGGATCCGCAAGCCGTCGCATTTGTGAAAGCCTTCTTCGATTCGGGGAAGCCTGTTGCCGCGATCTGCCACGGCCCTTGGACCATCATCGAAGCCGGTGCGGCCCGCGGCCGGAAAATCGCATCATGGCCCTCCTTGAAGACAGATCTGCGCAATGCTGGTGCCGAGTGGGTCGACAAGGAAGCGGTGGTGGACGGCAACCTGGTATCTGCCCGCAAACCGGACGATATTCCCGCCTTTAATAAGGCGATGATCGAGCTATTTGAGCATCGCGAGAGTCGGGGAGAAGCGCGCTCGGCCAGCCCCCGTTAGTCTTTATTCCTAACGTACACATTTTTGCGCGCTTGACGAAAAAGCCCGTCATTCCGAATGGAGTTTGCGGAGTAAGGAATCTCTCAGATGTTTAATCGGTAGCGACACCGGGCCAGAGGTATAGCACTAAAACGTGGAGGTTATGCGAATGGCGAGATATGGCAAGGGCGCGCAAAAGTCAGTGAAAAGTGCCATGCACCGCAAGAAACACGGCACGTTGAAGTCTGGGAAAAGCGGCAAGGGCGGTAAGGTCAAGAGTAGAAAGCAAGCGATTGCCATCGGCCTCTCGGAAGCACGGAAAAAAGGCGCGAAGGTTCCTCGCAGGAAGTCCAGCTAGTCGATTAATTGTATGCTGAACGCGCCACGCGAGCGGCGCGTTTTCCAGTCATTCTCAGTGTAGCCAGACCTTGGGTTCAACCGACATTCCCACTCTCAGGCGGTGTTGCGGGTCTTGGCCTTTATTCAGCCGTATGCGAACGGGCAGCCGTTGCACGACCTTCACGAAATTCCCCGTAGCATTTTCGGGTGGCAACAAACTCATCACACTTCCGGTCGCCCCCGGCATGCTCTCCACATAGCCATGCAGCGTGGTTCCCAAAGCGTCCACATGAATATCCACCTGCTGTCCCGCATGCATTTTGCGTAGTTGCGTTTCCTTGAAGTTGGCGGTGATCCAGACATCGTCGATTTGCGAGATCACCAGCATCTGCGCTCCTGGCGCCACCTGTTGCCCGCCTTCCACCGTCTTTTTCGTTCACAATGCCGTTGACTGGCGCGAATATTTTCGCATACGAAAGAGTCAACTCCGCCTGATCCTCCTGCGCTCTGGCCGAAAGCAACGCGGCCTCGCGAGTGGCAAGCTGTGCTTTGCGAATCGCGGTCGATCGCGGGGCGTTGTTGCTGACCTCGGCCTGTCGGATGTTCGCCAGCCTGGCGTGATAATCCTGCTGTGCGGCTAACACCGCTGCCTGGGCCGAAGCTGATGAACACGGCTTGAAAACCCAACAATCCTAGATTCGCTGTAGCGTGTTGTGCAAAATGCACTCTCCGGCATTTCCTTTAGAACAGCCGCCTAGCCCCGGTACGTTTTTGCCATGCGACGTTTGTCCAACGTGAAAGTTTTTCTGGCGGCGTGAACAAATTCTTCAGGAGTTGGGCGCGTACGGGTAGCGGCCTTTATGAATACGGGGTTTACCGTTTTGCCAGAGTGGTTGGCCGTTTGCTGCAATAGAACGTGAGCACGCCTCGTGCATCGTCTCAGTTGATCGATGTCGCGACTCCGCTCAGGGCGAATCCGAATCCGTGGGAGAGAAATGAACATGGACACTGAAAAGTTGCCGTTCAAAACGTCCTTCTGCAGTGATTACGAGGAACTGTTGCTGCAAGCCCAGAATGCACTGGAAATATGGACGAATCGGCGCGAACAGGCCTGGCAGATTGGTTTACAAGGCAAGGAGCTGGGGGCAGAGCTGGTCCGCCTGCAAGCGGGTTTCGCAAGGTCCTATGCCCGTTTACAGAAACATACGCACGAGTGCCCGTTGTGCGAATTCGTGGCTAAAATCGGCGACCGGCAGTCCAGTGGTTCGCACTTGGTCGCTTCGAATGAATCACGTCCCGCGTGACCTCAAACAGTGTTGCAACAGCAACCGGTTCGGCAGGAAGAAGAGCTCATGAAACAAACCGCGGAAACTGTCCTGAATCGCTCGCTCGAGCCTTTATGCACGCGCGACGATCATGTAATGCATTACGAGCCGAGCGACGGCTCCGGAAAGCAGGATCAAACGCTAGCTTCATACCGCTGCAACTTCGAAGGTTGCAGCGTTCGCTACGACCCACAAAATGGCTATTTCACTGTGATCAACACCCCAGACCAGCCGTACTTCCTGGAGGAGCCTGGGGTGAATCTATTGCGTTGCCCGGTGCACGGCACGTGGTTGTATAAAGCTGCAAGCAACGATGACGCCGCGCAGTACACGTGGCGGTGCGGCGTCGATGGATGTGATTACGATGACCGGCAATCAGCCGGAAGCTCGGTCGACAAAGGTTTGCGGCTTCGTTGAAACGCGCGGAACGCTTTAACTGCGGATCTCTTCCGTAGAATCCAGATGCTCGACGTCGCGTCCCACGATAGGAATCTCGACAGACACGAGGGTCCCCGGCCCATTTGCGGCCGGCCGCACGGTTAGCAGCCCACCGAGCTCGCGCGCGCGTTCGCGCATGCCTCCCAGGCCTACGCCCACACCTTCATTGCGCTCGAGAAAAGACCGAAGCCGGTCGATGGGTATGCCGCATCCGTAATCTCGCACGTTCAAAGACACCGTGTGCGACCCTACTTCCAAATCAATCTGTACGCGGTCGGTTTTGGCATGCTTATGTACATTGGTTAGACTTTCTTGCAAGATCCGGAAGACCGCCGTCTCAATCTCATTGGAAAAGCGTTGCACGCGTTCCGGCATGTTTAGCGATACGGAGATACCGCTGCGCTTCCCGAATCCGTCCAGATACCATCGGATGGCGGACCCCAATCCGGTTTCATCGAGCAACGGAGGATGCAGCAAGTACGACATCGTGCGCGTTTCCGTTAGACATTGTTCGATTAGCTCGATACATTCATCCAAAAGCTTCTGTGATGGTTCCGTCTGCAGATTACGCTTCGATGCATTGATATTGATCTTCAGGCTGGCCAAATATTGGCCCAGGCTATCGTGCAGATCACGGGCCAGTTTACGTCGCTCCATATCCTGCACCAGCAAGATACGCGCGCTGAGCCGCCGTGCGGCCTCCTGGGACTGTTTTTGAAGAGTCAAGTCGGAATTGATTTCCAGCCAACCGATCGGTTTTCCTTCGGCATCACGCCGGTACGTCCATCGGCTCGCCACGGTGATCCGGTTTCCGTAACGAGTGGTTTGTTGCAGCTCCCCTTCCCAAACCCCTTTCCGTCTCAACGCAGAAAGCACGTCTCCATACGAGACAGGAAACTCCGTTTGCAGCAATTCCGATGCGTTCATGCCAATCGCTTCTTCCTTTTTCCATCCATACAGCCGTTCCGCACCGCTGTTCCAATAAGAAATTCTGTTCTCCAGATCACTGATGAAAGCCGCATCGTTGGCCAGATCCAGGAGTTCGGCCTGGGTAGCCACTTCCTCGGCACTCTGTCGTAGCGCTATCTGGTGTCCCTTCACCTGTTCCAGCAATCGATCGCGGCCGCTGCGCAATCTCTCCTCCGTATGCTTTCGGTCGGTGATATCTCGAGACGCGCCAATGACCCGAGTGGGTGTGCCGGACGGGTCATAGAAAAACCGGGCTTTGGCTTCGATCCAGCGGTTCGCGCCGTCGGGTAGCAAGACGCGATACTCTATTCGCAGATCGCTTCGCTGGCGTCTTGCGTCCTCCCAGCGCTGCAGTACTACTGGCAAATCGTCCTCATGAATTCGCGCAGTCCATGCCTCCCACGATGGACTGCAACCCTCCGGGGAATAGCCCAGTAATTCGTATTCGCCCGAAGACCAGAACATCACCTTACTTGCAAGATCAATGTCCCACGTGCCCATCCGGCCGAGTTCCAAAGCCAAATTCAGTCGTTCTTCGGATTCGCGCCGCCGCACGTGCGAAGCAATATGTGCGGAAACGCGCGAAAGCAACTCACGTGCGCTAAACGGCTTTGTCAGATAATCGTCGGCGCCCGCGCCCATTCCCTGAATGCGGAATTCCTCGCCAGCCCGGGCAGAAAGCAGCACCACCGGCGTGGTTCTCAGGTTGGGATCTTTTCGGATCGCTCGCAGCAATTGAATGCCATCCATCCTGGGCATCATCACGTCACTGAGAATTAAGTCGTAATTTCGCTTGGTGGATAGCCCGAGCGCTTCTTCACCATCGCCCGCGGTTTGCACTTCGTATCCATCTTCTTCCAGGATGCGCCGCACATAACCGCGCATGTCCGCATTGTCTTCCACCAATAAAATCACCGGTGTATGCCCTAAGATCCGTTTGGTGTGAACTCTCTCGACATTGGTCGAACCAACGTCGTCGCCGGTCTCCAACGAAACCCACCCCAATGACTCATTTTCAAACATCATCCGGTTTCGTGACTGTGCGTGCTCTCCACTCGATGGCGCGATGTGCTCTTGCGGCAGATGTGCCGACCCAAACGGTAACGAAACCACGAACCGGGAACCTCTGCCTGGTTCACTCTCCACCGAAATCGTCCCGCCGTGCAGTTTCACCAATTCCTGGACCAGTGCCAAACCTATCCCGGAGCCTTCATGTGTGCGTCCGGCCGTACCTTCTACGCGGTGAAAACGTTCGAAAATCTTAGATAATTCGGATTTGGGTATCCCAACTCCAGTATCGGTCACGGAGAATTCAGCGCGATCTCCGGCGCGGGTGACCTCGACGGAGATTGTTCCGGATGGAGTGAATTTCAGTGCGTTCGAGATCAGGTTGAGAACAATCTTCTCCCACATTTGTGAATCAACGTAGACCGGCTCCTCCAGCTCAGCACACTTCACTTCGAACACTAATCCCGCTTTTTCTATGGCCGACCGAAACACACTGGCAATCTCGCCAGTTGAACGGCCCAGGAGAGTTGGTTCATATTTCGCTTGCGTGCGCCCTGCTTCGATCCTCGAGAAATCCAACAGCGTGTTCACCAGTTTCAACAGCCGCAGCACGTTCCGGTGTACCAGTTGCAGTTCACTGGCGGAGGCCGTAATAGTCTCCCCTTGCGACAGCAGTTCTTCCACTGGACCGAGAATCAGGGTTAACGGCGTACGCAGTTCGTGGCTAATATTGCTGAAGAAGGCTGTCTTCGCACGATCGAGCTTCGCGAGCTGTTCGGCGCGTTGGCGCTCCTGGTCCAGCACGCGTGCATCGGTGATGCTCTTGGCGATTTGGCCGCTGACCAGCGACAAAAAACCGCGATAATCGTCGTCGAGTTTCTTGTGGCGGTTTACACCGACAACCAGCGCTCCCATGGCCGTTTCCTGTCCGGTCTGGGCCACTGGCAGAACGATCAGTTCTGACGGACTTTGCCCCCAGAAACCTCCTGGCAACGACAGCCGCAGGCCTGTTGCTTCATTCAACTCCACTGGCTCTCTGGTGTTGATGGCCGCGCTGAGTGCGGTGGCCAGATTCATCGGCGCGTTGCCGTCCAAGCCGTCCAGATCCACCCGGTTCAGGAAGAACGGATCAGTGGGACTCACTCCCACGCGCGCAACGGCGCTGGCCTTGGACAAGTCTTCATTAACCTTGTACAGCACGGCACACGAGATGTCGTAGGGATTCGCGCTCAGCGCTTGTGCGGCATACTCCCATGATTCTTTTTCGCTCGTCGCGTCAAGGCTCCTTGCCGCCAAGTCCCGCAAAGTCAAAAGCCGTCGCTCGTTGATTACTTTCTCGGTAGTTTCGGTTACCGGCGTAATCACGCCGACCACTTTGCCGAGACGTTCGCGAATCGGCGTATAGGAAAACGTGTGGTAAGTTTCTTCGGGATAACCGCTTCTCTCCAGCAGCAAGCACAGATCGGCCGACCACGTCGCTTCTCCTGTGCGCAGCACGTGCTCCAACATCGGCCCAATCACTTCCCAAATTTCCGGGTACACCACCCGCCCAGGCTGGCCGAGTGCAAATGGGTGCTTGGCGCCCAAGGTTCGCCGGTAGGAATCGTTGTACAACATGATCAGGTCCGGCCCCCACCACACAATCAGATCAAACCGGGAACTTATGCAGATGCTGGCGGTCAATTGCAGGCTTTCAGGCCACTGTTCTGGCGGTCCCAAGGGACTATCGGACCAGTCCTGCGTGCGCATGAGTTCGCCCATCTCCCCGCCGCCCGCCAACCACGGGATGGCGTTCTCCTCAGTTTGAGCGGGAAACGGGGTCGACTTTCCCGGACGCGCGCGCGATCCGTTGTGGCCGTCGATAATTTTGTCAATCGATCCCAGCAAGCTACGTGAAAGATCGGCTTTTGCTACATAGCCAGCCGCGCCAGCCTCTTGTGCCTGTCTCCTCGTAATCTCCGGGTCGTTCTGACTGATGATCAGCACTCGTGTATTCGGGAACTCGCGCACGATCGACTTGGTGGCATCCACGCCATTCATCTCGGGCATGGAAATGTCCATCAGAATGACGTCAGGACGATGATCCCTGGTCATTTTGACCGCTTCGATCCCATTGGCCGCCTCTCCGCACACGGTCCATTCCGGGCGCGAGGATAGTAACGAGCGCAACGCGCGCCGGATTACTTCATGGTCATCCGCTATCAGGATGCTCAGTTTCTGCAATTGGGTCATATCAGCCTAAAACGGGCGTGCTGAAATGCGCCTCCGGGGCCCAGGGCGCTGTCGTCTTGGTGAGTCTCAAAGTAAAACGAATTACAGCAATGAAGACAGGTATTGTACATACATAACTTCCTGTAGCGATGGATAAGCGTTGGTAGTTCTGTAGCGTTACGATTGAAAAATAGTATATCCAGTGGATGGTTATAAAACCTGCGCGAGTGCTATTCAAGTTGTATAAGGAAAGTGCATGTTGGACAATCTGCAAACTTCGGTACACGGATCCCCCGCAGGAAAGGCTGTCGTTATCGTTGATGACAACGCGGTAGTGCGCAGAACCGTGGGGAATGCATTTTTGGAAGATGGCTTTGGATCGTTTGCCGAGGCGGAAAACGGAGCCCAAGCCATTGAAGTGGTGAAACAATGTCGGCCTGATCTGGCTATCCTGGACCTATCGATGCCAGTCATGAATGGTCTTCAGGCCGCCTTTGTGTTGCGCAAGCTGTTTCCCGATATGCCCATCATTTTGTTCAGTCTTTACGGCGACGGAACGGTAAAGGCGGAAGCCGCTCGCGCAGGTATCGATGCGGTGGTGTCCAAAACGGAAGACATCCCGGTTCTCCTCGATAAAGCGCACCAATTGCTACACATTTAGTACACACGAGCGTGGCCCATCTTTTGCGCCTTTTGCCGAGGGTGAGGCTCTTACGCTCGAATGCCCAAGGGCCGTACCTGCGAAACACCCACGGGTTGTGGACTTGTCTCGGTTTTCACGTTTTGGCAAACGCCGGCATGGCCTTGCGTTTATGCCTCCAGTGCCGAGACTTTCGCCCATAATCCCAGATCACCAGAGAGACGCACAGCCAAGCCACCGTGCCCAAGGTCAACACCATGGCCGAATTCCAAGCCTCCGGGCTGAACCAAACTACCAATGCAAAACACGCCAGCCCGATCGTTCCGATGATTGTTCCCCTAGCCTCGATGGCTGCCGCCTTCTTGCCTCTTCCCTCGCCGTTCATGCCCTTAGCCGCCTTTTTCTGTGACTGTTTCTTTGCCAGCAGTGTGACGCTCGCAGGGAAAATCGCCGGAAACGCCAGGAACAACCCCCCGACCAAAGGTCCGAATCTCTTGGCCAATACGCCGGCGATCAACGTGATCGCTCCTCCAAACAGAAAGCGAATACCCAGCTCATACCACTTCACTTTCTTCACTGCGTCCAAGTGGAACTGAATGCGCATACCTACCTTAAAAAGGCGAACCAAAATCCAAACGCGCTTAGCACCCACAATAACAGTGTTCCGAGGCTGGCCATGGTGGCCCGCCATTTCCGTTTCGCAAGCAGCGCGAAACAGCAGCACGCATATAAGAAAAACGCGAGCGCCCCAAATAGCATCGAATGGCTCTCTTGAGTGGCGACCAACCGGCCGTCGGTTGCTATCGTCAACCCCAACGTGGCAATCGCGACAGAGGGTGCGGCTCCGAAGATTCCGGCCGGCGATTTCGGCCCGACGATCTCTCCGATCATGGAGAATGCCGAAACCACCGCTCCTCCCACCATAAAGCGGATAATCAGGGTCGTCATTTTCCGTACACCCCCCGACAGCTGGCTTGAGGCCTTATGTTAATGCCTCTTTTTTAGAGCGTTACAGTCCGGTTTACAGCCTGCGGAAGAAAGTGAAATCGCGCGGAAGGATGCCATGTGCCGGAAAACCGAAAGAAATGCCGCGAATGTACGGTCAATTCGAATTGACGATTCGTGAGGGTGGGTAGCAGTTGCGCTCCACGGATTAGGTGCAGGTGCCCGAGAAATACAGCGGCCAAGGTATGGGCAGATAAATGGACCACCGCGAAGATAGCCGTGTGAAGTATCGTTCGCGAGGCTTTCATGCACTCCAATGAGAGAGTTCACCGTATTCGGGAGCGTGCTTATGAAATCTATTGCACGCGCGACCCACAGGACGGTTCCGCCGAAGACGACTGGTGGAAAGCGGAACGGGAAATCGAACGGCAGGAACAATTGCGTGCGACCCCGCGCCATAACCATCCAGACCATTTGCGCGAGTTAGTTACACCGGGCGGAAAAGACATCGAAAATCCCACCTGACACAAGTGCCAGAAAGAAGTTATGCCAAATATCGAAATCAGATTGGAAGCAGGTACGGTCACCACAGTTGAAGGACTGCCCCCGACCATTTTCGTGGAGGTCTTCAACTACGATGTCGCCGGCCGGGAATCCCACAAATTATCCCGCGACGAGAACGGTAGGCCCTGAGAAATAAAAGAGTGGCACGCTCCGGAATGATTCTCGCACGGACTGACCGCCACCAATTGCGCTTGTGCGCCGGTTCCCAGCCAACCAATGTGTAAGGAGAAAATAACTCATGGCTTCCGAAACTCTGGTGAAATGCGGTCATCCGCGTTGCGAATGCCTGGTTGAGGACGAACAGAAGTTCTGCAGTTCCGCTTGTTCGAACTTCCGGGGTACTGCCGGTGAGCCCTGCATGTGCGGCCATCCTGGATGTGCGGGCGTGGACCCGCTAGTAGAGGATGAATCGCTGCCGGCCGAGTGACCCCGCAGCCCACGCAAACTACGTTATTCGAATGGTGCGGCTTGAGGACGGCTATTAGCGTTTCATCCTTGATTGTTCCCGGCGCAGAACTTCCGTCACGCGCACATATTTGAGCTCGCTTTTCTCCCGTGAACAGCGCAGCAGCAGTGCGCCCCTGCTCATGTTTCCTAACCCAATAAAATCGTGGGGTACAAACAACCGTTCACCCAACGCGTCCACCAGCAGCGGTACGTATTTTGTCGTAGCGATGCTTCCCAACAGCACCACGCCAGAATCCTGCCCAATCGTCGCAGACAGCGCTCGCAAATCGCGCTCCAGCGGGTCGGTATATTTCGGATTCTTCGCCACGATTCGCTCTCCACAGATCTCCTGCAGATCCGCAATCCCCACGACGGTCTCCGGCGGTAACAATCCCCGCGAGGGTGTAATCAGCAAGGTTCCCGGAATTCCGGCTGTCTCTCGCGAAAACACCGCAGCGTACGCCAATTTACCGCGAAAATAGAGAGGGCTCATAAACACGAAAGCTTCCGCCAGCAAAATGCCACTGGTTCGTAGCCGCCGCGCCAGCTCAAATTCTGCCTGTGGATTAACCAGCATCTGTGCGCGCCGCCCTGCAGAAAATGCGGGAGACAGCAGATAAATGTAGCGGTGAGTAGATCTGTTGCGGGTGCTTGTGGACTGAGAATCGGCCAAACCCACCCCTTGCCCGTCGAAGACAATCCGTTTTTTGCCCTTCTGCCCGTTCATATACTCTTCTATTTCACAACAGCTCGCTCTACGGGTCAAAATCGCCCGCCATGCCTTATCTATGGGAGAGGAAAGGCAAATTGCGCGCGTTGAAATGAATGGAGCCAGCGGCAACTCAGAACCGCTCCAAAACCAAGAAGGAAACACACGTGCGCTCCATGAAAAACGAACACAAGCGTTCCCCTAAGAAGGGCGGAACGAAGAAATTCACCGGTCCCCAAGAAAATCCGCAGAGCACTCGGAAACACGCCCCGGTCATAGGTATCCCGGATGCCCGCAAGCGCCGCCAACGGGGAGCATCCAATCGTGGGCCCGATGCCAACGCTGGGGACGAATCCATCAAGAACCGCGCCGTGACGCAATCCGGCGACCTCATGGGAGTCGCGCCAACCGGATTTTCGGCTGGCCAAAGCACTGCCGAATTGCTAGAAGAGGGGCAGGATCTGGAAGGCGAGCTGGTTCTGGCGATTAATTCGGCCAGCGATGCGGACGAGGAAGAGGTTCCGTCTCCGCGCTCCCCGCGCGGCCGTATTCCGGATTATCGTAATCGCAATCGATATTAGTTGCGCGGGAGCAGTAGTTCAGGGAAGTATCAAACCAAGGATACCGGTAGAAAGGGTGACCGTTGGGGAAAATTCCTTTTCGAGTGTCGCCTATGCTTGCAACCCTTGTCGATTCCCCATTCAACCGTCCCAACTGGATTTTCGAAGAAAAATACGACGGCGTCCGCATGTTGGCCTACAAGGAAAGCTCACATGTGTCCCTGATCTCGCGCAATGCGATCGATCGGACCGAGCGTTATTCCGCAATTGCCAAGGCCATTCAAAAGCTCAAACCGGACACGCTGCTGCTCGATGGCGAGGTGATCGTGTTTGATCGCAAGGGCATTTCTCGTTTCCAGCTTCTCCAACAAGGGAAGGGAACTGCGGAGTATGCCATTTTCGATTGCCTTTATCACGACGCGAAAGACCTGCGCCGCGAGCCACTGGCCTCCCGCCGCAAAATTCTCGAATCCCTTACGCAGATCAGTGATCCTCTTCGTATTTCCACAAAGCTTGCTCCCGATGGCCTCAAAGCTTTCCGCATTGCCAGCGAGCGGGGCTTGGAAGGAGTAGTCTGCAAGAATCTTGCCTCGATCTACGAAAGCCGCAGGTCCCGGGAATGGCTCAAAGTCAAAGTTCACCAGGAGCAGGAGTTCGTCATCGGCGGGTTCACAAAACCCGGCGGGTCACGTATTGATTTCGGCGCGCTGTTGCTGGGCGTCTACGACAAAAAGGGCCTGCACTATGCGGGTAAAGTAGGCACTGGCTTCGATGAGGAAACGCTCACCAGCCTGTTTCGTAAATTTCAACCAGTCATTCAGTCGAAGTCGCCTTTTATCGAAGATCCTCGCGAACGTGACGCCACTTTCCTGAAGCCAAAACTGGTGGCTCAAATTTCGTTTACCGAATGGACCGACGACGGGAAATTGCGACATCCCGTCTTCCTGGGTCTGCGCGACGACAAAGATCCAAAGGATGTTCGCAGGGAGGCCTGACATGCCCGTGGCTCAAGCTGCCAATAAAACTGCTTCGCCGGTCAAGCTTTCGAATCCCGACAAAATCTACTGGCCCGTGGAAAAGTACACCAAACAAGACCTATTCACTTTTTATGGCGACGTTTTCTCTCTTCTCCAGCCGTACGTCGACGACCGCATTCTCACGCTCGAGCGCTGCCCGGACGGTATGGCCGGTGAATGCTTCTACCAAAAGCAAAAACCCGCCAACATGCCCCGCGACACACCTACCAAACGATTTCAAAACGCCTCAGGCAAGCGCCGGGCCACGGATTATGTGCTGGGCGGGAAACTGTCCACGCAACTGGCACTCGTGAACCTCGGCTGCATTCCAATTCACGTAGCCGCAACCCGTGCGAAAACTTTCCCAAAGTCGGACTGGCTGTGCTTCGATCTCGATCCTAGTTCCGGCAAGTTCGCTGATGCCGCCCGGGTTGCGCTGATCGTTCGCGAAGCGCTGGATAAGATTGGGCTAGACTCATACCCGAAAACGTCCGGCAGTCGCGGCCTGCACGTGTTCGTTCCGCTGCGACTCGGTCCCACTGCCGCGGAAGTCTTGAATTTTGCGGAGCAGTTCTGTGCCAGGCTGGCAAGCGCCTATCCTAAGCAAATGACCGTCGAGCATTCCATCGCACAACGGGGCGATCGCGTGTATCTGGATCCATTTCGCAATGGGCCGTTACAGACGGTGGTCAGCCCTTACTCCGTCCGCCGAAAGCCCCACGCGCCTGTTTCAACGCCACTGTCGTGGTCCGAGGTTACCGTCAAGCTCGACCCAGCCAGCTTTAATCTCGGTAACTTCAAGACGCGATTGCGAAAAACAGATCCTTGGAGCGGTTTCTTCTCCAATCGTCAGCCGCTCACGCCAGCCATGAGCAAGCTGAAACAAATCTGAACACCTACAAGGATGGATGCAGCGATGCCACTAGAAAAATATCGTAAGAAGCGCAACTTCAAGGTCTCACCCGAACCGAAAGGCCGGCCGGTCACAAAACGACAGAGCGAATTGCTGTACGTGATCCAGAAGCATCGGGCCTCGCATCTCCACTATGATTTTCGTCTGGAATATAAGGGCGTGCTGTTATCTTGGGCCATCCCGAAGGGCCCTTCACTGGACCCCAGCGTGAAGCGTTTGGCCATGCAAGTGGAAGATCATCCGGTCGAATATGGAAGCTTTGAGGGCATCATACCCGCGGGTGAGTACGGCGGCGGCACGGTGATGCTCTGGGACCGCGGTACGTGGGCGCCCGACGACCAAGACGTCGAGGCAGCGCTGCGCAAGGGCAGCTTGAAATTCACATTGCACGGCAAGAAACTTCGCGGTTCCTGGGCGCTGGTGCGCACGAATTCCTATGGTGGCGAACGCAAGAACGCATGGCTATTGATCAAGCACCGCGATGAATTTGTTTCGAAGAAAGATATTACGGAGGCAAAGCCACGTTCTGTGTCAAGTCAAAGACTGCTGGCTGAGATTGCGCGAGACGGCGGTGGCGACGTGAAGCAAGCCGCTACCGGCGATCCCCAATGAAATAATCGCCGGACGCCGGAAATTAACAAGCTGCTCTTTTCCTCGCGGGCCATTCTGTTACACGGCAGCTCTTTTGATTCTCGTCTTTGGATAGTTCATCCGCTCCGTACTTTTCGACGTCATAATCGAGAATGCGCACGGTGTAATGCTCCGGTATTCCTGCTACTTCCCGCACCGTGCCGTTTTCGATTCTGACTTTTATCTTTGCTTTTGCCATCGGCTGCCCTCAGGTCCACTAAGTGTGGAAAAAAAGCCGGCGACTCAGACAAGCCGCCGGCCGTCGCCTGCATTGGATTTATGCGTTCGCCGAACGAGACTTTCCCTTGCGAATCGGGGTGGCCGTCTCTTCTTGTTCTTCTTCCCCTTCTTCCGCCGAACCCTCAGAGTTTGCCGAGGCATTGATTTGTTCGGCCAATTCGGTCAGTTTCTCGTCGGTTTCCTTTTCCTCGTTTAGCGTCTTTTCCAGAAGCTCGGCCGCTTTCTCTTCTCCGAGTTCCTGAGCCCAGCTGTGGACGCAACCATACGCCGCGATTTCATAATGCTCCACCCGTTGAGCCGCTGAGATCAGCGCAGCATCCGCAACGCTTCCTTCGTAATCCTCATCCATCATCTCTTCGCCTTCCTGGAGGATCCCGATTATCCCTGGACACTTTTTCGCGCTGGCCTTTTCATCCAGCTCACCGAAAACCTGCTTCAGACGTTCGACGTGCTCTTTGGTCTGCTCCAGATGTTCCTCGAATCCGGAACGGAGCTCCTCCGAGTTAGCTGCTTTGGCCAGTTTTGGAAGCGCCTTCACGATGCGGTTTTCTGCGTCATAAAGATCACGAAGCTCGTCCAAAAACAAGTCCCTGAGCGTATTTTCCTTCATCATCCACCTCTCATGCTTTGGTTGGTTTAGGCTTGCCTGTTAGCTGCCCGCATTCAACTTAGGGTGCTTGGCAGAAGCCGCCAATACCGACGACCCCTTAGACAAGCCCGTGCAAAAGGTTTAGCGGGATAGAGCCGCTACTGTGAGGGGGTTTGTGCCCGCACCAGTGGCGGCTTTTCCACAGGAGGTTTGTGAATTTCCTGGCCCACTGTTGGCCGTTCTTTCTTTTCAATGGGCCTAATTTCCACAGGCTTTCCTTTATCCGCCGATTCAAGGATCGCATTGATAATGCGAACGTCAGCCAGCCCTTCCAATCCATTTGGCTCGGGCTCCACATTTTCCAGTATGCATTTCGAAAAGTAAGCGAGCTCTGGCCCAAACTGGTCTCGTTTCTTGTAAGTGGTTTTTGTCGTTTTCCCGTCAATGGTCAGCTCGCATTTCAAATCTCCGACCATTTCATACGCCGGATTCATTCTCACGCTGCCCTTGGTGCCCACCACTTCGTATTCCGACCGGTCCGAGGCTCCAAAGCTGCACACGAATGAGGCCAGACCTTCGTCTGGAAACCGTAAAAGTGCCGATGTCATCTCTTCCACTTCGGAGAACCTATCGTCGTGCTGGTCTTTCTTCTTAGCCGAAAAAGCAAAGGCCTCGTACGGTTCCGCGCCGAACAGGTATCGCGCCGCGTTGATACAGTACACACCGACGTCGTAGATCGGCCCGCCACCCAGTTCGCTTTGCAGCCGCGTGTTACCCGGAGTAACTTGCTGAGAGAAAACGGAATTAAAAACTCGTGGCACGCCAATCTTGCCGGCCCGAATCGTCTCGATGGCATCAAGGTTTCCGCGTTCGAAGTGCAATCGGTAAGCCACCATAAGCTTGACCTTCGCGTGTTCCGCCGCTTCGATGATCGCTTCGCATTCCTGTTCCGTCATTGCCAGAGGTTTTTCGCACAGCACGTGCACTCCGGCACGCGCCGCCCCCTCCGCATAGGCGCGATGCATAGAGTTCGGCAGCGCCACATAGACCGCGTCTACCAACCCGCTCTGCAGGCAGTCCGCATATTCCTCATAGCTGTAGGTATTCTTGACCTTGTATTTTCGCGCCAGTGTCTTCAACTTGGCGGAATCGCCGGACACTAAAGCTACCAGCTCGGAATTTTCCGTCGCATGTGCAAATGCGGGAAGGATGGCCACTTGGGAGATGTATCCCAACCCGACCACCGCATATGGTATCTTCTTGGAGTTGCCGGTTTGCAGCCGCGTTTGCCCCGATGCTTCCGTTTTTTCCTCCGCTTCTGCGTTTTCCTTCAACGGTTCGTCCATCACGTTGGCTTCATCGTCCATGTTCATCCCCTTTGGCAAATGCCACCTCATTCAAGCCTCGAGCGTCAGCCAACAATACAGAAAGTTTGGTATCTTTTTGTTGCCGCCGTGGACTTATGTGAACAGTGACCTCGCCGACTCGTTGTTCTGAAAATAGGAATGGCCTGATTGTGAGGAAAACCACATCGACAAATTGGGTGGGGAGTCCAGCTTTGAATTTCCTTCAACTTTTCTTCATCGGCAAAGACTTCAGATAAGCAATGATTGCTTTGGCGTCCACAGGATCCATGTGATAGATGTGCATCGGCGGCCGAATCACCTCGCCGTTCGGCCCAATTCCTTTTTCCAGCACATTTTCCATCTGCGCATCCGTATAGCTGGGCAGCCCCGCCAGTACCGGTGCATAATCCGCCCAATTGGGAATGGGCTTCGTAGGCGTAATCCAGATCGCAGCTCCCTGCAACAACGCTTCCGGTTCCAGGTTTCCACGTTCATCTCGAGGGGTATGGCACTCGGTACACATGGCCACGTTTTCCACCAAGTACTTACCGCGTGCGACCTCCCCTTGCTGTGCCGTCACACGTTGTTGTGCCGTCATGCGCCGGCTGCGTCCAGCAGCAGCGAGGGATAGAAATGCAATAAACACAATACAAAGGAAAGCGATTAACAGGATGGCTCGGGTCTTTTTAACGGCCATACGTCGCCTCATGCCCCGGACGGGGCCCGCCCCGAACCTATCTCTATACCCTCGTAAGAACAATCCGCAGTAGCGGGTATTTGCGGCAGGGAGCTACCGTACCCGTGCATCCGTCGTTCATCCGTATCGACGATTGTTTCGACAGCAGCAGTTTTTTCCCGTCGGCTTCGGCCAGCCTGATTCCGGATCAGGCCGCGGCCGTATAATGCTTACGAATCGCCTCGACAATCTGCTTGCGGCTTTCCCCGGTGCCGAGCTTCTCATCTTTCTCAATCCGCTCGACAAGTTCCGCAATGTCTTTGTCCTTTGTGGCTACGCGCAGCCAACGCGAATAATCGCCCTGCCGCAAATGAAAGCTCCACGTCTCGGGGTCCACGCCTTCAGCCAATTGGGCAAACAGATTCATATTCTGTGCTCGCAGATTAAGCTTTCCATCCGAACCACGAAAGTAGAAGCTCTTGTCCTCGCCAAGCTCTCCGGAAGCGTATTTGCGCAGATGCCGCCTCCGCTGGCCTTTCGCGGGCTCCACTTTCACCGAACACGCTCCCTGCGGATCATCAAATCGCCACGCCACCACGCGGCCGGTGTCCTGCACTTGGTCTAGCACCTCCGCGTTCAGGTGCCGACCAGTGGCCTTATTGAAGATATCGAAAACGAAGCGGGGTTCCGGTCCTACCGCGATGATCCCTCGAACAGAATTCAAGATCGCGGGCGACATCAAGTCTGGATGCACGGTCACCAGAACAAGGTTCTCCAATTCCTTGGGCAGGGCAATGTCCGCTGCCCCCAATTCCGTCGGCACAACGTGGTGGGCTTCATCCACCACAATCCATTGCGGTCGTCCAGTCTTAAACCGCAGCTGCTGTAAGCGCGCCAGCGTACTTTGAAAAAAAGAGGGACGATCGGCCAGCGGTACGCCCAGTAAATTAATGCTCAGAGATTGTCCTGGATTATCGAGTATCTCCAGAATTTCCAGTGCAGCCGGGGTCCTCTCCGGGCCGCCCACGGCAATTAAATGCTCCAGCTCTTCGTAATCGCCTTCGGGGTCAAACAAACAGACCTGGTATTCGCTTTCTACCAATCGTTCCACCACTGCGGAAAAGACCGTTGATTTCCCGCTTCCGGAGGGCCCAGCGACTAACCAACTCGATCCGTAGGCCGGCAGGCAGTATGGCTCATCCTTACCTTTTGTTCCCAAGAGGATGTCGTGGCGTTTCAGCCGTGGTGCTAAATCCGCCAGGTCATTCTTCAGAAGCAATTCGATCACTTGTTCAACCCCGGCGCCGTGGGATCGCTCCGTAACGAGGTCCGCTCTCTCTTTCAGGGCCGGCAGGGCATTCGAGACGGCAATGCTGCACTCGCACAAACCCAAAAATGCATGATCGTTCTCCGCGTCACCTACCCCGACGACGTTGTGCGGTGACAATTTCAACTCCTTCAATGCAGCCCGAACGCCAGTACCCTTATTCACACCCGACGGTAGAACCATCACCGCATTCTTATTGAAGATGATCTGGAGCTCCAGACTCATAGTGCGGATCACATCCAGCACCACGCTCTCATTCGGATGCCAGGTCGCCACCACACATCGTCCTACCGCCAGAGGCTGCACTCCACGTCGCTCCAGCTCATCGACGAATTCGCGTCCCGGCGCTTCCGCTAACGCGACCTGTTCTTTCGAAGCCGGTCGATAGAGTACCCCGCCATTCTCCGCGATGATTCGGTCGAACATCCTAACTTCGGGAAAAACCTTCACCAGGTCTTCTAATTGCCGCCCCGTCGCCAGGATCAACTTGCGTCCGGATGCGCGGACCTTCTCAACCGCTTCAAGCGTGCTCTGCTGCACGAGTCCATCGCGAGCGATGGTTCCGTCAAAATCGCAGGTCAAACACACATAACGCATATTCTGTGCTCAATCATTGGACAAACCCTGCCGGGTAGCCATACAGCGAAAGGTTTACTACCTGGCAATGCGAATTGGACACCTGCATCCTTGCCGGCCACGTGGTGCTACCCATACCGCAGGACACTCTAAACGCGCACTTGCACTTCGACCTCGCCCTCTTTCTTCGTCACATCAACCGCGAATCCCTTTTCATGCCGGACGACTCGAAGGTCCACGCGCGCATCGCCAACGTCCAATCCTTCCACTCGAAGTTCATCCAAAAATGAAGGCAGATGTGGATTATCGAATCGCACCAGGCGTTCTCCCGCATTAATTTCGAATCCCAGGCACGCGCAAAGCAGGAGATACGGACAGCCCGAAGCCCACGCTTGTGGCGCGCAGGCCACGGGATACAATGTCGGGCCGGTTCCATCCGGCCGCCGGTGGAACCCGCAGAACAACTCCGGCAATCGATTCAGATCCACATGGCGGCCCGCATCGAACATACCTCCCAGCAGCCGGGCGGCCAGGTGCTGCTGACCGTAATGGGCCAGTCCCGCTCCGATCAATGCGTTGTCGTGAGGCCATACGGAACCGTTGTGATACGACATCGGGTTGTATCGCGCTTCCCGGGCAGCCACCGTTCGAATCCCCCATCCCGAGTAAGACGCCCCATCCAACAGCGTCTCCGACACAATGCGAGCCCGTGCTGCCGACGCAATCTTGGTGAACAGAGCATGCCCGGCGTTGGAGGTTCTTACCTCGCATTGGCGTTTCTCTCCGTCCAGCGCAATCGCGTAGGTCTTCAGCTCCTCGTTCCAGAATGTCTGGTCGAATCGGCTCTGCAGTTCGCGAGCTTCCGTTGCCAGGCGCGAGCTCATTTCATGTAGCCCCAAACGCTCGCAAAGCACAGCTGCTGCCTGCTTCGCTGCGTATACGTATCCTTGCATTTCGCACAACGCGATGGGTGGTCCCGCCAGTCGTCCATCCCGGTGAAAAATGGAATCGTAAGAGTCCTTCCATCCCTGCTGTACCAGTCCTTTTTCCGAACGTTTGTGATACTCGTAAAATCCATCCCCATCTACATCGCCATATTTATCAATCCAACGAAGCGCCGCTACGATCTGCGGCCAAATGTTCTCCGCGAATTCCAAATCGTTGGTTCGCTGGAAATAGAAACCTGCCAGCATCACGAATAACGGCGTGGAATCGACACTTCCGTAGTACCGCCCGAAGGGAACTTCTCCCGTTGCAGCCATCTCCCCATGCCGGATTTCGTGGATGATCTTGCCAGGCTCGGCGTCCCGACTCGGGTCTTCTTCTGTAGCTTGGGTTTTTGCCAGGTAAGCCAATACGCCGCGCGCAATCGCCGGCGCAATCCACAAACACTCCATCGCCGTAATGATTCCGTCGCGCCCAAACACGGTGCTGAACCAGGGTACGCCGGCATACGGATAATCCTTCTCCGGATTGCCGTCCATAAGCATCGATAAATCTGCCTGGCATCGCGCCAGCCAGCTATCACATCGTTTGTTCGAACTCACCAGCCGTGTCCGAAAAACCGGCCCACTCGCGCTGTCCGAAGTGTTATCCACCCCGGTGCTCTTCGCTTCCGGACCAAATCGTTCGCACAAAACCGTGAGCGACAGAGTCCACTCCTCCTCAGGTTTCAATTCATGGGCAAAGGTCATTTCGCGATCGATGATGGTTTTTGGAACCTGCGAAAAGGAGATACGCGTCTGCCTACGTACACCGTCCAGCCCGTCGTAACTCAATATCAACGAATTATCCTCGATACGATCTTCGAGCCGCTGGCCAGTCTTTTTGCGCGGCGTGCCCCGTACCTGGAAAATGTCCGCGAAGTCGGCGTCGAACGAAAACGCCAGCAGCAACGGGTGCGCTTGCGTACCATAATTCTGGAATCGAAATTGGCCGTGATATACCGCCTTCGACAGCGACGCCGATCGAAACATATGGATCGTGCCTTGAGGCAGATGGTCGGTTTCACTGAATTGTGTGTCGAGATTTGTTGCGTCCACCGCCAAAAGGGAGTTGTCTTCGCGAATGCTCGAGCTCAGCAGCAGTGGCTTACGCCCGCCGAGATAAAACGACAAGCGCGACAAATGCCTCGTCTCCATGTGAAACAGTCCAAACTGCATGGTTCCAATGGATTCGATGTCGCCGTAACGGTTGAAAACTCCAAAGGTCTCACCGTACTTGAGTACACTCGTGCGGTTGTCCGCCAATGGCGACGTCGCGCGAATGTAAAAGTCTTGACCGATCGTGAGAACGTCTTCTCGTCGTTCCGGCGGGTTCATGTTAACGCTGTAATCTTCACGTTAGCGCTGCGTCCGATGACAAAACGGTACTCGAAATGTGCATCGAGTGCGAGGCCAGCGGTGAATGTTCTGTCAGGGCGCGATAAATCGAGAGATAATCTTTGGCCATCCGGTACGAAGTAAACCGGCGTTCGAACGTAGCCCGGCAGCGCGCTCGGCTGAGGTTATCCACTCGGTTCACGGCCTTGACTGCCTCCTCTTCGCTTTCCACGATAAATCCGGTAACGCCGTCATCGATGAGTTCCGGAACTGAGCCGCAACGGAACGCGATGGTCGGGGTTCCGCAAGCCATCGCTTCAATCATCGTCAGTCCAAAAGGTTCCGGCCAGTCGATTGGGAACAGGTAAGCGTATGCACGGCCTAGAAACTCATTTTTCTGACCCTCGTTTATCTCACCCAGAAACTCGACTCCTGGCTGATCCAGCAGCGGTTTGATCTGCGTCTCAAAGTACTGCCGATCCACGTCATCCACCTTCGCTGCGATCTTCAGCTTCTTTCCCGCTTGCACCGCGATTCGTATCGCCCGGTCCGGCCGTTTTTCAGGCGAGATCCGCCCCAGAAACGCCAGATAACCGTCGTGCCGCGGTTCTGGCCGATATGAGTTCACAGGCAGTCCGTGATACACGTTGCCAACCCAATTCACACGTCCCAGCGGCTGTCTCTGCGATTGCGAGATGGACACCAACGGCTCGCGGTCGAAGTGCTCATACAGTGTCGCCAAGTCCGGCAAATCCAGTCTCCCGTGCAATGTAGTTACGGTGGGCAATTGTAAGCCCCGCGTCGCCGGAAAGTGAGCATAATCCGTATGAAAGTGCAGAACGTCAAAACGATCAGCCACCGACAGCACTTTATCCAGCATCACCGTGTGGTGCGCTAGCGGGTCTATGCAAGCGCGGGTTAATCGCAACGCTTTCTTGCATCCCGTTTCCAGTCGAGCAGATGTAACCGAGTCTCCGCTCGCGAACAAGGTAACCTCGTGGCCTAGCCGTACCAACTCCTCTGTCAGGTAAGAAACTACGCGTTCAGTCCCTCCGTAAAGCTTCGGTGGGACGCTTTCATACAACGGCGCCACCTGCGCGATTCTCATAAGCCTCCTTACATGACTCAGTGTAAAGGGGCTCACAGGTTCCCCTGTATCCGGCGATTCCCGTACAAGCCCCATCAGTTTCACTCAGTTGGATTTGCGAATCGCGATGGTGGTGAACGACGCCATCGGGTAGTCAGTCGGGATTCATTTTGCACGCATTTTATCTTCGCTAAACCAGTGGGAAAAATACATAGATCACCCTACTGCGCCTCGTACAGTCAAATTGGTACAAATCCTTCGTGCGATTCTGAATTCGCGAATCACATTTCCGTCTGCATTGGAGAAGTGATGCGGACTTACGCTCAGAGTCCGAGAGGTACAGCATGAACGGAGAGTTGTCCACAGAAGTTGCCGGCTCATTGGAAAAGAAACGGTTAAAGAGGAAAAACGGAACTGAGCATCTGGAAAGTGATTCCTCCGAGTTAGCGATAATCCTCCAAACTCTTCTAAATGTGAGAAACGGCGATTTCTCTGTGCGCCTGCCCGTCGTGTGGACCGGCCTGACTGGCCGCATTGCCGACACCTTCAACGAAATCGTCGGCGCCAATCAGCAAATGGCCCTGGAATTGAAGCGCCTCGGCCAGACCCTCGGCAAGGAAGGCAAAATCCGTGAGCGCGTTCGCTTCAATATTCCGCAGGGCGCCTGGGGCGAAATGGAAAATTCGGTTAACACGCTGACCGAAGACCTTCTGCGCCCAATCACGGAAGTCACGCGCGCTATTGCCGGTGTCGCTCAAGGCAATCTCACCCAAACCGTCCGCATGGAAGTGGATAACCGTCCATTAGAAGGCGAGTTCCTGCGCTCCGCCAACATCGTGAACACCATGATTCAGCAGCTTGGCGTGTTCACCGCGGAAGTGACTCGCGTGGCCCGCGAAGTCGGCACCGACGGAAAACTCGGCGGCCAAGCGGTTGTGCCCGGCGTGGCCGGCACTTGGAAAGACCTCACCGATTCCGTGAACTTGATGGCCAGCAACCTGACTGGCCAGGTTCGCAACATGGCCGAAGTCGCTACCGCCGTCGCCAGCGGCGATCTTTCCCGCAAAATCACGGTGGACGTGCGCGGCGAAATTCTGCAGTTGAAGGAAGCCATCAACACCATGGTGGATCAACTGCGCTCGTTCGCCTCCGAAGTCACTCGCGTGGCCCGCGAAGTCGGCACTGACGGAAAACTCGGCGGCCAAGCGGTCGTACCCGGTGTGGCCGGAACGTGGAAGGATCTGACTGACTCGGTTAACGCCATGGCCGGCAACCTGACGGCACAAGTCCGTAATATTGCCGAAGTCACCACTGCAGTGGCGCGCGGCGACTTGTCTCGCAAAATCACTGTGGACGTGAAGGGCGAAATTCTCGAGCTAAAAGAAACCATCAATACCATGGTGGACCAGCTCAACGCGTTCGCTGGCGAAGTCACTCGCGTGGCTCGCGAAGTCGGCACCGAAGGAAAACTCGGTGGCCAAGCCCAAGTCCCAGGTGTAGCCGGTACGTGGAAGGACTTGACCGACAACGTCAACTTCATGGCCAGCAATCTGACCGGCCAAGTCCGCAACATCGCCGAAGTCGCCACGGCTATCGCCAAGGGCGACCTCTCCCGCAAAATTACCGTGGACGTCCGCGGCGAAATCCTGCAACTCAAAGAAACCCTGAACACCATGGTGGACCAGCTCAACCGGTTCGCCGGCGAAGTTACCCGCGTGGCGCGCGAAGTCGGCAGCGAGGGCCGCCTCGGTGGTCAGGCCAACGTACCGGGTGTGGCAGGCACGTGGAAAGACTTGACGGACTCGGTCAATTCGATGGCCGGCAACCTTACAGCCCAAGTTCGAAACATCGCGGAAGTCACCACCGCCGTCGCTCGCGGCGACTTGTCTCGCAAGATCACCGTGGACGTGAAGGGCGAGATCCTCGAGCTAAAAAACACTATCAACACCATGGTGGACCAGCTCAACGCGTTCGCCGGCGAAGTCACTCGCGTGGCCCGCGAAGTCGGCACCGAAGGAAAACTCGGCGGACAAGCCCAGGTTCCGGGTGTCGCTGGCACGTGGAAAGACTTAACCGACAACGTCAACTTCATGGCCAGCAACCTCACCGCTCAGGTGCGCAACATCGCCGAAGTGGCCACCGCAGTGGCGCGCGGCGACTTGTCTCGCAAAATCACGGTCGACGTGAAGGGTGAAATTCTCGAACTCAAAGACACCCTCAACACCATGGTGGACCAGCTTCGTTCTTTCGCCTCGGAAGTCACTCGCGTGGCTCGCGAAGTCGGCACCGACGGCAAGTTGGGTGGACAGGCTGACGTGCAGGGCGTGGCCGGCACTTGGAAGGACCTCACTGACTCCGTGAACTCCATGGCCAGCAACCTCACGGGTCAGGTCCGCAATATTGCCGAAGTGACCACTGCGGTGGCCCGCGGCGACTTGTCTCGCAAAATCACCGTGGACGTGAAGGGCGAAATTCTAGAGCTGAAGAACACCATCAACACCATGGTGGACCAGCTCAACGCGTTCGCCGGAGAAGTTACTCGCGTGGCTCGTGAAGTTGGCACCGAAGGAAAACTCGGTGGCCAGGCGCAAGTGCCCGATGTCGGCGGCACTTGGAAGGACTTGACCGACAACGTCAACTTCATGGCCAGTAACCTCACCGCCCAAGTCCGGAACATCGCCGAGGTCACCACCGCTGTGGCGCGCGGCGACCTGTCGCGCAAGATCACCGTGGACGTGAAGGGCGAAATTCTCGAGTTGAAGAACACCATCAACACCATGGTGGACCAGCTCAACGCCTTCGCCGGCGAAGTCACACGCGTCGCTCGCGAAGTCGGCACCGAAGGAAAACTCGGCGGCCAAGCCCAAGTACCCGGTGTCGCCGGTACCTGGAAAGACCTCACCGACAACGTGAACTTCATGGCCAGCAACCTCACTGGCCAAGTTCGAAATATCGCGGAGGTCGCAACGGCCATCGCCAGCGGCGACTTATCCCGCAAAATCACCGTGGACGTTCGCGGGGAAATTCTCCAGCTCAAAGAAACTCTCAACACCATGGTGGAGCAGCTTCGCTCCTTCGCCGCCGAAGTTACTCGCGTGGCCCGCGAAGTCGGCTCCGAGGGTCGCCTCGGTGGTCAGGCCAACGTTCCTGGAGTCGCTGGAACTTGGAAGGACTTGACCGACTCGGTGAACGCGATGGCCGGAAACTTGACGGGCCAAGTGCGCAACATCGCGGAGGTCACCACCGCCGTGGCACGCGGCGACTTGTCCCGCAAAATCACCGTGGATGTGAAGGGCGAAATCCTCGAGTTGAAGAACACTATTAACACCATGGTGGACCAGCTCAACGCCTTCGCCGCCGAAGTTACCCGCGTGGCTCGCGAAGTCGGCACCGACGGAAAACTAGGTGGGCAGGCCGTCGTGCCCGGAGTCGCCGGCACCTGGAAAGACCTGACCGACAACGTCAACGTTATGGCTGCCAACTTGACCGAGCAGGTCCGCGGCATCGTGAAGGTAGTTACCGCTGTCGCCAACGGCGAACTCACACAGAAATTAACTGTGAACGCCAAGGGCGAAGTCGCTGCCCTAGCGGAAACCATCAACAATATGACCGGCACTCTCGCTACCTTCGCCGACCAAGTCACCACGGTCGCGCGCGAAGTCGGCGTCGAAGGCCGCCTCGGCGGACAGGCCAACGTCCCTGGCGCGTCCGGCACCTGGAAAGACCTTACCGGCAACGTGAACCTGCTCGCCGACAACCTCACCAACCAGGTCCGCGCGATTGCCGAAGTCGCCACGGCCGTCACCAAGGGTGACCTGACTCGTTCCATTCAAGTGGAAGCCCGCGGCGAAGTGGCCGAACTCAAAGACAACATCAACACCATGATCGACAACCTGCGGTTAACCACCGACCGCAATACCGAACAGGATTGGCTGAAGACCAACTTAGCCAACTTCACCAACATGCTCCAAGGCCAGCGCGATCTCTCCACTGTCGGCCGCATGCTTTTGTCCGAACTCGCTCCTTTGGTGAACGCGCAACAGGGCGTCATCTACCAGATGCAGACCGAAGGTGCTGGCGAGTTGGTCCAGCTCTCGGCCTACGCTGCCGAAGATACCGGCGATGATCGGCGTCACGTGCTTCGCATCGGCGAAGGGCTGGTCGGCCAGTGTGCTGCAGAGAAGCGCCGTATTTTGATCAAGCAGGTGCCGCGCGATGCGATCACCATCACGTCCGGGCTGTTCAAAGCCGTTCCTCAGAACGTCATTGTCTTGCCCGTTCTTTTTGAAGACCGCGTGAAGGCTGTGATCGAGCTAGCGTCTCTCAGCGAATTCACGGCGTCGCACCTGGCGTTTCTCGAACAACTTACGTCCAACATCGGAATCGTGCTGAACAGTATCGAAGCCACCATGCAGACGGAAAGCTTGCTGAAGCAGTCCCAGCAGTTGGCCATCGAGCTGCAAACGCAGCAAAAGGAGTTGCAGCAAACCAACGAGCAGTTAGCGCAGAAAGCGCAACAGCTTGCCGAGCAGAACGTCGAAGTCGAGCGCAAAAACCAGGAAATCGAGCAGGCCCGCCGCGCGCTGGAAGAAAAGGCCAAAGAGCTGGCGCTCACTTCCAAGTACAAATCCGAATTCTTGGCCAACATGTCTCATGAGCTGCGCACTCCGCTCAACAGCATTCTCGTACTCGGCCAGCAGCTCGCCGAAAACGCCGACGGCAACCTAACCGGCAAGCAAGTCGAATTTTCGCGAACCATTCACGGTGCCGGCACGGACCTGCTCAACCTCATCAGTGACATTCTCGACCTCTCCAAGATTGAATCCGGTACGGTCTCTGTCGAAGCCGAAGAAGTGTTGTTCTCCACCGTGCTCGAAATGGTGGCCCGCCCGTTCCGGCACGAAGCGGAAAATCGGCGCCTCACGTTCGAAATCTATTGCGATCCGCATCTGCCTCGCAGCCTGGTGACCGACTCGAAGCGCTTGCAACAGGTGCTCAAGAATCTGCTCTCGAACGCCTTCAAGTTTACCGAGCAGGGAGGGGTGCGCGTTTCTGTCACGGTCGCCAGCCGCGGTTGGAGCGAGGACCACCCGTTGCTCAGCACTTCCGCCTCGGTCATCGCGTTTGAAGTCAGCGACACCGGCATCGGTATCCCACAAGAAAAGCAGCGCATCATTTTCGAAGCGTTTCAACAAGCGGACGCGGGCACTAGCCGCAAGTATGGCGGCACCGGTCTCGGCTTGGCCATCAGCCGCGAGTTGGCCAATCTTCTCGGCGGCGAAATTCAGCTGCGCAGCTCTCCGGGCATAGGCAGCACGTTCACGTTGTATTTGCCCAAGACTTACGTGGGCCCGTCCGCGGCCATCGCGATCGCCACTGGCCAGGATACCCGGCGGGGGTTCCTCTCCGCTGGTCGGCAGCTCTCGCACGTGGTCGTGGAGAGTCCGGAAAAGATTCCCGACGATCGTGAGGACCTGCAGCCCGGAGATGCCAGCCTGCTAATTGTCGAAGATGACATTCACTATGCCCGCATTTTGGTGGAGCTGGCCCGAAACAAGGGATTCAAGGTGCTCATCGCCAGCAAAGGTGCCGAAGGATTGGCACTCGCTCGCGAATTCCACCCGACCGCAGTTTCGCTCGATGTATTTCTGCCGGACATGCTCGGTTGGACCGTCCTGAATCACCTCAAGCAGGACCCCACCACCCGCCACATTCCTGTTCAATTGCTCACCATGGATGAAGACCGCCAACATGGCTTAGCTCGCGGCGCCTTCTCTTTCGTTACCAAGCCGGTTACTCCGGAAGGCCTGCAAGCCGCACTCGACAAAATCAAGGACTACGCCGCTCCACGTCGAAAGCGCCTCCTGGTGGTCGAAGACGATGCTGCGGAACAACTCAGCATCCGCGAACTCCTGGGCCACGATGACATCGACGTCACCGTTATTTCCAAAGGCGAGGAAGCCCTCGCTGTCCTACAGGAAACTAATTTTGACTGCGTCGTTCTCGATCTACGCCTGCCCGACATGAGTGGTTTTGAAGTCCTGGCCAAGCTTGGAGAGAGTCCCGAACTTAGTGAACTCCCCGTTGTGGTTTTCACTGGCAAGGAATTAACCGCCGAGGAAGACGCACGGCTGCGCACCCTGGCTCGCAGCGTCGTGGTGAAAGGCGTGGAATCTCCGGAACGCTTGCTCGACGAAACCGCTCTTTTCCTTCACCGTGTGGTCTCGGGGCTCCCTGTGGAACGCCAGCGAATGCTGGAAAAACTCCATAGTTCGGACGAAGCCTTGGCCGGAAAGAAAGTGCTCATCGTTGACGACGACGTGCGCAATATTTTTGCTCTCAGCAGCGTCCTCGAACGTCGCCGTATGATCGTTCTGACCGCCGGCACCGGCAGGGAAGCAATCGCCACCCTGGAGACCACCCCCGACATTGCCATCGTGCTCATGGACATCATGATGCCCGAAATGGACGGTTTCGAAACCATGCAGGTCATTCGGCAAAATCCCATGTGTTGGCGTATGCCCATCATTGCCTTAACCGCCAAAGCCATGAAGGGTGATCGCGAAAAATGCCTGGAAGCCGGCGCTTCCGAATATCTCGCCAAGCCTGTAAACACCGAACAGCTACTCTCCGCTCTTCGTTTGTGGCTGCACAGGTAAACCATGCCCAGCGAGTTGACACCACGCATGCGTCCCGATGGTCCGGTAAGTATACTGATGGTGGACGATCAGCCCGCGAAGCTTCTCAGCTACGAGGCTATTCTTCGGGACCTCAATGAAAATCTCATCAAAGCCACCTCGGGCCGGGAGGCCTTGGACCATCTTCTTAGAACGGAAGTTGCTCTCGTTCTCCTCGATGTGAGCATGCCCGATATCGATGGCTTTGAACTTGCCAATCTGATTCGCCAGCATCCCCGTTATCAAAATACCGCCATTATTTTTATCTCCGGCGTCCATCTCACCGATGTCGACCGTATTCGGGCCTATCAGCGCGGCGCCGTCGACTACATCTCCGTACCCGTCGTGCCAGATTTGTTGCGGGCGAAGGTCAGCGTATTTGCCGAGCTTTATCGCAAGACCAGGGAACTGGAGAGTGTGAACAACGAGCTTCGCGTCGCCGAAGAACGCCTTCGCCGCCTTACCGGTCGTCTCATGCAGATTCAGGATGCGGAACGCCGCCGTGTCGCCCGCGACGTTCACGATGGCTTGGGGCAATATCTGGTCGGCGTCAAAATGGGCATCGACCAGCTCGCTCGGCGCCTCGTCCAGGATCCCTTGAGCCATGAAAGCATCAGCGACATTTCGGTGCTGCTGAATCGTGCGATCAACGAAAGTCGCACGATTTCTCACTTGTTGCACCCTCCATTATTGGATGAAATCGGGCTGGAGTCCGCTCTGGCGGTCTATGCCGATGGTTTTGCCAAGCGTAGCGGCATCTCTATCCACATGGATGTAGCTCACGACTTAGGTCGGCTCGAAAGCGATGTGGAAACTGCGTTGTTCCGCGTCGTGCAAGAGTGCCTGCTCAATGTTCATCGACATTCGAACAGTCCCACAGCCAGCGTCTCTCTCGAGCGGATCAACGGCGAAATCCGCCTGCAGGTTCGCGATGAAGGTGTTGGCATGACTCTCTCGCAGGAGCCGGATGCCACCGGCCTGGGCGTTGGTTTACTTGGCATTCGTGAACGCATCCGTCAGCTCGACGGTAAGCTTGAAATTGTTTCTGACACAGGAAAAGGCACTGTGGTGATTGCTGTCATTCCTCACCGGCCGAAGCTCGAATCCGGCGATTCTCCACGTTCAGTCATTGCTGATCGTACTACCGCTGTCTGAAGTTCCCGGGATTGCCCCAATGCAATGGTTGCTTATCGGTACTGGTCCCGTGTTCTACATACTTATCCCGATTGTTTGCTATTGCGTACTGGGTAAAAATCGGCCTCCGCGATCCTGGGACGGGATCGCGGCAGGGAACGGAAATTTCACCGGGAGCGTCCCGTATGGATAACGGATTACCTATACTCATTGTCTCTTGCAGGCCGGACAACCGAAAGATGCTAATGCGCGTTTTTGACGGCCTGCCCATCAACAGCTATTCGGCTCATACCATCGCACAGGCCCGGGAGGCGCTGGCTTCCCGTCCATTTTCGGTGGTGTTCTGTGAAGAACGCCTCTCCGATGGCTCGTATCGGGAACTATTGAGCGCCGTGCGTGCATGCGGCGAAGAGCTTCGCTTCGTGGTGATGCTGTGTACCGGCGAATGGGAAGAATACCTCGAGGCGCTACATCTGGGTGCGGAAGAAGTTTTGCGCTGCCCCCTTCAGCCCACCGATGTTGACTTGGCGTTGATCCACGCCATGCGCGGTGCCCCTCAGAAACAAATGGCTGCCCAGGCGTGATTGCCGTTCCTGGAAGAGCTTGGTGAAATCTGCCGACCGGAAGGATCGCGATCTATGGCAACGCTATCGTTTCCTGCATCAGGTGGTCTGAACAATGCTCCGAAAACTCGTCGTACCTGCACGCACTGTGGCAGCGACGAAATTTTCCGGCAGCGCGCCCAGGGAATTATCGAGTGCCATCTTTTGAGTGCCCTTGGGTTTGTTCCTTACTGGTGCGCCGCGTGCGATACGTACTTCTATCTTCGTGTCCGCTCCGTCCCGCCTCGGCCCATTTGACCCAATATTCCACCTTTGTCGCCCTCACATTGTTTCCTTGGTAGCGCTGGCTCCTGGCCGCAGCTTTCACATCTCGACCGCACGAAGAAACCGCCATCCGGCGCACGGCGTGATGGCGGGCAACACCTGCTCTCATCTATACGCAAATAGTTTTCGTTGGTTCGGCGGATGCTCCGCATCGCACCGCCACCGCGTCCTGCGGGAACGCGGAATGGCACGCTGGTCACCCCGAATCGTCATCTCGTTCAGTGCCTCCGCGGCATGAGCCGCAACATTGGTAAGGACAGTATCCGCAGCTTCCACCGCCGCGAACACTCTACCCGCCGATTTCTCTGGGGACGCTGTTTGGACCCTTTCGATCGCTCTTAGAAGCGCCGTTACGCTGGAGAAATGGCGTTCCCGCAAACCCAGAAGTTCCACCGCAATTCCCATTGTTACCTCGAATGGACGCCAGCATAGCATTTCAATTCCTTGGGCAACCTGTACCATCGGACAGGCCTCCACCGGCTTGTGGATATTTCTGTTGAGGGCTCCGGCATGCTCTGCTTAGCGCGGCAATCTCGCCGCACCCTCTGTCATTGGTAGTGGGGCAACCAATTCTACCGATAGTGCCCCAAATAGAAGTAATGCTCCAGATAGAACAACGCTGCGAAGGCAAGGACCACGGCGACGCCTGGAATTGCCAGTGGCCGCACGGATTTCAGGGGTTGCTTCCAATCCGCGGTAAGGAAGAAAACCAAAATCACCGGGAACAATGCCACGATTGCGAGCTGAAAGATATGTGCCGCTGTTCCTTCGTCTGGCATAGGCGGGTGAGTATAGCCGGTAAGCACCGTGATCAACGCAGTAAACGATAAAAGAATCGCCAGTTTGAAGCTAAGACGGTGGATTTGTTGCCCAGTCATTGTCCCTCTCTCCTTCTTTGTTCCGACGGTCTTAGCTCAAACCACCATAAGAAAGTACTTTGCAAAGTAAAGCAACTATCGATTCCTGTCAACTGTTGATACTCTGCCGGTCCCCCGGGTCTCCGAAGTCCATGGTTACCAGCATGCCTCGCGTGTTCTTGCCTGCATATTCGCTCATGGTGGTCGCCGAGATGCGCTTGCGTCCTAATAGATCCGCAACCCAGCCAAAGGCCAGCGCTCCAATCGCCGCGGCCAACAGGGCCGTCGCCCCACCATGCTCTCTTCGAGCTTGCCCACGTGCCACATGGGTTTCAGCAGCGCCATCACCACCCCGATGATGAACAAATTATAAGCATCGGTGAAAAAGCCCATGCCGGAAATGAACATAATCTTCCAGTGCAACGGCGAAACCTTCGCGTCGTCCATTTCCTTAAAATCGTTCCTTTTATTTTCTTTGGTGGGTGATGCGGTAGTCATAATGTTTGGCCCCGTGCTGCCTGTGTCCGTCTGGAAGCAACACGAGTGAACCGTACGCCGGGGGCCAGCAGCGAAACATCACAGCCTCGTTAAATAGGGGCTTATTCAGCATTCCTTTTGCAGGTCTGCAGCGATTCTTGCAGGAAGTTTAAAGAGGAATAAGCAGGACAGTAAAGAAAAGGATCCCCAAGCGAACAATTGCCTTTTGGTGGGCGGTGAAGGACTTGAACCTTCGACCTCCTGCTTGTAAGGCAGGCGCTCTAACCAACTGAGCTAACCGCCCGTCCCGTTACTGTAAATGCTACCGTCATCATCCCCCCCGTGCAACCTTCCATCCATGAAGATATTCCCAGTTTTCTTGCGAATTTTTCATCCAGACAGTACACTCAATAGTTCATAATTCAATCGAGGAACCTCACCGTTATGTTGCTGAACCGCGACTACGTCGGCCACATGGCCTCCGAAGTGGTTAAGAAACTTCTGGAGGACAACCAGGTCGAAATCAAAGAAAAGGATCAGGAGGCCATTATCACCCGCGTGCGCCTCCGCATGCTCGAGGAAATTACCATTGAGGATAAGGTCAACGAGGAAGTTCGCAATATCCTTACCCAGTATCAGGATGAAATGCGCCGCACCGGGGTTTCCTATCAAGAAATGTTCAAGAAGGTGAAGGGACAACTCGCCCGCGACCGCAAACTCATCTTGCGCTAGAACGGCGAACCAAGGAAGGGAAAGGCCCATATAACAACATGCGATTAAGCCGTGAAAAGATCGTGCGCATTTCTCACCAATTGGTCGAACTGCTGGTGGCCAGCAACGAAGTTGAGTTCGTCGAGGATCGAGACAGTATTCGCCAGCACATGGTGCAAACCATGACCAACATCCTGAGGGAAGAGGAAAAAATCGAAGCGGAAGTTCGCAAACGCATTACTTCCCAGAAAAAAGAGATTCTCGAAGGCAGCGAAGAATGGGACGTGCTTTTCCGCAAATACTACGCCGATGAGTTGCGTCGCCAGGGCATTGCCGCCGCACCGGAAGAACACCAAAAAGCCGGCCACCGCTAGTCCAAACGTTTGAACTTCAACATTCTTACCTTCCTGTTACGCGTTCACACTACACAAAAGCAAAGAGGCGGCCGGGAAAGACCGCCCCTCTAAACTTGCTCCAATTGTGATTTGGCTATGGCGACGATGTGGACGGAGAAGATGATGGCGAAGAAGGCGGCGGAGAACTGGATCCGTCGTCCGAATCCGGGCGGCGCTTAAGCGTTGGCCGGTCATCGTCGCTACTATTGGGGTCGCTCTGGCCTGCTTGGCCTTGTCCCTGTCCTTGCTTAGTCTGATCAGTCTTGGTCCGCAGCGTCGGTTTACCCGGTCCGCTATCCTGCACTTTCCGCGCGAACATCACGTTCCGCAGCCGCGACTTCACCGAATCAAACTCCGACGTCGTGACAATGTACTCGTCCTTTTCCGGCAGCAAACGTGCAATTTCCTTCTGCGCCGCCTCGATGCGGTCCGGTGTTGGCGGATGCGTCGAGAACATTTTCGGTATGGTGCCCGGTCGGCGCTTCTCGTCTGCCTGGATTCGTTCGAAGAATGTCACATACGAGTTCGGGTCATAGCCCGCTTTGTACATGTACTGAATGCCCAGAAAGTCCGCCTCGCGCTCAGCATCGCGAGAGAACTTCAGGAACGTCAAAGGAATCGCTAACTGCATCCCTTCGTAAATTCCGTACCCGGCCCACCCATACGGTACGAAAATCATCGCCGCCATCGCGCCAATCTGCATCAGGTCTGCTTTGGTGGCTTGCTTGGTTCCGTGGCGCGCGATCACGTGCGAAATCTCGTGAGCCATGACGCCCGCAAGTTCCGATTCTTCCTGTGCCCGCAGAATCAGCCCGCTGTTCACATAGAAAAACCCGCCGGGCAGCGCGAACGCATTCACTTCATCGGAGTCGATCACCTTAATCGTGAACGGCACCCTCGCGTCTGAATTGCGTACCAAATTTTGTCCCACACGGTTCACGTATTCGGTAACCACCGGATCATCGATCAGCTTCGAACTGCGTTCCACCTGCTGCGCCAGTTGCTTGCCCAGCGCGACTTCCTTCTCCAAGGAATAAAAGTCCAATCCCTTGCCGGGATTCCGGTTACCAATCGCATTCACGTCCTGTTCCGCATTTTTCGGGTGTACCGTCTGCTGTTGCTGGACCGGCTGATCTCCCGTAGTTTGACCGGACTGGCCAGAGTTTGTCTGACCTGAATTCGCTTGGCCTGAATTGCCCTGACCAGCGCCAGATTGACTCGTGTTACTGGTATCCGGGCATCCTGCAGCCTTCGCCGCGGCGGCTTGTTGCGCCTGCGCATCCTTCGATTGCTGTGTATTCTGGTTCTGAGTATTTTGTTGATTCTGCGAGTCTTGACTGGCTTGCGCCGGCGGGGCGCAGGGATTCTTCGGTTGTTCTTGGACCGGGGCAGGGTTGTCGCTCTGCCCTCGGCTCGCAGCCGGCCAGATTGCTAAACCCCCGGCAAGCAGTAAGCCAACGGCATAGCGCGAAGAGTTTCGAATCATACTACCTCCCCCCACACCAAACGGAGTATACACCCCTTCAGAGCTTCCGTCGCCGGGTTATTCGGTGGGATGACGGGCACTCCCCAAAGGTTTCCTCGGTTTCTGCCCGGCTTGCGGTTAATCCCTAGCTCAACGGACAGTTGACACTTCCGCTCGGCCTATCTACAGTCATTGAAAAGATGAGTTTACGCAAAGTTCAAATCGGTCAGCTTTGGAAGAATCTGCAAAGCGGTGACACGTTCCTGGTGACCCGCGTTTACACCGAAGCGCTCAGCACCATCGCGGTCCTGCGCAAGTCGGGCGCCGAAGACGAGAGCCAAATCCGCATAAAAGTCGAGCGTACCCCCGAAGGCCAGTCCATTCCCGGCTTCGCTCCCGCCTTGGAAGACGATTCCGTCTGACCCGCCCCATGAACTTAAGGGTGGGTGTAGATGGTCAAGACGTTGTTCCATCGCCGGAGCGGCTGATGGGCGGCATGTAGTTGAGGCTACCATGGGGTCGCTGGTGGTTGTAGTAGTCGGTCCAGAGCTGGAGTTTTAGGTCGCGCTGGTCGGAGTTGGGCCAGTGCTGGGAGTAGGCCCACTCTCTGAGAGCGGTCTGGATAAAGCGCTCGGCTTTTCCGTTGGTTCTGGGAGTGTAGGGTCTGGTGCGGTGATGTTTGATGTGCATACGCGAGCAAGCTTGGCGAAACGGTGCGGACCGGTAGCAGGAGCCGTTGTCGGTGAGCAGGGCGCGAATGCTGATCCGGTGCGTGGCGAAGAACTCTATGGCCGCGTGCAGGAAGCCGATGGTGGTTTCGGCCTTCTGGTCGGGCAGCATCTGCGTGAATGCGATGCGGGAGTGGTCATCGATAGCCACATGGAGGGCCAGGAAGCCGGGATGTTTTTGCTTGCCACGCAAGCGGCCATCGGCACGGCGACGGACCTCCGAGAAGCGCGTCATGCCTTTGATATCGAGATGCAGCAGATCGCCGGGTACGGGATGCTCGTAGCGCTGTACCGGGGGTGGCGGGTCCAAGTCACGCCAACGGCTCAGCCGGGCGCGGCGCAGAATGCGGCTGACGGAAGCCGGGCTAAGCCCGGTGCGGTGAGCGATCAAATAGCCGGGCAAACGCTGGCGACGCAACTGGACGACCTGGTCGGCGAGACTGTCGGGCAAACGGCGCGGGCTGCGATGAGGCCGCGAACTGCGGTCCAGCAATCCATCGAGTCCAGCGACGCGGAACCGGACAATCCACTTGGCGGCCGTCTTGGCGCTGACGCGGAAGGCGGCTGCAGCCGTCTTCCGCGTGGCCCCCTGATCGATTACAAACTTAGCTAGACTCTCTCGACTGCGGAAGCTGAGTCGGGCATTCTTATGAATGTCCATTCGATTTCCTCCAAAGAAACCTAGTTGCTCGTCACAACCAGCTTCTCCGAGTCAAATCGAATGGACAACCTCTTGAAAAATCACAGGTGGCCCATCCTTCGCGGCCTTTGGCGAAGCGTGGGGCTCTTACACCCTAATGCCGCACCCTCTTTTCTCCACGTCTCCAAGCCGCCCACAAAAAAACCTCCCGAGCGCAGCGAGAGATCCCTCGTCGTCCTAACGCTACGCCACGGTCGCAGCACCGCGCTTTCTCAACGAATCTCTCTCCTCTGAGAAGAACGAAAGCCTTCTTCTCTTGTCCCCACTCCTCACCGCCTCAAATCGATCGCACCGGCAATTCCACCACGTCCTCGATCGCCATCGATTCCTTCTGCAAAAATGGTTCCCCATATTTCACGCCAATCCGCTGTCCGTACTCACGTGCCATCAAGTCCATCCTCGCATCCAGCTCGTCGATGGCGAGGAATACCTTGGTGGTCTTCTCACTCTTCGCCGGACGAAACTGCGACGCATACGCCAAAATCGCTTTGCGCCTCGTTTCATACTGTTTGGTGATGTCCACAATGAACGTGGAAGGCATGCCCTCAAACGAAGTGGCATACAGAATCTTGAAAGGCCGAAACGGCTCGCCATCGATTGGCAATTGTTTAAATCCCGCCAGAAAGCATCCTTCGTACCCCAGAGTGGAAGCATGATAGTGGTCCGGATGCCGCGCTTCCCAGTAAGGCAAAATCACCGTCCGCGGCCGCAATTGCCGGATTACCCCGGCCAGCCTTAATTTGTAAGGACGAGCCGGTTGCACGTCGGTATCCGGAACGTTCAGGTTGCCCCTCCAGGATACTTTCAGGATCTTGGCCGCTCGCGCCGATTCCTTGGCGCGGACCTCCCGGCTTCCCCTCGTGCCCATTTCTCCTTCGGTCAGGTCCAGTATTCCCGTTTTGTAGCCCTTTTGCGCCATCCTCAACATCGTCCCCCCGCAGGTCAGTTCTACATCGTCGGGGTGCGCGGCGATCGCCAGCAAGTCCAATGTCATGGTATTCCTCGAACTCCCTCAGCCTGAGAGTATTCCGTTTCAGTTCTGGTGATGCGTAAGCAATTCTAAATTCGTTATTCCTTCGGTTTCTATTCAAAACTTACAACCGCGAACTTCGTATGCTACCTTTGCGGCATGCCTGATCAAAAAAAACTGCTTGGCCGCGTGGCCTTGGTCACCGGTGCAGCCAAGCGCCTCGGTCGTGTCGTCGCGCAACGCTTGGCTGACGAAGGTGCCGACATCGCCGTTCACTACGGAACCTCGGCTGCGGAAGCGCAACAGTTCGTGCAGCATATTCAGAGTCTCGGCTGTCGCGCCGCCGCTTTCCCCGCCGAACTCACTCACGTCCCTGCCATCGAGAAATTAGTATCCGATACCGTCGCCCACTTCGGCCGTCTGGACATCCTCGTTAACAGTGCCGCCACTTTCTTGGAAACCAAATTCGGTCAGACTAGCGAACAAACCTGGGACAAGTCTCTAGATACCAATCTCAAAGCCCCGTTCTTTTGCTCCCAAGCCGCTGCGCCGCATTTAGCCAAATCGGGCAACGGCGTGATCATTAACTTCGCCGATCTCGGTGGTCTTCTCGGCTGGCGCGAATTCCTGCCTCACTCTATCGCCAAAGCGGGCGTAATCCTGATGACCCGCATTCTGGCCAAGGAGCTTGCACCATCCGTACGCGTAAACGCACTCGCGCCTGGCACCATCACTATGCCCGGTGACCCTCCCGACTGGCAATCCGAATACATCCGCCTCGCGCCATTACGCCGTTCGGGCCGCCCAGACGAAATAGCCGACACGGTAATGTACCTGATCACCGCCGAGTTCATCACCGGCCAAGTCCTGATCCTTGATGGCGGCCGTACCCTCTAACCGCTTGTCTCGGCGTGAACCTCGATTCGAAATTTCTCTGGCACGAATTAGGAAATTTTCTATACCCGATTATGCGCCGCGCCGCGTGACGGTGTATTCTTATAAAATGTGCGTGGCCGACGCGCTCTCTCCGGGAACTCCCGGAGGCCCAGGAGGAAGGAAAGGCACCCGGCATCATGGATCAGGAAATATTCGCTCCACGTCATATTGACGACGTCGAAATCCAGGAATGGCTGGAGTCCCTTGATTCCGTTTTGCTTTCCAGCGGTACCGACGTGGCCCGCGAGATTCTAGAACGTCTGCGCGCTCACGCCACCGTTAGCGGTATCGATCTCCCGTTCACCGCAAATACTCCTTACGCCAACACCATTCCCGCCCGCCTCGAACCGTTGTTCCCCGGTGATCAGCAACTGGAACGCCGCATCAAATCCCTGATTCGCTGGAACGCCCTCGCCATGGTGGTTCGCGCCAATCGCCTGGAACACAATATTGGTGGCCACATTTCCACTTTCGCCTCTGCTGCCACCCTCTACGAAGTCGGCTTCAATCATTTCTTCCGCGCCCGCTCCGATCAGTTCGAAGGCGACACCATCTATTTTCAGGGCCACGCCGCTCCCGGCATTTACGCCCGCGCGTTTCTTGAAGGCCGCCTGAGCATCGAGCAACTCGAAAATTTTCGTCGCGAACTCAAGCCCGGCGGCGGACTTTCCTCCTATCCTCATCCCTGGCTCATGCCCAATTTTTGGGAATTTCCTACCGTCTCGATGGGCCTGAGCCCATTAATGGCTATTTATCAGGCCCGCTTCAATCGCTATCTGGAAAATCGCGGCCTCAAGCCGGTGACCGATGCGAAGGTCTGGGCCTTTCTCGGCGACGGCGAAACCGACGAACCCGAATCCCTTGGTGCCATCACCCTGGCCTCTCGCGAAAAACTCGACAACCTCATTTTCGTCGTCAACTGTAATCTTCAGCGCCTCGATGGCCCCGTTCGCGGCAATGGTCAAATCATTCAAGAACTGGAATCCGCTTTCCGCGGCGCCCGCTGGAACGTCATTAAAGTGCTTTGGGGCTCCGAGTGGGATCCCATTCTCGAGCGCGATACCGAAGGCCTGCTCGTCAAGCGCATGGGCGAAACCGTCGACGGCGAATATCAAAAGCTTGTCGTTTCTTCTGGCGACTATATTCGTCAGTCCTTTTTTGGCAGCGATCCCCGCCTGCTCAAGCTCGTCGAGCCTCTCCCGGACGAAGCGCTCCGTCGTCTTCGCCTCGGCGGCCACGATCCGCGCAAAGTCTACGCCGCCTACAAAGCTGCGGTCGAACATAAGGGCAGCCCCACTGTCATTCTCGCGCGCACCATTAAAGGTTACGGTTTGGGCGAAGCTGGCGAAGGCAAGAACGTCACCCACCAGCAGAAAAAACTCAACGAAGACGAACTTCGCGAATTCCGCTCCCGCTTCGGCATTCCCATGAGCGACGACGACGTCAGCAAAGTCCCATTCTATCGTCCCCCCGAAGACAGCGAGGAAATTCGTTATCTCCGCACGCGCCGCGAAGCACTGGGCGGCTATGTTCCTCAGCGCAGGGTTCGTTCGCAGCCCATCGAAGTCCACCATCACGACGATCTGTTTCGCGAATTTCAAGAAGGCAGCGATGGCCGCGAAGTTTCCACCACCATGGCCTTCGTCGCCATGCTTCGCAAAATGCTGAAGGACCCGCAAATCGGCAAGCTGATTGTCCCCATCGTTCCCGATGAAGCTCGCACCTTCGGCATGGAATCTCTTTTCCGCACCGTCGGAATCTATTCCAGCGTGGGTCAACGATACGAACCCGTGGACGTCAATACGCTCCTCTATTACAAAGAAGCTAAAGACGGCCAAATCCTCGAAGAGGGAATCACGGAAGCCGGGTCCGTGGCCTCTTTCATCGCCGCCGGCTCGGCGTATGCCACTCACGGCATCAATACCATCCCATTTTTTATTTATTACTCGATGTTCGGTTTTCAGCGCATCGCCGATTTTATCTGGGCCGCCGCGGACATGCGTACGCGCGGCTTTCTGCTAGGGGGAACTTCCGGCCGCACCACGCTCGCTGGCGAAGGTCTCCAGCACCAGGACGGCAACAGCCACATTCTCGCGCTACCGGTTCCGAATTTGCTGGCTTACGATCCCGCCTACGCCTATGAAATCGCCGTGATCATTCAAGACGGCATTCGCCGCATGTACAAAGACGGCGAAAACATCTTCTATTACATCACCGTGATGAACGAGCCTTACGCCATGCCTGCCATGCCGAAAGGTGTGGAACAGGGCATTCTTAAGGGCATGTACAAAGTTCGCGCCGCCATGAACAAGAAGTCCAAGTTACGCGCGCAAATCCTCGGCAGCGGCGCCATCCTGAATGAGGCCCTCCACGCTGCCGATCTGCTCGAGAAAAACTACGGTGTTACCGCGGATGTCTGGAGCGTGACCAGCTACAAGTGTTTATATACCGATGCCATTGAAACCGAACGCTGGAACCGCCTGCATCCCGACGAAACTCCACGGGTCCCATACGTCACCCAGTGCCTCCAGGACGAACAAGGCGTCTTCGTAGCGGCATCGGACTACCTCAAAGTTCTCCCTGCGAGTATTTCAAAATGGGTTCCTCGCCGGCTCGCCGCTCTGGGAACCGATGGTTTCGGCCGCAGCGAAGGCCGCGAGTCCCTGCGCGATTTCTTCGAAGTCGACTCTCGTTTCATCACCATCGCGGTTCTCCACGAACTAGCCCAGGACGGCCTGGTCGGCGAGGCCACTGTCCAGAACGCCATCCGCGACTTGGCTATCAACCCCAACAAACCCAACCCCCTAACCATTTAGCTCACCCGCCCCCGCCAACTTCGTATCTAGCCCTAGCTTTTCACGCCAGCCAACTCCGTTTTCGCCTTGTCCGTGCTCTGAGTCTCCTCTCCACGCTCACTCCCCCAACGCCTCCCCCGCCTTAATCTTCCCCGTCGCCAGATGCGCAATCAGTTCCCGATTCGCCGCCAAAAAATCGTACTGCGCCAACTCTCTTGGCAGGACCCAAGCTACTTGCTCAAAAGTTCGCGGGTTCACTTCCCCCGCCACTTGAGCGGCAAAAAAGTGAATCTCCAGCTCTTCCGGAAAGTTCGCATACTGATACCGCACCTTTCCGATCTCGCGACTCTTCACTAGCGTCACTTCCAGTTCCTCCGACAATTCGCGGACCAACGCATCCGGCAACGCCTCGCCATCGCGCACCTTTCCCCCGGGAAATTCCCATTTCAACGGAGACGTATCCGTCCGCCGCCGCTGACCGATCAACAATCGCCGGTCTGCCCTCTCGATCACTGCCGCCACAACTAGCCTCATTTCGACCCCGCCTTCCGCTCTGCACGAATCCAAATCCTACCGCACGTCTCAATTGCACCAGCCGTAATTTGCCAGCAGGTTTTCCTATTGCGATACTTTCAAGCATGTTCAGTGAGGCGCTTCTCGACCACTTTCAGCATCCCCGCAATGCCGGAGCGCTCCCGAACGCAAATGTGGAGATAACGGTCAGCAATCCGGTGTGTGGAGACGTTCTTCAACTGGCCGCGATCATCGATGGCGTATTCGTCCGCGAAGTACGGTTCCTTTGCCGCGGATGCACCGCGTCCATAGCGTGTGCCTCACTACTGACGGAATCGATAACCGGAAGGGAACTGCGCTCGCTCTCTTCGATCAGCCCGGAATTCCTGGCATCGTCGTTGGGTGGGTTACCGGAAGCTTCGTTTCACGCGGCTAATCTGGCACATGATGCGCTTCAAGCATTGCTACGTGCTGCTCAAAAATAGTTTCTAAAGAGATCTGGTCAGGCGCGAAAAGGTGTCCGGGTCGTTCAGGTTCACCACGCAGCCTTCTTCTGACGTGATGTACTCGCCGATCTCATTCTTGTGCGCCCAAACTACACTGCGCGCCCCCAGTTCTGGACGGGCCGCTTCCAATTCCTCATATACCGCCGCCGAGAAAATCACCGGGTGTCCTCTTCGCCCTTCGAATACCGGCAGTACCACCGGCGCCCGTGTCGCGTAAAACTGCTCGATCAATCCATTCACCAGTACCGCACTGATCAGCGGATGGTCCACCAGGCAAAGCAGCATGCCGTCCGTTCCTGGTGGCAGACTTCGCAACGCCGCCTGAATCGAACTCAGTTGCCCCTTTTCCCATTCCTCATTCACGACAATTTCAGCCGGATTTAGCTGCACGGCTTTCGCTATGGGCTCGGCGTGCGCTCCCAACACTACCCGCCGCACCCCGATCTTCTCGTGGCTGGTCACATCCAACAAATGTTCAAGGAACGGACGGCCCTGATATGCAAGGAGCGCCTTTGGCGAGCCCATCCGGCTGGAAGATCCGCCCGACAAAATTACCGCAGCTAGCATGCGGCCATCCTTATGGTTTTATCGTTCGACCGTTCTCCCGGTTTCCAGTTTCACCCTTTTGTGCGCCGCTGTGTCTGCATTGCGCCGCACCGCTATTAATTCGGCAACTATACTGATCGCAATCTCTTCAGGCGAAAGCGCGCCGATCTCCAAGCCAACCGGTGCGAACACGCGATCGAATTCGTCAGGCCGGTATCCCTCCAGTTCCAGCGCTTTATACACACTCAGCACCTTCCGCCGGCTTCCGATCATTCCCACATAACGCGCTTGGGTGCGCACCGCCCAGGCCAGCACCCGCATATCCTCCTTATGTCCACGGGTCACAATCACCAGATAACTCGATCTATTCGGGTGCAGCTTCTGGAAAGCATCTTCAAAGCTGACGTAGATCTCGCGCGCCATGGGAAAGCGCTCCGCGTTCGCAAACGCCTCGCGATCGTCCACCACCCCAACGCTGAAGCCCGCAGCCTGCACGGCCTTGGCCACGGCCATGGACACGTGCCCACCCCCAAACAGGTAAACCATCGGCTGAGGCAAGATCGGCTCAACGAATACTTCCAGCGTACCGCCGCAAATCAAGCCATTGTCGTAACTGGCTTCATTGTTCAGGTGAAAGGTGAGCTTGCGCGGCATTTCCTGCTGCATCACTTCTTTCGCTGCTGCCCACACATCTGCTTCCACGCAGCCCCCGCCTATGGTGCCTGCGATCGACCCATCTTCACGCACCAGCATCCGCGAACTTTCGAAACTGGGAATCGACCCATCGGTGTGCACAATCGTGGCCAAGGCTCCTCGTTCTCCTTCGCGGCGCATCCGCACGATTTCTTCGAACAGGTCCATGCCCTCAGCCTACGGCCCGTCTCCGGCTCTGTCAATTCTGTCCATCTGGACAGCCTTAGCCCCGCGGGCGTAAGGTGTGCTTAAAGGACGGACCGGGTAGGAACCTCCAATATATCGTGATACGATATGTCTGCCCTCGCGCCGTTGTGTTTCTCTTCTGCGAGGAGGTCGCTCATGAAAGCCATCGTATTTCATCACCATGGTGATCCCAGTGTTCTGCACTATACGGATGTTCCCGAGCCGCATCTCCGCCCTAACGAAGTCCTGGTCCGCGTGCATGCGTGCGCGCTGAACCACCTGGATTTGTGGGTGCGCAAAGGCTTACCCGGCGTGCCCATCCCTCTCCCGCACATTCCCGGCAGTGACGTCGCCGGCGAAGTGGTCAAAATCGGTCCGGAAGTTCACACCGTGTACGTTGGGGAGAAAGTCGTGCTGGCTCCCGGGGTAACTTGTGGAAAGTGCTCCGCCTGCCTGTCGGGCAATGACAATTTGTGCCGGGACTTCACGAATCTCGGCTTCATGATCGATGGGGGCTGCGCGGAATTCGTGCGTTGTCCCGACGTGAATTGCTTCCCATTTCCCGAAAACTTGGATTGGGTGCATGCTGCCGCCATTCCTCTGGTTTTCCAAACCGCGTGGCACATGCTTGTGCATCGAGCTCAACTGCAACCCGGCGAATCGGTCTTGGTTCTGGGCGCGGGCAGTGGAGTAGGAAGCGCCGCGATTCAAATCGCGAAGTTCTTCGGCGCCCACGTGATCGCCACGGCAGGAACCGACGCGAAACTCGAAAAAGCCAAAGAGATCGGTGCGGACGAAGTGATCCACCACGGCATTATGCCCATAGCCAAAGAAGTCCGCCGGTATACGCACAACCGCGGCGTCGACGTGGTGTTCGAACATGTCGGCCAAGCCACCTGGGACGACAGCATCAAAAGTCTGGCCATCGCTGGACGCCTGGTAACCTGTGGCGCCACCACCGGGCACGACGCGAAAATTGACTTGCGCTTCCTGTTTACCCGCCAGCTTTCCATCATGGGCTCGTACATGGGCACAAAAGACGAGCTGCGCACCGTTCTGAAGTTAGTTGCGGAGGGCAGGATCAAGCCCATCGTCGATAAAGTCTTCCCATTGCATGACTGCATGGCCGCCCACAATTATCTGGAACAGGGTAAGCAATTTGGAAAAGTGGTCCTGACCGTGCCCTGAGCAGCATTGCGCCACCCTTGGCCGTCGAAAATGGGCGCTGATCCCCCCGATTGTTTCAGCTTAGCCGCTATGCGAAAATGGGCATATGGAAACGACCCTGAGAAAAAGCGCCACGCTCACCAAACCCGATGACTTCGGGCAGCTCTTGCAGCAGGAAGGCATTATCTTCACTCAGCTCGACAAAGCGGTGAACTGGGCGCGCAAGAGTTCGATCTGGCCTCTAGGTTTTGGCCTGGCTTGCTGTGCCATCGAAATGATGTCGATGGCGGCATCGCGGTTTGACGTCGCGCGCTTTGGCGCTGAAGTATTTCGTCCTTCCCCGCGCCAAGCCGACTTGATGATCGTGGCCGGTCGCCTCTCGCAGAAAATGGCCCCGGTGATTCGCCAGCTTTACGATCAGATGCCCGAACCAAAGTGGGTGATTTCCATGGGCGCGTGCGCCACATCCGGCGGGGTGTTCAACAATTACGCCATCGTGCAGGGCTGCAATCAGGTGATACCCGTGGACGTCTATGTGCCCGGCTGCCCGCCCAGGCCCGAAGCTGTTCTCTTCGCCATTATGCAGCTCCAGAAAAAGATCGATGCCGAGAAGGGCTCCTTCAAGCGCGCCCTCAATATCGACTGAGGCGTAGCACGTCGACTTCGCCCTCTCGCTGTCACGTCATTCCGAACGCCGCCTCGTCGAAACCCGCCAGCCTCCGTCCACGTCATTCCGAGCGAAGCGAGGAATCCCTCTTCGATTGCAGAAGAACCGTAAGCTGAGCCGCAAGAAGAACCGTAAACAAATCGTCCCTAAAACGAGAGAAGCAGCCAGGGTGTCGACGCCAGGCGAACTCTGCAACACGCCGACTCGCACGAAAACTCTTTTCCAGCTCAGCCAAAACTGCTACGGTATTCCCGCTATGCAACCACCAGAAACCGTCAGCGCCCGAGACCTTCTCCGCCATTCTTTAGCCACCATTGCCTATCGCGGCGGTAAAGCACTGCGCGATGCTCCCCAGGCCTATGCCGACTTCCACCCGGGCCAGAATTGCCGCACCCCAGTGCAAATCCTGGCGCATATCGGCGACCTGTTTGATTGGGCCCTGTCAATGGCCAAAGGCCAAGAAGCGTGGCACTCGTCCGAGCCCCTGCCGTGGCCCGATGAGGTGCAGCGGTTCTTCGACTCGCTGAAACGTTTTGACGATTACCTGGCCGGTGACGAACGGTTGTATGCGTCGCCCGAGAAGCTGTTTCAAGGCCCGGTAGCGGACGCGCTCAATCATGTCGGCCAACTCGCGTTGCTGCGGCGCCTTTCCGGTGTTCCGATCCGTGGCGAAAACTATTGTCAGGCGGACATCTCGCAAGGCCGGGTGGGCAAAGAGCAAACTCCGCCACCGTTCGAATTTTGACGAATTTCGCCGGATCATCCGGCCATCGGCGTCGCCACCACTGTGGCGTTGCCCGACGAAACCTGCAACGTGGTGTTCGTGGCCGATTTTTCGCGGCGCACATAACCCATGCCAATCCACGCATTCCGCGCCGGAGAAAATCCTGTGCGGGTTACATATCCCACTTCTTTGCCGTCGGAAAGCAGCGTGGCGTTCGCCCCGGGTTCTGACTCACCCGCAAACTGTAGGCCTACCCGCACGCGATTGACTTGCCCGCGCGAACGGACCCGCTCTACAATTTCTTGGCCCGTATAGCAGCCCTTGGTGTACGAAATGTGCGAGTCTTGCAGACCGGCCTCATGCGGGATCTGCTTGTCGCCGAAGTCGTAGCCAAACCACGGCACGCCCGACTCCAACCGCACTGTGTTCAGCGCCGTGTAGCCCACCGGCCTACCGCCAACACGCCTGACCGCCTGATCCAGAGTGCTCCACAGTTGCTCAGCTTTTTCCCGCGCGACCACAAATTCCGCTCCGCTCAATCCTCCGCGCGATCGACGCACCACCCGGCACGCTATTTCGCCGACTTTACCTTCCCGTGATTCCAATTCCTGCATGTCCGCCAGTTCCACTCCACTCACCGCAAAGGCCACGTCCGCTGCTACCGGTCCCTCCACGCCGAATGTAGCGTACTGTTCGGTCGCGTCCGTCAACGTCACGTCATCCATGATGATGTACTTGTCCATCGCGGGAACCAGTTGTTCGCGAATCATCGCGTAGGACACGCAAAACAGCACATCCCGCAGCGCATAGGTTTCTATCTCCGCCTGAATGTGTCCCTGAGGATTCAGAAATAGCGAAACCGTCCCTTGGTTCTCCCGTAGCCCCTTAATGTCGTTAGTCAGGATCGCGTTCAAATACCGCACCCGGTCCGGACCGCTAAACTCCAGGTACGCCCGGTAATTCTTATCCACCAATCCCACGCTCTCGCGCAGCGTCCGATACTCAGCCCTCCAATCGCCAAAATCGTTGGGCATCTCGCACCCGAACCACACTCCCATGGATGCCCCATTCCTTGCGTGCATTTCACCTAATACAGTCGGTAATGCTTGACCTGGCACTATGGTCTCCATGATCTCTCTGTTTGCGCGGCTTCCGGCTTCACTGCCCACCACAAACCGCGTTTGCGCTGCACCTTTGCGCCTTTAACACAGCTTCACGAATGTAGCGAAAACCAATGTTATACTGCCCCCGTGAACGACTTAAGTCCAGCTCACCGCATGCCCGACGCGGCCAACCCGGAGATGATCTACGTCAAAATTCCGGTAGGCATGTTGCAATGCAATTGTTCCATAATCGGCGACCCGCGCACACTCGAATGCGTTGTCGTCGATCCGGGCGACGAAGTCGAACGCATCCTGGGACTGCTCGGCCGCCACAAACTCCAAGTAAAAGCCATCGTCAGCACTCACGCGCACATCGACCACGTGGGCGGACTCGCCAAGTTGTACCAATACACTGGCGCTCCAGTAATGATGCATGGCGACGATCTTCCGCTTTATCGCGGCATGGAAATGCAAGCGGCCTTCCTCGGTATAGCTCCCCCGGAGATAATCGAAGTCCACCAGCTTTTGAAAGAAGGCGATTCGCTCCAGTGGGGAGACTTCATCGCCAATGTCTTGCATACTCCAGGTCATTCGCCCGGCAGTGTTTCGCTGTATCTGCCCACCGATGGTGCCAATGCAACCCTCAGCCAGCCGCAACTTTTTGCCGGAGACACCCTGTTCGCGGGCAGTATCGGCCGCACGGATCTCTGGGGCGGTTCGTACACCGATATTATCGCCTCTCTCAAAGGCAAGCTGATGGAGTTGCCCGATTCCACCATCGTGCATCCCGGCCACGGCCCAAGCACCACCATCGGCTACGAGCGCGATTCCAACCCGTTTTTGAAGTAATCTCCTCGAGCGTTGTCCGAATTCCTTTGCTGGTCCGGGAGAGCCATCCGTGGGAAACGAATTGGTATGCACGATGCGACACGCCGGAAAATCCTTTTCCGGGAAAGCGCTGCTGGAATCGTCGGAAATCATTTTTCGCGGCGAGCATCGTTGCAAAATCCCCTTCACGGCCATTAAGGAAGTAACGGCCAGCGATGGCGATCTTTACATTCAGACCAAAGATGGCATCGTGGTCTTTCAGTTAGGAGCTCAGGCTTCGAAATGGCGCGACAAAATAGCACACCCCAAATCGCTGCTCGACAAGGTGGGGGTTAAACCCGGCGCTACGGTTTCGCTGATTGGCGAATTTCCTGCTGACTTTATAGCAAGTTTGGAGAAGCAGGGAGCTGTCGTCTCCCGCGGCAAGCCGGCGAAACAGCCCTCTTCGGTGTTCTTCCTCGCCAATACCAAAGAATATCTGAAGGGCCTCCGTCCGGTGATTCCATATATTCAGGACAGTACTGCACTATGGCTGGTGTTTCCTAAGGGGCAGAAGGACGTAACTGAGCATGATGTTCGTGCCAGCGGGCTGAAAGGCGGACTTGTCGACATTAAAGTGGTGAGCTTTAGTGCAACTCACACTGCGCTGAAATTTGTCCTGCCCAAGTCGAAGCGATAGCTATTCTGTAATGCCATTTCGCGCCATCCTGCGGTCATCCACCGTTCTGCCGCGCCTTCCGAATCTCCTCCATGACCGACTGAATCAATTCCTTTGCGTGCGTCAGTTCCTGCGAAATGATGCGCAGGTCCATTGCCGGCACTTGCGGATTCCGGACGCTCGTGCAATACACACCATGCTGTCCGGCCAGCACCAGCGCATTGGTTATGCGGTCCAGCGACACGGCTAGCCGCCCGCGCTCTTTTCCCATCATCTGCTCGTAGCGCTCCAGCTCTTCCTGATGTTCTTTGAATGCAGACATGTGCCCTCCCCTCGCCTGCCGATTTGCCGGTTGCACTTCGGGCACAGGGTTCCGGCGCCAAACTTTACGCTACCCCATCTCCCTCTCATAATCCACTTGAGCACCAGTCAGGACCCGGTTTCACCATGAGCATTCCAGATCTTGAGGTAGAGCAGTACGTCCCATTTGGCAGCAGGCCCAACGGGAAGTGGGAGCACCGAACCATGCGACGCTCAGATTTAGTGCAATACAAAGAAAAAGAAAACGGACGGAGTTCCCGCACCTCTCAAATTGTCTTTGGCGAACGTCAACATCTCCTCCGTGTCCTGGATTCCATGGAAGGCACCAGTCTTCCCATTGCCCGCATGCAGCAGGAACGTCGCATGCTCGAGGAATTGATCCACGCCCGGACGCGCGAACTCAATCACATCAATACTGCCTGGGACGAAAAAATCGGCTTGGTTCTCAGCGCCGAAGCCAAACCGGAGATGCTCGAAAAACTCTCCAAGCAAGCTCCTAAAGAAGATTTTTATCTGCTGCGTTTGATCAGCGAGCATCCCCGTGCCAACGCCAAAACCTTGCAACGTCTGGCCCGCCATCCCTACGGCGCCATTAGAGAGAACGTGGCCCGCCATCCCAATGCCGATGCCAATACCTTGTCCTTTCTGAGCCGCGACAAAACTCAGCCACTTTGGTATCTCGTGGCGTTCAATCCCAATACGCCCACGCCCCTGCAGCGCAAACTTCGCGATCGCCTGAAGCGGCTGGGCGAGGCGCAGGCCGGCTAGTAATCGCCGTAACTACCTTTAGAATCATCACTCCTGGGCCTCCTAAATCTACTGAAAACACAAGTACTTACGTCGAAGCTAAGCCCTTTAGATTCAGCATATTCTCAAAAGACCGAACAACGGGATAACTACAATATAAACATCCAACTGCCGGTTCACCCGCAGTGCGCCAGGCCGCCGAATTCCTCGTCGCCTAGCCCCTTGCCGCTGGTCCACCGCCTACACCTCCAATCCTGATACCCTCGTGACGGTTTTGGTGCCCGCTAAGGAGCGCGCTAGAATATTCGGAAAATGTCCTCACTCTCGCACGCGGCGATTACGCAACCACACATCTCCCCGCCCCATCCTCATCGCATCCGCGCCCTACTCATTTCTGTCCTGCTGCTGGTTCCGTGCTTCTGGCACACCCACATCGAAGCCGGCGACTTAGGCAGCCACGTTTATAACGCTTGGCTCGCCCAGCTCGTGCACCAGGGAAAAGCCCCGGGTGTCTATCTCGTCTGGCAGTGGGACAACGTGCTGTTCGATCTGATGCTCTACTATTCGGCCAAACTGTTCGGATTTCTGGCCGCGGAAAAAATTTCGGTTTCCATTTGCGCGCTGGTTTTCTTTTGGGGCGTGTTGTCCCTAATGCGGGTCGCCGGTGGCAAATCGCCCTGGTTTCTTGCTCCTCTGGTGGCCATGCTCACCTACGGTTACATTTTCCACATGGGTTTCATGAACTATTACCTGTCGCTCGGCTTGGCCTGCCTTGGCCTGTCGTTCCTGTGGCCTGTTCGTCGAAAAGGGCTGATCATCGCCGCGATTTTAATGCCACTGATGCTCCTGGCTCACCCGCTTGGTTTCTTCTGGTTTTTGGGCACCGCGGCGTATCGCCTTCTCTGGCTGTACTTGCCCAATTGGTGCAAATGGCTGCTTCCCGTCGGAGCCGTGCTTGTTTTCGTAGCCGCACATTGGGTTGTAGGCCACCACCACGCGTGGGAAGTGGAATGGCGCGAGACGCCATTCTGGCGGCTCAATGGCGCGGACCAGTTTCGTGTGTTCGGCAGGCGTTACAACTGGTTTACCGCGGTCCTTTCTGTCTTCGTCGTTTTGGCTACAGCCATCGCTTGGCTGGAAGACTCTCGTGTCGTCGGGTTCTGGAAGGATCGTTTGCTCCTTCTGCAACTTTATTTTATTTCGTTCATTGGCACGGCGCTCTTGCCGGAAAATCTGCATATTGACCCCACCGGAGGCTGGGTTGGTGCACTGGTTACTCGGCTGACGCTAGTCAGCGCCATTCTCGGGCTTTGCTGGTTGGCCTCGCTCCCACCGCGCCTGTGGCATCTCCTAGTGTCTGGAGCGTGTGCCGCAGTGTTCTTTGTTTTCATTTACCAGGACACCGGTTTTCTGAACCGTATGGAAGACAACACCCGCCGCATCACGGAACAACTGCCTTTCGGGACCCGTACGGCCTCCACTATCTATGCTCCCATCGGTTTCCGAACTATTTATCTGCACATCCCCGATCGCGCCTGCATCGGCCATTGCTTCTTGGTATCGAATTATGAGCCTTCTACAAAACAGTTCCGCGTCCGCGTGCAGCAGGGAAGCCGGGTGGTTGCCGCCTCAGTAGACGATAGTGAGGACATGCAATCCGGCCAATACGATGTCGAGGAAGAAGATCTGCCGCTCAAGCAGATGTATCAGTGCCAGGCCTCCGACCTGACGAAAATCTGCATTCGCGACTTAGCCGAAGACGAAAAGAATGGCCGCTTGGGCTATCATCCCGTCACTAACCCTTTCTTCTCGCAAAACCCGTGACTCCGAGTTGTTCCTGTACGGCACCAGCGATCTCGCAAGGAGGCTGCATAACCCCACGCGCAAGACAAAATGGCTCTTGTCTTAGTCCAATTTCTGCTAAAATTGTCCCCAGGGTGAGAGACAATGCTGCCATTACACCTTCAGCCCGAAAGCCACATCCCGCTGTACATTCAGCTCCGCGATCAGCTCCGCTCCCTGGTCCATGCCGGTGATCTTCGTCCCGGCGATCGTATTCCCGCCAGTCGCGAATTGGCCCAGACCCTGGGTGTCCATCGCACTACCGTGGCCAACGCTTACGCCGAATTGGAATCCGAAGGATTGATCCAGGGTCATGTGGGCCGCGGCACCTTCATTCGCAACAACAGCAATGGCCTGAAAATCACGCCTCCTGCTCCGCCAACTCTTAACGGGCATTCCGATAGCCTGCGCTGGGAACTTCTTTTCGCGGATGAACGTAGCGAGGAAATTCTCACTCGTTTGACGGCCTCGGCTCCGGCGAATGCGGTGTCTTTCGTCATGGCCCGCCCGGCAGAGGAATTTTTCCCCGTCGAGGAATTGCAGACTTGCGTCCAGGCGGCTCTTCGTCACGGCGGCCAGGAAATCCTGAATGTCGGTGCCTCCGATGGCTACGCCCCGCTAAAAGAAGTCTTGATTGACGTTCTTCGTCGCGACGGCTTTGCTGTCAAGGATGAATCGCTGTTGATCACCGACGGCTGCCAGCAAGCGCTCGACCTTATCGCCAAAGCCTTCGTCCGTTCCGGCGATACCGTGGTGCTCGAGAACCCCACGTATCCTGGTGCCTGTGCGGTGTTCAATGGTATTCATGCGCGTTGCCTGGGCGTGCCTGTACGCACTCACGCTGAACCTGATACTCCTCTGGGCATCGATCTCGAAGTGCTCGAATCCACTTTGGCCGCCAATCGCGTCAAGCTTCTCGTGCTCACTCCCGATTTTCACAATCCCACCGGCACCTCCATGCCGGTTTCCTCGCGCCGTCGCGTGCTCGAGCTAGCCGCGCGCCATCAGGTTCCTATCGTCGAAGATCACATTTACGCTCGTCTGCATACCCGCGAAGAACGTCTACCTTCTCTCAAACAGCTTGACCGCTCGAACCTGGTCATTCACATCGATAGCTTCGCCAAAGTCGCGTTCCCAGGCTTGCGGGTCGGATGGATTATTGCCCCGCCACCGGCCATTGAGCGTTTGCGCTTGATCAAGCAAGTCACCGACCTGCACACCGGCCAGCTTGCCCAGGCCGCTTTGGCCGAATTTATCAAGCGTGGCATGTTTCAGAAGCATCTGGCGCGCATGCGCAAAGTCTATGGGGATCGTTTGGCCACCCTCGATGATTCGCTGCGCAAATTCATGCCCGAAGGCGTTCGCTGGAATCGCCCCGAGGGCGGCATGTGTTTCTGGCTGGAGCTTCCGCCGGGCTTTGATGCCAGCGAACTGATGATCCACTCCCGCGAACGTGGTGTTCTGTTCGCTCCCGGCCGTTATTTCTATGTGCAGTCGCCCATGCCCAATACCTTGCGTTTGGGCTTTGCCAATCTGAATGAAAAGCAAATCGTCCGCGGCGTCAGCACGTTAGCCGAACTTCTCCGCATTGAAATGCGCAAGCGTCAGCGAGGATCGCGCCGGGCGGAGCGCCCGCACTTGGCGCTCGTGTGACAGGCAGCGCTTCCGGACAATAGACAACATGACGCAAGTTCTCAAACTCGATCCCAAACCCACGAACCGCTGCTTCGGTTGCGGTGCCGCGAATCCCGCGGGCATGAAGCTCCCCTTCGAGCTCGACTTTGAAGCCCGACGCACCCGCGGTTCCTTCACCTTGGGCCCAAACTACGCCGGAGGTGCCGGTTTCGCGCACGGCGGCATCATTGCCGTCGTTCTGGACGAAGCCATGGGGAAACTCTCGCGCCTGACCGACGAAAGCGCTGTCACCGCCGAAATGAACATCGAATACAAAAAACCCGTCCCGGTAGATAAGCCCATCGTGGTGGAAGGTTGGCAGGACGAAGAGCAGGGAAGAAACCGGTTTCGCGCGGCAGAAATTCGCGACGCACAAGGCAACCTGCTGGCTCGTGGCAAGGGCCGTTTCGTCGTCGTTAAAAGCTCGCATTTCGCGGAAGCCCAACCCGCGCCACCCAATTCGTGATTTTGGATTTTGAGAGGAGACACGCAATGGCAACGAAGAAACCCAATGGCAACGCTCATCCCAATGGGAATAAAGGTTCCAACGAATGGCGCGTGAAGGTCGGATTAGCTGAAATGCTCAAAGGCGGCGTCATTATGGACGTCACCAATGCCGACCAGGCACGCATCGCCGAAAAGGCCGGAGCCTGCGCGGTGATGGCACTCGAGCGGGTGCCCTCTGATATTCGCAAAGAAGGCGGCGTGGCCCGCATGGCCTCGATCAAAGTGATCCGCGAGATCATGAGCACCGTAACCATTCCCGTGATGGCCAAAGTGCGCATCGGCCATTTCGTGGAGGCGGAAGTGCTGCAAGCGCTGGAAGTGGACTTCATCGACGAGAGCGAGGTCCTCACACCCGCCGACGAAGAAAACCACGTCTGGAAGCACGATTTTCGCGTTCCCTTCGTTTGTGGCGCGCGCAATCTCGGTGAAGCACTTCGGCGCATTGCCGAAGGCGCCGCCATGATTCGCACCAAAGGGGAAGCCGGTTCCGGCAATGTCGTCGAAGCGGTACGTCATATGCGCACCATCGTGCTGGAAATGCGCGGCCTGACCACACTTCGTGATGACGAACTGATGCGCAAAGCCAAGGAATACGGCGCGCCGCTGGACCTGATCCGTGAGGTAGCTCACCTTGGCAAATTGCCGGTTCCGAATTTCTCTGCCGGTGGAATCGCCACTCCGGCGGACGCCGCGCTGGTTCGCAAGCTGGGCGCGGAAGCCGTCTTCGTAGGCTCTGGGATTTTCAAGAGCAGCGATCCCGAAGCCCGCGCCAAGGCCATAGTGAAAGCCACGACCCACTTCGAAGATCCCAAGGCAGTGCTCGAGGCGCACGAGCAACTAGGCGAAGCTATGCCCGGTATCGACGTGCGGCAACTGGAAGAAAAAGATTTGCTAGCCACTCGCGGCTGGTAATCCAGTTTGTGGGTGGCCCACCCTCGGTGTCTGAGGGTGGGTCTTTGGTTTATTCTTCGGTTTACTCTTGGGTTTGCTCGTGTAGTGGCCGGACTTTAGACCGACCAACATGTAGCGCTGGCTTTTATGCCAGCGCGGTAAACGCAACCCGCATTCCGCGCTAACAGGTAGCGCAAAGATGAAAATCGGTATTCTAGCGATTCAAGGTGACTTCCAAGCTCACGCCGCAATGCTACAAAAACTGGGCGCCGAAACCGTCGAAGTACGTACCGTCGAAGACCTCGCCGGCTGCGACGGCCTGGTTCTTCCCGGCGGCGAGAGCACCACGCAACTGCAATTCCTGCAAGAGGAAGGTCTCTACGACGCGATTCGTAAATTCGCTGACGACGATGGAGCCATCTTCGGCACCTGCGCCGGCGCCATTCTCTTAGCGACCCAAGTGAAAAATCCACCTCAGGATTCGCTGAAGCTTCTGGACATGACCGTTCTTCGCAACGCCTATGGCCGTCAGCTCGCCAGCGATGTTTTCTTTGGATCTACCAAGCTGAAAAAGGAGCCGCTGGAAATGGTCTTTATTCGCGGCCCCGTCATCGAAAAGATCGCTCCGGGCATCGAGGTCCTGGCAAACTTCCAAGGCAAACCCACGCTGGTAGAAAAGGGGCACATCTTGGCCGCGACGTTCCACCCCGAACTGACCGGCGACACCACCGTGCACGAACATTTTCTAAAGCTGGCATCCAACGGGTCCAAGCCGAAACGGGGCGGCCGTCAACGGACGGAGTGAAAGGGCGCCACAAACTTGTCCCACGAATCCCTTGACGTGGTGCTACAGAATCTCTTCCAGGGCACTTAAGATCGCTCGTAAGCAGCTAAACGCTTCTGCCGCTATTCGTTAATATTAGCGGTCAACCCCGCGCTACAATCGTCCTATGGCGGAGCTCGCTAAACTTCGGGTCTTGTTCGTGTGCCTTGGCAACGCATGCCGCAGCCCAATGGCCGAAGCTGTGGCTCGTCAACTTGCCTCGGACATCATCGAACCCTCAAGCGCCGGTCTATGCCCACTTGGCCGTATCGCGGAAATCACCGAACAAACCCTGCAGGAGAATGGCTATCCGGTCGACGGCTTGCGATCCAAAGCACTGCGCCGCGATGCCATGGAACAGGCCGATTTGATCGTCAACATGTCCGGCCAACCGCTCGATTACCTGTTGGACAACGATTCCGCCGAAGATTCCCTCCTGGCACAAAGGGTGGAAAATTGGGAGATTGACGATCCTTATGGCGACCGCCCGGCGGCTTATCAAGGAATTTTAGAAGAGTTAGAATTTAAAGTGTTGATGCTCGCCAGCCGATTACGCTCCGGCGAGTGCGCCGCCACTTGCTGAACAGACGGAGATTCTTTGCGCCGCGAAAAAACCAGTATCTCCCAAGAAGACTACCTCAAAGCGATTTTTGAGATGCTTGAAGAGGATCAAATCGCTATCAGTGCGCGTTTGGCCGAAGAACTCGGCGTTACTCCCCCCGCGGTGACGGCTGCGATCAAACGCATGGCCCGCGACGGCCACGTCAAAGTGCAACGTGGTGGCCACATCCTGCTCACCCCGAAGGGCCGAAAAGTGGCCCAGCATCTCATGCTGCGGCACCATTTGGCAGAGATGCTGCTGACAGAAGTCATTGGCCTGCCGTGGGCCAAATCCCACGCCGAAGCCGAGCGCATGGAGCACACCATTTCCCCCGAAGTGGAAGCGCTGCTCCAGCGGCGTTTTGTGTCGCGTACGACCTGCCCTCACGGTGTCCCCCTGAGCGGCGGGGTCTCGCAACTGCGCAAGCAAGGCGGGATGCTGCTCTCCGAACTGCATCCTGGTGATTCCGCAATTATTCTCTGCGTGTATGAAAAAGATGAAGGCTTCCTGGATTTCCTTCAGAACCTGCAATTGCTGCCCGCGAACAAACTGAAGGTTCTGGAGCGCGGCTACGACGAAACTTTGACCCTGCGTGTAGCCGAGCGAGTCATCCATCTAGGCAAAACCGCGACCACCCGCATCTGGGTCCACCCCTCGCCCGCGTTATTGAAAGCGCTCAACTGACCCTAGGACTGTGCCGCCCGTTCCAGTTCCGCCAGGTTGATCTTCTTCATCCCGAGCATCGCCTGCAGGGCCTTCGGATTTTGTATCAAGTCGGGCAGCCGCGCCGGTACCACCTGCCAGGAAAGTCCAAATTTGTCTTTCAGCCATCCGCACTGACTCTCGCTGCCGCCTTCCACGAGCTTCGAATAGTAGTAATCAATCTCACCCTGCGTATCACAGCGAACCACAAACGAAACCGCCTCGTTGAACTTGTAATATGGGCCGCCGTTCAGCGCCGTGAACTTTTGCCCGTCCAATTCAAATGAGATCGTCATCACCATCCCTTTTGGGCCGCTCGGCGTGTCGGCGCTACTGCGCATTTCTCCCAACTTGCGCGAGTTCTTGAACACGCTCAGGTAGAAAGTCACCGCCTCTTCGGCATTCGACTCGAACCACAGAAAGGGCGTGATTCGCGGATAATTTTCCAGAGCAGCCATGAAATGTCCTCGCTTTCGCGTTCTGATATCCTTTGCGGACTGCGTGAGTCGCAGCTAGGCGGCGGCAAGGCCACATTGTAATCACATATAGCTTGCAGCCTGCAAGTGATACCGTATGGAACGAAAGGGAACACCACTCATGAAGCTGAACACCTACCTGAACTATGGCGGAAACTGTGCGGAGGCGTTTCATTTTTACGAGCAACACCTTGGCGGCAAGATCCTGATGATGATGACTCACGACCAGATGCCCGGCGCCAGCAACGTTCCGCCGGAGTTGAGCAAAGCCATTCTATACGCGAGGATGACCCTCGGTCAGACGGACATCATGGGTTCGGACGTGCCGCCAGACCGTTTTGAGCCTATGCGCAGTGTGTATCTGAGCCTCAATGTTGACAGCATCGCCGAAGCAGAGCGTGTCCACGCTTTGCTTGCCGATGGCGGAAACATTTTTATGCCCATGCAGGAAACTTTCTTCGCCCTGCGGTTCAGCATGCTCCGTGACAGGTTTGGCACGTCTTGGATGATCATCCACGAACGTCCGCAAAATTAGATGTGCCCGAGAGGCGCGGCAACCGCATAGGCAGCGGCTAATTGTAGATCATGCCGGATTCAGCACACCTGGTATCGGTAGGGTCTGGACTTATGCTCAGATGAAGCTATGTACGACACGAGAACTACTGAGCGCCGCCGGACCCGCCGGGTGCGAATGAAGCAGGGCTTGCGTGTACGTCCTTCGGACCCGAAGGACGGCGCATTTCAGGAAATTACTTCGACGAAGAACGTGTCGCAAGATGGTTTGTACTTTGTCACAGACCGCACCGCGTACCACGAAGGCATGCGGCTGTTCGTGACCGCGCCGTACCACTCGCCGTTCAGCGAGCAAAATTATGAATATTTAGCCCAGATAGCCAGGATCGACAATCTGGAAAATGGTCAGAAAGGCGTAGCGGTACGATTCCTGTCCGCGGCCAAACGAGGAACCTAGGGTCGAAACTCCCGCCGGTCAGTGTGCCACGTTGTTCGCACTCGCAGCGACTTCCGGGTGTCGGTATGGCGCCAACGTTGGCGACTGCGCCAGTCGTTCTGGGAAAGTTCTGACATATTTCTCCATCGCCGGGTGCCAGTGCGACTTGAAATGAAAGACGTGCATCTCGCGGATCGCCTGATCCGCGGTCCAGCCATCAAACGCGATGCGATATGCTGCGATGAATTCGCCTACGCGATCGCCGCCCAACCAGCAATGTATAAAGACCCGTTTCCTTGGGCTTTGCTGCATCAGCGCGAAAAACTCCGCAATTTCCTTGTCGTTGGGCGGAGACCAGCCGTTTCCCGGAAGGCTCACAACTTGCATTCCCAAATCTTCCGCATGCTTGCGTTCCCGTTTCAGCAGGATGAACTTGGCCTCGCCGCGCAGGTCCACAATCGTGTCGATGTCCAGTTTTTCTCGCAGCTGCTTCAGGCCTTTTTCCCCCGGTTGAGCGCCGCGATAGAGGTGGTCGTTAATCTTGCCAATGTCTTTTAATCCCGGAAGTTTTAGCTTCTGCGCGTAAGCGGGCTGCTCCACCCGCGGGCTGGAATCCGTGCCCCAAACAAAACCGCTGATACCAATGCACAGGCAAAACGCCCGCAAAGGAAGCTGTCGAAACATCCCGAAGAGATACCGTGTTCGCCGAGGTCAGGAAATGAGGTTTTCCCTGTATATCCTCCATCTATTTCTCGCACATTCTGGCGCTTGATGGCGCCGGCACCTTCCGATAACCGGAAAAAGCCACGAGTCTCCGTACAGGCTCGATTTTCTATTGTTCTTCCAACAACACCTTCAACCGCCCATAGCCTGCCCGGCTGACAGGCAGCTTCGTTCCATTGGTCAGAATCGCCACTTTGCTGTCCTTCCCGTACGGTTCAATCCGCGCCACTCGTTCCAAGTTCACGATGTACGACCGGTGAATCCTTACGAACTTTCCGGGATCCAAGGCCATCTCCAGCCCCGAAATGGTCTGCTGTTTTAAATGTTTTTTTCCTTCGCTGGCCAGCGAAACGTAGTCGTCCAGTGCTTCGGCGTAATCCAGTTTGTTCACCGGTACCAGTGTCACTTTGCTGCGGTCCTTCACTACGATCCGTTCCGCATACTGGCCCACCGGTCGCGAAGCCGCCGCTAACTCCGCCGCATCGATCTGTTTACGCCCTTCCTGGCCTTTCGCTCGTTCCAGTGCGGCCTCGAATCGTTCCCGGCTGAACGGCTTAAGCAAATAATCCACCGCGTGTACTTCAAACGCTTTCATCGCGTACTGATCAAACGCGGTCACAAAAATAACCGACACGCCGGTCCGATCGATCAGTTCCAACACGTCAAACCCGGTCAGCTTCGGCATCTGCACGTCCAAAAACAGCAAGTCTGGCTTGTGTCCTTCCGCGGCCTTGACCGCTTCCATGCCGTTGCCGCATTCCGCCGCAACCTCAATTTCCGGATGGCTGCTCAGCATCTCGCGCAGCAGTTTTCGCGCCAGCTCCTCATCGTCCACAATCAACGCCTTCCACTTCTTCTTGCCGCCGTTCACTTGGTCTTCTCCGTCTCCGCGGGAAACGACAGATTCACGCGAAACACATCTTCTTCCGCATTCGCGCTCAGTTGCGCTTCATTGCCGTAGCGCGCTTCCAGGCGCCTTTGGACGTTTTTCAGTCCCACGCCGTTCTTTCGCGAAGTGCCCCCTTCCGGGTCCCACGAATTTTCCACCATGACAGACATACGTCCACCGTTGCGAGCCGCTCGCAAGCGAATCCATCCGCCGTCCGGAAGTTGTGCGATCCCATGTACCACCGCGTTTTCAAACAACGGTTGCAGCAGCAGTGGCGGCAGCAGGCACTCTTTCGCCTCTTCCGCGATTTCCTTCTGCACCGTCAGCCGCTCTCCAAATCGGACCTTCTCTATTGCGCAGTACTTCTCCAGCAGACTCACTTCTTCTCGCAGCGGGATCACCACCTTTTCCCCCATGCCCAGCGTCAGCCGCAAGAAATCCGCCAGCGACACGCACATGTCTCGCGCCCGCGATGGATCGATGCTGGTCAGCGCGCTGATCGAATTCAAGCTGTTGTAGAGAAAATGCGGATTAATCTGCGCTTTCAATGCACTCAGTTCCGCTTCTCGCGCCCGAACGCTCGATTCCAAAGCACGCTCTTGTGCCTCTTGGCTCGCTCGCTGCGCGAACTGCATGTAGTGGAACGCCACTCCCAGCAGGTAGTACGAAAATCCAACGCCATATAAACGGGTTTGCAATTCCGCGTACAACTTGTAATTGGCGTGCGTGCCTAGCATTCCGTCGACCCACCCGGTTACCGCCCAGCCCGCACTCACCCACAAATAGCTCAGCACCACCCCGCCGGTAATATGCGTTAGCACCATTCGCCAAACGTCGGTCCGTCCTAGCGGGTTGCTGCGGCAGGTAAATTGTGCCGCCCACACAATCCCTTGCGCCAGCGCTGCCATGGGCACCGCCAGGAGTACCGCGGCTGACCAGTTCATCTTCCAGCCGGTCACCAGCAGCGTCCCCAGGATCGCGGCAAACAGCACCCCCGCAATCCCCAGTGCCGCCCATGTGGACTTGCCGATATTCGAGCTGTTCATGGAATGTTCAGTTCTTTACGGTGATTCCGCCGAACAACGCCTGCCCTCGTAAGATTAGCCGTTTCCGCGGCGCCGCCCCCGGCATATCGGGCAGGGGAGTCCGCGTTTCGTCGTTGTAGCCGCCAAAAATGCTTTGTCCTTCGTAGATCACCGTCCAGCGTTCCGGCACTACCAATTCAATGCCTCCGAAAACCGCTTCCACATACAACGCCGTTTGTTCGCCCTCGATATCCGCGCCTCGAAAGTCGAGTTCCACACCGCCAAAGATCGCCTGCACTGTTCCACCCTGGAAATTAGCCGTGCTTACCCGTCGTTCCACTCCTCCGAACATGGCCGTCGCGTTCACTTTGTCTGGCCCTCCTGGCGCAGTCGAAATTTTCGGCAACTGGAAGCGGCTCCACATCAATCCGACGCCAATCGCGATCAGCACGATGGGCCAGAAATCGGCCGCGCTCAGTCGAAGGTAGCCTAAATTGCTCAACAAGAATAACGTGCCCACCAACATCAGCAGCACGCCGATCACGCGATTGCAAGACTCCAGAAGCCGCAGCAATCCGACCACGATCAGAATCACCGGCCAGAAACTCCAGAGGTTGTGTACCTGCACAATCCCCATGTGGTCTAGCAGAATCAGCGTCCCGATAATCACCAGCAAGAGCCCTGGCAGGATTCGGGTCCTGACGTTTAGCGTGCCCACGCTTGCCTGGTGTTCGCGCATGTGGTTCTGAACCCGCTCATGAATGCGATCCTTCAAGTCCTCACTGAACTTGTCTGGATCGAATCTGTCGTTGCTGTTCACTCCGCTCTCCCTCGATCGTTTGCGTGACTGGTTTCCATCTCTCCGGACCGTTGCGCTTGGTCGCCCACAATCGGTCTCGCCGATTCCACTGCTTCATCCCCAAAATTGAGTGGCCAGTGCGCCGATCATCGGCAGCCATCCCGCCAGCGCGCCTATTCGACCCACCACATGTGTCATCACATATTCCACACCAAATTGCATTTCCACAAGTGTGATCGCAATCCCGGCTGCCCATACGGCACTCGCCATCGCCCGGTTCCTGCTTGCTTCTCTCTTCGATTCCGTCCCCATGACTGCCTCCAGCGGTTCTTCTTGCCGCCCACAGTCAGGTTAGGGCCACGGGTAATTGTCAGACACGACCAAATCGGCGAACCCCGCGTCCCAATCGGCGAACGCCCCTGCCCCATCGGTCACTTGCCGCGGCCAACCCGTCTCCTGACCGCCTTTGCGAAGGGCCAATACTCCCCACCTCCGGCTTGCCCGCCTGCACTTGAAAATTCCCCAGGACTTTGACTATCGTTGGGGTACATTCTTTGACTACCCAGGTCGCCTAATTCAGGTGGACCTTCTTTCGAGGTGCTCATGTCCTACAGCTCTCGCCCTTCCGCGCGCACCGGCGCGCCAGGACATTATTGGTTTCTGTATGTGTTACTCGCCTTAATGGGTGCGCTGGTCACTTTCGCCGGTGCCCGTGCCCAACAGCAGGCTTCCGACGACGCCACCTTCCGCACATTGATCGACGATTATTGCGTCGCGTGGAGTTCCGGCAATCCGGATAACGCCGCCAAGTTCTACGCCAAGGACAACGACCTGATCTTCTACGATCTTACTCCGTTCTCTTATTCCGGTTGGAAGGCCTATGACGATGGCGTCCGCAAGAACTTTATGGACAACGTCCAAGCGGTTTCGCTAACCGCCGGCAAAGATCTGAAGGTTACCCGGCGCGCGACCGTTGCCTGGACGGTTGTCTCCATGCATGTAACCGCCAAAATGAAAGATGGAAAAACATTCGATTCGCCGGTCCGTTATACCGGCATTTGGGAGAAGCACGTCAAAAATTGGCTGCTGGTACACGAACACCTTTCCGTCCCGATGCCCGGCTAGTCTGTCGCTCGGATTTGTTGCAGGTCTAGCTCCCAAGTTTGTTCAGAAAGGTGCAACCGCTATAATCTGCTCAACGTGTGGAACCTCCTGAGATTCTACTGGCTGTCCTCCCGCGGATACCGGCTTCATCCCTGGAATAGTCCGTACATTCAATGGCGCTTTGAAACGTTCTTAGGTAAAGAAGCCGCCCATCTCGACGCACGCAAGTTTCTCCAACTCTCCTGGCAGTACCGCCACAACCTGAAATCTTTCGCGGACTGGGCTTCCATTCGCTGCCGAGCGCAATCTCGCTGATCGCGCTCAATCCCGCTTTTCCCGTAGCCTATCGATCCTGGCCCCAGCGTCTCCCGACTCTCAATGGCTCTGTGCTCTCTGCGTTGAAATCTCGCTTCGCTCTTCCCGCGCGACGCGTTTCAAATCCCGGCACGGTATAATGGTCAAGGAGGCACGATGTCGACGCTACAAATCCTCCAGTCCACTCCCGCCCTACACGAAGCATGGTGGTGGGAACCCGAGGCCAACAACCGCGTTCACTGTTACCTTTGCCCTCGGCACTGCCACATCGGCCACGGCCAACCCGGGTTCTGCTTCATCCGCGTCAACCAAAACGGGAAACTTTACAGCCTGGGCTATGCTTCCCCTGCCGCCCTTCAGGTGGATCCCATCGAGAAAAAGCCCCTCAACCATTTCCTGCCCGGTACGCGCATCTTCAGCATGGGTACCGCCGGCTGCAATATGGGCTGCTTCTTTTGCCAGAACTGGGACATCTCTAAGTCCCATCAGGATCAAGTCAACTCACGGCACCTTCCGCCCGAAGACGTTCCCTTGCTCGCAAAACAGCACGGGTGCCATTCCATCGCCTTTACCTATAACGAGCCCACGATTTGGGGCGAATACATCATCGATATTTGCAAAGCCGCCAAACCCGCGGGCCTGAAAACCGTGATGGTCAGCAATGGCTACATCACCCGTGAAGCCTTCCACGATATTTACGATCACATCGACGCCGCCAACATCGACCTGAAAGCCTTCACCGAAAATTTCTACGGCAAAATCACTCTTACACATCTTCAACCCGTCCTCGACACGCTCAAGTGGCTGAAGCAGGAAACCAATGTTTGGGTGGAGATCACCAACCTGATGATTCCCACGCTAAACGACGATCCCGTGGAAACCCATAAGCTGGCCGACTGGATCCTCACCAACCTTGGCCCAGACGTCCCGCTGCACTTCACTGCCTTCCATCCCGATTTTAAGTTACAAGACAAGCCTCCGACTCCGCCGGAAACTCTGCACCGGGCGCGCCAAATCGCCCGCGATGCTGGCCTTCACTTCGTCTACGAGGGCAATATCCACTCCGAAGCCGCCAATACCCACTGCCCGACCTGCAACAAACTCTTAATCCGCCGTTCCTGGCACGCGGTTCTGGAGAATCATCTAAAATCCGGCGCCTGCCCCAAATGTCGTACCGCCATACCCGGTCGGTGGTAACCCATCTTTGCGGATCGATTCGCAAACCAAATTCGATCGCCTATTCGAGTGCACTCGCCACGGTACCTCCCGTGGTTCCTTGCGATTCTCGACAATTTTTTCCAGCTCCTCGCCTCTTTCTTCTTGACAACTCCTCGCAGCGAGGTTTATTCCTAACTTCGGAGTGCATTTTCTCTGATGAGCGCGTCTAGCGAACTTGAACCTCACCCTAGTTCCCCAGGGATGAGGCTCCGCCTCTCGATCGCTCAGCCGGTATTTTCCCCGGCTTCGACGTTCTTTGTCCGGCCAAATCTCAGCATCGCCCTCCAGGGGGGGCTTTCCCGAGTTTTCGCCACCAGAGGGCTCACTCCCGGGTAGCAAATTCTTCATTTTCGGATCTGTTCTACCCGCGCCGGTTCCTTCCGTTTGCGGGTTTTTTATTTTTTGCGCGAGCGCGTTCTAGCGGCTGGCCGATTGCTCTTGAGCCCCGAAGGAATTGGGTTTGCGGTTTTATGGGGTACTACTAATGCGTTGGCGCCACACGCCGGCAGAAAGGAGATAACCAATGCTCTACGCTACCGAGCTTATGGGCGCGGTCGCCTACGATTCCCAAGCCCACTATGTGGGCCGCGTACGCGAGTTCTTCATCGAGCCCGCCGACCAACCCAACCGCATCTCGCATTTCCTGATTTCTCGTGGCCGTTTCCAGCCTATCGTGGCTCGCTATGACCAGGTCGCTAAAATCGTTCCCGGCCGCGTCGATCTTAACGTCTCGGAACGCGCGCTAGATGCCTATCGCCCCAATGAATCCTGGCTCGCCGTCCAAAAAGATCTTCTGGACCAGCAAATCATCGACACCGCCGGCCGTAAGGTCGTGCGTGTGAACGACGTCGATCTGTCCGAATTTCCCACCAATCAACATGTCGAACTTCGCATCGCCCAGGTGGATGTCGGTGTCCCGGGTGCGGTTCGCCGCCTGCTTCAGGGGCTCGCTCCCTCCACTCTTGTCCGCAAACTCCAGAGCAAGCTTCCGCAGCGCTCGATTCGCTGGGAATTCGTGAACTTAATCGAGCCCGACCCTCTCCGCCGAGTGAAGCTGCGCATCACCCACGAAAAACTGGAAGATCTCCATCCCGCCGACCTCGCTGAGATGATGGAAGAACTCTCTGCCGCCGAGCGCCAGGGCATCATTGCGTCGCTCGATGAAGAAACTGCTGCGTCCGTACTGGCCGAGCTGGACGAGCGACTTACCACACAAATCGTGGAAAAACTCGATCCCGAAAAAGCTGCCGATATCATCGAAGAAATGGCTCCGGATGCCGCCGCCGACCTGCTGGCCGACCTGTCCAAGGAAACCTCCGAGGAACTTCTGGAGGAAATGCCCAATCAGGAAGCCCACGAAGTTCGCGAACTCCTGGCTTTCGACCCCGCTACCGCCGGCGGCATGATGAACACCGAATTCGCGTTCATGAGCGAATCCTCTACCCGGGAAGAAGTTCTTGATTGGCTACGCAAACAGGAATTCAATCTCGAACAGCTCGACACTATTGTGATTCTCGATAAACTCGGCCACTTCGCTGGTGCGGTCCCCATCGCCCGCATCCTCCTGGCCACGCCAGAGCAGCGTATGAGCGAACTCAAGACCGACCCCCTGGTCTCCATCACCGCGGACGCCAATGAACGAGACGTATTTGAGCTTTTCGACAAATACAACCTGCGCATGCTCACGGTTCTCGATAACGAACTCCGCCCCATCGGCGTGATTACCGTCGACGACGTGGTCTCTCGCCTGGTGAACGCATGACCCAGTCTCCTCAGCTCCTGTGCGGTTTGGCCACTTCGACTATAGGCGGTCGGCTGCGTTCATGAGCCTATCTTCGATTAATGCTTACGTAGACCGTCTTCGGGCTGGTGTCTTCCGTGGCTTCTCTCGCACGAACCACTGGCGTCGCCGTCTGTTCCTGTTTCTCGCCGTAATTGGTCCTGGAATTATTACGTCCAACGTCGATAACGACGCCGGCGGCATTATCACCTACACCCAAGCCGGGTCCGCCTATGGCTACACGCTGCTCTGGGCGCTTGTGCCCATGACCATCGCCCTCTATGTGACCGAAGAGATGTGCGCGCGCATGGGCGTCATCACCGGTAAAGGCCTGTCGGACCTGATCCGCGAGGAATTTGGTTTCCGCTCTACATTCTTTGTGATGGTCACCGGCTTCCTGGTGGATCTGTCCAATGTGGTCGCGGAATTTGCGGGTGTGGCTGCTTCTATGCAGATATTTGGTGTCAGTAAGTACGTTTCCGTCCCGATTGCGGCGATTCTCGTCTGGTTCCTGGTCATGAAAGGGAATTATCGCCAGGTCGAAATTGTCTTTTTGATCGCCTGCGTTTTTTATCTTACCTATCTCTTTTCGGCAATTCTCGCGCATCCTGATTGGGTTCTAGCCGCGCGCATGACCGTTGTCCCCAGCATCCATTTCGACACCGGCTATCTCATCACGCTCACCGCTTTAGTCGGAACCACCATCGCGCCATGGCAGTTCTTCTATCTTCAGGCGGGCTTCGTCGAAAAGAAGGTTGGCCCGCGGCAATATCCTCAAGCCAGGCTAGACGTTCTTCTCGGTAGCATCTCCTGCATGGTCATCGTGTTCTTCATCATCGTCGCCACCGCTTCCACTCTTAACCGCAACGGCCTCACCAACATCAGCGATGCCGCCGAAGCCGCCAAAGCACTCATCCCTCTCGCCGGTAAGTGGGCTGGCCTTACCTTCGCCTTCGGCCTGCTCAACGCCTCGCTTTTCGCCGCCACCATCCTGCCGCTGTCCACCGCTCACGTTATCTGCGAAGGACTGGGCTTCGAAGCCGGTCTCGACCACAAATTCCGCGAAGCTCCCGCCTTTTATTGGCTCTACAGCATCCTGATTCTTGTAGGCGGCGGTATCGTTCTTCTCCCCAACGCCCCGCTCTGGAAAATCTTCATCTTCTCTCAAGTAGGCAACGGCATCTGGCTGCCCATCGTGATCATCTTTATTCTCCTCTTGGTCAACCGTAAAGATCTGATGGGAGAGCACACCAACGGCTTCTTCTTTAACCTAATTGCATGGGTCACTGCCGTGGCTATGATCGTTCTCACCTTTGTCCTGGTGTTTCAGTCCATCTACCAGGCCTTCCACCCACCCGCCACCTAATCCGGAGTGCACCCCGACTACCCGGGGCTAGCGCCACGTCGTTATTCATGGCCTTCTTATTTGCAACCCGCGCCACGCCTGTGTTAACTTTGCGCCGTAAAGAAGATTCAGGATTCCCTGTGCCTCATTCGCGCATTCAACTGGAAACTCTCGGACCGGTCACTGCCGAAGAATCTCATCTACTCGCCAAACTCGACCTCTCCCGGCTGCCTCGGCATATCGCTATCATCATGGATGGCAACGGCCGCTGGGCTCAAAAGCGCCATCTCCCGCGTGTCGCAGGTCATCGCGCCGGTACCCAATCAGCCCGCATGGCCATTGAGACCTGCGCCCGTTTGCACATCGAAGCGCTCACTCTCTACGCCTTCTCGGTCGAAAACTGGCGGCGCCCTAAAACCGAAATCGAATTCCTGATGCAGCTCCTGCGCGAATATCTCCGCAAGGAGATGCCGTTACTGCAAAAAAACAATATCCGCATGCGCTTTTTGGGAAGGGCGGACGAACTACCCGAAGGAGTCCAGAAAGACACCCGCGAAGCCACCGAAAACACAGCGAAGAATACGGGCATGGTGCTGAACATTGCTCTCAACTATGGTGGCCGCGCCGAAATCGTCGACGCCATAAATGCCATTCTCGCCACGCGCAACGGCCATCAACCTCCCGAGCCCATTACCGAAGAAGACCTAAACCAGCACCTCTATACGGCCGATCTTCCCGATCCGGATCTTCTCATCCGCACCAGCGGCGAGATGCGTGTCAGCAATTTTCTCCTTTGGCAAATTGCCTACGCCGAAATCTCCGTGACCGAAACCCTCTGGCCCGATTTCAATCGCCCGCGCTTGCTGGAGGCGCTACTGGATTATCAGAAACGCGAACGCCGCTACGGCGCCATCCAACCGCCAGCCTCCGCCGCCCGTTAAACTCCTGAGCAGCGTCCGGCTCCCTCTCTCAGTGGGCCTCGGTTGTCTTTCCGTTCCTCTTCCTGCCCGATCACCGATATCTGATATCCTTCATTCTCATGACCAGCACGCGTGTTCTGACCGCACTCGTTCTCATTCCCATCGTACTTGCTGTCGTCCTTCTTACGCCGACCTACGTCGTAGCCATCGCCGTAGCGTTAATCACCATTCAGGCTCTGCGCGAATACTTCGCCCTGGGAGACGCCATCGGCCACCGCGCCTACCGCTTCTGGACCGTCCTTTGCTCTCTGTTGTTGATCGTACAATGCTGGTGCCCCACCCTCTCCATCGTTTATCGCGGCTCTTTCGCAGCTCCTCACATAGAACCAATTTCGAATTCGGCCTTTCCTCCATCACCTGATTACCTGTTCACTGCACTCATCTCTCCCGCCGCTCTGTTTTTCCTCTTCCTGCTCGGCCTCACCGTTGTCACTCTCTTCACTCACCGCCCGCTAGTCGAGTCTCTTCCCGCTGCGGGCATTTCCTCCAGTGCTCTATTGCTTGTGGCCTTCCCGTTTTCGTTCGCCGTTCGTCTTCACGGCCTTTCTAGTCAAGGCCCCCGCTTGCTGCTCTTTGCCCTAGCGATCACTTGGGCTGCGGACACCGCTGCATACTTCGTCGGCCGGGCCATCGGCAAACATCCACTCGCGCCGCATATCTCCCCGAAGAAAACCTGGGAGGGCTCGCTGGGCGGCATTCTCGGCTCGCTTTTGATTGCCTATGCCGCCAGTTTTTTCCTGCCCATTCCCCTCCCGCATCTCCTGGCCATGGCGTTTCTTGGCAACATCGTCGGGCAAATGGGCGATCTTCTCGAATCCGCCTACAAGCGTAGCGCGGGCGTGAAGGACTCCGGCACCCTGCTTCCCGGCCATGGTGGCGTGCTGGACCGCATCGACGCCCAAATTCTGTGCATCCCGGTCATCTGGTACTATTTAGTTTTGGTGAATCCACCTTTGTTAGCGCGGTAGCTTTCCAATGTCCCTAGTCGCACGGCGAACTGAATTGTGCAAATTCACTGACTGGAACGACGCAAGCCACTCATGAAATCCCTCGCCATCCTCGGCTCTACAGGCTCCATAGGCCGCCAAACCCTCAATGTAGTTGAATCCCTGTCCGATCAATTCAAAATCGTGGCTTTGGCCGCAGGCAACAATCTCGATGAACTGGTCTCGCAAATCGAACGCCACCATCCCGAAGTGGTCTCCGTCGCCGATGACGAACGAGCGGACGAACTAGCCCGCCGCCTGCGCGATAAGAATCTCCATTCGGTCCCGGAAATTCATCACGGCCGCGAAGGCATGCGAGCGGTAGCCACGCACCCCCGCGCAGACATGGTCCTCTCTGCCGCGGTCGGCGTAGTCGGCCTCGAAGCTACCTATGAAGCGGTCAAACTTGGCCGCACCGTTGCGCTCTCCAATAAAGAAGTTCTCGTAGCTGCCGGCGAACTGGTCATGGCCGCCGCCGCAAAATCCGGCAGGGAACTGCTCCCCGTGGATTCCGAACACAACGCCGTTCACCAATGTCTGCGTGCCAGCAAACGCCAGCCTGGTAGCGGTGGCGGGCATGGTTCCAGCTCCGGCATCCAATCCACAAACGAAAATGGCGCTTCAGCGCCTGAAGAATCCGGCTCTCCCGCCGGAGTCACGTCTCTTTACCCCGAGGTTCGTCGCATCGTTCTCACCGCGTCGGGCGGCCCCTTCCGCAAGACGCCACTAGCACAACTCGCCCATGTCTCCGTGGAACAAGCCTTGGCTCATCCCAATTGGAAAATGGGCAATCGCATCACCATCGACTCGGCCACGATGATGAACAAGGGTTTCGAGATCATTGAAGCCCGATGGCTTTTCGGAGTGCGGCCCGATCAAATCGACGTGATCATTCATCCTCAATCGACCATTCACTCTTTCGTCGAATTTGTAGACGGCGCCGTGCTCGCGCAACTGGCCCCTCCCGATATGCGCATGCCCATCCAATACGCGCTTACCTATCCAGCCCGAACTGAATCCCATCAAGTTGCCCTAGACTGGTCCAAACTCCGGCGCCTCGACTTCGAAAAAGCGTCCACCCGTCGTTTCCCGTGTCTCCGGCTGGCTCGGGAAGCGATGAAGAAGGGAGGCGCGCTGCCCTGTGCAATGAACGCCGCCGACGAAGTAGCCGTGGCCGCCTTCCTCGATCACCGGCTTCCGTTTCTGGGGATACCTGAGGTAGTCGAGGCCGTATTAGCAACCACTCCTCGCATCAAATTCAGTTCCATCGATGATGTGCTGCAGGCCGACGCTGAAGCGCGCCGCCAAGCCGCGGAGCAAGTCACGCGCCTCGCAGCAAAATCTGTGCCGGCGTGGCAAACGCGGTGCAACAAATCAACAAAACTATGAGGAAGTGAGTTACGAGTGGTGGATTAACATGCGCGCCACGTCGTTATACGTGACGTAAACGATGAGCACCAGCAGGAACACCAGTCCCACCTGAATCATCCGTTCTTTGAACGCCAGACTGAAATCGCGGCGACGAATGCCTTCGAGTGCAAGCATAACGATGTGCCCGCCATCGAGGATCGGGATGGGCAACAAATTCAGAATCCCAAGATTCACGCTGATCAGCGCCATGAATCCGATAATGGCATAGGAACCTTGCGACACCGCTTGGCCCGCAGTCCGCGATATCCCCACCACGCTTTGGAGTTGTTTCACAGATACGCGCCCGCTGAGCAGCTTCCCAACCACATCGACAGTCTGGGTCACCAGAGACGCTGTCTGCAGGCCGGCAGCCTTGAGCGCCTGGACCGGTCCAACGCGCTGGTATGACAATGCGAATTCGCGCTGGATGCCTATCTGATAGTAGTTCTCGGCGCCGTCGGTGATGCCTTTCTGCGGAGTCACGGATAGTGCGACCTGTTTGCCTTTGCGGTCCACATCGAGTTGAAGAGTCTTGCCGCCCGAGCCCCGAACCATATCTACGAACTGATCCCAGAATTCAATTTTCTTTCCATCAACAGCGGTAACTAGATCGCCCGGATGCAGCCCGGCCCGATCCGCGGGTGTCCCCAATGCAACTTCGCCAATGACCGGGGGAATGGGAGAGTAGCCGAACGTACGCGCGTAAGGATTATTGCTCGACGGCAAATCCACTTGCCGCTTCACTCCGTCGTCCGAAACCTGCAGTTTGAGCGTGCTGCCAGGAGCAGCCTCCATCGAGACGATTTGCGCTTGCTCCCAGGTGGGATTCTTAACACCATTAATGGACAGGACCTTGTCGCCGACCTTCAGGCCAGATGACAGACTTTGTTGCTCGGAGGGAAGGCCTGCGATAACCAGCGGCTTCGAGAGAGCATTATCGCTGGGTAGACCGATCGCGATGTAGTAGACGCCCAGAAGCAGCAGCGGGAAAAGCAGGTTCACCATCGGCCCGGCCAGCGAAATCAGCGCGCGTTGCCAACGGGTCTTTGACAGGAGTTCATCGGGAGCCCCGGTCGGTTTCTGATCGCCGGCATCAATATCGGTAATGTCCTGGCCGGCCATTCGCACGTACCCGCCAAGCGGAAGGGCACTGAAGCGCCAATCCGTGTCTCCCCGCTTGAATCCAAACACTCGGGGACCAAAACCGATGGAAAACACGTCCACACGCACGCCAAAGCGCCGCGCCACGATGTAGTGTCCCCATTCATGTACCAGGATGATGATACCGAGGACAATGAGGCCGATCAGAATATTCATTATCGCGAGCAACTCCGTCGAATAATTGTAGCAAAACCCCGATATCACACAGCTAGAATGCGTTTCGGTGTGCCGATGATTGTACCGCGCCAAAGATTAGATGCCAGAACCGGTACAACGGATAGCACTGCCATTTGCCGATGACTTACCGCGCAACTTTCGACGCCTTTAACGTGTTTTCCCTCTGTTTTGCCTGCTCCCAGAGCGTCTCCATCTTGCTTCGCGGCACCTGGGCTATGGTCGTGCCCTGGTCTCGCGCCACCCTCTCCATCTGGCGGAAACGTCGCGAGAATTTGGCGCTGGTTTTCTTCAGTGCAATCTCCGGATCGATATCCAGGAAACGCGCCAGGTTCACTGCAACGAATAAAATGTCCCCCACTTCGCCTTCCACCCTGCTGGCATCGGCCGGCCGCGCCGCCAATACTTCCCGAAGTTCGTGGACTTCCTCTTCGAGCTTTTCGAAGATGCCATCGACCGATTCCCAGTCAAATCCAATCCGTGCCGCCTTGCGCGTAAGCTGATTCGCCTCCAGTAGCGCAGGAAGCGTACGCGGCACCCCTTCCAGCACAGATGGTGCTTCTGCTGGTTCCTTCGCCGGACCTCCCTCCTTCATTTTACCTTTTCTCTCTTCCGCCTTAATTCGTTCCCAGTTCCGCAATACCTCCGCAGCGTCTTTGGCTTGCTTTTCGCCAAACACATGCGGGTGCCGTCGAATCATCTTTTCGTAAATTTCCCGCATCACATCGTTAATATCGAAGCGGCCTTCCTCGTGCGCAATTTGCGCGTGAAACAGCACCTGAAGCAGCAGATCGCCCAATTCTTCCGCAAATTTCGCATCGTCTGTGCTGTCCAGGGCATCCAGCACTTCGTAGGCTTCCTCGATGAGATAAGTGCGCAGGGTGGCGTGGGTCTGTTCGCGATCCCAAGGGCAACCGTTGGGCGCCCGCAACCGGCCCATTAGCGCCACTAATTTTTCGAATTCCCCGCCCGCGGGCGGCGGTGCGGCAAATTTGTCAGCAGAGCGCCGCCGGTTCGATGGTTTGCGCTTCGATTTGCGTGCAGGCATGAACAAATCACTTTACGGAGAGTGCCGAGCTTTTACAAGGCTGGCCAAGCCAGCAACCGAAAAACAGACCGCCACTCCGCTGAGGGCGGAGGAGCGGCGGTCTGTCAGGGGGGTTGAGGGAACTAAGCTCGTTCGCGTGGCTGAAACGCGGCGAAAATTATAAGTTCGGTCGAGAGTGATGCACTCGCGACTAAAAACAATCTCCTGAAGACGGTCTCAAAATACCAAAGGGCTGGAGCAAAAAAAGACTTCAGACCTTACTGCAAGTGGCTACGGAGGGTGCAATTGTGCGTCCAATCCAATGGGTCCAGCGATTTGATCAAATGATTCAAAGCGCATAAGTTAGTGGTAGTTCCGTTGCTCCTTGGAACGGCATTGTGCAAAGGAGTTCCCACTGGGTTCCACAAAACAGGAGATAGGTTCACATTTGTAATTGCGGAGAGAAGAGTTAGGCTGCAAGGTTCGGGTTAAAGCGTAACTGCAGCACGACGAAGGAAATTCCGGGATTCTGGAGGCTCTGGATGAGACTCAAATCGGTACCGATTGGCTTGTCTCTATGTGTAGTTACTATTGGCGCGATCTTCGCGACTATCAATGCTCAACCGGCTAAGCAACCGCCCGGACCGGCGCCGTCGCACGAAGTGTCCGTCGCGGAGCCGGCCGATGCTAACCAACCACTCCGCGTAGCGATTGCCGGCTTGGTCCACGGGCATGCCGAGGGATTCTTCTCCATGGCCGTGAAGAGGACAGATATCCAAATCGTCGGCATCGCCGAGCCCGATCGGGCGCTTTTTGATCAATACGCCAAGAAATATGGTCTGGATCCCAAGCTGTATCACGCGGACTTGGAGGAACTCCTCTCATCCACGAAACCACAGGCCGTGCTCGTGTACACCAACACCTTCGATCACGGTAAGGTGGTGGAATTGTGCGCAAAACACCGCGTCGCGGCCATGATGGAAAAACCGCTCGCCGTCAGTTCCGAGGATGCTCATGCCATCGCGAAAGCCGCCACGGCAGCAAACATTCCCGTTCTGGTGAATTACTTCACCACCTGGGAGCCCAACCGTCACGGCGCCTACGAAGTCGTGCGTGAAGGCACCATCGGAGAAGTGCGCAAAATTGTTGCGCATGATGGCCACAAAGGCCCGAAGGAAATCGGCGTCGGTCCTGAATTTCTTGGATGGCTTACCGATCCAAAACTGAATGGCGCGGGCGCGCTCTATGATTTTGGCTGCTACGGCGTCGATTTCATGACCTGGCTGATGAATGGCGAGCGGCCGTTGACGGTTACGGCGGTAACCCAGACGATCAAGCCCGACGTGTATCCGAAAGTAGACGACGAAGCTGCGATCATCCTCACTTATCCAAAGGCGCAAGGAATTGTCCAAGCTTCCTGGAATTGGCCATTCGGGCGAAGCGATCTGGAAATCTACGGCAACACGGGCGAAGTGGAGACCATCGGACGCGATGGCATGGAGGTGCGTACCGCTGGGGAGTCAGCTCCGAAAACAGTGCAAGCTCCTTCGTTGATGCCTCCTCAAGACGACGAATTGCGTTACCTACGCGCCGTGGTGCTCGAAGGGTTAAAGCCTGAAGGCCCGTCGTCCTTGCAGATAAATGTGGTAGTTGCCGAAGTAATGGACGCCGCCAGAGAATCAGCGAAGACCGGCAAAACCGTAAAGTTCGCTTCGAGCAAGTAAGGCGGCCGCGATCCTGGTGTGGCCCTGAAGTGAGCTCTCCCGCCTTTCGCGGCGTGTGCAAAGAATTGGAGGAACAGATATGCGATCGAGACTCGTGCTGGCTTGGTTATTGTGCATAACAGTGGCGGTGCCTGCTGCGAAATTATGGGCCCATCGGAGCACACACGCGGGCGCCGCTGAGAATGCGCCGAACACCGTCACCGCCCGTCAGGTGGTCACTCTGATCCAGGAACACATTGGCGTCCCTTGGAAAAAGGAAACCGTCGATACTTTTAAGGCGGGCAATCCCGACGCGCCCATTACCGGCGTCGCCGTGACCATGATGGCCACTATGGATGTTCTCCAGCGCGCTTCTGCCAAAGGCTTGAATTTTGTCATCACGCACGAGCCCACCTTTTACGCGCATCTCGATACTCCCGAAGGCATGCCACTCGACGATCCAGTCTGGGCAGAGAAGCGGGCCTTCATCGAGAAGCATGGCATGGTCATCTGGCGCTTTCACGATCATTGGCACATGAGGAATCCAGACGGAATCGAACAGGGAACTGTGCACGCCCTCGGTTGGGAGAAATATCAGAATCCCAAAGACCAATATTTCTTCGTGCTGCCGGAAACCACGGTGAAGAACCTCGCCGAGGAGGTAGCCAAGAAACTGAATTCCTCCGTCGTTCGCGTCGTTGGCGACCCACAAATGAAAATCACCAAAGTGGCGCTAAGCCCCGGAGCCGCCGGATTCGAAGCGGAAACGCACGCGCTCGTGAGAGACGACGTGGAAGTTCTGCTCGTCGGTGAAACTCGCGAATGGGAAACCGTGGAATATGCCGCCGATGCGCAAACCCAGGGGCGCCGGAAAGCCCTGATCGTGATCGGCCATATCCCGAGTGAACAAGCGGGTATGGAGGAGTGCACACAATGGCTAAAGGGCTTCGTGAAGGATGTTCCGATCGAGTTTGTTCCGGCAAGCCAACCGTTTTGGCCGGCGAAATAACACTGGGATATTCCCGATCCTAGCGATGTCGCGGCGCCCGGCAAAGGGGCCAGTGCGGTACACGGCACAGATCAACAGGCAACGACGCCAGCGCTCCAAATCCGCGCTAGCCTAGACCTAGCAAGAACTTGGCCCCTTCCCCAGAAGGCCAAGAAAATGACGGAGAGCAATGCGCGTCCCCGAAATTCCATCGGGACGGATGCACCGCCTTTCGCTAGCGAAAACGAAACCCCGAAACAGCGTCGAAGCGGGCGCCTATCCCTCGCTTTACCAATCCTGATCATCGGAACGGACACCGAAGGCCGCGTCTTCTCCGAAAAGACTCACACCGTCGTCGTCAGTCTCCACGGTGCCGGCATCGTGTCTCGCCACCGATTGATTGCGGAACAGGAACTAATCTTGCGTGCGCTGCAATCGGAGCGTGAAGTGGAAGTACGTGTGGTCGGCGAAATCGCTCAACAGGGCGACTTGCATACCTACGGCGTCGCGTTCACCGATGAAAATTTGGATTTCTGGCAGATGGAATTTCCGCCTGCTCCGGTCTGGCCAGAACGCCCCACGGTGTTGTCCCTGGAATGCGGCGGCTGCAAAGGAGTGGTGGAGGTGCGCAATGGCGAATATGATGGCGACATCTGCGCCATACATGGCGGTCTGGTGCGCTACTGCCATAACTGCGGTTTACTCACTGTGTGGCGGCGTTCGCTGGACATTATGCCGTCGCGGCCTGCGTCGTGCTCGGCACAAAAAGAGCCGCGTTTCGAATCTACCGTCGCCATTGTGGAACCTCCGGAACCACAGTCGAAGCACGAAGAGGTTATCTCCCTCGCGGAACCCATCGCTCCCGTAGAACGCCGCAACCGTATCCGGGCCAAAGTGAATTTCTTCGCCTGTGTCCGTTCCGAGCAATTTGGCGAAGACATCGTCACCTGTATCGACATGTCTCGCGACGGCGTTAGTTTCCGCAGCGGCAAGGCCTACCAGAAAGGCATGGAGCTACAGATCGCCGTTCCATTCTCGCCAGAAGCCAGGGAAGCGCCGGCCATTTTTGTTAACGCCAGAATTGCCAACGTGAGAGAAATGCCGGGTGGCACGATGTGGCGGTGTGGTGTGGAATTTCTGCATTCTTAGTCGCCCGGCAAATTGTCCGGCAGGCATAATAATTGCCATTCGATTGTTCTAACCCATGAGAGCCTGCCGTTGCGAAAAATGTATATGATGGAAACAATGGAGAACCTGAGAGTAGTGTTGGTGTCCACGCGCAACCCCCTTAATATTGGCGCTGTGGCCCGGGCCATGAGCAACTTTGGGGCGCTGCACCTGCGCGTGGTGCACCCGTATGAAAAGGCCTTCCGTGAAGCGCGTTCCGCTGTCGGCGCAACGGCAGTCCTGCGCAATGCCCGGGAGTGCGACAGCCTCCAGGAAGCCTTGGAGGATTGTGCGCTGGTCGTGGGTACCACCGCCATCGGCCATCGCGATATAAAGCATCCGCTGCGCAGCCTTGACAAAGCTGGCCCACTTTTGCGGGGACGTTTGCGCAACCAACGCATTGCCATTCTGTTTGGTTCCGAAAAAAAAGGATTGTCCAACGAGGATTTAAGTTACTGCCACTGGCTGCTGCACATTCCAACTCGTGTGGAACATCAGTCGATGAATCTGGGTCAGGCCGCGGCTGTGTGTTTCTATGAACTCGCCCGCGGCAATCGAACGCTGCAGCAACCGGGCAAGTCTGTCGCCGTCGCCGCCACCATGGAGACCGTGGAACGTATTACCGGAGCCATGCTCGACTGTTTGCTTCGTAGCGGCTACGTCGCGGCGCGCAGCCAACAATTGGCGGAAGAAAAATTGCGCAGGATGCTTCGCCGATTTTCCTTGGACGAGTCGGATGCCGAGGTTTTTCTGGGAATGATGCGCAAAATCCAGGACAAATTAGAAGGAAAGAACTAACCTGAGCGGCGAATGGAGGAAGCTGTGAGAGTCTTTAGCCAGACAGTGCTGACCTTCGTTTGCCTCACACTAGGCTTCACTGTGTCTGGCATTTCGCACTCGTACGCTCAAGAACCGCCTGCTCACGCCCAGCAAGCCACTGTCGGAACGCCGGCCGTCGACGGGCAGAACGCGCAGCAGCCCGGCGCGCCAGGCTGGATTACGAAATACACATTACCGCCGGATCGCGACAAATTGGCTCGGGCCTTGGCCAAGGTTACCCTTCGCGAGCGCTTGGTCGATCTCGTGTATGGATTGATCGTCTTGCTCGTGGTGCTCTGGTGGCGTGTCGCGCCAAAATATCGGAACATCGCCGAAAAAGTTTCCGCGCGTCGCTTCCTCCAGGTGCTGGTCTTTGCCCCTCTCATTGCATTAACGATCGACGTTTTGATGCTGCCCACGGAGGTATACGGCCATTGGATCAGTCGCGGCTACGGCCTGTCGGTGCAAGGATGGGCGTCCTGGCTTTGGGACTGGCTCAAGGGCGGGCTGCTCTCCGTGATCTTCGCCATCGTCGTTGTCTGGATTCTTTACAGCGTGATCCATAATTCGCCGAGGCGCTGGTGGTTCTATTTCTGGTTGGCCACTCTGCCGCTCATGCTCATTGTGATTTTTCTTGCGCCGCTCGTAATCGATCCTATGTTTCACAGCTTCGAGCCGCTCCAGGTCAAGGATCCCGCCCTAACCGTGCAACTCGAAAAAATGGTTCAACGGGCCGGGGAATACATTCCGCCGCAGCGAATGTTCTGGATGGACGCGAGCGAAAAATCCACCGAGTTGAACGCTTACGTAACCGGCTTCGGCGCTTCGAAACGAATCGTGGTTTGGGATACCACCATCGCCAAAATGAACACGCCGCAAATCGTTTTCGTCGTAGGGCACGAGATGGGTCACTACGTCCTGCACCACGTCCCCAAGGGAATCGCCTTCGCCGCGGCGATGCTATTCATTGCCTTTTACTTGGGATACCGGCTGATCGGCTGGGTTCTCGCCCGCTGGGGACCGAGTTGGGGTATTCGAGCACTCGATGATTTGGCCTCTTATCCCGCGCTGTTGCTGGTTATTTCTATATTGGCCGCTGTCGGCGAGCCGGTGGGAAACACATTCTCCCGCTACATCGAACATCAGGCCGATCAGTATGGCCTGGAAGTGACACATGGGTTGACGCTCCACTCCGGCGAAGTGGCTGCGCAATCGTTTAACATTTTAGGCGACATTGACCTGTCCGACCCGGATCCCAGCCGCTTGAGGGTGATCCTGTTTTACACGCACCCATCCATTCCGGCACGCATTCAATTTGCTTTGCACTACGATCCTTGGGCAAACGGCGGAAGAGGCAAGTTTGTAAGGTAATGGCAACCTCGGTCGAGATGTGCTCACCGCGTCAATTAGGCAACGGCGTCGTGGAACTCAGCGTGAAATTTAGCCCGACACCGGATTGCGGCACAGTCGCCGTGGTCTTGCCGGCCTTCGCGGTCACCGCTGGCTGAGCCGGAAAATTTTCCGGCTGCGACGATCCCACCCAAACGTCCACTGGACCCTCGGGCACCATCCGATGGCCGGTCGCATCGACGATCGACAACTCGCGCGGGGTAAGCGTAAAACTCACCACCTGGGATGCTCCGCCCGCCAAGTGGATTCGCTGAAATCCCGCCAAAGCGCGAATCGGCGCGCCATCCACACCTGGATGCGAAACGTACAGCTCCGCCACCTCGTCTCCTGCGACGCCAGAGTTGTTCTTCACTCGCGCACTGATGTTCAGAGTAGCATCGCCGGGGAACGACGCGACAGGGCTGGCCACAGCATCTTGCGACTGGGGAGAGCCGCCCTTCTTTGCGCCAAGTTGAACCGTACCGTCTGAGTACGAAAACGTCGAGTAGCTCAGCCCAAATCCAAACGGGTACAATGGCTTCTCGGTCAAATATCGATAGGTGCGGTTCACCATCGAGTAATCGGTAAACGGAGGCAGTTGCGCCACAGACTTATAGAAGGTCACCGGCAGCCGCCCCGCCGGATTGTAATCGCCCGAAAGAACGTCTGCTACAGCGGTTCCACCTTCCTCGCCTGGATACCACGCCTCCAGAATTGCCGCCGCGTGCTCGTTTGCCCAGTTCACCGCCATGGCGCTGCCGCTGGTCAGTACCACAACCAGCGGCTTTCCCGTGGCCGCCAGCGCTTCCAGCAGCTGTTGCTGGGTCGCCGGCAACGTAATGTCCGTTCGATCCCCGCCAAAGAATCCTGGATCGCTGGATTCAGATTCCTCGCCCTCCAGTTGTGCCGTGATGCCAACTACCGCAATCACGACGTCCGCTTTGCGGGCCGCGTCCACTGCCTCTTGCTGGAGATTTGGGGGCAGCCATAAAAGTCGTACCGCGGATTCCGAGGTAAAGTGAAAATATTCCAGGCGGATCGGGTATGCGTGCCCGGCTTGCAGATGCACCAGTATGGTCAGGGCACGTTCTCCGTGTGGCGCCCAGTCGTCAATCAACAACTTATTATCGAAATATAGGCGGTAGCCTCCATCGGAGCTGGCCCCCAATCGATAGTCGCCATCCGCCGGCGCAACTAATACTCCCGTCCAGCGCGCCGAATAGTTTTCTGCCGGGACGCCAGGAGCCGGGGCCACATTGTTCCACTCGAAATTCACGTCCGGATCCACTCGAGTCGCCACCATTGGCCCGGCTAGCTGCGTGTTGGCAAAAAATTCCACCTTTAGGCCACGCTCCCCATTGTCGGTCGCCGTCTGAAACACTGAACCGGGAATGGGAATAGATCGCGATTCGGTCACCGGCGCTCCAACGGCAAACGTCACCTTTGCATTGGCGAAGCGCTTCTCAATCCCCGCCAGGAATGTGGTGCACTTCGAAGGATTTCCGTTGTAATTCCCCAGAAGCGCGTCCAGAGAGTTCGCCGTAGGCCCGACCACTGCAATCGATTTCACCGATGATTTCAGCGGCAACGTATTGTGTTCATTTTTCAGCAAAACGATGGATTCCCGCGCGGCGTCCAAAGCCAGCTTTCGATTCGCCGCTGTGTCCACGTCCGCCAGGCTCAGCTTCGACCAGGGTACCTGGCTTGGCGGATCGAACATTCCCAGTCGAAATCGCGCTTCGAACAAACGGCGCACGGCGCGATCGATGTCTTGCGGCGCGACCAATCGATCCTGCAGCGCATAGTCCAGAACCTTGAACTGTGGCCCGCACGTCAGGTCTGTCCCAGCCTTCAGCGCCAGCGCGGACGCCTGTGCCAACGACATCACGAACTCATGGCCCTGATACAGGTCGTTGATCGCCCAGCAATCCGACACCACATACCCGCGAAATCCCCATTGCGTACGCAGCAAGGTAAACAGCAATTGATTTGCGCACGCTGGTTCACCCAGCACGGAGTTGTACGCGCACATGATCGAATCTGCGTGGCCGTCGACCACCGTTGCGCGGAACGCCGGTGTGTACGTGTCATACAAATCATGCAGAGACACCGGCACATTGAACCGGTGCCGCAACGACTCTGGGCCGCTGTGAACGGCATAGTGTTTCGGTGTGGAAACCGTCTTCAGGTAGCGTGGGTCGCCCCCCTGCAGACCGGTCACAAAGGCGACACCCAGCCGCCCGGTCAGAAATGGATCTTCGCCATAGGTTTCCTGTCCGCGTCCCCACCGCGGGTCCCGAAATATATTGATGTTCGGCGACCAGAACGTGAGACCGTAATACCGGCCCGTATTGTTGTGCGCCAGGGCATCGTTGTACTTTCCCCGCGCTTCCGTGGAAATTACGTCGGCGATGCCATGCAATAGACCGGTGTCCCAAGTAGCGGCTAAACCGATAGCTTGTGGGAATACCGTGGCAATGCCGGAACGAGCGACCCCGTGCAGTCCTTCGTTCCACCAGTTATAGGCCGGTATTTGCAGGCGTGGTATCGCCGCGGCCACGTCTTGCATCTGCGAAACTTTTTCGTCCAGGGTCAGCCGCGAAACAAGATCGTTGACGCGCTGCTCGACTGGGAGCGATGGGTCCAGATAGAGTGGCGCTCCGTTCGGTGGGGCGGTTATCGTTTGAGCGAAAGTCAGGATGGGAGACAAACACAAAACAGCAAGGTAACCAATTTTTGGCAGTCGCATATTCTCGGCATTGTGGCAAAGCCCAATCCGGGAAGCAAGGACGCTCGATAGGAAAATAAACAAGGTTAACAAAGCGTTGCGAAAGGAAAGGCGAACGCTAAGCGCAACGCCTGTTTTCCGACTGCTACAGTCCCGTAACACGGTAAAATTTCAAGTTCGGACGAAGAGGAACGATGCCGCTGTGCATCAATCGTATAGCACGTACAACATCGGCGGTCCTATCGTGAAAGGAGATAACCCGATTTGGCAGCGGAGGAATCAGCGGAATTAGTTCTGGAAGCTTCGCAAGGCAGGCTGTCCACCACGGCCACTTGGTGGAGCAGCGGCACCGCCATGGTCGTGTATATCGCCGCCGGTACGATCTTCCTTCATCTGGCCACCGGTTGGCGCTATGGCTTCGACCGCGACGAATTGATGGCACTGGAAGACGCACGTCACCTCGCTTGGGGATATGTCCAGTATCCGCCCATGACTCCGTTCTTCGGCCGCCTCGCGCTCTCATTGTTTGGCACTTCTCTCTTGGGTTTTCGTTTTTTCGCCGGAGTCGTGCAAGCGGTGGCGCTGGTGTTAACCGGCCTGATGGCTAAGGAACTCGGTGGCGGCAAATGGGCCCAAGCTGTCGCGACGCTGGCCGGAGTGCCTTTCTGTCTCGGCGCGGGCGCGTTGATGCAGTACATCTCGTTTGATTATGTCTGCTGGGTGTTGGTGGCCTACTGCATGATCCGCCTGCTGAAAACTGATGACTCCCATTGGTGGCTGGCTGTCGGGGCGGGCATCGGATTGGGCATGATGTCCAAGTACACCATGGGTTTTTTCGCGTTGGGTGTCGTAGCCGGAATTTTGCTCACCTCAGCCCGGCGATACTTGAAGACGCCCTGGCTCTGGTTGGGTGTACTCCTCCCTGTTTTGATCTTTCTCCCCAATTTTCTTTGGGAATGGAAACGCAATTTTGTCTCTCTCGACTTTCTGCACTTCTTGCACCTGCGCGACGTTTCCACGGGTTTGACCAACTGGTTTTTACCAAGCCAGATCGAGTTGACCTTGCTGGCCTTTCCGTTAGCTGTAATCGGCCTCTATTTTTATCTTTTCGCCGACCAGGGAAGGCCATTTCGACCGTTAGCCTGGATGTATTTGGTGCCCCTGCTGCTGCTTTTCGTCATGAGAGGACGAGACTATTACCTTGCGCCCGCCTATCCCATGTTGTACGCGGCTGGAGCGGTTTGCCTCGGAAATAAACTGCGGATCGCGGATGCCTCGCCTGGCCGAATCGAGAATCGAAAATCGCCAATTCTGGTTCGCATCATTTGGGCGGTGTTAATTCTGGATGTGCTGGTTGCTGCTGCCGTAGCGCTGCCGCTTGCCCCGGTGGGGTCCCGCTGGTGGCGATTTGCCGCTCGTGTTGACACCGTTTTCCCCGATGAAATCGGCTGGCCGCAATTTGTGCAGTCCGTGGCACAAGTGCGAGACCAATTAACCCCGGACGAACGCGCACACCTGGGTATCCTGGCCGGAAATTACGGTGAAGTTGGCGCACTCAATCTGTATGGTGGCAAACTCGGTCTGCCTCGCGCCATTAGCGGCGTGAACTCCTCGTGGGAGCGAGGTTACGGTGATCCTCCTCCCGAAACCCTAATCGTCATTGGTTATCCTTGGGATTTCCTGGAGCAGGAATTTTCCTCTTGCGATGTGGCCGCGAAAACCTGGAACCGCTTCGGAATCGCCAACGAGGAAACCGCCGAGGTGCCCGACATCTATGTTTGCCGGGGCCTAAAAACCACGTGGCCGGAGTTCTGGGCCAAAGCCAGAAGATTCGCTTAATTTAAATCCGCAACGCTTGATCGGTGGTGAGTCCGTGTCCTTCGCTACTCTTTTATTGCACCGTGATCTGCACGCTGGCTGTGGTGCGCCCGTATGCATTCGTAGCGTATAGCGTATACGTGGTGGTCGCGGCAGGTGACACGCTCGCGGAGCTTCCTCGCACTGCCCCCACATCCGGAGACACAATCACATACGACGCGCCGGATACTTCCCAAGTCAGCGTCACCGCAGTGCCTGCCGAAATCGACATAGCGGAAGCCGTGAAGCTTGAGATCGTTGGATTAGGCCCGCTGGGAACATTCGCGCTCGTGTACAGCGGCGAAATCTGGATCACATCGAAGTCCCCCGCCGTCGCGCCGTCCAGCAGATGCAAGTCGTCGTTGTTCCACCGGTCGTCCGGCGTGCCGGTGATATACACGGCCGAACCATTGTCCGCCAGGATCAGCCCGTACTGTTTCATGGCATTCAAGATCACCTGATTGGTTGCGGAATATTCCGAAACATCAAAACTGGCTTTCAGCCGCAGCCGCGTGCCCATTGGCGGTGCGTATGTATCTGTGCTGGTGGCGGCCCAGTGGGAAGCCGGCGGCGTGAATCCCGCGCTGGTATTAGGCAACGTGAACCGAATCGCATGGTTAATCGCTCCAGCCGCCACTTCGTCGTAGCGTACCAGTCCAGGGAAAATCGGCAGCCCCGCCGCATCCGCGCTCGTCCAGGTGTATGGCCGCTGTTCATCTGCCAACAGGTCCCACACTGCTCCGGAATCCGCATTCCAACTGGATGTCTGCGGGTACGATGAATAAAGCTCATACAGAAAACAATTCGATTTATCCAGAACCAGCACATGCCGGTCGCCGCTCCCCGGATTCGGATAGCCCTCAATCGGTGCCGTCAACGGAACCGGCATGGGACCCGGGTCGCTCTCACTTCCATAAGCCTGGTAGTTGATCGGGATCAGCGCCTGCGTGGAATCGACCACGGTATAAGGAATGCCCATGTAGGAACCGTCGTATTCGCCTGCTCCAAAATCAGGATGAATCCCGATGCTCGGCCCGATGTAATTGATGATCGCCGCCGAATTCGGATCGACCGGCGCGGCAGATATATTCGTATTCCAAAGACTGTCCGACGGAAAGGGAACGAATCCGCCCAGACTCGCGCCCTGCCCGGTCGACATTTGCGAACAGCTCGACGTTTGCACCGAGCCATTCACCTGAAAATTTACGGTGGACGAAGTGCTGCTCCCCGGATCGGGATTCTCCACCGTAACGGGAAAGGTCCCGGCGCTCGTAGTGTTTCCTGTCGCCGTGAGCTGCGTCGACGACACGAAAGAAGTGGATAGCGCCACGCCATTCAGCAGCACCAGAGCGCCCTGAATGAAGTTCGCTCCAGTAACGGTCAGCGTAAAAGTACCCAGGTTCGTTGACGCCGGCGAAATTCCAGTAAGCGTTGGAGTGGGATTCAGCAAGGTAACCGCGCTGGAAGCAGATTTGGTCGCATCGGCAGCGCTCGTAGCCGTCACCGAAATCGTATTGGGGGAAGGCAGAGTTCCCGGCGCCGTGTAATTGCCGGCCGAATCGATCATGCCGAGAGCCGCGTTGCCGCCCGCGGTAGTGTTCACAGACCACGACACCGCGGTGTTTGAGGAGCCCGTAACCGTCGCGGAAAAGTTGAAACTGGAACCGGCACGAACATTAGCTGTGGCCGGCGAGATGGACACCGCCACAGAACCTGCAGGCGTTGGCGGCGGCGTGGAGTTGGAACTGCCGAGCTTCGCGATAGACCCACAGGAGGCCAGTGCCAGTGCAAAAACACACACCAGCAGAAATAGCAACACCCTCCGCAGCGCGGACGCCATAGTACGAATAGTTTCGAATCACCAAGCCACCCGGAACAACTGGCCACAAGGACAGAAAAAGGCTCATGAACATTACTGCGGAGTACGTCCGTGTCTAAGGCTTGGTTGAGGCGGGAGCCACTTGGCCAGTCCCAACTTCCTGTTGCACCTGATCGCGCACCTGCTTTGCGCGTATGCCGGCTGGGCTGTCAGGATCGAGCGCAATATACCTGTTGAGGTCCTCCAGCAGCGCAGGATAATTCTTCTCCTGCAGGTGAATGTTGGACAAAAGCCGATACACAATTGGCGCGCTGGGCGCCAGCAGTCGCGCTTCTTCGGCGGCATCCTGAGCGCCGACCAATTGGTTCTGCTTTAGAAGCTCTCGCCCCAGTTCGTAATGCGCCAGCCACAAATTGGGATTCAACTGGAGTCCCCGCCGAATCGATTTGTCCGCTTCCGAAATCTTCCCGTCATCTAAAAGTGCAGCCCCGAGCCCAACATCCGCTTCAGGATATTTATCTCCGCTCAGCTCAACCGCTTTTCGAAAACCAATTTCCGCTTCCGCCCGATGACCAAGCGTGAGTTGCGCCATCCCCACCTGATAGTGCGCCTCATAGTAGGTAGGCGCCACGGAAACCGCCTGCTGAAAATCCTCCAGCGCTGCCTGCGCATCCTTCTGCTCATAAAGTTTCTTCTCGCCAGATTCCATGTAGGTCCTGGCTTTTTCTGGCATAGACAGCTCGTGCACGGAGACGATTTTCCCCGAGGAAACAGTCTTTTTCTTCGAACTGGGCTTAAGGTAGATCGCTAGAATTTTATCCGAGGCCATCGACACATCAACGTCCAGACTGACCGGTTCGTATCCGGGCACGTCAATGTTGAGGATGTAGGTTGAGCGCTTTACGCCACCGAAACGAAACTGTCCGCCATCCAGGGTAGTTTGCGTCTCTAACAGCACTCGTTCATTGTCGTACAGGCTCACCGCCACGTTCTGGGCGGGATTGTAGTCATTTCCGTAATACACATTTCCGGCGATGGTGGCTGCTTTTTGCGCAGAGGTTCCAAGTGGGAGAAGAAGGCAAGCAATCAGGAGCGAGAGAGCGACGAGCCGGACCATTCCACCCTCCACCGGCCAGGTTGCGGGGAGTATACCACCGCTCGTTGAGCCCAACTACGATTCCGTCAGTAAATGCTGTTTAAAAAATTCCAGCGTGCGCTGTCGTGCCAGGGTCGCCGACCTCGGCTCGTAATCCGGACGCTGATCGCAGTTGAAACCGTGTCCGGCGTCATACAGGTACACCGGAACCTCTGGATGTGCTTTCTGGATTTTCTCAATTTCCGACGCCGGTATATGCGTGTCCCTGGACCCAAAGTGCAGCAGCACTGGGCAATGCGGCTGTTCCGCCGCAAATCTGGTGATCTGTCCTCCGTAGTATCCCACTGCGGCCGCCGGATACAGCCGAGTCGCCGCCAGCCACGCCAGCGTTCCCCCGAAACAATATCCCACCACTCCCACTTTTTTCTTTCCCGGCACGGCTTTTCCTGCATATTCAATGGCCGCCGCAACATCCAGTAACGCCTTTTCGATTCCAATTTGTGTTGCGATCTGCATCCCTCGCGACGCATCCGCGGAGTTGTAATTGAGCTCAATTCCTCTTTGCACGCGATCGAACAGGGCTGGTGCCAGGGCCGTGTACCCTTGATTGGCATAGTCGTCCGTAATCGCCCGAATATGACGATTCACACCGAAAATTTCCTGGATCACAACGATGGCCTCAGCGGAGGTGCTTGCTCCGGCCACGTACGCGTCTAACGAGTGCCCATCGGAGGCAGTAAGTTGTATTTTGGAACTCATTCGAAGAGATAAGTCTACTCCGAACTCGCTGATGAGCCAAAACTGTCGAGAGAGCCGTACCAGGTGGGACAAAACGAACACGAGGACTAAGGGCACTCCCATCCGCCCAGAGAGAGCACCCCTAATCCTCGCATTACGCAAGCGAGGTTAGCTCCAGACTCGCGAAAGGTCCATCGGGGATTTCCTGTAAATCCCATCAGACGAAAACTTGGTGAAAAATTCACCAGCGCCTAACCCACAAGTCTAAGAACTTCGCCGCTACCCCGTCCTACCACTTGTCCACAAAATTCGATTGCCACCAATGTCTGTCGGCGCTAGTATTGCGCCACTTGCCGCCCTGGAGGTGACCCGTGAAAGTCTCCGAACTTATCGGCACTCGCACAGAAGTCTTTTGTGTCTCTGAAGATACCTCCGTCATGGATGCAGCCAAATATCTGCGCGAAAAGCAAGTACGCTCGGTGGGCGTGGTGAACGCGGCTGGCGCCCTGGTCGGAGTGGTCTCGCAAAGCGACATCTCGGACAAAGTGGCCGCGGAAAACAAATGTCCCGCGTGGATGAAGGTGAGCGAAATCATGACTCGCGACCTCCTCACCGTGACGCCCGAAGTAACCTTCGACGAATGTTTACTGGCCATGGAACAAAATGGTGTTTATCACCTGTTGATTCTCGACGCCCAAAAGCAGTACCGCGGTATGCTTTCTGTCAGCGACTTGCTCAAAGTGTTGACCGCGGACCACAAAGGCCGTGCCGACCTGCTCGAATCGTACTTGTTCCCGTCCAGGTAGATCCTCGTAGCTGCTGCTGCGGTTAGAGTCTCTGCTCGTTCATCGTCCGTTAACAAATACCGCCTGCTCGCTCATTGACACCAATGAGGTTGGCCGTGTCATGATGGCCCCGCGGAGGTGGCTGGTGGACTCACAATCGCCCCAGGTGGGCCCGGTCAGTCTTTCCGAGCGAATCCTCTTTATTGACGTTCTTCGTGGCATGGCCTTGTTTGGCATCCTGGCTGCCAACATGCGCGCGTTCTTTGCTCCGCTGGATATTTACGATCACCTTGGCGTGCTGTTTCACAGTCGCGCTGACGTGTTGGCGCAAGGATTCATTGAGGCCTTCATCCAGGGAAAATTCATCACCATCTTCTCATTTCTCTTCGGTATGGGCTTCGCCATTCAGATGAGCCGGGCCGCAGCCCGCGGCGTGCGCTTCCTTAGTTTCTATCCACGCCGGTTGTTGGCCTTGGCGCTCTTCGGCCTGATCCACGGCATTTTCATTTGGGGCGGCGACATCTTGCTGACCTACGCTTTTTCCGGCGCCATTTTGCTGCTGTTCCGCAATCGCCAGCAAAAAACACTTCTGTGGTGGGCCGCCGGGTTAATTGCGCTGCCTATCGTGCTCAGCACCACTTTTCTGACCATCTATTTCAGCCGCTGGCACCGAGCCTGGATGGATCCTAAGCCGCCGGATATGGCCAAAGTTTATGCGGCTATCCAGAGTTACGCCCATGGCACGGTTGGCCAGATCATGCGGCAGAACTGGACCGAATGGCTGCGCCAGTTGCCGGCGACGGGATTCGCTATTTACGCCACAGCCCTGTTTCTTTTGGGCATGTGGGTCTGGCGTGCAGGCATTGTTCAACATCTCGAGGATTACAAACCCGTACTCCGCCGTGTCTGCGCGGTGTGTCTTCCGCTCGGCGCGGTCATCAGTATCTTTGTGGCAGTGGTTTTCGCGGTTGTGCCCCCGGGCCACGTTTCCCTGTGGGCTTGGGCCGCCGGAGTATTATGGTTACCCGGTTCCCACATTTTAAGCGCCGGCTACATGAGTGGCCTGGCGCTTATTTTCTTGCACCCGAATTCCCGCAGACTCCTGCAGCCCTTCGCCGCCGTCGGTCGCATGGCCCTCACGGATTACCTGATGCAGTCCGTGGTGTGTACGCTGTTCTTCTATCACTACACCACCGGCTTGTACGGCCGCGTTGGCCCGGTCTGGGGGTTATTGGCCACGGTGATTCTCTATGCCGCTCAAGTAGTATTCAGCAATTGGTGGCTCAGCCGTTATCGTTTCGGGCCCATGGAGTGGCTATGGCGCGGAATGACCTACGGCAAATTCCCAGCAATGAAACGGGAAGAGCCCCAGGTCGCCCCGGCCTTCGCGTAAGCGGCTCCGCCTTCCACATCTTCCGTTGCCTGGGTTGTTTCCTCTGAAAACGTAACCTGTATCCGCATTGGTCACGCCTGTACGCGCGTACTATGGCGCGATAAATGGATCACCCGAAACAATAGTGGTGGGCAGTTCTAAGAGCGGTTCGCCTCATTGGTTTCTGCAGGAACCAGTAGTGCGCCAGCATCCCCTGAACCCGAGGAAGAACTTCGTGTCATCCGCAGCCAACATGCAACCGCCGGGGACGGAAGCCGAAGCAAATAGCACCGCAGTTCGGCCTAATCCTGTCGCCCTCGAAGCTTTGGTAAGCGTTACTGGAGCTAAGGCCGGCGCGACCAAGGGCGCTCGCGATTTGTTTTCCGAAGACACCTCCACGGTTGTGGTCTTCAAAGATGGCGCGGTGATACGTCTCACCGCTGCCGTGTCCGCCGGCCAGTTGCTCTTCCTCACAAATAAGAAGACCAAGCAGGAGGTGATCTGCCAGGTTCTGCACACCCGCGGTACCGTCGCGCAGACGCGTTATGTCGAGCTGCGATTCACTGAAGAACGCCTGAACTATTGGGGAGCGTTATTTCCGGACGATACCCAAGATCCATCGAACGGCACTAAACCGGAGAAACAGATCAACGCCGGACCAGTTGTTCCGGCGCACCAAGGCCCACCGGCGGTGTGGCGCAGCGCCGAGGACCCGGCCAAGTTCAAAGCGGAAGTGGGCGCCATACGCCAAGAGCTATTCGGTGCTGATAAAGACGCCGCTGCAACGCCAGCGAAGCCGTCCCCACAGGAGCCCATGGGAGCCGCCCCCGCGCCCGTAACCGACTCTGCAAAGCGCATGACCGCCATGCCGGCAACGACGCAAAGTGCAAAAGAAGAATTGGCGCACGTCAATGATCCTTCTCCCTCACCGGCGGGATCAGAAACGCAAATTCCGCCGATTCTGATGCCACCAGCGCAACCGAAAAATGAGTCGCGACGTCCGGTGGTCGGTATGACACTCCCGATCCAGAAACAAGAGAACCAAAATCTCGTGGAGGAACAGCCCGATCCCAGCGAGGATTTGCTTCCCCAACCGGAACTGGATTTTTCTCAGATACCGACGCAAGCGACGCGGGAACACCTCTGCGTTTCTGCGCAAATAAATGGAGTTCCCCACCTGAGTAAGGCGCGGATTCTGGTGTTGAGCGGCGCGTTGCTGGTGGCGCTCTTAGGCGCAGCATGGTACGGCAAATGGTGGCAGCACATGCCTTTCATTGCGCCTTCGCGAACGCCAGCTCTATCTAATGTAGGGAGACCGTCCACACGAAACACCACACCGGCACCCATCCCCTCGAAGCCTGCGTCGAACAGCAACACAGCCCCAGCGAACAGGGAATTACCTAAGGTGGCAACGGAACCACTCACGGGCGATAAAGCGCCAGCCGTGGCAGAGACGCAACCGGCACCGTCACGAAAAGACGAGCGCTTTCCCGCGACAAAAAAGCCGCTTTCGTCAGCAAATCAAACACCAGACCAGAGCGGGGCAGCAGAAACTCCACAAGCGCCGATCGCGTCAGACACAACCGCCAGCGACGCCTCCCTAACCCCCGCTAAATTATTAAAGGCGGCAAACCCGGTGTACCCACCGAGCGCCATGCTGAACTACATCACTGGAGACGTGAAGGCCGAAGTTATCATCGACGGATCCGGTCACGTGACCGATGTAAGAGTGATATCCGGCCCGCAAGCTCTGCGCGACGCGGCCGTCGACGCCCTCAAGCAGTATCAATACGCTGCGGCAACCCAAGCCGGCAAGCCTGTGCCGTCGAAGACCACCGCGATAGTTAAGTTCTGGTTCAACCCGTAAAGTGCGGCAATTTTCAGTACGGCGTTTGTCACGAACACAATTGGGGCCGAGTGTGGCCTGCGAACGGGTCACACGAGAAGGAATTTATGGCCGACTGGTAACGATCCAGCAGTGCCGCATCTTCAATCGAACCGTGATGGTGGACCTGTCTCCAGTGCCGGTCCAGCAATCGGTAAATCCGTGTGGTTCGGAACTCCAGATTAAAAACAGTAGCGTCGTTCTCGAAGCGCCCGCGTTCGCGTCCCACGGCATAGAATGTGTCGCCGGAAACGTGCAAGGAATAATTGTAGAACTCCACCGTGACGCGAGCGGGCCCAGCGAAAAGTCTTTCATACACTTGCCGTATTTCGGGCCAACCGCGCTTGATCCCGCCGATGGGATTGTTCATGGAAGTGTCTTCGAAGGGAGACCAGTTTTGTCTCATCAAAATAATATCTTGCGTGTTGAACGCGCGGTAGAACTGGGTAAGTGCGTGGCGTGGGTGAGTCAGGTCGCGTAGGTCTTCATAACCGGTGATTGGATCGAGCGCTGCGGAAAATGCAGGTGATGCCATTGGCCCTCTCAATAACTTGGATGGACTGAGCACAATAAATTGGACGCAGCCCACCGAAAAACCGTCACAGCAATTTCCACGTTAATGAGAATTTCATCAGCTATCCCAGGAACCTCTTTCGAATGGCCAAAAAGCAGGGAACTGACGCGCCGCTTTTCCGGAAATATGAATGACAAGTGACCAGCGCGTTTCTGTTCTCAGAAAGCAGCGCACTAGCCAGCCGACACCGGCCGGCGTACATGTTTGTTCAGGCTCTCCAGGGTCCGCCCGCAGATCTCTTCGGGTGACCCGGTCGCTGCGACCGAAACCACCAGTCCCAACTTGCCGTAGAACGCAATCAACGGCGCCGTACTCTCTTCGTAGGCCGCCAGACGAACCTTGACCGATTCCGGGCGGTCGTCTTCTCTCTGCAACAGCGCGCCACCGCAGTGATCGCAGATTCCTTCCTTTTTCGGAGGTTGATTCACCACATGAAACACTGCTTTGCAATTCGAACAAGTCCGCCGGCCGCTCAGCCGCGACACGATCTCTGGAATCGGCAGTTCATAATTCACCACCGCGTTCAGCTCCAACTTTTCCCCCCGCAGGTAATCGTTCAAAGATTGTGCCTGCGATAGCGTTCGCGGAAATCCGTCCAGCAAAAAACCTCCGCCGCACCGAAGACATCCCGCGCGCTCGCTCACCATTTTCCAAACCGTGGAATCGGGAACCAATGCACCGCGTCGCATGTACTCGAGTGCCTGTGCCATAGCTGTTGAGGGTGCGCAATCTTTCCGTGTTGCCGCCGCACGGAAGACATCCCCGGTCGAGAGATGGCAGGCGTTCAGCCGGTCGTGCAGCAGTTCCGCTTGTGTGCCTTTGCCGACACCCGGCGCTCCCAGAAGCACCAAACGCCAAGGATTGCTCCTGTCTGCGGGAAATGGCACACAATGGGCGGCAGGCCCGTTAATCCATGCGGCGCGATCCGGTTGTATGGTCATGTTGGAAACCTTGTTCCGGGCTAAGGTCTTCGGTGAGGAAGGGAGCGAGCTTTGCCCGATGCTCCATTGGTAGCACTTTGCATTGCGGACACGCAAGGGACCTGCGCACACCCGCCTTTTACCCGACTTTAATGCTCCCGTAACTTCCTGGGTTCAGCCTAAACCGCCCGCCCCTTTGAACCCATCGATACCTTGAGGAGAATCCATGTCAAAACAAGCAGCAGAGCATCATCGTAAAGCAGCCGAACATCACGACCACGCGGCTCGACATCATCGCGAAGCCGCGCGGCACCATGAGGCAGGTGACCATCATCTCGCGGCTCATCACGCTCACACTGCCAATGGCCATCACCACCATGCCACCCACCACTCTACGGAAGCGGCCAAGGCTCACGTCGAACACTACGGCGAATCCGCCAAGGCCGCCAACCAATAATCCCACTGCACCCACTTCATTCAGGGTGCAGTCACCCACCCCTGCGCCCTCTCTTGATGCGCGCAATACCCTCGAAATCCCATTTCAACTACAAGCCTTGCTTCAACTCTTCCAACCGTACGTTCAATTTTGCCAGTTCCGCCGTTTCCCATCTCAGCTCGTCTTGCTCGTATCGCCGGCGCTCCTTCACTGCTGTGTCTACGTCTGAGTTCGTGGGATCAATCACAAACGTCTTCTCGTCATCCACAAACAATCGCATCAACAGTACGATCCGGCTCCGCCTCTCCCGAATTTGCTTCTCCAACGACGCAATGTCCGCCGCCTTTTTCGCGCCCGCGTCCACAGGGCGCCGGTCCGCCCGCGCGCCCAAACTCGAAGGTTCTGGCCTTATTCCGCTGTTGTCGGAAGACTCCTCCCGTCGGACAGCCAGTAACGCGATCGGATCGTCGGTAATCACCTGATCCGGCTTCCTGGTCGGCTTGGATGCAACGGTGGCCGCGTGTGCATCAACCGCACGCGCTTCGGTGTCCTGCGCCCGCAATTCTCCGGCCACGCCGATCATCGCCATTACCGGGATCCACACACATAGCCAACTCCTCATGGCATCCTCCGTCACAATTCAGATGTGGCCTTATCATCAAGCTACGTGGATGGCTTGTTTGTGTATATAGCTCGCAGGTACCCCCAAACCAGTTACTTCCCGGCAGAAACTGTGTTGTCACAGAAATTCAGAACGTCTTCACCGCCATGCGTTCCGGATGAGGGCCTACAGGAACGAGAGTGATCAGCGAGTCCGTCCGAGTGCGAATCACGGCCACATCGTCAGACCCTTCATCCACCACCAGCAGCATCGGCGATATCGCTCCAACGTCCGTGGGGGAGAATTGCAACAGTGAGGGCGACGCCCCAACCGGAATCGGCCGCCCGATCAGCCGCCGGTTGTAAATGTCGACCACAATCACTCGCGCCGCCGCATGATCGCTGACATACATTTCCGATGCATCCGAATTGATAATCCCAGAGGTTGGAGCCGATCCCAGCAACATCGAATCCCCCACCTCGTGGGTCCACGTATTAATGGCCTGCAATCCGTGCGCCTGCGGCGAAATCACGTAAAGTTCACCGCCATCCGGCTTCAGCAGCATCTGCGTCGGCTTGCCCGCCAGTTCCAGGTTCGTGACCAGCACCGCGCGTTCCAAATCGACCACCGATAGCCGGTTCTGCGTCCGGCTCATGACAAACGCAACCATGCTATCCGGCGTAATCACAACTTCATCCGGCTCCGGTATCACCGCGATGGAATTCAGTAATTGCAATGTGCGCGCGTCATGAATCGACAGCATGCCCGCACGACGATTGACCACCAGAATATTTTTCCCGTCAGGCGTGACTCGAGCCTGCATCGGTTCCGCATTGGTGTGCGCCCGTCCATACACCAGTCGCGAGACCGTGTTTACTGCCACCAGTTGATCTGAGCCCGCCGTAGTGGTGTAGATCCGATCGCCCGAAGCGGAGAAATCAAGCGAATACGGAGAAGGACCAACGGGTATGCGCGTGATTCGGTTGGTGGGAGTATCCACAACGAAAACGTATCCGCCGGCGCTCGACACTCCCCATATTTCATCTCGCTTAGTGTGTTCGCGGAGGTCCGATATCCCAGGTCCTACAGGAAGCTTCGCAATCGCTTGCAGTCTGGCCAGGTCCACTATAGTTAGCGCGCCATCGGAGGTGGAAACGTAAGCGTACATATGCAGGCTCGGTCGCAGGAAGGAAGGACGGTGTTCGCGCAGCACGATCACCGCGCCAAACAAGAGCAGAAGACAAAACACCACGTACGCTCGGTAATTTTTCCCGGATGACATGGATTGCAAAAAGCATATCAGATATCACCTTCTGTATTCAGCGAAGGAGAAGGGCTCAGTTCAATTGGCGGTGCAACACCTGCGCGATTTGTTGTACTTCGGAAACGAGGATCGCGAATTCGTCCGGCAGGATCGACTGGATACCGTCCGAGAGAGCCTTCTCAGGCTCATGATGCACCTCTACCAGGAGCCCGTCGGCACCTACAGCAATCGCAGCCCTCGACAACGGCAGCACTTTATGGCGCTTTCCGGTTCCATGGGAAGGGTCGACCAGGATCGGCAGATGGCTGCGTTTCTTCACCGCCGGCACCACCGCTAAATCCAGTGTATTGCGCGAAAAATCGGAAAAGGTACGCACTCCGCGTTCGCACAGCATCACGTTGTAGTTGCCCTCCGACAGCACATACTCCGCTGCCATCAAAAATTCATCCAGCGTGGCAGACATTCCGCGTTTCAGCAGCACCGGCCGTTTCGCCCGTCCAGCACGTTTGAGCAGAGAGAAATTCTGCATATTCCGGGCGCCAATCTGGATCACATCCGCGTACTCTTCAACCAGATCGAGCGACTCGTTATCGATCGCCTCGGTCACAATGCCAAAACCGAACTGTTTTCGGACATTCGAAAGAATCTTCAGCCCCGCCAGTCCCAGCCCCTGAAACGAATAAGGGGATGTACGCGGCTTATAAGCGCCAGCGCGAAACAGTCGAATTCTGGTCGATTGCAACTGTCCCGCGATTGCCTGGCATTGTTCTTCCGTTTCCACCGCGCACGGTCCGGCGATCATGGCGATGTGCGCTCCGCCCACAAGGACTTCTCCTGCCGGCGTCGGAATTTTAATAATCGAGTCTTCTTCTTTTACATCCCGCGAAACTAGCTTGTACGGCTTCGTTACCGGAATGCACTCGACCACTCCGGGCATCGACTCCAGCACTCCCAGATCCACAGCGCCGGAATTGCCGGTGATTCCGATCGCTGTCCGGCCTGAGCCCGGAATCGGATGTGCCTTCAGACCCAAACCTTCAATGCGTTCGCACACATTCCGGACTTGTTCCTCAGTGGCGTGAGACTGCATCACAACAAGCATTTAGGGAGCCTCGAATGGTGCGGCGAACCATCAGTGTAATAGAGACAGAAGCGCCTGTGCAATGAACCGCCTCCCCTCCGCTAAAACCCCCGTAAGGGATTGTGGCCGAACCAATTACGGAAAACACCCTAGCAACAACCGTCCCGGCATTCGCATCCATCCTCGTGAAGGAAAGTTGAAGGAAAGCGGGCTGCGCTGCATCCACGGTGTCAGCCCACGTGCTTTCCGGTCCAGAACCTAAAGGGAGAATCTAATGAAGCGTCTTCTACTGTTGGTAGTGTGTTGCCTGCCCATTATTCCATGCGCAATGGCGCAGGAGGGCGGTGGCGTCCAAGTGGGTGCGTTCGCGGATTACTTCCGCTCCAACGCGACTGGCACAAACATGTTTGGCCTGGGCGGCCGAGTGGGAGCGAACATTCTGCCCTACACAAAACTCGAAGGCGAACTGTCTTATGACTTCCAGCAAGGCTACAGCGAGGGGTTCACTTCCACGTCCAGTGGCGGATCCGTTGCGTTTGCCAATAGCAATGTGCGTGTCCTCCACGGATTATTCGGGCCAAAAGTGAATTTGGGCGACGGTCACTTTCATCCGTTTGTGGAACTGAAGGGTGGGTTCGTGAACTACATGTTCAATTCTGCCCCTGCAGGCTATTCCTCCTTCTCCCACCAGCTTGCCAACTTGCGCGCGCAAAATCTGAATGCTGCGTTGATGCCGGGCGGCGGCCTGGAAGCCACCATCGGCCCAGTAGGCTTGCGGCTCGACGTGGGCGACGAAATGTATTTCAACAATGGTGCGCATCAGAACTTGGCCGTGATGTTTGGTCCGTTTATTCGATTCTGACGGTACCGCTAACGGGCAGTTTTCAATGGTCATAATCCTGTCTGTTACCTGGGAGGGCGAATGCCTGCTTCGTGGATAGTGGGCATTCGCATCGAGCAAATGCCTTTGACGACTTTCCTACTTCTTTTGATTGCCGGGGCCTTATTACTTTGCGCCGCGGTCCTGTTGAGTATCAATCGCAAGGTCCGCGTTGAAATCCAGCATTCCTTGCTCACAGAAGAGCTTGTCGCCCACCTGTCGCGCATCGCCACCGCCCTGGAGGAATCCAGAACCCCCAACAGCGAAGAAGTCGCCGCCCACGTTCTACGCCGCTGGTCCGAAACAAGCCATAACAGGGCCAGCGGTAAAGTGCGCCAGATGCCATCGCCTTCCCAGCGCTAGCAACTTTTGGTCTAGCCCCAAGCATTTTCCTCCGGGAAGAATTTTGTTTACCAGGGCTTCAGAGCCGGAGCAAGATAGGTGCGGAATTGTCCCGGGAGGAACGCCTATGCGTTATCACAATATGGCGGCTACGTTTTACACCACCATAGGCGTGCTGTTTCTTCCGCCTCTTCTGGCGAGCGTCTCACTAGCCCAGACGAACACCCCGCGACCTGCTCTCGTCATTTTGAGTAAGGGAGCCAACGAGCTCGAGATCATCAATCCAGTCACTCTGAAAGTAATTGGTTCTGTGCCAACCGGGCCGGTCCCCCATGAGGTCGCCGTCAGTGCCGACGGCAAAACTGCTTTGGTCACCAACTACGGTGCCAAGCAAGATGGCACTACGCTAACCGTGATCGACCTGGATACCCAGAAGGCGATTCACACCGTCAGTCTGCTCAAAGTCACCGGCCCGCACGGTGAAGATTTCGGCGATCTGATCGGTCCGCATGGCGTCGCTTTCTTTGACGGCAAGTTTTATTTCACCGCCGAAGGCAGCAAGAAAATCGGCCGCTACGATCCCGCCACCAACAGAATCGATTGGATCCAGGACATCGGTCAGAATCGCACCCACATGCTGGTCATTTCCAAGCAGACTCGCGCCATTTACACCTCCAACGTGAACTCCGATTCCGTCACCGCGGTCGAACCCAGCAGGGATGGCGGCCATTGGACCAAGACCGATATCCCCGTCGGAAAAGGTCCCGAGGGCATCGACATCGCGCCGAATGGAAAAGAAGTCTGGGCCGCCAATTCGGGCGACGGCACCGTGTCGATCATCGATACCGCCGCGAAAAAGGTCATCGAAACTATTCCCATAGACGCCAAGCGTTCCAACCGCGTGAAGTTTACCCCGAATGGAAAGTTGGTCCTCATTTCCGATATGGGCACTGGAAATGTAATCGTGGTCGATACGGGCAGCAGAAAAGTAGTCAAACGCGTGAAGTTAGGAAATAGCGCCGAAGGCATTTTGATCCCGCCCGATGGCTCGCGGGCGTTTGTCGCCGTCAGTGGCGACAACAAGGTCGATATCATTGACCTGAAAGACCTGTCAGTCACCGGATTGATTCAGCCCATCAAGGATCCCGATGGCATGGCTTGGCGAAACTGACTTGTTGCATCTCCAAGTGCAACCTTACATTAGTGCTGCGCCAGGTTCGCGTCCCAATTCTGAACAATAAACAGCGGCGTGCCATTGAACGAACTGGTATCGCCAAACACCAGAAATCTTTGCCCATCGGACGCAACGTCGAACACGCCCAACCTCGGCGCGAAATCACAGAAATAGGCCTCCTGCACATCAACTGTGTCGAAACTGGAACCGCCATCCCAAAGAAATCCCATCAGGCTCGCGCCACGGGCATATACTCTCCACAGCTTCGGCCCGGATCGTCGACGGATGGAGTCCGAAGGGGAGGCGGGCATGCGTCTAATCTTTCTGTGTGTCTCTCTAATTCTTTGGCACTCGTTTCTACAGGATCCCCAAAAAGCCGTGGAGGAAAAGCCGGTTGCGGCGGCCGCAGCGCCGACAGCAGACGCCGGCAAACTTGTTAATCCAACTAAGCCCACTCCAGCATCGCTGGCTGCCGGCAAGAAGAGCTATGGCACCGATTGCGCGATGTGTCACGGAAAGACCGGAGCCGGTGATGGCGATCTCGCCGGCGATATGAAGTTACAGCTGCGCGACTACCGCAATCCCGATTCCCTGAAATCCATGTCAGACGGCGAGATTTTTACCATCATCGACAAAGGCAAAGGCCAGATGAGCGGCGAAGAAGGCCGCATGAGCAGCGCCCAGATTTGGAATGTCGTGAATTACGTGCGTGCCTTGTCGAAGAAGTAGTCTGCCAGGTCGCGCTTGTCCGGCGCCTTAGCTGGTCTTCGAGACTAGTATCGAATGAGAGCGCCGCAGTTTCCAATCCATCAGGAACAAAAGATTCGGTATCACCAGAGCTACCATCACCTCATACCGGTTCATGTGTACGACCGCCGTGAAAGCTCCCAGTGCAAACAGCGATACCAATGCTGCAGGAAGTTCCCACTTCCAAGCCAGCACCATCGACACGATTGCTCCCAACAAGAGCGCCATCCCAATTCGGTCCTTCAAGGAAATGGACGCGAACGAGCCCATCGGCTCGCCTGCGGCGAACGCGAAGAACGCCACCGCGATTAAAACCGCGCTTATCCGTGCGGTCCAGCGGACGATCAGCTTAAACATCGCTGCAGCTTTGCAGATTCGGCCCGCCCCTGTCTGTGCCCGCTGTCACCTGCGGACCCTTGCTGCCGGTTGTGTCAACCAGAATAACTAGCTCGCGCTGCACGCCGGACCCGCCGGTTCGCTTTCTTCACACTACCCGTTCGCTTTCTTTACAAATCGATCCGTCAGAGATTGCCACGGTTCGTTCAATTTATTGAGTCTATGGACACTTATAAGATGCCTGAGGCGCTCCAAAGGCTTGGAACCGTACGTGCTCCCCTCCATTTTGTCGCATGGAACGAAATAACGTGAATCCGCTTACACACGCGGTTTTGCCTGCCCTCAGAAAAGGCAAACCAGGGATGCAGGTCACCACTACCCCTGTTGCATCTGCATCCCTGGCCCCACTGGAATCATCAGTCCGGCACGGTGCCGTAAGCGCTACCAGAAATGCTTCTCGCTGCATCGGTCTTGCCTTCGATAGCATTCACCGCATCCAGGCAATTCTGGCCTATCTGCACATCATCAAACACCGGGTCCCCGGCATCAGCCAATTTCTCGAAGAAGCCAAGCACACTTACGTTCAGGCACTCTCTCGTTTCTCTGTGGATGACTTCATCAGCGCGAAAGAGTTCGCTGAAGCTTCCGGCAGCCTCTCGCGCGTAGTCGAAATTCTTATCACCCGCACACTCCGATCCGATGCCACACTGCCTTCCCTGGTGCCTCCGCCTCCTCAACATTCGGACGCGAACCCCGAATTAAGTCATGTCGAAGAGGATTTGGCTCGCGGAGAGTTCGTTCTGTCCAGGATCCACTGGATTCTGGAACGTGGCACCTTGCCTTCCGAGGATCGCGCTCAGGTCCGCAAGATCACTTCTTGGGGCGACGCCTTTTATCGGCAAGCCCGCTACGCTTACCGCCATGCCGTTCTGGAAGACGCTTCCGAACTTGCGCAGGCCGCTTTAGCGGGTGCAGATTCTGCTGAGCACGTCTGTCGCAAATGGTACGCAACCCATCGCGCGAACTCTTGAATGATAAAACGCCAGGATCGGACCCACCTTATTGGCGAGCCTGCCCCGAAACCGCGCGATCCTGCCTTGAAAATTGCTATCATGGAATCAGGTGACGGAGAGAGAGGCGGTTCTCTGCCGTTCAAGCTTTCACTTTCCAAGATGAGTTTCCGCTGGCAGGTGACCCTGCTCGGTACCCTGGTCTTCATTCTTTCCGTAGCCGTTCTCTTCGCCATCATCGCCACCCTCCGCTACACCAAGTCCGCTGTTGTGGGCACACAGGAAAAGCGTCTCACGGAAGCCGCACAGAATCTCGCTCAGGAATATGAAGACCGCGCCGACGCCGCGCGCCTGAACAGGCAGCAGGCTCCCCTGGATAATCCCGGCGCCACTACTTCTCAGGAAGTGATGGCTCTCGTCAGCCGCATCGTTCTCCAGAATCGTGAGGAAATTTCCGGCGGGTTTTATTCCTCCTCTCAAGACATTCTTCTGGGTGGTTTCTACCCGTCCCGCGAAGCTTCCTTAGAAGCTTCCAGAAACGGCTCCTCCGATAGCGACCATCAGGCCGTTCTGCAAACCGCTCGCAACGCCGTCAGCTCACGGCAAACGTCGGTAAAATCCGTGTCCACTCCTAGCGGCATTCTCCTCGTTAGCGCCATTCCTATTCGTGAAGGCTACACTGTTGTCGGTAGCGCCTGGGCCTTGCGGCGCCTTTCCGACGCTCCCGGCGCAAACCGTTTCCATGCCTATTTGATTACCGCCGGTTTGGCGTTCGCCGCTTTGGCCAGCGTTTTCTTAACGCTCCTGGTAATCCGCAGTCTCCAAGGTGGTGTCCGCAAAATCGAAAATGGGCTCCATGCCCTGGAGGGAAATCTTTCCTCGCGCATCGACACCGCGAATGAACCTTCGGAGATCCAGCATGTCGTGCAAGCCATCAATCGTCTGGGCAAGACTCTGAAAGAGAAAATCGAATATGAGAAGCAGATGGAAGGTCAACTCCGCCACGCGGAGCGCCTTGCCAGTCTCGGTCGCTTGGTTGCCGGCGTCGCTCACGAGGTCCGCAATCCCCTTGCAACGATCCGTCTTCGCGTGCAGATGTCCCGTCGCGATGCGATCGATCCAAAAGTCAAAGAGTCCTGCTCTATCGCACTGGAAGAAATAGAGCGTCTCAACGGGATCGTCAATCGCTTGCTCAATTTCGCCCGGCCGATTCAACTCGAACTTGAACCCGTCGATTTGCGCACCTTGGTGCGTGAACGGATTCACTCCTTTGAAGAATTTGCGCTTACTCGTCGCGTCCAGTTGATGACCAATCTTCCTAAGAGGCATTTGTTGAGTCTCATCGACAAGGATCGCATGGCCCAGGTCTTCGACAACATCATCCAAAATGCTCTCGAAGCCATGGCCGACGATGGTGGTACCCTATCCGTCACGGTCGCCGCTCATTCCAACAGCAACGACAAGGTCTCAGGCGTTTGTGTGGAATTTCAAGACACCGGAAAGGGCATGAACTCCGCGGACCTGGGCCATGTCTTCGACCCCTTCTTCACCACCAAGCCTTCCGGCACTGGGCTGGGCTTATCCATTTCTCACGAACTGGTTCGCGCTCATGGTGGTGACATCCAGATCGATAGCCATGAGGGGCGCGGCACCAGCGTCCGTGTGACCATCCCAACTTCGCTCACGTCCTAGGAGGCGGACACTCAACTTCTTCCCAATGGCCAACACCATACTGATCGTTGACGACGAAGCCAATCTTCGCAAAACTTTGGCGGAAATCCTTACCGCTCGTGGATACCTTGCGCTGGAAGCCGATGATGGCTCTACTGCCATCGATCTCCTGAACACCACGATTCCCGACCTCATTTTCAGCGATTGGAAAATGGCCGAAGTTGGGGGCGAGCGTCTTCTTCAATATCTCCGCGATCATCCACCCTTAGCTTCCATTCCGGTCATCATCATGACCGCCTACGGTTCCAGTCACAGCGCCATTGAAGCGATTCGCCTGGGCGCCTACGACTTCGTCACCAAGCCTTTTGATTTGGACGAAATCGTGATCACTGCCGAGCGCGCCCTTGACCACTCCAGCCTCAACCGCGAGGTCATCCGCCTTCATTCTCAGTCCGGAGTGTCCTACATCTCGAGCGCTGGTCGTTTAATCGGCACCAGCGGCCCCATGCTCGACGTCTTTATCATGATTGGCAAAGTGGCCGAAACGGACTCAACTGTGTTGATCTGCGGTGAATCCGGCACCGGAAAAGAACTTGTCGCCGAGGCCATTCATAACTACAGCCAGCGCAAGACCAAGCCTTTCGTTGTGGTGAATTGCGCAGCCCTTCCAGAGAGCCTCCTGGAAACTGAACTTTTTGGTCATGAGCGTGGTGCCTTCACCGGCGCGGTCGCCCGCAAGACCGGCCGTTTCGAAAGCGCCGAAGGTGGAACCATTTTCCTCGACGAAATTGGTGAACTTTCTCCCGCGCTGCAATCCAAGCTTCTCCGCGTCCTTCAGGAACGCACCTTCGAACGTGTCGGCGGTACGGAAACCATGGTTGGCAATTTCCGCGTACTGGCTGCCACCAATCGCGACCTGGAAGCCTCCGTCCGCGAACGAGTGTTCCGCGAGGATTTGTATTACCGCCTCAATGTCGTTCGCGTGCAAATCCCCTCTCTCCGCGAGCGTCGTTCCGACATCGTTCCACTCGCCGAACATTTCCTCCGGCTGTACAGCGGGAAGAATGGCTTCGATATCGTTGGTTTCACGGACGAAGCTATTCTCATGCTGCAGAATTATTCGTACCCAGGAAATGTCCGCGAATTGGAAAACATGGTCGAACGCGCGGTCCTCATGGCTCGCGGACGCGTGATCATGCCCGAGCATTTTCCCATTAAAACCGAGCCGTCCAATAACTCGCGCCAGTTCGAAATCGACTTACTTGACCTTCCATTCCATAAATCCATTGCCGAACTCGAAAAGCGTCTGATCCGTCGGGCTCTGCGCGATTCCAGTGGCAACAAATCCGAAGCTGCCAATCGTCTCCAGATTAATCGTCGCCTGCTTTACAACAAGATCGAAGAGCACAAAATCGAAGAGTAAAGAGGCATTACTCATGCACACTTACCTCATGAAGCGGATCGTGATTATCGGTGACAATGACGTCGAGTACCGGCTCTGCAAAGAAGTTCAGGAGCTTGGCGCTACCGGGTACACCATTTACACTGTTCGCGGCGAAGGCGCCAGGGGCATTCGACCCCGCCGCGGGGAATCCGGTAACGTCAAAATCGAGATCATCGCTACCCAAGAAATTGCCCACCGCATTCTTCAGCACATATCCGACAACTACTTTCACAAATACGCGATGATCGCTTTCATCGATGATGTGGAAGTGCTGCAGGGCCACAAATTTGGAGCCAAAGCCTCCGAAAAGATCTAACGCGCGCAGGCCGGTGTCACCGTTCCGTGTTTCGCACCAAATCACACAGCCACGCATCTTACTTACTGTCACTAATTGCCTCAGGCGCGAACACAGGTTTGCGATTTCCTGCCCTTTATGAGGTATAGCCAGGCGTCGCGGCCCTGATAGGAGCGCGTCATGAAATCGTCGATATTTCTCGCGGCTTGCCTGGTTACCTTTGTCGTCCCTGTTTTGCCCGCCCGCTCCGCAGACCAGCACGACTTAGCCCGTCCCGGTACCATTAATTATGTAGAAGGCCAGGTAACTCTCGGCTCGCAACCGGTTACTCCCGCATCCACCGGCCAAGTCAGTGTCGATCCAGGCCAAACGCTGGCTACCCAGGACGGAAAAGCGGAAGTCCTATTAACTCCTGGAGCTTTTTTCCGTTTAGGCCCTACGGGCGTAGTCCGCATGATTTCCTCCAACCCGACCGCTGTAGCCGTCTCTTTGGAACACGGGGAGGCTTTCGTCGAAGTCACGGAGGTTCACGCGGAAACGAATTTGCGTGTCCTGGAGGACGGTGTTCCCACCGAGTTTGCTAAGGCCGGGCTTTACAACTTCAACGCAGATCTCCACATCGTACGCGTGCTGGATGGCGAGGCCAGAATCTTCGACGGCAACCGTTCCATCAAGGTTGTCAGCGGGCACATGGTTGTCCTCAACGGCAGCGAATCTTTCAGAGTCAAAAGTTCGACATCAAGGAAATCCAGGCGGAGGATCTATATCGCTGGGCCAGCCTTCGTTCTTCCTATCTCGCCGAAGCCAATGCGGACTATGCCCCAACCTATTCCTACGGGGGATTCGGCTGGTTCGGCGACGGTTGGTATTGGGATCCCTGGTTTGGCGCCTACACTTTCATTCCCGCCAATGGCATCTTCTACAGTTCCTTTGGGTGGGGCTTCTATTCCCCCTGGTGCATCTTCGGCGCGCCCTTCTTCTGGGGCACTCACTACTACCATCATTTCAGTCCAACTTCAGGCGCTACCTGGGGACCCGAGGCGCATTATAGTGCTGCCGCGAACCTCGGTCGCGGTGTTCATTATTCCGCTCATTACAGCGCGCGTGGTAAGTTCGGTGGTTCGAAATTCGGCGGTCATGGCGGTTTTCACGGGTTTGGGGGATTTCATGGTATGGGTGGTGGCTTCCACGGTGGAGGTGGCCACAAGTAGCGAGGTTGCAGCAGCGAGCTGCGCTTAAAGAACAACGCGGAGAGCAAACTTCACTGGTAGCGTGTACTTGCCTCACCCAGACTCCACACCGCGTTCAAAACGTCGCGGTCCGCTTTATTGCACTCGCAGCAGTAACCCATCCCCATTGCTAAGCTTCAGATTCGTCCGTTCCGCCACCAGCACGATCTGCCCTTGCGGATTCGTCCTGCCGGCGTGAGCGATTCGCAAATGCTCAATTCCATACACCCCGCATGCATCGCCAGAAAAAACCCACATCGCCTGCGCACGATCATTGTTCTCGATCGCACCTCTGCACGGGGTCCCTTGCTTCGCGCTAACCTCCACCAATACTCCGTCATCTACGGCTTTGCCGATGACTTTCGAAGGATCCTCCGCGCTGGTGACCGGTCCTCCCACACCATACACGGAATCTCCTCCAATCTGGTTTCTCGGCAGCCAATCGTAGGGCGAGCCCTCCCCGGGCGCTTCGATAGGGACATACGCCTGTTGAATAGTCATAAATCCAGCGATCGCCCGCAGGTCCGTCACCACCGGAATCCACTCGTCCCCCAGGCGCACCTGGTCAAATCGGATCGTCACCTGCGGCCCATTCGCGCCTGCGCTCACCTCTACAACATGTCCCTGAACCGCTGATCCCTTGCGGATTTTCGAGCCATCGGGCAATGGCACGTCCTGCGCAATCTTGCCATCCACAGTTTGGCCTGCGTTTGCTTTCGCGAAGGAGATCCGCGTCGCCAGCACAATCGGCAGAATCGTTCCAGCCGGAATCTTCTGCTTTACCGTGTTGCCAGCCGGACCACTCAACGCGCCGGCTCCCTGAGCGTACAGCGCCATCGAACCAAGCAGATAAACAGCCGCAGTCACAAAAACAACTGCAGCCCACTCTAATCGCCTTTGGACTACTAAACTTTTCATGATGTTGCCCCCCGAGGAATCACGGGCCCTGCGCCGCGTGAGGGGTTCGCGATATCGCGAACCCCTCACAACGACATTTTCACCACAACTTGTCGCCTCCATCCCTCCATTCCCCGCGTCTTGCCCCCAAATAACAACCACGTCATCCCAAGTAACGCGAGGGATCCCTCTTGGTTCTCTGCGTCTTGCCTCCACACTTCCCGTGTCAATTTTTCCTTGACGTATGCTACAACTCTCATCGACTCTCACCAAACGAGGTCCTCTCATGGCCAAGGGCTATTGGATCACAATTTATCGCTCGGTCACGAATCCCGCGCCGCTGGCCGAATATGGCAAAATCGCCGGTCCCGCCATCGAAGCCGGGGGAGGGAAGTTTCTAGTCCGTGGCCTCCCAACGAAAACCTACGAGTCCGGTCTCCAGCAGCGCACCGTCGTCATTGAATTCGAATCCGTGGAGAAGGCCATCGCCACCTTCGAAAGCTCCCGCTACCAATCCGCCGCAAAGCTCCTCGTCGGTTCCGTCGACCGCGACATTCGTATCGTCGAAGGTCTTTAACTCCCCACGGAACTTGACGCTTCCCCCTTGCTCCGATAGCGTAGGAATTTCGTTCCCACTATGCGCATACTCTTCGTGGCATCCGAAGCTCTTCCATACGCAAAGACCGGGGGATTGGCCGACGTCATCGAGGCCCTCCCGCGCGCGCTAGTCAAAGCGGGCCACGACGTCGCGGTCTTCCTCCCGCAGTATCGCGGCATAAAACCCGAGTCCGTCGATATGCGCAGTATGACCATTCCCCTGGGCACCCGCCTTCGCTTTCCCGCCATCACCAATGGCGGCGTCCACCGCGGCGTGCGCTACTTCTTTCTCGAGGATCCTTTTTACTTCGACCGCGAAGGCCTCTACGGAGACCACAGCCGCGAATACCCCGACAACGCCGAGCGCTTCGTCGAGTTTTCCCGCGCCGCCATCGAATTAGCCAAACAAATCTGGCTGCCCGACATCTTTCATTGCCACGATTGGCAAACCGCCATGGTGCCGGTCTTACTCGAGACCTCCTACGGTGATGATCCCGCCGTCCGCGACATCCCGGTCGTCTTCACCATTCACAACATGGGTTACCACGGCATGTTTCCCCGCGCCGCGCTCGATCGCGCAGGTATTCCCACCGGCGTGTTCCATCCCGGCGGCGTCGAATTTTTTGGCAGCGTCAATTTCCTCAAGGGCGGCTTGGTCTATTCGGACTACCTCACCACCGTCAGCCGCAAGTACGCCGAGGAAATCCAAACCTCCGAGTTTGGCTTCGGCCTCGAAGGCGTCGTTCGCATGCGCGCCAATCGACTCCAGGGCATCCTCAACGGTGTCGACTATTCTGAGTGGAGTCCGGAGCGGGACAAGCTCATCCCCATGAAGTATTCCGCCAAAGACCTGGCAGGCAAACGCATCTGCAAGGAAGCTCTGCTCGATGAATTCAAGCTCGCCAAGGACAACCCCAATCGCCCCATCCTCGCCATGGTTTCCCGCCTCGCCGACCAAAAAGGTTTTGACCTAATCGCCAAAGTCGCTCGCGACCTGCTCCAGGAAGACTTACTCTTCGCCCTGCTCGGCACCGGTGACCGCCGCTACGAAGATCTGTTTCGCGCCTTGGCCACCGATTTCCCCGGCAAAGTCGGCGCCGTGATTGCCTACGACAATCGTTTGGCTCACCTGGTCGAAGCCGGCGCGGACATCTTCTTGATGCCTTCGCGTTACGAACCTTGCGGCCTCAATCAAATCTACAGCCTGCGCTACGGCACCGTTCCCGTCGTTCGCGCCACTGGCGGTCTCGACGACACCGTCGACGATTTCGACCTACAGCACGGCACCGGCACCGGTTTCAAGTTCGGGGAGTACTCCGGCCCGGAACTGCTTCATGCCGTCCGCCTGGCGCTTCAATATTATTCCCAGGAAGGTGTTTGGAAACGCATCCAGCTCAACGGTATGGCTAAGGATTTTTCCTGGAACACCTCTGCCGCGGAATATGCGAAACTATATGAGGCTGCTTATGCAGCGAGAAACCAAACCGTACTTCCATCATCTAATTGACTAGGGAAAGCGGCTGCTACGTTGCAGCCGGTCGAGGAATAACGAACTCTATGGCTGAGAATATCTTGGCAGTGAATGACGGAAACTTCGAGGCGGAGGTGCTTACCGCCAGCAAGGCTCAACCGGTCATGGTCGATTTTTGGGCCGAGTGGTGCCGTCCGTGTCACATGCTGGCGCCCACCGTCGCCGAAATCGCCCAGGATTACGCCGGCAAGCTCAAGGTCACCAAGCTCAATGTCGACGAGGCCATGAACTCGGCGGGTCGCTTCAACATCCGCGGCATCCCAACTCTGTTGGTCTTCAAAGACGGCCAGGTGGTCGAGCAGATTGTCGGCGCGGTACCCAAAGATCAGATCACCAAAGCGCTCGAGCGGCATGTCCGCTAACTGCGTAGCTGGCAAGCGTACGCTTTAAGGAACCTCACACTTGGCGACAACTCAATCCGCTCCTTCCCGGCGAGTGAAGCCGGCGGATCACCCTCCTTTATTAGCGGGCGAACGCGGGCCAGCGGCCATGTCTCGCCCCGGCTTGCATGAGACCGTTCTGAGCATTCTGAACCCGCTCCCGCGCGGCCTGATCTTGGATTGTCCCGCCGGGGAGGGCGCATTGGTCGAGCGCCTCATGGCCGCTGGTTTCGATGTGCGCGCATGCGATCTCTACGACGAACTCTTCCGCCTCGACAACGCGGAAATCAAGAAGGGCGATCTGAGTGGCACGCTCCCTTATGCCAGCCAGTCCTTCGACTACATCACTTCTCTCGACGGTCTCGAGCACATCGATTCGCCTCCCCAGGCCTTCCGCGAATATCGTCGCCTGCTCAAGCCCCATGGCCACCTGGTCATCAGCGTTCCTAACATCATGAATGTCGAAGAACGTCTGAAGTGGCTGGTTTTCGGCTATACCTCGCACTTCAAGCCGCTGTCCAACAAATTCAAGGCCCAGATTGCCTACGACACCGCAGGCAAAAACGAAATTGCTGTACACGCCAATCCCATCGGCTATAACGAACTGCGCTACTATCTCGAGCTCAACGGTTTCGAAATTCAGGGCGTCTACCGCGACCGCATAAAAGGGAATCAATGGCTCTATTTCCCCATCACCATGGTGATTCGTCTGGTCGCGGCGCTCACCCCGGAAGCCCGCCGTCAGGATCGTTGGACCCGCGAACTCACTTCCGATCCCATTCTCCTCGGCGGCAACACCCTCATCATCCACTCCATCCTGAAAAAGTGACTCATGACGCGCGCGCGCGAAAATGGTGATAACATCGTCCGCTGCCCCTGGGCTTCCAATCCACTCAATTCCAAATATCACGATGAAGAATGGGGCGTCCCAGTCCACGACGATCACCGCTGGTTTGAATTCCTGATCCTCGAAGGCGCCCAGGCTGGCCTCAGTTGGGACACTATCCTGCAAAAGCGCCAGTGTTACCGCGAACTCTTCTGCAACTTTGATCCCGCCAAAGTCGCCCGCTTCAATAGCAACAAAGTTCGCGCCCTTCTTCGCGATCCCGGCATCGTCCGCAATCGACTGAAGATTGCTTCCACCATCTCCAACGCCCGGGCCTTCTTGCGCGTCCAGGAAGAATTTGGCAGCTTCGACAAATTCATTTGGCAGTTCGTCGGCGGCTCTCCAATTCAGAATCACTGGAAGCGTCAAAAACAGCTACCCACCAAAACGCCTCTCTCCATCGCCATGAGCAAAGAACTTCTCCGGCGCGGCTTCCGTTTTGTTGGCCCGACCATCTGCTACGCGTTCATGCAAGCCACCGGCATAGTCAACGACCACCTAATCACCTGCCACCGTTTCCCCTCCCGAGCGAAGCGAGGGATCCCTCTTGGCTCTCACGTTACGTCACCATCCCCATGAACTTGAGGGTGGCCCATTCTTCGCGCCTTTTGCGAAGGGTGGGGCTCCTACGATCGTACGCCGCAATCTCTCTTCGGCGCCGTTGCAGTCCAAATGTCCCACATCGTAGTCTGCATGTGGAATCCCGGTCGTTTCGCTTCTCAGCATTTCTCTTCAGGAGGTAGCGACTTCAGCCGCCACGCAACTGATCGGGAAGAGAAGTTGGGCTTCAGCCCCTGAAGTCTCCTGCATTTTTTTAGAATGCACTCTCCACTCTTTTCCGCTCCGTCCCACAATCCGGTTTTCCTACTGACCCCTTCGTCTCCTGTGTTACAGTTTCCTCGCCGTGCAACTCCACATCCTTCGCTCGGTCTTCATCTCGAAAACGCCGTGATCGAACGTCTTCGCCTTCTCTTTCACAAAACCCTATACAACCTCCGTGGTGGATTCCTGGTTCGCCCCTTGGTCATCGCCTTACTCCTCGGTTGTCTCGGCGCGGTGCTCTCCTGGGTCGAAGAGACCATGCCCCAGATCGGCGACTGGGCCCCTCGCGTCCTCTTTTTTTCCCACTCCGATCCCACCGTCGCCCAAGTCATTCTCAGCGACATCGCCACTTCCACCATGACCGTGGTCTCCATCGTGTTCGCGATCATGTTGATGACCCTGACCCTTGCCTCCATGCAGTTTTCCCCGCGCATCATCGTCAGCTTTGTCCGCGATCGGGTCACCCAGTGGACCCTCGGCATCTTCCTCGGCACCTTCCTCTATTGCATGGCCGCTCTTCCCGCCGCACACTCCCGCCCCGAACCCTTCGCTCCCGTTGTCACCGTCATGGGCGCCATCATATTGGTCATTGTCTGTGTCGCCCTGCTGCTCTTCTTCATTCACCACATTTCCCAGGCCATCAGCGTCAATCACATCGTCGACCGCATCGCCTCCGAAACCGAAGCCGTCCTCGACGACGTCATGCCCCTCCTTCGCCGCGACGTTCATCTCGAAACTGCCGACTCCCTCACTCCGCCCGTCTGGGATACGTCCATCCCCAGCACCGTCTCCGGCTACATCCGCTTCGTCGATCTCAAGCAGCTCTTATCCTTGGCGGCATCCCACCGCGTAAAACTCAAAGTCACCCGCCGCGTCGGCCAGTTTGTCCCCGCCGGCACTCCTTTGCTGATGATCAACAAAGGAGACCGCGTCACCCCCGGCCTAACGGATGACTTCCGCGCCGCCTTCGACTTTGGCCCCACTCGCACCCTGCAGCAGGATGTCGAGTTCGGCGTTCTGCGCATCGTCGACATCGCCCTCAAAGCCATTTCGCCCGCCGTCAACGATCCCACCACCGCGGTCGGTTGTGTCGATCAGTTGAGCCGCATCCTCATCCGCGTCGCTGCCAGAGAAACCCCGGACACCCGCCTTTACGATCTAAGAGGCGTGGCCCGCGTCAGTATTTCCTGGATCGATTTCGAAGGCTTGGTCGACTCCGCCTTCGAACAAATTCGCATGTACTCCAAATCGGACCTGGCCGTCAGCATGCGTCTCCTGCGCGCCTTTGGCGACATTGCCATTACCACCAAGGACTCCGCCTACCGCCACATTTTATTTGAGCGCGGTCGTCGCGTTGTGGAAGGCTGCGCCCGGCAGATGAGCGAGGAAAACCTCCGGCCCTTGGTCACGCGCCTTGGTTCCCTCGAGAAAATCGTCAGCGAATAGTCCCGCTCACTTCCGCGCCATTCCCTCAGCGACGGTTTCCGTCTTGCCCAAAGCTCAGATTACCTCACGCACTTTTTCTTCCATCACATTCTTGAAAATTTGCCATCCGTCCCGCTCGCCCCGCACCAATGATTCCGTAAACTTCACCGTTTGCTCGGTGGTAATTTTCCCTGGCAGCAGCGGCTCGTTCGCGTCCACGACCGCCTGCACCACCGCCGGCCCCTTGTTCGCCAGCGCCTCCCGCAACACCGGCAGCGCCTCTTCCGGATCCTCAATCGTGTAACCCGCCGCCCCGCACGCCTCCGCCACCCGCGCAAACCCAGAATCACCGGAGAACGCATCGTGAAAGCGTTGCGCAGCACAAGTAAGCACCACTCCGCACCGCCCGGGCGCGCGCAAAAACCGCCCACTGTACGCTCACTCCGCACTTTAGGTATAATCAAAAACCAACCGAGCGGGCGTCGTACAATGGCAGTATAGAAGCTTCCCAAGCTTCGGACGTGGGTTCGATTCCCATCGCCCGCTCCAGAAACCGCGATGCTTCTCGCCACTCCGCATTAGCTCCTTGGTTCCTGGATCGCAGACTTCTAACGAGGCGTGTTTGCTGCGGGATGCAGTTCGGCAAGGACTTGGCGACAGAATTCCGCCAACTTCAACGGTCACGGCGTCAGCAATGCGGGCAGGGAGCAATGGCTGGGCAAGCCGCTTCTCACTGATGCTCGGACACACCGAGGAACGCCTTGCGCGAGGCAACCTGATTTAACGATTGACGGAGTAGCACTTGAGCATTTGGCACTTTTCCATTCCAACGGTTCCACAGGTCTGTTCGCTGTGCTTCCAAACGACCGGCTTGCTCGGGTTGACCGGCGCGGCGCAGGAGGTAGGCAAGCGCCGTCCAGGTTCGTGAAATGCAGGTCGCATCTCGTAGGTCATTCTGTGGATCAGGGCCCCACGCCACGATTTTGTCCAAGAGTTGCCGATAGGCCTCGATTGCTGCGGCCGTTTGGCCGGTTTCCGCGTAGTCGTCAGCCTGCGCTCTCAGAGCATCGTAAGTGTCGCTCATCGGTTCGACCTTGTCTGTGGGGTATCGCTGTGCCGCGTGCAACAGTTCCAGAGCGCGAACCACGCGCTGCTTCGCATCGTCTTCCCGGCCGATCCAGCGGAGCGCGTAAGACGAACCCGCCAGCAACTCAGCTTCATCCCGTTGCGTGCTAGCGTTGGGCTGGGCTTCTCGTATGTGCGCAAGGGAGTGATCGTAAACTACCACGGCGCTTTTTGGATCTTTGTGCCTGAGAAGGTTGCCCGTTTCCAACCCGAACACCGCGACGCTATGCCGGCCCAGGTAATCGGCCGAATCCTTATTTGTAAGATCCTCCGCAATATCCAAGGCTTTTTTAAAATCGGCGACCGCTTCGCGAGTCCGGCCGAGGCTTGGTTCTGCATCCGCCCGCCCCAGGATCATGCCTTCCAAGTCGTATCCGTTCGCCAGATTAATGCGCAGCGAAGCGTGTCCACCTGAAGCTTCGGCTTTTTCCAGCTCAATCGCCTCCTGAGTAGTTTTCAGGGCGCCATCCAGATCCCCCAACTGCCAACGCGCGGATCCCAACACCGTAAGGATAAAACCTTTCCCTAGGGTACTCGGCAACGGGACGTCCAGACCCCGCTGGCAATATCGAATCGCGTCATTAAAATGCCTCGCGTCGTAATAGGCGTCAGCGACGTTTGAATAGAAATATCTCATGCTGTAAAGGTCGTGGAATTCGGTGGGGTGGGTACTCAGGAATTGCTCGACGAGCGAAGCGGTACTCGCGGCGTGCTTCAATAACCCTTCTGCGTGATCACCGCGGCTGTCGGCCAACTCCATACGATCATGTGCAATAGTCGCGGCTATGAACAATCCTCTGCTGTTCCGCGGATCGACTCTTAATACGGATTCGACGAAGTTCTGTGCTTTGTCAAGACTTGCTTCCGCTTCCGCGAACTGGCCGAGGTTGGGCGATGTCGGATCGCCCTGAGCATGCGCTACGCGTACATACGCATAGGCGATTTCCAGGGCCAGGTCGTTGTCAACAGCTGCGTCGCTACTGAGCGAACTTAGATATTCCAGCGAATCTGAGACCATCCGCAGTCTCACTTGGGTCGAACCCGGCAAACCTCTAATGTCGTTGTCGAGTGCAATGAACTTGTTGGCCATCTGACGCACTTCTGCGAACCGGCGTTCCGCAATCTTTCGCTCGCGATTAGCCACATACAGTCCTGTGGCGAGGCTGCCAATCACAAGCGCAATGGCAGTGGCAGTTAACGTCACCACCGTGCGGTTCCGCCGCACGAATTTGGCGGTGCGATAGCCAATGGTGTCGGGACGCGCGGTAATGGGCTGATGGCGTAGAAACCGCTGCAGATCGTCGGCCAAAGCAGTGACGGATGGGTAGCGTTCCGCGGGATTCTTCTTCAGCGTCTTGCCCACGATCGTGTCCAGATCGCCGCGCAACTGCCGCCGCAGTTTGTCCGGCGTCGAAGCTCGCTTCTCGGCCAGCTCCTTAGCCCCTGCGGAACGGGTTGCGTCAGACGGCTGCGAGGGCTCGCAGTCCACGATGGCCTTAACGAGCTCAGCCGTCGAGTGCAGTCTTTCGCCTGCGGGATGTTGTCCAGTCAACAGAAGATACAGCAAGACTCCCAAGGCATACACGTCCGTCGCTGTGGTGATGCTCTCGCCAGTCACTTGTTCAGGTGCGGCAAATTGAGGAGTCATCGCCGCCCTTCCATCAATTGTGAGCAACGTCAACGCGGGATTTGCTTCTTCTTCGAGCAGCTTGGCGATGCCGAAGTCCAGAAGTTTCACTCGGCCATCGTTTCCGACCAGCACGTTGGAAGGCTTGATGTCGCGGTGAACAACCAAATTCGCGTGTGCATGGGCCACCGCATCGATCACATCAAGAAAAAGGCGGATGCGCGTCTCCACGTCGAGTTTGCGCTGATCGCAATACTGATCGATCGGTTGCCCTTCCACGTACTCCAGAACCAGATAGGGTTCTCCGTTCGCCGTCACGCCGGCATCCACCAGTTCCGCTATATGAGGATGCGTTAGCTGGCCGAGTATCTTGCCCTCCCGCTTAAACCGCTCGGCCGCCACTCCGGAGTCCATGGCAAATCGCAGAAACTTGACGGCCACTCGACGCTCGAAGCGCCCATCGCTTCGCTCGGCCAGCCATACGCTGCCCATCCCTCCTTGGCCAATCAGCGATATCAGCCTGTATGCTCCGATTTTCTGGTCGAGTAACGACAGGCCATTGGCAACACGAATGGGATTTCGTTCCAGAAAATGTTCGTCCGCCAGCGCGCGGTGTTCTTCCAGCAACTGCTGCAACACTTCTGCAAGTTCCGGTTTTTCTAAACGGAACGACTGCAGCCAAGCCCCGCGCTCCTCCTCGGGCATGGCGAGGGCACGATCTAGGTAAGGGCTGATCTCCTGCCACTGTCCGGGACTCAGTGTGGACATGCTTCCTCAGATCTCCAAATTCGCCCGAATGCTGCGGTGCAAATAGATGCGCGCTTTCTCCCATTGCCGCTGTACGGTCCGCTCCGAGACCCCTCTCAGGCCGGCGATTTCCGCAAAGGTCAGCCCGCAGAAGAATTTCAGATCAACGAGTTGGGCCAAGGGTGGCTCGGCCTTGGCCAACTCGTCCAGAGCTTCGCTGATCCGGCTCAGTTCGCGACCGGCGGCGGCATTCGCGAGGTCGCTCTCCACGGAAGTAAGCTCGAATTGCCCACCGCGTTTCTGGGCGCGGCGACTCCGGGCGTGGTCGATGATGAGTCCCCGCATCACGCGCGCGGCATACCCCATAAATCTGGCGCGGTCGGCGAAGGAGGTGCCTTCTTTCGCTGCCATCTCGATGTACGCCTGGTGCAGCAGCGTCGTAGCTCCAAGGCTTACTGGAATCCCCTGCCGCGCCAATTCACGCTTTGCCATCCGGTGCAACTCGGAGTAAAGGGCAGTAAACAGCGCATCAGCCGCCGACGCGTCGCCACGCTTGGCGGACTCGAAGAGTAAGGACAGAGTTGACTGCATCTCCACGGCAGTCTCCTCGCTCGCAGATAGTTGCCGGGTCCTGGCTTGGTAAAGGTAGCCAATTCTAGTGGAAAATCGTGAACTGGCAAGTGGCTTTTAGCGCGGCACCCCGCGAGTGCCTGTGTTCGCTCTTTCGGGACGGAATTCCGTTTCTTTCGTTCACGAAAACGGGGCAGGGAAGCCAGTTTGCTCATTTCGATGCTCTAGCAGCTATCTCTGGGTTTCGGAAGGACACTCTTCTAGCAGTACTGATTCGACTCGGCCTTTCTTTTCTGGTTCGTCAGCGGTTGTCCGGTTGTTCTTCGATGACAACGCCAGGTCCGACAGCATCTTCAGGAGTACCTTCTTGTCTAATCTCCGAAAGCTAGATGGTGCCATCACACCTCTCCCCCATCGCACACACCAGCACCGCACGAACCGTAATTCGCCGACGATCCGTCCCTGCATCGAAACGCTGCCCAGAAGTGCGATGGGCGCCCTGGTCTTCTACTAGCTATATCGGAAATGACAGGAAAAAGACGACAGAGCCGGCGGAAATATTTCGTCTGTCGTCTTTTCCCCTTCGTTTCCGATTTATACAAGTAGAGTCGGGCGTGTCCGCAGCAGTTCCCAGTACGACCACGAGAGGAGTAACCATGGCCAGGAAGACGAAAGCGGCTCGGGTCAAACCCAGGTCACGAAAATCCACTTTCACGATTGCCCCGGTCAATTTCTTGATCTTCGTTCTGGTGAGCAGTGTCCCCCTGTTTGCACAGGCCACATCAAAGCAGCCTCTCATCACTCAGCCTATCGACGAACACAATCTGGTCACCCTTGTCGGCAATACCCGTGCGGAAGTGACACCAGCGAATGACCGTGGCCCCGTGGCGGACGATCTTCCCCTTGAGCACATGTACCTGCAACTGAAGCGATCTCCCGCACAGCAGCAGGCCGTCGACGAGCTGATCAACCAGCTTCACCACCAGAACTCGCCGCAGTATCACCATTGGCTCACGGCGGATCAAATTGCCGAGCGTTTTGGTCCTGCGGATGAGGACGTCCAGACCATCAGCAATTGGCTTGCCTCCCACGGTTTCACCGTGAACGTCATATACGGAGCCAATGGCGTGATCGACTTCTCCGGGCCGGCCAGTGCGATTCGCGGAGCTTTCCACACCGAGATTCACAACCTCATCGTGAATGGCACTCCCCACATTGCGAATGTCAGCGACCCGCGGATTCCGGCGGCGCTTGCCCCCGCAATTCAAGGTGTCGTGTCGATGCATGATTTCAGGCCGCATCCGGCTTATCGTCCGCGCGCCCAGTACACCTTCTTCTCCACGCTCTTGGGACGGACCGTCGAGACCGTTGTGCCCGCCGACCTCGCGACCATTTACAACATCAACCCTATCTACGCCGCGGGAGTTTCAGGCCAAGGGCAAACGATTGTCGCTATCGAGGACAGCGACGTTTATAATCTGGACGATTGGTACACGTTCCGTAACACGTTTGGCCTAACACAGAAATATCCCCAAGGATCTCTCCGGCAGATCCATCCGCAGCCTTGGAAAAATTCCAACAACGCCGACTCCTGTACCGACCCGGGTGTCAATCCCGACGATGTCGAATCGATAGTCGACGCGGAGTGGGCCAGCGCGGCAGCGCCGGGCGCGGCAATCGTCCTAGCCACGTGCGCGGACACCAACACGAACTTCGGAGGATTCATTGCCTTGCAGAACCTCCTGACTGCGCCGGGCAAGCCGCCAGCAATCGTCAGCATCAGTTACTCAAGCTCCGAGCCCGCGAACGGTGTAAGTTTCAACCAGATGGTCGACGAATTGTATGAGATCGGCGTTTTGCAGGGAGTTTCGATTTTCGTGTCTGCGGGCGATTCAGGAGCCGATGCCAACGACCCGTTTGTAGCCGCCGCGATGTCCGGTATCAACGTCAATGGCCTTGCGTCCACTCCGAACAATGTCGCCGCGGGCGGGACCGATTTTGGGGATGCCTACTTGGACGAAGTTTCGACCTACTGGAGCTCAACGAACGGCAAGTATTTCACTTCCGCTTTGTCCTACGTTCCGGAGATTCCCTGGAATGATTCGTGCGCGAGTCAGCTCGTCAGCAACGCCTTCGGATTTACCACACCCTACGGAACAACTGGGTTTTGCAACTTCACAGCTGGTGAACCGTCGTTCCTGACGACGGCAGCGGGCGGTGGAGGGCCCAGCGGATGCGCGTATGGATCTTCAAGTATCCAGGATGAGATTAACAATCCAGACGGCACGTATGCGGTGGTGAGCGGCACCTGCAAGGGATACGCGAAACCTCTCTATCAGGGCGTCGTCTCAGGCAATCCCAGGGACGGCGTGCGCGATCTTCCTGATGTGTCGTTATTCGCTGGCAGTGGGCACTGGGGCCATTTCTACATCGTTTGCTTTTCAGATCCGAACAATGGCGGTACTCCCTGTGTTGGCCCTCCTTCAAACTGGAGTGGCGGCGGTGGCACTTCTTTCGCGGCGCCAATCATAGCCGGCATTCAGGCGATGATCGATCAGACGTCTGGCGGCAGTCAGGGTAACCCGAATTTCGTGTATTACCCTCTCGCAGCGCTCCAGTATGGCTACGCCGGAACCGGTGCCTGCAATTCCACGCTCGGCAATAAGCTTAGCCCTGCTTGCATCTTTCACGACGTCACTCTGGGCGACAATGACGTGAATTGTCTACCTCTAGTCGTCAACGGCATCACCCTCGGGACATTCAACTGCTTCTTCGACGGTGCTGCCAATGGCGTGCTTTCGCTCTCCAACTCCTCCTACCAGCCCGCCTACCCCGCAACACCCGGCTGGGATTTTGCGACTGGGCTCGGGAGCCCAAACGCGTACAACTTGGTACGAAACTGGCCCGGATCTCGGCTGCCGTAAGGCATACTCAAATTTGGCCGCTTCGTTGACTCGGCTAAGTTCGTAACCATAAGATCACCCATCATGTCGAACTCCGACGCGCTCATCGGGAGAACCATTTCGCACTACCTCGTCCTGGAAAGGTTGGGCGGTGGCGGCATGGGTGTGGTGTATAAGGCAGAGGACACCCGCCTGCACCGCTTCGTCGCCCTGAAATTTCTACCGCCGGATGTAGCTACCGACGCACTGGCCCTCGCGAGATTTCAAAGAGAAGCCCGAGCCGCGTCCGCTCTCAATCATCCCAACATCTGCACGATTCACGACCTGGGCGAAGAAAATGGCCAGGCCTTTATCGCCATGGAGTTTCTGGACGGGCGCACCCTGAAACACGAAATCGGTGGACGGGCGCTCGACTCGGAACGCGTGCTCGAGATTGCCTTGGAAGTGTCGGACGCGCTGGACGCGGCGCATTCTCAAGGTATTGTCCACCGCGACATCAAACCTGCGAACATCTTCATCACCCGGCGGGGCCACGCCAAGATTCTGGATTTCGGATTGGCCAAGGTTGCGATGCTGAAATCCGCGGTTCGCGGGGAATCGCTCGCGACGTTGGTTGAGGAGGAATATCTGACCAGTCCAGGGACCGCACTCGGTACCGTCGCGTATATGTCTCCGGAGCAGGTGCGCGGAAAGGAGCTGGATACCCGGACCGATTTGTTCTCATTTGGAGTGGTGCTGTATGAAATGGCTACAGGAGCGCAACCCTTTCGCGGCGATACGTCCGGCATCGTCTTCAACTCCATTCTCGAGCGTCAGCCCGTCCCGCCGGTGCGGCTAAATCCGGAAATTCCTCCGAAGCTTGAAGAGATTATTACCAAATGCCTCGAGAAAAATCGCGATTTGAGGTGCCAGTCCGCCGCGGAGCTACGGGCGGATTTGAAGCGACTGAAGCGTGACACGGATTCCAACCGGGCATTGGCGCAGAACTCTGGGAGCGTGAGTGCGGCCAGCGGAACCGCTGTACCTGTGGTTAGCGGAGGAATTGCGCCAAACGCTGCGAGCAGCAGTCGAGTGTCTGCCGAAGCGAGCTCAGCCGTGCCCGTACAGGCCGCTACATCTCATCGGCAAACGCTGCGGTATGTGGCCGTCGCGGCGCTTCTCGCCGTGCTGGGCGGGACCGCACTGGCATGGATATTCCTGCGACGCGGCCGCACCCAGTTCCGCACCGGAAACATCGTCTTGAAACAATTGACGGATCACGGCCAGGCTTCGCTGTACGCGGCGATTTCCGCGGACGGCCATACGTTGGCATATGTCAAGCGCGAGGGCGACCGCAGCTTGCGCGTGAAGCAAATTGCCACGGGCAGCGAAGTGACGGTCGTGCCCGCGGGCCCCGGCTTCTTTAATTCGGCCACGTTTAGTCCCGACGCCAATTACTTGTACTACGCGCACTCGGATCCCTCCAACGCGATTAACACCGATCTGTACGTCGTGCCCTCCATGGGTGGAGCGCCTCGACAGCTGGTAAACGACGTCGCCAGCGGCGTATCGTTTTCGGCCGATGGAAAGAGGATGGCCTACCTGCGGCGACTGGTAGACACGCACGTCTCGCAAGTTCTGGTGGCCAACGCCGACGGCAGCGGCGAAAAATTGTTGTACCAGGGTGCGGAAAGAGCGAGTTTTTTGGGATTGAGCTGGGGCGGCCCGGACGACCGGCTGGCGTTGCTCTCGGAAATTGTCGGAAAGAATACCGAACTGTTGATGCTGCGATCCGATGGCAGAATCGACAGAACTCTGCAACCGCTGCACTTCGCCACCGACGTGGCCTGGATTCCAGACGGCAGCGGCTTATTCCTGGTGGGTCTGGCTAAGGCGAATGATCCTCCGCAGATCTGGTTCCAACCCTACCCCAAGGGGTCCCTAACCAAGGTCAGTAATGATCTGGACAGCTATTCCAGTTTGAGTGTTACCGCCGACGGTAACGTGCTGGTGACTTCGCGGTATTACGTAAGCTCGGCAATCTACGTGGGTGACGTGCCCCGGGAATTGACCGGCAAAATCGATTGGAAACTGGTGGCCATCTCCAGCGAGCAAACTGCCGGAACGAGTGGTTTGTCGTGGACCAGGTCGGGAAAACTGCTGCAACTCGATGGCGTCAATCGGCTGTTCATCACCGATGCGCAGGGAGGCGAGCGCACCCAACTGGCCGACGAGAACCAGGGACTGTTGGAAGTGGCCGCGTGCGGCAATACGGATTGGCTACTGGAATCGCGTATGGCCGCCGACCAGACTGTCAATGTTTGGAAATTCAATTTGGCCACAGGCGAAACCGCGGTAACCACCAATGCGAGATCGGCAAGTTCGCTTTCGTGTACGCCGGATGGGAAATCGTTCGTGTATCAGGATTATGGTGCGCATGCGATTTACAAAATGGCCTTGGATGGTGGAAGTCCCAAGGAAGTCGCGCACGGCACTGTATATTGTCCGGCGATCTCGCCGGACGGAAAGTTGTTGGCCTATATCAAGGCGGACGGGCAAGCTGCGAAGCTAAAGACGACTATTGTTGTCAGCAGCCTCGAAGGTGGGCCGGCCCTGAAGGAAATCGTGATGCCGCCGGACCTGCAGAACTTGAATGGCGCACCGGCGCTTCGGTGGGCGCCGGATGGCAACGGTTTGACATGGTTGAGCACCATCAAGAACGCACAGCACGTCATGATGCAGCCGTTGGCGGGAGGTCCGCCGGTGCAGTTGACCCACTTTGACACCGAGCCCGCACTAATCACGCAGTATGCTTGGTCGAACGATGGGAAAAAGCTGGCCATCACGCGGCAGAATTACAACGCCCGCGACATTATGATGTTCACGGGTTATCGGTAAGACAGACGATTTGCGGTCATCAGGTTTCCGTTCCAAGTGATCCGCTCAAAACTCCAATTCCGCCACCACCTTCAACAATCGAATCAGCGTCGCATGTTCTTTCGCGCCCAATCGTTTTCGTAGCTTCTCATCCGCTGCCTTCCGTTCCTTAACCAGCTTCTCCCGGTAGCTATTCCCCTTCGCCGTGAGCTGCACCAAGATCGCCTTTCCGGTCTCCGCTTTTTTCTCCGACGCCAATCCCTCCCGCACCATCGCCTTGATCGCTCGATGTACCACCGTCCGGTCCATCCCCAGCAGCGTGGCAATCTGATTCTGGTTGAGTGTCGCCCCTCCACGCAGCGCGGACATAATGAACCCGCGTGTGTGCGAGCATTGCGTCTTTTGCTCCAGCCTCTTTCCAACCGAAAAGTACGCCGCAGCCAGATGGACTAATACCGAATCCTTCATGATCTCCGGCGGAATCAGTTTTTTCTCAACAAGGATCATAGGACTGTCACCGTGGTAGTCAGCGGTCTCCGCCATTGCGGGCGATCTACATGCTTGGTCGATTTTTTTCCAACGGCAATCACCATCACGATCTCATGGTGTCTCCGGGAAAGCCCCAGCAATTTCCCCAGTCTCCGTCCGTCAAACCCCTCCATCGGACAGGTGTTCAGCCCCAGTGCTTCCGACGCGATCATCAGGTTTTGGCACGCCAGCGACGTGCTCTTCACCGCCCACTTGAACAGCTCTTCCCGCGAAATCGGTGCCATCCCGATAATCTTCCACAGGTGCACGACCCGCAAAATAGCCCATTTCACCCCACCCAGCACCCCGAACCATCCTTGGGTGAAGAACAATTTCGCAAACTTGGATTTGCTCTGATACTCCTGCAGTTCCTTCTCGTTCACTCCGCTCGCCCGCATCCATTCCAATTGCAATTCCGTTGTCATCCGCCAGCAACCGATGTCTGCCACCGCCACCACCAGCGCAGACGCCGTTTCCGCCGGGCTTTGCCCCATGCACAGCTTGGCGGCGGCTTTCTTGATCTCCGGCGTTTCCAGCCAATACAAACGATACGGCTGCGAATTGAAGCTCGACGGTGCTACTCGAGCTGCATTCAGGATCTGCTCGCGCACCTCGCCCGGAATTTCCACCGGTTCAAATACCTTCACCGCCCTCCGCCCGAAAATCACCTCTAAAGCGTCTCCCATACCAACCTCCATGTTGCTATTACAACACGACTATGTTGTGTATGCAACATAAAAAAAAGAAAACACGTCATTCCGAACGGAGTCCGCGCTGTGAGGTACGGTTTTCCATCACACGACTTTTGTGCGATGAATCCCTCTTCGGTCACAGCGTCACCTCAACGGAAAACGCCGCACCGCCGTCCTTCACTCGGGAAAAGAATGGTTTGCTCGTTCTTACAGGCAGGCTTTCGTTCTCATCTGCTTCACATGCCCAGCAGCGCTCGCACCGAAAACAGCAGGTCCCCCATGCCTTGCTCCTTCGACAGCACATTTCGGATCCCCGCCAACTTCGCTTCTTTCGACAGTGCCTCGGAGTTGTGCATCGTAAACAGGATCAATGGCGTATCCGGAGAAGCCCGGTTAATTTGCCGCGCCGCGTCCAGACCATTCATTACCGGCATGGACAGGTCCAGAATCACCAGGTCCGGACGCAAATCCTTCGTTTTTTCGACGGCTATCTGCCCATTCTCCGCTTCGCCGCAAATCTCGAACTCCGTCAGTTCCTCGATATACGTGCGAATGCAGTGGCGAATCGGCGGACTATCATCGACGATCAATATTCTTGACGCCACAGGGTTCCACACAATTTTGGATAGCCGCGCTGGTAGGGAGGAGAGTAAGGATCTAGAGCGAGCGAAGATCCTACTGCGAGGACAACTGTAACCTAGTCTCTGCTCACGTAGGGCGCAATACCCAGTTCGCTGTACGTAATCGTCGCGCCGGTGCCGTGAAACTCGCCAGGCATGCCCAGGCCAGGGGTGAGCCGCGCCACCGCATCACCCCGTAGCGGCCGCCCTTTTCAACGGCAGCGTCGCCGTCACCGACGTTCCACTTTCATCCGACTTGATCTCCAATTTGCCGCCCAGTTCCTTCAAACGCTCGTGCATTCCTGCCAGTCCTACCCCAACCGACCCCGGCGCCATCAATTCCGTTAACCGCTCGCGTGGTATGCCTTGCCCGTTATCTCGCACTTCCAGCACCACCCGCCCCTCTCCCTCTCTTATGCTCACCGCTGCGATGGTGCTCTTCGAGTGCCGGTGTATGTTCGTCAGGCATTCCTGCGCGGTTCGAAAGCATGCGATTTCCAGATCATCCGAAAGCCTTCCCAACTCCGCCGCAATCGTTAATTCCACCTTGATTTTGCTGCGCGCCGAAAATCCTTCCACGTACATCCGCAGCGCCGATATCAGCCCCAGTTCGTCCAGCAATGGTGGGTGCAGCAGATGCGAAATGGTGCGCACCTCTTTCCCCAGTTGTTCCACCAACGCTTGATTCTCCGCAACCGCCCGCGCCCCGGCCTCGTCCAGTTTGTGCGACTGCGTCCTTACCTTCGCGATATTCATCGCTATCGCGGCAATCAGTTGCCCAACGCTGTCGTGCAGTTCCCGCGCAATCCGCCGCTGTTCGTCGTCCCGCAGCCGCAGTAGCCTCGCCGACAAGCCCTGCAGTTTCTCGTTCGTCGCCTGCAACTCCATCGCGCGTTCCCGCAGACTTCGTTCCATCTCTATCCGCTCTTTGGTCAGTCCGCGGCTGGTACCCACGATTCCAATCAGCTTTCCCCCCTCATCGATAATCGGAGAGTCCGTAACCACTGCCAGAAACGCACTGCCATCCTTGCGTTTGACTTCGAATTCTCCTGTCCAACTTTCCCCAGCCCTCACCGCCGCCATAATCTCTGCCGCGTCCTGCAACTCCCTCGTCGGCACCACCACGTCCATGATGTTCTTGCCCAGCACCTCGTGTGCTTCCCATCCGTAGAGCTCCACCGCAAACCGGTTCCAATAAACAATCTCGCCGCTAAGCGTGCTCGCGATCACGGCTGTACTCATAGCTTCCAGTAACAATCCCTGGAAACGCAGTGCATCTCCTCCCCCAAACGTCTCAGAACTCATGGCCATCATTCGCCAACCCGCGATTCCCCAACCTAGGCCCCCCACCAGTAGCTGTCAACCCCTCGCCACTAAGAAAACCCGGCATCCCGAGCGACGCGAGGGATCCCTCTTCGCTCACGTTACGCCACCCTCCCCTGAACTTGAGGGTGGCCCATCCTTCGCGCCTTTTGCGAAGGGTGGGGTTTTACGATCGAAGGCCGCAATCTCTCTTCTCCGCACCGAGCAGCCCACCACCAAAAGAGCCCGTCGTCCTCCCGCACCCGAAAGGGAACTGCCTCACCCCGCGGTCCCCCTCACCGTCCGCTCTCTCCTCCACGTTTCAGCAACTCCCAAAACAAATTCGCCGTCTCCGGCCCATTCCCTCCGTAATGGTTGTTCGCGTACGCGTACACCTTTAAATGTTTCCCCAGCACCTCGCGCAGAAATTCCGCCCACCGCAGTAAATCCTCCCGCCGGTCGACGATGGTCTTCTCCCAAGTTCGCGTCAACCTCTCGATCCCTTTCCGGTCGCCAAGCCATCGCACATACACGAAATCCGCCGTGATCGGATCAAACTTGTCTCGAAATTCCCACGGCCGGGGCATATACGACAAATCCTGCAGCACCAGCGCGACGTTGTGTTCTCGCAGCACATCGGCCAAGGCGGCATTCACCCACTCCTTATTCCGTATCTCCACCGCAAATCGTCGGTCCTTTGGCAGCTTCTTAACGAAGCTCCTCAACGCATCCAGAAAAGTCTCCTGCTTCGCAAATTCCCACCGGTCGAACTGGGGAAACTGAAATACCAATGGCCCCAGCTTGCCCCCTAGCAGGCTCATCGCCTCCAGAAATTCCTTCCATTCGGCGTCACAATTCACCAACGCTTTTTCGTGGGTGATAACCTGCGGAACCTTCGCGGAAAAAACAAAATCTTCCGGGGTTCTGTCCCGCCACTGCATCACCGAAGATGCTGCCGGCGTCCCGTAATACGTGCTGTCGATCTCCACCGTCTTGAATCGCTTCGCGTAATGCCCCAAATATTCTTTCGGCCGCATGCCCGCTGGATAAAAGCTTCCCGCCCAACCCGCTGCTGTAAATGCGGATGTGCCCAGCCACAAGCCCGGCTCCTCATACGGGCGCGCGGGTTCCTTCTCCGCCTCACCCTCCCGCACGCCACTCCTCTCCGGCTCAAATAACGTCGGTTGCCGAGCATCGTCCTAGCGGCGTTTTGCCGGCATCGCCAGAGAATATCATCACTGCCACTCAGCTCTTCTCACCCTCCACGTTTCACCAACTCTCGCCGTTTCCACTTCCGCCCACTGTTCAATCTTGCGATAACCAACACGCACAATTCCCCGTATACTCTTGCTGGGAGCGCTCCCGAATTCCTGATCGTCCTAACCCAAAATGCCTCGTTCCTCTCTCTCACTCGCCATTCCGACCTTCTTTCTCCTCGTCGCCTTCGCCCTCATTCCTCAATTCGCCACCTCTCAGTCCTACCCAGTTCCCGATTCGCCCGCTCCCGCGCCCCAGCAACAGCAATTGCAACTGACGTCGCCCGATCAATCTGCCTGGTGCCCCAAGCCCGCCCTTCAAACCTGTGCTTCTTCACCCGACCCGTCCCCGCAATCCGACTCCCAACCGCCCGACGACAGCCCTGTCACCGTGTTCCCCCCTTCCGACACCTCCCGCTACTGGATCTCCGGCCAGGCCAACGTCGTCTTCCAGTGGCACCCCGCCTTCCCTGCAAAATACTCCGGGCCAAACAGTCTCACTCCCCAGGCCCAGAGCGCCACCACCCACGTCCTCACTCTCTACACGGGTTACCAGCTCTTCGATCACACCGGAGTTTTCGCCGACGTGGAATACGCCACCGGCAACGGCATCGGCAAAGCCTTCGGTCTCGCCGGCTACACCAACCTCGATTCCGTGCGAACTGTCGAAGGCGCCCAGCTTTCCACGGCCCCCTATGTCGCTCGTCTGCTGCTTCGCCAGATCATCCCGCTCTCCGGCGAACACGTTGATGCCGAGCGCGACCCGCTTCATCTTGCAACATCTCTCCCGGTCCGCCGCATCGAGTTTCGCTTGGGCAAATTCGATCTCGCCGACTTCTTCGATCAAAACTCCTGGGGCAGCGACAGCCATCTCCAATTCCTCAACTGGACCGTCGACAACGACGGCGCCTGGGATTACGCCGCCAACACCCGTGGCTACACCGATGGCGCGCTGCTCGAATATGACGATCACTGGTTTACCGCCAGGTTTGCCGAAGTTTTGGAACCCAAAATTGCCAACGGCATCCATCTCGACGCCGACATTGCCCGCGCCCGCTCCTCCAATCTCGAATTCGCCGCCAGTGGCAAACTCATCGCCAACCGCCCCGGCGCGGTGCGTTTCCTTAGCTATCTCGATCAAGCCAACATGGGCAACTACGAACTCGCCATCGCCGATTATCGCGCCGGCCTCACCCCCACTCCAGACATCGTCTTCACCCGCCGCCAGGGCCGTCACAAATATGGTTTCGGTTTAAATTGGGAACAGGAAATCAATTCCATCTTTGGTGTTTTCGGCCGGCTCGGCTGGAGTGACGGCCACAACGAATCCTTCGCCTACACTGAAGATGATCGCACTCTCCAACTGGGCGCCTATTTCCCTGGCACTTCCTGGCATCGCAACAACGATCGCGCGGGCGCGGCCTTTGTCGCCAACGGTATCGTCGCCGCGCATCAACAATACCTCGCTCTAGGTGGTCTTGGTTTTTTGTTGGGCGATGGCGGCCTCACCTACGGCCCAGAAAAAATCGTCGAAAGTTTTTACACTGTCCATCTCTGGCGTGGCTTCTTCTCCTCGTTCGACCTCCAGCACATCAACAATCCCGGCTACAACCAAGCCCGCGGTCCCGTCACGGTCACCACCCTCCGCTTCCACGCCGATTTTTGACTCACCCTCGTGGTCTGACGCCGCGTGCCCCAGGTTCGCCTTTCGAACCTGGGTCTTGGGTTGCTTGAGGTGCTCGCTTGTGTAGTGGCCGAACTTCAGATCGGCCAGCGCCCACACGCTGCCGTTGCGTGCGTAGCTCTTGAGTTTCACTCCAAAAGAAGCCTGTCATCCCGAGCAATACGAGGGATCTCTCTTTCGCCTCCACTGTAGTAGTGGCCCCTCTCCACTCACACCTTCCACAGCCAGTGAAATTCCCGCAGCCCCAGTATCAACAGCCCCAGAATGCTCAACAAAATCGTCAGCGCCGCCAGCCGCCGGAACAACGCCGGATTTCGCGCGTTCCGTTGAATAATCGGCAAATTGATCAACGCGCTGGCCACCGATGCCAGCACCACACCAGCTCCCGCCAATTGCGGCGCCATTCTCCCGTGAGCCGCCATATTCGCCGCCGCAGCCGACGTGCTCGCGCTGCTCACCAGTCCTCCCAGCGTGCTAATTCCCAGGAACCCGAACTTCCCCAGGTGTCGCTCTCCAAGCCGCGCCACAATCTGGATCACCAGGAACAGCACCGAAAAGTTCAGCACATATTTCATCGACACCGGCGATTCCAGTTGCACTTCCGCCGCTTTTCCCCCTTTGGCGCCCGCATGCCAAGCGAACAAAGCCGCCACAATTCCCATCGCGATCAACGGTCCAGCCGCACTAAGTACCGCCGCGGGCGCCAGGATTGCCAGAATCAACAAATTCCGCGCGAACATGGCCACGATTGTCAGTAACAGTGCCGCCACTGCGACGCTCGACGGCACCGCCTCCTGGCCCAACGGTCGTGCCAACTGCCCCGCTGCCGCCGTGCTATTCACCAGCCCGCTCAGAAATCCGCTGAAATACACTCCGCGCGTTCCGTACAGTTTCAGCAGCACATAATTAACGAACCCAATGCCCGCGATCACGATCACCGTGATCCACGCCTGCCTCGGATTTATCAGCTCCCAAGGATCCACAAACCGATCCGGCATCACTGGATAAATCACAAATCCCAGCAGCCCCAACAGAACCGCGCTGCGAATCTCGTCCAGCGTTAATCCACCGGCGAACCGCTGTAACTCCACCTTCCATGCCAGCAACATGGTCACCACCACCGTGGCCGCCACCGGCGTGAACACGTGCCCCGACCCGACCAGGTATCCGCCGGTGAATATCAGTAGCAGTGCCATCGAGGTATTCAGTTCAATCGCTCGCTGCGCTCGAAAATTGTTAACTTGCGCAATCGCGATCACCAGCAATATCCCCGCAAATCCCACTGCTGCCAGCGCCGTTGGCACATGCGCGCTCATCATTCCAAACAAGGACACAAATGCGAACGAGCGCATCCCGAATTCCTTGTTTGCCCATTCCCGCTCGATTCCCACCAACACGCCAATCCCCAACGCGGCGGCAAGCTGCACCGCTATGATCGGAGTGGGAATTGCCACCGAGGATTGGAAAGGATTCATCGCAATCTGCCAGGCGCAGTATACAATCCGTTTGTATAGTCCATTAAACTAACTAGGCACGCAGCCTTCCAATCGAGCTTCCCGTACTCTTTATAAACTCCACTCCCACGATATCCGCGGATGGGCGCCGCGCGCCTCTGTAGTGGCCGAACTTTAGATCGGCCAAGCGAGTCGGCGAGCGTTTCCGATGAGCTCTCCGAGCCCTTCGGCTTTTCTCGTCAGATACTTCTTCCCGTCATCCCGAGCGAAGTCCGCGAAGCGAGGGATCTCTCTTCCCCTCACACTCGATTGCTTTCCTTTGAAGATTTGCTAGCCAGAACTGCATTTCTGCGTTTGCGGGAACTCGCATATCCCGCACGGATCGAAACCGTTTTTGCCAGACCACCTCAGGGAAGGGAACTACCCTTCCTGCGCGCCAATCCCACTTACCCTCGCTTGTATCCCCAATTCGCCGTGAACGTAATCACGCTCGTCCAATAATGTGGATCTTGATACCGGCCCTCGAACTCCTCCACCATCCACTTCGCCTTTCACCCACGCCAATTCCGCCCACGGCGCATGCACCGCCTGCACGCTCACCTCGAATACGCCCAGTCCGTCTTCATTGCGGGCGGCTGCACCAGCGTCTGCATTACCACGCAATATTGTTCGGTTTTCTCTTGCAGCGCCCGCAATTGCTCCGCCGTCGCCTCCGGCGCTTTGATGTCGAATCGCACTCGTATCCCGTCAAACCCCACCGGCACATCCTTCGCGATACCCAACGTACCCCGCAAGTCCAGATCGCCTTCAACCGTCACGTCAATCCGTTCCGTCGGAATCCCCATGGCTGCCGCCACCATCTGGCACGTCAGTTGAGCGCACGCCGACAGCGCCCCCAGCAGCAAATCTCCCGAACACGCCGCCGTCCCTGCGCCCCCTACGCCCGTGTGCGCCTCCGCATTATAGATAGCTCGCCCGATCGCCACCGAGCATGCGATCGGTGTCTCCGTCTGCCCGCCCTTTGCCTTCAGCGTTATTCGCGAACTCGCGGGATCATTGCGATATTGTTCTTTTAGCGGTTTCTGAACGGATTTAATGTCCATGAGGGTCTCCGGCCGACCAGTCGTTGGGCTTAAAATAGCCCATCATCGGCATAGCGATGCGATATTGTAGCAAGCGCGCGACCTTGTTAGCATTCTTGTCACAAAGGGGAGGTCCACATGCCGAAATTTGTTATCGAGCGGGAAATCCCAGGTGCTGGGAACATGTCGGATGCGGAGCTGCGCGAAGTTGCCCGAAAATCCGTCGCGGTTCTCAAAGGTATGGGCCCCGAAATCCAATGGCTGCAAAGCTATGTTACCGGCGACAAAGTCTACTGCGTTTATCTCGCTCCCGACGAGGCTACCATTCGTGAGCATGCGCGCCGTGGCGGCATCCCCGCCAATCGCGTCTCGGCGGTCCGCCGCCTGATGGATCCCACCACCGCGGAATAATTTTGTTCTGTTCTCCGCACCAGCAAGCCATTCCACCGTGTGCCGGCTATTCCGTCATCCCTCTCAATTCGAGGTTGTCGCATTCGCTCCCGGCGGCGGCAGCACCTCTTTGATTGCCTGCTCAATCGGCATCACCCATCCCGCCAGCCACGCGTGTCGCCCTGCCGTCACCGCCAAACCTCTTCGCGCCTCATCCAGACTTCGTTCCAACTTCGCTTGTTCCGTCGGCACCAGCGGGGCCCCGATGCTTTGCCGTAGCGCTGCCGCCGCCCCAGCCAAGCGCAACGCTCGTTCCGCTTCCGATTGCCCCGCCGCCGAGCACGCCAATGCTTCCAACAGTCGCGCAATCCCGCGCTTGTGTTCCAGTTTCCGAAAAATCCCCAGGCTTTCCCGGTACAGCGAATCCGCCGTTGCATAATCTTGGTGTTCCCTCGCCAGGTTGCCCAGATCCGCCAAGCTGCCTGCGATGCCCCATTGATCGTCAACCTGTCGAAATGTCGCCAGGCTCTGTTCATACAGCATCCGCGCCGATGCCAACTCGCCTTGATCCCGCGCTGCGTCTCCTTGGTGATTCAGCGCCCATGCTACTCCCGTGGCATCCCCCAGCTGGTGAAAGATCGTCAGGCATTCATCGTACAGTGCCGTCGCATACGCAAAATTGCCCTGAAGTTTCACCACCGTCGCCAGGTTGCTCAGCGCCCGTGCCACTGCCGGCGCGTCCTCCAGTTCCCGCCACAACCCCAGGCTCTCCTCGAATGCCGCTCGCGAAGCCCCCAAATCTCCCATGTCTCGCGTGTTCACCCCGATGGCATTCAACGAAATCGCGGCGCTCCGTTTGTCGCCCAACTTTCGCGCCAGGTCCAGGCTTTCCTTCATCAGCTCATCTGCGGAACGATAGTCGCCCTGTTCTCCAGCGAGCACTCCAGCGGCGAACAAGGCGCGCACGCGAGTGTTCGTTGGCGTTCCCGTCACCGGCAGTTTTAGAAACTTGCCCAGTCGATCCCGCCCTTCACTCAAGTATTCGCGCATTTCCCAGAAGCGGAAAAGTGCCACGCCTAAGCGCAATCCCCAATCGGCATTCCCGGTTTCCGTTAGCCAGTCCAACGCTGCCCGAAAATTGTCATGCTCAATTTCGAATCGGTCCTGCCAGCCTCCCTGGTTCGTCCCGACATCCGCCGCGGCGCCTTCCTCCGCCAGCACCAGACAGTATGCCGCATGCGCCCGTCGGGCCACCGGCTCCTCCCCGCATGCCGCCATTCTCTCTGCCGCATACTCGCGAATCGTTTCCAGCATCACGAAACGTGGCTCCCCATCGGCTTGTTCGATTTGCCGAACCAGATTTTTGTCCACCATCGACGACATCCCGTCCAGCACATCCAAACCCAGGTCTTCCTTCGCGTCGCACACCGATTCCACCGCTTCCAAAGTGCACCCGCCGAGAAACACCGAAAGTCTTCGGAACAGTTTTTGCTCCGCTTCCGTCAGCAGGTCATAACTCCAGTCAATCGTCTGCCTCAGGGTTTGCTGCCTCGTCGGCAAATCTCGCGCCCCACCGGTCAACAGTTGCAGCCGGCTCGCCAGCCTCGTCCGCATGGCAGACACCGAAAGCAGCTTCACCCGCGCGGCCGCCAGCTCGATCGCCAGGGGCAGCCCGTCCAATCTTGCGCAAATCTCCGCCACCGTTTCTGCATTCTCTTGGGTCAGTTCGAATCCAGGTTTTACCGCGGCTGCTCGTTGCACGAACAGGCGAATCGCCGGGTACTTGGCCAGCTCTTCCACCGTGACACCCGCTTTTGCGTCCGGCAGCTCCAGTGGCGGCACGGGGAACTCGAATTCGTTGTATACGTGCAGCGCTGCTCGACTGGTCACTAAGAATTTCAAGCTGGGCGCCAGCGCCAGCAGTTCTGCCAACAGTGGCGCCGCAGAAAGCACGTGTTCAAAATTGTCCACCACCAACAGCAGCGGCGCTCCGTAGACATTTCGCAAATTCTCTTTTACCGATTCGATCGTCGCCCGCCCACCGGTCTCTCGCGCTCCCAACGTCTGCGCAATTGCCACAATCACTAAACTTGGATCGTTCACCACCGCCAGAGGCACGAAGTACACCCCGTGCGAAAAATGCTCCGTCATCGTCCGCGCTGCCTCGATCGCCAGCCGCGACTTGCCTATCCCTCCGGGTCCGCTCACCGTCACTAGCCGCACATCCGGTCGCAGTAACAGTTGCCGGATCGCCTCCACTTCCTGGCTTCGTCCTATAAAATCCGTACTCGGCGCCGGCAGATTGCTCGCTCGACTCTCTTCTCGCCTCGATTGCAGGTCGGACAGCCGGTCGCGTATCGCTGTTAAATCCCGCTGTAGGTCCCGTGTCGAGAAGTAGCGTTTTTCCGGTTCTTTCGCCAGGCACCTTTCAATAACCCAGCACAGCGGCGGCGGTGCTTGCGGATTCAGCGAACTGATCGGCCGCGGCTCTTCGTTTGCGATCGCCAATAATGTCTGCGTCTGTGTCGCCTTCTTGAACGCATGCCGCCCCGTCACCAACTCATACAGCACCAGCCCCAGCGAGAATTGGTCTGAGCGAAAATCCACCGCTCGCCCGCCGGCCTGCTCCGGCGACATATATCGCGGCGTCCCCGAGATTCCGCCCAACGCGCTCCCCATCGCCTCTGTGACGACCGTATCGTTGGTGTCTTCTGCCTCCCCCAATTCTTTTTTCGGTTCGTTCTCCAGCCGCAGCTTCGCCAATCCGAAATCCAGAATCTTCACTGCTTCGCTGGATACAATCAGGTTTTCCGGTTTCAAGTCCCGGTGGACTATCCCTGCATCGTGTGCCTTGGCCAGCCCTTCCGCGATTTGCACCGCGATCGAAATAATCTCCCGCATCGACGGCCTGCCGGAAGCGAGTAGCTCCCTCAGCGTCCGTCCTTCCACGTACTCCAACACCAGATAGTCGATGCCATCCTGCGTTCCGATATCGTGCAGCGTGCAAATGTTTGGGTGAGAAAGTTTGGAAATCGTCCGGGCTTCGTGTTCCAGTCGTTGTCGCAGGTCGGGATTCTGCGATAGCCGCTCGGGCAGCACCTTGATCGCAATTATTCGCCCCAGTCGGCAGTCCCTCGCTCGATACACTTCGCCCATTCCGCCAGCACCGAGGCGCGACACGATCTCGTAGGGCCCGAGTTTCGTCCCTGGAGCGAAGGGCATAAGTTGTCCGATTATAACCTCGCGACCGCGTCTCGCTTTCGTTTTTTCCCGCTTGTGTAGTGGCCGAACTTCAGATCGGCCAGCGCAGCGCATTCATGCCAGCACTCTTGGGTTCCACGCCCCAAAACGAAAACCGTCATCCCGAGCAAGCGAGGGATCTCTCTTCTCTCAGTTACGCCACGATCCCCTGAACTTGAGGGTGGCCCATCCTTCGCGCCTTCCGCGAAGGGTGGGGCTCCGACGCTCTAACGCCACCACTTTCTCCCGCCTTTCGAACCTGGGCTTTTCCACTCCAGCGTCTTGCCAACGATCCCTTCCAATTCTTCCGCCAGTTCCGGCTCAAGTCGGCATCAGCCTCGGCGTGACCTTCCCAGCGCATTCCATTACCATCTCCGAAGGAGCTCTCATGTGCCGAAATATTAAAACCCTCTTCAACTTTGGTCCCCCTGTCACCCCCGAAGAGGTCCGCGCCGCTTCGCTTCAATTTGTCCGCAAAATCACCGGCTTCCACAAACCCTCGAAGTCCAACGAACCCGCCTTTCTCGACGCCGTCAACGAAATTGCCGACATCTCCATCCGTCTCCTGCAGTCCTTGGAAACCAACGCGCCCCCAAAAAACCGCGAAGAAGAAGCCGCCAAAGCAAAAGCCCGCGCCGCCCAACGCTTCGCCACCTAAGCCGAGCAACGCGAGGGATCGCTCTTCGCTCTAACGTTGCGTCACCCTCCCCGTGGAACTTGCGGGTGTAGACCTTGATTGAGGGACCGAAGGCCTCTCGGAAAGGAAGGAGCCTTCGCCCTTATCCATTCAATCCATCGCGCCTTCTGCGAAGGGTGGGCCTTTTACGCCGTAGTGCCCCAATCCCTCCTTTCCGCGCCTCCCCCCGACACCTACCAGTAACCCACCGCGAACCTCCCCCTACACAAACACTAATCCCAGGCATAAACTAAACTCATGACCCACACCCTCGAAGAACTCATCCCCGATTACATCCAGGGCCTCCCCGCCTACGTTCCCGGCAAGCCCATCGAAGAAGTCGAACAGGATCTGAAGATCCACGCCGTAAAGCTGGCCTCCAACGAAAATCCCCTGGGCCCTTCCCCCAAGGGCATGGAAGCCGCTCGCCGCGCTCTCGGCGAAGCCAACTGGTATCCCGATGGCGGCAGCAAGCGTCTTCGCGAAATCCTGGCCGCGCGCAATGATGTTCGCTTCGATGAAGTTTTCGTCGGCCTCGGTTCCAGTGAAATCATCGATCTGGCGTCGCGCGTTCTTCTGCGCCCTGGCTTGGACGGCATCACCAGCGAAGGCTCCTTCGCGCTCTTCTCTATCGCCATTCGCGCCAGTGGTGGCCGTCTTATCCAGACCCCCATGCACAATTACACTTTTGATCTTGACGCCATCGCCGCAGCGGTCACTCCGCAAACCCGCATCATCTATATCGCTAATCCCAACAATCCCACCGGCACCGCCTTTGGTGCCGCCGAATTCGCCGCCTTCCTCAAAAAAGTCCCCGGCGATGTACTCGTCGTCCTCGATGAAGCCTACCGCGAATACGCCGGCCGCCCTGATCTTCCCAACTCGCGCGAGCTCTTTCGCCAGTACAACAACATTCTTACCCTGCGCACTTTCTCCAAGGTCTACGGCCTCGCCGGTCTGCGCATCGGCTATGGTATCGGTCATCCCACCCTGGTCGCCGAAATGAACAAGCTGCGCACTCCCTTCAATGTCACCAGCGTGGGACAAGCCGCTGCCATTGCCGCACTGGATGACACCGAGCACGTAGTTCGTTCCGTCGAATCGAATCGCCGCGAGCGTCAACGCTTGTTCGATGAGCTTCGCAAACTTGGTCTCGCTCCCGTCCCCAGCGAATGCAATTTCCTCTTCGTCCCCGTCGGCCCCCATGCCAAGTCCCTCTGCGACGAACTCTTACTCGAAGGCGTTATCGTCCGTCCGATGGGCTGGATGGGTTTCCCGGAAGCCATTCGCATTTCCGTCGGCAGCCCGGCAGAAAATAACAAACTTCTCCAGGCGCTCGCCTCCGCCCTCCCTCGCGTTCACTCCAAGCCGGTGCTCACTCGCCAATGAACCCACGCCGGCTCGGCACTCATCCAACGAATTGATGAAACTCTATCTCCCTGAATACACGCCTAAATCCGCGGACCCGATCTCCGATCTTCTTCGCGATTCCAAAACCATCGCCGTCGTCGGCCTTTCCTCGCAACCCCATCGCCCTTCTCATGAAGTCGCTTCCTATCTCCAGTCGGTCGGCTATCAAATCATTCCGGTGAATCCCAACGAATCCGAAGTGCTCGGCCACAAATCGTATGCTCGCCTGGAAGACGTTCCGGTTCCGGTCGACATCGTCGACGTATTCCGCCGCCCCGAGTACGTTCCTGCCATAACCGATTCCGCAATCGCTATCCACGCCAAAGCGCTCTGGATGCAACAGGGAATCACTCACTCCGCCTCCGCCGATAAAGCCCAAGCCGCTGGCCTAATAGTCGTGCAAGATGCCTGCCTCCTCGTAGAACACAAAAAGCGCCGTAGCCGCTAGCCTTTCTCTCCGCGCCTTGAGCGACCCCCACATTCGCCATTCCGAGTGTAGTCTTCGCTTTTTCCTGGTTTGGCCTGTGTAGTGGCCGAACTTTAGATCGGCCAGACGTCGGCTTGCCCAATGCACCACATTGGAAAAAAATAAAACTCCGTCATTCCGAACGGAGTCTGCGTAGTGAGGTACGTTTTTCCATCGCGCTTTCTGCGATGAATCTCTCTTTGTCCCTACATTGCACGCCTCAAGCCTCGTCGAACAGGCAACAGAAGCGCGCTCTACAAACAAAAAAGGCGCCCACGAGGGGCCCCGTATCCGTTTTTCCTCTCTAACCCGCTCGTCGCCTTAAAACCCAAACACCTGCAAATTCCTCTTCCCCGGCAACACCACCGCCAAATATCTTCCGTCCGCCGACAATCCATATTCCCGCACTGCCAATCCGTGCAGCAATTGCCTCGGTTCCGGTTCCAACACCGGCACAACTTGTCCTCGTCGGAACGCCACCAATCCCGGCACTCGAAAACTCACCAGGTCCGCCGACTTCTTCTCCACCGTCCGCTTCACGTAAATCTCGGTTTCATCCGCATTCCACTGCAACACGCCTAAGCCCACACGCATCCGCGCAACGCGATCCGGATTCTCCAAATCCCGAATCTCCAGTACCTCGCGATCTAGAAAATACGCCAACCTTGTCCCGCTCGGCGAAATCGACAAGCTCCCCGCATAACCGTCCAGCGTCGCCAGTTCCTTGCTCTCCTGGCCCAACAGATCCAGCTTCTGTATCCGCGGCGGGCCCTCCATGTTGCGGTCGCGTTCGATCGCGATAGCCGAATTACTCCCGGGAATGCGCACTGCCGCCGCAAATGTCCGCCCTTCGAACACTTTCGTTTCCGGTCCAGCAGACAGATACAAATAATGCATGGAAAACAATTCTCGCGTGGAGATCTCCTCGGTCAGATACACCAGCGTGCTGTTGTCCCGCAGCCACATCGGCTGTTCCGCGTCCGTCACCAGCGGATCGTCACCCTTGGGTTTCAACTCATGTCCCGAATCGTCCAACAGCAGCAATGCCCGCGCATCGTCGTGGTGTTCGTCCTCGGGATCAACCGTCGTGGTAAACAATTGCACCGCGATAATGTGCCCATTCGGCGACCAACTGAACGACTCCACTTGGTAGGTAAACGGCTTGTCCCCATGCGTGAATTTCTGCCCCTCCAGAATCCGCCGCCGTTTGCCATTCGGCTCCGCAATAAAAATATCGTCGCGCTGTAGATCGTATTTCTTGGCCCGGAACATCCTGCGCACGGAAAACACGATCCGGCTATCCGGCGCGTACGCAAACGCAGTCACTTCTTCGTCCACGTTCATCACCGGCTTATCCAAATTCTGCGCGCGCAGGGCGCCGGCCCAGGGCAGGGAAGCCAGCATGCCCAACAAAACGCCAGCCCACACCTGTAGTGGCCGAACTTTAGATCGGCCATGTTTTCCACTCCCGATACGCGACTCACAAATCACTATTCCCTCACGGTGCGTCTTCTCCGCTATCACTCCAAACACCTCTTCACGGCCCCGGCGCCGTCCCCGTAATCGGCGAACAACACGGTTTCTCTTTCGGCGTAAACTCCATAAACTCCACCCGCGTAAAATCCGGATCATACAAATTCAACTGCCATTTCCCATCGCGCCCGATCTTCGGTTCTTCGTGTCCCGTCACTCCATTCTTTTCGATCTCTTTCTCCGTTTCCTGAATGCTGGTCACTCCCAACGAAATATGATTCATTACTCCCCGCGTGCGTTTATCCGGATTCTCTGGGATCCGCAGCATGTACTCAATCCAATCCGTCCCATCTGGCACTTGCATGGCCATCCACTGCGTCTCGTCCTCCTTCATGCCTCCGTGCCAATACACGTGGAATCCCAGCACATCCTTATAAAATCCATCTTCGACCGCCGCATTCTTCACGATGAATCCCGCATGAATCAATTTGTGGCTGATCGAGCCCTCCGGCACCCCACCCTTCCCCCAATTCGTTTCCTGCACAAATACCAGCCGGTTTCCTTCCGGGGCCCCGGTTACAAAATACTCCGTTCCATCGGCCCACTTGCCAATCCGGTCGGCCGGCACACCCTTCGCGGTCAGGTACGCCCGCATCTTCGCCACATCATTCGTTGCCAGTCCCACTTCCACCAAAAACGATCCGCCACTTCCTGCCTCGTTCACCAAATTCACCCGCTGGTACGGATTCACCGCGAAACTTGCTTGCACCCCATTTCCATTCTTCGCCGCCACGCTCGGCAAACCCATCGCCTCATAAAACGCTTTTGCTTTCTCCAAATCCGTAGTCTTAAACGTCACATACGCAATTCCCAAAACTTTCGGCCGCTCCGCATTTTCCGCAGCCCAGCAAACTCCCACCACCAACGCCACCGCTGCCAATATCACCACGCTCAGCTCTAGCCACGCACGGTTTCTCATTTGCGTCTGCACCTAGATCCGCCTCCTCTGCAGCCATCTTGCTAACTTTGTGGTGAGCCTTTTTCCGCGCGCAGCCGTATCTTCGCGATTTCCGCCATCTTCGCGCGCAATCTCGCTTCAAATCCTTGATCAGTAGGTTTGTAGTACACCCGGCCCGAAAGGTTGTCCGGCAAACATTGCATCTCGGTCACCTTCTGCTCATAGTCGTGCGCGTATTTGTATCCCTCTCCATAGCCGATATTCTTCATCAATCCGGTCACCGCATTGCGCAGATGAAGCGGCACCGGATCCGCCTCCGTCTTTCGCACGTCCTCCATTACCTCCCCGTACGCCACATACACCGCATTCGATTTCGGGGCCAAAGACAGATACACCACCGCCTGTGCCAGCGCCAGGAGCCCTTCCGGCACTCCTAGAAAATCAAACGCCTCTTTCGCCGCCAATGTAATCGCCAGCGCGCCCGGTTCGGCTAATCCGATGTCCTCGCTCGCCATTCGCACCATCCGTCGCGCCAGGTACAGCGGGTCTTCGCCGCTCTCTATCATCCGCACCAGCCAGTACAATGCCGCATCCGGATCCGAATTCCTCACCGATTTGTGCAGCGCCGAAATTAAATTGTAATGTTCTTCTCCGGCCTTGTCGTAACGCAGCATCTTCCGCTGCAGCACATCCTCCAGCAATTCCGCGCTAATCCGCTTTATTCCGCCCGGGCCAGCCTTCGCGCCGCGCACGCACAATTCCAACGTATTGTAAGCAGTCCGCGCATCCCCATTCGCAAACGCCGCCATTCTCCACAGCACATCGTTTCCGGACTCTCTGTGCCCCTCGCTCTGGTTACTCGCTCGCGCGCCGTTCTCTTCTCCGATCTCCACGTTCTCCCCGCCTAACCCGTGTTCTTTATCCTCCAGTGCTCTCCGCAACAATTCCACAATCTGCGCTGTACTCAACGCCTCCAAAACATAAACCTTGGTCCGCGACAGCAGCGGCGAGATTACTTCGAACGACGGATTCTCCGTGGTCGCCCCAATAAATAAAATATGCCCCGCTTCCACGTACGGTAGAAACGCATCCTGCTGCGCTTTGTTGAACCGGTGCACCTCGTCCACAAATACGATGGTCCGCTGGCCGCTCCGCGAGCGCTTCTCCGCCTCCGCCATCACCTCTTTGATTTCCTTGATTCCGCTCAACACCGCGCTGAACGCCACAAACTCGCTCTTGGTCAGTCGCGCAATCAGCCGCGCCAGCGTCGTCTTTCCACACCCCGGCGGGCCCCAAAGCAGCATCGAACTCAAATTGTCGGTCTCAATTTGTACCTGCAGCGGCTTGCCCGGTCCTAACAATTTCTCCTGTCCCAGAACTTCATCCAGCGTTCGTGGCCGCATCCGTTCGGCCAGCGGCTGTAGCCCTGCCGCCGCTTCCGGCTCCGGCAATCGCGCAAACAATCCCATGTCCCCAGTCTATTTCTTTTCCACCCCAATTTCGAATTCCGCCTCCCCCCGTTATGCCACGGTGCTCCATGAACTTGAGGGTGCCCATCCTTCGCGTCCTTTGCGAAGGGTGAGGTCTTATGATCCAACGCCGCAACCCCTGCTCGGGTGCCCCAAGTTCGCCCTTTTGAACCTGGGCTTCTTCGATCCCCGCGTCTTGAGCACAAACGAAACGCACATCATCCCGAGCAACGCGAGGGATCTCTCTTCGCACCTCGCCCTACAGCCTTTCGACCCGCCATCTAAGGCTCCCTCGGATTGTCTTCCCCCTCCCGTGCGCCACAATAAAATCGCACAGGAAAGCACACACCATGCGTAACCGACGACCATATGCGATTGCTGTTTTTTTGATTGCGCTGTTCTTATACGCGCTACAGGCAGGAATCTGGGCCCGTTCCACCGCTCACGCCCGTTCGGAAACCGCCAAACAAAACATCGAAGAGCATCACCAGCCCACGCTATTCCCTGCGATCGCCGCCACCATTTTTCTCATTGCCGCCGGCGCGATCGCTTCCGTACCTCAACGCAGCGTCACCGCCAAGTCACACACCTGAATTCGCCGCCCGCTTCAATTCTCGTGCCAACGGTTCAGCTGCAAGCACCCCAGTGCCGCCACAATTCCAAGCATCAACGCCAGGGGCCATCCAATGTCCTGGACTCTTCCCATGTTCCCGCTTCCCAATCCCGCCGCGTATCCGATTCCGTATCCCAACGCCATGCAGCCCAGGATGATCCCCAGGTTCAGCAATCTCCACTTTAGCTTCTGTCCACCCGCAATCGCGAATGCAGCTCCCAATACCAAGGCAGCTAGCCAGACCAGGTCCATAGGTTTACTCCCATGCGCCGTACCCCTGCACAGGCGCCCCACCTTTTGTGCTGGATTCTAGTCCCAATCAATACGGAAGGAAATACCGCACACCTTGGCGTTACGCCACCATCGCATGAACTTGAGGGTGGGCCTCTTACGCTCTAACGCCGCAATCTCGCCGCGGATGCTCAGGTTCGCCTTTTGAACCTGGGCATCTTCGCTCCCCGCGTCTTGAGCACAAACGAAACGCACGTCATCCCGAGCAACGCGAGGGATCTCTCTTCGCCTCTTCCCGCGTCAACTCGCACGCCATCCCTACATCTTCAACGAAAACGTATTCCTCTGAATCAGCGATGTCATCTGATCGTCGCTAACCGTCAGTCCAATCACCACCCGGTCCCCCGACGGCGTAACGTTCGCCTGATCGAGCAACGCTGCCAAGTCCGGATTGTCTTTGCTTGCCTGATATTTCTTCAGCAGCAATCCCGCCGACATCAGTTGGCTCAATGTGTTCGCGTCCTGCGTCGACCCGCAAACCGCCTGGAATTTTGCATCCACTCCGCTGCTCGCTGTCGCCGTGATGATCATCGCCTGCATTCTCTGCACCAGCGCGGCCGCTTCCGGGAACTGCTGAACCTCCGGAGCTAGTTGCCCCATCGCCAGACGCGTGTATCCGGGATCCAGCACCGCCCACACTACGCTTGACCCGTTCACTTCATTAATCAGGTTGTACATCTGATCGTTTCGGATCAGCCCATCCAGCTTTCCCGCGTGAATGTCCAACAGTTTTTCCAGCAGCGGTTTATGCCCAAATACCGCCTTGCTTGAATCCAGAAAAAAGAAATACAAATCGCTGGCTCCCGATCCAGACCCAAACGCGAACAACGTATACATGTCGATCTGAGTAGTCGGTAAGCTCTGCTGCTTGAAATACGCTTCCGTGGTTTCCGGGTTGAAACTGCCCATGGCGATTCCCACGGTCATTTCGCTCGACGGAACTTCCGTGGCTGCTCCCTTATCGTCCTTCTGCGTCGATTCCGGCACCAGTCCCCACACCAGCTCATCCACCTGGCTGTTGGGATCCACTCCCGCCGATGCCAAAAACTTCTCGAACTGCTTGAAGCGGTCCGGCAAAATCTGTTCCCGCAGGGCAGGGAACCACTTCTCTCCTCGCGCCTTCTTCAGGTCCACGTAGCCCAGCTCACCCGTGTTCTTCGGGAATAGCGCAATCGTATCCGCGCTTACCCCGCTCGCCTTCGCCGGTCTCGCCAGTGCGGCAACCATCGTCAAACACGCGCACGCCGCAACAAACCTGATCGAATTCCTCATCCTCATCCTCATCTCTTGCTCCTTTGGGCCGGCTGGAATGATTCTTAATTTTACGACATCGCACTTCCGCTAACCTAACCGGGTGCGCAACTCGGCAACTTTGCCCCTCGTTTTCTCCACATACTCGCGATCCTTTAACGTGTCCAGGTTGATCTCCACGTTGGCCAGCGCGCCCTTCGCTGCCGCTATTGCCATTAGACGTGCCACCTGTAGATCTGACTTCATAGATGCCGACGCGATTGCCTCCAGTTGCAACAACCGGCCATTCAGCCTCTCCGCCTTCTCCGCCACCTGCAGCGGAATCTCCGCCGCTCCTTTGGTAGCGCTCTGAATCGCCGACTCCCGCTGCGCAGTTTCCTCCGCGTTTCCTTGTGGCAATTTGAACGCCACCATCACGGTCTCGTACGATGCTGCGTCCTGATCCACCGCCGCCGTCAGTTCTTCCGCCGTCTTCCGCAACTCCTCCAACATCTCCGAAAGCTTGTCGACATGTAGAATCTGCGATTTCTTCTTCCGCGACAGCCCCGCAACCATCTGCCCCAGCGCCGCCGCCATCGCTCCTACGTACGCCGAAACGCTTCCCCCTCCCGGTGTCGCCGTCGGCGCGGCTACCGCTTCCAGAAATGGCCGTGCCGCGCTTGCCAGTTTCCCCTCTTTCGCTTCAATTGGCGCGCCACCCAGCGCCGCTTCCAGCTTGTTTTCGAACACCTGTGCTGGCGAGAAGTTTTCCAATTGCAAAAAGTAGTCCGCCGCCATCTCCATGGCTTTCTTCGGAATCAGCCCTACGATCTCGCTTCCCACCGGCACCACTCCGTATCGTGCGGCCTCGCGTTTCACCATTTCATACACGCGGTGCATCGGTGTTTGCTCAAAATCCGTCAGGTTGATCGACACCTGCGCCAGGTTCCGCGCCTTCAATTCCACTCCCATCGACTTCACGTAGCGCAGCCCGCCACTCGAAAATCGAATGGCCTTGGCAATTTTGTTTGCGATTCCCACGTCCGAGGTATTCAGGTTCACGTTGTACGCGATCAGGAATTTCCTCGCCCCTACCACCGTAACGCCTGCCGTGGGATGCAGTTTCGGTTCGCCTATATCCGGCTGCCGGTCGTGATTCTTTTTCAACTCTTCCCGCAGCCCCTCGAATTGCCCACGCCGCACATTTTCCAGGTTCACTCGATCCGGCCGCGTTGCCGCCGCTTCGTAGAAAAAAATTGGGATCCGGTGCCTCTTCCAGATTTCGCTGCCCACCCGTCGCGCCAGGGCCACGCAATCTTCCAGCGTCACGCCTTCGATCGGGATGAACGGCACCACATCCGTAGCCCCTACTCGAGGGTGCGCGCCCTTGTGCTCGTTCATGTCGATCAATTCCAGTGCTTTTCCCGCTCCGCAAATGGCCGCTTCGCCCACCGCTTCCGGTTCTCCCGCCAGCGTGATCACGCTTCGGTTATGGTCCGCGTCCATCTCCCGATCCAGCACATACACGCCCGGCACGCTGCTCATCGCTTGCACAAGCGCATCCACTTTCGCCGGATCGCGGCCTTCCGAAAAATTCGGCACGCACTCAATCAGTCGTTTCATAGTCCATTCCGTCTAAATTCCGCCCCATTTCACCTGGATTTGACCCACCACCAAAATCCCGAAATTCCTCAACCATTTCATCAACAAAAGCCCGTCATCCCGAGCAACGCGAGGGATCCCTCTTCGCTCCCACGTTACGCCACCATCCCCATGATCTTGAGGGTGGCCCATCCTTCGCGCCTTCTGCGAAGGGTGGGGTCTTACGCCCAACCACCGCAATCTTCTTTCTCCCCGTTGCGACTTCCCAAACAAAAACCCGTCATCCCGACCAAGCGAGGGATGCTTCTTCCCCCTCAATCCCTCATATAAAGAATCTCGCCCCTCTTCATCGTCATCCAGCACCGTTGCATCCCGAAATAATAAGGAATTTCCCGATAATCCTCCACTTCGAACACCGCCAGATCCGCGTCCTTCCCCGCCTCCACGGACCCAATCCGCGTATCCCTCCGCAGCCCGAACGCCGCATTAATCGTCGCCGCGGCAATCGCCTCCGCCGGCGTCATCCGTAATTGCGTGCAAGCCAGCGCCAAAATCATTGGCATACTCACGGTCGGACTTGTCCCGGGATTGTAATCGGTTGCCAGGGCCACCACTGCCCCGGCATCAATCAACTTCCGTGCCGGAGCGTAAGTCTTCCACCCCAAATGAAAATCGCATCCCGGCAGCAAAGTCGCCACCGTTTCCGACCCAGCCAAAGCCCGTATGTCCCCCGCATTCACTTGCTCCAGATGATCGCAGCTCGCCGCCCCAAGCTCCACCCCAAGCCGCGTCGCTCCCGTATGCGTCAACTGTTCCGCATGAATCCGCGGCGTCAGCCCGTGCTGTTTTCCCTCGCTTAGAATCCTTCGGCTCTCCCCGTGCGTGAACGCCCCTCGATCGCAAAACACATCGCAAAATTCGGCCAGCCCCGCATTCACCACTTCCGGCAACATCTGCTCGATCACCAGCGCGATGTACTTCTCTCGCCCATCCGGTTTTCCCCGAAATTCCGCCGGCACCGTATGCGCCCCCAAAAACGTCGACACAATCTCCACCGGCTGCTCCGCGTTCAACTCCCGCTGCAACTCTAGAATCTTCAACTCGCTCGCAACATCCAGTCCGTACCCGCTCTTTGCCTCTACGGTCGTCGTGCCATTCGAACTGAACTCTTCCAGCGCCGCCCGCGCCCTCGTCTTCAGCGCCTGCGCCGTCGCCCCCCTCACTTTCTTGGCCGAATTCAGAATCCCTCCGCCCTTCCGCGCAATTTCCTCGTAACTCGCGCCTTGAATCTTCAGCTCGTATTCCTCCGCGCGGCTCGCCGCATGAATCAAATGCGTATGCGAATCCACAAATCCCGGCAGCACCACCCGCCCGCCTACATCCAATTTCTCTGCCGCCCGCGCATCCTTCCGCGCCTCCATCTGCGCGCGCGTGCCCACGGCCGCGATCTTTGCATCGCGCACCAACACCGCCCCATCCTTCACCAGCCCTAATTTTGAAAGGGAATTACCTCGCCGGGGCGCCTTTCCCCTCAGCGTCAGCAATTGCGCTGCACCTGTAATGAGCAAGCTCTCGGTCAAAGCGCCGTTATCGCGTCTCCGTCAAACCAAACTACGCTCACGCACCCACTGCCATTCCTTGGTATGCCGGTACGAACACTTCCTTCACAAATGTCTCAATCGAGGTCGGCGTGGTGTTCTCCGCCGTTCGCGGCTCGGTCCCCACCACGATTCCATCGTTCATTCCCTTGAACATCTCCATCACATAGTCCGCCGTTTTTCCCGGCACTCCCATCTGTACCAGCACCTGCTGCACTTGCTCGTAAGGAAACTGCGCGTACCGCAGGTCCGGCTTGTTCAACGCCTTTCCAATCACGCTCGTCACTTCATTCATCGTTAGGTCGCGCTCGCCCAGCAATTCCTGCCTCTGTTTTCCTTTGAAGTCCAATTTCAACAATCGTCGCGCGGCATATTCCCCGACATCCCGGGTCGCGATCATCGGCACACTCAGATCCCCTTTTAACGCTCCTCCATACACTCCCATCATCTGAATCATGTTGATCCCGGCCAAATGATTCTCGAAAAAATACGCGGGACGCAGGTGCAGCACGTTCAACTTTTCCACCGCGTCCAGCTTCAGCTCCGACCGGTGAATCCCCGAAATTGGCCCGGTACCTGCCGATACCTGCGCCGCGATGCTGCTCAGGTTCACCGCATAATGCAATCCCGCGTTCCGCGCCGCGCTTGAGATCGCGTCGCTCTCGCGTTCCTGGTCCGCGCGGTAATCCTGCGAGTTTAGCCCGGGCGGCAACATCACAAACGCCGCTCGCGCTCCTTGAAACGCCTGCGTCAGCGCCGCTGCATCACTCACATCGGCAAGGAATTCCTCCGCTCCTCGCTGTACAAACGGCTGCAGCTTGGCCACACTTCTGCCGACAACTCGCACCTTCTCGCCCTTCTCCAGCAGATGTTTCGTGATGACAGAACCGATGTTTCCGGTCGCACCTAACACTGTATACATTGTTGTTCGCTCCTCGACGGAATTCACCTCATCCTTGGCCTCGAACACTCAACGTTGGCGCCCGCACCGGCTCCAACCTCAATTGCCGTTTACTGACACCTTTGCAAATTCCCGTTTCCTGACCAGTCGTTCCCAAACAAAAAAGCCGTCATTCCGAACGGAGCCCGCGCAGTGAGAAATCCCTCTTCGTCTCCGCGCAACTCTCACCGCAACCTCCTACAGCATCGGAACCTTCACTCCCGTCTTCTTCGCAAACGCAATCGCCTCAGCATATCCTGCATCCGCGTGTCGCGCCACGCCCATGCCCGGATCATTCGTCAGCACTCGTTCGATGCGCGTAGCCATCTCCTTGGTTCCATCCGCGCACGTCACTTGCCCCGCATGCTGTGAATATCCGATGCCTACCCCGCCACCGTTATGGATGGACACCCACGACGCTCCGCTCGCCGTATTCACTAGCGCATTCAACAGCGCCCAGTCGGCCACCGCGTCCGACCCATCCTTCATGGACTCGGTTTCCCGATACGGCGAAGCCACCGACCCGCAATCCAGGTGGTCCCGTCCCATCACCACCGGCGCCTTCAATTCGCCCTTTGCCACCAAGTCATTGATAGCCAACCCGAACTTATCTCGTTCCCCATATCCCAACCAGCAAATCCTCGATGGCAGTCCCTGGAACTTTACCTTCTTTTCCGCCAACGTGATCCACCGTTTCAAATGCTCATTCTCCGGGAACATCTCCAGAACCAGCCGGTCCGTCCGCGCAATGTCCGACGCCTCCCCGGATAGCGCCGCCCACCGGAACGGTCCCTTTCCCTCGCAGAACAACGGCCGGATATACGCCGGCACGAATCCCGGAAAGTCGTACGCATTCTTCACGCCCGCTTCGAACGCAAACGTCCGGATATTGTTGCCATAGTCGAACGTCACCGACCCCAGCTTCTGCAAGTCCAGCATCCCTTGCACGTGCGCGCCAATCGCCTCGATCGCTCTCTTCCGGTACTCCTCCGGATTCTTCTTCCGCAGTTCCCACGCCTGTTCCAGCGTCATTCCGTTCGGCACGTATCCATTGATCGGATCGTGCGCGCTGGTCTGATCGGTCAACACATCCGGCACCACTCCGCGCTTCGCCAACTCGGGAATCACGTCCGCGCAATTTCCCACCAGTCCCACCGAAGCCGCCTCACCTTTGCGCACCGCGTTCTTCAGAATGCGTAGCGCCTCGTCCAGCGACGTCACCATCACATCGCAGTACCCCGTCTTCACCCGCTTCTTGATCCGCTCCGGGTCCGCATCTATGCCCAGGAACGCCCCCCCATTCATGGTCGCCGCCAACGGTTGGGCTCCTCCCATCCCGCCCATTCCGCCGGTCACCACCAGTTTCCCGCTCAGGCTTCCGCCAAAGTGCTGCCGCGCCGCTGCTCCAAACGTTTCATACGTTCCCTGCAAAATTCCCTGCGTACCGATGTAGATCCAACTGCCAGCCGTCATCTGCCCAAACATCATCAATCCCGCGCGATCCAGTTCGTTGAACTTCTCCCAATTGTTCCAGTGGCCCACCAGGTTCGAATTGCAGATCAGTACCCGCGGCGCATATTCGTGCGTCCGAAAAATGCCCACCGGCTTGCCGGATTGCACCATCAACGTCTCGTCGTTCTCCAGCGCCCGCAGCGATTTCACAATCGCGTGAAAACAATCCCAATTCCGCGCCGCCTTCCCCGTGCCTCCATACACCACCAATTCGTCCGGCTTCTCCCCCACATCCGGGTCCAGATTATTCAGCAGCATTCGCAGCGCCGCTTCTTGGTGCCATCCTTTGCAACTGAGCTGAGTGCCCCGCGGAGCACGAAACGGCCCCCGGCTTGTCGCTGGATCATTCATCACTGGTGTGCTTGCGCCCATATCCTTGATCCTCTGGCCCTATCTTAGCGCAGCTTCATTCCTGCCGGATAACTGCACCCGTACCTACGAACTTCGCCGTGTTGCGCCCATTTTCCTTCTGAGGTAAATTCGAAATTCCCATGAGCTACAGTTCACTTCCGGCCAGCCTCCTTCGGGCTATCGACCAGCATCCCTCCCCGCGCGCTCAAATGTTCCGTTCCACCGAACGCTGGGAAGCCATCTCCTCGCAGGAGTTTCTGCGCCGCATCGCTGGCTTGGCCAATTGTTTGGTCGAACTCGGCCTGAAAAATGGCGACCGCGTCGGACTGTTTGCTCCCAACTGCCCCGAATGGCACACCGCCGATTTCGCCATCAATGGTTCCGGCGCTGTCACCGTTCCCGTCTATTTCAACGAGTCCCCGGACCGCATGATTTATATCCTTAATCATTGCGGCGCCCAGGTGCTCTTTATCGCCGGCCTGCCGCAATTAGAGAAGTTCCTTACCATCCGCGATCAGTTCCCGCAAATCCAGCAAGTTATCGTCGCCAATGCCGGCAACGCCATGCCTTCTGACTTCCTGCGCTATGAAACCCTCATCGCCACCGCCGGTCCCAACGATATCGCCGCCTATCGCACTCGAGTGGCCAAGGTTTCCCCCGGCCAACTCGCCTCCATCATCTACACCTCCGGCACCACCGGTGAGCCCAAGGGCGTCATGCTCACCCACTCCAATTTCAGCTCAAACGTAACGGATTCCTGCCACGACTTGCTGATGTATCCAGAGACCGATCTGGCCGTCTCCTTCCTGCCTCTCGCTCATGTTTACGGTCGGATGCTGGATTATCTGTACATCTTTCAGGGCTGCCCCATTGCCTATGTCGATGTTGTCGAGAACGTCGCCCAAGCCCTGCTCGAAGTTCACCCCACCGTTCTCGCCGCCGTCCCCCGCTTTTTCGAGAAAATCTACGCCCGCCTCATGGAACAGGGCGGCAAAACCACCGGCGTCAAACGCAAAATTTTCGCGTTCGCCATGCAGACCGCTCGCGAAGCGGGCCCTTGGCGTTCGGGAGAAAGCTCCGCCAGCTTGCCTTTAAAGTTGAAGTGGGCTCTCGCCAACCGCCTGGTCTACTCCAAAATTCGCACCGGCACTGGTGGACGCCTCCGTCTGGTTCTCTCTGGCGGCGCCCCGCTCTCCAAGTCGCTCGGCGAGTTCTTCTGGGCCATCGGCATTCCCATTTATCAAGGCTATGGCCTCACGGAAACTTCCCCCGTTCTCACCAACAACTATCCGCGCAATCGTGTGGGCAGTTCCGGCCAGCCTATCGACAATGTCCAGATTTGTATCGCCGACGATGGCGAGATTCTCGCCAAAGGTCCTTGCGTCATGCAGGGCTACTACAAATCTCCCGAGTCCACTCGCGAGGTCCTCTCCGAAGACGGCTGGTTCAAGACCGGCGACATTGGTTATCTCGATAAGGACAACTATCTCTTCATCACCGACCGCAAAAAAGATCTACTCAAAACTGCCGCTGGAAAATTCGTCGCCCCCCAGCCCATCGAAAATATCCTGAAAACCAGCCCCTATATCCTCAACGCCATGGTCGTTGGCGATCAGCGCAAATTTGTCGTCGCTCTCATCGTCATTAATCCCGCCGCTTTGGGCTCCACCCTCGCCGACGAAGGTTTAACCTTTTCTTCCCCCGCCGAAATGGCTGCCCATCCTCGCACCTATTCCCTCATCGAAAGCGAAGTGCACCGCCTCACCTCTTATCTCGCTCAATACGAAACTATCAAACGCTTCGCCCTGCTTCCCGAAGATTTCACCTTTGCCAGTGGCGCACTCACCTTCACCATGAAACTCAAACGCCGCGTCGTCGAAACCCAGTTCCACCACTTAATCGACAAACTCTACGCCGACGTAATCGAACCCCGCCCCCAACTCCAGCGTGACTAACGCCACCATCCCCTGAACTTGAGGGTGGCCCGCGTTTTGCCCCCCAAACAAAGGACCACGTCATTCCGAGCGCAGCGAGGTAATGTTTTCCATCGCGCTTTCCGCGATGAATCTCTCTTCGCTCTCAGTTGCGCCCCCATTCCCTGAGCTTGAGGGTGGCCCATCCTTCGCGCCTTTTGCGAAGGGTGGGGTACTCTTACGCTCAAACATCGCAATCCCTCTTCTCCGCCACCACCAGAAAAAAACAACCGTCATCCCGAGCAACGCGAGGGATCTCTCTTCCTTCCCCGCGTCTTGAGACCAAACAAAAACCACGTCATTCCGAGCGCAGCGAGGTAATGTTTTCCATCGCGCTTTCCGCGATGAATCTCTCTTCGCTCTCAGTTACGCCCCCATCCCCTGAACTTGAGGGTGGCTGTAGATGGTCAAGACGTTGTTCCATCGCCGGAGCGGCTGATGGGCGGCATGTAGTTGAGGCTACCATGGGGTCGCTGGTGGTTGTAGTAGTCGGTCCAGAGCTGGAGTTTTAGGTCGCGCTGGTCGGAGTTGGGCCAGTGCTGGGAGTAGGCCCACTCTCTGAGAGCGGTCTGGATAAAGCGCTCGGCTTTTCCGTTGGTTCTGGGAGTGTAGGGTCTGGTGCGGTGATGTTTGATGTGCATACGCGAGCAAGCTTGGCGAAACGGTGCGGACCGGTAGCAGGAGCCGTTGTCGGTGAGCAGGGCGCGAATGCTGATCCGGTGCGTGGCGAAGAACTCTATGGCCGCGTGCAGGAAGCCGATGGTGGTTTCGGCCTTCTGGTCGGGCAGCATCTGCGTGAATGCGATGCGGGAGTGGTCATCGATAGCCACATGGAGGGCCAGGAAGCCGGGATGTTTTTGCTTGCCACGCAAGCGGCCATCGGCACGGCGACGGACCTCCGAGAAGCGCGTCATGCCTTTGATATCGAGATGCAGCAGATCGCCGGGTACGGGATGCTCGTAGCGCTGTACCGGGGGTGGCGGGTCCAAGTCACGCCAACGGCTCAGCCGGGCGCGGCGCAGAATGCGGCTGACGGAAGCCGGGCTAAGCCCGGTGCGGTGAGCGATCAAATAGCCGGGCAAACGCTGGCGACGCAACTGGACGACCTGGTCGGCGAGACTGTCGGGCAAACGGCGCGGGCTGCGATGAGGCCGCGAACTGCGGTCCAGCAATCCATCGAGTCCAGCGACGCGGAACCGGACAATCCACTTGGCGGCCGTCTTGGCGCTGACGCGGAAGGCGGCTGCAGCCGCCTTCCGCGTGGCCCCCTGATCGATTACAAACTTAGCTAGACTCTCTCGACTGCGGAAGCTGAGTCGGGCATTCTTATGAATGTCCATTCGATTTCCTCCAAAGAAACCTAGTTGCTCGTCACAACCAGCTTCTCCGAGTCAAATCGAATGGACAACCTCTTGAAAAATCACAGGTGGCCCATCCTTCGCGCCGTTTGCGAAGGGTGGGGTACTCTTACGCTCAAACGTCGCAATCCCCCTTCTCCGCCCCATCAAAAAAACAACTCTCTTGAGTCTCCTAGCTTGTGTAGTGGCCGGACTTTAGATCGGCCAGCGCCCACACGCCGCCGTGGCGTGTGCGACTCTGAGCTCACTCCCCCAAAAAGAAACCATGTCATCCCGAGCAACGCGAGGGATCCCTCTTCCTTTCCCCACCGCCGCCCAACATTGTCCCCACTCCCCCAAAGGTCTACAATTCTCTTGGAGCCTCCCCCATGTCAGATCAACTAGTCATCGCAGGTCGTGCCTTCCATTCCCGCCTCATCGTAGGCACCGGCAAGTACCGTAGCTTCCAGGAAATGGCTCGTGCTCACGCTGCCTCCGGCGTCGACATGGTCACCGTCGCCGTTCGTCGCGTCAATCTCACCGACAAATCCAAAGAGTCCCTGATCGATTACATCGACCGCGAAAAAATCTTTATCCTCCCCAACACCGCCGCCTGTTACACCGCCGACGAAGCCATCCGCACCGCTCGCCTGGCCCGCGAAGTCGGCCTCTCCAACTGGATCAAGCTCGAAGTCATCGGCGATCAACAAACTTTATTTCCTGACACCGAGCAGCTCATCGAAGCCACCAAAGTCCTCGTCAAAGAAGGTTTCGTCGTCCTCCCTTACACCAATGACGACCTCATCGCCGCGCGCAAACTCATCGACGCCGGAGCCTCCGCCGTCATGCCTCTCGCCGCTCCCATCGGTTCCGGTCTCGGCATTCAGAATCCCGCCAATCTCCGCATTCTCCGCGAACGCATCACCGAAGTTCCCATGATCGTCGATGCCGGTGTGGGCACCGCTTCCGATGCTGCTGTAGCCATGGAACTCGGCGCCGATGGCGTCCTCATGAACACCGCCATTGCCGAAGCCGCCGATGCTGTGCTGATGGCCGAAGCCATGCGCGACGCCGTAGTCGCCGGACGCAAGGCCTACGAAGCCGGCCGCATGCCCAAGCGCCTCTACGCCTCCGCCTCTTCACCCTTGGCCGGAGTGGTCCGCTAGTCCGTCGCTTGTCCCAATCTTTGTGTTGGATATTTTCTAGATCGTCTTCCCGTGGTGCCGCCCTGCCGCTTCAAACAACGACAGCATGTTCGTCATGCTGAATAAATCCCGTATCTGTTTGCTCGCGTTCACCACTTCCACTCGGCATCCCTTTGTCCTCGCGGAAACATATAGCCCTACAACCGCTCCCAGCCCGGAGCTATCCATCTGCGGCACTTCCTGCAAATCAATCACCAGCCGTTTGACCACCGGAATCTTCTCGCGTATCGCATCCTTCAACTCGCCGATATTTTCAAACGTCAGCCTGCCGTGGCACTCGGCCACCACCGCGTTGTCCCGTTCATAGCAATGCACCCGAAATCCCCGGGTCGTCGAACTTCCCGCCTGCTCCGCCATATCCGAACCCTCCTCACCTAACGAACGGCCCCCACGGAGTCCTACCTTCTACCCTATTTAGCACAAATTTGCCACTCGCCCGCACCAGCTTTCCTACTCGCGGTACACTATCCCGGTGCAACGCAAAATTTTCTGGATGACCTTCGCCGGCATCGGTCTCGTCGCAGACCTGGTCCTCCCATTCTGGTGGGCCATCGCCGCCTCCATCCCCATCCTAGCCTTCAGTTGGTGGTTCGCCTACCGCAGCGAATGGTTCAACTAATCGTGCATTAACCAACATCCGTCATCCCGAGCTCCAGCGAGGGATCCCTCTTCGCTTTCACGTTACACCACTGTCCCATGAACTTGAGGGTGGCCGATCCTTCGCGCCTTTTGCGAAGGGTGGGCTCTTACGATCGCAATCTCTCTTCTCCGCGCGGAACAGCCCACAAAGAAAACGCCCTCCTCCTCCCTCACAACGTCCGAAAGAAAAAGTGCCACACCGCATCTACTCCCCCGTGCACCAGCGCCGACGCGAAAATCGATCCCGTCTTCTTCCACGTCCACCCATAAAACAGTCCCGCGATCGTCGCTAATATCACGTACCGCCAGTTCGGAAATCCCAAATTCGTAATGTGCGAAAATCCAAACAGCACCGACGCCGTCCACCACCCAGCCAACTCGCTCTTCGACGCCTTCGCCAGAAAATTCTGCAGCAATCCCCGAAACAACAATTCCTCCGGCCACGCCGTGAACATCAGAATCGCAAAAAACAGTCCTACCGACGTTCCCCATTTACTCCACAGCGGCGCGTATCGTATGAAAAGCAATGCCGTCCCCAACGGAATCGCGATGCACGCGAACGCCGCGAAACTCCCCAGTACATACAGTCCCCAGTTTTTTCCCCAACCGATCGAATAGCCGATGCCCTTGGCCCGTCGCACCAACAAGAACGACGCCAGCGCTGCATTCACCGCCACCAGCACCGTCAGTACATGTGCCAGTTTTCCGTCCGGGTAGGTCCATAGCCACTGCCGCGGCCCAAACTTTACGAACACCCATATGCCCACGATGCTTGCAAAGTCCTGCCAAGCCCCCGCTGCCGAGTTTCCTGCCCACAGCGCCAGCGCCAGCGGCACAAAAATCAGCCCCGCGATCGCCGCAACTTTGCCCCACACCACAGTGGAAGTCCCCACCAGATACAGCAGATACGCCAGCAGCGCGCACACTCCCAGAAACAGCCCCCCAGCTCCTTCCAGCTTCGCATTGATCCAGTCCGCCACTCCACGCGCCGCCAGCACCAACGTTGTCAGCAGCAAAAATGCAAAACAGATCAAAGTTGCAGCGAATGCCCGCCCGCCATATCCTTGCCACGAGGCGATGATTGCTCCAGCCAAACAGAATCCAGCCCAGATCCCCAAGCTTCCCCATACTTCCAATTGCCTCATCGCCCTACTTGCCTCGCCTTCTGCCGTGCCGATCTTTGCACATTCCCGCCTTCGCCACCTGAATCCATCCGGCGATTCTAGTTACACTGGACCTGGAGCCTTTGTGAAAAACGATTCTCTGCCGACGCGCCCGGCTTTCGAGAACTACGAAAAAAGGCAAAACCCGTCATTCCGAACGGAGTCTGCGCAGTGAGGAACCCCTCTTTTTCCGGAACTTCGGCCGATCGGCGTTGCACCGCCACTCAAGCTCCTAAGAGCACTTTACCTTGAAACGACTCGCCTACATTGACTGGATGCGCGGCCTCGCCTGCCTGCTCATGTTCCAGACCCACTGTTTCGATTCTTGGCTCCGGCCAGATCTTCACGACACCCAGCTCTACAAACTCTCGCAACTCGGCGGCACTCTCCCTGCGCCTCTCTTCATCTTCCTGGCCGGCGTTTCCTTTGCTCTGGTCACGGAAAAATTGCGTCAGAAGGGAATTGCTCCTGCCGCCATCGCCCGGCAAACCATTCTCCGCGGCGCAGAGATTTTCGCCCTCGGCATCCTGTTCCGCATCCAGGAATATGCATTAGGTTATAAGTGGGTGCCCTGGACCGATCTGTTCCGCGTCGACATCCTCAACATCTTAGGCCTATCCATGATTTTCATGGGTGCCCTCTGCTGGTTCACCGCTGCGCCTGCCATCTCTATCGCCCGCCGCCGTGGGATTCTTTCCGCTCTGTTGGTCGCCGCCGTCATCGCGCTCTTGACTCCGCCACTCTGGACCACCTTGCGCCCCAAATTCCTGCCGTGGCCCTTGCAGACCTACATCAACGGTATGCACACCTACCATGAGCCGCAACACTGGCTCTTTCCGATTTTTCCCTGGTGCGCCTTTGCGTTTGCTGGCTTGGCCATCGGCTTCCTGGTCTTTACCGATTTCGCCCGCCGTCGCGAATCCCTATTCTTTATTTCCCTGGGTTTCGCCGGAGTCACCGCCATCCTGCTCTCCATGCTGTTCGATGCCCTCCCCATCCACCTCTACGCCGTCTACGATTATTGGCATTCCAATCCCAATTTTTTCCTCGCTCGCTGCGGCGTCTTGCTGATCATCCTCTCCCTCGTCTATGCCTGGTGTCGATGGGGATTCGCCCAGAAAGGGTTCAGTCCCGCCATCCAACTCGGCCAAACTTCGCTGCTCGTTTATTGGGTGCACATCGAATTCGTCTACGGCCGCTTTTCCATCTTGCCCAAGCACGGCTGCTCCATTCCCCGAGCTGCCTTGGGTCTGTGCGTGATTTTTTTGGCGATGTTACTTCTGTCGATTGGACGTACGCGCTACAAAAATGCGCGCCTCAAGGCTTTGCGCCCTGAGGTTCCGGTGGCTCCGGCGCCGGCAACTTGATAATGATTTCTCCGGGTTGCGCCAGTCCCAATTCTTCTCGTGCAATCTTCCGTATCGTCTGCGGGTCGGTCTTCAGATCCTGCACATCCTGCTCCAGCGCCGCATTGTCCTTATTCAGCTTCTCCAGCACCGAACTGAATTTCTGAATTTCCTGCTGCTTGCGGTGCATCGCCAGGAACCCGTGGGTGCCGAATACGTCGTGCACCGAAAGCACCACAATAAACAGCACCAGCACGTGTCGCCCGTACGCGCTCCACAGTTTCCCGAGTTTTTCTTCCCAGTTGATTTTCACGTGATCCGCGACCGTCTTCGAATTCGAATTTTGCTCCATCCACGCTATCGGAGGGTACAACTTTTCTGCCCGGCAGTGTCCAACCGTCCACCACCACTTTCTTGATCCATTTGCCTTCTATTCGTCGGGAGCTGTGTACCCTGCTATTCCATCAAAATTATCACGGAAATCCCTGCACCTACGCGCTTTCCCAACTTTTCCCCCCAAGCCTCTACATAGCTTTCTTTAAGTCATTACTCACTTCTCTCGATTCTGCGCCCCTGGACCCCGTGGTCTACTTCGCTAGAGACTAACAGCCCCAGGAGAGCTTAGAAAATGAAATTGCGAATTGCCGTTTTGTTGTTCTTCTTCGTAAGCGCAATCGGAATTGCTCGGGCCGACCAAACCAAGACCGATGTCCAAGATCGTCTCCAGAGCGCCACCTCCACGATCCAGCAGATTATCGACGCCCCCGACAAAGGCATCCCCGACGAAGTCCTCAAGGGTGCAAAGTGCATCGCTGTCGTTCCCAGCATGATCAAGGGAGCTTTCATCGTTGGCGGAAAGCACGGCCGTGGTGTTTCTTCCTGCCGGCTCCCCAATGGCCACTGGAGTGCCCCTGACTTTTTCAGCATCTCTGGCGGTAGCTGGGGGCTGCAATTCGGTGTCGAAGATGTGCAGCTCGTGATGTTGGTCATGACCGACGATGGCATGCGCCATCTTTTGCAGGCCAAATTTCAGATCGGCGCTGGCGCTTCCGCAGCCGCTGGTCCGGTAGGCCGCCACGCCACCGCGGGCACCGACTGGAAGGTCAACACGGAAATTCTCTCCTACTCCCGTGCGCGCGGCCTTTTTGCCGGCATCGATCTCGCCGGTTCCTGGATCGAGCATGACAAAGATTCCACCGAAGCCCTCTACGGCAAGAATTTCACCGATACCGAACTGCTCACCGGCAAGGTTCCGCCTCCAGCCGAAGCCCACCCGTTCCTAGCGGAGATCCGCCGAGCCGAGAACCGCGACCTTCGCACCCAAGCCGACACAGCCCACTAAAACGAGCGAAGCCACCAAGTCGCGCCTCAAATCGCATTCTGCTGCCAGCACGATCCGGGAGCTCATGAGTCGAGCTCCCGTTTTTTTTGCCCCGAGCAACGCGAGGGATCCCTCTTCGCTCACACGTTACGCCACGATCCGCATGAACTTGAGGGTGGCCCATCCTTCGCGCCTTTTGCGAAGGGTGGGGTTCTTACGCTCTAAAACGCGCAACCTCTCTTCTCCGCGCCGGGTGCCCAGGTTCGCCTTTTGAACCCGGGCCTCTTTCGCCCGTTGCCACTCAATCCGCGCCTCGACTCCGCTCTTCGCACCCACATCCCACCTGCGCAAACTCGTGTGTTACCATTGCGTTCTTTTGGAGAAAAGGATTCTTCAATGACCCAATCTGCCCCATTTCACTGTGACGTGCAAAAAGAAGGAAAGGACGAACAAGGCAACCAACTCACCTCGGTCAAATGTCATGGCCGTCTGTCCACCGAGTCCGCAGGAATATTGCGAGACACCGTCAAGCCTCTTCTCGTCTCCGGTGGTCGCATCATCGTGGACTTAGCCGACGTGAGTTCCGTCGACAGTTCCGGCCTCGGTGCACTGGTGGGCTTGAAGGTCTCGGCAATCAACAAGGGCTACTGCATCCTGGAGTTCGTCAACATGACCCCGCGCATCCTGGACCTGTTCCGGATTACTAATCTGACCCAGATGCTTTCCAAATGATCCATTAAAACTGCCGCAACCAACTTCAAAGCCTCAGTGCACGTAATACGCGCCCTTCGCCAGCACCGTATAATCGTGCCCCTTCTTTCCATGCGACGCCGCCAGCCGCACATCCAGTTTGTGCGGCTTTCCATTCGCTCCACTGGCGTTGGTGTAATAACCCACGGTGTACCGTGTCTTGATCCGGTCGATCAGCGCGCGAAACACCGCGTCCAGGTGCGATACATCCTGCACGTCAAACAATTCTCCGCCAGTCTGCTCGATCACTTTATGTATGTTCACCAGTCCCGGAATCATGCTGGCCGCAAACAGCGTTCCCGGCGGGTTGTATCCCGGTATTTTCAAGTTATAGAGCACCGTGTCAGCCGCGATCGCTTCGGTCACAATGTCTCGCGTCCCTTGCCCGCCGGCGTCCGTGCCCACATCGTCGCTGATCAAAATAATCACTCGCCGGCCATTGGGCGGCGTCTTCAGCATGTACTGCGCTGCCAGAAAAATGCCGTCATTAATATTGGTGGCCCCGCCCACCTTGAACCCTTTGATCTGCTCCCCAATCGCGGTTTTGTCCTTCGTGAACGGTACGCACATCTGCGCTTCTGTAGCGAACGTGAACAGCGACACTTCGTCTTCCGGTTTCAGCGCTGCCAGCGCGGTGTTTGCCGCTTCCCGCAATGGTCCCAGGAACGGTCCAATCGAATCGCTCAGATCCAGCACCAGCGCCACATTCAGCGGTAGTTCGTCCCGGCTAAATACGTCGATCTTCTGCGGCACGCCGTCCTCGCGCACCTCAAAATCTTCCTTGTTCAGCCCGCTCAGGATTTGCCCGCTCTTATTTTTCACCGTGGCATCAATCATCACCAGGCTCACGTTTACGTGAATTACGTTGGGCGCCTGTTCCTGCCCGCGCGTGCAGAAGGGAAGCGCCAAAGCCGTGAGTACGATGATCGCGAAGCAGCCTACAGCAGTCTTCGATCGGCAGAACATGCTCCCATTATACCGGCCTCACCTTTCCGCGCACGTTGCCTCTCGGAGAGTTCTTTCGGCCACCCGTTATTCGTGTTAGTGTGTCGGCCCCATCCCAGTTTCTTGAGGAGCCCCAATGGAAAACACCGATATCATCGAGCGTTTGACCGGTTGTTGGAACAGCGGCCGTGTGGCCGACCTTGACGATGTCCTCGCTGCCAATTTCGTTCGTCACGAGCCTCAACTCGATGGCGGTACGACGGGCAGAGAGGATTACAAGCAAACCGTCCATCACTTGCGCAGCAGGTTATCCGAGTTTCGCACCGAGTCCATGGATGCGGTCGAACAAGGCAACAAGATTGCCTTCCGCTTCAGAACTACCGGCAAACACAACAATCTCGCCATCGTCTTCGAAGGCGTGAACATTCTTCACGTTTACAACGGCAAAATCCTGGAGGATTGGGTCTTCTACGATGCCACCGGCCTGCAGCAGAAGTTTGCTCGCGCTCAAGCCGCTTCTCAGTGACCATCGTCCGGCCTAGCAAACGAATGTGTTAGCAGCCACACTTACTGCTGTCTACAATCAAGCGCCTCCACTCCTTCTTCTCCGCGCGGAGTGCCCCAAGTTCGCCTTCGGAACCTGGGTCTCTTCGCACTCCGCGTCTTGAGTCAAAACAAAAATAATCACGTCATCCCGAGCAACGCGTACAACGCTCTTCCAGTGACAGTTGTCCGTAAGTTCCCATGGCAACCCAACCTTACCAGCCTGTTGCACTTCGTTTGTGAACTTTCAGGGATCCGTCTACGTGCAACTCCGACTCGCATCTGACCTTTTCTTCCAAACGGGAATTGTTTATCATCCCGCCGCTACCGCGTAGTTGGCCTTGCAACGTTTCACAGCGGCGTACATTCACCCAACTATTCTCCCGCCAGATAATTCACCAATTTCCCCAGCGGCCGGCAGATCGCCAGCACTTTTCCCAAATCATCCGACGTAAAATCCACCCCGGCGCTCGCGGGACTTTCGCCCTTCCGGCTCACCTGCATCACTCCCACCACTTTTCCTTCATTCACGATCGGTGCGCTCAGGATCTTCTGGATGGACTCTCCCGTGGTCGTCGCCGCTTTCACGCCCTCGAACACCGTCGCATGCCGCACCGCCGAAAAATTATTGTTAATTTCCGGGCGGTTTTCTCTCGCCGTGCGCGCAGCCAATGCCGAAGTGCTCGTCAACGGCACGAATCCAACATTCTTCAACGCAACGGGCACCAGAAAATGCAGATGCCTCCACCGGTTCGACACTCCCAGAATCGCCACCTCATCCACTTTCACTCGAAGTTCTTTCGCGATCTTTTCCGCCAGTGCCGGCATCGACACTTCGCGCGCGCTTGTTTCATCCTCTGCGAGCGCACTTGCCAGCCTCTCCAGTTCTGAAACCAGGCTTGTCCCCATATTGTTCGATTATCTCCGGCCCGGCAGGAAGGGAATTACGCGCCGTCGCCGGGAGATCCTCCGTTATCTTCTCTCCATGTTCAGCTTTTCGCCTTTTTCCCGCAACAATTTTTCTAGCGCTTGTGCCTTTGCAACCTTCGCTGCGCTTGCATCGCTGCTCCTGCCTCTCCTATACTGAATCAGCCGCAATCTTTGCGCTTCCTGCTTGTGGGTTCCACCACAGTTTCGCGGCGGAGAGGGCATGTCTTCCACGACAACCCAGTCTCATCCGAATCACGTACATCGCACATCTCTTTTGTCATCCGGCTTCATTCCTAATCGACACGAGGATCAACCCATTCCATGAGCGCTACTGTCGTAAATATGGACGCCGGCTCTTTTCGCTTTTGGCAGACCACCGTTGGCAAGAAAGCCATCATGGCCGTCACCGGTTTCATCCTGTTCGGCTTCGTCGTCGGCCATCTGCTCGGTAATCTTCAGGTTTTTGAAAGCCCCGAAAAGCTCAATCACTACGCCGCGCTGCTCAAGTCCCTCGCTGGGCTGTTGTGGACCGCCCGCATCGTTCTGCTCGTTTCCGTCGCTCTTCACATTTGGTCTTCCTTCGAACTCTGGCTGCTACAGCGCGAAGCCCGCCCCATCAAGTACGTCAAGAAAGCCAATATCGCCTCCACCTACGCTTCTCGCACCATGATGTGGAGCGGGCCTATCATCTTAGTCTTCGTCATTTGGCACCTCCTGCAATTCACCTTCGGAGCCGTCCACCCCGGCGCGCCCTTCTCCGACGTGAACGTCTACAACAACGTCGTCCTCGGCTTTCAGGTCTGGCCCGTCTCGCTCTTCTACATCATCGCCATGACCATGCTTTGCTATCACCTGTATCACGGCCTTTGGAGCATGTTTCAAACGCTGGGCTTCAATCATCCGGTTTACACGCCTTGGCTCAAAACTATCGCCAAAATTGTCGCCATCGTGATCGCCATCGGCTACATTTCCATCCCGGTCGCCGTTCTGGCCGGCTTTATTAAGCCTGTCTAGGAGCGCTGATTTCATGGAACTAATTTCCCATGCCCCGGCCGGACCCATCGAGCAGTCTTGGGACAAGCACAAATTCGAACTCAAGCTCATCAATCCCGCCAACAAACGCAAGTACAACATCATCGTCGTCGGTTCCGGTTTAGCGGGTGGCGCGGCTGCCGCCAGTCTCGGCGAACTCGGCTACAACGTTCAGTGCTTCTGCTTTCAAGACAGCCCGCGTCGCGCTCACTCCATCGCCGCTCAGGGCGGCATCAACGCCGCCAAGAATTATCACAACGATGGCGACAGCGTTTACCGCCTCTTCTACGACACCGTAAAAGGCGGCGATTTTCGTTCTCGCGAATCCAACGTCTACCGTCTCGCCCAGCTCAGCGTCAACATCATCGATCAGTGCGTTGCCCAGGGCGTCCCCTTTGCCCGCGAGTACGGCGGCCTCCTCGATAATCGTTCTTTCGGGGGCGCCCAGGTCTCCCGCACCTTCTATGCGCGCGGCCAAACCGGCCAGCAGCTCCTGCTCGGTGCGTATCAGGCGCTCGAACGCCAGGTTGCTCTCGGCACCGTCCAAATGTATTCCCGCATGGACATGCTCGACCTCATCGTCATCGACGGCCATGCCCGCGGCATCGTCACCCGCAGCCTCTATGACGGCAAGATCGATGTCCACATGGCCGACGCCGTCATCCTCGCTACCGGTGGCTACGGCAACGTCTTCTACCTTTCCACCAACGCCAAAGGTTCCAACGCCACCGCCATCTGGCGCGCCTATAAGCGCGGCGCTCTCTTTGCAAATCCGTGCTTCACCCAGATCCACCCTACCTGCATCCCCGTTTCCGGTGAGTATCAGTCCAAACTCACTCTGATGTCCGAGTCTCTTCGCAACGACGGTCGCATCTGGGTCCCGAAAACTCCTGGTGACAAACGTTCCCCCGCCTCCATTCCTGAGAACGAACGCGACTACTATCTCGAGCGCCGCTATCCCAGCTTCGGCAATCTCGTCCCTCGCGACATCGCTTCCCGCGCCGCCAAATCCGAGTGCGATGCCGGCCACGGTGTCGGCCCCAGCGGTCTCGGTGTCTATCTCGACTTTGCCGATGCCATCAAGCGTCTCGGCAAGCGCAAGATTGCCGAACGCTACGGCAATCTTTTCGAAATGTATGAGCGCATCACCGGCGAGAATCCCTACGAAGTGCCTATGCGCATCTATCCTGCTACTCACTACACCATGGGCGGCCTTTGGGTGGACTACAACCTGATGTCCACCATCCCCGGTCTGTTCGTCCTGGGCGAAGCCAACTTCTCCGATCACGGCGCCAATCGTCTCGGCGCCAGCGCGCTGATGCAGGGTTTGGCCGATGGCTACTTCATCATCCCCTATACCATCGGCGATTATCTCGCCAGCGCCAAGCCCGCAAAAGTTTCCGCGGATGTCCCGGAAGCCAAGGAAGCTGTTGCCAACGTCACTACCATCACCAAAAAGCTGCTCAACGGCAACGGCACTCGCACCGTGGACTCTTTCCACCGCGAACTCGGCAAAATCGTTTGGGAATACTGCGGCATGGGCCGCAATGAAGCCGGCCTCCAGAAGGCGCTCTCGGAAATCGCCACTCTTCGCGAACAATTCTGGAAGAATCTTCGCGTTCTCGGCGCCAATGAGGAATTCAACCAATCGCTCGAACGCGCCGGCCGTGTCGCCGATTTCTTCGAGCTCGCCGAACTTATGTGCCTGGATGCCCTCGACCGCAAAGAGTCCTGCGGCGGTCACTTCCGCGAAGAATTTCAAACTCCCGAAGGCGAAGCTCTCCGCGACGACCAACATTACTCCTACGTCGCTGCCTGGCAGTATCAGGGCCCAGGTCGTCCTCCCGCTCTTTCCAAAGAGCCCCTCGTCTTCAACTACGTTCACCCCTCTCAGCGGAGCTACAAGTGAAACTTACTCTTCACGTCTGGCGGCAAAAGAATCCTCAGGACAAAGGCCGCATGGTCCGCTACGAGCATCCCAATGTCGACCCCCACATGTCTTTCCTCGAGATGCTCGACGTCCTTAACGAATCCCTCGTCGCCAAAGGCGAAGACCCCATCGCTTTCGATCACGATTGCCGCGAAGGCATTTGCGGCATGTGCGGTTTCATGATCAATGGCAAAGCCCACGGCGGTTTCCCCGGCACCACCGTCTGCCAGCTTCACATGCGCCATTTTAAGGACGGCGATGAACTTTACCTTGAGCCCTGGCGCGCCAAAGCCTTCCCGATCGTCCGCGATCTCGCCGTGAACCGCGGCTCCTTCGATCGCATCATCGCCGCGGGCGGCTTCATTTCCGTTCCCACCGGCAGCGCCCCCGACGGCAACGACATCCCCGTAAGAAAGCAGGACTCCGACTTGGCCATGGACGCCGCCGCCTGCATCGGTTGCGGCGCGTGTGTCGCCGCGTGTCCCAACGCCGCTGCCGCGCTCTTCGTCGGCGCAAAAATTTCGCACCTCGGCCATCTGCCCCAGGGCCAGGAGGAGCGCGACCGCCGCGCACTCGCCATGATTCGCCAGATGAACGTCGAAGGTTTCGCCAACTGCACCAATATCGGCGAATGTGAAGCCGTCTGCCCCAAATACATCAAGCTCGAAGTAATCGCCCGTTCCAACCGCGATTACATCAAAGCCTCCCTAACCGAGCGCCCAGAATCCACACTATCCGGCGCTGGCTAACCTCCCAAAAGTAACTCCGTCACTCCGAGCGCAATCTTCGGAGCGAGGTACGGTTTTCCATCGCACGCCTTTCGTGCGATGTATCCCTCTTCCTCCTCTCTTGCCGTTGCCTGTGTAGTGGCCGAACTTTAGATCGGCCAGGAGCGCGCCTGGTCGCCGCACCTAACACCGACCGGCCAACCAGCGCCGCGGGTACGCCACTCCCTGCAGTCGCGTGCATCGTGCGCCAGCCCACACAAGAACCCCGTCATTCCGAGCGGAGTCTCTGCAGCGAGGTACGGGTTTCCATCGCACGCCCTTCGTGCGATGAATCTCTCTTTCTCTTCCCGCCTTTCGCGCGAGGAACGCCTTCCTCCGCATCTCCCATTACCACCTGCCCCTCTCTTCTGCTACTCTACGAGCGCCACAAAAATCACTTCAGGAGCCCGGATGTTTCGCTCACTGCTATTCCTTTGTGTCTGCCTCATAGGAGCCACCTCCATCTTCCTCTCCGCTCAGTCCGACGCCATCTCCGATAAAGCCAAGAAACTGCACTTCTCCTCCATCGTCGTCGACACCCACGACGACACCACCCAGCGCTTGCTCGATCCCCACTTCGACATTTCCGTCCCCCACACCGACGGCAACATCGACATTCCCCGCATGCGCGATGGCGGTCTCAGCGCCATTTTCTTTTCCATCTGGATCTCCGGCAAAATCCTTGGTCCCGACGCCGTCAAGCAAGCCCTCGATCAGATTGACGCCGTCCGCGAAACCGTTCGCAAGCATCCCGATTCGCTCCTCCTCGCCACCACCGCCGAGGATATTCGCGAAGCCAAGAAACAACACAAAATCGCGGCGCTCATGGGTGTCGAGGGCGGCCACATGATGGGCAACGATCTGGCCGTCTTGCGCACCTTTGCTGCACTCGGTGTCCGCTACATGACCCTCACCCACATGGAAAATAACGAGTGGGCCGATTCCTCCACCGCCAAACCGGAGCACAATGGCCTCACCGATTTCGGCAAACAGGTAGTCCTCGAAATGAATCGTCTCGGCATGATGGTCGACATTTCCCACGTCTCCGACAAGACCTTCTACGACGCTCTCGCCGTTAGCAAAGCCCCTCTGATCGCCTCTCACTCTTCCTGTCGTGCCCTTTGTAGCGCTGCCCGCAATATGACCGACGACATGATCCGCGAACTCGCCAAACACGGCGGCGTCATCCAGATCAATTACCATGTCGGCTTCCTCAGCCAGCAGTTCCAGGATTTCGAAGTGGCTCACCCTGAGGTGGAAACCCAGATTCGCGACGAAGTGAAAAAACGTTGCGGCACCGATGAAACTTGCAGCGACGTAGCCGGCGATCAGGTCGTCCGCGAATTCATGAAACAAGGCAAGCTTCCCAAGGTCGATTGGACACTCATCATCGACCACATCGACCACGCCGTAAAAGTTGGCGGCATCGATCACGTCGGCCTGGGCTCCGATTTCGATGGCGCCGTCATGCCCATCGGTATGGAAGATGTCACCCATCTGCCCCAGATCACCGACGCCTTACTCAAGAAGGGTTACTCCGACTCCGACATTCGCAAAATCCTCGGCGAAAACACCCTGCGCGTAATGACCGAAGTCCAGCGCGTCTCCCACGACCTCAACAAATAGCAACTCGTAAGCTCCACATTGCTCTTGCCTGTGTAGTGGCCGAACTTTAGATCGGCCACCTCGATAGGGCCGTCCTCTTATTTCATTCCCTCTGCGTTATTCCGTCTGTTGTACTAAACTATCCCCAGCATCACTCAAATCGCATCCATTCGGAGGTCGTTACCACAATGCGTCTCGCCAGGCTGTTCGTTTGTTCCTCGGCTTTTCTTTTCTTCGCCGTTGCCCCGTCCATCTCGCAAACATCCACAACCACCCCTGCGAAACCGAAAACCACCACCGCACACGCCGCTTCTCCCTACGATCGCACTCTGCTGAAACCCGCTCTCCTCAAAGACACTGCGCCCGCAACATGCCAGGTCAAATTTGACACCACCCGCGGCGAGTTTACCGTCACCGTCCATCGCGATTGGGCTCCCAACGGGGCCGACCGTTTCTACAATCTCGTCAAGCATCATTATTACGACGGCGCGCGCCTCTATCGCGTCATTCCCAACTTCGTCGCTCAATTCGGCATCAGCGCCTACCCTCCGGTCAACGCGGCCTGGGCCAAAGCCACCATCAAGGATGATCCCGCCACCCAAAAGAACCTCCGTGGCACTTTGACCTTCGCCAAAACCTCCGAGCCGAATTCCCGCACCACGGAAGTTTTCATCAACCTCAAGGACAATACCTTTCTGGACTCCCAGGGTTTCGCTCCTTTCGCCGTGGTCGACGATAAGGGCATAAATGTCGTCGAAATGTTCTACGACCAGTATCCGGACCCAGCCGAGGCCGGCGAACAGCCCAACATGGAAAAGGGCGGCGAAAAGTACATTGCCTCCAAATTCCCCAAGCTCGACACCATCAAATCCGCCACCATCGTCGGCGGTACCGCCCCGACCGCCAAGCCCGCCACGGCCAAGCCCAAGTCGTAACCAGCTCTCCGGGTATTGGACCGATCCCGTAGTTCCATGTATCCAATCCCCTGATGAACCGCATCCAATTTTTGAGGCCAGGTACGAGTTGACTCGCCCCTTAACCCTACGTAACCTCAGTTCGATATGTTGCGCCTCTGCCAGACCGCGTCTCTTCTCCAGTCCATCTATTGCTGTTGTTGTCGGCCTGTCCACTCTGGCCAGAGGTGCTTCCGGATCTAGCTCGATCTGATCAACGATTTTCGAAGCCCACGTGCCAGATATAGGCCACGTGGGCTTTTTGTTTTTGGTCCCTGTTTTTCGCTTTTGTAGTGGCCGGACTTTAGGCCGCTTTCCGGCAGCAAACGTTCGACCGCGAGTCGAAAGGGAATTGCAGCAAAAATGAACCCGACCAAAGAAACCAAGGCCCCGCGCGTCGAGCGTCTCAAACGCGAAAAAAATGCCTGGGATCATCTCGACCAGATTCGGGGATTCGCTCGTCTGGGCCACGCTTCCATTCCTGCCGAGTGGCTCGGCACCTACTTCCGTAGCTGGGGTATTTACACCCAAGGCGACGGACAAGGCGTAATCGGCGGCTCCGGTGGGGAAGGCCGCGCCACTCCCTTCTTTATGGTCCGCATCCGTGTTCCCAATGGACTGTTGACCAGCCACCAACTCCGTACCATCGCCGATCTCTCCAGCGAGCACGGCAACGGCGTCGCGGACATCACCGTCCGCCAGAATATTCAGCTTCACTGGGTGCGCATCGAATCGATCCCCGAGATTCTCGATCGTCTCAGGTCCATCGGCCTAAGCACCACCGGTGCCTGCGGCGACGTGGTTCGCAACATTACCGGCTGCCCTCTCGCCGGTGTCCATGCCCACGAATTAGCCGACATACGCCCGCTAATCGTCGCTCTCGACAAAGAGCTCGGCGGCAATCCCGAGTTCTATAATCTCCCGCGCAAATTCAAAATTTCCGTAACCGCCTGCCCCGATTGGTGCTCCTACCCCGAAATCAACGACATCTCCCTAATCGCAACTCGTCGCCCTACCGCCTCTGTAGGGCCCGCCTTCCGAGGCGGGCCGCAACCTCACCCCACCGGTGCACCCTCTCCTTACTCCAACGTCAGCACCGAGTCCCAACACCAATCCCGTCAAGACGCAAACCGTCATTCCGAGCGGAGTCTTCGGAGCGGGGAACCTCTCTTCTCTTCCTCTCTCGGCACTCAACATTCGCCACTCTCCGCCTCCTCCCACGAAATCGGCTTCTCCCTCCGCGTAGCTGGCGGCCTTTCCGCTCAACCTCACCTCGCCGTCCCCCTCAACGCCTTTGTCCAGGCGGACCAGGCCATCCCCGTCCTCCGCGCCATCACCGAACTGTTCCGCGAATCCGAAGTGCTCCGCCAGTCCCGCGAAAAAGCACGCATGAAATTCCTTTTCCTCGAGCACGGCTGGACCGCTGACTCCTTCCTCGCCGCGCTCGAATCCCGTCTCGGCTACGCCCTCGATCCCGCTGAGCCGCTCGACCCGCCTCCGCACGTCCACCGCGATCATCTCGGCGTCATCCCGCAAAAGCAGCCCGGCCTTTTCTCCATCGGCGCCTCCGTCATTCGTGGCCGCATCACTCCAGAGCAACTCCGCACCGCCGCCGATCTCGCCGAACGTTACGGCGACGGCCACGTCCGCAACACGCCCATGCAGAACCTCCTGCTCATCAACATTCCAGAGCAGCACGTCCCTACGATCACCCACGAACTCAGCGCCGCTGGTCTGCCGATCGAGTCTTCCGCGTTCGTTCGCGGCACGGTCGCCTGCACCGGCTCGGAATTCTGCAAATTAGCGCTGACCGAAACCAAATCCTACGCCCGCTGGCTCACCGAACAACTCGAAGACCGTTTTCCCAACTTTCAGGAACAGCTCCGCCTGCACATCACCGGCTGCCCTAATTCTTGCGGGCAACACTGGATTGCCGACATCGGCATCGAAGGCAAAAAAATCAAGTCCAACGGCAAAATGATCGACGCCTACTATTTCTGCGTGGGCGGCAGCGTCGGCCAGTTTGCCTCCATCGCGCGCCCAGTGGGCTATCGCTGCCCCGCCGGCGAAGTTCCCGACGCCATCGCCCGCCTCCTCGAATTTTTCCACGCAGAGCGCCAGCCCAGTGAAACACTACAAAAGTTTCTGGCGCGCCATTCCACCGTAGCGCTACGCAATGTCCTCGCCGGGGGGCCTTCTCCGTTAGCCGAACGCGATCTTCCCGTCGCCGTGGTCCCTCATTCCGTGGAGGACCGATGAGCCTGTTTCCCGCCTTCCTCAAACTTAAAGGCCGCCCCATCCTCGTCGTCGGCGGAGGCGCCATCGCCGCCTCCAAAATTCCTAGCCTGCTCCAGGCCGGAGCGCAACTCACCGTCGTTGCTCCCCACCTCAATCCGCAGCTCGCCGAGCGCGTCCGCAATCACGAATTCACTTGGCTAGCCAAACCGTTCTCCCCGGCCGACCTTGACGGAAAATTCCTCGTCATCGCCGCCACCTCTCTCCCCGAACTCAACGCCTCTGTCTTCCACGAAGCCAGCCAGCGCAACATCCTCTGCAACGCTGTCGACGACAACGACCACTGCCACTTCTATTACCCGGCCATCGTCCAACGCGGCGATCTGCAAATCGCCATCTCCACCAACGGCAAAAGTCCTGCGCTCGCCCAACGCCTCCGCAAGGAATTCGAGCACCAATTCGGCCCCGGATACGCCCAGTGGCTGGACCATCTTGGTGCCACCCGGGAACGCCTACGCGCAAACTCAATCGACCCCGAAGCCACCAAACGGCAGCTTCACCAGCTCGCCTCCTCCGACAGCTTTCTCCACTTCCTCCGATTGGCCGATGCCAGCCTAAAGGCACCGGGGGTCGGAGCTTTAGCTCCGACATCACAGTCCTCCCCGCAACCGGCTTTAGCCGCTGAAGAATTGCCTTCATCCGAATCTACCTCGGTTCACCAATCGCCTCTTCCCGCGTCGACTGAGAATTCACCCGCGCCCCAGCATCACTCCGACCACGCAAATCCAAATCCGTCATTCCGAGCGAAGTCCGCGGAGCGAGGAATCCCTCTTCCACCTTCTCCAAACTCGCCACTCCCCACTCCCCACTCGCCACTGCCGCGCGTCTTCCTCATCGGCGCCGGCCCCGGCGATCCAGCCCTGCTCACCGTGAAGGCCTTCCAACTCCTGCAGTCCTCCAACGTCGTCCTTCACGACTCCCTGGTCAGCCCCGAAATCCTCGCGCTGATTCCTCCCACGGCCCAGCGCATCGATGTAGGCAAGCGCGCCGGCTTTCGCCTCCTCACGCAATCCGACATCAACGCCATTCTCATCGCCGCCGCCGCGAAACACAAAATCGTCGTCCGCCTCAAAGGCGGCGATCCACTGCTCTTCGGCCGCGCTGCCGAAGAAATCGACGCCCTGCGCGCCGCGAAAATCGAGTTCGAAATCGTCCCCGGCATTTCCGCGGCCTTCGGCGCCGCTGCCGCCGCGCAAGTTTCCCTCACCGATCGCCGCCTCGCCTCCCACGTCCTCTTCACCACGTACTCCCGTTCGCCGGAAACGAACGTCCTCCCCATCCTCGGTATCACTTCAGAGACCACCGTCGTCGTGTACATGCCCGGCCCCGATTACTCCGGCGTCTCCCACTGGCTCGCCGAATCCGGTATAGTAGCGGAGACACCCTGCTTGGTTATTTCCAAAGCATCGCAGCGCGAGCAGTCCCTTCGACTCGCAACTGTGTCACAGCTCGCGTCGCTCCTGCCTTTACCTGCGCCTGCCTTGCTCATTGTCGGTCGTGTCGTTTCGCACTCTGCGTGCATCGCTGCTCCCGCGGACTGGTTAAACCAGCTCGCTCCTGAATTGCGCAAGGAACTCTCAATCTCTTGATGACGGAGGAACGCAATGCCCGATCAACAACACGTGAAAGTCAAGGCCGTCCCCGGGTTGTCCTTAGACACCTGGGCAGTCCTGTTAGCTCTACTCGCAGCAGTCTTAATTCGTCTAGGCGCAATTCCGCGCGTCCCCTGGTAGCCAAGCACACCAGTTGTAGGGGCCGCCTTCCGAGGCGGGCCGCTGGTTTTTCGATTCGTCGAACAACTTGCGCAAAAATTCTTGGCACCGGGGGTCGGAGCTTTAGCTCCGACATTAGAACGCACAACCAAATGGGGCTTTAGCCCCCGAAGAACTGATTTAGAACTTTTCCGAACACGAAAGGAAAACAACAAGTCTCATGGCCGACGCAATCGCACTCCCGCAAACTCCCACGCTCTCTCTCAGCTCCAAATTCCTGCGTCTTCTCCCCGGCCTCGCCCTTCTCGCCGTAATCGGCTTCGTAGGCAAACTCCTGGAAAAAAATATCAACGCTTACGCCAAGGCCCACCACTTCCCATTCCCCAACATTGAATATGTCCTCTGGGCCATTCTCATCGGCTTGGTGATTTCCAACGTCTTCGGCCTCGCCGAGATTTTCAAACCCGGCGTCGCCACCTACGAATTCTGGCTGAAAGCAGGCATCGTCTTGCTGGGCTCGCGCTTCCTTCTCGGCGACGTCGCGAAACTCGGCGGCGTCAGCCTTCTCCTCGTCGCCATAGAAATTGCCGCATCGCTCGCGCTCATGACCCTGCTCGGCCGCCTTTTTGGTCTCAAGCCCAAACTCACCACACTTCTCGCCGTGGGCTCCGCCGTTTGCGGTGTCAGCGCCATCATCGCCACCCAAGGCGCCATCGATGCCGACGAAGAGGATTCTTCCTTCGCCATTGCCGCGATTCTCGCTGTGGGCGCCATCTCGCTCTTCACCTTCCCGCTCATTGGCCACTATCTCCACATGTCCGATCACGCCTACGGCATCTGGGCCGGCCTGGCCGTCGACAACACCGCCGAAGCCACCGCCGCCGGCGCGCTCTATTCCGACGCCGCCGCCAAACTCGCCGTCCTTACCAAAACCTGCCGCAACGCCCTCATCGGTTTCGTTGTCCTGGCCTACGCCATCTACTGGGCCAGCAAAGGCCAAGCCCACACCGTTGCCAACAAAGCCGCCTTCCTCTGGCAAAAATTCCCCAAATTCGTTCTTGGTTTTCTGCTCATTTCGCTCTTAGCCACCGCGGGTTTCTTCACCAAAGACCAAAACACTTCGCTAGCCAATCTTTCCCGCTGGGCTTTCTTGCTCACCTTCGCCGGCGTAGGCCTACGCACCAATTTCCGCCAGATGCGCAAACAAGGCTTACGCCCCTTCGCCGTAGGCTTCCTAGGCGAAATCGCCATCGCCTTCTTCACTTTAGTCTTAGTAATCGCCGCCGCCCGCTTCTTCACCTTCTAACGCAACCGCGAGCCAAAAAAAACCGTCATTCCGAGCGAAGCGAGGTAATGTTTTCCATCGCGCTTTCTGCGATGAATCTCTCTTCGCTCTCCCATTACGCCGCCGCCCATGAACGGGTGCCCCATCCTTCGCGCCTTTTGCGAAGCGCGGGGCTCTTACGCCCTAATGCCCCAATCCCTCTTCTCCGCAGCCTGTCATCCCTAAAGAAAATCCGTTCCCTTGGAGTCGACTCCCAAAAAGAAAACCGTCCTCCCGAGCAACGCGAGGGATCTCTCTTCCTCCCATCCGTCCGCGCTAAATCCCCAGCACCCCCACCAACTCCTTCACGCTCGCCGCGCTCTTCTGCAGCGCTGCATTCTCGTCCGCCGTCAATTTAATCTGAATCACTTCCTCCGCTCCCCCGGCACCCAACTTCACCGGCACGCCCACAAATAATCCCCGAATCCCGTACTCCCCGTCCAAGTACACCGCGCACGGCAGAATCTTCTTTTTATCCTTCAGAATCGCCTCCACCATCTCCACCACCGCTGCGGAAGGTGCGTAATACGCAGACCCCGTCTTCAGCAGGTTCACAATCTCCGCTCCGCCCTTGCGCGTCCGCTCCACGATCGCGTCAATCTTATCCTTGGGCAGCAGGTCCGGCAGCGGAATTCCCGCCACTGTCGAATACCGTGGCAACGGCACCATATCGTCTCCGTGCCCGCCCAGCACGAACGAGTGCACGTTCTCCACGCTCACGTTGCATTCCATGGCCACAAACGCGCTCATCCGCGCCGAGTCCAGCACCCCCGCCATTCCCAGCACCCGATTCTTCGGGAACCCGCTCACCTTCAACGCCGCCTGCGCCATCGCGTCCAGCGGATTCGTCACCATCACCAAAATACAATTCGGCGAATGCGCCACCACCTGCTCCACCACGCCCTTCACCACGTCATAATTCGCCTTCAGCAAATCGTCTCGGCTCATTCCCGGTTTGCGCGGAAATCCCGCGGTGATCACCACCACATCGCTTTTCGCGGTAGCGCTGTAGTCCCCCGACGCGGTCGAAATTCCTCGCGCAAACGAATCCGTCCGCGTAATCGGCCCGCTTTCCACCATGTCCAACGCTTTCCCCGCCGGCGGTCCGTCCAGAATATCCGTCAACACCACGTCTGCCAGCTCCAGATCCACAATCCTCTGCGCCGTAGTCGACCCCACAAACCCACCACCCACCACCGTAACCTTCTTCCTGCTCATCGTTCCTTCTCCTGTTCACTTTCCATGTTTGTCGCGGACCGCACTTGTTCCGCTGGAGTCCTTCACTTCATCTACTTCCCGAAACTTCTCAACTTCCTGCTGCTTCACATATTTTCGATAATCGCTGACGCAAACGCGCTCGTGCCCACCTTCGTCGCACCCGTCATCAACCGTTCCAAATCGTAAGTCACTTTCTTCTGCTGAATCGTTTTCGCAATTCCATCCTCAATCAATTTTCCCGCCTCATTCCAACCCATGAACTCAAACATCATCGCCCCGCTCAGCATCACCGAACTCGGATTGATGACGTCCTTATCTGCATACTTCGGCGCCGTCCCGTGCGTGGCCTCAAATACTCCGTATCCATCACCGATATTCGATCCTGGTGCAATTCCCAATCCGCCCACCTGCGCTGCGCACGCATCGCTCAAATAATCGCCATTCAAATTCGGTGTGGCCAGCACGCTGTATTCGTTCGGGCGCAGCAGCATCTGTTGAAACACCGAATCCGCGATCCGGTCGTTGATCATCAACTTCCTCTTCCACTGGCCTTTCCCGTGGGAAGCCCCGATCGCATCCAACACTCCTTTCACTTCTGCATACACCGTGTTCTTGAATCCTTCGGTCGCTTGCTCCAGTCCAGGTTCGATCATCGCCGCGTTCTGCTCCACCGTCAGCCCTGGATTCTTATCCACATTTTCCAGTATCCAGCTCTCCCGTTCGGTCACCGTTTGCCCGCGGAATTCCTCCCGCGCCAGGTCATAGCCCCAATCGCGGAACGCTCCTTCTGTGAACTTTTGAATATTTCCTTTATGTACCAGCGTCACGCTCGGCCGCCCATTATCCAGCGCGTATTTCACCGCTCGCCGCACCAGCCGTTTCGTTCCCGTTGGCGAAATGGGTTTGATCCCCACGCCGGAATCCCAACGAATCTGTTTCTTCCCGTCCTTCAGCATCTCCTTGTTCAGAAATTCCAGCAGCTTCTTCACCTCCGGCGTTCCGCTTTTCCATTCAATCCCGATGTACACGTCCTCGGTGTTCTCGCGAAAAATCACCACATCCACTTTTTCCGGCTCACGGACAGGGGAGGGAACTCCCTGAAAATACCGCACCGGCCGCACGCACGCGTACAAATCCAGAATCTGCCGCAGCGCCACATTCAGCGATCGGATTCCTCCTCCCACCGGCGTCGTCAACGGCCCCTTGATCGACACCCGAAAATCCCGCGCCGCGTCCACCGTTTCGTCCGGCAACCACTGCTGGAACATGTTGAACGCCTTCTCGCCCGCAAACACTTCGAACCACACCACCCTCCGCTTACCGCCGTAAGCCTTCTCTACCGCCGCATCGAATACTCGCCGCGAAGCCTTCCAAATGTCGCGCCCCGTTCCGTCTCCCTCGATGAACGGAATAATTGGGTTATCCGGCACCCGCAACACTCCGCCTTCGTACCCGATCGCCTTCCCCTCGCTCGGCACTTGCATCCCGTTGTAGCTAGTTTTCATTCCCAGGCTCCCTGAATATGATTTGCTGTTGTCGCGCTAGCCTTCTGCTCATCCTGAACCATGAATGCTTGCCCAGAGGACGAACAGAGACGGCCTCCATTCTTTGGTTGTTCTTGCAGCGTCACCACCATTCCTGGCAGTGTTCTCGCGCTAAATCTACGTTTCCGTTGTCGTACGGCCGCCTTCCCAACGACCGCTCTTGTGCGAAGCTCTAATGCTGTAATCCCTTTTCACCCTTGTGTTACGCCACGGTCCCATGAACTTGAGGGTGGCCCATCCTTCGCGCTTTCTGCGAAGGGTGGGGCTCTGACGCTCTAAAGCCAGAATCTGCCTTCTCCACAGCCTTTCAGCCAAAAAGAAAACCGTCATCCCGAGGGATCCCTCTCCCGCCCTCCGGTTCAACAGCGGACCTCCAGATCGGCCAGTGTGAAGTTGACGGTGTAATTCGCCGAGCGATAGCGAACCGTGACTCGCTAAGTCCTTTTCTCACCCAACTTTGCGGGTTTGTGGTCTCGAAGTGTAGCGAGAACTGTAGCGACTTGCAACCATCGGGCGAATTTTTTTGCCCTGCTGTTCGCGGTACTGGCTCATGTTCCGAAGCGCGGCAGAAATGTCGGCGGTATCGGTGATGTTGTATCTCCGAAACATGGAATTGGTTCGGTGACCGGTAATGCTCATGAATGTTGCGGACTATCGGAATTTTGGACGCCGTTTGAATGACGCCAAAGAAGCCGGGATGTTGGATTGGGATATGGTGTCCGACGAAACCCGCGAATGGCACTGCCGGAAACGGTACGAAACTACCATTTCCTTCCTGCAGTTCAAATTGGACCTGCTCGATTATGGTTTCCACATCGACTACTGGGCGGACCAGCCTCTGCGACCGGAGGTGTGGATTGAAAAGCAGGCGTTACTTCCAGTTATTGCGCCAGTGTGCCGGGAATTCGACGTACCTTATTATCCCCTCAAAGGCTGGGGCCGACCCGCCGATAAACTCGCCGCTGCGCAGCGCTTTGCCGAATATCCAAATCAAACCAGCGTGGTGCTGCATGCTGGTGACCATGATGCGACAGGGTGCTGGGTCACTCGCAACTTGGCAAGGGACCTTCTGAAGTACGGCGGCCAATTTTCGAAACGAAAGTACATTAGGGTTTGCCGCATCGGCCTAAATTGCCCCATCGAAGGAAGGGACCAACTGCCAACCTACCGCCAAACCGCATCGACGCCGAGGAGGACCGGAAAACCGACGAATCCCGGTGGAAAGGTTACGTCGCCGCCCACAATGGTTTGGAAGATACCTGGGAACTGGACGCCTTTGACCCCGAGCAGTTGCAAACCCTAGTGCGCGAGTCGATTCAAGCCTGCATCCTGAATCGGACGGCATGGGATGCCCAGCAAGAACGAATGAAGGAAGGCCTAGAGGAAATTTGCAGGCAAGTACAGAAATTCAGGGAAACGCTATGACCCGGGGGCGCACACCAGCCGAAGAGGCGAGGAATTCTGGCGTAGTGAAAGTCACCGACTCCAGCAAATGATTTGTCTCGAATACCAGAAACCAATCCGTGAACGCGATGGCGAGGCGATTCAAAATCTTTGGAACGCTCTGCACGAGGCGGAGAGGCGGTTAATCGGTGCTAGTCGAAGAGGTGGGAAGTGACCAGTTCCCGCAATTTAAAAACTGGCGAAATCGAAGTTAGGACCTTGCACTTCACCGTTCGCGTCAGCGAGGTCGCCGTGGTTGTCACGGACGGCGATGGGACCATTTTTCGACGCTGGCGGTTGCCGCAACCGCGAGCCAGTTCGCGAACACGGAAGAATGTTGGAAAGACAGAGCCGGAAGGCGCAGGAGGGACTCGGTTTTGACAAATGGGGAGAACGGTTCCGTAAGCCATTCTCCCCGGAGGGTAATACGATTATGGGTCGCAAGCGCAGAGTACACCAAAACTGCTCGATTGAAAAGGTCCTAAAAGATTTCCATGAAGTGGTGCACCGAGCCATCGATGCCAGGGACGCGGGTTTAGTCGGCGAGGCGTTGGCCTTGCTCGAAGAATTCGACGCGATACTCTTAAAACACCCCCGGCGAACCAACGGCGCTATTGCAATCGCGCTAGCGCGACTTGTGCGCCTGTGCTGCGAAAGTACCGCCCACGGCGGCATGTTAGCCCAGCAAATCCGCGAGCTACGCGAGCAGGGAATCCAGTTGCCGCCTGTAGATGCCCCAGTGAACTAAAACCAACCATGGAGGAAGGCGCCATGCACAACTATATGAAGAAACTGAACCAGATGATCCAAGCGGACGAACTACCGGAAATTACCGGGTTGGCCGACGTGTGTATTCAACACGACGATTGGTGCCGCATTTTTCGTGGTGGCGAGTGCAACTGTGACCCTACGCTCACGGTCACCACTGGGCTTAGCCCCCAGCAGCACCTGCAACGCGTGACTGAAGGTATGAAGCGATTTGCAAAGACCGTCAAGGAAAAACGCTGATGGAAACACAGACGTTGCGCTTGAGCACGGATTATCGAGACTGGATTAATGATGTACGCCGCGCTCGATTTTGGTTGACGCACCGCGCTAAAAGACTGATTCACGTCCGCCTGTACCTCCTGGCGAACCCGGACGATGAATTATGGCGAACTCAAGCGCTCATTCACGAGCAATTTCTTCTTTTTGCTTGGCCGAAATTACTGCGCGGTGAAGCAATCGCCCGCCAACGAGGCATGAAATTGCCCTGGTGGTCGTCAAGAAGGTTTGTACGGAACGTGGTGGAGTGCATCGAAGGAGAGGAAAATGGAATTTAAATTAAGAGGATTTGAATGCCCAAACTGCGCAACCGCATTTGACACGGACGTACCAGAGGGGCAGGACGTGTACGCCCCGGCAGAAGGACAGGAAGTCCGTTGTCCGAAGTGCGGCACGCAATGTTTGCCCATGGTTTACTACGAATGTGCATGCGGATGCGAATTCATTAGCGTATTCGAACCTGAGCGTCTGGAGACCGGCGAGCCGGTGCTGGTGCCCGGCAAGAAACCGGGGCCGGAGAAATGCCCGGAGTGCGGTTCGCTGTGCCCGCCGCTGCCAGAGGAAGAACAATGACTGACCTGGATTCTCTGGTTGCTGCGATACTGCGCGGCGAAAACTTCCAAGTCGAACTCCGCGATCCTTTCATCAAGACAGGCGAGCAGGGGGAAGTGGTCTTTTGCCGCGAGCCTCGAGACCCGTCAGAACGTCAATTGCAATTGCGCATCCTGGCGAATCACTGCCAAGATCCCAAGACGCTGGTCCCTCCGGAGATGCTGGCCCTGGACCGCTGGATTTGCTGGAAGTACTTCAAAGACCCCGATAGCGGAAACTGGACTAAGCCGCCCTATTCGCCGAAGACTGGCCGGAAGATTGGCGCCACGCCGAAGTACTACGGCCACCTGGTGGCTTATAGTGAAGCCGTCGAAGCCTGCAAGAACTTGAGCATGAGCGGCGTGGGCTTTGTGCTGGTGAGATCTGACGGATTCGTTGGCGTGGATTTTGACGATGTGGTGCAGTCCGGCGTGATTCGCCCCGAAGCCCAGAAGTGGCTGGCCGTGTTTCCGTCCTATCAGGAGTTCTCGCCGAGCGGTCAAGGCATCCACGTCCTATGCAAGGGCGCCATTGCCAAAGCGGTGAAAACAGACTGGGCCGAACTTTACCGCGAAGATCGCTATTTCACATTTTCCGGTATGCAAATCAGCGTGGAGAAATCGGTCCAGGATTGCCAAGACGGCATCAACAAACTGTCGGAATATTTGCAGACCAGCGCTACTGGAAGCGGGCCGCCGCCCCGTGCTTCGAGCAGCCAGCCTCGGGATTCACGCAGTATTTCCGCGAGCACGGCGCGGAACGTCTATGCGAGTATGGTGGAGAAATTTCGGGCCATGGTAAGCCCGGAGGATTGCCAGAATGACCAGTTGAACGCTTGCGCGTTCTTCGCCGCAAAATGTTTTGCCGCTGGGGTATTCGAGGAAACCGAGGAGGAAATCAAGAATAAGCTCCGGGAGATCGCCGAGTCGACGGGATATTGCCCAACCGTAGAGAAGACTTTGCGGTCAGGATGGGAAAAAGGAATCACCGAGCCGCTAGTAATTGCTCCGGAGAGCGAATGGAAAAAAAAGCTCGAAGCCACGCTGGCCGAGATGAATAAGCAGTTCTTCGTCGTGCAAAATTTTGGCAGCCATGCTCGCGTGGCCTGGCTGGAGCCGGAAGCCCATCCCGATTTAGCGGGCCGCATCAAACTGGAGCACAGTTCCTACAACGAATTCAAGAACGCGTTGATCAAGGAAACCGTTTGCATCGGGCCGGATGAAAACGGGGTTATGCGCTACCTTCCGAAGGCCACCTGGTGGCTGATGCACAATCGCGGACGGATTTATTGGAAAGTGGTGTTCATGCCGGAAAGAGAAGTTCAGCCGAACGAATTCAACCTGTGGACGGGATTTAGCGTGGAAGCCAAAGAGGGCGACTGCTCCAAATATCTCTGGCACATCAAGCACATTATCTGCAACGGCGACGAAGAGCACTACGCTTACACGATTCGTTGGATGGCCAGGGCAGTACAAAAACCGTGGGAACGAGCGCACGTTGCGCTGGTTTGGAGAGGGCCGAAAGGGCCGGGAAAAAATCTGGCACTGGATGGTTTCGGAGAACTCTTTGGTTCGCATTACCTAGTAATCACCAACGCCGAACACTTTGTGGGCCGCTTCAATTCCCACCTGAGGGCGAAGTGCATCATCGGTTGCAACGAAGCGTTCTTCGCCGGTGACAAGAGGCACGAAGGCGTCTTGAAAGGTCTGATCACGGATCCGCAAATGCCCATCGAAGCTAAATTCGTCGACCTGCAGGCGGACGTAAACCTGTCCCACGTCATCCTTCTTTCTAACCTTACCTGGGTTATTCCTACGGATGAAGATGAAAGACGGTTTTTCATGGTCGATGTTAGCGATTCGAAGATAGGTGACTTTAAGTATTTCCAGGCCATCCGCGACGAACTGGATCATGGTGGCAAAGAAGCCCTGCTCTACCACCTTAAACACGTGGACATCTCGCAATTCAACCCGAGGCTGGTTCCGCACCACACCAAAGCGCTGCGCAGCCAGATGAGCGAGTCGTTGACCGGCATGGACGCGGCTTGGTTCGAGTGCCTCGTGTCCGGGGAAATCCCCGGACATTGGGAGGAGAACGGCACCGTTTGGATGCGTGGCAGCGAATTTACTGCATGGGCCGCCAAGAAAAAACGCCAATGGGAAGGAATCACCACGACAAAAGTCTCCAATGTGCTGGGCAGAGACACTAGGTTGAAGTCGAGGGGCATGGGATTTGTTAAAGAACAACGGATGATCGCCGGGTCGAATACGCGCGTCTGGCTCATCCCGGACTTGCAAGAAGCCAGAAAACGTTGGAACGAAAGACGGTTTGAGCACGACTGGGACGGGTCTGACGAGAGCTGGACCTGTCTACCAACCTTAGCAGCTCCATTTTAAGGTTGCTGGCAAATAAAACCAGCCGAGAGAACGACTTCCACAACCTTAGCACCCTTAGCGACCTTTTTCTTATAGAAGAAAATTTCATTAATAAGTAGTAGGTGAAGTTGATGGAGTTGTGGTAGCGGTGGTTTTTCTTAATCTATATAGGTTTGCTCAAAAAGGGTGATAAGGGTGATAAGGGTGCTAGACCCCGCATAAACATTGGGGATTTCGTAACAGCAACCTTAATAGGAAAACCCTCGGGGATCAGTTGAAAACCGGCCAACTGGGGTCACTTCAAAACCGGCCAACGGTGTGGCCCAGGACGTGATCCTTATTTATCCCGCTTTCTCCTGATCAAGCAAGTCCGTTTTGGTTCTCCAGCTCCGCGGACCACATTTCAAGATGTGACCATGGTGGAGAAGACGATCCAGCATGGCGGTGACTGCGGCACTATCGCCGAGCAGTTTGCCCCAGTCTTCCACAGGGCGGTTGGAAGTTAACAGTGTGCTGGCGCGTTCGTAACGACGCATGACGATCTCCAGCAGCTCTTCTCCTGCGGTGGGCCCTAACTTTCGCATTCCCAAGTCATCGATGATCAGCAAAGGCACCGTCGCCAGCAGTTCCATGTGTTCTTTGCGGTTTCCATCGAGGGCCGCTTCGGCGATTTCCTCGAGCAGGAGGTGGGCTTCGCGATAGATCACCCGATAACCCTGACCGATGACCGCTTGTCCGATGGCTTGGGCCAGATGGCTTTTCCCGGTGCCGGGTGGACCCAAGAAGAGCGCGTCTTCACGACGGCCGACGAATGCGGCCGTGGCTAGATCGAAGACCAAACTGCGATTCATCTTCTTGTTGAAATTGAAATCGAAGTTGTCGAGGGTTCTCTGCGGATCACGGAACTGGGCCTGCTTCCTGCGCCGCTCCAGCAGTCGGTCGCCGCGACGAGTCAGTTCGTCAGATACCAGACAGGAGAGGAAGTCGATAGGTGCCATCGGTTCCGCTTGGGCTTGCTGCAGGCGCGTCTCGAGCACAGCAGCGATGCCGCCGAGACGTAGCTGCCGCAAGGCCCGATTCAACTCGCTCAGGTTCATTCTGGTTGCTCCTTGATTTTGAGGTTGATGAAGTCGCGATACACGGTGAGTTCACGGATCAGGGGATCGATCTGGCGTAAGAACATGTGGGGATGTGGCCGGCGCTCGAGATAACGACGCACGAAACGGTATTCGCACACGCCGATGTCGACCGCCGTAGCGCAGGCGTCTTCCACCGCTGCCGTTCCATATTTCTTCATGAGAGAAAGCACGCCCAGGATGCGGCGGATGCCTGTTTCTCCTTGCCGGTCGTACAGCAGTTGGCAGAACTTGCCCGTTTGGGTGCCTGCATGTGCAGCCCGCCGCAAGAGCTGCGCTGTGCGGAACGGCATTTTCTTTGGGTGGTCTTCTTCCTCGATGCGATATCCGCCGCGCTTTTGACGCAGATGCTCGCGAAGAAGTTGGTTGGTGTTCGGGTGCAAGATGCGCACGTGCAGCGCATCCCATTGCACCTTCACGGAACGTCCGATCCATCCCGGCGGCAACCCGTAGTAGGCGGCTTCTACTTCCACGCAGCCATCCAGATGCACCACGCGGTCTCCATATTGGTAGTAGCGGAACGGTTCCAGAGGCAGCGCCAGTAAGTGCGATTTTTCTTCCAGGAACATGGCGGCCACCTGGCGTTTGGTTGTGCCATGGATACGAGTGTTGGCCCAGCGCTCTTCCCAGCGGTCGAGGTACGCTTGCGCTTCTTCCAAAGTTTCGAAGCGCATCCCCTTGAGCGCCGTTCTCTTGGTGTAGCCGATGCCGGATTCCACTTTCCCTTTGCGATCCGGATCTTTAATTCGGCAAGGCAGCGCCACCACGCCATAGTGTGCGAGCACATCGCGAAACAACGGATTGATGGTGGGATCGTAGATGTCAGGAACAGCCACACCTTCTTTCAAGTTGTCGAGAACCACGACTCTCGGGCAACCACCTAAGCGGCGAAACGCTTGCTCATGCAGTTCGGCCCAGATGCGTACACTCGACCGCCAAGTCAGCAAGCGCACCGACTTGCGGCTGTAGCCGAGCGTAAGTACGAACAGCCGTGTCCGGCGATACTTGCCACTCTGCGCATCGCGCACCATCGGACCACTGCCGTAGTCAACTTGCGCTTCTTCTCCCGGTGCCGTGAGGATGATGCCTGCTGCTTCTGGACGTCGCGGCCCGCGTAGCTTGTGCACGAAGCGCTTTACCGTCTGATAGCCCCCGGCATAGCCGTGGTCCGAGACCAAGTCTTGCCAGATCGCCTTGCTATTGCGTCCCAGGGCTAGGCCCTGTTCGATCCGTTCTCGGTATGCTTCACAGGCACTTCGGACCGCCGGTTTTGGCGAAAAAGGCGCAATAAAGTCGGGGGTCACCTCTTTGGCCGGTTTTGCCTCAGAGTCGGGGATCACTTCGTTGGCCGGTTTTGCCGGGATTCGCTTTCCCCAGAAACGCGGCAGCCGTACTACGATGCCGGCCGCTTTCAGGTAGGCGCTGGCTGTTTCTCGACGCACACCAGTAGCTTGCTCGATGCGCCGCAAAGGCCATCCGAGCTTCCCCAGTGCGATCTCTTGCTGTTTTTTTTCTTCGCTCAAGACATTGCTCATACCGAGAGAGCCTATAAGCGCTCCCTTCGGAGTCAATGTCCCGGGTTTACCGTTGGCCGGTTTTCAACTGACCCTCATTGGACGGATTTGGGTGATCCCTGAGGCACAGAACTACCGCCCGAGAATCAAGTAAATAAGATACAAATACACTTAGTTTAGGGAGTCTGGCAGCAGGTTCGAGTGAATGGCCAGTCGGCGGTTTGGATTAGCCGAACAGGGCGACGGTTTTTTCGTCAACTCCTGATTTGTTTGAATGAATAGGTCAAGGGAAGAGCGCTTGGTGTAGAAAAGCTGAACTCAGCGACCGCGCTGATTCAGAGACACCAAGGAGGCTCCTCATGGGACCTATGTATTACATCGGGCTGGATGTGCACAAGCAAAAGATCAGCTATTGCGTGAAGGACAGCAGCGGCAAGCTCCATGCCGAAGGATGGATTCCCGCCACACGTCACGATCTGGATTGCTGGATGAAAAACTTGCCGCAGCCGTGGAGTGCGGCGCTGGAAGCGACCCTGTTCACGGGCTGGATCTACGATCACCTGAAACCACATGCTGCTGAGCTGAAAGTAGCCCATCCGCTGATGCTGCGAGCCATTGCTGCGGCGAAAAAGAAGAATGACCGCATCGACGCCAACAAGATTTGCGATTGTTTGCGCTGTGATTTTCTGCCGGAGTGTTACATGGCACCGACGGCGATCCGCGAACGGAGACGAACGCTGCGGTACCGCAACCTGCTGGTGCGCCAGATGGTGCAGATGAAGATCAAAATCAGTGCACTGCTGATGGAAGCGGGCGTGAGCTACAACAAGCAGAAGCTGCACAAGGCCGGCTATTTTCGCGAACTGCTGGCCAGCAACCCAAACATGGATTGCGGGCTGCACTCGCTGCTGCGTCAGTGCCGCGAGATGGTGGTGCGACTGGGGAAAATGGAAGCCGCTCTGATCCACTCGCTGCGGCAGGATCGCTTGCTGGCTGAACGTGTGGAACGGTTGATGAGCATTCCGGGGATTGGGCCGATCACCGCGCTAACCTGGGCGCTAGAAATCGGCGAGGTGCAGCGGTTCTCGTCGATCAAGAAAGCCATCAGTTACTGCGGACTGTGCGGGGACCAGCGAAGTTCCGCAGACCATATGCAGCGCACGCCGCTATCGAAGCAGCGCAACAAACACTTACAGACCACGCTGATCGAAGCCGCCAAGATGGCGCCGCGCTACAGCCCAACGCTGGCCGTGCTCTACGACAAGGAAAAACAGAAAGGCAATGCCAATCGCGCCACCCTGGCGGTAGCACGAAAGTTGGTGGCCTATCTGACGGCTGTGGATCGCGGGCAGACGCATTTTCTGGTGCTGGACCGCGACAGCTGCGCCGCCGCGTAAGCTAGGCTGGAGAGAAACGAATTTTTCAGCGCGTGGCCAGCCAGGTCTTGCCGTTAAACCGACTGAGCACGAGAACGCAAGCTCCCGATGCTCCCGTTGATTTGTTTCGAGACTGGCAGGAGAACACAAACTCAATCTTGTTGGGCAGTCAAACGAGCTGTGCCAGCCAATGGATGTCTGGTTCTATTCGCGAATAGAAATCGCGGCCGAGAGGCCAACACGACGCGCTGAAGCAGAAAAAGAATTTACACCAGCGCTCCTCCCGAGCGCGTCGGGAGAGCTTTTTGCCTTTTGACACAGACCTATCATGGATGTCGGGAAATCGGAAATCTCTAACAATGTCGGCCCTGTCAAATCCTTCTTGAAGCAGACCTCTTCCTCCACTCCTGCGAGTGGTCTTATTTGTTCTTGATCTTCTGCATCGACGACCACGGCTCGCTCATAATCTTTCGGTCGGCTTCAGTCCGACCTAAACATCTCTTCGATCGGTACTTCGACCATGATTAGTAATTCAAACTCCCTTTGCAGGGAGCGGGACGCCCAGTCAAGTGGACGGCGCTCTACTTCACGCCATTTCCGATTCCGAGCTGTCCCGCGTACGAACCGAACTCTAACGACGGTGAATACTCACAACCATTCCGCCACATCCAGTACAACCGAACCGCCAGCCGGCGTCCCATCGCTACCTTGGCTATGCTTTTGTGTCGACGCATCGCCAGGTGCATGTACCGACGTCTCCAGTCAGGATGAATGCGCGCCGCAGCTTGGGCTGCCTCCACCAACAAGAAGCGCAACAACGAATTGCCTTGCTTGCTGATGTGTCCAAGTCGCTGCTTGCGAGCACTGGAATTCTCACACGGAATCATCCCCACGTACGTGCCGATCTGCTTGCCGCATTGAAACCGCGTCGGAGTTCCGATGATCAACACGTAGGCGAGTGCCGTCAGCGGACCGACACCGGGATGAGTCATCAGCCGCAGCGCCTCAGGTCGCTTCCTGGCTTCCCGCTCGACGGCTGCAGTTAACTCCTCGATGATCGGATTCATACGGTCGAGCAACCCCAACAACTCTTGCCGACGGCGACTGGCCCAAGGAGCTAACGAGAGTTTCTCTAACACTACTCGTCCTCTTTCGCTGAATAGTTTCTTCTTCCAGCGATAGCCCTCGTTCATCGCCAAGGCATGCAACTGATTCATGATCCGCGTGCGCATCTGCACCAACCGATGACGGTGCCAGAGAAGTTGTCGCAGATCCCGATTCTCCGGGTCCGGCATCCAAATTTGCGGAAAGTTATTTTCCCGCAAGAGCCGGAGTAGGAGTCGGGCGTCCTCACGGTCGTACTTCTGCTTCTTCACGCGCTTGGCTTTGATCTCCGCAGGGTCTCCGATCCACAGCTCGAAACCCAATTCAGCCAGTAGCCGCTCGAACCAGCGTGAACATCCGGTAGCTTCCATGCCTACCCGCACGCAGATTCCTCGCAGCTTCAGGTCTCGATAGAATTTCTCTGCTTGTCCATCACTGTGGTTCAGTTCCTGCTCACCGCACTCACCAGTCTCTTCCACAAAAAATGCAATCGTCTGAAAGCTCGGGTGGTAGTCTACGCCTATCAACATCATGTTCGGCTCCTTTCTCCCGAACCTGTGGTCGTTACGCAACCGCAGTCTACTCGGGTCGAGGAGCCGACATTGTTATGCAATCAAGTGGCGGCTAGTACCAACTTCGGCGGTAACCGCGTTAATTAGAGTTAAGAGGAGACGAACACGCGCCCCGCGATGGCTTCTTGAATCGCAAACAAGAGGTCTGTCGCAATCGAGGTCTTTACCACATACCCAAGCGCACCCGTTTCGAGAGCAATGCGGACGACATCAGCATCAGTATGGACTGTCAAGAATACGACCTTTGAAGAGCAACCAGATCTCCGCAGTCTATTCGCAGCTTCTATCCCACTAAGTTTCGGCATTGAAATGTCCGTGACGATGACATCTGGTTGCAGCCTCATAGCGGCATCAATTAGTGATTCGCCACTATCCACTGCCCCGACAATGTCGAAATTTGTCTCCAACAGATCTTGGACTGCGCCTAGAACTCCGGGATGGTCATCGGCCAGCAGAACTCGTATTTTTTGCATTCGACCACCCTTTACGCCACGGGTGCCCGGTGTTTTATTTCCCTGTTGAACGTACAGGCCAGGGAAATCAGTTAATGACTGCCTGTAAGAAGAATTTCTCCCCGGAACAAGACCCTGAACATTGTCAGTAGTGACAGGTTCCCGAAATCAACAGAAAAAGACGCGTGTCTTGTTGGTGACGGTTAGCTGTCCCTGCCAACTACGACTATCACATTGCAGGGAATAACCCTATGCAAGACTTTGCATCAAAGGAGGGTTGTCGGGTCAAGAGACTCGATTGGGGGAAATATGGCCTGTAGGGCCTGCTCATCGGAAAACCAGCAAAGTTTCTCAGGCGAATTGACAATCGCTTTTCCCGGAGTAGAAAAACTCAATCAGTCTCCCGTATACGTCTGCCAGAAGACATTGGTGTGCTTGGACTGTGGATATTCAGAGGTTGTCGTTCCCGCTCCGCAATTGGATAAACTCAGGAAAGGAATGGAGGGGAGTGGTCCAAAGAACAAAATCCGCTCTGAACATTCACGCCTCCAGTGATACTTCTCTTTTAAGACTTTCTTTACGACTGGGCAGTCCTCGGTTTATCGTCCAAGTCCGAGCACATTCATTCCTGTTTTTGCGACCTTAGTTGTTCAAATCCCGATTAGTCGTGCTCAAACGGTCGATGCAACACTATCCATTGCGCTGATTCGACAATGTGATTGGTACTTCCGTTGTTTTGGCAGGCACGCCCTTGAACGACTCATCCAGGTCGCGCCCACGCTGTTGAGATCACTGGGACGCTGTGGTCTGATGGCGTGCGACGTCTGATGCGGAGGATACGGATTATGAAGCTCCTCGGTCGGTGGTCGCTGGCTTCTTTCATGAAGCTCGTGATCGATGTGCCCTACTACTTTCTACTTGTGGTTCTACCAGTGGTTTTCGCTGGCGCGCTCTGGATGGTGCTGACGGGCCGCAGTGCGTCTGTGCAGCTCGAGACGCCAGTGCGGTTCCAACTCGACCCGAGGAGTCACCCCTTCGTGACATCTCAGCATGACATTCAAGACGTCTCCATCACACAGGCACACGGAACACTCCTGTTCAGAGGTGGCGGCTCGCCCATGGGCATCGTCTGGACTGGGTTGGGGTACGGAATCATCTCAATGGGCGTCGCCCTGTTCGTTCTCAATCGTATGCGGGCGATTTTCCGAACGCTCCGGGATCAGAACCCGTTCGTCGCCCTCAACGCTTCGCGGATCCGACTGATAGGTATCGTGCTCGTGATGGGCCCGTTGGCTAGCACAGGGCTTGGTGCCTGGTATGCGGAGCGGGTCACCAGAGAAATCTCCGTGGCGGGCCTGACACTCAACGCCGACTGGTCCGTCAACACTGGGGTCATTTTCTCGGGTTTGATCCTCCTCATGCTTGCCGAGGTCTTCAGGTTGGGAGCGGAGATGAAAGGCGACCTCGAGACAGCACGCAAGATTCAGTTTGATCTTGTGCCTGGTGAGATCTTCCGCAAGAACGATACGTTGGTTCAAGCCCGAATGCGGCCTGCCGAGATCGTAGGTGGCGACTTGTACGACGTTTTCGATCTGGACGAGAAGCGTCTCGCCGTCATCGTGGGTGACGTGACCGGCAAGGGACTACCCGCAGCGATGCTGATGGCCTCTGTCCTCGGAAGCCTGCGGGCGCTGTGCACAGCCGGGCTCAGGGGACATGCGCTGATCGCGGCGTTGAACAAGCATGTCTGCACCATAAATACTTCCGGCGACCGCTTGGTCACGCTTTTCTACGGGGAGCTCGACACGGCCACGGGTGAGATGACCTACGTGAACGCGGGACACAACCCCCCGATCTTGCTGCGTTCTGACGGCCAGGTGGACCGGCTCCAGCCGACAACTATGGTTTTGGGCGTGATAGCCAACACAGTGGTGGAATCTCGACAAGTCGAGATCAAACCGGCCGACCGCCTGTTGCTTTTTACTGATGGGTTTTCGGAAGCCTTCAATAAAAGGGATGAAGAGTACGGTGAAAAGCGTCTTACAGAATCGTTCGTACGCATAAGCAAACTGCCGCCGTCTATCGCGGTAGAACGCCTAATCTCGGATGTCCTGAGCTACTGTGGCTCAGTACAACCGCGTGACGACATGACGTTGATGCTCGTCAGTCAACAACCGGCTTAAACGAAATCCCTGGCATGTATTCTTGGGTAACAGCTCGCTTGCGAGCCGCAAGGCCGGCTCTCTCTGAATTCTTGCCAGCCCGCGACTACTAGGTATTTCCGGTGAATTCTGAGTCTTGATACAAAGGTAGCTCTACGATTTGTTCGTAGCCGCGCAGCATACTTTCCGCGATGTTTGGTTGTTGGCGATAGATTCTAGCTTTCGTGGGCTTTTGATGATCAGAGCTGAACCCGTCACTTCGAGAATTTGATTCTTACGGAAGTCGGCGAGGAGGCGCGTCACGGTTTCGCGGGAGGAGCCGATCATCTGGGCAATTTCTTCGTGTTTGAAAATGCGATTGATGCGCACCTGGCCGTTTTCTTTAGGAGACTTCGAAGCCCATTCGAGCAAGAATCGGGCAAGCTTTTCGCCGGCGGAATGGGAGAGCCCAATCGTGCGCATTTCGGCAATGGCGCTACGGTAGGTTTCGCCGAGCTGCTGAGCGACGCGCAGAGCAGCTTCACCATGTGGCCGGCCCCGGTATTTTTGATCCACTCGGAGGGTTAGTTTCCGGCAAAATCTGAACCTGAAAAGGAGGATTTGCCGTGAAGCACAAACGTTTCAACGTAGAGCAGATCGTGGCAGTTTTGAAGCAGGCAGAAGCGGGAGTTCCCTTGGCCGAATTGATCCGGCGGGTGGGAATCTCCGAACAGACTTTCTACCGATGGAAGAAGCAATACGTCGGGCTAGAGGTCGATCAGGTTCGCCAACTTAAACAGCTGCAAGAAGAGAACGCACGGCTGAAACAGCTGGTAGCCGATCTGACCCTGGACAAGGCGATGTTGCAGGATGTTCTATCAAAAAAATACTAGAGCCCTCGCGGCGCCGACAGGTGGTCGAGTACCTGCACGGCAGCTACCGGGTGAGCGAGAGGCGTGCGTGCAGGGTCACCCGGTTAAATCGAGGAACGTTTCGATATCGCACGCATAAAGATCCACGGACTGCACTGCGGATGCGCATCCGGGAAATCGCTCAGACACGAGTGCGGTACGGGTACCGCAAGATCCGCGTGTTGCTGAACCGGGAGGGCTGGAAAGTGGGCAAATACCTGGTAGAACGACTCTATCGGGAAGAGGGATTAACGTTGCAGCAACGGCGGAAGCGGCGCCGCCGGGTAGCGGAACATCGGCGTGAACGTTTTCATCCAACCGGGCCGAATCAGGTGTGGTCGATGGACTTTGTGGCGGATCAGCTAGCGGACGGAAGAAGGTTCCGTTCGCTGACGGTCGTGGATATCTACACTCGGGAATGCTTGGCGATCGAATCCGAACAGAGGTTGAAGGGCGAAGATGTGGTGCTGGTGCTGAACCGCATCAAAATCCAACGCGGAGTTCCGAAGTTTCTGTACTGTGACAATGGGAGCGAGTTTTCCAGTCAGGCGATGGATCTGTGGGCCTATCAGCACGGAGTGCGAATGGCTTTTTCCCGACCGGGGAAACCGACGGACAATGCTTTCGTGGAATCATTCAACGGAACGTTTCGGGCAGAATGCCTGGATGCCCATTGGTTCATGTCGTTGACGGAAACCCAGCAGATCGTGGAGACTTGGCGTCGGGAGTACAACGAGAGTCGGCCTCACAGAGCTCTTGGGGAGAAGACACCCCACGAATTCGCCAATGAAATCGCGGCTAGCCGCGATTTCATTGGGATGCAAACAGCCGAAAACTCACCCTAGGGTTGGTACAAAAAAGCCGGGCCGCTCATACGATGTAAACTCTCTCACTCGCCCTGGTACAAAAAGTCGGTCCGGTCAGAGCTGCCGGGCGGTGCCATTCCCAACTGTCCCGCGTTTGTGGTAAACCATGATCGGACGGATGTATGACAACTGACTGTCTGGAGGATAAGAAATGAGCGAAAATGAACACCCGGACCATCTCCAGTTAACGAGTTTGCTGCAACAGGCGAAGCCACTCATGGAGCCAATGTTTCCTGACCAGAAAAAGAGATGGGTCGCTGACAGTCCACTTGCTCAGGAGATATCAACGATTCTCGCGAAGCACCCTGAGTATTACGACGAGATCAGCGCTCACGTCGGCAGTATTTTTCCCAAACCAAAAAGCTAGACGTGCTTTCATTGATATCAAAGTAAGTGGACACTTGGCGAATCACTATACACTTTTCCTCTTTTTGGTTCATTTCGTTTATGAGTAAAAGTGTCTGGCCAGTGTTTACTGCAGTAGCTAGGGTGATTAGGCCACCCCCTGCGTTAACTGAAAGTGCTTCGGTTCGTTCGTGAAACGGGGCATCTGTGGCTCCGTAACCGTAGACCAAAATGGGGGCGTTAGCCAAAAAGCGCTTCGTGGACCGACGGTCACGAATCGCGTCCAGGTAGTTCTCTATACCTTCCACTTCGACACGCTGCTTCTTAGATCGTTTAGCTCCCCGGAGGGCGTCCCAAATCTTGCTGATACCCACTCATTCCGATTTTTTTACATTCACGAGAGTAGGACCTTTCACAGGAACTTCTACTAGTATCCCCGTTGCATTTGTGGCGAGTTTTCAATGTGTCCTTGTCGTGTCTTAGGAATAACCCAGCGCGGGCTGCGATTTATTTCGGTCTGAGGAACTAAGGATGGAACTTGCGGTAATCACAGAATTAGCCGAGCAAGTGTCTGCCGATTAGTCAACGAATCTCGAGGACTGAAGAAAACTGGCGTGTCACAAATTTAATCAAGAAAGGTAATTAGCCTAGATACTCACCGGGAACATTGCCCTGAGGCACCCTCTCACCCGCTCGTGCTCCCAGTGCCTCCCCCACGTTTTGGCTTCTCTCTCCAAGCTGTTTCTTCACTACACCCGCCCGGTTCCTGCCAACCTTCGATTTTACCTGCGGCTTTTTCAGAGCAGCTCTCTTCTTTGCCAACTGCTTCCTTGAAGTTGCCCTCTTCTTCGCTAGTTTTTTCTCTATCCCCTTCTTCATGGCCCCACCTTCTTACCCACAGTTCTCTGCGACTTCGTCTGCTTTTTCTTGGTTTCCTTTAGGTACCCATTCGCGCAGTCTACCACCCCGGGATGATTCGTTAGCGTATAAGAATCCCCTTGTCCCGCTTAGTTGAGTTTCAGATTGGTATTTAAGCCTATAGCCCACGGATAGGATAAGACATCACGAAGGCACATCGTTGGCGGAATGGAGCCTCTAATGTAAATTGTTGCTGGAGGATTCCATGAACATTCTGGCGGCGATTAATCGGGAAGAGAAAAAGGTCAAAAAGCAGCTGGCTAAGCTGCAACATGATTTGATTGGCCTGCAGTCTGCAGCCAAGGCTCTGGGTAAATCGGCAAACCGGGACCTTGCAACTGCGAACAAGCGTGTGTTATCTGCTGCAGGAAGAGCAAAGATTTCAAAGGCGACCAAGAACCGCTGGGCAAAGCTTAGAGCGCAGGCAAAGAGAACTGTCGCCTAAAAGTCAGTCAACGAGGGACTTCCAAAGCGCTAACCTTTCCAGACATACTTACCGCAAGGGCAGGGTACGGTCTCCGCAGGATGCTTCTTTTCCAAAGGTTTCCGGCAAACAGGACAATTTTTCTGCCACATACTCGCACCTGTCTCTTACGAACACGCTTCAAGTTGGCGCGGGCTACCCGTACCGGAACTATTTAATATTTTGGTCTCCCTCGGTGTCCAAAGCCGTGGAGATTAGGCGTCCGACCAATAGCCCGCAAGAAGTGCTCGAGCATATTTGAGGCCAACCGGACAACTGACTGCCGACATTTGTGAACGGAAATAACTCGAACGAATGAGCCCACATCCGCCGCACAACGTAAGACGGCGAAATTCTGCGTCCTAATCTTGGACAGTGAACTGAAATTATATTCCCAGAGTGTGCACCGGATTCTTACATTCAACTAGCATGGTTTCAGGGAAAGCGAACGTTGCTTCATCATAGCCATGACAATGTCAGTTTTGGCAGTGAAGTCAGGATTGCTGCGACAACCTTGCCACAGTTTTGGGCAAGTGCCGAAAGGTGTTCCAGGTCATTCGGAAAAACCGCACGGAGTTCTTAGCGCAGCTGCATAATGCTCCTCAAGAGGGGGTAGTTATAGGCACCATGTCAAAACCTGATGACGATTCCGTTTCTGAGTCTATCGACACAGTCCGACGGGCGTGGCTCGACGCTGTCAGGGCCGCAGATGTTGAACGGCTCGCCACCCTCGTAACCGACGACGTTGTCGTAGTTCACGGTACCGGGCGTTGTGTGCGGGGGCGAAACGAATTGAAGATGGACTTACGCAACGCTTTCGAGGCATTTTCCGTTGAGCAGTGCGCCTCAACAGCGGGATTAATTGTTCGCGGAAGTTGGGCGCTGGAAATAGCAGACGTAGAGACCAAGTTGACGCCGCGCACTGGAGAGAAACAAGCGGTCTTCCACTCAACGACCGTCACCGCATTCAACCGGCAGCCCGACGGGTCATGGAAGGTTGGTCGTGTTCTTGGAGTGCTCGATTCACCGCTGCCGGGCGCAAAGGACCTCCTGGTAAAGGCCATGATTGCTGAGTACCGTATAGTGGCTGCTGGCAGTCAATTCACCGCCCTTGACGCCACCGGTATCCACGTCGGCATATACCCCAGCGAAGAAGCAGCGGGGAAGGGCGTTGAACGTCGCAAGAAGCAAGACGCCATGTTGGAGACGGCAAAGCTGCTCTTGGATACCGCCGCCAAAGCTCACATGCAGATTTATGGCGTTGACCGCGAAACAGCTTTGTACTGTATTCGCAGCGCGTCAGAAGTGAAGTAGTGGGCTGAGAAGTGAGCCGAGCCACTCAAAAGTTGGCGCATAGTTGCAAGTCAAATCTGGGGGTGATTCCGTACCGGGCCCCATTTGATTTTCGGTTACCGCTTTTATCAGGACGTAGCCGATTAGACTACGATTGCTTGTCTTGAATGGACGCCAGATAGTTGCACAAGTTCTTGATGCGTCGACGCACACCCAGTTCGTCACCGTTTTCTTGCATGGAAAAGACTGGCCCCCAGATGGGCATGTCAGACGAACCGTGTCCAGAAAAAATTGGGTCGCCAGAGCGCACCACGCGGGCAACATAGTTTTCCGGGAATTTGCCATCGTGCCGAATAGCGAGTGTCCTCAGATTCGCCGGTGGTGTTTTCAGCGCCGAAGCGGCAGGGCCATGGCCTCTACCGTCGGCCCCGTGACATGCCGCGCAATAGTCCATGTATGTCTGCTTGCCGGACGCCACATCGGGCGGAACGACCGGTGTCGGCTTTTCTTGAGCTCTGCTAGCCCAAGGCGTCACAACCAAAGCACTAACCAAGACTGTTTCTCGAATGTTCATGGACCGCCTCCATATAGGCCAGAAGTAAAGAAGCCGAGCACATTCATTGGGTCCAACTCCAGTTTCGAAGGCGTTGTAGATTCTACCCTAAGGAGACCCGCGGTGCCGACGTGCTTCTAGGACAGAATGCGTCCACTCTCTCTGGTGTCGCTAAAAGGTGGTCAGGAGTAAACTCGCGAAATGATGAAAAAGCTCCGATTTCTGGTATCGCTTCACACCCGCGAGAACGACTTCCAAGTGGCACAAGGCCAATCCGCAGAAGACACGGCACGCAAACTGGGGAGCGATGTGGAAATCGTCTTTGCCGATAACGACGCAGTGAATCAGAGCGCGCAACTTCTGAAGGCAATCCAAGGCCGGGTCGAGTCTCGACCCGATGCGATTGTGGTGGAACCGGTTGGGAGCACGGCCATGCCTCAGGTGGCCCGGGCCGCCTGCGCCGCCGGAATCGGCTGGGCAGTCCTGAACAAGAGGCCGGATTACTTGTCGGACCTCCGCAGTGCGGCAACCGCACCCATTTTTGCAGTCAGTTCCGACCACCTCGAGATTGGACGCATTCAAGGAAGACAATTCGCAGCGTTGCTGCCCGGGGGCGGTTCTGTTCTTTACATCAAAGGACCTTCGCAGAGTCGCGCGGCGCAGGAGCGTGAGTTGGGGATGCTGGAGACGAAACCATCGAACATTCAATTGGCGATGCTGAAGGCAGAGTGGACAGAGAAGAGTGCCGGGCGGTCGGTGCGGTCCTGGCTGCAACTGGCTACGTCACAAAGCTCGCCGATTAAGCTCGTCGGTGCGCAGGATGACTCGATGGCCATGGGCGCTCGTAAAGCTTTTCAGGAGGTCACCAACGAAGCAGAGCGCACGCAATGGCTGAGTTTGCCATTCACCGGATGTGATGGTCAGCCGGCGACGGGTCAAGTCTGGGTACGGGAAAAATGGCTCGCGGCGACGATTCACATACCGCCGCTCGCGGGACAAGCGATGGAGATTCTCGCAAAGGCAATTCAGGACGGCACCCAACCGCCTGAGCATTTCTTGACCACGTCGTTCTCAATTCCTCCCCTCGAATCATTGGTTCCAAAAACTCTCGAAGGTGAGGAACACCATTGAGAGGGACGGATGGTCCGCTACTCCAAAACGCGCAAGGGGCGCGAACCTTCCGCAAGGAGAATCAACTGAGGTTGTTATAGGAGAGCCGATTGGCGCTGTCTTGAAGACTGTTGACGAGTGCGGCGGCGGACGAGGAATAGCGCGGCTGCCATCCTAATTGTTGGTGGCTCCTATACCTTGAAGCCCTGTGCCCTTACCGGAAGCGTTCTGCACCGGCATGACCCGCTCAACTACTTCTTATCCGGATACTCGCCGGGAACATCATCCTGCGGCACCTCGTGTGTGCGAACTTCCCCCTCGTCAGCGTCCCCTGCGTCTTCCACGCCCTTCACCACGTTGGCCTCGAACGCGTTTCCTTGCTCTAGCAACTCATCCACACTCTCCGAATCCGCACCTTGGACGTTGGACAATCCCTGCAAATCTCCCGATTGCTCGCCCGACCGCGCCCCCAGTCCCTTCGGTGCGAATGCCACCGTATCCACGTTTTGGCTTTTCCCCTGAACCTGTTTCTTAAGTGCGCCCGCCCTCCGCCGGTTGTCTTTTTGCCGCCGACCTTCGTTTTCAACTCCGCCTTTTTGGGAGCTACTTTCTTCTTCGCCAACTTCTTCTTGGGAGTTATCCTGTTCTTCGCCAGCTTCTTCTTAACCGCCTTTTTCATCAGCTGCCCCTTTCTCGCCCGCAGTTCGCTTCGATTTAGTCTGGTTCTTCTTGGTTTTCCTTTTGGCAGCCATACCCGCAGTCTACACCCGTGCGTGATTCCTAGCGTTTAGGATGGGATTCGATTGGGGCACAGCCAGCTACGCCGGAGAAAACAACCGCCACTAATTAGGTGAAAAGATTGGTGGGCCTGGGTGGACTTGAACCACCGACCTCGCCCTTATCAGTTGTCAAAAGGCTATCCTGCATCAATTGCGACGGTCTGTTATGGTGTTGATTTTCCGCGCCAATACAATCGCTTCACTTGTCGCTGTTATTTCAACTTCGCGTACTCCGCTTTGGCAGCGATGAGAATGGGAGGAGAGAGTCTGATATGCTGACATCATTGACAGTTTTCGGTTGAATGAAATCAGTAACTTGCGCGTTTGCAATAGACCACGGTTGCATCCGACTTATAGGCTCCCCCCACAAGTTTGTGGGTTCGGGTGTCCCTGCCAAGCAGAGTGCCAGGGTGGTGGTGGACTGTGCCCAATTTTGTGCCCACCCTACATCGAAAACCATCGCACTTGGAAGGACGGCAAACTCATCGGGACATCCCAAGTCGCATTGAAGGTCCCCTTTGCTTTTCCTCTGGATTACGCCGGTGGTAACGCCTACGATTTCTCCAGGGACCTTTCCACCATTGTCTATTTGCGTCCCGGTGGTCACGCCGACCTCTATCGTGGCTTCACCGCGAGAAGCAACTGCATACAAGAACGACTTGCCGTCGCGAGCAAACGTCGCAGTGAAGGTTACTACGCCGGGGAGCAGCAGGATGCATTTCCTGTCGGATATGGACACCTCGTAGATTCCGGTCCGTTCTCCAAACAATTGGGGGCCAAGCAGGTATCGCCCGCCCGGTTCAGCATCGGTAACCAAGCCGCATTCGTCCACGAACTTCTCCGGATTCGAACCGTCCACGCTCCATTTCCAAATGTCAGATGTTGACTCGCCGCTCGCCGCCATACTCGCGTAAACGGATTTCTGGTCATGGCTCCATACCACGGCGGCGAAGTGCTTACCTCCCATCGGGGGCAGCTGACGAAGACCGCTGCCATCGGCGCCGACGATGTAGGCTTTCTCCGCTGCGCTGGCTCCCCACTCAGTAAAAGACAGGTAAAAATTATCTGGCGCCCAAGAACCAGTATTCAGAAATTCTCCCGAGGCGATTTTCACTTTGTTGCCCCCGTCGATGTCCGACACCCAGAGTTCGGTCCTCTGGGGTGCGGGGAACGTGATGTACATCACGCGCTTCCCATCCGGCGAAATGGCGGGCTGAGTTGCGTCCTCCGACACGATGTCCGTCGATTCCTTAGAATGAACATGGTACGCGGTCAGGAACCCGGAAGATTTGCCATTCACAAAGTAAATCCCTTTTCCTCCCGGGTCTGGCATCGGCGAGTAGTCGGGTCCCGCTCCGAAAGTAATCTGCGTTAGGCTCCTGTCCTTCAAGCTGTACTTCCAGATGTTCGTCAGGCCGTTTACAGTGCGGCTGAGTAGTACGGAATTCCCTGGTTCGGCCCACACCATGTCAGGCTTGTCATCATTGTTCGCATTGGCGGATATCTCCCCTAAATCCACCACCTCATGGCTGGTCAAGTTTATTCTGACAAGACGCGTGTTCGACGAGTCCATTCGCAGACCAGCTGCAAGCAGGTCATTGGCGCCAGGAAACAGCAGGATTGGGAAGTAGAACAGACCGGTGTCTTGAGGATTATACAGTAATCCTTCGTTGAGTCCTGATTTCCCCGCACGAAAAATTCCCGGATTGTCAGACTTCGCATAATAAATGGAAGCCCCATCCGGCGACGGAACCAAATAGGCCGCAGATGCCGCACGGCGCGGACTGCCTCCGAGTGTAGGCACAGCCCAGACCTCGTCGCGACCGAGTGACCTATGGTAGTAGACCTCCCTGCCGTCGGGCGAGAAATTGTCCACATCCTTGTCGCCCTCGTCATTTGTGAGCTGAAGAGGCTCTCCACCAGAAGTGAGCATGAGGAACACTTGCGCGATGCCACTTACCGGTGAGTTGAACGCCACGGCGTGGCCGTCGGGAGATAGCCTCGCGCTGTTCATCGGCTTATTCCACTGGCTGATTTGTGTAATCTTGGCGGGGCCACTCGGAGTGTTCGAGCGAGGCCAAAAGTGATACGCCAAAAAGGCCGCTGCCAGGAGTGCACCGCAAACAGCCAAAGCAGCATATCGCGTCCGCGCAAACCCCGCCGATGGCTGTGCCGTCCCGCTCGCCGATGACGAAAGCCGGCCCGAATCCGTATCCCGGCGCAGGCGCTTCAAGTCGGCGCACATTTCCGCTGCGCTCTGGTAGCGCAGGTCGCGGTCCTTCTCCAGAGCCTTGCCAATGATTCGCTCTAGCTCTGGAGGTATCTCAGGATTCATTCGCGCCAGTGGGGTCGGCGCGCGATTCAGAATCCCGTCGTGGATGACCGCGGCGGTGTTTCCGGTAAACGCCATACGGCCCGTCGCCATCTCGTAAAGAACCACACCAACCGAGAACAAATCGCTGCGCGCATCCAGCTCCTTTCCACGCACCTGCTCCGGCGACATATAGGCCACTGTGCCCAACGCTGTTCCAGGGCTAGTCAAGAACTCCTCTGCAGTTGCTGTCGACATCTGCGACATGCCGACACTCATGCCAGCCCGGACCACTTTCGCTAAGCCAAAGTCGAGAATCTTTGCGTGACCGCGCTTCGTGACGAAAATATTGGCAGGCTTGATGTCGCGATGAATGATGCCTTCGGCATGAGCGGCGTCCAGGGCGTCGGCGATTTCAATCGCTAGACCTAGCAGAACTTCTGTTTCGACGGGCTTACCGTTGATGCGGTGCTTCAACGTCATGCCGTCGAGAAACTCCATGGCGATGAACACCTGCGTTTCCTGCTCGCCAATATCGTAAATCGTGCAGATATTGGGGTGATTCAGTGCGGATGCCGCTTTGGCTTCACGGCGAAATCGTTCCAAGGCTTGGCGGTCATGGACTAGGTCTTCAGGCAGGAATTTGAGAGCAACAAAGCGGTCGAGGCGCGTGTCTTGAGCCTTGTAGACCACACCCATGCCGCCGCCGCCGAGCTTCTCGATAATGCGGTAGTGCGAGATGGTTTGGCCAATCATTGTAGGTATCCGGTGAGCGCCATGTTAGGACTCCCCACACTGAGCGTCAACGAAAGGGGGAACCTCTGACGATTATTTCATCTTCGCGTATTCCGTCTTGGCTGCGATGAAGATAGGAATGTCGGGGTCGGCGTCTTTCCAGAGGGTGAGGAAATCCTGATAGGCCGCCTTGGCCTTGGCGGTGTCGCCCTGAATGGCGTAGGAGCGGGCGAGGCCCAGATGCGCCAACGCCCCCGTCCAGCAGTTCCAGACGATGCCGCTGTGGTCGAGAAGCTTCTGAAACTCCGCTGCGGCGGGACCGCCTTGTCCAGCTGCTAAGTACGCCTCGCCACGTACATACACGTGGTAGAGACAGGAAATGTTGTTGACGAAACTAATTTGCCCCAACTCGATGGGTGAAGCAGCTTGCAGTGCATTCAGAGCAGGAACCGGATTCTTTCTATCCAGCTCCAATTGCGCCTGAATCGTTGGCAGCCAAAGCGACTGCATTTGGGTGTCTAGCGGGAAACGTTTCTCCAAATCTTGGGCCAACGATCGGGCGCGCGCCGTATCGCCCGCCATGGCAAACGCAAGTACGACTTCGACCTCGACGCCTTGGCTCGCGGGAGCAAGCTTCAAAGCCTCTGCAGCTGACTGCCGGGCTTCTCTGGCATTGCCGTACGCGGCCTGTTCGAGAGCAGCATTCGCCTGCCATATCGCTCCGATTTCCCTATTGTCCGTTCGAATGGCGGAGTCCACAGCCCGCTTGGTCAGTTCCCGTGCTTTGCCAAAATGACCGCCATACGCCTCGGTGTCGGATGCGAGCGAAAGTCCATAGTTCTCGTACTCAGGATTGCCCGTATACCACTGTTGCTGTTCCGCCATCGCAGCGGAGTCTGCTCCGAGAAAGGCAAGAGCGTAAAGGGCATTGTGGAGTAGATAATCCTCTAGTTTTCGCACCTGCGCCTCGTGGATCATCCGGCGGGCTTCGTCGAGCCGTTGCAGGGCAAGGGAGTGATTGGCGAGATTGCTCTACCAAATTACGCGGTCTGGTGCAAGGCGCATGGCTTGCCTTGTGATCTCCGCGGCTTTCTCATACTGCCCCTGTCCGGCGAGCATTAGGCCCAAATCGCTATACGATGCGGGCTCCCGCGGGTAGCTCTCAATCATCTCCTGCCACGTTTGGGCTGCTTTATCCAGTTCCCCGGTTATATACGAATAATAGTTTGCGGTGATCACCAACTTTTCTGGCTCGCTGGCATGCTCTCTCAACTCGAATGCTTTGCTAAAGTACTCACGGGCCCGCCCTTCCTCGTCGAGAGTTGCGTAGTTCGCGCCCATTGCCTGGTAGCCCATGGCAAAGTTCGGATCAAGCTCGATTGCACGCTGATCGTAAGGCAGGGACGCGGCGGGCCCTTTCTCACGATCGGCTTTCAATCCAAGGGTGTACGCTTTTAGAGCTTCGAGCGAAGACGTGGTGGCCTGTGCCAGCGGTACATCGAACTTCTGCACTGTAGCAAGCGATTCACCCAATTCGCCGCGCAGCTTCGATGCCGCCCAGCCCAGCTTGTCCAGCACCTTCTCCTTCGTCATCGCCGTCACCTGCTCCTGCCCCAGTGTGTCTCCGCTCTGGCAATTTACGGCTTTCAACCCCATCACATATTCACTTCCCAGACGGCCAATCGATCCGGCAATGTAGGCTTTGCTGTTTGCCCGCTGGCAAAGCTCACGCGTAACCTCGGGAGTGAGCGTCGTGTTGGCCGGGCGGGTCATCCGCTTGAGAGTATCGCGGACCTTGTCGTCGGAAAGCAGGTTCAGAAAGGGCGACTGGCGCAAGGCAACACTGAGTGCAGTCTTCAGCGTATCGTCGAAAATTGGGTCACCTGTACTGTTCGCAAAATCTGCGAGGACGATGGTGTCTCTGTCCGTTAGCGCGTGCGCTTTGCGAGAGAAAGACAACCAACCGCCCATAGCCAGTCCGATGACCATTATCGTTGCGCCGGCGACCGCAACCCAGCGAAACCGAGCAGATTTCGCGGCGGACTTCGACTCGGCCTTGGTCTGTGTGATGGCAGCGCGACTCGAACCTGAATCGCGCTTGAGTCTCTGCAAATCCGTGCGAATATCGGCAGCACTTTGGTAGCGCAGCTTGCGGTCTTTTTCCAGCACCTTCCCGATGATTTCGTCCAAGTTTGCCGGGAGTGCTTGATTTAGCCGCGATGCCGGGACGGGTGTGCGATTCAGAATCGCTTCGTAGATAACCGCAGCACTATTCCCTTCAAAGGCCATCCGACCTGTCGCCATCTCATAGAGCACTGCGCCAAATGAGAACAGGTCCGTCCGCGCATCCAGTTCTTCCCCACGTGCCTGCTCAGGTGACATGTAAGCCATCGTTCCCACCGCGCTGCCGGGGCTTGTCAGCAGAAAATCCGTCGTAGCCGTTGGCATCGTAGAGAGACCACCCTCAGTGACGGGAGCAAATTTTGCCAAACCAAAATCGAGGACTTTGGCGTTGCCCAGTTTGGTCACAAAAAGATTTGCTGGCTTGATGTCCCGATGGATGATGCCTTGGGCATGTGCTGCCCTGAGCGCGTCTGCAATTTGAATCGCCAGTTCCAGCATCTCGTCGAACGGAAGCGCCTTGCCTGAAATACGGTGTTTCAGCGTTGCGCCGTCGAGGAACTCCATCGCAATGAATTGCTGACCATCTTGTTCGCCGATGTCGTAAATGGTACAGATGTTCGGGTGATTCAATGCCGAGGCGGCCTGTGCTTCGCGGCGGAAGCGTTCCAAAGCAGCGGGGTCGTGAAGCATTTCGGCGGGAAGGAATTTTAGAGCCACGGCACGATGGAGCCGTGTGTCCTCGGCCTTGTAGACCACACCCATACCCCCGCCACCAAGTTTCTCGACGACGTGGTAGTGCGAGATGGTCTGGCCGATGAGAGATGAAGAATCCGGCATTTGGCGGTCATCTTAGGTTGGGGCAGGAGGCAAGTCAACGACACGACAAAACTGAACATTTCAAGAATTATCCGCGCACAGGTTCTCAATCCCGCAGACAGTGTGTTGATGTACGCTGCCATCCGCTACGACCGCAATATACCTTCCAGCCTCCAAAAACTGCATCACTCTCTTGCCGTTCCTCGCCATCGCTGCCCAACGAGACTTCGTATCTGGATTCTGCTCCAACCCTCGTGATTGCGTAATTGACGTCTGTGTTCGGCGGAGGTGAATACCCTATCGGTGCGCTGATATTCGGACTAACGCTGGTGTTGCGCCGTTGTTAAGCGGTCACGGAATGATTCGGCGGCCAATGTTAAAATGTATTCGTGCTCCCACGCATCCGCCCAATGCGGCTCCGACTCGTTAAAGAGGCGTTTGACCATCCCGACTACATCTTCGAACTGAAACATGACGGTTTCCGTGCGCTCGCGTACATCGAAGAAACCGATTGCAAACTAGTGTCCCGCAACCTGAATCACTTCAAGTCATTCGAACGTCTCAGGAACTTTCTCGGCAAACTGGAGGTGCAGAACGCAATCCTGGACGGTGAAGTGGTCTGCCTCGACTCCGATGGGGTGAGCCAATTCAATCAATTGATGTCCCGCCAGGGCAAACCCGTCTTTTACGCATTCGATCTGCTGTGGTTGAACGATGAGGACTTGAGGCGTTTACCACTCGTCGAACGAAAGCGACGTTTGCACGAGCTCATTAAGAACAGCCACTGTGAAGGAATTATCTATGCCCAATACATCGAAACTCAGGGTGTGGCGTTCTTTGAGGAGATTTGCGCCAGGGATTTGGAGGGTGTTGTTGCCAAGCGCAGACGCAGCATCTACAAGAGCGACGGAACAGGCTGGCTGAAAATCAAGAATCCGAAGTACTCGCAGGCGGAAAGGCGGCATGGGCAAGCCCGCCAGCACCTCCTACCAGTTGCAGAAGTTCGCTCGACGGCACAAGGGTCTTGTCGCCGGTGTCGCGGCCGTGTTTTTCTCTCTGCTCGTCGGCGTGGTGATCAGCACCTCGGAAGCCGTGCGGGCTCGCCGTGCCGAAGCTCGCGATCTGCTCGCCCAAGCCAGTGCTAACAAACAGGCAGGCCCGAGCACCAAACCGGACCCCGACCTGAAAGTCCGTACTGCGCTAGATCGCGCCGCCCAGCACATCGAAGGTAAATTCTCGACCCAACCCGCAGTGGAAGCCGAAATCCGCAACACCATCGGCGACACCTACAGCGACCTCGGGCTTTACCCGGAAGCACGCACTCAGCTTGAGCAAGCGCTGCAACTGGAGAATCGAACCATTGGTCCCGACAATCCAAAAACTCTGCGGACCTTCCGGCTCCTTGGTTTTGTCGCGTACCAGCAGGGCAACAATGCCAAAGCAGAGAACATTCTCACTCAGGCCCTGGAGCATGACCGGCAAATTCTCGGCCCTGAACATCCCGAGACACTTGCTGCGGCCAAAAATCTCGCCAGTGCCTTCTGGGCAGAAGGCAAGTTCGCGCAAGCCGAGCCACTCTATCTTCAGACTCTGGATGCTGCCCGGCGTGTTTTGGGACCGGAACATCCCGACACCGTGGGGCTCATGAACAATCTCGCTCTGGTCTACGGCGACGAAGGCAAAAATGCGGAGACTGAATCCCTGCGGACCCAGATCTTGGAGATTGAGCGGCGTGTGCAGGGACCCGAGCATCCCGACACGCTCATGGCCATGAACAATCTAGCGAATGTGTATTTTGCCGAGAATAAGTATGAGCAAGCTCTGACCCTGCGGATTCAGACCTTGGACCTCTACCGCCGTGTGCTTGGTCCTGAGCATCCCGACACGCTCAGGGCTATGCTAAATCTGGCTAGTTCCTACAATATGGCGGGCAAGCACGCGCAGGCTGAGGCACTTGATCTTGAGAGTTTGGCCCTCCGCCGTCGTGTCCTCGGTCCTGAGCATCCCTCCACGTTGAACACCATGGAAGGATTGGGCGATGTTTACGTCGCTGAAGGGAAATTCGCAGAGGCGGAGTCCCTATATAAGCAGGTCCTGGAAATCCGTCGGCGTGTTCTTGGTCCTGAGCATCCCTCCACGCTCGTTACCATGCAAGCGCTCGCGGATGCTTATACTCAGATGCATAAGTACGATCAATCCGAAGCGCTGCTCAAACCGCTCCTGGAGACCCGTCGCCATGTGCTCGGTCCCGAGCATCCCGACACGCTGTGGACCATGTCCTCTCTGGTCGACGTCTACACATTGGCGCGCAAATTCGACCAGGCAGAAAAACTAGCCAGCGAGCTGCTGGAAAAAAGGCAGCGTGTGCTGGGTCCCGATAATCCAGACACGCTCAATACCGGGGCGGAATTAGCGGTCAATTTTGCGTATCAAAAACAATTTGCGAAGGCGCAAAACGTTTTGGGAGAAATGATTCAGAGAGCGAGCCAAGCAAAAGATCAGGGCGCAATGTCAAACGCGTGGTACGAAATCGCCTGCGCAGAGGCGGTCATGGGCAAAAGCGATCTGGCCATCGAGTATTTGAAGAAGGCCAACGCGATTACTCCGATATCCGCTGAGTGGATGAGTAGCGATGTGGACCTGAAGTCCCTGCACAACGATCCCCGCTTTGCCGACATCATCGCAAAGGCCAAACAGCGCGCTGTCACCAACAAAACCAACTAGCTACCGCGGTTTGAACGCCATCAAAGAGGCGGTTCACACATGACGAAGGTTTCGCAGACTGTTGGTGTGCAAGGATTCGTCTCCAAGGCCGAAGCGTACTGCTCAGGCACTTCTCCGCTGGAGTGGATTCTTGGTCACACAGTTCCGTGTCCTGAGTCACAGCCACGCTCTGTGCACTGGATTAGGTCTGGGTGATGTTCTGGGCTGGCGACCACCTCACCGTTGATCAGAGTACTCGCGAGATGACAGTGGTCACCGCGCCAAAGGCATTTTTGGAGGTTGTGAACAAATACCTTCAATAGCATTCGGAAACGCATTGCTAATCTTTCCCGGGTCACAGAAATGTCGCTTTGATGAGGAATCGCGTTTTTCTCACCCAGAGCGACGCAGAGCGGGAAAAGGAAAGGAGAAGAATCATGGCCCTTGACACCTACATAGTGCTCGCTAACCAATATGACTCTGAAAAGGACGCCCTTGCCGATTATGAGGCTGTCCGCAAACTCTACACCGAACTTGGGATCCTCGACACTTATGACGCAGCTGTGTTGACGCGCAACGCCGATGGGAAAGTGTCGATTGTCAAACGGGTTGAGGAGCCGACTCGTCAAGGCGGTGCGGTGGGATCGGTCGTAGGACTTGCGGTTGGGGCGTTGGTGGCGCTGTTTCCAGCGATCACTCTGGGCGCCGGTTTGCTCGCGGGTAGTGCCATCGGGGCTAGCGTCGGTGCCGTCGCTGGTCATGTCGTCGGTGGTATGAAACGGTCCGATTTGAAGGAGCTCGGCGAGTTGCTAGATCAAGGCACGAGCGGGCTTCTAGTGGTGGCGGCTACCGACGTCGAGTCCAGGGTGAATGCGACCATCACTCGGGCCAAGAAGCGAGTAAAAGCACGGATGCAGGCTGACGCGAAAGCTCTAAAGGCCGAAATCGACCGCAGGGCCAAGAGCGCGGGACAAGGCCGCTAAGCCATTTCTCGTTTTCGTCAAATTTACTGCAGCGATTTGGAAGAAAGCATGCCAAAGTCGATCTCAACAGCATTCAATCGTTGCGTTTGATCCCTGCCTGAGGCTGGGATCACTCCCGCAATCCGGGGTCTTCTTAATCTTACTTGCGTTCCTTCCGCCTGAGCGTGAGTTCGGCCTCTCAGGCCAATCAGACCGATCCAAAGTCTGCCAGGTTGTGCCTGAATTACTTCAAAAGGAGATAGTTTTATGGACCGCATGCTTATTGTCGTTTTTGATAGTGAAAACAAAGCGTACGAAGGGAAAAAGGCCCTGCTCGAATTAGATAAGGAAGGCAGCATCAGCGTCTACGGATACGCGGTCCTTGCTAAATCGGCAGACGGCAAAACGTTTCTGAAGCAAGGCGACGACGTAGGACCGCTCGGCACTCTTGCTGGCACTGCACTGGGTAGTCTAATTGGGCTACTCGGTGGTCCAGTAGGTGTGGCGCTTGGCGCTGCCGCGGGGCTTGGAGCCGGATTCGCAACCGATCTGCACAACGCCAGAATCAGCAGCGACTTTGTCGACGATGTCAGCAAAACATTACAGCCCAATAGGGTCGCCGTTGTTGCCGAAGTCGAAGAGGATTGGATAACACCGGTGGATTCGCGGATGGAAGCCCTCGGTGGGACGGTATTGCGCCGTGCTCTGTCGGAGGTCGAAGACACGGTCGACGAAGAGGACATCGCTGCGATTCGGGCAGACTTAGCGCAAATGAAAGCGGAGCACGCTCAAGCGAAAGCCGACCGCAAGGCGAAGATCCAGGAAAAGATCGACCAACTCAGTGCGAAGCTTCAGGCTCACTTGCAGAAGGCGAAAGAGCAGCGCCAAGCTGCGGAGCGTGATGCACAACTCAAGGTCAACATACTGAAAGAGAAGGCGAAAACTGCGGCCGCGAAAGCCGGCGCATAGAAAATCCCAACTTTGCTGAAATGCAGGGAGGCCGAAAAGGACTCGGCCTCTCTCCGCTCGCAAAGAGCTGTGGAAATTTGAGTGCTGATGACATGTTCCTGCAAACTCAACGGCCTTGGGCCAATCGGAGATAGGCGAAGTGGGAGGATTGATTCCATTAACAGACGCGTCACGCCGACCCGCGCACTTCCCTATCGTTACGATCTGCATCATCGCTACAAATTTTCTGGTTTTTGTACTTGAACTGAATGGCGGTGAGGCATTCGTTCTTAAGTGGGCGGCAATCCCCGCGAACATCACAGCCGGTCATAACTGGATCACGATCCTGACGGCGATGTTCATGCACGGGAGTTGGTCGCACATCTTGGGCAACATGGTGTTCTTGTGGGCGTTTGGTCCGGAGATGGAAGATGCGATGAACCCATTGAGGTATTTGGCATTCTACCTTGGAGGAGGGCTGGTTGCGATGTTGACACAGATTGTGCTCAGCCCAAATTCGACGGTTCCGAATCTCGGTGCAAGCGGAGCCATTGCCGCGGTTATGGGCGGATTTTTGATGACTTATCCTAGTGATCAGATCCGAGTGATACTCATCATCTTGGTCTTCGTGCGTATCAAGTTGATTCCAGCCGCACTGCTAATTGGCGTCTGGTTTTTGATTCAGCTATTTAATGTTGGATCGGTAGCGACATTTCAAACAGGAGGAGTGGCGTACGCCGCTCATGTTGGTGGTGCGATCTTTGGAATGATTTTTGCGCGTCGTTTTGAAGATCCGCAACGCGTGTGTATCGGCCACCTGTCCCCGATCACTACGAAATCGTGGACGACACGCTTGCAGTGAGGTTCCCAAGAAGAAGAAGAAGGATTTGGGAAGGCTGTTCTGTCCCTATTTACAGGGGAACCCCACCACATCAAAACACTGAGGCGTACGGCAGAAACCTGTCAGTGACTTGGGACACACGATTTCGCCTCGTGTCTCGGGGACACTTTATTCGGATGCGCTGGCCGGGCTTGAACTGTTTCGCCGTCATGGGCTTTATCCAAGCAGCCCTTTGTAGCGTTTCTGATACATTTCGTTCACCACAACGATTACTGGTGCCGCAAGATTCCAAACATAGAGAGCATCTTGTCGCAATCCGAAGTTAAAGTGGGCTTCGATCTCGGACGCGAGCGCCAGCACGAGAGCAACTGACTCTCCGATCTGAAAATACCTATATTTCTTTATCTGAGCATCGGTTTCTGGCAAGGGGCAAGCTTCGTCGAGCAAGAAACCTGCTCGCTTTGCGATTCCCCACCCCCCGAGCTTTGCCTGTTGTGACAGGTCGATGTAGAAAAAGTCGTTCAGATACTTCATGAATTCCTGCAGGGGTGAGAGCGGGACGTTAGTAGAAACGCCGTAATTCACCATCGCGCCCGGATTCGGCCATGATCGAAGCGCCTTGGGATTAGCTGTTTGAGCAGGCGATAACCTTGCGAGGGACAACCCCATATCGCATACCTTCGACAGATCTGCGAAATATGTCTTCCATTCTGGGAGATTGCCGTACTCTGCGAGATACCTATCCATTCTAAGCGGCACTCTTTCCAGTCAGACTCGCGAAACCAAGCACAACGATTCGGAAGGTCATCAAGTATGAAAAGCAAGGTAAATAAGCTGTTGAGGATAGCGCGATTCAAAACTGCCAGGGATACGCAGAACACTGGCAAACGGCGGGGGTCGTCAGGAACATCTCCGCCGATGTAGAGCGCTGAACGATAAGTCATGTGTGCGACGCGAAGGTGCAGCACGAACAGTTCACGCGCTCCAGTCACGTTTTGATAATTTAGGGGCCATTCGCGCGAAAGCTTGTTTCCTATGGCAATGAGTAGCTTATTTAGCGGCTCGCCAATAACGGCAAAGTGGATCGACTTGGGCTGATCCATACTTTCTTTTACCTCAAAACCAGCCTCACAGAACAGAAACGGAGACAGTCTAAAACGCGACATACGGACGCTAGCCTACTGTAGATTTGCGGAAGCCGGGTACCCGTAAATGTGCGAATCGCTGGTGTAATCATCAAGCTTCTTTTCCAAAGATAATCTTTACCGAAATTGGTGTTTCAATTTTCAGCCTGGTCGAGCACTTGCAAGACGTACTCCGCGAGCCGTCCCTTCTTTGCTGCAACGGTCTCCGCACCCTCGAACGGCTTTTTCATCGCCGTGCTCACTTCCAAAACCGTTGAGAGTCCTACGGTTCGCTTTCCATCTGGATGCTTCACTCTTAGCATCTGTCTTTTTTGGATGATTATGCTGAATCGATTCAGCGGCGAATCTGCTTTTTGCAGTTGTGCCTCTATTTCCCCCAACTCGTTGGGGTCACGAGGCGTCAAACGAATAAGCAGGCTTCCGGGTAGAAGCGAATTCACGTAAAAGGACTCTATGCGTGCAGCAGGGCCATCGTCACACCAAAGGCACGCGATATTGTCGTGTTGAATCTTTTTCCACCCGCGCTTTTCCAATTGAGACGACGTCAATTCCCACAGTTTTTGGAAGTTCTCCTTGTTTCTTGTCCTTGTCGCTTCATCGGGATCATTCAAGTCGCCAATCTCGGGGATGGGTGGCTCGAAGCCATAGCTTTTGAACAAGCGGAGAAGCGCCCGATTAAGGACGGTAGCTGAGGGCTTGTGCACGCTGGCTTCTACAACTTGGAAGAAATCAGACCAAAGGAAATGCCTGCGACCGACCGGGTGGATATACCTTGGGTGGTCGTGCACTTCATCGGCAATGGTCAAATGGTCTTCCGTGATGAATGCTACCCGCGTCAAAGGAAGAGCGAGATACCTGAGCAACTGCCCTTTTCCCTCGGCCGCACCAAGTTTGTTTTCCACTCCGATGAACTTGTCGCGGTTCAAACCAAAAACCATGTCCACGCACGAGTCTTTAGCCAGTTCCTCGTGTTTTAATCTGAAACTTTCTTCCAAGCACGAACTGTGGAACATCTTCTGGGTTTCGATACTGACGGAGACTCCGCGAATGGGAATGCCGTCTAAATCTTCGCCGCACAGGTGCCCGAGGAACGATTGCACCAATTGGGCATCTTCCCAGAGAGCAAATGCAAAGCATTCCGTGAAAAAGTCCTCGCCTTGCCGGTGCTTCAGCTTTGTGAAAAGTTCAGAGGAATCAACTTCGCTCACTTTGACCCTCCCGACAAGATGATTGCTAAGACTGTCGGTCCGCCAAGACCTAAGTCCATTGCCATTAGCCGCTTTTGGTAATTCCGACGTGCTTTAATACTCCGCTCCTCAACGACCGGCCACAGTTCGACGATCACGGCGCGAATCGTTGCCTCTTCGATGCGACCACCGGATAATTTGATTCGGATGCGCTGGCCGGGTTTGAATTGTTTCGTCGTCACGGGCGCGAGTGTAGCACAGGAGTTTTGAGCGTATAGTCGCCGAAAGGGCGGGAAGGGTTACATACTTCGCGCTCCTACTGTTACAACGGTTCCGCGAGCCAAGCCGTTGCGAGTGTAGTTGACTATTACCTTGGTTCCCGGTTTAAGGGATGCCACTGCGTCTTCAAAGTTTTTGCCTTTGATGAGTCTTCCATCTCAGCCCCTAATGTCCCAATCTCAGGAAAGTTGAACAAAACTTATATCCGCAGATTGGAATTGTCAACGAACCGCATGTTCGACGTTCGGAAAGAAAGTTCCGCCTGAAAGCAGGACATCCACGGCCTTCAACAAAACGTCAGCGACTTCGGCCTTGGAGACGAATCCTTGCACACCAACAGACTGCGAAACCTTCGTCATGTGTGAACCCGCATGCATCGAGAGAATGAGGATGGGAAGTTGTGGCAAAACCTCTTTGATTTTCTTGGCGGCATTGAAGCCGTCAAGCACAGGCATCGTAACATCAAGGATGGCTAAATCGGGATTAAGTTCGAGGCAACGCTGCACTGCCTCTTCGCCATCGCTTGCCTCCCCGCATACCTCCAAATCGTGGCGAGAACCAATTATGGCGCAGATGCCCTTACGGACGACTTCATGGTCATCAGCTACTAGTATGCGCATGTGCCCTGGGTCCTGCGGTTGCAGGGTCATTTTTATCCTTCTTAAGGGCTTAGAAGACATACGGCGAAAAGATGTATTTCGCCTGAGACTCCGGGCACTATGCTCTTATTGACTGTCAATAATTGTTTTGAATATTATTTTGCTTATAGTTTCCATAACCGGGTCGTGGGGTTGGGAGTTAGGGGTATGGGGAACATCACGAGTTACGAAATCTTTTCGGGTTCACTCGATAAAGATGCATTGTGGCTGGAGTCGGTGGAAGGATTAGATGCCGCTTGCGACCGGATGAACAAGCCAGCCGCGCAGTGTCCGGGTCCTTATTGCGTCTTTTCCATCTCGACGGGTAAGGTGCTCGCTTCGGTCGATACATCGCAACACCGCAACGTGCAACGCGACGATAAACATTTGCGTGAATCGGCCTGACGTAACCAAATACAATTAATTGCTGACGCCCGAAGAGTCATTGTGCAATAAACTGAACAGCTCTTGAATTTTCCTTTGCCGAAGTGCGTATTCGGTGGCTTCTATAGGGCTTAGTTTTCCATTTATCGCTTTTGACTGCTCATCGAGCAGCATATGAATTTCTCTGAAAATTTCTTGCTTTGATTTCATAGTTTCCCGTCATTCCCCCCGGACAGTTTCGGCAGAACGGTGGACAAGAGTACTAACCGGATAACGGCTCCGCTGTAATACCCACCACTCCACCAGGTGAGCAGACGAACGGATGGCCTTTCAGAGCCTTATCGATTGCGTCGGTCAATTCGCACGACTCCGGGCCGAGTCGAGATAATTACGTGGGATTCCCAAAGAGCATGTGGCGTCTGGAGGGCTATGCTGTCCCTTTTTACAGGAGAACCCCAACTCAAGACACTGGATGTACGCCCCACATACTGTCTGTGATGTGAGACATACTCTTGGGCCAGTCGAATTGGGTGTACACGCGGACGTAGAATGCCCGTCTTGACGCTTCTTTCAGCGGCACGATACATCTTTGCGGTGACTCGATATTTTACTTGGTTGCTGTTCGTGTTCGCATACGAGAGATGGGGACGATTCCGAAGAAGGTGAAGAAATCCCGGAAATGAACTTCCACATATTCGTTAGGGCTGACAAGAAGAGGCAGGGTGGCAACGTTAACATGGGTTGGAACATCGTCGTCAGCCCCACCAACCCTGCTTAAGGTTAAGCGAGAATTGTCTACTAGAACCGTCCAAAATTGGGCAGACGCGCCACTGGTGCCAAATGCACTCTGTCAACATGAAGAAGAGGGAACTCACTCGCAAACAGTCTTCCTCCGTCGCCTGCCCTATGGGCTACCGTACCAACCTGACTGCCGGAGTCGCCTCCTCAGCGGGTCTTGGGCGCGAGCCGCTATTGCAGTTTCGCGTACTCGGCTTTCGCTTGCTTCAGGATGGGGATGTCGGGGTCGGCATCTTTCCAGAGCGTGAGGAAGTCTTTGTAGGCGGCGAGCGCCCGAACACGGGCGGCATCGGCGTCCGCTCCCTGCGAGGTTTTCGCCTGCAAGGCATTGGCACGAGCCACGCCCAGATACGCCAACGCTCCCGTCCAACAGTTCCAGACAATGCCGCTGTGGTCGAGAATTCTCTGGAATTCGGCGGCAGCAGCACTGCCGCTGCCCACGACTGCCAACTCCGCTACTTTCAGAAGTTCTCGATCATCCAGACGTTGCTATCGGTTGTCCAGCCCGCCACCGCCAAATGCCGCCGGTCGGGAGACGGTATTCCTTTGGTGCCCATGAAATTGAGTTTTTGATGCCATAGCGCACGGGCTTCTCCTCTAAGATCAACGCGAAGTAGGGTGGTATCTTGGGCCGTCTGGCTGGAAACAAACAGAGCGTTTCCGTCGGCAGACCAATCGACTTCGCCAAAGCTGTTCCATCCCCTTACTGCTAAATCGGTTGTCACCCCACTCTTTAGGGATAACAGTCGAATGCTCCCATCGCGCGTCATGACGACTTGCGAGCCATCCGGGGAAAGGTCCCAAGGGATTGCCATGGAGGACTCCATTTCCATGGTGGCAAGTGCACGCCCTCGGCCCTTGATGGGATCGACAGAAGTAAACATGACATGACCTTGCTGTTGCTCGTCAAAGACACAGAGGTTGGCAGGGGCACGTGTGCAGCGGATGTCCGTCGTACCTAATGCAGTCAGAACCAATTGCGGGGGTCCACCAGATACAGGGACCCGCATGATTCGCACTGGAACGGAACCACCGGGAAACCGGGCTTCAGGAAGAGCCATGTACAAAATCCACTGACCGTCAGGACTGAAACTGGAATAATACTTCGGCTCGGATCCGAGAGGAAGCAATTCAGCAGCAGCGTCTTTGTCCAACGTCTGCTTGAAGATGTCCCAGCTTCCATTACGGTCTGACCAAAACACCACGGCCCGGCTATCTGGGGTCCACTGCTCAGGCCACTCGGAGTGTTCGTCGAACGTGAGGCGGCGTGTGTTATCTAGATGTGTTCCCTTTGCATCCAACTCTCCAACATACACATGGGCCCTCGCGGTGAGCCTAAGAAACTCCATCTGCTTTCCGTCTGCCGTGACCGTGAACCCGGAGAAGGAGAACCCCGGCCAGTTTGTTAGTTGTCGCGGGTCGCCCGTGGGTTCGCCTGTTTGAGTGTTCGTCCTCACTTCCCAAAGATTTGAGTCAGCGCCAGTCATCACCGATTGCCGCAGGGAGTAGACGATACGTCCATCCGGCAACCAACAAAACCCCTGCAATTTTGGGCTTGATACAATCCGAGTGGGAGGGCCGCCTTTTAGACCCACACTCTCGATGGCGCTCACGTAGATTCCGGTACCCGCGAGTCCTTTCGAGTACGCGAGACGTTGCCCGTTCGGAGCCCAGGCCACTTCGTTAAAGTCTTCACCATCTTGTGCGGCCACGATACGCCGCTGATCATCTCCATCCGCGGTGCTCAACCAAATCCCCTGTGCCGAGCCTGAATCGTAATCGCCTAGAAAGGCGATCTGAGAACCGTCAGGGGAAAAGGACGCAGCGGCGGCACCTTCCCGCAGCTTACCTGCTGCCCCACCTAGTATGGATACGGCCCAAAGGCTGGGGGTCTCACCGGGATGTGTAGCAGTAGTGATAAGAACCTTGCTTCCATCGGGAAACCACGAAAGGGGAGCACCCAAGGTCCCCGGAGCGCCTGAAAAGACGCTGGCGACTGCGAGCCCTGAAGGAAGAGTCAGCTGCTTCGTCTCGCCCGTGCTAATTAACCGCAGGTGGAAGCCATTTGCGTCGCTGTATGCCAGGAATTTGCCATCCGGCGAAATAGCAGCGGCTAGAACCGGGTTATCTAGAGAATTAGCAGTCAGTTGTCGCTGGACCAATTCCTTCTGCGATTGAGTCCGGTTAGAAAGCAACCACCAGAGGCCTAGCACCAGCAGAATCAGCGCTGCGCTGCTAATCAACACCCGCGGCCACCATCGCAATGGTCCTGTTCTCGCGCTGATGCTGCCAGCCCGCGCCACGGCAGTACCTCCGCGGCTCCAGGCAGTGTCCCGCTTCAGCCGCTGCAACTCGGAACGTATGTCAGAGGCGTGCTGATAACGGTGTTCTCGATCTTTCTCCAGCGCCCGGTTGATGATCCGTTCCAGATCGGGCGGCATGTCGGGGTTCAGTCGTAAAGGAGGTAGCGGAGCACGGTTCATGATCCCGTCGAAGATCACCCCTGTACTCTCACCTCGAAACGGCATGGTTCCGGTAGCCATCTCGTACAGAACGGCTCCGAATGAGAACAAATCGGTGCGGGAGTCCAGTTCCTTGGCGCGGACTTGCTCAGGCGACATGTAAGCGATGGTTCCTACAGCCGTGCCGGGACTCGTGAGATGGTCAGGGTCAACCTCCGCAGTGGCAAGTGTTGGCTCGTTGCCAGTCGCGCTTTTCGGTGAACTGACCTTAGCCAACCCGAAATCCAGAACCTTGGCATGACCGCGCTTGGTCACGAAGATATTGGCGGGCTTGATGTCGCGATGCACGATGCCAGTAGTGTGGGCTGCATCGAGGGCGTCGGCGATGTCAATGCTCAGCGAAAGGACGGCCTCGATCTCCAGCGGCTTGCCACCGATGCGGTGTTTGAGCGTCATGCCTTCCAGGTACTCCATCGCTATAAACGGCTGACCATCTTGCTGCCCGACTTCGTAGATAGTGCAGATGTTGGGATGGTTCAATGCAGACGCAGCGCGAGCCTCCCGGCGAAATCGTTCCAACGCCTGTGGGTCACTGGTTAGGTCTTCGGGCAGGAACTTGAGAGCGACGAAGCGCCCAAGTTCGGTGTCCTCTGCCTTGTAAACGACACCCATCCCGCCGCCGCCCAGTTTCTCGACGATGCGGTAGTGGGAGATGGTTTGCCCAATCATGGTGGTCATTAAGCCCCTTTCTTCATTTGTCGGGGTCTTTTTCTCCTCGGTCTTTGTAGACAACATGCCCTAGGTGATCACACACGTTTTCTTCTGCTTGAGAAATTGTTGTCGGCTTTTCGCCAGCCGGAACTGATTCGCAGCGCAGATGATCCTCGAATCCGGGGGCTGAGAATATGGCGACTATGCTGGCGGGCTCGGTGCCAGTATTCTTCAGGCTGACCCACGTATGCTGCGGGATGAACACCATGCCTCCCGCATGCAGATCGCGCTCCTGATCTCCAACATGAGCTTGGATAGTTCCTTTCTCGATAAGCACGATCTCGTCCTGCTCAAGATGCTTATGGGTTGGTATGGCATCGCCGGGAGCCATCTCTGCCGTAGAGAGAACCAGATGCTGAGAGCCATTGGCTTTGGGAGTGACCTTGAGGATGAATCCGCCGGGATCGACCTCGCCCGCCTCGGGCCGCCAGAGACGCATCTCGCCTTCATTTTTTTCCAGCAGCAGTGGGGTTGCGCCAGCCTGCGCTGGTTGCGAGTTCGCTGGCTCAGTGGCTGCGACGCGAGTTTCCTTCCCGCTCACGAACACCTTCATGGAGTCTTCGCTTTCGCCTGACTCGTCGGTGTATTCGTAGGAATCCGTTGATACAACCTTCATGGTGTACCGGGTGTGATACACCTTCCCGCCAAAAACGCTGTCCCCTAGCCAAGTCCAGATGTCGCCGCTCACCGTACCAGTCTTGTCTTCTATTCCTCCCGAACTGTCCACTCCGTGGTATCGGTATGTCTTGGAAGTCGGATCGTAGTAGTAGAGGGACGTTTCCGAGTATTTCCTTCCGGGTCTATAGAGTGCTGCCTCGCAGATCACGGCGAAGCCGTCTGCCGTCCATCTGCAATCGTCAGTCCCACTGAATTTCATCGCTGGCGAGTTCGGCCCCATAAACCCTGCTTTCAATTCATCTTCGACCGTGAACTTGCCGACCATTACTGCCAGCTTCTTCACTTCCGGGCTAGGTGTTGTCTGAGATTGGGCGCGAGCCACGATTACGCTCGAAGCGCACGCCAGCGCAAATGAGATCAACCTTCGGGGTACACTCATTTGGATTCTCCTTTCAGATGTGCCACGGATGCTACCATTGGGATTGGGGTACCGGAAGCATGTCGGGCGGCTCAAAGACTTGAAGTGCGACTTCGGAACCGCCCGCGATTTCAACCGCACGGGTGATCGGGTTTATTTCGTGCTCCCCACCACTTGGCGCGGCTTACAACCGGAAGGGCTATTTGAGGAACACGGCGGGTGGTCGTTCGTGCTAGAGAAATCGTCAGGGCAATGGTGGATTATTGCTTACAGTTGGGGCGCGACCGACGAGACGGACTGGGCGACGAAAAAACCGTAGAGTCGCCCGCTAACGACAGGTTCGGGCAATGCTTATGGAGACGAAAAACGTGCCGGAGATACGAGACGAATATGAAACATCAGAATCGGCTAGTTGCCGTACTGCTCTTTTCAGTCATAAGCACGAGAGGATCGTTTGGACAGACAAGCGGAAAGGCATCGGATGCCCTCTTAGCCGCCGATGCGGCATGGATGAAAGTGTACGTTGCTAAAGACCTCCACAAGTCGGTGGCTTTCTTTGACCACGAAGGCTCAATGCTGCCACCTAACGCACCGATTGCAACTGGGAAGGACGCACTCACCAAATTGATCGGTAGTGCGTTCGCATTCCCCGATTACAAGCTCGCATGGCATGCCAACAAGGTTGGCGTCGCCCGCTCTGGTGAACTCGGCTATACAAGCGGCACATACGACTTCAGCTTCAAGGACGCATCAGGAAAGACTATCGCTGACAAGGGGAAGTATCTGACCGTGTGGAAGAAGGAGGCGGATGGCTCGTGGAAGGTGCTGTTCGATACGTTCAACTCCGACCTGCCGCCGCTACCAAACCCGCCTCCAGCGTAAATAAGGGCGTCTCTAAGACTGAGCGAAAAGCCGATTCTGCGCCCCGGTGATCTTCACGGGACGTGAGCATTCCTCGTCATCGCGCAGACTGCTCATGCGCTCGCCTTGAGGCTGCTGCCCTTCAGGAGCATGGCGCGGAATTGAGCATAAAGTTTGTTCTGCTCGGGCGAAGGCAGACTTCCTACGAATAAACGCCAGACGACCTTCTCGCGCTCGTAGACGTGCTCCAGCGCCTCCCACCACGCCAGATTCACCTGTGGATCGCTCACCTTGTCGAGATGGCATCAAGTTTCTGGAACCTTCTTTCAGCCGTCAATAACAAGCCACAGGCTTCTTCCATCCGGCGTGCTTCCTCTTCCCGTTCCATCTGGGCGATGGTCTGTTTGTCTAGCCTCTGTTTGTCTAGCCTCTGTTTCCTGCGCCCTGTCGGGGAGCGCGTCGGGTTGCCGCTGTGGGGAAGGCAAGAGGCTAGTCAACCTTCCCCCGGCAAAATCATCCTTGCGGACGACCCGATTTACTGTGTCTCCCCACATCGCATTCAAGTGCTGCAGCTACTTGCAGTCCTTCTGAGCGCAAAGATTCTTATTGAAAAATGGCATCACATGATTCTGGAAACGGTCGGCCACCTTGCTGGTATGCGTGCCCTGGTACACTTCGAAGCTGTTTGCGATTCCATAAGTGTCTAAAACGTCGTGCAACTTACCCGCATCGACTCGTAATCCGTCCTGATCACCCACATCGATCGAAATAGCTCGATACTGGCGCAATTTCTCGATGTATTGGTCGACAAAAGCAAGCGGTGCATTCGCTGTCCATTTCGCGAGAACGTCAAGCTGGACCACACCGGCTTTCATCGGAAGGTCAAGGTAGAGCGGCGGGTTGTTCGGATTAGGTGACCAAGCCGCTGCTGTCGCAAGCTGGGCGCGTTGAAAAAATCCGAGCTTCGCCGAATCTTCAGGCGTTTTGACGGCTTCGAGTACTTCTTCATCTTCCGGTTTCAGCGATCCCGGTGCGCGCGGGGACAAACAACACGGGCTCATGATGTACAAGCTCCCAAACACATCGGAATGTTTCATGCCGATGCGGGAGGCTCCGTAGCCACCCATGGAATGTCCGACCAGCCCGCGGCTAAGCCGGCTAGGAATGGTCCGATAATGTGCGTCAATGTAGGCGACCAGGTCCTGTGCAATGAAGTTTTCGAAATCACCGGCAGTCACTGAGCTGGAATACATAGAACCGTTGTGTAGGGTCTTGGAATCGGGCAGCACGACGATCATTTCATTGTTGCCTTGAGCGAAAGCACCTTCGATTGTTTGCGGAATATGTATTTCGCCAGCCCATTGTTCGGCGCCGATGGAATAGCCATGTAGCGCGTAGACAACGGGATAACGCCGGGATTTTTCTTCGTCATAGCTCGGTGGCAAAAAGACAAGGACGTCGCGATCGACGGCATTTCTCTCTAAATTGCCCTCCAAGGCCGCGCCGTGGACCTTAATGTGTTCGACGGCTACGGCCTTCGCACCGGGGACGATCGGGGGCACATCGGTCTGCACTTGTGCTGCGAGTGGAAGACCATGAGTCATAATCACCGCTAACGTCATCAGGCAAGCGAATTTCGTCATTTTCGTCAGCCTTTCTACAAAAATCTCACGATGGCCGATTGCCATAGGCCGATTTGCAGATGATGCGCACGCAAAATGGAACGGAATCTCGGTCCAATCTCAGTTTTAAGTTATCGATAACTGTACCGAAGATCGCAAAGTCTACCGAGCGTTGTCAATTTGAATTGAATTCTTGGGATTTCAGGCTAGATTGGTTGGGTCTGGCGCCTACATGGGCTGTGCTCTAAACTACGGCGTCGGCTGCGATTCTCAACTATGCCTTTGAGGAAAGACCTCGTGCTTATCGCTTTTTGGGAAATATGAGACCGCAAAACCCTTGTTCGGAGCCTTACGGTCATGCTCGAAAACGGGCTTGTGGATGATCCCGTCAACCACCGGTTCCGTTGAGTATTTCGTGTAATCGTTCAAACTGGAAATGAACGCTGTTACATTGGGGATCGGCTTGAGTGCAATAGCTTGATCGGTGCCGGTCTGGTCTTTTCTCGCTTCTATGCCCCAAACTACCACTCCTCCTTCTTGGTGCGCGAATCCGCCCGCGGCCTTGCTGAAATGCATTTTGTCGTCATCGAGCAGACGCCACGGGTGGTCTTGGTCTCTTTGAAGTCGAGAAATATATCTTCCTGCTTGCCGAGTAAACTATGGATGTCGGCATACTTATTGAGCGAATCGAAGATTAGTTGCGCATTGTTGGCCATGGCCACTTCCCGCCCATGATTATATATACGAATTTTTTGGACACTCCTAAGCGCGAACGAAAATGTCGCTGGAAAGGCTTCAACCTTGAGTGTTTCAGTAGAAACCCTCTGGGGTCCTGGTATGCACTGGAACAATGCGGACGACTCCTGCAAAGCGCCGTGTGTGTTTTCGACAGTGCGGATCACGCTACCGCTGTCGCGCTCGCAATGCTTGGTAAGGAGGAATTCACGTTGCAAAACAACGTGCCGCTGTCCTTGGTGTCACCCTTCAGAGCGAACCACAGAGTCCACTTGACCGATTGATCCGCGAAATGTTGGTACTGAACCCCGGGACCGAAGAATACCGCCGGGCGGATGAAAAATTACGTGAAGCCATAGAAGCGAAGCGTAAGCAGTTGCCGCAGGACCGTCACGATATTCGCGAATCAGCGGTGTACGTTGATCTTGAGAGTGATGGGGCTCGTTGGTAAGACCTACAGCGCTCAATAAAGCTCGTTGCTATGATGAAATCTGTGATGCCGTAAACGACTACGCGGGCCAGTGCGATCCGGTTCGGATCAGAATGGTTGAAGACGAGTTCCCTGAAATGGCCACTGCCGTAATGCCATATCTTCTCAATTCGACCTTCCTGCTCCTCGATGGCCCGAGTCTGCCGGAAGGAAAAACGGGGAATGACGAAGAAGTGGAACCCGGAAACTGCGGGTGGCACCAAGTGATTCGCGAAGGAGGCGCTGCGACCCGCTCAGCGGACTGTGCCCTATTCTGTGCCCACCCCATCAAGAACCATCGTAACTGGTATCCCTCCGCTCGAACTCCGCTACGCCGTAAACTGTTTTCTCTATCTGTGATTCCTTAGGGTCCTTATTTCCGGGCGTCAACAGTGTGCTGCCACCACCGACCTGATATCGCAGGTTCATAAACTCCCAGATGGGCGGACTTACTAAGATCAAGAAACGATGGCCTATCTGAGTAAGACACGTGACAGCTTGGATCGAAGGGCGCACCAAGGCGGACTGATGCTTTGCCTCAGGTTACAATGCTAGCCGCCATGCAAACCATTGTAATCGTCGCTATGTGGGTGCTCAGCGTGATTGCCGCCTTATTCATCGGCAGCTTCCTCAAGCCATACCTAAAGAAAAAAGGTGAGAACCTTGCGACACACGAGGACATCAGCAAACTTGTGGACCAAGTAAAAGCGGTGACGAGAACCACTGAGGAGATTAAAAGCGAAATATCGAGTGGTCTTTGGGACCGGCAAAGGCGCTGGGACATGAAGCGTGAAGTTGTTTTCGACGCAGCAAAACGGCTATCGGAAGTCGAGGATGCGTTGTTAGGTGTATCCATTGTGCTAAAAGAAGATCATGCGAAAAAGAAGAAATGGGAAACAGAGAAGCCATTACAAGAGGAGGAACTAGCCTGGAGTCAGGTGCGAAATGAGCGAATGACGCGATGGAGCAAGGCATCAACGGACTTCGACGAAAGCCGTGCGTTCGTGAGGATCGTGTGCGGTAAGGAAGCGGCGCTAGTATTCTCTGAGCTTGGGTCGTTTATACACAAACTTGTTGAGGAGATGACAAAGGACCCCGAACGCTATGACAGTGCTCGGCCCGAACTGTTAAAGAAGATATTGGAAGCCCAAAAGGCGATGCGGACAGAGCTGGAAGTTGAGGCCAAACCTCAATCCACCGGTTCCTAAGGAGCCCGAACCCACTGAGAGCTTCACAATGCGTAGAATGAACCTTAGCCAAGACGAGGGGCTAATCCCAGAGCGTGGGCCGGAGGCGAAGGCTACCGGCCTTTTTCATTTTGGGCCAATGAAGTTTCCCAAAATCACTTGTTTTCGGAACCGCCTCAAACACAGAACTCCGTTACCTGAAATCAATGACTTGCGGCACCCTAAGAGATGGGGATCTCGGAACCACGCGATCACATTCGAGAACCCACTCGGATCTGGGCTTCGTGGGCGGAGGAGTTCCGCAGATAGTTGATCGTGATTTGAGTTCCGGGCTTGAACGCCGCAACGGTAGACTGAAAGTCCTTGCCCTTTATCAGCCTTCCATCGACGGCGACGATGGTGTCCCCGACCTGTATCCCTGCCGTCGCTCCCGGACCGCCCGCATCCACAGCAGTGACCAGTACTCCGTCTGCGCTGTTTTGCGCAGAAACGCCGATCCAGGCAGAGGATGACGTTGAAGCCATCGGCGGAAGTTTCTCCGCAGGAGTCGCCGTCGCGCTGGATTTCTCCGCGCTCACAGAGGGTTCTACTGCACCGCGCAAGAGTTCCGCGCTCAGCGTGATCGAACCGGTGTAGAAGATCATACTTCGGGTCCAGTCCTGGAATCCGGTTTTTCTTACAGTCACCACGTGTTTTCCGGCAGGGATATTGATCGTGGAAGGCGTGTTGCCAGCAAACTCATCGTCCACAAGGATGTCAGCGCCTGCGGGGGTGGAAGCGATCGCTACGACGCACGACTCTTGTGTCGGCTGCGGCTGAGAAGCTCGGCCGGCACCGGAAGTAGCCGATTGCGAAGCCTCTCCTGACGGTTCCTCAGTTTTCGTTACCTCGGTCCGCACACCGACAGGAACGAACTCACGTTCCTTCTCACCTACCGACACCGGAGCCCCGCTCACGCCCTGCAGCGCAACCAGGATGGCGCGGTAGTTGTCTTTATCGCCTTGGAGCAGAATGCCGGCGCTCTTTTTGTCCGGGGTTGTGTATTGGATGCCGATGAAATGGAGGCGCGTCTTGTGAAAGAGTCCAAAAAGGGCTACCGGCGCCACGAGAATCGCCAACGCAATCATCGTCCCAACGCGCCTGTGTGCTTCTTGACCATAGCTCAGGGAGGTCACGGATTTCGGTGGGATGTTCACTCTCGTACCGTCATGAAGGGCGAGTTCAATCATGTCCGACGTCACGGTCAGCGTATTGTGCCAGTCCTGGGGGTCCACCTTGGAATAGACAGATCCGCCGTTGTAGCGAACTCTATCGAATGTATTTCCTTGAGCGCACACGACAAGCGCGGTGCTCAGAATGAGAGCAACGGTCCTTCTGAAGAGCTTCATGCCTGAAGAATCTCCTCTTCGCTGGGAGCAAGGAGCGACGCGGAGAGGCTATAACACAATCAAGTACCGCGCAAGGCAACGACGTGTTGGTGCAGGTCACCCAAGGCTGAGGTCAAGCCGTTCGGGTGGTGGTCGAAGGTGGATTGGGAACGCGCACGAACAGCTTGGCGGCAGACGGGGCTTCCCTAAGTCTGCAACCAGACCGCGACATGCGTCCCAAGGAGATTTCCTGAAGTCAAAGCGCAGGTCGGCATGGTTCAAAAACCCTTTTCCCGAATTTTGGAACCCTCTCCGGCGAATCGGTAAGCCACGGGAACATGTCTCGATCTAGAAGTTTGGTGATAGTGTCAGCAATTCGCTTCAGGTTCGCCTGAAGATCGGATGCGGACATACGAACAGGGCACGCACCTACTTCCATGCACAGCACCACATTCTTGTCAGCATACGCAAGACCAACGAGTCGATCTCTCGCCAGCGGCGGGCAAGTCGCCATACGAAGCATCGGCAGAATTGCCGGATTGTCCCTTAGCACTTCGGGAGTGATGTGTTCCAGATCGCTCGTTGCAGTAACCCAGTCTCAACGTCCTTGGTGACTTGAATTCGCTTCTCACGGTACGTCTTCGGAGCGAACTCCATGAACCATTTGTTGTAAAGGTCTACCGATGCCGCCACGTCTGATTTCCAGAGATGAGGTTTATCTGAATTGATTGGCATTGTGCTGAACGATTATGCCAGAGACTTTGGACGAAGCGCGTGTACAAAGCAATTTTTTGCCTTCGCATTGCGGTTCGGGATCAAAACTTGGTGATTGACGGATAGATATCGGTGCTTTCAAGGCCCTGGACTGGTCCCGCAAGTCACTTGGCAAAACCGTGGTATTAGTGAACGGGCCAATTCATGGCAGCCGTGGCTAACAAGACAGAACCTCATTTACGTCCTCTTGCCAATGTCAGCGATATCTGCCCGGCATGATTCGACGTATGGAACAGGGCGTGAACATACAATCTGATTCGTGCAACCGTGCCGAAAAACGGAGTATCAACTGGTTTCAGCCAGTCTTCGTCCGTGCTGTTTTCTACGAGTTCTTTCAGCACGCCATATCCTTTTGAGATCAACTGTCGGCTGTATTCCACATCGATGCCCTGCCCATTATCTGTTTGACCCATGGTTGTGTCTTTCACATCAGTGGGGATGCCCAAAAGCGCACCAAACAAATTCATCGTTTCTCCAATATGCCGGTATATGAATCCTATAGAAGCTGTTTTGTCATTCAACCTCAGAGACGCATTCTCGTTTGTAACTCGGTCAAGTGAAAAATGACTGGTAAATTGATTCTGCTTCAAGATTTCTCGCAAAACTTCCTTTTGCATGCGCCACCCTCTCTAATGATTTTTTCATCCGCACGTTGCGCTTCTCAACAGCACCTCGACTCGGGTTGCGGGACTTAAGGTGCCGACCAAGATCTTCCAACATCTGAGTCGGTCCCGGAACAAGTTGTTCCAGCGAACAGCCGACAGGAACGTTTCGCCGTCGAGACGAGTCTCACAACCAACTCCATTTTAAGTCAATCCGCCGTACTGACCAGCCCGAGGTTTTGTATAAAGCCCTGGCATTCCCACCTTCGCCAAAAATCCATTCATAGCGGTTGACCTCAGATGGACTCCCCAGTAGCGCGATTGTCTTTGCTCTACGCGGTCAGGCCCCCATCGGCGTCTCGTGACATTTCCGTATTGTGTTCGGGTCCAGGAAAGGTGCCGTTCTGCACTTCCGTTACGAATTGACGCATCACCGTCTCCTGTGAACGTAGTACGAGAGGAAACATCTTTAGCGTTGCAATGTCAGTATAATCTTCGGCTATGTCAGGTTCCGAACTCCCTTTTGGTATTGAACGATCACGCCTTCGGCTAGATGGCAAGGATCCGTATCTGTGCCTGCATTTTGCGATCGTGTACGTGCGAGATCTCGACCGCAGCCTCCGGTTCTACACCGAGCAACTCGGATTCACCGTGACCGTTGACCACACGTTTCCCGACGGAAGACGCTGGGTTCAAGTCTGTCCTCCCGATGGCAATGCGCACATAGGTCTTGCCCTCGCTCCGCCCGAGGCTAATTTTGAGTCGCTGGTCAACCGCGACGCCCGCATCTGGTTCATCACGGAGGATGTTACTCGCAAGTACCAGGAGTGGTGCGGTAGCGGCGTTCACTTCCACTATCCGCCAACCGTTCCGGTCTGGGGAGGAATTCACACCCGCTTCGACGACCCTGACGGAAACCAATATGGCTTGGCTGGGTTCGATGAGCTTGCGCTTACCGTAGAAGGTCAGCGCCGCGTGCTAGCAGGAAAACTTGAGGCCGAACGGCGCACGGCTCAGGAAATCGAAATCGCTAAGCAAGTCCAAGCGCGCCTATTTCCCCAAAGTCAACCACCACTCAAAACGCTCGAATACGCTGGTATCTGTCTGCAAGCTCGGCAGGTCGGCGGGGACTATTTCGACTTCCTCAATCTCGGGGAACAGCATCTTGGCCTTGTAATCGGCGACGTGTCCGGTAAGGGTATTGCAGCAGCACTGCTTATGGCCAATCTGCAGGCGAACATCCGAAGCCAGTGCGCCATGGCACATACTCATCCCGAACTTTTTCTTCGTTCCGTAAACCGTCTTTTCTACGAGAACACCCCCGACGGTGCCTACGCCTCGCTCTTCTTTGCAGAATACGACGATGATTCCCGGCACTTTCGCTACGCGAACCTCGGACACCTTCCAGGGCTCATCTTGCGTCCCGACAACTCTTATCTCCGTCTTGAGTCCACCGGAACACTCGTGGGTCTTTTTCGGAATTGGGACTGCAAAGTCGCCAAAGTAGGACTCACCAGTGGGGATCTGTTTGCACTCTACACCGACGGTATCACCGAAGCGCTGAACGATCGTGGCGAGGAATTCGGAGAAGAGTTCCTGATTCAAAGACTTCGCCATTACCGCAATCAATCGTGCCAGACTGCTGCGGAGGCCATCACGAGCGAGGTGCGCGATCTTAACAGGAGCGACCAGCAAGATGACATCACCCTCATTGTGGCTAAGTGCAGAGCGCCCGCGACCTAAAGTCTGCTTCTGAGTGCAGCACCGACGGTGTTCGAAATTTCGACGATTAACCCAATCTCCGAGAGCGCCACGCGGCAAGGTCCGAGAGCCGCTGAGATTCGAATTGCTGGTGGAAAACGACGATGCTGCCCCGATCACCGAGGGCACCGCACAGCGCCGAGATGAACGCCTGCCGAGGATCGCTTCTGTCGGTCGCCAAGAATTCGAATGCTCGGGCGCTGCGCCCGGCCGCCGCCGCAGGCCATAATATTCCGCGAGTCGGGTCACGTTCGGCGAAGTATGTCGCGTCGAGTGCGAAACGAGTGTCGACGGGCACGGGCTGGTTACGCTTGAGCCGATCAACCGCCTCGGTCCACCATGCATCTATAAGTGCGATTGCCGGCACTCCCCGCTGTTCCACGCCCTGCACCAGCGGCTGTCCATCAAACGTCCAGTCTACCCTCCATAGATGCACCAAGGGGTTGGCCGCAATTTCGTCGCTGTGCATTCTCTTTCGACGCGTAACACTATCTCAGCAAATCCCTCAATCTCTGGGTGCTCTGGTGCTGGTCCGGGTTTAGGGTATTCGATCGAAACTGAGTTGTTGGTGTCGGCGAACTTGATGACTACCGGTTCTTGATTGACCGCATTCGCAAGCAACGGGAACGACAAACGGATTCTGAATAAAATATAGCCTCTAATTTGCCCATGGGCTAGTAACTCCATCGCTATGATTTTCGCATCTAAGACAGGCGACATCATAGCCTCGCTAGAATGTGAAGGGCATCCCTGGCACTGCGGGTGCGTCAAAACCGTTCGTCTCTGCCGCGCTCCAAACACGGAAAAGCCCCGCTGCAACTGATTGCTGAAGCAGGGCTTGCAAGTAGGAAATTTCGACGTTTATGCCGCAGCCAGCCGCCGCACCGAGCGGTCAGAGATGCCCAGCTCACGCCCGATTGCTCTCAGTGAGTGTCCCTGCGCGCGTAGCCGTGCGATCTCAGCGGTGTGGAAGCCGAGCTTCACCGGGCGCCCAAGGGCCTTTCCAGCCGCCCTAACGCGCGTCAAGCCTGCTTTAGTGCGCTCGCTGCGCTTCACGCGCTCCTGTTTCGCCAGCGTCGCCATAATCGCTATAACGGCATCGCGGAAGGGGCGAAAATGTCGCGTTGGTCTCCGCCATGTTTAAAGGCGGGGCTGGCAAGAGGTGGTGGACTGGCAACGGTGACTTGGGTAGGAACATCATTCGTCAGCCCCACCACCCGTTGACGAAGGCTAAGCGAGAATTGGCTACCGGAACTATCCAAAATTGAACAGACAGGCGACTGGCCGCAAATGCATTCTGTCAAAATGAAGAAGAGGAAACTCACTCGCAAACAGTCTTCCTCAGTCGTCTGCCCTACCTGCGGTGTGCCTGCTGGAAAAAGCTGCGAACTTCATTCCGGCGCTCCGCGCTCACAACCACACGTGGACCGCAAGCTTGCTGCTTTAGAAGCCATCGAAAGAAAACGAATTCTGGTCATAGACGAGTGCTAACTACCGAGAAGTCCGCTAACGTCGGTCCTTCACAATCTGCCACTCACTGATGAGCGCGGTTTGGTCCTTCCCAAAATCAACCTGGTACTTTGCGCCGTTGGTGGGGCCGTCGATGATGGCCTTGATTACAGCGTCGACGATCTTGCCGCTATGCATATTCACGCGGATTTTGTCGCCAACTTTGAACTTTTTTGGCACGGTGGGAATTGTTCACAATCATTTCGGTACAGGCGAAGAATTGGTTCTGGACCGTGGCGAGAATAAGGGCAGCCCCGATTCTTTGCGCCAGTTTCGCTAGCCTTTCACTTCCGTGATTTCAACCTTGATGGGCTTCTCGCCTGCAAACACCTTAATTGCGGACTGTCGCAGTATTGCCTGTTCCCCTTCTATCAATCCCCATCCAGTTGGGTAATAGGCGTTTTTCTTGAGGGTCACTTTGTCGAAATGGTAGCCCAGTGATTCACCCATTTCAAAGAGTAAGTCGGTCAGAAGGTCCGTCACCCGATCATTCCACCGGACGAATTTCGGGTCACCTTCAGGATCGTGAGGTGTGTACAGTTGGTCTAGCAGGCCACGCCACGCTTCGATCACTTTCGTTTCGCCAAAGAATTCGGTTTCGATACCGTTCAAGGCTTGTACGTAGGCAGGTGACAGACGGCTCGAACGGTTGGCCATCAGAGCGCGAAAGATCATCACCTTTCGGTCTTCTTTAGCCTTGAGCCGTTCAAGATGCTTCTGGATTAACAAGGCGGCCAGTGGGCCGATGATGATCGCCAGAATTGTAAGCCACGCTTCGAGTGGGACAGATAGAAAGGTAATAGGGGCGGGTTGCATGATGCGGTTGTATCACAAAAATAGACTGTAGCGAGAAGTGTAGCGACTTAATGCATAGCAGGACCTTTCAGGGTCGATACCCCAAAAGGTCAAGCGATTGAAATGATTGGTATTTAACGATATTGAAAGGTCATGCGCGACGGTTAATTTCGGGGAGCGATAGCGAACCGAAAACAATAACACACCACCCGCTCCCTCCGAAATGCGCCCCGCCCACACATCACCCTAAACAACGTTACGCCGCCACTTCCCCAGCGCCACTCCCCAAACTTGCTATACTCCCATCCCGAAACTTTATCCCCGGAGGAACCATGCTCTTCGATTGGAACACTTATCAATCCGAACTCACCAAATCCATCCCCGAGTTCGCCAAACTCTCGCCCGACTCCCTCAAAGGCTATCAAGTCCTCTCCGCCGCCAACTCCAAGAATTCTCTTCTCGGCGAAAAGGTCCGCCAACTCATTTCCATCGCTGTTGCCGTAACCACCCGTTGCGACGGTTGCATCACCTTTCACACCGATGGCGCCCTGAAAGTCGGTGCCACCAAGCAGGAAGTCGCCGAAGCTCTCGGCGTAGCCATGGCCATGAACGCTGGCGCCGCTCTGGTCTATTCTCTCCGCGCTCTAGACTCGGTCGACGCCCATTCTCAAAAACCCTGACCCAGGCGCCTTCCGTGCTCCGCTCTGCCAAGCCTGTTGCACTCCGTTTGTGAACTTACAGGGATCTCTCTTCTCTCCCTCGCCTTGCCCAGCGGCGAATTTCTGTTCGCCCTCCTTACCCCCCTTAGTACTCGACGCGAAAATTTCCGGGAAGCAAGTTCCTCGACCCCGCCATTGCACCAAATTTGTGCAAACCGTATCATCACATTGAAATTCCGAACGTTAGTAGGGTGTTTCCTGTAGTTTCCCACAAGGTTTTGCACGGATCAGTGGAAAACTGTAACACTTCCGAAACATTTCCACTTGCCTTCTCGATCCGGCGTTGCCTCCGCTCTCCAAAAAAGAATCCGCACGCGCTTTGACCGCGGGATTTTCCGGATGTTACAGTAAACTCTACGTATTCCATTCATGTCTGAAACCACCAGCGGTCCCTTTTCCGTAGTCCAGATGTTCTGGGGCAATCTCGCCGCGCGTCCCCTGCGCTGCTTCCTCAGCATCGTCGCCATCGCTATTCAGGTGGTTTTGGTTCTCCTTATCGTGGGCATGACCTCCGGCGTCATCGCCGACTGGGGAAAACGCGTGGAGGGCGTCGGCGCCGACATCATCGTTCAACCTCCTAATGCGTCTATTTTCTTCGCCTTCTCCAGCGCCGTCATGCAAGAGTCCTTCGGCAACGAGATCGAAAAACTTCCCGGCGTCGACGACGTTGCCCCCACTCTCATGATCACTGACCCGAAAACGCTGGTGGTCATCTACGGCATTGAGTACAAACGTTACAACGCCCTCAGCAAAGGTTTTATCTTCCGCTCCGGCCGTCCTTTTTCAACTCCTGACGAAACCATTGCCGACGATATCGTCGCACAGACCAAACACCTCAAGGTCGGCGATACCGTTACTCTGGTCAATCGTCCTTTTCGCATTTCCGGTATCGTGGTTCACGGAAAAGGGGCCCGCTACTATATCCCGCTGAAGACCGCGCAGGACGTCATGGGAGCGGACAATCGCGTCTCCGCGTTTTTTGTCCGCAGCAAAGGCGATACCGAAGCCACTCGCACGGAAATTCTCAACTTAAATCCCCAAAACCGCGTTCGTTCCATGTCCGAATACGTCTCGCTCATGAGCTCTTCCAAGTTGCCGGAACTGAAACCCTTTATCCGCACCATGGTCGTGCTCGGTATCCTGGTCAGCTTTCTCGTCGTGCTCATGAACATGCACACCATGGTCATGGAGCGTACCCGCGAAATCGGCATTCTCAAAGCCTTGGGTTTTACACGCTTCGAAATCATGCAAATGCTCATGGGCGAAACTACCGTCCTGGCTGTTGCCGGCAGCCTCGTCGGTATCGGCATTACTTTTCTCACTCAGGCCATCCTCAAACAGACCCTTCCGTCTCTTCCCATCCAGATTTCCGCCGCTTGGGTCCTCGCCTCTTTTGCTCTGGCCATGCTCGGGTCCGCGCTCGGTGCCACCATTCCTGCTATGCGTGCCGCCGGTTTCGATCCTGTCGAAGCACTTGCCTACGAATAAACTTTCAACCAACCTTCCTCCGTTTTCCTCAGCCGCGGCATTGCGCACTCACTCCGAAACTGATATGAGAAGGGCAGCAATTTTACGGTTCCGCTCGCCTGCGGAACACGCTACGCACGGCCAAGGAGAATTATGAAGCGCATGCTATGGGCCATGGCCCTGTTTGTCTTCGTGTTTGCTCCCCCACTTCGCGCGCAAATGGGCATGGATCTCTTCAAGCGCCCTTCCCTCACCAAGTTTTTTCATCCGGTGGTGGGCAAGGGTGCCGAATATCAAACCGTCACCGCCACGGGTTCCAACACCAGAACCAGAACCATGCAAATGGGCATCGTCGGCAAAGAAAGCGTCGACGGCAAAGACGGTTACTGGATGGAGTTTGTATCCAACGGTGAAGGCTCATCCATGATCGGTAAATCGCTCATGACCGTCGACGATTTTCAATTCCACAGGATCATCTTCATGATGCCGGGCAAGGGCGCCATGGAAATGCCCATCACACCTGACGCAGCGCAGAAAAACAGGGTTCAGGAGTCCCTTCAGGACTGGCATTCCGTCGGCTCCGAAACCATCACCGTCCCTGCAGGCACTTTCTCCTGTGATCACTACAAAAACGACAAGACCGGCGGCGAGATTTGGACCAGCGACAAGATCACTCCCTACGGCTTGGTCAAAGAACAGTCCAAGGATCACTCCATGATCCTGGTCAAGGTTCTCGACACTTTCCCCGACCAGATCACCGGCCCCGTGCAAAAGTTCGATCCACAGGCGCTCATGCAACAGATGCAGCAACAACGGCAGCACCCGACGCAGTAAAATTTCTCCTGTCGCAAACCAGCAGGGAATTGATCCTTAACTCAAAACGGAAGCGTGGCTCCCGTGTCTTTTTCCCACCACCCGCATCGAATTTCTGAAGGGAACCTAAAAATGGCCGTCGACAAATACCTGGCCGCCAAAATCGTCGATCGCAAGGAAGTCGCCCACGACTTGTTCCTTCTCCACGTCGAGGCGGATCACTCTTTGCCGTACTTGGCCGGTCAATATGCCACCTTGGGAGTCGAAGTGGACGGCAAACGCATCGAGCGGCCCTACTCGATGTGCTCCTCTCCCTACGAAAGCAAACTGGAATTTTTCGTGGAACGCGTCCAGAATGGCGAACTCACGCCTCTGCTCTATGCCATGGATGAAGGCACTCCGTTGCTCTTACGCCGTTTTGCCAAGGGCCGTTTCACCCTGGATTTGCGCAGCGGCCGCAAGAATCACCTGCTGCTCTCCACTGTCACCGGCATCGCTCCTTACGTCAGCTATGTCCGCACCATTTACGCCGACTGGAAAAAAGGTGGCGAAATTATGCCCGGCGAACACCGCCTCTTCTGCATTCAAGGGGCCAGCCGCCAGCAGGAATTTGGCTATCGCGATGAGTTGGAACGCGTGGCCGCGGAAGTTCCTTGGCTCAAGTACGTTCCCACCGTCAGCCGCCCGTGGGAAGACGATTCGTGGAATGGCGAAAAAGGCCGTGTCGACGATTTAATTCGCAAATTCGCCGATGTGTGGAATCTCAAACCTGAAGAAACTACCGCCTATCTCTGTGGCAATCCCGCCATGGTCGAAAACGGCCGCGCTATCCTTCTCCGTGCCGGTTGGAAAAAAGACTCCCTCCAGGACGAAGCCTACTTCCCCCTGGGCCACGAATCCTAGCGACGTCGCCCTTGCTTCACGTTTTGAGCCCAAACGAAACGCACGTCATCCCGAGCAACGCGAGGGATCTCTCTTCTCTCCCACGTTACGCCACAATCCTATGAACTTGAGGGTGGCCCATCCTTCGCGCCTTCTGCGAAGGGTGGGGCCCTTACGATCGAACGCCCAAATCTCTATTCTCTTGTTCTTGAAGCCGGGTGCCCCCCACGTTCGCCTTTCGAACCTGGCTCTTCAACCACCGCGTCTTGAGACAAATAAAAACCCCGTCATCCCGAGCAACGCGAGGGATCTCTCTTCGCTGTCAAGTTACGCCACAATCCTTGAGGGTGGGACTCTTACGATCGCACGCCGAATCTCTCTTCTCTTTGACCATCACCAAAAAACAGCCTTCAGCCTCTGAGTACTTATCTTTCCAGTCCACACGCGGCACGATCCCCGCAAGTCACTCCGGCGCCCGCAAGTACATCGCCCCATGCCGGAACAATCCCGCGCTCGCTATCGGTTGCGAAAACACAATCCGGATCGGCACAAAGATCGCCCCCGCACCCGGTGTATACGGCACCGCCACTTCCAGCCGTGTTCCTTCCGGATAATGATTCCGGCTACGAAAACTGATCCCGCCTTTCGACAAGTCCTCGCAAACCGCGACTTCCTCCTGAAATCCTCGCCGCCGGATACACGCCAGCACCCGTGCCTTCACCCGCGCCCGGTTCCGCCGCGGCGTCACTCGCTCCTCCACCGCGCTGCGTGACGGCAGCGCTTCCTCCGCCACCGCTTCCGATTGCGCCTCGATCCAGATCGAAGGCGAATCGCAGTGCCGACACAGCCGCGCCACGCATTTTCGCACCTCGAACGATTTCAGCTCCATTTCGTTCAGGTACACCACCTCGCGCCGCTGGCAAAAGCTGCACTCCATCAGCATCCGCGCCAGCGCCTCTTCCCCTTTGTGCGGGGCAGGGAAGTCGATGTCCCAGAAATCCACGCGCGGGTCCAGGATCGCCACGGCATAAATAAACCCGTCCGTTTCCCGATCGATTTCCGCGACAATGCGCGCCCGCACCGTCTTGGTCTGGTCCCCTTCCAGTTGCCGATGCAGCGTCAGTTCCTGCCCGCCGAACAGTCTTTCCTTCAGCCGGATTACTCCGCCATTCCGGCTCACCAGCAACGTCTGAGCGCTCTGTCGCACCGCCGTACCGGAAGTATCCAACCAAGTCGCCTCAACCTGCATTTGCAGGCTGACTCGGTCGCTCTGACGAATGCCTTCTGCGATCATCGGTGGAAGTAAAAAATGGGATATCTACCTGGTTCAGGCTATCACGCAACCACCACTGCCTCAGGCCCGCGCCCCGCTCTTTTGTCGAACCCACTAATAGCTTTGCGGTTTCCTTGCCCTCGCCTACGTTACTTTTTCGATGCCTCCCTCTTTAACCCTGTTTCCCTCTCTTCGACCGTAGGTCACACTAACGTCCTGGGAGGCACTCCAACCGCCTGGGAGCGCTTCGCGATGTCTTGAATTCACGTTGCTGCACTCAATTTGGCCATGAATAAAGTCATCGCCATAAATGGATCGTTCTCAATGTCACCATCTCGCCTGATCGGCGTTCGCGACCGCCGCTATACCATCCGTTATCCTTTTGCTGCTGATGCGGAACTTATCGACATGGAAACCGGACAACAGGTTACCGGCGTGACCTCCGACATTTCCTTCGGCGGCTGCTTCGTGTGCACCAGCAAATCTCTGCCACCGAACACCCGTGCCCGCATGACCCTCACCCGCAAGGGCCAGGTCTTAGACACCATCGCTGTCGTGCGCATCGTCAAGCCGCGCATCGGATTGGGCATCGAATTCTTCGACCTGGAACCGCCGAACGATCGCATCCTAACCAAGTGGATCGAGTCTCTTCGCCAACGCAAATAACCTTGCTCGTCGTTTTCCCAGCCCCTGTAGTGGCCGAACTTTAGATCGGCCAGCCGCCACACGCCGCCGTTGCGTTTGCAGCTCTTGCGTTTCCTCCCCCGAAAAAGCAACCCGTCCTCCCGAGCAACGCGAGGGATCTCTCTTCGTTCTCAGTTGTGCCACTCCCCTGAACTTGAGGGTGGCCGCATCTTTAAGCGAAAGGTGGGGAATTCTTACGATCCAACGGCCACACGTTCTGATCTTCAGCACTCAACCTTCCGCGACTCTCGCTCCCCAGTCCCCCGGCGCTATGTCCGTCGCATGTCTCGAGAACAGCCACAAATGGCCCTCCAAATCCATCGCCGCGTACTGAAATTCTCCGTAAATCGTTTCGTGTGGCTCCTCGATAATCCTAACCCGCGCCGCTTTTGCTTTCTCGAAATGCCCCTGAACGTCTTCCACGAACACCGTCAAACTCTGCGTCCACGCTCCCATCTGTGCCGGACTACTCCGCCCCTCCCTCGCCCGACTGAGCATGATCCACGCGTTCCCCAAATGCATCTGCGCGCCGCTGCTCGGATTGCCGTGGCGGTAATGCTCCTTGAATCCAAACGCTTTCCTCAGCCAGTTTACGGCTGTATCCACGTCCTCATACACCAAATGTGGCAACACAATATCGGCAGGTACGGAACGATTCCTCAGCATCGCCAGATACTACCACCGCCACTTCTAGGATGGAGCTCTTACGCTCATACCCCCAATCTTTCCGTTCCGCGCCGGGAACTCGTCTCTTGCCCACATCACGCGGTCAACGCCTCAGCTCCCGCGCAGACACACGCATGCCCGCGACGCATTTCTTGACACAATGTTTTGTGGGATACTTTTCGACCGGGCAGGCGAACCGCTCAAAATCGCTGATTCCGGCTATCCAGAAACGAACTAGTAATCGACACCGAGAACAGCGCCAGCACCGCAAAACCCAAGACAACTACAATCACGGGGCCCTCCCTGCATCGTTATACCCTGCAAAGCAGGGTCCATTTAGGCCGCCTCATATTTTCAGTAACTTACGCCGCGTTCTAAGCCTTTTCCGGTACGTAAAGAGCACCCATTCGACGCCTATCCCTTGCCATTTCCTGTTCTGGAACTGGCCTTGGTAAGAGCCAGATCAGCTCTTACTCAAATGGATCGATCCATCCCCAGTGTGAATTGCCAGCGTCTGCCCTCCGCCGTTCAACTTCCCATGAATACTCGATGAACTGAACGACCCCTCCACCGTAACCGGCAGTCCCATACTGATGTGACCGTCCTGCGTGCTCGCGTCCAAATTCGCCTGCAAATCACCCGGCACTTCCAGGTCTACGCTGCCGTCCCCGGTATGAATCGACCAGCCCGTAAGCAGTTTCGATCCCGCCGCCGCTCGTGCGGTCACGCTTCCATCTCCCGTCCGGATGTTGAGTCCGTCAAACCGCCCCTCCAGTGTGATGTGTCCGTCTCCGGCCGCCGCGTCCACCAGGCCATCTAACCCGCGTCCCTCAATGTGTCCGTCCCCCGATCGAAATCGCATGCTGCCCCGGATTCCGTCCACGGTGATGCTGCCGTCTCCGGTAGTCACATCCACATTCCCGTCGATCGCGTCTGCTTCCACCGACCCGTCTCCGCTGCGCACGCTCAAGTCTGCGTTCGCCGGCATATGCACTTCCACGCGCAAGCTGGCGTGACGTACTCCCCAACTCCAGAAGTTCGCTCCAGAAGTCTTGGCGATGACATTCACCGAATCTCCGTTCTGCTCCGTGCTTACCCGCAGATCCTTGTCTAGCTTGTATCCCGTGTACACGATGCGAACTTCCACCTGCTTGATATCTCCGGTCGACACCCGAACCGCACCGTCGTCGGTCTCCACTCTCACCTTGGCATGCCCCGAAATCGGGAACGTCTTGGCGACTTCATCCGCCTGCACCGTCATCGCAGCCCCGAGCGCCAAAATGCCCGCCGTTGCCGCCGCCACTGCGATCTTCCGCGCAATTCCACCCTGGAGCCTGGAACCTTCGTCTCGCCTCTGAATCATCTGGATTCTCCCTGGGACGTCCGTCCTCGTCCTATTACCATGAACGCATCAAAAGCCCAAAATGTTCCCTACGCTTGTCACGCCACCATCCTCCGTGTACTTAAGGGTGGCCCATCCTTCGCTGCCTTTGCGAAGGGTGGGGGCTCTTACACTCGAGTGCCCCAATCCCTCCTCTCCGCGCCTTTCAGCCATAAAGAAAACCGGTCATCCCAAACAACGCGAGGTAATGTTTTCCATCGCGCTTTCCGCGAGGAATCTCTCTTCGTTCTCTTCGTCTTGTCTCCTATCACACCTTACTGCGCTGTATCCAGCGGATGCCCGCTCTTCTCATAAAATTCATTCTGGAGTTTCAGGCTTTCCTCATCCGCCTTGATAGCTCGGATCGCCCGCACCACCGTATTCACCCAACTCTGCATATCCGCTTCGCCCTGCTCCTTAGTCGCCGCGCTTCCATTCCCCGAGTAATGATTCGGAAACCGCGCATACCACCAAATCCCCGTGTACACACTCTCCGGCAAGTTCAGCCGTTTCTGATCCGCCCCGGATTCCGTCGCCGCCCGATCCATGTGCACCAAGTCCGGATGCGTCACCAGCGTGTTCGACGTTTCCGTCTCCCCGGCGTGCCAGTCCGGCCCGCTCTTCTCCCCTCCCGCCTTCTTCGTCGCTTCGTGACCCCACTGCACATACACCACGTAATCGTGCGGCTTATACAGCTGCGTCTGCGCGAAGTAGGGAAGCAGGCTCTCATTTCCGCCATGCCCGTTGATGATCACCACTTTCTTGCATCCGTTCCTCGCCATTTCGTCGGTGGTCTCCTGCAGCAATCGCAGTTGTAGGTCCGGACTGTACGCGATCGTTCCCGGCTGCTGCTTCGCCTCAAAAATCTGCCCCGCAAAATATTGGGGGAAAATAATCGCATATTCCTGATCCGCGGCATGTTCCGCCACATATCGTACATTCAGCAGGTCAGTGCCAATCGGCAGGTGTGGTCCGTGCTTTTCCAGGATGCCGAACGGCAGCAAGCAGGTTCCGCCCGACTTAGCGATGGCTTTCTGGAAGTCGCCCGCCGTCAGCTCTTCCCATTTTGTCGAAAGTTTTGTTTGTGCGGGTGTGCCGCTCGCCGATGCCAGCAATATACACAGAATTAAAACGGTCCAATAACGCATCAGGTTCCTCCGATACTTCGGAGGAATTGTACATCACGGCAACGCCGGCCATTGCCCACGCTTCTCGCCGAAGCGCCTCTACGGTTTTGCCTCAGCCTCCGGCATTACATTTTTCAGCGGCTGTTGCATTTGCTGCTCCAATTCCGGATGCGGCAGCGGTTTCCGCGGCAGCATCTGATCACGCATCGCCGCGTTGTATACAAACACCGCCTCCACAAATGCCGCCTGCGCCAGATCTTCCGGCTGCAATCTCTCGTACAGATCCATGTTCGAATGGTGTGTCCGCGTTTCGTAATCCAGGGGGTCCTGGATGAATTGGAATCCCGGAATGCCCACCGCATCAAAACTCAAATGGTCGGTTCCGCCAGTATTCCGCAAAGTCATTGCGGTGACTCCGACATCCTTCAACGGCTCCATCCACTGTTTGAAGATCGGCCCCACCGCTCCATTCTGCTGCAGGTAAATGCCGCGAATCTTTCCGCTGCCATTGTCCACGTTGAAATACACCGAAACCTTTTCCTGCTCCGGCTTTAGCTGCAGCGGTCCGGTGACTTTGCGAAAGAACTCCGGCAATTTCACCTGATCCGGCTCCGTGGACCGCGGAAGCTCACCGAAGTGCTGGCTCACGTACCCTCGCGAACCCAACAGCCCTTGCTCCTCTCCGGTCCACAGCGCTACGCGAATCGTCCGCCGCGGCTGGATATGCAGTGCAGTCAGAATACGCATCACTTCCATCGCCACCAATGTTCCGGCCCCGTTGTCCGTCGCTCCGGTAGCCGACGCCCACGAATCCAGGTGTCCTCCCAGCATCACCACTTCATCCTTCAATTTCGGGTCGGTCCCCGGAATTTCCGCGATCGTGTCGAAGGCGTGCTCGTGGTCTCCATCGAACCGCGTTTCAAGGTTCACTTCCAACGTCACCGGAACATTCGCCCTCAGCAACCGGTACACCCGCCCATAATTCTCGATGGCCGTCACCGCCAGCGGCACCGGATTCGCGTGATCTCGGTGATACACCAGCCCTCCGAACGCCGATCCGTTATCATCGAATATCGTTCCGCCCGATCCGCCGCTGTCCGGAGCATCGCGGCTGGGCAGCAGCACCGCAGCCACTTGTTCGTCCGCGAAAAATTTCCCGATTTTCTCGCGTAGTTCCGCGCGCCGCAGATACGCCTGCAAGTCTCGGCCCGCCGGGTTCAGCCGCACCGGGTACTCTTCGAGCTTCTGCAAATCCGAATCGTCATACCGCGTGAACAGCGGCTTCTCCACCGGTTTCACTTCGCGCATCTCTCCCAGCAGCACAATCTTTCCGGCCAGCTTGCCCTTATACTTCTCGAAATCCTTTTCATCCTTGATGTCCATCCACACCGCGCCGCCGCTTACCGGGCCCTTCGTCGCCGGCGACCACGGCGCCGCCTGCGCGATGAATACCGCCGTATCCGGTGCCGTCATGCGCACCCAGGCGTTCAACTGCTCCCAGCCCATTCCGAATTCGCCCCAGTCCTCCAGGTGCACGTTGCTGCACCCCATCGCCGTGAACTGCTCGCTGGTCCATTGATTCGCCTTCTTCAAATTCGGCGAACCGGTCAACCTCGGCCCAATTCCATCCGTCAACGCGGACGCATACTCCATCACGTGCGAATGGTTAAACGCTTCGGTCCGGATGTTTCCATACGCCGCATAATCCAGCGTTTCGGTGGCTGGCTGAGGCAATTCGTATGACGGCTTGGATGTTTCCTCCGCCGCTGCGTGTTTCTTATCTTTCTGCGCCGCAAACAACGAGACCGACAAACTCGCAATCAATATCAATCCAGCGGAATACAATTTCTTCTTGGGCATAAGTTTCCTTGGGCGACGCACGCGGGCGAGCATAACAAACCCAACCACATTTACCAAGACGCCATTAAGTGGAGAAATTGAGTATAGCCTGAATGGCGTCAACAAATCGGGAGCTGCGGCATCCAATGATCGGGTGGCGTGGTGGTTGCCCCGTTGTCCACAGTTAAGCTATCGCGCTCACGAACGACTCAACATGCGATGCACAAAACAGGAGTTCCCATGAAGATTGTCGTACTCATCTCTCGTATTTTGCTCGGCCTCATTTTCCTCGTCTTCGGCGCCAATGGCTTGCACCCGTTTCTTCCCCAGCCGAACCTGCCTCCGGGCTTTGCCCGCGATTACTTCACAGTCATAGTTCAGTCGCATTACGCCTTGGTTCCATTTGCCGTTCAGTTTATCGGCGGCGTGCTCCTGCTCATCAACCGTTACGTCCCATTAGCCCTGACCATCCTCGGCCCGGTCCTCGTAAACATTCTGTCCTTCCACGTTTTTATGAACCCATCGGGTCTGCCCCGAGCCCTGTTCACCGCGCTTCTCTGGTTCATCCTCTTCTACCACTACCGCCACTCCTTCGCCGGTATCTTCCAGCAGCGCCCACCGGTGCAGTAGCGCGAACTCCTGTAGTGGCCGAACTTTAGATCGGCCAGCGCCCACACGCCGTCGTTGCGTGTGCAGCTCTTGGGTTTCACTCCCACAACAGCGAGTCTTGCCTCCCGAAAAAAAACCCGTCATTCCGAGCGCAGCGAGGAACCTCTCTTCGATCCTCGCGTCTTGAGACCAAACAAAAAACCCGCACTCCAGTCCCCCGAACCCCCCTTCACCGCAACCCGGCCCCAACTCACCGCAATCGTCCTAATTCCCCCGCAGCGCGCCATCCACATGTTCCGCACGGAATCCCAATCCAAACACCCGCGCAGGTACGCGGCGCAGCACAGGAAAAAGCCGCAAAATCCTCAGCGCCATCGGCACACCTTCCGTTTTCGTGCGGTTCGCCAACGTCCGCGCCAACACATGGTTCTGAATAAAAACCTGCACCGCCTGCGTCATCTCCGTCGGCCACTCCCTCCGGTGCTGCACAGCCCGCAGTTGCGTCAACGTCGGCGCTCCCGACTTCAGCGGCCCCGACAAAAGATTTGCCGCCGCCACCGCATCCTGCACCGCAAGGTTAATTCCGACTCCGCCCACCGGCGACATCGCGTGTGCCGCATCGCCAATGAACAGCAGTCCGGGCTTGGCCCACTCGCGCAACCGGTTGACCTGCACCGTCAGCAACTTAATCTTCTCCCAGCTATCCAGTTCGCCCTCGCGTCTGCCCAAAAATGGCGCCAGCTCCAGAATACGTTTTTGAAAATGTTCCAAGCCTTCCGCGCGCAATCGATCCGAGGCCCCTTTAGCCACCACATAGCCGCACTGCCAGTAATCTTCCCGATTGATCATCACCAGAATCTGTCCATCGGCGAATCGTCCGGCAGTCGCTTCCGGATCGGCCGCCGCCCGGGAAATCCTCATCCACAGCACATCAATGGGCGATTTCAGGTCGTTGACTTCCAGTTTTGCCGACGCACGCAGATCAGAGTGCCTTCCATCTGCCGCCACCACCAGGTCCGCGCGAATCTCCCGCGATCCTTCCTTCGTTTCCACTACGATCCCAGTCACCCGCCCATTCTCTTCGATCACCCGGGTAGCTCGCGTTTCCATCTGTAATTGGAAGCCCGGGAACTTCTTTGCCTCGGCCGCCAGGAAATTCAGAAAGTCCCACTGCGGCATCAGCGCAATAAATTTGCGCCGGGTCGGCAGATGCGAAAAGTCCGCAATCTTTACTTGCTGCCCGTTTACGATCCCGGAAAGCTCGTGAATTTTCTGATGCGGTCGCGTCAGGAAGGAATCCAACAAACCAAGTTCGTGCATGACCTCGAGCGTCGACGGGTGAACTGTATCCCCTCGAAAATCCCGCAAAAAGTCCCCATGTTTTTCCACTACAAGTACCGGCACACCCGCGCGCGCCAGCAAATAACCCAGCACCATCCCGGCCGGGCCGCCACCCGCGATGCAGCAACGTGTCGTTTGCAAGATCAGGATCCCAGCCGGCTGTTCCTCACGAAGATCGTCGGCTATTCCGCACCTTGCTGGCCTGTTTCCCCAGCGCCGTGCGCGTTGATTTAGGCAGATGCGCTATCGTTCTTTTCTTTTTCGCCGCCGTCGCCGCTTTCTTGATATTTTTGCGCGCTGCACTTCTCTGCTTTTGCGTGGCCATGTATTCTCCTTAGTTCCGGTTCCACCCGCAGCCTGACCGTTGCCTCTCCACCATCGCAATACCGCAAATCGTGTAACCCGCCTCACCTTCCCCGATCGAGCAGCACGAGCCTACATATTCTTTCCCATAGTAACGTCCATATACGAGTGGCAAACTCACCGTGGAGTGAACTCTTCTGATCGTGGACATCACCAAAACACCAGTCGCCACCAAGAATGGCACGGTCACGCCGTCGGGCTCGCTGCATCAACTGGCTGCGAAGGCCAAGGATTGCCGCAACTGCGATCTGTGGCGCAACGCCACCCAAACTGTCTTTGGCGAAGGCGGCTCGCGCCCGCGCATCATGTTTGTCGGCGAACAGCCCGGCGACGAAGAAGATCGCCAGGGCAAGCCCTTTGTCGGGCCTTCCGGCAAATTGCTCGATCGCTTGCTCGTGGAAGCCGGCGTCGATCGCAAAAAAGTTTACGTCACCAACGCCGTGAAGCATTTCAAGTGGGAGCCCCGCGGCAAACGCCGCATCCACAAAAAACCGAGTGCTCGCGAAATTGACGCGTGCCGTCCCTGGCTCGACGCGGAAATTGCCGACCTCCAGCCCACCGTAATCGTCTGTCTGGGTGCCACCGCCGCGCAAGCGCTTCTAGGCCGAACTTTCCGAGTCACCCAGCACCGCGGTGAATTTGTAGCGTCGCCCCTCGCCCCGCATGTTATGGCCACCGTCCACCCCTCCTCAATCCTGCGCGCCCCCGACGAGAAAACGCGCCACCAGGAAGAAAAAGCATTCGTCCGCGACCTAACCCAAATCGCCAAACTCAAACTCTGACGCCCTTGCCGCCATCTCTGGAACTTGAGGGTGGCCCATCCTTCGCGCTTTTGCGAAGGGTGGGGTTCTTACGCTCGCATGCCCCAATCTCTCATCTCCGCACTGTCAACCCACAAAAAACACCGTCATTCCGAGCAACGCGAGGTACGGTTTTCCATCGCGCATTTCGCGATGAATCCCTCTTTCTTCCCAGTACGCCCCTCACCTCATCGACTCCCCCAAACTCACCAAATTCTGCGGATGCACCTGAATAATTCCCCACCTCGGGCTATCAATATCCGCGATCAACAAAAACGACACCGCCACAATCAGCGGCATGACCATAAAGCGCATCCAGTGCCCCGCCGTCGGCAGCACGTAATACCCAATCATCGCGTTGCAACACAGCGCGATCGCCCACATCAGCCCCCACGCTGCCAACGGGATCCGGTTCCACCACGCCGCCTGCGTGTATCCCTGCGTGTTGATCACGTCATTCATTCCTTTCACCACCAGCGCCACCACTGCGTTCTGATTCGTTTCCGCCGGAGTCTTCACCGCATTCCAAAGCTCCCCTTGCACTTGCGCGGTCTCGGCATTTATCTGTCGCAAATTTCCGGGGTTGCGTGTTTCATAGAACCTCACCCGCAGCTCCACATAGTTCCTCAACAATTCGCGCACCTTCTCCGCATCCCCGCCCGGCAACAGGTCCACCCGCACATACTCCGTCCCAATCGCGTTGGCCTCTTCTTCTTCGTAATTTTTTCGTTGATCGTACCGTGTTACCGCCATCGAAAACGTGAACCCGATGATCAAGCCCAGCAGCGTCAACGTCGCCGTCAGGATTAACCCGAGGTCCTCTCGCTCCTCATCCGGTATCTCCGCGTGCTTTTTCCGAAACCCGTTCCCCACGCGGGCCGCCACCCACATCGCCAAAAACGTCAGCACAAACACCAGAATCGGGTGATTCATTAAGTTGGCCATGCTCCTCGTAGCCTCCGCCCCGACACTCTACCTCATCCCCAGTTACCCTGACACTTCCACGCCTGTCCACCCTCGCGCAAAAAAGATACACTCCAATTCATGACCGAATGGGATGCCGCCAAATACGCACGCCGTTCCAGCCTTCAGGAAGCCATGGCCCAGGAGGTCCTCGCCCTCCTACAACTCACCGGCTCCGAACGCGTCCTCGACATCGGTTGCGGCGATGGCCGCATCACCGCCGAAGTGGCCACGCGCCTCCCGCAAGGGTCCATCCTCGGCGTCGACGCTTCCGAAGAAATGATCGGCTACGCCGCCGATCACGCCAACCTCCCCAATCTCCGTTTCGCGGTCGCCAACGCCGCCAACCTCTCCTTCCACAATGAATTCGATCTGGTCCTATCCTTCAACGCGCTTCACTGGCTCCCCGACCCAGACCCGCCGCTCCGCAACATTCGTGCCGCCATGAAACCCTCCGCCCGCGCGCAGCTCCGTCTCGTTCCCGATGGTCCGCGCAAAAGCCTCGAAACCGTCCTCGAAGAAACGCGTCTCTCCTCACGCTGGGCTGGCTATTATCACGATTTCCGCGATCCTTATCTTCATCTCACGCCCGACCAATACGCCCAAGCCGCCGAACGCAGCGGCCTCCACGTCGAGCGTCGCCACACCGCCGCAAAGTCTTGGGATTTCCATTCGCGCGCAAACTTCTTCGCCTTCGGTCAAGTCACCTTCGTCGAATGGGCGCGCGTGTTACCCGACTCCGAAAAGTCCGCCTTCATTCATGATGTTTTGGATCGCTACGAAGCCGTAGCCCCTGACACAACCGCCGAAGCTCACACCTTCAAGTTCTACCAAATGGACGTAACCCTAACCCCCAAATAGTCCGAACCAAAACCCCGCCATCCTAACCCGCAGTCCCACGCAAAAAAAACGTCATTCCAAACGGAGTCCGCGGAGTGAGGTACGGTTTTCCATCGCGCTTTCTGCGATGAATCTCTCTTAGTCCGCGCCACCCAACAAACCGTCACGCAACCAAACCGCCCCCTACTGCTCCTTCGTCAACTTCAACAATTGCACCTGCGTCGCGTCTAACCTCTGCACAATCACTTCCGCAAATCGCCTCAACAATTCGTATCCCAACTCATGATCCTCATCCAACTTCCCGCGCAAGCACCGCGCATCAAACGCAATCGCCTTCACCGCCTTCAACGCCCGCGCATTAAAATGCCAATGATACGGTGGCGCCACCCACGACCATCCTAAAATCTCTCCGGCTCCCACCGTTTGCACCGACGACCTCGGCCGGTCCGGCATGGTCAACTCGATGGACACCGACCCTTCCTCAATAAAATAAAATGCATCCGCCGGGTCGCCCTCCACGAAAATCGTTTTGCCTTCCGCGAACCGCGCATTCTTGGCGCATCCCTCGATCACCTTTAATTGCTTGGCCGTCAGCCCCTTGAAAAACGGATGCTTCTTCAGCACCGAATCCAATTTCTGAATCATGTCCATGCCTCCTCAGGCAAAACTCGCGCCTTCCAAGGGAAGGGAATTGCGCCACACCGACGCTTCGCCGCGCCGTCCTCATCCTCACCTGCAGCCCCACCACAAAAACGCATCATCCTAACCCGGCGGTCTAACTAACTAAACCACGTCATTCCGAGCGGAGTCTTCGAAGCGAGGAATCTCTCCGAGTCCACACCACCCGACCAAACGACCACACTACCAAACCAACCTTCAATGCCGCTTCTCATTTTCTATACTACTCCCCCACACGGAAAGCAACGCCCCGCATCACTGCAAACCATGGGCTAAGTCGTGGAGAGAGGGAATCGAACGCAAAATCGCGGGACCATACGGGGAACTACTCGAAAACATTAATGGTGCAACTGCCGGTTCGCCTTGGCGTCGTTCTTTTGTCCCTGCTTCAACGCTTTTTTTTGCGCTTTCGCCGCCTTCTTCTGCGCTTTCTTCTGCAGCTTGGCGTTCTTCTTCGCCGCCTTCTGCTGCTTCTTGGCATCCTTAGCCTGCTTGCGTTGATATTCCGCCACACTCATCTGCTGCGCCCGCACCGGCACCGCCCCCAGTCCGCCCATGGCGAACATCAACAGCACCGCGGCAACTCGCTTCATTCTCATCGTCCCGGTTTCTCGACCCAACCAACCCAGTTTATACCATCCGCCTGCAATTCTCCGCCCATCGTCCGTCGCAGTACCTCGGTACCATGTTCCATTCTCCGCATTCGCCCATGTAACGAACCCATAAAACGGAACGCCTTCCTTCTTTGGACGCCCCTCACCTCAAATTGACAGCCTTCCTTCCTCCTCCATAAACTCTCACCGTGCAAGCCCTCCTCCATCGCCCGGAAGTCTGGGTCTACACCGCCATCCTCGCCTTCATCTTCCCCCTCGCCGATCACTACTTCTTCTCGCGCCTCAAGACGCCGTTGCAAGTCTATCTGTGGAACATTTTCTCGGTTTGGATTCTCGCTGCCGTCGCCGCCTGGCTGATCTTCCGCAATGGCCTCACGCTCACCGACTTCGGTCAGACCTTCGGCACTTACCCGCGCACTCTGATCGCTTCCGCCATTGTCGCGGCCCTAGTTGCCGTGTTGATCGTCATCAACAAGCTCCAAAAGCACAAACCCAGTCCCGAACGCCTGGTCGAACTTGCTGAGCACGTCCGCAAGCTTTTCCCGGTCACCCGCACCGAAGGCATCGCTGTTATTTTTTTATCGTTGTCCGCCGGTTTCGGCGAAGAGTTTCTCTATCGCGGCTGGTTACTCAACATCACTGGCCAAGCCCTGCACTCCATCTGGGCAGGCCTGGTGATTTCCTCGATCCTTTTCGGTTTCGCGCATCTCTATCAAGGCCGCAAAGGCATGCTCAGCACCGGCATCCTCGGCCTGTTCTTCGGCCTAATCTACGTCGCCTCCGGAAGCCTGCTCCCCGGTCAAATCCTCCACGCCACCATGGACCTGAACAATCTCCTAACCCTAGGCAAACTGATCCACCGCTCCAACTCCAATCCCGTCCCTCCCGGCACCGTCTGAAACCACGATTTCCCTCGCACCCCAATTAAAAAACAACCCGTCATCCCGAGCAACGCGAGGGATCCCTCTTCGCTTTCAGTTATGCCACCATCCGCATGAACTTGAGGGTAGCCATCCTGTAGGGGACTGCCAGTGCCAGTGAAGCCACCGGGGGTCGGAGCTTTAGCTCCGACATAAATCAAACTAGCAAGTTCAGTGCCTCAGCAACTGAGGAATTGGTTTCCTCTTCTAACGCCACAATCTTTCTTCTCCCCCCTTACGCGCCAGCGGCGCTAGCAATTCTTCCGAAATTCTTCACCGCCGTCTCAATCCCAGCCGCGCCCTTCGCCAGGTCCTGCGCGTTCATCGTCGGACGCACCGTCACTCTCGCGTTGAACGCCAGAAACCACGGCTCCGCTATCGCGGTCAGCTCCGACGACTCCTTCATATCAAACACAATGTATCCCGTTCGTTCCCCATTATCTTCCGCGAAGTACGCCGCCTCCGGCTTCAACTCTTCCAGAATTTTCTGGATCGTCCCTCCCAAATTTCCACTGCGTGCCGCGTCGTTTCCCGATTCCACAGGAATGCAAACCTTCATTAGCATGCGCATCGGTATTGCCCTCCTTGGGCCGCTGCATTATACCCACATGCGCTGCGCGCGCCACCACAAATCCAAATCCCGCATACCCAGGTTTCTAGTATCAAATCTCACGCCCAATGCTGCAGCGAGGCTGACGGCCCCACGCCTCCAGCCTCGCCACCACCAGCTTACCGGTGGTGTTCGTGTCCGCCATGCTCCTCGTGTACTGCGTGTCCTTCCCGCGCCTCGTTCCGTTCCGTGGCGCTTCGCCGTACCAATTCGTGACGCTCGACGTGCGCGGTGGCCGCGTACCGGTGCACCCCCGGATATAGATGGACATACACGGCGCGGTTCGCCCACGTGCGTCCCCACGGGTGATTATTCACAATGATCACGTGCGTATTCCACGCGAACCGAGTAGCTCCCCAGCCCCATGGCGCGAACCATGCTCCAATCCCCACGCCGAATCCGAACGAGATCGCCCCGCCCACAAAGAATCCCGGCCGCGGCGCTACAAATACCACCGCCGGATTGTATGCGGGTACCACCACGAACGCCGGGTTCACCGGCATGATCGTGATGTACGGTCCGTTGGTCACCACCACTTGCCCATTCGTGCGCAAATAACCGTATTGCTCCGCCTTGTGCCGCTCGCGTTGCACCGCATCCATCACCGCGTCTCGCTGCGCCAGCACCGCGTTCCCTAACTCGCCGGTCCACGCCATATCCGACGCCATCATGTCCAGCACCGACGGAAAGGGAAGTAGCGCCTGCACGCTGGGATCCCAAGACAACTGGTCTTGCTGGATGGCATTCGCTAAATCCTGTCCCGTCAAATAATGGTGTTCATCGGCCCACTGCGCCGCGTCCGGAATCTGGTCCGAATAGGTTGACGCCGTCAAAATCTGCGCCAGCAATGGGTCGGGATACAACGCAATCCGTCCCACCAGGTTATCCAGTTGTTCGGGCCCGTACGACGGCGGCGCCTCTTGCGCGTACATCGGTGCCACCAGGGTCACCGCCAAAATAACTGCCACTGCACATGTGCTTACTCGTTTGACAACACAGCGCAATCGCACAGTCGTGTTCCTCCTTCCGTTTGAGACGTGCCGCAATAATGCAAAGTTACCCGCTTCCAATTACGAAGCGCCGTAAAAATCATCCACAAGTTCCACGGTAAAAAACCCAACTCCGCGTTCTAAGTTGCGCCCCGATCCGCTGACAGCACCAGGCATGCGTACACCGCGTTCCCGCCTCGTTCCACGGGTGCCCCACACGCCGCCTTTGCGTGGCGGGTCTTGGGTTTCTAGCTTCCGGTCTTGATTCCCGCCACACATATCGCTTCACGATACATTGCGCTATAATCCTCTCGTCGGGCCGGGCGCTCTCGCTCTCGCCCGTGCCCTGCCGGAGGGCCCCATGCTACTCGATCTCGGCAGAGTGTTCTCCTTCCTCTTCAGCATTCTTTCCTTGTACTCCGTGATGCATACCGCTTTCTTTGTCACTGCCACCACTTGGCGCGAACGGCTGATCGCCTCCATCGCCCAAATTGTCATCGCTGCCTGCATCTGTGCGTTCAGCGGCGTGCTCTTCCGCGTGCACAGCCATCCCGCCGTACCCCTCTCGCGCACGCTGCCCGTAGTCCTATTCCTCTGGACTCTCACTGCTTTCCTGATTCTTTTCCCCCTAGCCTGGTGTCTCGACACCTACTACATCCCCCAACTCTGGCGTAACCAACCCTACGTCTTCTAACCTCCGGTTTTCTTTCATCCTGCCTAGTAGCCAAGTTCCAGCGTTACCCCACCGTCCCCCTGAACTTGAGCCCATCCTTCGCGCCTTTGGACGCGAAGGATGGGGCTCCTACGCTCTAACGCCAATGCAACCCAAGTCACCGGGGGTCGGAGCTACAGCTCCGACATAAATCAGGCCAGCAAGATCAGGGCTTCAGCCCCTGAAGCCTCTTGGGTTTTCTTCCCCACCGATTGCCTTTCCTTTCGAATTGCACCACGAGGAGGGACTAAAATCATCCAAAGCTCAAAACTACCAACCGAAAACAGATGTGCCGGAGTCTCGCAACTCCGGCACACCGCATTCACTTAACGACCGTGCACTGCACCGCCATGGAATCCGCCACCTCCGCCATGATAACCACCTACCGCGTGGCCTCCGCCGACGAATCCACGCGCAGGCGCCCGATACGCATATCCGGGACGATAGCCGCGTCCTGGCCTATACCCATAACCTGGCCGTCCATAATAGCCGCCGCGCCAGCCGGGTCCCCAGTGTCCGTGATACCACGGACCTGCTCCGATGAACGCGCCGCCTACAAACCAACTCGGGCCGTAGTAACCATACGGCGCGCAAGCATACGGATAGTACGAGTAATAACCGTATGCGCAAACCGGAGGTGCTCCGACAGCCACACCCACCGGCCCCACTCGCACGCCCACTGCCACCTGCGCATGTGCGCTTCCAGCCGCTACAGTGAACAGCAATACTCCCAACAGTGCTGCATATTTTAGATATCTCATAGCCTGAACCTCTTTCCGCCCCGGCCGGAATCGCTTCAAAAAATCCTGCGAAAATCCTGCCTATCCTTCCGCCGGGTTCTGCTCTCTTCATTCCCTACATCGTATAAAACACTACCCATGCAGAAGAGTTGCGTTCGCGGATTTTGAGGGATGCATCAGGCGCATGTGCGGAACAGCTTGCCAGAATCAGTATTTTTGATGCTACGACGCCAGCACTTTCTTCAGCCGCCCTGTGGTTTTGGCTAGTTGCTTCTTCAGCGCTTCCACCTGCTTGGAGATCTCCTGCAGCTCCTTTTTCGTCACCTTACTCGCCGCCGTCAATTTCTTTGCATGCAGGTGGGCTTGTTTATCCGCCTTTCCCAGCGCCGCTCCGATTCTTTCCGACACCTGCGTCAATCGGTCTTTCGCTTTCTTAGCCATAGTTTTTCCCCCTTTGTGGCATGAACATGCTAACTCAATCGCCCCCACAAATGGCGAATTTTACAGCCAATCTCACACTGCCGCGTTTCGTCTTCAGGCGGGAAATCGGCTACTAAGCCTTGCCGGCATGGGCCGCCCGCTCTTTTTTCTTGGCGTCTTTCTCGTTCGTCCTGGGCGGGTAACTCTCAAACCCTTTACTGATCTCTTCGTCCGCTTTCTTCCATTCCTTGTCCGGAGTGGAGATCTTGTGGATCAGGTATAAGCGCCACACCAACTCCCTCGTTCGGGGATCGATCAAATCCACAATCAGCGAACCTTCCTTCGCGCTGCTGGCCGACACTTCGTTATACGTCCAAGCCCAATTCCCATCGGTGTACGGGCCGTATGGTCCCCACACCCCCATGGTCGCCACATTTACTTGCGACGAGGGATTCCCCCAAAAGCGCACCACCAGGTCGGGGCGTTGGTTCGCCGCCACTTCCCGCAATCCTTTTTTCGTCAGTTCCCGTGTCACCGCTTCGTGTATCCGGTCGCTCACCAATCCGGGGTTGGCGGGAAACATCATCAGATTTTCCACCCCGCCGATGAACGCAAACGTTTTGTATTTCGCATAATCCGCGTCGGGATTGAAATCCACCACCGTTTTGCCCCACAGCGGCCCCTCCGCGACAAAACCGTGGAGCATCACCAGGAACACCAGCGTTTTTAAAGTTTTTAGAGTCGCACCAATCGGGCGAGAAGAGCGCATTCCACTCCTTTTCTATCCCGTTCTGAATTCAGTTTAAAACATGGCCTGATGTTTTGCGAACGCCTGCGGAGCAGCAAACGCCGAGCGAATCACTCGCTTTCCGCGTCCACCGGCTCCTTGTTGAAAAAACGTGCCAGTTCCGCGTGTTCCATCACCACCGCGGGATCTTTTTGTATCGCATCGAAGTATTTCTTCTGAAACCCATCACCCGTCGCCGAAGGCGCAAAAATCTTTCGTGCCAGCGATATCGCTATATGCGAATCTGTGTCGCTCACCCCTTGTTCGCTCGACAACGCCTCATCGATGCGCACCACGAATTCCGAAATATTGTGCAGCCACGCGAATTGCGGATTGTCCACCACCAGCCGGAACAATTCCCCTGCGGTCACCTTGCCATGCTCTTTTTCATACTCCCGCCGCTCCATATCCAGAAGCGACTTGTGGATCCGCAGCAGCGTCTCCCGCAGTGCCACCAGTTTCTGCCTCGCGGGCGTATCCCGCGAGTCGCCTTGATTCGAATACGGGTCCTTGGGTTCAGCCACCTTATTCTCCCTGCCCACTCATTTCTCTTACCACAATTATTGTGCCGCGCTTTCCCCGGCGTGCACCATCAGATTGTTTCTTACTCCACCTACGTTGGCTACCGTCTTTACCCGAGCCCCCGCCAGGTTCTTGTCCGCTTCCGATTCCACCAATCCTTCCAGAGTCACATTTCCGTTCTTCACCAGGATATGAATCGTCGGTACGTCATGAACCGCGTACTTCTGCAGCACCGGGTCTTCGTAAATCGCGCGGTAAATCGCGTCGCGCAATTCATCATCCGATGGAGACACCGGCAGCACTTCGATGTGGTCCACCACCGTGTCCACGCCCTCCAGGCTTTTCACCGCTCCCTCCGCCTGTTCCTTCAGCGTCAATCGCAGCACTGCCCCGGTCAGCGTCACCTTTTTCCCTTCCAGCGTGAAATCGACGTAATCGAACACCGAGTAAAACGGCAGCACCACCAGTTCGTGGCGGATTTCCCGATACAAACTAGCGCTCGGCAACAGCTTCTCTTCCGCTTTTGCAGGATTCCCTCCAGTTGGGTTCTGTGCACCAACCGTCGCCGCGCCTACCGCGGACAGCAGCACCGTCGCGCTCAACAATCGTATCCACTGCTTGATCATCACCAGGTAGCGCCTCATTCCTTTTTTCTGCCGGGTGCCGCACCCTTCGCTTTCCAAGGGTGCGGGTTTTGACTTTGCCTCGGAGCCCCGGTTCCGCCGTCATCCGCCGAGATCTCCGTTCCGCCGTTTCCGCATCCACTCCTTAGCGGGTGCCGCTCCCTTCGCTTTGCAAAGGTGCGGGTTTTGACTTTGCCTCGGAGCCCCGGTTCCGCCGTCATCCGCCGAGATCTCCGTTCCGCCGTTTCCGCATCCACTCCTTAGCGGGTGCCGCTCCCTTCGCTTTGCAAAGGTGCGGGTTTTGACTTTGCCTCGGCCCCGATTCCGCCGTCATCCGCCGAGGTCTCCGTTCCGCCGTTTCCGCATCCACTCCTTAGCCACCGCTCTCCCTTGCGGTACACTGTTAGCATACGACAGGGAATCAAAGGCTCTCATCCTTATTGTTTTCGCCGATACCCCTGCGGAAAGCTTCACGTGCTCGCCATTGCTCATCGGGGCGCTTCCGGATATGCCCCGGAAAATACATTCGCGGCTTTTCGCCGCGCCGTCGCGCAGGGCGTTTCTTTCATCGAAACCGACCTGCACTTGACACGCGACGCTCACTTCGTGGCCATCCACGATGAAACTGTCGATCGCACTACCAACGGGCACGGCCCCATCCACGACATGACCCTCGCGGAATCGCGTCGCCTCGACGCCGGTTCCTGGTTTGCCAGCGAGTTCATGGGCGAACGCATCCCCACCCTCGAAGAAATCCTGGAGTTCACCAAGAAGCGCGATGTCGTGTTCTACCTGGAGTTGAAGCCCAGCGGCTTCTGGGGCGGGGAGCACGCTATGATCAGCGCCCTCCGCGACAGCGGCGAGATTCCTCGCTCCGTCATTATTTCCTTCGATCCTTCCATCCTCGCCGCCCTCCGCAAAATCGAACCCACCCTCATGACCGGCCTTCTCTACAACGGCGAAACCGGTCATCCCTTCGACAAGGCCATCGAAATCGGCGCCCGCCAACTCGCGGTCCGCGGTGATCTCGTCACTCCCAACCTCCTGCTCGAAGCCCGCAAGCGCGACCTCCAGGTCGTCTGCTGGACCATCAATTCCCCCGCCCACATGCGCATGTTAGCCTCCGCCGGCGTCGACGGCATCATGAGCGATTACCCGGATCGCCTGCTCAACGCTCTGAACAAATAGCCTCGTACAGCGCCATAAATTGCGTCACGTTCAGTTGTTCCGCCCGCGCGTCTTCCCGCACCTTCAATTCCGCCAACACCTGCCGCACCCGTGCCGGTGCCTCCAGCGTCTTTAAATTATTTGAAAGCGTTTTGCGTTTTTGCGCAAAGCTCGTCTTGACGAACTCCAGAAATTTCTGCGCCTCGTCCTCTTCCAGCTTCGCCGCTTCTCCCGGAAATTTCAGCGTCACTAGCGCCGACGCCACCTCCGGTGGAGGGCGGAACGCCGTCGGCGGCAGCCGCAACGCAAAGTCTGGTCGCGAATAAAATTGCGTGGCCACCGACAAGTACCCATATTGCTTCGTCGATGGCCGCGCCGTCAGTCGCGCCGCCACTTCCAACTGGATTACCACGTGCGCTTCGTCGATTTGTCCGGCAAACTCGAAAAATCGGTGCAGGATTGGCGACGTGATGTAGTACGGCAAATTTCCATAGATGCGTATCCGCCGTCCGGCCGCCAGTCCCGCCAGATCTGCCTCCAACACGTCCCCGTGTATCACCGTCAAATTGTCATGAATTTGCGTCAGCCGGCGCAAGCTTGCCACCAGCGATTCGTCCAGCTCCACCGCGATCACCGGTGCCCCCGACTTCAGCAGCTGCTCGGTCATCTCCCCATGACCCGCTCCAATTTCGATCCAGCAATAATCTTCAGCGGCAGCGCTACCCTGCATGCCATGTGGCGAAACGCGAATCGCTCGCGCTATCTTTTCCCTCCATCCTGCATCCCGCAGGAAATGTTGGCCCAATCTCTGTCGAGTCATGAACTACGCAGTCTATCAGTCCCCGCCCGTCCAGTTCGCCCCAAAATGTCCCCGAGGGTCATAGCTCCTCTTTTGTGTAATGGGAACTTCAGATCGGCCACCGCGCAGCATTCATGCCAGCGCTCTTGGCCCCCGCCCCAGCTCCTGTGGTCCCCGCCCAAAAAGCAAACCTGTCATCCCGGGCAATGCGAAGGATCTCTCTTGTTCCTGAAGGCGCTAGCAAGTCCTAGGCTTCCGTCCCTGAAGAATTGATTGTCTCCTGCACCAACCGCGTCGTCTACAAAGCGGAGTGCCCATCCTTCGCGCCTTCCGCGAAGGGTGGGGCTCTTACGCCCAACCACCCAAAGCTCTCCTCATCTTAGCTCCAAGTTTTTCTCTCTGCCCTCCGTGCCGAAATCCTCTTCCTCTTCCCCCGCATTCGCCCTAGAATCCCCGCATGCGCAAAATCGTCCTCGGCCTCGGCATCTCCCTCGACGGCTACATCGCCCGCCCCGATGGCTCCGTCGACTTCCTCTTCATGCCCAAAGACTACTCCATGGCCCCTTTCTTCAAAACGGTCGACACCGCCCTCATGGGCCGCAAAACCTATGAAGCCGGCGTGCGCCTGAACGGCGGCAAATTCTCCAACTTCGGTCTGACCTGCTACGTCTTCTCCCGCACTCTCAAACCCGGCCCCCATCCGGGCTTCACCGTCATCGACAGTCCTGTCCGACCCTTCGTGGAATCTCTCCGCAAACAAAAGGGCAAAAACATTTGGCACATGGGCGGCGGCGAATTCGCCCGCCCCTTTCTCCAGGACGACCTGATCGACGAGCTTCACCTCGGCGTCGTCCCCATCCTCATCGGCGAAGGCATCCCTCTCTTTCCGCAAGGCTTCCCCCAGCGCGAATTCTCCCTAGTCGAAAACAAATCCTATTCCAAAGGCATGATCACCCTAAAATACGCCCGCCTCCGCTCAAAATCCCCAGGCCATTAATTTCGCCTATTCCCTTGCCTCCCTTTATGCACGTATGCATGTCATCCCGAACAACGCGAGGGATCCCTCTTCGCTCTCACGTTACGCTCCCCTGAACTTGAGGGTGGCCCATCCTTCGCGCCTTTTGCGAAGGGTGGGGGACTCTTACGGTTGCACGTCCAATCTCTGTTCTCCGCGCCAAAGCGCCCAAAAAGAAAACCCGTCATCCCGAACGAAGTGAGGGATCCCTCTTTGCCTTTCCGTTACGCCACCACCGTGAACCCCACCTCTCTTCGTGATTCTCTCTTCCTTCTGATATCCTTCTAAATTCAGCGCCACATTCCATTTCTCCGAGGCTCCACCGACTTGACCATCGCCACGAAACGAGTCTTATCCGGCATGCGCCCCACCGGCCGTCTCCACATCGGCCACTTCTTCGGCGCTCTCCAAAACTGGGTCAATCTCCAATCCGATCCCGCCAACGAATGCTTCTATTTCGTCGCCGACTGGCACGCCCTCACTTCCGATTACGCGGACACCTCCGCCATCGCCGAAAATTCCCTGCAGATCACCATCGACTACCTCGCCTCCGGTCTCGATCCGCAAAAATCCACCATCTTCCTGCAATCCCTCGTCCCCGAACACGCCGAACTCCACCTTCTCCTCTCCATGATCACGCCCCTCGGCTGGCTCGAACGCATTCCCACCTACAAAGAAGCCCTCGAAAATATCACCAACAAAGATCTTCACACCTACGGCTTCCTCGGCTATCCCACGCTGCAAACCGCCGACATCGTCATGTACTCCGAGCCTGGAAAGGGTTTATTCGTCCCCGTAGGCGAAGACCAAGTCTCCCACGTCGAGTTTTCCCGCGAACTCGTCCGCAGATTCAACGTTCACTACGGACTTGAAGTTGACCATTCTATTCTTGGCCTTTCCAAAGAAAGAAAGCTTGCCTGTGAAATTCTTGGGTTGGCAGGTTGGGAAAAGATCGAGCCTGGAATCGCTGTGCGATTGAGAAGTGCCGCTCGACAATTGGCAATCGAGATCGGACTTGAGAATCTGCAGGAGCGTTTCGGCCAGCTCTCCCGATACTTCCCCTACCTGCCTCCCCTTGAGGAGCCGCAGTACCTCCTCACCAAAACGCCCCGCATTCCCGGCCTCGACGGCCGCAAAATGTCCAAGTCCTACGGCAACGCCATCACCCTCTCCGAATCCGATGCCGACATTCGCTCCAAAACCAAAGTCATGGTCACCGACCCCGCCCGCAAACGCCGCACCGATCCAGGCAATCCAGACGTCTGTCCGGTCTACGACTGGCACAAACTCTTCTCCACTCCCGAACGCGATCCCGGCCGTCTCGACTGGGTCCGCACTGGCTGCACCACCGCTGGCATCGGTTGCATCGAATGCAAAGCCGCCATGGCCGACAACCTCATCAAGTGGATCACCCCGATTCGCGAACGCCGCCTCAACTACGAACAGAATCCCAAAGCCGTGCTGGGAATCCTCGACACCGGCAGCGCCACCGCGCGCAAGTTCGCCCAACGCACCATGGCCCGCGTCCGCGACTCCATTTTCCACTGGCCCCAAAAACAATCCCAACTCGACTGAGCCCACAAAAAAAACGTCATCCCGAACGAAGTGAGGGATCCCTCTTCTCTTCGATCTCAGTTGCGCCAACGCCCCCGAACTTGAGGGTGGCTGTGATTTTTCAAGAGGTTGTCCATTCGATTTGACTCGGAGAAGCTGGTTGTGACGAGCAACTAGGTTTCTTTGGAGGAAATCGAATGGACATTCATAAGAATGCCCGACTCAGCTTCCGCAGTCGAGAGAGTCTAGCTAAGTTTGTAATCGATCAGGGGGCCACGCGGAAGGCGGCTGCAGCCGCCTTCCGCGTCAGCGCCAAGACGGCCGCCAAGTGGATTGTCCGGTTCCGCGTCGCTGGACTCGATGGATTGCTGGACCGCAGTTCGCGGCCTCATCGCAGCCCGCGCCGTTTGCCCGACAGTCTCGCCGACCAGGTCGTCCAGTTGCGTCGCCAGCGTTTGCCCGGCTATTTGATCGCTCACCGCACCGGGCTTAGCCCGGCTTCCGTCAGCCGCATTCTGCGCCGCGCCCGGCTGAGCCGTTGGCGTGACTTGGACCCGCCACCCCCGGTACAGCGCTACGAGCATCCCGTACCCGGCGATCTGCTGCATCTCGATATCAAAGGCATGACGCGCTTCTCGGAGGTCCGTCGCCGTGCCGATGGCCGCTTGCGTGGCAAGCAAAAACATCCCGGCTTCCTGGCCCTCCATGTGGCTATCGATGACCACTCCCGCATCGCATTCACGCAGATGCTGCCCGACCAGAAGGCCGAAACCACCATCGGCTTCCTGCACGCGGCCATAGAGTTCTTCGCCACGCACCGGATCAGCATTCGCGCCCTGCTCACCGACAACGGCTCCTGCTACCGGTCCGCACCGTTTCGCCAAGCTTGCTCGCGTATGCACATCAAACATCACCGCACCAGACCCTACACTCCCAGAACCAACGGAAAAGCCGAGCGCTTTATCCAGACCGCTCTCAGAGAGTGGGCCTACTCCCAGCACTGGCCCAACTCCGACCAGCGCGACCTAAAACTCCAGCTCTGGACCGACTACTACAACCACCAGCGACCCCATGGTAGCCTCAACTACATGCCGCCCATCAGCCGCTCCGGCGATGGAACAACGTCTTGACCATCTACAGCCACCCGCAAGTTCATGCGGGACGGCGGCGTAAGGTTAGAGCGAAAAGGGATCCCTCGCTTGCTCGGGATGACGGAATTTGTGCTTGGGCGCATAACCCGGGATTTGGGTGGTTTTGATTGAGTTGGGAGTAGGACGTATAATTTAAGGTTTAGGCAGTGCGCGAGGAGCGCGCTGACTGAGCTTGCCTTTGGCTACTAACGAAATCATCGCTCCCGCAGGCACCCAACAAGAAGTTCTACTCGTGCGCGGTGCGCGTGTACACAATCTGAAAAACATAACGGTGGAGATCCCGCACGAAGCCATCACGGTGGTTACGGGTGTGAGCGGGTCGGGGAAATCGTCGCTGGCGTTCGACACGGTGTACGCGGAGGGGCAGCGGCGCTATGTGGAATCGCTGTCGGCGTATGCGCGGCAGTTTCTGGAACGGATGGAAAAGCCAGACGTGGACGAAATTTCGGGGATTGCGCCGGCGGTGGCGATCCGGCAGAAAAACTCGACGCGGAATCCGCGTTCGAATGTGGCCACCTCCACGGAAATTTACGATTACCTGCGGCTGTTCTTCGCGCGGTGCGGGCAAACTTTCTGCATAAAGTGTGGCGCGGAGGTGCGGCGGGATTCGCCGGATGAGATCGCCACGCGCATCCTGGCGTTGCAACCGGGGCGACGGTTTTATGTGTTGTATACGCTGAAAGTGGCCGAGCCGGAGAAGCCTGCTGGCGGGAAAAAGACGGGAAAAAAGAAGGCGGCGGCACCGGCGGCGGATGCGCTGCGTTCCACACTGGTGGAATTGCAGAAACGCGGCTTCAACCGGCTCTACCAAGACGGGACGATCCATGAATTTTCATCGCCGGAAACGTTGCTGGATGTGAATTTTGCGAAACCGGTGTATGTGTTGGTGGACCGGCTGGCGGTGAATGCGGAATCGCGGTCGCGGCTGGTGGATTCGATTGAGATTTGTTATCGCGAGGGCGGCGGCGAAGCGATTCTGGAATTTGCGGCGGACGCAGCAGGGGGCGCGGCGGAGCGGCTGACCTTCAACGAAGGATTCGAATGCAAGAACGATGGGACGCTGTACCAGGAGCCAGAACCAAGATTATTTTCGTTCAACAATCCGTATGGGGCCTGCCCGCGTTGCCAGGGATTCGGGAACACCATCGATTTCGATCTGAATCTGGTGGTGCCGGACCTGAGCAAGTCTCTGGACGATGGAGCAATCGAGCCGTGGACCAAGCCGCGCTATCGGGTGTTGATGCAGGAAGCGAAGAAATGGGCGAAGTCGCAGGGGATTCCGACGAATGTTCCGTGGCGGCAACTGAGCGCGGAACAGCGGCGGATGATTCTGGAGGGCGATCCGGCGAATAAGTACGACGGAGTGAAGGGATTTTTTCAGTGGCTGGAACGCAAGAAGTACAAGCTGCACGTGCGGGTGTTTCTGAGCCGGTACCGCGGATATGCGACGTGCCCGGAATGCGGAGGAACGCGGTTGCGGGCGGAGGCTCGGGCGGTGCGAATCACCGGAAGAGCGATCACCGATCTATGCAAGCTGACGGTGAAAGAGGCGCGGAAATTTTTCGAGGAACTGCAATTGAGCGAGAGCCAGGCCAAGGTGGCGGACAAAGTTCTGCAAGAGATTCGCACCAGGCTGCAATTTCTGGACGAAGTGGGGCTGGAATATTTGACGCTGGACCGGCTGACGTCGACGCTGTCGGGCGGGGAATCGCAACGAATTCAGTTGGCTACTTCGCTGGGATCGCACCTGGTGGGGGCATTGTATGTGCTGGATGAGCCGTCGATTGGATTGCACCCGCGAGACACGCAGAGGCTGATCGACATTCTGAAATCGTTGCGGGACCTGGGGAACACCGTGCTGGTGGTGGAACACGATCCGGACACGATCCAAGCGGCGGACCGGATCCTGGATTTGGGGCCGGGGGCGGGGGAGCTTGGGGGAAGGCTGCTGTTTTCGGGGACGTACGAAGAAATTCTGAAGGACCCCAAGTCAATCACCGGGAAGTATCTGAGCGGGGAGACGAAAATTCCGGTGCCGGCGACGCGGCACAAGCCTGCGGGGAAATTTTTGAGGCTGTACGGAGCGACGCTGCACAACTTGAAGAACATCGACCTGATGTTGCCGTTGGGGATGCTGACGGTGATCACCGGGGTGAGCGGATCTGGGAAATCGACGTTGGTGCACGACGTACTGTTCCGGGCGTTGACGGCGAAACGAAACGGCGGAAGCATCAAAGAATTTTGCGACCGGCTGGAAGGGGAGCAGGGCTTGACGGAAGTGGTGATCGTCGACCAATCGCCCATCGGGCGGACGCCACGTTCGAATCCGGCGACGTACATGAAGGCGTTTGACGCGATTCGGGAACTGTTTGCGGAGACGCCGGACGCGAAGCGGCGGGGATTCGTGGCGGGGCATTTTTCGTTTAATGTGCCGGGCGGCCGATGCGAAACGTGCCAGGGCGACGGAACGGTGACAGTGGAGATGCAATTCCTGGCGGACGTGGAACTGGTTTGCGAGGAGTGCCGGGGGCAACGGTTCAAAGCCAGTGTGTTGGATGTGCGCTACCACGGAAAAAATATTCACGATGTGCTGGAGATGACCGTCCGGGAGGCGCTGGCGTTTTTTGTGAACGTACCGAAGGTGACGGCGAAGTTGCGGGTGCTGAATGAAATTGGATTGAGTTATTTACGGCTGGGGCAATCGGCGACCACGCTATCGGGAGGCGAAGCCCAGCGCCTGAAATTGGCATCGCATCTGACGGCGACGGAGAATAAAGGCATTTTGTATATTCTGGATGAGCCGACAACCGGGTTGCATTTCGACGACATCGCCAAGCTGCTGGCGGCATTTCGCAAGCTGCTGGAATCGGGGGCTTCGCTGCTGGTGATCGAGCACAACCTGGACGTGATCAAGTCCGCGGACTGGTTGATCGACCTGGGGCCGGAGGGCGGGGAACAAGGCGGGCAGATCGTGGCCACCGGGACGCCGGAACAGGTGGCGCGGAACCCGCAATCGCACACGGCAAGATTTCTGGCGAGGGTGTTGGGCAACGGAAACGGGCAGGGCAAGCGCAACGGGACGAAATAACGGGGAACGGGTCATCGAAGAGGGGTTCATGCGCGCGCGAAGAGTGGTGGCGATAGTGGCGCTGTGGCTGTTCTGCGGTATGCCAGGAGGATGGGGAGCGGCGGCGCAGCAAACGACTCCTGCACAGACCAGCCCGGGGAAAGTACAAAAGCTGCGGAATCCGCTGAATGACCTGCTAGACGAAGCGCAAGCGGCGCTGGATAAGAACGACTACAGCGCGGCGATCCCGCCGCTGCAGAAATTCATCGCAGAAAAACCGGATGTGGCGTTCGCGCATTTTCAGCTTGCATATGCGTATACGGCGCTGAAGAGGCCGGACGAAGCGCAGGCGGAATATGAGAAGTGCGTGGCGCTGGACCCAAAGATGCCGGAGGCGCAACTGAATCTGGGGATCCTGCTGCTGGAAAAGGATGCGGCGGCTGCGGTGGGGCCGCTGGGCAAAGCGGTGGAATTGCTGCCGTCGCAGAGCCGGCCGCGGTATCTGTTGGGGCTGGCGCAAGAACGCTCCGGGAATTTGAAGGGCGCGGCGGAGTCGTTCGAAGGGGCTTCGCGATTGGACCCCAAGGATGGCGAGTCGCTGATTGAGTTGGGGCGCGTGTACACCAAACTGAATCGCCCGGCGGATGCGGAAGCGAAATTTCACGCGGCACTGGGATTGGAACCAAAATCGCCGGAAGCGTTGCAGGGACTCGCGCTGAGCCTGGACCAGCAGAAAAAACCGGAAGCGGTGAATGCGTACCGGGAGTATCTGGCGGTGCACCCGCAAGACAGCGGAGCCCGCGAGCGAATGGTGCACCTGCTGGTGGAGCAGCAACAATTTGACGCGGCGCTGGCGGAACTGGACAAAAGCGCGCCAGGGCAGGCGCCGACAGTGGAGTCGTTGAAATTGAAAGCGGACATCGAAATCGGGCAGAAGAAGATGGATGCGGCGATTGTGACGCTGAAGCAGGCGATCGGCCTGGCGCCTAACGATGCGCAACTGCATGGCGGGTTGGGGAGAACGTACCTGCAAACGCGCGATTTCGTAGATGCGGAAAAAGAATTGAAGATGGCACTGCAACTGGATCGAAACAAGTTGACCTACTGGAAAGACCTAAGCTCGACTTATTATCTGGCGGGAAACTGCCCAGGGACGCTGGCGACGCTGGATGTGATCGCGAAAGTGGAAACCCCAGGGGCAGGCTCGTGGTTTATCCGGGCGCTTTGTTACGATAAACTCAAGCAAGTTGACCCCGCCCTGGAAGCTTACCGGAAGTTCCTGGAGCTGGACGCGAACAAGAATCCCGATCAAGTTTGGCAGGCGACGCAGCGCATCCATGTACTGGAAAAGGAAAAGAAAAAGTAGTTCGTGGGGCGGGGGATTGGCGTTGTGCGTAGCCGTGGGTCTGGCGTTGTTTGCGGGAGCGGCAAACGGATTCGACAAAGTAAGCGACCTGCAGGAGCACTTTGACAAGGAAACCCATTCCGGCGGGAAAATCAGAGCGCTGGATAAGCTGACCGACGCACAATTCGAAGCCAGCCGGAAAGCCAGCGCGGAGGGAAATTTCGTCAGCGTGGGCTTTATCTTCGAGAAATACAGGGACAACTTGCGGGCGTGCTTTGACCTTCTGAGAAAACAGGAGCCGGACGCGGAGCGCCATTCGGGAAGTTACCGGCAGTTGGAGCTGCAAACGCGGCGGGGATTGCGGGAAGTGGAAGATGCGCTGGTGACGGCACCACCGGATATGCGGCCACCGCTGGAGATTGTGCGCACCGATATTCTGGATATGGATAACGAGCTAATTCGGTTGCTGTTCCCATCCCGATCGCAGGAACCGAAGAAGCCCGACTTGCCGAAGGAGCAGCCATGAAACTGCGCACATTTTTGGTTGGACTCATGGCAATGATGTTTGTGGCGGCGTTGGCTGCGGTGCGGCCGGCAGAAGCGCAACGGCCGGACAAGGATTATTTGTCGGACCTGGAAGCGGACAAAATTCGGGATGCGGAAACGCCGAACGAGCGAGTGACATTATTCCTGACGTTCGCGGAAGACCGGTTAAAGAAATTCCAGTATGAGTTGGATCACCCTTCGCCCAACAAGCACAGGGAGATGCTGAATTACCTGATGAACTCGTATGGTGGTTGCATCGATGATGCGGCGGATTTGATCCAAGTGTCTTTGGAGAAACAGGACAATATCCGGCAGGGAATCGACCTGATGGAGACCAAGACGAAAGAGTTTTTACCGATTCTGCAAAAGTACGAAAATGGCGGGCCGGAACTGGAGACCTACAAGGATAATCTGGACGACGCCATCGAGGGAACGCAGGACGCGTTGAACGAGGCGGTGAAAGCAAAGAAGAAGGCCGCGCCGCCGCCGGTGAGGCGAAAGAGTTGAAGAGGGAGCGGCGCAATCGCAAGCAAGTGCCGGGCGGAGAAGCGCTGATGCACCGGCTGTTTACCCGCATCGGATGCGCGGGACGGCCACCGAATTTTCGAGTGGAGTTTTACCCATACAGCAGCCTGGTATTGACCATCCGGCGGCGAGAAGACCTGGTGCGGGTACGGTTTTCGGATTTGCTGAGGCGGGCGCCGCAGGAAGTCTTGGAAGGGGCGGCGGCGCTGATCCTGTCGCGGCTGTACCGGCGAAGGGCGCCGCGGGAACTGGCGCAGAAATATCTGGAATATGCGCGATCGGACCGGGTACGCGGGCGAATCAACCAGATGCGCGGCCAGCGGGTGCGGTGTGTGGCGACGGTGGCGCAGGGGGAGCACCACGACCTGGGAGAGCTGTTCGAACAATTGAACCAGCGATACTTCGAAGGAGCGCTGGAGCGGCCGCACATCGGGTGGAGTACCCGAAGCTGGCGAAGGCAGTTTGGCTGTTACGACCCCGGGCCGAATCAAATTGTGCTGAACCGAAGGATGGACCGGCCAGGAGTTCCGCAATTCGTGGTGGAGTACGTGCTGTTTCACGAGATGCTGCACGTGAAGCATCCGACGCGACGGTCCGGGTGCTCGTTGCTGTCGCATTCGCCGGAGTTTCGAGCCGAAGAGAAGAGGTTCGAGCAATTCCGGATTGCGCGGAAGTTTCTGGATAAGCTGGCGCGGTAGACCTGCGGAAACCTTTCTTCTTAGGATGTCATGACCGCCGCCATTCGTTTGGCCCGATCCCGCCGGTTGATCGCGGTGCTGCAGTCGCGTGTGGATTCATGGGGGCGTGACAGGCCCGAGAAACTGCGTAGTGGACCGAGTGGTCTGGTTATGCTGTTTGCCAGGCCTAGTTGCGGTTGCCGACAAGTCGTAGTGGCGCCAGTTTCCGCCGGATCAGACGCTAAGAATCGGAATCGACACTGCGCAAATGATGGCGTAGCCGTGTATTCGCAGGTTTCCGCTATAAGGATAACAATCCATAACCAGCAAATCGGCCTTGGTTTCGTTTGCAATTTCGCTAACTACCTTAGGTACGTCGCCACTGCCAATGAGCAAATCCGCGTTGATACGGAGATTCTTCTGTAATTCTGTGAGCCTGTGGGAAGCATCATTTACAAGGCTTTCTTGATATTCAGGATCGGCCCAGGTGCCGCGGGGAGCCAGAATTGCCGCTGATTCTGTGACGTTGCTCAAGGTGAGGTGGGCACCGAACTCCGCCGCGAGCTGAGCGGCCCACGATGCTGCTTCTTGACGGCGGGGACCCAAATCAACGACGCAGAGGATGTTGTGAATCGAGAACGCCTTGGCCGAAGGCTCTTCCGTGTGCGCGCCGGTCCACAGTGGACACTCTTGCCGCCGCAGCACTTTTGTGGTCACTGAACCGAGGAGAAACCTGTCGAACGTATTGCCATAGGACGCCATCATGATCAAGTCAGCGTTCTCAGCCTGGGCAGCCCGCAGAATCGCTCGCGCGGGATCGCCTTGAACCACCACGCCACGAACCGCGAGTGTTGCGAGCCTTGCGCGAAGCGATGGGTCGAATTTATGCCCGGCGCCTCGAAGGATCTCCGCGAGCAGATTCCAGTTCGCGAGGTCGTGGCCATCTGTCGGCACGCCGGATGCGTGACTCTCTGGCGTCGCTACGTGCAGCATTACGATCTCTGCTTGAAAACGTTCAGCCAATGTCACAGCCTGCTGAACGATGGACACTGAAATGGTTGGGAAGTCCACCGGCAGAAGAATCTTCTTGATCAGCAAGGTTCAGACCCCTTTCTGCGCAACCGTTGCGGCCTTCGAGGAAGGCTCGATCTTTTCAGTCTGCAATTCTCCGTGCGACTCCAGCTCTCCTCCTAAAGCCAAATCACTGTGATGCGAGATATTGTATGGCACTACGCCTGAAGTCGCCGTGCGAATTGGCAGGCAATAACTGAATTGTTTATCCAAGGCATATGAAATCCTAATAGAACGCTCAGGATTTCTTGAAGACGGTTTCAGTAGATTCATTGCTGGAAGTTGAAGGCCGCGACACGCGGGCCATGGAGGCGATGTTTTATGGCAGGGGGTCCTAAAGGTATAGAGCCATTACATTTGCAATGTGCGGTTTGCGGGCGGGGGGAGGAATTGTTCGAGCTGCCCGGGAAAAGCGAGAAGTATTGTTTGGAATGCAGCGCGGATGTAGCGACATCGATTTTGCTGACCACGGAAATTGATGCGGCAACGATGTCGGGAGAAGAAACCACGCCATTGGTGGCCGAATTTGTGCAATTGGGCAGGAAAATGTTGGCGCGAGCGCAATGGGGATAGGGTTCCGGTGCGAATGTAATCGGAAAGGTTGCTCATAGTGCCAGTTCGGCAATTACGCTGTTTAGCAGGAGTAGGCGAAAGAGATTACTGACAACAGTGTGATGATTGTCACCGCAGGCCCGCGGTCGAGGTGGGAGGCTTGCGAAGTTATGTTTGGCCGGACGAAGATTCTGATAGCCGCTTTGGTCTTAACAGCTCTTTCGGGCTTGTTCGCGCAATCCCACAATTCGCAAAAGTCAGACGTTTCGCAGAAAACGAACAACGCTGCACTTTCTCTCGACGACCTGGTGCAGCGGAAGGATTACCCACAACTAGAACGTCAACTCAACGAAGCCAAATTGAGCGGCGACGAAGACGCATACTTCAAGGGCATTCTCGCTGACCGAAGTAATCAGCTTGTGACAGCCATTTCGTTGTTGGAGCACATTCTTCCAGGCATCCGCGCAAAGCGCCCGCATCGTGCCGCTCTGGCCTTGCGGACGTTGGCCGGAGATTATTTCAAAGTCGGGCGCTATGCAGATTCCTGCAATGCGTACTCGGATCTGCTGGAGCATTTTGGCAGTGAATTTAGCGTAGCGGAACGGCAGGCGATTCGCGACAATCTGCACGCGTTCGAGCTATTTCGCGACGCACCGCCACAGACCGTGTCGGGGGACCGCCGGTTTACGGTTCCAATGCGGACGGACCCTACAGGAGATCTGGACATTCCCATTGAAGTGAATGGGGTGAAACAGTGGTGGATTCTTGACACGGGAGCGAACGAGTCCGTCATGGCGATGAGTAGCGCTAAACAGATGGGGTTGACCATATCCAAGAAAACCGCACAGTCACAGAGTGGGGCGACTGGAACAGAAGCACCAATAAACGGAGCAGTGATTCCGGAGCTAATTCTGGGCGGGGCCAGGGTACACAATGTGGTGGCACTCGTTATGGCCGACAAAAGCCTGGACGTTCCAGTGAAGGATAACGAACATCACTTGATTCAGGGAGTGTTGGGTTATCCAGTGCTAGCCGCGCTAGGGAGTTTGACGCTGGCGGGGCATGAGTGGGCAATTGCGGAGGAAGGTGAGCCCTCGGAGCGTTCCAGCAGGCTATATGTGGAAGAATTAACGCCGTTGGTGGAGGCCGCGGTTGGCAATTCCGAAGTTCTGTTCGGGTTAGACACCGGCTCCAGCTCCGGCTCGTTTTCAGAAACCTATTTACGTCGATTTCCGGAACAGTTTGCATCGCTGAAACCGCAGAAATATGCGACGGCGGGAGCGGGGGGAGACGTGCGATTTATGATGGCGTACTACCTGCCGCAAATCGAGCTTCAGTTCGGTACAGCACGAGCGACGCTAAGAAATGTTCCAGTGCTTACCAGCAAGCTTGGGGTGGACCCTCTCGACCAGGTGTGCGGCAATCTTGGACAGAGTCTTCTGAGTCAGTTCAGCGGCTTCACCATCGATTTCAGGCGCATGCGGTTCAGCGTAGGCGAAGGCCATTAGTGACCACCCGGCTAGCCAGAAACCTGGAGGCTAGTACCAATTTTGGCGATTAAATGCGTCAATCAGGAGCCTGGCCAGACGCACTACAATTCGCGCCGGTTTGCGTCTAATATAAAAAACAACGGAGGTACTCTCCATGAGCACTCATATGACCTATTACGAAGATCAGACTGGAGCGAGGGTCACGGACACGTGCGTCACGATTGGAGATAACGCTTATTCAACTGCAAGCATCATCTCCGTAACCACAGCGGTCGAGAATCCACGAAGAGGCAAACTAATCGTCGCTGCCGTCCTGGCAATGGCGTTCGTGTTTTTCGGTTGGGCCAGTGGTAGTTATAATTGGTCCGTTTGCGGGATAATCCTGTTGATTCTCTCCGCCCTAGCATATTACGCAATGAAACCGACATGGCGTCTGCGCGTAGCAACAACGTTGGGTGAAACTTCACCTCTTCAATCCCCCAGCCCTCAGAGGATTTCCAGTATCGCTCATGCCATCGGTGAAGCCATGGCCCATCGAACCTAGCTAGTTTTTTCGGGCACTGCGACTTCCTCGAGCACCCCTCCGTTACAGATCGCATAAAAACGCATTGCTTTAATGTATCGATACGAGCTAAAGTGTCGCCCGGCAAAAATCAGCTTCCATTTCTAATTGGCTCCGGGGTGACTACTTGAAACGCTGCTCGCAGACTCTCTTCCGGTACGGAAGGCGATGGAGAACCTTGACGCGCACCGGCCACGTTCCAACGGCTGCCTCACTGCCGGTGGCCCAACCCTTCTTGCTGCTTTTATGGCTTGTGATCGGGCCGTTCCCGGCGTGGGCCCAAACGGGAGCGGGCCTTTCCGGCGTGGTGACGGATCAAACCGGCGCAGCCCTTCCCGATGTCGCGGTGACCCTCAAGAACGTCGACACAGGTGCAACGCGCACAGTAGCAACCGACGCTGTGGGGCACTTTCAGGCGTCCGGCCTACCTCCGGGGCGCTTCGAGATTCGGGCGGCAAAACACGGGTTCACCGATGAAACGCGCAAGGGAATCAGCTTGGCGGTTGGCCAGGACGTCACGGTGGACATTCAAATGCAGCGGAGCACGCCCGACGCCTGCACGAGCGGCCATGAGTTCGCTACCACCGATTGCACGCTTACTTGGCACGGCATCACGCTGTACGGTGTGTATGACGTCGGCATCGGCTGGGTCAGCCACGGCTTACCGGTAAACGGCTATAACTATGAAGGCGAATCTCTGGTGAACCGAAACGGCTATCAATCTCGATTCCTCGTCGCACCGAACAACCTGCAGCAGACGGGTCTGGGCGTCAGGGGCAAGGAAGAGTTTCGGCCTGGCTGGGCCGTTGTGTTCAACGCTTCAACCGGCATCAATCCGCAGTCCGGTCTGCTCGCCGACGCGCCAGCCACCAACACCGTCAACAACGGCCTTCCTAGGAGTAGCTATTCGTTTGCCATCGACGGCGCGCGCGCCGGCCAACCCTTCAATGACGAATTCTATGCCGGTATATCGTCCGAGCATTTCGGCACGCTCACCTTCGGTCGTCAGCGCTCTCTCGGCACGGATGCGATGCTCCTTTACGATCCAGTCAGCGGCGGCTATGCCTTTTCCTACATCGGGTATAACGGCACGATGGCCGGCGGCGGCGACACCGACGACAGCCGTTGGGACGACGCCCTGAAGTATCGCCTCACCTATGGCCCAGTCCATTTCGGCGCGATGTATAAATTCGCCAATGGTTCTGGCGGCTGCTACTCGGCCTCCGCAACCTGGACTGCCGCCACCTGTACGCCGGAAGAGGCGCATAACAACGCCTATGGATTCGACGTCGGCGGAGGCCACGGCAGATTCTCTGCCGACGTGGTCTTCCAACATTACAACCAGGCGATTAGCGTATTGAACCCCTTGTTGGGCCCTCAAAGTCCGGCGGCGCCATATCAGTCGACCACCAACAGCATCAATACAAACCCCATTACCGGGGCCAATCTGATCGACACGAACAACACCCTATATGGCATCGTGACCGACAACAGCGCCATTATGGGCGCTATCAAGTACACGTGGGACCCCTTCAAGTTTTATGCCGGCTACGAATACATCTGGCAGAACAACCCGTTGAATCCGTTGGGCGTGGGCGCCACGGACCAGGGCGGTTATATCTTAAGCGGGGTCGAAGACAACAATCTTGATTCTCAAAAGTTGGTGCAGATTTGGTGGGCGGGCGTGAAATATACCTACCACAGCAAAACCGACTTCACTTGGGCGTGGTATCAACAGCGGCAGAACGACTTTCGTGTTCCGTCGACCTGCTCACCCGCAGCCGGTTTCCGCAGTTCCTGCGCGGGCTCCCTTAACGAGGGGTCATTCTATGTGGATCATCACTTCACCCCTCGTTTCGACGGTTTTGCCGGAATTGCCGGTTCCTACGTAACCAACGGTCTGGCCATCGCCATTCCTCATGGCCCCGGCGTCCCCTATTACCACGACAGCAACATTGCTCCGACAGTGGGTGTTCGTTTCGCCTTCTAAGTGCCTCCGTAACTTACCTGCGGGCCTACTGCGTTCCGTCTACAAGGCAACCACCGCAGTTCGTTGAACTTGCCATCTGCCCGCAATCTAAGATGGACAGCTGTTGTCACCAACCAGGAGCCAGGGAAAATCCGGGATTTTGGATTGGCAAAGGCCGCCTTGGTTGACTTGGCTCTCCGGCCTATCTAAAATCCGCAAGAATGCCTGAGCCTTCATCTCTCGTTGGTCAAACCATCTCCCATTACCGCATTCTGGAAAAACTCGGTGGCGGCGGTATGGGTGTGGTCTACAAGGCCGAAGACACCGAGCTTGGCCGGTTTGTCGCTCTCAAATTTCTACCCGACGACCTCGCCAAGGATCCCCAGGCCCTCGAACGCTTCCGCCGCGAAGCCCGCTCGGCCTCGGCTCTCAACCATCCCAACATCTGCACGATCTACGAAATAGGCGAGCACGAAGGCAATCGTTTCATCGCCATGGAATTTCTCGATGGGCGGACCCTCAAGCACGCCATTGCCGGCTCGCCCATGGAGAACGAAACTTTCCTTACCATTGCCATCGACATCGCCGACGGCCTCGATGCTGCGCACTCTCAGGGCATCATTCATCGCGACATCAAGCCCGCCAACATTTTCATCACCAAGCGGGGTCACGCCAAAATCCTGGACTTTGGTCTCGCCAAGGTGAGCTCGTCGAAATCGGGCTCCTCCTCTGACACCCAAGCCACCGTGGCTGTCGATTCCGACCAGCTCACCAGCCCCGGCAGCACGCTCGGCACTGTCGCGTACATGTCCCCCGAACAGGCACGCGCGAAAGACATCGATTCGCGCAGCGACCTTTTTTCCTTTGGCACCGTCCTCTATGAGATGGCCACGGGCCAGTTGCCGTTCCGCGGCGACAGCACCGCCACCATCTTCGACGCCATCCTCAACCGAGCTCCCGTTCCTCCGCTGCGGCTCAATCCGCAAATGCCTCCTAAACTCGAGGACATCATCCACCGAGCGCTCGAAAAGGATCGCGAGCTCCGCTACCAGCACGCTTCGGAAATGCGTTCCGAGTTGCTGCGGCTGAAACGCGACGCCGATACCGACCGAGTCATCGCTGCCAGTTCGCGTTCCATTGCTGCCGAGGCGCAAAGCCATTCCCAACCCCCGTCTTCTCCCGCGCTGCCCGCTGCCTCGACGCCAACGATGGCCCCCTCCTCCGGCGCACCCGCGCTAACCACCGCCGCACAGCCGCCGCCTCAATCCAAAACCGCCTCCGCCCTTGCGCCCGCCAGCCGTTCCTATCTGAAGACCGTTGGGGCCATTGCCGCTGGTGCGGTCGCCGTCATCCTCGCTTTCCTTTTCTGGCAGTCTCGTCAGCATTCTATGCCCGCCACCGTTTCCGCCAGCGAACGTGCCATCGCTGTTCTTCCGCTTCAAAACGTCGAACACACTGCTGACCTCGATTTCCTCCGTCTCGCTCTCGCCGATGAAATCGCCACCTCTCTTTCGTACGTCCGTTCGCTCTCCATCCGGCCTTTCGCCACCACCAGTAAATACAATCCCGCCAATCTCGACCTGCAGCAGGTCGCACGCGAAATGCGGGTCTCCGACATTGTCACCGGCCACTATCTCAAGGCGGGCGATCAGCTCCAGATCACTCTCGAAGCCATCGATGTTCAGGACAATCGCACCCTCTGGCGCGACACCATGACCGTCGCCGCTTCTGACTTGATCGCCATGCGCAGTCAGATTACCAACCGGGTCCGCCAAGGCCTGATTCCCGCACTCGGGGCGGGCAGCGATTCCGGCGATTCCGCCACTCACCCGAAGAACGAGCAGGCCTACGATCTTTACCTGCGCAGCATTGCGCTTCCCCACGATCCTGGGCCAAACAAAGAAGCCATCACCATGCTCGAAAAAGCCGTGGGTTTGGATTCCTCCTACGCCCCCGCGTGGTTGGCTCTCGGTCTTCGTTATCACTATGATTCGGCCTACTCCGATGGCGGAGAGCCGGCCTTCCAGCGGTCCAACGCGGCGTTCGAGCGCGCCATTGCTCTCGACCCCAATTTCATTGCGCCGGCCAGCCAACTGATCACCAACCAAACCGAACGCGGTGACTTGGTCAGGGCTTATCGCGACGCCAAAACTCTGGTGGAGCGTCACCCGCAAAGTGCTGATGCGCATTTTGCCCTGTCCTACGTTCTGCGCTATGGCGGCGCCACCGAAGAATCCGCTCGCGAATGCGACACCGCTCTGTCCCTCGACCCCGGCAATTTCTTCCTGCGTTCCTGCGCGTTTACCTTCGATCAGCTCGGTGACTACAAGCGCGCATTCGACTTCCTGCAACTCGATGCCGGCTCGCAGTGGGCCAGCTCCAACTTTATCCGTTATTATTTGCGCGAGGGCAATCTGGCCAAGGCCAAGGAATTCGCCCAAAACAACCCTGACGAGAAAGCCATATTGGCTTATCTGGAGAAGCGTCCTTCCGCGGAGATCGACAAGGCTTTTCAACAGGATGCTGCTAGCCAGCTTGCCGATCCTGACCCCGAGCCTCGTTATGTAGTTGCTGGAAGTACACTCTTTTGCGGCCAAAAAGATTTAGCCCTGCGCATGCTCCGCAGCGCTGTCGATAATCACTTCTGTGCCTATTCTGGCCTGCAAAGCGATTCCTTGTTTGCCAGCCTTCGCGGCACTCCCGAATTCGCTGCCCTACTCGATGAGGCCAAACGCTGCCGCGACACCTTCCTCTCCCAACGGGCCCAGCCTCCACAGTAATTTTTTATGAGAGAGAAGCGTCATCCCGAGCCTGCCTGCGGCGAGCAGGCGGATGAGCACGGGCGCGCTAGCCTAGCGGCTTTTCCTTGTCGATTTCCTTGTGAAGTTTTTCAATTTTTTTGCGGATTTTGTCGCCGTCTTCGGCTTTGGGATAGAGGTCCAGGTAACGCTGGTAGGCTTTGACGGCAGGTTTTTTCTGGCCTTTTTTCTCGTAGGCTTCCCCGAGATAGCGGTAGGGAATGGCGAAACCGGGTTTATTGTCGGCGGCGTCCATGAAACGGTCGATGGCCGCATCGTAATCGCCTTTATTCAAGTAATATTTGCCAACATCGACGTCTCGTTCCGCGCGCAGGGGATCCCACTTGGGCTGATCGGAAGGAGCGGAGGCATCGGAATCGCCGACGGGCGCGGGCTTTGGGGCGTCCTGCGGTTTGGACGGAGGTGGAGGAGGAGGCGGTTGCGGATTCTGCGCGGAAACGTGCTGCACCGTGAATAAGAGCGTGGCCAAACCAGTTAGAATAGCGGCACGCAGGGCGCTTCTCCCGTTCAACGCAGATACCTCCTCCTCCTGTTCCGATTCTACGTTAGTTGTGGCGAGTTGCCCGGTTTATTGGCCCATGATTTCGTCGAGCAGTTTTTGGGCGCCGTAGAGTTTCTTCATCGCTTCGGTCATGGCACCGGTATGCACGGCGACCGCACGGTTCTGGTAAGAATCGTAGACGAAATCGCCGACGAGGGATTCGATGTTGCCATCGAAAATAAGGCCGACAATTTCGCCGTTGCGATCGACCACGGGCGAGCCGGAGTTTCCGCCGATGATGTCGTTGGTGGTGACAAAGTTAAAAGGAGTTGTGAGATCGAGTTTATCGCGGCCCTCGACCCAACGCTTGGGAAGATCGAAGGGTGGCTTGTCGTTGAAGCTGGCGGCTCGATCATACAGGCCGTACATCGTGGTTTTGTAGGGCGCGACGGTGCCGTTCATGGGATAGCCGAGTGCCTGGCCATAGGAAAGGCGCAAAGTGAAGGTGGCGTCGGGATACGTGTTCTTGCCGTACACGGCAAAGCGAGCCTTGCCGAGCAATTCGCCGGCGCGCTGATCGACGCTCTGGACGTTGTCTTCGAACCACTTGATTTGCTCGCGGCGGATGGGATCCACGCGGCGGGCCATGACGATCATGGGATCGGTGGAAGCGGCGACGGCAGCCTGGCCGCCCTCAATGAGAGACTTGCGGAGGGCGGGGTCGGCGAGTTTGGTGCCGGTGATGAGTTGCGTGGCGGCGTCGTTGGGAGTGCGGCCATCGAGGACGGCTTTCAGGAAAGGATCGTCGGGGCCGAGTTGCTTGACGTCGAGGGTGAGCGCTCCGGTCATACGGGCGATCTCCAGTTGCGGGTAGATGGGAGCAGGAGAGAACAGGCGATGCCTCAATGAATCGAGTTGCGAATCGTGAAAGCCATCGAGGCGTTCGCCGTCGGGCTTCTTCACTTCGGCGACGTAAGTAACGATTTGAATAGCTAAAGTGGCAAGAGAGGAATCGGTAGCGCGGAAGAACAACTGTTTGAAACGCGGACCTTCCTTGGCGAGCGCTTCATCTTCCATGGTCCAGGCCGTGACATAGTCTTTCTTCCACTCGGGATTGGCGTCCACCTTGCTGCGGAAGTCGTCATCCTCTTTGCGTTTCTTCTCCATGAGATTTTTGTCTTGCAGGCCATCGCGGCGGCCTTTGAACACTTTGAGGCCGTTTTGCAGGCCAAAAATCAGGGTCATGGCCTGGCGCGCCTGCTCCTGGCCTTGTGCGGAATAATTGTTGAGCACGTCGATGCGATTGTTGAAGGCGGTGATAACAGAGGGAAGAATATTGTCGCGAAGATTGACGAGGTAAGAGTAGGTGACCAGGCGTTCGGTGCCACCGGGATTGCCGGAGACGAATACGAGATCGCCATCGCCGGCCCCCTTGGCGTTCCACTTCAAATAATCCTTGGTGTCGAGGGGCTTGCCATTTTCGTAGACACGGAAGATGGCCATGTCCAGGTCGTAGCGCGGGTAAGTGAAGTTGTCGGGATCGCCGCCATAGAAGGCGGTTTGCTGCTCGACGGCGAAGACCAGGCGGACGTCGGTGTATTTTTTGTAGCGATACAGCCAATATTCGCCGCCGGAATAGAGGGTGACCACATCGGAGCGCAGCCCGGTCTTGTCGGTGCTTTCGCGCTCGATGTCAGCGATGATGGCGCGGCGTTTGGCGAATTCTTCCTCGGTGGTCTTGGCGGTCTTGACCGCGGCGTTGACGCGATCAGTGACATTTTCGGTGGAGACCAGCACGTTCACTTCAAGGTCGGGCGACTTCATTTCCTCTTCGGGAGTGGCGGCGTAAAAGCCGTCGCGGACGTAGTCGTGCGCGGCGCTGGAATTTTTCTGGAGTTGGCCGAGGGCCACGTGATGGTTGGTGAGCAGCAGGCCGTGGGGGCTGATGAAGGAGCCGGATCCGCCGTCATTGAGGCGGACGGAAGAGAGACGCAGATGATCCAACCATTGTTGCGTGGGAGTGAAGTGATATTTTTCCTGGAGCAGCTTGGTGGGAGGGTTGTCGAAAGTCCACATGCCCTCGTCTGCGGTAATGGCAGGGCAGAGCAGGGCAGCCGTCAGCAGAGCGGCCGAGGCTTGCCGGAGAAGGTACGTTGCGTTCACTGGGGATTCCTCTTTTCTCAGGGAGTTCGGCCGTGAGTTACGGCCATGGAGAGTATATACGAGTCGGTGGGGGGTAGTGTTGGCGAGGCGCAGTCCGCCCCAACAAGGCCGTCATCGCCGTCGCCCAGATTCGCCTTTCGAATTTAGGCCCTTCGATCCCACCGTGTTGACAGCAAAACGTCATCCCGAGCGGAGTCCGCGCAGCGAGGGATCTCTCTTCGATGCTTTTTTGCTGGCCGGGTTGGCGGGGAATTCGCATCGAATGTAGAGTGGCCTTAAAATATTAATGTGGGGCTGGTGGCTCCTATCTAAGATGCATGGAGCCCTAGAAAGCATCGAACCTTAGAAAGCATGGAACCCAGGGAAAAAGCCGCGTTGTTGCCGGAGGCGCCTGGCGTCTACTTGTTTAAAGACGCCGCGGGGGCGGTGGTGTATGTGGGCAAGGCGCGTTCGCTGCGCAGCCGGGTGCGTTCGTATTTTCTGGAATCGCGATGGATGGACGCGAAAACCGGTTCGCTGGCGCGGGAGATTGCGGACCTTGAAACCATTGTGGTCGCCAACGAGCGTGAGGCGCTGGCTCTTGAAAACAACCTGATCAAGCAGTACAAGCCCAAATTCAACGTGATGTTACGGGACGACAAAACCTATCCCTACATCAAGCTGACCCTGGGCGAAAAATACCCGCGAGTGTATTTCACGCGAAAAGTGAAGAAGGACGGGGCGCTGTATTTTGGGCCGTATTTTCCGGCCAGCCTCGCGCGGCGGATTCTGCATTTCATCCACAAACGATTCATGGTGCCGTCGTGCTTCGTGGATTTGACGAAGAATCATCCGCGGCCGTGTTTACAGTTTCATATTAAGCGGTGCCTGGGGCCGTGCGTGGCCGGGCTGACCACCGACGAGCGGTATGCGGAAGCGGTGCGGGACGTGCGCATGTTCCTGGAAGGGCGGCGGCACGACCTGATGAAGAGCATTGAAGAACGGATGATGGCCGCGGCGGAACAGGAGCGCTTCGAAGAGGCGGCGGCTTACCGGGATTTGTTGCGCACGATGGAGGACATCGAGGAGCGGCAAAGAATCGCGGCAGCGCAAGGGGACGATACGGACGTGATGGGATATTACGCGGAGGCCCCGCTGGTGGCGGCGAACGTGTTTCATTTACGGGGCGGCCGCATCGTGGACCGGCGCGAATTTTACTGGGAAGAACTGGAAGCGTTTGAGCCGCACGAATTCGTGGCGTCGCTGCTGAAACAGTTGTATCTGGAAGCGCAATACCTGCCAAAGAAGATCCACGTGCCGCTGGAGTTCGAAGAATGCGCGTTGCTGCAGGAGACACTGAGCGAACGCGCAGGACACCGGGTGGAAATTTTCACGCCGCAACGGGGAAGCAAAGCGGCGATTCTGGATCTGGTGGAGAACAACGCGAAACACTCGTTTGAACAACGATTCCGGGTGATGAAGCCGACGTCGAAAGCGATTGCCGAGGCGTTGCAGAATGCATTGGGACTGGTGGAGGAACCGAAGCGCATCGAGAGCTTTGATATTTCCCATATCCAGGGGACGGACACGGTGGCGTCGATGGTGGTGTGGGAAAACGGCCGAATGAAGAAATCGGATTACCGGAAATTTATCATTCGTGGGGACACGGGACCCGCCGGAAGACCGCGGAGCGAGAATGACGATTTTGCCAGCATGCATGAAGTAGTGACGCGGAGGTATAAACGGTTGCAAGACGAACAGAAGCCGATGCCCAGCCTGATCCTGATCGATGGAGGGCTGGGACAATTGCACGCGGCAGCACAGGCGCTGGATGAGTTGCAAATTATCAACCAGCCGATGGCCAGCATCGCGAAGAAGGAAGAGATTTTGTATGTGCTGGGCCAGGAAAACGAACCATGCGTTTTGGACCGCCATTCACCGGTGTTGCACCTGATCCAGCAGATTCGCGATGAGACGCACCGTTTTGCGGTGACATTTCACAGGCAGCGGAGGCAAGCGCGCCAAACGCACACAGCGCTGCTGGAGATTCCGGGGATCGGACCGCGGACGTCGCAGAAATTGTTGCAAAGGTATGGGAGCATCGCAAACTTGCGCCGGGCGAGTATAGAGGAATTGAGTCGATTAGTGACACGAAAGAGCGCAGAGAAGATTGTGGAGCATTACGAAAAGGACGGCGGATTGAGTTAACCGGTATACGAGGTCATGGCGGTTAGGGTGTATTGCGGCGAACGGAGTGCTATGCTACTTTTTTTGTGGAGGTTAACATGGCTGATGGCGTCGGTTCCAAAGTTAGCTATTTCCTAGTTGGTGTTGGTATCGGGGCACTGTTAGGCGTGCTGTTCGCGCCGAAGTCGGGCGAAGAGACTCGCGAGTATCTGAGCAAGCGCGCCGATGACGGCCGTGAATTTGCTCAGAAAAAAGCTCGTGAGCTTCGTGACCGTGCCGACGAGTTGATCGAGCGAGGCAAAGACGTTGCGGCGCGCAAGCGGGACACCCTGTCGGCAGCAGTGGAAGCCGGGCGCGAAGCATTTTTGCGCGAATCGAAGTCGTAAGCGAGGTGGTCGCGAAGGCGTTGCGATCCGTGTGGGAAAGGGTGGGGTGTGAATGTCCGTAACCATTGAAATTTTCAGCATCGTGGCGGCGGTCGCGTTAGTGGTACAAGTATCCATCCTGATCGGGCTGTTTCTGCAACTGAAGAAAACCACGGAATCGATCAACCGGATGATTGACGATCTGCATTCGCGTTTGGGGCCAATCCTGACGCGGACGCAGATTATGCTGGATGATGCGCAACCGAAGTTGACCAACTTGATTGACGATGCGTCGCATGTGGTGTATCTGGCGCGGACGCAGGCGCAAAAATTGGACAAAGTGTTTACCGAGGCATCGGACCGATTGCGGGGGCAACTGGTGCGGGCCGACCGCATTGTGACCGGAACGCTGGAAGCGGTGGAAGACGCGGGCACGCAAGTGCGGCGGAATTTTCTAGGGCCGGTGCAGAAGGCGTCGGCGTTGGTGCATGGAATTAAGATTGGATTGGATTTTTTGCGCGCGCGGCGGGGGAAGGGCGAAAGCAGCGCGGAGACGTTGGAGCAGGAAGACGAGTTGTTTATTTGAGCAGAAACGTTGCGGAGCACACTGTTCGCAGAGAGACCTAGACTCCCGGAACTCTTTCCAGTAAAGCAAATTGTTGTTAGTTGCGCGTCGTTGCGCGAACCCTTAGTTCGCGTTTACGTTCCGCGACTTACTGCTTGTCGCTGATCCAGCCACCGGCTAGAACTGTGTCGTCGGCGTAGGCTACTGCGGCTTGGCCTGGAGTGATGGCGCGCTGGGGAGTGTCGAAGATAATGCGCGCGCGTGAGCCAGGTAGCGCTTCCACGCTTGCGTCGGCTGGTTCGTGTTTGTGGCGGATTTTTACTTTTGCGCGCAGAGGCGCGGCGGGCTCTTCGATGGACACCCAGTTTACATTTTCGATTTCCAGTGTTGTTGCGCGCAGCGAATCATCATCGCCGACAATAACGCGATTGTTTTCGGGATCAATGGCTAACACGTAGATCGGTTTACCTGTGGGGAATCCCAAACCTTTGCGCTGTCCCACGGTGTAATTGTGCACGCCGGAGTGGCGGCCGAGCACAGTGCCGTCTTCGGTGACGATGTCGCCTTCTTTCTCCGGCAGTGGCTGCCCGTCTTCGCGGGCGTAGGCGTGAATGAATTGGACGTAGTTGCCGTTGGGCACGAAACAAAGCTCCATGCTCTCGGGCTTATCGGCGACGGGGAGATTCACGCTGCGGGCGAGGTGACGCACTTCTTCCTTGGTGAGTTCGCCCAAAGGAAAATCGCTGCGGGAGAGCTGCTCCTGCGTCAGGCCCCAAAGAAAATAGGATTGATCCTTGGAACCGTCGCGGGCACGCAAGAGTTGATAGCGGTCGGTGACGGGGTCCTTGCGGATGCGAGCGTAGTGCCCGGTAGCCAGGCGTTCGGCGCCGATTTGGCGAGCCATGCGCAGGAGCGGCTCAAACTTCACGTCGGTGTTGCAATTGGTGCAGGCGATGGGCGTGCGTCCGGCGAGATATTGCTGGACGAAAGGACGCACGACACGCTGTTCGAATTGCTGTTCGAAATTGACGACGTAATGAGGAAAGTTGAGATGCTGAGCGACGCGCTTGGCGTCGTAGACGTCATCGAGGGAGCAACAACGATGTTGCGCGGGGCCGTTACCCTGGAGTTCGGGGAGGCGGCGCTGATTCCAAAGTTGCATGGTGAGGCCGACGATGGGATGGCCTTGCTGGAGGAGCACTGCGGCGACGGTGGAGGAATCGACACCGCCGGACATGGCTACGGCGACGAGGCCGGGTTGTGGCGCGGCGGCCTGGGGCAGGGAATCGAGCTGTGTTTGCGCAGGCATGCAATGAACAGTTTACCGTGGTACGGAGAATGGTGGAAGTTCGGGGGCTGAAGAGTGGGCGTGAAAACAGCACAAGTGCCCAGAACAAGAGAGATTCCTCGCTGCGAAGACTGCGCTCGGAATGGCGTGCTTCGGAGGCTGGAGGCTTCAGGGATGGGCGGAGGCTTCGCGTTTGTAGGTGGGGGAGAGTTGGCGAAGTTGGGCGACGGCGGCAGGAACGATTTCGAGGGCGGCGTCGATTTCGACGGCGGTGGTGGCTCGGCCGAGACTGAAGCGGATACTGGCGCGGGCTTCGGAGGCGGGCAGGCCAATGGCGGTGAGCACGTGGGAGGGCTCGACCGCGCCAGAAGAGCAGGCAGCGCCGGTAGAACAGGCCAAGCCTTTGAGATCGAGAGCGATGACCAGGGCCTCGCCTTCGATGCCAGCGAAGGTGAGGTTGGAGGTGTTGGGAGTGCGGGGTGCGGCGACGGCGTTGGCGCGGGAATCAGGAATGCGCGCGAGCAATTCTTGTTCGAGGCGATCGCGCAGAGCGCCGATCCGGGAGGAATCTTCGGCTAGCGCAAGGCGGCAAAGTTCCGCGGCTTTGCCCAGGCCCACGATACCGGCGACATTTTCGGTGCCGGGACGAAAGCCGCGTTGATGGTGGCCGCCGTACAAAAATTGCTGGATGCTCGTGCCGGCCTGAATGTAAATCGCGCCAACACCTTTTGGCGCATAAATTTTGTGACCCGACAGGGAAAGTAGCTTGAGCTGGCAGGCCTGCACGTCGACGGGAATCTTGCCGATAGATTGGACCGCGTCGGTGTGGAAGGGAATGTTGTGTTCCGCGGCGATGCGGCCGATTTCTTTGAGGGGCTGGACGGTGCCGAGTTCGTTGTTGGCATGCATCACGGTGACGAGGCAGGTGTCGGGGCGAATGGCCTTGCGAAGCTCGTGCGGATCGATCAGGCCATCGCGGGAAACGGGGAGATAGGTGACGGCGACGCCCTGCTGCTCGAGAGCCTGACAAGTGTTGAGGACCGCTTCGTGTTCGATGGCGGTGGTGATGATGTGGGCGGTGTGGCCACTGGAACGGACTGAATTGACTACACCGAAAATAGCGTGGTTGTCGGATTCAGTGCCGCCGCTGGTGAAGACGATTTCCTGCGGGCGGGCGTGAATGAGGGATGCGACCTGCTCGCGGGCGGTTTCGACGGTGGCGCGGGCGCGTTGGCCGAAGGCGTGGATGGAGGACGCGTTGCCGAAGTCGGCGGAGAAAAAGGGGAGCATGGCCTGGAGGACCCCGGGGTCGACGGGAGTGGTGGCGTTGTGATCGAGGTAGATGCGCGGCATGAGGGCCCTCAATTGGAATAATAGGGTACAGCAGTGGCGAGTGGAAGACAGATTGGGCGTTAGGGCGTAAGAGCCCGACCCTTCGCGGAAGGCGCGAAGGATGGGCCACCCTCAAGTTCATGGGGACGGTGACGTAACGTAGAGCGAAGAGAGATCCCTCGCTGCGCGGACTCCGCTCGGGATGACGGTGGTTTTGTTTGGGCTCAAGACGCTGGGATCAGGAACCCTGCTGCGGGGAATTGGGCTTGATGAATCGGGGGAATGTTGGGATGATGCTGCGCGCTGGATGGGCAAGGGCGTGCCGCCGGTTGAGGATGCTCCGTTGTTGCAAGCCAGATGATCTGAAGGGAATCGCAACTATGCACATCGGGAAGAAGCTTCTATCCACGCTGGTGATTTTGCTGGTGGCCTGCGTGGGCATGCCCAGCGCGGCGATGGGGCCGGCCCAGGATGCGCAAGCGCCGGCGAAGCAAAAGGCCGCGGCTAAGAGCAAGGCGCAAGAGGCGCAAAACGCGGATGAGGATAACGTGGCGGAGGATCAGGAACCGGCGGATGAGGACCTGGCGCCCGCGGTGGTGCAGCTGGATATGTCGTCGGCGTCGCCGCTGATTCAGGCGCTGTACCGAGCCACGCGGGAAACGAAGGAGCAGGAAATTCTGGCGCAACTGGCGCAGGCGAAAAGCTTGCTCGATAACGGCGCAGACGTGAAGGCCGTGGACTTCAATGGGCGGACGGCGCTGCATTGGGCGGTGATGGGTTCCAGCTACAACATCAAACCGAAAGTGCTGGTGGCCTACGAAGGAATCGCCGACGAACTGATTCAAGAAGGCGTGGAGATTAATCGGGAGGACGTGTATCAGGACACGGCGCTGGATTATTTGCTGTACGCGCCAACGTTCGAGATACAGACGCTGCTGATCGAAAACGGAGCGAGCAGCGGATTTCTGGCGGCGTTTTACCATTTTTTCGACGAGCGTGATAATGGCGTGCCGCAGACCCACGCAGCAGCGGTGAAGATGTCGCGGCAGGCGGACCTGGCGCCGGGGTTGACGTTGAGCGTGCGGCTGGATGGCCCGGTGTATAGCGACCGCTCGCGCACAGGCGATCCGGTCAGTGCGACGGTGACCTATCCGTTGTGCAAGGGCGGGGAAAACATCCAGTGCAACCAAGGGCCGTATGGCGAGCTGCTGGTGCCCCCGGGCACGAAAGTGAATGGGACGATTCTGTTCGCGGCGAAGGCGCCGGATAAATATTCTCGTCCGCGGATGGTGCTGGATTTTTCGAATATCGTTTATAAGGATGGCAAGCGCACGGCGCTGTATGCGCGAGTGATTGATGTGGACAACGCGCGAGAAACGGTGCGCAACAATGAAATTCTGGGAATTATCCAGCCGCACGCGTCGAAGAAAGCGTCCATCGCCATCGCAGCGATGAGCGCGGCGAATCCAATCGCGGGATACACGATCAAAGGGGTGCAGACGATTTACGGATTGTCGATCCGGCGGGAAATTCAATTTCCGTCGGGAACGGATTTGCAGATCCAGATCGTGCGGCCGTCGGCGGGCGAACAGCCGGCATCGCTGACGGATTTGGCGTTTGTGGCGTTGCGGGAGGAAATGCGCAAGCGGGGCCTGCAGTGGAAGGGCCAAGACATGCCGGTGCCGTCGGAAATGAAATTTCCGAAAGAGGTGGAGGATCCGGGAAACCTTCCGGTGGTGCTGCGGCAATATCGAGATATGCCCACGGCGTTTGTGGAGAAAGGCTTACTGGATTCCGCGGGATTCCAATGTTATTTGCAGGACGACAACGTGGTGCGCATGGATTGGCTGTGGTCCAATGCGGTGGGCGGAATCAAATTGATCGTGCGAGAAAAAGATGCGGCGGAGGCGGAGAAACTGCTCAGCCAAGCGCCGCCCGAGCAGGGCGAAATCGATCGGCAAGACGACAAGTAGGCTGGCGGGTCTGCCCTCTGCCGAAAACATCGTCGTAGTGCATGAGCATCTTTTAACAGAATCTTTACTGCGGGCCGTCGAAGCAGTGGCGCGTCTTGGCGTGGCTTTGCTTTGCCCGCGCAATGACGGGCGTGTTAGTGTGTGCGGTTGAGTGCCGGTGAGTGGAAGTTTCCGGGAGGCCAGCGGTGGCATATGCGGATTTGCGAGAGTTCGTAAACAAGCTGGAAAAAGAAGGGGAGCTTCGGCGGATCAAAACGGAAGTGGATCCGGTGCTGGAAATTGCGGAAGTGGTGCAGCGGGCGCAGAAATTGCCGGGGCCGAAAGGGAATCCCGGGGGGCTGGCGCTGTTGTTCGAAAAGCCGAAAGGCTCGCGCTACCCGCTGCTGATCAATGCGTTTGGCAGCGAGCGGCGGATGGAAATTGCGTTTGAAGTGGACAAGTTGGACGACGTGGCGGGGCGGATCCGTGGATTCCTGGATATGCAAACGCCGCAGGGGCTATTCGACAAGATGAAGATGCTGCCGAAGTTGATGGAGTTGGGCTCGTCGTTTCCCAGAGTGGTGAAGGAAGGCGCGTGCAAGGAAGTGATTCGAACGGGAAGCGACGTGAACCTGTTCGATTTTCCGATTCTGAAGTGCTGGCCGCAGGATGGCGGAAGATTCATCACGTTTCCGCTAGTGTTCACGAAAAATCCGGTGACCAGGAAGCGCAATGTGGGCATGTACCGGATGCAGGTGTACGACCAGCGAACCACCGGAATGCACTGGCAAACACAAAAGCATGGCGCGGAACATTTCCGGCGGGCACGGGCAGCGAATCCCGAGGGAAGAATTTCTGTGAGCGTGGCGATTGGTTCCGATCCAGCGACGACGCTGGGAGGGATTTTGCCGATTCCGCCGGATCTGGACGAGATGATGTTCAGCGGCTTCCTAAAAAAAGAGTCGGTGGAACTGGTGAAGTGCGAAACCAACGACCTGGAAGTCCCGGCCAACGCGGAAATTGTGCTGGAAGGGTATGTGAACCTGAACGAGATGAGGACCGAAGGGCCGTTTGGGGATCACACCGGATTTTATTCGCTGGAAGGTGAGTTTCCGGTGTTCCATGTGGAGTGTGTGACGCACCGTAAGGATCCGATGTACTTGACCACGGTTGTGGGACGGCCGCCGCAGGAAGATTTTTATATAGGCTACGCGATCGAGCGGGTGTTTCTGCCGTTGATGAAGATGACCCATCCGGAAATTGTGGATGTATCGATGCCGGCGGAAGGGATCGTGCACAACCTGATGATTGTGTCGATCCGCAAATCGTTCCCGGGACACGCGCGGAAAGTGATGAACGCGATCTGGTCGCTGGGGCAGGCGATGTTCACGAAAGTTTTAGTGGTAGTGGATCACGACGTGAATGTGCACGATTATCGCGAAGTGGTGTGGAAAGCGTTGTGCGCGATCGATCCGGAGCGGGATGTGCAATTTTCGTTGGGGCCGGTGGACACGCTGGATCATGCCGCGCGGATGCAGGATTTCGGGTCGAAGATGGGAGTGGACGCGACACGGAAGTGGGCGGGGGAAGGGTTTGCGCGGCCGTGGCCGGACGAGATTCTGATGGATGATGCTACGAAAGCGCGCGTGGATGCGCTGTGGAGGGGCTTGGGGATTTGATCATCGATTATATAGCCGCTATTACAGCGGTCCCCCACCCTTCGCAAAGAGCGCGAAGGATGGGCCACCCACAGACTATCATTCCGTCGCTGCTACTGCTGCTCATTCCCCCACGTTTCGCAGAAGGCGCGAAGGATGGGATACCCACTGCCGCTATTTCGATGCGGCGAACGCCAGTCCGTCGACCCCTTTGCTGAGTTGGATCGCAGGCTCCAATTGCCAGGTTTTGAGGTTCAGGATTTCCACCGTTCCCGCTTGCGGACAACTGATGTAGGCGCGCGAGCCGTCTGGGGCCACCAGCGCTTCGCCGGAGGAAGCCGGAATGTCGTAGGAGTGGGCAATCTGTCCCGTGGCGGTATCCAGCACAAATAATTCTCCCGCCAATGCATTGGCTACGAGCCAACGTCCGTCCGGTGTGGGCGCGCTGGAATACACCACGCTGGGAACGTCCCACCATTTTGCGACTGCGTTTTTCGATGTGTCGATCACCGCGATGCGCGGCGTTTTCTGATCGTGGGTGTAAACGGTGCGGCCATCCGGTGAAATGGAGATGCGCTGCACTTCCGCGGCTACCGGAATTGTGGCCAGCAGGGAATGACGGTGCAAATCCAGAACGCTGACATTGCCGGCAAACACATTGGCGGTATACGCGCGTGAACCGTCGGGTGTAATGACGAACATGTGCGAATCCACCTGCCCGGTAGGAATCTCCGCAACAACTTTCCGTTGCCGCGGATCGATCACGTCCACGGCCTTGGCGAGTTCGGCGGAAACGTACAGCATGCCGTCGGGACCAAATTTGGCGCAGTGCGGGCGCACCGGTTTCCCCAGATCGATAATGTGTACGGCCCGGCCTGAGGCGATATCGACGATTTCGACGGTGCTTCCATCTGTCCCCGGCTTGCCGACGCCGGAGTTTCCGTAAATGGGCACGTAGGCCAATTTGCCGTCGGGTGAAGCGATCACTTCGTGACCGTTAATGTCCACTCCGACTTTCGCGACCGTTTTTCGCGACTCGAGATCAATGACCAGGAGCGTGTGCTCAAATTGATTGGCGACCAGGAGTTCCTGCGCGAACAGGCAGGAAGGACACAGCAGCAAAATCGTGATACCAAGGCATTTCTTCATCCGCAATCTCCACAGGGACGCAACAAGGAATTTCCGCGCAAGCGTATAGCGAGCAGTTTTCAAATGCAAATAAGGATGCGCAAGGGGTGCGCGAAAATAAATTGGCCGCCGCAGCAGAAGTGCATTTATTTGGCGGGAAGCGCACATTGCGGAAAAACGAAAAAAAGGTGAGGATAAAGAATTACCGTCCTGGCGGACAGGCGGTTTTGGCCGGGATATACCACTAATAGGGTCCTCGCTCCCGGGATGCGACTAGTAGTTGTGGTACCTGCCTACAATACCAGGTCAAATGCCTAAGACTGCCTATGTTTTTAGGACAACTCCGGGCCAGAAGAGCTTGACGGTCGGCGGTGCAGGATGACATAACGGGACCAAGGTCAAGCCCCCGACGAGTCCAGAAGTGGGAAACGAACGGGTGCGAACACATCAGCACAGAAGTTCAGTGGACAGGATGGGCGTTCCTCGTGAGCGAATCGCGCGAAGTGATGAACGTACGGCAGGCCTCCCAATACCTGGGAATCAGCCCGGACACATTGTACCGATACATCACGGAAGGCGAGATCCCTGCGTTCAAACTAGGCAATCGTTGGAAGTTACGAAAGACGATCCTGGATCGATGGATGGAACGCAAGATGAGCCAAGCGGTGGCACGGCGCCGTTAGGCTCGCCGATGCGTTAGGGAAAGAGGCCGAAGATATGTGGTTACTCGGTGGAAGGAAAAGCAGGCAGCTAGTAGGTCTGGACATCGGTTCCAGTTCGATCAAGGCCGTGGAATTGAAGTCCACCAAGGCCGGATACGAGCTGGTGAGCTACGGCATGGAAGCGTTGGCGCAAGACACCGTGGTGGACGGTGCGATCATGGATGCGCCGCAAGTGGCCAACGGCATCAGCAAGATTTTCGATACAGAAAAGATCAAGACCAAGAGCGTGGCCACATCGGTGTCGGGCCACTCGGTGATCGTGAAGAGAGTTCCGCTGCCGCTGATGACCGAGGAAGAGCTATACGACCGGATTCCTTCGGAAGCGAGCCAGCATATTCCATTCGACATCGCGGACGTGAATCTGAGCTACCAGTTGCTGGAAGCGATGGACTCGCAGATGGACGTGCTGCTGGTGGCCGTGAAAAAAGATAAGATTTTGAACCACACCAACGTGCTGGCGCAGGCGGGAAAGACGCCGGTGGTGGTGGACATCGATGCGTTCGGCCTGCAGAACTGCTTCGAAGTGAACTACGAGCCGGATGCGGGGCAGACGGTGGCGCTGTTGAACATCGGCGCGAGCGTGATGAACATCAACATCGTGCGCGGCGGCATACCATTGTTTACGCGCGACGTCAGCGTGGGAGGCAACCAGTACACCGACGCGCTGCAAAAAGAATTGGACCTGAGCTTCGATGACGCGGAAAAGTTGAAGAAGGGCGAGACCTTGCCGAGCGTCACGGACGAGCAAAAGGGGCAGATCCTGAGGAGCGTCTCGGACATTCTGACGCTGGAAATTCAGAAGACGTTCGACTTCTTCCGGGCCACCGCGAGCGGAGAAAACATCCAGCGGATTATGGTCGCGGGAGGGACGGCGAGGGTGCCCGGGCTGGTGGACCTGCTGCGGGAAGAGTTCGCCATGCCGGTGGAAGAATTGAATCCATTCCGTAAGGTGTTGATCAACCCGGGGAAGCACAGTGAAGACCAGATCCGGGAATTGGCGCCGCGGTTGGTGGTCGCGGTGGGATTGGCCTTGAGGAGCTTCGACTAGCCATGATCCGCATAAACTTACTCGGACAAACGCGGCCAAGAGCCGCACGGAGGCCGGTGGACACTGGGGCAGCAATGCCGGTGGTGTTCGTCGGAGCCGGTCTATTTCTGGGTTGCTTGTTCCTGTTTTACTTTTATCACTCGTGGCAGACTCAGTTGAACCAAGAGAACGCCCGGATCAAACAGTTGCAGGCGCAGAAGACGGAATTGGAACAGATCAAATTGCAGGTGGAAGCGTTCGAGAAACAGAAGGTGGTGCTGCAGCAGCGCGTGGGCACCATCGAGCAACTCCAGAAGGATCGCACCGGCGGGCAGGAACTGCTGGACGAAATCGCCAACACGGTTTCGCGGGCAGAGAATTTGTGGCTGACTTCGATGAGCAAGAAGGGCACCGCGGTCACCATGGAAGGCGCGGCCGCTTCGATCAACTCCGTGGCTAACTTCATCACCGCGCTGAAGCGTTCCGGCTATTTCGACAAGATCGAGATCAAGGAAGCCAAGCAAGACGACAAAAACGCCGGGGTGCAGACGTTCATATTCACCATCAATGCCGAAATTGCGCCCAGTGGCCCGGAAGGAGCGCCGCAGACGAAAGCGGCAAGCGCTCCGGGTCAAAGTGCCCCAAGCACTGCGGCACCGGCGAAGAGAGGATAAGGGATAGCCATGGCGAATCCTTTCCGAGACATGTCGGTGATCATGCAGGGGCTGGTGGCGCTGGCCATTGCCGTGGTCCTGGTGCTGGTGGGTTTGTATGTTCCAGTTTCACCGGTGGCGCAGGAACGATCCGCGGTGGACGCCGCGGTGACTCAGAGATCCAAGCTGGTGCAGGAAGTAACGCAGTTGCAGGTGTACAAGCAGCGTTACGGCGAACTGAAACAGCAGATGGACGCGTTGAACAAACAGTTGGATACGTTGAAGACCATCGTGCCGGAAGAAAAAGAAGTGGACGAATTCATCCGCCAGGTGGAAGGAGCGGCGAGCGCATCGAATGTGTCGCTGCGGCGGTTGACGGCGCAGAACATCGTGCCGAAGGATTACCACTACGAGATGCCCTTCGAAGCGCAGGTAGATGGGGCGTATTTCAACGTGCTGGACTTCTTTACCAGGCTGAGCCGGTTGTCGCGGATCATCAACGTGGGTGACCTGCAGTTTGACGATCCTACGGGCCAGAGCGGTCACGGCAGCAGTCACTATGCGATACGGCCTGGAGAAACGGTTTCGGGCGTATTTACGGTCACTACTTTCTTTACCAAGCCGGCGGATACGACTCCGGTAGGAGCGGGCGCAGGAAAAGCAGCAGCGCCCGTGAGAAAACCGTGAGCGGGAATGAGCGAGCTATGCGTCGATTGAAAATACTGCTATTCGCAACCCTGCTGACAGCGGTGGGTTTCAGCGCACAGGCGCAGACGACGGCGCCCGCGGCGAAGAAACACACGGCGAAAGCGGCAAGCAAACCGGTGACGGCGAAACCGGCGGTCAAGAAAGATGCCAGCGGGCCGGCCGGTGGAGCAGAAGCAGAAGGCAAAGTGTCGCGGCGCGATCCGTTTGAGTCTTTGACCAGCCGGCAAGAGGCGGCGTCGAAGATGGCGGCGAACCTGCCGCCGGGGAAGGCCGGGCTGCAAGTGGCCTCGCTGCGCTTGGATGGAATTGTGAAGTCTTCCAACGGGATGATCGCGGTGGTAACGAATCCTCAGTCCCGGACGTATTTTCTGAGGGAAGGCGATCAGTTGTATGACGGAAAAGTACAGAAGATCGCATTGGATGGAGTGTCGTTCGACGAGATTGGCAAAGACGCATTCGGGAAACCAGTAGAACGCCAAGTAAGCAAAAGAATTTACCCCAGCGCAGGAGAACAGCAATGACGACGAACTGGCGGGCCTTAAAGTGTGGCTGCCTGATACTGACCGGCTTGATGCTGGGCGCTAGCCCCGCACTCGTTCGCGGGCAGGAATCCGCCGGCGTGAACAGCACCGCCGCGGTGATCTCCAGCGTGGCGTTGACCCAGGATCCGCATCGCGCGGCCGTCCGAGTGGAAGGCGCGGGGCGGCTGGACGTTCATCCGGTGCGATTGGCGAATCCCGAGCGGCTGGTGTTGGACTTCACGGGAGCGCGGCTAAGCGTGCAGAAGACCTCGATTGCCGGGGTGTCCGCTCCGGTGCGGGGCGTGCGCATGGCGCAGTTCCGTCCGGACGTGGCGCGAGTGGTGATTGACCTGACCGTTTCGGCGCCCTACGAGATCGCCCACGAGAAAGACGCGGTGGTGGTGTACTTGAAGGTGGAGGCGGATGCGAATGTGCCCGCTTCGGTAACGGCCACCTCGAATGGCGCGAAGGAAGAAACCTCGTCCGCGGCCAACAGCGGATCGCAACACTTTCCTTTGCCGGCTCAACTGACGCAGACTTCCGCGACGATGGCGACAATCAGCGAGCCAGCGGAACCGGCGCGGACCAGCGCACAAGAAGCCGCGCAACAGGCGGTACAGCAAGCCAACAATGCGGCATCTACCCTGGCGTCGCAGCAACCGGCCGGCTCAGCAATGAATCCGGCGACGGGGCATTACACCGGCGAACCGATTTCGGTAAACCTGAAGGACGTGGACCTGAAGGATTTCTTCCGGCTGATTCATGAGATCAGCGGACTGAACGTGGTTCTGGATCCCAACGTGAAGGGTACCCTGACGATCGTGCTCGACGAAGTACCCTGGGACCAGGCGCTCGATATCGTGCTGGTCAACAACGGCCTGGATAAACAACTGAACGGCAACGTGCTGCGCGTGGCCACCAAGGACACCTTGAAGCACGAAGCGGAGACCGCCCGAGACCTCCAGAAGGCCCAAGCCGAAGCGGTGGCCCCGGTGACCGTGACCCGCGTGCTGAGCTACGCGAAAGCCTCCACCATCCGCGACACGCTGAAGAAGTTCCTGTCCGCGCGCGGTGATATTTTCTCCGATGACCGCTCGAACCAGTTGGTCATCCGCGACATCCCGTCGGTGATCCCGACGATGGATAACCTGATTCACCAGTTGGACCGCAAGTCCCAGCAAGTGGAAATCGAAGCGCGGGTGATCGAGGCAACACGGTCGTTCAGCCAAGACATCGGCGTGCAGTGGGGCTTTGCGGGCACCACCTCCGGCGGCAAGACCATCTTCGGTGGCAACCCCGGGGTTGGCGTCAGCCCGATCACCACTGGCACCGGATTGCCGCAGCCACCACTGATCGGCACGTCCAGCACCGGCACCGCGCAGGGCACCGGATTGCCGTTGAACGTAAACCTGCCGGCCGGCGCACCGTCCAGCGGCTTCTATTTCGGCAACCGCTCGGCGAACTTTGCCGTGGATATGCTGATCTCGATGGCCGAGGCCAAGGGCGTTGGCAAACTGCTGTCGAAGCCCAAAATCATTACCCAGAACAATGAAAAGGCCACCGTCAAGCAAGGTACCAAGGTGCCGATTCAGACCACCATCAACAACACCATTTCCGTCCAGTACATCGACGCCGTGTTGCAACTGGCAGTGACTCCGCAAATCACCGCGGAAGGCACGGTGTTCATGGACGTGTTGGTGGAAAACACACAGATCGACAACGGTATTCCGCGCGTGCAGGGCATCCCGGCATTGGATACGCAGTCGGCCGAGACCAAAGTGCTGGTCGCGGATGGCGGCACGGTGGTGATCGGCGGCATCATCATCACCCAACAGCAGAACAGCGTGACCCAGGTTCCGGTGCTGGGAAGCATTCCGATCATCGGCCACCTGTTCAAGGAACAGTCGGTGAACATCACTTCTTCTGAGTTGCTGTTCTTCCTGACTCCGCGCATCATCCCTGGATAATCTCCGGGCCTGACGAGCGGCGAAACTTCGGATAATTTAGAATCGAGGAGACGCTAGTCTCCTCGATTTTTTTATGAGCGAAACCTTTCAAAACAGACGACAGCAATTGGTGCGCGAGTTGAAGCGGCGGCAGTTGGACTGCCTGTTGGTGACCCATCCGGCGAACTGGTATTACCTGACCGCGTTCACGGGAGATTCGGGGGCGCTGGTGGTGGACCGCGCGGGGGCCACGCTGATCACAGATGGGCGTTTCACTACGCAGGCGAAGCAAGAGTCGCCGGGAATCGGGATACAACCGCAAAACGGCGCATTGTTTCCGTCGGTGGGAAGTTGGGTGGCGCAACGGCGGTTGCATCGCGTAGGGTACGACCCGCAGCAATGGACGGTTTCGCAGTTGAAGGCGTTTCGAATCGCCAGCGGGCGCAAATGCCGTCCGATCGAGGCCGGGGGAATGGTAGAGGCGCTCCGAGTGAAGAAGGATGCGCAGGAACTGGCGGTAATGCGCAAGGCGGCCATCCTGGTGGGAGAAGTGTTGCAAGGGGCGCTGAAGCTGCTGAAGCCGGGAGTGCGGGAGATGGAGGTTGCAGCGGAGATTGAGTATCAGATGAAGAAGAGCGGAGCGAGCGGACCTTCGTTTGAAAGCATTGTGGCGTTTGGGGAACGCTCGGCGCTGCCGCACGCGAGGCCGAGCAGCAAGCGACTGAGGAAAAATGAATTGGTGGTGCTAGACCTGGGTGTTATACTCGGCCGTTACTGCAGCGACATAACGCGTACTGTGCATGTGGGCCCGGCTTCGAAACGAATCCGTGGGTGGTACCATGCCGTGCAGGAGGCCAACCAGGCTGCCAGAGAGGCGGTTCGGCCGGGAGTAAGCTGCGGAGAAGTAGATGCGGCAGCCCGGGAAGTCCTGAAGAAGCATAGGCTGGACAGTTATTTCGTGCACAGCACCGGACACGGACTAGGGCTGGAGGTGCACGAGGGGCCCCGGATAGCGCGGGGGCAAGCGGTTCGACTTGAAGCAGGAAATGTGATTACCATAGAACCGGGCGTGTATGTCGAAGGTGTTGGTGGTATTCGCATCGAAGATGATGTGGCAGTGAACGGTCAGGGCAGTGAAGTTTTGACCCGCCTCTCGCGGGATCTCATCGAACTGTAAACTACAGGAAATGAAACGGAAAAAGCCGTCGAAAGCTACTGGAAGTGGGTCGGCTGAAGAGCCGGACATTCAGCAGATCGAGCAATTGCTGCGCTTCATGAGCGAACACAACCTTGAGGAATTCGAATACTCTCGGGGAGATTTGCGAATCCGCCTGAGGAAGCCGGGTCCGGCGCCCAGGTCTGCCGCGGAAATCATCGTGCCGGGAGCGGTTCCGGCGCCGCCCGCAAAGACCGACGAGAGCAGCGCCGAAGCGGAATTGCGAGGGGGCGAGGACCTGTTCCTGGTGAAATCGCCGATCGTCGGCACATTCTACGGTTCGCCGAGCCCGGGGTCCGAGCCTTTCGTCAAGGTGGGCAGCTATATCGAAGCCGGGCAAACGCTGTGCATTGTGGAAGCCATGAAGCTGATGAACGAAATCGAGGCGGAAACCAGCGGGGAAGTGCTGCGCATCTTCGCGGAGAACGGGCAGCCCGTCGAATATGGCCAACCCTTGTTCGGCATTCGGCCGAGCCGGCGGTAAGTGGCCCACCGGACTATGTTCCAAAAGATTCTTGTAGCCAACCGCGGGGAAATTGCCCTGCGGGTGATCTGCGCGTGCAAGGAGCTGGGCATCCCCACCGTCGCCGTGTATTCAGAGGCGGACCGCAACGCGCTGCATGTCCGTTTCGCCGACGAGGCAGTGTGCATCGGGCCGCCACGTAGCAGCGAAAGTTACCTGAACATACCGCAGGTGATCAGCGCCGCGGAAATCACCAACGTGGATGCGATTCACCCGGGATACGGGTTCCTGTCGGAAAACGCCAATTTTGCCAAAGTGTGCGAAGCCTCGGAGATCACGTTTATCGGGCCGAAACCCGAAGTGATCGAGATGATGGGCGAAAAGGACCGGGCTCGCCGCGAAATGAAAACCGCAGGCTTGCCCACGATTCCAGGAAGCGAAGGAGTGGTGGAGGGCGAAGATGCATTGGCGCAGGAGGCCAAGCGCGTCGGCTACCCGCTGATTTTGAAAGCGGCCGCCGGCGGAGGTGGCCGCGGTATGCGGGTGGTGCGCAATGGCAAGGAATTGCTGAGTGCATATCAGACCGCGCGCAGCGAGGCGCAAACGGCATTCGGCAATCCCGATGTGTACATGGAAAAATTTCTGGAGCATCCCCGGCATATTGAGTTTCAGGTGATCGGCGACCAGCACGGAAACGTGATTCACCTGGGCGAACGGGAATGCACGGTACAGCGACGGCACCAGAAGCTGCTCGAGGAGTCGCCCTCACCGGTGATCGATGCCAAGCGCCGAAAAGAGATGGGCGCGAAAGTCGTGAAGGCCATGGAAGGAATCGGCTACACCAACGCCGGCACCATTGAATTCCTGATGGATGAAGACGGCGCGATTTATTTTATCGAGATGAATACGCGGATTCAGGTGGAACATCCGGTGACCGAATTTGTGACCGGGGTGGACCTGGTGAAGGCGCAGATTCGCATTGCGGCAGGCGAACGGCTGGAGCAAGCGGTGGGGGCGGTGAACTTCACCGGACATTCGATTGAGTGCCGAATTAATGCCGAGGATCCGGAGACGTTTGTGCCGTCGGCGGGACGCATCACCACGTACCAGCAGCCGGGAGGCACCGGAGTGCGCGTCGATTCGGCGGCGTATTCGGACGCGGTAATTCCGCCGTACTACGATTCGTTGGTGGCGAAATTGGTGGTGAAGGGGCGGGATCGCTTGGAAGCAGTGAACCGCATGCGGCGCGCGCTGGAGATGTTTGTAATCGAAGGGATCAAGACCTCCATTCCACTGCACCGCCGCATTCTGGCCGATCCCGATTTCGTGGCGGGAAAACTGGATACGCATTTCATCGAACGATTCATGCCATCGAACGGGAAATGAACGCCGCACGCGCGCTGGTGATGCCCCGGCTGTATGTGATCCTGGACGCGGCCTTGCTGCGCCAGCCCGCTTACGAAATCGCCGGACAGCTCATGCGTGCCGGTGTACGGCTGCTGCAATATCGCGCCAAGAACGCCCCGGCGAGGGAAACCCTGGAAATTTGCAAGCAACTGGCGCAGCTCGCGCGCAAGGAAGAGGCGTTTTTTTTCGTGAACGACCGGCCAGACCTGGCGTATTTAGCGGAAGCCGACGGCGTGCACGTGGGCCAGGACGACTTGAGCGTGGAACAGGCGCGCAGGGTTGCCGGGCAGGAGCAATGGGTAGGCGTTTCGACACACAACCGCCAGCAATTTGAGGTTGCCGCGGCCAGTTCGGCGGATTATGTAGCCATTGGTCCGGTGTTTGCGACCACCAGCAAGGCGAATCCCGATCCGGTGGTGGGGACGGAATTGGTGCGCCAGCTACGACCACTGACGCGAAAGCCGATTGTTGCCATTGGAGGGATCCGCTTGGAAAACGGCGCCGAGGTCGTTGAGGCAGGCGCCGATTGCGTGGCGGTGATCAGCGATATTGTGTGCGCGGACGATCCCGCGGCACGGGCCAGACAATTCCTGCAGCGACTGGAAGCCGCGAAGCCCGCGGGGAAGCACTGAGGCGCGCCAGGCATGGCAGAGTCCATCACCGTCAACACTACACCAGAGAAGGCAGAACACCATTTCGTACGGGCCATCGGCTTGTTCGACGGCACCATGATTGTGGTGGGGTCGATGATCGGCTCCGGGATATTTCTAGTTGCGTCGGATATTGCCCGGCAGACCGGTTCGCCGGGGGGATTGCTGCTCACCTGGATTCTCACAGGGGTTTTGACCATCGCGGCGGCACTGTCTTACGGGGAGTTGGCGGCACTATTTCCCCAGGCGGGTGGCCAATACGTTTACTTGCGCGAGGCGTTTTCCCCGCTGTGGGGCTTTCTGTATGGCTGGACGCTGTTCCTGGTGATCCAAACCGGCACCATTGCGGCTGTGGCTATCGGCTTTGCACGCTACCTCGGCGTGCTGTTTCCTTCGATTTCACCGAACACCTGGATCATCCCTCCCCTTAATTTTTCTTCGCGCTTCGCGGTCAGCCTGTCGATCCAACAGCTGGTAGCCGTGCTGATGATTGTGTTTCTGACGTTTCTGAATACCCGGGGTGTGCGTCTCGGCAAATGGATCCAGAATATTTTCACTTCGGCGAAAATGCTGTCGCTGCTGGGGCTGATTTTCCTGTGTATCTTCGTGGGGCATAACCACGCGGCTATCGCCGACAATTTTTCGCACTTCTGGAGCATTCGCGGCGCGCGAGTGATTTCGCCGGGACTGGCCTCGTTACGGCAATTGCTGCCCACGGTGACGGCGGCCAGCGGTTGGTACGGGCTGCTGCTGGCGCTTGCGGTGGCTCAAGTGGGTTCGCTGTTTTCCGCGGACGCGTGGAACAACATCGGATTTACCGCTGCGGAAGTAAAAAATCCCAAGCGCGATGTGGCGTTGTCGATGGCCTTCGGCACCATCATCGTGATTTCGTTGTACTGCCTGGCGAATCTCGCTTATTTGTTCGCGCTGCCGCTCAATCAGATTCAAAACGCGCCGGACGACCGGGTGGCCACCGCAGCGCTGTCTGCGATCTTTGGCGCCAAGGGTGCCGCGATGATGGCGGTGGCGATTATTATTTCCACCTTCGGCTGCAACAACGGATTGATTCTGGCGGGTTCCCGCGTGGCCTACGCAATGGCCAAAGACGGACTGTTTTTCAAGGCCACCGGCAAGCTCAATGATCACGGCGTGCCGGGCGTCGCGCTGGGCTATCAAGGCATGTGGATCGTCGTGCTCATTTTATTGCGAACGCGCAAGCCCGACGGGACCTACGGAAATGTTTATAGCGATCTGCTGGATTATGTGATATTCGCGGCGCTGCTCTTTTACATTTTGACGATTGTGGGGATCTTTGTACTGAGGTACCGGAGACCCAACGCGGAGCGGCCGTACAGAGCATTTGGGTATCCCTTGGTGCCGCTGCTGTATATAGTGGCGGCGACGGGAATCCTGGGGGTTTTGCTGCTGTATGAGACCCAGACCGCTGGGATGGGTATGCTGATTGTGTTGCTGGGCGTGCCGGTGTATTGGCTGTGGCACCGCCGCAGCGGCTCACCGGTGAGCTGAAACAGGGCCGCCTGGCTCAGAAGGTGGCCGGTTCAAAGGCCGGATCAGATTGTAGGGGGCGAGGATTTGCAGTGTGTCCTGGAAGCCGTAAGAACCAAGGAGGGTTTGCATGCGCAACCCGCTCTTCGCAACGAAATCGCTGGAGCAGTTGCTGGCGGAAGCGAAAGAGACCGGCGAGCACAGCCTGAAGAAAACACTGGGGCCGTTTCAGTTGACGGCGCTGGGAGTCGGCGCGGTGATTGGCGCCGGCATTTTCGTATTTTCGGGGCTGGGCGCGCACTACGCGGGACCGGGGTTGATGCTGTCGTTCGTGATTTCCGGGCTGGGGTGCGCGTTCGCGGCGCTGTGCTATGCGGAGTTTGCGGCCATGATCCCCTTGGCCGGCAGCGCATACACCTACGCCTACGCAACTCTGGGCGAGTTGTTTGCGTGGATCATCGGGTGGGACCTTACGCTGGAATACGCCATGGGCGCGAGCACGGTGTCTTCGGGATGGTCGAATCACTTTATTGAACTGCTGAACATATTTCATTTGAAGATGCCGCTGTGGCTGGCGTACGACCACTGGACGGGCTTGGAGACCGCGCGGAAGCTGGTGGCGCGGCAGATGGCGCAAGCGGCGGATTCGTCACTAGTGCCAGGGACGCAGGCGTTTCTGGATAAGGCCGATGCGATCATGGCGGCGAGTCCGCCGGAACTGGCGCAGCGGGCGCACGCGCTGGTGCACGCGCCGACCATTTTCGGGATAGAGATCGGGTTCAATTTGCCGGCGTTTCTGGTGGCGTTGGTGATTACCGCGATTCTGGTGGTCGGGATTAAAGAGAGCGCGCGTTTCAATTCCACGATCGTGGTGATCAAGGTGGCGGTGGTGCTGTTCGTGATCGGGTTGGGAATCCGGTACGTTAACCCGTCCAACTGGGGAAACGACTGGCACTCCTTCGCGCCCATGGGATTCAGCGGCATTGGCGCCGGCGCGGCATACATATTTTTTGCGTACATCGGGTTTGACGCGGTGTCCACCACGGCGCAGGAAGCCAAGAATCCGCAGCGGGACTTGCCCATTGGCATCATCGTGTCGCTGATCGTCTGCACCGTTCTTTATATCGCGGTGGCCGGAGTGCTGACGGGAATGGTGCACTGGCAGGACGTGAATATAGAGGCGCCGGTGGCCGAAGCGTTCATGGACCGCGGGCTGATCGTGGCGTCGAACATCATTACCCTGGGCGCGCTGGCGGGGTTGACCAGCGTGATGCTGGTGATGCTGCTGGGTCAAACACGCGTGCTGTATTCGATGGCCAATGACGGGCTGCTGCCGCGAAAGTTTTTTGCGGCCATTCACACGAAATTCCGGACGCCGTACAAGAATACGATTCTGGTGGGATTGCTGGCGGCGATCGTCGGCAGCATTACACCGATCGACGATATCGGGAAGATGGTAAATATCGGGACGCTGCTCGCGTTCATTATTGTGTGCATTGCCATAATGGTGTTGCGGCATCGGAAGCCGGACCAGCCTCGGCCGTTCCGGACGCCGCTGGTGCCGCTGGTACCGATCCTGGGGATTCTGTTCAACGGCTACATGATGTACAAACTGGGTTGGGTGAACTGGGCTCGCCTGATCATCTGGCTGATCATCGGGCTGGTGATTTACTTTACGTATAGCCGGCACCACAGTCGGGTGAGGAATACAGAAGTTCGGGGAGAATGACGCGCTCACAAACGGGAACTTCAGGGGCTGAAGCCCTTTTCCTTTCTCACGTTGTACGTGGCGCTGAAGTCGCGACCTCCTATTCGCTGGCAAAGAGTCGGGACTCGCGGGGCAAGCGAAGAGAGTGCCGCGCGACATAGAGGATTTGCGGCAAGACGCAGGAATCGAAGAGGGATCCCTCGCGTTGCTCGGGATGACGGGGGTTTTTGTTTGGGCGCAAGAGACGAGGCTTGGCGACTAAAGCCGCCACCTGCTATCCGCTCACAAAGTGGAGTGTCGCGCTTGTTGGAGGCGAAACGCGGAGGCGAAGGTGCGAACTTTTTGAGGGCAGGCTCGTGTCACCGGCGTGAATCGGGTACAGTGTTGCTGAAGCACATGTATCGATCATGAACGGAAAAGAAACTCAGGCAAAATCCATCTGGAAAGGTTTCTCCGCGCTGGACTGGCTCGCCGCCATCGTGTGTGCGCTGGGCGCGATGGTAATCTGGGACCGCGATTTCTTTTCCGGCATGCCGGGGTTGTTCCCGCTGGAACTGCTGAGTGTGGTGGCGGGTGTCTATCTTTTTTATCGCTTCTGGACGCGCTGGCGAACGCAAGTGCTATGGAGCCTGCGCAACCGCCTGATCGTCGCCTACCTGTTCATCGCCGTTGTGCCGGTTATTCTCCTGCTGATCTTCGCCAGCCTGCTCGGGGACATCATCTATTCGCAGTTAGGCGCGTATTTGCTGTTTCATGATGTGCACGACCGCCTGGAAATGCTGAGCAATTCCGCCGAAGCCATCGCGGCCGCGGAATCCACTCTGCCCGGGAACATGGATGAGTTGACGATGGACCGGGCATTGGCGGGCCAGGTGCTGTTGGCGGAAGAAAAACAATTGCCGGGGTTGGTGGTGAATTTTGGCGCGGACCCGGAATATTTTCGGGAAGTGGCGGGCAAGAACAACGGGGCGTTCTCGGGGTTGGTGCAGCAGGGCGCGGAGCTGTGGCTGGTGGCGATGAAGGACGTGGACTCGCCGCGGGGAAGGCAAATCATCGAGCTGAGCGTGCCGGTGAGCACGGAATTTCTGGAAGGGCTGGCACCGGACCTGGGGCCTGTGGATTTGACGATTTGGCAGACGGTGAATGAGCCGTCGGAGAAAACGGCAGTGCCCATCGGGGACCGGCGCTACCGGGCCATCGCGCGGGTGATGACCAAGCGAAGAACACTATTGCCCGCGCAATCGATGCTGGATCCGGTGGTGGAAGGGTTCTCGCAATTGAACGCGACGTATCTGGTGAGTGGGCAGGTGCGCTCGCGGAACCATCCGGTGTTCGCATTTTTCAAGGCGCGCCGGTCGCAACTGAATCACAGGATTTTCGCGTCGTTGGGAGAATTGGGTGGGGCCAAGGGATTTGAATTGAAACTGATTGGCGCGGTGTTTCTGCTGATCGAGCTGGCCGCGCTGATCATCGGGATTCGACTGACGCGGGCGATGACCCGGACAATTTCGGAGTTGTCGCTAGCCACGCAGGCGGTGCAGGAAGGGAACCTGGCGATACGCGTGCCGGTGGAACGGCGGGACCAGTTGGGAATGCTGGGGGAATCGTTCAACAGCATGACGGCATCGATCAGCCGGCTGATCGCGGAGCAAAACCAGTTGCAGCGGCTGGAAAACGAAATTTCCATCGCCCGCGAAGTCCAGGACCAGCTTTTCCCAGAGAATTTGCCGACGGTGCCGGGAGTGGAGATCGAGGCGATCTGCAAGGCGGCGCGGAGCGTCAGCGGCGATTATTACGATTTCATTCAACTGAGCCCCACCCAGGTGGCGTTGGCGATTGCGGACATTTCCGGGAAGGGAATTTCAGCGGCGCTGCTGATGGCCAGTTTGCAGGCGGCGTTGCGCAGCCAGTTACTCACGGACGGGAGCGACAAGCTGACCACGGCGGAGTTGGTGGGGCGGCTGAACAAGCATCTGGTGCGGAATACCGGCGACGACCGGTTCGCCACTTTTTTTATCGGTATTTACGATCTGACGACACGTAGATTGCGCTACACCAATGCGGGGCATTTGCCGGGGTTCTGCTTGTCGGACGGCAAATCGCAGCATCTGGACGTGGGAGGAATTGTGTTGGGCGTCGTAGACGACTACCCATACAAAGAGGGCAGCGTAGATGTGCCGCTGAATGCCGTGGTGATTGCGTATAGTGACGGGCTGGTGGAACCGGAGAATGCGTATGGGGAGGAGTTTGGCGTGTCGCGGCTGGAAGCGGCGGCGCAACGGGTGCGGCAGGCGCCGCCGAAGAAAATCGCGGAGTCGTTGATGATCGCGGCGGAAGAGTGGTCAGGCAGCCCAGAGCAGGCGGACGATATGACGGTGATTGTGGCGAAGTTGAAATAGGGGCGGGCAGCGCGACGAAGGTTGGGGGAGGCGTAGAGCCAAGACGTGGTTCCCCAACACAGCACGCCGACACAGCGACCGAGTCCCCCCAAAAAAGAAACCGTCATCCCGAGCGCAGCGAGGGATCTCTTTTCGGGTGGTTGTTACGGGGAATTGGGTTGTTGGGTTGGTGGAGTTGCGTGTAGGATCGATTCGCGGATGACGGACGCGGAAAAGCGGTTGGCGGTAGAACTCCGAACATGCAATTTGTGGGCAAGCTGACGGCGGGGGAATTGGGCGAGGTGCCGCGCGGCACCCGCTCCCAGGTGGATTTGCGCGCCGTTCGGCCTGCGGTCCTGGGCAAAGTTCTGAGCCGGTGCGTGTCTGTGCCGCTGGCTTTGGCGAGCATTGCCGCGGTATCGATCGAGGGGTCGCTTTCCTTTTTATTGTATTTAGTGGAGCGGATGCTCGGGAGGGTTGGACCCTTGCGCGAGGGGTATCAATTTGTGTCGCGCGGGTATGACCGGTTGCTCGCGCGGCTGGGGCGAGAAGTTTTGCGGGACCCGCGGGATACGCCGGCGCTACGAGTGATGGTGTCGTTGACGCTTACGGCCGTGCCCATTTTCGCGACGCAACTGATTCTAGGGAAGCCGCGGCTGGCGCTGGTGATCGCCTTTTATCTTTCGTTGTGCGGCGCGAAGTTTCAGCGCTCGGTGAGGATGTTCAGCGCGAAGCATATGGAGGCGCACCGGCCGCAAGGGTACTTCGCGGAGAAATACGACCGGGTGTTGGGGCGCTACGTGGAATTCTTCCTGGGATATCTATATGGGGACCTGCCGGAACTGGGGCGGACGGTGCATGTGCGGCTGCACCATAAAGAGAATGGCGGACCCGACGATACGGTGGCTACCAGTGGATATGATCGGACCAGGCGGCTGCATTTCCTTTGGTACCTTGCGGACAATATTTGGACCACGCTGGGAATAGTGCCATACGCGTATTTCCGGGCGAGAGGCGACGTAAAGAACCAGAGGCGCGTGGCATGGGGAATTACGCGGTACTTTATTTATTTCGCGGCGGTGTTTGTGTACGACTGGAGGATCGGGATCTGGTTCGTGCTGGTGCCGCTGCTGTGCATGAATTTTGTGATGGCGATTACCTCGTGGGTGCAACACGCGTTCTGCGATCCGGAACATCCTGAAGATTATTTCGTAAATACAGTGACGGTGGTGGACGAGGTGAACTTCATGAATGAGGGTTATCACCTCTGTCATCACCACCGGTCGGGGCTGCATTGGACCGAGATGCCGGCGCATCTGGAGCGCATTCGGGACAAGATGAGGGAGTCGGGGTCGTTGGTGTTTCGGGATTTGGATTTTATGGGACTGTTCGTGGAGTTGACGCTGCTGCGCCGGATGGATGTGCTGGCCGAGAAGTTGGTGCCGTGGGAGCCGATGAATCACCAAGAGAGGGTGACGCTGCTGGAGAAAAGGACGAAGCCCGCGGGAGTGGTTTTGGGTTGAGGTTCCAAACAAAAAGCCCGTCAGTCCGACCGAAGCGAGGCTTGTCGTGCTGGGGTCGTACATGAAGCGTCGAGCGTTCTTGAAGAGGGGCGCGGCGGCGGCGCTGCTGCCGTTTTCGCCGCGTGGGTTATTCGCGCGATCGCCGTTCCGCAGGCAACGTCCGGGTGATCCGGGTTGGCCTTCGAAAGAAGCTTGGAAGCGGTTGGATGATGCGGTGGGCGGGAATCTAATTCCGGTGAATTTTCCGCTGCGCGCATGCATTTCGGACGCGGGAAGCGCCGAGTGCAACGAAGTTTTTGCGAACCTGAAAAATCCATACTACATCGGGGATCAGCCGGGGCTGACGCAGACGCTCGGCTGGGTGGATGCGTGGACAACGAAGCCCAGTGTGTATGCGGTGGCGGCCAGGAACGCGCAGGATATTGCGGCGGCGGTCAACTTTGCGCGGGAAAACCATTTGCGGCTGGTGGTGAAAGGCGGCGGGCACAGTTATCAAGGCACCTCCAACGCACCGGATTCGCTGCTGATCTGGACTCGCCACATGCATGACATCGAGATGCATGAGGCTTTTGTTGCGCGGGGATGCGATGGCACGCAGGCGGCACAACGTGCGGTGACAGTGGGAGCGGGAACGATTTGGATGCAGGCGTACGATGCGGTGACCACCAAGGGCGGCGGGTATGTGCAAGGGGGAGGGTGCACGACGGTGGGCGTAGCCGGGCTGATCCAGAGCGGAGGCTTCGGCAGCTTCTCGAAACATTACGGGACGGCGGCGAGCGGTTTGCTGGAAGCGGAAGTGATAACGGCGGACGGGAAAATCCAGATCGCCAATGCGTGCACGAATCCGGACCTGTTTTGGGCGTTGAAAGGAGGTGGGGGCGGCAGCTTCGGTGTGGTGAGCAAGTTGACGCTGCGCGTGCGGGAACTGCCGGAGATGGCGGGCGGCGCGAATTTCACGGTGAAGGCGGCGTCGGACGAGGCGTTTCGGCGGCTGATCCGGGAGTTTGTGAGTTTTTACGCCGAAGCGCTGTTCAACGATCATTGGGGCGAGCAGGCGCATTTTGCACCGGACAATACGCTGGAAGTGAGCATGGTATTCCAGGGAATGGACACGGGGGAATCGCGAAACGTGTGGCGGCCGTTTCAGGATTGGGTAGCGCGGTCGCCGGGAGAGTATTCGATCGAAGGCACACCAGAGATCGGGGCCATGCCGACCCGGCATTGGTGGGACGTGGAGTGGCGGAAAGAACATGGGCAACATGTTTTCCGCGCAGACGGGCGAGCGGGGGCGAGCCCAAACAACGTGTGGTGGAACGGAGACGGCGGGCAAGTGGGTTGGGTGGTTTATGGGTTTGAATCGCTGTGGTTGCCGGCGAAGTTGCTGCAAAGCGATTCGCAGGAACGGCTGGCGAATGCATTGTTCGCGGCTTCGCGGCACAGCGAAGTGGAACTTCATTTTAATAAGGGGCTGGCGGGGGCGCCGGCGGAGGCCATCGAGGCGGCGAGAAATACGGCGACTAACCCGGCGGTGTTGGGCGCATTTGCGCTGGCGATTGTGGCGGATGGACAAGGGCCGGCGTATCCGGGCGTTCCGGATCACGAGCCCAACGCGGCGAAGGGACGGAAGGCTGCGGATTCGGTGCACCGTTGCATGAACGAACTGCGGACCGTGGCACCGGATGGTGGGGCGTATGTGTCGGAGAGCAATTTTTTTGAGGACGAATGGCAACGATCGTATTGGGGTGGGAATTACGCGCGGCTGGCGGAGATCAAAAAGAAATATGATCCGAGTGGATTATTTTTCGTGCACAACGGAGTGGGGGCAGAGCAGTGGAGCGCGGACGGATTTACGAAGGTGTGAGGGCCGGCCGGCTTGGCGTCTTCGTGATTATTTTGCATGCTGCAGGCGGTGGCGCAGGGTCTGGACAACCATGCCCAGCAAAGCATAGGTAGCTGCGTTCGCCGCAAGAACGAAATAAACACTCAGTGGATAAAAACTGAACAGCGCGATCGGGCAAGTTAGCCGAACGAGCGGCAGGAGCGGGTCGGCGGAACTCAGCGCTGGGGGACCCGATAGCAAGGCATAAACCGCCCAACAACCCGCGACAACAAAACCGGCGACGGCCCATATGGCGATGCGATATTTCATGGTCCTGGTCCTCCCATTCGCTACTCGCATACTCTCACCTACCGTTGCGATCGCCAATGAAATTCGGCCGGGCCTGAGTACCGGACAAAGCCGCGTCATTTCGAACGGAGTCCGCCGAGTGAGACCTCCGCCTCTTTCCGCGCTCTTCGCGGAAGAAAATCCCTCTGCTCTTTTCGCGTCTTTAGGAGGTGTCGGCTTCAGCCGTCACGCATAACGTCTGAACTGAATCGGGCCTCAGCCCCTGGAGTGTCCTTCCTACAGCCTGACATCCATCACGAAACTCATGGAACCACACGTTCTACGCCGCGGCGCCCCGGAACCGCTCGAAGACTTGCGCCGCCTTCGCTCTACACTCGCCACAGAAATTTCGCGCAGCACCGGTACACACCGCCTTGAATCGCCAATTCCACAGGTTACTTGCGTACAGTCCGATGCACAGAAGATTCGCCGGCACAAACCCAAATTGCGCCGTGCGCACCCCGATGATGCACACCACCACGCTATTGGCGCCCGCTACTACCCATCCGTGCCACAATTTTTTCCCGATGAGAACGGTCGACAGCACCGTCAACACACACGACAGATAATCAAGCCGAAGCATTGCTCTTCCTTGAGATTTGGCCTTGGACAACGAACCATCTCACTTTCAGTGTGACCCCTCGCGCCACCACTGCAAACTGGCCGCCAGTTCAGGTGCCACGAACTAGAAAACACGTCCCGGGCACCCTGGGGTCTGCGAAGGGGAATGGTGGTGTTCTCGGGCGAAGCCCACGGGGTATGCGGCGGCATCAGGTGAAATGCTGCTTGGCTTGGCTGCGCTCCCCTTGCTACAATTCCGTCCCGGTTCAGGGTTCACGCCTTGCGTTATGATGTGTGTTTCGGGAATTGGGGCCCGAAATTCATGATGGCTACGTATCATTCCGGCGTACACAAGTACGCGCTGTTTGTAGTGGCTTGGGCTGCGGTTCTGCTCACGGCAGGCGCGCTGGTCACTTCCGAGGATGCCGCGCTGGCGGTGCCGGACTGGCCGCTGTCGTATGGCACGTTAAATCCGCCAATGGTGGGCGGAATCGCATTTGAACACTCGCATCGACTCATCGCAGCGGGATTGGGATTGCTGATTATCGGTCTGGCGTTTCTGCTGCGGAAGTACGACGAGCGGCCCTCCATGAAATATCTCGGCTTGGCGGCTCTCGGCGGAGTGATTTTCCAAGGCATTCTGGGCGGCCTCACGGTTTTGAAGCTGCTGCATTACTGGCTGCCGGTGATGCATGCGTGCACCGCGGAAATTATGTTCGCGATCCTGGTGTGCATTGCGGTGTGCACCAGCCACTGGTATATGGAAAGCCTGCCGCAATACGTGGATAGCGGTTATCCCTCGATTCATTCCATCGTGATTCTCAATGCCGTGGTGATTTTTTTCCAAGTACTGATGGGCGCGGGTTTTCGCCACAAATATTTGTCGCTGAAGCCGCACATTTTCGGGGCTCCCATTGTGCTGGCGATGGTGCTGTGGACGGCTTATATGCTGAAGCGCCGCTTCCCGGAAGTGCCGGCGATGATTCGCGCGCGCAAGCTGCTGCACTCGATTGTGGGACTGCAGATCTTACTGGGATTGGTGGCGCTGTGGGCGCGCATCAATTCCGCGGATGATCCGCAACCCTTGCCGCCGGTGGTGATCTCTACCGTAGTGCATACGGTGGTGGGCGCGATTCTTTTTGCTACGTCGGTGGCCACGGTCTTGGTGTGTTACCGGCTGGTGCCGCGGAAAAGGGAAGTGCTATTCGCCACAACCAAAGGTGAGGTGCCCGCTTAATGTCCAACGCTCGCTCTCGCTCCGCCGCGCTGGCGCCGCCAACCAAGCTTAGCGCGTATGTCGCCCTGACCAAGCCGGACGTTTCGTTTCTTGTGCTGATGACAACGGGCGCCGGTTTCTACATGGGCGTGCGCGGCCCGATGCCGTGGCTGCATATGATGCATGTGGTGTTTGGCACCATGCTGATCGCAGCGGGAACGGCCGCGCTGAATCACTACATCGAACGGGACACGGATGTGCACATGCGGCGAACCGCGATGCGGCCGCTGCCGACGGGCTTGCTGACTCCGGCGGAGGCGCTGCGATTTGGTGTGCTGCTGGCGGTGGCCGGGACGGTTGACCTGTATTTCGTGGCTGGCCCCGTTGCGTGCATGCTGGGCGTGTTTACCAGCCTCAGCTACCTGCTGGCGTATACGCCGCTGAAAAAGCACACTGTGTGGGCGACGTTCATAGGGGCGATTCCTGGGGCGATTCCGCCGATGATTGGGTGGACCGCGGCCACCGGGAAACTGGATGCGGGTGCGTGGTTGCTGTTTGCGATTCTATTTTTCTGGCAATTTCCGCATTTCCACGCCATCAGTTGGATGTATCGCGAGGACTATGCGCGAGCGGGAATTCAGATGTTGCCGGTGGTGGACAAAGATGGCACGCGGACGTTCCGGCAGATTGTGTTGTATGCCAGCGGGTTGGTGGCGGTGAGTTTGCTGCCGGCGGTGATGGGGTTTACGGGCGTGCTGTACTTTTTCGGGGCGCTGGTGACGTGCACTGCGAGCCTGCAAGTGTGCTTGTGGGCCGCCAGCGCGAAGACCAATACACGGGCGAAGTGGTTGATGCACGCCACGGTGATGCATATTCCCATCCTGCTCGGCTTGATGATGTACGACAAGCTGCCGCGCTGATTCATCGCAAGAGGAAAACCAAGTCGGGAACTTCAGGGCTGAAGCTCAATTCATTTCAGACGTTATGCGTGGCGGCTGATGCCGCCACCTCCTAAGACGCGATTCGCGAAGGCACGGTGGGGAACGAGGAAAGAGCAGAGGGATTCCTCGCTTCGCAGACTGCGCTCGGAATGACGGGTTTTTGTGAGGGTGGGGTGTGGCGGCGTTGAGGCGCGGAAAGAAGGTAGAAGACTCATTCCCGGACTCCGTTCGAAATGACGGGGGCTCACTTGGGCACAGAGGCGGGCGGGTGCTAGATAAACCGGATATGCCGCGCTATCTGGCCGCGAGGTGTGCAGGCGCGTAGATCTGATAGACCATCAGATAGACAATCACGCCAGTTACGCTCACGTAGAACCACAACGGCAACGTCCAGCGCGCGATCTGGCGATGTTTGTCGAAGCGTTCCCGGAGCGCCCGGTGCAAGGTGATCAGGATCATTGGCACGATCACGATGGCCAGAATCGTGTGCGAGGTCAACAGCGTGAAATACACCGGCCGGATCCAGCCTTGCCCTTGGAAGTGGATGACCTGATGAATCCGTATGTGATAGATCACATAGGAAACCAGAAACGCACACGAGACCGCAAACGCCGAGATCATGAATCTCTTGTGGATTTGCATCTTGCCGGAACGAATCGCGATATAGCCACACGCCAACAGAATTCCACTGAGGCCGTTGAGTATGGCGTTGAGGGCGGCTTGAGAGATCATGGGCTAGGTCATCAGCATATCAGCTAAAGCCAGCGAAACAATCGAAGAAGTAAATGGCAAATGGAAAACGGTCGACTCCGGCTGGCTGGCACCTCTCGCTAGGCCAAACCTTCAATTGGTTTCGGGAGGAAGCTTTTCGCCGGGGGTGTCTTTCGGGCCCGGGAGTTCGATTTGAGCGGCGCCGGTGGTTGCTCCGTGTCCCTTGAGCACTGCTTCGATCACGCCGATCAGCCGATCTACGGCCTCGCTTTTGCTAACGACGTTGCGGATGCCGACTTTATTTGCTTCCGTGATCATCTCGGGGAAGCTGTGAATGGTGCACAGGATGACTGGCAAAGCCGGGGAGGTCTTGGCAAGTTGGGCGGCCACTTGCAGTCCATTGAGGCGTGGCATGGAAAAATCGAGAATTACCAGATCGGGTTTGAGTTCGGCGATTTTATCCAGGGCGTCCTGGCCATCCGCAACCTCGGCGCAGACGTGCCAATCGGGGTGAGCCTCAATCAAAGCTTTCAACAAGAGACGTATTTGCAGATTAGGATCGGCTAAAAGAATTCGAGTCACTGAGGCCCTCGGCCCGGCGAATTAAAGTGCATCTTCTACCAACGTTTGGCGCAGCGCTGAGGGTTGGGCAACCGCAAGAGAAAGAGTGCACGCTGCGATTGAAACAACCCCGGCATTGTATGTCGGGTAGACTACAGATGGGAAAAGTTCTTGTGAATACGGGGGTTACGGTATAAAACCCTTCGTGATGAAGACGGCCGCTGATGATTAAGGTTACAGGCGCGCAACCGGGTGAGCGGACCAATCCCGCCGGAAAACCTGTTCGAAATAAACCGCTTCTGGCGGTGCCAGACGAAGAGTTTCGTGTCCTACGCCCGCACCTGCAGTTCATGGAGTTTCCCCACCACTTGAGTCTTCACGAACCTCACAAGCCCCTCCAATTCGTGCATTTTCCAAACGGCGGACTGATTTCCCTGGTGGTCGCCTTGCAGGATGGAAGAACAGTGGAAGCAGGACTGGTTGGCAAGGAGGGGGCGACCGGAATGCCGGGGATCCTAGGCCTGCGCCGAAGCCCGCTTCGCGAGATTGTACAAATTGCGGGCGATGGGTTTCGGGTGAAAGTGGGAGTTTTGAGAAAGGTTTTGCGATCGACGCCGAAGCTACGCGCGAACTTGAGTTGCTATTCGGCCGGCTTGGCGATGCAAGTGGCGCAAACCGCCGCATGCAATCGGCTGCACAAAATCGAGGAACGCCTTGCGCGCTGGTTGCTGCTGGCTCAGGACCGCGTCGACTCGGGAATCGTGCCAATTACCCATGATTTTCTCGCCACGATGCTGGGGACGGACCGGCCGACGGTAAGCTTCGCGGCAGGTATTCTGCAGCGAGAGGAAATTGTCGACTATACCCGGGGGTCGGTAAAAATTCTGAACCGCAACAAGCTGGAACAAGCCGCGTGCGAATGCTACGCCATCATCCGTCAATACAATAGTTAGAAGAGAAGATATTTCACCACGGAGTACACAGAGGGCCACAGAGACTCGGAATTCGGGATGAAAATTCTGAATTGGGATACGCTGGAACGCGCCGCGCACACGCTACGCCATCGAACCGGGAGCGATGCTGCGGCATCCAATTAGAGCGCGGTGTTACCTTCATGAAAATCTTAATTTTTGGGGCGACCGGGATGGCCGGAGGAGCGGTGCTGGAGGCTTGCCTGGCGGCACCGGTGGTAGAGGAAGTGCGAGCGATTACACGGCGCGGGCTGATGCATACGAATGCGAAGCTGCGCACGTTTGTACACAAGGATTTTCTGGATTATTCCACCGTGCAGGAAGCATTTCACGGCATTGACGCGTGCCTATACTGCCTGGGCGTTTCGGTGACGCAAGTTTCCAAAGAGGAGTATCGCAGGATCACCTACTCGTACACGATGGCGGCTGCGCAAATGTTTCAATTGCAGTGTCCGGGGGCGGCGTTTCATTACATCAGCGGGCGTGGAACGAACAGCGGAAGCCGGATGTTTTGGGCACAGGTGAAGGCGCAGGTGGAAACCGACCTGATCGCGCTAGTGCAAGCCGATTGCTGGCGGCCGGCGTATATTGACGCGAAGCCGTCCGCGTCGATACCGAGGATTTACACATGGCTGCTGCCAATTGGGAAACTACTGAAGCCGTTTCCGGGGATGTACGTCGATGGGCGCGATTTGGGGCGGGCCATGCTGCAGGCGACGATCGAAAAGATACGCAGCCGAGTCATTGAGAATCGGGAGATTCGAGAGATTGCGGCGCGGGCAAAGTTCTAGTTTTAGCCCGTCGCGCTCGCGTAGGTTTGCTCGCCCAGTGTGGCACTGGATCAGTGGCAAGCAAGTGGGATTAGACGTGCGGTAGCGCGGCGATTACCGCGTCGGCGAATTCGTTGGTGGAGGCTTTGCCGCCCAAGTCGCGGGTGAGGTGCTGGCCTTCGCGGTAGACGCGCCAGAGTGCTTGCTCGACACGGTCGGCGGTGAAAGATTCGCCGATGTAGTTCAGCATCAGGATCGAACTCATCAGCAGCGCCGTTGGATTGGCCAATCCTTTTCCGGCGATGTCTGGCGCGGTGCCGTGTACAGCTTCGAAGATGGCGCCCTCGTCGCCAATGTTTCCGCTGGGAACGACGCCCAAGCCACCGACCAGACCGGCAGCTAAATCGCTCATCACATCGCCATAGAGATTGGGGAGCAGGAGAATATCGAACTGCTGAGGGTCGATGACGATTTGCATGCAGGCGTTATCGACGATTAATTCTTTATACTCGATGTCGGGATATTTTTCGGCGACGGCGCGAACGGAGCGCAAGAACAGGCCGTCGCTCATTTTCATGATATTGGCTTTGTGAATGGCGTGAATTTTTTTGCGCCCGATGCGGCGGGCATGTTCGAAAGCAAATTTGGCGATGCGGGTGGAGGCTTTCTCGGTGATGATCTTGAGGCTTTCCACCACGCCGGGAACGACCTCGTGCTCCAAACCGGAGTACAAATCCTCGGTGTTCTCGCGGACGATGACTACATCGACGTTGTCGAAGTGGGATTTGACGCCGGGGAGATTCTTGACCGGGCGCAGATTGGCGTACAACTCCAGACTCTTGCGCAGGGCCACGTTGACGCTTCGAGCGCCTCCGGCAATGGCGGTGGCCATGGGACCTTTCAGGGCCACCCGGTTGCGGCGGACCGACTCGATGGCGGCATTGTTTAACACTTCCGCGCCAGTGGTGGCTTTGTCAGTGTTTTCGGCGCGGGCTTCCAGGACTTCCCATTCGATGTGCACGCCGGAAGCATCAAGGATGCGGCGCACGGCAGCGGAAACTTCCGGGCCGATGCCTTCGCCCGGCAGCAAAGTGACTTTATGCTTTACCATGCATCTATACTAAAGGAAGCGCGTTAGGTTGTCTTGCGCGTGGACGAAGCGGGTTTTACGGGAAGGGAATTGCACGATAAGCACAGGCGGTGGCACAAATTATCCGCTGTGTTATACTGAGAACGGAGAAGCTCGCAAATCACTTTTACGAGCGGAGGCTAAAGGGTTTATGATCAATCTCACGCCAGTTGCAGCGACTAAAGTCAAAGAAATCATGAATATGCAGACTCCTGTGCCGACGGCTTTGCGCGTGGCCGTGGTCGGTGGAGGCTGCTCCGGTTTCCAATACCACATGGCGTTTGAAAACCAGACGAACGATTCCGATGAAGTAGTTGATTTCAACGGGTTGAAGGTCGCCGTGGATCAGATGAGCTCGATGTACCTGGATGGCGTCGAGATCGATTATGTGGAAACGCTGGAAGGCGCGGGATTCAAGTTCAACAATCCGAACGTGAAGAGCACCTGCGGCTGCGGCAGTTCATTTAGCGTGTAAATTTGTAGCCTGGCGCCGATCCTCGCCGGTAAAATCTTTTTCCCGGGCTCCTGCCTGTCAGGAGCCCTTGTTTTTTCACCTGGAACTCACTTTACACCCGCCCTGTTTCCGGTTCACTATACTGCCCGCCACAGGAGGATTCATGTCCGACAAGCAAGTTGTATTGATCACTGGAACCAGCACCGGTTTCGGCAAGCTGATCGCGGAGACGCTGGCGCGGCACGGGCACACGGTGTATGCCACCATGCGGGACCCTGCGGTGCGCAATGCGCAGAATGCCGCGGAACTGCGTTCGCTGGTGGGCAAGGAATCGGTGTCGCTGCAGGTACTGGAAATGGATGTCACGGACGAAGCCTCGGTGGACCGTGCGGTACACACGTGCGTCGAGCAGGCCGGGCGGATCGATGTGGCCATCAATAACGCGGGATATTTGCTTTCCGGTTTGGAGGAAGCCTGCACCGTCGACCAAATACGCACGATGATGGACACGAATTTCCTGGGCTGCGTGCGAGTGAATCGCGCGGTGCTGCCGTTTATGCGTAAACAGCGCAGCGGGCTGCTGCTGCACGTCAGCAGTTTAGCCGGACGCGTGGTGGTGCCGGGTTCTGGATTCTATTGCGCCACCAAATTCGCGATGGAAGCGATGGCCGAAGCGTATCACTACGAATTGGCGCAGCAGGGAATTGAGTCGTGCATCGTGGAGCCAGGCGCGTATCAGACCGCGGTGTTCAGCAATGTGGTGCAGGCTGCCGATCACGCCCGGACCGAAACCTATGGCGCCGCAAATGAGATCGTCGGGAAAGTGACCGCGGCGTTGACGGCAGTAGCGGCCGATCCCCAGGAAGTGGCCGACGCGATTGTGTCGATCATCGAAACTCCAGCGGGGCAACGTCAGTTACGTTATCGCGTGCATCCGGTCGACCCTGGCGTCGATCAAATCAATGCGGTATGTGCGCAAGTGCAGGCCACAGCGCTGCAGGCTTTGGGTGTGGCGGCCGAGACTACTTTCGTACAGCACGCCGCAGCCGCCGGCGATTAATTTCGCCTGTTCACTTTGGACAATCCGTGGCTTCTGGCCATTTGCATTCCCCTACGTGCGCACTTATTCTAGCTTTCTATCCGGATGAAAATAGCCCTCGCCCAATTCAATCCCACCGTGGGTGATTTTGAAGGTAATGCTGCGCGAATCCTGGATCTCGCGGGCCAGGCGGAATATCGCGGGGCCGACCTGGTGGTATTCTCCGAACTTTGCATTTGTGGATATTTGCCTCTGGACCTACTGGAACGCCCTGCTTTCATCCAGCGCAATCACGACACCCTGAACCGGATTGCCGCGGCCATGCCGATACCAGCGATTGTGGGATACGCGGGGCGCGTGGGAGGCGAGTACCAGCGGGCAGGGAAGTCGATTGCCAATAAAGCCGCGCTGATCCGCGAAGGGCGGGTGGTGTTCGAACAGTCCAAGATGCTGCTGCCTACCTACGATGTGTTCGACGAGTCGCGCTATTTCCAGCCTGGCGACAAGCAGTACGTGTTCGGTTTGGCACAAGAAGAACTGGGCATCACCATCTGCGAAGACGTGTGGAACGACAAAACCTTTTGGGCATCGCCGATGTACGCGCGAGATCCGGTGACGGAATTGATCTCGCAAGGCGCCAGCGTGCTCATTAACATTTCAGCTTCGCCCTACACTATCGATAAGCGATTCCTCCGTCTCGGGATGCTGCGGTCAACCGCGCTGCATCACAAACTGCCGGTCATTTATGTGAACCAGGTGGGCGGTAACGATTCGCTGATTTTCGATGGGGCCAGCACGGCGTTCACGGCCACGGGCCGAGTGGCGGCGCAAGCCAAAGCATTCGAAGAAGATTTGGTGATCTTCGATACCACCACGGGACAAGGAGACATCCACGAGCAGCCGGAGGATGAGGTCGCGTACTCATATCTGGCGCTGGTGCTGGGTACGCGGGATTATGTGCGGAAATGCCGGTTCAGCAAGACGATTGTGGGGCTAAGTGGAGGGGTGGATTCGGCGGTGGTGGCGGCAATCGCGGTGGCGGCTCTGGGCGCTTCGAATGTGCAGGGGGTCTCGATGCCGGGGCCATATTCGTCGGAAGGCAGCAAGACCGACGCGCAGGCCTTGGCGCAGAATCTGGGGATTGAGTTTCTGAGCATCCCGATTTCGCAGGTGTTCGATGCTTACAAGGAGGCGCTGGCGCTGGCGTTCCTGGGGCGTCCGGAGGATGCGACCGAGGAAAATATTCAGGCGCGCATCCGCGGCAATTACCTGATGGCGCTGTCGAATAAGTTCGGATCGATGGTGCTGAGCACCGGGAACAAATCGGAGAATGCAGTGGGCTATTGCACGCTGTACGGCGATATGGCCGGAGGATTAGCGGTGATATCGGATGTGCCGAAGATGATGGTGTACGAGCTGGCGCGCTATATCAACCGCGAAAGGGAATTGATTCCCCGCACGATCCTGGAGAAACCCCCGTCGGCGGAACTGCGTCCAAACCAGAAGGACACGGATTCTCTGCCACCCTACGAGGTGTTGGACCGGATTTTGAAATCATATATTGAAGAAGTGAAATGCCCGGAAGAGATCGCCCTAGAGACTGGCTTCGATCTGAAACTGGTGCGCACCATCGCGGCGCTGGTGGATCGCAACGAGTACAAGCGGAAACAGGCGGCGCCCGGGTTGAAAATCACGTCGCGGGCGTTTGGATTTGGACGGCCATTTCCCATCGCGCAACGATTTATTCCATGAAACAATCTGTCGAAACAGAAAATCGATGGTCAATGAGTTGAAATAAAAGGATACGCGTGAACATGAGACCTCGCCGCATTGGCACGCTTAGCGCATTAAAAATGCTTGCTGTCGTGCTGTTGTTTGTCCCATTCGCTCAGGCTCAGCAAGCTGGTGCCGGCGCTGCCACTTCCACGCCCACGAAGGAACAGAAATCGATCGAGGCGTTTCTGCGCAACTTTTATGCGCTGGGTTCGGACTATACGATTACCGTTGGCACACCTAAGCCCATTGGCTCGTCAGGACTGGCGGAGGTGCCGATCGAGGTGAAAAGCCCGGACGGATCCGATACAGTGAAAATGTTTGTGACCGCGGATGGCCGCTACTTGATTCGCGGGGAAGTCAACGACCTGAATTCCGATCCCCTGGCCGAGAATATTGCGAAATTCGATCTGAAGGGCGCACCGGTGCTGGGTGATCCCAAGGCACCTATCACGATTGTGGAGTATGGAGACTTCGAGTGCCCGGTGTGCCGCAATTTCCATGACGCGGTTCGTGGGATGTTACCCAACTACCCCCAGGTGAAGTTGATCTTCAAGGATTTCCCCATCGACTCGATCCACCCGTGGGCGCGCACAGGAGCGCTAGCGGGGCGCTGCGCTTACCAGCAGGATCCCAAGGCGTTCTGGAAGATGTACGACCTGATCTACGACAATCAGGAACTGGTGTCGGCCAGCAATGCGTACGACAAGATGGTCGAGTTTGCGGGAAAGGCCGGACTGAATACGGATACGTTTAAATCGTGCCTCAGCAGCCCGCAGGCTGCGGGCGAAGTGGATGCCAGCTTGGAGAACGGCAAGCTGCTGAACGTGCGCAGCACGCCTACCGTCTTTGTGAATGGCCGGCCGCTGAACGGGGCTGATCCGCATGCGTTGCAACAGTACTTGGACTTTGAGGCGGCAAAGCTGGCGAAGAAGTAGCTGCCGCTGAGCGGCTAGCGGGTGCGGGCAGCCGCGAACACGTTTCGGCCTTAACAAGGTTACAACCAACAACACGCAACGGCGGTGTCGCGCCCCGACCGCTCACTGGATGTGAGCGGGTTCCCTTCACTTATTACAATTCCAGAACTCCAATTTTGACCGTCGAGAAGAATTGCAGGTTGCGCGCTGGCGAATTGCGCCTCAGGGCGACCAAGCGAGTATGGCTATCAGGTGCGGGCTGGGGAAGGAAGCGACTAGAAAGGTCGGCGGGAAAGCATCCTTTGTATTATCTTAGCTCATTTCGTAGTTAACATAATATAGCTTATAGGACGCAGTGTCAAGAGGAATTTAGGGGTTTCCCCAATGTTTCTGTGGATATCGAAGTCTTTGAAGGACGAATCGCTCTGGGCTCAGTTCCCGGCTGGCGCGGGGGGTGCGCCAGCCGACCAGTTCCAAAATTAGATCGGCATTCGTCGGCATTCGGTGGATCCCAAAAGGGCGCAGAGCCGAAACCAATTTAGCGGGCGGCTCTCGCGGTTAATGCGCCCGCGGCTGCGCCGATCGCAAACCATTTTGCAAACCGGGCGACGCGGCGAAGGACGGAACCGCCTTTAACGGCGCGCAGGGCATCGTCCCGTTCCCTGCTCAGGGCCTGAGTCTTAGTTTGCTCGTCTTTCAGGTCAGCCTGGGCCGCGGACAATTCGGCTTGGCACTCTTTGCATTGGATGGCGGCGTCGTAGAGGGGCTTAAGATCCTGGATAGGTAGGTCGACTTTGGGGGCTGGGGTTTCGGCGTTGGTTTGTCCGGCAGCGTGGGACGTGGAGGACGTTTGGGCTGATTGGTCGAGCACCAGCGGGGCCGGGAGTGGCAATACGGACGGGAGGGCCTTGAGCACGTCCGCGGGCTTTTGCACGGCGGCTTGCTGTTTCTGCAACTGACCGACGATTTGCTGTACTGCCTGATCGCGTGCCTGTTGACGCGCGTCAGCTTGCTGCAATGCTTGTTGCGCGGATTTTAATTGTTGCTCGAGTTGGACCTGCTGGCGGCGAGCGCTGCGCCAGGCGGCAAGCACGCAGACGATAAACAGCGCGCCGAGCGCGACGGCTGCGAACTGCAACCAATGTTTCACAGACATGGGAGTTGGCCTTACCGGTAGCGCGCCATACGCGCCACCACTTCTTCGGCATAATCGGGATTCGCGCCGCCATTCCACGCCAAGAGCGCCTTGCGCAAGTCTTGGCCGGCAGCGTCGAGCTTCTTCTTGAAAACTTTGCAACCGACAGTCAGTCCGACGGCGGGATCGCACAGGATGGAAAGGTGCAGGGAATTCACGCCGGTCTCGCGGGCGGTCTGCCCCATCACTTGCATGAGTCCCCAGGAAAAGCCGCGGGCGTAGGCTTCGGTAGCGCCGACCTTATTATTGGTATAGAGCGGGGCCACGTACTTGGAGAAGAACAGCGGCTCATAGCGCATCGCCCAGGTATTCCAGGCCGACTCTTGCTCCACCAGGGCACAAACAACGGCGGGGTCTAGACCTTCGGCGTCGGCGGCTTTGCGGGCCATGTCGATTAATTTGGGATCGCATAGCATGTGCGGCTCAGTCCTACGTTGCAGTTCCCTTCCTGATCTGGCCCGGATCGCAGGTGTTGCCCGGACGGCGATTCAAATGCGCCGACGGCCGCTGCGCAGATCCACGTAATTCACAATTGGAGTTTCATCGAGCGTAATTCCCTGCTGCTCGGCGATGGTATGCAACGCTCGATAAATCGCCGGCAAATGCCGGAGGGCCAAGTCCTGCACAAACGCTCGTTGAATCTCGTCGTCTCCAATTCGTCGATGCATCCAGCGCAAAAACACGACGAATTGCGCACCCAAGGACAGCACCGCCAGAATCATCGTGAAGGGCGTAGTAAACATGTTTGCACCCGCCGTGTTTGATGGAATTGTTTTACGGCACAACTACGCACGTATTTCCTGGGCGTGCCATTGCGGGTGCACGCCGGTGATGTGGGCTTCGCGCCGGCTGGTCTGTGGTTCGCTGCGCGATTCGATTTACATAAACAAGGAGGGCAACGCGCCCAGCGTTCCGCCGAGGCTCGAGCCCATGGAAGTGAAGAAGCCGGAGGGCCGCGAGGAGTTGGCCCGGACGTTCAGGAGTTGCGAAGGAATGCCCAGCGTCTTGCCGAGCAGATTGGTATCCACGCCGTACAAACCGGATAGTCCCTGGAGCGCAGAGTTTTGCTGCTGCAATGCGGTGTTCGCGAAGGTGATCTGGTTGCTTTGCGCGGTGCTGGCTTGCTGCTGTGCTTTTTGGCGGGCCAGATCGTCGGTCAGGTCTGCGAATCCGGCGGAATTGCCGGTTTGCGCCACGCGATTATTAGCCGCTTGCTGCAAGGAATCGAACGCGCTGGCGACTGCGCCCTGTGATTGGCCAGTGATCGCCGCCTGGGTCGCGGGGCTGTAGCCCGGATTGTTCAAAATATTTTGGTACTGCGAGGTGAGTTGGCCGCCCAACGATTGCTGTTGCCCCAGTAATTGCTGATTCAGCGCGTTGGTCTGCGCCAACTGCTGGTCGGTGAGTTGCTGGGTTTGTGCTTGTGCGCCACGTCCCATGAGAATACCTCCGAAAAAGCTTAGTTTTGGCTTGCGCGTTTACGGCGTCACACGAAGAGGGCTTCATCGCACAAAATGCGTGCGATAGAAAACCATACCTCACTCCGAAGACTCCGTTCGGAATGACTGTTTTATGTAAGGTGTCGGCAATAGGGTGTCCAGACGTCGTCGCGCATCCAGCCGAGGCGCGTGAGGCGCTTGCCGAATTTCGAGGCGATTTCCGGCGGCAACCAGGCGTGCACGTCTTCCAGGCCGCGGCGGGCGGCTTCGCGTTCCGTTACCGCGTGCAGACCCAGCAGCCATTGCCAACGCTCGCGCGGCCTGCCCACGCTTGGGTCGAGCAGGAGGTACGCTTCCGCGGTCAGCCGCAACAGGGCCGCGCCGAGGATTTTGCCGGCCGGGGCGCAGGAACCCGCACCTTCATCAAAGCAGTCCTGCGCCCCATCTCTCACTGGTTCTTTCGCTGCAGCGTGTTGCTGAGCCGCCTCGTCGCCGACCAGAACTAGTTTGGTCATGAAGAGTGGATCGTTCAAATCTGGAAACGGATAGGAAAATCCCTGCGCCGCGTGAATGCGACGCATCTCCGCCAGATCCTGCTCTTCGTACTGTCGTACTCTCATAAGCTCCTGCCGCCACTGCGTGAGTGACGGCTCACAACACGGCCGGTTTCACAATCCTTGCGCCCACCGGAACACCAAAACCATTTCCACCTTGCACGGTTCCGTTTGCCAGTGTGCCGCTTCCGCCGGACGGCAACGGCGCTGGCCCAGATGCTCCGCCCCCCGTTACCGCGGTCGGCGGGGTTCCAAAGGTCACCGGAGCCGAGGGACTGGAGCCCAGATATTGCGAATAGGCGCGCCAGTACAGCGTCTGATTGCCCAGTTGCACGTACAAATTGCGCGACGAACCCAAGAAATAGACTCGGGGCGAATTGAATCCCGGAGTCAGATCGGATTCCGCAAAATAGAAAAGGCCCGGGCGCGACGGGGAGGGATCGGTGATCACCAGGTCAAACCATCCATTTGCAGCTTGCACCTGGAGCGAGGCGATCGCGCCGGGCGCAGGAGCGGGTGTAGCAGGATCGACGCCGGCATTCTGGCTGGTGGAATTGACCGCGCCCACAATTTTCACCAGGGTCTCGTATAAATACGGGTCCTTGGTTTTTACGGGTGCAAGTTGTGCGACCGTAAGCATGAGCACTCCTATCCGTCCGTGAGCTGCAGATATTACGCGCTGATTTTTGCCGTGGCGGAAACGTTGTTAGGAAGCGTGCCGATGTAGATGCGGGCAAAGTGGGCGACCACGTCGGCGATCTCGATGCGGGCCACGTAGGTTCCGTTCATTTGCGCGTTGGCAATGGCACCGGCAGAGATGCTGACATAATCGGCGTCGGCATCGGTGTCGGCGGTTGGCCGCGAAGGTGCCGGGATTGCCGCTAAAAATAATCTCCACCGCGCAGCGCACTTTGCCGCTGGAATAATTTGGAGCCAGTGCGACCTGGGCGCTTTTGAAAGGCGCAGGATAAATGGTGTCGGTGGAGGCGATGACCAAGGCACTTTCGCCAAAGCCCACGGACGACGGTGGCAATGTATTGGAATAACTTGGCATAACACCCTCTCTTTTTGGAGTGCGGCGGCTCGCTTAAGGGGATGCCGCCGGTTTGTTGCGAAAACTAGTTCATGCCGCGGACAGGAGCCCAAGGGTCGGTGCGCAACGACGGAGTGAAGCGTTGCAGACGGAACCATGCGCCCGCCTGATTGGTGCCTACCTGGAACGCGACGCGTTCGCCCAACACATTGATGGGCAGTTCCAAATCTTCCAGGCCCGGGGAACTGAGTGGGAGCGATTGCTGCGCAGTCGGAGCTCCCGACGAGTCCACATATGTGGTCAGCGCCAAGTTCCCTGCTCCTTCGACGTACATGGTCAGATAGCTGAATAATTTGCGGTGCGCTCCCACGCCCAGCGAGCTCTCCGCAGTGCGTTCGGGAACAAAATAGGTTGTGTAGTAGCTGTTGATCGCGGTTCCGTCGTCGGAGTATTGCGTGTCGCTGAGCTGATAGATCTTTCCGGTTGCCGCTCCTCCACCCACGCCTGGATTCCCTCCCCCGAATGCGACCACCGCAGTGCCATTCTGCCGCTCCAGCATGGCGCAGCTATTCGCTCCAATCATCCATAGCGACCACTTGCGCGCGTTATCGGTAGCGGCTTTCCGGCCGGTGTATGTCACGTTGACTGGTGGCTGCGTGCCCAAACCGCTGGCCGAGTCGATGTCGTGATAATCGAGCATGAGCACTTGATTCGGGGCGGTTGCTGTGCCGAACGGCGCGCCCACATAAATGCGCCGCTGATTCGTGTCTACTGTGACCCATAGGGTTTGCGCGCACTGCCAATTGATCTGGTTCCAGGTGGGCTGAATTTCCTGCGAAATTTTGATGGGCTCTCCGCCGGAGAAAAGATACAAGCCCGTGCGATGCGCGATCACCACCCAGTCTTCGCCAAATCCCACGCCGTGCACCGAAGGCGTGCCCACGCTAGCGGACACCTCGGAAATAGTCCACAGCGCCGGTTCGTTGGTGCCGTCGTCCTGGGTGACATGCAACGAGTGCTCCTTCACAAAGTAAAGCCACTGACGCAATTTGAAGGCGCTGCGGATGGCCTGGCCATTGTTTTCCGCAACGCTAAGCATCCCGTCGATGCCGTCGTAGCTCTCCGGATCTTCGACCCGACTGGCGCGCACGAGGGAGGCGTTCACCGGCTGCGTGGTCGGAAAAATTTCGATGCAATCGATATAGAACTGGCCATTCTGGCTGGGAGTTCCGTCGGCGTACACCCGCAAGACCAGGTCGCTGGGTATGGTCGCGAGGGGCGCGGTCAACTCCGCACTGTATTCGGCGTAGCTGCTGCTTAGTTGGCTCGCGGTGAGCTGCAAGCCAGTGGTGTTGATTCCGGCACTCGGACCGTACAAGTGAATGTGCAGCGTGCCTTGCGTGAGCGCGGAGTTGATGGCGCAGCGAGCGCGCACGGTGTAATCCGTGTTGACCTGGATGAGCGGCGCGCCGAGGGAATCGCTCACCGCGCCTTGGGTCATCAATCCGCGCGTGGCGGTCGATCCATTTCCCACAATTGAATACGCCGCGCCCCACACCACAAAATTTTCTTCGTCGGTTCCCCCCGCCGCATAAGTCGGATCGGGAGTCCACCCGAGGGGATAGTGCGGCAAAGCCGGGCCAGTGAATCCGCCATCAAAGCCGAGGTTCACCCAATTGTCCATCTTGTTGCGCTCGCCCCACCAGAACAGGCGTTCGGAATAGTCGATGACGCCGGCGCAATCCCCGAGTTCGACCAGTCGAAACATGTTGTCGACATTGGTGGCGGCCAGCAGTATGGCATCGGAAAAGTCCACGACCACGGACGTGGTGGTGTTGTCGCTGATGATCATGTTGCCGCTGAACAGGGATCCGCCTGCGCCCACATAGAAAAAGCTGGCGCCGGCCGCACCAGTGAAGCACAGAATGCGCGCCACGACGTTGCTGGGGCCAGTGGGAATGTTGGTCACTACGGCCCGCTTGCCGCCACTAGCGGTCCAGGTGGTCGCGGGGCCGGGCTTGGTCAAATAGCCTTGGCGGGTTTGGAACATGACGCACACTTGATGCGCGCCGGGCGCGACGTTTCCGGCGGCTTGCGCTGTGCCACCACCCGATGCAGCGAGGCCGCCGTTGTAGGCGATGTAGGTGAAATGAGTGGAATCCACGACGGTGGAGACGTTGAAAGTGCCGTTGTAGCCGGCGACGCCGACGGAGGCGATGGTTACCAATTGCCCCGCAACCAACCCGTGAGGCGCGGTGGTTTGAATGGTGACCGTGGCGGAAGAGGCGGTGCCACCTCCGGAGCTGGCCAATCCATTGGTGCCGCAAACATAGGTGAACTGGTTTGTGGTGGGCACAGACACAACGGTAAAGGTGCCGTTGTAATTGGTAACAGCAACACCGGCGACCGTGACCGTTTGTCCCGCAGTTAAGCCGTGCGCCGCGCTGGTAGTGATGGCGACCAGATACCCGCTTTCCGTGGCGCCGGTGGGACTCGCGACAATGGACACCGCAGCAGGTTGCGTGGCGCCCGCAGGACTGGCCGCAATATTCACCAACACAGTTTCATCAATCACAGTGGGCGCGCTCGCGGGACCGGTTTGGCTGACGCGATCGAAATTGGTGTCGTCGTACTGGCGCGGCAAATCGTTGCCGGTGGCGCCATCGCTGATGGCCAGATATTCGCGGCCAAACATGGTGCAGGAATTTCCCCAGGACGATGCGGCTAAGCCGCTAGCAATTTGCGTCAATGTGCCGGGCGTGGATTCTTTGTACAAATTTCCCAAGCCATCGATTGCCATGGTCCGCAACGTTTCATTCGGGGTGATGTAGGTCTTCAGGTAGTTCACTGTGGGATTTCCGGCGAGCGGCCCAAAGAGCGCCTGAAGTCCCGGGCGGGTCATGACGCCGCCGTTGCTGAAGGCGACGTCCTGGCAATTTGGTGACACCCCATGCGGCAGGTCCGCGGGGGACATATCCGTCACCAGGCCGCCAAAGATCTCCAGGGGCGCGTCCACAGTTCCTATTATCGACATTTCTTGTCTCTATACGTAGCTATATGGTATACAGATAAATGCGCGGCGTGTTTCGGAGAGTGCTCTTAGTGGGGGTACTGGGCACGCCCGACAAGCGTTGAGGGCTGCTTGCAGCCCCGGAGGTTCGAGTCTTCCACTCTCCGCACGTCCCCTCAACGCGTCCATCGAAAGGTCAGCTGCTTCTGCTACTCTTAATTTGTTGCTCAGACGTTCCCGGTATATCTTGTGGGCGGTGAGAAATCACCGCCCTTTTTCTTTTATGATCCCGGCTTTAGCCGGTTGGCGCCCTGGGTGAAGTCGTAGAAGGGACGAAGAGAGATCCCTCGCTGCGCGGACTCCGCTCGGGATGACGGCTTTTTTCGAGAAGAGTTGGACTAACGGACTCTTGAGGTCTTAGGTCTTCTTTTGCCTCTCCGAACTTTTCAGATTCTCCGCGACAGGCCGATCCTCCGGCAGAAATCCAAACTGTATGGCTTTTTCGCGATCCAGAATCGCACGGCACGACCGGCATATCGCCACGCCGGGCCGGATCCGTTCTCCGCATGCCGGGCATTCGACCAGAGGCTTGGGATCGTATAACCACGGCTTATCCAGCTTAAGTTCACGTGCGGCGCGGCGTTCCAGGTCGGTGATGAACATAGGATTGTGCGAACGTTCCCACTCCAGATCCGCGGTTTCTACCAAGCGCCGGTGAAATGCGTCCAACTTGGCGCGAGCTTCGTCCAGTTCCGCCTCGTTTGGCTCGGGGCCGGCAGCCACAAACACACCGTGGAAACTTCCCTCCCCCGAATCCCCATTGATCTCGCGCGCCAGATCTTCGGCGATTTCGCGAGCGCTGATGGGAATGTCGACTTTGTGGTGGTCGCCCAAATCCATCACGCCTCTGCACGCGTGGATGGGGGTCACCGCGTAGGGCTCGCCCGCTTGCGGCGAAGCGATGATCAACGAACCGAGATAGGTCCGCTGGCGAGGCGGCCATTTCTGCGTGGAAATATTCACCAAGCTGACGACTTCATCCTGCTTCTTCATGTATTCCTGCGCTTTCCTCGAAAACGACGATGCCGCACTCACATCGTCCTTCTTAGCTTGTGTCGTGGCCGAACTCTAGATCGGCCAAACGGCGTCACGTATTCACCTACTGCATGCGGTACTGCACCGCCACGTTGGCGTCCGCCGGAGAAGTGCTGCAACCTGCGGCGGCGGTCTGCACGCTGACGGTGATGGGCGTGCCAGCCGCATAATTCTGGCTGATCGAGCCGCTGTCGTTCGCGGCTGCCGAAATGGTCAGGTTGATCGGAGTGGTGCCGTTGGTCACCTGCACTATGGCGTTGGTGGAGCATCCCGCCGGCGCCGTTTTCGCCTGGACTTGGACGCGCGTGACTGTGACCGCTTTGTCCGGGGTCCACGACGATGCGGTCCACGTGCTGGTCAGCGCGCCCGGAAGAAAGATGTTTTGCTCCGATCGCGCGACCGAGCCGGTGAACTCACCATTCAGCAACAATTTTGGCGCGGCCACCGCGGTGGGATTGATGGCGGCAGCAACCGCCGTGGTGACACCCGGAGGCGAACCACCGCAATTGTAATTAAAGTTGTAGTTGTAGGCGCCACCCGGGGTGGTGTACTGCGGCTTCACGCAGCCATTGGCATTGGCCAGCGATCCATTGATGTATAGATTCAATCCGGTCGCGCCTGCCGGGAAGCTGGCTGGCATGATCATCTGCACGATGGAGGCTTGTCCGGTGACGGTGATCTGGGTGCACGATGAGGAGTTGGAGCCAGTTTCGCCGCCGAGCGCATCGGAAGCAGTCAGACAGTAGGTATACGTCCCAACCGCGACATTGCCAGCCCCTTGTTGGGTCACGCTCTGGAAATTTCCGGGCATAGCCATGGGCGAATAGACTTGAGAATTGTTCAGCAGCTCCTGGTTGAACGCGCTATCTACGTACACATTGGCGCCCAGATTCTCAGACACGTAGCTTTGCGCTCCCACGAAAGAACAGTTTGATGAATTTGTCGAGGAAAGTCTTATCCCTAGGCTGCCCGTAGTAGAAGTTTCCAGCAAAGGCTGGAAGGCCGTTGCGCAACCATTGTCCTCAAAGCGGAGTCCCTGCGCGAAAGAGTTGGTGAGATCGTAATACGGCGTGGAGTAGCCGCCATCGGGATCGGAATAGCTGGAAATGTGAAAGGTTACGCTGGAGATGTCGTAAGGAGCGGTGTTCACTTGGAACACCGGGCCGTACATATTCTCGCTCAACATGTCGTTGAAGGTGGCATTCTGCCAGTGCGCCCCCGATTGCCCGCAGCCGTCGACTTGCGCGGTGCCGAAATTGTAGGTGTGATCGGTGCGAATAATCGACGGCCCCATGGCGCTGCCGGATTGCTGAACATACGTGGGCATGCCACAGTTTTGCGTGAACAAGTAAGTGCGCTGGGTGGCGAAGTTGCCGGCCGCGGCGGACCATCCGCCATAATTCCAGAAGCGCCCGAAACCGCCCTTGTCCACGATGGGCATGGCGCCGGCGGTTCCATTCACGTGGACGTTTTCGTAGCGCTCGATGGTTACCCCGTCGCCGTTCAACTGCTGGTCATAGAAAAACGCGGGTTGGTACGGCTGATTTGGGGCAAACATCAGATTGGCGAAATAATTGTTGCTGCTCTGCTCCGGCTCGAAATACAGCATGGGGTAAGCTAAGCCGGCTACGCACTCCATGCTGGTGCCGACGGGATAAAACGCGGGGCTACAGTTTGCTCCGCCCTGATCGGAAACGAAGTTGATACCCTTGCCTGCGAGGATGGTGCCTTGCAGCCAAACTCCGGCGCGAAAATCCAGCGTGGTATTTCCGTGGCAATAGCCTACTGCCGGCGCGGTGTCCAGATTGGCCATGATCGGGAACAGCGAACCGCCTTGGGCACTGGTCGAAAGTGGCGCCGGAATGATGATATGTCCGCCGTTTGCGCCCAGGCCGCTGGTGGGCATGGCGGAGCAGGTTGCCAGTACGTTTGGAGTATTGTCGTGGAACACGTTGGCGCCGCTGACGGTACTGGAGGCGTTTGCCGCCAGCGTGAAGGTGGTTCCGCTGAGGCTCGATATCGTGGTGCTGAGATAATCTTTGCTGGCCCCGGTGGGTGCTGTCGCGGACGCAGTGCCCAAGTCCACGCCAGCAGCGCTGGGCGAATTGCCATTGTCCACAAAGTAGCCGTCGTTGCCTACTGCGACTCCCACCAGTGAATAATTTGCAGCGTTTGCCGGCAGGGCGCACGAGGATCCGGAGCAACGATAAATCAGGTGGTTCTTCACCGCCTTTCCTGGCACCAGGGAAACGGTTCCGCCTAAGCTGCCGGTGTTCACCCCGGAGCAACTTCCGCCCACAACGGGATAACTCACTACGTTGCTGCTGGTGCTCCATCCGCTGATATTCGCCGTGGTGTTGTAGTGCGAATCGGAGACTCCGGCAATGACGCCCTTGATGTTGTAAGGCACTACCCAGGTGCCCGCAGCGCCATAAATCGAGGGAGAAATCGTCAGAGTCGCCGTCGATCCGGAGCAAGCCGCATTAGTCACCGAAAAGGTGTAGTGCGAATCCCAGTTGAGAATCACGCGGGGCAAGACACGCAGCGTGCCTCCGCTGCAACCGTTCATGGTGGCATCCGGCACGCCGTAGCGAGTGATTTGGATGGTGGTGCTCGAGGGCACTGCGACCACCGTGAATGCGCCTTCGCAATATGCCGAGTTCGTGCTGCCCTGCTGAATTTCTACCTGCGGCCAAAGAAAAGTTTGGTACTTTGATGTGGGAATGTTGTGCGCGGCGCTGGTCGTAATGGTCACCACGCTGCCGGATGAAGACCATCCCGAAATGGTGTAGGACTTCAAGCCGAACGACGAAACCCCGCTCGTGGTCGTTCCGGCGGCACTGCATGGCGTGAATCCCCCGAACCAATCCTGATCCGCGACGCAATAGCTCAGCGAAGTACTGCCCGTTTGTGCGATCGGAGTCACTGTCGGGGCTTGCGGCGTGGCAATCACCGGCGCCGGCCCAGCTCCGACGACTAAGATGCCTTGGCCAGCGGCAAAATCCATCGCCGACGCTACCGTCAACGTGGAACTTCCACTGCTGATGCTGCCGGTGGTGGGTGTGGCGTAGTTCGGCCCGATGTAGCCGCCGAATTGTGTTACATCCCAAGTCGGATTCGGTCCTTTGGTATGGAAATCGGCGTCAAAATATTGTGGCGCGGTCCAGGAATTCGCGACATTGGTTTGGGCGCCGCTGGCAGTTGCCAATGGTCCAATCTCGGTTCCCGTTTCATCCTTGTAGTACAACCGCTTGTCCAACGCTTTCGTGTACAGATTGACGGTTCCGGCGCTGGCTGCGCCCGGAGGACTGGCTTGGTTGCTCAAGGTGAGCGTGCCGCTGGCTAAATTGCCGACCACGGAGGTGCTGCCGTTCACGGTCAAGTTTCCACTCAGGCTCAAGGTGAACGCGCTGATGCCGCCGGTGCTGGACAAACTGCTGAAGGTCGGATTCGCGGGATCGCTGGGCAGAATTACGTTGGGAATCTGCTTGGTGGTGATGTTCGGGCCGCTGATTTCGATCTCATATTGCCCTGGCGCGGCGTAGAAAAAATAATTTCCCATTCCGTCAGTAGTCGTGGGATTGGCCAGCGCCTGCGTCAGCAAGGGATCCGAATAAATTTGCGCCGTCGGGGAACAAGGCAGGCCCGTCGCCGGCATGTTGCACACATGCACGCTCGCGCCGGCCAGTGGCACTCCTCGCGAGTTAAAGACAATGTCGTCTTTGCGCGACCCTTGGCCGTACGCCGGCGCCACCATGCCCGGCCAAGTCTGCAACGCAAACAACAAAAGCAGCCAAAATGTCCTGCTCACAGCTTTCGATCGTATCATCGTCATTTCCAGCCCAAGAAATTTGCTCGCTCGTCGGGTATGTGTAGTGGCCAGTCGTTAGACTGGCTACGTGTGCTCTTTCGGCCTATGTACGGCCCGCCTTCCGAGTCGCCTCGTTGGTTTTTCGCCCAACATCCCCAAGCGCACGGGTCCACTGTTTTCAGAAACAAACTTAACCGCCATTTCGAGCGAAGCGAGAAATCTCTCTTTGGCTCGAATGTCCAGCTCCTCACTCCACAAACTCCGTTGAGAATGACCAGTTCGTAGTTATTCGGCCAACTTCTTAATACAGTTTTGTGACTGTGATAGCCAACTGCACGATGTCGCTGGTAACCGAAGCCGGGTAGGCGCCCGAGGAAAGCTCCGTGCCTCCGCCCGTAAACGCCTTCAGCTTCCAGGTATTCAACGCCGAGCCTTGCACCGGAACGTAATACCCACTGTTGCCGTTCTGGCTTTCCGCTACCGCCTGCGCCACGTTCGCTCCGCCCAATTTATCGGCCACCTGCGTGAAATCCAGCGTGTCGCCGCCGACGGTATAATTCCCCGAAAATGTCAGGGTCGCCAGGGCGTAGACGAAATTGTTACCGCTGGCGTCGACACTCGCCGGCGTCAAAGTAATCGCGATCGACATGGGTGTTCTCCTTAATCTCGTTTCGCTTCAAGTTTTGGTACGTTGTTCACCACGGCCCATAGCCGCTTCTCGAGGAATACGGCCTTCTGCGTCTGGACGTCTGTTGTTCGCGCTTCACCGCGGCAACCACGAGGTCTTCGATCGCGTCGCTGGCGGCGTCATCCCACTTTTCCGCCAACGGGCTGCCGCGCGCCCATCCTGCCAGCGCCGCTGTGGCATACGCGAGCGCTTCCTGCGCATTCCTCACCAGCACGGGCGAAGTCGAATCCGTGAAATCGGGATAGGCCTTGAAATAGCGCAGCCGGATCTGCGTGTCTTGCGTGGCGCCCACAAACCACAATCCATCCGCGCGCCACTCCCAGACGCCCAAAGTTAGGTCCTGGTCGCGCGACGGCAAGCCACCATGACGGGTCAGGTCGACCACGTCGACAAAATCGTCGCTGGAGAGATTCGGGCGCTCCCAAATCTTCAGCGGCACCAGCAGGTCCGTGGGCAATTGATTTGGCGGCGCGGTGGCATCGGTGATCGACACCTGCAACGAGGGATCCTGGTCCGCCACCGCGCTCACCACGAGCAGCACATCGTCCTGGATGAATCCACCGCCGCCGGCATTGCCGATGGCCCGCTGTACTTTGCGGTACGCCGAATTGAGGTATGGCAACAGCACCGGGTCCGTGAACAAGTTGCCCTGCGCATCGTTGAGCAGCGAACGCACCAGCGAAGTAATTTGTCCGGCAGTGTTATACGCGCTTGATCCAACAACTGGCATATGAATTTCCTTTGCCTCACACCATTCCGAGTTGCTTCGTGTAGTGGCCAGTCTTCAGACTGGAGCACTACAGCCGATAGCCTGTGCCGCCGGACCCCAACCGGTCAGTCCCACAATCACAAAACACGTCTATCCACTGGAGCCCCACCCACAAAACCACGTCATCCTGGCCGAAGCCTCACCCACAAACCACGTCATTCCGAACGGAGTCCGCGCAGTGAGGTGCGGTTTTCCATCGCGCTTTTGGCGATGAATCCCTCTTACTCCACACCACCCACCAAACCCCACGAACCGAAACTGAACGCTACCGTTGCGCCGATTCCTCGTGGCCCTGTTGGTCCTCGGCCTTTTCGCGATCGGGCAGCGGCGATTTCTGTAAATAAGCCGCCACGCCGATCACTGCGTTAATGAACGCCGCCGCGCCGGTGATCTTTCCGGTCGCCCCCACCCCGGCCTGCAAATTGAAATGGCTCGGATCGATTCCCACCGCGGCCAGGCCGGTCATCATGCCGCCCGAAGCGCCGCTGATCCCAGCCGCAAAAATGCCACGCATCCAGATTTCCATTCGCGTCAGTTTTCCATCCATGTGCGTCTCCTGCGCGTTGCATTTCCAAAAACTCACCGACGTTTATTGTTGTGTCCTGGCGATCTTAGGCTACGGTCACGAACGGCTGCCCATGCAGCGCCGGCACGCTGTCGTCGAGCACGTCATACGCCCAATTGTCATACTTGCGCTCTCCACGCGTTTCGCGGTCATACAAGCGCTCTCGGCTCTTCGATGCTGGCATTCGCCGCGAGAATTCGATCGCGTTGGCAACGCGCTCGACGATCGTTGGCGTTAGTTGAACAAACTCGCCGTGCAAGCCCGCCAGTGTGAAGCAGTGCTCGTACTCACCGCGTTCCGGATATGGACCAAGTGCCGGCACGCTTCGGCCACCGGCGCTTTCCACGGTCTGCGCGTACCATTGCCGCGGCGATCCGTAGGCTTCCGGAGGCAACCAGCGTTCCACGTGCCAACGATTCAACTCGCTATACTTTGGTTCCTGCCGCAGTTCCACCACTTCGCGCAGCAATTTCCCGTGTTCGTCGCGGTCTTCAAATTTCCCGCCGATCCAGGCGAGCCGGTTCCAGCCCCACACCACGCGGTAGTTTGCTTCGCCGTAACGGTTTAATCCGCCCGCGCTGGCTAAACGCTGCGCCACGCAATCCGGAGGCTGATGGGTTTCGCGAATGATCTGAATCATGGAAGTAAATGAGGTAAAGGAGATAAATGAGGCGAAGGAGGTAAAGGAAAAAGCGAACCGCAAACGCGCGACTCAGTCCCAATCCTTTACCTCTTTTGTTTCCTCAGCTTCCCTTGCATCCTGCCTTAGTAGCCGCTCGGCCGCGCCAATGTGTCGATGTACGCGCCGCTTCTCGGCGAGTCGTCCCATACCTGGAACGCGGTATCAAAGTAAAAAATGAACGAAGCTGCCAAGCCGCCGCTGGCTCCGTAGATCGGAAACACCGTGTTGCCGTTGACCTCGTAAAAATCGATGTCCTTCAGCACCGCGCGTCCCCAATGCGACAGGTCCAGAAAATCTACTCGGGTCTGGTCAGCGTTGACGCTGGACTTGATCGGAATCCCGCTCATGGTCTTGCGGCCGCTGAACAGTAAATCCAAATCGTTGCTGTTGCTGCCCCCACCTTCCTTGATCACCTGGCTCACCGTGATGCCCAGGTTTTCCCAGGCGTGTTCCTGTTCCACGGCCATGTACGCGATCAGCTTGCTGAGGTGATTGATGCCCAGAGCCTTGCGCACTTTGTTGATCGCCAGGCGCACGTTCGCGGGCGTCAACGCGGCGTTGCCGGCGTTCACGCGCGGTGTTTGCAAAATAATCGGATAGGTCGCGCGGTTCAGGTTCAACCACGTCCCGGTGGTGGCGTTATTCTGGTGATACTTAAGCCCGTATAACGACACCGGCTGCGCTCCGGTCAATCCATCGTGCACGATCACGTCGGTCGCAACCGTTCCCGGGGGAACGTTGTCCACGGTGATCTGCTGCGTCGTGATGGGATCGGCGGTAAGCACGGTCGTGGTTACGCCTGCGGCCGCGTTTCGGTTGGTTGTTAACGTGGTGTCGTAAATCTGGATGGTCTGCTGCGGATACACCAGTGCCGCGCCATTGGGCACCGCCATCGTGAAGGTTGTGCCGCTCACTGAGTTGATCGTCCCCAGCACGCCGTTACCGGCGGTCTGCATCAGTTTGTCCAGGAATGCGCGGAACTGACGCATGCCGTTGACCACTTCGCGCTTGGTGGTATCTTCTACCGACCGTTCCCTGCCGGTGGTCGCATATTCCGCCAACTTCGTTATCTCAATCGCGAACCGGAAGAAAATCGGCGAAACCTGTGCTACGTCATACTGCGAACCGCCGCCTCTCCCCAGATCTCCTCCATCCGCGTTATACGATCCGGCCTTCCCACCCGGATTCACCTGCAGCGGCAGGCGCATGTTGCGGCTGGAAATTTTCTCGATATCGCCGCGCTGCTGGATCATGGTCAATAAAATGTCGTCGCGCTCATAGAGCAGGGGCACTTTGTCGCGCACCTTCTCGAGCTGCAACGCGATGACATTCGCGTTCGCTTGTGCTGGCATTTTTATTTCTCCTTAAATGGACTGGCCCCGCTTCAATGGACCGGCCTACTTTGCTCACATCCCCAAAATTTCTTCGTCGCTCAGGCGGCCGTAATCCACGCGGCGCGAGCGGCTGGTAATTTCTCTTCGCCCAGTGGCGCTTTCGTTGCGTGGCGGAGTTTTCTCGGCGCGCGTTTGTGCGCGTGGCGTGTTGTTCGCAACTACCGTCTTGGTCACGGGCTCACGTTTCGCGGGACTTCCGAGCGTGGCTTGCGTCCACGAACCGACCACGCGTTTCACCGCGCTGGGCACCAACTGCTGCGCTCTTGCGTCGATCAACCGCACCACCTGGGCGCGAGCCGCGTTGTCGAATCGTCGGCCAGCCAACACCCGCACCACTTGTTCGCCCAGTTGCCGGTCGCTCTGTAGCGCCTTCTCCACTTCTTCACGCACCGCCACCGTGAGCCTCTCTTGAAGCGGCGCCGTCTCCTGCGCGTCTTCCCTGCCCCGCGCACCTGTTACTCGTAAATTCGGCAAAGCCTGTTCCATGACGCGGGTGATCGCAGTACCGACACTCTTTTCCAGCTCCGCATTCGCTGCGCTCTCAAACTCGCGGTAGGCGCGAACGACTTGCTCGGGCGGGTTGTCTGCTGCGGTCCCCTGGCTTTCCGCGGCCCGCTGCGCCTCTGCATGCAAATTGTTCTCTTGGGTCGCCGAGTGCGCACTGGAACGTTGCACTCCAAGTCCCAACAGCTTCGCGCCCGCTTCCACCATTTCCCGAAATGCCGCCGGATCCTGCTGCATCATCCGTTGTGCCAATTGCGTTCGCGCCGCCGCATCTCCGCGATAAAATGCGGCGTCAATCTCATCCATCGCCGGCGTGCTCTCGATGCGATCCGCCACGTGCGGATAGGCCGCTTTCAACTTTGCCCGGTGCACTTCCGCCTGCCACTGCAGGTACGGAAACTCGCGCATCTCATTCGCCCACACCGGCGTATTCAACTCCAGCCCGCCTGCAATCGAAATCACTTCCTGCCCATTCGCCAATCGCCGCACGCCGCAGACGCGCGGCACCATCACGCGTTCTGCCTTCTTCAAATCCTTCTCGCCCAACTCCGCGCCGCATTCGGGACAAGTGCCAGCGGCGCGAATCTCACCGTCCGTCATTCCGAGCGGAGTCTGCGAAGCGAGGAATCCCTCTTCGTTCCCTGCGTCTTGTCTCTCATCCCCCGGCTCGCCTCCGCTTTCTACTTGGCCCGTCTTGCCGCACTCCGGGCACTTCCACACATCCGGCCCCAGCGGCACCTCGACCGCCTGCAAAATCTCCTCATCGCGGAATCCAAAACGCTGCGCGTCCTCCACGTAGCGCACATACGCACCGAGCTTCCCATCGGTCCACAAAAAATAGCCAATCGCGGTCAGCAAATCCTCCACGTGATTGTTGCGCTCAATCAATTCCGCCACATCGCTTGCCGCCCGCGCCGCGGCAATGTCCACCAGCGACTGAAACGATTGCGGGTAGAAGCGCACCGAGGGCACATCCTGCGAAAGCACCGCCACAAACGAAAGCCCAAATCCCTGATAAAAATTAGTTACAAACTGATACCGCGGCATCTCCTCCAGTTCGCTGTCGTCGCTGGTTGGGTTCTCGTACGGCAGGTGCCAGTTCATGTCGTTGGCATTCCACCAGGCGTACTGCAGCCCCTGCCAGAACAGCCGGGCCTGCCGAATCCGCCGAATCTCATGTCGCCGCGCCGCTACGCCTTCCATGCGATACTGACGAACCAGTTCCCGCAACGCATTCACCAGCTCCGGCCGGATGTCCTCAAGCCTCTCGAGATTTGGTCCCAATTCGTCTATGTTGATAACGGCGGCATTTCCGTCCACAGTTTTCGCCGCCAGCCCGGAATCTGCGAAGGGAGCGCCAGCTCCGAACGGCTCGCCATTGCGCGTACTGGCCGCATTTCCATCTGCCGGAGCCATCACGCCGCGTTCAAACGAATTCATCTCGTTTTCCATAATTTCGCTCGCGCACACCTCGACCGCATGCTTACTTCGCCGTTTCGTCTTCCCGCATCCGCTGGATTTGTGGCCAGGAACGTTTGCGAACACGATTCATGGCCACGGGCTTTCCTGTGTCCGCTGGTTCCACCGGAGGAAACCCGACGGTGGCCAACAGAGAGTTCAGGAAAGCCCGATTTTCGGCCCGCAATCGCGCGTTCTCTTCCTCGAGCATTCGCACGTAGCTGGACTTCCACATTTTTTGTAGCCAACTCATGATCACCACGCGTGCTTGGTACCGGGGTCGGAGCTTTAGCTTCGACATTCACCACCGGCTCCAATCTCGGGCTTTAGCCCCTGAGGCATTGATCTGTCCTCGCTCAGTACGCTGGCGCCGCCAACTTATATCCCACGATGTGCGCGTGGATCGCGCCCGCCGAAGCCGCTGCCGTAGTGCAAAACGCTTCCGGCACCGCCGCCGCTGCGTTGAACACATAATTCGGCACCAAGGTGGAACTGTCCGTCGTGGTTCCCGCTGCCAATGTGGTGTTCGCCGCGCCAAACTCTGTGCCGCTGGAATAACCCAGCGACCAGCCGCCGGTACATCCCGTGATCGTGGTTGCCACTCGCGCCGTCGCGGAAGTTACCACCGACCTCGTCGGAATCTTGATGGAGCCCAAGCTGGTAGCCTGCGCACCGGTGTTCAGCGTGACCGCGCCTGGATCGATCTGCCAATACACCAATCCCCCGCCGTTCAAGCTGGCGTCATTGATCGCTTCCTGTACGCCCTGATCGCCGCTCATTACCTGATTCGTGGCATAGCTCGCCGAATGCAAATTCGCGAATGTCGCGGTAATGGCCGCGCATGGCACGTTTCCGGTTCCACTCTGTGGCGCCACTAGCGAGTACGCCGTTGGCGTTACGGTCTCGGCCACCGCGCTAGACTGAGCGTCGATGGTAATCGGCGGAAACACATTGTTCGCCGGGGCCATGGGCTGAATCACCCGGCCATCCGGCAATGCCGCCATCGCCGGGCACACCGTGATCGTCTGTGTACCGGTGGCAGAGTTCCCGCTCAGCACAAACCCTCCCCATGCGTTGTACTTCGTGGAATCAAACACGCCCACAGCGCGCGAAAATTGTGCCGAGCCGCTCTGCGCGCCAACTTTGCGCGGCAGAATCCAACACGCAACGCCTACCAACAGCGCCACCAATATCGTCACTCCCAGAATCTTCTTCATGTCATTCCCCTAAATGAATTTACCCACCTGAAATTCGTACAGCTCGAACTACTGCTGCCTGCCCGCTCTGGCTGTCGGCCCCTTCCGAAACTCGTCATTCCGAGCGCAGTCTGCGGAGCGAGGTGCGGTTTTCCATCGCGCTTTTGGCGATGAATCTCTCATTGTCTTGGCACTCGCGATCGAAAGAGAGATTCCTCACGTTGCTCGGAACGACTGTAAAGATTTTTGCCCGCCGTCCGGAGTCCGAGGCCTGTGCGGCCGTCAGTCCTGGCAGATGTGCTGATTAATGGCGAAGCGAATCGCATTGGCCTGCAGGTTGTCCGCGTACATTTCGGTTCTTCTCGAGTTCGACCCTAGCGGCTCGCGACTCTCCGGCGGTTGCGCATCCAACTCGTGGTTCCCTTCCACCAAGTCCTCTACCACGTTCGCCTTCACCATCTGTTTCTCCTTCCAAACGGGTGTGCGCCCAACTGCCTTCGCGCTTCCGCCTCAAGCTTCTGCCGGAGAATGGCCTGCGAAGTGGGATCCTTCGCGCTGATCCTTTGTTCGATCTGTATGCCCACCGGCACGCCAGGAATGAACCGTGGCGGTCCTGCTGCAATCTCGGGCGGGGCCTGCCCCGCCCCGGGCGCACGTCTGTGTGCCCCAAAACCGGCGTATCGCACGCCGGAAACTAATCCATACCTCGCCGCATCCGCTGAATCGTCGCCTTCCACTTTGCGCACGTCTTCCACACGGCGCTCGTCCCGCAACAACGTCGGCAGGCATTCAATCAATTCGCGGCAATTCTCCGTGATGATCCATTCGTCGTTTTCCAGCATTTGGTACATCAACTGCCAGCCGCCCACCCGGTCATCCTCGGCTTCCGTTGGCCTTGGCAACCCGTTCTGTTCCAGAACTTCGCCGAGTTGTTCGGCAATGGAAGCTTCCGCGGTGCGATGGGAAAACGCATCCGGCGACAAATACACATTGGCGATGCGTTCGTCCTTGCTAAACTCGGCAATCGCCTGCCCCAGCATTCGCGGAGACAAATTGTTTTTCACGAACTCACGGTAGGTGATAATCCGCGGCGCGGGCTCATCCTGAGGTCCGTTGGGATCGACGGCCAGGTGCCCGAAATTCCGAGCCGCGCCCTCGGGCACCGCGCAATGCCAATACACCGCACTGGGGTGATGGAAGCCCCAGTCAATTGAGATCCATTTCGGCCACCACGCCTGCATGCCCGTCTCTTCCGCGCGCGCGGTATGCCGCCCTATCTCGAACAAGTCGAAATACTGCCCAGCGAAAAAGTCCCACGTACCTTCCAGAAAAGCCTTGCGCAAACGCCCCGGCAGGGCGTCCAAAGTCTTCAAGTAGTTTTTGTCGTTGGCGTAGATCGGGTTGTCCGCGATTCGCGCTGGAATGAAGTCATAATCCGCCGGGTCGTATTGTTCCGGCCGGTCGTAACCGCTGGGCGCCACCTTATCGACCCACATCGATTTGACCCATGCGTGACCGATGTTTCCGGGATTCGTGGCACCGGCCATGCACGGAAACACCCGCTTCCCAACGTTGCCCCCTGAGGTATAAAAGGGCACGGCGCAGCGGTTCCGCGAAGTTAAGAATTGCCACTGCTTCAAAGTGAAATGGGTGAGTTCATCAATACCGATGAACAAGAACTCCGCGCCTTGATATTGATAAACGTCGTTTTCGTTGCGGCAGTAGCCGAAGCGTGTGGTGGATCCGTTGTTCCAAGTGACCACATGCTTGGCTTCGTTATAACTTACATACAAATTTCGCGGCACATCCCGGCGAAACTGGGTCAGCAGCGAACTTTCCAATTCTGGAAAGGTACGCCTCAGCAGCAGTGTGTCGCACCCGGCGACGTTTCCCGCCTGCTGCATCGCTTCCCACAGTAGCGCCTTGGTCTTCCCCGGCCCCGCCGCGCCCCCAAACAACCGGTACTTCGCGGCGGATGTGTGAAACTGCTGCTGGCGTGGAAACGGGGTATAGGGCTCGTCTGCGCGGCGTGGTTGCTGCGCAAGACCCGCACTGTTTCCTAGCGGGTAGTCTTTCTTCCTTTTGCTGCCAACAGGCCGATTGAAACAATTTCTTTCTGCGCCATTCTCTTGCTTCTCTGAACTCCCCATTCGCTGATCCTGTAGCGCAGAGCGCGGCCGTTGCGTTTAGGTTGAGCCTGGGCGCGTTCGCCGGACTTGCGGCGGGTTCGCGCACGCTGCCGCTCACGATCCGCGCAATTTTTTGCCGATGTAGAACGCCGCAATTCCCCCAATCAACGCCGCGGCCGCCACCCAATGCCGCAGGCTCAACACCACTCCCAACACCACCGCTCCCACTCCCGCGATTTCCGCCACTTCTCCCGCAAACACCACCTTCGGACTTGCCATGTTGCCTCCTTAATCTCTCGCCGCCTGGGGCACGCAACTAATCACTGCGTCCGCGTGCTCTGCCGGCGCTCGCTTTTGACCCCCGTACTTCATCTCCAACAACAGCTCCAGCAAGCTTTTGGAAGACTTCTCGTCCCTTCCGCGCAGCAGCAATTCGCTGGTTCTGACGAGGTCGATGTGCTGATTCACCGCATCCACAAAAGCCGCGCTGTCGTTCGGTAGCGGTTCGCCTCCATCAAGCATGACGCGTTCTTCCCACAGACTTTCGATCGGCGGCTCTCCTCCTTTGCTGCCGCCGCCCGACGATTTGTTGCCGTTCTCGGCGTTACCCTTCGTGCTGTCTTTCGAGGCGCCTTCCGGTTTCGTTTGCAGTTCGGACGGCGCTTTGCCGTTCGGTCCACTTTCCTTCTTCCTATTCGGCTTCTTCGTCGATTTACTTTTCGTTTTGTTCATCCTTGTGGATTTCTTGGTGGGAGCGTCGCCGGCGTTCGTGGCCCTGGATTTAGCCAGGTCCGCGTCGGTCCCGCGGCTCGCGGCGTGTGCTGCGGAGGTGTGCGCACTCTCGCCTGCGGCTACGGCACTAGCGGCATCGGTCCCAGCGGCTTCCTTCGGCGAGTTGCAACTCGCTGGCCTGGTGTGCCGGCGCGCTCCCCTGCGCGTTCGGGATCCGCCTACCACGCGCACCTCTCCGGAGAGCAGATCCGTGCTCCGGAATCTCGCTAATGTCATGGCTTCGCGTTGTACTTGTGCCATAGCGCGCCTCCGCTAACCCGTTACGGTTAACCTGCCGTGTTGCCATCACCTCTCCCGCGCTTTCACCTGGCCCACGGCCATCCAAAAAGTCAAAAACCCGGCATTCCGAGCGCAGCGAGGTAATGTTTTCCATCGTGCTTTCCGCGATGAATCTCTCTTTCGCTCGGATGCGCAAACAAGGACAGATTCCGTTCACCAGTGCACTGAATCGCGCGAACTTAACTCGAGTTCCGTCCCTGAGGACTTTCCATCTCGACTTTGTTCCCACCCAGTGCACCCGGGTCTTCCCCCAGCCGTTCCACCGTCTTCACCGGCTCCTGGTACACCAGCGCGCCCAACATCGCTCCAAACACCGCGTCTCCGTGCTTCCTGCAGTACAGCGCACCCTCTTCTGCACGCCGGGCACACGGAATCCAGCCCTTTCGCGTCCCCGCGATCGGCTGAAATGCATGACACTTATTCATTGGAGAGTCGGGAGTGTTTGCTCCCACCAGAGGTGACCGGAAAAACAAAAAGCCCCGGCAAATCGCCGAGGCTTGGATATACTTTTCTACGTCCACAAGTATATCACATAGATAATTGCTGTCAAGAGAAATCTGCGGCCTTCCTGTAAATTGTGGGTCTCATCCGCTGCTTTTTTGTGAATATTACTTCTCGTTAACTATATTTCCTCTTGACACGATACCCTTTGGCGAGCACACTAACGGAACCAATCACCCCTCCCCCCAGGAAGATTGCGACGATGTGCTTGTATTCTCACCAAATCAGCTTCACCAGTTCCGCTTGGCGCTCCTTGCTGGGAGATCCCAACGATTACCTGGCGGTGATTCGTACCCCGGTTGAGTCGCTCGGCGGTAATCTCGTAAATGCCTTCTTCACACAAGACTCTTACGACGTTCTGGCGATCGCCGACTTCCCTTCCACAGTTTCGCCGGAAGAGATATCGATAGCCTTCTATGCTGCCGGGGCGATTGCCCGAATCCACTCGTCTCCACTGCTTACTGCCACGCAAGCCGACGAGGCCAAGCGCAAGGCCGGTACTCAGTCCTACCGGGTGATACCCGCGACAGCAGGTTAATTACCTCAGTCCCACGTCACTTAACGCCTGATGTGCTGACTCCGTGCGCTCGGGTGCTCTGCTAAACTGCTTCCGTGGCTGCCTCTCCCACTTTAGACAACATCCGTCTGCATCCCATCAAATCGCTCGATCCAGTCCACGTCACTGAGGCGCGCATTTCCGTCTCTGGGGGCCTGGAGCTGGACCGAGCGTGGGCGCTCTATTCCGTGGATGGCAAATGGGTGAACGGGAAGCGCACTCCGCTGATGCACTGTATCCGCGCGGACTATGCTCCAGACCTGCGATCCGTCACGCTCTCCGTGCCGATGGACCGGCGCAAAATTCCGCCGCGCACGTTCGCCTTCCCGGAGGGTCACGAACAAGCGGCCGAATGGTTCAGCGTCTTTTTCGAGCAGCAAATCATCGTGCGTTATTCGCCAGGTGGCTTCCCGGACGATTCCATTGCCAACGGTCCAACCATCATCTCCACCGCATCCTTAGAAGCAGTCGCGGGTTGGTTCCCCGGCCTCTCGGTGGAGAATGTTCGGCAGCGCTTTCGCAGCACACTGGAAATTGAGGGCGTGCCGGCGTTCTGGGAAGACCAATTGTTCGGACAGGAAGAGCGCAGTGTAGTGCGATTTACGATTGGCGAGGTGCGGTTTGAAGGCAGCAATCCCTGCGCCCGTTGTCCCGTTCCTCCGCGCGATCCGGTCACCGGAGTCAACTACGACGGCTTCCAGAAGCAGTTCACGCGCCAGCGCCAGGCCACTCTGCCCTCTGGGTCGCCGGCGTCTCGCTTCGATCACTTTTACCGGCTATCCACCAACACCAGGGTCGCCAGTACCGAATGCGGCAAAATCCTGCGGGTCCGCGACCCGCTGGTTCTCAGCTAACCACGCTGCACGCGGGCTTACGTTTCATTGCCAAAGTACTTGCGGGGCGGGAACATGCCCCTGCGCAACAACTCCTGGCCGCAGCGTTTGCGCACTTCCTCGGACCAATCCACCCAGCCGCGTTCGCTGAGGCCCAAAAAATGGCGCGCGCGTTCATACTCGGGCAATCCCAAATAGTACAAGCGAAACATTACCATCCTGGAGGCATGCTGCGGCTCCGCCAATGCAGCCTGCCCCGCCAACGCAAAATCCGCCACCCAATCCTTGAGCTTTGGGCGCAAATCCGGTTTCCACAAATATCTTGATCCCTGCTCCCAATCCAGCGCGGCGACGCCGCGTTTCGTCTCCAGCAGTTCTCGCGCTCCGCGGTATATCTCCCAACAGACATCAAATGCCAACTCCGGCTTCACACTCATCGGACCCTCCGCTTGTTCCGTATTGCCTATTTCGTTCGCCTCACGCTTTCACCTGGTACTCCCACACTCTCGCGCGGCCGTTACCGCCGAAGTTCTCGTCGCACATCCTTCTGCGCTTTCCCACCTCGAAGGCGCCGTGCTCTTCTTTGCGCAGGTGCCGCAGTTGCGCCGAAATACTGGCCTCCGCAAATTTCGTTTTGCGCGCCAACTCCTCCAGCGTGAGCCAGGAGTCATATCGGGCAGCCAACAGCATCACCTGCCGCACCACCTCCAATTGCGTGGGCATGCGCTCCTGACCTGTTCTCGACCGCGTGGCCGTCCATTCATCGTTCATTGCTTTGCTCCTTCCCGTAACTTCCCGGATATCCGCCCATCCAGAACTCTTCCGAGGCTGTCCACGGTTAACCTCGCGGTATATCCCGTTGTTCCAGGGAACCCTTCGGGGACGGCGGTTGAGACGCTCCGCTATCCTCTTCGTCGTCCTGTTCGGATTCCTGGTCCCAGGCGGTCCAGTCGGGATCTTCGTAATCGCCGGCGCAGCCACTGCACAGGCCCAGGCGGTCCGCTCGGATTTGCACAGATTTCCACACTCTAGTAACCGACGAGGTACTCGCGCTTATAGTTACCGTATAGTTATTATATAAGTCGTATTCGATGAACCCGAAGTTTGGGAGGGTCTCATGTCTCGGTTCCGCCCCCAGGCCCCCTGGGAATTTCTGCTGACCGCTTCGCGCTCCACTCTGCAGTCCTACGAGCTTTCTCGTTTGGCGCACGCCGCCAATCTCCGCAAAGAGATTGGGGAACTCTTGGATCAATACATGGAAGAATGCACCTCGGCAAAACTTTCTCGCTGGCTGATTGAGCAGCGCGAGCATTCCGTGCTGGCTAGCGAAGCTTCCGGCGAGACGGAGGTTGTTCCCGAGATGGGAAGCTCCAACGGACACACTGCGTCCGATAATTTTTTGGCGGACCGGATGCCTCCGCCACACACTCCGCGTAACCGGTCGTGAATTTTCGGGCTCGCGGGCTATAGGGTTTTCGCTGTTTGTTTGCTTTTTCGCTCGAACGTTGTTCACCGCCAGCGTTCTCCGGGGTGTGCCTTGCGCTCGATTGTGCCCAGGCGCCTTGATCCTCGATCGTTGCGATGCTCCCGCAAGCTCGTCAAAGTGTCTCCCGCCGTCGCTCACTTCCCCGCCATCGTTTGCGCTGCTCACCGCTCGCCTCGCCAAGTTACGTCTAGATAGCGTTATATGAATTACCGGACACAAATGACCAGAAGGCAGGCCGCCGGAACCGTCGAAACACCCATCCCTACACGGACTTCCACGTTCCGGTTAAAAACAAAATGGCCTCGATCTCTCGAGGCCATTCCGGTAATTCGTAATTGTGACTGTGCAGGCTTTACTGCTCCCTCGGCGGCTTCCTTTTCAAACGCTCCACGATCGGCTTTTTACACCGCATACACTCTTCCGTCGACGCTGTAACCTCGGATTTCCGTTTAAATTTCGCCGAGAAGCGCGGATCCAGACGCAGCGGGAGAATGTTCTTGCTCCTATACGCCGTATACTATACACTGTATATGTCATGGCTACGAAGAACACCGCTGACCGCATCGCTCACGTGGCTCTCACCATTCTCGAAAAAGAAGGGCCCGAGGCCGTCTCCATGCGCCGGGTCGCCGAAGCCGTGGGCATCACCCCCATGGCGATTTACCATCACTTCCCTTCCCGGGAAGCCCTGCTCAACACCATCACCGACCACGAATTTGCCAAGCTGCTGTCGTACATGCAGGCGCACCCGCCGAATGGCCGCGTCGAAGACCGCCTCCTTGCGGTTATGGCGGGCTACGTCGATTACGCTTTTGCCCAACCGCGCGTCTTCGACTTCGTTTTTTCCCGCCCTCGTCCCGGCGCGCGTCAATTCCCGAAGGATTTTCGAGCGCGCCGTTCTCCCACGCTGAATCCCGTTGCCGATCTGCTTGCCGCCGAAATGGAGCGAGGCCTTCTCAAAAAAGACGATGTTTGGGAAGTCGCGTTGGCGCTCTGGGCTCACGTGCACGGTTACATCCTGTTGTACCGCGCCGGCCGCATCGCCTTGTCCGAAAAGGAATTTCGCAAGCTTCTACATCGCTCGATCAGGAGATTTCTGCATGGACTCAAAGCCTAACAACGCCTTCGTGGCCGCTCCCTGCCTGGCCATTTCGGCTGCCCTGTTTTTCCTCGGCACCGGCCTTGCGCCACTCTGGCCGCTTACCTGGCTCGCCCCCATTCCCGTGCTCTGGGCCGCCTCGCGTCTCTCTGCCAGGCAGACGTTTTTTGTCGCGGCGGCGGCTTACGCGCTCGGCGGGTTGAACGAGTGGAGTTACACGCGCTCGGTCCTGGCAACTTGGATCGTCGCTTCCATTCTGCTATTCAGCGCCTGCATGTTTGCAGTAGCCGTCTTGCTTTTTCGCATGGCTGTCGTGCGCGGACAGATCTGGCAAGCAGTGCTGGTCTTCCCCGCTTTCTGGGCCAGCATTGAATTCGCGGTCGCCATGTTTTCCGTTCACAGCACGTTTGGCAACATCAGCTATTCGCAAATGAATTTTCTGCCGATCCTGCAGATCGCTTCCGTCACCGGCATTTGGGGCATCACTTTCACAATTTTTCTGTTTTCCGCCACGGTTTCTGCGCTGCTCGTCCCCGCTTCTCGCTCGTTGAAACTTCCGTTGCTGATCAGCACTGTCGCTTTTATCGCGGGTGTGTTCGCCTTTGGTGTGTGGCGGCTCGCATCGACGCCCGATTCCCCGGCCATTAAGGTTGCACTGATCGCCTCGGACGCCCCGGAAGATTTAAACCCGAACACATCGGCCGAAGTACAACAAGTCTTCCAGCGCTACGCCGACCACATCAAGCGTTTAGCCGGCCAAGGGATTCAATTGTTCGTTTTGCCCGAAACTGTCGGTCCTATCAACGACGCATCCCAGGCGGAGTTCGACGATTTCTTCGGCCAACTCGCCAAAGAAACTGGCGCATACATTGAGATTGGCGTCGCTCATATCACCCCTTCAGGTGCCTCGAATCAGGAGCGGCTGTACTCACCACGAGGGGAACTGGCAGCAGCCTACAACAAGCACCATCTTCTCCCTCCCGGCGAAAACCGCTTCACCCCTGGCACGACACGCGCTGTGGTCGCCGGTATAGCGGGAAACTGGGGTTTGGAGATTTGCAAGGACATGGACTTCCCGCGCTTGAGCCGCGAATACTCTCGCGACGGTGTCGCCTTGCTCATCGTGCCCGCAGCGGATTTCGTCGACGATGGCTGGCTGCACGGGCGCATGGCTATACTTCGCGGTGTCGAAAGCGGTTTTAGTATCGCCCGTTCGGCCAAATTGGGGATTCTCACGCTAACCGACGATCGCGGCCGTGTCCTGGCTCAGCGCAACACCATCGGTCCCGTTTTTGCCACGGTCATTGCCAATATCCCGGTTCGCCACGACACCACTTTCTATTCCAGATTCGGGAATTGGTTCGCGTGGCTATGCGTGGCGCTTCTCTTCGTGTGCCTCTTCTTGATTACCAGGCCTCGTTCCTGAACTGCTCTGATTCAACTATTCGAGCGCTGCCGCCATCACAGCAGAAATTCCTACATCACACCCGCGATGAAACGGATACTTATTCCCCGTTCTTTCCCAACAGCAGCCCGCCGCAAATGATCATCACCGCCGCCGCGAGAATCATATCGGTACCCAAGAACCAGCCGATAAACTTCAGCATCACTGCCGTCGTGCCCACCAGCGCAAATCCGCACACCAAAACAATCACTTTTTGTATTCTTGTTGCCGTGAAAGCGCCGATCAGCGCGATGATTCCGATCACCACCCAATCCCATCCCACCAACAGGAACACCGCCCGCAAAGCGCCTTGCAATGGTGCGCTTAAATTCGATGCACTCAGTGCTGGCCCCATCACTCTCGGATACGCCGCCAAGCAATGAAGCAGCGCCCCTCCGAACAAAACGATGGCCCCCAACGCAACCAAAATCCTTGCAACCTTATTGCGCCCATTCATCGGACAGCCTCAGCCCAAAAGCTTCTGCACCACTCTGCATTTTGTCAGCAACTCAAAGTTAAAAAACAAGAATGGCAGTCTGAAACTGCGGTCTTCATGGCGCGAAAGCACTCATCATCCGGTCCCACAGCGCAGTGTGGCCCACGGATAAAGACAAGAAGCACGCCATCACCACCCCGGCGTAACCCATCAAATACCATCGATTCGGCGTCTTGCTCATCACCCATTGAAGTACAAAAAGAAAGCCCCCGAACAACAACACTGGTCCCCAAACATACAATGGTGCAAACCCCGCGAGGGTTTCTAAGTACGGAAACCGGCCCATTGCGCCGGATAGCATTACGATGGTGGCCAGGAGCATCATCGGACGATGAATCTCGGGCCGCCGTCTATACATCAATCCGATTCCCACAAGTGTTCCGAACGACAGCACCTCGACAAACATCGTGGCCAGGAAAGGTTTCGGCCCGCCAAGCGTCGTGTAAAGTTGCGGGCTGAAGCGAACAGATAAAGGCGCCACCGTTGTTCCCAGAATCACAATGCCCGCGGCCAGCACGCCTCCCAGTGGACCAATCGCCACGTGAAACCGCCGGTTGCCCGTCACAATCAGGATGCTTTGAACCAAAAATAAAATCACCCAACCCGACATGGCCAGCCCGTGAATTACGATCAGTGGGATAATCTGGTGGGTCAATTCCCCCCAGGGAGCCCTGCCGTGCAGATAGAAATTCCGGAATCCTCCGGCCGTGACAATCAGCATCATACCTGCGGCGACGACGTAGAACAGGCGATCTGCTTTGCTTCGACGTCCGGCGATATTCACCGCAGACGCGGGTGTCGCAACGGTCATGGTTTTCGCCATGTCAGAACCTTTCCAAACGGAAAATTGAGGACGTCAAAACCGGGATATGGGCCCGGATTCTACACCCGTTTGCCCCGTGCACGCTCCTCCTTTTCGCCTCGGGTTGGAGACAACCATCGCGCCCGTGGTGGTTTTGATCGCGAACGCCCATTACCGACACTTATCTTTGGAACATGCAGAAACACAGGCCATTTCCTTCGGGATCGGTCACCGCAAATTCCCGCAGTCCCCCTTCCCCCGCACTCCAGGCCCAATAGCACACTCCCGCGCCACACTGCGGCAACCGTGCCTTCGGACGTGGAGGCCACGATCTAGGCGCCGCAGTCACTGCTCGGCGACAGCTCTGAGGTTGCCGGGCGCTTCACTCAAAACTTGCACCACAATTAACTTCTCTTGCCTCTGCGCCATTTCTTCATCATAATGGAATATATGGGGGCGCCGACCTATCTCTCCGACTTCGAACTGATCATCATGCTCGTGGCCCTGCGTCTGGGCGACAATGCCTACGGCGTTCCTATCGCTCGTGAAATCGAGGAGCACACCAAGCGAGAGGTGAAACTCGGTAGCATTTATGCCGCGCTAGAACGCCTGGAGGAAAAGGGCTTGGTAGTATCAGAGCTCGGCGAGCCTACTCGGGAGCGCGGAGGAAGAGCGAAGCGTTATTTCTACGTCACAAAGCAAGGAATGCGACAGGTTCGTGACACTCAACAAACACTGATTAAGTTGTGGCGAGATGTGCCTGAGCTCGAAGGAGGCCGCCTATGACAAAGTCAAATTCGATTGAACCACCAAAGCTGGCCACGTGGCTATTGGAGCAGTTCTCACCGGTTCTCGAGGCGCCACTTGCAGGCGACATAATTGAGAGTTTTCGTGAGGGGCGTTCTTCAGGCTGGTATTGGAGGCAGGTATTGTGGGCGGTCCTTATGGCCTTTCTGCGTTCGTCGCGGCAACAATGGGGTCGTTTCGCATACGCCGTTGTCTGCGGTCTCCTCATTTCGGATACCTGGTTTTCTATGTTTCCAGTGACCGCTAGGGAATACGTTCAGTCGATCAGTGAAGGGACAGTCATACATTGGGAGCGTATTCAAGTTCAAGAAGTTCGTGCGCTCCCGGGAGTGTTCGATCTTTACGCAAGAAGCTATGGAATCCATTGGCCTTGGTCGCTCGTGTATCAGATCGCTTTTCAAACGGTTTTTCAAGCTGTGATTGTCACGTTTGCTCTCTGTGCCTATTTTGGATTTGCTCGGATTTCGAAAGTGCAGATTTTGCTTCGAGCATGGATGGTAGTCGTTGTCGTGTTGACGGGTAGCAACGTGGCCGTAACTTTTCTGAGCGTCATCCAACCGCTGCAGTCGGCTGGACGGCTGGTGCTTACCTCAATGCCCACAATAATCGCGCTGCTCATTACCATGCGGATGGCCGATCCTGCCAGAACGGCGCGGCCTGTTTCGGCTTAGTATGCAAACCAACCATGCGGTTCCCGGCCAAAAAAATAGCCTCGATCTCTCGAGGCCATCTCCGTAATCCAAATTGTAACCACGCCATTCCTACTTCTGCTTCGGCGGCTCCCCCTTCAAACTCTCCAGCATCTGCTCTTTGCGATACACCAGCGCGTTGATGTCATACGGCGCCAGCTCAAACCCGTGTCCGTGCGTAATCGCGTCGGTCGGGCACGCTTCCACGCAGTACCCGCAGAAAATGCATCGCGAATAATCGATGTTATACACCGTCGCGTACCGTTCGCCCGCGGAAATCCGCTTGTCCACGGTATTCTCCGCTGCTTCGATGTAGATGCAATTCGAAGGACACGCCGCCGCGCACAGGAAACACGCGACGCACTTCTCTAAGCCGCCTTCGTCCCGCTGCAGCACATGGATTCCGCGATATCTTGGCTGGAAAGTCACAGGCGTGGCCGGATAATTCTCCGTCACGGTCTTCTCAAACATGGTCTTAAAGGTGACGCTGAAACCCTTCACCAGGGAAACCGCCGTCGCGCCAATCTCGGAAATGAGCGAAGCCATAAGACCCTCAGTCTAACAAACCCGCAAAAACCCCGCAAACTTCTGTATACAAACCACAATTCACATTCCTACCCGGGCGCCAGCATCGCCCTGCCAACTTCCCCTACTTCAGCGCCTCGACAATCTGCTTCCCGTGAAATCTTCCATTCTCGATAAAGATCTCTCCGGTATGCTTACCTCCGATGACCACTCCCGCCAAGTAAATCCCTTTCACGTTGCTCTCCAGCGTCTTTGCGTTCAGCTCCGGCCTGCGGGTTTCCGGATCCAGCTTTACTCCCAGGCTCTCGATAAATTCGTAATCCGGGTGATACCCAGTAAGCGCAAACACCTGCTTTGCGGGCACCACTCGCTCGCCTCCGCTGTTTTCAATCATCACTCCATCGCGCACGATCTCTTTGATCTTTGCGTGAAAAATGGCCGCGATCTGTTCAGCCTTGATCCGGTTCTCGATATCCGGCCGAACCCAGTATTTGATCGACGCCCCCAACTCTTTCGCCCGCACCAGCAGCGTCACTCTTGCGCCATTGCGCCACAAATCCAGTGCCGCCTCCACCGACGAATTCTTCCCCCCAATCACCACCACGTCCTGGTTCCAGAATGGGTGCGGCTCGCTGTAGTAATGGCTCACATGCGGCTGATGCTCTCCCGGCACGCCCATCTCATTCGGCAAATCGTAATATCCGGTAGCCACCACCACATTCTTTGCCGCATAACGCTGTTCCGTCCCATTTTCAGATTCGGTCACCACCGTGAACGCCCCTGCATGTCCATCCACGCGCAGCACACGCTCGTACAATCGCAATTCCAGCCCGTAATGCTCCGCGCCTTTCCGGTAATACTTCAGCGCCTCGGTCCGGGTAGGCTTTTCGCCACCGCACACCAGTGGCAAATCGCCAATCTCCAGCAATTCCGGCGTAGTGAAAAACACCATGTTCACCGGGTAGTGGAATATCGAATTGCACAAGCATCCCTTGTCGATCACCAGCGGCCGCATTCCCGCCCGCTTCGCTTCCATGGCGCAAGCCAATCCCGTCGGCCCGGCACCCACACAAACCACGTCATAAGTAGTCATGTCGTTTAGATTTTCCGCTCTCCCCTTCGGTTACTACCGTCCGCCCAAAACTCCGAACTATACAAATCCGTCACTGACCCGCACTCGTCTCCAGTATCCCCACCAACTCCGCACGAAACTCCTCCAGCTCCTTCAGCCTCTCCTCCGTCGCGGCCACTTCCGTCTTCTTCCACACAAAGACGTCCCCCGACGATTTCTTCAATCGCACACTCAGATTCCCATCGACCATCAACGTCACCGGCGCCAATAATCGTAGTGCGCCATTTTCTACCGGGGCCAGCAGCGCCGCGCATTCCCCGCGATGCACGCACAACGCATTCTCATAAGGAGGAATCGCGATCGGACGGAAACCCGCCATAAACAAACGTTCCAGCATGTCCATCTGCGTCCGCGTCAATTCCATAAACCAAAAATTATACACTCTACGCGGGCCTAGCCCTGAATTCGCTCTGGCGAAAAAAAACGGCGCGACCGAAGCCGCGCCGCACCCTTCCATCTCGCCATCCGCAAGTCTGGGACTTCAAGGGATTTTTCGCCCCGAAGCCTCCAAACTCCAAAGCTCGTCATTCCGAACGCAGTCCTCGGAGTGAGAAATCTCTCTGCTGATTACAGAAAAACTCGCAGACTGTGCAAGACTCGCGGTTGTGGGGGTGGACGGAGACCGACTGAAGTCCTACGCCGCCGTCGAATCCGCCGTGTCGGTTCTCTCGCTGCCTTCCATCGGATCGCCGCCGTCGCTGGCTTCGTTGCCCTCCAACTGCGCCAAAATTTCGCGCAGCGTACGAATCAACTCATCGCGCGAGACCTGGCTCTTCTTGAACTGCAGGCGAAACTTAAAGGACTCGTTCTCCGGCTCATAGTGAAAAATAAACGGCTGGGGACGATGCACGCCGCCGCGTTCGTCGGCACGCTCCTGGCGCGCTTCGTCACGCGTCAACCCACCATGCAGAATGCGCGCAAACATTTCCAGCATCTTTTTGTCGTTGGGCTGCTTGGCAATCTGCAGGAGCAAGGATTTGGCCAGGATGCCGTGCTCGATACACTTCTTGCGGATCGCCTCCGGAATGTTGCGCAACATCAGGGTCTCACTGACGGAACTGCGCGCCTTGCCAATCTTCTTGGCTACATCGTCGTGCGTATAGTCATACTGCTCCGCCAGTTGATGCAGGCCGTCGGCTTCTTCAAACGGCGTCAAGTCTTTGCGCTGCATATTTTCGATCAGCGCGATTTCTAGGGTCTCCGCATCATCCGCCATCTTTTCGATGGCTGGCACTTCGCGCAATCCCGCCGCCCGCGCCGCATGGTATCGCCGCTCGCCGGAGATGATGTAGTAGCAGTCTTCGCGGGGCACAAAGCGCACCAGCAGCGGTTCGAGTACGCCCTTGGAGCGAATCGATTCCGTCAATTCGCGCAGATCGCCCAAAGCTTTGCGCGGTTGATCTGGATTCGGGCGGATCTGGTCCACGGGGATCATGCGTCCCACCGCGGCGCCGCTATAACTCGTCAACGATTCTACATAGTGGGCGTCATGCCGCATCTTCAGCGTGACTGGCAACCCGGCTTTCTTCAACACGTTGTACCACCTCCCCAGCAAGTTTGCGGTACTCGAGTGCTCCCGGCGATTTGGGAGCAAACGCAAAAATGGTTTCTTTGTAGGCGGGACTTTCCTCCAGGCGAACGTTCTTGCTGATCTTGGTCTTGAACAGCATTTCGCCAAACACCGAGCGAATCTGCCCGTGCGTGTCGCGCGAAATATTGGTCCGCTTGTCGAACAGCGTGATCACCACGCCCAACATGCGCAATTGCGGATTGGGCCGAGCACGAATCCGCTCATACGTTTCCAGCAAATCGTCGGTACCTTCAATCGCAAAATACGCCGCCTGAATGGGCACCAGCAAATGCGTGGCTGACACCAGCGCATTCACCGTCAAAATGCCCAGGGACGGCGGCGTGTCAATAATGATGTAGTCGAAATCTTTCAGAACCGGCGCGAGCGCGTCCTTCAACCGGTATGGGGCATCGAACTGCCCGCTCAACACCGTTTCCAACTTCGCCAGCGACAACCGGCCCGGGCCCACGCTGAGCAGTGGGTCCTTGCTCGCCTTGATCACGTTGGCCATCGGCACATGCGCGTCTCCGAGGACGTCGAACATCGACTCCTTGATGTCGCCCATATCGAAAAATGCGATGGTCGAATTGGCCTGCGGATCCAAGTCGATCAGCAGCGTCCGTCGTTCTTTCGCCGCCAGTCCCGCTGCCAGATTGATGGCCGTCGTGGTCTTACCGACTCCACCTTTCTGGTTCGCAACCGTGATGATCGCTGTCATCTGGGTACGGCCTCCATCTCACTGCACAACCATCCTCCAACCGGGGAACGAATCGCCTATTTGTCAGCGAATACTTCCCAGCAGCGCAGATTTCCCCGCACGCATAAAAAATCGCGTGCAACGCGCAAACCGCCGCGCGCGACACACAAATATTCGCGTGAAGGCAACGACACTACATCCGCACTGTTGGTGTATATGCCGGCAGACAGGCCCAATGGCATACGCCTACTGTATGTAAGCTGCCCCAAGGCACGCAAGGGAAAATTGCCAATGGCGGTGGAAAACTTGGCGGATTACGGCAGATTCGGAGGGTTCTGGGCAGAAACGGTGCGCCACGGAAAGAGCAGGCTGGATGGGCCGGAAACGCTAGTCCCTTAGCACCGCCGGCTTAAAACTCGACTCCCCAAAAGTCCTCGGGTGGCGCCACTAATTCCAAACCCAATTCCCAGCCACTGCGGCCTTCGTGGCCTCGCCAGATCAAAATAGCCTCGGCTTCCCGCGAGTTGCTGGCATTCTCCAAGCGCAATTTTTGACCGACCGCGAAACCCTGGGGCACAATGGCCAAGCAGCCCTTGGGACTGATATCCATGGTGAACCCTTCGGCCTGGTGGTCCGCCCCATTTTCGTTCCACGTGACCGTGACTTTCACCCGCGAATTCACGCGAGCGCCGGCCCGCATATATTGCAGCATTCTCAACGCGTAGTTCATTTCGCTCGAAGCATTCACACCAAGCCTCCTGGCACACCCACACCCCATCCACATTGCTACGTTAAGAGCCCCGTCCGCGTGGGGTCAATGGAACTTAGGTCCCTGAAGCGTCAATCAGTTACTCGCACCACCGACGGCCCTTCCCAATTGAAAGCACGCGCAGCGAGGCATCTCTTCGTTCTCACGTTGTGCCATCGTCCCCATGAACTTGAGGGTGGCCCATCCTTCGCGCCTGTTCGCGAAGGGTGGGGTCCTACGCTCTAACGCCCAGCCTCTCTTCTCCGCTCTTTCTAAGCCGCAAAATAAAACCCCTCATTCCGAGCGCAGCGAGGCATCTCTCTTCGATCTCTGCGTCTTGAGAACCATCCCCGAACTCCCCTACTCCCCCATCTGATATTCTCTCTAATTCCCATGTCCTTTCTGCCCATCTTCCGTGCGGAACTACGTCCTACACTCCGCCTCGCACTGCCGCTGATCCTGGCGGAAATCGGCTGGATGAGCATGATCATTGTGGACACCATGATGGTTGGCCGTCTGCCCTACAGTGCGCAGGCCATCGGCGCCGTCAGCATTGCCTCCAGCCTCTTCATCGTTTTTGCGTTTTTCGGCGAAGGCCTCCTAGTCGGTCTGGACACGTTGGTGTCCCAATCCTTCGGCGCCGGCCGTCGCGAGGATTGCCACACCTCGCTCGTCAATGGTATCTACCTGAGCTTCGCGATCGCTCCCTTTCTGGCGGTTCCCATCTGGATCCTGCCGTATTATTTCGAGCGCTTTGGCGTGACTCACCCGGTGGCAGTGCTGGCGGCTCCCTACATGCGCACCCTCTCCGCTGGCCTGGTTCCCTTGCTTCTCTATTTTGCCGTTCGTCGCACGCTGCAAGGGATGAACATGGTGCGTCCAATCGCGTTCGCCCTAGTCACCGCGAACCTGGTCAACTTCCTGGGAAATTACATTCTGGTGTTCGGGAAATTTGGCGTGCTCGCCTATGGCGTTACCGGCTCGGGGATCGCCACGTGCATCTCGCGCGGCTATCTGGCGCTGGTGCTGGTCGTGTATCTGCTCTGGTACGACGCGCGCCACAAAACCGAACTGCTGAAAACGCCGGTTCAGCCCAACTTAACTCGCATCCGCCAATTGATCGCTCTGGGCTTTCCCGCTGCGATTCAGCAAACCGCCGAGGTCGCGGTCTTCGCGTTAGTGGCCACGTTAATCGCCCGTCTTGGTGCCATCGCTCAAGCCGGCCACCAGATCGCGCTGAACACGGTGGCGTTCACCTACATGGTGCCACTGGGGCTTTCCTCCGCGGCGGCCGTGCGAGTCGGTCAGGCATTAGGGCGCGGCGATCCGATCGGCGCACGCAATGCCGGGAACACCGCGATTCTTCTCGGCGCGTCGTTCATGTCTACCATGAGCATCGCGCTGCTGGTATTTCCGCGTTACATCGCGCGCATCTACACCGCCGACGAAGCCGTAATTCACGCCGCGATTGTGCTGCTAGCCGCGGGCGCTGCCTTCCAACTTTTCGATGGCATCCAAACCGTGGCGACGGGTTCGCTGCGTGGCACCGGCGACACTCGCACACCGATGGTCTGCCATTTTTCTGCCTATTGGCTGATGGGACTGCCGCTCGGCGCGTATCTTTGCTTTCGAAGACACTGGGGCGCGCTGGGGCTGTGGATTGGTCTAAGCCTTTCGCTGATCCTGATCGGAATTTTGCTCCTGGTGTTTTGGAGGCTGCGGGTTCGGCGGCTATTGCGCGGAGAAGTGCCCCTACTGGTGCGCACAACGGTTTGACTGGCTCGGAGTTGCGCTTCGAGGAACCTAAGAGGAAGAGTGAACTACCAAGTAAAACCCGTCATCCCGAGCGCAGCGAGGGATCCCTCTTCGTTCTCAGCGTCTTGCGGGAGCCCTGACAACCCGCCAACCCTACATCTTGTACCGGCCCAGATCCTCGTCGCTCAACCCTTCCAGATAGTTGCGCAACTGCTCATTGGTGCTCCGCTCGGCCAACGCCGAACTCACCTTCGAATTCTTCAGCACCACTTCGTCCACGAAAATCGGGCAATCCATCCGTAGCGCCAGGGCCAACGCATCGCTAGGCCGCGAATCGATGCTCATCAACTCACCTTCGCGCTCCACCCAGATCAAGGCATAAAAGGTATCGTCGCGCAGATCATTCACGACGATTTTCTGTACGGACACTTCCAGGCCCTGCAGCACGTTCTTCAGCAGGTCATGGGTCATTGGCCGAGGCGTCTGGACTTTTTCAATCTCCAGCGCAATCGCGTTGGCTTCATAAGCACCCACCCAGATGGGCAGGATGGCCTGGCCCTGCACATCCTTCAGCACCACAATCGGCATTTGCGTAACGGGGTCCATCATCAGGCCGCGTATCTTCATTTCCACTTCCATCGCGTCCTCCTGCTTACCTCACCCTGCCGACTGTGCTACTACGGCACACGCTCACCGATTAAACTGTTCGGCGTGACGGCCGTAACCTTCACCTGCACGTAGTCTCCCAGACTTTCGCGCTCACGGGAAGTGAAATTCATCACTTTATTTGATGACGTATGACCCGACCATTGGTGCTCTTGGCGTGATTTTCCTTCGACCATCACCTCAAACTCGTGTCCCACCAGCGTTTCATTTCGCGCCCGCTGGATTTCGCGCTGCTTCTCCATCAAGATTGCCAGCCGACGCGACTTCTCTTCCTCGGGAATGGCGTCTTCCATCTTCAACGACGGCGTATTCGGCCGCGGCGAATACTTAAAGCAAAAGGCGCCGTCATACTGCGCCAAGTCCAGCAGCGACAGGGTGTCCTCGAAATCCTTTTCCGTCTCTCCCGGGAAACCCACAATCAAATCGGTGGTCAAACTAATCTCTCTCTGAGATGCGCGCAGCATCGCAACCTTGTCCAAATATTCTTCTCGCGTGTACGTGCGCGCCATGGCTTTCAGTGTTTTTGTGGACCCACTCTGCACCGGCAGATGCACGTGCTCGCAAACCTCCGGCACCCTCTCGATGGCCTGCACTATATCCTTGCCAAAATCCCGCGGATGCGAAGTCGTGAACCTCACCCGGCGAATCCCGTTCACATTGGCCACCGCGACTAACAAGTCCGAAAAGCGCATCTTTCGCGCCGAAGGGTCCGCATAAGAATTCACCGTCTGCCCCAGCAACTGCACTTCGGTGTAGCCCACATCCGCCAACTTCCGCACTTCCTCTAAAATCGACGCGCTGCTGCGGCTGCGCTCCGGTCCGCGCGTGAACGGCACCACGCAGTACGAACAAGCTTTATCGCATCCCTCGATAATGGTTAGGTATGCCCGCCAAGAATTGTCGCGCCGGGTCACTTCAGTCTCGAAGGTTTCGTCCGTGTCGGTATCCAGGCCGGTCACGCGACGCTTCCCAGCTTCCAATTCCGCCAGCAACTGCGGCAATTTCCGGTAACTCGCACTCCCGCACACCAGACTCACCCACGGCGCCCGCGCAAAAATCTTCTCCCCCTCCTGCTGCGCCACGCATCCCAGTACCCCAATAATCTTTTCCCCGTCATTTCGAGCGAAGCGAGAAATCTCTCTTGGCTCGTCACTAACCACCCGCCACTCACCACTTCTTTTTTCTTCCGGCCGCCATTCTCCCAACCTCGAAAATACCTTCTGCGCCGCCTTCTCCCGGATCGAGCAGGTGTTGTACAGCACCACATTCGCCGCTTCCGCCGACTCCACCTGCCGGTACCCTCGCGCCAGAAGCACCCCCGCCACTTTCTCGGAGTCGTGCTCATTCATCTGGCATCCAAACGTCTCCAAATAGAACGTCCCCGCACCAGCAGCTCCAGCCGATTCCTCCGGATTGTGTGGTGGCCGAACTTCAGATCGGCCAAGCAAGTCCGCGAGCGCAACCGTTTCCTGGCTTTGACGTAGGGGTACACCCCCGCCCATGAGCCGTTCCACCCCAATATCGAACAAATCGCCCATACCCGGCAGTCTACCACACGCCCTTTTTTCGCGGTCCGCCTTGCCCGTATCCCAAAACCCGTCGGTCCGAACGGAGTCCGCGCAGCAACGTACGGTTTTCCATCGCACGCCTTTTGTGCGATGAATCCCTCATCGCTTCCCGTTAAGCTGCCCTTTCAAACCTTACCCGTGCCGTCCAGCCCAGCGCTTGTAACACGCGCAACAGCAAGTCCGTCGAGATATCCTTGGTGTTCCTGTTGACGATGGCTGTCACCCGCGTCCGGGATGTTCGCGCCAGTTGCGCGACTTCCGCGTGGGTTAGCCCACGCCGCTTGATTTCTGTCACGATCTTTGCATTCAAGTCGCTCCGGAGTTCAATTTCCGTACCCTCAGCCGGACTCAACCCCAGTGCCTTCGCTAACTCTTTTGCCGTCCTGGTAACAACTCGTTTTCCTCTATTCATGGAGTAACTCCTTCAAGCGTTTCTTTCCCACCGCCAATTCGCGCCTCGCGGTCGCTTGTGTCTTCTTTCTCAATGCGTGAACACCAACACTCCCCGAGCCAGCCGTGCCATGTAAAAGACTCGATAACTCCCGTTCCGATCCCGAATTCTCAGCTCTTCCACACCGGCCCCTACCCCGATCATGGGCCGTGATAGCGGCATCTTTAGCACTTCTCCGCGCTGCAACTCGAAGATTGCCTTCCCTAGCTCCTGCCTTACTTCCCTTGGAAAGCTTCGAATCACCGCCAACGCCTCAGGATGAAAGATGGCTGGCTTCACTTTAGGCAGTGTCTCATATCTGGGACAGTACGGTCAATTTTCGCGGACCCTTTCTCCGCTTCATCTCAGTTCCTCTGTGCCCACTGCTTTACTCCATCCCCACCATCTTCACTCCGTACGCATACTTCCCCGCCAACTTCCCCGGCAGCGTAACCTGCACATCCGCCCCTACCTGCTTCCACCGCAGCTCCCCACTCTCGCCCAACACCGTTACGGCCGCCCCATCCTTCATCTGCAAATCCCGAATCGTAACCGTGCGCCCCTTCGGCTCGCCCAAAACAAACGCATACACTGCATCGTCCTTCGCGGTAAATCTGATGCGCAGGCCGTCCCCCGTCTCCCCCTCGGCTCGCTTCCACGGATGCGTCGCGTAGATTCCCTCGCCGTTCTGCTCCAGCCACGCCCCCAGTGCCTTCAGCCGATCCATCTGCACCGCCGGTATCGTTCCAGCCGCCTCCGGCCCCACATCCAACAGCAAATTCCCGTTCTTACTCACAATGTCCACCAACAAATAGATCAACTCATCTTTCGCAATGGTCTCCTTCTCGCCCTCTGCGCGGTTATAGCCAAATGATCTCCCCAGTCCCCGGCATTCCTCCCACTTCTTGGCCTGAATTTTCGACAACGTTTCGTACTCCGGCGAAACAAAATCCGAATGCGCCACTCCAAAACGGTCGTCGATCACTCCATCCGGTATCGCGTTGTAATACTCGGCCATAATCTCCAGCGGATGCCCGGACTTCGGATAATTAATGTCGTTCCACAAAATTGCCGGCTGGTATTTCTGGATCAATTCCCGCATCTGTGCGTCCGCGTATTTGCCATACGCCTCGCTCTGCGGCTCCACGGTTTTCGCCTGGTCCCAGTTTCGAATCGGCCCGGGCACGAATGTCCAGTCGTACCCGCCCGAATAATACAGCCCCATCTTCAAACCCTGCGCCCGCACCGCCGTGGCCAATTCGCCCACCAGATCCCGCGTCACGCGTGGCCGATCCTTCGGCCAATTGGGATTCGGTGTGTCGCTGGGCCACAACGTGAATCCCTCATGATGCTTCGACGTCAGCACCACATAGCGAGCCCCAGCCATCTTAAGAGCCTCCGCCATCTCCTCCGGCTTCCACTTCTCAATCTCTTTGTCGAACGTCTTCGCGAAATTGTAGTAATCGTAATTCGCACCGTAATGTTCCCGGTGATATGCCTGCGTAGGCGATCCCTCCAGCCGTAACGTATTCAGGTACCACTCCGCGTACGGATTCCGCTTCAGATATTCTTCCGGCGTCAACTTCTTCAACTCCGCTTCCGGTGTCAGCACCGCCCAGCCCGGTACGGAATACAATCCCCAATGAATGAAAATTCCTAACTTCGCATCCGCGTACCACTGCGGCAGGGGATGCGTGTTCAACGACTCGATCGTCGCCTCATACTTCACATTTCCGTGTGCCCCCCGTAGCCGCAGCGCCTCAGACCCGCCACCGGACAGATTGTGTAGTGGCCGAACTTCAGATCGGCCATCCGAGCCGCGCAGCAGCGGGTCGCCAGACCCGCCAAGCGACTCCGCCAGCGCCACAGTTCCCAAAACCGCCGCCAACCACAAAAGTACCGATACCCCAGTCCTCGCCGCATTCCTCATCCCTCTCTCTCCTTTTATCCAAAAAGAACACCGTCATTCCGAGCGGAGTCCGCGTAGCGAGAAATCCCTCTTGATCTTCCCACACTGAAAATACTTCTCTCGACATTCCTTCACACTCACGCTCTCTTCCCTTGCATCGCCGCGATCCGTCTCCTCCCCTTCGCCGACCCCTCCACCACCTTCTCGATGTTCTGCATCCATTCCGGCAAGTTCATCTTCTTCCGGAATCCCCTTAGATACGGCTGTATCTTCGCATATTGAAAATACATCTCCTGGCACGTGTCGTACACCAGCAGCTCGCTCAACATCCCGTGCAGCACAAATGCGCACACCATGTCCCAATACCCATACACCTGCAAAACAAAACCACTTTCCTTCCCGCCCTTGCTCACAATCTCCACCAGTTCCTCATCGCTCTTAGGTGAAAAGGGTCCGCCCACAAAACCACGCGCCTCGCGCATCACCGTCTCTCTTCTCAACTCATACAACCGCAAAATCAATTCGGCCTGCTCCATGCGGTTCTTCTGCTTCATGCCAGTCCTCCCTATGCCCAACTCCGAGCCAAAGAATACCTTGCCCCCAGCTATTCTGCCGGGCCCCCGTCACAGACAATGCCGCCACTGTTATCTACATTCGTCGCAAGTCTGTGGGTAGTTTATGACGCTGCGCTCGAGAGTCTTCCTTCGCTTCGCTGTTGGCGTCTGCTTTGCCGCACTCTTGTTTCTCACCGCGGGCACATGGAAGTTCTGGCAAGCCTGGATGGTCCTCGGCACCCTTTTTCTTCCTGCTCTCGGCATTTTTCTTTACTTCGCGAAACACAATCCACAACTGCTCCAACGAAGGCTGCAAAGCAAGGAGAAAACTTCTCAGCAACGATGGACTGTGTGCGGTTTAAAATTCGTGGCGTTGTCAGCCTTTCTCCTTCCGGGGCTCGACCACCGTTTTGCCTGGACCCGCAACGCTTTCGGCCCAGTGCCGCTCTGGCTTGATCTGGTCGCTGAGGTCGTCCTGGTGATGGCTTTCTGGATAAACGTTTGGGTCATGACTGTCAACCCATTTGCCTCTCGCACCATTCAGGTCGAGCCCGGCCAGCCGGTGATTTCCACTGGCCCGTATCACTTCGTTCGTCATCCCATGTATGCTGCCAGTCTGCTGATGTATCTGGCGCTCCCTATTGCACTGGGTTCCTATGTTGCCTGGCCCACCTTCGTCCTGCTTATCCCTTTTATTGTTGTGCGCCTCCTCAACGAGGAAAAGGTGCTAAGCCGCGATCTTCCCGGCTATTCCGAATACTGCCTGCAAACCCGATCTCGCCTGTTCCCCCACATCTGGTAGCTCAAAAAACATCGTCATTCCGGGCGCAGTCTGCACACGATGTACGTTTTCCATCACATACCTTTTGTGCCATGAATCTCTTTTCATCCTCGACGTCCTGTCAACGCTCCACCTCCAGCCTCGGCACCTCCTCGCCTTCCGAGCAGCACAAATGCAATCACGAATAAAATTCCCAGCAAGCCATCCGTCCCCGCAAACACCAAGTCCGACGCGTGCATTCGTTGCTGCATCACCAGCACCACCACCGCTATGGCATACGAAAACTTCTCCACGATCGACGGAAGGATCATCGCCCGGTAGCGCAACGGGTCCAACGCGATCACTATAAAGGCAATCTGCCACGCCAATCCCAACCCCACAAATCCGTAATAAAATCCCGCATGCGTTATCGGCGGCGGATCTTTTTCGCTGATCACACCAAACATGAAATACAACGGCGTAATCACCAGCAATCCCCAAATCCCCGCCACCCAAAACAACACCCTCGCAAATCTCATTACCCACCTCCGGCCCAATACTTTACTTCTTCCCGGCCCCGCTGTGCGTCGGCAATTGTGAACGCACACCACCAGCAATCGTCTCGAACTCGACATCGAGATCGCCCATTCCTGTTCCCGCACGGATACACTACGTTTGCTGTGAGTTAAACCTCGGCCTGCCAGCCGCCAACACAGTTAGCCTTGGGCTTGCTCTGAAGTGGCCGCGGTGGCCAGCCAATTACCCCGAACTGGCCGGCCCCGCAACCCGTCCTGCAACGTGCTACTCCCAACTCAACGCTTGCTTATTTGCTCGCTTGTTGGTCCGCCCCACCGCCGCTCGGCACCGCAGCTGTTTCCTTGGGATTCCAGAAGTTCGGGTCGGATTTGATCCATGTCTCGCTTACATAACTCATGTGCGGATTTACCGCGAAGAGTGTCTGAGACGTGCCCGCGACGCAATCTGCAAACATCGCGTCCAACTTTTTCATCCCTTCCTCCCCAATGGCTTCTTCGAACTTTTTCCCTTCGGCAAAGCCGGTGTCGACTTCCGCAAGAGTTTTGCGTCCAGTGATCGCCACGTACTCCCCGCCGCTTTCGGTGCCGCCATATACCAGGGAGAACATCCCCCAGTGCGCGTCCGGAATGCCTTTTTCATAGCCTTCCTTGGCCATTTTCACTACCTCGCGCCACTCGCGATCCTTTCCCGGCTTGATCTGGAACGAAGTGAATTCAAAGAAGCGCATGGGAGACAGATCGGTCTTCGGATGAAGGCTGAGGTCTTCACTGAAATAGAACACCATCTGGTCCAGCGAATCCAGAATGTCCCCATCTGCCATTTCGGCCTTATCAATCGCCGAGGACAGCTCCGCATTCTTGGCTACCGCTGCATTGTCCTTCTCCCAAGCTTCGAATGTCGGGTAGAACGTCAGGAATAGAGCCCTGGACTTGCCCGACAGCGAAGTCATCCCGATATAATTGGTCGGCCAATTTGCCTTCCGAAACGCCTCGACGAAGTTGCTCTCGGTTCTCTCGTGAGCTAGCCCGACTCTCCCTGCCTTTACATACTCGCGCGTCACCTGTAAGACCTTCGGCGTGGACGAAGCCTTTTCCTGAGCCGAAATCGCGGCCGTACAACCGAACGCGAGCGACACCGCCAAAGCAAGTTTCCAGTTGCTCATTGCACTCTCCTGATTTTTCTTGTCTCATAACTTTACTGAGCAGGGGCCTGAGGAATGGTCGGAACACCGCACTTTAGAACGACTGCCCCTCTAAAATGCCGTGCGAGCGTATCGGACTGTCCTGCCACGGTCAAGCATTTCCTTCGTGCACCAGGTTCTAGCACTTCCCAGTGTACTTTTCGTCGGCTACTTGCATCTCGTCTTTGACCCTGTTCCATGCGTGTGCTAGGTTGCTTACGTCACCTAAATTTTGCTAGTACTGAGGGGAACTGACATTACTTCGCTTGTATCCGCACTTTTTATTGGCAATATCTTCGAGATTCTCCAGCAAACTGGCTATGTTGCGCGCGCCGTCCTTGGCATTCTGTTGTTCTTTTCCCTGATCTCCTGGGCTCTGATTTTTCAAAAGCTCGGCATTTTTGGTCGCATCCGCCGGCAGAGTGATCAGTTCCTCAGAATTTTCCGTGCCACCCATGGCATTCAGAATCCCCAGGGGCTAGTGTCTGCGGGCTCTCCGTTCGCGAATGTGTATGCTGCCGGCTATCGCGAACTGCAATCGCAAATGAGCGGCACAGGCAATCCCGCACCTCCGAAACTGAAATCGTTGCAAGCCGTCACCGTCAGCATGCAACTCGCTTCCACCGACGAAGTCCGTCGCGTGGAAAAAGGCATGTCCTGGTTGGCTACCACCGCCGGTGTTACTCCCTTCATCGGGCTCTTCGGCACCGTCTGGGGTATCATCGACGCTTTCTCCGGTCTGGGCACTTCCGGCTCCGCCAGTCTCCGCGCCGTCGCCCCCGGCATCGCCGAAGCCCTGGTTACCACCGCCGCCGGCCTCTTCGCCGCCATTCCCGCCCTCATCGCCTACAACTATTTCCTCCAAGACATTCGCGACCTCGCCCAGCGCCTCGACAGCTTCGCCAACGAATTTACCGCCCAGATCGAGAAGACCTTCACGTAACTATGTTGGAGCTGTCACAATAGAAGCGTTCGATTTACTGACATGCCGCAACTAAGCAAAACCACGCAAACGTCGCTCTCGGACATCAACATGGTGCCGTTCATCGACGTCGTCCTCGTCCTCCTGATCATCTTCATGATCACCGCTCCCATCCTTCAATCCGGTATTGAAGTCGACGTGCCCAAGACCCAAACCGTCAAGGAAATTACCGAACAAAAACTCGTGGTCACCATCGACAAAACCCAACGCATTTACCTCAACAATCAACCCATCAACATCCACCAGCTCGGCGACAACATCAAAAAGCAATCCAAGCATGGGAATGACGTCGTCTACCTTCGCGCCGACGAAACCGTCCCTTTCGGCTCCTTCTGCACCGTGGTCGATTCCCTGCGCCAGTCCGGCATCACCAATATCAGCATCGTCACTCAACCCATCACCGACCGGAATCGCTGATGTTTAGACTTTTTTCTAGTTCGCGAGTTCTTCATTCACTTTGATGTACTACGAAGCCACCGCCGAAGATCTCAACCTAAAAAAATACTTCTCCTACTCTGTCTTCTTTCATATCGCTCTCACCGCGGCCTTGCTTGCCGGCGTGTGGTTCCAGCGTACCGGCGAATCCTGGGGCGGCGTTGGTGGTGGCGATACCGGGGTAAAGGTCAACCTGGTGTCCAGCGCGGCCGCCGGTATTCCCATGCCTCCAAACATCACTCCTACGGAATCCGAGGCGGTCGATATCACCAAGGGCCTTTACAAAGAAGAGCCGCCGAAACCGCCCGAACCCAAAACTGACGCTACCAAGATTCCCAAATTCGATAAAGAAAAACCCCTGCCGCCCAGCAAGCCGTCAAAGGTTTTCGAAAAGAAACCCCCTCCACCTCCCAACGCTGTGCCCTACGGCAAGGGTGGCCAGATGAATATTCCCAGCGGCTATTCCGACACGCCGGGCCCACTCAATGGCGGTCTCGCCGTCCAGGGCCAAGGCGGTGGTGATTTCGCTGCTCGTTATGCCTGGTACGTCGAAGCCGTTCGTCGCGCCATCAGCCAGAATTGGATGCAGAACACCATCGACTCCAGCGTTCGCGCTTCCCGCCGCGCCAAGACCACCATGACGTTCACCATCACTCGCGACGGCACCATCAAAGACATTCGCATCGCCGAATCCAGCGGCAATCGTTCGATGGACGATTCCGCCATTCGCGCTTTGGAAAGTATCGAACGCCTCCCCACTCTCCCCGCCGATTATTCCGGCCGCTATGTGGACGTTACTTTCGATTTCGACCTGAGCATGACTCGATGAGCATCCCCTCTCATCGCCGCGCCTTTCTCAGCGGTCGCCAATCACCGTTCGCGCGCCTCGAATCTGCTATCCTGTTCTTTCCATATTTTTCGCTTTATTCATTTCCGACCTGGAGGATCGCTTGGCTTTGAGCAAATGTGGTGTTTCCGTACCCTGTGTGCCCTCCCTGGCCAGACTCTTCCTTCTGCTCCTGCTCTTCTCCTCGCCTTCGTTTTGCCAGGATTGGTTTAAGTCCGGCACCGGCATCGGCCTCGAAAAACCGCGTATTGCGGTAGTCGATTTCGTTCCTAGGGCCGACAACGCCAAGAGCCACGCCGCCCTCTTTACCAGCGTCGTTCGCGACGATCTCGATTTCTCCGGCGTCATCGACGTCGCCAGCCCAAGTTTCTATCCTCCCAAAACTCCCTCACAGCCCGGCGAACTCCAAAAGCTCGACTGGTCTCAAGGCCCCGTCAATGCCAACTTCGCCGCCTTTGGCAATCTCACCGAAACTCCCAACGAAGTGGCCATCTTCGCCTGGATGTTCGACGTTCGCAGCACCTCCAACGAGCCGGTCGTCGGCAAGGTCTATCGTGGCGCTCCCACCGACGCCCAGGTTCGCAAGTTCGCCCACCAATTCGCAGATGAAATCATCGGCAAACTCGTTCCCGGCGCCACCATCTCCTCCACGCAGATCGCCTTTATTCGCGGCAACTATGGCAACAAGGAACTTTGGGTCATGGATTACGACGGCGCGAATCCCCATCCCCTCACTTCGCTTCATTCCGTTGCTCTCACGCCTCGCTGGTCGCCGGATGCGTCGCGCATCGCGTTCACCTGTTTCGTGCCGGTCAGCGGCTCGGTCAGCGCGCAAATCTGCATGTATTCCATGGACGCCGGCAAACTGGTGTCCTTCGCCCGCTTCCGCGGCACCAATAATTCCCCGACCTGGTCTCCCGATGGCGCGCAGGTGATGTTCTCTTCCTCGATGCAGGGCAATCCCGCTCTCTATGTCACCGACTCTAGTGGCAATCGTCCCAAACGTCTCACCTTTGCTTCCAATGGCGCGGACACTTCGCCCGCTTGGAATCCGAAAACCGGCCAGACCGTCGCCTTCGTCAGTGATCGCGGCGGTGTTCCGCAACTGTACATGATGAACGCCGATGGCACCGACCCCCGCAAGATCGATCTTCCGGACATGGGCTACGTGATCGATCCCGCTTGGTCTCCCAATGGCCAACTTCTGGCCTTCTCCTGGCGCCGTCCTTCCGGCAACTACGACATCTACGTCATGGATGCCATTTCGTCGTCACACCAGATCCGCGAACTGACCCGCGACTCCGGCCGCAACGAACGCCCCTCCTGGGCTCCCGATGGCCGCCACATTGTCTTTGAATCCACCCGCACGGGCACACGCCAGATCTGGACCATGCTGGCCGACGGCACTTCAGCCCATCAACTGACCAACTCCGGCCACAACGAATCTCCCAACTGGTCCAGCCGCTAACCATGCGAGACCGATTGGCCAAAACGGACTCAGAGACGGCGGGAGTACTACTACCAAACCTCCACGTGCCCTTATCTTTTTCCACACATCACTCTTTTGTTTCCCGGTCATTCCCGCTAACATATATATCGTGCCACGACATATCGTCCGCATCCGGCCCACTGGTGGTTTCGGTCTGCCCGGTAGGCCAATACTCGGAATCCTTTAGTGTCTTAGGAGGACACGCATGACTCAGCCGTACCGCCCGCTTGTTCGTTCACTACTTATTTCCTTTTCGGCGCTGGCTCTTTTTGTGGCCGGCTGCCATAAGAAGGCGCCCGCTCCGGCCGCTCCCGCTTACACTCCGCCGCCGGCTGCCGTGAAGCCCACGGTCACCATCAGCGCCGATCGCGACACCATCAATCGCGGCGGATCCGCCAAGCTTACTTGGTCCAGCACCGACGCCAATAACGTTTCTATCGCCCCCGAAGTCGGTGCCGTTACTCCCCAAGGATCCACCACCGTCACGCCAACCGAATCCACCACCTTCACCATCACCGCGTCTTCGGCGGGCGGTAATGCCGAAGCCAGCGTGCGCATCTCGGTCAACGCACCCGCTCCGGTCGCAACCAACAACGAAACCTTCGACGAACTTTTCCTCAAGGAAGTGCGCGACGTTTACTTTGATTACGACGCCGCCTCCATCCGCCCCGATGCCCGTCAAGTGCTGCAGAAGGACGCGGACTTCCTGAAGGGCTATCCGAATACCCGCGTAACCATTGAGGGCCATTGCGACGAACGCGGCTCCACCGAATACAACCTCGCTCTCGGCCAGCGCCGCGCCAACGCCGTGAAGGAATACCTGGTCAGCCTGGGAATTCCTGCGGACCACCTGACCACCACCAGTTGGGGCAAAGAAAAACCCTTCTGCACGGAATCTAACGAGACCTGCTGGGCACAGAACCGCCGCGGCCACTTCACTCTAACCAAGTAGTTCCCATGGCCATGGAGGTCGCCCTTTGTAACATGCGGCCTCCTTCGGCCTCTGAATTTCGCTGTCTTTGGATCGCTCCTCGCCAGCACAACCACTTGCTCCTTGCCCGGACTCCCAGTAAATTGGGAGATTGGGGTTTCTAACGGTTCATCTGATTGCAGTTTGTCTGGAGGCTTCTTCATGCGTACCCGTACTATCTTCTTTTTTGCCGGCACCATGTTTCTTAGCGCCGTGGCGGGCAGCCTGATCGGGCCCAAGCCCGCTCTCGCCGTTGCTCGCGAAATTATCGAGTTGCAGCGGGACGTCACCACCCTTCTCCAGGGTCAAAAAGATTTGCAGCAGCAAATGACCCAGGACCACACGATCCAAAAGACCCTCATCGAGCAGTCGGCCGACACCGTCAACAAGCTCAATTCCACCATGGCCAGCCTGCAAAAATCGGTGCAGGACGTCCAGGCCAATTCCGGCACGCGGCTGGACACCATGTCCACTCAGGTTCAGGGCCTGTCCGATAATCTCGAGGAAGTAAAATCGCGCATTGGCAAGCTGAATCAGCAACTGGTCGACATCCAGAACTCGGTGCAGAGCATCGACGCGCGTCTCGCTGGCGGCGCTCCCTCAACCACCAACCCCGGCGGCGCACCAATTCCTGGTCAGCCCAGCCCCGGTGGCTCCGCTTCCAACTCTCCCGTAGGGCCTCCGCCGTCTGCCGACACCCTCTACTCCAACGGTCTCCGCGATCTCACCAGCGGGAAATATGACCTCGCTCAATCGGAATTTCAGGATTATCTGAAGTATTACGGCGACACCGATCTCGCTTCCAACGCGCAATATTGGCTCGGCGAAATCGCCTACGCGCAAAAGGATTACCAGGGCGCGGTCGCGCAATACGATAAGGTGATCAACAATTATCCCCGCAGCTTCAAGCTCGCTTCCGCCCGCTACAAAAAAGGTATGGCGCTACTCGAACTCGGCCAGAAAAATTCCGGCGTGAAAGAACTGCGTGAAGTCGTCAGGCGCTATCCGGGTACCGAAGAAGAACGGCGCGCCCGTGCCAAGCTAAAAGACATGGGCGTTGCCGTCTCAGCCTCCACCGCCCACTAAGTTCGTCTCAGTTCCCCGCATCTCCCCTACGTAGTAGCCTCCGCTGTTCCCGCCACTCCCTTCCCGCCTCAAATTCAGTCGCCTCATTAGTAAGCCTGTCATTCCGAGCGACGCGAGGTAATGTTTTCCATGGCGCTTTCTGCGATGAATCTCTCTTCCGCTTCCCGCCAAAAAAACCCGTCATTCCGAGCGAAACGAGGAATCTCTCTGCCTCTTCGCTCTCACGTTACGCCACAGTCCCCATGAACTTGTGGCCCATCCTTCGCGTTTTTTTGCGAAGGGTGGGGTTCTTACGCTCAGCGAGATGAATCCCTCTTCCTCCCCTCAATGATGCCCGCCGCCGCCCCCACCCGCGGATGCTCCCCCACTCGATGCGCCTCCTCCCGAATGGCCCCCTCCTCCACTGCTGCTACCACTGCCGCCCGATCCGCCATGGGCTCCTCCGCTGCCTCCAATTCCTCCTCCGCCCCCCACATGACCCACCACGACACCGTGGGATTCTCCCCCGCTTCCCGAGTGCCCGACGAAATTCTGCGACTTAAAATCAAACTGAATCCCGGTCACGTTCTTCTGCGCCACCATGTGCTGTGCGCCAAGAAGCTCATGCGGCACAATCGCGGCCGCCATTCTCGCTTGAATCACCGGCTGCCCCACCCGTGGCGTGTTCTCCAACAACCCTCGGCCAAATCCGGAAGGCATATTCGCAACCACCTGCACGCCCTTACTCGGCGCGCTCTCCATTCCTGCTCGCAAACCTCCTTTCTCCACCGCCAGCGTCAAGATTCCCGATTTCGCATTTACTGGCGGATGTCCTCGCTGATCCGCTGGGTGTCTGGGCACAATCCCGATCTGATGGTGATGCGTTCTCACAAAATGGCAGGGATGCCGGTGCCGTCGTCCCACCACCCACGTCGAATACACCTCGCAGCCCGGCCAGTAGTAGACCTTATTCGGTCGCCGGTTCAGATAACGGCACGGATCATTCGGATCCCACTGCGCATTGTTCCAACTCCCCGCAAAACACGGCCCATACTGCACGTTCCCGCTGGGATTCTGGGCAACTCCCCATGCCTGCATCGGACATCTCGACAGCATGGTCTGGTTCACCAGAATATTTGGTCGCGTAGTCCCCGCGGTTTGCCCGTTCTCGTTCACCGGAGGCGCTGCCAAGGCCGTTTGTGCAACGCTTTGCGCGGTTCGCTCCTCTGCCGGCGGATTGGCTTCCCAACACTTGCCATACGGAGCGCAGTCAAAAAACCGGCCATTCTCGACCATGCCCGCCAGCCCCGGTATGGGCTCCTTCAATCCAGACTCCTTCATCCCTTCGGCGATCAGCGCTTCCCGGTGCGCCATTCGCCCGGCGACCCACTGATCCCAATCGTCGCTGGCCGCGGTCGCTCCAAACTCCTGCTGGCGAACCGTCGCGCTCGCCAACTTGCTCCCCTCATTCTCCTCGCTCGCTTCCTCCGGATTCAGCAGCGGTATCAACTTCCCGTCGACATACGCCGCGGACTCGCCATCCTTCAGCGTCAGCGCCGAACCCTTACTCTCTCCCCATCCGTTCGCCGTGACGTCCCGCAACGTAGCAATGCGCTGCACTCCTTGCACCGTCTTGATCACCGCCCCGTCCAACGCGCATTCCACTCGCGCCGTTTGTGTCCCTACAAACCTGAATCGCGTCACCGGAGTGCGCAAATCGACCTCATCGGGCGACGAATGCCCGACGGTGGCCATCCCGGTCAACAAATCCAAATAGGTTGAAAATGTTTGTGGTCCGCTCCATAAGGTGTCGAACTCCAGCGCCGAATTCTCCGCCAGGTACACCATGGTGCCGTCTTCAAACTCAACTTCCGCTCGTCCGTTTTCCGTTACCAGCGTATATCCCTCTTCCACCACTTGCCCGGCATTCGCCTGAATCCAATCTTTTCCCAACTTTGGTTCGCCGTTATGGCCGGGCGACAATTTCACTTCGCCCTGAACATAGTTCAGCCACACCATTTCGGGTTGGCCATGGTCTTTCGTATCCGCTTTAACTTGTGGGGTAACTACCGCGAAACTCGTCAACAACACGAACAGGCAGGACAACATCTTCGGGGCAAATCGCATGGCGAGACCTCCAAAACGATCCAAAACCCCTTGCTGATTTTAGGACGTCAAAAATCCTCCTGCGGGTACATTCACCTAGCCGCATTTCCGGGCCCGCCCACGGGGTGCAACCTGGGCAAGCGTTCCTCGACTGGCGGCAATGCGGGAAACGGGGCGTGAGGTTCGGTTTGGTACCAATACGCTACCGAAAAATAATTGTCCGACCGTCCATTCGCATGTCCGTGCTCGATGGTCGCCTTGATCGACTTCGTAAATGGTATCGGCGAATCCAGATGGAAGCGGTACACGCTGCTCCGGCTTCCCGCCTTTTCTTCCCCCACGACTGGTGCCCCGTACAACGCATACGAAAACGCTTTTCCTCCGAAATCGTAAGCGCCTAAAAAGTAATCCTCAGTTCCCGTTCCATTGATCGATGGCGTCATCTCTCCATCGATGAAAAACATATCGTCGCCCTCGCCCCACCAATAGTCTTGGTTCTGCAGCACCGACATGGTCGCGCCAACAAATTGTCCGCGCCCGGTAGCTTCCATCCAAACGTAATTCCCTTCACCGTTCAGATTTTGTCGATCGTTCTGCGCCGGATCGCCGTTGTCGCTCCATTCACCCTTCAGTCCAACATTCGGCGAAGCCTGCCGATACTGCGCATGAAAATACAAAGTATCCGCGGGCAACGCTTTCGCGTACGCCTGGTAATCAATGTTGTAGTAAATCGCGTCGACCTTCAGCTTCCCCTGATTCTCCACGGTAATCCGCGCGTGTTTCTGAAACGCCATGGGGAAAAAGCAATTCACTCCCCGATTCGGCGCGGCGGAAAGTGGCAGCGCCTCAAACGTGAAATATTCCCCCAGTCCCAGCCCAAAAAAATCCCCAATGGGCGTTTCCACACTTGGCGTTGCTTCCCCATCCCAATACATCCGCAAAACCATCTTCTTCAAGTGATACGCCTCATCCGACGCAAACGTGAACCACATATGCGTGATTATCCCCGGCCCCGCCTCGTCCATCACTGTCAGCGTCTGTCCCGGCGCAATCGTCCGGAAATCGTCATTTCCACCCGAACGGTCGTAGCTGGACACCCGTTTCTGCACATAATCGTGCGGCCGGCTCAATCCTCCAAACAAATCCGGTCCTTGCGCAACCGCCAGCCCGCAATACAAAACCAGCAACAGCCCCACCACCACGCTACGCCTGATCATCCGCGTCTCCCCGTTTGCTTCCCCACTCTTCGATCCCTACTTCTCCTCCACCGTCAAAATCTGATCCACCGCCACATCTTTCAACACCTGCCGAATCCCGCTCGGCCACTTGATCTCAATCTCCTTAATGTTCGCGTTCTTGCCCAACCCAAAATGCACTCGGGGATCGCTTGACGAAGCATATCCCACCGCCGTAGTCGCCTCGTTCCACTGCTGCTTCCCATCTTCGGTCGTGAGATGGACCTGCGCCCCAATGCCCATGCGATTGCTCTTCGTTCCCACCAGCTTCAGCAAAATCCAGTGATTCTTAGTCTCCGAAATGTTATGAAACAATTTCACCGGCCCATTCAGCACCGTCACCACCATATCTACCCGCCCATCGTTATCCAAATCACCAAACGCCACGCCGCGGTGCGCCGCCGGAATCTGAAAATCCGGTCCCGCTTGTGCGCTCACATCGGCAAATTTACCGTTACCCAAATTGCGGAAAATTGTATTCGGTTCCTCATAATTCCGCGCGGCATTCTGGATATGGATGTTATCCATAACGTTCGCTCGCGCCACGAACAAGTCCTTCCAGCCATCATTGTCAAAATCCGCCATCCCCGCGCCCCATCCGGACATCTGCTTGGTCTCGCCGAGCCCGCTGCGGTCGGTAACATCGTCGAATTCGCCTTTGCCCTGGTTGAACCACAAGGGAAACTCCTCTTCTTCGACGGCCGTGTGCCATATGTCCGGCAGGCCATCGTTATTCACGTCGCGAAAATCCGCGCCCATTCCTGACCGAGCGATTCCATCCGGCGCGTAGCCAACACCCGCCTGCAACGCTACCTCTTCGAACTTCTTCCCCTTCAGGTTATGGAACAGGAAATTTTGAGTCGTGTCGTTGGCCACAAACGCGTCCAGATAACCATCCCCATCGTAATCCGCAAAGGTTACGCTCATGCCTTTTCCAAACTGTTTCGCGATTCCTGTCTCCTCCGAAACGTCCGTAAACGTGCCGTCGCCATTATTTCGATACAGCGTATTGTGCGTTGGCGCGTAATATCTCGGGTGGCAGTAGCCACGCACTCCTTCCTTCACCCGGCAATACGGATCCTTGTTCACTTCCCAAACGCAATAATTCACCACGAATAAATCCAGCAGGCCATCATTGTTGTAATCAAACCATCCCGCCCCCACCGACCACATCTTCTTCCCATTCAGTTTCGCTCCGCCCACTCCCGCCTTCTCCGTAACATCCGTGAACGTCCCATCGTGGTTGTTGTGAAACAACTGGTTGCCCGTGACATTCGCCACAAAAATGTCCGGCCATCCATCGTTGTCGTAATCCCCAATCGCCACGCCGCTTCCATATCCCGCTCCGGCTAACCCGGCCTTCTCAGTCACGTCCGTAAACGTTCCATCGCGATTGTTGTGGTACAAACGATTCCAATACGCCGGCGTTTCTTTCTGCAAAGACGGTATCGCCGCTCCTCCCACCAAATACACATCCAGATATCCATCCCCATCGTAATCAAACAGGGCTACGCCAGCTACCATCGTTTGTGGCTGATTCTTATTTTCACTATTTCCGTTCGCGGTGATGTAGTGCAACCCGGACTTCTGTGCGATCTCTTCGAACCGAATGGGCCCCTGGCCCTCAGCCTTCGATGTTTTACCCGATGGCGCGTCTTGCCCGCGAGCCAACAGCAGCATCGCCCCGAGCGCCAGCACCACTCCAACTAAAATCACCAGCCTCCGCATCTCACCATGCCCGCCGCGCCATCCCTTCCTCACTCCCCAATCTCCACCTCCACCGGCGATCCTTGCGCCGAATCCGCGCTCACCCACACTCGCGCCTTGCACGCTTCCACCGTGTACTCATTCTGGATATTCCACAACGCAAAGGCCTCCGGCGTAAGCGCAAACGTAACCTTTTTTGTTTCTCCCGCCGCCAGCTCCACGCGTTGAAACCCTTTCAGCGCCCGCACCGGCTCGGCCGCGCTAGTCCCGCGCAGCCCCACATAAACCTGCACCACTTCCGTCGCCATCACTTTCCCGGTATTGGTCACGTCCGCGCTCACCTTCATCACTGTTCTCGCATCCGCGGGCCGGCTGCGCAAATCCTGCGCTAATGCTTTCGCGCTCAATTTCCTCGTGCTCGCTTCCGGCGCGCCATAACGAAAATCGGTGTACGACAAGCCATACCCAAACGGAAACTGCGGCGCATTGGTCTCATCAATGTATCGCGAAACGTATTTCTCTCCGGTGTTGCCCGGTGTCGGCGGCCGTGTCAGGTCCACCTTACCCACGGGCCTGCCCGTGCTCAGCGCATTATAGTAATTGGGGATCTGTCCCACCGCACGCGGCCAACTTACCACCAATCGTCCGCTGGGCACCGCTTCGCCATACAAAATTCTTGCCAGCGCCGGTCCCGCCTGTATACCCGGATACCACGCCGCAATCACCGCCGGAACATGCGCGAACGCCCATGGCAACGTCAGTGGTCTGCCGCTAAACACCACCAGCACCACCGGCTTTCCGGTCGCGCTCACTTTCTCCAGCAATTCTTCTTGCCGCCCCGGCAAATTCAAATGCGCCCGCGAAGCCGCCTCTCCCGTCATCGTCCCCGCTTCTTCACCAACCGTCACAATCGCCACATCCGCCGAACGCGCCGTTTCCACCGCCGCATTCATCTCCTCGTCGCTGGCCGTCAGGAAATCCCCGCCCTTCGCATATTTCACGCGATCCGCACCCAATCTCTGCGTCAATGCGCTCTTTAATGTAACCACATCGCTCGCCTGACTGTGTCCACCCCACGAGCCCAGCATCTCTCCTGCGTTATCCGCAAACGGCCCAATCAACGCCACGGTCTGCTCTTGCGCGCTCAGTGGCAACGACCGCCGCGAATGGCTCTCCTCATTTCGCAGCAGCACCATCGATTGCTCCGCCGCCGCACGCGCCACGTCCAGATTCTCCTGCGCCAACGGCCCATGTTTCTCTCGCGACTCATCCGTATACGGCTTCTCAAACAGTCCCAGCGCGAATTTCACCCGCAACACATGCCTCACCGACTCGTCGATCTGCCGTTCCGAAATCTTCCCCGCCTTCACCAACTTCGCCAAATTTTGGTGATAAACGTCGCTCTCCATATCCATATCCAGCCCGGCGGAAAATGCCCGGTACGCCGCCATCTCCCCGTCGTTGGCAACTCCATGTGCCATTAATTCTCCCACCGCCCCAAAATCGCTGTCGGCGATTCCCGGAAAATGCCATTCCTTCCGCAAAATTTCCGTCAATGTAAAAGGATTCGCTGCCTCAGGGACTCCATTCAACACGCTAAACGCGCTCATCACCGTTGCTCCGCCTTCATCCAGCGCTGCATAGAACGGCGGCAGGTACACTTCCCGCAACGTGTGCTCGGAAATTTCCGTGGTGTTGTAATCCCGCCCGCCTTCCGCCGCGCCATAGCCCACAAAATGCTTCGCACAAGCTGCGATGCTGTCTGGCGCGCTCAAGGTGGTTCCCTGATATCCCCGCACATACGCCCGCGCCATCACGCTTCCCAGGTAGGGGTCCTCACCCGCTCCTTCGATCATTCGACCCCAGCGCGGGTCACGCGCAATGTCCACCATCGGCGAAAACGTCCATCGCACTCCCGCAGCCGACGCCTCCACTGCTGCTATGCGCGCTGCCTTCTCCACAATCTCAGGGTCCCAGGTCGATGCCATCCCCAGCGGCACCGGAAACTCGGTGCGATATCCGTGAATTACGTCCAATCCATTGATCAGCGGAATATGTAGCCGCGATTTCTCCATGGCGATGTGCTGGTAATGGTTGGCCGCCGCCGCGCCGTCCAGGTTGTACAGTGAACCCGTTTCTCCTTTCGCCACCAGTTCGGCATAGTCTTCGCGGCTGGTTCCCGGTCCCGCAGGCGTGCCCACCGAATACTGCACCAATTGACCGATCTTCTCCTCCAGGGTCATTTGCTTCAGGAGCGCGTCCACTTTGCGTTCAATCGCCGCGTCCGCCAATTTCGAGCGCACAGGCAATCCCTGAAAAGCCTGCGGCTTGGAGGCGTCCTGGGCACAGGCACTCGCGGCAAACAGAAGTGCCACCATGATCAACAAAACGTGCCGCCTCAAATCCAGGTGCAACATATGTGTCAGCTCCTTTGGGGTTAACGTGAACGCTGGTCGCCGAATCTGGCCAATTCCAGCCCATGATCAGCAAATCGTTATTCTAGGCGGTAAATCGTGGTTCCCCTGCAATCAAGCTTCCGCTGTCCTTGCCATCATAAATCAATTCACCCGCTTCCGTGGAGCTTCGCATCCCAGCGAACGCGGATCGGCGCCGTAGGCTAAATTCCATTTGCGATCGTACACTGCTGGCCCGCCTAACCTTCCCTTTCTCGTTGCTTCTAAGTACAATATAGGAAGCGGAGTCCAGTGTTCCTTATTAGTAACTAACGACAACATGAAAATGATGCAGCCGCAACATTTCCGTAACGTGGTCCAAGCGACACTCGACTGAGCCAGAGGTCCACTGTGAGAACGGTAACCGCCGATCCGCTCTTAACCGAAACTTCCCTGTTTCGTATTTTGCTGGCGCAATCCCCTGAAGACCTGATCGAGTGCCAGCGCCTTCGCTACGACGTGTTTAATCTCGAACTCGGCGAAGGCCTCTCCATTTCCGATCGTTCCGGCCTGGACATCGATCCGTTCGACTCCTTCTGCGACCATCTCATGGTCCGCGATCTGGAAGATGGCAAGCTCGTGGGCACCTATCGCCTGCAAACCGGTGAAGTCGCGCGCAGGAATTTGGGCTATTACGGCAATCAACTGTTCGATTTCTCCGTCTACGAGCCCATCCGCGACGAACTGTTGGAGCTCGGCCGTGCCTGCGTGCACATCGATTATCGCAACATCATGGTTCTCCACGCCCTCTGGAAAGGCATCGCCGTTTATTCCTCCAGAAACGACTCTCGTTATCTGATCGGCTGCAGCTCCATTTCTTCCCAAGACGAGAACGTCGGCGTCGCCATGTACGATTTGCTGAAGGACAAGTATCTGGTTGCGCCTGAACTCCGCACTACGCCGCAACCCGGATACACCTGCGAATCCACTGGCATTCCCGTGGACCCGAGCCGCCCCCCGCGACTGTTCCGCGCGTACCTCGAAATTTCCGGTCGTATTTGTGGTCCGCCAGCCATCGACAGGGAGTTCAAGACCATTGACTTCCTCACCTTGGTCGACCTGGCCAACCTGCCGGACCGAGTCCGCACCCGTTTCTTCTGATTCCGTCCCCTGGTTGTGCTAACCTTACTGCGGTTTTGCACATGGAAGATGCCGACGCCATCGGCGTTTCTCGAGGTCAAATTTTATGATTCCCATTACTGCCGAACAGGCCAGTTTCCTCTTGCAGTACGCCTTGCCCTCCATAAAGAACGAACATCGCACCACACGCTCCGTCATCGAAGCAATTTCCCAAAACAACGCCGGTTACAAGCCCGATCCCGAAGGCAGAACCGCCCTGGAAATCGCTTGGCACATTGTGGCCTCAGAGCACCGCTTCTACAGCGGAATCGTTGCCGGCGGATTTGATTTCAATCCCATTCATCGGCCGGAGCATGTTCAGACGCCCACTCAAATTGCCGAATGGTATGGCGATTCCTTCGCCAAGAACTTCGCGAACCTATCGAAGCTTTCGGGCCAACAACTCGCAAAAATCCTCGATTTTCGAGGCGCGTTCCAGCTTCCCGCGATCGCTTATCTCGATTTCACCCAGCGCCACTCCATTCACCATCGTGGACAGCTCTCCACCTATCTCCGAGCCATGGGCGGCAAAGTCCCCGCAATCTATGGCGAAAGCTACGATTCCGCCGCTGCCAAAAAAGCCGCTCAGGCCTGATCTTGATCCCGCTTGACCTCGTAAGTTGTCCGGAACGCGCTTTCATTGGCGCAAGCTGCAAGTCCGTGCGACACTAGCCGGGCCATGGGCATTCCCCAAGCGCGATCCTTCCAACAAGCGACGACATCCTCCCAGCAAAATCCCCGCAAAGTTCCTCGACGCCGCTGGAACATCGCATTTCTCCTCGCCTTTGGCGTCATCATCGGCTATTTCGATCGCATCAATATCGCGGTGTCGGAAAACGCGCTGCACACCACCTTCGGCATTTCCCTGATCGAATTCGGTTATCTGGCCAGCGCGTTCAGTTGGACTTACGCCATTATGCAGATGCCCGCAGGCGTGCTTCTGGATCGCTTCGGAGTTCGCCGCGTAGGCCGGCTCAGCACCTTCGTGTGGAGCATTGCTTCGTTTGCCGGTGCCCTGGCGCCCGGTCTCGGTGTGTTCTGCGTCGCGCGGTTTCTCCTCGGCGCTGCCGAAGCCCCGGTCTTCCCCGCCAACGCCAAAGCCCTGGGTTACTGGTTTCCCGACCGCGAACGCAGCTTCGCCATCTCTTTCAGCGACGCTGCCGCAAAATTTTCTTCCGCGATTGGAGTGCCCTTCCTGGGCCTGTTGCTCCTGCATTTCGGCTGGCGTTTCACCTTCGCCGCCACCGGCGCGTTGAGCCTCGTCTACTTCGCGCTGTTCTATGTGGTTTACCGCAATCCGCGCGAAGATCCAAAGCTCTCTCGCGAAGAATTGGATTACATCATCGCCGGCGGCGGCGCGCCGGAGCAACCTGCTCACGCAAACCGCGCTTCCCTGCTCGGCTATTTGTTGTTGCAGCCAAAGGTCTACGGCTTAGCGTTGGGCTGGGGCGCGTACAATTACAGCTTCTTCCTGTTCCTCAACTGGCTTCCCAGCTATCTGGCCATCGCTCACCACATGGATCTGCTTCATTCCGTCTTCTACACCAGTGCACCGTGGCTCTTCGCCACTGCGACAGACATCCTCATCGGTGGATGGATGGTTGAGGCACTGATCCGCCGCGGTTACAACGCCAATCGCGTTAGGCGATCGGTCATGATCGTCGGCACCGCGTTTGGCCTAGCTATTTTTGGCGCCGCGCATACCACCAGCCCAGCATTCGCACTGTGCTGGATCAGTCTCGGCCTGGGCGGCTTAGCCGCTGCCGCTCCCGTAGCCTGGACCGTCCCCTCGCTCATCGCTCCGCCGGGAACGGTCGGCACGCTCGCCAGCATCGCCAACCTCTCCGGCCAGCTCGCCGCCATCTCCGCACCTATCACCACTGGCTACATCGTTTCCGCCACGCATTCCTTCAACTCCGCCTTCGTCGTAGCCGCGGCAGTGTTACTAATCGGCATCTTCGGCTACGCCATCCTCCTCGGCCCCATCGACCCCATCCCAACTCCCATCTGAACTCCTCTCTTTACTCTTCTCTTGCCGTTGCTTGTGTAGTGGCCGAACTTTAGATCGGCCATCGCCAAGAGCCGCACCCATCGTGGTGTCCATTCCCCTTAAGAAAAACCCGTCATAATGTTTTCCATCGCGCTTTCTGCGATGAATCTCTCTTGTTCTTCCCACACACAAAAAAATAACCGTCATTCCGAACGGAGTCCGCGCAGTAAGGAATCTCTCTTCGCTCCCACGTTGCGCCACCGTCCGCGTGAACTTGAGGATGCCGCATCCTTCGCGCCTTTTGCGAAGGGTGGGGCTCTTACGGTCTAACGCCCCAATCTCTTCACCGCAGCGAGTACGGTTTTCCATCGCGCTTTGTGCGATGAACCTCTCTTCCTCTTCTTTCCTCCGCCGACTAAAACACCACGACCTCACTTCCCGATCGCGTCCGGGAATCCCCGGTAATACCGAAAACCTTCGACGGGCTTTCCATCGCGCGTCCGTATCGAATCGCGCACGCGAGCCTTCATCTCCTTCACCTGCTCCGGCGTGGGATTGGGCGTGTAATCCTTCCACCCGGGCCCAAATTGACTGATGTAGTTCGCCCCCGCATTCACGCGTTGCTCTACAAACCCACTGATGTCCACCCATAAATTCTCGTCCTGAAAATCGTAGTCGTTATAAAACATATATTCGGGGATCATGTACTCCTTCAATCCCTCTTGCGTAATCTGCCCTTCGAACAGCAGCCGCCACATCGCCGCTCGCGCCGCATCTGCCGCCAAATAAGCTGCCGCCCGGTGATCCGATTTGTGCCAGCGTTGATAAACTTTTCCTGGATCCCACGCAAACAACACGTCCGGCCGCAATTTCCTTATCCACCTCACCAGATTCTCCACTACCGCCTTGCGATTCTCGAATTCCAGCAATCCATCGTCGTATCCCAAATTAATGTAGTGGTCCCCGGGTATTCCCAAATCCTTCAGCGCCGCCAATTCCTCCTGCCGCCGAATTTCTCCCAACTGCAACCGCGAGAGTTTCGGGTCCTGTGTGCCCACATTCCCAGTAGTCAACGTAACCACGTACACTTGGTTCCCGTGAGCCTGCAGCATCGCCAGCGTCCCATGCGACAGCGCGTCATCGTCGGCGTGCGCCCCAATCAACATGATCGTCTTCCCTGTCCACTTCTCCACCGGAACTTCCGGCTTTTGCGGTGTCATCTGCGCCACCGCCATTGCCGCCATAGCAGCACATGCCGCCAACGCCACTAACCCACTTCGCACCAATCTCATCGTTCCTCCTGTCCCGTTCCTCGGTCCCAACATCAACTCGCTCCCATGCAAACCAATCCTACTATCTTCCAGCAAACTCCCCCGCAGTTCTGTGATTGTGGGTATGCCGCGCCCCAATTCTGATGCACAGAAAAATACGACAAGCAAAAACACGAGCCGTGTGGGAGGTTGGGAAAGCGTGCAACGCCGCGCTGGTGTATTCGGTTTTGCCTCGTCTCTGAAGGGCCCGCCCTTCTGAGGCGGCTGGTTTTCCGTCCCACTTTCGTCACCTAGTGTGTTCTGACTCCCTCGGGCGCCCCACAGGCCGCCGTTGCATGTGGGCTCTTGGGTTCCATTCCCCCAACAAAAAAACCGTCATTCCGGACGGAGTCCGCGGAGTGAGGAATCTCTCTTCTTCCTATCGTGCCTACCCATGCTCGGGCTGTGACCATAGCTCTTGGGTTTTTTGAGTCTGTGTAGGGCCCGCTTTCCGAAGCGGGCCATTGGTTTTTCCGCACCGGCTTTCGTCACAGCAGGTCTCCTACGCGAGGCCCCTTTTTTCATCTGCGCTCTCGGATTGTTCCCGCCCAAGCGCACAACCAACTGCCTCGATCGGATTGGCCTGGAAAAAAACAAAAAGCCCAGCAAATCGCCGGGCCACTGAAAAAACCCTTATCTTATTCGATACAAATCCACGCACGGCCGGTCAACACTCCGGCCTTGTCCGCATCGATTCCCTAGCGATTCTCTGTCGAACTGGGAGTCGAGGACGGGACGATGTGCACTTCCCTCTTCGGCGGAGCTACCTTCGGAACTTCCTTCTTCGGCTTCTTTTTTTCGCGTCTTCCTTTATCTCGGTTTCCCATGAGTCACAGCTTGCCACACTTCTTCATTTCCCGCTACTGCTCCCCGCACGCTGCGGCGGCGCCACGCCCCCGCAGGGCCGCTCGCTCCTCACACTACCCTGTGATGGAACGCACTGCGCCCCTTCCCGATAAGGTCCAGCCTCACCTTGATAGTACACTTTTGCGCAGTTGGGTCTGCGGGCCCTCCACTTGCGCCTGCATTTCCGGATACTCGGACCCCCTTGCTCGCCGCCTGCGAGCCGCTCAATCACAATTCGTTTCGGAGGACCGCATGCCCCATCTCGATACCGGCAATACCGGTTTCATGATCCTGTGCACCAGCTTGGTGATGCTCATGACTCCCGGCCTCGCCTTCTTTTACGGTGGCCTCGTCGGCAGAAAAAACGTCCTGGCCATCATGATTCAAAGTTTCGTCTCCATGGGTTGGACCACCGTGATTTGGTATCTTTACGGCTATTCCCTGTGCTTCAGCGGCGATTGGCACGGCGTGGTTGGCAATTTCCATAACGTTTGCCTCCGCGGCATCGGCCTGAACACCCCTTCCCCCAATGACACCATTCCCGCCCTGGTCTTCATCGCCTATCAGATGATGTTCGCCATCATCACCCCGGCGCTCATCTCCGGCGCGTTCACCAATCGCGTCACCTTCAAAGCCTACATGCTCTTCCTCACCGGCTGGCTCACCTTTGTGTACTTTCCCTTTGTGCACATGGTTTGGGGCGGCGGCTTCCTGCAGCAGTGGGGCGTCAAGGATTTCGCCGGCGGCATCGTGGTCCACAACATCGCGGGCATGGCGGCTTTGGCCAGCGTGCTGTACGTGGGCAGGCGCCGGGTCCTGGACCGCGGCCCTCACAGCATTCCCCTGGTCGCCCTCGGCACCGGCCTTCTGTGGTTCGGTTGGTACGGCTTCAATGCCGGCAGCGAGATGCGTGTGGATTCCGTCACGGCCACTGCATTCCTGAACACCGACGTTGCCGCTTCCTTCGCCGCAGTCGCCTGGCTTATGGTCTCCTGGCTTAACGAGAAAAAACCCAAATTCCTCGGCCTGCTCACGGGCGCGGTTGCGGGCCTCGCCACGGTTACACCCGCGGCTGGCTACGTCTCCCCCACGACCGCCGTGATTATCGGCATCGTGTCCGGCGTGGTCTGCTACTACGCCGTCGAAATGAAGAACAAGCTCCATTGGGATGACGCCCTCGACGTTTGGGGCGTCCATGGCGTTGGCGGCTTCCTCGGCATCATCATGCTGGGCATCTTCGCCACCAAGGAGTACAACCCGCAAGGCGCGAACGGCCTGCTCGCCGGTGATCCCATCTTCTTACTCAAACAGGTCACCGCGGTAGTCTTCTCGTCCGTCTGGGCCTTCACCTTCACCTACGCCATGCTGCGAATCATCGACATGTTCACCGCGGTAAAAGTCACCGAACAAACCGAAGAAATCGGCCTCGACGAGTCCCAACTAGGCGAACACGCCTACGAAACCGTAGCCGACTAACAGTTCTTGCCTGTGTAGTGGCCGAACTTTAAATCGGCCCACTGCACCCTAACAAAAAACCACCGTCATTCCGAGCGAAGCGACGAACCTCTCTTCGCTCTCACGTTACGCCACCTTCCATGAACTTGAGGGTGGCCCATCCTTCGCGCCTTTTGCGAAGGGTGGGGCTCTTACGCTCTAATGCCCCAATTTCTATTCTCCACAAAGAAAACCCATCATCCCGAGCGCAGTCCACGCAGCGACGGATCCCTCTTCCTCTTAGCCTTCCGATTTCCCCACCAATTCCACCGCGAGCGCCAGCGCCGCACCGCTCTGCGCCGCATCCACCAACTTCCCCCGCACGAAATCCCTCGTCCCTCCGCCTTTACCCGCCATCGCTGCCAACACTTGTTTCAACACCGCGCCCAAATCCGCCGCATTCCCCGGCGACTGCGCGAACACCATCTGCCCGGTCCCCTCATGCGCCAGCAACGCCACCGTCTTCTCGTGTTTTGCCAACTCATTCGCCAGCAGCACCAACAGTTCCGGATGCTCTTCGCGCAGCAGCGCAACGACGCAGCGCACCCCATCCTCTCCCGGTGCTACACCAGCCACCATCAATTCCGCGCGAGCCTTCGCCAATTCTTCCAGCGCCCCGCGAAAATTCTTGAAGCCCGCATCGCGTTCCGCGGCGATCTTCTCGATCGCGCCAACCGCCTCCTCGGGCCCGCAGCTCAGCCTCTCCGCAATCCTCCGCAGTAATTGAAAATCCTCTCCAGCAAGTCGCGACGCTCGTCCGCCGCACACAAATTCGACTCGCCAATCCTGCCGAATCTTCATGCACCGTCGCACTAGCACCACCCCGATTTGCCCGGTGCTCTTCACATGAGTTCCGCCGCACGGCTGAAGATCCGCTCCTTCAATCTCAATGACTCGCAAAATCCCCTCGCGCTCCACTTCCTTCCGCACCCCGCGTTCCGCGAGTTGATCCGCGGTTCCATAACGCACATGGATGGGCCGATCCTCGAATATAATCGCGTTCGCTGCGCGCTGCGCTCCCTGCAGCACATCCCCCGACGGCTCCCGGCCCCGCAGATCAATCGTGCACAGTTCCTCGCCCAGGTGAAACGACACCGTCGGCAATCCATAACGTTCCTGAAACATCGCCGAAAGCAGATGCTGGCCGGTGTGCTGCTGCATATGGTCGAATCGCCGTTCCCAATCCAACTGACAATCCACATTCCCATCAGCAACTTCTCGATCCACCAGGTGTGCAATCTCTTCCCCGTCGTCTCGCACATCCAGGATCCGTGCCTCACCCACTCGTCCGAGGTCGTTCGGTTGTCCTCCCGACGAAGGATAAAACGCTGTTTGATCGAGCAGCACTTTCCATGCCGGCTGGGGCACCGACGCAATCGGCGCACACGAAAGCACGCGCGCTGTGAAAGTTTGCAGGAAGGAATCGTCGTAATACAGCCGGTGTGTAGCCATGAACGCGAAATTTTAGCACACCAATTTGGCTCGCCTCGCGGCGCGAAATAACTGGCTTTTCACGAGCGATGACCACTGTTCCGGTAAGCTATAGACATGCCCGTCCGCTTCATCGCGCTGGATATTGATGGCACCCTGCTCAACAGCCGCTTCGAAGTGTCCCCCGCCAATCGCAGCGCGATCGCCGAAGCCACTCGTCGCGGTGTCGAAGTCGCCCTCGTTACCGGACGCCGCTACGACTTCGCCATGCCCGTCGCCGAACAGATCGACGCTCCTCTCACCATGATCGTCAACAACGGCGCTCTCGTTCGCACCAAAGATCGCCAAACCCTTCTCCGCCATTTGCTTCCCCGGGAAACTGCCCGGCAAGTGATTCAAGCCACGGAGCCCTGGCGCGAAGCCACTGCCGTGGTCTTCGACCGTCCGCAAACCAATCAAGTCATGCTGCAATCGATCTACTGGCAGGATCCCAAACGTGGCGGCTACTACTCCCGCAACCGCGAATATCTCGCCGAGGCCAACCCGCTCGAGTCCTGCCTGATCGAGGACCCGCTTCAGGTGATGTTCACCGGCTCCGTAGCCATGATGGAACAGGCCGAAGTCGCTCTCCGCAGCCTCCAGGTCGCCGTGCAGTTCAGCCTCGCTTCCACTATCTACCCAGACCGCGATTTCGCCATGCTCGACGTCATCCATCCCTGCGTCACCAAGGGCACCACCCTCGCCGAATGGACAGCTTCCCGTCACGTTCTCCCCCAGGAAATTCTGGCTATCGGTGACAATCACAATGACTTGGAGATGTTATCCTTTGCGGGAGTGCCCGTAGTCATGGGCAATTGCGTCCCCGAACTCAAGCAACGTGGCTGGCACATTACCGGGTCTAATGACGAGGATGGCGTCGCCACCGCAATTGCACGCTTTGCCTTAGCTGAAACCGTAGGATGAGAATCGCTATCACACGTTTCGCCATCAGTGCCGCACTGGCCGGTGCTTTCCTGCTCGCATCAGCGACCGCTGCCCGCGCGGATTACGTAGTCCTGCGCAGCGGCGCGCGTTTGGACGTAACCGGTTACGAAATCCTGCCGGATCGTTACATCCTGCACATGAAGGGGGGAGTCGCCGAAGTCCCCATCAGCGATATCGTCGGCATCGAACCGGAAGAAATCTTCGAACCGAATGTTGAACCGTTAACTGAAAAAACTCCTTTCGAAAAACTCATTCGTGCCGCCGCCGAGCGTTACGGCATGGACGCCGACCTGATCCACTGCGTCGTCGCCGTCGAATCCAACTTCAATCCCAAAGCCGTATCCCCGAAGAAGGCCAGCGGCCTGATGCAGCTCTTGCCGCAAACCGCCGCGCTCTATGGCGTGAAGAATATTTTTGATCCCGAAGAGAATATCAACGCCGGCACCCGCTACCTTAAAGACCTAATGGCGAAATACCACGATCTCACCCTGGCCTTGGCTGCCTACAATGCCGGACCCGTGCGCGTGGACCAATACGGCCGCCGCGTTCCGCCTTACCTGGAAACCATGAAGTACGTCCAGCGCATTGCCAAAAGCTACGCCAAAGCGAAAACAGAAGCCGCCACCCAGAAGCAAATCAGCTAACCCCGTCAGCACCCCGGCGCGTCCGGAACCTTTCGCTTCTCGTTCAACGCATCCTAAAAAACCCCGTCATTCCGAGCGCAGCGAGGTACGGTTTTCCATCGCGCTTTATGCGATGAATCTCTCTTCCTCTTCTCACACAAAACAACAACCGTCATTCCGAGCGGAGTCTGCGAAGCGAGGAATCCCTCTTCCTTGCAACGACGGCTATTCTTATTGCTGAGGAGGCGCCTGCAGCGGTGGCTGTTGGTTTGGATCTGGGTTGCTGCCGGGATTTTGATTCTGTGCAGGATTCCCGTTCTGTCCCGGGTTCTGCCCATTGATTCCCGAAGAAAACGGCGAAGTAAATGTGTTCGATCCCGCTGGATTCATTCCATTGGCGCCTGCTGGCGTCATCCCATTCGAATTTCCGATGGGCGCCCCAATCCCCGTCGAAGCTCTCCCCATGGTTTGATCCTGCGAGGGATCCCAAATAAATTCGAACTTCTTATAAACTTTGGCCTTCTTGTAAATCATGAACGAAGGTTTATCGATCTTGCTGCCTACCCCGATAATATTCCCGCCAATCGTATTGCTCGCGTCCATCGGTCCCGCAATCGAGTGCGGCTGACCCGGGTCGGAGGACTGGTCGTCAGTCCCATTCCCGTTCGCACCGGGCGTGCCATTCGTTCCATTCGCCAAGGCGGTCCCTACCGCCCCGTTTTGCGTGGCTGTCCCGTTTTGATTGCTGCCGATCCCCGAAGACCCGAACGAGCTACTCCCGAACGAACTGCTCCCAAACGAACTGCCAAACGTACTCGCGCCTCCACCGATTCCAGTCCCGGTCGAAAATCCGCCCTGCACACCACTCATACTCGAACCAGCCATACTGGACGTGCCGATTCCACTGCCCACGCCGATCATCGTGATGCCGGTATTGTTCAAGCTCCCGATGACTTGCCCATTCGGGCCGACGTAAATCAGCCTCCACGATCCGTCCACCAGGTTCATGGGATCCTTGTACGCCTGGCGCATGAATCGAATCCCGGTCTTCGGCTTGGTCAAATCCTCCAGCGAGGTCGGGAACCGGTGCATCTTCATGTAGTACATGCGCACGCCGCGAACGTATTGCTTCCCCCGCCAGACCATCTCGGTCTCCCGTTCGCGCTGAATACTGCTCAATATCGTCGGTGCCGCCGCGGACATGGCCAAAACCAACAGGGCCAAAAAGAACATCACTAGAATCAGCGCGTAGCCCGCTTCAATGCCTGCCCTGCGATTCTGGTCAATCTTTCTCATCCTACCGGTGGCATCTCCAGATTCATCGAATTCTTTTTCCCAGTGATGGTGTCCTCAAACTCGATCCGGTCGTTCCCGATGTGCGTAATCCGGATGTGATTCTGCACCGTGTCGCCTTCCTGCACGATATGAATATCGTCGCCATCCAGCAGGAACGCGCGTTTCGTGCCGTTTTCCGGCAAAGTCCCGTAGCCGTAAAATTTCATCGATAGCACCGGTGGCGGCGGTTCCGGCGGTTTCTGCACGGTAGGGTACAAGCGGGACGGCGCTTTTGTTGCCACCTTCGCCTGCGGCCCTTCCGCGGCCTTCACCGGTGCAGGGCCCTCGACAAAAATATTTCGCCCGGACGATTTATATACGGTCGACTGAGACTCGCCCATTTCCTTGAAGATCACGCTGTAATCTTCCGCGTCAATTGGAGTGTACTTGCCCACGACGGTCAGTCCGCCGGTGGCCGTTTTAGTCTTCCCGAAATAGAGATACCAAACCAACACCATCACCACCAGGAGGGCGCCCAGGATAATCCGTTCGCGTTGTTGCTTAGTCTGTGCCATTACGCCTTCCGAAAGTACGTCCTCATGTGCAACGAAATCTTCAGCGCTCCCGCAGGACCGTGTCCGGTATCCTCCGTATCCACCGCCAACGAGTCCACAATGTACACATTTTTCGAACGCTGCAAATGATTCAGAAAATTCACAATGCCGTTGTAATCGCCGCTGACCGACGCATCCAGAAGCAGCTCCGTTAGATTGTGGCCGCTCACGTCTTTGGGCCGCATTTGCACGTCTTCCACCACCAAATGCGTTTCGTGGGCATAATCATCCAGCTCCTGCGAAATCACCGAGTAGCCCTTCGACGCAGGCAGGAGCGTCCCTTCAAACTGATCGAATTTCTTCAGGATGTCCGGAATGGTTTGCCGGATTTTCGCGGCGCGCTCGACGTCCGCTTTCACTAGAGCCAATTGCCGGGTTTCCGCGTTAAGTTCCTGGCGCCGGTCATTCGTCGGCGAAGACAATTTCGCGTTGAAGTACATCAGCCCGGCGTCGCCAACCAGCAGCACGGCCAAGCCCGCGATGATCAGTTGTTTCTTGGTCTTGAAATCCATGCTCAGATACCCGTGTAGATCGCTGAAAATTCCACCATAAACACATCCGCGGAACCACCGCTGCTGCTTCTGGGCATGCCCTCGGACGTCAGTTCGACATGGGTGAACGACCTGGAATCTTCGAACGCCTGCAGCAATTTTATCTTGGACTCTTGCGACGACCCGGCCACCAGAAACTTCACCGATGCCGACCCATTCTCCAGTTTCGGTTCGATCTTCAAAATGTGTACTCCGGCTGGCAAAGTCTGTTCTAGATCCATGAACATCTTGGTCCAGTTGAAGCTCCGCGCCTCAATCACGCTCCCCACGAATTTCGCCCGGTCCTGCAGGTTGCGGTTCTCATCCTGGGCATAAAATCGCTGTAACTCCCGCCTCTGCTCCTGCAACCGGTCCATCTGTTGCTGAATGATCGCGACCCGCGCACGGTACTCTTCATCAGCCTTGCGCAGAGTGTAGAATTGCCAGCCCAGGAACACCAGCAGCACGCTGCCCACCAGCCCCAATACCGCCGAACCCAGAAGAAATCTTCGGTGGCTAACCAGCGGATTGGTGGCGAGATTAAGTCCGACGCGCATAAAATTCTGGTCCTACTTCCCTTCAGTTTCGGTTCAGCATCCACCCGACCAGGCCGTCCAGCTCCTGGTCTGCCAATGGCCGGGCTTCCGCACGCAAGAATCCATCCGATACCGCCGCGCCCAGCAACGAACGCACCTGGCACTTGAATTCGTCTTCCAACGGACGGATGAATTCCGGCAACCGGTTACCTAATCCAGCCACGCGCACCGCTTGAATGCCTTCCTGCCAGGTGTCCTGATAGTACGCGGCCAAGGGATAAATCTCTTCCAACAGTAAATGTGGCGTCAGCGCCTCCACATGCACCGGCAGTTCCGTGCACCGATACCCGGCCAGTACTCCTTCGCGAACAATCGCGGTGGTCAGGGAAGTCCCGGCGACCCGCGCCAACAATGTGGGTTTCTGATCTTCCAATAAGCTGACGGCCGCCAGGGTCGTGCTCACCACCACGCCTGGACGCAATGTTGCGTCTTGCAGCAAGGCTTCATACTCCTTGATGATGCGCAGCCGCGCGATCGCCGTCACTACGTCCACGCCATCTGCTTTGGGTGGCTGCCTCATGTACGACAACAATGTCTCTTCCACCTCAAACGGGACGCTTTTCTTCAGCTTCCAGCGCAGCATCGGCACGGCTTCTTCCGCGCTGCGCGGAAAATCATCGAAGTGCTGTACAAACACGCGAATCACCGGGTCGGGCACCAGCAGTGCCGCGTCTTCTTCCTTCGCATTCAACGCCTGGCAGACATTGGCCACCGCGGCCTTCACCGCCGGCAGATTTGCCATGTTCGATTCGATTGCGGAGGGAACGATCGCGCCCTTCGGCAGTTCTTCGATGCTGGAGGCCACGTGCGCCCCAGCGCGCCCAAAACGCACTCCGGCCACCCGCTCTGGCGAAATTTCGATGGCCAGAAACGGATGCGGTGTGGCGTCCAGCCAACGCGCCGCCCGCCGGACCGCGTCGATCTTGTAAACACCTTCGCGTATGGCTGTCGGGCTACTCAACGAATGTCACCTTGTTAATTTCCCGCAGCGTAGTTACTCCCGCTCGAACCTTTGCCAGCGCACTTTCGCGCAGGGTGATCATGCCTCCGGCAATAGCGGCTCGTTTAATCTCCGAGGTGGGTCGGCGATCCACAATCATTTCACGAATGTGGTCGCTCAAGTCAAGCAGTTCGCAGATCGCGCTTCGTCCGTGGAAACCCGTCCCGGAGCACTCCAGGCACCCCGCACCTTCCATGAATTGGAAATTGCCGGCGGTGGCCGGGTCGATGCCCGACTCAGACAATTCGATAGCCGTATATTTCTTGGGCCGCCTGCAATTTGGGCAGATCAAACGCACCAGTCGTTGCGCCAGAATGCAGTTCAGCGCCGATACGAAGTTGTACGGCTCCACGCCCATGTTGATAAAGCGGCCAATCACGTCGGTTACGTTGTTGGCGTGCACGGTGGTGAACACCAGGTGTCCGGTTAAGGCAGACTGGATCGCGATCTGCGCGGTTTCCTGGTCGCGGATTTCGCCCACCATGATTTTGTCGGGGTCATGCCGCAAGATGGACCGCAATCCGCGCGCGAAGGTCAATCCCTTTTTCTCGTTCACCGGGATTTGGGTAATGCCGCGAAGCTGATATTCCACCGGATCTTCGATAGTGACAATCTTGTCCTCGTCGGATTTAATTTCGTTGATTGCCGCGTAAAGCGTGGTCGTTTTTCCAGATCCGGTTGGCCCGGTAACCAGCACCATGCCGTAAGGCTCGCGTATGTACCTGCGGAACGCCTTGGTTTCGTCCGGTGAGAAACCCACCACGTCCAGGCTTAAACTTTGGAACTTCTCGGAGAGCGTCTCCTTGTCCAACACGCGCAAGACGGCGTCTTCGCCGTGGCTCGCCGGCATGATCGACACACGAAGATCGATGAACCGCCCTTTGTACTTCACCCGGAAACGCCCGTCTTGTGGAACGCGTCGTTCCGCAATATCCAAATCGCTGAGCACCTTGATGCGCGACAGCACCGTAGCGTGCCACTCCTTGGCGATTGGCTGCATAGCGTGTTGCAGCACGCCGTCAATGCGGTACTTCACCGCCACTTCCGTATCGCGCGCCTCAATGTGAATATCACTGGCGCGGCGTTCCAGCGCGGTGAAGATAATCGTCTCCACCAATCGCACCACCGGGCTGACCGTGGTATCGCGGGTCAGGCGATCGCCCGAAATGGTCTCGTCTTCCTCTTCTTCTTCCTTGGAAACCTGCAAGGTAAATGCTTCGGTGGCCTGCTCCAGAACGCGCTGCGATTGCTCCGTGCGTTTCAGCAAATCGCTGATCTGCCGCGGCGTCGCTACCTTATACGTCAACTTCTTGCCCAGCAGCAGCGGCAGCTCGTCGCTCAGGATCACGATACTGGGGTCCGCCACAGCGATTACCAGAGTGCCGTCATGTACCAACAAGGGAACAAAGTTGTAGCGGAACATCAGATCCGCGGGAATCGTCCGAAACAGGTCCGCATCAATCCGCTGTTCTTGCAGATCGATGAACCCGCAGCGATATCGTGCCGCCAAGCGCCGTGCCTGCGCCCGTTCCTGTTCTACGTCTACAGGACCGCCGGGCGGGACCGCTGAATTCGGCAAATTAGCATCCGCAGTGGCCATAAAATCTACTCACTTACCTCGCCGTTCCCGACACCGAGAACGAGAAAATTGGCAGATACAACGAAATGAGAATGCCGGCTACCAGCAATCCCATGAAGATCAAAAGAATCGGCTCGATCAACGACACCATGGCGCCGAGCTTCAGCGAGACTTCCTCTTCGTAAAATTCCGCTACGCTGTTCAACATTGGCGCCAGTGCGCCGCTGGTTTCGCCGACTTCGATCATGTCCAGGGCCATTTCCGGCATCACCCGGTTAGCCGACAACGCGCCGTGCAGCGATTCGCCCTCCCTCACCATTTGCGTTGCCTGGCTCACCGTGCCCCGCACCAGTTTGCTCTGGATCGATTCTGAAGCCGTCGCCAGCGCGGCCACCAGCGGCGTGCCTCCCGTCAGCAACGTTCCCAGCGTCCGGCAGAACTGCGCTACTTGGAATTTTAACAGCGTGGGACCAAGCACCGGCACCTTGAATTTGATTCGGTCGAACGCCACTCCGCCTTGTTCGCTTCTCGACCACAAAAAAATCCCCAATATGGCCAAAACAATGAGCGCAATACCCGCCAAAATGTAGATACGGTAATCCACCGTCACCGCAATCAAAATCTTCGTCGGCGTGGGTAGCTCCACTCCTAAATCCCGATACAGCATCCCGAACTTTGGCACCACGAACGTCACCAGGTAAGTCACGATGGCTGAGGCTGTGATGATCAACAAAGTTGGATAGACCAGTGCGGCCAGCAGCTTTTTCTGCACCCCGGTGCTGACCTTTTGATACGCAATGTAATATTCCAGTACCCCAGACAGGTTGCCGCTCTTTTCTCCAGCCAGGATTGCGGTCGAATACACCTTCGAAAAGACTCCAGCTTCCTCCACCGCCTCCGACAAAGACTTTCCTTCCCGCACGCGGTCCCGGATTTGAGTCAGAATGGGCCGCAGCTTGGGGGCGCTCGCGCGGGTCGCCAAAAGGTCAAGTGCGCGCAAAATCGGGAGTCCGGCTTTAATCAGGGTATTGAACTGCTGGTTTAACACCAGGAAATCGTTGCCGCCAACCTTGCGTTCGCGGCGTACCCCCAGGTACCCGCTGATCAGGCTGCTTCGCGGATCCACCGAATACACATAAAATCCGCGATCCGCCAGCTTCTGGCGCACCTCGTCCTTGGACGCCGCCGCTTCTACGTGCGAGAAAACACGCCCGTTTCCGTCGGCGACGCGGCAAACAAACTCACCCATAGCTTTATAGTTTACCTCAACCCGACCTTACTCCAAATTTACCCGCCGCAACGTGCACCCTTTGCCAATGCTAGTGGCTTCTATCCTTTACTGACGCATCCCCGGGGTATCGGGTAGCAACCCATCTACGATTACTGTGTCACGCGGAGGCACAAATTGGAACACGCTTCTTTCCAGGGGTGGGTTCCACCGCCAATTTGTGAAGGAAAATTCAATTTCTATCCCGCCCTCTTGCGGAATCACGATCCGGCTCAATTCTCCCTGCGGCGATAGCTCAAACAGCACCGTGTTCGTCGATGCGGCTGCCTCCGCCCCACCGCGCAGTGTACAGCGGTACACCGAGTTGCCTGCCTGCGATGGCTTCACGTCGTCAGCCGAGGCCACTTTCGAACATAGCCGGGACAGCTTCATATGGGATGTCAACAACGCCAACGGGGTTCGCCAGTCGTCGCTCTGCTTCGCCGGCATGCGCGTTACGGTGTGGTCCGCGGGCGCGTAAAACCACACATATTTTCCGTCCACCAAAAAGGTGTTCTTCTCCGGTTCCTGATACTCCCACCGCATCTTCCCGGGTCGCAGAAAATAGGCATCGCCCGCCTCCACTCGCACCACGCGTCCATTGTCGCGGTAGCGTTCCAGGAATGTGGCTTGCAACGTCTGCGCCGAGCTGCAATGCGATTCAAACAATCGCAGCAGCCGATCGTCCGCCGTGTCAGCGCACACTACGGCCACGAATGCCAAACTCGCCAACAGCAATCGAATGCTCCAGTGCACTCAGACAGTTTAGCAGGCTGTAGGTCAGAGAGTCGGGTCGCTTAGGCCGGCCGGCCCGGTGGAATTGTAGCGGATCACGTTACTTTGGTCGGAATAGAAACCCTTTTGTCCCGTGATACTCATATAAACCGGATTTGCGTTAATCGTGTATGCCACGGAAGGAGTTGAAGAACTGCTCTGCGCATACGTGAAGTTGTACCCTGACTTTGTGCCGCTAGCCAGCGAGGCATCAATGAAACAGGACGCGTTCGCTGTCCCTGGGCATGGGTTCACTCCCCCCGAACCCAGGTCCGCCAAAGCCACGGAGAAACCGATATCCGTAAACTCGCTGGAGTATGTTATTTCCGCCGTGTTCACCGCGTGGATCGAAGATACCGCCGACGATTCGTTCGCCGAAATTTTTGCGGCGATAAAATTCGGCACCGCGATCGCCACAATAATTAAGATTATGGCGACCACCACCAGCAGCTCGATTAGTGAAAACCCCTTCTGTTTGTGCCTCATTTGGTGCTGTCTCCAGCAAGCCGCTCACGAGTTTTCATCCTTCGTCTTCTTGCATGATTACTTGCATGCAGGCTGCCACTTCCCTTTTCCGCCCATCCTGCAAGTCCTTAAAATTGAATGGCACTTCCAGATTCTGTACCGCCATTTCAGCTTACCTTCGTTCCCGCTCATCCTTCAGTGACATAAATTTGTATGTGCACTGTCAATAAATGTCGCAGAACCGAGTGATTTCCCTCACCCATACTCCGCATTCGAATCTGCGACGCAAAAAAAAACGGAGCGGGCCGAACCTCGACCCGCTCCGCAATAACCAAGACCCAAAACGCTTCGTCTTACAGAGGCGTTCCGGTGCCCTGACCGGTGCAAGGACCTGTCAGGAGGTATTCGATCACACCAGACTGGTCGGAGCAGAAATAACGCTGTCCGCTCTGTCCAGGAGCAACCGGGGCTGCCTGAGAGGTATAGGTCACCGCAGGCGTACCAGTAGTGCCGCCAACGGAGAAGTTATAGCCGCTCTTCGTACCCGCGGACAACGTGGTATCGATCAAGCACGCGGAGGTCGATGTGGCTGAACCAGTCGCGCAGGTCGCCGCCGAAGCGCCGCCCAACTGCGACAGCGTCCCGGTGAACCCAGTGGCCGGATAGTTCGTGCTGTACGTCACTTCCGCCGTATTAATCGTACGGAGGGAGCCGACCGCCGAAGACTCGTTCGCTGCCATCTTCGAGCGCATCAGGTTCGGGATTGCGATGGCCGCGATGATCAAAATGATCGCCACGACGATCAGCAACTCGATAAGAGAGAAACCCTTCTGCTTCTTCATGAGATCTCCTTGAGAGAGTGTATGTTAGTGCCAGAGCACGCACCCTATACTGCAAGGGCGTGGCCATTGCCCCAACCACTAGTACCAACGCACTAGATCCACTCTATTTCATTTATATCCAATAGCTTAACCAAGGTACTCGCCGCCTGTTACGCCTCTTCCACAGCCGCTTCCTCACCCCATCCGAGCCCCGCCTGACAATTATTGTCACTTGCCCCTACCAATATGTGTCATTCCTAATTGCCCGCCGCTCCCTCGCTTCAGTTCCAGCATCCCAGCGCGCAATCGTACGGCGCCTCCAAAGCGGCCATTCGCGGGTAGCAATAAAGAAATACCACCGCTGCCGCCAGGAACACGATCACCAATGGCCGCAGTCCCAGCACCCGCCGGTCTCCCATGCGTCCCAATACCATCGCGAACGCCACGCACAAGAACATCGCACACGGATAGTAGTAGTAATACACGGTGCGGTGCTGCGGAATGATCACCCACTGCAGCAGATTCACCGCGTAGAACAGCACGACCAGCCCTTCCGGCAACGTCCGCAGCTTCCAGAATCTCCACCCGCAATTCAGTAACGCCAGGAACCCGCCCCAGATCACTACAAAATTTCCTACCAGATACCGCTGTGCTCGCTCCGGCTTCCACCGAAAAATCCAGCTATACCACCGGCTATTCACCGACGGATTCCCAGGAACCGTCACGTGATAAACCCACATGTCCTTATTCATGGCCACCACTTCGGCCAACGTAAACGGCCGGTGGATCCAGTAGCAAAATGGCCAAAAGATCAGCCAGTACACCACGGGAGGCAATACCACCAGTGCGATCGCCAACGTCCCTAACCCGATCTCACGTACATGCTGCGTACCGCGCAGATACAAAATCACGCTCACCAGTCCCACTGCTCCGAGCATCACCACCGCGTTCCACTTGCATGCTCCCGACAATCCGAACAGCACTCCGCACGCCAACATCAGCGCTCGCCTTCGCTCCACGCTCATTTCCAGTTTCAGCGCCGCGGTAAACGCCACCACCGCCCACATCAGAAACATAAAGTAGAAAACATCCAGCATGGCCACACGCGACATCACGTACAGGAAGTTGTTCAGCATGGTCAGCCCGGCTGCGATCAAGGCGATTTGGTAATCCCCCAAAAGCAGGTAGGTCCACAGGAACACCGCCACTAACGTGAGCGCGCCACTGACCGCACCCGCTACCCGCCAACCGAATGGGTTGTTGCCCGCCAGCTCCATCCCCGCTGTGATCAGCATTTTCGCCAGTGGCGGATGCGTGGGACTGTCCGCGGTTCTATGCAGCAATGCCCGCGCTTCTACCACATAAACCGACTCGTCTAGCACATATCCCTTGGGCCTCCCAAGTCCGAGCAGCAGGAAGCACAGACACAGCACAAACATTGCCACACTGGTCAGCCCCACCCGTTTCCACATGCAGCCTGCTTCTCCTGTTATAGTTCGACGCTTCCCGACCTCGTGTGTTTAGTTTACGTTCGCGCAAGGATGCGCCGCTGCTCCATCTCCACCCCCCATAGAGAAAAGGTAACCGCCTCCACTGCTTCTGCCGCCACGCTGCGCGAGGGAATCCGCTGTTAGCCGATACTTCAATCCACCATTCCCTCCCATGCTGGCTAACTTACAACGTGCTATCCTGCTTCTAAGTTGCTTCTTATTCCTGATCCAAGTTCTGCGGTCCGGCTAAGCTCGGCAGCAGAATCGAGGAAGTCGCTGTGATCAACGGCAAGCGCATTGTTGTAGTCATGCCCGCCTACAATGCGGCGAAAACCCTCGAACAGACCGTTCGAGACCTTCCCGATTGCGTGGATGCCACCATCCTCGTCGATGATTGCAGCTCCGATGAAACTGTGCGTATCGCCGAATCCTTGGGCTTGCGCGTTTTCGTCCACGACAAGAATTACGGCTACGGCAGAAACCAGCAGACCTGTTACCGCGAAGCTTTAGCCGCCGGTGCCGACATCGCGGTCATGGTTCATCCCGATTATCAGTACACTCCGCGCCTGGTCGCCGCTATGGCCAGCATCATCGCCTATGGCGTGCACGATGTGGTTCTAGGCTCCCGCATCCTCGGCGGCGGCGCCCTTAGCGGCGGCATGCCCCTGTACAAATACATCGCCAATCGCTTTCTCACAGCTTTTGAAAATGTGTTCACCGGCGCGAAGCTCTCCGAATATCACACCGGCTTTCGCGCGTTTTCGAAACAAGTATTGACCACGTTGCCGCTGCTGGAAAACTCCGACGATTTCGTTTTCGATAATGAAATGCTCGCCCAGTGCCTCTGTTTTGGTTTTCGCATCGGCGAAGTCTCTTGCCCCACCATATATTTCGCCGAAGCCTCTTCCATCAATTTTGGGCGTAGCGTGAAGTACGGCTTCGGAGTCTTGGCAACCACCTTAAAATGCTGGCTACAGCGCAGTGGTGTCGCCCATTTCCGCCTCTTCAGTCCCGCAGGCCGCAAACTCCTGCTGGACTACTACGCCTCCGGCCCAATCACCGACACCCACGAAACCACCCTCCGAGCCTAGCTTTTTTCGCGATTAGCCCCTCACTCCAGCCGCAGCGAGCAATCTCCCTCAAAACGAAAACCCGTCATAAAACGAAAACCGTCATTCCGAGCGAAGCGAGGTAATGGTTTCCATCGCGCTTTCCGCGACGAATCTCTCTTCGAGCGTCGTTATGCCACGATCCGCATGAACTTGAGGGTGGCCCATCCTTCGCGCCTTTTGCGAAGGGTGGGGTCTTCCGCTCTAATGCCTCAACTTCTCTTCTCCGCCGGGCGACCCGCGCGTCTTGCCTCGCCTCTCGATCCCGCGTCGCGCCACCCCACTACGGCCGCAACGCTACCGGCCTCGCCTGGTTCAACAATCCCAGCAATTTCACCGCCTGCATATTCGTCGCATCCAGCCGCAACGCCTTTTCCGCTCCCGCTCGCGCCTCCGTCATCTCCCCCCGCTCATACAGAATCACCGCGCGGTTCGACCATGCCCGCGACGAATTCGGCCACAATTGCAGATCCTCCTCCAACAGCTTCAGCGCTTCGTCATTCTTCCCCTGTTTCATCTTCACCGCCGCCAGGTTCACCGAGATGAAATCCCAGTTCGGACTGGACTTCAGCGTCATCGACAGCGCCTTCTCCAGTAGCCGCTGCGCTTCCTGGTCATTTCCTTTGCGCGCCGCAATCAGCCCTTGGTAGCCGATGGTGTCCGGCATATCCGGATAGATCCTCAACGCAATCTCTAATTCCCTGCTCGCCGCATCCAGATCGTTCTTCCAGTAATATTGCAGCGCCTGATTCGAATGCATTTTGGCGCTTCGCGGCGAAGCCTTCAGGCCCGCCGTAAACAGGGTCACGTTATCCCGCCAGTCCCGGTTCCGCGCCATCGTTCGCACCCCGCAGCCCAACACCAGCAGCGCCAGCACTCCCCACGCCAGCATATTCGCGCGTTTTTCCAGTCGCACCCACACCAGCGCCACCAACAAGCAGAATCCCGCCGACGGCAGATACGCCAGCCTTTCGCCAAAGATCGTCCCCGTCGGCGTTAAAATGTTTGCGGTAATCGCAAATCCCGCCAGATAGATCGCCCCAGCCAGGAACCATTCCCTTCGCCCGCTCCACAATGCCCATAACCACACGCCCACCACCACCGCCGTCGCAAGGATCGCCAGCACGTTACGGTGCCAGTTCGCGTACAAAATAATTTGATTGTAGGAGTAATCGCACGACAGCATTACTGGATAGACCTGCAGCCACACATATTTCCACCCGATCCGCAGCGCGTTCGCAATTCTCATCGTCACCGGCAGGTACACCAGTGGATTGTCCAGAAACGTTACTCCCGGCGCACCGAATCGCCCCCCTTGCGCCTTCCAAAGCAAGCCCAGGTACGCAACCGCGGCCCCGCCGATCAATCCGTAACGCCACAGCGGTTTCCACTGTCCGCGCACGTAATCGCCCGCAATCGCCAGGGGCGCAAACGCCAGCGCCGATTCCTTTGACAGCATCGCCAGCGCAAAAGCCACTACCGCCAGCACCGGCCAATCGTTCATGTGCAGAAGCCACGCGCCCAGCACAAAGCCCATCGCCAGTAATTCTGACCTGCCCGAGATCGAAGCCACCGCTTCCGTGTGCAGCGGGTGCACCGCAAACAGCAGCGCCGCCACCCACGCCGCCATCCCTCCTCGCTCGAACTTCTCCAGCAATTTTCTCAGTACCAGGTACAGCAGCACGGTCACCGCCACATGCAGCAGCAGATTCACCAGGTGGTACCCAAACGGATGCTCGCCTTCCGCCATCCAGTTCAGCGCGAAACTCCCAAACGTCACCGGACGAAATATATTGTTGTAGCTGACTGGCGCGAACAGCGCCTTCAACGAAAAATGCGTCATCATCGGGTTGGTCAGGATGTACAGGTTGTCGTCCAGCGTGAATCCGTTTCGCAACGAATTCGCGTACACCAGCGCGGTCACCGCCACCAGCAACGCCACGCGCATGCGTTCGCTCATCCCTAGCGGTTTGTCACCGCCATTTGTGATTGCCTGCTCCATGTCTGCTCTACAAATTGTGTTTTTTTGCGAAGTGCCGGAACGACCGATAGCTGATCTTCAGCAGTTCCGCGGCCTGCGTCCGCACTCCACCGCTCTTCTCCAACGCCGCCTGCAGGTACCGCTTCTCGGTATCCGCCACCACGCGTTCGAAATCCACGCCCTCCGCGGGAATTTCCACCCGCTCCGCTTCCCCCATCGCCACGCCAAACGCCGTGCCTGAACCCGCCACCCGGTCCGGCAATACCGCCACCGAAATGTCCGTGCCGCTTTCCAGCGCTACCGCCCGCTCAATCGTATTTTCCAGTTCGCGCACATTTCCCGGCCAGTCGTACGACTCCAGTTTCCGCATCGCTTCGGGCGCGATCCCGTCGACCTTCTTGCCCATCGAATTTCGAAACGATTCCAGGAAATGCCGCGCCAGCAATGCAATGTCTTCCCGCCGGTCCCGCAGCGCCGGCACGTGCAGCGGAATCACACTCAACCGGTAAAATAAATCCTCCCGGAACTCGCCGGCCGCAATCGCTTTCTCCAAATCCCGGTTGGTAGCCGCAATCACCCGCACGTCCACATCGATTTCTTCATTGCTTCCCAGCGGCCGCACCTTCCCCTCCTGCAGGACCCGGTACAGTTTCACCTGCATGGCCTGATCCATGTTCCCAATCTCGTCCATGAACAGCGTCCCGCGATGCGCCGCTTGAAACAGTCCCCGCCGGTTCTCGTTCGCTCCGGTAAACGCGCCCTTGGTATATCCAAACAGTTCCGATTCCAGCAGCGTCTCTGGAAAGGCCCCGCAATTGATGGTAATGAACGGTGCATCGGACCGCGCGCTGTTCTCATGGATGGCCCGCGCCACTAATTCCTTTCCCGTCCCGCTCTCCCCCGTAATCAACACCCGGCTATTCTGCGGCGCCACGGTTTGAATCAAATCAAAAATGGCTTTCATCTTCGGACTCTGCCCAATGATGTTGTCCAGCCCGGTCAGCCGGCGCAGTTCCCGCCGAAGGTAACCCGCCTCCTTCTTCCACTTCAGGTTCTCGGTCACCTCGCGCACGGCCACTCGCAACTGTTCCACCAGGTCGTGGTCCTTAATCACATAACGGTTGGCCCCTTCATTCGCCGCCGCGATCGCCGTCTCCAGCGAGGGCACCCCGGTGATCAGCACGAAATACGACTCCGGCGCCACTTCCCGCGCAAACTGCAGCAATTCCACCCCGGTTTCCCCCGGCATTTTCACGTCGGAAATAATGATGTCGTACAGCGATGCCTGCAATTTCCGTTTGGCCGTCTCCACGTTGTGCGCCACTTCCACACGGTGCCCTTCTTTACGAAAAGTAATCTCCAGCAGTTCGCAAATGGACTTCTCATCGTCCACCACCAGGATGTGCGCCATCTCCCGGCCAGTTTCTCTCGGAGCGGTTTTCGTAGCTTGCATTAGCCCCTCATTCCGTCCGCGGCAGTTCAATCACAAACTCCGCGCCCTTATCTTTTTCGCTGGTCACCGTGATTCGTCCGTTATGGGCCTGCACGATCTGGTACACGATCGCCAGTCCCAAACCTGTTCCACCTTCGAAATTCGATTGCAGCGGCTCAAAAATCTTGGCGCGTGCCTCCGGCTCCAAGCCCACGCCGGTATCCCGAAACGAAATCCGTAGCCATTCGGGTGCCTTCTCAATCCCGACGGTCAGCGTGCCTCCATTGGGCATCGCGCGCAGCGCGTTGTCGCACAAATTCCAGAACACCTGCCTCATCTTGTTCGGATCCACTCGCGCCCGCGACACTTCTCCATTAAACGCCCGCACCAACTGCACCTTCTTCACCACGTCGGGCTTGCGTTCCATCAGCAGCAGCGTCTCTTCCAGCAAACCGCGAACATCTTCTTCCTGGAACGCGTAGCTCTTCTCCCGTGAATAATTCAAAAAATCCGTAATGATATGATTCAGCCGTTCCGATTCCCGACTGACGATGCTCACTAAATGCTTTTCGTCTTCTTCCAGCGGCACCAGCCGTCCCAACTCCTTCACTGCTCCCGCAATGGCCGTCAACGGCTGCCGGATTTCGTGCGCAATCGCCGCCGACAGTCGTCCTACCGCCGCCATGCGTTCCTTCGTGGCAACTTCCTGTTCCAGCCGCCGCAACTCCGTCAAGTCCTGAAAGTTGATCACATACCCGCTGCGCACCGCGTCCCGTGTACGCAACGGCGACACGGAAATCCCCAAAAATCGTTTCTGCCCGTCCGGGATGCGCACCTCGATTTCCCGCCGCAAAGACAGCCTCTCTGGCACTCCCGACATATCTTGGGTCCAAAACTCCGGACTCACTTCCCGCAGCTCGCGTCCCCGCAAATCGCTGAAGCTCCGCCCCAGAATTTCTTCTCCCGTGCGATTCAGCAGCACCACTCGTCCCGCCATATCCGTGGTCACCAGGCCGCCGCGCATCGAGTGGATAATGTCCGCGGTGAACTCCTGCAACTCCAGCAACTCTTCGCGCTTCTGCTCCAGTTCCGTGCTTTTCTTTCTCAGGGATACGCCAAGCAAACTGGCCAGATACGCCACCGCCAGGAATCCGAAGGTATTCCACAAAAACCATAGCCGGATATTGTCGAACGTGGGCGCGGCCACCGACGTCCGCGGAATTTTCCCCGCATACACCAGCGCCGTCGTCAACGCCAGTGACGACAAACAGAACATCGCCGTCAAAAACGTAAGCTGCCGCGAGAACAAAATGCTGGCCACCAGAATCACCAGCAGGTACAACGATGTAAAATTGCTGTCCTGCAGTCCCGTGGCATACACAATCGCCGTGATCATGGCCACGTCGCAGGAAACTTGTAACGCTCCCAGCCAAGACGCTGTCGGCAGCAGCCGCACCAGGATCAGGTGCCAAATCCCAATGGTGATCCACAGTATGATGAACGGCAGAAAATACCGGGTTGTGCCGCTAGGCGGCGAGTACTGCGGCCACACTACGCCCACACCCAAGATCAGCGCGATCATCAGCAGCCGTACCTTGGTCAGCCACTCCAACCATTCCCGTCGCGTTAGTGTCTGTTGTTCCATCCAAGAAGAGCCAGTGTCCGCCGGATCGCCGCGCAGGTCGCTACTCGCTGCAATCCCGCTCGCCCGGGCTACTTAGCCGCGCAGCGCACCAGCTTTCTCCCCTCGCCTTATCTTAGCCACAATTCCGAATACCTGCGAAACGCCGCGATTCCCCGGTTCCAAAGCAGCATCCACAGCCCCGCCGCAAAAAAAGAGGGCCGGCGTAATGCCACCGGCCCTCTTCAAACAAATCCACTTCAACTGTCTTAGTGTCCGCTGAGTTTTCCGATCAGCGAGAACAGTGGCAAGTACATCGATATAACCACGCCGCCAACCACCACGCCCAGGAACACGATCATGATCGGTTCCAACGCGGTCAACAAGTCCTTCACCGCCACGTCCACCTCATCCTCGTAGAAGTCCGCGATCTTCTGCAACATCGCGTCCATCGCGCCGGTCTGTTCGCCGACAGCGATCATCTGCGTCACCATTCCAGGAAACACTTCCGAGTCCCGCAACGGCTCCGTCAGCGATTTGCCTTCTTCCAACGCCTTGCGCACCTGGTTCAACGCCCTTTCCACCACCGCGTTGCCCGATGTCTTGGCCGTAATATCCAGGCCCTCCAGGATGGGCACGCCGCTCGAGATCAATGTTCCCAATGTCCGCGTAAATCGCGCCACCGCGATCTTCCGCATCAATATTCCCACCACCGGCAGTTTCAGCACTACGGTATCCAGCACAAATCGCCCTCCCGGCGTTCCGTACCAGATCTTCAGCCCGATGACTGACGCAGCCAGTCCTACTACGATCAGGAACCCAAAAATGCTCCCAACGAAATGGCTCAACGCAATCACGATTTTCGTCGGCAACGGTAGATCCACGCCCAAGCCGGCGAACAAGGTAGCGAAAATCGGCACCACCTTCCACAACAACAGCACGATCACGCCGCCCGCGATCGTCAGCACGCCCACAGGGTAAATCAACGCCGACTTCACCGCCGCCTTCAACTTCACGTTCTTTTCGATGTACGTGGACAACCGCTGCAGAATGGTGTCCAGGATACCGCCAGTCTCGCCCGCCTCCACCATGTTGCTGTACAACGGGTCGAACACCTTGGGATACTGCTTCATCGCCGCGGACAGCGTGCTGCCGCCCTCCACCGCGCTGCGCGTCCCGGCCAGCACTTTCTGGAACGTTTTGTTCTCCTGCTGGCTGGCCAGAATCTCCAGGCACTGTACCAGTGGCAAGCCGGCATCGATCATCACCGAGAATTGCCGCGTGAAAATCGCCAACTCCTTGGACTTTACGCCGCTGCCGAACGTGGGCAGATTGAACTCCTTGCCCTTCTCGGACATGCGCGTGGGCGTGATTTGCTGGCGCCGCAACAGAGACTGCAACTCCGTCTTGTTGTTGGCGCTCATTTCGCCAGCAACCGTTGTGCCCGCTCGATTCGTTCCCTTATACGTAAAGACCGGCATGGTGTTTCCTCCTCAGCCGTCGAAACCCTTGGCATTCGAACTTGTACTGCTCCGGGTCCAACAAACCTTTTCCAGCAGAGCCGCAGCGATTCTTCGCCGTGCTCTTGCCCTCTAGCGCCGCGCTCCCACCGGGGACTTCCCTACGGAACTCTTCCCGGCGGACGGCGTCGTTGCCACTCCGCGATTGATCATGTCCTGCAGCTCATCCGGGTTCGAAGAACGCGACAAGGCCATCTCCAAGGTGATCAGCTTCGCGAAGTACGCGTTCGCCAATCCTTGGTTGAACGTCTGCATTCCCGTGGTTCCTGTACCTGTCTGCATGGCCGAATAGATCTGGTGAATTTTATCTTCGCGCACCAGGTTTCGTATAGCCGGCGTTGGCACGAGCACTTCCATCACCATCACGCGGCCGCGCCCGTCTGCCCGTGGCAACAGCGCTTGGCACAAAATGCCCTCCAGCACCATCGATAGCTGCGCGCGAATCTGCGGCTGCTGGTGCGAAGGAAACACGTCAATAATACGGTTGATCGTCGATGCTGCCGAGTTTGTGTGCAAGGTCGCAAAGGTCAAGTGACCGGTCTCCGCGATACGCAACGCCGACTCGATCGTTTCCAGGTCGCGCATCTCACCGATCAGCACCACGTCCGGGTCCTCGCGCAGTGCCGCGCGCAGTGAATTGGCAAACGAGTGCGTATCCGCGTGTACTTCCCGCTGATTCACCAGGCACTTCTTGTGATTGTGCAGAAACTCGATCGGATCCTCGATCGTGATCATGTGCTCTTCGCGTTCGCCGTTAATCTTGTCGAGCATCGCTGCCAGCGTCGTCGACTTGCCCGACCCCGTCGGCCCGGTCACCAGCACCAGCCCGCGTGGCTTGTCGCACAGCCCCCGCACCACCTCGGGCAGCCCGAGCGCGTCGAATCCCTTGATTTCCCACGGGATCGTCCGGAACACCGCGCCCACCGCGCCGCGCTGGTTGAACACGTTGCCGCGGAAGCGCGCCAGGTTCTTCAACCCGAACGAAAAGTCCAGTTCCAGGTTTTCTTCAAAGCGGTGCTTCTGCGCGTCGGTCAATACGCTGTACGCCAGTGACTTGGTATCCGCGGCGGTTAATGGCGGCATATCCAGCGGCCGCAGCCGTCCATGCACGCGCACCCGCGGCGCGCTGTTGGTGGTGATGTGCAGGTCGCTTCCGCCCATCTCAATCATCTTCTTCAGCAGTTCGCTTAGTGTTATGCCAGCCATAATTGCCTGTTCTCCGATCTATAAGACCGTTTCGCGAATCACTTCTTCCAAGGTCGTCAGTCCCAGGGCCGATTTAATTAGTCCGCTGCGTCGCAACGTGATCATTCCCTGCTCGATGGCTTTCTTCTTCAACTCCAGTGCCGAGGCGCCCACCAGGATCAGTTCGCGCAGCTCGTCATTGATTTCCATCACCTCGTACAATCCCGTGCGGCCCTTATACCCGCGCTTGCCGCATGTCGAACAGCCTTTCCCGTGATAAATCTTGGTGGTCTTCGCTTCTTCCGGCGAATATCCTGCGTCGATGAGCGCTTGTTCCGGAATCTCCAGCTCCTCTTTGCAGTTCGAACAGACCCGCCGCACCAACCGCTGCGCGCAAATCAGGTTCACTGAAGTCGCCACCAGGAACGGCTCAATTCCCATGTTCATCAACCGGCTGATCGTCGACGGCGCATCGTTGGTGTGCAGCGTGGAAAGCACCAAGTGCCCTGTCAACGCCGCTTTCACCGCGATTTCCGCCGTCTCAAAGTCTCGAATCTCCCCCACCAGAATGATGTTCGGGTCTTGCCGCAAGAACGCGCGGAGCGCCGCCGCGAAGTTCAACCCGATCTGATCCTTCATCTGCACCTGGTTGATTCCCTGCAATTGGAACTCAACCGGGTCTTCCGCGGTCATGATGTTGGTATCCACCTGGTTCAACCGCGACACCGACGAGTACAACGTATTGGTCTTGCCCGATCCCGTTGGCCCGGTGACCAGCACCATCCCGTACGGCTTCAAGATGTTCCGTTCGAATTTCTTCAGCGATTCCGGCTCGAAACCCAGCTTGGTCATGTCCAGGCGCAGGTTTTCTTTGTCCAGCAACCGCAGCACAATCTTTTCGCCATACAGTGTCGGCACCGTCGATACGCGAAAGTCCAATTCCTTTTTCCGGCCTTCCGCCTTGTACTTGATCATGATGCGGCCGTCTTGCGGCAAGCGCTTTTCCGCAATGTCCAGCTTGGCCATGATCTTCATGCGGCTGGTGATAGCGTCCCGTAGTTTCAAGGGCGGGCTCATCACCGTCTGCAACACACCGTCCACGCGAAACCGCACGCGCATCTCGTTCTCGTAGGGCTCCACGTGAATATCGCTGGCCCCTCGCTTCACCGAATCAGTCAAAATCAGGTTCACCAGCTTGATAATCGGCGCTTCTTCCGCGGCCTTTTCCAACATGGCCGCATCCATCTCCTGCTCTTCCGCGGCCAATTCCAATTCCTGGTCCTCGTCGACCAGGTCTTTCATCAAGGTACTCAGCTCTTCATGGCTGGCGCCTCCGCCATAAAACCGCCCAATCGCTTCCGCGATCGCCGACTCCGAAGCCACCACCGGCTCCACGTTGAACCCGGTCATGAACTTGATGTCGTCCATGGCGAACACGTTGGTCGGATCGGTCATCGCGATGGTCAGCACCGACCCAACCCGCGACAGCGGTATCACCTGGTACCGCAACGCCGTGTCCTGCGGGATCAACTTAATTACATTCGGATCAATCTCGTAATACTTCAGGTTGATCGACGGCACTCCGTATTGCCGGGAAAGCACACCCGTAATATCGTCGTCCGTGATAAAGCCCATCTTCGTCAGGCAGCTTCCCAACTTGCCGCCGTTGGAACGCTGAAATTCCAGCGCTTTCTCCAACTGGTCCTGAGTGATCAGGCTTTCCTTAATTAAAATCTCACCTAGACGGACAGACATCCGTAGGTCTCCATGAACACATGCACCCACCGCTCAACATAACAAAGGCTCTGGCACTGCGGAGTTCGATTTTGAACCACCGTTGTGAATTCGCTAACTGTCCGGCAGAACAGGTTCCCCTCTGGCAAATCCTGTTTGCCACCTCACCCACGCCAAAGTTCCTCGTCTTCCCCCAAAAAAAGTAGGGCTGTCATCCCGAGCAACGCGAGGGATCCCTCTTCCTCCTCGCCCTTCGCCCGCCCCCCGTGCTCACACCCCAATTCCTTGACTTGCCTCCACTGCGTCGTTACATTTCGAAAGAGATGCCTGATACCCGCATTCTGCCGACTCGCCATGCCCTGCGCAAGCGTACCCCGCCCCACTCGCATCACTTTGGCCAGGCCCCTTCCCGTGACCAGCATAGCTCGCCCGTACACCCGCACGCCGCGCCAACCCCCGCTCCCCTCCCGCAATTGCGTCAATTCTACGATGCTCTTTTCCGAGCCTACGGCCCTCAACACTGGTGGCCCGGCCGTACCCGCTTCGAAGTGATCGTCGGTGCGATCCTTACGCAAAGCACCAGTTGGTCCAACGTAGAACAGGCCATCGTTCAGCTCCGCCGCGAAAAGCTTCTCTCCCCGGCCGGCATCGAGAAAGTTTTCTTGGCCCGTCTCTCTACCCTCATCCGTTCCTCCGGCTATTTCCGCCAGAAGGCCCGCAAGCTGAAAGCCTTCGTCGATTTTCTGCGCCAGCACTATCAAGGCTCCCTCGATAAGATGTTCGCTACGCCCACGTCGCAGCTTCGCGACGAACTTCTGGCCGTTCACGGCATCGGCCCGGAAACCGCGGACTCCATCCTTCTGTATGCCGGAAATCATTCTGTGTTTGTGGTCGACGCCTACACTCGCCGCATCCTGGAACGCCACAATCTGGCCCACGCAAAACTCTCCTACGAACAGATTCGCCAACTCTTCGAACACAATCTCCCGCCCAGTCCGCCGCTGTTTAATGAATTTCACGCGCTGATCGTCCATACGGGAAAAAATTTCTGCCGCAAGCGCAATCCAAAATGCGAACAGTGCGCTCTTCGCCCCTTCCTGCCCGCTTTGCCGGAGCAGCAGGAGTCCCGCACATGAGCCCGGTCAACACCAAAGATCGCACGCGCCTTATTGTCGGTGGCGTCTTCGTTTCCCTCCTGCTCGCCGCCGTCTTCACGCTCGGGTCTCTCGATGTGCCTTTTGAACCGCATTCCTGGAATGAACTGATCACCCTGTTCGTCCTCAACAGCTTCATTACCGCAGCTCTTCTGGTGTTCAGCCTTATTCTGATCCGCAGTTTCGTCCGCCTGCGTATGGAGACCAGCAAGGCTCAGCTTGGTGCGCGGTTCAAAACAAAAATGGTCCTGGGGGCCATGGCCATCTCGCTCCTCCCCGTCATTTTCATGTTCTTCGTCAGCTATTCCCTGCTCAACCGCACGCTTGGCCGGTGGTTCCCGCGCCCCCTGGAAATCGTTTCCGAGGAAACACAGAAACTCCTGAACGATCTGGGCCGGGGCACGCTTCCGCGCCTCCATATGATGGGCTATCAAGCCGCTCAGCACGCCGACGAACCTCCCGAAGCCTTCCTCCAGCACGCCCTCAGCCTCGGTTTAGACGCCGCCTGGATTTACGATGCCAATGGAAAATTCTTGAAAGGCGGCGTGCTTTGCGACGATCAGCAGGAAGATCGTTCCAAGGAACTCTGCACCGTCAGCGGTGTCAAAGGTTCACTACAGAGTACCTTGCCCAGTGGCATACAGATTTGGCGGGCCAGGAGCAACGCTTATTTCGTCTCGCCTATTCCCATCACCCTGAAAGACCACCCCAATAGTGTCCTGGTCGCCGCGTTTCGCACCAGTCCCGACTTTCTGCAGCGCTGGTCTACGATTCGCGAGCAGAACCTGCAATACGAAACCCTCAAACAGAACCTGCGCGCACTGAAGCGCCAAATGCTGCTCATCCTTTTCTTCTTCACGATTCTGGTTCTCTCCGCCGCCACTTGGGTCGCGCTCTTCCTCGCCAAGCAGGTTACCGTGCCGATTCAGGCCCTCGCGGAAGGCACTCGCGAAGTCTCCGCCGGCAATTTCGAATATCAGGTTCCCGAACAGGCTCAGGATGAACTGGGCTTGCTGGTCCGATCCTTCAATTCCATGACGACGCAGTTGCGTGACAATCGTTCCCAGATCGATGAGTTCACCCGCAACCTCCAGCAAGCCGTTCAGGAACTCGAGCGCCGCCGCCAACTCATGGAAACCGTCCTCGAAAATATTCCCACCGGCGTCATTTATATGGACGCGTCCGGCGGAGTCCAGCGCACCAACAAAGCCTTGGAAAATATGTTCGCGGCCGCTTCCAAAGAAATGCGCTCCCTGGAAGAACTGGTCGGCCACGAAGCGCATCACTCCCTCCAGCAATTAATGCGGCGCGCGCTGCGCATGGGCGTGGTCACCAGCGAAATTGAAGTGCTAGTCACCGACCGGGTCCGTCATCTCGCCGTTACCGTCAGCCCGCTCGGCCCCACGCGCGCCAACTCGGGTTTCGTTCTGGTTTTCGACGACCTCACCGAAGTGCTGCGCGCTCAAAAATCCGCTGCCTGGCAGGAGGTCGCTCGCCGCATTGCTCACGAAATCAAGAATCCCCTGACGCCGATTCAGCTTTCCGCGCAACGTATTCTTCACCATCTGGAACTGCGAGCCGGCACCGCAGCCGCAAACGCCGATCCCGAATTCGCCCGCATTGCTCAAGATTGTTCCCGGCTGGTCGTTCGTGAAGTTGCCACTCTTTCCAAACTGGTCAACGAATTTTCCCAATTCGTCCGCTTCCCCACCGCGCAGCTTCAGCCCATCGACGCCAACACCACCGTCCGCGAAGCGCTCGAGGTGTTCTCCGGCCGCCTGGACCACATCGAAATAAAATCGTCCCTCGATCCCGCTCTCCCCGCCGTCCGTGCCGACGCCCAACTTCTCCGCAGCGTCATCATCAATCTCATCGACAACGCCGCGGAGGCCATGGAAGACGCCACGGTTCGCCAGATCACCGTCACCACACATTTGCGCCGTGAATCCGATACCATAGAAATTGCCGTCGCCGACACCGGTCACGGCATTTCACCCGAGGACAAAGACAAATTGTTTCTTCCCCACTTTTCCACCAAGGATCGTGGCACCGGCCTGGGCCTGGCCATCGCCGCTCGCATCATCTCCGAACATGGCGGTTCCCTTCGCGTGGAAGACAATCGCCCCGTCGGCTCGCGCTTCTTGATCGAACTGCCTGTCGCCGAGTTACCGACCGCTACATCCACGGAACGGCTCCAAGCGGACACCGATCGATGAACTCTCACGGCAAAATCCTTATCGTGGATGACGAAGAAGGCATCCGCGACTCCTTGGCCTCGATTCTCCGCGACGAAAGCTACTCGGTGGATGCCGTCGGCTCCGGCGAAGAAGCCATTGCCCGCATTTCCAAAGATGATTTTCAGGTGGTGCTCCTCGATGTTTGGCTCCCCGGAATTGACGGCATGGAAGCGCTGACTCGCATTCAGGGTCTGCCCCGCCCGCCCGCGGTCATCATGATCTCCGGCCATGGCAGTATCGAAACGGCCGTTCGCGCCACCAAGCTTGGCGCCTTCGATTTCATCGAGAAGCCGCTCTCGCTCGAAAAAATTAATGTCTTGGTGCGCAATGCTTTGCACCAACGGCGTCTCCAGGACGAAAACCAGACCCTGCGCAGTGAACTCGTCCACCGCTATCAGGTCATTGGCGACAGCGTCCCCATGAAGGCGCTACGCCAGCAAATTGCTGTCACCGCTCCCACCAATGGCCGCGTCCTCATCTACGGCGAAAGCGGCACCGGCAAAGAATTGGTCGCTCGCGCTCTGCATGCGAACAGCCAGCGCAGCAAAGGCCGCTTCGTCGAAGTCAGTTGCGCCGCCATCCCGGAAGACCTGATCGAATCCGAACTGTTCGGCCACGTGAAATCCTCCTTCACCGGCGCCACCGAAGACAAGACCGGCAAATTCCAGAAAGCCGATGGCGGCACGCTGTTCCTCGACGAAGTCGGCGACATGAGCCATCGCACGCAATCTAAAGTGCTCCGCGTTCTGGAAGAGCAGCGCATCGAACCCATCGGCTCCAATCAAACCCTCCGCGTCGATGTTCGCGTCATCGCCGCCACCAACAAAAACCTTGAACAGGAAATCGCCCGCGGGGCCTTCCGCCAGGACCTTTTCTATCGCCTCAACGTGATTCCGTTTCACGTCCCGCCGCTTCGCGATCGCAAGGAAGACATTCCCGTTATCGCCCGATTTTTCCTGAATGAATTTAGTTCCGAATATGGCAAGAAAACGCGTGAACTCAGCGACGCCGCGCTGGAAATCCTGGTTCGTTATCCCTGGCCGGGAAATGTTCGCGAATTAAAAAATCTCGTGGAACGCCTGGTCATCGTCTGCCCGCAAGCCCGCATCGAGCCGCACCACTTGCCACCCGAACTCTTCCGCGGCGTTGCCGAGAGCCCGCTCCATCCCTACTCCACACTCCACGAAGCCCGTAGCGCCTACGAACGCGAATTCATCCTCCGCAAACTCCAGGAGCATCGCTGGAACATGACCCAAACCGCCTCCGCCCTCGGCCTGGAGCGCTCCCACCTCTACCGCAAAATGAAATCCCTGGGAATCGCCGCCCCCGAGTAGCCGCGGGTTTACCCCGCGGCCCCTTCGCGCATCAACTCTACGCCCAAAAAAGAAGACCCGTCATTCCGAGCGAAGCGAGGAATCTCTCTTCTCTCTTCCTCTTCTCTCTTCCTCTTCTCTCTTCCTCTTCTCTCTTCCTCTTCTCTCTTCGCTCTTGCCTCCCATCCAACTCTCTACGACTCCTCCTTACCCAGCCCCTCCAACTGCGCGTGCCAATCCAGTTCCCTTACTCGTTGCGGATTCTCCCGCCAGTCCGCCACCACTTTGACAAACGTCTCCAAAAACACTTTGTTCCCCAGCACCTTCTCCAATTCCTTCCGCGCCGCCGTCCCAATTTTCTTCAGCATCTCGCCTTTATGCCCGATCAGTATCTTCTTCTGCGAATCCCGCTCCACATGCAACGTCGCGTGGATCCGCACCATCTTCGGCGATTCCTCGAATTTATCCACGACTACCGCCAGCGCGTGTGGCACTTCGTGATACGTCAGGTCGATCGCCTTTTCCCGGATGATTTCGCTCGCCAGAAAGCGCTCTGGTTGGTCGGTAATCTGGTCCTCAGGAAAGAACGCTTCGCCCTCCGGCAGTTCCTTCAGAATCTCTTCCAGCAAAGCCGGGCAACCATCTCCCTTCCGCGCGGAAATCGGCACCAGCGCCGCGAACGGAAACGCCTTCGCAAACGCATCCATTAACGGCAGTAGCTTGGCCTTGGGCACCAGGTCAATCTTATTCAGCGCCAGGATGGTCTTGCCGCCGAACCGCGCGCCCTTCTCCAACAACAGCGCATCCGCATGTGGCAACGTCCGGCTCGCATCCACCATCATCAACAACACATCGATCCCTTCCAGTGCCGCCGCCACCTCCCGCATCATCTGCCGGTTCAACGCCGTGCTCGCCTCGTGCAATCCCGGCGTATCCACAAACACAATCTGCCCCTCTGGTCTGGTGACAATCCCCTGAATCCGGTTCCGCGTCGTCTGCGGCTTCGATGTGACGATCGCCACCTTCTGCCCCACCAACCGGTTCAGCAGCGTTGACTTCCCCGCGTTCGGCCGCCCGATAATGGCCACAAACCCGGCCCGCTTCTTTTCACTCTTCGCTTGGCTTTCCTCTGTCACAGGCTCTCTCATTTCACGATTGGCAGTTCCAACGCGCTAGCATGCTCGCCGTCGTGCAACAACTCAATATGCGCCACCCGTGCGTCTTTGCCGGTTTCCTGCGCCACGATTCCCCCGCTATTGTAGTTCTTCTCCGACGACGGCGTGTTCAAGCTCCCGATCACCAGCCGCAACCGGCTTGCTTTCGCCACCTGCCTCGAGAAAAACGTAAAATTGTCGAACACATATTTTTCCGCTTTCCCCGCCGCCACGGGTTTCGCCTCCCTTAAAGACTCGCGGTACCTCGCCCGCATGGTTGCGCTACTCAGCTCAATCGAACTTCCATCCGCCTGTATCTCATACAAGCTGACACCCAGATCCGTATCTGGCACATCCATCGTCAGCCACACCGTCACCTTCGGGAAGCCACTCACCTCCGTCGCTGCCGCAAACGGCTCGCCATGGTAAATCACTCCTTCGCCGTACAAATTCACGATTCCAGACTGGTTCGTCAGATACGATGGATTTTCCGCTGGCTCCGCATCCCCAGGACGATTGTCCTTCGGATCATACGTCCACGAATCGCTGCCACGCGCGCTGCCCTTAGTCTCCACCAGGCTCCCGGAGTGAAATACGTCCCCAGCCCCGCCATTCGAATTCAGGTACAAGGTCAGCGTCCCATTCGAGATCGACTCCAAGCTGTCCGCGTACTTCCATTCCTCCGCGCCCATCACGTAGTACGCCACCCGCTTCTTCAGAAACTCCGGTTTCGCTCCACCCTCCATCGTCCATCCATACCACTCGTTGTGCAGTTTGTTCAGGTCCAACGCGCTCGCCTGAGCAAACTTCAGTCCGCCCATCTCCGTCTTCGGCGTACGTGTGCCCGCGTGATCCCACGGCCCGATAATCAGGTAATGCTTGGCCTTCGCTTCTTCCGACCCATACTGCATGTGCCGCTTATAAAACGTAAACACCCCGGGCTGGTCCCCGTCGTAATGTCCCGTAATCGTCAAAATCGGCAAGCTCAGTTTGCGGTACTCTTCCGGAGTCGGCACCATCGCGTCGTAGTACGCGTCCGGAATCGGGTGTTGCAACCATTTCTGGAATATTGCCGACGGATTCCCCACCAGTTTGTCGTACTCGGAAAACGCGCTGTGCGCCTTGTACATTTCCCGCGACTTCGCTCCCCAATACGCATCATCGCCAAAGGTCTCCGCATTGCCAGTATGTCCGCTGGTGAACGTCAGCCACTGGATGTCGTACGGGCCAAAAATATTGTATTGAAAGGGAAAGTCCACCCCCGGATGCGCCGCCGCTGCCGGCACAATCGTCGCCAGGTGCGCCGGGAACTCCTTCGCCACCGTCCATTGATCGAATCCCGCGTACGATCCGCCCCACATCGCCACTTTTCCATCCGCGTAGCTCTGTTTCGCCAGCCATTCCGTCACGTCATACCCGTCGCGCCCTTCATTCGCGAACGGTTCAAATTCTCCCTCGGAATTTCCACGTCCTCGCACATCCACCAGTGCGTACACAAATCCATGACTCGCGAAATACACCGCGCGGCTCGTGTACGAGTCCGCAATATAAGGAGTGAACGTGAAAATCACCGGCAGCTTTTCTTTCTGCCCATGCGGCTGATAAATGGTGGCATTCAGGTGTACCCCATCGCGCATCGGAATCTTCACGCCCCAGGTCATATCGACTTCGGGCGTACTCTCCTTCGGTCCAGCCTGCGCCCACACCGCCGCTGCTGCGCACCATATCACCAGCACACACATCCACACGCGCACCGCCGCCCTCGCGCCTGCCTTCATCCTTCTCACCTCAATGAATGGGATCGAACGCGCCCCATCATAACAGCACATCTCACGCCTTCTGTTTTTTTCTTATTGTGGAAGACCCGTTTCTGAAGGCAATAACATACTCAGCTAACCAGGTAAGAAGCGCGGTAGAATGCACGTTTCCGGTGTACATGCCGAACCTTTAGGGTTGCTACGGGCTTAGAGCGGGAGCCGATTATGGCCGTTCTGCAGGCATTCTTCGACGAGAGCGGGAAGCAAAGCGACCATCCACTAATCGCCGTGTGTTGCGTGTGTGCCCCGTTAGCGAAGATAGAAAATTTCAATGATAACTGGAATCGTTTGCTGCGCAAATATGGTGTACCTGATTTCCATATGGTTCGAGCTTCTAAATATCTTCGGCGTTGGGGAAATGTTCCCGAGCAGAAGCTAGACGAGCGAATCGAAAGTCTTAGACCTTTCGCAGATTGTATTGTGGACAATTTAGAATTAGGCCTGGTTGAGGCATGGGATGTGAAGGGTTTTAAGGCGATTCCTTCTCAACTTAGAATGAAGATTGGAAATGTCCAAGACCCCTATTACCTGGCTTTTGTCCGTGCATTGATGGAACTAGCTGATTATCCTCAAGGAGATGACGTCTTGAGCTTAATCTGTGACTATGACATAGAGACTGCATGGGAATCCTATCGGCATTATCAAGGAGTGCGAAGGGTCGATGAAAAAGTAAGAAAGAAAACGGTTTCTATCAGTTTTGCCGACGACAAATTTTTCCCTGCATTACAAGCTGCGGACTTAGTGGCATTTTTGACGCGCTGCGAAGCTAGAAACCAATTTTATGGGATTCACAACGAATGGTTGCCCTTATTCAGCTACCTGGTAAGCGATAGAGGAATCAGCAAAATGCAATGGAAGAAAATGTTTGCCGACGAAGTGAAAAGCAAGAATTGCTTACGACCAACGAAAAAATAAGTACCCCTTCATCACCGCCGCCCCGGCGAACTCGCCGTCGCCAGCCTTCGCGCACGTAGCCGCAACACCTTCCGCTGGTTGGATTCCAGCACCTCAAACCGGTATCCCGCCAAATCGATCTTATCCCCAGGCGCAGGTACTTTCCCCAGCGCATGACTCAGCAAACCTGCCACGGTCGTCACCGTCTCATCCGAATAATTCCCGAATTCCAATCCCAGCAATCTCTCCACGTCCGATATCGACATGCTTCCCCGCAACACCAGGCTTCCATCCGCCTCGCGCACCGCGTCCGGAGCCGGCTGCATTCCTCCCGAATTATTCTCGCCCACGATTTCTTCCACCAGGTCCTCGACCGTCGCAATGCCCGCCACCGATCCATGCTCGTCGATGACCACCACCATCGGCTGTCCCTTCTGCCGCATCTCCCGCAACAAATCCGACCCCACTTTGGTCTCCGGCACAAACAGAATCGGCTTGACCAGTTCCCTCACCCGCCGCTTCGGCAAATCCGTATCGGCAATCTGCAATAGGTCCTGCGCATGCACCACGCCAATAATGTCGTCCAGCGTCCGCTCGTATACCGGCATCTTCGCGAACTTCGTTTCCACATACTTCGCGTGCATCTCTTCCAGCGAAGCATCCGCCTGCAACGCCACCACGTCCGGCCGCGGCGTCATCACTTCGCGCACCCGCTTATCGCTGAACTCCACCACCTGCTCGATCAAGTCCGCCTGCTCCGGCTCGATGATCCCTTCTTCTTCCGCCACTTCCACCAATGCTTCGATTCCCTCTTCCGTCCGTTGCTCTTCCGTGCGTTCCACTTCCTGCTCGGAAATCCGCGCCAGCGATTCCGTTCCTTCCAGGAAAACCCGAATCGGCCACACCAGCCACATGCCCACGCGAATCAGCGGCAACAACGGCAGCAGCCATCTCCCCGTGGTCCGGTACAGCAGCATGTCCGGTATGAAATGCATCGCAATCACCACTTCCAGCGTCAGGAACACCAGGAACTGCAGCCCCGCTTCCCAGTGATTCGGCACCAGGTACACCACCGCCCTCGTCGTTTCCAACACCACAAACGCCAGCCAGAAATGTCCCAGGATGCGGAACGTTCGCCCTCCGCTCCTTCGTTTAATTTTCAGCTTTGGCTCGATTTCCGCTTCGAAAATTTCCAGGTGTTCATGCACACGCCCCGTGGTCATGCGCCCCAGTTCGCGGTAAATCAACGTCAGGTAGGAAAATATGGGCAGCCCCAGCGCCAGAATCACCAAGCTGCCGATGTACGCCCACAACAACATCAGCTCAGCCCCAGCCGTCCTCGCAGCTTCGCTTCCACTCGTTCCATCTCGCCGCGATCGGTCTCGTGATCATATCCCAGAAGGTGCAGGACCCCATGCAGCATCAACACGCAAATTTCTTCTGTCATACTTCGGCCAAACCGCTTGGCGTTTCGTCGTGCCACCACCGGAGAGATCGCAATATCGCCCAAAAATTGTCCACGAACTTTTCTCACTCGCGCTCGTAGGCCGCTCGGCCGCGTCCGGGTCTCCGACGGAAACGAAAGCACGTCCGTGGTCTTGGGCTTTTTTCGAAATTGTCCGTTCAAGCGCTTCATCTCGCCATCCGTGACAAATCGCACGAACACCTCCCCGCGCCGCAACCCCAGCTCCCGGTACGTCTTTACCAGGAAACGCTCCAGCTCGGGCAAAGACAATCGTACTCGCTTCTGCCGATTCTCCATGTCATGGAATTCTCGTACCACCGTGGGCACTCCGGGATCGCCTGCCTGCCGCCCATTTCAAAACTACGCTACCGGCTTCTCCGGCCCCGGCAACTCTCTGGCCCCTTGGCCGTTCGTGCCTCTTTGTGGCTGCGTCGCGTCGTGTTCCTCATACGCGCGGATAATCTGTTGCACCAGGTTGTGCCGCACCACGTCCTTCTCTCCAAACTGAATCGTGCTGATCCCCGGAATGCGCCCGCAAATTTCCATCGCTTCCACCAACCCCGACTTTTTCCCTGTGGGCAAATCGATCTGCGTCACGTCTCCCGTAATCACCGCCTTCGAATTGAACCCCAGCCGCGTCAAAAACATTTTCATTTGCTCGCTGGTGGTGTTCTGCGCCTCATCCAGTATCACAAATGAATCGTTCAGTGTGCGCCCACGCATAAACGCCAGCGGTGCCACCTCGATGATCCCTTTCTCCAGAAATCGCTCCAGCTTATCGGCATCCAACATGTCGTACAGCGCGTCGTACAGCGGCCGCATATACGGATCGATCTTCTGTTGCAGCGTCCCCGGCAGAAACCCTAGTCGTTCTCCCGCCTCTACCGCCGGCCGCGCCAGAATAATGCGGTTCACCTGCTTGGTCAGCAGTGCGCTCACCGCCATCGCCACCGCCAGGTAGGTCTTCCCCGTTCCGCCCGGTCCAATCCCAAACGTCATGTCGTGGCTTTCAATCTCTTCCATGTACCGCCGCTGGCTGGCGTTCTTCGGCGTTACCGTTTTCTTACCGAATGATCGCGTGCGCCCATGTTCGAACATCCCACGCGGCGAAACGTTCGGCTCTTCCGTAGCCACACGCATTAACGCCTTGATTTCCGCGCCGCTCAAAACCCGCCCGTGCCGCGTCAAGTGGTTATACTCTTCCACGATCCGCACCGCCTGGTCCACGCAGTCCTGCGCTCCCTCGACAGTCAAACGCGAATCGTTCAAGTGCGTTCGCACCTGCAAAGCTTCTTCCAGCATTCTTATGTTTTCGTCGAGTGTCCCGAAGAACGGTTCCAATTGCCCGGTGATATGTATCGTTCGCTTCATCCAGTTGGAAGGTTGCGATGCTTCCCTTAGTGGGTGGCCTATGGACTTTCCTCTTTAGCTTTCCGGCTGCTCAGAGCCCGAAACCAAACCTGCCTTCACCGTAACGCACCACTGCCCCACGGTCAAGTTACAGCACTATAAATTCCCATCCGCCGCCCGCCGGGATAACATCACGTTCCGAAGTAGCCGGCCTTGCCTCAAAAAGTTTCCTTACTCCAATTTTTACGCAAAGAGTTAACTGTCCCCCTCGCCACAAATCGTTTCGCAAGCATTACCTGTCCCTCTGGTACCCCAGAACTATAGACGCTAGCACGCATCTCCCCAAGAATAGCTCTCATAGAGTGACGCACGGTTCGCAATCATCGAGTCCCAGGGAGGGACGTATCATGCGTGTGAGTTCGCAATGGCTTCTGGTGAGTTCCGCTCTGCTACTCGCTGGGCTACCGGCGCTGGCGAATGAAGAAAACTCCGCCGCTCCCGTCGGCGACATGGTCTTCGATTTTCCATTTTCCCTAGAACAGAAAAAACAATAAAACCCCCATACGGCTCGGCGTACCCCCACGCCGGGCCGTACCCTTTTTTGTAGTGGCCGAACTTTAGATCGGCCAGCGCTGGCTTCCTGCCCGCGCTCTTGGGGCCCACTCTCCAAAAAAGAAAACCCGTCATTCCCAGCGAAGCGAAGTAATGTTTTCCATCGCGCTTTCCGCGATGAATCTCCCTGCGCTCCAACGTTACGCCACGGCACCCATGAACTTGAGGGTGGCCCATCCTTCGCGTCTTTTGCGAAGGGTGGGGCTCTTACGCTCTAATGCCCCACTCTCTCTTCTCCGCGCCGGGTGCTCCAGGTTCGCCTTTCGAACCCGGGCCTCACCGATCCCCCAGTCTTCCGCCCAACCACGAAAACTCGTCATCCCGAGCAACGCGAGGTATCCGTCTTTCCCTTCAACTCGACAGGGTCGTTTGACAAAGCCCACTCTCTCAATTCAAACTAATGGATTGTGAAAAGCGCATAAGGAGCGATAGATGGCTCAAGGTCAGCCTACTAAAATCAAGAAGAAGAAAAAGTCCGTTTTAAAGCGTGCGGCACAATCTCATCAACGCGCCGAAGTAAACCGCGCCAACCGCACCCGCGTCCGCAGCATCATGAAGCGTCTGCGCACCGCCATCACTGCGGGCGACGCCACCGCCGCCGGCAACCTGCTACGTCCCGCGCTCTCCGCTATCGATGCTGCCATTTCTAAGGGCGTGCTTCACGAAAACACCGGCAACCGCTACAAATCCCGCCTCTCGCTGGCTTTCAACGCCATCAAGGCCAAGTCGGCTTAAAGCCGCGCCACGCCCGCCACCTTTCGGCGCATCTTACGTAAGGGCCAGTAAACCGGGTCCATCCGTGTTTCCGCCCATCGAGCATAACCGCCCAAAGGTAAATTCATGACCAAACTCTGCACCGCGAAGTGGCTGCTCCTCTTCGCCCCTATGCTGCTCTCTTGCTCCAAGAAATCGTCTTCGCCTCCCACCCAAAATTCAGCTTCCGCCGCTCCTGCCAATCCCGCTGCCTCGCCCTCCGCCTCTGCTCCAAGCGCGCCAGCGCCCCTCGAACCACCCGTCCAAAACGCTCACGGCGTAAAAGCCGAAATGCGCAACGTCATGTTTCATCTCACTCCGTCCGCCGCTGCGCACCTCGTTGTTCTCTCCGGCGAACTTTGGCCCACCGGCAAAAACGAGATGGTCGTATTCGACGACAAAGACTCCTTCGAGGTCCGCATCGCCAACGGCACGATGGCCATCTCTCCCCAAGCGCTTTCCGACGTCATGAACAATTACGTTTTCGCCAAGAAAGACGCGCCGCTAAAAGACATCACGGTTTCCATCAACGACGACCAATTGATCATCAAGGGCAAACTTCACAGCAAAGGGGATCTTCCCTTCGGCACCTCGGGCACGCTCAGCGTGAACGACGATGGCCGCCTCCGCCTGCGTACGCAAAAAATCACCGCCCTCCACGTTCCGGTCAAAGGTCTCATGAGTCTGTTCGGCATCGAATTGGCCAAAGTTATGAACACCAGCAAAATCGATGGCATCGACGCCGACAAAAACGATTTACTTATGGATTTGAGTTTGTTGTTGCCCCCACCGCACATCCGCGGCAAGGTCGTGGCGGTTCACATCGAGAAGAACGCCGTCGTTACTATCTTCGGCGATGGCGGAAAATCCCTGCCCACAAGCGAAAAGCACAGTTACATGGCCTTCTCAGGGAATGCCGTGAAATTTGGCCACCTGGTGATGGACCCCGCCAACTTGACCGTTCTCGACCTGGATCCTGCCGCCACGCTCGATTGGGATCAGGATCATTATCGCCAGCAACTCGAAGCAGGATACTCCAAGCTGACTCCCACTTTCGGCCTGGAAGCCTACGCCAAGGACTACTCCAAGTTGCCCCGCACCAAGCCTGCCGCTACGCCATCACCATCCGCCCAGTAGCGCCAACCGGCGCACGCTCGCTTCCGTTCCGTCGCAGTCTACTGCAATGACGCGATATCGATCACAAACCGGTACTTCACATCGCTCTTTAGCAGCCGCTCGTACGCCTTATTAATGTCCTGGATCGGGATTCGCTCTACGTCCGAAGTGATCCCGTGCTCCGCGCAAAAATCCAGCATCTCCTGAGTCTCCCGGATCCCGCCAATGCCCGATCCTGCCAGCGAGCGCCGTCCCATAATCAAATTGAAAGAGTACACCGGCGACGGCTGCGGCGGAGCCCCAATCAGCACCATCGAGCCGTTGCGCCTCAGCAATTGCAAATACGCGTTCAAATCGTGCTCCGCGGACACCGCGTCCAGAATAAAATCGAAGCTGCTCGCGTGCTTCAGCATCTCCTCCGCATTCTTCGAAATCACCACCTCGTCGGCCCCCAGCCTCCGCGCATCCGCGCTCTTGTTCGGCGAAGTGGTGAACAGCACCACATGCGCCCCAAACGCATGCGCAAATTTCACGCCCATGTGTCCCAATCCGCCCAGCCCCACAATTCCCACCTTCTGCCCTTTTCCCACTTTCCAGTGCCGCAGCGGCGAATACGTGGTAATCCCGGCGCACAGCAGCGGCGCGGTCCCTGCGGGATCCAACTTATTCGACACCTTCAACACATAGTTCTCGTCCACCACAATGCTGTTCGAATATCCGCCGTATGTGACTCCGCCCAAATATTTGTCCGGGCCGTTGTAGGTCAACGTCATTCCCACTTCGCAGTATTGTTCTTCGCCGTCCCGGCAACTCGCGCAAACACGGCAGGAATCCACCATGCAGCCCACCGCCGCCAGGTCGCCTTCCTTGAATTTCTTCACCTTGCTTCCAACTTTGGTTACCCGCCCAACGATTTCATGCCCGGGCACCAGCGGATAAACCGTAGGCATCACCGAATGCCACTCGTCTCGCACTTGGTGCAAATCGGAGTGGCACACGCCGCAAAATAGAATCTCAAGCTGCACGTCTTCCGGCTGCGGGACTCGCCGCTTCACCGTGAACGGCCCCAGTGGCGTCTTCCCGTCTTGCGCTGCGTACGCTTTCGCTGTGTACGTCTCCGGTTTCACCGCAACCTCTTTTGCATATGCTGGCCGTGCTGCTTCGCTCATAATCTTCCTTCTTTCGGGCGCAGACCGGGCACATTCCCATGGGGTGAACCCTTCTGTTGGCACAAATTATTTGTTCACAGCTTCCGTTTTCCTAAGACCGATTTTGCATCTCCTAGCAGGAGAAGGGGTCTGGGGAAGGGGACGGCATTTGAGTCCCTTTCCCCAGAAGCCCTTTCGAAATCTTTTTGACGTTCTCTTTGTTCTCAAAGTACACCAGCGTTGCGCTTCGCTCCTCGCCCGCTCGTGCATGCTGCTCGAACTCTTCTGGCGATCGGTAACCCAGCGCTGAGTGCAACCGTTGGCGGTTGTAATACTGCTCGATGAACTCTTCAATGTTTGCCTGCAGGTGCTCCAAGTCGTCGTACTTGTTGGCGTAGACTTCCTCTCTCTTCAACGTCTTCATGAAGCTTTCACAGCTGGCGTTGTCGTAAGGATTCGCCGGTCTACTCATGCTGGGGACCATGTGCCACTTCTCGAGGATGCCCACATATTCGGCGCACGCGTATTGGAACCCGCGATCCGAATGGTGTACCAAGCCTGGGGCTGGCTGTCGCTCTCCTGTAGCTTGTTCGAGTGCTCCGATGGTAAGGCGGGCCGCCAGCGTGCGGTCCAGAACCCAACCCACTACCTTTCGCGAGTAGCCATCGAGGATCACAGCCAAATACACAAATTCCGTCTTCAAGCGGATATAGGTGATGTCAGCCACCCACAGTTGATTGATCCCCGTCAACTTCATGCGGCCGGCAAGATTCAGATAGATCTCACACTTATGCCTGGAGTTCGTGGTGACCACAAATCGCTTCGGTTGTATTGCTAGCAGGTCATCTTCCCGCATGATGCGCGCGACGTGCTTGTGGTTGACGGCCATCCCGCGGCGGTGCAACTCCGCCGTTACTCGCCGATGCCCGTACCGCCTCCGGTGCTCCAAGAAAATCTGCTGGATCACCGAGCGTACCTCCATCTCAGCCTCAGCCGGCCGCCGTTCTTGCAGCGATCGGTAAAAACCCCGCCGACTGACAGACGCCAATTGGCACATGCGCTCGATACTCAGACTGCCTTGCAGTGACATCACCTCGCGGACCTGCTCGTAGATGTCAGCCCGCCAGAGTCGCCTTTCTTCTGGCGTCGAGCCTCGACCTTTTGCAAGGCACCTTTGAAAAAATCCACTTCCATACTCTTCTCGGCCAGCAGTCGCTTGAGCTGTTGAATTTCCTTCCTGTAAGAAGCCGTATGCGTGCTCGGACGCGCCGCTTCTTCCCCAGGCTCTACCACCTCGAGCTTGGTACGCCATTTGTAAAGGCAACGTCGGGTCACACCCAGTTCCCTAGCTAATTCCCCTACATCCTCACAGGTCCTGAGACGCTCGACAGCCATTCGTTGGAATTTCCGGGAGTATCGCTTCCTCTTCACTGCTGTTTCCTTTCCCGGAAACTGTGCCCAATTCTCTGTGCCACTTCAAGGGTTCATTCCACCCAGTCCGGCAATCAGGTAAGTGACAACTGCGGACTGCAGCGACCCCTCAGGATGTTTTTGGGGTTCCACACCTAAGAAAATTCGTCATCCCGGAGCGAAGTGAGGGATCTCTCTTCTTCCTCCTGCGGACTCAAACCAAGGTGCGCCATCCGACCCATCGTTAGACGCCCGCACCCGTCTCAAAGATACATCTCACTCCCGCGTCGCACAACCGCACCGACGAGGAATCCCTCTTCCGCTCCCCCCGTCGCCTAACCCCACCCCACCTAAAAACAACCACGTCATTCCGAGCGAAGCGAGGAATCTCTCTTCCTCTTCCTCTTCCTCTTCGCCTAACCCAACCTCTACACCGCCATCGGCGTGGACTGCGTCTCATTCACAATCTTCCCGTCAAACAAATGTACCGTCCGTTCCGCGTGATTCGCATACCGCGGATCGTGCGTCACCATGCAAATCGTCGCCCCGCTCTGGTGAATATCCCGCAACAAATCCATCACGGAATCCCCATTCTTCGAATCCAGGTTCCCGGTAGGCTCATCCGCCAGCAAAATCATTGGATCGCCCACCAGCGCCCGCGCCACCGCCACGCGCTGCTGCTGACCGCCGGAAAGTTGCGCCGGATAATGTTTCGCCCGGTGCGCCATTTGCACCCGTTCCAGCGCGTTCTGCACTTTTTCCTTGCGCTCGGCCGATCCCATCCCCCGATAAGTCAGCGGCAATTCCACGTTCTCGTATACCGTAAGGTCCCCAATCAAATTGAACGCCTGAAAGATAAATCCAATCTCCCGGTTGCGAATCCGCGAGCGCTCGTTCAGTTTCAGGCTGGCCACCGCCTGCCCGTTCAGCGAATAGCTTCCTTCCGTGGGCGAATCCAGCAGCCCCAGAATCGCCAGCAGCGTGGACTTTCCACACCCGGACGGCCCCGCAATCGCCAGGTATTCGCCCTTCTTGATCAGCAGATCGACGGCGTCCAGCGCATGCGTCTCCAGTTCGTCAGTAAAGAAAATCTTGCTGACGCCGTCCAGATGAATCAGTGTGTCATTGTTCATAGACATTGCTATCCTCCGAACCAGCCTTCCTCCAAATCCGTTTCCGTTTCAGCCCCGCGAACCCCGAGGCGGCTGCATCCGTCCCTTCACGCACCAATCCCGCCTATCTCTTCATACGTAGCGAACCGCCCCCAAGTTCAATCTCATTACCGCAGCCGTATCCGGTCAAATGCGTCCATCGACGACATATCCGACAGGATCACCTTGTCCCCCACCTTTAGCCCATCCAGTATCTCCACCGAATTCACCGAACTCTTCCCCAGCTTCACATTCACGCGTACCGCTTCCGATCCATCGTCCACCAGCTTGAACAGCCCAATCGTCGAATCCGATTGTCCATGCACCGGCCGTCCCACGTACAGCACGTCTCTCAGGTTCTCCAGCTCAATCGTTCCATCCACGCTCAGGTCTGGCCGCGCTCCCAACGGCAGGGGTTCGCTGAACTGCACATCCACCGTGACTGTGCCATTCTGCACCGATGGGTCTACACGCGATACCATCCCGTGCACAATCCCGTTCCTCGTGTCGATCGTCGCGGGCTGCCCCGGCGTCACGTCCTTTGCCTGCGTCTCTGGGATCTTGATCTCCGCCTTCAGCCGCTTCGGGTCCGCCACGCGCGCCACGTTCGTCCCCGGCGTCACGTGTTGACCGACCTCCACAGGCACCACTTGCAGAACGCCATTGATCCCGGCCCGCACGTGCAGGCCCTCCAGTTCGCTGCGCTTCAGGTTGTACAGCGCGCGCTGCTCATCCACTTTCGATTGCTGCGCCATCATCCGCGCCCCCGCCGAGTCCTCCGCATTTTTGGTGCGGTCTTCTTCAAGCTGCAGCCTCACCGCCAACTGTTCTACTTTCACTTTCGATAGCTGCTCGGTAACGTCCGCGCCAACGCCCTGCGCGAACAACTTTGCATCCACCTCGTGTTGGATCTTCGCCTGCTCATATTCGCTGCGCACCGATGCGGTCGTGGATCTCTGATTCAGCAGGTCGCTGTTAATCTGCACCTTCAAACTCTCCAGGTCCGCCTGTGCAGCTTTCAGTTGATATTCCGCGTCCAGTGTCTCGCGCTCCAGCACCGGATCGCTGAGTTCCAGGATCACGCTGTCCGGCTTCACCGTCGCGCCCGGATAAATCACGATGCGGTCCACCCGCGAATCCGTTTGCGCCGGAATCCATCGAATATCTTCGGGCACCAACGTCCCAATCCCGCGAACGTCCCGGATCATCGGCCCGCGTTTCACCTCATCGGTCCAGACCGTCGCCTTGTCTACCGTCGGCGCCGCTGGCCGCAATCGCGACACGCCATAGGTGACCCCTGCCAGGAAAATGGCGGCAACCGTGGCGTAGATAATTCGCCGTATCTTCTTTGCGCGTGCATTGGATGGGCGTTGGATATCCATATATTCGAGCCTCACTCACTCGGAACGTAATGCAACCGTAGGATCAATCCTGGTGGCGCGCAGCGCAGGAATGCCGCAGGCTACCAGTGAAATCAAAACCAGCAACACAGAAACAAAAACCAAAGTCAGCGGGTCAGTGGCGCTCACTTCGAACAATTGCGATTGCAGCCAGCGCGTTACCGCGAAAGCACCCAGCAGCCCAGCGGCAATCCCCACGGCCCCGGTGAGCGCGCCTTCTTTCAGGATCATCGCCAGGACTTCGCGGCTGGACGCGCCGAGCGTCATGCGCACGCCAATTTCGCGCGTGCGCTGCGCCACCGAGTAGGAAATTACGCCGTAGATGCCGGCCAAGGCCAGCAGCAGAGCCGTGACCGAGAAAATGCCGATGAGCGTCAGACTGAAGCGGCGCGCTTCCAGCGAGTCGGAATACACTTGCGAGAGTGTGCGGAATTTCGGCGGAATATTGGGATCGATATCGTGAAGAATGCCGCGCGCGGCCGCGAAAACCTGATCGGGCTGGCTGTTGCCGCGCATCACCACTGTAAATTGCCAGAGTTGGCGCGGCCGCTGCCGGTAATCGACGTAAATCGTAGGGAAGGGCTTGTCCTCCAGGCTGTGATCGCGGACGTCGCCTACGACACCAACCACCGTGAGCAGGCGCAGGTCCCCATCCATGTTGCCGAATTCGATGCTGCGGCCCAGGGGATTTTCATTGGGCCATCTTTCATCTGCCAACGATTGGCTGATCACCGCGGCGTGCGGAGAATCAATCGTGTCGCGCTGATCGAACAAACGTCCGCGCAGCAGCGGAATGTCGAGAGCCTTGAAGAAGCCGTCGGACGCGATGATGTAGTCCGCATCGCCCAAATGCGATTTGTCGCGGAACAGGTCATTGAAGAAGTGCGTGAGATCGTTGAGCAAAACAGGATCCTTCCCGATGTCGCTGGACGACGCTGCGCGCTGAATCAGGTCTTGCACCTGGGGAGTAATTTGACCAGGATTCATCGGGTAATAAGAGCCATCGGCAAAAAAGCCACCGGAGAGCGGCAGATCGGTCGTGCCGCCGACCTGCTCAATCCCGGGAATTTGCCGAAGTTGTGTGATCAGCTTATCCAGAAGCGCGATTCGGTGCGCGCCACTGGGATCTTCGGGCAGATTCAGGTCCATGGTCACAATATTGGACACCCGAAAACCGGCGTTGATCGAAAGCACGCGCAATAAACTTTTGCCCAGCAAGCTGGCCCCAACCAGCAGCACCAGCGCAATGGCCAACTGCGCCGCAGCGATCAGGCGGCCCGTGCGCTGTTTGCTGACCGTGCCAATGCTGCCGTGACCACTCGCGCTAAGCGCGTCGCCGGAATCGCGCGAAGCGGCGCGCGCCACGGTCAAAATCGCCAGCGCGGTCGAAAACAGAAACACGATGCCAAGCGCAAAAAGCAGCACCGGAACGTTGATGGACACGTTCTCGATGCGCGGCAAATTCGTGGGAGCGAGAGCCAGCAGCCCGTTCAGGCCCCAGTACGCCAGCAAAACTCCCAGGGCCCCGCCAATCAGTGATAACAGCAACGACTCAGTGAGGAATTGACGGATCAGCCGGCGGCGTTGCGCGCCGAGTGCCGCGCGGATGGCCAACTCTCGCTCGCGGCCAGTGGCTTGCGCGAGCATGAGATTAGTAACGTTGGCGCACGCGATGAGCAGCAGAAATGCGGACGCGCCGAGAAGAATGATCAGCGCCGGACGCACGTCGCTGGTCATCGCTTCCCGCAGAGGCTCCATGGCGACGGCCACCATCATGGTGTCTTCGCCAAATTGCTGCTTCAGCCGTTGAGCGATGCCGGTGAGTTCGGCGCGGGATTCGCTCAGTGGTACGCCGTCACGCAAGCGGGCAACCACGCTCCAGTTGTGTCCGCTGCGGCTGGGCGTGTGGCGCTCGAGTTCGCGAGGCATCCAAATGTCGGAGTTGTCCGGAAAACGAAAGCCCGGCGGCATCACGCCGATCACCGACGCGAGTTGGTCGCCAACTTTCAGATGCACCGAGGACAGGTCGTTGGCGCCGCCCAACGTCTGCTTCCAGTAGCCATAGCTAACCAACGCGGTCGCAGGCGCGTCCACGCGTTGCTCATCGGGCGCGAAAGCTCGGCCGAAGATCGGTTGCACGCCCATCACTTGCAAGAAATCGCGGGAGACCGTTGCGGTTTGTACGCGGGACGGTTGGCCCGACTCGATCACCGTGACCACGAAATCGGTGTACTCCGCCGCCCCGGATAAAGAATGATTTTGCGCCCGCACGTCTTCGAAATTAGGGTCGGCGAAATGCATGCGATTGCCCGTCGCACCCTGTTCCCACAACTGAACGATTTGCTGCGGATGCGGATACGGCAGCGGCCGCAGCAGGATGCCATAGACCACGCTGAAGATGGCGGTGGTGGCGCCGACGCCGAGAGCCAATGTGAGCACAGCAACAGAGGTGAACGCCGGAGATTTTTTCAGCAGGCGGGCGGCGAACCGAAAATCCTGGAACAGCGTCTCCAAAAAAGGCAGGCTGCGCTGCTCGCGCACGGCTTCTTTGGCTTGCTGCTGGCCCCCAAATTGAATGAGCGCGCAGCGCCGCGCTTCTTCCGGTTCCAACCCCGCCTGCACATTTTCCTCAATGGCCATGTGCAGATGCTCTTGCATCTCGGCGGCGAATTCGCGCTCCAGTTTGTCGCGACGGAAGAGATCAGCGATGCGATGGAAGATCCGGAAGCTCATGGTTACTCGTACCTCAGAGCAATGATGGGATCGACGCGGGAAGCGCGGCGCGCCGGGAAATAGCTGGCAGCAAGAGCCACGAATAGGACAAGAACGGAACCCGCGACGTAGGTCAGTGGGTCGGCTGGTTTGACGCCATATAAGGCCGATGCAAGCAAAGGCATGGCGGCAAGCGAGGCCGCGATGCCGAGGATGAGCCCGATAACGGCGAGGGCCAAGCCCTGCGAGAGAACCATTCGGAGAACATCGCGGCGGTCGGCCCCGAGAGCCATGCGGATGCCAATTTCGTGGCGGCGCTGGTTCACAAGGAAGGCGATAACTCCATAGAGCCCGATGGAAGAGAGGAAGACGCCTACGAGGCCAAGGACGGCCACAAAGGCCGCTGCCATCTGGTCTTCCCAGAAGGCCTGCTGCATCAGGTAGTGCAAGGTGTGCACGGTCGCGGGAACCGCCTGGTCGAGACTCGCAAGTTCGCTGCGAAGCGCAGGAACGACGGGGCCGGGATCGCCGGACACGTCAACGAGCAGAGTGGCGGATTCGGTCGGCCATTGCGTAAAGGGCAGGTACATGTACGGCTCGGCGGGTTCGTGGACACGAATAATCTTGGCGTCTTCAACGACACCAATGATCTCGCAGTCCTTCCCTTCCAGACTAATGTGGCGACCCACAGCTGTGTTGTCCGGCCAGAAGCGCGCCGCCATATTCTGACTGATGAGCACAACCCGAGCGGCGGTGGGACCATCGGCGGCGGTCAAATCGCGGCCTGCCAGGAGCCGTGTGCCGAGGGTACGGAAGTAGTCGCCACCGACAGCGTTGAACTTGATCGGAATACTCTGCTGGCCTTGGGGCAGGTCCACGCCGGGAATGGAAACCAGAAGCTGCGCGCCGCCTCCAGAACCCGTAAGGAGCATGCGCCGGGCAAAGCTGGCGTGCTGGACGCCGGGGAGATGCGCTGCGCGTTCGGTAATTTGCTCGAAGAAAGACAGGCTGCGAGTGGGGTTGTAGCCGGATAGGCCCGCATTGAGATCGACGAAGACCAGGCTTTTCTGCTTATCGAAGCCCAAGTTTATGCTGCGAGTAAAGACAAGGCTGCGAATGAGAAGACCGGAAGCAGCCAGAAGAACGACGGAGAGAGCGATTTCGCCGAGGACGATGGCGTTGCGCAACGTAACTTTGCGGAAGGAGCGGCCTGCAGTAGCTTCTTCGCCTTTGAGTGCAGAGACCAGGTTCGATTTCGAGGACTGAAGGGCGGGAGCTAGACCAAACAGAAGAACGCAGAGCGCAGAGACCACCAGGGAAAAAGCGACGAGCGTGGAGTCAAGGCGCAGGTCGAGCCCGATCGGGTAATCAAACGGCGGCAGGAGCGCGGACTGAAGGCTCATGAGCCAAGAAGCGAAGAGCAAGCCGAGCGCTGCTCCCGCGAAAGCCAGTAGAATGCCTTCCGTGAGCAATTGACGAACAAGGCGAAGGCGTCCGGCGCCGAGCGCCAGGCGCACGGCAATTTCACGGCGGCGCGAATCGGAACGCGCGACGATGAGGCCCGCGACGTTGGCACAGCAGATCAACAGAACGAGGCCAACGAAGGACATCAGAACGGCGGAAGCGACGAGCGCAGAGCGTAGCCGTTCCGGCTCAGGGATGAGACCCACTTCTCTGGCCTTATCAACAGCGGGATAGGAGTCCGAGAGGCGGCGGCCGAGGATGGAGAGTTCGGTTTGTGCTTGGGCAGAGGTAACGCCGGGCCGCAACCGGGCAAGCAGTTCGAAATCGCGAAACTTGCGTTCACCCAGGTTTTCCTGGCCGTATTCGCTGAGCACGGTGAACCAGAGATCCGTCGGCACTTCCCTCTCCAGGCCTTGAAAATGAGGCGGCGCGATCCCGATGACGGTGTAACTTCCGTCGTTGAACCAAATCGGCTTGCCGATGAGAGAAGGGTCGGCGTGGAAAAGGCGCCGCCACAGAGCGTCGCTGATCACGACGGTGTGTTCGGCGGAAGAAGCGGAGTCCGCGGAGAACATGCGGCCGAGTTGAGCGTCGAGACCAAGAACCTCGAAATAGTTGGGCGAGACAACGTCGTTCAGAACCAGATGAAGATCGCTGCCGATACGAAGGGTTTTGCCATGGCGCGACCACGCAGCTATCCCGCTGAGGAGCGTCGTTTGCTCCGAGAGCTCGCGATAGTCGGGATAGGAGAAGTAGTTGTCTCTTCCCTGCGGAGTCGTGGCAATGAGTTTCGCGAGTTGTTCAGGCGACTTGGCGGGCCAGGAACGAAGAAGGGCGGCTTGGGCAACGCTGAAGATGGCGGTGGTGGCGCCGACGCCGAGCGCCAATGTGAGCACAGCAACAGAGGTGAACGCCGGAGATTTTTTCAGCAGGCGTGCGGCGAACCGAAAATCCTGGAACAGCGTCTCCAAAAAAGGCAGGCTGCGCTGTTCGCGCACTGCTTCTTTGGCTTGCTGCTGGCCCCCAAATTGAACGAGCGCGCGGCGGCGCGCTTCTTCCGGGCTCAACCCTGCCCGCAGGTTTTCCTCAATGGCCATGTGCAGATGCTCGTCCATCTCTGCGGCAAATTCGCGGTCCAGTTTGTCCCGGCCGAAGAAAGAGCCCACGCGATTTGCGAGTTGGCGAACGAATGAGTGTAGTGTGTTCATGGCTCGGTCACTCACAATGCAACGCTACCGTGGGATCTATGCGCGTGGCCCGCAGAACTGCCGGCAACGAGGCCACACATGCGGCTCCCAAAATCGCCAGCGGCGGGAACACCAACATGCCGACGTCGGTGGCCTGCACTTGATACAAAAGCTCGGCGATATAGCGCGACAAGAACAATCCGGCTCCTAAACCAGCACAACCGCCGAAAAGCACCGTCCACACCATCGGGAGGCTAACCAGACGTGCGATGTTCGCGGGCTGCGCGCCCACGGCCATGCGAATGGCGATTTCGCGCCGGCGCTGCAACACCGAATAGCGCAACACTCCATAGAGCCCGATAGCGGCCAGAAACAGCGCCACGAACGAGAAAAACGACGCCAGCGCCGCCATCATCCTTTCGCGTACAGTTTGCATTTGCGCCAGTTCCAGTTGCGTGCGAATGCGGCTGACGCGAAAATCGGAACGTGCGTTGGCTATTTCGAACCGCAGGGTGGCTGCCAGCGCAAGCGGGTTGCGGGTAACGGTGCGGACGATAAAAGAGGCACGCCCCTGTGGACGGGGTGCGCCGGTGGTGGCGTTGACGGAGTTGAACGGCAGATACGCGGTGGGCAGAACATCTTCCCGCACTGCTCGATAACGGGTGTCGCGCACCACTCCAACCACCTGGTAGTGCAGGCGCGGGCCTTCGTCCATCACTTCATCGAACGATTTTCCTAGCGGGTCTTCCCCCTGAAAGAATGCCTTCACAAAGCTTTCACTGACAATCGCAGCGCCCGGCGCGGTCTCCGTGGGCAGAAAATCGCGGCCGCGAACCAGCGGAATCTTCATGGTGTCCAGCCAGCCTGGGGAAACGTGCAGGAAATAGCCGAGAATATCCGACGGCGGCAGGCCATTCACGGAAACGGAATTGTTGTTGGAATAGCCGCTGAGAAGAGGGCGATTGGACACCGACACGCGTTCGACTCCCGGAACGCTTTGCAGATGCTCGGACACCTGCTCCCAGAACACCGGCTCCACCGGATGCGGCGTGACCACGTCAACCACCAGCAGACGATTGGTCGAGAAGCCGAGCGCTTGGTGCGACAGGTGCTGAAACGTGGTAACAAACAACCCGGCGACAAACAGCACAAGGCAACAGAACGCCACCTGCGCGGCGATCAGCCCGTACATCAGCCGGCCCCTTGTATGAGGTTTTTCCTCTCCCTTCAACACACTGGCTGGATGAACAGTGTACGCGCGGAACGCGGGAATCAAGCCGAAAAGAAAAGTGACCACAACAGCTAGGCCAAAGCCGAAAAGGAAAACCCGCGCGTCAATGGGCAGCGGAAGACGGACAGGGTGCTCCGACGGATAGATCATGCTGATAAAAAAGGGAGCGGCCCACCAGGCGAAGATGCCGCCGAGAATGGAAGAAAGCAGAGCCAATATCCCGCTTTCCACCAGAACGAGTTGCACGAGATGCCGGCGGCCAGCGCCAATGGAAACGCGCAAGGCCATCTCTCGGGCGCGCGCGGCGGCTTGTGCAACCATCAGGTTCGCGACATTGACGCACGCGATGAGCAGAACCAGTAGCACCAGGGCCCCGAGAGAACCGAGTGAGCCGTGATTGTCTCGCTGCAAATCGGAGAAGCCGGACTCGGCGGAGTGCAAGGTCAGCGTTTGATTGATCTCATTAGTGATTTCCTGCGGCGTTTCGTTGATGAAACCCTCCGCCCGTTCGGTTTCGAAGGCGCGCGAAGTTCCGTCGAGTTTGCCGCGCAGCGGTTCGATTCGCGTGTCGGGATGCAGCATGACAAACGTGCGGTGCCACGTGGAATCCTTGCGGGTCACGTCAGGATTCATCATCGTCGGCACGTAAATATCGATCATGTTGCCCGGTTCGGTGCCCACGAACGATTCCGGAGCGACGCCGACAATCTGGAAGAAGTCGTTGCCCAAACGGAACCGTTTGCCAAGCACCTCCGGACTTTTCTGGAAGCGCCTGAGCCAATAATCATAAGAAATGACCGCGACCGGGTGAGCCCCCGGGGTCGTGTCGTCGTTCTCGCTGAGCAACCGGCCAAGCGCGGGCTGCAAGCCGAACACGGGAAACACGTTCCCCGACACGAATTGAAGCTGCGCTTTCTCGATATCCTGATCGGCTTTGAAAGTCAGATCAACGTATTCCGAATACGAAATCGCGAGGACATCTGCTTGCTTTCCCGCGGCAGTGCGCATGAGCTGGTAATCGGGATACGCCCAACCGTCGAAATCCTGGGGCTTGCCATCGGGCCCAATTCCCTGCCGCGTCAGCGCATAAAGCTGATGTGCATGCGCAATCGGCAGTGGGCGGAAGAACACCGCGTCCAGTAAACGGAACGCCGCGACACACGAGCCGATAGCCAGCGCCAGCGAAAGAATCGCCGCGACGGTGGTGACTTTGCTCTTGCCCAGTTGGCGCCAGCCAAACTTCACGTCCCCACGAAGCGATTCGAGCCACGGAATCACTCGCGCGTCGCGCGCCAATTCTTTGCTCTGCTGTACGCCGCCCAGCGAAATCAAGGCCTGCCGCCTCGCCTCCCGCAACGTCATGCCCGCCCGCACATTTTCCTCAATGGCCATTTCAAGATGCGCGTTCATCTCTTCGGCCATTTCGCGTTCGAAATCATCGCGATGGAAGAAAGCCAGCAAGCGCCGCCACAACCGGGCGTTCAGCGTGGGCCGCCGGACTTTCTTGATCGCATCGAATGGATCGTGGTTGTGCATCGTCAACTCACTCGTACCTGAGTGCAATGATTGGATCGACCCTCGAGGCCCGCCGCGCCGGAATCCAGCAAGCGGCCAACGCCACTGCCAGCAAGATCGCCGCCACACTCACAAACGTCAAACCATCGTAAAAGTTCACGCCAAACAGCATGGACGACATCAAACGTCCCAGCAGAGCTGCGGCAATCAGCCCTACAACCACGCCGAACAGCACCATCCGCCCGGCCTGTCGCAACACCATCTGCACAACGGCGCCGCGCTCCGCTCCCAGCGCCATGCGAATTCCAATTTCGTGCGTCCGCTGGCCCACCACGTAAGAAATCACGCCGTAAATGCCGATGGACGACAGCACGACTGCAAGCACTGCGAACACGCCCAGCAACATCATGGCAAACCGTTTCGCCGCCAACGAGTCGGAGATAATGCCGTTCATGGTTTCCACGCCATAAACGACGGAGTCGCTGCTCACGGTTCGGACCGCGCGGCTGAGGGCCGCAGCGACGTCGGTTTGGGTATAGCTGGTTCGCACCATGCCGTCTGCGCCGCGGGAAGCGGAGGCCGAAATGAGCGAATCGGGCATCTGATCCAAAGCGAAATAGCATTGCGCCTGAATCGCGTTGGTCGAATCGGAATCCAGGCCCCACTCGTTTTGGTGACCGACAATGCCGACAATTTCGGCGGTTTGATCGAGGATGGCAAAATGGATGTGCTTGCCGATGGGATCCTGATTGCCGAAGAACTGTTTGGCGAAACGCTCGTCGATGACAGTGACGAAACCCGAGCGTGCGGTGTCGGACTGGGTGAGAAACCGGCCGCGCTTCAGCGGAATTTTCATTACCCTCGCATAATCCGCCTGAATCAAGAAAAACAACGCTATTTTCATGTCCGCCTGCGACGCGGGCTTCGGCTCTCCTTCCAGCCAGAACGGAAGCTCGGAATCGCTCCCCATTGGACTCGACGCGGCTGACAGAGAGGCGGATTCGACACCGGGAAGCGCCGCGATCGCGTCGTGGACCTGGCGATACGATTGACGAATGGCGTCTGGGGTGGCGCCCAGTGGTTGCGCTGAGCCGAAACTGAAGTTGACGACGTTGTTGGGATCAAAACCCGGATCCACATGCCAAATCTTCGCCAGGCTGCGAACCATCAAGCCCGCGGCTACCAGCAGCACGACGGCCAACGCCATTTCCATGGCCACAAATACGCCTTGTGCACGGTGACGGCTGCCCGTCAGGCCCCGGCCGCCCTCCCGCAGCGTTCCCTGAATGTCCGTGTGCGCGCTCTTGAATGCCGGCACCAGGCCAAACAGAATTCCCGCAAGCACAGAAGCGCCCAACGTAAATAACAAAACTCGCCCGTCCAGATGAATTTCATCCGCGCGCGGCAAAGCTTCCGGCAACACTTTCAGCGCGGCTTTCGTCCCCCAAGCGGCCAGCAGCGTGCCCAAGGCTCCGCCAATCAAGGCCAGCAACACGCACTCCGTCAAAAGCTGCCGAACCACTCGCCCATTGCTGGCGCCCAGCGCGGTGCGAATCGCAAACTCGCGCGTCCTGCCCGTGGACCGGGCCAACAATAGATTGGCCACATTCACGCAAGCGATCAGCAACACAAATCCCACTGCGGCAAGCAACATGAGTAAGAACGGCTGGATGTCGCCAACTAAATTTTGTTTTAACGGCACCAGTGTGACGCCCTGCCCCTTGTCGATATCGGGATAGACTTGCGCGAGTTGCTCCGCCACTCCACTCATGTCCGAATTGGCCTGCGCTAACGTGACCCCCGCCTTCAACCGTCCCACTGCGTCCATGCCCATGCCAGCCCGGCGGTCGCGGAACAGTGGATCGGTCCATTGGCCAATCGGAACGTAAACTTCGCTGTTGGTCCGGTAATTATTGTTCTGATAGTGGAAATTGCCAGGAATCACGCCGGTGATCGTGTAGAGTCTGGCATCAAGCCGGATGGATTTGCCCACGATGTCTGGCGCGGAGCCGAACTTGCGCTTCCACAACCCTTCGCTGATCAGCGCTACCGGCGCGGCGCCGAGTTGATCTTCTCTTTCGTCAAAGTTGCGCCCCAGAATTGGGTTTACGCCCAGCACCGGGAAAAACGTGGCGGAAACCATGTTCGCATCGATACGTTCCGGCTCACCCATTCCAGTCAGGGTGAACGTCTCTCCGCGGAAGGCCGCCAGCTTCGAAAAAGAACGATTCTCGCGGCACCAATCCAGAAAATTCGGATACGAAATCGACGCTTTGTCGAACTGATACGCTCGCGTGTACACGGCCACCAAACGATCCGGCTGCGGGTACGGCAACGGATTCAACAGCACTCCGTTCACCACCGAAAACAACGCCGTGTTTGCCGCTATCCCGATCGCCAGCGTCAAGATCGCTATTCCCGCGAACCCCGGCGCCTTGCGCAGCATGCGAAACGCGAAGCCCAGATCCTGCACTAGCGTTTCCAGGAACGGCAACCTCCGCTCTTCCCTCGCTGACTCCTTCGCTTGCTCCACTCCACCCAGAGCCATCAGCACCTGCCGCCGCGCTTCCTCCGCCGGCATGCCGTTACGCCCGTTCTCGTCGGCGGCCAGTGTCACGTGAGACGCCATTTCCGCATCCAATTCGCGTTCGAAATCGTCGCGACCGAACCATCCGGCAAATCGCTGGAACACCACCCGCAACCTGTTCATCGCGGCACCTCCCAACGCTCCCTTTTGCCACCCACATCTATAAACGCAGTTCCAGTTAACTTTGTTCGCATCCCTACTCGCACCTAAGTGCGATCATCGGATCGATTCGCGTCGCCCGCAGCGCTGGCAAATATCCCGCCAGAAGCGCTACGCCCAACAGCACAAAAATCACCCCCACAAACGTCACCGGGTCATACGCCTCAGTTTTGAACAGCAGCGACTCGACCAACCTCGAGGCCGCCACCGACGCCACCGCACCCACGCCAATCCCCGTCAACGCCAGTCGCAGCGTCCTACCCAGCACACTCTGTTGCACCCGTCCCGGCGTCGCGCCCAGCGCCATGCGGATCCCAATCTCCTGCGTCTGCCGCGTCACCGAATACGAAATCACTCCGTAGATTCCCAGTGCCGCCAACAACAATCCCAGCGCCGCGAAAATCCCCACCAGGTACACAAAGAATTTCCGCGGCGACACCGCATGGTCCACCAGCGCCTGAATGGGCCGTAGTTCCTCGGAAGCTTGTCCCGGATTCAAATCACGCAGCGTCTGCAGCAATGTCGGCGCCAGAACGCTTCCCGGCAGATTCGAACGCACCACCAGGTCCGCCCCGTCCGGCGTGAATTGCGACGCGGGAACAAATACTTCCGGGCCCACCGATTCCTCGACGCCGGTCTGCCGCACGTCCGCAATCACCCCAATCACCGTGGTGTCCTTGTCGCCCACTCCCTCCGCCAGCCGCCCGATCGGGCTTTGCCCGGGCCAATTCCGCCGCGCCGCTGTTTGATTGACGATGATCACGCGAGTGGAGTTAGGCGAGTCCTGCCAACTGAAATCGCGCCCCTCGATCAAATGCATGCCCATCGCACGGATATATCCCGGCGTCACCACGCGCACGAACGCGTCGGTATTTTCATCCCCCGCGTGTATCGACCCTTTCGCCGTCAATCCCCAACTCCGATTGCGATCCAGCGGCAGCATGTCGGACATGCCGGCGGCTTGCACTCCCGGAATCGAGCTCACCCGATGCAACACTTCCTGAAAAATAGCCGCGCGTTTCTCCGGGCTTCCCCCATCTTGATAATCCACTCTCATGGCCAGCGCTTTCGCCGGCTGGAATCCCAGGTCCACGTCCAGAACCCGCAGGAAACTTCGCAGCAGCAGTCCGGATCCCACCAGCAGCACGCACGCCAGCGCCACCTCTGACACCACCAGCACCGCGCGCATCCGTCCGTGTCCGCGGCACTCGCTCGTGCCTCGTCCGGCGTCCTTCAGCGTCTCCTGGGGATTCGCCCGCGACACCGTCAACCCGGGTGCCAAACCAAATAGAATCGCCACTACCAACGTGATCCCCATCGTCCACGCCAGCGCCGCTCCATCCACCCGGATGCTGTTCAGCAATGGCAGCGCGATGGACCCCTGATGCGCTAGATAGAACGTCACTGCATACGCGATCGCAACTCCGATCGACGCTCCGATCGCGGAGAGCACCACGCTTTCAGTCAACAGTTGCCGCACCAATCGCCCACGGCTTGCTCCCAACGCGCTGCGCATCGCAAACTCTTTGCCCCGCGACGCCACTCGTGCCAGTAACAGGTTCGACAGGTTCACGCACACGATCAGCAAAATCAAAGCTACTGCGCCCCACAGCACAAATAACGAACGCCGCACTTTCCCGGTCACGTAGTCCTGCAGTGGCGTCATGCGCGTAACTATGTCCGTGCCCCACGAGTCGTTTCCTCCAGGCCGCAACTGCGGAAGCACTGTGTTCGCCTCCGCTTGCGCTTGCGCCACTGTGATCCCCGGCTTCAGCCGCCCGATCAGCGACAGCATGTGCCCGTAATCCTTGATGTCATCCATCACTGTGGGCAGAAAAACGTCTTGTTTCGAACCCGGCGAGAACACCGACGCGAAATCGAAACTGGCAGGCATCACTCCGACCACCGTGTATTCTTGCTGGCTTAGCACAATCGAACGTCCCACCACCCCTGGATCGCCGCCATACTGTTGCCGCCAGAATGCGTAAGACAGCAGCACCGCGTTCGGGCCGCCCTTTGCATATTCGTCTGCTGTGTATAGCCGGCCCAGCATTGGCTGCACTTCCAGCGTTTGAAAGAAATTTCCCGCCACATGCAGCGCGCTTACCGGCTTGGGCTCCCCGCTTCCGCCCAGCACGTAATCGGAGTACGCCAGAAACGGCACGTACGCCGTCACCTGCTCGAACGATTCGTTGTGCCGCTGAAGTCCCTGAAACGCATCCACCCGGTAGGTAACGTCCGATAAGCCGCCTTCACCTTTGTTCCCTGCTAGCCAGACCAGCCTCGACGCATCCTTGAACGGCAACGGCCGCAGCAGCAGTGTATTCACCACGCCGAATACCACAATGTTCGCGCCAATGCCCAGCGCCAGGATCAGAATGGCGATGGCAGCGAACGAGCGATCTTTGCGCAGAGTCCGTAAGGTGTACCGGAGATCCTGCGCCAGCGTTTCGATCATCGCCAAACTCCGTGCTTCTCTATGGGTTTCCTTGGCCTGCTGCGCTCCGCCGAATTGAATCAATGCCAGCCGCCGCGCCTCTTCCAGCGTCATCCCGTTTCGCTGATTCTCTTCCACCGCCAAATCCAGATGCGCGGCCGTCTCCGCTTCCAACTCCCGGTCCAGATTCGCCCGGCGAAACAACGCCGCGAATCGCAATGCCAACCGCCTCAAGCTTCCGCGCATCGCCCGCCTCATTCTTCCGTTTCCGGCATCGACAGCACCCGGCTCATCACCATCGACAGCCGTTGCCAGTACGCCGCGTCCTCGGTGAGCTGCTTCCGCCCCCGCTTGGTGATCGAATAAAATTTCGCCTTGCGATTGTTGTCCGACGTGCCCCACTCCGCTGAAATCCATCCGCGCTGCTGCAATCGCACCAGCGACGCGTAAATCGTCCCCTGATTCAGCAGCACCTCGTTCCCGCTCACCTGTTCGATTCGCCGCGCTATGCCATACCCATGCTGCGGGCCCATGGTCGACAGCGTTTGCAGCACCATCAAATCCAGCGTCCCCTGCAGTAGATCCAGTTTGGACACGGTCATACTTCCTCCTGTGTCATTCCCACATGACAATACCACCTTTTCTGTGGCCTTGCCACAGGTCACCAACTCCCCAGTGTCAGCGAAGTGTCTCAGCTCGTATACTGGCTGAATTTAGATTGGCCAGCGCCGGCTTCCTGCCCGCGCTCTTGGGGGCCTCTCCCCCAAAAGACGGCCCTCTCTCGCAGGAACGCCGCGCCTACGGTCTTTTCCCTAGCGCAAACCTCCGCTGTTTATGGTAAAAATCATCGCTGGACATTACCGGACCCTCCCTACTCTATGGAACAAACTATGCCGGACACGACCTTGGCCGTGCCCTCACCCTCTGCGCTCTCCAGCGATAACACCTTTCGCCTCCTCGTCGACCAAATTACCGACTACGCCATCTTCCTTCTTACTCCCAACGGCGAAGTTCAAACCTGGAATCCCGGCGCGGAACGCATCAAGCGCTACCACGCCAGCGAGATTATCGGCAGGCATTTCCGAATCTTCTATTCCCCCGAAGCGCAGCGCGCTCGCATTCCCGAAGACGAACTCAAAATCGCCGCCACCGGCCGTTTCGAAGACGAGGGCTGGCGTATCCGCAAGGATGGCACCAAGTTCTGGGCCAACGTCATCATTACCGCCATTCGCAATTCCGCAGGCAAACTGGTTGCTTATGGTAAGGTCACCCGCGACTTAACCGAACGCAAACGCTCTGAGGAACAGCTTCGCGAACTCTCCCACACCCTCCTCAAAATGCAAGACGAGGAGCGCGGCAGGCTCGGACGTGAGCTTCACGATTCTGTCGGTCAGTACCTCGTCGCTGTGAAGATGGCCTTGGATGCTTTGTCTGCGGAACAGTCCCAACCAGCTCCTCCGCCGCACGGCGCTTCCGAAGGTCAGAAGCAAATCGCAGACAGCATTGCCCTGGTCGACCGCGCCATTCGCGAAGTCCGCACCCTCTCCTACCTTTTATACCCACCCATGTTGGAAGAAATGGGTCTTCCCTCCGCCATCCGTTGGCACCTTGAGGGATTCTCGCAACGCAGCGGTATCACCATTCAATACGACATTGCCCCGGACGTTCGCCTTCGCAAGGACATTGAGCTCGCCCTCTTCCGCGTCTTCCAGGAAAGCTTGACCAACGTTCATCGCCACTCCCAATCTAAAACTGCACGAATTCGCTTTGCGATTGACGGTGCCACTGCGGTGCTCGAGGTGAAAGACCAGGGCGTCGGCCTGCCCGCCGTTTCGGATCTCAATGACGCCTCTCTCGGCAAACTGGGCGTTGGCATCCGCAGCATGCGCGAACGCATTCAACAACTCGGCGGCAACCTGTTCATCAGCTCCAGTTCCCAAGGAACTACTGTCAGGGCCACCGTTCCTATAGAAATTCTTTCTCCCGGCGCCCAGACTACCGCCTGAATCACGCCCAAGGAAGCGTCTAAAATGTCAGTACGAATACTTATCGTTGACGATCACGAAGTTCTTCGCGAAGGCGTTCGCTCCATCATTACCAGGGCTCGCCCACAATGGGAAATTTGCGGTGAAGCCTCCGACGGTGCCGAGGCCGTCGCATCTGCCCAGCGCCTCAAACCTTCCGTCATTCTGCTCGATATCACCATGCCCGGCATTAGCGGGCTCGAAGCTGCTTCTCGCATCACTGCGTTTGGCCTCGACAGCAAAATCCTCATTTTTACCATGCACCAGTCTGCTCAGTTGGCCAACGACGCCCGTCGCGTTGGCGCCAGCGGTTATGTCACTAAATCCGACGCCGCCCGCTACCTCATCCTCGCCATTGAAACCATCCTCTCCGGCGGCACCTTCTTTGGCGACCCTCAACAACAACCGCTCCCCAGCGATCCGCCAGGCTCCGTCGGCTCCGGCATCCTCTTCCTGGACACCTCTCTCCGCCTCCGCCCTTGCTGACGCATCAGCGATGTCTGTAGGACTTCAGCTGTCCCAACTTCGGTTTGTTGCGGTGCATCTTCGGGAGAGAAAACTATCGCGAGCGACGCGCAGGGCCCTTCATCTCACTGGCGCCACTCCGGCCGCTTCCGTCACCAACCACCCATCCGCCATTTGCAAAATCCGGTTCCCATAGGCCGCATTCTTCTCCGAATGCGTGACTTGAATGATGGTAGTCCCGGCTTCATTCAGCCTCTTAAACAACTGCATAATCTCTTCGCCCTGTGTTGAGTGCAAATTCCCGGTTGGCTCGTCTGCCAGGATCAGCTTGGGGTTCTGAATGACCGCCCGCGCCACCCCTACCAACTGTTGTTGTCCGCCCGACAGTTGATTCGGGAAAAGATCCTTCTTCCCCACAATGTTGAAGCGATCCAGGGCGTCGCACACCAGGCTGGCCCGTTCCTTATGCGGAATATTCTTATACGACAAGGGAATTTCCAGGTTCTCGTAGACGGTAAGATTGTCGATCAGGTGATACGACTGAAACACAAAACCAATGTTGTATTTGTGCAGTTCATTCCGCTGCTTGATGTTCAGCTTGTGCACCGGCTGATCCAGGAAGTAATATTCGCCGCTCCACGCACCGTCCAGCATTCCAATGATGCTCAGTAGCGTCGACTTCCCTGCCCCGGAGGGGCCCATGAACGTTACGAATTCCCCTTGCTGAATGTCCAGGGTAATCCGTCGCAGTACGTAAAATTTCTGCGCTCCCGCAGGAAACGACTTTTCGATGTTCCTAAGTTGAATCAGTGGCGCCACAAGCTCTCCTTCAATCCCGCCGTTTCGAGGCGTAACGCAGGAGCTTAACACGTCCTCTGTGGCACTACCACAGGGCACCCACTTCCTTCCTCACACCTCTCCGCGTCTCTCCAACTGTTTATAAAAAACCAGCGAATACACCACCGGAACAAACGCGCCCGCTAGCAACACCCCCAGCACCGGCCATCCATCGATTCCCGCGGCGGTCAGCAGCAAGCCCAAAACTCCGCCCACCACCAACGTCTTCGCCGCAAACCGGTGCGTCGCGTTCCACACTCGTTCATTCGCCAGCGCCCACGGCGTGCGTATCCCAAGATAAAAATTCCGCCGCACTTTGCCCATCAAATTCCCCAGAAGCGCAAACACCAGGCACACTCCCCCAACAATCGCCCGCCCGATATTCATCGAGTGCCCGATATTCGCCCACATCATCACTGCCTGGAAATAGCCCATCATGCAAACCAACATCAGCATGATTTGCAGGTAGGTCGCGCGGAACGAATCCAGTTCGAAATTCTTCGGCGAAAGCCATGGCAGCACCCGCATCAGCAACATGATTCCCACCATGAATCCCGGCCCCAGCACGAACAGCATCCATTTCGGGCTGTAACCGTTGGGCTGGTTGTCCATATTCCAATGCGTGGCGATGCGCTCCGGCAAATGTGGATACGCCGCCACCGTAGCGATGGTCATCAGCGCTGTAATCAACAACGCCACCAGGTAATATTTGCGACTCATTGTTTCTTCCCTTTGCTCTTCTTTGCGTCCGCCGCCAATTGCAAGGCCCACGCCATCACGTCCTGCACCACTGTGGTATTGAGTCCGTACCAGATTTGTTGTCCCTCGCGCCGGCTGGTGATCAGGTCCGCATCCTTCAACACCCTGAAATGGTGCGACATCGCCGGCTTGGTCATATCAAACTTCTCCGCCAAAGCCCCTGCGGTGATCTCCCCATGGCGGAGCAGCCCCAAAATCTCCCGCCGGGTGGGATCAGCCAACGCGCGAAATGTGTTATTGGCGCTCATAATCGTATTTAAGCCGGCCTGTAATTAAGTATATGCTTAACTATAATCCCGGCCGCTAAACAAGTCAAGGCAGCTGACGTTCTGAGTTCTTCAGGGTGACCCACAGTCGATATGTGTGGAGCGTCTTGGAAAGTAAATAGCTCTGCCCGAGAGATTGCGCAGACTTTCTAATCGGATAAGCGCAACGCGAGAAGTTAGGCCCGGAACACCGGCTCCAACCGCGAAACCCGCACCTTCAATCCGTCCAACTCTGCCGCGCTCAGCACCGGCAACGGCCCGGACGCCAATTCCATAGCCATGTCAAAAATGTGCTCGTCGCCCGGTGGCACCGCTGCCGTAATGTCCTGGTTCAGCGTGAACCGCAGCGCCAATGCCGCCATGTCCCGGTCGTCAATCGGCTCGTACCAACACTTCCGATATTTCCGCTCGCTTTCCTTCATCGACTCGGGCCATTTCCCGAACGCCAGCGCCTTCAACGCCATTCGCGCCATGCCCTTGGACTTGGCTTTCTGCAAAATTTGCGGTCCAAATCCGCCGTTCTCCCAGGCATTCACGTTCACCGGGAACAACACGCTGTCCAGTTCCATCGCATCCATCAAATGAAGCGCGGCGGGCGCATTGTGTGCCGAAAATCCCAGATGCAACGCCTTCCCTTCTTTCTTCGCGGCCAGAAATGTCTCTGCGGCTCCTCCGGGAGCCAATATCTTGTTCACGTCATCCATCGAACTCACCGCATGAAACTGGTATAGGTCCACGTGGTCGGTATGAAACCGCTGCAGCGTCTGCTCCAACTCCGCCCGCGCTCCCTTGGCGTCCCGGTTGGTGGTCTTCTCTGCAAGGAAAACCTTGTTGCGGTAAGGCCGCAGCGCCTCGCCCAGTTTTGTTTCCGCCTCGCCATTAAAATAAGACGGGGCGCAATCAAAATAATTCAGCCCACGATCGTACGCTTCGGCGACTCGCCGCGAAGCCTCTTCCTGCGGCATTCCGCAAATCACGATTCCGCCCATCGCCAGGATAGACAGTTCGATCCCGTTCTTATAAGGCCGCCGCGGTAAAGTTGTCATCGTGTTGCCCCAGGCTGTCGCGGCCGTCAAAGCCGCCGCAGCACCCGCTCCCAGAAATTCGCGCCGATCCATACCCATAACCCGCACCTCTCCGCGAATTGTAGCCGTGGGCCTATTCGCGCGCAACCATCGCGATGAACCTTCAGTTCGGCGCGGCCAGCACGTCGTCGCCATCACGGGGCTACTTTAAGCGTCAACTCGTCGGCTCCGTCCGATATCCTCCCCGTTGCGCTGCCATCCTCCGGCCAGCCAGTCGCAAAATCCACGGCGCAAACCTTTGGATACCCACTAACGCTTTCCCATGCCCGGTGATAACCGCCTCGCGTTTCCCGCGGGCCACGGCACGCAACATCTGCCGCACCGCCTTATCCGCCGGCATTACAATCCAATCCGGAATCGGTTCCTTGGCTCCTTCATGAAAGCTACCCTTATTGTCCACGCGTCGAATATTACTGGCCACAAATCCTGGGCTGATCAGTGTCACCCTCATGCCAGCCAGCGCCAGTTCCGGCGTAATGGAATTCGCCAGCGCCCGCACAGCAAACTTGCTCATGGCATAGGGCGAAGCGCCCGGCGTAGCAGACCAACCTGCCACGCTACCCAGCAGCACGATATTCCCGCGCGATTGTTCGATGTAGGGCAGCGCTGCATACACCGTACGCAGCAGTCCGAACACATTGGTTTCGAACTGCCGCCGATAGTCCTCCAGCGAAAGCTTTTTGAACGGCCCGACCACTCCGAATCCGGCGTTCGCGATCACCACATCCAATTTCCCGTGTGCGCCGACGCATTCCGACACCGCCCGGCGGACATCCTCATCGCTCGTGACGTCAGCGGTCACCACCAGCGGTGCGGGCTTCCCGGACGCGATAATTCTGCGCGCCAGCGACTCCAGCAGTTCCCGTCTTCGCGCCGTCACCGTCACCCGTGCGCCGAGTTGGCTAAGTTGCCACCCAAGTTCCTCGCCAATTCCGGAAGAGGACCCAGTAATCAACACTGATTTGTCGCGGAAAAATGATTCCAGCAGTCCCATGCGCGTATAGTACCGCGGATTCTTTACCAACCGCGCTTGTGTTTACTTCCCGGACGTGCTCCCAGGTCCGCCTTCCACCGGCTTTCCTTGTTCTGTTGTACACTTTCGGTTCACATTCATTTTGCGAGGGTCTCTTGCTTCCGTCAGGTAAGTTCTGTCGATTTTCTCTTGCGGCCGCTGTGCTCATCCCGCTGCTGCTGGCCCTTGCTCTCGACCTGGTCCATTCGCCGCCCGCTGCCCTGCTTATCGCTAATTCTCTGGACTGCGCCATGGTTCTTCTGGCCGCCTTCTGTTCCTTCCATGCGGGCCGTCGTTCCTCGGGATATCCGCGCCAAGTCTGGTTTCTTCTCACCATCGCTTTAGCCCTCGCCGCTTTGGCTCAGTGCATCAGTGGCTATTACCAAAGTTTTGTTCCTGGCTCGTCGCAATCTCCCTGGCCCTCGGACGTCCTCTTCTTCGTCTGGGCCGCTCCCGCCTTCATGATTCTTCTTCCCCGCGCGGAAGACGAAACCGCTGGCATCGATTCCCTCCGGCTCTTCGATTTCCTGCAAATCGCCATTCTCGCAGTCACCATTTACGTCTATTACTTTTATTCCCCGCTCCGTTGGAAAACCGATCAACCTACGCTGCTCCATCAAATTCTTATCCTGTACATCTCGCGGGATGTGCTCCTCTCGGCTTCTTTTTTCTACCGTTCTCGTTCCGTCCGTGCGTCGTGGCTACGCTCGTTTTCCTCCGCCCTTGCGCTTATCTTTTTCACTTCTGCTCTTTCCTACTCCGCGTACCTCTTCACACTCTCTTACGCCGTCAGCAGCGCCACCTGGGCCGACGTTCTCTGGATGCTTCCTTTCTTGCTGGTCATCGTGTTTGCCACCAACTGGGTATCGCCGCGCGACGTTTCCCTTTCCCCCTCCACTTCGCGCCTCGGCAACCTCGTCGCCAGCCACATTCTCCCCATCGGCACCCCTCTGTTGGTTATCTTCATGGCTCATGCCATTGCCCCCGAACAAACGCTTTTTGCGTGGCTCGCGGTCACCGCCTCGGTGCTGTTTTCCTCCATCCGCCTCATTCTCTCCAACCGCCGCCAGCGCCGCATCTCCGAGAATCTTCTCAGCACCGAACGAGCCCTGCGCAGCTCCGAAGAAATCCTATCGACCGCCTTCCGCAACAGCCCCGATGCCTTTAGCATCAACCCTTTCCCCAACGGCCCCTACCTCGAACTAAACGATGGCTACACCCGGCTCACAGGCTATTCCCGGCAGGAAGCCTTGGGCAAAACTCCTCGCCAGATGAATCTGTGGGTCGATACCGATCGCCGCGATCACGCTTTGGCCCAGCTGTTGGACTCCGGCCACATCCGCGATTTCGAGTTTCGTTTCCGAACCAAATCGGGCCAAATCCGCGTTGGTCAAATGAGCGCTTCGGTCGTCGAGATCCGCGGCCAACGCTGCTCGCTGGTCATCGTCCGCGACATCACCCAACGCAAAGAAGCCGAACAAATCCTCCGCTCCAGCGAAGAGCGCCTTCGCTCTCTCGTCCGGGACCTCCACTTCGCCGTGGTCCTGCACACTCCCGACGCCCGCGTGGAGTTCGCCAATCGTGCCGCGCACCGCATCTTTAATATTCCCGAAGGCGCGGCCATCGGTAAGCGCCTGTCCGATCTTGGGATATTCGTGGTTTCTTCGGCCGGGATTCCCGTGCCGTTCTCTGATCATCCGGTACCGACGGTTCTTCGCACCCGTGTTCCACTTCACGATGCGCTCTTGCCTCTGCGCCGCCCCGGCCACGACGAAGTCCTATGGATCTTCGGCAGCGCCGTTCCTCAATTCGACGAAAATGGCAACCTCGTCCGCATCATCACCTCGTTCGCGGATGTCACCGAGATGAAAAATGCCGAGCGCGCCATTCACAATCTTTCCACTCAACTGCTCAAACTCCAGGACGAGGAGCGCCGCCGCCTCGGCCGCGAACTTCACGACGGCTTGGCCCAAACGGTGCTCGCCATCAACCTCAATCTCGCTCAGATTCGTCAGAGCCTCTCGCCCGAGAATGTGCGTGCCGCTAACTCCCTCGAAAAAGCTCGCGCCTTAACCCAGCAAATGTCCCGCGAAATCCGCACTCTTTCCTACCTCCTCCATCCTCCCCTCCTGGATGACCTGGGCCTGCTTTCCACCCTCAAGGAATACGTCCATGGCTTCAGCGAACGCAGCGCTATCGACACCAAACTCGAAATAGCCGCGGAGTTCGCGCGTTTGCCGCAACCCATCGAAACTGCGCTCTTCCGCATTGTCCAGGAAAGCCTGACCAACATTCAGCGCCACTCCGGCAGTTCCACCGCTCAGATCCGCCTCTCCCACGCAGATTCCCTGTTTATCTTGGAAGTGATCGATCAGGGCTGTGGCTTGCGTCCATCGCCTTACTCGATTCCACAAGAAATAGGCTCAACCGGCCTTCCGAGACCAGCGGGCGATGCCAACCTCAACCAAAAACCTCGCCTCGGTGTCGGCATCCCCGGCATGCGCGAACGCATGGTCCAACTCGGCGGGGAGCTCCGTATTATTTCCGGTCCCACCGGCACGACCGTTCGCGCTACTATCTCCCTACCCGGACTGGCCGCCCGAACGGAGACCGTCGATGCACGCCCTGCGCATCTTGATCGCGGATGACCATTCGGTTGTCCGTGCGGGCCTTCGCACCCTCCTGGAATCGCGCTCCGCCTGGGAAGTCTGCGCGGAAGCCGCCGATGGGCACGAGGCACTCGAAAAAGCCACAAAGCTCAAACCCGATGTCGCCGTCCTGGACATCGGCATGCCTCTGCTAAACGGAGTTGAAGCCACCCGCCAGATTCGCCTCGCTTCGCCCTCCACCGAAGTCCTTATCCTCACCATGCACGAATCCGACGACCTGGTTCAACAAGTCATTCAAGCCGGCGCTCGCGGTTACATCCTCAAGGATGACGCCGACCGTGTCCTTCTCGCTGCCGTAGATGCCGTCAGCCAGCACAAGTCCTACTTTTCCACCCGCGTAAGCGCTGTTGCCGGGGATTCGCCCGTCACCCCTGTGCCCGCGGCCAAAGCTTCCCGCGCTCGTCTTACTCCACGCGAACGCGAAATCCTGCAGTTACTCGCCGAAGGCAAGGCTAACAAGGAAGTCGCCCAGCTTCTGCACATCGCCGTCAACACCGCCGAAGCTCATCGTGCCAACATCATGCTCAAGCTCGGCCTCCACTCTCTGGCCGAATTAGTCCACTACGCCATCCGCAACCAAATCATCAAACCCTAGTCCCAACCTCCCTAGTGCAAATTCCCTAGGCACTTTCCTCAATTTCTCTCGCCCCCTATTTCCTGCATGATCTCCCCAGTGGTCTGGTTCGGATGAAGATGACGCCCCCGGCGAAAATCATTCGTGTGCTTGTTGCCGATGACTCTCCCACGGCACTTCGCTCTGTCTGTGATTACTTGGAGTTCGCCGGCGGATTTGAGGTCGTAGGAACCGCCAGTGATGGCTTGAACGCTGTACAACTAGCAACCGCCCGCAAGCCAGATCTCGTTCTGCTCGATCTCAGCATGCCACGGGTTAATGGACTGGAGGCTGCTTTACAAATCCGCCTCTCCAGTCCTGACCTGCGGGTGATCATCTTCTCCGAATTAAATGGTTTATCCCTCGGCGAGGAGTGTCGCCGCTACGGCGCTGATAGTTTTATACACAAGAGCCATCTTCCCGATGGCCTGATCTCCGAAATAGATCGCCTGTTCGCCTTAGACGGTCGCCCCCGCCCCAAACTTAGTCCCATCTCTCCTCCGTAGTCCGTCCATGATGCGACGAGAAGAGAGGTCGCTCGATGCGCACGGGATGACGGTTTTTTTTGGTACTCGAACCAGCTAAAGTTGGGCGGCGAAGCATACGCGAGCCGCTTTACTTCCTTTACCTGCTTCAGTTATTCTGAGGCCCTTCCGCCCCAAGTTTGCGCCTCAACTCCAGCCGGGAGTTCCAATTGCGCTCGCTCCGTTCCCGTCTCCTGTTGGTGTCGTTGCTGGTATTGTTGCTGTCGACTCCGGCCCGCTCCCAATACGCCGACTTCACGTTGCCCGACAGCTCGGCGGTTGCGGTCCAATCCCCCGCCAACCCCAACCGAACCTTCTTCCGCGATTACCACGAACTCTCCCTCTACGTTGGCCAATCTTTCGGCTACCCGCTTATCCTCAGCGATCTCCCAAGCCAACGTCTGATGATCATCGACGCGCGGCTCACCTCCCACTTCATCGAATTTCGCCACACCACGCTCAACTACAATTTCGACGTCAAGCCCCTGGCTCTATTCCAATGACGTCAACGGTCCTCGCGAATACCGTTACGGAGGCGGGGGAGCCCTCGGTCTGCAAATCCTCCCGCATTTTCACACACGCTATCACCCCTTCTTCGAGGTCAATGGCGGCTTCCTGGCGTTCACCAAGGAAACTCCCATTCCCGATACCCGCGGCGTCAACATGACGCTGGACTTTGGGCCCGGCCTGTACATCCCGATCGACTCCACCCACTCGCTAAAGACCGGTGTCCAATTTTTCCACTTCTCCAACGCCTACACCGTGCGCCTGAATCCGGGCTTCGACGCCTTCCTGGTATACGCTTCCTTCACCTTCCGCAACATCCGTCCGCCTTGGTAGAGTCCGCCGCCGCTCAGCGCGCATCGCCTCCACCTTTTAGTCTTCCTCTTTTTCTACCGCCCCATGCGCCTTCGCCCACTCCACAAACCGCGCATTCTTCACTCCCAAAACATTCGCGCCTTTCACACTCTGCACCGAATCCCACTTCGCCCCTTCCATGTCGGCATTCCGCAAATCCACATTCTCCAAGCTGGCGCCCTGCAAGTTGGCATTTCGCAAGTCCGCCCCGGTAAAATCCGCATCGTCCAACACGCTCCTCGCAAACGACGCTCCCACCAATTGGGCTCCGCGAAAATTGGCACTCCGTAAATTTGCGTCCGCCACACTCGCTTCCTCCAAATTGGAATTGCGCGCGTCCGCCGAGTCGAAATTTGCTCGCGCCAATCTCGCCTTCGGTAATTGCACCTGCACCAAAAATGCCGACGCCAGATTCACTCCCACCAACGACACGCCATCGGCATTCAATTGTTCCAGCGCGTCAATCCTTCCGCCGTTCCCGCCTTTGCCTTCCGCAAGATTGATCACCTGCCACGCCTGGTAGTGTTTCTGCTTCAGCCGGTCTCCCGACTCCGCAAAATAAAAAATCACCGCCACCAACACGCCGAATCGCCCCACATACTCCAGCAACTCCAAAAATCTCCAGTTACTCAGCCCGTACACCATCCACTCGAAGCCATACTCCAGCGCCATAAACGGCACGCTCCATCTGTGCCGCACCCGCGCGCGCCACTCCGCCCAATCCGCCGGCCTTTCCCGCCTCTCAAATTCCTGCATCTACCTTCTCCTCCGCCCATACTCCAAGCGTCCGCCGAACTTTCCCCCGGTACCACCGGCTTCACGCTGCAGCCGTGCCCAAACCAGCCCCGAAACCTTACACCAACCCCCGCGCCACTTGTAGCGAAGAACCACCTCTTTTCCGCGCCGGTGTAGTGGCCGAACTTGAGATCGGCCAGCGCCCACACGCCGCAGTTGCGTGTGCGCTCTCTTGGGCTCGCCGCCCCCACCAATTCAATCCGCCATCATCCGTCCGGCCCTCTGCTATCCTTTCCCCATGCCAAACTCCAATCGCCAATTCAAACTCGCCGCCCGGCCCACAGACCTGATCACTCCCGACGTCCTCCAACTCACCGAATCTCCAATCCCTGCGCTCCAAGAAAACCAGGCCCTCGGCCGCGTCAAATATCTCTCCATCGATCCCACCATGCGCGTCTGGATGGCCGACATTCCCCAGTACATGCCTCCGGTTCAACTCGGCGAAGTCATGCGCGCCTTTGGCTTAGCCGAAATTGTCGAGTCCCGCCATCCCGATTACAAAAAGGGCGATAAGGTCATGGGCCTTACCGGTCTGCAAGAATACGTGGTCATCACCGGCAAGGAAACTCGCGCCTTCCAGAAACTCCCGTCGATTCCCTTCCTCAGCGATACCAATTTTCTCGGCACTCTCGGCATCAACGGCCTCACTGCCTACTTCGGCCTCCTGGAAATCGGCAATCCCAAGTCCGGCGAAACCCTGGTCGTTTCCGCCGCCGCTGGCGCCACCGGCAGCATTGCCGGCCAACTCGGCAAAATCCACGGCTGCCGCGTAATCGGCATTGCCGGCTCCGATGAAAAATGTAAATGGATAAAAGAAGATCTCGGCTTCGACGCCGCAATCAACTACAAGCATCCGGACTGGAAGCAACAACTAACCGCCGCCACCCCCAACGGGATCGATATCGACTTCGAGAATGTCGGCGGCGAAATCATGCAAGCGGTCCTCGATCGTATGAACCTTCATGGCCGCGTTGTCCTCTGCGGCCTGATCTCAGGCTACACGCATAACGACCCCGCCCTGGCCAGTTTTGCCCAAGTCTTGATCAAACGCCTCCGCGTCGAAGGCTTCATCATCCTGGACTACGCCGCAAAATATATGGAAGCCGCGAAACAACTAGGCATGTGGAAAATGACCGGCCGCATCAAAGACAAGCAAACCATCCTAAAAGGTCTGGACCAAGCTCCCGAAGCCATCAACATGCTCTTCCGGGGTCAAAACATTGGCAAGCTTATGATCGAACTGTAACAGCACAGGGAAAAGGAGAAAGTTCCCGCCCCTTACCGTGACCCAATCCCTCTCGAGTCTGTACGCCCGCAGCACCGCCACGAAAACCCATCACGTCGTTCGTCGTGCGTGGGGGTCCTCCGCTGACGCTTACCGGTACAGTTGATCCCACGAACTCCGCAACGCCCTTCTCCGCGCCGCCAACGAGCTTCTACATGCTTGTGTAGTGGCCAGCGTCTCCGGAATGATCAACTTCATGCGCAACATCGGCGGCAGTATAGGAACTTCATTGGCGACCACTCTGATTGTTCGGCGATCTCAGTATCACCAGCAAATCCTCGTCGGCCATGTCACTACTGATACCCCTGCATTTCGTTCCTCGCTCCATTCTCTGAGCTCACAAATCGCGCATTCTGGGCTTCGGGCCACGGACGCCCACAATCAGGCCATTGCGAGGTTCTACGACTTAGTGAATCAACAAGCACACGTGCTGTCTTACATGGACACCTTTTGGATCCTGGGCGTGTTTTGCTCGTTGATGTTCGCTCTCGCATTTTTCTTGAAAAAGAATGATCCAGGAGCGAGTGGAGGGGTGGCAGCCGGATAAGGATATGCGCAATAATTCAAGCAATTACAATGGTGGGCTGTGTTGGTTCAGCCTGAAATGGAATGAGGGCGCTTTCCCCTAGACCCAGCTCTTTCGGGCGCGAATGTGGTCGGGAAGTCAAACGAAAACACTCGGCTCTCATCTTCCGGTGGTGGAAGGATGACACAAATTCATCGAATCCCCATCATGATCCCGTTGGCGGTGGGCATAATTGCCTTCGCATGTACGATTTTTGTCCATGCCCTGCCTGTAGCCGCTACGGTCGCCATTGCTCGCCGCGAAAAAAAGCTTGGGCCAGTGGGAGTGGGCTTCTGGAGCGAGTTTGCAATCATTGCGTCGATAATCTTATTCGCTCTGGTGGCGCATCTAATTGAAATTGCCTTGTGGGCAGCAGTGTTTATGATCTGCGGAGAATTTCACGAGTACGGCCTGGCGTACTATCACTCCGCCGCCACCTACACAACCCTCGGCTACGGTGAACTGGTCATATCGCCGAAGTGGAGATTGCTTGGACCGCTGGAAGCAGCAAACGGAATTCTAATGTTCGGCGTTTCGACCGCGATGATTTTTACCCTCATTCTCCGGTTGACTCAGGCGAGGTTTGCAGATCTCAAGGACTGAGAGCCTGCATCCAGGAGTTTGGTTAGGTCCCGATTAACGGCGTTCCCGGACGAGTTCCTCACAGTATTCCTGCGCCGCCCCACCATCCTTACATTTTTGTTCTTGGTCTGCGCCGTCCACCAGACGGCACCCGCGCGGGATCTACTTCGGGCCTTGCTGCTCCTGCTGCTTCTTTTTCTCTGCGTCCATCTTCTGCACCAACGCCTCAAACTTCGGCTTCTGCTCCGGGGTCAAGAATTGCCGCATTTCGCCGCGGGCCTGCTCCCGCACCCCGTCCACATCCTGCTCAGCCTTGTCGCGGATACCCTTCATGTGCTGATGCGCCTGGCGAATAATGTCATCCATCTTCGCGCTCTGTTCCGGTGTCAGCCCCAACTCCCTGGTCATATCCGCCACGCGTTTGGCGCGCCGCTCTGGCTCGCTCGGAGGTCCTGGAGACGTCATCGCCGCATAGCTGCGGTGCCCGAAACTGTATCCAAATACCCCGCCAATTGCCGCCCCCACCAAAAATACTACCGCCAACCAGATTCGCGCCTTACGCACCGAATCAGGGTTCATGGTTGCTCCCTGAAGGAAGTTGCAATCACGTCATCATTCGCCGGCGTGCTCGGCGCATTTTCGAAAATCCCTTCAATCGAAGGCGTCTGCGATTTCTTGGTACGCGCAGCGCGGGTCTCTTCAAACGCCCATGTGCCCCCCAGCATCAGCAGTAATAGCGCAAACGCCACTAACCGTGGTGCCAGCCGGCGCACACCAATCCAGAATCCGTCTTGTCTTTCTTCGATCTCCTGCTCCGCCGAAGCGATCCGCTGCATCACCCGTGGCGCGAACCACGGCCCCGCTTGTGGCAGCAGTTCGGCCATCCCTTCCAGCGCGCGCCGCGTCTCGGCGAAATCCTGCAATGCCGCTTCGCATTTCGCACATCTGGACGCGTGTTCCCGCGCGGCATCCGGAAGTTCCACCCGCAACAGCTCTGCGGTCACGCCCCTTGGCGCGTCGTTTGGCAATCCTTCCAATTCATTCAAAAACCATTCGCAATTCACAGTCACATCCTTTGGGAGCCGTTTCATCTAACCTCACCTCTCTCTCCCCTACCTATCCTCTCCACCGTCTCAGACACCCGCCGCCCGTTTCTTTCTTCGTACCCTTTCTGCAATCCGTTGCCGCGCCCGAAATAATCTCACTTTCACCGTATTTCCGTTTACGCCCATAATCTCCGCGATCTCTTCCACCGTAAACCCTTGGACTTCCTTTAGCACCAGCATCTCCCGATCGCGCTCTTCCAGGCAATCCAGCCACTTCTCTAACAATTCCCTCGTTTCTAACTGCTCCCGTACGTCCGGCGCGCCCTCGCCTTTCTGCTCCGTGGACTGGTACGCATGGGCCTGCTCTTCGCTCAATTCCGACTCAAATACCAGCGGCCTGACCTTCTTTTTCCGCAACAGGTCCCAGCATTCATTCACCGTAATCTTGTACAGCCAGGTGCTGAACGCCGATCTTTGGTCGAATCGCTTCAGCGAGAAGTACGCCTTCATGAATACCTGCTGCGCTATATCCTCTACGTCCTCCCGGCTTCTTAGGATCCCTCCTGCCACGGCAAAAACCCGGCCTTGATGCTTCGCCACCAACATTTCAAACGCATCTTTATCCCCGCGCTGGGCACGCTGCACCAGCTCGCGGTCATCCTCTCGGCGCGCCGCCGCTCCCTCGGCCTTCCTGGCCTCCGCCGCCACCGGCACGTCGGTCTCCTCTGAATTTGGGACGTTCCCCATCTCTATTTGGTTACGCCATTCTAATCTAAGTGTCCACTCCTCTTTCCCTTGCGGCCCCTTCCCGGTTCCTCCCAAACATCCGTTTTTTACACCGCTTAGATATTTGCTGTTGCCATTGTTAACTACATATGGAATACTCAACCCATGATCATCGGTGACAGGCTTCGCGCTCTGCGCGAAGAAAAGAAACTCTCCCAGGGCGATATCGAGAAACGTACCGGCTTACTCAGGTGTTATATTTCCCGTGTCGAAAATGGCCACACAGTTCCGGCTATTGAAACACTCGAAAAGCTGGCGCGGGCTCTCGAGTGCCCACTCTATCAACTCTTCTACGACGGCGAAGAGCCTCCTCAACTACCCAATCTGCCCAAGCGCAGGTCGTCTGACGACATCGCCTGGGGCACTTCGGGCAAAGAGGCCCGCTACCTCAACAAGCTCCGTCGCTTGCTGAGCAAAGCCGACGATGAAGATCGCAAGCTGCTCCTGTACATGGCTCAGAAGGTCGCCAATCGGTAGCTGCTTCTTTCGGAGGGACCCCCTCCGAAACCAACTTGGACAGATGGATAAGGCCGCAAAGCCCCAGCCGTGCGGCCTTTTCGCTTCCGAGCAGCTTTCGCAACCTCCCTAACTAACTCCCTGCCCTGTGGAAATCTTGCCTGGTGCTGGCCGGCTATCCCTACTCCCACTCGATGGTGCTTGGCGGTTTGCTGCTTATGTCGTAAACCACCCGAGTCACCCGAGCCACCTCATTCACGATACGCGTCGACATCCGTTCCAGCACCTCGCCCGGCAGTCGGACCCAGTCCGCCGTCATGGCGTCGTCGGATTGCACCACCCTCACGGCCACCGTCAATCCGTACGTACGTCCGTCTCCCATCACCCCTACACTGCGTACCGGGAGCAGCACTGCAAATGCCTGCCACACCTTCTCGTACCATCCCGCCCGGCGAATCTCCTCCACCACAATTGCGTCCGCCTCCCGCAAGGTACTTAGGTCGGAACGGGTAATCTCCCCTAATAACCGAACCGCCAATCCAGGGCCCGGAAAAGGATGCTTCACTAATATTTCTTCGGGTAAACCCAAATCCCGCCCGATGCTCCGCACCTCATCCTTAAACAGGTCCCGCAACGGCTCGATCAGCCCAAACGGCATCTCCTTGGGCAATCCTCCCACATTGTGATGGGTCTTGATCGTCGCCGACGGCCCCTTCACCGACACCGACTCAATTACGTCGGGATACAGCGTTCCCTGCACCAAGTAGCGGATATCGCCGCCCTTTTCCTTTTGCAGCTTTTCCCCTTCCGCCGCAAACACGTGGATAAACTCGTTGCCGATAATCTTTCGTTTCTTCTCCGGATCGCTGACGCCTTTCAACTTGTCCAGGAACCAGTCCGTGGCGTCAACCCCGATCACCTGCAATCCCAACCGTTCCCGGTACATCTCTAGTGTGTGTTCGAATTCATTCTTCCGCAGTAGTCCCGTGTTCACAAAAATATTCGTCAGCCGCGTTCCGATCGCTCGATGCACCAGCACCGCCGCTACGGTAGAGTCCACTCCTCCGCTTAACCCGCAAATCGCGTGGTGCGATCCCACCTTCGTCCGGATGCTCTCAACGGTCTCCTCAATGAACGCCGCGCCGTTCCATTTCGGCTCTGCTTTACATGCTGTAAACAGGAAATTCCGCAAGATCTCCGTTCCCCGTTCCGTGTGTTTCACTTCTGGATGAAACTGCACAATATAAATTTTTCGCTGCGGATCTTCCGCCGAAGCAATCGCGTTGGCCGTCTTCCCCGTGGGGTGAAAGCCTTGCGGCAACTCCAGCACATTGTCCCCGTGGCTATTCCAAATCTTCAAACTGTGCGGAAAATTCTGAAATAGCTCGCTGTCCCTGTTCTCCACATTCAATTGCGCCGGCCCATATTCTCTGCGCTCCGCCGGCTCCACTCGCCCGCCCAAATTCTTGGCCACCCATTGCATCCCATAGCAAATACCCAACACCGGAATCCCCATACCCAATACGCCCGGATCGCATTTCGGCGCGTCTTTGTCGTACACCGAACTTGGCCCACCCGACAAAATAATTCCCGCAGGTCCAAGCTTGCGGATTTCGTCCAACGAAGTGGTGCACGGCAGAATAGAGCTGAAGACTTTCTGCTCGCGCACACGACGGGCAATCAATTGGGTGTACTGGCCTCCGAAGTCCAGCACCACCACGCCACCCAACTCGGCTTTCATCTTTCCTACCAACTTGTCCGCCTGAGCCTGCGCCGCTCCGTCCATGCTGTCCACCTCATCTTGAGACTTCGGCCTGCGCCACCTATATAAACGCGCAAGAAGCATTCGCGTTTCTGTTAGCGCACCACCAGATTCAGCAGCTTATCCGCCACATAGATTACTTTTACGATGGACTTCCCCGCCAGATGCGCCGCAACAGCCGCGTCTGCCCGAGCCAGCTTCATCACCTCTTCTTCCGAACTGCCGGCCGCTGCGTGAATCTTTCCGCGGACACGTCCATTGATCTGCACCACAATCTCCACTTCTTCTTCCTTGGCCAATTCAGGATTGAATGCCGGCCAACTCACCGTCCACAATCCGCCGCTGTGTCCCAGCATTTCCCACAACTCTTCGGCCAGGTGCGGCGTCATGGGCGCAAGCATCAGCACCAAAATTTCCAGCACTTCCCTGTGTACCTCTCCCCGAACATTCGCATCGGCAGCATACACGGCATTAGTCAATTCCATGATCTGCGCAATCGCCGAATTAAAGTGCCACCGCGTCTCGAAGTCCTGGGTCACTCGCCGCAGCGTTTGATGAGTCTTGCGCAGCAGCGCTTTCTCGCTTTCGTTGTAATTTATCGACCCCGCTGCAGCCGCTCCGGGCTGCACACTCGCGCCGGACTTTTCCACCAACCGGTACACCCGATTCAAGAAACGCCACGAGCCCTCGATGCTCTCCTCACTCCATTCCAAATCTTTTTCCGGTGGGGCCGCGAACAGCGTGTACAATCTCCCCGTATCGGCCCCATACTTCTCCGCCATATCGATCGCGCCCACCACATTCCCGCGCGACTTGGACATGGCTTCCCCGCCTTTCAACACCATTCCCTGCGTAAACAAACGCGCCGCCGGCTCGCTGTGCTTGATCAATCCAATATCTCGCATGACCTTGCACCAGAACCGCGAGTACAACAGGTGCAAAATCGCGTGCGTAATCCCGCCAATATACTGATCAATGGGAAACCAGTACCCCACCTTCGCCGAATCAAACGGCGCCCGGTCATTGCGCGGATCGCAGTAGCGATAGAAATACCACGACGAATCCACAAACGTATCCATCGTGTCGGTCTCCCGGCGAGCGGCGCCACCGCACTTTGGACATTTAACATTCACAAATTCCGGATCGGTCGCCAGCGGGGATTGCCCTTCGCCAGTCAATTTCGGATGCGCCGGCAACACCACGGGCAAATCCGCATCCGGCACCGGCACCATGCCACACTTGTCACAATAAATGATTGGAATCGGCGTGCCCCAGTAGCGTTGCCGGGAAATTCCCCAATCTCTCAGGCGAAATATGGTTTCCTTTTTGCCGAAGCCGTGCGCTTCCGCATCTGCCGCCATCTTCTCAATGGCGTCTTCGGTCTTCAGCCCCGAATACGCCCCCGAATTCACGCTAATCCCATACTCGGCATAAGCCCCCTGAACTTCGGTCGCGAGCGCGGGAGCGCCACTCTCGATTTGTGTGGATTTGTCTTGGGCTCTGCTCCCTGCAATCGGTGCAACCACGACCGGTATCGGCAACCCAAATTTCGTGGCAAACTCAAAGTCGCGTTCATCGTGCGCCGGTACCGCCATGATTGCGCCGGTCCCATATTCCATCAACACGAAGTTGCCGACCCAGATCGGAATCTGTTCACCATTGAACGGATTCACCGCATAACTCTCGGTGAAGAATCCGTCTTTTTCCGCGGTAGCAATATCTTCCATCTTGACCGAGCTCTGCTTCATCTGCGCCAACTTCGATTGTCGCTGAACGCGTTGGCCAGGATCGGCAGTGGCGCCGATTAGGGCTTCGGCCAAAGGATGATTCGGCGCAAGAATCAACGCGCTGGCGCCGTAAATCGTGTCGATGCGGGTGGTGAAAATCTCAAGCTTCTCGGTGGATCCTTCCACCGCAAACCACACCTTCGCCCCGGTGGACTTCCCAATCCAATTCCGCTGCATGGTGATAACCCGTTCCGGCCATCCACCCTCCAGCAATCTCAAATCATCCAGCAACTGTTCCGCGTAATCGGTGATCTTCAAAAACCACTGCTCAATCTCGCGTGCCTCCACCAGCGTATCTTCATGCCGCCAGCAATATCCGCCATTCACCACCTGCTCATTGGCCAGCACCGTGCAACACTTCGGACACCAATTCACCCGGCTCTTTTTCTTGTAGGCGATCCCGCGCTCCAGCATCCGCAAAAAGAACCACTGGTTCCACTTGTAATATTCCGGCTCACACGTAGAGATTTCCCGGCGCCAGTCGTAGGAAAATCCAAAGCGCCGCAGCACGCGCTGAAATTCGGCAATATTTTTATTGGTCCATTCCCGTGGATGGGTGTGATTCTTGATCGCGGCATTTTCGGCAGGCAATCCGAACGCGTCCCAGCCCATGGGATGGAGCACGTTGTAGCCCTTCATTCGCTTCACCCGCGCAACCACATCTCCAATCGCGTAGTTGCGCATGTGTCCCATGTGCAGCGTCCCCGAAGGATACGGCAACATCTCCAGCACGTAATATTTAGGTTTACGTGGCACAACCACTCTTGTCCGTGCTCTTGGGGCTTCCGCGGGTGCCCCATACTCCGCCTTTGCGTGTGGGTCTTGGGTTTCTCTGTTCTTTCCTGTGTAGTGGCCGAACTTTAGATCGGCACCGCCATCCTGAGCGTCTTTTGCGAAGGGCGGGTCTTGGATTTTCTTCTCTTCCCCAATCGATCCACCACCACCGGGGGTCGGAGCTTCAGCTCCGACATTTGATCCCGCCGGTCCCTGGGCTTTAGCCCCTGAGGAATTGCCTTCTCCTACCTCCGCTTCGCTCTCAAATACGCGGTTCTCTTCCCAGCGCTTCTGCCACTTCGCCTCAATCTCCTGCGGCTTGTAGTCCCCCACGCCTCGTTATCCCTCCGCCTCTTTTAGGAGATGGGGACAGCAGTCCCCACGTCACCGCTCCGATCTCTCGGGGCACTGGCCTCTGAAGCCAGTCCCAGCCGTCTACTTCCGCGTTTTTGCCTTGCTCTTCTTCCCCGCCGGCAAATGTCTCGAGCTCATCTTCTTCCCCGATTTCGCCATCGCCCGTTTTATCGCCGGAGTCATCATCGAAAATCCCTTCTCCGCCGCAGGCCCCTCGACACCCGCCAATTCCCATAACTTCGCCACGTTCCGCCGGTCATCTCCAGGATCCTCAATCGGTGTCTCCAGCAAAAACGCGCGCCCTGGCAAACCCTCGGGCGGCAAGGCTCCCAATCTCGGATGCCGCAAAATCCGCGTAAACGCCGCCGACCCAATCTTCCCCTCCCCGATATGCGCGTGCCGATCCACGCGCCCGCCCAACGGTATCTTCGAATCATTGATGTGCAGCACCGGCACATTTTCCAACCCAATCGTCCGGTCCACTAAATCCAGCGTTTGCTCCAGCCCCGCCTCGCTGCGAATGTCATATCCCGCCGCCAGCAGGTGCGCTGTATCCAGGCAAGCCCCCACACGCAACGGCTGGTCGTCCGTCCGGTCGCTTCCGCCCCCGCGATTGCATCCGCTCACAATCGCCGCCACTTCCTCGAGTCGCGATCCCACCGACGTTCCCATTCCCGCGGTGTTCTCAATCAAAATCCGCATCTTTCCCAGCGGCACGCGTTTCGCCGCTTGTTTCACCGCGTCTACAATCGACGCAATCGCGCTCTCCACCGGCGCCTCTCCTCGCGCTCCCGGATGCACCACCAAGAAATCCGCGCCCAACACGACCCCGCGCACCAACTCCTCGTGAAACGCCTGAATCGATCGCGTCCGCAGCATCGGCTGGGTAGCCGCAAGATTCACCAGGTAATTCGCATGAATCACCAGCGGCCCCAAACCCAACTGATCCCGTAGCGCGCGAAACGCCTTTGCGTCTGTCTCCGGAATCCCAACCTTTGCCACTTGCCACATGCGCGGGCTGGCTGAAAAAATCTGCAACGCGTTTGCGCCCAGCTTCTTCGCCGCTTCCAGAGCACGCAGGTAACTACCCGCAATCGAAGTGTGGATGCCAATCCGCACACTTCCGTCCATCCACCCGGGCGCCTGTGGCTCCGGTTCCGGCTGAGGAATGTATTCCTCGTCCGCCTCAAAGATCGTGTTGTCTACCAACGGATATTCCGCCATACCTATTCTTTCTATACTGCCTTAAACTTTCGATTCTAACACACCGTTATCCGCCCCAGTCCTGCCCGCCAGATGTCCTTCAAAAATTCCAATCATTTCCATTCATTCTTTGCGTAACCATGCATTCCACCCATCATGTACATTGGCCTCATCCGCGAACTCACTCGAAGGAGTCAGCCCATGCTCATCCGATTCCGGTTCGTCGCCCTGATTGTCACCCTGGTTGCCGCCGTCACGTTCCTAGGCACCGCTTACGCGCAAAAAGCCTCCGTTCCCAAGCCCCAGGATCGCCTGGCCTTGGGCGAAGACAACGTAAAACAACTCCTGCTCCTCATGGATACCAACAAACACGGAATGGTCACCAAGCAGACCTACATGCAGTTCATGGAAGCCGAATTCCAGCGTCTGGACAAGTCCAGTCAAGGCGAACTTAACGCCAAGCAGCTAATTCAATCCAACTTGTCCGCCGCACATTTCACCGGCAAATAGCCCGATCTGGAGCCGCATGGCCTCTCAGCGCTTGGGTGGCGTGGAGCCGCAGCTCCCCGCTGTGGTCTTAGGTTTTCTTTCTTGCAGAGTGTCGGACTCTAGGTCGGCCGAGTGACTCACTCTCGTGGCCTTAGGCTGCGTCGTAGGTTTTTTTGCCGCTATTCCTGTTCTAACCGGATGTGGCCGATGCCACCCTCGACCGTGAGATGAATCGTGCTGGGAGCCTTGCCGTACGCGGAGTTGGTATACTCCCCGTCTTCTTCCTTCAATCCGTGCACGTCTACCGATCCCAATCCCCCGTGCACCGTCGCCACCACGCCCACATTCTTGGGCAAACGCACCACCGCCTCGCCAACTCCACCGTGGATCTCCGCCTCTAAATCCTTGCTGCGTTCCCCGGTCAGGTCGATGATCGCCTGCCCCGCGCCGATGTTCACCTGCAATTGCGTCAGGTTCACCTTCGCTAAGTTTAGCTCGCCTCGGCCGGCGCCGACGTCGATCTCCAACTCCAGCGGCACTTGATCATTTACTTTCAATTTCCAATTATTGTCGGAGTTGGTCACCAAGTGGTTAGAGCTGGACTGGTTGACGTTCAGGGAGCCCTCGCCATCCTCGACAGAATAGTCAACCGACGGGGCATCCCACGACGGCCCCTGCGAAAACTCCGCTTCCATCAATTGGTTGCTTCCACCCTCAACGTATAGTTCGCCGGATGGCATGTGCACCGTCATGCGCACCGATTTCGCGCCCTTCAGCTCCACCACTCGATTCTCGTGGCTGTAATGCCCGGTGCCGGCAGACACGTTGCTCCACTCATGGTGCGAATAGTTTCGCCAGTGCGCCAGCAATACCGCCAGAACCACCAGGAAAAGCAGCGTCCCAACGGTCGATCCCACCGGAAATGCAGGCGCATGCTCGGGATCCCGTTGCCGTTGCGCACGGTCCCAAAACATCCCCGCACCCAGCAGGATCAGCAACAAGGGCCAATATTTCCAGAGCACCGGCCAGGGGTCAAAGTCGGGAAGCCAGCGCGTCAGCAGAAACAATACCCCAACACCAATCAGAAGCAGCGGGAACACCACCGAGGTGCGAGATATGCGGTTGTTAGCGGGCATGCTTATCCCTTCACTCTACGTCTACTTCTACGCAAGGAACAGGGAAAATGTTCCACCGGGTCTCCGCTGCCGGAATCGTGGGCTGACCGGCTCCGGCCCGTCAATTCCCATTGTTCCACGCCCCGTGTTAGAGTGCCGCTTGGTTCCGAGGAGCGGCGTGATGCCCAGGTTTGATCGTGTCATTTGGGTGGTTCTCGATAGCGTCGGCATCGGCGCGCTTCCTGACGCGGCCGACTACGACGACACCGGCCGCAGCACCTTGGGTCATATCGCGGAGTCGCGTCCGCTGCATCTGCCCAACCTGGTCAAGCTCGGCTTAGGCAACATTGCGCCGCTTCAGCATCTTCCCGCGGCCGCAACTCCGCTGGCCTCCTTCGGCAAAGGCGCCACGCGCTCTCCCGGCAAAGACACCACCACGGGTCACTGGGAAATGGCCGGCGTATGGCTGGCCCAGGAGTTTCCGGTCTACAAGCATGGCTTTCCTCCCGATGTTATCGACGCATTCGAAACTCAGATCGGCCGCAAAACCATCGGCAATAAGCCCGCTTCCGGCACCGAAATTATCAAGGAATTGGGCGACGAACATGTACGCACCGGCAAGCCCATCGTGTACACCTCCGGCGACAGTGTCTTCCAGATCGCCGCGCATGAAGACGTTATTCCTATCGCCGAGCTGTACCGTATGTGCGAAATCGCCCGCAAACTGCTGGATGGCAAACACCGTGTCGGGCGCGTGATTGCACGGCCTTTCGCCGGACCTTCTGGAAATTTCCAGCGAACGGCCCGCCGCCACGATTATGCGGTCGATCCCCCCAAGCCCATGCTTCTCGACGTTCTGCAGGATCGTGCCGTGCCGGTCTTCGGCATCGGCAAAATTCACGACATTTACAATGGCCGCGGTGTCGACGATCACATCACGACGAAATCGAATGCCGATGGCATGGAAAAGCTCACGGGCGCCACACGCGAGCGCAAAAACGGACTGATTTTCTGCAATCTCGTCGATTTCGATATGCTGTACGGACATCGCAAGGACGTGGAAGGCTTCGCGCGTTCTCTCGAAGAATTCGATGCCGCGCTCACGGATTATCTTCCGCTGCTAACCCAGCGCGACCTTCTGATCCTCACCGCCGACCACGGCTGCGATCCCGACCTGCGCTGGGAAACCACCGACCATTCCCGCGAGTACGTCCCCATCCTCGCCTTCACCCCTGCGCAGTCCCATGGGACTAATCTGGGCACACGCAGCACGTTAGCCGACATGGGCCAAACCATTGCCGAAAATTTCGGCAGCCAGATCCCGCACGGCACCACCTTCCTTTCCCAACTCCAATAGCAGCTTCGGCGCCTACACACAAAAGCACGTCATTCCGAACGAAGTGAGGAATCCCTCTTCGATCCTCGCGTCTTGCCTCCCAATACAAAAAACCCCACGTCATTCCGAGCGAAGCGAGGCACGCCTTTCCATCGCGCTCTTCGCGAGGATCCCTCTTCGATCCTTGCGTCTTGCCTCCCACCCACGACCACACCACCCCTTGACTATCTACAATTCCTAGTGTAGATAGTCATACTATGGGCAAACCAAACGACCTCGTCCAAGGCACCCTCGACCTCCTCATCCTGAAAACCATCGCACTCGAGCCCAAGCACGGCTGGGCCATCGCCAAGCGCATCCAACAAATCTCCCAGGAAGTCCTCCAAGTCCAGCAAGGCTCCCTCTATCCCGCCCTCAATCGCCTCGAGCGCAAAGGGTGGATCAAGGCCAAATGGCGTGAAACCGACACCGGCCGCCAAGCCAAGTTCTATTCCCTCACCCCAGCCGGCCGCACGCAATTGCAAAAGGAAGCCGCCAACTGGAACCGCCTCTCCGCGGCCATCAATCTTGTGGTGGAAACCTCGTAGGAGCGTAGCTATGTCCTGGATCCAAACCATCTGGCTACGATTGCAGAGACTCTTTTTCCGCGAACGTTTCTCCCGTGACCTCGACAAAGAGATGCAGTTTCACCTCGAACAGCAAATCGCCGAGAATCTCGCCGCCGGGATGACTCCGGAAGTAGCTCGCCGCGCCGCTCACCTCGTGTTCGGCAACGGCACCACTGCCAAAGAAGATGCGTGGGAAGCCTGGGGCTGGGTCTGGCTCGAACAAATCGCCCAGGATATTCGCTACGGTCTGCGGCAGCTACGCAAAACTCCCGGCTTCACGGCCACGGCCGTGCTCACCCTGGCCCTCGGCATTGGCGCCAACGCCGCCATTTTCACTCTTGTCCACGCGGTCATGCTTAACAATTTGCCCGTGGCCGACCCGCGCACGCTGGTGCGTCTCGGAAACAACAACGATTGCTGCGTGAACGGTGGTGCCATCGACAGCGGAAACTACACCCTGTTCTCCACGGCGAGTTACGAACTCCTGAAAAAGAATGTGCCGGAATTTCAGGAATTGGCCGCCCTGCAAGCTGGCTTTGCTTACCGCCCGGTGATTGCCCGCCGCGATGGCACACAAGAGAATGCCCAGTCGGTAATGGGCGAATTTGTTTCCGGAAACTATTTCCGCACCTTTGGGCTGCGGCCCGCTGCCGGCCGTCTATTAGCCGACGATGATGATCGGAAGGGCGCGCCCATGATCGCGGTGCTCAGTTACGACCACTGGAAGAACACCTACGGAGGAGATCCTTCCATCGTCGGCAGCACTTTCTGGATCAACACCAAGGCCGTCACCATCGCTGGCATTGCTCCCGCCGGATTTTACGGTGACCGCCTATCCAGCACGCCTCCCGATTTTTATCTACCGATCGAGACTATGCCCGTCTTGGCCAACGTGTCTTACGTGCATGACCCAGACGCTCGTTGGCTGTACATCATCGGTCGCGAAAAACCGGGTGTAAGCCTCGCCGCCCTGCAGCAAAAGGTCAGCGCCCTGGTTAAGCAGTCCTTGGCCGAAACCAAAAGCTATTCCGACGAACAGAGCAAGAAAATCCTTCCTCGTATCCACGTGGTTCTCACACCCGGGGGCTCCGGCATTCAGGATCTTCGCGAACAATACGAATCCAACTTGAAGCTGCTCATGGTCGCGTCCGGCTTGGTGCTGCTGATCGCCTGCGCCAACATTGCCAACCTGCTTCTCGTGCGCGGCATGCGCCGCAAAGGCGAATTGTCGGTGCGCACCGCGCTCGGTGCCGCGCGCGGCAGAATCGTACGTCAGTTGCTGACCGAGAGTGTTGTGCTGTCGGTCTTGGGAGGAATTGCTGGCCTGATCGTGGCGTATCTCGGCACGCACATGATTCTCAAGCTGGCGTTTCCCGGCGCACAGAATGTGCCCATCGACGCTCGTCCTTCCCCTGTAGTGCTGGGATTTACCTGCGCGCTGGTGTTGTTGACCGGCATTTTGTTTGGCATCGCCCCGGCTTGGATTGCTGCGAAGACCGATCCCGGGGACGCCTTGCGTTCCGGCGGTCGCGGCACCACCAGCGGTGCTTCTCTCTTGCAACGAGGGCTGGTGGTCGTGCAAACAGCGCTCTCGCTTCTGTTGCTCGTCGGCGCAGGCCTGTTTTCTCGGACTCTGGGCAAGTTGGAAAGTACGGACCTCAAACTGGATTCCAATAACCGCTACATCGTCCACATCAATCCGCAAGCCGCTGGCTACTCCCAGACACAACTGGAAGCGCTGTACCGCACCATCGAACAACGTTTTCACTCCCTGCCCGGCGTCACAAAAGTCGGCCTCAGCACCTATACCCCGATGGAGGACGACAACTGGGGCAACGGCGTACAAATTCAGGGCCAGCCCGATACCAATTCTGGTGCTTCATTGGTGAAAATCAGCCCGGAATATTTCGATTCCGTGGGAACCAAGGTCGTCATGGGCCGATCCATCGGTCCGCAGGATACGCTCAGTTCCCCTGCCGTAGCTGTCGTGAATGAAGAGTTCGTAAAAGGATTTTTCCCCAAGGGCGAGAATCCCATCGGCCGCCGTTTTGGCTCACCGGGCCCGCAGTCCAGCGGCGATTATGAAATTGTCGGCGTCGTGAATGACACCGCCTACACCAGCGTCGAATGGACGAATCACCGCATGTATTTCCCTGCCTTGCCGCAGCGGCCGGCCAGCGACCAAAGCCCCATAGAGGACGACGGCTCGTTGTACGCGGGCGCTATGGTGGTCCAGACCAGCGCTCCGATCAACAACATGGAACAATTGGCCCGCGAAACACTCGCACAAATCAACCCGAATCTGGCGGTGGTCAAGTTCCAGACCTTCGCCGACCAAATTGCCGACCGCTTTAACGAGGCGCGCCTCGTCGTCCGTCTCATCGCTCTTTTTGGCGCTTTAGCCCTGCTGCTCGCCACCATCGGCTTGTACGTCACCTCCTACACCGTGGCTCGCCGTACCTCCGAGATTGGCATTCGCATGGCCCTCGGCGCCGAGCGTTCAAGTGTGGTAGCCATGATCATGCGCGGCGCTCTCGGCCAAACCGGACTCGGCCTCGCCATCGGCATTCCCGTAGCGCTTCTCTACGTCCGCGCCATCCAAGCTAAACTCTACGGCATGCACGGTGCAAATCTCGGCGTGCTCGCGGCCGCTGTGCTTGCTCTCGCCCTAGCCTCCGCCCTGGCCGGGCTCATCCCCGCATCCCGCGCCGCCTCCACCGATCCCGCGCAGACTCTACGCGCCGAATAAAAAAGGGGCGCCTCTTTCGAAGCGCCCCGATAAACCTAATCCAGTTTCACTTGCCGGAGGCGGCGTTGGCGGGAGTCCCGGGGGCATAGTAGCCGTTGCGGGTACGGGCAACCAACTTGCCTTTGCCACGTGGCGGGATCACGTCGACATGCACGGTGCGGAAACTGCCGTCGCGTGCCGAGTTCGAGGGATAATACGCCAGCGTGTACTGATGCCGGATATCGTGAGCCACCTGCTCGCAGATCGAGTGCACATCATCTACATTTTCCGGGAAGTACGCCACGCCACCAGATGCCTGGGCAATCGCGGTCAGCGCACGCTTGGCCGCTTTCGCGCTCTTCTTATTCTCCTCGCCTAGCAACCCAATCGTATAGATTACCGTGTCGGTCTTCTGGATTTCCCGGACCGTTTTCTCCAGCGTATTGCGGCTAGTGTTGTCTTCGCCGTCGGTGACGATCAGCAGGACCTTCTTCTCCTTAGTTCCCTTCTTGAGATGGTCCAGCGAGCCGATGATCGCGTCGTATAATGCCGTACTGCCGCGCGCGTCGATGCGTTCCAGCGCTTCCTTCAATTCCGGAACACTGTTGGTGAAGTCCTTGTCTAAGTCCAGGTAGAAATCGTCGTTAAAATTGACGACAAAGGCTTCGTCTTGCGGGTTGCTGCTCTGCACCAGTGTGAGAGCCGCCTCATTCACCCGGGGACGCTTGTCGCGCATGCTGCCGCTGTTATCGATCACCAAACCCATGCTGACCGGAATGTCTTCGCGCTTGAACACCGAAATCTTCTGTTCCACCTTATCTTCGTAAACGCGAAAATTATCCTCGGTAAGACCTTCCACAAACTTGCCGCGATCGTCCAACACGCTGGTATGCAGCACCACCAGGTTCACGTTCAGAGCAATGCGCCCTTGCTTGTTTTCGGGGACATCGGGCTGCTTCTGGGTCTGCGGTGGTAGACCAGGCGGTGGAGGGGGCGGCGTGGTCACCGGAATCTGCGCGAGCACGTTGCCCGCACACACTACAAAGAAGAAGCCAAATAAGGTGGTAAAACGCACGAGCGCCGGCAATCCGCGGGTCTCAGTGCGCCGGGGCGTAATACCCGGTCTTGGCGTAGACCGTGAGGGGAGGCAGGCCTTTAGGCGCGCGCAGCTTAACCTTAATCTTGCGCCAACGCGCGTCGTGAACGTGATTGCTTGGTCGGTATCCCAGTACATATTGATTGCGCAGCTCCATGCCGATCTTGGACGCAATGTCCGGCAGATCATTTAAATGCTCGACGGCGAACACCCGCCCTCCGGTTAATTCCGTAATTTCGGCGAGCAGCGAAGGCCCGTTGAGCTCTTCCGGCGTACGATTGCGATATCCGAGCGGGTCGTAAATCCCGATGGCATAGAGCTGGGTATCGGCCTCCCGAACCAGCCGCTTGATATCGTTTTCGTTGTACCTACTATGATTATCCCCTCCATCGGAAAGAATGAGCAAGGCGCGCTTGGCGTTGTGTGCACCCCTCATCTGGCTCAGACCGAGGTAGATCGCGTCCAGCAGCGCCGTTCTACCCTTGGGAGAATTCAACATCATGCGGGTCTGCAAATCTTCGACGCTGTTGGTGAACGCGCTGGTCAGCTCCGCTCGTTCATTGAAGCTCACCAGAAAAAATTCGTCCTGAGGATTGGCGGTCTTGAAGAACTGCAGGGCCGCCTCGCGAGCTTTATCAACCTTATTGGCCATGCTGCCGCTGAAGTCAAAAATCACTCCAATGGAAATCGGTACGTCTTCAGAAGAAAAACTCACGATTTCCTGCTCGACATTGTCTTCAAATACCCGGAAATTGTCGGGCTCCAGGCCGGTCACCAGACGATTGTAAGGGTCGGTCACGGTTACATTTACCAAAGCCAAATCCACTTCCGCTTTGATCACTTTTCCCGGTTGGATCTTTACCGAGGGAGTATCGTGCCCCAGGTCCACGGCACGGACGGTGGGCACGGGTGCAGGTTCGCGGGAAGGTGGAGGAGGATTTTCCTGGCCTAACAGCGGAATTGCCACACAAAAGAAGGCCAGCCACGCGAGGGGGCTACGTGCAGCTAGTTGAAGAATGACCCCGGTCTTGCACCAAACGCGTTTCAACGGCTCCCCCATCCTCCCGGTTCCTCCGAGAGGGCCGCGCGGTATGCACATAATAGCACCGGGTATCGCGAAGGCAAGCCCCCGGCACCTGAAAGTCACAATATTTTTACCCGATGGCGGCTTATGCTAGCATCAGGCACGAGTCCACTCCGCGTTGGAGAGTCATTCCATGTCAGACCCGCGAGTAGTAGTGGTAATACCCGCAAGGTACGCGTCTACGCGCCTGCCCGGCAAACCGCTGGTACCGCTATGCGGAAAGCCCATGGTCCAGCACGTGTACGAGCGCGCCAGCCACGCCCAAACCGTTCACAACGTGATTGTTGCCACCGACGACCAGCGCATTGTGCAGGCCGTGCAGGCGTTCGGCGGTCAGGTCCGCATGACCCGCGCCGATCATCGAACCGGCACCGAACGAATCGCCGAAGTGGCTGTTCAGGAAGCCGGCGATATTTTCGTCAATGTCCAGGGCGACGAGCCGCTCATCGATCCTCTATCCATCGACGCCGCGGTCGGCGCCTTGCTGGAAGAGCCCCCTGCCCAGGTCTCCACGGTAGTCACTTTGATTCGCCACGCCAACGAAATCATGGATCCTAACGTGGTCAAAGCTGTTCTCGATTTCGACGAATATGCCTTGTACTTCTCTCGCGCTCCCATCCCCTGGATCCGCGATACCCAGCAGAAACTGCACGTCCAATATTGGAAGCATCTCGGCCTTTATGCCTGTCAGCGTGATGCCCTGATCGAATATGCCACCATGCCTCAGGGCGAATTGGAAAAAGTCGAGCAACTCGAACAGCTTCGTTGGCTGGAAAACGGCTGGCGTATCCGTGTAGCTGAAGTGCCTCACGACAGCGTGCATGTGGACGTGCCGGAAGACGTTGCGCGAGTGGAAAAATTATTGAGCGAGCAGATTCGGCCCGCGAACTGAAGCGTCATCGCCGAGTTCCAATAAACTGAATCATCTTTACGCTGGCTTTGTGGATTTATAGATTACTGCTGCGCAACGATCATCCCCGCCGTCGTTCTTGTGCTGTCCGAGCACACCATGAGAACCGTACTTGCGTTTACAAAGTACGCCTGAAAATTCACGGTAACCGGAGACGGTCCGCCGACCGCAAATTGGTAATGATTATTGTTCGTGCTGGGACTATTGATCGTCAGTGTTCCGGCCAAGCCCTCTCCGGCATACACCGTTTTCGAACTGATCCCCAACTCCACGTAGCTGATCACTCCAGAAATGTTGCTGGAATTTGTGGTGCCCAGCGTATAGTGCGCGACGTATTCTTCGGCATACGGCACCGAGGCCTGATAGCTCAATTGCTCTCCGGTCCACAGTGTCACAAAGGTTCCCGCAGCATTGCTCAAAGTGAACGGTCCGCCGCTCTGCGCCAAAATTGGGCCGGTTCCGATGATCCCGCGCGAAGTCTCCGAAACCACGCCTTGCGTTGGCGAAATCATATAAAACACGTCGACAAAGGTACCCTGCCCGGAGGCCTTGAAGGTAAACGTACCGCGGCCGCTCCCTGTATAGGTACTGTCGATGCTATAGGTGGCTGCGGAAATATTTGAGCCCTGAGAAATGTGCGTGTATAGCCCATCATTATTATCGTCCAGCGAAACGGCGGAGATATTGCCCGATCCATCCGAGGTGAAGCGCGCAACGCGGTCGACCGGCCCCTCGGAACCCAGAGTAGAAACGCCCGCGCCGATGAGATACACAAAACTGCCGCTGAACTGAGCGTTTTCAGTGGGAATGGTTGCCGCTTGTTGCCAGGCGTCTCCCGCATCGCCGCCCAGCGTGTCTTCCTCCAGCATTTTGAAATGCGTCGAGTCCACAATATAGAAGGCAAACGTACGCCCGCTGAACGAGAGCGCGCCCCGGCCAAAGCTGCTGCCGTTGCTGCCATCCAGCGCGTAGGTACCGGGCGAAATCGCGGTTGCGCCCGATGGAGTCTCGCTATGCCCATCGTTTGTATCCATGACCCCACCGGTGATGCCACCACTGCCATTCAGGACCGTTTGCCCGATCATCGCGATGGGCGCCGCCGTTGAATTTTGGAAGGACACACCGGAAAGCTGGAACACGTAAGGAAACGCCAGCGCGCTGGTTGAAAAATTCGAGCTGGTTTGCAGATTCACGCTGCCGCTGGTCGCCGCGTTCAGGTCCGTCTCAATCAGGAAGCCGGTGGACGGGGATTGCAGCGTGAGGCTTAACTGCAACACGCTGCCATCTGAGCCATTCAGCGTGAGCGTACCCACTCCGTTCGATTGGATTTGGTAGCTTCCGCCGGAAATGGATACAACGGACGCAGGCTGGCCGGTGCTCAGGTTTAATACGTCTTGCAATCCGCCGGTAATGTGCCCCACCCCGTCGGCCGTGAACGAACCGATTTGCGCGAAGTACGCGGCGTTCAGATCCAGGCCGCTGATCGAAAACGCATACTGCCCCTTCAGGCTGGCATTCGAGAATTGACCCGAGGGCGGCGCCGGAGTGATCTTCCCGCTGCCGCACGCCAGCAGGGTCAGCCCCAGCAGCACCAGCGCTCCACAGAGCAGACTCTTCACGAACCGCCCCCCGCAGGCTTGCTCGCCGCCGCATTTCGCGGCGCCATATACGACAGCGGGAACCCGCGCACGCTTCGCACCGCCAACACTTGCGTGCCCTTCTGCAGCAGCCGCGCGACAAACTGAGTTCCCTTCCCGTAGTCCAGCGTTTCCCCAACCACTCGCAGCGTGTCCCCGCTCTGAATCGTGAATTGACTGGCTCGCAGCAGCCGCGCGTCTCCCACGTGCACGTCCACCACGCCACTGCTGGTTTGCAGCATCAAGTGTGCGCCCAGCGGCGGCGTTTGCGCCGCAGCAGTGAACGTTTGCACCGTCCCGATCAGCGTCACTTCCCGCCCAACGTCATAAATCGCCGCCTCCTCGTTGGAGCCAGCCTTCTCCTGCGCGAACATCGGCGCCAAAACAATTCCCGCCACCACGATTAGTCCCGCCCAACGTCTCATACCCACCCGCATCGCCCTTCTCGCTCTTTCCCGCACAAATGCGCCCCAGCTATGCTTTCAACGCATTCCAGCATAATCGTTTCTGCCACACCTGCAAACCACCACAAGATCGAAGCTGCTACCCGGGCACGGATCCGCGCCACCAGTCGCATGAGGCGTAACACTCTGTGCCGGCGCCGTAGTTGCGCGTAGCCGCCAACGAATTAAATTCCGCCTGTTAGCGAATCAAGTCGTGGTTACCGGACTTTACCGGCTCGATGTCCAAATTTACGATTTTTCAAGCGGCGGGACAAAAGACAAAAGGAGAGAGGCGCTCGGCAACTTCACAAGCGCCTCTTCTTACTGCGTCAACGTAAACCGTACCTCACTGGATCACCTCCTTCTCGGCGAAATCGCCGATATCGACAAGTTGTCGAATGTCCCGAGTATAACCCAGCACCAAAAACTTGTCAGATCGACCTCTTCGAATCGCGGCATCTTGAACCCCAACCAAACACCCGCCTGCCCCAGGTTCGCCTTTCGAACCGCGTCTTGAGCCCAAACAAAACGCATGTTATCCCGAACGCAGTGAGGGATCCCTCTTGCCTCTCGCGTTACGCCACCATCCCCATGAACTTGAGGGTGGCCCATCCTTCGCGCCTTTTGCGAAGGGTGGGGTCTTACGCTCTAACGCCCCACTCTCTCTTCTCCGCCGGGTGCCCCAGGTTCGCCTTTCGAACCTGGTCCTCTTCCCTCCCCGCGTCTTGTCTCCAACCCTTCACCACCCCACCAACCCATCCTGTGGCCTTCCCACAGGTACCCACCACAAATCCCCGCATTTCTTCACTTTTTAACACTTCCCAACCAAACTTTTTCCCCCTTCGCTTCGTTATACCTGTAACACCCAAGCCGAGTGGAACAACTGAGTTCATCACGCGTTTCGGCGTGCCGGCAGTCGTGTGCCTCGTCCCATTCATGAGCCCCGCGACCCGAATTCATCCGCGCCTTCGCGGTGGTGTGCTCCGGTGCATGCGAATTCGCCGCCGGCTTCATCGCCGATGCGAACTCGCAACAAACCAAACCATCGGGTTCAAGGGGAAAAAACTATGCGCTCTCGAAAATTGAATCTCGTCCACTTCTTCAGCTTCGTCGCACTACTCTTCGCGATTCTCGCGGCGGTTGCCACGCAGGCCGCTCCGCAATCGCCGCAAAATGCATCGTCCACAATTTCGGTTCTTCAGTCGCGCGCCGAACAGGGCGAACCCGCCGCCCAATACCAATACGCCCACTTCCTCCTGGCCCACAACCCATCCCCCGCGAACCTGCAAACCGCCATCAAACTTTTGCAGGCCTCCGCCGCTCAAAATAACGCCGATGCCGAGTTCTACCTCGGCTACCTCTACGAGCACGGCCAATTCGTTACACGCGATTACCCGCAAGCCCTCTACTACTACGAAGCCGCCGTACAACACCACCACTCCACTGCCGCAAACAATCTCGCCTCGCTCTACCAGCATGGCCTGGGCGTCCCTAAAAATCTCAACACCGCGTTCCACTGGTATCTCACCGCGGCCCAGCAAGGCGAACCCACTGCCCAAATCAACCTAGCCTCGATGTACTACCTGGGCTCCGGCACCAAACGCGATTACACCCAAGCCGTCCGCTGGCTTCGCGCCTCTGCCGATTCCGGTCTGCCCGCCGCCCAGGACAATCTCGCCTACTTTTATTTTTATGGGATTGCCGTCCCGCAAGATTATCAGGAAGCCGCCCGCCTGGTCCGTCTCGCCGCCGCCAAAAATCTCCCCGGCGCCGAAACCAATCTCGCCTTCCTCTACGAACAAGGCCAAGGCGTTCCCCTCGATTATGTAGCTGCCTACACCTGGTACACCCGCGCCATCGCCGCTGGCGATTCCTCCGGCGCCACCCGCCTCCGCCAACTAACTCAGGTCATGACCCAAAAACAACGCGACCAGGCCAACGCCAACTCCATCGCCACAACCCAATCGCAGCCCCCAACCCCATCCACCACCTTCTCCCTACTCAACCACTAATCCCCCGTTCTTTCGAACCTTCATCTCCCGCCAGGCGGCCAGGGAATATTCCCTGGCCGCCCAACCAAAAACAGTCATCCCGAGCAACGCGAGGGATCCCTCTTCCCCTCTTCACTGGCTTCTCCCGCGGGCATGCGCCTTACCAGCAAGATAGTCACGTCATCTTCGTTAAATTTCGGATTGATGAGTGCTTTGAGATTCCCCATGGTTTCTCCCGCGCTACCGCCGAAAGCATCGCACAAGCGCTTTTCCGAATGCTCCCCCTGAATCGAGTCCGGCAAGCCGTCGGAAAATACCAGCAGCGTGCCACCCGGATCAATCACCGTGGTCCCTGTCTCGAACTGTGCTTCGGCAAACAGTCCCAGAGGCAGGCCTGTGACTTCCAGACGTGTCGTAGAACCGCCGCAAGACACAATCGGCGCGTTGTGACCGGCGTTCACGTACCTCAATTCCCCTGAATCCGGACTCAGCGCAATAAACACGGCCGTAGCAAACCGGTCCACTGGCGTGTATCGACTCAGGTGTTTGTTAATCTGTTGCGCGATGGCCTGCGGGCAGGACTCCACAGCGGCAATGCTCCTCACCAGCGCCTGGATATTTGCCGCCAGCAGCGCTGCGGGCATTCCCTTTCCTGACACATCTGCCACCGCCAACAGCATGCGATTGGAAGGCAACTCGATGACGTCGAAGTAGTCGCCACCCACCTCACGCAACGGCTTGTAGAACGTGTCCACATCATACCCCGGCAGCTCTTTCAGTTTTCCGGGTTGCAGCGTCTGCTGAATCTCTCGAGCCGCAATTTGATCCGTTTCCAGTTGCGTCTTGCGAACAAACTCGGAAGTCAGCATGGCATTCTGAATCCTCAGCCCCACGTAAAAAAGCAGGATCACGAACGCGTAGCTGGCTGGCCGCCTCGGCAGTAACACGAAATACGGCGCCATCCATTTTGGCAAATGAACCGTCCACATCAACGCAAAATAGATAGAGTATCCCTGAAGCACAAGACCCACATACGTCATCACCCGTTTAAATGTGGGCATTTCGCTGGGCCAGTCGTAAAAGGCGTACTGCAGCCAACGCCGAACAGGCCCCGCAGACTTATCCAGCCTCACCCTGCCAATGCGAAAGGTCATGGCCGGAGTCTAACACTCACTCCCGCTTCGCTTCATCGTTTCCCGGTAGCCTAGGTCTCTTCGATCCCCGCGTCTTGCCTCCTCTCTCGCGCCCAAACAAAAAACCTCCCAAGAAAACCACGTCATTCCCGAGCAACGCGAGGGATCCCTCTTCAATCCCCGCCTCTTAATCTATTAAGACTTCTTCGCCAGCACGCCGATCATTTTCTGCAAGCTAGCCTGAACAACATCGTCAGCACTTAGTCGGTTTGGGAGATTTACAAATACGGTTGGTTGGATACCCTCGTAGAATACCTGGCACACCGGCACACCGAGTGCCGCAGCCCATTTGTCCAGTATTTCCATGCTCGGGACGGAATGGCCATTCTCGACGCGCAACAGATAGGACCGCGTCAGGCCGGTACGTTCCTCAATGTCCTCGAGTGACCATCGTTTCGCTTCGCGAATGCCCCGCAACCGATCGCCGAGTACCATAGTTCACCTCCTCGTCGATCTCTCGGCTTTATTATAACATTGACAATAACAAATTGCTGTTATACATGATAATAGATTATCTATCTCAGCAAGGGCAGCACCCCCGTCTCTGGGCCACGCGTGGTTACTGCAACGATCTTGATGCTGGCCGCGGCATTTGCGGAGCGAGGCAAATATCTGGAGGATGCTCTGGGGAGCTACTACATCCTGAAACATAGGTATGAAACGCAAGCGCCCGTACTGAAAAAACACAACTGACTCTTCTGCGTCCCGGCTAACGCGGTTACCACCATCACTTGCCGGGTGCCCCAGCTTCGCTTTTCGAACCTGGGCTCTTCAATCACCGCGTCTTGAGGCCACACACAAACCAGTCATCCCGAGCTACGTGAGGGATCCCTCTTCGCTAAATTTGCTTCAGCTTCGGCCAAATGACGTGATTCGCCACGGGGCGATGATCGAAAACTCTCTCGCACCTTGGCGTTTCGAGGCCCTTCGGGTTAATACGCGTGGATCAGCTCCACACTTACTCCACCGATTTTGTCCGTGTCCATATAGTGGTACTGCCCGGAATCAGGCTTTCCAACATCCCCCCATGCTCCGGCCTGCCACACCGGAAATCCCAGTTTTTCATAGGCGGCAGTAGCTTTGGAGAGATCCTCTACCGGCATGCCGATGTGCTGGATGCCTTCGCCATGGCGCTTCAGAAAATCGTCATAAATATTCGCTGGAGTGGATGGCGGCTGGATCCACTCATAACTAATCGAGCCGAGCCGCTGAAAGCCCACATCAAACGCCAGCAAAAGTGGCTGGCCTCGATAGCGCGAATCCTCGCGTGGCATAGCATGCTCCAGCTCGAAGCCAGGTAAGCCCAGCTTCTGCCAGAACTCCCGAACCGCAGCCGCATCGCGAACCACAGGAGCGATGTGCGAAACGGTTTTCTGCTCCAGAGGCTTGGGCGCTCCGCCGGGCCAGTACACCAGGCCAAGAACATATTTGCCTTGTGGCTCCGTGTCGAAGTAGGTGTAGGTCACCGGCGTGTGGTCGATTTCCATCGTAACCTGCTGCAGCACACTTACTCCGAGCCCAGCCATGCGCTGAATCTCTTTGTCCATGGCCTCCTTGGTGGGCACCTCATGGACAACAGAAAAAATTCCGTCCTTATGCTTTTCCAGAAAATCATCGTAGGAGTTCGACTGGCCTTTGGCGGGCTGAAGAAAATTGACGGTCAGGTTTCCGAGGCGTCCGGTAACCTGCGCGCTATAGATAGTCGCGGGCTTGCCATGATCCGTTCCCACGGCCTTGATCTTCGCGTATTTGTGGATATCGGTCATTCCGAGTGCAGTCCACGTCGGCAAAATCGCATCGCTGTTCTGCGTCAGCCACGTCACGCGGTTGATGGTTTGATAGTATTCCGGCAACTGGGCGGCGTGACAGGTTCCTGCTAAAAAGCACATCGCTGCAAGACAGCGCAGAAGCTTCATCTGCTTTTCCGTTTCTTGGAAATTCCCATGCAAGTCGGTCGCAAAATGAAAACGTTGCGCCGCGCACAATTTTCACGAATACTTTAGAACATATTAAACACTCATTACAAAGTAATCAAGCCAAATGGCGGCATACATCTGGACCAGCATTGCTCATGCCCTTTGGGTAATGAAACCAGCGATACGGCCCACATTACCAATACCAGTAGCAAAGATATAAGGGGCATTGCCGTCCACTCTGTGCATCGTCGCGATGAGATAATGGGACGTGAGCAACGCGGTGGGCAATTTGGGGAGATTGTTTCGATACCTCGCGGTAATTCCGGTGGCAGGCCTGCTGTTGGGGACGCCGGATAAGATCACCATCGATTATCCCGAAGAGGGATCCATCTTTCCGCCGGAGATCGCTCCGCCCACGTTTGTGTGGAGAGACGCGTCGCCCGATGCCTTAAGCTGGCGCATCGACATTTCCTTCGAAGACCGCACGGCGCCATTGCACACCACCTCGGACGGCCCCCGTATGAAGATTGGCGCGAGCGATCCTGATTGCGTCAGTGAGGCCAACCTACCGCCGCAGCTGACCGCCGAGGAAGCGGCCGCGCACACGTGGTCGCCCGGCACCTCCCTCTGGGAGTCGATCAAGAAACATCAAACCGCCACGCTGACATTTACCGGTCTGAGCGGGGCGCGAGAAGTTTCCAGCGGGCAAGTAACAATTCACACCTCGAAAGATGCGGTAGGCGCTCCGATCTTCTATCGCGACGTGCCACTGATGCCGACGGAAATGCAGACCGGCGTAATCCAGCCTTTGGCCGCGGGGGCCGTGCGGTTAATCGCCTGGCGGATCCGCGATATCGCCGAGCCACGAAGCCGCTTGCTGCTGGAAGGTTTGCCGATGTGCGCCAACTGCCATTCCTTTTCTAACGATGGCAAGACACTGGGGATGGACCTGGACGGCTTGCAGCACAATCGAGGGATGTACACGCTCACGCCGGTACAGAAAAACACGCGAATCGGCGAAGAAAATGTCATTCAATGGAGCACAAACAAAGGGCCGCTTAAGGGGGATTTGCGGATCGGATTCATGTCGCAAGTGTCGCCGGACGGGGACTACGTGCTGACAACCATCGACTGGCCGCCGAACTTGCCGAACAGCAATTATTACGTAGCGAACTTCCCGGGTTACCGCTTCCTGCAAGTGTTTTTTCCGACCCGCGGCATTCTGGCATGGTACAGCAGGAAGACAGGAATTCTTCACCCGCTGCCCGGGGCGGACGATCCAAGCTTCGTGCAGATGGGCGGAGTGTGGAGTCCGGATGGAAAATATGTGGTGTTTGCGCGAGCCAAGGCCCAGGAACCGAATGCCGCGGGAGCTCCAGCGGCGAGATTTGCCAACGATCCCAACGAGACGCAGATTCAGTACGATCTGTATCGCATACCGTTTCGCGACGGACAAGGTGGGACCGCCGAGCCGATCGAAGGTGCGTCGCAGAACGGCATGAGCAACTCATTTCCAAAAATTTCGCCGGATGGAAGGTGGATCGTATTCGTGAAGGCGCGAAATGGCTTGCTGATGCGACCGGACAGCGAGCTTTACATCGTGCCCGCCGAGGGGGGCAAGGCGCGGCGGTTGCAGGCGAACCGGGCGCCCATGAACTCGTGGCACAGTTTTTCGCCCAATGGCCGCTGGCTGGTGTTTTCCTCGAAGCGGCAATCGCCATACACCCGAATGTACCTGACCCATATCGACGCCGAGGGCAATGACAGTCCAGCAATCCTCATCGAGAATGCGACCGCAGCCAACCGCGCGGTGAATCTGCCGGAGTTCGTGAATATTCCTGCGGAGCAAATGCGCACGCTGGGCGGGCCAGTGGTGGAGTATTTCAAGCTGTTTGACCGCGCCATGTACTACCAAAAGCAGGCGCAATACGGAGAAGCGATCCGGGTGTGGAAACAGTTGCTGGAGATTCGCCCCAAGGACGGGCTGGCGCTCGGCAATCTCGGCGCGGCGCTGCTGCTGGCAGGCCGAGGGGAGGAAGCCGGCCCCTATTTGCGGGAAGCCCAGGAATTGAAACTGAAGGAAGCGCTTAAAGTCGAACCCCAAAATCCCGCGGTGCACAACGACTATGGAGTGTTTCTACTCGAGTCTAGCCGGCCGGCGGAAGCGCAAGCGGAATTTCTGCGCGCGATTGCATTGGGTGGCAAGTCCGCCGGGATACAGGTGAACCTCGGGCGAGCGCTGGTGGCGCAAGGCGCCAGCCGGGAAGCTCTGCCGCATCTGCAGAACGCCGTGGAACTTGATCGGAATTCAGCCGACGCCCACGCTATTTTTGGGGATGCGCTCTACGAGAGTGGAAACGTGGAGGCCGCGCTTTCACAGTGGCGGGAGTCGCTGCGACTGATGCCGGATGGCGTGCCCGCACTTCGTCACATGGCCTGGGTGCTGGCGACTTCCGCGAACGATGGAGTGCGCGGCGGCAAAGAGGCACTGACGTTGGCGTTGCGTGCGGTACAGGCTACCGGGGGAAAAGACGCGCGTTCTCTGGATGCACTAGCGGCAGCCTATGCCGAAAACGGGCAGTTTGACGCTGCGGTCCGCACCGCGGATCGCGCCGTGTTGCTGGCCACACCGGAGCAGGCCGGGGAGATTCGGCAGCGAGTTGCCTTGTATAAAGCGGAGCATGCGTACAGAAGCAATCACCTCTTCCCCGTTCTGTGAGTGCAAGCCGCGGTGGGTGGATTGTTTCCTCTACCGAGGTACTGAGATTGGTCGCTCTATTCTTGGCGACTTCATCCCCCTGGCGGCCGACCTAAACTCTACTGGTGCGCTGCTTGCGCTTCGATCTTCTCAATGACGATCGCCTTGGAACCGCCTCGCTGGTAAACCTTGCCGCTTGCGACTACCTTGTCTCCAGCAAACGGCAGAAGCTTAGGGTTCTGCCCGGACGATGGCGTCGTGTCGGCGATCGGCCAGTAAATGGTTCCATCGTCGCCGAGAATCACGAGTTGCGAGCCGGCTTTTGCACACGAAGTTGCACATTGCTTGCTAATGGGTTTGCTAAGGTCTTTCGTGAACGCACAGGCGGAGTCTAAAACGTAACCCTTCACTGTTACGGTTGCGGTGTCGGCGGCGCTCATGCAAACTGCTGTCGCCAGCAGAACGAAAGGTACCGCTTTCAAAATTGCTGATGTGAATTTCATTTTTAGTGCCTCCTATTCGATGCGACCGGAACCCAATCTTACGGAGTTTCCCCAACGCCTTTCGCGGTACCCGTGCCGAGCCGACACCAGGCGCTTGGACGGAAGCCCAGAAGGTATAAGGAGAGCCGGGCGATGTCTGTAGTATTTTTGTAGTATTGCTGGTCGAAAGTTTCCGCTCTACTGTGCCCCGAAAGCTCGTGGCGCGTCTGGCTGAACTTTTTGCTCGGCAGAAATCCATTTTGCAGTTGCCAGCAGTGTGACAATGTAACCTATGCCTATCCCAACGGAACCGATCGGTAGTATCCCGCGCCCTGCAAACTTGCTTGAGGCCCTGCACCAACACGCGATCGGGAAGATTTCCCGGGAACAGCTCCTCGCTGCCGAGGACGCGGCCCTGCGCGATACCGTTGCACGCTTTGAACAGACGGGTTCACCAATCATCACCGACGGTGAGCAGACCAAACCCAGCTTCGCTACCTACCCTCTCAGTGGGCTCAATAATCTAGCCGCTGACGGCGTCGTCATTCCATTCGCGGACGGACACACACGGCAACTACCGAGATTAACGGCTGGTCCTTTTCGATATGGCGTTCATGCAGCGACTTACCTCAAAGCCGCCCAGCGGTATGCTCACCGGCCTGTAAAACAGGCTGTGATTTCGGCATCGGCGCTGAGTTTGCTTTATCCACAGAACGGCCTTTCCAACTATTCGCGCGATGCTTTCCTTGGCGATCTTGTGGGCGAAGCGGCAAAGGACATACAAGAGTGCCTGGATGCGGGTGCTCCTTGCGTACAGATTGACTTCACCGAGGGCAGATTGGCTCTTAAGCTCGATCCTTCCGCCGGCCTCCTGAAAGCCTTCGTTGACTTGAACAACCGTGTGCTCGACTGCTTCACTTCCGAGCAGCGCCGGAGCATTGGCGTTCATACCTGCCCAGGTGGCGATCAAGACTCAACTCATAGCGCTGATGTGGACTATGTGAGTCTCCTCCCCTTGCTGTTTCAACTAAATGTCGGACGCTTCTACATTCAGTTGGCCAGCGAAGCGGATCGCCGCCGAGTGCTGCAAACCGCCAAAGGCCTTCTTAGACCTGGCCAGATTCTCTTCGTTGGCGTGATCGATCCAATTGATCCAAAAATAGAGACGCCCGAACAGGTGCGAGATCGCGTGCTCGAAGCCGCCGGACTCATCCCGCTCGAAGCGCTCGGCACCACCGACGACTGTGGCTTTTCCCCGTTTGCCGATGACACGTCGACTTCCCGCGAAACCGCGTTCGCCAAAGTTCGCAGCCGCATCGAAGGCACCCAGTTGGCCTCACAAGCTCTGGGAGTCTAGCTTTTCTCAGTTTTCTTATGTTTTCTTGTGAACGACAGCACCCAAGATAAAATGCCCTGCGCCTCTTCGATCCCTGCGTCTTGCGCCCAAAACAAAAACCACGTCATCCCGAACGCAGTGAGGGATCCCTCTTCGCTCGAACAGGTGACTGCCTACACGTGAGAATTTATTTCTGATTCAGAAGATACAGCTCCGCATGGCCACCGGGACGCGCATACACCACGGTGGTTAAATCTCTCGAAAAATCGTACGCATTCCCGCCTGACGCCAGCGGAAACGCAAACGGTAAGGTCAACGCCACTTGCGGCGGCCCGACCGCCTTCCCGCTCTCCCACTTCTGCCGGTAAATCGTTACGTCTTTTCTTCCCGGAATTGCATACAAAAACGACTTCCCGTCTTTCTCGCCATTGATTCCAAAGGTCCCCACGTTCGGTACCAGCATCGTGCAACTCCGCTCAGCGATCGACACCGAATAAATCCCGCGCTTTTCCCCGCCAGTCCAACTCAGCAGATACTTCCCATCGGGCGCAACGTCAAACGCAAGGCCGCAGTCCTCCACCATTTTTTCCAGCGTCGATCCCTCCACGCTCTCCCGCCAGATCGATGTCTCCCTCGCGCCGCGCTCTGCGGCATTCACAAACAATGTTTTCTGGTCCGCACTCAATAGGACCGACTGAATGGTCAGCGTCTCCGGCGCGGTGTACGTCTTCATTCCGCTTCCGTCCGGCTTCACGCTATAAAATTTCGTCGGCTTTCCTTCTTGTTCCGCGAAAAACAGTAAAGACGCATCGTCGGGTGCCCACGTCGTGGTTGCCAGCGCTGGACCCTGCGCCAGCTTCGTCTTATTTCCCCCGTCGATATCCGTTACCCACAATTCATTCCGATCTCGTGAGGGTACCGTGATGTACATCATTTTCTTCCCATCGTGGGAGATCGCCGGCTGCGTCGCATTCTCCCCCGCAATGTCCACCGACGCCTTCGTCTTGGTGTTGTAAGCCGTCAAATACCCGCTCGACTTTCCATTCACGACATAAATCCCTTTGCTCCCTGGGTCGGGCATGGGCGACCGGTCCGGCCCAGGTCCAAACGTCACCTGCACCAAAGATTTGTCTCCCAAGTCCATCTTCCAGATGTTCGTCAGTCCATTCACCGTTCGCCCGCACAGCACGCTCTTTCCCGCTTCACTCCAAACCACGTCCGGCCCTTCGCCCTCGAATTGCCCCAAGTCTTCCACTGCTTGTTTCCCGATTTCGATCAAATAGGCATGGAACTCTTCCAACGTAGATATGGTGCTCGCCGTAATGACCAGCAATCGCTTTCCATCGGGATAGGGCAGGATGCGTGTCACCGGCCAAGCTTTCGCCTCGAGCGCTGCCACCTGCTCCTCTCCCATCCAGGTGCGATCCGCACGAAAAACCGCCCTGGTTCTCATTTTCGAATAGTAGATCGACTTGCCATCCACCGATGGCACCGACGCAAATCCCGTCAGCACTCTTTTCGAGCTTCCACCCAGCGTCGGCACCACCCACGTTTCTCCACCGAACACTCTTTCGTAATAAATCTCGGTTCCGTCTGTAGAGAAATTCGACACAAACTTATCGTCCTCGTCACTCGTCAATTGCAGCGGCTCGCCTCCCGACGCTAACATGACGAACACCTGCATGATCCCGCTGACCGGCGAACTGAACGCCACGGTATGTCCGTCCGGCGAAAGCCGCGCCCCGTCCATCAGCTTATCCCAGTGACTAATCTGCGTGATCTTTCCCGGAGCAGCGCTGTTCTTCCCTCCTCCGCCAAAGTGATACGCCGCGAATCCCACCGCCAGCAGCGCCACCACCGCCACCGCTACACCAATCAACAATTTCTTCTTGCCGGCGCCGCTTTCCGCCGCGGCCATCCCGCTGGCACTTGCGGTCGACACTCGCGACGCCCCGCTCGCCTGCGAAGCCGTTTGCCCTTCCTCCGCTGCTTCCTGCGCCACGGCCCTCGCCGATGCCGACAGCTTTCCCGAATCCGTGTCTCTCCTCAACCGCTTCAGATCCGACTGCATATCCGCCGCGGATTGGTACCGCAAATCCCGGTCCTTCTCCATCGCCTTATGAATGATGCGTTCCAGTTCCGGAGGCGCCTCGGGATTTATCCGCACCACCGCCGTGGGTGCTCCATCCAGGATGGCCTTGAAAATCAGCCCTGAAGTTTCGCCGCGAAACGGTAGCCGCCCGGTAGCCATCTCATACAGCACTGCCCCAAACGAAAACAGGTCCGTGCGCGCATCCAGCTCTTTCCCGCGCACCTGCTCCGGCGACATATATGCCACCGTTCCTAGCGTGCTTCCCGGACTCGTCAGTTGATCCGGATCCACTCCCAGCGTTGCCAGGCTGTCTCCGCTGGACGTCGCAACCTTCTGCCCACGCACCTTGGCCAACCCAAAATCCAGAATCTTCGCGTGACCGCCTTCGGTCACAAAAATATTCGCGGGCTTGATGTCACGATGCACAATTCCCTTGGCGTGCGCCGCATGCAAACCCGCCACCACGCCCATCGCCACGTCCAGCAGGGTCTCCATCTCCATCGGGCGCCCGCCGATCGCATGCTTCAGCGTCTTTCCTTCCAAATACTCCATGGCGATGAACGCGTTTCCGTCCGTTTCGCCAATATCATAGATTGTGCAGATATTTGAATGGTTCAGTGCCGATGCTGCCTGGGCTTCCCTCTGAAATCGCGCCAATGCTTGCGCGTCTCCCGCTACGTCTTCCGGCAGGAACTTCAGGGCCACAAATCGGTGTAGGCGTGCATCCTCGGCCTTGTACACCACACCCATGCCGCCGCCGAGTTTCTCTAGGATGCGATAGTGCGATATGGTTTGGCCAAGAAGAGACTGAGAGTCGGACATGTAGGCGGTTATCTTAGTTTGCAGCCCAAGTCCAAGTCAACGTGCTCCCCGCGTACTCTTGTGCCCATGCCCAAAACAAAAAACACGTCATTCCGAGCAACGCGAGGTAATGTTTTCCATCGCGCTTTCTGCGATGAATCCCTTTTCGTTCGAACGTTACGCCGACGTCTCCCAAGAACTTGAGGGTGGCCCATCCTTTCTGCGCAGTTTGCAGAAAGGGTGGGGCTCTTACGCTCTAACGCCGCAATCCCTCTTCAATCCCCGCGTCCTGCCTCCGTCCACACCCGCTCCACTACTCCACCTCCCAAGCCGCATTGTCCTCCCCCAGCAGAATCTCCACGCTGCCCTCCGCCGGCATCACGTCAATCGGCAATCCCCCGTGCCACAGCGCCACTCCCAACGTAAGCTTCGACACTCCCTTCAACTCCAGCGCATCTTTCCGGATCGCTACTTCCAACGTCCTCTGAAACGCGGCGGCCACCTGCGTATCCGGATTCAGCAAACACACGCGATTCTTCTCTAGCGCGAATTCCTTCATTCTCCCGCGTTGCAGATTCACCACCACGGTCAACTCTTCTTTCGCCCCCACCACGATGCGAAATTCCGGATCCTCCAATTCCGCCAACGTGTCCGGAAAACATTCCACCCGCACCACGAACCGCTGCTGTTCGAATCCGTACCGCAATTCCTTCACATAAAAGACTCGCCCGTGCATGGCCCCGCCGCGTTGCAACGGCGAATACACCCCCGCGCCCAGCCATTCGAAGTAGCTCGAATCCAGCCCATCCACTTTCACCTTCAGATTCGCGCTGGGTGGCAACTGGTAAGCCCGCTCTGGCTTCTTCTTGATCGGTTTCGCCAATTCCTCCGGCGCCACCTGCCCCAGCGCCAGGTAAATTCCCGTCAAATGTTTGCGATACAGCGCGTCAAACTCCGCATCATTGGCGGTGCTGTGCTCCGGCCCGAACCACCAGCACCAGTCGCTGCCCTCCGCCGCCAGCAACGATTCCTTGGCCCGCTTCAATCCCTCTTCCGTCGGTGCTTCGTTCCATCCCTTTTTTCGCGCGTCTTCGGCCCGTGCGTACGCCTCTCGCGCATCCCACAACAATTCCCACGCCGCCACATCTTCATTGTTGCCAATCCACACGTCAAAATTCGCGTTGATCCACGACGCCGGAAATATCCCGCTCGTCTTTGGCAGCTCTCCCGCCGCCGCAATCGCTTCGCTCACCGTCAGCGCTCGAAAATCCTGATCCTCACTGATCCGCCGGTAAAATTCCTGCAAGAAGTGCCGCCCGTTTCCCGGATAGTATTCCCACGCATTTTCGCCATCCAGAAATAGGCACACCGTCAGTGGCTTGCCGTCCGTCCTCACTGATTCGCCCAGGTGCCGCAACCGCCCATGCAGGTCCGCCGCCGCCAAACCGCTGTCCATGCGGCTATACACAAATCCCACCAGATCCGACAAATGATGGTCGCGAAACAATCCGGTAATTTCCATCCCTGGAAATTGCAATCGCCACGGTTGGTACAAACGATCCGCGTTCGCCGCGATTCCATTCGCATCCCGGAAGAATCCCACGTTCAGCGTCCGTCCCAATACCCCTTCGTCCGTCCCAAACCACTGAAAGCCTTCTTCCGCCGCGATGCTCATCGCCTGGTCGGACACCGATCCTTCCGACGGCCACAATCCCACCGGCTTCACTCCAAACACCCGCTCGTGATATTCCTTCGCGCGCCGCAATTGTTCCCGCGCATCTTCCGGCCTGCGAAACGCCCTTCGTGGCAATGGCGTCGACGGATTCGCCACTCGCGCAATATCCGAATCGCACAGCAGCGGCAAAATCGGGTGATAAAACGGTGTCGTGCTGATTTCGATTTGCCCCCGCGCCGCCGCCTCCCGGTAAATCGGCAATACCTTGCCGATCAACTCAATTTGCTTGGCCTTTAAATCCGCTTTATCTTTCTCCGCAAAATCCGTTCCCCGAGTCGCCAAACGGTGGATCACCTCATCCTTCGCCAGCCATTCCTCGTCCATCCACGCCAGTTGCGACAGCACCTGCAAATCCCGCCAATCCCGCGGCGTAAATGTCACCAGTGCCTGCGCCCCTCCGGCCACCCGCGACCATTCGTACAACTCCACAAACCGCGGCCATCTCGACATCAACCGCTCTTGATTCACCTGAAACGCCCGGTCCAGAATCTCCCGCTTCCCTTCCTTGCTCAGCTTCTCCGCCGGTGCAATGGCCAGATCAAACCACGGATCTTTGAATTTCCCGCTGGCATATTCTTCCAACTGCATGCATAGCGACGGCACCATGTTGAACGTGGCATGAAACTTGGGGAATTCCTCCAACACTTTCACCATTCCCCAGTAATCTTTGGTCGCGTGCAGCCGCGTCCATGGCAACACATATGTCCCCGTCTCCGGGTCCCGATACTGTGGCTGGTGCATGTGCCACAGCACCACCAAATTCACTCGATTCATTCCCCTATCTTCTCCGTTCCCTACCGCAACCTCACCTATATAAAACTCGCCATCCTCTATAAACCCGTCATCCCCAGCCACGCGAGGGATCCCTCTTCGATCATTGCGTCTTGAGCACCGCCGCTCTCACAAGGCTTGTGTAGTGGCCGAACTTTAGATCGGCCCCTCTTCGCCCCCCGCGTCTTGCCCCACCTCTCCGCCACCACCCTCCATGTTACACTCACCTTTCTGCCCATGCGTCTTCTCGACCGCTATATCGCCCGCGAAGTCGTTCGCCACGCTCTCCTCGGACTCGTCATCTTCACCTTCGTTCTCTTCGTCCCCAAGCTCGTCAAACTCATGGAGATTTTCGTCCGCCATTCCGGCTCCGCCTCGCAAATCGTCATCCTATTCCTCTGTATCATCCCCAGCGTACTCGTCTTCACCATCCCCATGGCCGTGCTCATTGGCGTGCTTCTCGGTCTCGGCCGCATGTCCATGGACAGCGAAATCATCGCACTCACTTCCCTGGGCATCAGCCGCCGCCGCATCCTTGTTCCTGTGGGCGCTCTCGCGATAGTCGGCGCGTTGCTCACCTTCATGATGACCGCTTGGCTCGCCCCGCTCTCCCTCCGCACCGGCCGCGACATCGAGTCCACTCTCATTACTTCCCAAATTTCCTTCGCAGTTCAACCTCGCGTCTTCGACGAGCGCTTCCCTCATCTGGTCCTGTATGTCAACGACATCGCTGCCAGCGGCACACACTGGAACGGCGTCTTCATCGCCGAAGCCGGCGCGGATTCCACTTCCCAAATCACTCTTGCGGAAAATGCGATTGTAATCGCCGAACCTACCCTCGGCAAGTTGGAGCTCCATCTCAACGACGGCACCACTCACGAATATTCCCGCTCCACTCCTGATCATTACTCCATCACCGCGTTTGGCCGCAGCGATTGGCCCATGGAATTTTCCACCATGCTCCCCACCAAGGAGCGCACCGTCAGTTTCCCCGAGCGCCCGCTTTCCGGACTCTTCCATCAAAACGGCCCCAACTGGCGCGATGCCCGCGTCGAACTGAACCAGCGTTTCGCTTTCCCGGTGGCGTGTTTCGTGTTCGCCTTAATTGCCGTTCCTCTCGGCGCGCAACCTCGTCGCGGCGGCCGCGCGGCCGGTTCGCTCCTGGCCATCGTCATCATCGCCGGTTACTACCTCATTCTGGTCACCGGCGCCGGCTTTGGCCGCCAGGGAGTCATTCCTCCCGCCGTCGGCATCTGGGCCGCCAACGTGGTCATCGCCGTCACCGCTCTCATCCTCTTCCCGCGCATGGAGCGCTATCGCAGCGACATTCGCACTCCCGCCCTGTTCGCGCGTCTCACCGCGTTTCGCCGACTGCTGCGCCGCCGCACCAAGCGCGTCCGGGCCCGTTACACCAACGGCGAATCTTCCCATCCCTCCTACTCCAGTCTCCCCTCGATCATCGACCTGTTCATGCTCCGCCGTTTTTTCTACCACTTCCTGCTCATCATGGTCGCGTTCCTCTTCCTGTTCGAAATCTTCACGTTCTTCGAACTCGCCGAAGACATTCGCCGCCATAACGTCCCGTTCATGATCGTCGTCGACTATTTCCGCTACCTCATTCCCTACTCCGTCTATCAATTCACTCCCCTGGGCGCTCTCGTTTCCGTCCTGGTCACCATGGGCACCATGAGCAAGAACAATGAAATCGTCGCCTTTAAAGCCAGCGGCATTTCCCTGTATCGCATTGCCATGCCTCTGCTTTTCTCCGGCATCGCCATTGCCGCGGGGCTGCTGATCCTCGACGACACCTATCTCCCTTACGCCAACCAGCGCCAGGACGAACTCCGCGCCATCATCAAGGGCCGCCCCGCGCAAACCTACCGGCGTCCCGAACGCTGGATCTTCGGCGAAAATTCCAAAATTTATAATTACGATCTTTTCGATCCCAAGGAAAAATTCTTCGGTGGCCTCACCGTCATCGAACTCGACCCCGCCACCTACGAGATGCGTCGCCGGGTTTTCGCCACCCGCGCCACCTGGCTTTCCGACGAAAACGCCTGGGCCCTCGAATCCGGATGGGTCCGCGATTTCTCGGGCGGCAATGTTTCCCGCTACACTCCGTTCAAGGTCACTTCGCTCCCCGAAATGACCGAGCCTCCTTCTTATTTCAATCGCGACGTCATCCAGGCGTTTCAGATGAGTTGGCGCGAACTTCGCCGCTACATCGCCGGTTTGCGCACCGCCGGTTTCGATGTTTCCTCGCTCACCGTGCAGCTTCACAAGAAATTGGCCTACCCGCTGATCGCCCCCATCAGCATGATGCTGGCCGTGCCCTTCGCTCTTTTCGTCGGCAGCCGCGGCGCCGTCGGCGGCTTAGCCTTGGGCGTCGGCATCGGCATCTCCTACTGGGCCCTCTCCGCCCTGACCGAAGCCATGGGCGGCATCGGCCAACTCCCCCCATTCCTGTCCGCCTGGTCCCCCGACCTGATCTTTTTCTTCCTAGCCCTCTACTTCTTTTTCAAAATGCCGACCTAAACCAGCGCCCACGGCCACGAAAATTATCGGTGTCATTAACCAAGCAAGGACCGCAACTCCGGCCATAGCTTTGATGACCTCACGTGTTGCTCTCCGTATTCTCTTTGTTCGAGAGGCTGGGCTGGACCTAGCCTCCACTGGGAGAGAAAACCGCTCATGCTAAACTGCCAACCATCGCTCCTCACCCAACCAGGAGGGAATTATGACGGTTGGCACTTCTTGGGACATCCGCAGCATGATCAGCTATCCCACTTTCATGGTGTTCGCCTGTCTCTTCCTACTGTTCTGGCTTGCTATCGTTCTGCTGCCGTTCGGCAAACTCCTCAAGCGCACCGGCCACAACGCCGCATGGTGCTTCTTCTTCATCATCCCTTTAGTGAATGTCATCGCCCTCTGGATCTTCGCCTTCAAACGCTGGCCCACCGATGAGCCCAACGCCGAGCTGCCGTGAACGTATTGCCGCCGGGTACCGAGCGCCCCAGGTTCGCTGTTTGAACCTGGGCCTCTTCAATCCCCGCGTCTTGAGCCCAAACAAAAACCTCCGTCATCCCGAGCGCCGCGCGAGGGATCTCTCTTCGCTCTCAGTTACGCCACCGTCCCATGAACCTGAGGGTGGACCATCCTTCGCGCCTTTTGCGAAGGGTGGGGGACTCTTACGATCCAACGCCGCAATCTTTCCTGTGCGGCAGCACAATAGAAAACCGATCTCTCGGTGTTGTCACCTCACCCGCATTCAAAAGCTCTACTTCCCCACCTGCACCCGCTGTCCCCCCGCGTGCAACGCCACTTCCTTCCCTCCCCACGCCAGCTTCCCCGAAATCGTTCCCGGCAATGCCAGATCGGCCGTCAACCCTTGTTCCGTCACCGTATACTTCACCTCGATCATTCCCTGCGGCGTAGGCACTCTCGCCTCGACGTGATGCAACGCACCCAGATGCGGCTCGATCCGCACGGTCGCGAATCCCTCGCTCGCCGGCTGTACTCCCGCCACGACTGTCAGCAAATCGTAATTCGGGTGCGCGCTCCACGCATGCGAATCCGATCGCGTCGGCTCCGGCGACTCCGCCCAGGTCGACAACCCCAGCGACACCATCTGCCGCCACGGCCCCAGCAATCGCAAATAATCGTCGCCCATCCCCGCGTGTACCACCGCCCGCGCCAGATAAAATCGAAAATAATAAGTGGCCGCGGTCATCGGCGGTACCGGCCCCGACGCAGTGAACCCTGCATCGGTCGTCGACAATATTTTCTCCAACGTCTCTTTCTGCCGCTCCGCCGGAATCACATCCAACCACACCCCCAAAATGTTGGCGTGTTGCGAAAAATGGTTCTGCGCGGGGGTATCCGCCAGCAGTCCATACTGCGCGTTCCAGCACGTCTTATAAATTCCCGCCGCGGCCCGGTCCGCCGCCGCGCGATACGTTTCCGCCACATGCGCATCGCCATATTCCGCTTCCAACTCCGCCGCGTATCGCAGCGCCTCGATAAATTGCAGCGTAATTACCGCCGACCCGCCATCCGGTTCCTGCTTCGGCACTCCAAAATCAAAATCCTTCCCCCAATCCACGAACGGCCACCACTCAATCCGCCCCAGCAATCCATCCGCGCGTTGCCGCCGCAAATACCAATCCAGCACCGTGCGCGTCCCTGGCAATTGCCCCTTCACAAACGCCGCATCTCCGCGATACCTCCAAAAGTCGTGCACCATCCCCACCCACAACAACGAAAATGTCGGTATCATCTGCCGCAGCGACGATGGATACCGGCTCTGCGTCAATCCCTCCGGCACTCGCGAATTGTTGAACGCCTCCATGGCCTCTTCCGGCAGCCGGAAATCGCCCGTCACCGCGTACGTAATCAGCGCCTGGATTCGCGTGTCCCCGATGTACTGCAATCTCTCCCAATACGGCGTGTCCATGTACGTGTCGTGCGCGTCCAGCCGCGCCGTTCGCCATCCAATCTCCCAGATCGGTTTCAACGAATCGTCGTCAGATCGGAAATACGCGGACTCCTGAAACGGAAACGCGGTGAACCACGTTTTGAATCCCTGTATGGTCACCGCCTGTCCCGCCGTTTGCACGTCCAGCTGCAAGTATCTCCAGGTCCTCCACTGCACCGGCAGGAATTCCACTGCCGCCCCGCCATTCGGCAGAAAATCATCCGACAATCCTTTGATCGTTTTCCCCTCGATCTCGTTGCGATTCCCTTTCCCGCCCTTTGCGTCATACAACGCTTCCGAATACGTCAACCGGATCTTGCTCCCCGTGCCCCCGCTCACTGTCAAGTCCGGATACGCCGTCACCAACTCCCCGCGATCCAGCAACACGCTCGCCTTGGTATGCGCCGGCACCACAAAACTCTTCTCAGGAAATCCCGCCGGCGCGCTGATTCCGGTAGCCCGCACCACTTTTCCCGACGAGACCGGCTTCATCTCCATCCCCGGCAGTGGATCCGCCACCAACTGCCAATTGGTCGACGCATCGGCATCTCCCCGCAGCGCCGCGCGCCCCAACGTCACCGCCTTTGTCCATGTTCCCTTCCCGGCAGTTTCCGCATTCCAACTCCAATCAAACTTCGCCGCGTCCCAGCGTTCCCCCGGCCCCGCCGCAAAATACTCTCCTTCCGAATCCGCGGCGAATGTCTCCAGACCCCTTTCTCGTTCCACTTCCCAACTCGCGTTCGTATCCGCCGCGCGTTCCGCATCGCCGTTTCCATTCACCAAAAATCCCAGGCGATCGGTCATCTGCGCCACCGCGCCATTCACGCCAAAATTCCACACCGTAGCCGCCAACACATTTTTCCCCGGTTTCAGCAGCGGCCCCAGGTCATACGTCTCATACCGCCAATGAGACAGATCGCTTCGCGCCGGCCCGGTTCCCACGCGTTTCCCATTCACATAAAATAAAAATTGATTGTCCGCGCTTACCTGCACTACAAAATGAACCGCTCGCTGCGGCAACTCGATCACCTTCCGGAAATGCAGCACCGCCTCATCGCGATCCGGCGCGCCCGCCCCGGTAATCCATTCGCCCTTCCACACTGCCTTCGTTTCCCCGTAAGCGCCCTGTGCCAACACCAGCCCGCGATCTCGTAGACGCACCACCGCCGAGCCCACACCAACACACACCGCAAACACAACCACCCAAATCCAATAAGTTTTTCGCATGCCCCAAAGCCTAATCCCCAACCAGAATTGGCGCAAGGGTCCCCACCACAACCCAACGCAGGGGTCCACGCCACAACGCAACCCAACCCGTCATTCCGAGCGTAGTCTTCGGAGCGAGGAATCCCTGTTCGCTCTCACGTTATGCCACTGTCCCCTGAACTTGAGGGTGGCCCATCCTTCGCGCCTTTTGCGAAGGGTGGGGTCTTACGCTCTAACGCCTCACCTCTTCTCCGAACCCGTCAGCCCACAAAAAGTCACTGTCATCCCGAGCGCAGTCCGCGCAGCGAGGGATCCCTCTTCCTCTTTTTGTCTTGGATTCTTCCGAGCCTGTGTAGTGGCCGAACTTTAGATCGGCCAACGCGGTCATTGCGCCCGCGCTCCCGCGTCCGCCCCAGTCACCCCGAAACCCTTCAGTTCTTCTCCGCCACCCGCGCCACAAATCTCCGCAGCGGCTTCGCTCCCGCCGCAGGAAACGTCATACTCCAAAACCGCTGCACACCTTCCTCAAACTCAAACGACGCCAACGCCTCGCCTTCCTTGGTATTCCGTATCGACACAATCGTCGCCGTCGCCTTCTTCCCGTTATATTCATTCACAATGTAAAATTTCTGGCCCATCGCCAATCCCGCTTCCACCAGCACTCCCCCGTGCTCGCTCACGCTCACTGTCCGCGTCCAATATTTAAATTTGTCCCCTTGCTCGGTCACACCGTGCACCAGCAAATTCACGCACATGGTCGCGCGCGCGGTGCGTCTCCGTTCAATCCGTCGATAATGTAAGAGCGCCATTCCGTCCGGTCCTCCGTACTTGGTTTAATTCCCCTGCAGTCTTGCGGTCCAGCCCGGTATTGTGATCAATCGCCGCACCAATTCTCTTCCCACGTGCAGGCAAAAGTCGCTCGAGGCCACGATGACAAACCAGTCCCACATGCCCACATCCTACGGCTCCGCCTCTGTGTCGCAAATAGCTGCCCCGTACCAATTCCCTCCCACTTCCGTACTACGCCGCCCCCAAACTCACGCCCTACGCTGCCGCCGCACCCGCCCTCGGCTTTTTCCAGCCTGTGTAGTGGCCAAACTTTAGATCGGCCACCTCCGGCCCTTCCAACTCTGCGTCTTGAGCCAATCACCCCCCCGTCATCCCGAACGCAGTCCGCGGAGCGAGAAATCTCTCTTCGATCGATCCAAGAGGGATTCCTCACTGCGTTCGGAATGATGTGCTCGTTTTATCCCATCAGCCAACGCCAAGTTCGTCCTGCACCTTAGAACCGTCGTCCCGAGCGTAGCGAACATCTCAATCCCAGCGCGTTGAGCCAAAAAAAAGTCCGTCATTCCGAGCGCAGTCTTCGGAGCGAGGAATCCCTCTTCCTCTCTGCACGCGCCGCACCCTACGCCGTAGCCCCCTTTTCCAGCCCCGCCTCCTCAATCCGCTGATGCATCGTCAACTTATCCCAACTATCCCAAATCTCCACAACTTCCCATTCGCAATCCGGGCCATACCAATCCCACCAATCTTAATTTCCGCGCCACTCGCTTTGATCCCCAAACCATCTCCCAGATGATGCATCGTACCCGTCCACCGCACCACGATCTTGTCTCCCGCGCCAAACGCATCCTCCACGCGAATGTGCAAATCCGGAAACGCATCGATCAGCCGGGCGTGCATTTCCAGAAAGCCCTCGATCCCGTGCAGGTCTCCGCCCGTTTCGCTGGTTCCATGCGCAACACACTGCGGCGCCAGCATCTCCCGAATGCTGTCACTCCTCTTCTGGTTCCACACTTCCTCAAACCACCGCCTCCCCAACTCCACATTCTCTTCCACCATGTTTCCCTCCCCACATGTTTCTTCCGCAGTTGCCCTCTTACTTTGCTTGTACTTCCACCGCCTCCGGCAAATGCACCATCCCGCGCATCTTCTCGCCCACAATCACGTTCTGCCCGTGCTGCACATACCGCGCCAGCGCCTGCGGTTTCTGCCAATCGAATCCCCACGCATCTTCCACCGCCACAATCGTGTAGTTCCCCGGGATCACTCCCCGCAACGCAAACGTCCCGTCGAAATCGCTCTGATCCCGCCGGAACAATTCCACGTGCGCCTCCGGCTGATTCGGCACTAATGCCACCATCACACCCGCCACCGGTTTTCCGTTCTTCGTCGCCACTCCTTCAATTCCCACTTCGCCCTCGGCCAATTCCGCGGTCAACTCCAGCGTTGCCCCGGGCGCAATGGTTATGTCATGCCCGGCCACAGACCCACCACTCGCCGCAATCGTCCGCGTCACCGCGAACTGCCTTCCTGGCGCCCCGATCACCAACTCATATTTTCCCGGCCGCACCATCTCAAACGACGCCTGCCCGCTCGCATCTCCCATCTGAAACGCCACATTCTTCTGCTTCGCGTCGCGCAATGCCATGGTGAACTGCCTCGGCGGTGGCTCTTCCCCGAACGTCTTCACCGTCACCTTCAATTTGCCCATCATCTCGCCCGGCGTGCTGCTCAACTCCTGCCCATCGCGCTCCAGATCCACTTCACTCATCTCCGTCGGCTGGTTAGGATCTTGGCTTACGACGATCATTTCGTATCGACCCGCCGGAACCCCGGTCACGTCCAGTTCTCCGGGCCTCATCTGTTGAAACCCGCCGGTCGGCAGAGCCTCCATCGAATCGAATGCCTGCTTAACCAACATAGGCAGGCGCAAACGACCTGATTGCCCGGCCTGATCCGTCGGTAATCGAAACACCAAATGCAACGCCGGCACCGGCGCTAGCCGTATATCGATGTCCCGGTGCTCTCCTCCCTTCAACTCGATCGGCGCCGCGCTTTCCGCTTCGGTCGACCCTCCGAAATACGTCGTTGGGTACGCCACATCTAGCGTCGCCGGAATCCCTCCTCCATCCATTCCCGCTGCACCTGCGCCTCCACGAGACACCGCGTACCACGGCTTCGCGTTCACCGACACATAATACGTTCCTGGCCGCAGCACTCCGATGTCGAAGTATCCGCGATCATCACTGCTCGCTCCCCCCGTGGCCGTCACTCGGCTGAAGCCCTCGCTGTGATCCTCCACGAACAATCGCACCGACGCGCTCCGCACCGGATCGCCCGCTTCATCCAACACGTGCCCCGAGATCATCCCCATCGGCATCAATCGCAGCACAAGTTGGTCCGTTGCAAATTGCGGTCCCGTCACAATTGCCGTCGAATATTGTTCGTGCTGCTGATAACCCGCGGTAATGTACCCGCTTCTCGCACCTTCCAACGCATATTTCCCCGCGGGTATATCCCTGAACTCAAAATGACCGTTCTCGCCCGTCACCATCTCCATCTTCTGCATCGGCACCCGCGTATCGGCAATCGACACCTTCGCCCGCGCCACCACCGCCCCGGTCACCGCATTCACCACCGTGCCCGCAATACGGAATCCCTCATCCTCCTCGCGATTTTGCTGCACTCTGGCATTCGCTCCATTCGTAGTCTGTGCGCTCACAGCCGCGCCAAACGCACACGTCCCCATCACCAGCCCAACGCCAATCCGAATCCATGCGTTCCATTTCCCCCGTATCATTCCTCGTTCCCTTCGTTCGCCGGAATCGCCTTCACATTTACATTGACCGTTTGGCCCGCCACCAAATCCACCACTTTTCCCTTGCTCTCGGTCGCCTCGATCTCGTCCGCGTCAGTCTCCAGCGCATTCCCCGACGCTGCTTCGTACGCCAGCAGCAGATACCTTCCCGGCGGCACTTGTTCGAACGTAAAATTTGTGTTGTTCCATATCGTGTTCTGCCAGATTTGCCCGTTCCCATCGAGCGGCAACAGATAAAGGTGCTCACCCTGATTGTCCTGCTGGCTCTGCTGCGAATTTCCCGGATCGCTTCCCGCCGCTTGCTCTACCGTTCCTGTCACCGTCGCTCCGTCATTCCGTACCGTAACTTCGATCGGCGGAGTTCCTCCTCCCCATCCCACCACCAGCGGCTGCTTTAACAGGTCGACTCCGCCACTTTCGATCGACGCCGCGTACCCTTGCGCGCTTCGCACATCCACCCGATAATGCCCCGGCATCGCATCCTCAATTACCAACGCCTTCCCGTCCGATCCTTCTAACTGCCGCCCGACCGCCGTCCGAATCGAAGTGATGTCGTCCGTCGACTTCAAACGCACATACAACCCAGACCCGTAGCGGCGGACCCCGTCGGCAGCGAGGGGGATCCCACCGTTCCCCGTGTTTCCTTCCTGCGCCTGAAATTCTTCGTGTACATTCACTGTAATTGGCGCAATCGGAACCATGCTCAGCGTCGGCCCTATCAACGGCCGCCCTCTCACCGAAAAATTCAGGATTCCACCCGACTGTGCATCGCGCACCCCATTTGGCTCCACGGAATAGTTCCCGCCGCCCAGCGCATGCGCCTCCACCGTGTAATTTCCGTCTGGCAGCATCCCTTCAATCGTGCCCTCGCCCGGGTTGTAGCCCAGCGACCACCCCGGACTGTGATGCCCCATCGGGTACACCGTTAAATTGATCGGCCCGCCCGCCGGCGCATTCGCGATCTCAATCCGCACCGGGTAATACGCGCGGCGCACTACCGTCAAATTCGCTTGCGCCGTTTCTCCCGCCTTCACCACAATCGTTGTCGCCGCCGAAAAATCCGTCGTGTTCGGATAATAGATCGGTGGATATCCGAACAATTGCACGCCCGGCCTCGGCACCATCGAATCTCGATCCATTTCCTCGTGGGTGATTAATTTGTACCTGCCCGCCTTCAAATTGCTGAACCGGTATTCCCCGTTCGCCCAGGTCGTAAACGTTCCCGACGGCCTCCACGTCTCCTGCCCCTCCTCCATCGTCTTCCGGTACAACTCGCACTCGATGCGCACTTCCCCCTTGGTCCCCGGCACCTCCACGTGGCCCACGATCAACGCCTCCGGCACCAGATAAATCGTCACCTCTTTCGTTTCGCTTCCAGCCTCGCCTGCCGCAAACTGCGTTGTCGTGGAGCGGCTGCCCTCCAAATATCCCGGCTTCTTCGCCGTAACGCTTCTAGCCATGAAGACGGTTCTTCGCGCACCGTTTCTCGGTCCAGTGTTTGTCCGCGTCTTCAACTCGAATTGCCCGCGATCGTCCGTAAATCCCGCGGCATCCTCGCCCAATGTCACCAATGCTCGCGCCACGGGCATCTTGGTCACCGAGTTCAGCACCCGCCCCCGCACCACGGTAACGATTTCCGCCTGCTCCCCGTCCCCATTTTGCCCCTGCCCTTGGCTGAGCGTCCCCCCTGGCACCAACACCGTTTGCCCGCGTGCACCCCCACCAACCAGCAACCCAACCACCATCGCCAGTTCCACCAAACCACCGCGCACCTTCATCTCATTCCTCATTCGTTACGTGCCCATCCTTCAACTGTTGCCGATTCTACACCACCCCACCAAATCCCACTCCACTCGTGTAGTGGCCGAACCTTAGATCGGCCAGCGCCCACACGCCGCCGTTGCGTGTGCGCTCTTGGGTTCATCGCGAACGCAGCGAGCCATCTCTCTTCGTCTTTTTTCCTGCGCCTCACACCCACTGTGCCGTTCCCCGAAGCCGCCCACGCCCCGCTCTTTACTTCCTCCCCCCTCCGCCACATACTCCCCTCAACGGAGGTTCCCATGCCCACCGCATCCGCGCACCAACTCCCCCATCACCATTCCACTTGGCCAACCACGATGCTCTCCTTGCTCGTAGGCTGCGCCTTCTTCGCTCTGTGGTTCTGGCTGCTCCCTCCCGTTCTCGGCTTCCACGTAGACACCGCCGGCCCCGCGCGTTGGCGTTGGCTGGCCGCAATCCCGTCCATCCTCGGTTTCGCCGTAGCGCTCCGCTGCGTTTGGGATTTCGGCCGCACCGGACACGGCACGCCTGCCCCCATCGCTCCACCGCAAAAATTAGTTGTCGTTGGTTTTTACCGCTACGTGCGCAATCCCATGTACCTGGGCTTTTACGTCGGCTGGATCGGCCTGTGGCTGATCTTCGGCCGCGCCAATGCCATCGTCATCGCCGGCGCGATCGCCATTATGCTTGGCGTCGATCTTTTCGTTCACTACTACGAAGAACCCACGCTACGCAAACTCTTCAGCTCCGACTACGCCGCCTACTGCAACAACGTCCCCCGCTGGCTCCCCCGCCTCCGCCCCTGGACGCCTTAGCTGTGTGGCCCCGGTTCGCAGTTTGAATCTGGGCCTCTTCGATCTCAGCGTCTTGCCCCAAAAAAGAACCCGTCATCCCGAGCGTTAGCGAGGGATCTCTCTTCGATCGATCCAAGAGGGATTCCTCACTGCGTTCGGAATGACGTGCTCGTTTTCTGCGATCAGTCGAGCGCGTGAAGGTTCTTGTGTGAACCTGGGCCTCTTCGATCCCAGCGTCTTGCCTCCCTCGACACTCCTCTATCTCCCTCTCCTCCTCGCCCGAATTCTCCCTTGATCTGCCCCCACGCGCACCTCGGCAAACCTCTGCGGCAACACCTTCCACGCGGCTATCGCTTTCCGTGACCAGCAATCCCCGCACGTTCCTTCCGGCATCACCAACACTTCCGCGGTCTTCCCACACTCCGGGCATTCCTTCGCGGGAGACCGCAACTCCACATCACCATCCATGTTCATCAACCTCATCACGCGCAACAACGAAATTGCCGTGTCGATCGTTTTCTGCTTCCACGTTTCGGGGAAAAGGGTCTTGCTCATCTTGGATTTCCTCTCCTGGAGATTGCCTTGTGTACGTCAAAGGTAGGACTTAACAAGTAACTCCTCCTACTCTGCCGTCCGATCAATCCGCAGACAGTGACCTAAATCACGTCCTTCACATTTTTCTTACATTTCCGTCACATTTTCTTTATCTTTTCTTTATGTGCGCTATTTGTTCGCCGCATTCCTGATATTTCAGCGGAACTTTCCTGCTGCGCCCTGCGTACCATCGATAGCCAAACACTTAGGAGCTTCCATGCGCATAGGCTCGTTTCCGGGTTCCCGCCTTACCTTGTTTCTGGTCTGCTCCGCCGCTCTCCTTGCTTGCTGTTTTGTCCCGCCCTCCGCTCTCGCACAAAACGAAAAAGGTGCTGGTATTACTATGTCTGGGGATGCCGACGCCAAAGACATCGGCCTGCCCCTTTATCCCGGCTCGCGCCGTCATCCAGACAACAATGCCGATTCCCCCGGCGTAAACTTCGGCCTGTGGGGCGGTGGCTCCGGTTTTAAATTAGCGGTGCTGAAAATGGAGTCGGACGACTCCATGGACAAAGTTGCCGACTACTACAAAAAGAAGCTCGCCAAATTCGGCAAGGTTCTAGATTGCTCGCATCCCTCCGCCGACACGCCCGCCGATAACGACGAAAACTCGAAACGAATCACTTGCGCCGATGACAAGCCCGATAGCGGCGGCCTGCTCTTCAAAGCCGGCACCAAATCCGACCAGCACCTCGTCTCCATCACGCCCGCCCCCAAAGGCTCCCTATACCAACTGGTTCACCTGGTCCACTGGGAAAAATAACACGCCGCGCACGCCTTCTGAGGTTCACCCTCCAAAAAGAAAGCCTGTCATCCCGAGCGGAGTCCGCGCAGCGAGGGATCTCTCTTCCTCCTTCTACCGCGCGGCCGCCGCCACCCCCGCACTTCTACGGCAACTCCTCTACTTCCCCGCACTCTCGCGGCCCATACACCGTCGCGCTACTCCCATTCTCCCCCCACCACTTCTGCCACCGTGCATACGCCTCCGCCGGCGGATCCGCGCGCCCCGTCGCGTCACCCATCTCCCGATGCGTCAATCCCGTCAACGCCATCGCCGCCAACTTCCCCAAATCCGCATCCGGACTTTTCAGCGTCTCAATCAACGACGGTACCGCCGCGCCACTCCCCGTCTTTTCCAATCCCAACACGCCATTCGTCTGCGCGTTTTTATTCGTGCTGCTCAACAATCCACGTAAATACGGAATGGCCTCATCTCCTCCCAACTCCGCGGCCGCCAACACGTATGCGCGTCCTTCATCCGCCGGCTGCTTCTTGGCAATCTCGAGCAGCATCGGAAAATATTTTTTGTCTCCCATTTGCCCCAGGTAGCTCACCGCCATTTCACTCTCCTGCGTATACGCCGAGGTGTTCTGCACCAGTTTCGCCAATTCCTCCCGCGCCCGCGGCGTATTCAAATTCTTCAATCCCAGCAGCGCGAATTCTCCCGAGGTGTACCGCCGCAACATCCCCACAATCGTATCTTCCAGCCACGGCGGCGCTCCGCTGACGATCGCTCGTTCCGCCTCCCGTTGGATCTCATCATCGTTCGATCCCAAATTCTTTACATACACCCTGTAAATTCCTTCCAGCGCTTCCCGGCTCCCTTTAAGCACCCGAATCTGCAATCGCTGCTCTTCCTTGAACTCCTTTGTTCCCGCGGCGATCTCCCGGCTTCCCAGGGGGCCATACTTGAACGCCTGTGTCGCGTGAATCTCGTAGTTTCCGGCTTTCGATACATCGTGCCCGTAGTTCACCAGCAGCAGCCGGTGCCGCGTTTCGCCCGATGTCAGGATCTCGTTCCCCACGATGCACTCGGGGGCCGGCTCACTCCGGCAACTCGAATGCTTCACTGGCGGCCCGCTGGACACTTCCATCGTGTATCCGCCGCAACCTTCGCTGTAGGGATCGCCGGCGGCGAACTGCACAGGTTCCTTTCCAACATTGGTGAGTTCAAAAAGTACGTATACCGGCTCTCCCGCCAGGTACACGTCCTTGGCCATCGAAATATGCCCCTGCAACTGTGCCCGCGCCGCACTGGCACCAACTAATCCACTCAGCAACGCCACCAGCACCGCAATTCTCCCGCGTTGCAACACCGATCCTCTCACTCCCCATTCACCTCGCACCACCGTCGCTTCTTCCGTCTTTGCGAAAGCCCTCTTCTCCCCCAAAATACACCGTTATTCCTTGTCGCACACCACAACTCACGCCTTCACCGCAACGTATCACTTGAATAAAATTCCCCAAACTGCTCCCGATAATTGATCATCATCCATCGCCCGTCCGGCGTGATGCTCACTTGCTCCACATCCAACAACGTCCCGCCTTGATTCTTCGGCGTGAACAATTGCCACATTTCCCGCGCCTCGCTGCCCAAATCGATCTTGTCAATCCGTAAATCCGTCGCTGTAGCCGTCCGCGTGAATAAATGATTCGGCTCTTTCGCCCAATCTACCGGCACTTCCCCCGGCGCCAACGCCCGCAACTTCGTCTCACTTCCATCCTTCAAGGAGCGCCGCACAAACCACCCATCCACCACCATCAGCACATTCCCTCGGTCCGGCATGATATCCGCCCATTCCGGCGCCTTCTTCACCAACATCTTCGGCGCGCTGCCATCCCGATCGGTTTCGTACAATCCAATCGGCTGCCCCACGGGATTCCCGAACAATAAAATGTGCTGGTTGTCCGGAAACCAATTCGCCGAGCTCACCTGAAATTGCGGCCACGTCAACGTCTTCCCTTCTCCCGCTCCCACCGGAATCACTTGTACTTTTCCCCGTTGCGTTCCCGGCAACACCACCAGCACCCATTTTCCATCGTCGCTGATATCCGTCCCGTACCCGCTTCCGCCAATCCTCACCGGCGCTCCGCCGTTGGTTTTCTGCGCGTACACGGAATAGTCGCTCCCGCCATGTTCCGACACATCGGTCGACACCACTTCCGTCCCATCCGGCGTCAACCGCGGTCCGATCATCCCACCAATCTGCTCCAGGTCGCGCTCCTCCTTCGCTCCATGCTCGATCACCGCCGTTGTGAATCGCCCCTCTTCGTTGGACACCAACGCCTTTCCCGCCGCCGTTATGTCGTGCAGCCGTGTTCCGGTGGTCCCGCAATACACCAGCCGTTCTTTTCCCTCCGGCGTACTCGCTCGAACGCAATACTGATCCCCCGCTTCCGCCGCCGAATACCACACTTCTTTCCCATCCGGACGCCACGCCATCCCTTCCAGCGCTTCCCACTCCGCCGAAATCACTTTCTGTTTTCCGTTTCCATCCAACAGCCACACATTTCCCCGGTCGTCTTTCGACCTGGCCGGATGCCGGAACACCGCCACGCTTTTCCCGTCCGGCGACGCGCGCAAATCGCTCAACCAATCGTCCGTCCTCAGCAACACCTTCCCAATCGGATATTCCACCTGCCACATGCCATCTTTGCGGTCGATCACCGCCAGTTGACTCCCATCCGGCGACCAATCCGCGTCATACACATCGTCCAGCAATTCCCGCGGCTCGCTTCCGCCCATCGGCACGCGGGCCAGCGTTCCTCCCCAGACAAACTGTCCCCAGAAATGTGGCCGCACCAGCACCGCCAACTGATCCTGTTTCGAAATCGCCAGTACCATGGCCCCATGCAATCCTGCCGGCACCGACATTGGATAATCTTCGCGAATCACATAGGTATCCGGCACGCCCCCCGTCAAAACCCCGCTGTATACCAGGGTCTTCCCTTCCGACAGGAATCGCCCGCGGATCACCATGCCTCGATCAAACGAAATACGCGTAAACGTCGCCACCGGCCGCGGCTTCGGTCGCAAACTCCACGCTATCCCCGCACCAATCGCCACACATGCCAAGGCACCCGCCGCCAGTGCTGCCCACTTCCACGCCTTCCCTTTTTCCGGAATTTTCTCCAGCGCCATCGCCGGCATGGTGCCCGTTCCGCTTAGCGCCTCGATCGCAAACGCCAGATCGCTGGCCGACTGGAACCTGCGGTCCGGACTCTTCTCCAGGCACCGCGACAGAATTCTCTGTAGCCCCAGCGGCCCTTGCCAGCCCGTCTCGGTCAACTCCGGCGGTTCTTCCTTCAACACCGCCGTCATGGTCTCCACGGTCGTATCTTTTTTGAACGCCCGTTCCCCCGTCAGCATTTCGTACAACACCGCGCCAAAACTGAAAATGTCCGATCGCGCGTCGCTCGGCTCTCCCCGCACCTGTTCCGGTGACATGTACCCGACCGTGCCCATCACCATCCCCGGCATGGTCGTCGGGCTCGTCAATGTCAACGCACTGTCCAGGCTGTGCTCGTCGCGCAGCAGCTTGGCCAAACCAAAATCCAGAATCTTCACCCGGCCATCGCGGGTCAGAAAAATATTCTCCGGCTTCAAATCTCGGTGCACGATCTCCTTGTCGTGCGCCGCCGCCAATCCCAGCGCGATTCCCAACGCATATTCCACCGTCTTGCGCGTCGGAATCGGTCCTTCGTCAATCCTCTGCCGCAACGTTTCGCCTTCCAGTAATTCGTTCACCAGAAACGGCGCGCCTTCGTACGTTCCAATGTCATACAGCCCCAAAATGTTCGGGTGATTCAGCGCCGCCACCGTCTGCGCTTCCTGCTCGAACCGTCTTAGCCGGTCTGCATCCTTAGCCATCGATACCGGCAACACTTTGATCGCTACGTCGCGCCCCAGCCGGGTATCCTTGGCGCGATACACCTCGCCCATCCCGCCGGCCCCAATCGCCGCCACAATTTCGTACGGCCCCAGTTTTGTTCCCGGATTCAGTCCCATATTCTCCACAACCCCATTAAGGAAAACCCGTGATTCCGAGCGCAGCAAGGTACGGTTTCCCATCGCACGGCTTTTGTGCGATGAATCTCTCTTCGATCCAAGCGTCTTGCACTCCTCCTCACACCGCCTCTCACTTCTCCACCAACGCTCCCCAATGCAACACCACGGTCATCGGCTGGGTATCCGCGCCCTTCACCAGCGTGTTCACCAGAAACTTTTGCCCGCTCGGGTCCACGTCATAAATGACGTTCTCGGACGTCGCTAGCGTCTCTTTCGGATTGGTCTGGAATAATGGCACTGGGACGCCGGGATCAAACCCGGGTGCGGTCTTCACCGGCACAGCGACAATCTTGGCGTCCGCCCCCAGATAAAAAAGTTCTTTGCCATCTCCGCGCCATCGCGGCTGTTCTCCTCCCGCGCTTGAGACTTGCCACTTTCCGCGCGGTTCCGGAAAGGAGGTCACGTACACTTCCCACTTTCCGCTTTCGTTCGAGTCGTACGCCACCCACTTTCCATCCGGTGAAAACTGGGCGTTCTTCAATGTCGCCGGTCCTTTCAAGAACGGGGTGCTCTTCATCTCCGGCACGGTGAGATATTTCAGCTCCGGTCCTTCCTGGTACAAGACATATTTTCCGTCGCGCGACCACGAATTGGGATACTTGTCCATGTCCGTCTGGCAGACCACTTTCTCTTCCTCGGCCCCGTTTGCGTCTTTCATAAACAAATTGAATGCGCTCCCACGGCTCGACGTGAATATCACTTTGCTTCCATCCGGACTCCACACCGGCGTCGCGTCCAGGGCCGGGTCAAACGTCAACCGCTTCGCTGCTCCGCCTTCCACCTGGTACACCCAAATATCGGTGTTCTGACTCTGTGTGTCCGTTTGGTCCAAGGCCACCTGCCGGCCGTTCGGCGTGATCTGCGGATTCGCGAACACCTGCGGTTCTCCGATTGTTCCCAAGGGTTTTCCTTCGCGGTCGAACCATGTCAACCGCGAGAGCGACACATTCCCCCCCTTCTGCACCAGCAGCGCGTCCGTATTCACTGCCGAGAAGGTCGCGCGCAGAATGCGCGGCAAGTATTGTGGATCTCTCGCCACCGCCACCGGCATGCCCGTCAACTGTAGTGTCTTCAAGTCCAGCCGCTGCGCCAGAATCGCCCGGTCCCGCAGATACAGCAGATATCCGGGCGCCGCATACACCGAGGGCCCTTCCGTACCCACCACCAGATGATATTCTTTTGAGTCCAGACTGCCTGCGTACACCCCGTCGTTTCGCCCGTAAGCCGCTATAACTGCCGACAAAAACAAAAAATGTTTTCCATCCGGCAAAAACACTGGCCATCTCTGGCTTCCGCCACCGAGCCCCGGTTCGCGTCCCACTTGCAGAGCCGGAGTCCCCCCAGTAGCGGGTATGCGCAAAATCTGGCTCTGCAACCGCCCCGTCGGCGTGAACAGAATCACTCCGCTGGAACTCCACGTTCCCCCGCGTCCCGCTGGTGCATCCGCTAACACTTGTACCGGCCCATTTGGCAGATCGATGCGCTTCAATTTTCCATCCGCAAAAAATCCCAGCGCTTTGCCATCCGGCGACCAGAACGGAAAATTCGCGCCTTCCGTTCCCGCAAGACTACGCGCATCTTCCGAGCCGATCTCATACAGCCAGATCAGGCCCTTTTTCGGGCCCTCTTGCCGTGCCGCAACGGCTACCGTGTGGCCGTCCGGTCCCATCGCCATATCGCGCACTTCAAACGGCAGCGGCGCGGAAAAGACCATCTTCTCTTCCGCGCTTCTTCGTCCGTGCCAGAAAATCGCTCCCCCCAAAACTCCCAGCGCCACCGCTCCCAGCAAACTCCATACCAGCCACATCCCCACGCTCTTCTTCGGGCGCACCACCGCCGGCGCTTCCGCCTGGCTCCCGCTCTTCCCGATCCAACTCAACTCCATCGCCAAATCGCGCGCCGCCTGCCAGCGTTCTTCCCGGTCCTTAGCCAAGCAGCGCTGGATTGCTTGTTCCAACGATGCCGGCGTCACCGGCTTCGCATCGCGGATCGGCGCCGGCTCTCTCTCCAAAATCGACGACGCCACGCTCAACTGCGTCTTGCCCTCGAACGCCCGCTTCCCGGTCACCATTTCATACAGCACCGCACCCAGCGAGAAAATATCGCTCCGCCCATCCACCTCTTTTCCTTCCACCTGCTCCGGTGACATGTACTGGAACGTCCCCACAATCGTTCCCTGCTGCGTCAACGGCGAGACCGGACTCGCCCCCGTCATGGTTGCTAAATTCGCCAGCCCCGCTGCTTCTTTGGCCAATCCGAAATCCAGCAGCTTTGCTCCCGACGCCGTCAAAATCACATTTCCCGGCTTCAAATCGCGATGCACAATTCCGCTGCGATGCGCCTTGTCCAACGCTTCGGCAATCTGCGCGCCGTATTTCAGCACCTGGTCCAGCGGCAGCGGCCCTTTCTCCAATCGCTTCGCCAGCGTCTCTCCTTCCACGTACTCCAGCACCAGGTAGTCCATGCCATCCTGATGACCCACGTCGTGCAACACGCAAATGTTCGGGTGATTTAATCCAGATATGGTCTTGGCTTCGCGATCAAAGCGCGCTTTCGCTCCCGCATCCGCGGTGAACGATTCCGGCAGCACCTTGATCGCCACGTCGCGCCCCAGCCGGGTATCGCGCGCGCGATACACCTCGCCCATCCCGCCGGCCCCAATCGCCGCCACAATTTCATACGGCCCTAATTTTGTTCCTGGAGCAATCGCCATGGTTCCCGGCGATTATACACACCCCAGCTCCGTCCCGCCTGTCGCGCTGGCTACCGCACAGTTTATCGAGGGTGCTCACACCCGGTCTCAGCGTGTAGGCCCAAAAAAAGCAAACCGCCTTATCAAAAAAGAACACCGTCATTCCGGGCGACGCGAGGTAATGTTTTCCATCGCGCTTTCTACGATGAATCTCTCTTCAATCACAGCGTCTTGAAAGCTCCCCGTCGTAAAAACTTTCCTTTTCTCCCTCTCGTCAATATAGAATCCTCACGACCTCACCCAATGACGACCGTGCCCAACTCCCCCATAGCCTTCGCAATTGCATTCATCCTCAGCAACTTCACCGCCGTCACCTTCGTTCTCGCGCTGCTCCTCGCGTCAATCATTCGCCGCGGTCCTGCCGCCAATCGCTATCTCGCCTGGTTGTGCCTGCTGCCGATCGGGATCGGCACCTTGTGGGGAGCCTTCTACCATCTCGCCTTTCCCGGATTTGCCGCACACTTCATCGGCTGGGCCGACAGCCCCTTTCAATTCGAAGTAGGCATGGCCGACCTGGCCATCGGTGTAGCCGGCTGCATCGCCTTCCGTGCCAGTTACGGTTTTCAAGCCGCCACCGTCATCGTCACTTCGATTGCATTCTTAGGAGATGCTCTCGGCCACATCCGCCAAATGCATCTCGCCAATAATCACGCCCCGGGCAACGCCGGTTCCGTCTTCTACTTCGACATCCTAATCCCACTAACCGCCTTAGCCTTTCTACTCGCCGCCAAACGCCAACCCTCCGCAACCACCACTCAACCTTAAAAAGAACCGTCATCCCGAACCAAGTGAGGGATCCCTCTTCGATCACCGGGTCTTGAGAACATCCTCCTGAGTGCCCGACCCGCACCCCACCCCGTCCACATCTCGCCACAATCGTCCTTTCGTACAGTATTGTCCGCCCCGCCCCACATGCTAGAAACGTACAAAGGGGTTTCTATGAAGCGACTCATTCTCGGTTTATGTGCTGTGATGTTGCTGGCGTTTGGTCCGGTGCCCAAGGTTTCCGCCGGCTGGTGGCATCACCATTCCAGCCCCAACGTGGCCGGCGTCGGCTCCAGCAACAATGTCAAGAAGACCAAGGCGCATCGCGAAAAGCAGGGCCGGGTGAAAGCCGAACCCCTTTACTCCAAGCCCAAATCCAGGCGCATAGGTTGGGGACGCCAATCCAGTCCCGGTCCCATGGGCGCCGGGTCCGGCGAAAAATAATAATTCCTCCTCACGCCTCTCAAGTTTTTCCGCCGTCTCCGTCTATTCCGCCGACTTCACCTCTAACGACACCAAATTGCGCACTGCCCGCGCCGGCCGTTTATCTTCCGTCGACACCAACCGGAACGGTCCCACATGCGCGTCCAACGGCTTTCCATCCATGGTGTCCGCTACGAGCACATCCCCGGGATGAAAACTTGGATCCACTTCCGCCAACGAAAACACCACCTTATATCCGTCGCTCCCGGTGGCCACGATGTACTCGGCCAACGCCGCTCCATGCAAATCTTTCCCCAGCGGCGCGCCATACTTCCCCAACAAATCCGCCAGCAACACGCCTTCGTACGTTTCATCCGCATTCGCGTGCGGGTTGTGCACCACCACTGTCTTTCTCGGCATCCCCTTCAACTCTTCCGCCGAGATCCGAATATTCGCATGACCCGGATTCACCGTAATCGTCAACGCCTGCGGCGTCGCCTGCGCACTCGATTGCGTCTGCCCCGCGCCCCCACTCCCCACGCGCTAACACACAAACTCGCTACTACCATCCACCGCATCGTCCGGTTCCCGCTCATTTATCTTCTCCCTTCCTCACCTCGCGACTCGCGAAACGCTTGCCACCCTTCCTTTTTCCAAGTTCCTGCGCGAAACTATCTCACCATGAACACCAATCTCATTTCCTTCGTTCTAGTCGGCTCGGCCATGCTCGGCGCGCTCGGTTTCCAACACGTACAATCTACCCCGAACGCCAACGTTCCCACCTACACGGCCGCAGGCGAGATGCGCCCACCCGAAAATTATCGCGAATGGGTGTACCTCTCCACCGGCTTCGACATGAGTTACAACCGCGCCACGAACTCCGATCACCACATGTTCGACAATGTGTTTGTGAATCCCGAGGCGTACCAATCGTTCCTGAAGACCGGCACGTGGCCGGACAAAACCATGCTGGTGTTGGAAGTTCGCGGCGCGCAAAACAAAGGTTCCATCAACCAGGCCGGCCATTTTCAGGGCGCCGACGTGATGGGCGTGGAAGTTCACGTCAAAGATGAAGCGCGCTTCCAGGGCAAATGGGCCTTCTTCGCTTTCGACGGCAACCAGCCCGCCAAAATGATTCCGCAAACCGCCGACTGCTATTCCTGCCACGCCCAACACGCCGCCGTCGACACCACCTTCGTCCAGTTCTACCCCACGCTATTGCCCATAGCGAAGTCGCACTCGACTCTCTCCCCCGCCTACGTAAAAGAGTCCAAGTAAGTGTAGTGGCCGAACTTCAGATCGGCCGCACGTCTCCGGTGAAACACCCATTGGGTCTTGCCTCTCATCCATCCGCCACACGAAAGCTCCGTCATCCCGAGCAACGCGAGGGATCTCTCTTCGATCGATCCAAGAGAGATTCATCGCGGACAACGCGATGGAAAACAGTACCTCCGGCAAACACCGCCCTCGGAATGACGGGTTCGTGAGTGTCGCGGTTGCCCCAGGGAAACCTGGGTTCATCACGTCATCAACCTTCACGCGCTTGGTTACTTGTTCTTCGGCGGATAGCTCTTGAAAAGCTTCTGCACGCACTGCTTGGTTTGCTTTTCGTCGCCCTTTTGCGAGTTGGACGGGTTCTCGACCGTCGCCTGGCCGCGCCAAACGAGCGCTTTGCTTTTTCCATCCGCCATGCTGATCGTCAGAATGAGGATGTCGTGCGGACGCTCGGACGTGAAGGTTGTGGTGTCTTCGTTAAATGGGCCCCAGCCTCCCCATCCGCCGTACCAACCCCAGCCTCCGCCCCACGGTCCACCGCCCCACCCGAAACCATCGGCATCGGTGTTGGAAGTAGTGTCAATCAATTCCTGGCCCTGAATGTGATAGGTCACGATCACGTCCGGCGTCTGTCCTGCGGCAACCGGACTCAATCCCTTCGAAGCCAACTCGGCGACGACGTCCGCCTTGACCCATTGTGCGTAGAAGGGCGCGCCGGGGTTTTTGGAATCCTGCCAGGAGAAAGTCTTGTAGTCTGAAAATGGCGCTCCGGTTCGCCAATTGACCTTCACATTTTGTGCATACAGCGGTAGCGCGAACAGAAATAGACCCACGAGTGCGACAGCTTTGCATTTCTTCATCTGATTTATCCTCCGACGGGGATTGCGGTCTGTCCTAGCGAGAATCAGGAATTTCGCTGGCGTGGACGTCGCCGCTCGAAGCGTATCCGGCACCGACCAACAAGGTGCGCAGCGCCGAAAGCATACACACCGGCAGAGTACGGAGGCAAGCACTCAATCGTCATTAACCGCTCGCGATTGCCTGTTACTTCCGCCCCACAAAGCGGAGGCGGGCGGTGAAGGCGCGGCCTTGGCCTCCGGTGAACACGCCAAAATTCGGGGCATCCACGTTGTTGTAGACCACGTCGGGATTCTGACGGTCCAGGACATTGATGATGGACAGGCGCGCCGCGAAAATGCGGTCGCGAAACGTGAATTTTTTCTCGAAGCCCAGCGTCAAACTGGCGAACGCCGGAAACCGGTAGGCATTTGGATCGCCAATCAAAAATTGCTGCTGATTGATCACGCTGTACGGATAGCCGGTGTGGTAATCCTCCAAAAACGAAAGCAAAACTCCCCAGATCGGCGTGGGAATGCTGCCCCAGGTGACAATGCGATTGGGCGCATCCCAACTCAACGGGCCGGCCTGTTGGGGCGCGAAATATAACGACCCGAGCACCGGATCGAGATCCTGGTCGGTACTCGCGCGCGAACGCGTGTAGCTGCCAAACAGCACCGCGGTATTCCTGAAGGTGTGCCGCGCACTGACCGTTGCTCCACGATATTTATCCCGGCGCGAACTTTGTAGCAGGAAATCCGATCCGATCTGCCCGGGCGACACGGTTTCCCACACCAGCCCGTGGTGCTCGTCGCGGGCAAGCAGTTCCAGGCTCACCAGAGTGTTCTCTCCAAAACGCCGTTCCCATCCCGCGCTGGCAATATCGAAATACGGCTGCTGCAAACTTTGCAATCCACCGGACGGGAGAATAAAGGCGCTGGTGGCCGGCCCCGCAACCGGGATTTTCCCTGTGGGATCGTACAGCGTGTCCACCTGCTGTTGGTCGTAGGCCTGCCCAATTACGCTGAGATTCAAGGGAATGTTGTACATGCCCCAGCCAATCGAAAATTTGGTGCGATGGTTCGTCGAGGGCAGGAAGTTGAGCGCCAAGCGCGGCTGCGCCAGCGCGGCTTGAAACAGCCGGTCGTAATCGATGCGCGCGCCCACTGTGGCCACGATGTGCGCATTCGGCGACCAGGAATCCTGCACGAATCCACCCGCCTGCGTGTTGGTCACGTGCAGGTCCGCACTGCCGGTGAAAGTGGTCAGCCGATCTAGCGTCAAATCCTCGCGCAACGCTTGAATCTCTCCGCGCGTGGAATTCTGGGTCAGCTCCACGCCAGAGAAATTCGTGCCGGCTGAAAGCGTGTGGGTGCCGAACCATTTCACCTGCCCGCGAATGGCGTTCAAGAAAAACTGGTAGCGCCTCGCGTCTTCATTTTGCCGTTGGAAATAATTGCCTTCGGCGCCATTCACCAGCAGAACGTACGGCGCCGTGCCCTGCGGGGTCTCGTTGTTCAGCGAATCCTCGATGGCGACACCAGCCTCAAATTGCGTTTTGCCGATGTAGCTCTGCTCCTTCACGAATCCAAACAGTTGCCGGGAGGTCACATCGGTAGTCACCGATTGCGGGTGCAGGGCGTCCAGCCCCGCGTTGCCATTGCTCTCCACGTTGGCCAGAAATCCCACATGCAGACTGTTGTTGGTGGAAATTTTCCACAGCAGCCGCGACCAACTGTCTCCGCCCCACTCGGTGGACTCGTTTGGCGTCCCCGGCGGCAACCCGCGCAGCACCGCCAAGATGTGAATTAGGTCGAAGGCCTGCGAAAACCACAAATCCCCGGGAATTATGGGTCCCGAAAACGTGACCCGCGGATAAAAATTCCCCAACTCCACCCCTTGCTGCACGTTGATCCCGGGAATGAAGTCGGTGGCGTCGAAGCGCCAGCGATCATCGCCCTCGCGCGTGGTGTAATCCAGCGTGGCTGCGCCGGGATGCGCGTACTCGTTCCCGAATCGGCCGGTCTGAATTTCCGCCGCGCGGACCGCCTCCACGATCATCCGCGAAGTCTGCCCGTTGCTGGCCGGGTCGCTAATGTCGATGCCGTCCAGCAGATATTGCACATCGGTGTTGCGCGCGCCGGCGATGTGCAGCAGGCCGCCATTGTCCATGAGCACCCAGGGCATGGCCACCAGGCTCTGCAGGAGGTTGTGCGAACTGGCCACCGGAATGTCGATGATCTCTTTCTGGGTGAGGTTCTCGGTGCTCTGAGTCATGGCCGGCTCGATGCTGTTCTGCGGCACGGCCACGTCCACCCGCTCGTGCACTTCTTCTTCGTGATTTAGAGTGAAGGCGAACTCCGTGCTTAGCGCGCTCAACTCGATGGGTTGATTCTCCAGCACGAAGTAGCCGAGCTTTTCAATGCGCACCACATATTGGCCGGGGGCGAGATTGGGGAACGTAAAATACCCGGCGTCGTCGGTGGTGGTGCGGAAGCTCGGGGCGTTCGGAGGCGGCGTGGGTCCGGTTTGCGGAGCAGTGGGAGATGAGGGAGCTTGAGGTGGAGATGGAGTTGATGCGGGGGGGCCCGTTTGTGCACTCGGCGCCGCGCTGGTCGGCGGGCCGACATACTGAAGTTTTACTTGAGCACCGCCAACAGGCAAGCCATTCTCGTTCGTCACTCGCGCTTTCAGGGTCAGCGGAGTCTCCGTGGCCGAACTCAGGCCTGTCCACAGCAGCAGCGCTAGCAGTGTTGCTATGCTCAGACGAAGTCGCTTCACCAGAGCCACCCCCACGCAGCTCGCGAATGACTTCAAGTTCTACTTCATGCCGACACAACCATGCTTCGACTTTTACTTCATGTCACTACATTGCACTTCTTCAAGTGGCACTATACAACTCGTGACTATGTTCGCGCGGGCTTTCTGTGCCACCACTCTTCAGCACGGTTGGTGAGATGCAGATTGAAGGCATAGCGAAACCCGAACAGCGAAGGAAACGCACATCGCGCGTGCCGCGCTCCACATTTGGTGGTTCGCGTCAACGATGACTCTCTGTCGCGACTGGCCAGTCTGAAGACTGGCCACTACACAATCATTCTAGTATGCGTCATTTCGAGCGGAGTCCGCGCAGTGGGAATTCCCTTTTCGATCATCGAGAAGACATTCACCCGGCCCGTCATTCCGAACGCAGCGAGGAATCCCTCTTGGATCGATCCAAGAGAGATTGATCGCGGACAACGCGATGGAAAACAGTACCTCGGGCAAACACCGCCCTCGGAATGACGTGCGGGGTGGGTTGGCGCGCCTGACAAATGTCGGCGCGCCGACATTTTTTGGGCTTCGTGCTTTGAAGGCGTCATTTCGAACGGAGTCTGCGAAGTGAGGAATCCCTCTTCGATCGCGATCGAAGAGGGATTCCTCGGGCAAATACGGTCCCCGGAATGACGGGCGTAAAAACGTAGATTGCGCAGAAGGAATCTGTTTTCCATTTACCTGAGGAGATTCCTCACAGCGCAGGTTTAGTGAGCCGACTGACGCACCTGCGGAATTGCAAGTGCCGCGGCAGTTGGTGGTTATTCTTTTTGCTTTTGCTCTTCCCTCTCGCCTTGGCCTTGTCCTCGACCACGGCTTGGGCCGCGGCCAGGCGCGCGATCGGCACGCGGAAGGGCGACGCACTGACGTAGTCCATTCCGACTTGGTGGCAGAACTTCACGCTGTCGGCATCGCCGCCGTGTTCGCCGCAGATGCCGATCTCCAGATGAGGCCGGGTCTTGCGGCCTTTCTCGATGCCCCAGCGAATCAACATACCCACGCCGTGAACATCCAACGTCTGGAATGGATCGCCCTTGAAGATGCCGGCCTTTTTCTCGTCGACATAGTCGGGCAGGAAGCGTCCCGCATCGTCGCGCGACAGGCCCATGACTGTCTGCGTCAGGTCGTTGGTGCCGAATGAGAAGAACTCCGCCACTTCGGCGATCTCGTCGGCAAGCAACGCGGCACGCGGCAGCTCGACCATGGTGCCCACTAGGTAGTGGAGTTTGATGCCGGCCTTCTTGATGATCTCGTCCGCGACCGCGCGAGTCTGCTGGTCGAGGATGGCCATCTCTTTTTTGTCCAAAACGAGCGGCATCATGATCTCAGGTATAACTTTAATTTTATTTTTCTGGCATTCGATGGCGGCTTCGATGATGGCGCGCACCTGCATCTCCAGAATCTCCGGATAGGTGATCGCCAGGCGACAGCCACGATGGCCGAGCATGGGGTTGGCCTCGTGCAACTGCTGCACGCGGCGGGCAACGGTCTCCACCGGAATGCCCAGTTCCTTGGCCAACTCTTCCTGCTTGTCGCGATCGTGCGGCACAAATTCGTGCAGCGGTGGGTCGATCAAGCGGATGGTTACCGGCAGTCCGTTCATCGCTTTAAAGATGCCGATGAAGTCGCGGCGTTGGAATGGCAGCAAACGGTCGAGCGCCTTGACGCGCGCTTCCTTATCCTCTGCCACGATCATTTCCTGGATGGCGCGCTGGCGTTCCTTGCCCTTCTCCGGAAATTCGAAGTCGGTGAAGAACATGTGCTCGGTGCGCACCAGGCCGATGCCTTCGGCGCCGAACTCCACGGCTTTGCGCGCGTCTTGCGGGGTGTCCGCATTGGTGCGCACGCCCATAGTGCGGATTTCGTCCGCCCACTTCATTATGGTTTGGTAGGCCTTGGGAAGTTCGGGCGTCACCAGCGGCAACTGGTCGGCGTACACCGTGCCTTCGCCGCCATCCAACGTGAGCCACTCCCCTTCCTTGACGACCTTGCCGGTCTTGGAATCCTTCATGGTCTTGGTGCTGTAGTCGATGCCGAGAGTTTCCGCGCCGACGATGCAACACTTGCCCCAACCACGGGCAACCACCGCAGCGTGGGAAGTCTTGCCTCCGGTCGCAGTGAGAATGCCCTGAGCTACGGCCATGCCGCCGACGTCCTCGGGGCTGGTTTCGCGTCGAACCAGGATCACTTTCTCTCCACGCTGGACCCAGTCTTCGGCTTCGTGGGCGCTGAAGCAGGCTTTGCCCACGGCCGCTCCGGGCACCGCGTCGATGCCGTGCGTCAGGATTTTCGATTGCCGCGTCTTGCGGTCGAGCTTGGCGTCGATCACCGGATAGAACAGCCGGTCGATGTCTTCCGGCTTGATGCGCAGCATGGCCTCTTCTTTGCTGATGAGCTTTTCGTTGGCCATGTCCACGGCCATCTTGAAGGTAGCTGTGGGCGTGCGCTTGCCAGTGCGCGTCTGCAGCATGTACAGCTTGCCTTCTTCCACCGTGAATTCCATGTCCTGCATGTCTTTGTAGTGATGCTCAAGTGTTACTCGAACCTTCTCGAGTTGCGCGTAGGCCTTGGGCATGATCTTGGCGAATTCGGTGAGATGTACCGGCGTGCGGATTCCCGCCACCACATCTTCGCCCTGCGCGTTGGTCAGATAGTCGCCGTAGAAAACTTTCTCGCCCGTGCTGGGGTCGCGCGTGAAGCACACGCCTGTGCCGGAATTGTCGCCCTGGTTGCCGAACACCATTTGCACGACGTTCACCGCAGTGCCCAGCAAGCCGGTGATCTTCTCTACGCGGCGATAGGTGACCGCCTTCTCGGCCATCCACGATCCGAAGACCGCGCCGACGGCGCCCCACAACTGTTCCATCGGATCGTCGGGGAACGGCTTCCCTGCTTTCTCCTGGAAGTAAGCTTTGTATTCGCCCACCAATTCTTTCCAACCCTTGGCCGGAACATCGGTGTCAAGTTTCACGCCCACGCGTTCTTTCATCGCGCGCAGACGATGCTCGAGATCTTCCTTCGACAGGCCCATCACCACCGTGGAATACATCTGCACGAAGCGGCGATACGCGTCGTAGGCGAAGCGCTCATTCTTGGTTGCGCCCGCCAAGCCTTCCACGGACTTGTCGGTCAAGCCCAGGTTCAGAATGGTTTCCATCATGCCGGGCATGGAACGCGCTGAACCGGAGCGCACGCTGACCAGCAGCGGGCTCTTGGGATCGCCCAGCTTTTTGCCGGTGACTTTCTCGAGCTTGGCTACGTTGTCCTTTACCTGTTTGGCCAGCTCGGGCGGATACTTCTTATCGTGTTTGTAGAAGTAGTCGCACGCTTCCGTGGAGATCGTAAAACCGGCGGGCACGGGAAGACCAATCTTGGTCATCTCCGCCAGCCCGGCGCCCTTTCCGCCGAGCAGATCGCGCCACTCGCCGTCTCCTTCTGCTTTACCTGCACCAAAGAAATAGACCCACTTTGTCACGGTATGCCTCTCTTATGTTTTGACCGAATGTAGTGGCCGATCCTTAGATTGGCCGGATGCGGAGCGAGGAGTGGCCGGTGCTGATCACAAAAACCGGCCACTAATAAGGATAAACTAATCCGTCGTTCCGAGAAGGTAGAATCGGGCCGAAGAACCTGCTGTCTAAAGTATCGGCAAGCAGGCAAATTTCTTCAGCGCGAATTGCCCTGAGAACGGCACCCGGGTCCTTGCCCGGGGAGTCGCATCGGCCAGCCTAAAGACGGGCCACTACCACTGCTCCTGACCTCGCGCCGCCGATTCCACTCAGTTGGGTTTGGAGTGGAAGTTTGGTCGGCGCGCCGACATTTTTCCGAAGAAAGATGCCGCCAAAATTTTTGACTCAGCGCGGAGCCAGCGATTCTGCTGGCTCGACTGCGTGCCTACCGGCACGCATGGCTTCAAGTAATACTTTATGCGCCCTGCTTCAGGCTGCCATGTCGGCGCGCCGACCGCAGACTGCTGTGTAGTGGCCGAACTTTAGATCGGTCAGAGTTTCGAGCCACTGCTGGCCAGTCTAAAGACAACCCCCACGCGGTGGTACTACGCAACTGCTGGAAATGCCGGTGGGGCGACATTTCTTGAGTGCCTTGTCGGCGCGCCGACCAAATTCGGGCCGCACGCCAACATGGCTACTACTTCTCTTCGCCGGCTAGCTCCGCGAAATCGGCGATGGTGGTGAACTCGCGCAACAACTCCGCGAGCAGCGCCAGGCGATTGTTGCGGACGGATTCGTCTTCGGCCATCACCATTACATCGACGAAGAACTGATCGACCACTTTGCGCAACCCGGCGATCTCCTCCAGCGCTTCCTGGTAACGGCCGGCGCGTTTGTCTTCGCTGACCTTGCCGGCCGCTTTGCGCACCGCCGCGTGCAGTTCCTTCTCGGCGTCTTTCTCGAAGAGCGCCTGATTTACCGGCAGCACCTCGGCGCTGAGATTCGCCTTCTCCAATATACGGCGAATCCGCTTGAAGGACACGGCCAGAGGCTCGAAATTTTTCGATTTGCGGATAGCCTTCAGCGCGCGCAGGCGCTTCTCGACGTCCACCAGATCGTCGCTGCCAGCGCGCAGCACCGCGTTCACTTCGTCGTAGGCGTAGCCGGACCGTTCGCGCAACACGAAGCGCGCGCGCTCCAGCAGGAAGTCCAGCACTTGTTTTTCCTGCTGCTCGGTGAGGGCTTTCTTCGGCGGATGAGTGAGCAGCGCCTTGGCCGCTGCACCAATGAATAAGGACAGCGACACGTATAGTTTCCTGTCCAGAACCATTTTCACGATGCCGAGCGCGGCGCGGCGCAGCGCGTACGGATCGCTGGAACCGGTGGGCACCACGCCAACGGAGAAGCAGCCCACGATGGAGTCGAGCTTGTCGGCCAGCGCCACGGCACATCCGGTGAGATTACGCGGGATGGGATCATCGAGCCCGACGGGGCGGTAATGGTCGTACACCGCGTCGGCAACTTCCTCGGATTCGCCTTGGGCCTTGGCGTACAAGCCGCCCACGATGCCTTGCAGCTCGGTGAACTCGCGCACCATCTCCGTCGCGAGATCGCACTTGGCCAATTCCGCGGCGCGATCCGCATCGGCGACATGGGCATGCGTGTCGCCCAGGTTGTACCAGCCTTCGGCCAGCCAGCGAGCGATGGCGCGCACGCGTTCGACCTTGTCGAAGTAGCTGCCCAGGCGCGACTCGTAGGTGACCTTCTGCAGCTTGGGGAGAATGTCGGCGAGCCGACATTTCTGATCGGATTCCCAGAAGAAGCGCGCATCGGCGAAGCGCGCGCGCAGCACCCGTTCGTGCCCGGCACGCACCAGGCCCTTGGTGTCCTTGGCGAGATTAATGACCGCAAGGAAATGCGGGGCCAATTCTCCGCCCCGCTTCTCTACCGCGAAATACTTTTGGTGGCCGCGCATCACGGTGATCAGGATCTCGTCAGGCAGTTCGAGGAACGATGGATCGAAGTCACCCTCGATCACGGTTGGGTATTCGTTGAGGTAGGTGACCAGTTCCAGCAAGTTAGCGTCGTTGTGGACGTGATAGCCGGAGCGCTTCGCATGAGCCGCTAGCTCGCGGGTGATTTTCTCGCGGCGTTCTTCCTGGCGCACGATCACGCCATTGGCGCGCAGCTTCTTTTCGTAATCGGCAAAGTGGGCTACGCGAATTTGCGGCTGGCCCAGGAAACGATGACCCTGCGTGGTGTCGCCCGCGGTCACGCCACCAAAGGAGAACTTCAGCGGCTTGCCGTCGAGGACCGCGACGATCCAGCGAATCGGGCGAATGAAACGCACGGCCTTCAGACCGGTCCAGGTCATGGTCTTGGGCCAGGGCAGGTCGTGGATCACCCGCGGCAGAATTTCGTAGAGCAGGTCGAAGGAGGTGCGCCCGCGCTTAGTGACCTTGGCGGCGATGAATTCGCCCTTGGCGGTTTGCACGGTGATGAGTTCGTGGAGCGCGACACCCTGCTTCTCGGCGAAGCTGACCGCCGCTCTGGTCGGCGCGCCGACATTATCATAGGCCACCGATTTGGGCGGGCCGGTCACTTCCATGTCCAGGTCGGCTTGCTTGGAGATGATGCCGCGGGCGCAGGCGGTCAGGCGGCGCGGGCCCCCGAAGGTTTCCACCGTGACGCCTTCCATCAGGTTTTCGGCGGTGAGGTGCTTCTCGAGGATGGTCTTGAGCTCGGCGACGGCGTGGGGCAACATGCCCGCCGGGATTTCCTCGGCGCCAATTTCGAAGAGAAGCTCGACGTGGGCTGGTTTGCTGGAAGGCGCTGACGCGGGCTTGGAGTGCTTCGCGGCGATGGGCTTTTTCGGGGAAGGGCTCATACGGCCACCCGTACTTTTGTTCGATGAATGCTGCCTCGTGGATCGATCGAAGAGAGATCCCTCGCTACGCTCGGGATGACGGACGACACGATGGTCATGGGCGCACCTCGGGACGCGGCGGTAAGCCGGGCGGAGTTGGTTTGGTCGGCGCGCCGACATTGGCGTTGCCACCAACTTGATCCAGGTACGCGGCCGCGGTGCGGCAGGCCAGCGTGCGGACGCGCTGCATCAACGCAGCGCGCTCGGTGGTGGAGATCACTCCGCGAGCGTCCATCAGATTAAACAGGTGCGAGCATTTGAGGCAGTGATCGTAGGCGGCTAGCAGCGGATAACGTTCCTTGGTCGGCGCGCCGACATTCGCCGACAACGGCGTTTGCTGCTCCGGAGTCCCCAGCGAGCCGGCGGATTGCCCGGGCAGTTCCCTTTCACTCTTCTTGGCTTGTCCTTGTGAACCGGCAGCGACCGATCCGGACTTGTCTCCTTTGCTCGGCGCGCCGACCAAAAGCTTCCAGCCATCCAGCAGCTCCTTGGCTTCCTTCTCGTGCAGCTCGAATTCGGCGCGCAGGGCTTTGGCGTCGCTGCGATCAAAACTGTACTCGGAGAGCTGCTGCTCCTCGGCTAGGCGGATCTGGCCGTAGGTCATGTCCCTGGACCAACGGATGTCGTAGACGCTCTCGACGTCCTGCAAAAAAGCACAGATGCGTTCGAGGCCGTAGGTGATCTCGACGGAGATGGGGTCCAAGTCGATGCCGCCGCTTTGTTGGAAGTAAGTGAACTGGGTAATCTCCAGGCCATCGAGCAGGACTTGCCAGCCGATGCCCCAGGCACCCAGCGTGGGCGACTCCCAGTTGTCTTCCTCGAAGCGAATGTCGTGGGCACGCAGGTCGATGCCGATGGCTTCCAGGCTGCGCAGGTACAGATCCTGAATGTCCGCGGGCGAGGGCTTCAGGATGACTTGATATTGAAAATGCTTGTAGAGGCGATTGGGATTTTCCCCGTAGCGTCCGTCGGCGGGCCGACGCGATGGCTGAACGTAGGCGACCTTATAAGAGGCTGGTCCGAGCACGCGCAAGAAAGTCTCGGGGTGCATGGTGCCGGCGCCGACTTCGGTGTCGTAGGGTTGCTGCAGCACGCAGCCCTGACGATCCCAATAGTGCATCAACTTAAGGATTAACTCCTGGAAGGTAAGGCCCTGCGGCTTGGGCTTCGATTCAAGTTTTACTTTAGCAGGCACAGATGCTCCTCAAGTTTTGGTTGGGATGCGGGACCGAGGGCTGAACGAGACGTGAAGTGATGAGTGAGATCGAGATGTGCTCGCTCGCAGGGATAAAGTGCCACATGAAATACTGGAATCGACTTACCCGGCCGTCAGAGCTGCCTTCGAGTTTTACTTTATATTCCAAGAACATTCCCCAGTCTTGAATTCCAGTTGGCTTCACTCACTTCATGTGTTACTCGAATTAGTTTCCTGTTGCGCTCCCATCATTAAACCAGTTGTTGAAGTGCACCGTGCCGACTCATTCTGTCAAACCAACCGTGTTCGACCGCTGAGTCAATCGATCTGAAGCAATACTTTAACGCCACTCCTCAGGTGGTCGCGTAACGGTTGAATCTTTGATGCTCATCGCCACGCGATTCCCTGCCACGGGTGGCCAGTCTAAAGACTGGCCACCACACAATCCAACTCCGACCACGCCGTTCTGAGCGAAGTCCGCGTAGGGAGGACCTCCGCCCCTTTCCGCAGCTTTGGCGGAAAGAATCCTTCTTGGATCGATCGAAGAGAGATTTCTCACTTCGAGGACTCCGTTCGAAATGACGTGCTACAACACGGGGCCATTCCAAAACCCTCGCTGCGCTCGGGAGGACGGTGTACCGGGGCCCGCACAGCTGGACCCCGAAACGCCGCCAAGCAAACGTACGCTAAACTTCGAGCAGCGCCCGGGTGGCGAGTTTGCGCTCCGTGTGGTGCTCGATCCAGTTCAGCGCTGCTTCGCGCAATTCCTTCATTCCGGGCAGCGTCGCCAGCGCGTCCTCAAACTGATCGAGGCGCTGCTTAGCGAAGACTTCCGCCAGATCGCGCCCTTCGCGGGAAACCGGCATCATGCCGGGCCGGCGATGTTCGGCGTCGTACAAGCCGGGGTGGAAGCGATCCTGATAGCCTGCTCCCTGCCCGAAGGGCTTGCCGCACTGGGCGCACATATCGAAGCGCGGCAGCCAACCCGCCAGACGCACGGTCCAGAACGCGAAGTAGCTCAAGGCCAACGCCGTGGCGCCGCGACGTTCGACTTCTTTCGCGGTGAGCAGAATCAGCCGGAACATGGCTTCGTTTACTTCGTGTTCCGGCAGCACCTGTTCGGCCACTTCGCTGACCACCGCGAGGCCGGTGCTGAGGCTGTAATCGCTCTGGGCCTTGTTGAAGGAGTCGAGCAATTCGGCCTGCTGAATGCGCACCAGATCGCGAGTTTCCCGCTCGACGTACCAGATCTGCACGTGAGACAGCACTTCCAGCGTGGAGCCGTAGCGATTCTTCAGGCGGCGCGCGCCAGCGGCTACACCGCGCATGCGTCCCGAGGCGCGGCCCAGAAAACTGACCAGGCGATCGGCCTCACCCAAAGGAAACGTCTTCAGGATGATGGCTTCCGTTTCGCGGGCAGGCATGCGCAATGTCGGCGCGCCGACCGCGTGGCGGGATGAGCGTGACAGCCGCGTCCCGCGCAAAACGAGCGCGCGTGCAGAACTTATGTACTTACCATACGCGGCGGGAAGTTCGCAATGACGGCGTGGTGGAAACTGTGGAGAAGTGGCGCGGCGCGGGAGAATCTTGGTCGGCGCGCCGACATTGTTTCGAGGGGGGACGCTTTGAGTGGCTCATTCGGAATGGAGTGTGAGGGAGCGGACTTTCTCGCGGATTGATCGAAGAGAGATTCCTCGCTGCGCTCGGAATGACGAGCTCAATGGCCGGGGCAATACAAGTCGGAATGACGGGTTTAAAAGACTGGGCCAGGAAAATGTCGGCGTGCCGACGACGAAGCCACTCAAAGCGTCAGGCGTGGTATCAAAGTGCGCCCATGAGCAACTTTGCAGCGCTGGCTGATGCGCACAAAGCAAAAAGCGCACGTCATTCCGAACGGAGTCTGCGGAGAGAGGACCTCCGCCCCTTTCCGCGCCTTTGGCGGAAAGAATCTCTCTTGGATCGATCGAAGAGAGATTCCTCGCGTTGCTCGGGATGGCGGGTGTTTGGGTGGGGATGACGCTTGAACGAGTTGGTCGTTAGGGTCGGGTGCTTACGTTTGCGATTGAGTTCGGACCGAGGTGACAGAGTTGGGTGGGGGAGCTGTCACGAATCGGCCGCACCGGCGACGAGCAAACGAGCCTGACAACATCGGACCTGTATCGCGGCCGTTTCCAAGGGAATAGAGGCGGGTCCAGATTCTGTTAACTTGGCATTTGGCGCGAAACAGATTATGTCAACCTGCAACCAGTGCCCTGCCCAGGAATGGCCGCGCGCACTGGGCTGGCGGTTTTGTGTATCGGAATCTGGGGAATTGCAGTAGCGTTAATTCACTGCTCACCTTTGGTTCTTGGGAGTGTCCTATGCGGAATTACGGGTATGGCTTTGTGCTGGCGGCGATGCTGCTTGTCCTGGCGGGTCCGAGTTGTGCGCAGACGATTCATTGCGCTTCGGCGGATGGGTTGAAGAAGTACTGCGACGCGGATACCGGGCACGGGGTGAAGCTGGTGAAGCAGCGCGGCGAGGCGGAATGCAAGCAGGATGAGTCGTGGGGCTATGACGCGCACGGAATTTGGGTAGACCACGGCTGCGACGCGGACTTTGCGGTGGGCCCGGACGCCGCGGCGGCCCCTGCGAGTCCCGGCGAAAGCAAGACGTTGACCTGCTCGTCGGATGGAGCCAAGAAATATTGCGATGCCAGCACCGGGCGTGGCGTGCGGCTGCTGAAAAAGCTAAGCGATGCGGACTGCAAGAAGGATGATTCTTGGGGATACGACGGGTTGGGGATCTGGGTAGATAAAGGATGCAGCGCGGAATTTGCGCTGGGCGTGGCACCTAAGGCGGCGGCTTCCGGCGACGAGAGCGGAACCACTCCAAAGGATAAGACGTGTCTGGCGCAAGTGGGCAAAGCTCGTTCGGATCAACTAGTAAAGGAATGCTTGAAGGTCTCGCCAGCGACGCACCCGCCGTGCAATGCGCAGAATTCCTGCGAACTGATCACCGATGAGATCCGCAGAAGTTGCGCGCTGATGGGAATGGAAGCCCCGGGGTTTTGCGGAGGATACACGAAGACGAAGTGAGCGGAGTTTGGTCGGCGCGCCGACAAAAAAGCGCGGTGGCGTGTGGCGAGTGGAAGCCGACATCTTTGCCTAGCGCAGTCTCCGCAAGATTCTGGCGTGCGGACGATCCCTGACGCCCAATTCTCACCCAAGTACGCGTCGTTCCGAGCGAAGCGAGGTAAAGTTTTCCATCGCGCTTTCCGCGATGAATCCCTCTTCGATCGCCCCAAGAGAGATTCATTCCGCCAAAGGCGCGGAGAAGGGCAGAGGTCCTCACTCCGCAGAGTCCGTTCGGAATGACGTGCGCTCTTTTTTTTTGAGGTGCGCGGGTGATCAGGCTTCAATGAAGACGACACAGAAGGCTGGTACACTGGCGGGTCGAATGCACCCGGCGAAAGCCTAATCTACTACTGCTGATGCGATGATTCCGCTGAAGGACGACAATCCGACACGAACGTTTCCCTATGTGAATTGGCTGCTGATCGGGATCAACGTTGTGGTGTTTTTGTATCAGGTGCAATTGCCGCCGCACGCGGCCAAGGCCTTTGTGATTGCGAACGCCACCATCCCGATGCGAATCGCGGCGTTTCTGCATGGCTACCTGGGATTCAAGATGGCATTCTACCCGCTGTTCACCAGCATGTTTCTGCATGGCGGGTGGATGCACCTGCTGGGGAACATGCTGTTCCTGTATGTGTTCGGGGACAACGTGGAGGATTATTTCGGGCACGTCGGATATCTGATCTTCTATTTGTTCTGCGGGGTGATGTCGGGATTCTTCCATGTGCTGTTCAACCTGCACTCTTCCCTGCCGGCGATTGGAGCGAGCGGAGCGATCAGCGGGGTGATGGGGGCGTATGCGGTGCTGTATCCCCACGCAAGGGTGTTGATGCTGTTTTTTGTGTTTCTGATTCCGATTCCGGCGCTGTTTGTGTTGGGGTATTGGTTCGTGTTGCAGTTTTTGGAGGGCATCGGGGAGTTCGGGTCGGCGGCGAGCGGAGGGGTGGCGTGGTGGGCGCACATCGGGGGATTTTTGATTGGCGTGCTGATCGCCGCCGTCGTCAAGAAACGATAAGAATAGGACATAAGAAAGAACAAGGCTCACCACAGAGGGCGCAGAGTAAGGCTTACCAGAGAGGACGCGGAGGTCCACAGAGAGCGCGGAGAGTAACCGGGCACTCGGACCTAGCAAAAAAGCTCCTAAAATCTTAACTCCGAAGGATTCTCTGAAATCGAGAGGCGAGATGTAGCCCAAAATCCAGGGAGAATTCAGTGAAAAACATCAAACAATTTCGCGATTATCTCAAACGGACCTTAGAACAGGCTGATGCAAGCAGCGAGGCCGCAACCGCCGTGTCTTGACGCGAAAGTGGCCAATAAAATATCCGACGTTCTCAATCGCTGGCTGACCGAGAACGAAAAGGATTGGGATAAAACTCACAGCTTGGTATTACGCGAGTCTGTGTGTGAGCTACTCAGTCTGATCGATTCGGCGACCGGGTCCTAGCCTCCCGAACCACAAAGCAAAGCTTGGGCCAGAACAAACTTCAAGTGGTTCAGGAGTGTTTGTGGACGTAGTTGGTGAGCCAGTCGGCTACTTCATGTGTTTGTTTAGGTCCGTGGAGGTCGGGCGTGGTGATGTTTTCGTGAAGGGCGGACTTCACACTTTGCTTTAACAATGCGGCTTCTTCGGACCAGCCTAGAAAATCCAGCATCATTCCACTTGCGAGAACGGAGCCGAAAGGGTTGGCAATGCCCTTCCCGGCGATGTTAGGGGCGGAGCCGTGGACCGGCTCGAAGAGCGAGGTTTGACCGGGATGAATGTTGCCGGAGGGCGCCAAGCCGAGACCACCCGCCAGCTGCGACGTGAGGTCGCTGATAATGTCGCCAAAAAGATTGTTGGTCACAATGACGTCGAACTGGCGCGGGTCACGGATCAGCTCCATGGCGAGAGTGTCTATATAAAGGTGGCGGGAGTCCACGTCGGGATATTGCTCGCGGAGGGATTTGAAGGTGCGTTGCCACAGGTCGCCGGCGAAGGTCATGGCGTTGGATTTGTCGGACATGCACAGGCGGAGGGGTTTGTGTTGGGTGTGGGAGCCGGAGTGGGAGGAAGGGGACGCGGGGCTAGCGGAGTGGCCCCGTGGCCGATCTAGAGTTTCGGCGCTACTCAGGCCGCCGCCGCGGGCGTAGTCGAAGGCATAGCGCAGGATCCGCTCCACGCCCTTTCGCGTATTTAGATCTTCCTGGATGGCGACCTCGTCGGGAGTTCCCTTCTTGAAGAAGCCGCCAGCGCCGACGTAGACACCCTCGGTGTTTTCGCGAAAGACGATCATGCGAACGTCGTTGCAGACGCGATCCTTCAGCGGGGAAAAACGATCGTGAAACAGTTCGGCGGGACGGGCGTTGATGTACAGGTCGAGTTTGAAACGCAGGCCCAGCAGGATATCGGCGGCGTGCTGGTTGGTGGGGATGCGGGGATCGCCGAGAGCGCCGAAGAGGACGGCATCGAATTGGTCACGCAGCAGTTCGACCGAGCCCTCTGGGAGCAAAATTTTTTCGCGGAGGTATTTGTCGGCGCCCCAGTCGAAGTCGACGAATTCGATAGGACGGCGGCGTTTGGCGGTGGCGGCTTTGATGACGTTGACGGCGACGGGGGTGACTTCTTTGCCGATGCCGTCGCCGGGGATGACGGCGATGCGCGCGGCGGGACCGCCCTGGCGAAGAGGAGAGTTGGGCACGCGGGCCTCCAGAGTAGGTACGTTAGCACGGGATGCAGGGATGTGACGCGGTTAGAAAAGCGAAGTCGGGCGTCCCTGGCATTCGAGCGTAAGACCCCACCCTTCGCAAAAAACGCGAAGGATGGGCCACCCTCAAGTTCATGGGGTAGTGGTACAACGGGAGAGCGAAGGTGGTCCTTACTCGTAACGCAAGGCTACTATTGGGTCAATCCGCATTGTTCGGCGTGCGGGTAGCCATACGGCTAGTGAGGCCGCGCTGAGTAGCAGCAATGGCACAGATAGAAAAACTAGTGGATCCCAGGGAGTAACGCCAAAGAGAAGACTGGCAATGAAGCGCGCAAGGCCGAAGGCGCCGCACACCCCAATCGAGATTCCCACGATGGCCAATAGCATCCCCTGGCGCAAAACCAAATTACGAATGTCGGTGCGACCAGCGCCAAGGGCCATGCGAATGCCGATCTCGCGGCTGCGCTGAGCAACGGAATAGGACACGACACCGTAGATTCCGACGGTGGCTAAGATCAGCGCAGAAGCGGCGAAGATCGTGAGCAGGAGCATGTTGAAGTTCTGCCGGGAAATTGAGCCTCCCATTACCTCATTCATCGAGCGGATATGCCCCACGGCCAGACCCCCACTCGCTTCGGTCAGTTGTTTGGCAATGAGATGTGCCGTTTGGCTAGGCGTTACTCGCGTACGCACCAGCCAGTAGGCCGGGCCAAACTGCGACCAAAAAGCCGTCATGCCATTGGACACCTGCGCTAGGGGGATGACCATCGCCGGGGCAGGAGGGGTGCTCAAATCAACGTCACGGGTATTTCCAACTACGCCGATAACCTGCCGGGGTACATCCTGGAAATTGGGGCCTAAGCCATTGCCAATGACAATTTGTTGACCGAGCGGATTCTGCGTTGGCCAAAACTGTTTTGCCATTGCTTCGTTGATGAGAACCACCGGGGGTGCAGCTTCGTTATCCTGTTCGGTAAAAGCACGCCCACTCAAGATAGGGATTTTAAAGACATCGAAATAGCCTGGGGACACGTAAATCCATTGGGCGTCCGTGCTGGAAGAATCGCTCTGGGGCCGACCAAGCACGGTGAAAGGAAGACCAAATCTACTTGCCAAACGGTGGGCAGCATGTCATGGCGGAATCTTCTACTCCGGGAATGGCGGCTATGCGAGGTCGAGCGCTGTTCACCAGACGAGACACGTCATCGGTCTTCGCAAACCGGCTCTCCGGAAGCGACAGGTCCAGGGTCAGCACGTTGTGGAAGTCGAAGCCAGGCTTCACTTCACGCAGCGCGACAAAGGTGCGAATCAACAGCCCCGCTCCGATGAGAAGCACAACAGCTAGAGACATCTCTGCAACGACGAACCATGAGCGCAGGCGGTTAGGCCGAGCACCAGCGCCCTGCTGGTTTCCACTTTCTTTAAGGGCATTGTTGAAATCCGACTCCAACAACGATAAAGCTGGAAAGAGCCCGAACAGAATCCCGGTGAGGAATGAGAGTCCGACGGTGAATGCCAGTATTCGCCAATCGATATCGACCATGGCACCGCTTTCTCCAATTCGCGGAAGATTGCCAGGATTTAAGAGTAAGAGTCCGTGCACACCGACCAGGCCTAGCAAGACTCCCAACGTGCCGCCGATCAAGGACAGAACGATGCTTTCCGTGAGGAGCTGGCGGATGATGCGTATGCGCGCGGCGCCGAGTGCAGAACGGATGGCGAACTCACGTGTGCGTCCAGTGGCGCGGACCAGAAGCAAATTCGCCACGTTTGCGCAGGCAACAAGAAGGACAAGGGCAACCGCTACAGCCATGATGAGAAGCGACGAGCGGACATCGCCGACAATCATGTCGCGGAGAGGTTTCACGGCAAAGCCGAGATTCGAGTCAGAAAAGGAATAACTTCGCAACGCTTCAGACGCCGCTAGTTTCAGTTGAGCGTTTGCCTTTTGAAGAGAGATGCCCGGCTTCAAACGGCCCGCGACCTGGAAGTAGTGGGCGGGATCGTCGTTGCTGAGGGAGAACTGAAAAGGAATCCAGAGATCTGCGGCTGGGTCGCAATGAAAACTCGCGCCTGTAACACCAAGTACTGTGTAGGAATCATTGTCTAAAAGGATGGACTTTCCAACGATATTGGGGTGCCTGCCGAACCGGCTCTTCCAGAGGGTATAGCTGAGGACGACGACTTTGGGGCCAGCCGGACTGGCATCTTCTGCACTGAACGTGCGCCCCAACAACATTGGGGCGCCAAACAATCGAAAATATTGGGAAGTGACGTGGATAGCGCGGACCTGTTGAGGCGGATCGCCGGCCAAAGTTATGCCATTCGGCGAGAAGTCGTAAGCGGAGACTTGCTGAAATGCTTGCGTTTGTTGCTGCCAAAGGCGGAAGTCGGATATGGAAGCACTGGGCCGGGGGCCTTCCGGAAATGTCAACAAGAACTGCACGATGCGGTTCGGTTCCGGATAGCTAAGGGGCTTGAGAAGGACGGTATTAATCACGGAGAAAATCGCCGTGTTTGCGCCAATTCCGAGCGCCAACGTTGCGACCGCTGTGATGGTGAAAGCGGGAGATTTGCGTAGGGTGCGGAGGGCGAAGCGGAGATCTTGGAAGAGGGTATCGAGGAAAGATTCCCAGCGGGCGTCGTGGACGGATTCCTTGGCGAGTTGTGAAGTGCCGCGTTCGAGGCGCACGGCGCGGAGGGCTTGCTCGCGGGTCAGGCCCTGGTTCATCTTTTCTTCGACGGCACTTTCCAGGAAGCCGCGCAGTTCTTCGTCCAGTTCTGCTTCGACCTGCCGCGTACGGAACAGCGATCGAAATCCGTTGAACATGTTTCGCAGTAGTGGCATAGGCTTCACTCGTAACGAAGTGCGACCATGGGGTCGACGCGGGAGGCGCGGCGGGCAGGGATGTAACAGGCGAGTAAGGCGATGCCGATCAGCGTAATCGCCACCACCGTGAACGTGAGCGGGTCGGTCGATCTGACGCCGAAAAGCAGATTAGCCATGAGGCGAGTTAGCCCCAAGGCCGCCACGATTCCAATCGCCACCCCGGACAATGCGAGCCGTGTTCCTTGTCCCATGATAAGGCGCAGGACATCTGCCCGCTGCGCTCCCAGCGCCACACGAATGCCGATCTCATGGATGCGCTGGCCGACCGAGTAGGAGATCACGCCATAGAGCCCGAGCGCCGCCTGCAGCACGGCGAAGGCTGCAAAGATCGCACTGAGCAAGCTCTCATAGCGGCGGGCGGCTTCCGCAGTCGAGACGACAGCTTTGAGTGTGCGCTCCCGAGGGATGGCGACCTCCGGGTCCACGTTCCAGATCGCGCTCCGAATGGCACCAGCCGCGGTGCTCGGATCCATTGCGGTCCGCACGACCAGTGCTTCACTGGATTGGTAATATGTCCACAATGGCAGATAGACCGCTGTCACCGGAAGTTGGTCGGAAGTGTTTCGAACGTCTCCCACAACGCCGATGACCTCGTGCGGCGTCGGCGGTCCATCTCCTGCCCAAAGAAGGTGCATGCCAATCGGATCACGGGTGGGCAAAAACTTCCGGGCGACGGCTTCAGAGATAAGAGCAACATCTTTTCCGTGATCACTTTCAGATAACAAACGTCCTTTGATCAAGGGAAGGCCGATGGCCTGGAAATAGTCCGGACTCACGAAACGGAACTCCCCAAGTTGCGGGTTATCCCGAGGCGCAGGCGCCTCTTGGAAATCGATACCATCACCATAGCTAGCGCCCTGTAGGGGAAGCTTGCTCGTGAAGCCGGCGCTTTCAATTCCGGGCAGAACTCGAACTCTCGCCAGCACATTCGATGAGAATTCATCTACTTGCTGAACGGAGTTAGTTTCGTTAGGTGGAAGAGCAAGTTCGAGCGCAAGGACATGTTGCTCATCCATCCACTGGTTCGCACGCGCGACATGGCGAAGGCTCTGGAGGAGTAACAAGGCGCCTGCGAGAAGAACTCCGCACAGCGCAATTTGGCTGATGACTAAGGCGCTGCGCACACGGAAGCTGTGCGGGTTGGCGCCCGTCCGCGCGCTCGAATTGAGCGCTTCGAGCGGATTAGCTCTACCTAGCCGTGCAGTCGGGAGCAAGGCAAAAACCACGGCAGTAGCAAAAGTGACCGCCATGGTAAAGAGCAGCACACGTAGATCAATATGAATGTCGGCGACGCGTGGAATGCTGAAAGGTGCGTTGCTGACGAGGAGCTGAAGCGTACCCCTGGCGAAGAGCAATCCCAAAGCGCCGCCGGCCGCCGCGAGGATCATTCCTTCAACGAAAAATTGGCTCACTAGACGACGGCTCGATGCACCAAGGGCGGAACGGACCGCGACTTCGTGCGTCCTGGCGATGTTTCGGACCAGCATTAAATTGGCGAGGTTCACGCAGATGATGAGCAGCACAAAAGCAGCAGCGATCATTAACATCCAGAGCGCGCTTTGCGTTGCTCCTAAAATGACGGTTTTCAAGGGCCTCAGAGTAGCCTTGAGATCAAACTCGCCTGGCGCGATGCCTCTGTGCGCGTCACCTTGTTGTGCGATCCCCGCTTCCACGACATCGAGTTGCGCAAGCACCTGATTCGCGCTTGCACCGGGTTTCAGTCGCGCGACCACTTGAAAATTGTGACCACCCAGTCCTGGCCAGAGTTCCCATTTCTCGAACCCAACGGGCTTGAATATGTCCGGGGCGTCGTTACCCAATCCCGGGATTTGGGGAAAACTAAAACTTTCCGGAGCAATGCCAACCACAGTGTACGCGGCATTATCCAAGATAACTGAGTGACCGATAATCCCAGGGTCTGAATTGAAAACGTCCCGCCAGAACTGGCCGGTTAGAATAATTTCGTGATCGCGCCCTAGTTGATCTTCTTCACGAAGGAAAGTACGCCCAAGTTGCGGGCGAATACCCATTAAAGAGAGGAAATCAGAGGAAACCCTGACCGCGTTTACTTGTCGAGGGATTCCGTGGCCGGTCATGCTAAACGTGATTGCTTCAACGAGGGCCATGGACGAGATGGCCGGGCAGTGATCCTGCCACAGCAAAAAGTTGGCGGGGTTTACAGGGAACCATGGACCCCACGGGCTCTGACTGGTTAATTGCGGCTCATTCTCGCTGATCGCATACAGTTGCTGCGGTTGCCAATATGGAAGGGTGCGGAGGATTACGCCATTCACCATCGAAAAAAGCGCGGTGTTGGCGCCAATGCCGAGAGCCAGCGTGAGCACAGCCACCGTTGTGAAACCAAGGTTCTTGCGAAACATCCTCAGGGCGAACCGCACATCCCGCCGGAGTGTGTCGACAGAAGATTCCCAGCAGGCGTCGCGGACGGATTCCTTGGCGAGTTGTGAAGTGCCGCGCTCAAGGCGGACGGAGCGGAGGGCTTGCTTGCGGGTTAGGCCCTGGTTGATCTTTTCTTCGACGGCAGTTTCCAGGAAGGCGCGCAGTTCTTCGTCCAGTTCTGCTTCGACCTGCCGCTTGCGGAACACGGAGCGGAGGCCGGTGGCTATCGATCGCAGAAATGGCATGGCTACGACGCCTCCAGGATTCTGGCGATCGCTGCTACTTGCCTTTCCCACTCGCGCGTTTCGCTGTTGAGTTTTTTTCGTCCTTGCTCCGTGAGGGCGTAATACTTTGCTCGCCGGTTGTTTTCGCTGGCTCTCCATTCGCTTCGGATCAAGCCGGCTCGTTGCAACCGTTGGAAGGCGACGAACAAGGAGCCCGCGTTGACGCGGAAGACGCCCCTGCTGATCTGTTCGATGCGGACGGCTACGCCATAGCCGTGCATCGGTTCGAGCGCCAGGGTTTTCAGAATAAGCATGTCCAGAGTGCCCTGGACGAGATCGGCCGGTTTGTCGGGCATGGACGCACTCCCCCTGATGGTCAGGAGGAGCATACACTTCTCCTACTGAATGTCAAGAGGAGGAGACAGACGGCGAGAGCATCCCAGTCCCCAAAACAGATTCTTCGATAGCTGCGTCGGCTCGTGCTTAATGCAAATCCTGCACTCCGGATCGAGTGCCATTTCCGGCGTTTTCCATCTCGCGCAGAGTCGCTGGCTTGAGCCCTTTCCCATTGAGAACCGCCTCAACAAATGATCCGCGCCGTAATTTTTGCAAGGCGCCCGTCACCCTCGACAAAGGCCTTGGGCAAATACGTTGTCAGCTGAACGTCCAACCCCAGCTTCCCCTGCTCCAGTGGTTTCAGCGCGCCATAGGTAAACACCGGCTTACTCAGTGATGCCGCTTCAAAAACTGTTTCTCCCGTCACCGACTGGCCCGTTTTTATCTCTTTTTAGCCCGAAGCGGTGCAGTCACGTCGTCTTTCCGGCGCAACCGCCAACCCTGGCACGCCGGCTTTTTTCATTAGTTCCTCAAGTTTATGGGGATGGTGGCATAACGTGGGAGAGAAGAGAGATCCCTCGCGTTGCTCGGGATGACGTTTTTTTATTTGGCGGGGTTTTTGGTGGAAAATTCTCAGTGGGATTTTAATACCACTTTGGCGGACGTTCTAAGTGGATTTTGATGACCTGCTGCGGGTCGGTGATTTCGTACCAGTGTCCGTAGGGTTTCCAGCCATCGGCAACAACTTGAATGAGGACTTTGCCGAGTGGAGCATCGGGCACGTGGGCTACGCCGTCCTGATTGGTTTTCACGTCCACTTCAAACTTTTTGTCCTTGAGAAGATGTTGTTCGATGGTTTTCACGTAGACGCTGGCCTGTTCCACCGGTTTATTGGAGGTACCGGCGGTGACTTCGATGGTTAGCCTGTTGGCGGGAGAAGGGGCCTGTTCTTTTTTCGAGGCGGGAGGCTGGTCCTGTTTCGAAGCAGGCTGATCTTGCGAAACACAGGGAAAAGTCGCGAGCGAGAGGGCGGCGAATAGGACGAGCGTGTGAACCTTATAGTGAAGGATCATGATGGCCTCCCACATCGTCGCCGGAAGGAATGGAAAGGTCAAGCACAGCAAGGATTTGACTCGCTGGCTCGGCTCTTGTAACTTTTTTGTAGCCTCGACAAGCCGGGACCCTCGTACACCATGAAGCCCGTTTTGTCCTCCCGCTGGTAAGCGCACCCCAAGGAGACAATCGAATGGGATTTGCCACAAATGCGATACATGTAGGGCAGGAACCGGATCCGTCCACGGGCGCAGTGGTCCTGCCGATCTATCAAACATCGACGTACGTGTACGAGGAATTGGGGAAGAGCAAGGGCGGGTACGACTACGCACGAACGAATCATCCGAACCGGAAGGCGCTGGAACGTGCGATCGCGAAACTGGAAGGCGGATTGTCGTCGTACGTGTTCACGTCGGGGATGGCGGCGATTGACGCGGTGTTCCGGTTACTGCGGCCGGGCGACCACGTAGTGCTGTCGGAGGCGGTGTATGGAGGAGTGTACCGGCTGACGACGCAGCTTCTGGTGCACTTTGGGCTGGAGTTTTCATTTGTGGATACTTGCGATCCGGCGGTGGTGCTGGGGGCGTTTCGGCCGAACACCAAGATGGTTTACGTAGAGACGCCGACGAATCCGACACTGCGGATCACGGATATTGCGTCGATGGCCAAGCTGGCCAACGAGCGGCGAGCGATGCTGGTGGTGGATAATACGTTTTTGACGCCGTATCTGCAGAGGCCGATCGAGCTTGGGGCGCATATTGTGGTGCATTCGCTGACGAAATATCTCAATGGACACAGCGATGCGACGGGCGGTGCCGTGGTACTGACGCGGGCCGAGGACGCGGAAAAGATTTATTTCATACAACGATCGGCGGGGGCGGGGCTGGCGCCTATGGACTGCTTTCTGACGTCGCGGGGAATCAAGACGCTGGCGGTGCGCATGTTGCAACACAACGCGAATGGGCTGGCGGTTGCGCGGCACCTGGATGCGCATCCAAAAGTGCGCAAAGTGTTTTACCCGGGGCTGGTGACGCACCCGCAGCACGAGTTGGCGCGGCGACAGCAAAAGGGACCGGGAGCAATGCTGGCGTTTGACCTGGGATCGGAAGATGCCGCGCGGCGGTTTCTGAATCAAGTGAAATTGTGTTCGCTGGCGGAAAGCCTGGGCGGGGTGGAGTCGCTGATTTCGCTGCCGGCGCAAATGACGCACGCGTCGATGCCGAAGGAAGTGCGCGATCGTGTGGGGATCACGGAAAGTTTGGTGCGATTGTCTGTGGGGATTGAGGACGTGGAAGACATTATGGCGGATATCGATCAGGCGCTGCTGTATATTTAGCGGCGGAGTTTGAAGAGGGGGGACAAGAGAAGAGGGATCCCTCGCGTTGCTCGGGACGACGGGTTTTCATTTTGGCTGACAGGGCCGAAGAAGAAAGGTTGGGGCACAAGAGCGTAAGAGTCCCCCACCCTCAAGTTCATGAGGACGGTGGCGTACCGTGAAGCACGAGCGTTTTTGCGCAAGTGGTTTGCGGTTACTTGTTTTTTACGGAATCGGATAGCCACTGCAGGTACTTTTCGGAGCCGGCGATGATCGGCAAGGCGATGAATTCGGGTGTGTCGTAGGAATGCAGGCGTAACACTTCGCGCTGTAATTCGTCGAGGCGCTCGGCGGTAGTCTTGATGATCATCAGGTATTCGCTGCTGTTTTCGAACTTGCCTTCCCAGGAATAGAACGACTCGATGGCGTGGGTCAGGATGTTGACGCAGGCGCCCAGGCGCTTGTCGATGATGTGGTGTGCGATGGTGCGGGCCTCTTCGAGAGTGCCGCAGGTGACGAGCGCGATTCGGAAGGTGGATTGTGGGTTCATTCTGGTGTCCTTGGGTCGCTAGTATACGAGGTTTGGGAGGCAAGCCGGTGGGAGAGAAAGAGCCTGAACTGCTGTGAGGCGCGATGCGAAACGAAGCGGAAATGGGATGGAAGCGCATTGACAGTGGAATACAAGCTTGTTACTTTCTGAACGGTGCAACATATTTTGCGCACAAAAAACTAAGCTGGACGGTGACCCGGAAAAATGGCGTTCGTAGCGAAAAAGATTTTCCTGACCAAAGGCGTGGGGAAACATCGAGAGAGGCTGTCGAGCTTCGAATTGGCACTACGAAACGCAGGAATCGCGGCGTGCAACATCGTGCGAGTGAGTTCGATCTTCCCACCTAATTGCAAGTTGATCTCGCGCAGTGAAGGATTGAAGCTGATCAGGCCGGGGCAGGTGGCGTTCACGGTGATGAGCGAGAACTCCACGAAAGAGCCGCACCGGCTGATCGCGGCGAGTATCGGGTTGGCGCTGCCGAGTGAACGGCCGATGTATGGATATTTGAGCGAGCATCACTCGTTTGGCGAAACCGAGGAAGTAGCGGGCGAGTATGCGGAAGAGTTAGCAGCGGAAATGTTGGCGACGACGCTGAATGTGGAGTTCGATCCGGATTTGTCGTGGGACGAGAAAAAAGAGGTATACCGGATTTCGAACAAGATCGTGCGCACGATGAATATTACGCAGTCGGCCGTTGGAGATAAGCGCGGGTTGTGGACCACGGTGCTGACGGCGGCGGTGTTGCACGGGGACGACGACTGAGTTTTTTAATCTTCAGGGTTGGTTAGGAATTGGGGCGCTTCGAAAACCGGGGCGCCCCTTTTTTTGCGGTGCTTAATTGGAACAGAAGAGGCGGCGTGTGGGGGCGCGCTCTGTGCAGTGAGGAGTCCCTCTTGGGTCGATCGAAGAGAGATCTCATGAGAGGCGTGGCATAACGTGAGCGAAGAGAGATCCCTCGCGTTGCTCGCGATGACGAGTCTTCTTTTTACGGAGTTTCCGGCAAGGTGTAGGCAAAATCGTAGGAGTGCTTGCCATCCTTGATAATGATGGTCATTGTGCCGGAGAGGCCGGTGAGTTGGCCGGTGCCGGAATCGGGCACGACGATGATGTTGAGGTGAGGAGCGCCACGATCCATAGTGGCGTTGTGCTGGAGAATAAAGGTGCCGGAGCGACCGTGGAGCGTACCGGTGACCTGTTCGATAGCCACATACCCCGCGGAACCTTTTGTGGAAGTGGACGCGGAGAGCATTTCGCCTTTGCTGGTAGCTTCGAGATCGCCGTGGAATTGCTTATCGATGGACATGCGGCCAATGGAATTGTCTTCCGTTTTGAAAGCTGGATCGATGGACGTGAGTTTCACGTCGAAAGGTCCAGTGGCGTGTTGGGTCATGGGTTAGTCCTTTTGTGAATTTGATTGACCACTCGGTGTTGTTGCTGCGGCTCATCCCCAAACAGAATTCGTCATTCCGAACGGAGTCTGCGGAGTGAGGAATCTCTCTTTGTTTCTCAAAACGCGAAGGTGAGTTGAAGGTCGATACGGCGATTGGAAGTCGGATCGCTGTAGGGACGGCCGATCAAGCCATTGGGTTCGCCAAAAAAGGGAGAGCTGAGGTTGCCGATTAAGGGAAGATAGTTCACGTTGTTGAACACGTTGCGAGCCATCACGCCGACGGTCAACGAATACTTGCGATTGGTAGCACCGGAATCAAAAAATCCCCCACCGCGTCCGCCTCCTCCACCGCGAGTGGGTCGGCCAAAGGTGCCGCCACTGGGACCACCGCCGCCCGCATTAGGGTTGGCGGCTTCGTTGACGGGACCAAATCCAAAAGTTCTGCTGAGCCGTAGCATTAAAGCGAAGCGGCCTGGACCTTCACCGTAGTAAGCAGGAATTGGCGTGTAGGTGGAATACTCCGCCGGGGACGGAATGACAAAGCAGCCGAATTTCGTTTGCGTTGCGGGCGTGCAGGGAGCCAAGGCCGGGCGCACGTTATAGGTCTGATCGAGAAAAGGATCGGTACCCGTAGTGATGTTGAAAGGAACGCCGGAACTGTAAATCATGAAGGGACTGAGACGGAAAGCGTGAGGCAAGCCCATGGTGCCACCGAAGAAAATGCGGTTGCGGTAGTCGTAGGCGGCACGGCCGTAATCTTTCCAGGGCTCGCCGGGTATGGAAATCAAATCAGTGGGGCCGGAAGTGTCGCTATCAGCGTAGTTGAGGGTGTAATAGCCGAAGAGCGAGAGTTTCGCGCCCATTCGAATGCTACCGTTCACGATGAACTGATTCTGTTTGAAAATTCCCTCGGATTCATATTGGAAGATGGGATTGGGAGGAGTGGGAGTGATCAGCGCGGGGTTAGCGGGGTTGATGTTGTCGACATAAAACTGGTGGACGCCGCGGGAATTGAGATAGGTGAAGGCGACGTTGGCGATTTTCGTAAGCTGGCGTTCAAGGGTAATGCCGGTTTGCATGGTGTAGGGAGCGTGGAGATTGGGATTGTATTTGTAGTCGATACTTTCGCTGCCGGTGCCGCTGCCGCAAGCGGGTGGAATGGGAACCGGAAGAGGAGGAACACAAGCAGGGTTGCCGGACAGGAAGAAGGTGGGATTGGCAATCAGATATTGTGTTTGGGTGGGATCCGCAATATTGAAGCGCGCCTGCTGCAACAGCAGGTTGTAGGTGAAGCGATCATAGAAAATGCCAAAGCCTGCGCGCAGGACAGTTTTGGGCGGGTTCTTGGCGTTACCGCCAATGCCCCAGGCGAGGCCGAGACGCGGGGCGAGGTTGACGGTGTTGGCGAGGTGATTCTGGGTTTCATAGCGGAGACCATAACTGAAGGTTAGATTGCGGCGAACTTTCCAATCATCCTGAGCGAAGAGGCCGAGATCAACGACGGTTACGGTGGTAAGAGGAGCACCAACGGTTTGCGCGTAATAGCTTGCGCCGCCGCCGAGGGCTTGAATTTCGGGGATGGTCAAACCGCTGGAGAGGCCCTGCAGGGTAATTTGGTAGGCAGAAATCGGGGTGATGCAATCGCTGCTCTGCAGGTTCGCTTCACAGGAGACATTGGGAGTTGCGGGGCTGGGACGGGCGCCAAAGGTAAATTGTCCGGTGAAGTTCTGGGCATTGGCGTTGGCATCGGTGATAGAACGAAGACGGCCGCCAATTTTCAAGGAATGTTTGCTGAAAGTTTTGTAGAGGATATTTTGAAACTCGTAATGGTGCTCGATATCGGACTGCGTGCCACCGCCGCTGCCCAGGCCGTTAAATGCGCCACTGACATTAAGGCTGATGTCAGTGCTAACGGGGGCGGTGTAGGTGTTGTCATAAATATATTGGAAGCGGGATTCGTCGATGGTGCTGGGATTGATGGTCTGAGTGTCGGTGACCTGAACGGTATGTTCGGTCTCCAGGGCGTTGGTTCCCTGCCCTGAGAGAATAAATTGGCCGACGCCTTCGTTGGTTTCGTTATCGCGGAAATACTGATAACGAACCATCAGGGTGTTGTTGGGAGTGAGCTGGTAGTCCACGCGTGGAGTTAAATTGGTGCGGGTTTGGGGATTGGCGACGGCATCGCTGTAACGAATGATGCTGAACTTGCTCTGGCCGGGGCCGCAAGGAATGAGAAGGTAGGGATCGTCGCAGACCACGCTGGCGCTGACGATGCCCAAGGCGCCGATGTCGCGCTGGTCCATACTGAAATAGAAAGAAGTTTTCTTGTTGATGGGGCCACCAAAATTGCCGCTGTACTGTTCGGAATTGTAGCTGGGGGGCGACTGGCCAGCAGGCAAAAGTTCGAAGGGGTTGCGGGCGTTGAAGGCACGAGTGTTCCCGTCGATTAGGAATTGGCCGTGGAACTTGTCCATTCCGGGCTTGGTGAAGATTTCGATGCGGCCGTAGCCGAGCTTGTCGTATTCGGAGGAAAAAGGATTCTGGTTGATGCGAATTTCGCGAATGGAAGCTTTCGGGGGCAATTGCCCGGCGGTGAATCCGTCAATATAAATCTGTCCACCATTGGGGCCGGCGGAGGGTCCGGCAAGAGCTTGCAGTTCGGACTCCATTTCGTCGGGATCATCGGACAAGGCCTCGAGGTCCTTGCCTTGCAAGGTGATGGAGTTGGCGTTGTTGGAGGGATTCACGTCGACTTGGGCGGTGGTGGCGTTGACTTCGACTTGTTCCTGCTGCTCCTGAATGGTCAATGAAATATTCACGCGGGTTTCCTGGCCCGCGGTGATCATGACGTTATCCTGATTAAAAAGCGCGAAACCCTGGGCGACGGCTTTCATTTGGTACTTGCCAGGAGCGAGATTCTTGAATTCGTAGTTGCCGTCTTTGTTGGCGGTGGCATTGATGGAAGCGCCGGACGGAGTGGTTAAGAGGACCGTGGCACCCGCAACGGCGGCGCCAGATGGATCGGTAACCTGGCCGCGGAGGGTGCCGGGGGTAGTTTGTGCCGCCAAGGATGTTGCGGCGAGTGAGGCGATGAGAAACAAGACACACAACAGGGTCCATAAAACTTTGCAATGGGATTTTCGAATCAACTTGATTTCCTGTCTCCGTAGGGTATTGGACGCGGCGCAAGCCTCAAGGTGTGCCCTCCGCACCGCCGCCACCTTCGTTGAGGGACCATGGGGTCAGGATAGAAGAAGCCTGCCCCTGAGTAGTGGCCTGGAGGACCGGCTCGACGCCACCCAATAAAGTAATGACGGTGGGGGACTCGCTGCCTTGACCTGCGGTCGCCACCGCCATGACAACATCGCCCTTCTTAAAATCGGTTAGCGGGCTGACGGGCAAGCGCGCCAGCATTTGCTGCATATCGCCGCCACCATTCCCGCCATTGTGACCGGGATTTGCGGCGGAAGCGCCAGGATTGTTGCTGGGTGTTCCCTGAGCGGTAGTACCCTGAGAAGGCCTGCCGGGCTGGCTGGCAGGAGTGGCGCCGCCGCTGGCACCGGCAGCAGCACCCTTGAAACGCATAGCGATACCGCGAGCCATCTGCTCGGGAACTATGCGCATCTTGGAATCGGCCGTGACTTTAAGCTCCACGGGTTTCTTGATGGCGATATCGTTCACGGTGAGAGTGCCGGCTGCGGGGTCAACCGCGGTGACAATTCCTGCGATATTGCGGAACGAGCCGGAGACGATTTCGTCGGCGGTGAATTCGTTGCCATCGGGGCTGCGAGTGCCGCGAGCGCGCAATTGGTCGCCGGCCTTGATTTCGGTGATCGGGGCGACTTTGGCTTCATCAAAATTTACAGAACCCGGGGCATAGCGGCGAAGAATGGTGTTGGCTGCGGTGTGAATGACCACATCCTTGGAGCCAGCCGAAGTGAGAGTTTTGATGGTGACGGTGTTCTGAGCCGGATCCACGTTGCTGACCAAGCCGCCAATGCCGTGGCGCTGCCACTCCTGGCGATCCTTTTCCTGTTTGGAGGCGATGTCGGCAGCTTTCATGGCGATGATGGCGGTGGCCACGAAAGAAGTTGGGTCCTGCGCGGACGTGCCCCGCACGAGGACGCGATCACCGGGCTGTAGATCGCTCAGTTGGATACGAACGGCCTGCTTCAGATCTTTCGATCCTGGAGGGATGCGGAATACCTGCACGCCCGAGGGGAGTTGGACGTTGAGCTCGGCGCCGGCGTCGGTCTTGAGAGTGAGGGCATCGGCGGAGATCGATTTGATGGTGCCCAGCGCGGGAGGAGTTCTTTGTGGCGCGGTGGCCTGCGCGTGGATGAAGGCAGGAAAGAGAAGAGATACACAGAGAGCCGCGAGGCGCGCTTGCCGGGATAAAGCAAAATTAATTAACTGAACAACTTGCATGAAGATTTCTTCCCGTACGTTTTAGAGTATCGGCATCGGAAGATAAAGACACCGGGCCGGAGTTGTTTTATTGCCGCGGGGCGAGCTACCCCGTTTGTTAGACGTAAGTTAGAGCCGGGAACGTTACAGAAAATTCCACGAATGGAAACGACTGCAACTTGGGTTCGCCCTTTGTGAAGGTAGCACAAAGATGGGCGAGGAAACATCGGGGAGAGTAATGCAAAGGGAGCGTTGATACCAACCTTCTTAGTGTTCCACACGCTGGTCGAGGGGATAGCAGTTCCCTTTTGATGTTCGGAGTGCGTGTCCGAGAATGAATCGATTCGCGCGAGCTCGGTGTTCGGGCCGATTCACGCCAGCACGGAATTACAGACACTAGTAGCAACGTTACGTCAGGAAATCGCATCCTTCAAACCGAAAGCGATATCTCGTCCGCAGCGGTGTTTGATCGTACTAACCGCTTACTTTCGGGCTTCAGACTCTAAAGGAGAAACTCAATGAAGCGATTCATGTTGCTGGCAGTGTGCTGCCTGGCGGTAATTCCGTGCGTCCGGGCACAGGACGACGACGGTAGATTTCAGGCTGGAGTGTTCGCGGATTACTTCCGGTCAGGGGCGACAGAGACGAACATGTTTGGGCTGGGTGGGCGGCTGGGAGTAGGCATCTTGCCGAGCACGACGCTGGAAGGTGAGATGGCCTATGACTTCAACCGAGGATTTGTGAACCCATTCACAGAAATCACGGGTGGGAGCCTGTCCTACATCACTTCGGGAGTGAAAACCCTTCATGGTTTGATCGGGCCACGCATAACCTTGGAACACGGGCCGATCCGTCCCTTTGCGGAAGTGAAGATCGGCTTCATTAATTATTCTTTTAATAATCTGCCGGTCGGGTTTACCTCGTTTTCCAATCAGGTGCAGAATCTGCGTGACCAAACTGTGAATGCCGCCCTCTTGGTGGGTGGAGGCCTGGAGGGAAAAGTGGGGCCGGTGTCGCTGCGGTTGGACGCCGGCGATGAGATGTATTTCAATCATGGGGCCCGGCAAGGCTTGAAGGTAGCGTTTGGGCCGATGATTCGTTTTTGAGAAGGAGTGCGCGCGGGATTAAGCGGGAACCTGGGTGCGGTGAACAACGTGGTTCGTTTTTCAACGAGAGCCAGCGGGAGTTCAGAGGCAGACAGTCACTTCGGAAAGTAAAGCGAATGAAGAGAGTGGCGGAGACGTGTGGGAGTCGAAAATATAAATCTACGAAATAAACGGCGTAGGTGCACGGCGTTGCCAGCCCACTCTCCCCGCCCAATCGTTACTTAAACTATCGTAGGCGATGGCCGCGACGACGATGGTCGCTTACGCGGACTCAGGAGCCAGCTCTGGAGCAGCTTTCCCCTTTGGGTCTTTCTTTATGTCCACGAATTGGTTGATGCGAATGTCGCCATCAGGAAAAACGGCTCGGATTTCGAGTTCTCCTCCCATTGCCCTGATAATTCCGCGCAGGGTGCTGAGGTACATATCCGTTCGTTTTTCCATTTTCGCAATCGCTGGTTGCCCAACGTGGAATAGGGTTGCGAGTTGCTCCTGTGTCAGCCGCCGCGCCTCGCGCAATTCATCCAGGGTCATATCGGCTATCATTGCCTGCGTCTTAGCCTTGGCTATTTCGAGTTGCTGGGGAGACATTTTGTGCTCTATATCTGCAAATTTTCTGGCCATTAGATTTTCCCCTCTTTCTTCAGTTCACTGATGTAATCGTCATAAATTTTATCGGCAATCGGTACGAACTCCTCGTACCATTGATCGTTGCCAGTCTTGTCTCCGCCAATGAGCAGAATCGCGGCACTCCTTGGGTCAAATGCGAATAAAACGCGATAAGGCCTTCCGGCGTGTTGGATGATCAACTCTTTCATATGTGCATGCCTGGAAGTCACAATCAAACCAACGCGAGGCCTGCGTAGCGCCGGTCCTATCTCCTCAAGCACGCCAACCACCGCCTTAACATCCACCTGCTCCTCGGCAGTTAGCCCGTTCTATAAAGGGGAGAGTCAAGAGAAAAAACATCTGCGGCGACTGGAAGGAGCAAAAATGTTTGCTGCGCTCTCCAGCCCATGTCCTGTTGAGAGACTCTGGGGTGTTCGCTCTTCGTAGATCCATTCTGTTATCGTGACGGCGCTTTCGGATTCTGAAGCAAGACAAGCTGCGTGGTTGAAACGTGTCAACCATAGTTCTATCTGAGGCTCAAGGCCTATAGCTTTTTCTGGTTATCCGAGGGGGCCTATAGTTTACCAAGAGACTCGTGGTGCTCGGAGCACACTCTCTGCCTAACGGGCTAATGGAGACTCACCCTCGAACCAAAGCGTCAGAAGAACTGAAAAGCCATCACCAGAAATAAATCCAGCAAAGGACGATTCTCGATCCGACGCTCAAGCTGCTTGTTGTTTCAGATGTTCAGCGTCGAAACAAACTCCTTTCTTCCAAACCAGCAAAGTGACGGCGGCGATCTTGCGCGCCAAGGTGAGCCGCGCCAAATGCGGTTTCACGCCTCGGCTGACGCAAGCTTGGTAAAAATCTTGGAAAGGTCCTGCGGTCGAGGCGGCTCGCGTCGCTGCACCCTTGAAGATATTTTTCAGATCGTGGTTGTGGTTGATATTGAGCCCGCGGACGGCCAGAACTTTCTTGGAGCGTTTGAACTGGCCACCGACGATGCGGTATTCCCCGCTGCGGTACGTCCGCAATGCCAAACCGCAGTAGGCCCACAGTTGTCGCTTGGTCCGGAAGCGGTTCGGTGTCTGCATCAGCGCAAGCAGCAGAACGGCGCGGATGGGGCCGATGGAGGGAATCTGCCGCAGCAACCTCATGTTCAGATGCTTCCGGCCTTCCGCCAATAGTTCTCGCCGCACGCCCTGGCGCAATACCGCTAAGGCGTCGAACTGCTGGTAATAGAGTTCCGCACGGCGGCGTACACCCACTTCCGAAATCTTCGCGAGCCATTCCGCACGGTAGCGCGGTGCGTAGACCTGCTTGCCGGCACAAGGAATGCCCCAGCTTCGGTAGATGGCCTTCAGCCGACTCATCACCCGCGTCAAATCACGAGTGATCGTAAGGTAGCTGCGTGCCAGTTCCTTCAGCGTGCGCATACCCTGTTCGCCGTGGTACACCGGGTTGAGCTTGTTTAGATACAGCAGCTCGGACAGCTTGCGGGCATCGATGCGGTCACTCTTGTTCCCAGCTTTCAACAGGGCATTCTTGCGCGGATCGCAGGCCACCACGCGGGTGACGTGAGGCTGGAGCAGATCGTACAACCACGCCGCCCAGGTGCCTTCTTCAAAGGTCACGTGCAAACTGCCGCGCAGGCCACCAATAAACTGAAGGATCGTCTCGGCTTTCGTTTCGAGAATGGCCTCCATCACCAAATTTCCGTGCGAATCCCGAACGGCCACCGAAATCGTTGCCTGATGCACATCCAGCCCAATATACTTGGCGTCATTCATGAGGGCGCTCCTTGTTGTTGTAGGCGTTGATACAGACGATCAAAACCTACTCCACTCGGGCGCCCTTTTATAATGCGTTCCACCAATGGCAAAACTCATCAGTGCATTCGACCTCCCATGCCATGCGTGGAATATGCCATGGAAGGCATGAGTTGTCAAGGTACTCTGTCAATGGGCCAAAGAAGAGCCTTTATATCAGTACGTTACGTTGGATTCCAGAACTGCTCGTCATTGGCAAGCGCACCACATTGCTTCAAACCATTACCCTTACTCAGAGTAAATCCTTAACTTAGAACAAATAGAATGGCGGAGGCGTGTGGAAGTCGAATCCACCACCCGTTCCGCGAAGGAACGCGTCGCCGGCTTTGAAGGCCGGGAAGGTCACCGGACCCCTTTCGCCCCCGTCGGTGGTAAGGACCTCAGACTACAGGTTTCATGGAATGGCCGCAAATTCCGGAAAGTCGGGTCTGGCGCGGCGGTACTTGTGACTTTCGCGTGTAAATGTAAGAGGACAGCTGGAACCCACATAGACTCCGACGCGTTAATGAAATCCGCGTCGTGGGCGGTAAGCTCGGCGATATGGTTCTTTCTCGTAACGTTCCCGTTGCTAATCATTCTGCTGCTTGTGCTCGGTACGAAATAACGTGTGCGGCGGGACAGATCCGAGCAAGCTAGATACTTTCTCTAACTGTTACCGACGTAGCGGATGGTTGTCCAGCAAGGCTTTCCATACATATCGTCGTACTCCAGCCTAACCTCGCCCTCGCGTTCTGCCCGGTCAGTTGGTCCTGCCTGCGCGATTGATTCGTCGACGAGCGTCACAGGGGGAGTGCCTACCTGAGCCTGCACGAACTGTCCCGCATTAAACTCATCCATTTCGCCGATTTCGCCGTCACGATGGTTGATGTAGAACCTTTTCATTTTTCCTACTCCTATCGGTAATCTCGCTGAGAATGCTCTGTGTTGTCAATCGCCCCCCTGTGAATTGCGAAGGAAAGCCAGTGGGAAATTCCTTCTAAGAGTTACTTGAGGCGAAGCTCCTGGTGGAATTCATCAAAGTGCGCTCGCACCACGGAAAGGCTCGGCGTGCGTTGTTTGGCCCATTCGCGGATCTGCTTCTCATCGTCATTAGACATGTTTTTCCCAAGAATGACCCGCGTAAGCCAGTATGGATCGATCTTCACTGTCGGTTTTGAGCCGCGCTCGCGAAGAATGCGAACTTCTTCCTCATTGCTCCACTCTGGACGCTTGTGGATTAGGAAGCGCGGGGTCCTTTGTTCTCGATCGAGGAGATGAAATGCATCGTACTCGCCATAAATGACCTCGATAGAGTTCCCAAAGAGCGGTCCATCATTCACGAACTCTAAGCAGTAGCCAGTATGGTCGGCAGCGTATTTCGCCCAGAGATTCAAATTGTCAAAGCGTTTTGTCAGGGAATAAACTCGAATCGTTTCCATCTGGACGTTTAGAAGTCTTGCAGCCTCGCGCATACACCAATCCAATCCGTGTTTCTCGATGTTGAAGCGGATAACGGCTGTTTGTTTGGCGAGTTCATCAACCGACTCCTGAGCATGACTTAGGACGTAGCCGCTGAGCAGGAAACCCTCCATCTCTTCGACGGTGAGCTGCGCCAGCTTCGGCCTGCAATCGGTAGGGTCATTCAATTGCCTTACCGACGGCAGATACAGTTCACTCTCGATGATGATCGTTTTTAGTCGGTCCAGGTGTGCCGGGCTCTGGTATCGGTATAGGTGCGAGCACGCTGGGTGAATCGGCGTCGATATTTGCTTTGCCATTCCATCACTTCGCAATCTGCACGACTTTTGGCTCTCTGCTTCGTTGTACTCCGTCACCTTTTGCAGTCAAGACAACTTCGTTCGTCGCGCAGCTTGAAGGCCGGGAAGGTCACCGGACGCCTTTCGCCCCCGCTGGTGGTGAGGACCTCAGACTACAGGTTTCATGGAATGGCCGCAAATTCCGGCAATCGAGTTCGGGCGCTGTGCGGCGTTCGAGCGTAAGAGCTCACCCTTCGCAAAAGACGCGAAGGATGGGCCAAGCTCATGGGATGGTGGTGTAACCAAGAGTGAAGAGAGATCCCTCGCTACGTTCGGGATGACGGGGGTGCTTGGGGGCGGCTTGGAGGCGAGGAGATGGTGGGCACCAGTCGCGGAGAAAAGAGAGTGCGGCATTAGATGCGATCGACGCGGTGACCTTCGCGATGCCGAGATAGCATCGGACATTCATCTTGCGGCACACTTGCGCCTTATTCCTTACGTTCTGTTGGTATACGTCCGTATGATGGCGACATAGCGCGAGGATGAAGGACGACTTGATGGGGACAGTGAGTCCGCCCAATTATTCGAAACCATCCGAACCGGCGGCCAAACGACTTTTCCTGAACGTAAATAAATCCGCCATTTTCGTTTTTGTGGCGGCGATGATCTTGCTTTCGTGGAGACTGGATTGGCCCAAGGGGCAATCCCCGGATGAGAAGCTGTACCTTTCGGGAAGCAGGGTGCTGTGGCACCAAACTCCTTACCTGTTTAACGGGCATCCGTATGCGAATACGGAACACCCGCCATTGGCGAAGTATCTGATGGGATTAGGGATCAAAGTGCTTGGAGATAATCCTAAGGGATGGCGGATTGCTTCCGTTGTAGCCGGAGCGGTAACCATCACAACGGTGTTTGTGTGGATTTCCGGAATCACTGATGCGTTCACAGGATGGATCGCAGTGGTACTGGTGGCCACGAACGGATTTTGGTTTTGCATGTCCAGGATAGCGATGCTGTCGATTTTCGAATTGTGCTTTTGTGTGCTCGGGTTTTATTTTCTGGATAAGCACAAGCCGGTCTTGTCGGGAGTGGCGCTGGGATTGGCCATGGCGTGCAGGTGGAATGCGGCGTTTGCCATTATTTTGCTGGTTCTTTGGTGCATAAAGCAGCACGACACCAGAGCCGCGCTGAAAATCATTGGCAGCTCCTTCGTTGCGTATGTGGTTGCGTTCCTGCCGGCCGTAAATTTCAGCATTGTCGAGTTCCTGAAAGCGCAAAAGTACATACTGGAATTTCACAGCCACGCGATCGGAAATGTGTCCTTGGCGCAGAGCTGGTATCTGTGGCCTTTCAAAACTTCGCCGGAATACTCCATGGGCTTCTTGCTGGGTAATCCGGTGGTGATCGCGGTGGGATTTGTGGCGGCGGTAGTTTTGATTGCCAGAAGCGAGCACAAATTGTTGGGATGGGCTCCTATCGTGTTCTGGCTGCAATGGCCGCTGATCGGGAGGACGATGCAATTTTATTACTATTTTTTGGACTCGATGGTGTTCCTCAGCATCGCTGCGGCCATTCTGTTGAGCAAGACAAGAACGCGGTGGATCCCGATTGCGGCGGCTTCGGCCTCGGCTTTGTGGTTTTTATTCCACTATGCTGGTTTCGCGTACCTGTAGAAATGGACTTGGACGTTTCATCCTGACGAAGCGTGCAGGCTGCGGGTCAATCGTGACTGGCGGACGCAAGTTGCGTCGGTCGTTGGATCGACCTCGCGTTATATGCATTGGTGAAGCGGACTCGGACGATCCAGAAAATCAGCAAGACTAATGGGAGTATGGTGAGAACTAAATACAAATTCATATTGAATAGCGCGGAAGGCAGGTGCTGGCCGAGCCGCACTCTGGAAAGCAAGCGAAGCGGGCGGTTTGAGGGTCCCATAAAGAATGAGCCCGCGGCGATGAACAGCCCAAAGCACATGCGCCAGAGATGGCGGGCGATTCGCTGTACTCCGAAGACGCCGCCGCGCAGGAGCATGCGGAGGTCGCCGGCGGCGGCCAGCAAGCAGATGGAACCCATAAAAAAATTCATGGCAACGGGAACTCCGCCTTGCGAAGTCGCGCCGCTGCGTAGCACGTTAATGCCGCTCATCCAGGTGAGGATGCCGAGGGCCAAAGGAATGAGTAGGGCAAGCCAGTCCATGGGGCTGGTTTCGCCCTCGCGGCGTCTGGCCGTGAGCCACGCGGTGCCGATCAGATAGAAGGTTAGGATGCCGCCGCCGATGTTGCTTGGTTGATGTTTGACGATTCCGAGGTACACGGCGCCGACCGCCATGGTCAACATTGATCCCACAAACACCTTTCCGGCCAAGACATGGCGCGGGGAACCTTTGCGGAAAACCATAGCGGCAGTCCCGGAAAACAAGCCCAGGCTGCCAGCACAAATGTGGGCAATTAGAATTAGAGAATAAGGCATGGGTGCGTAGCTTCCCTGGAAGTATATACGTGGGCCGAGCGCCAGAGTTTCAGTGTTTCAACAGCCAGGTTGCGAGAATCCCGAGGCAAGGCGGGAGCCCGAGCGGAAGCGTGGTGCATGGGTATAGCTCTTGAGTACCGGTACGATTGCAGTACTTATAGGATGCGGAGGCGTGCGCTAAATCACAAATTTTGCGGCGAGAAACCGATAGAGTAGAGGAAGATCGAACGAAACGGCATCCGGTCTCAGGTACCCTTTCGAAGCGCCTGCGCCGCCGATACGACAGCAGCGAATGCGGCATGCGCGCCTGGGACAGTCGCGGCGGAAGCCAGCCGAGCCGCGTTGCGGCCAAAGGAAGAGAAAATGCCGCTTGCCCACTTAGCAGTGTTGCTTGCCGGACCCAGCCTGGTCATGGTGGCGATTTATTTGTGTTTGAGTTTGCTGAAGACGGCGCAAGACCGGGAAGACGCGGAAGACGAACGCGTGTGGGAGTATCTGCTGAATCCGCGCACGCTGTAGACAATGATTGCTGACGATTTCCGGTGGTGACGCGTCGTGCCTGGCGAGAGTTCCGCTTAGAGCAATCCTCAGGGGCTGAAGAGTACGTACGAAAACGGCACAATCAGGGTGCCAGAGGAAGAGAGATTCATCGCACAACAGGCGTGCGACGGAAAACCGTACCTCGCTCCGAGGACTCCGCTCGGAATGACGAGGTTTTGGGGTGGAGTCTTGGAGGTTTCAGGGCTGAAGCCCTAATTCCTGTCGCTTGGATATGCCAGTTTGCCGGCGTTTATTACCGATGCTCGTCGGCGGTGAGAGACATGTAGTGGACCTCGTGCAATTGGCCGAATCCGCAGCGGAAGGCCTTGCGGTGCACTCCCTCGTGGTGGAATCCTAGTTTTTCGGCGAGGGAGAAGCTGGGATTGTTGGACTGCAGGATGCGCAGGTAGACCCGCTGAAACCCCAAGTCCTCAAAAGCCGCGCGTAGAAGGGATCGGACGCTCTCGCTGGCGTAACCCTGCCGTTGGAACGAACCGCCAATGAAATAACTGAGTTCGGCGGAGGGAATTTCCCAAGTGATGTTCTTCACCTGGAGCTGCCCGACCTGACAGTCGTCGGCGGTGCGCCAGATGCCGTAGCAAAATGCTTTTCCGGCATTCCACTGTTCCAATTTTTCCAACATGAAAGACTCGGCTTCTTCGCCAGAACGGAGCCAGGCCATTTGCGGGAACTCGCGAATGAGTTGCTCGCGATTCGGTTCGAGCAATTGCAGAAGGCTGGGCACATCGCGGGTGACATAACGGCGCAGCTCCAGGCGGCTGGTGACGATGCGCTCGGGGAAGACGCGATTCTCCGATTCGTAATGGCTCCAGAGTTTAGAGGTGCGGTGGCGGCCGGCGCCGGAGGAGAGGCGCTTGGACTCGATGCTGGTGGGGAGAACGGGTGAGGGCGTGGGGGTCGCTTCGGCATGGAGCACGCTGGTGTGTTCGGCACAAATTTTGAGCAGCGATTCCGCCATGTCTTCGCGGCAGAATCCAGGCATCGGATAGCCGCACCGGAGCGAAAAAGCGTGCGTCTTGGCCAGTTGGTTCCAGAGCTGTTCGAGTTCGATGGCGATCTCGGGCTTCCCTTCCGCCCATAGCAAGCCGACCATTTCACCAAAGGCGACGACGCGACGATTCGGCGCGAGAGAAGCAGCAGTGGCCCGGGCTACAACCGGAGCGATCACCTGTTCGAACCTTTGCTGGTGGGGACGACCATCGACTAGAAGGATGCGCAGCATTTCGGCGGCATCCAAAGCGGTGTAACGGCCTTCGGAGGTAGCTTGGACCAGATTGATGCCATCGGACTTGAGCCTGTGAGTCAGGGCGTCGCGGCGTCCGGGAGTGGCGATGACCACGGCGGAACTACTGTTCGCGAGGGCAGCACCGATATGGGACTGCAATTGATGGAGGAGAGCGTGGTCATCGCGGTAGAACTGGACTACGTGCTCTTGGTGAGCGGGCCTTCGGCGGTTGCTATGGTCCTGGGGGACCATATTTGATGCGGTACCCATCTGCCGTTCTTCCACAATGACCCCGCACTGGGCTAAATCGCTGGTAGCAGTAAAGTAAACTGTCTGAGGGAGCTAGAGTGATACAAATTGCGAATGAGGCCTATCGGGCAAGTACTGTACCGTGGAGTTCTTGGGAACAATGCGTGGAGTGGCGGGCGAGTCCAGTTCGTCCGATGATTTGACTTTATGCGATTGTGATTGGAAAGGCGAGAGGGCAATTGAGAATGGAAGAGCTTATTCACAGGTATGCACAGATTTGCACAGGAAATCGCGAGGAGACCCCTTGCCAAGGCGAACGGGCGGGAATAGTCTGATGCCAGATTGAGCCGGGGAGCCTTAAAAACTTCGCGGCACAATTAAAAGAGGGCGCTAGAATCGCAAGGTTCCGGTGCCCTCGATTTTTTTTGGCGAATGATTTTGGCAGCGGCGCGATGCCGGAGTCAGAAGAAGTGAAACTTCAGGGCGCTGGCCATGGCGACGCGGAGACAAGACGCAGGGAACGAAGAGAGATCCCTCGCGTTGCTCGGGAGGACGGGTTTTTTGTGTGGGACTTAGCGCGGAGAAGAGAACGCGGCATCAGAGCGTAAGAGTCCCCCACCCTTCGCAAACAACGCGAAGGATGGGCCACCCTCAAGTCCGTATAGCGGCAACAATCCTACTATTTCAAAGATTCTGCTGCTCCCCAATCCTTATGAGGACCTGAAATCCTACTATTTATAGGTTGCTACGGTGTGGGCCAAGAAATCGCGATGCGCACCGACCTTTTCCATGGACGTGAAGGCTACACCGCCCAATGGATTGGAGTGGATGTCTGCGCGGATGGCGGAATCGACCTTATCCAGATCCTCGGCATTCTTCACGATGTAGACGATATAAAAGGTGCCGGGGGCTTCGGTGTGAACCGCGAGGGTGTCAATTTCGTATTCGAGGAGGGTGCCGTCCGCGAGCAACTTCTCCAAAAGGGGCACAACCAGATTCTTGCTGAGCTGGTCGACGGCGTCGTGTGGGGCATCGGGTTTCAAGGTGTAGACGGACTCGGAAGTGTAGGCATCCTTCCAGGAGCCGGGATGCCAGTTGTAATAGCGGCTGACGTAAATGTTGTCCCAATGCTTAGTGGAGGTGGACAAAACGGGAGCGGTGGCGCCGCCGTTCTTATAAAAGACATCTAGGACCTTGAGCACGCCGGCCAAGGAGGTAGCCGACCACCATTCATCATGAGTTGGGCCATCGACGGTGTGAACCAAGTTGGTGTCATAGCCCCAGCCGACGAGGGTGCCGTCGGACATGGCTTTATTCAGGGCGTCGCGATCGGCCTCGTTGGCTTTGTCCATCTCGGCCCATTGGGCGCGGGGAATAACCCAATCGCTGACATACGAGTACATGGGGGTCTTTTCTTTTACCTCGGGAGTCTGGCCGGAGCCTGCGAGGCTCGAGAGTCCGAGGAATAACGCGAGTGCGGCGAATCCAAACAGGGTCTTTCTGAAAACCATTGCACCTCTCCTTGTTGAGTCAATTTTTAAATGGCCCGGAGTGAACTGTTCGCTGAATCAGAGATTTTGAGGAGGCAGATACACAGTGATTCGGGACGTCTCCCCAGCAGCCGAACGTGGGTGCGACTATAACCAGTTCAGGGAAAGAGTCAAGGAATAAGGCAGAGCGAAGAGGGATCGCTCGCTACGCTTGGGAGGACGTGTTTTTTTGTGTGGGACTTAGCGCGAAGAAGAGAGAGCGCGGAATTAGAGCGTAAGAGCCCCACCCATCGCCAAAGGCGCGAAGGATGGGCCACCCTCAAGTTCTGGCGGACGGTGGCGTAAGTGAGGGCGAAGAGATTCATCGCAGAAAGCGCGATGAAAAACATTACCTCGCTTCGCTCGGAATGACGGGTGTTTTTTCTTGGGCGGTGGATCCCAAGAGCGCTGGCAGGAAGCTGCGCTGGCCGATCTCAAGTTCGGCCACTACACAAGCTCGGAAGAAAAGGTGGTGAGTTGGCTGGCGCAAAGGCCACGTTTGGTGGATTGGCGGCGTCTCATGCTAGGTCGGCTGGGGAGGGAAAATGAGGTGGAACCGACGGGCCTGTGCGCTAGCGTTGGCGTGCCTGTGCCATCCGCTTTGGCAAATGGATGCTGCGATTAAAGGAGCGCAACAGCAAGCGCCGGGGGCGCAAGAGAAGATACGAGTGCGGTCCGACCTGGTGGTGTTGAACGTTACGGTGACGAACGAGAAGGGGGACGTGGTTACCGGATTGGGCCAGGAGGACTTCCGCGTGTTTGACGACGGAGTGGAACAAAAAATCGTCGCGTTCGCCGCGGACGGCTTTCCGTTGTCGCTGGTGATCCTGGTGGATAACGATATGAAATGGAAGGAAGGCAGCGCGATGATCAGTAGCTTGGAAACAATAGCAGCTGGACTGAGCGATGCAGACGAGGCGATGGTTTGCCGGTATGACATGGTGTTTTATCCGGGCCAGGAGTTCACGAATGTGGCGGGCGATTTGATGAAGGATTTGAAGACTGCCGGAGCGAAGGCGCAGCCTTCGCCACAATACATTCCCCAACCGCTGATTACCGGAACGAGTTCGACCAGTGGACCGCCGGTGCCGGCAGCGCCGACCTATGCGGGTGCGAGGCCAAGCAAGGCGCTGGATGACGCCGTTTATTCCGCGGCAGAACTTCTGCAGGGCAGGGGCCCGGACCGCCGCAAGATCATGCTGATTCTTTCCGACGGCTGGAATGAACCCAAGTTGAACCATCACACTCACGACAAGGTGCTGGAGTATCTGCTGCGAAATAATGTGTCGGTGTACAGCGTGGCGGCGGGAGACGAAGGCGCGAAACGGAAATTCGCGGAGCTGGCGGACTACTCGAGCAAGACCGGCGGTGATATTTATTACGCCACGACGAGCGGTGAGATGGAGGAATTGTATACGCGCATCACGGAACAGGCGCGGCATGACTACACGCTGGCGTACGCCCCCGCGGGGAACAAGAAGGAGAACACGTACCACGCGGTGCGGGTGAGTGTCGGGGAAGGATTGAGCGCGAATACGAGGAAGGGTTATTACACGAGTAGTTCGGGGAATTGAATGGGTGGGGTGGGCGGAGCGGGTGGATCAGGGCAGTGACGTGTTTGTGATAGGCCTTCACGGTTGCAAATACAAGGTACACGGTACGACGGATGCCACGGTGTCAAGCGTACTCTGAGTTGGGGTATGGTGAGGCGGGCGTGGCTACTTGGCAATTGGAATGTGCGAATTGCAAAAAGAGTTTTGTTCATTCGGTGATAGAGGAAAGCGGGCTGGATTTTCTATTTCCGTCCAAGCCGGAATTTCCGGAGGGTGGTAGCGAACTGGAGTGCCCGCACTGCGGAACTAAGGCTACGTACCAGCGGTATCAACTAACTTACCGGGAATAGCGCGCGCGGCGGCGCCTCGGGGAAACGCCATACGCTTAGCACGATTTCTCCTCTCAAAATTTCATTTGCGGCGTTGCAATCGCAGCGGTTGCTGCCGTCGTTCCTTGCGTGAACGCCAAGACGTGGCGAACGAAGAGAGATCCCTCGCTACGCTCGGGATGACGGGTTGCTTTTTTAGGGTGCTTGGCGCGGACAAGAGAGAATGCGGCATCGGATCGTAAGAGACCCCACCCTTCGCAGAAGGCAGCGAAGGATGGGCCACCCTCAAGTTCAATGGAGCAGTGGCGTAACCGGTGGGCGAAGAGAGATTCTTCGCTGCGCTCGGGATTCGGCCGGGATGAATGGAAGGGCTGGCCGATCTGAAGTTCGGCCACTACACAGGCAAGAAAAAACTGGATGGAACGTAGGTCGCGCTAAAACGCATTGGACACTGCGGGGAGACAAAGCGGCGTGGGTGCGGTGGAGGTGTGTTACAACGGGCGCAGAGGGTCACTGAGACTGCAAGGCAAGACTTAGAAGTTGACGCCGTTGGCGCGGGCGTGAGACGCGCTGATGGGACGATGTGCTCGTTTGTTTACGAATGCGAGGCTTGCGGGATGCTGGTTTTGGGGATGATGAGTGGGACTTCGGCGGATGGGATTGATGTGGTGCTGGCGGAAGTGCGTGGGGCGCCGCCGAAGATGCGGATGCGGTTTGTGCAGCACGCTTCCAGGCGGATGCCGGATGCGTTGCGGAAGGAAGTGCTGCGGATTGCGGAAGGGGCGGCGTGCACGTCGGGAGAAATCAGCCAATTAAATTTTCGGTTGGGAATGGCGTTTGCGGAAGCGGCGGTGAGCGCGTGCCGGGAGTTTCGCGTGGCACTTTCGCGAATCGAGCTGATCGGGAGTCATGGACAGACGATTTTTCATCAAGGGCGCGCGGTGTCGTTTTTGGGGAAGGCGACGGCATCGACGCTGCAGATTGGCGAGCCAGCGGTGATTGCAGCGGAGACGGGGATTCACACAGTGGGAGATTTTCGGGTGGCGGATATGGCGGCGGGAGGACAGGGTGCGCCGCTGGTGCCTTATGCGGATTATCTTTTGTATGCAGACGAGAAAATTGGGCGAGTGGCGCTGAACCTGGGTGGAATTGGGAACTTGACGGTGTTGCCAGCGGGGGCGAAGCCGGGGCAGGTGGTGGCGTTCGACAGCGGGCCGGGAAACATGTTGATGGACGCGTTGATATGGCACTTCACGCGGAAGAAGCAAAGATTTGACCGGGGCGCGCGGCTGGCTCGGCAGGGACAAACGAATGCGAAAGTGCTGAAGGAGTTGCTGCGTGATCCGTATTTGCGATTGGGGCCGCCGAAATCGACGGGGCGGGAATATTATGGGCGGGCATATTTCCAGGAATTGCTGCGGCTGGGGAAAAAGTTTGGAGCGCGGCCGAATGATTTGATCCGGACGACCACGGAATTTACGGTGGCGTCGGTAGTGGATGCGCTGAAACGGTTTGTGCTGCGACGCACGAAGATTCAGCAATTGATTGTGTCGGGCGGAGGGACGAAGAATCCGTTGGTCATGGCGCAGTTGACGGCGGCGTTGGCGCCAATGGAAGTGATGGCTTCATCGAAGTTGGGGGTGCCGGAGGAGGCGAAGGAGGCGTACGCGTTCGCGTTGCTGGCGTATGAGACGTGGAACCGACGGGCTGGGAATTTGCCGAGTGCGACGGGGGCGGACCGTGCGGTGATTTTGGGGAAGATTTGCTGGGGGAATAGACTGGGATAGGAGGGGGTAGGGACGGCATTCAGGGAATGTCGAGCTTCAGAGGCTGGGCGCTTCAGGGGCTAAAGCCGACTTCCCTTCGAACGTTTACGTGGCGGCTGAAGCCGCCACCTCCTGAGGAGGATGACGGGTGTAGTTTTTTGTTTAGGTGAGAAGTAGTGCACTGGCCACGATGAGGACGCGGAAAATTTTGGGGATTGGAACGGCGTGCGTTGTTGCGTGCGCGGCGGTGTGCGGGTGTGGAGGGTCGAAGCGCGCAGCGGGGGACGTGGTGTTTGTGATTGAGTCGAACCCGGCGAACCTGGATCCGCGCTATGCGACGGACGGAGTGTCGCAGCGGATTGACCGGCTGATTTTTAATGGACTGGTGGTGCGGGATACGCAGATGAATCTGCATCGAGATTTGGCGGAATCGTGGGAGACGCCGGATCCGTTGACGTATGTGTTCCATCTGAAGAAGGGCGTGCGATTCCACGATGGGCGGGCGCTGACGTCGCGGGACGTGAAGGAGACGATCGAGTACATGATGAATGCGGCGAACCGGTCGCCGAAGCGCGGGTCGTTCAATATGATCGCGTCGATAGAGGTGCCCGATGCGGAGACGGTGATCTTTCATTTGAACGAGCCATATGCCTCGTTTTTGTGGAACCTGGAGAGGAGCGCTGTGGGAATTGTGCCGGCGGGTTCAGGGAAGGATTTTGGGAATAAACCGATTGGGACGGGGACGTTTCGATTCGTGAGCCAGGCGCAGGATGATGCGGTGGTGTTGGAGAAGGCGGGGAACGCGGGAGTTGCCGGTGGCAAGTTAACGGAAGAAACGAACAGCGGGACAGAGTCAGCTGCAGTGGAGCGAGTGACGTTCCGCGTGGTGCCGGACGCGATTGTGCGGGCGCTGGAATTGCGCAAAGGGTCGGCGGACGTGGAGATGAGTTCCCTTTCGCCGGACATGGTGCCGGTGCTGGAGAAACAGCCGAAGTTGCAAGTCACGGAGGAGCCGGGAACGAATTTCGCATATTTGGGATTGAATCTGGAGGACCCCATCCTGAAGAAGGAGGGCGTGCGGCAGGCTTTGGCGTATGCGACGGATCGTGCATCGCTGGTGAAGTATTTGTTGCGGGATCAGGCGCGGCTGGCGAGCGGGATTTTGCCTCCGAATCATTGGGCGTATGAGGGGAACGTGAAGAAGTACCCGTATGATCCGGCCGAGGCGGAGCGGTTATTGGAAGCGGCGGGATTCGCGCGCGGTGCGGATGGGATGCACATGCATTTGACGCTGAAAGTTTCGACGCAGGAACAGGCGCGACTGCTGGGCGCGGCGTTGCAGGATCAGTGGAAGAAGGTGGGCGTGACGTTGGAGGTGCGGCCGCTGGAATCGGCGACGCTGTTTTCCGACTTGGATAAAGGCAATTTTCAGTTGAGCTATTCGATCTGGATCGGGGCGAACAACGATCCGGACATATTCGATCTGGTGTTTTCGTCGAAGAAAATTCCGCCGAACGGGAAGAACCGAGGGCATTACCGAAATAGGCGGGTGGATGAATTGATCGAGGAAATTCGCGGGGAGATGGATCGGGAGAAACGCAAGGAATTGTGCAGCGAGGTGCAGAAGATTGTGGCGGAAGAGTTGCCGTATGTGCCGTTGTGGTATGTGGACCAGGTGAGCGTGCATCGGAGGAGATTGGAAGTGGAGCTGACGCCTACGGGAGATTTTGATTTTTTGGCGCGAGGGGAAGAGGTGTTGGCGAGTGGGGAGGCCGGGAAGAATTAGAGATTGAGGGGCTGAAAAGCACGGATGGAAGCAGAAGAAGAGAGATTCATCGCACAAAAGGCGTGCGATGGAAAACCGTACCTCGCTCCGCAGACTGCGCTCGGAATGACGAACAGAGTTTCGAGACTTCAGGAGCTGAAGCCGCCACTTCCTGAAGAGGAAATGCGTACAGCGAGTTGCACTGCGACTGAAGACACCCTTCTAAAGCGAGTCAGGCGGGGACGGCGTCGTCGCCTTCCAGGGCTTCGTGAATGTCGTCGGCGGGGACAGCGCCTTCACGACCGATGCACCAGAGATCGCCGCGAAGTTCGACGATGGTGGAAGGCAAGGCACCACAGGTGTCGCCGGCATCGAGGATGAGCGGGATGCGATCGCCGAGTTGACGAAAGACCTCATCGCCACTTTCGCAAGTGGGAGAGCCGGAAAGATTGGCGCTGGTTCCTGTGAGCGGAACACCCAGTTCGGCGATCAGATCGTTAACGACCCTGTTCTTGGGCCAGCGCAGGGCGATGCGGCGGGTATTGCCGGTAACTTTGAGGGGCAAACGGTTGGAAGCATCGACCACAATGGTGAGCGGGCCGGGCCAGCAGGCTTGGGCCAGACGATAGAAATTATCGGGAAGGTCTTTGGCAAGCACCTGCGCGTAGATTAGCGAGTTGATGAGAATGGGAAGGGCGCGTTGTTCGGGGCGTCCCTTGACGCGAAAAATTTCTTCGACGGAAGCGAGATTGACGGGATCGGCAGCAAGGGCATACCGCGTGTCGGTGGGAACAGCGATAACGGAGCCACGATTGAGCCAGCCTGCGGCGTAACGAATCACGCGAGGATCGGGATTCGCGGCACTCACCTTCAATATTTCAGCGGACAATCGAAGGCACCCACCCTTGTTCTGGAGCGACGCCTGACGGCGGCCTCACCGCTTGGAGGAAAATTATCACACGTGTGAGCGGTGCGCAATGAGGTGGATGGAATCCGTTGCGCGAGGCCAGAGCGGCGTATGGGTGCTCCGTGGTGAGGAACTCGATTGGAGGATGGAAATTTGGTAGGCTCGCGGCATGGCACAGGCAGCGAAGAGCGGAGTGAGGAAGGCGGGCCGCGGCGGGACTGTAGACGCAGGCGGCGCAGGGGATGTTCTGACCAGCCGCGATAACCGATGGCTGAAGGAATTTCGAGTGGCCTTGCGCGGAGGAGTGGCGACTGCGGATGGAGCGGTGGGGGTCGAGGGCGTGCGATTGGTGGAAGAAGCTTTGACGTCGGGATGCCGGGTGCAGGCGGTATTGTTCAGCGAGAGCGGGGAGAGGCACCGCGAAAAACTGGCGCCGTTGGTGGGAACGCGAGAAACCGGTTTTCCGGTATTGCGCACGACGGATCGATTGTTCGAAGGAATCGCGGATACGGAACATCCGCAGGGCGTGGCGGCGCTGGTGATTCCAAAGCAAGTGGAGATGGCGGAATTGTTGACGACACCGGCAGGCGCGTGCGCACCGCTGTTGGTGGTGCTGGCGGGGGTGCAAGACCCCGGAAACGTGGGAACGATCTTGCGGACTGCGGCGGCGTTTGGGGCGACGGGGATCGTGACTACGGCAACGGGGCAGAGTGGGACGGCGAGTCCGTTTGCGCCGAAGGCGATGCGTGCTTCGGCGGGGGCCGGGCTGCATTTACCTATAATGACGGGAATGGCGCTGGGAATTTTGCTGGCGCAACTAAAAATGAATGGGATTGCCACGGTGGCGTCGTGCGCACATGAGGAAGAACCGGGAGCAATGGCGCCGTGGGAAGTGGAGTGGTGCGTGCCGGTAGCGTTGCTGGTAGGAAATGAAGGAGCAGGGTTGCCGGCGGAAGTGGTGCATGGCGCCGATGGACGGATTCATATACCGATGGCGACGAAGGTGGAGTCGTTGAACGCGGGGGCGGCAGCGGCGGTGGTGTTGTATGAGGCGTATCGGCAGAGGACGAAGAAGGGATGAGGGGGTATAAGGCGAAGAGGGATTCTCTTTGTGGGCGGCTTAAAGGCGCGCAGAAGGGGCGTAAGAGCCCACCCTTCGGAAGAGGCGCGGAGGATGAACCACCCTCAAAGTTCATTCGCGATGATGGCTTAACGTGTGAGCGACAGAGAGATCCCTCGCGTTGCTCGGGATGACGGGTTTTGTTTTAGGGAGATGACGGATGGTTTCTCTGCGGGCTGTTTGGCGCGGCGTTTGATCGTAAGAACCCAGGTTCGAAAGGCGAACCTGTGGTACCCGGCTGTACAACGCAGGGATCCAAGAGAGATTCTTTCCGCCAAAGGCGCGGAAAGGGGCAGAGGTCCTCGCTCCGAAGACTCCGCTCGGAATGACGTGGTTGCTTTTTTGGGTAGAAGAGTGGCGGCGAGGTGCGGCTACTTCTGGAGGAGACCGATGCCGAATTTGCCGCCGGGGGTGGCAATGTATTCGCGGTGGGAATGCTGTAGCTTGATGGAGTCCCAGAAGGTTTTTACGTTGGTGTCGGCGTAGGCGCCGGCGATGTCGTGGAAGACGATCAGGCCGGCGGGACGGACCAGCGGGGAGTACAGCTGCCAATCTTGTTTCACGCCGTCGTAGGTGTGATCGCCATCGATGAAGAGAAGATCGATGGGGCGATTGGCGAGCAGGCGTTTCGTTTCTTCGAGTGTGGAAGGCGCGTGGGAATCGGCGCGCAGGAGATGCAATTTTTGGTGATGGCGCGCGAAACGGCGGTAGATGGGAATGCGAAAGGGGGAATAGCCGCCGCCGAATTTGCCACGGGGGAGATCGATGCTGATGAGCGTGGCGGTGGATTGGGCGAAACGGGTCCAGAGATAGAGCGTGCCGCCGCGATGTGTGCCGATTTCGACGACGGTTTGCGGGTGCAGCGCCTTTACGTCATCGAGGAGCCGGGCGAGTTCACTGACGACTTGAACGGGGCCGAGAAAACCGTCGCCGTAGTTTTGCGTGGCGGCGATCAGATCCGCGGGACGATCGAAGAGGGAGGCGGTGCGGCGGTTGAGATCTTGTATGCCCGTGTAAGACCGGACGTAGAGAAGCACGCGGGCGAGTCCCATGCGCGGCGGAATCCTCCGGTGGAGTGGTGAAGGGGAATCATAACATTGCGGCTAGCCTGGGAGGGTCGCGGGTGAGATTAGAAGAAGAGAGGGACAACCCAAGAGACCACGCAAAGGCGGCGTGTGGGGCACCCCTCACACGATCAGGAGAAGAGTCGGTCAGAAGTTGGTCTCGGGAGATTTCCAGGTAAGAAGCGATGTCGGCGAGGATTTGGGAGAGGGTTCCGACTCTAAGGGGGTTGTGCGCCGGAATCGTGATGTGGTGTGCGAACCCTTATAGGAGGAGGACAGACGCATGTGACTACCCGTCTGCCTCGTGATTTGGTATCCGTATCGATTTAGGGAGCGGGCAAGATCCACACCGCTGAGATCCCGAGGAGTCCTCAAGCGGGAATGACCTCGTCCTTCACAAGGTGAAGGCGAATGATGCTGGGTTTATCACCATCGGAGAAATGACAAGAAACGGCATCGCGGAGCATGGACTTGAGTTCATCCAAAGAATCCGCCTGGGAGAAAATAGAGTGGCCCAAGGCGCGCTCTTCCTATCCACCCTCGGGGGATTCCTGGACTGAGAAAATGATCTCGCTTGGGGGCATGGAGTCCTCTTTCCGATGATTATACGCCAGCAGGCTACTGGCGATATTGAGAGAATTTAGCCACGTGGAGTAGGGAGTGAAATTGGTAGATGGAAGATGAGAAGGACAACCCAAGAGACCACACGCAAAGGGGGCGTGAGGGGCACCCGCCTCGGAGAAGAGAGATCCCGGCATTCGAGCGTAAGAGACCCCACCCTTCGCGTCTTTTGTGTCCAGTCCCGGGACATGGTTTACAGAATGTCCCTAGACATGCTAAGTGTGAAGCGCCAAGACGTGGTTTACAACGGTTGCCAGTACATCCGTTACACTTTTCGTTTTTGCCTTCCGTCGGCTTGGTCCGCTGAGCCTGCGTAGGGACCATCGGTGTAACGGATGTCTTGGCAACGACTGTAACGGATGTCCTGGCACCGTACACTAAAGTCCGGCCACTACACGAGCAAGAATGGCTGAGCTGAAGCTATTTCGCGTGTTGCCAAGCGTGTTTTTGCAAGCCGCTGGAAACCGGAGTTGCGGATTGGTCATTGTGCCGGAGAGGCCGGTGGCCAGTGCCGGAATCGGGCGACCACGATGCTGAGGTCTGGCGCTTTGCAAAAGCCCAGTGGTGAAGCTGGCTAAAAGCTAAATACCAGGCTCAACTGAGTGATTCTCGGCGAAGTTGCACTGGTAATTGTGCCGAGCGGGGCGCCGTTCGTCCAGTTCAAATTCGGCTGTCCCCAGTTGGGGTGATTGAATACGTTGAACGCTTCCAGTTGAAATTGCAGGTTCATGGACTCGTGGATCGCGAAGTTTTTCGCCAGTCCCATGTCCCAGTTCTGGAAACCCGGACCGCGCAACACTCCGTTACCTTCGTCGCCAAATGTCCCCATCGGATTCAGAGCAAACGCGCAAGGATTAAACCAACTGGCCATAGTGTGCACCTGAGTGGGCGCAACACACGTCGGATTCGCGGCGATGGTTCCAGCTTGGAAGGGATTGCCGACCAGGTCCGGGCGTTGATTGTAGCTTCCGACGCCCGCTTGGTCGTTCGGCAACGTCACCGTGAGCGGGGCTCCCGATTGGAACACCGTGATTCCAGAGACCTGCCATCCCGCCAAAAACGCCTTGGTGGGCCGGTTCGCGTGCTTGAAGAAAAGAAGTTCCCAGGAATAGTTGAAGGTCAGAATCTGCGTTCGGTCGAAGTCCGCCGGACCATATTCGGCCCGAATGTCGTAGCTATCCTGCGGCCATGTGGAGGCATACGCGCTGCCATTGGGACCCGGATTATCCGTCAATGTTTTGGAGAAAGTGTAGGACGCCTGGAAGGACAACCCGTTCTTCAGGCGGTGGATTACCGAGGCCTGCAAAGAGTTGTAATTGGAGTTGAACATGGTCGCGTATGCGGAGATTTGGTCGAAACCTTGATATGGCCTCAGGTAGTCGGGACTGATGTTTCCCTCGGCCACCTCCACGCTGGGCTGGCCCTGATTCATGTCATAGAAACCCAGCAGATGACTTCCTTTCGTCCCGACATATCCGATCGATAAGCTAGTGCCCGGCGCAATTTCGCGCTGCACACTCAATGACCACTTCTGCACACTGGGGTATTTCCAGGGAGCGAGCGCGGTGTTCAAGCCTGCCGGAAAAACCGTACCGGCAGTTCCGCCCGGGTCGTCCAGCGAAGTATTAAAAATGTTGACGGAGCTGTTGAACGGCGGATTGTACGCGCCAAACTGGCTGTAAGATCCCCAGCGATCGTAGAAGATCCCATACCCGGCGCGTACGGCCGTTTTTCCATCTGAGAACGGATCCCAGGAAAATCCAATGCGCGGGGCAAAGGCATCCTTGTGACTGGGAAACAGTGACTGGCCGTACGGCGAACTGGCCGCTCCTGGATATTGGCTATGTCCCGCTACGATGATGCCGTCCAGCAGGTTGCCATTGTTGACGATTTCGCCGGACTCATTCACCGTTGGCGCATCCGCGGGGTTATAAAGAGCAGGGTCAAAGCCACCCAACATATTATGTAGTTCGTGTTCCGGCTGGTAATACTCGTAACGCAGAGCTGCGGTCAGCGTGAAGTTCTTCAGCAACTTCACTTGGTCCTCTACGTAAGGTTCCAGATTGTACCAGCGGTATTTGCCGAAAGGATCCAAAGCCGTTTCCGTGTAGTCGGACGCCAGGCCGAGTTCGAAATCCGCGAGTGGATTGTTGGAGTAGTTGCCCAAAAATGTGTAGCTGCCATTGGTGTTGTTGTCGGAAGGGTTGGCTAATTCGCTTTTACCCTCCCGTGAAACCACCGCGCCGAATCGCACCGTATGCCGGCCGTGAATCCAGGTGGCTTGGCCTTGTACAGGAATGCTGAACGCGTCATTGTGGAAGTACCACTGCTCGACGATTCCGGCATACGGATAATTAAAGTACATGGTCGGAATGCGATCCCCTTCATCAAGTGGGAACACTTGTTGCAGGCTCAGCCCCGGCGCACGAGATTTGCTGGACTGTGGATCGTTGGTTAGCGATTTGTCGTTCGCGAAGTACATGCCCACCGAAAATTCCAGGAAAAAGGTGGAGCTAGGAACATACGAGGCATGCACCGCCCAGTTGTACATCGGGAAATTCTGAGTCGATCCGCCCACATATGGAAAAGCGTTCTCGCCCCACAGTCCGTAGGGATTGTTCAGGAGATTGGTATCCTGGGTATATCGACCAAAAATAGTCCAGGTATTGCTGATCTTGTAATCGATGCGCGCCAGTTCTTCGCGCCACCGGGTGTAATTCGGCGCCTGCGATATGTAGTTGTAGAGACCATCCAGAAGATAGTTAGGCGTGGGCATGGGGTAATAGGTCGAAAGGAGCAGCAATGCGTTTTGATTTAGCCGATTCTGCGGAATTGTGTTGTTCGGGAAGGGCTGGCCCGTTGTCGGATCGATCGGCTGGATCAGGCTCTGCGAGAAATTCCCCTCCCGTTCCAAAGCCGTCGGCGTCACGGTGATTGCCGGTCCGGAACTTACGACGATTCGCCTCCACTCTTGCGACCAGAAAAAGAACAGGCGGTCTTTCTTGATTGGACCGCCAACGTCGTAACCAAAGTCATTGTGTCGGTCTTCGGGGGAACTGGTCGAAAATAAATTCTCCGCGTTAAATGCGTTGTTGCGAAAGAACTCAAACACATTTCCATGGAACTGGTTGCTGCCGGAACGAGTGACTAAGTTCACTGCCGCGCCCGCCGACCGTCCTGAAGTGGCGGAGTAGTCGCTGTTCTCCACACGAACTTCGGAAACGGCGAACAGATTCGGCACCACAAAGGCGTTACCGCCAAATGTGTCCACGTTGCGGATTCCATCCACCAGCAAGTTGTTCTCGTCGTCGCGCACTCCATTCACGGAGAAATTCACCGAGGAGTTGGACCCAAAGCCCGGATCCACCACCACTGGCATGGACACGCCCGGTTCCAAGGACACCAATTGCGTGAATACGCGGTTCGTCAGCGGCAAGCTATTCACTTGCTCCCCGGTTATGGTGTTCCCTTCGTTGGCGGTGACCGTATTCACTACCGCCGGTGCTCCTGTTACTACCACCTGCTCGACCACGCTACCGATGGAAAGCGTCTCGTTAATACGCAGGTGTTCCGCGGCGTGCACCTCAAACTCCGAATGCACCTCTTTCTTGAATCCCTCTTTCGTGATGGTCAGCTCATATCGCCCGACGGGAACCAGCAGGAAGCTGTACTCGCCCGAGCTGTCCGTTTTCTTCGATAAAACATTGCCGGTGCCCAGATCGTTCAGCACGACCAGCGCTTCTGGGATCGCACCGCCAGATGCATCTGTGATGGTTCCCTGTACAGTTCCAACGTTCGAGAGCTGTCCGTGCACACGAACCGGAACGCCGACGATTAGCAACAACACCGTAACGCAAAACAGCCGGCCCACTTTACTCAGCTGATGAGATTTGCTCATGACACCACCCACTTTCCCCGACTCGATTACAACCGAGTGGCCCGGGAGCGCAGGCAGTTTAGACAGGGGCGAAATAAAGAAGATGGGACACATTGTATATTATGCACATATGGTGTCAAGAGCTTTATGTCGCTCATCGCAGCCGTCCTCCCCTTCTGCGAAGGGTGGCGACGCTCAAGAGCGAAGAGAGATCGCTCGCTGCGGTCGGGATGACTCTTTTTTGGGTGCAGGCACCCGAGACGAGAGGCTTGGGAATTCGAGCGCAAGAGCACACGCTCAAGGGCGTTTGCGATGATGCGGATTCGAGTCGGAAGGAGACGCTAGGTGTTTTAGGCGGTGGACCTCCCTTTCGGATAGGGGGCGGAACTTGCCGGGGGGAACGTCGAGAGTGAGCGGGCCTAGCTGGACGCGTTTGATTTTCTCGACCAGGAAGCCGATCTGCTGGAACATGCGACGGATTTGGCGGTTGCGGCCTTCGATTAGGGTTACTTCGTACCAGGGATTTTCCCTGTTCTCGAGAAGGCGGATTTCTGTGGGAGAGAGTTTGACGCGGCGGCCGTCGTCGAGCGGGATGGTGATGCCTTGACGAAGACGCTGGATGGCTTGCTCGTTGGGCTGGCCGCTGATTTTGACGTGATAGGTTTTGGGGACGTGCGAGCCGGCTTTGGTGAGTTTTTGCGCCAATTCGCCGTCGTTGGTGAGGAGAAGAAGACCTTCGCTGGCGTAGTCGAGACGACCGACGGGATACACGCGCTGGGTTACATTGGGTAGCAATTGCATAACGGTGGGACGGCCTTCGGGGTCGCTGACGGTGGTGACGTAGCCCTTCGGTTTGTTCAGTAGGAAATAAACGAAACGTTCGGCGCGCTGTAGAGGTTTGCCATCGACGGTGATGGTGTCGGCAGTTGGATCGGCCTTGGCGCCCATTTCGGTGACGGTTTGGCCGTTCACGGTGACGCGGCCGGAGGCGATGATTTCCTCCGCTTTGCGGCGGGAGGCGATGCCGGCAGCGGCGAGAATTTTTTGGAGGCGTTCGGGCATGGTGAGTTAATAATACAGGAGGCTTCAGGGGTTGAAGCCCAAGTGCTTGCCGCCGCGTCCTAAAGAAGAACACAGCGAACTGCTGAATGGATGGCTGAAGCCGGAAGCTCCTAAAGCGGACATTAGCGGCGAAGAGAGACGAGCGGGCAAAAATCAAAATTACAAGCTAGGTTGATTTGGATTTTGGCGGCTTTTTGGGTTTGGTCAAGGCGTCGACTTCGCGTTTTTCTAGGAGGCGGTAGCGGCCGCGTGGGACGCCGTCGATGGAGAGCGGGCCGAGGCCAATGCGCATGACTTTTTCGACGGGATGATTTTCGCGGAAGAGGAGGTGGCGGAGGGATTCGAGTTTGGGTCCTTGCATGGTGAGTTGATACCAGTAGTTGGCGCTGTGCCTTCGAGTGGCTTCGGGCTGGCGCACGGTTTTTAACTTGATACGCAGTTCCCTGTTGATGCGATCAAGATCGGCTAAGGTGAGCATACCTTTGATCTTGATGTGGAAGGTTTGCTCGAGATGATTCCAATGTTTCAGGAGCAGCACGGCGAGATCGCCATCGTTGGTGAGGAAAACCAAGCCGGAAGCGGCGTATTCGAGATTGCCGACAGGATAGACGCGTTCGGGAAAACCACGAAGGAAATTACGGAGGGTTTTACGGCCTTCAGGGTCCGCAAGCGAGGAGACGACTTCCGGGGGCTTGTGGAGAAGCAGGTAGATGTGCCGAGGGGCGGAAGTGATGGTGCGGCCGGCCGCTTCGATTTTGTCGGTGGCGGGGTCGGCTTTGCTGCCCAATGCGGTGACGGTTTTGCCGTTGACGCGGACCTGGCCGGAGAGGATGAGTTGCTCAGCGTGACGGCGGGAGGCGATGCCAGCGCGGGCGATGATTTTTTGGAGGCGTTCAAGCATTGTGGGCGAATAAGAATAGCAGAAATTCGGGTGCGGCACAGTGGAGCGAGGAGAGAAGGAACGGCGTTCACCACAAACGACGTGCAAAGGGCCACGGAGAAAGACGCAGCGGAGATGGGGGCGGACAACTGTCGAAAGATTAGCCGGCGGAAGTGGATTTGGCGTTTGGCGGAGGAGGATCTTCGTCGAGAGTGCCGGAGGGCATGCCCTCGCTGGTGGCAGCGGCTTCGTGTTCGCGGAATTGCTCCGCGGCGGTTAGTTCTTGTTCTACGTGATGAATCGTTTCGGAAATGGCGTCCGAAGTTTGCTCGCTGGATTGATCCAAGAGAGATTCATCGCCCAAAGGGCGTGCGATGGAAACCCGTACCTCACTGCGTTCGGAATGACGGGCCGGCGGAGTGGTGGAAGCAGGAGATGAATCCGCGGGTGGAATAGCGGCGTTTGGGGCATCTGCGTTGGCCAAATCGATCTGGGGATGAAGTTCGGAAACTTGATCTTCGGAAATATCGACGGCGACTACTTCATCGGCGCCGAGAGCTTCGCGAGCGAGTGCTTCAAATTCTTTCAGGCTGGGCAGTTCGTCTAAATCGCTGAGACCGAAACGCATCAGAAATTCTTTGGAGGTTTTGTACAAGATCGGGCGGCCAATGACTTCTTTGCGTCCCGCGGTGGTGATGAGCTTTTTGTCGAGCAAGGTGGAGATTACGCCGGAAGTGTTGACGCCGCGAATTTCGGAAATTTCGGGGGCAGTGACGGGCTGCTTATAGGCGATGACCGCGAGAGTTTCCAGAGCGGGCATGGACAGGCGCAGCGGCGGGCGAAGGGACTTGATGAAGCGGCGAACGACGTCATGGTGTTGCGCTTTGGTGTACATCTTATAACCACCCGCGACGGCGCGGACCTCGATGCCGCGATCGTCTGAGGAGTAGGAAGCGATGAGATCGTCGAGGGCAGCTTTCACGGGAAGTTTGTCTTCGCCGAGAGCGGTGGCGAGCTGGTCGAGAGTGGCGGGCTCATCGGCAGCGTAGATGATGGCTTCGAGAGCGGCTTTGCGTTCGAGACCGGTCATGGATGAATAGTGTAACAGTGGGGAGTGGGAGTGAGAAGTGGGTGGCATGAGAACGAAGAGGGATCCCTCGCGTTGCTCGGGATGACGGTGGTTTCTTTTTTGAGCTGAGAGGCGCGAAGAAGAGGGATTGGGGTGCCCGAGCGTAAGAACCCCCACTCTACCGGCCAGCCCTTGCTGCGTGGACGCGAGTGGCGGCGTCCTTGTTGTGTCACGAAATTGGCCGCCGCCCGCTCTACTCCGAGAAACACTTCGGAGAGAAGAGATGAGGGCTTTGGGCGTCTGATCGTAAGAGCCCCACCCTTCGCAAAAGGCAGCGAAGGATGGGCCACCCTCAAGTTCATGGAGCAGTAACGTAACGTGAGAGCGAGGAGGCGACGGGGTGGTGGGAAACGGAGTAGGAAGGTTACTGGTATTCGGCGTCGATGCGGAGGGCGCCGGAGTCGTCGAAGGCTACGTCGAAGGCTTTGGCTTTCTTGATGACGATTTCGCCGAATTGCTTTTCCTGGGACAAGGCGATGGCCTGAAGCTTGACTAATTCGAGAACGGCCAAGAAGGCGACGATCATGGCGTGGCGTGAGGGGCAAGCCTCGAAGAATTGAATCAGGCTGATGCTGCTGGTGTCGCTGGCGAGGATTTGGGCGCGGAGCTGGGCAATCATCTGAGCAACGGTGAAGGATTCGTGCTGGAGCTCGATGCGGGTGACTTCTTTTTTGCGCTCGAGGACCTGCTGAAAGACGCGGACGAGATCGACGAGGGAAACGACGAGTTCGCCTTCGGTGCCTTCATCGTTATAGAGAGATTTGTCGGGCTTGGACCAAACGTTTTCTTCGATTTGCTGGCGCTGGTAGAGGAGTTGCGCGGCGTTCTTGAATTTTTCGTGTTCGAGGAGCCGCTGGACGAGTTCTTCGCGGGGGTCGGCGGCTTGCTCTTCGGGAGTGGCGAGTGGATCGGGCGGGAGAAGCATTTTGGACTTGATGTAGATGAGTGTGGCGGCCATGTAGATGAATTCGGCGGAGACATCGATGTTCTGGACTTCGAGCTGGTGGAGGTAGTCGAGATATTGCGAGGTGATTTTGGAGATTTGGATGTCGTGAATGTTCATCTCCTGCTTTTTGATGAGATCGAGCAGGAGGTCGAGGGGACCTTCGTAGAGGGGGATGTTGATGCGATAGGGGGAGGCCATGGGAAGTTAGTTTAGCAGTGGCGGTGGTTAGTGGCGAGGGGTTGGGCGATGGAGGAAGCTCAAGACGCAAAGAGAGGGATCCCTCGCTTCGTTCTGGATGACGGCGGTTCTTTTTAAGCTGAGAGGCGCGGAGAAGAAAGATCGGGCGCTTGAGCGTAAGAACCCCACCGTTCGCAAAAAGCGCGAAGGATGGGCCACCTGTAGATGGTCAAGACGTTGTTCCATCGCCGGAGCGGCTGATGGGCGGCATGTAGTTGAGGCTACCATGGGGTCGCTGGTGGTTGTAGTAGTCGGTCCAGAGCTGGAGTTTTAGGTCGCGCTGGTCGGAGTTGGGCCAGTGCTGGGAGTAGGCCCACTCTCTGAGAGCGGTCTGGATAAAGCGCTCGGCTTTTCCGTTGGTTCTGGGAGTGTAGGGTCTGGTGCGGTGATGTTTGATGTGCATACGCGAGCAAGCTTGGCGAAACGGTGCGGACCGGTAGCAGGAGCCGTTGTCGGTGAGCAGGGCGCGAATGCTGATCCGGTGCGTGGCGAAGAACTCTATGGCCGCGTGCAGGAAGCCGATGGTGGTTTCGGCCTTCTGGTCGGGCAGCATCTGCGTGAATGCGATGCGGGAGTGGTCATCGATAGCCACATGGAGGGCCAGGAAGCCGGGATGTTTTTGCTTGCCACGCAAGCGGCCATCGGCACGGCGACGGACCTCCGAGAAGCGCGTCATGCCTTTGATATCGAGATGCAGCAGATCGCCGGGTACGGGATGCTCGTAGCGCTGTACCGGGGGTGGCGGGTCCAAGTCACGCCAACGGCTCAGCCGGGCGCGGCGCAGAATGCGGCTGACGGAAGCCGGGCTAAGCCCGGTGCGGTGAGCGATCAAATAGCCGGGCAAACGCTGGCGACGCAACTGGACGACCTGGTCGGCGAGACTGTCGGGCAAACGGCGCGGGCTGCGATGAGGCCGCGAACTGCGGTCCAGCAATCCATCGAGTCCAGCGACGCGGAACCGGACAATCCACTTGGCGGCCGTCTTGGCGCTGACGCGGAAGGCGGCTGCAGCCGCCTTCCGCGTGGCCCCCTGATCGATTACAAACTTAGCTAGACTCTCTCGACTGCGGAAGCTGAGTCGGGCATTCTTATGAATGTCCATTCGATTTCCTCCAAAGAAACCTAGTTGCTCGTCACAACCAGCTTCTCCGAGTCAAATCGAATGGACAACCTCTTGAAAAATCACAGGTGGCCCATCCTTCGCGCCTTTTGCGAAGGGTGGGGTCTTCCGCTCTCATGCCTCAACTTCTCTTCTCCGCCGCCTGCCCCAGGTTCGCCTTTCGAACCTGGGCCTCTTCGATCCTCACGTCTTGAGCCACTCCCCCGTCCTTTCCCTTTTCCAATCGCGCGTGCTATCTTCGCTCTCATCAGGGGGACTTCCTTTCATGTCCGTGAACAAGGTCATTCTCGTGGGCCGTCTTGGTCGCGATCCCGAAACGCGCTATACCTCCGGCGGCCAGGCCGTAGCCAATTTCTCCGTCGCCACCGATGAATCCTACAAAGATCGCAACGGCGAACGCCAAAAACGCACCGAGTGGCACAAAATTGTCGTGTGGGGCAAGCAAGCCGAAATCGCCCAGCAGTACCTAAAAAAGGGCTCGCTGGTTTTCATCGAAGGTCGCATTCAATCCCGCGAATGGCAAGATAAGGAAGGCCAGAAGCGCACCTCGTTCGAAATCGTCGCCACTAATTTCCGTATGCTTGGCGGGCGCGGTGAAGGCATGGCCGCAGGCGCAGGTGCTGGAGCGCCGGCCAGTCGCGGCGCTGACGAGGGCGAGCACGCCCCCGCCGACGATTTCGCCGCCGGTGGTCCTCCCGAAATCAGCGACGAAGACATTCCCTTCTGACCGTCAACCTCCTGCCCCCAAACAAACCCCCGTCATCCCGAGTGCAGCGAGGGATCTTTCTTCGATCCGGCGTCTTGCCTCGCCTCTACAAATCACATCGTCAGCACCACCCGAAACTCCGCATTTCCGCTCTCCATCCGCGCATACGCCTCCTTCACCTTCTCCAGCGGATACGTCTCGATCATCGGCCGCACTCCCGCGAACTTCGCAAACTCCAACGTCTCTTGCGAATCCATCCCCGTGCCCGACGGCCAACCCTGAATCGCACGCCGCGCCATGAGCAATTGCAGCACCGACACCTCCATCGGCTCAAACGGCGCACCCACCACCATTAATTTCCCGTTCACTCCCAGTCCATCCACCATTTCCGCCATCGCCTTCGCATTCGGAGCTGTCGCCAGAATCACTTTGGCCCCACCCAATTTCTTTAACTCCTCCGCCGCTCTCGTCGCTTTCGTATCGATATACGCAAACGCGCCCAGCCGTTTCGCCAGCGGCTCATTCTCGGCCCCGCGTCCAATTGCCACCACGCGATAGCCCGACTTGGCCGCAAACTGCACTCCCAAATGTCCCAGCCCGCCGATCCCCAGTACGCCCACCAGGTCTCCCGGCCGCGCCCCGCTGTTCCGCAGCGCATTAAACGTCGTCACTCCCGCACACAGCAGCGGCCCCGCCTCCGCCCAATCCAATCCGTCCGGCAGCAACGCCACCGCTTCATGTCGCGCCAGCATGTATTGCTGAAATCCTCCGTCCCTCGTCACTCCGGTAATCGCTTCGTTCACGCAAGTATTAAAATCTCCCTTCCGGCATTGCTTGCACACGAAACAGTGCCCGCCATGCCAACCCACTCCCACGCGATCGCCCTTCTTCCATTCCGTAACGCCCGCGCCCACTTCATCTACAATCCCGGCCACCTCGTGCCCCGGCACCCGCGGAAACTGCAACCCTGGCCAAGTCCCGTCTTTCACCAGATGGTCGCTGAAACAAATTCCGCACGCCTGCACTTTAATGCGCACCTCGCCCGCTCCCGGCTGCGGTATCTCCCGCTCCACCAACTCAAATTCACCTTTTGCGCGAGACACCTGCGCCGCCAGATTCTTCGCCATGGTAATCTCCTCAGAAAAATTCTCGGTTCCGTTGAAACCGCCAACCGCCGCACGACTCCTCTGCAGCCAGCCACCAACAGCCGAATTGGATGCCCATCCTACCTCCCCGTTACAAAAAAACCCATGTCGTCCCGAGCAACGCGAGCGACCCTTCTTCACCGCATCTTGAGCCCAAACAAAAACCACGTCATCCCGAACGCAGTGAGGGATCCCTTTTCGCTCTCACGTTGGACGGTCGTCCCCGGGAACTTGAGGGTAGCTCATCCTTCGCTGCCTTTGCGAAGGGTGGGGTCTTACGCTCCGCACGCCGCACAATCATTCTTCTCCGCGCCGGTGCAGCACCTTCGTTTTTTCTACCCGGCCTCTTTATCTTTCTCAGCCACCTAACCGCGCCAACCCGCATGCGGACGATCACCCCGCGAATAGGATCTTGACAAGTCCCGCCCCGAAGCTGTATTTCATTCAGACCCTTCCGGTTGGTCAGCACGCGCGCTCGATCAGATCGCCTGCCAGCAAAGGAGCAACATGTCTCACCACCTCGACTCGCCCATCGCCAGGCAAGACATCCGCCTCGACATCACCGATCTGTACGTATTTCGCGGCGAAACCGGCACCGTGTTTGTCATTAATGTTTGCCACTCCATTTTCGGCCCCATCCCCGCGCCTGGGTACCATCCGGAGGGAATGTACGAATTCAAGGTCGATCTGAATGGTGATGCGATCGAGGACCTCACCTACCGTCTTACTTTCAACGAACGGGGCCAGCACGGGAACCAGAGCTACGTTGTGCGGTGCATCAAAGGTGCGGACGCCAGCGATTCTCACGCGCCTGGCACCGTCGTCGCACAAGGCACAATCGGAGAGACCGTTGCGACGGCATCGGGTCTGCGCGTCTGGGCCGGCAAAGCGGGCGACCCGTTTTGGATTGAGCCCGATGTGCTTCACGCCGTTGGCCATGCCTTTCAGGACGGCACGGTCGTGAATCTATCTGGCTGGGACCCCAGTCGCTCAAAAAACCTGTTCGCGGGACACACGGTGTATTCGATTGTGCTGGAGGTACCTGATAGCGAGTTGCTCGCAAGCGCGGGCGACAAGCGCCGTATTGGGGTTTGGGCGGTGTCGACGCTGGCGACCGACGCGGGTGGATGGCGCTCCATCAATCGCGTAGGTCTTCCGATGATCCATCCCCTGTTCACCCAGTACAACGAAGATCTCGGTAACCGTCTGAATGCCGGGCGCCCTGCGGAGGACTTCGCCACCTACGGAGAGGCGGTCACCCAGGCAATCGCTGGCGTTGTGTCGGCAAATGGAACGGCACAAGATCCCAAAGCCTATGCGGAGAAAGTTGTCCACCGGTTTTTCCGAACATTCTTCCTTACGAAGTCGGCACTTCCGCCGTATTCGGCTTTGCCGAATGGAATGGCCGTTCTCTCACCGACAACGCGCCAGATGTCATGTTCTCCCTGGCGGCAAACACGCCCATTCGCCTCGGAATTGGAAAGGATTCGGTCACCTCGAAGCCGTCGACGACCTTCCCCTACGTTCCGGCCGTCACCTCGGACAGTCGCACCGCGGTCGCCTGAAAATTGCTCTGCGTTGTCCGCGCAGCCTCGACAGCATGATTCTCGGCCTGCTTAGCATCGGGCTGCGGAGGCACTTGATCCCTCGCAATATTTCTAATACGTAGCAAAACAATCCATCCTCATCCCCCCGACATCCCATTGAGGATGTTAGGAGTGGACAGCTGGTAGGCGAACGAAGGAGACCGCAACATGTTGTGGTAAAGGTAGGGCGTTTGGGTGCTGGTGTCCAGTTAGAATTTTCTTATTTTCTTGGTGTCCGAAAGTGTCCGCGGTGGCGGATTGGTGTCCTGGGGTGTGGAGAAGGGGTGTAGCTGGTTGTGGACGTCACTGAGTTTTCCACAGGAGCGGGTCCGTACGCGTGGTTATTTCTTTGGCGGGGGCGCGGTGGGTCCGCCGCCGTTCGTTGATGGCGGCTGCTGCTTAGCTGCCTGAGGTTGTGAGTCAGGTGGCGATGGCGAGCTCTTGGATGCGGAAGTCGGTAGCGGCTTGTCTGAGAATACGAGCATCGAGACCTGGGCTCTTGGCAGGAATACGGCTTGTGATTTGGTTTCCTCCACGAAATAGAATCCGCTTTCGGATTCGTCCAGGAGGAGTGCTGGAAGGGATTCGGCGGGTCTTAAGGGTGAATCTCTGGTGAGGAATAGGACAACCGGAACCGGTTGTCCTCCTCCCCATGATGCTTCCAATTTCGGATAAACCTTCCTTGAGAAAAAGAATATGAGGGCGATGGGAATGAAGAGGAGCTTGGTCCAGTCCACCGTCCTTCTACGTTGGGGATTAAGGAGAGTTGACGTTAGTGGCCGGAGAGTGAGTCCGGCCGCGACGAACCAAATCAGAATCCAAGTCGATCCGGAGATCGCTTGAGCGAATAGATACGTGGAGGTAAAGCCTGCGAGCAGTATGAGAGAAGCCGCCACTCCGATGGTTGGATGATTTGAGGTGAGCGTGCTCCGGTGAGTGCTGTGATACATGAAAAAGAGGACGAGGGGAATGAGCAGCAAAGCATAGAGCCAGTGAGGCCCTGGGAGGATTTTTAATAGGGAGTTCACGGGTGGAAAGGGAGCTTTAGGAGAGGTCCGGGCTCGGATTTCGCGGAAATGATTAACGAAAGGCCAAGGGTGATGACCGAGCAGCCGAGGCAGTAGGCAAATAACCTTGAGAGGAAGCTGGCTGTTTTTTGGTAGGGTGTAGTGCCGGGCAGTGGCGGAGAAAAGAGCTGATGGGCGGTGTAGACCGGGATGGCTGTGAGAAAGCTGAACAGGACCCCTGCGCCGAGGATTTTTGGTTTGAGCGGATTCAGCTCGGTGAAGCCGAAAGAGGAGTCGTAGATAGAGACGATCAGGTAACCGGAAACATACGCCGCGAGGAGGAAGGCTGCTGCCACCTTTGTGGCAGATTCGAGTGCGGGCAGCAGGCCTCGCGCAGCTCCCTGCTCTGCCGGCGGTTTTGGTGTGGCGGTGGGGATCGCTTGGTCAGGCGCTTGCGGTTGAGGGTCCGGTGCGGGGGCAGGGGGTTCCGCCATGGGAGCTCCTTATGTCAACTGTACGTTTTTCGCCGGTGTGGTGTCCAGGTGTGGACGTGTGGAAATGTGAAGGGGCCGTGAACCTACTTGCGTTTGTCGAGGTTGATCGGGCGCATGGCGAGTCTTGCGATTAGGCGGAGTAGGGCGGGGCTGGCGTGGCGCGTTTTCCCTTTGCGTGCGCGACCTGGCTTGGCTTGGCGGATGGCTTCGGGCAGCAGCTGCTTCGCGGCGCGGGTGAGTTCGTTGCGGAGTTCGATGGTGAGGATGGCGCGTTCGGCTTCGAGTTGATCTAGGCGGGATTTTAGTTTGTCGGCTTCGGTCATGTGTTTTCCCTCAGGACTTGCGCCGGTCTAAAGTCCGGCCACTACGCAAACCAAAAGTAAAAGCGCCGGCACGACGCGCTCGGAATGACGGGGATTGTCGGGCGCATCAGTCGATCCACCAATTTTTGATTTGGCCCTCGGCGATCGCGCACTGGCGCTGGTGGGCAGCTTGCTCCAAGGCGGTGCCGATCTTGCGCTGGAGCTGGCGCAGTTCGCTCAGCTGGGCATCTGAGGCGGTGCCGCTGACTTCGGCGGCGTAGAGTTCGGCGTGGCGCGTGGTGATGCGCTGATTTTCTTCTTCGCCGAAGAGGTTGGGGCCGTTGCCCATGAGGAAACACGGCCACTGCATCTGCATCCAATTGAGTTTTTCTCGTTCGGTGTCCTCGTTGGTGGTGTCGCCGCTGAGTGCGTCGAGGAGTGCGCGGGCCGTGGCGGGGTCCAGGGTGTGTCTTGGTGCGCTTTTGGGGCGTTTGTGAGGACTCCCTTTTTTCTTGTTTTTCATGGGGTAGATTGCAGCGAATCACCTGTGTTTTTGCGGGAAAATCGCGAGAGCACGTAGTGCGCTAAGAGGCATTCGGCGGAGCGCGTGTCTTCGCGGATGGTGCGGCCGCGCGGATCGCGGAAGCGATACGGGAAGCCGCTCATGTTGCGGACGATGGAGAGGCCGGTGCGGGTGAAGTGGAAGAACGGGAGGTTTGAGGTTGGCGGTTTCTCGTTGGCGTGATACCTGGCCCGTTTGGGATGGGCAGCGCGGCGGGCGGCTTTCTGTTTTGCGCGGTGCTTTGCGCTGGCGCGTTTGAGTGCGGCGCGTCGACGGGCGGCGGCTTCTTCGGGTGGGCGTGGCTTGGGGCCGGGCTTCATGCCCGGAGTGTACTGCTTAATACAATTACTTGTGCGTGATTCTGGTCACACCGCTAGGGGTGGTGTGGTTTTTCGATCGCGGGCGGGATCCCGGTGTGTGGCGTTTCGTGCGCGGCGGAACGGAGCCGGAACCGGAGCGCATGGGCGGAGCGCCGCGCTTTTTCCGCGGCTGGCACGATGAGTTGAGAAGGACGGCGGCGCGGAGACTTTGCGCGAGGATTCGGGCGGAGTGGAGTGGGGCGGGGCGGAGAATTCACCCCTACAGGGTAGCGGGTTCGCGGCGGCTGCCCGCGACGCGGATGATCGAGCCGCGGGATGCTGCCCGCGGCGATGGGGGCAGGCGAGCGCCGGGGGCTTCGCAGGATACGCCGCTGGCGGCGTGGAGGCCGCACCACCGATCGCCCCCGGCGCGAGAGACGCGCAGCGGAACGATGGGACATGGGAGCGAGAGCGAGCGTTTTGGCCCGAGTGGAGCGAGCGAGGGGCAGGAGCCGCGCGACAGCGCGACGCGACGCGGGCGGGCCGATCGGCGGCAGGGATGATTGACGCAGACCGCCCGATGAGCGCCGGTGGCGCGGGGGATGCGAGCGCACGACGCACGACGCGATGGTTTTTCGCGGCGGGCGGCGATGCTGCGAAGCGCACATTATTGAAGGGGAAGGGTCCGGGGATGGCGGACACTTCCCCCGCCCCGGATTCCGGCGCGGCGCGAGATCGATTGGACACTGCGAGCGGGGATGGATGCGCGCAGGCGGCGCAGGATGGCGGGCGGCGTGCGGTTTTGCTTTTTGCACGACGCGCGACAGCCGGGAACGAAGGCGGGTGTGAAGCAGCGGAGCCGGCGCGAACAGCGCCGCCGTAGCGGGAGAGTGGCGGGGAGAATTGAGCGGCCCGCGGCGTGCGCTTTTTCTGGCACGACACGGGGCCGCGGTTGACGCTGATATTCTTTCAGTGTATGGTCTGACTAGTAAATGATGGGCATTTGAGGCGGGGCGCTGGCCGAGCGCTCCGCCTCTTTTGTTTTTAGGGGAGCCTGCGTGCGGGGACGTAGGCCTGGCAGTTGCACGCGGGAAAGGTGCAGGGTCCGCCGATGATTTCAACGTTGAGCGGTCCGGTGCGGCGGTGCATGGTGGTAGCGTGTTGGCACTCGCAGATTCCTAGGAGTGCTTTGCTCGAAGGCAGCCGGGACGCTTCAGACGCTGCACGCTGAGCTGCAGAGCGACGTGGGCGTCCGCGCGTTCCTTTCTCTTGTTCTTGTCCTTGAAGAATGAGGACAGCGCCTGATTCGCGGCGCGGCGGATCGAGCTGGCGTCTTCCACAGTGCGGTGGACTTGGGGGCCCCACTTTCGATGGGACCAGGTTACGAGTAAACGGTAGGGACGTTTGGACACTGAAATTTTCTCCTTTCAATTGGGTGTTTCCTTTCCAGTGAGGGAGTCGAGCATTTGCTGATTGCAGAGGAGCTTGATGGCGTCCTCTTCGTCGTCGGTGAGGACGCGCGGCATTTGGGTGGTGTCGGCGTCGGCGAGTTCGGCGAGCAACGTCTTGAGTAGTTGCATGGCGCGTTGGTAGGTCATGGGTTCGATGTTCACTGTTTGACCTCCGTGGCAGGTTGAAGCTGCTGGAGGTCGACGGTTGGCGGCTGTTGTGCCCAGGTGGATTCGAGGGCTTGACGGATGGGAGTGAGTTCGCGATCGCCGATATAGGCGAAGGTGGTTGCGAGATGGCGGTGACCGAGCAGCCGTTGAACCTGGCGCAGGTCTTTCGTGTTTAGAAGGACGTCAGTCGCGATGGTGCGGCGGAGGTCGTGAAAGTGGAGTGGCCGGGTGATCTTCGCTTTTTTGAGAGCTTTCTGCAGGTGGGTGTGCACGGTTTGGCGGCTGATGGAGCGGGCGCCGAGCGTGAAGACGATTGGAGTGTTGGGTGCGCGTTGTGCGCACATGGCAAAGGTGGAGCGGAGTTCGGCGGGCAGTGGGAGTGTGGAGTTGTTATCGCACTTCCGCTCGTTGAGTGTGAGTGAGTGGTCAAAGGCGTTCCAGTCGGCTGGCTTGATTTTTGCGGCTTCGCTGACGCGCAAGCCGAGATGGCGAGCGATGATCATGAGCGTGGCAAGCCAGGTGGGAGCGACGGCTAGGACGCGTTGGTATTCGTCGTTGCGCCATGTGGTGGTGCGTGCCGCAGGACGTGGTCTGCGCGGGACGTGAGGGCTAAGGTTGGAGCCTGTGCGCAGGTCCGCATATTTGATGAAGGAACGCAGCAGGGACAGATACTGAAACGTTGTGTACGACTTGTTGGCGGCGTCCCAGTGGCGGACGATTGCGCCGAGGAGCGCGGGGTCTAGCTCTTTCGGCGTGGTGCCACGGTACGGCGCGAGCGGTGCGCGGAGCGGGTTTTTTGAACGGCCTTGTGACCACGCATCGAGGAGCTGGCCGATGGTTCGCGACGCGTGGCTTTTTTTGAGCGTACTTCTTCGCGCATCTGGCGCGAGTAGCTGCTGGCTTCCGCCGCCGTGGGGAACGCGCGGCGATGGCGGGTTCCGTCCGCATCCCGCCAGTCAGCATAGTAGTGTCCTGATTTCTTAAGCATATCTCTCCTGTTAGTTAATTACTTGGTAAATGCGAGCGTAGCTCATTAAAGGGCCGCTACGCGGCACATGTCAAGGTTGCGGGTTGAATTTCTCCGTCGCTTTCCCACAGCTTATCCGCAATGGACACCGCGCTTCTAGGATGTAGAAAAAGAATGCGTTGTTGGGTGCCCGACATCCCATTGACACTCTCCGCTCTTCCGAACATAATTGTATGTACGTCAATCCTGTGGAGGTTCGACAAGCTCGAGTCTGGAAGTGTAGACGCGAGCAACCCGGATGGCGCCAAAATATATCTTTGTTACTGGCGGTGTTGTTTCTTCACTCGGTAAGGGCGTTGCAGCATCTTCCATCGGTTGTCTCCTCGAAAGTCGCGGCTTTAAAATCACCATCCAGAAATGCGATCCGTACCTGAACGTCGATCCCGGTACGATGAGCCCCTTTCAGCACGGCGAAGTCTTCGTCACCGATGACGGTGCGGAGACCGACCTCGACCTCGGCCACTACGAACGCTTCACCCACGTCAAACTGACCCGCGATAACAATTGGACCACCGGCCGTATTTACGAAACCATCCTCTCCAAGGAGCGGCGCGGCGATTATCTCGGCAAGACCGTGCAGGTAATTCCCCACGTCACCGACGAGATCAAGCGCTGCATTCGCCGTGTCTCCGAATCCGTGGACGTGGTCATTGTCGAAATCGGCGGAACCGTCGGCGATATTGAATCGCTTCCCTTCCTCGAAGCCATTCGCCAGATGCGCCTCGAGCTTGGCCCGGAGAATACCCTGTTCGTTCACGTCACCTTGGTGCCCTACGTTGCCGCCGCCGGCGAACTGAAAACCAAACCCACCCAGCACAGCGTGAAAGAAATGCTGAGCATAGGAATTCAGCCGGACATTTTGTTGTGCCGCAGCGACCGGCACATCTCCTCCGACCTGAAACGAAAAATTGCGCTCTTTTGCAACGTCGCCGAGTCTTGCGTCATCTCCATGCAAGATGTGAAGACCATCTATGAAGTTCCCGTGGAGCTAAGCAAAGAAGGCTTGGACGCGCAGATCACCCGCCTGCTGCGCCTGGAAGACCGCCCCGCCAACATGCAGCCTTGGCTGGACATGCTCAACCGCCTGCACCATCCCAAGGGCGAAGTGCGAATCGCCATTGTTGGCAAGTATGTTCAACTCGAAGATGCTTACAAGAGCCTGCGCGAAGCGTTGCTGCACGGCGGATTGGCGCACAATCACCGCACCGTGATCGAGTGGATTGAATCCGAGGAGATCGATTCGTTTGAAGCCGCGGAAAAGCGGCTGAAAAATTATGACGGCATCCTGGTTCCCGGCGGCTTTGGCAAACGCGGCATTCAGGGAATGATCTACACCATTCAGTACGCGCGCGAGTGCAAGGTTCCCTTCTTCGGGATTTGCCTGGGCATGCAGTGCGCCACCATTGAATATGCCCGCGACGCAGCGGGATTGGCGCAGGCCGATAGCACCGAATTTGAGCCGCAAACACCCCACCGCGTCATTTATAAACTGCGCGAGTTGCTGGGCATTGATGAAATGGGCGGCACCATGCGTTTGGGTGCCTGGCCTTGCAAACTGGAGCCTGGCTCGTTTGCCTTTAAGGCCTATGGCGTGACCGAGATCAGCGAGCGCCATCGCCACCGCTACGAATTCAATCGCGAGTACGAAAAAACCTTAGTCGGCGCAGGATTAAGAATCACCGGTCGCACGCCTGACGAAAATTATGTAGAAATCGTGGAAGCGCCGGAACATCCTTGGTTCTTGGGTTGCCAGTTCCATCCGGAATTTAAGTCCAAGCCCCTCGAACCGCATCCCCTATTCGCCGCATTCATCGGCGCTGCCCTGGAGCATCGCATTCAGAAATCGCGCCCCGCAACGAGCCCTGCCACAGTTGAGTCTCAGCCTCCTGCTGCAGCCGTCCGTGTAGCCCCCCAAGCCACCGCCTGAGGCTCGGGCACGATCAACACAAACATAAGTATATAGAGATGGTTAACCAAAGCAGAAGTTCAACCGCCGACCTGTACAAGCGTAACTACCTTTAGAATCATCATTTCTGGGTGGCTCTGGATCTGTTTAAAACACAGGTACTTACGTAGATGCTAAGCTCTTTAGAATCAATAGATTCTCAAATGGCCGCCCAATGGATAACTACAAAATAAACACCCGGCCACCGCGAAAGCGTTCCGCCGGATCCCCATCCTCGTAGTGTGAGGGCCTCACCTCCTCGCTCTTACTGCTCTCCGCTCGAATCATTGCCCGCCCCCGCGATGCCTCCCCCGGAACATCCTCCCCACACCGCCTGTGATATCTTGATCTAAACAGAATGCCTGCAACCCGCGAAATTCCTCTCGGCTCCTTGCGCCTCGGCGGCGCCAATCCGCTCTTCCTCATCGCCGGACCCTGCGTGATTGAATCCGAGTCCCACGCCCGCCAACTGGCCGAGCGCGTTGCCAAAATTGCCGCCGATGCCGGCATACCTTATATATTCAAAGCCTCCTACGACAAGGCCAACCGCTCGTCGATCCAGGCATTCCGCGGACCCGGCCTGACGGAAGGCCTCCGCATCCTGGCGAAAATAAAACACGAGTTGCGCTTGCCCATCCTTACCGACATTCATGATGCCGCTCAAGCTGCACCCGCCTCCGAAGTGGCCGACATCCTGCAGATTCCCGCATTCCTGGCGCGGCAAACCGATCTGCTGCTAGCCGCGGCGAAAACCGGACGTATCGTCAACATTAAGAAAGCTCAGTTCCTGTCGCCCTGGGATATGGGCAACGTAGCAGAGAAAGTGGCGTCCGCCGGGAATCCCAACATTCTGATCACCGAACGCGGCGCTTCGTTTGGCTACAACAACCTCGTCGTGGATATGCGCTCATTCCCAGTGCTCCAGAAACTCGGTTATCCGGTGGTTTTCGATGTCACCCATTCGCTGCAACTTCCAGGCGGCTTGGGCCACGCCAGCGGCGGGCAGCCGGAATATATCGAGCCGTTGGCGCGCGCAGGAGTAGCCACAGGAGTCGACGGGCTGTTCCTCGAGACACACGACCATCCCGCCGCTGCGCTCTCCGATGGTCCCAATGCATTGCCGCTGTCGCAGCTTCCAGAATTGCTTTCGCGGGTGAAGGAGCTTTCGACCTTGGTGCGCCGATGGAGCAACGCATGAGCCTGGATTCCGCGCGCCGCGTGCTGCGCATCGAGGCGCAAGCGATCCAGGACCTTCTGGCACGGCTGGATTTCTCGTTCGATCGTGCGGTAGACATTTTGCTGGCGTGCAAAGGGCGCGTCGTCGTCACCGGAATGGGCAAGTCGGGGCTGGTGGGCCGCAAAATTTCGGCGACTTTCTCCAGCACGGGCACTCCTTCGTTTTTCCTGCACCCGGCCGATGCCTTACATGGCGATCTAGGCATGCTCGCCCGAGGCGATTCCCTGCTGGCCATCAGTTATGGCGGAGAAACCCCTGAAATTTTGAATCTACTGGAAACGCTGAAGCACTTGGAAATGCCCATCGTGACGCTGACAGGCAATCTCCAGTCGACACTGGCGGGCGCGAGTGATGTTGTTTTGGATGTAAGCGTTAAAGAAGAAGCCTGCACGTTGAACCTGGCGCCGACCGCGAGCACCACAGTGGCAATGGCTCTCGGAGATGCCCTGGCGATTGCCTTGCTCGACCGGCGAGGCTTCAAACCAGACGATTTCGCGGCGCTGCATCCTGCCGGACGATTGGGCAAGAAACTTTTGCGCGTCGAACACCTGATGCACACGGGCGATGCGCTTCCCCGCGTTTCCGCGGAAACGCCCATGCCGGCAACATTTCATGAAATGTCCGCAAAGAAATTGGGCATGACCACCGTAATTGCGGCCGATGGCACTCTGGCGGGGATTCTGACCGATGGCGACCTGCGGCGATTGATGGAAAAACACGGCGGCGCCACACTGTCGATGACCGCAGGCGATTGCATGGTCCGAACTCCACAAACAATTGCGCCGACGCTGCTGGCCAGCGAGGCGCTGAACCTGATGGAGAAGAAAAAGATCACCTCGGTAGTGGTGGTGGAACCTGCGACCAAGAAGGTGCTGGGAGTCGTGCACCTGCACGATTTGTGGACGTTGGAATTGATTTAGATTCACTCAGCTTCTGGAGGCACACTTGGCTCGCAGCACGAAGATTTCTCCTGCACTGAACAAACGCGCGGCGCAAATTAAGGTCCTGTTGATGGACGTGGATGGCACGATGACGGCGGGCGGGGTGACCCTGTTGTCGCAGCCGGATGGCTCGGCCCTGGAAATCAAAACGTTTGATGCTCACGACGGGCAGGGATTAACGCTGGCGCATACGGCGGGCCTGCGAACCGGTTGCATCACCGGGAGGGAAAGTCCCGCGCTGCTGCGACGTGCCAAGGAAATGAAGATGGAATTTGTGTATATGAAGCAGCCCACGAAGACCGCGGCCTACGAGGAAATCTTGCAGAAGACGGGCGCGCGCGATTCCGAAGTGGCCTACGTTGGCGACGACTTGCCGGACCTGCCCATCTTGCGGCGAGTGGGATTGGCAATTGCGGTCGGTGACGCGGTGGCCGAAGTGAAGAAGGCGGCGCATTACATCACCATGGCGCAAGCAGGACATGGCGCGATCCGCGATGCCGTCGAGCTGATCCTCAAGTCCAAGGGAATTTGGGAAGAGCTGATCGCCAAAGCCCGCGCATAGCAGTGCCCGTGGAGTTTTGCGCCCTCAAGTAGCTTGACTTCACACACCTCCCGGTTACAGACTCTGCGCAACGAACCGCCGGCGGGCCGGTCCCTCAATTGCGCTGGCGCAACAAGACAAGAGAGGATGCTGATGCGAACTAACTACCTGGCTGTTGTGGTTGCTGCGATCGCGTATTGGCTTCTCGGAGCTTTGTGGTATGGAGTTCTCTTCAATAAGTCCTGGATGGCGCTGGAACACATGACCATCGAACATGCGCAAAGCGTCAACCCGGCGATTCCGTTGATTATTGCGTTTCTGCTGGAGTTGCTGGTGGCGTATTCGGTGGCGCAACTGTGTATCTGGCGAAACGCTAACACCATCGGCCGCGGTGCCTCCGTAGGCGTCTTGGTGTGGATTGGCTTCGTCGGCCCGATTTCATTCATGAACTACATGTTCGAGATGCGCCCCAAGACCCTGTTCGCCATCAACGAGTTCTATCCCCTAGCCGGGCTGGTGCTCATGGGAGCGATTCTTGGTGCCTGGACCAAGAAAGCAGCCTGATCGGTGCTTTCCGTTTTTGCGTACTTTTAGGCGATAATGGGTCCTCACAAATCTCCAAACGAGGCGCCCTTTGATGCATCCATGGCACGACGTTTCTCCGGGTAACGATTTGCCGCGCGATTTTCAGGCGCTGATCGAAATCCCGCTGGGTTCGAATGTGAAGTACGAGTTGGATAAGGCCACCGGGCTGCTGCGCGTGGATCGGATCATTCATTCCGCGGTGTTCTACCCGGCTAATTACGGTTTCATCCCGCAAACCTACGCCGAGGATAATGATCCGCTGGACGTGCTGGTGCTCTGCCAGGAGCCGGTGCAGCCGTTAGCGCTGATCAAAGCGCGTGCGATCGGTGTGATGACCATGATCGATTCCGGGGCGAATGACGACAAGATCATCGCCGTAGCCACGAACGACCCGGAGTATAGCGACTATATCGAGGCGCGGGACCTGCCGCAGCACCGCCTGCTGGTGGTCAAGCGATTCTTCCAGGACTACAAACAGTTGGAAGGCAAGCAGGTGCAGGTGGAAGATATTCGGCCAGCATACGCGGCCATCAATATCATTGAGAAGTCGTTGGCGCGCTACAAAGCGATGCGGGACGAACTGCGCGCAGCTCACAAGTAAAAGGGGACCGTGGGGAGCACTGTGCTCAAGTGGACGTTAATTTCGTTGGTGGTCGTGCTGCTGGCCGGGTTTGCCTTCCTCAGTTGGATGGCTGGCAGCCCGAAGGATGTGTATTACATGGTGCGGTATGCATTTCCGCACATGCATCGTGGCAATTTGAAGGTAGGAGATGCGGCGCCGGATGCGCGGCTGGTGGACCTGGACGGTTCGACGCGGTTCCACTTGCGCGAAAAGACGGGCGGAAAGCCGCTGGTGCTGGTATTTGGAAGTTTTACTTGACCGCCCTTCCGTCGCCAGGTTGGCGATATCGCGCAGATCTTTAACGATTACAAGGATCACGCGGATTTTCTGACCATTTACATACGCGAAGCGCATCCGACCGATGAATGGGTCATGCAGTCAAACGCAAAAGAGAAGGATAACGTGTGCTACGCGCAGCCGAGGTCATTAGCCGATCGCGTGGCTATTGCGAATGATTTCACCAAGCGCTACAAATACCCGGTACCGTTTGGAATTGACGAGATGTCGAATGCGGCCAATGACGCGTATGCCGCGTGGCCGGAGCGGCTGTACATCATTGATGAGAGCGGGAAGATCGCCTACAAGGGCGGCAATGGCCCATTCAAGTACGATCCCAAGGAAGTCCGGGCGTGGCTGGCGGCGCGGTATGGAGAAGTGAAGCATCCCGCCCCGGCGGCGGCCGCAGCGGCGCCTGAGAAGAAGTCCTGATCCGCGCAGTCTGTTCCACTAACAAAGGTTAACCACTAAGGAGACGCGCAAGGTTTAAGGGCCAAATTCTTGCGCGACTACATTTTGCCTGAAATCACCGCGTAACCGGTAAACACAAAGAGCAGAAACCACGCCGGCTGATAATACGGGATGACAAACGGCACGGTGTTCATGGACGCATGAAAAATCACCGTTGCCTGAATGGACCGATGAGACCGGTTGTACAGCCACGTCAGAATAATTGTGAACGGTATCATAAACACTACGCGAAGAAGCAGGTAGGTCACCCAGCCGAAGCGAACCGGCCGGAAGTAATCCAAAGGTGCATGCCAGACGGCCCAGGGGAACCACACGCATAAGCTGGCCGATAGCGGCGAGAATTTCCGTTGCAACCGATCGAGAAGAAATCCGCGCCAACCCGGCTCTTCTTCGGTTCCGACGAATAACAAATTGAACAGAAAAAACACGATGCCACTCGCAACCTCGGCCACTGCGGACGCGCGGTGGTCCGGCCAGACAAGTTGGGCGCCAGCCATGTGCGCAAGAACGCTGGGGACGCCCAACATAATCGGAAGGCATAAGAATGCAAAGAGCGACCACCGAGTCGGGGTGTATAGTATTCGCCGGATTAAGCTCCGAACGCCTTCGTTTCCCGAGGCGATCCCCGATAGAATCCATGCCGGCAGCGCTGCGGGAATGAGCAAGAGGGGATGGAGGCGAAATTCCAACGCACCGCTGCTTGGCCACAAATAATGCAGGTAGATCAGAATCCAGCACAGTACCCATGCGCCCGAAAACCAGAGCAGCCTAGCCGCGGAAAATGGTTCCCGGTTCTGATGATGCCTCCCCGAAAGCAGGAGCGCGGCGATCGCCGGGCCGGCAATCCCGATATTCAGATACTCCTCGCCAAGCCCAAGCTTGATCGCCCCGATCAAAAGCACCCAGGAAATACCAAACGTGAGCCATATGTAGGCTGCGATATCTCCGGCCAGAGACCCACTCGTTTCCAGCGCGCGCGGAGGTGCCACTATTGGGGTTGCTGGCATGGCGATCAACCAACGGCATGAAGAAAAACCCAAGTGATGAGGGACGAGACCACAACGGATAAACCGCCCGCGATAACGACGTGCGGCGTCAGGCGCGCTGGAATGGCGACAGCCGCCAGTTCGACAAGAACGGTGTTCCACAGGGCCACGATCTGCCGTGGTCCGCCCTGCTGTGCCGCCTCGCACAATAAATCTTCAAACACTTCGGTCATGTCCGCGCCGAATCGCGCCCGCAATTCGTGTGGGTACACCAGGAGCAGGCTACGGTAAACCCAGACGCTCAACCGAATCATCAGGTTCATCGGTCTACTCCGCGGGACGGGGCGCGAGTTTCTTTCGTCGGGCCAGGTGAACAACGAAATCCAGCCGTGCCAGTTCGGCTTCCAAAAGTGCGCGGCCCGTGCCGGTAATGCGATAGTAGCGGCGGCGGCTCTCGCGCTGGCCGCTTGCTCCAGCAGGTTCCACCTCTTCGATCAGCTTCAAACCGAGTAAGCGCTGTAAAGTGGTGTAAAGCGTTCCCGGCCCCATACGAAACTCTCGATTCGACAATTTGGAGGTTTCTTGCATGATGGCGTAGCCGTGCTTGTCGCCGTCGGCTAGAGAAAGCAACACATAAAAAACCGCCGGGGTCATAGGCAACAATTTTCGTAACTCATCCGGAATCGGGTTTGCTGTCACGTCGGCCGTTTCTTATTCGTAAATCAGTAATGGATATATCGATTAACGATATATCTGTCAAGGGAAATTTTCTAGAGCGGCTCACCGGCCAGCACCGGGAATTCGCGCTAAACTGCGGTGAACTTGTGAAAAAAGAGCATCGAGTCAGGTCCCTGCAGCCTACCGGGAGGCACATCGGACTGGCCCGCGCCCTCTCGAAATTGGGATTCTGCTCGCGGGCGCAGGCGTTCGATTTGATTCGCGCGGGGAAGGTGCGGCTGAACGGGTCAATCGTGAAAAACCCGGAAGCGGGTGTGCGCATCGGGACGGACCGGATTGAAGTTGAAGGCAAGCGTATCGGGGCGGCGGAAAAGATCTATATGGTGCTGAACAAGCCGCGCGGGATCGTGACCACCGCGGCGGATGAAAAGGGCCGTGGGACGGTGTATTCGTTGCTGCCGGGTGAGCCTTCCTGGATTGCACCCGTAGGCAGGCTAGATCGCGCGAGCGAGGGCTTGTTGCTGTTCACGAATGATTCGGAATGGGCGGCGCGGATCGCCGATCCAGCCTCTCATTTGGACAAGACGTATCACGTGCAGATTTGCAGAGTGGCGAATAAGCGGTTAATCGAGCGGCTGGAACGCGGCGTGGAAATGCCGGATGGCGAAGTGCTGAAGGCTAAGCGGGTTGGGCTGCTGCGGTGCGGCGAGAAACGCTCGTGGTTAGAAATTGTGCTGGATGAAGGAAAGAACCGGCAGATTCGGCGGATGCTGGACGCACTGGGAATAGAAGTGCTGCGGTTGGTGCGCGTGGCGATTGGGCCGCTGCAGTTGGGCGAATTGGCAAAAGGAGAGCATCGTGCACTGCGCGCGGAAGAAAAGGCGGCGCTGGATCGCGCGCTGGGACTAGCAAAGCGGAACTTACCGCGACGCGGCGAAGTGGGGTAACGCTGCGCGGCTCTAGTTTTATTTTGCGGGTTCCAGTTCGCTGGAGCCGTACAGCGGCGACTCTTTGGGAATAGGCTCATTCCAAATGTAGTGATTGAACCAATCCAGATTCGACTGCAGCAGCGCTTGCATTGACTTCGGCTTGTTCACGCCATGGCCGAAACCGGAATAGAGAATCATACGCGCTTCGACGCCTTGATCTTGCAAACCACGATAGAGTTCGTAACTGTCCGGGACGGGAACGCGCTTGTCGTTACTTCCCTGCTGAATCAGCGTCGGTGTTTTGGACTGCTTGATGGTAGTTATCGGCGAAGTTTTGGCGTAAATCTCCGGATCGTCCCACGGGGTGGCGTGCAGATACTGGCGTGTGAACGGGGTAATGTCGGTGTTCACGTAATAGGTGGTCCAATCGCTGATGCCAGCGCCCTCGGAAATGGCTTTGAAGCGATCGGTGTGGGTGGTCAGGAAGGAAGAAATGTAACCGCCTTCGGACCAGCCCATCGAGGCCAGTTTATTGGAATCGACAATGCCTTTGCCGATCAGGTAATCCACGCCGCTCATCACGTCCCACATATCGCCAACACCCAGATTGCGAACGTTTAGCGCGCGAAATTTTGCGCCATAGCCGGCGCTGCCGCGGTAGTTGGGCATCAGCACAAGCGCGCCCTTGGCGAGGAACTGCTGCATCGGGTAGGCATATTCGCCGGCGGAGAGTGTCGGGACGGAAGTGCCGGTCGGGCCGCCATGAATCTGGACGAATAACGGATATTTTTTCGAGGGATCGTAATCGGCTGGTTTATAAAGTATGCCTTCGATTTCGGCGCCGTCCTGGCTCTTCCAGGAAATCACTTCCGGTTTTCCGAGGGTCCAGTCTTGGACCTGCGCGGTCATATCGGTCAGCTTTTTGGGCGCGAATGGGGATACCGCGGAGACGGATACTTCCCTCATATGAGTGGAATCTTCAGTAACGATCGCCACGTTTTTGCAATCGGGAGTGAAGGAAGCGTCTTCGACCAACAAAGTGCCGGGCGAGGTGAGCCGCTGGATCGTGTCATTCTGCGGATCGATACGAAACAGGTGCGCAGTGGTTTTTTGTCCGCTCCCAAAATAAATGCCGCCCGGCCCCCACGCGATCAGGTAAGGATCCTCGTCGAATTGCGCGGTCAAGTCGCGGACGTCGGCTGGCGTGGTGGCAGGCTTGTTCAAAACGCTGGCCAAATCGACCACTGCGATGTGCCCGTTCGCATAGTAGAAGTAGGGCTGAGCGAGGGCGGTTTGAAACACTACTTGCTTGCCGTCCGGCGAGAACAGCGGGGAGGAGTCCGGCCCGGGGAGAGCCACGATTTTCTGGATGGAGTTGTTTTTGGCAAGATCCAAGAGATAAATGTCCTGATTGCCTCGAAAGGCGAGCAAGGGATTTCCGGTAGCGCTGAGAACGATACGCGTCGAGTCTGGAGACCAGGAGAAATCGGTGACATTCATGGACGCATCGGTGATCAGTCGCTTGGCATCTACCGGCAAAGAGTTTTTCTCGGCTTCGGAGACATCCACGGACCACAATTGATTCTGGCGGTAATCCTTCTCGTAGACCTCGTAATCGCTGTATTTCTCCTTGCGATCCTTGTTGGTTTTGCTTTCGGGGGCGTCCGCGGTGAAGGCGATGAACTTGGAATCCTTGGACCAATGAAACTCGCTAACGTCGGTCTCGGATTTGGTCAACTGCCACGCTTCGCCGCCTTCCGGGGAAATCACCCAGATCTGCGTGCCTGCAGGCTTTGGAGTCTCTTTCTCGGGTTCCTTCTTTTTATCTTTTTGCGCGGCTTGTTCCGGTTTCTTTTCTTCCTTCTGTTCCTCGGTCTTTCCTGCCGGAGTCGCGGCCGGCGGCTCGATCGCGCTGGGCTCCCGTTCGGTTACAGAAGCCAGCCATCGTCCGTCCGGAGACCAGTCTGCGCCGCCAGCGGATTTCTTGCCGCGGGTGAGTTGGAAGCTTTTGCCAGATTGGACATTCACCAGCCACACCTGATTGATGAACTCATTGTCTTTCCAGTTCGTCTCACGCACCTCATACGCGACGAAATGCCCATCGGGAGAAATCTTCACGCCACCAATGGATTTCAAACTCAAGGTCTCCTGGAGCGAGGGAGTGTGTTTGGTTTGGCCAACTGCAAAACCTGGCAGGATCATTCCTGCAGCCACGATCATTGCCGCGATGGACCGGTTGCTTTTCACCTGTATCCCCCTCCTGACACATGCCCATTGAGTGTAACTGCAAACACCTAGCGTGAGGTACGCACGTAATTCGTAAGAAGTTTCGTGCCAGGACCATACTTAGGTGCCGAATTCGACCCACGAAGGCGCGAACGATTTTCTATTCCGGCTACAAGCTGTTACACTGGTTACGCACCTTCATGAATATTTTTTCCTTTTTTAAACGCGATAGAACGTTTTCACAACCGGTCAACTGGGGCGTTACCAGCATCATGGTCGCTCTCCATTTCTGCGCTCTGGCGGCGGTGTTTTTCTTCACCTGGAAGGCACTGATCGTCTGCATCGCCATGTGGTGGGTGGCCGGGAGCCTTGGGATCGGGATGGGCTACCACCGTCTGCTGACGCATCGGGGGTATAAGACCCCCAAGTGGATGGAATATTTCCTGACGATCTGCGGCACGCTGGCGCTGGAAGGCGGGCCGATCGCCTGGGTGGCTACGCATCGGATCCATCATCAGAACACCGATAAAGATGGCGATCCACATTCTCCACGCGACGGTGGCTTCTGGGCGCATATGGGCTGGATTCTGACGGGGCGGGCGATGCACCGCGACCGCACCGAGCTACTGCCGTACGTGCCGGATTTGCGCAAAGACAAGTTTCACGGCTGGATCAGCAAGTGGCACATCGTGCCTTCGGTGGCAGTCGCGGTGGCGTTCTACGCCATTGGTGGCTGGCCATGGGTGTTTTGGGGAGTTTTCGTGCGCTCGGTAATGAGCTTGCATTTCACCTGGCTGGTGAATTCGGCCACGCACATTTGGGGTTCGCAGCGCTTCGATACCGGCGACGATTCGACGAACAGTTTTTGGGTGGCCATCCTCACGTTTGGGGAAGGTTGGCACAACAACCATCACGCACAGCCTCAGGCCGCGCGGCATGGCTTCCGCTGGTATGAAGTGGACGTGAATTGGTACGGGATTTGGACGCTACGCACGCTGGGATTGGCGTGGGACGTTAAGTTGCCTAAACGCGAAATCGCGGCGGGACGTTTGGCGGCGTGAGCTAACGGGTCTATGGGCCATGACCGCGCCTTGATGCCTTCTATGCGCCTGTCGTCTAACACAACAAAGGAAAACTGAGAGAGATTCCTCACTTCGCAGACTCCGTTCGGAATGACGTCTGCGCGTGAGCAGCGGACCGTACGGAAAATCCTACGGTGTCGGGGACGCCGACGCGGTTGTAGGAAAATCCGGCAACTATCCGCCTGCTTTTCCTCCTAAGTGATTGATTCTCCATATTGGCGTTGGACTTGCACTACTCCTTTTGGGTTGCAGCATTTGTGCACGGGAGGATTGCGAAAATGTCCAACTACGATTGGGTTTTTTGGTTGAATGTGACCAACATCGCGCTCGGCGTGATTGTAGTGCTGGCAGTGCTGCTGGTGGCTTACGGGGTGGTCTGGGAACTGGTGATCCGCCACAAGAAGCAGAGTGGTGTGAACGACGTGAACGCGGAAATGCAGGCGATGTTGCACAACGACTTTGGCCACAGCCTCACGGTCCCGGAATTGGGATTGACCATGGCAGATGGCGGCGAACACGTAAAGGCGGAAGAGAAGAAACCCACCGACGAAAAGAAGTCCAAGTAAAAGCGAGAACATCATGTCGTGTCCGTTCCTCAAAGAAGGCCGCGCGCAATACTGCCACGCTGCTCCTGTAGGAAAGCTGATCCTGGAGGGGCCGGGAGTCTCTGGCACCAGCCGTTGCATGTCGCCGGAGTATTACCGCTGCGAATTGGTGGCGAAAGAGGAAGCACGGCAGCAACGCTGCCCGCACCTGGAAGAAATCCACGTGCAGTATTGCGGAGTGACCACGCCGGTCAAGCTGATTCCGTTCAGCGAATCGCAGCTATCGAGTTGCACCACCGGCGGCTACCGCTATTGCGAGTCGTATCTGACTTTGGCGCGGCCGCATGGCGCGATGGCTCCTTCGGCGGACCTTCTTTACAGCGCGAATCACTTTTGGTTGGCGGTCGAAGAGTCCGGCCTTTGCCATGTGGGAATCGATGCGTTCTTAGCGGATTTTGTAGGCAATGTGGACGGGATAACGTTTGTGACCACGCACGGCACGCAACGTCCCGTTATCGCGATCAATGTCCACGGAATGGAATGGCCGCTGGCGTTTCCGAACCCGATGCTGATTCAGAAAGTGAATAGCCACTTGCGCGGCGATCCGGGGCGATTGACCTCGGACCCGTACGGCTCGGGATGGTTGTTCTCCGGTTGCGAGTTGCCCGGCCAAACGCGCGCTGGCTTGATTTGCGGGCCACCGGCAGCGGCTTGGCAGACCGAAGAGGAAGAACGAATGGCACGCTCCGTCCACGAATCACTGCAACTGAATTGCGACGGCGGCCGGCCGGTACGAGGAGTCGGCCAACTGCTCTCCCATCAACAATTGGTGTGCCTGCTGCAGAACTTCTTTTCCGACAGAACTTGGGTGCCAAAGGATCTCTCGTGATTCGCAATGGGCTGGTTTTCCTGGCAGGAGTGGTAATTGCACTGATCGCAGGTTGGGCCGTTTTCCCCCGGGCTCTCTACGTAAGCCGTCAACAGCCGCTGGACTTCTTTCACAAAACACACGCGGAAAAATCCGGGCTCACCGGATGCGATAGCTGCCACGTGTTGGGCAGCGACGGGCAATTCACCGGGATGCCGCGCGACGAGGTTTGCGTCGGATGCCACACGGACAAGCTGGGAACTTCGCAAGCGGAAGCGCTGCTGGTGGGCAACTACCTGAAGCAGTCCGAGCAGCCCCCGTGGCTGATTTATTCGCAGCAACCGGCGAACGTGTGGTTCTCGCATGCCATCCACACAAAACGTGCAGGATTGAATTGCACGGATTGCCACGGGAATTACGGAGAATCCGATCACTTGAAAGTTTACGAACAGAATCGCATTACCGGGTACAGCCGCGACATTTGGGGGCATTCGATGTCCCGCCTCCGGCGCGCTCCGGGCGACGGCATGAAGATGACCGACTGCGAAAATTGCCATCGCCGCCACAAAGTCGAAGTGGGCTGCCTCGGTTGCCATCAATGAGGAGCGGTCATGACATTCTCCAGGCGTGATCTATTCATAGGCGGCGCAGGAATAGCCGCGGGCATGGTGTTTACGCCCGTGCCGTGGAAACTGTTGGGCGACGTATCGATCTGGACGCAAAACTGGCCGTGGATTCCGCAACCGGCACATGGACCAGTGGAGACGGAGCAATCGGCTTGCACATTGTGTGCTGCAGGATGCGGAATGCGCGTCCGCATGGCGGCGGCCTGGCCGGTGGGAGTTTCTGGTGTAGGCGCACATCCGGTGACGAAGGGTGCGCTTTGCCCGTTGGGATTTGCGGCACAGCAATTGAACTGGCATCCGCGGCGTTTGCGCGAAGTGCGGCATGGCGGGCGCCCGGCATCCTGGGCGGAAGCGCAAGCGGCGTTCGCGAAGGCTTGTGGCGAAGGGCCGGTGGCGATTGTCGATGCGCGGCCGGGACGTGCGGCTTCGTCAGTGTTGGAGGCGTTTGCGGCAAACCATGGTGGAAGCTACCGCGTGGTGCTGAGCGATGAAAGCCTGGCGCTAAAGCCGTATGCGATGTGGAGCGGAGTCGCAGCATCAGCGTTGGGTTACGACCTGGAGAATGCGCGAACGATTGTGAGTTTTGGCGCGCCGCTGCTGGATGGATGGGGCACCCCGGGACGGTTCACGCGGCTGTGGAGCGAAAAGGGGGCGGGAGCGACGGATCCGCAACTGCGGCTGATCCAGATCGAGGCGAGCCTGTCGCGGACCGCGGCAAAGGCTTGGCGTTGGACGGCGATTCGCGAAGGAAGCCAGGCAGCGCTGGCGGCTGGATTGGCGCAGGTTTTGATTGAAGAGCATCTGGTGAAAACACCAGGGCCGGTGCCTCCACAGATGTCGTTGGTGGACGCGGCGGCACAAACGGGCTTGAGTGGCGATGCGATTCGCGAGTTGGCGCACACGATAGTGGCGCGGCGGCCGGTGGTGGCGATCGCACCGGACGGCAATCCGGTGATCGCGGCGTTGAACGTAGCGCTGGGCGCGGTGGGAACGCCGGGCGGGATTGTTTTGAGGAGTAAAGCTCATAACGCGGAGGCCGCGCAGGAAATTGGCCCCGGTTCCTATCGCGCAATGCTGCTGGATGCCACGGTGCCATGGGAATTCGCGCCGCAAACAAATGCGGAAGTATTTCGTTTCGCGGCGTGGGATGGCGGGGGCAGCAAAGCGGAATGGCTACTTCCCTCCCCTGGATTTCTGGAAGAGCTGACGGATGTTCCGACCGCGCCGACTTCAGCGGTCGAGACGTACGCGATTGCCGCGAAGTTGGTTGAGCCGCCAGAACAAATGAAGACACCGGCGCAATTTCTGGCGACGATTGACGCGACGCTACCGGATGTAGAGAAAGCGATCCACGCGCGGTGTGAGCAGCTGTTCCACGGCAAGCAGGGCACGGTGTATGGCGAGCAGGCCATGGCCGTGGCGAAATTCGAGTCGGCCACAAAGATGGAAGAGCAGCTCCGAAATGGAGCAGTTTGGGTGGACGATTCGCCACATGCGGGCGGACTAAAATGCGCACTGAAAGAATGGCCGGCAAGCACCAGTCCATCGCGGACGAGCGACTGGGCTGCGGCCTGGGAACCCGCGGTATTTCCTCCGCTGGCGGCAAAGCTCTATCAAGAGTCGGACTTGCGTGAAATGCCGGCAAGGAGGGAGGCATGAGCGCGCGCTACGGAATGGTGATTGACCTGGACGGCTGCATCGGCTGTGGGTCCTGCATGGTGGCCTGCGCAGCGGAAAACAATGTGCCGCCGGCGCATACGCGGACTACCACGCGGACTGGGATTACGCCAATGCTGGTGCACAAATTGTCTAACGGCAAAGACGGCGCGGAGGCGCGCGAGGCGTTCATACCCATTACGTGCATGCAGTGCGGACACGAGACGCCGTGCGTCAGTGTTTGCCCGCAACAGGCGGTCGAGGTGGACAAGGCCACGGGAATTGTTATGCAGATGCCGCAGCGCTGTCTCGGTTGCCGGTACTGCATGACCGCCTGCCCGTATCACGCGCGGTACTTCAACTGGTGGGATCCCGAATGGCCGCCGGGAATGGAGAAGAGTTTGAACCCGGGCGTATCGGTGCGGATGCGCGGCGTGGTGGAAAAGTGTAATTTGTGCCACGGACGATATCACGACGCACTAGAGAAGGCCGCGGCTGCGGGAAAGAAGGAAATCGATCTGACCGACTATGTTCCCGCGTGCGTGGAAGCGTGTCCCACGGGCGCCATTCTGTTCGGTAATTTGGCGGACGCTAATGATCCGGTGGCGGTGGCCGCACACTCGCCCGATGCGTTCCGGCTGCTGGAACAGATCGGCACAGACCCGAAGATTCACTATAAAACTACGCAGAACTGGATCCGCACGCTGGCGGATCGAAACTCGGCTCGCTCCGCGTCCACGGAGGCCCAGCATGTCTGAAACTGCCCTGATTGATCGACGGTGGATCGCGCGAGGACAGGAACGCACCTCAACGTGGCGCTTTGCGCTATGGCTGGCTCCGTGGGTATTCCTGCTGGTGTTGGGAGTTTATGCGGCGGGCTCGTGCCTGTATTACGGATTGAATCAGACCAACATGGACAATCGTTTTGCGTTCGGATTGTGGATCTTTGCGGATCTTTCGATCATTGCCATGGGCGCAGGTGCGTTCTTCACGGGGTTTTTGGTGTACATCTTGAAGCAAGATGATTTGAAACCGGTGCTGAATAGCGCGGTGGTGGTGGGGTTGACCTGTTATAGCGGGGCTGTGGCGGTGTTGATGGTGGATGTGGGACAACCGCTGCGGGCGTGGTTCACGTTTTGGTATCCCAACACGCACTCGATGCTGACCGAGGTGACGTTCTGCATTTCGTGCTATTTGCTGGCGCTGGTCCTGGAATACATCCCGTTGCTACTGAGGAACCGGCAACTGCGGAAGATACCGTCATTCCTGGTGTTTGAGCACCAATTCCATAAGTTGGTGCCGGTGCTGGCGGGAGTCGGTGCGTTCTTGTCGTTCTTTCACCAAGGTTCACTCGGCGGATTGTACGGGGTGTTGCGCGGGCGGCCGTTCGCATATCGCCAGGGATTCGCAATCTGGCCATCGACGTTCTTCTTGTTCATTCTGTCGGCGATGGCCGTTGGACCGAGCTTTCTCATGTTGGTGGTGGCCGCAGCCGAAAAGGCGACCGGGAAACAACTGGTGCAAGCGACGGTATACCGGAAACTGGGATTTATTTCCGGAGTGCTGCTGGCGGTGTACGTGGCGGCGAAAGCCATTGACAGTTATGTATGGCTGAATGTCACCGCGCGAGCGGTGGGATTTGGGCCGGCGGACTTCTATTCACACTGGCCGCTCAGTTCGACGTTTCTGTTTCTAGGGACGGTTCCGCTGGGGCTGGTCCCGGCGATTTTGATGATTGTCCCGTACAAGGCGAGAAAACGCGGATGGTTGCTGTGCGGAGCGACGCTGGCGTGCGGTGGAGTGCTGCTGAACCGGTTCGTGATGACGGTACAGACCCTGGCATTGCCGACACTGTCATTCGACCCGTTTCTGAAATACACGCCGAGCTGGCAGGAAGTGGCGACGTTCGGGGGCGTGATCGCATACGGGGTGATTGTGTACTCGCTGTCTTACCGGTATTTACCCCTGTTTGAACCGCTGAAAGGAGTGGACAAGAATGTTTCCCTGGACTGACGGATTTCACTGGACACTGACGCACGTCGTGTTTCTGTCGTCGTTCTTCGCAGCGGTGACGGTCATCATGTCCACTTTCGTGTGGGGGGTGTGGCGCACGGTTTCGGATTTTCGGGGACACCGCGCTACCGCGACGTGCTGGCATGAGGCATTTCACGAACTTGCGCCGAATGAGCGGCATTGCCGTCATGAATTCGCCGGCCGCGTGGCATCGCGGATTTGCGACAATGCGTTCGATTGCCGTACCTGCACGAATTACGCGAGGTTCGCGGGTTTGCCCGTCCCCACTTCACCGAAGAGTGTGGGCGTGCCGTATTCGGACAAACTCTTCTATCACCGGGGGCACACGTGGGTTCGGCCAGAATGGGATGGCACATTCGCGGTGGGACTGGATGAACTAGCGAAGCGGCTGGTCGGCCAGCCGGATTCGGTGAAATTGCCGGAGATCTGCGAGGAAATCGAAAGCGAAGCCGTTGCCTGGTCGATGACCAAGAATGGGCACAAGATTCGCGTGCGCGCTCCGCTCGGCGGCACGGTGATCTCCGTCGGCGGCCCCGATCAAGACTACTATTTGAAGCTGCTCCCTAACGGCGAAGCGAACCTGCGGCATCTGCTGACTGGGCCGGAAGTGCCGGGGTGGCTGGCGTCGGAGGTAGACCGTTTGCAGGTCCAACTCACGGCACCGAATAACCCTCCGTGTCTGGCAGATGGCGGCACGCTTATGCCGGAGTTGATGGATGCGGAACCACAAGCGGATTGGGAGAATGTTTTGGCGTCGACCTTCCTGGATAACTGACCGGCCTCGCTCATCTCCAACAATTTCAATTAGTGGGCGATTTCGTAGCGTTTTAGCTTGTCGTACAGGGTGGAACGGTCAATACCCAGGGACGCCGCGGCTTCCTTTACGTTGCCACGCTTGCGTTCCAGTACAGCGATGATCGCACGACGCTCTAACTCGGACAACGGAACGTCGGGCACATCCCAGTTGTTTTGTTCGGGAGTGCTGCGCTGGTTCAGCCAGGCAAAATCGCCTTCGACCAGACTGCCATTGCGGGAAGTAACAATCGCGCGCTCAATCACGTTTTCCAGCTCGCGGACATTGCCGGGCCAATCATAGGCGATCAGCACCTTCAGCGCGTCCCCGGAAATTCCGCCAACATCTTTGCCTAACTCGGAAGAGATGCTCTGTACGAAATGCTCGGCCAGTAAGGGAATGTCTTCGCGGCGCTCACGCAAGGGCGGGATGCGAATCTCGATAACATTCAGGCGATAAAACAAATCGTCGCGGAAATGGCCCTGTTGCACCTCCTCGGCCAGATTCTTGTTCGTGGCAGCAATGACCCGCACGTCCACGCTTACTTCGTCAGTGCCGCCGACACGATAGAACCGGCGCTCCTGCAGCACGCGCAACAAATCGGCTTGCAGCTTCGGGGAGATGTCGCCGATCTCGTCCAGGAAAATAGTGCCGCCGTCGGCCATCTCAAACTTGCCCTTCGTTTTGCCTTCCGCGCCGGTAAATGAGCCTTTCTCATGGCCGAACAGCTCACTTTCCAGCAAGGTTTCCGTAAGAGCGGCACAACTCACGCTGACAAAGGGCTTGTCCGCTCGGGCTCCGGAATAGTGGATGGCCCTTGCGACCAATTCCTTGCCGGTTCCGCTTTCGCCGCAGATCAACACGGTGCTCCGCAGGCTGGCAATTTCCTGGGTAAGCGCAAGGATTTCTTCCATGCGCGGATTCTTGGTGATAATGTCGTGGTGGCGGTATTTGCGGCTGATCTTCTTGCGCAGGATGACGTTTTCCGTTTGCAGCTTCTTTAATTTCAGGATGCGCGAAACCAGCATGGAAATTTCCTGGGGATGGCAGGGTTTCACGATGTATTCCTGCGCGCCCTCTTTCATGGCCTGGATAGCGGTATCCACCGTGGCGTAGGCGGTTATGATGATGATGGAAGCGTCTGGGCGAGTCCGGCGGATCTCCATCATGGTTTCGATGCCGTCCATCCCGCCGGGCATTTTCAGGTCGATAAAGGAGATAGCATAGTCGGTGCCCTGCGCGAGCTGTACCGCGGCTTGTCCACTGGAGGCGGTGTCCACGCGATAGCCGTCCTCACGCAACCACGCGGCCATGGATTCGCACATTACTTCCTCGTCGTCGACTACTAAAATCGGCCAAACCCTTTTCATTTGGTTTCTCCATTCGGAGCGGCAAATCGTCGCACCAGGTGCCCGCCACAACGAACGCAGTAGCGTTCTTCTTTGCTATCGACCAAGCCAATGTGCGTGGCCAGACTCATCACGCATTTCGATTCGGCGCAATGCGTGAGTCCGAAGGTGTGCCCCAGTTCGTGGAGCACCTCTTTGACGACGCGTTCGCGCAACACATTGCGATCGCCCGGTAGTCCATAAAACTCCTGGCGCAAGCGGGCCAGCGAAACTACGGCCACGGGGCCGTCCAATTGCGCCTGTCCAAACACAAAAGTTAGCGTGGGAATCGCCAAGTCCGCTTCCGTGACGCCCAAGATACGTTGAGCATCGGGTGGAGCGCTGCGCGCCACAACCTTCATGATCTCTACCGACTTGTGTTGTCCGCGCTTGGCATCGAAGCTGTCCTCCGGCAGAGCGAGGGGAGGCAAATGCCTGACCGGCCACGGGCACCAATCGGTCACTGTGTTTTCCACCCAGGTCATCACCTGAGGAGTTACGCTTCCAACCGCTAGCAGATAAACCGCGCTCACTCGACATGTACCTGGACTTCTTTCTGTTCCGGGGCAACCAGGCGGGCCTTGAGCGGCAGAGTCACCGTAAAGGAGGTGCCTTGGTTGCGCTGGCTACTTACCTCCACCTCGCCATCGTGGGCCTTGACGATCCCATAGAGCACGGCAAGGCCGAGTCCCACTCCTTTGCCTTCCGCCTTAGTGGTGAAGAAGGGATCGAAAATTTTGGACAGATTTTCCGGAGCGATGCCCTCGCCTGTGTCAGTCACGCAGAGTTCCACGCATTCGTCGTGTGGAATCACCCGGGTGCGGATGCGCAGTTCGCCGCCGCCTTTCGCCTGCATGGCCTGTGCGCCATTCATCACCAGATTGAGAATCACTTGCTGGATTTGCGAAGGATCGCATTCCACCTGCGGCAGATTTTCCTGCAGGTCCAGCACTGTTTCCGTGTTGCCCAGCTTCAGCCTATGTCCAACCAAACCTAACGTGCTGATCACTAATTTGTTTAGATCGGCGGGCACGCGCTGGGGCTTGGACCTTCGCGAAAACGCCAGAAGGTCCGAGACGATTCGGCCCACACGCGCGGTTTCGGTTGAAATCTGGCTCAAATATTTGCGGAACTCCGGCTCGCGGCCGATTGGGAATCGACCGTTGACCATCAAGCGTTCCAATAGAATGGACAGGTTGAGTACGCCGGAGACGGGGTTGTTGATCTCGTGGGCCACGCTGGCGGCAAGTGTTCCCAATGAGGCGAGACGGTCGTTCTGGAGCAGTTTGCGGTGCGCCATTTGCAGTTGCGCCGTGCGTTCGGCCACTTTGCTTTCCAAGGTTTGCTGCATTTCGTTCAATTCATCTACCGCAATTTTTAGCCGCTCGCGCATGCGATTGAAGGAGTCCACCAGTTCATCCAGTTCCTGGCTGCGGCGCGAGATTTCGATGGTGCGATCCAGTTGCATCGCGCTGACCGCGCGCGTTCCCTTGATCAACTCCTGGATGGGCGTGGCCACGAAGCGCCGGGTGAACAAAATCACAAAGCCGGCACCGATGATGACCACAACTAGGGTGGACAGAATGGTTTGCAGCGTGATCGTCCGAGTCTGCTTCTGCACTGGGTCCAATCTCAACGCGACGTCCAGGATGCCCAGCACCCGGGTGCTCGCTTCGTGCGCGTGGCAACTGGCGTTGCTGCACGACGGCTCGTTGTAGATGGGGGTCACGATGTTCAGCGTCTTGATGCCGGTAGGCGAAGTGCCATAACGGACGCGGGAGTACATTGCCGGCTTGGTCCGGACCGGGCCTGCTCCGTGACAACCGACGCACACCCCATCGGATGGGCTGACCAGATTGGGCTGCTCGTTGGCATCCGTCGAAAAGGCAAGCCGGCCTTCGCGATTGAACATGCGAATGCGGTCGACGCCGTGCTTGTCGGCAATCACCCGCATGGACTCGTACGCACCTTTGCGATCGTCGTCGAGCATGGCGTGCCAGGTGGCGCTGGTGATGCTACGAGAGAGTTGATCGGCGCCGAGTACCATGGTCTCGACGAGCTGATTTTTTTGCATGTGCCAGTTCAGGAAGCCGCTCACACAACTGATGCCTACAATCAGAACGGTGAGCGACAGGATGAGCTTGAAGTCGAGTCTGCGGGGCATGTGGCCCTTCGCACCTCTGGGTCGGCACGGCTTGGAGGCGCGCCCGACGGGACGATGGTGGAGAAAATTCGTGCCTGAATGAGGGTACAACGGCGGACACAGGTACACAGTGACAGGAGGGAAGCGGAATTGTGATGCCCGTCACACCGCGTAGGGTTTGCCTACAGTTGGCCTGGGTTTTTCGGATAGCCGACCGATTGCGCCAGGACGATTTTCTGCTTCGCTTGCAATTTCAGGATTTTCGCCAGCGCGGCCTTGTCGATGGTACCGCGTACCACGGTGGCCAGGCCTTCGGACGCGCAATAGAGATACACGTTCTGCGCGATGAATCCTACGTCGGCCGCAGAATACATCTCTGACTCGCTGGAGCCGCCATCACTGGTCTTCGAGAAGTCCGAAACATAGACGAGGTTTACGGCTGCGTCTGCCACAAAGGACTGGGTACCGGTATTTGCACGGAAATCCCCTGCGAGGACGGGGTTCAACGCGTTGGCCTTGGCGTCGTAAACGTAAACGCCTTCGTGGGTCGCGACATAAATGATGACTTCCTGCCAATTCATGGCGGAAGGAGCGGTGCGGCGGCCGTCTGGGCGGTTGATCCCAAAGGCAGCCCAAAGCAGATTGGAAAGCGTCTGGGCAGAGAGCGCGGCGGAACTGAACTCACGGGTGGATTTACGTTCACTGAGGGCTTGCATCAGAGGACGACCGCCGTGAGTTTGTGGAGACGGGAGTTGCACGGGCTTGAGCGACTGCGCTGGGGAAATGGGAGCGAAACAGATGGAGAGCAAGAGAAAGGCGAAGAGAAAGGTTGTCGTTTTCATGAGGGTTTGCCTTAAGGATTCCAATCTAAGGTATTGCGCGTGGTGAGTCGGTGATGCTTGCCGTGCTCTTTGGTGACGCGGTTCGCCCCGGGCGGCGATCAGTTGTTTGGAGGCGCAGGGATTTTGCCGCGGAGGACAGTCACCGAGGCGGGAGGAAGAGTGTAAATGGTGTCGGGGGCGGCTTGGACGGTAGACGTTGCAGCGGGACCGTCGGGATCGGCGTAGCCTTGCTTGCGATTGGGATGCCAAGTGTATTGGTTCTTGCCGAAGGTGAGCATCGTGACTGTACCGGTGAAGGTGGTTTCGGAGTTGCCGCTTGTGCCATTGAAAATGATGCGGACGGGATGAGCGTTCTCATGGTCCTTGTTTACGGCCAAGAGAGCCCATTGCCCGTCGGGACGCAGTACGGCATAGGCGGTGACCAGTACATGACCTTGGGAGTCCTTCAAATCGCTAGTGGCGCGGAACAGTTGATGGTCCGCATCGGTTGGCTGAACCCATTCTTGTGTTAGCAACTGCGCGGCGAAAAATTGCGAGGTCTTCTGGCGGATGCGGTAATTCTGGTCGACCATGAACATGTGATAGGTGCCCCAACTGTTCGCGCAATTGGCGTGCGCGGGAGAATAGGGCAGGTCGTGATAATAGAAGGTGCCCTTGCCCCCGGCGGTTAGAAAGCCTCCAAACGAATCGGCCAGCCACAAGGCGCCGAAGACGTCCACCGCCGCCTCGCCGCCATGGTCGTTCGTTTCCGTGTCGTACATGGGAACGGCGACCGGTAAGCCATCCTGGCGCCACACGTCCATGATGTGGGTAATGAGTTGTGGCTCCTGGTACAGGTTTTCCCAAGGCGTCTCGCAGCCATCGTAGGGATAGTGTTCAAAGGACATGAACGCCAAATCCGAAAGGCGCTGGCGGGTTTTCAGGTAATCGAGAAAACGGCCGAACCAGGAGACGCGGCCCTGAGCGTCACGCCACGAGGTAATGTCTTCAGTTACGCCTTCAAATACCGGTCCGCCCAGTTTCAGGCTGGGATCGAGGTGGTGAAGTGCGGAAGCCCATTGTAGATAAAGTTCCGCATAGTCCTCGGGGAGCATGTATTGGCCATCCGGCTCTTCCCCCATTTCGATCTGAGCGATGGGATAGCCGCGCTTTTCGACGTACGCAATCTGTGCGACCGAGTCTTCCGGGGTGCCATACAGCAGCGCGATCGGAATGATGGCGGGAAGCCCGCGGGTAATGCCGCTGGTGTAAAACAAATCGAACCCGGGCTGATCTCCGGATTCCATGCGGTCGGGATGGACATATAGATCCGTAGGCTGGTGCCAGGCGTCGACGGAAGAGCAAAAGGTGGCGGTTTGTTTCTGATCTGGGGAGTGGTGCAACAGGTCGGTAAACTTACCTTGATCGTCTAGCGTGCCCAAATAAAGTTCCTTGATCGCGTAGCCAACGCAGTTGCGCGGATCGCTGGGGCCGTGAGTATCGCAGGTATTAGAAGATTGAGTCAGCAGCACGCGGACGTAGCGAAGCTCGATCGGCGGGCCATCTAACCGTAACGTGGCATTTCCGCCCTTGCCATCGTTAATGGAGCCAGCCGGGAATGTTTTCCAGTCGCCAGTTCCCTGTTCATCCATGGCGTCACCGGTGCCCACCCAATACTGCACGGCGTAGACGGTGGCGTACGGCTCAGCCCAATCGATGCGAATCGCGTTTACGGGGCGCTTGGCTTCCAAATCAATCACTACCCACTGCGGATGTAGCGAATCATCTGCATGGGTGAACAGGTGGGTCAGGTAAGGATTGCTCTTCCAGTAGGTATTCTCGTTGCCGTCATCCAGTCGCGAATATCCGTCGTCCTCCGATCCGCCGTTGCGGGTGAAGCCACGATGGGGTAACGAGTAGCCATAGGAATGGCGAATCATTTCGGTGGGAGTGGAGTCGCCCACGAAATAGCCCTGCCCACCACCGGAGGGATCGCTCCATTTTCCTTTGGGATTCCAGTGCCAAGCCTGGATGAACAATTCCGTATTCTGGCGGTAACTGATCTGGCCCCAACCCGCGGCCAAGATTTGCTGAATCTGATCCGGGGCAAAAAACACATCGGTAGCATTGCTGGGAATTCGGTCTACGGTAGACCCAAGCGCGTAAGCAGGATGGAATGAGTTCACTTGGTGACTGGGATTGGCATCCACCGTGATGGTTTGCGCGTGCAGCACGCCCTCGAATAAGAAAACATAAGCGGCTAGGAAAAGTAGCAAAATCATCCGAGGAGATTTGGGAATGTCTATGCGTGCTGCTTCGCTCATGTTGGCCCTATGCGGGTTCGAAGAGACTTTTCTTGGTAGCGTTTCTGGCGCAAGGTAATTCCAACAAAGAACACCACGCATGCTGGTATGATGTCAAGGTTTTGAAACGATTTAATGCGGACGGGAGTTTTTATGCGTTTGCGTGTGTTTGACGAACGAAAGTCCATGGGGCAGGCTGCGGCTGTGCAAGGCGCCGCCGCGATCCAGAAAGCCATCGCGGATCATGGTAAGGCGCGGATTATTGGCGCCAGTGCAGCGTCGCAATTCGAATTCCTGGAAGCACTGACCGCGACGCCGGGAATCGACTGGAAGCGAGTGGAACTATTCCATCTGGACGAATATATCGGGCTCCCGATGACGCATCCAGCCAGCTTCTGCAAATTCTTGCAGGACCGGGTGGTCGCGAAGACCGGCATCAGCAACTACCATTTCCTGAATGGCGAAGAAAACCCGCTGGAGGTGATCCGCCGCACCAATGCTGCGATCCGCGTGGAACCGATTGACGTGGCGTTCGTCGGGATCGGGGAAAATGGCCACCTCGCATTTAACGATCCGCCGGCCGACTTCGATACGGAGGAGCCGTATATCGTGGTGAATTTGGATGAAGCTTGCCGCCGGCAACAAGTGGGAGAAGGATGGTTTCCTGATTTAGAAACAGTGCCAAAGCAGGCCATCTCCATGTCTGTGAAACAGGTCCTGAAGTCCAGAGAAATTCTGGCGGTCGTGCCCGGGCCGAAGAAGGCTCAGGCTATCAAGGCGTGCTTCGAAGGACCGATCAGTCCGATGGCGCCGTCGTCTACTTTGCGCACACATGGGAGCGCCACGATCTATCTGGATAAGGAATCGGCCGCGTTGCTCAATCCCAAGACATTGGCGGTGCTGACGGCATCGGCGTGAACAGATTGTTAATTTGGACCGAAATGTATTCCGATGGAGAGCGCCTCGCAAGAGCCCGACAAATCCGCTAATACCGGAAGACGCGGCGTAAGTGGTTCGCTGCGTTGGTGGATTGTTGGAATGCTGTTCCTCTCGACGGTGATCAACTACATCGACCGGCAAACGATTGCGCTGCTGGCACCGTACCTGAAGCAGAGCTATCAGTGGACCAACACGGATTACGCAAACATTGTGGTGGCGTTTCGGGTGGCGTATGCGATTGGGCAAACCGTTTGCGGGCGGCTGATGGACCGGCTGGGCACAAAACTGGGGCTGACGATCACGGTGCTGTGGTACTCCATCGTTTCGATTTGCACTCCGGTGGCCCGTGGTTTTTACAGTTTCCTGGGAATCCGTTTTCTGTTGGGCGCAGGAGAATCGGGTAACTGGCCGGCGGCAACCAAGGCAGTCTCCGAATGGTTCCCGAAGCATGAGCGGGGCATAGCGACGGCGGTGTTTGACAGTGGATCTTCGATCGGCGGGGCGATCGCGCCACTGATTGTTCTTCCGCTGTATTTTCGATGGGGCACGGGACCGGCGTTTGTGATTCCCGGAGTGCTTGGATTGATGTGGCTGGTTGGATGGCGCTGGATGTACTACCAGCCGCGGGAACATCCGCGGATCAGTGCCAGCGAGTTGCAGATGATCGTTGCGGACGCAGAGGGCGATCAGGGGCGCGGGAAAGTGCGGCTCAAATGGAGAGAGCTGTTACGGCTGCCGCAGACGTGGGGCACAATCGTGGCGCGCAGCTTTACCGATCCGGTTTTCTTCTTCATAGCGGATTGGTTTCCGATTTATCTGGTTGCCAAAGGCATTTCCCTGAAAACCGGGTTGATCGCGATCTGGATTCCGTTCGTCGGAACGGATCTTGGCAATTTTTTTGGCGGCTGGATGTCCGGCTATTTAATTCGCCGTGGTTGGCCGCTGGGCAGGGCGCGCAAGGCGCTGGTGGTGTTCGGTAGCATCGGTGTCACTCTGCTGATTCCGACAATTTTCACGGTTCGGCTGTCGATGATTACCCTGCTCTTCGCGCTGTCGACGTTCTGCTACGGTTGCTACACGACGATCGCCAATGTTTTGCCTTCGGACTTGTTTTACTCGGAATCGGTGGCATCGGTGAGCGGGTTGAGCGGCACGGGTGCGGCCATCGGAACAATCATCGTGTACGAGTTGGCGGGCCACCTATCAGATGCGCGGTTAAGTACGGGCACACATTTGTTCGACCCGCTGATGATTCTGGCGGGGATGATTCCGTTTGTTGGGATGATTCTGGTGCTGTTACTGGTGCGGAATACGCGCGCGACCGAGGAGGGGTTGGTGCGGAGAATCTGAGAGGGCGGGTTAAGAGGCGGGGAAAAGGCAATTCCTCAGGGGCTGAAGCCCTCTTTTTTTTGTGGGGTCTCTATGTCGAAGCTAAAGCTCCGACCCCTGGTGGCAGGTACATTTTTGGTGCAAGCTGGGAAGCCGTGCTTTGATGATCGACCCGCAGGAAGAACGAGGAACCCAAGAGAAAACCCGCGCCCTTAAGAAAACCGAAGGGTGCGGCACCCGCAAAAACCACAACGCTAATCTAAAGGGTGTGTGTGACGACGACCGTAACGGAGCTAACCCAAGAGGCCCCGCGCAACCACGGCGCTGGGGGCAGAGGCGGCGATCCCTTCCTTCGTCAGGGTGAACTAAAGTTCGGCCACTGCACGAGCAAGCCCGTGCCAAGGACTTGATTTAGTCCGCGTGGTGGGAACGGGCGGACTCGAGTGGGTTTGAGGCTATGCAGGTTTCTACAGCGGGGCCGGTGATGAGGCGGGCACCGCGGCTAAAGGTTAGGTACTGAAAGCCCCACTGGATGAAGACTTGGACCCGGCTTTGAAATTGGACGATGTACATCAGATGGATGAAGAGCCAACTGAGCCAGGCTAGCAGGCCGGAAACGTGGATACCGAAAATATTGGCGACCGCGGCGTTGCGGCCGATGACCGCCATGTCGCCCTTGTTGAAGTAGTGAAATGGTTCGGGCTTTGGTCGATTTTCCAGGCGAGCGAGGATGGCTTTGGCAGCGTAGCGGCCTTCCTGGATAGCAGGCTGGGCTACGCCGGGAACGGGCTGGCTATCATTCACAACGTAGGCAAGATCGCCGACGATAAAGATGTCTGGAAAATTGGGGACAGTGAGATCGGGAAGCACTTTGATCTTGCTGGATTTGTCGGTTTCGGCAGAAGTGCGCTGAGCTACGCGATGGCCAAAGGTAGTGGCGGTGACACCACCGGACCAGAGCACGTTTTTGGCATCGAGGCGCACGACCGAGCCCGCGTGTTTGTAGCTGAGACCGGTGGAATCAATGTCCGTTACGAAGGCATCCTTGCGAACTTCTATGCCCAGCTTGGTGATGAGTTGTTCAGCCTTGGTGGAAAGATCTTCGGGATAACCGGGAAGAACCCGCGGGCCTCCTTCCAGAAGAATGATGCGAGCTTCTTCCGGACGGATGCGGCGGAAGTCGTGACGAAGCGTTTCACGGGCAATTTCGGCGAGCGCGCCGGCCAGCTCGATACCGGTGGGACCGGCACCGACGATGACGAAGGTGAGCCATGCGCGGGCCTCAGCTTCGGTCTCGGTGCGCTCCGCATGTTCGAAGGCGGCCAGCAGCTTGTGGCGAATGGCGGTGGCTTCCTCGATGGTTTTCAGGCTAGGGGCATCCTCACGCCATTGGTCCTTACCGTAGTAAGACGTTTCCGAGCCAGTAGCAATGATCAGCGAATCGTAGGGAAAGACACCACCGTCTTGAAGGGTAACGGTTTTCGCGACGGGGTCGAGATCCGACGCCTGGCCGAGAAGGACTTCCGTGTTCTTCTGGCGGCTGAGCACAGCACGGATGGGAGCGGCGATTTCGCCCGGAGAAAGCGACCCGGTGGCAACCTGGTAAAGGAGCGGCTGGAACAGATGGAAATTGCGCCGGTCGATCAGGGTGACTTGGGCGTTAGCGTGTTTCAGGGTCTGAGCGGCAACCAGGCCGCCGAAGCCGCCGCCGAGGATGAGGATGCGATGTGCCGTGGACATGTTATCCCTTCCGTAATTCCGAATAAGGGCGGTATTGTAGCCTGGGGCGGGCTGCCCCACTATTTGGATGATGGCGATTATAAAGAGTCACAGGGCCACGCGCGAGGAATTCGAGCGGGATGCCATTCGATTACTGTGCTCCGAACTGATCGAACCAGGGCCGCGGGCCCGATTGGCCGAACTGCTGAAAAACTATGTGTTTGTGGACGATTTGAATCACGCGGTGTATGAATCGATAATGAGTGTTGGAGCTGTGCCGGTGCACCGCTTATGGGAACTGCTGCCCGGGCGAGTGACCAATCTGGGCTTTCCGGATTTTGAATTGCGAGACTATCTGGGACGGAACGGGGAGACGGACGACATCGACAAATTGTTCGAAAGCCTGCTGGAATTGACAGACAGCTACCGAGAAGAAAACCGAAGGGCGATGGGACAGTCGGCGTGAAGTGGAGCGGGCACCGCTGGTCGTGTTTGGCGGAAGCGCTGGCGTTCGTGGTGTTTGTTGGCGCGTACATCTGGAAGTTGCAGGCGGCCGCGCCGTGGACCTGGTGGATTTTACTGATCTGGCTGGTGGCCAGTTTTATTTTGCGTGGAGACACGCCAAAAACGATGGGGTGGCGGGGAGATAATTTTTGGAAGGCGACAAAACGGGCGTGGCCATTTTTTGCAGTGGGCGCGGGGCTGATCTTTTTTGGCGGATTATTTTTGGGAATGCTTCACCGGTTGCCTACCCATTTTATCGAGCCGAGGCGGTTCGGCGGATACCTGGCGTTTTGCTTGCTGCAACAAGTGGGGCTGAATTCGTTTCTGACGAATCGACTGATGGCGGCGTTTGAGAGACCGGGAACGGCCGCGCTGGTGGCAGGCACGGCGTTTGCAGCGTTGCATTGGCCGAATCCGGTTTTGGTGCCGCTAACGTTTGTAGGCGGGGTGGCCATGGCGTGGTTGTTTGCGACCGAGAGGAACATTCTGCCGCTTACCTTGGGACAGGCGATCTTGGGCGCGCTGGTCTGGTGGGCTTTTCCCATTGCGTGGCACCATTCGATGCGGGTCGGACCAGGGTATTGGGAATTTCGGGCGAAGTAGGACGCACTCAGCACGCGCACGCGGGAGATTCGGCGCATTCTCGCAGCGATCAAGATTCAATGCGCGGATAGGGGAAGCGCTTGAGGAGCAGTGTGTCCAAGGACCATTTGCCGGGACCAAAAATCAGGATGAGCAGAGCGGCGAAAAGTATGGTGTAGGGGGTGGCAGCGGTGAATTTGTCAGGATCGCGGAAGATGGAGAAAAGTGCTTCGCGGTCTGCGGTGATGTAAGCCATAAGCATATCGATGGTCAGCACCAAGCCGAAAAATCGTGAGAGTAGGCCGATGGCCAGGAGGATGCCTCCAGTGAACTCGATACTGGAGACAAATGTGGCAGTGAAGCCAGGAGCGGGAAGACCGAGGCTGGAAAAGAATTGAGTGACGCGGGCGAGATTGTGGAGTTTGGCCCAGCCGTTTTGGGCGAGTTGCAGTCCAAAATAGACACGAACGAAAAGGAGGAACGGGGATTGCAGAGTGCTGGCGGCGCGGACGGCCCAGGCGTACATTCTGCGGATTTGGGTAACGAAGGAATTCATTGTGGAATGCTCCTCGATGTGAACAAAAATAAGTCCATTAGGGGCCGAAGCCCCTTTTCTTTTTAGTGTTTTATGTCGAAGCTAAAAGCTCCGACCTTCGTTGCGGTGACCCGGGCCTGTAGTCCGCAGCCTACAAGGAATGTCCCGCCACTACATCAACCCCGCGACATAGGCGTGACATTGCTGCTCCCCACGTAGGAGCGGCGAAACGCTAAATGGTTACGAAATAAACCAGCCTAAGGAAGACCAATTCTGGAACCAGTCTTGAACGCAGGCGGCGCGGTCTATCGCGGGAATCTTGCTGCCGCGGAAAGCAGACAGGATGGCGCGCTCTAGGGTGCGGCCGGTCTGCAGGGACTTCAGAATGGTGAACTCTTCCCTTTGCAGTCGGCGAAAGTAAACGGTATTTTCCATGCGATGAATCGCCAGGTAGACGGGAGCGGGTTTCAGGCGGGCCACCGCGGAAACCTTCTTGCGCTTCAGACGCTCTTCCATGGCGTTGCTGGCGATGTCGGCGGGAGCTTCGTGTTTGACGGCCAAGAGGAGATCGTCTACCGGGTAACTCAGATCGAGGAGCCGGAGATAGGACTGGAGACGAAGACGAAGTTTCCCGGGATCGGCGCCCACCAGCGCGGCTGCGGTGATGGGTGGCTCGGAGGCTCCATCGAAAGTTTCGATTTCCGCCCATTCGAGGCGAACCATATCGAGAGCGAGTTGCAGGCGTCCGGGCGCGTAATTTGGATGTCTGCGAAGCCAAGTCTCCAGGCGCGAGCCGAGATTGCGCATGGTGAAGGAACGCGAAGGGCAATCGGTGAGGTAGTGTTTGGCCAGCACATCGAAACGGCGATCGCCGAGGACGGCACGAAGGCCGGGAAAATCGTCGGAGAAGGCGTCGAGCACACGGAACCAATATTGCCGGTTGTAAATCTCCAGGCGCTCGAAGGAAGTGAGACGGCTGTTGGGCTTGATGATTGTGTTGGCCACCGCGGCGAGCGAACGGCCATCGAGGGCGACCGAACGCATGCGCTCCGAGCGAGTGAGGGGAGTCATCACCGCGCGAGCGACGCGTCGCTGAAGAGTGGCTAAATTCATACGGCCGCCGCGATCGAGGCGCTGGCCAAATATTTGTTGGCCTTTAGCGCTTCGCGGTGAACTTCATCGAAGGTGGGAATGCGATCATCCCATTCTAAGAGGGTGGCGGTGTGGCCGACGCGCTCGATGGCGCGGTCGTACAACTTCCAGACGGGGTCGATTACCGGGTGGTCGTGGGTGTCGAGAGTGTACTTGCGATATTTGGAGTGGCCGGCGATGTGGATTTGCGCGACACGTTCGGCGGGGACGCTATTGACGTAGACGGCGGGATTGAAACTGTGATTTTGCGAAGAAACATAGATATTGTTGACATCGAGAAGGATGCCACAATCGGCCTGCTCGACCACTTCGTTGAGGAATTCCCATTCGGTCATTTCCGAGACGTGATATTCAGCGTAGCTGCTGACGTTTTCTACAACCACGGGGACTTCGAGGTAATCGCGAACCTCGCGAATCTTTTGCGCGGTCAGACGCGCGGCTTCAAAGGTGTAAGGCATGGGGAGAAGATCGTGGGTGTAGCGGCCATCAACGCTGCCCCAGCAGAGATGGTCCGAGAGCCACGGAGTCTTGGTGCGACGGGCGAGATTCTTGAGGCGGCGAAGATGTTCGCGATTCGGTTTTTCCGCGGAACCGAAGTACATGGACACGCCGTGCTGGACAACTTTGTAGCGTTCCAGAATCTGGTCGAGGACCTGAAGAGGACGGCCGCCATCAACCATGAAGTTTTCCGAAATAATCTCAAACCAGTCGCAGGTGGGTTTGCGTGTGAGGATATGCTGGTAGTGAGGGATGCGCAGACCGATCCCAACGCCGTAAGTGGTGAAATTATTGAAGCGATTCGCAGGCATTACTGACTCTTTCTTGGAAACTAAATAGAAGAGAATGCGGCGGCCTGACGAAAGAAACAAAAATAAGACCGCCGCACACCCGAGTAGATGGTGGGAGATTACGACTTGGGCATCTTTGAGCCGTCGGTCGCGCAACCGCCCTTGCCCTTGCAGCTATTCTTGCCCTTGCAGCCATTGTCGCCGCTCTTGCAACCGCCGTTGCCTTTACAAGAGTTTTGGCCTTTACAGGCATGCTTTTCGACTTTCTTATTGGTGTCCTGCCTGTCCGGACTCGGTGCGGACAAAGACGTTTTCGCGTTGGAAAGCGTCCTTGCCTGTACAGTGGCGCCTGTGCCTGCGAGCAAGCCGGCTACCGCTGCGCTGGTGATGAGAGCCTTGGTGGTCATGTTCATGGGTGGTTTTCCCTCCAGTTGAAGTTTTAAACTCAATCGCCGTTCGGGCAGAGTCCAGCCAGGAAGACCGGGCGGAATCTCGGCCGGGAGGGTAGGCGAAGCTCCGGTGGAAGCCGGACCCGTCAAGGCTCGCAAACCCAAAAAAGCCGAAGAGCGACTGCCCCAGTGTGACGCCGGGGGTTCGGCAAGGTTACACCCGTGGGTTAAAAAAAAGGAGGAAATTTTGAGGTTGAGGGTGGACACTGGCCTGCACCCGGATTAAGGATTTGCTGTTACCTTTGTTGGGTTTATAACTCCCATAAAGAAGGTCGGCTTGCAGTCGGCGCGCGGTTCACGATGACAGTTCCGGTTCGGTTCGTATCGGCATGAATACAGCGGCAGCAGCTACAAAGGAAGCGGGGTTGATCGCCCGGGTGCTCGCCGGCGAGACCGAACTATTTCATCAGTTGATTCGGCCATACGAGCGGCTGGTCTACGTGACCATATTCGCGATCCTGAAAAATGAAGCGGAGGCAGAAGACGGGGCGCAGGAGACGATGATCAGCGCCTTCCGGAATTTAAAAAGCTTTCGGGGCGAAGCGAAATTCAGCACCTGGCTGGTCACGATTGCGATGAACGAGGCCCGCAAGCGGTTGCGTAAAGCCAAGACAGCCGCCGAGGACTCGCTGAGCGATCCAGGAGAAGAGGGCGACGGCGATTTTACTCCGGCGGTGCTGACGGACTGGCGCGAGATTCCGCTGCAGGCGCTGGAACGGAAAGAACTGCGAGAGAAGTTGCAAACTGCCGTGTCCGCATTGCCCGAGAAATACCGGGAGGTTTTCGTGCTGAGGGACGTCGAGGAGTTGAATCAGGAAGAAACTGCCGCGGCACTGGGAATCAATGTGAACCTGGTGAAAGTGAGGCTGCATCGGGCGCGCATGATGCTGCAGAAGACGTTGGCGCCGTACCTGAAAAGCCAGGCGCCCTTGGAGGGTCACGCGAAGCCGGCGCGCGGAGGATTCTTTCGGAGGCGGTTCCAATGAGATTGGAATGCAAACACGTCTGGGAATGCATCTCGAGCTATCTGGACCACCAGCTGGACCCGGAAGCATTGGCGGCGGTGGAACAGCATCTAGAGACCTGCGAGGTATGCTCGGCGATACTAGATTCGACGCGGAATATCCTAATTTTGACTGCGGACGACCGGACCTACGAGTTGCCGATGGGTTATAGCGAAAGATTGCATCAACGGCTGAAGCAAGCTCTGGGTGGTCCGCCGGTGTAAGCTTCCCTGCCGAAGCCTCTACAGCAGATGCGGTATCGCCGGGCAGGGGCGTCTTCCTGTAATTGAGCTAGATGCATGTAAAGAGTGCGCCGGGTCCGGCGGAGCAGCCCGAAACTCAGCGAGAGTTCCCTCCCGACGTAGCGGTTGGGTCACCGTTAAAATCCGTGCCGCCGACACGTCGCCGGTGGCTATGGATTGGCCTAGGTGTATTGATCGGCGGAATGACAGCCGGGGTGATGGTGCTTGCCTCGCATTGGCCCTACTCTGAGAATGTGCTAATCCCGGCACTGCAGGAAACGTTCAAGGCCAAAGTTTCCATCCAACAATTTCATCGATTTTATTTTCCACACCCGGGATGCGAGTCGGATGGTCTGGCGCTCACACGAGGACCCGAGGGTGCGGGAGAGCATCCGGTAGCTACCGTGCAACGAATGCGGATTACCGGGCGTTACAGCGACTTATTTTTGCGGCCGCATCACCTGGCGCACATCCGGTTAGATGGGCTGTACGTACGGATTCCCCCGAAAGGGCAACGGGCCGAAAGAAACGAATCAGGAGGGGAATCTACGACGTCGGAAACCTCGATTGGATCCGTTAGCACGCATGATTCGGTATTGGAGTTTGCGAGCGCCGATGGAAACCCGCTGAAATTTCAGATTCATAAACTCACGGTGGAATCGATTGCCGCGGGCAAGGCGATGTCTTACGACGTGAGTATGCGGATTCCTGAGCCACCGGGAGAATTGGAATCCGAAGGAACCTTTGGGCCATGGCAGAGTGGGCAGATTGGGAAGATTGCGCTGCAGGGAAATGTGACGCTGCGCGGGGGAGTGCTGGACAAGTATGCCGGGATCGGCGGAACGGTAGAGTCTGAAGACAAATTCAGTGGAACGCTGGAGCAAATTGCAGTGGCAGGAACGGCGAAGGTGCCCGATTTCGTGCTCAAGTCGGCGCACCATCGGGTGGGGATTGGTTCGCAATATCAGGTGATGGTGAATGGACTCGCGGGCGAAGTGCAACTCAGCAAAGTGACTGCCAACGTAGAGCACACGACCTTAAATGTATGGGGCCGGATTGGGGAAGGCCCGCAAGGCGAGCGGCGTAGCGCTACGCTCGATTTCAATATCTCGCGAGGCCGGGTGGAAGACTTGCTTTGGCTGTTCAGCAGCGCTGCCAAACCCGCGATGATGGGGAACGCGGCATTTTCGGGACATGTGCTGGCGCCAAAATTCGGTGATGGATTTCTGAAGGCAATCGTGCTCAACGGTAAATTCGAGGTTCGCGACGGACACTTCCAAAAGCCGGCTCAGGGGAAAGTTAACGAACTGAGCGCGCGGGCCTCGGACAAGAAAGTGCAGAATGCTGACGATGCGCCGGCAGTGGCCGTGGAGAATCTCTCCAGCGACGTGGCGATCAAATCGGCGGTAGCACACTTGTCGAAACTCTATTTTCAGGTACCGGCAGCGCGGGCTCGAGTAGATGGCACGTACAATCTGCTGAATTACCGGGTGGACTTGCGCGGAGATCTATGGACAGACTCCGAGGTGTCGCAGGATGAGTCGGGAATCAAGGCTGTGCTGCTGAAGCCCGTGGATCCGCTGTTTCGACGGAAACATGCAGGCGCGATGGTGGCGATTGAAATGGACGGAGTGATCGATCAGCCACATTTTGGCACCGCACTTACGAAGAACATGACGGCCTGGAAGGATTTGCGACTGGACAATAAGAAGTAGGCCAAAGCAATGTCAGAAGTTGCCGTTTATTTTGTAGTGCGCCAGTTCTTCCACTAACAGCAATAGCAGAGTAACCAACGAAAGTGCGAATTGGAGCGGTTCGGAGCGACGCTTCGCGGCGGTGACTGGAGCTTGCCGCCACGCGGACGCACTCCGGCGGCGAAGCCGACGCACTTGCCACAAAACTGCAAGGTTCAGCAGGGCGCCGATCAGCGCGATCAGCACCATGGGGATGCGGATGGCGTTGGTGTGGAGACGTTCGGCGACGTGCCAGGCGGATGAGGCGAGCACCACTGCGCCGATGCCCAGCAATAGGCGAATACCGTGAAGCGCGAGAAAAGTGCTACAGACGCTTTGCAGGAATGCCAGGACCAGGCTGGACCAATTGAGCCACCGAAAGCGTCGCGGGGATGCGGTCTGCGGCTCGGCGGGGTTGGATTGGATTTCGCTGGATGCCGACATAGCACTGCCTTCCTGGCGCCTCGGTAGTTTGAAGGCAAGGCGGGTTGGAGACAAGCTTAACCATTCGCTTCGCGCGCGTTGTTGAATTTCTACAGTCGCCCGATCACCCTCGGGTTCGCTTAAGAGAAAAGCATGTGAGAAGGCTGCAGGCCCTGGCGCTTGCAGGTGTCGAGATACAGAACCAGGTAATTTTTGGTGATGAAGTCGCGTGGGGAGAAACCCAGAAGAGTGGCGGCTTGATCGATAGCCTGAGACGGTCCTTCCAATTCGACGTAAATGCCGATCGGGGTTTCGTCGAAGTCGATGAGTAAATCCTTGGCCCATTTGTAGCGGGCCGGAAGCTTGAAGGGCGTACGGTACTTTTCATAGCGAAACCAGCCGCGCAGGCCGAGGCCTTCGAAGATTTTTTGCAAAGCACCTGCATCGGTAAGCACGGTTTCGAGTTCCTCGCGGACCTTGTGTCGCCGATCTGCGGGAGCAGCGGCAGGGCCGATGGCGAGTTGTTCGGGAGGAGATTTGAAAGTGAGCAGGTAACGCTCGGAATTCCTTTTGGCAATGGCCTGCTTGCCACTTGGTTTTTTGTTGGTGGGCCGCGAGGCACCCGTCGGGAATTTAAGGTCCGCTGGAGATTCGGTACGGATACGCAGGAGTTGGCCATGTTTGGCGAGGCCGCCGTCGGGAGTGTCGAAGAGAAGATTGAGTTCGTGCACGCGAGGAGATACGGGTTTGGCGCCAAGCTTTCTTAGGGTGCGAAGGAACTGCTTGGCGTTCAAGATGCGTAGCTTAATTTCGATCTCGGCGGGCATGGTAATAACCGGAAATTCCCGGTGAAAAATTGGCGCTAGAAAACATCTACGCTAGAAGCGATCTCTGACCAGTATCAGGATAACAGACCTGGGGAGTGTCTGGGCATGAGCGAACAGCGCTCGAGAACCCCTGGGGAGTAAACCCGCGCTACAAAGTGGAGTCAACTTCGGATAGGATAGCGGATTATGGGTTTCTCCTGGTGCGGAGGGTACGCGGCTTTCCCGAATCCCGGGTTTCAACCGTAACAAGTTACTGAAGGCCGGCCGAGCAACCGGCTGAGTCACGATCGCAGCTACATTCCGACAACCAAAAATGATATGAAGAACGATTCTACAATCGAACGGGTGGGTCTTACCTCACTGCGCGAATCTGGTGAGGGCGGAAGTGAGGGCCGCAACCTGGTAGGGGCAGCTGTGGGGAGGGCAGGGGGAAACGCATTGCAGGCGCCACTGGCAGAGCGGGATCCGGTCGAACACGTGATTCACCGAGATCGGAGAGTGGACCACTATGCCTGGATGAAGAACAAGAAGGATCCGCGGGTGAAGGCGTATTTGGAGGCGGAGAACGCGTACGCGGATGCCAGGATGAAAGGGACCGAGGAATTTCAAGAGAAGCTGTATCAGGAAATGTTGGGAAGGATCCTGCAAACGGATTTGAGTGTGCCCTACCGATTGCGAGGGTATGAGTATTACGTGAGGACTGAGGAGGGGAAGCAGTATCCGATCTATTGCCGGAAGAAAGAGCGGCTCGATGACAAGCTGCAGTCAACTGGCGAAGGTCTGAGGGAGGAAGCGGGACTGAGTCGGGAAGACAAGCTGATTGCCGAGTTGCGGGCGCAACTGCGACAAGGTTTCAACGCGGATATGAAGGCGGCGCCCCAAGTGGAGGAAGAAAACATCGCAACAGAGGAGAACTCCAGCGCAGAGGCCGGGACGCCGTCAGCACCCGAAGGCGAAGAGGTGCTACTGGATCTGAATCAGTTGGCGATAGGTCATACGTTCATGGGCTTGGGAATCTTTGAAGTGAGCGATGACAATCAGTTTCTGGCGTATGCCACAGACACAACGGGATATCGGCAATATGTGTTGGAAGTGAAGGATCTGCGGAATGGAGAGTTGCTCCCTTTCCGAGTCGAACGCGTGACTAGCGCCGCATGGGCCATGGACAACCGGACGCTGTTTTATGTGACGGAAGACGAGATCACCAAGCGTTCAAATCAGCTTTGGAGGCACGTGTTCGAGGCAGAGCTGGAGAGCGACGGGATATTGAGGGAAGGCGACTTCCAAGCGGCGGACCGCAGCGATTTGGAGGCGCAGACAGTCGTGCGTTTCGAGGATCCGACGGTACCGGAGGCGCTCGACCCGACCACGACAGAACCAGCTCAGCATCCGGAACTTCGAAGTGAAACGGCTGCCGAAGCGAGTGCCGTGTTGCCACCCCCCAAAGATGAGCTCATTCATGAGGAGAAAGACGAGCGCTTCCGCATGGATGTGGAGCGCAGCAGGAGTGGAGCTTATTTATTTCTGGTGATCAATAGCCATACGACTAGCGAAGCGCGCTATTTACGGGCGGATTCGCCGTTTGGGGGATTTCAGCTGGTGGCGGAGCGCGAAGACGACCACGAATATTATGTGGATCATCATCCCGGAGGCGCACGCAATCTGTCGGGCGGAATCTTTTTTATTCGAACCAACAGCGGAGGACGCACTTATCGTATCGTCACGGCACCCACGTCCGATCCCGGACGCGCACGGTGGCATGAAGTGATTGGCAATCGTGCGGGGGTAATGCTCTCCGGGCTGGAAGCGTTTCGGAACCATTTGGTGATCATGGAACGGGAGGATGGGCTGCCCCATTTGCGAATTGTGGACCTGACGCGGCCCGCGGCAAGCGCGCTGGAGGCGTCTCAAAGGCTGGAGTTCGCAGAGCCCGCCTACAGCGTGATGCTGGGAACCAATCCGGAATTCGATACGGACGCGGTACGATTTCAATATGAATCGATGGTCACGCCACGATCGGTATACGACTACCAGGTGGAAACGCGGAAGTGGGTATTGAGGAAACAGCAGCCGGTGCTGGGAGATTTTCACACCGGGAATTATGTGAGCGAACGGCTGCATGCCAGGGCGGCGGATGGCACGAAGATTCCGATCTCGTTGGTGAGGCGCAAGAGTACCATGCGGGATGGAACCGCTCCGCTGTTACTGTACGGATACGGAAGTTATGGGATGTCCATGCCGGTTACGTTCAGCTCGAACCGGTTGAGTTTGCTGGACCGCGGCATGGTATACGCCATCGCGCATATTCGCGGAGGCGGCGAGTTGGGCAAGCCGTGGCACGATGCCGGGCGCATGCACCAAAAGATGAATACGTTCACCGACTTTATTGCCTCCGCCGAACATCTGATTGCGAAGAGGTATACGTCGCCGGAACGGCTAGTGATTGAGGGAGGAAGCGCCGGGGGCCTGTTGATGGGTGCGGTGGTGAACCTGCGGCCGGACCTGTTTCATGTGGTGGTGAGCCATGTGCCGTTTGTGGATGTGTTGAATACCATGCTGGACCCATCGCTGCCGCTGACTGTAGGGGAATATGAGGAGTGGGGCAATCCCCAGATGGAGGAAGATTATTTGTACATAAAGCAGTATTGCCCGTACACCAACGTGGATCGAAAAATGTATCCGCGAATGCTGGTGAAGACGGCGTGGAATGACAGCCAGGTGATGTATTGGGAAGCGGCGAAATACGTGGCTAAGTTGCGGGCGATGAAGGCGGATGGGAACGTATTGTTGTTGAAAACGAATATGGGGGCAGGGCACGGCGGAGCGAGTGGGAGATACGATTTTTTGAGAGAGATTGCGTTCGATTACGTGTTTATGCTGGGCGAGTTGGGGATTGAGGCGTGAGACCGAGAGGAGTTGGGTCTTCCCTTGGCGATGGGGCACGGCATAAGCCGCTGGTACGAGTGGCAGGGCAGACGCACTCCAACAGATGAGCGAAGCGACCACACCGTTAATGCAGCAGTACAACACCGTGAAGGGACGGTACCCGCACGCGCTGCTGCTGTTCCGTCTGGGCGATTTTTACGAACTGTTCTACGAGGACGCCATTATTGCGGCGCGGGAACTGCGCATTACGCTGACCTCGCGGAATCGCGAGAAGGGGCAGCCGATTCCGATGTGCGGCGTGCCTTATCATGCGGCGGATGGCTACATTGCGCGGTTAATTCGCGCTGGATTCAAGGTAGCCATTTGCGAACAGGTGGAACAGCCCGGGCCAGGGAAAAAACTAGTGCGACGGGAAGTGTCGCGGGTGATCACGCCCGGAACTGCGACCGATGTGGCAGTGCTCGATGCGCGGGAAAATAATTTTCTGGCTGCGGTTGCGCAAGAGGTCTCGGGACGCGGGGGCCAAGTGATCGGGTTGGCCTTGGTCGATCTCTCGACCGGCGAGTTTCTGGCGACGGAGTTTCAGGGAGAACGCGCCGAAGACGAGTTGCGCGACGAACTGCAACTGTTGCGGCCCCGGGAGACCTTACTTCCCCGCCCTGCACAATTATTCGAAACTGCTAAAAACAGCCTGCTGGACGGATGCGGGGGAGTAGAAACGCGAATGGAAGATTGGACCTTCCAGCGCGACTACGCGGAACGAATTTTGCGGGAACAGTTTGGGGTAGCGGAATTGACCGGATTCGGCCTGGACGAAAAGGTGCAGGCAATGTGCGCGGCAGGGGCGGTGGTGCATTATTTGCGCGAGAACGCGGCGCGTGGAGACGACGGGCCCAGCGTCGAAGCGCTGCAGCATCTGGACCGGATCCGTTATTACCAGCAGCAGGATGCGCTGGTGCTGGATCCGGTTTCGGTGAGGAATTTGGAATTGCTGACGCCGATCTTCACCGAGGAAGCGAAATCGAGTGGGCCGACGACACTGGTCGCCGCGCTGGATTCGACGGTAACGGGAATGGGCGCGCGGCTGCTGCGGTCGTGGATTCTGAGGCCGTTGATAGATCGCGATGCCATTGAGGCTCGACTGGATGCGGTAACGCATTTGCTCAAGCAAACCGTGGTGCGTGGGGAGATTCGGAAGGAACTGCGCGGGATTCAGGACCTGGAGCGGCTGACCAGCCGGATTACGTTAGGGCAGGCAATGCCGCGGGAGTTGGTCGCGCTGCGGAAGTCGCTGGCGCAGTTGCCGGTGATTCGGGAATTCACGGTGGACCGGACACAGGCCAGCGTTTCCAACGGAAATGGGTTGCTCGGGCAGTTGCACGAGGAGATCGATGAGCTGGCGGATGTGCGGGAGTTGCTGGAGAAGGCCATAGCGGAGGAACCACCAGCGCTGGCAACAGAGCCGGGAGTGATTCGGGCGGGATATTCAGCAGAATTGGACGAATACCGGAATTTGAGTCAAGGCAGCAAGCAGATCATTGCGTCGATGGAGGAACGCGAGCGAAAACGGACCGGGATCGGATCGTTAAAGATTCGTTACAACCAGGTGTTTGGCTACTACATTGAGATTTCGAAATCGAACCTGCATTTGGCGCCACCGGATTATGAACGTAAACAAACGCTGGTGAATGCGGAGCGATTCACTTCACCGGAGTTGAAGGACTATGAACGTAAGATTCTAGCCGCGGATGAACAGATCGCGGAGATCGAACGGCGGTTGTATGTGGATGTGCGGACCAGTATCGCGGGGAAGGCTACGCGTCTGAGGAAGACAGCTGCGGCGATAGCGCAATTGGACGTGTTGGCATGTTTCGCAAAACTGGCGGCGGACCGGAGTTATGTGAGACCGGAATTTAACGCCAGCGGCGAGCTGCTGATTGTTGGGGGTCGGCACCCAGTCATCGAAGAATTGCTGAAGCAAAAAGGCGAGCGATTCGTGCCGAATGATTTATGTTTTGAGCCGGGAAGGCAGCAGTTGCTGTTGATTACCGGGCCAAACATGGGTGGAAAGTCGACGTATTTGAGGCAAACCGCGTTGCTGGTGCTGATGGCGCAGATAGGCTGCTACGTGGCCGCGCGGCAGGCGAAATTGCCGATTACGGACCGCATCTTCACGCGGATTGGGGCCAGCGACAATCTCGCTCGGGGGCGTTCGACATTTTTGGTAGAGATGAGCGAGGTGGCTGGGATTTTGAATCATGGCACGCCGTCAAGCCTGGTGTTGCTGGATGAAGTGGGCCGTGGAACCGCGACGTTTGATGGATTAGCGATTGCCTGGGCGGTGGTGGAACATTTGCAGAAAAATACCCGGGCGCGGACGTTGTTCGCGACGCATTACCATGAGTTGACGGAACTAGCGGAATTGCTGCCGACGGTGAAGAACGTGCACGTGAGCGTGAAGGAGACGCCCAGCGAAATTATATTTCTGCGGAAAGTGGAGCCGGGAAGCGCGGATAAGAGTTACGGGATCGAAGTGGCCCGATTGGCGGGATTGCCTCGGAGCGTGATCGAGCGGGCGCGGGAAGTGTTGAAACGGCACGAGCAAAGTGAGCATGAATTGAGCGAGACGTTGACACCCGGCGCGGTCAACGGAGCGAATGGGAATGGAGCGCAGGCGGTGATGTTTACGGCGCTGGATCGTGCGGTAATCGAACGGTTGAAGGCAGCGGATTTGGATGAGTTGAAGCCGATCGAAGCGCTGAATTTGTTGGCGGAATTGAAAAAACAGGTGTCGTAACCAATCCAAGAACGCTGCCGGGACTGGCTGTCCAAAGTTAGCCGCTGCCGAGCATGTTTCTCCCGCAATCCGCTCGTAATCGCGAGGTTCGAACCTACCAACGCACCTTAAGCGGCAGCAGTCGAGTGTTCGGCTAGATGCTCGATGCGGGCGGCAGCTTCAGTGGCTCCGCCGAGTTGGCGCATGGATTGGGCTACGCGGCGAGCTGACGTGCGATAGTCAGGATGATCCAGGACTTGATGAACCTTGGAGCGGAATTCATCCACGCTGATGGACTTCTCGCCATCCGGACCATCGATGGGCAAGACGATTTCGCCCGCGCCTAATGCTACGACGCGCCGGGCGTTGCTCTCGCGCTCCGTGATAGTGGGGACGATCACCGCGGGAGTGCCGGCGGACAGACCGTTCATGACCGAGCTGTGGCCGCCGTGGTGGACCATCAGGTCGCAGCGCTGGGCCATTGCGGGTCCTGGAAGATAGGCGGCGTGACGAAAGTTTGCGGGCAACGCTCCAATTTCGGTGGGCACGTCCTGATAGCCGGTGGTGAGCACGACTTGCACCGGTAAGTCCGCCAAAGCGACGATGGCGGCACGAATCACCACGACAGAATCAACGGGAGTGGGAACGTCGAAGTACCTGGGATTGCCGGAGTAGACCCAGATGAGGGGCGTGTCGCGACGGAGTGCAGCGACCCAATCTGGCAGGGCGTTGCCGGACTGCCAGACAACTGGCCCGATGTAAGCGACATTTGCGGAAGCGGGAAGCGGATCGGTTTCTGGCGTGCCGACGATGAGGGAGAGGTCGCCTGCAAGCAGGTCAACGCAGCGTGGTACGGAGGGAAAGCCATATTCCGCCGCAATCTTATTAATGATTGGGGCGGCGCTGGGCAGGTTGGCGGGGCGCTGCCCTTTCCACCAGAGGAAGCCATCGCTTGCGGGATGAAAATTGCCTTGAAGCACACTGGCGAGCGGCAATTCGAGAATTCGCGCAGCGAGACAGGAGATCAAGCCAAAGGAATCGACGACCACATCGGGGGCAAACTCTCGCAGCAAATCGACATGCAAAGCGGCAGAGGCTCGGGCGTATCGTTCACCGCCATGGAGGCCCGCGAACATTTCTTCCACGTCCCAAGCCGAGCTGACCGCGGCGAGGTCCATCGCCGGTGGGGGCATTGGACTCGAGGGCATCGGGAGATTTTCTAATCCGGCGTCTGCGATGAGTTTGGAAGGGGCTGGTGCGGGGTTGAACATTGCTACCTTGTGTCCGCGATCTTGCAGGGCTCGCGCGATCGGAAGCATGCGAGTGGGCAAACCGAGGTCGTTCGCCGGCAGCATGGTGAATAGGAATCTGGCCATGGAAGTCTCCGTCAATAGATGGATTTGGTATTGGGTGCCGTGAGAGCGTTTTGAGTCACGGAACGATATCACGTATTCGGGTAAAGACAAGTCGCGTGGACAGTCGAGACGGTAAATCAAACGAATACGGCTGCTCGTAGAAGAATTAACCGGCTGGTGCGTTCACGCGCTGAGTGAATTGGCACGAGCAAAGGCCGAGCCCGGATCTTCACTTTGCGCCAATGACCATTGACTCGGGACCGACGAGATGTTCGACGCGGGCGTCGCGGAAGCCGACTTCTCGCATCCAAGCCGTACAGTCCCCGCCGGTGTAGTCGAAGCCACCAGGGGTTTCAACCAGCATGTTCAGACTCATCAACAGACCGAAGGCATTCTGCGAGCGGTCATCATCAATGATGGATTCGTAGATCACTACGGCGCCACCTGGGTTGAGCGCGTCGTAGGCTTTGCGCAGTAACATTTTCTTCTCGTCCAGATTCCAGTCGTGCAGGATGTGACCCATGGTGATCACATCGACTTTCGGGAGCGGATCGTCAAAGAAATTGCCCGGGTGAAAAGAGAGCCGGCTGTTGAGGCCGTTGTGCGCAACATATTCCTCGAAAATAGGCCCTACTTCAGGAAGATCATAGCCAAGGCCATGCAAGTGCGTATTCTGCAGGGCAATCTGCACAGCCAGGTCGCCCTGCGCGGTACCCACGTCGGCGAAGGTGCGGTACTGTTTCCAGGGAAATTTTTTGGCGATGGCTTGGTTGGCACCCCGGCTGATGCCGGTCATTGCCGCAAGAAAGGTCTTCAGTCGCGCGGGATCGGCGTAGAGCGCCTCGAAAGCGCCGCTGCTTCCGTCCCTGGACTCGTTTTGTAGCTTGCCCGTGCGCAGAGCCACGGTGAGATGGCTCCAGTGCTGGTACAGGCGCTGGTTGGCCATTTCCAGAATGCCACCGATGTAAGTGGGCTTGTGCTGGTCCAGATACAAATCAGTCGCCGGCGTATTGGCGTACACGCCGTCCACGCGGCGCAAGAAGCCCAGCGCCACCAAAGCATCGAAGAAATCGCGAGCGGCTCGCGGATGAATTCCCAGACGGGCCTGCAGCGAAGGTAAGCCTTCCGCACGATTGGCCAATTCCGTGAAAACCCCGATCTCCACCGCGCTTAACAGGGTCTTGGAAGCCCAGAAACCCAATCCGACTTGGATAATGTGCTCCGGGGTGGGGCTAGCATTCTGCGTCATTCTCAAATCTCCTGGAATTTAGAAAGTGCCGCATTCTAACAGCGCAATGGTGAGATGGGAAGGAGTCCATAATCCGGGGGAACTACGTGGAGGGTAAATTCGTACCTTATGGCGTTGGAGGTGTGCATGAGCGACTTAAGCGGCAACCTGCGGTACGCGCTGCGGCAATTCCGGCTGGCGCCGGTATTTACGGCTACCGCGATCCTGACGCTGGCACTGGGAATCGGCGGGACTACTGCGATTTTTTCGTTAATCCATGCGGTGATGTTGAAGTCTTTGCCGGTGACGGATCCGGGGAAACTGTACCGGGTTGGGGAGGGCGACGACTGCTGCGTGGAAGGCGGTCCGCAGGATACGTGGGGATTTTTCTCGTTTCCTTTATATGAGCGGCTGAAAAAGGAAGCGCCGGAATTTGAAGATGTGACCGCGTTTCAGGCCGGACGCGGGCGGATGAGCGTAAGGCGCCAGGGCAAGGAAACGAGCGCAAGGCCGCTGAACACGGAATACGTGGATGGGCACTACTTTACGACGTTGGGAGTGGGCGCATTCTTTGGGCGGATGTTGACACCGGAGGATGACCAGCCTGGCGCGCCGCCAGCGCTGGTGCTGAGTCACCGGGCGTGGCAGACGACGTATGGGGCGGACCGGTCGATTGTCGGTTCAACCTTTGTGGTGGAGGGACACCCGTTCACCGTGATCGGAATTGCGCCGGCTGGATTTTTTGGAGAGACACTGGAGAGCGACCCGCCGGATGTGTGGATTCCGCTGCAACAGGAACCCTTAATCCGAGCGGAGGGCAGCCTGTTGCGTCGACCGATTTCCGCATGGCTGCGAATGATCGGACGTTTGCGACCGGGAGCGTCGACCGACGGAATGTCTGCCCGGCTGACCGGAATTCTGCGCCAATGGTTGCAATACGATTCGGGCTACCCGGCAAATTGGATGCCGGACGTGGTGAAGATGCTGCCGAAGCAGGTGCTGCATGTAATACCAGCGGGTGCGGGAGTGGCGGTGATGAAAGAGGAGTACGGCCGGAGCCTGCGAATCCTTCTGGCGGTGTGCGGACTGGTGCTGCTGATCGCGTGTTCAAACGTGGCGAACCTGTTGCTGGCGCGGGGCGTGACGCGTCGCGCACAAACAGCGGTACGAATGGCGGTAGGAGCGACGCCGATGCAAATCATTTCGCAAGCGCTATTGGAAAGCGTGCTGCTGGCGATAGGAGGGGCGTTGGTGGGATTGGTCGTGGCGGTGGCCGCGGCACGATTGTTGTTGGCTCTGGCATTCCGCGACGCGCACTTCTTGCCGGTGAGCGCGGCGCCTTCCTTGGCGGTGCTGGGATTTGCGTTTGTGTTGGCGCTGGTGACCGGAATCATCTTCGGCGCGGCTCCCGCATGGCTGGCCACCCGGACTGATCCCGCGGAAGCGTTACATGGAGCAGGACGCAGCACCGGTGACCGGTCATCCATTGCGCGAAAGGCGTTATTGGTGGTGCAGGCAACGCTGTCGGTGGTGCTGGTGGCGGGAGCAACGATGCTGGGGCGAAGCCTGAACAAGCTGGAGCATCAGGATTTCGGCTTTCAGGTGAAAGGCCGAATCGTCGTGGATATGAACTCTCCACCGACGACATACACGCTAGCGCAGTTGCAGGCGCTGTACCGGCGGCTGGAAGAAGAGTTGCTGCAAATCCCGGGAGTGCAGGGAGCGGGGTTGGCGCTGTATAACCCACTGACGAACAATTGGGGAGAACTGATTATGGTTGCCGGTCACCCGCCGGGGAAATTGAATGAAGAAAGCGGGGCATCGTGGGACCGCGTGAGCACGGATTACCTGCAGAATTTTGGGATAGCGGTGGTGCGGGGACGAGCGTTCACCGCGGCGGACAATGAAACCACGGCACCGGTGGCGATAGTGAACGAAACATTTGTGAAGAGGTTTTTCAAACTGGGCGAGGACCCGTTGGAGCAACACTTTGGCTTGGACTATCCGGAGAATTCCGGGAACTTTCGTATCGTGGGAATTGTGCGGGATGCGAAGTTTGCGGGGTTTGAACTGGACAAGCCAGCGCGGCCGATGTTCTACGTGCCGCTGACACAAACGGTGAACTACCCGCAAGAATTAATGAAGAAGATCGAGCTGACCTCGCACTATGTCGGCGGAATCATGCTGAAGAGTAGTCTGCGCACGGGAGAGTTGGAACCACTGCTGACGCGAAAGTTGGCGGAGCTGGATCCCAACCTGACGTTCAACAGTATCCGGACGATGCAGGAGCAGGTGGCACTTTCGTTTGACCAGGAACGCGCAGTGGCGAGCCTTGCCGGACTGTTTGGGATTGTGGCGCTGCTGCTGGCGGCGATCGGACTTTACGGAGTGACGGCGTACGCGGTGGCACAAAAAACGAATGAGATTGGAATCCGGATGGCACTGGGTGCCGACCGGTGGAATGTTCTGCGGCTGGTGCTGGCAGGAGCGTTTGCGCGTGTGGCGGCCGGGTTATTGTTGGGACTGCCTCTGGCGGTGGCCGCGGGGAAACTGATCTCGGCGCAGTTGTACGGGGTGGCGTGGTGGGACCCGCCGGCGCTGACCGTGGCTACGGGGGCGCTGCTGGCGTGCTCGTTTATTGCGGCGATGATACCGGCAAACCGCGCGGCATCCATTTCGCCTATGAACGCGCTGAGGATCGAGTAGCTCGCTCTTCGAGGTGGGGCACCTGACAAACAAGCCAACACAGAAGAAGTCACAGCCAGTAAGAAATGACAAATACGTTGGCGGGCTGGCGAAGCCGTTTGACTTGAATTTGGGTGCAACTTAAGATGGCGGGGCCATGGCCCCTGACACGCTCACCGGAACTACCATTTCACATTATCGGATCGTGGAGAAGCTCGGCGGCGGCGGAATGGGCGTGGTGTACAAAGCCGAGGATACGCGGCTGCGACGGTTTGTGGCGTTGAAATTTCTGCCCGACGATGTGGCCAAAGATCCGCAAGTGCTGGCGCGGTTTCAGCGCGAGGCCCAGGCGGCATCGGCACTGAATCACCCAAATATTTGCACCATTCACGATATTGGCGAAGCGGATGGCAAGGCGTTTATTGCCATGGAGTATTTGGATGGCCAGACACTGAAGCACTTGATCGGCGGGCGCCCGATGGAGATGGAGGAGTTACTGACCATCGCGATCGACGTGGCCGACGGACTGGATGCAGCGCACGCGGAAAATATCGTTCATCGAGACATCAAGCCCGCGAACATTTTCATTACCAAACGGGGGCACGCGAAAATCCTGGACTTCGGGTTGGCGAAGGTGTCGGGTGCGCTGCACACGAGCGGGAACGCGAACTCGATGGATACACTTGGCGTGGACACGGCGCAACTGACGAGTCCAGGCACTTCGCTGGGCACTGTGGCGTACATGTCTCCGGAACAGGTGCGCGGGAAAGAGTTGGACGCACGCACAGACCTGTTTTCCTTTGGAATCGTCCTGTATGAAATGGCTACGGGACAACTTCCCTTTCGTGGAGAAACATCCGGACTGATCTTTGAAGCGATCATGAATCGCGCTCCGGTTTCGCCGGTGCGCTTGAATCCAGAGATCCCGGAGAAATTCGAAACGATTCTGCAGAAAGCATTGGATAAGGATCGCAACCTGCGCTACCAGTCGGCCGCAGAGATGCGCACGGATCTGAAACGACTAAAACGGGATCTGGATTCGGGTATAAATTCGAGTGCATTCAGCGGGGCGACACCTGTAGAGGCGCAAGTATCTGGAGCGGCGGCATCTCACCGGTCTTCCGGATCGGTGACCCCGGCTCCCGTGTCGGGATCGGCGGCTACGGCGTCGGTTGCGTCCAGCGGGGTCGCACCTTCGGCTTCCTCGGATCCATCCACTGTTTCCGATGCGGCGGTTGCTGCGGCACCTGCGGGTACGGCGTCGCGCAGATGGTGGGTTTGGGCGGCGGGAGCCGTGGTGATTGCGGCGATAGTGATTGGAGTGGTTTTCCTGTTCCCGCGGCACACACGAGCGCTGACGGAAAAAGATACGGTGGTGCTGTCGGATTTCATCAATACGACGGGGGATTCGGTATTCGATGGAACGCTGAAGCAAGCGCTGGCGGTTCAGTTGGGACAATCGCCGTATCTGAATTTGCTGCCGGAATCGCGGATACAGGAAACACTGCGGTTCATGGGGCGCAAGCCGGACGAGCGGGTGACCAAGGAAGTGGCACGGGAAATTTCGCAGAGGACTAATTCAAAGGCAATTATTTCCGGAACGATTGCGAGCCTGGGCAACGATTACGTGATCACGCTGGAAGCGACCAATGCGCAGACCGGCGACTCGCTGGCGACCGAGCAGGTGGAAGCTTCGGGGAAGGAGCAGGTGCTGAAGTCGGTGGACAAGGCGGCGACGGACCTGCGGCAGAAGCTGGGAGAATCGCTGGCGTCGGTGAAGGAGCACGCTACGCCGCTGGAGCAGGCGACCACGTCATCGCTCGATGCGTTGAAGGAATACAGCGCCGGGATAACTTTGCACAACCGTTTGGAGGATCAGGCGGCGATGCCACATTTCCAGAAGGCGGTGGAGCTGGATCCCACGTTTGCGATGGCGTATGCCTCGCTGGGCGTCGTGTCGGCCAACAGCGCGAACCGCAAGGATGCGGTGGTGTACATGAAGAAGGCGTACGAACTGCGCGACCGGGCCAGCGAACGAGAAAAGCTGTATATCGAAGGACATTACTATGGGTACGTCGTGGGTGACGTCGGAAAAGAGCAGGAGACGTACCTGCAATGGCTGAAGATCTACCCGCGGGACAATCGGCCGTTGGCCAATCTGGCACTGACCTATTATGAGTTCGGGGAATACGACAAAGCGTTGGCCGCGGCGTCGAACCATATGCGGATTTATCCGCAGGACAGTTTTGCGTATCAGAATCTGACCAGGTCGTATACAGGACTGAACCGGTTTGACGAAGCGAAGGCGGTGGTGGACCGGTCGATCGAGCAAAAGGTTGACTCGTTTTCAGTGCACATGATGATCTACTTGGTGTATTGCTATCAAAACGACGCGGCGGGAATGCAACAGGAGGTGGCGTACGCGACTGGGAAGCCGTTCGAGCCGTTTATGTTGGCGAACGTGGCGTCGCACCAATCGATGCTGGGGCAGTTGAAACTGGCGGACGCAACGACGCAAAAAGCGATTGTGCTGGCCAAGCAGTACGGATTGAATTCGATGCCAGTGATCATGCAGTCGGGACGAGCGTTGGCGGAGGCGCTGGAGGGATTGCCGGAACGATCGAAGCAGGACGCGGAAGCGGTGACGCGGGGGTCGGAGGAGCGCGGGATTCGTTCGATGGCAGCGCTGGCGTTTGCCGCGAATGGGGATGTGGCGGAATCGCAAAAGCTGACCGACGAACTGAAGAAAGAGTACCCCGACGACTTTTTTATAAAGAATTTTGCGTTGCCACAGGCTGAAGCGCTGCGGTTGCTGCACGAGAAGAAGGGCGGCGAGGCGGTATCGGCGCTGGAACCGTACCGGCAGTATGACCTGGCGGCTGGCATAGCGGCGTATATGGGACTGTACGCGCGCGGGTTGGCGTATTTGCAGATGAAGGACGGGATGAAGGCGGCCGGAGAGTTTCAAAAGATCCTGGATAATCCCGGCGTGAGCCTGTTAAGCGTGGCGAGGCCGCTGGCGGAAGTGCAGTTGGCGCGAGCGTACGTGTTGGAGGGGGACGTAGGGAAGGCGCGGACGACGTATCAAGATTTCTTTGCGATGTGGAAGGACGCGGATCCAGACATTCCGATGCTGCAACAAGCGAAGGCGGAATACGCGAAACTGCAGTAGATTGTGGCTTGCCTGCCGAAGTGGACCAAGGACAGTAGTCTTGGAGAATGGGGATGCAGAAGAGACCAGTTCTCTATCCGTGGCCGCTCGGTCTTGTGGCCCTGTTCAGTGTGGCCGCTGCCACAAAGTCGCCGCACTCGTAACGCAATTGGAGCTGAGGTCGCGCGCGTAACGTAGTGACTCCACTTAGCACTGCTGAAACGGACGAGCGAATCGCGTACGCGTTCCTGCGGCTGGTTTTTGGAATAAATATTTGCTTTCACGGAGTCAGCCGGCTCATGGGAGACCACGCCGCTTTTCTGGCGTACCTGGACCAATCCATGGCGCATGCGGTGCTTGTGCCGAAGGTATCTTTGCCGCTGATGGCCGCCGTGCTGCCTTGGGCGGAAGCGAGCATAGGTTTGCTGCTGGTGTTTGGCGTGTTCACGAGGATCGCGCTAATTGCGGGCTCAGTGGTGATGGTGTTGCTGATGGCGGGGACAACGCTGGCACAACAGTGGGATGTTGCCGGGCTGCAACTTATCTATTGCCTCACATACTTCGCGCTGCTAACGCTGCGCGGTCGAAATTTCTACTCGCTGGATACGTTGCTGGGGCGCTAACCTCGTCGCGGGTCACTTGCTTTTCACCTTCCGTTATCCGCAGTGTATCGTTTTCGCTTGCAGGCTGGGACAAGGGAAGACAGTTGCCGGCGGTCCAATGAGCGGGTGGTAAACGAGGAGTCGAGTGAACGGCTACGAACCGGCACCATTGAAAGCGATTGCGCGGTTGTCGTACTACCCCTGGGTAGTGGTGGGAACCACGTGCATTGGGGCCTTCATTGGGCAGTTGGACGCGAGCATCGTGCAGCTCACGCTGCCGGTGCTGGAGCGGGAATTCCACGCCAGCCTGAGCGCAGTGAGCTGGGTGGCCATTGGATATTCGCTGGCGTTCGCATCGATCCTGCCGTTATTCGCGCGGCTGTCGGAAATATTCGGAAGGAAAGTGCCGTCGATCATCGGGTATGCGCTGTTCGCGAGCGCATCGGCGTTGTGCGGAATGGCGTCGGACCTGAGATGGCTGGTGGTGTTTCGAATCGCGCAAGGAGTGGGTGGCGCGTTGCTGGGCGCGAACAGCATTACCATTTTGGTGAAGGCGGCGGGCGCGCAGAGACGCGGGCGCGCGATGGGAATCATGGCAGCAGCGCAAGCGGTGGGAATTAGCGCGGGACCGGCAGTGGGCGGGTTGTTGCTAGCGATGCTGGGATGGCGATGGGTGTTTTGGGCGTCGGTGCCGTTCGCGCTGGTGGGTGCCATTGTCGGATGGTTGGTCTACCCGCAGAGGGCCGAGGTGGAGAAGAATCAACGCGTGGACTGGTGGGGAGCAGTGCTGTTAACACCAGCGTTGACGGCGGTAATCCTGATGCTAAGCAAAGTGCAGGCATGGGGCTGGGAGTCGTTCGCGGTGATCGGCACGGGGCTAATGGGGATTGTGCTGGCATGGTTGTTCGTGCGGCAGGAACGAGCCACGGTGGAACCGCTGCTGGACCTGCAACTTTTTCGAATCCGGCCATTTCTGGGAGGGGTGATCGGAGTGAACCTGTCGTACGCGCTGCTGTATTCAATGTTCTTCCTGATGTCGTTTGCGTTTGTGCGCGGGTTTCATGAATCGCCGGTGGTGTCGGGAATGCGGCTGGCGATCGTTCCGGTAGCGCTGGGGGTGGTGGCACCGATCAGCGGTGCGCTGTACGAGAGAGTGGGAGTACGGACGGTAACAACTATGGGGATGGCGTTGTGTGTGGGCGCGGTTGTTTTGTTGTCGTCGACGCTGACCGCACAAAACGGACACGGTCTGACGCTGATTGCTGCGCTGGCACTGTTCGGTATCGGTCTGGGAATGTTCATTGCTCCGAATAATAGCGCTACGGTCGCGGCTGCTCCTGAAAATCGCAGCGGCCAAGCCGGAGGCCTTTTGAATCTGATGCGCGTGCTAGGTGGGACCGTAGGAGTGGCGATGGCGTCGACGGGGCTGTCGTGGAGACTGCAAGGCCTGACGGGAATTGGAGAGCGTACGGTGGATGTGCCGGTTGAGACGCTGCTCGGGGCAGTAAGTGATGTACTGTGGATTCTAGGGGTATTTGCGATTGTCGCTGCGGGAGCGGCGATGCTGCGGGTTCCGAAACCGCCGAAAACAAGGGCGGTGGAGGTTGAGGCGAGGGTTGAGTTGGAGCCGCTGCCCTACCACTGACAGCTCGCCAAGGAAGGCACCCGTAGCGTGATTAGTCGGCGGGGGACTGGGGCGCCACGAATTTTGTTAGGCGCAGAACTGCAGAATGTTCATGGGATTCGCAGTGAACCTCATCGATACCCGCCCAGGATGGCTTCTCTTTGCCGGCGGCATCGGTTCCTGGAAGAGACACTTCCACTTCCAGGCGATCCAGTGAACGGCGGAGGGTAATGCCACAGGGGGTACCGGTAGAGTGGCAATTGAAGCAGTGTTTGCAGGCCGATATGACGGAACTCTGAAACTGCAGAATAGTCTCGTTACCTAGACCAGCAGCATCCGCGAGGTAACGAGCCGCGCCTCCTACAGCGGCGACCAAACGCTCGTCCGGGTCCATGTGCACGGAAATTTGATGAGGCAAGGTGGCCACAGTTTAGTTTTACCGATCGTTGGCAAGCGCAACATCGCAGGCTTCGCGGCACTCTGGGCAGTAGTACAGACCGTCGATGCCGAGCCGGATATTAGACTGGCCTTTGCAGATGGTGCAATACTTTTCGCAGGTGCAATTCTCTTCCGTTTTGTCGCACTGCAAACAAACAACCTGCTGACGATTGGCAGCCATTCCGATCTCCGGAAAAGACTTTACCTGAGCACGGAGTCGCCAGCAAGGGCCAGCACGCCTTAGATTGCCAGCCCGGTTTGACGAGCCGTTTGACGAGACGAAGCGGAAAAGAGACGGAACGCGCAGGCGATTTTGACGACATGGGAGGCGCATGCTACCATCGATTTCGCCTGAGCGAACGGAATGGAATCCGTACACCCTCCTGTCAATTTAGCTCCCCGCAAAACGCCATTACACGCGTTGCACCGCCGTCTTGGCGCGAAAATGGTGAATTTTGGCGGCTGGGAAATGCCCGTAGAGTACCCGTCGAGCGGGGGTTTGGTTGGGGAGCACAAAGCGGTGCGCAACGGCGTCGGCCTGTTTGATGTCAGCCACATGGGAGACATCCGAATTCATAGCGGCAAGAAACCAGGCGGAGCGTTGCAGGCGGTGCAGCACCTGACGATGAACGACACCTCGAAATTGGCCATCGGGCAGGCGCAATATTCGGCCATGCTGTATCCGGAAGGAACATTTGTAGATGACGTGATCGTGCACCGGCTGGGCGAAGATGATTACCTGCTGGTGATCAATGCAGGAACACGGGAAAAAGATATCAACTGGGTGAGGAAGAATACCGCGAATTTTGATTGCACGGTGGAGGACCTGAGCGACAGTTATACGCAATTGGCGATCCAGGGCCCGCGCGCGGTGGACGTGTTGCGAAAGCTGACCGATGCGGATCTGGACGGATTGAAGAATTACTGGTTCACGCACGGCACGGCTTGCGGCCTGGAAAACACGCTAATTGCGCGGACCGGTTACACTGGCGAGGATGGATTCGAGATTTATATTCCGGCGGATATAGCCACGAGCGAGCGGGCGTGGAACGCGGTGATCGAAGCTGGTAAGGAATTCGGGATTGTGCCTTGTGGGTTGGGCGCGCGAAACACGCTGCGACTGGAATCCAAAATGGCGCTATACGAACATGAGATCAGCGACACGATTAATGTGTGGGAAGCCGGGCTGGAGCGTTACTGCAAAATGGACAAAGGCGATTTCGTGGGACGTGCAGCGCTTGAGAAGGCTCGTGAAACGGGATTGCAACGGACACTGGTAGGACTGGAAATGGTAGAGCGAGGAATCGCGCGTGACGGGTATTGCTGCGTGGATGAAAGCGGGAAGCCGGTCGGAGTGGTGACGAGCGGTTCGCCTTCGCCGACTCTGGGAAAGAATATCGCACTGGCGTATGTGCCTCCGGCATCGTCCGCGATCGGGACCACCGTGTGCGTGGAAATTCGCGGACAGAAATGCAAGGCGCAGGTGGTGGCGACTCCTTTTTATAAACGGATGCGGAAAGCAACAGCAAAGTAAGTTGGGGCCAAAAGACACACGGACGATCGAAGAGATTCCTCGCTGCGCAGACTCCGTTCGGAATGACGTGGTTATCGGCGGCGCGCTAGTGGGGTTGATCAGCAAGGACGGGTGACATGGGATATCCAACTCAATACAGATATACAAAAGAACATGAATGGATCGACGCGAAGGGAACGTCGGCAACCATTGGAATCACGGATTACGCGCAGCACGAACTGGGCGACGTGGTGTTCGTGGAAGTGCCTGCTCCCGGAACGAAACTGGTGCCGGGAAAAAGCTTCAGCTCCGTGGAATCCGTGAAAGCGGTGAGTGAAATTTACGCGCCGGCGGAGGGCGAAGTGTTGGAGGCGAATTCCGCGCTTCAGAATAAACCAGAATTGATCAACAGTGACCCGCATGGGGACGGATGGTTGGTGAAGATAAAGCTATCGAATCCCGCGGAGGTTAATTCCCTGATGGACGCGGCGGCGTATGAGGCGTACATCGAAGAACAGAAGAAAGAAGCGTCCGCCTGATGCGCTATCTCCCGAAGAGCGCGGCCGAACGTGAGGAGATGCTGGCCGCGATTGGCGTGAAATCGATTGAAGAATTATTTTCGTCCATTCCCGAGGCGTACCGACTGAGGAAGCCGCTGAACTTGCCCGGGCCGCTGTCCGAGGCCGAAATCATTCAATATTTCGAAGCGAGGGGTGGAGAAAATTCCGTTGGCTATAGCAGTTTTCTGGGCGCCGGCGTTTATCCCCATTTGCGATCGGTGGTTACCGACGTAATTCTACAGCGCGGGGAATTTCTGACTTCCTATACTCCGTACCAAGCGGAGATTGCGCAAGGCACGTTGCAAGCGATATTTGAATTTCAAACGCTGATGTGCCAGTTGACCGGCCAGGAAGTGGCGAATGCGTCCATGTACGATGGTGCGACGGCAACCACAGAAGCAGTGTTGATGGCGGAACGGGTTACCGGCAAGAGCCGAGTACTGGTGGCTCGTTCGTTGCATCCCGAATATAGGGAGGTGCTGCGAACGTATGCAAAGAATTCGGGATTGACCGTCGAAGAGATTGCGTTTGGGAAGAACGGGACGTTGGATCTGAATGGGCTGAAGGGCGCATTGCGCGAAGATGTGTGCGCGGTGGTGGTGCAATCGCCGAATTTTGTTGGGGCGATCGAGACGCTTGGCCCTGTGGCGGAAGCGGCACATGACGCAGGTGCACTGCTGGTGGTTGCGGTGGCAGAAGCGCTGTCGTTGGGTGTGGTAAAACCTCCATCGGAAGCCGACATTGTGGCCATGGAGGGGCAGAGCTTTGGATTGGCGCCAAGTTATGGCGGCCCCTTCGTTGGCGTGATTGCATCGCGCGAAAGGTTCGTTCGGCAGATGCCAGGACGATTGGCGGGTCAGACCACCGATCAGAATGGGAAGCGCGGATTTGTGTTGACACTGGCGACGCGAGAACAACATATCCGACGGGAAAAGGCAACTTCGAACATTTGCACCAACCAAGCACTCTGTGCGCTGGCGGCTACGGTCCACCTGACGCTGCTTGGAAAAGAAGGTATTCGGGAAATGGCCGAGCAGAATCTGGCGAAGGCGCAGTTCGCGTTGAGCGAACTGGAGAAGATTCCGGGGGTGAAACGTACTTTTGCGGCTCCGTTCTTCAATGAGTTCTCGGTGGAGTTGCCGCGATCGGTGAAGCTGGTCAATGGCGAGTTGCTGAAGAGCAAGATCGTCGGGCCTTATGTACTCGGCACCGCTTACCCCGAACTGAGCAAACATGCACTCGTGTGCGTTACAGAGACGAAATCCCGCGGGGAGATTGAGAAATTTGTGGGCGCGGTAAAAGCAGTGCTGGAAGAGCCATTATAAGGCGGCAGGGAAATAGAACGATTTCTCACTCCGCAGACTCCGTTCGAAATGACGGAGATAAGGCCATGATCAAAGTTATGGCATGCGAGGACCAGAATTCAAAGATGAACGACAAAATCAAAAAAGCGTCAAGGCATGTGAGTCAGAACGAGGGTTTAATTTTCGAGAAATCCTCTCCCGGAAAACGCGCGTTTGAACTGCCACCACTCGACGTACCTGCGGTGGATGTGGGCTGGGCGCTGGGAGAAAGTCACCGAAAAACAGGCGTGGACGGTTTCCCGGAGGTGAGCGAGATTGAAGTGATCCGACACTTCACGCGGCTGTCCACCTGGAATTACGCGATCGACCTGGGCATGTATCCGCTGGGATCCTGCACCATGAAATACAATCCGCGGGTGAATGAGTTTGTTGCGCGACTGGCAGGCATTGCCACCGAACATCCGTATCAGCCACAGGAATTGTCGCAAGGGTGTCTGAAAATTCTGGCGTTGCTGGAAAAGTGCTTGCTGGAAATTACCGGCATGGACGCGATTACGTTGCAGCCGGCAGCCGGAGCACAGGGTGAGTTGACCGGGCTGTTGCTGATTCGCGCGTACCTGCAGAAGCGGGGGAACCCACGGAAGAAAGTGCTGATTCCGGATTCGGCACATGGCACGAATCCCGCGACGGCGGTAATTGCGGGCTACGAAGTGGAAAATATCAAGTCCAATGCCGACGGGCAGAAGGACATCGGGAAATTGCGGGAACAGGTGACAGAGGATGTGGCGGCGTTGATGCTGACGAATCCGTCGACGCTGGGGATCTTCGAGCAACGCATTCCAGAGATTGCGGAAATTCTGCATGCGAAGGGCGCGCTGCTGTATATGGACGGCGCCAACATGAATGCGCTGACGGGAGTGACGAGGCCGGGCGATATGGGCGTGGACGTGATGCACCTGAATCTACACAAGACGTTTTCGACTCCTCACGGAGGAGGCGGCCCGGGCGCAGGACCGGTGGCAATGAAAAAAATGCTGGAACCGTTCCGGCCTGTTCCGATTTTAGTGGAGAAGGATGGCGGACGGCTCGGCTTGGACTTTCAGCGGAAAGAAAGTATCGGGCGGGTGCGGGCATTCGGAGGCAATTTCGGGGTGCTGGTGAGGGCGCTTGCGTACATTCTGGCGTACGGTCCGGGCATACGGCAGGCGACGGAAGATGCGGTGCTAAATGCGAACTACATCCGCAAGCACCTAGAGGGAACGTACGACCTGCCATACACGCGACCGTCGATGCACGAAGTGGTTTTCAGCGACGCGATTCAGAAGAGACACGGCGTAAATACGATGGATATCGCGAAACGCCTGATCGACTACGGATTCCATCCATATACCACGGCGTTTCCGTTGATCGTGCCTGGCGCGTTAATGATTGAGCCTACGGAATCGGAGAGCAAGGAAGAGTGCGACTACTTCATCGACGCGATGAAATCGATCGCCGAGGAAGCCGAGAAGAATCCGGAGCTGGTGAAGACGGCGCCACACAATACGCGCATACGACGGCTGGATGAAGTGGGTGCTGCGCGTAAACCCATCTTGCGATGGAAACCCGTGGATAAAAGAGAGAGCGATGAATTGAGAACCTCCGAGAAGAAACTGAGCAGTCCCCCGATTCCTACCTGCTAAACTGGCGGCATCGCCAAACGGAAGCAGGTCATCAACAAAATGAATTTTCTGCCAGAGGCGTGGAAGCCTAAGTCGGTCATCTTTCTGCGCGAGTACAACGCTCATAAGTTCATCTCAGATTTGATTGCCGGCGTGACGGTCGGGTTGGTGGCGCTGCCACTGGCGATGGCGTTTGCGATCGCGTCTGGGGTACCACCACAGGCGGGGATTTACTGCGCGATTGTGACGGGTTTTCTGATTTCAGCGCTGGGAGGGTCGAAAACGCAGATCGGTGGTCCCACGGGCGCCTTCGTGGTGGTGGTGCTGGGAATTATCGCGAAGTACGGAATCGATGGACTGTTTACCTGCACGATGCTAGCAGGCGTGCTGCTGGTACTGATGGGATTGACCGGTCTGGGCGCGATGGTGCGTTACTTTCCGCGACCTGTGGTCGTGGGATTCACAAATGGAATCGCCATACTGATTGCCAGCACTCAGATTCGGGACTTCTTTGGATTGAGGATGGAACACGTGCCCGGCGATTTCCTTCATCGTATGGGGGCGATCGCAGCGAACTTCCCTACGCTGAACTGGGTGGCAACCGCGGTCGGCTTGGCCTGCTTGGTGGTAATGATTGTTTGCGTGAGGTACTTCAAGCGCGTGCCAGGTGCGATCGTGGTGTGCTTCGGCACTACCGCGGTGGTGAGCTTGTTGCACTTGCGGTTGGAAACGATAGGGACCCGATTTGGAGGAATACCGAGTGGGTTGCCGCATGTGGCAATCCCGAGGCTACAGCCGAGCCTGTTGTTACACCTACTGTCGCCGGCAGTGACGGTGGCGATGTTGGGCGCGATTGAATCGCTGTTCTCTGCGGTTGTGTCTGACAAGATGAGTCACGATAAACACAACCCGAACGTGGAACTGCTGGCACAGGGCGTGGCTAATATTTTCTCCCCGCTGTTTGGAGGTTTACCGGCTACGGGAGCGATTGCACGAACTGCGACGAACGTACGGGCGGGCGCAAAAACGCCGGTAGCGGGAATGATTCATGCGTTGACACTGCTGGCGGTGATTCTGTTTGCGGCTCCCCTGGTGAAGAACCTGCCGCTCGCCGCGCTGGCAGGGATTCTGTTCATGGTCGCGTACAACATGGGAGACTGGGGCGAAATACCGGAGATTCTGAAGCTGACCAAGGCAGATATCGCGGTGTGGATGCTGACCTTCGGCCTGACGGTATTTGCCGACCTGACGCTGGCAGTGGAAGTCGGAATGATCCTGGCAGCGTTCACATTTATACGGAAGATATCCCAGACTACGACCGTGTCCAAGGTGACAGACGAATACATTGAAGATGGACGGGTACATATTCTACAGGACAAAGACATTCCCGAGTATGCGGCGGTGTATCGAATCCATGGGCCATTCCTGTTCGGAGTGACGGACAAAATCAGTGCGGTTACTGAAAACTTGGAAGAGCTTCCGCGAATCGTGATTGTCCGGCTTCGGAACATGACGGCGATTGACGCCACGGGAATAGCGGCGTTGGAGGAACTTGCGGACCAACTGCACAAGAGCGACCGATTTATGTTGGTGTGCGGGGCGAGACCTCAACCAATGGCGCTGATGAAGGAAGCGGGATTTGAGCGGCACATCGGCGCCGAAAATATTTGCGAGAACATCAGAGAAGCGCTGAACCGAGCCGAAGTGATACATAAAGAGAATCCGGTGCTGGCAATGTCGCACTAATTCCCGATCACGCCCAGTTCCCCTTTCTAACAACCTACTGGCACCTCTTTGCTCCGACACGACTCCAAGTTGGCATTAGCACTCGGCGTGGTCGGCTCACGACTGGGGATCAGACACAAACGGCCCGGGCAGTTCCCCGCCCGGCCCATCGAGAGGAGGAGCAAAGCAAACTCAACGAGCGAGTCTGGGAGCAGGCTCGGGCGGAAATTGAACACTGGGCGCCTCGACCGGGCGCCCGCCCTTGGCTTGAGAAGTGCGCGCGACCAACGGTGGTTCGGGGCGACGCTGGGGGATGGCGAGGTTCTCGCCTTCGCGTGTAAAGGAAAGCTTGTCTTCGGGGCGGTCCCAATCGATACAGATGAGGTCGCCACAGTGGACCTGGTCGGTCGCGAGAAGATTGGCCATCGGATAAACGACGTGGCGCTCAATGGCGCGTTTCAGGTGGCGTGCACCATATCGCTGGTCGGTGCCTTCCTGAAGCAGGAAATCGCGACCTGAGTCAGTGACACGGAAAAGGAATTGGCCCTTGGCGGTTTCCAGAACACGTTGCTGGACCATGGAGAGTTCGATATCGAGAACCTGTACCAACTGGGTGCGTTGGAGAGGATGGAAGACGACCACCTTGTCCAGGCGATTCATGAATTCCGGAGAGAACTTGCGGCGAGCTGCCTCGACGGCTGTGCGTTCGACCTTTTGATCGAGATCGGTCCTGGGCTTGTCGTTAGACTCAATAAAACCGTAACCACCAGCCATTAGTTCGGTGATTTCCCCGCCGCCCAGGTTGGAGGTCATGAAAATAACAGTCTGGGACAAGTCGACGCGGCGATTATCGCCGAGGGTGAGGGTGGCCTTGTCCAGCATGCCGAGGAGCAATTGCCAAAGGGCATCGCTGGCCTTTTCAATTTCGTCGAATAGCAAGAAGGAGAGTTTCAACTTGTCGGAATGGGAAGCGGCGAGCGCTTCCTGGGTGATCAGTGGATGAGTCTCCCGGTGGCCCAAATACCCTGGCGGCGAACCGATCAACTTGGCGATTTCGTGGGAATGCTGAAACTCGGCGCAATCGACCTTGATGACCAAGCGCGGGTCGCCGAAGAGAATCTCGGCAGCAGCCTCGACGATGCGGGTCTTGCCCGAGCCAGTGGGACCGAGGAAAAGGAGGTTACCCACGGGACGTCCCGGGGAATTGAGACCAGCACAGAAAACCTGATAGAGGTCAACGAGGGCTTGAACACCCTCTTCCTGGCCCACGATCTTGGCACGCAGCGACTGATGGAAGTCGCGTGTGTCGTTGCTGCGGATGGTGGGATCGAGTTGCTGTCGAGCGGCTGCTTTCATAGCACTTACCTCGGCCGTTCCGGCCCTTTGCTTTAATCTCGAAGGTCAGGTTGCTCTCGACTCGAACGGACGTGAGCGAAAAGCAAGGAGCATGAGGAATGCCAATTCGGAAAGGATTGTGGAGAGAAGAAAAGACACGAAGTCAATAACATACAAATGCGGTGGTTAGAAGAGTTGTCTCAGGGGTGAGACGGTACTACAGGGTTGTTCCAATGTGAGAGAACACGGGCAGTTTGTGTCATGGGTGGGTGGACAAAAAGAGGCCGTGGTGACACAAATTTTTCCCGAACTGAGCACGCGCGGAACTTTAGCGGCTGTCCTTTTTACGGCCTTGGAGGGTTTGCCGGGCTGCGGCCGGGGTTGTCGCGGGAAGGGCGGCTGGGCGGATGGTGCCGTCCGCGATGGCCTCCAACGGAGTTTCCTTGCCCAAGCCATCGCCCTTCGGGCTGGCAGCAGCCAGATCTTCCGTCGGTGGTTCCGGGGTGACGATGGCACCTTCGCGCTCGCGAACGAAAGTAAGTTCTTTGTGAATGCCGTCCCAATCCACGCGGACGAGGTCGCCGATGCGGACCTGCTGGGTGGCTAACAGGTTAGCCAGTGGGTAAACGAGGTGGCGTTCAATGGCGCGCTTTAAGTGGCGGGCGCCGTAACGCTGGTCGGTGCCTTCCTGCAGCAGGAAGTCACGGCCAGCATCGGTGACGCGGAACAAGAACTTGCCAGTGGCGGTGTCTAGAACCCGCTTCTGAACCATGCCCAGCTCGATGTCCAGAACGGATTGGAGTTCATCGCGGTCCAACTGGTGGAACACGACAACTTTGTCGATGCGGTTCATGAACTCTGGAGAGAATTTGCGGCGAGCCGCTTCGACGGCGGTACGCTCAACTTTGATGTTGATGTCGGCTTGGGGCTTGTCTTCGGCTTTGACGAAACCATAACCGCCGCTGAAGAGCTCGGTTATGTCGGTGCCGCCGAGGTTGGAGGTCATGAAGATGACCGTCTGGGAAAGATCGACCCGGCGATTATCACCGAGGGTGAGCGTAGCTTTATCGAGCATGCCCAACAGGAGCTGCCACAGCGCGTCGCTGGCCTTCTCGATTTCATCGAAAAGCAGAAAGCTGAGTTTCAGATCCTCGCGCTGATTTGCTGCCAGAGCTTCCTGGGTGATCAGAGGATGGGTCTCGCGATGACCGAGATACCCTGGTGGGGAGCCAATCAGTTTGGCAATTTCATGGGAATGCTGGAACTCGGCGCAATCGATCTTGATCACCGCGCGAGGACTGCCGAAGAGGATTTCCGCGGCGGCTTCCACTAGACGGGTTTTGCCGGAACCAGTGGGGCCGAGGAAGAGCAGATTGCCCACAGGACGGCCCGGAGAGTTCAGGCCGGCAGTGAAAACCTGGAACAGCTCCACCAGCGCCTGAACGCCTTCATCCTGACCGACGATTTTCGCCCGCAGAGCCTTTTGGAACTCAATGGTCTCTGCGCTGCGAATGTTTGGATCAAGAGAGAATTCACCCTCGGCCATAACCGCCTCCTAGCGCGCCCGCAAAGCGGGATGCGCTTCCCCCAAACGCCCGGTATTCCGGATGATGCGCTTCAGATCATTGCGTTGCCTGAACTGATCGAGCTTCACCTGGATGGTCGAGTTGAGCAGTCGCAATTGCACGAGAAGCTCGTGAGCGACCGCGGGCGATTCGGAAAGTCGTAGGACCGGCGGAAAAAGGTCCGCAAGATCAAGGTTGAGGGTTCGCAGGGCATGGACAATTTTCTGGACTGCTGGAGATTCCGGATCAGCCAAATCGATTTGACTGTTGACCTGTTCACGGAGAGAGTTCCAATTGAGTTCAACAAAGGGATGCTTGCGGGTGACTTCACGGACAACCGCGTCGGTGATACGGGCACGTTCACCGAGACGAGCCAGATGTAGTTGGCACACTTTGCCGTCGCGGCGCACATTGTGCACCAGGTAATAGGAATTTCCTTTGCGGCGAATAAACGCCATACGCTCACCCTGGAAAACCGACCAGCCTCCGAAAAAATCACTCTATAGCAGTAGTGTAAGACCCTTCCACTACGGCGTCAAGTTTGTGTAGCAAAGTAGTCAACATTTGGACCGTATATTTTTTTCTACAACCCATTCAATTTTCTTCTCACACGTTCGCTGACCACTATTTGCGGGTCGCGCTGTAAACACGGCAGCGGAGAAGATTATCTTGTAAGGTCTCAAGTCCTCCCTCTAGGATGGATGCTGTTTACCCATCGGAGGGTCACACGCGTGTCTTGGGATCCGGTATACAAATTGGTGAAACTAATTCCGCGGGGGCGGGTTACTACCTATGGGGCGTTAGCCAAAACTTTGCGCTTGCGCGGTGGGGCGAGAACCGCGGGGAGGGCAATGGCGGCGACGCCCTCTGGAAAAGGCATACCTTGGCACCGGGTTGTCGGCGACCGGGGCAAACTGCTTATTCCTGAACCGTACGCATCCCTGCAACGAAAATTGCTACAGACTGAAGGTATCCAGATCGTGGAATTCCGCGTTGATCTGAAGAAACACCTTTGGTCACCCGCGGGCGGGCTCAAGATTTCCGCGAAACAGAAGAGATCCCGGAAACGTAGTACCAACGGCCGGCGCTGAATTTCGACCGATGCGTCCGCTTGGGATACCATAGACGTTGCCGACTGATCCATGCCCAATCCAATCCTATTGGTAGAAAACCTAGAGAAGCGCTACGAAGAGGTGTATGCCGTACGCGGGGTGAGCTTTTCCGTGGACGCGGGCGAAGTGTTTGGCCTGCTGGGGCCGAATGGGGCCGGCAAGACCAGCACGATTGAGGTAATTGAGGGGTTGCGCACGCCGGACGGGGGCCGGGTGTCTGTGTGCGGCTTTGATCCGCAAAAAAGCCCCAATGAACTGAAGAGTGTAATTGGCGCGACGCTGCAGGCCACTTCCCTGCCGGACAAATTGAAGGTTGGCGAGGCGATTCGACTGTTCGCGGGATTTTATACGACGAAGCGCAACCCAGATGAACTTTTGAGGCGGTTCGGATTGGACGAGAAGCGCAACAGTTTCTATAACCAGCTGTCCGGGGGACAGAAGCAACGGCTTGCGCTTGCCATGGCACTGGTGAACGACCCGCGAGTGTTATTTCTGGATGAACCTACGGCTGGATTGGACCCGCAGGTGCGGCGGGAGATCTACACAATCATTGAAGAGCTGAAAGCGGAAAAGAAAACGATCGTGCTGACGACCCACTATATTGAGGAAGCGGAACGGCTGTGCGACCGAGTGGCGATTATAGATCAGGGCAAAGTCATCGCGTCAGGCACTCCACGAGAACTGAAACAAACTTCGGCGAACACTACCCGGATCGAGGTGCGACTCAGCAAACCCGCTTCGAATGGCACCCTGAAGCATTTGGATGGAGTAGTGGACGCGCGGGAACTGGATGGCGCGTACGTGTTGCACTGCCAGCGGACGGCTCCGGCAATTGTGGCGCTGGTGAAGCACCTGGAAGCCGAAAATAACGAACTGGTCAGCCTGGAAATAGCCACGCCCTCGCTGGAAGATGTGTTTATCGAACTGACCGGAAGGAGATTGCGGGATTGAGAACCGTGCTCACTTTGGCCGCGGTACGCATTCGCATCACCTTGCGGAACAAAACGTTCCTGTTCTTTAGTTTGTTCGTGCCTATGGTGATCTTTTTTCTGTACGGTAGTGTTTTTGCGAAAGGCAGGCCAGAAGAAGTTACCTACCTGATGGGGCCGATCCTGTCGTTCACAGTGATGGGCACATTCTGGGGATTGAGCATGCAGTTGGTGACCTGGCGGGAACAGGGGATTTTGCGTAGATTCCGGCTGGCACCCATTGCCCCGGTCAGTATGATTCTGTCCAGCATTCTCGCGAATTATGTGCTGATTTTGCCGACGGTGCTTTTTGAGCTGCTGCTGGCGCGATTTTTGTACCACGTCACAACGTTCGGCAACCTGACCAGCGTGTTTGTGCTGGTGATTCTGGGAATCACTGCGTTTGGGGCCATGGGATTAGTCGTGGCTAGCGTAACCAACACCATGCAAGAAACCCAGATCATCAACCAGATTCTCTGGTTCGGCCTGATCTTTTTGTCCGGGGCCACGCTTCCATTGGCATTGCTTCCCCGCATGGTGCAACGCGTTGGGTTATTTCTTCCGGCCACATATTTTATTTATGGTCTGCAGAGAGCGATGCTCGATCGAGCAGCACTGGATACTCTTGGAATGGTGTTTGTGTCTCTCATAGTGTGGGCGGGCTTGGCCATCTTTCTTTCCTCGCAACTGTTCCGCTGGGAACCTGAGGCCAAATTGCCGCGCAATGCCAAGTTGTGGGCAGTGTCCACGATTCTGCCGTTCCTCCTTCTGGGGATTTGGGAGAATCGAAACGGCAAATTGCTGGTGAATGCCGCGGCGATGATGAACGGGCGCCCAGCGTCGACTAGTGCACCTGCCGACAAGACAAAGTGACACGACAATTGGTCACGCTTCTGAAGGGTGGGCCCCCCTCAAGTTCAGGGGAAGACTGTGGCGTAGCGTAGGAGCTTCGGCCTTCGCAAAGGCGTTCCCACTTAGACCGCCAAAATGGCTGAAAAGCCGATTGTTTCGATTTGTTGATTTCATTGACGCTCCAACATAGCTGCCTTATTCTCGAATTGCGAGCTGGCTCCATCCGACTCACACAGGAGGCAAGACCATGCCGGTACAGAAAACGGAAAAGATATGGCACAACGGAAAATGGATCCTCTGGGATGACGCGAAGCTCCACGTGCTAACTCACGCGGTAGGGTACGGATCCGCGGTGTTCGAAGGAATACGGTGTTATGACACGCCGCAGGGCCCGGCGCTGTTTCGGCTGCGCGAACATATGCAGCGACTGATCAACTCTGGCAAGATTTATCGCATGGAGTTCGCCTACTCCCTGGAAGATTTCTGCCATGCTGCATGCGAATTGGTGCGGCTGAATAAGATGAACGCATGCTACGTGAAACCAATCGCGTTGCGCGGCTACGGCGAAGTCGGCGTGAATCCGCTTAGTTCTCCGATTGAGATTTTCATGGCGTGCTGGCACTGGGGCGCGTATCTGGGACCCGACGCGCTATCGAAGGGAGTGGACGTGTGCGTCAGCTCCTGGACGCGCATCGCGCCGAATACACTGCCGGCCATGTCCAAGGCCGCGGCGAATTATATGAATTCGCAGTTGATCCGCATGGAGGCAGCGCTGAACGGATTCTCCGAGGGCATCGCGCTGGACTCCGACGGGCACATCAGCGAAGGCTCTGGCATGAACATTTTTCTGGTGCACGAGGGCAAATTGATCACTCCGCCGCTCTCGGCCAGCATTTTGCCCGGAATTACCCGCGACTCCATTGTGAAGATTGCCGGGGACCTGGATATTCCGGTGCAGGAATCGGTGATTCCGCGCGAAATGGTGTACCTTGCCGACGAAGTGTTCTTTGTCGGTACCGCAGTGGAGGTAACACCGGTCCGGTCGGTAGACAAGATCACGATTGGAAACGGAGTGGCGGGCCCGGTGACGCGCCGAATCCAGGAAGAATTCTTTGCGGTTACCAGCGGAAAGAAACCGGACCGGCACAATTGGTTGACGCCAGTGAATGCGCCGGTTACCGCGTCGCGGTAAGGACTACATACGTCCAAACTGTGAGCCTAATCCAACTCCCCTGCATTAAGCCTATGCTTACGGTTGTACGTTGCCGTTCCTTCGCACTTCTGTAACCTGCGGAAGGCTGACTTTCCGGTACACTGTGGTTTCTGCCTGGTAGTTCCCCTGCGCTTTTCGAGCTAAAATTTGTACAGCGCGTTGTACACATGGCATTTTCCCGGGAGGCCTCTAGATGTACAACCTCACACAAAAACTGACAGCAGAGTTCTTGGGCACGTTCGCGCTGGTGTTTTTTGGAGCCGGGGCGGTGTGCATCGATTTTCACCTGCGCAGTTCCGGTGGGTTGGGATTATTGGGAGTGGCGCTGGCATCGGGACTGGCGTTCGCCATCATGGTCTCGGCGCTGGGACATATTTCCGGTGGACATTTTAATCCGGCTATAACGATTGGTTATTGGGTGACGCGCCGGCTGTCTACGTTCGATTCCCTGGCTTATTGGGTGGTACAACTGGCGGGCGCGACAGCTGCGGGTTTTGTGCTGAAGCTGGTGATTCCAGAGGACATTGCGACCAACGTGTTTCTGGGGACCCCGGAGATGATGCGCGATTTCCCTAGATGGTCAGGGATGGCGCTGGAAGGAATCACAACGTTTTTCCTTGTCTTGGTGGTGTTCGCCACGGTGGTGGATGAACGAGGGACTTACCGGTCCGTGGCTGGATTCAGCATGGGTCTGACGATTACGTTAGGAATTCTGATTGCAGGGCCGTTGACCGGCGGGGCCATGAACCCAGCGCGAGCATTCGGCCCCGCGGTAGCGTCAAGCCATTGGCTGAACTGGGGAATTTACTGGGTGGGGCCGTTGGGTGGCGGATTCCTGGCGGGATTGCTGTATGACTCGCTATTCCTTCGAAAAGCTGTCGATTAAAGCACGAGTGTGCGAAGGTGCCTGTCCCAGGGCCTAGGTAACTAAGCCGCTACGATAGCGAGCAGCGTAGTTGTTGGGGTGTGCGGGGAATGCTAGCTTCGTGAGAGATGGCATTCCAGCGGGGTGTACGCACATGGCTCTGAGCATTGATGACTTGTTACGCCGCGCCGTAGAAAACAAATCTTCCGATTTGCACCTAAAGGTCGGTAATCACCCCTATCTCCGAGTGGACGGCTTGCTCACGCCGTTGACGGACGTGCCGCGCGTGACACCGGAAGAAATGCTGTCGATGGCATTCAGCATGATGACCAACCGGCAAAAGCAAAAATTCAAGGAAACCGCTGAGTTGGATATGGCATATGGCGTAGCGGGCCTGGGACGATTCCGTGTGAACGTGTTCCAGCAACGCGGGAATGTGGGGATGGTGCTCCGCGTCATTCCCACCAAAATTCGGACCATCGAAGAGTTGAACCTGCCGCCGGTGATCGTGAAAATCTGCGAGGAACAGCGTGGGTTGGTGTTGGTCACGGGGACCACCGGGTCCGGTAAGTCCACCACATTGGCCGCGATGATCGACCGGATCAACGCGACGCGCTCGGACCACCTGATTACCATCGAGGACCCCATTGAGTTTCTGCATCGCGACAAGCGTAGCTTCATTAACCAGCGCGAGGTTGAGGTAGATACAGCAAACTTTTCGACCGCTTTGCGCGCTGCCCTTCGTCAGGACCCCGACGTGATTCTGGTGGGCGAAATGCGCGATCTGGAGACGATATCGACGGCGTTGCTGGCAGCGGAAACCGGGCACCTGGTGTTCTCCACGTTGCACACGTTGGATGCAACGGAAACGATTCAGCGTATTATCGCGGTCTTCCCTCCCCCGGAACAGAAACAGATCCGGTTGCAGATGGCCGCCACGTTGAAGGCAGTCATATCTCAGCGCCTGGTTCGGCGCGCCGACGATAAGGGCCGCGTGCCCGCGGTCGAGGTGATGATCGCTACCGCGTACATCCGGGACTGCATTATCAACCCCGACAAAACCCGGTTGATTCACGATGCGATCGCCGCCGGCACTTCGCAATATGGGATGCAGACATTTGATCAGTCGCTGTTTGATTTATATTCGAAGGAACTGATTACGCTGGACGAGGCGTTGTTGCGCGCATCTAACCCCGACGAATTCAAGTTGCGCATCCAGGGTATTCGCTCTGCAGCGGACGCGGCACGCGAGGAAATGGCCTCGCAGATGGCGGATTTCGAGAGGTTTTCGCGGAAGTAAGGACGGAATCAGGTATTCGTACTCCGTTAAGAGTCCATCGGCAAGCCGCAATTGGGATTCATACACAGCGCTCTGTTGATTTCGGTTCCCAGGCTAACCCTTCGATTATTTCCACTTCCCTCTTCCTGAGTAGTTGGAATTCGTGAGTGAGCCTGCGAATAGAAGAAGCCATCCGGGCCAGGAGCCCATCGCTGGGCAGGAAGGACTCCTGGGCGGAAACCGTAGTTCCGGATTAGTTGTAATACGCAGCGTTCTTTTCGATGAAGGCTTTGGACTCTTCCGGCAATTCCTCGATGACAAAGATCGATCCAGTCGGGCAAACGGGCACACAAGCGCCACAATCGATGCATTCGCCGGGATTCACGTAAAGCTGCGGAACCGTGGCGAAATCGGCTTCGTCCTTGGTGGGATGAATGCAATTGACCGGACAAGTCTCGATACAGTGTTCGTCTTTCGTGCAAGTGTCTGTGATGACGTAAGCCATGTGAAGATCTCCCCGGTTCTAGAAATGGCAATTCACGTGCCAACAGGATGAGGCACGAAGTGCCTTGTTTTCAGCAACTGACAAGGAATATTGTGAAGTAGGACCGATTTAGGGTGCGTGATCTAGCGCACGCACCAATGTTTATCCCCCACCACCCGGTGAGCCTGATCCGCACTGGCCTAGGTCACCTTCTTCCACTATGCTTCCCACATGTTTGGCAGACCCCGGCAGTTCGATACAGAAGCTGAGCTCTACGACGCCGCCATCAAGATGCTGATGCGGCGGGCTCACTCGGTTTCGGAAATGAAGAAGGCGTTGGCACGACGGTGCGAGAACGAAAAGCTGGTGAAGACCGTCGTGGAGCGATTGAAACACGCAGGCTTGATCGACGACGCGCGGTATGCGCGGCAGTTCACGCGGAATCGAGCCGAATCGAGGAAGCAAGGACAATTCCGGATCGCCCGAGAACTTCGAGCGCGAGGGGTTCCGGACCGGCACATTGAAGCGGCGCTGAAAGCGTCCGCAGAGGAGACGGATCCGGCGGCAGTTGTGCGGCAGCGCATCGAGCGGAAATTGCGGCTATGGCGAGGAGAGATTGACGAAAGGAAAACCGCCTCCCTGTATCGTTCCCTGCTGGCGGCGGGATTCCCAGCGGAACTGATCCGGCGGGAGTTGCACCGAGTGACGCATGAAGATGTGCCGGAAGTGGAGAGCGAGCCAGAGTAAAGGGCCCTGCCGTTTGTGCGATAATCATGTGATCCCACCAAAGTGTCCAACGAGGCAGACGTGACGGCTGAAGGCAACAAGAGGAAATTTAGCGGGAATGAGGTGCGCGAAAAATTCCTGGAATTTTTCGAGAGCAAAGGACACCGGCGCGTGCGGTCGTCTTCACTTGTGCCGCATGGTGACCCCACGCTGCTGTTCACCAATGCGGGGATGAACCAGTTCAAAGATGTGTTCCTGGGGCTGGAGAAACGAGACTACACGCGGGCGACGACGGCGCAGAAGTGCGTGCGTGCCGGCGGAAAACACAACGACCTGGAAAATGTGGGATTCACGAAGAGGCATCACACGTTCTTCGAGATGCTGGGGAACTTTTCGTTTGGCGATTACTTCAAGAAAGACGCCATCGCTTACGCGTGGGAGCTGATTACTTCGCCGCAATGGTACGGCATCGCGAAAGAAAAGTTGTATGTGACGGTGTTCGGAGGCGCGGACGTTTCCGGCAACGTGCTGGGAGTAGATGAAGAGGCAAAAAAGTTCTGGCTGGAACAGCACGTTCCCGCAGAGCGGATTTTTGCGATCCCCGGGCTGAAGGACAACTTTTGGGCCATGGGAGACACCGGGCCGTGCGGACCATGCAGCGAGATTCACTACGATATGGGGCCGGAGGCGTCGGATCTGGGCCACACGGATTGCAAGTTTCCGTGTGATTGCGGGCGCTATGTGGAGATTTGGAATCTGGTGTTTATGCAGTTTAACCGCGAGGGTAATGGCAAGTTGACTCCCCTTCCTAAGCCGTGCGTGGACACCGGCATGGGCCTGGAACGGGTAACGGCAGTGCTGCAGGGGGTGATCTCGAACTACGACACCGACTTATTCATGCCCCTGATCGACCGGGCAGCGCAACTTACGGGTGTTGACGAGAAGAGAGAAATAGCCGCCGAGGAACGGCGGCAGTCTGCGGCGTCGCTGCGAGTGATCGCGGACCATGCGCGGGCTACGACATTTCTAATCACGGACGGAGTATTGCCTTCAAATGAAGGACGCGGGTATGTGCTGCGGAAGATCATGCGTCGGGCGATTCGCCACGGACGTTTGCTCGGAGCTACGCAGCCGTTTTTGGCGGAGATGGTCGGAACGGTACGGCAAATCATGGGAAAGGCGTATCCGGAGTTGTTGGATCCAGCGGCGAACCGCGTACGCGAAATTGTGCTGGCCGAGGAAAAACGTTTCAGGCACACCCTGGACATTGGGTTGCGCAAGCTGGAAGAGGAGCTGAAGCCGTTGGCAGGCAAGACGGGATCGGTTTACCCAGGAAATGCGGCGTTTCGCTTGTATGACACCTATGGATTGCCGATGGATTTCATCATCGATGCGGCGCGAGACCTTGGCGTGCAGTTCGATGAAGCTGGGTTCGAGAAGGCAATGCAAGAGCAGCGGACGAGGGCGCGGGCGTCGTGGAAGGGTGTACACAAAGAGAGCGCCAATCCGGCTTATGCAAAGCTGGCGGAACGGTTTCGGACCGAGCCGGATTTTTACAATGCGACGCGCGCGACGGACTGCCGGATTGAAGCCATTACCACGAAGGAAGGCACAGTCGGAGAATTGAAAGCGGGGCAAAGTGGGGAGGTGGTGCTGGATCGTACGGTGATCTATGCGGAATCCGGCGGACAGATGGCCGACATCGGCGGGTTCTACGACAATTCTGGCGCTGTGGAACTGGCCGAAGTAATGGGAGCGTATTATCCCGTGGCCGGATTGATTGCGCATCGCGTGAGAGCGAATGAGACACTGCGCGTGGGAGATCGGGTGAAGGTGGTTGCGGATGCGGAACGGCGCGCGCGCATTATGCGCAACCACACCGGAACCCACCTGGTTCACGCAGCACTTCGCAATATTCTGGGGACCCACGTGAAGCAAGCCGGTTCGTTGAATGCGCCAGAACGGCTGCGCTTTGACTTCACACATTTCGCGCCGGTGGACACAGAAGAGCTGCACGACATCGAAGACCAAGTGAATGAAGAGATTCGCTTGAACACCCGGCTGGACACCGGGGTGATGCCATTGGAAGATGCGCTGAATTCGGGGGCGCTGGCCTTCTTTGGGGATAAATATCCGGAAAGCAATGTTCGGGTAGTTACGATTCCGGACCCGAGTGCTCCGCGCGGCTTTTATTCGAAGGAATTGTGCGGGGGTACGCACGTGACGCGCGGTGGGGACATTGGCGTGCTGAAAATCGTCAGCGAAGAGTCAGTTGCTGCTGGGGTGCGACGCATCGAAGCGGTGACAGGCCTTGGAGCGATCGGGCACTACCAGCACCAGGCACAGCTCCTGCAAGCGCTGGCGGAGAAGATGAACGTCGGGGAGGATTCCCTGCTGGCGTCAGTAGAAAAATTGGCGCATACGACGCGGCAGCTCGAGAAGGAACTGGGCGAGGAAAAACGTCGTGGTGCCCTGAACCAATTGGACGAGTTGTTTGCACAGGCCCAGAGTGTAAAAGGGGTGAAGGTAGTTGCCGCCGAAGTGGCGAGTGTAGACCGGGAGGGACTGCGGCAATTGGTGGACTCCTTAAGACAGAAGCTCGGCTCTGGAGTTGTGGCGCTGGGTATGGTGGAAGACGGAAAAGTGGCACTGATCGCGGGGGTTACCAAAGACCTGACAGCTAAGGTCCACGCCGGCAAGCTGATACAGACGCTGGCAAAGCAAGTGGGGGGCTCCGGCGGGGGCCGACCCGATTTGGCAGAAGCTGGCGGAAAAGACACATCGGCTTTAAAAAGTGCCTTGCAGAGCGTCCCCTCCTTCCTGGAACCGTTGCTATAATCAGGGGCAGCGCCGGAACCTTGCCTTCGCAAGCATAGGAATTACCAATACTTGCGTACAGGCACAGGATAGAGAACAAATTGTGCCAACCCTCTGGATGAATCCGAGGGAAACGTAGATGTGCGGGTACAGCGTACAAACCAATGCCTTCCCCTAGGCCAAGTTCTCGAACTCGACTGATACGCGGAGGAATATTGTCTTGCATTGGCATTGCTGCCCTGCTGGCTGCGCCAAGATCCACACATGCGCAGATTACGGCAATGACCGACCAATCGGGACGGCGTTTCTTCATCAATGCGGAGCCGCCTCCGGTACGATCAGTCGCAGCTAAGCCACGCCAAAACATTTATATGCCAGTGGAACATTCCTTCACGGGCGAGAACAGACCGGCGGTGAGCGTCGACAGAGACGGGGCGGAAAGGCTGGTGAGGGAAGCTGCGGAGAGGCACCAGGTGGATCCGGCACTGGTACGCGCGGTAATCGAAACAGAGTCCAACTGGAACCCCTCGGCGGTTTCGCGAAAAGGCGCTTTGGGCTTGATGCAATTGATTCCCACGACGGCGCAGAGGTTTGGAGTGAACGACGCCTTCAGCCCGAAACAAAATGTGGACGCAGGGGTTAGGTACTTGAAGACTTTGCTGGAGCGCTACAACGGGAACCTTGATTTGGCTCTGGCAGCATACAATGCCGGAGAAGGCGCGGTGGACCGCGCTCATGGGATTCCGGCGTTCCGGGAAACTCGGAACTACGTGCAGCGAGTACAGGAGGCGTACTTCCGGCCAGGATCCGGACGGCTCGACAGTGCATATACACGGGCGAATGCGATCCGCCGTACGGTCGAGCCCAGCGGAAGAACCGTTTTCACGAATGACTACTGAAATGGGGATGTTGCCAGCGATTGATGGAGCGGGCATGAACCGGGGAAGAAAAAATTTCCACAAGATGTTCGCCGTCGTTTCGCTGGGTATTGCGATTCTGGCGCTGTGCTTAGTTCCCTCCCCCATCGCGGCCACCACAACGGCTTCCAGCCTGAAGCTGGAAGCGGCAACGTCGCAGTATGCACGAGCCGAAGAGTTGCGCGCGCTGCTGAACAATAAGGCGCCGGATCAACGGACTCTGGCGGAATACAAAAAGGTGGTTGCGGGTTACCAGCGGGTGTACATGATCACGCCGCGCGCGGTCGAGGTGCCGGAATCGCTGTTTGCGGTGGCGGAACTCAATACAGAGATGGGGGACCGATTCGGCCGAAGTTATTACCAGACCGCCGCGGACACCTACGCCTATTTGATTCATGATTACCCCAGCAGCAAGCATGTGCAGGAAGCGATGCTACGGCTGGCGAGCTTGCAGAAAGATCAGCTTGGCGATCTGGCAGGCGCGACCAACACGTACCACGAATTTGCAAGGAAGTTCCCGCAATCTCCGCACAAGCGCGAGGTGCAAGAAGCACTGGCGGAATTGACACTGAGGAAAAGTGCGGAGACTGGCGAGGTTGCGCCGCGGCCTGCTCCACCCAGCACCACTCCGGAAACAACTATGTTGCCAAAGCCCGAGCCAGTTTCCGTGGATGCCCGAAAAACGATGAGCGGAGGCGAGCCAGCTAAGCTGGTGGCCGTGCCCAAGGTGCAGAAAATCCGGACGAATGTAACAGCAGACAGCACTGAAGTGATTATCGATCTGGAGGACTCGGTTCAGTACACCTCTGGGCGGATCGCCAATCCAGACCGCATCTTTTTCGATTTGCACGCGGCGCGGCTCAGCCCTGCATTGGTTCGGGCAAATGTGCGTGTCAGTGGCAGTCTGCTGACAAAGGTGCGCGTAGCGCAGAACCATTCGAATGTGGTGCGAGTGGTGCTCGACGTGAGCTCGGTGCGAGATTACGCGGTTTCGCTGGGCAAGAAACCGACGCGTCTGGTGATCGAGTTATATGGCAATGCCGGTGCGAACCCGAAGGGCAGCGCAACGGAATCGGCTCGCAATGTGAGGAGCATCGTAACGGACGGCCCGGGGCAGGTAACCGAGGAAGATCCGGTTGCGCAAACGACGAAAGCAGCGGTATTAGGCGAACAAATTAGCGACGTGGTGATGGACAAAGATGCGCCAGATACGTCCAGCCCAAAGATGGTGCCGGAGCCGACCAAGACTTCGCTGACAAGGTCGACAAACGCGAAGAATAAACCGGAACTGGTGCAGCCAGTGGCGGCTCCGATGCGGACTCGTGACGGACAATCGACATTGACCCGCACACTAGGGTTGAAGATCAGCCGAATCGTGATCGACGCGGGACACGGCGGGTATGACACTGGAACGATTGGACCCACAGGCTTGATGGAGAAAGATTTATGTCTGGACGTGGCGCTGCGGTTAGGAAAGCTGATCGAGCAGAAATTGCCGGGAGCGGATGTGGTGTACACGCGCTCGGACGATACGTTTATACCGCTGGAAGAGCGCACGCGGATTGCGAACGATGCAAAGGCCGACCTGTTCGTATCGATTCACGCGAACTCCAGCCCCGATCACGGCGCACGCGGAGTGGAGACGTACTACTTGAACTTGAAGGGCTCACCCGAGGCGATGGAAGTGGCGGCTCGAGAAAATGCCGTGTCGCAAGAAGGTATTCACGATCTCGAAGATCTGGTAAAGAAGATCGCGCGCACGGAGAAAATCGACGAATCAAAGGAATTCGCCGAGGACGTGCAGGAATCTCTTTCGAAAAGAATCCAGAGAACGGCCCGGCCGGTGAGGAACCGCGGTGTTCGGAAGGCCCCGTTTGTGGTGCTGATCGGAGCGGATATGCCGTCAATCCTTACGGAGATTTCGTTCTTGAGCAACCCATCCGACGAACAACTGATGAAGAAGCCGGAACATCGGCAACACATCGCGGAAGGCGTCTTCCAAGGCGTGGCTGCGTACTTGGAAAGCTTAAACAGCATGGCCATGGACAGTGCTGCGCGTCCCGGGCGCACGCCGGTGGTCCCCACAGTTGAACAATCCAGGAACCAAAAGTAAGCTGTTGGCATCTAACAAAAAGGTCGCCATGCGAAAGTTGATGGTTGGATTTGTGTTGGCTGCGTGTCTCTGCGGAGGTGTGCGCGCACAGACCGGCATCTTGCCTGATCACTTCGGGGCCTGGCAAGCGGAAGGTCCGGCAAAAACTATCACCCTAAAGGACCTCGGACCCAATTGGGCGCAAGGAACAGACGCCGAACCGGTATTGAAAGAATCAGAACTGCGGGGTCTCGAGCAACGGTCGTATCGGAATGGGCAAAACGAAGTGAATTTGCGTGTGTTTAAGCTGCAGGATCCCAGCAGCGCCTACGAGTTTTATACATTCTTACTGGCACCCGGCATGCGAAATATGGGAGTCGGGAATAGCTCGGCGCTTAGTCAGAATGATGGGCGAATCCTGATTGGCAATTTTGTGGTGCAAGCCACGCTATCCCCAAACGTAAATCCTCAGAGCCTGAATGACTTAGTAGGCGCGCTGAAGTCCAAGGCGGATCCAACTCCCTACCCTCCGCTGAAAAATTACTTGCCCACGGAGTGGCGAGTGTTTGGTTCGGAGAAGTATGCGCTCGGCCCCGAAGCATTTCGAGCAGCGATGACCACCTTGAATGAGGGGGCTTACGCGGATCTGGCCAGAGAAGTGGGATTTGATAATGGGGCGGAAGCGATTTTGGCGCGGTATCAAGGAGAAAAGGCTGGAGGAATCCTTCTGCTGCTGGATTACCCCACGCCTCAGGTCGCGGAAAATCACCTGCATCACCTGGAAGACGCGCTTCCAGAAGCGGCCAAGCGCGCGGGTGTAACCGTGGAACGCAAGGCTTCCCTTCTGTCGGTGGTATTCGGAGCGCCGTCGCCGCACTACGCGCAAGCGATTCGAGACCAAGTGAATTATGAAACGGAAGTGACCTGGAACGAGCCGCACCAGACGTATACGGATCCACCATTGGTACGAATGTTGTACAAGATTTTCGTGTTTACGATTCTCTTCGTGGTGGTCGCGACCGTGACCGGTATTGCATACGGGGGTTTCCGCATTTTGATCAAGCATTGGCTGCCGGGAAAGGTATTCGACCGGCCGGAGAACATAGAAGTACTGCAATTGGGGTTGAGCGGTAAGAAGATCGATCCTACAGATATGTATTGAGGGTTTTGCCACTCGCTTGGGTCATTCGTGGTTAACTCCGGATGACGCGCACCCACCATATGCAATTCTCGAGGCACTCCCATCTGACTAGAGGCTTGCACCCACGGTGTGACTACGCCGGACGCGAGAGCGGCAGGGGTTGCAGAAGCTGGCGGACTTTAGATCAATCCATTCCACTCCGTGCGAAGACGCCATCACGCATTGGTAATCGTCACAATGTGGCAGTGTGAGCGTGTGGCCAAGCTCGTGAACCGCCTCTTTGAGCAGCCTGTCTGCAAACAAGCTTGGATGGGCAGGGAGGCCATAGAATTCCTGGCGCAAACGATGCGCGGACACCAGGGCGCAACTCCCCTGTAATTGCGCTTCCCCGAAAACAAACGTCAGGATGGGGATGTACAGATCCACCAGGGTTACGCCCAACAGGCGCGCGCTGTCCGGCACGTCTCGTTTGACCATACGGGCTAGGATCTCCGTGGAAAGATACTGCTGACGAGTGACATTAAACGCGAAACGCGGTTCTGGTTCTGCGGGGAGTATTTTACAGGGCAGCAGAAATTCCCGGCTTAGACCGTTACGAAGCTCCGCCAATAGTTCAGCGGGAACTGAGCCGAACGGTAAAAGCTGGATTTGATTCACGTGGCAGTCGCCGCCTCTCGCTTCCAGCCATACTTCTTGAGCTTGTTGTGAAGGGTAACGCGGTCGATGTCGAGGACTTCAGCGGCCAACGTTTGATTGCCTTTGCATTCCTGGAGAACAGACAGGATATGATCGCGCTCGACGTCATCGAGAGTCCGTGAGGCGCTCTCGGCGACGGGGAGCCGCAACGCAAAATCCTCCTCGCGGATCTCCGGTTCCTGGGCGACCACCATGGCACGCTCGATAGCGTTCTCGAGTTCGCGGACGTTGCCGGGCCACTGGTAACGGTCGAGCAGAGCCATTGCCGCTGGCGCCACCCGGGTAATGCGCTTATTCATGGAAGCCGAGAACTTGCGGATGAAATGCTCGACGAGGATGGGGATGTCTCCCTTGCGGTCGCGAAGAGGAGGCAATTGAATCTGGAAGACGTTCAGGCGATAGAAAAGGTCCGGGCGGAAACTACCATCGTCCACGAGCTTCTGCACATCCTTGTTGGTCGCGGCAATGCAACGAAAATCCACGTGAATGGCATGAGTACTGCCAACACGTGTAATTTCACGCTCTTGCAAAACACGCAGGAGATCGGTTTGCGTTTTCAGGCTGATGTCACCGATCTCGTCGAGGAAGATCGTGCCGCCATCGGCAACTTCGAAGCTGCCCTTCTTGCGATACTGTGCGCCAGTAAACGCGCCCTTCTCATGACCGAAGAGTTCACTCTCCAACAGCGTTTCGGTGAGCGCGCCGCAGTGGATTACTACCAGAGGATTATAGTGGCGCGGGCTGGCAGCGTGAATGGCGCGGGCGCACAGTTCTTTTCCGGTGCCGCTTTCGCCGGTGATCAGCACGGTCGCGTCGGTGGGGCCAACGGTTTGGATGGCCTCGAAGACGCGCACCATGGCGGGACTCTGGCCGACGATTTGCTGAGGTCTGACTACGGACGCGACGGTCTCTCGCAGGCGTACGTTTTCCAATTGGACGCGCTGATGGGAAAGGGCATTGTGCACGGTGTGCGCGATATCGTCGGGGTCGAACGGCTTGGAGACATAGTCGTAGGCACCGTTTTTGAGCGCGGCGACGGCGGTCTCTACCGACGCGTATCCGGTCATGATAATGACCAACATATCCGGGTCGATTTCATGCATGCGGCGCTGGAGTTCCACGCCATCGGTTCCGGGCATTTTAATGTCCACAAGTGCCAGATCGAAGCGTTTCGCGGCCATTTTCGCCAGCGCATCGTGGGCGCTTTCGGCGACGGCAACGTCGTAACCTTCTTCATGGAACCATTTATCCAGTGAATCGCGGACGATTAGTTCGTCGTCAACGACGAGCAAATTCGCTTTTGTAGCCATGGTTATACTCCTCGTTCCACCGTTCCGATCGTTTCAGTCTTCAGGACAGCAGTGGACTGCAGCGGCAAAGTGATGGTGAAAGCCGTTCCGTGGCCGGGTTCGGATACAACATCAATCCGACCACCATGCCGATCAACAATGTTGCGACTAATGGCCAGACCTAAACCGAGACCCCGGCCGTGCTCCTTGGTGGTGAAAAAAGGCTCAAACATCTTGGCAAGCACGTCGCGGGGCATGCCGACACCGTCATCGCGGACTTCCAATTGGACCGTATCTGAATTGGCCACACGTGACGCCAGAGAGAGATTCCCGCCAGAGGGCAACGCGTCAATTGCGTTCATCACCAAAGCCAATAGGACCTGCTCGATCTGTCCGGGATCACAACGAACGGCGGGAAGTTCGCTGTTGAGGTTCAGGTGCAGCTCAATGTTTTTCAGGGTGAGTTGATGCTGAACCAGGCGTACGCAGCGATCGATGACCGCGTTTAGATCGGACGGTTCCCTATTCATGGACGTCGGCCGCGCGAAGGTCATAAGGTTTTTGACAATTTCGCCACAGCGGCGGCTTTCGGATTCCATTAAGTCGAGCATGCTGATATTTTCGGCGTTAGGCGTGGGCTCCTTGCTGAGACGCTTCTTGAGCAATTTCGAATAAGTGAGAATGCCCGCGAGAGGATTGTTGATTTCGTGGGCTACGACGGCTGCGAGTTTACCAATAGACGCCATGCGCTCGACGCGTAGCATTTCCTCCTGGGCACCGCTGAGTTCTCTGGTCTTCTGCTCGACTCGTTCTTCGAGGGTACGATTCCAGGCATTAATTTCGTCGTGGGCTTCGCGAATCTGGGAGCTCATGGTATTGAATGAATTGGCGAGGTCCTGCAATTCCCCACTGGAGTTAAGATGAATTTGATAGCCAAGTTCTCCGGAGCCAATGCGGCGAGTGCCTTCACTTAGAGCAACCAGCGGCTCTCCGAGCATGTGGCGGACAAACGCAGTAATGAGGATGGCGACACCAAGAATCGCAAGTACAGTATAGATGATCACCTGGCGGGTGCTCTCGGCCACACTTCGTTCGCTGCTGGCCAGAGATATGTTCGTGTCCAAGATACCTAAGGTCTTCGCTTCCGCCGGATGTGCGTGGCATTCGGCTGTGCTACAAGCGGAAGAATTTTCGATGGGATCAACAACGCCGAGGGCCCGCTGGTGGTTCGGTAATCGATAAGTGTGGAAGCTTTCTTTCAAGTTCGCCAAATCGATGGCGTTTTCGCCGGTGGGCTGATTGTCTTGGGCTCTCATGTTTCGGTCGACGAACTTGGTGATTTCGGTTGGGTCCGAAGAGAAACTGATACGGCCTTGATTGTTGATGATGCGAATGCGCACCATGCCGGGAGCATCGGCCAATTCGGTGATGATGTGATATAGGCCATCGCGCTGGTTACGGAGCATGTAGTACGAAGTGTTCCGTTTAATGACGCCGCTGGTGCGCGCTGCGTCGGCCAGGGCATCGCGTTCCAGATGGTGGCGATGAAGCTGAATGTTCAGGTAGCCGAGGACACCGAATACCACGGCCATGGACGATACGAGCAAGACAAGCAGTTTGCCGCTGAGACTGCTGGCGATCCGGGTCCAGCGTTGCGCGGCACTCGACTTGTCATGAAATTTCGACATTCGATAGCTCAGGCATTTCACTCCGAAAGGTTTCCACTTCGACGACCTGTTCTCTGACAACCTCGTGACTGAAAATGGGCAAATATTTGACGCAAATGGCAAAGACGAAAAAGCCAGAGGCGATGATGGCGAGGGTGACCGCCATTTCCGTCCACTTTGGGAAATAGTGGTGTCCGGAAGCAGCTTCCATCCCGGTAATGGCCACATTCAGACGGTTGGTGACGAACCCAAGGAGACAAAGCACAGCGGCAAGATACAAGCCGCCGGCACTTTCACGCACTTTGCGGACTAACAGCAGGGAGATGGGAGCAACGGCCACCAGAAGAATTTCCACGATAAATAGCGTTCGTTCCGTGCCGGGCTTGCTGAGCAGTGGCAAAGCTCCGCGATGAAGCAAATCCTCGAACCGCACGACCGCGTAAATGCAGAGCATGACGAGCAGAGTGCGACCCAGTGACTGGATCAATGGGAGCTCGAGTTGTTTCCCAAAATGTTTGGCGCTCATGGAGGATTCAAAGATGGTCATGGCCAAGCCCACGCAAATCGCGGAAATGAAGAAAAGAATGGGCAGGATAGGCGAATACCAGAAAGGGTAGAGCTTGTTCGGCACAATCAAGTACAAACTGCCGAGCGAGGATTGATGTAACGTGGAAAGCAACACGCCGGCAATCACCAGGGGGATCAGCAACATTTTTTGGATGCGAAGCAGGTGAAAGAGCTTAAAGCGCTCGAACAGCACGCCTCCGAATTCCAAAGACAAAACGATCGAGTACAACATAACGCACCAGGCTACTTCGAACATGACAGAATGAGGATTCCACATAACCAGCGGGTGCCAGATACGATAGCTGCGCCCCAGATCGAACAGCAAGGCCACGACGACCAACTGATAGCCCAGAAACGCTGTGAGTACCGTGGGCCGAACGATCGGCTTGAACTTTTTTAAGTTGAATATGTACACGGCGGCGGTTAGCGTGAACCCTCCGGCCGCAAGCATGACTCCGCACATCACGTCGAAGCCGATCCAAATGCCCCAGGGGAACGCGTCGGTCAGGTTGGTGGACGCTCCCAAACCACGGAAGAAACGTAGCACTGTAGCGTAGGCGCCGGCGACCAACAGAATTGCGAGCACCACGCGCCAAAACGTGATTTTCACCTTGAACATTCCCGTTTTCCTCCTAGGCCTTGCTCGGCGCTGTGCGCCCTTCCGCTGCAGCCACTTCTTCTTTACGGTTGCAGAGCCACCAGATGCCTCCGAGCGCCACGGCGCCGATTGCGACTACGTCGGGAAGATGCGAGAGGACGTGCCCAGTGAGCCCTGGAAGCGCTTCGCCGCTCAGGTCGGTGCGATACCCAAAAGTTTCAAAAGGCACGCTGGAGAGCAAAAGGACCGATGTACCGCCCACTTCCTGAAGCCCGTAGATGTGGTTCACATACTGACCTGGTGATTTGGCGATGCGATCCTTGGCTTCGCCAATCAAGTCATCACGTTCCCCAAATTTTGTGGCGCCCGTGGGGCAAGCTTCGGCACAGGATGCGGGTAGCCCAGCGGACACACGATCTGCACACATGTCGCATTTGCGTACCAGGGGCAGCGCTTTGCTCCATTCATACTTGGGAACCGAAAATGGGCAGGCCATCATGCAATAGCGGCACCCAATGCAGCGCGAAGCATCGTAGGTCACGGGTCCAAGGCTGGTCTTACGAAGCGCGGCGACGGGACACACCGAGGCACACGTGGGATCCTGGCAGTTCATGCACAAGCGGCGCATATACTTATCGTTCTTTGCCAAAACAACGGTGTATTTGTGATCCGACTGCTTCTCTTCCGCCGCAATATTGTCATCGTAAGGAAGACCGTGGTGGTCGGCGCAGGCCTTTTCACACGCTTTGCAATCGATGCATAAAGTCGCATCGTAAAGAATGCCCTTACTCATAAGCGAAATACTCCCTGGAGCGACCTTCTCCCCTCGAGAAGGACTTTCGGTGAGGGACCGGAAAACGGTGGTACTCATTGCTGCCCCAGGAGCGGGTGCCTTTCTTACGAAAGGCTAACTAGGCGGATGATTCGAAACTTTGGGCAAAACGATGAAATTTAAACTCTGCACACTGCGTAGAAGTTCAACACGGATGACAACGCCAGAGCTGAATCCTTCCGCATAGTCGGTGGCCTAGCAAGAGTTTGCCCGAAAACTAGGGGTAGGCCAGTGAGGTCTGGCACGGGCCAAGGTGACCTCCGTCACATTCTACTGTAAGCGTTTTCAGCAGTGAAGATTCTATACAGGACGGTATCTCCAAAACGACTCAGACCCCGTCTGACTGGCGGGGCTGAGTTCGGCTAAACTAGATTGGGAAAGAGGGTAACTGTAGATGGTCAAGACGTTGTTCCATCGCCGGAGCGGCTGATGGGCGGCATGTAGTTGAGGCTACCATGGGGTCGCTGGTGGTTGTAGTAGTCGGTCCAGAGCTGGAGTTTTAGGTCGCGCTGGTCGGAGTTGGGCCAGTGCTGGGAGTAGGCCCACTCTCTGAGAGCGGTCTGGATAAAGCGCTCGGCTTTTCCGTTGGTTCTGGGAGTGTAGGGTCTGGTGCGGTGATGTTTGATGTGCATACGCGAGCAAGCTTGGCGAAACGGTGCGGACCGGTAGCAGGAGCCGTTGTCGGTGAGCAGGGCGCGAATGCTGATCCGGTGCGTGGCGAAGAACTCTATGGCCGCGTGCAGGAAGCCGATGGTGGTTTCGGCCTTCTGGTCGGGCAGCATCTGCGTGAATGCGATGCGGGAGTGGTCATCGATAGCCACATGGAGGGCCAGGAAGCCGGGATGTTTTTGCTTGCCACGCAAGCGGCCATCGGCACGGCGACGGACCTCCGAGAAGCGCGTCATGCCTTTGATATCGAGATGCAGCAGATCGCCGGGTACGGGATGCTCGTAGCGCTGTACCGGGGGTGGCGGGTCCAAGTCACGCCAACGGCTCAGCCGGGCGCGGCGCAGAATGCGGCTGACGGAAGCCGGGCTAAGCCCGGTGCGGTGAGCGATCAAATAGCCGGGCAAACGCTGGCGACGCAACTGGACGACCTGGTCGGCGAGACTGTCGGGCAAACGGCGCGGGCTGCGATGAGGCCGCGAACTGCGGTCCAGCAATCCATCGAGTCCAGCGACGCGGAACCGGACAATCCACTTGGCGGCCGTCTTGGCGCTGACGCGGAAGGCGGCTGCAGCCGCCTTCCGCGTGGCCCCCTGATCGATTACAAACTTAGCTAGACTCTCTCGACTGCGGAAGCTGAGTCGGGCATTCTTATGAATGTCCATTCGATTTCCTCCAAAGAAACCTAGTTGCTCGTCACAACCAGCTTCTCCGAGTCAAATCGAATGGACAACCTCTTGAAAAATCACAGGTAACCCAATCAAGTGAAGAAGAATTCGCGAGTGATCTCGGCCCACTTGGCGGTGGGCATTTGAACCGTCAGATCGTGCACGGCCACGCCTCCATCTTGGGCCACTGCGCCAGCGAGCGCTGGTATGCGCGCCTGCAGATGACTGGAAGCTTCGGCCATCCACTTGCGAGCTAATGAACCATTCAGGAGGTTTCGGAAACTGGTGGGGAGGTCGGGGGAAAGGACGGAGACAAACCAGCCTTGGCCATAGGGATCATTGTTGAGCATAGCGGCGTTTGAACTGAGCGCGTCGTTGACGTTGGTGACTTCACCTTCCACCGGCGAAACCAACTCGGTTTTTTGTCCGTCGCGCACCAGTGTTGCGAATTTCTGGCCTTGCCGGACCCACTGGCCACGCTTTGGCAGGTTTATTTCGTCGATCTTGCCGACTAAGCGCGCGCCGAAGTCATCGATACCCACACGGACCAACGTGGGGCTTTCTTGCAGAGCCCATGTGTGCCCCTGGTGATAACGACGATTTTCCGGCAATTCAAACCCGGCCACGATCGTTGGGAGTACCCGTGGCGCAACGGATGCGGCTTCTTCCCGAGCTGCTTCCGTCTCTCTTGCTTCTCTGCCCTTTCGCAGATAGTCGATGGTGAGAAAGATGGCGAACATTGCGAGCATCAGAATGACTGTCATAGCCGGCCTCCTCTTTTGGCCCACATCTAATTTCCAATTCTAGAAATGGCAATTCGGGGTCCAAATAGCGAATACCAGCGGCCAAGAGCGTAATCCCATAGGAAAGGGAGACTTACGTTGTCGAGGGAGGCCTGGAACTGGGGAGACGGAATTTGTAGGTCGCTTAATTTGTCAACCAGGGCAATGTGAAAAATTCAGCGCATGCCACTAAGTCCCACGAATACATAAGAGTGCGTGCTATGGGCGGCCCGCTGCAAAATACAACGCCGGTGTAAAGAGATTCAGCGGTAGAAACATAAGTCGACGCGGTTTCTACGTTTTGGTCTATCTATTTTTGGCTTGAGTAGAATTTCTGAATGCCCTCTGCAACCGCGTCCTGCTGAATCTCTGTCAGTTCGGGGAACACCGGTAGCGAGAGCACTTCTTGGCTAGCTCGTTCGGCAACCGGCATCTGGCCAGCCCGATAGCCCAGATACGAAAATGCTTTTTGCAGGTGGAGACAGAGAGGGTAATAGATTTCGGAGGGAGTTCCGAGATTGGCCAGAAATTCCTCAAGCTGGTCGCGCCGTTGTGCGCGGATCGTGAACTGGTTATAGACGTGGTGAAACGAAGCCGCCGGATTGGGGGGACAGCTTACAAAATGCGCCAGACCTTTTTGTTCGAACAGGTGGCGGTACCGCTCGGCATGATTTGCGCGGCGCGCTGCCCAGGTGTCAAGGTGGCGAAGTTTGACGCTGAGAATCGCCGCCTGCAATGCGTCCAACCGGCTATTTATGCCCTGAACCTCGTGGGAATATTTGGTTTTGCTGCCGTGGACGCGAATCATTCGCAGGCGCTCGGCCATCTCAGGATCGTTGGTGGTAATCAGCCCTCCGTCGCCGGCTGCGCCCAGGTTCTTCGAAGGAAAGAAACTGAAACAGCCAAAGTCGCCTAACGTGCCTGTGAAACGGCCTTTGTAGCTGGACCCGATGGCCTGTGCTGCATCCTCAATGACCAGGAGATTGTTGGCTTTGGCGATAGCCAGGATAGGATCGAGATCCGCCGGAAGGCCGAAGAGATGCACCGGCAGTATGGCTCGTGTTTTCGGGGTGATGGCCTGCTTAATCTTGCCGGGGGCGAGATTGAAGCTAACAGGATCAATGTCGACAAAAACAGGGCGGGCGCCAACTTGTGCAATCGAACCCGCGGTTGCGACAAAACTAAAAGGAGTGGTTATGACCTCATCGCCTGCTCCAATGCGAGCGGCCATGAGCGCTAGAGTGAGAGCGTCGGTCCCCGAGGCGCAGCCAATGGCAAACTTTGCGCCCAGTTTGCTGGCAACTTGGTCCTCAAAATGCTTCACTTCGGGACCGAGGATAAACTGTTGGCTCTCGAGCACGCGGGTGACAGCGGCCAAAACTTCCTCGCGGATCGAGGCGAACTGAGCTGTGAGATCGAGGAAAGGAAAGGCTGGTTTCACAGCTTGCTGCAAGGGTGGACTCCCTTCCCTATCGATGGTTGTCGGAGGCATAGGTGCTGGTTCGAAGGACCTCTCAGTTAGTGTATGACAAACGAGGCTGTTTCACGCGGATAATGAAGAAACCGTCTGTGCCCAGTTTGGTGAGACGAATCATTGCAACGGGTGCGCCCGGAAATACTCTTCCAGGCCCGCCTGGACGTCCTGCACACTCCGCTGAACATTTTTCTGCATGGCGACGACAAAAGCGGTTACGGTCTTTTCCGGGACGGGCTCATCGTGGCTGTAGGACTGATCCCAAACGGTCGCCCCGGTCTTGCGCTCTCGCATATGAATGTCGTAGCTCAGGCGAGCGACGACACTGGCGCCGTCAACCTCTTTGAAATCGTAGAGGGTTCCCGTGAGCAGAAACGGGCCGCCGGAGTTGGCGCGCACTGGATACACTGCCTTGAATTGCCCAGTCGAACGCAGGCCGCGTATGAGTGCGTCCTGAACAATTTCCGCGGGAGGATCGACCCAGCGGTGGTATTGGTAGGTGCCCATTTCCGGCGAATCGAACCCGTAGACAATACGATTGTCGAGATAAAGGCGAGAGGTTTCGAAGGGGCTAACGACTAAAGTGGTGTTTATGGCGTCGGGAGCTACAAACGGCTTCATCGGATACGACAGCTGGTAATACTTGATTGGGCGAGGGCTGCCACAGCCGATGGATAACAATGAGATTGCTAGGAGCACGCCCACTGCGGCGTGTTCGCGGGAACAGCGCACTGCCATGAAGTTCGACGCTACATCGTTCTTGGGGAGGCGCGTACGGGTTCTCATGGCTTGTCTCCAGGCTTGCGATCCGGCGCATTACCGGGGATTACCAGGCTGGCCGGGCGCGTTTTTATGGTGTCGGTGAACTGCCGCAAGTTTTCCGATACAACACGCAAGTTATTCAGGAGTTCATCAATGTTGTAGTCATTGTTATCAAGCAAGGTTTGCAGTTCTGAGGTAATGATTGAGACCTTTTCCAGGGATTCCCGAAGCTTGATGACCGAGGCGCGAATATCTTGCTTGTTGTCTCCGACCAAGGCGTCGACCTTTTGCAACGTGGCATGGGCCTGGTCCATGGTCTTCTGCACCTGGTTCAAAAGGGGCTCGAGCTTCTGTGTTGCGGCATCAATGTTGTTTATCGTGGTCCGTATTTGCGGGCGATTTTCTGCAATCGTGCCGTGAAGATCGGACAAGGTCGCCGAAACATTCTGCCGATTCTTGTCATTCAAAAGATCGTTGACCCGATCGACGGTCACTTTCAATTGGGTCACTCGATCGTTCAAATTCGCCAGTAAAACCCGCGCCTGAGGGGCCAGGCCGTTAATTTGTGCAGTCAGATCGTTAAAGCCGACATAGGGCTCGGACAGCAAATAGGCGCCCTCTGGAGCTAAGGGAGCGCTGGGCGATCCCGCCTTAACTTCCAAGTGATTGTCGCCCAGTGGGCTGAAACTAAGAATCGAAACGTGGCTGTCGGTCTTTACCGGAACATCGCTTTTCACACTAAATTGCATGTCCATCTGTGAGGAATCCTGGGGATCAATGGAAATCGATTCCACGCGTCCGATTTTCGGTCCACCTTCAAAGCGAACCGTCGCCCCGGTGTCTAAACCGGCTACGTTGTGAAACTTGGTATTGAAGTTCCTTGTCGAACGGGCAAAAACACCGGTCAATGCAAAAACGGTGAAGACCAACAAGACCGCCGCAATGATTACAAACAGCCCAACAAAGACCTGCTCTCGCCTCGCTTGCATTCCTACCTGCTCTTCCCCGGACTCCCGCCGCCCTGTTTCGACGACGGTTCCGTCAGCATTTGCAGATAATCCAATTCCTGTGCCACGGCAGGTTCAGGCACGCGATCCAAAAATTGGCGCACCTTGGGATGCTTGCTGTTGCGCATCTCTGGGACGGTACCCATAGCCACGAGATCTCCTTTGTCAATCAAAACCATACGATCGGCAATCAGGTAGGCGCTCGCGAGTTCATGGGTGACCACGATGATGGTCATGTGAAAAGCCTTCTTCAGCTCCAGAATCAATTGATCGATCCCGGCGGCAATGATCGGATCCAAACCGGCGGACGGTTCGTCGAAGAAAAGGATTTCCGGATCCATAGCAAGAGCGCGTGCCACAGCCGCACGCTTCTTCATGCCGCCGCTCAACTGCGACGGAAGATACTCCTCAAAACCGGACAATCCGACCTGGTCGAGTTTCAAGCGAATCATAATCTCGACAGTGGAGCGCTCTAACTTGGTGTGCTCCACCAGTGGCAGGGCGACATTCTCACCCACAGTCATAGATCCGAAGAGAGCGCCGCCTTGGAAGGACATTCCGAGACCTATGCGAATCGCATCCCTCTCTTCATTTGAGATGGCGAAAAAATTTTTGCCGCGGATCCAGACCTCTCCGGAAGTCGGGCTCTGAAGGCCAACCAGGGTACGCAGAAGTGTACTCTTTCCGGAACCAGAGCCGCCCAGGATGACCATGGTTTCGCCGCGCTGCACATCGAAGCTGATGCCATGAAGAATTTCGCGGCCGCCGTCATAGCTAACTCGCAGTTCGCGGATGGAGATCATAGGGCCGGAGAAGTCGTCGCGCGGAGGCGAGATGGTTGTTGGTTCGCTCATGGTCCTATTCTGGCGCTATAACGAAAAAGAGCATTGTAAAGACCAGGTCCACCAAAATCACAAGAAAAATAGAGACTACTACCGCTTTGGTGGTGGACCGGCCAACCTGCTCGGCGCCCCCTAAGGTGTTAAAACCTTCCTGACAGCCTACGGCAGTGATGGTGATGCCAAACATCACGCTTTTGACCAGTCCTGTCACCACGTCGCGCAAGAAAAGAGCGTCCAAAGAAGCAGTAATGTAGCGCTGAAAGGTGAAGTCAGCCTTCAATACGCCGAACAACGAGCCACCAAGAATACCCATGAAATTGGCCCAAATGGTTAAGCAGGGCAGCATGAGAATCATGGCGACAAACTTTGGGGCCACCAGGAATCCGATGGGGTCGATGGCCATGGTTTCCAGCGCGTCAATTTCCTCGGTGACTTTCATGGTGCTAATTTCGGCGGCAAAGGCGGAACCCGAGCGCCCGATCACAATTACCGCGGTGATCAGGGGTCCCAATTCCCGCGTCATGGAAATGGCCACGGCGCTGGCAACGAAACTCATAGCTCCAAATCGTCGCAATTCATAGGCAGCCTGGAGCGCCAAGATCAAACCGATAAAAAATGTAATCAAAGACAAGATCGGAAGCGCTCGAACGCCAGCTTCCATGGCCTGCGAAACGGAGCTCTGGATGCGGGCCGGTTTGCCTTGGAAGGGCCCAATGAAAGTGAAATAAGCGGCACGCAGTGAGAGAGTAGTCAGGGAACCGACGTAGTCGAGCCCGCCCAGAACGGAGGAACCGATTTTTTGAACGAGTTCCACGTAAGCCGCTACCCGTCAGCAAAGTTTAGCCCGTTAGGAAGAAATTGCCTGCTCTTCGGTAACGTAAATCTCGAAAATCTTTTGTAATCGCGAAAGCTCCATGACTTCTCTGACGGAGAGATTCAGGCCGTACAAGATCAAGCGGCCACCATTGTCCCGCGACGCTTTCAAGGCCTCAACGAGCGTGGCGATTCCAGAGCTGTCGATGTAGCGGACGTTGGTGAGATTGAGGAAAACTTTGCGGTCATGCTTTCCCTTGATCTCGCCCAAAAGCACTTTCCGCATCTCTGGCGAATTGGCCAGATCGATATCGCCGGAAATATCGAAGATCACGCCGTCTTCTGTAGGTCGGGCTACAATCTGCACAGTCTAGTCTCCTTGGACCTTTGCTTGCGGTTCGGACGACGGTAGATATTTAACCAAGCGCAACAGGTTTCGGCCGTTTTTTCGGCGGAAATCCGTTATGTCCATGGACTGCCTTATAAAATGCAGCCCCAAGCCGCCTGGGCGAATTTCGTCCAAGGGTCTGCCGTGGAGCTTTTTGAGGTCGGCAGGAACGCCTTGATCCACGAGGATAATTTCGAGCCCCACGACTTTTTTGCCGGTGCCAGAGATCAGGCGGCTGCAAATGACCTGGATTGGAAGGTCTGACTTTCCTTTGTAGGCATGACGAATCACATTCGCCAGGGCTTCGTCGACAGAACGTACAATGGCACGCGAATCGGTTTCCGGGAATCGGAGCAGTTCGGTTGCTCGTTGCAAGGCTGCGCGTACCAGGCAAAGAGACGCTGGGTTACTGCGGAGATGCAAACGCAGCAGCAGTTCCGGACGTAACCGCTTTCGTTCTTTGCCGCGCTTCTTTTGTCGTTTACGGGTATGCACCCGACCGTCTAACCCCGCCCTCGGGAGTCTCATCTGGACCGTTCCCTGGTCAAGAGACGATGCCATTTTCTAAGTCTGCTGACAATCAAATTATTGGGTAGAGTTCAGTGAATTAGCACGGCTTTATGAACTCGTTGAAACGAGGGTGACCCCAAGACTACCTAAGCGCGTTGTATAGTGCTTGCTTCCAGCGGGCATTATCGATCGCCCACACGACCTTAGCTTTATGGCCTGCGGCAAGCGTTTCGGCCCAAATGTGGCGGTTGCGTTCGTCATTTGCGACGTTGAGGCGATCGACTAGGGTCATTCCGTGCGTAAGTTCACTTTCCGTCTCAATCTCGACGAAATGCTCCGATTCGGCGGTCACAATCGACGGGTCCAGGGCTACGGCCATGGCGACCGGATCCGGCAAACAGATTCCGTGTTCCCCCGTTTGCACAAAATAGGCTTTCCGTGCCAGGCCGTTGCACTCGATCGCGAACTCGGCGACAGGGTTCGCAAGGCTTCGAACATGCAGGATATCCGAGGAACTGAGGACCGCAGCACCACGACAAAGATGCCAGCCCACCAATTCGATGGGAAGCCCACTTCTCATAACGATTCTGGCAGCGTCAGGGTCGCACCAGATGTTGTATTCGGCAGCGGGAGTCACGTTGCCCTCGCAGCACGGCGCGCCGCCCATAATTACGCAGCGCGAAACATTCCCGGCGATTTCCGGCCGCTTTTGCAAAGCCAAGGCGACATTGGTTAACGGGCCGAGTGTCACTAGGACCAGACCGGGATGCGATTCGATGGTATGAATGATGGCGTCCGTCGCTGCAGATTTTTCAGGTTGGCGGTTCGGGGGCGGATAACCGCAATCGCCAAGGCCATCGCGTCCGTGGAACCAATCGGCGCCGCGGCAGGGTCTTCGCAGAGGTCGTTGCGCCCCGGCGAAAACCGGAGCGTGGGAACCACAAAGCTCCACCGTGTATAGGGCGTTCCTGCTGGCTTGCTGCACCGGCACGTTGCCGGCGACAGTAGTGATGGCAAGCACTTCTACATTCGGGTTGCGTAACGCCATGATCAGGGCGATGGCATCATCGGAAGCAGTGTCTGTGTCGATCAGGAAGTGGCGTTTCACGGGCCGTTAGCATAACAAAGAAAATCGTTACCGGAATGACGTGCCACTACATCCAACGCTGTACACGTCCTTCGGCGGACCGAGATGTTAGCCGCTACCCGGTGGGTCAAGTATGTGCCTGATTGAAGGAGCCAAAGCGTTGGGCTCAAGCTACTAGCGCCATCAGTTTCCGGGCCGCTGTGGTCAAAATGAATATTGGATCAGAATAAGAGATGGGATCACATCAAATCAGTGTCGGCGGACCTGGATGGCTAACAAAAGCCGAACCCAAGCATAGATTGCCTGCCGCAATATTGCGAGGTTTGCGAAAACTCTTGGTCGGTTGGCAGGTCGACTCCGCGATGGATAAGGCGGCAGAAGTCTCCTTCTATTTCGTGCTGTCGTGCTTCCCTTTTTTAATGGTGATGACCGTTTTAATAGCGTGGCTACACCGGACATCTGGGCTTTCGTCATTCTCCTATTGGCTGACCGATTATATGCCGACGAGCGCCCGCGAGACCGTGTTGACGGCTATGGCGCAATTATCGAAGGGCGCTGCCAAGTATTTCTCGTTCGGATTATTGTTGACGCTCTGGAGCGCGTCGACCGGGTTCTTGAGCCTGATGGACGCATTAACCGAGGTATACGGCGGGAAGGATGGGCGAAGTTACGCCAAACGGCGCGGGATAGCTATCCTTGCAACGCTGGTATGTGCCATTTTTCTGTTCCTCTGCTTTGACATATGGAGAATCGGGCATGTGCTGGGAGGTTTTGTATTCCGTGATGTGATATCAGTCGACACGCAGTGGACGGCAATACGCTGGCTGGTGACGTTGGCGATGATCTCGTTTGCCGTCGACCTGATCAACTATTTCCTTCCGGGTAAGCGCCTGCCTTGGCGATGGGTGACTCCGGGCTCGATCCTGACGGCGTTATGTTTTGTAATCGCCAGCGCGCTGCTCAGCCTCTACGCGAACCACAATCCGAATATCTCGCGAATCTACGGGACGCTTACCGGGTTTATCGTAATGATGTTGTGGATCTACCTGGTCAACCTAAGCATATTGCTGGGCGCGCAGGCGGATGCCGCGGTGATTTCGTCGAGTCCGACGAAATCGTGAACTTGGCCCGCGCTCCCTCTTGCCGAGCAATTCGATTTTTCCGACCTGGACCAGTGACGAGACGGGTCTTTTTGCACATTTACCTACTCAGGGTAGTATATGAGCACCCCAGCCATCCAGAATTATCATTCACGCTGAGAGCGAAATGCGTCCGTGACCACAAAAAAACAACTTAGATTGGCACTTGCCCTAACTGCGCTTCTATGCGTTGCCGTCGCGACGCCCCAGGGAATTGCTCAGAACACTTCTGACAGTGGCGGCAACGATGTTTTGGCTCACCTAAACGCAGTCATTAGTTGGTACAAAAGCGTCACTTCCACAGCACAGCCGGATTGGGTACCGAGCGATTCTATCTATTTCAACAATGCCGAGAATTTCGCTTCTCAAGTACTACGCCTGGCATTCCAATCCGCACGGGCCCAGGCCCAGTTGAATTCTCCGAATACGCGGTCTGGCGGCCCACTGGAGCCCGCGAACGGGCAGAATACCAACAGCAGCGCTCAGCACTATGCGCAAACGGAAGATCAGGTATCGAAGCGGATTGCGGATGACGAATCACAGATCGCCGCACTCAAGGAAAAACACGCGGCCACGGCCTCAGCCCGAAGCGACCTGGCGGCTCGGCTAGAGTCGTTGGAAGGCAAGCTTGCGCTGGATAACGCGACCCTTAGTGCAGTCCAGCAACTGAAGAGCTTCGCGGAACAGTCGAATGCCGGGGGTACGGGACTCCGCGGGAGCATTAATGAGCTGGCGCGCTCGGTCCCCGAGGTATTGCAACCGACGGTGAATAATAAGATGAACACAACGGCGCCAGCTCCGAAAGCGTCAACACAAACGCAGACCGGACTTCTAGGACAATTGGTCATTCTGTATGGCGAAATGCAAAGTATACGGTCGCTAGAACAGTGGATCGACGATAACGACAATATTCAGAAATTGGCGACCAATTTACGAGTGCCGCTCCGAAATGAACTTACAAATACTCTCGATCAGGAAAAGCAACTGGGCACACAAAAAGGAGTGGATAAGGAGCAATACGAACAGCTCACCCAGAGGTTCAAAGAGATAACCGCAGCGCTGGTGCCGTTGAGCGAGGAGGTTCTAGTTCTCGATCAGAGCCGTTCGAACTTATTAGAGTGGAGAAAGGCGCACACCTCAGAGTCCCGAGCAATCCTGCTTTCGATCCTTTCGAAGGTCGCACTGATCCTTGTGTCTGTGGGCATAGTTCTGGGGGTGGGGGAACTATGGCGCCGTCTGACTTTCCGATATGTGCGTGAGCCGCGAAGGCGCCGCCAGTTCCTGCTACTGCGACGTTTTGTGATGAGTTTTCTGATCTTCCTGGTGCTGATTCTCGGATTTGCGAGCGAGTTCAGCTCGCTGGCGACGTTCGCCGGGTTTGTCACTGCGGGCATCGCGGTTGGTTTGCAAGCTATTCTGCTGTCTGTGGCAGCATACTTTTTTGTCATCGGGCGATATGGTATCAGCGTCGGGGACCGAGTCAGTGTGGCGGGAGTGACAGGTGATGTCATTGACGTTGGGTTGGTGCGTTTTTATTTAATGGAATACGCATCAACGGGACCCGACCTGTACCCGACCGGCAGGATTGTGGTGTTCCCTAACTCGGTACTGTTTCAGGCTTCGACTCCACTGTTCAAGCAACTTCCAGGAACGCGTTACACCTGGCACGAGGTGGTAGTGCCACTGGCCGCAAAGGGAGATTACGGTTTAGTCCAAAAAGCAGTGGATGCGGCGATCGGCCCGGTCTACAAAGAATATAGCTTGGATACCCTATGGCATCGCCGCGCATTCGATCCCGTGGACTTGGCGATCAGCGCTCCAGCCCCGGAACACAGGGTTTTGCTTGGAGAAAGCGGACCGGAGTTAGTTGCGCGCTATCCTGTTGAGCTGAATAAGTCCGCGGAGATCGACGACAAGATCACGCAGTCGCTGATGAACCAAATCCATGCGAATCAGGACCTGGCCAACGCAGTGTCGGGCATGCCCAAAATTCGGGCACTGGTGAAGAATTAAGCCCGGACGCTTTGCCTGTTTTCTACAGCCTTTTCGCGCTTCGGTCTGCGTAAAAGCCCCCATAGAACACTCGTTCCCATCGGTCTAGAATAGGGACCTCTCGGTTTTTCAGGTTGACCCGGACCCAATACAATATGATTGAAGAACAATCTGTAGAGCAGGTGGTTCCCAAGGAGCCGCGTACCCCGTCCGGTTCTGACTATGTGGGAAAATTAAAGCGCCTGGATGTTCGCGAAGGCTTGCCGCACCCGCGCGGCGCAACTTGGGACGTGCAAGGGGTAAACTTCGCGCTCTTCTCCGCACACGCCACGAAAGTTGAACTCTGCCTGTTCGATGATACCGGCAAGGAGGAATTGCACCGGATTGAGCTGCCTGAGTACACCGACGAAATCTGGCATGGCTATGTGAATGGGCTTCCTCCGGGAACGGTTTACGGATTTCGCGTTTACGGCCCTTATGAGCCGGAGAAAGGTCACCGTTTCAATCCAAACAAACTTCTACTCGATCCGTATGCTCATTCGCACGTGGGATCGCTGCAGTGGAATGATGCATGTTATGGATACACGGTGGGCTCGGAAAATGCCGACCTCTCCTTTGATGAGCGCGACAGTGCCCCATTTGTCCCTAAGAGCGTGGTAGTGGATCCAGAATTTCGCTGGCGGCAGTCGACAACCAGCCGCAAGGCCACTCCCTGGAGCGACACGATCATTTATGAACTGCACGTGCGCGGCTTTACCAAGAGGCATCCTGCTGTACCTAGACGGCGGCGAGGAACATTCGCTGGCTTGGCTCAGAAACAGGTCATCGAATACGTAAAGTCGCTGGGCGTAACCGCAATTGAACTCTTGCCAGTGTGTACGTGTCTGACCGATCGCGGGTTGGAAGAAAAGAAACTGGTCAACTATTGGGGCTACAACACCATCGGTTTTTTTGCGCCGGAGCCGCGGTACGCATCCGAGCCGGGTAACACCCTTCACGAGTTCAAGCAAATGATCGCCAGATATCACGACGCGGGGATCGAAGTGATTCTGGACGTAGTGTACAACCACACAGCAGAGGGGAACGAAATGGGCCCGACCCTTTCGTTTAAAGGCATAGACAACGCGAGCTACTACCGGCTGAATCCCGACCACCCACGGTATTACATCAACGACACCGGAACGGGAAACACGCTGAATCTTTCGCATCCGCGTGTGATTCAGATGGTGGCAGACAGCTTGCGTTACTGGCATCAGGAGATGCAGGTGGACGGATTCCGTTTCGACTTGGGCACGATTCTCGCGCGAGAACCCAACGGTTTCGACCAGCAAAGTGGCTTCTTAAAGGTGTGCAGCCAGGATCCGGTGCTTCAATCGGTGAAACGAATTTCCGAGCCGTGGGATTGCGGCCCGGGCGGCTACCAGCTCGGAGAGTTTCCTCCAGGCTGGGCAGAGTGGAACGATAAGTTTCGAGACACGATCCGCGATTTCTGGAAGGGTAATTCTTCCGTGGGAGATTTCGTCCAGCGGCTATCTGCTTCGGCGGCGATTTTCAATCATCAAGGACGCAAACCGTGGACCTCGGTGAATTTTGTGACCATTCACGACGGATTCACGTTGAACGATTTGGTGAGTTACAACGACAAACACAACGAAGCTAATCAGGAAGACAATCGCGACGGCACCAACGATAACCGATCTTGGAATTGCGGCGTCGAGGGCCCTACCGACGATCCGGAGATTAACCGGCTAAGAGAAAAGCAGATTCGCAACTTTCTGGCTACTTTGCTGCTCTCTCAAGGCCTGCCGATGATGTTGGCCGGCGATGAATTCCACAGGACACAGCAAGGAAATAACAATGCGTATTGCCAAGACAATGGGATTAGTTGGGTCGATTGGTCGCTGGTCGAGAAAAACAAAGCTACCATCGATTTTGCGCGAACGCTTACAGCTCTGCGGCACAAATACCCGGTGTTACGGCGCAATCGCTTTCTGACCGGGGCGACGAACGAGGAATTGGGAGTGAAGGATGTGACCTGGATTCATCCGTCCGGAGCTGAAATGAATGAAGAAACCTGGAAAGACCCGGCTTTGCGCTGTATTGGAATGCTGCTTGACGGCCGGGCGCCCGCGTCTGCCATTCGGGAGCGCGGAAGTGAAGCAACTCTGCTGCTTATTTTCAACGGACACCATGAGCCGGGAAAGTTTGTGATGCCGCAACCGGTGGAAGGCAAGGGCTGGCAATTGCTGCTGGATACCAACGATTCGCATCAGGCAGAAGTTGTCTCGCCCGGAGAAGCCCGCAAGCTCGCCGAGCGCTCAGTCAGCGTATTTTTGATGTGTTAAGAGGTGAGCGGCGAGTTCCACATCAGGCAACGTTTCTATGATTCCCCGCGCCACCTACCGGGTCCAATTCGGAAAAGAGTTTGGGTTCGACGATGCCACAGCAATCGCACCGTATCTTGCGCAACTGGGAATCAGTCATGTTTATACATCCCCGTATCTTCAGGCGAGGCCAGGCAGCAAACACGGGTACGACATAACCAATCACAATTGCCTCAATCGCGAGCTTGGCGGAGAAGACGCGTACCGTCGCATGCTGAGCGCCTTTCGCGAGAATGGACTCGAACATATTCTCGACTACGTGCCAAATCACATGGGCGTGGGGGGCTCCGACAATCCTTTCTGGCTGGATGTATTGGAGTGGGGCCGCGAGTCGCGCTACGCCGGTTGGTTCGACATCGACTGGGAGTCTCATTCGGAATACCTAAGCGGTAAATTGCTGGTACCGTTTCTCGCCAACCAATACGGAGTGGAGCTGGAGTCGGGACGTTTTGAGTTGAAATTCGATCCTGTGGAGGGTGCGTTCAGCGTTTGGATTTACGACACTCACAAACTTCCTGTTACACCGCCCACATATCCGAAGATTCTGAATAGCGATGTACCCGAACTGAAGGAATTTGCAGAAGGGTTCGACGGGCTGAAGGAGTCTTGGCCAAACCGACAAGGGCGGGCGAATGAGCTACAGGCGGAGCTTGCCAAAAGCTATGCGAAAGACCATGCATTTCGTGTAGCTGTGGACTTGGCGGTCGCACGATTTCGAGGGAAACCGGGTCAACTGAATTCATGGGACCGTCTGGATGAGCTGATCCGTCTGCAGCACTGGAGGCCTGCGCATTTTCGTGTTGCCGCGGATGACATTAATTATCGGCGATTTTTCAACATAAACGACCTCGCCGGAATACGCATGGAGGTCCCCGAGGTTTTCGAGCACGCCCACCAGCTGATTCTTCGATTACTAAAGGATGGCAGCCTGCAGGGTCTTCGAATCGACCACATCGACGGACTATACAATCCCAAGCAATATTTGGAGCAACTTCGAGCCGCGGCGGGGAACGCATTTTACCTGGTGGTAGAGAAGATCCTGGGGCGCTACGAATCTCTTCGGGATGACTGGCCTGTAGCCGGTACTACGGGTTATGAATTCTGCGCGGAAGTTACCGCACTTCTAGTCGATGCCGCCGCGGAAGCGCCTTTGACGCGGTTCTATGCGGAATTCACTGGCGAGCTACAAAGCTTCCCCGAAATTGTCCGGGAATCCAAAATCAGAATCATGGAAAACGAGTTGCGCAGCGAACTCGAGGCCCTCGCGAGGGCTGCGGTGCGAGTGGCGAGGCAGGACCCTTACACGATAGATTTCACGCGGCGTATCCTGCGGCGTGCTTTGCGACAAATCATCGCCTGTTTTCCGGTGTGTCGCACTTATGTCGACGGTGGAGAGCCAAACGAGGCCGATGAACGTTACATTCATTGGGCGATTGCACAGGCCATGAAGTACGAGCCAGAGGTGGACAAGAGTGTGTTTGAATTTCTGGAGAAATTGTTGACTGGTGAACTTAGCCGGCAGAGTTCCAGCGACTTTCACAGGCGCGCCGCTACTCTTTGCGCGATGAAAGTGCAGCAATTGAGCGGACCGGTGATGGCCAAGGGATTCGAAGATACTGCTCTCTACCGATACAACCGCTTTGTAGGCTTAAACGAAGTAGGCAGCGCGCCGGAGCAATTTGGGGTTTCTGTGTCCACGTTTCACAAGGAGAATCTTTCTCGCGCGGAAAAGTGGCCCCACACGATGCTGGCTACCGCCACGCATGACACTAAGCACGGAGAAGACGCGCGAGCCCGATTGGCGGCTCTGTCGCTGGTCGCCGAGGAGTGGATCACGAAGGTTGCTTCCTGGAGCCGCATTCTGCGGGCGCGGAGAGGAGATGTAGAAGGCAAAGCACCTCCAGCCCGCAATGACGAGTACCTTTTCTTTCAGAACCTGGTCGCCACATGGCCAGCAGAGTTGACTCTTCCGAATGCGTTAGACGAGTCAAAACTATCGCCGTATTCGGAGCGACTACAAGCGGCTATGGTTAAATCCATACGGGAAGAGCGGCTTCATTCGAACTGGTTGGCTCCGAATACAACATACGAGAATGCGGTGCTTGAGTTTGTGCGCGACGCTTTGAACCCAAAGGTCGCTCAAACATTCCTCGATAATTTCCTGCCGTTTCAACAACAGGTCGCGGAACTGGGGGTTCGCAACTCGCTGGTGCAAGTTCTGTTGAAAACGACTTCTCCCGGAGTGCCGGATTTTTATCAAGGGTGCGAATTGTGGGATCTCAGTCTGCCAGACCCGGATAACCGGCGTCCGGTGGATTTCGCGCAGCGGCAACAACTGCTGGCCACACTCTCGCACCCGGGCAAACAGAATTGCGGATGCGCGCTTGGTGGCCTGTTGAACAATTGGCACGACGGGATGATCAAATTAGCCGTAATCGAGAAACTATTGAAATTCCGGCGGGAACATTCTCTTTTATTTGAGACAGGAGGTTATGAGCCTATCCAGGCTACCGACGAGGCGTGGCCGGTATGCGCTTTTCTGCGCAAGACGGAGCAAGAGCAGTGCTTAGTGCTTGCTTCTCTGGACTCGCGGATTAAAACTGCGGATTACCCAGATACGTATATGTTGTTGGGTGCGGACGCACCGGCCCTATGGTCCGACGCGATAACAGGAAGGGGCCTGTGCTGCGATGATGGGCGCACCTTCAAATTAGCAGACGTCTTCGCTGTTCTACCCGTAGCTCTGCTCGTGCCGGTTGCTTTCACAGCCTCATAGCCTGCGCAAAGACGCTACAGATTCTGCTGTATTGCGTGTGTAGATGTAATCGCTTACAAACGCCTAGATGTCAGGATTTTTCCTGGAAACAGAAAGAGTAGGTATTCATCATGGTGCCCCAAACTGGAGCAACGAAATCAAAAGACCCATCAAAGGTCGAAGTGCACAAGAAGAATCACCCATTGAAGGACCGAGCAAACGACGCGGTGGCCCGTAGGGCGTACTCTTTATTTTTGGCTGGAGGAGCGGCAGACGGCCAAGCGCTGGAGCATTGGTTGCAAGCTGAATCGGAGGTACTCACGCGCATACCCGAAATTGGCGAATCTGCTTCCTGGTATACCGTAAACACGCCTCTTCCCGGATTCGCACCCGAACAGATTCAAGTCGGCGTAGACGAAAGTCGAGCAGTAATTGTGGCAGACAAGACCCGGTCTACCGACGAGCCGGACGGGAAAGGCAGCGAATCTACGGAAGAGTCCGTTTTTTTGGTCGCAGAGTGGCCTAGTGAAGTCGATCCTGACACGGCCAGTGCGTATGTGAAGGACGACAATCTTACTCTTACGGTGAAGCGCGCCAGTGCGGCGGCGACTGCGGATTAATCAGTATCTGTATCTGTATCTGTATCTGTTGGGACCCACAAGTATTTGAATGCGAGCGAAACCTTCAATAGATGGCCCCTCCATTTCCATGGTGGTATCCCGTAGGTGCGCAACTCCACGAAGACGGGGCCATGTTTCGAGTGTGGGCAGATACCCACGAGACCGTTTCCGTCCGGGTGAACGATCGTGATCACCAACTAGCGCAGGAACCTGGCGGTTATTTTTCCGCATACGTGCCCGGCGTTCGTGAAGGCGACCGCTATTCTTACCTCGTTGACGGAAAGGGGCCGTTCCCTGACCCCGCTTCGCGGTTCCAACCGAAAGGTCCGGACGGGCCGTCGCAGGTGATCGATCCAAATCGCTTTTCGTGGAACGACCAAGACTGGCCTGGGATCCGGCTGCCCAATCAGGTTATATACGAACTGCATATTGGCACGTTTACGCGCGCTGGTACGTACCGTTCCGCAATTGAACAATTGCCGCATCTGGCCGATCTAGGAGCTGCCACGATCGAAGTAATGCCGCTCAATGACTTCCCAGGTTCGTTTGGCTGGGGCTACGACGGCGTCAATCTTTTCGCGCCTACGCACATCTACGGAACGTGCGACGATTTCCGCGCCTTGGTAGATGCAGCCCACGCGCATAAATTGGGTGTAATTCTGGACGTGGTCTATAACCACTTGGGTCCAGCCGCGAATTATCTGCCCATGTTTTCCGAGCACTATTTCACATCCGAACACAGCACCGAATGGGGTGAGGCGATTAATTTTCATGGGGAACAGAGCAGACCTGTGCGCGAATTCTATGCCGCGAACGCTGCTTACTGGATCAAGGAATTTCACCTCGACGGACTTCGACTGGATGCGACGCAAGCGATCTACGATTGCTCGACAAATCATATTCTCGCTGAAATCAGCCGCAACGCGCGCAAGGCGGCGGAACCCCGTAGCATCGTCATTGTGGCGGAAAACGAGCCACAGCACACCAAGCTGATTCGGCCGCAAGATGCCAGAGGATTCGGATTAGATGCGCTTTGGAATGATGATTTCCATCACTCCGCGATGGTCGCAACCACGGGAAGCCGGGAGGCGTATTTCACCGATTATCTAGGCTCCGCGCAGGAACTGTTGTCGTGCCTGAAATACGGCTTCCTGTATCAGGGGCAGTGGTATAGCTGGCAGAAGAAAAGACGCGGCAGCAGCACGTTGGACATTAATCCGGCGGCGCTAGTGGCGTTTATCCAAAACCACGATCAAGTCGCGAATTCCGCCCGGGGACTACGTATTCACGAACTTACGTCTTACGGGCGCTATAAGGCGATTACCGCGGTTTGCTTGCTGGGCCCGGCAACGCCGATGTTTTTTCAAGGGCAGGAATTTGCCGCGTCATCTCCTTTTCTGTTCTTCGCCGATCATGAACCGAAGCTAGCTGAGCTGGTGCGAAAGGGCCGTGCCGAATTTCTGAGCCAGTGGCGGAGCCTTGCAACAGGACACGTCGAATACGACGATCCTTGTTCAAGAGCTACGTTCGAAAAATGTAAGTTGGACTTCTCTGAGAGAGAAAGTCATGCGGAGATCTACGCTTTGCATCGCGATTTATTGAGGCTGCGACAAAGTGAACCGTTGCTGTCTCGGCAAACCCGGCAGCTTGACGGGGCGGTGTTGGGGCCAGAAGCATTCGTTGTAAGATTCTTCTCCGATGGTTTCCGTGACGATTTGCTTTTGGCAGTGAATCTTGGGACGGAACTTCGCTTCAATCCGTCGCCAGTTCCGCTGTTGGGTCCGCCCACTGATTTCCAATGGCAGGTACTGTGGTCCACGGAGGACCCCAAGTACGGCGGCAACGGAACGCCACCTCTAGATTCCAACCTGAATTGGATCATTCCGGCACAAACCGCAGTGGTGCTGAAAACCAAGGCTATATCAAGAGGTAACGCCGAATGACGAACGGGAACCCACGTCGTGTGGCGTATCGCAAGTCCGGGGCAGACTCGCAACAAACGTTGGTCGATCAGGAGTGGCTGGTCACCAATGGCCTAGGCGGCTATGCGTCCGGAAGTTTAGCGGGAGTGATCACTCGCGGGTTTCATGGATATCTGGTTGCGGCTTTGCCCACGCCGCTCGGTCGAATCATGATGCTGAACGATCTGATCGAAAGAGTGGAGATTCCCAATGGCATATCGGTTCAGCTAAGCGGAGAAGAACGCGTCAATGCACCACTGAAGACGCACGGCGCGGAATATCTGGAAGAGTTCCGTTTGGATGACGGTATTCCGGTTTGGGTGTTTCGCTTCGGCGACTTCCTCATGGAAAAACGCGTGATCATGGTGCATCGCCAAAACACCGTGCACGTTAACTATCGGTTGGTACAGGGCGAAGGAATGAACCTCACGCTGCGACCGTCGATGAACTTTCGGCCCCACGAAGCACCGGTAAACACGCCACTGGCGGGAAATTACGCGTTCACCGTTATAGAAGATACGTTCGAAATCGCATCGGAAACCAAGATCCCTCCGTTGCGGTTGATGCTGCATGGACAAAGCAAGTCGCTCACCATGGACCGCACTCGCTTTCACGAAGTTATCTATCGCATAGAAGAGAGCCGGGGGTATGCGGCACGCGGGGACTTATGGAGTCCAGGTTATTTCTCGGTTCGCCTCACGCCCGAATATCCAGTAACACTGGTCGCGTCCGCCGAGTCGTGGGAGGCAATTCGGGCAGTGACACCAGAGTACGCCATGGGCGCCGAAACGTTGCGACGCAAACGATTATTGGCTCGCGCCACTGGGGTGCCAACGGAGAGCACTGCCGCGGAGCTGGTTTTGGCGGCAGATCAATTCATTATCGTGCCGGAAGGCCGCGGTAACGACAGTTTGCGAGCGCGCGCGGCCGGGGACGATGTGCGTTCCATCATTGCGGGTTATCCATGGTTCACGGACTGGGGCCGCGACACCATGATTGCACTGGAAGGATTGACGTTAGCGACCGGACGGCGTACCGAGGCAGGATACATCTTACGGACGTTTTCACATTACGTGCGCCGCGGGCTGATACCAAATATGTTTCCGGAAGGCCACGATGAAGGCCTATATCACACGGCGGACGCAACACTGTGGTTCTTCCATGCGATTGCGAGGTATTTGGCAGCGACCGACGATCAGTTATTTCTTTCGCAAGTTCTACCGCAATTGCAGGAGATTATTCATTTTCATCTGAAGGGAACGGATTTTGGAATCAGCGTCGATCCGGAAGACGGGTTACTGCGCCAAGGCGCGCCGGGATACCAACTGACGTGGATGGACGCCAAAGTGGATGGATGGGTGGTCACGCCGCGTCGCGGAAAGGCTGTGGAAATCAACGCGCTATGGTACAACGCCCTTCGTTACATGACCCAATGGCTAGGTCAAACAGAGCAACCAGACAAAGCAAAGGAAATGGAGCAGCATGCGCAAAGGTGTCACGATTCCTTTCAGAAGCGTTTCTGGTATGAAGAAGGCGGATATCTTTACGATGTGGTGGACGGTGAAGATGGCGACGACCCAGCCTTGCGTCCCAATCAGCTATTTGCCATTTCCCCGGATTTTCCGGTGCTCGCTAAAGATAAATGGCGGCCGGTTATGGAATGCGTGGAACGGGACCTGCTGACTCCGTACGGGTTGCGCTCTCTCTCGCCGCGAGACAAAAGCTACAAAGCGAAATATTTCGGCAATCTCCGCGACCGTGATGCCGCTTACCATCAAGGTACCGTGTGGCCGTGGCTGATCGGGCCGTACATCGATGCCTGGATAAAATTGCATCCGGATGAACTGGATCAGGCGCACGATTTGTTGAATGCATTCGATGAACGGCTCATGCGCAATGCCATTGGGTCCATCGGTGAAATTTTTGATGCCGAACCGCCATACACACATCGAGGTTGCGTCGCGCAAGCCTGGAGCGTCGCGGAAGTACTGAGATGCCTTGTGAAAATCGCGACATTGAAAAACGGACAGGAATCCCGCAGACTGACCTAAAGTTATGAGTTTGCCGTGAAAATCAGCCGCAGAAGTGGCATCCTCCTACACCCGACCTCTCTTCCTGGCAATTTTGGCATTGGTGACCTTGGGCCCGAAAGCCGGCGTTTCGTCGACTTGTTGACGGAAGCGAAGCAAAGATTGTGGTGTGTATTGCCTCTGAGTCCGACGGGGCCATCCAATTCTCCCTATCAATGTCGCTCGGCATTCGCCGGCAATTCTTTGCTGATCAGCCCGGAAGAATTGGTGGAGAGAGGATATCTGGCCCAGCGAGAATTGCGCTCCAAACCTCAATTCCCTTCCTCACGTGTGGACTTCACGGCAGCCCGATCTTACAAAGAATCGCTGCTAAAAAGAGCGTTTCGCAATTTCAGCGAGAGTGCAGACTACTCGCAATTCGAAAGTAAGCACGCCTGGTGGCTCGATAGCTATGCGTTGTTCATGGCACTACAGGAATGCAATGGAGGAGCTCCGTGGACGAAATTTGATAAACGAATAAAACCATCTACCGAAGCAATTCGCTATCACAAGTTCACACAATACGAGTTCTTCCGGCAATGGCACGAACTGCGCAAATACTGCGCGGAGCGCGACGTTTGCATCATGGGCGATATGCCATTTTATGTGGAACACAACAGCGCGGATGTCTGGAGCAATCAAGAGCTTTTCGATTTACGTAAAAACGGTGAGCCAGGGTACGTAGGCGGAGTGCCTCCGGATTATTTCAGCAAGAACGGCCAGCTTTGGGGCAATCCCATCTATCAGTGGGAGCAAATCGAGCGAACTGGATTTAAATGGTGGATCGATCGATTTAAGGCGACTCTGGAAGCCGTGGATTTGCTGCGACTCGATCATTTCCGCGGATTCGAAGCTTTTTGGAGCGTGCGTGCGAACCAGCCGACCGCCAGGAAAGGACGATGGATCAAAGGCCCGGGGGCGAGGCTGTTTGAGAGGACCCGCAAGGAACTTGGTGGGGATCCACCGTTCGTAGCGGAAAATCTGGGAACGATCACCTCAGAAGTGGAACAATTACGCCAGCAGTTTGGCTTCCCTGGAATGGCTGTACTGCAATTTGGGTTCGACGAAGAGGGTACCCACCGGCCGAACAACTATGTGAGAGAACTGGTTAGTTTCACGGGCACTCACGACAACGACACTACGCTGGGCTGGTGGCACTCCCTTCAACGCGCCGCGCGTGGCAGTCGGAACGGGCCTGAGCGCGCGACTCTGCATAGGGTGAAAAGCTATCTGCAGACGCACGGCCGGGAGATTCACTGGTCGTTCATCCAGGCGGTGCTTACCTCCGTTGCCAATATTGCGGTCATTCCTCTGCAAGACGTATTCGGGCTCGGAACGCAGGCTCGGATGAATTTCCCGGGCCGAGCCAGAGGGAATTGGCGATGGCGGCTGCAGAACGATCAGATCAAGCGCCGGGACCTCGAACGGTTGCGGGATCTGACTATTGTCTCCGGGCGTTAATTTAAGGGAATCGCCACACTGTACCAATAGCTCCACCGAAAAATACTGCCGCGTTCGGATGGTTAACCGGCCTAGATGCCGTTAAGTTGCGCTTAGCCCGCGAAAGGAAGTGGAGAGATGCGCAACTATAAAACTGTCTTTAACAATGTAGGTATCGTCGGAGGGACGTACGCGTTGGCTTTCCTCTTGGTTGCAGCCGCAAACGGTCCGGGAAGGCCTCGCGCGGTAACTGGTGCCGATCAACAATTCGCAACGAAAGCAGCAGCGGGAGGCATGGCTGAGGTGAAGATGGGTGAGCTGGCCGTTTCTGAGGGCAAAAATCCTTCGGTGAAGGAGTTTGGCCAGCGCATGATCGATGATCACTCGAAGGCGAATGACCAATTAAAAAGTGTCGCTGCGCAAGAAAATCTGACGTTACCCACGGGGATGTCGCAATCCGAACAAGCCACGTACGACAAGCTGTCTAAACTGTCCGGGGCCGCGTTTGACAGAGCCTACGCCACCATGATGGTAAGCGACCATGAGCACGACACAGCCGAATTCAAGAAGGAAGCAAATTCGGGTGAAAACGATGGCCTGAAATCCTTCGCATCGCAGACCCTTCCCGTATTGGAGTCTCATCTCACTCAAGCGCGGCAAATGCTCAATAGCGTACAGAGCGGCGACTAAAATCGGTCCTGGCTCCTATCTTTAGTCATAAGGACAATCCACCAGGAGATTACCGCATGCACTGGATGCCCCCGCTCAATTACATCGCCTTAACGTAGCGCACTGGGCGTCAATAACCGCGACTGGGGAAAATGTTAATGGGTGATCGCGACCGAGTCGCCAAAGAGCTGCCAATCGTCGACAAAGAGGAAAGCCCGAACCTGCAGCTAACCCGGCGTTCGTTCTTGGGTAATCTGGCGGGCGCGGGCATTCTGGCGAGAACCCGCGGGTTGTTGCACCCGCCTGTTGACGAGATACGACAGGACACCTCCGGGACGGCCAATTCTGAAGGGACGGTATCAGTTACTCTGAACGTCAACGGGCGGTTGCACCAATTACAAATCGAGCCGCGTGTCACCCTGCCGGACGCGCTGCGCGAGAATTTAACGCTGTTCGGAACAAAAAGGGATGCGACCACGGGCAATGCGAGGCTTGCACCGTGCTCATCAACGGGCGGCGCGTCAATTCGTGCCTGACCTTCGCCATCATGCACCAGCGGGACCAAGTGACCACGGTGGAGGGCTTGGCGAAAGATGGCCAGCTTCATCCGGTGCAGGCGGCGTTTCTGGAACACGATGGATTTCAATGTGGCTATTGCACATCCGGGCAAATCAGTGGACGTAATATCGCTGTTCATTGGTTCCGGGTTCGGCTCCAAGTTGTTTCCTTGGCCTCAATCGTTTATGGCCGCGTTGGCGGCGAAGCAGCTTGGCAGGCCATTCAAAATAACCGTTCCGCGCAGCCTAATGTTTACCACTGTCGGTCACCGGCCGTTTACGCGACAGCGCATCCGGCTGGGCGCGGACCACAACGGCAAGTTGATCGCGTTCCACCATGAGATTTTTCAACTGACTTCGATGGTGGAAGAATATCTGGAAAACTGCACCGAAGTAACCGCGATGTTGTATAGCTGTCCGAATCTTCATGCGGAGCAATATTTATTTCAGAAGAACGTGGGCAGTCCCACCCCCATGCGTGGACCAGGAAGAACTCCGTCTTTGTTTGCTATCGAATCCGCAATGGACGAGCTAGCGGTAAAGTTGAATATCGATCCAGTCGAAATTCGCCTTCGAAATTACGCCGAAGTTGATGAATCGTCAGGAAAACCCTGGTCGAGCAAGCATTTGCGTGAAGCGTACCAGACTGGCGCGGAGAAATTTGGGTGGAGCAAGCGAAACCCAAAAGTTGGCTCGATGACCAGCGGAAATGAGATTCTCGGGTGGGGTATGGCTACTTGCACCTGGCCGGCGACCCGTCATGACGCAGAGGTGCGGGTTTCGCTGCGCTCCGACGGCACTGTGCAGGCAGCGTGTGCCACGCAGGATATTGGCACAGGGACTTATACGGTCTTCGCGCAAATTATTTCCGATCGCACAGGCGTGCCGCTCGACAAAATACACGTTCACCTGGGAAACACGTCTTTTCCCCCGGGACCTACTTCGGGTGGGTCTTCGGCGACGGCCACAGTGATACCGGCGATCGTCAAGGCTACGGACCAGGCTGTGGCTGCCCTGATGAAAGTGGCTGTGGCAACCTCAGGATCCCCATTCGAGAAAGCCGACCCCGCGAAATTGAGAATGACTGCCGGACGGGTCCACGCGGAGGACCAACCGGCGGAAGGGGGAACCCCGTTCGCGGATCTGTTGCAACGGAAAAACCTGTCGGGACTGGATGGCGAGGCGCGAACAGAAGATAGTCCTGAGGCAAAGCAATTCTCCATGCATTCGTTTGGCGCACATTTCTGCGAGATTGCCTATGACCCAGGGATCGTACGAGTGCGTGTGACTCGCTGGCTAACGGTTATCGATGGCGGCAGGATGATTGATCTGAAGACCGCGCGAAACCAAATCCTCGGCTCAGTGGTCATGGGCATCGGCATGGGCCTGCTGGAAGAAACGGTTTACGACCCGCGAAACGCCAAGCCAATAAACAATAATTATGCGGATTACCTGGTCGCGGTGAATGCTGACGTTCCCAACATTGATTGCATTTTCCTGGATTACCCGGACACCAAGCTGAATGTATATGGGGCACGCGGAATTGGGGAAATCGGGCTGACCGGTTGCGCGTCGGCTATTTCGAACGCGGTATATCACGCTACCGGGGTGAGGGTAAGGAAATTGCCGATTCGCATCGAGGACCTAATCCAGTCCTGATCGATCTCGCGAGTGCAATTCGTTCAGGCAGCGCAGCTTCAGGCGGGAAGGGCGGATTCCGGTGGGTAATGATGCTGCTGGCGCCCGACCGCCGCATCGTATTTCTTGGTAGTTTTATACAGCTCCAGCCGGCCGTCGGCGGCCAGCGTCTTCGAGCGGTTGCGCAGCTCGTTCATGGCCTCTTCACTCAGCGGTTTAAAACCGCAAGCAATCTTAAGATTCTGCGTAAGCACATTCAGCGCGTCGACTCCACAAATCGTAGTGGCCACGGGGAGACTCATTGCGTAACTCAAGCCTTCTTCCGGAGTGACGCCGCCCTTGCGCACCATTTCGCCGCTACCCCCCAAACTCTTCATACCCAACACGGCCAGGCCACGCTTATTCGCTTCCGGTAAAACGCGAGTCTCAAAGCTGCGAAACGAGGCGTCAAAGCAATTCAGTGGCATCTGGACGGTGTCAAATGGGAAATCGTGACTTAGCATTCGAAGATGGATGGAAGGATCCTTGTGGCCAGTGAACCCAATGAATCGGACTTTGCCCTGCTGTTTCGCTTGCAGCAGAGCCTCAGCGGCCCCGCCCGCCGCAAAAATAAGGTCAGGATCATTCTCATAGATGACTTCGTGAACCTGCCAAACATCCAGATGATCCGTATGCAAGCGGCGCAGCGATTCTTCGAGTTGTTGCATGGCCACATCTTTGCCACGGCCGTGAGTGCAGACCTTGGTCATCAATATGGCCTGGTCCCGCTTGCCCGCGAGGGCGGTCCCTAAGCGGGATTCACTCAAGCCATCGTGATATTCCCAAGCGTTATCGAAGAAATTTATGCCCGCATCGAGCGCAATGCCAACAATCTGATTCGCCTCATTCTGATCCTTCGTAGAGCCCAGATGATATCCGCCAATTCCCATGTACGACACTTGTAGGCCGGTCTTGCCCAGCGGCCTTTTCGGCACTTGTTGATCGCCGCTTTGTCCGGCGGAGAATAGCTTATTAGGTGTCAAGGAAGCGGCTCCAATCCACGCTGCTTGCTTCAGGAAATCGCGGCGTGAGCTATCCGAGTTGTTCATCTCTTGAATCTCCTGGACAGCGACTAAATTTTGGGAAATGGATGGCCGGTGTTGGAGGTCGAATCGATCATTTCCTTCACCTCTTTTTGTTGCATGTCCAGCGGATATTCGTGGGCCAGGCGCGCTTCGGGATTATCAAATTTCAACGAAACCTTGTAGAGCTCGTATCTTCCATCGGCAGCCATTTGCTTGCACCGATCGCGCAACGACTGCATCTCTTGATCCGAATAAGGCTTGAAACCTTGGGCGACCTTGAGGTTTTGGCGCAACACGTCGAGGGTTTCCATTCCCGTGATGGTCGTCGCGACCGGCAGGGTCATGGCATAGCGCAACGATTCCTCGGCCGTGAGGACGCCGGCTTTGACAGCATCACCGGTGCCACTGATAGCTTTCATCCCAAGGGGGGCGATGTTCCGTTTCAGCAGTTCGGGGAGCACCAACTTCTCGAAGCTGTGGAACTTCGAATCGAAAACATTGAGCGGCATTTGTACCGAATCAAAGGGGAATCCCGTCTCCAGCATCGCTAGGTGGAGCGACGGATCTTTGTGACCAGTGAAACCGACGAACCGGGCCTTGCCATCCTTCTTAGCCTTAAGTAGCGCTTCCGCTGCGCCACCGGGACGAATGAACAAGGCAGGATCGTTTTCAAACGAAACGCCGTGAATCTGCCAAAGATCCAGGTGATCCGTCTGGAGACGGCGCAAGGACTGTTCCAACATTTGTAGAGCCAGGCTGCCGTCACGCCCGTGAGTGCAGACCTTGGTCATCAGGAAGACCTTGTCGCGTCGGCCCTCCAGCGCACTGCCCAGCCAGTCTTCACTTTTGCCGCGGTGGTACTCCCAGCAGTTGTCGAAGAAAGTTATGCCCCCATCCATGCCTTCATGAACAATGTTGATGGCTGTGCTGACATCTTCCCCATCCCCGAGATGATGTCCGCCCAATCCCAGTGCGGAAATTTGCGTGCCGCTCTGGCCAAAGTTGCGCAAGGGAATCGATTGTGAACCGGTCGGCATGGCTATCGGAGTTTAGGAATTTTGGGGAGGTAAATCGCTCAGGCAAAAACACTACATGCGGGATGGCCTCTCTGTAGTCGGGCCTACACACTGACAATTAACAGCCTGTACAAGCGTTTGTAACAATGCGGGGCTAGTTTAGTTCCATTCACGTTTGCCGCCGCGTACGTCAGGTTCTTCTTGGAATTCTAAAACGGTAGGAGAGCTAAATGAAGCGGCTTCCGAGGCCATTTGCCGGATTGTTTGGTTGCGCGCTCGAGACAAGACGGCAACGAGGAGTTGGCAGCACTCGTGTTGATCGGTGACGATAGTACCGATACTGCCTTAGACCCCTCCTGGGCACGGGCGTTTCCGGCTCCCATTGGGGCCGATCAACCAAGGAATCGTGATTTTTTCGACAAACTTAGTTTTAGTCACGTCTTTGCGCGATGGGATTTCCGCATGCTGTGCGACTCGAATAAAACAAACAGACTGGAACGGTCAAAAATGTCACGGTAGAGTTTAGTTCGGGGTTCACCGGGCACGGCGTTTGCTCCCGCACGTGTTGCTAGGGAAAATATATGCCGCAATATGCCAGAGTATACCTTCAAGCCTGTACTCGGATTTTTCGTATTCAATCCGCTCACTTTTTGTTGGGGATAGAGCGACTATTAGGATGGTTCGTTCGGCAATGCGAAGGACGGTTTCTTGCGACCATTCGTCTGGGCTTAGGCGTCATTTTGGCGCTATTGGCAGCTTGTGTCTCGCTGGCCGCTCAGAATTCAGTTTTAACCGGTGGCCTTAGTGGGCGAGTCACCGACCAGGATGCAAAAGTGGTGCCGGGTGCTTCCATACTCGTGAAAAATCTGCAAACCGGTGTGGAACAATCCGCCGCCACCAACTACGCGGGCCTCTACCGCTTTCCGGTTCTTCCCCCCGGCTCGTATTCTGAAATCGTCAGTCTCAAAGGTTTTCGTAGCGAACAGGTCCTCGTGCAAGTGCAGGTCGGAAACACCACGTCGCAGGATTTCGAACTGCAAGTGGGCGCTGGCGTGGACGCGGTCACCGTCGTGGGCGCTACCCCGCTCCTCCGGCCGACGGAATCCTCCATCAGCACGGTCATCGATCGATCGCTTATCGACGCATTACCTCTGAATGGCCGCAAATACACAGACTTTACACAACTCACACCCAACACCAGCCCCGATGGCGATACCGGCCTGGTCAGTATTGCCGGCCAGCAGGGGGGCGAGGACTCCGGTTACGCTAACGGCAATGGCTCCACTTCGTTCACCGTCGATGGAACCAATGCCACCAGCAACTACTTTGGCGATATTTTAGGCCGCTATCGCATCCCGTACCTGTACGGCGAGAACGCCATCCAGGAGTTTCAAGTCGCGGTTAGCCCATACTCCGCAATCTACGGCGGTGGCGAGGGCTTCATCAACACGGTGACTCGCTCAGGAAGCAACGTCTACCATGGTGAAGCGTTCTATTACAACCGCAACTCTGCGTTCGAAGCCAATGATGCCATCTCCAAAGCCAGCGGCTTCCCAAAACCAGAGGATGACTTGCAGCAATTTGGAGCAGGAGTCGGTGGGCCGGTCCTACGCGATCGTTTGTGGTTCTTCGCGGATTACGAACAGCAGCTCGAGAACAACCCGATCCCGGTGATCAACAGCGCCTTGGCCACGACTCCGGAAAACGAAGCCAGTTTTCTCAGTACGAATTTCGGTATTCCCCCGGGCACAGTCTTACCTGCGCCCAACGGCCCGTTGCCGCTGCCGGGTGGCGACAGCGCCCCCAATCCCAATAATCCCGTATACCTCCAGCAAGTATCCAACGCTCTAAACGCGCTCGATTCCAATCTCGGCGTTAAATCACGGAAGCGCAACGATTACACCATCATGGCCCGGTTGGACTACCGCGCCGGTTCCCGCGACAGCCTGTTCCTCAGCCTGAACGTGAATCGCTTCGACTCGCCCGGCGGGGTCATCACCGACCCCACCGTCGGCGACTATGGCATACAAACGCTGGCCAACGCTTACGTGCATGACTTCCAGACCAGCGTGGGATGGACCCACGCGTTCTCCTCAAAACTTCTCAATGAATTTCACTTTGGCGCCTCCGACGACAACCAGATCTCCACTCCCACCGGTCTCGCTCCCAACACACCTACGGTCATACTCGACAGTCCGTCCGCGTTCACTCTAGGTAACGCTCCCTTCTCCATCGGGCGTGTTTTCGAACGGCAGTGGTCCCTGGCCGACCGCGTCGACTACGTAATTGGCAAGCACACCTTGCAGTTCGGCGTCGATTGGGTCCGTGCCTGGGATGCGGATAACAATGATGGCGGGGCGGACCCCAACGCCGCAGTAGATTTGGGCTCGTTCCTTGGCAGTTACGAATTCTCAAATCTCGAAGCGTTTGCGCTCGGCGAATACAACATCTTTAGCCAATCTTCGGGCAATCCCACTTTCTCGTTTGTGGTCCCCTACTACGGTTTCTACGTGCAGGACACCTATCGGGTGTTGCCGCAATTAACCCTCGAAATGGGTTTACGTGAGGATTTTCAAGTCTATCCTCAGCCGCAGGAAAATCCGGCTTTCCCTCTCACCGGACAGTATCCCAACCAATTTCAACGGCTAGCGCCGCGCTTCGGATTTGCCTGGCAGCCCATCTCCAAGACGGTCGTCCGCGGAGGCTTTGGTGACTTCTACACCAACATGAACGGCCTGAACTATCGCAACGCCGTGGTTTCCAACGGACTGGCCTCTCAGCAATCTTCCGTAAGCATCAGCTACACTGCGGGGCCGCCGAATCAACAGCTACCCACGTTTCCGAACATCCTCCCGAGCAACTCACCCCTCTTCGGCGCTTCCGAGGATATTTCCCTGGTTTCCCCACAATTTCGGGTGCCTTATGTGTTAGAGGGCAGTTTGCAGATCGAGCGGGAAATTTTCAAAAACACCACCTTGAGCGTTGGCACCATGTGGAATCATGGCGTGCATCTGCTGTCCGGCAGCGCCTATGACGCAAACCTGAATCCGTTGCAGGGCACCACCACCTACATCGTCTGTCCTCCAGGCGCGACCGCCGCGCCGTGCACCGGGCGCGTCATTACGCTGCCCAACATGGATAACGGTTTGCTCACCGAGGGCCGCATCAACCCAAACCTCGGCCAAATAAACGAACTGATCAGCCCTGGACAGAATCAATACAATTCCTTGTTCGTGCAGTTGCAGGGCCGCATGTCCGACAGCCTGTTGCTGCAATTCTCCTACACCTTTGCCAAGAGCCTGATGCGCGATGGCATGGATTTCAACAATCAGTTCGACTTCAGCAACACCAATGCGCCCTCGCTGCTCGACCAGCGGCACAACATTAGCTTTGCCGCCGTCTACCAGCCCAGGCTCGAAAGGCTGACCAATTCGGACGCCGGCCGCGCGTTGCTCTCGGGCTGGCGTCTCAGCAGCGTGATGAAGTTCTCCTCCGGCCGTCCGTATGCCGGACTGTTGTCTCCGGCCTGTACCAGTTCTACTCTCTCGTTCAGCAATTGTGACGGCGCCAACGACAATTTGAACGACAGCGCCTTTAACCAGGACACCGCGAACTCTGCCGCAGGCATAAATGGAGGTGGCCCAACTCCGGGCATCGGCCTAAATTCCTTTTACGGTCCGTGGCTGGAGAGAATCGACGTGGCATTGGCCCGCAGTTTCTCCATCAAGGAACGCAAGCAACTGGAATTTCAAGTGCAAGTGTTCAATCTTTTCAATCACGCTAACTACTACGTGCAGAACGGCGACGGCATTAACCAACTCCAGTACAACCCCATCGGATCCAACTGCGGCGACGGCGCCTCGCTCAACCAGACCTGCTATTTAGTACCCAATACCGGCCCGGGTAATTTCGGAACATTGCAGGAAATTAGCCCGAACGGCCTTCCCCGCGCGCTGCAGTTCTCCGTACGTTTTGCGTTCTAAGGTTGGGTGGTCATGAGAATTCTGGTCATTGAAGATGAGGCCAAGACCGCGAAGTTTCTGAAGAAAGGGCTGGGGGAAGCAGGTTTTGTCGTCGATGTCGCCTCCGATGGTTTGGATGGCTTGCACCTGGCGCGTGAATTGCACTTCGATCTCGTCATTCTCGACGTGATGCTCCCAGGTCTCGACGGCTGGCAGGTTCTCACGCAACTGCGCCAGGAAGGCCGGCGTGCCCTGGTGCTGCTCCTGACCGCTCGCGACGCCGTTCACGAACGCGTACGAGGCTTCGAATTGGGCGCGGACGACTATCTGGTCAAACCGTTCGCCTTCTCCGAATTGCTGGCACGAGTGCGATCGCTGCTGCGCCGGATGCCGCCGCGCCTGCAGGAAACCATTCGCATAATCGACCTGGAGATTGACTTATTGCGTCAGCGTGCCACGCGCGCTGGTCAACGACTAGATCTGACTTCCAAAGAATTTCTTCTTTTATCCCTGCTGGCACGGCGGGCAGGAGAGGTACTCTCGCGAACGCTGATCGCCGAATCCGTTTGGGACATGAACTTCGACAGCGACACCAATGTCGTGGACGTCAACGTGCGACGGTTGCGCAGCAAGGTGGACGATCCTTTCTCAAGCAAGTTGATCCACACCGTTCGGGGCGCCGGCTATGTCTTGGAATCCGAGCCATAGGCTCCCACCGGTCTCGCGGTTGTGGGGGACTTTGGCCTTCCGGCTAACCGCTGGTTACGCGCTTGCAGGTTTGTTTCTGGTGTTCTTCTCCACAGCCAGCCTGTATATGGTGCTGGTGAGAGAACTGGAGAAAAGTACCGATCTATTTCTCGCGGACAAAGTGCACGTACTGCAAACCATGTTGAGGGACAGACCTGACGACTGGGACGCACTGCGCGAGGAAGTTGAGCTGGAGTCGGCCGCGCGGCGATACGAGCAGTTCTACATTCGCCTGCTGGACGAACGAAACGCACCAATCTTGATAACGCCAGGTATGGCGGACCAATTGGACCTTACGCAATTAACCAGTCAAACGGAAAGCCGCCCAATTCGAAATATTCGGATGAAGGGCAGGGACGGCCAAGTCTTTCGCGTCAGCAGCGCGTCCGTGGCGGTTGGTTCTCCTGCAACTCATACGGCCACGATTCAGATTGCCATCGATATCTCGCAAAAAGAACAGCTGCTTGCACGCTATCGCCTGTGGTTCTGGGTTCTTCTGCTAGCCAGCTTCGTCATTTTTCCGTTGGTCGGGTATCAGATCGCACGTCACGGCATTCGCCCGGTGGAGGAAATGGCTACCACGGCGCGCCATATCAGTTCGACGAACCTGCGGGAACGCATTCATCCGGAAGGGTATCCCTTCGAGCTCGCATCCCTTGCCAGTACGTTTAACCGAATGCTAGACCGCCTGGAAGAGTCCTTCGAGCGCATCTCGAGATTCTCGGCGGACATTGCGCACGACTTGCGCACGCCGGTGAATAACATTCGCGGCGAAGCAGAAGTTACCTTGTCCCGTACACGAAGCGCCACAGAGTATCGTGATGTGATCGAGTCTTTCCTCGAAGAAACTGTGAGACTATCCGCTCTCATCAGCGACCTTCTATTTCTGGCTCGTACCGATAGCCCGTTGACGAATTTACGCCGCGAGCGTGTGGATGTCGGCAAATTGCTGGGTGGCGTGGCGGAATATTACGAAGCCTCGGCAGCCGACGCTGGAGTCTCACTCACGACTGCGGCGACCCGCGAACCGGTGGTTGCCGAACTGGATCGCACTCTAGTGCAGAGAGCCGTGGGCAACCTGGTCTCGAATGCTTTGGCGAACACGCCACCTGGAGGGGCAGTTGTGTTGGGAACCGGATCCGATGTTTCCACGATTCGCATCGAAGTCTCCGATACTGGCGTCGGCATTCCCGCGGACGCCTTGCCCAGAGTGTTTGATCGCTTCTTTCGCGTTGATTCGTCGCGCTCGCAAGCTTCAGGGGGCACTGGCTTGGGATTATCCATCGTGCAGAGCATCGCGCAGCTTCATGGTGGGAACGTAGAAATCTCCAGCCAACAAGGAACCGGTACTCGCGTCACACTTCACATGCCCGCCGGTTCCGCTGGCTGACACAAGGTAATCTTCATGTCATGCTGCGTTTGCCTCGGGTTTGCAAACAGTTCAATCAACTAGGGCCCAACGAGAGCCCCACGTTGCACTATTCATGCACGAACCCTTGCAAGCTGCTGAAACAAGAACGGGAAATACTGATTACCGTGAATCTATCGGCTGGTCGGTTTGTCAGATGAATCTCAGTTTCATTGTCCCAGGGCCGTTACACCTTGGGCTTTTTTGGAATAAGCAATTGGTGGCCTTTCTCATTCCTGAAGCGTTCCCGAAAGTAACCGTAGTGTGTAACGTCGTTGACCGTGGACAATGACATTGGCGGAGGCCAGTTTTGCGACTTCTTCACAATCGGCCAGATTTGAATCGTCAGCTCACTCCATGGTCCATCGGCGCCTTTGAATCGGATAATTCTATCCTCGTGCTGAGGTTCGGGGTGCCATGAGAGCACCTGCAGGACAAGATGGCCTACCATCACATTAAAAACATGCCCGCGAACGAGCAACTCTCCCGTCGTCGGCTGGATCAACGTAAACTCTACTCCATTGGAGTCTAGGCTGCGTCCAGTGAATCGAGCGGAGAATACACGAGTTCGATCAGGAATTGTCCGTTTCAGCCTAAACTGGCTGCATTCCGTTTCGGTGAAGAAGCGAGTACGAAGATCGATAGTATCGATGCACATGGCACACTTAATAACCCATTCGGCAAGATTCTGCTGGTTCTGCCGATCAAGCGATAGGGAAAAATCTTCGATCATCGGACCCATAAATTTCTTGACGGTCGTTTCCATCCGGCTCATCCAAGTGTTGTTGCACTTCTGGCAGACGCATGGAATACGTACTTCCTGGTCATCGGTAATCTCTGGCGCCGCGGTTCCCAACTGACGGTGTAGTGGCTGGCGAGTGTTTACGCGTTTCAAGATCCAGCGCGGAAACAGGTCCTCTTTTGAGTCAGCAGGGTTCCCACAGAAGATGCAAGGCGCCATCGCGGTTCAACTCTCTCGATACGTCTATCGTTTCCATCAACCGGACAGCAGGGACTGCCTTTTTTTCGCATCCAGTCGCCCAGAAGTTCGTGAATATGCACCAACCATGCACGAGTTTTCTGACAGAAAGCCGAATTGATTAGGAAGATTCACTGATTCTAAGCGAAATAACTGGAGCCGAGAGTGGGAGTTGAACCCACGACCTGCCGATTACGAATCGGCTGCTCTACCACTGAGCTACCTCGGCCTACACTGACGATAGCATTCGCTGAAAATGAGTGTCAATTCAGTGCCGTTGTGGCGCTGTCCAGCTCATCAATGCGAAAACGGGTACATCGCCCAACCGATGCCGATACCCACTAATACAAACAAAAGGAACGACCAAAGGATGTATTTGATTCGGTCTTTCGGTTGACGGCGGCCCAAAAATCCAAACGCGACGGAAATCACCGCGGCGAACAGCAGGAACGCCTCAATGTGCGTGAAGTTGAACGGATCGGTATGCATTATGCCTTGCGGCCTCGAGCAGCTTCGTACGCATGGAGCGCCGCAAGCAAATTCAGGACGCCGGCCGTAGCCAGAAATCTGGTTCCGTAATCCCCTTCCGCGTGAGACACGTCGGCGCCTTCACGTTCCACCGAACGCGCCAGAAAATAAAAGCTACCGGACCCCAGGTCGGCTACATAACCCAACGCGTCGAACGCGTCGCTGCCATTGGAGCTGAAAAGATTGCCGCGCATGGAAGCGCCCACAATCACCAGAATTCCCACAGCGAGAAATACGACCAAAGCCCGGCCCCACATGCGCTGCAGCGCGTGGCCGAGACCGGGCAGAAGCCAACCCGCTATGGCCAGACCGAGCGCCTTGCTTTCCGACGGTCCCTTTTCCGGAGCGACCTGGGGAGCAGGCTCCACATTAGCTAGAGCTTCCGTTGGCATCGAGGTGATTTCGTTGGGTTCCTGATTCATTCGATTTTATATTTGTTAAGGCTAAGCCAGCAGCGGCAAAATTTCTCTCTGAACCGCACCTGTGACCCGGGCGTCTTTTTCGTCGACATACACATCGACTTCGGTGCGCATCCCAAATTCAGGCAAATAGATACCGGGTTCCACGGAATTGCAGGTATGCGGGATCAAGTGGCGATTGTCCTGAGTCTCCAGGCCATCCATATTGACGCCGTTGCCGTGCACCGATGTGCCGATGTTGTGTCCAGTGCGATGGAAGAAATATTTGCCGTACCCGGCTTTTTCCACCACGCTCCGCGCTGCTTTGTCCACCTGCCAACCCTGCAATGGTTTCCCTGCTTTCACGCTGGAGCGAATCAACTCCACGGCTCGATCGCGCGCAGCCAGCAGCACTGCAAACACCTTAACGTACTTCTCGGGAACCGTGGAGCCCAAATAGCCCATCCACGTAATGTCGTAATACACGCTGCCGGTGCTTTTTTGCTTGCCCCAAACGTCGAGCAGTAACAAATCTCCCTCGACGATGGGCGAAGACTTTTCGCGTGTCGGTCCGTAATGAGGATCGCTGGCGTTTTTGTTCACAGCCACATCCGGGCCTTCTTCGGTGATTACCCCGGCTTCTTCGAAATTGCGAAGAATAAACTGCTGCAAACCGTATTCCGTGAGCGGTTGCTTCTCTTTCACACACTTCGCGGCATATTCGAAGGCCTCGCGAACGATGCGATCAATCGCACGGCCCGCTGCCAAATGCGAATCCAACTGCTCCCTGGTCCAGCAAGCCTCGTATTTCTGCACCAGGTCTGCCGAAGTGACTACCTTCGCACCAAGACTTCGCACCAGTTCCACCGTGCCCGCATCCACCATGGCCACATAAGGAATAGCGTTCTTGGGCGAATATTGCATGGCAACCGTTCGTGCTTCGCCCAGCGCCTTTTTCAAGTTGTCCCGAAGCTCGTTCTGGCCCGCGTAGTACAGCGTGTCTCCCGGGACCGCTGCGAGCGCGCCTGCTTCAATCTTGTGCACCAACTTTTTGGGCGCGCCTTTCGCCGGGACATAATAGAACCAGCGGCGGGTGCGCATGCCGGCGGGCAGATCCAAAATCCGCTGCGCGATCGGATCTCGACTGCGAAAATCATAAAAAAGCCAGCCATCCAGCTTCGCGCGGCGCAAGTCTTTCTGCATCTCGCCAATGTCGACCTTCATGGTCTCCGTTCCCTTCTTCTCGTTCGGCGGCTTCCATCATGCTTCTGTCCGAAGCAAGCCCTCAATCTGTTGTCGAGTCACACCAAAAATTTCCACTTGCTTGTTGCGGTTTCGCTCGCCGCTCAGGATTCTAACAGCCGATTTTGGCGTTTTCAAAAGCCGGGCGAGGAATTCAACCAAGGCTTCGTTGGCGCGGTTCTCGACGGCAGGGGCGCACAGGCGAACCTTCAAAGCGCCTTCCATCACACCCGCAATTTCGTCTCGGCTGGCGCGTGGCTGGACCCGCACCGGAAGCGTGATCGTACCACGGGCCGAATCTGTCACTAAATTCAGGAGAGCCACAGTTCACCAGGCTCGTTCGTATTGGACCGGAGGCTTAATCTTCGCCCCCAGCGCACGGGCGGCACGTCGCGGCCAATACGGGTCACGAAGCAGTTCACGAGCCAGTAAAACGATATCCGCCTGCCCGGTGGAAATAATCGCTTCCGGCTGGGCCGGTTCCGTGATCATGCCTACAGCACCGGTTGCGATTCCCGCTTCACGACGAATCGTCTCCGCGAATGCGACTTGATAACCCGGTGCAACGGGAATCACGACTCCGGGCACAGCGCCGCCACTGGAGACATCGATCAGGTCCACGCCAACTCCCTTCAGCCTCTGCGCGAGTTGGATGCTCTGTTGTAAGTCCCAGCCGTTGTCGGTCCAGTCCGTCGCCGAGATGCGCACAAAAACCGGCCATTCTTGTGGCCACACGCCGCGTACCGCTTCGGCCACTCGCAAAAGTGCGCGAATGCGATTTTCGAAGACACCGCCAAACTCATCGCTGCGGTGATTACTCAACGGAGACAAAAATTCATGCAGCAGATAGCCATGAGCCGAGTGTATTCCGACGATTTGGAATCCGGCTTTCAACGCACGGCCGGCAGCAGCGCCAAAATTCCGTACCACCTCCTCAATTTCGGCAGCAGTAAGCTCTTTCGGCAATGCATAGCCAGTGTCGAAGGGAATAGCACTAGGTGCGACGGGCGTCCACGCACCGTCTTTGGCCGGTACCGGAGCACCGCCTTCCCACGGAACTGCTGTGCTCGCTTTGCGTCCAGCGTGCGCCAGTTGTATTCCCGGAATCGCGCCCTGCCCACGCACAAATTCGGCAATCGGACGCCACGATTCCACGTGATCATCCGAATAGATTCCTGTATCTCCTGGAGAGATGCGTCCGACGGCGCTCACCGCAGTCGCTTCCGTAAACACTAGCGCTGAACCGCCAACAGCCCGGCTCCCCAGATGCACCATATGCCAATTTGTGGGATGCCCGTCTTTGGCGGAGTACTCACACATCGGAGAAACGGCAATTCGATTCTTCAGCTCAATTCCACGGAGGCGAAACGGTGTGAAGAGATTCATGTCGTGGTAGGTAGCTCGCTTTCCGTGGATTAGATTCATCGTGGAGGCATTCGGGCACCAAAGAAAGCGGTGCCTATGCGCACTTCCGTGGCGCCCTCCTGAATCGCAGCCTCAAAGTCGTGAGACATGCCCATCGAAAGTATGGGAAATTGGCGGCCGAGGCGCGCTGCCAATTGGTCTCGCAGATTTCTGAGCCGCGCAAAATAAGGACGGACCTGTTCGGCATTTTCCAAGAATGGCGGGATGCACATGAGTCCGGCGAGGTCGAGATTTGGGAGGATCATGACCTGCTCGGCCAATCCGGGCAACTCGGCCTCCGAAACGCCGCTTTTCGTCGCTTCGTCGCCCATGTGGACCTCGATGAGCACGCGCAGTCGTTGGCCGAGAGCCATTGTGCTGCATGCGCGATCCAACTTCTTCGCTAAGGCCAAATCGTCGACCGCATCGATCGCGTGAAACAGGCCGGCTGCTTTGCTGGCCTTATTGCTCTGCAAATGGCCGATCAGGTGCCAGGTCGCTGGCAGACCGGCAATTTCTCTGCGCTTCCCTTCCCATTCCTGAACCCGATTTTCGCCAAAATGACGAACACCAGCATCGAATGCTTTCTGAATGGCCTCGGCAGACTGTGTTTTGGACACACCAATTAAGGTAATGTCCCCGGCATTTCTCCCCGCGCGATGAGCTGCTTCAGCAATTCGTTCCGTGATTCGCGCTAGATTGTCCTGGATATCCGTTTCCACGTGTTCCTGCTTCAGCTCTAAAATCGTAACACGCCATGCGTGGCGCCTGAGCGTTAAGCTTTTTCAACACGCTCGCCAGTTTCGTTGCAGACGTTTCATTCTCCGGTTAAACTGGCTTCACGAGTGGTCCCTCCCACCACCGTAAATAAAAATGACCACACGCGGATTACTCATAGCCATCGAGGGAATTGATGGCAGCGGCAAGCATACTCAGGCAAAGCTTCTGGAACATTCACTTTCCGCCAAAGGATATTCTGTTTTCACCACGGGATTCCCGCAATACGACTCGTGGTTCGGCAGCATGGTGGGGAAATTCTTGAATGGCGATTATGGACCACTGCAAGCAGTCGACCCTCATTTCTCGGCTCTGCTTTATGCCGGCGACCGATTTGAGGCCAAACCGCGCATCGAAAGTGTTCTGAACGAGGGGAAGATAGTGCTGGTGGATCGCTATGTAGCTTCCAACCTGGCCCACCAGGTCGCTCGAGCTGCTGCAGAGAAACGCTCGGAGTTTCTGCGCTGGATCGAACACCTGGAGTATTCGATATACGGACTTCCTCGAGAGGACTTGATTCTTTACCTGCGGGTTCCGCCGAGTCAGGCGCAACGGCTGGTCGGCCAAAAATCGCAGCGGCAGTATACTCAGGCCGCTCTGGATATTCAGGAGAAAAGCCTCCGCCACTTGGAAGATGCGGCGGAGATGTATGACATGCTGTCGCGCAGCCGTCCGTGGGCCACGGTGCAATGCTATGACGCGCAGAACAACGCGCTTCGTTTGCCGGAAGACATCGCCGCCGAGGTTTTGTCGGCAGTTTTACCGGCACTGGAACCTGTAAAGAAGGGCTGATTCATGGGATTTTCGGAATTCCTGGGTAACCAGAAAATTGTTTCGGCCTTGCGGGGCGCACTGCGCTCTTCGCGCGTGCCTCACGCGCTGCTCTTTACCGGTCCCCGAGGAGTGGGAAAGTACACGCTCGCTCGAATGTTTGCGCAAGCCGCCAATTGCGAGCGGCTGAGCGATGATTTCTGCGGGCAATGCCCACCGTGCTTGCAAATCTCGCAATTAGCTGATCCCCAGAAGCTGGTCGACCAGGGGCTAGCCGAGCGAGGCGAAAGTGCGGACGCTGCCACGGTCGAGCGTATCCCCTTGCTCCTCCAAGGAAACCCGGATGTGTGGGCCGTGGTGCCCGACCCAGTCAGGCTGAAGAGCCCCGTTGCTCGCCCCATGCTACGCATCGGACAAATTCGGGCGGTTCGCCGTGCTGCCTATTTCGAACCGAGCGGGCATCGACGCGTGTTTATCCTGGATGGCGCCGAGACCATGCGTTCCGACGTCGCCAACGTGTTCCTCAAGATGCTCGAGGAGCCCCCTGGGTCCGCAACTTTGATCCTCACCGCGCCTTCGCCTTTCAGCTTGCTGCCGACGATTCTCTCCCGGTGTATGCAGTTCCACTTTGCACCGCTGCCGGTGGCCGAGGTGGAAACCATCCTGAAAGTACATTCGGAAGGAAAACCTGCGGAACTCAAGTTAGCCGCGCAACTCTCCGAGGGCAGTCCTGGCCTGGCTTTGCAGCTGGACGTGGAGGATGCGGTGGAGAAGCGCAAGGCGGCTCTACGAGTGTTGGAACGCACCGCACGCGGCCAGGGATTCGCGCAACTGTTTGCGGACACCGCGGCTTTGGCCAAAGACCGCGAATCTTCGTTTGAAGATCTGATGGCGGTATTCTATGGCTTACTATCGGATCTGCTGGAACTGAACGCAGGCGTTCCATCCCCGCCATTGAGAAACCCGCACCTCGCCAAGGAATTGCAAGCGCTGGCTCGCTCGGTCGATGCGGTGTGGATCGGCCGCGCTATAGCGGAAATGGATAAATTGGCAATGGGGGCGCGCCGCAATTTGAATCGGCAACTCGGGTTGGATGCCCTTGCGATGTCTCTGGTGCCCGTCCAGACGGGCTCACCACGAGCCAAAAGATAGACTTGCCATCACACCGTCCGGTTAAGGCATAATACCCGAAACCCTAGGCCAACCCGGCGCATCATAACAGACAGGAAAACACCTCTTTACAAATCAAGGAGCAGTCATGGTGAATCGCCGCATGTTTCGCCCCAGCTTTGGGGAAGCTAAGGACCAAGCTTCTTCTCCCCGGCCTCAACATAATGGCGGCCCGCTGCCAAGTAAGAAGCCCGCGCCACCCGAGATCACGCACGCGGAGAATTTTTACTGGGTAAAGCAAATGCAGAGCCGCACGCAGATGTCCATCGTCCTGGACTCCGGCGAGGTGCTGCATGGGATCATCGAGTGGTACGACCGCGACTGTATTAAGCTGACCCGGGAAGGTGCGCCGAACTTGATGCTGTTCAAGCGCCATATTCGCTACGTGCATAAAGAAGGTGAAGGCGACGAATAGGACGAATAATAGGGCTACCTAACTAGACTGTATCCAGACGCGGCTGAAAAGGTCAAAAGTGCCTTGGCCGCCAATGACCCGCTCTCATTGAAGATCTCGCACTCCGCCACAACAAAGTTTCGGCCACCGCGCAGCACCCGCGCATCGGCCTTTACCCTTCCTCCCGGCACTGGCTCGAGATAATTGATCTTAAGCTCCAAAGTAGCGAGTTCCACCCCTCTGGGCACGACAGTGTAGGCTGCGATTGCCGCCGCAGTGTCCGCTAATGCGGCCAGAATACCTCCGTGGACTACCCCGTGAATCTGCTTGTGCCTCGGCCGAACGTCCAGCCGGAAAATGGCGCGGCCATCATGTACGCTTTCTACGTCGAAGCCCAGTAGTTCTGAAGACTTGCTCTCGCGCATACGGCGGCGTACCAGTTCGGTCACCCGCTTCTCTTCCTTGGTCATTCTTCGTTTCATCGAAGTCATATCCCTTCAATAAGCGGACAGGCCACCATCCACTGGAATCGCCGTGCCAGTCATCCAGGAAGATTCATCGGACGCCAGAAAGACAGCCAATTCCGCCACGTCTTCTGGTCTGCCAAACCTGCCGAGTGGAAGCGTCGCAATGCGGGCGTTTCGTGCGTTTTGCCCTGCTTCGCTCTGGTCGAACAGGTTTTTGACCAACTCCGTCTCGACGATCGCAGGACAGATGCAATTTACCCGGACGTGTTCGTGAGCATGATCCAGTGCCATCGCCTTGGTCAGCAAAACCACACCGCCCTTGGACGCGCAGTACGCGGCACGGTCCTTCATGCCGATCAGGCCCAGCACGGAGGCGACATTCACGATGGAGCCCCCACCTGCGCGGCGAAACGCCGGAAGCACGGCTCGCGACATCAGGAAAGGTCCTTTAAGGTTCGTGTCGATGACCCGATCCCAATCCTGCTCGGAAATAGTCTCGACCGTAGAGACGCTCAGCGCGCCAGCATTATTGACCAGCACGTTTACCCGGCCAAAAGTGCGCTCCACTTCGTCAACTGCGTTGCGAACCGCCTCATTGTCGATAACATCACAAACGATAGCTTTGCCCTCGGCACCCAGGGCCGCTAGTTTGGACACCACCCCATCCAAAACGTCGCGCCGCCTCCCCAACAGGGCCACCAGTGCCCCTTCCCTTCCGAAGGCAAGCGCGATAGCCCGGCCAATGCCGGTGCCCCCGCCGGTTACGATTGCAATTTTCCCTTTTAACCGTGCCGGCTCAACCGGTCGATGCAACACCCCTCTGGTCATTTGATCTGGCAATACGTTTCAAGCGGACCGATCCTTGGGGTTGCAGTCCGCTTTTACCTAAGCAGGACGCCTTTTCTGTGCTTTTGTGCTCGCGGATGATTCTTAGTCGTTGGAATTCCTGGAGATGGTACTTCCTCCTAGTGTTGCGACGACCTATTGAGACCACCCGTGTCACCGGACACGCCATATTTGCGTCTAAACGGTGTATTATCCCGCTTGCGTTTACGAATTCATGCGGCTCGCGCCACTCTAGCATCCCGCCTTGCCAACCCGCAAGCAAGGCCGTCACTTGGACAGGAGCGCGCGTCTTTCACATAGAGGGGCACTATGCGAATTGGCATAACAGGTTATCCCACTTACGGTGGGTCGGGTGTGGTGGCGACCGAACTGGGTCAGGAATTGGCCGCCCGTGGCCATGACGTTCACTTTATTACCTCGGCCCCACCGATCCGGATGAAGGGCGATCCGCGGATCCATTTCCACCAGGCGGCTGTTGTGCAATACCCTCTGTTTGACCATTCTCCTTATACGCTGTCGCTCGCGGTGAAAATGTTGGAGGTATTCGAGACCGAAGCGCTGGATCTTCTTCATGTGCATTATGCCATTCCCCATTCCGTGAGCGCGTTATTAGCGCGCCAGATGGCCGCGCCACGACGCCTACCCTTCATTACTACGCTGCACGGTACGGACATCACCTTGGTGGGCAACAACCCGAACTTCCTGCCCATCACGCGCTACTCCATCGAGCAGAGCGATGGAGTCACTTCCATTTCGGAGTACCTCTACAGGAGGACCGTGGAAGAATTTGGCATTAAGCGGCAGATCGAAGTAATTCCCAATTTCGTGAACTGCGACTTGTACTGCAGGCAACCAAATCCGGAGCTCCGAGCCGAATGGGCCCCAGATGGTGAGCCTATCCTGATGCATCTATCCAATTTCCGGCCGGTAAAACGCATTCTGGACGCAGTGGAGCTTTTCGCGTTGGTGCGGGAAAAGATGAAAGCCAAGCTGGTGATGATTGGCGACGGCCCAGACCGGCCAGCCGCCGAACAACTGGCGCGAACCCGCGGAGTGGAAAAAGATGTACTTTTCCTGGGGCAGCAGAACGGCGTCCGCGAAAAACTCGGGCAAGCTGACCTCTTTCTATTACCTTCTGAGTTAGAGTCGTTCGGTCTGGCGGCGCTGGAAGCAATGGCTTGCGAGGTTCCGGTGATCGCCACGAATGTCGGCGGTGTGCCTGAGGTGGTGCAACACGGGGTAGACGGGTATCTTGTGGAGCCCGGCGATGTGAAACTCGCAGCCAAATATGCGATCGAATTGCTATCCCGTCAGGATCGCGGCCGGGAAATGGGAGAGCGAGCCAGAGTGGATGCTCGCAAGAAATTCTGCGCCAACGACGTGATCCCGATGTACGAAAGATACTACGAGCGGGTCTTAGCTAACGACCGCGTCCCCCTAGCCGCCTGCACCGGCCCCTAACTCGCTCATTCACTAAATACGCACCCACACTTGGTAGAACAGCCTTTATATCACCGCCATGGTGGCGCTCTCTCGGCGAACTCTGTGAGGTCGGTGGTGAAGCTGTTCCATCCCGAAGTACTCGCCTAGAACACACTGACTTCTGGAATGACCGGCACAAGTTGCGGGACATTGATCTTAATCTTAGTGCCCTGACCTTCGTGGCTGGTAATTTCCAGGTGAAAATCTGTGCCGTAGAGAACGCGCAGGCGCTCTCGGACGTTGCTGAGCCCAATACCTTCCACGTAAACGTGCGGCATTTTCTCCTCAGAGATGCCGACGCCATTATCTTCAATTTCGATATGCAGCCGCCCATCACGGTTGAGAGTCCGCAAGAAAATTCTGCCGCCGCCGAGTTTTGGACCGAGTCCATGCTTCAGACTGTTTTCCACGATGGGCTGCAACAGCATGCTGGGAATGAAGGTCTCCAGGGTATCTTCCCCAATCTCCTTCACAATATCGAGGTTGTCTTCCCCGAAACGCGCCACTTCAATATCCAGGTAGTCGTCGATGAACGAAAGTTCTTCGCGAAGGGGCACAAACGTTTCGTGCTTGCGGAGAAGCCGGCGGAGAATGTTGCTGAGCTTCAGAACCACCCCACGAGCCGTGTCCGGATCCAGACGAATCAGGGCGGTCACGGTATTCAGCGTGTTGAACAAGAAATGTGGGTTGATTTGGCTGGAAAGCGCATCCATGCGGGCGCGCAAGAGCAATTGCTGATGACGTTCCAGGTTCATTTCGATTCGCGTGTTGTTCCAAATCTTCAGCGGGGCGGCAACGGACATAACCGTGCCCAGCACCGGCAGGCACAGCTTCCAATTCCACTGAGGATCGAGGGCAAACAGCCACTTGGGTGAGGTAGCCATTACCAAAGCGACGCGCCCTAGTTCCAAGCCCACACAAGTCAGCAACGGCACCATTTCCCACATCATTTCGCCGTGGCGAATCATCCGCATGATCGCCTTCGGAATATTCAAGAACGTGAATGGCCCAAAGTTCCAGAGGTCTTCCTTGTCCGGGATCAACTGGCGAATCAGGCCGCCGAGTAGGCCTGCCGTGGCAGCGGCGGGCATGGCCAACCACTCATGCGCCATCAGCGCGGGTATGTTAATAATGGCGCCGCCGATAGGGCCGACAACGCGGCCACCGAGTAAGCCCATCAGGAATGCGCCTTCCAACGAAAGGTCGGCGAATTGATAGGCCGGGCGATACAAACGGAGAATAACGGCGCCGAGCAAAGCGGGAACCAAAAAAAGCATCAGTTTTAATTTTTGATCCACGTCGCGTTCTTCGGTGAACAGCACGCGGCGAAAGGTATTCCAGCGGGCCAGGAGTGCGGCAATGGAGGAGGCTACACCGACCTTTAACAACAGGGTAAAGAGGAGTTCGCGAATTGTCAGCGTTGTTTCCATCGAGTTAAGGCTGGCTCTATTGTAAAGAAATTGCTGAAAGAGCTACAGAATTGTTGACTGAGGTGGTCTCCAGAGCACTTCCTGTCCCTGTTATACTGGGAAAACGTCATGGCCACGAAAAACTCACAGAGCAACCGCGCTTCACAAAGCCGTCGAGGCAAAAACGCTGCTCCTCATGGGAAAACTGGCGTTCAAAACGCCGCGTTCAAAGACTCTTTTGCCTCCCGACAGGATGCCCACGTAGTGGCGAAGGCCCAACTGCCCACGCGCTACGGAAGATTTATCATTTACGGTTTTCAGGGACGCGGCCCGGAGCAAGAGGCGGTCGCATTGGTTCGCGGCAATATTTCGGGCAAAATCACGCCCTTAGTCCGGGTTCACTCACAGTGCCTGACCGGCGATGCGTTGACTTCGTTGCGATGCGATTGCCGGGCTCAATTGGAACTCTCGTTGAAAAAAATCGGGCGCGCGCCCGCAGGGGTTTTGCTGTATCTTCCGCAGGAAGGCCGGGGCATCGGGTTGATGAACAAGCTCCGGGCTTACCAACTGCAGGACGGTGGAATGGATACGGTAGAAGCGAATGTATCCTTGGGATTCGCTGCGGATGCGCGGGAATACCAATTTCCGGCGAAAATACTGAAAGCCCTAGGAGCGACAAAGATTCGTTTGCTTTCCAATAATCCCGATAAGGTACGACAGTTGGAGGCCGGTGGCGTGGAGGTTGTGGAGCGAGTGCCTTGTCAACCCAGGATTTCGAAGGTTTCGCGAAGTTACATGCAAACCAAGAAGAGCAAAATGGGCCATCTGCTGAAAGGCGTCTGAAACACCCTACTTCGACCGAAGGACACGAGCCTCAAGGAATTCAGCCCCCGCCAACGAACTGTACGATTTCCAGACGATCCCCGTTAGCGATTGGAGTTTCGTCCCACTTCGATTTAGGGAGGATTTGCAGGTTGTATTCCACCGCAACACGACCGGTGTTCAGGCCCAGTTGAGCGAGCAAAGTGCTCACGGTTGCTCCAGGCGCGATTTGGCGCCCTTCTCCGTTCACGTAAATGGCAATCGCGGTCGGCATCGGAGTCTCTCTCAGGCTACCCGAGGTTTCGCCTTCAGCGCAAACCGAAGATGGCACTTGGCCGTATGATTTTCGGCGTAAATTACCAGTGCTGCTTGAGGAGCCGTGATGCGAGGCATTTCGAACTCAATGTGAGCAAGCCCTTGCGAGCCGGTTTCGGAGTGAAGTGGCGCTCCGTTCTCGCTGCCTTCGATCTCCACCCGGATTTGCGCGCCGAGGACAGGCTCGCCACTTTGGTTGCGCAAAGCTAGTTCTAATTTTGCATGTTTGCCCGCAAGCCAGGAATGCGCATTGATCAGCTCCAAGGCAAGAAATGAGGGTTCGCCCGGTGAATGCGCTTCGTCCCGATGAGCCAGCGCGGATTGTTGATCTGCTGTGGGCTCCGAGGGCACGGCCAGTTGCAGGTCTCCCGAGCGAATCTCATCGATCACGGTGCGGTGCTGGTCTTCTAAACGCAGTCGCAGTGCCTGGAGACGATCTTCGTCCAGGGGTAGCAGATCGAAATAAGCATTGGTCCTCCGGTGGAGAACCCGGCCACGGTAATAGACGGTAGTATCAAGCAGGCCGTGAGCTTCGCCGCGATCTTCGGTCTGAACGTGGAAGGTCACGTTGTCAACCTTAAGATTCGTGTTGTGCCCGAAGATCATGTCTGTATTAAACTCCTGGAAGGATTTGCCTCAACCTCGCACCGGCACACTAATTCAGAACATTTGACCCGTGGCGTCTCAGTCGATATTATAACTCTTTGACCATGACCCCCTCTGGCCTGCATGCATACGTTCCCTTATTAATATACCTGCTGGTGGCCGCGTTTCTGGCAGGCGCTTTAATCCTGGTGTCGACTTTCATAGGCTGGAGGCGCCCGAACAAAATCAAAGCGCAGCCGTACGAGTGCGGGATCACCCCCACCGGGGATGCCCGGGAACCATTTTCTGTGAAGTTTTACCTGGTGGCGATGGTCTTCATCTTATTTGATGTGGAAGCAATTTTTCTTTACCCGTGGGCATACATCTTCAAGGATTTGGCTCGCAATGCAGCAACACGCTGGTTTGGCTTCATAGAAATGATGTTCTATGTGGCCATCCTGCTGGTCGGATACGTCTATCTCTTGCAAAAAGGCGCGCTCGATTGGCATAAGTCCAGAAAGTAAGGCCAGCGCTGGCCTAAGAGGATCACAGTAACCGTGACGCAGCTCGCCAATGCAAATGCTAGTGTTGTAGCCGAACAGCTTCGTGGTTGGAATGGCGAAGCGGTCTCGCAAGTATTGGAGTATCGCGGGGAAACCACCATCGTGGTTCCTCGGCACTTACTGCGAGCAGTGGCGCAGCAATGCAAGGACAATCCTGCGCTGAATTTCAATTTGTTGAGCGACGCCACCTGCGTAGATCGCTTTCCCCTGGAACCGCGATTTGAGCTGAATTATTCCCTGGTTTCGTTGGACCGGCGCGATCGAGTGCGGCTGCGTACTACTGTGAGCGGGCAACAGCCGATCGTGGATTCATTGGTGCCGGTGTGGTTAGGGGCGAATTGGCTGGAACGGGAAATTTTTGACCTGTTCGGAATTCGGTTCGAAGGTCACCCGGATTTGCGACGAATTCTCCTTCCGGAAGGATTCGAAGGGTATCCTCTGCGGCGGGACTTCCCCACGGAAGGCAAGCGTTAAATCGCGAAACGAGATCTAAGACATGGCTACAGTTGAATCAGCAATTGGCTCCAGCAAAACGATGGTCCTTAACATGGGACCGCAGCACCCTTCTACCCATGGGGTGTTGCGAGTGCTATTGGAATTGGACGGCGAAAATGTGGTATCGGCCGTGCCGGATTTGGGGTATTTGCACACCGGAATTGAGAAAAGTTGCGAAGACAAAACCTATTCGCAGGCCATCACGCTGACCGATCGCATCGATTATCTGAATCCTTTGGGTAACAACCTGGTTTATTGCTTGGCCGTAGAAAAACTGCTGAATTTGGAAGTGCCGAAACGCGCACAGTATATCCGCGTGATGATGGTTGAACTGCAACGCATCTCTTCGCACTTGGTGTGGCTGGGCACACACGCGCTGGATATGGGTGCGATGTCGGTGATGTTGTACTGCTTCCGCGAGCGCGAAGAAATCTTGAAGATATTCGAACGTTTCAGTGGCCAACGGATGATGACCAGCTACATCCGGATTGGAGGCGTTGCGGTGCAGCCCCCGGTGGGCTGGCGAGACATGGTCAGACGCTTTTTGGACATGATGCCCGCGCGGATTGACGAATATGAAGCCTTGCTGACCGAAAATCGCATCTGGCAGGGACGCTTGAAGGGCGTAGGCTATCTCCCACCGGAGCAGTTGATCTCCTTGAGCACGACTGGGCCCGGGCTTCGCGCCGCCGGAGTAGCTTACGATAATCGTAAGGCATTCCCCTATTCTTCATATGACGAGTTCGACTTCGACGTGCCCACCCGCACGGAATCCGATTGCTATGCACGATATTTAGTTCGCGTGGCCGAAATGCGCGAAAGCGTGAAAATCGTGCGCCAGGCCATGGACAAGATTACCGACGACGGTGTGATCAAGGCGGAAATGCCGGGAGTGATTCCGCCGCAGCGCGAGAAGATGAAGACGGAAATGGAAGCGCTCATCTACCACTTCAAGATATTTACGGAGGGCTTTTCGCCGCCTCCAGGAGAGGCCTTTGCCGTAACCGAATCGCCGCGTGGCGAGCTGGGATGTTTTGTGGCCAGTGATGGTTCGCCCAAGCCGCTGCGCGTGCATTTCCGGGGACCGTCCTTCGTCAACTTGCAGGCTCTGCCGTTTATGGTGAAGGGGCAATTGATCGCCGATACCGTGGCATGTATCGGCACAATCGACATCGTGCTTGGAGAGGTGGACCGGTAAGGGCGTATGGAACTATCCCCAAAACTCGCGTTCAGGTTTGATCAACTGCAGAACAGCTACCCGGCGAAGCGCAGTGCGCTGATTCCGATGATGATGTATGCGCAGGACGAATACGGGTATGTCACCGATGAAGTCATCGCGGAGATCGCGCGGCGGCTGGACCTGAGAACCGTGCAGGTCGAGGAAACTCTCGAGTACTACTCGATGCTGCACCGCAAGCCTGTCGGGAAACATCACGTGCAGGTCTGCACCAACGTTGCATGCATGCTGCGCGGTGGAAACGAACTGCTGGAGCACGCCAAACGCCGGCTGGAGATTGGGAATAAAGAGGTCACGCAGGATGGAATGTTCTCACTGGAAGAAGTGGAATGTATCGGCGCGTGTACCGGCGCACCGGCGATCCAGGTGAACTATGATTTTTACGAAAATCTGACGACGCGCGCCTTCGATCGCATCATTGAGGAATTGGATAAAGGCAAGAGGCCTGCGCCTGTGCCCGTCATCAGCGGCGCCCTCCACGAACGCAACAAGCTGGAAACTCCGCTGATCAGCGCCCGATGGGGTGTGCAGGATTCCCACAAGATTGACGTCGCGCTGCAGCTTGGCGCTTACCAGTCGCTGCAAAAAGCGCTCAAGGAAATGACCCCGGAGCAGATCATCGACGAGGTCAAAAAGTCGAATCTGCGCGGCCGAGGTGGCGCCGGCTTCCCGACGGGGATGAAATGGTCCTTCGTGCCGAAGGATTCGCCAAAACCCAAATATGTGATCTGCAACGCGGACGAGTCCGAACCCGGCACGTGTAAAGACCGTCCGCTGATGGAAATGGATCCGCACCAGTTGATTGAAGGTATCATCATCGCGGGACGGGCGATTAATGCCCACAACGGATTCATCTATATCCGCGGCGAATATCGCTACGTGCTGGATATTGTGGATGCCGCGATTGGCGAAGCCTATACGCGCGGATACCTGGGCAAGAACATTCTGGAGAGCGGGTTCGATTTCGATCTGGTCATCCACACAGGCGCAGGCGCTTACGAATGCGGCGAAGAATCCGCCTTGATGGAATCGCTGGAAGGTAAACGCGGCTATCCGCGCATCAAGCCTCCCTTCCCCGCTGTGGTCGGCCTGTATGGTTGCCCCACGGTCATTAATAATGTCGAAACACTCAGCGCCGTACCTTCCATTATTAAGGAAGGTGGGGAAGCTTACGCGAATCGTGGTACGCCAAAGAATGGCGGAACACGCCTGCTGTGCGTTGCTGGCCACGTAAACAAGCCCGGGATTTACGAAATTCCTCTAGGCATGAACATGCGCACGTTCATCTATGAAGTTGCGGGCGGCATCCGCGGAGGCAAGAAGCTGAAAGCCGTAATTCCAGGCGGCAGCTCGTGTCCGCTGCTCAAGGCCGATGAAATTGACTTGGCCATGGACTACGACACCGTGGCGAAAGCCGGATCGATGCTGGGTTCCGGGGGCATGGTGGTGATCGACGAAGAGACCTGCATGGTCGATATGGCCCGCCGCATCATGCACTTCTACGCGCACGAATCCTGCGGGTGGTGCATCCCCTGCCGCGAGGGCACCACTTGGTTGCGAAAGATGCTCGATCGTTTCCACGCGGGATACGGGCGCCCCGAGGATATTGATCTGATTGGCGAACTCTCTAAGAATATGCTGGGCCGGACCTTCTGCCCGCTCGGAGACGCAGCGGCCATGCCCACCATCAGCATCGTGGCGAAATTCCGTAACGAATTCGAAGAACACTTGCAGGGGAAATGCGCGTATAAATCCGCGGAAGCATTGCTCAGCTCGCGGTAGGGTCCAATGGCAGAAACAAAAATTGTTCATCTCAAAATAGACGACCGCGACGTTCAGGTGCCCGCAGGCACGCTCGTGATTGAAGCCACCCGGCGCCTTGGCATTGAGGTTCCGTCGTTCTGTTACTACCCCGGCCTGGCGCTGCAGGCGGCATGCCGTATGTGCCTGGTAGAAGTGGAGAAGATGCCCAAGCTGCAGACCGCGTGCACGCTGGTGGCCGGCGAAGGCATGGTGGTTCGCACCAACACGGATCAAGTCCGCAACGCGCGCAAGGGCATGCTCGAATTCCTGTTGACCAATCATCCCCTGGATTGTCCCGTCTGCGATAAGGGTGGCGAGTGCGAGTTACAGGACATGGTTTTCCGCTATGGCGCGGATACCAGCCGCTTCGTGGAAGAGAAAATTCATCGCCCGGAAGAAAAGTGGTCGGACGTTGTTTATTACGATGCCCCGCGATGTATCCTGTGCTTCCGGTGCGTGCGAGTATGCGATGAAGGCATGGATGTGAAAGCGCTCGGCGTGGGTATGCGTGGCGCGAATTCGATCATCATTCCAAACCGCGGAGATCATCTGGATTGCGAAGAATGTGGGATGTGCATCGATATCTGCCCGGTTGGCGCGCTGACCAGCGGCACTTATCGTTACAAGACCCGGCCCTGGGAAATGACCTACGTTCCCACGGTTTGCGCGCACTGTTCGAACGGCTGCAAGACCACCTTGAGCATTCGCAATCACGAAATTCAACGCGCCAACAACCGCGATCTTTCCGGCATCAACAAGGAGTTCCTCTGTGTAAAGGGCCGGTTTGGCTACGACTACACCCAGCATCCCGACCGGATCAAACAACCGATGCTCCGCAAGGGCGAGAAGCTCCATCCCGTATCGTGGGAAGAAGCGGCGCAAGCGGTGGCCACGCAGCTGAATCAAATCTATTCGGCTTACGGTCCCGACGGAATTGGATTCATCGGGTCCAATCGCACGTCAAACGAGGAAAATTATTTACTGCAGCGGTTGGCGCGAACCACTTTTGGCACAAATAATATCGATCACCACCGAACAGCAGACTATACGGGACTGGTTACGGCCCTTGGCGATGGCGCCGCCGATTCGACGCTCACGATGGACGGCTTGTACCAGGCAAAAGCCGTGCTGCTGATCGGCAATGATGCGACGCATCAGAATCCATTGGTGGCTTGGCAGATTCGCACGGGCATTCGGCATCACAATTCCAAGTTGTTCGTCCTCAGTTCGCAGGACATCAAACTCGACCGGCAAGCCAAACAAGCCGTCGTTCTCGGGCCGGTGCTGGAAACTGCTGCGGTCCACTGGCTTGCTACCGGCGAAGGCAATCTTCCGCAGGAAATCGGCACGCAACTGGCGGCCTTGAAGCAAGCACTGGAAGCCGAGTCTGATGTCGCCATCGTGTTTGGCTCCTCCATCTGCGGCGCGGCAATTACGAATCTGGTGGCTTTCGGGTCAAAATTGCCGGGCAAAACCCGCTACATCGCACTGGCCGATTACGCGAATTCCCGCGGCGCGGCAGACATGGGCGTGCTTCCGGATCGTCTACCCGGTTATCAGTACCTCGATAACCAGGCTGCTTTGGAATCACTTGAGAAACATTGGGGAGGACGACTTTCTTCCAAGCCTGGATTGACCGCGCCGCTGATGGTAGAAGCCGCACAGGCGGGAAAACTCAGCGCGCTCTATGTTGTCGGTGCAAATCCGCTAGCGCACTATGGCACACTGGGCTTCGGGCGCGGCAAAGCGCAATTGCTGGTGGTCCATGAATTGTTTCTGACCGAGACGGCTTTGCAGGCGGACGTGGTGTTCCCCGCGGCATCCGCTTATGAAAAAGACGGCACGGTAACGAATACAGCCGGGGAGATCCAGTTGCTCCGTAAAGGGGCTGAGATCATGGGAGTGCGGACGGACTTCGATCTCCTGCGGATTGTCTCGCACCAATTGGAGAGGCTCGGCCTGGGGAAAGCGTTCCACTACAAGAACCCCGCTGCCGTATTCGAAGAGATTCGCAAGGTCGTACCAGGTTACAACGTACAACTTCCGGGGCTGTTGACCGGGGGCGCGGAACCGACGAGCCTGCAGTTCTCCAGGAACGGGCATGGATCTTATGACGTGCCTGCCCAATTGATTCGCTCCGCAAACGATACGCTCTTCACCAGCGGCTCGCTGAGCCGATACTGCACGATGATGCAATCTTTGCCGGAGGCAGAAATCAAATCGTGAACGAATTCCTCACGCAGTACGCGTTCATCATCGTGCCGATCGTCAAGATCGCGATTCTCCTTTTCATCGTGCTCACCGTAGATGCTTACCTGACTCTGCTGGAGCGCAAAGTGATCGCGCACATCCAGTCACGATGGGGACCCCATCGCACCGGACCGCACGGGCTGCTGCAACCGCTGGCCGATGGCGTAAAGTTCATCCTTAAAGAAGATCCGATGCCGGCAAACGCGGATAAAGTCGCCTATTTTGTGGCGCCGTTTATCACTCTGATGCTGGCGCTCACTTCTCTGGCGGTCATTCCATTTGGGCCCCAGCGCTTTACCGTGTTCGGATACGAGACCACCGTTGGGATAGCCGACGTGAACATCAGTCTGCTGGTGCTCTTTGCGATTACGGCACTGGGCGTTTACGGCGTAGCTCTGGCCGGATGGGCCTCCAACAGTAAATATTCCCTGTTGGGCGGTTTGCGCAGTTCCGCGCAGATGATCAGCTATGAACTGGCGCTAACGCTTTCCGTTGTCGGGGTGTTGCTGCTTGCCGGCACGTTCAGCTTGCGCGATATCGTTATTGGGCAAACTGGATCGGGACACGGTCTTTTGAACTGGAACATTTTCCCGCAGATCGTGGGTTTTTTGTGCTTCTTCATTGCCGCAGTGGCGGAGACCAACCGCGTGCCATTCGACCTGCCGGAAGCCGAATCGGAGTTGGTGGCGGGATTCCACACCGAATATGCCAGCATGAAATTCGCTATGTTTTTTATCGCCGAATACACCAGCATGATCGCGGTCTCCTGTCTGGCTACGATCATGTTTTTCGGCGGTTGGTTATCTCCTTTCCCAGCCACCTGGACCTTCACACATTATTTGCCGTCCGTTCTGATGATTCCGCTTGGGCTTTGGGTGATCTTCGACGGTATCCGGTACGAAAACATGTTTGGGCGGATGTTGCTGCCCGCTGTGGGTACAGTGCTCGTGGCCATTGGGGTAGCTTTAGTCGTTTTCCCTGTGGTGAACGATGCGATCCAGGGCATTTTCTGGTTCGTGGCCAAGGTATTCACATTTCTGTTCGTGTATATCTGGATGCGCGGTACGCTTCCGCGTTTCCGCTATGACCAATTGATGAGCTTCGGGTGGAAGTTTCTGTTACCAGTGTCCATTGCCAATGTGATTGTAACCAGCGTTGTAATTCTGTGGAGAATGCACTGATGAACGCATCGGTGATTATCTTTTTCGTCCTGGCGGCCATTGCGATTGCAGGTGCGATCAGCCTGATCGTGCAACGGCATCCGATTCATAGCGCCCTGTCGCTGATCGTGGTGATGGTGGCTCTAGCGGGTCTATATCTGTTGATGGGTGCGGAATTCGTTGCCGCAGTGCAAATAATCGTTTACGGCGGCGCGATTATGGTTTTGTTTGTTTTCGTGATCATGCTTCTGAACGCGGGCGAAGAAGAGCGAACCAATTTTTCGAAACTGGCGACATATGCGGGCATTCCCCTGGCGGTTGCGGTCACAGGTTTGATTGCGGCAGCCATAGTGAATTCGCAGACAGTGGCGGCTATGCCTGCTGCGACTCCGGTGACGCTGACGTCCACCAGAACATTATCGACACTCCTGTTCACCGAATTTGTTTATCCGTTCGAACTGACCTCGTTTTTGATTCTCATAGCTATTCTGGGTGCCATTGTGCTGGCACAACGGGAGAACTGAAGATGATCCCGACCAACTACTATCTCTTGTTAAGCGCAATTCTGTTCGGGTTGGGTATCGTGGCATTCGTGTTTAAGCGCAACATCATCACCATTTTTATGGCCATCGAACTGATGTTGAATGCCGTAAACCTTGCGTTTGTGGCTTTCAGCCAATCGCTTGGCAAGCCGGATGGCGAAGTATTTGTTTTGTTCGTGATTATCGTGGCGGCAGCGGAAGCGGCCGTGGGATTGGGAATCATCATCCTGACAGCGCGCAACCGCCGTTCGTTGAACGTGGAAAGCGTAAATCTGCTGAAACTCTAATGCCCATACTCGAACATCTGTGGATTATTCCGCTGTTGCCGCTGCTTGGCTCGGCCATCAACGGCTTATTGGGATGGAAGTGGCCGAATAATGTGGTGAACTCGGTCGCGCTTACGGCGACAGGCCTGTCATTCGCATGCGCCTTGGAAGCTGTGCGGGAGTTTCTGCCATATTACGACGCCAATCATCACGCGTTCGTGAAGCCATTTTTCGATTGGATCGTAGCCGGAACTTTTCGCGCCGGTTTCGATCTGGCCTTCGACCAGCTCACCGTAGTTATGGTGCTGGTGGTCACTGGCGTCGGCTTTTTGATCCACATCTACTCGACCGGCTACATGGCCCACGAAGAAGGTTACTTCCGGTTCTTCTCCTACCTGAATCTGTTCATGTTTTTCATGCTGGTTCTGGTCTTAGCCGAAAATTACGTACTGCTGTTCGTCGGATGGGAAGGCGTCGGGTTGTGCAGCTACCTGCTCATCGGGTTTTACTACCTCAGGAAGTCCGCTACGAACGCTGGCAATAAAGCATTCATCGTAAATCGTATCGGTGATTTTGGGTTCATGTTGGGTATGTTTCTGTTGTTTCGGACATTCCATACGTTGGATTTCACGGCCATGTTCGCGCAAGCTGCGCCTTTGCCGTCGGAAGCCATGGGGCAGTTCGGGACGCTGACAATCGCGTGCATCCTGTTGTTTGTGGGGGCCACCGGAAAGTCCGCGCAGCTTCCCTTGTATGTTTGGCTTCCGGATGCCATGGAAGGACCTACTCCTGTCAGCGCCTTGATCCACGCCGCGACCATGGTTACTGCGGGCGTGTACATGGTTGCGCGCTCCCACGTGCTGTTCACGCATGCGCCGACGGCGCTCTACATTGTTGCAATTGTTGGCTGCGCGACGGCGTTCTTCGCAGCCACGATCGGTTTGGTCCAGTCCGACATCAAGAAAGTATTGGCGTATTCCACCGTCAGCCAGTTGGGCTACATGTTCCTTGCGTGTGGGGTTGGCGCTTTCAGCGCGGGAATTTTTCACCTGATGACTCACGCCTTCTTTAAAGCGTTACTGTTTCTCGCGGCGGGCAGCGTGATTCACGCTATGGGCGGCGAACAGGATATGTGGCACATGGGCGGGCTCGCTTCGAAGATTAAGATCACCTTCTGGTGCATGCTTTTTGCCACCTTGGCAATTACCGGATTCTTTCCTTTTGCGGCATTTTTCTCCAAAGACGCGATTCTCGCTGCCGCGTTTAATGCCGAGCATGGCGGCAAAGTGCTATATGCGGTCGGGCTGCTGGCTGCCATCCTGACGTCGTTCTACATGTTCCGGCTGATGTGGCTGACCTTCTGGGGAGAAAAACGCTACGACGAGCATCGCGTTCACGTGCACGAATCTCCCTGGAGCATGACGATTCCGCTGATAATTCTGGCGTTTCTGTCACTGACCGGCGGCTGGTTCGCGCTTCCGGCCCTGTTTGGCGGCAAGGATTATTTCGAGGACTTCCTTGCGCCGCTGCTGGGCACGGGCGAGCCGACCACCGTGGTAAACGCGCATAACGTGGAGCTCACCTTGTCCGCGGTTGCGATGATTGCCGCAGCGTTGGGCTTATTGGCGGCATGGCGCATGTATCGGAAGAATGTGAAGGAAACTCCATCGACCGGGTTGCACCAAATCCTGTACCGAAAATACTACGTCGACGAGTTCTATCATGCCGTAATCGTGGCGCCGCTGCTCTGGCTCTCGCGCAACGTGCTCTGGAAAGTCGTGGATGTAGGCTTGATTGATGGCGCGGTGAACGGAATTGCCGAGGGTACCTCCGCTGTGGGCGACACAGTGCGACAGACGCAATCTGGGAATACCCGGAGTTACGCGGTGTGGGTCCTGGTGGGGGCTGTGGTTGTATTCGTGATTATTTTCTGGCCCGTCGTGCATCCGATGCTGTTCGGGGGAGGGCGCTGATGGCTCTCAACGGACACCTGCTCACGTTTGTGATCTTCTTCCCTGCTGCGGGCGCACTGGCGCTGCTTTGGCTGCGTGGCGATGATGCGGTTTGGATACGGCGGTTCACTCTGGTGGTTTCGTTAGTGGAATTTGTCGCGTCGTTGCTCATGTTGCGTGGCGTTCCCGTTCAGGCCCATGGCTATTCACTGGTCGAATTTTTCCACTGGATTGCATCGCCGAATATTAATTACCACGTCGGCGTCGACGGAATCAGCCTGTTCCTGGTGTTGTTAACTACGTTCCTGACCCCGATTTGCGTGCTGGCTTCTTGGAAGGGCATCCATGCGCGTATCAAGGAATTCCACATCATGCTGCTTCTGCTGGAAGTCGGCGTGGTTGGCGTCTTTTTGTCACTGGACATGTTCCTGTTCTTCCTGTTCTGGGAAGTGATGCTGATTCCCATGGCATTTCTGATTGGGATCTGGGGGCACGAGCGTCGGATTTATGCTGCCGTGAAGTTTGTGATCTATACCATGGCAGGCTCGATCCTGATGCTGGTCGGAATCATCTGGCTGTACAACGCGACCGGAACATTCGACCTGCCCACGATTCAGGCAATGATCCACAGCGGGCAGTTGCAATTATCGGGCCGCGCGGAACTATTGCTGTTCCTGGCATTCTTCGTAGCATTCGCGATCAAAGTACCGCTGTTCCCCTTGCATACTTGGCTGCCCGACGCCCACGTGGAGGCGCCGACGGCGGGTTCCATCATTCTGGCGGGCGTACTGCTGAAGATGGGCACCTATGGCATGATCCGCTTCTGTTTGCCGTTGTTCCCGGAAGCTTCACGCCGGGCGGCTCCGTATGTGGCGGCGCTGGCGATCATCGGGATTATCTATGGAGCGCTGGTCGCGCTAGTGCAGCCGAACCTGAAGAAGTTGGTTGCCTATTCGTCCGTAAGCCACTTGGGATTTGTGGTCCTGGGAATTTTTGCGTTCCGGGAAATTTCCATGCAAGGCGCGGTGTACCAGATGCTGGCGCACGGGATTTCCACGGGAGCGCTGTTCCTGCTTGTGGGCATGTTATACGACCGGCGGCACACCTTCGAAATCAGCGAGTATGGGGGATTGTGCATCCCCATGCCGAGGCTGGCAGCTTTCTTTCTGTTTGTCGCATTGTCGTCGATGGGACTGCCGATGTTGAATGGTTTCGTCGGAGAATTTCTGATTCTGCTGGGAACGTTCCAGGCGCATTGGAACTGGGCAGCGTGGGCCGCAACGGGCGTAATCCTCTCGGCCTGCTATCTGCTGTGGTCCTATCAGCGGGTGTTCTTCGGCGACGTGACGCACGAGAAGAATCGTGAGTTGAAAGATACGTCGGCACGCGAGAATTCGATGTTGGTCGCGCTGGCTGTAGTAATCCTGTGGATGGGCATAAGCTCGCCTTATTTCACTCGGCGGTTCGCGATTCCATGCGCTATGGTGATCGAGCAACTCAACCCACAGGTAATGCATGAAGCGGCCACCCCTCCACAAATGATGCCGCAAGACCGCGTGCGCGCGGACAATCCCGTCGAAAGGCTGGCGTCCCGCTAATGGAATCGTTGAACCAGGTGATGCTCACCAATGTGTTCCATGTGCTGCCGGAATTGGTGTGGTGCGGCTCAGGCGTGATCCTGATGCTGCTGCAGCCGTTCCTAAAGAACCGGCAAGCATTGACGTTTTTGGCTATGTTGGGCGCTGCGGGCGGCACGCTGGTCACGTTTATAACCCAGCATGGCAGCGGTTTTTCCGGGTTGATCCAGTTCGACACGTTCAGCCTGTTCTTCCACTGGCTTGTAGGACTGGTGGCGTTTCTGGTGATCCTCGGAAGCGATTCTTATCTCGAACGCGAACACCTGGACGGCGCGGAATTTTACGCTCTGATCCTATTTGCGACCGCAGGAATGGGAGTGCTTTCCTCGGCGCAGGAATTGTTGACCGCCTTCATTGGCCTGGAAATGTCGTCGATAGCCAGCTACATTCTGGCGGGCTACCGGCGCGATTCAATCAAATCCAGCGAATCGGCGATGAAGTATTTTTTGCTGGGCTCGTTCGCGACGGCGTTCTTTCTCTATGGCATTGCGCTTGTGTACGGCGTCACCGGCTCGACGAACCTTGCCGCACTGGCGAATGCGAACCCGAACGGTACGCTGCTGCGCCTTGGGCTAACCCTGATCCTGGTGGGTCTTGGCTTCAAGGTAGCCGCGGCGCCCTTCCAGATCTGGACGCCGGACGTTTACGAGGGGGCACCCACACCGGTTACGGCCCTCTTCTCCGCGGGCCCGAAGGCGGCGACGTTTGCGCTGTTGCTGCGCATTTTCAGCACGGTGCACGCGGCGACCGACTTTTGGTTCTGGGCATTTTGGATTCTGGCAGTACTGACAATGTTCGCGGGAAATCTGGGCGCGATCGTTCAAAACAACGTGAAACGCATGCTTGCATACAGTTCCATCGCCCACGCTGGCTACATACTGGTGGCGTTCGCGGCAGTGACCTTTGTCCGGTCCGATCCCGATGCAGTCGCAGCCGCTTATGCGGCCGTGCTGTTCTATCTGGCCACTTACGCGCTGGTGTCGGTTGGATCGTTCACGATAGTTTCCGAAATTGGGGGCCAAGGTGAACGTTATCTCACATACGACGACTATGCCGGCTTGGGAACGCGGCAACCGTACGCTGCCGCTACACTAAGTCTGTTCTTGTTGTCGCTTCTTGGATTGCCCATCACCGCGGGCTTCTTTGGCAAATTGTATATCTTCTCTGCGGCGATCAAATCCCATCTGGTTTGGCTCGCGGTTTTGATGGCCATCAACAGCGTGATTGGGGCCTACTACTACTTCCGGTTGATCGTGGTCATGTATATGCGGGACTACAAGGGTCCAGTGTCGGAGCAAGTAACGAAGAGCATGAGCCCAACCGCCGCGATGGTGGTCGGCGTCGCTGCGCTAATTACCCTCTATCTGGGCCTTGCTCCGAATCACATCCTGGGCATTATCTTGTCCCAGCCACTGATGTTGTCCGCAAGATAAGAGCAAGGTTGGCAAATTGGCAAGGATCCAGGACGCGTACGCTGGCAAAATAAATACATAGACGCCTGGGTTGAGGCCTGGAAAGTAGTGATAAAGATCACACAATGGTGTGCGATATAACCCACCGCCCCTTCTTCGTCCTTACGTTTCCCAAAGTGACCTTACTCCTCCACCTCACGTAACTCTCATCTTTGCAGTGGCTTAAATAAAGACGGCCCGCAGGCACCCTTTTCGACGAATGGCCAGCCAAGTGCTTTTTTTAACCGGTGCAGGCTAGGTTGCCTGAACCGAGAGGACGTCCCCATGGCAAGCAGCGTAATGACAGCAAAATCCACCAGTGCCTACTTACCGACGGAATTGCAAAAGAAGCCGCGCACCCCGTACGGGCTCCCTATGGTTGAGGATTGCTCCGATTGCGAGTGGCCCACGGACAGCTTCTTCTGCAACGTTTCCCCGCAAACGGCAAAGGCTCTTAGCGCCATCCGGCGCACCAGTTCGTACCCCGCAGGTGCGATTCTTTTCATGGAAGGTGAGGCTGCGCGAGGCGTCTACATCGTATGCCAAGGCAGAGTGAAACTGCTCACCACCAACAGCGATGGAAAGACGTTGATCTTCAAGATTGCCAAGCCGGGCGAGATTCTGGGCTTGAACCCGGCAATCTCCGGAACAACCCACGAAATCACCGCGGAGACGCTTCAGCCGACTCAACTCGCGTATGTCAGCCGGGAAGACTTCCTGAAATTTATCAAGGAACACGGCGATGCGTGCCTGCGAGTGGCACAGCACCTGGGCCGGGATTGCCATTCCGCTTACGAAGTAATCCGGTCGATCGGTCTCAGCAATTCGGTGGAAGAGAAGCTGGCCCGTTTCCTTGTGGAATGGTCGGCTGGCGCGCCGGTGACCAGCGGCGGCGTGCGCGTGAAGCTGGCGTTAACTCACGAGGAAATCGCTCAATTGATTGGCTGCTCGCGGGAGTCGGTGAGTCGAAGCTTCAGCGACTTTAAACGCAAGCGGCTGGTGGAAGTGAACGGTTCGACTTTATTGGTTCAGGACAAGGCGGCGCTGGAAACCCTGGCGACGCTGTAGAGGGGAGTTATCGTGGTGGGTAAACTCCCCTCACCTGGATTTCTGGTGTGATGGCCAAACTTTAGATTGGCCGCACCGGTTCGGGTGAGATAAACGTAAGCTTCTGCCCAGAAAAGAAAATGGCCGCCACGGAATTCCTCAGCGGGCATTTTTCTTTTTAATTGGATACCCTTTTTAAACCCTTAACATAATAATCGCGAGCGTAAACAGGGCCAGGGTTTCCACGAATACCAGGCCAAGGATCATCGCGGCGCGAATGGCTCCTGCGGCTCCGGGATTCCGGGCCATGCCTTCACAAGCGGCTGAAGCGATCCTTCCCTGCCCAAGCGCCGCGCCGAAAGCGGCAAGCGCCATACCGAAGCCGGCGGCAATAGCGGTCAAGTTTTTCCCGCCACTGGCGCCCGGCTCTTGAGCGAATAGGGCCGGTGCAACGATCAACATCACAAGTACAAGTACAACTAACGACAGTACTGCTTTCTTCATAACTACCTCCTGAGAATTGCCGCCAGTGGGTGGTTCCCGGATCTGCGTGCTACAAACCGGTCTCACGCTGAACGGCACAACCAAATCCGAGTGCGAATCAGACAGGCCCGCCGGGCGAAGAATCTAGTGTTCGTCCGCAACGGCCAGCCCGACGTAAATCGCCGGGAGTACCGTGAAGATATACGCCTGGATCACCGACACAAAAATATGCAACCCGATAAACACAATCGGAATAGCCAATGGAAAAATTCCAATGACCACACCGAAAACAGGATTCTTGTTCCAGGCCCATTCCGTGGGAGTAAGCAGCAATCCTAGAAAAATTACGTAGATCAGATCGCTAGCAAAAATATTGGCCCACAGACGAACGGTGAGGGAGAGCAATCGAGCCAAGGTAGAGATAACTTCTACCGGGAACAACAGAACCGCCAGCACCCAATCGCCCAAATGTTTGGGGGAGCCCGCAAAGGTCAGAAGATAACGGATCGGCCCATGATGCCGGATTCCCTGCCAGTTGAAGTACAAAAACACCAGCATAGCGCAAGCCAGCGGCGCTATCGGGCTGTACGTGGGAGACGAAAACTCCGGGAAAATGCTCAACAGGTTCGCGAGCAACACGAAAATAGAAATTGTGCCGAGGAACGGGATATACCGTTCTGCTCCATGGGGCACGTTCTCCTCTAGCAAATCCTTGATGCCAAAGCCCATCGGATTGGTGAGTAGCAATTCGGCCGTCTGCTGGAAGACTCCAGGACGCTCGACCGAGAGGCGGGATCGAAGAATCAGCGCAAGAATTGTGCCGAGGACCAAAACCACCAGAGACATGACCACATATTCCGGTATGGGGTGGTCATAATCAGCCGGCTGCAGTCCGAGCGCGTGCAAAAGTTGCAGGACATACGGCCCTAATACATGATTTACCAAATAAGTGAGATGTTTTAATTCATGTTCCATTCGTCAGTCCGAGGAACCAAAGATACTGTGCACACTGACCACCATGGTGGCCGCTCCCAGCGCACACAGGCCAACAAACATGCTTAACAAGGGAACGTCGAGATACCTAAAAATAACATACACAGTCAGGGCTATCAACCCGTAGCGGAACAGTGCTTTGAAGTAAGTGCCGATCGGAACCCTCGCTTTTTTCTGGTCGCCTTGAGCGATAGCCGATTGCGTCAGCGCGTCCAGACCTTGCCGGAGCCAGCGGAAGTTGACCCACGCGAGGATGGCGCCTACAACTATGCCCAGGCCCCAACGCCACCCGTAGAAATATGCCACCGGAATGGCAACCAGCACACCGAGAAAAAGTGTCAGTGAGGAGATGCGCGATTCGGATTGCTGGAAAGGCGCGTTTGCGACGAAATTCACCATCGCGCTATTGCTTTGCGGCACGGCGCAGCATGTCGCGCAATCCTGCGAAAAAACCGACTGTGCCAAGGAGCAGCATCAGGTAAGGCTTGGTATGCAACCAATTATCCAGGAAATGGCCGATGACCCCACCGACCCCTATGGTGGCTACCATGATGAACGGCAGCTCCATAGCGGTAGCGAATTGACGACTGAAGCCGGCAACTCGCTGTCCTGGGGAATCTGTCCTCTCTTCCTTGTTGGCGTTATTGTCCGAAGGCATAGTGAGCTAGTCGCGTGAAGGGCTCAGGATACAACCCTGCAGCCAGAGTTACAAACAGTGTGACTCCCAAGGCCACGGCCTGGGCGCTGCTGAGATGCGGCGCGGGCGCCTCCCCGGGGCTGCGCATCCACGCGTGCACGACGATCCGGAAATAATAATAAAGCGCCGGCACGATATAGAGCGCGGCGAAGACCGCCAGCACCGGGTGATGGCTTTCGATCAGCGCCTGGAAGATAAAATACTTGCCCATGAAACCGGCGGTGGGCGGAATGCCGGCGAGCGAAAGCATGAAGATGAGCAAGAGGAACGCTGCCGTAGGATTCCGCTGGTAGAGCCCGTCGAGATCCTCCAGATTGTCTCCGATGAGCCCGCGCTGGCGCATAACGATCACGACAGCGAAAGCGCCGATGGTCATGAACCCGTAAGCCAGCAGATAGTAAACCATTCCCGTAAGCCCAATAGCATTCCCGGCGACCAGGCCAAGGAGAATGTAGCCGACGTGCGAGATGGAGGAATACGCGAGCAAGCGCTTGATATTGTTTTGCGTGAGCGCCGCGAGGTTGCCCCAGGTGAGCGATGCAATCGCGACACCACCGATCACATATACCCACGTGGCCTGGGAGCCACCGAACACGCTGATCATCAGCCGCAGCAGTAAGGCGAAGCTGGCCGTTTTTGAGCCCACACTCACATACGCGGTGATCGACGTGGGTGCGCCCTCGTAAACATCCGGCGCCCATTGATGGAACGGGACCGCTGCGATTTTGAAGAACAGGCCGGCGGCTACCGTCACGAACGCAAGAACCGCCAGCCAATCGGTGAACGCATGCGTAGGAACAGACGCATATTGCAGCCGGCGATCGAGCATGTCTCCTATGACGTAAATCTTGGTGGAGGCGCTCATTCCGTAAAGCAAAGAGAAACCGTACGCGAGAATGCCCGTGCTAAAAGCCCCGAGGAGCAGGTATTTCATGGCCGCTTCGTTGGAACGCTTGTTCGCTCGAAGGAACCCAGAGAGCACATAGAAACTGAGGGCCATGGTTTCCAGCCCGAGAAAGAGCACGATCAAATCGATGCCCGAGGCCATGAACATCATCCCGATGCACGCGAACAGAATCAGCGCGTAGAACTCACCTTCCTGTTCGCGTTCGAGATCCATGTAGCGGATGGAAAGAAGAATCACTAGCGCGGTGGCGGCGAGAAAGAGCAAGGCAAACACGATGAAAAAGCCATCGACAATCACCGTGTCGTGGAAGCCCAGCAGCCCGGGAGCGGCATGGTCCGCCCGCATCGGGTTGTAGCGCTGCACTTGCATCAATACCCCGATGGTGCTGCCCGCGACACCCAGCAGAGCCAGGTACGCGTTAAAGTGCTTTTCTTTTTTGGTTAGCAGGAAATCGAAAATCAGGATACCCAGGGCGAAGAGCAGCAATTCCATCTCTGGCAGGATCACCAGGCCATCGCCATGGATGTAATCGATTACGGAATTGAGCGCGGCGTGCATGACGGTGCGTTACTTGCCTCCGCTTGCAGCAACGGCTGAGGCGCCCGTAGGACTGGGCGAGCTAAAGGGTAATGAGGGCGCTGCAGCGGGCCGTACCGCAAATTGCGGGCGCGTGGGCTTATAGAAATCCGGGTTCACTTGGTGAACGATTCTGTCCACCGGGCTATTGATGTAGTTGAAGAACGGCTTCGGATAGATGCCGATCCAGAAGGCCATGAAAACCAGCGGTAGAAGAATCGCGTACTCACGGAGGTTCAGGTCAGGAAGCGTTTTGTTTACGTCATGCGTAACCGAGCCGAACATCACTCGCTGGTACAACCACAAAAGATACGCGGCACCGAGCACGATGCCCAAAGTACCCCAGGCAGCCCAGGCTTTGTTGACGACAAACGTGCCCTGCAGGATCGTAAATTCCCCTATGAATCCGTTTAGAAGTGGCATACCCAGCGAGCTGAGACTCACAATTAGATAGATGGCCGCGAAGTTTGGCATCGGCGTGGCCAGTCCGCCGAATTCAGAGATGAGCCGCGTGTGCCGGCGTTCGTATAGCACGCCGACGATCAAGAAGAGTGCTCCCGTCGAGATGCCGTGATTGATTTGTTGCAGCACACTGCCGGAAAGGCCCGTCGGCGTGAGCGCAAAAATTCCCAGCGTGCAAAACCCTAAGTGGCTGACCGAACTATAGGCAATCAGCCGCTTCATATCCTTTTGCATCAGGCAGACCACGGCGCCATAGATGATGCTCACCAGCGACAGGAAGATCAGTATGTGAATGATTTTCGCGCGGAGCACGGGGTCCGCCGGTAGCAACTGCAACGAGAAGCGGATGAAACCATACGTGCCCATCTTCAACAGAACGCCAGCCAGGATGACCGAGCCTGCGGTGGGCGCTTCGGTATGCGCATCGGGCAGCCAAGTGTGGAACGGGAACATCGGTACTTTAATCGCGAACGCGAAGAAAAATCCCCAGAACAGCCACACCTTTAGCGAATCCGGAAACTGCTGCGCGGCCGCGAGCAGTGTAGGAATGTCGAACGTCTGCACCCCGGTTATCTTTTGCGCGTTGAAGTACAGCGCCAGGATTCCCAGCAGCATCAGCACAGAACCTGCCAACGTGTACAGAAAGAATTTGATCGCCGCGTACAAACGGCGGTCGCTGCCCCAAACGCCAATGAGGAAATACATCGGCACCAGCATGACTTCCCAGAAAACGTAAAACAGGAAGAAGTCCAGCGACATGAACACGCCCAGCATGCCGGTCTGCAAAAGCAGCAACAGAATGTAGTATTCCTTGGTGCGCATCTGGATCGCCGACCAAGAGGACAGAATGGCGATCATGCCCAGGAACGTGGTGAGCATCACCAGCAGGAAGCTGATGCCGTCCAAGCCCAACGAATACCGGGCGCCAATCGAAGGAATCCAGTTAGCGGATTCCTGGAACGTGTAGGTCTCATACCCTATCGGGAAATGCAGCACCAGCGGGATGGAGACCGCGAACCCCAGGACGCCGAAAAGATTGCCTATAATCCGGTGGAGCGCCGAATTCCCGCGTGGAATCAGTAAGAGCACCAGCGCGCCGAGCGTGGGCGTGAACAGAATCACGCTGAGTAGATGATGAGAAAAAAGCTGCATGCGAATCGCCTTTCAGCGCAGATTGCGCATCAACACCTGCATGTGGTGGCCGTAATACGCCAGTAAAATCGCCAGACCTATCAGGATAAACACCGCATAACTGGAAAATACGCCAGTCTGAATCATGCGGACCGGATAGCTCAGGGAACGTACAAACTTGCCAGTCAGATTGACCAAGCCATCGACAATCCACTTGTCCCACCACATCGAAATCCGGGATAACATCCGCGCCAGCCAGCCGGCGCCATCGACACCCAAGCCGTCGATCACCTTCGCATCGAACAGACCGAACGCCGTGCTAAGGTCCTTGACGCGATTTACAAACAGCGCGTCATACAGTTCGTCAACGTAATACTTGTGCACCAAGAGGTCGTGGAGCCGGGGCCAGCGCGCGGCGATTTTGGAATGCAGCTGCGGGTGTTTCAGGTAGAAATCATATGCGAACCAGATGCCCAGGCCGGCTATCGACACGGAAATGGCCATCAGGAACCACTCCATCAACAGCGTGTGGTGCGCGAATTTGACTGCGACCGTTTCCGGCACAACGCCGCTGACGACTGGTTCGAGAAACTCTTCGAAGGAGCTGGCTTTGCCCCACAGGCTCGGAAGAGCAAACCAGCCTCCCACAATGGAGAGGCCGGCAAGGATCGCCAGAGGTACAGTCATGGTCTTAGGCGATTCGTGAATATGGTGTTCCAGTTGTGGCGAGACCCGTGAGTACCCGAAGAAAGCCAGAAACAACAAACGGAACATGTAAAACGCAGTCAGCCCTGCCGTAACCACTCCCACGATCCACAGCGAAAGATAACGGTCGACGGAGACGGCACGTCCGAACGCGTGCCCCAAAATCTCGTCTTTGCTAAAGAAACCGGCCAGCGGAGGCATACCGGCGATCGCCAACGTGGCAATCAAAAATGGCCGGGACGTGGCGGGAATGGTGTTCCACAAGCCACCCATCTTCCGCAGGTCCTGTTCCCCGGAAAGCGCGTGGATCACGCTGCCCGCGCCAAGGAAGAGCAGTGCCTTGAAGAACGCATGCGTCATCAGGTGAAAAATACCGGCAGAAAATGCGCCTACGCCCAGAGCCAAAAACATGTAGCCGAGTTGGCTGATAGTGGAATAAGCCAGAACTTTCTTAATGTCCGTTTGGGCAAGCGCGATCGTTGCCGCGAAAATAGCTGTCAGCGCGCCCACCATCGCCACTACGTCCATGGCCAGCGGCGCTAGCTGGTAAATCGCGTTCATGCGCACGACCATGTACACTCCAGCCGTCACCATCGTGGCCGCATGAATCAACGCGCTGACCGGTGTCGGCCCTTCCATCGCGTCCGGCAACCAGACATACAAAGGAAGCTGCGCCGACTTTCCCACTGCACCCACAAACAGCAACAGCGCAATCGCGGTGAGAATTGACCCACCAATGACCAAACGGTCCTGGCTGAGCATCGCCGCTAGCGTCTCGTTAATGCCGGCATACGCTATCGGATCGCCCAAGCCATGCGACGTGAATCGGATGGTGCCAAACGTCGTGGCAATCAGAAAAATGCCCAGCAGAAAACCCGTGTCACCGACTCGATTGACGATGAACGCCTTTTTCCCCGCGTCTGAGGCGGACTTTTTCAGGAAATAGAAGCCAATTAAAAGGTAGCTGCACAGTCCCACACCCTCCCAACCGACAAACAAGAGCAGCAAATTGTTCGCCAGCACCAACGTGAGCATGGAGAACATGAATAGGTTCATGTACCCGAAAAAGCGGTAATAGCCGCCTTCATGCGCCATGTAGCCAATCGAATACACGTGGATCAGGAAACCTACGCCGGTGACCACCAGGATCATCACGCAGGAAAGTGGGTCCAGCAGGTAGCCCCAGTCCGCCACCATTTGAATCGGGCCGCCGGCTGCCGGCATCGGGCCGGGCGTGACCCATTCAAATAGGATTTGCTGAAACACGCGGTGGGCTGGATCGAACTCCAAAAGCGCCAGGACCGCGCCCAAGGCGTGGATGAAGGAAAGCAACACGCTGCCCACGCAGAAAAAGTTTATGACGCTCTTTGAAAGCAGTCGGCCGAAGAAAAGCATCAATGCCGCGGTGATCAGCGGAAACAGCGGGATCAGCCAAAGATGCGCGAGGAAATAATTGGAGGAGGTCATGACGGCAGCCTCCGGACGAAAACGAGCCATTCCAAGCGCAAACCGCACTCCCGCAAGAACCACGAACCTTGTGCAGTCGCTACCATTTCAGAAGATCCATTTCATCGGCCAGCAGGGTTTCGCGGTTGCGGAAGAAGGCAATGATGATTCCCAGCCCTACGGCCGCTTCGGCGGCGGCATCCGCGATGATGAACAGCGCGAAAACCTGGCCCGCCACATCTCCGAAGACCCGCGAAAATAGAACCAGATTGATGTTCACTGCGTTCAGAATCAGCTCAATGGACATTAAGACCACGATTACGTTGCGCCGGGTGACCACCCCGATGCAGCCGATCAGGAACAGTGCCAGACTGAGAAACAGGTAATGCGCCGGAGACATCATGATTCGTCAGCCCTCTTTTTGTTCTTGGCCATCACCACTGCGCCGACCATGGCCACCAGCAGCAACACGCTGGCAATTTCGAACGGCAGCAGGTAATTGCTGAACAAGCTTCGTGCTAGTACTTCGGAGTTGGGGCTCAGCTTTTCGGCGGGCGCGCTTCCTTGGATTAGCAAACCACTCCCCGGCAATTTGCGCGCATACAGAAGGATTACCGTGGTCTCCAGGCCCAGCGCCAGCGCCACCAGCACGGCCACAAATCGTTGTAGACGAAAACGCATCTGATGGATGGGCACATCCAGCCGAACCAGCATGATTACAAAGATGAACAGCACCATGATGCCGCCGACATACAGAATGATCTGCGCGATAAACAGGAATTCGGCGTGAAGCTGGAGAAAAATGCCCGCGGTAGCCAGCAGCGTGGTGATCAGAAAGACAGCAGAGTGGATGGCGTTGCGGCGCGTAACCATCAGCGCCGCGCTGAGCACGGCCACGCCGGCGAAAAAGTAAAAGATGATGCTATCCAGCATAAGAGTCCGTAGTGATCGCACCAGCCGTTAAGGCTGCGACCGTGCGTCTGTCGTGCCAGCGAACCAGCAGTACCGCAATCGCCAACGTGAACACGGTGGTGACAATCAAGGTGAGCCACTGGTTCCAGCCAAACTCCGACTCCAATAGCATGGCCACGCCCACCGAAAACACATTCACGATGGTCAGCGGAATCAGGATGTACCATCCGAGGTGCATCAACTGATCGAACCGGTAACGTGGCAACGTGAACCGCAGCCACATGAAAACGTAAATGTACGCCGCAACTTTCAGCAGGAACCAAAACGCGCCATTGAGCCCCGGAATCGCAAATCGAAGCGGCGCAAGCATCCACGGCACCAGGAAAATCAATGCCACCGCAAAACATCCCAGTGCCACCGCCCACATAAACCACACCTGGACTTTCACTGGCTGCTTCCCTGCCCTATAAATGCAATACACGCCCAGCAGCGCGGTAACGACACCCGGCAGAATGTCCAGCCAGTTCAACCAATGAACATTGGGAAACGGTCGCAGCCAACCACCTAGAAAAAGTGTAGTAGCCACCGACGCCACCACGATCATGTTCGCGTATTCCCCGAGGAAATAAAGCGCCCAGCGAAAGCCGCTGTACTCCGTCATGTAACCAGCCACCAGTTCGGATTCGGCCTCGGGAAGATCGAAAGGAGCGCGGTTGGTTTCGGCGATCGAAGCGACCAGATACGCAAAAAAACCTACGGGAGCCATGAAGATGAACCACATGTGCTGGTCAGCCTGCGCGGTGACGATGCCGTTAATTCTCAACGTCCCCGACAGCAGCAGTGCACTGATGATCGCCAAGCCACCCGCGGTCTCATAGCTCACGAGTTGCGCGGTACTTCGAATGGCACCGATGATGGAGTAATGGCTGTTGGAGGCCCACCCGCCCAGAATGATGCCCAGAAAACCGAGCGAACTTACGCCAATCACAAACAGGATGCCGATGTTGATGCCCTGCGCCACTCGAAAATCCGGGCCAAAGTAGATTGCGCCCATGGAAGTGAGAGCGGCGGTCATCGAAACAACCGGCGCAAACCAGAAAATCAGCGCGTCCGAATCGCGCGGAATAATGTCTTCCTTGATCAGCAGCTTGACGGCATCTGCGATGGGCTGCAGCAAGCCGTGCGGGCCAACCCGCATCGGGCCCAATCGTGCCTGCATGTCGGCCATGAGCTTGCGCTCAACCAGCACGATGTAACCCGCAATCAGCGGCACTACAGCTACGATCACAACGCCGCAAACAAGTTCCACCCACCATGTCTGGAGAAACTGCAGGACACCTTGGGCGGTGGCGTTCATGGGCTAGCGATCCACCTCTCCGAGCACGATATCGAGGGTGCCGATCACCGCGACCACGTCCGCAACCAGGTGCCCGCGAACCATTTTGTCCAGCGCCTGTAGATTCACGAAGGACGGCGGACGAATGCGCACACGATACGGCTGGATCGTGCCATCGCTCACGATGTAATACCCGAGTATCCCTTTCGGTGCCTCAATCGAATGATAGACCTCGCCTGGAGCAGGCTTAATGACTTTGCCCACCTTGCCGAAAATTGGCCCTTCCGGGATATTTTCTATGGCCTGTAGGCAAATCAGCCGCGATTGCCGCATCTCCTCCATACGAACCATGTACCGGTCGTACGTGTCGCCATTCGTGCCAATGGGAATATCGAATTTATAGCGGTCGTATGCGGCGTACGGTTGCGCTTTGCGCAAATCCCACTTCACGCCGGCGGCGCGAAGAATAGGCCCCGTGGCGCCCAGAGCGATGCAATCGGCGGCGTTGAGCACGCCGACGTTCCGGGTCCGTCCGATCCAGATGCTGTTCCCGGTCAACAGGTCTACGTATTCCTGAATGCGCCGCTCGAAGTCCAGGCAGAACCGCTCGACATCCTTTTCGAATCCGTCGTAAGCCTCGTACTGTAACCCGCCAATGCGGAACGCGTGGGTCGTCAGCCGCGCACCACAATACTTCTCGAAAATCTTCAGGATTTCTTCTCGTTCCCGGAAACAATAGAAAAGTGGAGTCAGAGCGCCGATATCCAGCGCATGCGTACCAAGCCAAACCAAATGGCTGGCAATGCGCTGCAGTTCGGTGAGGATCGTCCGGATCACTTTTGCCCGGTCCGGCGCTTCCACATTCAAAAGCTTTTCAACCGCTTCGCAATAGCCGAGCCCGTTACTGACAGCAGCTACATAATCCATGCGGTCGACATACGGAGCAAACTGCTGGTAGCTGCGGTTTTCCGCAATTTTCTCCACTCCCCGGTGCAGGTAGCCGATCACACATTCCGTGCCACGGATGCGCTCGCCATCAATCTTCAGCTTCACGCGCAACACTCCGTGGGTAGACGGGTGCTGCGGCCCCATGTTGAGGACCAGTTCGTCCGCGCCGAGTAGCGTCTCGTTTCGTTGAGTAGCGTCTTCTTGCACTGTCTCTACCACGTCTCCTCTGGCTATTGGCCGCTCTCAATGCCCAGATTTTCCCGAACCCAGGCGGTGTCCTGCTGCAGAATGTCGTAGTCCTTGCGCAATGGATGCCCCTGCCAACCATCTGGCATCAGAATGCGCTTCAAATCCGGGTGACCCGCGAACTCAATTCCGAACATGTCGTAGATTTCCCGTTCCAGCCAATTCGCCGTGGGCCAAATTTCTACCAGGGTCGACGGTCGTTCGTTCGCCGCAATCGGAATTTTCAGGCGGAGGCGCGTGTTGTGCGGGAACGAATACAGAACTGCAATTAAATCAAAACGCTTCTCGCGGCGAGGCCAATCCACCGCGGTGTAATCTTCCAGTAAGTCGAATTTTTCCTCGTCCCGGGAATATCGAGCGATTTCGAGAAGCTGGGCTGCGTCGATCACTAAGTACGGCTGCTTTCGATCTTCCAGCGCATTCAGAATTGCCGCCCCGAAACGAGCGCGGTAACGACGCACCAACTCGTTATCGAGGGGCACCTGTAGCGGAACCGGAGGCTTCGGTGATGGTGGAGCAGGTTTGGCTGCAGGAGTAGCCGGTTTGACCGCCGCTGGAGAAGCGGGCGCAGGAGGACTTTTCGACTCCGGCGTCGGGGAAGTGGCTTTTGGCTCCGGTAGCGTACTTTCAGGTTGTTGGGGTGGCTTAGGTTCGTCTGCCATGGACCCTGGGACCATTGTGCTGCACTACAACGACCACAAATTGAGAACAGCAGTGCCGTAAATCGACCAACAGAGGACGGCTCCGATTAAAACTGCTTGCGCAAGGAAGGAGCGAGAACGCGCGAGCCATCCCACCGAATGGAAATTCTTATCGCGACCAAACAGCCATTCTCATCGTTCACTGCGTTTCTAACATAGGAGGTTAGGGCAGTCAATGCGCGCGGACACAGACACAGGAAAAAAGGCCGTGAGCTACCAATTCAGGATTTCGGGAGAACCAGCAGGCCTGCAACACTACGCCCAGTCGAGAGCGCCCTTCTTGTACAGCCAGATATAGCCGATTAGCAAGATGCCAAGAAATACGAACATGGAGATGAGCGCAAATGCGCCCATGTGTTGGGCAAGCCAGGATCGATACAAAATCGCCCAGGGGAACAGGAACATTGTTTCCACATCAAAGATCACGAACAACATGGCCACCACATAAAAGCGCGCTGAATATCGTCCACGCGCGTTGCTCTCGGCGGGTACGCCACATTCATAGGGGAGAAACTTCGCCGGCCCACCCCGCGATTCGGGGCGCAGCAATTTAAAAATGAGCAACGCCAGAACCGGGAAAGAAAGTACCAGTAAGGCGAATATCAGTACCGGAATGTAGGCAGCAGGCATGGTCAATATTCCAACTGGATGCTAGCACACAAACGAGGGCGAAGCGCAAGCGTACCCGTCACGACATCCGACCGCAGACCGACATTTCTCACTTTTCGAACAGCAACTCGGAGGCGCGGTGTGTTGCTTTTACTACCGCTTTGATCAGCGTAACGCGCAACTTTCCTTCCTCGAGTTCGAGAATGCCGTCAATCGTGCAGCCCGCCGGAGTGGTTACCGAATCCTTCAGTAAAGCCGGGTGATCTCCCGTCTCCAGCACCACGCTGGCGGCGCCCTTCATAGTCTGTGCGGCTAGTAGCGTGGCGATGTCGCGCGGCAGCCCCACTTTCACCCCAGCCTCCGCTAACGATTCTAGGATGATATAAGCGAACGCCGGGCCGCTGGCAGAAAGCCCGGTAACCGCGTCCATATTTTTCTCGTCAACAACCACGGTGCGGCCCACGGCGCCGAACATTGCCTTGGCAATTTCCAAGTGTTCCGGCGATGCGTGCGTTCCGCGGCAAATTCCCGTCATGCCGCACCCTACCCTGGCACAGGTGTTGGGCATCGCTCGGATGACCGCAACCTTCGGCCCCACGCGTTGTTCAATGTACGCAGTAGGCACCGATGCCGCTACGGAGATGACCAGCGTATTTTTCCCCAACGACCGCTTGATCTCCTGCAACACGTCGCCGACCACCTGCGGCTTCACTGCCAACAACACCACATCCGCACCTTTCACCGCTTTTCGATTGTTGGTAGATGCGTTTACGCCGAGTTCAACGGCTAGGGTCGCGGCTTTTTCTTCCTGGCGCACCGTCGCCGTGACATGTTTGGCCGAGAATAGCCCCTGTTTGAGATATGCCCGCAGAAGTATGCCGCCGAGTTTACCGGTGCCGAGCACAGCAAGGTGCTTGTCAGAAAGTTTGGGAGTCATAGTCAGAACATTGTTACGGAGGATGCTCGGGTGGTCAACCGGCTATTCTGTACCGGAATTCAATCTGTCGAAAGCCCTGGTTGGCTTAACCGCCTGCGCTGCATGGAAACGAGCCATCGAGAAGGTGCCGAAACAAATCTAATTGTGGTGAGCGCCGTGAACAACTTCTACCGCATGAGGAAGCAGGCGCGCGATAGCCTCGAGCGATTCCACCGCGCCTTTAGGACTCCCAGGAAGATTGATGACGATGGTTTTGTACCGTACGACGGCCACTCCACGGGAAAGCACAGCCGTCGGCGTTTTCTCCACCCCTTTACGTCGAATTTCCTCGGCTAGCCCCGGAATTGTACGATCGCCAATATCCAGCGTCGCCTCTGGAGTCGAATCACGGGGCCCAAGCCCTGTGCCGCCCGTAGTGAGGAGCACATCTACTTTGCCGGAATCCACAACCGCACGCATCTGGCTCCGCAGTTCTGCCGGATCATCCGAACAGCGCAAAGCCGAGGCCACCGTCCAACCCAGTTCGCGGCAACGCGCTACCACTGCGGGACCGGACAGATCCTCGCGTTCGCCGCGTGCCACCGAATCGCTGATTGTTAAAATAGAGACGCGAATGGTCCCGCCAGCCTCGTTCATCCCGTGCCCACCGTGTCGCGGTTGGATTCATCCAGCAAGCGCATGGCTTCCATTAGCAGGCCGGTCGTGCTACGCGTTGTGGTGGTAGCGCTCGAAGTGTTGGCGGCGTTGAAATCGATCTCGAACTCGCCCTCGGTCCACAGCACAACTTTGAAGACTGCATCATCTCCTGCCAGGTCGTTAATTTTGGCGTCGCGGCACTGCCCGCCCGCAAAGAACAGCTCGGCTCGTTCATTTCCCTTCTGCACCACGAGCCGGCAAGATTTCTGGCCCATTTCAAGAGATTGCAACAGGTCGATCATGCTCATTTCTTCCAAGCGCCCCTGTATCACGCCCGGACGCGAGGCTTGCTTCTGCAGCTTTTCCAAATGCAGTCGGTCGACCACTTTCTTTGCCGAACGCACCAGATCCTTCACCAAGAACGGCTTGGCAATAAAATCCTCGGCGCCCTCAATCAACGGCCGCAGCCGCTCTTCAATGTCGGCGCGGCTAGCCATAAAAAGAAAAGGAATGTGCCGCGTGGCTTCGCGCGAACGCAGTTTTTCAAACAACTGGCGGCCGTTCAGCCCGGGCATTTTGTAATCACAAAGAATCACGTCCGGGGGCTCATCGATTACTTTCAGCAGAGCGTCTGCGCCATCGGCCGCAGTGATTACCTCACAAAACGGTTCCAGACCTTTGACCACCAAGTCCAGGACCAACGGGTTGTCCTCGGCCACCAGTAGCTTGACATTTTTTGCCGACGCCGCGCTCATCGCTTACGGCCCCGGAAGGATTTCGCGGCAGTGCGATGATAATCGCCGCTTTTGCCGCCAGTCTTCTCCAGCAGGTGGACATCAGTAATTTCGATGCTCTTGTCGAGGGCTTTACACATGTCGTAAACCGTGAGGGCGGCGCAGGTAACTGCAACAAGCGCTTCCATCTCCACCCCTGTTCGCGCCGTGGCCGTAACCCGTGAAGCCAGTTCGACCCCATCTTTGCATAGCCGCGATGTCACATCAATGTGAGTGATCGGCAGTGGATGACAAAGAGGTATCCACTCGGAAGTGCGTTTGGCGGCTGCTATTCCGGCGATGCGTGCAACTTCCAGCGGATTGCCTTTGGGATTTTTCAGCGCGCGCACGGCCCGCACAACCCGAGGAGTCATTCGTACGAAAGCGCGGGCAACAGCCGTCCGCGTCGTTACCACCTTAGACGACACGTCCACCATGCTAACTTCCCCGCGATTCGAATAATGAGAAAGCTTCGCCATTCGGAGTCACTAGAGTATGTCGAGCCGGGGCAAAACGGAAACTCTCTGGCCTTCGGAGATCTCCGCGCCATCTGCGGGCACCATCAAGAAGCAATTGGCACGGGTGAGCGCCGAGATGTCACCGGAGCCTTGCCAACGCAGCGTGCGCACCTTTGGTTGGGACCCGCTCCAGTCGAGCCGGGCCGGAAGAAAGTGCGTGAGACCGGATTTCTCGCGAACCGACTCGACCAGTGTGGCTTCCAGCAACGGCAACGGGCGTGGTTCCGTCCCGCTCAGAACATCGATCGCCGGAATTGCGAAAAGTTGAAACGTGACCATGGTCGATACCGGGTTTCCCGGCAAGCCAAAAACTAAAGCGTTGCGGCAGCGACCAAATACTGTGGGCTTTCCCGGGCGAACGGCCACCGCATCAAAGAAAAATTCGGCACCCATGCCTTTAAGTACCGATTCAACCAGGTCATACTTTCCCATCGACACGCCACCAGAAAGTACCAAAATATCTTCCCGCAATCCTTCTTCGATCTTCTCCGACAGATCGTAGACGCGATCCAGTGCACTCACCAACGGAACCGGTTCGCCGCCTGCCAGTCGAACCTGCGCCGCAAGCGACACGGTGTTGCTGTTGCGGATGTGGAACGGGCCGGGTGTTTCGCTGATCGGCACCACTTCGTCGCCGGTAGCCAGAATCGCCACCCGCGGCTTCTTGCAGCAGCGAAGCATTGCAGCGCCCACTTGTGCGGCTACCGCTAATTCCGCGAAACCGAGCCGCAGGCCCGGCTGTAGCGCCACGTCACCAGCACGGGCTTCGCTGCCACGCGGCACGATGTTTTGACCCACCTGGCTATCCCGATCAAACGTGATCGTATCGTCGGCTCGATGCGTAAATTCAATCATCACCACGGCGTCGCCGCCCTGGGGTACCGCGGCACCGGTCATGATTTGTATACAGGTACTGGCCTCCAATGGCTGGGAAACCGTGTCGCCGGCTTTAATCTCGCCAACACAGCGCAGTGACGCCCTCGCCCTCGCTTCGCTGGCCCTAACCGCATAACCATCGCGCGTCGAACGGTCGAACGGGGGATACTCTCGGTCGCACCGAATCTCCTGCGCCAAGACATGGCCCAAAGCATCCGCCACCGGCAGCGTAACCGTTGGACGAACCCCGGAGTGTATTTTCGATTGGGTGACGACCAGTCGGCGCGCGTTTTCGAAGGAGAGCATGCGCGAATATTGTAGCTCAGTGTCAAGCCTTCAGATTGAGGCGAGCCGTCTGGATTATAGCCAGCGCGAAAGTAAAGTCCCTGGCGGGATGATCGTCGCATCGCGTTCCGGCCCGGTAGAGATCATGCCGATTTCCACCTGCAGGAATTCAGAGACGAAGCGCAAATAGTCAATCGCGGCCTTGGGGAGCTGGCCATCTTCTTTGATACCGTAAGTGTGCTGGCACCAACCGGGCAGCGTCTTATATACCGGCACCACACGCTCGTACTCTTCGGCGGACGCAGGCATTTCGTGAATCGGCGAACCCTTGTACGTATAGCCCAGACCGACTTTGATTTCGCGTTGGGTGTCGAATACGTCGAGTTTCGTCACAGCCAACGAGTCGATACCATTGATCATTTTTGCGTAACGCAATTCCGCCAGATCAAGCCAGCCGCAACGCCTCGGGCGCCCGGTTACCGCCCCAAATTCCTTCCCGCGCTCACGGACCTCCTTCGCTTCCAAGTCGGGCATTTCCGTGGGAAAGGGGCCGCCCCCCACACGCGTCGTGTAGGCCTTGGAGATTCCCAAAACGTGCTGAATTTTCGTAGGAGGCACGCCCGCACCGGTCGCCACACCTCCAGCCGTGGCGCTCGACGACGTCACAAACGGATACGTACCGTGGTCGATGTCCAGCATGGTGCCCTGCGCCCCTTCGAACAACACTGATTTGCCTTCGTCTAGTGCGCGATTGATAAGCTCCGCGGTGTCACAGATGAACGACTTGATTTTTTCGCCCAAGGCCAGGGTGGCATCGACTTCGTGCGAGAAATCAATGTGGGCTCCGTACGCACCTTGCGCGATCCGATTCTTCTCCGCCACCACCCGGTTCGCCTTCTCTCGAAACAGCGCCGGATCCAGTAGATCTACGACCCGTAGCCCGCGCCGCGCCATTTTGTCTTCATACGCCGGACCGATGCCTCGCGAAGTCGTGCCGATCTTGTTCGCGCCACGGGCCGATTCCGCTGCCAAGTCCAGTTCACGGTGGTACGGGAAAATCAGGTGGGCTCGATTGCTGATGTGCAAGCGCCCTTTAACATCGACGCCGGCTTGGGCTAGCGTCTCGATTTCCGCCACCAGCGCGGCAGGATCAATAACGACGCCCGCTCCGATGACGGCGTGTTGTTTCGGCCGCAAAATACCGCAGGGGATTAGCTGCAGGACATAGCGCTCTTTTCCGATAATGACAGTGTGCCCAGCATTGTGACCACCCGCCACGCGCACGATGAAGTCAAACGACGCCGCAAGGTAATCGACAACCTTGCCCTTACCCTCGTCCCCCCATTGCGCCCCCACCACTACCACCGATTTCATGCAAACCATCTCCTCGCTCGCAGACCGACACCCGCGGAACAGAAGAACAGGAAGCCACTACACGGAAGTCTACAGAGCAAAATCCCCGCGACACACCAATTTAAAATCGTACGATGGGCACGGTGTGAACGCAAGCAAGTCTCAATACTTACGGGACGTCGACCAGGTTGGCGCTTGCGTAGCGCCCCGTCGCGTGAAATGTTGCCAACTGGCCTAGGGTCCGATAGCGTCGAAGATGCGGGCTGCCTCTCCCACCCGCGCGCGCCACAACAATCCCAGCGGAGAGGGAGAGCGACTTGAGCAATCCAATCATTACCTTAACGACGGATTACGGTACCAATGACCACCTGGTCGGAGTACTGAAAGGCGTCATCCTCAAAATCAATCCGGAAGTTACCCTCGTCGATATCACTCACGCCGTGACCCCTTACGACCTCCTAGACGGGGCCCTCGCAATTGCGTCGGCATATTCTTATTTTCCGCCCCGTACTATTCACGTGGTTATCGTGGATCCGGGCGTAGGCACCGAGCGGCGCCCAATTCTGGTCAGCGGACAAAACCAGTATTTCATTGCCCCGGATAATGGTGTGCTCTCCGGCGTGTACGACAAGGAACAGAATTTCGCGGTCCGGCATTTAACGAGCGAGCATTATTTTATGCAGCGTGTGAGCAAGACCTTTCATGGCCGCGACGTTTTCGCGCCGGTTGCCGGCTGGCTTTCCAAAAATTGGCAGCCCGCCAGTATGGGCGAAGTCATCGAGGACTTTAAGCGCTTCGCCATGCCTAAGCCGAAAGAGGCCGATGGGCTACTGAAGGGCGTGGTGTTGAAAGTGGATAGTTTTGGCAACTTGATTACCAACTTCCGCGCCGAGGACTTGTCTCCGGAATCAGTGGAGAAGGGTCAAGTTTTTTTGCAGGTAGGAAGCCATGCGGTTACACGTATCGTCTTGATGTTTGCCAGCGGAAATGCGGGAGAACCGGTAGCCTATATCGGATCCAGCGGATACGTGGAGATTGCCGTCAACAAGGGCAACGCCTCCAAAACTCTAGGTATCGGCCGTGGCACCCCGGTGCTACTGAGCAAGTCTTGAGCGCTCCGCGCTCGAGCTTCGTCCATTGGGCGGTACCCTCTTCCAACGTCATGAACAGACAATCACCGCGACTGTTCAACCGCTGCCATTTGCGAACGTGTACGCGGGTCCAGCCAATCCCGCCACGCGTCCCCAAGTAAATTGAACGCCAAGACCGCTAGGACCACGGCAAGCGCCGGGAACACCACCATGTGCGGCGCATCAAACAAGTGACTGCGCGCATCGTTGAGCATCGCCCCCCAACTCGGCAGCGGCGCAAGTACCCCTAAACCAAGAAAACTCAGAGTCGCTTCCGCCAGAATAGCCCCCGCGATTCCAATCGTGGCTTGAATCAGCACAGGCTGAAGAATATTTGGTAGCAGGTGCCGCAGAAGAATTCGCCAATGTGATGCGCCGAGTGAGCGAGCCGCCAAAACAAATTCGAGTTCTTTGGCCTTCAGGATCTGTGCGCGAGCAAGACGTGCGTAACCAGCCCACCCGGTGATTGTCAGCGCAAGAATCACTTTGCCGATTCCCGGGCCAAAAAATGCCGCGAAGGCGATCGCCAGCAGAACTCCCGGAAACGAAAGAAATGCATTGATCAGTAGCAGATTTATCACGCGATCCAAAGCGCCTCCATGATAACCCGCCAGCATGCCCAAAGTGAGTCCGCTCAAGCCGCAGCCCAGAACTACGCACACCGCGACGAACAACGAAATACGTGCCCCATACATCACTCGAGAAAGAATATCGCGCCCCAGTTCATCGGTGCCCATCCAATGCGAAAACGAAGGGCCCTCCAGCCGCGCGGCCAGGTTCTGCGCCGAAGGATCGTCCGGAGAAATCCATGGGGCCAGCAGCGCGGTCACGATCAGCAGGCACGCAATCGCAAAACCGATTCGCGCGAGTGAACTCTCACTGAGAAAATCGCGCAACGACGCACGAAAGGTCATGATAACCGCACCCGCGGATCAATAACCGCGTAAAACAGGTCCGTGACCAGGTTCACCAATACATACGAAAGAGCGATGACCAGGATGCATCCCTGCAGCAGCGGATAATCGCGTGAAGAAATCGCGTTTACCGTCAGGCGCCCGATCCCCGGCCAGGAAAAAATCGTCTCGGTCACAATGGTGCCGGCCAGCAGCGTGCCGAACTGCAGTCCCAGAATCGTGATGATCGGGATCAGCGCGTTGCGCAACCCGTGCCGCAGGAGAACCGCCGCCGTGGTAAGGCCTTTTGCACGCGCCGTACGCACATAATCACTGGAAAGCTCTTCCAGCATGGAACTACGAACCATGCGTGTCAGAATCGCCGCGAGCGCAGCTCCCAACGTCACGGCCGGCAAAACGTAATTTAATACTCCCCCCCGCCCAGAAACCGGCAGCCAACCAAGTTTGATCGAAAAAAGAGTAATGAGCAGAGGACCCAGTGCAAAATTTGGCACCGCCAGGCCGAGCAACGTGAACACGCCGATCGAGCGATCCGCATTCGAACCACGACGATACGCCCCCAGTACCCCCGCGGGAATTGCGATAGCTGCACATACCAGCAGCGCCAGAAAAGCTAACTGAAGGGTTGCCGGGTAACGTTCAAAGATCACATGGCGCACTGGCGCCTGAAATTTGAACGATTCGCCCAGATCGCCACGAAGAATCTGCCCCAAATAATGCCCATATTGCACGTAAAGCGGCTGATCGAGCCCCAGCGTGTGCCGCAATTGCGCCGCCTGCCCCGGAGCAGCGCCTTCTCCAAGCATTTGTTCCACTGGGTCGCCGGGGACAATGTGGATCAGCAGAAACACCATGGTCAGCACCAGCCAGATGGCTGGCAGCGTGAGCAACAAGCGGCGGAGTAAGTAGCGAACCATCGTGGTGGTTTCAACTCTTCTTGCTGCTTAGATTCGTTTTCGTTACAGCCACAACCGCACCCGCGGCAGCGGCGTCTGTGTTCGATGCGGCTTCCGCATCCGTGGCACGAAGCAACTGAATCTTTACGCGCGCCACTCGCCGGCCGTCCATCTCCACAACCGTAAACCGGTACTTTCCAAACTCGAAGCTCTCGCCGCCTCGTGGAATGAACCCGAGCTGATCCATCACGAATCCACCCACCGTAGCGTACGCAGGGTCCTCGGGCAGCGTGATGTTGTACTGTGTGTCCAGATCGCGCACGTTCAGCGCTGCATCGAAGATAATCGCGCCATCGGCAAGCGTAAGAGGCTTTTCCACCACGTCGAATTCGTCGTGAATTTCCCCAACTAGTTGTTCCAACAGGTCCTCCATGGTCACCAGCCCGAGGATGCTTCCAAATTCGTCCACCACCATGGCCATCGCAACGTGGCGTGATCGCAGTTCCATCAGCAGTTCACTGGCCGGTTTGGTTTCCGGCACGATCAATATTTCCCGCAGCACCCGCCGAAGATCGAACGGCGGAGGAGGAGGCAATTGCTCCTCCAGTCGGCGCTCGCGATCCAGCAGCACCCACATCATGTCTTTGATGTGCACAAATCCCAGCACGTGATCGATGGTTTCGCGGTATACCGGGATGCGCGAACGCTGCGTAGTGGCAAACATGCTCATTACTTCGTTCAGGCCGGCTTCCACCGACAGGGTGTGCATGTCCGGTCGCGAAACCATGATTTCGCGCACCTGCAACTGGCTCAGCTCGATAGCGCTCAGGATAAATTTCTCCGCCGTAGCCGCCAGTAAGCCGCGTTCCCTCGCCTGTTGAATCTGGATCTGCAGTTCCTCCGTGGAATGAGCCACTCCGTGTCCCGTTGGAGACATCACTCCCAGCGCCTTTACGATCAGGCTCGACGCTCCATCCAGGAAGTCGATCGCCCACCGAAACGTATTTAGAAACCACAGGAACGGCCGCGACACCATCAACGCGACGCGCTCGGCACGCGCCAAACTCACCGTCTTGGGCACCAGTTCGCCCAACACAACGTGCACCGCGCTTAGGAAAACAAACGAAATTCCCAGCGCGATCCCGTGGATCAGCACCAGTGTCTGTACGCTACCGTGCACCGGCATCACGCTTTGCACCAGCGTGGCCACAGTCAGTTCGCCCAGCGCCCCGATCGCCAAGCTGGTCAGCGTGATACCCACCTGAACGCCAGAGACCACTCGGTGCAGGTCGCTCAGCAACTGTTCCACCACTTTTGCTTGGGCGTTTCCACGCGCAATCAACTGGCGCACACGCGAAATGCGCACCGCCACCAGCGAAAACTCAACGGCCGCGAAATAGCCATTGAGCGCCACCAAAACGAAAACTCCTATCAGCTTCAACAGAAACAATACTCGATAGTCCTCTCAGCGCATTGTAGCAGTACCCAGCCTCACCGATTTTCCCCTCCAGCCGCATGCGACCAGAGTTACATCGCCCATAGTTCCCTTCACCGTCTGGCTAACCAACCCGGAAGTTGCGCGCGCCTGTCACCGTCCACTAGACTGGAATTTCCTGAAGGAGTGACATCCCCTCGTGCGGACAATATTCCGGCTGTTGCTGTGGATCACCGCCATCGTGGTCGTTATCGTTGCCACAGCCATCTGGTGGTTCGTCTACCGGCCCTTGCCGACCCTCGATGGCTCGGCGGTTGTGCCCGGCTTGCTCAGCACCGTCACCGTCCAGCGGGATAATTGGGGTGTCCCCCACATTCGCGCCGCTTCCGTATACGATCTCGCCGAGGCCCAAGGCTACGTCACCGCTCAGGATCGCCTCTGGCAGATGGACCTGCTGCGCCGCGCCGCTCGTGGCCAGCTTTCCGAGGTTCTCGGCCCAGCCACCCTGAAAATCGACAGAGACTTTCGGCTTCTGAATTTCAGGCGCGCCGCCGACCGCGACTTCGCCACGGTCCGCCCGGACGTCCGCCTGGTAATGGAAGCGTATGCGCGCGGCGTAAACCTATACATCCAGCAGCACTGGAATCGATTGCCCATCGAATTCACGCTCCTGAACTATAAGCCCCAGCCATGGCAGCCCACTGATTCCCTAGTGATCGCCTGCTACATGTATCGCACCCTCACGGATACCCGCGAGGAAGAATTAGGCCGCGAGGTTGTGGCCGCCAAGGTCGGTCCCGAATTAGCCAAGGACCTGTACAGTCCGGAGGCCGCCATGGATCATTTCGTGGTAGGTGATGCCAATGCCGGTAAAGACCCGCACGCCTCCGTGAAATCAGACGATCCGGACGACGATGACGACGACATGGACGCGCAGGATGTCCTGAAAGCGAGCACGCAAGAACATCCCGCTGCCATTACCGGAGGAGCACCCGACCTCACCTCAGCCTTGGCTCAAGAGGCCAAGGAATGGCTGGAAGAATCGCAACGAGAGATTCGCCACTCTCTTGGCAGCAACAATTGGGTGGTGAATGGTGAGCACACTGCGTCAGGAAAACCACTTCTTGCCAACGACATGCATTTGGAGTTGACTCTTCCACCCATCTGGTACGAAGTGCACCTGACCGCGTCCGATTGGAACGTAAAAGGCTTCGCTCTTCCAGGCGCACCACTCGTCGTGGTTGGCCACAACGACCGAATTGCCTGGGGATTCACTAACAATGGCGCCGATGTCTTGGACCTGTACATCGAGACTTTCAATCCCGTCGACCCCGACGAGTATCGCGTGAATGGCGCATGGAAAAAGGCCGACGTCTACGACGAAGTGATCAAAGTAAAAGGCGCTCCAGACGAGCATCTCCGGCTAGTTGTAACGCGCCACGGGCCTGTCGTGTACCGCGAAGGAGATAAAAGTTACGCGATGCGCTGGACCGTTCTTGAACCCGGTGCGCTCTGTAACTTCTACAACTGGCTCGGGTCGGCCCAAAATTGGAGCGAATTCCGCCAGATCATCAAGGGCATTTGGGGGCCCGGTCAAAATGTCGTTTATGCCGACGTCGATGGGAATATTGGCTACATTCTGGGAGCGCACGTCCCGGTACGCAAGAAAGGCCATGGCGAAGTGCCGGTGCCCGGCGACACCGACGAATACGAATGGACTGGCTACATTCCCTTTGATCAGCTTCCGCAGGTATTCAATCCGGAAAGCGGACTGATCGTTACCGCCAACGCGCGTGTAGTCGGTCCAAATTACAAGTCCTACATCACCGACCATTGGGAAGAGCCCTATCGCACCGCTCGCATCTACGAACTGCTGCGCGATAAACGCGACCTCCGCCCGGAGGATATGCTGAAAATCGAAACTGACACCTACAGCTATCCTCACGTGTTCCTCGCGGAACAATTGGTTGCCGCCGCGAAGGCAGACCCACCAAAGGATCCACGTGCCCAGAAACTCATTCAGGAAGCAAAGAACTGGAACGGAATGGCAGACGCTAATTCCTCTGTAGTGACTTTCCTGAACGCGACGTTATTCCAGACGCTCGAACTCATCCTCGAACCTCATCTCGGGAAAGATATCGACCAATACCATTGGCGCCGCGTAGCATTTTTGCAACGTGTTTTAACCGAACGCCCAACACGCTGGCTGCCGCCGAACTATCAGAATTATGATCAGGTCCTGGCCACGGCGTCCGATCTCGCGGTGAAAAGCCTGCAAGAGAGAACTCACGATGCGGACCCAGACGATTGGGCCTGGAAACGCTTCAACTATTTAGACATGCTCAATCCCATTGGCCGCGACGGAATTCTGAAAAAGCTTCTCAGCATTACCAGTCAGCCGCAATCCGGAACCGAATGGAGCCCTCGCGCCGCCAGCCGCCATCATGGCCCCTCCGAACGATTCGTGGCTAACTTGGCCGATTGGGACGACTCCATCATGCTGATCTCCGGCGGAGAATCCGGCCAGCCCGGCAGCGAACATTACCGCGATCAGTTCCCCTACTGGTTCGAAGGCAAACCGATCTACGCGCCTTTCTCCGATGCTGCCGAAGCCAAAGCCAAAAAGCACACGTTGACCCTGAAACCGGGTTCTTGAGTCGGAAGGCATTGTATCCATTCTCCGCCGTGCTTTAGAATGCTGTTTGCAATCCAGAACTTTGAAGGCGCGTCTAATTTAACGAGCCACAGCTCACGGTCACTTTAGGAAAGGAGCGGCGTGAACCAACCCGTATCGAAGAAGCTGGAACCACCCAAAAAGCCCGATTTTGAGCGCTCCCTAACGCGCTTGGAAGAAGTAGTGCGCCGGCTGGAAAGCCCGCAATTATCCCTCGACGAAGCCATGAAGCTTTTCGAGGAAGGCGTCGAACTTTCCAGAGAATGCCAAGAACAGCTCGAGGAAGCGGAAGGGCGCGTGGAAATTCTCTTAAAGAAAGCGGATGGCAAAATGGCCCCTCAGCCGTTCGAACCCGAAGGCGAGAACAACTCGTGAGGCTGGCTCACTCCTTTTTGGATAAATTCAATTGAATCCAATGAAACTCGCCCCCTTCTTTGAAGAAGACCGCATCGCCGTTGACGCTCACCTTGACCGCTTACTGCCCGCCGAATCCGTCCAGCCGAACTCCATCCATCAAGCCATGCGGTATTCGGTGTTCGCGGGCGGCAAACGCATTCGCCCGATCCTCTGCTTGGAAGCGGCGCGCACGTTCGGAGGCGATGTTGAGCAAGCGTTTTATCCCGGCTGCGCCATCGAATTTATCCACACTTATTCGCTGATCCACGACGATTTGCCGGCTTTGGATAACGACGATTTACGGCGCGGCAAACTCACCTCGCACAAAAAATTTGGGGAGGCTACCGCGATACTCGCCGGCGACGGACTCCTCACGCTTGCGTTCGAAACCATCGTCGCCACTCCGGTCGCGGCCGATCGGCGCGTCGCCATCACCACCGAAATCGCCACGGCAGCTGGCACCGTGAATGGGATGGTCGGTGGACAAGTGGCCGACCTCGAAAGCGAAGGTAAGCAGATCTCACCGGAAATGCTCGAGTACATCCATCGCTCGAAAACTGCCGCGCTGATCCGTGCATCTGTCACATCCGGCGCTTTATGTGCCGGTGCAGCCGCCGACGATGTGGCCCGCATGCGCCGGTTTGGCGAAAATATTGGCTGGGCCTTCCAAGTCACCGACGATATTTTGGATGTCGAGGAATCCTCGGCAGCCCTCGGCAAAACGGCTGGCAAAGACATCGCGCAACAAAAAGCTACCTATCCGGCGGTGTTCGGCTTGGAGCGATCGCACCAGATTGCTGCGGAACTGTCTGCGAAGGCCATCAAGGAACTGCAAACGTACGGCGACCGCGCGCAACACCTCCGCGCCATCGCCGAGTATTTAGTCCAGCGGCGCACCTAGCCTGTTATGACCGGAAAGCCCACGCGAAAGAGGCTCGACGTGCTGCTGGTCGAGCGTGGTTTGGCCGAATCGCGACAGAAGGCGCAGGCCATGATCCTGGCAGGCGAAATCCAAATTGATGGTAAGAAAGCAGAGAAGGCCGGCGCTAATGTTTCGGAGTCGGCGCGAATCGCCGTACATAGCCGCCTTCAAAAATATGCCAGCCGCGGCGGTTTCAAGCTGGAAGGCGCGCTAGAGGACTTTCACGTCAGCCCGGAAGGGCGGATTTGCCTGGATGTGGGATCTTCTACCGGCGGATTCACCGATTGCTTGCTGCAAAGTGGTGCGCTGCGAGTCTATGCCGTCGATGTAAACACCGGCCAGCTCGCTTGGAAACTTCACGGAGATCCGCGAGTCATTCGCGTTAAGAAAAATGCTCGGGAGCTATCGTTGGCGGACGTCAGCGAACCTGTCGACCTGGTCGTGGCGGACGTGTCCTTTATCTCGGTGACAAAAATACTCCCAGGTGCCTTCACGTGCGCGAAACCCGGCGCCGATTTACTGATCCTGGTAAAGCCGCAGTTTGAGCTTGAGCGAGAGGACGTGGGCAAAGGCGGCATCGTTCGCGATCCGCGTCTGCACCAAAGGGCCATCGACAGCGTGCGCGGAACGGCAGACTCGCTGGGTTTGAGCGTTCTAGGCGTTTCCCCAAGCCGTCTGCAGGGCGCCGAAGGCAATCAGGAGTACTTTCTCCACGCCAGAAAACCAGCGAGCTAAGGTAGAATCGCAATACTCCATGTCATCCCCGTGTCACTACAATACGATCGGCATTTTCTCCCGCCCACGTCGAGCCATTCTCGCCGAGATTGTCCCCAAATTGCTGTCCTGGCTCCATGAGCGCGGTGTATCCACCCTGCTCGATTCCGAAACCGCCGGGGCGGCAGGTCAACTCGAAGCTGGTCTAACTCGTCACCACATCGCGCATAAAGCTGATCTCCTTCTGGTGCTGGGCGGCGATGGCACCTTGCTGGCTGCCGCACGCGAAGCTGCTCCTCACGGCATCCCTATCCTGCCTATCAATCTGGGCGGTTTGGGATTCTTGACCAGCTTCACTCTGGAGGAGCTCTATCCTGGCTTGGAACAAACCCTCGTGGGGTGCGCCCCGGTTAGCGAACGCGTAATGTTACTGGCGGAACGCATCCACAACGGGGGTGCCTTGACCCAACAACGTGTCCTGAATGAGGCCGTAGTTCATAAGGGAACTCTTGCACGCATGATCGAACTGGAGCTGTTTATTGATGGTGGGTTCGTGTGCCGCTACCGCGCGGACGGTTTAATCGTGGCCACTCCGACGGGCTCCACGGCATATTCCATGTCCGCTGCCGGACCGATTGTGCATCCCGCAGTGGAATCGATCCTTATTACCCCAATTTGCCCGCACACACTGAGTGATCGACCCATCGTCGTGCCAGACGTATCCACCATCGAACTGCGCATCGAGGAAAATTCCGATTCCGTTTTCCTGACTTTGGATGGACAGACGGGCGTCCCATTGCAGCTCACCGATCGCGTTCGAATTACTCGAGCAACTGAGCGTTTGAAACTGATCCACCCGCCAAATAAGACCTATTTCGAGATTTTACGCAGCAAATTAAAGTGGGGCGAAGCGTAATCCACACTTTACGGCTCGCGAAGTTTAGGCCAGCACATCCGTGCGCAGCACATCTTCTTGTGTTTCTCGCCTTCGAATCAAGCGCGCCCGTTGTCCATTCACAAGAACCTCCGCAGGGCGGCACCGCCCGTTGTAATTCGACGCTTGCACCATTCCGTACGCACCGGCACCCCAGATGGCCAAAGTATCGCCGGGCTTCACGCGGCCCAGAGGCCACGCCTTCAGGAAGCAGTCTCCCGTTTCGCAAACTGGCCCAACGATGTCGGAACGTTCGGATGGTTTTCGCTGTTTGCCCTTGCCCTGACGCACCCGCGTGATCGGATGAGGAGCGTCATACAATACCGGACGTACCAGATCGTTCATGGCTGCATCGATAATCACAAACGATTTCGTCGCGTTCTTCTTCGTGTAAATCACTCGGGACAGCAGCACCGCCGCAGGCGCGATGATGGATCGGCCAGGCTCCAGTAGCAATCCCACGCCAAGGGGCCGCACCACTTCCGCGATCATCCGCGTGTATTGTTTACGTGACACTGGTCTTTCGTTCGTGTATCGAACACCCAACCCACCGCCGAAATCGAGATACTTCAACTCGATTCCTTCGCGGCGCAAATCCAACACATACTTTGCCAATCGATTCAGCGCTTCGCGGAACGGCTCCAATCCTATTATCTGCGATCCAATGTGAGCGCTGATTCCCTGCCAGCGAATGTACTTCGAATTGCGATGTTGCAGGTACAGCGCTCGGGCCTCTGCCCAACATATCCCGAATTTGTGTTCGGAAAGCCCAGTCGAAATATGGGGATGCGCACCAGCGGCTATGTCGGGATTCACTCGGAAGGAAACGCCCGGCGGTTTCAAACTACTGGTGCCCCCGCGCGAGGCCTCGTCGATCAGCACCTCCAATTCCTCTGCCGACTCGACATTAAATTGTAAAATTCCGGGCGAGCTGTTCCCTTTTGCCTTGTACGTTAGCGCGTCACGAATCTCCTCGCGAGTCTTGCCGACGCCGCTGAACACGACGCGGTTCCCCGGCACGCCGATGTGACCGAGATGTTCCAATTCCCCACCGGAAACAATGTCGAAGCCGCTCCCTCGCCTGGCCAGCAGGTTCAAGATCGACAAATTTCCATTGGCCTTGACGGCGAAACAAAGCAAATGCGACACTCGCCGCAGCCCACTTTGCAATTCCTCGAAAGCATCCTCAATAGCTCGTTGGCTGTAAACATAGGACGGCGTTCCGAACTGCGCGGCGATTTTCTCCAAAGCTACACCTTCGCAGAACACCTCGCGCCCTGCCCCGTCGCGCGCTTTCTTCCACACAAACTGGGGCGTAAATTCAGCTGGATCCACGTATGGCAGGTTGGTTCGAAATCCGCCTGGACCGCTCATTTTATTTTCAGCACCACCAGGGTGCGGTCGTCAACAAGCGGCGCGCTGTTTGTAAAGAGGTCCACTTCCCGCAGCACCACGTCGGCCATTTCCGCCGCGCTTAGCTCCTGATGTTTTTCTATCAACCGCATGATTCGCGTCGTGCCGAAGAATTGTCCCTCCGCGTTGGCGGCTTCCGCAATTCCGTCGGAGTGGAACACCAGGATATTACCTGCTTCCAGAGTCACGCCCCATTCGTCATAGTGGACGTCCTCGAAAATGCCCAGCGGAAACCCAGTCAGCTCGATCTTGTCGCAGCGCCCACTCTTGTAAAGCAATGGTTGCGACTGCCCCGCGTTTGCCACCCGCAGTTTTTGCCGTCCCTTTTGCCAGGTCGCAAAGCATGCGGTCATAAAACGCCCCTCAATCCGGCGCTCGCCAACCAACTGATTCATCTGCCGCAACATTTCCGCTGGCTGCAATTTCTGCGGAGCCAGGCTGCGCATGATTCCAATCGCCACCGCTCCATAAAGCGCAGCAGCTGTACCTTTGCCACTCACATCGCCCAAGGCGACTCCCAACTGTTGCGGCCCATAGCGCAGAAAGTCATAGAGATCGCCGCACACTTCGCGTGCGGAAAGGTATCTGGCGGCTACATCCAGCCCGTAATCCTCTGTGGGAACCGGCCGTAGCAAAGCGCCTTGAATGCGCTTGGCCGCTTGCAGATCCCGTTCTAACCGTGCTTCACCTTTCGCTACCTGCTCGTATAGCCGCGCGTTTTCGACCGAAACCGCCAGATTCGCCGCCAGGATGGAAAGCGTCTGCACGTGATCTTCGGTGAAATAATTCAATTGCGGGCTTTCCAGGTCCAGAACGCCGATAACCTTACCCTTGTAGATCATGGGAATGGCCAGCTCCGAGCGGGTCTCCGGGTTGACCATCAAGTAGCGCGGATCGGCCGTCACGTCTGGCACCACCACGGGCTCGCGCAAGGTGGCAGCGGCACCGACAATGCCTTCGGTTGCGGCCGCTCGCAGCTTACCCTGTACCCTTTGTCCGTGCTTCACGTCGATCCGATGGAGAAAGACCTTCTGTTCCTCGTCATACAGCATGATGCTGAGAATCTGGTAGTCGATGACCCGCTTTACCTGTTCCGCAGTGCGCCGCAGCAATTCTTCCATATCCAAAATCGATCCGATTTCGCGGCTCACCTCGTTCAGCACCAGAAGAGTTTCGGCTTGGGTCCGCACCTGCTCGAACAATCGGGCATTTTCGATGGCCACAGCTAAACGATTGGCCAGCACCACCAATATGTTTTGCTGATCTTTGGTGAAGTAGTCGACGTGCTGGCTCTGTATGTCCAGCACTCCTACGCACTTTCCACGGAACACCAGCGGCACTGCCAACTCTGAGCGCACACTATCAATCGCATTGATGTACCGCGGATCTTCCGAAACATCGCTGACGCGTACCGGATGACCGGTCCTCGCGGCCGTTCCCGTGATTCCTTGCCCAATGGGAATCTTCAAATTCTCCGCTAGGCCCGGGGGATAGCCGATCGCGAAGCGATACGTCAAATACGTGCCTTCGCTGTCCACCATCAACACGCCAAACAACTCGTAATCAATGTGTCTTTTAATCAGAATGGCGGCGCGCGCCAGGACTTCGTCCAGGTCCAGAGTAGCGTTTACTTCGTTTCCGATTTCCGCCAGGGTGGCCAAAACCTCTGGCTTATTGTCCGCGGGCAAGCTGAATTGTACTTTCGGGTCAGTGGTTTCCATGAATCTTTAAATTATAACAGGCGACCCCCTGAGTGTTAGAAATGCGGGTCGGCGTTACGCGGATTTAGCCTTCCCCCGTGAAGCAAACTGCAGCACACAAACATCGGGCAGGTTGCGATAGCGTTCGTCGAAGTCCAAGCCGTAACCGACCACGAATTCATTCGGGATCACGAAACCGGTGTAATCCGCTTTCACATCCGCGATCCGCCGCTCCACTTTGTCCAGCAACACCACCACTCGCAGGTGCTTCGGTTTTTTCTCCTCAAAGAACCGCAACAGATATTTGAGCGTTAGGCCGGTATCCAGAATGTCCTCGACCACAATCACCGTTTTCCCTTCGATGCTCACGTCCAGGTCTTTGATCAATTTCACTTCGCCGGTCGAGTCCGTGCCGGTTCCATAGCTGGAAACCGATAGGAAATCGAACGACACTTCACCCCCAAGTTGGCGCGCCAGGTCGGTCAGGAAAAACACCGATCCCTTCAAGACGCTGATCAAATGCAGGGGTTCCGTGGGGAACTCTTGGCGAATTTCCTTGGCCAATTGCTTCAGGCGCTGCTTCACGCGGGTTTCCGAAATCAGCAGCCGTAAGGACTCCTCGGGACGATGCCCGGGATGCGGCTTGGCCGCGGCTGTCTCACGCTTCTTGGTCACGCCCATCGCTCCTTCTAAATGCGATTCGCCCAACATGTGAGGAACCGACTCCAAAGTTATGATTGATTCTGCGAGCGAGTTTTTCCATCCTATGTTTTGGTCCCGCACCTGTCAATCGTCGCTCGCACGAGGAAAAATGACCGAACACAAACCAGTTATGCCTGAGCCTTGGCTACGCGGAACACTCACCGATGTCCCTGCCGTCGCACGTGCTGTTTTGCACGCCTTGGAATTGGCCAAGGAGGATCTTTGGAAATGGTGCTTTCCTCTGTCTGAGCAAGAGCTCCATCACCGCCCCGGCCAAAATGCCTCCGTGGCCTTCTACTTGCGCCACATCGCGGGAAGCCTGGACAGGTTGCTCACCTACGCCGAAGGTGCCACGCTCAGTGAAGCACAATTATTAGAATTGCGAGCCGAACTCGAATCGCCTGCGTCCAAGCACGATGAGCTATTTGCCCATCTCGAACATGCTCTGGCGCGCAGCCACCAACGGGTCCGAGCGCTTGGCTCGCAGGACTTGGAGACTCCCCGTGTCGTCGGCAGGAAACGGCTGCCCACCACTATTGGCGGCTTGCTGGTGCATGTCGCGGACCACACCCAGCGGCACGTGGGCCAAGCGATTACCACCGCCAAATTCGTAGCACACCGCTAATCGCCACGAACCCATTGTGCCGGCGAAATGCGCGGTTATACTGATGCGGCAGCTTTATGGGCCAATTGCTCAAGTCCACGTTCCTGATCGTCACCGCGCTCTTCCCGATCGTTAATCCACTCGGCAGCGCGCCGCTGTTTCTCTCTTTAACACACTACTATTCCGCGAATGAGCGCAAACTGCTCTCACGCCGAATTGCAGTGAATAGCATTGCTCTAATCGTCGGCTCCTATTTCATCGGCACACACATTCTCGCCTTCTTCGGCATCTCCCTGCCGGTCGTGCAAGTTGGTGGCGGACTGGTTCTCGCTTCGACCGGTTGGGCGCTACTCAAGCAGAACGATGAGGACAGAACCAAAACCGATGTGCATCGCAGTGTCGATGACCAAGACCTCCTCTCCAAAGCGTTCTACCCGCTTACCCTTCCGCTCACCGTTGGGCCCGGATCTATTTCCGTCGCGATCACCCTGGGCGCCAACGAACCACACGGTGAACACCAGCTTATCTTTTCCATCGTGGGAGCTGTGATCGGCGCAGTCGTGATAGCCGCTTCGGTTTACCTGTGTTACGCGTTCGCGGACCGGCTAGCCAAAGCCCTCGGCGAAACAGGCATGAGTGTGATCATGCGCCTGTCATCGTTTCTGCTGGTGTGCATCGGAGTCCAAATCATCTGGAATGGCGTGTCTGCGCTGCTGAAATCAGTTGTTCATTAACAACTCGCCGGGCTGTTATTTCCAACTCGGCAACGGTCTTCTACCCAACAAGGCCTCCGCCGCCCACGCTCCCAGATAAACCGACTGCGCGACTCCGTGGCCCGAAAACGCCGCCAATACGATCACGTTCTTACTCTCCCGGTGGCGTTCGAACACCGGCTTCCAATCCTCGGCAATGCAGATCGGGCCGCCCCAGCGATGCGTGAATTTCACGTCGCGTAGCGCCGGATGAAGTTTGCGCACACGCTTCTCGAGCCGCTCGAACACTTCCACCGCCTCGCCTTCATTGATATCCAGCGTGTTCAGTCCACACCAATCGTCAAAGAAAACCAGCCCGCTGCCAAAAATCACCGCATTTTCCAACAAACGCCCCCACAGGTAAGGGAGGTCGATCGTGTAAAACGGTTTGCCCTCGCCAAGCCCAATTTGCTGAATCACATCCTCGCTAAGAGCCTCGGTCATGATGGCCGTTGTGAACGCCGATTGCGCACGGTCCTGCAGCCCGGTCAGTTCCAGTGCGAATGCATTCGTTGCGCATAGAACCTGCGTCGCACGCGTCACACCGGCTGCAGAGTGCAGTTCCACCGGATCAATGCTGCTCGAGAACTTCAGTTCCTCCACTGGCGCGTGTTCGAACAACAACACTCCCAATCGTTCCGCCGCTTTCGCCAGTCCGCTGACCACCTTTCCAGGATTCACACTTCCACCCGGCACTTCCTTTACCACGCAGAGATCGCCCGAATCCTTCCAGCGAATCGGTGAATTCTCGATCGCACTGCTGCGCCCAATCTCATAAGCCCCCGGAAGCTTCAAGTCCGCCTCCACCTCCAGGTTCCCTAGAATCTCCTTATAACCCGCTAAAACGTCTCCGAGTCCCGGCAAATCTCCAACCGCAGATTCCGCCAGTACCACCGCCCCGGTGTGCCCGCTCGAACCAGCTCCGATGACATCAGCTTCAAACAACGCCACACTGTTCTCCGGAGCCAACCGCTTGAGCCAGCCAGCGGTCGCCAACCCGGTGAACCCTCCTCCCGCGATCGCGAAATCCACCGATGCGGGCAATTCCCTTCGCGCGGGCGTAAAATCCACGCTCCATGGTCGATTCCCCCAATTTTTCCCGTTCACCATCGTGCACTCTCAGTCAAACAAATACTTTACCACCCGCTCCATGCTCTGCCGATTAGCGAGTGAATGACCGGCCGCAATCCTTTATTGAACTAGTTTTAAGTTGATGGGGAGCTAAACGGAAGATTCCATCCGGAGCGGATTACAAATACTTGATCAGCACCACTTCATTGCGTGTTTCGTTATACACCAATTCATCCACCAACTGCTGCGTCAGCATCAGACCCAATCCCCCCGGCCGTAATCCTTTTGCTTCCCGTTCATGCATGTGGGCCATCGGATTGTCCACCGGATTGTTGATCGCGGCGTGCTTCAATTCTTCCAATTTGAACCCTGGGCCAGGATCATCCAGGCGGTACATCAACATGCGCTTGGTCCTGATGTAGGAAATCCGTACCTTCAGATTCGGATCTAGATGGCCGCCCCATTCAATTGCGTTATTCAGCAATTCCCGGAACGCGTAGCCCATTTTCTCGATCAAATCCGGGGGCAGATCCACCTCCATGTGCATCAGGAAACTCTGCACCCGGCTGACTACTGAGCGCTCGCACGGAACCATCAATTCCACCCATTGCGAATTGGCAGAGAGCACTTCAATCGCGGGCACTTCCGGACTGGTCGAAAGCGCGTTTTCAACGCTAGTCAGCACGGTATTTGCGTCCAAAGGCTTTTTCAGGAACTGGTAAACTCGTCCGCGCAACGCGGCCAGCAATGTGTCGGAAGTTTGGTCCGATGTCATTACCACAATCTTCGGCACGCGCTTTTCCCCCTGGAGGTGCCCCAAAAACCCTAAGCCGGTCATCTTGGGCATCCAGATATCCAACAAAACCAGGTCGAATTTCTTCTTTTGCACCGCGCGCAGAGCCGCAACCCCGTCGCCAGCGGTTGCCACAGAATGACCGGCTTTCTTCAGAATCCCGCGCAGCATTTGCCGCGTTACTGCGTCGTCATCCGTTACCAAGATACTGGCCATGTCCACACTCCGGGGAGAACGAGCTTGCTCCGGCGCTTCTATCAGCATATCCATCCGCGTTGGTTTACCTGGACTTCCGACTCTGGTTCTTTGAACTCGCCCCCTGCCGCAGGGAACCTTTCTGTCCCGCGTATCCTCTCAAACTTTCTTCCAATTTCGCAATCTCTTCCTTCAGTTGCTTGTAAAGCTCACCAGCCCCGCGGAAATCGTTCACTCGGCCGAGATTTTGCAGTCTCTCGGCGCAGCCAACGGCAGTTGCCAGGCCATAGATACTGACAGAGCCTTTCAAAGCGTGTGCTTGCGATGCCATAATCTGCGCATTTTCTTGCTTCATCGCCTTCTCGAGCGCCTTCATCCTCTGTGGCGCCTCACGCAGGAAAGTCGCGATCATCTTACCGGCAAGCTGTTCATCTCCATCGACGCGACTTAGTAGCATGGCCACCGGGTTAGCCGCGGGAAAAGCTCTGCCTTGTTTATCCTTTTTTGTAAGCGAAGTTGAACATGCCGCGCTGAGCCGCTGACTCAGTGAGTTGAGTTGAAATGGCTTGGCAATTACCGAATCGAATCCCGCATCTAACAGCCGTACGCGGTCCGCTTCGCTGCTATAACCGGTGCATGCAACACATACCATCGGTTTGCAATCGTCTGCGAGTGCCCGTATCGCTTGCAGCGTCTGCACTCCGGTCATCACCGGCATCTCTTCATCCAGCAGCACAATGTCGAACGATTCCCGCTGCAGCGCTGCTAACGCCTCTCGCCCGTTCGCAACCGAAACCACGTAGTGCCCCTCTCGCTCCAGTTGCTCCACCGTCAACATGCGGATTTCGCTTTGGTCCTCGGCTACCAGGATGCGCATGGGCAATCTCTATGCCAACGACTGATTTGCTCTCGACTTTCGTCGCGCGTCGGCCAATTAAGGCGTTCTCGAACCGGTCCGAGCGTCACAAGTAAACGACAACCTTCCCATCATTGCCAAGGGAAAAGTGACCATCTGTGTAGGTCTGTGACGATCGCGTTCGAAAAGGAATCATTGACAGGGAAACAAAAAGAAAGTAAAAGAAAGAAAACGAAACAGGTGCGAATCGCTCTCGATTGGTATTACTGTCATTCACAAAGGGGTGTGGGATGGCTCAGTCTGTTCGGTATTTCAAGTATGAATTTACGTTTCTGCTCATACTTTCGCTGCTCTTCTTCTCCGCAACCTCCACCTCGGCCCAATCCACGTACACCGCCCAACTCACCGGGGTGGTTACCGACGCCAGTGGCGGGGTAATTCCCGGCGTCCGGGTGATCCTGACGGACGAAGGCACGGGTGTGCCCTCAAGCACGGTGACCGATTCTCGTGGTATTTACGTGTTCACCGGAGTTCGCCCTAGCACCTACACCATTCGTGTCGAAGCGCCGAACATGGCCACGCAAGAGCACAAAGGCGTGACGTTAGCCGTGAGCCAACAAGCAACGATCAATTTCACCCTCAACCCGGGATCCGTCTCCGAAAAGGTCGAGGTCACGGAGCAAGCGCCGTTATTGGATACCGGTGACGCCTCCCTCGGCACCGATGTAACCAACGAATATGTTCGCGATATTCCTCTCGTCAACCGCAGCATGTTCGGCCTGGTTTTCCTTGCCGGAGGAGTTACAGAAACCACCGGGTCCGGCACCCAAGATTCTTATCCCTCCGGAACCAACTTCGTCTCCAATGGCCAGCGCAACGCCACCGCGGAAGTCCGCCTCGACGGGGCACTGACCAGCGCTCCCGAACAGGGCGAAGGTGGGAACACCAACGTTTACTACCAGCCCTCGGTCGAGATCGTTCAAGAGTTCAAGGTGGAGAACAACAGCTTCTCCGCCGAGTACGGCAACAACGGCGGCACCGTGGTTAACATGGTTCTAAAACAAGGCACCAACGATTTCCACGGCAGCGGTTGGTGGTTCGGACAGCGGGCCGCTCTCGACGCCAACGATTGGTTCAATAACGCGGACGGTATCCCCAGGCCCGACCATGTTCGCGATCAATACGGCGCCTCCCTGGGCGGCCCCATTCAGAAGCAGAAGACCTTCTTCTTTATGGACGTGGAGTTCACTCGCGAACACGACCCGGTAAACATCAATGGCACCGTCCCGACCGATGCCGAGCGCAACGGCGATTTCTCTCAAACGCTAACGGCCGATGCGAATGGCAATCCGACGCTACAGACCATCTACAACCCGTTCGATTGCGTCCCTCAAACAACCGGTTCCTGTGTCAGGCCGCAATTTCAGGGTAACGTCATACCACAGCAAGATATTAATCCCATCGGCCAGGCACTATTAAAGCTCTATCCGCAACCAAACGTGCCTGCTGATCAATTTGGCCTGAACAACTTTCGAACCTCGGTCCTGACCGACTCCCCCTCCCACCAATTTGACGTGAAAGTCGATCATTATTTCACCGACAAGCAGCGCGTCGGCATTCGCTATAGCCAGAGCTATGGTGAGTACAACGTGCCCTTCGTCCTCGGTAGCGGCACCTTTAATGACGGGTTCACTTCTTCCACCACGGTCCATAACATCGGCCTGGAGCATAGTTGGAACCTCTCGCCCAATACGGTTTGGACCAATCGTCTGGCCCTCGATCGCGTAAGCGCTCCCAACCAATCCACCTTTCCCAGTCTCACCAGCGTCGGTTTCCCGGCTAGCCTGGAAGCGAATGGGCTCGATCGCATACCAACCATTCAACTGGACAGCACCAATAACTGGCTCTCCATGTTTACCCAGTGCTGCACCGATACCCGATTCGCGCACACCTTGTGGAGTTATTCCTCCTCGCTGTCCTGGGTCAAGGGCCCGCACACGCTGAAATTTGGCTTCGAGCAGCGTATCTTCTTCAATAATTTCTTCCAACCCAATTACCCCACTGGCTTCTTCGATTTCCCGCAAAACATCACCGCATCCAACCCTGCAAGTTCCGACACTACCCAGGGAAATTCCTTTGCCAGCCTGTTACTTGGCTACGGAGCAGGTGGCGGTTCCAGTTACCTCGGCATCCTACCCTCCGTCGCGGACAAGTCCATGGAAACCGCCTTTTATACTCAAGACAACTGGAAAGTAAATTCGAAACTGACTATCAATCTGGGTTTGCGTTATGAATGGAGTTCGCCTTACACCGAGCGCTTTAACCGCCAGCAATTCAGCGATTTCAGCGGGAACACCGGCGTTTCCGTCTTCCTACCAAACGTCTCTAACGCTCAACTTTCCGCGCCTCCGCCAATGCAGACCACTGCGACCGAACTGATTGGTACCACTCTCTTCGTCAATCAGGGCGGCTTGGGTCGCAGCGTACCAACAGACCGCAATAACGTCGCACCACGCATCGGCTTTGCGTGGTCGTTCGACTCCCGCACGGTTGTGCGTGGCGGTGCTGGCATATATTACGGTCTGAGTCCCGCCACTAATTTCCAGTACCCGGGAACTGCGTTCAGCACTACCGATCCCGTCCTCTTCACCACAAACAATTACCTGACTCAGTTCGCCACCTTGCAAAATCCATTTCCGCTCGGCATCTCGGCGCCTCAAGGTCAAAAATACGGCAAGCTGGCCATGTGGGGTTACGACGACAGCAATAATCTCGGCACTGAAGAAGCGCGCAACGCCGACATATATCAGTGGAACCTCGGCATCCAGCACCTGTTCCCCAGCCAGATCACTATCGGCATCGATTACTCCGCGAATCGAAGTAACCACCTCCCTTGGGGCGGATACAACAGCACGCGAAATCGCAATTTCATCCCGTCCAATCTACTCGCGCAAATTTCAAGCCAACTGCATGCGCAGGATCCCAACTGCGATGAAGATAGTTGTGTCAGTAACTACCTGAACCAGCCCGTAAATAATCCCTTCTATTCTCTTTTCAACGGGCCCACGGCCATCTTCAACGAGCCCGCGTCTGCCTATACTTTGCCGACCGTTCCGTTGCTGAATCTTTTGCGGCCCTACCCGCAATTCAATGGAACGTTCCAGGGCCTGCCCAACTTCGGCGCCAATTCCTGGTATAACTCCATGCAGATTCGCTTCCAAAAGAGAGCCACCCACTACATCAGCTTCGAAGGCAATTACACGGTGTCCAAATCGGAAGATGATTCCTCGATTGGCTTCAACGCGTTCGTCGGCAACCTTAATACGATCGGCAATTACACCGTCGGAAATCCCCAACAACTCGACCGCCTGAAAAATGAATGGTCCATTAGCGCCAATGACGCACCGCAAAGACTCGTCCTCGCTACCATCGTCGACTTGCCCCTCGGACGAGGTCGATGGATAGGCAGCGATATGAACCGCTACGTTGATGGCGTTGTCGGCGGCTGGTCCATTTCCTTCATTCTTACTGAGCAAAGTGGTCAGCCACTTCCGATCGCGATGGCCGTTCCGCGTCTTGCCGATGGCAACCAGCGCCCCGACGTCATTTGCAACCAGGTCGCTAGCGGGCTCAGCTACCATACGGCGGCCGCTAATTATCTCAATGGCAATGCGAACTCGTCACTGTTCAATGCCGCCTGTTTTGCGGATCCTGGTGACCAAGTACCCGGCAATGCTCCTCGTTATTTCTCCAACCTGCGAGGCGACGGCATTCATAATATCGATCTGTCCTTCACCAAGGCATTCACGATCAAGGAGAGTAAAACCTTGCAACTTCGCGGCGAGTTCTTCAATTTCACGAACTCCGAGCGATTTGCTTTCCCTGATTTGGGCGTTGGCAGCGCCACCTTCGGCGATGTAACCTCTTCCGCCCCGGGTTTTACTCCACGCATTTTTCAGTTCGGGATGCGCTTTCAGTTCTAGAGTGAGGCAAAACGCATGCAACGCCGCATGTTCATGAAATCCGGTTTGCTGGGGGCGGTTGCCGCCTATGTACCGCCCCACAATTTCGACAAGTACGATTTCGGCTGCGGCCCCGTCATCCAGCAGCGCCTGAACCAGGGCCCCTTTCCAGCGGACTTGTATCCAAGCTGGAACGTAGTCATGGCGCTAACGCCTTCCGAAGATGCGGTGCACAATTTCGGCGCGGGCCTGGTCACCTATCTTTGCGACGAGGTGGGCCTGCTGCGCCCCGACGGTCTCAGTCTGGAAACGGCTCTCGAGGAACTCGTCAAATTTCAGCTCGGCTCCAAACTGTATATACGGGTCAACTGGAAAGACCTTCAGCAGAAACCTGGGCGCCTCGACCCAAACGAAATCTGCAAAACTTCCTTTGCCCTTGCAAAGCAGTACAACAAGCGGATTGCTTTTCGCGTGATGATCAGCAATCCCGACATCGAAGGCTACGCCCTTCCCGATTTTATCCGCGAACAAGTTCCCATGGTCAAGCTCGGCTCCTGGCAGAAACGGGAACGAGAGGAGCCGCGTTGCGACGATCCCCACTTCCAAGCGGCATTCCAGGAACTGATTGGTTTGTTAGCGGCGGAATACGACGGCCACCCGGATGTCGAATATGTGGACACCTGCATGTACGGCTTCTGGGGCGAGGGTCACACCTGGCCCCTGGAAAAGAATCCGTATCCCGACTACAGCACCGCCGAAAACACATTCGTGAAGATGTTTCAGATCCAGACCGATCACTGGAAAAAAACTCCTCTCGTCACCAACACGCAGCCTGACTTCAGCAAGGTCGGCAACTCCGAACTTGTAGATCGAACCATTCGCCACAACGATTGGCTCAGAACCGACACAATTTTCATTGAAAATGAGCAGATCGAAGCGCTCAGCAATCGCCCACCTTGGACCGCCGCATCCATCGAAGTGGGAATTTCTGATGGTTCGCCGAAGAGCTTGCACCTCGATGAAGGCGTGACCTACTCCGACAACGTTGTCGCTCACGCCCACGATGTTGGTGCGTCCTATTTCTCGCTCTGGAATTGGCACCGTATCTCAGCCGCAGGTTTGCAGCGCTATTATCAAGCCTACCCGCACGCATTGGACATGCTGGCCAAATCCATCGGCTATCGCGTGCGGCCTTCCTGGGTCTGGACCATTGAGGAGCGTGGTGAGCCCGGCCTCATCGTAGGCTTTGTGAACGATGGTATCGCCGGGGTGCCCGGAGTCCTTCGCATCACCGTGCTATCGCCTTCGGGCCAGGAACTCGCTACCGGCTGTCTTGATCCGGGCTATCCCTTGCCCGGTCGCGTGCGTCAAGCCCTCTTGCCGCTTCCAAAAGGTACGTCCTGGCAAGGATTAAAACTGAAAGCCGAAATTGAAGTAAAAGATCAGCGCCATCCTGTGCGTTGGGCCTGCCACCAAAAATTGAATGACGACGGTACCCTCACACTCCGCCCCACCAATGGCCTGAATGTTTCCGACGAAACCGGAGGCCTCACCTCGTGAAACCGGCCATCTCCTTCAGCGCGTTTCTGCTACTCTTCGTCGCTTTCGCAAACATCACCGCCCAGGAACCCAAACAGAACTGGACCAACTACGTCCGTATCGGCGCCTATGGCTTGCAGCCCGGTAAAGCTGAAGCCATCGTCCGTGACGCGCAAGACTCCGACGTCTTCGGCATCGAAGTCGACAACGATATTCCCGGCCGCTACGAAAGCTTCCTCGATCCCACGGAAAAGCTCCAGGCTATTTCCGCCGTCGCCCAAGCCGCCCATCGCGTCGGAAACAAAGCGTTCGTCTACGTTGCCGGCACCGAATGCATCACCGCCAATGCCGACAAAGCGGCTCACTCCGTCATGAAAGATCATCCCGACTGGGTGCAACGGAACCTCACCGGCCAACCGGCATTGTTTAATTCTGGAGCCGCCTTCTGGATTCGCCCCGGCGACGAAGACGTATGGATCAGCCCTTACGCGAAAGATTGGCGTAAGACCTACATGGAGCGGATGCGCCAGATCGCCGGCACCGGCATTGATGGAATCTATGTGGACATCCCTTACTGGATGACCCACTTCGAAGGCTGGGAAAATACCTGGGCCAGTTTCGACGACGCCACCGTCGCGGCCTTTCGCCAACAAACTGGGCTGGACGCGAAACACGATCTGAAACTCGGCAATTTCGCAGATCAAAATTTTCGCAAGTGGATCGATTTTCGCATTCAAACCATGACCGACTTCATGCGCGATATCCGCACCAATGCGCGCAGCATCAATCCCGAAATTATGGTCATCCCGGAGATTTATCCGGGCATCGAGCAGGAATCCACGCGCGTCGGAGCCGATGTGTACCAAATGTATGCCGTGGTCGACGCCATCGCCCACGAATACGAATTCGGCGAAGGCGAGCATATGGCCGCTTCGCGCAGTCAGATGGACTGGTTCCTTTACCAGGCCGGTATGCTCAGTTTCCGGGCTTTTGCGGAGGGCAAAGCCACCTGGATTCTCAATTATTCCTGGGACGGCAACAAGGGCGTCGATCCGCCCGATGCCATGAAGAATCTAGCCATGTCCCAGGTTATCGCTGGCGCCAATTTCTGGGATGCTCCTGGACATGAAATGGCCGGGTCGAACGATATTCCCACGCGCAAACAAATTTTTCAGTGGATCGCAAAAAATGAAAAGACGCTGTATCTGCCGCGAATTCCCATGCAGCCCGTCGGCGTCTATTTTTCACCCAAGAGCCGCGATTACACCCCGGATGAATTCCTTCCGTCTTACCGGGGAGCCCTGGTCGCGCTTCTACAATCCCATCGCGAATTCCAGGTCGTTACGCCCAGAACGCTGCAGGAGTTTCGTGGCCGGTCGTTGGTTCTGCCCGAGGTCAGCGTCTGGAGCGATGCCGAAAAGCAAGCTATCAGAGCATTCGTAGAACACGGCGGACGTGTCATCGTACTGGGCGACAATTCTCTCGGATTGCCAGAGGCAAACGTAACCACCCTCTTCCCGGATCCTGCGCGCGCTTACTTCCGCGCTTTGGAACACGACTTCGCCGCCGCTTCCAAGGACCTGCCGCAAACATTCCTAAACGCTATCGCTCAAACAAGCGATCTCGCCGTCGACGCTCCGTCCACCGTGGCCGCAAATTTTGCGTCAGTCAACGGAACCCCACACATTTTTCTGGCCAATTTCACCGGACTGGTTCCAAATAGAGTGGCAGTTCCAACTCCCGTAGCGAATGTCCGTGTGACCGTGCGTGGTTCCCAAAAGAACACCTTTACGTTTCTTCCCTTTCTCGGCGAACGCCAGTTGATACACGGTGAACCCAGCGCCAACGGCATGCAGTTCGTACTACCATCAATAGACCGTGGCGCCATCGTCTGGCTCGGAGAAAATAACTAGATGTTTCCGCACACATCAAACGGAAAACAAAATGGATTGCGGGCCGTCGCGAACGAGCGCGGCGTTATAGCGGCGTTAGCCATCGACCAGCGTAGTGCCCTGCGAAATCTGTTGGCCATGTCCATGAACGTGACGCCAGACCTCGTCCCCGACGAAAAATTGGTTCAGTTCAAAGAGGCGGTCAGCCGCATCCTCACACCGCACGCCAGCGCCATCCTTCTGGATCCCGAATTCGGCCTTCCTGCGGCGCAACAACGCGCCAAGTCCGCCGGCCTTTTGCTGGCTTATGAAAAAACCGGGTTCGATAACTCTCTTCCCGGCAGGTTCCCCGCTCTGCTGGAAAACTGGTCGGCGGAACGCCTGGTCAACTCTGGCGCCGATGCCGTCAAACTCTTGCTCTACTATTCCAGCACCAGTTCGCCTGAGCTCAACGACCGCAAACATGCCTTCGTCGAACGTATTGGCGCCGAATGCGCTGGCTTGGATGCCCCCTTTTTCCTGGAACTCGTCAATTACGCAGAAAACATGGACGACAAAGGCCCCGAATTCGCCCGTATCAAGCCCGATTTCGTCACTCAGGCCATGCAAGAATTCTCGAAGCCGCAATATCGCATCGACATTCTGAAAGTGGGCGTTCCAGTAAATATGGATTTTGTGGAAGGCTCGCCCAGCGCCGGAAGCTTGATTCTCTACAGCCGGAAAGAAGCGCTGGCCCTGTATCAGCGGGCTGCCGCTTCCGCTCGTATTCCATTCATTTATCTATCGCAGGGCGTCAGCAATGAAACATTCCTTTATGCCCTGGAACTCGCCGCGGAAGCCGCAGTCCCCTTCAGCGGCGTGCTCTGCGGCCGCGCCACCTGGCAGGACGGCGTACCTGTGTTCGTCCACCACGGGGTCTCCGCGCTGGAGGAATGGCTGCTTCACGAAGGCGTGCACAACATCGAAAGCGTCAATCGCCATCTCACCGCCGCTCACTCTTGCTTTTCCTATTCCGCCGAAAATCCTGACCCCGCGAAACATGCACAGCCCAAGGGAGTCCGTCCGTGAGTTCACGCCGCCCCTCCAGCCGCGCGAACTCCACTCAACAACTTCGCGAGCTTCTCGCTTCCAATCGGCGTGGAAAGGGCCGGGGTATTTATTCCATCTGCTCAGCCAATCGCTTCGTGCTCGAATCCGGAATGTTGCAAGCGGCTCGTGACCACAGCTTGCTGCTGATCGAATCCACCTCCAATCAGGTCAATCAATTTGGCGGCTATACCGGCCAATCCCCAGCCGACTTCAAGAAATTCGTATACGAGATCGCAAAAGAGATGCGCTTCCCGGTGGCTCGCCTCATTTTAGGTGGAGATCACCTAGGCCCGCATGTTTGGCGCAAGGAACCCGCGGCCTCCGCTATGCTCAAAGCTCGCGAGATGGTCGCGGCCTATGTTAGCGCCGGATTCACCAAAATACATTTGGATGCCAGCATGCCCTGCGCCGACGATCACGTCGATTTGGGCCGCCCCCTGTCTGACGAAGTGGTAAGTGCGCGCGCCTCCGAATTGTGCGAAGCCGCGGAGCAAGCTCGCCGTGCTCTTCCATCTTCGGCTATTCCTCCTTTATATGTGATCGGAACGGAAGTCCCGGTTCCCGGCGGCGAAAAATCCGGTTCTCGCGCCCCGGAAGTGACCCGCACAAAAGATGTTGCGCGCACCCTCGAACTTGCTAAGAAAGCGTTCCAGGCTCGTGGGTTGGACTCCGCATGGCCGCGCGTCATTGCCGTCGTCGTCCAGCCCGGCGTGGAGTTTGGCGATACGTCCATTTTCCCTTACGATTCCAAGAAAGCTCGCCATCTTTCCACTTTCCTAAACCGCGGATGGGCCGGCGTCTATGAAGCACACTCCACCGATTACCAGTCCGCCGCCGCTTTGCGGCAAATGGTGCTGAATCATTTTGCCATCCTCAAAGTTGGCCCGTGGCTTACCTTTGCTTTTCGCGAAGCCCTCTTTGCTCTCGGCGCCATCGAAAAAGAATTCCTGTCAGCCACCCCCGGCGTTACTCTCTCGGATTTGCCTCGAGTCCTCGACGCCGCTATGCTAGAAAACCCCGTACACTGGAAAAGTTACTATCGCGGCGAGGAGAGCGCCCTGCGCATTGCCAGGAAGTACAGCTATAGTGACCGCGTGCGTTATTACTGGCCGCAACCTTCCGTTGCCGCGGCGTTGCAGCAGCTTCTTCATAATCTGACCGCTAATCCCGCCCCTCATTCGCTGCTGAGCCAGTATCTTCCCCGTCAGGCCGCTGCGGTCCGTATGGGACAATTGCCAGGCCAACCGGCTCAGTTGATTCGCCACAAAATTATGGAGGTACTCGATCATTACGCCTATGCGTGCGGGATGCGGCAATGACAACTATGCGCGGTCCTGTGGGAAGCCATGTTAAGTGAAGAGCGGCGAAGGGCCATCCTTCACATGATCGAGGAGGACGGACGCGTGGTCGTGCGCGAACTCGCCAGGCGTTTCCACACTTCCCTGATCACCATTCGCAAAGATCTGGAGTTCCTCCATCATCAGGGCCAACTCGAGCGCACCCACGGCGGAGCATTGCCGGTCAGGTCAGGCGCGCTCATGGACAATACTCTCCAGGAAAAGGAAAGCCTGCATCGCCACGAAAAAACCCGCATCGCCGCCGCTGCTGTCCGCATGATCGGCAAAGACCAGGTCATCATCCTCGATTCCGGAACCACCACCACCGCCATAGCCAGAGGCTGCCGGCACCTTAAAAATCTCACCGTCATCACCAACGCTGTCAACATCGGCGCCGAACTCGCCGATTCTGCCGTCGAAGTAATTCTCACGGGAGGCGCGCTCCGGAAAAATTCCTTTTCTTTAGTCGGCCCCCTTGCGGAAGAATCACTTCGTAAACTGAGCGCTGACATTTTCTTTCTGGCTGTCGATGGTTTCGACGTCCACTATGGACTGACCACTCCCAACCTGCTGGAAGCTCGCGTAAACCGTGCCATGGCTGAATCCTCCCGCCGCACCGTGGTCGTTTGCGACTCCAGCAAATTCGGCCACCGCAGCTTGTCGCTGATTATCCCGACTGCCGCGGTTCACGAAACTATCACCGACAAAGGAATTTCGAAGCGCGACTTGATGACGCTCCGTGAAGCACAAATCGAGGTCACGCTCGTTTGAGGAAGGCGATACGCCCTTCCTCCGGGACATACACATGACCACCCAAAACACTCAGCACACCACTTCACACACTTGGAACGAAATCCTGTCTCAGGGCACCGTCTGGCAGTCAGTGCTTCAGGAAACCCGCGAAAGCCGCGTTGTCGCTGAAATCCTTCGCACCAGCAAGAACAAACGCGAATGGCTCTTCATCGGCTGCGGCACTAGTTTCTATCTGGCCGAAGCCGCCGCCATTTCCTGGACTCTCCTGACCGGCCAGCCGGCTCGTCCCATTCCCGCGTCCGAGGTTCTCCTGTTCCCGAAATTGATCCAAGCCGAAGGATCGGACCTGCAAGCCGTGGTTATCTCTCGTTCCGGACGCACCTCCGAAGCGGTGCGCGCCGCAACTGTCCTACGGCAAGAATTGCGCATCCCCACCGTCGGCATCACCTGTGCCCAGGATTCCGAGCTGGGTCGCGCCTGCGACGCCTCCATCGTTCTGCGGCCCGCCGACGAACAAAGCACGGTGATGACCCGTTCTTTCACCAGCATGCTGCTCAGCCTGCAAGCCCTGGCCGCCTGCCGTGCCGGCAATCTGCACTTCATCGATAAATTGCAAGCCATGGCGGAGGCGTTCACCCCGCGTATCTCCGCAATTGCCCAACAGGTGGAAACCTTCGTCGCTCAACACTCCTTCGCCGATTACGTTTTCCTCGGCCAGGGGCCCTTTCATGGACTCGCCCGCGAAGCCGCTCTGAAAGTCATGGAAATGTCCTGCTCCTACAGCCAATTCTTTCACGCCCTGGAATTTCGCCATGGACCCAAGGCCATCGTCAGCCCTGCCACTTGCCTCACTTTTTTGCTCAGCGACAGCGCGCAAACAGCAGAAACTGAGGTCCTCGAGGAAATGAAAGAACTCGGCGGCGTAATTCTGGCCGTCTGCAATCGGGCCACTCCCGAACTTCGCCGCTCTTCCGACCTGGTAATCGAACTCGGTCTGGACTCCGATGAAATCGCCCGGCTCGCGCCCACCATCGTGCCCTGCCAGCTCTTCGGTTATTTCTCGGGCCTGAGAAAAGGTCTGAATCCCGATCAGCCGAAAAACTTAACCCGCGTTGTCATTCTCGATTGAGCTAACGGGAGAACGTCAGTGCCTACTTTTGACGTGAGCGTGATTGGCGAGCTGAATCTGGACCTCATCCTGTCCGGTCTTCCTTCTGCACTGACTCTCGAACGCGAGCACCTCGCTAACAATCTCACCATCACCCTGGGCAGCTCATCGGCCATCTTCGCTCACAATCTTTCGTCTCTCGGCAGCAAGGTCGGCTTCAGTTCTTCCATCGGCTCTGACCCTTTCGGCGAAATTTGCCTGCAGCGTCTCGGTGCCAGCGGGGTCGATCTTTCACATGTTCGCTCGATGAAGGACAAAACCACTGGCCTGACCGTCATTCTTCCCCAAGGTCAACAGCGTTATATCCTCACCTACCCCGGCACGATGTTCGAATTCAGCCGGCAGGATCTCGACCTCCCGTACATCTTCGACGCCAAACATCTCCACGTTTCTTCCTACTTCCTCCAGAAAGCGCTCCAGCCGTCGCTGCCTGACATCTTCCGCCGTGCCAAAGACACCGGCCTCACTACTTCGCTCGATACTAACGACGATCCTGAAGACCGATGGTCTTCCCAAATCCAACCACTCCTCGCCTATGTGGACGTGCTTTTGCCAAACGAACGCGAAGCCTGCAAGCTGGCTCAAGTGGACGACGTGGACCTTGCGGCTGAAAGGCTCTCCGAGATAGTGCCCGTAGTTGTGATTAAGAGAGGCTCACATGGTGTCCTGGCCAGAGTCTCGAAAGAAAAGTTTCTAGCTTTTCCTCCCAAGGTGGACGTGGCCGACCACGTCGGCGCGGGGGATAGTTTTGACGCCGGCTTTCTTCACCAACTCATACGCGGCGCCAAAATTGAGGATTGCCTGGCCTTCGGGAATATTGTGGGCGCTCTCTCGGTCACGCGTCACGGCGGCACCGAAGCTTTCCGCGATGCTCAACACCGCGATTCATTTCTGCGCGCTCACCTTCAGGCAGCCGAGGCTGGCGACGGCACACCCGCATCACATTAATTTACTGTAAGACCCAACTATTGCGCCGGTGCTGCTTCCAACAGCAAATGTTCGTCGAACTTAACATTCAATTTGGCCACTGGTCCGGTAACCGTGCCCAGGTCCTGATGATGCACGTAATCCGTCACGTGATAAGTCTTCGCCGCTAACCCCCGCAGTTCCACTTCGCCGCTCCAATGTCCGCTTTCGCCCTGATGTTTCGGCGCGCCCTCCGTGGGTGATGGCGCATAAAACGCGTAATACATATCGCCGTCTTTTTCGATCGCATACGCCTCCGGCACGTCGAAACCATATACGTACAAATTCAGGAAGTTTCCTTTAGACAGCATCTTTTCGTTATATAGCCCGATCCATTCCTTCCAGTGCGCTTCTTTCGCCGCTGTTAGCTCAACGTTCTTGAACTTCGGCCCATAGTCCGGCCAGGTGAACTTCGTGCCCAAGACACCGCCCGTTCCCAGTGTGGACGCAAAGTCACTGCCCACATCCTGCTCGTTGTCACCGTTCGCATCCCTGATGCGCGTCAATTCCACGTGATCGCCGTATACCGCCGCCCGCGGCCCCAACAGTGCCTTATACATTTTCACGCGCCGCCGCACCTGGATTGAACCCACCGGATCCGCGGTCACCGCCTGATCCATATAGCGGAACCACGCCAGACTCGGTGGCGTCCCGCACGGACAACTTTGCGTCACGCTATCCGGCTTGATCGCCCGGGTCGTCTCAAAGATGGTCTTATACACCTCGCCCATGGCATAAACGGAATCGTAGGGCGATTTATGATGGTGCTTCGGGTTGTAGCACAGCGGCGGCGTATAAATATTGTCGAGTTTGCTGCCGTCAAAATCCCAATCGCGAATAAACCGCTCCGTCAATTGCTTGTAATAAGCCTGCACTTCCGGCAACGCCGGGCACAACGTAGCTAAATTCCGAGCCATCCGCGCCGGCTTCCCTTCCTTGTCCAGCACCAGCCAGTCCGGATGTTCCTTCACTACATCGCTGGTCACAAATTTCCGCCCGCCATATCCGAATTTACCGTCTTCCACCGCCAGGGGCAGCCACCAAAGCTGAACCTTGATTCCCTGCTCGTGAAATTTCTTCACCATGTCTTGCATCGCGCCGTCGGCGAACACGGGCGCCCGCGGCTGCCAATCACCGTAGTTGCTGAACCAACCATCGTCCAGCGTCGCCCAATGGATACCCAACTCCTTCAACTTCGGAATCGTACCCAGCATCTCCTTCGGCGTAACCCCAAACTCGTAACCCCATCCGCACCAAGCCACCGCATAATTTTCCGGATTATTCGACGGCTTGCTCAATCCTTCTTTTTCGATCGCGTCCGACCACATTTTCAACGGCTCATAGAAATCGCCGCTATATACCGCCAGAAACGTGCGCGGCGTGGAATATACCTCGGCTGGCTTTAGCACCGTATTCGCCGGGATGCTCACACTTGCTTCGACCTGCCCTCCTTTTGTTGTCTTAACTGGCACAGAAAGAACAAGCGGCAATGTTTCGATGTGGCCGATCGCCTCTCCGACATTGCGCGACCAGAACGCCACCACCGGAATTCCGCCTCCCACATGTCCCAGATCGTCATTCACCGCTACCGGCGCACCAAACGGATTGTCCTGCGAAAACTTCGCCGGCACTGGAAAAATCTCGTCCTTGCCCCAATGCAAACTGGAACCTTCAAACGTCCACAGCGGCTCGGCTGCCGCCCCACTCTTGTCCGGCGATACAAATGCATGCCGTTGCAGTTCTACGTTGCCGAGCGATGCGTCTTTTTCTCCGCCATTGCGTAGCTGCATTGAAAGCAAAGCAAGATTGGGAAACGCGTCGTAGGCCTCAATGGTCAACGTTTCCTGCAAGTCCGTTCCGGGAATCTTCCCGCTCACATTGACTTGTTTCCCCATCCCTAGTTTTCCGGTCGCTTCCTTTACTTGTGCGTTTGCCGTGTCCAATTCAGCACCGGAAAAATCCTTCTTTGCCAGCGATACAACCTGAGAAGCATCGGCAGACGCCACATCCAAGGTTCGCGTCTCTCCGTCCTTCCGGAGTGTCGCTGTCAGCGCACCCGAAGGTGAGAGATGGAACTCCGTCGACGCCGCTCGAATGACAATCCCCGGCGCGGAGGCCGAAACCTCGACCGCCGATTTGGCTGCCTCAGTGGAGGATGGTGGTTTCTGCTGGGCACTCCGGTTCTGGCAGCCGATAAACAGCACTGGCAATGCACCAAACACGATCATCCCGCCAAGCAAAATCGTTGTTCGCGTACAGTTCCAGCCACGAAACCCAAACTGCTGGTTCTTTCCCTGTTCCTGACTCATTTTCGCCACCTTGGAAACTGTGCACAGTGCTGGGCCGTTTATTAGCAGGAACCAACCGGACCAACGCGGGCCTAGATGCTATCTAATCCGAGTTTATACACAAACGAAAGCAAAAGAAATAAAAAGAATTAAAGCGAAACCAGCCTATTTCACCGGCGATGCCTCCAGGTTCAGCACCTCGAACCCCTTCAACTCGAACGTGTGCGCCTGCCCGGCCGCCAGTTCAATTGACTTAGCCTCTCGATCCGTCTTCCACGGTGAACGTGCCGTGTATTTTTGGTCCGCTCCCGGCGGCAGCTCAAACGCTCGACCTACATCCAACGTAAACTTCTGTGGCCGATCACTAGGATTTCGCAGCGTAATAATTCCCTTTTCGGGGGACCATGCCGCCCATCCGTACACCTCCAATTTCTGTGGATCGCCTCCGATCCAATGAGTATCCGCCAGGATCGCCGCATTCCATCGCGACCACTTGGCCGTCTCCGCCAGCACGTCCCAATCCGCTTCCGACAACAACGCATGCGTGATGTACATTTCCTGCAGCTGTGTGCCTTCGCCAAAGTAATCGTGAACCTCGTGCGCAAATACATGTTCCGGGTCGTCTGATAAATGTTCCGCCTGCCGCGCATAGATGATTCCGTGCGGCATCAGTGAATTCAGCGGAAACAGTGGCCCTTTCTTCACCACTCCCGCGTATGTTTGCGCGTCCCGAAAGGTGATCCACTTCTCTCGCCACGGACCAACGCCCGTAAAACCGTCGTCGTCTCCGCCGCGCCAGATCGAATCTGCGTACCGCAGCCAGAATGGTGAAGGATACGTTCCTGTTGTCAGATTCACAAAAATGTCCGGCTTCACCGTGCGCCATTCTTCAATCAAGCTGATGGCCGCGTGGAAATCACTGTCGAATTGGCTACCCGGAAAGACGCTATTCACGTTTCCGGTACCGTCAATCTTGAACTGATTGATCCCATACTTCAGGATGAATTGGATGGTCGTGTCATGAAAGCGGGCAAAATACTTTGGACCAGACAGCGCAAATCCTCCTTTATTCATCTCGAATCCTTCTTCGGCCCCATACTTCATCCGCTCTTCTTTGGCCTCGTCGTATCCGCCCCAGGGAGACAGCCAGATTCCCGGTGCGGCACCATACTTTGCCGCCGCGGCCCTGACAGGCGTGAACCCCTCAGGAAATCCCGAATCGAAGCTCCACAGTGACTTCGGATCATCCCAGCCATCGTCAAACAGGAAAGAATCCAGCACTACACCGCGTTTGACATAGAGTTCTTCACCAAATGCGTTAATTGCATCCACGGCCGCGGCCTGGTCGTATCGATTCCCGAAGCCAATATCGAACCACGAGTTGTAATGCAAAAACGTCCGGTAAGGATGCGCGCGTTCCCGCTCCACGTAATTCAGAAAGCCACGCCGCATCTGCCCGGCCGGAGACACACCAATAACCAAGGAGTAGCGTAGACTTTCTCCCGCCTTCAGCGGCAATTGCCGGTCAATCAAACAGCGCACTCGTTCTTTTTCAACCGTGCAGCGGCTCAGCGGATGTTCGAATCCCAGGAACACATTTCCCGCAATCACCGGCGAGCCATTTACCGTGCCCACCACCTTGGCGGCGCGCAATTTGAAATCGAATAGTCGTACCTGCCGAATCGCGGCATCTGAAGCCGCCGAAAATGAAATTTCCTGCCGGACGTAATTGTCTGCTTCGCGCAATTCAGCCGCCCAGATCGCCACCAATTTCGAGGCCGGATCCTCCAGCCGTACCACCACGCGTTTTCCTGCGAAATGATCTTCCACGGACGCGGCCTTCGGCGCCTCTTCCAAATCCTCGATGCGCGGCGGTTCTGCAATCCCCATCGAATTCGAATCCACGGTCTTGCCGTCTGCCAGAGTCAGCGCGAATACATTCGCGGGCAACGTAATCGGCGCGCCTGTCGATGCATCCACGAACGACACCCCGCGCAATTTTCCGCCGACGCTCGACCAAGTCGCCGTCAACATCGAGTTTCTGAGCACAATGCGATTGTTTTCTATGCTTACATCAGGCTTGCCCGGCTGTACCCCGTACAAATAGCTGCTTTGCGCGAACAATTGCGCGTTATAACTAACGCAGGCAACCACCAACACGGCACAAAACACAAACCACATTCCCTTTTTCATGAGGGTCCTGGATTCCCGGTCAAATTTGGTCAACCATGAAGCAATACCGCGATTGTACTGGAAGTACGGCAAAACGGGGTTCCCTTTGTTAGTATCATTTTGAGCTTATGCGAGAGGAGCGAACATGAGTAATTCGCCGGCGAGCAAAGATCAGGATCCCTTTGTAGCCATGGTAACGGCGCGCGCCGATGTGGATCTCCGCCTCAGCGATTTTCATCCCCGCTCCATGCTCGCCGCTCCCCAGCACGAAATCCTCAAGCCCAAATTTCCGGTAATCGATTACCACAATCATCTCGATGCCCAGCAGCCCAGTGAAGTCCTCCGAATCATGGACGAGTGCGGCATCGAGCGCATCGTCAACATCACCATGCATACCGGCGAAATGGCCCTCGAAATGATCCGCAAATTTCACAGCGTCGCGCCCGACCGCTTCGCAACCTACGGCTGGATGGATTGGAGCGATGTGCAATCCGAGGGTTTCTACAAAAGGAGTGTCGACCGGCTGGAACGCCTCGTCGAACATGGTGCCTGCGGCCTGAAAATTTGGAAGGATTTGGGAACCCTGATACGCGATAAGGACGGCAGCCTCCTGTGTATTGACGACGACCGTCTCGATTCCATCTACGAAAAAGCAGCCGAACTTGGGGTTCCGATTATGTATCACATTGCCGATCCTGACGCCTTTTTTCTCCCCATCGACGCTTCCAACGAACGGTATGAAGAACTAGCCGCGCATCCCGAGTGGAGCTACCACGGTTCCCATTACGGCAAGCTCGAACTCCTCGCCCAACGCGATCGGGTTATCGCCCGTCATCTAAAAACCACGTTCGTGGGAGCCCACGTCGCGGAACATCCCGAAGACCTCGCCTATGTGAGCGCCCTGCTCGAGAAAAATCCCAACCTGCATGTCGACATTGGCGCGCGCTGTGCCGAACTCGGCCGTCAGCCGTACACCGCTCGTGAATTCTTCCTGAAGTTTGCCGACCGCATTCTCTTTGGCACCGATCTCATCCCTGAAGTCAACATGTACCGTCTGCACTACCGTTTCCTGGAAACCCGCGATGAGTATTTCGAATATCCTTCGCACGCCTCCCGCCAGGGCCGCTGGAACATCTATGGCTTGTTCTTGCCCGACGACGTTCTGCGCAAGGTCTATCGCGAGAATGCCATTCACCTCTTGCCCAAACGCTAGCGCGCCGTTGAAAGCACTGCGACTCCGTATTCCGGCAAGCTTACCGCTTGCTTCGTCCCGCCCTCCAACGCATCACTCATCGCCGTCGGTAGCGAAACACGTTGAGCCGCACCTGAAAAATTAATCAGTACATATACTGTGCCGTGCGCTCCATATCTCGGCGAAACCTCCACGCCGGCGGGTACCACGCCAAACGCGGGCTTCACTCCGCTCGTCTCGGTCATCCATTTTGCCGCTTCCGCCATTGTCTTCGCATCGAGCCAGGCACCGATATAGGTGATCCTGCCTTTGCCCACTCTGCGCGTAATAGCTGCGGGCTGCCCGTCCAGCCAGCCGTTGCTCTTGCCATACCGCATCAACACTTCTGTGTCGCTGTCTTTCGTGCTAAGCAGTTCCGCCCACAGCGGACATTCGCCAGTTCCCCACTTCCCTTCCACTGGAACCGGATCCGTCAACGCGTAGTATTGCTCCACGCGCCCGCCAAGCAATTCCGCGAGCGGTCCTGGTTGCCGCTCCACCTGGAGCGAATTGTCATCATCCTTCATTCCCGAGCGCTGCCCCAAAACCAGGTGTCCACCACCCTGCACGTAGGAAATCAAATTCTTCGCCGCGGCATCCGACAGGACATTCAGCCCCGGCGCAATCACCAGCTTGTACTGGCTCAACGCAGCAGTCGGTGCAACGATGTCCACCGATTGCGCAATGGCCCGCACTGGTCCGTAATAGCTCAGTAGTTCGTCCACTGGGTCATACTTATCGTTGTGTTTCTGCCACTGAATTGCCCACCGGCTATCGTAGGAATGCAGAATAGCAACTTCGGATTTCACCGAAGTGCCAGCTAGGAGCGGTCCCGCCTTCGCAAACTCCCGTCCAATCTGCGCCACCTCCGAATATAAGGGCACCGGCGTCCCATCGCTCCCCACCAGGGTGCCGTGATACTGCTCTTGACCGTTTGATGCGCTCCGCCATTGCCAATAACTCACCGCGTCTGCGCCGTGGCCCACATCGTGCCAAGCCATCGCACGCACTTCGCCCTTATCCAACGAATTGTTAATGGGCGCCCAATTGACAGATCCAGGCTGCGTCTCGATCACCCAGAAGTTCTTCCCCTTGAATCCCCGCGTTAAATCGTGCGCCGCACCATTCCGCACCGGATCAAGATGGCCTTGCCCCACATAATCATCCCAGGCCGCCATATCCAAATCCTGCTCCACGGTGTAATGATCGAAGCCGTCGAACCATCCCATCGTGTTCGTCGTGATGAACTGGCGCGCATCCGAATTTGCCCGGATCACTTCCAACTGATTCTTCTGATAACTCCGCCAGGTGTCGCTCACAAAGCGCATCCAACTCAACAGCAGGCCCGGGTTGCCGTATCCAATCTGAATCGGGATCTGATCCCACGCGGTGTAGGTTTCGCTCCAATATGCCGTCGTCCACCGCGTGTTAAGGTTATCCAGAGTGCCGTACCGAGCCTTCAGCCATTCTTGAAATTGCCCCTTGGTTTCTGGATCGAAGGAAACCTCCGAGTACTCATTGTCGATCTGCCAGCCCAGCACATACGGATTGTGCCCACATCGTTTGGCCAGCTGTTCCGCGATCTTCCGTGCGAGTTCCCGGTATTTCGGGTTCGCCCAATCAAATTGTTGACGGTTCCCGTGTTCCGCTCGACGCCCATCTTCAAAAACGCGCAGTGTCTCGGGATATTTTTGCGTCAGCCACGCTGGCGGAGCCGCCGTCGGCGTGCCAACCACTGTATAAATGTTGTGTTTCGCAGCCGCCGCAATTGCGCGATCTAACCAATCCAGGTCGTAGCGCCCTTCCTCCGGCTCCATCCGGCTCCACGCAAACTCCCCGACACGCACCATATGGATGCCGGCCTGTTGCATCAACGCCAGGTCCTCGTCCCAGCGCGACTCCGGCCACTGCTCCGGATACCACGCTGCTCCCAGTAGCAGCGGCGGTGGTGCCGGCGAAGTTCCCTGTCCAAAGCTGCATACACCAATCATCAAGGCAGCCACAACCAACCCAGTCTGAATCGCAGCGCTACACCAACTCCAGTTTGTCATAGCATTTCTCCGAGATCCTTGCTGATTCCGAATTATATGTGAACTCCCAATCGACCGGCCCTGAACTATCGCGTGTGCGGCCTATGTGAAATTTTCCATTCTCTTGCTATAGTCGGTCGCCTCACTCTGTATCAGGAATTGCGAATGGACCTCACACAAGTCGATCCATCTCTCTATAATTCTGACCTCGCCCCCATCCCATCGGAAATGCGCTCGTGGGGCACCTACAATTACGCCTCTCTTTGGATCGCCATGAGCGTCTGCATTCCTACCTACATGCTCGCCTCCGGACTGATCGCCGGTGGCATGAGTTGGATTCAGGCCATTCTCACAATTCTCCTTGGCAATCTCATCGTCTTGATCCCGATGCTGCTAAACGCTCACGCGGGCGCCCGCTATGGTATTCCTTTTCCGGTCTTCGTTCGCGCATCGTTCGGCACCCGCGGCGCAAACATCCCAGCGGTCTTGCGCGCACTGGTCGCCTGCGGGTGGTTCGGCATTCAAGCCTGGATCGGCGGTCAAGCCATCTATTCCATGTTGCGTATCGCGTGGCCCCGCGCTTCGAATTTCGCCGGCAGCCACTGGTTCTGCTTCTTCGTCTTTTGGGCCATCAACATGTTCGTCATTTGGCGCGGTATCGAAACCATCAAATTCCTCGAAGGCATCGGCGCACCGTTCATGCTCCTCGTCGGTCTCGTGCTGCTGCTATGGATCACCCGCAAAGCCGGCGGCCTCGGCCCCGTACTGCACGGCCCCAGCAAATTCAAAAACACCTCCGAATTCCTGCGTTTTTTCGTGCCGTCACTCACCGGCATGGTCGGTTTTTGGGCCACCGTTGCCCTGAACATCCCAGACTTTACGCGCTACGCCAAATCTCAGCGCGCCCAAATGGTCGGGCAAGCCCTCGGCCTGCCCGCAGCCATGACCCTCTATTCCTTTATTGGCGTCGCCGTCACTTCCGCCTCTGCGGTGATTTTTGGACAACCGATTTGGGACCCCGTCGATCTTTTTCAGCGATTCAATCAACCCTTAGTCGCCCTGATCGCCCTGGTTGCACTGCTTATCGCCACGCTCAACACTAACGTCGCCGCCAACGTGGTCTCCCCCTCTAACGATTTCTCCAATCTCCGCCCCAGCCTCATTTCCTTTCGCACTGGCGGCCTGATCACCGGTGTAGTTGGCATAGCCATGATGCCGTGGAAGCTGCTCAGCACCTTCAGCTCCTACATCTTTGGATGGCTCATCGGTTGTTCGGCGCTTCTTGGTCCCATTGCGGGTATCATGATCTGCGATTACTACGTCCTTCGCAGACGCCAACTCAATCTTCCCGACCTCTACCGGCACGGGGGTGCATACGACTACCGCGGCGGTTTCAATTTAAAGGCGATCGCCGCTTTGCTGGCCGGCGTTGCGGTCGCCCTAATTGGCCTCGCCGTTCCCTCGCTCCATTGGCTCTACGACTACGCCTGGTTCGTCGGATTCTTCGTCTCTGGCTCGGTGTATTTGCTGTTGATGAAGCGGCAGCCGGCCTACGTCGAGATGCGTTCTCCTGCTGAAGATGTTTCTTAAAACACAGCGCTGCGGCTTTTCATTTTCCGTTGTCGGGCGCAGTCTATCTTATTAAGGTTCCGGACCTGGAGGACGCGTTGGAATCGTTGCAATCCATGGCCAGTGCAAACGCGCTGAGCGAGCTTTTACCCCCCCTCACCCGCAACGAAGCCGCCATAGAAGCAGCCCGCTGTTTGATGTGTTACGATGCGCCCTGCACTCACGCCTGCCCCACCCACATTGATATTCCGAAATTCATCAAAAAAATCTCCACCAACAATCTCCGGGGCTCCGCTCGCACCATCCTCGATTCCAATCTCCTCGGCGCCACCTGCGCACGCGTTTGCCCCGTCCAGGAATTATGCGAAGGCGCGTGCGTTCTCGGTGCCGAGCACAAGCCCATCGCCATCGGCCGTTTGCAGCGTTACGCCATGGATTACGCCTACTCCAACCGCCTTGCACTCTTTCAACCCGCAAAGCTAACGGGCAAGAAAATAGCCGTCATCGGCGCTGGTCCCGCCGGTCTCTCGTGCGGTGGCGAATTGGCCAAACGCGGCCACCATGTCACCCTCTTCGAAAGACGCGACCTTGCCGGCGGACTTTCCACCTATGGCATCATCAGTCTCCGTGAGCCCATTGAAATCGCCCTCACGGAAGCCTCTCTGCTCTCCGATCTCGGCGTGCGCGTGGAAACCGCCAAGGAATTGGGCGTGAATCTTAGCCTCTCTAATCTCCAATCCAACTATGACGCAGTTTTCCTGAGCGTCGGTCTGGGCGCCACAACCACACTCGGCATTCCCGGCGAAGAACACATCCTCGACGGCCTGGAATACATCGAGCAAAGCAAACTCGATGCCAGCAAGCTCGTTGTCGGCCGCAATGTGATGGTCATTGGTGCAGGAAACAGTGCCATCGATTGCGCCACCGTCGCCAAGCGTCTCGGTGCCGATCAAGTCACCATGGTTTATCGCCGCACCGAAAACGAAATGACCGCTTACCCCCACGAATATGACTTCATCAAGCGCGAAGGTGTCCGTTTCTCATTCCTCACCCAGCCGGTTCGCGTTCAAGCGCAACACGGAATGGTCCAATCCTTGGAATGCCTGCGGGTCAACTTGTGCTCGATCGATGCCTCCGGCCGTCCTTCGCCCCAACCTGTTCCCGGCTCGGAATTTCTGCTCCCCGCCGATCAAATCATCAAAGCTACGGGCCAGGAAAAGCCTCGCCTCGCTAGCCTTCTGAATCTGAAAACCGACAAAGGCTTCATTCAGGTCGACGCGAACTTCGAAACCAGCTTACCCGGTGTTTATGCCGGCGGCGATTGCATCCGCGCGCGTGGTGCTGCCTCCACTGTAATGGCTGTCCAGGACGGCAAACTCGCCGCTCGCTCCATTCATGAAAGGTTGGTACCGCATGGCTGATCTCAGTATCAATTTCGCGGGAATTCGCTCACCCAATCCTTTCTGGCTAGCGTCCGCTCCGCCAAGTAACTCCGGCCTTCAGGTTAACCGCGCCTTCGAAGCGGGCTGGGGCGGCGCAGTCTGGAAAACCATCGGCGCCCCTGTCCTGAACGTCTCGAATCGCTATGGTGCCTGGCACTACGGCGGCCAGAAAATGCTGGCCATCAACAACGTTGAACTCATCTCCGATCGTCCGCTCGAAGTGAATCTTCGCGAAATTCAGGAAGTGAAGCGCAACTGGCCCGACCGTGCGGTCATCGTCTCAGCTATGGTCGAATCCAAGCCGGAAACCTGGCACGACATCATTCACCGCATTCAGGACACCGGCGCCGACGGCATCGAATTAAATTATGGCTGTCCCCATGGCATGAGCGAGCGCGGCATGGGCAGCGCCGTAGGTCAGGTTCCCGAATATTGCGAGCAGATCACGCGTTGGGTCATGGAAATCGCCAAAATCCCGGTCATCGTCAAGCTCACTCCCAACATATCCGATATCACCATGCCCGCCAGAGCCGCAGTGGCCGCCGGTGCAAACGCCGTTTCGCTCATAAACACGCTGAACTCCATTATCGGAGTCGATCTTGACACTCTCGAAATTACTCCCAATATCGGCGGGAAGGGCGGTCACGGTGGCTACGCCGGACCCGCCGTGAAACCAATCGCGCTCAATATGCTAGCTGCCCTTGGGCGAGACACAGTCGTCAGCGCATCCAGGCTCCCCATCTCCGGCATGGGCGGCATTTCCACTTGGAGCGATGCGGCAGAATTTCTCCTCCTTGGCGCCAGCAGCCTGCAAGTCTGCACCGCCGTGATGCATTACGGTTTCCGCATCGTCGAAGACCTGTGCGACGGTCTGTCCAACTGGATGGATGAAAAAGGATTCTCCAAAATTTCCGCCTTGGTCGGCCAAAGCCTCCATCGGGTCTCCGATTTCAACAATTTCGACCTGTCCTTTCGTGCCGTCGCCCGCATCGATCAGAACAAATGCATACGCTGCAATCTCTGCTACATTGCCTGCAACGACACCGCGCATCAGTGCATTGACCTGATCGCCAAAGACGGAACCGTGGTTCAGCCTTATTCTTATGACGTTCGCGCCAGTGGCAAAGACGACGCAGTCAACACCCGCCCCAGCGTCCAAGTCCGCGCAGAGGATTGCGTCGGCTGCCGCCTTTGCTACAACGTTTGTCCCGTGGAAGGTTGCATTCAGATGATCGAAGAATCCTCCGGCCAGCCCCCGGTCACCTGGAAAGATATTTGCGACTCGCAGCGCGAAGTTACCGAAGATTGGGAAAAAATGAAGCAGTATCGTGAAAAAATGGGGATTCACATCCACTGAACTGGCCGCGGTGTGTGGCGGGAGCAATAGAATGGCTTTACTCATTCGAAATGGCGAAATCATCAATGTAGGCTCACGGCAGCACGCCGATATCTTTGTCGAAAACGAAACCATCACGCGCATTGGCAAAAATCTTGAAATTCCCCCTGACACGGAAATCGTCGATGCCACTGGAAAGCTCGTATTCCCCGGCTTCATCGATCCTCACGTGCACATCTACCTTCCCTTCATGGCCACGTTCGCCAAAGACACTCATGAAACTGCCAGCATTGCCGCCCTCATCGGCGGAACCACGACCTTCATCGAAATGTGCTGTCCCAACCGCAACGATGATGCGCTGCAGGGTTATCAGCTCTGGAAATCCAAAGCCGACGGCAAAACCGCTTGCGATTACACCTTCCATATGTCCGTTACGAAATATGTCAGCGAGACCACCTCGCAGCTCAAGCAAATCGTTGCCGATGGCACCTCCTCCTTCAAAATCTTTCTTGCCTACAAGAATTTCTTCGGCATTGACGATGCCGAAATGTACCAGACCCTGGAACTTGCCAAGCAACTCGGCGTAATCGTCACGGCGCACTGCGAAAATGGCGAACTCGTCGCCCGCCTTCAACACAAACTCCATTCCGAAGGCAAGACCGGTCCCGAATGGCATGAACCCAGCCGCCCCGAATCCGTGGAAGCCGAAGGCACCGGCCGGTTCGCTGCCTTCCTCGAAATCACCGGCGCCACGGGTTACGTCGTTCACCTCTCCTGCGAAAAAGCCCTGAATGCCGCGCTAGCCGCCAAATCACGCGGCGTGAAAATCTTCGTCGAATCGGTGCTGCCTCACTTCATGCTCGATAAGAGCTACGCCGAACGCCCCGGCGTCGAAGGCATGAAGCACGTTATGTCTCCGCCCTTGCGCGCGAAGCACAATCAAGCGGTACTCTGGAGTGCTTTGGCGGAAGGTTCCATCGACACCGTCGGCACCGATCACTGCCCCTTCGACGTCGAGCAGAAACTTCTCGGCAGAGACTCTTTCCTAACCATTCCCAACGGCATTCCTGGCATCGAAGAACGCGTCAATCTGCTCTATACCTATGGCGTAAAACGCGGACGCCTGGATCTGAGTCGTTTCGTCGAAGCCGCCAGCACCCGTGCCGCGAAGCTTTTCGGCCTGTTCCCCCGCAAGGGCACTATCGCCGTAGGCAGCGATGCGGATCTGGTTGTCTATGACACCAACTACCGTGGCGTGCTCTCGGCCAAATCTCACCACACAAACAATGACTACAACGGCTTCGAAGGCATGGAAATTGAAGGTCGCCCCTTTGTGGTCACCGTTCGTGGCAAAATCCAGGTACGGGATGGTAAATTCGTCGGCGAGCGCGGCCGCGGCAAAATGCTGAAACGCGAACCGGCCCATTTCTGACCACTAATATGACTCTCAATCCCAAACGCGCCGTTGCTGACCTAAAGGAACTCCGCTCCCTTACCGCAGATGAAAACGGCGCTCAGCGCGTCGCCTGGACCGACACGTGGTTGAAAGCCCGCGAATGGTTCGCTTCCAAACTAAAGGGCCTTCCCGTCGAACATCATTTTGACGCCGCGGGAAACAACTGGGTCACTCTCCCGGGCACATCGGAAAAGGCTCTCCTTATCGGCGGTCATCTCGATTCCGTTCCCAATGGCGGTTGGCTCGATGGCGCTCTGGACGTCCTCGCGGGTCTGGAGATCCTCCGCCGAATCAACTCCGAATATTCCGGCCGTCCTCCCGTCACCGTTCGTCTAGTCGACTGGGCCGATGAAGAAGGCGCGCGCTTCGGCCGCAGTTTACTCGGCTCCTCTGCATTTGCGGGAACCCATTCCATTCCCGCCGACCGCGTTCGCACCGATCGTGACGGCGTGAAACTCGAAGATGCCCTGCGCCGCTGCGGCGTAGAAATTGACAAGTTCCCCGATGCCACAAAAGAACAGAAAAACGCCAAAGCTTATCTTGAATTGCACATCGAGCAAGGCCCGGTCCTCGAACGTATGGGCCTGCCATTAGGCGTAGTGCTCGGCACTAAAGGGGTCGAGCGTCACATCATCAATTTCCATGGACAGGAGGCCCATTCCGGTTCCACTCCGATGAACGCCCGTCGCGACGCGCTCGCGGCCGCTGCCAAATTAGCCCTCGAAATTCGCAATATCGCTAACAAACACGAAGATGCCGTCTGCACCATGGGCAGCGCCAAAACATTCCCTGGAATCGTCACCGCGGTGGTCGGCCGTTGTGAAGTCACGCTCGATCAGCGCGACCTTAACGCCGCCGTTCTCGCCCAAATGTATCGCGAAGCGCAGGAAGCCAGCCGCCGTTTCGCCGCAGAAGAACGTTGTACCGTGGACTGGTCTCGTCTCTGGAGTATCGAGCCAATTCCCTTCCATCCGCACCTACTCGATCTTTGCGATCAGTCCATACGCGAAACCGCCGGCGCTTCCCACCGCATGCCTTCAGGCCCGCTCCACGATGCCGCCGAAGTCTCCCGCGCCGGCATTCCCACGGTAATGATGTTCGTGCAATCGCTCAACGGCATCAGCCATAATAAAATTGAAGACACTAAGGAAGAGCATCTCGAATTGGCCGTCGTTGCGCTCGACCGTTTGGCCTCAAAAACCATGGTCTGGATTCGGCAGCAGGCCTGAAGTTTAGACGCAGAAGGAAGGGTTACAACCTATGGATTCGCATTCCCGCAATGTTGTGCAAGAAAATCGCGACTACACCATGTTCTCCTGGTCCGTTCAGGGCGCGTCCGCTCCTGTCCACATGAAGCGCGGTCAGGGCGTTTGGTTTTGGGACGGCGACGACCATCGCTGGCTGGACTTCAGCTCGCAGCTCATCAACCTCAATGTCGGCCACCAGCATCCCAAAATGCTCGAAGCCATCAAGAAACAGGTCGACGAACTCTGCTTCGCCGGTCCCAGTTTCGCCACCGAACCTCGCGGCCTCCTCGGCAAGAAACTCGCCGAAGTCACCGGCCTCGCCAAAGCATTCTTCACCCTCGGCGGGTCCGAAGCCAATGAAAACGCCATGAAAATGGCCAAGCTCTTCACTGGCCGCGAAAAAATTATCACCCGCTATCGTTCGTACCACGGTGCCACCATGGGCTCCATGACCGCCTCCGGCGATCCTCGCCGCTGGCCCGTCGAACCGGGGATTCCCGGAATCGTGCGCGTCTTCGATCCCTACTGTTATCGCTGCCCCTTCGGCCAAAAAGTGGAAACCTGCCATCGCGAGTGCGTCTCCCACATTGAAGAAGTCATTCAGATGGAAGGTCCACACACCATCGCTGCGGTCATGACCGAGGGCATCACGGGTTCCAACGGTTTACTGGTTCCCCCCGACGATTATTACCCCAAGCTTCGTGCCCTGTGCGACAAGTACGGCATCCTGATGATTGACGACGAAGTCATGAGCGGTTTCGGACGCACCGGAAAATGGCTCGCCACCCAACATTACGGCATCCGCCCAGACATCGTCAGCTGTGCCAAGGGTCTCACCAGTGGTTATCTCCCGCTTGGCGCCGTCATCGTCTCCGCCCCCATCGCACAATATTTCGAAACCCACATGCTCTGGGGCGGCCTCACCTATAGCGGCCACCCGGTTTGTTGCGCCGCCGCCGTCGCCAATCTCAATCTCTACGAAGAAGAGCAAATCTTTGCCAATGTCGAGCGCCAGGGCCGCTATCTCGCGTCGCGCCTCCAAGCCATGAAACGCAAATTCCGCTGCGTCGGCGATGTCCGCTACAAAGGCCTGTTCAGTGTCCTCGAGCTCGTCAAAGACCAGGTCACCCATGAACCATTGGCTCCGTTCAACGGCACCAGCCCGGAAATGGCCAAACTCGCCGCCCACCTGAAGAGCAAATACCTCTACGCCTTCAGCCGCTTCAACATGTTGTGGGTCTGCCCTCCCTTGATCATTACCGAAGACGAACTGCGCCAAGGCCTGGACATCATTGAAGAATCATTGGCGATTGTAGATGCCGCTCTCTCACCAGCGGGCTCGTCCCAAGCCGCGGAGGTTTTGGCGCGCAAGTAGCCGCAAGCCTGCGAACCCAAATTCACTCCACAGAAAGCGAGGCCAACGCAAAACCGCCGCTGGGGCCAACCGCCATTTGCTGATAAACTCCCAATCTCGTTGCGCCAATACCATGGTTGCGCTTGCGCCAGGGTATACCGCGCGAGCGTCCCGCCCAGGAAAGGATCGACCATGACCGCTGTACATTCCGATGCTTTCGTCTTTTTTGGCGCGACCGGCGATTTAGCCTACAAACAGATCTTCCCCGCCCTGCAAGCCATGGTGAAACGCGACCATCTCAACATCCCTATCATTGGCGTCGCGAAAGCTGGCTGGACCCTCGATCAGCTCAAAGCCCGCGCCAAGGACAGCCTTGACCACCACGGCGGCGCCGATCCTGGCGCCTGGAATAAGCTGTCCGCGCTGCTTCACTATGTCGATGGCGACTACAAAGACCTCGCCACCTTCCAGAATCTCCGCAAAGAATTAGGCAACGCTCAACATCCCGCACACTATATGGCCATTCCTCCCGTTTTATTCGGCACCGTGGTCGAACAACTGGTGAAATCCGGATGCGCCAAGGGCGGCCGCATCATCGTCGAAAAACCGTTCGGCCACGACTTGTCTTCCGCGCAAGCACTCAACAAAATTCTTCTCAGCTCCTTCGACGAGCAGGACATTTTCCGCATCGACCATTTCCTTGGCAAGCGCCCCGTCAACAACATGCTGGTCTTCCGTTTCGCCAATACCTTCATGGAGCCCTTCTGGAATCGCAACTACATCGAATCCGTACAGATCACCATGGCCGAAGATTTCGGTGTTCAGGGCCGTGGCGCCTTCTACGATCAAACCGGCGCTATCCGCGACGTAGTCCAAAATCATCTCTTTCAAATCCTCTCGAATCTCGCCATGGAGCCTCCGGTTCGAACTGACAGTGAATCCGTTCGCGACGAAAAAGTTAAAGTCCTGAAAGCCATACGGTCCCTCAAGCCAGAAGACGTAGTCCGCGGACAGTTCCGCGGTTATCGCTCGGAACCCGGAGTCGCCAAGGAATCCCAAGTCGAGACCTTCGCTGCTCTTCGACTGGAGATCGACTCCTGGCGCTGGAAAAGCGTTCCCTTTTTCATTCGTGCCGGCAAATCCCTCCCCGTCACCTGCACGGAAGTGACTGCCAAGTTCCGCTGCCCTCCCACATTCCTCCAAGATAAAAATCTTGCCAAAAATCATTTGCGGTTCCGCATTTCTCCCGATATCGACATCGCCATCGGCATGACTGTCATGGCTCCCGGTGAACAAATGGTCGGCGAATCCACAGAAATGCTTGCGCATCACCATACCAAGCCCACAGAAATCGAGCCGTACGAACTCCTCCTCGGCGACGCTCTTGTCGGCGACTCCACTCTCTTCGCGCGCCAGGACTACGTCGAAGAAGCCTGGCGTATCGTCGATCCAGCTCTCCAATCCAACACGCCCGTTCACGAATACGATCCGGCCACCTGGGGCCCCAAAGAAGCCGACAACAACGTTGCACCACCGGGGGGATGGGTGAATCCCACTATGGTCACGTCCGCTGCGGCCGCAGCCAAAAGTTCGTTCAAATAACTAGGCAAACGCTCGTATCAAAACCTGTCTTACCAACACTCGGAGAACCGCCAAGTCCAGCATGAACATTTACGACACGGCCGAAGGCATTCGCCTTCAGATGAATAATCAGCGCAAGGGTCACTGGAATCGCTGGGGGCCTTACGTGGCCGAGCGCGCCTGGGGCACCGTCCGCGAAGACTACAGCGCCAACGGCGACGCCTGGAGCTATTTTCCTCACGATCACGCCCGTTCCCGCGCCTATCGCTGGAACGAGGACGGCATCGCTGGCATTTGCGATCGCCATCAATATCTCTGCTTCGCTCTAGCCCTCTGGAATACCCACGATCCTATTCTTAAGGAGCGCATGTTCGGCCTGAACGCCCATGAAGGCAATCACTCGGAAGACGTCAAGGAGTATTACTTCTATCTCGACAACACTCCCACGCACTCCTACATGAAATACCTCTACAAGTATCCCCACGCGGCCTATCCCTACGAACAACTTCTGGACGAAAATCGCCGCCGCACCAGGTACGATCCCGAGTATGAACTCGTCGACACCGGTATTTTCAACCAGAGCCGCTATTTCGACGTGCTCGTGGAATATGCCAAACTTGGCCCTGAAGATCTCCTCATCCGTCTCGAAATCACCAATCGGGGTCCTGAACCCGCTCCCCTGCACGTCCTTCCCACTCTTTGGTTTCGCAACACCTGGGCTTGGAGCCGCGATGATCGTCGTCCCTCTCTTTCGCTGTCCGATAAAATCCCGCCTAAAGACCCGAAGGTGCGCTCTATTCTCGCCAACCACTGGGACCTCGGCGAATACCTCCTCTACTGCTCCTCCGCCGACGAATTCCTCTTCACCGAAAACGAAACCAACAACCAGCGGCTATTCGGCGTTCCATCCCGCGCTCCTTACGTGAAAGACGCCTTCCACAATTACCTCATCGCCGGCAATCGCCAAACTATTAATCCCGCGCAACTCGGCACCAAAGCCGCCGCAGATTACTACCGTCAGATTCCCGCGGGGCAAACCGTTTCTTTCCAACTTCGTCTCGCCGCACTCGTGGACAACCATCCTCACGATGATCCCTTCGCCGATTTCGATGCCAATCTCCAGCAGCGCCGCGCAGAAGCCGATGAATTTTACGGTGTCGTCCTGCCCTCCTCACTCTCGCCCGATGCCAAGTTAGTCGCGCGCCAGGCCTTCGCCGGCATGCTCTGGTCCGAGCAGCATTACCACTATGTCGTAACCGACTGGCTCCAGGGCGATCCGGGCCAGCCGACTCCGCCCCCCCAAAGACTCAAGGGCCGCAACAGCGATTGGCTGCAGTTTTTCGCCCGCGATGTTTTATCCATGCCTGACAAATGGGAATTTCCCTGGTTCGCCTCCTGGGACCTCGGTTTTCATTGCGTCCCTCTTGCTCATGTCGACCCGCAATTTGCCAAGGACCAGATTCTCCTGATGCTTCGCGAGTGGTACACCCACCCCAACGGCCAAACCCCCGCCTACGAATGGGGCTTTGGCGACGTGAACCCACCGGTCCTCTCTATGGCCGCCGAAGCGGTCTTCCAAATCGAATTCTCCCGCACCGGCGTCGCCGATTACGCTTTCCTCGAGCGCGTATTCCAGAAAATGCTTCTCAACTTTACTTGGTGGGTCAACCGTAAAGACCCCCTCGGCAGCAATATCTTCCAGGGCGGCTTTCTCGGCATGGACAATATCGGGGCCTTCGACCGCGACAACCTTCCTCCCGGTTATCTGCTCGGACAGGCCGACGGCACCAGTTGGATGGCCGCCTTCGCCAAAAGCATGCTTGCCATCGCCTTGCGTCTCGCCGAACGCGATCCCGTCTACGAAGACCTGGCCAGCAAATTTTGGGAACACTACATCTACATCGCCTTCTCCATGAACAATCCCACTGACCCGTCCATGTCCCTCTGGGATCAACAAGACGGCTTCTTCTACGATTATCTTTACTCCGCTCACACCCCTGGCGTTCCCGTTCGCGCCAGGACCATGGTCGGTTTTGTTCCTCTGTTCGGTGGCTCCACGGTCTCAGCCAACATTTTCGATCGCTTCCCGGATTTTCAGCGCCGCCGCCAATGGTTCATCGATCATCGGCCTGACCTGGTCAAGAGCATTCAGTCCATGGTCAATCCAGGCGCGAACCAAAACCTCCTCCTCGGCTTCGTCCGCGAAGATCAATTGCGTCGATTGCTCGCCTACATGCTCGATGAAAACGAATTCCTGTCGCCCTTCGGCGTTCGTTCCGTCTCTCGCTTCCACCTGGATCATCCACTCATCCTCGATCTAGCTGGACAGGAATATCGCCTCGATTACGAACCCGCCGAATCCACCACCAACACATTTGGCGGCAACTCCAATTGGCGCGGCCCCGTTTGGATGCCCGTAAATCATTTGATCCTTCTCGCTCTTCGAAAAGACCACCAATATTACGGTGACCAGTTCAAAATCGAGTGTCCCACTGGATCAGGTAAGCAGATGACTCTCGGCGACATTGCCCATGAGCTCGCCACCCGTCTGTCCAAGCTTTTTCTCCGCGATGAAAATGGCCATCGTCCTATTTTCGGCTCCAATCCACTCTTCAACGACGATCCACACTGGCGCGACCTCATTCCTTTCTACGAATACTTCGACGGAGACACCGGCCGCGGCTGCGGCGCCAGCCACCAGACCGGCTGGACCGGCCTGATCGCCCAAATCCTCATCGATCTCGGCGAACTCGCCTCCGGAAAAAACGTGGACATCGAAGAAGATGACCTCTGAGCAATGATTCCCGTCATTGCGGGTCATTCATCTCCTGTCGTAAGATGCCAACAAACAGAGCGAAACATCGCCATTATCGATTAGCTCGATTAGTAAGCCGCATTTGCACCGAGCTGGCGCACAACCCGCTCGATTCCGTCACCCGAAATGGCGAAGCGGCAAACCAACGCTCCTCAGTCAGGACAACCGATGAATCGGAGAAATACCGTCAGCCTCATTTGTGCTTCTGTCTTTCTAGCACTGTTTGGCGGTAGCGCATGGAAACTGCTCGACGCGGAAGCTCAGACCGTTCCACCGGCTCAAAAGTCTACACAAACAAGTGCAAACCCAGATTTTTTTCCTGTCTCCGTCTGGTACAGCGGCGGAAAAGCACGCGCCCCCATGCTCGAAGAAATCACTCCAGACTCCCCTCGTCTCTGGAAAGACGACCTACTCAAGATCAAAGGACTCGGCTTCAATACCGTTCGCACCTGGGTGGAATGGAATGTCGGTGAACCCCGCGAGGGTGAGTACCACCTCGAGAATTTAGACCTACTCTTGCGCCTCGCCAACGAGGTCGGCCTGAAAGTAATCATCCAGGTCTATGTAGATTCCGCTCCCGAATGGGTCGGCGCCAAATATCCCGAAGGCCGCTACGCCGCGCAAGATGGTCAGCCGATTCCGTCCCAAGCCGCCCCCGGATTCTGCTTCGATAACAAGAATGTGCGCAAAGCTGTGCTCGGGTTTTTTCAGGAAGTCGCCCGCCACGCGGACAACAGTCCAGCATTTTACGGCTGGGACCTCTGGAGCGAGCCAGCCGCGCTCAACTGGGCTCGCATCGGCTACAAGTCTGAACCCATGTTCTGCTACTGTCCCGCAAGCATGCAGCGTTTTCGCGAGTGGCTCCAGAAAAAATACGGAACCCTCGCCAACCTGAACGCAGCCTGGCACCGCACCTTCACTGACTGGAAACAGGTCGAACCCCCGCGCTACGGCACCATTCTCACCTATACCGATTTCATGGATTGGCGCGTCTTTTACGGCTACAAACTTGCCGAAGACCTCAAGATGCGCAATGAGGCCGTCAAAGCCGTCGACCCCACCCACGTCACCAGCAGCCACGCCCCCAATCCTTCTCCCTTGGTCCGTACTTTAGCCGATCCCTACGATCCCACCGACGATTTCCTTATGAAGGATTCCGTCGACTATTTCGGCACCAGCTTCTATCCCAAGCTCACCGCCGTGGAATATAACTGGAAACTGAATCGTCGCGTGCTCGCCATGGACCTGACCGCCTCCATGACTGCCAATCGCGGATTTTACGTGGGCGAGCTGCAAAGCGGCTTCGGTGTTCACGGCACCACTGTTGGTTCCGAAGTCACGCCGAACGATTTGCAGATGTGGACCTGGGGCATGGTCTCGCGCGGCGCGCGCGCCATCAATTACTACGCCTTCTATCCCATGAATGCTGGCTACGAGAGTGGCGGATATGGAATGATCCACTTGGATGGCACGCTGACGGAACGTAGCCAACGTGCTGGCGAGACCGCGAAGCAAATTGCCGCCAATTCCGATCTCCTGCTCGCCGCAAAACCCAAACAACCCGAAGCCGCGATTGTTTTCAGCCCGCTCGCTCCTCTGGTCGGCGGCTACGACGAGGAAAACACTCGTACCGCCATGCACAAAGCTTTGGCGGGGTACCACCGCATGTTCTTCGAACGAAATATTCCAGTCGAAGTCCTCAGTTCCCGCGAATTGAAGGGCCACGATCTCCTAAAATACAAACTTATCATCCTCCCCTATCCCTTGATGATGAACGACGACGAAGCAACCGCCCTCAAAACTTACGTGCAGCAAGGCGGCCATCTTTTCGTTGAAGCCCGTCCCGGTTGGGTCAATGAACAAGGCCACGCCGAAGCCGCTGTGCCTGGCTTTGGTTGGACGGATATGCTCGGCGCCCGCGAAACTTCCGTCGATCCCGCAAAAGAAGTTCCTGTGAAGTGGGGCGGCGCGGAATTTATCGGCGCCACGTTCGCGGAACATTTTTCCATGCTCGCTCCGAACGCCCGTGTGCTCGCCACTTTTGCTGACGGTACACCCGCTGCCTGCGAGCATCCCTACGGAAAAGGCAGCGCCATCCTGCTGGGCACATTCGCGGGCCAGTCTAACGAGGCGAAACCCGTCACCATGCATCCTCTCGGCGCAATTTTGATCAACTGGGCCGGCTTATCCTCGCCCCACCTGAATGCGCCTCCACTTCTCGAATTGCGCGAAATGGATGCTCCCAAAGGCCACTTCGTCTTTTTCTTCAACCACTCCGACCAGCTCGCGCAAGTGGACTTTTCCGAACAGTTGCTGCAGCCGTCGGCAAATGCCCGTGAAATTCTCTCCGGACAAACCGTGCCGCAAGCCGCCGGAAAACAATTCGCTGTAAAAACCAAAGTGCCGTCGCAAAGCGTCAAGATCTACCGAATCGATTATTGATTTACGGAGCAGCAATCCAACAGGAGGCCAGTGTGAGTGCAAGCGCGTATCAGAAGCGGATCAGTGGAGTGTTATCGAAAATCTGGGAAACACAAACCGGCAATATCGAGAAAGCCTCGGCAGCCATGGCCGATACCATCTCCAGCGGCGGCTTGGTCCACATGTTCGGCAGCGGCCATTCCGTCCTCCCCGTCCAGGATATGTTTCCGCGCTATGGCGCCTACCCCGGTTTTCGTCCGCTCATGGACATGCGGCTGATGTGGACCAACGTGATCGGCAGCGGCGGCGCAAAGGGTCTCCTTTGGCTCGAGCGTAGAGAAGGTTACGCCCAAGTGCTTTTCGAAAATGAGCCCATCCGCAGGGGCGACGTCATGCTGGTCTTTTCCCACGGCGGCCTCAACGCGGTTGGCATCGAGGTTCTGGTGGAAGCCAAAAAGCGCGGACTAACCACCGTCGCAGTCACCTCCATGGACAATTACGCCAAAAGACAAGCCGTACACTCTTCCGGGAAAAAGCTGGCCGACGTCGCTGACATCGTCATCGATAATTGCACTCCCGCCGAAGATGCGCTCGTTAGCATCGAGGGCTGGAAAGCGCCGGTAGCCGCCGGTTCAACCGTGGCCTTCATCACCATCGCCATGTCCATCATTGCCCAAGTCGCTGCCAATCTCGCGGCCAAGGGCCACAACCCGCCCGTGTTCGTTTCACCCAATGTACTCGGCATCCCTCCAGATCAGATGAACCGCGTCTACGACCAATACGAACAAAAACTGAAAAGGTGAATCGTGACGCAGACCATTCGACGCGGAGTGCTCTTCGGCGGCGCGGCCACCGGCATTTTTGTCTTTGGAATTGTGATGGCCGTTCTGGGCACTCTCTTCGGATTGCCTGAAATGCGCGACCGTTTGCACATGAATTTGGCCCAACAGGGCAACATGTTCTTGCTCTTGTACGTCGGAATTTTCCTCGCCACCTTGGTCGCCGGCCCGGTGATCGACGCTATCGGCAACAAAGTCATTCTCGTCGTCTCTTCGGCTCTGGTTGCCGCGGGCATCGCCGGATTCGCCTTCGCTCATTCCTTCACCGAAGCCTCCATTCCTGCGTTACTGCTCGGCTGTGGCGGAGGCGGTCTGAACACCTCCACCAATGCGCTAGTCTCGGATCTATATGGTGAGAAGCGCGGCCCTATGCTGAATATGCTTGGCATTTTTTATGGCATCGGTGCCCTGTGCATTCCTTTGCTGGCGGCCGCCATCACCGGGCATTTTCCCATCGCGCCACAATTGCTCTTCTGTGCGGCTCTCGCCGCCGCGTGCGCGCTGCTCTTCTTGGCCATGCAATTCCCACCAGCAAAGGCAGCTCAAAGTTTTTCCTGGCGCGAAGCTCTTCAGGTTGCCCGTTATCCCGGCGTTTTGATCTTGGCCTTCATTTTGTTCTGCCAATCCGGCGATGAAGCCAGCATCGCTGGGTGGACCTCCACCTACGTGGGCGATGCAGGATTGCGGGCACAGACCGCTACATTCATGCTGGCAGGATACTGGGCAGCGGTTATGGTCGGTCGTCTGCTTGTTGCCCGTCTTTTGAAATCGATCAGCAGCGAGAAAATGGTTTTGCTCAGTGGCATCGGCGCTTTCCTGGGAGCCGCACTTTTATTAGCGAATCGCTCGACCCCGATCCTGGTAGCGGGCACTCTTCTGATCGGCCTTTCTTATGCCGGCGTGTTTCCCACCACTTTGGCCATTGCCGGCGACGCTTACCGCAAAATGGCCGGCACGGTCTTTGGCCTACTATTCGCCATTGCACTCATCGGTGGCATGTCCTTTCCTTGGGCCGTTGGCCACATTTCGCAATCTTTGGGCGTGCGCTATGGCATGGTAGTTCCGCTGATCGGCGCGGCGGGTATTTGCGCCCTCTCCGCTCGAGTTCTGCTAGCGAAGCAGCGCACCAAAGCGCCCGCGTAGCGAAAGGAACGCATGCCAGCGTCAAACGTATTAGCGGTCGATCTCGGCGGCACAAAAATAGCCATTGCGCTGATCAACCGCTACGGCAAACTTACCGAGCGCAAAAGCGTCAGTGTCGACGCCGCTTCTCCTCTCTCCCCCGTGCAGCAAATCGTGTCCTTGGCCACCGAATTAGCCGCCAGCCAACCGATCGCTCGCACCATTGCCGCTGTCGGGGTCGCCGTACCTGGCTTAGTCCGCCCGAACGGCACGGTTTGGGCCCCGAACCTGCCCGGCTGGGGCAAAATGCCATTAGCCAGGCACCTCAAAGCGGCTTTGCGCGTCCCCGTTGTCGTCGAAAGCGACCGCAACGCCTCCGTTTTGGGCGAAGCATGGCGCGGTGCAGCGCGCGGCAAAACCGATGCGATCGTCCTGATGCTGGGCACCGGCATCGGCGCTGGAATCTTAAGCGGAGGAAGGTTGATTCGTGGCGCACACGAACTCTCCGGCTGTGCCGGCTGGATGGTTGTGGCTGACAGCTACGACGACTACGCCCGTCGGGTGGGACAACTGGAATCTCTGGTAGCGGGTCCCGCCATCGCAGTTGACGCGAAGAAAGAACTCGCTCGCGGAATCGGCGGCCTGCTCGAAGAGATTCCTGTGGATTCCATCAATGCTTACGAAATAGCCGAAGCCGCAAGGCGTGGCGATGTTCTCTCCATCGAAGTTTTTCTCGAAGCCGGCCGCATCCTGGGCTACGGCGTAGCGAATCTGGTCAGCCTCTTCGATCCCGAAATCGTGGTCATTGGCGGAGGGCTGGCGCGCGCAAGCGACCTGTTCCTGCCAGCACTCCGAAAATCGGTGCACGAACGCGCCCAACCCATTTCAGCGAAACAAGTCCGTATCGTCACCAGCGGATTAGGTGGAGATGCAAATCTATTGGGTGTAGCGCGCCTGGCCTGGGATCTTCACGAAAAGCCTCAGGCGCGTCAAAAGTAAACAAAAACACGTTTATTTTTTCGTTCCGCCAACTCCGGTAACTTCCCGATGCGCGTTCATCGCCCCATCCGGTATTACCACAATCACCCATGGTGTCCCCGCATCAAGAATCCGCCCGCTTGTCACAAGGTCCGCGTCATGTCCGGCTCGCAGCTCGATCTTCTGAATTCCCGCATCCTTCAATTCCAAATTGCTTGCCCGAACTTCCAGCGTATGCGCACCTGCACCCGCCGCATGCACGTGTAATTTTACTTCGTTCGTCGAAGTCGTCTCCGTCGAAACCACAAAATCGAACGCACGGTTTGGCCGCAAATCCACTTGATAGACTCCGCCGGAAAGTGCCGTGACCGTCGTATGTGACGCGCCTTGCCGGACCGCATACGTGCCCTGCGGCAGTTGCGTCCGGAACTTCCCATCCGTGGCATTCACCACAACCCTCGTCACCCGGCCCGTCTTCGAATCGCGAAATTCTAACGGCTCCTTTGTATCCGCCTCGCCCTCGATTACCGGTGATCCATGCAGGTCCTGCATTAGCCAAATCCATTCGCCCACCGGCTGCGTCCACACTTCCTTATACGTCCAGCAAATCTGGTGTGGCCAATACGGCGCGTCGCTATATTCCTTCGTCTCGATTCCAACCGGCAGCGCTCCGACCATTTGTCCTGATCGCACGCTGTACAGTGGCTCCCAATCGTATCCTTCCCCATACATGATGCTGGCCGAAAATGGATTTCGCCCCAACAGCCATTCCGCCTGACGTTGCGCCAGATCCTCTGCGTCCAAATCTCCCCGCAGTTGCCCAGCCGCCGACAACGCTTTCGCCTCTGACAGCAGCACACTCGAATTCCCGCGAAAATCAAACCACACCGGGAATCTCCGCAGATAATATTCCCCACCCAGGGGAACGCCCCGGCGTACTTCCTCCACGTACGCATCGCGGTCCGCCGCGCGCAACGGCGTCCAATCTTTCGCCTGTGGAATCAGCCGCGCTTCGCTTTCTTTGTACACTGCGGCCGGCAACACACCAAACGGCTCATCCACCTTAGCCGCCACCTGCTGGTAGTACTTCGAATGCAGCACAATCGCCGAATACCATTTCATCCAGTCCGCATGATTCGGAAATGTTTCGCACAAATGAGTGAGCGCAACAATCGGCTCCTCTTCCTGTCCAATGTGAAAACGATGGAAAAGGTTCTCGCGCTTCGGACTGGTGTAGAAATATCCCGTCATCGGGATGCTCCACGGCTGCAGCTTCTGTTCCTGCGACTGCATAATCAGTCCGGCCAACTGAAACGCCTCATCTGCGTACTGCTGATCGCCCGTAGCCCGGTACAAATCCACCGAAGCAATCGCGCCAAACGAAATGCGTTCCAGTTCGTCCTGCGCACCATACACTTCCGCAAGCGGCGAAGCCGTCTTCAGCCCCTCCACTGCGAACCTCCAATCCTCCTCCGCCGTCTTCAGGCTCCGAATCGCCAGTTGCGGGTGGCTCTCCTTCAACACTCGCGCCGCCAGCGCCTCGACCGCGGCCACTCGAAAATTCCACTCCGGACTATTCACCGCTTGCCCGAAGCGGTCGTCCGCGTCGCCCATGATGCCGTTGGTCCAATAACTGATCAGTTGTCCCCTCGAGCGGTATCCATCGCCGAACCGCGTCTTCAGTATCCAATTCAGTCCCCAAATTCCTTCTTCCAGTACCCTCGTGCGCAATTCCGGATCTACATCCTGCTGTTGCAGCCGTTCGAACAGCGAAAACAGTCCATACGCCATGCCCGGCGTATTTCCCGTCGCGCTCAGGTCACCCGCATCATGATAACCGCCGTTCACCACAATTCGTTTATCCCCATGTATCGTGTAATCGTCAGTGTGGCAGATCCCGTGAATCCCCGGAATCACTGTCCCGCACCGCTCGCTATACATAAAATTGATCGCTTTCCAGATACTCTCGTTCCAAACCTCCGGCCCAATCTCGAACGACCTGGTGCTTTCCGAGCCCGCCCGCACAATATATTTTCCCGGCGTCTCCAACTCCGAAAAATCCATCACCGCATAATCACCCAGCGCTGTCTTCGCCTGCTGCACCTGCTTTGTCAACACAACTTTGCCGCTCCCCGCATCCACCACCGAAAACTCCCGCGCATCCAGTCCGCTGGCGATCGCCGTCTTCGTCGATCCCGTCGCATACCCGGCGTGACTAAACGCGATCTCCCCTGGCGCGACGTCCCAACCCTCCACATGATCCGCATCCACCTTCTGCAATTCCAATTGGTCGATATACAGAATCGTCTGGTCCCCTGGGTCCGGCGGCATCTTCGGCAAGCTGTAGGCAAACTCTATCTCCGTCACTTTATCCCGCGACAGTGGCGCAATTTCCCACACCACGTGATTCCATTCGTGGTTCTTCAAAATCAGTGACTCATCCCGCCCCTCGTTGTACCGGTCCGGAAGAACATGCGCTCCCGCGTTATGCAGCACCAGCGAAGCTGATATTGCCGGCGCCCCAATTACGGCCGGGTATACCCAAATCGAAAGCCGGTTGTAATTACTCCAATCCTCGCCAGCAAACTTACGCGTTGCGATCAAGTCCTCCCATTCGCCCGCCCCGCCCACCTTCCCAATGTTTTGTATAGATCGGATCCGCAGCGAGTGTTTGCCCTCTTTCACCGGGGAATCCGCCAGCGCCATATCCCCGTCTCCGGTGAATGTCCATGTCGACAGATCCTCCATGGAATCCAGTACGCGTGAGTCCAACACTTTCTTTTTCAACCACCGCGCCTCCGCGCCATTTTCCGCTACGGCCTGCATCGGCACCCTGGGACTTCCCACCTGCGCCAACGCGCATGGCACACCGAAAGCGGCAAAACACGCCAGCGCAACCCATCTGCGCCAAAACCCATGTGTTGAATTGTTTTCTGAATGAAATAGCGAGGACCTCATCGGTTCCCTCCGGGACTCCCGCAATAAAGCACAGACTTCCTAATGATTGTTGTAAAAGTATTATAGCTCTAAGCTCCTGGCCGAGCGCGCCTGTCAGTAAATTTCTTACGTCACTTCCCACCTTGGCCACGATTCTGTATATTCGTAATCGCCGCACCTGCCAATACCGCTTCCGTATCACGGTAACGAGCGAATTCCGAACCATGAACCATTCGGTGCGAACGAGGCCCGCATTTGACTACCGCGCGCGAACCCAACAGCAATTTCCGTCTTGACGGCAAAATCGCCATCATCACCGGAGGTGGCAGCGGCATCGGCCAGGCCATCGCCCACCGATTCACCGCGAACGGCGCCGCCGTTCGCATTGTCGACAATAATCCCAAGCGCGCCGAGCTCACCGCCCAGAAAATCTCCGACGCTGGCGGAAACGCCACCGTACACGCCTGCGATGTTACCGACCACCAGCAGGTCCACCAGGTTTTTCAGCAAATCTTCGCTAAGGACAAAGTCTCGATCCTCGTCAACAACGCCGGCATCTCCCACATCGGCACCGTCGAAACCACCAGCGAAGAGGACTTCGACCGTGTTTTCCGCGTCAACGTCAAGGGCATCTTCAACGGCATCCAGGCGTGCGTCCCGCACATGAAGGCCAACGGTGCAGGCGTTATCCTCAACATGGCCTCCATCGCCGGTTCCGCTGCCCTCGCCGACCGTTTTGCTTACTCCATGAGCAAAGGCGCGGTCATAGCCATGACGTACTCCGTTGCCAAGGACTATCTCCAGCACAATATCCGTTGCAATTGCATCTCGCCCGCTCGCGTTCACACTCCCTTCGTCGACGATTACCTACACAAGAATTATCCCGGCCACGAAAAAGAAATGTACGCTGTCCTCGCCAAATCGCAACCTGTTGGCCGCATGGGTAAGCCCGAGGAAGTAGCCTCCCTAGCTCTATTTCTTTGCTCCGACGAAGCTTCGTTTCTCACTGGCGTCGACTATCCCCTGGACGGTGGCTTCTTCAACTTGCGCGGCTAAACTATGGATCTCCAACTGAACGGAAAAGTTGTTTTAGTCACCGGCGGTGCGAAAGGAATCGGCGCGGCCATTGTGCGCGCCAGCGCCTCCGAAGGTGCCATCCCCGTCTTCCTCGATCACGACGCTGACTCCGGCCGGCACTTGCTCTCGGCTTTGCGCGCGTCAGGCTCCCGGGCCGAATTCATCGCCGGGGATATCAGGGCGCCCGAAACCTGGGCCGTTGCGGTCGAGCATACCCTCCAAACATTCGGCCACCTCGACGCCCTCGTGAACAATGTCGGCGCCAACGACAATGTCAGCCTCGAACACGGTACCGTGGACGAGTTCGTTGCTTCCCTGCACCTCAATCTCATCCATTACTACGCCATGGCCCATCAGGCTTTACCCGCGCTGAAAACCTCCCGCGGCTCCATCGTGAACATCAGCTCCAAAACCGCGGTCACCGGCCAGGGCGGCACCTCCGGCTACGTAGCCGCGAAAGCTGCTATTCTCGGCCTGACCCGTGAATGGGCTGCCGAACTGCTTGCCGCCGGCATTCGCGTTAACGCCATTGTTCCCGCGGAAGTGGCTACGCCGCTGTACCAACAGTGGGTCTCCACTTTTCCAAATCCACAGGAAAAGCTGGCCAGAATTGTTTCTAAAATTCCTCTGGGCAAGCGCATGACCAAGCCCGAGGAAATCGCCGACATGGCGGTTTTTCTCATTTCCCAGCGCGCCAGCCACATTACCGGCCAGCACATTTTCGTGGATGCTGGCTATACCCATCTTGATCGCGCCCTGACCTAGGCGAAAAAAATATTCTGTCGTCTACAGGACATTAGTCCTTGATTCCCCGCTCGCAAGGGTGCAAAAATAAAACGTGCCCGTAAACTTGTCGGCACGCTCGTTTTCCTCAAAGTCTCGGCAGCCGCGTTTGCGGACCTCGACGCTGCAACAGCTTCCCGCCCAGTCAAGCTGCCAACTGAGAATCTAAAAACCTGTAGGCGCCCTCCCTATGCGGGATCAAACCAAACAAACTTCCTTCGCCATCGGTGCCGTGCTTGATTACGTCGTCGCGTGCCTCCATATCGAATTCATCCGTCTCGGACCTGCTCTTTGAATCAAAGTCGAGGACCACACCATGTCAGATACCAGCCGCATACGAGTCGTCATCGCCGATGATTATGCCGTAGTCCGCGAGGGCGTTACCGCGATCATTGATCGCACCCCCGATATGTCCGTCGTCGCCGAAGCCGACTCTTGGCCCCAAGCCATCCAACAGGTTCTGGATCATCGTCCCAACGTCGCTCTGCTCGATTTGCGCATGCCTGGCATGACCGCCAGCGATGCAGTCGTCACCCTTCACGATGAATGTGCCGAAGTCGGAATTGTGCTGCTCTCGGCCTTCGATGCGGATGACGAAGTCTACGGTGCGATTCGCTCGGGGGCCCGTGGCTTCCTCCTCAAGGATTGCACTTGCGAAGAACTCCGCGACTGCATTCGTGCCGTACATCAAGGCAATACTTGGTTGGCCCGTGGCCCTGCTGCCAAACTCGCCGAGCGTGTCCATACCCCGGCTTTAACTCGCCGGCAGATCCAGATTCTCAGGTTAGTCACTGAAGGCAAGACCAACAAGGAAGTCGGCGCTCTTCTCAACGTTACCGAAGGTACCGTCAAAGTCCACGTGAACCACATCTTTGGCAAACTTGGCGTCGCCAATCGCACCGCCGCCATTACCAAAGCCCTCCAACGTGGAATTGTCTTTTTGTCCCAGACCGCCCAAGGACCAGATTCAACCCACGAAGATTACAGTCCCAGCCGTATGCCTAAGGACGTAAGACCAACTCAGGCCAACAGCGAATTGAATCCCAAGAGCTAAGCCCGTCTACTTTAGATAAGGTTGTGGCCTGAACGCGTTGTCCCATCTTCGATGCCGGATCTAACTCGGCACCTCTGGGTTTCACTATAGAAGGAGTTTCGTCTTATGCGTTTCTTCAAACCAGCCGGCGGAATTGGATTGATCTGCGGCGCTTTACTCATTGCGGGTATGCTTTCGCCGGGGGTCCGCGCCAGCGATTGGAATGATCGCACTATCGTCACTTTCAGCGGTCCCGTGGAAGTTCCCGGTGTTAAAGAGCCCGAAGTACTTCCTGCGGGAACCTACACATTCAAGCTCCTTAATTCCCAATCGGACCGCAATATCGTCGAGATCCTTAACAAAAACCAAACTCATCTCTACGCCATCGTCCTGGCCATCCCCGACTATCACTTGCGTCCACGGGGCAAGACCTTGATCAAGTTATACAATTCCAAAAACGGAAATCCGGCCGCTCTCAAAGCTTGGTTCTACCCCGGCGATAATTTCGGCCAACGCTTCGTTTACCCCAAGTCTCGGGCAACCGAAATCGCCAAAGACGCCAATGAGCCAGTACCTTCAATGCCGGATGAAACCGCCGCAAATATGTCTAAGCCTATCAAATCGGGCAATGAGCCCGCAGCTTCCGCTCTGAAGAACGCAAACGTCAAGGCTGAAGAACCTTCCGGACAGGAAGTGGCGGCCAGCCAAGCCGTGCAAAGCCAGCCTTCCAACTCTTCCTCGAACGCGAAACCCTAGCTCTCACGTCGCATCCCTCAGCACCAAGCCCGGTCCACTCTCGTGGACCGGGCAAATAGACGTGTGTTAGCTTGGAAAGGCCCATGAAATCACACATTCGAACACTCTCCGCGCACCTTCGTATCAAATCTCGATTGCTGCTCGTTCTCGCAGCGTTCTTGTTGCTCCTGGCCTATGCCAATCCGGCTCGCACTTCCGCACAATCGGCGCCTAATCCGGCCCCCAACAACGAAGTCGTTCGTAAGACCCTGTCCAACGGTCTTCGGGTCGTCATCGTCCGCGATCCCCTCGCCCCGGTGGTCACTTCCGTCGTCAATTATTTGGTCGGCTCCAACGAAGCGCCCCCGGGATTCCCCGGCATGGCTCACGCGCAAGAGCACATGATGTTTCGCGGTAGCCCCGACCTTTCCGCGAATCAGCTCGCCGCCATCTCTGCGGCCATGGGAGGCAGTTTCGACGCCGACACACAGCAGACCGTCACGCAATACTTCTTCACCGTACCCGCTGAAGACCTCAGCGTTGCGCTGCACATCGAATCGCTTCGCATGCGCGGTGTCCTCGACACCGACGCTCTTTGGGACAAAGAGCGCGGCGCCATTGAGCAGGAGGTCGCCCAGGACCTCTCCAATCCCCAATATGTCTTCTACACAAAGCTTCTCTCCACTCTTTTTCGCGGCACCCCTTACGATCACGATGCCCTTGGCACCAAGCCTTCTTTCGACAAGACCACCGGCGATATGCTTCACGAGTTCTACCAGACCTGGTATGCACCCAATAACGCCATCCTCGTAATTGCCGGCGACATCGATCCCCAAAAGGTCCTGCCGGAAATCGAAACACTCTTCGGCGATATTCCACAAAAGAAACTGCCGGAGCGACCCAAGGTCCAGCTCGGCCCGGTGGCCACGGAAACTTTGAAACTCGACACCGATTTGCCCTATGGACTGGCCGTCGTCTCCTACCGCGTCCCCGGCTCCGACAGCTCGGACTATGCGGCCTTGCAGGTCCTGAGTGATGTGCTCGCCAGTCAGCGCGGTGCCCTCTATGCCCTGGTCCCCCAGGGCAAAGCCCTGGATGCTGGATTTTCTCTATCTTCGCTGCCGCAAGGTGGCATTGCCTTCGCCATGGCGGCATTCCCTCAAGGTGCCGACGGCGATGCCCTGATCACCGAGATGAAGCAAATTCTCGCCGCCGACTTGCAGAACGGTGTTCCCGCCGATCTCGTCGATGCCGCCAAGCGTCACGAGCTAGCCAGCGAGGAATTCCAGAAAAATTCCATCGAGGGCCTTGCCATGGAGTGGTCCAATGCCGTCGCCGTCGAAGGCCGCGAGTCCCCTCAAGAAGATATCCAAGCCATCGAAAAGGTCACCGTCGAACAAGTCAACCAGGTTGCGCGCAAATATCTCGACTGGAACAAAGCTTTTATTGCCGTGCTCACTCCGCAACCTTCCGGCAAGCCCGTCTCCTCAAAGTCTTTTGGTGGCGGCGAATCTCTCGCGGGCACGCCCAACGGCCCGGTCACTCTTCCACTTTGGGCTCAGCACGATTTGACGCGTCTTACGGTTCCCAAGCTCACCACCAGTCCCGTGGTCTCCACCTTGCCCAACGGCCTCCGCCTGATCGTTCAACCCGAGACCATCAGTAACTCCGTCACCATCGTCGGCCATGTCAAAAACAATCCCGATCTTCAAGCTCCCGAAGGCCAGAAAGGCATCCACAGCGTACTAGATGGCCTTTTTCCCTACGGCACGCAGAGCCTCGATCGCATCGCCTTTCAAACCGCGCTGGATGACATCGGCGCTGACGAGTCGGCCGGCACCGATTTTTCCCTCGCCGTGCTTGCCAATCATTTCGATCGTGGAGCCGCGCTTCTCGCCGACAACGTTTTGCATCCGGCACTGCCCGAGTCTGGTTTCAAGGTCGTGCAGACTGAAACCGCCCAGGAATTGGCTGGTCGCCTCCAATCGCCCAGCTATCTTGCTGGCCATGCGCTCAAGGCCGCCCTGTATCCCAAAGACGATCCCGCCCTCCGCGAAGCCACTCCACAAACCGTTTCTGCCGTAACTCTTGAAGGTTTGAAGGGATATTACCAGCGAGTCTTTCGTCCTGATCTCACGACCATTGTCGTCATCGGAAACGTCACTCCCGATCAAGCTAAATCCGTCATAGAAAAATACTTCGGCCCTTGGACCGCTTCCGGCCCGCCTCCGCAAACCGACCTGCCGCCGGTCCCTCTGAATAAGCCGGGAGTCACCGCCGTCCCGGATAAGAGCCGCGTTCAGGTCAACGTAAATCTCGCTGAGACGCTGGGCCTGAATCGCTTCAATCCCGATTATTACGCCCTACAACTCGGCGATCACGTCCTGGGTGGGGGTTTCTACGCCACTCGCCTGTACCGCGATCTCCGCGAAAACGCCGGCCTCGTCTATTTCGTTTCTTCTTCCTTCGACATCGGCAAAACTCGTGCCGTCTATACGGTCAACTATGCTTGCGACCCCCAGAACGTTTCCAAAGCCCGGGCCATCATTGTTCGCGATCTCGGAGACATGCAAAGCACCCTTGCCAGTGCCGATGAATTGACCCAGGCTAAAGCCATGCTTCTGCGGCAAGTGCCGCTCTCCGAATCCAGCGTGGATCGTATTGCCGAAGGTTGGATCGCCCGCTCCTCTATCGGTCTGCCTTTAGACGAGCCCACCATCGCCGCACAGCATTACATCTTGCTCACTGCCGATCAGGTGAAGGCCGCTTTCGCCAAATGGCTTCGTCCCAATGACCTGGTACAAGTAACGCAAGGCCCTAATCCCCAATAATTCAGGGCCTCCTTGCACCCTGTCTAGCCACTCTCCGGTAATCCGTCACAGCCCGCTCCCATCGCTGGGCGGTAAACTTGCACCGTATTCGGGCAGCTTCCAAGCCTCCGGGTTTATCCCTGGAAAGGTGTGCCTATGAGTCTGAGCCAATTGGCGCGCTCCCTGAAAGAGTCGGCCACTCTCAAATTGAATGAAACCGCTGCGCTCTTGCGCGAAAAGGGCGAGCCGGTCATTCACCTCGGCGGTGGAGAACCGAAAAGCAAAGCACCCATGGACGCGGTTATCAATTGCACCTCTCTCCTCAACACCGGCGAAGTCCGCTATACCGCTCCCGACGGTATCCCTGCGCTGAAAAAAGCAATTGTCCGTTACACCGAAGACCATTACAAAAAGGTCGTTCACGCCGGCAACATCATCTGCTCCGGTGGCGCCAAGCAAGCCTTAATGGTCCTGCTTCACGCCATTCTCGATCCCAAGGAAGAGGTGATCTTCCCCGCTCCGTACTGGGTCAGCTATCCGGAAATGGTAAAGCTCGCCGGCGGCGTTCCCGTGATCGTTAAAGCCGAAGACGGCACCTTCTTCCCCACCGTTAAGGAAATCGTCGATTGCGTCGGCTCGTACACTAAAGCCATCATCCTCAACAGTCCCAACAATCCTTCCGGCATCATGTACCCCAAGGAATTCGTCCAGGAAATGGTCGGGTACTGCGAGAAGCACGGCCTCTATCTCATCATGGACGACATCTACAACCGCCTCACCTTTGACCACCTCTCCGCACCCATCTGCTACGACTACATGAAATGTTCCCTCGAAGAATCGAAGCTCGTGATTATCAATGGTGTCTCCAAGATGTACGCCATGACCGGCTTCCGCATCGGGTGGGCCATTGCCAATCAACAGCTCATCTCCGCCATGGCCACCATTCAATCTCAGCAAACCTCCGGCCCCTCCGCCCCCTCACAATGGGCCGCCGTCGGCGCACTGAATGGAGTGCAATCCTCCATCGAAAGCTTGCGCGTTACTCTCGAGAACAATCGCAACATCATGATCGATCGTCTGAACGCCTTCGATGGCGTCAAAGTCCATAAGCCCGAAGGCACCTTCTACTGTTTCCCGGATTTTTCCGCGTACATGGAGGATTCCCAGAAACTTTCCGAATTCCTCCTAGAAAAAGTCCGCGTTGTCACTGTTCCCGGCAAGGAATTCGGTTTCGAGGGGCATCTGCGCCTCAGCTACTGCGGCGCCGCCAAGGACATTACCGAGGGCATGGAGCGCATCAAATGGGCTCTTGATCCTAATTCCGCCAATGAACTCTACCTCGGCGATCACAAGCTCGTGAGGGACTGGCTATGAACATCTACCTCGACGTGCAATCTCCCGCTGTCAAAGAAGCCGGCAAGCTCGCCAGCAATTATGGCTTGGCCAATCACGGCTTGGTGAATCTTCGCCGCGCTTATTGGAATCTACCCACACCTGCGCTCTATGAAGAGGCTATTTTCCGTTCCGAAGGAGCACTCTCTCATCTGGGTCCGTTGGTCGTAAACACCGGCAAACACACCGCGCGAGCCGCCGCCGACAAATTCGTGGTTCGCGAGGAATCCACCGAAAACAAAATATGGTGGGGCGAGTACAATCGCCCGTTCACCGGCGAAAGCTTCAGCGCCCTTCTCACCCGCTTGCAAGGCTACCTGCAGGGCCGGGATGTTTTCATACAGGACTGTTTCGCTGGAGCAGATCCTGAATACAGCCTTCCTGTGCGAATCATCACCCAGAAAGCGTGGCACTCGCTTTTCGCTCGCACCATGTTCCTGAAAATCCGCAACACCGACGCGCTCCAGCACCATGTTCCCGAATTCACCGTGATTGCCGCTCCCGGTTTTCTCGCTTCGCCTATGGCCGACGGTACCCGCAGCGAAACCTTCATCATCGTCAATTTCCGCGAACGTTTGGCCATCATAGGTGGCACCAGTTACGCGGGCGAAATCAAGAAAACGATTTTCACCGTGCTGAATTTTCTTCTGCCTCTGCAAGGCGTCCTCTCTATGCATTGTTCCGCCAATGTCGGCGCCGGCGGTGATGTCGCCATTTTCTTCGGCCTCTCCGGTACCGGCAAAACCACCCTCTCGGCCGATCCCAAGCGCCATCTCATTGGCGACGACGAGCACGGTTGGAGCGACAACGGCGTGTTCAATTTTGAGGATGGTTGCTACGCCAAGGTCATCCGTCTCTCCGAGGATGCTGAGCCCCAAATCTACTCCTGCACTCGCCGCTTCGGCACCGTCCTCGAAAATGTCACCTTCGATCCCGTCTCCCGTCATCTCGACCTCAATGATTACACCGTTACGGAAAATACCCGTGCCGCCTACCCTCTCTCCTACATTGAAAATCATCTCCCCGAAAAACGCGCCGGCCATCCCAAAAACGTAATCTTTCTTACCTGCGATGCTTCCGGCGTGATGCCGCCGATTTCCAAGCTGACACCCGACCAGGCCATCTACCATTTCATTTCCGGCTACACCAGCAAGATTGCCGGAACCGAAATTGGCCTGGGCATTGAGCCCCAGATGACCTTCAGCACTTGCTTCGGTGGTCCCTTCATGGTCCATCACCCGCTCGCCTATGCGGAATTGCTGAAGAATAAAATTCAGAAGCACAACGCTAACGTTTGGCTTGTCAACACGGGCTGGACCGGCGGCTCTTTCGGCGTGGGTAAGCGCATCAGCATCCATCACACCCGCGCCTTGCTCAATGCTGCCCTAAGCGGCTCTTTGCTCAACGTGCCTTATAAAAAAGACCCCGTTTTCGGCCTGGATATGCCCACACAATGCGAAGGCGTCCCGTCGCAAATCTTGGACCCGGTCAACACCTGGCCCAGCCGCGAAGAATACTCCCAGAAGTACGACGCCCTTGCCGCTCGCTTCATCGAAAACTTCAAACTAATGCTTCACGAATGTCCCGCGCACATCCGCGAAGCCGGCCCCAAACGCCTCCACTCCACCCCAGTTCGCTAAAACTCAATGCCGATCCGCGTACTATTTCTACTAGTGTGCGTACGCATTGAATGTCGGCGCACCGACATTTTCTTCCCCCTGACCGCGGTACTCTCCCGGTCTCGACGATAGGCCTTCGGTTTCTATTCGAAGACGGAGATCCCACCCACCCCACCATCGAGGCTTGTCACCACCGCCTCTTCGGTACCATCATAGGTGTTGGATACGAGCATCAGCCTAGAGTGCATGCAATTCAACTCCACCAAAAGGAGACATCATGGCAGTCACCAAGAAATCGGTTTGCGTACCCTTACTCGCAATAGTAGCGCTCGCATTCACGACAACCGCCTTTGCGCAGCGGCCCCCAGGTATGGAGTCCCCAACCACTCCGTCCCCGACCGCCAAGAACGGTGGCCCCGACGCGACTAACAACGAAACCGTTCAGACCCAGGCTCCTAGCAAGCAAGAGAGCAAAGCAATCAAGGCGTTCCGCGACACAGCCGCGACTGACGCGGATAAGAAAACCCAACTCGGCGAAGACTTCGTCGAGAAGTACCCGCAGAGCCGCTATCGTCCGGAAGTCGTGAACTGGCTGGCGCGTGCCTACGCGAGCAAGGGACAAATCGACAAATTGCAAGCCGCCGGCGATAAGGAAATGACATTGACACCGCCTAACCCCGTCTCGCTCGCAGTGCTCGGCTCGAATCTTGCCCGAGCCGTTACTCCTACCACGCCCGACGAGCAGAAGCATCTCGCCGAGGCCGAAGCCTTTTGCAAGAAGTCCCTGGACACCCTGGCTACCGCGCAAAAGCCATCGGATCTATCGGACGAGAAGTTCACCGAAGCAAAGAACGAAACTTCGGCGGTCGCGTATAGCGGCATTGGTACGGTCGCCTTCCGGAACCAAAAATATGCCGACGCAGTCACCAACCTTGACCAATCCATTAAGTTCGGCGGCGGCTCCGACCCGGTCAACTACTACCTGTTAGGCAAAGCCAATGAAGCATCCTCGAATTTCGATCAAGCTCTGGCGGCGTATACCAAATGCGCGGCAATTCCGGGCGGCATGCAAGCCCCCTGTCAGTCGTCAATAACTCAGGTCAAAGCCCACGGCGCCGTTTTGCCAAAATAATTGTGCGCTTTGCCGATTCGCCGGCTAACAGCCTAATCATTAGGGTGCGGGATACGTTTCAGGAAAACCCGTCACAATGAATTTGCCATCCGGCACTAACTCCAGCGATGGCGCATATAACCCCAGGTATTCGCGCCGCCACCACATTCCCGTTGCTCGCCTCGTGGCCAGATTGGTGAACCAGTATTGCCACAACACCGCGCGCATCTGCTTCGGTGGATGGTTCGGAAATGGATTCGACGCAAACAGCGATACAACATCCATGTCGTTGGTCAGCAGCAATTGTTCGGCGCGCAAAATCCACGTGTTTTGCCGCCATTCATCCAGCGACGCGAACCACAAATTCCATTCGAATCGCGGCTGATACGGCGCATAAATCCCGGGTGCTTTCGACGGATCCTGCGGTTTATACCGGAAGGGATAAGTTGTCCATTCAACTCCGTCGTCGGACCCCTGGAACTCGATTTCGTACCTCTTCCAGGTCATGCGTCCAAACAACCCGTATCGATTCGCCACGCGAAACGGTTCCAACGCCACAACCGGTTCCGCAGGAAGCGGCACAGCACGGAACATCTGGTTGAGCAATAGATAAAGATTGGCGTAGAGGAGCCACGCAAATAGCAGGCCCGCGATCCACAGGTAAACCGTGGACCGAATCTGACGAACCTGCGCGAGCCAATCTCCAGTGCCGCTGCTCGGGGCCTCTTGTCCTTCCGGACCCAGCGAAGTCTCGGGTGGAGCAGCGTTCGCCGCAGAGGAGAGGTCCAGTTCCACAACTGCTTCTCTTTTCTTGGGTGGGGTATAGGCCTCCAGGTTTGCCCGAACCGGGGCAGCCCAGCGCTGCGGAAAGAATCTGGCCAGGAAGCGATCATCAAGCAGCAAAATGCCAAGCGCCAGAACCAGATAATTCAAGAACGCATAGTTCGCCGTCAGAATGATATTGATCTGCAGAAACGTCACAATCCAGAAGCACACGATTCGGAAAGGACGCGGCAACAGAACCATCCATACCAGCAAGAGTTCCGCCACGATCGTGAACCTCGCGGCGTCCGCATGGAACCACTGCGGCATTTGCGATACATACCAACCAATCCACGTCGGCAACGGGCCGTTCTGATAATACTGATCCATCGCTGTAAAATCTCGCCACGAAGGATCGCCGCCAAACCACTTCGCGATACCTGACTCAAAGTAGATCGTGAACCACAGCACCTGCAGCAGCAATGAGCTCGCCCGCGACGGAGGCTCGGAGGCGCCCCAACCGGGACGCAATCCGCCGGGCGCGAAGAACAAACACACGAGTCCAGCGGAAAGAAGCATGCCATCGGATTGGTACCCGGAAAAGTCCTGCGCCGCGCTGACGAACGACAGAAACAGTACCAAACAGATGAGCAACATGCCGCGCGGCCATAGATTCACCACCAACAGCACCGACGCGATCATGCCGATCCAGCACAACCCCATGAGCGCATGATTGCTGCTGTTCAGCCAAAGCAATGTCGGCGCATACCAATAGCGCGAGGTTCCCAGATTCTGTGCGACCACCTGTAGATACATGCGAGCAGGCAGAAGCCCATCTGGCCCAATCAAGCCGCGAATCTGAAACACCAACGAATAAAATGCGGAGAAATAAAGAATCCCAATCGCACGCAAAAACAGCCAGCGCGGCAGTAAGTGCCCCGGCGGCCCGTTCGGCCCCGGCCCGGCGAACCAACGCAAAAATGGCGGACCCCAAGAATTCATGGTTAGTGATGATAGCGTGGCTTAGTAGACTCCGCGCCATAAGTACTGGAACCGGTCAGCAAGGCGCAAAAAACTTTCGCCCCTTCCGCAACTTCTGCCACCCTGTGGGGTTGACACTCGGAACCACGGGTGATGCTCAGGTGTGTCCAAAGGAGCCTACTGCCTTGCCTGTCGGTGAACTCGGCTAACTCGCCTGGCCGTCGATCGAATCGACAATTTGGAGGACAACCATGAAACGACTCATCGCGACGCTGGTGAGTGCGGTGGCGCTATTGGTGTGCGCACCAAGGGTCCGCGCCCAGGACCTGCTGGTGCCCGCCGGAACGCTGCTGCAGTGTACGCTGGACGAGCCGAACTTCTCTTCCGCTACAGCCGCAGTAGGTGACCCGGTGTTGTGCCACCTGCGGTCACAGCAGGAGTTTGGAAGGCCGCTGTTTCCCAGGGGCAGCATGCTTGGTGGACACTTGGAAGAGGAGAAGGAACCAGGGCATTTTGTGGGTAAAGGCTACCTGAAGATTGCGTTTGATCGCGTGATCCTGCCGAACGGAGATTTGCCGGTGCCTGCGAAGGTAATCCAGGCGCGAGGCTTCAAAGTGGATAAGCAGGGCGCGATCGACGGCAAAGGGCACGCGACACGCGACACAGTGGAATGGCTGATTCCTCCACTATGGCCGTGGAAGGTGGTCACTCTGCCTCTGCGCGGCCCCAGGCCAACGCTGAAAGGTGAAGAACCCTTGGAACTGCGGCTGATGGACGACATCGTGGTGCCGCAACATCTAGCACTGATTCCCCATTCTGACCGCCCGCCGAACGCGATCATCTCCCGCCCGAGCGGTTATACCACTCCGAACGCAACAACCCCGAACAATGCAATGAGGTTAGCAACGGTCCAGAGTGCGAACACTGGCACGAACGCGACCCCGGTGAGTTCTCTGGCAGCCGGGGGATCCGCGCAAATTCCGCAAACCAGCGAGCGCTACACGCTGTTGGTGTTGAAATCCAACCAGATCGTCGAAGTGGTGAAGTATCACCGCGACGGCGATTCGCTGATGATCGAAGATACCCTGGGGCGGACGGGTGCGGTCCCGGTCAAAGATGTGGACTGGGCTCAGACCACCGAGATGACGGCGCAGGTGCGGTCCGTGGATACACCAGCAATTTCGCGGCAGACAAACTAATCGCTTGAGCTGAGGGACAGTTTTACGTTTTGCCGGCCACTGCCGCTTGGGCAGTGGCTCGTTAGTGGTGTGTGCCTTGCGTTCGCCACCATGCCAGTGCTTCAAAAAAAAGAGGCCCGGCAATTCCACGCTACTTACGAATCTTGTTGTGAGGTTTTAGATGTGGCAGTTGGTGGCGCCACGCTTTTCCAGATAGCGCTGGTGATATTCCTCCGCGGGCCAGAACGCGCCTGCCGGGGTAATTTCCGTTGCGATGGGGCGATGATATTTCGAACTGGCTTCCAGCGCTTCTTTGGACCTTTTCGCCACGGCTTCCTGTTCAGGCGAATGAAAGAAAATAGCGGTTCGATATTGCTTGCCGAAATCGGGCCCTTGCCGGTTCATCTGCGTAGGATCGTGCATTTTCCAGAAAACGTCGAGCAACTGCTCGTAACTTACTTTGCAGGGGTCAAAAGTTACTTGTACGACTTCAGCGTGGCCGGTGGTATCCGTGCAAACGTCCCGGTAGGTCGGATTTTGGGTGTGACCACCAGAATAACCGGAAACTACATCGAGAACGCCGGGCACGCGGCGGAAATTGGCTTCTACGCCCCAGAAACAACCGGCGCCAAATGTAGCGATTTCAGACATGGCATGCTCCCTTCGCAAATTAGCGTTTTGAATTGTACACGATTAGATGCGTAAGGTAGACGCCCCGGTGCTCTCCATCTCCCTGTCAGATCTACCGTGGCAGTCGCGCTCGCTGGTCAGGAACTTGAGGAATGAAGATGCGACTCTACGAAGCTTTCTTCCGCGGCTTCACATTGCCCAGTTCCGCGAGTTTCTGCTGGGCCATGGCTTTGTACGGACTATCTACCGAAGCCGCTTCGGTGAAGGCCTTGGTGGCATCCGCGTTTTTCTTAAGGTTCAGATAGCCGTAGCCGAGGCGATACTCATTCCGGGCGTACATGGCCGGATTGGATTTCAAAAGCGGAGCCGCTTTCAGGAGATTATCGACGGCCTGGGCTTCCTGTTTTTTCTGAAGGTCGATCTGGCCGAGGGTGCTGAGCGCCCACCCCTTCTGCACCGAGGTTTGCTGCTGCCACTGCTCGTCCGATACCCCGTCAGGTTTCTTGGCGGTATCGACAAGTGAAAGGGCCTTCTTCGCGTTTACCTCCGCTTTATCTAGTTGATCGCCCTTTTCACTGTAATCGTCGGCGAGGAGCAGCAGCATATCGATGTTGTTGGGATCCTTGGCCAGAGCGCCGTTGGCGACCTCCTGCATCTTCGCGCGATTTTGCGCCTGCTGGTAAGCCGATGCGGCCATCATCAAAGCCTGCTCGCCTTGCGGAGTGCCGGGATACATCTTGGCAAAACGCACGAAGCAGTCCGCTTTTTTGGAGGGATCCTTTGCGTTGTAAGCCCCACTTAATAACGCCTGCTCGACGTAGTCCTGATCCTCCTTGATAGCGGTAAGTTTTTCGTCCTTGGCGTGGTCCCAGTCGGCCACGTTGGTGCCCTCCGGAGGAGGAGCGCCCTTGAAGGCCTGGACGATGGAGTTGGCCTTTTCCCCGTAAGTGTACAGCCGGTCGAGATCACCTTTTTCAGCCGCGGCACGCACCATGTTGACGGCATTCACATAGTTATTCGGATCCAGCGCGAAGAGCTTGTCGCCATACTCAAAAGCTTTGTCGTACTGCTTGGCATTGATGTAGTAATTCACGTACTGCTCATCCACTGCGATTTGCATATCGCCTTCGGGATAGGCTTTCGCAAATTGGTCAATCAAAGCGAGCTTCTGGAAAGGATCGGCGGCACTGATCGCGTTGAGCTGACGATCGGCTTCCGATCCGGCGGGAATCATAACGGTCTTGCCGAGTTGTTGAGATTGACAGGTGGGAGTGAACAATGCAGCGAGCAACAACAGGGCAGTAAGGATCCGTGTGGCCGACATACTTACCTCCCGTGGGTTGAACAACGGCGGAGCGAAGACTTCTTAGTTGAATCTTAGTGCGGCGCACGGCCCCGCGCAATCGTTTTACGTTTGAACCTCTCCGAACAGGCCCGATTTGACCTAAGGCAGCGAGACGCGAGATTATCAAAATTTGACCGTCCGGCAGGACGTCCGCTAGGGGCAGGGCGTTTTGCTCAGGGCATCCGAAGAGCAAGATTTCGTGATTTTTCAGGGAGCATAGGAGAATCGAATGATTAAGGTGAATGGACAGCGGCGGAGCATACGGATTGAAAACGCAGCGTTGTTTTGCACGCTTTTCCTGCTCTGCAGCGCGCTGTTCTTGCGGGCGGATCAGCCGTATGCGCCCAGCAAGGATTACGATTTACAGCATTCCAGGATCGCTTTGCGTTTCGACGTGAACCAGAAAAAAGTGATTGGGGATGTAACCCATACGGTGTCTCCGCTGCGCGACGGTGTCGACAAGATTTCGTTCGATTCGGTGGGATTGCAAATTGAGGGTGTGAAAGTGGACCGAGCGGACGCGAAGTTCTCCACCACCGATGAGAAATTGATCGTAGACTTGCCGACAATTGGGAAAGTCGGCGAAAAGCATGATATCGAGATCAAGTACGACGGCAAACCGACCAAAGGTTTGTATTTCATTTTACCGGACCACTACTATCCGGACCGGCCAACGCACGTATGGACGCAAGGCGAGTCTGAAGACACTCGCTATTACCTGCCCACCTACGATTATCCCAACGACCGCCTGACCACCGAAACCATCCTGACTGTCCCGGCAGACTGGTTAACCGTTTCCAATGGCAAGCTAATCAGCACCAGCGACGCAGGAAACGGCATGAAAACCTGGGTATGGCGTGAATCCGTGCCCAGTTCGACCTACCTCTTTAGCGTGGTAGCAGGTGAGTTTTCCGAGGCGAAAGACAAGTGGCGGAACATCCCGGTGGATTATTACGCGCCCAAAGGTCGGGGTGATCGGCTGGCCATCAATTACGGCAGAACGCCACAGATGATCGAAGTATTCAGCAAGAAACTGGGAGTGGATTACCCGTGGGAGAAGTATGCGCAGAGCATGGTGGACGATTTCGTGGCCGGCGGCATGGAAAACTCCAGTGCCACCACGAACACCGCGGATTCACTGCGAAACCCCAAGCTGGTTCCCGAATATCCCATGGACGAAGACGATTTGATTTCGCACGAACTGGGACACCAGTGGTTTGGGGACTTGGTGACCACCAAGGACTGGGCGAATATCTGGCTGAATGAGGGTTTTGCTACCTACATGGAATCGGTTTGGACTGAGGCGCACTACGGTAAAGAGGAAGCGGATTACAGCCGTTGGAAGGCCAGCCGGGAATGGTTCCACCAGCGCAGCTTGTACGATCGGCCGATTGTCCGGCACGACTTTACCGACTCAGGCGAGTTCGACCAAAACGTATATACCAAGGGGGGATGGGTGCTGTATATGCTTCGGCACCAACTTGGAGACGATGCGTTTTACGCCGGCATGAAACATTACCTGGAAGTGAATCGCGGAAAAAACGTGGTGACTGCCGACTTTATCAAGGCCATGGAAGAAGCCACGCATGTGGACGTCGACCAGTTCTTCGATCAATGGGTCTTTGGGGCGGGAGCGCCAATGCTCGAAGTGACTTACAACTACGATGCCGCGAAACAGCAGGTGGCGCTGACCGTAAAGCAGACACAGAAAGTGGAGGACCCCGTTGGACTGTTCCGTATCCCGGTGGATGTGGAAATTACCAATGCCACGGGACCGAAGCTCTACCCAATGGTGGTGTCCAAGGCCGACGAAACGTTCATATTTCCGTCCTCATCGGCACCCCAAATGGTGTTGGTCGATAAGGGCACGCAAATCCTGAAGTCCATGGAATTTAAGAAAGACGAGAAGGAGTTGTTGTATCAACTCAAGAACGCTAGCGAGCTTGCGGACCGCGCCGACGCAGCGGAAGCGCTCGGCAAGTTGAAGGAAGACGATCAGGCGGCCACCGCTCTCGGTGAAGCGCTGCGCAACGACAAGGCCCGCGGGGTACGAGAGGTCGCCGCACAAGCTCTTGGTAATCAGAATAGTCCGGCGGCAGCAAAGCAACTGCTGAGCGCACTGGATGCCGTCAAGGAGCCGTCATTGCGCGCGGGATTGGTGCAGGCGCTTGGGTCATTCAAAGAAACCCCGGAAATTTCAGCCAGGCTCGAAGCCGTCGCCAAGGACGATACTTCCTATCGCGCACGAGGAGCGGCACTGCAGGCAATTGGCCGCATGAAGACGCCGAAAGCACTCGAGGTCTTGACCACCGCGGTGAACAGCGAATCACCCGACGGATTCCTGCGAAACGCCGCGTTGCGCGGGCTGGGACCACTCGGAGACGACAAGGCCGTGGCGCTCTTGCAGGAATGGGCTGTGCCGGGGAAAGAGATCACTTCCCGGCAGGCGGCGATCTCCAGTCTCGGGCGGCTGGATAAGAACAATAAACAAATTACCAACCAGCTCGTGCAATACATGGATGAATCGCAGTTCCCCGTGCGGATGGCGGCCATTTTCGCCCTCGGTTCGCGCGGTGACGCATCGGCGATACCGCCCCTGGAAGCATTGCTGAAGCGCAGCGATTTAAGCATCGAGATGGCGCCGATGATCAAAATGCAGATTCAACGCCTGAAAAATCCGGGAAGCGCCGGAGTTGGCCGAGGAATGGGCATGGAAGACGAGGGTCCGGAACCAACGGTGGCCAAGGCCGATGGAGAGGATCAGAAGCTGAACCGCCTGGAGCAGTTGGTCCAAGAGATGAATGAGCGGCTGAAGGTGATTGAAGCGCGATTGAATTCCGCGCCGAAGCCAGCGCCAAATCCGTGATGATTAGGGCTCGGCAAGCAAGATCCGCAGGTCGCGCAAGTTGTTCCCGGTCGGGCCGGTGATGATGGCATCGTCGAGTTTCGCGAAAAACGAGTAAGCATCGCTGTTAACGAAGGAAGCGCGTGGATCGAGCCCCAGAGACCTCGCTCGCGAAAGTGTATCACCATCTGCAACGGCGCCTGCGGCGGGACTGTTACCGTCGATTCCGTCGGTACCGCCGCTCAGAATTGTGATTTTGCGTCTCGCGATTTTTTCCACGCAGGCCAGAACGAAAGCCAAATTCCTGCCACCAACACCTTGGCCAGTTACGGGGCAGCTCACTTCCCCATCGGCGATGACCGCGACGCGTTCGCCGGGATTGTCTCGGTTCCAGCGTTCCAATTGCGACAGCAAGCTTTCGGCAGCTTTTTCGACCGGCCAGTCGTCCGTGGAGTTATCGCAAAAGCTGACATAGCCATGGGCTTCGACGGCGTGATGCGCCGCGTGGAACAAGTCGTCCATCCCAAGAAGCAATTCAAAATGATTATTGTCGAAGGCGGAGTGGTCCGGCTTGGGGGTTTCCGGCATCAGGCCGTTCGCCAGCCACGTTTGCAGTGACGCTGGAAATCGCCTGAGCAGATCGTATTGCGCGAAGATGCGCTGCACGTCAACAATCGTCGTGGGATCCGGGAGGGATGGACCGGAAGCGAGTGCGGTCTCGTGTCCGACTGGCACGTCCGTTACTGCCAAGGTGATTTTCCGCGCCGGACCTGCAACGACGGCTAGAGCGCCACCCTTGACCGCCGACAAGTGACGGCGTACCGTGTTGATCGCCTCAATTGGGGCGCCACAGGTGACCAAGACGCTGTGGATTTCCTGAATATCTTCCAGGCTCAACGCCGGATTCACGGGGAGTTCGACGAGTGCGGAGCCTCCGCCTGAGAGTAAGAACATTACCAGAGTACTGGAATCGCACGTTCGCAGCAGACGAAGAATCTCTATCGCGGCGCGTAAGCTTTCATTGTTCGGGATCGGGTGTCCTCCGACAAAGTAGGCGAATCCCGCAATCTTGCTGGCCGGCTTCGTTGGCGCTGCAACTATGCCTTCGAGGCACATCGTGGGCGGAAGACAATTCACCATGCCAGCGGCCATGGCGTGGGCCGCCTTTCCTATGGCGATGACGATCACCCGCGAGATTTGACCCAAATCCACCGTGGTGCTCGGAAAAACCAATCGGGAATGGTCCAGTTGAACCTTCCGCTCCATAACCGACGCGATATCGATGGAAGCGAGAGTCTTCCGAAAGATTTCGAGAGCGATTTGTTTTGTAGGTGGCATAGATCCACCGCGAATTCACTTTTTCTTGAAAAGATCGGGATTGACTACATTGGGTGGGTGTTGGCCCTTGAACAGGGCAATCACATTATTTGCCGCGATTACCGCCATTTTTGTGCGCGTTTCGACGGAAGCGGAAGCGAGATGCGGGGTCAGTACCACGTTGCTTCGCTTCAGGCCGGGGTGGATGAACGGCTCGTTTTCGAATACGTCCAGTGCCGCACCAGCTATTTTCCTGGCTTCCAGTGCCGCGACTAATGCGGCTTCGTCTACCACCGGCCCACGAGACGTATTGATGAGGAATGCCGTCGGTTTCATGCGGTAAAACTTTGGCCCGTCAAACAGCCCGCGAGTCTCGGGAAGCAGCGGCACGTGAACACTAATGAAGTCGGATTCCGCCAAAACCGTGTTCATATCGCGGAATTCGGCATTTACGCTCTTTTCCGCATCCTCGGAAGCTCGCACCGCGTCGGTATAAATCACTTTCATCTGGAAACCGGCAGCACGACGCGCCACGGCCCGGCCGATTCGGCCGAAACCCACAATGCCGAGAGTTTTGCCCCACACATCGGCGCCGCAGAGTTGGTCAAGATTCCAACCTTTCCAATTTCCGGAGCGGGCCAGTTGCTCGCCTTCCGCAACCCGGCGCGCCACAGCGAAAAGGAGTGCCCACGCGAAATCGGCGGTGGTTTCATCGAGAACCCCAGGGGTATTAGTGACCGCGACACCCCGTTTCGTGCAGGCGTCCACGTCGATGTTGTCGTATCCCACTGCGACATTGGCAACGATCCGCAATTTTGGGGCAGCACGAAGAAATTCGTCGTTAATTTTTTCCGTAAGTAAACAGATGAGGCCTTCCCGGTCTTTCGCCCGGCGCAGAACCTCGTCGCGCGGAGGCCGCTCCGCATCTGTCCAATATTGGATATCGCAATTGGCGTTCAGGATTTTTCGAGCTTCTTCGAATAATGGGTGAGTCGCGTAGACTTTCGGTTTCGGCATCCGCAGGGGCCCTCTAAGTTTTGGCTGATTCTCTACACTAGCACAGCTTAAACACAATGCGGGGAGCCCTTGCACCTTGCCGGGCCCGTTACTATAGTAAAAGTCGTGAATCCGCCAGGCCCATCCGTCTCCCCTTCCTTGATTCGCGATATGAAAGCTTTATTGGGCGCTAAGAACGTCCTGGATACCGAACTGGACCTGTTGCTATATGAGCTCGATGGTTCCGTGGAAAAAGCTCGGCCCGGCCTGGTAGTGTTCCCCCACACCACCGCGGAAGTCTCCGGAATTGTCAAATTAGCGGCGCGATATGAAGTGCCAATTGTGGGACGTGGCGCAGGCACGGGTCTCTCCGGCGGAGCATTGGCGCTTGGGGGCGGCGTGATGATCGTCTTCGCGCGCATGAACAAGATTCTTAAGGTCGATATCGAAAATCGGCGGGCTGTGGTGCAGCCCGGTGTTGTCAATCTGGATATAACCCGAGCTGTAGAGAACGCCGGGTTGTACTTTGCACCCGACCCTTCGAGCGCAAAATCCTGCACCATTGGCGGGAACGTAGCGGAAAACGCTGGCGGACCGCACACGCTGGCATACGGCGTCACCACCAACCACGTGGCCGCCCTGGAGTTGGTGCTGCCCGATGGCGAAGTGGTTCGCGTGGGAAGCAAGCAGGGGGATGCAATCGGCTACGACCTTTGCGGCTTATTTGTGGGTAGCGAAGGCACACTGGCGCTGGTCACGGAAATCACGGTGAAGCTTGTCCGCAAGGCAGAAGCGGTGAAAACGCTGTTAGCGATTTTCGGGACGATTGAAGACGCCTCGCAAGCGGTGGTGGACATTACGGCTAGCGGAATCACGCCGGCGGCTTGCGAAATGATGGATGGCTGGACTCTTCGTGCGGTGGAAGATTACATTCACGCCGGCTTTCCCCGGGATAGCGGCGCGGTGTTGCTCCTGGAACTGGAAGGCCTGAAAGAAGCCGTCGAAGGCCAAGCCAGTGCAATTCAGCGTGTATGCAGGAAATGCCGGGCGCGCGAGGTGCGGCTGGCGAAAGATAACCAGGAGCGCGAGTTGTTCTGGAAGGGCAGAAAAAACGCGTTCGGCGCGCTCGGCCGCATTGCTCCCAGCAATTACGTGCTGGATGGCGTGATTCCCCGATCGAAATTGCCGCAAGCCTTGGAGCGAATCAGGGAAATCGGGAATAAATATGGATTCCACATTGGAAACATTTTTCATGCCGGCGACGGCAACCTGCATCCGATCGTGTTGTACGACCCCCGGGATACTGAGCAGTTCGAAAAGGCGATCGCGGCTTCGCGCGAGATTATTCGTGCGTGCGTGGAAATGGGCGGCGCACTGACGGGCGAGCACGGCGTTGGCATGGAGAAAAACGAGATGATGGGATTGCTGTTCGGCGAAGCGGATTTCGCGCTGATGCGGCGTGTGCACGACGAATTCAATCCAGATTCTTCGCTCAACCCCGGGAAGATTTTTCCCCTAAGCAAGGGATGCGGGGAAATTCGGATCAGGAACAAAGATGCGGCAGGTGCGATGCTATGACGGTTGCAACGGAAATAGCTGGTCGCCTGGGAGAGGCGGTCGGCGCGAAACGGGTGGTGGCCGCGGAAGAAGAGTTGGCGGCGTATGCGGTGGATGGTCTGGCGCCCAGCGCGATTGTGAAACCGATTTCGCCGGAGGAAGCGGCGGAAGTAGTACGTTTTGCCGTTGCGGAGAAACTGGCGCTGCTGCCCCTAGGATCGAAAAGTAAATGCGATTTGGGCATGACTCCCGAGCGCTACGACATTGCAGTTGATATGACCGGTTTGCGAAGTATTGCGCATTTTGACCCCGGCGATTTGACGTTGAGTGTGGATGCGGGGCTGCCATTACGTGAACTAGATAGCTTCGTGAGGCAGCACGGCCAGTTCTTGCCCCTGGCGGTGCCCTGTTTCGAAAGCACCACGGCAGGCGGCACGATTGCGTCGGGAATTGACTCTGCGCTGAGGCTGCAATATGGCTTCGCGCGCGATTTCTTGATTGGCGCTGAATTTATCGACGGCACAGGGCAACTCTGCAAGAGCGGCGGGCGCGTGGTAAAAAACGTGACCGGTTACGACCTGCACAAATTGCTAATCGGGTCGTCAGGCACGCTGGGCATAATCACACGGCTGAACTTCCGAACGTTTCCTTTGCCTGCCACCTTCGGCGGACATTTGTGCAGTTTTAATGCCATCGAAGGAGCGTTGGAATACAGGAAGTCAGCGGAAAACGCGGGATTGCCACTTGCAAATTTGGAATTACTCAGCCCAAAGTTGGGGAAAATAATCTGCGCCGTCCTGGAGAAAGCAGGCCAGCCGCACGCGCCGGAATTGGAGCAGCAGCACGACTGGCTCGTTTATAGCTCGTTCGACGGGAATGAGGAAGTGGTTCGCCGCATTGGGCACGAGCTAAAGACGATAGCGCTAGAAACAGGCGCGGTGAACAACAGAATTCTGGAAGCCGGCGAGGACTTGTCGTTGGGGGGGATGCTCCGCGAATCCTTTGAATGGTTGCGCTGGGCTTCTCCGGCGACTGTGATCTGCCGGCTGCCGCTGCCAGAGATGACGGCAGCGACCTTGGCACAGCTTTTCCACTTGGCCGAATCGGAGGCATTACGATCGGCGTTGCTTGTGCGAACGGCCGGAATTGTCTATTTCGCGGTGTTTGCGGACGCCAAGACCGATCGGGTCGCGGAACAATTGACGAAGGTCGTCGGTGGTGCCCGTTCGATAGCTCAGACTGAGCAAGCAAGCTGCGCGCTACTGCACGCGCCGCCGGCAATTAAGAAGGCGGCGACAACGAACGCAATGGCAGACCTCCGTTTGCAACAAAGCGTGAAGCGGGCTTTCGATCCGTCGAATGTTTTTGCGCCCGGCCGTGTAGTGGGAGGGATTTAAGGTTGCCAACTGCGGAGTCCATTCCTGGGACGATTCCGGTTTATGAAGATTACGCCCGTTGCGTGCACTGCGGGTTGTGCTTGAACCATTGCCCGACCTACCGCCTGTGGCAGTTGGAAGCGGACTCGCCCCGCGGACGAATCCGCCAAATGATCCTGGTCAACGAAGCACAATTACCAGTGTCGAGCGCGTATGTCGACCACATCGACAAATGCTTGGACTGCCGATCCTGCGAGACCGCCTGCCCCTCGGGTGTGGAATACGGAAAGCTGGTAGAACACGCGCGAGCGCGCATTGAGAAAGAATACAAACGGCCATGGTTCACGGAGGCCACCCGCAAGTTTGTATTCCAGCGATTGTTGCCGTATCCACAGCGGATCGCAGCGGCGGCGCGATTGTTGCGGTTTTATCAACGATCTGGCTTGCAGTTTATCGCGCGCACGACGGGCATACTGAAGTTGCTGGGACTGGCCGAACGGGAACGGCTGCTGCCGCCAATTGATCGTGAGTTTTTCTATGGCACATTCGGCCAGACGTTCCCCGCCTTTGGGCCAACGCGCGCGCGTGTGGCGTTTTTTGCGGGGTGCATTGCCAATGTCACGTTCAGCCAACTAAACGAGGCGACGATTCGGGTGCTGACAGCCAACGGCTGCGAAGTGGTGGTTCCGCGTGAACAGTATTGCTGTGGGGCGTTGGCCGCTCATGCAGGGGTGCGCCAGACGGCCCGCGAACTGGCGCGAAAAAATATCGAATCGTTTGCGACCCCGGAGTTTGACGCGATTGTGACCAACGCAGCGGGCTGCGGGTCCACGTTGAAGGAATATGACCACCTGTTTGCTCCGAACGAGCCGGAATTCGCGTTGGCGGAAGCGTTTCGGGAAAAGATTCGGGATGTCACGGAATTCCTGGCCAACCTAGGTTTATCTGCAAAGCTTAAGCCTCTGGCCGCGCGCGTGACCTACCAGGATTCCTGCCATCTGTTACACGGCCAAAAGGTGCGGGAAGCGCCGCGCCAGTTATTGCGCGCAATCCCCGGTCTGGAATTTGTGGAGCTACCATTTTCCGATATTTGCTGCGGATCGGCCGGTGTGTACAACGTGACGCAGACAGAAGCGTCGCTCGAATTGCTGGCGGAAAAAATGGGTTATGCGACCAAGACCGCAGCCAAGGTCATCGCAACCGCGAATCCCGGGTGCCTATTGCAGCTACGCGCGGGTGTGCAGAAGCACGGCACTGGGCAAGAAGTGCTGCACGTCGTGGAACTGCTGGATCGAGCCCTTGAAACGTAATATGAGAATCTTTCGGACCGAAATCTGTCGGGAGCGAAGCTATCAACGCTCGCCGATAACGTAGCGGCAACCCCGCGGGCCAATCCTCGCCGCATGCAATGCGTTCGCGGGTACGTCGCAACGCTCGCCGGCCCGGCAAGTAGTCGACTTGCCGTCCACGATTAGCGTCAGTTCCCCACTGAGAATAATGTGAGCCGTTTCCACCGGATGCGTATGGTTCCCGTAATGGGCGTCCGGCCCGTCCTCCCAGACGCACGTGTGAGAGAAACCTTCGCGCTGGAGCTGAGCCATTTGTTCGAGATCAGTCATAGCCAAATTGTAGCGGGAGCGATCACCCGCGAATCGCCTCCAGAGACGACAACGCCCTCCCTGCAGAAATGGGGGTTGCTGCAGAAAGGGCGCGCCGTCTTCAGGAGAGAAGACCGTTTAAGAACTACTCGCCCGCAGGCGGCGGAGTTGCCTCCGCAGACGGGGGTGGCGGCCCCGGCTGGCCACGACGGCCGTGACCGGGCGCAACCGCTTGTTTCACTGTGTATTCCCCGGGCACAGCAAACAATGAGGCCGCAGGCTCGGTGCGCTGGATGTTAGTCAACGTGTAAGTAACTTGGCCAAGGCGAGGATCGTTGCGCACAATCTTCACCATTAACTGCAAGTCGGGGGAATACCACTGTTCATTCACAATGGTAATCGCGTTGGCGTTGCCTATCTGTCCTGCTGGAATAACCCGGGTATAACGAGTACCTGTGGCACTGATGCCATTGATCGCTTGCGTGCCCAGATCCTCTTTCTTTAAAGTGCCATTCGCAATTTCCTGTTGGAAGTGCGCCTGAAACCGTTCCTGTATGTTGGCGCCATTGTTGCCTCGGTGCGGGGGAGTTGGCAGCTGCTCGGCAACTTTGGTGTCGGTATGCAGGATGTAAGAAGTAGAAGTCACCGGATCGTGAATGATGACCATGGAACGAGGCTCGCCGGTCGCCGGAATAGCACCGACGCCGGTAAAGCTGGTCTCGCGGCGAGTGCGCCCTTGACCGTCGCGATAGACATTGGACTGGACCTTGCGGTCGATCACGTTACCATCGGCGAGGGTCTGCTTGGTTTCTGTGACAGCCACGGCGCTGTAGGGTGCGCCGGTGACCACTTTTCCGGGATGCATATCGCCAAGTCCGAGAAACTCCATGCGAGGTCCCACAGGGCCGCCGGCCAGGGCCTCTGGCGCAGACGGAGGCGGCTCTTGTGCGATCAGCGAGAGTGCCCCAGACAGAAGCGCCACGCTGGCCAAAAAACAGATACGTTTGCTGTCCATACCGTTCTCCTCTGTTCTTCCCTTCTTCCCAGCGTACAAAATCACTCAGTTGCCGGTGGTCGTCGTCTGTGGCAGCCGCACGGCTTGCGGCAGGCCATCATCACCTACTAACAGATCCACCTTAATCCAGTCGCCGGCATGCTCTTCATTCACCGTTAGGCCAAGGGCCTCGAGAGCAGCGCGTTGCATTTGCACGTGGACCACCGTGGCGTCCTCGGGAACCGGAGGCATGCTGTCTGGCAAAAGCGTGAAGTCCCCGGAAGCGTTCGAAGCAACCAGCACAGCGCTCGCGTCGGACTTACTGGATGCATTATCCGTCGACGAAACACCGGAGTTTTGCTGCGACAACGATGTGTGCGCCACATTGGACGGCGTAGATGCCGTGTCGCTTCCTCGATGCACATTCCAGCTAACCCACGAAAAAACGAAGAACAGCGCAGCCGCTGCGGCCAGACTCCAACCGAGCACCAGCGCCGCGCGTTGGCGCTTCACCGTCTTGTACTTGGTGCGAAATTCCTGACGCAAGCGCATTTCTACACGCGACGGAGCAGCCGCCGCGGCAGTTTCTGCACCCACCATTCGCAAATCTTCCCGCAGCTCCAACCAGTTCTCATGGAGCACCGCACAGTGCGGGCATTCCCGCAAGTGTTCGCGGGCGGCCTTTTGCAGCAACCCGTCTACTTCGCCGGAACCAAGATCCAGGCCGGCAGTAGCAAATTCTTCACAATTCATAAGCATAACTCCGCAACTCAAATGCGTCCCGCATTGGCGCGTTTTGGAACCTCACGAAGCATTTCCAATTTCGCCAGCAGTAAAGCTCGACCGCGATGCAAGCGCGACCGGATCGTGCCTACCGGACAGGCCAGGGCACGCGCAGCCTCGTCATAACTCATCTCTTCCAACTCGCACAGCACCACGGCTTCGCGAAACTCGGGTGGCAACTCCAGGACAGCCGCGCGAACTTGCTCACGGCGCTCGCGAAGCTCGGCCCAGCGCGCCGGGGTCATCTGCTCATGGAGCTGGGGATGGTTCTCCCGGCTGGGGTCTCCATCATCCAGGGAAAAGTCTCTGGGCGTGCGCTCCAGGTGCTTCATAATGCGGTTGCGCGCAACTCCATAGAGAAAGGCACCGAGAGCGCCGCGCTTAGCGTCATACTTTTTCGGCTCGCGCACCAGCATCATAAAAACGTCCTGCACGATTTCTTCTGCTGCCCAGGAACTCCCGGTCATCCGCAGCGCGAATCGATACAAGGGCGCCTGGTGCCGGTGGTACAGCTCGGTGAAGGCGTACTCGTCCCCCTTGGCCGAGCGCTTCAGCAGCGCGTCATCCTTATCGTTTGACTGGATCTGCATCGCTCCTGGTATGACGCCCTGCTTTCCTTGGTATTTCCCGTGTAGCCCCAAAAAAGTTCCCATGCAGCCCCACGCGATTATTGTTTGCTGTTAACTCCTCTGGATAGAACACAAAAGGCTGGCCTAGGTTGCGAGTATCTTCGCATATCTTCCGTCAGTTCCGCTTGCCGGGTCGAAACATGCTGGCGGCAATCCGGGTTACCAAACGACGGGGAACGATGCGCTGAGATTGCGCCCCCAAGTAATTGCCAAGTCCGGAAATCACGTAGCTCTTACCCGCTGCTAAGGCTTGCAAGCCGGTTCGGGCGACCTTCTCGGCGGTTTCCTGGTGGTGTTTACCGGTGAACTGCTCTTGCCCAGCAACGGCGTGAAACTCGGATTCCGTAGAGCCGGGGCAAAGAGCACAAACCCGTATGCCATAGGGCTTCATTTCTTCGGCCAAACCTTCGGCGAACAGCAGGTCGAATGCTTTCGTTGCAGCATAAGTGGTGATGTACGGAACAGCTTGGAAGGATGCGGTAGAGGCGAGAATGAGAATGTCGCCCCGGCGGCGCGCAATCATGTCGGGAAGAAACAGACGCGTAAGATGGACCACCGCCACGCAATTTACCTGGACCATATCAACGAGGCGTTCCGTCTCGACCTGCGGGAGCTCGCCATACTGGCCGAAGCCGGCATTATTGATCAGCAAATCGATAGCAACGCCTTGCTGTTTGGCGAAGGAGTGAATCTTTTCCGGGGCATCCGGCTCGGCAAGATCGGCCACGAAAACCAGAGTCTGGATATTGTGTGCTGCTTTTAATTTCTTGGAGAGTTCTTCGAGCCGGTCGCCGCGACGCGCGGTCAATAACAGATGAGTGCCGCCAGCCGCGAGCTCTGTCGCCAGCGCCACACCAATACCGGCGCTCGCACCGGTCAGCAGAGCCCACTTTCCACGCCACTCGGATTGCATGGACCGATTTTCTCAGGCCGAGTCGGTTTTGCCAAATTTTACAACGGTGTCCTTCAGTCGGCTCCCTTCCTGCTTCATACGATCCATCAGCTTCTTTGCCCAGACAAATTCGGCCGCCAAAACCGTCAGGCCCAAAAAGATCACCACCCAGCCGGGACCTGGGGTGAATACCATGATCACGCCCACCAGCAGGAGCGTAAAGCCCCCAAGAATTTTAAAGAAACGGCGAACCTGATCGATGCTACGAAAGAACATAAACCCTCGTGGGCGGAGGGACGCGAGAGGATAGTGTGAATTGTTACGGGCCGCTAAGCAACAGCTCTTACGGGCGTCCGTATAGCGACAGGTGTATGGTGTGCTTCAGCGCCTACAGCCTTACAAACAGAACAGACCAGCCAGATTTGAATCGTCCGTGATATTTCCGTGAGATTAAGGACGCACTGCCCCTGGGAATTTAGCGCGCAGGATGGCCAACATTGCGTTTTCGTCTTGTTCGTCCCCAAGCTGATGAAATATTTCCGCCGAATAGATGTACTCGGTCGGGCGTTCGTAATGGTTGCTCGGCTGGCGCGCCAGCGGTCCCAATATAAGGATCCAGCCAAAGAGAAGCGCCACCCCGAAATAGGCGGCTTTGAGAAACTCATGACGGCGAACCAGCAGCACCACGTACGCTAAGAAGTAACCCGCCCACGGGATAAAACACACCATTAAGGACTGCCGGTAACGAGAAAGCGGTGCTGCAACGATAATACTCAAAAGTAAAACAGGCAGAAGACCCCAGAGCCACTGCTGTGCCGTATCGCGGCGCCAAATACTTAGCAGCAGGCCACCAATAGCAGGAGCCAGGATCATCCAATATTGCAGACCGAAACGCACTAGTGGAGAAATATGAGCGACAAAGTAGATGCACAGGTTGTCTGGAGATTCGAAGGGATCAAACAAGGAAAGTAGTTTCTGGCCCTCCAGCTTTAGCCAACCGCGAACTCCGTCTGGATACGACGCTACGGTTAGCCGGATGACCTTAATGGGCTCTTCATCACTGTGATACAGAATGTCTCGTGTCCCCGGTGGCAGTAGGAATAAATAGGGATGTGCACCTCTAGCGTTGCACGAAATGAATACCTCCGCGAATCGATTTGACGTAGAGAACAGGGGGGCGTGAACGATCCAGTTTCGCATTACCAGCGGCGAAATGGTCAGAACAGTGGCAATCGTGACTCGGGGAATGATCCCCCAATAATGCCGACCGCGCGAAAACAGGCAAAGTGCGAACCAAGTTAGCGGAATGATTAAGACGAAAGTCTCCCGTGCCAGAAATCCCAATCCCAGCAACACGCCAACTGTCCAACCAAACAGACGTGCGCGGCGAGATGGCCATTCGGAGTGAGTTAATTCCGCCAGTGCCCACAACAGGGCCGCAGAGAGAAGCCATCCCAGTCCGTCGCGCAAGAAAGGCCACGAATACGCGTAAAACGGCGCGTACAATGCCGAGAGCCAAAAGACAATCCAGCCGGCAGTTCGCCCCGCGATCCGTGCGGAAAGAAGCCCGAGAAAAATACAGGTTCCGATGCTCATCAGCGCCTGGACAATCCGCATCAGAAAATACCGGTGCATGAACAGGCTTAACAGGTACGTGTACAGCGGTGATTGCTGAAAAACCTGACCGCCTCCCCACCAATTCAACCATTGCGCGTACGGCGCGATAGGTTGCATCCACTCACCCCAAGGATGGTAGGGAACGGGATTCAGCCAGCCTTGTTCCCGGATGCCTTTTGCCCACAGTAGATTGGAGTGCATGTCCGAATCGGCGAAAAAAGCGTCCAGGAATTGCAGCGTGGAGTGTTGGCAATAGTAAAGGTGAATGGAGTAAAGAGAAACCACGATGAATCCGGCAACCACAAAAGGCCATACGCGCGCTAACTTAACGCGATAAACTCCGGCACCTGTAGAGTCTTGGGGCCGGAGAGCATCCCTGTGCGGTGCCTTATCCCCGGACTCGACAATCGTTGCATCTGTTGTTTGTGGGAGCGCCATTCGAAAAGAAGTTTACTTGCAGGTGCGCCGATAAAACAGGCTGGCGCAGTCGCTAGTGCCTAGAGCGCTAACGCTTGGAAACAAGTCCCCCAAATATGGCCGCATCGCGACGGTTGAGATACCGACTTAAAGCAAATCCATTATCTGTCTTTAACCAGGGCCTCCTGGACCAAAGCCTACTTGATCTGCTCGACCAGCCTCTCTCTACCGGCTTTATCGTAAAACGTCGTAGTCATCCTACCTATGTCCACAGTCCACTTCTCGACCCCGCTCTGCACCAAGCCCTTGGAGATCTCCAGGTAAGTCGTCTCGCGCCGCTCGTGCTGACGCAGGTGCTGAAGGAACGTCTCGCGTTGACCAGGCCCCTTGACTGCACTACGATGATGCATCTTGCTCTCTTCTTACGAACGGCCGGCAATCACATTTGCCCGTGCCTCGCCTTCTTGTTTACACGTCAGCGGGACGGGAGCACAAGGGAAGCCGCCGGCTAATCCTTCACAAGGCCGTAAGAAATAGACATACAATACCAGCGATAAAGCTTTGACTTTGCCGCCGAGCAGTTGTGTATCTGAGCATATTAGGTAAAAATCGCGATCGTGCCTATGAACATAGTCAGCGGAAAAGATCCAACACCGGTTCCTCAACCCGTTCTCGCGCCGCTCACCAGCGCGGCGATATTCTTAGTTGTCTGTATCAAGCCGGACCCCGACAGCTATGCAGCCGTGCGCTCACTCTGCGCTGATCTGCCAGGAATTTTTCGTGCCGTCGATTTCCGCCGTATCGAAGGCGCACTCTCCTGTGTCACGGGATTCGGCTCAGATGCTTGGGACAAGCTCTTCGGAAATCCTCGTCCTGCCGAACTCCATCCGTTTCGCGAGATACGATCGGGGGAACGCCATGCGGTTTCCACTCCCGCCGATGTGTTGTTCCACCTCCGCGCCAAGCGGATGGATTTGTGTCTCGAAATGGTTAGCCAAATCATGGATCGGATTGGCGCAGCAGTTTCTGCTGTGGACGAGACCCATGGCTTCCGCTATTTCGACGACCGTGACCTTCTTGGTTTCGTGGACGGAACAGAAAATCCTCGCATGCAAGCCGCTCTTGAGGCAGCACTCGTTGCCGGTGAGGACCCTCAGCTCGCCGGCGGAAGCTACGTCATTATTCAGAAATACTTGCACGACATGAGCAAGTGGAACGCGCTTTCAACCGAAGAACAAGAGCGGATCATAGGGCGCAAAAAGCTTTCGGATATTGAACTGAGTGATGCCGTCAAACCGTCCTCTGCTCACAGCGCCCTGACGACCATTGTCGAAAACGGAAAAGAGATCAAAATTCTCCGGGACAATATGCCCTTCGGTAAACCTGGTCGCGGAGAATTTGGCACCTATTTTATCGGCTATAGCCGGTCACCACGGACAACCGAACAGATGCTTGAGAACATGTTCGTCGGCCGGCCACCGGGCAATTATGACCGGCTTCTGGATTTCAGCCGAGCCGTCACTGGGAGCCTGTTCTTCGCTCCATCGGCCACTTTTCTTGAAAATCTGGGCGGCTAGTAACCACCGCCGGGCCGCCCAAGCCTGCTTCGTCCCCCACGAGGATTTCCCCGAGGCACTTGTCAGACCGACAGCAGCCGCTCGAAGAAAGACCGATAGCGGCGAAATGCCAGCCGAAGCTCTTCGGTCGACACGTTTTCGCCTTGGTGCCACTGCTTTTCCAGGCGTTCGCGTTCGGCGGCGAATCCCCGCGCTAGGCTATCGATCGTCTCGTTGACTAAACGGTCCGCTTGCCCCACGGACTCCTTGGGCTCGTCCACGAAGCCAACCTGGAGATTTTCCCAACGAGAGCGCAGGCCTTGACACTCGTTGCGGGGAAAAAGAGGCTCCATAGGTTCTTGTTCTCGCTGCATCCGCGCAGCGGTGCCTGTCCCAGAGGTCCCCGTCGAGATATTTGACTCCCTCGAAGAGATGTTCGACTCGCTTGTATAGCCCCGGTCGTCTCGCACAATCGGTTCTGGTGAATCCTTTCTCAATGTTAAATCGTCGCTCACAATCTCGTTCTTTCTGCCTGAGCCCATTCCGGCTGGCCTACCAAATCTTCGAATAGCGTTCGGTAGTGAATCATCGCTTTGCGCAGCTCTTCGGTGGTTGCACGTTTCTGCACATTGTTTATCGCGATCTTGTGTCCCTCGCGGTAGTTCTCCACCACTCGGGGATGATCGACCGAAATGTCCGCAGCTTGCTGCTCGAATTCGTTCATCGGGTAGCCTTCGGCCGACATCACTTGGCCGATCAAGCGGTCGGCATCGTTCAAAGCGCCACTGGGATCGTCGACAAACCGGGCCTGCACCTTCCGCCAGTCTTCCTGAAAACCCGTTCGTTCGGCCGGATTAACCGAGCGAATTTTCAACCGTTCCACACGCTCCCGACGATCTTCCAAACTGGCTTCCGCTATGGAACGATTACCGGTTTCCGCAATCACCCGGCCATATTCGGGTCCAAACCGTTCTTTGAGCTTGTGGGTACGAGCCCGGGTGCGAGTTTGTTGAATGATGAAAAAATACCGGCGCCGATCACCATGCCCACAAGGAGGGCAATAGCAATGGCGGTGTTTGGGTTCATAGCCATATAGGACCTCCGTCAGTTACTACTTACTCGGCGGAAACTTCTTGAACATTTTGTCGACGGCCTTGTCCAGGTCCTTCTCATTGTGTTCCGTGTTGTTAGACAGGGTGTCGTTGGAGCTTCCTCTCCAGATCAATTGCTTGTCACTGGCTTGGTACAGGTCGACGATCAACGTTCCTACGCGATAGTTCTGCACCTGGGTCGTGGTCATCCCGCCGAATCCACCCCAACGCCATCCGGCGCCGAGACCATCATAATAGGTCTGATATTCCTGCTGATTCTTGGTGGCGCCCACAGCCATCACCGTGACATCGCCGCCGGATGGCACTTCCTGCCAGCCCTTTGCCTGAAGAACCTTGTTCACAGCGTCCTTGATCCGCGATTCCCACAGAGGGTTAGAAGTCTGAACTTTCCCCCACGAATACGTGTGGAACTGCTCGAAGTTTACTTTCCTGTCGTAGTCCGTGTGAACATCCTGCGCCAAAGTTATGCTGCAGAGCAATGCCGCGAAAATAAATAAGCTCACATACCGAATCAGTTTCATACTTCTTTCCTCCTGTTTGTTCCCAATTGGCTGTGCGTGCTTCCAAACGCTTACGCGCTCAGATGAGGCCAAATGTCCGGCCCGGGTTCGATCAGCCCATCAAGCTTCTGACGGCAACCTCTGCTCCTCAATCAGGGACAAACCTGAACTTCCCGCGGAGGGAACCTGAACAAATTGGATTTGGGCATCGTCAAGAAAAAGGCCGTAGCCATGGCGGCAGTTAAGCTGGAGCCCAAGGTGAACCTAACCCGCCCAGAAGGACAGGGTTATGGTTGCGTTTCTGTCCACTAAGTTCGTGAGCGCGGCAATCTCGATACCCGATACGCTGGAGTAACCAGCCTGAGCAACTTCCTGAGTCGATTCGGGTTTCATCCAGTAGCTAGCGCCCAGTTGGCTGAATGGCAAGACGATTCGAAGACCAAGTTTCGATATGTGGGAGTTTAAGGAAAAACTCATATGATCCGTCTTACGAAAATCGCAGCTTTGCTCGTGTTCGTGGTGCTCGCCGCATTGGCGATGGCGCCATCAACGCCTGCGCAAATCGCAGTGGGGGTTTCGATCCGCGTTGGTCCTCCGGCCTTGCCCGTGTATGCCCAGCCGATCTGCCCTGCAGCGGGCTACATCTGGACCCCCGGATTTTGGGCATACGGTCCATATGGCTACTACTGGGTGCCGGGCACGTGGGTATTGGCGCCTGCGCCGGGCCTGCTTTGGACCCCAGGATATTGGGGCTGGGGAGGGGGCGTTTATGCTTGGCACGCCGGATATTGGGGCCCTCACGTCGGATTCTATGGCGGAATTAATTACGGGTTCGGCTACGGCGGCGTTGGTTTTGTGGGAGGTCAATGGAGAGGCGGTGTTTTCCATTACAACACCGCGGTGACCAACGTGAACACCACAATTATTCACAACACTTACGTGAACAATGTGATGGTCAATAAAACCGTGGTGAACAACGTCAGTTACAACGGCGGCGAGGGCGGAATCCAGGCTCGCCCCACACCTGCGGAGCAAGCCGCGATGCACGAGCGGCACGGGGAGGCAACAGCTCTTCAAACGCAACACGAGCAGATGGCCCGCAACGATCACAGCCTGCTCGCTTCGGTGAATCACGGGCAGCCCGCCATTGCTGCTACCGCGCGGCCAGCAGTCTTCAAGGGCGAGGGGGTTGTTGGAGCGCGAGGGGCTGCGGTGAACGGCAACCATCCGGGAGCAAATACCAACGCGCAGATGGATCGCCCGCCGAGCGCGCGCAGCCACAACACCAGCAATGGGAACGCAAACCATCCGACCAACACCAATGTCCACTCCGAGGATCGCCCGAATACCTCGTCGCAGCCGAACCACAATACCAATCAGCCCAATCACAATAGCAATCAGCCGAATCCGAATCGGCCAAACAATACCCCTTCCAACACGCACACGAACAATGACCGCCCGAATACGTCGAAGGCGCCGCAACAGCACGAGAGCCGCCCAGAGCAGCATGAGCCATCGCACCACGAAGGGCCGGGACGCTGAACCGACACTTAACCGCTACAGGAATGAAAAAGGCCAGGGCGAGTGCCCTGGCCTTTTTTTCAGCTCAAGTTATAGGCAGCGCTGCGGCTATCTTCCGCTCCACCACACGATCGTCACGCCGATACATACGACCGCAATCCCCAACCAGCGATTGCGCGTTACTCGTTCCCCGAGAAATACTCTTGCGCCGAGCGCGCCTGCGGCATAACTCAGCGCGCTGACCGGCACCACGAAGCTGACATCCCGAAAAGAAAGGAGTGTCAACAGTGAGAAAAACGCCAGCGCCATCATCGTCACGCCAATCCACATCCATGGCACCCGTAAGCCGCGCAGTATAAACGTGAGCACCGATTTGGGGCTGAAATCGTGCACCTCGCCAACGCTGCGCATGGCTCGGCTCACGCACAGTTCCCCCCCTGTTCCAGACACCACAATCAGAAAAAATAGGAGCGCGGTCAACATAGATTCAGTCTGTGGCTACGGCATGCGTCCGCGGAGCGGTTCGCCCTACGATAAAAACGCCCATGCAGATCACAAAAACTCCCAGCCAGCGCAAAGGCGTAATGATTTCGCCTAAAAGAAAGTGGCTAAGCAACGCAACCGTCAGGTAGGACAGTGAAGTCGATGGCTGCACGTAACTGTAATCTGCCCAGCTCAAAATGAGCATATAGGCGATCATGAAAGTTAGCAGCGACGCCATGCCCAGCAAAATATAGCCGTTCGACAGAACTCGCAGAAACACCGGCAATAACTGTTGCGGCGTCCAGGTTTTCGCGGAGCCCATGGCTTTCATCCCTTTGCCAAGCAACACGTTGCCCAAAGGGGAAAAAATCACGATCACAAGAATCAGCAGGTAGGTCTTCAGGTGCAATCCCGGTCCGGTTTTCATGCGGTGATCTGTTCGCCCGAACAGTTTTCAGGCCCTCTCAGGCGGGTCTCTTCCTTTCTGTATACGACGTTTTCCGTTTTGTTTAATGTTACTCTAGGACTGGAACGCCTCCAAACTCGCCTGCGGAGGAAGGTACTCATTGGCGACGGGTCCATGGCCGATGGAGTGCGTAATCTCTTCCTTTTGGTTGTAATGCACTGTAGACGCTCGCTGGTCGCCAAGGAGGCAAATGGACGAGACTTGCCATAAACTTGAGGTATGCCCATCGTGAGGATTGAGCACTACATTTTACTCACCCTTGCGGCCATTCCTTTCATTTATTACTCGCTGGCTATCTGCAGCACCTTCCGGTTTTTTGGCCCGGGCAGGAAGGGTCAGGTCAAGCCCGGTGAGTTTACCCCGCCGGTTAGTTGCCTGAAGGCGATCCGCGGCCTGGATGAGGGTGCCTACGAAAATTTCGCCAGTTTCTGCCGCCAGGATTATCCCGAGTACGAAATCGTGTTCTGCGTCGACGAGAACGATCCGGCGCTGCCGGTGATACGCCGCTTGATTCGGGAATATCCCAAAACGCAGATTCGCATCCTGTTCGGCCCAGATCACCTGGCCATCAACGACAAAGTGGCACGGTTAGACCGGCTGGGGAAAGAAGCCCGCTATGACGTTTGGGTTCTGACCGATGGCGATGTCCGTGTCGAGCCGAATTATTTGCGCACGGTAGTTGCTCCTTTAGCCGACCCGAAGACCGGGGGCGTGACCTGTTTCTACTCTGCCACCAAGGCCAGCACGTTTACGGAAAAGCTTCAGGAAGTAGGGATGATTTGCGATTTTTTTCCTGGCATTCTGGTGGCCTGGCTGCTGGAAGAGGTGAAATTCGGCTTCGGCCAAACCATTGTAACCACCCGCGCGCGCGTGCAAGACTTTGGAGGCTTCCGAGCCATCGAAAACCGTCCAGCGGACGACCTGCTGGTTTGTCGGTTGATCGCGGAGTCGGGTTATCACATTGAATTGCTTCCGCACGTGGTGCAAACTACGCCCGATTTTCACTCCATGAAGGATCTATTAACCAAGCGCACGCGCTGGATCACCGTAATGCGCCGTATGCGTCCGTGGGGACATTTGGGACTGGTCTTCACGTTCGGCTTGGTATGGTCTTTGCTGGCTTTTGCCCTGATGCCCTCCGTGACCACCGCTATTGTGTACCTCGGCGGATACCTCCTGTTTCGAGTGCTCCTGACCTGGGTTGTCGGAGTGTACGGCCTAAAGCAACATGGCCTGTGGCCAAGGATGGTGCTGATTCCCATTTGGGATGCCATCGCGTTCCTGATTTGGCTAGCGAGTTTCACGCGCAGAACCATCCGCTGGCGTGGCGTGGATTACATTTTGCGTGACGGCACGCTGCAACTGATCACCCCCGAACGGGCTTCAGGCGTGTCGCCCCAGCCGGAATCGTGAGCGTACGAGTCGCAGTTGTTGGCGCAGGAATCTATGGAGCCTACTCCGCAATTCGCCTGGCGGAGTCTGGCCGTGCCGTCGATCTTTTTGATCCTCTGGGCATTCTGCGCGCAGCTTCAGACATCAACCAATTCCGTATTCATTCCGGCTATCACTATCCGCGAAGTGCGGAAACAATAGAAGAAATTCAGGAAGCCCGTGCCGAGTTCATTTCCACCTTCTGCACTGCAATCGTTCGCAACTCCCAACACTATTACGCGATTCCTAAGAAAGGCTCGCTGACTGCGCCCGACGCGTACGAGAAGACCATGGCCCATCATCGTCTGCGCTTGCGCCCCTGCAAACCGTCGTGGATGGACTTTCATTTCATCGAACGCTGCTACGAAGTGGAGGAAAGCCTTTACGATCCCCAGACCATACGTGGGCTCTTAGAGGCTCGCATCCAGGCGCTAAGAATTACGTTCCGCCAAGAACGTTTTGATCCACGGCTACGCGACAATTACGATTTCGTGATCTATGCCACCTACGGGTTGGGTCCCAGCAGTGGAATGTTCGCGTCCGCAAAATATCAGGTAGCCGAGAAAATAATGGTGGAACTGCCCGATAAATTGCGTGGTATCGCGTTGGTGGTGGTCGATGGTCCATTCACGGCCTTCGATCCTTACGGCAATTCGCCTTACGCCCAGTTCGGCTCTGCGAAAAACACCAATCACTGGACTGCCAACGATCCTGAAGCATCTATTCCCGAACCTTATGCCGCGATTCTGAACCGTCCTTCCTTCGAACCTGTGCCGTTTACGCGGTTCGAAGTAATGCGCGAGGATGCGCGTTTGGCAGTACCCGATGCCGCACGAGCCAGGTACATTGGTTCCCGTTTCACCATTCGCGTCGTGGAAGATAATCCGGAACAGGATCGTCGCGTTTTATACCTGCAAGAGAAAAAACCGCGGGAAATCCACATTTTTTCCGGAAAAGTGGTGAGTGCCGTCAAAGCCGCGCGGCTGATCTGTGAACGAATCGCTCAAGATGACTGAGCCCAAGTATGTGATCGTGGGCCGTGGCCGCTGGGCTGGACGCATGCACTGCATTCTGTCCGGCGCGGGCCGCAAGGTCGCTTCGCTGGGGCAAAGCCGTCCCGCTTCTTCCGAAACCGAATCCGGCTACCGCCAACGATTCTCCGATTCCTTCAAATCCACAGGTGCACAAATTGCCTGGCTGTGTGTTCCACCCGGAAGACATGTCGCCGTACTCACTGAATCTGCGCTGGAAGCGGGCTTGCACGTGGTGGTAGAAAAACCATGGTTTTGTTCTCCAGAGGAGACCGGCCTGTTGGAGGCTCTGGCGAAAGCGCGCCACGCAATCGTGGCGATCCACTACGAATATTGCCTCATGACGCAGGTCGAAACTTGGCACCGTGAATGGAGCGGAGGAAAAAGCCTACAATTCCGCGGCCATATGAACGTGAACCGCCCAGACCACATTGGCCTTCCTGCCCTGGAGAACTTGGGTTCCCATCTTTTCTCCATCCAGGAATTTGCCGTTCCCGAATCTACGGTCGCCGAGATCGATTGCGGCTATGAACGCCCGGACGAACGGCGCGTTTGGCTGGAAAAACAGAACAAGCAGGTAGCTGAAATCGATCTGCTGGCAAATAAAGAACCCGTCATCCAGCGTTTTATCGCAGGAATGGAAGCAGCCATTCAGGGAAGCCAGTTCCCTTTTTCGTTGCAATTTGCCTTGAGGGTAGCTGAGCGCGTGTCCCGATGGCGACAGCACGCAGTCCATTGAGAAACGGCAGTTCTACCGTTTCCGTGATTTACTCACGGGTACGCGGGAGTCCTCCGACGCGTTAGCTCCCGCCATGGCTGACTTCGTGGTCGTACCCAGTTGAATGTGGCGTTCGTTCTTCGGTTCGCGCCAATTCACCTGCGGCAGCATCAGTGCCGGATCGACCTGATCGCGATACTTCACCGCGATATTCACCAGCGAATCCAGCAGAGATTCCGAGAGCGTATGCGGTTCCAGGCCGAGGTCGACCAGTTTCGAATGTTTGGCGTTGTAGTAATGCTGCTCGGCCTCCACGCGCGGGTCCGCGATGTGGTCGATTTCCACGTTCAACCCTAATTGCTTGCCCGCGTGCTGGACCTTTATCGCCAAATCCAGCACCGAAAAATGTTCCGTAAATTGGTTGTAGACCCGGCATTCTCCGCGGTTGGCCGGATTCAAGCACGCCAATTCCACGCAACGCACAGTGTCGCGAATGTCCAAGAAACCACGGGTCTGCCCGCCCTTTCCATACACCGTGAGCGGTTGCCCAATGGCCGCCTGAACGCAAAACCGGTTCAGCACAGTACCGAAAACGTCGTCATAATCAAAACGGTTGATCAGCGATTCGTCCAGCGCCACTGCATCGGTCATCGTGCCGTACACCACGCCCTGGTTCAGGTCCGTGGCGCGTAGCCCCCAAATCTTGCAGGTGAACATTATGTTGTGGCTGTCATGCACCTTCGATAGATGATAGAAAGAGCCCGGCTGTTTTGGATACGGCAACAGGTCTTTTCGGCCGTTGTGCTCAATGGTGATGTAGCCTTCTTCGATATCGATGTTCGGCGTTCCGTATTCGCCCATGGTGCCCAGCTTCACCAGATGACAGTCCGGCAGCGCCTCGCGCATCGCAAACAGCACGTTTAGCGTGCCAACCACGTTATTCACCTGTGTGAACACCGCATGCTTGCGGTCAATCATCGAATAGGGCGCCGAACGCTGCTCAGCAAAGTGAACGATGGCCTCCGGCTGAAAACTCTTTATGGTGGAAAAAAGGAAGTCGTAGTCGGTCACGTCTCCGATAAACAGGTCGATGGTTTTCCCGGTAAGCCGGCACCACGACCGCAACCGGTCACTTAACGGCTGAATCGGCGTAAGCGTCTGTGCGCTGAGTTCGTGATCCCATTGCCGCCGTACGAAATTATCGACAATCGCGACGTTATGACCTTTCGCTGACAAATACAGCGCCGTGGCCCAGCCACAATATCCATCGCCACCTAGAACGGCAATTTTCATGTGTTCCCCTCATATGTAAAGTTGGCAGACGTACCCTGTCGACTATTCCCCGCGAGAACAAGTTAGGTTCCCACACGCGATTATAGCCGGTCACCCGGGTACGACGCGACCAGTAATCTACTACTCAACTCAGTCTATTGATTTTACTATGGTAGCCTCGCGGACCGCACCAGAAATATGCGGTGCTCCACACCGGATTATCGGCGGGAAACGGCACCGCCGGTGGCTTGGGTCCAAGTGTTGATGGCCTAAGTCCTGTGATAGAACTACAGCATGCTCACCCCCCTGTTCGGCGAGTTCATGGGCACGCTTGTGCTCATCTTACTTGGCGACGGCGTAGTCGCCGCAGTGCTGCTGCGAAAATCCAAGGCAGAAAATTCGGGCTGGATGGTGATCACCGCAGGTTGGGCCTTCGCGGTTATGTGCGGAGTCTTCACCGCCATCGCCTGCGGCAGTCCGGAAGCGCACATCAATCCCGCGATTACGCTCGCGGTCGCGATCAAGTCTGGCGACTTTTCCCGCTTCCTCCCCTTCTTTCTGGCCCAGACCTCGGGAGCAATTGTAGGTGCCACCCTGGTCTGGCTGCACTATTTTCCCCATTGGCGCGAAACTGCGGAACCGGCCGCGAAGCTCGCGGTGTTCAGCACTTCGCCGGCGATTCGGAATCCTGCCGCTAATTTTCTCAGTGAAGTCATTGGCACGTTCGTGTTGGTGTTCGTGGTGGGTGCAATTTTCTCGAAGGGCGTCTCCTCGCTTGCGCCTGCGGCGAATCTTGGTCCTTATTTGGTGAGCTGCTTGGTTTGGGGCATCGGTCTTTCCCTCGGCGGCACCACCGGTTATGCCATTAATCCCGCGCGCGATCTCGGCCCGCGCATTGCCCACGCCATTCTGCCGATACCCGGCAAAGGATCGTCCGACTGGAGTTACAGCTACATTCCCGTGTTTGGACCGCTGGTCGGCGGTGCCATCGCCGGATTATTGGTAAAACTTCTCGCGTTTTAAGGAGCCGGTCATGCCCGCGTATCTCGGAGCGCTCGATCAAGGAACCACCAGCACGCGCTTCATTGTGTTCGACCGCAACGGGCGAATCGTCTCCTCCGCTCAAGAAGAACACGAGCAGATCTATCCCGCCCCAGGTTGGGTTGAACATGACCCAGAGGAAATCTGGCGCCGCACTCAAGACGTGATTCGGCGGGCCATGCAGAAAGAGCTTCTTCGGCCAAGCGACTTGGCGGCCATTGGGATCACCAACCAGCGCGAGACCGTGGTTCTGTGGGAAAAGAACACCGGTCGTGCTCTTTGCAACGCGATCGTCTGGCAAGACACTCGAGTGGAAGCCGCGGTAGCAAAGTATGCAAAGGAAGGGGGCATCGATCGTTTTCGAAACAAAACCGGCTTGCCGCTCTCGACGTATTTCAGTGCATTAAAGATTCAATGGATGCTGCAAAATGTGCAAAATTCCCGCAAACTCGCCGACGCCGGCGAACTTCTTTGCGGCACCGTCGATACCTACTTGCTGTGGCAGCTAACCGGGGGAATCAATGGAGGTGTTCACCTCACCGACGTCACCAATGCCAGCCGCACGCAACTCCTCAATCTCTCCACGCTCGCTTGGGATCCCGAAATACTCACGGCCTTTGATATTCCGGCAAACATTCTACCTCGCGTCGTTTCCAGCAGTGAAGTTTATGGGGAAGGCAAACTCGATTCGATTGCTGGGGTCAAAATTGCTGGCGTTCTCGGCGACCAGCAAGCCGCGCTATTCGGGCAAACCTGCTTTCAACCGGGCGAAGCGAAGAATACCTATGGTACCGGCTGTTTTCTGCTCATGAATACGGGCACGACCCCGGTGCCGTCGACCTGCGGGCTGCTGACCACGGTGGCCTATCAGCTGGGCAAAGCAAAAACGGTTTATGCCCTCGAAGGCAGCATCGCGATCACCGGCGCGCTGGTGCAGTGGCTCCGCGATAATCTCGGGCTCATTCAGAAAAGTTCGGATATCGAGGACCTAGCGCGCTCGGTGCGCGACAATGGCGGCGTCTACTTTGTTCCTGCCTTCTCGGGGTTGTACGCTCCCTACTGGCGTAGCGACGCCCGCGGTGTCATCGCCGGTCTCACTCGCTACGCCAACAAAGGCCATCTGGCCCGCGCGGTCCTGGAGGCTACTGCGTACCAAACCCGTGAAGTGCTTGAAGCCATGGAGAAAGACTCGGAAATTCACCTGTTCTCGCTGCGAACGGATGGTGGCATGGTCGAGAATGAATTCCTGATGCAATTTCAGGCCGATATTCTGAACATTCCAGTGCTTCGGCCAGCGATCAAAGAGACCACTGCATTGGGCGCCGCATATGCCGCGGGTTTGGCGGTTGGCTATTATTCTGACATTTATGAACTGCGGCAAAATTGGGCGGCAGATCAAACCTGGGAACCGCACATGGAAGAAGCGCAGCGGCAGACCTACTACCGTCAATGGAAGAAGGCCGTCACCCGCTCTTTCGATTGGGTCGACTCGTGAATTGCCGACCCGCTAGGCTTGCCGGGTCGTTTCTGTAATACTTTCGTCGGGACTATCAACATGGTTAAAAAAGTGAAATGGGGCATTCTTAGCGCTGCTCCGATCGCCCAGCGTCGTGTTATTCCTGCGATGCTGAGGTCCGAGAGCTCCGAAGTGGTCGCCATTGGTTCGCGCTCGCTGGAGAAAGCCAAGGCCGTGGCCGCCGAATTTTCCATTCCCAGAGCATACGGCTCGTACGAAGACCTCCTCGGCGACCCCGAGGTCGAAGCCGTCTACAATCCGTTGCCGAACCATCTGCATGTGGAATGGTCGATTCGGGCCGCCAGTCGCGGAAAACACGTGCTAGTCGAAAAACCCTTAAGCCTGAACGTGGCCGACGCCCGCCGCCTTCTGGAAGCCCGGGATAATTATCGGGTCAAGATTGGCGAAGGTTTTATGGTTCGTACCCATCCGCAATGGCTGCGAACCGCCGAACTGGTGCGCAACGGACGCATCGGGAAACTCCGGTCGGCATTGGGCTACTTCAGTTACTTCAACGTGGATCCAGAGAACACCCGCAATATCGCGGAGTATGGTGGCGGCGCGCTCATGGACATCGGTTGCTATCCGATCAAAACCTCGCGTTGGATTTTCGCGGAGGAACCCACCCGGGTATTCGCCTGTATCGAACACGATCCCAGCTTCAAGACCGACCGGCTCACTTCTGCAATTTTAGAATTTCCCAGCGGCCAGTGCGCGTTCACCGTATCGACGCAGGTGGTGTATTACCAGAGAATGCAATTCTTCGGCACCACCGGGCGCATCGACGTGGAGATTCCTTTCAACGCGCCAATCGATAAGCCATGTCGCATCTTAATCGACGATTGTAAGGATTTGTACGCGGGAGGGAGCGCCGTGGTGGAGACTTTTCCCATCTGCAACCAATTTACCATCCAGGCCGATCTTTTTGCCGCAGCCATTCGCCACGACACGAAACTTCCAAATCCCCTGGAGGATTCCATCTGCAACATGGCGGTCATCGAAGCGCTATTCCGTTCCGGGCATTCCGGCAGATGGGAAACGCCCGAGCGCCTGTAGCTTGTATCTGCGGACAGGCCAATCGAAAAGCGGGCCCTACAAATGCAAGGACGCCTATTGTGGGAGCCGTTGAAACTCGTCATTCCGAACGGAGTTCTGCGGAGTGAGGAATCTCTCTTATTCTGTGCCATTCGACCGAAAGAACTCGCTTCGCTCGGAATGACGGTCACGTTCTTACATTAGTCGTAGTATTCCTGCCCCAAGTGGGTGATTAACGTTTCGCCCTGCATCCATCGCAACGTGTTCTTCAATTTCATCAACTGGATGAACAGGTCATGTTCGGGGTAAAGCTGCGGGGCGGTCATGGGCGATTTGAAGTAGAAGCTGAGCCATTCCTGGATCCCGTGCATGCCCGCTCGTTGCGCCAAGTCCAGAAACAGAACCAGATCTAGAACGATCGGCGCCGCCAGAATGGAATCGCGGCACAGGAAGTCCACCTTGATCTGCATCGGATAGCCGAGCCATCCGAAAATATCGATGTTATCCCAGCCTTCTTTGTTGTCACCCCGCGGCGGGTAATAGTTGATGCGCACCTTGTGGTGGATCTTGCCATAGAGTTCCGGATACAAATGGGGCTGGAGAATAAATTCCAGCGCACCCAGCTTGGATTCTTCCTTCGTCTTGAACGAGCCCGGATCTTCCAGCACTTCGCCATCGCGGTTCCCCAGAATATTGGTGGAGAACCAGCCATTTAGCCCCAACATGCGTGCTTTGAATGCCGGCGCCAGAACTGTCTTCAGCAACGTCTGGCCGGTCTTGAAGTCTTTGCCGCCGATGGCCACGTTGTGCTTTTGCGCCAGTTCCTGCATTGCAGGGATGTCCACGGTCAAGTTGGGCGCGCCGTTCCCGTACGCAATCCCGCTAGTAATAGCCGCCCAGGCATATAACATCGAGGGCGCAATCGCCGGGTGGCTCTCTTTCATCGCTGCCTCAAAAGATTCCGCGGTCTGATGAACCTCGTGCGGCCTCATGAACACTTCAGTAGAGCCACACCACAGCATGACCATGCGCGAACACTGATGGGTTTTCTTGAATTTGGCGATGTCGTCCTTAATCTGCAACGCGATCTCGTACTTGTTCTTGCCCTTCTTTACGTTCTTGCCGTCCAACATCCGAACATACTCGCGGTCGAACGCAGCTGGCATAGGTTTGATTTTGGACAGAAACGGTTTCACTATGGCAAGGTGCTGGGCGTCCAGCACTCCGGCTTTCGCCGCCGCGTCGTACGAACTTTCCGGGAAAATATCCCAGCCACCGAAGACCATGTTGTCCAGATTCGCGAGCTTCACGAACTCTTTTATCTTCGGCGAACGGCCCTCGGTTCTTTTCCCCAATCGAATCGTGCCCATCTGGGTTAACGACCCAACCGGCAACGCTTTCTTCTGGCGCACCAGCTCCACGCCCGCCATGAACGTGGTCGCCACTGCTCCCATTCCGGGCAAAAGCACTCCGAGCGTCCCCTTTGGCGGAGCAATACGGTTTGGCTTTTCCATGAATTCCTCAGTTTTCAGTTGGTAGACACGTACAGGGCACAGCAGTTCACTGCGGTTACTGTATCCCAAATTATCAATTTTGGGCGATCCAATAAGGATATGCAAATGAAAACCGTTTTTAACGGCGCAGCACCTTTGGACATTTTTGCCTCTACTTCGTCCCTCCGACGGCACCCATCATGTCCACTTCCATGTTCACCACCGGCTTCACCTTCAGCAGCCAGGTACTGGGGTTCTTGATGCCCCACTGGATATACGGAATATCGAATCTGGCGCTCCCGCTCCAATGATCACCGGCAAGGTCAGCATGGACGTCCGCCACAATTTCATGTTCTCCCCCGTGTACCAATATAGTTCCGCGCAGCTTCACGTCCGATGCGCCGTTCAGTCCAACCTTGCCTTCCACCTGACTGGGCCGGAAGATGGCGTCCGGGTATTTACCCGTTTCCAGGATTTCTTTGTGCATGCGTTCGTCGCGGGAACTGTTCCCTGATTCGCCGCTGGTCGCGTAGACGGCCACCTCTCCTCCAGCTTTTCCAGTTTGAGGATCGAAGTAGACAACCGAACCCTTCTTCAGTGCGAACGTTCCATGGACGGTGTGCAACGTGCTGTCCACCGCGTAATGCACCTTGCTCTGCTCCGGATCTACCTCCAACGTAACCTTCTGAGCGGCAACTTGTGCTGTCTGCAGCCTGGGAGGTGTCGCCGTAGCCGACAAAAACACGGCAATTCCCAGAATCCCGCCACCTACGGCCACCGCCGATTTCCAGCCCGTTACCTGCATCCCTGAATTCCTCACCTTTAGCTGGCCAGAAATCGCCATCCCAATTGCGCCCCGGTCGACACCACATCGCCGGTGCTGGCTCGACCCAAATGGATCGCCAGTAGCCTTGCGAACAGCCCCGGATGCTGGCTCAACATCTTCAACGTGCGAGAGCGCATCCAGTCATGCCGTCCCCACTGCAACATCAACCGGCCCATCCACAATGGCCGCCTCGCCAAACGTCGGTGTACCCACCCATACTCCCGGAGGTCACCGTGCTGCATCGCTTTTGCCAGTGCATGCGCCTGCCGAAATGCCAGCCGCAATCCTTCGCCTGTAATTGCGTCTACTCCGCCCGAAGCATCGCCCACGAGCGCCACGTTTCCGCGCCACACGCGCGCCAAAGCCTGCATTGCGGCCACAGCCCCGCGTTCTCGGCTGCACAACTCCGCACCCGCTAATCGTTCTCTCAACTCGGGCAGGACCTCCAGCACTCGTTGGAAATCTGCGGCGTCAACCGTTGCTCCCATCGCGACCACGCAGACTTCCTCACGACCTACAGGCGTGACATACGCTTGCACATTGGATCCCCAATGTACCTCCGCGAAATCCGACCATGGCCGCAAATGGTAATGCCGCCGGTTCGCGAAACGATGGCTCTCACTCAGCGCCAAATTCAACTTGCTCCATCGGCGCGCTCGCGATTGCCCGCCATCTGCACCCACAATCCATCGTGCACGGATGGTATCGCGGCCAAGAAGAACGCCGTCGCCATCAATTCCAGCAACGGGCGTTCTCCAAAGCATCTTCACGCCACAGCGTTCCGCGTGACGAATCAACAACTCGTGCAGGACGGTTCGACGTATTCCCACTCCCTGGCCTTCCGGAAAGTTTGCCGATACCTGTGATTCGCCTTGCACAAATCGCAGCCCTTGTAACCGATATCCAGCTTGCGTTGGCACTTCCACGTCCAGATCCTTCAGCGCCGCAACCGTCTCTGGCATCAATCCTTCGCCACACGCCTTATCAATGGGTGGTTCCCCACCATCGGCCACCGTCACGCTCAGGCCACGTCGCCGCGCAGCGATGGCCGCTGCCAGACCTGCTGGCCCACCGCCAATGATGAAAACGTCTATGCGCCTTTGGAGTATGTGCACAGGGGTTAGATTCGCACCTTTATGGGCCGTTGGCCTAATGGACAACAAGATGCGCCGCTGCCTGACAGGGGATGCTTTTTGCCTCGACTCAGCGCCAAAGATTCCCCCGCGCAGTTCGCTGGCAGGCGGTAATCGGTCAATGAAATCCTTGCGGGGCCCGTCTTTTCATAACTCCATCTTATTTTCACATGCACTTCTATTAATTTGACTCATTTCCTGGCCCGGTTCATTCTGGTACTTCGCCGGCCTTACTACCACGCGAAGTGCGGGTGTATTCTTCGTGTCTGTTGTGCTGTCCAGGGACCGTCCTCCACGGCAGATGGATGGCCTCGCACTATTGAGATTTATTCGATTCCCGGAGGAGCCTAGTCGTGACGGAAAGTCTGAAGCCTCGCAGTTCTGCTCTGACCGATGGAGCCAATCGCGCGCCCGCGCGCGCCATGCTCCGTGCCGCTGGACTCAAAGATGACGACTTTCGCAAACCTCTGATCGGCATTGCCAACACCTGGATTGAGATCGGCCCTTGCAATTACCATCTGCGCGAACTCGCGCAACACGTCCGTGACGGTATTCGCGCTGCCGGCGGCGCTTCGCTGGAGTTCAACACTGTATCTATCTCCGATGGCATCACCATGGGCACCGAAGGCATGCGCGCTTCCCTGATCAGCCGCGAAGTAATTGCCGACTCCATTGAACTGGTTGCACGCGGCAATCTATTTGACGCGCTGATCGTGCTGGTCGGTTGCGATAAAACCATACCCGGCGGCGTGATGGCCTTAGCGCGCTTGAACATTCCGGGGCTTGTGCTTTACGGGGGTTCGATCGCCCCGGGTAAGTTCCAAGGGCGATCCGTCACCATTCAGGACGTCTACGAAGCTGTCGGCGCGCACGCCAGCGGCAAAATGAACGACGCGAAACTGCAGGAATTGGAGCGCGTAGCCTGTCCCGGTGCCGGCGCCTGTGGCGGACAATTCACGGCCAACACCATGGCCCTGGTGTGCGAATTCCTGGGCATCGCGCCGATGGGTTTGTCCAGCATTCCGGCGACGGATCAAGGCAAGGCCCACGCTGGCGAATTGGCGGGCAAGCTTACACTCGACCTTCTCAAGAACAATCTTCTGCCTTCCAAAATTATTACCAAAACGTCCATCGAGAATGCCATTGCCGGCGTCGCCGCCTCCGGCGGTTCCACCAACGCCGTGCTTCATTTGCTGGCCATCGCTCGCGAAGCTGGAATTTCGCTCTCCATCGACGATTTTGATCGCATCAGTTCGCAAACGCCGATTCTGGCGGATCTCAAACCAGGAGGACGCTTTGTCGCGATCGACCTTTACGCAGCAGGCGGTACTTCGCTCCTCGCAAAGCGCATGCTTGAAGCAGAGCTTCTCCGCGGCGACTGCATCACCGTTACCGGACGAACCCTTGCCGAAGAAGCCCGGCGCGCCAAAGAAACGCCGGGACAGGAGGTCGTCCGCAGCAAAGCCAACCCGCTGAAGCCCACCGGTGGTCTGGTCATTCTCAAGGGCAATCTCGCTCCGGAGGGCTGCGTCATCAAAGTTGCCGGGCATAACATACAGAATTTCCGCGGACCCGCGCGTGTCTTCGACGGCGAACAAGCGGCGTTCGCCGCAGTGCAAGCCAGGCAGATCAAAGCCGGCGATGTAGTTGTGATTCGCTATGAAGGACCTCGCGGCGCCCCCGGCATGCCCGAGATGCTCGCGGTAACAGCGGCGCTGGTCGGCGAAGGCCTGGGAGATTCCGTAGCATTGCTGACCGATGGCAGATTCTCCGGCGCGACGCACGGTCTCATGGCCGGTCACGTGGCTCCCGAAGCGGCGATGGGCGGACCGATTGCTGCTCTTCGCGATGGCGACACAGTAGTCTTCGATTTGCCGAAACGCACTCTCAACGTGGAACTCACCGACGCCGAAATACAAAAGCGCCTCGCTGACTGGCAAGCTCCCAAACCGCACTACGCGAACGGAGTCATGGCCAAATACGCCGCGCTGGTATCTTCGTCCTCCCTGGGCGCTATCACTTCCGTGCCCGCCAGTTTTTCTTCCGGCGCTGTGCCGGTCTCGACGGGGAGAACGTTATGAAGCTTACCGGTGCGCAAATCGTCTGCGAGACGCTCGAGCGGCTGGGTGTGCGCCATGTTTTTGGCTATCCGGGTGGCGCCATCCTGCCTGTCTACGATGCCATCGGCAAATCGAAACTTCATCACATCCTGGTGCGGCACGAACAGGGCGCGACCCACATGGCCGACGGCTATGCACGCGCCACCGGGGGTGTTGGTGTGGCCATGGCTACATCAGGCCCCGGCGCAACCAACATGGTCACCGGAATTGCCACCGCGATGCTCGATTCTTCCCCGGTCGTCTGCATTACCGGCCAAGTGAGCAGCAAACTTCTGGGCTCCGATGCTTTCCAGGAAGTCGACATCACCGGCGTCACCATGCCGATTACCAAACACAACGTGGTCGTCTCCAAAGCCGAGGATATTGCTCACACCATTCGCGAAGCCTTCATCGTGGCTAATTCCGGTCGCCCAGGCCCCGTTCTCGTCGACATTACCAAGGATGCGCAACAGGCTTCTGTCGATTTCGATTGGGATGCCACCGCACCTCAGCTTCCCCCGAAGCGTCACCGCAATAATCACAGTCAGGCAGAATTCGATCGCGCCGTGCAGTTGCTGAATTCCGCCAAGCGCCCGGTCATTCTTGCCGGCCGGGGCATCATGCTTTCCGGCGCCATGCGAATCCTGGAACAGTTCGTGCGCACCAGCAATATTCCCGTGGCCATGACCCTGCTCGGCATCGGCTGCTTCCCTGCTACCGATCCGATGAATTTGGGCATGATGGGCATGCATGGCGAAGCTTGGGTCAACACCGCCATTCAGGAAGCCGACCTGCTCATCGCGGTGGGCATGCGCTTCGATGACCGCGTCACTGGCGATCTGCGCACCTATGCGCGCAACGCCCGCAAGATTCACATCGAGGTGGATCGCGCCGAAATTAATAAAAACGTGAGGGTCGATGCCGCCATCGTTGGCGATGCCGGCGAAATGCTCTCCAGTTTGCTGCCCCATGTGCATGAGCGCGATCACAGCGCCTGGCTCGCCCATATCAAGGAACTCAAAGGCGATTCCGCCGTTCGCGACATTCAGTCTCTCCCCGACAGCGGTCATCTCTACGCTGCGCACGTCATCAATGATTTGTGGAAGGTCACCAAGGGCGACGCCATTGTCGTAACCGATGTGGGCCAGCACCAGATGTGGGAAGCTCAGTATTATCACCACAACCGGCCGCGTACCCTGATCACTTCCGGCGGTCTTGGCACCATGGGATTCGCCCTTCCCGCTGCAATCGGCGCGAAATTCGCCAAGCCCGATGCCGAAGTCTGGGTCGTCGTGGGTGACGGCGGCTTCCAGATGACCATGTGCGAACTCGCCACCATCGTTCAGGAAAAAATCAAAATTAACATCGCCATCATCAACAATGGCTACCTGGGCATGGTCCGCCAGTGGCAGGAGTTCTTCTACGATAAGCGCTACGTCGCTACTCCCTTGGTGGCGCCCGATTTTGCGGCGTTAGCCAATGCCTTTGGCATTCGCGGGGAACGCGTCACCACTCGCAACGAAGTGGTGCCCGCGATTGAATCCGCGCGTGAGGCCGACCAGGCAGTGTTGCTCGATTTCCGCGTCGAGCAGGAGGATTCGGTCTACCCCATGGTGCCTGCTGGCGCCGCGTTGCATGAGATGATTCGCCGCCCCAACAATCCTTTGGTGGAAACGGCTTCCGAGCCATAATGAAAACCCTAATGACTCTTTTGACTTCAACGAATCCGTCATTCCGAGCGAAGCCAGGAACCTCTCTTCAATCGGCCCGTTCGTTGCCATTTCAGAAAGGTTGAGGAGCCAATGCAAACGATCGTCGCATACGTCGAAAACAAACCGGGTGTCCTGAATCGCGTGGCCTCGCTGACGCGCCGGCTGGCCATCAACATTGACTCGCTTACCGTCGGGCCAACGGAAAACGAGGAAATTGCACGCATGACCATCTGCGCCCACACCGATGAGAACGGCGCGCGGCGCCTGGAAGCCAGTCTGGAAAAGCTCGTGGATGTTCTAGTGGCCGAAAACATCTCGGAACGCTCCATGCTCGAACGCGACCTTGCGCTCATCAAAGTCGCTGCCGACCAGCAGAACCGTCCGCACCTCATGGAGTTGATCAAAGTCTTCCGCGGGCGCGTGGTTGATGTTGCTCCCGAATCGCTCATCGTCGAAGTTTCCGGCACCGTCGACAAGATTGATGGCCTGCTGGAGGTGTTGCGCCCGTTCGGAGTACTCGAAATGGCCCGCACCGGACGTATCGCTATGACCCGGGGAGGCGATCTGCTGCGCCCGCCAACCAACGCGAACAACAGTGCGACCGATAAGGACTCCGCGCCAGCCTCGAGCTAGCGCCAGCCTTCGACACCATGGCGCTGTAGTGGCCGAACTTTAGATCGGCAACACCTCGCGCTACCACATCCAACAGTTTGTCGGCCGCAACGCGGCCCACGAAAGGAACAACACTCGCAATGGCAAATCTCTATTACGACAAAGACGCAGACCTCTCGTTAGTCCAGGCCAAGAAGGTGGCGATCATTGGATACGGCTCGCAGGGTCATGCTCATGCCCTAAATCTGCGCGATTCCGGGGTCTCGGTAGTTGTCGGACTTCCCGAAGGCAGCGCCTCCCGGGCGAAAGCGGAAAAGGACGGACTCACCGTAAAGACTCCCGCGGAAGCCGCCGCCTGGGCAGACGTGATCATGATTCTCGCGCCAGACACTCGGCAACCCAAACTCTACAAGGAGGCGATTGAGCCGCACCTCACTCCGGGCAAAACTCTCATGTTTGCCCATGGCTTCAACATTCGCTACGGCGCGATCCAACCTCCCAAGAACGTCGATGTCAGCATGATCGCTCCGAAGGCTCCCGGCCACCGCGTTCGCGAGGTGTTCACCGAAGGCGGCGGCACTCCCGCGCTGCTGGCTGTGCATCAAGATGCCTCCGGCAAGGCCAAGGCCTTTGCGCTTTCCTATGCCAAGGGACTGGGTACCACCCGCGCCGGCGTCCTGGAAACCACCTTCACCGAGGAAACTGAAACTGATCTCTTCGGCGAGCAAGCCGTGCTGTGCGGTGGAGTCAGCGAACTGATCAAGGCCGGCTTCGAGACTCTGGTGAATGCCGGCTATCAGCCGGAAGTCGCTTATTTCGAGTGCATGCACGAGCTCAAACTGATTGTCGACCTCATCTATCGCGGCGGCCTCAGCTACATGCGCTATTCCGTCAGCGATACTGCAGAACACGGCGATTATCATGCCGGCCCGCGCATCGTTACCGCGCAAACCCGCGAAGCCATGAAAAAACTTCTGGCGGAGATCCGCGATGGCAGCTTCGCCAAAGCCTGGATCGAGGAAAACGAAAAAGGCTGCCCCAATTTCCTGGCCAAGCGCAAAGCCGAGCAGCAGAGCGCTATCGAGCAACTCGGCCCCAAACTGCGCGGCATGATGCCGTTCCTCAACCCCATCGTTGCACCGGGTTTGGAAGCGTCCGCAGCCACCGCCAAGAAGTAGCGCCTCATCCGTATTCCTATCAGCCCTTTTGTAAGGCCCGCCTTCCGCTTGTTTGACGCAGGGAGGGAGGCGGGCGTTTTGGGCTTCAGTACCCCCGAGACCTCGGCGATTGACGCCCCAATGTTTACGCTTGAAGTAGTGCATGTAAATATATTATAACCATACGGTAATGATTGAACCATTCTCCGTCTGTCCCGAGTCCACCGAGATCACCTTCGAGCAGTATCTTCCCGATCCCGCCCATAAATCCTGTAGAATGCGCACTTACGTAAGTGTTCATAATAAAGAGCTTACAAACCGCGTAGAATGTGCACTTACAGGCTGCGCGCACCGCCTTGAGCCCCTAACTCTTTCATTCTTCGCACTTACATGAAAACGCGCTCGCAACGCGATTGTTGATTACTTACTAGTTAACGCACCGGACGCCTTCAGTTCCAAAATGGGCAAATCCCGCGAGCACATTGGCCACGACCTTCACTCCGCAAGACCCAGGCTCCACATTTCCTGAATTCCGATTATTATGATTGCCGTGAACCGGCGCCCCATTCGAATCCTCCTCTGCCTCCTTGCGATCGCCTTCTCTCTTCCCTTCCCGCCTGTTCGTTCGCAAACCGCCACCACACCAAACTCCGTCCTTCCCGGTCCCAAACCTCCCGATGCCTCCTTGGCGTGGAAACAACTGGTGGGCATTTACGACTTCGGCAGTCCCGACAGCGCGAAGCAAACAGTGATCCTTCTGGAGAACGATCAGCGCCTGTTTATCCAGCCCCAGGGTGCCGCAGAAAAACGGAAAGAGATTCAAGCGAAGAGCGGCACAGTCTTAATGAACCAGCCTGGCGGCCGTACCTCCATTTATGACGAACGGATTGCACCCGACGGAACCGTTGCGGGATTTTCGTACCTCACCGAGCATTTCGTCCGGATAGATGCCGGTTCCGATCCCACACATTTCTTCCACATAACTCCCGCCAAGCCGATTGAACAAGTTCGCGCCGCGGCGCTGGCCGCGAAGCCTCCAGATGAACCGGGCCCATTTCGCAAGCCGGATCTCGTTGAGCTCGTGGCCCTCGATTCCGCCATCCGCCTCGACATTCGCTACGCGCAGTCCAACAATTTCCTGGGCACTCCGGTCTATACCCAGGCCCGTGCGTTTATGCAGCGGCCGGCGGCCGAGGCGCTGGTACGTGCGCTCCACAAGTTGCAGCCACTCGGTTACGGACTACTGATCCACGACGGCTACCGCCCCTGGTACGTCACCAAAATTTTCTGGGACGTTACCCCACCTAAGGACCATATCTTCGTCGCCGATCCAGAAAAGGGTTCACGCCACAACCGCGGCTGCGCCGTGGACCTCACCTTGTACGATCTCGCTACAGGCAAACTTGTCGAAATGCCGGGACTCTACGACGAAATGTCTCCACGCTCCTATCCCGATTTTCCAGGCGGCACTTCCCTGCAGCGCTGGAACCGCGAACTGCTGCGCCGTGCGATGGAGTCGGAAGGTTTTACCGTGAACGAAGACGAATGGTGGCACTTCGACTACAAGGATTGGAAGCACTACCCGATCCTGAATGTGCCCTTCGAAAAATTGAACGTCCCTGCTGCGAAGTCTTAGCGCCTGTCAGTGTGGCAAACTCCGTGGACGCAAGTGTCCTTCGCGCCGAGTTGCCGCTCCGGATGACTTCCTGGGGTTCTGCTGTTGCACTCGTGCCGATCGTCTTGGGCCGAAGAAATACATATCGCATTGTGGACAATAATGCGGCCGAACATTCAACAATAGACATACCAACTTAACAAAAAGCCCTTCTCGTCTGATCCGGTATGCCTGGGATCCCTGGCATTCGGGACATCCGCGATGCCGGGTGATCCGCTTGAACATCATAATTACCTCCCGCCTGTACGAGCACTCCGTTAGTATCCCGAGAATATAGGTCGCCCATGTAGATGCGACACAACCTCCTGCTTACACACTCCTTCGGGCGGAATTGAGGGCGAGGGATGCTTATTCTGACGCAATTTGCGGCCTACAGATATAGAAAGTTCACAGCAATCGGGCATGGGGTATTTCGGTATTACTGTTTATTTATAAACCAGGCGAAACGTGCAGTTCAGCGGGAAATACCTCGTCACGGAATGCTCACCTGGTACGGTTCATCGTAGTCCACGCTTACCATGAATAAGCCTTGTGGTGGCACGGTCGGGCCAGACCTTGAACGGTCTTTCCATTCATAAAGTCTGTCGATGTCTTCGGGAACGAGTTTGCCTCGCCCCACTTCGAGAAGCGTTCCTACCATCTTGCGCACCATGTAGCGCAGGAACGAGCGGCCATGCACCGTAAACCACAGTTCCTGGCAGTCGTCGGTACGCCTAACTTCGCCGCAGAAGATTTCCCGTTGCATATTCCGCTCCCTATCGTCGTCCTCGGAACCTGTCGACGCGGCAAAGGAGGTGAAATCGTGCACCCCTACAAAACGAGCCGCCGCCTCTTTCATCGCGCTTTCGTCCAGTGGAAACGGGTAATGCAGGACATACCTCCAGAGAAACGGGGGCACCACTTTTCCGCGGTAGATCCGATAGCGATAGTGTTTCCCTTTTGCAGACCAGCGTGCGCTGAAATCAGGGCCGGTTTCCTCTGAAGCGACAATGCGAATCGCTGCCGGTAACAGCGCATTCAGCGCGCGCTGAAATTCCATGGCGGAAAGTGCAGACTGGGTGCGGAAACTGCCTACCTGTCCCAACGCATGGACGCCCGCGTCGGTACGCCCTGCGCCAAGCAACAACACATTTTCTTGCGTGAGCCGCCGCAGCACCGAGACGATTTCGCCCTGAACAGTCGGTTTGCCTACTTGAAACTGCCAGCCGTGGAAATCGGTGCCGTCGTAGGCGATCGTGAGTTTGAAATAGCGCAAGGCAGTGGCCGGTTTTCCGTTTCGGGTTTCCGTAGTTTACAACTGCTCAGGCTTTGCGCCAATGACGCGAAGCGGCAGAACGATGAGATTTGAAAATGGGTCAGCTGGATTAGGTAATCGTAGTCTGACGGTTTAGTGGGCCTCGCATTTTCAGCGACACTGCGGTTTCCACTATTGGCCTCGCACAACAAAGCGGCTTCCGGGTTTCACCGCGGCGCTGCCCTGGCGACATTGCGGGCAGTCTTCTGGTTCGTAGCTATCGATTTTCATCTGGATCAAAGCGTTGGATTCCACGGGGAATTCAATAGCTCCGCCTCCGCGGTCGATCAAAGCGCCGGCCGCGACCACCCGACCGCCTGCTTCCTGGACAACGTGAATCGTTTCTTCGGTGGATCCGCCAGTGGTCCATACATCTTCAATTACCAACACGTGCTGATCCGGTGTCAATGTAAATCCACGGCGCAGGGTCATGATGCCGCTGCGATCGCGCTCGACGAACATGGCTGGCACTCCGCCACCGATCATGTCCTTGGGTGCGGGCAAAGCGCGCGCTACTTCCTGACCAATGATCACACCGCCCAAAGCGGGAGATACGATGGCATCAATGTGCGCGTCGGAAAACAGCGCAGCTAAAGCCTGCCCTAATTTTTCTGCGTAACGGGGATATTGCAGCACCAACGCGCACTGAACATAAGTTCCACTATGTAAACCACTCGAAAGTTCGAAGTGGCCGTGACGAATGGCGCCAGCCGTCTCAAAAAGATGCAAAAGCTCTTCGCGGGTAACCATAAGTAAGTAATGACGACGTGCCAGCTAACCGTTCGAGCCAGCTAAACGTCGAAACGTCAGGAGATTAGCCGCGACAACCCGCATTGTCAAGGTTAGAACCGGCTTGTTAAACTGTCAGTCATGGTTTGCGGAATCCGTTACCCCTTTACTTTCCCTGCACTTCCAGTGCTCTTGAAACAATTTGGATACCGCGAACGTTTACACTTAGTGAGACCTAGAATTACAGGACTTACTGTACTCGCTCCGGGCGCTTCAGGTCAGTAACACAAATTAGTCAGGGTAAGTCTGGTCAGAGTGAGGAGATCCATGAACAAGCCGTTCATTAGACCCCTGTTCGCAGCCATATTGGCTGGGGCGATAGCGGCCACACCAGTGGCCCCGATACGCGCGCAGGAACCGTCTTCGCCTGCTCAACCGCAGGCTGCCGCGCAGGGTGGAGTGCCCATCTCGTTGGGAATATCGAAGTTCGACTACTCGCGCGCGCCCAGCTGGTTTCCGAGCATTGCCAATCCCTATCGCGAACACTTTATTGCGCCCGGAGTGCTGACCAATTCGCCGAGGTTGGACGATTTAATCCATGACGGCAAACTGCCGCTGAGCCTGCAGGACGCCATCGCGTTGGCGATGGAAAACAGCATGGACATCGTGGTGCAGCGGTACAGCCCGTGGATGGCCGATGTGGGCTTATTGAAAGCGCGAGCTGGCGGTATCGGATACGGCTCACCAGGGACGCTGGCGACTGGATCAACGGCCAACCTGCCCGAACTTTATTACGATCCAGTGCTGTCGTTCGTGGGAGGCTACAGCGATTCCAACATTCCGATCGCTAACCCATTCATTTCCGGTGTAGGCACTTCGGGGCTCACGACGGCGCTCACCCTGGTATCTCACACCGCATACTACGACACCTCTTATACCCAGAACTTCGTCACGGGCACCGCGTTCAGCGTGGCTTGGGACAATACGCGCACTTCCTCGAATGCGGATAACTTTTTCAATCCCTATGTGGAATCCAACCTGACCGTCAGCCTGTCGCAACAATTGCTGGCCGGCGCCGGCCGGGCGGTGAACCGGCGCAATATCATCATCGCCGAAAACAACCGCAAGATCGCCGATCTGACCTTTGCCCAGCAAGCCATTACCACCATTACGAACACCATTACGGCGTATTGGGAATTGGTGTATGCGCGCGAGAACGTCAAGGTCGATCAGCAGGCTGTGACCGTTTCCGAAAAGCTTTACAACGACAATAAGAAACAGCTCGAGATCGGCACCATGGCTCCGCTGGACGTGACCCGCGCGGAATCGGAATTGGCCACAGACCGTCAGAATTTGATCGTCGCGCAAACCACCCAACTCCAGGATGAACTGGTGCTAAAAAATTACATTTCCAAAGACCCGACCGCTTCTAATCTTCTGAATGTGGAAATTGTGCCCACGGATAAGCCGGAAACTCCGGCAACGGTGGAAACCGAACCGTTCGAGGCTGCGGTGAAAGAGGCGTTCCAGAAGCGTCCGGATGTGCAGGAACAATATTTCAACCTCAAGAATGCTCAGGTAGACGTGAGCGCGACGAAAAACGCCCTGCTTCCCACGGCGACACTCGGGCTGCAGTACTCTTCTTATGGACTGGGCGGCAATACCTTCACCAGCGGAGCGCCAACCACCGTTGCGGGAGCGCCTGTAGTGGATTCCACTGGCGCGCCAATCCCCGGCCTATTCATACCAGAAACGGTGCAGCCCGTTACCGGGCAGTCCAAGGCAGGTTTCGGAAGCGCTCAGTCGCAAATCTTCCGTAACAATTTGCCGGTGTACTCCGGACAGATCACCTTCAGTTTGCCGCTGCGCAACCGCGCAAACCAGGCGGACAACATTCACGCACAATTGGTCGAGCGGCAGTTTGAAGCGACCGTACAACAAATTAAGAACAACGCCGTGCTGGACGTGCGGAATACGTCAATTGCCGTGGATCAGGGGCGAGCCCAAGTAAACGCGGCAACCAAGGCGCGGGAATTGCAGCAGCAAACGTTTGACGCGGAACAGAAGAAGTATCAGTTGGGGGCGTCTACGGTTTACAACGTCATTCTGACGCAGCGCGACTTGATTACGGCTCAGGGCAACGAGCTTCGTGCCCTGGCGAATCTGGCCGAGGCTAAAGCCAACTACGAGCGTGCGCTGGGTCGGACTCTCGATGTCAACAATGTGACCATCGCCGGCATAAAGAAGGGGACCTTCGACAAAGATACTTTAATTCCTGGCACTCTAAACGGCGAAGTTGTGGGCACCGAGGAACTTTTTAAGGCCCTAGATAAAGGCGTCGTTCCCGGCCAGCGGTAATCGCCGGTCGGAAAGTCTAATCCAGCCGAGCCAAGCCCGGACTGTTAGCCGTGAGGCGGTCTGTTTCCTCCATGAACTAGAGGGTGGCTCATCCTTCGCGGCCTTTTGCGAAGGGTAGGGCTCTTTACGCTCGAACGGAGCAATCTCTCTTCTGCGCGTCTGGCAGCCCACAAATGCCAGCCATTCGCTGCCTGGAATCCGGTGCTTCGCCTTATTGCTCCGCGCATACGTTTCGCATACCATGAATTTTGGTCGCGCTTGTGCGATCTCACAATACGGGAGCGCCAATGAGTGATCCTGTCAACACGAAAACCAAGTCCTCTGCTAACGCGAACGATTCTCATTCCCGCCAACCTTCCGCTGCAGAACAAGCTTGGGAGAAAAATACTCTGGGTCCGACATTGGCGAAAAGCCCTGAGCGGCACACAGAGTTCACCACCACTTCGAGTTACCCGATTCGCCGGCTGTATACCGAAGCGGACCTGGCGGGTTGGGATCCTGCCCGCGATTTGAGTTTCCCTGGAGAGCCTCCATACACGCGTGGAATTCACCCGACCATGTACCGGACCCGGTTATGGACCATGCGGCAGTTCGCGGGTTTCGGGACCGCGGAGGATACCAATCAGCGTTTTCGATATCTGTTGGATCACGGCCAGACTGGACTTTCCACTGCGTTCGACCTGCCCACCTTGATGGGTTACGACTCCGATCATCCGTTGGCGGAAGGTGAAGTTGGGAAATGCGGCGTGGCCATCAGTTCCCTGGCGGACATGGAAGTGCTCTTCGATCAGATTCCGTTGGCGGATGTGACCACATCCATGACCATAAACTCCCCGGCGGCGGTGATCTGGGCGATGTATCTGGCGGTGGCGGAAAAGCAGGGCGCGGATTGGAAAAAAATTTCGGGAACCTTGCAAAATGACATCCTAAAGGAGTACATCGCGCAAAAGGAATACATCTACCCGCCGGAGCCGTCGATGCGGCTGGTCATCGACACGTTTGAATTTGGCATGAAGAACACGCCCAAATTCAACATGATCTCGATCAGCGGATATCACATTCGAGAAGCGGGATCGACGGCGATTCAGGAATTGGCCTTCACCCTGCGCGACGGCATGGAATATGTCGAATGGGCTATGCGGCGTGGCTTGCCAGTGGACGAGTTCGCGCCGCAGCTTTCGTTCTTCTTCAACGCGCATAACGATTTTTTTGAGGAAATTGCGAAGTACCGGGCGGCACGGCGGATTTGGTACAAGGCAATGACCGAGAGGTTTAAGGCGGCGAATCCGCGGTCGTGGGCGCTGCGTTTCCATACGCAAACCGCAGGCTGTTCGTTGACAGCACAGCAGCCGATGAATAATGTGGTGCGTACGGCCATACAGGCGCTGGCCGGCGTGATGGGCGGGACCCAATCGCTGCACACCAATTCCCTGGATGAGGCCTGGGCGTTACCAACTGAGTTTGCTGCCACCATCGCGCTGCGCACGCAGCAAATCATCGCCCACGAAACTGGCGTGACCAACACGGTGGATCCGTTGGGTGGCTCGTATTTCGTCGAAGCGCTGACCAACGAAGTGGAACAGGGCGCTTGGGAGTATGTCCGGCGGATCGACGCAATGGGCGGCATGGTGGCTGCGATCGAGAGGAGTTATCCGCAGCGGGAAATTGCCGAGGCCAGCTACCGTTACCAAATGGCCGTGGACAAAAAAGAGAAGATCATTGTGGGCGTAAATGAGTACGTCACGCCGGAAAAGCCCATCGAATTGCTACAAATCGATGAGACCGTGGCGCGGCGGCAAGCGGCGCGGCTGTCCAAGCTGCGCTCGGAACGGTCCGGGGCGGAAGTGGAACGGCGGCTGGGGGCGTTGCGGAAAGCGGCAGAGGGCACTGAGAACCTGATGCCATTGATTTATGACGCAGTGAAGGCATATGCGACCCTGGGCGAAATTTGTGAAGCGATGCGAAGTGTCTTCGGAGCCTACGAGGAAGTCGCCATTACGTAATTTAAGGCTGTGACTTTCACTCTTCCACTGTAGTTGCCAGTGTCCAATGACGGCGTTCGAAGTTATATTTGGTGGGCAAACGAAGATTCCATAGGTTCAACGCAGGTCGGCGGAGAGAGCGAAACCGAAATCCATGACGGAAAAGAAGATTCGGGTGCTGATTGCCAAGCCGGGGTTGGATGGGCATGATCGCGGAGCTAAGGTGATTGCGCGGGCGCTTCGCGATGCGGGCATGGAAGTGATCTATACCGGCCTGCGGCAAACGCCGGAGATGATCGCTTCGGCTGCTGCCCAGGAAGACGTGGACGTGATCGGGCTCTCCATTCTTTCCGGGGCGCACAACACGATTTGCCCACAACTGATGCAGTTGCTGCACGAGAAGGGCATGGAGGACGTGACCGTACTGGTCGGCGGGATCATTCCCGAGGCGGACATTGCCGCGCTGAAGCAGTCGGGAATCGCAGAAATTTTCCTGCCGGGCACTTCAACGCAGGACATCATCGATTTCATCCACAAGCGGCTGTCGACCGCTCGCTGATGTGTAAGCGGCAGCCTCTAGTCAGGCACAGATCGTTCGAACTTGACCCGTGTGTACAACGTCTGAAATCCCAGGCGGGTAATGTTGCGTTGGGACCTGCCGCCCGGTTGTGCCAGGCTGACGGCCAATTCGCAACCGGTTTCGGCAGCTCTTTGCAAGCGCCGGTGTAAAAGCGCGGTTTGTACCCCCCGGTTGCGGTAGTCAGGGAGTGTGCTGGCGCCAAACAGGCCGGCAATTCTGCCGCGCAGGGCTAGCGTAGCGCCACCCACGATCCGTCCCTTGATACTTGCCAGATAGCATTCCGCATTTTTGCCCATCGCGAACATCTTCATTACGCTGAGGATTTCTTGGGTCACCGGATAATTTTCGGCAAAGCCTTGTGCAACCGTCATGACCCACAAGCCCAATTCATCCCGGCTCGCCAAGCGTATGTCGATTTCGGGTGGAACGGGCGGGCTGGTATGAGCACAGACCGGGCGCGCCATAACGTTGGAGAATTCGCTGACGTAGTATTTACGTTCCTTGTAGTGCTCGAACAGGGTTAGATCGGCAATGGGACACGTTTCCACACGGACCGGCTCGTTGCGGGTGAAATAGAAATCCTCAAGTTGAGTGAACTCTTCCGGGCTCACGGGTCCGTGCAAACCCATGCCAACGGCCTGTGTGATGGGATTCCCAGGTCCGCAGTAGACAGCGTAGCCGCCAGCGATTTTTGCGACTGCGCCAAGGGATTCCGATTGCGTGGCTATCATCATTTCCGCGCAACTTACGGCAGCTTCGGCCTCCGCGAGTTCGATTTCGCGAGCCAGGTCCAAGGTTAAGAGAAGATTTTCCATGGTGAGAGTCTACAGCAATGCCCCTCCACGTCGAATTCGTCGAAGGGATCGGCGATGCGGGTAGGTTCTAGCTGGTTCAAACAGGGACTCGTGCCAGCGGCCAATCGCTTTTGATTCTTTCCGGCGTTGGTACGTATACTTCCTTGTCATGAATTCCTGCGCCGAGGTAACCGCGTGTCGACTCTGAAATCCTCTCTCAACCTGAAATCTCCGCAGTTTGAGAAAAATGCCGGACAGATGGTGGAATTGCTCACCGCGCTCAAGAATGAGGAAGAAAAGATCCGCGAAGGCGGCGGCGCAAAAGCGATTGAAGCGCAGCACAAGAAAAACCGGCTTACCGCGCGCGAGCGGATAACCGCATTGGTTGATCCCGGGACCCATTTCTTCGAACTCGGAATTTACGCGGCTTACGAGATGTATGAGGAGTGGGGCGGCGCTCCGGCGGCTGGGACCATCACCGGGCTGGGGCGTGTAGCGGGGCGCATGTTCATGATTATCGCCAATGACGCGACCGTAAAGGCCGGCGCGTTTTTCCCGATGACCGCAAAAAAAGTGATTCGCGCGCAGAATATAGCGATCGACAATCACATACCGACGATTTATCTGGTGGACTCCGCCGGAGTCTTTCTGCCTTTACAGGAGGATGTGTTTCCGGACACGGATGACTTTGGCCGGGTGTTTCGCAATAACGCGGTGATGAGCGCTATGGGCATTCCGCAAATCACCGCGATCATGGGAATGTGCGTAGCGGGCGGCGCCTACCTCCCGGTGATGTGCGACCACATCCTGATGACCGAAGGGTCCGGGCTCTTTCTTGCGGGTCCGGCGCTAGTGCAGGCGGCGATTGGACAGAAAACCACCACAGAGGAACTGGGCGGGGCCAAGATGCACGCGCAGATCAGCGGAACCGTGGATTTCCGCGAGCCGGACGATGAATCGTGTCTGAAACGAATTCGCGCGATTGTCGATAAGATGGGCGCGCCTGATCCCCCAATCTTCAATCACGCCAGGTTGGCGGAGCCGCTGCACCCCGCCGGTGAGATTTACGGTATTTTTTCGGGCGATCCCGGAAAGCAATATGACATGCGGGAAATTATTGCTCGTCTCGTGGATGGCAGCGCGTTCGAAGAGTACCGCGTGGAGTATGGAGAGACGCTCCTCTGCGGGTATGCCCGCATCGGCGGCTGGGCGGTGGGCATTGTGGCCAATCAGAAAAAGCACGTGCAAACACACGCCCCACACTCCGACCAGAAGCGGATCGAGTTTGGCGGGGTGATCTATACCGAATCCGCGGAAAAGGCCGCGCGTTTTATCCTGGACTGCAACCAAAACCGTATTCCACTGGTGTTTTTGCACGACGTGAACGGATTCATGGTCGGCAAAGATGCAGAGTGGAGCGGGATCATCCGCGCCGGGGCAAAGATGGTGAATGCCGTGGCCAACAGCGTGGTGCCGAAAATCTCCGTCATTCTGGGGGGCAGCTTCGGCGCCGGGAATTACGCGATGTGCGGGAAAGCGTATGATCCGCGGTTTCTATTTGCGTGGCCTACCGCGAAATTCGCGGTTATGAGCGGGGACGCTGCGGCGAATACGCTGGCGGAGATCAAATTCAAGCAACTCGAGCGCGAAGGCAAGAAGTTAGACGAAAAGGCCAAGAAGGAATTACTCGATTCCATCAAGGCTACTTACGAGCACCAAACGGATCCGCGATATGCCGCGGCGCGATTGTGGCTCGACGCGATTATCGACCCAGCTCAGACGCGGGACGCGCTCATTTGGGCGCTGCAGGCGGCGGCGCTGAATCCGGAAATTCGGGAGTTCAAAACTGGGGTGCTGCAGACGTGAAGAGTTAACGACTGCCAGCCGGAGCTTAATCGCCAGATTGCGACTATGACTGAGATAAAACTGATTGAGTGTCCGCGGGATGCCTGGCAAGGCTTGCCAGAAATTATTCCGACAGTAGTTAAGGTTGAGTATTTGAAACAATTGATTGCCGCCGGATTCCGGCACATTGACGCCGTCAGCTTTGTCTCACCGAAACACGTGAAGCAGATGGCAGACAGCGAAGAAGTGATGTCTAGACTACTCAGTTCCCTTCCGGATGGCACCGAGCTTCCAGAGATTATCGGAATTGTGGTGAACGAGAAGGGATTGGAGCGTGCCTTGGCTACGCCGGGCGTTTCTACGGTGGGTTATCCCTACTCCATTTCGGCGTATTTTCGGCGGGCGAATGCCAACATGACTCGCGGTGAATCGCGCGCGCTGGTGGAGACGCTGAAGCGCGAAACCGCGAAGGCCAATAAGGGATTGGTGATTTATATTTCGATGGCCTTCGGAAATCCTTACGAGGAACCGTGGGGACCGGAGATCGTGCAAGACACACTGGAATGGTTGAAAGACATTCGTGTGAGTACGGTATCACTGGCGGATACCGTGGGAACCGCAACGCCGGAGCTTGTACGTGACCTCTATGCGCAGGTAAAGAACCACGTGGCAGGCATTGAATTGGGAGTGCACCTGCACTCGCGGCCGGATAACGCGGAGGCTAAGGTGCTTGCCGTGTATCAGGCGGGCTGCCGGCGGTTTGATTCGGCACTCACGGGCCTGGGCGGTTGCCCCTTTGCGGGGGACGATCTGGTAGGAAACATTCCCACGGAGAGCGTCCTGGCGGCCTTGCTCAACGCGGGGGCGCAGCCGGATATGGATGGCGCTAAACTAGCAAAGGCTATGGAAATGACGAATGAAATTCGCGCCAAGTACGCACAGGGCGCCGCAGCTTAGCAGACTTCAGGGGGACCAATGAATTTTGAGACTCTGCAGTTCGAAACTGTAGACCATCTGTCGACGATTACGCTGAACCGGCCGGATAAGCGGAACGCGATTTCCATTCAGATGATCGCGGAATTGCAAGCAGCGTTGGATGAGATCGAGAAAACGCACACGCGGGTCGTGATTCTTACTGGCGCGGGGAGGTCGTTTTGCGCTGGAATCGATTTGGACTATCTACAGGCCATCGGACAACATTCGGCCGCGGAAAATCAGGAAGACTCCAAGCGCATCGCGAAGATGTTTCGGAAGATTTGGAGCTATTCGCGGCCGCTGATTGCGGCGGTGAATGGTCACGCACTCGCCGGGGGGTGTGGCATTGCCACTCTATGCGATTTCACCCTAGCGGTACCGGAAGCGAAATTCGGCTATACCGAAGTGAAAATCGGGTTTTTGCCGGCAATTGTTTCAGTATTTCTGACCCGGCAGATTGGAGAGAAGCGTGCGCGGGACCTTCTGTTGACAGGACGGCTGATCGAAGCCGGGGAAGCGAGGGAGATGGGATTGGTGAACGAGGTGGTTCCCGCGGAAAGCTTGATGAAACGCGCACATGAACTCGCAGACAGCATTCTTGCTGCAAGCCCCAGCAGCATAACTCGAGCGAAGCACCTGTTGGTTTCCGCCGCGGCGGCCGGAGTCGACCACGACCTTGAACGTGCCGTGCTGGAGAGCGCGCGCGTTCGTTGCACACCAGACTTCAAAGAAGGCCTGGCCGCATTTCTCGAAAAGCGCAAACCCGTATGGCGCGACCAGAGTAAGCACTAGCCTGACTACCGAAGGCCCGGTGTTTTCCGGCATACTGAATAACAACCATGATCGAATATCACGATGTGACTGTGCGTGTGCGGTATGCCGAGACTGACCAGATGGGCGTGGTCTACCATTCGAACTATTTAATCTGGTTTGAAGTCGGACGAGTGGAAATTATGCGTTCGCTGGGATTCGACTACAAGCGGATGGAAATCGAGGACGACTGCTTTCTGGTTGTGGCCGATGCCCATTGCCGCTATCACCACCCGGCGCGCTACGACGAACTCCTCACGGTGCGTACGCGGATTTTGCAGGCGAAAAATCGCGCATTGAAATTTGGGTACGAAGTGTTCCGGCAGTCCGATGAGAAGCTGCTGGCGACCGGGAGCACCACGCACATTACCTGTCATCGGGACGGCCGCGTGACGCATTTTCCGGAGAAATACAAGGCGGCGTTTTTGGAGGTTGCCGCGGCGCTGCCTGGAACTCCTGCGGCACTGCCAGAGAATCCAGTATGAGCGTGGTGCTGAGCGGCAACGACCTGACGTTCGATCAACTCTATCGCGTTGTGCTGGAGAACGAGCTTGTTTCCGTCGCAGCCGATGCGATCGTGCGTATGAAGGCGTCTCGCGCAGTGGTGGATAAACTGCTGACGACTGGGCAAACCGCCTACGGGATCAATACCGGATTTGGCAAGCTGGCCAGCGTGCGCATTTCGCCAGAACAGGTCAGTCAGTTGCAGTTCAATTTGGTGCGTTCACATGCATGTGGCGTCGGAACCCCGCTAACCGAATCGGAGACGCGCGCGATGATTCTGCTAAGGGCAAATGCGCTGGCAAAAGGACTGAGTGGAGTGCGGCCGGTGGTGGTCGAGACGCTTTGCACCATGCTGAACCACGGAGTGCATCCGGTGATTCCTTCGCAAGGGTCAGTGGGTGCATCGGGGGATCTGGCGCCGCTGGCACACTTGGCGCAAGTAGTGATCGGCGAGGGTGAAGCCATTTACAAAAACGAACGGCTTGCCGGCGGTGAAGCGTTGAGACGCGCCGGGATTGCGCCGGTGGCACTGGTGGCCAAAGAGGGATTATCGCTGCTGAACGGGACGCAAGGGATGCTTTCGCTACTCAGTTTAGCCCTTCGCGACGCGGACATCCTGGTCGACACCGCGGATGTGTCTGCGTCGTTGTCACTGGACGCTCTGCGGGGCAGTCCCGGTGCGTTTGACGCGCGGATCATGCATGCGCGGGCATATCCCGGAGCAGCAACGACGGCGAGGAATTTGGCCCATCTGAATGAGGGCAGCCTGATTCGCGAATCACATCGATCTCCGGATGCCGATAAACGTGTCCAAGACGCATACAGCTTGCGGTGCACCCCGCAGGTACATGGTGCGGTGCGCGATTCGTTGCGGCAGGCCCGAGAGATGGCCATGGTGGAACTGAATAGCGCTACGGACAACCCGCTAGTGTTCGTGAAAGAAAACGGCGACGGGGACATCGTCAGCGGAGGCAATTTTCATGGACAGCCGCTGGCTATGGCCGCGGACCAGGTGGCCATCGCAATCGCGACGCTGAGTGGGATTGCGGAACGGCGGGTCGAGCAGATGACCAACCCACTGACGAGTATGCTGCCGGCTTTTCTGACGCCCAATCCCGGGCTGAATTCCGGATTTATGATTGCGCAAGTAACTGCCGCTGCGCTTACTAGCGAAAATCGGGCGCTTGCCACGCCGCATTCGGTCGATTCCATTTCCACTTCAGGGAATCAGGAAGATTACGTGTCGATGGGGATGAGTGGGGCGCGGCGTTTGCGGCGGATGCTGGAGAACCTGCAGAACATCCTTGCGATTGAACTGCTGTGCGCGTGCCAGGGGATCGATTTGCTGGCGCCGTTGCATACGGGCGCGCTCGCCAAGAAAGCTCATAACGCCGTTCGCGGTGTTTCTCCGCACGTCACCGCCGACCGCTCGCTGGCGCCAGACATCCAGGCCGTCGCCGGATTGGTCGCTTCCGGTGCGGTCGCTCACCTTCTCCACTGATTCGATTAGCCCAACGCTTCCAGAAAATACATGAACATGCGGTAGCCGGCGATGTAACTGAATGGAGGCAGTTCGAGGGAATAGTGCCCTACCGGTAATTCCATCGTAAGCGGGTCAGCACCGTGGCGACGCAGCGCCTGGAGCATTTGTTGCGTAAGTTCCGGAAGGAATGTTGGGTCGTACTTCCCGTAGACCATGAAGGTGCTGCGACGCGCGCCCATGCCACGCTCCACATAGGGCATGGGGCTGATCGGGGCCCAGTATCGCCTCAATTCCGCGACGGTCAGCTCGTGGCGCAAAGCTTCCCAGACATGATTGGTAGTCATACCCTGGCTGACCACATCAGCAAAATACGTGGACACGTGAAAAAAGCCACCGGCACGCACGCGGTGGTCGTGGACTAGCGTGATATATCCGACCGAAGAGCCGATACTCGTGCCCAAGATGCCCAGACGGTCGTAGCCTTGACGCTCGAGCCAGGTCAAACAAGCGCGGGCGTCCTGCACTGCTTGGCGGTTGGCGACCAACGTTAGGCCGATATTCGGGCCGACCAACTGATCCGCGCGCTCGTGGCCCTGAGCCATCCGACGGTCGTGGTACGGCAGGCTCATTTTCATGGCGGTGATTCCGATGCGCTGCAGCCAGTGGCACATGGCGATCTGCCCTTGCCACTTGGCATTCCAGTTGGGCAGGATCAGCACGGCGGGACCCGCTTTGCGCGCGGGGAACAATTGAGCGTGAACGACGTTGTTCTCTGGACACGGCGATTCGATCGGGCTGGTAAAGGTCAACACATTCTCGCTGTCTAACTTGTAGTCGAGGACCTCCGCCGGGGCGTACCAGTCTTCGCTGCGGGCAATCGCCTCGCTGGCATACTCGCCAATGTAGCGTCGGGGATCATCAATTCCCGGTCGGCCACCGATGTGTTCGAGCCCCCATTCAAATGGGCGCACCATGCGGTTATCGTCGGTGGTCCACCGGCGATGCTCGTAGCGGCGGATCCAGTGCTCGTAGCGACTCATTGGCATAACATTTCAGTGTAGCGAAAGTTGGATGAGTTCGACGTCGGAGTTGAACGAATCTTAACTCTTTGCGTCGAGTTGAGCGACCTGCGATCTCGCCGGGAACCTGCGGCGTTAGGCATCGGACACGCCGAAAGTGCGGTTGCATTGAGCCACGATGGTGGGTGTGGCAAAGTCGAGAATGTGATTCCCTTCTTCTTTTTTCTTTTTGGCATTGTAATCGGTAGCTTCCTGAATGTTTGTATTGCGCGCATTCCGGAAGGTCTGTCTGTAGTCTCGCCAGGATCGCGCTGCCCTCGGTGTGAAAAACCGATTCGCCCTTACGACAACATTCCCGTGATCAGTTGGTTTTTGTTGCGCGGAAAGTGCCGCAATTGCCACCTGCCGATCTCACCGATGTACCCCATCGTGGAATTTCTTACCGGGGCGCTGTTTGTGCTGAGTTATTACAGCTTCGGGCTAACCCTAGCCACCTTCAAATTTCTGATTTTCGGTTGCCTGCTGATTATCCTGATCGTCACGGATATTGTGGCGCGGATCCTTCCGGATGCGGTGAACTGGTTCGGGTTCGGCATCGGCCTGGCGTTTGCCACCCGCGTGCCTCCGGGAGGTTTGTCTGAGATTTGGATGCGGACCCGAGCCATCTCGCCGATGGTGACTGGAGTGTTGGATGCTTTGCTTGGGGCGGCGTTCGGCAGCTTGCTGCTGTTAGGTGCGGCGATGCTGTACAAACTGGTGCGCAAGCGCGAAGGTATGGGCATGGGCGACGTGAAAATGATGGCCATGGTGGGCGCTTTTGTGGGCTTGCGGGGAGCGTTTCTGACGATCCTGATTGGTACACTTCTGGGGAGCATCGCGGGAATGGGAATTGTTTCGCTGCTCTACGCTTTGGGTTGGCGGCGCAAGGTTGCCGAGCGCGCGCACCGGCGGGGTTTGGGGAGTATGGCCGGCTTGCGGTGGACGCTAGTATCGCAATACCAACTCCCGCTGGGATCTTTTCTGGGCATTGGCGCAATGCTGGTGGTGTACGTTCTGCCGTGGTTAGGGTTTGTCAGCGGCCCGAGTTTCCCCTACTTCCGACCGTAGAGTCGCTGCGTTACCCTTTAGACCCCCGTCGCCCGTGCGGGCCGGTTCTGGGGTAAAATAGGCATAGCCGCATGGAAGGCTGGGAAGCCGCCGTTTGACCCATGCAGTGGGCGGGTCTGCTCCAGTGGAGGTCAGTCAAATGAGCTTATCAACCATAATCCGCGTGGGAGCGGTGGCCGCGTTGTTTGGCATGTTTGGCTTTACGGTAGCCGCACAGGATCAAAGCTCGGATGACGTTGCTGCCGCCGCACGCAAGGCGCGGGAACAGCAGAAAAACGCGCCAGCCCCGAAGAAAGTCATCACCAATGACGATATTCCCGCGGCGAAAACAGATACCCCGGCAAAGGATGCTTCCGCCGCAAAGCCAGGGCAATCGGATGCGGCATCGGCAGACGACAAGGCTGCCGAGAATGACCCCAAGTCTGAGGCATATTGGCGGAAGAAGTTTCAGAAAGTGCGGGATCAGCTCGCTCAATCGGAGAAGGAACTGGATGTGCTGCAACGCGAGCTAGACAAAACCGAAGTGCAATATTATCCCGACCCCCAGCAAGCGTTGATGCAACAGCACGACCGCTCCGATATCAACGACAAGACCGCCAAGATTGACGCGAAGAAGAAGGAAATCGAGGGGCTGAAACAGCAGCTCAGCGATATGGAAGACGACATGCGCAAGGCTGGCGGGGATCCTGGCTGGGCCCGGTAAACCTACAGTTTCAGTCTAGTCTTTAATCATTTCCAATGGAGCATGCTGCCGGCGGGTTTAGTTTACGTAGCCGCCTTCAGGTAATTCGAACTCGCCCTCTTCCAGGATGGTGAACCCTTCTTCCAACAATTGAGTTCCCTTTTGCAGGGCTTTCCACGCTACGCGTTCGGACTCCTCGGCCACAACTTCCAGGCAGCTCTGAATCGCCTCCGCGTCATTCAAGATTCTCGTATCCAACAGGGGCACTAACTGCTCCAACGCACGATCCTGAATGCACTGGAAGGCCGTTTCGACCGGCACCGCATCGACGCACAAACTCCAGGCCATTTCGACGAGAGTGTCTTCCAGGCGAATCCGTCGAATCTTGCCTTGCAACTCGTTCTTGGCCACTTGCGCCAATCCGTTGTTCGTCACCATGCGGGCCTCGTCGTTTCCGGAGTCTCCCTGACCGGGACTCTTCTGTCTCCGGTGAGACTACAGGGTTCTATTACCTGGAACAATGAGCCTTCCGTACCAGACATTAGTAAAATGCACACATTTGCAGGGCGGCTGGGAGGCACCTTTGCGGCTCATTTGGGCGAGGTTTTGCCATCCCTGGTTGGTTGCTGCTTTTTGACGAGGCGTTGCTCGAGCATGCGAACCATTTTGCTGGCCCGTCGCTCTACCGTGTCCTGCTGCTTGGCCGACCTCAGGTAGCGCATTAATTGCCGGCGCAAAGCCGTGGTCATCTGGCGGTAGGCCGCCTGAGCTTTCGGGGAATTGCGCAGCGCCAGCGCGAATGCAGGAGGAAGGGCCGGTTCGCGCGGCTCAGGATCACGCTCGATGGCGATCTCGATAATCGCGCCTGCGTCTGCCTTCAACTTCTTGCGAATGTCACCATGGATGGCCAGGCGGTAGCATCCTCTTCCCCGCGAAACTGCCGTGGTCTGCAGTGCGATTCCTTCGACCTCACCGCGCACCGGGACGTGCGGTGCGCCATCGCCGAGTGCGCGGGAAACGTCCGGCGGAACATCGACGAAACGGATGATGCCGACCTTGTAGATTTTGGCGGAGAACACGTGGACGCGGTCCATCTCGCCGGAATGATAGCCCAAAATTGGCGGGACGTTGCGAAGTGCTAGGGACGAAGCGCGAGATGAAGCGCAACTGACCCGAGGGTCATCAGGCGGATGCGAATTTGGCTATAGCCCACGTCGCGCAGCACCGACGCGAGTTCTTCCGGCCGGAAGAAACGGGCAACCGATTTCGGCAGATAAGCGTAGGCTTCGGAATCCCCGGAAATCCAGCCGCCAATCTTCGGAAGAACGGTGCGGGTGTAATACCGGTAGGCATCGCCGAGGAATCCCGGCGGAGGCTCAGCGAATTCGAGGATTGCCAGCGTTCCTTCTGGATTGAGGACCCGCCGAATTTCCTGCAGACCCTGCTGATAATTGGCCAAATTGCGAAAACCAAATGCGGAAGTGACCAGGTCAAAGGAGGCGTCACGGAAAGGTAGGCGCAACGCATCCGCCTCCAAAAATGGAATCGGCGCCGAGCCGTTCGCGGCCTTGGCCCCAGCCCGCAGCAACATGGTGTGCGAAAAATCAGCGCCTATGATCCGCGCCTTGGCCTGGCGCTGGAGCGCGAACGCCAGATCCCCGGTGCCACAACATAGATCCAGCACACGCGCGTCCTGGCGTTGCAGAATCGGTTGCAATTCCCTGGCCGTGCGAGCGCGCCACCAGCGATCCATCTGGGCCGAAAGGAGATGATTCAGGAGGTCGTAACGAGGGGCGATGCGGGTAAACATGTCGCGAACCTGCCGCGAAGCTTGCTGTTGATCTCTTGCGCCTTCTGGCTGCGTACCCGTAGGCAGGTTCGCTGGGTCAGTCATGGAAACGTCCGAGGGCGTCCACCGGGCGGAGGACCAATTGCGGGCCGAAGCGCAAAACACTAATGGCGGTCTTCTCGGTGATTCCGTCGTACGAATGCGCCCGGCCAAGTCTCGGGGACAGAACAAAGCGCACTTTGCCGACTCTGGTTTTCTTGTCTGCGCGCATAGCGGCGAATAACTGGCGCGCGGGCACGCGCGGCCACTTCGGCAGAGGGCCAATCTGGCGGACTAACGTGATGATACGGGCGACATCGTCTGGGGAAGTCTTGAGCGTCTGGTGGCCAAGCAAAGCGGCACACATCATGCCCAGCGCGACGGCCTCGCCATGCTGGAAGATTCTGTAACGGGTAACCGATTCGAGGGCATGGGCAAAGGTGTGGCCATAATTGAGGATTTCCCGTAGGCCGGATTCGCGTTCGTCGCGGCTGACAATTTGCGCTTTGATCTCGATGGAGCGGCGAATGACGTGTGCCAGGGCAGGATTGTCGCGCGCCAGGATGCGGTCGATGTTTCGCTCTAGGAACGTAAACAACTCTGCGTCGGCGATGACGCCGTACTTGATGATCTCGGCGAGTCCGCCACGGAATTCGCGTTCCGGCAACGTGGTCAGAAGCTCGGGATCCACCAAAACGAGCCTGGCGGGATAAAACGCACCGACGAGGTTCTTCCCTTCCGGCAGGTTTACGCCGGTTTTCCCGCCAACGGCGCTGTCGACCTGGGCTACGACCGTGGTGGGCACTTGGACCAGGGCCACGCCACGCAAATACGAAGCGGCGGCGAAGCCAACAACGTCGCCCACGACTCCACCGCCGACAGCGATCACCAGGGATTTGCGATCGGCGCCGGCGCGAACTAGCTTTCTGGCGATGGCTTCGATCGTTTGCAGATTTTTGCGGGCTTCCGCATCGTCGAATCGATGAAGCTGGAATGGCATTCGCGATGGAATTGCAGGCCGAACCTTCTTTCCAACGGCGCGCCACACGCGATCTGAAGTCACCACGTGAATGCTGGAAAATTTGCCTAACTTCGTGATTTCGCGCGCGGCGCTGCGAAGGAGGCCCTGGCGGCACAGCACGAAATAATCGCCGAAAGAGGAGCGTACGCGGACGGGATATGCGGTTAAGGTTGCCATCGTGAGTGTTCCTTCAATTTAGCACAAGCGTGGCGACACACTGACGCAGGACCGCGCGGAAAATTGGACACCTCTGAGCGCCAAAACGGAGGCTACTCGGGTGTATACTTTCCGGTGCCAACGTTGATCTGTTCCGGCAGACTCCAATCGATCCAGCGGCCACTGCGAATTCTCCGCTGTTCTCTCCCTGCGTAATCGCTGTGTGCGGCGGAAAGTGAATCGGTGATGATCCCAACTGTGAAGATGTCGCATTCGGTGTATGCCTCCTTGCTGGTTCTACTGGCGTTTCTGCCGCTCAATGGGGGAAATCCGCCGGCTACGCGGCCTGGGTACTATCGGTTCCCAGCGATTCACGGGGACACCATCGTTTTCACAGCCGAAGGAGATCTTTGGACCGTAAGCGCCAAGGGTGGCGCGGCGCAGCGGCTCACATCCAATCCGGGAGAAGAATCGCACGCTGCGATTTCGCCGGACGGCAAGACGGTGGCGTTCAGCGCCGAATACGAGGGGCCGGAGGATGTGTTCGCGATGCCGGTCGATGGAGGGCTGCCGCAGCGCAGGACCTGGGACGGCGGCGCGGTGGTGGTGGGCTGGACTCCCGATGGGCGGGTGCTCTACCGCACCACGAGGTACTCGACGCTGCCAAATGCGCAACTGGTGGCGGTGGATGCGCAAGACAAGCGGGAAATTATTCCCCTATCGCAGGCGGCGGAAGGTTCATTCACTCCCGATGGAAAAACCCTGTTCTTCACACGCTTCAACAAGCAGGGCAGCAATACCAAACGCTACCAGGGGGGCACTGCGCAGAACATCTGGCGCTACCAGAACGGGTCGGAAGCGGTTCCTTTGACCGCGGATTACACCGGGACGTCGCACAATCCGATGTTCTGGAACGGACGCGTGTATTTCCTGAGCGACCGGGACGGCACGATGAATGTGTTCTCGATGGACCCGAGCGGGCACGATATTCAGCAACACACACACCACAGCGGGTTCGACGTGGAATCCGCCTCGTTGTCGGACGGGCGGATCGTGTATCAATGCGGTGCGGACTTGTGGCTGCTGGATTTAAATACCAAACAGGATGCAGTAATCCCAATTACTTTGGTTTCGGATTTCGACCAGTTGCGGGATCACTGGGTGAAAAAGCCGGTCGACTATCTGAGCATGGCGCACATCTCGCCCGATGGCAGCGCGGCCGTCTTCACCGCGCGAGGCGAGGTCTTCACATTGCCTGCCGCGGCGAGCGGACGGATTGTGAAGGTGGCGGGAAATTCCGGGATTCGGTATCGCGATGCGCGTTACATGCCGGACAAGAAAACAATCCTAGCGATTTCCACGGAAAGCGGCGAAACGGAATTCTGGAGCTATCCTGCCAATGGAGAGGGTAAGCCGGAACAACTTACACATGGAGCGAAAGTCCTTCGGTGGGATGGAGTGCCTTCGCCAGACAGCCACTGGTTGGCACATCGAAATAAGGACCAGGAACTGTGGATCTTCGATCTGAAAACGAAGACGGACAAGAGAATCGCACAATCGATGAACGGCGATTTCGACGATCTGTCATGGTCGCCCGATAGCCAGTGGCTAGCATACACAGAGAACGCTGACAACACCTTCACCCAAATCAAGGTTCTCAACGTCAACACGGGCGCCATTCACGTGCTCACCTCCGATCGCTACAACAGTTCCGACCCGACCTGGAGCACCGACGGTAAATGGCTTTACCTCCTCTCGGACCGCATGTTGAAGACCGTGATTCCCTCTCCCTGGGGTTCACGGCAGCCCGACCCGTTTTTCGATCAGTCCATGAAGCTTTACGAAATGGCGCTCACGCCAGGGATGCGCTCACCGTTTGCCCCGGTAGATGAACTGCATCCGGATCAGCCGGCGAAACCCGACGAGACCAAGCCAGCCAAGCCCGAGGAAAAAGAAAAGAAAGACGCGGACGCGAAAAAATCGACGACGCCAGACGGAGCGAATACAGGAGGCGAGAAAAAGCCCGAAGACGAAAAGAAAGCGTCAGAGGGAAACAGGCCAGTTCCAGCGGTCAACATTGACTTCGCCGATATCGACTCGCGATTGAATGAAGTGCCGGTTCCACCCGGAAACTATTCCTCGCTTCAGACCACCGAGAAGCGTCTGTGCTGGCTGAACCGCTCCGAAGGGTTTGACCCAAAGCACAATCTTCAATGCGTGGACATTGCCAATAAAGGGGATGCCCCGGAGACGATTCTGGCGGAAGTGAAGGGTTACGAACTATCGCTGGACCACAAGAAAATGCTGGCTTGGAAAGGCGATGACTTTTTGATTTTCGATGCCGATGCAAAGGCCGCGGCCCTGACGGATCCGAAAGCCTTGGGAAAGGCAAAAATCGATATGTCGCGCTGGACGATCCTGACCAACCCGCGCGCGGAATTTCACGAGATGTTCTTGGACGCTTGGCGATTGGAACGCGATTATTTTTACGATCGAGACATGCATGGCCTGAATTGGGCCCAGGTCCGCGACCGTTATTTGCCCCTGGTCGATCGGGTGGCTGACCGAGACGAGTTAAATGATGTGATCGCGCAAATGGTTAGCGAGCTTTCGGCGCTCCACATTTTCGTCTTCGGGGGAGATGCGCGTAAGCCAGCCGACCAGATCGATCTGGCTTCGTTGGGCGCGGCGCTCCGCAGGGATGAACAGGCAGGTGGATACGTTGTGGAGCACATTTACCTGCACGATCCCGATCTGCCGAATTTGGCGCCGCCATTGGCCAGACCAGATTCATTGGTACATGAAGGTGAAGTAATCGTCAGCATCGATGGAGATGATGTTCTCAGCGTGCCGGATGAACGCGCGCTGCTGCGAGGCAAAGCCGGACGGAAGGTAATGCTGAGAGTGAAGAATGCTTCGGGCCAGACACGGGACGTGCTGGTGATTCCAGTCACTACTCGGACGGACCGGGATTTGCGATACAACGAGTGGGAATATGCGCGGCGGCTCAAGGTGGATGCGGCCTCCCAGAAGCACATCGGGTACGTTCATTTGAGGGCGATGGGTTCCGGCGACATCGAACAGTGGGTGCGCGACTTTTATCCAGTCTACAACCGAGAGGGGCTGATCATCGACGTTCGGCATAATGGAGGCGGCAATATCGACTCGTGGATTCTGGGGAAGTTATTACGCAAGGCCTGGTTCTACTGGCAACCACGGATCGGCAATCCCTTCTGGAATATGCAGTATGCCTTCCGTGGGCACATTGTGGTGCTATGCGACGAGAACACCGGGTCGGACGGTGAAGCGTTCGCCGAGGGGATTCGGCGACTCGATCTGGGTAAGGTGATTGGCACGCGAACCTGGGGCGGAGAGATATGGTTATCAGCCAACAATGTCCTCGCTGACCAGGGTATCGCTACTGCGGCGGAGCTAGGCGTTTATGGTCCGGAAGGCAAATGGCTGATCGAAGGACACGGGGTCGACCCGGATCTTACGGTGGACGATCTCCCTCATGCTACGTTTGGCGGCAGCGATGCGCAACTCGATGCGGCGGTCAAATATTTGCAGGAAGAGATTCGTAAGGACCCACGACCCGTGCCGAAGGCACCTGACTATCCAATTAAGGATTTCAAGTACCACAAATAATTTCGGTCTGGGGAGCACCAGCAATAAACCTAGGAGAACGGGGAGGCTGAGCAGCTGAGAGCAGTGGACCGAATTTCCACAGGGTAGTGATTAGCGTTGCGTCTCAGAATTTGTGACTTTAGCACGCTCACATTTTTGTTGCAGAACCAATGAGTTTCTGGTATGCTGCTTTTGCGTTTGTTGCTCTTGTTTCGCCTTTTGTCTTAAAGCGCCGCAGGTTCAACTTGCGGCCTTTTTTTGTTTCCCACCCGCTTTACCGCGGTGTCTGGAGAATCAGCGAAAGACGCCCGGCTCCCCTAAAGGTTTCCGGAAAAAGAGTGCATCAGATAGCTTTTAAAATTAAAGGAACACATCTGTGAAAGAACAAGGAACAGTGAAGTGGTTTAACGCCAGCAAAGGCTTTGGATTCATCCAGCGCCAGAGCGGCGAGGACGTTTTCGTCCATTTCTCCGCCATTCAGGCGGACGGCTACCGCTCCCTCAATGAGGGACAGGCCGTTGAATTCGAGGTTGTCCGGGGCCCCAAGGGCCTGCAGGCTTCCAACGTTCAACCTCTGTAAACCACTTCGCACGAGACTTCAGCGCTTGCTGACTCGATAGACCGTCTGGACCTGCCCACAAGCAGGAATAGGTTTCTATCCGACGCAGGAGCGAGGTTTCGGTGATTTAGTAGGGCGGGCGGCACCAGTCCCCCGCCCTTTTTCTTTTGTCGTTAGAGTCCGCAGGGGCACCTAGACGGCGGGCGCATTTCCTCTTCAAATCTATCGGTAACGAGAGTCGTTCTTCCTAGGTCCTCGTCTATTACCTGGTCCCGGCCTCAGGCGACGCATACACGAACACTACGATCACGTCGGATCCGACGGATTTGCCTTTATACATGGCCGGCGTAAATACCCAAGTCTTGGCAGCGGTGATGGACGGAGCGTTCAGCGGGTCTTTTCCGCGAAGTACAGCCACGTTGCTCACTTTGCCCTGGGCACTAACGTGTATCTTCAACACCACACTTCCGGCGACGACGGTGTTCGGCGGATACACGGCATAGTTGGCCTTTACTAAACCGGCTGGCTGAAAGTCGCTGACCACCTCGGCCTGGGGCGGCTGCAAAGATTCTCCCGGTAGCCCTACGCCGCTAGGATTGTAGGGATTAAAAACCACGTTCACGCGCACCAACCCCGGCACTCCATTGCCGTCCAGGGTGGCAGCAGTAAATTGCCAGGACTTGACGGCTCCTTGGGCCGCATCCGTTAATGGGGGAACATCGCGTACCACTACAATGCTTTGGAGCAGTCCATTGGAGCTGACCAGGGCGTCCAAGGAAACAAACCCGGGTTGCTGCGCGTTAATCGGATAAGCGATGCCGCTCGTTTGCGAAACGCCGGCGCCGTGGTACTTGGGTTGTTGCGCTTGCCCAGATGGTGCGATCGCCATCATCCAAAGGCCCAACCCCACAACCCATGCTCGTTTCATGTAACTCCTCCAGGATTTCCCGCGCCGTACGTTATCACAAGGGAGGTTAAGGTCGACAGCAGATCAGGTGAGATGATCCTGCCGGGTGGTGATGCTAGCGATGCGGTCGAGCCGTGGGGAGAAACCGATCCCGGCCGACTGCGAGACTCGAATCGTGCCTTGAGGGGTGACCGTGACTTCGGGATTTATCACATCTTCATGCCAGTAACGCTGGCTGGCAGTGACGTCGCCGGGCAAAGAAAAATTGGGAAGTGTGGACATGGCAATGTTCTGGGCGCGGCCGATTCCAGATTCGAGCATACCGCCACACCAGACCGGGATATTGTGACTTTGGCAAAGATCATGGATGCGTTTGGCCTGAAGTAAGCCACCGACGCGGCCGAGTTTCATGTTGATAATTTTGCAGGCGCCAAGATTGATGGCGGCTTGGGCTTGTTCGTAGGTGTGGATGCACTCATCGAGACAGATGGGGGTTTGCAGATTCTTCTGAATCTCGACGTGGCCAAAGAGATCATCCCAACCCAGGGGTTGTTCGATCATCATCAGGTAATAGGCGTCGAGTTGTTTCAACAGCGGAAGATCTTCGTGACGGTATGCCGAGTTGGCGTCGACCATTAATTTGATACGAGGAAACTCCTGCCGGAGGCGCTGGACTGAGGCGACATCTCTGCCGGGCTTGATTTTGATTTTGATGCGCTGGTAGCCGGCGGCAAGTTCTTTTTTAACCGCGGCGCAGAGCTCATCCAGAGAATCCTTAATCCCGATGGAGACGCCGCAGGGGATTTCCTGACGTTCGCCACCAAGCAATTTCCAAAGCGGAATATTTTTGAGTTTGGATTCCGCGTCCCAAATGGCGGTTTCGACGGCGGCCTTGGCCATGTTGTGTCCGCGGACTTGCTCGACGAGGGGCCAGACGTCCGCGGAGGATGACAGTTCCCTGCCCTTGAGCTTGGGCCAAAGGAAATTCTTGAGGATGTGCCAGGCGGTTTCGGTGTCTTCGGGGCAGTAGTAAGGAGTTTCACCGGCAGTGCATTCGCCCCAACCAGAAACATTGTCGACGTGAGCTTCGGCGAGGATGATGCGGCGCTCGGTGACCCGATCCATGCTGGTTTCGAAAGGAGTGACCAGCTTGAGATGAATTTCGCGAAGAGTCAGGGAATGGAGGCGCATCGGCGGTTGAAAGTGATCCGTACTAAGTTACCAGTTTTTGAAGCAAAAAGTGATGCTTGACTTAGAAATCGGAATAGGGAGAGAGGCAATAATCCACGCCAGAACGGGTGAAACGCACACCGGTGACGGCGTAGCCCTTGGAAAACCAGTCTGTGAATTCGGCACGAATGCGGGATTGGAGGTCGATCAGTGCGGAGGTCGCAATTGACGCGTCACCCTGATCGAGCGAGCCTTGCGAGCCAGGAGGATTAGTGCTGGCGGACTCTCCCTGCACTGCCGGAACCGGCTCGAGATTAGGGAGGTGCACGTGGGAAGGACACACCCGGGGTTCCGGGGTGAGTTCATTGATCGCGGAAATTACCCGGGGCGAATCCAAGTGCCATTCGACGAGAAGGCGATCGGTGGGCAAGCCACGATGGAGCGGGCTGGTGGTAATCCCGTAAAAATCGGGGATGTAACGGCGGGAAATGGCGCCAAGGCGATTTATGTTGAAATGTGCGTTCTTGGTTTCGAATGGGTCGAAGGTCCACTCGATGAGGCGGAAGCCACGCCGGAGAGCATCGTCCCGTTGAAACAGTTTCAATTGGCGGCCGACGCGGCGATCGCGGTAGGAAGGGAGGACGGCGGCCATGTGCGAGTGGAGATACGGAGTGTGATCGTGCAGACCGACGAAGGCTTTCGTAAATCCGACCATGGTGTCGCCATCAAATGCCCCGAGGACCTGCCCTCCGGTATGGTCGGCGATGACATATGTGACATGGGGTTCGGTATCCAGTTCTGCATCACCCCAAACTTCGCGGGCGATTTGAACACAACGATGAAATTCCTGGAGAGAATGGAGCGGACGAACAGTAATGTCGGTGGCCATGGCCGAACCAATTATAAGTTATCGAGCCTGGAGAGCCAAAAGCGGCGACCCCACTGGGCTCGGGGGATTAGGAGGCGCGGGCTTGCCTGGGGCGGCTCTGCTGAAGGCGCTCGCGGACACGTTGCAAGCGGGCTTGTGTTTGTGGGCCAGCTTTGCGGGAACTAACGAGGATTGGGCGGCGTGACGGCTCAGCTGCGCTGCGATAGGCGGCTAATTTACGCTGAATGGCCCGGCGCTTGTCGCCTAGAGTCCATTGAAATAGGAAATAAATCATCAAATCTACCCCGATGATGCAGAGTGTAAGAAAAATCGCCAGCGACATGAAAGCGTCTCCACCAACGCCGGGTAACTTTGCCCCAGCGAGTTAAAGGTAAAAGTGGAGACACTGAAAAGTCCTGAGGAGTTCGTGAGGAATTTGTTAAGGCGAGGGCAGCTACTCGCCGGGGGCGCGCATGGTCTTGGCACGGGCTCGGCGCAGCCGGGCGAAAAAGCGATTGGCGTTGGCGATATCGCGTGCGATTTGATCCTTTAATTCTTCGGGGCCGGCGAACTTTTTTTCGGGCCGCAACCGCTTCCAGAAACGGACTTCGATGTTTTTCGGGGTAAAATTTCCCGAATAGTCGAGAAGATGGGTTTCGATGCTCAGGCCAGAGCCATTGAACGTGGGGCGCATGCCGATATTAGTGACGCTGCGATGGCTAGTGGCCTCGCCGTCGAGGACCGTGCGGGTAATATAGACGCCGCGGGCGGGTAGCAGTTCCTGCTCGGGCTTTAAATTTAAAGTAGGGAACGTGAACTTCTTGCCTGTGCCGGTGCCGCTGACTACCTCGCCAGTCAAGGCGAAGGGGCGGCCAAGCAGGCGGGCGGCGTGACGCACATCGCCTTCACTGACCAGCTTGCGAATCAGGGTACTGGAGACAACTTCTCCGTCGAGCATCACGGGCGTATGCACAACCACTTCGAAACCCTGGTGCATGCCCATTTCACGCAGGAATTTTACGTCGCCGGCTTGCTTGCAGCCGAAGCGAAAATTGTCGCCGACAACGACAGCACGGACCTTTAGCTGGCTGATGAGAATCTGGTCGACAAAATCCTCCGGCGAAAGCGCGGCGAGTTCTCTCGTGAACGGGAGGACGACGGCGGTCTCCATGCCTACGAAACCGAACCAATCCATGCGCTGCTGGTTGGTTGAAATACGGGGAGGGGCCGATTCGGGCCGCAATACTTTTATGGGCGGAGGTTCGAAGGTGAGCGCGGTGGAGACGGCGCCGCTTTCCCGGGCACGCTCAATCGCGTATTCCAGAACATGTTGATGACCGATGTGGATGCCATCAAAGGTCCCGATGGCAATGACACTGCCGCGTCCGGTGTCGCCGTAGCGAGCCGCCCAATCCGCCGCGGAATGAAAGACACTGATGCCGGTGACAGGACTGTGCATGTGGAGGGAGAGTGCCTTCGCGGCAGACTCGACGGCCGGCGATTCCGTCGCAACATCAAGTTCGAGGCCATCATAGGCGAGTTGCACGTGCGGATACCCAGCCTTGCGCAGACGCTCGTTGGTGGCTTCGTGAGGCAGATCGTGGGCAATGTGCGTAAACCAGGCTCGGCGCGGCTTCACTTTATCTATGAGCGCCAGAGCCTGCTCGACGGTCTGATGCATGGGGTGCGGGACATCACGAAGCGCGTCGAGAATCAAATCGTCGAGATCTTCGAGCAAAGGCACGCTCGATTCAGGGAGACGGCTGAAGTCGGTCATGTATGCCGCACGGCCGAAACGAAAGCCGAGGACATCCATTTCCCCGTGCAGCAGGGGAATAGGAATGAAAGGAATGCCAAGGAGACGAAAGGGACCGGTGACTTCGCGCAGGTCGACGCTGGGAATGCTGCTTAGCGTTGGCTTGTTGTCGAACGCGTAAGAGAAGACTCGGCGGATCACGCGGAACGTGTCGTTGGTCGCGTAGACGGGAATGGCGGTCTTCTGGCGGAAATTAAACGGGCGCAGGTCGTCGAAACCCAAGATGTGATCGGCATGGCAGTGGGTGAGCAACACCGCGTCCAGGCGATCGAGATTGGCGCGCAGGGCTTGCGTGCGAAAATCGGGAGTGGTGTCGATGACCACGTTATGGCCGGAACGGGAAATAAGAATGGAAGGGCGGAGGCGCTTGTCGCGGGGATCGGCTGAAGTACAAACGGAACAGTGGCAGCCTAGCGTGGGCACGCCCATGCTGGTGCCGGATCCAAGCACGGTGAGATGAAGTGGTTCGCTGGCCATTTTTCTATTGTACTAAGGTCAGCGGATTTCGTGGCGTGGGGATGAACCGCCAAGACGGAATTTTAAAATGGAAAAAGGTGCGATGAGCTCTCAGGCCGAAGAACGGCGAGCGGGAAGACCGGCCCTGCAACCGCTTGTGACCCTCCGGTTACTTTTTGCCGGTTTTCGCTTGGGCGGTTACTTTGGCCATTTCGGCGGCCATGGCTTTGGATATCTCCAGGTAGGTTAGCTTCAGTTTGCCGAGCAGATCCAGGAGCATGTCATTTTCTTCCGGGGCCAAATTGCCCTTGGTCTTCTGCTGCAAGGCATCGAGCATGTCAATCAATTCACGAGCAGCGTCGGGATCGATCATGGGTTGTCCCGTATTGGGGTCGGCGTACGCACCCAGAACCATGGCAGCGTTGCTGCCGATCATGCGAACGAGATTTTCGAAAGCGGGCAACTTCTTGGGCACGTCCACGGGCGACTGTGCTTTTTCAGCGCTGGCGTTTGCCGCAGCGGCCTTCTCGGCCTTCACCTCTTCGCGCTTGGCCTCGCGCTCTTGCTCTTCGACAACTTCTTTGCGAATTTCGCCTTCGGCCGTGAAGGGACGGCGGTCAATTACCTTGAATCCATCATCTTTATTGTCTGACACGTGGCGTTACCTCTCTCCGGGTATCCCAAAAGTCTAACACGGGAGGCCACCTCGTCAGCCTATGAAGGCCGGGGCACCGTGGTATCCTTTTGCATTATGCATCGACTCATACCTTTGTTTTTAGCAGTACTGTTTTCTACGCCGTGTTCGGCACGCCAAGGTGGTTCGGGTGTGGAGTTTGCACCGTTTGAGGCTTGGCGGGCGGCGGTGCTGGCAGGCGACGGCCCAGCGTTGGCTTCGATGTACACGCAGTCGCCCGCGGCGGAGATTACCGCGGACAAGAAACCGATGTCGGTGCAGCAAGAAATTGAGTTTTGGTCGAGCTGGAAAGCGCAAGGGCTGACGAATGTGACGGCCGATGTGGCCAAGGAAGATCAACCCAGCCCGGATATTCACCGGTTGGTGTTGCAACTGACGCTAACGACGAAAAAGAACGGAGTGGCGAAGAAGCAATTTGTGGCCATGTCGCAGAATTGGTTCCGGCAGGGTGGCCAGTGGAAGCTGGGGATCGTGCAGCAAACCGCTGCGACACGGTTGAGGCAGCCGTTGGAGAACAAGGAGATTTATGATCCCAACGGAAATGCGAACCAGGAGATCGCCGAGGCAGTACACAAGGCTGGGGCGGAACACAAACGGGTGCTGGTGGTGTTTGGCGGGAATTGGTGCTTCGATTGCCATGTGTTGGACGAAGCGTTTCACAGTCCGGAGATTGCGCCAACCCTGAATAAGTCGTTTGTGGTGGTGCACATTGACATCGGGCAGATGGATAAAAACCTGGATGTGGCACAAAAGTACGATGTGCCGCTGAACAAGGGCGTGCCGGCGATTGCGGTGTTGGATTCGGATGGGAAACTGTTGTTCAGTCAGAAGCGCGGCGAATTTGAGGCGGCCCGCTCGATGGCGCCGGAGGATATTCTGGCATTCCTGAATAAGTGGAAACCTGGGGCGACTGCGGCCGCTAGCCGGTGATCGTGGCAGGATACAGTCACCCGAATGACGGGCCTCACGGTGACAGTACTCTAATCTTAACGGCGACTGGTTGCTGGTTTATAATGCAACCTCAAGCCACTCCCTCTACGTTTTAACTGCGCTTACTTCTTTTGCAGTTCTTTGATGGTCTCGAGGAGAGTGTGGCCCACGATAGCCAAGCTCTTGGGACTCACTTTGTCGGGGGTGTCTTGAGGAGTGTGCCAGTAGGTGGCCGAGGTGTCCATGTTGATCAAGTCAACGGCGGGGACACCGCGGGAGAGAAAAGACAAGTGGTCATCGGACACCTCCGAGGATTGGTTGACGAAGACCGTGGCGTAACCGAGACGTTGCGCGGTTTTCCACACTAGATCGGTGAACGACTTGGTGGAAAAACTTTCGCGCTTCAGAATCAGGTCTTTGTTCCCTACCAGGTCCGCAAGCAGCATAACTTTCACTTTTTTCAGGTCACCGTTAGTGGCCATTTGTGCGGCCATTTGACGGCTGCCATAGCGGTTGTCGGGGTCTTGCCACTGTAGATTAACGGCTTCTTCGCCGTCGAAAAAGGCGATCCACACCGCGTATTTCTGGGGCTGCTTTTGCGGGCAAAGAAGGCGAGCGATTTCGAGCATCACCGCGGTGGAAGAGCCGGCGTCGTCGGCGCCTACGAAATTGTCGATACGCTTGGTGTCGTAGTGCGTGCCTAAGAGGATGATGCCCGGACTGGTGCCTGGAATCTTAGCCACGATGTTTTTCATGGGCAGCCGGCCGGCGGGAGTGTCCGCGGAAAAGGAATCGGTATCCACGCTGCAGCCGTAGGATTTCAATTCCGACTGGAGATAGTCCTGCAGTTTCGCGAGGGCCGGTGAGCCTGCGGGACGAGGGCCGAAACCTACCTGCTTGAGAACTTGGTCGTAAGCGCGCATGCCATCGAAGCCGTCGACTTTATCCGGAGCAGGGGCTTGGTCGGCGGGCGAAATTGCCGGGACTTTGCCGGCCACCGCGCTCATGAAGGGCGGCTGCTCTGAGGGTTGGGCGGTATTGCCGGCCTTGCACCCCAGCGTGAGAAGCACGAAGCAAATCGTCAAACCCAGCACGAAGCGCGAAAACATTTGGGTCTTCGTCATGTGGATGGCCCGGCATTTTCCGCCGCCAGGCGCTTATTGCGTCTGCGCACTACCAGCGCGGAGACTGCAATACCAACGAAATACAGGAGCACCATAGGCATCATGAAAATAAGCATGGTTTGCGCATCGGGCGTGGGGGTTATTATGGCCGCCGTGACAGCAATAATCAAAATCGCGTAGCGGAAATTGTGCCAGAGAAATTTTGGAGTGACGATGCCGAACAAAGACAAAAAGAAAATCAGGATGGGCAGCTCAAACACCAAGCCAAGGCCTAACAAGATCATCAGGATCAGATCAAAATATTCATTGATACTAATCATTGGCTCTACTGGCCCTTTGAAGCTGACCAGGAACCGGAGAACGTAGGGCAAGGTTATGAAATAACCGAATGCGATCCCGGCTAAGAAAAGAAACACCGTAGAAAACAGGAAGCCGGTGACGGCGCTGCGCTCGTGCTTGTAAAGAGCCGGAGCGACAAAAAGCCAAAGCTGATAAAGGACGATGGGGGAAGCCAGCACGATCCCGAGGTACACGCCCATGGTAATGATCATGTTCAGGTAGCCGGCGGGATGGGTGTAAATCAGTTTTTGTTGCAGACCGGCATCTTTCAAAGCCTTCAGCATCGGTTGAGTGATGAATCCAATGAAGCGCTGCGAGAGATAGACGCCGACAAACGCGCCGATGCCGATGGCGTACAAGGAATTGATAATGCGCTTTCGAAGCTCGGACAGATGCTCGAAGAAGGTCATCTGCCCGCCGGCCTGCTCCATCCGGGCTGCTATGGAATTGTCAAGCTGGCTGCTGTTGGTCATGTGAGGGAGGATTTTCTGTTGCTTGCTCCGCCTTATTTTCGGGTTGTGCTTCTGTTTCGGGGCTGCCACCGTCCAACCGAGGAACGGCTTCGGGAACCGGTTTAGCTATTGGAAAATCGCTGGACTGGCTGTTGGCGGCGGCTTGCGCTAATGGCGTCATGGCTGTAGCCGGTGGAGGCTCGGGAGGATTCGACGTGTTACGGACGGCGGCATCGGCGGCGGCGTTGGCTTCAGCGACCTGTTTTTTGAGCTCGGCGATGCGCGCCTGACGTTCCAAATCGCGCATTTCCTCCTCGAAAGCGCTCTTGAAATCGTTGGAGGCCTTGCGGAACTCCGCCATGAGCTTTCCAAAGCTGCGGGCAAGTTCTGGAAGCTTTTGGGGCCCAAAAACCACCAGGACCACCAGGAAAACCACAATCATGTGGGGAACGCTAAGCATGGTTAAAATTAAGCGTTTCTGGGGTGCCTTTAAGGTGCCCTCTTCGCATCATAGAACAGCACATCACAGAACGCCAACAGACACCTCGACTCCGTAAAAACTACCGCCGGGATGCTCGGCCCGGGCGCGGACCCGCAGGCGTTACCATATCGGCACCGTGCCCACAGTAAACCATATACTTGTGGGAAACTGGAGTTGTCCGGGAAGGTTCAGTGATGAATACGACGACGCACAGACTCCCCTGGATCGCTCCTTTGGTATTGTTGTGCTCGGCGGGCTCCGTCCTCCTTTGGGAGTCCACTCACTCCACTGCAGACTTTGCGGGTGTAGGAATCTTGCTTGGCGGAACGCTCATGAGTCTCGCCCTGTTTCCCCTCTCGATGCTGTTCGACCAATACACCCGCGCCAAACAGATTAGAAAACACTTCAGTCACCATCACTCGCCTACGCCCAGCAAGGTCCACACGCCGTAGCCTCTGTGACGAGAGTGACCCAGCCAACTCACCAAACCGCCGCTGACCTCCTCCCCGAAGCCACCCGCTAAGCCAAGCCGGTGCGTACACCGCGGCCGCGGCGCAAATCGCAAACCCGCACGCTCCAGCAGCCTCGCCCTCCCGCGCCTAGTCGCTCGTCTAGCCATGCGCCCAATCCACATCGATAAGCCCCGCTAACCACGTGGACACCTGAACGCTTTCGTATATACTGCGCTCATGCTGATGGTCATCTTCGGTGCGGGCGCTTCCTTCGATTCATCCCCGGAGTTCCCAACGCCACCGCGGGACGAGGCGAACCCTCGTGAATCGTGGCGCCCTCCGCTCGCGAACGACCTTTTCAGCAATCCAAAACAAGCCTTCAGCCACATCGTCAAACAATATCCGAAACTGCCCCACATCCTTCCCTACCTCCGCAAACGCCCCGTACACAAAAGCGTCGAAGAAGTCTTGGAACAACTGCAGGAAGAGGCCAAAGACTATCCGGAGCGCCTGCGGGAACTCGCCTCAATCAAGTACTATCTTCGCGATCTTCTGTTCGAGGTCACGAACAGATGGCTTGCCGAAACTGACGGGGTGACGAACTACGCCCCGCTCATCGGCGAGTTTTTGCGCCTCAACAGGAGCGGCGAACCCATCTGCCTGGTCACCTTCAACTACGACCTACTGCTCGACCGTGCTCTCGAATCCTTCGACTACCATCCACAGGAACCAGAACACCAATTCAACGCACACAAAACTCTAAAACTCTTCAAACCGCACGGCTCCGTCGACTGGTCTAGAGTCGTCAGACTGCCTCCCGGGGACATAATGAGACCTCGGGGCCTAATCGAAGACGCGAACGGCATTCAGCTAACGGACGAGTTCGTCCGATCCAACGACCCGTTGTCTGCGGACGCCAACCCCTCCGGCTCAACCTTGTTCCCAGTTATCGCCATCCCAGTGCAGAATAAGACTGACGAGACCTTCGCGTGTCCCCGCAGCCACCTGACTCATCTCAAGGAGTTGCTTCCCTCCGTTACAAGAATCCTACTCATCGGCTGGCAGGCCAGAGAAGCTCACTTCCTGCAAATCCTCCGAGATCATCTTCCCGTACGGGGACGGGGAGTCAGACACATCCTGGTCGTTGGAAAGGGCGCTGTCGACGCCAAGGCAATCCTCCATCACTTCGCCCCCGAGATCGGACAATCTGAATACAGCACCAATCACTACTGCGCCGATGGCGGTTTCAGCAAGTTTGTCGGCAACCACGAAGGAGAAGCCTTCTTCGGAGCGTAGCCACTCTTACGCCGCCACATCTGGACACCAGCCCCAAAGAAAAAGTAGAGTGCTCTTCGAGGGAGTCCAAACGTGAAACCCAGCCGCCTACTCACTCTATCCCTAAGCGCCGCGCTCGCTTTTCTTGCGCTGACCTCCTCAGCCCAAGCACCGCAGAAGCCGAACTGGCCCACGCAGGCCGAACTCCAGCAACGCATCGACCAGCTCCAAAAGGAACTCGATCAAGCCAAACTCGACGCCAAGAGCGCAGCCCTGGACACCTCGTACATCCAGAACAACCCTAGCCTCGCGCCCTCGAAGATCTCAAACCGTCGCTGTGGAAAAGCCCGCTACGTACCCACTCACTACCCCATGCCCCGGACACTCGCACGCACGCCCTTCCCCCCTACCTTTTCAGAAGCCCGCGGTAGCGTCGATTCGCGGATGTGCATTACCCCCCGCCAAGACACTCCAAACCAATAGTGACCGTCCCAGCATCAAAGAAAGGCATGCACCCGTGTCAAAGGAGCAATTGGCATCGTGCATGTTATACTGACTTTTTAGGGGAAAGGCGGGGGGATTCATGAATCCAGAGCGACGCGGATTACTGCTTATCGTAGTGGTGCTGTTTGTCTCCGCTATCCTTGGGGCCATTTACGGCCCATCTGTGCGAGCAACGACGTCGTCGACCGACGATTTCCGGTCGTCGGTGGAGAGCTTTACCAACGTTCTGGACGTGGTGCAATCGAATTACGCGGAACCGGTGGACGTGGACCGGGCGGTGTACCAGGGGGCGATCCCAGGCATGCTGCGCATGCTGGACCCGCACTCCAATTTCTTTGATTCGCGGCAGTTCGCGCTGCTGCGGGAGGATCAGCGCGGGAAGTATTACGGCGTGGGCATGGTGGTGGCGCCCAAGGACAATCACACGATTGTGGTTTCGCCGTACGTGGATGCGCCGGCTTTCAAGGCTGGGTTGCGGCCTGGCGATGTGATTACCAAGGTGGACGACAAGTCCACCGAGGGACTGTCGACCACCGAAGTGGCCGACATGCTGAAGGGTCCGAAAGGCACCATCGTCAAGATTCAAGTTAGCCGTGAAGGTTGGACGGACCCGCTTTCTTTCAGCGTAACGCGCGACGAGATTCCCCGGCATTCGGTGGATATTGTGACCACGCTCCGTCCGGGCATCGGCTATGTGCGCCTGACCCAGTTTAACGAAACTACCGACCGGGAAATTTCTGACGCCCTGAAACAGCTTGGCGCAAATTCCCTGGACGGTTTGATCCTGGATATGCGGAACAATCCGGGCGGCTTGCTGAATGAAGCGGTCGCCGTTGGAGACATTTTCCTGGAGAAGAATCAGCTTATCGTTTCCTATCACGGACGCAGCGCGCCGGAACGACGGTTCTATGCGATTCGCGGGAACCAGGGCATAACCGTGCCGCTGGTGATTCTGGTAAATAATAATTCGGCTTCGGCGGCGGAAATTGTGACCGGAGCGGTACAGGACCACGACCGCGGCCTGGTTGTAGGCGAGACTACCTTCGGCAAAGGGCTAGTGCAGACGGTTACCCCTTTGTCTGAAAATACTGGATTGGCGTTAACTACGGCGCGCTACTACACCCCGAGTGGGCGCCTGATTCAGCGCGACTATAAATCTGTTTCGTTGTACGAATATCACTATGAACGCAAGGTTCCCGACCATCCTACGGAGATCCGGCAGACGGATAGCGGCAGGCAAGTGACGGGGGGCGGGGGAATCACCCCGGACATCGTGGTGGATATGCCGAAACCGACGAAGTTTCAGGACGAATTGTATCGAGAAGACGTGTTCTTTCCGCAAGAGCAGGGCGTTGGCGGGTTTACGCGTTATTTTCTGGGAACCCGGCCGGCCATCACCCACAACTTCGATGTGGATGACCAAGTGACGAAGGATTTCCGCGATTACCTGGCTAAACACAACATTAAATATACGGAAGCCGAGTTTGACGAGAACCAGGATTGGGTGAAGCGCAAGATCAAGCAGGAAGTGTTCATGTCGAACTTCGGCACCCAGGAAGGGTTCAAGGTACTGCTGGATGCCGATCCGCAAGTGCAGAAGGCCGTAGAGGCAATTCCGCAGGCCAGGGCCCTGTACGAAAATGCCCGGAAGATCGTGGCGCAACGCGGCGGCGCGAATTCCCACTTGAATCAACCCTAAGCGAATATTCACTCGTCTTTCAAATAACGGGCGCGAAACCGGCGCCCGTTATTCCTTTTGGCAGAGCGGCGGCGGGCTCGCGTTGGAAAGTGTGGGAGGCTCTGCTAAAATTCAAATGCTACTCGTGGGCGAGTAGCTCCAGAGTAAAATGGAAGATAAATCTTCCTAACTTACTGACTTGACGCCTCTTAGCGTCCAGTCCTTCCTTTCTTTTATCTCCAAAAACAGCGTCTAGATGGTCCCAACTTTGGTCCCAACGGGCCAGAAAGGATGAAGATATGTCTGATCGCGAATCTCACATCAAAGTTTTGCTGTGGCTGGCGTTCCGATTGTTCCGACGGATCGCCAGAAACATAAAGAACCGCTAGGAGCCGTGTCGCTGGAGCCCTTTGTCACGCCCCCCTGTTCCGATAACCTTGGAGGCAGACCCTCACCGGTATAAGGCTTGGCGTTTTATCGATCCGTAGACGTAGCCTATTTTACTTGGCAGCCTTGTTCCGAATGTGGATTTGCCATTCGTTCAATCAGACCTTAGAGGTAAAACAAAAGCCCGACGTGCTTTTCAGCAATTGCCGCTGTTGTGTGGGGCTATACACAAAAGATAAAAGAGCAGCGTCTGCGCATAGACGCGGCACCGAAAGAAGGGGCAGAACGGTGTTCGCTATCAGGAACGCAGTCTCTCCGTGAGCGAAAGGGCCAACCGAGTCCGCACCTCGCGAATGATCCGTACACTCCGGATGCTTGGCTACCGAGTCGAACCTGTAGTGACTCCCGCCTGAGGAGGGAATTTTCGACCCTGACACCCAATGTGTCACCCGATTTTCGTGAGCAGGAACTTAATTGTTGCAATCGGCGATTGCATTCAAAATCCCCCTGAGCATTCAGCCGGACTCTGGCTAGCGATAGCGGGCTATGAGGAAACTCGTACCTCCTTTGGCGTTGGTCACAGTTCCCACGGCCACGATGTCTCCGTTCGCCTGTAGCGCCATGGCGGTTCCTGCAGCGTTATAGCCGGGGAAATTCGTGGCGGCCACTACCGAAAGGGGGACGGTATTGCCATAAACAAGCCCCGTGACGGGGCTGAAACTATAGTCAAATCCCAAGTTGTCGTTGAATCGCGTCAGAGCCAAGTCTGAAGATGATGTACTTCCCGGCAGAAACCTGCCGACCGCCACAATTTCGCCGTCGGACTGGACGGCCAGCGCGGCTAAATAAGGGACGTTTTCGATGTACTGACTCGAGAGCTGCGCTACGTACTGGCCGTCCGGGTTAAGCTCTCCGAACAACAGGCTGGTAAGCTGTCCCACCACCGTGTTGGCGACCGGACCTACCCACCCCACTGACAGGCTGTTGCCGCTCGGCAGCAGGGCAACGGCAGTTGCCGCGCCAGGGAAGGCGGTGACCCCGCTGGTGCCGAAGGTGGTATCGACGCTGCCGTCAGGATTGAAACGGCCCACAGAGCCGACGAGACCGCCGCCGGCGACCACGATCTTTCCATCCGCTTGCAGGGCAAGTGCGACGGCCAATGCCGGATTGCTGACACTGACATACCCGCCGGTGCCAAAGCTGGTGTCCAAGCTGCCGTTGCTGTTATACCGGGCCAGGACAGAGTGGCCACCTCCACCGTCGTTCCCCACTACAACGATCTGTCCATTGCTCTGAATCGCCACCCCGTCGCCTACATCGCTTGCGCCCAGGAAGCTATTGGCCACCTTGCCGTTATCGCCAAAGCTGGGGTCCAAGGTTCCATTTGGCAGATAACGGGCCAGAGCGAACTCGGTTACGGTGCCATTCGTCGCTGTTCCCACCACCACGATGTTTCCGTTGGGTTGAATCGCGACGCCGCTGGCCGAGTCATTGGCGCCAAAAAAGTCGGTGGAGACCTTGCCGGTCCCGGCGAAACTGGTGTCCAGCGTACCGTTCGTGAGATAACGGGCCACGGCGAAGTTGGTGCCCTGCGTACTTGCCGGGTTGGACGTGGTGCCCACCACGACGATGTCGCCGTTGCTCTGGATGGCTACTCCGGAGGCGGAGTCGTTGCCGCCGGAGAAGTTCGTCACGCCCCAGCCGCCGGAACCGAAGGCAGGGTCAAGTTCTCCTTTAGGCACGTTCACCAAGGTAGTTTCAAATCCGGGCCCCTGGGCCGGCGCCAGGTCCAACGTCGTGGGATTGTCGCCGAACAGGCGTATTCCCAGGGTGTAATTGCCGCTGGATACCCCCAAGTACTGCTCGTTCACCTCCAGTTCGACTTGGTTGCCCGAGACACAGTAAGTCACAGGCGTTACTTCGGTCCAGGCCCAGTTAGTGCCCGTGCCCGCATAACGATAGAGATTGCCGGCCTGGATAAGATACTCGGCGCCAGCCCCACCCGGCAGTCCGACGTAACCGGTGTTGGGATTGTTGTCGGTGTCCAGAAGCACGTTGTAACGGCTGCCGTTGTGGGTGAAGTCGATGGGACTCGCCGTCGTGTAGCTCAGGTAAAACGTTCCATTCTGGCTGAGAGCCCATGCCCCGGTCCAGTCGACGATATCGCTGGTATTGCCGGCGGGGATGGTTCCGAGAGGGTTAATACCGGACCACGGGCTGAAGTCGCAGTCCAATACGACCTGGTCCCGCGGATAGGAGAAGCCCGCGATGTCTTTGGGGACGAAGTCGGGGCCGGCAGCATTGTTGCCCACCAGTTGGATCTTGATCCAAGTGGAGGCGGTGATACCCAGGCTGGCGGCGGGAACCGCCATTTCGAGAAGATTGCCGCTGATGGCATAAGTGGTAGTGCCGACATAGCTCCACGACCAATTGGTGCCGGTCCCGGTGTAGCGATAGATCGTACCTCCTTCGACCATATAGTCGGCGCCAAGCTTGTAGTTTCCGGCCGCTCCGCGATAGCCGGTAAGGGGATTGGAATCGGTGTCGAGGAGCACCTCGTAACGCCAGGCATTATTGTTGAAATCGATGTTTTGGACGGTCTGGTAGCTGAACAACAGGTTGCCGTTCTGAAAGGTGGCCCACAAGGTCAGCCAGTCGGCCACATCGGTGGGGTTGACGTTGGCTGCGGGATCAGTGCCAATGATTTCACCCGAACTCCACTCGGAAAAGTTACCATCGATGGTCTGGGCGTTGGCGACCCCGGCAAACCAGAGAGCAGCCAGAAAACCGACTAGCAGCACGCGCATGTCGAACTCCTTTGAACATGACGAATTCGTCCTAAGAGACCCGGGCCTAGTCAGTGGACACTTAACCAACCTCCCCCTCGCGGAAGACTGTGATGGGCGATTCTGCGAGCTTCGCCATTAGGTGACAAGGGGCAGGATCTTCCGGGCCACATGGGAAGGAATGCTCCGGGTAAAATCTCTCTATCAGCTCGTGTCGACTTGAAGGTCCTGCGAACGCCCGCACGACATGGCGTGTAAATCTTTGACGGTCGGCTGAGGGTCAATTTGAATTCTCACACCCGCGGGCCAGTACACTAATCTTTAGATCGTCTTATCCACAAAATACTATACGTGGGCCACGGAATGCCCTTTGCCAGAGGGTGCCTGCCCATGTCCTACGGGACGGTAGTGAATGGCACCCTCGTACAATTTTTGATTCGGCCCCCGTTTTGTTGATCGAGCCGATGGAGTCGGACAAGCCGAATATGGCGAAGGTGGTGCGCAGAACTGTTCGGGAGGCGGCGAAGTGCCCGCGCTCGTCTGACCCTTTCACTGAGTATATTGAGGATGTCTACCTGCCTTTTGCCCGAGAGCTTTTCGTTCACAAGGTCATCCAGGTCGCTTTCCGTCCTGTAGCGATATCGCGTTCTGTATTTTTAGCTTGCCTAGGGACTTCCTTAGGGATTCGAACGATTTGAACTGGTTTGCATTTCGACTAACGAGTTTACATTCCCGATCTTCGATGTACGCGAGCGCACGGAAGCCGTCGTGTTTCAGTTCGAAGATGTAGTCGGGATCATTGAAAGGCTTAGCGATGCGCAAGCGCATGGGCTGGATGCGGGGGAGCATATCGTCATTCTATCGATAGTTTGTTACAGGCAGATTCCTATAATATTCCCGACTGGTCCTTCGACCCTCGCAGGCATTGTCAACTAACAGAGGAATAGGTGGTACCCCAAGTATCCGACATAGGAGTGTACAATTGTGGACAGACACGATTTCCGCAGAACGATACGCTTCGGCCAATTCTACAGTCATTTCTTCACCCTCGGCCTGCGACAGTTTGACCCTGACCAATTAACATCGCAGGCCTCTTCCTTGGGGCATGCTGACTCGTAAAGGAATTGAGAAATTAACCTTGACGTGGGACAAGATTATCGTTGATCGGCGAGATGATCTGACGGAGTGGGTTGAAGTTTTCGAGGTGAGCGTAGGCGCTCACTGTAAAAATCGTCAATGAAAGCACGTCTAGCTTTTTGGTTTGGGAAAAATACTGCCGACGTGCGCGCTGATCTCGTCGTAATACTCAGGGTGCTTCGCGAGAATCGTTGATATCTCCTGAGCAAGTGGACTGTCAGCGACCCGTCTCTTTTTCTGGTCAGGAAACATTGGCTCCATGAGTGGCTTCGCCTGTTGCAGCAAACTCGTTAACTGGAGATGGTCCGGGTGTTCATTTTCGCTCATTTCTTATCCTCCAGACAGTCAGTTGTCATACATCCGTCCGATCATGGTTTACCACAAACGCGGGACAGTTGGGAATGGCACCGCCCGGCAGCTCGCTGACCGGACAGGCGCGTCCCAGTACCCACATCTCCGGTAAGCCCGGTGGTCTCAATGGGTCGACGCAACACTAGGTCGAAGTCTACTTGCAGGAATTTCAAAGGCTAAAGTCGTTCGCCAGCGTTGATTCAAAGAAAACACTGCCCTGTTTAGGTCTGACTGAGTACAGCCTAGGAGATCGGCTTTGTTTGAAAACGTTATGGGATCAAGCGATTAGAGGGGTGTTGCGTCGACCGTCTGAGCCGGCACCGTTAATCAGGACTTACGGGCTCTTCCACGACAGCGGGACTCTCAATTGTCAGAAATGTAGCTTGAGCTTCGTAGGACAGCCTGAAGTAGCTGTCGCGTCGATGGGTTATTGTTTCTTGCACGTCTCATTTCAAGAAACGAACTTAGGTGCACCTTGATTGTTACAATTGTGCTTACCCGTCGAGATCGTTTGTGTGGCCGGTCGGGACTATGCGTAGATCTCACCTTAGCGCCTTTTTCTTAGCTGCTGTTCCGCTGGTCTCGCCTTGTGGCAGAGCTTTCGCACAAGAGTGTGTGGGGCCACCGGACCGAGTCTGCGAGCTCGCCAATTCCGATGATGAGATCTTTACGAGCCGTGTGCTGTCGAAGATGGACAAAGACGGAAACATCCGGGTGCAGGTATCGCAACTCTACCGCGGCACGGCCTCTGGAGAAATCCCCATTGCTGTTTCCTTTTTCTACCAGAAGTTCAGAGAGGGCGAGACCTACCTCTTTTTTACCGACCGGGATGCCGCTGATCCCGATTCGCCACGTATCAACGAACAATGTGCAACTGAACCTCTCTCGGTTATAGAGCCCGACGAACTCGCCTTCTTAAGTGATCTCCGGGGCGGTCAGCGCACTGGCAGCATTTTTGGCGAATTAGCGCAAACGGAAAACTTCTACAACTTGACTCCGTTGTCGGGAATCACGATCGGCTTCAAGAACCAGCTAAAAAACTATTCCGTAATCACCGACGCTCAAGGCAAGTTCGAGATTCCGGAAATGCCAGCCGGTGTATATCATGTCGAGGTTGCATTACCCGAGACGCTGCGACTTTGGGACCCCGAAGACCTCACCGTTTACCCCCACGGATGTATGCCTGCGGTGCTCTATGCCGTGAACAATGCCACCATCAGTGGCCGCATCACTTTGCCTCCAGGTGTGACTGTAGAGGGGACACAAGTGACGGCCAAGAATTTGTCTGGCCACTTCAACAGCGGCACGCAGGCCGATAGTCAGGGCCGTTACGAAATCGTGGGTGTCCGACCGGGTGAGTATGTCATCGGAATTATTAAAGATGGGGCGCCACGGGTCGCTGCCCCGTACCCCACTACTTATTTTCCTGGTACAACGAATTTCGAGGAAGCCAAGAAATTCGTCATCACAGGCGCCGACCATTTTGCTGATGTCGATATAAACGCGCCCAATGCGTCAAAAATCGTGAATATCACTGTCAAAGCTACTTTTGAAAATGGAAGGCCGGTCGTTGGTCAAGCTCTTGGCACGAACTATTCCGGGTTGGGCCTAGGTTCGGGAAGCACGACCAATTCCGATGGCATCACCTCTATCTTTGCTCTAGCCGGTGAGGAATTCTACGTGATGGGTATGCCCATTCGCGAGAAGAATCAGGATAAAGTAGACATGCAGTGCCTGTCGCCGGTGAAGCTCGGCCCCACAAACTATCCGGAAATACTTCACGTGGTCTACTCGGAAGATGGCTGCCGCGTGCAATTCAACATAGAAGCCACAGGGCACATCCATTCCGAGCTGCCCCCTTACGCCAAATTCAGCGAAGTGAAAATCTCTGTTAATTTTGCCGACGGCGCTCCAGCCGAAAATGCGAGCGTGAACCTCTCAGGCAAATCGGGCGGGTACTCTTTTGGGGGCGGTTTCCACACGGATAAATACGGCGAGCTTACTCTACCCATACCGGAGGACATGGAATTCACGGTTGAGGCATCCTTTTTCCAATGTTACAGTCAACAATTCACGTTCAACACAGAGAATGGAATCCGCTGGCGCGAAACGAAGTCTGCGTCCGGAAATTCGTCGGCATGGAATTCGGTCGGGACTTTGAGTGGCTCCCTCCGTCTTGTGCTCGCAGGCTCGCAGTGTAAATCTCCGACTAGGTGATGGATTTAAAGGCAGGTTTCATTTCTCGACACGATAAGTCCTTCCATGAGAAGGCCGGTCCCTGTCAAGAGTGTGTTGCTCTTTCCATGAGTTTTTCTCTCTTTTCCCGTTCAGCCAAGCCGCCTCTGTCGCCCCCCTTCCATCCGCACTCTTTGTGAGCGATGTTCGCTCGGTGCAAGTTGGATGTTCTTGATTCAGTAGGCGCTGCCACCTGATTTGCGTCCTCTGCCTCTCTCTTTAGGAGAGAAGTTTGGGCTCAGGACTTAGTCGCAGTCGCCTAAACTCGGCGGTCGAGCTCAGCTGTTCGGTTACAAACTCTTCTCTGCTAGGTTTTCTATGCCGCTGCGTTCATCGTCTTCTGGCTATTGCGCAACGGTTCGTACACTTCTCCACTCACCCACAGCCGATGCAGCAGCACCGCTAGCTTCCGTGCTACCGCCACCACCGCTCGTTTCTTGGCGGTTTTCCCTCCTCGCGCTGAGAGCTTCCGCCCCCAGCGACGCAAGTCAGTGTCTTCCCCGAAAGGTCCCAAAATGTAGTGCGCCCCTTGCACCAGCAGCGTCCGTAGATACTCGTCCCCTTCTTTGCTGATGCACATCTGCGGCTCACTCTCGCCCGAGTTCCTCCGCCCAGGCTGCAAGCCCACAAAACATCCCGCGTCGCGACTCTTTCGAAAGCGATGCGGGTCCTCGAGGGTCAGCACATAGGTCGTGGCGATCAGGTCTCCTACTCCCTTCACCTGTTTGAGAAGCGCCGTTTCCGGATACGTCTGTTTGGCCATCTTTTCAATCCGCCGATCATATTCCTGGGTGCGTTCGTTTAACGATTCCACCTCGCGCAACAGCGGCTCCAAGGCCTCACGCAATCCCGCGCTTAATCCACTCGTAGCCTCCCGACGGAACTGTTCCGTGCCACACTGGCGCAGCCGTTCGCCGTAGGAGTTCACCAATCCTCGTGCGGCATTCACCAGGGCAGTTCGCGCGCTCACGAGTACTGCTCGTGCACGGATCTCGGTCAGGTGCAACTGCGCCTGCGCACTGCGATGCTTCACCGGGCTCAGCAGCTCGGGATCGATTCGGGCCAGCCGGGCCAGCGATCGCGCATCCAGGCGATCATCTTTGCGTCGGCTCTTGGTGATTAAGCGCACCTTCTGGGCGTGTGCCACGATCACCTCGTGCCCCAGCGCGGTCAACAGTCGGCTCACCCACGGAGAATGCATCCCCGTCTCCATGGCGATGCGACACCGCGGCAGGCTACCGGATACCTGCTTCACGGCTTCCGGTGTGGTCGCCAGTTTGTGCTCCAAAACTATCTCTCCTGCTTCATTCAAGACGCAGTACGCGCTGGAGCGATCTCCCAGATCCAATCCAACGGTCAGTTGCCCCTGGAAAATGTTTTTTCCACTCGTGCGCATAGTGCTAATCTTCTCCATTGCCGGTCTCCTTTTCATTGTGCTTCGAGCACGTCGAACATTGGGAGCGTATCGCATCCCGCTAAGGAGACCGGCCTTCTCATCCCATCTGATTTGGCGGGTTACCGGAAAAGTGGCTACTAGTACTGTGTATCTCGCCCTCAGCAGCAATTCGTGCCGCGCCCATGCTATAAATTCGAGATGCCCAAATCCGTTGTGCAGTGGCTACTGTTCAAGTACGTCGATGGCGAGATCACTTTCCATTGAAGCCCTTCAAAACAAAACGACTCGCGGAGAAGGCGCGCGCGAAGTACTCAGAACAAGAAGGCAGGGAGATTGGTGTCGGTGTGGTGCGAATCAACGCGTAAACTATCGTCGTGTCCGAACCCAGCAAACCGTCTGAAGCTCGAATGTCTCCGGTCGTTTCTTTAGAAACACGATTGCTAGCTATTGCGACGGGATGTTTCACCGCGGCGGTCGGCTCGCTGGCTCTTGGCGTTGCGTTTTCGATCTACCCCGGCGTGATGGTTGTGGGTACGCTCTTGCAGCCGCGCTTCCGCAAGCTTGGAAGGGGCCTCATGTTGGCTGGCGCGCTCTTGCTGAGCGCTTGGGTGCTTCCCTACGGCGTTCTCACGGTCCTTTCCGATCTAACCATGCGCGAGCCACTGGTGTTCGGTTTCGCCCTTGCTTCGGTCTTACTCGTAGCTGTCTGCGACGTAATTCTTGTGATCGAGGAAGTCAGAATCAGACGCCGCGCAACGCCTGATAGATCGGGTTAGTTAGCCGCCATCATCTACACATCTGAGGCAGCCACCTTGCAGCTAAGCTTCCCTCTTCGGAGCATTTCATCAGAATCAAGTACTTAGAAGCTGCAGGGTCCGAAGTTGGGACTATTTGTGATTGACTTTTGTTCTTGGGAGGACCGAACGCGAGGTAATTAAATCTTCTGACCTGCCCCCCGTTTTTGGTCCAGTCATAAGTTAGCACTCCGGGGTTCCTGCACATCCGAACCTTTCCATGTCGGGGCGATAGAAGCGCCCGGCGTGGGGGGAGACGCCGGGCGCGCGGCCACACTCGCTGCGAACAGTTCCGGCGTCAGATACCTTAACGAGCTGTGCGGGCGCACGGTGTTATAGTCCACCCGCCAGGCTTCGATCACCTCCCGTGCGTGTCGGAGATCCACGAACCAGTTCTGGTTTAAACATTCATCGCGAAACTTCCCGTTGAAACTCTCAATGAACGCGTTCTGCGTGGGCTTGCCGCGCTCGATGAAGTGCAGCGCCACCTGGTTCTGATACGCCCACTGATCCACGACGCGACTGGTGAACTCCGTTCCGTTGTCTACTTGAATTGCGGCCGGTGTTCCGCGTCGTTCTCGCAACCCCTCCAGCACCCGCACCACGCGCAGACCCGGCAGCGACGTGTCCGGCTCGATCCGTAGTGCTTCCCGCGTGTAGCCGTCCATCAGATTCAGCGTGCGGAATTTCCGCCCGCCGGCCAGTTCGTCATGCGTGTAGTCCATCGTCCACATTTCGTTCGCGCGGGTCGGAAGCGCGAGCGGCACCCGCGCTTCGGCCCGAAATCGCTTGCGCCTCCTACGCTGCATCGCCAGCCCTTCCTCCCGGTACAGCCGATACACTTTCTTGTGGTTGACCCGCCAGCGGAGCATTCCGTCCTCGGTCTTCTCCCGTCGCAGAAAAATATACAGTCGTCGATAGCCGAACCGCGGGCGCTCGGCTGCCAGCTCGCGCAGCCGAGCCCGCAACGCCGCTTCGTTCCGTTCCCTTCGCTGGTACCGCCAGCTCCCACGGTGCATCCCGATCAACCCACAGGCGCGTCGCTCGCTAAGCCCTGCTTCTTCTCGCACAACACGCACCGCTTCTCGTTCCGCCCGCGGGCCTACCACTTTTTTGACAGCACCACCTTCAGCGCGTCGAGGTCCAGCGCCTGTTGCGCCACGATCTTCTTCAGCCGTCCGTTTTCCTCCTCCAGCTGACGCAGCCGCCTGGTCTCGTTCACTTCCAGACCCCCATACTTCGCCTTCCAGTGGTAGAACGTGGCTTCACTGACACCGACCCGGCGGCAGAGGTCCTTCACCGGGACTCCAGCCTCCGCTTCTTTCAACACCCCGACGATCTGCTCTTCGCTAAAGCGACTCCTTTTCATGACGCTTCTCCTCTCGCGGTCTTATACACGGAGAAGCTAAGTTTTGGCTGGACTAAATTTCGGGGAGCAGGTCAAATCCACCCAACTAATCAGGGAGTTGCCTGCCGATGATTCCAATGGCTTTAATGCCTTTCACCTCGAAACAAGTAACCCTGCCTAAGCGCACGCCTTGAATGTGTAGGGACCAAGTCTCACTAGGCGTGACAGCGGTCACAACCAGCTTCCCTGAAACCATCAAGAATATTCCAGAAAGATGCACTTGCACTCTGGAAATCCATCCCGGTCTCAACCAGAACCCCAACGACTGCGCGATGCTCGTTTCGCGATTCGTCTCTCCCTGATTGTTGGTCTGCTTATGATGTTGGGCAAGCTTGCCGCCTACTTCATGACCCATTCGACAGCAATTCTCTCGGACGCTACAGAATCGGTCGTCCACGTAGTGGCTGTGGGGTTCGCCGCTTTTAGCCTTCAACTCAGTGCCAAACCCGCTGACCCTCGATTCCTGTATGGGTACGAACGGATTACCTTCTTTTCCGCCGGATTTGAAGGAGCGATGATCATCTTGGCGGCCATCGCTATTCTGGTGACAGCCATCCAAAGGTGGCTGGCGGGACTTCAATTAGCAAATTTGGGCATCGGGACCGTGTTAGTGCTGGCTGCTGGAGTTCTCAATTTCGGCCTTGGATATTACCTTTTGCGAGTTGGACGCCGCACCGGTTCTCTGATTCTGGAAGCTGACGGTAAGCATGTCCTCGCGGATAGCTGGACCAGCTTCGGGGTAGTAGGTGGATTGGCTTTGGTAATGGTAACGCACTGGAAACCACTGGACCCCTTGGTCGCGATTGCGGTGGCAGTGAACATTCTATGGTCCGGTGGCCCTTTGGTGTGGCGTTCGGCCGTGGGTTTACTGGACTACTCCGACCCGATCACGGGGCGAAAGATCCGCGAACAGCTGGATAAAATTTGCTCCGACTTGAAGATCAATTATCACGGAGTGCGCTTCCGAACTACCGGCTATCGCCAGATTATCGAAGTGCACCTTCTATTTCCTCATGGCACTCCGGTCGGAGAAGCACATCGCTCAGCAACGATTCTGGAAGAGCGTTTACCGATGGATTTAGGGATGCCGGCGGAGATCATTACTCATCTGGAGTCGCTGGACGACCACGCCGAAGTTCACAGCGCCGAACACTACACCGGAAAGCCTGATTAGTCCGCCCCCCGTTTTGTCGAAATCAACCACCGTATCGGAGTTGCTGCGAGATCAAGCTTCCTCAGCGGTAAGAGAGTACGTGCGTCCGCTTAGTTGCCCTCGGAACAAAGCAGAGATTGGCCAAGGTCCCGATAAATGTGGAAACCGTCCATGTGGGTACGGGGCCGAACTTGTCTGATTTCCCGATTGATCTTGCGCTAGGGGGAAGCGGGTCTAGGGTTTGCAACACGCTGCTAGCATGTTGATGTTGTGGTTGTGATTGGCGGCAATCCACGAGAATGCTCGAACATTATGTAGTGAACAGTTTGAAATCAAGAGCTGCGTGAGATAGCGCTGCTACCTCGATACTGAAACACTGCCTACAAGGATATAGTGGATTTGCCAACCTTCCGACGGGGAGACGGCGAAGATCTGTTGAGGCTGCAGCCTGAACCGTAGATCGACGGTTGCGCCGGGCACGACAGCGAGTGCGCTGCTTCCGTTGTATTGCAAGGGCAGGAGAAGCTCAGGCGAGTCGCCGTTGCCGGTGAAATGAAGCTCCTCGACGCGGCCGTCAGCCATGAGCATGCAATTGCGGCGGTTGTGACCGCAGAAATCTGTGGAGGGTAGCGCATCGGGGTCGGAGGGAGTGTCCGGCAAGAATTGAAGGAGCAGTTCGCGGTACGTGCCTGCGTGAACGGATGCGCTTTGAACGAGAATTTCCGGGGTCGAATCGGACAGCAGGTCGATTTGGCGAGGTTCACGAAGGAGTTGAGGGGCAAGTTCGAGCCATTGGGGATTATTTGGAGAGTCGGGGAAAACGGAGTGAAGTTGAATGCTTTTGAGGGTTAGGAAGATATGTTGCGCTCGGCTGGAGGCAGTGCAAATTTCGCAAATCTGCGATTTGCCAGCGGCGACGTTCACCATACCCATGCCCGTCGAAAAAGGACAGGCGGGAGGCGGAGTTGAGTTTACGAGGATGATGCCGGCGCCATTGGTGAAAATACCGGCGACACAGGTAGTGCCGCAAGACGTCAAAGCAAGACATCCCAACACCACGACGGCGCTCAGAAATGTATTCCGGATACTACGAGGAAGGCATCGCATGGGTCTAACTCCAAACTGCGACCATGCGCGGATGGAAATTGTGCGTGTGAGATTCTATGCCCGTGAGGGGTTGGGCACAAGAAGGAGATTTTCTCCCGAGGGGCAGCTTAACGGCAACGGGAGGGCGCTAACGACAAGTCAACGACGCGAGACATAGTCCACATCATTGACAAGGGCAAGAAGGGGCCCGGTAATCGAAAAGGCTATCCGATCCAATGGCAGCCTGTCGTCAGACCCGATGGAAAACCAAAAAACTCTCAATTAAACACCGCTACACCCACGACCTGACACCCTTGCAGGGTGTAGCTAAGGCTGCGTTTGGCGAAAGACGACGCCGTGCTCTTCGCACCATTACATAGCGATCTGTCGAAGCTCGGTCCCTTTGAACCGATTCCAGGCGTCCCACAAGTTGTATTCAGTAAGCAGATTCTTGAACAGGCGGAAGGCGCCCGCGCCACGAATAGCCGCATGAAGATCATTCCGCAACCGAGCCATTTTTAGTGATTCGGAGAAGCGGTCCATGATGGCCCACTCATGGACGTCAAACTTGTCGGGAAGAGCCAGGTATCGCTTGCCCTCTTTTTGCTGGATAATGCGAGCAAGTTCGATGGCATCACGCTGCCAGTCTGGCAAATCTTCGAAGTCTGTCTCCGGGTCTTCAGCAAGATCGAACTCCTCTGCTGTGATCGGGTGCACTTCGCCCGTTTCTACGTCCAGAAAGGACGAGATCGAGTCGTCGGCCAGCTCGAGTGCTTCGATGATCGTCTCGAGATTCACTTCAACAGCCATATTTGGCCAATTCTAGCGCCCAGTCGGCTCAAAACGCCATCAGCCTCTTTCTTCGCGATTAACTCATTCTCCTATCAGATAACGGAAAAATGTTTTATGTCTACACCTTCTGGGAAAATCACGAAGACGCGGAAAAATACGACCGCATGATCCTTCCAGCGTTGAACCGACTTCTCTCCGTTGTTGTGGACGGTACGCTTCGGGCTCACCCCTTCGCAGGCTCGCGTGGCTGCTTGACAAGTGCTCCAAGTTCGCTGTCAGTTTGACGTGCCTATATGAAATCGCTAGAAATTCGGAAAGACATTCATAGGCTCCTCGATGAGCAAGCAGAAGCGATAAAAGGGGAACTAGGCCCTGCTGAAGCTAGCGAGTACGCAAATCGGAACTGCAAAATTCAAGAGTTGTTCAGTTTATTGCACAACTTCTCTTCGATCACCCTCGTGACTCTGACCGAAAGTGCGGGGCCGGGGCGGACTCACGGTTCAAATTCTTCCACTCCACCGTGTGGAACTTCCGTCTTCTCGACCATCATGTGATTATCTCCGCGGCCTTGCTCCAAGATGAAGTAGTAACTTTTCGTCTTTACGATGGCCATCACCATGCGGCCTTCGAGTGGGTCCAGGCTTCCAACCTTTACCTTGAGTACCTTCCATTTTCCGTGTATCCGCTCAAGGAAGGCGAGGCTATAAATTCGCCCTTCGCCTGTGCCGGAAACCTCCTGGCGAAAACCTTGGTACAGTGTCTCGGCATTCTTCGCTGATTTTCCTGGCATGAAGAATTTCATGGGTGTTTTCCCCATCATCAACCTGAGTATACGCCAACCGACGACGTTAGACCGATATCTAACGAATGTGCCAGTTGCATCAGTGACTTAAAGCGAAAAATGAACTAGAGGAGTTACGGCAAACGGTAACGCGCTTGAAATAGATTTTGTTAACAAAGACCACTGCTCAGAACGCCTGTAAGAAAATCAACCAGCCCTCGGAGTTGGCCGCGAAAATAACGATACTCCACAATCGGTACAGGCTGGCGCGTCTGCCAGCGGCCCTGCAGTGAGTCTCCCGTCTCAGTTTCTGTTTGTAATATTCGGTCGGGCGCAATCCTGAATTGCGAAAGGTCATGCTCGTAGGCATCTTCAAAAAGTTTGATGATGCCGTGATACTCCGAAATGTCATCTTCCGTTGGTGTGAGAGGAATGTGCGAGCAGAATGCCGCAAATTGGGTGACTGCGACGTTCCACTCGGTTTGGTTGTGCATCTCGATTCACAGCGTAATCTGATCTATAGGTAAAAAGGCGGAGACGCGCTAAGGGCAATCTCCGCCATCAATCAGCCTTGATTTACATCTCCCAGTACATTCCCACACAGAATGCAGGGCATGCAGTGATTAGGGACACATATCATCGCCTATGCAGCAAAACCCTTGACTGTGGCACGCCCCGACCTTGTAAGATTTGACTTGGTTCTTTGCCACTACGCCCACTCCTCGACATAGTGCCTCAAGAACAAAAACTATTCGCAGTCCGAAGGGTGGCATGAACTGCTGACACAGCGCCCATAAACTCTACCTCGGCTGCACCCGCCACAACTCCACTAGCGCGGTCTTATGGTTCCCGTAATCAACCTGTAGGTACAGATCGTCAGTTCTTTCCACGATAGCCCTCATCGTCCCATCCACGAGGCCTGTGTTTAGCGTGACAGATACGCGGTCACCGGCCTTGAATTGGTGCTCGGGCTCCTTACCGATACATCGGTCCATTTTCATGGTCAATCCCTTTTTGCTTCAGGTCGGTAGTAACGCAGGCTTGACGCGACGTCATACAAACCTTCCAGCCATGTCGTCGGTGATGCGAGATTTGGAGCCTTTACATAAGCCTCGCGGACGGCGGGCCAGAAGAATGCGCGTTCGATGGGGGACATTTGATCACGCGCTGTTTGCGTATTTCCCTTGCCGTAGTAAGTTTCAAGGCAGGACTTCAAGGCAGAAATTCTCCGCTCATCCATCGCTTTTTCAGCCCGACGAGCCATTTCCAAAAGCCCGTCGATGGTCGCCCGGCAAACGTCCTCTGACTCGATTCCATATAGGTTGGCCATACTAAGAACTCCAAACCTGTCCCCGATCAATACGAAATGGGGGGCGACGCGCTTGCAGTGAGGTTCCCAAAAACAAGAAGGATTCGGAAGGGCTGTTCTGTCCCTAATTACAGGGGAACCCCACCACATCAAAACACTGAGGGGTATGGCAGACACCTGTCAGTGACTTGGGACACAACAGCCCGATGGAGTGATTCAGCACGGATGGCTCTGCAGCGTATCTCGTCGGCAACCCCTGATTAACTAGACTGCCCGTGTAAGGTCGCTACCAATCTGACCGCATAGACTTCTTGGGTTCAGTTTGCGGGTGTCCTCAGGTAGAATCTACAGCGTTCTCGAAACTGGGATTGGGGCCCAACGAATTGTGGAAGGCTTTCTTTGCTTTGGGCCTTTGTGGGGGCGGTCAATGAACATTCGCGAAACTATCTTGGTTAGTGCTTTGATTCTGATGCCTTGGGCTCGCAGAACTCCAGAGCCGACAAAGGCCGTTCCGCCCGATCTCGCGTCCGGCAAGCTGACGTACATGGACTATTGCGCCGCATGTCATGGGGCCGACGGTAGAGGCCATGGCCCTGCCGCATCGGAGCTGAAAACACCACCGGCAAATCTGAGGAGACTTACTATTCGGCACGATGGCAAATTCCCGGAAGAATATGTTAGCCGCGTGGTGCGCTTTGGCGATCCAAAGCTCGGACACGGCTCGCGTGACATGCCCATCTGGGGGCCGGTCTTTTCCATGCAAGAAAACGGTGACGAAACTGGCGTGCGTCGGCGCATCAACAACTTGTGCAACTATCTGGCGTCCATTCAAGACAAAAAATCATAGCCTAATCGGCTAGTTCTTATTAACGCGCTCTACTGGAAAAGATCCGTAATGATACGAAGTTGTCGGATTATTCGGGCCAATCAAACGTGCCGCCCAGCTGCCTGCAGTCGAACGTTGACGACCACAATAAAAAGGCCCGGCGCAACGGCACCGGGCCTTTCATTTATCGCGCCTTATCCTTTCGAATCACGTCTTGTCAGATCAAGTCTGATCAAGTTGTGCATGTCTCCATGCGGGAGACAATCTGCGCGACAGCTTGCGTGTATCACGTCGAATAGCAGATTTCAGTGATGACCGTCGTTCGAGGGCTGCCCTCCATCACGAGAGTTGTGCCCGGTCTGTGAGTTACGGTCGTCGTCATTTTGCGGCGCCTGGGCGAGTTCGATGGATGTATCAACGGAGGCAAAGACTTTGTGAGTATGTAGGCAGAAAACGAAATAGGCGTCCTTCCACACACTCGATCCAAGTTGCGGCTTTGTTGGTGCGACCCGAGAAAATGTCATATCGAGGCGCATTCATTCAGGATTCAAGTCTTTCACTTTTTCAACCGCAACCTGACCATTCTCGGCTTCGCCACAGACCTTCCAATCAGTTTTTTGTTCAATGAAGGCTCGAATGCAATTGCGAATAGGAGTGTTGTCATCGACGATTAATATTTGCACAATTTGGCGGCCTCCCTGACACCGAGGGTAGGTCGCGAATTTAGGGGCAAAAATCGGCAGAGGGTACGTGCGGCGAACCTAAGGCAAACACGATTACATATGCGGTCTATGCAAAATGCAATACCGTTTACCCTGTATTGGGCGGCAGGTTTACTGCAAACCGTCTTTTGCGCCCCCGACCACTGGACGTAATCGAGGTTTCCACCTGCTTGACAAGCAAAGGCTGCAAATGTTGGAATGATTTTTCTGACGAGAACTCAAGTTTGCGGAGGTGCTCCGTGAAAATCCCCGCATACGATATTTTCTCAGGCAGCACACCCAACGATGCGATATGGCCGAAGCTGTCGAAGGCTTGGGCGCAGCGTGCGATCGGATGAAGGAGCACGCGACAAAATCTCCCGGTCCGTATTTCGTGTTTTGCCAAAATACGCATAGTGTCTTAGCACACATCAATACGCGGATTTCGGAGGATATTCAGATCCGCGAATCGGCCTGAATTGTGCCGCAAATCAAGGCTCGAAGGGCCAAGCAAATTCTCGATAGCCCCTGGTAAACGGGGTGGTCTCAATAGGTCGTCGCAACACTAGGAGGAAGTACCATCTCCAGGAATTCCAACGACTAAGAATCATCCGCGAGCACAAAAGCACAGAAAAGGCGTCCTGCTTAGGTAAAAGCGGACTGCAACCCCAAGGATCGGTCCGCTTGAAACGTATTGCCAGATCAAATGACCAGAGGGGTGTTGCATCGACCGGTTGAGCCGGCAGGCAAAACCGTTCATGTTCGTACTAGACAAGTACAGAGGACTTGCCGGGAGTTTGCCTGGCGCATCTCTGCGCGCTGAGAATCAGCCATCAAGACGAACGATGCGGACAGATCGCATGAGGACATAAATAGCGGAGGCCCAGAGAATCACGCCAGTCGCGATAGCCGCCGAGGCAGTCAAATTCCACGATTTCAACGCGGTTATAGTGAGGATGTCCCAAAGAACTATCAGAGAACCGACCCAGTAATATGAAGCGGCTCCAAAAATCCTGCCGAGGGGAAGAAAGTGCAACCCAACGACCAAGCTGATACCTACGGCGATCCAATCGGGCCGCCTGAACACGTTCGCCATTATGACCACGATGATGCAGCCTACAACTTCAAGAACGGTTACAATGCTGAACGCCTTGCGTCTCTTCTGCCAAAAATCGCTCCGCGACCATCCCTGTGCTCTCATCATTTTTCGGCCCTGCCGCACGGCTGTTACGGCGAATGCCATTAGCGCGGCGGCCACGGAAAAATACCCCACCCACATCGCAACTGGCAAACCTCGAACTCCGAAGCCCCATCCGAGCCACATGAAGCCAAAAGTAGTCGTGATGATAGCCGCCATGCCACGACCAAATGCCGAGCCCGCCATTGCCGCTTGATTTTCCACCGCAAGCCCTCTGGCTCGCTAGAGTATACGGGAAGTCCGTGAACTAAAGCATTGTCCTTGTGAAAGCATTTTCGGTTCTCTGCAAAGCGCTGGGCGCTACCAATAGCAATTCGATACTAAATCCTCAACCTGAAACACGAAAAGCCTCCCATCACGGGAGGCTTTCTCATTTTTAGCCTACGCGCGAGGCTGAATTTCCAAATCGGATGAAGCCCTAGTTCCGAGGTTGGGAGCGATTCCCTTTCTGGGTTTCGAGCCCACCCGGTTCAATTCAAAAACTAGGAGCTATCTCAATGTTTGTTCTTACTCCGACGATGTTTGGCAGTCTATTAGCCGGAGTCGCTCTTGAGGTGGAGCGGTTCTCCCGAACTGAAAGCCTCCAAAGCCGGTATTGTCCGGTTTCCTATATTAGGTTCAGGCGAACGCCTTAGATTCAGTCCCACAGGGATCATTCGGTGGAAACGACAGCTTCCATCCCTTCAGGCTAGGAAAAGTCCTCCATTTGCAGACAAGCGCCACCTAACGGCGTCAAAGGGGGAAGCTCCCAGCAAATGATGGGCTGGAGAGCAAACACGAATGTCAATGATAGTAATCCGGGCGGATGGCTATGGAAGGTGATAGTTGCTTTCCAGCCCAGCTTTAGTAGGATCAAAGGGTTTATTGAGTTTGGGGAAGGCGAAAGCCTCCCTCAACAGAGAGGCGTCGAGTCAAGGATCGAGGAGATCCATGGCAAGGCGCAGTGGTCAAGCTGGAAGTGTAGTTGCAAAAGGTGATATGTGGCATGGCCGGTTCTATTGCGACGTCTCTGGTCAAGTGGAGCGGGTACGTAAGTCAATAGCAATCGGCCCGAGAAAGGAGATGACGAAGCCTGAAGCGAAACGCAAGCTCAGGTCATTGCTGGAAGAGATGGGTGTTAACACCGAAACTCACCTGGACCATGCAATCACTCCTGTTGAAACGTTCGCGCAGAAGGCGAAGTGGTGGGAAGAAAATGTTCTCACCATGCACAAGCCGTCGTCCCGAGACTCGTCCCACTACATCGCCAAGAAGCACCTAATTCCGTCTTTTGGAGCTCTTCCCATCGACATGATAGATGAGAAGAGAGTCCAGGAATGGATTTCAGGACTTCAGAGAGAGGGAAAACTGGCACCGAAGACGATTCATAATGTGTGGAAGATCCTGAAGTTGATCCTCGGGAAACCCACACGTGAGTGGACGATCAGATTGCCAGGCATTCCCGAGAAAGAACAGCGTTACTTCACCCCCGAGGAAGCGAAGAAGATCATCGATGCAGCAGAAGGCCAATATAAACCTCTATTCGCTCTCCAGTTTGCGACTGGAATGCGGTTCGGGGAAATAGCTGGTCTCCATGTCGAAGATCTCGACCTCAAAGAGTCTGTGATTCGCATTCGACGGAGCACTTACAGGTTGGAAGAAGTGACTCCAAAGTCGCAGGCGGGTCATCGGCAGATCGATGTCGATCCGGACACAATGATGATGGTCAAGGGCTACCTTGGCGATCGCCAGAGTGGTCGCGTCTTCCAGACAAAGCACGAAACTCCTTTTGTGGTAAATAACGTGAATCGTCATGTGCTGAAACCACTCTGCAAGAAACTTGGGATTCCCATCGGGACGACTCATGCATTCCGTCACGGTAGGATCTCAGTTCTGCAGCAGAACAACGTACCTGGTGACCTGATCAAGAAATGGGTGGGCCATACCTCGTTGAAAACGACCAGCAAATATACACATTTTCCGACTGAATATCGGCGGAAAGTCGTGTCTGAGTTGGCAAAAAACGCATGAATATGGTCCCAATGGTCCCAACTGGAAATCCGGTAAGTGGCTGATGTACAATACGTTTATCAACTGGTAGGACTGGGCGAGTAGCTCAGCTGGGAGAGCGCCTCGTTCGCAACGAGGTAAAAAATCACTTAAGTCGCGGCATTGCAACCACTTAGCGTTTTCAAACAGGCCTCTAAATAGGCGACTTGGGCGACCGACGTTAATTACTAACTTAGACAGTGCACACACAGTTCCTCATTCGGATACAGCCAGTAGCATCAACTAGCGGACGTGGGTTCGATTCCCATCGCCCGCTCCAATAACCCGATTGGTTCCAATGCTGGCTTTTGCTCCTCGAAAAAGGACTTACAAAACCGAACCTTGGACGCAGTTGGACGCGGGATTGCACCAAATCAGGGCAGTTGGACCCGGAATTTTTGCGCGTGTGCGCCTGCCCCGAATCGGTATAGTACGCACTTTTCCGGTTAGCTCGACGAATCAGGAGTTTGCGCGCGTTTCCGATGGAATATGGTACCTTTCCGTTTCGGCTTCGTCTGACATCGAGTGGAGGTGAATTTATGCAAGTACTTAAAATTCCCGCTCTCGTCCTGTGCTGCCTTTGTTTCACTGCCGGGGCACAAAGCCCAAGTGTTCTGGTCCTGGATAAGCCAGTTTGGACCTTGGAATTCATTAAAGCGAAGCCTGGCAAGTTAGGACTGGCACTCAGCTATTTAGACAAGCACTGGATGCTCGTGCGGGAGGGAGCCAAGCAACAAGGCTCGGTTCTCAACTATTACCGAATTTCGGAGTTGGGGGCCAGGATTCCTGATGTTAAGCCAGGTGACCCAAATAGCATCGTGTTGCTGACAGAATACAAGAATCTTAAGGCATTTCAGGAGAGGGAAAATGTCTTTGCACCCGTCGCTGCGCGGCTGCCGAGTACGCCGCCTGGCGTAATGTCCCCATCCAACCCAGATGAACTCTATGAGACCGTGGATACAGGCGTCTTCACGGAACAACCAGCGGAAACTCATACCCCGGAGTTCAAACTTCTCGCAGCGCAATGATGAAGGTTCATGCCCCGTAAAAAAGGGCGAAAACCTTCTATTTAGGTACTAGGCTCCATGTTTCCGATTGATGTCATAACGAGGTCGGCCTCACGACGAGCCGAGTAGACTGAAGCGCCCCATAGGAGTTTAGAGGTGCCCTCATGAGAACCGCATCCATGGCATTGCTTTTAGTGGTTCTGTTCCCCAGCGCGTCTCGTTCGCAAAGTCCGTTCGACGGTACTTGGGTCATTGATACCGACAAAAATCGCGACTTCGCGGCCGAAAAACCGATCGCGTTTTCGCTCGCCGATGGGATGTTTCGGGATGAATATAAGGTGGTCAAGGCCGATGGCAAAGATCAGAAAGTTCCTGCCACGGGTTATTGGGATACAGTCAGCGTCCGGATCGTGGACGACCATACGGTCGAGGTGACGTCCAAAAAGGTCGGGAAACCAATGTTCACGGAAATGGACACTGTTTCTCCAGACGGCAACACTTTGACCCAAGTCGTGAAAGATACGACGGAAGCGGAGGCGGTTACCTTTGAGACTGAGTATAGGCGTATTGCACCCGCGCCTACCGGGGCACATGTCGTCTCCGGGTCGTGGCAAATCTTCAAGCAGAGCAGGTCGGCGAACAGCACGATAATCAGCTACAAGTGCACATCGCAAGGATTCAGTGCTGAGACTCCGCTGGGAGAAAAGTTTGATGCGAAATTCGACGGCAAATTCTATCTGATTGAAGATGATCCAGCACACACGATGGTTGCGGTGAAACGAATCAATGACAACACGGTGGAAATGACTAATCAGCGCGACGGAAAGATTGTGTTCGTAGTGCGTTTGGAGGTTACGCCCGACGGAAAAGCAATTCACGCATCGTCGGAAAGCAAGGGAGACGGAAGCGTAAAGACTTGGGGACTGCACAAAAAGCCTGAATAGCCTGGTAAACGCGGTTCTCGGACAAGTTCCTCATAGTACCTCGCACAACAACTTCGATGCCTCACTTGGGCGCACTCGCCACGGTTCGACCAACGCGGTCTCATCGTTTCCGTAGTCCACTTGCAGATGGACGTAGCCAGTTCGTTTCATAATCGCTCTAACGGTTCGGCAGTGACGCGGCAACGATGGCTGTCAGGATTATCCCTTACTCTTTGCAACCGCAATCGCTTTGGCCATCAGCGACTCCACAAAATTCTGAAAACTCAATTCCAGAGCCGGTTCCACGTAGCGTCCCTTAAGCCCATCTTTGGCATTGGACATCAGGAAGCATGCGGAATCATAGAGTCGTTCCCTCACCAGCTTCGTCAACAGAATCTCGTAGCGGCTGGCATAGGATGCTTCCTTGAATTCAGGGAACACTTTGAAATGCGGCTCTCGAGCCCGGACTGGACTGAGCGAACCGGGGGCTTGCTCGAGCAGCATCAGATAGCCAAGCCAGGGGCGTGTTGACGGCTTAAACGCCCCTTCACGGTACGCGGCCCATATGTCCGTCGCGCTGCCTAGGGCCTCTTCTGTTCGATTGTTATAGTTGTTTCCGAATGAGCCGACCTGCGATTTGAATTCAATAGCAGCGAGTAGCTTGCCATCCGACACGATGAGCAGATCCCACTTTTTCTCGGGCCGATACCAACCCGGCAGCTCGACATATTTCTCGCAATAGACATGAGCCTTAGGTAGCCCGTTCTCGCACAGCAGCTCGCGTACCAAGTCAATGAATCCGTTCATTTGAGCACCGCCGGTGACAGCGGAACGTGCGCCCGCATCCTTGTTGCCGGACACGGCGCCTTGTTTCTCTGACTGTGTTTCGCGAGTGCTCCAAAAGTGCTTGATGGCGCCCTGCAGGCGCTTTTCTATTTCACGATTCAAGCTCATCCTTTGCGACCGTCTCGTATCTCGATGGTGTTCTTGCTGAAGAGAGAGGAGGTCTCGTTCTCGACGCGCTTGCGTGCCATATCGAAGTAGTATTCGTCGATTTCAAAACCGACGCTGTTTCTACCGGTCTTTGCTGCTGCGATCGTGGTAGTGCCTGTGCCCAGGAACGGGTCAAGCACCGTGTCGCCGACGAAGCTGAACATGCGTATCAGGCGCTCCGCCAGTTCAACCGGATAGGGCGCCGGATGGTGTCGGGTTGATGCGCCGGTCAGTCCAGTCCATATCTGCTGGAACCATTCCTGGTGATTTCTCCCAGAGATAACGCTCAACACCCGGGCCGGGATGTCAGGAGTCCTGTACCCGCCAGGTTTGCGCTCCATCAAAATGAATTCCACATCGTTTTTGATTACGGCATTCGGTTCGTAAGGCTTCCCGAGGAAGCTTGACCCGTTTTCGACTTCGTAAGCCGCATTGGAAATCTTATGCCAGATTATCGGCGCCAGGTTGTCAAATCCAAGTTTCCGGCAGTGTTCTTGAATAGACGCATGCAAAGGTACTACCGTGTGACGGCCATTGTTCTTGCGACGTGACAAACATACGTCCCCCACGATGCAAACCAATCTTCCCCCGGACACGAGAGCGCGTAAGCAATGTTTCCAGACCTTGTCCAGCTCTCCCAGGAATTTTTCGTACTCCTGGATGTGTCCCATCTGGCCGTCAGAGTCTCTGTATTCCTTGAGGGTCCAATAAGGGGGCGAAGTAACAATTAGATGGACAGAATCGTCAGGTAGCTTGCTCATGTCACGTGCATCCCCGAGATTCAAGCTGTGTTTAGTGGAAATTCTGCGAACCGCCTCTTCGATCAGTTTGACCAGACGCTCATCCTTTGCAATTCGCGGAATATCGGTCTGAGGGTCTTTCAGCGGGAAAACATCGGCCGGAACAAATTGACTGAGGTCAACTGTCCCACTACAAAGCGCACCACCGTTGGGGATTCGTTTTAACTTCAGCGCTACAGTCATGAAGAATAGGTACTTTATTGGTTGACCTGTCTCGTATAGGATCGCATTTGCTGTGGTTGCGTCAAGCACGATCTGTCTGTCCATTCTAACAACCAGAGAGGCTTTATGCCGGACCAAGACCAACCCATCGAGTTTGGCGAGGAGCCAATCGAGCCGGGCACAACGGCCCTTGAACAAAAATACAATAAAGAGATGCGGCAGATCGTTTCGCAGAAAATCGACCTGCCGATCTCGACGCTCCCGGAGATGATCAAAGAGCAGATCGACCTCAATCCCGACTTCCAAAGACGGGATCGCTGGGATGTTGACAAACAGTCGCGCTTTATCGAGTCCATTATTATGAACGTACCGATACCGCCGGTCTTCTTAGGAGAAGATCAATACGGCAAATACGTCGTCCTCGATGGAAGGCAGCGCCTGACCGCCATCAGGGACTTTCTGAGCAATCTCTATAAGCTTTCGGGCTTGAAGGTCTGGGAGGACTTGAACGGCCAAAACTACAATGACCTTCAGAAAAAGAAACTGGCTGCTGCTATTACACGACGTTTTATCCCTGCCGTTGTCATTCTTAAGGAATCGTCGTCACAGGTGAAATATGACGTCTTTGATCGCCTAAACACGGGCGGGGTCATTGCTGAGCCGATGGAGATCAGAAACGCTGTCTTTCAAGGAGTCTTCAACAAACTCATCCGTGATCTCGCCGACCTCGCCGAGTTTCGACGGTTATGGGAAATCCCCTCGGGGCAGGGGCAGATCGAGAAGAACCGGCTTTACCGGGATATGAGCGACGTAGAGCTCGTGCTCCGCTTTTTCGCGCTCTCAGAATATGAACAAATGGACATGAAGTTTAAAGACTATTTGGGTGACTTCATGGACAGGCGCAACAAGGAATACATCAAGAACCCGGACCTGGCCGCCACAGATCGCGAACGGTTCCGCCGTGCGATTGAAAACTGCTGGATAGTGTTTGGTGCAGACGTCTTCCGCAAGAGTGCTGGGGCCAAAAAATCCGCACCTTTAGCGGACGCCGTTATGATTTCGCTGGCCGACTACCCATCCGACGTGGTGATTGCGAGGGCGGCCAACATCCGTGCCGCTATCAACACGCTTCTCACGGGCGATGAAGAGCGCCACAAGGAATTTCAGAAAGCGTTCGGAACGGGTACCAACGGTAAGGGCGCGATCCGGACACGAGTTGAACTTGCGAAAGAGGCAGTCAAAGTCGCCATCGAACAGTGACGGGCGGAATCAATGCAAACTGCCTTTCCTAATCTAAAAGTCTCTCTCGACAAGGTGAGATCAATTGCCGATGACATTGACGCGCATGCCCAGGACGCTCTCAAGAGTCCTGCTATTCTGGCCCGTCACGAGACGACGTTGTGCGCCGCTACAGTTATCCTCAGCGGATTTCTAGAATCGTTTCTTCGAGAGATCGCAGAAGAAATGATCGCAGATATCTGTAGCTTGGCTGTACCATTTGACCAACTTCCCTCTAAAATCCGTATCACCCACTATTCGGACGGCGCCGTTCAATTGCGTGAATTGGCGAGGCAGGAGAAGGCAGAGAATCCTATCGTTCTAGCCAGGGCCTCGGATGCAGCGCGGCGGTTGGCTTCGGTTGGCGTTGCCCAAATGCCTTACGAAATTCTGTGGGAGGCGTTTGCGCAGACACAAGCCAATCCTGGACCGGAAGCGGTCAGCTCCTACCTTAAGCGCTTTCATGTAGACGCCCCGCTCCCAACACTTGCAGCCGCGATGAATACGACCCCAAACACGCTCGCTCTCAGACTGACAAGCTTCATGGAGATTCGCAACGAGTGCGCTCACACTGGAAAAGCGAAGAACGTGCCGACAACTTCGGATCTACGCGGCTACTGCCAATTGCTAGAGGATATAGGCAATGGAATAGTAAAAGTGTTCACTAATATACTTGCTGCGCCACCGTACAGATGATAACGGGGCCTCCCGGACTCAGTTGGACAAATCGCGCGTCGCGGACCTGCGCGTCATGTTTATAAGCTGAATGTTTCTGACCGAATGATAGAACAATTGGTACGGATTTGTGACTTAGTTGAACCCTGTTGCTTGCCAAGCTTGTTCCACTGATTTTCCCGCAGGTTGATGTTGGTGCGCTTCATGTTCTCAGGCATACACCTATATGTGTACGTGGGCAAATGCGGATGAACACGGGAAGTGTTTGCCCGACACACAGAGATGGGCCTGAACCAAACCTGTCCTATCGTACAGTTTTAGAAAAGGCAAAAGCGCGTTCATACTTTTCTTGCAATCGAAACATAGGCTACTGAGTGAGAAACAGTGGGCCGAAACTTAAAGGATGCAGTTATGTTCACGGGTGGTTTTACAGCCGTCGAACTCCGGCGCGCTTTCGCGGAAGAGATTGGCGTCGATCCTGATTTTTTTTCGCGGTGCGTCATCAACAACAGATCTACCCGCGTGGCGGTGTTCGGTCCCGGTGTTAATAAAGTCGTCGCGCATATTTCGCAGGCCGAAGCTCGGTCGCATGTGAAAGCGGGCCGGGCGGAATGGATACGGGAGCCGCAGTCCCGTCGCGACGCGGGCCTCATCCGCATGGTTGGTGTGCCGAAGCGGGGGCTCTCACTACTGTACGGCGAGACGCTAGCGGAGGCATTGCGAGCACACGAGCCTTGGGCGCAGACGATGATGTCACAGATTTCCACTCGATAACCCTACAATACAATAATGCTTTGGTACACCCGGCGTTATTCTCGCCGGGTTTTTTAATTGCGGTTCACATCTTTCAAGGAAAGATGCAGGAAGGTGCACGCCTGTGGAAACGATCAAGCCGTCAGAAGCCGCGCAGCGTCTGCGCGTAAGCCTGAACCGAATTTATTTCCTGATCGCTGCTGGACGGCTGCCTGGAACACAGCAGGTCCGGGGTCACTGGAGAATTCCCGTGGCCGCGATTGACGAGTTACTCATGGAGCGGTCGCTCGTCGAACAAGTTCAATTGCTGCGCGCCCAGGTTTGCCTTTTGCGCCACCGCGCCGAATGTGGCCTGTCAGTCACTGTCGATTCTTTGCGGCGCACGGAGAATCTCGCACGCAAGGTCGAGGTGGGTTGCGCCTCAAGGAGTGCCGCCGATGTACGGGAAGGTCTTTGAGCAGATGTACGGCGGTACGCTGGCGTCAAAGGGGCCATGGGAGGCCCTGGTGACGTTCCAGCAATTCATCGTGCTGGCGAATCAGCACGGCGAGGTAGACATGACGCCGGAAGCCATTTCCGGCCGCACTACAATCCCCCTGGAAATTATCAAGCGAGGCATCCAAGCGTTGGAGCAACCCGACCCTGACAGCCGCACCCCCGCTGCAGAAGGTCGGCGGATCGTGCGCCTCGACGACCATCGGTCCTGGGGCTGGTCGCTCGTAAACTACGAGAAATATTGCCACATCCAATCGGACGAAGAACGGCGCGAGTACTTCCGAAACTACCGCCGCGCAGAGCGGGAGGCAAAACGACTTGAACAGTTCAATTCTGTTCAAGATTGTTCAAGTGTGTTCAAGAATGTTCAAGGTGTCACTGATATAGATGTAGATGTAAAAAAAGAAGGCGCTCCGGCTTTGCCGTCGCTCTCCATTTTCACCGGCCAGCACCTCTCAGTCACCAAAAAGCAAGACGCTCTTTTAGGGGAGGCATTCCCCTGGGTGGATCGCCCCGCTGAATATCGCAAAGCCGACTCATGGCTGGAAGCGAACTCAGACAAGCGCCCCAAGAAGCACGGCAAATTTTTACATAACTGGTTTTCGCGCATTGTCCCGCCGAAGGGCCAGGCAAAGCCGGTGACGACCGTTCCACGCCGTAGCAACGAGATCACCGACGAAGTCCGCGCCGAGTACGCAAAGTTCGGAGTTCGCGTATGAAGCCAGAGACGCTGCCCGTCATTCCCCACAACCCCGACGTGGAGCGGAACCTCCTGGGAGTGCTTCTCGTCGCTCCTGACCGGATCGGCGAAGTTGCGGAGCGGCTTGACGCCCAAGACTTCCACACGTCGCTTTACCGCAAGATTTATGCCGGGATTCTGCAATTAGAAGGGGCCGGGAAACCGATTGAGGTTTTGATGCTGTGTGAGGCTCTGGGGACAGACAAGGAACTCGCGGACGCTGGCGGCGTCGGTTTCGTCTCGAAGCTCATGGACGGCGCATATCGCAAGGCACCCCTTGCTGAGTATTGCCGAATCCTAAAAGATGCTTCCTCTCTCCGTCGCGTGCAGCGGCTCTGTGAAGGCACCGAAGCTCAGATTGCGGAAGGCACCCATTCCGCCGAGGTTCTTGAATCCGTCGCGGTCGAGTTTGAATCGATCCGCGAAGGAGTTCGTTCGCTGGAACGCGGACCCGTCCACGTTTCGACAGTGACGAAAGAAGTCGCGCCTATTTTGGAACGGACCGCAGAAGGCAAGTCCCAGATGATCGGGACGCCAACTGGGTATTCCGATATCGATCGATTAACGGCTGGCTGGCAACCCGGCGACTATGACATTCTCGCGGGCCGTCCGAGCGCGGGAAAAACGGCGCTCGCGATTGAGTTCGCGATGCGGCAACTGAGGGCTGGTAATCCCGTCGCGTTTTTCTCTTTAGAGATGAGCCGAGAGAGCATCTACCAGCGAATGCTTTGCCGCGAAGCCTGTGTTGACTCTCAGCGGTTTCGTCTCGGGACACTTTTGTCGGCCGACTTAAAGCGACTTGTCGCAGCCGTTCCACGGGTGGACCGTTTTCCCCTTTGGATCGATGACTCAGCGGGACTCCGCGTGACGGATTTACGCTGGCGGCTTCGTTCGCTTGCAAAGCGTCATGGCATCAAGTTTGCCGTTGTCGATTACCTCCAACTCTTGCGCTCACCAGGCAAAGATCGATTTGAGTCCGTCACGAACAGCTCAATCGAATTGAAGTCAGCTGCGAAGGAACTCGGGCAGGTGAACGGCGGGACGCTGCTTGCGCTGTCGCAATTGAACCGGGCGGGCGCGTGCGAACGGCCACGTCTCGAACATCTTCGCGAGTCGGGACAGCTTGAGCAGGACGGTGACGTGATTTTCCTTTTGAGTGATGCAGACCACGCAGACAACGGACAAGTGCAGACGTGCACAAAAATTCTGGACGTTGCGAAACAGCGCAACGGGCCGTGTCAGGACGTGCGGCTCGTATTTCTCCCCGCGGTTGGCGGTTTTGAGCGATCGGCACGCGAAGGCGTGTGGGATTCCAAAGCACGGCAAGCTAACGATAAGGAGCTGTCATGACCATTTTGCGTTGCGTCGTGGCCGGATGCACATCTGAATTTCGCACCGACACCCCGTGCCGTGGAGACGCTCGTTTTATTTGTCGTTTCCACACCGAAACCGACCAACTCAATGCGGTCGGCAGATGCTTGGTCACGACCGAGGAGCAACCGGTTTCGCGTTGGTACCTGCCGTCAGTGCCCTTCAATGATCTTGATCTTTCCAGTTCACTCGCGGATGCGACACCGCGCAACTGAGAAGGCGTGAGCGCGTCGAGTGTCGCATCGCTTCAAACAATCTCGACGCGCTCGCCTGAGTTTCACGGAGTCCGGCAAGGATCTCCGTGGTTGCGCCTGGACTCGTCGGTTACCTCCCCGGCGACTCCCTGGCGCTGTATCGAAATTTGAAGCTCGAAAGGATTGCGATGGACATCAACCCGAACACGGGAAAAGGCTGGACAGATGCGCAGGAAGCGACGTTCGCGGAGATCATGGCGGCGAGCCGATTGAACCGGATACAGGCGATCCAGCTCTGGAAGCGTTGCCACGAGAACGGCAGCAAGACTGTTTGCACAGCTCGCAGGAACTACCCGCCATTGAGTCCGTCGATTCTCGACAGGTTGGCGAAGGCGCGTGTCGCTCGTTTAAATGCCATTTCTATAGAAGGAAACCCGCACGCCAGCGACGATACGTATCCGCTGGTAGGGGTATAGCTAAGTACGCACCCTCTAACGGATTTGATTTGGCCAAATCTTTTGGCCGAAAGGAGACGACGATGGGCAGCATGGTACAGCAATGGAAGGCTTTACTGGAAAACAGGATTCGGACGTGGTGGAACTACGGATCGCCAAGCGAACCGGTGGAACGGGCAGCGCAGGAACCAGCGGAAAATGTCCACACCGAAACTGCGGTAGTGAAAGAGGCGACCATTGTGAAATCCACACCGGTGACCGTGGCGGCTGCGAAAGCGGGAATCGGCTCTATCGTAATGGGCAACTCGAATTCGGCAATCCACGAGGTCGCGGACGATTTGCCGGGCGTTCACTTCAACCGAGCGCGAAAGTTTTACGAGGTTCGATTCGGAGACAAATTTGTCGGAGTTTTCGCGGATCGTGATTTAGCAATCGCAGCCGCGAACAAGTTCAGTCTCCAACGGTGGGGAGTGCGGGTCTGCCCGTGATCAAACAATCGCGATTCCCTTTTGGAGTTAGTTGGGACACTCGGGTCGGCATGTGGCGTGTTGCGCTTCCAGGCGGGCCGATCCGACTCAAGTGGGGAACCGACGACGCGGCGCTGGCGCGAGAATTCGACCGTGCGGCTGTCGCGTATTTTGGCACCATGGCGAAGTTGAACTTTCCGAAACAGCAATCTGAGAGGAGCGAACCACTGTGCTTATCGATGTGACGAACGTCGAAATTGAAAAGTTTCGTGCTGTCGATTGCGGGAGACTGCGCGCCTTTTTTACTCTCGTCGTCGCCCAGTGCGCGGAAATACCGAACTCGATGCTCTTCGAGGAAACGGACGGCCGTCGTTGGATTGTGCTAGGCAAGTGCCGAATCGCGCCTTACCTTGCTCGCGAAATGAGCCGTTCGTACCAACAACTCCAGACCGCCGTGCTGCAACTGATCCGTAAGGACCACGAGGCAGCGTTGGTTGCCTTCGACGAACAGTGCGGCAGGCAAAACGTGGCGAAGGAAAATCGTCACAGTTTCATGTGATGCCGTATGTACCGGTTACGCATGGTGGCAAAGCCGTATGCCGGTCAAATGTATAAGTGCTTTGTTTCCGCGCCCCGGCGCACGCGATTTCGCCACGTGCGCGTCAAAATAAAGTTGAGGAAAACACAATGAGTAGACCAAGAAAGCCACTTTCGCAGATCGGGGAGGACTCCCGACGCCGCAACAGCGGGAGATATGCCGAACGCGAGATTAAGCGTCCGATTGGAGAACTTGGGCCGCCAAGCCCATGGCTGAGTCTCGCGGAAAAAAAAATGTGGAAGCAGATCGTCCGCGAAGCTCCAGCTTTACTTGGAGCTTCGGACAGAACCAGGCTTGAGGCTGCTGCTGTTCTGCGCTGCAAACTGGCGAACGGAAAAATCACTATCCAAGGGGTAACGGCTCTCATGGCCATCATGAAAGAGTTGGGCTTCAATTCGTTGGACCGCCCGGCGAAGGGCGACGATCAACCTAGCATCTTCGACATGCTGCGCGAGACAAAGGAAGGCTGAAAATGAACATCACACTCAAGGAATCCTACCGGTTCAGCGCGAAGGACGTGGAACGCGCACGCGAGGTCTATCGGCGTTATTTCTTCGACCGGTACAAGGGCAAGCACCGCCCCGTGACTGAGGAAGAATTTGCGCTTGCCACGTTATGCAAACGGGCCGGGCGTCTGCACGACCGCACGGGCACCTGGCCGACTCTGGCCGAAGTGCGCCAAGAAATTCGCGAGGAACGGGCCGCCTACGAGCAACTCCGCGAGGAATCGTTTCGCACCCGGTGAGGAAACGGCCCCGAACTGATTCGCTATTTGTTCGGGTAACCGCACAGGACCTTGACAAAATATTAAATCTATGCTAGGCTAAAATTTCGGGCGTCCTCCCGTCCGATCCAATGATCGGATGGGGGTGATTCAGGCCTCGCGGTGTTTGGTTCCGATGAATCAAGCGTTGCGAGGCCGACGCCAAGATCGGCCCGTTGAATTGCACGGCCAGTTCCCGGGACCCACAGGTCTCGGGCAGTAAAACCGGGCGGTCCGAAGATCGCACGGTTGATGCTTTGCGAGTGGCTCCGCACCAACGTTCCAATGGACGCCCAGGTGACGGGCACGGCGCAGAGCCGCATTGTCCCATCAACAAGCCCAAAGGCTTGCCCCACAGAGACAAAATTCAAAAAACGAAAAGGTAACACCATGGATTCAAAGCAACTGAATCAGCGCAAGCTGTTCATTCTCAATCAGCAGGAAAAGATGCTCCATGCCGCGAACGAGGCGAAGATTGCCCTCACTCCCGCGCAGGACAGGCAGTTTGACGACTGGACCCGAGAGTTAGACCAGATCAATGCAAAATTGAATCCGGGCAGCCGAAGCGATTTCAGTTCGTCTGCGTTTGTCGGCGAGACGGGAAAGTTTTATGCGATGGGTGCCAAGAATCCCACGCCACTCAGCGACAAAGTGGACGAGAAGTACGTCGCGAATTTCTGGGCCAGCCTCAAAGACGCGGCATCGTTCAACCGGTTTTTGATTTCCAACGCGGCGTTGGGCGAGGGCGGCACTGCGGCGGATGGTTCGGCGTTGGTTCCGATCCGCACCGACCCAAGCATTCCACCGATGGCCATCCAGGAATGTTCCGCTCGGTCGCTGTCTCATGTCATCTCAACCGAGATGAACATCAACCTGCCTTATCAGTCGGCAAAGACCGTTGCCGCAATCAAGGCAGAATCGAACAACTCCGGAACGAACGCATTCGCAACCAACGTGCCCCAGTTCGCAACCACTCTGTTGCAAGCCTATGTGGTTGGCGACAGCGTGTACGCATCTTGGGAACTGTTGGAAGATAGCAAGGCCGCGAATCAGTTCATTCCCTTCGACCTGCAACGCGCAATCCGCGTTCAGGAAGAGGCGCTGTTCGTTGGGACCGGCTCGGGCAACAGCTTGTCCGGCACTGGCCAACCCCAGGGCTACCTCGGCAATGCGACCACCGCAACCGGCGCGTCGATCACTGCGGGCGCTGCGGCCCTCAGCATTAACCCAATTCTGGATATGGTCGGTTCTCTGAACCGGGCGTACTACGCTAACGCGAAATGGTTAGTCAACCGTCAAGAAGCAATCCGTCTGTACAAGGCGCAAGTCGCGGCCAGTCAGTTCCAGACCTATTTCACGTTCGACGCGAACGGCGATTGGCGTTTGCTCGGCTTTCCGATGGAATTCTCATACGAGATGCCGGTCTACGTTGCCTCTCCTCTTACCGATGGCGCTTGGCAGTTCGGCGACTTCTATTCCTTCGCCGTCATCGGTGACCGTGGCGACAGCAATATCCGCGTAAAGGTTCTTGACCAAGTGGCTGCCCTGAATGGCCAGACCGTCATTCTCGGTTATCGCCGCGTTGACCAGCGCATCATCCTGCAAGAAGCGGTGGTCCAACTCAACACCAACGGTTAATCACTCCAGAGTTAACGGGGAGGGTCGCAAGGCCCTCCCACATAGTCAAGCCGATGACAGACAGGTTCAGGTTCCAACGTGTCCGGCGGTTCGTGCGCCAGCGGGCTTCCTAACGCGAAATTTTATTTGAATTCACCTCCGTTCTTACAGTAATTCGCAAAATCCTCTGTGGTCAGCCAAGCAGGCCGAGGCGAAGCGCAAAACTTTTTCAGGTCCTTACGCGCTTGGCTTTTTGCTTTGCGTTCGGCGTTGTGTGCAGAAACCTTCGCTGCTCGATTCCAGAACAGGACGACCTTCTCGAACCGGAACCGTGTCGTGGATTGCGGCCGGTCGAACTACTCGCCGAGAGTGCATGCGGGTATAGATAAGCAAACAGTTAACAACGCGGACGATTTCTCAGGGGTGGGAGCAAAAAGTCTCACCCCTTCTATTTGAAGCGACAACATGAGTGACGATCTCCAAACCGGATGTGCGGATTTTTCTCGCGCTGAGGGTGTGCCTGGGTTACTATCCGGGACGGTTGCAGTGCCGCGTCGGAGAGGACCATCTTTGGCGCGTCGTACCTATCAGGCGGGAAGTGTGTTTCAGAAGGGAAAAAATAAATTAGACAAGTGGGATCGTGAAGCGTTGGCATATGGCCGCTACTGGTTGGACGTTCCCGGGGGCGGTATGCGGCGAGCCACAATTCCCCTCGGCGTCTGTCGCACAGAGTCAATCGCGCAGCGAAAGTGCGCCGAGTGCATAGAAAAACTGGGCATCAACTCTACCGAGTCCTTTCTCCAATCGACAAGCAGCATCACCTTCCGCCAGCAAGCCGAAGTCTGGCTCAAATTGCTGGCTAACCGTAAACGCGATCCAGTGGAACAGACCACCATCGACACCCGGCGCTACGCGCTGGACAAATGGTTCTATCCGCACATTGGTGACACGCGCCTTTCCGGGGTGAACAATCGCGTGCTCAAGAGCCTAGTTGACGTGTTGACCACAGCAAAACTATCAGCCGCGACCATCCGCGATTACAGCAACATCGTGAAAGCGGTGATGGCCTCAGCCATCGACGAAAACGGCGAGCCGGAGTTTCCTCGCACCTGGAACGAGCAGTTTATCGACGCGCCGATTATCGAAGACCAAAACCAACCAACCACGACCGCAGAGGGCATGAAGGCGATTCTGACCGCGGCAAATGGCCAATACCGTGTGCTCTACGCTCTTCTCGCTGGCTGTGGTCCGCTACGGGCTGGTGAAGCGCTAGGGCTGGAGGTGAAGCACATCTCCAAGGACTTCCGCACGCTCGCTATCGTACAGAAGGCCAAGCGCGGTGTCATTCAGCAGCACCTAAAAACCGAGAACGGTGAAAGACAGGTTGACCTCTGTACCGCACTTGCTGACATGCTGCGCGAGCACGTCGGCAAGCGCACCAGCGGTTTACTGTTCTGCACCGGCACCGGGAACCAACTCCTGCAAGCGAACACGCTGCAGGACTCCCTACACCCAATTCTGCGCGGCATCCCCGACCAGGCGTACGGTGGATTCAATATCTTTCGGCGGTTCCGCATCACGCACATCCAGACCGAAGGATGCCCGGAAGTTCTCCGGCATTTTTGGAGTGGCCACGCACAAACCCACGTGGAAGAGCGCTATACGAAGTTGCTTGAGAAGCGGGAGTATCGGTTGGACTGGGCGCAACGTCTCGGCCTAGGATTCGAGCTTCCAAGTGCGAATCTTGGGCGACTTGGGCGACCGGACAACGTCGTCGAATTTCGTAGGTCGGCTTGAAGTGTTGTAGAATTAACGTGTTACCCACGGTGGGCGAGTAGCTCAGCTGGGAGAGCGCCTCGTTCGCAACGAGGAGGCCGAGGGTTCGAATCCCTTCTCGTCCACCAACATCCCTTTAAAAACGAGGTTTTATGGGAAAGCGTGGGGGCCGATTTTCAGTCGGGTCTAAGTCGGGTCTAAGTTATCGAGGCTGGCAACCCACGAGGCGCTCAAGAATTTGATGGCTTCGCAAAGTAGTGTTGCATTTCGGCAGTGACTCACTGTGTTGACCCAATCCGAATAGGAAAGGGCTTCCGTTAGGCTTAGAGTGCTTTCCAGATTACGTTCTTTCTCTTGTCAAACATGACTAGAGAAGCGGCGGATGTCGTTTGCGTTTCTCCCGAGCGCGGTGTTACAAGTGCGCGTTTCCCTAACGCCGCCTCGTATCCCTGTTCGTCAAATAGGTTGACACTATAGCGGGTAACTACCACACCAGCAGTTGGGTCTCCCAGCATCAGAGCCCCACTCGCTGACCTGCCCCCCGTTTTTGGTCCAGTCATAAGTTAGCACTCCGGGGTTCCTGCACATCCGAACCTTTCCATGTCGGGGCGATAGAAGCGCCCGGCGTGGGGGGAGACGCCGGGCGCGCGGCCACACTCGCTGCGAACAGTTCCGGCGTCAGATACCTTAACGAGCTGTGCGGGCGCACGGTGTTATAGTCCACCCGCCAGGCTTCGATCACCTCCCGTGCGTGTCGGAGATCCACGAACCAGTTCTGGTTTAAACATTCATCGCGAAACTTCCCGTTGAAACTCTCAATGAACGCGTTCTGCGTGGGCTTGCCGCGCTCGATGAAGTGCAGCGCCACCTGGTTCTGATACGCCCACTGATCCACGACGCGACTGGTGAACTCCGTTCCGTTGTCTACTTGAATTGCGGCCGGTGTTCCGCGTCGTTCTCGCAACCCCTCCAGCACCCGCACCACGCGCAGACCCGGCAGCGACGTGTCCGGCTCGATCCGTAGTGCTTCCCGCGTGTAGCCGTCCATCAGATTCAGCGTGCGGAATTTCCGCCCGCCGGCCAGTTCGTCATGCGTGTAGTCCATCGTCCACATTTCGTTCGCGCGGGTCGGAAGCGCGAGCGGCACCCGCGCTTCGGCCCGAAATCGCTTGCGCCTCCTACGCTGCATCGCCAGCCCTTCCTCCCGGTACAGCCGATACACTTTCTTGTGGTTGACCCGCCAGCGGAGCATTCCGTCCTCGGTCTTCTCCCGTCGCAGAAAAATATACAGTCGTCGATAGCCGAACCGCGGGCGCTCGGCTGCCAGCTCGCGCAGCCGAGCCCGCAACGCCGCTTCGTTCCGTTCCCTTCGCTGGTACCGCCAGCTCCCACGGTGCATCCCGATCAACCCACAGGCGCGTCGCTCGCTAAGCCCTGCTTCTTCTCGCACAACACGCACCGCTTCTCGTTCCGCCCGCGGGCCTACCACTTTTTTGACAGCACCACCTTCAGCGCGTCGAGGTCCAGCGCCTGTTGCGCCACGATCTTCTTCAGCCGTCCGTTTTCCTCCTCCAGCTGACGCAGCCGCCTGGTCTCGTTCACTTCCAGACCCCCATACTTCGCCTTCCAGTGGTAGAACGTGGCTTCACTGACACCGACCCGGCGGCAGAGGTCCTTCACCGGGACTCCAGCCTCCGCTTCTTTCAACACCCCGACGATCTGCTCTTCGCTAAAGCGACTCCTTTTCATGACGCTTCTCCTCTCGCGGTCTTATATACGGAGAAGCTAAGTTTTGGCTGGACTAAATTTCGGGGAGCAGGTCAGTTAGCCCTCAGGGATCACCCAAATCCGTCCAATGAGGGTCAGTTGAAAACCGGCCAACGGTAAACCCGGGACATTGACTCCGAAGGGAGCGCTTATAGGCTCTCTCGGTATGAGCAATGTCTTGAGCGAAGAAAAAAAACAGCAAGTGATCGCACTGGGGAAGCTCGGATGGCCTTTGCGGCGCATCGAGCAAGTTACTGGTGTGCGTCGAGAAACAGCCAGCGCCTACCTGAAAGCGGCCGGCATCGTAGTACGGCTGCCGCGTTTCTGGGGAAAGCGAATCCCGGCAAAACCGGCCAACGAAGTGATCCCCGACTCTGAGGCAAAACCGGCCAAAGAGGTGACCCCCGACTTTATTGCGCCTTTTTCGCCAAAACCGGCGGTCCGAAGTGCCTGTGAAGCATACCGAGAACGGATCGAACAGGGCCTAGCCCTGGGACGCAATAGCAAGGCGATCTGGCAAGACTTGGTCTCGGACCACGGCTATGCCGGGGGCTATCAGACGGTAAAGCGCTTCGTGCACAAGCTACGCGGGCCGCGACGTCCAGAAGCAGCAGGCATCATCCTCACGGCACCGGGAGAAGAAGCGCAAGTTGACTACGGCAGTGGTCCGATGGTGCGCGATGCGCAGAGTGGCAAGTATCGCCGGACACGGCTGTTCGTACTTACGCTCGGCTACAGCCGCAAGTCGGTGCGCTTGCTGACTTGGCGGTCGAGTGTACGCATCTGGGCCGAACTGCATGAGCAAGCGTTTCGCCGCTTAGGTGGTTGCCCGAGAGTCGTGGTTCTCGACAACTTGAAAGAAGGTGTGGCTGTTCCTGACATCTACGATCCCACCATCAATCCGTTGTTTCGCGATGTGCTCGCACACTATGGCGTGGTGGCGCTGCCTTGCCGAATTAAAGATCCGGATCGCAAAGGGAAAGTGGAATCCGGCATCGGCTACACCAAGAGAACGGCGCTCAAGGGGATGCGCTTCGAAACTTTGGAAGAAGCGCAAGCGTACCTCGACCGCTGGGAAGAGCGCTGGGCCAACACTCGTATCCATGGCACAACCAAACGCCAGGTGGCCGCCATGTTCCTGGAAGAAAAATCGCACTTACTGGCGCTGCCTCTGGAACCGTTCCGCTACTACCAATATGGAGACCGCGTGGTGCATCTGGATGGCTGCGTGGAAGTAGAAGCCGCCTACTACGGGTTGCCGCCGGGATGGATCGGACGTTCCGTGAAGGTGCAATGGGATGCGCTGCACGTGCGCATCTTGCACCCGAACACCAACCAACTTCTTCGCGAGCATCTGCGTCAAAAGCGCGGCGGATATCGCATCGAGGAAGAAGACCACCCAAAGAAAATGCCGTTCCGCACAGCGCAGCTCTTGCGGCGGGCTGCACATGCAGGCACCCAAACGGGCAAGTTCTGCCAACTGCTGTACGACCGGCAAGGAGAAACAGGCATCCGCCGCATCCTGGGCGTGCTTTCTCTCATGAAGAAATATGGAACGGCAGCGGTGGAAGACGCCTGCGCTACGGCGGTCGACATCGGCGTGTGCGAATACCGTTTCGTGCGTCGTTATCTCGAGCGCCGGCCACATCCCCACATGTTCTTACGCCAGATCGATCCCCTGATCCGTGAACTCACCGTGTATCGCGACTTCATCAACCTCAAAATCAAGGAGCAACCAGAATGAACCTGAGCGAGTTGAATCGGGCCTTGCGGCAGCTACGTCTCGGCGGCATCGCTGCTGTGCTCGAGACGCGCCTGCAGCAAGCCCAAGCGGAACCGATGGCACCTATCGACTTCCTCTCCTGTCTGGTATCTGACGAACTGACTCGTCGCGGCGACCGACTGCTGGAGCGGCGCAGGAAGCAGGCCCAGTTCCGTGATCCGCAGAGAACCCTCGACAACTTCGATTTCAATTTCAACAAGAAGATGAATCGCAGTTTGGTCTTCGATCTAGCCACGGCCGCATTCGTCGGCCGTCGTGAAGACGCGCTCTTCTTGGGTCCACCCGGCACCGGGAAAAGCCATCTGGCCCAAGCCATCGGACAAGCGGTCATCGGTCAGGGTTATCGGGTGATCTATCGCGAAGCCCACCTCCTGCTCGAGGAAATCGCCGAAGCGGCCCTCGATGGAAACCGCAAAGAACACATGGAACTGCTGGCGACGGTGCCTTTGCTGATCATCGATGACTTGGGAATGCGAAAGTTAGGGCCCACCGCAGGAGAAGAGCTGCTGGAGATCGTCATGCGTCGTTACGAACGCGCCAGCACACTGTTAACTTCCAACCGCCCTGTGGAAGACTGGGGCAAACTGCTCGGCGATAGTGCCGCAGTCACCGCCATGCTGGATCGTCTTCTCCACCATGGTCACATCTTGAAATGTGGTCCGCGGAGCTGGAGAACCAAAACGGACTTGCTTGATCAGGAGAAAGCGGGATAAATAAGGATCACGTCCTGGGCCACACCGTTGGCCGGTTTTGAAGTGACCCCAGTTGGCCGGTTTTCAACTGATCCCCGAGGGTGTGAAACGATGGCTGATGCACGCCGCTACCAGAAATTAGCAAGCAGGGCACGAACCACGAAGTAGGAATTGTAGGAGCGCGGGCCCCCGCCGTTCTGTTTCCCGACGTCAAACGGGAAGCGTATGCGCTTGTTCTGGGCGCTAATGAGGGACGCGCTGGCAGATCTACCGGCCGCGCACGAACGCACACCCTCTTAGCGCGGCAACGCGGTCCTGACGAGTTCCACGGCAGTTTTCGGATCTACGACCTCGACTATTAGCTCCTCGTATCGCTCGTCCTTCAGCTGAATTACCACCGTGTTGTCCGGATTGTGAACGTCCCAGAAAACCCGTTTGCGGTCTTGATAAAACGTACCAGCGATGAGCACTCCGGGAATATTCGTCCCGGGCATTCTTAGCCCGTGCCACCACCCGTGCGCTACGGTGGGGTCTGCCCTGATTTGCACTATGTGCGCCAAAGGGATTTCCAGTGAACTCTTGAATGCCCATAGCTTGTCGGCGCCCTGGACGTGCAACACCAGATTACCATCGGAAATGGATGCATCGACCGTGTCATTGCTCCTGTGCCATTATGAGCCTATTTCGCCTGTTCGCAACGTTGCGAAAACGAATTTCTTCTGAGACACCCCGAAACGGTATATTAGCCGGGTCGGCATCGCCGAGACGATGCTCCGCAGATTGGTCCAGTGGAATAGGCGCATGTTTTCTAAATCACACATCATGCATTTAGCACAATGCGGAATCCCGTGAGGCAGTATGCGGCCAGCGGTCGCAGTGTGGAAGCTGGCGACGGATGATCCGGTTTGGCTGCTACACCAAGGGGTCTTTGGTATAGTCAGCGGATGGCTTCGAATCCTAAAATACCTCGGAAGTTGAAACCAACCTGGAAGGCGCTGATTGAGGTCTGTTTCATTATCTTCTTGTTCTATTCCAATCTTTTGATGGGGGAATTTACTCGTGCAAATGGGCGGGGAAAAAGTTTAGCTTTCGCCGTGGAAGATATCTTTTCGGTTACCAATTTAGTTATTGCCGTCATTTCTGGATTGCTCGGCTATTTAGTTTTTAACTACTTTCGAAAGCGCCTTTGAATCGCTATGAGAATTACCGCTAAAAAGAAACCGCGTTCGCGGTTTTGACGTCGACGACAAAATCAAAATTAACTTGCCCGGTGGAAGGATTATTGATGCGACAATTCGTGCCGTCGTCGAGCACACTGGCGGAGTCCGTATTTACAGACACGATCAGACAGCGCTGATCCATCAGAGACAGTTTGCCTGGGATTAATAAATGTGCGTACTCCCAGGCGGAGGAGCGATAACTAAGTCTTGCCCAGATTCTTGTGCGGTATTGAACAGACGCACCTTTCCCACCTTTCCCGACACCCTATAAGTATCTTTCAAGGAGGCCGACATGCCTGATACAGAAACAGCAAAGTCCGAATCCGACAACTTGGACGCGAAAGAGGAGTAACGGGAACAGCGCCGCACAAGCGAGCGAATCGAACTGAGTCAGTAATTGCTTGTATAAATCTGTCATCTCAACCGCGGTGAAACGGCGCGGTGTGTCCACGCGAAAAAAATAGATGTCCGGAATTCCAGAACCAAACGTCGGGCGCACAGATCGCAGTGGATAAATTTTGTAAAAAAGTGTTCAATTGTGAACAGTCTCACTATGACGCCAGCCCTACCATCATCGCACTCTATTTCGAAGAGGCTCGCCAAGTTCTACTGAAGTCGGCGGCGGAGAGGCGAGTCGCCCAATGGGGAGGGCCCAGATGAAATGGGATCAGTTTAAAGGTAAATGGAGGCGGTGTTCCGGCGGCCTCAAAGAGAGATGGGGAAAACTGATTCGTAACAATTCAACCGTAATTCGCGGTAAGCGAGATCAGCTTATCGGCACAATTCAGGAGCGGTATGGTATTGCTAACAAGGACGTCGAGGCGCAAGTGGACCAATTTGTGCTAAGCCTGCTTTCGACTCCTAAAGTGCGGGAAGCCAACATCTCTTTAGCCAACCGGGAACAAGGCCGCCGGGCCAGCAAATCCTAAGAAAGCCTCTGAGGATCCTCCGTCTTCCCCTATTACCGGCCGGGACAAATCTGCCGCCATCCCGTCCAGCATTCCTTGTCCTACCTGTGGTCTAGCTGTCAGGATGCCTTGTGTCTTGCATTCAGGGGCCTGCAATCGATGAGCATACGAAACGGGAGAAATTAAAAGCCACGAGAAATCTACTGTTTGAGCGCTTCTTGAAGACTCCTCATGATGTTTGTCTAGCTCTAGAAATCAAGCTCTATGACGATCGGGTTGAAGCCGCCCATACACATCTATCACATGAACCATGGAGCCGCGAAGGCCTACTTGAACTCTTTGCCACGCAGCATGCACTAGTGGACCGTAGAATCAGACTAACCTCAGCTCACGCAATCCGACAGAGAGCAGGAGATGAGTCATGAGAATTCTTCTTGCGGTCAATCGTTCCAGGTTCTCGGATGCGGCCACCCAAGCTTTAATCGCACAAGCCAAGCCGGAGGAAACGGTTGTGCACGTAGTCCATGTCATAGACGTATTGTCGACTGAGCTTCCCGAGATGGAGGCTTATTATCCCGGAATTGAACACGCGCGGGACGCGCAACGCGAAATCGCGGAAGCGTTGGTGGCCAAAACGGCGCAATTACTTCGGGCCAAAGGGCTGCAGGTCACGGCAGCTGTGGAGTTGGGAGCGCCAAAAGTGGAAATTATAAGTGCCGCCGCCGAATGGCATGCCGACTTGATCGTGCTCGGGTCTCATGGGCGAACGGGTATTGATCGGTTCTTGTTAGGAAGTTTATCGGACGTCGTGTTGCGCCACGCGCACTGCTCCGTTGAGATTGCCCGGATTCCTCGTGCCACCGGTGGTTCGAAACGGCCCGGAGGATTGGGGAAAGGCAAAATAAAAAGGATATTGCTCACCACCGACGGGTCGAAATTTTCAGAAGCAGCGTTGCACTTTCTGATGCAGCAAGTCTGGCCTCACGAATCGGAAGTGCGAGTTCTGCATGTGATGGAGCCCCTGCCCCTGTTGGCGGTCAGAGGAATGAGTAGCTATCGGTCCATCCTGGATAGCCTCCGTGAGGCCAGGACCGAGAAGGCAAAGAGTTTGGTGAACCAGATCGCGGAAACGCTCCGCATCAAAAATCTGAAGGTTAGCACGGCCATTGTGCGAGGCGATTCAAAATCGAAAATCCTCGATGCAGCAGAACAATGGAATGCGGAATTGATCGTTCTCGGCTCGCTTGGACGGACAGGGCTCGAGCGCTTCTTGCTCGGCAGCGTATCGGATACGGTAGCTCGGCACGCCCACTGTTCGACGGAGATTGTGAGGATTCGACCGGGTGGCTAAGGTTGAAGCGGGTCGGAGCGGATCTCAGCCGAGCACAAGAATTTTGGAGCGTCCACCAGAACGTCTGCCGAAGAACGCCTCAAGTGCGTTCCACGCCTAGGAAGCGCCCGTCGTTACGGTCTGCGGATTCAGTGCGGAAGGTGATGCATACAAGCTGGTGTACTTGAAGAATGACGAGAGCTGCGTCTGGATGAGAAAACTCAGCATCACCGCCAAACTTGCGGGAACAAGAAGCTGGTAGCCTCCGGTCATTTCCGCAACCATCAAGAGTGTTGCAATCGGCACGCGCGCCGCGCCTCCGAAGACCGTAAGTTTCATTTCTTCCTCAAACGTGGCGCCTAACTCCACGCCGAAATAGCCCTTCGGAGGTGGAAAAATACGGCGGACTCGCATTTACACCGAGCAAGACGGCGCTTGGCCGGAAAAAATCGAAGGAATCGGCACTATCTCCAATTGTGGGACGGAGGCTAGAACCGCTTGGCGGCCAAGCCTATCGACCGCGTAGACTTGAGATGGCAGGCCTCACAGTATTCGACACGCGCGGATTGGGTCATGCGATAGAAAATGTCGCAGCGCGGGATCAACTACCGCTAGAGTGCGCAATTGTGAACAGACGCGACTCGGAATTCTCTTTACGCTATTTTTCATCACCTTAGGTCGACAGCAGTTTGAGGCTCAATGTCCTTTGGTGAACTGCTAGCTACTGGGGAATCCAAACTGGAGGCTCTGGTTCACCAGAGTTCCACAAGAAGGAGATCGCATTGCAATGGCGTACCAAACAATGAATCCATATACCGAAGAACTGGTTAAAACTTTTCCAGAAACTACGATGCTTGCTTAAAAGTACCGTGTTTTGACGGCGTTGCAACCCACTTGGCCTGGCCAATCATTACTCTACATTATTCCTACCCGCTAACCTAGTCTCTGCGAGCGAATTATGAACCACTCTGTGGCCGTGCGATGTTGCCGAAGCGCGCCGTTTGGGTTGTGGCGATATTGCGCGGCAAATCGGTCATGCTACCGCGGCCCGAAACTGTCTTGCAGCCTGGTGATCGACTCCTTCTGATCGCATCGCCACAGGCACAGATCGAGCTGGCGCAGCATCTCGCACCACCATCCGCTTCACATCCCCAATCCACCTTTGCCTGAGCCATCGAGTGAAACTCTGACTACCGACCCGGCGAAAGTCGGTAGGGATGATCAAGGTGCCCGTCCCGGCGCGTGCGAGTTACTGTCTCGCAAAAAGAAGCAAGAATGTGGATCAGCGAATGGCGCACCGGGCGATGATTAAAAAACAACCCGAAAGGGAGGAAATTATGGAGGAGACGAAACAGCCGGAATCCGCCTATTCGGAGGAACAGCTCGACATAATGGGACCGGATTCGCTGCCAAACCCGCCAGCGGCTAAGGAATCCCCAGCGGCGGAAAAGACCGCCTCGAAGCAGTTACAAACGGCGCAAAAGGTGTTCGCGCGGGAGATCAGCCAAAGCGGCGCGGCTGGGACGAAGACGGTTTCTGCGGAGTCTCCGAAACGCACGAACCGGGTGTGGTTGATTGCTGCAGGAGCGATTTTCGGAATGGTGGCCGTAGCGGTAGCCGCGGTGGTGGCACGTAAGTACGAGCGAGCCAGAAACGCAGGGGGGAAGCAGCAGGAGCAAGCGATACTCGAAGTGACCCCGCAAAACTTGACCGCGTGGTGTGGAGCACCTGCGGAAGACCTGACCAAACAAATGTATCCCGTGGTGCTACGGACAATGAGTTACCAGCGCCGCGAAAACGAAACAATCATTTTCGAGTTCAGCAGGACGGCAGAGAAAAAGAGCGATTGGGTGCTTCTGTCCATGAAGGACCAGAGCGGAACGGAGAGCTTCGAAACGCCGGAAGCGAAGATTGCTGCGCTGCCGTGCCTGGCTTCGATGAGGTGAACGGTCTTACACGCAGGAATTCAAAGATAGAATGGTGCGGTGGCTAGTCTTTGTGGGTAGAATCGGCGGTGGCGAGGAGGAAAGCCATGGAGAAAAACGAGCAGATATTCTTTGCGGCAGCGATCTTACTCGCCGCATCAGTAGGACAAACGCACGAAGCAGCTGATGCAAAACAAATTGGTATCGCGGTGGACAACGCGCACCGATTATACGAGGCAGTGGAGAAACGTCGTACGGAAGTCAATGCTCGTCCAAATTCCTAACTCACCTCGCGTAGCAAAGCAGTGCCGTAACCGGCCACCCTCGCGACTCTGTCCCCCTGTTTAACGCAGGACGTAGAATTCGTCAGCCTTTTCCGTACCGTTTTGATTCTGTACTGTCAGAACGGTGGTGAGCATTTTCCCCTGAGAGCCAAGCTTCATCAGGCGGCTCGTTACTATTGTGCCGTTGGCAGACTGCTGTTTGATGGTCAACACCAATCGAGTGCCGTCTATATCGCCCCAAGTGGCGCTGGCGGTGCAGGCTCCTCCGATCTGCTTAGCCTCACTGCCGTCAGTGATTAAATTGAACACCTGATCTTGAGTGCCTTCACTTGTTTCAGTCTTAATCTCGATGTGGAGTTTTGGCTCGTGATGCTCGATGGTCAGCGTCCTACCCTTCGGAGCCGGAAATCCTTGGCTGAACCGACTCATCACCGGGTCCAGTTTCCACGTCCCACTGAAGTCTGGCTTTCCCCCAGCCGCAAGCACAGTTCCGCCAAGCAACGAAAAGATACAGATACCAAGAGTAATCTTCATGGCACCTCCTCTAAAAACGGACGCCTAATTTCCGTCCTGGATTGTTCGTCGGATGGGATTGTATATCCAAACTGGCTAACGTGGCGCGAAATTGGCGCGTGAGTTCCTCAATCTACGGGAGGTATCAAGCGCTCCCCAAGGAAGAGTTCAAACGGGAGGTCGAGCGGCACCTAACGGGGAAGGAAACGGAACCGTGGGAGATTATCTACTTCAAGCTGTACAAGAGTCAGTTGCCTGTAGTCGAGAAGGCGCTCGAAACTGCTGGCCTGATGCTGGGGTCCGATAAATCCAGGGGTTATTGTCTCGAGATGATCTGCGCTGATTTTCTAGCCGGGGCAGACCTACAAGAGAATCAATCATCGGTCAGCGGGATTCGATGAGTCTCCGACAGAAGCAACCAAGGATCAAATTTAGCCAGGAAGAGTACACCCTTGTACGAAATCTGGTGTTGGAACGAGATGGCTGGCGCTGTCAAGAGTGCGGATCCGCAAACAATCTGCAAGTTCATCATTTGAGGCCCAGGAGCCGGCTCGGTAACGATACAATGACAAACGTGATTACCCTGTGCGCTCTCTGCCACGCAAAGAAACACGGGAGGTAAGCAGGATGATGTCACGCCACAGCTGCTTGCCAAGTGTGGCGGTTTATGCGACGAACTCAGGACACTCGAGCTGCCCGAGGACGGGCGCAGGTCGAGAATAGGTTATATGTTCGCGGGCCTGCACAGAGTTTGTGCCAACTGCCTCAGATTTCCACTGGTTTCCCACCTGCACTGTTCGCGTCCCTGCTGGCAGGCCCCACTGCGCCAGCGGGTCTTTCTACGCCACCACTTCGAAAAAGACTTAGAATGTTGGCAGCATGGACCTCAGTGAGAATTTGGCACCGAAGCACGAGCCGCTCCTGAATGCCCGGGATACGGCAAGATACAAGCGTCTTTTGCTCGCCAAGCGCGACGAACTAGCAGCTGCGGCAGGTGGAGCTGAGAGTCTCGTGCCGCCCGCCAACGACACCTCGGGCGACCTCGGGGATACGCTCGCGTACCGAAGCAGAGCTTCAGATCCGAAGGCGCCAGTCGCATGCGCACCTGATACGCGCGATTGAAGATGCCTTAACACGGATCAGCGCCGGAAGATTTGGCGTTTGCGAAGTCTGCAAGCAACCGATATCGAAAGCGCGGCTTGAAGCAGTACCATGGACGCGCGTTTGTCGTGATTGCAAGGAACAATGAGGCCGTAACGCTGGCGAGAGTAGCTGACAGAGACAGTCAATATCCCGGCCGGAAATCCGCACCGAGTCCGTTCCCAGGGAGGTCCAATGTGGAGCAGCAAGAGACCGGAAGCGCCGCAAACAGCGAATGTAGAACCGAAAAATCTCCAGACGAGTCAACCTCGTAAGACGCCTCCGGCGACTCTGGAGCAAACGGGAAGGCTCGGGCCCGACCTGAAGGTGAAGGGCGAAATCTCCGGCAGCGAGGATTTGCTGATCGATGGTTTGGTCGAAGGAAGCATCGAGCTGGCAGGGAGGAAACTGACGATAGGTACGACAGCCAAGGTGACTGCGGACATCGTCGCTGGCGAGGTGGTAGTCAGCGGCCATTTGAAGGGGAACGTGAGCGCGAAACAGCGAGTCCAGATCAAGAAGGATGGTTCGGTGACCGGGGATCTGACCACGGCGCAGATCGTGATCGAAGACGGGGCATACTTCAAAGGTTCGATCGAAATTGAAAAGAGCGGGGAGAAGGAATCCAACCCGCACATCTCTTCGCCGACACCTCAATCCTGACTACGCCGGCTGCAATGCGGGCTCGACTTTCAAGCACTTGCACGCCCTTTGAGCTGATCACTTGGAACGGACAGGACATCTCGGTCCGCGACGATGAAGTCGGCGAGCTTGTCGGCTTCAAGTGGCTTTCTCTTCGAAGCCGGCGTTGGAGGAGATGGGTCATATAAGAGAGTCTCAGGGACCTCAGAAACGTCCAGAAAGCACGGAAAGTGATGTACTGAGGGTTCTTTGCCAAAAGTGCGAAGGCTGGCAATAGTTCAATGAGCGATGCACCATAGTCAATGCGCAGGCATATGCGGTGCCACCCTCGTGCTTAGAGTTGTTCCAGGATCTTCTTGAAATCCCCGATTGCCCGCTCGCGGTCTCCTTCGGACATCTCCACTTTTTCATCGTGGGTTGGTAGAAAGATTCCCCGCTGGGCCGCAAGCACCACGATTTGATCCTGGGCCGCGACGAAATCTTGGAGCAGTTGTTCTTTCAGAAGGTAGTTGCTTGTTGACATGGATTTTCTCTCGGACTTCAGAGGCGAGGGATTTGACTCGTTTCTTCCGCGGAGCACGCGTCAATGAAGGCCTGCATTGCGGCTTGATATTCTTGTCCCGTTATCGTTCCCGTTTTCATCCTGTCGAATGCGTTCAGAAGATCGCGGAATACGCCATGGTCGGCCATTCCCCGTTCCTTCGAAAGATCTATCCAAGGTTTGACAGAAGTGTCCCTTGGAATTTTTGCATTTCCGCAGTCATGAAATCCTCTTAATCTCAAAGAATCAAGCGCAAAGCGCGCGACGGTCCTCGCCAAAAGCGCCCAATCAAGGCTCCCGCGCCTGCACCAATCGCGGCTTCACACCAGGTAGAGCCTTCCTCGCAATGCATGCTGGTTCAGTGGAAGATTTGGGAAAGGGGCATCAGATTGATGCCCCTTTAATTCGGCAGTGGGTAGGCCGGAATTCAAGCACGCGCCAGCGAACGCTTATATATAGTTGCCGTGGTGCGATTGGGCCGCGATTGGCGACTCCATCACAGGTCTTCGTCCTTGCCAAAAACTCTTTCGATGCCGTGGCCGATCACGCGAACAGCCATCCGACGCCAGCGGTCACTGTCATGGCCAGTGCCCCCCAGAACGTGACCCGTATTGCGCCGATTGCTACCCTGGCGCCACCAGCGCGCGCAGCCAGGCTGCCTAGGAGAGCAAGAAACATGAGTGAAGTTATAGAGACAAACGGGATCAACCTAGCCGTCGGTGCCATGGCCGTGACCAAGATAGGCATAGCCGCCCCGGCAGCAAAACTGGCAGCAGATGCGAACGCAGCCTGAATGGGACGCGCACGGAATGTCTCGGAGATGCCGAGTTCGTCGCGGGCATGCGCGCCCAACGCGTCATGTGCCATCAACTGCTCAGCAACCTGTTTCGCGAGCGAAGGTTCCAGCCCTCGAGCCACGTAGATTGCCATTAATTCCTTGTGCTCCCCCTTTTCGTCTTCTTTTAACTCCGTGCGCTCAAGCTGTAGTTCGGCCTCTTCGGTGTCTGCCTGCGAATGGACGGACACGTACTCCCCGGCGGCCATCGACATAGCCCCGGCCACTAAGCCGGCAACACCTGCGACTAGTACATTGCCGCGAGTCGCGTGCGCGGCAGCGACACCAAGCACAAGGCTCGAAGTGGAAAGTATGCCGTCGTTTGCGCCCAGCACCGTGGCGCGTAGCCAGCCAATGCGCCCTGTGCGGTGTAGTTCCTTGTTGACTGCAGGCATCGTGCGGCCTCCTTGATCTGGGTGCCCTCGGTTAAAATGCGAATCAAATCCATTGCCTTCGCAGCAGCCAAACCTTGATGATTTGCGTAAGGCCCACGTAGCCGAACAGCGTGAGCATAAGGATTGGCCAGTACATCCGCGGCAGGCGCGTGAAGCCCAGCGCAGAGGCTAGAGGGGAATACGGTAGCCACATCCCAAAAGCCATGATTGCGAAGGTTGTGGCTATCAGCGCCCAACTCGCCCGACTCTGCAGGAACGGAATCTTATTTGTACGAATGACATGGATGATGAGCGTTTGCGTCATCAACGACTCGACGAACCAGCCAGTCTGAAATAGCGACGCTCGGGAGGGATCCCAGCATTTGAAGATCCAGAGCATGACGAAGAAAGTCGTATAGTCGAAGATCGAACTGATGGGGCCGATGAAGAGAATGAAACGCTTGATTTCGCTAATGTTCCAGGGCCGCGGTCGGTTTACTTGCTCATCGTCCACGGCGTCCGCTGGGATCGGGACCTGCGAGAAGTCATACAGGAGATTGTTGGTCAGCACCTGAATCGGGGCCATCGGCAGGAAGGGGAGGAAGGCACTCGCCCCCAGTACGCTGAACATGTTTCCGAAGTTGGAACTCGCTCCCATACGGATGTACTTAACGATGTTCGCGAAGACCTTACGGCCCTCGATAACCCCCCCTTGCAGCACCATGAGATCCTTCTCGAGCAGGATGAGATCTGCCGACTCCTTGGCGATGTCAGTGGCGGTGTCTACCGAGATGCCGACGTCCGAAGCCCGCAAGGCAGGAGCGTCGTTGATTCCGTCGCCCATGAATCCGACGACATGCCCCTTGGCCCGGAGAAGACGGATGACCCGTTCTTTGTGCGCAGGAGAGAGGCGGGCGAACAGCACCGCCTTCTCGGCCGCCTCGGCCAGTTCGGCATCGGACATTTTCTCGACGTCGCCGCCCAACAGCATGGGGTCGGCTGAGAGGCCAACGTCCTTGCAAACCTTGCGGCTAATAAGGTGGTTATCTCCTGTAAGGATTTTTACGGCCACGCCGTGCCTGTGCAAAGCCGCAAGGGCGGACGCCGCGGTGTCCTTGGGAGGGTCTAGGAACGCGACGTACCCTCTGAGTACGAGTTCGCGCTCGTCGTCCTTCGCGCAAATTTGTTTCCCAGGCAGGTCCTTTGTTGCCACTGCCAGCACGCGGAATCCGTCGTTACTGAGGCTGTCGTACTCTTGCTTCAGCCCGACCATCAGCTCCGGGTGCATTTCGGACAGCTTACCGTCAAGTTCAAAGTGCGAGCAGCGGAGGAACACCTCTTCCGGAGCCCCTTTGGTGAGGAGTATCGCCTTACCTGCGGCGTCCGCCACCAGGACCGACATCATGCGTCGAGTGAAGTCGAATGGGAGCTCATCGAGCTTCTTGTACTTCTCGACAACCGACTTCCCGTGGAAATCGGAACTATCTAAAATCGCCCGGTCGAGCAGGTTTTTCAGGCCCGTCTGGAAGTAGCTGATCAAGTACCCATCCAGGAGCACGTCCTCGGTTTCACGCCCAGCGACGTTGCAATGCCGCATGAGGACGACACGGTCCTCGGTGAGCGTACCCGTCTTGTCCGTGCACAAAACGTCCATGGCCCCGAAGTTCTGGATGGAGTTAAGCCGCTTGACGATCACCTTCTTGCGGCTCATGGAGAGGGCGCCTTTAGAGAGGCACACGGAGACGATCATAGGCAGCATCTCGGGTGTGAGACCTACGGCCACAGCCAATGCGAAGAAGAAGGCTCCCTTCCAATCGTGCTTGGTGAAGCCGTTGATAAAGAAAACCAAGGGCACCATAACGACCATAAACTGCATCATGAGCCATGTGAAACGGTTGAGGCCCTGGTCGAAGCTCGTCTGAACTCGTTCCCCGGTGATCGAGCGGGCCATACTGCCCAAGTACGTTTGTACACCCGTGGTGACCACGGCTGCCGTCGCCGTGCCGCTCTCGACGCTCGTCCCCATGAAGCATGTGTTCTTGAGTTCTGTCGGGGAGCTCTCTTCTTTCGTCTCAGGGTCGTGGAACTTCTCGACCGGGAGCGACTCACCCGTGAGGCTGCCTTGGCTAACGAAGAGGTCCTTCGAAGACAGCAGCCGCACGTCGCCTGGAATCATGTCGCCAGCGGCCAGCTTGATGATGTCACCGGGCACTAAGTCCCGTAGCGGTATCTCCCTTGCCGCGCCGTCCCGCACGACCGTGGCGGTCACATGGATCATGGCCTTGAGCTTCTCTGCGGCGGCGTCCGCGCGGGCTTCCTGCCAGAAGCGGAGTCCCACACTCAGCGCCACCATGACCGCCATGACAGTGCCGGCGCGCGCATCGCCTGTAAGGAACGAAACCGCCGACAAAGTCGTCAGCAGGATCACCAACGGGTTGCGGATGATTTTCAGAACGCGGACGGGCCAGCCTTGCTTGCGCTCTTGGGCGACCTCATTCGGACCCGCCGTGCGCTCCCGTTCTTCGGCCTCGGCTTGCGTTAGGCCACCCAGAGACGTTCGCAAGTCCCGAAGCATCTCTTCGCCGTCTTTTCGGGCAGCGTCGAGGACTGCCGGCGAAACATGAATATTCTGGTTCTTCGTCTTCGTTGGAATCGGCGGCGCGTTCGGGTGACCCGTTGGAACCGCCAGTTTAGAACCGGCGGTTCCAACGTCGTTGACCAGAGGCCCTGGCGCGTCAGATGTCAAAGTTTCATGCTCCTTCTGCCATCTTCAGTGGCAGGAGTTTCAAATTAACGGTCCTGCGCGAGCGTGAAAAGCGACGGCCAGATGAAGTTTTCGCAACATCGAATTCTTTTTCTCATGGTGAGGCTGCATGCGCCGCAAAATATCGCCGAGGATGCGCACAGCCGTAACTATATACGGGCCTTTGTTGAGCATGACGCACTCCGCGCGCTCGCCCATAGCTGCGTCGGTGATTTCTGAGCGCGACGGAATGCCATTTTTCGCGAGCGATTCGAGGACCTGAGTCGCCCAGATCACCGGCATATGCGCCGCCTCGCAAACCCAGAGGATTTCTTCCTGCACCTCGGCGAGTCTCTGATAGCCGCACTCGACTGCCAGATCACCGCGCGCGATCATTACCCCGACGGCACGGCTTCGCATTGCGGCCAGAAGCAACCGCGGCAGATGGTCAAATCCCTCGCGAGTTTCGATCTTCAAAATGATCCCAATTTTTTCGCCACCGAGCTTTGCCAGGTGAGATTGCAACTCAAGTACGTCGCCTTCCGTGCGGACGAAAGAGTAGCTGACAATGTCGGCGTTCTTGACCATGAAGGGAAGGACTTCCACGTCCTCGTGGGTAAGGGAGGATAAGTGCAGGTGACTTTCTGGCACGTTGATCCCTTTTTCGGCACCGAGCTTTTCACCGCCAGGCCGCGCTTGAGTGATCTCGACGCTGACTTTATCGGGAGTGACCTTTCGGATCACGCCGCCAATCTTGCCGTCGTCGAGCCAGATCGGTTCTCCTGCTTTCACCCCGTCGAAGAATTCCGGCAGTGACACGCCGATCCGAGCCGGGGTAATCAGGTTCTCTTTGCTGTCTCGTTGCGGCGGCCGACCAGGGTCGAGCGATCTGGTCAGAACTAGGGTATCGCCAAGCTTCAGCCGCAGTGTTTGCTGTTTGGCTGGGATGGGTCCAACTGGCGCCCGCTGAATGAGCTTCGATTTGCCATTAGACGCGGACCTCCGCGCCTCAAGCATCATTCCTTGGAAAATATAGGCGGTCCGCAGAGCATCGGCCCAGCGGTTCGCTCCGTTGACTCCAGCGATGACGAGGGTGCGGGATGCCCCGCGTGCATCGATGAACCGGACGCGGTCTCGAAGTTTAAGCCGGGCCAACCAAGGCTGAGGAACCGGGACAACAGCATCCGCGAGATCAGGTGCAACTTCTGGGGCGGAAGTTGGTGTCAGCCAAATGCGTGCCGGAGAAACGACGCGGCCGAAAGTGTCCCGCTTCGGGCGATACTTAAACACCGTAGGTCCCGGCTCGATAGACCCAGTGCGCAGCTTGGGACCGGCCAAATCCATCGCAACCTTGCAATGTCTGTTCGTTTCCGTTTCGGCACGACGCAGGTTGCGGATCATTCCTGACCAAGCTTCGGGACCGTCATGGGCACAATTAATGCGCATGCAGTCCATACCTTGGACGAGAAGGTCGCGAACCAGCTCGTACTTCGTTGCGGCTTCCGGTGGCATGGTAACCATGATTCGCACGTGACGGGCTGCTGGCGATTCGCCCAGCAGGGCTTCGGTGTTTTTCTCAAGAAGAGTAATGCCTTGCCCAAGGTGAAGAGCCATTCTTGAGGCCGGGGTGATCGGATCGGACCCGACAAGCTTGTGAAGAACTCTCAATACGGCGTGCAAAGAACTGAGGACATGCGGCTCGGTTCTACCCAGCGATGAGAGTCCCAGACGTGCGAGTTTTGACTGCAATGGGCGTATGTCGTGCCTGCGAAGCGCGAGGTAATCTAAGAGATTCCTGGCGCTTGCTCGATGATCGGTATGCACTTCTGCGGCCCCGATTAAGCCGGAAGTTTCCAGCTCCGCCATTTCAGAAAGAAGAAGATTCAGATTCTGAATCAGTTCCTCGAGCTGGTACTGATTTGCGTTCTGCATTTTAACGGGAGCGCCCTCGGACGACACTGGGTCAATTTCGTTGCGGGCAAGTGAGGCTGAGTTGGAAGGCAAGCGATGCTCCTTATTGCACCTGGGGTGCGCCTCAGGGTCGGTATTCGCTACGCAATGGAAAGTTCACTTGTTTTGATTTGTGCGGAATCGGCTACGAATTGTTTAACCTTTTCCTGGATCTCGTCTCGGACGCTCCGGAACACTTCTTTTTTCTGATCGACCAATCCACCGGCGGTATTTGGGTCGAGGATACTCCAGTGCAGAACGCCGAGCGCGAAGGGAAATATCGGATTCCGTTCCTTTGCCGTATCACAGATAGTGATCACGTGCCCGAACGGCTCTTTCAATGATTGTGCGACGCTCTTCGTCTTCTGGCCCGAGATGTCGATGCCGGCTTCCTTCATCACTTCACTTGCCAGGGGACTCAAGGTGCTGCGTTCCACCCCCACACTCACGACGTCAAATCGGTCGCCTGTAAGGCTTCGTAGAAAACCCTCAGCGATCAAACTTCGCGTGGCGTTGCCGGTCGACAGGAATAGAACCTTTGGCTTATGTCTTGTCATTTCTATTTCTCCCCGTTTCATCGACTCGTCTGGGCCGATCCTCTCGACCCGTGTCGTTTCACACCCCTATGCTGGGACTTGGTATGGAGCAAGGCAGTCCCGTTCAGCACAGTCTTGAAAAATTAATGAGGGGTTGCCTCGGGTGCCGCATCCGATTACGGGCAGTCGAGGAAGTGTGGTTCCGCTGAATGCGGCTCGAGTTCCCATTTCCTCGAACGACGTTTGTGGAAAGTTATCTCTTTCTGACGAAGTAAGTGTTTTCTCTTCTGCCAGGTACGGTCGCCTGCCCTGCTTACGGACGATGGGTGATTCGAGGACAGCGGAAGACGGCAACCTTTGAAAATCCACTGGGCAAGTGTGGTCTACGGCTCGGAACTGTATAATTTTGGACAGACACGATTTCTGCGGCAGGATACACTCCGGCTAAATCTACAGAAATTTCTTCACCCCAGGGCCTGTGACGGTTTGACCTGACCACCACAACATCACAGGCCCGTTCCTTTGGGTACGGCAACTGGCTATTTACCTGCGTATGGATATCGCCGCGTGACGTGGTGGCTGCGACGAAAACCTTGCGGTGAATCGCAAGCGGGTGCTGCGAGTAATGCGCGAACGTGGGTTGCTGGTGCGCTCGCGTCGTCTGCGGGCTCGTAGGAAGAAAGAATGGGGCCGTGTGGAAGCAGCCGAGCCGAATCAGATCTGGCAGTCAGACATGACAAAAATCTGGGCGGGTCCCGCTGTGGGTTGGGCCTACCTGGTGTGTGTGATCGACTGCTGCACGCGGGAGATCGTGAGCTGGAATCTCTCGCATCGTTGCCGAACCGAAGAAGCACTCGATGCGGTCGAGCAAGCGGTGCTCGAACGGCTTCCCCAAGGCAGCCGGCAGGCGGCGTGACACTGACCACCGACAACGTACTAACTACGGAGAGCTATAAAGAGGTCAGGGCAAGAATCTCCTGTGCCTCTGATTTCAGGCGCGATTGCAGTCTAAATCCAAGTGGCTTCCACAGACAACAGAAATGGCACTCCACCATAGCGACACAAGGTCCGCTGAATTGCTGCGGCCTTCTCTGTACTTAAAACGAAGTCCTTTCCAAGTGGAAGACCCGCACATTATCTACGAGGTCGGAATCGCCTCAACGGCCCGTGCAGAACGGGTTCTTCCACCTGGCACCGCCACTTCATGGAAGCAGCGGTAATCGGCTCCGGACCGGATGAGCGCATAGGTCAGAACTTCAGGAACTGCCGGTGATGAGAAAACCGTCGCAGGTCTCCCGCCTCAGCGAGGATCGTCAAAGCCGAGATCGGCCCGATCCCGGGAATGCGCCGCAGTCGTTGATAGTCTTCGTTGCTGGAAAGGAGCTCGTCTGCTCTCTCTTCGATCGTAGCTCGCAACTGGCATAGGGTGAGGAGTTGCCGCAGTACGAAACGAAGCATGGCGACGGCCTCCGAGTCTTCTTCGGCAGGAAGACCAACGGAAGACTGCGCAGTGCGATAAATATCAGTCAAAATGCGTTCTTTAGCGACCTTGCGGCCAACTAGGTTCCAGGCTTTCCGAACAAACTCGTCTCTTGAGATCCGCGTCATGCTCCGAGGTGTCGGGAACTCGATGAGCAAGTTCCACAACCATTCCGAGCGCGAAGAAGAGTGGTAGCGGGCGATCTCCGGAAAGTAGAGTGGCAGGTGGTGGGTCAACAAACGATGCTGAGTGCGGGTTTTTTCCAGAGCGACGTGGTGATGTGTTTTCGAGAGTTCCTGAAGATCGTTTAGGTTGTGCACCATCGGGTCGTGATAGTGCTGGGTGAGCCGACCTTTGAGGAGATGCAAGATAACCTGGGCATCCTTCGGATCGTTCTTATCCCAAGAGTTGTGCATGGCTTCTCGGGTGCGAGCTAAAGCGACGGAAGAAATGAGCTCGAGATGAAACCCCTCGGAGTGGAGGAAATAGGCAAGCGCTCGATGGTAGTTGCCCGTCGCTTCAAAACCAATCCGAACGGGCAAGGCTAAACCGTGCAGAAACTCTGCAAAGGCTCGAAATTCCTCGGCTGTGTTCTGCACACGAAATTTCTTTCGACTCTTCCATCCAAGTGCTTCGATGAGAGCTTCGTGGCGATCCTTAGCTACATCGATGGCTACCCAGACAACGGCTTCCGGCGTACTCTGCGGGTTGGTCATGGTTGGTCCGTCTCCTTTGGTGAATGCTGAACACACTCACAGTACAGGAGACCTCCGGCTGACCATGACCTACCATCACCCGGAAGGCAACAGCTACATCGAACGGTTCCATCGCAGCTTGAAGGAAGAAGAAGTCTGGACCGCGGAGTATCGAAGCTTGGAAGAAGCGCGGGCCTCGATCGCTCGTTGGATCGAGGAGTACAATCACGACCGGCCTCATCGCGGAGTCGGAAATCGCACTCCGCACGAGGCCTTCTTGGCTTTCGCAGTTGACCTAAAAACTGAGACCCTGAACGTCTAAATTAGCGGGGAGCCCTACAAATCCATCCGCAAGCTGCTGACCAAATGACGATTGAATTATCGCTGGTTGTCTGAGAAGCGGTGCCGTTACGGCTTGAGGAAGCGGGCATGCTGGATATCAATTCTCTGACTTTGTCCCGACTAAATCCTTGGGCTGAAAAGGAGTGAAGATTACGACGCACTACTTCGGTGTGTGGCGTCCTCTTTGGCGGACCCCGCCGGGAGCAGGGAAAGATCGATGCAAAACGTCCAATACTGCACAGTTTCGAGGGTAGGGGGATGGCATAGTTCGGATGGCCACTTAGCTTGATGGCGTTAGAGCCGTCGCCAGCACCTGAGGAGAACAAGAATGTCAGCACAATGGCCTAAAGATAGTCGGGAAGATCCAAAAGAAAGTCGGCCAGGTAGAAAAAGCTGTTGAGAAGGCGTAAGGCAAGAACTGTTTCAAACAACCGTGCCAAAGACGACTGTTAAGAGGCAATATGTAACAGCCAGAAACCGGAGCTAGATCATGGACCCACACGCAATAAGTACGACACAATTTGCGATATTCATCGGTTCCTCTGTCGCGATCGCAGGCTGCGCCATTTGGTTTGTGCGCAAACACCGAACGAAAACGCGACGCGCCCAGGTTAGTGGTGTTGAATATAACCACCCTGCGAAACACGACGAGAGCCGGTTGCAAGCGAAACCGTCGCTCGACGAGCGCTAAGACCGTGTGAGCATGCCCGGCGCGTTTCCGGCGAGCCCTCGTGTCACGGCCGTTTCTCCGCGCTTGTCGCCATCGCGCCAGCTTTCTTTCCATCGAGCTCCTGACTGCCCGGATTCAAGACCACCATGTCCCCGTCACTGAGCCCGGACAGCACTTCTACCTGGCTGCCATTCATTTTGCCCAGCGTGAGGACGCGCCAGTGGATCAGCCCTCGTCCACAATGAAAATCCCGGGGACCGCAGGCGAAACACAAATATTCTGGTTCCGGTTTTAACTCTAACGGCAGGAGGCAGGCAGAGCATCACACGGATTTAAGGATTTCGATGTCACCGCGTTTGCGCAGAACTTCGACGGCGACGCCTGATCTCTCCCTGCGGATAAGAAAATCAGCGGAGGCATCTCCGAGCCGCAAATTTTCGATGCGAACTTCATCCAGATTCAAAGGCAGACAGGGATTTGCGAAGTGAATTTGTCGTTCTCGATCCCTCACCTCAAGTCCGAGACAGGCCTGTAAGAGCAAAAATACTGATCCCGCAGACCACGCCTGAGGGGCACAGGCAACCGGATAGAGCGTTGGGCCGCTCGCTTCGGGCCTCTTGTGAAAGCCGCAGAAGAGTTCGGGCAGGCGTTGTGATTCAACGTGGCGACTGGCTTCGTACAAGCCATGCAGGATTTTGCACGCTTGCTCCTGCATGCCATAGAGAGAGAAACCCAGGCCGATCAGGGCATTGTCATGAGGCCAGACGGAACCATTGTGATAAGACATCGGATTGTAGCGGGATTCAGACGCGTCGACCGTCCGAACACCCCATCCTGAAAAGCACTGTTCACTCATCAGCGACGCAGTTACGACCTCGGCCCGCTCTTGACTCGCAATCTTACAAAAAAGAGCGTGCCCCGCATTGGAAGTACGCACGCGGCACTGCTGCTTTTGCCCATCCAGAGCAAGCGCGTAGGTGCCCAGATCATCGCACCAAAATGCTTCTTCGAACTTCGCTCGTAGCCCATCTGCTTCTAAATCCAACTCCTCGGCGAGATCCGTCTCCTCCAACGCGCGTGCGATACGCGCGGCGGACCGCTTGGCCGCGTACACATAGCCTTGCACTTCGCACAAAGCAATCGGTGGCTCGGCCATACGTCCGTCGGCATGGAAGACGGAGTCATGGGAATCTTTCCAACCTTGTTGCACCAGACCCTTGGAAGAGCGTTGTCCATACTCGACGAAACCGTCTCCCTCGCAATCGCCGTATTGGTCCATCCAACGCAAGGCGCGCTTGATGTTCGGCCAGATTTGTTTCAGAAACGTTAGGTTTCCCGTTCGCACAAAGTAGCCGCCGGCAAGCATGACAAAAAGAGGCGTGGAGTCGACGCTCCCGTAGTATCGGGCGAACGGAACTTCCTTCATCACCGCCATTTCGCCGCGACGCATTTCATGCAAGATTTTCCCGGGTTCTGCGTCCTGCTCCGGTATCTCCTCGGTTGCCTGGGTCTCCGCCAGATACTCCAGGACGGTTTCCGCGATACGAGGCGCCATCCACAAACACTCGAGCGCGGTAATGATTCCATCGCGGCCAAAAACGGTGTCGAACCACGGTACCCCGGCGTACGGATACGGACCTTCCGGATTACCTTCAATCAGCATCCGCAGATCCGCGGCAGAGCGCCTCAGCCATGCATTAAAGCTTTCGTTGGTCGTAGTGATTCGGCACTCATCGATGCCGGTACAGTCAAAATTGCGTTGCACCTCCCGGTAAGCTGTGTGGAAGGGATCAAACTGTTTGCCGCCAGGATTCCGTTCGCAGGAAACTGTGCTGAATATGGACTTCTCTTCTTTCGGCTCCAATGTTATCTGGAAGCAAGCCTCGCGTGTCGTAAGGGATGCAGGCCGCGGCGAAAACTCCAGGCGAGTGCGGCGGACCACACCATCCAAGCCCTTATACGCCAGGATCGCGGCGTCTCCCTCGACCTGATCGGGCAGACGTTCGCCCTTTCGCGCGCGCTTTGTGCCGCGCACTTCAAAGATATCAGCGAAGTCCGCATCGAATTGAAGGAGGAGTAAAACGCGAACAGGCTGGAGGCCGTAATTGAGTAGGCGAATATGCTGGTAGCAGCTTGCCTCTCTAAGAAATTGTAAGCGGAAAATGTGGACGCTTCCTCGCGGCAGGGTGAGGTCGCCATTCATCGGGCTGTCAAGGTTGGTAAGGTCGACTGACAAAAAGGCGTTGTCTTCGCGGATCGTCGAGCTCAGAAGTAACGGCTGCTGCTGATTGAGGCGCATCGTGAAGCTGGAAAGATGCCGGCTCTCAGCGTGGAAAAGCCCGAATTGTGAAGGCCCAAAGGCTTCGATGTCTCCGTAACGGTTGAAAACGGCAAAAGTGTCGCCATACTTGAGCACACGGGTGCGGTCATCAGCCAGTGCGGAAGTAGCTCGAACATAATATTCATCTTCGACCCGGACAATGTCCTTCAAAACGAAACCGTCCTAGAGAGTGAGCAACGAGTCGACCCCCCGCGTCTCCATGGAAAGAGACTTGGTACTCAACATCGCCTCGTATAGCTTAACGTAATCCTGGGCCATCCTCGACGCTGTAAATCGCGTCTCAAATTCCCGGCGGCACGCGGCGCGACTCAGAGTGGATGCTTCTGCGACCGCGCTCACCGCTTCCAGCATGTTGTTCACAATCAAGCCGCTCACGCCGTGAGTGATCACCTCCGGCACGGAGCCGCAATTAAACGCAATTGTCGGCGTCCCACACGCCATCGCCTCGATCATAGTTAGACCAAACGGTTCCGGCCAGTCGATCAGGAAAAGATGGGCGTAGGCATTGCCAAGAAACTCAGCTTTTTGGTGTTCTGTGATCTCTCCGATGTACTCAGCATTCGGATTCGCCAGTAGCGGCTTGATCTTGCATTCATAATACTCGCGATCCACGCGGTCCACCTTAGCGGCGATCTTCAGCGGCATACCCACTTTCAGTGCGATTTGGATGGCGCGATCGACCCCCTTTTCGGGGCAAATTCGTCCCAGAAACGCAAGATACTTTCCACTTCCATCGCCGGGCGAAAGACGCTCGGGTAAACCGTGATAGACATTCCCAACCCAGTTTGCCCAGCACAGCGGTTTGCGCTGGGCATGACAGATGGAGACCACGGGCATTTCTCGATACTTTCGATACAGAGGAACCAAGTCCGGAAGATCCAGGCGTCCGTGAAGGGTGGTGACATGCGGGAAGCCGGTAATCCTCGAAAGCGGAAAGTGCAGATAGTCCACGTGGAAATGGATGATGTCGAATTCTTCGACGCGCTCCATTACGTCTTCGAGCATTACGTAATGATGCGCGAGTTGGTCGATGCAGCCTTTGTCCAAGCGCAGAGAACTTGGGCAAGCGGGTATGAGGCGCGCGGCCGTCTCCGAGTCACCGCTGGCGAACAGTGTAACTTCGTGGCCCCTCTCGACTAGTTCTTCGGTCAAATACGACACCACCCTCTCGGTGCCTCCGTATAGCTTAGGAGGGACACTTTCATAGAGTGGCGCTACTTGGGCAATCTTCATTCCGTTCTCACCATATCGTCCAAGCACTAATTATGGGGCATCGCCGCATTGCATACAACGATTGGCCGCGCCGGGCAATCCGGACGAAGTCGCGGCAACAGTGTGCTTCCGAATCTGTAGAGGGGCTAGAGATTCGCAATCGTCTCTCCTTCAAGGACCATGCTGCGGTCAATCATGAGCACTCCGTCAGTTTCGAGCGCCTTCATCGTGTGCGGAAGGGCCATAGTGTTTATAAATACTGAATCCCGCCAAAGAAGTACACATGTACTAAGAAAACGCACTACTTACCCGTCGACGACTTCAGCGGGTATCAGACTAAGCAAGAAACCCATCATAGAAGGCAATTACGGAACTGTTCGGGACAGACTGCCATGCAATCCTTGCGCAGCAAGAGTCGCGGAGGCTGTGGTTTCGCGACTAACGTCTCCGTCACATGGGGCACTTATGACGCTACTCTATATTGACTTGGAACATCAAGGAAGGGTTGCCGTATGCAACTGCATACCATAGCCCGTCTGCCCCCATGATGAAGTACACCTCCTGCTGGTAAAACCACGGCGGATAGACTCCAGCATAAAACCAGTATCCACCGTAGGAGTACTCCCGACGGCCGTTGTAAATGCGGCCACCATTCTCTTCAAAGCGGGCATGATGATCACGGCCAAACCTACTTTCGTTGTACTCGTGGCCGCGACTATCTTTCTGACCGTTGCGTGCCCACTGCCCTTGTGCTTGCTCGGGCTGCTGACCCTTGACTTGCTGCACGTGTTCCTGTTTTGTCGGCTTGGCCTGCTCCTGCTTCTCGGGCTTGGCTTGAGCTTGCTTCTCTTGCTTCGCTGGCTTGGCCTGCTTCTCTTCCTTCGCCGGCTTGGCCTGCTCCTGCTTCTCGGGCTTGGCTTGAGCTTGCTTCTCTTCCTTCGCCGGCTTGGCCTGCTCCTGCTTTTGAGGCTTAGCCTGCTCCTCCTGTTTCTGCGGCTTAGCGTCTTGTTCGTGTTTCTCTTCCTGAGCGTATGTGGGAGGAACGGCCCCGAGAAAAAGGAGCAGAACCCCCGTGCCGATAAGTCCGACTGGTTTCATGATTGTTACCTCCTTTACGGTGATTTCATGCGCCTCTCGCTCGTCACGTCGGGCGTGGTTGTTACTCCCGGTGATTGTCTCCGGCAAAGGGCATGCGGATCTTCCCGCTATCGTTCTTCTAGGGTCACTTACCTTCCAACGTGGATGTTGGAGAGCGAATGAAAAAGCCCAAAAACGTTCAGAAGCCATAACACCACGGCAATGATGACGACTGCATTCAAGATGGACTTGATTGTCCCCTGCATGGGTATGTAGCTGTTGACCAGCCAAAGCAGAACACCCACCACGACCAAAACAATGAGTATTTGAAGTATAGGCATGAGATATTGACCTCTTTCTCCTCTCAGGCAGGCCCCTCTGGCCCGCTTCAAGAGGGGTACACCACTGGATCCCTACTTGCCGGACTTGTTCCTAGGGGACTTCTTGTTCAGAGTGGAAAGGAGCAATTTCGCCGAGGCCGGCGAGTGAACCTTACTGTTGATTACGATCTCCTTCGCGGTGGTTCCTTTTCCGTAGAGCCTCTCATTCCCATCGTTATCCGGGCGCAGGGTCGAGCCTTCCAGAGAGACCCCGGCGAACAATCCGCGTGACCGCGAATACGACAGAATCTCCGCACGCATCGTGACATCCGTCGAGGCTGCAGCGTCGCGGCCCTTTGGTCCGGCTGCGGCAGCCACGTCACCACCGAGTTTGACTTGGCTGGTGAGAATAGAATCGGCCCCGCGCTTATTCATTACCAGCAGGACGAAGTCGGTGGCCTCGCCGCCAATCTGAAAGCCAACGCTGCCGCCTTCAAGCGCCATCATGGAAGGCGCACTCCAAGGTCCGCTGAACTCTTTGCCGCTACGGCAAGTCATCACGCCACGACCGTAGCTACCGCCGACGATGAAGGCTGCCTTCATGACCGAAGGGAGAACGATGACGCATTCCGCCTTGTCCAGAAGGTCTGCGGGAATATCGTCGGGAACATTGAGAATCTCCACCATCACCTTGCCGGCATTCTCAATGCGATTGTTTTCATCCTTTTGCGCGTATGCAGGTAGGCTAATCAAGACCACGACAACCGTTAACAAGAAGATTCTTTTCATGGGCGTGCTCCTTTGAGCTCGATCCCGTAGTTCGTTCAAGTATCCCGGGGACATTTGATCGATCCGAAGCTAACAAGTTCATCCGCAAGTTGCTGTTCAGAAACGAACAGTCACCAGATAGGTAATATTGTGGAAAGGGAGCGAGTCGCGCAGGAATTACACCGGGTCGCGGTCGTCCCCTGGCGTTCGAAATGGCAGCTCGAAGGGTTAATCGTGCAAGACGACACTCAGGAGGGAATCGTTGACTTGAATCTCGCCGTTGTATTGAATGAAGCCCAGTTTTCTGAATTTGTTCATGAAGAAATTGACACGGGACCGCGTTGTGCCAATCATCTCCGCCAGCATCCCTTGCGATACTTTCGGAAGCGCTTTGTGAGGATGGCCCGGAGCGCCATAGCGCGCGAGCAGCAGCAGAGTACGCGCCAGGCGCTTCTCGCTGGAGTTGAAGAGTTGGTCTATGAGGTCCGCTTCGACTCGGATGTTTCGCGCAAGCACATAAGCGATAAAGCGGTCGGAGAACTCGTGTTCCTCATGGAGCGCGCGAATCATCTCGTCTCTCTCAATGACCAACACGCTGGTAGGTGAAATTGTGGTCGCGGTCACCAGGTAATTGGACTGGCCTGCAAGGCACCCTTCCCCAAGAAAATCGCCCGGTCCAAGGATTGCCACAACCGCTTCTTTGCCGGCCTTATTCACCACAGTAAGCTTCGCACCGCCTTCCTGAATGTACAGGATATTCTTCGCGGGGTCCCCCTGCGTGAAAACGGTTTCTTTTCCTCTGAACTTGGCTACCTTTCTTCCCAGACCGGCCGAGTCGAGAAACAATTTCACATCGAAAACAGGCGTTCCCAAATTAGCTTTTTTGAGCGAGCGAGGGACCTTCGCAGATGTAGCCATAGCAGGTTCCAACACGAATTATACTATCGCGTCGACAGCGCCCACGCTTCAGAATCAGTAAGATGCCGTGCTGGACGGCGAGAAAGAGCGATACTGGCCGGGTCATTGGGCGGGCCAGACGGTATCAGTCATCTTGCCGTCCTGCTCAGATGCGGACTGGAAGACGGACTTCCATGGGGGTATTCCCGTTGGCGCAGGAACTAGTGTCTTCTCGATGCCAGCAGAAGAGAACAAATCGCCAATCGCTGCCTTTGGGCATGGAATCGAGTACCTCTGCGGACAGCCATGGTGCCAGAGCGGCACGCGCTGGTCCGCGATTCTTCACCCTCGAAATATTGCGATTCGTATTGACCAAAGGAGAAAGACCCATGAAAAGGCTCAGAGTATCAGTAGCTGTGTTAGCGCTGCTCAGTGTCGGGATTTTAGCCGGCTGTTCGACGACGCCCACGAAGTCACCGGATGTTTCCGACAGCATTCGTAAATCACTCGATCAGGCAGGCTTCAAAGACGTCTCGGTCAGTCAGGATCGCGACAAGGGCATCGTGACCCTCAGCGGAAATGTCACCAGTGAGAACGACAAGTCACAGGCCGAATCTATTGCAAAGTCCATCGCGGGCTCTCAGGTTGTCGCGGATCAGATTGCCGTGATCCCGGTGGGCATAGAAAAAGAAGCGAAGGCCGTGAACTCCGATCTGGATACAGGCATCGAGAAGAACCTGGACGCTGCGCTGATCCAAAACAAGATGCACGACAACGTGAAATATGACGTGAAGAACGGCGTGGTCACGCTGACGGGAGAAGTGAACTCACAGCACAAACGCGACCTTGCCGAGAAGGTGGCCACGAGAGTGCCCAATGTGAAGCAAGTCGTGAATGATCTGCAGGTCAAGAATCAGAAAGCCAGTTCATCACAGTAGGAACCACGGACCCGATTGCACGCGACGCTGTTTGGAAACATCTCATTGATCTGCGCGCCAACTACGGGACCACCCTGTTCTTCACCACCCACTACTTGGAGGAGGCGGAGACGGGCGCATGTCGAGAATAGGTTATATGTTCGCGGGCCTGCTGGCAGGCCCCACTGCGCCAGCGGGTCTTTCTACGCCACCACTTCGAAAAAGACTTAGAATGTTGCCAGCATGGACCTCAATGAGAATTTGGCACCGAAGCACGAGCCGCTCCTGAATGCCAGGGATACGGCAAGATACAAGCGTCTTTTGCTCGCCAAGAGCGATGAATTGGCAGCTGCGGCAGGTGGAGCTGAGAGTCTCGTGCCGCCCGCCAACGACCCCTCGGGCGACCTCGGGGATAGCGCTCGCGCGGATACCGAAGCAGAGCTTCAGATCCGAAGGCGGCAGTCTCATGCGCACCTGATACGCGCGATTGAAGATGCCTTAACACGGATCAGCGCCGGACGATTTGGCGTTTGCGAAGTCTGCAAGCGACCGATCTCGAAAGCGCGGCTTGAAGCAGTACCATGGACGCGCGTTTGTCGTGATTGCAAGGAACAATGAGGCCGTAACGCTGGCGAGAGTAGCTGACAGAGACAGTCTATATCCCGGCCGGAAATCCGCACCGCGTCCGTTCCCAGGGAGGTCCAATGTGGAGCAGCAAGAGACCGGAAGCGCCGCAAACAGCGAATGTGGAACCGAAAAATATCCAGACGAGTCAACCTCGTAAGACGCTTCCAGCGACTCTGGGGGAAACGGCCCAGAAGAACAAAGAGGTGGTGCGTCCAATGGGAACGATAGCGGGCAGTGTACCAGCACGGCTTGGGCCGGGCCTGCGGGTGAAGGGCGAAATCTCCGGCAGCGAGGATTTGCTGATCGATGGTTTGGTCGAAGGAAGCATCGAGCTGGCAGGGAGGAAACTGACGATAGGTACGACAGCCAAGGTGACTGCGGACATCGTCGCTGGCGAGGTGGTAGTCGGCGGCCATTTGAAGGGGAACGTGAGCGCGAAACAGCGAGTCCAGGTCAAGAAGGATGGTTCGGTGACCGGGGATCTGACCACGGCGCAGATCGTGATCGAAGACGGGGCATACTTCAAAGGTTCGATCGAAATTGAAAAGAGCGGGGAGAAGGAATCCGACCCGCACATCTCTTCGTCGACGCCTCAATCCTGACTACGCTGGCGGCAAGTAAGGGCCAAGGCTGCCCATTTCAGGAGAATCCGACGTCCTGTATCGACAATGTTGACACGCAGGGAATGACATGGCAGCCTGTAGATACAACGTTCCTACTAGGAGGCGTGCGCAATGAGGGCCGTGGTCAAGAAATGGGGGAACAGTGCTTCGGTACGAATTCCCGCCGCAGTTTTGAAGGCAGCGCACTTGGGTCTGGATGAACCCGTCGATGTGCGGGAGGAATCCGGTCGCATCGTCATCGAACCTACGCGGCGCAAGGAATATGATGTGACCGAACTTATAAAGGGCATCACTCGCGGGAATCTCCACGAGGAAGTCGATTTCGGCGGTGCTACGGGAAAAGAGGCATGGTAATGGCTGGTTCTTACGTGCCTGATGCTGGCGATATCGTGTGGGTCAGTTTCCATCCGCAGGCGGGCCGGGAACAGGCTGGGCACCGGCCAGCTGTGGTGTTAAGTCCTGCCGCTTATAACGCGAAGACCAGTCGCATGGTGTGCTGTCCGATGACCACGCAGATCAAGAATTATCCCTTCGAGGTGGTCATTTCGGCCGAGAATCCGAGCGCGGTTCTGGCGGATCAGGTTAAGAGCCTCGATTGGCGGAAGAGACGGGCTCGGCGGAAAGGGGCAATCTCGGCGGCCGAGTTGGCCGAGGTGCGCGCTAAAATCCGGGCGCTGATAGGCTGAATGGCTCACCTGTTGGACAGGGCGCGTAGCTGACTGGCGAGGTCCGTTTTTCATTCCCTAGACTGTGCCAATATTCTGTCGCCTATATTCGATATGCCTGAATTAGCGGCTTCCAGCGCGGCATCGCCGTTTGAGGGCTGATGCCAAGCCGAATTACTCCTCGCCCGTGAGTAACCATTCCAGCGACTTACCAAATTGTGGACTGATCGCGAGCAGGACTTCCGCTCCGATCGCCGCGTCCGTGCTCGACGGAAGACAGATAGCTTTGGCTGACAGGCCGGGAATTTAACTCTTCCCGGTCAAAATCCAGTCTGTGGTCCGGCTGGATTTCTGGGCTAGCTTGACCACTAAGCTCAAGGGAAGCGCGCTTTGCCCCAGCTCATACTTCGATAGCTGCGCCTGACTAATATTCAAAGCGCGTGCGAATTCCTCCTGTGTATCCGCGCCTCTCATCTGTCTGACCCTTTGTCCTAAAGCCTGAAGGTCCAATTCACTCTGAGAACGACGCGGCCGACCTAAAATATGCCGCTTGACTTTATTCATTTCTAGAGTATTCTTTTTACGAGTAAGCGGCTGGGGTAGGATGATGCATTTGCACGTTCCCTCCCAAGCTCAACCCTACCAAAGCACGCGCTCGCCAGCTTAGCAGAAGGAGATCTCGGAATGCCATGAGCCCAAAACCGACTCCTAACATCGCCCTCGCGAAAGGCAAGAAATGCATTCTATTGAAACCACCGTGCCGACCAAACGGGCCCGTGCATAGAACTTCTGTTTTTCTCAAGCCAAAGCACGTCGCGCACGATCCGCTTGGGCTGCGCTAAAAGGAGGATTCATGAAACGGAATGTTGTTAGTTTTCAATCCAATGCCAGGCTCGCACGCCAACTGTGGGGCGAGCCTTCTCGCATCGCGCTGCGGTCCCTTCGCGAACTCACTGCTAGGTATTCTCTCTCGGTAGCTGCGGGCGATCTTCAGCTTTTGGATGGTCGATGGTACGTGACCCACTCCGGCCTCCTGCAGCTTGCTTCCCGGAAGGGCTGCCGCGGAATCAACACCACGCTCCAAGACAAGTTCTCCGATCTCACGGCGGGTCGTTGGGTCTTCAAAGCCGTCGTCTATAAAAGTGTCCACTCCAAGGGCTTCGTCGGTTATGGCGACGCTGATCCCTCAAATGTTTCTTCCTTAGTCCAAGGTGCCGAAATGCGCGTGGCCGAGACTCGCGCCGTCAATCGCGCCCTCCGCAAAGCTTATGGCATCGGCCTCTGCTCGGTAGAAGAGTTGGGTGCGTTTTCGAGTGCCGGGACGTCTTCCGCTACCCCACCGCCATCGAACGGACATTCTTCTTCCATTCGAAATGGCAACGGCCAGCCCCGGCTCCGGGATCAGCTTTGCCTGCTGATCCGCCAGTACAATCTCGATGCGAATCTCGTCAGGGCCTATGCCGCGGAATTCTGCGGCACGCAGACTCTTAGCGGCGCCAGCCGTGAATTGGTCGAGTCCTTTATCTCCCATCTTTCCTCGGCCGCCAAAGAGAACCGGGAGGCTCTCGTCTGCAAGCTCAACTCCTATGCTCAACCTACGGAGGCAACGTCATGAGACGCCATCTCCCCGGCCTCCATTCCGGGCATCCGGATCTGGTGAGCAACCTCGACGGCCTATTCTTGGTGCAAATCGAACGAGCCTCGTACCAATGGCACCCGCAGAAGCCGTTCCTCTCGCTCCGCTTCCGTATTCTGGAACCGGCATCCTTTGAGGCGCGCTGCTTCTTGGGACGCCTGTACTGCACCGAACGCGGGCTCTGGAAGCTCGGATGGTTTCTTCGTGACTTCGGGTATGACATCGAACTGCTTACCAGAGACCAGTTCGATGAAAAGGCTCTGCTGAATCTTCGGGGAGTCGTTCGGACGTCCTTCACCAACCTGAACGGCCATTCTTATCAAAACCTGGATTCCTTCGCCGCTGAGGCCGAGTGGGAAGCACTTTCTTGTGTGTCGAAAAGCCAAAAAGAAGGTCGGAGCATCGGCGATGATTTATAGCTTCACGCAGATCGCCAATTACCTGCGCTGTCCGCGCAGCTACCGGTATCGCTACCTCGATGGTTGGCGTGAAAAGGAGACACGCGCGGCCCTGATCTTCGGCCGCTGCTTTGAAAGGGCGCTAGAGTCTTACTTTAGCGGGGATGATTGCGGGGCCACGCTATACCGAGAGTGGGGCGCGTACCGGGAAGCGGGGTTTACGTACAAAAAGGGAGAGACTTGGGACCGGCTGGTCCACCAGGGCATTCATCTTCTCGAGCACTTTGCTCGGGACAATCGCATCCGTATTTCCCAACCTGGAGAAAACCTTCAGATCAAAGTGGTCCGGGAACTACCGAACGCAAATCAATTTATTTCGTACATCGACGCGATCGGTGAGCTCGATGGAGTTCGGTACCTTATGGACTGGAAGACCACGTCCAGCCGTTATCCCGAGGAACCCGTCGGACTGCTTTCTCTCGACCCACAATTGATTTGCTATTCCTGGATCACTGGCATTTCCAAAGTGGCTCTCGTTGTGTTCGTGCGAAAGCATCAGCCCGAAATCCAATATCTGAAGACATCCATCTCGGAAGAACAGCGGTTGGAATTTGGTCGGCTTCTCGCAGCCACGATCGGTCAGATCGAGTCTGCCCAGTTCCCTTTTCACAGCGGCATACGTTTCCCGCAAAATGGCTGCGTCAACTGTTCTCATGTCGGGCTATGCCTCCAGGATCACAAATTGATCGATGCCAATCTGATTCGGACTTCCGGAGTGAACGACCTTGCCTGGCTTGACGAGCTTATGGATTAACCGAGGGGCGTCGATGCCTCCTGAACTGAATGTCAAGCGCGCCGTATTTGTGCTCGGCAAGATCGACGAGATCCTCGCTTGGGAGAAAGACCGGCAGCGAGAACAGGATCTGCGATTCGTGGATTTGGGCCGTTACCTGTGCGAAGTGCGTTCCGGACAGTACTGGCGGCTGGACAAGATGAAATCATTCGACGATTTCTTGGAGAAGAGGTTTCCAGACTGCCGGCGAAAGGCCTACTACCTCATGGCCATCCACGAAAACCTGACGCGTGTTCCGAAGCAGCAATTGCGGGAGATCGGTTGGACCAAGGCGCGAGAGCTTGCCAAGGTGGCGCGGAGGGAGGGGGAGCGGTTCGAAAGTGCACCCTGGGTGCACAGGGCTCAAGTGCTCCCCAAGGAAGAGTTCAAACGGGAGGTCGAGCGCCACCTGACCAGGAAGGAAACGGAGGCGTGGGAGATTATCTACTTCAAACTGTACAAGAGTCAGTTACCGGTGGTCGAGCAGGCCATCGAAACAGCTGGCTTGATGCTCGGAAGCGATAAATCGAGGGGTTATTGCCTTGAGATGATCTGCGCGGATTTTCTTGCTGGCGCAGCCGTTACAGAAAGGGGATCTTAGGACCGTTTGGCCGGACAATAGGGAAAATGCGCCAACTTCGCCAGAAGCGACCACGACTGAAACTCAGCACTGAGGAATACGGTTTACTTCGCAAGCGAGCGCTCGAGCGAGATGGGTGGCGGTGTCAAAGTTGCGGCTCGTCGAAAAACTTGCACGCACATCATCTCACGAGGCGGAGCAAGCTCGGCGACGATGACTTGGACAATTTGATCACCCTTTGTGCGACCTGCCATCAAAAGCAGCATCAATAGCCGTCACCGTTAGGTTCCATCGACCCCCTGCGCCTAACTCCTGCCCGGATGCTATCCAGGAGCCTGTAGCAACAGGAGCAAATCAATCAGCGCAGTCCATTAGTCAAAGGGCAGGAATCGTGGACCTTCAGGACAGATAGCGCTGGCTGTCCCTTAACTACTCTTCGGGCCAGTAGGCTTGGTCGGGGCCCGCGCTTAAAGTATGTGTGGAATGAGTGACCTAGGCTTGGACATCCGACCACGCCGAATCAAGATTTCAACTGATTGTAGCTCGTTCCATGTGATCATTTTTCTGCTCCCATTGTTGTTGGCAACGCTCTCCCAATCAGGATGCGTAGGGGTGACAAGCGCCAAAAGTCCCGCAGATCCGGCCGCCGTGGCGCTGTCGATTACCACTCAGCCGACAAGCCAGACGGTTACTGCCGGTCAGACAGCTACTTTCTCGGTCAGTGCTTCGGGTACCGCTCCGCTGAGTTATCAATGGCGGAAGAACGGGACATCCATTATCGGCGCGACTTCACCAACATACACAACTGCGGCTACCACGACATCGGATAGTGGATCACAGTTCACCGTGGTAGTCAGCAACTCGACCGGTAACGCGACCAGCAATACCGCCACTCTAACGGTCACTACGGCCGCCGTAGCGCCGTCGATTACCACTCAGCCGACAAGCCAGACGGTTACTGCCGGTCAGACAGCTACTTTCTCGGTCAGTGCTTCGGGTACCGCTCCGCTGAGTTATCAATGGCGGAAGAACGGGACATCCATTATCGGCGCGACTTCACCAACATACACAACTGCGGCTACCACGACATCGGATAGTGGATCACAGTTCACCGTGGTAGTCAGCAACTCGACCGGTAACGCGACCAGCAATACCGCAAATCTTACAGTTAATCCTGCGCCGTTAGTGATCACAGTGAACCCGAACAACGCAACGGTGGTTGTTGGAAATACTCAGCAATTTACGGGAAATGTAACCGGGACTTCAAACACGGCATTGACTTGGGGTCTGAGTGGCGCGGGCTGTAGCGGCTCCTCCTGCGGAACGCTCTCATCCAACGCGGACTCGGCAGTCTATACAGCGCCATTCCTGGCGCCTTCACCAACAACCGTGAGCGTGATTGCAACCAGTGTTGCGGATCCGACCAAGTCAGCGTCAGCGGAGCTTACAATTGTGCCGGCGGTTGTCGTCGATGTGACTCCCGCCAATGTGTCAGTCACAGCTGGAACCACTCAACAATTCGTTGCTTCTGTCACCGGAACCTCAAACGCAGCGGTAACCTGGGCCCTGTCAGGTGGCTGTAGCGGCGCGGCTTGCGGAACGATCGATAATAACGCGCTTTATACTGCTCCTTTGCTGGTACCGTCCCCTGCGACTGTCATCATTACAGCAACCAGCGTGTTCGATCCGACCAAATCAGCATCAGCCGACGTAACAATTGTGCCGATTGTCGGAGCATCATACTACCTTGCGACGGCTGCCGATGGCGGCAGTGACTCCAACAGCGGTCTATCCCCTAGTGCACCTTGGCTTACACCGAATCACGCTTTGAATTGCGGCGATACGATCACAGCAGCTGCGAGCACCTCTTACTCGGCATCGAACTTTGCAAGCGGTGAATGGGGAACGGTCACCTGTTCATCAGGAAACAATGTCGCATGGCTCCAATGCGCGACGTTTGATGCCTGTAAGATTTCGTCCTCGAGCGCGAGCGGCTTTGTAGTTAGCACGAGTTATTGGGGCATTCAAGGGTGGGAGGTCAGCGTCACAGGCACGTATTCTGGTTGCTTTCTGGCGTCACCCCCGAGCACTTCCACGATACATCATATAATTTTTGCGAATGACATTGCGAACGGATGCGGGGCGAATGGCTTTTCAACTTTCAACGACGGCAATGCCAGCGTAGATTACATCGCTATCGTCGGTAACATCGCCTACAACGCCGCGCAATCGAATTCGGAATGCTACAGCGGAATCTCGATCTATCAGCCTGTACAATCGGATAGCCTACCGGGTACACACATCTATGTTGCCGGAAATTTTTCGTATAAGAATCTCGACCCTGATCCTTGCGCTGGGGGAACTCCGTCAGATGGCGAAGGGATAATCTTCGATACCTGGGACGGCAGTCAGGGAGGGCTGCCATCACCCTACAGTGCACAAGGGGTGGCAGAGAATAATATTCTGGTCTCGAACGGCGGTCGTGGCCTCCTGGTCTTCAATAATCAAAGGGGGTCAGCTCATGCCTCTATCTACTTAATGCACAATACGTTGTGGGGAAGCAACGGCGACCTAAATGAGAGCGGTACATATTGCGGAGAAGTGCTTATCTCCTTTGCATCGGACACTCAAGCTTCATTTAATATTGCCGCGACCAATGCGACTGACGGATGCGGAGTGAATCCCATCTATGCGTATTATGTTGGAAATGGTGACAGCACAGATTCTGTTTACAGCAATGTGGGCTACAGCGCGTCTGGAACTTACGGAGGCATAAACAACAGCGGCGGCTTTTCCTACGGCCCCAATAACCTCTTCGGCACGAATCCAAGTTTCTCGAATGCCACAGCGCCTAGCGCACCAAGTTGCGGAAGCGCGTCGAGCGTCCCGAACTGCATGGCAACGGTAATTAGCAACTTCACGCCAACGAACTCTTTGGCGATTGGGTACGGCTACCAAACGCCCAGCGAAACGCAGACTTATGATCCGCTGTTCCCTCAATGGTTGTGCAACGTGAATTTGCCGTCTGGACTCGTAACGATGGGATGTTTAACAGAATAAGTGGTCTCTACCCATAGATAAGTCCTAGTTTCGACCTCCGCAAACTGCTTTTGATCGCGACCTACCCGGTCTGGTTGACGTCACCAAAAAAGGGCGGAGGGAGGAGCAGAATCGGTAAGCTACACTTTCGAGGGCGACTTCACCCCTGACACGGATTATACGGCCGAAGCAACCGGGCCCTGGCTGGCCTGGAGTGGGCCGCACGTGATGCAGCGGAGACAGCCTAATCCCCTGTCCCGAGCGGGCCAGAAAGGTGACCATGTACGAAGAGGAGAACGAACCTACCAATGCCATTTCCCTCCGAGAGCTTGCGATGTCGCCTCGAATGCAGCACCACCGCAAAACGGGCACCCAGGATAGCAGCGCTGGGTCGTGCCCATAACCGGTCGGCTGAGAAACTTCCCACGTTTGGTCATGCAACAGGCTCTGGAGAACGAAGAGACATTAGACACTGCCATGAGTTGGGCCGTGAGCAGCGTCCGCTGCACTGTGCGGCATGTAGTAGAATTGCAATACGTTCCTCAGGTGAGTTCACTTTAGCCGGCGATAGTTATTGGGAAAGCGACCACGATGGCGAACCACACCAAATCAGCTTCGGCGTATCTGGTAATTGTGGCCGCTGCTGCGTTCTCGTCAAGCATCAGCCCGACGAGCGCTTCCGTCCGTCGCTCCGCCATGCAACTTCTCGCCGCGATCGTGACCGGGAATTCGAACGCGGCAATGACCTGGGGTTTGAGCGTCGCTGGCTGTACCGGCTCCTCCTGCGGGATACTCTCATCGAGCGCGAAATCGAGTGTCTATGCAGCGCCATTCGTGGCGCCATCTCACGCGACCGTTCGACTGGATGAAACACGCGCAGCAGATCCGGCTAAATCTGCGTCAGTCAACGTAGCAATCGTGCCACGCGCTGTTGTCGCACCTCCAATCGGCATCAACGTAAGCGGTGCCGAATATTCATGGGGCCACTTTGCAGGGACAAAGGATCTCGCTTTTCTCAAGAGCAACAACATTAGTTTAATACGCTTGCCCATTGCTTGGGAGAGAGCACAACCTGCACTTCTAGGCCCGCTAGACCAAAAATACCTATCAGCGTTGGCTACATTTATTAATGCTGCTGGAGCGCAAGGCATGAACGTAATAGTCGATGTCCATGACTACGGCCGCTATAACGTAAATTGGGCCAAGGACTTGGCTGCCAACGGGATTGCTACCCCAGGAACTGGTACTGACGAAGAGATTATCGGATCGGGTGTCGTCCCGATATCTGCGTTCGCCGATTTTTGGACCAAGCTTGCAAGGGCACTCAAGGGAACTCCGGGACTAAGTTACTATGACATTATGAATGAACCCTACAACATGGGTAGCACGAACGTGTGGCCATCCGCCGCTCAGGCTGCAGTCGACGCCGTTCGGTCGGTGGATTCGAAGACCTCCATATTAGTGGAGGGCACTCAATGGGCCAGCGCAGACCGGTGGCCGTCTGACAACGGCAGTCTGCACATCATCGACTCAGCCAACAAACTTTTCTACGAAGCCCATTTATACTTTGACGGCAAGGAAAGCGGCACCTACTCGGAGCGTTATACCCAACAAGGAGCATACCCGAATATCGGTGTCGACAAACTTCAACCATTCCTGACTTGGCTAAAACAGAATGGCGCGAAGGGCTTTCTGGGAGAGTTCGGCATTCCAGGCAATGATCCCGAGTGGTTGCCGGTTCTCGATAATTTCTTAGCCGCGGTGCAAGGCGCTGGTCTATCCGGAACCTATTGGAACTATGTGTTCCACTCACCATCCGATCCATCTTGGTGGCCGGTGAACGACCCGATGAGCATCAGGCTCGACAATGGTCAAGCAAATCCGCAGATGGATATCCTCTCAAAACGCAATACAGTACCCCCACAGTAGGGTTGCTGTCAATGGCAAAGTGACCGGGCAAGTCTCTAGCTGACTTGTTACCTGTATCGCCGCTCATCTCCCCGGACTTTTCTGTGCCCCTTGTTACGCCAATAGGGCATGCGCTGTCGGGACCAAAACGCGTGAATGCCAGCGTCCAGTTCGACCGGATCAGAAAAACACTTGAAACGCGCTTTGTTCGGAAACGCCCGTTGCAGGATGCGCGTTTTCCTTCTAACTTCTCGCACGATTTTCCCCGAAGAAACCGGGGCACGTTGACCTTCGCGTGCGGTCAAGAACAACACCGAATCATAAGAGGTATGAGTCATGTGATGTTTGAACCCGAGATTTGACGATTGTGAACATTGTTTCAAAAGTTCCGAATGCAACGGCAAACCTTGAAAGCACAACCAATCTACCTTTTCGAATTCAATGGCTGTTGAAAGCTGCTGCGCGATTAGTCTATCAATTAGAGACGACTGCCGGCCCCCACCCTCCCCCCTTTCGGGAATTCAAGGACTCTTGCGGTGGGACCGGGAACACTAACCCACGAGATGACGGCTGAGTTGAGGGGGAGTCTGCACTAATGTCACGTCGTCGTTTTGGATAAGATGATCAGCAACGACAATGATATGGACCAGATTTCACTTTTCGGAACGAGGGGGCCGGCCAGCTCGTTATACTAATTGAGCGCGTGCAGATTCGGCTGAGATAGCATTCTCGTACCATACAATCGTCTCTCTCAGTCCGTTGCGTAAAGAAACTTCAGCTTTAAAACCAAATTCCCGTTCAGCTCGCGATGTGTTGAGACACCGGCGTGGTTGTCCCTCTGGTTTGGAGCTATCCCACTCGATTTGTCCGGGATAACCGGTAAGTTCGCGGATCAGGCCAGAGAGTTCACGTATTGAGATTTCCTGGCCAAAGCCCAGGTTGACAGGCTCCGGTCTGTCGTAGTATTCCCCTGCAAGAAGGATCCCGCGGGCCGCATCCTGGACATAAAGGAATTCCCGCGACACGTTGCCTGTCCCCCATAACACTATTTTGTTTTCTCCGCGATTCCGGGCTTCCAGACATTTTCGAATGATCGCAGGGATGACATGTGAATTTTCAAGATCAAAATTGTCTCGTGGTCCATAGAGATTGACTGGAAGCAAATATATCCCGTGGAAACCGTATTCTTGTCGGTACGATTGCAGCTGGACTAACAGCATCTTCTTAGCTAAACCGTACGGGGCATTAGTTTCTTCTGGGTAGCCTGCCCAGAATTCCTCTTCGCTGAATGGTACTGGCGTGAATTTTGGGTAGGAACAAACCGTGCCGACGCAAACAAATTTTGCTACTCCAAATAGTCGTGCCCCTTCGATCAACTGAATTCCCATGATTGCGTTATCATAGAAAAAACGGCCGGGATGTTTTCGATTGGCTCCGATTCCGCCAACTGTTGCTGCCAGATGGATGATGATATCAGGCCGACTCTTCTCTAGGAGCCTAACTACTGAGCTCTTTTCTCGGAGATCCCATTCGTGGCTCCGAGGGATAACAGTGACTGAACACCCGTGTTCGCGAATTCTCTCAACTAAGTGGGAGCCCAGGAAGCCGCTGCCACCCGTAACCAAGACGCGTTTATCTTTCCAGAAGTTCATGCATGCCTCTTTCGGTGATTTTTAGATTGCGGCTAGTCCTTGTTGTGCACATAACACATCTGAAACAGCGCTCTTCCATTGATGCCAGGCAGAAAACTCCGTCCTCAGAATAGATCGACCCTCGCCGGTCGGCTTGAGACCAACCGCCTCCATATCCGAATCCACCATGATTCGAACGAGCTGTTTAAAGCTGATGGAAGGAGCCCAGGAAAGTGCTTTCTTTGCCTTACTACAGTCCGCGGCTAAATGTTCTACCTCTGTTGGGCGCATGTATCTTGCCTCAACCACCACGAATTGCTGCCAATCGAGACCAACATAACCAAAGGCCTCCTCAACAAAATCTTTGACGGAATGGACTTCTCCCGTCCCCAGAACGAAATCATTCGGTCTTTCCTGCTGTAAGATCAAATGCATCGCTACGACATATTCCGGAGCATAGCCCCAGTCACGCTTGGCCTCCAGATTGCCGAGGTATAGCTTCTTTTGCTTCCCAGCAAGAATCTGGGCAATTCCGCGTGTAATCTTTCGGGTTACAAAAGTTTCGCCGCGGCGAGGACTCTCATGGTTGAAAAGAATTCCATTACTCGCAAATAATTGGTAGGCCTCTCGGTAGTTTACAGTCATCCAGTATGCGTAGGTCTTGGCGGCCCCGTAAGGACTGCGCGGACGGAATGGGGTTGTTTCATTCTGCGGCGGCGGAGAGCTACCGAACATTTCCGAAGAGCTGGCTTGGTAAAAGCGTGTTCGGATTCCACTGCGGCGGATGGCCTCGAGTAATCGAACCGTCCCCAAGGCCGTAGTATCCCCGGTGTACTCGGGCATCTCGAAGCTGACCTTTACATGACTTTGCGCGCCGAGGTTGTAGACTTCGTCGGGTTTTAGGTTATAGATGAGATTACTAAGTTGCTCGCCGCTGGACAAATCGCCATAGTGCAGAAACAAGCGCGCCCCGGGATTGTGCGGATCGTCGTAAATATGATCTAGCCGCTGAGTATTGAATGTGCTGGCTCGGCGGATGACGCCATGCACTTCATATCCACTCGAGAGCAAGTACTCGGTGAGATAAGAACCATCCTGGCCTGTGATACCAGTGATGAGCGCCCGTTTTGTCATTCTACACCTCTCCAGTTTTGTGATTGGGAATGTTGCGATTCACATAACAATGCATAGATGAATTTAGTGTTGTAGATGAGATAACGGCGCCAAAGGCGCCTTGGTTCCTGGCACAGCCGGAACAACCATTCCAAGCCGCGTTCTCGCATCCAAAGAGGTGCCCGGGCTGTCTCGCCGCTATGAATATCGAAGGCTTGGCCAACACCTACGACAACCGGAACGCGAAGATTGTCACGGTGCTCGCGCATCCATCGTTCCTGCTTGGGGCATCCCAGTCCGACCCAGAGGACATCAGGCGCAGCCCGATTAATCCGTTCAACAATCTCGTAGTCCTCTTGCTGGGTTAGCTTTCGAAATGGAGGTGAGCAGATACCAACCACTCGCATACTAGGGAAGCGGCACTGAAGCTTGTTCGCAAGCTTGTTCGCCACACCGGGTCGGCCCCCAAGGAAGAAATGTGCGTACCCTGCCTCTTCTGTTTTGCGACAGAAATCAATAAGTAGATCCGGGCCGCAGACAGGTTTTCGAAGCGCATGTCCACGGCTGCGCCCTATCCACACTAATGGCATTCCATCTGGAATGCACAGGTCGGCAGACTGCAAAACTTCGCGAAATGATGGGTCATGCCGTGCCTCCATTATCACATGTACGTTGGCGACACAGATGTAACGGGTCCGCTCCCGGCGCGCGATCCACTTCTCCATCTGTGCGATGACATCGGGATTTTGCAGGGCTGCAATTGGCACACCCAGGACCTGAAATGAGGTATCCTGTTTCATCTTTGACGATACTTCAATCATTTTTTCGCGCCCTTATATGGCCGTGATTCGTTTGGAATCATTCGGATGTACTTCTCTCCGCATGTCGCATAACTCGGAACTAACTATTGCTTACTTCATTGTGAACACTGCTTGGATCTGATTATCAACAGGCGGGTCACTCGCGAGGTCTTCGTACAAGCACTTGAGCTTCATCATGTAATTATCAACACCGAAACGCTTCGCTGTTCTCCGTGCTTCTGTCCCCAAACGAATTCGAAGTTGTTGATCCTCTGTGAGTCTGCGCAATGCTTTCGCGATGTCATGGACATCTCCAGGTTCGACCAAAATGCAATTGTGACCAGAACCTAAGAATTCGTCCGCACCACCACTATTGGTGGTCACTACAGCGAGTCCCCAGGCCATTGCTTCAAGGAGAGCCATTGACATGCCTTCTCCGTGGCTAGGCAGCACAAAAATGTCAGCCTCTGCCAACAATCGTTCAGCGTCCTGTCGGTCTACCCAACCCAGGACGGAGGTCTGGAGCGAACACCCCAAATGATCAGCCAGCTCCCGAACTGTGCTAGTTTCGCCATCGCCAGCAAAAATGAGATGTGAACATTTCCTGATATCTTCCGGCAGAGATGCGAACGCCTCGAGGGCTTCGAATGCCCCCTTGCGTTGACCGATGCGCCCAAGGAACAGAATATTGACCGTTGCTTGGTTCGTCCGGTCTGGAAGGAAAGTTGGCAGAACCACCGGATTCGGCAGCCGCAACAATTGACCCGAACGCAGCCGTATCCTGCTTGCATAGTACTCGCCCCAGAACGCGGTCAGAGCAATAAAGTAATCAGCACCGCGGAAGCCCCATGACAGAACCCGCCTCGGCAACTCTGGAACCCACTCATGAAACAAGGCATCTTCAGCTGCATGAGCGTGCACCACGTAGCGACACCGAAGGACACGGAGGGCTACACAAATCAGGCCTTTTCGCAGTGTGCTTCCTCTCATTGAAAGATGTACATGGAAAATGACGTCACGAGAGAACATGCCAGCGAACAGTATGCGTGTGAATGCTCCCGCAAAAACCATTGCTTGGAAGAGCCAGCTCCCCCGTTCTGGGTGCTCACTGCCCGTGTATTTCGAGATCGTCGCAATGACGCGGAACTGGATATGGTCCGGTAGGCGACCCCTAATTTTTTCAATCAAACTGGTAATGCCGCCACGCACCGTTGGTGATGGTCCCACACACATTACCGTGAGTCGATTTTCCAATTCAAAGTCTCCAGATCGTTTAATCCTGCGACGTGTTTCGAAAAAGCCATTGATATGAGTGCAGGTATAACGGCTATCGCAATCGCATCGTCAGAAATGTCGGGTAGAATAGTCGTATTCGCGCTGATGCGGAAACTGGCACTCGGAAAAGGGCCTTCAAAGACATCTGCGCCTGCGTCAACTACATCTCCTGGACGCTATTAGCTCCGATATTCGATGCCGTGGTTCGAGTGTCCCGTGAATCCCCGGGGGTGCGGCGACGGACCTCCCGGGCAAACGCTCCGATTCGGATCACAGCAGTTGCACTGCTGCTGACCAACAAAGTTGCTGCGGCCCCGAGGGCCGCATAGGACTTCACCGCAGCAATTCCCACCGTGAACAAAAGCATAATAGCGAGAATGTTAACGAACATATCTATTTTTGCGCGTTCCAGACTGAAGAGCCCACGCGAATAGGGATACGTTAGAGAGGAAATCAGCAAGTTCAACGCAAGGAGGATTACGACCCCGGAATTACCTCCATATGCCTTCCCATAAATGCGGGTTACGATGTTACCTCCCCATGATGCGAGGACAATCACGACGGGCAACAGGAGAGCCGCGAACAACAGGCTGAACCGGTAGACAGAGCGTTTCATTGCCGCTATGCCCGATGCAGCGTGGATGTTATGGATTTGTGGTCCAACGTAATTTCCAAGGCCCACCATGACGGGGTTACCCAGGGCGACAATCGTGCAGCAAGCGGCCCATGCGCCCGTGACCGAGGTCCCGTGAAAAGCCGCCAGCAGCCAGGGGTACAGGTACATGGCAGACGTCCAGAGCAGACTGCTGCCAAGCACCCACTTCGCGAAATGCCAATTCCGTTTAATGTCTTGCGTACAAAGCCGTGCGTCGAAATAAAATGAGCCCTGGTGAAGGGCCAACCAGCCACACGCAACAAGCGCAGACGAGATACCGAGCAAAGTATAGACTCGGGACGCGGTCAGGTCACCAAAGGAGAGCAGGAGCAATACGCCACCGGCCTGAGCAAGGCACGCGATACCATCGACCAATAGGGCCAAGCCGACTTTCAATTCGGCAAAGCTCACCCGCCGGACGAACTCCCGAAGGCCGATGAATACGATGACACACGCTGTGGTTGTGATGACACTAGAGAGACTATGTGACAGCCACCCCCGCCGCGAGCCTAGAATGGCTCCTGCAGCCATAGCCAACGCAAACATCGCCGAAATCAGTAATTGGTGCACAAGGGTGCTACCCAAATACAGGCCCCGCTGACTTCGGCTCAACTGGGGGCTGAACACGGTGTAGGGCGTGGTGGTTAGTGTCGCGGAAAACTCGGTCGCCAGAGTCATAAGCGTCCAGGCAAGCGCGTATACTCCCAGTTCTGCGCTGCCACACACACGGCCTATGATCACTCCCGTCGCGAAATTTGTAAGGCTAACGACACCCTGATCACATAGCGCAAAGAAACCCGGGACGCGGTTGGTCCACACGGCAGCGTTGCCCAGCATCGATCGGATCGAAATCCACGCCCTCGACCGATGAGAGCCCAGCGCGGAAAGGCGTTCAACAATGCCGGTAGTCATACTCATTTCGTGTTCTCGTCCTCAACGACCTGAAAATCAGGCCGTTTTCTCTGCGATAATGGTGAGATCCACGTAATCGCCATGAATTCTCCCAAGGGTCAACCAGCCGATTAATCGCGCAACTGTTGGCGTTAACTTGCGTATGATCCCGTACCCACGCCGGTAGGAGCCTACGCCGAGTTCTTCCTTGATGATCAAGCCGTGTTTCGCGCAAAACTGGCGAAGACCCGAGATAGAAACAACTTTGTCGTAAATTGTCGGATAGGGAGCGAAGCCTGGCTTTCCAGCGTCCTTCATTCGCCACGCCCAACGATAATAAAGCACGTGTGCCCAATGAGGCGTGAGACGCGCCAGAAACCCTTGTACGCCGTTGCGATCCGGAACGCGAAGAATCAGAATCCCGCCGGGTCGCAGCCACTGGACAAAGTTTTCCAGTACTTGCTCGGCGCCTCGGACGTGCTCAAGAACGAAAGCGTTATAAATAACGTCATATTTATTCGGCTCGAGAGTGGCCGTCCGGAGATCCCCGACGATGCAGTACGTCAAGTCTCCTTTACTCTGCCTGCGCGCTTCCAAAGCCAGGCGATCCATATCAACGCCGGTCAGCTCGTACGCAATTCCTTCCATTCGGAAATACCACTCGCGTCCGCAGCCCGCCTCGAGAATCTGAAGTATTTCCCCCTGGCTCACTCGTTGATGCAAATACGATTCGAGAATCTCTAATTCCGCGTTATATTCGTCTATGATTTTCATCGTGTCCCTCCACTCCAGTTTGAGCACCGGACTCGCGACATGGCATTCCCAATGCTTGATCATTTGGGGAAAGTTGGTCACCCGGCAAATGCGTCCGATGATCGCTCCCGTCGCGAGATTAGTGCCCTAATGTCGCTTTGATCACAGGGCGCAAGAACAGGTCAAATAACGATCCGCCATAGTAGCGGTGATGGCTGGCATCCTGAAACAAGGCTTGCGGGGATTGCGCCTTAACGCAACTAACTCACGGAGCTGTATTCGGTTGAATCCAAGATCTTGGGTTTGCTTAGTTTGCACGAGAGACCAGAAACGCGAGGTGAGTATTTGCATCATCCGCAGTCATGTTCCGAAATTGTGCGCCAAAGCTTTCTTTGACAAGGCCGTCCACGCGCTGGATCCGAAGATCAGCAATCACATCAAAATTGAACTTCGCGAGCAGTTCTAAGTGCCGAAAATGAGGAACGCGGTTTATCAAATAGTGCCGCTTTCCGCGAAGAACTTTCCAGGTAAACTCTGAACAAGCCCAGTGGCCATTCCATGTGTTGAAGAGTGTATGAGATCCGTAATCGATCAGATGGGCCATGTACCCGCCGGGCTTCACCCAGTTTCTGAAAGCAGTGTAAGCCAATTCGACATCGTCAACGTGTTCCAAAACAGCATTCGATACGATGAGGTCGGCTTTATCGCTGATATTTGACATTTCGATGCTCCACGGGGCCTGATAGTTCACGTAATGACCTTTTCTGTCGGCGATATCCTGTCTAATGTCCGCAACCCTTTTGTCGTCAAGTGTTGAACGGAGGCTATCTCGTGGCAGGCACGAGTCGGGGAAGTCGTAGCAGGGAAGAAAAGGAAAAACGTGCGCATCCTTGCCCGCGTGGGGAACACCCGCCTTCTGATGGAAGAGCTCAAGCAGACGATCGAACACTCGGAGATCAGTGTCTGTAGAAATGTGGTTAATATGGTCAAAAGCATAGAAACGACTGGCCCCGGCCAAGAGAGCCGCCATACCAAATCCAATTGAAGAACCAGGACCCAGCTCTACGACGACAGCGCCGTCAATCGAAAAATCCTCACATCCGTTCAAATACGAAAGATATCGAAGGAAGATCGAATAAAGAGTTTCTGCTGAAAGAACAGCACCGGGGCCAACGTGGCTATTTCTGAAGCTGGGCACCACGAACGAGCCAAGGCCTTTCAATAAGCTACGAATGCGTATATCCGCCATTGTTTCTATACTCTTAGTTGACAAGTCTCCTCGATTTATTCAGGATCCTAGCAGCGAATGGCTCTTAGCAATCGAATTCGGCGGGCGAACACTGAGAGATGCTTGTGTGTTTATATTCCCGATATCACGCTGCTTATTTCCAAAGACGGGACACAAACCCAGGAACAGATACGCCGGCAGACGGGTGGTCAGGTGGTCAGAGAATACAACATACTCCTCAGGATCGCCACGGCCGGGGCCGGGAGAACGCAGCGCGCCCAGACAGCCAGGAGGTGACGTTGCAGCACTGCGCCGTCGGTCAAAGCCCTTTTAAAAAGCTTTATAGCTTTAGCGGGACTCTTTCTGAGTAGCGCCGGTCCCAGATGGCGAACCTCGAACGCCAACCGAGCCTTGCTAGTTAACAATTCACCTGCCTCATCAAGGTACCGGCGGCCGCGGTCTAAATGTGCAACGAGCGAAATACGGTCGACTCGCGAATCATCGTTCCAGTTGCTGAGGGGCTCGGTTACCAGCCGATAGCGAGCCCCAAGTGCTCCTGCTGCGAGAAAAAACAAGTGGTCTTCGTGAGGCGTTGCCCTTGACCGGAAGCCTACCTTCAGGGCCAAGTCACGAGAAAGGAAAAATGAGCTCGTCTGAGCAAAACCGCCGCTCATGTAAAGAAACTCAGACCAAGGTTCGTCAGAAAACGGCCCTCGTTTCGGCAGGACGCGTAGCCGTTTACCCGCACGAAAGACGCATGTCTGCGTTGCGCAGAAAACCATATTGGGGTTCGTGTCGGATTCAACCAACTCAAGTTGTCGGCTTAGCTTTTCGGGATGCCATGAATCATCTGAATCCAGAAAGGACACGTAGCGGCCCTGCGCCGCTAAGATCCCGGTATTGCGAGCCGCCGACGGGCCCTGGTTTCTCTCGTGATGGACCACGCGCACTTTGCCTGGCGGACCTACCCGAAGAGCAACTTCCGCAGATTTGTCCCACGAACCGTCATCAACGACGATGGCTTCCCAATCGCGAAAAGTTTGTTCGGCAATAGAGTGAAGGGCCGCAGACAGTGACCCCGCCCGATTAAAAACTGGTATGATTATGCTTACCAGTGGTCGCTTTTGAAAAAGATCAGAAACCCGATAACCGTCCTGTTCGGTCGTTGCCGGAGGTGGTGCGCAAGGCGAACCGCCGTCACTCTGATGGGTTAGCAATTGGTACCTCTCTTTGGATCAGAAAAGTCCGCGCGCGCCGCATCGGCGGCACAGACCTAAGTATGTCTCCGTAGGCCCATTTCAAATACGAGCCGTGAGCTCCACGCGCCGTTCAAACACGAACATTCGTCTATGATCTAGCTTGATCCGCACCGTTCGATCGCTTGCAACGGTCTGAGGAGTATACGGCAATAGAGCCTGCAACATCAGTCGGGCGGAGGTTTTCGCTCGCCCGTCCTGCGAGCCCAGTGCCGAGGGGAATCGCAAAATGTGCGTGGTGCGCAGACTAATCTCTTCGGAGTGCGGATGCTTGACCACTTGATCGGACAAAACACCCGAAAGTTGCTGCCACAACTGGGTTGAGGTTCTTGCTTGCCATTACTATGCCCTATCCATCGTTGTCGATGGACGCCCGAAGTTTAATGGGATCAATTTTCTAACCGCCATCGCGCCAGCTTGCGGAACAGCCGGAGGGCCGACGCTCATGCGAATCATCGCAGTGATCAAGCCCGCAAAAAGCCAAATTAGATGGCTCTCGGCGCGTGAACGGGTGGGTTCGAAATTGATTTGGACCATAAAAACCATGACAGCGGCGGCACAACCAAGCGCCAGTGGTGCACACAAAGGGTCTCGCAAGCTCCAACATCTGTAACCTTGACGAACAATTGCAATCAGGAGCCATATGAAAGCGATCAGCCCGCCAATGCCTGTTTCTGCCCAGATAAGCAGGTATGTATTATGGACGGTATAGAGAAAGTCCCCCGAAAAGTTGTGTGCCAGATACGGTTCCATGGCTACGGCAAAGTTGTTTGCGCCAGCTCCCGACAGGGGGTGGTCCGCGATCATTACAGCCGCGAGATGATTCAACGGAATTCTGGACGCTGCTGATCCGTTATCGTCGCCGGACAACCGTTCTGCTATGATACCACTGAAAGGAATTACCAAGAGAAGCAATATCACAGTTAGGACACCCACGGATTTCCAAGGCACTCGCCGTCTGCCGAAGATCATGATGGCCGCAAGACCAACCAAAAAAGAGAGCCATCCGCCCCTGGACAACGTGAAGATCAATGGTACAGTCGCCATAGCCAAGCCGATGCCCGCCAAGTATTTGTCCGCCAGACGCACATTTGCGAGCAGGACCCCAAGAGCAACCGCCATCATCATTGCAAGGTAGGCTGCTGCGGCATTCGGCGCTCCGATCGTGCCGGATATCCGGAGATCGCCGGCGACGCCGGGAAATTCGGATCTGGCTTTCAGCCCAAAGAATTGGATATCTCCGATCAGCCCTCCAACTTGTGCAAGCATAAGGAGTGATTGGATAAGCAGGCCGATCAACAGAAGACGGACAATGAAAAGCACATCTTCACGAGCATTTGTTGTTTTCGAAATGTACAAGTATAGGAAAAAGAGTTCTAGCACACTACAGACCTCAAACACGCCGAGTCCGACGTCGCGCGCGATAAAAAGGGAAAGCGCGTAGAAAACGAGGAGCAAGACGGCAGGGAAGGTCACCTTACTTAGACTGCGCCGCTGCGGCGCGGATGATCGGGATTGAATTACAATTCTCAGTAGCCACGCGACGTATAACACTGTTAATGCGATGTTTGTCAGGGAGATCTGTAATCCGCCAAGGGAGCCGAGATCCCCAGCGTCTTGTCGAATGAAAAAGTGTTTCTCCACCCGGAGTGGGATGTTGAGGACAACTGTGGCAAGTAGGACTCTACGTACTCTTCGGCTTGCCAGAACCACCAAGGGGAGAGACAAAGTAGCGATACTCCAGGAGATCGCAGTTGTACAAAGCTGCTCAGACTTGCGGGCTAAGACGGAGCACGGTCGTTCGCCGACCAACTCGGCGATGCTATGTGCGTTCACGATAGAAGCTGGTCCGAAAGAACTGCGGCTGATTCGGTTTGTCTGTTCTGAGCTAACGCCACTGCGACTACTCCTGATTTTCTGTCTGACAAAATGAGCTGTCCTTGTTCAAAGGGGACCGCTTGGGAACCCGTCTAACGGACAAGCGTTCCAGAGGCATCATGAAGAGCGTGTCTCACTTTGCCCTGGAAATCGCGACCGGAGTGGGCGCACTTTTCGCAACGAGATGGAAAGCACTCAAACAGCGCCTGAGCCCTTCAGAACCGCAGGAACCGTCTTTGCCAAAATTTCTAGATCTAGCCACAACGACCACTGGTCGATGTAGCGCATGTCGAATGCCATCCATTCATTGAAGGATAGTGAGCTTCTACCGTTAATCTGCCAGAGGCACGTAATTCCCGGACGGACGCTGAATCGGCGGTGCAGCCAGTCCTCGTTTAACCCATTGTAATCGCGTATGTCCAAAGGGCGCGGCCCTACCAGACTCATGTCGTTCTTCAAAACATTCAGCAGCTGGGGCAGCTCGTCGAGGCTGGTCCTGCGGAGAAACTTGCCGACCCGTGTGACCCGTGGATCGTCCTTTATCTTAAAAACCGGGCCGTCTGCTTCATTTAAGCTTTCAAGCTGAGCTTGCCTCCGCTCCGCGTCGGTGACCATGGTTCGAAATTTGTACATTCGGAATTTTCTTTTGTTCAGGCCTACGCGCTCCTGAAGGAAGAACACCGATCCGGGCGAATCACATTTGATCAAAATTGCGACGATGAGAAACATTGGTGCGAGAAGTATCAGCAAGATCACGGAGACAACGATGTCCAGCAGGCGCTTAAAGACCAGCGGCCAGCCCTCGAAAACGGTGCTGCCAAATGTCGTCACGGCGATTTCGTCATGTAAGTTCCCATTAGCGCGCTCCGGCTGAAAATCAAATATGCTAGTGAGGGCACGCACGATGACGCCTTGCTCCTGGCACGTGGCTACGATGCGGGCGGCTTGGTTGTAAAACGATTTCATGGGAAGCGCGATAGTCACTTCGTCGACGATGTGCTCTCGTAGAAAACCAGGAAAGTGTTCCAGGTCGCTGACGATGGCCGTGCCGTTTTCTTTGAATTCCCGGGCCCCAGACCACTCTTCATCCACAAAACCGATCAGGTGATAGCCCAATTCGGGTTTGCCTACGATTGCGCGAGCAAATGCAACCGCGCGGGAGTTCGTGCCGACAATCAGTATTTGTCGCGAGTTGTGCCCATGCGCCCGTACACACCCGAGTGATATTCGCAAAATCCATCGGCAGAAAAGAATGAGGGAACTAGCCACAGCCCAAAACAGCACGACGAAAGCAGGTGTGATCATCTGCAGCCGAAATATCGCTGCAATTATCCCGAGCACAAGCGCCCCTGCCGAAATGGCCTTGAGGATGGTCGAAGCTTCTTGTTTTCGATCCCCGAGCCTTCTGGATCGATACAATCCGAACGCGGAGAAAATGACATGCCAAGAATAGAAGAGCCCCAGAAACAAGACAATGTTCAGCACCTTGACCTTCATGGCGATGAAGGAGGCGAAGGAACTGAATGCGGTCAGATGCCAAATTCGGGCTGCCGTTACTACGTAGGAAACGGCAAGTGTTCCAACATCGAACAGCATAAACGCCCTGTTCAGGATTTGCCGACGAAAAGTCGTCATGGGAGAGTAATGGCCAAGGAATCGCGAAACCTGACAAATAAGCTTTGGAAAAATTGTGCAAATTGCTCAATCAGGATGCGCGGGCGCTCTACACGCGGCATACGACGTAATGGCCCAAGAATCTCGATAGCAAAGCCATCGTGTGGGTCGCTAGACATTGCAGTGTTGCATTGCGCCATTCTTGCTGTTGTGAGGAGGTCCATCCTGATCTGCCATGATCGCGAGGTCGGACATCGTAAGCAGTTTGACAATGAACTGACGGCTAGGCTTGTCCCGGACGCCCGTGGCATTACGCAACCGCCTCATTAGGCGGAAGGATCTCCACGTCGTACCCATCGAGACGGATAGCGAGTGAGTGGAGAATAGGCTCGACCGAGATGACCAGGCTTCGATCACCCTTCAAGGTGAGCAATCGTCCTTCGATGCCGTCCAAACATCCGCCGCGAATTCGTACGCGCTGACCAACACGTAAGAAAGGAAAGATCGCACACGGAATGTTCTGAGCGAGCACAGTTTGTATATCCTCAATCTGCTTATCGGGGATCGGGATGCCACGATGGCCAGTGCCGACGAAACCAACCACGCCGGGCGTCTGCAAGATCCTGACGCAACTCTCAGGAGTTGCGTCCAGTCTTACAAATGTGTATCCGGGGAACAAGGACACCTGAACGGTCTTCCTCCGGTCGCTCCAACGGTGCACCTGCGAAAAAAGTGGGAGAAAGGTGGTCAGTCCCTTTTGTTGGAGCAATGCGGCGACGGCCTTCTCGTGGCGGGAACGAGTGTAGAGAGCGTACCATTGCTCTTTCAGAGGTGCGCTTGCAATCGCTGTCTCTGTCGACATGAGGCGGTTCAGCACAATTGTGGACATGGCTTCGCCCTCTCAGTCACAGGTTCGTATGTAACCTTTGCACATTTCAATCAATTGGTCGGCCAACTTGCGCCGGAAATCATTCGCTATAGCCGTCGATAAAGCGCGTCTGGAATGGGGAAAGTCCGCCCGTTCAGAACGGTTCCGAGCAAATGCACATTTCCCTTCTCCAGACTTTCCTTGGCCTTCCGGGCTGTCTCGCGGCGTGTGGTGTGTGCTCCCACAACTAACACCACGCCATCAAGCAGGGAGCCGAGGACTGCCGTATCATTGGCGTGACCGGCAGGGGGCGCATCGAAAATCAGAAAGTCGAATTCGGCACGCAGTTCCGCTACGCGCTCCCGAAGGCGCTCGGAAGTCAGCAGGAGTCCTAGATCAGCACTCACTCCCGCAGCAAGCACCCACAAGTTCCTTCTGGGTCCGAGTTCCAAAAACTTCCGGATCGGTCCCACTTGGCGGATCGCCTCAGCAAGTCCACAGCGATTGGCTGTGCCGAGGTAGCTGTGGAGCCGAGGCGAACGGAGGTTCGCGTCCACCGTACACACAGAAGCGGCTCCTTGCGCAGCGACTGCAAGTGCTACTTGTGCGCACATCCAACTCGCGCCATCGCCGTGCCCAATCCCACAAAACGCGACAGCACGTGCCCTGCCGTTTCCATTTCCGTTTCCGTTTCCGTTTGAGGTCAGGAAGATACGCTGAACGAGCTTGGCTACTTCTTCGCGCGCCACCTCGCCTAGGGGCGGCATAACATTTGTGGACACCGACGGCTCAGCTTCTCTCTCGGCTGCCTGGAACAGCCCGCGGTCTCCCTCGACATGCGTCAATAGTTCAAAATTCTTGCTCATTGTTTCGGCACCGCAGGAAATCGCGAAGCATTGGTGCTGACACTGGCTAGAGTCGACAGGATGATGCGCTGGCCGACGGTGATTCGATCCGGATCAGAGATCTCAGGGTTGAACTCCCTAATTTCGTGCAATACCTCCGTGTCATAGCGACCGAAGTGGCGAAGGCAGATTTGCCGCAAATCGTCATTCGGCTGGACGATGACGACAACGGTTCCATCGGCGAATTGCGCCACAGGCTTGATGATGGCGCCCGGCGTGAATGTCCGTCCGGCCCCCCGTTCTTTTGCTGAGTTCAAAGACACATCCGCCAGGGTCGCCACAATTGAATTCTTTGTGGTCGACACAACCTTTGTCGTCCACGGGAGTGAGCCGCCCAGTACTGAAGAGAACACCTTCGGCTTCTGCTCGGTCATTGCCTCAGGCACAACCAACTTGGCCTCGCTTGCATAAAAGTGTGAAGCGATTCTGGCAGCAGTCTGACTCAGGGCACTGCGCGCTTGCGCGGCCGCGGCCCCAAAGTCCTGTCGATAGAAGATACCGACGGACAGAGCCAGGACGATTGCGGACGCGACAACAGCTAATCGACCGAAGCTATGATCCCTCTTCGCGTGGAAGGGAGCTTCGAGCCTGCATTCCCTTTCTTGGCATGCTGCTTTCGTCACTTTGGAGGGAACATCATAATTTTGCGGATTCATGAAGCAAGCGTGACCGGATGCTCCATCGACCACAATCTCAGCCAGGATTTCGGCGTTTCTCGCTTGGGCGTGCTCCAAAGACTCCAAAATGAAATGGTCTGTGGCGACTCCGGCCGGAAGTTCGTTGTGCCAGACATCTAATAGCTGGCCCGTCTTCTTTGTGCCTGTTGGATCAAGGTCCCATCCGACTAGCTCTTCGACCGGTGCATCCCCAATACGCGATGGCAGATTCATTGCTTCGGAACCGGTACAGGTTTGCACTTCCGCGACTGATCCCCCGTGGCTAATCGGCACGGACAGATCAAGCGGCAGCACTTCCCTCCAGCGCTCGTCAGCCAGGGAGCTCAGATCGAGATCGGCTTCGGCTGCGCGGATCAGATCGTCGTCAATCTGCATGCGGCCAAGCGCACAACCCTGCGAAAGAGCGTTAAAACAAAGCATGTTGATACTACGCGGGATTCCCCTGGTGCTCGCTGCGATCCGCTCAAAAGCTTCGGGTGTGAACAGACTGTCAGCGTTGTAAGCAGCCACTCGGAGGCGATGGTTGATGTAATGGATTACTTCAGTAGGGCTGAACGGCTCGAGCCGTCCCAAAATCGAAATTCGCTGGCGAAGTTGTGCCAACTCGGGCCGCTGCAGTTTCTCCGCTAATTGCGGCTGGCCAGCAAAAATGATCTGCAGCAGCTTCTTGCTGGGCGTCTCAAAATCAGAAAGCAGTCGAGCTGTCTCCAGCACAGAGTCGTCAAGATTCTGGGCCTCGTCAATCACGAGCACAAAGCGCTTTCCGTTATTCGCTTCTCGGATCAGGAGTTCATTCAACTGCTCGTGCATCGTGACGAAGTCCTGTCCGCGGGTGTCGATCCCCAAGTCACCCATCAGGTAGCGCATCAGCCCGAAGGAGTCGCACTGTGTTTGAAACAAGAACGCGGTTCGTGCGGACCGTTGTAGATGCTCGAGTAACCGGAATAACAGAGTGGTCTTCCCCATCCCAGGTGGAGCGACCAGAGCCATGAGCCCTCTGCCCGTCTCGATCCCGTAGAACAACGAGGCTAGCGCCTCGCGATGAGACCCACTCAAGTAGAGAAAGCGTGGGTCTGGAGTGACCCCGAATGGCTGCTCCTTCATCTTGTAATAATCGAGGAACATCAGTGTTACCTTCCCTCTCGGGGAACTGCTGCCAGCACCGGAACGTCCAGAGTGTCGTAAAGCTCCTGCGGCGTCCGGAACGAGGGGTCGAGGTAGTCCGCAGCGTATGCCGAGCCCAAGCTTAGACATGTAGCTAGCAATCCACCGAGCAGTAGTGTGAGCAACGGCGAGCGCGTTGGCAGCGCCGGCACGGTCGCGGCCTCGGCGATTGCGACATTGACGATGCGGTTGCGGTCGAGTGCATCGGAGATGCGCGCTTCCTCCTGCTTTTGGAGATACAGGAGGTAGTTCTGTTCGGCGGCTTTGGCAGCACGCACCAGGTCCTCTTGTGTCGCGCCCTTCTCATCCAGACTATGTGTCTTTATTTGGTACGTCTGCACGACGGGAGCTAGCGCTTCGGCGCGGGCACGCAAGGCAATGAGCTGCGATCGATCCTTGGCTAGTTCCTCACGCATCCAGGCGTAGGTCGGGTCTCGGTCGGTCGTCTGCTCACGAAGCGGAGATTGTTCGGCAGCCGCGATGGCTGCCTCGGCCTGCGCGATCTGTTTCTGGACTTCCTGCACCAGAGGATATTCAGGAGCGAATTTGCTTAGCAACTCGGTGCGCTTCAACTCTAGGTTTAGCAGTGTGGATTTTAGCTGTTGCTCCAGCATCGGGTTGTCCGAAGTCCGCTCCAAGGTGGTGATCCGAGGTGCGGTCTTGATCATTTCGTCTTCGAGCGCACTAATTCGGTGGCTCGTTTCGGCAATGTCGGTTCGGGTTTCGCGTAGCGCGGCGTCGAATTCGCTTTGCTTGCGTAGCGCAATTTCCTTCTCTATTTCCGGCGAGACCAAGCCAGCTTCGCTATCGAAGCTGACCAAATGCTCCTCATTGGCCGACAACTCATTGCGATACCGTTCGGTCTCCTTCTGGAAGAAATCGAAGGCACCCGGCAGCCGGTGCACCGCCAAATGCTTCTCGAGGTACAAACTGGAGAGAGTGTTCAGCACCCGCGCGGCCAGTTCGGGGTCCTGGGATTGGTAGGTTATGTTGATCAGGTCGGTCTTTTTCAGAGGCTCTACCTGCAATTTTCTTTCTAAATTGCGAACAGCCCGTGCGAGGCTGACCGACTGCTCTCGATCATCTTTTCCATTAAGGGCGGGGACAAGACCGCACGCCTTGACAACATTTTCGAGAAGATCGTGACTCCGCAGGAGCTCTACCTCCGATTGCACCTGTTCCTCGCTCACCTCCGAGCGGGAATCGATGACGGTGGTCTTATCCGAAGTCAAAGTTGGTTCGAGCTCACGCTTGACCAGAATCTTCATTTCTGCTTGGTATTGCTTGGGTAGCACTAACGTGGCAACAATAGCGCCGAGAACAATTGCAAGAAATGACCCGGCAACCAGTCGTCGGTGACGAAACACCGGTGCGACAACATCCCTCAAAGAGACTGAGAAAGCCTCACGTCGCTCGTGGAGTTGGAGAAAGGTTTCTTCCATTCTCAATTCCTTACCGCGATGCAGCCGCTCAATAGATTGGGTTCCACGCTACCCCCACCCCTGGAACCGGAAGGAACGGCTTGATTTTCGAAATGGTGTTCTTGGGTACGTAAATCATGTCGCCCGGCCGGAGGTGCAAGTCTTCACTGAGGTTTCCCTCCCTTAACATCTTCTTTAGATCAAGCACCTTCGCCTCCATCCACTCGTCCGAGACACGACGGAATAGCAGCACCTGTGAGTGTTTCGAACTATCTTTGAAGCCGCCCGCGATGGCTACGGCCGCCGCTACGGTAGTGTCGCTCCGCAAGTCGTACTTCCCTGGGTGCCCCACTTCTCCACCCACGAGAAAGTACGGCATTTCAAAACTCTTCAGTTCCACGGTGATTGCTTGCGGGCTCACGATCTTTGAATAGGCGTCTTGAAGTGACTTCCGAAATTCGGGCAGCGTCTTGCCCGCGGCAGGAATCTCTCCGACGTCTTGCAATGTGACATATCCGTCCGGTTGTACCGCGACGGTCGGTTGATTGAACTCCGGGGTGAGCGGGAAAATAATGGCTAACGAGTCCCCTGGATGTAGTTGGTAGCGCGAATCGCGCGCCTGGGGTAAGGGACGGTTCGCGTCCTCAGTACCACCAGTCGGGGCTGCACTCGTTGCCTGGCTGACTTGGTCTGTAGGAATTGCTTTAGGAGCTTCCTGACCGGCGCAGAGGCATGCAAAGGGCGCCAGCATAGACGCAGCAACAACCATGCGAATGCCCCTACTAGTCACCGACAATTCCTCTCTCGTTCTTGTCGACACTCGAAACAGAGAAAGCATTTCTTTTGTTAACGTCGAACAGAAGTGTGAAATCTTGGCTGACCGCGGCGAATCCCTCGGCGCCGGGCGAATGTTCAACACGAATCACTTTCGCCTCCGTCTTGATTCTCACGACCCGTCCCCCGCTGCCGACCGCAGGAGAAAGAAATATGTCCAGCGCAAGTGCGGTTCCCACCGGCGGACAGGTCCGTGTGAATATAAACGCGCCCGACAGACTGATGTCGCGAGTCAATCCTTCTCCTACCAAGCGACCGTGCTGAGCACCCTCCCAAGCGAAGACAGCGTTTGCGGAGAGTCGATAGCGAATCCGATTTCTACGTTCTGTTGAGACGAGCTGGGATTCCAATTCTGCCCTTTGCCCAAAGTACGGCGCGTCGAAATTTGCTTCGGTGCGCATGACGAAAGCTAATCGACCCACGACAGGGGCACAAGAAGTTGAATGTCACTTTCTCCTTTTGTCTTCTGGGAGATCGTCAGCGATGACTTTTGGTCCTAGGAATCCTAGACGCTGTGTCGAAGAGCGTGACGGCGTCGACCGTTGCGATAGTGACAAAAGTCCCTATAGGTCCACGCCTCACCTACGAGGTTGGCGGCCCGTGAATTGGGAGCAGTCTTCTGATAAAGCGACGGCGCTCTCGGGGCGAGAACTTTTAACTCTTTGAGACGATGAGACTAATGTGCGTCCTTGAATGGCGAACACTGAATCGTCGGCGCCTCGTCAGCCTCTCACTGCTGACTCTTCGGATCGAAGCAGGTGTTCAGCGCCGAGAACAAGGAGCCTGTAGACGCACAAAAGGCTATCCTAAAGTAGTTTGACAATTCTCCACTAATGCTGAGACCCGCACTTCCCTTTTGTCATGGTCTGGATTTTTTCCACAGGCAGAAAATCAATTCAGAAGTGCTGCAATTTTCATTTGCAGTTTACCTATCGGCACGTGCAGACTTAGAGACCACAGCGAAGAGACTATACAGGAGAGAGTCTATGGGTGGACACCCGCAGATGCCCCCCGACACCATTCGTGTAGCCGTCGCGGATGCCACACGCATGAACAGTGAGTTGATCGTGGGAGCCCTGAAGCGCTCTCACAGTAATTTCAACGTGCAAGCACTAACGAGTAACTCGTCGATCGCTTTTCAAGAGCTGCAGGACGCGCAACCCGACGTTGCGATTGTGAGCGCCCGCTTAGAAGACGGACCCCTCACGGGTTTCAAAGTCTTGCAGCAATTGCGCACTTTGGATTCAAAAACTCCAACGGTGATGTTGCTGGATTGCACCGAACGCGAGCTCGTGGTCGATGCCTTTCGCGGCGGCGCCCGAGGCGTATACTGCCGCGGTTATTCTTTTAATGCGCTGCCCAAGTGCATCCGCAAGGTGCACGAGGGGCAAATCTGGGTGAGCAACCTCGAGTTGGAATTTCTCCTCGAGCTGGTGATCTCTCTAAGACCCTTGAAGACTCAGCAAACCGGTGGAATGGCTCTGCTCACCCCGCGCGAACGAGATGTGGTACGACTCGTAGCGGAGGGGATGAGGAACCAAGAGATTGCCCTCAAGCTGAACCTGAGCGAACACACCGTGCGGAACTACCTGCTTCGGATCTACGACAAACTGGGCATATCCAGCCGCGTGGAATTGGTTCTCTATGCAGTCAGCGGCACGGAGGCCATGGCGACGCCAGCGAATTCTAAGACGTATTCCGCCTCAACATAACGACTTCCTCAGTCCCCGTGTCGTGTGAAAGAAAAAGGCAGAACCAGCCGAAACTGGTTCTGCCTTCGATTGTTTGAGCTCGACAACGATGAATTCTGGCTGTAAGGACGCGCGTCATCTGGTTCCCGACTCGTTGAAGTTCTCACGGTTTCAGTTCAGCGGCCTGTGGCGTGGAAGTGGTCCTGTACGCCGCCAGCGGTACCGATTTAAACCCGGTTCGAATCAAAGAGTAACTCGACCTGTACGCATAGGACCGTCCGCTGCCACCTACCGACCTGTTCGAGGAGCAGACAGAAAGAGCCAACACCAATCTGTCTCTTCAGGCAATGCGCCCATAAGAAGAGGCGACCAGCACCTGCGTGAAAAGCCAGGAAACAGTGCTAATATCTGAGCTTAGAGGCCCACGGCGAGTGCGACCACCCAAAGGGTGACTCGAATCCGGAGGCATCCGATGCTTTCTAGTTCCGCCCCAGATTTGATCGCCACAGAACTTCTTTGCTCCTTCATTTTGAACGCGGCGGGTGCGACCCTGGTCGCGATTCGGCGCCACCCTGCCGGGAGGGCTCAACTGCAAGCGCGCCTACAGTTCAACCAGCTGCGCCCGGACGAGAAGGAACAGGCCCAACAGGCATTGGCACAACCCAATTCGCCCTAAGCGTCTCTGAAAGCGGGCTGAGCCGCTTAACGACCAGAGGCTTGGGGATCTACTTTGTTGGTACGGTACCGGTTTAATCTGCGGCTGTATATTCTGCGACTTGAAGACACCGATGTGTAGTCAGATACGCGGAGTCCGTTCATGTAGCGGCGTCTCGACCCCTCGCCGAAGGAATGAGGAACCAGGAGATTGCCCTCAAGCTCAACCTCAGTGAACACACCGTGCGGAACTACCTGCTTCGGATTTACGACAAATTGGGCATCTCGAGCCGGGTGGAGTTGGTCCTCTATGCGTCAGTAGTACAGAAGCAATCGCAGCGCCAACGAATACTAGGACATATTCGGCTTTTGCCTGACGCAGATGCCTATGAGCACTGCGTGACGGCTTTTCGGGCTTTAGAGTTGTTCCAGGATCTTCTTGAAATCCGCGATTGCCCGCTCGCGGTCTCCTTCGGACATCTCCACTTTTTCATCGTGGGTTGGTAGAAAGATTCCCCGTTGCGCCGCAAGCACCACGATTTGATCCTGGGCCGCGACGAAATCTTGGAGCAGTTGTTCTTTCAGAAGGTAGTTGCTTGTTGACATAATTTTCTCTCGGACATCAGAGGCGAGGGATTTGACTCGTTTCTTCCGCGGAGCACGCGTCAATGAAGGCCTGCATTGCGGCTTGATATTCTTGTTCCGTTATCGTTCCCGCTTTCATGCTGTCGAATCCGTTCAGAAGATCCCGGAATACGCGATGGTCGCCATTCCCCGTTCCTTCGAAAGATCTATCCAAGGTTTAACAGAAGTGTCCCTTGGATTTTTTTGCATTTCCGCAGTCATGAAATCCTCCTAATCTCAAAGAATCAAGCGCAAAGCGCGCGATGCACCAATCGCGGCTTCCCACACCAGGTAGGGTGGCCAAAACAGGCCAATCAGTGCTCCCACGACCATGCCCGTCCATGTGTGGCGGGCGCGCACATGCTGTTGTTCCGAAACCGGTGTAAGATACCAGCGCGACGAGGTGGCACAATCATCCATTAGCAATGCCCTTCCTCGCAATCCATGCTGGTTCAGTGGAAGATTTGGGAAAGGGGCATCAGATTTGATGCCCCTTTAATTCGGCAGTGGGTAGGCCGGAATTCAAACTCGAGATGCTCACATGTTCGTGTTCCGTCCCGCTTTCCGATTGCCATAGATCGTGGGCCTTCGACGACACATAGGAGAGACCCGATGGTACGGAACTTTTTGTATCTTACGGTGGCGGTAGTTTTTATTTTTCTCACGAGCCTGGCTCTACCCGTTTCAGTTCGCGCCCAAAGTGACGCGGACAAGCTTTTTAAAACGCACTGCGCCCTCTGCCACGCTGCCGATGGAAGCGGCAATGCCCCCACGGGCAAGGCGCTCCACGCCAAAGATCTGAGGTCCGCCGAAGTGCAGAACTAGTCTCGAAAGCCTGAGCGCGGCTTCCACTGAGCGACCGAATCGCTCCCCAACAAACCACAAGCGTCTCCACTTCCTCTCGCGCCTCCCGCAACTGAATGTGGCTGGTAACAAGAAACTGCCGTTGGGTGGGGAGGCTGGCCTGCCTGCTGAACAAGCCAGCCTTAAGTGGTTCAGGGAAGAGTGGAGGAACCCTACCAAGGAGATTTCCGCACGACTGTTCAAAATTGAACAGCGCAGAGTTTTGTACAGCCATAAGATGCGCCAGTGAACGGCGGGAAAGAGCGGTATTGTCCGGTCTTGGGCGGCTCGGACGGCATCGGTTATCTCGCCGTTCTTTTTGTTTTGATTTTCGCTAGGCTTCCTTCGGTTGTCGCGCTTCCTTCAATTGCACAACGTAGACCTCGCGCGCGGTGGCCTTCCGTAATTCGTTTTCGGGTCGCACAACGATTTGGCTGCCTTGCCGAACTTCACCAGTTCGTCTTCGGACATACTTCGGAGATGCGCCCGCAGTTGTTGGATGTTGAACCCATTGATGTCGACGCTTCCCATTGTCAGCTTTTCAAATGCAGGTGTGGATAGGCCTTCTGCTCCCCCGTTGCGCGCACGAGATTATACGACGTTTAATCCTTCTCCCCCTTGCAAGGGCGCCCCGCAAGCCGTTGTTGCGTGGGGGCTTTTCAGAATTCCCAAAGGCTTGAAATGTGTGGAGCGCCGAGAAGCGGGCAGAGGTGCTGGAGTACATGCACCCCAAGCCGAGTTCACATTCCGGACGTATTGTCAGCAAACCTTACCTTACAAGAATAGGGAAGAGTTGCCCGTGTTTCCGCGATTGATTCGCACAAGCCTACTTGTCGAGACCCATCGCCGAAAGGCTCTTGACTCTTCAAGGGGGAGCGCACCACATTCACGCCTAAGTGACTAGCAACACGAGGCGCTGGGCAAGCAGGAACACAACGAGCAGCGGAACACGGATCCCCGGGCGCATCGAATTCACGATTTTGGACTCTAATTCAAGGTGCTTCCATCGAGCGTCTGGATCCCGCGGAGTAGATTTGGTAACCCTCGGAGGGCGACCGGCATCTACTTAATTTCAGCCCTCCAATTCAATAAAGCATAGGGAGGAGCTTATGTACGTCATTACCGGCGCGACAGGACACACGGGAAACGAAGTAGCGGAAAAGTTGCTCGCAAAAGGTGAACAGGTGCGTGTTGTAGGCCGCAGCGCAAAGCGACTAGAACCATTCGTAAAGAAGGGCGCTGAGGCTTTCGTTGCGGACATCACCGACACGGGGGCGCTCACGAAAGCTTTTTCGGGTGCAAAGGGGGTGTACGCGATGATACCGCCGGACGTGAGCGCCCCGGATGTGCTGGCACACTATCAGCGCGTGGGCGACGCCTTGGCCGCCGCGATCGAGAAGAGCGGAGTAAAATACGCCGTCGTGCTGAGCAGCGTCGGCGCGGACAAGCCGGATAAAACAGGCCCGGTGGTCGGGCTGTACAATCTTGAAAAGAGACTTGGGGCGATTCCTGGATTGAACGCCCTCTACCTGCGACCCGCCGCCTTCATGGAAAACCTTCTGTTCCAGGTTGGCGTGATCAAGGCCTTCGGAACAATGGCCGGCCCGGTCAAAGGCGATCTGCCGATACCCATGATCGCAACGCGCGATATCGGCGACGCAGCCGCGGACGCCCTGTTGCAGCTCGATTTTCAAGGACAGAGCACGCGCGAACTGCAAGGAGCTCGCGATGTCACGAACACGGAAGCCGCCAAAATAATCGGCGCCGCGATCGGCAAGCCCGACCTGACATATAAGCAGATGCCCGCGGCACAGTTGAAGCCCGGTTTCATGCAGATGGGCATGTCTTCGAATATGGCGGACCAGCTGTTTGAGTTGGCGGACGCGCAGAATTCGGGCTACCTAAAGGCGCTCGAGCCACGCTCCCCAAGGAACACCACTCCCACAACGCTGGAGACTTTTGTAGCCGAAGTTTTCGCGCCAGCCTATCGGGAACAAAAGGCGGCCCGCGCCTAGGCGGCTTGCCGCCATGGGCTCGCCTAGCGGGCCCATGTCCCAAGCGTCGATGTTCTTGTCAATTTCCGTGTAGCCCGTCATCCGGACACAATCGCTTGAAGCACTTCCGTAGGCAGTGTGCTGACGGCACGCCTACTGATTTTCGCTCCCGGTTCATGCTCCAGGCGGTAGCAGAGTCAGACCGAACGGTCGCGCCAGTTCGGCCAGTTGTGCGGGATTGGGAGGCGGAGAACATCTCGCCACGGCCAAGAAATACTCCTCTAATCCGCCGGGAGTGATAACAGTTAGCAAACGGCCGGGCGTGGACGCCACGTTACGAAAGCCGTGTGGAACGTCGCGGGGCAAGATTGCCGAGGCGCCAGCGGAAACGGTCCTACGCTCATCACCCACATGCAGCTCGTAGGCGCCCTCGAGAATGTAAAAGATCTCGTCCTCACGCGAATGGATGTGACGCGGAGGACCCCAACCGGCTGGCGTAACCTGCTCGAGCACTGTAAATCCTCCTCCGGTATCGGCGCCCGCGGCTAACAAACGCCATGTGGTCCCGAGCATCGTGAAGGTGTGCCCACTACCGGCATCAGTCAGAATCGGATGAAAACGTGGTGCGGCGAAACCGCCGCGGTGCGCCCCAGTTGCTTCTACCGGTGCGATACTTTTCCCGTCGTTCATTGCGCCCCTCCTTTTGTGTTCCCCGTTTGTGACCTGGCACAGGAAAGAGCGGATGCACCGGCCCGGTATGAGGTGCTTTGACGTCTACTGAGCGGGTCCCGTGAGCTGGCGTTTGATATCCTCGAAGTCTCGACGTGGTCCCAGCGTTCGGTCATCTTGCCATCAACAAATCGGCCGCGGGCATGGACGTCGAAGCGAATCCTCCTCCCCGTCGCGTGTATGCCCATAAACTCCTGCCCCGCGTGGGTTGCGCTGATATCCATATCTGCCTCTATGATGTCGTCTCCCACGAAACGCACAGCGACAATAAAAATATGTTCATCGGGAACGGCCGCATTGACCTGTCGCCGGAATATCTTAAACCCTTCCGGTCCGCGCGGGTATCCGATCGCTTCCAGTTCATGAAAGCAGGCCTCGGGGCTCACGACTCTATCACAATCCGAGCCGGGTCAGGCGCGAGGATCGCCTCCGTGAAGTGCTGATTCCATTCCCCCGTCTGAATCGATCAAAAATGCCGGGTTGGGTTCAACTCCCGATTGGTCGGCCAACCGGAAGTAATCCTAAAAGTCACAAATTAAGCGGTCAAGTCCCGGTAAACGGCCAAACCTCCCCAAATACGTATCAGTACCCCCGCTTTCGTTACCCCGCAGAACGCCGCGAAAATTCATTGCTTGATGCTGTCAAAATCACTTTGCGCTTGAGCCATTTCCTCGCGATTCGCAGGTCCGGCACGTGATAGGCTTGGCTATGGAATGATGTCGGCGCCGCACAAGCCGCTTTCGGCCCTTCTCTCGCAAATTCTGGTCGCCTATAGCGTGGAGCTCGATTGCGAATTCGAGCGCCGCATGCTGCAAACGCAGAGCCGTAGCGCGCGCCTGTCGCTGGTCATTTGGCTTAATGTGCTGCAGTTTTTGGCCGATAGACCAGTTTCGGCTCGAACGCTCGCTTCGCGCGCGCTCACAGCCGAGGCTGGCGCCACAGCCGGGCTTGGTTGCCTCGAACGATGGGGCGTCGTTGCGCTGCAGCCCGGAAAGCGCGCCGGTTTCGGTAGCGGCCGCGGCATCCGCGCCGATTGGCTGGTTCGGCTCACGGCCAGCGGTGAAACAGCCGTCAGAATCTGGCCCGACCTGATCCCGGAAATCGACGCCCGCTGGTCGAAACGCTTCGGCGACGACGCGACGAGGTTGCGCCGCTCGTTAGAAGCAATCGAGCACCAGATCGACCTCGAATTGCCGCAGGGCTTGCCCGTTGCGATTCTGAAGCTGCCGGAGTTCGGGCCCCGGAAATCGGCTGCGGAAGACGGCCTGCCGCTGCCGGTGCTGCTTTCCCGAGTTCTGCTCGCGTTCGCGCTCGACTTCGAACGTGAGTCCCAAACGCCGATTTCGCTATGCGCAAACGCGATCCGCGTTCTCAGTGACGAGCCGATCCCTGAAACGGAGATTCCCAAACGAACCGGCTGTTCGGGAGAGACCGCAGGCATTGGCTGGCAGCACAAGCCGTACATCATCGTCGAAAGAGACCCTGCGCGCGGCCGCGGCAAGTTCGTGCGCTTGTCCGAAGCGGGCATCAAGGCGCAGCAAGAGTATTACAGTCGCACGCGCGATATTGAGGAAAAGTGGAAGAAGCGCTTTCGCACCGCAACGGAAGAAATTCGGGAATCGCTGACGACTCTGCTGAAAAGAGGCGAACTGTCTGACGGCCTGAAACCGCCTCCCGGAACGACCCGCGCCGGTGCCCAGACACCGGCCCTAGGCCGCGTCGACATTGGACCTGCGGCGCGCCAGCGCAGGCGGGATTTGGTAACTCAGACGGAAGCATTCGTGCGCGATCCGGCTGGCACTCTGCCGCATTATCCGCTCTGGGACATGAACCGCGGCTTCGGTCCGTAGCACGCGTCGCTCTCCTTGGACAGCCAGCACGAGCGCTTCCGACACGTAGGTCGCACGGTTTCGGGATTGTCGGCAAACCTTACCTAATCGCGAGCACCTGCGTGAAAATTCAAGAAACAGTGCTAATATTCGATGCTTAGAGTCTTAGAGGCCAAGGGCGGGTGCGACCACCCCTAGGGTGACTCCCATCTGGAGGCATCCGATGATTTCTAGGTCCGCCCAAGATTTGAACCCGACAGAACTTCTTTGCTCCTTCATTTTGAACGCGGCGGGTGCGACCCTGGTCGCGATTCGACGCCGCACGGGTCACGACCCAGTGGTAGTCTTCAAAGCCAAAAATGGCAGATCAGAACACGCTGTCTCCCTGTTTGAACTGACCCAGATGAGCATACGGGAGGCATTGAGCTCGGGTGATCACTAGGGTCTTCAGCTCAATTACAGAGCGTGTGATAGAAGTTTGTTTTCAAAACGGTTAAACAGCTTCTTGCCAGTCGGTGAGTTAACGCCCACATGGACGATCACATAGTGTGGACCGCCACGCAGACGCGGGTCCAATTGCACGAGGATGAAGTCCATGTATGGCGTGCCGTTCTCGACGTCAGTCCTGAAGTGTTGGGGATGTTGTCCTGCTCCTTAGACCGCGATGAAGCAAACCGTGCGGATCAATTTCTCTTTGCGACAGATCGAAATCACTTTGTGGCCGCTCATGGCATTACTCGAAACATCCTTAGTGGGTACCTGCAGACCTCACCAGAGACGTTGTCTTTTTCTGTGGGACCGAACGGCAAACCGGTATTGTCGAGGAAAACAGACTCTCTCGATTTGCGATTCAATCTTTCCCACTCCCACGGTTTGGCGATGCTAGCCGTGGCGCTCGGACGAGAAGTTGGTATCGATGTCGAGAGAATCCGGCCGGCATCGCTGACGAAGGCATCCAAGCCCATATTTTCACAGCGCACGAGCAAGCCGAGTTCCAACACATTGTTCCGACCGAGAGGGACCGCGAATTTCTGAGGAGATGGACGGGTAAGGAAGCCTTCGTCAAGGCCCTTGCTGACGGCTTGCAGATTCCATTGAACAGTTTTGAAGTCTCATTCTCGGATTCTACCTCTCCAGTACTCCGAGGGCGCGACGGTGAGCGATGGGATTTGTTTTCCTTCCGTTCCGGCGATGAATATGTGGCCGCTCTTGTGGTCGAAGGGAAGACTAAAAGACTGAAATTCTGGGATTGGTCTCAACATGTTATTTAAGCTGCGTTGCTACGCTTGCGTCCGCCACACGTTAGAAAACAACGGAAACGCCGCTCGAAGACAATTCCATCGGCAATGCTCTTCTTGCCTTTAAGGTATAGGACTAAATTGAAGTGGCTCTTGGACTCCAGCAGGTCGATGTTGAGCCACCACACCGACTGCTTGGGATTTATGACAAATTGGGCATCTCGAGCCGGGTGGAGTTGGTCCTCTATGCGGTCAGCGGGACTGAGCCGATTGGAGAACCATCCAAGTCCATGGCCTATTCCGCGTCGGCATGAATCATAGAGGTCACGGCGATATTTATACGCCATCTTTCCTAGTTGCAAAGCCGGGATCACTGGGCTAGATTCTGGCTGCCCAGCCTAGTCAGCCGATCCAAGCCAGTGAAATCGTGTACTGCGCCCCGGATGTGTCTCCCTGGGTGGCTTACGACGCCGACGCGCTCAACAACTGCAACGATCCCACCTGCTCATGCGGTGCGCGTGCTCGGGCACGGCCAGACCGAAGGCGAGGCCGTCGAGGATTTCGTGCACAAAATTTTGGAAACCTACGGCGTTAGTGTCTCCGCATTAATGAGCGCAAGCTGAGAGGAAGCCTTGCAACACTCGGCACATGAAGCGTCATGGCTCCTGGCCTGTGGACCATACTTATGCGGAAATCCTTGGATTCGTGGGGCATTATTTCTTACGTTTCCTCTTACGAGGGATCATTCGAGACGCTGTAAATAGCAATAGCTGCCGATCTTCGACGGACATGCGGGATAGCGCCTCCCTCAATTTAGAGAACATTCTCTGACCTTTACCTTGCGAGGCCCAGTCGTGGCGATTGCTGTTGAGAGGTTTTATGGGTAACTCGATACTTTTCGCGTCTTCATAAAACAGTTGATAAAGAGGAACCTCCAAAGCTCTGCAGAATTTCTCCAGAGTCTCCAGGACTGGCACCGTATGACCGTTCTCCACTCTCGAAATATAGCAACGAAGCAAGCCGGTGCGCTGTTCAATGTCTCCTTGGGACAGATTCTTTGCCTCTCGAAACTCTCGTAATCTCGCCGCTACATACATATGCCGCCTCCGCCTTCCTGTTCGTAAGAATCGGTCGCCAGCTGATGATATACACCGTATCGTACAGTAACGTTTATGTATACATATTTTTACCCACCTTTTGGACACCCAACGGGATTGACAATCCCGCGCATGCGTGGAATCACGCATTCAAAAAAACTGACGTGCGCCTTGACTTGGATAATACCCGGTCTATGATTACGCAACCCAGCGGGAAGGGGGAAACAATGGGCGAGGACAGATTGGAACAATTGATGAATCAGCATGGTTTAAAGAGGACTCACGCAGGGCTTGCAACTGTTAGATTCGAGAGAAAAGAGTTAACCGTGGAGACCCGCGATTCCGGCGAGACCTTTATTGTCAAGAGCGGAAGTACGATCCACGCGTGTCCGACCCTTACACATCTTGCTGACTACCTGGGAACGCTCCCGACAGTGGCCCGTGCTAAATAGCTGCGGAGTCAAATCACGCCCCTTCGCAACAACACGGCCGGAAACCCATCAAAGACCACTCGCATGGTGACTTCAACGGGTCCCGGCAGTGGAATACTATTTCCGGTCAGGAATGTGTCAAGGAAAAAGTTGGGGCTAAAAGGCGGGAAAGGGAGCCCGGTACAGACTTTTCCAGTGACGCGACAAACCGGGGTGAAGATGATTTTGTTAAGGTCCTACTTCTGAGAGTGAGATTCGGTTCGCTTAAGACTTAGTTCCGCGGAACAAAGCTGCCTCTCTTTCGTCATATGTTCCGTGCACACCGCGATTTCGTCGTCAATGCCCTTGATCTTCAAAGCAAGACGCAGGTCATTCGGATTCTTATCAAATTCTTTAGACAGCGGAGTTCGCTGCTTATTCAAAAGGTCCCGTGTTCTCTTCCAGGGTAGAGGTGCATTCATGCGGTTGGTATTTCCAATTTCTGAACGTTTTGCGGTCCATGCTCATGGGAACTAGGGTCTCACGGAGTCAGGCGACCCTTGTGTGCAATATCGAACAGACGAGGCTTTCGCAAAAGCGTGGTTCGCGCTCCAACTACAACTGGAGGAGCTTGAGCAATTTCTCCTTCTCTTCCGGTGTCATGGCGTTGGCTTCAATTTTTCTTCGAAGTCGCTTCCGACTCGCCCCTAAAGTCTCGCTGCATTTGCGCCAAACTTTTTTCCGTTCCTTCGGGGTGAGTGGGGCCAGTAAACCCCTTACGTTGTCGCTATCTGCCGCCTGGCTCACGGCTCGGGCGATGGAATCCAATTCTGTGGGCGTCGTTTTCTTGGCCATATCAGTTACCTCGGACAAAGAGCCAGCCCACACCGTTACATCGCGCGCAGATTTCGACGGTCCCGCCGGTCCCGCTGCATGCCGAACATTCCTTCCAGTCGTTAACGCCGATGGCACTTTGATTTGTGCCTCGGCATCGCTCCCGGTTAATCATCTGTTCACACCGTTCATTGGTTAGGGCGATCTGGTACCCAACCTTTCCGCAAATCGTGCAGCACGTAACAGGTTTAGGCCGCGTCTCCATCGATTAGCCTTCCGGTGTCCTAGGGACTGTACCTCGGCGAGTCTTAGTGCCGCGCTTGCCCGTTGCCTTTATTGAAGTGCGCGGCACGGGCTTCGTATGATTTACCTTTCCCAAAAGCGCGTCGAATTTGGGTTTATCCACCTTCATGCCACACCCCTAACTCCGAACATGCCAAACAATTCAGTTCATGGCCGATATGAGCCATTCTACCTTCGTGCCGCAGTCGCGCTGTCAAGCTATCGAGGCGTGCCAACAATGCGCGCAAGGGACCGCCATATCTGGGTTGGGCGTCCTATCTGCGCGTCCCGTCCAAAGTGAAAGCTCAGGCTGAGGCCCTGGAAACTACCCGAGCGCGGTCCGCCTAGAGAACTCTGATCAAGTTGCACGTTCTGCATGTGAAGCGTGCTCTTAAAGCCTTCAAGTCGCAAACGTCCACCGCAGAGTTGTAGGAGAGGTAGGCTCGACAGCGTGAGAAACAATGTCTTAACTTCGTGCATCGGCCAAAGGCTCTCTAGGCTCTGGTCACGCTTGTAAGCTTCCGCAAAACGGTAACTGAGATGGGTAGGGGATTTCACGCCGGCCTCGAACAGTGTGAAGGGCGCTCCAAACGATGGCGCGGGTACGCTGTGAAGTGTCGTAATCGGCGCAAGCCGTTCTTGTGCCGGGATAACCTGTGCGGCGGGTATTTGTGCTGCCGTCTGCATATGCATACCCAGAAACAAGCCGAGGAGCAGAATGAACCGTTTGTACATCACCGCCTCCGGGTAGCGCGGGGGACGCTTTCACTGACTAAAATGGCCGGGCTTTGCTCTCTCTATTTTGCGTACTGGTCCGGCCGGCCTCATGCCAATGCGCACACATTAGGGACACTCTCGCCACTGTTACCCTAAAGGCCTTTTACGCCCACTCGCGTGGTTTTACACTCGCAATGCGCCCAAGAAGTACAGGACCAGCGCGATGACGACGACGGTCCCAACGATCCCGAAGCCTCCCCTACTCCCCCACCGCGAGTATCCGTAATAGCCGCCGCCCCCACCGAACACCAGCAATAGAACAATAATTAGTAGCAACAACATTGAAATTCTCCTTTAAAGATTCCTATCTTCTTTCGCAGATCCGGAATGCCGCAATGTCACAGAATGTAAGCAGATGTAAGAAGGGCCGTCCATGCGAAATCCGAGCAGGACCTTCGGCAACTCTCCTTTTTTCGGCGCACTCCAGTCGGAGGTTGCCAGCGTTCCCCGCAGACAGGATCGTAGTCGAGACGAATAACGATGTCTGTTCACATAGAGACACCTTCGCGTTTTGATGACGGGAGGCCGACGATGCTCGCAGAGGCACATGCGAGGCGGTCCGTCCCTTGATGGCGAAAATCAGGATCCGACAAGGCAGCGCGTGCGAGTAGTAAGGCGGCGAGGTCATTGAATGCGCGGGGGTTATCGGTTGTCTTGGATAGTGGAGAATTAAGACGAATCTCCTTGACAATTAGTTACGCATATTATATGATAACATTGTAATAAATGAATGGAGTCACAAAATGCAGTCTATTAATCGTTGGGAAGCTACCCGCAGGCCTATGAACCTACGGGGTCAAATTAACCAGATATTTGCCGATATGTTGGAGCGTTCAGGCGAGGAATCGAACCTCACCACCTGGGCGCCAGCCGTGGACATCTTCGAGACAGAGCACGAGCTGATCGTTAAGGCAGACCTCCCGGATGTGGATCCGAAAGATCTGGACATTCACGTGGAGAACAACATCCTCACAATTCGCGGTGAACGCAAGTTTGAGAAGAACGTCAAGGAAGAGAACTATCTGCGCATCGAGCGCGCCTATGGTTCCTTCACACGGAGCTTCTCGCTGGCAAGCACCGTGAATTCCGACGCGATCAAGGCTGACTACAAAAACGGTGTGTTGACGCTAAGCATCCCGAAACGCGAGGAAGCCAAGCCGAAGCAAATCAAGGTGAACGTAGGAACGGCGGCGATGGCAGCAACCGCAGGGACTCGCTAAACAGAGCTAGAAGCAACAACGCGAACTAGCAACCGGGGCTGGCGAGATCGCCGGCCCCTTCTGCGTTGATCCTTTTCTACCGCTCCAAACAGATGACGTATAGGGGTGTCATTAATTTTTCGTCTTTGACCCCGGCTAGTGTCGTTTCCAACTGGTGCCCCCGTTTCAACCTTCCCTGCGTCGCTTGAACCGAATCTAGCGAGCCCCTACTGGCCTCGTTTATGTCCGAAACCCAATCGAACGCGTCTTGGTTCTCCGCCATGTGCTGATTGTTTGGGAGACCAACGATGGATTGAGAGAGAGCATGATAGTACGTCTTCTTGGTTTCCTACTTGAGGCGAATTTTTATGTACCCAAAAAAACCTGCAAAGGAGGGCCCCAGGTAGGGCTTCTAGATATCGTTAGGGCCGTCGTCGAGCTACCCTATTCGCTATTAGAATCGTCTATTACCGGGATGGGCTTACTTCGTGGTTTCAGCGGTTCCGGTGCTGTTTTCTCGGTAGTTTGATCCCTAACTTCTCTGGGTCCTCATTACTTGCAGTGATGGGGCCTTCGGGTTCGAGTTCATCAGGGAATTGAAGCCAAATCTTAAATGGGAATTCTTCTTTTTTCGTATCCGATGCTTCAATGGCATTTTTCAACCCATTCACGAGATTATGGGCAGCGTCCCCATACGCCGCGCGTTTGTGCGGATCATTGCCTCCTAAACTGTTTCCGCAAGCGATGCACTCGATTAATCGTTCGGGAAATTCAGGGTTGTTTGCTCGCGCCCCACAAAACTTGCACTCAACGATAACCTCGGGAGCATCCGCCATTGTCAGTAGTCGGGGATTCTTGACTTCCATGCTATCCACCTGCCGAGAAGACGGCGAGATGACTGATACACAAATTCAGGGAGGGCACAGGCCGTTATTCCGTCCATAACGGAACTGCCCCTCCCGTTTTCGCCGGGCATATTCGTGGGGTTCAGGTGTGGCATGGCCCGGCGTGCCCCACTTCCGTTGCGCCGAGCGGGAGCGCCCTAAATGGCAACAGATGTTCTCTACGCTATTGTCTTGTGCGCTCTTACATGTACTTTCGTGCCCCGCGCCCGTCGGCCAGCCTTGTGGGTCTCCGCACGAGCCATCCCCCTCTTTGGTTTGATGGTCAGATCCAGCAGTGACTTCTCTGCAGCCACCAGGTTCTTAACGCCTTTCTCCGTCAGTTCTCCCCAGGAGTGTTGCGGCGACTTCCGCATCGCTACTTTGCGATCCCCGCTGGCTTTCCTAGCCGTGTCCAGCTCCTCGATGGCCAGTTCCAGCAGCTTTTTCTGTGCATCAATGTACTTTTCGGCGCCTTGCCGCGCCAGTTTAGTCAACACTTCCATCCGTTCCCGTGGCTTTCCATTAGGCTTGCCCCTTTTGGTAGCAGCGCTCATCTCGTGCGCGGCGAGGTCGAGGAACTTCTTCTCGCTCTCCACGAAGCCCTCGATGCCGCGCCGTGCAAGTTCGACTACCTTCGCCCCGGCCATCACGCCTTTGCCTTCTTGAAAGGACTCGGCCATGGCATGAGTTTGCTCGGCCGCCGCATCAAGCAAGTGCTTCTGCATACCGACAAACGTATCGACGCGGTGGCGTGCCACCTCGGCTACAGCGCCTGCGGCAACGGGAAGCCGCAGTCCTTCCTTCACGCCATCTACCACCAGAGCGGTCTCACCGGCGGCCAGGTCCAGCAGGATTTTCCCTGCTGAAGTGACGTTCTTAACGCCCACGTCCGCCAATCCTGCCAGCGTTGCCCCTGGCCTGGACATTGGTTTGCCAAGATTCTCCCGCACCATTCCGACGAGCAGCGAATTTCCTTGAGCTGCCAGATCCAGCAGAATCTTTTGCGAGGCCACAAAACTCTCGATGCCTTGGCGCGCCCACCCCATCAGGGGGTTCGCGGGCGGGGAGGCTCGGGGTGATTTGTTTTCCTTCGCGATCATGATTGAATCTCCTCTCATTCCGCGGTATACTGCACTGCAGTATCCAGCTTCACGATACGGCCCCGTTTCCCCGGTGTCAAGCTCTTTCTGGATACCCGGGTCGAACGTCTGGTATCCTCCAGGGGCGATGTGAAAATTGGTTAGCCCTTTGATGTGCAGCGTGACTTGAGCCTTGTCCAATTGGTCCGTGCTTCAAAATCTGTTCCCCTAACGGGCATCTCTGCTGGCCCGTGTGTCGGCAGTTTCACGCCATTCCGCAGCACGCTTAACCCGGGCCGCGTCACCTAATCGGCGGGACAAATCACGTGAGACCGATCATCCACACCATTGCCAGGGCTTTGTTTCATGCGGGCGGATTGGGATTAGTGACGCTGGGCGCGTTTGATTCGTCGCCCCTTGTGGTGCCGCTGGGCAACGACTTGCTTATGTTGGCGCTGAGCGCACGCTATCACGAGCGCATGCTGTACTACGCGGCGATAGCAACGGGGGCTCGCTCATCGGGTGCTTTGCGACGGACTGGATCAGCCGAAAGAGCGAGAGCGGGCAGAAGAAGTTCGTGTCGGGCAAGAATCTCGACTATCCGGAAGCAGGTAGAAAAGCGGGCAGGGTGGACACTTGTGGTGGCGTCGCTCATGCCGCCGCCGTTCCCTTTCACGGCGTTTGTGGCGGCTGCGGCAGCGTTCCGGTATCCGCGAATTAAACTCTTGAGTTTTGTCGGCGTGGCAAGATTTGTGCGCTTTGTGATCGAGGGCGCGCTCGCGATTCATTACGGGCGGTGGATCATCAAGCAGGCTGAATCGCCGCTGCTCGAGCACGTGATGATCGTGCTCATCGTGATTTCCATCAGTGGGAGCGCGTTTTCCATTTATCGGTGGAGGAGCAACCCATGACTCTCCCTCTTTGTCGTAAAACTACTTTCTTCCGTTAGTTTATCCGAATCGTTTTGGTCGCTCCCGAATGATGAACTAACCGGGGAAGCCCCAGGTCCAATTGGCAAGAGAACTGTCCGACCATTGTGATAGCCTTTTTAAATTGCGAACGAGGCACCCTGATCTTACTCCACGGCTGAGCGATTCGGGGGAAAGAGCAGATGAGCTACTTAGAATCGAACTTGGTTCCCGGTGAAACGGTGATTTACCAGACTCGGCTCCATTGGATCGTGATGCTGTGGCACATTGTCCTGGGATGCTTGCTGCTCGGTCTGCCCGGGGTGCTTCTGCTTTATTATGCACTCAGCCAGACCGGAATTGAGAGCAAGAATATGCACGTCATGGAAGGCGGGGGCGTTGCGTTGCTCGTTTGCGGCGTCGTGGCGATTCTAATGGGCATGGTGCGGCGGAATGCGACAGAAATGGCGGTGACGAACCGACGGGTGGTGATCAAGACGGGCCTAGTCAGCCGGAAGACGATCGAAATGCTGCTAAACAAAGTGGAGAGCATCGAAGTGAGCGAGACGGCTTTCGGCAGGATGCTGGGTTATGGAACGATTGTGGTGATCGGGACGGGCGGGACTCCCGAGCCATTTCACAAAGTCGCGCATCCGCTGGAATTTCGCAGCCAGGTGCAGCAACAGATTGAGAAGCTGCACTAAGAAGACGCGGCGAATCGACTGTCCTGGATGCCGGGTCCATACGTTGACGCGAACGTCGTTTAGCTGTGGCAGCTGCTTTCTGCTATTTTGAAATAAACCTCCCAACCTTACTTTCGAACTAACAACGCTTGGTTAACAGCCAAGGAATGCAAAATCTAAATGCCTTGTTTGGTGTCGCTTACCGGGAAAAGCAACGTGTTTTCAGTACCTCAGTTGGGCTACTTGGGCTACCGCAAAATATCCCGCACTTACGCTGTTTTTTCTACATTTTCTGCCGCTGTAACTTCGGGACACAACAGAGGTCGGGAGCGTGAATCCGAAACCAACTCTCTCAGCCTCTTTCTTCCTCCACGTCTTCTCGTTTTCGATGTTGACGTAGCGGTCCGTGACCGAAGCACCATCAGAGATTTCTCACACAAGCGAAACAGATGCTCCGCCCGCTGTTGCAGCGACGGCTCTTCGCCGCCCCCAAGCTTTTCCGATATGCGGTAATGCGAGACGGTTTGCCCGACGAGCGACTCCGATACCGTCATGGTTCGGCCATATTAGGTTGCCGTTCCTAGATAAGTCAACGAAGCGATAAGAGGCGGATTAGAATTCTGCGGGCCGGGCAGCACCGATTTGCTCAGCTCGCCATTCGAATTTGTACCGAACGGATATTCAGCTTGTTGTAGTCTTCCATGAGTTCCGTCAAATAGACCTGCAGTCTTTCCGCCTGCCGTTGGGTCAACTTGTCCAAAACGGTGCGGCTTGGTTTTAGATAAGCCTGCACGGAAAACTTTCCGTCTGGCGTCGGAACTATCCAATACGGCGAATCGCTCTCCGATTTCTGATAGGGTTCATCTGCTTTCCTTACCACCGTCCACCTGTCTTTCTCTTCGGGTCAGGGCCCGGATAACTTCGAGGCTAGATGACGCCCGCATAGCCCGCCACTGAAACCAACCCGAGCGGCAGGTAGCCCATCATGGTCTCCGGCGATCGGTACACTGCAGTGCACGGAGAAAGCCTGGCTCGACAGCGATTAAGATCAATCCGATAACCTTCAGTCGGTGAGATTGACGATAGCCTACAATTGCGCCATCTGTGGATCGGACTTTCGTCCTGGATCTGTCGGGCCAGTTCCAATCGTCGAAGCCGATTACCTGCAGGAAAGTCATCGAAATTTTGCTAACGCGATCGCAGTTCCATGCTCAGGACGTTACGCGCGTCATGATGTAACTCCCGAGTTACGGACGTTTCAAGCCGTGAAAGCTATTAATCCGTCGGGCGCCTTGGATTTTCGAGGGTATCGAAATCGTCGACCATCGAACACGTCTCTGAAGAGAGCTCTATCTTAATCGAGGAATAATGGGACGACCTATGGTGTCACGTTGGACCAATGCATTCAAGCAATTCCACCTGTTCGCATCGCCGCTAATCTCGCAATGTGCGAAGCAGCGCGTCCCTAGCCGAAGCAACGCGATTCGAGATGCGTATCGATCCTTCGACACAAGATTGATCGCCGTTGTCCTGGGCCCAAGACAAAAAAGCTTAGTGGCTCCCTCCGTCGAATGCGTCAATGCGCCGCCTGGCGGCTACCATGACCTGAGCCCCATTACTACCAACCTGATTGCATAACAATGTCGGCTCCTCGACCCGAGTAGACTGCGGTTGCGTAACGACCACAGGTTCGGGAGAAAGGAGCCGAACATGATGTTGATAGGCGTAGACTACCACCCGAGCTTTCAGACGATTGCATTTTTTGTGGAAGAGACTGGTGAGTGCGGTGAGCAGGAACTGAACCACAGTGATGGACAAGCAGAGAAATTCTATCGAGACCTGAAGCTGCGAGGAATTTGCGTGCGGGTAGGCATGGAAGCTACCGGATGTTCACGCTGGTTCGAGCGGCTACTGGCTGAATTGGGTTTCGAGCTGTGGATCGGAGACCCTGCGGAGATCAAAGCCAAGCGCGTGAAGAAGCAGAAGTACGACCGTGAGGACGCCCGACTCCTACTCCGGCTCTTGCGGGAAAATAACTTTCCGCAAATTTGGATGCCGGACCCGGAGAATCGGGATCTGCGACAACTTCTCTGGCACCGTCATCGGTTGGTGCAGATGCGCACGCGGATCATGAATCAGTTGCATGCCTTGGCGATGAACGAGGGCTATCGCTGGAAGAAGAAACTATTCAGCGAAAGAGGACGAGTAGTGTTAGAGAAACTCTCGTTAGCTCCTTGGGCCAGTCGCCGTCGGCAAGAGTTGTTGGGGTTGCTCGACCGTATGAATCCGATCATCGAGGAGTTAACTGCAGCCGTCGAGCGGGAAGCCAGGAAGCGACCTGAGGCGCTGCGGCTGATGACTCATCCCGGTGTCGGTCCGCTGACGGCACTCGCCTACGTGTTGATCATCGGAACTCCGACGCGGTTTCAATGCGGCAAGCAGATCGGCACGTACGTGGGGATGATTCCGTGTGAGAATTCCAGTGCTCGCAAGCAGCGACTTGGACACATCAGCAAGCAAGGCAATTCGTTGTTGCGCTTCTTGTTGGTGGAGGCAGCCCAAGCTGCGGCGCGCATTCATCCTGACTGGAGACGTCGGTACATGCACCTGGCGATGCGTCGACACAAAAGCATAGCCAAGGTAGCGATGGGACGCCGGCTGGCGGTTCGGTTGTACTGGATGTGGCGGAATGGTTGTGAGTATTCACCGTCGTTAGAGTTCGGTTCGTACGCGGGACAGCTCGGAATCGGAAATGGCGTGAAGTAGAGCGCCGTCCACTTGACTGGGCGTCCCGCTCCCTGCAAAGGGAGTTTGAATTACTAATCATGGTCGAAGTACCGATCGAAGAGATGTTTAGGTCGGACTGAAGCCGACCGAAAGATTATGAGCGAGCCGTGGTCGTCGATGCAGAAGATCAAGAACAAATAAGACCACTCGCAGGAGTGGAGGAAGAGGTCTGCTTCAAGAAGGATTTGACAGGGCCGACATTGTTAGAGATTTTCCGATTGTCGCCACTCCTACGAACCTGACAAGCTCGTTATGAATGCAATCAGTACCTGACGTCCTCGAATTTCACTCAAGGATCTCCGAATGTCCACTAAACACCCCGACGCTACACTCTCTCGGCGCGATCTCATCAAGCTCTCGCCTGGGTTGGTCGCTGTGCCGTCTCTGTTGGCCCCATCCAGCGCGGACAACACTCCTGCTCTCGCCAATCCTGTCAACGAATATCCGAAACCTCCATTCCCTGAGCAGCATCAGGATCCACCGGGTCTCGCTCTCAAGATGACCCCACGCCCCGATCACGGCGAAAAAAGTTACAAAGGTTCGGGCCGTCTCGCTGGCCGTCGGGCGTTGATCACCGGTGGCGATTCCGGCATGGGCCGTGCCGCAGCCATTGCCTTCTCCAGGGAAGGCGCAGATGTGGCCTTCGGTTATCTTCCTGTTGAAGAACCGGACGCCAGCGAGGTTGTTCAACTCATCCGCCAAGCGGGGCGCAAAGCCGTCCCACTCCCCGGCGACATCCGCGACGAAGCCTTCTGCCAAAAACTAGTTGCCGACGCTGTCAGCGCTCTCGGCGGTCTCGATATCGTCGTCAGCAACGCCGCCAAACAGGTGTACCAGGAATCTCTCCTTGATGTCTCCACCGAACAATTCGACTCCACTTTCCGCACCAACGTTTATGCCATGTTCTGGATCATCAAAGCTGCTCTCCCGCATCTTCGTCCCGGCTCCTCCATCATTTGCACCACATCCATTAATGCCTACGATCCTTCTCCCGGCATCGTTGATTACGCCATGACCAAAGGCGCCATCGCCATTTTCGTCAAAGCTCTCGCAAAGCAACTCACCGGCAAAGGTATTCGCGTCAATGGCGTCGCACCCGGGCCCGTCTGGACTCCGCTCCAGCCCAGCGGCGGCCAGTCTATGAAAAATTTAGTGAAATTTGGGTCCGACGTTCCCATGGGCCGACCCGGCCAACCCGCCGAACTCGCGCCCGCCTATGTTCTGCTCGCCTCAAACGAGTCCACTTACATGAGCGGCGAAATCGTTGGCAATACCGGCGGCAAACCCCTCCCGTAGTCTTCGGAACCAAGAAGTCGGTCGCGAAGCGGCCGGATACACGCGCCGACTTGCACATTTGCAAGTTCGCCGAGTGATACATCAAATGCTGTCTCGATAAGACCGATATCAGCGGACCAAAATCGACTCGGCTTGGGCACCCTACTTCAAGCACGGGCGCCCTGCAGCGTAAGCCTACTGACCGGGTTGAACTGCCGGGGGTTCCAGCTTTCTGATTTCCCTGCAAAGGAAATCTTCGATCTCGATGTCCGAGAGGTGATCGAACCAAACGCCCCTCAGATATGCAATAGCCGATGCGTGTTCTTGCAGTGTGATTTCGCCTCTGTCGTAAAGCTTCCGGACATCGATCCTTGCCCGTGCTTCAAGTCTTATCTGTTTTTCGTCTTCCATTGAAAATCCTTTGACGAGCACTCTCACTCGGGACTCGGTCCGTGGATAATTGCGCCTGGTAATTGTCGAACGAAGGGACTGTAGCACTGTTGCGGGGGCATCGAATAGAGTACCTGTCCGCTCGCTTTAAACCGACCTTAGATGCGACTGTCTACGACAGTTGGCCAGATGATGATGATGTCTTCGCATTCCAGCAGGGCTATCCCTTCCAGACGTACTTGCCGCAAGGACATGGGACCGACTCGGTTGGGCGCTTCTTTTCCAAGAGTTGACGACACATTGGACAATTTCTTTGCCACATAATCTTGTCCTTCCTCAAGAGACTAACGCTGCGCGAGATAAGCGTCTGTTCAAGAAAGGACACGTTCATTCCGGGCGGTTTGCTTGGCGGGAGTGGAAACGGCGTGCCGGGAGCGAACTACAACCTGCCTCTCTGCTCCCCTTACATTCGCGAGGCGCGACGTTTAGGAACGGGAGGCGTCCGATGCGCGCGGAGGCATAGGCCAGGAGGACAATTCAATCAATCCCTGTTCTGGCCTATGAGCGAGATTAGGCCATCCGCAAGGGAGCCGCGCCAATAAAAGTAATCGTGACCACCGTCGAATTCACGATAGGTCACAGGGTAACCTTTCAACAGGAGGACGTCCCGAAACTCGCGGTTGATGTTTAATAGCGAATCGAACCGACCGACCTCCATGTAGAACTTGATTGGCACGCGCGGACCGTTGCGGAAAGAAAGGACCAAGTCTCCGGTATCGAGGGTGATCGGCCAGGGCGGAGGATTGGTATCGTCATTTCTGACCCAGAACGCACCGGACTGCGAGAGAACGTTGCCGACGACATCCGGGTGATAGAAGGCGCAATGACTGGCGGCAAGTCCGCCGCGGCTCGATCCGGCTAAAACAACATGGCTGGGGCCATCCTTGATCCGATAGTTTGCGCGAGCCCACGGTATCAATTCCAGCGCGAGAAAATCGGAGAACGGAGCGTAGCCGCCGAGGTCACGATTGCGCTGGCCCATGTTGTTTACAAAGATGGCGACAGTCGGGCCAATCTTCTTTGCGGCAACCAAGTTGTCCAAGATGGTCGGAGTGGGTATTAAGCTGGAGGGGCTGCCATCATACGTTCCGCCATCGAAAACGATCAGTAAATCCGCAGGGGTAGTGCCGTCATAGCCAGGCGGAGTGTAGAGGGAAATCGTCCGGTCCTCTTTCAATTTCGCACTTTTGAAATCAGTAGGGTTGACCTTCCCATGCGGCACCGAGTCGCTTGGCGTGATGTAAAGCTGCGGAGGAGCCGCGGGCAGAGCCAAAACGGAAAGACCGCCGAAATTCTCCGAGTTAAGGTCATCCATTACGTCGCGTTCTTCGGAGATTTGGATGGTCCCCTTCGGGCCGAGGAAAGAGACTTCTGTTACGGTAAATCCGTAACGGTATCTGGAATCCTTGGGAACGAGCTCTGTGGCGAAGAACAGAGGAGTACGCATGAATCGTTGCATCGACGTGCCGCCGACACTCGAACGCGTGCTACCGAAAACTTCCACTCTCTCTGTGTTTTCGTCTCCGTAGTAAAGATAGGTGACATTCAGGTTGTTGGTATCATCTTTTACTTCATCGATGATGGGTCCCTTCCCTTTCCTACTGGCCAGAAAGTGATCGATGGCCTTCGGCTCTTTGACATATTCTCTCCAGAGGTTTTGCAGGGCGGGCGGATAATTCTTCTCCGCCATGCGCAGGCCGTTCTCCTCGGCAGTAACCACGCGATCAATTCTCATTACGTATTTGCCGGGCTTTGCAGCGGCGTCAAGCGTGTGAATCACGAGCTTGTACTGGCCGCCCGTGAATGCCGTCAGGTCGATCGGCTCGGGTCCTTCCGTGCCATTGGGACTATCGACCGTGCGGATCAACTTTCCATCGGGGCCAAATTCGTCGATAACGAGATCCACCCCGTGCTGGTCGGCCTCGCCAAGGACTGCTGCTCCCTGGTCCAGTGAGACGCTGTAAACATGATTTTCGTTTGGAGCAAGAGATCGCTCCTGAGTGAAACCTGGCCTCAGTTTGGTGGGCTCTTGTGCTTCGGCGGGGCATGATGTGGAAAAAAATATTGCCGTCGCAAATGTGGCAATCCACGTAAGGCGCATACAGATCAGACGCCTCCTGTCCGTTGCGGTTTGCCATCACCTCAGCAACCACGCAAGACATCCCAGAGTTAAGGGGCCTGTTTCCTTTATCTCATTTTCAACGATCGGGCAAGTTGGTTTAGGTACGTCATCTCCCGGGTGGATGCTCCTTCTTTAACCGGTGCTGGTTTGTCGAACGTGTTGAAGCCACGTTCCCAGCACCGGCCCCCTTGGCTGGCGCCAAAGAACTCTACAAATTGTTTATTCTAACGGTCTCTTGCTTTAGCTCGATTGCTAGCGTTTTGGCTGGGCCAGACGATTTACCTGCAGGAAAGGCCTCGAAATGTCGCGCCACCGCGATCGCAGCTTGCATCTCCCGCATCGGTACTCCCCTTACGAGCTACTCGGGAGTTACAGGCTTTTCAATCTGAAAAAAACTAAAATTTATGAGATTTTCACAGAGCCAATTTATGGAACTGGCCTCACGGATCGCGATTCTCCTTAATTCTCGTTAATCTACTAGGATTCGGCATAACAACTTCCTCAATCGCCGAGCTGTAGAAGAAAAACGTAGAACCGGCCGAAACCGGTTCTGAGCTCGATGAGGGCGATGGGTGCTGCCCGTACGGGCGCGCATCATTCGGTTCCCCTCATTGAAGTTCGCACAATTTCAGTTCAGCGGCCTGTGGCGTGGAAGTGGTCCTGTACGCCGCCAGCGGTACCGATTTAAACCCGGTTCGAATCAAAGAGTAACTCGACCTGTACGCATAGGACCGTCCGCTGCCACCTACCGACCTGTTCGAGGAGCAGACAGAAAGAGCCAACACCATGCTGTCTCTTCAGGCAATGCGCCCATAAGAAGAGGCGGCCAGCACCTGCGTGAAAAGCCAGGAAACAGTGCTAATATCTGAGCTTAGAGGCCCACGGCGAGTGCGACCACCCAAAGGGTGACTCGAATCCGGAGGCATCCGATGCTTTCTAGTTCCGCCCCAGATTTGATCGCCACAGAACTTCTTTGCTCCTTCATTTTGAACGCGGCGGGTGCGACCCTGGTCGCGATTCGGCGCCACCCTGCCGGGAGGGCTCAACTGCAAGCGCGCCTACAGTTCAACCAGCTGCGCCCGGACGAGAAGGAACAGGCCCAACAGGCATTGGCACAACCCAATTCGCCCTAAGTGTCTCTGAAAGCGGGCTGAGCCGCTTAACGACCAGAGGCTTGGGGATAAAATCGCCAGACCGACCAACGAGCGGTGAATGGCCTCTTCTTCGCAATATCGTCGTTGAAGGTGTTGAGGATTAGCTCCCGTCGGCCGAGACTGCGAGGACAATGGCGGCCAGAAGAATCGCATACCATGTGTCCCACCCCAAAGCTCAGCCCCGCATTGGCTTTGCTACGAAATCATTGGCTAACAGCCTTGATACACTCGTGTTTTTGAGGCGCTAACTCTGTTGAGGTCACTCTTTGAAGCGCAGAAAGAACCTTGTGCCTGTGTGTATGAATCGTCTTCTCGTCAGGCTCGATAAAAGGTATCGAGCACACTTTGTCGACCGGTAGATTCGGTCCAACCATTGAGAGAACACCGTTAGGATTTCGAGCCAAAGCCAGCGACAACGCAAAATGCAAATCTTCCGTACGGCTCGCATCGGTTCCTGCCAATAACTTCTTTATGGTGGGTCTCAAACGTCAGTTCATGCGCGCGAGCGGCAGCATCTTGCGTCATAGCAAACCTCCGTTGACTTGATCCCAAATTAGTCGGGACCGCCCAACATGGGCGCACCTCGAAGATTCGCCATTTGGGGGGTCCCTGGGTCGCAAACTGTAACACAGAAATCAAACGCACGGGCCTCCAAATTTTCACGCTCCATAGGTGTTTTGGGACAAGCCGGTAAATGGTGCCGACTCATGAACTGGAGCTGAGCGAACACACCATCCGCAATTCCCTGCTCCGGATCTACGACAAATTGGGCATATCGAGCCGGGTGGAATTAATTCTCTATGCGGTCAGCGGCACGGAGGCCATGGCGACGTCAGCAAATTCTGGAACGTATTCGGCTTCGGCATAACGACTTCCTCAATCCCCGTGTCCGTAATGGAAAAAAGCAGAACCGGCCGAGACCGTTTCTGCCTTTGACTGTTCGAGCATCTTCTTGGTCTTATGATTCTGGTTTCCATGAGAATTCTGCTTTGTTAGTCGTTGTAAGGTTTTCTTGCTCTGAATCCACAACGCGACACTTCGGCAGATCAGGGTCATTTGTTCTTCGCACAAGAAATCTAATGGTCCCTGGTAGATCCGGAGTGGTCGAGCGCGCAGCGACTGGCCCTCCGGATGCGATCGGCAGATCTGCGTCAGCAACCTCGAGTTGGAATTTCTCCTCGAGCTGGTGATCTCTCTAAGATCCTTGAAGACTCAGCAAACCGGTGGAATGACTCTGCTCACCCCACGCGAACGAGATGTGGTACGACTCGTGGTGGAAGGGATGAGGAACCAGGAGGTTGCCTCAAGCTCAACCTCAGCGAACACACCGTGCGGAACTACCTCCTTCGGATCTACGACAAATTGGGCGTCTCGAGTCGGGTGGAGTTGGTCCTCTATGCGGTCAGCGGGACTGAGCCAATTGGAGCACCATCCAAGTCCATGGCCTATTCCGCGTCGGCATGAATCATAGGAGTCACGGCGCTCCTATATGCGATCATTCGCGAGTCGCATATCCCAGTGCTGAGCGTGTGACGGACCAATGAAATGAAGAGAGGTTCATAATGTCCCTGCGCGTGATGGCATTCAGCCAAGAATGCTGCTATTTTCCACCGTTTGTCTTCAGCGCTCCGCACGCCGCCGCAGCGCGTACGAGGTTATCCAAGGGCCGCGGGCCAGGTTGAAACTATGAGCAGCAAGAAACCAACCGTTGATGCCAAGCTGGAGAAGCTTCAGCACGAATCGTTCTACTACTTTTTGCATGAGACGAATCCAGCCAACGGGCTAGTGATCGACAAGATCGAAGCAGCTTGGGCTGCCAGTACTGCCCCGCCGGCCTCGCGTTGGCATCCTAGCCGGTGGTAGTCGAGCGCGGATTTATGCCGCGCGCCGTGGCGGCAGCGCGCGTTACTCTCACTCACGTATCGCGCACTGCCGGATCGTTGCCATCAAGCGTGCCCTGCGCAGCGAGCCTTCCCGCCGCTGATGCCTTCCCTTTGAGAATCCACTCGAAAGCCACTCCGATCAGGGCGCCCAACATTGGACCGACGACGTAGATCCAAGTCGTGTGGAAGTCACCACGCACTAGATCTGGGGCAAGCGAACGCACCGTGTTCATCGAGGCGCCGGAAACCGGCGCCGACCACAGTCCTGCAAGGGCAATATACCCGCCCACGGCAATGGCACCGTTTGTGCCGGTATTCCGCGCACCGGACGCCGTACCCAGGATCGTGTTCACTAGGCCGGCTGTCAGCACGACTTCCATCGCCAGCGCCTTCCCGCTCGTCACACCACTTCCCGGCAGTGTCGCGCCGAGCGCACCAACAGTCCCGAACAATGTCCGAAGAAAAATAGCCGCGCTGATCCCTCCGATCAATTGCCCCACTAGGTATGCCGGGACTCTTTTCCAAGGGAAGTCGCGCCGCAACGCGAACGCAAGGGTGACCCCCGGATTCAAGTGCGCTCCACTCACAGAGCCCATAAAGTAAATAATCGCCATTACCATGATTCCCGGCGCCACTACTATCATGCCCAGGGTGACTCTGCCGCCGCTCATCGCCGCAACGACGACGCCACCCGCAGCGACCAGCACCAGCAGGAACGTGCCCCAGGTCTCCGCGAAGACGCGTCGCCACTCAAGGGAAGGATCGAAGAAATCGCGTTCTAATTGTCGTTCGACCATCCGTTGCTGCTGCCCCGCGTCTGTTTGGCCACTCCCAGTCGACTCCATGCCCACCTCCATTCAATGCAGTGTCCGGCTAGCGCTCCCGAACCACAGCCCGATCAAAAAACCCCTCAACTCTTCCCGTGCTGAACAACTTCCACGGGCATGTGGCTCAGCTTTAGGAAAATTCGGCTCCGACGGCGGAGAGGCCACCAGTCGTAAAGATAGATCTGCATTGGGCGCCACATAGCGACCCATCCGGCAATCGTGAGGCTCTCCCTTATTACGGCAGCCCAAGTATCCGCCTCGCGGCCTAACAACATCTTGCTGAGAAGTAGACACGCAGACAAGAACAACAGCCCGATGAAAAGACTGGTACGACCTTGCTTCAGGAGACGCCTGAACTCCAAGTTGGTAATTTGAGCGCGGTGGGCAAAGTGGTTATGGACGGCCGACCTGATCAGTTCTTTGGGATCTTCAGCCGGCCACTGGTCCAAGTAGATGCGCAATTTGAGTGCAGCGTCAGGGGAGAATTCTTGGGCCCAGCTAACGATGAATTCTTCCGCGTCGTCGTCGAGATCCTTCTCAATGAACGGAGAAGGGTCCATCGAATTGAAGAGCTGGCTCATTTCGCGCAGTTTCAGACTTATGATGTGCGGACGCCCCGGGTCCGTTGAGGTAGTTTTTAGCACAGGAAAACGCATACGAAAATTCTTCCTACCTTCCATCCTGCCAAGAATATCGGCTTTGTGCACCGAGGACTGGTTCCTGGTTTTCATTCGAACCGATATTTCGCCCGCGGGTTTGAAGTCTCCTTTTGTCATCGGATTGTGGGTCCATCACAACTGCCTCAAGTATTCCAGCGAGCCGTTGCAAGTTGGCATCGTTCTTTCTTACCGATGTCGGTCGTAGTCCCAACTTCAGGCATTGCGCTCACCGGGGAAAGGTTGTAGAGCGAGCCCATCGGCAGCGGCCATCGCTCTGAAGGAAAGTCTCATTTTATGACCTCCTTTTCTATGACGCTCTAACCCCGATCCTCGGCTAAAGGACGCATGTTCCCGAATAAGCACGGCTGCTGAGTATCGAATACTCGATAGCTCGCCAACTTTATACTGCCGTTGACTGGATGCCGTCATGTGGAACGGTCGTTGCCTCAAGAACTATGATAAAGTTGCGGTCCGCTCGTTGACTATCCTGAGACAGCATTGCGATTTACACCTCGCGTTTTAGTGTGAAGGAGGAATCCTGACAACCTCGACCGAACAGCGGGCGTGGCATGCCACGGTATCCGAGACGCTGCCCATCAAAAATCGTTCCAACCCAGTCTGTCCAATCGAGCCCAGAACAATCAATTCAGCCTTCCATTGTTCTGCCGCGTCGAGGATCTTTGACTTAGGATCACCTTTCCCAACTGCCGTGGTGACCTTTAGATTATTGCTAAGGAGCATTTCTGCAAACTTGGCTACCAGATCCTCTGCTTGTCTAGCTCGAGCTTCCTTGAGCTTGTCCAGAGCCGGGTTATAGCCACGCGTTCCCCGTGCCAGCAGGCGTGGCAGTGGCTCCACCACATGCAAAACTCGAACTTCCGTTTCAGGGGATCGAATTTGCTCAATCAATAGCCGCGCCGCCGCCTCTGAAAATTTGGAATCATCGACCGCGAGCAGTATTCTCCTGACTTTGCCTTTCGCTGCTGCGCTTATGCGTTTCGAGCCCTTAGCAGGACGAGGTAGCCTAACAAGCTCAACGGAGCAGTGTGCGTGACGCAAAACAGAATCCGGCAAACTTCCCATCAAGAACCGGTCAAGGCCCGTTCGCCCGTGCGAGCCGAGGACAATCAAGTCGGCATGCCATTCTGCGGCGATGTCTATGATTTTAGATTTTGGGCTGCCCAACTCCACGGCGGCAGTCACCTGTAGGCCTTTGGCACGCAACAAGTGTGCGGTTTTTGCAACTAAGGCTTCCGCCGGCTTGCGTTGCGCGTCCCGCGCGTGTTCAACTCCGGGGTAATAGGCCATCATTTCGGGGAGCTGATTGGATAGTACGTCTATAACTTGCATTACGCGCACTTCGGTGTCCCCTGGCCTGCCTTGCGCGATAACGGTCCGTGTTGCCGCCTCTGAAAACTTAGACCCATCGATTGCAAGAAGAATTCTCATGAGTCATCTCCTGCTCGGTTCTGGATAGTAAACAGAAACTCATCTTCCTTCATTGCCGTTCTGTCGTCAGAAGAAGATCAACGGTTTGAGGAGCGCATCCACATTCGTTTCCCTCATATGAAAGGCATTTCAAGACCGTTGAACATGATTTGTCGCTCAAAGATAACTCGAATCGATTGAAAACGTTGGATTCTGGCACTTTTGGTGCACAGCACGAACGCATTGAAAGCACTTGGCTGACAACTATTAGAATTCCTGACTAACGATTTGTTGGAGCAGAAGTTCTCCGTAGAGAATCTGCAACCCGCGATGAATCCCGTGAGCCAAGCATAGAACCGGCCATTTCACGGTCGACGAAAGCTCCCGTCGCGCTACCCGGATTCCGGGTGGTCGTTGTCTCCTTAATTGGTTTACCAGGGGAGCTCTCAACACATGGGATTACCCAACTGATTTTTCGTGGCCACTGGAACTAACTGCGACTTTCTTGATCCACCATTCCTGACTGTTCATGCTGCGGTCATTGTCGCGATCGTGAGGCCGATCATAGGTTCCATCGGGTTTCATTTGCCGCGCTTTAGCAACGTCGGCAAGGTAGATGGCAAGCACCTCGTCATGGAGAAACCGCAGCAACTTGGGGTCGCGCACCGGGAAGTCAACTTCCACCCTGCGATCAAGGTTGCGCGGCATCATGTCGGCACTGCCAAGGTAAATCTCCTCTTGTCCAGCGTTGCGGAAGTAGAAAATGCGGCTGTGCTCAAGGAATCGTCCCACGATACTTGTCACCCTGATGTTTTCGCTGATACCAGCTATCCCGGGGCGCAAACAACAGATCCCTCGCACCAGAAGGTCCACCTGGACGCCGGCTTGTGAGGCCTCGTAAAAGAGTTGAATCATGCGCTTGTCTACCAGGGCGTTCATCTTGAAGATCAGCTGGCCCCGCTCGCCGTTGCGCTGATGCTCGATCTCGCGGCCGATGAGCCGCTCAAAGTTCTGTCTCATGTCTACCGGGGCTACCAGCAACTTCCGGTAGTCAACCTTGGCGGAATAACCCGTCAAGTAGTTAAACAAATCAGTACAGTCCGCACCGATTGCTTCATCACAGGTGAACAGTCCAATATCGGTGTAGAGCTGAGCGGTAAGGCTATTGTAGTTGCCTGTGGAAAGATGCATGTAGCGGCGGATGGCATTGCCTTCTCGCCGCACTACCAAAGCGGTTTTACAGTGCACTTTCAGGCCGAGCAAGCCGTAGACAACATGCACTCCCTCACGCTCCAGAGCGCGGGCCCACTCAATGTTGCTCTCTTCGTCAAAACGACCCTTGAGTTCCACCAGCGCGGCAACCTGCGTCCCCTCGCCGATGGCATCTAGCAGTGCTTCCACCACCGGAGAGTTACGGCCCACGCGGTACAAGGTAATTTTGATGGCCAAAACCGCCGGGTCACGAGCCGCTTGCTGGAGAAACGTCACCACCGGCTGAAAGGAATCGAACGGGTGGTGCAGAAGAACGTCTTGGCGCCGGATGGCGGCAAATATGTCTTCGCCCTCTTCCTCAGGCTGTAGCGCAGCCGGGACCGCCGGGATGAAAGGCTTAGCCTTCAGATCAGGACGATCCACCGCCGAAAGATGTTTCAGGCGCGATAAGGCAAGAGGCCGTCCCACCTGGTAGACATCATCGGGATCCACTTCGAGGTTCTTCTGCAGGATTTCCAGAACTGCCGGCGGCAGGTCATCATTCACTTCCAGCCGGATCACATCCGCAAAACGCCGCTGCCAGACACCATCTTCAACCGACTCCAGAAGATCGCCGGCCTGAAGCTCCTGGATGGCGCTGTCCGCGTCCCGGGTTATATGGAAAGGATGCGCGCCAATGATTTCCATTCCTGGAAACAGACTTTCCAGATTGGCCACGATGAGCTGCTCTAACCACACTAAGTACTGTGTCGCAGGCGCTTTCTTTTTCCTGGTCACGGCTTCTTTGACTACCGGAGTTACCGGTACGAGCTGTGGCAGGATATCGGGCACTTTGACCCGGGCGAAATGTTCCGTGCCCTGCGGGTCGCGGATCAGCACGGCCAGGTTCAGGCTGAGGTTTGAGATGTACGGAAAAGGTCTGCCAGGATCGAACGCCAAAGGAGTTAGTGCAGAAAACACTATCTCGGAAAAATATTTGTTAACCTTCGTCCGCTGTAGCGCTGTCAGCTGAGAATAATCCACGACGCACAAACCAGCCTTCTTAAGGGGCGGGAGGATTTGCCGACGCAAACACTCATGTCCGGCTTCTGGCAATTTTCAATCATCGACCGCGAGCAGAATTCTTATGAATCATCTCATGCTCAGTTTCGGACGGTAAAGTGCCCAGCTCAACGGCGGTATTTACCCTCGGATTCTTTGCTTCGCGACCACGCTGAAGTTCGTCTGAGTTCCACGGTCAATTAATGCATCCTCTGTGGTAAAGAATTCAAATAAGCAATGATCGCTTTCGCGTCTTCATGTTTCATGTGATAGATATGCATTGGAGGTCTCAGAACGTTGCCCCGCGGACCCGTTCCTTTTTCGAGGATTCGTTCGCCCTCTTCCTCTGTATAGGGAAATCCAGCTAACGCCGGGGCGCGGTCTGCCCAATTGGGGATCGGCTTCACCGGGGTGATCCAGATCGGAGCGCCTTGGAGCCATGCTTCTCGGTCCAATTCACCTCGAGCGTTCCGGGGAGTGTGGCATTCAGCGCACTTCGCTACTTCCTCCACTAAATATTGCCCCCTTTCAATCTCGCTTTTGTCGCTTGCTGGCGTGCCCTGCGAGACGCTCTTTGAGACCGTCAGCCCGGCAAGCACCAAAATCAAAACAAATGGAACCGCGCGTTGCATTGTTCCCATACATGTGACTCCTTTAGCAGGATTTCCGTTCATGTGTTCTCGTTGGACTGGAATAATGCGGCAAGGACCGAGACAACTTCCTCATTCGAGTTCAGCTCAAGACTCGTGGCGTGCCTCCAATAAAGTTTCCCATCGCGCGGTGTCACCATATCCGCAACCGACGTAGCGACGAACGACTGAAGATTCACCATCGGAATATTGGTGCCGCGCTCCTTTTGCGTTCGTGAGGGATCGCATTTCTTTTGCCCTAGTGAACTCTTTCCGACAACCCGACTCACCGTGCAAGAGAGCGCTTTCGAATACGGCACCATTGTGTGCGGACGCTTCTTTGCGACGACAAATTGAATCGTTTTCACTTTCCATGCTGTCCGCCGCGTCCTTTTCAGCAAGCTCGCGCACTCGCAGTCCAGCCCTAATTCATCCCCAGTTCCTTCAGAATTTTGGAGTTGTCCTCACCCGCTGTCAGAAGTTGATGGCACGCAGAACAATCATTCGTGATGGTCTGGCCATTCGCACTGCTATGGCTGCCGTCATGACAACGGAAGCAGCCGGGCGAATCCGTGTGCCCGACATTGTTCGGGTGAGTACCCCAAGTCACGTGCATGTCCGGGAAGACGTTGCGAAGGTAGATCGCCGCTATCTCCTGTCCCGATTGCTGTACAACGGCGGGCTGCGCCTTATAGATCGCTGGGTAGCTCGTCTGATAGAAACTTGCGATTTCGCTAAGGATGCGCTGCTTCGCCGCATCGCGCGTGGGATAATCCGCCTTGAGCAGCTCGATCGCTTTTTTCTTAACGAAGGGGAGCGCTGGGCTAATGCGCCCGACGGACATCTGCTCGTCTACCGCGTTTTCGGGCATTTCGAAAGTATGTGTAGGGCGATTGTGGCAATCGATGCAGTCCATTTCCCGCTTCTCCCCTTTTTCCAGTTGCTCCTTCGGAACCTTGCTATCCGCAGACATAAACTCGGTGGTCTTTCCTTTGTCGTCCGTGTAATACACGACAGGAATCACTTGCCGCTGCGCATCGCTCGCGATGTACTGAACGCGCGAACCCGCATCCAGATGGCGTCCATGAATCCCCACCGAACCCTGCCAGGTATGGCCCCCTACTTTGACGAGTAACGCCGTAGTCTGCGCCGTGTTTTTCTCGTCGTCGCTATAACTCGTTTTTACAACAAACTTATCGCCCGTGAACCGCTGAGGCCAATGACAGTGTTCACAGGTGGCGCGCGCTGGGCGGAGGTCCTTTACCGGCGATGGAATTGGGCGCGGATAGGTGTGGAACGCTACCGCGTAAACTTGCTTCAGTCCGGAAACCTTTGATCGCACAAACCACGTGGCACCGGGTCCGATATGGCATTCAACACAGGCCACACGCGAGTGCGGTGAGTTCTGATAGGCCGTGTACTCGGGCTGCATTACCGTGTGACAAGTCGCCCCGCAGAAGTTCGTCGTATCCATGTATTGCACGCCGCGGTAGGAGGCGGTCCCCACAATGAGGAGATTGAGCACGGTCGCGAGTGCCACGAACCCAAACGTCCGACGCACAACGGGCAGGTTTAGGTCGATGGGAGGGTAACTCCCAGGCAGATTCCCGGTCTTCCTAAGACTTCGCCGCCGGAACCAGATGCCAAGTGCAATCAGGAGCAAGCCAAGCACAAAAATGCCCGGGAAGATCAGAAAGAAGAGAATGCCAATATAAGGGTGAGGAGGCCCCGGCAAGAAGATTTCGTAGAACCAGAAAGCGATTGTGGTAAGCGCCGTGCTCGTAGTGATCACGGTACCTATAACTGTGAGGGGATTTTGCCCCAGAAAAAAGATGGGCTGCGACCAGTCTCGAATGCGTTCTCTCAGATTCATCTGGCAGCGAGGCTACCCCTTCCCCCAGCGCGATTGCGTTCGAGCAAAGACAAGTGAACTCCCTCGCTGCCGAACATCTGCCGCGCGGAACCATTTTTACGACGAGGAAGACTACTTTTTCAGGGTGTGAATGTAAGCCACCAGTCCTTTAATCTGTTCCGCTTTTAGCGACTTCCCGTATGCGGGCATCTTGTTCTTTCCGTCCGTGATGATGCTAATAAGCTCTGCGTCTGACATTTTCTGTACGTCGGCAGAGGTAAAATCATGGGCGCCCATCGTCTTTCCCGTCGCCGAACCGGTTCCGTCCGGACCATGACACGCCGCACATTTTGATTTGTAGAGTGTTGTAGCCGACGCGTCCTGCGCTCTCGCCGGCAACGCAAGAATAAACCCAACGGCGATTGCTATTGCACTGGCAAAAACTACTCGCCTATCGATTTTTCTCATCTTTGATCTCCTTTGAGTCGAGAATGCATCCAGCTGCTTATTGAGATTCAACCTCGACCTTCTCCACGCGTTTCCAACGCATGGCATAAGACTTCAGTATGTCGATCAGCACGAATCGGAACTTGCTCGGCGCCCACTTGTCTGAGCCTGGAGAACTTTGAGCATCCATGGGTGTGGTTTCCGTGTCCAGAGCTTAAGCAGTCGCGTGCGCCAATTCGGGCTAGCGATTGCCATTCGCAGGTTGCTCCAAAGGTGGGTGATGTTACACAGGTACGCGGCATCTCGACTGTTCAATACAGCACACTTTGCAAACCCAAACGTTTGTTCGGATAAGCCTTTGAATCTTCAGCTATATCGCTTGTTCAAATGGCCATCCAACAGTTTACGAATCGGCTGCCTCGATTTGCCTTAGGACCACGGCGCCGCGAGTGGTGTAGACAGTCAGATCAAAGAAGAATGAACCTCGCCACGCACAGACGCAGCGTTGAGGGCTCTAGGAATTGTGGCCGCACGAAGGCCATACCGGCTGTCTCATGCTCAGTTGCTTTGGTAGCTTTCATTAAGTCTGGTCGTTGAGATCTTTGGCTGTGACGGTGACGTTTCCGACAGCATTAGTAGATCACTCGATCAGGCAGGCTTCAAAGACGTTTGGGTCAGTCAGGATCGCGACAAGGGCATCGTGACCCTCAGCGGAACTGTCACCAGTGAGAACGACAAGTCACAAGCCGAATCCATTGCAAAGTCCATCGCGAATACGCAGGTTGTCGCGGATCAAATTGCCGTGATTCCCGTCGGCGTAGAAAAAGAAGCAAAGTCCGTTAACTCCGATCTGGACGCCGGCATCGAGGAGAATCTGGACGCTGCGTAGGCAGTTTGCCAGAGGGTGAAGGCAAAGGACTCGTAGCGCGGTGGTACAATCGAAAAGTAGGTCTTACGGACTAACCGAAAAGTTCTCGCCTACGCGATGGATGCTTGAGCTAGACTGAGCGCGATTTCTTCCAATTCAACGGAGGCAGTTCTGTTCCATCCGTGTACTAAACAGAACAGAACGCACATTCGATCCATGCTATTGCTTCCTGTCGGAAGTTCTTATGCCGCGAAGAAAAAATATACGCGAACTCGGGGTGCTTACCAAGCAGGACGTTTTGGACCGTCAATACATGGGCCCGATGCCCGTTGAGCGAATCGAACCTGAGTTACAATCGCTCTCCAGTGAGAGTGTTCCCCTCAACGGGGACTTCGCAAGGTGTGATGACCTTTTTGTCTGTGAAAATAGGGCAGACCTCAAATACTATTCTGTGTCCCAGGAATGGCATAGGCCCTACGTCGAAGCTTTGTTTGAAACCGATGAGGCCATACGGGGAGCGCTCATTGTCCAGGCTGAACGGGCAATTGTTGGTCGTTTCTTAGAGCTGTTAATCTCGTCGGTTGAAACGGACGAAACTCTCGACCTGCAGAATGCTGCATACGTCATAACGGAGCTCAAGAAAGCCAGCACAGTGGCCTATACGCCATAGCATTTAGTCGCCTGAAGTATTTGTAAGCAACATCGAGTCGCGGAGATTTGCGTCGGTAGTCGGCAAAGGGGAGAGTATGATAACACCAGACACTGAAAATGAAACTGCGAACTACGTTCACGAAGCAGGGGGCAAGTGTAGGGAGACAAGCTCGCTGGCGGGGGCGGACCAGGTCAATCAGCATAATTGGCTGAGCAAATTCACAACATTTGCCGTGGGAGTTGGAATCGGAGCGCTTGTTGGATTACTTTTTGCGCCAGCCTCAGGAAGGAAAACACGCAACTACATCACCCGCACTGTGAAGGACGGCTTTGATGATGCCGCATCGGCGGGCAAGAGATGGTCTCGACGCGCCCAGGAAACAGTCGACGATGTGAAGGCCAACGTCGCCGGTGTGGTTGAAGCTGGTCAAAAAGCATACCGCACGGCGAGAGATGCCTGAGCTTCCTGTTAGAAGAGCAGTTCTCATACGTCGGCACCACAAGCGAACTTCACCAGCATCGAAAAAGAGCTGAAAAAGAAGAAAGCTTGATGTGAAAACTGCTTCTGCACAGGGCTGACGATCAGATCGTGCCGATCCGCGCCTCGGCTCTCCTTTCGTCCAAAATTGTCAGGCGGCGGCACTCGAAGTCATTTCGGGAGTCCCGCATGGCATGCGTCCAACCGACAGGGAGCTGATCAACGCGGAAATACTCGCGTTTCTACAGCAAAGCCGGCAAGCATCGGCCTAATCCGTGATCCCTGCACTGCGAGAGCGCTCTGCTGCGAGACTAATCGTAGGCGTTCGTTGCCTCATATTGATCTCGCCCACACACCCTGAGTCAACATCGAGGAACTCCCCAAAGACGAGATGTTGTAGTGCACCGAAATGTGCACTATCGAACAGCATTGGGTTTCACAAAGCTGGATACTCGGGTGTCCAAGTTGAAGAACCCACCTCTCATGTCCGCGCCCCCGCAGCCGCCTGCACTGCTGGGCAAAAAATGAGCAGGAAGGAGAAATCAAAATGCGTAAACTCAGTTTAATTCGTTCGCTACTTTTTGCACTTATGCTCATGTGTCTCTCCACTGCTTCATTCGCTCAAATCGGTATTTCTGTATCTTTTGGTCCGCCGGCGCTCCCCGTTTATGAGCAACCTATCTGTCCCGGAGACGGCTTCATCTGGACGCCCGGCTATTGGGCGTGGGACGGAAACCGGAATCCGAACCCAGCCACTCCAAGCGGGTGGTTACTCGATTTGCAGCCGTGATTTCATCAGCACTACAACGTAAGGATTCCACGTAGACAGCACATAGTAGATGCTTAGCTCGGAGCCTCTCACCTTCGTCCATCGCTCCACGACGTACGGCGCATAGGCACCGCCATGAACGGCCTGTGGATTCGCCTGACCCTTCCCAATTACCGGTCCCTCCAGCCCATCGTCTGGATTAGCCTGCGGATTGTGGATGAATTTGCCCAGGGCGCCATCGCGCATTGCATTGAAAATGATTTGTGGTTCGCTCCACGGTCCCCACGGCGTGCGCGAATACGAAAACAAGATGCCACGTGGCGCTGGGTTTCGACTGTCGTAAGTCATTAGCCATAAGCCAAGATCCTTGCACCACGTTACGGAAATATCGCCGATCGTTCCGTTTTGCACGATGGCCTTTGCGTCCGATTCCTTGTCGCTCCAGATCGGAGCGCCCTTCGCGTCCAATCCTGCGAAATACCGGGTCCCTTTGCCACTCTCAAATTCTGTCGCCGGCACGATCGACAAATACGCGTCGCTCCTTCGGTACGGGCCTGTGCCCCAAACGAGGACGAACGGCCCGCCGGGAGGCAGTCCGGCGATGCTGCCGGGTTCGAAGTGCAACGACATTTTGACGAAGTGCCCCTCTGGAAGCTGAGAGACGGTCCGCAACGGTTGGAAATTTGCCGGAAGGGTAAATTTTGTGAGTACGGAACGATCCGTTGAACGATCCTCGGAGTGGTTCGTCGAAACTACTACATACATTTGGCCGCCTAGACTGATGCCAGCTACCGGTACCTCGAACGGGCCCATGCTGATGCCGGGCGGCTGGATGGTCAGGTAATCGCTGCCAGCTTTAAAGAAATCCAGTCGAACTCCACTTTCTGGATCGGTGGCATCGGTTGTCGCGATGGTGTCGAGCGCACGACGCAAACGCCCCACGGTATCGCCAAAGAGAAAATACACGTGTCCTGCATGCTCAAAGGAATTGCCCAAGTCAGTTCCTTCGATCCCGTATCGAGTCACGGTCCGGCTAAGTGTCGCTTGATGTAATTGTTTGTCCTCCTCGCCAAGAAGCTGTTCGAGCTTTATGGTCGAACCCGCCACATAGCGCAGCGCTGGTTCGCCGACTGGCAAAGCACTCGATGTGAGTTTTGCATTAAATGCGTCTGGAAGAAGAACATGGGCACGGATTTGAATTATCGCCAAGAGCATCCAAACGCCAAGCGACGACACCAGCACAACTCTCAGGGGAGATTTCATGGCATTGCCCCCACCTAATCCTCGAACTAAACGCAAACTAACAGCGAGATTCATGCACGGGGTTTTCTTTAGGCGGGGAATTTACCTTGAATCTAATGGTCTCACAAGGGCTTTGCGTTGGTGGGCACCAGAAACGGTAACTCGCGCACGCTGGAAGCCCAACTGTCCCGTTAGTCGCTCAAGTCCTGATTGGTCCGCTAGCCGAATATCGAGTCGCAGTTTCCCTTCGCGACGCAATTCACGCCAGGCGGGATGACAAAGAAAATGACCGGCCTGGAGAGAAAAAATATATGGATCGGTCGTGCAGCGGGCGAAAACCGGAGTCAGGCCGACTGAACGCGCATGGGATCACAATTGAATCGATGTTCGTGAACGATTTTAGTCTCTGAAACCCCTGCACTTAGCATTCGCGCTGTGTTGCATCAACCCATTGAGACCACCCCGCGAGCCTCTGCTTCTGAGGACGTAGTAGCGCTGGTCAACGGTGAAACCTCAAGTGGCGCTCGAGAGCGCCTTCATCCCACTCTCGCGCTCGCTCAGCATGCGCAATACAGTGTTCCGCGCCACCTTTCCTTTTTCGAGAGCCCACCTCTTGTCCCTCAAACTCGATCCATCCTTCATTGAAGCCGTCGGGTGTCTCAATGCGCGGCTCGGGTTCTTCATGCCTCGCGATCTAAAGAGCGACTCCCAAGTCTCACGCGGCACTGCTTCGACCTCCACAGGATGGCCCAGTAGATTAGCGAAGCTGGCCGCGATTTCGTTTGGGGGTCACGGGGAAGAACGACCGCGGTTCCGGCGCGGTTCTCAGCAACAGAGAATGCGCTCGCTGGCGCTTCTGCGAACCGTCCATCCAGTTCATACGCATTCTGTTCCAGTGGTATTCCCTCGTAGGAGCCGCCGCTGAGAAAGTCCTTCACGTACTTGGCAGCGAACTCTGCAATCCTAGCTTTTCATACTGAACAACGTGAACGAGCGCGATGACTCCTTCAAATCCAAGTTCGCTCCGCAGAACACCGGTCAGCCATTTCTCCGAGGCATGCGCCGGCACATCCTCGATTTCGGGATAAGCCGCCATTACCCCTAGGCCCCAGCCTTGCTGATTGATAGCCCCGCTCAAGATCGAATGAACTTCCAATAGCCAAGCCCTCGGGAAACACCGTTGCTCCCGGATACATCGCGCCGTGAGTTCCTTCTTCATCTTCTAGCGATGGAATCTTCAAGCGCGTCTTGGTGAGTGCGATTTTCTGCAACTCATTTTCTGATCCGCAGTACGACAAATTGGGCATCTCGAGCCGGGTGGAGTTGGTCCTCTACGCGGTCAGCAGTACCGAGGCGGCACCCCGGAATTCCAGGGAGTATTCCGCTTTGGCATGAATCAGGTTCCATAGGGGAGCCTGCTTGGTGTTCTGAATCAGCGTATCGCTAAGTTCAGCTTTTCTACACCAAGCGCACCTCCCTTGACCTATACATTCAAACTTATCAATACCTATCCAGCGGGCGCCAGTTTTCGTTTTCGGGTTGCTGAAGGCTCACCCAGCATCTCGCCTTGCCCACTGCAACGAGCGCCAGGATCGGATTGCCACATCGATTTTCGGCCACGCCCGTGCACTATTGCACAGCGCCGAGATGCCGGAAAGCGGGATAATCATCACGCGAGGGCTTTAGGATAAGCCTCAGGTCAAGGCGAAGTTTAAGAAGGGCAATCCTGATCTTCAACAATTTGAACAGCCAGGAGGAAGGTCCACGTGCGGAACCGATGGAAGTTCACGTGTGTATTCGTAGCGGCGGTGTGGCTGGCGACTGCCGCCGTAGCGCAGCAAGCCCTAACGGAATCGGGCGCAATATCCGGGGTACGCGCAAACGGATTGAGTGTCTACAAAGGAATCCCATTCGCTACCCCGCCAGTGGGGGAATTGCGTTGGCGTGCCCCCGTACATGCCGCGCCGTGGACGGGCACGCGTAAAGCAGATGCATTTGCTCCAGCGTGCATGCAAGTTGGAGTCTCCATGCCGGGCGAGACGCCACCGGCCGTGAGCGAAGATTGCCTGTACCTCAACATCTGGACACCAGTAGAAACAAAAGCTCCGCAGGAGCACCTGCCGGTGATCGTTTGGATATACGGCGGCGGATACATTAACGGGTCGGCTTCAATGCCATTGTACTGGGGCGACCGGCTGGCGCAAAAAGGTGTCGTCGCTGTCACCATTGCTTACCGCCTCGGGCCTCTCGGTTTTCTGGCCCTCCCTGAGCTAACGCGCGAGTCCCCGCACCACTCGTCCGGAAACTATGGCCTGATGGATCAGATCGCCGCACTCGAATGGATTCAGAGGAACATTGCCGCCTTTGGCGGTGACCCGAAATGCGTAACCATCGCCGGTCAATCCTCGGGAGCAATATCGGTCAGCATCCTGATGGCCTCGCCCCTCGCGAAGGGTTTATTTCAGCGCGCCATCGGAGAGAGCGGCGGTTTGTTTGAGCCGCTCCAACTTGCGCCAAAGTTCCTACTGGCCAACGCAGAAGTCGACGGAGACGAGTACGCCGCTTCGCTGGGTGCGCCCTCGCTCAAGGAACTACGCGGGCTGCCAGCGACGCGGCTTACCGGCAATGCCGGTGGCATTGTTCACCCCGTGATCGAACCCTATGTGCTTCCTCTTTCACCCTACGAGTCATTCGCTTCGGGACAGCAGAACGATGTCCCGCTGCTGATCGGTTCGAACGCCGATGAGGCGCGTGCGATGGTGGATATCTCGCACGAGACTGCGGCCACGTTCGCCAGCGACTTGGAACACAGCGTCGGCCCTCTTCCCGCTGCGCTGGTTGCCGCATATCCCCACGCGACCGATGAAGAAGCGCGGCAGGCGCGGTTGGGGCTCGAGCGCGATCTCCGCTTCGGTTGGGATATGTGGGCATGGGCGAGGCTGCAAGCCGGAACCGGCAAGCGTCCTGTCTTTTATTACTCGTTTCGACAGCAGCCGCCGTTCCCGGCCGGCTCCATGTATGCGGATTGGGGCGCGAGCCACTTCGCCGAACTCTGGTATGTCTTCGACCACCTGGACCAGTCGCAGTGGAACTGGACTGCGGCTGATCGGAAGCTGGCTGAGGAGATGTCCAGCTACTGGGTCAACTTCGCAAGATCAGGCGATCCGAATGGCCCTGGCCTTCCTTCGTGGGCTGCATTCACGAACGCCGAGAGCAAGGTCCAATACCTCGCCGATCCGATCACCGTCGGTGGCGTGGCGAATCTTAAAACCCTGAGCGTTTTCGATGCTGTTTACACGACCGCACGGGGCACGCCTTTCGCCGCTCGGACGACGGTCGTCAGCAAGGGGACACCATGAACAGGCAGAGAGTAGGCACCGCGGATTCGGAAAATATCGAGAGAGCGGCAACGCCTGGGCCGTCTTCGAGTAAGTGGACTTTGCGCTCGTTTTTCGTAGGGCCGCAGGGAATACGCTCCGGGTGGAGCATGCTGATTTTCATCGTGATTGTCGTGGTTGAGGTCCTCACAACCCGCGTTCCTGTCAACCACCCGTTGAACTACATGAAGCATAATCCAAGTGTCGAGGCCTGGAGTCCCGCGGAATTGGGCCGCGCGAACTAGGATTTTCGAGGGTATCGAAGTCGTCGACCATCGAACACATCTTTGAAGAGAGCTCTACCTGAGTCGAGGAATAACGGGACGAACTGTGGTGTCACGTTCGACCAGTGCATTCAAGGCATTTCCACCTGTTCGCGTCGCTCCTCATCTCGCAATGTGCGCAGCAGCGCCGTCATCGACGGCCCACACGGCTGAGAACTTATTTGGTTCAAGTACGGGCGCGCTGGCGGTGTACGCCTACTGGCCGGGTTGGACGGCCGGGGATTCCAGCTTTCTGATTTCCCTGCAAAGGAAATCTTCGATCTCGATGTCCGAGAGGTGATCGAACCAAACGCCCCTCAGATATGCAATAGCCGATGCGTGTTCTTTCAATGTGATTTCGCCTCTTTCGTAAAGCTTCCTGACATCGATTCTTGCCCGTGCTTCAAGTCTTGTCTGTTTTTCGTCTTCCATTGAAAATCCTTTGGCGAGCACTCTCACTTGGTGTGTTGGTTCAGCCTGTAATGGAAAGAGGGCGCTCTCCGTTAGTGAGTATTCCACCCTTCGGGCCGGGATTTTCAAGGCATCGATACGACCACCAGGCCATCCCTCAGCATGGTTGCGTCCCCGCAGAGCCCGCTTCCGTTTCGCCCGGCCAGATCATTGTAGCTCCACCACGTCCATCCATCTCAACTTCCGGGTAGCCCGTCACCCAGCAAGCCGCTTCTGCTCAGGGGTTAACCAATAGTCCACAAGCCTCCCGCAGACAATTACAACTACGCAAACAATTATCACTCGAAAGAAGCTGCCGATAGTGACCATTCCGGTATAAGCAGTATCTGTGCTGTATACCCAACCGCACACATCACACTTTGGCGGGTCGCCTGAGAAATTTTGTATTGTCTTGCAATTCCCACAGGAGAGGTTCACACGAACCTACCTCTACTCGTCGTCTACATCGTCTATATACTTTTCATTAAGTTCTTCTGCTACTTGGTCAATCAACGCCTCTGGGTCCCAAACCCCGTCGTCTTGGCCTTCGACAGTTCCGTTTTGGAACGCAATCATAAAGCAGGTCATCACCTTGGCACGAAACCGTTTGGGATTTTCCCTACCGAACGTTTGCAGGTCTTTCGCCATCCTCTCGAAACTGTCTCGAATATGTTTCGGCTGCAAAGCCAAAAACTCCTCAATCACTTTAGCGGAGAGTTCGCCACGGTATTGTTGCTTCATCCCAATACCGTAGTCTGTCAAAACAGCTTCATTTATATGCTTGCCTTGAGCTTTTGCGAGCTTTTGGGTTCGCTTTTTGATGTTCTCCCTTCGACTCATTTGTCACCCCCCGTTAGTCTGCGCGACCTGTTTATGGGACGAGAATTAGGCTAGGCGGACTCCTTCGCTGGCTTTGACCTGCCCCCCGTTTTTGGTCCAGTCATAAGTTAGCACTCCGGGGTTCCTGCACATCCGAACCTTTCCATGTCGGGGCGATAGAAGCGCCCGGCGTGGGGGGAGACGCCGGGCGCGCGGCCACACTCGCTGCGAACAGTTCCGGCGTCAGATACCTTAACGAGCTGTGCGGGCGCACGGTGTTATAGTCCACCCGCCAGGCTTCGATCACCTCCCGTGCGTGTCGGAGATCCACGAACCAGTTCTGGTTTAAACATTCATCGCGAAACTTCCCGTTGAAACTCTCAATGAACGCGTTCTGCGTGGGCTTGCCGCGCTCGATGAAGTGCAGCGCCACCTGGTTCTGATACGCCCACTGATCCACGACGCGACTGGTGAACTCCGTTCCGTTGTCTACTTGAATTGCGGCCGGTGTTCCGCGTCGTTCTCGCAACCCCTCCAGCACCCGCACCACGCGCAGACCCGGCAGCGACGTGTCCGGCTCGATCCGTAGTGCTTCCCGCGTGTAGCCGTCCATCAGATTCAGCGTGCGGAATTTCCGCCCGCCGGCCAGTTCGTCATGCGTGTAGTCCATCGTCCACATTTCGTTCGCGCGGGTCGGAAGCGCGAGCGGCACCCGCGCTTCGGCCCGAAATCGCTTGCGCCTCCTACGCTGCATCGCCAGCCCTTCCTCCCGGTACAGCCGATACACTTTCTTGTGGTTGACCCGCCAGCGGAGCATTCCGTCCTCGGTCTTCTCCCGTCGCAGAAAAATATACAGTCGTCGATAGCCGAACCGCGGGCGCTCGGCTGCCAGCTCGCGCAGCCGAGCCCGCAACGCCGCTTCGTTCCGTTCCCTTCGCTGGTACCGCCAGCTCCCACGGTGCATCCCGATCAACCCACAGGCGCGTCGCTCGCTAAGCCCTGCTTCTTCTCGCACAACACGCACCGCTTCTCGTTCCGCCCGCGGGCCTACCACTTTTTTGACAGCACCACCTTCAGCGCGTCGAGGTCCAGCGCCTGTTGCGCCACGATCTTCTTCAGCCGTCCGTTTTCCTCCTCCAGCTGACGCAGCCGCCTGGTCTCGTTCACTTCCAGACCCCCATACTTCGCCTTCCAGTGGTAGAACGTGGCTTCACTGACACCGACCCGGCGGCAGAGGTCCTTCACCGGGACTCCAGCCTCCGCTTCTTTCAACACCCCGACGATCTGCTCTTCGCTAAAGCGACTCCTTTTCATGACGCTTCTCCTCTCGCGGTCTTATATACGGAGAAGCTAAGTTTTGGCTGGACTAAATTTCGGGGAGCAGGTCAACCCTTCACTTGAATGATACAGCCCTCGCTCGCAACGGCCTGTTCAAAGAATCGTCCGTCTTTGAGTTTGACTGAGACGAATTGGTAGCCTAATTCCGTCTCTTTCTCTGTTTTCAGATGTTTGGCGCTCTCGGCGGGAACAGGAACCAATCGCTTCATCCGAGTTACCCCTAAGTCGGTCGGGCATAGAGTCCGAAGATGATGCTGGACCTGAATTGTGAATATTGCATTAACGGCCTATCCATTATGGCATTTTAAGCCGCAAGAGAAGAAAATTCCTGACGAGAAAACCATGCGAACTTTATTCCTGCTCACAATTTGTCTACTACTAATGTTCTTAGGATGCCGTAAACAAACTTCATCGTCGCAGACAATCACCTCAACCACAGATAAAGATGGCAAAATGCATCCGGTTCAAATGCAATTACCAAAACCCGCGAAAGTCACGTGCCTATCGGCTATTGGCAATGACGGCGCTCCGGCAAAGTGCAACGTCAATGGCGCGCCCATTAAACCGCCAAGCGAGTCTGTAACGGCGACGGGCAAGTTATATTTGTTCTGTGAAGGGGCGGCACCTTCGAAGTGCACCGCCGAAGTTCAGTAGACAACAGCCGCAGACTCCGTTCCCGATTTCGTCCTGTGTAGAGGAATCCAAAGAATTCTTGTTATTCGCGTCACAGATAAAGGGCGACGAAGTTGTGTTAGGATGCGCACATCATGAGCAGATACGAAAAGCGACCCTGCCTTTGCGGACACAGCAAAAGTATCCACGGGTCAATGAACGCGTCTGGTAAGAAGGCTTGCGCCCGTCTCCTTTGTAACTGTGAAGATTACCGTTCGGTTCCGGCGGGTCACGTTCCGAAGGAGCGGTCCACTCGCCCGTCCGCTCGGGCTTACCTCAGCGGTGTATAGACGCCTTAAATTGTCCGAGTAGGCTCGGCCAAGAACAGTTGAGAGTCAAATCTCGTAGCTGATGGTACGCAGTGCAGCCTTGTAGGCTTCACGACATTCTGCTGCCTCCGTGGTTGCGTCCTCTTCGTTCATACGGGCTGCAGTCCAAATTTCCATAGTGACGATAGAATGGTCCGGAAGCGCCAGCGCCTCTTCGGTGCGAATGGCTTCAACCCAGTTATCAACAGCTTTCTTGTAGGCAAGCCGCAATTTGCTTAAGCCTCCGTTTGTCATGGCAGGGTCACGATAAAGCGGACTTTCGGTGAGGTCAATTGGGTTGACTCAATGTAAATGAAAATTAACGACGTGGCGCGCCTGAATGTCTGCACGTCTCGAATCGTGGCCATATCCATCTGGAATGATGAGAAGACCAGGGAATTAGCGGAGAGTTTCGGTACCGTGACATTGCTGGACAAAATGAACCTATCGGACGAGCTGATTCCGACGATAGAGAAGTTCGCTGAAAGCGCAACTCTAAGCTAGATCGAGTTCCGCTTGGGTTCAGCCACGGCTGAATCACTCTTCAATAATTCTCGCCCTTTATCTGTGACGCGGATAAACAAGAATTCTTTCCGACCCGGCGTTTGACGGCTAGCGACTTCGGTGGCGAACACATATCCGTCGCGTTTAAGGGTTTCGATAACTGATGATTCGAGCTTCTCGCCTCGGTTCAGTCGTTCCAGTTGTTTCACAGTGTCATTTGCCATAACTCCCTTAGTTTGCTGGAGCTATATAGACACTGTACATAGTACCTTTAGATTGATTCCCATTTGGTGCTCCATTAGTACCTCCACTCATGGTTGATAAGTGCTTCGGTGTATTAACGCTTAGTGTACGTCAACCGACGCTGATATTGCCGAGTAAGTTATGAGGTGGAATCCTGGTAACCAGGCCAATGAATGCTGGAAACCACTCTCGCAGATTCGCAAATGTAGTGGTTGGCGCGGCGTTCGTGCTTGGACTTCTGATCGTTGGACTTGTGGCGTTTTTAACGTAAATATCCCGGAGTCTGTCTTTTCCTGTTAGTTCTTCTTGGTTCGGTTTCAATATCCCCGACCAATCTCAAGGCTGGTTTGCTCATAGCAGGCAGCCCAGCCTCCCACTTACGGACATGTCTTCTTACCAGCCCCAACCTACTGCCTATCTGTGTTTGCTCTTGGAAACTTGGCGCAGACGTGTGCGACGAACTGCTTGTCGCGTTCGGCCTCGTAAGCCTGCTTCATTTCATCAAGTGATTTGCCAATGAGCGGACTGCTGGGCTTGAACAACCACTGACACTCGGAGCATCCAAAGCCCTCGAAATTCTGGCTCTCAATCCAGACCAGCTTGCGTGCCATTGCTGCGCACCTTCGCCCTTTGCGAAATAGAACTTCGTCGTGCGGGACAGCTAGGACGTTTTTGTGAAGGAAGACTTTATCACATCCACCCAGCGGTCAGAAGTGTCCAATATTGAACAGAGCGCTCTACGTCGTTCCTTTATGCTCTTCTGTCCCGCGTACGATGCTGCGTTTGTGTACGGAAAGGAGTACTTGCGACATGGCCGGAGAATTCCCAGAATACGATATATTTCGACTCGATAACGACGGCACAGTCATTTGGCTTGAGCCAGCTATGGCTCTCAGTGACGCCCAGACACGTGTTCAACAACTCGGCGCAACAGTTCCGGGAAATTACATCATCTTCAGCCAGAAGACCGCCGACAAAATTGTCCTACCGGCTGGGACAAGGCCGGAAGCAATCGACGCATACTGTTGACCGGCGAGGGGGGAAGATTCAGCGGTCCTTCACAATCTGTCGTTCGGTGACCGTCGCCCTCTGGTTGTCCCCGAAATCAATTTGATACTGTGGGTCACCGGTGGTTTCGATAATCGCCTTGACCGTCGCATCTACAATCTCCCCACCGTGCATTTGCATGCTAACGCGGATTTTGTCGCCGACTTTGAACGGTTGGCCCGATTTATCTTTTGCCATGCGTTTGAGAATTCACTCGTCGAATAGCGTGACCTTTGTAACGTGAAATGGTTTTGCGCCAGACGCGAGCACGTGAACTGGTTTTTCAGGCGTGAATGGCGTCTTGCCGATTGCGCTTTTCCGCGCCGCGCGTGTCCACTTTGCGGGCTGTTATCGCTTTGAGTCTTTGCCTAGGCCGTCCAGTGCTCCTCGCATGGCGGCCTCCCTAATGGAGATGGGGTCTCTAGGCTTTTCGGTCTCGTCCAGTTCCGCAATGTCCGGCGTGGCTTTGCCACTGTCCAGCGTCCATTCGTCGCCCACCTGAACAAACTTCTGTTGGTGTATGGGCAGATTGAGCTGGGCATTTCCGAATTTGCCCTGGAGCTGGACCAGAAGTTTGTCATCCGTGAGCTTACTTGCGCCTGTGACTTTCAGTTTCAGTCTCATTTCTCCCCTCTGTTCCCGACCTGTTCTCCATGTTATTCAGCTTGTTGTAGTCACCCATGAGTTCCGTCAAATAGACCTGCAGTCTTTCCGCCTGCCGTTGGGTCAACTTGTCCAAAACGGTGCGGCTTGGTTTTAGATAAGCCTGCACGGAAAACTTTCCGTCTGGCGTCGGAACTATCCAATACGGCGAATCGCTCTCCGATTTCTGATAGGGTTCATCTGCTTTCCTTACCACTGTCCACCTGTCTTTCTCTTCGGGTCTCCAACAGTCCGTCCACAGGCAATGTCCGGCTCGATGTCCACAGGTCAAGAGAGACCGAGGTCAGTTGCTGGCAACCCGAGTACAAGAGGAGGATTCGACCCCTCACTCTTTCTTCTCGGTTTCGTTCTGCCCGGGCTTACGCCCCGTAATCCCCTGGAATTCTCCAACTGCCTGAGGTCTGCATCATTGCAGACCCTTGTGATGTGGTCCGCGCGTTCTGAGACCTCATCCCAGCTTTTGGGCACGCCTTCTAGGGTGAAACCACTCGCCCGGTTGCCTAGGACTTGTGGTACTTGTCTGAACAGTTCTTCTATTCTACTCCTAGCTCTGCGCCAGTGTGGGCTGGAACAGAACCTCTGAAACGAAATCCAGTTGGGCAACTTTGTGGACGGCAAGGTGACTCTCTATGGCAAGCGAGGCGGGATGAATCGGTGAGGGAACTCTCCGACCATTGTGATAGCCTCTTTAAAATTACGAACGAGGCACCCTGATCTTACTCCTCCGCTGGAGTTGGTCCTCTATGCGGTCAGTAGTACGGAAGCAATCGCAGCGCCAACGAATCCTAGGGCATATTCGGCTTTGGCATAACGACTTCCTCAATCCCCGGCAGTAGAAGAGAAAGGCAGAACCGCCCAAACCGGTTTTGCGCTCGACGAGCGCGATGGAGTCGGGCCGTATGGACGCGCATCGCTCGGTTCCCCTCGTTGAAGTTCGCACGATCTCAGCGGCCTGTGGCGTGAAATTGCTTCTGTACGCCGTCAGCGATACCGATTTAGACCCGGTTCGAATCAGTGGAAAGCCAAGAAACAGTGCTAATATCCGAGGCTTACTCTTAGAGGCCAAGGGCGAGTGCGACCACCCGAAGGGTGACTTGAATCTGGAGGCATCCGATGAGGTCCGCCCAAGATTTGAACGCGACAGAACTTCTTTGCTCCTTCATTTTGAACCCGGCGGGTGCGACCCTCGTGGCGATTCGGCGCCACGCGGGTCACGACCCTGTTGTAGTCTTCAAAGCCAAAAATGCCGGATCAGAACACGCTGTCTCGCTATTTGAACTGAGCCAGATGAGCATACACGAAGCATTGAGCTGGGATGATAACTAGAGTCTTCAGTTCAATTACACAGCGTGTGATGGAAGTTTGCTTTCAAAACGGTTAAACAGCCTCTTGCCAGTCGGTGAGTTAATGGCCATATGGACGATCACATAGTGTGGTCCGCCCCGCAGACGCGGGCCCAATTGCACGAGGATGAAGTCCATGTTTGGCGCGCCGTTCTCGACGTCAGTCCTGAAGTGTTCTGGATGTTGTCTTGCTCCTCAGACCGTGATGAAGCAAGCCGTGCGGATCAATTTCTCTTCGCGAGCGATCGAAATCACTTTGTGGCCGCTCATGGCATTGTTCGAAACATTCTTAGTAGATACCTGCAGACCTCACCAGAAACGTTGTCTTTTTCTGTGGGACCGAACGGCAAACCGACGTTGTCGAGGAAAACAGACTCTCTCGATTTGCGATTCAATCTTTCACACTCCCACGGTTTGGCGATGTTATTTATGCATCGGGGCGACTGAGCCTGCGGGCTGGGACTGGCCTAGTTTTTTTCCGCACGGTCCGGGTGATGAGCGCGAGAAAATGGAGCGGGTCCCTAAGGCTTTGCAGTTCCCGATAATAATAGATGGAAGTGGGGCGTTTTCCGTTGAACCTTAGATTCCTTAGCGTCTCCAGTTCTTCCTTGGTGGCAGTCCCGCTGAGGGAAGAATCATTAAGGAATTCGTTGAACCCCGGCTCTACCTCTGGCTGGTCAGGTCCCGTTTCAACAAACTCAAATCTCCTAGGATCCCCCGGGGCTATTCTCCGATTTAATACAATTTCCATACCGAACGTGGTTAGATCGACGTCCCAGGATTCAATCAGTGGATCCAGAAAGGAAACGCAGTTTTCATGTGACAAGCTGAAGACATCGGTATCCAGGAACTCCAGGAGGGTAACTCGCATTTGCTCATAGCTTCGGCCGGCGAGTCGAGCGACCAAGTGGAGCCAGTTTTCACTGTTTAATTCTTCTTTGGCGACCTTCTTGATCACGTCCAAGAGCTTTTGGGTGACGAGGCGTTCCAGTTCCCCGAAGGGTTGCTTCTCAAAGATGACCCGTATTTGTTCTTCCTTGGCGGGTACGCACTTCCGGAGAATCAACTCTCGAACTTCTTTAAACAAGGGCTTGGGTGGGTCCGCCAGGTTTCTCTTTAGTTCTTCCTTGCGCTGGTGCTCAGCCAGCTTCGCAAGCTTGCCGCTCGGCAGTTTCAAGAACCTCCCCATCTTGTCGTAAATGTCTGTTCGGCCAGGGGCGGGTGGCAATTTCTTCCGAGTCAGCAGCTGTGAAATGTAGGACTCCGTAACTTCGGCGGCGGCGGCCAGATCCCTCTGCTCAAGCCCCAATTTTACTAGCCGCTGTTTGATTGCTAAGCAGACATCCACAGGCACCTCCACGTGGTTAACTCCACTTGGTTAATAACGTAAAATAATCCCAGATTGTACTTGACACGTCAAGTTAATTAACTCAGTATGGTTAACAGACTGAGGGCTGTCCAGACAATATTAACCAATACTGGTTATCTGAATCGCCCCTTGGCATCGAGAACCAAGGAGAGTGTCATGTTTGCACGCAAAGTTTATATGCATCTGAAGCCCAACAGTGTTGCGGAGTTTACCCAGAGGCTGGAGAAGGACATCCTCCCCATGCTTCGGAAACAGAAAGGATTCCAGGACGAAATCACGTTCGTTGGCCAGGGCGGCACGGAAGCGTTCGCGATCAGTTTGTGGGACAAACCGGAGAATGCCGAGGCATACAACCGCGCAACTTACCCCGAACTGACGAAGATCCTCGCCAGGGTAGTTGAGGGAGCTCCTCAGGTTGAAACCTATGACGTCGCTAACTCGACGTTCCACAAGATCGCCGCTGCCGTAGCAGTGTGAAGCCGAAGCCGGCAGGTCGTTTCGTTCGGAGGGGGCAGGCTAAGTCCGCCCCCTCAAGTCCGGCAGTGGGGAAACGCGAGAGCACGCGAGATTCCAATGCTTACGAAAATCAGGGAACGGGCCGTGGATACGTTGTTACGGCAGGAGCTACTATGCCGGGAAGCAGACTGCCGCACGCTAGCCTAAGGCGATTGCCAGTGGGATAAACGCGTGACCAAATCCGTAGAGTTTAGGCTTTGTAGTCCGACGATCCATCGGGAAAGAAGATTGGCTCGCCGCTTGACCGCCGGTCACAGTTACTTCCGGGTGTTGAACCCTGTTGATGGAATAGAAAGCTCAAATGGTAGACGCAATCAAAATGGGGACCATCCTGATCCGGGAGGGCACACACTTGCCGACTGGTGTGCCTGTAGAAAGTGATGTCTTCTTGCCAGGCTGGAGATTAGTCAAGAATCTCGAAGGAGACGGGTTGGATCAAAAATTCCACGAAGCGGGCTGTACCTTCTTCTCGCTGACTGGCGAAATCGGAGCGACCGTCTTCGGTCTTGACGAACAAAAGACGCTCCGCAGAGCAGTCGAGCAAATCCTGGCGAAACGGGAGTCGGCGGAATTCAACTCTCTGGAAATCATGCGCGTGGCCTGGGAGACCTCGAAACGTTTCCTGGGAGTGCGCTATGTGACTGTAGCCGCCCAGTCACGCGATATCCAGGAAAGCGCGTCTCTTTGCCGGGCCAACGACCTTCCGGTGAGGGACCGCGCACGATTGGCTGCCGCTTGAACCAAAGCATAGGGCTCGTAAGGGACAACGAATTGCATCAGGGAGAAATGAGCTTTCAAATGAAAATGATGCGAAGTGTGGGCATTTCCCTCGTTATGATCCTGCTTTCAGCTCCTTTAGTTCGCGGGCAGGATCTTTCCAAGTATCGAGACTTTTCGTTGGGGATGAGTTTGCCCGAACTATCTAGCCAGGTTGACCTAAGACCGCTCCAGACAAAGCTGATCCAAAAGCATCCAGCGGTAATTCAAGAGTTGACGTATTGGCCGCGCGGCTCCTCTGACTTTTCGCGCCAAACAGACTCGGTCGGGCAAATTTTCTTCAGCTTCTACAACGGTGAGCTCTTCAGGATTTTGGTGACTTATGATCAGAACGCTACACGTGGGCTAACTGCCGAGGACATGGTACAAGCCATATCGACAAAGTACGGAACTCCAAGTAGGCCTGTTGACGAGATCAGCTTCCCAACTAACGAACTGTATAGGTCAACAGAAAAGGTCATCGCCCGCTGGGAAGATTCGCAGTACTCGATAAACCTAGTCCGTTCTAAATTCCTGAACTCTTTTGCGCTTTTCATGTTTTCGAAACAGCTGGATGCACAAGCTCAGGCTGCGATTGCCAAATCCACAGAGCTGGAGGGTCAAGAGGAGCCGCAGAAAGAAATCGATCGCCAGAAAAAAGAGACCGATGACCTCGAAGCAGCGCGGCAGAAGAACCGGAAGATATTCCGCCCTTAGTGTTCGCTTAGAGCCAAAAAGAGTTGAGTGTTTTAGTTTTTAGAATGGATTGAACGGCGGTCAAAGAAAATGACTGTGAATATCATTCCTCTGCATGACCGCGTCCTCGTACGCCGGCTGGAAGAGAAGGAAACAGCGAAGGGCGGGATCATTATTCCCGATACGGCTAAAGAAAAACCGCACGAGGGCGAAGTAATCGCCGTCGGTGCCGGCAAGATGGAGAAGGGTCATCGTATCCCGCTCGACGTGAAGGTTGGTGACCGGATCTTGTTTGACAAATACACCGGCAACGACATAAAGATCGACGACCAGGAGTACCTGATCCTCCGCGAGGAAGAAATCCTGGCAAAGGTTGGCGGAATCGCCAAAGCGGCATCCGGCAAGAAGTAGTAGCTCCTAGCCGAAGATGTTGGATGGAATGGAAAGTTCGATCACCCAGGAGGGTGAAGTCTCATGGCAAAACAAATTGTAACTGGTGAAAATTCGCGACAGGCGATTATGCGTGGCGTCAACATTCTGGCAGACGCTGTAAAGATCACGCTCGGCCCGAAGGGACGCAATGCGGTGATCGAAAAGAAGTTCGGGGCACCCATCATCACAAAAGACGGCGTGACGGTGGCAAAGGAGATCGAGTTGAAGGACCCGCTCGAGAACATGGGTGCACAGATGGTGCGAGAGGTCGCGTCCAAGACCTCGGACGTGGCTGGCGACGGCACCACCACCGCGACCGTGCTGGCCCAAGCAATTTTCCGCGAGGGGGTACGAACGGTTGCCGCAGGCGCGAACCCGATGGCACTCAAGCGCGGCATCGACAAGGCCGTGGAAGTTGCCGTGGGAGAGATCAAGAGGCTTTCCCGTGAGGTGAAAGGCGACATGATTGCACAGGTCGGCACCATTAGTGCCAACACCGACAAGCAAGTCGGCAGCATCATCGCCGAAGCCATGAAGAAGGTCGGCAAGGACGGCGTCATCACCGTCGAGGAATCCAAAACAATGGAGACCACCCTTGAAATCGTCGAGGGGATGCAATTCGACCGCGGCTACCTTTCACCGTATTTCGTCACTGATCCGGAACGCATGGAGTGCGTCCTTGAAGATGTCCGCATTCTGATCCACGAAAAGAAGATCAGCTCGATGAAGGACCTGCTGCCCCTGCTCGAGCAGACGGCCAAAATGAGCAAGCCATTGCTGATCATCGCTGAAGACGTTGAAGGTGAAGCCTTGGCCACCCTGGTAGTGAATAAGCTGCGCGGTACACTGCAGTGCGCTGCAGTGAAAGCCCCTGGCTTCGGCGATCGCCGCAAGGCCATGCTCGAGGACATTGCGATTCTCACCGGTGGGAAGGCCATCACCGAGGACCTCGGCATCAAGCTCGAGAAGGTCGAGATCGAGGATCTGGGCAAGGCCAAGAGGGTAACGATCGACAAGGACAACACCACGATCGTCTCGAGTGCCGGCAAGGCCAGTGAGATCGAAGGCCGAATCAAGCAGCTCCGCGTGCAGATCGAAGAGACTACATCGGACTACGATAAGGAAAAGCTTCAGGAACGTCTAGCCAAGCTCGTCGGCGGGGTCGCGATCATCAAAGTGGGTGCGGCAACAGAGACCGAATTGAAAGAAAAAAAGGCTCGCGTCGAGGACGCGATGCACGCCACCCGTGCCGCAGTTGAGGAGGGCATAGTCCCCGGCGGCGGCACGGTCCTTCTGCGCTGCGTGCCGGCCCTGGAGAAGCTTAAGCTTCATGACGATGAAGCCATCGGGGTGAACATCGTAAAGCGTGCGCTCGAAGAACCCATGCGCCAAATCGCCCAAAACGCCGGGCATGAAGGCGCGCTGGTTATAGGACGCGTGCGCGAATCGAAGGAGGAAAACTTCGGCTTCAACGCGGAGACCGGTGAGTTCGACGACATGGTCAAGGCCGGTGTGATTGATCCAGCAAAAGTCACCCGTCTCGCACTCCAGAACGCTGCGTCGATCGTCTCGTTGATGCTGACCACGGAAGTCCTGATCGCCGACGTTAAGGAAGAAGAAAAGAAGACGGTCGCGGCCGGCGCAGGCTACGGCGGCGGGATGGGAGGGCCGTACTAAACGCTGATCTAATTTGCACTTGATTGCGACCCTGAAGAGTGAACACAGTCGTTGCGGATTACGATCGACGGCAATGTGAACTGACATGAGTTATCTGAAACTACCTTTGGCCAAGACAGATCCGTAAACGTTTAATGAGGTAGCTAAAATGAGAACAATGAATCGCTGGGAACAACCTTTCCGCGGGGCTACGACCCTGCAGGAACAGATCAATCGCGTGTTTGGCGATATGGTGGGACGTACGGCCGAGGGGTCGAACCTGACCCCTTGGGCACCGGCCGTCGACATCTACGAGACAGAGCATGAACTGGTCGTGAAGGCGGACCTGCCGGATGTGAATCCGCAGGACCTGGACATCCGCGTCGAGAACAACATCCTCACGATTCGCGGCGAGCGCAAGTTTGAGAATGAGGTGAACGAGGAAAACTACCTGCGCGTCGAGCGCTCGTATGGCTCGTTCAGCCGGAGCTTCTCGCTGGCAAACTCTGTGAATTCGGAGGCGATCAAAGCCGACTATCAGAATGGGGTGCTGACGCTCAGCATCCCGAAGCGCGAGGAAGCAAAGCCGAAGCAGGTCAAGGTGAATGTGGGAAAGCCAGCCTTGGCGGCCGCGGCAGGGTCTCGCTGAAGAGACGCGGACACGAAGCTGGAAAGCTGGCTCGGGGCAAACACCTTGTCGAAAGAACTACTCTCGACAGGAATGGCCTGAGAACTCTTAAGGGCTATTCGCCCGTGAGTGAAAGCACTCGCAGCTCTGGAGCCTAGCGTAGACCGGCCCACAGTTGGTATATCACTACCACCATCATGAACAGCAGGTAGATTCGAAGAGACCACATAACGAGTTTCTCAAGTCCCCTCAGGTGACGCCTGGGAATAAAGTGCTTTTTCAGTCCGGCTAGTTGTTCCGGCTCCAGTGACGACAGCACCAATTCTTGATCGGCGGAGGTGATAGCACTATGTCCTTTGTCTTTTGAAGGCATCCTACGTTCCTCCTACTTCCCGCTTAGAAACACGAAGGCATTCGGCGCAATCACACTGATGCCGAAGAGCACACCAGCAAGGGTCAGAAAGACAACGACGCCGGTAGCGAGTATGTTCGCCCACCTCGGACTCACCAGGTCGCCCATGACTTCGCGGTCGTTCGCAAGCATGAAGAGGAATACAAGCGCCGGTGGCATCGCCAGCACCGCGACCACGTTGACCAGTAGAACCACATAGACGAGCGGAAGCCCAGGGATTAAGACGATTGCTCCGGCAGTTGCCGCGCAAAGGAACAAGACGGAGTAGAAGGCCTTACCTTGCGTCACTGGCAGGTTTAGGCTATGAGGCCTGCGGGCCACCTCGCCGAACGCATAGGCCGAGGAAATGGAAATAGTGACAGCCGCAACCATCCCAGCCTCAACGATACCCAGCGCAAACAATGCCGCGCCGAATCGTCCGATCAGCGGCTGCAGTGCTTGCGCGAATTCAGCACCCTGGAAGTTCTCGGCAGTCATGTGGTGCGCGAATAAGGGAGCGGTTGCGAGGATGGTTGCGACAGCGGCTATCGCGGCCAAAGCCGCCCCGACTACCGTATCGAAACGACCAAGATGGATGTCTTTTCGGGTAAGTCCTTTGTCGACTGTTGCGCTCTGTTGAAAGAAAAGCATCCACGGGGTCACAGTTGCACCAATATCAGCCAGCACGATGATCAAAGTGTCTTGGCTCAAACCACCAGGAAGCGGCTTCCAGGTAATGAGTGCATGACCAACAGAATGCCAATTCGGGTGAGTGAGCAGGGCAACGGGAACGAAAACTAGGTTGAAAGCGGCGATAGCGAGCAGGGTTCGTTCCCATGTCCAATAACGGTGCATCATAACGGCCAAGCACAAAAACACAAGTGCACTGCCAACCGCAGCCCATGGGGGAACCCCAAAAAATCCCAGGCCTGCTCGGATAGCAATAAACTCGGTAATCAGCGTCAGGAAATTGCCGATGCCCAGGTCGACCATCGAGAACCAGCCCCAAAACGGCCCAAAGCGGACAAAGATCAATTCCGCATGGCCGCGATGAGTGGCGGAACCCAGACGCATAGTCATCTCTTGTACGACGATCGCCATACAAAACGTTAGAATGACAAAGGGAATGAAGAACCCAATTCCAAACCGTGCGCCCGTCGCAGCGTAGGAAATCATACTGGGACCGTCGTTCTCACCAAGCATCACGAGAATTCCAGGTCCGACGAGCAACCACAGTAGACGGAACTTGGAAAAGGTACCGCGCTGGGCGCGCGCCGCCGAAACTCGGACACGGTCGTGTGCACGATCCACGTCCTCGTGGGTTATTACGACATCTTCTTGGGTGACCGCTTGTGACGTCAGCCTAGACGGAGGTCCTGCCCCCATAAGCGGTTCCCTCCCAGTATTCCACTGCCCCCTGACACCCTTTTCCGTTTTGTGCCGGGGACATACTGACGCATTCCTGCGAAATAAAGTGCAGTATATCAGCTTTTATTAACTGAGATTAATAACAGTTCGGTTAGCGTTCTGGTCCTACCCAAATCTTCTCCGCCGCCGGAGAACCCAGCGCTATGCGCTTTCCCTCAACCTTAAGAATGGAGGTCCCATCGTAGTTCCGGGATTCCACTTTCACATGAGTGCCTGGACGGATACCTCTTTCTTCCAGGAATTCCAATAGCTTGCGATCCCTTTCGTATACGCTGAACACTCGGTATGACAGGCCCTCCTCGGCATTGCTGAGTAAGCTCTGACCCTTCCTTCGCCGTTGTTCCGGGTTCATAACGTCCAGACCATTCCCATGAGGGCAGGTTTCTTTATGTCCCAGCACTTTGACGAGTTTCTTCTCAAACGCCGGAGAAACAGCATGCTCCAGACGCTCCGCTTCCTCGTGAACTTCGACCCAGCACATGCCGAAAATCTCGGAGAGCATGCGCTCGATCAGGTGATGGCGAAGAATGGTTTGCTCGGCGACCTTCCGTCCTTCTGAAGTCAGCTGAATGCGGCCGCTCTTATCAATGGTGACCAGACCGTCTCTTCTCAGTCGCTTTAGGGCAGCGGTTACTGCCGGTGGGGTCACGGAAAGCCAATGGGCAAGTAGCGCGGAGATCACCGTGTTGCCTTCCGCCTCAGCCTCTGCAATGGCCTTGAGATAGTTCTCCTTGGAAATGGTGATCATCATAGCATCGACGGGAATCTGTATCTCGGTCTACTTTACCACCAATCTCCACGCAGGGCCTCGAAGGTGACCACGCAGAGTTGCCGCAACGGCCCTTCTCCAGCAACAAAATAGGAAACTTCGCAACAGGAATCGGGGAGCATCGAGATTATCCAAGAGGATCTGACAGAAATCGGCGAATCTTAGGATTGCCCTGCACGGGCGGTTCTCACATACGTATTTACTTGCATTAAAACAGTTTATTAAGTACGGTTAAGCACGCGAACAGGCAAGACGAGCCAATTTTGGTCTGCACGCATGTTGCGTCCAACTCTCCTGATATTTGTCTTTCTCGTATCGCTCCATTGTCTCTTGCCCGAAGCAACTCTCCCCCAAGGTGAAACTACCAGCGCGATCATCGGCCAAGTTAGCGATGCAACCGGCGCAGCCGTGCCTAATGCTAGCCCCGCGCAATTTGCAGGTCAATGACAGCCTCGCTTATACGTCAGCTTTCCTGCGACTGGCGGGGGTCTCCGGCCATAAAACGGTCGCCGCGTGGAGCTGAACGCCGCATTTCCGAACTAGACGGGAACTACTTCAGCGTCTTGGTTTGGGGCCGTACCACCGTTTAAGTGCCTCCCGCGGGAATGTAGATCGTCTCGCCGACAGTGACCGCGCGGGTTCCGTGAACGGACATGGGCATCGGCGCTAGGCTCAGCCCAGACGTTCGTTGTCGGGTCGTAGGGTTCGGCTTCATTAAACGTGCCACCAGCCGCTCGCCCCCGAAGGGCTATTGCAGGTAGTTGTGAAATTCGTGATCACCCTCGAGAATTTTCGACAGGTTCGAAATTCTCAGCAGGTCCTTGATGCGCTCATTCAAATTGATGAGTTTGAGCTCGCAGTCCGCTTTCTTGGTGCTGACCCACAATCTGACCAGCGTGCCGATGCCAGAACTATCTAGATAACTGACATCGGTAAGGTCTAGGACCAGGCGTTTCGTCCCAGGGATCAGTGGCTGTACTGTGCCCACCAGCAGCGGGGACGTACCCGAGATGATCTTCCCGATACAAACGACAGTCGTTTCACCGTCAGTGTGGCGGACCTCAAACGTCAGTTCGTGCGCGCGAGCCGCGGCATCTTGCGTCATGGCAAACCTCCGTTGATTTTGATTTGGTCGGGACCGCCCAACATGGTTCCGCCACCTCGGAGATTCGCCATCCGGGCCCCCGGGGCCGTGGACGCAAACTCTAGCACAGAAACTAAATGCCCGGCACGCGAATTCCGTGCACCATAAATGTCATAGCTGGACCCCGGGCCGCGGCGTTCAACACTACTTCGCCTGCGAGCTTTCGATGCGCCAGAATTCAGCGGAAGCCTTCCTATCCGAATTACAGTTCGCTGCTATCGAGCGCCAAATAAACTCGAGCTGAGTGAACACACTGTGCGGAACTACCTGCTTCGGATCTACGACAATTGGGCATATCGAGCCGTGTGGAGCTGGTCCTCTGCTCGAGAAAGGTTCCGTCGCTTTGAGGGGCGGAATGGTGCACGGCTTTCCGGCAGTGACAGAGTGAAAGAAAATCCGTATCCTTCCGTCAGGCTTCCCTCTTCTCAGTCACGTTAATATGCAATAGGATTTCTGATTTGGAGGTGCTCCATGCCATTCAACATCATGACCCTGTCTAGAGTCGATATGCCCGTAAGCCAGGCCGAAGGTTTGAAAATTTTGGAACGCGATCAATTCTGCTGCCGGTACTGCGGATTGGATGGGAGGGCCAGCTTCGAAAACGCGCTGGTCATGTCCGTTGATTTCGTTGTGCCGCGCGCTCATAAGGGCAAGAAGGATCCTGCCAACCTGGTAGCCTGCTGCCGCCCGTGCAACATGATCAAAGGCAAGCGCGTCTACAGGAACATCGAGGATGCCAAAGCATATGTGCTTGCCAGGCGCGAAGAGATACGCCGCGCCTGGGAAAGCAAGCGTTCCCGTCCGGTGGCAAAAGCAGCTTGTGACTAATACGTTTCGAACGGGTTTGAATAATCCACCGGCGTGTCGTGCGACGAAATCACGGGACCCGAATGCGTGATGCTTAACTCGCGGACATTCACAGGAAACGCGTCGATTGCCACAGCGACGGAAACTTGTACGCCCCGCATCGACTCGAGTTATGCTCGTGTCATGGCCTTGTGATTGTAAGAATTAAAATTCATGAAAATATTAAAGCAACGGAGAGGATCCGCTGAACGGGTGAATTCAATAGGTGGACAGACCGAGGGCAGTAACCAGCTCACGCTCCACACGATAGCCCAACACAGGAACAGAGGAAGCAGGATCACCCAACGGCGTCGTGCCGCGATCGCCCAATAATCTGCTGGGCCGCGCGAACTGGGATTTTCGAGGGTATCGAAATCGTCGACCATCGGATACGTCTCTGAAGAAAGCTCTACCTTAATAAGAGGAATAACGGGACGACCTATGGTGGCACGTTGGACCAATGCGTTCAGGCAATTCCACCTGTCCGCGTCGTCCCCAATCTCGCAATGTGCGAAGCAGCGCCTTCATCGACGGCACTTCACGTCTGAGAACTATATGGTTGGGCACGGGCGCGCTGCCAGTGTAATCCTACTGGCCAAATTGGACTACCGGGGGTTCGAGCTTTCTGATTTCCCTGCAAAGGAAATCTTCGATCTCGAGGTCCGAGAGGTGATCGAACCAAACGCCCCTCAGATATGCAATAGCCGATGCGTGTTCTTTCAGTGTGATTTCGCCTCTGTCGTAAAGCTTCCTGACATCGATTCTTGCTCGTGCTTCAAGTCTTATCTGTTTTTCGTCTTCCATTGAAATTCCCTTGACGAACACTCTCACTTGGGACTCGGTCCGTGGATTATCGCGCCCAGTAATTGTCGAACGAAGAGTCTGTAGCACTGTTTGTGGGGGCATCGAACAGAGTAACTGTCTGCTCACTCTATGCCGACCCTTAGATGCGACTCTCTACGACAGTTGGCCAGGTGATCATAATGCCTCGTATTCCAGCATCGCTATCCCTTCCAGACGTACTTGCCGCATGGACATGGGACCGACTCGGTTAGGTGCTTCTTTTCCAAGAGTTGCCGACACATTGGACAATTTCTTTGCCACATAATCTTGTCCTTCCTCGAGAGACTAACGCTTCGCGAGATAAGCGTCTGTTCAAGAAAGGACACCTTCATTTCAGGCTGGCTTGCTGGCGGGAGTAGAAACGGCGTGCCGGTAGCGAAGTATAATCTGCCTCTCTGCTCCACGTACATTCATGGAGCGGACAATGCGATTGCCGAGCGAAGCACTGCCTTGATCGAAAGCATCTCTTTCGCCACTAGCACGCGTAGACCGCGAACTCGAACGGAAACAATCGCTTCCGCGGTCGTGTGCAGCTTGTGTTCCACCAGGATTTCCGGGCTTCATCCAAAGCACAGTAAGAACTGAATGTCCTGCCTCAGTTGGAAATGGAGAAAGCGTTCATCCGTTAAGATAACGGAGCGAACACATGAAGAAGCAACGGAAGCACTACACGCCGGAAGAGAAGGTTGCCATTCTGAGGAGGCGTTTGGTGGAAGGAGTGCCGATCTCGGATCTTTGTGACGAACGGGGACTCCAGCCAACCGTATTTTACCGCTGGCAGAAGGAGTTTTTCGAGAATGGAGGGGCGGCTTTCCAACAAAGGGGACGCACCAACCATCAGCCTGAACAGGAACGAATCGCCTATCTGGAGCAGAAGATCCAGACGAAAGATGAGGTTTTGGCTGAACTGATGGCGGAGCATGTCGCCCTAAAAAAAAGAGTTGGGGATCTCTGACCGGGGTCTGGGTTCCGCACGATACGCGGGACCAGATCGTGGATTTCGTCCGGCGCTGGTCGGAGAAGACCGAGATCGGCGCCGGGCGATTCATCGGGTGGCTCGACATCACGGCCAGCAAGTTCTATGGCTGGCGGGAGCGGTACGGCAAGGTCAATGAGCATAACGGCTGGGTTCCCAGGGACTTTTGGCTGGAGGAGTGGGAGAAGCAGGCGATCATTGCGTTCCATCTGAAGAATCCGCTGGAAGGGTACCGGCGGCTGGCGTTCATGATGCTGGACGCCGACATTGTGGCGGTGAGTCCGGCCAGCGTGTGGCGGGTGCTGAGTCGAGCGGGACTGCTGCGGAAGTGGAAAGGGAAACCCTCGAAGAAGGGGACGGGCTTTGAACAACCGCCGCAGCCACACCAGCATTGGCACATCGATGTTTCCTACCTGAATGTTTGCGCGACGTTCTACTACCTGTGCAGCATCCTGGACGGCTACAGCCGTTTCCTGGTTCATTGGGATCTGCGGGAATCGATGACGGAGGCCGACATCGAGATCATTCTGGAACGGGCCAAAGAGCGGTACCCCGGGGTTAAACCGCGGGTCATTTCCGATAACGGACCACAGTTCATCGCCAAGGACTTCAAGGAGTTCATCCGCATTTCGGGTATGACGCACGTCCGGACTTCGCCGTATTACCCTCAATCGAACGGCAAAATCGAGCGTTGGCACAAATCACTCAAAAGGGAGTGCATCCGCCCGGGAACGCCGCTGTCGTTGGAAGATGCGCGGCGTCTGATTAAGGGTTATATAGAGCATTACAACAACATTCGCCTGAACAGTGCCACCGGCTACATCACACCGAGGGACGCGCTGGCGGGGCGTCAGCACGAGATCCACGCGGAACGCGACCGCAAGCTGGAAGCCGCCAGACAGCAGCGCCAGAGTCACCGCCAGCAAGCCGCGTGAAGAGCGAAGCGCGGGATACACGGTGACTTAGCAGCGAATGCATAAATAGAAGATTACTCGGAACCTCGAAAAATGATTCCTGAGACGACCCAAAGCCATCGCTTCGCAGAGGCGGCTCAGAATGTTACTGCCAGGTTCCACAATTTACTTCGGCACGTGGAACGGCACGTTGCTGGTTAACACGCCAGTGGGCGTGGTCACGGCCCGGTCGGTAACGACGCCAGTCCTCTGCCCCACGATTTTTTCTCCATTGAAACTTATGGCAGCCCTGATCCGTATGAAGCAGTTGGGAGGCACATCCATGACCGCCCAAGAAACGACCATACGACATGATCCGCAGACACCGCCGGCGGACTCGACAACCAAGCGAATTTTCATGGGTCCGAATGGCTTGCGCGCGGGATGGCGCCTGCTAATCTTCATCGCGATCATACTGGCCATGTCGAACGTAGCGCGATTGATCCTCAAGCGCTTCTACCCGGACGCGCTGGATCCGGAGCAATTGACGCCTCTGAGAGTCATCGCCCCGGATCTAATTGTCTGCTTCATCTTGGCGGTTGCGGCCTGGACCATGAGCAAGATCGAACGCCGCCGGCCGGGCGAATATGGCCTTCCCAAGAGCGCAGCGCTCAGGAAAAACTTTTGGGTAGGAGTATTGATAGGCCTGCTCGCAACCAGCACTACGGTGCTCGCGATTTTCGCCCTGCATGGCGTACGGTTCACAACTGCGGTGCTCCATGGCACCGCGATTTTCACCGCCGCAGCCGCCTGGGGGCTGGCATTTTTGCTTGCCGGCTTCGCCGAGGAATTTTTGTTTCGCGGATACGCGCAGTTCACACTGACGACGGGCATGGGATTCTGGCCGTCCGCATTCTTGCTCTCGGGTTTATTCGGGCTGGCTCACGCCAGCAATGGCGGAGAAGCCGTTTTGGGAGATCTTTCGGTGGTTTCCTTCGGTTTGTTGTTGTGCCTGTTCCTCCGCCGCACTGGAAATTTATGGTGCGCGGTCGGCTTTCACCTGGGATATGACTGGGGTCAGACGTTCCTGTACGGCGTTCCCAATAGCGGCTTGCTACCCTCCCACAATCTTCTCAACGCATCGTTTAGTGGGCCACGCTGGCTGACCGGCGGAACGGTCGGGCCTGAGGCCAGCATCTTTTGCCCGATCGTCTTGGCCATCGTGGCAATCGTATTCAGCTTGAAATACCGCGACGCGCGATATCGACCGTTGAGCGCGCCGTCAGCTTCCTGAGTCGAGCTTCGGCACAAACGGATTGTTGAGAACCAGGCAGGTCGTTGCGGAGCTACAATGATCTGGCCGGGCGAAACGGAAGCGGGCTCTGCGGGGACGCAACCATGCTGAGGGATGGCCTGGTGGTCGTATCGATGCCTTGAAAATCCCCGCCCGAAGGGTAGAATTACTCACTAACGGACAGCGCCCTCTTTCCATTTCAGGCTGAACCAACACATGAACGGGGCCTCTGGCTTCGGTCTTTAGCCATCAACTGTCGGAGACTCACTTTCGGATAGCACAGAAAAAGGGCACCACTCATACCAGGAGAAGCTAACTTATGTCTGGATTGAATTTCGGGGTGCAAGTCAGGACTTATCGCGGATTCGTTGGATGTTCAGGTTCATAGTCAAGAACTCCTGTTCCTCTGAGCGCGACCAACCGGGCGGATAAAACACGCCAGCAAAATCGGCTGCCATTCGGCTGATGTCTCCTTTTGTACAGTTTTAGGCATGGGAGCAGGGGAATAATTACACACAAGCCTCTCGAAACCGCGCCCGACAATCAGACACTTTACAGGGCAAAAAAGATGAGCGGGCAGGAAGAAGGTAGCACGATGCGTACTTTCGTCGTAATTCGTTCGTTGCTCTTTGCGGTCATGTTGATGGCTCTTTCGGCTGCTTCATTTGCTCAAATTGGTATTTCTGTGGCTTTTGGCCCGCCCGCGCTTCCCGTCTATGAGCAACCTATCTGCCCCGGGGATGGCTACATCTGGACGCCCGGTTATTGGGCTTGGGACGGAAACGAATATTACTGGGTGCCCGGCACTTGGGTCGAAGCTCCTGAAGTTGGCTACCTATGGACCCCGGGCTATTGGGGTTGGGGTGACAACGCGTTTTTCTTCCATGAAGGTTATTGGGGCCCGCACGTCGGTTTTTATGGAGGGATCAATTACGGGTTCGGATATGGTGGTTACGGGTACGAAGGGGGCCGCTGGGAAAACAACCAGTTCTACTACAACACTTCGGTGAATCGCATAAGCAACATGAACATTCACAACACCTATAACGCTAGGGTCGAAAACACCACCGTAAACCACGTCAGCTACAATGGCGGAAACGGCGGCATCAATGCCCGTCCATCGGCGCAAGAAGATACATACGATAAGGAACGCCACATCGGCCCCGTTGCTGCACAAAACCAGCATGTCCAAGCAGCTCGCTCTAACCCGGCATTGCGTGCCTCCGCGAATCAGGGCAAACCTCCTATCGCAGCCACGTCCAGGGCGGGAGACTTCGAGGGCGGTGCAGTCGGTGCAAAAGAAGCCGGCGGCCCTTACAAAGCACCCGAACGGACGGCGACTGGAAATGAAGCGCGTCCTAGCGCCACTCACGCGAGCGAAGTTCAGCCCCACAAGTACACGGCACCGAGCAGCGGCAACGCCGCAACTGACAAGAAATATCAAGAGCAGCAAGACAAGCTAGCCGCTAAGCAAAACCAGGAACACCAGAAGCTGCAAGAAAAGCAAGACAAAGAACACCAGCAAGCGGCCAAGAAAAACACCAGTGACGCTCAAAAACAACAGATGGAGCAGCGCCACTCTCAACAGACTCAGCAACTTGAGCAAAAGCACACTGCACAGCAGCAGAAAATGCAGACGCATCAACAGCCGCACCAGAGTGCACCGCCTGCGGAGAGCCATCCTCCAGCGGAAAAGCACTAAGCGAGCGGTAGCGGTCGGATAGACACACTATTTCCGTTCGCACAGGAACGAGGACATCGGAAGACGGCGACCGTCGAAAATCCACTGGGTATATGTGGTCTACGGCTCGGAACTGTATAATCTTGGACAGACACGATTTTTGCGGCAGGATAGACTCCGGCTAGATCTATAGAAATTTCTTCACCCCAGGGCCTGTGACGGTTTGACCTGACCACGACAACATCACAGGCCCGTTCCTTTAGGTACGGCGACTGGCTATTTATTGGCTTTGTTTGCCCTTGAAAACTTGGAGCAGTCGTGGGCAGCGAACTCTTTATCGCGCTCCGCTTCATAAGCCTGCTTCATTTGATCAAATGTTTTGCCAACGAGTGCACTAGTAGACTTGAACTCCCTCCAAACTCAGAGCATCCCAACCCCTCAAAATTGGAGGGCTTAATCCAGACCAAATTGCGTGGCATTGCCGGATTGTTGTAGACCACGCCGGCTTCCATCAGCAGCGTGCTGATTTTGAT
>CAVTTX010000004.1:0-483423 GCA_963737645.1 Candidatus Acidiferrales bacterium
GCGATAGGACGCAGGCGGCGACGCCCAGCCTGAATCAGCGATTCCTCTGGAGTGAATCCCAGCTTGCGGAAACGCTGGTCGGCGTCGAGAAGCAGGATGCCGTTTTTGGCAACGATACCAATGACCATGATCATGCCCATAAAAGAAGCGATGTTGAACGTGGTGTGGGTCACAAGTAAGGCGAGAAATCCGCCAAAAGTGGAGAGTAATGCGGACACAAGGATGGCGATGGGCGCGGCGAAGGTCCGAAATTCGAACAGCAATACGATAAAGAGAAAGACGAGGGCCAGCAGAAACACCATCGACAAATCGTGGAAGGATTTCTGTTGCTCCTCATACAACCCGCCGTATTCGACACGAATCGACGAAGGCAGGTGCAGGCGGGCGATTGTCTTCTTCACCGACTCCATCCCGGTGCCAAGGTCGACGCCTTCAAAACGCCCGGTCACTTCCACCAGGCGTTGAAGATTTTCACGGCGAATCTCCGTCTGACCCGGTTCGCTGGTGACCGCGGCGAGGGAACCCAGTGAGGCGGTGTGACCTGTGCTGCTCGTCAGCAGCGTGTTGCTCATGCGGTCGAGCGAGGCGCGGTTTTGTTCCGGGAATCGCACGCGTATCGAGTAGGCGCGGTCATTGATGACGACCGGAGTAGCCGCCGGTTCACCTTCGAGAACCGCGGAGGCATCGGTGGCAATTTCTTCCGGAGTGAAACCGGAGCGAGCGGCGACGACCGGATCGACCTGGTAGGTAACGGCCGGGCCGCTGACGGTGTTTTCGATTCCATCCAGCACGTCGACGACATGTGGAATCTTCTGGATGGCATCGGCAACGCGCGGAGCGGTTAAGTTCAATAACTTGGCGTCCGGCGAAAACAGCTTGATGACGACCGGCTCCGGCTGGCTGGTCAGGTCGCCGATCATGTCCTGAAGAACCTGCACAAACTCGACGTCGGCGGCCGGCTCGGTCTTTTTTATCTCGGCACGAATGTCGGAAATGATGTCGTCGATATCGCGCTTGCGATCCTTTCTGGGTTTGAGCTTCACCGTGAAATCGCCACGATTGGCTTCCGTGACCGCGGCAAGGCCCAACTGCAGACCGGTGCGACGGGATGTATTTACGACTTCCGGCTGGGAACGCACAATTTCTTCGATGTGCTGGAGAATGCGATCGGACTCCGCGAGTGAACTTCCCGGTGGCGTGTAGTAATCGAGAATAAAGCCGCCTTCGTCCATCGAGGGAAGAAGATCGCTACCCAGGGATTGGTAGCAGAAATAAGAGAGGACAAGAACGGCGACCGAACCGAGCGCCAAAAGCAAAGGGCGGTGGAGGAGCTGGCGCATGACGCGGGTGTAAAAGGCAACGACGCGGCCAAAGAACCCTGAATGAACTTCTTCTTCCACGGCCAATTGAGACTCGCCCACCGGCGTGTTGCTTTGTTGTCCGACGGGAATGGTGTCGCGACGGCGCACGAAATATTGGCTCAGCGTCGGCGTCCAAGTGACGGCCAGCACCAGTGAACTCAGCAGCGAAACGGTCATCGTGATGGCGAGCGCGCGAAAAAAACTTCCGGTGACGCCGGTGGTAGAGATCAACGGCAGAAAAACGACGATAGGAGTGATCGTGGAGCCAATCAATGGCGCGGTAATCTCTCGCAGCGCGCTTTGAATGGCCTGAAAACGCGATTCGCCCGCGTCGCGATGCAACACGATGTTTTCGAGAACCACGATGGCATCGTCAATCACCAATCCGACCGCCGCCGCGAGACCGCCCAAGGTCATCAGGTTGAAACTTTGCCCGGTGAGTTTGAGCACAATGAACGTAATCAGCAGCGTGACCGGAATGACCAACGCAGCGACAAACGAAGAGCCCCAATCGCGCAAAAAGATCACCAGAATTCCGGAAGAAAGAATGATGCCGATCAGGACGGCGTCTCGCACGCTGGCGATGGAGTCGTTGACAATCGTGGATTGATCGTAAAACGCTTCGAGATGTACGCCTGGCGGAAGCGACGAGCGTAATTCCGCAATTTGTTTATGGACTTCGTTGGCGACCTGAAGGGTGTTGCTCTCCGGCTGGCGGTTCACGCTAAGAAGGACCGCAGGTTTTCCATCAGCAGTAACAATCGTATACACGGGGGCTTCGGACGGTCCGACTTCGGCGATGTCAGCAAGGCGAATGGGGACTCCGCTGGCGGGAGTCTTGACGACAATTTGCGCGATTTGTTGCGGCGAATGTACCTGGCCACTGACAAGGCCAAGCAGCAATTGGTGGTCGTGTTCGAGCAGGCCGGGAGAATCTACGAGATTGGTCCTGCGAATGCCATCGAGAATATCCGTGACGGTGATGCCGGCAACCTGCAGCCGCGCCGGATCAGGCGTGACCTGGAATTCAGGAACGCGGCCGCCCTGCACGAGGACAGAAGCGACACCGTCGAGCCGATTGATGCGCGGCTTCAGATCGTAGGTAGCGATCTCCCACAATTCGCTTTGCGGGACGCTATCGGAAGTCAGACTGTAGCCAATGATGGGAAACGACGCGAAAGTCAGGCGGTGCGTCTCTATTTTAACTGTGTTGGGAAGTTCGCTCTGCAGGCGGGCCATAACGCTGTCCACGCGCTGCAGCGTGAGAATCATGTCCGAACTCCAGTCAAAGAACAGATCGACTTCGGCCGACCCACGGCTGGTGATCGAATAGACTTTGCGCAGGCCAGGGACGCTGTTCACGGCTTCTTCAATCGGGCGCGTGATACTGACCAGCATCTGATCGATGGGCATGACTCCGTTATCCACTCCAACGACGATGCGCGGAAAATCCGTGCTAGGAAACACGGCGATCGGAATGCTGAACGCTACATACGCGCCCACCAAGGCCAACGTGAGGGTCAAAAGAGAATCGGCCGGGACAACCTGCGGAACCAGGGCTGGTTGTTTTCCGGTGGATTTTCGCCGGGAGCGGACTCCGGAGCGTCGAGGTGGGGCTTCTGATCCATCCCGCGTTACTCCTTGCCCTTGGCCGGCAGGGACACCGTACCCTTTTCGGCAGGAGCGGATTCCGATTTCTTGTCGTCGGCGGGGGAGTCTTTTTCTCCTTCGCGAGTCGGAGTGGCTTCAACTGTGATCTTCGTATTGTCGGGCAATGCGTAGCCGCCCACGGTGATGACGGAACTTCCTTCCTTGATGCCGGACACAATTTCCGTGAGTTCCTTGTTGCGAATGCCCAGTTTTACGCTGGCCTGGTGAGCCTTTCCGGCCGAACCGGCGAGCATCACATAGTCCACGCCTTCGGGAGACTTGAAAACGGCTCGACTGGGCACGACGAGAGCATCCGTTGCACTTTTCGCGTTCACGTCAATCGAGACACTCATCCCGGGCTTCAGCGCGGAACCGGGCTTGATCGCTTCGATCCACACTTCGATGGTCGTGCTCCCCGCATCAAGCGCGGGGCTGATCAGCATGACGCGCCCTTTCACCGGTTCATCCACGACCGAAACTTCGATCTCGGCTTCGTCATCGACTTTCAGTTGCACAGCTTCGGATTGGGAAATATGCGCCTTGGCGATCAGCTTCGAAGTGTTCATTACAGTCAGGAGGGGCTGATTCGCGGCGGCCAGTTCGCCTTCGGAAGAGGCCGTTCGGTCACCACGCCGTCGATGGGGCTGCGAATTTCCGAATAGCTGAGGAGAGCTTTGGCATTCAGGTACTTTCCTTTCGCCGCAGCAAGTTGGCCGGAGGCGGACTTGAGCGCCTGGTCTTTGCCAAGGCGATTGAGATCGACGAGCTGCTTTTGCGCCTGCTCGTTCTGGCTGCGGGCTTGGGCCAATGCCACCTCTGCCGCATCCAGATCTCGCCGCGGCAGGGCGCCCTCGTCAAAGAGCTCCTTACGCGCGTCATACACTTTTTTCTGCGCGTCAAAAGCGGATTTTGCCGCGGCGGCGTCTAGTTCGGCTTTCTGGATTTGCTGTGGCAGGCTTGCTTCCGTCGTTGTTGCGTAGCCCGCTTCGGCTTGCTCGTATTCGCCTTTGCTCTGTTGTTCCGCGCTCGCAAGGTCGGCGTTTTCAAGTTCCGCCAGAAGCTGCCCCTGTTTTACGGGCGAACCCCGCTGCACATAGAACTTGCGAATTGTGGAAGTAATCTTCGGCATGATGACCGCATGCCGCTGCGAAGAGACCACCGCTTCGGCAGAGACGGTTTGCTCGATGGGACCGCGCTTCGCCGCCGCGACCTGCACGACAACTAAGGCCTCCGGTTCTTTCTCCGTGGGGCCGCAACCCTGCAGCAGCGCAATTCCATACAGCGCCAAAAGTACGACGGAAAATCTGAACCGCGGACGATTCGCCAACTGATGTGTTCGGCATTTCATGGAGCTGGCATCACCCCCGTGAGCGTTTGAAGATTCGCCAGGGCCACGCGATAACGAAGCGCGCCGTCCTGGTAATTGGCGCTAGCCGTGGCAAAAGTTGTCTGGGCGTCGACAACTTCGAGCACCGTGGCTTCTCCGTCCTTGTAGCGCAAAGTGGTGAGCCGCAGGCTGTCAGCCGCCAATTCCGAGGAGCGTTGAAGACCAGCCAGTTCGTTCAAAGAGGTTTCGGCTTCGGAATAAAGCGCACGCATTTGCGCAAGCAAATTGCGTTGCGTATAAGAGAGCTCGAGTTTTGTTTGATCGCGCTGAAGCTCGGCTTGGCGGACGCGGCTTTGCGTTGCGCCCCAATTCCAGATGGGCAGGCTGAGCGAAGCGAATGCGGAAGAACCAAGATTCCCGGTCCTACCGACTTCGGGCGGCGGAAGCGGACCGTAGGTGGCGTAGTGCGTGGCATCGATACCGTACCAGTAGTCCAAGCCGATGGACGGAAGGTATCCCGCACGGGCAGCCACAACGTCTTGACCGGCAGCCTGAACTGCGGCGAGCGCCGCGCGGATCTCCGGATTTTCGTGGGCGGCTTGGGCTTCAAATTCAGTGCGCAGCGGCAAAGGAATGTTGGCGTGCAGGTCGTCGGCAAGTTCGAAACTGTCCGTGAAGTCGCGAAAAATAAGGACAGAAAGTTCGAGTCTTGCGTTTGACAGTGCCAACTGCGCTTCCATGAATTGGCGGTGACGATCTTGCATTTGCAGTTCGGCCTTGATCACATCGGAATGCGCCACTTCGCCGGCCTTTTCGAGTTCCTTGGTGAGTTCCAGAAATTTATCGCCGTCGCGGGAAGTGCGGCGGGCAGCGTCCAGCTTTTGTTCCGCCGCGGCGACCGCGAAATAATGTTCTGTTACGGTGACCAGCAAGCCGCGCGAAGCAATTTCTGCCTGGGCTTTGGCAATGGCGGCCTGTGCCGCGGCACGGCGATACACCGCGAAGGTCCGAACATCCAGCTGTTCGTGCACATTGCCCTGGCTGACATATTCACGTGGCGCGTTGTTGGCGATGTACCGAACACTGCCGACACTGTTCGGCTGCGTATAGAGCAGCGACGTATTGAAATTCACATCGGGCAACAGGGCGTCGCGGGACTGCGCGCGATCTTCCCGCGCCATGCCGGCCGCGGTGACTGCGGAATGATAATTTGGCTCGTTTTTGCGGGCCAACGCGAGGGCGTCCTGTACGGTGATTCGTTGCGTCGTTCCCGCCGCAGCGGATGGCACGGTTTGCGTCTGCGCCGTTTGGGTGGCGGAGGGCTGGGGAGCAGGAGCGTCCGGTTGCTGACCCGCGAAGGCATCCACCGAGGCAAACAAGACAGCCGCCAAGGCAAGAGATTGCACGAAAATCAGGATTTTTTCCTTCACGTTCATCGAATCACGTTAAAAAACTCTCAACTTCGAAACGCTCTGCGATCGGCTGCCGCTCGAGGCTTGCCCGGTTAGCCTTCGGAAGCCGGCAGCGCTTTCCTTCCTGTCTCAGGCTAGTGATACCGACATGAACGCAGGATAAATCGCGCACGGAGCCGGTCAGAGACCGAGCCGCACTTCCGGCCGGCAAAAAACCTTTTGGCAATTCTTTTTGCCGCCATGATATCTTGTGGCTCGCGCGATTTATATTGCTGGGGGCCCCCATTTTTACCAAGAACACAGCGGTACGCTATTGGCTCGTTGTATCTCCGTGGAACGCCGCTGGCACTCGAATCACTCGAACCGGTTTGCTGTTCATCGCAGCGCTTGCAGGAGCCTTTGCACTCCTTGCCGGCTTGACGCGCGCGCAATCCCCGCCGTCTTCCCCATCTTCGGCCGCGGATAAGTCGCCGGGGTATGAAGTCATCGTCGAGCGCAATGTGGCGATGAAAACGCGCGACGGAGTCACACTTCGCGCTGATATTTATCGGCCTAAGTCGCCCGACAAGTTTCCGGTTATCCTGACGCGCACGCCGTACGACAAAAGCGTCGGATGGACTGTCGGGCCCGCTTACACGATCGTTCCGCGTGGCTACGTGCTGATAATTCAGGACGTGCGCGGCCGCTTTGCTTCAGAGGGGGAATGGTATCCGTTCCGGCATGAACAAGCCGACGGCTATGACGCGGTTGAATGGGCCGCGGCGCTTCCCTACGCTGACGGCAAAGTGGGAATGATGGGCGCGTCTTACGTGGGCGCCACGCAATTGCTCGCGGCCATCGCACAACCGCCGCACCTTACAGCCATCGCGCCAAACATGACCGCAAGCAATTATCATGACGGCTGGACGTATCAAAGCGGCGCTTTCGAACAATGGTTCGACCAGAATTGGACGACGCAACTGGCCCAAAATACCCTGCAGCGCGTGATCAGCGACAATGCAAACGCGCTTGTCGGCGCTCCCACACTTCCACTGGCGAATTTTCCCGTTTTTAATTTTGGCCAGCTGCCCGCGGATGCACAGCTCACGGCGTTGATCGCGCCCTACTATCTCGATTGGCTGGGGCATCCGGACTACGACGCGTACTGGAAACAGTGGTCGATCGAGGAGAATTACTCGAAGATCGCGGTTCCCATGCTCAATGTCGGCGGATGGTACGACATATTCAACGCAGGCACATTGCGAAATTATATGGGCGCGAAGGTGCACGGATCGACGGAAGCGGCGCGCACGCAGCAGCATTTGTTGATCGAAATTGGCGGTCACGCGGGTTTTGGCAGGCATATCGGTGATGTGGATTTCGGCCCGCACGCCGTCGAAAATGTGTATACGGACGTAATTCTCGATTGGTACGATTTTCTGTTCAAAGGAATCAAGAACGAGTTTGCGAGCGACAAGCCCGTGAAGCTGTTCGTGATGGGCGTTAACGAATACCGCTTCGAAGACGACTGGCCGCCGCCGCAAGCGCAATCGACGAAATATTTTCTGCATTCGGGCGGCAAAGCAAATTCGATGCGGGGCGATGGCTCTCTTTCGACGGCCGCTCCGGGCTCCGAGCCTGCCGACACCTACCTCTATAACCCGATGACTCCGACGCCCACGGTGGGCGGGCCGTTGTGTTGCGACGCCATGCATTTTGAGCCGGGCCCGCGCGATCAGCGTGCGGTTGAGAATCGCGACGATGTTCTCGTTTACTCGAGCGGACCGCTTGCTCGCGACCTGGAAGTGACCGGTCCGGTCACCATGACGCTGTTTGTCAGATCGACCGCCGTCGATACGGACTTCACCGGGAAGCTGGTGGACGTGGGGCCCGATGGTTTCGCGAAGGATCTTACGGAAGGCATTTTGCGCATGCGCTACCGGGATTCGCAGGAGCACGAGGGGCTGATGAATCCGGGGCAGATCTACGAAATCATTGTGGATCTTTGGGCTACCAGCAACGTTTTTCTGAAAGGCCACTCGCTGCGCCTGGAAATTTCCAGCAGCAATTTCCCGCGTTTCGATCGCAATCTGAACACCGGAGAGCCAATCAAGTACGCGCGAACTTCCGTTTCCGCCACGAATGCGATTCTCCATGATGCGCAGCATCCGTCGGCGTTGGTGTTGCCGATCATCCCGGCAAAATAGAACTCGGGTTACCAGACACCAGAAGCTGCTTTCCTGAGGATCTACGCGTTTGCCTTGAATTTCTTGAGTTCCGCGGCGTCTTGACCGGCGCTGTCTGAGAGCGGAACACGAACATGGATTCGTGTGCCGCGGGCGGGCTCGGATTCGACCACAACCTGGCCGCCGATCAGCCGCAACCGTTCGCGCATGCTGATCAAACCGAGGCCGCCTTTTCCGTGAGCGGACTCCGGGTTAAATCCTGTGCCGGAATCGGAGATGCGGAGATCGATCCAATCGCCCTGGCCCGAAAGTTCCACCTTGGCGTCCGAAGTTTTTCCGTGTTTAACGACGTTTCGCAAAGCTTCTTGCACAATTCGAAACAGGCAAAGAGCCACATCCATCGGGATCTGGCCTGGAACATTTTGGTGAACAAACTTGATGCACAATTCGTGCTGGCTGGTAACTTCCTTGCAATAACTGTCCGTCGCTGCCACCAAGCCCTGCAGGTCCAGCCTGGCCGGATGAAGTTGATGAGACATGCTGTGAAGATCGCTGGATACTTCAGACGCCACGGCCGTGAGGTTGTGTAGTTCATTCCGCTCATTTGGGGTCAGCCCATGAATGCTCTGTTCGAATTGATCCAGGCCGATCTGCAGGAACGCCATGCGCTGGCTGATATCGTCATGCAACTCGCGGGCAATGCGGGCTCGTTCCTCTTCCTGGGCGTGGATCAAGCGGCCGCTCAGCTCGTGCAGGGACATTTCTGACATCTTGCGTTCGGTGATGTCGATGCACGAACCGATGTAACCCCAGAAAACACCATTTGAGCTAAATCGCGGCACACCATAGTCGACGATCCAGCGATATTCGCCGTCATAGCGGCGCAGTCGGTACTCCATTTCGAACTTGGCGCGCGCATCGAACGCCGTGGTGTAAATGCCGATGCAACGATCCAGGTCGTCCGGGTGAACGCCGGATACCCATCCGTTTCCCAGTTCCTGCTCGATCGGGCGGCCAGTGAAATCGAGCCAGCCTCGATTGAAAAAGGTGCACAGCTTGTTTGTCCCCGACATCCAGATCAGCGTGGGCGCAGTGTCTGCCATCAGGCGGAAGCGTTCTTCACTTTCGCGCAGAACCGATTCCTGTCGCTTGCGTTCCTCGACCAGAACCGCAAGAACCATGAAAGGCACGGCGGTGAACCACAGAAAAAGCTGCAACAAGAAAATCCTGTTGATCGGATCTGTTTGCGTGAACGGCCCGCGGCCATGGAGCGCGCCCCAAATCGATAGAAAGGCCACGATGCTCGCCGCAGTGCCTGCGCCCATGGAGCCGAAACGGAGAGCGGCCCAAACGAGAAACGGCACGAGAGAATAAAGCAGTGCGGGCGTGGCAGGCAGCGCATTTGTGCCGCGCGCTACGAACACGGCATAACTTAATCCGATCAGCGCGGCGAAGAGCATCCCTGCTTCCAAGTGGCGCGCCTGCCGCGCGCGCAACCAGGCGCGTCCTTCTCCAAACCAACCCCATATCGCAGGTGTGAGTGTTAGAAACGCCAGCCCTTCCGACAGGAAATTACTTCTCCAACTGATCCAGCGGTCTCCGTTCAAAGCGTGAATGCCAATCGAAGCTGTAACTGCGGGTCCGAGGATAACTGTAAAGAACGAGTATTTCGCGAAGGCTTTCAAACTGTCCAAGCGAGGCAAGCCGTTCATGAAATAACACAGGCCCCCGGCCGTGACCAGGATTTCGACAACGTCGGTCAATATCAGCCAAGCGATCGCACCGAGAGGCACGCCGGCCTGCAAGTCGTACAGGACAAATCCTGCCAGACCCGCTGGAATCAGGAATGGCCAGATTTTGCGGGGCATGACCAACAGAAAGGCAACCAGCACCGCGCACCCCGGCCAAAGCGGCCAAAGCGTCTGTGGAACATTGATAATTAAGATCCCACCCACTACCGCGGCGAGGTAACACAACAGGCCCACAACACCGGCCATGGCAATCATACGAAGTCGGCTATTGAATTTTTCGGTATCTTTCATCTTGCGGTCATCTTAGGTTGCGGTATGGGGTAAGTCAACGAATGCGACCGAATGCGTCCGGTTCGGCGCTGACCGGGCCATCTTACCGCCCATTGCCTGGGAATACAGGAAATTCCTCTCCTGACCTCGGCATATCCCCCGGTAGACCGTTGCTCGTAATCAGTTCAAGATCACCTGTTAGTTAAAGGCCAAAGGAATGAGGTGAGTGCGCGCATAATCCTCGCGTAGGTCTTGCGTTTATTGCCTTTTTCGCGTTCGGCGTCGTCTGGTTTGCCGTGCCGGAAACGTTGGACAAGCTTTTACAGGCGCGCTCAATGAGCCCGGCGTCAACTCCATCCCACAAAAGGAATTCCTGGCGTAATGGCAATGCGACGCCCGAGGACAGCGGGGGGATAATAAAATCGGCAGGAATTGGTAAATGTTCTCGCCCGCGTTTGCGCATACTCTGTTGGCGCTGATTGTCGTCGTGAGCATCGTGCTGATGCTGATTCGTCCACGAAATATTCCCGAAGTGTACTGGATCTGGCGCAGGGGTGTTGCTGCTGCTTGTGCTGCGCCTCGTGCCGTTACGGCTGGCCGGCCGGGCAATCGGCAAAGGGACCGACGTCTACCTGTTTCTGATTGGCATGATGTTGCTTTCTGAACTTGCCAGGGAACATGGCGTGTTCGATTGGCTTTCGTCGGCTGCCGTGCGCGGCGCAAAGGGTTCCTATTCGCGGCTGTTTCTTCTGGTCTATGCGGTGGGCACCGCTGTCACAATTTTCATGTCCAACGACGCAACGGCAGTCGTGCTGACGCCCGCGATTTTGGCTGCGGTACGCAAAGCAAAAGTCGAACCGTTGCCCTATCTGTTTGTCTGCGCGTTTATCGCCAACGCTGCTTCGTTCGTGCTTCCCATTTCAAATCCGGCGAACCTGGTTGTCTTTCATAAAGACATGCCCGCGTTGGGCCCTTGGCTGCTGTGGTTCGGGGTGCCGTCCATTTTCTCCATCGTCGCGACATTCGCGGTGCTGCGCTGGATTTTCCGTAAGGAACTGCGAGGTGCCATGCAGTTTCAGGTCGAAGACCACTCGATGAACCACCACGGAAGGCTGGTGCTCGGTGGTTTGGCGGCAACGGCCGTGGTGTTGCTCGTGGCTTCGGCGCTGGATTGGGACTTAGGTTTGCCCACTTGCCTGACGGCTCTTCTCGTGACCCTGGTGGTTTCGTTGAGGGCGCGCAGCAATCCGCTCCCGCTGATTCGCGAGATCAGTTGGAGCACGCTCGCGCTGGTGGCCGGGCTGTTTTTAATGGTCGATGCGGTCGAAAGCGTCGGGGCCATGGCATACACGAAGGCGTGGTTGTCCTCGGTCGAAAAGCTGGCGCCATCGCTGGGCGCGTTGCTCACCGCTTTCGCCGTGGGGATCGCCAATAATCTCGTGAATAATCTTCCCCTGGGATTGATCGCGGGCAGCACCTTGCAAGCCGCGCACGCGAAAGGATTGCTTGCCAGCGCCGTGCTTCTGGGAGTCGATCTCGGGCCGAATCTTTCGATCACCGGATCGCTGGCGACAATTTTGTGGCTGATCGCATTACGCCGCGAAAAGCTGGACGTAAGTTTCTGGAGCTTTCTGAAAATTGGCGCGGTCGCCATGCCTGTAGCTCTTTTGTTGGCGGTGTGCAGCGCGATAGTGGTCCAGTTATCTCGCGGGGGAAATTGATTTCGTTTCGTTGAATCTTGGCAAGGAGATCGCTATGAGCGAAAAGTTTGAGCGATGATGAGAACCAACTCGGGTGTTCGAACAAGTTTGGATCAGACGGAATGCCAGTTTCCTGGCGCGTCGATAAAGGAAGAATCCAGCTCTCGTACGGAAGGGCAGCCAAGCAGCCGCAATGTGCGTTCGAGATCAGCCTTCAAAATCTCCACCGCGCGCGTCACCCCTGCTTCTCCCGCTGCGCCAAGTCCGTACCCGTAGGCGCGCCCGACGAGAACCGCGCGAGCTCCCAGGCAGAGCGCCTTGACGACGTCACTGCCGCGCCGCACGCCGCCATCCATCAACACCTCTACCTGTCCATTTACAGCCTTCACAACTTCCGGCAAGCACTTCAATGTTGCCGACACACAATCGAGCTGCCGCCCGCCGTGATTGGAGACTACAATCGCGTCGGCACCATGATCGATGGCGCGCCGCGCATCATCTCCGGTGAGCACGCTTTTTGCGATGATCGGGCCGCCCCACACTTCTCGAATCCAGCGAAAATCTGCCCAGGTAACAACGGAACGACCCAGCGCCGCGCCAACATCCATCAATGCCCCTGGTCCTTGACCGGGCACAATTATATTCGGCAACGATGGGACGCCTCCATCCACAAGGAAGCCGGCAAGCCATCCCGGGCGCGCCAAAAATTGGCCAAGATGAGGCAGCTTGGCTAAGGCGCTTCCGCCGAGCAGCTCTTTCATTCCATTCCGGAGATCGCGTTCGCGCATTCCGGCAACCGCGGTGTCGATGGTCACGGCCAGCGCCGAAAAGCCAGCGGTCTTGGCGCGCCGGATCGACGCTTCCGCCGTTTCACGCCCGCCCACCAAATAAAGTTGATACCAAACGGGACCTTTGGAAGCGGCCTTCACCTTTTCGAGCGCATGCGCGGAGATCGTGGACAAAATGTAGGCGGTCCCGTTCTGTCCCGCGACTCGAGCCGCGGCAATTTCGCCAAGAGGATGCATCAATCGGCTGTAGCCCACCGGGGCAAGAATGAAGGGGAGCGATAAATCCAGGCCCAGGACGCGCGTGCGCATATCACATTCGGCGAAAGCGACGGCGTGGCGCGGGCGAAAGGTGACGTCGCCGAACACCTGGCTGTTTGCGCGCATCGTGATCTCGTCTTCCGCACCACCATCCAGATAATCAAAGACGACCTTCGGCAAACGGCGCTTCGCCAAAGTGCGAAGATCCTGGATGTTGACGGCGCGCGAAAGCTTGCTCACAACGAAACGCCCCTTTTCCAGGGTATGAAATCGTCTTGCGCCAGTAACTCTGCCGCCGTGCGGACTTCGCCGCTGGCAATCTGAATCACGCGCTCCAGAATTTCGTCGCCCATTTGCTCGATGCTCTTTTGGCCGGCAATGATCCCGCCGGTATCGATGTCTATGATGTCCGGCATTTTTGCAGCCAGCGGCGAATTCGTGGAAATTTTCACTACAGGCGCGATGGGATTTCCCGTGGGAGTTCCCAGACCCGTGGTGAACAAAACAATGTTCGCTCCTGCGCCGACCTGCGCCGTGACGCACTCCACGTCATTTCCTGGAGTGCATTGCAGATTCAGTCCGGGCTCGCGGAGATATTCGGGATAATCCAGCACGGCGGTTACCGGCGAAGTGCCGCCCTTTTTCGCGGCGCCCGCGGACTTCATCGCGTCGGTAAGCAAACCATCGCGAATGTTGCCGGGCGACGGGTTCATGTCAAAGCCGGAGCCGACCGCCTTCGCCCGCGCCGAGTAGCTGCGCATGAGCTGCAGGAACCGATCGGCAACTTCCGTCGAGACGCTGCGATTGACGAGTTCCTGCTCGACCCCGCAAAGCTCGGGGAATTCGCTCAAAATCGTCTTGCCGCCCAAAGCCACGACCAGATCCGAAACATGTCCGATGGATGGATTCGCGGATATACCGGAAAAGCCGTCGGAGCCGCCGCACTTGAGCCCCACGGAAAGGTTTCGCAATGGCGCCGGCGCGCGCCTGCACATGTCGATTTCGATCAGCCCTAGAAAAGTTTGTCGAATCGCTTCCGAGAGCATCGCGAATTCTTCGCCGCTGCGTTGCTGTTCGAAGATGTAAAGCGGCTTTGAGAAATTGGGGTCCCTTTTTCTGATTTCATCGCGCAGCACCGCCACCTGGGCATTCTGGCAGCCGAGGCTGAGCACCGTGGCTCCGGCAACGTTCGGATGATGAACGTAGCCGGCGATCAGGGCGCAAAGATTGTTGGAGTCTTCGCGCGTGCCACCGCAGCCGCCTTCATGAAGCAGAAACTTGATTCCGTCCACGTTGGCAAAAAGCCGCGGACCTTCCGGCCATTTCGGTTTTGCGGCGGCCTGGTAAGCGGGAATCTGCCCGGCTTGGCCGGATTGATACAGGCGCGCAAGATCGGCAACCTGCTGGCGATAGACCGGTGGCGGCGCAAATCCTAATTCCTGTTCGAACGCCTGCTTCAACACGCCGATGTTGCGGTTCTCGCAAAACACCAGGGGAACCACCAGCCAGTAATTCCGCGTGCCCACCTGGCCATCGCCGCGGCGATATCCGGCGAATGCGCGTTGTTTCCAGCGCGACACTTCCGGCGGATTCCACACGAAGTTTTCGTTCTTTTCGTGAAAGGAAGCAGCTTCATGATGGACGTTCCGCGTCGTTAAGACTTCGCCCAACTGAATCGGTTGCGCGGCTTTGCCCACCTTTACGCCATACATTTTCACGATGCCGCCCACAGGTATCGCCTCGAGCGCGAGCTTGTGCTTTGCGGGAACCGTGCTCGTGGTGACCACGGCGTGCCCCGCCAAGGAAATACGCGCGCCCGCCGGCAGATCCGCCAGGGCGACAGCCACGTTGTCGTCGGGATGCAGCCGCACCGCCTGCTCCGTTGCCAATTCCTTAACTCCTCTCGCTCAAACTCGCGCCGCGCTTCAACGCTCGATACGCGCGCCCGATCCCTTCATCAAGCGCGTCACTTCCGCCAGCGTTGCCATCGACGTGTCTCCGGGCGTGGTCATGGCCAGCGCTCCATGCGCCGCGCCGCATTCCACCGCCCACTGTGCGTCTTTGCCGGAAAGAAATCCATAGATCAGGCCGGAGGCAAAGGAATCACCGCCGCCCACGCGGTCCAGAATTTCCAGGTCCTGCCTTTCTGTCGCCTGGAAAAATGTTCCGCCGTGATAGCAAATCGCGCCCCAGTCGTTGCGCGTGGCAGTTTTTGCTTTTCGCAGGGTGGTGGCTACTACTTGGAACGGATATTCCTTCACCACCGTTTCGATCATCTTCTTGAAACCATGCACATCGAACGTGGTCAGGTCTTTACCCATTCCGGGCACATCGAATCCAAGCGCGGCGGAGAAATCCTCTTCGTTGCCGATCATCACGTCCACAAACGGCGCGATTTTTCGATTTACTTCTTGCGCGCGCTTTTGTCCTCCGTTGGCTTTCCACAACGATTCGCGGTAATTCAAATCGTAAGAAACCATCACGCCGTGCTTCCGCGCAGCTTGCATCGCTTCAATCGCCACTTCCGGCGTGCTGCCGGAAAGAGCGCAGAAGATTCCCCCCGTGTGAAACCAGCGCACTCCTGATTCTGCAAAAATTTCTTCCCAATCGATTTCGCCGGGCTTGAGTTGCGAAATCGCGGTGTGCCCGCGGTCGGAACATCCCAGCGCCGGACGAACGCCGAAGCCTCGCTCCGTGAAATTAAGTCCGTTGCGCACCGCGCGCCCCACGCCATCGTACGGCACCCATTTCACCAGCGACTGATCCACGCCGCCTTGATAAATCAAATCCTGCAAAAGCCGGCCAATCGGATTATCCGCGAAAACAGTGACTACCGCCGTGTCCAAACCGAAGCAGCGCTTTAATCCGCGCGCCACATTGTATTCGCCGCCGCCTTCATATACCTCAAAACTGCGCGTCGTCCAGATGCGCTTTTCTCCGGGATCGAGCCGGAGCATCACTTCACCGAGGCTCAGCAAATCCCATCGGCAATTTTCTTTCGGTCGGATTTTCAGGCTCATTGCAGAACTCCCGTTTTTCGAAGCAACCCCATGTGACGCAAACTTATTTCTCCTTACACAAGCTCGACCGGCTTCAGGTCCGGAACGATCGCCTGCATCACGGCCAGTGCAATCAAATACGCCCCACCCGCCATCAGAAATGGAACGAAGTAGCTCCCTGTCGCCTGCAGAATATGGCCAACGATGCTGGCGATCAGCATGCCACCCACGGCGCCGGCCGCGCCGCCAATTCCCACCACCGAACCCACCGCGCGGCTCGGAAACATGTCCGACGCGGTTGTGTACAGATTGGCCGAAAATCCCTGATGCGCCGCGGCGGCAAGCCCGATCAGCAGCGTGGGGGTCCACAGGCCTTGCGCGCGATACGCATACACAATCGGAATCGCGCACAGAGCGCAAATAAGCATCGCCACCTTGCGCGCCGTGTTCACGGAATAGCCGCGATGAATAAACCGCGAAGACAACCAGCCCCCCGTAACGCTGCCTGCATCGGAAATCAGATAGATCACGACGACCGGCAATCCGATCTGCGTCAAATTTAACCCATGTTGCTCCTGAAAAAAGCCCGGCACCCAAAATAAGTAGAACCACCAGATGGGATCGGTCAGAAACTTTGCCAGCAGAAATGCCCATGTCTGGCGATATCCCAACAATCGGACCCAGGGCACCGGAGCCGCCGGCTTTTCGCGATCGCTGCGGATGTGCCGAAGCTCGTCGGGGGAACATTGCGGATGATCCTCGGGCTTTCTGTATACCGCGATCCACAACAAGAACCACAAAAATCCGAGCGCGCCGGTAATCAGGAAAGCCCAGCGCCAGCCGAAGCGGATGGTAATCCACGGAACGAAGAGGGGCGTGATGATCGCTCCCACATTCGTTCCCGCGTTGAAAATTCCCGTGGCTAGTGCTCGCTCCCTTTGTGGAAACCATTCCGTGACGGTCTTGATGCTGGCCGGAAACGCTCCCGCTTCTCCAAGACCCAAGGCGCCGCGTGCGATTTCAAAGCTGAAAAGTGAGCCGCACAAAGCATGCGCCATGGAGGCAACGCTCCAGAACAGCATCGCCAAGCCATATCCCATGCGCGTTCCCACGCGATCGATGAAGCGACCTACCACCAGCATGCCAACGGCGTAAGCCGCCTGAAACACAAACACCAGATTGCTGTAATCGATTTCGTTCCAGCCCAGGTCGTGTTGCAAAGTCACTTTCAGGACGCCCAATACCTGGCGATCCATGTAGTTTTTGCTGATGCCCAGGAAAAGCAGCGCGCAAATGACCCAGCGGAACTTGCCTGAAAAAATTGTGGCGCGTGTGCTCGAATGGTTGTCAGCGGACACGGGAGAGCTTGGCCCTTTCGCTTCTTTGGCGATCCTGGATATTCACCGGATTCTGCATCAAGTCACAATTTGCGGCGCTACTGGTTGACGCCGCTGGCCAGAAATCCTCCGTCCACCTGCACTAGCGTTCCGGTGACATAGCTGGCCGCATCCGAAGCCAGAAAAATGGCGCTGCCCACCAGTTCCTCCACTTTTCCGAAGCGACGCATGGGCGTGCGCAGCAACAACTCCTGGCCCCTCGGCGTACCGTCCAGCAGCTTCTCGTTGAGCGCGGTCCGGAATACGCCGGGCATGATGGCATTCACGCACACGCCATATCGCGCCCACTCGATCGCTGTGGTGCGCGTCAGCGCCGCCAGGCCCGATTTGCTTGCGGCGTAGGCCGCCACCTCGTGCATACCGACGAACGATGTCAGCGACGCAATGTGGATGATGCGCCCATAGTTTCGTTCCACCATGTGCCGGCCAAAAATCTGACTCACGCGATACGCGCCGGTCAGATTCGTATCCATAATGTCGTTCCATTCGCGCTCTTCAACTTCCAGGAACGGCGTGCGCTTCGTGCGTCCGGCGGCGTAGACGAGTATGTCCACTTTGCCGAATTCTTCCACAGTGGCATTGAGCAATTTCTCGAGCGATGCGCGGTCCTGCACGTCCGAACACTGCCGCAAGGAGCGGCGCCCGCGCGACTCCACTTCTTTCGCCGCACTATCGACCAGATCCGCGCGGCGTCCACTGGGAATCACGTCGGCTCCGGCATCGGCCAAGCCCAGGCCAATCGTCAGTCCGATTCCGGATGTTCCGCCAACGACCACGGCAACTCTTCCCTGTAAATCAAATTCCTTGTAAGCCATCGTTCCTCGATTCGCGTGGTTAGCGGAAGTGCATTTGATACAGCTTAGACGAATTTAATTCGTTCGCTCGCGAAAATTTACAACAATTCGAACAACCATAAATTGACAGTTGGCCGCGGCTCCGTCAGCATAGCCAACTTGTGGAACTTTCCTCTCCCGCGATTTCCGCCATGCCCGACTTGCTTCTCGTGAACCCCGTCGCCGGGGGCGGCCGCGCCGCAGCCGTTGTTCATGAATTGCGCGAATTTGCCAACCGGCGGGGCTGGAGCGTCGAAATCTGCGTCACGGCGAGCGCCGAAGAGTTGGTCGCGAAGGCCCGGGAGGCAGCCGCAGCCGGCCGAAAACGGATTTTTGTCCTCGGGGGTGACGGAACGTTTCAATTGTTCATGAACGCAGTGTCGGACTATCCAGAAATTATTTTGGGCGTGATTCCGGCGGGCGGAGGGAATGATCTCGCCGCAGCTTTAGGTTTGCCACGGGATCCCGTGGCCGCAGCAGCGCTTCTGGTGGATGGCGAAATTTGCGAACTGGACGTCGTCAAGGTGCGCACAGCGGACGGCCGTGAACGCCTTTACTCCGGTGGCGGGGGAGTAGGGCTCGATGCGGAAGCGGCGCGTTATGCGAACGGAGCTTATCGCAACGTGCGCGGACGTTTGCGCTACGTCCTGGCCGCGCTTCGCGCTTTGTTTGGTTTTCACAGCGTTCGGGTGCGCATTGTCGTCGGCTCTCCCGAAACAGAATCCGTTCAAGCTACCGTTCTACTGGCCGGGGTGCTGAATACGCCGAGTTTTGGAGCGGGAATTCAGCTTGCTCCCGGCGCGCAAATGGACGATGGAAAGCTGGAAGTAGTATTGGTCGAGGATTTGAGCGTGTTCGAAATTCTCGCGTTGCTGCCAGCCTTCGGGTTGCGCGGCGATCTGAACACAAAACGCGTGCGGCGGTTCAGCACAGCGTGCGTGAGAATTGAAACCGAAAGCCCCTGCTGGTTTCAGGGAGACGGCGAGCTTTTGGGGATGACTCCCGTCCAAATTTCCGTGGTACCGCGCGCGATCCGAATCCTGCGCCCGGCGCGAAAGATCGGGGTTAGTGGCTCTCGCTAAGAGGCGAGCGGCTGTCTTGCACCTGAGTGGTTTGCTTCTTCTTCTTGGAGTGACGCCGCAGGTAGGCCCCCAGATCCGGTGTGAACTCTTTTAATTGATTCCATCCGATGTTGTAGCCCTGGTTGATGGCCCAACCGGAAAGAACGCCCTCAAGCCTCCGATCCTGCTGTGGATAGTAAAGCATCGAAATGGAAGCTTGTCCCAGTTGGCCGAACAGCTGTGGAACATTCAAGGTGTTCTTTCCGGCGTCGGTCCGGGAGATCACCACGCGCGAAGCCGCATACCCGATTCTGGACCACGTACTGCCGCGCCCCTTGCGGAAATAGCGCGGATCGTCGTGCAGCACGCTCGGAAGGACCCCGTAGATCAGCATGCTGCCGGTGAACTGGTCACCCTCTTGCGCACAATAACGTTCGCCGAATGCTCCCCATCCCTGGCCGTAGTGCGGAATACCGTTGGCGGCCTGGGAAATGGCAGCTTGCACGACGTTGCCGAAGTGCGCGCTCATGTCCCAAAACTGGTGCCAGGCAATGTTGTATTTCTCCTTCACGGTCAGCGGTCCCTGATTTTCCGGCTGATCGTTGGCGGTCATAAAGTTTGGAATGATCCAGAAGATGCGCTTGGGGACTTCATCCTTGGCTTCTTTATCCTGGGGATCTACGGCCGGCGGCGTCCCGGAGTCGGTCGCCACCTTTGGTTGCGGACTCTCGGGCTTCTCCTGGGCAAACGCAGACACGGACAGGAATACCAGCGTGAGCAAGCCCACTCGCCATAAATACTGGAAAAGGCGCAAAATTATTCCGTCCTCCGCACGTCTCTCCTGAAATTGTCGCTGTGCCTTGAAAGCAGGACTGCTCGCAGGCAGACTTTCAGTGTACTTTAGGTACCCTCACAACCCCAAATTGCCACCTTACCCTCTGGCGAAAGAGTTATCGCAAGTTAACCTTTTTTGCGATCGACCTTCAGATTCAAGGTAATTTCCTTACGGCTGTCGAGGGCGGAAACCGTTCGCGTGGGCGACTTCTGGCCGTCGAACTCCGCAAAGACCTCATAGTCCACGTTCGGATCGAGACCCGTGAACCGGTAGTTCCCCTCGTCGTCGCTAAAATGGCTGATAACCGTATTCGTCCGCAAGCTCTTCAAAAAGACGACAGCATTCAGGATGGGCTTTTCATCCTTATCAGCTACAACCCCGCGGACGCTCCGGAGTTGCGTGTCTTTCTTCGATCCCTGCGCAAATGCCACCGCGTTGACCGCGAAGAACAGCGCCAGCAGCCACGAAATCCTGCGGTCGGATCTCACTGCTTCGCTCCCGCCTTGGCTTGGCCCTTGGGTTCCAGCTTGATCGAAAGGCGTTGCTGCACGTCTACCTTGCTGTCTATGTTCTCGATCTTATCGTCGTACTTCTTGACGTGGGTCACCACTTCATACTCGTACCCGGGCGGCACCCGTACCGCAAATTCACCGCGGGAGTTGGTGTAGGTCTGCTGAACAACTTTTTTCTCGCCGCTGCGGCGCACGCGAACCTGAACGCCGGGAAACGACAGCGCATTTTCGTTAAAGACCGTGCCAATAATCAGAAAACTGGGAATCGCGCGGTTTTTGGTTTTGCTGGAGGAACTGCCCGTTCCGGGGGTGGACGGGGGTGCGCTTGGAGTTGCCGCGGGAGGAGGCGAGGGAGGCTCCTGGGCCACGAGGGAACTGGGGATATAGAGAATTGCCGCTAACAAGACTGGAGTTAATGTGGTCATCCTGCGGTGTACACTTTGAAAGAGTTCCCCACTGTTCTGATGTTCCGCGGTGAGCTAGGGGATGCCCGCGGCCCGGCGAAGCTACTCGTCTTCGTCGTCCTCGTCGTCTTCATCCTCGTCCAGGAGGTCGCCGTCTTCGTCAAAATCTTCTTCGTCCTCTTCTTCTTCTTCCTCGACCTCATCGTCGTCGTCGTCTTCGAGTTCATCGGAGATGGGATTCAGCGCCACGGGATGAGTCTGTGACACTTCCAGTTCGGTTTCGCACTCTGGGCAGCTCAAGATCTCGCCCTCCTCAACTTCGTCTTCGTCCACGTCAATCTCAGCGGAACATTCTGGGCAACGAAGCACGGTCCGTCCCTCCGATTTGGACTCTCGATGGCACGCCCTCCGGGACCCCCGCGGGCAGACCATCCGGCGTATTATATACCGCGGCGAGGAAAGTCAACCCCAACCATTCTCGCCAGGCGTCCAGTGTAACCCAACAACTTGGGTGAAAGAAAAAAGGAATGGCCAGAGAATACCCGGACAGGCCGGTGGTGGGAATCGGTGGTGTTGTGATTGAGGAAGGCCGAACGCTGTTGATACGCCGCGGGACGGAGCCCTTGCGCGGCCACTGGTCCATCCCGGGCGGAACCTTGGAAATAGGCGAATCCCTGCAGCAGGGGGTGGCGCGCGAGTTATTGGAGGAAACCGGGCTGGAAGTGCGTGTCCTCGATGTGATTGAGGTGTTCGACCGAATCTTCCTGGCTGAAAAACCAGCTACCGGCAAGGCTCGCTCTGGCCCAAGGTTTCATTACGTGATCGTGGATTACCTTTGCGAGCGAATCTCTGGCGAAGCCCGTGCCGGCAGCGACGTAACCGATGTGGCGTTGGCACGGGAAGACGAGCTTGAACAGTTTCACCTGACGGAAACCGCTACACGCATCTTGCGCAAGGCTTTCGCCATGGATCGCGAACGGCGAAAAGCGCAACCGGCCTGATCGTCGCCGATTCTTATCTCGCCTTCGCTATCTCTATATTGCCGTTGGAATTGGTCAACGACAGCGTGCATCCACCATTGCCGATTTTTCCGTTGAGCGAATCGCCGCCGATGGTTCCGGTGGCCGTTACCGGCAGATCGCTCGAGATGTGGCCGAACGATGTGCGGGCGTTTACGTCGTAGCTCGCGTCCGGAGCCAAGCGCACCTGCATGGGCGCAAAGGAAGTCTTCAAGGAAATATTCCTGCACCCTGACGAGCCCCTGGCTGCGGACACCGTCACGGTGCCGTTCTGATTGTCCACGGTGATGGAGCCGCCAACATCTTCGAGCGTTACGGAGCCGAAGCTGGTTCTCGCTGAAGCGTCGCCCTTCACGCCGCCTGCGCTCACCGGGCCATTGGAGTTCTCGATGGTCAGGTTGCCGTTCACGCGGCGAATGTCCACGGCGCCAAAGCTTGTCTTGGCATAAGCATCGCCTCCTACATCGGTCAAGGAAATCCGGCCATTGCCGGTGGTTGCGCGAACGCCCTTCGGCAATCCCGACGCCTCAATGCCTCCGAAGGAAGTATTGAAGCTGGCTTTGCCCTTGATATCCCGCACGTTGATTCCGCCGTTGGAGTCGTCCACTTCCACGCCGCCGCCGATCTCTTCCAGCGCCACTTCCCCAAATGTCGTCTTCACGTACACGTCGCCCGTGGTTCGCCGGCCGCTCACCCTTCCATTCGATGAAGTGCATCGCGCGTTTCCAGAGACATTCGCAAAGCTGATCTCTCCAAAGCTTGTGTTCAGCTCCGCGCCGCCCGCCACGGTGTCCGCGTCAATCGCGCCGTTATTGTTATTTATGACCAGTTGCCCATGAATGTTGCGTGCCGTCACTCCGCCAAAGGAGTTGCCGATCCTCGCCGCGCCCGCATCGGTCAGCTGCACCGGGCCATTGCCGCCGGAGATGGTGACCGCGCCCGAAACATTGCTCACGTTAATGGAGGCAAACCGGTCCTTCACGTCCAGCGTGCCTTTTACGGAGGACACGGTGACCGCGCCGTTGTTGTTGGTTATTGTGACGTTGCCATTGGCTCGTGTTGCCTCGACTTCACCGAACGAATCGGTCAGCTTTGTCGCTCCGCCATCGCGAAACTTCAGCTGGCCATGGCTGTTTTCGAGGTCGGACCAGCCCTGCACTCCCTGCACTTCCACGTTGCCGAAACTGTTTTTCAGCCACAGCTTGGCGTCGGCCGGCATGGTTACGTCGTAGTCCACGGAAAAAGACGGCCCGCCGATGCGAACGACGAAGAACTTCGACTCGTCGCTCGGATAGATCGTCTGAATGCGGATTCCGTTGGAATCCTGCGTCACATCGATGCGCACCTGATCGGCATAGCGGTCCGCTTCCGCTTGCGAATGCGCCTGCACCCGGATGTTGGCGGAGATTTTCACGTCACGGCCATTGTCACCGTGAAAGTGCACATCGCCATATTTGTTGGTCAGGCTCACGGTCTGGCCTGCGCCGAGGGTCAACGTCTTCTGGAATTCCTTGGTTGCGGTGCTTTGCCCTAGGCTCTCGCCGACCACAGGCAAAGCCGTCAGCAAGCCTGCCATCACAACCATTCCGAACTTTCCCACAAAAAAGGACCTGGCCGCACAATTCATCGCTTCGTCTCCAAAACTTCCTGCAACGTTTCCTGCTTTTCCTGATACATGGCCAGCAGTTCGTAGCGCAAATGCGCATTCGAAGGGTTCCGTCCCGCCTCCATGCGCAGCTCGTCGATGGCGCTGTCGAGCACGATCAGTTTTTCCTTGTAGCTGGCCATCAACGGCGTTGATGGCGAATCGAGCTCAGGCTTCGCTTCCGTTGCCAGCTTGTCGATGGCTTTCATGTAATCGCGTTCGGTCCGTTCCACTTCCGCCAGCGCGGAATTCTTCAGCAACCGGCCTTGCCCGGTCCCCTGCCGGTCCCGATAGCGGACTACGTAGATCCCAGAAACCGCCAGTGCCAGAACCAAAGCAGCCGCCACTGCCGTGCGCCAGCCGAGGGAAACGTCGCTCCAGCGCGCCAGCTTTTCCCAAAGCCCGAATGCTTCCGGCGCTTGCTTCTCTTGGCGGAGCGCAGCTTCGATCTTTGCCCACAATGCAGGACTTTCCCGGTAGTCGCGCAACTCTTCCGCTGCTGTGCTCAAAGACTTCCACGCGCGAATCTGTTCGGCACAGGCCGGGCAAGACGCCGCATGCGCTTCTAGTGCCGCCCATTCTTCCGCGGAGCCATCCAGAAATATACGTTCGCGATCCTGGCAGGAAATCGTCATTGCGCACCTGCTTCCGCGCTGCGGGGAGGTTCCAGCATGACGCGCAGATTTTTCTTGGCCTGGAACAAAGTATTTTTCGAGGCAGTTTCGCTGATCTCGAGCATCGCGGCAATTTCCGCGTGGCGGAATCCTTCCACTTCATACAACAGAAACACGTCGCGTTGGTGGCGCGTCAATGCGGCGAGCGCTCGTTCGAGCGCCATGCGCAACGATGGGTGCGCACCCGGAGCGCGGAGCTCCGGCCGTGGCAAAGATTCGCTTGCGTCATCCTGCGCCCGTTCTTTGCGACGCACCCGGCTGCGACGCAGGTCATAACAGGTGTTTACAAGGATTCGGAATGTCCAGGTGACGAAGGAAGATTGTCCGCGAAAGCTTTTTATGCCTCGCTGGATTTTCAGGAAAGTATCCTGCACCGCGTCTTCCGCGTCTGACGGCGAGCCCAACAGGTTGCGGGCTAAATTCCTCATCCGCGCGCCTTGCAGCTGATACAGCCGCTCGTACGCGTTCATATCCCCGGCCAAACATCCCGCTGCCAGGGCCGCGTCATCTGGAAGGGCGCTATCGCCGCGGTTCTGTCCGGCTGCGATTCCCGATGGTTCCACCCGCCGCCCTCCCTCGCTTGCCGCAGATGAGATTCTATCCTCCCACCGCAGCGTAAGTCCCACAGTTCCCATCACTTTCTCCTGTGGTATAGACGCTGGCGGGCAGGCAAACGTCAGGGCGCGCACAATCGCATGGTTCTACGGTAAGTTACAGAAAAGGAGTTTGTTGCGGGTTGGTTAGCTGGCGTGCTCCTGGGGCAGGGCGCCGCGGGTGCGCTCCCGCTTCACAAATTCCACGATCGCCTTGCGCAGGTCCACCGGCGTGAAATCGGGCCAACGCTTCTCCAGAAATACGAATTCCGCGAAGGCGCATTCCCACAGCAGGAAATCGGAGAGCCGCTGCTCCCCGCCCGTGCGGATCAGCAAGTCCACGTCCGTGGAGCCGCCTCGCTGCACTTCCGACAGAACGTGGCTGAACGCTTCCGTGGAAAGATTCGTGGCTTTATAAAATTTGCTGGCGGCTTGAAACAAACAGTGGCGCGAGGAATAGTCCACGGCCAGGCGCAGATGCAGATTCTTTCCTTTGGCGGTGATGGCTTCGGACTCCGCGATGGCTTCGCGCAGCGTTGCATGAAAGCGGTCACGGCGGCCGATGATGCTCAGCCGGATTCCTTCGTCCAGGCAGTGGTCGGTTTCCGCCTGCAGGTAGTCTTTCAGGATTTTCAGAATTGCTTCGACTTCGGCGGGCGGACGAATCCAGTTCGAGGAAGAAAGAGTGAACAGCGTCAGCGTGTGAATACCGAGGTGCGGAGCGCTGCGGATGATACTGCGGGCCGCTTCCGCGCCGGCGCGGTGCCCGGCCGAACGCGGCAGACCTCGCGAGGTGGCCCAGCGGCCGTTCCCGTCGCAAATGATGGCGACGTGAATGGCGGGCGCAGTGGTGGTTTGAAGTGCAGAAAGATGCTTCAAAAGGACAGATGGCATGAACATGATCGTCGATTCTCCGCCGCTGCGTCTTACAATGTACTTTATACTGCAAAGTGAAAGGACAAAAAAATTTACCGGTCGCGCGTCGCCCGGATCAGCGCCTCCATGTGATCGAGGTAGTGCTCGAGAGCGCGCCTGCCCGCCGCCGTCAGCCGGTATTCCGTCTTGGGCAAGCGTCCGTCAAACGATTTCGTGCACACAATGTAATCGGCTTCTTCGAGCTTGCGCGCGTGCACGCTGAGGTTTCCGTCGGTGGTTTTCAGCAGCGCTTTCAATTCATTGAAAGTCAACGAACGGTTCACCGCCAGGGCGCTTACGATGCCCAAGCGGATGCGCTCATGGATCAACCGGTCCAGGTTCGAGGAAACCGGCTGCGGCGCAGTAGACTTCACCGCCGCCGGCCCCTCTTCGCGAGAGACCCGTTCTTGCCGCACTGTCGATGATTTCGCCATACATCCTTTCGGCGTCGCTAGCGCCCGTCAGCCCCCATAACGTAAGGCAATCCAGATCCCAAACGCAATCTGGATCAAGCCAAAACCGGCTGCCATAAACAGATCGCCCCAGGTTGCGGGGGCAAACAGAGCCGCCCCGCCGAGCGTCATCAGGCACAAACCCATGATCGGCACCGCGCGCACGGAGAACGCACCTCCAGTGACAATGGCGGTGCCATATAAAAGCAGCCAGACGCCGGGCAGCGCGGAGACCGCCCCAAATTGGAACATGGCCAGGGTTAATAGTCCGCCGACCACGATCGGGGGCGCAAAACTCAGCACAAACTTGCGGCCCGGTCCGGAAAACAACGAGGAATTGGCACGGCGGGCTTTGGTGGCAGCGGCAGGCGCGGCAATCGCCACGGCCACAAAGGCTTCCGCCAGCCATACTGCTACCCACGCGCGTGGGGTGGCCTGACGTGCCGCCAGAAACGCCGCCGCCAGGGCGGTGATCCCCATGGCCACGCCGCCCCAACCGGGGACCGCGGTGAATTCCGCTGCCGACTCCATCGTTTCGCGGATATAGCGGAGGTGATCGGCCGCACGGGCATCGATCGGAATAGGATCACGGCGAAGAGCGCGGTTGGAACCCGGAGCAGGCATGAGAGGGAAAATACGCGAAGGCGGAAGCTGTGTCAAGTACTTTATGCGACAAAGTATAATCGCTAATGCCCTTTGCGGTAGCGCCCCTGGATGGCGTTCCAGCGAATAATAAATACGTCCGCGAACATCTGCACGCTATCCTTCATCATGCTGACTTTGGTTGCCGGGGAATGCGCCCAGCGCACCGGCACTTCCCTGATCGAAAGCCCATGGTGCCGCGCCAGGTACAGCAGTTCGGGGTCGAAGCCAAACCGCTCGATGGTCTGTTGCTCGAAAATGATGCGGCAGCGCTCTCGCCGGAATGCTTTAAAGCCGCATTGCGTGTCCACAAACGGCAACCACAGGATCAAGCGCACGATCCGGTTGAAGACAATTCCCGCAAATTCCCGGAACAGCGACTCATGCACCTCAATCAGTTTGCGGTCCATGGCGCGGCTGCCGATGGCCATGTCACAGGATTGCAACGCGGCAAAAAGTTTCTCCGCTTCCTCGATCGGCGCGGAAAGGTCCGCGTCCGTGAACAACGCGACATCTCCCTGCGCTTCGAGCGAGCCGTGCCGCACGCTGAATCCCTTTCCGCGATTGCTTCCATTGGGTATCACGCGCAGGCCGGGAATGCGATCGCGCCAGGATTCGGCGACGGCCGCGGTGCGATCGGTCGACCCGTCATCTACAACCAGCACTTCCGTGTTGGGCCGCTTATTGCGGATATAATCGGCGATTTTCTCAAGCGACGCGGGCAGCCGCTGCTCCTCATTGAACGAAGGAATAATGATGGAGAGTTCCGGGGCGGCGATCACTGGATTCCCCACTCCTTCCAGCCGTAGCGGCCGAGCAACGGCACGAAGCGGCATCGCTCGTGTTCTTCTGAGCTATATTGGGATCCGTGACGCCTGACCAGTAACAAGCGCTGCTGATCTTCGCCGCCGATCGGCACGATCATGCGGCCGGTTTTTTCATGCAATTGTTCGAGCAGCGGTTCGGGCAAGGTAGGGGCGGCCGCGGCCACAAGGACGGCATCGTACGGCGCGAATTCCTTCAGCCCCAGAGTTCCGTCGCCACAATGAACGTGTACGTTCGTGAATCCCAGCCGCTCCAGGCGTTCCGACGCCGTGCGCGCCAGTTCTGGACGATACTCGATGCTGTAGACCTCGCGGGACAGCAGCGAGAGCACAGCAGCTTGATAACCGCAGCCAGTGCCGATTTCAAGAACCTTTTCAGAGCCGGTTAATCCCAATGCCGCGGTCATGGCCGCAACGATATAGGGCTGCGAAATCGTCTGGCCGCAGCCAATCGCCAATGGCTCATCGGCATAGGCCGACCGGCGGGACTGCTCCGGAACAAATTCGTGGCGGGGAACGGAGGTCATGGCGCGCAGCACTGCGGCGTCGTTGATGCCGCGCTTGCGCAGTTGCGTTTCGACCATTTCCGCGCGCTGCTCTAGATAGGAGTCTTCGACCACAGTTCGCGTTCTTTCTTCCTTTTCATCCACACGCGACCACTTGCCGCAGAGATTCAGGCTGATCCCAAAGCTAGTCTATCCGAAGATGCCGCCAAATCCTGCACCTCCGAACAGTGACCGACCTTGCAAAACTGTACCCCAGAGCAGGCGCGCTGGCACTTACCGGTCCGTAAAATTATTGGTGAACGACGGAACTCGGACATTCCCGATTTTCGCTCTTCTGCTTGGAGGCTGTGATGAAAGCGGCGTTAGCACTGATTGTGATTTATGTCGGTATGTTTTTTGTAGCCATTCAGGGCGGGCCACCCAGCTCCGTGCAGGCCGCGGCGCAGTCTCCCGGCGAAAAGCAGAATGGCACAAAGTCCGCCGCTGCCATTGACCCCATGAAAGACTCCGATATCCGCGCGTTGCTCGAACTCGTCGGGGCGCGCGACCAGGTTCAAGACTCCGTGCGGCAAACCGCCGAACAGTATCGCGAAAAGCTTCTCGCCACCGTGCCCAACAACGAAAAGGGCCAGGCCTTCGTGAACACCACGATTAACGAATACGAAAAGCGCTACGACGTGGATCGCGTGACTGAGCAACTCGTCGCCCTTTACGATAAGCACTACACTGATGAAGAGATCAAAAGCCTATTGCAATTCTACGGATCACCGCTCGGCCAGAAAGTAGCGGCGGAAAGCCCCAAGATTTTCCGGGAGATTCAGGAAACCACGCGCACGGAAGCGGCCAAGGCGGTACGAGACGCGCTGCAGCAAGCGAAGCAGGAAAATCCGGGCGTGGGACAGAATGCACATCTGACCAATGGCAACCAGCGGCGGCCGCTCGCGCAGCGCAGCACGCAGCCGCCGGATGCCGGCCAGCAGACCGCCCAGCAGCAAGATCAGCCGTAATCCGAACCACAATTATTTGCTGCAAACTACGGGAAGCGCTTCTTGAATTTGATGTCGACGCCGAACGTGCCGTTCTGGTCGCGTAACCCCACAATCGAAATGCTGCGCGTAACGATGTACTCCACCTGAATCACCTGCTGCTGCGTGGAAGTCACGTTTGATACATACGTGACTGTCAATTGCGGCGTTACTTGCTGCTCCACCGTGACGCGCGCCGCGGCGTTCTGCCCGGAACCGGCAGTTCCCAACGTGGTCAAACCGGGATCGACACGGAAGCGCGTAATTCCGAAAAGCCGCTCCACACGCCCGCCCAACTGGCTCGAAATGGCCTCTGAGAGCAGCGCTGACGCCCCCGCGGAGCCCGGCTGGTTGACTCCGGCAGTGCGCGACGTCGCCTCCGTGCTTGTTTGTCCCATGGCCAGCAACGTAATGATGTCGCTTGCCGGAAGTGGGGGATCGGAGCGGTAAGACAGGCTCATTTTGCTGGCCTGCCCGCTGAAGTTCAGCGTGATTTCATACTGCTGGATGGTCGTGGTCGCTTCCACATTGATCACCGGATCGAGCCGGAACGGATTCGCGAAATTCAGGTCACCACGGTTAACGAGATATTTGCTGTCGTGAAAATAAAGCTCTCCGGAAATTACGTGGATATGCCCGAGCAGAATCGGATGTTCGGCGTTTCCGCGAACGCGCAGGCTGGCATCTGCTTCCAGATGCGCTCCCGGCCATTCCATCCGTGAATCGGGCGTGGACGTCGCCTCGATGTCGAATTGCAAATTCCGCAAAAAGCTGGAACCGCCCAGTCCGCCGGGACTCGAACTGGAGCTCAGAATGCCCGCAGACTCCAGCCCCTGGTTCAAGGTGACGCGTTGAATCATTACTTTCCCGGTCAGCAATCCTCCGTCCATCGTGCCCGTCAGGCGCAGGGACCCGCCCATGAGCCAGCTCATTCCTTCGGGATAGCGGATGCGCAGCCGGTCGGTCTTCGCGGAAATGTCGTAGCGAAGCGGCTTGTCTGAGTAATTCACGGTGCCGGTGAGGGTTATTTTCCCTCCGCCGGCTTCCCCGCTCACATTCTCGAAAAACAAACGGTTGGCATCGAAAACCAGATCTCCGGAAACATTGCTCAGTCCCGTGGGGAAATCTGATGAACGCGCGGAAACATTATTCAATTTCACGCGCCCGACGATCCTCGGCCCGTCCAGCGTACCGTCGAAAGAGGCGTTCATATCCGCATGCCCGGCCATACTGACATCGGGAATGTAGCCGTTGAGAAGCCGTAGATCGACCGAACCATTCAGTTTCAGCGAAACCGAGCGCCGGCCCGTGAATTGAATGAATCCTGTAAGCGTCGCATTCGTATCCGTGCCTTTCAGCGCCGCGCTTTTGATCTGCAAACTGTCTCGCGTGGAAGTCAGCTGAATGGGCTCCGAATTTTCCAGTTGGACTCCGCCATAGGTCAGAAGCAGGCGCGAGAAATTCCCATCCACAACCAGGCTTTCCGGATGCTGCAGATCGCCCTTCATGCTGATGTCGCCGTCGGCCGTTCCGTGTCCGTTGAACTTTTCCAGATGCAGCGCGGAGACCAGGTACGGATCGAGATTCATGTTCTTGATGGAAACTTTGCCATCCACAGCGAACGGGGCCACCAGCCCTAGAGTAATATTTCCGCCGACGGCGCCTTCGTTCATGGCCGAGCTCAGCTTCAGTTCCGCTCTTTGCCCATCTGCGTTCAAATCGCCCTCAAAGCTACCGATCACCTCGGATCCCACCTGGAGATCGACGACGCGGAAGTTGCCGTTTGCCTGGGGCTGGCGCACCGGTCCGCTCGATTTCAACCGGAACGAAATTTGCCCCGCGAGAGGAAGATTATTGGCTTTGACCCTGCGAAAATTTGCCAACGGCAGTGAAGCCCCGACAAGGTCGGTGGTGAGAGTGCCGTCTCTAAATCGATAGGCCACATTGCCCGTGACGATTCCCGCGCCACCCGCCCCTTCCGTTCCCGGCGGGAAAAACCGCAATTCCGCATTGTTCAGGCGCACTTCGTCGGGCATCACGGTAAGCTGTCCGCGCAGGCGGTTGAATGGCACGGTATACGCTTCCGCATTGGCGACATCCATAACGCCCGTCAGCATTGGTTCCGCGCGCGTTCCCCGCCCATGAAATTGACCGGTGATATCGCCGGTGATCGGATAATTCATGCCCGCGATCTGCATCAGCGCCGCCATCGGCACCTTTTCGAGATTCAGTTCGCTCGACCATTCATTTTCCGGACGAAATTCCCAGTCCGTCAGTTGCAACTGGCCGTCGATATCCGCCTGCATCAGCCCGCGCGCGGCGTGGCCTTGCGTGATGATCAGATGATCCGGGGCATAGCTCAAATCCCCTTCGATCGACTCCATATTCACATCGGCGTAGCTGACTTTTTCTCCGTGAAAATGTCCCTGAAATTGAGGGCCACCGGAACGCCCGGTAATTTTGCCATTCCACTGCAGCGAGCCGGCGATGCGCACTGCGGCATCGGGTGTGCCAGGCTTGTCGCCGGCGATGGCGTGGATAAAATCGTCCCAATCGAGCAGTGATCCAATGTCCAGCTTGGTGTCCAGCGCGGTGTTTTTCGGTGCGAGTACGCCGGAGAAGGAACCGCGCGCCGTAGGCGTTTCGAAATTCCCCTGCGAGATGTCCAGCGTGCTGGTTACATCGTGATAGTGCAGAGCCCAATCTCCGGTTAAGGGCATGTGGCCTTCCATGACCTCTTCGGGCGCATCCCAGTGCATGCGGGCGGCAATGTCGAAATCCAGGAAGTTCGCTTTCCAGGTCTCAACGGTGTCGGCGGAAATCACGGAATCCCAATGTAATTGATCCACGGGGAATCCCGCGTGATCGATCGCGGGCATCACGCTGGAGAGGCGGACGTTCTGCACTTTGGTGTCCGCGCGAAACACTAATCCGTCGTAGCGCATCGTAATGCGCCCCTTCACGCTTCCGCCCAGGGCGTAAGCGGCGAAGTCCGGCAGCACCACTTGTTTGGGCTCCAGTGTGTAGCTCGACCGGCTGCTAAGGTTGGCGGAATGGAAATCGCTGAATCCCAGCGTGATGTTGTCTCCAGCAAAGCTGCCTTTGCCTAGAAACGTGCCATTTTCGATCGTGCCTTCTCCTCTTAGGTCAACGCGCCCGAGCGGCACTTCCGGCGTGCGGAACGTCTCGCGAAGGTCCAGCAAGTCCAGCCATGCGCGATATTTGTAGGTCCATTTCGCATGTACCAAATCCTGCGTGGACGCTTGCAAGTCCACGTGCGATCGCGCGACGTCGACGACCGCCTGGTCTATCGAAAATCCATCGTGGTTCAGCGTGAATTTTGCGGTCAAGTTCGCGGGAACGGGCACGTCTCTCCGCCTTGCCAATTCGATGGATTGCCAATCGAGCGTTCCCAGATAAGCCGGCTGTTCGAGCGAACCGCCCGAGTTCACCGTCAGCTGCAGTTCGCCGCCCTCAACTTCGAAGAGCGACTTCACATCGTTGTAGAGAATCCAGCCGTCCTTGATGGCCACGTGGCGCACCTGCAGATCGAGCAGCTTTTGCAAAGTGCGCTGGTTCGACTTGCTGGCCGGCAGACTGGGCAGATTCGACGTGCCGTCCTTTTCCACGCGCACATGCAAGTGCGGCTCTTCCAGCACGAGATCGTCCAACCCGACGCGCCGGCCCCAAAAGGAATCGATACGCAGGCCCACGTTGGCCTGCTCGACGCTGAAGAGCGGCTCGGTGCTCACTGGCTCCTTGCCGTGCATCACCAGCCCGTGGATCGTCACATTCAGCGAAAACCAGCCAACGGAAACGGTGCGGATTTCCACGCGCGTGCCGGTCAGCGACTCCGCGCGGTTGATCAAAATCCTCCGCAGCAGCGGATTTCCCAGCCCGCTCCCGAAGGCAATGATCGCCAAGGCGATCAGCAGTAGAGTCCATGTGCCCAGCACCCAAAGCAGGTGCTCGACCCACAGGATTTTCCGCCAGCGGAACTCTTTGTTCATTTTGCGTTCTCGTCCAATAGTATCTCCACGCGCAACCGCGCACGGCTCTCTTTCAACCAGCGATTGGACTGTTCGTTAATCGCGCGCTGCACCAAGACTTCCTGGATGTAACCGCGTGCCGCGTCCAGGGTTGGCGGCGCCTGCCCGCGCGCTTCCGCTCTGGGTATAACTTTTGTTTTGTAAAAGTCTTCGATATCTTTCTCATCCACCTGGATGGAGGCGCGAAATCGCGAATCGAGATAATTGCTCAAGTACAGCTGCGATCTCTGCATGCGCATGATGTCTTCATCCGTCAACCCGGCCTGTTTTTTCCGCTCCTCATATTCTTCCGGCGAAGAAAATAAGCGCTGGAGCCGGGCCAGGCTCCTCTGGACCTCCTCATCGGATGGTTGCGGGAACAACGCCGCCTTCGCTTCGCTGCGCACAATCCATTGATCGATCAGGCGATCGAGGATTTCGGAATCGCTCTCGGCCTTTTCGTCGACGAAATTCTGGTAGCGGGCCAGTTCGCGCACATCGCTTAGCAGAATAATGTCGTTATCCACGCGAGCTACGATACGATCGACGACTTCCTGCGCGCAGGCGAACGCCGCCAAAGCGAGAAAGCCGACGCCCGCGATCGCGATTTTTCTACCAAGGCGCATCAGAAACTCGATCCTAAATTAAAAAATATCTGAAACTTGGGCAGCCGCGTTCCCTGCTGGCACAGCGCAACGTTATCCTTGCAGGGGATCACGAATTGCGGCTGATTCAATTCGTATCCAAGATCAATGCGGATCGGCCCGATCGGCGTGGCATAGCGCAAGCCGAACCCGACCGTGTTGGAAAAATAATTCAGTTCGTTCGTGCAGTTGTACTCGCACAGGGTTGGGTTGAACCGACCGGGCGGCAGTCCCGGATAGGCCGCCTTGAAAATCGGTTCGGGAGACGACCAGCGCAGCGTGATGCGGTCCAGCCTGCTATAGACGTTCCCGCCGTCATAGAAAAACGCGCCGCCCAGGCTGGTGCCGACGATCGGAAGCTTCAAGGGGAAGCGCAGCTCCTGGTTCAAGATCAGCATGGCCTGGCCGCCGACTGGAAAGCCCGTGAGCGCATCGCGAGGACCGGCCTGGTTCAAAGCAAAACCGCGCAGCGAAGTTCCGCCGCCGGCAAACAAGCGCTCGGGCAGGGGGATCAACTGGGGCGAGGGAGTTCCGGTTTGCGCCGGGAAACTCAGCGAGGTGGTCGAAGCATATGGCTCAAGAATACCCAGCCGGACGGAGCGCGCGAAACTCCAGTTGCGCGAAATCTTGTGATACGTGGAATTCTGCAGAAACAAGCGCAAGAAGCTGGCGCTCGAGCCGAGCGCCGTTCCCGCCACGCTAAAATCCGCGGTATTGAAGGAGCCTTTGCTGGCATCGGCCGGATTGTCTCGCGTGTCGCGAAACCAGGACGCGCTGAATTCGGAGACCAACGTGGGCTGGTAGAACAGCGGTACTTCTTCCTCTGGAACGTTCAAATTGCTTAGCGTCACTTTGCGGAATGCATAGCGAAGCAGAAGCGACGATCGCGGGGTGAGCCGGTCCGTAATTTGTATGTTGCCTTCATAGCGCGTTTGCGTGAATGTGTTGATGTCCTGCGACTTTTCGACGTAAGCGGTCACCTGCAAACTCAGGTTGTCTTGATTGAAAGTTTCCGGCGACGTGTACGCCAGCAGCGCTCGCCCTTGAATTGTGCTGCCGCGGATCTTCAAGCTCAGCGCGTCAGCCCGCCCGGTCAAATTCTCTTTTGAAATTTCAAAGATGCCCCGCGGAGCCGCTTCCACTTCGCCGCCGGTGGGATTGGTGGTGCTGGCCAACCGCTGTACTTCGAAGCCGCCGCCGTAGGCGATGGTGTAACGTTTGGCTTCTTCGACGAGCACGACCACATCCTTATCCGGGTCCGTGCCGTTGGCATTTTGTGTATCGATGGTCACGCGATTGAAAATGCCAAGGTTGTAAAGCTTCTGCTGAGATTCCACCACATCGCCTTCGCGCAACGGCTCTCCCGCCACCACTTTTACCTGGCGCTTGATCACCCGCCGTCGCGTGCGCTTATAACCGCTCAAAAGCACCTGGTGAACGATCACCTGCTCGCCTTCCTGGATCATGTAGGTCAGTTTCACGGGCTCGGCACGCTCAATGCCGTTCGCGCTCGTATCCACAGAAGATCCTTTGCCTTTTGCCGCGTTCTCCGGTTTTTTGGCTCCCTCCTCATCCGATTCTTTCGCGGTATCGGGAACCGCGCTCCAGGTGAAGTTGGCATTCGGAAATCCCTTGCTGAAATAAAGCGCAAGGATATTGTCGCGATCGGAGGCGATGCTGACTTCCGAATAGGGCTGGCCCGGCAGGGAACCCAGGACGCCGCGGAGTTCCTCTTCGGAGATCGCTTTCATGCCCTCCAGCTTCAAACTGGAGACCAGCGTTTGCTTCCCCTCATTGATCTCGAACCGCACCACGAGTTCGCCGGACTTTTTCTTTTCTTGCGATGTCTTTGCCGTCACCACAGCGCCCAGGAATCCATTCGCGGCGTACAGGTTCTTCATCGAAGCCACGTCAGAATCCAGCAGCCGCTGGCTGAAGCGGGGCCGTACAAACAGGGCGCTGGTGCTAATAGAAAGGCGGCTCAGCAGCAATTGCTTATTAAAGTAGTGATTTCCGTTGATCTCGATGCGCAGCCCCTTGTAGGGGATTCCGCGGTTCACCTTGTAGGTGATGACCTCCTCCTGCAGCTCCAAGTCGGAATTTGCGCTTTTCACCGCGTTTTCGGACAAGGTGTAGTCCACGGTCGCGTCGAAAAAACCTTCGCGCTCCAATTTCTCCCGTAAATTGCGCTTGCCTTCTTCGAGCAGGTCCGCGTCCACAGAAGCTTCCTGATAGATGGGGATCAGTTTTCGCAAATCGCGCGGGGAGAACTTCGCGCCCTGAACCGCCAGCCGCACCATTGGCCCGGCAATCACGTCAAGTGTCAGCGGGATGGAATTCGTGGCGGCATCATATTCGCCACGCCGCAGCGCCACGCGGTCGCTCAAGTGGCCCTTCTTCTCGAGGAATTTGCGAATTCGGCTTGCGGCCGACTGCCCGCGCGCGATGGTCAGTTGGGCGCCGGGCTTGAGCTTGAACAACTTGAGCAGCGCCGCGTCGCTATACTCCGTGTTGTTCTGTAATTCCACTTTGCTGAGGTGAACCCTTGGGCCCGGATCGACGTGCACAATCACGTCCATCTGATGCGTCTCCGGATATGGCTTTGGTTCAACCGTGACCTTCGCCTGGTACAGCCCCTCGTCCTCGAGGGTATCCTTCAATCGGGCTATGGCCTCCTCCAGATCGGTTGGGTGAAACGTTTGCCCCAAGGACAATTGCATGGCCCCGGTCGCCGATGCTTCCGTGGGAGGCGGCTTCAGTCCCTCGATCACAATTTGGTTGAAGAAAAGATTTTCGCGAACCACGAAATCCAAGCGGATTCCGTTTGCCACAGGAGTTTCCACCGCTTTTATATCGGAATAGTCGCCCGTCTGGTACAGCGTCCTTATGCTGGCGGCAACCGCATCCACGGTGAGAGGCGCGCCCGGCTTGACCGCAATCGCTGGCGGATTCGTTTTCAACACTTTGCTGTTTTCTTCGACGACTCGCACTTCCTCGACGATCGCCGCCGCGGGCGTTTGGGTCTTTTCCCCAGCCGCTTGCTGGGCACACGCAGACGTCCCTCCCAAAACCGTCACCAGGAGCACTAGAACCCGCAAACGATTGACCCTCAGCAAGTTCATTCGTTCCATTAGTCAGACGAAGGGTAGCACACGGGCGTTGCTTCCTCGGATGCCATTAGCGCTATCATGAGAGGGATTCGTATGCTGGGACTATATTTTACGTGAATCACCCTCTGGACCAGAAATACTCAAGACAGATGCTGTTCCAGCCACTCGGCCCGGACGGCCAGGAGCGGCTGGTGGCCGCGAGTGCAGTCCTCGTGGGGTGTGGCGCCATCGGCGCGGCGGCCGCAAATCTGCTCGTTCGCGCGGGCATCGGAAGGCTGCGCATCCTGGACCGGGATTTTGTGGAAGTTTCGAACCTGCAAAGGCAGTCTTTGTTCAACGAAGCCGATGCGCGCGAGGCCTTGCCGAAGGCCGTCGCAGCCGAGCGGGCTCTGCGCGCCATTAATTCCGACGTACAGGTAGAAGGAATCGTCGCGGATCTGACTTCTGGCAATGCCGAGGAGTTGCTCGCTGGCTTTCCGCTGATCCTGGACGGCACGGATAATTTCGAAACGCGATTTCTCGTCAACGATTTTGCGGTGAAGACGGGAACACCCTGGATCTATGCCGCTGCGGTTGCCAGCTACGGTCTATCGTTTACGATTCTTCCCGGCCAGACCGCGTGCCTTGCATGTTTGATGGACTCTTCGCTCGGCGGAGGCCTTGAAGAAACCTGCGATACGATTGGGGTCCTTGGCCCCATCGTGAATCTGATCGCTTCGGTTGAAGTTGCCGAAGCCATGAAAATTCTCTCCGGGCGCCATTCCGCGTTGCACGGCCGCCTGTTTTCCTGCGATGTTTGGACCGCGCGATTCCAATCCATCCATCCCGAGCGCAATCCGCAATGCACCGTTTGCGCCCAGCGGCGGTTTTCTCACTTGTCTGGCGACGCGCAGCCGCATATCACCATGTGCGGGCGGGATTCCGTGCAGATTCACGAACGCAGCCGGTCGCTGGACTTGAAAGCTCTGCAAGATCGCCTGGCTTCGGCGGGCTCCGACGCCCGCCAAAACGGATTCCTTCTGCGTTTTCAGATTCCACCTTATGAAATGACCGTGTTCAGCGATGGCCGCGCCATCCTGAAAGGCACGAAAGATCCCGCCGTGGCCCGCTCGCTGTACGCCAAATATATTGGTGCGTGATTGGACTCTTATTTTAGCGGAGTACTCCGCTGCGGCCCGGAGGGGTACGCATCGCGGCGCGGTCCAGATTTTCCCGCAGGTTCATTAAGGTTAGAAACGTGCTGAGCACCCGCGCCTTCAGGTCATCGGTCAGGTGCAATCCGCTGGTGGCCACGCGCGCGAGCCGCTCGCCGTTTTCTGTGATAAACCTCATGATTTCGCGTTGCCGTTCGTGCGGCGTATTGCCCAGTGCCGTCTCTCGGCGCATCTCCGCGCAGCCGGCTTCGAGAGAAAGGGTGAAATGCAACACACAAAGCTTGTGTTCGGCCAGGGCGTATGGCACGTCGTGCTTGCATCCGGCAATGTGGCAGAGTTCACTCATCGGCGAGAATCCGCTGATTCTTGATTGGTAGCATCCCCAAGGCCGAAAATCCAGCAATCATCTGCGCTTTGCACCCTATGATGCAGCGCCCCCACCTGTCCGATGGTGCAGATCGCGCTTAAAGTGCGCTTCGCCGCCGCTGTAATGCCGGGCCTGCCGCGCGAGCAACAGCCACTTTTTTCTGGCTCGGCGCGAGATTCCACGAGTATTTCGTTCTTCGCAGCGCCGCTGGCGTTTCAACAAACAGCGTTTCGGCCAATGTTTTAGCGGCTATCCGTGGTGTCACGGTTTACGGATGGCGGCGAGGCATCATCGTGCCTCTTAAACGAACAGAAACTCGCGCGAAACATGAATTTTATTTGACACACCGTATGCGGGATTGTATAAATATACAGTCAAATGTATAATAGAACCGTATGAGCGCCACAAAAACATTCCGCCACGGACAAATCCTTCGCCTGGTTTCCGCCGAGCGCATCTCCAACCAGGAGGATCTGCGCCGCCGGCTGGCCCAACAGCGCATGCGTGTCACCCAGGCAACGCTCTCCCGCGACCTGCAGGAGCTCAAACTGGTCAAAACCAGGGAAGGTTATCGCGCGCCTTCGGCCTTGCCGGAAGAATCTGCGTCCGTGCCTCCACTGACCCGCGCTCTTCGTGAATTTCTGCTCGACATTCGCCCGGCGGAAAATCTGCTGGTGCTCAAAACTCCTCCGAGCGGCGCGCAACCCCTGGCGGCGGCCGTGGACGGCGCAAAATTTCCCGAAATCGCCGGCACCATCGCCGGAGACGACACCGTTCTGATCATTACTCCCAACAGAAAAAGCCGCGAATCCCTTCAGAGAGAAATCGAGTCGCACGTAAAATGAGGGATCCCCGGAATATCGCCGTCATTGGTGTCACTGGCTACACGGGTTTTGAGCTGGCCACGCTATTGCTCCGCCATCCGGCAATCGCCAAGCCCACCTTTTATGTGCGCGAAACCAACGGCTTCCACTGCCTTTCGCAACTTTTCCCACAACTGCGTGCCCGCGGCGAAGCGCTTCTGCGCCCTCTTTCCATGAATGCCATCACTTCCAGCGCCGCAGGCACGGCTTTTCTTGCCACGCCACATGAAGTTTCTGCGGAGATCGCGCCGAAACTTCTCGATGCCGGCCTCCGCGTAGTCGATCTCAGCGGCGCATTCCGGTTTGCCTCCGCCGAAACATTCACGTCGTGGTACAAGCTCCCCGCGCCACACGCCGCGCGGCTGCCCGAAGCCGTCTATGGCCTGCCGGAGTTGTATGCGGACCGCATTTCTCCGGCAAAACTGGTCGCCAATCCCGGATGCTATGCCACCAGCGTGATCCTTGCGCTGCGACCCCTGACGGATGCGGGCTTAGTCGCGCCCTCGCAGTCGGTAATCTGCGACTGCAAGTCCGGCGCCACCGGAGCCGGCAAGGATCCACGCCGCGATTTGCACTTTGTGGAAGTCGACGAAAACTTCCGCGCTTACAATCTTTTCTCGCATCGCCACACGCCCGAAATTATGGAACACACGGGCCTGCCCGAATCGCAGGTGGTTTTCACCACGCACCTGCTTCCCGTGGCGCGCGGCATTCTTTCGACCATTTATGTTTCGCTCGCCGAAAAACAAACTCCCGACAGTATTCAGAAACTTTACCGGGAATATTTTACGGACAAGCCCCTGGTGCGTGTGTGGCCCGCGGGCAAATTGCCAGAACTGCAACACGTGGCCAACACCAACTTCTGCGACATCGGCTTCGCGCTGGACTGCGATGGCAAGCGCCTGATCGTGATCTCCTGTCTGGACAATCTTGGCAAAGGCGCCGCCGGGCAGGCCGTGCAAAATCTGAATCTTATGCTGGGTATCGAGGAGCAAACAGGGTTGCTATGAGAATCGTCATCAAATTTGCCGGGGCTTTGCTCGAAGATGTGGCCACGATTCAGTCTCTGTCGCAGCATGTCGCCGGGCTCGCGCGCCATGGCCATGAAATCCTGGTCATCCATGGCGGCGGCCGTCTGTTCACAGCCACGCTGAAGCGGCTGGGCATCGAAAGTAAATTCGTTGCAGGCCTGCGTGTCACCGACCGTGAAACCCGCGACGTCGCCGTAATGGTTTTTGGCGGTCTTCTGAACAAGCGCCTTTCCGCTTCCATCACCGCCGCCGGCCAACCCGCCATCGGAATCTCCGCTGCCGATGCGGCCTGTTTCTCCGCCGCTCCGCTGGTTCACAACGACGTCGAAGGGCGCCTCGGTTTCGTCGGTTATCTCACTGGCGTGAAAACGTCTTTCCTCGAATCGCTCTGGCGCGAAAATCTGCTGCCGGTGGCAGCGTGCCTCGGACTAGGGGCCGACGGCGAGCTCTACAACATCAATGCCGATCACATGGCCGCGGCTTCTGCCGAGTTCATCGGCGCGGACCACCTGATCTATCTCACCGATGTCGCCGGCGTTCTGGACGGCGAAAATGTCATTTCCGCAATTTCCTGTGCGGAGGTCGAGGGTCTCGTCCAGGCGCGCGTGGTTTCGGGCGGCATGGTGCTCAAACTGGAAGCCGCCAAGCGCGCGTTGGAAGGCGGCGTGAGTGAAGTCCACATTGTGGGCGGCGATTCCGCGGCTGCGGTTCTGGATCCGCAGCTTTTCGCAGAATCTTCTAACAAGAATTCTTTCTCGAGTTTACCTGGTACACGAGTTTTGCGTGCATCATCGTCCGCGGGACTCGCATCTCAAGCGTTTGTCTAGTTTCGTTTTATGGAGAATAAATAATGACCGCAACGTCCGTATCGCTCACCATCCCGATCGCCAAGGATCTTCTCACCGGCGCCGAATGGGGACCCGCGGAGACCCGCGACCTCGTCGATCGCACCGCAGACATCAAGGCGCGCCCCTCGCGCTATGCCTCCGTGCTTCGCAACAAGCACATCGCGCTGATCTTTGAGAAGCCTTCGCTGCGCACGCGCGTTACCTTTGAAGTTGGCATTCAAAGCATGGGTGGCTTCGTGGTTTTTCTGGACCACACGCAGGCGCGGCTCGGCGAACGCGAATCCATTCCCGACGTGGCGCGGAACCTCGAGCAGTGGGTGCAAGGGATCGTCGCGCGCGTCTACGAGCAGCGCGTGCTGGAAGAAATGGCTGCCACCATCACGATTCCGGTGGTCAATGCACTGTCGGACAAGTTTCATCCCTGTCAGGCTCTGGCCGATTTCTTCACGCTCGAAGAAAAGTTTGGCTCGCTCAAAGGGTTCAAGCTTGCCTATGTGGGCGATGGCAACAACGTCAGCCATTCTCTCGTTTATCTGGCGGCTCGCCTCGGCGTGCACATTCGTATCGCGACTCCCGCAAATTACGCGCCGGATGCCGATGTTCTGGCCGATGCCAAGCGCGTTGCCAAGGAAACACGCGCCAAAATCGAACTCTTCACCGATCCTCAGGAAGCCGTGAACGGCTGCCAAGCGGTGTACACGGATTCCTGGACCAGCATGGGCTTTGAAGCTGAAGAAAAGGTCCGCCGCCAGGTGTTCAAGCCCTATCAGGTGAATCGCAAACTCATGGAACAGGCGGCTCCGGGCGCCGTGTTCATGCATTGCCTTCCGGCGCATCGCGGCGCGGAAGTGACCGATGAAGTGCTCGACGCCCCCTATTCCGTGGTGCTGCAACAATCCGAAAATCGTATGTACGTGCAGAAGGCAATTCTGCACGCGCTGTACACCTGAAATTTTGTAGTTTATCGAGGAGAGAGAACGAAGTGAAACAGCCCTTAGAGAAGCCGAAAAAAGTTGTTCTGGCCTATTCCGGTGGACTCGATACGTCCATCATCATTCCGTGGCTGCGTGAGACCTACGGCTGCGAGGTGATTGCCATGATTGGCGACGTTGGCCAGCAGGAAGATCTGGAAGCTGCCCGCAAAAAGGCTCTGGCCACGGGAGCGGTCTCGGCTCAGGTCGAAGATCTCCGCGAAGAATTCATTCGCGATTACATTTGGCCCACGCTGCGAGCCGGCGCGGTTTACGAGCACACCTATTTGCTGGGCACCTCGATGGCCCGACCGGTCATTGCCAAGCGTCAGGCGGAACTTGCGCTGCAACTTGGCGCCGATGGCCTTTCCCATGGCTGTACGGGCAAAGGCAACGATCAGGTGCGCTTCGAATTGGCGTATAAGGCCGTCGCTCCGAATGTTCAGATCATTGCGCCTTGGCGCGAGTGGGACATCGATTCCCGCGAAGACGCCATCGCTTACGCCGAGAAGCACAATGTGCCCGTCGAGCAGAGCAAGAAGAATATTTACAGCCGTGACCGCAATATCTGGCACCTCAGCCACGAAGGCGGCGAACTCGAAGATCCCGCCAATGCTCCGAATGAAGCTATGTGGCAATGGATTGTTTCGCCGGAGAAAGCGCCGGATAAACCCGAAGAGGTGGACATCGGTTTCGAGGCTGGCAACCCGGTTTCGGTGAACGGCAAGAAACTCGGGCCCATCGACCTGCTCAACACCCTCAACGATATCGCCGCGCGTAACGGTGTCGGCCGCACCGACCTTGTCGAAAATCGCCTGGTGGGCATGAAGTCCCGCGGCGCGTATGAAACTCCCGGCGGCACGCTGCTGACGACTGCGCATCGCGAACTGGAGCGCCTGACCGTCGATCGCGAAACCGCTCACTTTGCCCAGGCCCTGTCGGTGCGCTACGCCGAGCTGGTCTACAACGGCTTGTGGTTCTCGGCCCTGCGCGAAGCGCTCGACGGGTTCTTCAATGTTGCCGAGCAGCACGTCACGGGTTCCGTCGGCCTGAAGCTCTGGAAGGGCACGCTGAACGTCACCAAGCGCCTCTCGCCCTATTCGCTCTATCGCGCGGACCTCGCGAGCTTCACCATGGGCCGCTACAATGCAAAGGATGCCGAAGGCTTCATCAATCTGTTCGCGTTGCCGGTAACCGTGCGACCGAAACCCAAAGCCGAAAGCTCCAAAGCCTGAAGCAGGTCAAAGCGAAAATAACGTTGTCATCCTGAGGGAAGCGTAGTCTGCGTACCGGAGGATCTCAACCGAAGCATCACAAATTGAACGTAAAACTTACGAACAACTTTCATGACGACTGAACGCAAAGATGACCGGCTCTGGGGTGGCCGCTTTGACAAAGCGCCCGACGCGCTATTCGACGCGTTTCAGAACTCCTTCGCGTTCGATTGCCGGCTGCTGCCCTACGAAATCGCAGTTGATCGCGCCTGGGCCAAGGCTTTGCAGCGCGCCGGAATCTTGAATGAGTCCGAAGTGCAACAAACCGTCGCCGCTCTGGACAAAATTGCGCGGCGCGCCGAAACCGATCCTGTCTGGCTGGCTTCTTCCTCCGCCGAAGATGTGCACCATTTCGTGGAAAAAGCGTTGGTGGAGGAGCTCGGCCCGCTCGGATGGAAGTTGCACACCGGCCGCAGCCGCAACGAGCTGGTCGCCACCGATTTTCGTCTGTTCGTCATCGAGGCCGCTCGGGAAATTCGCACCGCGCTGCTCGCGCTTGTTCGCGCTTTCGCCGAGCAGGCAAAAGCCAATCTGAAGATTCCCATGGCGGGCATGACGCACATGCAGCATGCCCAGCCGATTCTGTTGGCGCATTTCCTGATGGCGCACGCGCAAGCCTTTTCCCGCGATCTTCTGCGCGTCGAAAACGCTGCCGTTTCCTCTGACGCCTGCCCCATGGGGTCGGGCGCTCTGGCCGGTTGTGCCTTTGCGATCGATCGCAATGCCTTGGCTCACGATCTCGGATTTTCCCGCATCACCGCCAACAGCCTCGACGCCGTTAGCGATCGCGATTTTGCTCTCGATTATCTTTTCGCACTTTCCGGCATCGCCACGCACCTTTCGCGACTGGCGGAAGATTTTGTGCTGTTCGCCTCCCAGGAATTTTCCTACGCGATCCTGCCCGACGAATATTCCACCGGCAGCAGCCTGATGCCGCAAAAGAAAAATCCCGATTCGTGGGAGCTTCTACGCGGGAAAACAGGTCGCATCACCAGCGCGCTTTTCGCGTTGTTCACCACGCTAAAAGGGCTGCCCACCAGCTACCAGCGCGACTTGCAGGAAGACAAGGAAGCGCTGTTTGCCGCGCACGACCAGATCAACGACATGCTAGCCGTGGCCACGGGCGCTCTTTCTCTCACAAAGTTTCGCGAACCGCGGCTGCGCGCTGCCGCTTCCAACCCTTCCCTGCTGGCCACGGATGCCGCCGATTATCTGGTCCGTCGCGGCGTGCCGTTTCGCCAGGCTCACGATTTTATCGGGCAGGTTTTGCGCGAAGCGGAAAAACAGGAAAAGTCCTGGGTGCACCTTTCTCCCAGCGACTTTCGCAAAATCTCGCCTCAGTTCGGGGACGATTTTCTGCAGAGCCTATCTGTCGAGGGCGCCATCTCGTCCAAGTTGGTTCCCGGTGGCACCGCCGAAACTTCCGTTCTGGCTGCCATCGCGCAGCTGGAACAAAATCTCGCACAACAGGAGAAACATTCATGAGCGTCGGCTCCGTCGTATACATCGTCGAAACTGCCTCCTATCACGCGGAGGATCGGAGGTCCCTTCCGTGACGTTCGCGTTCGCCCCGCGGATCCCCCGCCCATGAAACAAGCCCCTTCCGAAGCGGCGCTGCCTCACGGATTCCGGTTCTCCGCCACCGCCTGCGGCCTGAAAAAAACCGGCGCTCTTGACCTGGCCCTGCTTTCGAGCGATGTGCCGGCGTCCGCCGCGGCCGTGTTCACGCAAAATCTTGTGGTTGCTGCTCCCGTAGTCGTTTCCAAGGCGCATTTGAAAGCTTCGAAGGGCCGCATGCGCGCCGTCATCGTGAATGCAGGCAACGCCAACTGCGCCACCGGTGCGGTTGGCTACGCTGCCTCGGTGAAAACTGTGGAGGAGACGGCACGCCATCTCCGTTGCCGGCCAGAGGAAGTCGCCGTGTGCTCCACGGGCGTCATTGGCGTGCCTCTTCCGGTGGAAAAGATTCTTCGCGCGCTTGCCGGTATCACGAAAAATCGCCGTCCTTCCGCGCGCTCGTTTGCTGAATTCTCTTTAGCGATCTGCACCACGGACACTCGCCCGAAAACCGAGTCGGCCTCCTTCAAAATGGGGGGCAAGCGCATCCATCTGGTCGGCTGTTCCAAGGGCGCGGGCATGATTCACCCGAACATGGCCACCACGCTTGCGTTCGTCGCCACGGATGCAAACATTTCTCCGTCTCTGCTGCAGAAGACGCTTCGCGATGTGACCACGCGCACCTTCAACGCCATCAGCATCGACGGCGACACGTCCACGAACGACACGCTTCTGGTGCTGGCCAATGGCGCTGCCGGTGCGCCCACCATCAAAACAGGTTCTGCTGCGCACCGCGCTTTTCGAATGGCGCTTGAGGAAGTCTGCCGTTCCCTGGCGCTGCAGATCGTGGCGGATGGGGAAGGCGCCCAGCGCGTAATCGAAATCGAAGTGCGTGGCGCAAAATCGGAAAGCGCTGCACGCCGCATCGGACAAACCATCGCCACTTCTCCGCTTGTCAAGACTGCTTTCGCCGGCGGCGATCCCAACTGGGGCCGCATCTTCGCCGCTGCCGGACGCGCCGGTGTGAAGTTCGATCCCGATCGTGTGGACATTCACATGGCGGGAATCCCAGTCCTTCGCCGGGGCCAGCCGCTGGACTTTAACGAGCGCGCAGCAAGCAAGCGCCTGCTGGAAAAGAGCGTCCATATCGTGGTGAATCTGCACGCCGGCCGGGCCATGGCGCGTTACTGGACCTGCGATTTCACCGCCGAATATGTGCGCATTAACGCCAGTTATCGCACGTAACCTGAACGCTCCTACAATGAAGACAGTAGCTAGGCCCGCAGAACCCTGTACCTTTGCGCATACGTCCTTGTTTCGCTAACTCCGGCCGACCCGGCGGTACAGTACCGGACCTTTTTTGTCCAGAATATTGGTTGCAAATCCTGTGATTTTTCGAGACCATTCACGGGACCACTGAGCCACCCCTGCCCGCTCCGGCACACCCCTCTCGGTTTGCCTCCTGGCGGAAAAGGTATCCTCAGTGCGCTCCGCAACTCGTTGTTTTAGGTTCCGGGCAGAAGGAGTTCGCAGGTGAAGAAGCTTTACGTCGGTAATCTTCCGTTTAATGCATCCGAAGAACAATTACAAGAGTGGTTTGGACAGTTGGGAATCAGCCCATCGGCTATCAGCCTGATTCGTGATCGTTTTACAGGACAGTCGCGCGGATTCGCGTTCATCGAAATCGCTAATGATGAAGAAGCGGATCGCGCCGTCACCAGTCTGAACGGTCAGAACTTTGGCGGCCGGAACCTTGTTGTCAACGAAGCGCGCCCGCAGACGGAACGCTCAGGTGGCGGCGGAGGTCGTGGCGGCGGTGGCGGCGGTTATGGCGGCGGACGCGGCGGCGATCGCGGCGGACGCGGCGGTGGCCGTGGTGGCGATCGCGGAGACCGCGGAGATCGCGGAAACCGCTGGTAACGCGCCTACTGTTCTTCCTCAGTTCACCAGTTTTTATGCTTCGGGACGGTTGCGCGTGCTCCCGAAGCGCGAGTTTCCGCCCAAAGTATTAAGGTTCGCGTTAGGTGTGCCCCGTTTTTTGCTTCTGAGTTTTTCTAAGCTCACTCTGATTTTCACAGGCCGCTGAAATTTCACTGGCCATGGCCTCGCCTTTGCATGTACTATCCCGCCGAATTGAAGAGACCGAGCTTATCCGCAGAGCCGCCCTCTCCCGACTCCCGGGCTCTTGGTTTCGGCACTTCGCTCCGAAGCAAAAACAGTGACCGAAACATTCCACGAGTTGACGTGTTTGAAACACCAGGCGAAGAATTTCCTTCGCTCGCTCTCGCCTGGAGACTATAAGAGGGACAGTTCGCACGCAGTTCCCCGCGCGGCACACGGAACGGGATTCGGCTTTTGCCAGGTATCGAACCTTGTCAGGCTTTTGCCGCATCTAAGAAGGGCGAAGTAAACCAACGATGCACACTTGGCACAAACGCGATTGGAAGCAGTTTTACGAACTGGCGCGCCGGCCGTGGCAGCGTCACCGTCCACCACGCCCCGTGTATCCGTCGGGGATGAACCGCGTGCAACCTGCTGCGGGTTTCAGCCTTTCAGAGCTGGATGACGCGGGGGTGGATTTGGATCTTGCAGAACGCCTAGGGCTGCCAGTCGATGCCGGGCGCATCGGCGCCTATGGTCCGAACGTCACCACCCTGCGCGATTTTGTGCGCAGTTCGCGCCAACCTCTCTGATTTTTCAGCCACCTGCCAGCTCCGATTGTAACCTGGACCTTTATCGGTTGTTCGCTTCAGCGGTCTGCGCCCGATCTCTCAGATCGCTCCATCTTCGCCTGGTCGGCTCGAGCTATTCCCGTCAATTCCTGCTCCTGCGCAACCCATGCGTCCACTTGCTCCCTCCTCCTGGTTAAGGAATCGTCCACTTGTTTTCTCTGTTGGTCGTTCGCAACGCTGTCACGGTATTCCTCAAGACCTTTGATCTGCGTCGCCTGAAATTCTGCCTGGGCGTGCACCGGAGCGAGAGTGGTTTTCGTATTTTCCAATTTCTCCGACGCCTGCTCGACGGCAGCCGTTTCCTCGTGCAGCTGGTAAATCACAATCTGGGCCCGCCGCGCTGCGAATGCCGCGGTTTGCGGGTCATGCCGAAGCTGCCGAATTATTGCATCGTTTGCGGGTCCGATTCTGATTTTTGGCTGAATGCCACGGGAGAAAGCAACAAAAAACTCACGACAACGGCGGCAGGTCGAATCATGGGTCACCTTCTCTGCGGTTGTCTATTCCGACGCCTCAAAACTGCGGAAGTGCCCGCAAAGCCGCTTTGTCCGCACCCGCCTTTCCGCGTAAAATGGGGATTGCAAGCGATCCCATGGCCTCACCTTTTAATATCATCTCCAACGGCGTCGTTCCGCCGGTACCTGCGCCGGATGGGCATCCTCGGCCTGATTGGCTGAAGGTCAAGTTTTTTGGCGGCGATCGTTATCAGAATCTGAAGCGCATTATGCGCACCCTGGATTTGCACACGGTGTGCGAGTCCGCGCGTTGCCCGAACATGGGCGAGTGCTGGGAACATGGCACCGCCACCTTCATGATCCTCGGGGACATTTGCACGCGCGCCTGCGGTTTCTGCGCGGTGCCTTCCGGCAAACCCGTCGGTCCGCCGGATGAAGAAGAACCGCTTCGTGTCGCCGAAGCCACCGCCCGCATGGGGCTGCGCTATGCGGTGGTCACGAGCGTCAATCGGGACGATCAACCCGATGGCGGCGCCAGCATCTTTGCGCGGACTATCCAGGAAATTCGCAACCGAGTTCCCGGCTGCAAGGTGGAAGTTCTGATTCCCGATTTTCGCGGTGACTGGAACGCCCTGGAAACCGTCCTCGCGGTGAAGCCCGATATCCTGAACCACAATACGGAGACGGTTCCCCGGCTGTATCGCCAGGTACGCAAAGGCGCCCTCTACGAACGCTCTCTCGAATTGCTGCGCCGCGCCAAGCAAGCGCACCCGGACGTCCCCACGAAAACCGGCATGATGCTGGGGTTAGGCGAAGCAAAAAGCGAAGTCCTCGCCACCATGCAGGATCTCGCCGCTCAAGGCACGGACATTCTCACCCTCGGGCAATACCTGCAGCCCACGCGCGAGCATCTGCCGGTCATTCGTTTTGTGCACCCGGACGAATTCGCGGAGTACAAACGGCTGGGCGAAAAAATGGGTTTTAAGCACGTGGAATCGGGCCCGCTCGTACGTTCCTCTTATCACGCCTTCGACCAGGCCGAATCCGCCATCCGCTAGCTTGCGTTTTATACTTCGAAGTCCCGCGCAGTTCTACTTCTGCGCAACAACTGACCAGTCCGTGAACGGCACGGCTCTCCCGCCGCGAACCACCGTCGGTATCACGTGATCGAAGCCTTTGTGCGACCGCGCGGAGTAGCTCAATTTCAGCTCCGGTCCTAGACCCATATCAACATCGTGCATTCCTTCGATCGCATGAATCAGACCCTCGCGCGTCAGATCCTTCCCGGCGCGCTTCAAGCCCTCCGCCAGCACCATCGCATCCACAAATCCTTCCAGGCTCACAAAATTAGGCCGCGCATTCGGTGAATATTTCTGCAGCGCCCTACGGTACATCGCCACGGTTTTCAAATCCGTCAGATAATACGGCGGTACCACTTGTGTGATCACCATTCCTTCGGCATCCGCGCCCGCATCCTGGATCAGTTCGTCCGTTCCCACGAACGACACGGTCAGAAAGAGTGGCTTCCAGCCCTTGCCGTGAGCTTGTTTCAAGATCGGTCCCACCGTATTTGATGGTCCCACCACGACGACCGCATCGGGGTTGGCGGCCCGCACCTTATCGATTGCCGCTGCGACCTGCGTCGATTGCCTCGGGTATGAAGCCGTCGCTACGGCCTGCGAGCTATTGGCCTTGAGCGCCGCCTCCACTCCCTGCAATACTGCGCTGCCGAAAGCATCATCGGGATAAATCACACCAATTTTGCGGTAGTGCAGTGTGTCGAGAAGACCGTCGACCTGCTCTTTGGTCTCGTCAAAATAAGACGCGCGTACGTTGATGACCCATCGCCGCAAAGGCGTGTACAGCGTTTGCGCGCCAGTAAATAATCCCACCAGCGGAATCTCGTTGGAGTCCGCCAGCGGAACATATTTCGCGGCCGTAGGTGTGCCCACAAAAAAAGCCATGGCAAACACCTTTTGCACCATCAGCTTGTCCCAACAGACTTGGGCCTTTGCCGGATCGTAACTGTCGTCAAAGGAATACAGCCGTAGCTTGCGACCATTTATGCCGCCGGCTTCATTCACCACCTGGAAGTAGGTTTCCCCGCCGATGACAGTTTCGCGGCCGAGAAATGCAGACGGACCTTCTAGCGCCGAGCAAGAGCCGATAGAGATTTCTTTGTCGGTGACACCGGGCGCCTGCGCGTTCAATCCCCCTGCGCCAAGCAAAAACGAGAGAGACAACAAAGCCCACCAGCGATAAGCCTGGTTCGGCAGCCTTTTCATTTGCGGTCTCCTTTGCTTTCAGGAAATTCAGATAGGAACGCGGGCCTGTTGAACTCAGTTTAGCTGTGGAGTTGGTATTTCGAGGAAATCCTGCGGGCGGCGACGCGAATCGGTCAGTCACCGCTTGGATACATGATTTAGGGTGACGCGTCTCGGGGATGCGTTCAAACACACCCCTGCGCCATGTCTGGCGCTACTGAAGGGGTTTTCCTGCTTAACTTGAACTTCCGTGCGTGCTTTACTTCGCGGCGGCGACTGCGGCGGCGGCTTTCTTGGCGGCCTTCGCTGCGGTCGAGGCTTTGCGGCGGCGCTTGGTTTTGGGCGGAGTGGCGGGCGCTTCGCCGATCAGTTCAGCGGACAACATGCTGGTGACGAACAGCTTCGGTCCATGGTCATCGAAGTCAACGGCGGTGCGCTCGGGATCGGAAGCGGTTACGATCCCCAGGCCGAATAGGTCATGCTTGATGGTCTGTCCTTCCTGCATTACTTGCACAACTGCCTCCTTGGAACGTCTCGCGACTTGTCTCGTTTTACTTCGTGCTCTCATCTCTAACTGAGAGGTCCCCGACCCCTCGGGGACCTCCCGATTTCACAGGCTAGAGGCTTGTAACGTTCTCCGCCTGAAGGCCCTTCGGGCCCTTCTTAACTTCAAACTCCACCGCCTGACCTTCATTCAGGGACTTGTAACCGTCCATCTGAATGGCGGAGAAGTGAACGAAAACATCTTCTCCAGTCTGACGTTGGATGAACCCGTAACCCTTCGAAGCATTGAACCACTTCACTGTTCCTTGTTCCTTCACTGCTGAACCTCGAAATTGAATTGCTTTGCCTCTCTTGGCCCCATGGCCCAGTTATCCCAAGCCCCGGGAATGCCTCTAGCCCCGATAAAAAGGGGCTGCGAGTTTGCGTCTCACAGCCCCCTGAACGAGTCAAAAGGTAGTACAAGAGCAACAAACGCTATACCTAACACTATCACAGATAAGGGCTTATTGTCCATATCGGAGTGGACACACCCGCAGCTTCCCGTTTCTTGTATCCTATTTATTTTAAATGGATTAGTGCCGGTGAGGTGCTTTCTACACTCGCCGGGCCGACGTTTTAGTCGTCCAGTGATTCCGGTTGTAAACTCAGGTCTTCTCCGCCCTTTTCCTTCTTAACCCAATACTTTTTGACCCAAGCTTCCCAGCTTTTTCCCGCTGCGGTGTCTCTGCCGGTAAACGCGAGCGCGGCGATATCCGAGTAGGTAATTTTCACCCGTTGGTTGGAATCTTTTGGCAAAACTCGCACAAAGGAATCCGTCAGGGTATTCCCCATAGCGCGATCGAAAATGTAACCTTCGACCTTGGAGCCGTCTTTGCGCGTTACCTGCACATCCCCGCGATAATCGAACGCTTTCTCGAGGGCTTCGCGCAGTTCCTGTTCATTCGCGAGCTCGGGAACCCAGCCTTGCAACGTTTCGTGCGCCGTTCCTGGCGCAACTTCCAGTTCATCTGGATGCAGCACGTGCTCGGGACGATCGGCGTGGCGCGGGCCGGTCACGCGCGCGTCTCCTCAAGCTTGCCGCTCTTGTTTTCGATTTGTACCAGGGGATTGTAAGAGTGCACCGGCGCTACCGGTTCATTCAGCAATGCGATCGCGCCTTCATCCGTGTTGCGCGTAAAGAGTGTGGCTTTGGCCGCGGCCAGCAATCCCTTGAAGGAGCCGAACGTGTAATCCACACCGGATGCTTCGTATCCACTGTGGACCATGCAGTTCGCGCACTTGGGATTGCCGGATTCCGTGCCGTAATTGGCCCACTCCGTCGTCTCCATGAGCTCGCTGAACGTCTCCGCATAGCCGTCCTGGAGCAAATAACACGGCTTTTGCCAGCCGAAGATCGAATATGTGGGCATTCCCCATGGCGTGCACTTGAAATCGCGCTTGCCCATCAGGAATTCCAAAAACAACATCGATTGGTTAAATTGCCACGACGCCTTTCGATTTGACAATATCGCGCGGAAAAGCCGCCGCGTCCGCGCCCGCCCCAAAAAGTGTTTCTGGTCCGGGGCTTTATCGTAGGAATAGCCGGGCGAAAGCATCATTCCTTCGACTCCCAGTGCCATCATCTCGTCGAAGAAGGCGCGCACGCTGTTCGGATCGGCGCCGTCAAACAGCGTGGTATTGGTGGTGACGCGGAAGCCAAGCTTCAGCGCTTCGCGAACGCCTTCCACTGCCAGTTCGTATCCACCTTCGCGGCAAACGGAAAAGTCGTGGTGTTCTTTCTGGCCGTCCAGATGGACGGAAAATGTCAGGAATTTGCTGGGCTTGAACAGGTGCAGCTTTTCTTTCAGAAGCAGCGCGTTCGTACAGAGATAAATGTATTTCTTCCGCGCTACCAACCCTTCCACAATTTTCTCGATCTGCGAATGCATCAGCGGCTCGCCGCCGGGGATCGACACCATCGGCGTGCCGCACTCCTCTACAGCCTTAAAACATTCTTCTGGCGAAAGCTCGCGCTTCAGCACATGCGCCGGATACTGGATTTTCCCGCAGCCCGCGCACGCCAGATTGCAGCGATACAGCGGTTCGAGCATCAGCACCAGCGGATACTGTTTACGGCCCTTGATCTTCTGTTTCAGGACGTAACTTGCAACCGTCCATGCTTGGGATACAGGTACAGGCATTCCTTCCCCTATGAGCCTTCACTTCAACTTTAGATGCGGGAACCCCGGCCCCCGAATCTCTAGTGTACCTGAGAAGCAACACTTCCCGGAACCCTAAGATTTTAGCGGGCTTCATCACCAGTCCCTAATCTGATGCAGTGAAAGGTGCTCAGGTGGCACCCAGGCGCTCGTTTTCTACATCAGGTGATCGACGAGGCAGATCCCGGTTCCATCCTCCATCCGGCGTATGATTAGGACTTTCCCGCGGAGAGACTTCTAACTCATGGCGCGCGCTAATCTCCTATCTCTGTTCGACCAGTTCAAAAAGCTTGGTCGCGACACGGCTGTTGTCGAGACGCGCGGTTATCGCCGACAACGCGTTACCTATTCTGAGCTGCACGCACAAGCCATTTCCTTGAGCAATCTTCTTGCTGCCCAAGGCGTTAGTTCGGGCGATCGCGTTCTCCTCTGGGGCGCGAACTCGTCTGACTGGATGGCGAGCTTCTGGGCAATTCTGTTGCGCGGAGCTGTTGTTGTGCCCATGGATGCGGGCGCGAGCCGCGAATTCGTGGAGCGCGTCGTTTGCGATGCACAAGTGAAACTGATTCTTCGCGACTCAACGCAACCCGACTTTGCCCTTGGCCAACCTTCGCTTGTTTACGGCCTCCAGCTTGCTGGTTCCGCGGCAGCCAGCGCAACGGCCGAGCCATCCGCGAACCCGCGCGAAGCGACGTGGCAGAAATCCTGTTTACTTCGGGCACCACCAGCGAGCCTCGCGGTGTTGTGCTTACCCACGGTAACTTCCTCGCGAACCTCGAACCGCTCGAGCAGAGCATCAACGAATATCGCAGTTACGAGCGCTGGGTTCATCCGTTACGGTTTGTTTCCACGGTTCCGCTCAGCCACGTGTTTGGCCAGTTCATGGCGCTTTTCGTTCCTTCTTTTCTTGGTGCGGCCATCGTGTTCGAAAATTCGGCCTTGCCCACGGAAATACTTCGTTCGATCAAGCAGGAGCGCGCCACGATCGTCGTTGCCGTGCCGCGCATGCTGGATGCTCTGCGCAATGGACTCGAGCGGGAAATTGATTCGCGTGGCTGGCGGAAGTGGTTCAACTCCGCCTATGCCGCCGGGAAAGACGAGTGGTTTTGGTTTCGACCGTGGCGTTTTCGCCGCTTGCATTCTCTTCTCGGGTGGAAATTCTGGGCGTTCATCTCCGGCGGCGCTTCTCTTTCTTCCGACACCGAGGATTTTTTCAAACGCATCGGCTACGCCGTGGTGCAGGGTTATGGCATGACGGAAACCGCTTCGCTTATCAGTTTGAACGATCCATTTCACGCCACGGAAGGATCGGTCGGCAAAGTTCTTCCCGGGCGGGAATTCCGGCTCGGGCCGGACGGCGAAATCCTGGTGCGCGGCGAAAATGTTTCCGCGGGTTATTGGGAGAAGGGCGCTCTTCGTCCGCTGGGCCAGGGAAACGAAGGATGGCTGCATACGGGCGATCTGGGCGAGATGGATGCCGAGGGCAATCTGCGCTTCCGCGGCCGTAAGAAAAACGTCATCGTGACGCCCGCGGGGTTGAATGTTTATCCCGAAGACCTCGAAGCGGCCCTGCGCCGGCAGCCGGCGATCCGCGACGCGGTGGTCGTGCCACTTCAGATCAGCGGCAACGCCGAGCCGTGCGCCATGCTGGTTTTGCAAAACGCCGCCAGCCAAAACGGAGAGCCGCAATCCGCGGTCGATGCCGCGAACACCTCTCTTGCCGAATACCAGCGCATTCGCCGTTGGCTGCTTTGGCCCGAGCCCGATTTTCCCCGCACTCCCACCGGCAAGCCGCGCCTTTCCCTGATCTCCTCACGCGCCGCAACCATGCTGAACGCAAGTGGAAATGTCATCCCGAGCGAAGCGAGGGATTTGCTGTCTTCCTTCGCATCTTCAACCTCGCTTCCACCGGACACGTCTCTCAAAGATCTCTCCTCGCTCGACCGCATCGAACTGCTTTCCTCGCTTGAACATCGCTATAACGTGGAACTCAATGAAACGCAGTTTGCCAACGCGAAATCCGTCGCCGAAATCCAGCAGCTGCTCTTGCAGCCCTCCGCCCAGCGCACGGATTTCGTTTATCCGGTTTGGGCGCAGCGTGCTCCCGTGCGTCTGTTTCGCCTGTTGATTTATTACGCGCTGAGTTGGCCTGCCACGCTTCTGCTCGCTCATCCGCGTGTTGTTGGGCGCGAAAATCTGGCAAGCCTCAAAGGTCCCGTTCTGATCGTCTGTAACCACACCACCCGCCGCGCCGACATTGGCCTGATTCTGTACGCCCTGCCCGCACGCTTTCGCGATCGACTGGCCACTGCGATGGGCGGCGAAAATTTGCGCTCCTTTCGTCACCCGCCCGACGATTGGTTTTTTGCGAAGCGCTGGCTCTGGCAGATCGGCTATTTCCTGCTGGTCGCTCTGTTCAATGTTTTCCCGCTTCCGCAGCTCTCCGGCTTTCGCGAAAGTTTTCGTTTCGCCGGAGAATCCGCCGACCGCGGCTACAGTGTGCTGGTGTTTCCCGAGGGCGTTATCAACGATCGCGACACTCCCGGCATGGTGGCTTTTCAGCCTGGTGTCGGTCTGCTGGCGCAAAATCTGAACCTGCCCATCATTCCCATACGCATCGACGGCCTTTGGAAGATGAAGCGCGAGCACCGCCGACTCGCGCATGTCGGCGAACTCACCGTCCAGCTCGGCGCGCCGGTCACCTTTCCGCCAGACACTCCGCCAGCCGAAATCGCCTCTCGCCTGCAATCCCTGGTGCAGTCGCTCTAAACGGGCACGCTCTTCCCGCCAAACCAACATTGAACTAAGCTCCCTAACCTTGCGTATCTGTTCTCGTCCATCCAAAGCGTGCTAAGGAGGCTCTCATGCGCCGCACACTTCTGTTTGCCCTGCTCTGCGCCGGAATGCTTTTCACCGGAAACGCCAAATCGCAGGATGCCCAAAAGCCAGCGTCTGCCGAGGGGGTCGCTCTCCGGCCACTGGATCATCACCGCCGAATACCTCGGCACTCCCGTGAATCTCTCCATGGAGTTCAAGCAGGACGGGAACAAGCTCACCGGGAATTTTGACGGCGACAAGCTCGAAGGCACCGTTACCGGCAACTCCGTCCATTTCCTGGCCAAGGACGATCAGGGGGGCTCTGAAGAAGGCACCGCCACGGTGCAAGGCGGCAACATGTCCGGAACCAGCATTTACATTGACGGCTCGAATCCCACTCACCCGATGAACACGCCCTTCAGTGCAAAGCTTGCCGGAAAGCCCCCCGCTGTTGCACCACAAACCCACGAATTTACTCCTACCGTTTTCTATCGCCAGTTTTCTCCCACGAGCAAGCCCGTCCTCACGGTTAATCCTGGCGACACTATTCACACCACCACCGTGGATGCGGGTGGCACCGACGAAAAAGGGGTCCCACGGGTGATGGGCGGCAACCCGGAAACCGGTCCCTTCTACATTGAATCTGCTCAGCCGGGAGACACTCTGGTCGTTCATCTGGTGCGCTTGCGCCTGAATCGCGACTGGGCGATGAGCGACGACTTCATCGTCAGCCGCGCTGTCGACAGCGACCTGGCCGTCAAAATGAAGGATGGCGGCAAGACCATCCGCTGGCATCTCGACACGGAACACGGCGTGGCCACTCCGGAAAAGCCCGCCGAGCACTTGACGCACTATTCCATTCCGCTGAAACCGATGATGGGCTGCATCGCCGTCGCGCCCGGGCTGACCCACGCGCCGCCGCCGACCGGCGATTCGGGCAACTGGGGCGGCAACATGGATTTCAACGAAATCGGGGAAGGCGCCGCGGTCTATCTTCCCGTCAGCGTTCCCGGCGCGCTTCTCTATGTCGGCGATGGGCATGCGGTCCAGGGTGACGGCGAGTTGAACGGCAATGCGCTAGAAACTTCCATGGATGTGACCTTTACCGTCGACGTGATTCCCGGCAAGCGCATCCCCGGCATCCGGGTCGAATCACCCACGCACGTCATGGCCATGGGACTGGGCGGTTCCCTGGAGGATGCCCTGCGCGAAGCCACTTCAAACATGGCGGAACTGCTGACGACCGATTACAAACTCACTCCTTCGGAAGTGGCGCAGGTCCTCGGCACCGCGTCCGAATACAGGGTCAGCGAACTCGCCGATCGCAACGCGGGCGTGGTCCTGAAAATCAACAAAGAGCGGCTAAAATCGTTGCCAGCTCCAGCCAAATAACCTTGGCTGCCTGGCGCTTACCTTCTGGAAGCAGCACCACGATTGCCCGGGCGTCGGCTTCCCCCGCGTCCCGGTTCCGTTTGTGGCAAAATAGTAGGTCTGTAGATACGACCTATGGCTAACCGTGTAACATTCGCTCCCGAAAAAACCGTGAAGACCGCGAAAAAGCTTCCCGCGCCCAATGGCGCCGGGCAAGCCGAACGCGAACGCATCTTTTATCTTTTCCGCCGCTGGGGCTTCTATGAAGCCACGCTGGACCCCCTCGGCTTGTTGGCCCCGGTCAAAGTGCCCGATCTTGCAGGCCTCTCCGGCGAATATGCCGAGGAAGCCCGCCGCTACTACTGCGGCACGATTGGCGTCGAATTCCTGCACATTCCCGAACTCGATCGCCGCAATTGGATCGCCGAGCGCATGGAAGGCCCGGAATCCAAGGTAGATCAGCAAAAGGTTCTAGAACGGCTGGTCCGCGCCGACCTGTTCGAGCAAATCCTGCAAAGCCGTTACCTCGGCAGCAAGCGCTTTTCGCTCGAAGGCAACACGGCGCTGATTCCTCTGCTCGACTCCATGTTGAATACCGCTGGAGATTTAGGTGCCGTCGATTCCGTGATGGCCATGAGCCACCGCGGCCGCCTGAATGTGATGGCGCACGTTGCCTGCAAGCCCGTGCATGAGGTCGTTGCCGGTTTCGAAGATGTCGATCCGCGTAGCGTGCTTGGCGCGGGCGACGTGAAATATCACGTCGGCGCGACGGGCGTATACACCACCGTATCCGGCCAGAAAATCAACATTCATCTCGTGTCGAATCCGAGTCACCTGGAGGCCGTCGACCCTGTCGCCATGGGCCGTACGCGCGCCAAGCAGACGCGCCACGGTGTTCACGGCGGGAACATCGATCGCTCGCCGGAAATCTTGAATAAAGTTTGGGGCATCGTGATGCACGGCGATGCGGCCTTTGCCGGGCAGGGCATCTGGGCGGAAACGCTGAACCTTGCCGATCTGGCCGCGTACACCGTCGGCGGTTCGATCCACGTGGTCGTCAACAACCTGATCGGGTTCACCACGCGCCCAGTGCAGGAGCACTCCTCTTATTTCGCTTCGAGCATCGCGCGCCGCCAAAGCGTGCCCATTTTCCACGTCAACGCGGAAGATCCGGATGCCGTCGTGCGCGTGGGCCGTCTTGCCGCGGAATATCGCGCCAAGTTTGGCTCCGATGTGGTTGTGGACCTGATCGGCTACCGCAGGCACGGCCACAGCGAAGTCGACGATCCCACCATCACGCAGCCGCGCCTGTACGAGCGCATCAAGAATCATGCGCAGCTCTGGAAGATTTATGCGGAATGCACCGGCATCGATGCCACGCCCATAGCCGAAGGCGTCAAAAAGGAATACGAGGAAGCGCAGTGCAAAGCCGCCAAGCTCACGAGAACTCCTCGTCTCCGCAAATTGCCGGAGTACTGGGCGCCTTACAATTACGGGAAATACAATCCAGCTTTCGAAGTCGACACCGGGCTGACGCGCGAAAAAATTGCCGAAATCACCTCCGGATTGGTGCGCACTCCGCCGGGCTTCAACGTTCATCCAAAAATTGTGAAATTGCTGGAGCAGCGCGCGGAAATGGGCCAGGGCAAGCGCCGTTTCGATTACGGATTCGCCGAGCTGCTTGCTTATGGCTCGCTCGTGCTCCAGGGCAATCCCGTGCGCCTCACCGGCCAGGATAGCCAACGCGGCACATTCAACCAGCGCCATGCGGTTCTGGTCGACAACAAAACAGAACAGGAATATCTACCCCTCGCGCATCTTTCGCCGGACCAGGCCTTCTGCGAAATCTATAATTCTTCGCTTTCAGAAGCGGCCTGCGTCGGCTTCGAGTACGGATTTTCCCGCGATTATCCGGAAGGCCTTGTCTTATGGGAGGCGCAGTTCGGCGATTTCGTAAATGGCGCGCAGGTCATCCTCGATCAATTCATCAGTGCCAGCGAAGACAAGTGGGGCTTGCCCACCGGCCTGGTTCTGCTGCTCCCTCACGGGTACGAGGGCCAGGGACCCGAACATTCAAGCGCACGCATCGAACGATTCATGCAGCTTGCCGCTGAAGGCAACATGAACATCTGCCAGCCGTCGACGGCCGCGCAGTATTTCCATTTGCTGCGGCGCCAGGCTCGCCGGCTGTGGCGCAAGCCGCTGATCGTTTTCACTCCCAAGAGCATGTTGCGCCATCCGGACGCGTCGTCCTCGATTGAAGAGTTCGAGCGGGCTCGCTTCTTGACGCTTGTACCCGACAATGAAGTTACCGACGCGCAAAGCATCCTGATTGCCAGCGGAAAAGTGGGGCACGAACTTCGCGCCGAACGCCGCCGCCTGAAAGACACCACCACCGCGATTTTCTTCCTCGACCAGCTTTATCCGCTGCCGAAGGACGAAATCGCCGCGGCCATCGCTGCGCATCCCAACGCCCGCGAAATCGTCTGGGTTCAGGAAGAGCCGGCCAACATGGGCGCTCTCTTCTACGTGCTACCGCGCCTCGAACGCATCGCTCAAGCAGCGAATCTGCGCGTTCGCTCCGTGAAGCGCTCCGCCAGCGCCAGCCCCGCCACCGGCTCCGCCAAGGCCCACGAACTGGAGCAAAAAACGCTCCTGACCCTGGCCTTCGCCACAACTCCCAACTCGTAACTGGCTTTGGAGTGCGGCGCTCGCCGCCGTTTTTGCCAACTCAGCACTCCATCCGATTGGCAACCATCCAAAACAATGTTGTCATCCTGAGCAGCAAGGAATAATCCGTCGACGGACCCAATGCTGTGCTTGGACGACGCGTTGATCCTTGGGCCAAAAACCGGCCTCCCGATGACCATCGATTTGCATTTTTGGGGCGGACATCGCTGCAAAAGAGACTGCACAAGATTCTCTTCCACGCTGCGAAACATCTCATCCGAATACATACCGCCAGCGGTACCTTTTCGCCTCTGCATAACGAGCTGGCGCTACGCCCTCTTCCGCTTTCAAATCCATTGCGCCTCTGTAACACCTCTGCTAACCTCCCTCGCATCGTGCTCCTCGGAGGAAAACTTCATGGCATTTTGTAAAGCGTGTGGTCAAGAAATTGGTACGGCAACTTTTTGCCCAAAGTGCGGCGCCAATCAATCGGCGGCCGCGGTTCCCGTTGCAGCTCCCGTAGCTTCTCCAACCGAAGGACTCCAGGAAAATGTCGCCGGGCTTCTCTGCTATCTTCTGTGGTGGGTAACGGGAATCATCTTTCTTCTTATAGACAAACGACCTTTCGTTAAGTTCCATGCCGCTCAATCGATTGTTGTTTTTGGCGGGCTCTCGATCATAAGGATTGCTATCCTGTTCCTGCACGGAATGGGCGGACTCATTGGCTTTGGATTCTTCGGATTGATCGGTCTGCTCGTCTGGCTTCTGAGCGTCGTACTGTGGATCGTTCTGATGATCAAAGCGTATCAGCATCAAATGTTCCGGGTCCCCATCGCCGCGGACATTGCCGACGGCCTAGTAAAGTAAGCGATGCCCGCTTCAGGCGTGCAAATGAAAATAGCCGTCTTGCTCGAATAGCTTCACCGGGACGGTAAACAGCTCGTTGAGATTTTCGCTGGTCAGCACTTTTTCTTTCGGCCCGTCCGCGAGTACCCTGCCTTTGCGCAGCAGCACCACGCGCTCGATTTCCGGGATTATCTCGGAAACGTGGTGCGTCACCAGCAATATACCCAACCCGCTTTGCGCCAGCTCCCTCATGGTGTCTCGCAGCCCGACTTGCCCGGCGATATCCAGCGCGTTTCCCGGCTCGTCGAACAACAGTGTCTGCGGCTCGTGAACCAGGGCCCGCGCGATCAATGTCCGTTTCGCCTCACCGGACGACATTTCCGCCACCGCCCTCTCCGCCAGGTGCATGATTCCCAAGCGCTGCAACGCGGCCTCTGCGCGCGCGCGATGCTCCGGTTGCGGCACGTGATGCGGAAAAATCCGCGTGCTGCTGAAAAATCCGGACAGCACCACATCGAGCCCGGTGGCGTCGCTGGTACACGCTGCCAGCAAATCGGGAGACACGATCCCGAGCAAATTTCGTAATTCCGAGACGTTCCAAAGACTTTGCCCCAGGATCGTCATCCACGCGTCTTTGCGAGCCAGGGGATAATTTTCCCGGGTGATCGTGCGGATGAGCGTGGATTTACCGCATCCGTTCGGTCCCAGGATGCACACGTGTTCGCCCACATCGATCCGCAAAGAGAGGCCATCGAGCGCCAGGTTTTCTCCTCGAACCACCGAAACGTTTTTCATTTCCAATAAGGGAGTGCTGTTCATCTTTTAGAGCTTATCGTGCGCGGGGGGAGTCGCCAAATCCCCGTACAAAAAGGAGGCGAAAACACAAGGTTTCCGCCTCCCGGGGTGGGGTAGGGTGTTGCTTACAAGTATCCAGCGGTGTCAGGTGCTTTAAGGGCGCACCTGCAGCCCCCGTTGCCGGTTGCATTGCGCTGCCGTTTTCAGAGACGCACCGTAGAGACTTGCGTTTCCCGTTTTCTAACACCCCGCTATGGCCCTGTCAATTGAAATCCTTGTCAATGCGGCGCTTGCGGGTCCGTCTCCGGCTTCTCGTCCGGGGTGGCTGTCAAAAGGCTTTCGGCCAAATCGGGCAACATGACGAGATTTGCACAGATGTTTCATTGCGGCGCAAGCCGACCGCGCAGCAACCCGCAATGAACACTCGCAAAGTTCACAAAGAAAAAGGGGGGCACGGGATAACCATCACTGCTGCAAACGAGAACAGCAATCCCATCGCCACTTACGCTGGGCGGCGCAGCTTAGCTTCCGAAAATCTCGTTAATTTTTTCCGCCAGCTGAAAGTCCAGATTGCTGATGCCCTGGACGCTGTGCGTGTTCAGGTCGATCACCACTTTATTCCACACGTTGAACCATTCCGGGTGATGGTTCATCCACTCCGCCACCAAGGCCACTTGCGTCATTCGTCCAAACGCCGTAACAAAATCCTTGCATTCGAATTGTTTGTGCAGCTTTCCTTGGACCAGTGTCCAACCCTTTACCGTTTGCAGGTTCTTCTGTATGTCCGCATCGCTGAGTTTTTCCGCGCGCATGAAGTCCCTCCCCCGCTTCGGCTGGAGCACCCATTATGCGTTGCGCGCCCAAATGCGGCAAGAAAAGCGTAGGCGAACGATTGCCTGCGTTTCCGAATTCCAGTACGCTTGATAGTTCGCTCCCAGCGAAATTCCGCGCTGTGCGCTCTCTACGCGAAAATGGATCGGAGACAGCCGTGAAAAAGAAAATACGTGCAATTCAATATGGAATCGGGCCCATTGGCGCCTCGATCGTCAAATTGCTCAGGGAAAAGGAATCCGTGGACATCGTCGGCGCCATCGATTCCGATCCCGCGAAGATCGGAAAGGATCTGGCTGAAGTCGTCGGCGCGTCTGACGGGCCATGGGGGGTGAAAGTGTCCGGCGATTCCAAGGGAGTGCTGGATCAATCGGCCGACGTGGTGATGCACACGACTTCGTCTTCGCTACCCAAGGTGATGGACCAGTTGCTGGCGTGCCTGGATGTCGGCTCGTGCGTGGTTTCCACCTGCGAGGAACTTTCCTATCCCTATCGCACGCACCCGGAATTGGCCACGAAGCTCGATAAAGCCGCGAAGGAATCGGGCGTGGCGCTGGTGGGAACGGGCGTGAATCCGGGATTTGTGATGGACAAGCTGGCGATTACGCTGTCAGCCGTATCTCAGCGCGTCGACCACGTGAAAGTGTTGCGCATCGTCGACGCTTCAAAGCGTCGACTACCGCTGCAGAAAAAGATTGGCGCGGGCATGACCGTCGAAGAATTTCGCGCCAAAGTGAAAGAAGGAATTATCAAGCATGTCGGCTTGCCGGAATCGGTCGCCATGGTTGCGGACAGCCTGGGCCTGCGCGTCGATGAAATTACGGAGACCATTGAGCCCAAAGTGGCCACCGACCACGTCCAGACGGAATTTCTCACCGTGGAGGCCGGCCAGGCGGCGGGAGTTCATCAAATCGCACGCGGACTCTCCGAAGGCAAAGAGCTAATTTACATGGAGCTTCAGATGTACGTGGGCGCCAAAGATCCCGCGGATACGGTTGAACTCAGCGGACACCCAAACATCAGCCTGGTGATTCCCGGTGGTTCGCATGGCGATATCGCTACCGCGTCCGTGGCTGTAAATTCCATTCCTGCGATTCTGGAGGCGCAATCCGGTCTTCGCACTTCGCGTGATCTGGCGATCGGCTTTTTCCCGGCGAAGCCCCTGAGGTAATTTGGAGTGCGGCGGAAGGCCGCCGCTTCTTACTTCTTATAAAACCGCATGATCGCGGAATAATCCACATCCTCTCTCGCTTCGCCCTTCACGAAGTTATACACTTCCCGCACCGCCGCCGTTGTCGGCAGCGCCACACCCAGTTGGTTCGCAAGGTCCAGCGCCAATCCAAGATCCTTGTGCATCAGCCGCAACGGAAAGCTCGGTTTGAAGTCGCCCTTCAGCATCAGCGGCGTCTTCAGATCTAATAAACCGGACCTCCCCATACTCGCTTGTAACACTTCCAGGAGCTGTTCGCCTGCCAGTCCCGCCCGCGTCACCAGACCGATGGCCTCCGCCACCGCGCCCACTTCGAGCGCCAGAATCGCGTTCATCGCCAACTTGATGGTTTGCCCAGCTCCATTCGGCCCCAGGTGAAACCATTTCTTCCCCATCACTCCCAGAATCGGCTCCACTTCCTCGAGGGTCTCTGTTTCTCCGCCGATCATGAACACTAAATTACCTTCGCGCGCTCCCCAATCCCCTCCGGTCACGGGCGCGTCCAGGAAACGCACCCCGCGCATCCGGCAGGCTGCGGAAATTTTCTTCACCAGGGTGGGCGACACAGTGCTCGAGTCAATATAAACGCTGCCCTTCTCGAGTCCGCCCAGGGCTCCGTCCTGCTTTCCTTCTTGTCCCCACAACACGGATTCCAGCGCCGGCGGGTCGCTGACGATGCTGATCAGCACATCGCTCTTTTCCGCGACTTCGCGCGGCGTTTTTGCCAGCACCGCGCCCGCCGCCACCAGCTCTTCCGCGCGCGACGCCGTGCGATTCCAAACGGTCAGCGAATGGCCCGCCTTCAACAGATTCATGGCCATCGGCCGGCCCATCAGCCCAAGCCCGATAAATCCAATCTTTCGCGACACACCGGCAGTGCTCACAGACCCTCCCACGCACGGAATTTCTCTCCATTCGATGCTTAACGCGAAATAATTGTAGCTGATTCTTTACGCTAGAGTGGTTTTAGAGCGGTCAATCAAGCGGTCTTCGGGCGTTGTGGAAAAGGGATGACTGAGGATGCGCCACTAGAAGCATCACCGGCTCCAGCCGCCGCCGATTTTCTCAATGATTCGCCGTGACTTTCTTCCGGATCGGCACTGCACATCTCGGACTTCTCTGCACCCTCGGCAGGCAGTTCGGCTGCAATCCTGTAGATGTAGGGGTAAGGAATTTCCCAACGAAAATATTTTCGCGTGCCGCGCTGGTCCAGGTGCTGTTCGAGGAAGATGGACCGCCCGGAATCGGCCGAAAATGTTCCGGAGGCGGAGAGCAGCATTTCCCCGACACGATATCGAACCGTTACCCTGCAGCCCAGGAATTGCGAGTACTCTGCCACTGCAACGAGTTTCCGAGCGGGTCACCAGCCGGTCAATAGTACCGACGGTCTGTTACTGTGAAATTTGGCAAACTCCTTGTCGAAAACCTAGTGTGCTCCGATGTGCGGCGGCCTCGGAGCCACGACCAGGTCTGCGAGGAAATACAGCACCAGCGCCGACGCGATTCCATATCCGAGGATCGCAGCCACCACAGGCAAAGCCCATCTGCCCTTTAGACTTAGGTCCCATACTGCGTGCGCCGCCACGAACGCGGCAGCTAATCCGCAGGCGGCGCCCAACACCCGGCTCGCGCGCGACAGCTCGAGCGGCGTAGCGCACGACGGGCAAGCGAGTTCATCCCCGCGCGTCAGTACCAGACTGCGCGGCAGTTTTGTAAAACAAAGCGGGCATGCGCGATTCCACATGGCTCGTCGTTCCTTTTTCCGTGCCCCCGACGCTACTCCTACCGCGCCAAATCCGCCAGCACCGCTTCCCCCGCCCGCCGTCCACTGGCCATGGCGCCCTGGATCGAGGCGTTGTCGCGATGGTCGCCGCAAACATACACGCCCGGCCGAACGCGCACGGGACGCTGCGGCGGCTCAAGCGCGCCAGGAAATTGCTGCGGTTGCGCTTGCGTCAAATAATAGCCGCGCAGGAACTGCCACGTGCTGGCCACTTTCCCGAACCAGTTTTTCATCTGCGCGATGATGAAGCCGCTCAGTTGCAGGTCCGTCAGCTTGTGCGTGCCTAGCACGGACGTCGACACCAGATGCTTGCCTTTTGGGGCGTAGCTTGGCGCGACATTCGAAATCACCACGAAATTATTCACCGGTCCCGCTCCGTCGCCATTCAGGAACAGCAACGGCTCCGCCACCGGCGGTTCGTCCGCCGCGTAGTAAAAGCACGTCACGCTTCGCGATGCCGGCTCCACTTCCCCGATCAGCCGCGCCGCGGACGGTCCATCGGCGGCAACCACGATCGCACGCGCCCGCATGACTTCGCCGCCGGCAAGTTTCAATTCGTTTTCGTGCAGTTCTTCGACACGCGTGTTCAGTTGCACGGCATCGGCCGGAAGCTTCTCCGCAAGTTGCGCGGGAATCGCCCCCATGCCGCGCGAAGGCACTGCCGCGTCTCCCTCTGACATCATCTTGAACACGAATTCGTACATGCGGCTGGAGGATTTGAGCGCGCCGTCCAGAAGAATGCCTCCGAGGAATGGCCGGAAGAAGCGGTGAATCATCGACTGCGAAAAATGGGCGGACTCCAGCGCTTCTTTCGTGGAGCGGTCCGGCCTGGCAAAAATCTCTTCGATGGAAGAATTGCGCAGTCTGCTTCGCAAGCGCGCTATCCGCAGCTTATCTCCGAGCGTTCCAAAGTCCGACTGCAACGCCTCTTTCCATGCTCCGTGAGTACGCCAGGGGTCGATGAGTTTGTTCATTTGCCCGGCGTACCACGAAATCGCTCCCGGCGCGAAGCTCTTCAATTCCAGCCGCGCGTAATCCAGCGCTCGTTTCGCTTCCGGATACGCCGTGAGCAGCACCTGGAATCCGCGATCGAGCAAATAACCGTCGGCTTCGTCGGTGCGGACACGGCCGCCAATGCCGTCGGAAGCTTCGAGTATCTGAAAGCTGATTCCTTTTTCCTGCAACGCGCGCGCACAGCAGAGGCCCGCAAGGCCTCCGCCGACAATCAGAACATCTGGTTGAGTCGGCATTCGACAGGTTCCCCGGACAGTCGTTGGTGAACGTTCAAGCTTTGTGGTTCAACACATATCCTGCGGTACTTGGGCAATTTTGCGCAAGTCTCGAGGCCTGCCGAAGCTAGAGTGTCTCTTGTTGTTTTCTTGCGGTCAGGATTTCTGCAGTAGTTCTGTGCCGCCACTCGAACATCCGTTGCAGCCGTCGCCGTGTGTACCAGCCGCCGAACAACTTTCCCAACCAGCCCAGCGGAAATTCATATTCAACGCGATCTTCCAACCAGCTTGTGCCCGCACTTTCAGGCTGGAATTCGTGCGTGTGCTCCCACTGCCGGAACGGCCCAGAGACCATCACATCGCGAAACATTTTCCCCGGCTCGCATGCCGTATGTTCAGAAACCCAGTCCTGTGAAAACGGGCCGACCGAAACGCGCAGCGTCGTCTGCGAGCCTCGCTGTTCGATGCTGCCCGTCCGCGCAATCACCCGGGCTTTCTCCCACGGCGGCGTCAAGCGCTCCAGCGCATCCGGTTCGGCGTGAAAACGGTAAACCGCCTCGGCCGAAGCCGGCATTTTGCTGCGAAATTGAAACCTTTCACTCATAGGCAAGCGCTTCGTCATCAAAAACCGAAGCGTTCCTGCTCGAATCCGCCCCACTATACTTGCGTATGTACTCTTTCACCGAAACCTTCCGCGCCGTATTCTGCGAACTCATGTAGCGGATCTTCCCAAAAATCGGCCGCTCCGGCCCCCACGGCCGGTCGTACCTTCCCGAACACCCAGAAAATTCCGCTGTAGGAATTGGGATTTCTGCCGTCCACCGCGTATTTGTTGTTTAGCTCGAATCATGATCTTCGCCGCTTCTTGCGGCTTCCGCGACCATTCCAGAATTTTCTTTCCCCACAGCATCCTTAAGTAATTGTGCATCCTTCCTTCGCGGACCAGTTGCGTCTCGGCGGCGTTCCACAGCGGATCATGCGTCTTGGCCGCTTCAAGCTCTTCCAGGCTGTAAACCCGTTCGCGCTCGTCTTTCGCATGCTCGTTCAGCGTTTTTCGCGCCCACTCCGGCAAGGATTCGTATTGATCGTAATCGTTCCGGTGCGACGCGAAGTGGTAGCCTGCCTCGCGCCACGTAATGAGTTCGTCCAGAAAGCTTTCCGCGCTTTGGCTCATGTTCCACCAGCCCGCCCGGCTGCCATTCGCGCGCACCGACAGCTTCTCGGGTTTCCATTTTTCGCGTTTCGCCAATTCCGCGAAAACTTCGTGCGTGGATAAATGCCCGAAGTGCAGGTAAGGCGAGAATCCGCTGGCCACATCCATTTCCGGTTCCTTCCTGTGCTGGTCATATAGTGCGAATTTCTCCGAGAAGAACTGTTGCATCAGCTCGCGCGCGGCTTCCTGCCCTCCGCGCATTTCCGCCGGGGTGACCGAATGATCGATCGGCAATCGCGCCAAAGCTGCTGGCTGCCCGGCAAGCAGCGCTTCTGAAGCCATCGGCCATTTCGCCAGCATTTTGCCGCAAGGCGCCGCCGCTTTCGGCAATCTGGCCGCAGCGAGCGGTTCGGCTTGAGGAAAATGCTCCAGATGCTTCGGCAACTCCTTCTGCAGATATCGCCGGAAGTCGCAAGCGCGCTCGGCCACACGTCCCGTCGCTCCGAGCGGCAAGAGCCCGTTCGAATCGACCTCCTCCAGCAAGACCTCGAGCTGTTTGGCGGCGCTCGCCACCATCCTCGGCAAAAAGAAACAGGGAAACTCGTCTGTCACCACCACGCAAGCGTCTTCAGCCAGCGCGCGAAGCAGCCCTTTGCTCGCGCCTGCGGCCGGCTCAACGTATGGCAAATAGCCGATCCCGCGCGATTTGCAATAACGCGCGTTCGCGGCCATGCCGTCCAGCACGAATCGGTGCAGGCGGTCGCTGGCCCACGCGTAGCCAACACGCAACGCTTCGAAAATCACCAACGGCTTAAGAAGCGCGCGGCAATGCTCGAGCGCGCGATCCAACGCGAAGTTGTACCGCAACCGGCGGTTCGCGATCATCCAGTACAAAACATAATTCGCGCCCGGCCGTATCGATGCCTGGTTGCCTTTGCGAATCCGAATCGCGGGGACCGTTTTCACTCGAAGTTTGCTCCGTCATGCCACAGCTTGACTTTTTTCCAGTCGGGATACAGTCTGCCATCGATCGACACATCCACCTAAAGCGAAAGGGCTTCATGCGGACACGAATCCTGCTGGTATTTCTCGTCAGTACAATTTTCGGGGCGCAGGTTTACGCGCAGGAACAAAAGCCCTCCGCCAGAGCTTATGTTCTGAAGGCCGCCGCCATGTTCGACGGCAAGAGCGACACGCTGATCCGTCCCGGGCTCGTTGTTGTGTCCGGCGACCGCATCATCGGCGTCGGCACAAGCGCAACTGTCCCGGCGGGCGCAGAAATTATCGACTTGGGCGATGCCACGCTCCTTCCCGGCTTCATCGACGCCCACACGCATCTGAGCTTTCCTTTTTCCGACGATTATGACCGTGCCGAACTTGCGAGCCTCGAAAAGACCGTGGCCGAGCGCGCCCTGGACGCCAGCGTCAACGCGCGCGTCACGCTCATGGCCGGTTTCACCACTGTCCGCGACGTTGGCTCGGCCGATTACATCGACGTCGGCCTTCGCAATGCCATCGCGCACGGAGACATTCCCGGCCCTCGCATGCTCGTCTGTGTCCGCGCGCTCGGTTCGACCGGCGGTCACTGCGACGATCAGGACGGTTTTCGCGAAGGCCTCTTCGGTCATGAGTCAGGCCCTCTCGACGGCGTCATCAACGGCCCGGACCAGGCTCGCTATGCCGTACGCCTCAATCACAAATATGGCGCGGACGTTATTAAGGTCTGCGCTTCCGGCGGCGTTCTCTCTCCGACCGACGATGTCGACACGCCGCAACTCACGCAGGAGGAACTGAACGCACTGGTCGAGGAAGCTCACGCGCTTCGCCGCAAAACCGCCGCGCACGCGCACGGAGCGGAGGCTGCCAAGCGCGCCATTCGCGCCGGAATCGATTCCATCGAGCATGGCAGCTTCCTCGACGACGAAGACCTGGACATGATGAAGCAGCGCGGGACCTACCTTGTCCCCACGCTGATGGCCGCACAGGGCCTTCAGGAAAAATTTGATCGCAACATTTATATGCCGCCTGCGATCGCCGCCAAGGCGCACCTGGCAATCAACTCCATGCATTCCACATTTCAGCGCGCGCTGGCCAAAGGAGTAAAGATCGGGCTGGGCACGGACGCCGCCGTCTATCCCCACGGCCGCAACGCGGAAGAGTTTCACCAGATGGTGGACCTCGGCATGAAACCCACCGCCGCGCTCAAGGCCGGAACCTCCGCTGATGCTGACCTGCTTGGCCTGGCCGACAAGATAGGCACGCTCGAAGCCAGCAAGTTCGCCGATATCGTCGCGGTTCCCGGCAATCCTGTCGAGAACATCCGTTTGACCGAACACGTCTTTTTCGTGATGAAAGAGGGCGTAATCTACAAAAACGCCAGACCCGCACCTGCGGACTAACGGATTGGCCGGAGGCATATCGCCGAAACCGGTTACATTCGAGAACGCAACCTGGAGTTTACGGACTCGCGCCTGCCTCAAAAACGGAGGTGCTCGGCAAATTCGACGACGCCATCGCCATGGCCATCTCGACCATCGAGAAGCAGACCGAAACCGACTGGGCCATGCCGTACTCGGCCGAGCGCGAACCCGAAGCCCACGGACCGCTTCCGGGCGGCGCTCGGCTGTGCCACGCACCTGTACCATCACATCGGTCAGATTGGTTTTCTTTCCAGGGAACTCAGGAAATCCTGGAGCTCAGCTTTCCAGCTTGAAGCGCGTCGCCGCCAGGCGGTACATGCGGCGCCACACCAGCCGGTTGATGAGCACAACGACTGTGGCCATGATCAGCGTTGCCGCGAGCAGCACTTGAAAATGTCCGGAGTCGCTCGCCCGGCTGATGGTGCTGCCGAGTCCCGGTACTTCCACGATTCTGCCTTGAAAATGAAAATATTCCGCGATGATGCTGGCGTTCCAGGCGCCGCCGGAGGCGGTGACCAGGCCGGTAACCAGATACGGAAAAATTCCCGGCAGGATCAGCCGGCGCCAGCGGTCCAGTTCGCTGAAGCGGAACACCCTGGCCGCTTCTTTCAAATCCGTGGGTATGGCCATCGCGCCTGCGATCACGTTGAACAGGATGTACCACTGCGTGCCCAGCAGCATCAGCGCCATCGCCGCGATTTCCACCCCGCCCCGCATGCGGATGAGCACCAGCAACAACACCGGGAATAATGCCGTCGCCGGAATAGACGCGGCCAATTGCACCAGCGGCTGCATCAAGCGCGCAAACCGCGGGCTGAACCCGATCGCCACGCCTACCGGAATCGTCCAGAGCGCACCGACAATCAGCGCCAGGTTCACGCGCAGAAAGGTCAGTCCGGCGCTGCGCAACAACAGAAAATATTCGTCGCGGCTCAAGGAAGCCAGCGCGTACACGCTCCGGTACATGGCGTAAACCATGAAGCCCGCGCCGATCGCGGCAAACACCCAGCCGATCCACCGCCGGGGCTGTTTCGATTGCGCGGAAGCAAAAGTGGCGGCGGCGCGCTTTGCTCCGGTCGCAAACTTCAGCGTCAGCCAGTCCACGATCGGATGCAGCAAACGCCGGTAGCCGCGAATCAGAAACGATTCTTTCCGGATGAAATTCAGAATCGAATTCTGCGAGGTTTCGCCGCTTTCCACCTGCTCGAACTTGAATTTGTCTGCCCACGCAATCACCGGCCGCCAGATCAATTGATCCATCAGCACGATCACCGCGACCATCATCGCCAGCCCCCACAGCATGGCGCGCGTGTTTCCGTTGCTGGCCGCGGTCTGCAAAAATGATCCCAATCCAGGCAACCGGAAATCCTTGTCGCCCAGCACGAACATTTCGCAGGCCATCAGGAAAAACCATCCGCCCGCCACACTCATCATTGAATTCCACACCAGCCCGATGGTGCTGAACGGCAGATCGAGCTGCGTGAATCGCTGCCAGCGGCTGAAGCGGTAAATGATGGCCGCTTCCCGCAAGTCGCGGGGAATCGTTTTCAACGAAGAATAGAAACTGAACGCGATATTCCAAACCTGCCCGGTGAATATCAGGATGATGGATCCCAACTCCACGCCCAGCTGACGGTTGGGGAACAACGCCACCATGGCCAGCATCACCGCGGGAAGAAAACTCAGCACCGGAATCGATTGCAAAATGTCCAGCAGCGGAATCAGCACGATTTCCGCGCGCTTCGATTTGGCCGCGGCATATCCGTACGCCAGCGCAAAGACCAGGCTGACGACATAGGCGATGAGGATCCGCACCAGCGAATACAACGCGTATGCCCATAAACTCCGCGGATCCTGAGAGATTTCCGCTTCCACTTTTACCGGGCCGAGCCAACTCCGCCCGATCGAGTACACCGCGAAAATCACGCCGAATACCGCAAAAAACACGGCAATGTCGATCAAAAACGCATACGCCCAGCGCGATCCGATCGGCCGTTTTGTCGCCGGCGGTATTGGTCCTGGTTGCTGAGACAAAGGGATGTCGGAGGGCACGGGATTTTCAGGTTTCCGTTAGCGTTAATTTCCCGCTAGCCGCATCGTAATCAAAGATCTCCGCGTAGCGGCCCCACTGGATCGCGGTTTCCAGTTGCCGCCTGGCTTCGTCTTCGCTGAAGTGTTCGTCGAGCAAGTCCTGGAAAAATTCCGCCGGCAGCGTGCGATCGGTCTTGGCCTTCAGCGATTGCTCCATCTGGCGCAACAGCGGGACGTTTGCCAGCACCGCTTTCCGGAATATTGCCTTGCGCTCCTGGATGTCTCCTTGCGCGAACGCCTGTCCCACCGGCGTAATCAAGGCATCCCCCTCTTCGAGCTTCAACATGCCGAGGAGCACCGCGGTATCGACGCTCGGCAGCAGCGAATCTACATCCAGGCTCAATTCGTCCGCCAATACATGCAAATCCGCGCGCCCGCCCTGGTCGACCAGAATCTCGAGAAGCCCTGCCAGCCCGCCGGGCCTCGTGTGCGGCAACATGATCTGCGTTTTTCGGATAGTCCCTTCCGTTCCGGGCAATCCGGTCGGGGTATGTCCGGCGTGGTCCTGCCGCGTCAGCGCGCGATAGATCAAATCCACCAGCTCCACAAAACGCGGGTCTTTGTGATCCCGCGGATGCGGCAGTTCGACGTTGAATTCCGCATGAATATGCGCCGGATTTCGGCCCAGCACGACGATGCGGTCGGCCAGGATCACCGCTTCTTCGATATTGTGCGTAACAATAAAAATCGCGCGCGTCGGAATTTTCTTCCCTTGCCACAGCTCCATCAACTCGCCGCGCAATGTTTCCGCCGTCAGCACATCCAGTGCCGAGAACGGCTCGTCCATGAACAGCACTTCCGGTTCTACCACCAGCGCTCGCGCCACTCCCACGCGCTGCTTCATCCCGCCGGAAAGCTCCTTTGGATATGCGGACTCAAATCCGTCGAGCCCCACCGCGTCGATGATCCGCAGCGCCCGCTTGTGTCGTTCAAATTCCGCAAGACCGCGCGCCTCGAGCGGCGCTTCCACGTTTTCAATCACCGTAAGCCACGGAAACAACGCAAAGCTCTGGAACACGATCGACACGTTCGGCGTTTCATCCTTCACCGGCTGCCCGTGCCAGTACACCTCTCCGCCGGAGGCAGGCGAAAGCCCGGTCAGCATCCGCAGCATGGTGGATTTTCCGCAGCCCGACGGCCCCAGCAATGCAATAATCTGTCCGGGATAAATGGCGATATCCGTGGGAGAAATCACCTGGATGCGGTTTCCATCCGGCTGCGGATAGAACTTCTCGAGCTTGCGTGCCTCGATGATCGGTTCGACTGCCGTTGTTGTGGTCGTTGCGCTCATGAGTGCCCGTATTATCGCTCAGTTTTGAGCAGCAGGGAGCCTATTCCGCTGCATTCGGCGTAATCGCGTTTCTCCGGTTACAATTCCGTGAATACTTGATGACTGATCTCGGCACATCCGCTGCTAACGGCCGTTCACGACGCTGGTCCCCTTTGTGGTTGCCGTTCGGACTCTCGCTCTTGCTCTCCGTGTTGATCGTGCTGCCGTTTTTCTGGCTTGGCACCGCTTCCGGCCATGATTTTGAGTTTCACGCGGCCTCCTGGTTCGACGTTGCCTCGCAGTGGAAGCAGGGCGTCCTGTTTCCCCGCTGGGCCAGCTCGATGAATCACGGATTCGGCGAGCCGCGCTACATTTTTTACCCGCCGCTCTCCTGGATTCTGGGCGCCGCGCTGACGCTTCTGCTTCCGGATGCTGCTGTGCCCCTGTTTTATATCGTGCTGGTACAAACCTTGGCCGGACTTTCCGCTTATTTTCTTCTGCATAAGCTCGCCTCGCGCCGCGCCGCCGTTCTTGCTGCCGGATTCTACGCCATTAATCCCAATGCCCTGCTGATGACCTATATCCGCAGTGATTTCGCCGAACAACTCGCCTGTGCTTTTTTCCCGTTGCTGCTCCTCGCGGCCCTCGGCGCAGCTGAGCTCCCGCCTGACGCTGCTTCCGGGCGCCGCGCGATTGCGCTCTTCGCCATTCCATTCGCCGCGGTTTGGCTTGCAAATGCGCCCGCCGGCGTGATCGCCAGTTATTCGATGGCGCTCGTATTTGCCTCGGCCGCGCTTTCCCTTCATTCCCCGGGACCGCTCCTCCGCGGTATTTCCGGGCTGGCCCTGGGCCTTGGCCTGGCTGCGTTTTATCTTGTGCCTGCCGCTTACGAACAGCGCTCGGTCAACATCGGGCAAGCCTTGTCGAGCGGCCTGCTTCCCGTGCAGAATTTCCTGTTCACTCCGATCAATGATCCAGAGCACACCTGGTTCAACTGGATCGCTTCGATTTGCGCTCTTTCCTTGATCGTGCTCCTCGCTTTGGCGGCTTTGGCTTCCCGTCGCTTCGCCGCGTCCCCTGCCAACACGCGTGATCGCCGGGCATCTACCGCCTTACTGCTGCTCGGCACGGCAGCCACGCTGCTCACCCTGCGTTGGACTCTGCCCCTCTGGACGTATCTTCCCAAATTGCGCTTCGTGCAATTTCCCTGGCGCTGGATGTCCATCATTGCGCTCGTAGCCGCCTGCTTTCTCGCCTGGGCGATGGAAAGGCGCCGCGGCTGGCTTTGGTTTGCCGCGCTTTGCCTGCTGAGCGTGCCGCTTGCCAATTTTCAGGTGCAAAACACCTGGTGGGATCCAGACGAGATGCCCACCATGCACGACGCTCTCGACAACGGCCCGGGTTTTGACGGCACCGACGAGTACGACCCGGTCGGCGACGATCATCTCGATCTGCCCGCCGATGCTCCTCGGGTGAAAATTCTTCCCGCCGACGCTCGGGATTCGGCAGTACCCAAAGCCAATTTCGAGATCGAGCGCTGGTCTCCCGAACGGAAACAAATTCGCGTCGAGTCTGCGAGCGAGGCGCGCGTAACCCTGCGGCTGCTGAATTACCCCGCCTGGCGCGTGCAACTGAACGGCAAAGCATTGACGCCCGATCGCCTGGACGACCTCAACCAAATGGTCATTCCGGTAGAACCGGGCACCTCTGAAATTAAGGTGGCATTTATCCGCACCGCCGACCGCAAAGTGGGCAACGCGATCTCCGCCGTCAGCGCCATACTGGCTCTGTTCTTGCTGTGGGGAAAGCCAAAGCAAATCCGCGAGCCCTCTTGACCCGGCCCTTATGCCGCCGCGCACACGCTTACCGCCGGTCAATCGACGGATGCCGAATATCGAGCCCCTGCACGATGTAAATCACATCCTCCGCGATATTCGTGGCGTGATCCCCGATGCGCTCCAGATTCTTCGCCACCAGGATCAACTCAAATGCGGGAAAAACCAGGCTGGAGTCGCCCATCATGTAGGTCAAAAGCTCACGGAAGATCTGGTCACGGTAATGATCCACCTGATCGTCGGAGGCCATTACTTTTTGCGCCAGTTCGACATCGCGCCGAACCACGGCATTCAATGCGCTGCGCACCTGTTCTTCGACGAGCTCGGTCATGCGCGGAAGATCGACGTAGGGCTTCACGCGTGGGTGCCGCAGAATCCGCAGCGCTCCCTGGGCCACGTTCACGGCCTGATCGCCAATTCGTTCCAGATCGTTGTTGATGCGCGAAACCGCCAGCACGAACCGTAGGTCTACCGCCATCAACTGGTGCAACGCCAATAGCTGCACTACGCGGTCGTCGATTTCCAGTTGCAGCTCGTTGATCGCATCTTCTTCGTCCAGCACGCGCTTTGCCAGCTGTTCATCGGAATCGAGCACCGCGTGGACCGCCTGGTGCACGGCGCGCTCCGCCAGGCTGCCCATCCAAAGCAGCCGTTCTTTCAGTTCGTTTAGGTCCTTCTCAAAATGGCGTTCCATGCATGCCTTCCCATCCGCATCTTAGCTGCACTGCCGGGGCCGTCAAACAAAATTCGTGTCCTCATCCAAAGCGCCCGGTAATATAGGCTTCCGTCTTCGGATCGCCCGGGGTCGTGAACAATTGCGGGGTCGGGCTGAATTCGATCAGCTGGCCGGTCAGCAGAAACGCGGTAAAATCGCTGACGCGAGCGGCCTGCTGCATGTTGTGAGTTACGATCGCGATGGTGGTCAGGTTTTTCAGATCGACCAGCAGTTCCTCGATTTTCGCGGTGCTGATCGGATCGAGCGCCGAGCACGGCTCGTCGAGAAGCAAGACTTCCGGCTCCACGGCCAGAGCGCGCGCGATGCACAACCGCTGTTGTTGCCCTCCGGAGAGCTCGTACGCCGATTTGTGAAGGTGGTCCTTCACTTCCTCCCAAAGCGCCGCGTGACGCAAGCTCTTCTCCACAACATCGGCGATCGGCCCCTTGAATCCGTTGATCCGCGGTCCATAAGCCACGTTTTCAAAAATGGATTTGGGAAACGGGTTTGGCCGCTGAAACACCATGCCGACGCGACGGCGCAGGGCGGTGACGTCCTGCGCCAGAATATTCTGCTGATCGAGCAGGATCTCGCCTTCCAGCCGGGAGGTGGTCACCGTCTCGTGCATGCGGTTGAGCGTGCGCAACAGCGTGGATTTCCCGCAACCGGAAGGTCCGATCAGTGCGGTCACGCGCTTGTCGGCGATCCCCATGCTGACGTCGAACAAAATCTGTTTGCTGCCGTAATAAAAATTCACCTTGCTGATGGTCATGCGCATCGGCGCGACCTGTTCTTTGGCAGCGGGAACTCCTGCTGCTGGTGTTATGTTCACGGAAGGCCCCGGTTTGGACGAAGCTTGCATTCCTAGCCCCTCGGTACCGCTATGCCCCGCGACAGGATCGTGCGCGCCAATATGTTGATGATCAGGATCAACCCGAGCAGGACTAACCCCGCCGCCCACGCCTGACGATGCCAGTCCTCGTACGGCGACTGCGCGTAAGTGTAGATCATCACCGGCAACGACGCCGTCGGTTGCCCCCAACCGTGGCTCCAATACAGGTTCCCCAAGGCGGTGAACAGCAGCGGCGCCGTTTCCCCCGCCACCCGCGCTAGCGCCAGCAGTATCGCGGTAAGAATTCCGCGATAGGCCGCCGGCACGATGACCGTCGTTATGGTTTTCCATTTGCTTGCCCCCAATGCCATGGCGCCCTCGCGCAACATCCTTGGCACCGCTCCCAAAAACTCCTCCGTACTCCGCAGCGTGATCGGAATCATCATCAGACCCAGCGCAAACGCGCCCGCCAACGTCGAAAAATGTTTGAACGGCAACACAGCGATGCTGTAGGCAAAGATTCCGATCACAATCGATGGCACGCCGTTCAGCAAGTCCGCCGCATACCGTACCACGGAGGCGACGCCCGCGCCGCTGAACTCCGCCAGATAGACTCCGCCAAGAAAGCCGATGGGTACTCCGATCAGCGACGACGCCAACAACAGCTTCGCGCTTCCAACGATGGCGTTGGCCATTCCGCCGCCGGATTCCCCGACCGGCTTCGGAAGCTTAGTGAAAAAGGCCCAGTTGACGGACTTGCCGCCGTTGAACACCAGGTAGCCCAGAATCAGGAACAGAATCGCCACGGAAACAAACGCGCAAACTCCGGTCATGGTCAGCATGAAGTTGCTGAGAAATTTCCGCCAGCGGAGCCGCGCGCTCATTGGTTGCCCTTTCCGCTTCCTTTTTGCGTGGTCACCACGATCAGCAGCCGCGCCAGACCGTTGAGTATAAATGTCAGAAGGAACAGCACCAGTCCGAGCTCAATTAACGCCTGCAGATAAAGATCGCCTGTGGCTTCCGTGAATTCATTGGCGATGACCGCCGCGATCGAGTAGCCCGGCGCAAACAGAGACGCGCTGATCTTCGGCGAGTTTCCGATGACCATGGTCACCGCCATCGTCTCTCCGAGTGCCCGCGCCAGTGCCAGAAAGATGGAACCCATGATGCCGGTCCTCGCAAACGGAACGACGACTTTCCACGTCGATTCCCAGCGCGTCGATCCGAGAGCCAAGGCGGCTTCGCGCTGGTCGCGCGGCACGGACAACAACACTTCTCGCGAAACCGAAATGATGTAAGGAATCACCATGATCGCCAGCACGATTCCGGCAGTCAGAAAGCCCACTCCGTAGGAGGGACCTTTGAAGATTGGCAGATAGCCAAATGGCTTATTCAGGGCCGGATAGATCACCGTGCGCATCAGCGGCACCACGATGAATATCCCGAGAACGCCATAAATAACGCTCGGAACGGCCGCCAGCAGATCGATGAAAAACTGCAACGTGTCTGAAATGCGTGGCGCCGCCAGTTCCGCCAGAAAAATGGAGGCGCCGATGCCAAGCGGGATGGCGATCAACAGGGCGACACCCGAAGTTACCAGGGTGCCATAGATGAAGGGCAAGGCTCCGAACTCATCCATGACCGGGTCCCACACCTGCGTCACAAAGAAGCTCAGACCAAACTTGTGGCGCGGCAACGCCGAATTCATCCACAGCTCGTAAACCAGCAGAATCGTGATCAGCACTACCGAAGCCGCGAACAGAAACGTGATCAGCCGCGCGATCTCATCGCCGTCTTTCAGCTTCGACAAAAATGAGCGCGAGCCCAATATCGGACCCGCGCTCGGCACCGTTGGATTAGCTGTTGCCACGTCTCTGTTCGATTTCTATTGGATCTTGCTGATCGCCTTCAATTCCTTCTCGACAACTTCCTTCGGCAGCTTCGCGTAGGAAAGTTGCTCGACTTGGCCTTGCCCGTCGGTCAGCATCCATTTCAGGAATCCCTTGATCGCGTCTCTCTTTGCGGCATCCTGAATCTTCGAAGGAATCAACAGCCACGTGAAACTGGAAATCGGGTATGCCGTTTTGCCAGGGGCGTTCGTGATGCTCACACGAAAATCGGCTGGCATATCCTTGGCTGTGCCCGCCGCCGCGGCCGTCACGCTGGCCAGATCCGCTTTGATGAAACTGCCCGACGAATTCTTGACCGTGCCGTAAGGAATGTTGTTTTGCACCGCATAGATCAGTTCCACATACCCGATCGAATCAGGCGTCTGCTTTACCAGGCCGGTCACACCTTCGTTGCCCTTTCCACCAAGACCCACGGGCCAATTCACGGACGTGGCCTTGCTCACCTTGCTCTTCCATTCGTCGCTGACCTTCGACAAGTAATCGGTCCAGATGTAGGTCGTTCCGCTGCCGTCCGAGCGGTGGATCACGACGATGTCCTGTGCCGGCAGGTTTACTCCCTTGTTTGCGCCGGTGATGGCCGGATCGTTCCATTTCGTGATCCTGCCTAGATAAATTCCAGCCAGTGCATCGGGAGTGAAATTCAACGCGGTGGTTAGTCCGGGCACGTTATACGTCGGTACTACGGCGCCCAAGACGGTTGGAAAGTGCAGAATTTCCGCACCGCGCTTGCTCTCATAGGCCTTGATTTGGTCGTCGGTCATCGGCCCGTCGGTCGCACCGAAATCCACGGTTCCGTCGGTCATCTGTTTGATGCCCGCTCCAGACCCGACCGACTGGTAATTAAAATTAATATTTCCGTTTTTCTGGTGATACATATCGAACCACTTGGAATAAATCGGATTCGGAAATGTGGCACCTGCTCCGTTGATCAGTAGACCGCCCTGCGCCCAAGCCAACAGGCCGAACACAAGGATAGCGGCGAGCATTATCGCTGGGCGTCTCATCTCGGTTCTCTCTCCCTTGACTCTTGCAATTAATCGTAGAGCCAATAAGTGTGAAGGCCTCAGGTTACGGAATTGTTACATCTGGACGCGAGTCTGTTAAAAATTAGAAATGTCCGCTCGCGTGGGCCTAACATTTTTGTTTTCTTATGCTTGAGTGCCTTCCAAAAACAAGAGGGCGGCCCGGTGAAGAGCCGCCCACAACCGTCCTCGCCCCAAGGAGGGGCGAGCGCCACATCTGCCTAGGGCAGGTAATAGCGGAACGAGGTAAACACCATGTTGTTGACGGCGTGTGGCGAGATGCTTTCAATGCTCGTCAGGCCGTTGGCTCCAGACCACGTGTTCCTGTAGATGTAGGAGTATTGAATACCCCACTGCACGCGGCCCTTTTCGCCCTGGTAGATCTTGTTCCAGAAGCCGAGCGTGCCTTCCATGATGTAGCGCGTGTCGCCTGCGCAGGTACCGCCGGTTCCCGGCGTGCCCGTAGCGCTCGGCAGCGTCTCTGTGGAGCAACCTGTGTTGTTGGCGTACGGCGAGCCGTAGCCGCCGATGCCGTCCAAGGTAATCGAGGTCGCCGTCAGCGCCGGATAGCTCGGCTGGATGCCTCCGCCTGGGCAGGGGATCTGGCCGACGGCACCGCAGCCAGGAATGGCGGGAGTGCTTGTCACCTTCACGGACTGATAACCCACATACGCTGTGCGAGCGGCATATTCGCCGCCCACATACCCGTAGAGGTCCCACTTCGGGGTCGCATGCAATTCGATGCTGCCAAGCCAGGACGCATTGTGGACCAGAGCGATCGTGCCATCCGGACGAAGCGTGCTGTCGGCCAACTGGGAGGACGCGTAACGGCCCTCGCCGTCACCATAGAGCACCCGGAGACCGACTTCCAACTTCTTGCCGAGCAAAGGTGCCAGTGCGCTCGCGCCGATTGCTCCGCCGGTGTTCGCATTGTTGTAGGCACCGATGGTGCTTGGCGTGAAACTTCCGTTGACCGGGCAGGCCAAAGTGGTTGGCGTTGTCGGTGTCGGGAAATTCTTGGCCGTCGTGCCCACCACCGCGCAAGGATAAACGCGGTTCTGATAGGTGCTGACAATGCCAAACAGTTCATAGTGCCCGAAGCCCGGATCGAGCGCCAACTTGGCGATGAAATCGGGTGTCTTGTTGATGGCATATCCGGTGGTGTCGGAAAAATTATTGAGACCGCCGCCCGCACCAGGCGCGAAAACGAAGGCGTTCTGATAGGTCGTGACTACGCCAGTGGCCGAAGTGCTGGTGTAGGTGCTGAATCCGCGTCCACCGACGGTTGTTTGGGGCTCTTCGGCCGAGACCGCGAACGTCACCTTATTGTCAAATGACTTCGAAACACGCAGACCGTACTGACGTTCCCAGTTGTACCCCACCTGGTACTGTGGATCGATCGTTTGCGGGATCCACTCCGTCAGGTTCACTGTGCCGGTTCGGTCTTCCGTCGCCAAACTCCACATCTGCCCGGCCGAGAACGCCCAGCCGTTCGCGAAATCCGCGCGCGAAAACAGTTGCCGCTGGCGGAAGACGTACGAGTCGCTTTGCCGGTTGTTGGACGTGACGCCTGTGCCCAACCAGTCCGCCTCGTAGTACCCGTAGACGCTCGTGTCGCCAAGCTTTGTCGAAGCCTTCAAAGACAACCGTGACTGGCGGGCAGTCAGGTTCATTTCCGAGAGCCTACCTGTAGAGTTTCCGCTGAAGGGGATGGCGTTGAACTGCGTGTCGATATCGTCGCTCATGGCGTGTTGACGGTTTACCGTTTCAGCCGCCACGAATCCGCCGGGCGTGATGTCGATCCCTTTGAAGCGGATCGTCAATGGCCCCTTGTCGTCCGGCGCCTGTCCCGCCGTTGTCGCGACCGGATTCGCCGATCCTGCCGCTGACGCCGCACCAGCCGCACCGGCATTGCTGGCCGCAGCGCTGCTCGCGGCCAAGCTCGCCACGGACGTATTGAGCTCGGAGGTGGTCGTCTTGACTTCCGCGGAAGTTGCCGCCGCTTCGCTCGCCTTCACGTTGGCTTCCGCCGCGCGTGAGTTCGCCGCTGCTGCCGCTTCCCGCGCTTCCTCAATCTGTCGGTCGCGCTTGGCCAATTCTTCTTTCAACTGTTGAAGCTGTTCCTGCTGCGCCTGCAGAGCCTGCCGCAATTCTTCCATCTCCGCGGCGATCTCCGCATTGGTCTTTGCCGGAGCCGCTTTCGCAGCGGTTGCAGACTTGGCTGGCTGCGCGTCGGATTTCGGCGTGTCTTTCGGTGAATCTTTCGGTGAGTCAGCAAGCGCCGTTCCCATAGTCAGGAACAGCGACAGTGTTAGTGCTGCAAGTTTTTTCATTGCCTCTCTCTTCTTTGAAACGAATTTCAGACGGTTACCCGGGAAAAGCAAAACACCCCGGTCCAGAAGGTAGAGGTCGACTCTTACGGATATATCAATTACATGTAAATAATCCGTAACAATAGCGCCGGACTGAGGATATCCTGATTGTTTTCAGCGTTTTATCTAGTTAGAGCGTTTACCTTAAGGTGCTGAAATTCTCTGCAATGTCGGGTTTCTGCCGTGGCGCGTAGGTTTTGGCCTTGCCAGGCGGAACGCTATCGGCGTTGTAGACGGTCGCGAGCGTTGTCGGGGGGTTGTGCTCGACTTATCGACTGAGTCCCATCTCGTAGGCCAGCACGATCTGCGAAACGACGTAGCGGTAGTGGGCATCGGTGTCCTCGATGTCCGCGTCTGTCTTTGCTAGCTCCGCCTGGCTGAACTCGACAATCGTCGCCAGACCGAGCTTGTAGCGCGCCTGCGCCAATTCGAGCGCCAGGTCCGCTTGCTCGCGGAGTTGCTGCGTGACCGACAATCGTTCGTAGGCGTTATACGTATCCAACCAGCTGTTGCGCACATCACGGGCAACATTGTCCTCGAAATCCTGCAGCCTTTTCTCCTGTGCGAGTGTGGCCAGGTCGGCGCTCTTTGCACGCGCGTTGAACAGAAATCCGTTGAACACCGGAATGTTCACGTTCACACCCGCCGCCCCATACCAACTCGTAATGTTGGGGTCGCGCACCGGAGCTCCTCCCACCACACCGAGCGCGGTCACCGTGGGCCACCACAAATCATGTTCGGCGCGCCCGAATTTCTCTGCCGCGGTTACTTCATCGCGCAGCGACTTCACCTCTGGCCGCAGATCGAGCGCCTGTTGAATCAGCGGGGCGGCGTCCTCTGCGGGCGGCCTAACCGGCACGGGCGGCTCGACGGGCGCAAAATCCTGGCGATCCGAGTATCCAAGAATCGCCGAGAGGGTGGAAAGCGAGGCCTGATAATTGTCGCGCGTATCGAGCAACAGCAGCCTGGCGCGGGCAAGGTCCACTTTGGCGAAGGCGAGATCCACATCGGATTTAAGTTTCGCCGTGGTGAGTGCTTGTACCTGGTCGACCAGCAGCTGCCGCGCTTTTACGGTCTCTTCCGCCACGAGCAAGAGCGCTTTGGTTTCGAGCGCGTTGTAAAACGACTGGTCGACCGCGAGGATAATCTGCTGTTTGGTGGCCAGGGCATTTTCATCCGCCGCTTTCGCCTGAAATTGGGAATTCGCGACCAAGTTGGAGGTGCGCCCGAAATCGGTTATCAACTGGCTGACCTCGACTCCACCTGCTACCCGCGAATACATCCTGCCGTCGGTCACGTACCCCGCGGAAAGCCGGCTCCCCGGATCGGCGCCGATGCCGGACAAATTCAGGCTCACCTGAGGCATCAGCACCGACCGTGTTTCGCGCACGAACTCGTGAGCTTGCAGGGCCACCAGCTTTCCAACCGTAATTTGCGGGTTGGCGCGCAGGCCCGTCGCTTCTGCTTGCTCCATGGTCAGTTCCTTTGCCGTCGAGGATGCGGCCGTGCCCTGTGCCGCCATGGTCGGTTGCGGCGGCATCGCTGCAGGTTGCTGAGGTGCTCCTTGCGCTTTGCCGATTGCCGGCAAAGCGATTACCGCCAGCAAAACCGCGGCCAGTTTCATCACGTGCTTCACGACGCCACCTCCGCCGTGCTTTGCTTTCTTCTGCCGTGGACGACCAGATATACCGCGGGCACGAGGAATACGGTAACCACCACGGAGACTCCCAGCCCGCCGATCACCGCGCGTGCCAGCGGCGCATACTGTTCGCTGCCTTCCTCGATTCCCAATGCCATCGGCAGCAATCCCAACAGTGTAGCCAGCGAAGTCATCAGAATCGGCCGCAAGCGCACCTTGCACGCTTCGATTGTCGCTTCTTTCAGCCCCATTCCGCGATCGTGCAGGATGCCTGAAAATTCCACAATCAAAATACTGTTGGACACCACGATGCCGGTCATCATGATTACGCCCATCAGTGACATGATGTTCAGCGTCGTGTGCGTCATCCACAAGAACAGCACCACGCCCGCCAGTCCCGGCGGAATCGCCGTCAAAATAATGAAGGGATCGATGAACGACCGGAACTGCGCCATCAAGATCAGATAAACCAGGATTACCGAGAGCAAAAGCCCAATGCCAAACCGGAAAAACGATTCGTGCATGCCTACCACCGCTCCATGCACGCTGACAATCGCGTTTTTCGGCAGCTTCAATTCGCCGATCAGTTTATTCACCTCGTTGCTGATACCGCTCAGATCCTCGCTTTTCGGCATCACGTACACGTCAACCACGCGCCGGATTTGATAGTGATCCACTTCCGTCGGCGTATTGATGGGTTTGATGTTTGCCACCGATTGCAGCGGCGTATATTCCGGGGAATTTGCGGCGCGCAACGGGATATTTTTGAAATCGGACATGGTCATCGACTCGATTTGTTTATTGAAATATTGCACCGTAAGCATGTAGTTGTTTCCCGTTTTCGGATCGATCCAGTAGCTCGGAGCAATCATGCCGTCCGAAGTGAGCGCGGTGATCACATTGTCGACCACATTCTTTGGCGACAATCCGAGCAGGCTGGCCTGTTCGCGGTCGATATTCAGTTCCAATCCCGGGTAATCGATATCCTGTGGAACCAGCACATCGCTGACCAGCTTCGAACCCTTCAATTGCAGCGCAAGTCTCCGCGCGATTCCGTAGCCCTCGTTCAGGTCGTTGTCGCTCACCTGAACATCGATAGGCGCGGGCAACCCCTGATTCACCACCGAATCCACCAAGCCGCCCGCCTGGAAATAAGCGCTCAACTCCGGTAAATCGTTGGCCATCTTACGCCGTACTCTTTCCATGTATTCGTAGCTGCCTATCTTGTGATCCTCCGCCAGGTTCACTTGCACGAACGCCGTGTGCATTGCGGAGTTGGTCGTGTAAATCGCGGAAAGATCGGGGGTGATGCCGATATTGGACACAATCATCTGCAGATCTCTTTTTTCAACCACCGATCGGATGACATCTTCGACTTGCGCGATATATTTGTCGGTAACTTCAATGCGCGTCCCCGAAGGCGCCTTCACATAAATAACGAATTGCCCGGGGTCGGTGCGCGGAAAGTAAGCTCGCCCCACAAACGGGAAGACGGCCGCGATGAGCAAAACAATGGTGCCCAAAATTACCAGCGCGGTCCGGCCAGGTTTCTCGAGCGCCCGGGTTACGTGCTTCTCGTAGAAACCAAGCAAGCGGTGAAATTGCTCGTTGAATGCGGCCACCAACTTTTGCAGCCATCCCCCTTGCTCATGCGCCTGGTTCTCTTCTCCTTCGCCGTGACCATGTGCGTGCGCATGAATGCGGATGAACTGTGCGCAGTACAACGGCACCACCGTCATCGCGAAGATGTACGATGCGAAAATCGAAAGCACCACGCCGAGGGCCAGGTCCGTGAACAGGTATTTGCTCACCCCGTAGAAAAACGTCACGGGGAAGAACACGATCGAGGTAGTGGACGTGGCCGCGAGCACCGCCAGCGCCACTTCCATCCCTCCTTTTTCCGCCGCTTCGCGAGGCGCTACTCCCTGCTCCATAAACCTGAAGATGTTCTCGAGCACCACAACGGAGTCGTCAATCAATCGCGAAAACGCCAGCGCCAACCCGCCCAGCAGCATGGTGTTAATCGAGCCGCCCAGCGCGTTCTGCACCAGCAAGCACGCTAACGCCGAAAGCGGGATTGACAGCAATACCGCGAACGTCGCCCGCGGGCTGCCCAGGAACAACAGGATCATCAGTCCAGTCAGCAGCAGTCCTATGCCGCCTTCCTTGCCCAGATTCCACAGCGCTGTTTTCACGAAAATGGACTGGTCAAACACCACGGCGATCCTCAAAGAGTCCGGTATGTCCACCAGGTGCTTCGTCGCTTGTTTGATCCCGCTGACGATGGAAATGGTGTTGCTATCGCCGCCCTGTTTGAGAATCGGGATATACACCGATCTTTGCCCGTCAATTCGGACGATGTTGGTCTGAATCGCCCCCGCATCTTCCGCTTTGCCCACATCCGCCACCACCACCGATCCCAATCCCACGCTCTTCAGCGGAATCTGGTTGATGTCGTTCGGGTCGTCCACCTGGCTGTTGGCGTAAATGTTGTAATCGCGTTTCCCGATGCGTACGTCGCCCGCCGGCAGAATCAGGTTTGAGTCGTTTATCGCATGCACCACGTCCGTCAGGCTCAGCTGGTGCGCTTCCAACTTTTGCGGATCCACGTAAACCTGGATTTGCCGGTATGTGCCACCAAACGGTTGCGGCACCGACGCTCCCGGCACGCTGGCGATCTGGTTGCGTACCTGGAATTGCGCCAGATCCTTCAATTGTGTTTCGTTAAGTCCTTGACCCTTGAGTGTGACCAGGCAGACCGGCAGGCTCGATGCGTCAAACTTCAGTACCACCGGAGGCAGAGTGCCTGATGGTAATCGCCTGAGGTCCGCCATTGCAAGCGTGGCTATGTTGCTCAGCGCCGCGTTTGCGTCCGTCCCTGGCGTGAAATAAATCTTGATCAAACTCACACCTGTCAACGATCGCGATTCGGAATGATCGTAGTTGCTCGCCAGCGTGAAAAAACGTTCGAAAGTGTTTGTGATGTCCGCTTCAATTTGCTGTGGCGGCATTCCGGCATAAAACGTCGCCACGACCACGACCGGAATATGCACAGCGGGGAACAGGTCCACGGGCATGCGCAACATTGTCGTCACGCCGACCACGGCAACTACGAGACACAACATGATGATGAAATAGGGATATGCCAGAGCAAACTTGGGCATTACTTTCCTCCCGGCCCACCGGATTCGCCGGACTCAATCAGCTTCGGTTGTACCGTCATCCCGTTCCTGAATTCATTTCGACTGCCCACCACCACCTCGTCGCCCTCTTGCAATCCGGAGGTGACTTCGATGCGCGTGCTCCCCTGCATTCCCAGGGTGACCTTGCGCTGTTCCAGCATGTTTTTTGGACCGACCAGCAACACCGTTCCCTCATTTCCGCTTTCACTCATATCGACGGCCTCTAACGGCACGGTGAGCACGTTCGCTTTTCCCTGCTCGGGGACAATCGCCACCACGTACATTCCCGGCATCAACTGTCCATCCACATTCTGAAAATCGATTTCTGTGTGCATCGTGCGCGTGTCCGGGTTCAGTGCGTCGGCAAATCGCGCCACCTTGCCCACGTAATCCTTATTCAACGCTTGCACGTGCACCTTGATCGGATCGCCGAGACGAATCGTCGCCGCGATCGACTCCGGAATTGGCAGCACCAGTCTCAGTACGGAAATCTGCGCCAGGCGCACCACAGGTTCGGCTTGCTTGCTTTCAGAAGTTCCGGCAGCGATCAGCGATCCCGTGTCCGCATAGCGAGTCGTGACCACGCCCGCGTAGGGAGCGGTGATCCGCGTGTACGCCGACAGCGCCGTATATTGCTGTTGCGTGGCTTCTGCTACTTGCAACGCCTGCCCTGCCGCGCTCAACGCCGCTTCCGCGCTCGAGACCTGCGCTGCGGTACTCAAATCCTTGGCCTGCGCATCGTCGACTTCCTGTTGGGCCACCAGTCCTGCTTTCTCTTGCGATGCCTGGCTCAGACGCGTGTACATGGCATGAACCGCGCTGTGTGTCGACTTGGCCCCCTGCAAATCGCTTTCGGCCCGAGTTACTTCTTCCTTGGCGCGCCGCACCGCGGCATCCGCTCCAATCAATTGAGCCTGCAGTTCGGGAACCTCTAGGACCGCCAGGGTCTGTCCCTCGGTCACGTGCGATCCGACGTCGACATAAATGTCCTTGATGTAGCCAGCGACCTTGGCGTGCACATCCACGTCCTGGAATGGCTTGAATGCTCCGGCGAGCGTTAGCGGCGCGCCCAGTGTTCCGCGGGTGACTTTCACCACCCCCGCCACGGGCTCCGCGGGTCCGAGCGAATGATTCCCGTCGTCCGCTTCCGTCTTCCCTCGGCGAACGGTCACCCATGCCAATAAGGCCAACAACGCAATTGCCCCTGCGATTACTGCCTTCGTTTTAGCGCTCATTACCTTTTCCTCATCCAGCGGCGTGCATGAACGTTAGATTCCACGTACCTGCAAAACAGCGGAACTGTCGCGAAAAATCCTGCGTTTCCGGCGTGCTTTTACCGGAAATCCTCAATTTTCGGGCCTGGAATGGGACTATATTACGCCGCGGGAGGAGGGCGGAACCATACGCTTGCGATCAGTTCCACCGGTTGCGGCAATTTTGGGTCTTGCAGAATGGGGGTGGGGAATTCCTTCCTCTCGAGTGTCAATCGTACAAAGATCTGTTCCACGATTGCTTCGAGTTGCGCGTTATCTCCCTCGACCGGCGTGAAATGATCGAGTTCCGATGCCCCCACGGTCGCGCGATGGCGTGCCAATGCCTGGTAGGTGAGTCCGTCTGAGTGGCCGACGAGCGCCAGGAACGGATTGTAGAGAAGCAGCGCAATCAATAGCAGCGAGACAGACAACTCCGCCAGGGCTTGCGGGCGTTTGCAGGTGTCGGTGCTCGGCACTCAGATTCTCCCCTTGCTATTCACATTAGTTTGACTCGTCGTTACGGTCAAGTGGATGCCCGGAACAGGTTTCCTGCGAGGGAGGAGAGGGGACCGGTGCCAGGGGTGCGCCGGTCCCCAAGGTAGGACTTGGAGTGAAGACGAACGCGTCGAGTATCTCAGCCCGGAGTCACTTGAGAATGAAGGTCATATGAATTCTTGGTGACCACTTCCGCGCTGCCTAAATCGTCTTGCCGGGCTTCGCCGCGCACCGTCAGGCCGCGGCCGTGGCGCACGTCGAGCCCGCGTACCCAGAAAATAATGTCTTCGGCAATGTTCGTGGCATGGTCGGCGATGCGTTCCAGGTGGCGGGTGGCCAGCACGAACTGCATTCCAGGTGTGACGAGGGCCGCATCCTCGGTCATGTTGTGAAGCAGCGTATCAAAAATCTGGTCGCGGTATTGATCGACGATGTCGTCGCTCTCCAGAACCTGCGCGGCAAGCTCGGCGTTGCGGAAGATCAGCGCGCCCAAACTCCGGCTGACCATCGAGCGCACCGCTTCCGTCATCGGGGCAAGTTGTTCTGGCATCTTTGCGTCTGGCGTTTCGCGCAGTGTGATGACGCGTTCGGCCAGGCTTACGGCGATATCCCCGATGCGTTCGAGGTCGTTGGTGATCTTCAGAGCCGCCACAATCAGACGGAGCTCATCGTCGCTGAATCCGCCGCGGCGCAGCAGCCGGATGGCGTGCTCGTCGATCATGATTTCCATCTCGTTGATCCGTGGCTCAAACAGAAATACCTCGCCGGGCAATCCTGCGGTGCGCGGGTTGTCGAAACCGGTGATGGCGTCCAGTGCGCGATTCATGGCGCTTTCGACAACGCGCGCCATCGAAACCAGGTAATTGACGAGCACATCGTAGAGAACCGCTTCGGTTAGTCCGGGAGCTGTGGCCATCGGCGAGCCTCCGCGCTGCGGCACACCTCTAACGGCCGCGCGCGGTTTACAGGATGAAACAGAATTGTTACGGAACGTTAACGCGCAGGTAAATAAGTGAAGGAAATGGAATTAGCCCCCGGCGGGGGGATTGCTGCGGTAGGCCCGCGAGATTCCACTGGCTGAAGAAATGCCGCGCGCTGCGGAGCGTTCCGGGTCGTAGAGGGGGACAGCAAAATGAAATTTGGAGCCTACACCCACTTCGCTTTCCACCCAGATGCGGCCGCCATGCGCTTCGACCAGATGTTTGGAGATCGACAACCCAAGGCCGGTGCCGCCCGCTTCGCGCGAACGCGCCACATCCACGCGGTAAAAGCGCTCGAAGATTCGCGGCTGATCCGCTTGCGGGATGCCGATGCCGGTGTCGGCAACCGTGAAGATCACTTCATCGCCGCGGCTTTCCGCGCTCAGCAGGATTTTGCCGCCGGGCAGGGTGTACTGGATCGCATTGTCCAGCAGGTTTTGCAGCACTTCCTGCAGCCGGCGATTGTCGGCGGCTACATCGGGGACGTGGCTTGGAAGGTTCAGCGAAAGTGTCAGGCCCTTTTCAGAGGCACGGCGCTGCGCGGTTTCGTAGCACGATTCGATCAACAGCGGAACGCTGACAGCGCGAATTTCCAGTTCCATCTGCTCGGCGTCCATCTGGGAAAGCCGCAGGAGGTCTTCGGTGAGCCGGGCCAGCCGCCGGGAGTGTTCGAGGATGATGGCCAGAAAGCGCCCGCGGTTTTGCGGATCGTCGATGGCCCCGCCGATCAGGGTTTCCGCGAATCCCTGGATGGCCGTCAGTGGCGTGCGGAATTCGTGGGAAACATTGGCCACGAAATCGCGCCGCACGCGCTCAAGTTTTCGCAGATCGGTAATGTCGTGCAGCACGATCACCGCGCCGGAAGTTTCTCCGGCGCGCACAGCCGCAACCGTTGCCGCGAAATAGTGCTGCCGCAGCGTCCCGGTGACGATTTCCGCCTCCACACGCGGTTCGCCTGCAAGCACGCGCCGCACGGCTCCAATCAATTCCGTCTGGCGGATCACTTCAAGCAACGAACTGCCCGCGACCGGCGGAACATCCAAACCCAGAATGGAGGCGAAGCCCGGGTTTGCAAACACCAGCCGTTCTCCGGCATTCACGACGGCGACGCCTTCGACCATCGATCCCAGAATCGCGGCCGAGAGATTTCTCTCTTCGGTCAAAGTGCGGATGGTGCGATCGAGCCGCGATGCGGTTTGGTTCAGCGAAGTTCCCAGCGCTTCGAGCGAATCGCCCGAACCGTCAGAAGCCAACGGACGAAAATCACCTTCTGCAACACGGCGCGAAAATTCTCGTAGCCGTTCGATGCGCCCCGTGTATGACTGCGACATCAGCATCGCGACGGCGCCCGCAAAAAAGTAAATCAACAGGGACCACAACCACAGCCTGCGCCGGAAACTCCACAACTGGTCGCTAAATCCCTCCATCGGCAGAGCCAGTCGCAGGACGATCGGACCGCCGCCAGGCAAATCTTCGCGCACCGCGTAATACAGCAAGCGCTTCCCCACGGAAACGCTTTGCCGCATGGCCCGGCCTTCGCCGCTCTCTAGCGCCTCGACCACTTCGGGACGCTCCACGTGATTTTCCATCGTGGAGGTTTCGGTTTGAGAGTCCGCAAGAACCCGGCCATCCGCGGCGATTACGGTGATGCGTACACCACTCGTGGCATTCGCGGCAACCCAGGTATTCAGCGCGGCGGTTTCTTCCGGAGTTTGCGGAGCGGCGTTGCTCAGTGGAACCGGGTGCAGGCCCATCAACCGGGCTAGCCCTTTCAGCTGTTGGTAGCCTTCGGTTTCATAGCTGTTGCTGAGGGCGCGCTCGGCAAGGAAATCCACGGCGAGCAGCACGCTCAGCAACAGCGCGAGGAACGTCAGCGCCAGTTTCCCGAAGAATTTACGTTGCACGGGTCTCGAACAAGTATCCCGCACCGCGCACGGTTTTCAGGTGCAGTGGATTTTCCGGATCGGCTTCGATTTTTTCGCGCAAACGGCGCACATATACGTCCACGCTGCGCGGCGTCACGAAACGGTCCGTGCCCCAGACGGCGTCGAGCAACTGGTCACGGGTGAACACCCGGTTGGGACGCGATGCGAGGTAATAGAGCAAACGAAATTCCAGCGTGCTCAGCGGCACCGGCTTGCCGGCATGGCTGACGCGATAGGAAGCCGGATCGATGGCCAATTTCCCGATTTCGAGGATGCGGGGCGCGTCCGCGGGAGGCTCCGCCCGCCGCAGCAGCGCTTTGACCCGCGCAATCAGTTCGCGAGGGCTGAAGGGCTTGGTCACGTAGTCGTCAGCACCCATTTCGAGGCCGACCACGCGGTCGGCTTCATCGCCGCGCGCCGTCAGCATCAGTACCGGCAAGCGATTCAGGGACTCTTCCTTGCGGATTTCGCGGCAAATCTCGAGGCCCGACATTTTCGGAAGCATCAGGTCTAAAAGCAGGAGGTCCGGGGGAGTTTTCTTGATGGTGGCCAAGCCACTGCTGCCGTCAAACGCGGCGGCTACCTGAAAGCCTTCATTGGCAAGGTTATAGCGAACGAGTTCGACGATATCGCGATCGTCTTCGATGATCAGGATGCGCTTCATATACAGCTCTCGGGCTGGCGATCGCATCGGTAGCAGTCTACCGTAGCGCGCCGGATTGCGATAGACATGGTCAGGTTGTATCACCTCTTGGCCCATAAGGGAGTCCGGAAGCATTGTGACAAGGGAGTGAACGGGAGTGGTGACGCGAATGTGACGGCTCTGTGAATGAGTTGTAAAAGAAAAAGAAAGGCGGCGTTGTAACCAGGCGGTAACAAAGTACCGGATTTGCTGGGTTTGGTTTTTGGGATGCACGAGGAAGTAAAGCCCGCGCCGCGCGGGGGCCCTGCGACGCGGGACCGACCCATGGCCGTGAAAGGGCTTGGCGTCGCTAAAGTTTTCTCCGCATCCATTCGGCAATTCCCAAGATATTTACTACTAGATTAATAACTTACATGGGTTGGGTTGCGTCTGGTCGGCGCGCCGACCAGAATCGCTCCTGTGCTTCCCATGTCGCAGATAATAAAATAGTTAACGACGTTTTACCGTAAGATGCGCTAGCTCTTTTCTTTTATACCTGCAAAGATGCCGTCTTCTAGCAGATCTTGGGGTCGCCTCACAAGATCTTGCGTAAGTGTGGGAATGATTGGACTTAGCATCCGCAAGGAGTCGACAGGAGTCCCGTGCTCCGACCAGGGTCGGTCCCACCAATATTAACTATATAATAAATATTAACATCTGTGTTACTGTTGCCAACTCCCTGATCCTGCCCATGTGCCGAAGGAAGTACAGGTTTGCCGGGATTGCGCCCGTCTCGAAGCAGGAATTGAGGTCCAGCAAGTGCCCTGGTTTTCCACAAAGCTTGCAAGAACGGGCGACCACGGATTTTTCTTTTACTCCTGCGCGACGTTTGAAAGCTCTGTCACCGATTCATCGGCGTTGCAACCGAATGACCTGGGCCGGGAAGGAACCAGGCCATAGGGAACCAATCGCATCCTTGTTTCGTCTAGGTATATAGAGAACAAGGCAGCCGCTGCACGGGTATGCGCTGGTGCAGCACATCAAGCGCCTGTGCATTTGGAGCGGCAGGTTTCGAGTTTCATGTGCAGGCTCGAAGGAATCGAGCGCGTGCTGGCGCCGGAGGGATCATGAACTGGCTGAAGCAGCTTTTCTCTCGCAACCGGCTGTACAAAGATCTCGAGGAGGAAGTGGCGTTTCACCTCAAAGAGCGCGTCGACGAACTGGTGGCTCGAGGCATGCCGAACAAGCAGGCGGAAGCGCAGGCGAAGCGGGAGTTTGGCAATGTTGCGCTGCTCAAACAAACAGCACGCGAAGCCTGGGGATCGAAATGGCTGGATGACCTGCTGGTGGATTTGCGCTTCGGCATGCGCATGCTGCGGAAAAATCCGGTGTTGACGCTTGCGGCTGTGCTGACCCTGGCGCTGGGAATTGGGGCGAACACGGCGATTTTCACGTTGCTATACGGGCTGGTGCTGCGGAGTGTGCCAGCACCGAACGCGACACAACTGGTAAGGGCGGGAATTGCAAGCAAAGCAGACCCGAACGATGAGGGCGGGTCGATGATGACTTTGCACATGCTCGAGGCATTCCGCGCAGAGCAATCCGCATTTCGCGAGCTTTCCTCCTGGGACGACAGCGAAGTCCTGCTCGAAGACACGCAGGGAGTGATCGAGAGATACGCAGCGGGGATGGTGAGCGGCAATGCCTTTGGTTTGATCGGACTGCAACCCTACCGCGGAAGATTGATCGAGCCCTACGACGATGTGCCCGGAGGACCGAGTAGCGGTTGGCCGGTGGTGTTGAGCTACGGTTTCTGGAAGGACTATTATGGCGGCGCGGAAGACATCCTCGGAAAAAAGATCACGGTTTCCGACGTTCCGGTGACGGTCGTCGGCATTACGCCGCCGGACTTTCAGGGCGTGTGGCCCGGCACCCAGATGAAAATGTATTTCCCCCTGCATTTTGAACCTGCGGCGATGAAGATGCCGGACCTGTTGGAAGAGAAGGGCGATAACCTCTTTGGAGTTTCCGTCATCGGCAGGCTGAAACCAGGGGTAGGCATAAGGCAGGCTAACGCGGAGTTGGGGCAATTGCAGAAAGGCTTGTTCGACCGCTTTATTCCACTGCGATTGCAGCAAGACCCCTTCTTTCAGAAGGCGTACTTGGAGGCCGAACCTGCGCGTACGGGTTTGCCGACCTATATCACACACACCTACAAAAAGCCGTTGTACCTGATGCAAGGGCTTGTGGGAATCGTGCTGTTGCTGTGCTGCGTGAATATTGGCGGACTGATGATGTCTCGCATAGCGGCGCGGCAGCAGGAGTTTGCGGTACGGACGGCCATGGGGGCGTCCGCAAAGCGGTTGGTGCTGCAATACCTGACGGAGAGTTTTGTGATCGCCCTTGCCGGAAGCGCGCTCGGAGCGGCGGCGGCGTGGTACGGAAGTGATTTGCTGCTGCGCTTCTTCCGCGATCCGATGATGGGCGAAGCGGTTTCGGTGCATCCGGACAAGGCGATGTTCTGGATGACACTGCTGTTTGCGGTGGCAACCACGTTATTGTGCGGGACGTTGCCGGCGTGGCGCGCCTCGCGAACCGATCCGGCGGCGCTGCTGAAATCGCGCAGCACGATGGGAGGGCGGAAGCAAATCGCTGGGCGCATGTTCGTGCCGGTGCAGGTGGGGCTGTCGCTGGTGCTCGTGATGCTGGCATCGCTGCTGTCCATAAGCGTGATCAAGCTGCGCGGCGAACAGACGGGATTCGACCTCGACCATGTGACGATCCAGACTTCGCGGATGCACGTGCTGAATCTGAAAGGCGAAGCTAAGCTGAACCTGTACCAGCGGATGGTCGACCGGTTGATGGAAATGCCGGCGATCGATGCGGCCGCGGTCACTTCGCAGACCCCCATGACGGGAATAAAAATAACCGGCGATTTTAAGGCAGTGGCGGAAGGGGCGAACCCGCCCGAAGACACACAGATGGCCTATAACGACGTGGGGCCGGGATATTTCCGAACAATGAAGACGCGGATCCTGGCGGGACGGGAGTTTGAAAGGAGCGACCGGCAATTGAATGTGTGCATTTTGAATGAGTCGGCGGCAGCGTTCTTTTTTCCGCACCAGCAAGCGCTCGGAAGATACGTACGAAGCCGGGTGACCAATGATTTTCCCGACGAAGTGGCGTGCCAGGTGGTCGGACTGGCAGAAGACGCGAAGTTTTACGACGTGCGGCAGGGACCGCCGCGGACAATTTATTTGCCGCTTTCGACGAAGCGCATCGACAATCTGGGGAACCTGGTGTTTCTGATTCATTCGCCGACGAAGGCGCAGGCGGTCTCCGCGTTTCGCGCGACGCTTTCTGAGATTGCGCCGACAATTCCGTTGGTGATTTTCGTGACCATGCGGGAACAAATGGATGCCGCGCTCGGAAGCCAGGAATTAATCACCCTGCTGGCGAACTTTTTTGGCGTCATGGCACTGTTGCTCAGCGCGCTCGGCCTGTACGGCTTACTATCTGCAAGCGTGACGCAAAGGCGCGGGGAGATTGGAGTGCGCGTGGCGCTCGGTGCGACACCGGCAATAGTGTTGCGAATGATCCTGACGGAAGCGTTGGGATTGCTGGCCTGGGGAATGCTGTTGGGCGCCGTGGGGTTGTTGTTAGCCATTCGCTTTGTGGTGACCATGCTCCATGACGTATCGGCCTACGATCCAATGACCCTAGCCAGCGTCACCGGGACGCTGGTGATAGTGACGATCCTAGCGGCGCTGGTGCCGGCGGTGCGCGCTGCAAAGCTCGATCCGAATGAGACGCTGCGATCGGACTAGACGGCGGCCGTGTTGGCCGCTAGGAGAGTTGCCCGAGGAGCAAACCGGGGCAGTACCCGAAGGGCCCGGAATTTCCGTCATAACCTCAAGACAGCGCTGGAAGCAGGCTTTTCAGCGCAGACTGCCCAGCCGACCAGTAGACCGGCGCTGGCAAAGGTCCTAATTTCGGCTATAAATAAATAGAGTCGGACGTTTCCTGTTGGTTATCGCCTCCAAGCGAGGCGGCGACAAGGAGAAACGCCCCAGAGGCCAAAGCCCATGAGTTGGCGGATGAACCTGGCATGGTTTGCGATGCTGGCGATTTCGGTTCCGATGATTTGCGCGCAGTCGCAGAAACTTTTGACGAATGCGGACATCGTCGAGATGACCAAGGAAGGATTCGACTCCAATCTAATCGTCCAGGAGATTCAGGCGAACGACGCGGACTTCGACATTTCTCCGCAGGCGCTGGTCAATCTGAAGAACGCGGGCGTAACGCAGTCGGTGATGCAGGCGATGCTGCTGGCGCAGGCGGGCAAACCCGCGGCGTCGGTCGTGACGGTTCACGCAACGGTGCCGTCGCCAGATGGCGCTGCGGCAGATCCAACAACACCGGTGTGCAACGCGAATTCAGGATGCCTGCTGCGCGATGGCACACAGGTTACCCTGAAATTCGCAGACGATATCAGCTCGAAGACCGCGCACGACGGCGATCCTGTGGAGTTTCTTCTCGACGGCGACTTAAAGGTCGCAGAAACCGTGGTGGTGCCAAAGGGCGCGCACGCTGTGGCGACGGTTTCGACAGCGAAAAAGGCTGGGATGATGGGAAAGCCGGGCGACCTGAGCGTGCAATTCGAATATTTGATCGCGGGCAGCAATCATGTGCGGCTGCGCGGGACAAAGGGCAAGGAAGGCGAGAGCAAGACCCGCGCGACTGTGGCGCTGACGATGTTCGGGCCGATTGGGTTGATGAAGCACGGAAAAGATGTGGACATACCGGCGGGCACGCCGCTGACGGCGTACATCGATCAAGACGTCTGGCTGAGGGCGGCGAAGTAGAAAAACGGCGTAGGAACCGCCGCGGTAATCTGTTCCAGCCTTTGGGCGGAGCCATTCTCTGGCACTCCAAGCAGAAGCCAAAGCGATCTTGAGCGTATCAGAAATAGACGACGGGGCGATAAATGCGCTTGACCCGGACCTACCAATTCGATCGTGTGGCTGGTGTTCTGCTGCTGGTGCTGACTGGCCTGGCAGCGGGCGGCTTCTCGATGGGAACTCCAAAGGGCATCTCCGGCCAAGACACGGGGCAAGCACCGAACGCAAAACCAAAGACCAGCCCGTCGGCAAAGAGCGCTTCGTCCGCCAAGCCTAAAATCGTTCGGCGATCGGAATATGTGGGTGATCAAGCCTGCGCGCAGTGCCACCAGGATAAGTTCGATACCTACGAAAAAACCGCGCATAACCTGACGTCCGAGATCGCCAATCAGGACACCATCGTCGGCACATTTACGCCGGGCGCGAACACCATGACCACGGCGAATCCGAATCTCTCCTTTCAGATGGACAAGAAGGCCCGGGAATTTTTCCAGACTGCAATTTGGACTTCTCCCGACGGTGGCGCGCCGCGAACGCACACGGAGCGCCTGGACCTGGTCGTCGGATCGGGAGGAAAAGGGCAAACCTATCTGTATTGGAGAGACAATCAACTTTTTCAACTGCCGGCAGGTTACTCGACGGTTTTGCAGCGATGGATTACCAGCCCCGGTTACATCGATGGGCAAGCCGATTTTGAACGCCCGATCATCCCGCGTTGTTTGGAGTGCCACGCGACGTACTTCGATTCGGTTATCCCGGATCCGGAAGTAAATATGTATGACACGAAGAATTACGTGCTGGGGATTTCGTGCGAGCGGTGTCACGGCCCGGGCCGGGCCCATGCCGCGAGCTACAAAGGAAAGACCGGGGCTGCTGCAGCCGGAGCCGAAATGATCGTCAATCCTGCGAAGCTTTCGGCGGCGCGGCAGGCGGATGTATGCGCGCAGTGCCATGGTGGGCAAGGAGACCGCTTCCTGGCGCCAGCGTTTTCCTATGTGCCGGGGCAGCCGCTGGCGAACTACATCGACCTCGGCCCGCTCGATTCGGTGAAAGATGTGGACGTGCACGGCAAGCAAGGGAAGCTGCTGATGAAGAGCCGGTGCTACCAGAAGTCCGCGAACATGAATTGCTCGACGTGCCACGACGTGCACAAACAGCGGCCGGGGCTGGCCGTGATGTCACAACATTGTTTGGGCTGCCACAAACTGCAGGAGTCGCCCACACACGCGAAGCTCGGGGAAGCCATCACGAACAACTGCATCGATTGCCACATGCCCAAGCTGGAATCGAAAGTGGTCTACATTGATGTGGACGGGAAGAAACTGCGTCCGCGGTTTCGCACGCACTGGATCAAGGTTTACTCCGAGGAAGAACGGCAATAGATTCATACGGGGTGGACGAAGAAGAACTTTGTTCTGGGAGTTCTGGTGCTGGCGATCGGAAGCTTGGCTTGCCTGATGAAGAAAAGAAGAGCAACTGAAGGGCAGCAGGGTACTAGATCCTGCTCGCCGCAGAAAAGATAAAAATGCGTGGCCCCGCCAAATCGAGAGTAGAATGACCGCGGTTCTGGCCAAGGATCGAACAAACACCGCCGACAACTGTCCGGGGCGGTAAGTGCAAAGAGAAACGCTTTGTGGAGGTGTCGAATGGCGACAGCGAATTCCATGGAAGGATTGCGGAGTCCGGCGGGATTGGCGAAGAAAGTCACGGGCTGGTACATCGCGGCGGCGGTGCTGTTCATCGTGCTCGGAATCTTTGGGATTGTGGAACCGGGTGTTGCGGGGCTCGGAGTGACGTTGCTCGTGGGTTGGCTGCTGGCGATCGGCGCGGTGTTCCATTTCATCGCGGCGCTCAAGGGCGGCGGCGCGAAGCAGGTGATCTTTCAAGTGCTGATCGGGATTGTGTATGCGATTGGCGCGTTCTATTTCCTGACGCATACGATCATGGCGACTTCCACGCTGACGCTGTTGCTGGCGGGAATTATTCTGGCGGAGGGCGTGATCGAGGTGATTTCGTATTTCCGGATGAAGGGCGAAGGCGCGTCGGGCTGGCTGCTGCTGAACGGGATTATCACTCTGGCGCTCGGCGCGTTGATCTGGTTCCACTGGCCGTCGAGCACGGTTTGGGCCATCGGCACGCTCGTGGGAGTGAATCTGTTGATGACAGGAATTACCCGACTGATGTTCGGGCTCGCCGTGCGCAAGCTCGTCGGTTCCGTAGCAAAGTAAATTATTTTGACGAAAAGGCCTCGCCTAGTCGGCTCGCGCGTAGCTAAACGTCTCGACCATGGATTTGCCGTGGTCGAATGTCCAGGTTTGCCACAGCTGATCCTGCTCCGGGATGGAAAGCACGAGCGCGGACATGTGGCCTTCATCCTGAATTTGGTGCCGGAGACACGCACGAACGTGAAATCGTATTTGCCATTGGCGGCGGGCGCCGGCGCGGTTTGCATCGTGGGCTGATTGCCCGCAGCGCCATCGTGCGTAACCATGATGCGGTCACGATCGAGCGAGTACATCGTGATCCTTTGCGTTTCCTTCGCCGGTTGTAGATGCCCATGACCACGCTGCCACTGGAAACAACGCTGTAGATCACGTTCACCGGCCTGCCCGAACTGTCCTGGCCCACCCATTGTCCGGAGAGGGATTTCCATCGATCGAAGGCGGGCGCAAACGTTGCCGGTGTCAAGCGGAATTTGCCATTCGAGCAGGACAGGTTTAAGGCGTGCTGTCGAGCACCGGCGTGTCGTCTTTCCAGTGGATTTGCTCGAGCTTTTCGGGTGGAGTCGGTTGCTCGACGGGGATGCGCAGGATGAGTCTATCGTTTTTGCTGAAGGCTTCGCCGCCATTGGCGAGGATCACCTTGAGCCCGACGAGCGCGGTGTCGCGAGAGAGCGCGTCAATCTCGTAGGAGTCGGGAAGTCCGGCGAGCGTTTTATTCCAGTAGGTGTTGTGCAGCGGGTCGCGATATTCCGCGGGGATGGCGTGAGCACCGAGTAGTGCACCAAGAATGCCTGCGGCGTTGGCCGGATTGCAGTCGGCGTCCTGGCCGCAGCGCGTGGCGAAATTCATGGTCTTGTAGAAATCGCCGTTGCCGTAAAGCAAGCCGATGACCACGTAGCCGCCGTTGAGTTTCGCGTCGATGTTGAACGGTTGCTTGTAGCCGTCGGGGCAATGATCGACTTCGCCCCACTTGGCTTGCACCAGACGCCAGGTTTTCAGCCAGTCATTGCGATTTTCATCGTGCCAGCGGATCACGTCGCGTATCAACTGCGCATACAGGCTTTGCGCGGGGATGGCTTTTAATCCATTTTCGACCACTTCGCGAATATTGTTGGAGAAGAACGCTTGCGTGTACATGGCGGAGATGAACATGCCGCCGTAAACCCCATCACCGTAATTCATGATGTGGCCCATGCGATCGTCGAAGCGGTTGGAAACTTGCGGCATGCCGGGCGAAATCATGCCAAAAACGTCCGACTCGATCTGGAAATCGATGTCGTCGGCGTGCAGGTTATAGCGCGGATTTCCGGAGAGCGGCGGAAGGATGCCTTTGCGAATGTTGGCGAGGCCGGCGTCGTTGGCGTGCCAGACCTTGCGGATTTTCGCGTCCCATTCGTGGGCCACGGTGACAGCATCGACGTCGATGCCGTAGCGGCGCAGGCAATAGAGAAACAGAAGATTGATGTAGATGTCATCGTTGTCCGGCGCGCCGAAGCTCGGATGTTCTTTTTCCGAAGTCTCCACGAAATCGTAATTGATGCGCACTTTCTGGTTGTCCGCTTCGCTGGTGACCGGCGGCATGTCGTCGTTGTTGCGATTGTCGGTACGCGCGCGGTAATCCTTCATGCGCGTGGGAGAAAGCGGCCAGTCGGTAATATCAAAGCCGATGAACGTGTTCTGGTATTGGAATTCCCAGGGTTGGCCAAACGTAACGCCGATCATTTTGCCCATCCAAGCGCCCTGCACCTTGTCGACGTAAGTGTCCCAATCGAGTTCGCGCATCGCGGGCGACGATTTTGTTTGCGGCGGAGCGGCATGATGGCGCGGCGGGCGTGGTTCGCGGGCGGATGCGGCAAGGGCGAGCAAGAGCAGAACGGCGAGGATGGCGGCCAAGCGTCTCATGATTGAAAACTTTCTCCCGGAGATGATATGGAGCGCGGAGCGGCGCCGCACGTCGAGTGTAGCGCAAGCTCGGGGGTTGCTGGGAAAATGTCGTCAGGCATGGGCGCGGGCACAGCGACGGAAAAATCAGCGGCGGAGCAGCGTGTCGAGTGAGAAAAAGTTTCTGTCGCGGAAAGAGAGGAGGACGAAGTAGGTGAGGCAATAGATGAGTTGCAGTCCAGCGACGTCCCAGTCTTGAGAAAGGGTGGCGCCAGCCATGAGCAGCACCATCAAAGCGGAACCCGCGAGCAAAGCGAACCTGGTGAACAGGCCAACAAGCAGGAGCAGACCGACGATGGCCTCCATCCAGGGAAGCACGGCAGCCAGAATGGGAAGAGAGGCCTTGGGAATGAGGACCGCATGCACCATGGACTGCGTGAGATAGGCGAGAAAGGCGGCGTGGTCACCCAAAAGGCGGCTGACACCGTGGAAACAAATATTTATGCCGAAGACAAACCGCAGGAAGGCATAAGCGATTCGCTGGTCGGTTTCTGATGTGGTCATCGGGTCCAAGTATGCGCACCGGCCCGGTATTTTACGTTGCTTCCAAGCTGCGGAGGATGAAGGATTCGTCGCGCAAAGCGATCACATGGCGAAAAACCGCCAGCTGAGCTGCCGCGCTCCAAGGAGTTGCGGGGTTTGGAACCTGGGGCGGGAAAGCGTTGACCGGGTGGGACGGGCTTCTTACCATAGAGAGATGCGCCAAAGGGCATCGCGGCGGGCGGCGTGGGCGGTTGGATTTGGGATGATGGCGGTAGTGTGCCTGAGCTCGTGCGAGGACGCGGCAAAAAAGCCGGTGCAGGCGAAGGCTCCGGGGCTGCGCGCGGTGCCGCCGGAGAAGTCGGATGTGGGGGTGGTTGCAGAATTGCCACAACGGAAGCTGGCGCCGGCGGAAATGGTTTCCCTGCTGCCGGAACCGCCAGGTGGGATTCACTACCTGATCGAACAGGTGCAGGCGAAGTTCGCTTCGGGCGAAGCCAATTACAAGGCCGGACATCTAGAAGCGGCGCGGCGGGATTTTGACGATGCGGTCGACTGGATGCTCGAGAGCGGGTATGACCCGAACAGCGATCCGCAGTTGCGCGAAACGTTTCACGAGGTAACCGACAAGGTCTACAGCTACGAACTGCAGGCGTTCCGCGCGGGAGACGGCTTTACGGAGGCTCCCGCGGTGCCCGCGCCCATCGACGAAGTGGCGGAAATGACGTTCCCCGTGGACCCGAAGCTCAAGCAACGAGCCGAGGATGTGGCGAGAAACGTTTCGCACGACCTGCCGCTGACGGTGAACGATGTGGTGGTTTCCTACCTGAACTTTTTCCAGACGCCGCGCGGGCGGGCGATCGTGGAAAACGGACTGCGGCGCAAGGGGAAATACCAGGACATGATCGCACGGGTGTTGCGGCAGGAGGGCGTGCCGCAGGACCTGATCTATCTGGCGCAGGCCGAGAGTGCGTTTCAGCCCCTGGCGCTGTCGCGGGCGGGGGCCAGGGGTATCTGGCAGTTCGTGCAATGGCGGGGCAACGAATACGGATTGAAGCGCAGCTGGTGGGTGGACGAGCGTTTGGACCCAGAAAAGGCCACGCGGGCGGCAGCGCAGCACCTGCGGGATTTGTACGGGCTGTACGGGGATTGGTACCTGGCCATGGCGGCGTATAACTGCGGGCCGGGAAACGTGCAGAAAGGCATTGAACGTACGGGCTACGCGGATTTCTGGGAACTTTATAAACGGAACGTGCTGCCGACAGAGACCAAGAACTATGTGCCGATCATTCTGGCCCTGACGCTGATCGCCAAGGACGCGGCACATTACGGGATTTCCGTCGACTCCGATGAACCGGTGCCGACCGACACGGTGAAGCCCGGGAGGGCCATCGACCTGCGGTTGGTGGCAGAAACCATTGACGTAGACGTGGCCACGCTGCGCACGCTCAATCCTTCCTTGCTGCGTATGATTACGCCAGACGACGCGGACTTTGAGCTGCATCTGCCGGTCGGCACGTCGGAAAAGTTTTCGGCCGAGATTGCAGATATTCCGGCGGACAAATGGGTGAGCTGGCGGCGGCACCGTGTGGAGGCGGGGGAGACGCTGACGTCGATCGCCAAGACCTACCGGGTGACGGCGGCGGCGATTGCGGATGCCAATGACCTCGAGCGTGGTGCGCAGCTAGAGGCCGGGGAAAAACTGATCATCCCGGCAACGCGTCCGCTCGAGGAAACCAAACCGCGGCTGGTGCGCTACCGGGTCAGAAAGGGCGACACGCTGGGAGGAATCGCCGACCAGTTTAGCGTGACGTCTGACCAAGTGCGCAAATGGAACGGTTTGAAAACCGGGAAAGTCAGCAGGGGAATGGTTTTACGGATTTACACGGTGGGGGGCGCTCCAGAAACGCGCACGGTGCACCACACGAAAAAAGCCAGTCCGAAGACGAAGCCCACGGGGAGCGCAGTCGAAACGAAAAACTAGGACAGAAAAGGCCGGGAAGCGCTTCGCAAAAGATATTTTGGCGGAGGGACGAAGGAAGTGCGCAGAATGCTTGACAAGCACGTTGGAGTGGGATAACAAAGCGCAAGGACGGAGCGCGGTCATCTCCGGCTGTAGCAGATCTTGAAAACGACGATTGCGGCTTCGCAAGAGCCCCCACGGGAGGAGAGCATGGATTTCGAGAAGGATCAGTTCGAAGAGGATGAGGAGCTGTCGCGGCTGGAGGAAGATGACGAGCTGGGCGGCGAGACCATAATCGAGGAAGAAGAAGACGTTCTGGCCGTCGAAGAGGAGCCCGCGGAAGAAGGCGAAGGCGAAGAACCGGCGCGTCCGGCGCCCAAGGCCGCAGCCAAGAAACCCGCGGCGAAGGCGGCCGTCAAGACCACGGCTAAAAAGCCGGCGAAAAAGGCGGCTGCAAAGAAGAAGGCCAAGGCCAAACCGAAAAAGGCGGCGAAGAAGCCCGCCAAGAAAGCGGCCAAGAAGCGCCGGCGGTAAGCATCAAAAACGAACGAAGGAAAAGGCCCCTCGCAGGACTCGGGGGGCCTTTTCTTTTTCCGAGGTCTGCGCGTACCAGGAGGGAGAGTGCCCAAAGCAGAAACGTGGAAAGAACAGACGCCGGGCTCGCCGGAAAAGGTAAGTACCCGGGAGGATTCGCCGATCGATGAATCCAGAAAGCCCCGTCAGTTCTCCAGAGAGCCGGGGCTTTTCTTGACGGAACGCTAAAAACTTCCTACAACAGCGGTTCGGACCAGTTTTCCAGGGTTTCTTTTACCTTGTGGAGGAACTGGTGGGCGATGGCGCCATCGACGACGCGATGGTCGTAGCTTAGCGTGACATAGCACATCGACCGGATGGCGATGGAATCGTTGATGACCACCGGGCGCTTTTCGATGGCGCCGAGGCCGAGGATGCCGACGTTTGGCTGGCTGATGACAGGCAGGCCGAAGAGCCCGCCGAAGACGCCGGGGTTAGTGATCGAGAAGGTGCCTTCCTGCACTTCTTCCGGCTTCAATTTTTTGGCGCGCGCACGCTCGGCGAGATCGTTGAGGTTGCGCTGGATGCCGAGAAGATTTTTCTCGTCGGCGTTTTTGATTATCGGAACGATCAGGCCCCAATCGAGGGCCACGGCAATGCCGATGTTCACTTCCTTGTGCAGAACGATGTTGGTGCCGTCGAGCGACGCGTTCAGCGTGGGATAGGCGCGCAAGCCGACCACGGCGGCCTTTACGAAGAAGGGCATGAAGGTGAGTTTCGTCTCGTAGCGCTTCTCGAATTCGTCCTTGGACTTGGCACGCAGAGCGGCGATTTTGGTCATATCGATTTCGTCCACGGAGTAAACGTGCGGCGAAACGTGCGTGGACGCGACCATGTGCTCCGCAATTTTCTGGCGCATGACGCTGAGCGGCTGCACTTCGTAGCTGCCAAAATAAATGCGCTCGCGGGGAACGCCGAGCTGGAGCGCGGGAATGTACTGCGAGCCGTGGACGGCGGGCGCCCCGGGCGCGGCTGCGGGAGCCGCTGGAGGAGGCGGAACGGTGCGGGCAGCTGCCGGAGCGGAAGGCGCCGGGGCGGCTGGCCCTGATGACGGTAGAGACTGCGCGGCAATCACCGCCTCGATGTCTTCCTTGGTGATGCGGCCGGCGGCGCCGGAGCCTTCGATCGAGGCGAGATCGATGCCGTGCTCCTTGGCCATGCGGCGCACGAGCGGTGAAGAATGGATGCGTTCCGTGCCGATGCCGGAGGCCGGGGCTGCAGAAGCGAAGGCAGGCGGCGCAGAAACGGGAGCGAAAGCTGGTGGCGGTGGCGGCGCGGACGGCTTTGCAGGGGCAGCGGCTTGCACTGCTGCTGCGGGAGCGGTCGCGGGCTTGGCAGCCGCCGCGGGAGCCGGGGTTGGCGCGGAGGCAGCGACTCCGCTGGCACCATCGATGACCGCGACAACGGTCTGGATCGGAACGGTCTGGCCTTCGGGAATCTTGATTTCCTTCAGCACGCCGGCGGAGGGAGAAGGAATTTCGGCGTCGACCTTGTCGGTGGAAATCTCAAAGAGCGGCTCGTCGCGCTCTACCTTGTCACCGGGCTTTTTCAGCCACTTGGTGATGGTGCCTTCGAAGATACTTTCGCCCATCTGGGGCATGACTACGTCGACTGCCATGAGAGTTTTCTCCTTCGCGTGCGGGCCTCAACAGGGCCGGGTGAACCTGTGCGCTCCGGGCCGTGAATGGCGCGGCCGCCGAACTTAGCTAGTTTACCGCCAAAGGCGCAATGACGGAAAGCGGAAGGCGATACAGTTTTTCCGGAAGGGGGCAGAACTCCGAAAAGTTCGATGAAAAGCTATTCGTAGCGGATAGCGGCAAGGGGGTCGAGCCGGGCGGCGCGGCCGGCGGGGAGAAGGCACGAGGCCAGACCGGCAAAAACAGTGAGGAACGCAACAGCCGCAAATGTGCCGGGGTCGGTGGCGGAGACACCCAAAATCTGGCTGGCGAGGAAACGTGTCAGCGCGTAGCTTGCCGCCAGACCGAGCACCGCGCCGAGCGCGACCAGGCGGAAACCATCGAGCAGCACAAGGAACAAGATATTTGTCTGCTGCGCGCCGAGAGCCATGCGGATACCAATCTCGTGAATACGTAACGAAACGGTGCAAGCCATCACGCTGAATATTCCGATTACCGCCAGGACCAACCCTATGGCGGCGAAGGCCGTGAGTGTCACCACCGCCACCAGCGCTCCAAAGGGCCAATAACGAGTGGAGGTGCCATCGTCGTACAACGGCCGGATGCCTACGTATCCGATGATGCCTTGAAAAACATGATCCTGTTCGCGGAACGCGCGAACCTCCTCGATAAAGAAGGACTTGCGATCTTTTTATCGCCGAGATTCCCCGAGTTGTGCAGCTGCCAGACGACGGAGCTGCGAAAATTTTTGTAGGGCAAGGCGTCGAAGAAGGAGTTATCGACCACACTAAAAACGACTGTGCACGCGCCGATCCCAAGCGCCAACCCCGAAATCGCGACAAGCGACATGCGTAAGTCTTTACGCGGTGTGTGCGCGCAGTTGATCCGGAGTTTGCTGTTTGGCGTGGAACCGCTCGATGCGACGATTTTTGCGGTTGTGGCAGCGGTGGTAACGGGGATTTCGGTGGGCGGCGTGCACATATCCGGCATGGCGGGCGGCGCGTGTGGATCCGATGACGGCGTTGCGGTGCGAGTAAGGTTTGGCGCGCGAAACGGTTTAAGGCGGAGACCTCAGGAGCTGAAGCCCAATGCTTGCCATGCCTGAATGTCGAAGCGGAAGCTCCGCCCTGGAGAAAAAGAAGAGACGCCAACAGGCAAAGCCCAAGATGTCGGCCTGAAACGCGGGGCTACAACGGCAAGACCCATTCTTCGCGAACTCAGACTGGAGCACCACCCGGGAAAATCCGGAACGCTTAGATTGGATCGCGGTTTTCTGTTGTGGCGCGGACCAGTTCGAGAAGTTCCGTGATGACGGGATCGGGGAGTTGGTCGTGGGTCAGGCTTTCGCAGAGAGCGGTGAGATCGACGAGGCGGGCTTTCCAACGCCAGTCTTCGGGGAGGCTTCCTCCCTTGTCCAGATAGCCATTTGAAAAGTGCGGCTCGAGTTTTGGCCGCAAGGCGGATTCGTAGCGGAGGAAATGGCCGAGGTCGGTCAGGGGAGTGGCCGAAACGGCAAACTCCCAATCGAGTACTGCGGCTATCGTCCAGGGTCCTGCCGGTTGAGAAAAAGCGGCAATTGGGCGGCCACCCTTCAAGGGGCTTACGAGAAGGTTGCGTTTGCCGAAGTCTCCGTGGACGAGGCATGGGGCAGCTTCCCGTCGCTGCAATTCGGGCGCATGCAACCAGATCAGGGAGTGCAAAGCATCGCGAAGATCCGGGCTCATGCGAGATCTCAGATTTGAGGAAGCAAGACAGGAGTCGACGAAGCGGGGCACCGGGTCCGCGCCTTCCGTGATTGGCGCCGTTACGCGAAGGCCGGGACCCAGCCAGCCCGGTTTCTCGAACTTAAATTTGTGAATTGCGGCCAAGACTTGGCCGGCGGAGTATGCTGCTTCGGCAATAGCGGCAGAATCGCCGCGGCGCTTGAGTGCACGAAAGTTGATGCCTTCCATACTGCGCATCAGAACGAAGGGCGGAATCTCCTCGAAGCCCTGAGGCGCAACATGAATTATTTCCGGAACAGGAACGGAGCCGGCGAGGAGACAAAGCAGGTCTGCTTCTTTCTGGCAAAGCGAAGGATCGTGCTCGTAGATGCGAAGGGCGAAGGACTCCGGCGAATCTTCGAGCTGGAGTTTGAAATTTGCATTGCGGTAGCCATCGGGAAACGGGCGAACTTTCGACACGCGGCAGTGCGGAAAGGCGTCACGGGCGATTCGTTCGGCAACCGGGAGGGGCAAACAGAGGCGGGGTTCGGGGCGGTGCCAACGCGCTTCGCATGGGGCGCCAGCGATCATGACGGCTAGACGAGGACGGGGATGTTGGAGACGCCGGCGGTGCCGAAGATGCGGCGGTAGCGCTCGATGTCCGCGGGGACGCCCAGGGATTTCTGGAAATTGTCGGAGAGTTTGACGGCGGGGCGGCCATCAGCTTCATTGAGTTTGCAGACGAGGCTCAGTGGATCGAAGGCTTCGTCGCCGTGAGGATTGCAATCGCGAAAATCGTTGGTAAGGAGCGTACCCCAGCCAGCACTGAAGCGAATGCGGCGCACGGGCTGCCAACGGCGGGGATCGAGAAAATCGCCTGCGTGGCGGAAGTCGGAAGGACCGGCGCCATTCTGGCAAGTGCCCGCGAAATGGGCGTGCAGGCCGAGGATGGAATCCACATCCAGGCCATCGGAAGCAATGAACAGCTTTTGCTGCGGATCGCGGTTGTGCTTTTCAAGGAAGGCGATGTATTCGTCACCTGCTATGAAGGGATCCTTGCTGTCGGCGCGCTGGCCGGTCCAGCCGGCGACCCAGTCCGGAGCATTTTCAAGAAATTGCGTGGTGCCAAACGTGTCTGGAAGCAGGACGAGCAATTCGCCGCGGTAGGTCTGCTGCCAGAGTTCGAGGAGGCGATACTGCGAGCTTTTTAGTTGCTCTTCATTATCGGCGAGCGCGGCGAGGGCCATAGGAAGTTCGTGCGCGTTTGTGCCGATGGCTTCGAGGTCGTGCTTGTAGGCCAGGTAGGTGTTGGAGGTTCCCTTGAAGGAAGAACCGAGGACATCGCTCATGGCTTTTACAACGTATTCCTGCCACAAGAAACTGTGACGGCGACGGGTGCCGAAATCGCTGACACTGAGTCCGGGAACGCCGCGAAGACGCGCCATTTTTTCCCAAAGGCGAGTTTTGGCGCGGGCATAGAGAATGTCCAGTTCGAATTCGCTGAGGCGCTTGAGGCTGGCGCGGGTTTTTAGTTCGCTGACGATCGTGAGGGCGTAAATCTCCCACATGGTGGTTTCAGTCCAAAGGCCGTGAAAGGAGAGATTGAACTGGCCATCGTGGACAGAAAGCTCGTAATCCGAAAGGCGGAAATCGTGTTCGAGCCATTCGAGGAAGGCCGGCTCGAAGATGCCCTGGTGGCCGTAGAAGGTGTTGCCGGCGAGCCAGATGAGTTCGGATTTGTGAAAACGGCGCTGGCGGGTCTGCTCAAGCTGTTCCCGGACTTCGGAGACGTCGACGAGGTCGGCGAGACGAAGATCGGCGGAACGGTTGATGAAGGAGAAAGAGGCTCTCGTGCGGGAGAAATTTTTCCAGATGAATTGCAGCATGAGCAGTTTGTAGAAATCGGTGTCGAGAAGCGAGCGTGTGATGGGATCGATTTCCCAGTTATGGTCGTGAGCCCGGCGGGAAAGATTGATGATCATGGCGAGTGGATAGATTACCGCATTTGGAGGGAGGGCCACAGAGGGGGAAGAGTCGGAGCTGAAAGGAGGCGGGGGGAGCCAGTTAGAGTGGGTTGAGATCGAACAGGGGTTCCTTCCCTTCGCCTCTTTTCATTTTGAACGAGCTGCGAGAGACGGCCCCGGCGGGCAAGCCCTAGAAAGGGTTAGGTGGAGTGGGTGAGTTGGCGGATCAGATCTACTTCTTGTTGGCGGTAGGGTTGGCCGTTGGTTTGGAAGATTTCGTGGAACCATTCCTTAGGTTGGTGATCGGTGTAGGGATGTGCCCAGGAATCCCAGGGGAGATAGGTTTGGGTTTTGCCGGCGACTAGACCCCAGTTGATGGCGGCGACTTTATATTTTTTGGCGATGGGGAGAATGCCCAGAAAGGTGCTATGCATCGGGCGGGCCATGTATTCGGTGCAGAGAATGGGACGATGGTATTTCTGAAGTTCGCGGACGTGCTTCAGGAAATCGCCAGGTTTGCTGTAATTGTGGAAAGAGAGCACGTCGGATTGCTCGAGTTGAATTTTCTGAATGGGATCCAGCTTATCGATGTGGGCCCATTCGCCATCCCAGAGGCCGCTGGTAAGTGGCTGGGACGCGCCGGCTTCGCGAGCCCAGGCAAAGGCTTGCGGGAGAAGCGCGGCGACAAGAGCGCGCTTGTTGGGTAATTCCTGCTTTTCGTAGCTTCCGTCGTTCATGCCGCCGGGTTCGTTCCAGACATCCCAGCCGAGAATGCGCGGGTCGTTGGCGAAGGCGCGGACGACCCCTTTGACGTACGCCGCGAGGCGCGGAACTTGCGCAGGATCTTTCAACGCGGCGGCGCCGGGACTTTGTACCCAGCCGGAATTGTGAACGCCGGGACGGGGATCGCGTTGCTTGCCAAGTTGCGGGTAAGGATCCCAGCAGGAATCGAAGAGCACGAAGAGAATGCGGATGTGGTGTTTGTTGGCGATGGTGAGGAAGGTGTCGATGCGTTTCTGAAAGCCGGGGGCATCTTGTTGCCAAAGAAGGTCGTGGAGGAAGACGCGCATGGTGTTGAGGCCGATGGATTCGGCCCAGCCGAGTTCGAGATCAATGCGCTGTGGATCGAACGTGTCGGCTTGCCACATTTCCAGTTCGTTGATGGCCGTGGCGGGAATGTAATTGCTGCCGACAAGCCAGGGCTGTTGGACGTACCAATCGTTGGCGCGCTGTTCGGTCCAGCGGGCGGATTGGGCCGAGGAAATTGTGGCGGTGAAGAGAGAAAAGAGAAACAGGGCGGCGATTTTTTTCATGGCAGGTTTTTGTTCCTGCACAGACTACAACAATTCTTGGTTTGACGCAGAAGAAGGAATCCTCAGGGCTGAAGCCCGGCGTTCGAAGGAGCGGGGACCAAGATGCCGGCCTGCAGGCACGGCGCTACACCGGCAAGCAAACGCGAGATTTTTCGCAAAATGCGCGCAGAGTGGGGCCCGCGGATGGCGAAGCTCAGTCCGGTTTGGCGATTACGCCGCAGGCTATGCGGGCAGGCGCGCCGCTGCCGGTGGCTACGGCGTGGATGATGATGGCGGTGCCCCCGTTGCTGAAGACGGAGTGATCATCGGTGCCGAGCGTGACGTATGGCGCGATCGCGGTGACCTGGGCCGTGCCGTTGGCTGAAACAATCAGGGAAAAATCAGGAATGTCTCCAGCAGGATGACCGCCGTGGGTGTGGTTTTCGGCGTCGAAGTGCGAGCCCGCGGATTTGAAATCGGGCGGATCGCATTTCGCATACTGATGGATGTGAATCGAATGTTCGCCGGGAGGAAGATTTTTGATGTCCAAAGAGATTTTGACGCCGGTGGGAGCCGAAGTCAGAACAGCAGTGCCCACGCTCTGCCCCTGAGCGTTGATCAGATTTACGGTGACGGGTTTCGTGGTGGAACGGGAATGGGCATCCTGCGAAAACGCAACGGAGGAAGCGAGCAAGAGTACGGCGGCGCAGACGAGAGTCTTCATTTATTCAGATTCTCCTCGTAAATGGAATGGGCCGATCCCAGGTTCTCGGGAATTCCGGGGGCACCCCGGAAAGATGCTGCCACTTCGGGATTAACAATAGCAAAAACAAGCCGAGAGAGTTGTCACAGGTTTGTAAAGAAGCGGTCAGGGTTTCGCGGTGAAGGTGAAATCGAGAGAAAGGGATTCGCCTTCGGAAACGTTGATTTCCTTGCTTTGCGTGCCGAACGTTTCGTGCCAGGCGGTGACGACGTAATGACCTGCGGGAAGATTCGGGAGAGAGAAATGGCCGTCGTCATCGGTGACGGAGAAATGTCCGCTTTTCAGGACAACGAAATAACCCTGCATCCAGGGATGAATGTTGCACTTGATGGGAATGAATTCCTCGTGGTCGTAGGCATAGGAAAACGGAGGGGTGCCCGGCGGCTGCATCTTGTTCCATTCGCGATTGATTTTGGCGAGAGGGTGGATGTTGTGAGAGAAGGGGTCGCTGTTGGAGATGGTGACTTCCTGGCCGACGCGGACGGCGAGGACGTGGGTGGTGTAGTGGCAGTCCCGCTGGTCAAAGACCGCCGCCGGACGAGCGGTTGGGGAATGGTCGTTGTCCCCGGCAGAAATGTAGACGACGACGTTGCGCAGGGAGTTGCCGGAACCGGTGACGACGTTTTCCGGATAAAGGGGATTGGAGGCACGCAAGCGAACGCACTCCGGCTGTTTGGAAAGGTCGAGCGGTTTGTATTTAGGGGCAGCGCCGGAAAGCGTGACTTTGCCGGTGACGGTGCTTCCAGGCGACGGGAATACATAAAGAGGGAGACAAAGACAGGCAAGTGCGAACAAGCCCACTTTTAGTACGTTCATCGTTCATCCTTTCCTGAGCTTAGCGAAGGATTCCCACTGTTTTGGGTCCAAAACGGGACGCGGCCATGAAAAGAAGCAGGCGCGCCGAGCGTCGCAGGAACACCTGCCGGGACGGTTACAACAAATTCTACCGGCGGAGGAGAACAGGGAAGATCGGAAATTCAACGGTTGCATCCAAAAAAGTACTGGCGCTTTGCGGACCCGAATCAGAAGAAGCTGGCGGAGAGGTTTGCGCCAAGCAGGAGGCTGGCGCCGAGCTGGTCCAGAGAATGGGGTGAATTGGCGAGCGCCACGACGGCGCGGCCGGTTTTGAATTCGAGGCCGAGGAAGGAGCGGGAGCCTCCCGTGCCACCGTTGTGCCATGCGACTTGATATTCGGGAGTGGCCCGCAGCATCCAGCCGAGGCCGACACTGCGGTCGGTTCCGTCGGCCTTCGCGAGTGGACGGATCATCGAAGGGAATAGCGGCGGCGTTGCCGAGAGGGCGGCGGAGGCGAAACGAAGCATGTCTTGCAGCGAAGACAGGAGGCCGCCAGCGCCCTGGAGCGAGGCCATGGTCCAGGGGGGAGTGGGACGAAGGGATTTGGTGTGAGGGTAGGCGAAGAAGGGTCGCTCGGTTTGCGGAATTGGGAGGAAGGTGCGGGACATTTGCAACGGGATCGTAACGCGTTGGGCGATCAGGCCTGCGTAGTCTGTGTTTCCGTGGGCGGCCAAGACATGGCCAAGAAGGCCGACGCCCAGATTGGAATAGAGGAATTTGCCAGGGGGCAACGAACTGCCCTTTCGTGTTTCGATGTACGCCATCAAATCGCGATGAGAGTAATTGGCGTAGGGATTGCGGGGATGGCGCAGCACGTTCCACCACCAGGCGAATCCGGAGGGTAAGCGGGGCAGGCCGGAAGTGTGGGTGACGAGTTGTTGCAGCGTGCGATCACCGATACCACCGGCGCGGAGCGAGAGAAATCTTGAGAGTGGATCTTCGAGCGAGAGGGTGCCGCGTTCGATGGCGTCGGCCAAGGCAGCGGCGGTGAAAATCTTTGTGATCGAAGCGATTTCGAAGAGGGTACGCTCGTCGACTTCACGGCGGTCGGGATTGCCAGTGGTTCCAGCGGCGACGACACGGCAGCCTTGTGGCCCGAGCAGCCCGACGATTACACCGACGGCGTGTTTCTGGCGCAGGCGATCGTTCAGTAGGTCTTGGATGGCTCCGTTCGACGGGAACTCTGGGAGGATCGGTGACGGCACTAGACTGAGAACCTCAAGATCGGATTTTGTGGGTCCGCTCGAACCAATACTCATGCATGCGATTGAGAAAGTCGCGCCTGACCGGGAAACCGGATGCCGGGCCAATTACGGAATCAATCCCGCACTTAGGGCACATTGGGGTCGCTTCGTTGTCGATCCATTCCTCGAGCTCTGAGCGAGGGAAAGTCTCCAGGCAGGAAAAACATCCGCAAAAATCGCTGGATAGAACGTCGCCTCTGTGCAGCGACGACTGTCTATGCGCGCGGATGTGCGCGGGGCCAGCAATCCTTACTACCCTATTGGTGAAAACCCTCAGCTTGGTGCGCGCGGGCCAGTCACTCATTCGGAATCTTTCAGAAGCGGGCCAGTTCTTTGGCAGCGGCGAAGACTTTTTTGGCGTTGGGGAGGAAGGCTTCCTCGAGAGTGGGGGAGTAGGGGACCGGGGTGTCGAGAGAGGCGACGCGGACAAGCGGGCCATCGAGGTCGTGGAAAGCTTTTTCAAAGAGGATGGCGGAGATTTCGCCGGCAATACCACCGGTTTTAGTGTCTTCGTGAACGACCAGGCATTTATTGGTTTTCTTGACGGAGGCCAGGATGGTTTCTTCGTCGAGAGGGAGAAGCGTTCGTAGATCGATGACTTCGGCTTCGATTCCTTCCTTGGCGAGCGCGGCGGCGGCTTCGAGGGACGTGTGCATCATGGCGGCGTAGGAAAGGATGGTGAGGTGCTTTCCTTCACGGCGGACAATGGCTTTGCCGAGGGGGACGCTGTAATCGTCTGAAGGAATTTCTTCCTTGATGCGGCGGTAGAGGAATTTGTGTTCGAAGAAGAGGACAGGGTTATTGTCACGGATGCTGGATTTCAGGAGGCCCTTGGCGTCGTAGGGCGTGGAGGGATAGACGATTTTAAACCCGGGCGTATGGAGGAAATACATCTCGGGATTCAGGGAATGGAACGGGCCGCCGTGGACGCCGCCGCCAGAAGGTCCGCGAACGACGAGAGGAGCGGGAGCGTTCCAGAGATAGTGACCTTTCGCGACGAAATTGGTGAGCTGGTTAAAACAGCAGGCGATGAAATCGATGAATTGCATTTCGGCGATGGGGCGCAGGCCGAGATAGCTCATGCCGCAGGCAGCGCCGATGATGGCGCTTTCGCTGATCGGCGTGTCGATGACGCGCTCCCAACCGAATTTTTCGAGCAGGCCTTCGCTGGTTTTGAAAGCGCCGCCGTAGACGCCGACGTCTTCGCCGATCAGAACGACGCGAGGATCGGCAGCCATTTCTTCGAACATGGCCTGGCGGATGGCTTCGAGGAAAGTGATGGGAGCCATTAGCGGCCCCCCTTCTTCACGGGCTTTGCGGATTTTTTCGGCGCGACTTTTCGCTCGGGCGGTGCCGATTTCGCGAGTGATTTGGCGGGCGCCGACGCAGCGGCTTTTTCCGCAGCGACCGCGGGTGGAACATCACCGAAATGAATGGGCGCGTCTCGACCCGTGGAGGAAGCGCCGCGACCGAAGCCTTCGATGATCCACACGGGATCGACGCAGGATTTTGGCGGAAGGAGTTCGTCGACCGGGCGCTCCCACCTCGGCTGAAGATCGTGACATTCCGGGCCGGTGCAATAGACGCCCTGATCGGCGGTTTCCGGGGGAGGCATCGGAGAATTTTCGGCAAACTCGCGTTCCTTTTCGAGGAGCTTGGTGATCTTGTCTTCGATTTCTTTTTTACTTTTGGCGTCGAGTAGCTTTTCTTCGACGAGAAATTTCTCGCATAGAGTAATGGGATCGCGTTTCTCCCAGTAAGCGCGCTGGTCTTTGGGAACGTATTCGGCCGGATCGTGCTGGGCATGGCCGCGGCGGCGGAACGTTTTGGCTTCGATGAGGATGGGCCCTTCGCCGGCACGAGCGCGTTCGACTGCTTCTTTCGCCGTGGTGTAAACGGCGAAGACATCGTTGCCATCGACGATGTAACTCGAGATGCCGTAGGCTTTGGCGCGATCGGCAAGATTTTCGATGGGAACCTGGCGGCGCACGGGCGTGGAATAGGCCCACAAATTATTTTCGAGGATAAGAACGAGCGCAGCTTTTTGAGAGGCAGCGAGATTGAGGCCTTCATGAAATACCCCGGTCGAACTGCCGCCGTCGCCGATCCAGGTCATGGCCACGATTTTCTGGCCAAGATAACGACCGGCCATGGCTACGCCGGTCATGACGGGGATGAGATCGCCGAGCATGGAGATAGGAGAGACGATGTGGAGATTCTCGAGATCGCCGAAATGGCTGGTGCCGTCTTTGCCCTTGGTGGGCGAGGTGTATTTGGCCATGTGCTGAGTGAAAATGTCGCGCGGAGGGACGCCCTTGACGAGGAGAGCGCCGATGTTGCGGATCATCGGAGCTATCCAGTCGCGCTTTTCAAGGGCGTAGGCGGTGCCGACAGAGATCGCTTCCTGGCCGAGGCTGGCGTAGAGGCCGCCGACGATTTTGTTCTGGCGGAACAGGCGCGTCATGGTGTCTTCCACTTCGCGATTGAGCCGCATGTAGTAGTAGAGGTCGAGGTATTGCTGGCGAGAAAGTTTTTTTGGCTTCGTGGGAGTTTCCGGGACAGGCATCGTGAGTACTCTCCGAATCGTGGCAGCTGGCCGGGTTCCTATCTTAAAGCTAACGCGGGTTTGGCGCTAATCGCTGGAGGAGCAGGGAGGGATTGTTCTGGCGATAGCGAAAGTCAGACGAGCCTCGATGAGGCTACTTTTTGCTGACTTCGACGGTGCTACAGGTGTCTGTGCCGGGTAGGTTCATGTGCACGACGATGGGCTTTTTTTGCGGGGAGTGAGAGTTGATGTCGATGATGGCGTTGGCAGGACAGAAACCAAGGAGTTGGCCGACCAGGCGATATTCGCCGTCGGGCAGGCCTTTGGTGTCGACTGAGAAGGCCCCTTTGGCGTCGCTTTGCGCGTAGCGGACGAGCTCGTGTTTTTGTGTAGAGAACAGGCCGACGCAGAGTTGCGCGAGGGGCGAGCCATTCTGATCAACGGCGGTTCCCTGGACATGGCGCAATTCGATCGGCTTCGGATCGAATTTATTCTGATGCAGGTACGGCATGTTGCTGCAGGCCTGGGCAGACAGAGCGGTTGCGGCGCAGGCGAAAAATGAGAAAGCAAGCGCCGCCCGCAGTATCCAATTTGCTCTTTTCATGTTGGTTCACCTCACCTTTGATTTCAACTTGGAGCGGCTTGAAGACGGGTGACGCGTTTGATGAGGGACTGGGCGTCAAACGGAGCGCGGACTTTGGTGTCGTTGTCGAAATAAACGAAGACATCGCGGGCCTTGGCTTTGCGTGGTTCCTCTTTGAGGATTTTTTCTGTGGCAGGCTCGCTGCCAGCGGCCCAGGCCTGCACCCAGTCGGCCCACTGATCGAGGGACTTGGCGTCGTAGCCGCTGGCGTAGAGCACTTCCGACCCATGAAGGCGGCAATAGACGAAGTCCGAGGTGACATCGGTAATTTTAGGCCATTCGACCGTGTCGGCGCAGACGATGGCCACGTCGTATTTGCGGAGAAGTTCGAGGAATTCTCGAATGGCAAAGCTGGCGTGGCGAATTTCGATGGCGTGACGCAGCTTGTGATGGTCATCCACATCTTCGAACGAAACCCGTTTGCTCATCCATTTATCGTGGTTTGATGCGAGATACTTTGCCGCGGCGGTGTCGTGCGGAAGCATCTTCAGAAAATTTTCCATTTTTTCAGGGTCGAGTTTGAAATTCGGCGGGAACTGCCAGAGGAATGGGCCGAGTTTTTCGCCAAGAAGCAACACGCCGGAGGCCAGGAAATTGGAGAGGGGCGCTTCGACTTCGCGGAGACGCTGAATGTGCGTGATGTAGCGCGGGCCTTTTACGGAGAATTTGAAATCGGATGGAGTGGCATCATGCCAGCTTTGGAAGCTGGACGGGCGTTGCAGGGAATAAAAGGTGCCGTTGATTTCAAGGGAAGTAAGTTTGCTTGAGGCGAATTCGAGTTCCTGGCGTTGCGGCAATTTTGGAGGGTAGAAAACGCCGCGCCAGGGAGCGTAGCGCCAGCCGGAAATGCCGATGCGGATTTGGCCGGTTTTTGGCATCAGAACGTAAAGATTGCGTTATCACCGAGGGGAATGGCAATAGGGAAGATTGCCATGAAGCGCGTCATGGCTCGAAGGTGATTCGTGCTCGAACGGGGCGTTCGGATCTTTTGTTGCAAAACGCGCTCCTCAAGGATGACAACGCGTCTTTCCGAGGGTTGGAGTTATGTGGTGGGGAAAGTGGTGGATGCGCTGAGATAGGATGCGATCTCTTCGCGAGGCGTGGGACGCGGATCGCGATCGAGGAGATGGGCCAGGTGATGCGCCAGACGAGGCTTCACTTCGGCGGGGGACACTGAGCGCTCGAGGAGTTTTTCGAGTGAGGTGGCTTTGCGGTCGGCGATGCCGCAGGGGACGATGAGGTCGAAATAGCGGAGATCGGTCGAGACATTGTAGGCGAAGCCGTGCGAACTGACCCAGCGGCTGATATGAACGCCGATGGCGGCGAGTTTTTCTTCGGTGACAGGGCTGACTTCATGGGTTGAAACCGCCGAACCTTCCAGGCGCATCGGCACAGCGGAAGCCGTGCCCTCCCGACGATCGCCGGTGGCGGGCTGGACCCAGATGCCGGTCTTACCGGGGACACGGTAGGCGGTGACGTTGAAATCGGCGGAGGCGCGCATCATGGCTTCTTCGAGGGTGCGAACGTACCAGCCGACGTCGCGCTTGATTTTGTCGAGATTGAGGATGGGATAGCCGACGATCTGCCCGGGTCCGTGGTAGGTGATATCGCCACCGCGGTTGCTGGAATGGAGTTCGACATTTTTCTGGCGGAGAACGCGTTCGGAGGCGAGCAAGTTTCTGCGATTGGCATTGCGACCGAGGGTGATCACGTGGGGATGTTCGCAAAGGAGCAGCACGTCTTCGATGGCGTTGGCTTTACGAGCAGCGACCAGGCGCTGCTGCAGGGCGTAGGCATCGCTGTAGGAGATGAGGTCGAGGTCGGTGATAAGGAGGTTGGACATTGCCTCACGCGCGATGCCGTTGGGGCGCTCGCTTGTCAAAGTTAACCAGCATTTGTGGTTGAGGTCCCTGGTCGCAAAAGGCGCGCCCCGGGGATGACAACGGTTTCGACGCGCCGAGACCTCCAAAATAACTGTGCTGCGGCCGATGAACTAGACGTTGATCTGGAGGCCGCGGACGGAGGCGAAGCCGTCGCCCATGGCTTCCCAGACCGTGGGATGGGCGTGGACCATGCGCATCATGTCGTCGATGGTGCCTTCGAGATTGAGCACCGTGGCAGCTTCTGCAAGGATTTCCGTGGCCAGCGGGCCGATAATGTGGATGCCGAGTACCTCTCCATATTTTTCATCGGACACAACTTTCACGAAGCCGCCGTGATTGCCGAGGATGGTGGCTTTGCTGTTGCCAACGAACGGAAATTTGCCGGTTTTCACAGCGTAGCCGGCGTCTTTGGCCTGTTTTTCGGTGAGGCCGATGGAGCCGATCTGAGGTTCGCAATAAGTGGCGCTCGGAATGCGCGTCTTCAGGAGTTTTTGCGTGGGAAGGCCCTTGATGTGAGTGACCGCGATGATGCCTTCCATCATGGCGGCGTGAGCGAGTTGCGGCATGCCGGCGACGATGTCACCCACGGCGAAGAGGCCGGGCTCGGCAGTCTGAAAATGTTCATCGACGTGAACGAAGCCGCGATCGAGCTGGACTTTGGATTTTTCGAGGCCGCAATTTTCGGTGAGGGGTTTGCGGCCAACCGCCAGCAGCAACTTTTCAGCCTGCAGCGTTTGCGCTTTGCCGTCTTTATCCTTGAAGGAAACGGTAACGCCCTTGGCGTCTTTCTTGACGCCATCGACGCTGCAGCTGGTGAAGATGTTGATGCCCTTTTTCTTGAAAGATTTATCGAGTTCGGCGGAAATTTCCTCGTCTTCGACTGGGGCCACGCGAGGAAGAGCTTCAAGGATGGTTACCTGCGTGCCGAAAGAATTGTAGATGGAAGCAAACTCAACGCCGACAGCGCCAGCTCCCGCGATAATCAGGGTTTTCGGAATGTCCGGCAATTCGAGGATCGAGCGATTGGTGAGAATCTGCTTGTGATCGGGTTCGATGCCGGGAAGCGATTTGGCTTCCGAGCCGCTGACGAGAACAACGTTGCTGGCTTCGATGGTGGATTTCTTGCCATCTTTTTCGACCGAGATTTTGCCGGGGGCTTCGTAACGGCCCCAGCCCTGAACCCACTCTACCTTGTTCTTCTTGAAGAGAAATTCGATGCCTTTGGCGTGTTTCGTGACGATTTTATTTTTGCGCGCCAGGATGTCCGGCCAATTGATTTTCAAGCCGGAAACTTCGAAGCCCAGCTCAGCGCCATTCTTGAAGTGGTCGTAAACGTCAGCGTGATGCAAAAGAACCTTGGTCGGAATGCAGCCCACGTGAAGGCAGGTACCACCGAGGAAGGGATCCTTTTCGACGACCACAGTTTTCAGGCCAAGTTCCCCGGCGCGGATGGCGGAAACATAGCCACCCGGACCACTGCCAATGATTGCAACGTCAAATTTCGCCACGCCAAATCTCCCTTCGCAGAGCAAGCAAGCCGGATCACGACAATGGCCAGAAGGCTAATGGAAAGCGCCTGCCAGCTCCTTCAGCGGCTAAAGCCCTTTTGTTGTGGGCCTTTACGCCGGGTTTGAGCGCCCCGGCTTGCTAAAACCTGGAGTCGTTCCGCGGTCCTGCCAAGGCAAACCAGTTAGATGCCAGACGGCAGTGTACGGGTAGAACCAGAGTGGAACAAGGCAGAACCCAACCAAACAATGATTGTAGCAGCGGGCTATGTGGGGCGGCAACGCGGGAACGGCGGGAGCGGCGGGAGCGGCGGGAGAAGCGAGGCGCGTGCGAAAACCGAGGTGATGCACGCCGAAGCAATACGCCGTTGGTCGAGCGTGGGCGAACGGAGGAACATGCCGGTGCTGACCGTTTGGGGAGAGACGGTGCAAAGGCCGATCGCGGCGAAACAGGTGTTCGGTGAAGCAAGAACCTGCCGGGGCCGATGTGATTTGTGCGGGCCTCAGGAGGGGGCCAGCGCGGGAAGGTAGCGCTCTTCGAGCAGAACGCGGTGATGGCGCTCGTGTCCTGCGATGACGAATGCAAGAGCAAGAACGCTGACTTCTTTCTGGCTGGCGGTGCCGCGACGGAGCCACGCGGCGTCATCGAGTGCACGAACTAGGGAAATGGTGGCTTCGCGCACGGTGGAAAATTCCTGGAGGAGGTCTGCGAGTTTGCGGGCTGAGAAGTTTCCGTTCTGGATGTAGCCATCCTGTTCAAAGCCGGCGAGGGGAGTCTGGTCTCCGCGGGCGATACGCAGCAGCCTGTAAGCGAAGATGCGTTCTGTGTCACTGATGTGGCCAAGAACTTCCTTGACCGACCATTTTCGAGGCGCGTAGCGGAAATCGGCTTGTTCTTCGGTGAGCGGAGCGAGCAGGCGGACGAGATCGCGCTTCTGGTTCGAGAGAATTTCCAAGAAATCACCACTGGGGACCAGGGCAACGTACTTTTCGTAGTGGAGGGCGTAGTCGCCCTGTTGCGGACGTTTCTGTGGCATGATGCCGTTACCTCCAGAAAGCTGGGGTAGAAATTATAACGCGGATAGGTTGCGGGTGGAGAACAAGAGGGGAGCGGGATAGGGCGGATGGAGGGATTGTATTTCGAAACGATGCGTGTGGCGTTTCAGGGGGAGCCCGGAGCGTTCAGCGAAGCGGCCGCGGTGCAATTGCTGGGAAGCGGGATTCGGATGATCCCGCGGACGACGTTTGACGCGACGTTTCGGGCGATTGCCGAAGATGCAGCCGACGCACTGCTGGTGCCGGTCGAAAACACGCTGGCAGGATCGGTGGTGCGCGTCTACGACCTGCTGCTGGATAGCCCGCTCGAGATGTGCGGGGAGACCATTCTGCCGATCGAGCATCACTTGATGGCTTGTCCGGGAGCGAAGTTTGCGGATCTACGCGCGGTGGCTTCGCATCCAGTAGCGCTGGCACAATGCGAGCGGTTTTTCGAAAGCAATCCGGGGCTGAAACGCGTTCCGGCCGAAGACACGGCCGGGAGCGTGCGGGAAATGATGGGCCGCGGAGACAAGAGTTGCGGAGCGATCGCTGGAAGGCCGGCGGCGGAGCGCTACGGAGCGATTATTCTGCGCGAAAGCGTCCAGGACAATGCCGAGAATTTCACGCGGTTTGTGTTGCTGCTACGACCGGAGGAAGCGAGCCGCTATCGCGCGAAAGATGCCAAGAAAATGTCGCTGGCGATGCGGCTGGCGCACAAGCCGGGGGCGCTGCTGGCGTCATTGGAACCTTTTTCGAAGCATGGCGTGAATTTGCTGAAAATCGAGAGCCGGCCGATTCATGGAAAGCCGTTTGAGTATCAGTTTTATGTGGACGTGGAAGCGGCGGGACAGGAGCGGTTGCAGAAGGCGTTGGAGGAAGTGCGCCGGGCAACCAGCGAGTTGCGGGTGTTGGGTTGCTACGCGGCGGCGCGGCGGTAGGGATTCAAGAAACCTGCTTGGAGATTACGGTTTTGAATGGATTGCGAACGTCCCCTCGCCGCGGAGTTCGCTCGGAATGACAAATTTTCTCCCAGCGAACCCACGCAATATCCTCTGCGGCTCATCTGCAGCATTCCTTGGCCAGTTGCCGCACGGCAGATTATTTGCTGGCGGTGCTGGCGTATCGATGGAACAAGGTCGGGCGGCGGCGCTGTGTTGCCAGGGCCGCGTCAAGCGACAGGCTTCGTGAGCGGCTGCGTCCTGTGACAGAAAGACACAAAGAGCCTTAGTGAGTAAGCGACCCTATTCGAACACGACAGGGTCAGCAGTAGCTGCAGGCTTCGTCGCCGCCGATGTTGGTGGACATGTCGTCCTTGATGCGACGGAGGCGGCGGCCGAGGCGGTCGGCGAGTTGATGACGGGCGCGCCAGAGACGAGCCTTTAGGGTGTTTTCGGTAACGCCAAGTTTTTTCGCGGCTTCACCGGTCGAATAGCCCTGCACTTCACGGAGTAGAAACGCAGAGCGCAGGAGCGGAGAAAGTTCGTCGAGATTTTCGTTGATCATCTCGCGAATCTCCGTGCCAGCGTAGAGCTGCTCCGGATTCGGGCTGTCATCGGCGAAACGCTCGGCGGCGGGCAGCTCGTCCTCGTGATGAGTTTCATCCAGAGAGACGGCCGGGCGAGCCTTTGCGCTGCGGCGCTTCATGAGGGCGGCGTTGATGACGATGCGCGTAAGCCAGGTGGAGAATTGCGAGCGGCCCTCGAAACGCTTCAGATTGCGATAAGCCGAAAGCAGGCCATCCTGCAGAGCGTCTTCGGCATCCTCGGCATTGCCGAGAACGCGAAGCGCGGTCTGGAACAGCGGACGATGATAGCGGCGAAATAGAGTTTCAATCGCCTGAGCATCCCCCCGTTGCCCCGCGCGGATCAGCCTGTCTTCGCTAACCTGCGTGGTGTTTATGACTTGCGTAGCCAGTTGCGTTGCCATTTGCTCCCCCCAATAGACCCCATAAGAGTCTTTAAGACGAAAGAAGTTACAAAATGTTCCCACGGAAACTTTTACGGCATCAGTGCACCGGAACGTTTCCTCCACCCATCTTCGGCCGCTTCAACATGAAGAAAAGCGGGATGATGCAGAAGAAAACGATGCCGAGCAGCTTGAAATCGTCCAGGAACGACAGCATGGTGGCTTGGCGCTGGATCATGCCGTAGATCAATCCTTGCGCACGAGCGGCGGCAGTGGCGGCCGAGGCGCCCGAAGCCTGAAAGCTTGCCGTGAGAGCGGCAATCATGTGGCGGTAGGCGTCGCTGTAGGGATTCACATGCTCCCCGAGCTGGGACATGTGCATTTGCGTGCGGCGTTCGAGCAGCGTGGTGACGGAAGCTATGCCCACGCTGGCGCCAATGTTGCGCGCGAGATTGATGATGCCGGTGCCCATGTTGGTCTGTTCCCTGGGCACGTAGGCAAAGGCGGAAACGTTGATGGGGATAAATAAAAAGGCCAAGCCAAAGCTCTGCAGCATGCGACCGTAGACGGCGTGGCGATAGTCGAGCTGCAGGTTCCAGCCAGCCATGACAAAAAGCGCGAGGGCAGAAACGATGCAGCCAAAAGTGATGAGGTAGCGCGGAGCGACCCTCGATACCAACGTGCCGACAACCGGCATCATGAGCATGATGACGGCGCCGCCCGGAGAGAGGGCCAGGCCGGCCAGTTCCGCGGGATAACCGAGCAGTTCCTGAAGCAGCTGCGGGATCAGGACGGTGCTCGAATACAAAACGAAGCCAAGGAAAAACATGGCGGTGGTGGCAATCGCGAAGTTGCGATTCTTGAGCATGCGGAAATCGACGATGGGATCTTTGACGCGCAATTCCCAGATCACGCCGGCGATCACGCCGACGAGCATGAGGACAGCGAACAAGCAAATGAAATTCGAGGAGAACCAGTCTTCGCGCTGGCCCTTGTCCAGGATGATTTGCATGCTGCCGAGGCCGAGGCTGATGAGGCCAAGACCAATGTAGTCGACGCGAAAGCCTTCTTTCAGGTTGACGCGCTTCATGTATGGCGGATCGGAGACGAGGAAGTAGGTGAGTGTCAGGGAAATCAGGCCGACTGGAACGTTGATGTAGAAGATCCAGCGCCAGGAATAATTGTCTGTGATGAATCCGCCAAGCCAGGGACCGATGGTGGGCGCGACGACGACGGCGATTCCGTACACGGCGAAAGCCATGCCGCGCTTGGAAATGGGAAATGTGTCGTTGAGGATGGCTTGCTCGCTGGGTTGCAAACCGCCACCACCGACACCTTGGAGGATGCGGAAAACCACCAGCATGCCGAGGCTGGCGGCGAATCCGCAGAGGAAAGAGCTGATGGTGAAAATGGCGACGCAAATCATGTAGAAGCGCTTGCGGCCAATCACCGAGGAAAGCCAGCCAGAGAGAGGTAAGATGATTGCGTTGGAAACGAGATACGAAGTCAGAACCCAAGTCGATTCATCGGCGCTGGCGGAAAGATTTCCCGCAATGTGAGGAAGCGCGACGTTGGCGATGGAAGTGTCGAGCACTTCCATAAACGTGGCGAGCGTGACGACGATGGCGATCACCCAAGGGTTGATCGAGCCATCCGGCATACGCAGCTTCGATTTGAGTCTGTCCAACATTGTGGCGAATCGGCTCCGTTTAATTCGTGACTACCGTTGCTTCCACATTCATGCCCGGGCGAAGAATGGCAACGTCCGGGGAAATGGGGTCGAGAACAATCTTCACGGGAATGCGCTGAACGACCTTGACGTAATTGCCGGTGGCATTTTCCGGCGGGAGCAAGCTGAGCACCGCACCGGTGGCGCCGGCGATGGAATCAACATGGCCGGTGAAGGTTTCGCCGTAGGTGTCTGATTTGATGTAGGCCTTCTGGCCGGGCTTCATGTTGCGCAGTTGGGTTTCCTTGAAGTTGGCGGTGACCCAGACGTTCTGAAGCGGCACGACGACGAGCAAGCCCTGGCCAGCCTGAACGATCTGGCCGGGTTCGACGGACTTGTGAGTGGCGACGCCGTCAACGGGTGCGACGATGCCGCAGTAGCTGAGATTGAGCTGGGCGGCTTCGAGGCCGGCGCGGGCACGATCGACGCTGGCGAGTTTGGCCTGGGCATCGGCGGAGCGCATCTGAACGCTTTTCTCATTTGCGTGGGCGGAATTGACGCCGGCTTTGGCGCCATCCACACGGGCACGAGCGGCTTCGAGTTGAGCGTTGGTGATATCGATGTTGCGCTTGGCTTGGTCGAGACGCTGCTCGTCAGCAGTCAGCGCGCTGGCGGTGGCATCGGCGTTGGCTTTGGCGGCGTCATATTGCTGCTTGGAGATTTCACCTTTTTCCAGGAGCGGGCCGTAACGGCCAAGGTCGGCTTTGCCGAGATCGGCGTTGGCGCGACTGTGAGCAACGTTGGCTTCCGCGACGGCGAGGTCCGCGGTGCGCGCCTGTTCGTACATTGCCTGCGCGCGGAGAAGGTCGGCTTGCGCACCGGCCAGCTGTGCATCGGCGTTGGATGTGCCGCTGAGGGCTGTTTCACTCGTGCGAGGAACATCGACTCCAGCGGAGCGTGCTTCGTCTTCGGCGAGAGCTAGCGAAGCTTTAGCCTGGTCGACGGCGGCCTGGTAGTCTCTCGGATCAATCTTCACGAGAACTTGACCGGCCTTTACGGACTGGTTGTCGAGGACGAGAACTTCTTCGACCCGACCATAAATTTTGGAGGCGACCGGAGTAATGTGGCCGTCGACCTGGGCGTCATCCGTGGATTCGCGGTTGTGAAAATAGAGGAACAGGCCCAAGGCAACAAGGAAGAGCGCAGCGGCACCGAACATCAGGCCACGGCGCACCTTCGGGCTGGCCAAAGGCTTAGCCGGCGGCGTTTCCAGCTTGGGGGCCGGTTCGACAGGCGACACTTTTACATTCGCCGCATTTTCCAATCCAACATCGATCTCCACACTCATCGTGTCCTCACTTCACTTCGCGTAGGTCTTTTCCATCTGTCCGATGGCACGTGCGTAATCCGCGCGCGCCTGGTTAAAGCGATACAGCGCGGCAATCTGGTTGTCGTTCGCCCGGGAAAGCGAGTCCTGGGCGGAAATAACTTCAATGTTGTTGGCGACGCCGGCCTCGAAGCGGTCGCGGGCCTGGTCTACTTCTTCGCGGGCGAGTTGCACGCCGAGGTCAGCGACCTGAACTTCATTGCGAGCGGATTGCAGGTTGAGGAGCGAGGTTTTGACGTCGAGAGCGATCTGGTTGCGAAGATCGTCTTTTTGTTGCTCGAGCTTTTGCAGTTCGAGGTCGGACTTGGTGATTTCGGCCTTGATGCGGCCGCCAGTGAAAATGGGCACGTCGAACGAGGCGGTGTATTGATACGTGGGAATACCATTATCAGGCCTAGTGCCGAGATAGGCCCAGTTGCCGTCGACGCGCACGCTCGGCACGCGCTCGTATTGGGTGGCCTGCTTCTGGAGTTTTGTTACTTTTTCGCGGGACTCGATGGCTTTCCATTCTTCGCGGCCAGCGAGGGCTTCGTCGATGCTGGAATTGACGTCGGGCTGCGGCGTGTCAAAGAAGCCGAGTGAATCGGCAAGCTCGAGCTTTTGGTGCGGATCGAGATTGAGAATTTTGTTCAAACCGAACAGAGAGGCATCGCGATCGTTTTCTGCCTGGATCAGAACCTGCTTTTCGTTTTGCAGTTCGACGTTGGCACGGAGCGTGTCAATTCCGGTGCCCACGCCTTCTTTCTGAAGATCGGCTGCCTGGTCGTAGAGCGCCTGAGCGAGTTCGACGCGAGAGCGCGAGGCTTCCACGTTGGCAACGGCGCGAAGCGTGCCAATGTATTGCGAAACAACGAGCAGGATGACCTGCTCGCGAGTGGAAAGGCTGTCCGCCTTGCTGGCGGTGACGTTTTCACGCGAAGCTTGATAGCGCTTCCAAAGAGAAAGGTCGATGACGGTTGTGCCAAAGGTGGGACCCGCCTGGAAGACCTGGTACGGACCGATGTGGCCGGGCAGTCCAAAGCCGGGGACGAGAGGCTTGCCACCGAATTCCGCCTGCAGGTTGACGCGGTTCAGGGAATCGGAAGTCTTCAAGTCGGCTTGCGGAAGCAATTGCGCGCGTGTGATGTTTTTGTCCTGAACGCTTTCGGCCGCGTTGATGAGGCCAATTTGCTCGGTGGGATTCTGCTTGATAGCCAGCGCGACCGCTTGCTCTAGAGTCAGACGTTGCGCCGGCGCGTCGGCCGGGGCAGCCACAGTTTTAGCCTGCGCGCGCAAAAAGCCGGGCGCTGCAAGCGAGAGACTGAGAAACGCGACATAGAAAATGATCGGAGCGCCCTTGGGTTTTTTCGCCGGCTTCTCGGAGGATGCAGATTCTTGTGAGGCGGCGATTTCTTCGACGATGGCCTGGTTGAGGCAACCTTCGGCCTGGAACTCGGCGCCAAGGCGATGCATCTCTCGCAGCAGAACTTTTCCGGCATTATCAATGAAGCTGACGCCACAAAGATTGACCAGGAATTTCTGTTTGGGGGTGGCGGCGTAGAGTTCGCGCCAGCACTGCTCGATCGTGCCGACGGAGGGGCCTGCGATGCGGCCCTCGATGGTCAGAATGGTCCTCGTGCGCTTGGTTTCGGTGGTAATTCTAAGCATGGATACCTTCTTGGAGCGAGTTAAGAGGGAGCACGGGACGGGCCAATAAACAGGTGTTCATATTTTCAAGCAACACCATTATTTGCAATCAGTTACAACAATAAACCATGGTCTATCGGACAGTGGCATTTGCCCATATATACGCACGTGACATCATTTGCGCAATTTCACTACGCCCATATATGGGCACGCCATACCAGTGGCTGCGTCGTGTCTAAGTGGAAGTTTGGCTGGATATACCTGTCTACGCAGGCTTAGCGGGAAAAGTTCCCGTTGTGCCCGATTGGCCTCGGACGAGCGCGTTCAAGCAGAGTTTTTCGAGCAAGCAGATCGGTTCGAGATCGCTCGGCTATCCTGGCCAGATGGCCCTCAGGATGACAATTCCCAGTTGCCGCTTGATTAGTGGCGGACGGCGATGGCTTGCATTTCGAAATGGCCGCCGCCGAGGATGGAAGCTACGCCGATGAACTCGCGAGCGGGCAGATCCTTGGTGAAATAACTTTTGTAAATGGCATTGAATTTGTCGTAGTTGGACAGATCGGTGCAAGAAATCTGGACGTAGACGAGATCGTCCATGGTGAAGCCGGCCTGCGAGAGAAGGGTTTTGTAGGAACCGAGAAGATTGCTAATTTCGTCTTCAATTTTTTCGGGTGGTTTGCCGGTTTTGGGGTCAAACCCGATATTTCCGGAAATATACAACGTGTCTCCAACGAGGATGGCGTTGCTGAAGGCGGCTTGCGGCGAGCGGGTGGGCAGATTGATGGCGCGGCGTTTGGACTGCGCGTCGGATTGCGAGAAGGCGTTGTGAACAGTGAAGAATGCAGCGACTGCGAGAGCGGCGGCTAGAAAAAGGACGCGACGATTCATGGGACTCCCCTTATGGTGAAGGATGTGACGAGCCGGTAGAGCCGGAGTGTAGTCCGCGAACGTGTGAAACGGCAAGGGGAAAGGGGTTCTGCTAAGATGCAGGCTTCTTCAAGGGAAAACGAAATGAGAAAAATGTGGATGAGCTGGGCAGTAGCGCTGATTGCTGTGATTGGCGCCGCAGTGCCGGTTGCAGCTCAAAGCGACCTGGACGAGAAGATCGACAGCAATATGGGAGACTGGGTGGGGACGTACCAGCACTTTCACGCAAACCCGGAACTGTCGACGCAGGAAAAAGCGACGTCGGAGTTGATTGCCGGGACGCTGCGGAAGCTGGGCTACGACGTGACGGATCACTTTGGAAAATACGAGGAACCGGATCTGGTGTCCTATGGAGTGGTGGCAGTGCTGAAGAACGGGGCGGGGCCCACGGTGTATGTGAGGACGGAGCTCGACGCGCTACCAGTGCGAGAAAACACGGGCCTGCCATACGCCAGCAAAGTTACGGTGAAACGAGAGAACGACGAAGTGGGCGTGATGCACGCCTGCGGTCACGACCTGCACATGACTGTGTTTCTGGGCACGGCGAAAATGCTGGCGGAAGAAAAGGGCCATTGGAGCGGGACGGTGGTGATGATGGCGCAGCCGGCGGAAGAAATAGTGTCAGGAGCGGCGGCAATGCTGCGCGCGGGATTGTTCGAGAAATTCCCCAAGCCGGATTACGTGCTGGCGCTGCACGACTTTGCAACGCTGCCGGCGGGTGTGGTGGCATGGCACGAAGGGTCGATCCTTGCGGGCGCCGATTCGGTGGACATCACGATTCGCGGATACGGAGGGCACGGCGCGGCGCCAAATACCACCAAGGATCCAATTGTGATTGCGTCGGAACTGGTTGTGTTTCTGCAGACGATCGTGAGCCGGGAACAGGATCCTCTGCAGCCGACCGTAATCACGGTCGGATCGTTTCATGCAGGCACAAAACATAACATCATTCCGGACGAAGCGCATTTGCAACTGACGGTGCGCACGATGACGCCCGAACAGCGAGAGAAAACGCTGGCGGCGATCACGCGCGCTACGAACGGAATCGCGGCGGCGGCCGGAGTGCCTGCGGACCGTGCGCCGATCATCACGGTGTCCAAGGTTTCGGTTCCGGCAACCATCAATGACGCGGCGTTGACGCGACGAGTGGCCGCTTCGCTGGAAAAAGCCGTGGGGGAAGAGAATGTGGTGGCGGGAAAACCGGTGATGGCGAGCGAGGATTTCAGTTTGTTTGGCTTAAGCGATCCGAAGCCGCCAATCTGCATGTTCTGGCTGGGTGCGGTGGACCCGGCAAAAATAAAGGATGCAGAGGAAAAGGGAACGCGGCTGCCGAGTTTGCACTCCAGCGAATTTGCGCCGTTACCGGAACCCGCGATCCGCACGGGCGTAAAGGCGATGACAACGGTGGTGATGGACCTGCTGCAGAAATAGCCTGGAAGCGTCGCGCTCGGAGGTTACATAGCAATATAACGGAGGCGCGAAGCCAGGGCATCGTCGGCGGGAGTTGGTGCGAGAGCGCGAGGAAGAGCGGATTCCTCTGAGGCTAAAGCCCAATCTTGCTGGCGTGCAATGTCGGACCTGAAGGTGCGACCCCCTACAGAAGAGGATCTCAGAGGATTCTGGTGGATCAGGGCTGAGGCGGAGTTGCCGGAGCTTGCGGAGTAGGAGAGGGTTCGGGTGTGGGTGGAGTCAATGGCGTGGCTCGAGACGGCGGTTCGGCGCGTGTTTGAGGCTTCGTTGTTGCGACGTTGCTGTTGGTGGTGGAAACTTCCTTCACGATGGCGGCGGTGCGATCCATGCTGACTTTGCAGGCGGGATCGTAGATGCGGCACTGCGCTAACGTGAATTGACATCCGCATGTACAGGCTTCGGCGTTGAATTTGTGGAGAGCGGCGGCGCGCTGGTCGGTCGTGAGTCCTTCTGTGTTGACGCCGGGCAGCATGGTGGCACGGTCGGCGTGTTTAAGGAAAATTTCGCCGGTGTCATTGAATGTTTCGATTCTGGCGGAAATCGGGAGATTGAGGAGAGCGCGGACTTCGGTCTCATAGAGCGCGGGATTATACAAACCAATGTGTTTTTGAACGACGCGGCCGTCAGCATTGATGACGAACACCGTGGGCAGCGCGGTGATGCCGCCATAAGCCATACGAACCGGACCCGTGGTGAGAGCGATGGGATAATTGATGGATTCGCTTTTGGCGACATTGCGGAGTTCGGTGTCGTCATCTTCGTCGACGGCCATGCCGATGACCTGAAGTTGGTCCTTATATTTATTCTGCAGCTCGATGAGGCCGGGAATTTCCGCGCGGCAAGGTCCGCACCAGGTGGCCCAGAAATTCAGAAGGATGACCTTCCCCTTGAAAGCTTGCAGGCTGAGATCTTTGCCGTCGAGATCCTTCACCTGGAAATCGGGAGCGGGGTCGGGATCTTTAACGAAACGGATGACGGGGAGTTGCGCATCGGAAGCCAGGGGAAGCAGTGCGACCGCAAAGGCAGCGAGCAAAACGACGGACAAGGCCAGGCGGACCAGCTTCAGCAGTGGTGTATGGCGAATCATGGCTACTCTATCAGGAGAACATAAAGAGGAGAGCGTGCCAAGTCGCCAGGCGAGCGAAGTAGCCGGAGAGGAACGGAGCCGGATTTGCGCCACTTGGCGGCTGGATTGCGCTGGGGGAGCTGCCCAAAAAAGACTACCTGGGAGAATTGGTTGCGGGCAGTTCCAGTTTGCTGATTTCAAGGCGGACAAACTCGTCGATTTGCGCGTCGGTGAGGTGACCGAGCCAAACAAATTTCACGTGGCGAAAAGCGGCCGCGGAATCTTTGGAAGAAATTTGCCCTCGGTCATAGAGGTTCTTGATGTCGATGCGTGCCCGTGCTTCAAACCTGGCCTGTTTTTCATCTGGCATTGCGACTCCTGTGAAGGACTGGTTGGCGGGCCTGATATCACCCTACGCTCATGTAGAGGCGAAGTCGATGCACGATTAGGTTCCGAGCCAGGCGAAGAAGCCCGATTTCTCAAGCGGTAATTCAATAGCTGCAGGGCCGGCAAATATTGTTTTCCGTCCGCGAAAGTTTGGGCAAAGCTTGTTGAAAGGCCTCACGACGCCAATTGGGTGGCTGGATCGAGGGAAAGCGGTGTGAGCTCTATCACAGAGCGGCGGATGAGTGTACTTGAAACTCGTTTGGCAAGCCTGAACGATGTCAGCGGTTTGCGGTCGACGATGAGAGACGTGTAGTGAAAGAAGACCAGAACCAGAAGCGCGCGGACGCCGTAAACCCAGCGAAAATCGCGAGAGAGGACTGCGGCGATGGCCAGGACATGGCCTGCCTGCGGATCAGCAATACGCGATAGGCAAAGGATGGCAGGCTGGAAGAGAGATTGTCTGCGGCGGATCGCGAGATGCTTCGGGAAATGGGGATTTTGGTTTAGGGCGGATTTAAGGTAAGGGTGGTTCTGCTGCGGAGTTCCACCGTTTTCTGCGTTGTTTTCCTTCGGCTGGCGATTCATTTCTTCTGCTGTCTAAATCTTAATCAGGTCGGTCCATGGCTTCGGCGAATTGCGTTTCGACGGGCTTGGTGTTTTGGGTCATTGTTCTACAGCCTGAGATAAATTTGGGGGTTAGATCCTTCGTCGCAAGAAATGCTCCTCAGGATCACCTTTTCGAGCGGACAGTTGCACAAGTTCTTTGCTCAGGCTGAAGGGCGTGACAAACAAACGGCCCGCCTCGGAAGGGCGGGCCCTACAAAGGCCTCGAGAAATCCAGATTAGATGGGGCGCTTGATGCCAAGTTTGCGCATGCGGGCCTGGAGGGTGGTGCGCTTGATGCCGAGAATGGCGGCAGCTCCGCGGGGGCCGGAGATGCGCCATTGAGTCTGCTTGAGAACCTGGACGATGTGCTGGCGCTGGGCGTCATCCAGGGTGCCTGGCGACGATGGTGACGAATTGACCGCCTCGATGGGACGGGGAAGATCGCTCGGACCAGCAGCGAAACTGGACGGCGCGGAATTTTCCTTAAATTCTGCCAGGGGAACGCGAAGCTCTTTTCCTGGGGAGAGCAGGACGGCGCGTTCGATCAGGTTTTCCAGTTCGCGGACGTTACCCGGCCAGGAATAGTTGACCATGGCTTCCATGACTGGAGCGGGAATGTATTCGACGGTCTTGTTCAGGCGGCGGCTGAACTTCTGGACGAAATAGCGAACGAGCAGGGGAACGTCTTCGGGACGCTCGCGAAGAGGCGGAATCTGGATGGGAAAAACATTGAGGCGATAGAAAAGATCGCTGCGGAATTTTTTTTCGGCGACAAGCTGGGTGAGATCGGAGTTGGTGGCGGCGACAACGCGGACATCGACGCGGATGGTGCGGTTGCCGCCGAGTCGTTCGAATTCCTGTTCCTGAAGCACACGCAGCAATTTTGGCTGAAGCTCCAGAGGGAGGTCGCCTACTTCGTCGAGAAAGAGAGTACCGCGGTCGGCAAATTCAAAGCGGCCAATTTTTTGCGCAAGAGCGCCGGTGAAGGCGCCGCGCTCGTGGCCGAACAGTTCGGATTCAAGCAAGCCCGCGGGGATGGCGGCGCAGTTGACCTTGACGAAGGTGCGTTCGCGACGGGGACTGAGGTTGTGAATGGCGCGCGCGATGATTTCCTTGCCGGTGCCGGTTTCGCCGAGGATCAACACGGTGGTGCTGGCGGGAGCGGCGAGTTCCACCTGGGCGAGGGCTCGGCGAAGGGCAGCGCTTTCGCCGATGATTTCGTCGAAGCTGAATTCAGTGCGGATTTCTTCCTCGAGATAAAGTTTTTCGACGGCGAGCTTGTCTTTGAGCGCGTCGATTTCCTTGAAGGCAAAGGCATTTTCGATGGCGATGGCGACTTGCGAGGCGACCTGGCAAAGCAATTCGACATCGGGCGTGGAAAAATTCTGCAGATTACGGCTGGCGAAATTGATGGTGCCGAAGGTACGGCCGTGGGTGGTCAGCGGGACGCAACAGATAACTTGAACGCCTTGTTCGCGGAGATAGCGCACAACGTCCGGATGGAAGCGATCGATTTCCGCGCCGCGCGCGATGAGCACTTGGCCGCGAGCGATGGCCTGGCCGGCCGGGGAACCTTCGAGCGAGGTGGTGAACTCCTGTTTTGTTTCGGTGATCTGGACGGGCACGTCGAGCGCGTGGATTTTGAGAAGGCCGGAAGCCTGGTCGAGTAGCGCGAGGCTGGTGTAATCGTGCGGGATAACGGACCTGAGAGAAGAAACGATACCGCGAAAAAGAGCTTTAACATCGCGAGTGCTGACGAGGAGATTGTTGATTTCGAGCAGGACCTGCAAGCGATCACGTTGGAGGGCGAGCTGCTTCTGGTAAGCCTGAGCGGCTTCAAAGTTGAGAGCGTTGTCAACGGCGACAGCGACTTGCGCGGCAACGCGCTTCATGAATTCGACTTCGGCGTCACCCATGCCACGCGGAACATAGCGGCCGAAACCGATGGCACCGAGGCGATGCTGCGCGGTGGTGAGCGGAACACTGGCGAAGGAATGGACACCTTCGGCTTGCAGGCGCTGCATGAACTCTGGGTAGCGCGTTTCCTTGGAAGTGTCCAGGGTGACGAAGGGAAGCTGATTTTTCCAGACCCAGCCGGAGGGAATGTCGTCGACAGGAGTTTCGCCGGAGGATTCCGTTTCGCGTGACCGGTCGTGAGTTTCAAGGATGTGCAGACGCATGGCGTTCGTGGCGGGATTGTGTAGAACGAGCGCGAGAAAATCGAATTGCAGGACAGCGTGAAGGCGTTCGGAAAGTTCGTGAAACAGGGCTTTAAGGTCGCGCTGCTGCGCGATGGCTTCGCTGACTTCGAGAAGCGCTTCAAACTGGCGGCCAGAGTGTTCCAGGCCCGAGGCGATAGAAGCGACGCCTGCGATTTTCTCCGCGTCCTGCATGAATTTCAGAATAGCATCCGATTTGCCGCGGTCACAACCGGAACGACGGGTGCGCGAGGCAAATGGATTGCGTATACTCGGCTGCGCAGCGGCTGAGATTGCACGAATTTAAGCGTTTGGCATAGGAAAACGTGAAAGGACGTCTACGATCTGAAGGATTGCGTCATTGCCTGGCGCTGACGGTGTGTGCGGCGGCGTTGCTGCAACTTTCCGGATGCGGACAAGGAACTGCCCCCGCTCCCACGGCGAACAGCGGGACAGCACCGTCGAGAGAAGCGCCGGCAGCTGTGGCCGAGCGCTACGACCTGGCGCGCGACGAAGAACGCGGCGGGCATACGCTCAAAAAACATGTGGGCAGAACCTATGAAGAATTGCGGGAACGGCTGCGCAGGGAGCGCAACATTTCGGCGGCTTCGACGTGGACGGATCGCGAAACGGCAGAAGTGACGGTAGCGGAAGCGCTACGAGCCAACCGGGAGCGCATCGAGAAGTGGATGAGACGTGGTTATCCGCGCGCAAACCTGGCGCTGCATTACGATGCGGGGCAGGTGATTGGACCGAGTTTGCGGCGGGGCGAAGAGCAAACCGTGAATTGTACGAGCGCGGTGATCGTGTTGCGCGCGGATGGGCCAGACAGTTTTTATGTGTTGACCACCTATCCGGAGGCGCGCGAATGAAGGACGACCACGCGGAAAAGAAAAAATCGTTCGAGCCGGCCGATTATCCAGTCCTAAGGGAATTTTTCCCAGCGTATCTGCACCAGGATTTCGGCGAGGAGTATGGCACGGCGGCCGAGGCCGTGAAGGGCTTTTTGGCGGAAGCGAGCGGCGACGAAATTCTGCAGGTGAAGGAAGAGTGGAAGACGTTTCGCAGCGCGCTGCAGGGCAGGCCATTTGAGGAGATTCAGGGAGCGCTGGACCGTTTGGGAAGCGTGTGGATGCCAGAAAATGAGGCGCAATTAAAGGAGTTGGACGAAATTCTGAGTCACGCCGAGGCTTGAGGCTCCTGTGAGGCTGGATTCGCGCTTGCCGAAGCGCGAGGCTGTCACCTGCCTGCAACATCAGCATGAAAACATCCAGATGGCAGGCGAAGAAATCCGGATGCAGATTTTTGCGCTGTCGGAAGAGATTGCAGCATCCAACCTTTGCCGGCCATGATGGAATTGCCCGCTGGGAATGAGGAGAACGCGTATGAGTGCCGAGAGCCTACCCGCTGTTTCGAAACGAATTGGCGTCGAAGGCTTGTCCAGACTGGCTTCGCAGTACGGAATAGACACGAGCCAGTTTGCCGACTCGCTGTACAAGCTTTATGAGCGCCACCTATTGTTCGACAACGGCCAGGACCCTGATGCCACCAACGCGCGCGCGCACTATGAAGCGTTCGCCCGTTCGGTTCGGGATATTCTGACGCAGCGCTGGGTGCGCACGCGCAAAACGTACCACGACGTGAATCCGAAGCGCGTTTACTACTTGTCGATGGAATTCCTAATTGGGCGCTCGCTTGCAAACAACGTGACAAATCTTTTGCTCGATCCACTGCTGGAGAATGTGATCGATCAGAAGAATGTGGACTGGTTGGCGCTGGTGGAGAAAGAGCCGGATGCGGGTTTGGGAAATGGCGGTTTGGGCCGCCTGGCCGCCTGCTTTCTCGATTCCCTGGCGACCATGCAGATTCCCGCGATGGGCTACGGACTTCGTTATGAGTACGGAATGTTCAAGCAGACCATTCAGAACGGCTGGCAGCATGAGATGCCGGACAATTGGTTGCGTTATCCGGACCCGTGGGAAGTGGCGCGTCCGTATGTGCGGGTAACGATTCCACTGAACTGCTCCTTCATTCTGCGCGACGGGGCTTTGCGCGCGATCGCGGGAAGGGATTCCTCCCTTTATGGAATTCCCTTTGACCGGCCGGTGGTCGGCTATGGTGGAAAAAATATCAATACGCTCCGGCTGTGGGCCGCTTCCGCTCCCGATTATTTTGACTTCCAGCAATTCAGCAGTGGCGATTTCGTTGGCGCCCTGGCGGAGACGCTGGCGGCCGAATCCATTACACGCGTGTTGTACCCCGACGATTCGACGGGCATGGGCCAGGCGCTGCGTTTCGTGCAGGAATATTTTCTGGTGGCGTGTTCGCTGGCGGACATCGTTCGGCGTTTTCGCCACAAGAATGCGGATTGGAACGCATTCCCGGAAAAAACGGCGATTCAGCTGAACGATACACATCCGACAATGGCAGTCGCGGAGTTGATGCGCATCCTGCTAGATGAAGCGTACCTGGGCTGGGATCAGGCGTGGAACATTACCCAGAGAACGCTCGCATATACGAATCATACCCTGCTACCGGAAGCGCTGGAAAAGTGGCCGGTGGCCTGGTTTTCGACGGTTGTGCCGCGGCTTCTGGAAATCATCTACGAAATCAACCGCCGATTCCTGGATGATGTTCGGAAGAAATTTCCCGGCGATGAGGGTCTTGTACAACGGGTGAGCCTGATTGAAGAAGGCGCGGGCCGCAAGGTGCGCATGGCGAACCTGGCGATTGTCGGTTCGCACAGCACCAACGGCGTGGCGAAAATTCACTCGGACTTACTTCGCCAGACCACGGTAAAGGATTTGGCGATGATTTTCCCGGAGCGCTTCAACAACAAGACGAATGGCATGACGCCGCGGCGGTGGCTGCGCCTTTGCAACACGCCGCTGGCGAACGCGATTACGGAGGCGATCGGGGAAGGATGGATTTCCAATCTTAGCCAGCTCTCGCGTTTGAAGCCGCTGGCAGATGATGCTGGCTTCCGCAGCGCCTTTCTAAACGCACAAACGGAATGCAAAACACAGTTTGCGAATTGGTTGAAGGCTACTTCGGGGATGGCGGTCGATCCGCAAACGGTTTTTGATTCGCAGGTGAAACGCATCCACGAGTACAAGCGGCAGTTGTTGAATGCTCTGCGAATTGTGGTGCTCTATAACCGCTTGCGTGAAAATCCCAGCCTGGAAATGCCGCGGCGCACATTCTTTTTTGCAGGCAAAGCCGCGCCAGCCTACCAACTGGCGAAGTTGATCATTAAATTTATCAACAACCTGGCAGCGGTGATCGACAACGATCCCGCGGTGAAAGGCCGCTTGCAGGTTTTGTTTCTACCCGATTATCGGGTGACGTTGGCCGAGAAACTTATCCCGGCGAGCGACGTTTCCAACCAGATTTCCACCGCAGGCTATGAAGCCAGCGGGACAAGCAACATGAAATATATGATGAATGGCGCGCTGACGATCGGCACGCGCGATGGCGCAACGATTGAAATGGCGGAAGCGGCGGGCGAAGAGAATTTTTTTCTGTTCGGCCTGAGTGCCCAACAGGTTGTGGACAGCCGAGGCTGGTACGATCCCCATTGGCACTACAATCATGAGCCGGAAACGCGCGCCGCATTGGATTTGATCTTCTCCGACTATTTCAGCCGCAACGAGCCTGGCATTTTTGCGCCTCTGCGCGATACGCTTCTAACTCATGGGGATTTCTACATGCATCTGGCGGACCTGAAATCCTATCTCGAGACCGACGGACGGTTGTGTAAGCTGATTGCCGATCGCGATGCATGGGCGCGCAAGGCTATATTGAACGTGGCGAGTTCGGGTTTCTTTTCCAGCGACCGAACCATCGCGCAATACAATTCCGAGATTTGGAAAGCGGCGCCTTGTCCGGTGCTGTAGCGGAGTGATTTATGGAGAATGAAGAAAAGGGCATATCACCGCTGGCGGGCAAGCCGGCCACGAAAGATATGCTCATCGACGTGGGGAAATTGGAGCGCGATTATTTCGAGCGCAGACCGGACACAAGCGATCCCAACCAGTTAGTCAGCTTCGGGACCAGCGGACATCGCGGGACGCCATTCAAAGGCACATTTACGGAAGCGCATATTCTGGCGATCACCCAGGCCATTTGCGAATACCGGCAATTCAAGGGCATTCATGGGCCGCTGTACATGGGGAAAGACACGCATGCGATTTCCGGACCCGCGCAACGCACGGCGCTCGAAGTGCTGGCTGCAAATAATGTGGAAACGGTGATCCAGAGCGGTGACGGTGTCACGCCCACGCCAGTAATTTCGCGAATCATCCTGGTCTACAATCGCGGGCGCAGAGATCATTTTGCCGACGGCATCGTGATCACGCCGTCTCACAATCCTCCTCGGGATGGCGGTTTCAAGTACAACCCTCCGAATGGAGGTCCGGCCGATACCGATGTGACTTCGTGGATTCAGGATCGCGCGAACGATCTGCTGCGCGGCGGAAATGCCGAGGTGAAGCGCGTACCATTTGCTTCGGCGACCAAGGCCAGCACGACGCACGAAAAAGATTTCGTGCTCCCGTATGTGAATGATCTGCGGAACGTGGTGAACACCGAAGCTATCCGGGGAGCGCAACTGAAGCTTGGCGTCGATCCGCTTGGCGGAGCCTCGAAACCTTACTGGGAGCCGATCAACTCGGTGTATGGGTTGAACGTGACTGTGGTCAACCCTGTAATTGATCCGACGTTCTCGTTTATGACTGTGGATCATGATGGCGAAATTCGAATGGACTGTTCGAGTCCTTATGCCATGGCGCGTTTGGTGGGCATGAAGGACGATTATCGTTTGGCATTCGCGAACGATCCCGATGCGGACCGGCATGGAATCGTGACGCCTTCTGCGGGTTTGATGAACCCAAACCATTTTCTGGCCGTGGCGATCTGGTATTTGCTGACGCACAGGCCGCAATGGTCGGCGAAGGTGATTGTCGGCAAAACGCTGGTCAGCAGCAGTTTGATCGATCGCGTGGTCAAGAAACTGGGGCGCAGACTTTCTGAAGTTCCTGTTGGCTTCAAGTGGTTCGTGCCTGGTTTGTACGATGGTTCGTTTTGTTTTGGCGGAGAAGAAAGCGCCGGGGCCAGCTTTTTGCGCATGGATGGAACCGTGTGGACCACGGACAAAGACGGGCCGATTATGGATTTGCTGGCGGCGGAAATTACCGCGGTTACGGGCAAGGATCCGGGAGAGCATTTTCGGGGATTTGTTTCGGAATTCGGCATGCCGCATTACACGCGCATCGATGCCGCGGCGACGCCGGAGCAGAAGGCAAAACTATTGAAGCTGTCTTCCACTGATGTGAAAGAGTCCGATCTGGCCGGGGAACCTATTCTGGATAAATTGACGACGGCGCCGGGCAATGGGGCGCCGATCGGGGGATTAAAAGTTGTGACGAAAAGCGGATGGTTCGCGGCGCGACCTTCGGGCACGGAAAATATTTATAAGATTTATGCGGAGAGCTTTAAGGGCGAGGCGCATCTGAAAGCGATTGTGAGCGAGGCACAGGAGATTGTGAATAACGCACTTGGTTAAGAATATATACGGATAATTAGGCTGACACAGCGGCCGGGTATCTCTCCGACATTGCCAGTTCTCAAATGGTAGACACGTTTTTGCTGAGCATACCGCCAACCGATAAGTGGCGTTACCACGGCAGGACAGTAATGCTGATTGATGCGCGCACCATCAGTCAAGCCGAGCATACCGGCTTATTCTTCGAAGCAGCCAACCACACGAAATTCATCGGAAGCCCGACCCAAGGTGCCAATGGTGATGTGACCAATCTCGCCCTGCCGGGCGGAATTTATGTGACCTTTAGCGGCGAGGGAGTTTGGCATGCCGATGGGCGGCAACTCCAACGCCTGGGCCTACAAGCCGATTGTTGTGCGGCCGACAGTCACGGGAATTCGTGCAGGCAAGGATGAGGTATCAGACAAGGCCGTTTGAATACTTGCAACAACCCAAGTAACTAGCTCTACAAATTTTGTGGGTTGATTTTGCTTAGCCCAGAGGACTCATCAATCCGAGTGCTATGGCATTTTCCCGATCCACTCTGAACCGTGGATCCATTTGTTGTCGTACACAACGGTTTCGTCCCGCATGCGGAAACCCTTCGCGTTGATTTGGAACCTGGCATCCGTCGTTTTCATTTCTGTTTCCCGAGCTTCGGGCCAAAAACATCCTCTTTCTCCTCCTGGAGTCTTTTCCGGCATGTCTCCGATTCTTGTCAAAAACAGCTGATCCACCAATCTTTTCGGACCGTTCTCCAATCCAAATCGCCGAGTGCGGGGAAGGGCCTTCATTGGGGCCTTCATTTGTTGACTAGCGTATGCCGCATCCTTAAGATGGAGCGACTCGACAGCGGTAATCTTCGTCCAACATGTCCCTGATGAAACCGCGGCTCTAGTGCTAAGCCGACACCGTGATTGACTTTCCGAGCACCGATCACGTCTCCACTCCGAAGCCTAGTCTAGCTCGTCAACTTGGGTTATTCGACGTCACCATGCTAGTCATGGGCGGGATCGTGGGTTCGGGGATATTCATAAATCCCTACGTGGTCGCAGAACGGGTGCACACACCAGCGTTGATCCTGTCAGTATGGATTTTGGGCGGAGTTGTTGCCGTTGGCGGCGCCTTTATCTGGGCGGAATTGGCAGCCACGCTGCCCCAAGTGGGCGGTCAGTACGCTTACCTGCGTGAGGCCTATCACCCAGCGGTCGCATTTCTGTATGGCTGGGTATTGCTGCTCGTTATCCAGACTGGTGGCATGGCGGCGGTGTCCATCACCTTCGCGCGGTACTTTGTCGAGCTCACGGGAGTGCAGGCGCCTGACTGGATCGTCGCAACAACCGCGCTTGTGATCCTGACGCTCATCAATTGTTTCGGCGTTAAAACCGGCGGACGCACGCAGAGTGCTCTGATGGTGCTAAAAATTGTAGCCATCTCTGCGATGGTGATCGCGGGACTGGCTTTCACCGGCAGGCATGTGACGATAACGACGGCAACGGAGCGGGAGTGGTCGCTGTCATCGGTTGGCGCAGCGATGGTGCCAGTGCTGTTCGCTTATGGAGGATGGCAGACGGCAAATTTCCTTGCGGCGGAAGTGAAGGAGCCAAGGAAAAACCTTCCGCGAGGACTTCTGCTTGGAGTGCTCGGGGTAGTCGTGCTGTACCTCGGTGTGAATTGGGTGTGCCTCCGATCGCTCGGGCCGCAGGCGCTGGCTGCAACAACCACCCCCGCGACCGCAGTGATGCGGATGGCATTCACTCAGCGCGGTGCAATGTTCATTGCCGCGGCAATCGCGATCTCGACTCTGGGGTTTCTGAGCCAGTCCATCTTGACGGCACCTCGCGTGTACTTTGCAATGGCCGAGGACGGTTTGTTTTTCCGCGCGATAGCGTGGCTCGATCCGCGGACGCGCGTACCGGTGGTGGCCATTGTGCTCCAGAGTGTGTGGACCATGGTAATCGCGCTTTCGGGCCGCTACGAGCAGATTTTGAACTACGTCGTTTCCATGGATTTCCTATTTTTCGGTCTGACAGCAACCACCATCTTCGTGTTCCGCCGCCGGACCGCGCAGGGGGAAATGAGTGCCAATCACGGTTATCGCATACCCGGGCACCCGGTGAGCACGGTGATGTTCGTTGCGATATGTTGGTGGGTGGTAGGCAATACGGTCTACCGCTATCCTCAGAATAGTCTCGTCGGTTTCGTTCTGTTAGTTGGGGGCATTCCCGTGTACTGGTTCTGGAGCCGGCGAGCGCGGTTGCGATCTGATAATTCGTAATTGGTTTTGTCTTCAATCAGGAGGGCAACGCATGAATGGTATGCGGTCGGACGCAGTCTCGCGGTATCTGGCCTGGGCCAAGCTGCACTCAAACGCGCGCTTCAACCTGGCGGCCAGTGGCGTTCTGGACTATCAGCTGGCTGAGTTGCCGGTGCAGATCGAGAACTTCGAGATTGGCGGGACTGGGCCGTACGGCTATCAACCGCTGATGGAGCGGCTGGCGGCAAAGGCGGGTGTGTCCGAAGAATGCGTGGTCTACACCTTGGGTGCATCGATGGCAAACTTCGTAGCGCTGACGGCACTCGTCCATCGAGGTGATGAGGTGCTTATCGAGCGGCCTACATACGACCCGCTGCTGACTGTGCTCGATCACATTGGGGCCAAGGTAAATCGCTTCGAACGTCTAGCGGAAAAGGGATTCAAACTAAGACTGGAAGACCTCGAGCACAAACTCACGCCGCACACGCGTCTTGTTGTTCTTTGTAACCTGCACAACCCAAGCAGCGCGCTTACCGATGAAAGTACTCTGCAACGTGCAGGTGCTATAGCGGCCAAGGTTGGAGCACGCGTCCTTGTGGATGAAGTGTATCTGGAAACCCTGTTTGATCAATCCTGGCGGTCGGCGTTCCATCTGGGAGCGAATTTTGTTGTCACCAGTAGCTTGACCAAAGCGTATGGGCTGAGCGGCATTCGCTGTGGATGGATTCTGGCGCAACCGGAATTGGTGCAGCGCATGTGGCAAGTTGTTGATTTCAGCTACGGAAGTCCAGTGCATCCCGCAGAGCTGCTGGGCGTGGTTGCCCTCGACAATCTGGATCGTGTTCGCGATCGCGCCCGTCGGCTTCTGGAGACGAATCGCATGTTGGTTAACCAATTCTTGGCTATACATCCGGAGCTTGATTGCGAACCAAGTCGCTTCGGCACGACGGTGTTTCCGCGGCTCAGGCAGGGGCACATCTCAGAATTTGTGAGGATACTGCGAGACCAGTTCGAGACCAGCGTCGTGCCAGGAGAATTTTTCGAGCAACCGCAACACTTCCGACTTGGGTTTTGCGGGGCTACAGAGACGGTGCGCGGCGGACTGGAGCGGCTGAGCGACGCACTCGGAACATTCCACCAGTCGTCTCGTTAGGGCCTCCGTGTGCCCATTTTCCAAATCCCCTCTCAAGCTGCGTCGAATTGCAAGATTTGAGGTCGAGGGGCAGCGTCTGGTCCAAGCGGGAGTCGACATCATCGCTTGTGCAGCACCTGTTAGGTCATGTTAAAATTTCTGTGACTGCTCGCTATGCACATTCCCAAAACAATGCCAGAATAGCGGCGGTCAGGCGACTTGATGAGCTTTTTTCATCGCAACCAGCCCCTCATCGGCCCCTAGAGCTCGAAATGGGGGGCGCTGTTGCAGTGCATAAGCCCCGGCAAGTCAGCACGTTAGGCCCGTAGCTCAGTTGGTTAGAGCGCTACCTTGACACGGTAGAGGTCTGGGGTTCGAGTCCCCACGGGCCTACCATATCATTTCGGTCCGGCCCGGACACATGGGTGACACAACGTACCTAAGACATAGGTAACACTTTTGGGCCGAACGGATTTTCGAGCGGTTCGAGCACCCGAGTCTCCAGATCGAAGTATCCCAGATCATAATCCATAAAGCTCACCAGCCAGATATCGTCGTGCACCTCTTTGATGCCGACGGCCTGGCCAGCAAAGACCTGGCTGAAATTGATTTTTTTGCGACCCAGGCTGTGCCTGCCGAGAATTCCGTCCGTGGTCTCAATCAGGATCCTCGTGGCACGCTGATCGCAGATCTCGTCGATGCACTTTCCTTGTTGGCAAGCACACCGGAGTCTAAAGACTGGCAGTCTCTGCCTCGTCCCGTCGTCGAGTGCATCCAAGTGCAGGAAGTTCATGTCGCGAAAGAATTCGGTTTTGATCAGCAAAAGTTTGGTCGCGTAGATCAAGGAGAAGCGGCATTTCCGCTCAGGAAGGCAAACTTCGAGGCAACCGGCTTGCTCCGGCTACGCGGCGCGTCGCTGATATCGGTGGTGTAATCCCCCGACCTGAGGAATCGCTGCCACGCACCCCTGTTCCGGCGGTTCCACTGCCCGGGACGCCGGGGCGTCTTTGCCCAAGGCTAAATGCGTACGCGACTGCAGATAGTAGGCAAAATAGTTGTGCAGTGTTCGACGCAACGATCTCTCATTCCACACGATAACGTGGTCCAGGCACTCGCGTCGGATGGAGCCCACCAGCCGTTCCGCAAAGGGATTTTGCCAGGGGGATCGCGGTGCAGTGAGCACTTCCTCCATTCCCATATCGCGGGTCATGGCGGCGAAGTCTCGTCCGTAGATGGCATCTCGATAGCGCAGCACATATCGCGGCGCCTCGTCCCAGGGAAACGCTTCCCGCAGCTGCTGTATGGTCCACTCCTCTGTGGGATGTTCCGTTACCCCGAAGTGCACCACCCGGCGTCGCTCGTGCGCTAGCACGACGAAGACGAACAGGACCCGAAAAGTCGCTGTCGGCACGGTGAAAAAATCGATGGCCGCGGTTTGCGCCATATGATTCTTCAGAAAGGTTCGCCAAGTCTGGGAAGGCGGTTTGCGGGGCCGAGGTAAATATCTGGCCACCGTGGATTGCGCCACGGCAATCCCCAATTTGAGCAGTTCTCCGTGAATGCGGGGTGCACCCCACAAGGGGTTGGCTTGGCGCATGCGCCGAATTACATCACGAATGTTCGGCCCCAACTTCTGGCCTTCCGGGAAGGCGCCGCGATTTTCTAGTCCAATGCCAGGCGAAAGCTCTGCGGTGCCAACGGAGGACCGTATCGGGCTGAACCATCTGCAGGCTTCGCCCCAATCGGACCAGAATCGGTACAACACAACCTACAAGAGCCGGTCGCAGCGGTGGAGGCGCAAGCGACGCGGCGCGTTCCTTTGAAAAACCGCAAGTTGGTGACGAAACGTGAGGATCTCCACCTGCAGGACAGCACGGGTTCGAAAAGTGGAGGCTATCAATGTGAAAAAGGCGACGAAAAGAGAGCTCATCGTAGCCACCATGATCTCACGAATGGTCGGAACCTCTGTGTTTTCAGACCGGACGGAGTTTTCGGTAGCCACAAATCCGAAAATGCGGCAGGGGAAAAAGCGGACACCTTCGGGGGAAAACAGTGTGACCCGTTACATTATAGCGTCACCATCTCAACCAAGACGCATGTCTTAAACAGATAGCCGAAGGCTCCACTCCGGAAGGCTTCTGTTGTCTTTCACATATAATAGGTTGTTTATTTACAACGATATGGATAAATAATGATTTATCTTGACATATCAAGGTTAAGAGGTAAGATAGGAGTTGAACAGGGAGGTGGGAGACCATGCCAGGCCAGATGACCAAGAAGTTCACTCCTGAGATCAACGCCCAGCTCTACGATGAGTTCGTTGCGGTTGCGGAGCAGAATGGACAAACGAAGCGGTATGTTCTCGAACAGGCGCTCGGGTTCTACCTGCACAACGTGGTTCCATCCCAACACCTGGTCCGCCCCGAGGTGATGGATGCCTTCGAGCAGTCGGCTGCTCGCAATCGTGACCTGTTGCAGCGTCTCGCCAAGTAAATGGCGGATTATCTTACGGTAGCGGAAGTCTACCGGATGCAGCATCGATTAATCGAGATGTTCGGCGGTCTCCATGGTGTCCGCGACAAGGGCGCTGTTGAGGCCGCCGTTTTTCGTCCGCAAACCGGCTATTACAACTCGATCGAAGAAGAAGCGGCTGCGCTGATGGAGTCGTTCGGCAACAACCACGGCTTCCTCGACGGCAATAAGCGCATTGCTTTCACCGCCGCCGATGTCTTCCTGCGACGCAACGGCTTTTACATCGAGGTCGAAGGCCTGGACGGACACGCGTTCATCGACGGCTCGCTGGACCGGCACGAATTCCGCTTCGCCCAAATCCTCGACTGGATCCGTCAGCACATCAAACCCCTTGTTTAAATTTGTCCTCCTTCCCTCACTTCTTTATTCTTCTTGCCCTTGTTTTTGCTTCGCCACCTCGGTACAACTTCGCTTAACGACTCCCGAAAAGGGATAGAAACTTGTCACCAATTCGTCACCAAAACTAGGCCATTTCGGGTTCTTTTTAGAGGGGGGAAAACCGGAAAAGTAAGGCAGGCAAAGGGATTTAGCGAGTTGACCTCATTTTTGACACGGTAGTCACAATGGAATGACCGGCTCCGATTCGCAGGCGTGGGTTATGCTGCGAATCGGAAGACAAGCAGTACAGAGCCACAAGCGAAGGGAGCCGGTCGATGAAAAGAATAAAATTTGTTGGTCTGGATGTCCATGCCGAGACGATTGCGGTGGCAGTAGCCGAGCAAGACCCGAGAAACGTGATTTTTGTCAACAAGTCAATTGCCTGGAACGCACCTAACCAGAGAGCTGCTATGTTCCGCCAAATAGAGCAAGGCGGACCTTCTACGCGATTAGGGCCCGAACCGGTGCGGTCGTGGGCGAATGAAAAACGGTTCACTGGAATCACAAAACTGGTTCCCCTGAAACCTCTATCCCTCGCCAAAACTCTGGCTGACTGCAAAATCAATAACTTTACAACAATACTTCCTATCGCTGATCTGGTATAACTCCGTGTCATGTTCAGCCTGCTTTTTCTCTGGATCGGAGCCCTGATTCGCCTCTTCCGTAACCGCGGGAATCTTGTTTTGGAGAATCTCGTGCTCCGGCAACAACTCGCTGTGCTGAAACGTCGACATCCTCGACCGAACCTTGGCCTTTTCGATAAGCTCTTCTGGGTCGTCGTTCGACGCTTCTGGTCAGAATGGAAACAAGCCCTGATCGTCGTCACACCGGAAACTGTCGTCCGCTGGCACCGGACAGGTTTTAGTATGTACTGGAGGTTGATCTCCAGAGTTCGGGCGCAGGTTGGAAGAAGACGGACGCCGAAGGAGATTCGCGAGCTGATCTTTCGGATGGTCGCTGAGAACCCAACCTGGGGAGCGCCGCGAATACACGGGGAACTCCTCATGCTCGGTTTTGATCTTTCCGAGAGAACCATCTCTCGTTGGATGAAACGGGCGCCGAGAGATCCTGACCGGGCCAAGCGCTGGCTGGCCTTCCTTCGAAACCACAGGGAAGCGATTGCGGCCATGGACTTCTTCACTGTGCCAACGATTACCTTCGGCGTGCTCTACTGCTTCTTCGTCATCCGACATGATCGGAGACGAATCCTGCACGTTAACGTGACCAAGCATCCCACTAGCGTGTGGGTCGTCCAGCAGCTGCGAGAAGCGTTTCCGTTTGAGTCGGCTCCTCGCTTTCTTATCTTTGATCGCGATGCGAAGTTCGGGCTCGAGGTTCCAATGGCGATTCGATCCCTGAAGATGAGCCCAATACGAACGTCCTTCGAAAGCCCTTGGCAGAATGGTGTAGCGGAGCGTTGGGTCGAAAGCTGCCGACGAGATCTGCTGGATCAAGTCATTTGCGGTGAATGAACGCCATGTGAAACGCTTGCTCTCGGAGTATGTTCGTTACTACCATGAGGACCGCACGCATCTCGGACTCGGGAAGGAGACGCCGAACGGCAGAATTCGTTCGGTAGCTTCGGGTCAGGTCGTTTCTCAGGAGCGATTGGGAGGCCTCCACCACCGCTACGATCGAGCTGCCTAGCGGGAGTTTACTGCGAGTGTTCTCCCGAAACTCTGCGCGTTTCCGCTAAATCGTTCCGTCCATAAGAGTTAAACCGGTTTCTCTTCGTTCGAATATGTATTACCCTACTTATGTGAGCTTTGCGTATGATTATTATCGCATTTTATGCTTGACAAATAGCATTTGCTCATTTATGTATTACCCTTGATGGCTAGCCTGGTTAAAAAGAAGAAAGGCAATCGCCTCTACTACTACCTCGTCGAAAGCGCCCGCGTCCACGGCAAACCACGTATCGTTCATCAGGCCTATCTCGGCACCGCCGAAAAACTCGCCGAACTTGTCCAGCAAAAGTCCGCCCCCATCCCCCTCTCCGCCACCTTGCGAGACTTCGGTCTTCCCGGGGCCTTGTGGCTGGCTGCCAAACAGTCTGGTGTGTGGCCGCTGCTGGAATCCCTGTGGCCTTCTCCGCGTTCCGGACCCGGTCCTGCTCACTATCTCCTGCTCGCCGCCATTCATCGCATCTGCGATCCCGGCCCGAAGACCGAAGTCAGTAGCTGGTACGACCAGACCATTCTCGCTTCCGAGTGGGGTTTTCCTGCCGAACGCTTTACTTCGCAAGCCTTCTGGGACGCCTTCGAACAGATTCTGCCAGAGACCAGTGAGACCCACGCTCCCGCGGAAGATCCTCTCGATCAGGCGCAGTTGCGTTTACTCGGTCTGTGGAAGGAAAAGCAACTTGTCGGCCGTCGGCTGCTGGCCTACGATACCACCAACTTCTACACCTACATTGCCACGACCAACACGCGGAACCAATTGGCGCAACGCGGCCACAACAAGCAGGGCCGCCACAATCTGCGCCAAGTGGGTCTGAGCTATGTTCTGGACGGAGAAAATGGGCTGAGCTTATGCCACCACGTCTACCCGGGCAACGTGGCCGATGTCGAAGAGTTCTCTGTCGCCTTGGAGCGCATCGTGCGTCTGCTGGAGCAAAACCAGATTGCGCGCGACACCGTCACGCTGGTCTTCGACAAGGGCACGGCTGCACTGGACAACACCGTGCAACTGGAACAGGCCGGGGTGGGATGGATTTCCGCCCTGCCGTGGAATCAAGCGCCGGCGGAGTTGCGCGAGCGCGCCACGGAAGAACTGCCGCCGTGCAGTGCGGAACAACCGGGTGTGCGGGCCGTCGCGGAGAAGCTGCTGGTGCACGGCCAGGAATATCTCGCGGTGGTCAAGTATTCGGCGCCTTTTGCCGCCGAGCAACTGCACAGCCTGACCACCAGCATAAGCCGTGCGCTGCAGTCCCTGCGACGCTTTACGAAGGAATTGAATAAACCTCGGGCGCGTTGGACGGAGGAGGGCATCACCCGCAAGATTCAGAAGTGGTTGTCCGGGCAGTTCCTCTCGGATGTAATTCGCTATCAGCTGGAATCGCGCGACGGGCAGTGGCGGTTACAGTTTGATTTCGATCATGCCGCGTTTGAGCGTCTCCTCGGTCATCGTTTAGGCCGCACCGTGCTGCTCAGCAACCGCATGGACTGGACGGCGGAACAAGTTGTGGCCGGTTATGCCGGCCAACAACAGGTTGAGCGCGTCTTCCGCGGCCTGAAAGGCGGAGAGTGGCTCGGCTGGGGACCGATGTATCATTGGACCGACCGCAAAATCCGCATCCATGCGTTTTACTGCATGCTGGGCATCTCTCTGTTGCAGTATGTGCATCGCCAAGCCAGAGCCGCTTGGAGCGATCTTTCCATGGAACAACTCATCGAAGAGTTGCAACAGATCCAGCAGTTCGTTCTGTTCTATCCGCAGCAAGGCGAGAAAGGCCCTGATCGCGCGGCCTATGTGCTATCGAAGCAAACGTTGGTGCAGCAGGCTTTGGCCAAGGCGCTGAAGCTGGACGAATTGCAAATTACCCACCGTGGGTAATACCAACCGGACAACTTAAACTGCACAAAAAAGAGCTTTTAGGAATCTATCGACCGGGCCCGCAGTAAACTCCCGCTAGTCCGGACCAACATTCTGCCCATCCTTTATATATGTGTGCTGCACGAGCACATGTTTGCTGCCCTCCAAAGTCTGCGTGCTCCGTGGAAGCAATGATTACATTCAGGCCTGCTGTACCGAGAAACGCTTCGTTTTTCGTCGCAGCTGAAGTTTTGGCGAGGCACAGCCCCATGTCTCGCGTTTTCGAGACATGGGAGAAACTAATGTATTTCGTTACGGCCCCGCGTAGCTCGCGCTGATGATTTTGCCTGTGTTCTGACCGTTCGGCGTGTAAGTGATTTGCACCTCGCTATGATTCTTAAGTGCAATCGCCAGCACCGCGACACCCGGAAAGGTCGAGCTCGGGGAAGTGAAGACGAAGTCCGGCTTGCTATCGAGCCGCGCGGTGGTAACCTTCGGGATCGGCTTGCCCACCTGGCTGTCGTCGCCTGCCGCCTGGAACGCGACCACGTGTCCGATCGCGCTCAGCGTCGGCAGCGGCGGCGGAGGCGACGGTGCGGTCGAGCGCGAGGTCAGCAGGAAAACGCCGCGGCCATAGGCGGCAGTGGCAATCGAACCGTCCTTGCGCGCCTCGATATCGGTGATGTTCGCGCCCACCGGAATGCCGTTGCTGTACGGCATCCACGTCCATTGTCCGGCGCTGCTGCGCGTTCCCTGGTAGATGCCCGCGCCCTGAATGGCGGCCAGCACGGTCTCGGTGGTCCCGAGCGGATCGACGCCGAGAGCGGTCACGGAGCCCGTCGGCAATTGCGGCTGCGGCCACATGGTCTCCGTCGTGCAGGCAAAAAGGCAATTGAAGCGCGTGATGATGCTTCCATTCCCGCTGTTGGCCACATAGAACGTCGTCTCGCTGGCCATGGCGATCGCCGAAACGCCACCGTTGTTGGATGCGGTGAAGACGTCATAGAGCGCTGCGGGCTTTAGCGCTACGCCCCAAAATACGTGCCCGTTGGCGGTTCCTGCAACGGCGATCTGCGCATTGTCCGGCGCCAGCCGCAACCGCACAAATGAGTCGCCCGCGTCCGCTGTCTTGATCTGCTTCCACGGAGGACCACTCCAGATTCCATTGCACGTCACCAGCAGCGGGGGAGAGATGCCCGTTGATTCCATGCTCTCGAAGACCTGACCGGGCCACTCCGAGTAGGCCTGGCAATTGGCCAGATTTCCGGGTTGTGTAATGCCGGAACTGCCGTCGACGGTGTAGTCCTGGATCGACTGCGTGTTCTGCCCCATTACGTAGACGGCCTGGTGTTGCTTGCGATCGAAAGCGACGAGAGGCACATCCCCGCTTTGCAGTGCCGCGCCGATGTCCCTCCAGATGGGAGAGCTGCCGTCCCACTCAAAGGAATCATTGTCCTGCGAGCCACCAACGATACTGCGCTGCGCCGCCACTCCATTCACGTCGATCTTCAGGACTTCGGTGTTGTACATGCCTTCGCCCATGAAGGTCATGGTTCTGCCTTTGTCCGGCGAGCGGTAGATGCCGCCGTCGCTGCCGAAGAACATGAGGTCCGGCAACGACGGCGCAGCCACAATCGCGTGCTGGTCCACGTGAATTCCCGACACCGTCCCCATGTTGTCGCCTGACTCCGTCGAACGGCACAGGTTAATCCCTCCTTTGAACACCACCGTCGGGTCCGTGGGATGCGCGAAGACATAGCTGAATTCGTCGCCATAGTCGTTGCATGCCGTAAGCTTCACTTGCTCCCACCCATGTTCCACGAAACCATTGATGTTGCAGGTTTGGCTGGTGCTGCGCCACAGCCCGAAGCTGGGAGAATCGGTCTTCGCGCCGCGAAAGCTGATCCATTGCGTGCCTTGCGACTCGGTGATCCACACGTTCGCCTTCGGCGGGAAGCTGGGCAGCGGCGCTTGCGGGCAACCTTGAAGCTGGTGCCATGATGTGGGAGTCAAGCCCCCATTCTGCGCCTCGTAGGCGGCCGGCGGTTGGGCCGAGGAGGCAAACAGCTGCGGTGCATCGGTAGTGCCGAACTGCAAGCTGATGATGGGCGATTTGGCGGCCAGCACCGCATTCCAGGTCGTGCCTCCGTCCGTCGAGACTTGCAATCCCTGTCCGGTCGAGACATAGATGGGTTGGGTGACGGTGAAGCGGCTGCTAGAGAAGTTAGCGATGAGGAGCTTGCCGCCATCGGTGCCCACGCCTTGCAGAGGCTGGCTGGTGAGCTGTGTCCACATTGATCCACCATTCAGCGACTGGAAGACCCCGGACGGCGTCACCACCATCACGCGAATCGCGTTGATGGGATCGATCGCGACCGCATCAATCTCCTGCGTCGGCAGCGCGTCGGTGATGGGGAACCACGTCGTGGTCGCGCCGGTTGTTTTTCCTTCCCACAGCCCCTCATCGCGACCTCCGGCGTAAATGATGTTCGGGTCGATCGGGTTCACGGCAATCGTGCTGACCCTCCCCGTCGCCACTGGGTTCGAGGTGATTTTCGACGGACCAATTGCCTCCCAGCGTCCGTAATCGCCTGCCGGATTCGCCATGTACTCAATCGTGTTGCTCGGCCCGTTGGGTTGAACTTCCCCGCCTAGTCCCGAGTTTTGCTTGACGTCGGGCGCATGGATCAGATGTTGCTGGACGTTGCTTTCGATCCAGATGGGGATCTGCGTGGCCGTGGTTTCCAACGTTTGCGTGAAATAGGCCGTTGCTTGCGGCGCCAGCGCGGGCGTGGCGTAGTTGGTGGTGTTCCCGGCGACCGTTACCTGAGTGGTCGTCGCGCCGGCTGCGGCTGTGCCCGTATTGACCACGCGGAAGCTAATCGCCATGCGCCGTTGTCCATTTGGGCCGGGCAGTGTCGACCATACGGAGAAGTTATTGATGGTCAGGTTCGGACCCTGAACCTGTGCCGACGAGGCCGCACACAACAGCAGACCGTAAAGCAAACCGCCGGGTATGAGCAGTTTCATACGCCCTCTACAAAGCCGATGAAATGTAGGGGTCCCACGCCGAAGAGGCGCAACACAGTCTCAGCTGAAGTCTCTACAGGGTCAAGGACAAAACTGAAAATTAGAGAGAATGCGGAAATTCCGGCCAAACGCGGTGATTTTAGCGGTGCTTGTAGCTACTTCTCTGATATTAACGACTGTCGAATCCGCAAATTCTGCCTTTTTTCATTCCGGAAATTCTGAGCCGTCCGGCAATAGCCGGAAGGGCTAAAACTCTCTCTGTGCAAGATGTGGTGCGCAAAAATTCCATCCGGCTCCCATCTGACAGAGATGCTGGCACTTATTTGTTGGGCTTCCCTGCGCTAGAAAACCCAAGAAGCCAGCCCCGCCTGGCAGAAAACACTTCTCAGCCGGACTGACCGTGTGCGATCCTGACAGCCCATGTCTCGATTCCTTCCGAACGCAAAGTGCTCACTGGATTCTCTGCTTAACTTGATCACCGATCTGGTCGCGGACGGGCTTCTTTTCTGCCGCCTCCTGTTTCGCTCACGCACGGCCCTAAGTGCAGAGGTCCTGTTCCTGCGAAAGCAGCTGGCCTTCTATGAGGAGAGGCAGGTCCAACCGAGGCGATTGAACGACTCCGCCCGTTTCTCTCTCATCCTCTGGTCTCGCCTATGCAATTGGAAAGAGGCCTTGGTCATCGTGAAACCCGAGACGCTGATTAGCTGGCATCGCAAGGGTTTCAAATTGTTCTGGAAATGGAAGTCGCAAGCTGGTCGGCCACGACTTCCTGAGAGCATCCGCAAACTCATCGTGCAGATGGCACAAGAGAATCCGACTTGGGGCCAAGCACGCGTGGCAGCGGAGCTGTCGGTGAAGCTGGGTATCTATGTTTCTCCACGCACAGTGCGCGCCTATGGGCCTCCCGAACCGGGGCGACGAGGCCACCGGAGGACCTCTTCGCAGAACGGGAGGACGTTTGTTCGCAATCACGCCCAGTCCATCGTCGCCTGCGATTTCCTGGTCGTAGTGACTGCACGGTTCCGAACTCTCTATGTGTTCCTCCTGATGGAGGTCGGGACACGGCGCATCGTGCATTGCAACGTCACCGCGCATCCAACGGCAGCCTGGACCTTGCAGCAGCTTCGCGAAGCGATTCCGAGCGATCATTCCTACCGTTTCCTGATCCGGGACCGTGACTCGATCTTCTCGGCAGAGGTGGACCAACAGCTCAAGGCTTTTGGACTGCGGGTGCTGCACACGCCCGCGCGCGCACCAAAGGCGAACGCCTACTGCGAACGGTTGGTGGGAACCATACGCCGTGAGTGCTTGGATTTCATGATTCCGCTGGGCGAGAAACATCTGCGCAGAATCGTGGCAGAGTGGGTGAGGCACTACAACCAAGGGCGCCCTCATTTGAGCCTCGGACCGGGGACTCCTGAACCTGCCCCCGTATTCCTACCGCTACAAGGTCACGACAGACATTCCTTGGCCGAAGACTGCAAGGTCGTGGCTCGCGCAGTTCTCGGCGGCCTCCATCACGAATACCGGTGGGAAAGGATCGCGGCGTAAAGGAAAGAAAGAGCTCAGTGGACACTCCACTTTGCTTGCGTCTCCCCAATTTCTGGTGGCTGTACGGATGAGACTGCCGGTGCCTTTCGTTTGCAACGAGACCCACGAGCTGGGGGAAGAACTCGTTGGTCCCTATCGGTACCAAGTTCATCTCCTGCCCTGGCTCGAATCCAACAATTACGGCGTCTTTCTGTCAGACAACGATCTATGTATAAAGGTTAAGCGGATGGTTTATCTCTCGGATCGGTCATACTTCAAAACTGGACGGAATTATTGCGCAGCACAGCGGTGATGTGCTTTTTCTCAGCCCGGCGTATTCCGGCAGCCGGGAGGAATGCCGGAGCCTCACCCGGTTCTCAGTGTGATTACACCCGCCGACGATCCTAGGACCTGAGAATCCTTGTGAATGCTAGAGAGGAGCACTCAGAGTCAGTACGGTCGATAAATTTCCTTGTCAGACTCCCGAGAGTTCGTTATGTTGAGCGCCATATCTTAGCTGTAAGTACCCTATCTGCCTGGTATTTATCCTTTCTTCCCCTGAGGCCTCATGAGTTGAATATGAACCCGGGCATCCCCAACTGAGTGGATCAGCGAGTCCAATGACCACTTTGGAGCTATAGCTTTACACCCTGGGAGGACCAAGAGCTAAGGAGTGCTGCCATGTCCATTCGGCCTTACACTGCGATTCGTTTCATAGCCGCTGCAACTGTTTTCCTCATTAGCTTGGTCAACTCCTCGACGGCCCAGGAGCGTGATCGCAGCAAGATTCCCGTGCAATACACGTGGGACTTGACTGCCCTTTATCCCACAGACCAGGCATGGCGGAGCGCAAAGGAAAAGCTGGTCGCCGAGTTGCCTAAGCTTAAGGAGTATCAGGGCACACTGGCTAGCTCTGCGCAGCGGCTGGCTGATGCGCTGGAGACGGAAAGTCGAATGGACAAAGAACTGGGGCGACTAAGTACCTACGCGGGGCTGATATCGGACCAAGACACCCGTGTGAGCACTTACCAGGGGATGCAGCAGGAAGTAGTTCAACTCCAATCCACGTTCCAGGCGGATAGTGCCTTCATTGATCCGGAAATCCTGAAAATCGATAACGCCACTCTGCTACGGTTTATTGCTCAGGAACCTCGCCTTCAGATTTATCGGCACTACCTAGACAACATCACTCGGCGTAGACCACACACCCTAGACGAGGCGGAGGAGAAACTGCTCGCGACATCGACTGTCATGGCCAGTGGGCCATCAAACACTTACAGCATTTTTTCAGATGCCGATTTCCAATATCCAACGATAAGCCTAAGCGATGGCAAGACAGCAAAACTGACGAGTGCTGCCTATACTCTGCACCGAGCATCTCCCGTCCGGGAAGATCGAGAAAAGGTCATGGCCTCATTTTTTGGAGCACTTGGCGCGTATCGTGGGACTTTTGGTTCCACGTTGGATACCAGCGTCCAAGCCTCAATCTTTTACGCCCGTGCGCGGAAGTACGACACCACTCTTGACGCTGCCCTCGACCAGTCCAATATTCCGTCCTCCGTCTATACGAAGCTTCTTGAGGGTGTGAACCGCAATCTGCCTACACTCCATCGTTATCTGAAGCTACGGAAACGCATGTTGAACCTAGCGGAATTGCACTACTACGATCTGTACCCACCTCTTGTGAAATCGGTCAATACGGAATATTCCATTGAAGAGGCTGAGAAAAATATTTTGGCCGCGCTGGCCCCGCTGGGGGCGGAATATGCCGCAGGGGCGAAGCGTGCGTTTTCCGATCGTTGGATCGACTTCTATCCTACGGAAGGTAAAGCCTCCGGCGGATACGAGAATGGGAGCGCCTATGATGTGCACCCGTATATTCTGGTGAACTTTAACGGCAGATATATCGATATGACCACGGTTGCCCATGAACTGGGTCACAGCATGCAAAGCTACTTTTCCAACAAAGCTCAACTTTACCCTTTGGCCTCCTACCCAAACTTCGTGGCTGAAGTGGCCTCCACGTTCAACGAAGCACTCTTGATCGACTACATGCTCAAAACCACTAAGGACAGCGCGACTAAACTATCTCTGCTAGGTACATATCTGGAAAATGTAAGGACAACGGTTTTCCGTCAGACCCAGTTTGCGGAATTTGAATTGCGGATGCACGAAATGGCCGAAAAGGGCCAACCTCTCACAGGCGATTCGATTTCGAAACTGTACGCGGAGATTGTTCGGAAATACTACGGCAGCGAGCAGGGTATCTGTATCGTAGATGATTACGTTGCCTACGAGTGGGCTTTCATTCCACATTTCTATGGCAACTTCCACGTTTACGAGTACGCGACTTCGTTTGCGGCGTCCTCCGCGTTGTCGGAAAAAGTGTTAGCTGGCGAACCTGGTGCGGCGGAGCGTTACCTGAAATTCATCTCTGCTGGGGGATCGAAGTATCCGATCGATTTGCTGAAAGATGCTGGCGTTGATATGACCACCGATGAGCCACTCGACCTGACGATAAAAAAGATGAATCGCGTCATGGATGAAATCGAGAAGTTGCTCCCGCAAACGAAGGACGCGTCTGTCGCACCCTGACTCAACCCCACCTGGTCGTCAACAACAGATGCGCCACTCCCTCGCTTGGCTGACGGGGGCACGACGGTGTTGGAGAAAGCACTTTCCTCGCCCGGTGAGAGTATCGGCCCACCAAGTTGCCGAACTTCCCCCTCCGCCGCTACCAGCGAGCTAACCATCACTTGCAAGATTCGTTCCCTCGGAGAGCGGCTCTGAAGTTCCATCAACCATTTCTGGATGTGACGCGGCTCACTATACTGGTTCAGAGGTGTGCAGTAGCCGTGTTATACGCAGCGTATTTCGATGAGAGCGATGATAATGACCGTGCTTATGGTGTCGGGGGGTTCATCGGCAACCAATTTGATTGCGTGCATCTAGACTGGGCATGGAAGGAGCACATCCTCGACAAATACGAGCTGAAGTATTTTAAGGCCTCTGAACTGGAACATGGAGTTGGCGAGTTCAGGAAATTCAGGGACGACCCGAATAACACCAACGCCAGATTTTCGTCCCGTGAAAAAGCGCTGTTCACAGAAATCAAAACCCGAGCAGTAGACCTTTTCCTGGATGCAGAATTTCTTGTGGGTTTTGGCGCGGTGGTTGTGTTGCCAGACTACAACCGCCTGTTGGAGGAATTTAAAATTTCGGGCTTGGTTCTGCCGCAGCCTTACTGGTTCGCTGCGTATCCGTCCGGCGAACGCAGATTACGGTCCACAGATTTCTTCGCTCCTCTTGCTGATGGCAGGTGCCCGGCGATATAGTTACTCGCCATGGAGTTTCATATGGACTTTCACAAGATCTGGGAAGAGCAGTGCGAGGCCACCCGCACGATTCGTGAACGTTTCGGCGTCGAGAACGCGCTCGACTATCTGATCGGCGAGAAGTTATTGAATTTTGCCAAGGCAGCAGATCAAGACCCCGATTTCGCTGTCGAGCTACCGCGCTTTCAAGCGGCAGTGTGGGAGATATTCAACCCCTATGAACTCCGCGGCTATGTAGCCAGCCTTAAGCCCGTCGCGAGGAAGAAACTCCAGAAGCTACTTTACGTTGCTTCGTGAGCGCGTGAGACCTTCGTCTGCGCAACAAGCCACTTGTCGGGAAGCAGTTCATCGAGGTGGCTGTTTGGGTGGGTGCTGATGCGCGCGAATAAATCCCGAAGATAACCAAAAGGCTCGACGCGCAGACGTTTGCAACTTGCGATCAGACTACTCAATACGGCTCCGGTTCGCCCGCCTTTGTCACTCCCATAAAAAAGCCAGTTATTGCGACCAACCACGATAGATCGGAGGCTGCGCTCGGCGGCGTTGTTATCGATCTCCAGTTCGCCGTCTTCCGTGTAGCGCAGCAGGGCCTCCCAGTTGGACAGGGTGTAATCGATAGCATCGCCGATCGGGCTTTTCGGTAGTACTTTGGGCTTTTCCGTCTGCAGGTAATTCTTGATGTCCTCCAGAATGGGACATGATTTCGTTTGGCGTAGCTCCCGACGCTGCTCGGGATTCAGGTTGCCCTGGCGAGCTTCCCGCTCAATTTCGTACAACAACTGAATGTAGGCCAGCATCACCGTAGCTCGACACAAGTCGGAAGTCAGCGCCTCAAAATAATATCGTCTCGAATGCGCCCAACAGCCAACCTCTGTCAAGTTCTGCTTGCGATTCTTGAACATCGCGTCATAGCCGCGATAGGCGTCCGCCTGCAAGTAACCGTTGTAGCCTTTCAAGAACTCTTCCGGTCCCTCTCGACTATGATTGCCCGTGTAGTCGTAAACGATGTAAGGACGGTTGCGATCCCCCACATACGTCCAGATCCGGCCGGTGCGCGTGCGGGTTCGCTCTCGATCCAGCACTGGCACTGGCGTATCGTCGGTCTGTACGGCCCTCGAAGTCAGCACCACTTCCTTCATGCGCTCCCACACCGGACTGACTAACTCCGCACAAGCGGCCATCCAGTCACACATGGTTTTCCGCGACAGCTCCACCCCATGGCGCTGAAAAATCGACTCCATGCGGTTCAGCGGAAGATGATCTCCATATTTGCTGATCGCTACGTGCGCCAGCAGGCCCGGCCCGGGCAGCCCCTTCTCAATGGGCGCCGCGGGTTTCTGTGCTGCCACCACACCGCACCCTTTCGCACAGGCGTACTTGGGGCGAACTTCTTCAATGACCTGCAAGGAAGCGGGAATAAACTCCAGTCGCTCGCTGACATCTTCTCCGATTTTGTGCATGGGCGTTTGGCACTGCCCGCATTGGCGTTGCGATTCTTCCAAGTCAAACACCACCCGGCGACGCTCCAGTGATTCCGGCAACGCTTTGCGGCCGTGCCCGCGGCGCTCTGGTTTTTCTTTCTTTTCTTCGCCGTCAGCACGGGAAGAGGAATCTGCCGCCGGCTCTTCGCTTGAAGATGCAGTGCTCGCCCGCTGACTGGCAGCAATGATCTGCGCCGCAAACAGGAATAACTGGTTTTCGTCGATACGCTCCCGTTTCTGCCCGTAGCGATAGCGCAGCAGTTGTGCCAGTTGGTGTTGTACGCGCGCCAGGAGCTGGTCCTTGTCCTCCACTGCCTGCAGCAACTGCAAGACGATCTGCTGCAGAAGATTGACTTCCGACGGCAGATTGTGAGGATCGATTTCCATCGTCCTACTGCTTTTGCTCCCGTTCCTGCTGTTCCAGTTCCACCATCAAGTCCACCCACTCGTCGGTCAGTTCCCGAAAACGTTTGTAATTAGCGACTTTCTGCCGCACTTCGGCCAGGCGCTCGGAGCGCACAAAGCGAGTGCGGCCCTTGCCCCGCCAGGTAAAACTGAGTTGATAGTAGGGGCCGTGCTTTTGTGGGTTCTTCGTGTCTTTGCAGCGGCAGCCAACCTTGCCGCATACGTTGTACTGCTCGCTCAGGCTGCCCGGATGCATAGGCCCGAGCCCGACGAGCTGCTGCTTCAGGCGCTCGATCTTGCGTTCGATTGGGGTATTCTTCATGTCCGATATCATTATAGTGATATCGGACATTGTCAAGCCCTTTCTTTGAAAATCTCCCACTTTTCTGAATTTTTCCTCAGCCTGTGCCAGAGCATCCGCGCCCGCCACGGCAAGTCGCGATACAATTCCGCCATGAACATGACCCCGATGACCCCGTTTATGAACCGATTCCCCAAACTGGCCGCCAGCGAAACCCGATCGGTGACCGTCACCGACCGGGACGATCTGCCCGACGGGGAATACGGTTTTATCGAGTTCTATTGCAATGAGCCGCAGTGTGACTGTCGGCGCGTTTTGGTGGTCGTGCTGCGGCCCGAGACGGGCTGGAAATTTTGGGCTGCAATCAATTACGGCTGGGAAAGCGTGGAGTTCTATCAGCGATGGGCTGGAGCTCCGGCCTGGGACCGTTACCACTGGAAGGGACCTTTGCTCGATCCCATGAGCGAGCAGACGGCTTATGCGCCAGCGCTTCTGAGACTGTTTAAGTTCATCCTGCAATCTCCTGGTTATGCAGAGCGCCTGAAAAAGCACTACCAGCTCTTTCGCGCCGCGGTAGATGAGGAATATGCAAAGAGGAACCCGACACTGAAATTTCCGGAAGTTCAGCGCAGGGCTAGGTAAGTGGCGGGAAGTTTTCAGGAACGATTTTGCGCGACATCGATCGGTTGGCTTTCCTGAGGCGTCGTTGTCGCTGGCAGGCTGTAACGTTTCCTTCGTTGACCTTTGCTCAAATCGATCCCTTCCAGTAGCAGGCCCAGTTCCCAGGCAGCGATCTCCTTCCGTCCCGTCTCTGCAAAAGGAAATTGAAATGTGCCTGCCTCGAGACGCTTATACCAGATCGCCCATCCGTCGCGATCCCAGTACAAAATCTTTAGTCGGTCGGTGCGGCGATTACAGAAAACCAGCAGGTGCCCCGAGAAGGGGTTGCAGCGGATTACGTGTTCGGCCATCATCGACAACCCATCGAAGGAACGGCGCATGTCACACGGCACCGTGCACAGGTAGACCTTAATCGCCGCAGGAAAACTCAGCATCCTTATTTATTCCCCGACTCCATGGCCGCGAGAACCGCTCGCAAAGTCTCTTCCTGAACTCCCTGGCTGATGCGCAGCCGACGACCGTCCTGGAGCACCAGCTCCAATCCGGCCGGCATGTCCATACCGTCTTCACTGACAAGGGCGAAACTGGCTGCTCTGTCCTGAACACTCGGTTTGTTCCGCTCCTGACGGCCAGCTTTCAGTTTGCGTTGCCACCAATAGAACTGGCTTTCCTTCACGCGGCGCTGCCGGCAAAATTCCCGAATCGACATCCCGCTCCGGGCTGCATCCCCAATCGTCCTCTGCCAATACCGCTGCTTCTCGACATTGTGATTCTTCCGGTTCATCCCGCACCTCCTCCTTTGCGCGACACATTGAGCCGCGCCGTACATTATTGTTGTTTACGATTTAAGGGCGGAAGATGAGTTGGCCGGACGGGTACTTCGCTGCGCAGGTAGTCTACATGGAAGCTGGTTTTGTAATGAACTATCTCAACGAAGGCGAACCAAGGTCGCGGCTAGCCTTTGTCAGCCCCATTTATGACAGCCAAAAAGAGTACCAAAGTAGCGCGAAGCGAATCTTTGAGGAGTACCGCGAAAAGAATCTCCTTTGGTCCAAGTGGTTGCTGTCACCCCGCTATGAGGACGATCAAGATTATATCGTGCTGCAAGTGGCGGATAATCTTGTCTATGAAATGCGGAAGTTAGTCATCAAGGACGCATTCAATGAGGTTCGAGCGGAACGAATCGCCATGACCCGGCTCAAGCAACGGATTGAGAAGGTCTACAAGCTGAATTACGTCGCCATGAAATCAATCATGAATCGGCCAGCTAATGTGGTCGAAATCAAAGCGGAAATTTCCAATCCGTTTCCTGTACAGAAGGGGCGATTGGGAAATAAGATACCGTCGTAATAGGCAGAGGTTTAACCCACTCTCAGGCTCCCCACGTAGATTAGCTCCATGCCCTGCCAATGGCTGCATCTCGCATCCCTCACAACAGATGAGCATTTATGTGGCAAACCAGGAGACCCATACTGCCCAGAGCACCAGCGCGAGATGGATTACATTCACAGCCTGGACAACGACTGGAAAGAGACCGAAGCATCGCGCAAAGCCGGGTGCGAACATCCGAAGGAGGATAAAGGGACTGGCTTCATCGAAACGCTGGTCTCCAACAAGGAAGTTTTAGTCATCAACGCGACCCAGAACGCGACAACCGTCGTCGCCCGAAATAGGGAGAGCGGGGAAATCAAGCAAGAGGTCTTCTACGGAAAGAACCCTCTGGTGACTCGTGGATAAGCGTCCCACCCGCTGGGAACTGAACCGCATTATCCGAGAACTCCGGGCCGATAACGAACGCCTGGAGCGTCAGGTGATGGAGTTGGCAGAGGAGTTGGCTAAACGAGACAAGATCATCGCGGAGCTTAAAGAGCGTGTGTAACTGGATTCGTCTCCCTGATAAGGACAATGCTCTCCCGTCCACATGTAAGAATGAGGGAGAGCCATACTGCCCGGCACACACCCGACTCTTGGATTACTTGGAGAGGTTGGATTGGAACTCTAAAGAAATAGAGGAAGCGCAAAACGCCGCCAATGTGAGCGCACTGTGATAAAAGGGCGACCGTGTTGCAGTGTTCGATCAGGGAATCGCAGTGGTCCGCCCCGGTGACCGCATGACGCTCACTTCATTGCCTCCAGGGTCACTTCCTTCGTGATTTTCTCGTGTCCCCGAATCACAGTGACTGCCACCTTCTCGCCCTCGTTGTAGGCATAGACGAGTCTTTGGTAGTCAATTGGGGCGTCTATTTTCCTCCCGCCGTATTCGATCAACACATCGCCGGGTTTGAATCCTGCCTTGCCCGCGGGGCTACCGTCGGCCACTTCGGCAAATTTCATACCGCCGTGATCCTGTTGGTAATCCGCCTCGACGCCAAAAGCGGCAGGAAGCGTGCTGGTATGACGGAACGCGATCTTCCAAACCCCTGACGTTTTCACCAAGATGAAGGTCTCCACATAGGTCGCATACCCCTCTCTCACTCCCAGCATGGCCCGGGCCACAGGGGTATCGGCGTTCCACACGCTGTGCAGCGCCAAGGTGACCCATGCAACATTCCCCCGCACATCGGCCACGGCGCCCTGAGGATCATAGGCGACGTGGATTCCAGCGTCCTTGTTGATTTGCCAGCTTCGGCGCTCGTCGGGTTCGAATGGGTGAGGATATGAATCCTCGATCACACGCGCGTCCGGTGTGTGCAGAGAATCCACCTTGTCCAGATCGTACTCCTGGACTGCTTTCTCGTGCGCCAAAACTACATTAATGGCCGCCTTCTTGTCGTCCTCCTCCGGCGCAGTCGGTGTTCTGCAAGCAGCCAGCACAAAAAAGAGCAGAACCGCCGTCACGAAAAGAACCCCGACTCGTCTTTGCATCTTGGTCTCCCCCGGCAGGCACTCTGAATTAATAACGAAATCAGAGAATACTCTCCAGTACGTGCATTCTTAACCGCCCCATAGGTCTGAATGCCTTGCTTTCGTGCATCGCGCCGCAAATCTTACGTTGCACGCTTGTACCGGGTCAACGAATCGACGCGGATCGCGGTGTTTCTATGCGGTCAAAATCGGAACGAATCCTGGTAAACCCACAAACCGTGTGCGCTGTGAAAAGGCGGCGGTCCACAGCGGCGGTAGGCAAGCAATCCTCACACGAATGTCAGCACAGCTTTGGGCCGCCTGCAACTGGCGCTCGACTCACGACGGCTGCACCTACCGTGAGAATTGTTGTGGCAATGATCGGCTGAGTGTCCGGGGGACGCAGTAGTAGGCCGCTTCCTTCAATCGTGTCTAGGTTCTTCCCCTCAACGCACGGGCTTGTTGTCCCGTTCGGGGAGTCTGGTCACGTCATCGCGGATCCGCCGCCAGACCTTAGCGAACCGGAGCACGCGCACGGTTGCTCCCAAGACGAGGTTGTTGTAGGTGTTCTTGCGTCCATCATTCCTTATCGCGGCCTGTAATTGTTGAATGTGTCACCTTCCTGTGCTAGCGCGAAGACTCTGGCTAAAAAATGGGATCACGTGATTCTGGAAACGATCTGCTACCTTGCTCGTGTGTGTGCCCTGGTACACTTCGAAGCTGTTTGCGATTGCATATCTATCCAGAACATCGTGCAGCTTGCCGGCATCGATCCGTAAACCGTCCTGGTCGCCCACGTCAATCGCAATTGCGTGATACCGGCGGAGATTCCCGATGTATTGATCGATGAAAGTCAGTGGTGCATTCGCAGACCATTTTGCAAGAACCTCCGATTGAGGTTCGCCTCCCTTCGTCGGTAGATCCAGATAAAGTGGCGGATTCTTCGGATCAGGCGACCAGGCAGCCGCGGTGGCAAGCTGCGCGCGGGCGAAGAACGACAAATTCGCTGAATCTTCAGGCGTTTTCACGGCCTCGACGGTCTTGGCGAGTTCCGGGTTCGGCGGTTCGGCCGGCCGGGGCGACAAGCAGCACGGGCTCATGATGTACAGGCTGCCGAACACTTCCGGATGCTTCATGCCGATGCGAGTTGCGCCGTAGCCACCCATGGAGTGGCCTACCAGGCCCCGGCTCTCCCGGTCGGCAATCGTGCGGTAATGCGCGTCGATATATGCAACTAGGTCGTGCGCAATAAACTGTTCGAAATCTCCCGTGGTGACCGAGCTCGAATACATAGAGCCGTTGTGCACTGTCTTCGAATCGGGCAGCACCACGATCATCTCTTTAGCGCCCTGCGCGAAAGCACCTTCTATGGTTTGCGGCGCATGGATCTCGTGCGTCCACTGCTCGGCGCCGATGGAATAGCCGTGTAGGGCGTATACAGCCGGGTAGCGTCGCGATTTCTCCTTGGCATAACTGGGTGGCAGAAACACGATCACTTCGCGATCAACAGCATCTCTTTCCAGATTGCCTTCCAGGGACGTTCCGTGCACCTTGATGTGCTCGATAGTGACAGGCAGGGCGCCGGGAATCACAGGAGGCACTTCGGTCTGCACTTGTGCTTCGCCATGAGGGGCTGCAATAACCGTTATCGCAATGATGATTACAAAAATCAGTTTGTTGCGTATCATCGAGGTCCTCTCTTAAGACAGTTCACTGAATATCGCGAATCCCACCCTGCTCACCGACCGATTTTGTCAAGAGCCCCGTCCAGAGGGACACTCTTGCCAGGCTCAACCTGAGCCTCAACTGACTGTTCACCGTAGATCACTCGGTATTTCACGGCGTGATGGGCTTGCAGCCGAAACTCAGTGAGCTGGCCTCCACTCCACGTGATGTCCACCTTGCCGCCGCCACGTATGCACACTCCCTTCAGACTACCGCTCGACCATTGATGCGGCAGTGCAGGCAACACTCGGATTTCATCCGAAGTGCTCTGTACTAGCATTTCAGTGATCGCGGCTGGGCCGCCCAGGTTGCCATCGATCTGAAAGGGTGGGCAGAGATCAAACATGTTCGGGAGCGTACTCGAGGTGATCAAGAATCGGAGGTTGGCGTAAGCGTGTTCAGGATTGTGAAGCCGTGCCCAAAGAGCCGCTCTCCAAACCGACGACCACCCCGTACCGCCATCGCCGCGCAGTTCGAGACTCTTCTTCGCGGCAGCCACAAATTCGGGAGTGGTCTTGAGACTGATGTCATGTCCGGGATAGAGCGAGTATAGATGTGACACATGCCGATGCGCCGTCTCCGTTTCGGGATAGTCCTCAATCCATTCCTGGAGTTGCCCGCGTTTGCCAATCTGCAGGGGCGGCAAGCGTTTTTCGGCCTGATCCAGTGCAGGCCGCAACTCGATGTCTATTCTCAGGATTTCGGCGGCGCGCCGGCAATTTTCAAAAAGCTCTCGAAGGAGCTCGATGTCCATGGTCGGTGCGTAGGTCAGATGATGAGGTTCGCCATCCAGAACATATTGGTTCTCCGGCGACGTAGACGGATTCGTGACCACGCTCCCCGCGAAAGGTGTGCCAGCCGGCGCCTCTACCAAAAAGCTGAGAGCGAACTCCGCGGCTTCCTTCATCGCGGGATAGGCTTGCCGCCGCAGGAATTCCCGATCTCCACTGAACACGTAGTGGTCCCACATCTGGTTGGCAAGCCATAGGCCTCCGCTTGGCCAGATTCCCCAGGGGCCATCTACCGGTGTTGTGGCGCGCCAAAGATCGGTATTGTGATGGAGAACCCATCCTTTAGTGTGATAGTGCACCCGGGCTGATTCGCCGCCAGTCACGCGCAAGTCGCGGATCAGACGCCACAACGGTTCTTCGGTCTCCCAGAGGTCCCCGGTGTCAGCCTGCCAGTAGTTCATCTCCAGGTTGATATTCGTTGTCCATTTGCTGCCCCAGGCAGGAAGCAGATCCTCGTTCCAAATCCCCTCGAGGTTTGCGGGTTGACCTCCGGGCCGGGAAGAGGAAATCAAAAGGTACCGGCCAAACTCAAAGTAGAGGGCGAGTAGGCTAGGGTCTTCATTTTCGGCAAAACTCTTGAGCCGCTGGTCGGTGGTCTCGGTGGAGCGATCCTCCCCAAGACACAACCGTACGCGCGAAAACAAGCGGCGAAAATCATCGATATGCCTCTGCCGCAAGTGGTCGTACGTTTGCTTCGACGCCCGCTGTACATAACTGCGAGCAGTTCTCAGAGCGTCGCCGCTGATATCGTGGTAGTTTCTGAAACTGGTCGCGTTGCTGAACAAGACCGTGACCGAGTTCGCGCCAGAAATCTCGATACGTCCGTCCGCATTGCGAACGGAACCCCCCTCGGCCAATACCTTTAACACTGCGGCGAAGCGCATGCCGGGCTTGTCCCAGGAGCCTGTCCAAGACCCGGCCGGATTTTGCCGCGGCTGGATTTGACCGGTCAGTTGCACCGTATCGTTCGCCGTGGCTTCGACCTGCGTTCCCGGCTGGGGAGAATCCATCCCTATGCTGAAGGTGACCGCGCCTGGTTGATTGGCCGTGATTCGAATGGCAACGACCTGGTCCCGGTAAGAGACAAATACTTCGCGCCGAAAACTCGCGGAGCCAACGTTGCAGGCCGTCTGTGCGATCGCATCATCCAGGTGGAGTTCACGATGGTATTTTGTTGCGTGATCATGGCCTGCAAAGTGCAGCCGCACGTCACAAAACGGTTGATAGGGCATGAGCAGCTTCGGTCGGCCCATCAACGATTCCGAGAGCTTTTCCGCCTCGTCCACCTTGCCCGCGAAGATCAGCTGGCGGATCTCTTGAAGATGACGGTATGCCTCGGGATTGGTGTAGTTGTGTGGCCCGCCGCCCCAGAGGGTGCTCTCGTTGATCTGCAAGCGTTCCTCTTGGGTTCCGCCGAAGACCATCGCACCGATGCGTCCGTTGCCAAGTGGCAAAGCCTCAGTCCATTTTGTGGCGGGTTTGTCGTACGTGAGCTTATAGTCGGAGTCGGATGTGGCAGCTGTGATCGTTGGCGCAATTGCAGCGACCAGAATCGCGAACTGTATTCCGAAACGTATTCGGCGTCGTAGCACTTCGCTCCTCCGCAATAGCTCGCCGAGCCCGCACTTCTCCACGAGTCCGCTCCGTGGCACTACTGCACAGGAAATGAATAAATGCTCACACTGAAAGGCGGGATGGACATCGTATCCGGAACGGATGCCAGTGCCTGTTCCTGCACTTCGACTTCGGGCTTTTGCCCCACGGTGATTGTGGCGGTGACCTTATCCGGCGCCATGCGCCACACATGACCTTTGCTTGCGAGCTTCGCGTTGTTAAACGTGAGCTTCAGGCTCTGCTCGGAATCTGACGGGTTCAGCACGGCGAACGTGAGCGTTTTTCGATCATCGCTAAGTGCCGCGCTCACATCCAAAGGATACGTATCGCTGCCGGGATTGACTGCGGGTTGATCGCCGCCCGCGGGGTAGATCGGCTTGGGTTGCGGCGAATCTCCAGATACTTCCACGGGAATGCTGCCGAAATGTTCGCGATACATTTTGAACAAAAGTCCCGTCGGACTGAGCACCGCGCGAGTCCTGTCTTCGTTGATCATCGCCGTGGCGAAGGTGAATGCGCCCAACTGGAAAAGATCGGAGTGGCGAAACATTTCGTGAAACGCCCAGGCATAAGCGGGAACCGTCTTGTAAGATCCCGGAGGCGAATCCCTGTCCATGTACGCCCACTCGTCAATAGCGATGGGCACGGGTTTTGCTCTGAGAGCCGGAATGAGCTTCAGATACTCCTGATAATGCTCGGATTTGACGCGAACCTGCGTCGCTGGCGCGCGCTCCCACTCGACGAGCGACTGCGGACCGATATTGACCTTTTTCTCCAATTTCAGATCGGTGTGCATGTTACTTGAGGCATAGAAATGCTCGCTGAGCATGTCGAGGTAGTCCAAGCAATGCGCCAGCATGTGCCCGCTCCAGTCCGCCGAAGACAGATAATCCGGAACGAACTTGCCGCCGATACGCTTGGACTGGTTTGCTCCAGTCATCACGTCGGGCATCGCGCCGCCGGCAATCAGAATGATAGAGGGGTCCACTCTCCGCATGGCCTTGGCGAACATGACGTGCTTGAGTTCGAATTGCTCGATGGCCATAGCGCCCATCTGGTAATCGCCCCAGGGCTCGTTGCCGATACCCCAGAACTTGACGTTATAAGGCGTGGGATGGCCATTGGCGGCGCGCCATTTTCCCATCGGAGTAGTAACCGCGCCGTTGGTATATTCCACCAATTCTTTCGCTGACCAAGCGTCGCCGAAGCCGGCGTTGACCGTGATATAGGGCTCCACGTCGAGCAAACGGCAAAGCGTCACAAACTCATCCGTTCCCACGTCGTTTGGTTGCACCGCACGCCAGACCGGATCATAGATCGGGGGACGCATGTCGATATCGCCGACGGCGTTGCGCCACTCGTGCGCGGAGACAAAGTTGCCGCCGGGGAAGCGATAGACGCCGGAATGGAGCTGCTGCAGTGCTTCGATCACTTCTCTGCGGAAGCCTTCGATATTGTCGGCGGGCATCAGCGAGACGGCTCCGACATGAAACACGCCGGTACCGGTTCCGGCGATTTCGAGCCGCGCATCATCGCTATCGCCTTTGGCTACGAATCGCACCAGAAACTTACGGTAAGCGAACCCGAGTGCGGGAATCGCGACCGTCTGCCGGTCGCCCGCTTCTTTGCCCCAGATCAGCGTCACCTTTACTGCCGCTGTCGGGCTGCCCGCGAGAACGATCCTGCCCGTGTACTCTTTCTCGTTGCGCACGGCCAGCCCGGACTGCAGGAATCCGTGCGGTTGACTCTTGTCGAGCTTCACCAGCGGCGAGTGGTCGCCCGTGTACGGCTTGTCGCTGTCCAAGGTCACGAACTCGTCGCCGCCAATGGGCGTCCAGTGGCGCAGCGGGGCGCGTCGGAACCCGGGTTGCGCGGCCGGCTCGGCGGGTGGGTGTAAGGTGATGGGAAAGTAGAACTTGCGATCATCGAGCATCTCTGCCCAGATCCCGTTGTTCACAATTCCGCCGATGTGTTCGAGAAACTGCCCATAAATATACTTCGAGATGGGAGCGCCGGTCTTAGACGCATCGATGATCGTGTTAACCGGTTGGGTTTGCGCAGAAGCGAAACTAGAGACAAGAAGTGCCACCGCCAGCAGAATATGTTTCGTCAAAGTCAAACTGTGAGCTTTCGAGTGCACCCTAGAGCCTCCGGTACTATTCCGGCAACGTCTTTGTCCCCTTGACGTTGAACGTTCGCACCACCGTGGGCGCGCCGGTGTTCGGCTGTCCGCCGCCAATCCACACCGAATACTTGCCTTCGGCGATGATCGGTTCGCCCGCTTCGCTCACCATGCTTAGATCGCGTTCCTTCAATTCGAAGAGCACCTTTTGGGACTCGCCTGGTTTCAAGTGCACGCGATGGAATCCGCGCAGAGCACGCAGTGGCGCTCCCGGCACATTCGGGAAGCTCAGATAGAGCTGCACTACCTCGTCTCCCTCGCGGTCTCCGGTGTTGCTGACGGTCACTTCCGCCGCAAGAGCATCGCCGGCGTGGATCGCTCTTTTCGGAAGCCGGAGTCCGCGATACGAGAACGTTGTGTAGCTAAGCCCATAGCCAAAGGGAAAAAGGGGCCTGCCTTCGAAATAGCGATAGGTGCGCCCCTTCATCGCATAGTCTTCAAAAGGAGGCAACTGCTCGACTCCTGTGTAGAAGGTGACGGGAAGACGGCCGGCGGGATTGTTCTTGCCTGACAAAGTTTGCGCGATTGCCATCCCACCCTCCTCGCCCGGATACCAAGACTCAAGCATGGCGTTCACGTGCTCCTTGGCCCAGTTCACGGCCAGCGCGCTGCCGTTCGCGAGCACGAGCACCACAGGCTTTCCCGTTGCCGACACGGCTTCCAGCAGGTCCTCTTCCGGTTTGGGAAGATTGATGCTGACCCGGTCGCCCCCCTTAAAACCTTCCTCGCTGACTGGCATCTCTTCGCCCTCTAATTCGCTGGTGATACCCAAAACCAGCACGACTACGTCCGCATTCTTTGCCGATTCGATGGCTTCGGGGCTTGGCTTGGGATCGTACTTCGCCCAAACCAACTGGGCCTCCAGTGGTCCTGCACTGCCTTGCCCATAGCCCACCTTTAGATACACCTTCTTTCCTTGTTCTAGGTGAACGTGACCGACCCTCGCCTCCGGTGCCTCATCGGCGCCGACCCAACCGTGCGCGATGGTTCTGCCATCTAGTTCGACTCTCGCGTACCCGCCTTGCAACCGCACTCCGACGGTATAGTCTCCCGTCTCCGTTGGAGTGAGAAAGCCAGTCCACTCCACTCGCAGCGGGTATTTGCCTGACGCTTCTTGCGGAATATCCTGCGGTTTTAAATCGACATTGTTCACCTGGCGCTCCGCCAATACCGTTCGCTCGACTCCCCACATCTCCCCCGTGGAGAACTCCGCCGTCAATCCTGGCCGGCCTTCTAACGTGGTGAAGAACGATGCTGGTACGACTTCTCCTTCTGAACGCAGGAACTGTGTTCCTGACGAAACTGTGATTTGCGCCTGCGGAAACTCCGCCTTGAGTCCCTCCAGCACGGAAACCATATGCGTGGGCCTGCCGTTGTAATTGCCCAGCAGATATCTAGTTTGATCGGCGAGTGGTCCGATTAACGCAATCTTCATGCCGAGCTTCTTCAACGGCAATGTACCGTCGTTCTTGAGCAGCACTATCGCTTCGTTTGCTAGCTTACGAGCCAGTTCACGATGCTCAGGGCTGTTCAGTTCCTTCTCATCGATTTTTGAGTACGGAACCATCTCCGGCGGATCGAACATGCCCAGCTTGATGCGGGCCGTAAACAGCCGAATCAACGCAGTGTCGATCTCACTCTCTTTTAGGAACCCTTGTTTGTAGGCGTCCAGATAGGGCCTGTAATCACGATCGTCCTTAATATCCGAGTAATTTAGGCACTCGTTGTCCATTCCGCGCTGCACCGCTAACGCGGAGGCCTCCGGTTGCGTCTTGGTAAAGTGGTGATCGCGAAAGATATTGATGATGGCCGCGCAGTCGGATACGACGTAGCCTTGGAAATTCCATTTACCGCGCAACTGCTCCTGCAGCAGAAACTCGTTCACGCACGCCGGTTGTCCATTCACGCTGTTGTACGCGCACATCACCGACCCGGCTTTCGCCTCGGTCACGGTCGCGCGGAAGGCCGGCAGATAAGTGTCCAATTCGTCGTGCTTGCTGACTTTGACGTCCGCGGTGTGCCGCGTCGGCTCCGGTCCGCTGTGTACGGCATAGTGTTTCGGGGTCGAGATGGCTCGATAATATTTCGGATCGTCGCCCTGCATGCCGGTCACAAACGCAACGCCCATGCGCGCGCTCAGGAACGGATCTTCGCCGTACGTTTCCTGTCCGCGCCCCCAGCGGGGATCGCGAAAAATGTTGATGTTCGGCGCCCAGAAATCCAGACCTTGCTGGGCACGGGTTAGGCCTGCGCGCTGAAACTGGACATACTTGATTCGCCCTTCGATGCCGATGGCTATGGCCATGCGGCGAATCGCATCGGTATCAAACGTGGCGGCTAAGCCAACCGGTTCGGGAAACTCCGTGGTTCCACTGCTCGCCACTCCGTGCAACGCCTCGCTCCACCAGTTGTACGCCGGCACGTTCAATCTCGGGATGGCCCGAGACTGGTTCGTCAACTGCGTGACCTTTTCTTCCACGGTCATGCGCTGTACGAGGTCCGCCGCCCGCTGCTCGGCCGGCAACGAAGGGTTCAGATATGCCGGTTGTTCGGAGTTCTGAGCGCATACGCCACTTGCCAGCAAGAAAACAGCGATTACAGTACGAGTCTTGCAGTTTGGTGTTCGCATGTCCGGAAAGGGCCTCCGCATCTGTACTTTTCAACACGCCGGCGTGAAAGCCGCGCCGAAACGCTCACTAGCTGGCTTACTCAAACAACCTTAGTGCAAAATCCTTTAGGTCGCGTCGCCACGTCTGCCACTCCTGGTCTGTGATTGCGGAATCATGGAAAATGTGCTGAGTACGCGCTTCGAGCAGGGAAGCATATAGGGCTCGCATTCTCTCGGGCTCTTGCTCGCTTTTCAGCATATCGTTAACGTTAACGCTTTCGCTGCCATGGTACACGCAGCTCCTCTATTCGTGAAGAGCCAAAAAGTTGTGCAAGCAGCAAGTGCCTCCGTTGGTCAAAAGATGACATGGAGCGCGTAAGCGCAGTTTGGGTCGAACGATCAAAACTCTGAGTGGCTTCAATCGGTTCCATCTCGATCGTGTTACACGTCCTACCTGCGATCAGATCGCTAAGAAGTGATTGATAACTCGGGGTTGCCTACGCCCCCGAGTACCTACTGGTCTGTTTACGATTCATGCCCGTTGACTTGCCGAATCTGATCTTCATACGATGATCATGCTTGCCGTCGAACGAATTCCGCCACTTCCCGCTGGCGCATCGGGTGCGAACCAATGCACAAGTCCTTCCAACGTAATCCAATTCAACCGTTCTGTGGAATAACGAATGTGGTTGTGCTGGCCCAGGCCGCGATGTTCCTGGTGCTGGGGTTGGCCCCACTTGCTTGTGCCGACACATCAGATCAAGCCAACAGATTCATCTTCGAACACGACAATCGAACCATCGTGCTGGAGCCCTTCGGCCCCAATATTGTCCGTGTGACCTTGAGTTCGCAGAAACCTGCGGCCCTTGCCGCGCCCGGCTACGGCATCGTCGGCACGCCTTCTATGGCCGGTTGGACGCACGAGCAGGACTCTGCGGGCTACGACGTCTTTCGTTCGGCGCGGCTGCTGATCCGTGTCGCTCCCAAGAATCAGCCACCACCGCGGGCAATGCCGCTCGACGACCTGAATCAGTCCCTGCGGAACCACTACTTCTACGGAGCCCCGGCTCGTGGAACGTTCAACGACTCCATCTCCGTATCGAACAGCGCCGGCAAACCGTTGCTGACGATGTGGCGGTGGGCCATGGTCCCGAACGCATCAGACGCACCCGCCAGCAGCTCCGCCGAGCAACAGAAGCCTGAGGCCGGGTACCGCGTTTCCGCCACCTTCGATTCGCCCACTGACGAGCATTACTACGGCCTTGGCCAACAGCAACAGGGCTCGCTCGATTTGCGCGACCATCAAATCAAATGTTGGCACGATTATGGGGCCATTGGCGGAGAGAACGTTTGCGTTCCATTCCTCGTGTCCAGCCGCGGCTACGGCCTCATCTGGGATAACCCGTCGAAGACCACCATCGATCTCGGCTTCAATCAGCAAAACGTTTGGTCGTCCGAAATCGGCGACCGGGTTTCATTCTTCGTGATCGCCGGCGATAAAACCGACGAAATCTACCAGGGTTACCGCCAGCTCACCGGCGTGACGCACATGTTGCCGAGGGCGACCTACGGCTACATCCAGAGCAAGGCCATATATCCGACGCAGGAACAACTGCTCGAAGTCGCCAAGGGCTACCGTGATCGCGACCTCCCTCTCGACGTGCTCGTCGTCGACTTCCTCAACATGACCAAGCAGGGCGCGTTGGACCTCGATCCGAGACGCTGGCCGGATCCCGCCGCGATGAATCGGCAACTGCATTCCATGGGCATCACCACTCTGTTGAGCGTGTGGCCTCATTTTTCCGCCGGCACCGAGTTTTACGACATGCTGCGCCAGAAGGGCTGGCTCATTCACACTGCGGACGGCATTCCCGACACAGGTTGGACCACAAAAGAGATCGGACCCAACATCGATACCACCAACCCTGACGCGGCCAAGTGGTGGTGGGAAGCCATCAGAGATCGCTATGTGAAGCCCTACGGTTTCGATTACCTCTGGCTCGACGAAACGGAACCGGACATCGATCCGGCGAAGGACTTTTTCTTCATTGGCTCAGGCAGTCGCTATTACAATGTCTACCCGCTCTTTCATACCGCTTCGGTTTACGAGGGTTTCCGCCGCGACTTCGGCGACAGCCGCCGCGTCATGATCCTGGCCCGTGCTGCTTATCTGGGAGCGCAACGCAATGGCACGGTGTTTTGGTCCAGTGACATTTACTCGACCTGGGACATGCTGAAGCGCTCGATTCCTGCCGGCCTCAACTTTACCGCCAGCGGCATGGCTTACTGGGATACGGATATTGCAGGCTTCTTCTCACCAAACCTCTCTCCCAACTATCACCCCGCACGCCCACCACTTGTCGATCCCTCGGACGTGCGCGGCACCGTGGACAGATATGAAGACTATCCTGAGTTGTTCGTGCGCTGGTTTGAGTGGGGTACTTTCCAACCGGTGATGCGGGCACATGGAGAAAGAAACCACAATGAGGTCTGGTCCTACGGCAGGCAAGCCGAGCCCATTCTTGAGAAGTATCTGCGGCTGCGCTATGAGCTCCTTCCCTACACCTACTCACTGGGGTATGGCACCTATCAGACCGGCGCCCCGTTCATGCGCGCGCTCTTCATGGATTTTCCGGATGACGCGAACGTCGCGGATATTCCGGACGAATACATGTTCGGCCCGGCCTTCCTCGTCGCTCCCGTCACGGAGCAAGGAGCGACAAGCCGTAAGGTTTATCTACCGGCGGGTTCGGATTGGTATGACTACTGGACCAACGAAAGAATTAGAGGCGGCCAGACCATCACTGCCGCCGCGCCAATCGACAGCATTCCGCTGTTTGTTAGAGCTGGTTCCATCGTGCCCCTCGGTGCCGCGGTTCTAAGCGCACAGCAACCCCAGCCCATTGCTTCCGTGCGCGTTTATCCTGGCGCGGACGCTGATTTCGCGCAGTTTTCAGATGACGGAACTACGTATTCGTATGAGAAAGGTGGCGGATCCATCACCCAATTTCATTGGGATGAGGCAACGCATCGCTTGACCCACGAAGGAGCGGCCTGGAGCGGATCTCCCGTAACGGTCGTTGGCGTCACGCATCCATGAGCCGCGGACAACCGTAAAGCTGCTGACTCCGGGTCGCTGAGTCCAGAGCAGGCAGCCGGCATTCGCCGCGTGAAGGGTGCCAAGAAACTCGGTCTTGGTATAGGAAACTGGGTCCTGGCGAAAGAGGCCCGTGCGCTGTGGCTCTCGCCCGAACCTAAGCCACGGAAGCAGAGACTTTCTACGGGAATTTACCACTTACTCCAAAGGACCGATGAGCTGCCAGCCACACCTGCCTTTTTCCGCCACCTTTGTAATTTCTGTTCCGTAGTGGATATCCGAATCTGCGAGGTGGCTAAAATGTGCGACAAAAAAGATTCGTACGGTTACGAGTGGCTGTGGTGCGCAAAAATTCCATCCGGCTCCCATCTGACAGAGATGCTGGCACTTATTTGTTGGGCTTCCCTGCGCTAGAAAACCCAAGAAGCCAGCCCCGCCTGGCAGAAAACACTTCTCAGCCGGACTGACCGTGTGCGATCCTGACAGCCCATGTCTCGATTCCTTCCGAACGCAAAGTGCTCACTGGATTCTCTGCTTAACTTGATCACCGATCTGGTCGCGGACGGGCTTCTTTTCTGCCGCCTCCTGTTTCGCTCACGCACGGCCCTAAGCGCAGAGGTCCTGTTCCTGCGAAAGCAGCTGGCCTTCTATGAGGAGAGGCAGGTCCAACCGAGGCGATTGAACGACTCCGCCCGTTTCTCTCTCATCCTCTGGTCTCGCCTATGCAATTGGAAAGAGGCCTTGGTCATCGTGAAACCCGAGACGCTGATTAGCTGGCATCGCAAGGGTTTCAAATTGTTCTGGAAATGGAAGTCGCAAGCTGGTCGGCCACGACTTCCTGAGAGCATCCGCAAACTCATCGTGCAGATGGCACAAGAGAATCCGACTTGGGGCCAAGCGCGCGTGGCAGCGGAGCTTTCGGTGAAGCTGGGTATCTATGTTTCTCCACGCACGGTACGCGCCTATGGGCCTCCCGAGCCGGGGCGACGAGGCCACCGGAGGACCTCTTCGCAGAACGGGAGGACGTTTGTTCGCAATCACGCCCAGTCCATCGTCGCCTGCGATTTCCTGGTCGTAGTGACTGCACGGTTCCGAACTCTCTATGTGTTCCTCCTGATGGAGGTCGGGACACGGCGCATCGTGCATTGCAACGTCACCGCACATCCGACGGCGACCTGGACCTTGCAGCAGCTTCGCGAAGCGATTCCGAGCGATCATTCTTACCGTTTCCTCATCCATGACCGTGACTCGATCTTCTCGGCAGATGTGGACCAACAGCTCAAGGCTTTTGAACTGCGGGTGCTGCGCACACCTGTGCGTGCACCAAAGGCGAACGCCTACTGCGAGCGATTAGTGGGAAGCATACGTCGGGAGTGTTTGGATTTCATGATTCCGCTGGGCGAGGAACATCTGCGCAGACTCCTGGCAGAGTGGGTGAGGCACTACAACCAAGGGCGCCCTCATTTGAGCCTCGGACCGGGGATTCCTGAACCTGCCCCCGTATTCCTACCGCTACAAGGTCACGACAGACATTCCTTGGCCGAAGACTGCAAGGTCGTGGCTCGCGCAGTTCTCGGCGGCCTCCATCACGAATACCGGTGGGAAAGGATCGCCGCGTGAAGAACGGACAGCTCAGAAGACGCTGCGCTTTGATCGCGTTTCCCCAATTTCCAAGTTCATCTCCACCACTGGCTCGAATCCACAATTACGACCGCTCCTGTCAGACAACATTATATAAAGGTTGAGCGGATAATTTGTTCCTCGGATCGGTCAAACTTCAAAGCTGGACAGAATTATTGCGCAGCACAGCACAAAGCCGATAATATTGGCAGGATGGAAGGTAGCAAGAATTTTCATATGCGTTTTTTTTTAACCAAAAACTGCCGCCACGTCCGCACATCATAAGTTTGAAACTGCGCGAAATGACCCAGCTTTTCAATTCGATGGACCCTTCTCCGTTCATTGCGAAGGATTTGGACGACGACGCAGAAGAATTCATCGTAAGCTGGGCCCAAGAATTCTCCCCTGACGCTCCACTCAAATTGCGTATTTATTTGGACCAGTGGCCGGCTGAAGACCCCAAAGGAGCAGCGCCAGTTGCGCTTAGCACACATGCGGCTTAGGAGGGCGTCGAAGCAGCCTTCGTTTTTCCTGCCTCATCTTTCCGAATCTCGCGTTCCGCCTCCAGCCAGTCTTGATCTGCCCGGCTTTCGCCCCGGACTCGCTGCTCATAGAGTTCATAGGCCCGTGTTGCAATCCGTGGTGTAAGGTCGAGCGGCTTCTTGGCCAACAAGGGGGCTTTCGTAGGGTCAAAAATGCGATAGGCGAGGAGTTTCACGCGGTCATTCACGAGGAACCAAACGAGAGCATAACCCCAAACGAATCCTGCCCAGCGCCAGCCGAGCGGCGTCATAAACAAACCATAAACCGCGATCAACGTCGCCACGAGTTGCGTGCCGAGCACGGCCGCCCATAGAATTCGCGCGGGGCGTATAGACCAAAACGGGCCCCGCGTGCGCGTCAAGAAAATCGTCAGATGCCCGGCCACGGACAGTTTCAGGTACATCAGCGTCTGGATGTGCGCACGATCGAGGTGAAACACGCGCTCGCCGAGATAAAAAAGGCCAAACGCAGCCACGACTCCGATAACGCCCAGCACGGTGGAGATACCCAGCACGAGGCGCATGTTCCAGGCCTCGGGCTTATCCTTGTAATGAACGTTGTCATAGGCGATGGACAGGATGGCGCCATCGTTGAGCAATGCCAGCATCACAATCATCACCGCAGTCAGCGGATAGAAGTTAAACACCAAGATCGCCAGCGTCATGAAGAAGAGCACACGCAGGGTTTCGGCGATGCGGTAAATCGCGTAGCTGTTCATCCGCTGGAATATCCGGCGGCTCTCCTTGATCGCGTCGATGATCACCGATAGGCCGGACGCCAGGAGCACGATGGACGCCGCCGCGCGGGCCGCGTCTGTCGCGCCGGAAACGGCGATGCCGCAGTCTGCTTTTTTCAGCGCGGGGGCGTCGTTCACCCCGTCGCCAGTCATGCCGACGATGTGGCCAAGTTTTTGCAGGACATCCACGATGTGGAACTTATGTTCGGGAAATACCTGGGCGAAGCCGTCCGCCTTTTCGATGGCCTCGGCCGACTGCGCCGTCTCTTGACGTTTCGTGTCGCCCAATCCGCTGGCATCGAGGATGTTGGTACCCATCCCCAACTGTCGAGCAGTTTCTTGGGCGATGGCCATTTGATCGCCCGTAACCATCTTGACGCTGACGCCCATCTGCCGGGCGCTCGCGATGGTAGCTTTGGCCTGCTCGCGGGGCGGATCGAACAGTGGCAATACCCCAACAAAGTGCCAGTTATTTTCCTGGCCTGCTCGGGCTACGCCCAAGGAACGGAAGCCACGAGCCGCAAATTCATTGACGGCCTTCTCGACGGCGGGTTTCACTTCACCGACGTTGGTGGACATCTCCAGAATCACCTGTGGCGCTCCCTTGGCCACAAAGAACTGCTTTCCATCTCCGCTCTTGACAGTGGCTTCGGTGCGCTTATGCACCGGGTCGAACGGCTGGAAATGAACCATCTGATAGCCCTTCAACGCCTTGTCATCCTTCACGCCGCCGATCACGGCCAAGTCGATGGTGTCCTTGTCTTCCGCACGTGAAGCTAGTGCGGCGTCGAGAATGACTTGGTCGGCAGGAATACCGCTAACGCTGAATGGATCGCCCAACGTCAACTTGTTCTCGGTCAGGGTGCCGGTCTTGTCTGAGCACAGCACGTCCACGCCAGCTAGTTCCTCGATAGCCGACAGCCGAGTGACAATCGCTTCTTTTTTCGCTAGAAGACGTGCGCCGACGGCCATGGTCACGGACAGTACGGTCGGCATCGCCACGGGGATCGCGGCCACCAGAAGCACCAGGGCGAACTCCAAGGTATTGAGGATGGGATCGCCACGGAATAGCGCCACCGCCAATATCAACACGACCAGAGACACCGCAAGAATGATCAGGTAATCGCCGATCTTCAGCACGGCACGCTGGAAATGGCTGACAGTGTGCGCCTCCTGCACCAGTTGCGCGGTTTTGCCGAAATAGGTGTTCGCCCCGGTGGCGTACACCATCGCGTCGATTTCACCCTGACGGATGATCGAACCGGAGAACACCGCATCGCCGGGTTTGCGAGTGGCGGGCAAGGATTCGCCTGTCAACGCGGACTGATCCACCTCGACCGGGTCACCTTCCAACAAACGCGCATCCGCCGGCACTATGTCGCCGAGGCGCACGCGGATGACGTCTCCCGGCACCAACTCACGCGCCGCCGGAGTGACCCACTTCCCATCGCGTTTCACTTTGGCATTGATCGCCAGCTTGGCCTTCAGAGCGGCGATGGCATTGCCTGCCTGGTGTTCTTCCCAGAATCCGACCACGGCGTTGGAAACAAGCAGGAGGAGTATGATGAAAAAATCCAGCCAGTGCCGGACCATCCCCGACAGAATTACGGCCGCTTCAATCATCCAGGGGATGGGGCCCCAGAAATAGGTGAGGAATTTCAGAAAGGGATTGGTCTTCCTTTCTTCAATCTCGTTCGGGCCGTATTGTGTCAGCCGTTTCTGAGCCTCGGCTTGACTGAGGCCGTCCGGTGACGACTCCAATTTTTCCTCCACTTCCGGCAGGGCCAGGGATTTCAGATCGTCCTTCGCATCAGGCTCCCACCGCTGCTTCGATTCAGGATGCCTGGGCTTCGATTCCAGCTTCGATTCGGGCGCTTTGGGTTGGTCGGCATTGACTTTCATCTTGGGTATCCTTTTCTTGTCCTTTGCCTTCACCGAGTCTTGGTCCGAGAGGTCTTGTACAATTTGTGGACTGGTGCGATCTCCTGGAGATTGCCCGGCTCCGGCTCCATCGCCAGTCCCAGGCGTTACACCTTAAATCCACCCATCAAATCTCCTTACAAGGTCGCGCTGGCTGATGGCCATCTAAGCAAGCAATGATTGCTTCAGTAACGCATTTTGTTTCATTGGGACCTCGAACTGAGATGGAAACAACGCCTGCTTCTTCAGCCGGATAGTCATTCCCTCCGACGAACAAGGCATCGCCAACGTAAATCATTTCTTCCAATGAAATGCCTAGCAGGTCTCGCAGCTTTCTGATTCCGTAGGCTTTGTCAATACCAGGTTTAGTGACATCAATGGAGGTCGCGCCGCCGATTCGAACAGAAAACTCGGGAATAACAGTGTCAAGGATTGCTTTGATCTTCTGCCTCTTGGCGAAATCGGGATCCCATTTGTCCTTCTTTTCCAAGGGGGCTCGCTGACCCAACGCGGAATACGTGATCTGGCTTCCTCTGTCTTCAATTGCTTCTCCCCAAAGCTCTTCGACCTTGAAACCCGCCAGTTCGACCGCTTTCTTGAGAGACCTGATGATTTTCTGTTTTTCATCTGCGCTGAAATCTTCTGAATAGAGTTTTTTCCATGCGCCTGTGTATTGGAAGAACTTCGTTCCACAAGTAGGAAGGAGAGACAAATTCACCAGGCTTTCGTCGTGGGGCAGATGAGAGAGCAGTTGTTTTTCAAACTGTGGCCAATCGCCTCCGGAAATCACCGCGACTTTGACCACGCCGAGGAGGTCATGCAGTCGTGCCGCCATTTCGGCGTCAACGGCGGATTTACTTTCGGCAACTGTACCGTCGAGATCAAAAACAATTAGCTTTTTCACTTCCCTTCCGCCTCTGCATTCTTGCGATCGCAATCCGAGTGCTCGGCCCGCCGGCCATTCTGCGGTTGTCGTGCAGCGATAACCGCCCGCGTTCTTCTATTTTTCGAGTGCACCTGACTGCGACTGCTGCGGTTGGCTGCCCGGCGCTAGCGACAAGTCAACGCTCATGAAAAAGACAGTGATTGCAACAACCATGAGAAATAGGCCGAGCCAGAAACGCCAGTCGCGGTGCGCGCGCCTCCAGTAAGCAACATCTTGGTGAGGAACGTGTTCTCCATCCACCGCTGCATGCCGGTTGGTGATCGCGCTTACTCTCATGCGTTGGTTCTCTGCTTTCCCGTAACGAATGATTCCGGATTGACTTTGTCGCTGCTCGGTTCCTTCCATGTCCAGTCACGTATCTCCGGCATATCTTGGCCGTACTTGTCGATGTAGTGCTTGTGCTCGATGAGCTTGTCCTGCATCATCTGCTTCAGGTAGGCCCCTTTGGACCCCAAGTGCGGTAGTCGATCAAGCACGTCTTGCACCAAGTGGAACCGGTCCAGGTCGTTCTGCACCCTGATGTCAAAGGCCGTCGTAATAGTGCCCTCTTCCTTGTAGCCCCGAACGTGAAGGTTGCTGTTGGTGCGCCGGTAGGTGAGCCGGTGAACTAGCGAGGGGTATCCATGGAAACCAAAGATGATGTGTTTATCTTTGGTGAAAAGCGAATCGTAATCGGTCTCGGTCAGTCCGTGGGGGTGCTCGCTCGCAGATTGCAGCTTCATCAGATCGACGACGTTAATCACCCGGATTTTCAGATCGGGCAAATGCTGGCGAAGAATGGAAACGGCGGCGAGAATCTCCAGCGTGGGCGTGTCTCCGCAGCAGGCCATGACCACGTCCGGTTCGGAGCCTTGGTCGTTGCTGGCCCATTGCCAGATGCCAATTCCTTCCGTGCAGTGCACGACTGCGGCATCCATGGTCAGCCATTGCGGGAGGGCATGTTTCCCCGCTACAACGACGTTGACGTAATGCCGGCTGCGCAGACAGTGATCGAAAACCGACAGGAGGCAGTTGCCATCGGGCGGCAGGTAAACGCGCACGATATCGGCCTTCTTATTGATAACGTGGTCGAGAAAACCAGGATCCTGGTGCGTGAAGCCGTTGTGATCCTGCTGCCAAACGTGAGAGGCAAGCAGATAGTTCAGCGAGGCGATCTTCCGGCGCCATGGTAGTTCCAGTGTTACCTTCAACCACTTGGCGTGCTGGCTAAACATCGAGTCGACGATACGAATAAAAGCCTCATAGCTGTTGAATAGCCCGTGCCGTCCGGTTAGAAGATATCCTTCGAGCCAACCCTCGCACTCGTGCTCACTGAGCATCGAATCCAGAACACGGCCGGCGGGCGCAAGGAATTCATCGGTTTTGTCTTCCCGGGCGTCCCATTGACGGTTGGTGACTTCAAAAACAGCCCCCAAAAGGTTGGAGAGTGTTTCATCGGGACCAAAGACCCGGAAATTACGCTGATCCTCATTCAGCTTGGCCACATCACGCAGAAATCTACCCAGAACGATGGTATCTTGCCCTTCGACGGCTCCCGGCGAAGGCACACTCACCGAGTGGAGGTGGAAATCCGGCATGCGCAGGTCGCGCAGAAGAACTCCGCCGTTGGTGTGCGGATTGGCGCCCATCCGCCGATCGCCTTTCGGCGCCAGGTCGGCCAGTTCCGGGATGAGCCGGCCATTTTTATCGAACAACTCCTCGGCCTTGTAACTCTTCATCCAACTTTCAAGCTGCTTTACGTGATCGGGATGCTCGGAATCCACCAGGAGCGGCACCTGGTGAGCTCGGAAGGTGCCCTCGACTTGCAGCCCATCGACCACTTTGGGTCCGGTCCAGCCCTTGGGTGATCTCAAGACGATCATGGGCCACCGCGGCCGTGTATTGTCGCTCTTAGTCCGTGCTTTGCTCTGGATTTGCTGGATGTCCTCGATAGCCTTATCCAAGGTGGTGGCCATCAGTTGATGCATCGCTACCGGCTCATCACCTTCCACAAAGTAAGGCGTCCAGCCGCAGCCTCGTAGAAATTGCTCTAATTCCTCATGCTCGATGCGCGCCAGCACGGTAGGATTGCTGATCTTGTAGCCATTGAGGTGCAGAATCGGCAGCACGGCTCCGTCGAAAATTGGATTAAGAAACTTGTTGGACTGCCACGCGGTCGCCAGAGGGCCCGTTTCCGCCTCACCGTCACCGATGACACAGGCGACGATCAAGTGAGGATTGTCGAACGCGGCCCCAAAGGCATGGCTAAGGGAATACCCCAACTCGCCACCTTCGTGAATCGAACCTGGTGTCGTCGGCGCCACATGGCTGGAGATCCCGCCGGGAAACGAGAATTGCTTGAAGAGCTTTTTCATTCCGGCTTCGTCTTGGCTGATGTCCGGATAAATCTCACTGTAGGTGCCTTCAAGGTATACGTTGCCCACCAGCGCCGGACCACCATGCCCGGGACCGGCGATGTAGAACATATCCAGGTCATACTTCTTGATGACCCGGTTCAAGTGCACGTAGATGAAGTTCTGGCCCGGCGTGGTGCCCCAGTGTCCGACCACCAGCGGTTTTACGTGCGAAAGTTTCAGTGGCTCCTTCAACAGGGGATTGTCGTAGAGATAAATTTGGCCGACCGAGAGATAGTTGGCGGCGCGCCAGTAAGCATCCATCCTGTGGAGCAGTTCCGAAGTGAGTCCGTCGATATTCAGAGTCAACTCCTCTTTGTTCAGCGTGCCAGATTTCTTGTGAAGCGTTTGCGCCGTAAGTGCGCTCGTTTTCATGGTCCGTTTCTCCTTGCTCCGTCAAAGCCGAGAACGCGGCAAAACGTTTTGGCGGTCAGTTCTGTTGGGACGCGATCCCGCCAAACGGACCGTTCGCCAACACACACGGAGGACGACAGTGTGCCGACAGTGACAGCCTCCCCGATTCAACATACGAGAAAGTTAAACTTTTGCCGCTGCTGCCACTTCGCCGGAGTGTAGCGAAAATTGGGCGGGATGCGTGGTTTCGATGATGTCCCTCGCCTTCGCCACCTCCGCGGCCGTTCCGTGAGCGATCAGCAGAAACTGATCTGTCTTGAGTGCTGTTTCATACTTCACGATGCTGTCCTTGGGAATTCCCATGCTGTAGAGACCCGCTCCGAGTGCACTCACTCCTCCTACCACCACCGCACCCTCTAATGCTGCCACGATCCATCCAACAACAGGGCCGGCCGCTAAAATTGGCCCGATACCCGGAATGAGGAAAAAGGCAGATCCGAACAAAAGCCCCCAAAAACCTCCCCAGAATGCACCAATTTTGCCCCAATACATCATGCGGTCGCCGGTGTTGTAGTAGCCTACCGCGTGCTCATCCGTGTGGTATCCCTTGCCAACGATCGACAATTTATGCAGGTCAACTCCGCCGCGTTGAAGCTCCTTCACTGCTTGATCCGCTTCGGTGTGCGTGCGATACACCGCGACAACAGAATTTTGTATGGACATTTCAGAATCTCCTTAGGTACTCGTTCTTCCCAGTTAACAAGCAAAGTTCCCACGTAAACTATGACACCGCGCCATCAAGGGAAACTGTGCCGAATTGGACAGAATGCGTGGAGAAGCTACACGTTGCTCGGTGACCAAAATTGAAAGTGTGTCCCTAATTGGACAGACATACTATGCGCCGATATTTAGGATGGCACGTTGGACTGCTCGTTGTTGGCTCGGAGCTAAGAAAAAGAAACGGCGACCCGACACCTGGGAAGTGTGCACAGCCTGTCAGTGTCGATGGGACAAAAGAGGGCACCAATCCGCAGATTTGTCATTGGGCAGGACGGGTGCTTCCTGGAGCTTGGAACGAAAGGAGCTTAGTCTCCATGAACGATTCTTCAACCGGGAACTTACACGAACTTACGGCCAAGCTGGCCTACGAATATTGGGAGCGCCGCTCCCATCCACTTGGCTCACCTGAAATTGATTGGTCTGCGGCGGAAAAGGCTCTGGCTATACCCCATGGAGAGGAGAAAAAAGAGTTTTCCTTGTACAGCCTCTGTCTGGAGCCAGATGAGAAGTCGCATCGCTGACGAAGTATTTGAGTGCGGGTATCCACACTTTCGCAAGTCGCAGACAGGGACGTCCTCTGGTCTTGCTTGAGTATGACGTGGTGAGAAACGAGTTGAGCAAAAAGGTTCTTGTTCTGAATCAACCGTCGGAGCCCGCTCGAAGAAATGGCCAGGGGTTTACGGGAACCCCGCACGATTACAGGTCAGAAATTGAAACGAGGTATCAAAATGAGAAAAAACAGCTCCTTCCAAGTGCTGGTATTCATCGTAATTTTAGGAGTTGGTGCAGCAGTAGCATACGCCATGTATCGCGGTTCACCCGACTTGAAAGGCTTGTGGATTTTGGGCTGCGCTGTTGTGCTCGCCTCGATCATCTCTTCCGCAATCCAGGTTGCGGATCAATGGAGCAAAGCGGTGGTTTTGCGGCTAGGCAAGTTTCGCTCTCTTGAGGGGCCGGGGCTCTTCCTGATCGTTCCGCTCATTGAGACCATTCCCTACTGGATCGACACCCGCGTCCTCACGAGTTCTTTCAAGGCGGAAAAAACCCTGACGAAAGACACCGTACCTGTGGATGTTGATGCCGTGTTGTTTTGGAAGATCATCGACCCCAAGAAAGCCGCCTTGGATGTCGCTGACTATCAGAGCGCGATAAGTTGGGCTTCCCAAACGGCCCTGCGCGATGTCATCGGCAAGACCATGCTGTCGGACATGCTCGAAGGCAGGGACAAGATTAGTAGCGTGCTGCAGAAAATTATCGATGAGCGCACCGAACCATGGGGCATTAACGTGATTTCGGTAGAGGTCAAAGATGTTTTGATTCCCCCGGCGTTGGAAGATGCGATGTCTATGCAAGCCCAGGCCGAACGAGAACGTCAGGCCCGCGTGATTCTGGGAGATTCCGAGCGTCAGGTGGCGGAAAAATTTGGCGAAGCGGCCAAGACCTACGCCAATGATCCTGTCGCACTACATCTGAGAGCCATGAATATGCTTTATGAGGGATTGAAGGCGAACTCAACGATCGTGATCGTCCCCAGCACTGCCGTCGAATCGATGGAACTGGGCGGTCTTGCCGGGATGACGGCACTGACTATGGGATTGAGCCAGGAACGCGCAATAAAAGCAAAGGAAGGCGAACTCGAAAGGACTAACGGCGCCAAGCCAGTTGCTGCCTAATCGCAACGCGCCGTTGGTCAGGGCATCAGAATGAAGAATAACAAACTGGTTGTTGTTGTGGATGAATCACAGCGACCACAAAGGCATTGAAATATGTTGCTCAGGCAAATGGAGGCCAAATCCGCCGCCCTGTGCCAAATGAGACAGTCCTCATCCCGGTATTGATGGCACTATAATCTTATGTTCCGAAAGAAACTCACACAGCAATCCGCCAAGGCGCTGCTGGCCAACATCCGAAAAGAGATGGCCGGGCCCCGGGTGGCAGGATCCGTCAAAAAGAAAGTGGCCAAACCCGCAACGGATTCGCACACCTCGCGACTAATCACTGTGCGGCCCAGTCGGCGAGCGTGGACTGTTGGTGTTTTGTGGAACTGTGGCAAGAACGTCGGTGGAGAAACAGCCTGAAAACCTCTTCCAGACCTTCGCGTTTAAGCGTTGCGTCTGCAGCGACAGCGTCGGTGACTCCTGACTTAAGCGGTTCTGAAAGACCACTCAGCGCACACGGAATCTTGTCTCAGCTCGTCATTTTCGAACGCCAAGGCCGAACAGAAAAAGGGACTCTAGGTCTCTAGCGCTTGCTTATCGATACCTTCTTCTGATTCCCAGTTAGCTTCTTGCGAGTAGTGAAAAGCCCTGGTCGCGTGCTCCAACGCTTGCCTGGACAGTGCGGAAAACGGAAACGGGTAATACGTCACGTCGCTGTCACAGGCAGCCAAGACTCCGTCATCGACGACAACACAATTGACCGAGATGAGCAAATTTGTTCGCGGGCATTGGCGGCAATCGCATATCGGTCTGTCGAATTGATTCTGGCTTCTATTCCTTCACGCAATTCGGTCGATATTCTATCGCTAGTACTGTTCATCTCCACATTGACATTCCACTTCGCACAAGTCAGCGTTGGCGTAACGAGTAAAGCCACGACCCATAATAAGAATCTAGAACTCGGATGGACCAGTGCGATGTTTCGCATAGGCTGGGGAGTGCCTCGGGCGGTGTCGGCCTCCCGTCACCAAAACTCGGAGGTGTCTCTATATGAACAGACATCGTTATTCGTCTCGATTACGATCCTGTCTGCGGGGAACGCTGGCAACCCCCGACTAGAGTACGCCGAAAAAAGGAGAATCACATGGCAAAGCCGAAATTAGCGAGATCCAAGGATATTGTTCCCGCGATGACCGTGATCGGAAGTACGGTCCTCAACACCAACTATCAGGATCTGGGGAAAATCGAAGACCTGGTGTTGGACGCCGAAGCGGGACGGATCGCGTATGCGGTCCTGTCGTTTGGCGGTTTTCTTGGAGTGGGTGACAAATATTTTGCCATTCCCTGGAACGCGTTCCAATTCCATTTGGCGGAAAAGCGCATCGTTCTGAACGTTGACAAGAAACTGCTGGAGAAGGCCCCTGGGTTCGACAAAAACAACTGGCCCAACATGGCGCACTCCACGTGGGGAACCAGCATTTATAAACACTACGGTCTCGCGCCGTACTGGGAAGAAGTGACCGTCGACCGCGGCTAGTTGCAGAAGGTCCTACTCGGATTTCGCATGGACGGCCCTTCTTACATCAGCCGACATTCTATGACATGGCGGCATTCCAGATCTGGGAAAGAAGATAGGAATCTTTAAAGGAGAATTTCAATGTTGTTGCTACTAATTATTGTTCTATTGCTGGTGTTCGGTGGGGGCGGCGGCTATTACGGATACTCGCGGTGGGGAAGTAGGGGAGGCTTCGGGATCGTTGGGACCGTCGTCGTCATCGCGCTGGTCCTGTACTTCTTGGGCGCATTGCGAGTGTAAAACCACGCGAGTGGGCGTAAAAGGCCTTTAGGGTAACAGCGGTTTTGTCGAGGATAGGGTTATGGAAAAATACATGCGAATAGATCGGCTTTCAACGTGGGACGAAGTCCGTTGCGCTCTGTCTCGTCCAATCCGGAGCGGGGCTCAACTCTGCGGTACGTGCGGCACCAAATTCGCAATCGAGCCTGAAGTCCGTGACCTCGTGGGCATCCTCGCCGAAGAGGCGGCGTGGTTCGCGCTCGCCAGCGAAGCGCAGGACCCTACCTGGAATTAATTGCGCAGCTCGACTTGAAGGACTGGATACTTTCCTCCCATCGCCTCATGTCAATCGACTACTTATGGCGGGAGTGTCCCTATGTGAACAGACATCTGCACATTCATTTCCGTAGCATGATGATTGCAAATAGATTTTCTAATCTCCCACCACTACTTGCCGTTCCCACGTCAGGCAGCGAAGAGAGGGCCGAGGAGTTTCCGCCATGGAGCTTCATCTCGTTTCTGTCCGTATTGCCAGCGTGCGTGGATTCATAGCCGCTTTGGTGAAGAAGTTGGGGGGGGAAGAACCGCGCGTAGCCGAGGCCGTTTCTCCTCGCATGTGTCCATTTTGTGGACTAATGACCCCGCGCTCCCGACCAAATTGCCTGGAGTGTGGGAAGTCGCTGAAACCCACGTAAGTGTCGAAAAAGGCTTGGAGCAAAGGTAGGCTCCGTAGATGATGACCATAAAGAAGAATAAAACGAATCTCGCCAAGTCGAAGAAAGTGGTGAAAACAAAAACGCGGCCACGTAAGAAGACTTCGCCTAAGAAGTTCGCCTCAAGAAAGCAGGCACCTATGAAGGAAATCAGGACTCCGGCAAATGTCCGGGGGGTCGAAACGGAAAAACTCGGACTGGGGGCGCGCTCGGGTGGTCAATCGGGGGACTTGCAGGGACTGTCCAATGTCGAGGGAGCCGATTCACAAAGCGTCGATGAATTGCTTGAGGAAGGGAATGCATTCGAGGCCGACGTTGTGAAGGGCGTCGAAGACGCCGGAGACGCCGATGGACGAGAGGTACGAACCCACGAGGTCCCGGGAGGCGGTGTCCCGCAGAAATATTCCGAGAAGGACCAGTAACGCGAGCGATCGATTCAGGAAATTCTGGGTCTTGGATGCTGAATCTCTTTCGAATTTGGAGTGCTATTCTGTTTGCAGCGCCGCCATGGACCAGCATAGATTCCAATCGCGAGGAGTAACACGCTGCAAGCGTTACGGAAATGATGTTCGACTGAAATCAGAAAGCGAGAAGTCTCCTCATGGCAACCACCGTACGTTCAGCACCCGGTCTACCGGAGTCCGCTAAGACCACTCCATCCAAAAGCAATTTGCCTGATACATCGCTTCAGGGACTAACCAGCAAAGAAGCTCAGAGTCGCCTTGAAAAGGTCGGACCGAATTCCATGCCGGATACTTCGGCCCACCCGTTACGCAGAGCGATCGACAAGTTGTGGGCCCCGGTCCCATGGATGCTTGAGGCCGCGATCGTACTCCAATTGGTGCTGCACAAGTTTACTGAAGCAGCGGTCATCGCCGGCCTGCTGATATTCAATGCCGTCCTGGGTTTTTTCCAGGAAGGAAGAGCACAAGCCACGCTGGCTGCCTTGAAGTCGCGTCTGGCGTTAAATGCTTCCGTCCAGCGGGATGGCACATGGAAGATTGTACCGTCCGCAGAGTTGGTGCCAGGCGACCTCGTCAAGCTGTCACTGGGAGCCGTAGTTGCCGCAGACGTCGAGATCGTGAATGGCTCGGTTTTGCTGGACCAATCCATGCTCACAGGTGAATCCGAGCCTGTCGAGTGTGGCGCCGGCACACCGAGCTACGCGGGTGCGCTCGTACGGCGCGGAGAAGCTACCGCGGAAGTGTTGCAGACTGGGCCGCGCACGAAATTCGGACACACTGCGGAGTTGGTGGGCACAGCCCATGTTGTCAGTTCTCAACAAGAAGCCGTTCTGCGTATCGTCCGCAATCTGGCAATCTTCAACGGCGTCATCATCGTAACATTGGTCATTTATGCAAACTTTCGAGGAATGGGTTGGACCGAAATCATTCCGCTTATGCTCACCGCTGTGCTGGCGGCTATCCCCGTTGCTTTGCCGGCAACCTTTACGCTGGCCACTGCTCTTGGCGCCAGATCGCTCGCCAGGCTAGGAGTTCTTCCAACCCGGCTTTCCGCAGTCGATGAAGCGGCAACCATGGATGTGCTTTGCTCGGACAAGACCGGCACTTTGACCCGTAATGAATTGTCAGTGAATACGGTTCACCCAATGGACGGCTTCGATGAAGCTCACGTCCTAGGGCTTGCTACTCTGGCAAGTGCCGATGGCGGTCAGGATCCGGTCGACGCGGCCATTCGGGCGGCTGCCAAGCACAAGAGCGAACAGAATCCGGCGAAGCTGTTAAATTCACGCCGTTCGATCCGGCCAAGAAAATGTCGGAGGCCAGTGCCATCACCGCAGACGGTCAGAGCCTCCGAATCGTGAAGGGAGCATACGACACGGTCATTGCACTTGCGCAACCATGTCCCGCAGGATTGACCGCGGTGAATGAGCTTGAGAAGCAGGGCTTTCGAGTCCTGGCAGTAGCTGCGGGACCCACAGGGGAAGCCATGCAGCTCATCGGAGTGATCGCACTCAATGATCCTCCGCGGTCCGATGCAAAGGCCCTCATCAACGAGTTATTAGGCGTAGGAGTGCGCACTGTTATGGTGACCGGTGACGCACCAGCCACCGCCGCCGGCATTGCTCATGCGGTGGGCCTGGACGGCCCGGTCTGTCCTGCTGGTGCGCTTCCAGCCGGCGTGCGCCCAGAGCAGTTCGCAGTCTTTGCCGGTATCTTCCCGGAAGGGAAGTATGATCTCGTGAAGGCCTTCCAGAAAACCGGTCATACGGTTGGCATGTGTGGCGATGGCGCGAATGATGCTCCCGCTTTGCGGCAGGCCCAAATGGGCGTTGCGGTATCAACGGCAACGGACGTAGCGAAGTCAGCCGCAGGAATCGTGCTGACCAAGTCTGGTCTCGGAGGGATCGTCGCAGCGGTGAAGGAAGGCCGCACAGCATTCCAGCGCATTCTTACCTATACGCTGAACTCGGTCACCAAAAAGATCGTTAACGTGCTTTTTCTGGGGATTGGGCTGATTGTCACAGGGCACGCCATCCTCACGCCCATGCTCATGGTCATTATCATGATTACTGGTGATTTTCTCGGAATGTCGGTTACTGCCGACAACGTACGGCAATCGACGAAGCCCAATAGATGGCAAATCGGCAAGTTGACGCTTGCATGCTCCATTCTCGGCGCCTGTCTTCTGGCGTTCTGTGTGGGCGTGCTGCTGGTAGGCAAATATCGGCTGGGGTTTGACATCGGCGTACTCCAGACTCTTGCCATGATCACACTTGTGTTTGGCGGAGAAGCTACACTCTATGCTATTCGCGAACGCCAGCACTTGTGGAGCTCTGTGCCAGGTACTTGGGTGATCGTTTCCTCGATAGGAGACGTCCTGATCATCTCCATACTCGCAATTCGCGGTATAGCAATGCAGTCGTTGCCAGTTGCAGTCGTGGGTTCTGTGTTTTCGGCGGCCGTCCTCTTTGCATTCCTGTTGGATCAAATCAAGGTGCCGGTTTTTCGGCGCTTCCAAATTGCCTGAACCGCTGATCCCTCGAACGGCAATGCTGCGGCGGAGAACATATAGCGTATATATAAAGGATGCGGTGAGCATCCGCTTTCCGCGCATCCTTACGGTCGTGTTCACTACTATACAGTTTGCGATTGCTCATTGCCCCGCGACGAGCCCGGAGACCCTTTCTGCGTTAATCGACACTGTGACGGGCCAATAAGAAGGAGCCCGGAGTCGGCTCATACCTCCAACGTTTGGGGTGGCTCCGAAATGTCGTTTTCTGAAGACACCTATAATGTGTGCGCATTGGAACAGACATCAATCGCCTAGTTTACTAAAACTTATTTCGTTAGCGGCGATCTAGCTCCTCTCATCTGACCCGCGCCTACCGCATAAGGTCATGAGGTCGGCCGTCGGACCCGCACACAAAATAGAGAGAGCAAAGCCCGGCCATCTTAGTCAGTAGAGCGTCCCGCGCTACCGAAGGCGGTGATGTACAAACGGTTCATTCTGCTCCTCGGCTTGTTTCCGGGTATCCATATACCGGCGGCAGCACAATACCCGCCGCACAGATTATCCCGGCACAAGAACGGGTTGCGCCGATTACCACGCTTCACACTGTACCCGTGCCATCGTTCGGAGCGCTCTTCACACGTTCCGAGGACACTGGCGTGAAATCCCTTACCTATCTCAGTTACCGGTTTGCGGAAGCTCGCAAGCGTGAGCAGAGCCTAGAGAGCCTTTGGCCGATGCACGAGGTTAAGACATTGTCTATCACCCGGTTGAGCCTACCTCTCCTACAACTCTGCGGTGGACGTTTGCGACTTGAAGGCTTTAAGAGCACGCTTCACATGCAGAACGTGCAACTTGATCAGAGTTATCTAGGCCAACTGCGCTCGAAAAGTTTCCAGGGCCTCAGCCTGAGCTTTCAGTTTGGGCGCGATGCGCAGACAGGACGCCCAACTCAGATATGGCGGTCCCTTGCGCGCATTGTTGGCACGCCTCGATAGCTTGACAGCGCGACTGCGGCACAAAGGTAGAATGGCTCATATCGGCCATGAACTGAATTGTTTGACATGTTCGGAGTTAGGGGGTGTGGCATGAAGGTGGATAAACCCAAATTCGACACGCTTTTGGGAAAGGTAAATCATACGAAGCCCGTGCCGCGCACTTCAATAAAGGCAACGGGCAAGCGCGGCACTAAGACTCGCCGAGGTACAGTCCCCAGGACACGGGAAGGCTAATAAATGGAGAAGCGGCCTAAACCTGTTACGTGCTGCACGATTCGCGGAAAGGTTGGCTACCATCGCCCGAACCAATAAACGTTGTGAACAGATGATTAACCGGGAGTGATGCCGGGGCACAAATCAAAGTGCCATCGGCGTTAACGGCTGGAAGGAATGTTCGGCATGCAGCAGCACCGGCGGGACCGTCGAAATCTGCGCGCGATGTGACGGTGCTGGCTGGCTCGTTGTCCGATGTAACTCATATGGTCAAGAAAACGACACCCACAGAATTGGATTCCATCGCCCGGGCCGTAAGCCAGCCGACAGGTAGCGACAACGTAATTGACTTACTGGCCCCACTCAACCCGAAGGAACGGAAAAAAGTTTGGCGCAAATGCAGCGAGACTTTAGAGGCGAGCCGAGCGACTTCGAAGAAAAATTGAAGCCAACGCCATGACACCGGAAGAGAAGGAGAAATTGCTCAAGCTCCTCCAGTTGTAGTTGGAGCACGAACCAAGCTTTTGCGAAAGCCTCGTCTGTTCAATATTGCACACAAGTGTCGCCTGACTCGTGAGACCATAGTTCCCATGAGCGTGACCGCAAACCGTTCAGCAAGGAAAATAGCAGCCAAATGGCTGAACCTGTAGCCTGGAAGAAAACCCGCGACTTTTTGAATAGGCAGCGAACTCCGCTGTCTAAAGAATTTGATAAGAATCCGAATGACCTGCGTCTTGCTTTGAAGATCAAGGGCATTGACGACGAAATCGCGGTGTGCACGGAGCATATGACGAAAGAGAGGCAGCTTTGTTCCGCGGAACTAAGCCTTAAGCGAACCGAATCTCACTCTCAGAAGTAAGACCTTAACAAGATCATCTTCACCCCGGTTTGTCGCGTCACTGGAAAAGTACCGACCGGGCCCCCTACCGACGGTGATTTCGAGAGCGCCACACGCATTTTTGGCGGTCGTGGCCATCGCTATGTAAACTTTGAAGCCGGACACTAGGTTAACGGTCAACCGTTGTCTCTTGCGGCTGCGGGTCTTGGACTTCGGACAACTGGAATCGGAGCCTTAGTCGATAACGACGTAAATCGCTACTTGGGCCTATCTCCCGAACAGGGCAGGTCGTCTCATTTCGCTGTCGGTTACGCGGTTCGTGATTCGCGGTTGGACGCTTGATCGCCTAAGGTAGCTCGCTTTTCTTTGCAGGGCGCGAACGAAGCCGCCTTTCAGACCGTGAACTCGTATCCACAAATAAGCCGACGCCCAATACCTAACGGCAGCAGAACCCCTAGTTGGGTTGGCTGCGGGCGCTAAACGCTCAAGCAAGTGCTTGCCGTTTTCCCAGGACAAAATACGAGAGCACTAAAACAGCAGTTACGATCGATCCGATAATCATCAACTGGACTGGGTGCCCGTGTCGCGTGAGGAATCCCAGGATTTGTCTCCCATACCGAGCTGCTAGAAACGCTAAGAGTGTGTATCGGACGATTCGGCCAAGCGCGAGTGCAATCAGAAATTTCCTGATTGGAAATTGCAAAGCGCCCGCCGCGAAAAGAAACGCAGTCGTCGGCACCGGAGGGGGCAGCACCGCCGGGATGGCAACGGCACCGAAGCCCCATCGATCAAACGTTTTGTAAACGGTCTCAAGCCGCCTCTTCGGAAATCTCCGCCGGAGCGCTTCCTTCCCTCCTTTGCGAGCGAGCCGGTAGGTAACGTAGCCGCCAATCAGTGAACCCAACGTAGCCATCAAGGCATAGTAAATCCACAACTGTTCCTTACGTGCCGACAAAACGATGGTCAGAACATCCATGCTTCCCGGAATTGGCATGAGGGAGTTATCCAGCAGCCCGAGGGGAATGAAACCCAGGCCGCCCAGTTGGTAGATCCAGTGCTTTGCATTTCGCACCACAGCGGGCGCAAGGGCCGCCATAATATCGTGATTGATCATTTGGTTCGAAATCAGCAATCATTCTGCATGCGGGATGCTCCAAATTCCTAAAAAGTATTTCCATCTCCATTGAATTGGTAATCTCATGGAGTTCGCATGAGCTTTTAGCATGTACCCCCACAGCAATTGCAACCTGCTGCAAACCAACCATGTTCACTGGACTTTAGGGTGACCAAATGGAGGCCAAATCCGCCGCCCTGTGCCACATGAGACAGTCCTCATCCCGGTATTGATGGCACTATAATCCGAACGCCAAGGCCGAACAGAAAAAGGGACTCTAGGTCTCTAGCGCTTGCTTATCGATACCTTCTTCTGATTCCCGGTTAGCTTCTTGCGAGTAGTGAAAAGCCCTGGTCGCGTGCTCGAGAGCGCTTGCCGGGAATGTTCGTGCCCGCTCTGGTGGTCTTCTTTGCCATGATGCGCCGCCACCCAGTGCGCATGTGCAGCCAGATCGTGAAACTCAGCGGCTCTTTGATGTGCATCTTGCGGCATAAGTCTTCCTTTTCCTTATGTTTCGCTGCCTGGGGGCATTGCTTCTCTATTTGCCGAGGGCTCTCTTCACCCGTGCGACTTTCCCCTGAACCTTTCCAGCTATCTTTTCTGCTCGACCCGCGACCTCCAGTTCGGCATCATTCGTCAGTTTTCCCGCTTTTTCTTTCACCGATCCCTTCAACTCGTGAACCTTGCCCTTGATGTTATCTGTTGCGCTCGGTTTCATGGATCCTCTCTCCCGCAGCCAGTATTTGACCGAAGATGCTCGACTCGTTGGGATAACCGCGACGACTCTCTGAATGCAGCCGAGGATCGCGTTTACTTGTCGATTTCGCCTTTGCAACCCGAATGACCACAGTGACACTCAATGTCAGGCATTTTTTCCATCGTTTCGCATTCCACGCTGCAGTATTCACCGGTCTTAACCGTGCACGAACAGCACGGATGAGCGCATTTCTTTCGATTGTCAGTTGCCATCGTTTCTCCCTTGACCAGAATTGTTCCGGGAGTGACGCGGCTTGCGTTTTCCTCGAAAAACTCTGGTCCAAAATCTAAACCGGCCAAGGATAGAAGGATCCGTGGGATTGCGTCTGTTCGAAATGGCACACCTTGAAGGCAGATCAATTCAGAATGCGAATTTGGCAGAATTTGGCACTGCTTTTACCTTGTTCGCTAAAAGCTACCGCGCCATCGCCTACGGGTGTAAAAAGAACTGTGGATTGAGTGCGAGTATATCCTGCTGCGGGAGTCGTGCCTGTCCACAATTGTACAGATTTCTAGCTAGCGCCTGACAGCGCAGTCACCGTCTGTTGCGGCTCAATTGCCGATGGCTCAACGGTGTCGGTGCTGTTTTATGACCGATGATTTTCGTCAAAACTGTCCAAAACAGGATAGCAAGCGATATGCAAAATCCTTACTATCACGCGAGGTCGACAATGTATGCCCTATCGACATTTGTCGCTTTCGTACTCGGGCTGGCTGTCTTGGGGGCATTCACAGCGGCAATCGCACTAATTCCGTATAGACGTCCCAGCCATTAACTCGGTGTGCTCTGCCTGTGCCCACTTTGGCTGAATCTGCGGGCAAACCGTGGGTTATGTTAGTCGCGACCGGTTTGATGAGGTCCGCATTGGACAAAGACAAGCTATGCGCATTTAGAGGAAGCTATGAAATCCAAGGGCATTAAGAGGTCCAAGCCGGCACAAGTTAATAGCTCAGAGTCACGCGATAAGGTTCGTAAGACGCGCGACGATTTTCGCGCTGCGGAAAAGAATGGTAAGAGCAAGACTCCTCGGGCAGAGATACGCTCGGGTATTCGTGCACAGCGTCGTATGACGAAGCAAATCTTGCAACAATTTGAGGCGAAGTTCAACGGCTAACACTACCGACTTCCACGCCGAGTCTCAGATGAAAATGCAGCGAATTGTTCCTTTGCTATACGCACTCTCGGCCCTGGCGATCCTATCGCTGCGCGCGATGGCGCAAGAGCCCACAGGTACGGGAAGCTCCTCCGCCACTGTTTCTGCGTCCCAAGGGACAATGCCCGAGCAACCGGTCCCCACATATGTCCGTCCGACGGAGAAAACCAAGCTCCACAATTACTTATTCGATGCGTTCGGTCCTTACCCTATTGCAGGAGCTGTGTTCGTTGCGGGCCTTGACCAGGCAAAAACAACCCCGCCGCAGCCGGAGTGGGGGCAAGGCGCCGGTGCGTTCGGCGAGCGTGTTGGGTCCAACTTCGGCATCGCCGCGATAACGACGACAACGCGATATGGTCTGGCGGAAGCTTTCCGGCAAGACGCGTTGTATTACCAGTGCGAGTGCAAAGGGGTGTTTCGGCGACTGGGGCATGCCGTGACTTCGACGCTGACCGCACGCCGCGGCGACGATGGCCATCGCGTCTTCTCTGTCCCCGCCCTCGTTTCTCCATATGTGGGCGCGACGACCGCCGTCTACGGATGGTATCCGAACCGCTACGGCTACAAGGATGCCTTCCGGATGGGCAATTACACCCTGATGTGGCTTTTTGTGCAAAACGTCGCAACGGAATTCCTCTATGGCGGACCACACTCGTTGCTTTCTCGTAGCCATCTCAGTAAGTCACATGGGGTGTCGAACCCGGGTATAAATGACTAACCGGTCGAACGTTGCACACCCACGCTCACCTCCCTCAAACGCCGAAGGAGCATAGAATCACATTGGCTTCTATATGAAACCCATGCGAGCAAAAGTGCCCGGAATCCCTCGTAAAATCGCGGGTTTTCATCAAGATGAATTTCTCGATTGGATTGCCGACCTCGAATGCGGACATCAACAGCATGTTCGCCATAATCCGCCGTGGACCTCACGACATTGGGTCACAACTCCAGAGGGACGGATTGAGCATATCGGTCATGAATTGCTATGTGCAGTGTGCTCCCAGCGGAGGAGCGAGTTGGCTTCCTAATCCCGCGTACTAGATAACTGAAGTTGCTGGTTACGCAGCGACTAACGTGTCGATTTCTTCGGCCACGGAAAACTACTTCGCTACTTCGGTGAGGCTCAAACCGGCCAGGCGCTCTCGCGCAATCGTAGCCCGGTCAACGTTAAGCGGTGCACGCCCTATCCTTTTTCCTTCCAATCTTGCTCGACGCACTCCCGCCTTGACTCGTCAGCGATGCCGGGCCGGATTCTCTCGACATCGATACCAACTTCTCGGCCGAGCGCCACGGCTAGCATCGCCAAACCGTGGGAGTGTGAAAGATTGAAGCACAAACCGAGAGAGTCTGTTTTCCTCGACAATACCGGTTTGCCGTTCGGTCCCACAGAAACACAACGTCTCTGGTGAGGTCTGCAGATATCCACTGAGGATGTTTCGAGTAATGCCATGAGCGGCCACAAAGTGATTTCGGTCCCTCGCGAAGAGAAATTGATCCGCACGGCTTGCTTCATCTCCGCCTAAGGAGCAAGACAACATCCCCAACACTTCAGGACCGACATCGAGAACGGCGCGCCAAACATGGACTTCATCTTTCTGCAATTGGACCCGCGTCTGCGAAGCGGACCCCACCATGTGATCGTCCATATGGGTGTTAACTCACCGACTGGCGAGATGGCTGTTTAACCGTTTTTCACAGCAAACTTACACCACAGGCTGTGTAATTGAGCTGAAGACCTTAGTTATCACCCTAGCTCAATGCCTCGCGTATGCTCATCGGTCAGTTCAAACAACGAGATGGCGTGTTCTCATCCGCCATTTTTGGCTTTGAAGACTGCGACTGGGTCGTGACCCGTGCGGCGCCGAATCGCGACCAGGGGTCGCACCCGCCGCGTTCAAAATGAAGGAGCAAAGAAGTTCTGTCGCGTTCAAATCTTCGGCGGAATTCGAAATCAACAGATGCTTCCGGGTACGAGTCACCCTGCGCTGACTTGCCGCCTAACCGGGAGTTGACTTAGGCTGAAATCGCCGACCATCTTACGAAGGGCGAATTCTCAAGGTTACAAAGCCGCTGTTTGGTTGACCCAGTGGTTCTAAACCCGTACCATACCATCGCCAACGAAAATGATTGGACAGACCATCTCGCATTACAAAATTTTGAATAAGCTCGGCAGCGGCGGTATGGGAGTGGTTTATGAGGCGGAGGATACGCAGCTGGGCCGCAATGTAGCACTCAAGTTTCTACCGCAAGAGATGGGCCATGACGCGCAGTCTTTGGAACGATTTCAGCGAGAGGCGCGCGCGGCTTCGGCACTTAACCATCCTAATATCTGCACGGTTCATGCGATCGAACAGCACGAGCGACAGCACTTCATTGTGATGGAACGGTTGGAAGGACAGACGCTGGCGCAGATGATCGGTCGCAACGCGATCGAGATAGATAAACTGTTGATCGTTGCAATCCAGATTGGTGACGCGTTGGAGTCGGCGCACGCCAAGGGCATTATTCACCGGGACATCAAGCCGGCCAACATCTTTGTGACGGAACGAGGGCAGGTGAAGATCCTCGATTTTGGACTCGCGAAGATGGAGGGAGTGCGACGTAGCGGCGCCGGAATGAATGCAAACCTGGAGATGCAGACCGAGGCTAATACGAACGCCCTCACGCAACCGGGAACGACCCTTGGAACCGTGGCCTATATGTCTCCGGAGCAGGCTCGCGGTCAATTGACCGACGCGCGAACTGATCTGTTTTCTCTGGGTACTGTTTTATATCAGATGGCGACGGGAATACTACCGTTCCAGGGCGATACCTCGGCGGTGATTTATGAAGCCATACTCAATCGAGATCCGGCGCCGGTGAGAGAGACGAATCCAGCGTTGCCATCGGAATTGGAACGGATCATTGACAAGGCTCTGGAAAAAGACCGAAACCTACGGTACCAGACTGCTACCGACATAAAGACCGATCTGACCAGATTGAAGCGCGATCTGGAGTCAGGCCGGAAACGGACGGCCGAGAGCGCTGAATCTCGCGGCGAAAGCAAGCAAACCGAAAAATCCATTGCCGTGTTGTATTTCGAAAATATTAGCGGTGTAAAGGAAGACGAATACTTTCGCGACGGTATCACCGAGGACATCATCACGGAGCTCTCCAAGATCAAGGGGCTAAGCATTTTTTCGAGGCCCACGGTGCTAGCCTACCGGGACAAGCGAGTCACACCAGCTCAGATCGGCCAGCAACTCAAGGCCACCTACGTTCTAGGGGGTAGCTTGCGACGGGCGGGAAACCGTCTGCGCATCAACGCGCAACTGGTGGACACACACACGGATTTTCCCTTGTGGTCGGAACGATACGACCGTGAGATGAAGGATGTCTTTGAAGTGCAGGACGAAATCGCCCGCAATATCGCGGAGGCTTTGCGGATCACACTCTCACCCCAAGAACAAGCTGCTCTTGCCGCCAAACCAACCGAAAATCTGCAGGCCTATGACCTCTACTTGCGTGGAAAGAACTACGCTAGACGTATGACACAGCAGGACCTGGGGTTCGCGCTCCAGATGTTTGAAAATGCAGTAGCCCTCGATCCCAATTTTGCGCTAGCTTATGCTGCGATCGCCAATGTGTGCGCACAGACGCACTACAATTACGGGCGCGATCCGATCTGGCTGAGACGTGCCGAGGCCGCTTCGCAACGGGCTGTCATCCTGCAGCCGCAGCTGCCAGAGGTGTTAGTTGCGCAAGCGTGGATTCTTTACGCGGCTCAGAATTATAAAGATGCAATCTACTGTGCGCAGAAAGCCATTGAACGTAAACGGGACTGTGAGGGGGCTTACTACACGCTCTGCCGCTCGCTGTTCGCCTCAGGGCAGTATCAGGAGATGGCCAGCATCGCAGATGAGGCATTAGAGGCCAGTGGCGAGGATTATAACTGCTACGTTCCAATCATGAATGCCCTAGAGGTGATGGGAAAGCAAGAAGCGCTTCGCAACACTCGACAGCGGCGTATCGCTGCTCTGGAGACTCATCTCAAGCATGTGCCGGAGGATGCGCGCGCACGCATTCTTCTTGCCAGTGATTATGCGGCAATCGACCGTCTTGACGATGCCGTCCGAGAGCTCGACTTCGCGGTTGCGCTTCGCTCCAACGAGGCAACGGTCCTTTATAACGCCGCCTGCGTATTCTGTAGACTCAAACGAAAATCGGATGCCCTTGGCGCTCTCAAGAGAGCCTGGGACGCGGGATTCAAAGACGCGGACTGGGCCCGCCGGGATCCCGACCTCACCCTTCTTCATGGCGATCCAGAGTTCGAGTGCCTGTATCCGGAGAAGCCCTCACCACCGCTTTCATCCCCACGTCTCGCGACATCACCCAGCCATGGGCCGAATAACCCAACCACATTCCAACGAAAAGATATTTATAGATGAATGCCCTTGGTGCCTCTTAACGCGCACCGCGGACAAGTCAGCTGCACAGCATCATGGCGCCTTGGCAGGACTAAGCAGTCTCCCTCGCTCGGCCGTAAGCTTGCAGCTGGACATTGCGCGCCGCGGTGACCGCCAGTACTCGACCAAACTTGGAGCCTGACAAGAAGCCTGCCGTCTCTTTGCTCAGCGTGACTGGGCCTTTGCCAGTGTATACTTGCCCTCCCAACTGCACTCGAGTTCGGTGTCCGATTTCATCACTGTCTTGAACTTGCCACTGCCTGTGACGCCGCGATACTCTCCATCGCCCCCGGCGAACTTATAGGTGCCTTCCACGGTAACCTTGCCACCTGCAACGTTGACCTTGCCCTCAAAGGTTCCCCAGTCGCGGCCCTTGTCTGCGTGGACATTGTTGTAATAGCCGTGCTGTGAACCTTTGCCGTCGAGCACGTCGGTCACGCCCCAGTATGTGATCGTCGAGTTGTTCCACAGAGGATCGGCCGATTTCTGCGTACCGCTAACCTCGGCGATGCTGATATCGTGGTTGTGTTGGTCCGCAAGCGGCATCGCGGAGTGCTTCGTGATTTTCCCCGAAAAAGTTCCCGTAATAGCAGGCATGGTGTGTCTCTTCCTTTCTTTGCGCTACTGTCTCCCGAGTCGTGCGAATTGTGCTCCCCGCCTCCGCACGTGTCAAGATTTGGAGCACGACGGGTGAAGGACCGCCGTCAGCCCTTTTGTGACCGAGGGACCAGCTCGCTTTGGGTTTCGCCCTGGCATTCTGGTCTGGTGACCGCCACACGTTTTCCACTTCTTTAGCCTGCTAGGGTCCGGAACATGATCGCGTGACGCAATGAATGCTGTGCTCCTAGTGCTGCCGCGCTTTCCTCGTCCCAATCCTGTACCATCAACCGCCATGGCGCTCAGCGTTCTTTTTTCACGCTTTTGTCGTGCCTCGCCACTCTGCGCCGTTCTCCTGTTAATCTCCGCCGACCCCGCCCACGCCGACACGGCCCGCCTCTCCGGCACCATCTTCACCATCGATGCAAATCACACCCAAACTGTCTGGCCTAACGCCCGCATCAGCCTGAAAAGTCTCTCCACTGGAAAAGAACTCACCACCGTCTCCAACGAACTTGGTCAATACCTGTTCGGCGGCATTCTTCCCGGTGACTACCAACTCTCGGTCGCGCTAGCCGGCTTCGCCACCGTCAGACGCCGTGTCACCCTCACCGCAGGCAATCCAACCATCGCCGATTTTCGGCTTCTCCCGCAATCCCAATCCGAATCAGTCATTGTCAACGCCAACTCTACCGGCGTCGACACTTCCTCCAGTTCCGGTGGTGGCCAGGTCCTCACCACTCCGATGCTCAAATCTCTGGTCCGCCTCAATGAAGATTTTCAGGAAGCTCTCCCGCTTTTACCCGGCGTCCTCCGCGGGCCCGAGGGCCTGATCCGGATCAAAGGTGGAAACGCCAACCAGGCCAATGCCCTCATCAACAACGCCTCCATCGGTGATCCCTTCACCGGTCAACCTGCTCTTCGTCTCCCTAACGCTGCCGTCGATTCCATGCGTGTTCTTTCCAACCCTTTCGACGCCGGATTCGGCGATTTTTCCAGCGGCGTCATTGAAGTCACTACCCGCGGTGGTGGCGATGAGTGGAAATGGCTCTTCGAAGATCCCATCCCGCGTTTTCGTTGGATCGACTACAGCACCCACGGCGTCGAGAGCTTTACTCCACATCTTGCCTTCTCCGGTCCGCTCATCAAAGGCAAACTCTATATCTTTCAATCCCTCTATTATGGTTACGACACCACCCGTGTCCCTTCACTTCCCAATCCCAATAACGTCCGCGTCGATCAGCGTGTGAACACGCAAACCCAACTCGATTGGGATCTCAATCCCTCCCATCGTCTAACCGCCATCCTCACTCTCGATCCGCAAAATACCAGTTATGCCAATATCGACCAGTTCAATCCGCAACCCGTCACCAACAGTTATCATCGCCGCGGCTTTTTCACTTCCGCTTCTGATCGCTGGATTCTCTCGAATGGTGGTTTTGTCCAATCCCTTTTCTCCGCCAAGCTCCTCGATTTTCGCCTTTTCCCCGAAGATCCGCTACCCGGCGTTATGACTCTGTTCCCCGAACACAATTCCGGCAGCTTCTTCGAGACTCAGCATCGCAACACCTTGCTCTACCAATGGACGCAAGCCCTTCACCTGCGTCCGCTCGAATTTGCCGGGCGCCATCTCCTCACCTTCGGCTACGCCTTCTCCCGTTCCACCTACGATGGCACCATCTCCAATCTGCCGGTCCGCGTCCTTCGCGAAAACGGCACTCCCTCTAGCGAAATCACGTACACTTCGCCTCTCTTCGCGTCCGCTTCAAAAAGTAATCTGAGTTTTTATTTTCAGGACAACTGGCAGGTCTTCTCGCGCTTCACTCTCGATTTTGGCGTTCGCCTCGACCATGACAGCCTCTCCTCCGATGCGTTCGATGCCGCTCCGCGTATCGGTTTCGTCTTCGCGCCCACCAAAGACAATCGCACCGCCATCCGCGGCGGTGTTGGCCTCTTCTACGACAAAATACCCCTCAATGTAGCGATCTTCCCCAACATCCCTGCTCAAACCATAACCGAACTCGCCGCCGACGGCACCACCATCGTCCAGGGCCCCATCACCTATACCCACGTCATCGCCACTGGCAACGGCCAATTCCGCCTACCCTACAGTCTGGGCACTAGTCTGCAATTCGACCGACGTATCCGCCAAAATCTGTTTCTCCGCCTCGGCTACGAACACCGCCAGGACTATCGCCAGTTTTACGTGAATCCCGTCGGCCCCAATACGCCCGTCATTCCGAGAGCAGTCTTCGGAGCGAGTAACCTGTTTTCGATGTTCGCCCCAACTCCAAACTTTCTTTTACAGGACAGTCCCGGGAACGCCCAACTCCAACTCCTCAATTCCGGTACGCAAACCTACAATGAATTCCTCACTATGCTCCGCTGGAATCCCACCGAACGCACCAGCTTGGTTGCCAGTTACGTTCACTCCCGTGCGTTCGGCGAACTCAACGACTACAACCAATTCTTCGGCAACAATCCCTACCCGCTGATCCGACCCAATCAATACGGCCCGCTTTCCAGTGATGCTCCCAATCGCGTCCTCTTCTGGAGCATCTTCGGTCTAACCTACAAACTCCAATTTATCCCTATCCTTGACGTTCATACCGGCTTCCCCTATTCCAGGCTCGACGAAAACTGGAATTACATCGGTGCTGTCAATGAAGCCGGACGCTTCCCCACCTTTGCCAGTCTCGACCTGAAAATACAATATCCCTTCGACTTTCAATTCCGCGGCCATCGCATCCAGTTCCTCGGAGGCCTGAAAGTCATCGATGTCACCAATCACTACAACCCGCGCGACGTCCAGCAATACGCCGCTTCTCCCTACTACGGCAGCTTCTACAATTCAGTCGGACGCCTTTGGCGCATCGACGGCGACTTCGACTTTTAACGAGGCTGCCGTCCGTCGGTCTCTACCGGTGACGACTGGACACACCGCTGGCCCACTGGCGTTGATCTCCACTCTTGCATCTCGCTTCCAATTCTTTCATTGTATTGCCATCCAGGAATTCCTCCTGCGATTGCCCTTGGAAGATTTGAGGTGGCCTGTGAGCTCCGCACCTCGCCTCGATACAAAGCCTTTCGCCGTCAAGACAGCACTGGTGGTGGACGTCGACCCTCAGCTCGAATCTCTGCTTCTGGATTCGCTGAAGCCCGGCCAATGGGTCATCCAACATACCCGGGACAACCGGTCGGCCCTGGTGCAAGCGGAAGGGCGCTCCTTTGACCTCATCCTCACCAGCGAAAGATCCTCCGGCAGCGAGGATGTCGAGCTTTTGCGCAAGCTTCGGCGCGTCCGGCCGCACACCCGGCTGATCATTCTCGCCGACGAAAGCACGCCCGCGGACGTCATCGCCTCCATGCGCGAACACGCCTTCAGCTACTTTTCCAAGCCCTACTCCCCCAGCGCGCTCGCCGAAATGATCCGTATCGCGGCCGAAGGCCCCTGCTGGGACGATGGCATCGAGGTGGTCTCCGCAACGCCGGAGTGGATCCGCATCCTGGCGCGCTGTACGGTTAATACGGCCGACCGGCTGCTCCAATTCCTCGATGAAATCGCCGATTTGCCTGAAGCCGAAAAACACGGTGTCGCCATGGCCTTCCGCGAAATTCTCTTGAATGCGATCGAGCACGGCGGCCGACTCGATCCGGCAAAGTATGTCGAGATTTCTTACGTCCGCGCGAAACATATGGTCGAGTGCCTCGTCAAAGACCCCGGCGAAGGCTTCACGCTGGATGAAATTCCCCACGCCGCCGTCGCCAACCCTCCCGACGACCCGTTCCATCACGTGAATTTCCGCGAGACGCAGGGAATGCGCCCCGGCGGCTACGGTGTCTTGCTCGCCAAGCACCTGGTGGACGAGCTTCTCTACAACGAAAAAGGCAACGAAGTTCTGCTGGTAAAATACATTGATCCCCTGCGCGTTCAGTCGGCCTGACGCCTCCGGTCTTCGCCCGCTGCACCATCCATATATTGTTTTCGCCAGCCAGGCCGGTCATCTTTCTTGATTGTCATCCCGCCTGCCGTGAATTGTGTCGCGAAGGGAAACTATGACTCGATGTTCGGTTAGCGAACGAATCAGGACTTGGGCGACTAACGAACGCAACCACGTCCCGTCCAATCGCTATAATCCTCTTGCTTAAACAGATGGCGTACTCGACTCAGGAGCAAAGCGTTAGGGGCCTTAGTCACCGGGCCGCTCAGTTTAGCAGCAGGGACGAGTCGCGCACTGATGAGAAGTTCGCGAGAAATTAGTTGACCATCTTTACATTGACTTTGAATTCGTGGTAATTGCGGAAGTCAATGACGTTGTGGCTGCAGTCACCGGTATCCCGTTGACAACCCAAGTTCTCGGCGTGGACCGGAAGCAGAAACGATGTCCCGCCAATCGTCACGTACGAATAATCAACTGCGGATTCGACCGTATCCATCGGGAAATCTGAGGGTATGTTGCGGGCCTGCATCTCGATGCGCAGAACGCGCGCGGTGCTCGGATCCACCCATACGGAGCCTTTGTACGCCGGATTCAGAGTCTGAGAGCCGGACCGCACTATCCAGTGTGAATTTTCACTCCGCACTTGAAAGTCGTAAACCTGGGCATTTGAACCCGAAATAGGAGACGCACCGCCAGACCGGAACTGCGCGTGTGTATTGGGGGAAAAAAGCTCCAGCAGTGTCGACGCAAATTCTCCAGTGGACCAGGACCCTCCGACTTCCTGCAGGCTCTTGTCCGTGGGGCGGTCATCGATCTTTACGTTACGATAACTTTCTTGCGCGTTATCGTAAATGATTTCAGCCGAAACCACGTCCAGGGGCATTTCCTCGCGGCCTCGATGGTCAAACCGCGCCATGAACTCCTCGCAAATGAAGTTGGGAAGCTTCTCTGAAAACTCGAACGCCGCCTCTCTGGCCCTTTCGATCAGGGCTTCGGCGGGATTCAGCGAACGCGTGCGTGCGGAGTCCGCAGGAGCCGATGCGGACGGCGGTGGGTCAGGACAGGGAGGCGGCTGTGGGCCTCGTTTCAAAATGGGGGGACCATCGGAACAAGGCGTAGTCTGTGCTTGCGATTGCGTGGGGAGCGGGGCTGAGGCCGCCGTCTGCGACTGGGGCAAGGATCCACTTTGCGCAATCATGGAAATCGGAGCACTCAGCGAAAGAACGAGGACCATCTCGAGGCAGCTAAATCTCCGACCCGAGTAAGAACTACGCATGATCACTCCGATGACACGGGGATTCCCGTTTCGCCTTCCCATCCGATGACAGCATACACCCGACCGCCTCCGTTGAGACTATTTTCCGATCCTTTACACCCAGAACAATTCGGCACTGCTTCGCTCGCCATCGCATCTGTAATTGAGCTGAAGACTCTAGATCGGCAGTTGCGGCCCCATGGAATTGCACAACGCTCCGTATTGCAATCTGAGTCGGCGATGATCGTCTGAACTAAGGATTCCCTCCAAGCAGGAACAGAAGAAAAAACCTCGTCCCGTGGTGTTTTACGTGCATACTGGTTGCTGGCTGGGAGGGGGCAATACACATTCTCGACTTCATCTGCTCTCCGCGCAGACTGGCTCCCGTACCTCGCTCCGTCAGCAAAGCAATTCATTCTCTCCCCGTCTTTCCTGGTGGCGAGTTTCCCAGCGCAAGAAGTGCCATAGCGACGGTATTTTTAAGACAGAGTTGACCGGTAGTATTTCCGCTGGGCCTGCTAACGATCGAAAGAGTCATAGACCGCGCACAAAGCCGCGGTCGGAAAAGGCCACCATCGGTGTACACGTCTGAAATTCTTCAAGCCTGGGGCAAGATCCTGAAGGGCGAACAACCCTCGCTTTCGATCGAAATCACCAAGGAATGCCCCTTGAAATGCCCCGGCTGTTACGCTTACGACGATGCCCATCTCGGCGGCGGACAAACGCTGCGCGACCTGAACGATCGAAGGGGCCAGGCCCTCGTGGATGGAGTGCTGGAAGTTGTCGACCACCTCAAGCCCTTGCACTTGTCGATTGTTGGTGGTGATCCGATGGTCCGTTATCGCGAATTGGAGCTGATGATCCCACCGCTCCTGGCGCGCGGAATCCACGTTCAGATTGTGACCAGTGCGTTTCGCACCATGGGTCCGACGTGGCCGAAGCTGGGCCACTTGCACGTCGTGGTGTCCATCGATGGACTGCAACCGGAACATGATGAGCGCCGGGCTCCTGCTACCTACGACCGCATCCTCCGCAACATTGTGGGGCAAAGAGTCACGATCCATTGCACGGTCACCGGTCAAATGATGACGAGGCCCAGCTATCTCCGCGAATTTCTGGAATTCTGGACGCCCCGGCCCGAGATCAAGAAAGTCTGGTTCAGCCTGTTCACGCCTCAGGTTGGCGATGTCATGCCGGAAATCCTGAGTCCCGGCGAGCGGCAACGCGCCATCGCGGACATGCTGCAATTGCGAAAGCAATATCCAAAATTGGATATGCCGAAAGCGGTGATCCGGCAATTTGCTTCACCGCCAAAAAATCCCCAGGATTGCGTGTTCGCGCGCACCACCCAGACGTTATCGGCTGACCTGGAAACAAAAATCACTCCCTGCCAGTTTGGCGGAAATCCGGATTGCGCATCATGCGGGTGCATTGCATCGATGGGCCTAGCAGCGATCGCGGCGCACAAATTGGCAGGAATACTTCCCGTCGGCGCCATATTCAAAACGTCCCTCAAGATCGGCGAAACCAGGGCGCGATATAGAGCCAAGTCTGGACGGAAATATCCAGTCAAGGAGCCGCTGCCAATCTTGCAGGTTAGAGAAACCAGTTGTGCGAGTGTGGAACAAAGGACGAAATAGATCGTGAAGAAGGAAGTCCAACCCGACCTTTTGCCTGCTCGGCCAGAACGAGAGATCGGCCACCTTCGCAAGCTATCCGCGCGCGTGGGAAGCAATCCTTTGCTCGTTCAAGCGAGCAATGGCAACACCTCGATCAAGCTGGAAGGAATTCTATGGATTAAAGGCTCCGGTAAATGGCTTGCCCGGGCAAGCCAGGAAGAGATGCTCGTTCCGGTTGCACTGTCCGAAGCGCGTAAAGCTTTGCAGCAAGGCAGGGAAATCAGCCGACCGCACGTTTCAATAACCGGAATGCCCCCTTCCATCGAAACTGCAATGCACGCCGTGCTTCCTCACCGCATTGTTATCCACGTGCACTCGATTAATACGATTGCCTGGGCGATTCGACTGGATGGACTCGACGAACTCGCGGCACGGCTCAAAGGTTTGCGCTGGCAATGGATTCCGTACGTCGCCTCCGGTGTTCCGCTCGCTCGAGAAATTGGGATGGCCGTGGCCCGAGCGAAGGAGACGGACGTTTTCATACTTGCAAATCACGGACTGGTTGTCTGCGGCGAGGATTGCGCCGCCACCGAACAGTTGCTGTGCGACGTGGAACATCGGCTGGCGATTCCTCCACGTACATTTCCCGTGCCCGATGGCGCCGCCCTCGAGAAGATCGCGTCTTTCACTGGGTGGGAACGTCCCGGTTTCGATCGATTGCACGCGCTGGCCACCGATGAAGCCTCGCTCAAGATTCTAAAAGGCGGAGTCTTGTATCCCTGCCAAGCCATTTTTCTAGGCGTGGAGGTCTTGGTCGCACCGCCCACGCTTGCCGCGTCCCGATTGAAAGAGTATTCCGGCGGCAAGGAACACACTCCCCCGTTTGTAGTGGTCGAACGAACCGGGGTGATGCTCCAAGAGAAAATGACCAGCGCCCAACGGGCCACTCTGCTTGGATTAGTGGAAGTCGTGCAGCGAACTGAAGAATCCATGCGACTCCGCTACCTGACCAGAGAAGAAGTACAGAAGGTGCTCAACGAGGGCGGCCGCGGGTACAGAGACGAGGTGGAGAAGAGGGCAAATTCTGCGACGGCGATGCAGGCCTTCGACCAGAAACGCGAAACGGAATGTAGCCGCAACACGTGCCACCCATAGTAGCCGGGAAGCCCAAGAAAGTATCGGCGTGATCCGGCCGACTTGATAACTTGTCATTTTGGGGCCTGCGGCCCGCGAAAATCATGAAGCCCAGGCATTACAGAAATATCCCGCTTGGTGCTAAGCCCGGTGTTTTCAATGCAAGCTGGGTTGGACCTGAGTGTTGCGTCGACCCATTGAGACCACCTCGTTTATCAAGCATTGAGCAAGTTTTGGTAAATCTGCTTTATCATTTGGTCCGTTGATTCGCCGTAGTATCCGGGGCGGGTCCGAACAACGACATTTGGTCACGAGACCGTCAAAAAGCCGAATATGTCCTAGAATTCCTTGGTGCAGTGATTGCCTCCGTACTACTGACCGCATAGAGGGCCAACTTCACCCGGCTCGAGATGCCCAATTTGTCGTAGATCCGAAGCAGGTAATTCCGCACCGTGTGTTCGCTCAGGTTCAGTTTAAGAGCAACCTCCTGGTTCCTCATCCCTTCCGCGACGAGTCGTACTTACTCCTTCGACTTTTCCCGTTAAGCCGGTCAACATTTCAGGTCGTATGCGAGTCCCCTCTTAGCACGGCCGGAATCTCGCTTTTGAAGCGAGACACGCACATCCTAAGCTTCAGGTGCTTTCGAAGACAACGAATTTTGGCAAAGAAAGTGGCTCAACATCAGTTCGTCCAGCATGCATTCAGCAAAAACTCTGGCTCTGTTCATCGAAAGTTTCTCAAGTAAATATTCAATGGACAGCACAATATCCGTGGTGTATGTTGCCGACTCCGAGCCAACTGTTTTTTGGGCCGGACTTGGGTGGCGCGATTTACTTCTCCGAACTCAGAGAGTCCTGTCTGAGGGAATAGAATGTGCCGGCCAGTCAGTTCGAGAATTCCCGTTGCTGCTGAGTGGGTTTTACTCTCGGCATTGTTGGTTTGCGTGCCAAGGGGCAGCGGACGGGCCCGCCAAGACCCGAACAAAACTACGCCCCCGGAACAAACGAAACACTCTCCGCAGCCTGCCGGTCCGAACGATTATGTTGGCACCGAAGTCTGCAAGACCTGCCGCGAAAACATGCCCGCGAAAGGTTGCCGGCTCAAACGGTCGATGCAACACCATCTGGTATAAAGCTGTTTTCAAAGGTGGTGTTTATGAGACAAGGAAGACGGTTTGGTCTTTCAGCAGAGCAAAAACTCGAGGTGTGGCGTCGTTGGAAAGCAGGGCAGACGCTGCATGAGATCGGGCGCGCATTTGGCAAAGAACATTCCTCCATTCGGTGTTTGGTGTCGCGTCATGGTGGGATTGCTCCGGCAGTACGACGGCGTGCGCTCCTCGCGCTCACGCTGCGTGAGCGCGAGGAAATTTCTCGTGGGCTGGCTTCCGGTTGGTCGTTCCGTGAAATTGCCAGGTGTTTACAGCGACCGGCATCAACCGTGAGCCGGGAGGTCGCACGGCACGGTGCCCGTCCTGCGTATCGAGCCAGTCAAGCGGACAACGAAGCCTGGCAGTCAGCCTTACGACCCAAGCGTTGCCTTCTTTCCATCAACCTGAAGTTGCGGAGCGTTGTTGCGAGTAAACTGATTCTGGACTGGTCGCCGAAGCAGATCTCCGGCTGGCTGAAAACCCAGTATCCCGATGATGAGAGCATGCGTGTGTCCCACGAAACCATTTACCGAACCCTGTTCATTCAAGCCCGTGGAGCGTTGAAAAAGGAGCTGCTGGAGCACTTGCGATCCGAGCGTCGCATCCGCCGATCGCGGCACTCTCGTATCTTTAAAGACGGACGCGGTCAAATCCCTGAGGCTATCTCTATCAGGGAACGGCCTGCGGAAGTGGAAGACCGCGCCATTCCGGGTCACTGGGAGGGCGATCTCCTACGCGGCTCAGGGAACAGTCACATCGCGACCTTGGTGGAACGCCATTCGCGCTTTGTCATGCTGATCAAGATACCCAGCAAAGATACGGCGGAGGTTGTCGGGGCATTGAGTAAACACGTTCGTAAACTTCCCGCCACCCTGCGGCGATCGCTGACGTGGGACCGCGGACTAGAGATGGCCAAACACAAGGACTTTACGGTGGCCACGGATGTAAAAGTTTACTTCTGTGATCCGCAGAGCCCCTGGCAACGCGGCTCGAACGAAAACACAAACGGACTCTTACGACAATACTTCCCGAAGAACGCAGACCTCACCGACTATTCCCAGTCGGATCTGAACAAAGTGGCGCTACGCTTAAATCAACGCCCGCGAGAAACTTTGGGCTTTCAGACTCCGGCGAGTAAACTTCAAGAAAGTGTTGCGTCGACCCATTGAGACCACCCGCCAAACCGGAAAAGTACAGACCAGTACCAACTTCGGCGGTAAGGCCGTTCTATAAAGGGGAGAGTCAAGAGAAAAAACATCTGCGGCGACTGGAAGGAGCAAAAATGTTTGCTGCGCTCTCCAGCCCATGTCCTGTTGAGAGACTCTGGGGTGTTCGCTCTTCGTAGATCCATTCTGTTATCGTGACGGCGCTTTCGGATTCTGAAGCAAGACAAGCTGCGTGGTTGAAACGTGTCAACCATAGTTCTATCTGAGGCTCAAGGCCTATAGCTTTTTCTGGTTATCCGAGGGGGCCTATAGTTTACCAAGAGACTCGTGGTGCTCGGAGCACACTCTCTGCCTAACGGGCTAATGGAGACTCACCCTCGAACCAAAGCGTCAGAAGAACTGAAAAGCCATCACCAGAAATAAATCCAGCAAAGGACGATTCTCGATCCGACGCTCAAGCTGCTTGTTGTTTCAGATGTTCAGCGTCGAAACAAACTCCTTTCTTCCAAACCAGCAAAGTGACGGCGGCGATCTTGCGCGCCAAGGTGAGCCGCGCCAAATGCGGTTTCACGCCTCGGCTGACGCAAGCTTGGTAAAAATCTTGGAAAGGTCCTGCGGTCGAGGCGGCTCGCGTCGCTGCACCCTTGAAGATATTTTTCAGATCGTGGTTGTGGTTGATATTGAGCCCGCGGACGGCCAGAACTTTCTTGGAGCGTTTGAACTGGCCACCGACGATGCGGTATTCCCCGCTGCGGTACGTCCGCAATGCCAAACCGCAGTAGGCCCACAGTTGTCGCTTGGTCCGGAAGCGGTTCGGTGTCTGCATCAGCGCAAGCAGCAGAACGGCGCGGATGGGGCCGATGGAGGGAATCTGCCGCAGCAACCTCATGTTCAGATGCTTCCGGCCTTCCGCCAATAGTTCTCGCCGCACGCCCTGGCGCAATACCGCTAAGGCGTCGAACTGCTGGTAATAGAGTTCCGCACGGCGGCGTACACCCACTTCCGAAATCTTCGCGAGCCATTCCGCACGGTAGCGCGGTGCGTAGACCTGCTTGCCGGCACAAGGAATGCCCCAGCTTCGGTAGATGGCCTTCAGCCGACTCATCACCCGCGTCAAATCACGAGTGATCGTAAGGTAGCTGCGTGCCAGTTCCTTCAGCGTGCGCATACCCTGTTCGCCGTGGTACACCGGGTTGAGCTTGTTTAGATACAGCAGCTCGGACAGCTTGCGGGCATCGATGCGGTCACTCTTGTTCCCAGCTTTCAACAGGGCATTCTTGCGCGGATCGCAGGCCACCACGCGGGTGACGTGAGGCTGGAGCAGATCGTACAACCACGCCGCCCAGGTGCCTTCTTCAAAGGTCACGTGCAAACTGCCGCGCAGGCCACCAATAAACTGAAGGATCGTCTCGGCTTTCGTTTCGAGAATGGCCTCCATCACCAAATTTCCGTGCGAATCCCGAACGGCCACCGAAATCGTTGCCTGATGCACATCCAGCCCAATATACTTGGCGTCATTCATGAGGGCGCTCCTTGTTGTTGTAGGCGTTGATACAGACGATCAAAACCTACTCCACTCGGGCGCCCTTTTATAATGCGTTTACCAGGACTTGAAAACCGCGTAACGCCGTTTTTCGGTTCATATCCGGTGGTTTCGTTGACTTGCCGCTGATCGCAACCTAAGATGGCCGCACCATGCCGGGCACCGACTCGCTCATCGGTCAGACCATCTCCCACTACCGCATCGTAGAAAAACTTGGCGGCGGGGGAATGGGTGTTGTTTACAAGGCAGAGGACATCCGTCTGCATCGCTTCGTTGCGCTGAAATTTCTGCCGCAAGAAGTTGCCCGCGATCCACAGGCCCTGGCCCGTTTTCAGCGCGAAGCACAAGCCTCGTCGGCATTAAATCACCCCAACATCTGCACGATTCACGACATCGGTGAGCAAGACGAGCAAGCGTTCATCGCGATGGAATTTCTGGACGGCATAACGTTGAAGCATCGCATCAACGGAAAGCCGCTCGACACCGAGGTTCTTCTCACGCTTGCGATTGAAATCGCCGACGGACTGGAGGCGGCGCACGCCGGAGGCATCATTCATCGCGACATAAAGCCTGCCAATATCTTCGTGACCAAGCGCGAACATGTCAAAATTCTCGATTTCGGCCTGGCTAAGGTAACCAATGTGAAAGCGCGCGACGGCTCCTCCACGCTGGCAACCATTGAAGTGGATTCGGGGCAGTTAACCAGCCCGGGAAGCGCGTTGGGAACGGTAGCCTACATGTCGCCTGAGCAGGTCCTGGGCAGGCAATTGGATGCGCGCACCGACCTGTTTTCCTTTGGCGTGGTCTTGTATGAGATGGCCACGGGATGCTTGCCTTTCCGCGGAGAGAGCACCGGCGCGGTGTTTGACGCCATAGTTCACAAAGAGCCAATCGAACCAGTACGGCTGAACGCCGCCGTGCCCGTGGAGTTAGAGCGGGTTATCGACAAGGCCATTGAGAAAGACCGTGCGCTGCGCTACAGCAGCGCCGCGGAATTGCGGAACGACTTGAAGCGTTTCCAACGTGATAGCAGTTCGGGGAAAGTGACGCGACGCAGAAGCGAGGTGAGTGTTGGGACGGCCGCGGACGCGGGATCGGCAGAGCCGCGAACGGCAAGGGTGCCAGCACCCACCGTACAGGAGCACTTTCACTGGTTGCCATGGACTCTAGTCGCGTTGCTTGTGGCCGGATTCGGAGTCTGGATCGCCGCCAGTCGTCGCAGGCCGACAGTTCGCGATCCACTTTCCAATGCGCAGTTCGCGCGACTGACCAACTTCAAAGGAGACGAAATCAACCCTGCCATCTCACCGGACGGAAAATTCGTCGCCTTCCTCTCCAACCGCAGCGGCACCTTCGACATCTGGGTGATGCAAGCAAGTGGAAGTGGCCTAGCGAACCTGACCCAGGGCCGGACCGGAGATATGCGTGCACCCCTCCGCTCAATCGGATTTGCAGCCGATGGTTCGGAAGTGTGGAGCGCAGGAACGGAAAAGAGAAGGCTCATGCTATGGCCGCTGATAGGGGGAACGCCCCGCAATTTCCTGGACGAACGTGCAGCAGAGGTTGCTTGGTCACCTGACGGCACGCGTGTGGTCTATCACACGTGGGAACCGGGCGATCCTACCTTTGTGGCGGATCACAACGGAGCCAATCCACGCAGGATCGTGCAAAACGATCCAGGCATGCACAATCACTATCCAGTCTGGTCGATGGATGGTCGCTGGATTTTCATTGTGCGCGGCCGGCCAGCCACCCGTGAAATGGACCTATGGCGGATTTCGCCCGATGGGGGAAAAGCGGAACAACTTACCCATCTCAACATCGACATCGAGTATCCAAGTCTAGTCGACGAGCGGACGGTTTTGTTCGTGGCTCACAACGAATATGGGGCAGGTCCATGGTTGTGGGCATTCGACACGGAGACCCGGACTTCCCGTCGCGTGAGCTCGGGTCTGGAACAATATACGGCTCTGGCAGCCACGGCCGATGGCCAGCGTCTGGCCGCGACCGTCGTGAACGCTGAAGTCAACCTGTGGAGCGTTCCGATTTCCGATCGCGTGCTCCTGGAACAGGACGTTCAGCCCTTTCCAATACCGACTGTGCGTGCTCAGGCGCCACGTTTCGCGGGCGGATCGCTGTTTTACCTATCTTCTCGGGACGGGGCGGACGGACTGTGGAGCTATCGCGATGGACAGGCGCAGGAAATCTGGAAGGGTTCAGAAGGCGCGCTGCAGTCGCCGGCAGCCGTCTCTGCCGACGGCGCGAGTGTTGCGTTTGCACTAAAACGAAATGGGAAGTATCAGATGCACGTGATGGGTGCCGATGGAACGCGACTTCATCCCCTTTCGAGCGACGTCGATGTTCGGGGCACGGCTTCTTGGTCACCCGACGGCAAATGGATTGTCGCCGCCGGAAGCGACCGCGAGGGAACGGGGTTGTTCAAGTTACCGGTAGACGGCGGCGCGCCGGTTCAGATCATAAAAGGGCCGTTCCTCGATCCCGTGTGGTCGCCGCGTGGTGACCTGATTGTGTATTGCGGTACGCAGGTGTTCACGCGAACGCCGCTGTTGGCGGTACACCCGGATGGCACTCCTGTGAAGCTGCCAGAAATCAACGTGCAGCGCGGGGGCGAGCGGGCACGGTTCCTACCCAATGGCACAGGCCTGGTTTATATGTCCGGAGATACCCTGGCCGGGCAGGATTTCTGGCTGCTTGACCTCAGCACCATGGGATCACGGCGGTTGACCCAGCTGAACAATGTCTCCGTAATGCGGACCTTTGATATTACCGACGGTAACAGGATTGTGTTTGACCGATTACGCGATGATTCGGAAATCCAGCTCATTGATCTGGCTACGAAGCCAGCCCGGCCATAAAATTAGGTCAGTTAGATTCCCCAAAGGTCGGACTACTCCTTAGCTCCCGGTTAGTCGGGTGGATTCAATGGGTCAGTGCAACACTAGCTCGAGTTCTGAGTGCAAGGACTTCCGAGGCTAAATTCGTTCACGGACGTTGATTCAAGGAAAGACTGCCCTGTCTAGGTCTAATCGAATACCGCCCTAGAGATCGATCCTTTTTGAAAAGCCTTGCTGAATCAATCGAGAAGAAGGGTGTTGCATCGACCGTCTGAGCCGGCACCGTTAACCAGGAATTGACTGGGTCAATCAGGGGGTCCGAACGCCCACGCCACCATCAGCGGGAACTCTTCCCGCCAGAATGCGCCACCGTGCGACCCAGCTCGCTCATTCATGACGACATCCGCACCTGCATTGCGCAGTGCGTCCGCCCACCTCCTTGCGTTCTCGAGGAAGAACGGCTCCTGTGTGCCAGCGACAAGGTATATGCGCGGCAACGCATTCGGCATAACGCTAGGCGGCTTGTAACCGCCGCCAGGCGAGGCGCAAAAGACCGCACCGTAGACATATGGATGTCGAAGCCCAAGAGCGAGGGCCAGCTCTCCACCCGCCGAGACTCCGAACACCGCGGTACGTTCAGTGGGCAGCACCACACCAAACCTCCGCTCCGTCCATCGGCGAATATCCTCGACGAAGAACTTCTCGTGTGCCGCGAACCGCGCCGGCTCAAAGCCCGGTGAGTACTCATGGAGCCGCAGCGTCTCATCGGTCAGCCCATGTACACCGACGATCATTGTGGAAAGTGTGTCGGCCTTCTCGAGCAATCGGCCCCACTTCGAGATTCGCTGACCGTCACCGGCGAACACGATTGCTTTGGGCGGGTCTGGTGGAACGTACACAGTGATCTGTCGCCCACCGTCGTACTCGAACGTCTCGGTGACAAACTCCCCCGACACTGCGCTAGTGGGCTTGGCGGGGGCTTCGTCGGACTCGCTTAGCTTGCGGTTGACGTGATTGCGTGCTTGCTTCTTCATGTCCTTCATACAGGCCACGTGTGGGAAAGAATACCAGGGGAAAGCCGGAAAAGTGGCGGCTAGTACCAACTTCGGCGGTAATGCCTGCCGGCTCAACCGGTCGATGCAACACCCTTCTTCTCGATAGATTCAGCAAGGCTTTTCAAAAAGGATCGATCTCTAGGGTGGTATTCGGTTAGACCTAGACAGGGCAGTCTTTCCTTGAATCAACGTCCGTAAACGAATTTAGCCTCTGAAGTCCTTGCACTTAGAACTCGAGCTAGTGTTGCACTGACCCATTGAATCCACCCCGTTTACCGGGACTTAGACTGCCCTCTCGACATGCATGCTGGTGCAGCGTTGGCCAGTCTACCGTTTGAGGCGCTGACCCAAGTCACAGCCGAGAATCAGTTACACAAGATCTAAATAAGTAGGCGGAGAGGTTGGTAGTGTCCTAATTTGAACGATGCCTTGCGAAGGATGAAAACGTGGGAGTGAGTTAGTTGCCCTTTCAATCGGTCAAAGGCTATACGCCAGCGGATGCTTGGGCTCGTAAAGCATGATGTCGTCCGCGCCAGGTACGGCCATCATGACCACGAGTCCGTATCCGTGATCCTGAACATCGCCGCGGAACTCCGCTCCTTTGCCCTTCAGGTCAGCGACCGTCTGTGAGATGTCGTCGCACATCAGGGAGATCAGATGGTGCCGCGGCGAATCGTACGACTTGCCATCGTAGACGCTGTGGGTTGGGTGCACGCCCATCTCACTCCGCCCGGTCTTGAAGATCAGCCAACCCGCGCCTCCGCCCTGTTCATCCTCGACGTAAGGCCAGCCGAGGACGTCGCGAAGAAATGCGCGCGTTGCGGGGGCATCGTCGGAATAAATCAAGGTGTGGATGCTGGTGATCATCAGACTGAACTACTGAAATCGCCTAAAAGTCTACTATTTAGGTCTATTGCCAATCAAGAAGCCGTTCATCGCACTGGAGATCGAAATTAAGACACTACCGAAAGGTTGCTCATAGTATCCACTTCGGCGATTACCCCGTTAATCAGGACTTGAGTATCAGGTCGCCCGCCATGACATGGGCGTGAAGCTTGTATTTTCCGTTGCCGTCTTTCTGGAGGGAATTTCCTATCGAGCCTTTGGGATCGCCAAACTGAGTGCCACTAATGTCTCCGAAACTCACGGAGAGATCCACGTGGGAATAGTCTTCCGGACTTCCTACCTGGATAGTCAAATCGCCGCCAGTGAGCTCAAGGTCCTTGTCTCCCACAACGTCCTGTACGGAGAGGTCGCCGCCATGCATGCGGGCATATAGGTTTGTAGATTTAGGGATTTCGATAGTGACCTGCAACTCTTTTTTGGGCACGTGTGAGAGCTTGAGATCCACGGCTGTGCCCGAACGCTTCAATTGGATCTTAATATTCTTCGCCTGCTCCACGTTCTTGCCCTGTACGTGTATGGAAAGCTTGTCCGAATCGCTGCCTATAACGCGGAAGTCCCCATCGTGCAGGTGCAAACGAAGGTTCACTCCACTGGCCAAGTTCGTCTCGAATCCTTGAGGTGGGAGGTTCGTCGTTTCTTGCGAGGTGTGGCAGAAGGCCACCGACGCGAACAACAAAGACACTGCAAATAAACGAAAGAGGTTCTTCATGGGGTCCCTCCTGGCCAGATAGTACGCAAAGAATGGGACAAAGGTTCCTTTTTTCTCTTGGACAAAAAGTATCACGGCTCACCAGCAAAGTCCCGATTTGTCGTGCCGGCTCAGACGGTCGATGCAACACCCTTCTTCTCGATAGATTCAGCAAGGCTTTTCAAAAAGGATCGATCTCTAGGGCGGTATTCGGTTAGACCTAGACAGGGCAGTCTTTCCTTGAATCAACGTCCGTGAACGAATTTAGCCTCTGAAGTCCTTGCACTTAGAACTCGAGCTAGTGTTGCACTGACCCATTGAATCCACCTCGTTTACCGGGACCAAAGCGGCAACCTCCGAATCATATGAGGCATCTTCGACAATCGAGTACATTCCCGGGAAACGAGACCACGGGGGGATTCCGTTTGGGAGGCGGCCGGACGTCATGCGCCGAATACTTCTGATCTCTCTTATCCTATTTTGCTGCGGGAATGCCGCATATCCTTGCAGTTGCGCTGGGAACAATTCGGTTTGCTCCGCTTACTGGGACACCGAACTCTTGTTCCGCGGCCGCGTTACAGAGATCAAGTTCGTTCCTGACCAACCTCCACAACAGGTCATGGTCAACGGAAAAGTCGAAACAATAATCAGTCCGGGCACGCTCGAAGTTCACTTTACTGTTCTTGAGAGGTTGCGCGGGAATGTCAGCGCGGAAGTCGTAATACGCACGGCTTCACAAGGGAGTGCTTGCGGTGTCGAGTTCAAAGACGGCGCCGAATATTTGATTTACGGCTATTTGATTACCAGCACCCAACAACATAAAGGAGAGTGGTGGACCAACAAATGTACGCGCACTCACGAAATCATCAGCGCAGAACAGGACCCTGACCTCCAGTGGATACATGGGCTTTCGAGTGTAAAACTTGGAGGCACGATCTTTGGAACAGCAAGGCAAACTTTGCCCGACTTCGACAACAACGGCTACAAATATCAGCCCCTTGCGGAAGTACCAGTGCACTTCAAAGGACCAGAGGATCGCAGCGTAACAACGGATGACGATGGAGAGTTCAGCTTGTCTGGCCTTCCCTCCGGCCAATATGAAGTGACCCCGGCATACCCGAATGGTTTGGGGCCTGCTACCTCATCAATCGTTTCGGTTCGCGATAAAGGCTGCGCTGAGGTCCATTTCGTCGCGCAGAATGACGGCGTTGTGGACGGCGACCTTTTCTACGCCGATATGACGCCCGCCGCTGGCGTGTACATTCGCTTGAAGCGGATCGAAGAAGGTCATGCACCCCCTTGGACCCAGGATTTGTACGTGGATACGACAGACCTCGCGGGTCATTTTCACCTGGAGCCTGTGCAGCCGGGTGCTTATGTCTTGGGCGTGAATATCGATTTCCCCGCTCATGGCCCTTACAGGCACAAGAACTTTTATCCAGGCAAGACCGAACAAGAACAAGCCGAAGTCATTCACATCGTCGGAGCGCAGCGCATCGATAGTCTGCGTTATGTCCTGCCTCCTGAACCTGAGAGAAAAAACATCCTCGTAAAGGTAAGGGTCGTGGCGCCCGATGGCGCTGCTGCCTCAAATGCATCCATCTTTCTGTGGAATCCACAATGGCCTGACTTTCACTGGGGACCGCAAGTGAAGGCCGACGCGGATGGCTGGTACGTTATCGAGCTTCCCGAAGGCGAATTGTACAATCTATTTGCGCGAGCAGGCGGTTCCAATGGAACGTTTCCGTGCGCCGGACCAAAGGCTGTAACGGCCAGCGCAGGCATACAGCCAATCGTACTGATGCTTGACGGTTCTGAGGGAACCTGCTTCGACAGGCACATCACAGAAATTCCACGACAATAGACTCAATGCCTCGAAGTTTTTGATACCCGAATCAAGAATTGTCGGACAGAGTTGACATTTAGGTCCCGATTAGTCGGGTGCATTCGACAGGTCGATGCAACACCATCTGATGTAAATCTGAATTGGGAAGGTGGTGTGGGTATGAGATCAGGGAGGTTAGGGCTTTCTGCGATCGATAAGCGTGAGATTTGGAGTCGATGGAAGGCCGGACAGACGCTGCATGAGATCGGGCGGGTCTTCGGCAAATGTCATAACACGATTCGTGCCGTGTTGCTGCCTCGCGGTGGTATTCCTCCTGTGGCTCGTCGCCGCTCGCGGCTGGCGCTCACATTCGCTGAGCGAGAGGACATTTCGCGAGGGATGGCTTGCGGTTCGTCGATTCGTGCGATCGCCAGTTGTCTCCATCGAGCGGCCTCCACGGTGAGTCGGGAAGTCGCGCGCCATGGTGGCCGACCTGGCTATCGCGCCTATGCTGCGGACCAGCAAGCCTGGAACGCAGCGTTGCGGCCGAAACGCTGTTTGCTTGCCGTGAACAGCGAGTTGCGCAACGTGGTTGCGAGTAAACTGATTCTGGACTGGTCGCCCGAGCAGATTTCTGGGTGGCTGAAGACGCAGTATCCCCATGACGAGAGCATGCGCGTGTCCCACGAGACCATTTATCGCAGCCTGTTCATTCAAGCGCGAGGAGTGCTGAAAAAAGAGCTGATGGACCACCTGCGGTCGAAGCGGCGTATGCGCCGCTCGGGTCAGGCCAGCGAACATGGCCATCGCCGGGGGCAGATCGTCGATGCCCTCTCCATCCGCGAACGACCGGCGGAAGCGCAAGACCGCGCGATTCCCGGTCACTGGGAAGGGGATCTGTTGGCCGGAGGAGAGAACAGCTACATGGCGACGTTAGTGGAGCGGCATTCCCGGTTTCTCATGCTGGTCAAGGTGCCCAGCAAGGATACGGCGGTGGTGGTGTCGGCGTTGAGCGACCGTGTCCGTAAACTCCCGGCAACCCTGCGGCGCTCGTTGACGTGGGATCGCGGGTTGGAGATGGCCAAGCACAAAGAGTTCACGGTGGCAACGGATGTGCAGGTGTATTTCTGCGATCCCGCAAAGTCCCTGGCAACGCGGCTCGAACGAAAATACGAATCTACTTCTGAGGCAATACTTCCCGCGAGGTACCGACCTGTCTTGCATCTCTCAAGAGCAGCTCGACCAGGTCGAGCTGCTCTTGAATCAACGTCCCAGAAAAACTCTAGGATTCCAAACTCCTGCGAGTAAACTCCAAGCAAGTGTTGCGTCGACCATCTGAGCCGGCACCGTTTACCAGGAGTGATTCAATCCTTCAAGGAACTAATCGTTTTATCCAGATCACACAGACGTGCTGCATTCATTTGGGAGTCACCATCTTTGTGACGACTCGATAGCGTCGATAGTGCGCATAGTGGTACACGTTTCGGAAAATATCGTTCATGCTGGTGGACGTGCCGAGCCTCAATGGAAACCCTGTTGCGGGGGCTTTGATGTGAACGTCCACGGTACGCGGCAGCCATAACGGCACGGCCACGTCCGCAAATCGCACATCGCTGAACCGGATTTCTGTGGTCAACTCGTCCAGCCCACCTCACGGTGGCGCGAGAGCAGATCCGTTCGCATCTGTGTAATATGAAAATCACTTTCGTCCACCCAGGCGATTCCCTGTGTGAGCATATCTACCGTGGCCCCGTTTTGCCCTTTCATTGCAACGGTGTTGTTTGCTTGGCCGGGCAGTTGGACAAAGGCCACGACATAGGTATCTCGCCCGTCAACAGTTTCCTCCCCGAGATACAGAAACCTGGAATCCCATTGCGCCGCGGTTGAAAAATGCACGATGCTCAGCGCAAATCCGGAAGTGACGAAGAAACCTTTATTGCTCGCCTCTTCCGCTGTTCGATTTCCCTGCGCGTCCATCCGAAATTCATGAAAGCCGGCTCCGCCTTCTTCGCTGCGGCGCAGAATCAGGTAGCTGTCCCGCACCCGCTCCTTAGCCGGGGCTGGCGTCTGCCTCTGTTCGGTAATCTCCTCGTTAGCGATCACATCGACCAAATTTGCGAAAAATTGATCCACGGTCGAACCGGTCTTCTGCAAGATCATGGGCAACTGCTGTTGGTCCACAGCAGGGTGGATTCCCTTCAACTCCGGAACGCGTTTAGTGAGTTCTTGTAGTGGTTCTTCCAGGTAGGGATGTGCCTCTTCGTTGTTCTGCTCGCGCTTCTCCCGCTCCGCGGGGGACTCTTCAGACGGTCCGTAATGGCGGTAATCCGTGAACTGATGATCATTTTGGTAAGGGCCCACTAAGTTGGTATACACATGCGCGGAGATGGGCAACCTCATAGTCTGCGTGACACCGACTGGCTCCACGTCCCTGAAGACCACCACCGTGCTAAGGCGTTCGTCGGTGCTGCCGAGGACGTCGGTCCTCATCTGCAGGATCTCAAAATTGTTTTCGTCCACCCAGACAATCCCGTGCAAGCGCAACATCGCGGTCGTAACGCCGTCCACGCTCCATTTGAGGCGGTGACTGGCGCCAGGGACCTGCGCAAATGCCAATACGTAAGTCCGATTTGCACCCATCATCTGCTCGCCCAAATAGCGATAGGTCGATTCTGGCTGCCATTCTTTGGATAAATACAACATGCTCGCTGCAAAGGACCCAGTGAAAAAATAATGGACGAAGGGCTGATATGAAGGCAGAACATCGCCCTTGTCGTCGACACGATATTCCCCGACTGTCGCCGGGGTCGTCGTCGTGTCTCGCTTGATAACATAGTCGTACTGATATTGTACGAGCGTGTTTTCGGTCCCTGCGCGGTCTAATCTTTTTTCTGTAATTGTCTCTTTTGCTACAACAGCAACGAAATTTCTGAAGCATTCGTCGACCTTATCCCCCGCCTTGGCCAAGATCATTGGTAGCTCGTGTTGATCCATCGCAGGTTGGAGTGTCTTTAACTCCGGGATGCTCTTCACTAGTTGTTTTATCGGCTCGTCCACATAGGAATGCGAGTTTGCGGATTGCTGTGCGGATAGGACAATGGGAACGCCAAACCCTAGAATGAGGAGAAAAATCGCCGCTAAACATCGGCTAATGTTCGAGCACATGGAGTGTTGTCAAGAACCGATACTAATTCAAAATCACAGCCCGGCGAAAATCGTTCGAGTGCCCAGAATATTCGGCGAGTCAATTAAGGATGACAGGTACAGTTCTTCCAACTCCTGGTATGTCGGGAAATCGGAAAAGTACGTCCCAGCACCAACTTCGGCGGTAATGCCGTGTACCAGGGCTACGTTAAGAAAAAGAGCCATTGGTACTTCTGACAATTCAATCCCTGACTGATTCGCGCATACTTTCTCAATATCGTTCACAGCGTTCGCCCCACACTGTCTGAAAATAATCGAATTTACCTCGGCAGGCTTATAAGCGGAGGCCGATTGAAAGGACCCAATATGAAATCAGGTTTGAATCATCTCAACAGGGTTGCCTGCACGTTCGGGCTCATTGTGGCGACACTCGTGGGACCTTTAAGCGCACAGGAGAAGTCGGCTGAAGGAGGATTCTCGTTTGATGTGTACGGCGACTCGCGTTCGATGATGTACCTGCCATACAAAGCGGACCAAGAGGCGGAAGCTCGCAAACTGATGGTGGACATGTTTGAACTCGTGCTTCCAGCGAAAGTTTCGGAAGCCGTGGTCGAGAAGAATGTCAAGCTGACCTACGACCCCTCCAACAACGAGTTGGTGCAGGTGGTCATGCCATTTATGACCGCCAGCGAAGTGACCACGCTGACCTTTGACAAAGGCTGGGTGACGGAAGCCTCGGTCGAGGATGTGAAGCTAATGCCGGGCGTGCGTCACACGATGTTCCGGCTGGAAGGTGGCGATTGGGTCGCCCGAGAAATCGTGAAAGATGTCAGGAGCGGGCAGGCGAAGTTTGTCCTCAGTACCGGGGACTTGGTTTGGTGGGGCAAGCAGGGCAACAAACCCTCCGACAGCCCTTACTGGAAGCTGGTGAACGAGGACGTTTTGAAACAGTTGCCGCACCCGGACAAGGAGATGCGAACCGCCGGGCTGGATGGGCGCGTTTTCCCCGCCGTCGGCAATCATGAAGTGTGGGGCGACACCGACGTAGAAGGTCTATTGAGTTATTTCCCGTATTTGAAAAAATTTGGGGTTTCCGACAAACAACTGACCTACAAGTTTGATTTCGAAGGCGTGCGCTTTATCTTCCTTTGGACCGGCAAATATGACTATCGAGACCCCACCGGCTGGACTGGCACTCGCCCCACCTACGAAGAACAGATGAAGCAGTTGCAGGTGTGGCTGGATGAAGCCAAGGCTGCGGGAACCAAGAAGGTGTTCATTGCTTTCCATAACCCAGTCTTTTGCCGTTCGGGCATGGGTGCTATCCCGGAAGAGCAAAATCCCCACAAGACGATTGCCGCATACGCGAAGGACTTGGACATCGTGGTCTTCAACGGACACGTGCACACAACAGAGGCTTACGAAGTGGACGGTGTGAAGTATTTGGTAGTTGGCGGCGGAGGCGCGGAACAGGACCCGATTCTTCCCGGCAGAACGCACATCAAGGTCCCTGAGGGTTATCCGCTGGACCAGTATTGGAAGGGTGAGGCTCCCAAGGAGGATTACAACTACCTGCACGTGGAAGTGAAGCCCGGACAACCCACGAAGTTCACCATCAATCGCTTCCGTCCGTGGTCGGCGGAGCCGTTCGCAACAGTTGAGTTGTTCAAGTGAAGCGTAATAGCGGTTTATCTAATCGTTTCATTCTTCCATTGCCTGCCTTTGTGCTGCATCCGCTTACTGCCTTGTTCCTAGGAGCCGTGCATGTTTACCTTGCCGCGTGGTCATCTCTCTAAGCTATTCGGCGGCCCCATCCATTGGACGGACGTTTGGAAAGGATTCGGTGCATTAGCGGGGGCGTACGTGTTCGCGCGCTTGCGTCTCGCGGACTTGCGAGGTCAGGGAGCATCGTTCCAACTCCCGATTTGTCCTGCCGGCTCAGACGGTCGACGCAACACCCCTCTAATCGCTTGATCCCATAACGTTTTCAAACAAAGCCGATCTCCTAGGCTGTACTCAGTCAGACCTAAACAGGGCAGTGTTTTCTTTGAATCAACGCTGGTGAACGACTTTAGCCTTTGAACTTCCTGCAAGTAGACTTCGACCTAGTGTTGCTTCGACCCATTGAGACCACCCCGCAAATCGGAAAAGTACGGACCAGTACCAACTTCGGCGGTAATGGACCTTACCTACCTCCGGACAAACTGCGTTAGGCCCGCGAACGAGACAGGGAGTAGAATTCTTCGACCTGTGCCCTCTAACCATATTGATCATGCGTCAAAGGGTGCCGCAGACCGCGGCATGAAGTCCACGGTCCTAGGCATCCTTGCGAATTTAGGATTGGCAGTGGTCAAGTGCTCCGCTGGGTTGCTGGGGAATTCGTTTGCGCTGGTGGCGGATGGCTTAGAATCCGTCACCGATGTATTCACCGGTCTGGTTGTTTACTTTGGCCTGAAAATCGCGATCAAGCCACCGGATTCAGACCACCCCTATGGTCACGGCAAAGCGGAACCTATTGCTGCGGTCGTTGTTAGTTTGGCCTTGATAGCAGCCGCGTTGGGCATCGTTTATGGAGGGATTCGCGAAATAATCGCGCCGAGCGAAACCCCCGCGCCTTACACACTGGTGGTGCTAGCCGGTGTACTTATCGTCAAGGAATATCTGTTTCGGCACGTTGATTCGGTGGGCGAATCCATTGGCAGCATCGCGGTTAAGAGCGACGCGTGGCACCACAGAAGCGATGCCCTCACCTCCGGGTTTGCGTTCCTGGGCATTTCGATTGCTCTCCTGGGAGGGCCGGCCTGGGCGGCGGCTGATGGTTGGGCAGCCGTTTGTGCTGCGCTCGTGATTCTCTATAACGCTTCCATGCAACTGCGCCCTGCGGTTCGCGAGCTTGCTGATGTTGCCCCAGACGCCAGCGTCGAGGCACAAGTTAGAGCGATAGCTGGGCGCGTGCCCGGCATTCTTGGTTTGGACAAGTGCTATGTTCGAAAAATGGGATTCACTTTCTATGTCGACCTTCACACTGTTGTGAAAGGAGAGATGACTGTGCGCGAAGGACATCTGTTATCGCACAAGGTCGAAGACGAAATTCGCGCAGCCTTGCCACAAATAGCGGAGGTCCTTGTTCACGTGGAGCCAGAAGAGGCATCAGCAAAACCGTCTATGCCTGATTAGTGAAGAAACCGGAGGTGGCTAGTACCAATTTCGGTGGTTACTCCATCAATCGGGACTTAGCGCCTGGCTGTTCTATAGTGCACAGCAGTAACGCCCGAGTCCGTGCCACTATATCCTCTATGCCGGGAGGTTGTGAATGAAATGCCAAGACTACGATACCTTGTAGGAACCTTTTTGATTATTTGTGCTGCGCTGTCCGGTGGCTACGCCCAGGAAGCACAGAAACCCGAGACAAAGGCCGACATTCCCGCCCAGTATGCGGCGACAGCATTTGGCCAACATGGCTCAACCAACGGAAAAAGTTTTGGCCTCACTATCTATGTAAAGGGTTTAACCAGCGATGGAGACATTCAGGAGCTCGTGGGAATACTGAAGGAAAAAGGGCAAGACGGAGTGGTGAGCGCCATGGGCAAAATGGAGGATAAGGGTCGAGTGTCTCCGACTGCTTCCGTGGGTACAGGGGTGCGTGTCGTCCGCATCCGACCGAGCAAGAATGGTGGACAGCATATTGTGTTGGCAACGGACAGGCCCATCTCCTTTGGTGAGGCGTACAACAGCACCCGCTCGCGTGATTATCCGATCGGGATTGTGGTACTCGACGTCGATAAGGACGGAAAAGGCACTGGAACGTTCGCCCTGGCCTGCAAGATAAAGTTCAACAAGAACGACGAGCTTCAGATCGAGCATTATGGCCAGAAGCCATTCCGTCTCGCCAACGTCTATCGTCAAAATTAGCTTGCACCGTTTCCCGCCAGGGGACCGGAAGTTATTCCGAGTCAAAGGGTTCGTTGGGACATTCTGGGTTAGATAGCAGCGAAGCCGGTGAAGAGATTCAATATCTCCATCGCAGGAGACCCGTGGTGCTCAAAAGACTTTCCAATCCCTCAACGAACGTAGCCCTGCTTCTCATCATTCTCGCGGTCGTAGTCTCGCTGAGAGCAACTGATCGACACACACTCATCATTAACGGGGAGTCCACAGGAGTGCCCGTCATTTTCGTAAGTGGCCATCCTTATGTTGACCTAGAAGCTCTCGCAAGTACTCTCAATGGTTCGGTCAGTTCTTCTGGTGCCATAGTAGCTCTCAGTCTCCCTGCCAGTTCCGCTAATCGCGCTCCATCTGCAACAACAGCGTCTGCGGCCCCCCCACCTGCCGCGCAGACGCAAGCGGCACCATCGAACCAAGGATTTTCAAAGCAATTTCTAAACGCTGGAATCGAGGAGATGTCCACTCTGCGTGAATGGCACGCCGCGCTCGACTCCGCCATCCAAAATGGAATCCCTCTATCGGCAGGTCTGCTTGCTCCGTATCGAGCGCAAGCCACCACGAATCTTCGCCAGGCCGAAGTCGCTGCTGTCACACCTTCCGATCACAGTGCCTCTCAGCTTTTGAACAAAGCATTTCAGAGCATGACAAAACTCGCCGATAGGTACGTCAACATGCGTGCCAACATGACTTACATCTCGCCAGATGCGCTGCAGAACGATGGCCTGAATCAGCGCCTCATTGCCTGCGGCCGCTCGCTCAGATCAATGGCAGCAAACGGGCAATTTGTTGATGACGGTTCGTGCGATTGAGTGTGGGGGCAGCTAGATCGTAACTCCCGGCAAGCATCAACGGCTCATCGCTTTTTGCGGATCCAGGCGTTATGTCATTTTTGACAATACTAATCACTGCCCAAGAGTGAAAACTTAGGAGACCATGATGTCGTCGCGCCGTTCGCGCATAGGGAGGAATTCCATGCGGTCAGGTGTTTTTTGTCTCTTAGTCTGTGCGATGCTGCCGTCAGTAAGTCTAGCCCAGAACCCCGTATTCAAGATTACGCCCGAAGATAGCGCGATTACCTTCTCTGTGAAGGCGTCCGTGGCGATCGTGGGCAAATTCGAAAAGTGGGACGCGACTCTAACGTTTCCATCCACGGATGTGACCACCGGCGTGATGGATATCAAGATCCAGGCCGACTCGGTGAACACCGGAAGCGGTATGAAGGACGACAAGCTTCGGAGTAAGGACTTCTTCAATGCCAAGCAGGACCCGGTGATCACGTTTCATTCCGACAAGATCGTGCAGACCGGGCCCTCCACGTTTGATCTCCCGGGAACCTTTACCATTCGTGGAGTATCCAAGCCCGAAACATTGACGTTTACGCTTGCAGACATGGCGACGGCGAGAGCGAAAGGAGAGGGTGAAATTAAAGGGACTATGGCCTTCGACCGCAAGGAATTCGGGATGAACAGTGGCATCCCCTTCATCAAGATCGCCGACCGCGTCGAAGTGACCGTAAACCTCAAGGCGAAACGCATTGGCGGGCCGCCGCTGGCGCTCAAGCAATAGCCCGTTCGAGGGCGCGGGGTGGGCTAGCCAGTTAAGCTGGTGGACAGGTCCTCCGAGATGGAAACGAAGTGAGGAAAAATGAGAAACAATTATTCCTCATTGATGGACGGCGGCCAAATCACCGCGCCCCGCTTCGCGCTGTTCAATCCAAGAACAGGCCAGTTCGACGTGGAAAACATTGGAGTCGCTCCCGACATCGAAGTGGATCTCGACCCCGCAGCGTGGCGCCAAGGTCACGATCCACAACTCGAGAAGGGCGTCTCCGCCGCTCTCACCGAACTCAAAGAGCATCCGGTGCCGCCGATCAAGCGCCCGAACTACCGGTCTACGACTGGCAGAAGATCGGCTCTGCGACCACCAAGGGCTAAACAGGTTCCACCTCCAGCGGCGGTGGTGGCAGCCAAAGATAACCCCGGTCTTTAATCTTACTTTTGCGTTGCTGGAGCTTTGGTGTCTCTGGGATCTACGTTCCGAACAGCAGCCGTTCTAGGTTTCCCATCAACAAAAATCTGTGGACCAGTTCCTTTGTTCTGTTTAGCGGCGGCTTCTGCCTCCTCTTCCTCTCTCTTCTTTATTGGATCGCCGAAGTGGAGCAGTGGCGCGGCAAATGGACCATGCCTTTTCTCGTTTTCGGCATGAACGCGATCGCTGGCTTTGTCGTGGATTCGCTCATCTACGGCCCCGGTTATACCTTCACCGTCACCACCGCGAACGGCACAAAAATGAATTGGCACGAGGCTGCCCAAGCCTATCTCGAATCCACTGGGGTAAGTGTCGCCAACGCCTCGCTAGTCTATTCGCTCGGAGCCGTGCTGATTTGCTGGTTTGCGCTCTGGTTCCTCTGGCGCAAGAAAATCTTCATAAAGGTGTAGATCTGCCCTACATCCTCGTATGCTCTCGCTGACAAACATCCGCACAAGCTTGTCCGCGGTCACGATTCGAGCAAGTCCCGGTAAGTCGGGTGGTCTCAATGGGTCGACGCAACACTTTCTTGAAGTTTACTCGCCGGAGTCTGAAAGCCCAAAGTTTCTCGCGGGCGTTGATTTAAGCGTAGCGCCACTTTGTTCAGATCCGACTGGGAATAGTCGGTGAGGTCTGCGTTCTTCGGGAAGTATTGTCGTAAGAGTCCGTTTGTGTTTTCGTTCGAGCCGCGTTGCCAGGGGCTCTGCGGATCACAGAAGTAAACTTTTACATCCGTGGCCACCGTAAAGTCCTTGTGTTTGGCCATCTCTAGTCCGCGGTCCCACGTCAGCGATCGCCGCAGGGTGGCGGGAAGTTTACGAACGTGTTTACTCAATGCCCCGACAACCTCCGCCGTATCTTTGCTGGGTATCTTGATCAGCATGACAAAGCGCGAATGGCGTTCCACCAAGGTCGCGATGTGACTGTTCCCTGAGCCGCGTAGGAGATCGCCCTCCCAGTGACCCGGAATGGCGCGGTCTTCCACTTCCGCAGGCCGTTCCCTGATAGAGATAGCCTCAGGGATTTGACCGCGTCCGTCTTTAAAGATACGAGAGTGCCGCGATCGGCGGATGCGACGCTCGGATCGCAAGTGCTCCAGCAGCTCCTTTTTCAACGCTCCACGGGCTTGAATGAACAGGGTTCGGTAAATGGTTTCGTGGGACACACGCATGCTCTCATCATCGGGATACTGGGTTTTCAGCCAGCCGGAGATCTGCTTCGGCGACCAGTCCAGAATCAGTTTACTCGCAACAACGCTCCGCAACTTCAGGTTGATGGAAAGAAGGCAACGCTTGGGTCGTAAGGCTGACTGCCAGGCTTCGTTGTCCGCTTGACTGGCTCGATACGCAGGACGGGCACCGTGCCGTGCGACCTCCCGGCTCACGGTTGATGCCGGTCGCTGTAAACACCTGGCAATTTCACGGAACGACCAACCGGAAGCCAGCCCACGAGAAATTTCCTCGCGCTCACGCAGCGTGAGCGCGAGGAGCGCACGCCGTCGTACTGCCGGAGCAATCCCACCATGACGCGACACCAAACACCGAATGGAGGAATGTTCTTTGCCAAATGCGCGCCCGATCTCATGCAGCGTCTGCCCTGCTTTCCAACGACGCCACACCTCGAGTTTTTGCTCTGCTGAAAGACCAAACCGTCTTCCTTGTCTCATAAACACCACCTTTGAAAACAGCTTTATACCAGATGGTGTTGCATCGACCGTTTGAGCCGGCACGACTTACCAGGCATATGAGGAGTTCCGCGTGTGCGAGTTGCGTTCCTGAAATCGGGATTTCACGCCACTCAGGCAAGACCGAGGACTCTTAACCGATAACGATGGGTATGCACGAACCATTCCGCGAGGAGTGGACGGTACTCGCGCTGGATTTCGAGAGGAAGATGGAAGAAGTTCCCCACCGTGGTGCCGCTGCACCGGGTAGCGCTACAGTGGCAGGGCCATGCCGTGCCTCCTGTGATGTTGATGTTGTAGTCGCAGGTAATCTCCTCGCCCAGCGCAATGTCCCGGCGTGCCACAAGAAATGAGCGGTCGCCTTCGTAGAGCACATACGCATTGGGGTCACAGCTGTGATTAATGTGCCGATCTGGAGGGCCCAGTAGAACGACCTTGCCATCAGGATAATCGCAGTGATCAGCTCGCTCACCGAGTTCTTCCCGCAAGGGTGACGTGGGCGTGATCTCGCGTACCACGCTGATCTGGCGAATGCGTTGCCCAGCACAGAACGGCTGGACTGCAAAGAGTCCCAACCCCTCAATCGGGGATCTCCTAATCTACATCGCGTGAGTAACCCCTGCTGGGTACCACACCGCGAGAATAACACCAAGAATGGCTGTACTTAACCGTTCGGTCCGGAGTATCTAGCTCGCAGTGAGCTCACAAATGCCTGATCAACGTTCTAACGCTGCTTCCCGGTAAAGTTGGTACTGGGACGGGACGCGTGCACGACCAATACGGGCTAACCAACCGAGCGTGCCGCGCAGGTGCCTCAGAATAAAAAGGCCCGGTGCCATTGCGCCGGGCCTGTCAATTATCGCGCCTTATCCTTTCGAATCACGTCTTGTCAGATCAAGTCTGATCAAGTTGTGCATGTCTCCATGCGGGAGACAATCTGCGCGACAGCTTGTCCTTACCACACCGAATAGCAGATTTCAGTGATGATCGTCGCCCGAAGTCCCCCCTCCATCACGAGAGTTGTGCTCGGTCTGCAAAATACTATCGTTAAATACGCGTCAAGTCTGATTCACGTTCAAACGGGCAAACCGCCGAAGTACGTACTAGCCCGAACCTTTCCGGTTGATGTCATAACGAGGTCGGCCTCACGACGAGCCGAGTAGACTTACGGTGTTCACCCCGAAGCGCTCGGAACGAAGGAGGCCGAATGCGAATTATAGGATGTGATTTGCACGCTCGCCAGCAGACGTTGGCGATGCTCGACACGGAAACCGGGGAAGTGGTGAATCGCACGCTGCTGCACGAAGGCAACGAAGTGCGCGAGTTTTATTCCGAACTCCCGTGCCCGGTGCTGGTGGGCATCGAAGCGATAGGACCTATGCAATGGTTTTTGAAGTTGCTGGCGGAACTGGGGATCGAATGCCGGGTGGGAGACGCCACAAAGATCCGTGCTGCCGAACCCCGCAAGCAGAAACACGATCGTCGCGACGCCGAGCTGATTCTAAAGCTGCTGGTAGAAAATCGCTTTCCAGCGATTTGGCTGCCTAGCCAAGAGCTGCTCGACCTGCGCGCGCTGCTGTTGCACCGGCATCACTGGGTGCGCCTGCGCACACAGGTTCAGAATGCTCTTCAGGCCATCGCCTTGGCGAATGGGCTGCGACGCGGCCCTGGCCTGTGGAGCTATGACGGGCAAGCGAAGATCGCCTTCCTGCCGTTGCCGCCGCATGCTTCTTATCGGCGGAGCATGCTGCAGGCGCTGTACCGGCAGATGGAAGAAGAAATCGAGCAACTGACCGCACAAGTCTCCGAGCAGGCGGAGCAGCGCGTGGGAGCACGATTGCTTATGACCCATCCAGGAGTAGGCCCGGTCACGGCACTGGCGACGGATGTCTTTCTGGGCGACCCGCAACGCTTCGCGAACGGCAAGGCGCTGGCCAGTTACGTGGGGCTGATTCCACGCGAATACTCTAGCGCAGCGCATCAGCGGCTCGGGGCGTTGACCAAGCAAGGCAGTCCACTGCTGCGCTTTCTTTGGAATGAGGCCGGCGCTCATGCGGTGCGCCGCGATCCCGGGCTGCAGCGGTTCTACCGTCGCAAACTGGTGCAGAAAGGCTTGGGGAAAGCACGCGTGGCAGCGGCCCGCAAGCTGGGCATTCGGCTGTGGATCATGTTGCGCGATCAGATCGATTACCAAGAGTTCTGTCGTCGTGGACCGAAGCAAAGCGGTACTGTCTGTGCGGGGATGCTTGAAGTCGGGAATGGTGCGAACGGTCACCGTCCGGTTGATTAGGCCACCCGCCTCCCTTCGCAGGAAGGGAGTTCGCATAAGTCATCATGGTCCGTAGTGGCCGAAGAGATGGTTGGTGGACAGCACCAAACGGATGAAGCGACACAGAGCCGAGCACAACGGGTGAACACACGAAACGCGAACGAACGGCGCTTTTCAGCAGATACGTAACGGGTGTGCCCGCAGCAGGCCAACACTCCAGAAAAAAGCGCTTGCAACGGCCGACCTCGTTAGAGATGCCGACTTCCATGATAGGTCTGTGTCAAAAGGCAAAAAGCTCTCCCGACGCGCTCGGGAGGAGCGCTGGTGTAAATTCTTTTTCTGCTTCAGCGCGTCGTGTTGGCCTCTCGGCCGCGATTTCTATTCGCGAATAGAACCAGACATCCATTGGCTGGCACAGCTCGTTTGACTGCCCAACAAGATTGAGTTTGTGTTCTCCTGCCAGTCTCGAAACAAATCAACGGGAGCATCGGGAGCTTGCGTTCTCGTGCTCAGTCGGTTTAACGGCAAGACCTGGCTGGCCACGCGCTGAAAAATTCGTTTCTCTCCAGCCTAGCTTACGCGGCGGCGCAGCTGTCGCGGTCCAGCACCAGAAAATGCGTCTGCCCGCGATCCACAGCCGTCAGATAGGCCACCAACTTTCGTGCTACCGCCAGGGTGGCGCGATTGGCATTGCCTTTCTGTTTTTCCTTGTCGTAGAGCACGGCCAGCGTTGGGCTGTAGCGCGGCGCCATCTTGGCGGCTTCGATCAGCGTGGTCTGTAAGTGTTTGTTGCGCTGCTTCGATAGCGGCGTGCGCTGCATATGGTCTGCGGAACTTCGCTGGTCCCCGCACAGTCCGCAGTAACTGATGGCTTTCTTGATCGACGAGAACCGCTGCACCTCGCCGATTTCTAGCGCCCAGGTTAGCGCGGTGATCGGCCCAATCCCCGGAATGCTCATCAACCGTTCCACACGTTCAGCCAGCAAGCGATCCTGCCGCAGCGAGTGGATCAGAGCGGCTTCCATTTTCCCCAGTCGCACCACCATCTCGCGGCACTGACGCAGCAGCGAGTGCAGCCCGCAATCCATGTTTGGGTTGCTGGCCAGCAGTTCGCGAAAATAGCCGGCCTTGTGCAGCTTCTGCTTGTTGTAGCTCACGCCCGCTTCCATCAGCAGTGCACTGATTTTGATCTTCATCTGCACCATCTGGCGCACCAGCAGGTTGCGGTACCGCAGCGTTCGTCTCCGTTCGCGGATCGCCGTCGGTGCCATGTAACACTCCGGCAGAAAATCACAGCGCAAACAATCGCAAATCTTGTTGGCGTCGATGCGGTCATTCTTCTTTTTCGCCGCAGCAATGGCTCGCAGCATCAGCGGATGGGCTACTTTCAACTCAGCAGCATGTGGTTTCAGGTGATCGTAGATCCAGCCCGTGAACAGGGTCGCTTCCAGCGCCGCACTCCACGGCTGCGGCAAGTTTTTCATCCAGCAATCCAGATCGTGACGTGTGGCGGGAATCCATCCTTCGGCATGGAGCTTGCCGCTGCTGTCCTTCACGCAATAGCTGATCTTTTGCTTGTGAACATCCAGCCCGATGTAATACATAGGTCCCATGAGGAGCCTCCTTGGTGTCTCTGAATCAGCGCGGTCGCTGAGTTCAGCTTTTCTACACCAAGCGCTCTTCCCTTGACCTATTCATTCAAACAAATCGGGACTTAGGAGCGACCAAAACGGTCCCAATCCCAATTGCCAGCCTGGGAGCGTGCCAGAGCGTCTGCATCGGGCCCGGTATTTGCTGCCCGCCGCTCGCCGGACTCAGCCCTCAATAATATTTTCTGCCTGCCTGTCGTCTTATTCGCGCCATTTTCGATTTACCTAGTAGAAGCCCAGGAGCGTCAGCACGTTGCATGTGATCAGACAAAAAACAGATACAGACCATATCCTCACCATTGCGCCGCAAGCCGCTCTACGCGTCAATGTCGGCGAAGTCGGGACAGTCCATGACCGAACAAATAGCAAAGGAGTCGGCCATGCAAGGAATGAGCCATGAAGAGTGAAGCAGCGGCAAAGAGACAGCTCGTGATTTTAGGAACCGTGAACCTTGTATTCCTTGTTGGATGCGGAGGCGGCACCGGTCCGTCATCAATCAATCAGCCTACATCCAGCGGCAGTAACTCCGTCCCGATGATCAGTGTTCTCTTTCCAAGCTGCGCTCCCGCAGGAGAGCCCGTTCAGTTGCAGGTAGTTGGGACAAATTTTGTGGCCAGTTCAGTCGTGCGCTGGAACGGCAGCGACCGGCCGACCACTATGGATGCCATTAACGGACTCACTGCTCAGATTTCGGCGAGTGACGTTGCCGCAGCCGGGACCGCCGCGGTCACAGTCTTCAACCCTGGACCTGGCGGGGATAGCTCGAACGCGTTGACCTTCACCATAACGACAGGAGCTGATTATCCGCAATCAATCGCTGTGGATCCTGCCGGAAAGTTCGCCTATGTGGCGAGTCAGGGCTGCGATGTAGATGGCTACGTGTCCATGTACACGGTCAACCCCACCACCGGGGCCCTAGCGTCCATAGGACCACCGGTGCCTTCCAATGACGAATTTACCGACTCCGTGACCGTAGATCCTTCTGGCAAGTTCGCCTACGTGGCGAGTTCGGGGGATGTGTGGGATATCGATTTTGGCAGCGTCTTGACGTACACCATCAATCCCACGACCGGAGCCTTAACGTCCACCACAGGAGGGATAAACGGAACAGGGATAAACGGAACTCCGGAGTTTTTCAATTCGGTGGCGTTGGATCCATCCGGCAAGTTCGCTTATGCGGCGGATGGGGGAGCTTTCCCGGCGGGCAGCACTGGCGGTTCATCCAGCGTCTCGATGTACACCATCAACAGCACTACTGGGGCCTTGACGTCCATTGGGATGATCGCCGCAGGAACAGGTCCCGACTCCGTGGCCGTCGATCCTGCGGGCAAGTTCGCCTACGTAACGAATTTCGACTCGAACGACGTCTCCATGTACACCATCGACGCCACGACTGGGGCCTTAGCGTCCATTGGGATGATCGCCGCAGGAACAGGTCCCGACTCCGTGGCCGTCGATCCCGCGGGTAAGTTCGCCTACGTAGCGAATTTCGGCTCGAACGACGTCTCCATGTACACCATCGACGCCACGACCGGGGCCCTAATATTTATAGGGTCGATCGCCGCAGGAACAAACCCTTACTCCGTAGCTGTGGATCCTGCGGGTAAGTTCGCCTACGTGGCAAATTGGACGGGGTATAACACTGACGGTAGCGTCTCGATGTACACCATCGACGCCACGATTGGGGGCTTAACGCCCGCAGGAACGATAGCTACGGAGCTATCTCCTACCTCGATAGCCATCCATCCGTCCGGAAAGTTCGCCTATGTGACGAATTCCGGCTCGAACAGCGTCTCGATGTACAGCATTGATAGTGCCACCGGGACCTTGACGCTCATAGGGACAATAGGCACATGAAGGGGCCGGCGGTTGACGGCGCGTCCTACGAACGGCCAGGTAGCACAGTCCTCTCGTTCGCGGGCGATTTGCCTATCGCCCGACTGCCCAAAGGCGACTATCGCGTGGAGGTACAGGCGACAGACTCCGCTGACCACAGTACCCCCATGCGCACCGCCACTTTCACAATCGAATAGCGACAGCGGCCAAGTCCTGATTAACGGGGTTACCGCCGAAGTTGGTACTGGTCCGTACTTTTCCGATTTCCCGACTTCCCGGGACCTGACTGGGCTTTAGCCGACCGAAGACGGTCGCGTGGTACAGGTACTTGACATCCAATCACGAACGAATAGACTCCCTGCTCACCTCACTTCCTGCAAAGAATCTCTAAGAAGGAAACATGAGACAGGAAGAAATTTTCGAAATTCTTTCAAAGATTCACAAAAATCCCGCTTTGTGGCTCTCGAACTTATTCTACTTTAGCGGTCAGCAGCTTTCCACGTTCGCATGTGGCTGTGAAGTGTTGCTGCTTCATGGTGTAACTCCCGAGCAAGTCCGGTGGACCATCGAACAAAATATAAAAGTCGTAGAGTTCTTGGTAAAAGGGCATTATGACAAAGCGTTGTGGATGGCCAGGGCACTAACGTCCGAAGCAATCGGCAATGTAGTGGAATCTCATAATTCTGTTGCCCACAAACTGGCCAGTTGACAAATGGTAGACCCAGCAACTGGGACCAGAATCTCCGCCTGGCCATGGTCGGACGCTAGTGCCCTGGACACGTCAAACCCTCCGGAAACCGTTCGATGGCACTCCAAAAGCAACTAAAGCAATCGAAAAAATAATTCCACCGACAATGTACGTCACGACGTGCGTAAGCAAGAGAATGGCGAGGACGATGCAAGTGATCAAAAATGATATTCTAGCTTTTTTTCCGTTCATGGAAGCACCTACTCGGAATTGTGACCTGAACCCCTCGCACATCATAGGTTTTTCGTGCCCCGGAAACAACGAAGCTCAACTCCTGGTAAACGGCGTAATCGCCGAAGTGGATACTATGAGCAACCTTTCGGTAGTGTCTTAATTTCGATCTCCAGTGCGATGACCGGCTTCTTGATTGGCAATAGACCTAAATAGTAGACTTTTAGGCGATTTCAGTAGTTCAGTCTGATGATCACCAGCATCCACACCTTGATTTATTCCGACGATGCCCCCGCAACGCGCGCATTTCTTCGCGACGTCCTCGGCTGGCCTTACGTCGAGGATGTAACCGGGGTATCCTCCCGTCGCCTTAACCGTAGCATGCCACACCGCCCCGCAGCCGCCCATGTATCCACTTATGGTTATGGGAAGCGAAGCGGTCGATGGCGGAAGATTCCCGTTGGTAACGAATGGAACAGCAATGTTTGCGATTCCAGCATCTGGCGATCCGTCGGTGTTGGTCTTCGCGGAATATATGTCTCCTAGGTAATCTGTCGTTTTTGTTTTTGTTTCTGTTGAAAGCGCAAGGAGGCGCGTATGAATATTCCCTGGAATGTATCCTCGGCCCGGTTTGCTTTTGTCACCGCCCTGTTTGTCAGTCTGTCCGTGTTAGCGTCCACTACCCCCGCCCAAACCCCGCAAGGCCACGAAGTCACCAAAGTGGTCGCCCATCTCCCCCTTGAGAATATCCACGTAAATCAGATGTTTCTCGAGAAGCGCGGCGAGAAGTATTTCCTATTTCTCCATCGCCCCAACAAGGATGCGTTTGCGTTGGTCGATGTCACTAATCCTTCCAAACCTGTTCTGGTAAATCGAGAGGAAATGAAGGGGTATGCTCCCATACAGCCGCCGGAAGGTAACTCCGTCGTCGCGATATCTGTCGTCCCAGATGGCGCAGAGCACCCCGCGCCAACTCCGACCTATACCCTACAACTGCTCAACTTGGCCAACCCCAAAGACGTTAAGGTGCTTAAGACCTTCAAAGGTGTTACTGCCTTCACTCCCGACGACGGCCGCAAATTGGTGTACTTGGTCAATTCAGAAGGCTTGTGGATCGTCAGCCATCACATGACTCGCCCTTTGCCGCTGTGCAATTCCGCTTCGTCACTCAATCCGATGCCCGATTGCCAATAACTTGGTCCCCGCTGTGTCGCTTAGGGCCACGATGGCTCATCCTGCGCGAACCCCCGATTAACGGGGTTACCGCCGAAGTTGGTACTGGTCCGTACTTTTTCCGATTTGGCGACTCTCCAGAAACTTCTTATGAGGACTGAGTTGGTGCGAGCTGCAGGCCGAGTCGGGCAGCTTTCTTTCTGAGGAACTCGATTTGTTGCTGGCGGTTTCTTCGTTCGTAGTATTCCGCGCCCTTATCGACGTACTGCTGACCGTACTTCAGCATTCGATAGACGAGTCGGGCCAACCGATGAGCCATGGCGGTGATGGCTTTGGGAGCGCCGAGCTTGCTGCGCAAGCGTCGGTATTGTGCCCCAAGATACGTTTGGCTTTTCAGTAGGGTGGAGGCCCCGAGACGAAGAGCCGTGGCCGCACGGTTGAGCACGTGACGAGTTCTGCGTGCGAGTACTTTGTCGCCGCTGATGCGGTTGTCTGGACAGACACCCAGCCAGGAAGCAAAGTGCGCCTCGGTTTTCCATGGGCGCATGTCCAGTCCCACTTCACTGATGACCGTTTGCGCGACGATCACATCGACGCCATCGATGCGCGTCAGATCCACTCCGGTGATGCGCTGTAGTTCGTCGGCCAGATGGAAGTGCGGATTATTCTTGTTTTGTTTTTTCTTCTTTTTGGGAGGCAAGTCCTCTTTCACGGGAGGCGGGACTGTGCCGACAAAACAAGCCAGGTGCTTCTGTAGCTGCTCGTCGCACTCGGCCACCCGTCGCTGGTAGGTGTCATACATCTCGAGTTCCTGCTGCACAACAAAGATGAGTTCGGGACGCCAAGTACCTTCTAGGCTTTTGGCAATCTCTGTGCGGCTGGCTTGAATTCGCGGATGACTGAGTTCCGCGAGCTTCCGCGGGTCGCGTTCTCCGACGACGATGGCTCGCACGATCAACTGCCCGGTCACCCCGCTCAGATCGCTGATCACATTGGCGAGCTGAATATTCATTTGCGTCAGCGCTTTCTGCATACGTTGCACACAGGTGGCCGCTCCGGTGACGTGTTGTAGCCGCTGCCTCCAGTAGGTGCGTAAAATCCGAATCTTGGACGGGGGCTGGAAGGAGTTGTTCAGCAATCCGTAGGTGTGCAGCTTCAGCAGCCATTGGCTTTCCTGCACGTCGCTCTTCCGTCCAGGCAGATTCTTGGTGTGCTGGGCGTTGACCAGATAAACCTCGAACCCACGTTCTTCCAAAATGTTATACAGGGGAATCCAATAGACACCGGTCGACTGCATAGCCACGGTCTGCACTCCACAACTCTGCAACCATTCGGCTAAGCGATAGAGATCCGCGGTGAAGCACTCAAAGCGGCGCACCGGATGTGGGTCGCGGTCTGGCCGCACCGCCACATAGTGGGCGCCATTGCCTACATCGATTCCCGCGGCGTGCGGATGGACCACTTCCAGACCCGGGTTCTCCGACTGCAACCGTCGTGCGAGCTCCTTTTTTGCTTTTCGATTTCGCCACAGCTTCTTGTCCGTGCTCATCCCTGTGCTCCTTTAATGGGAATAGGGATTCGTTTCGGCCCGGTGACGAACGGTTTGAAAAACTCTCCAACGGGGTCAAAGAACCGTTACTACGAGGTCCTTGCCACCAGACTAGTGATCGCCAGTACCGGAGCCATGCTTACCGTCGGGCACGAAGCGCCATGTCGTTAGCGGCCTTAGCTTGCCGAATCGAATCCCGGAATCACACTGGCAAAGTGGGAAACTCTAGACAAGTTTCTGGCACTAGCGACGCGTTGAAGACGCAGTTAGGGCTTACCGGGAGTTCTGGTGTTTCAACCAGCCATTCACGGTGGCGCTGCAGCGCGGAGGGGACGCGCCCCCGCATTCGAACTCATAGTTTTCTGTTGGTTTGTTGTTGGGGTTGCCCTCGTCGCGACCGCCCTGCAAGGTACATCCCCGAACACACTTAACCATCGTGCGTCCGGACGGAGCCTCAATCGCCAGCGTGAATTCTGGCGCAGGCGTCTGGGCCCTTCCCACAACCCAACCGACCACGACCAGCGCAAAGCCGACGACCATCTGAATAGTTCTGCGTCTCATGCGTCTGTGCCTCCACTTAATTTCGACTAGCACCAGTTTGGCACAACAGAATATCTGCGTAGGTGACTTCAAGTCCTGGTAAACGCATTATAAAAGGGCGCCCGAGTGGAGTAGGTTTTGATCGTCTGTATCAACGCCTACAACAACAAGGAGCGCCCTCATGAATGACGCCAAGTATATTGGGCTGGATGTGCATCAGGCAACGATTTCGGTGGCCGTTCGGGATTCGCACGGAAATTTGGTGATGGAGGCCATTCTCGAAACGAAAGCCGAGACGATCCTTCAGTTTATTGGTGGCCTGCGCGGCAGTTTGCACGTGACCTTTGAAGAAGGCACCTGGGCGGCGTGGTTGTACGATCTGCTCCAGCCTCACGTCACCCGCGTGGTGGCCTGCGATCCGCGCAAGAATGCCCTGTTGAAAGCTGGGAACAAGAGTGACCGCATCGATGCCCGCAAGCTGTCCGAGCTGCTGTATCTAAACAAGCTCAACCCGGTGTACCACGGCGAACAGGGTATGCGCACGCTGAAGGAACTGGCACGCAGCTACCTTACGATCACTCGTGATTTGACGCGGGTGATGAGTTTGAATGTATAGGTCGAGGGAGAAGCGCTTGGTGTAGAAAAGCTGAACTCAGCCGCGAAGCTGATTCAGAACACCAAGGAGGCTCCCCCATGGAACCTATGTATTACATCGGACTGGACGTACACAAGCGGAAGATCAGCTACTGCGTGAAAGACAGCAGTGGCCGCATTCATTCCGAAGGATGGATTCCCGCCACACGTTTTGATTTAGATCGTTGGATGAAATCACTGCCACAGCCGTGGAGCGCGGCGATGGAAGCGACCATGTTCACCGGCTGGATCTACGATCACTTGAAACCGCATGCCGCCGCGCTGAAGGTGGCGCATCCGCTGATGCTACGCGCCATTGTCCTGGCGAAAAAGAAGAACGACCGTGTGGATGCCCGGAAGATTTGCGACTCTCTGCGCTGTGATTTTCTGCCGGAGTGCTATATGGCTCCGACGGCCATTCGCGAACGGCGGCGCACCCTGCGCTACCGGAACTTGCTGGTGCGCCAGATGGTGCAGATGAAAATCAAAATCAGCACGCTGCTGATGGAAGCCGGCGTGGTCTACAACAAACAGCGTTTGCACAAGGCCGATTATTTCCGCGAGCTGTTGGCGACGAATCCGCAGATTGATGCCGGGCTGCGTTCGCTGCTGCGGCAGTGTCGCGAAATGGTGGTGCGCCTGGGCAAAACGGAGAACGCTCTGATCCGTTCGCTACGCCACGATCGCTTGTTGGCCGAACGTGTCGAGCGGCTGATGAGCATTCCGGCCATCGGGCCGATCACCGCGTTGACCTGGGCGCTGGAAGTGGGCGAGGTTCAGCGCTTTTCGTCGATCAAGAAAGCCGTGAGCTACTGCGGGCTGTGTGGCGAACAGAAAGATTCCGGCAACACCGTGCAGCGCACGCCGCTGTCGAAGCAGCGCAACAAGCATCTGCAGACGACGTTAATTGAGGCAGCCAAGATGGCGCCGCGCTATAGCCCCAGCCTGGCGCTGCTGTATGACCGAGAGAAACAACGAGGCAATGCCAATCGCGCGACGCTCGCGGTGGCACGGAAGTTGGTGGCCTATCTGATGGCCGTGGATCGCGGGCAAACCCATTTCCTGGTGTTGGACCGGGAGACCTGCACTGCCGCCTAGGCTAGGGCAGAAGAGTTTTTTCAGCGCGAGCCTGCCAGGTCTCGCCGTTAAGCCGACTGGGCACGAGAGCAAAGCTCGCGATGCTCCCGTTGATAAGTTTCGAGACTGGCAGGAGAACACACACTCAATCATCTGGGCAGCGGATCGCTGCGCCAGCAAATGGAAGTCTGGTTCTATTCACGAATAGAAACCACGGCCGTGAGGCCAACACCCGCGCTGAGAAGAAAAAAGAATTTACACCCGCGCTCCTCCTGAGCGCGTCGGGAGAGCTTTTTGCCTCTTGACACAGACCTATCATGGAAGTCGGCTGAAGGCCATCTACCGAAGCTGGGGCATTCCTTGTGCCGGCAAGCAGGTCTACGCACCGCGCTACCGTGCGGAATGGCTCGCGAAGATTTCGGAAGTGGGTGTACGCCGCCGTGCGGAACTCTATTACCAGCAGTTCGACGCCTTAGCGGTATTGCGCCAGGGCGTGCGGCGAGAACTATTGGCGGAAGGCCGGAAGCATCTGAACATGAGGTTGCTGCGGCAGATTCCCTCCATCGGCCCCATCCGCGCCGTTCTGCTGCTTGCGCTGATGCAGACACCGAACCGCTTCCGGACCAAGCGACAACTGTGGGCCTACTGCGGTTTGGCATTGCGGACGTACCGCAGCGGGGAATACCGCATCGTCGGTGGCCAGTTCAAACGCTCCAAGAAAGTTCTGGCCGTCCGCGGGCTCAATATCAACCACAACCACGATCTGAAAAATATCTTCAAGGGTGCAGCGACGCGAGCCGCCTCGACCGCAGGACCTTTCCAAGATTTTTACCAAGCTTGCGTCAGCCGAGGCGTGAAACCGCATTTGGCGCGGCTCACCTTGGCGCGCAAGATCGCCGCCGTCACTTTGCTGGTTTGGAAGAAAGGAGTTTGTTTCGACGCTGAACATCTGAAACAACAAGCAGCTTGAGCGTCGGATCGAGAATCGTCCTTTGCTGGATTTATTTCTGGTGATGGCTTTTCAGTTCTTCTGACGCTTTGGTTCGAGGGTGAGTCTCCATTAGCCCGTTAGGCAGAGAGTGTGCTCCGAGCACCACGAGTCTCTTGGTAAACTATAGGCCCCCTCGGATAACCAGAAAAAGCTATAGGCCTTGAGCCTCAGATAGAACTATGGTTGACACGTTTCAACCACGCAGCTTGTCTTGCTTCAGAATCCGAAAGCGCCGTCACGATAACAGAATGGATCTACGAAGAGCGAACACCCCAGAGTCTCTCAACAGGACATGGGCTGGAGAGCGCAGCAAACATTTTTGCTCCTTCCAGTCGCCGCAGATGTTTTTTCTCTTGACTCTCCCCTTTATAGAACGGCCTAACCGTCCAAATACGTATCAGTACTTCGGTTTTCGCCCCGTGGCCGCTCGGGAAGCCTTGCAAGCTCCTGGCGCTTACGCTTACCTTATTTGTACTCTTAGCTTCAACCGCAGTCTTCCCCCGCACCCGCTCACATACTTCAGCGCAATCAGGCCGCCTAAATAAGTTTTACTTTCCGTCAACGTGTTTGCGCCGGGGTTTCCGCAGCGGGAATTCACGGTACCCAAGTTTCCGATTTCTCGACTCTGGAAAAATACTGCGTCCGACATGGCTAGCGGAACGACTAGATAGGCAGTAAAAACGAATGAAGACAAATATAGCATGGTAGAATCCGCGTCGAACGGGTCGCGCGCAGTGCTTTGTATAGTTCAAAGGGTCTAGCGTTTTGCAGAGTTACACTGCGCGAGATGCTGCCTGTGAATTCGCAGGTGCCAAACAGAGGCAGTACGGGAGCGATGCAAATGGCAGAACCGATGCAGGGAAAGAAGATTGTCGCGACCAAGGATGGACCGTACATGGTTTCGGGAGATGTACCTATCGCGATTCAGATCATCACCCCCAACAGGGAGGGATTCTCCTGGGAATGGAAGGAAGGCGAGCCATTTGATGGGAAATCCAGCTATGCGCTATGCCGTTGCGGTCATTCCAAGAGCAAACCATTCTGTGATGGTTCGCATACCAAGATCGGGTTCGATGGCCGTGAGACCGCGAGCCGTGTGCCTTACGCCCGACAGGCGGAAATAATTGAGGGGCCAACTCTGGTGCTTAGCGATGCTGAAAACCTATGTGCGTTCGCACGATTCTGTGATCCGGGCGGGAAAATCTGGTCGCTCATTGAAAGGACCGATGAGCCCGAGGAACTGGTGATTCGCGAGGCGATGCATTGCCCGGCGGGCCGCTTAGTCCTGCACGACAAGAAAACGCACAAGGAGATCGAGCACTCTCTGCCTCCCTCAATTTGCGTTGTGGAAGATCCGGCAATGGAATGCAGTGGACCGCTCTGGGTGCGCGGGGGAATCACCGTTGAGTCACACGGCAAACGCTATGAAAGCGAAATCGCGTAACGCTCTGCCGCTGCGGAGCGTCCGAGAACAAACCGTTTTGCAACGGAGCACACGGAAGTGTCAAATTCGATGACGGTCTTCTTAGCAAGTAAATCTACTAGGCTGCGCGGTACTTTCGGAAGGGTTACATGAAGAGGAGGACGCCTATGTTTCGCAAGCTTATGAACACGACGGACGATTTTGCCGTGACCATTCTTCGGCTGTCATTTGGCGTTGTATTTTTCGCACATGGCGCCCAGAAGGCGCTCGGCTGGTTCGGTGGCTACGGCTTTTCCGGCACCATGGGTTTCTTCACTCATCAGTTGGGTATTCCCGCTCCGTTCGCCATACTGGCTATCGCCGCGGAATTCCTCGGCGGCATCGGTTTGCTGCTCGGCTTTCTCGGTCGCGTCGCTGCCTTTGGCATCGCCTGCAATATGGTGGTGGCCGTTGCCATGGTCCATAGACATTTCGGGTTCTTCGCGAACTGGTACGGTCAGCAAAAGGGCGAGGGCTACGAATATCACATCCTGGCGGTCGCTATCGCGCTGGTCATCATGATCAAAGGCTCGGGAGCCTTCTCCGTCGATCGCGCGCTCTCAAAATCGTAATCACTGGCAACCGCGCACAATTGACCAGTTGGATGAGTAATGCCCTTACTGGAAAGCCGTCAATGTGGATACTCTTATTTCAGCGAAGACGTAGAAAACCACTGGAGCTCTGTCAATGTGGGTACTATGAGCCACCTGATTGCATAACAATGTCGGCTCCTCGACCCGAGTAGACTGCGGTTGCGTAACGACCACAGGTTCGGGAGAAAGGAGCCGAACATGATGTTGATAGGCGTAGACTACCACCCGAGCTTTCAGACGATTGCATTTTTTGTGGAAGAGACTGGTGAGTGCGGTGAGCAGGAACTGAACCACAGTGATGGACAAGCAGAGAAATTCTATCGAGACCTGAAGCTGCGAGGAATTTGCGTGCGGGTAGGCATGGAAGCTACCGGATGTTCACGCTGGTTCGAGCGGCTACTGGCTGAATTGGGTTTCGAGCTGTGGATCGGAGACCCTGCGGAGATCAAAGCCAAGCGCGTGAAGAAGCAGAAGTACGACCGTGAGGACGCCCGACTCCTACTCCGGCTCTTGCGGGAAAATAACTTTCCGCAAATTTGGATGCCGGACCCGGAGAATCGGGATCTGCGACAACTTCTCTGGCACCGTCATCGGTTGGTGCAGATGCGCACGCGGATCATGAATCAGTTGCATGCCTTGGCGATGAACGAGGGCTATCGCTGGAAGAAGAAACTATTCAGCGAAAGAGGACGAGTAGTGTTAGAGAAACTCTCGTTAGCTCCTTGGGCCAGTCGCCGTCGGCAAGAGTTGTTGGGGTTGCTCGACCGTATGAATCCGATCATCGAGGAGTTAACTGCAGCCGTCGAGCGGGAAGCCAGGAAGCGACCTGAGGCGCTGCGGCTGATGACTCATCCCGGTGTCGGTCCGCTGACGGCACTCGCCTACGTGTTGATCATCGGAACTCCGACGCGGTTTCAATGCGGCAAGCAGATCGGCACGTACGTGGGGATGATTCCGTGTGAGAATTCCAGTGCTCGCAAGCAGCGACTTGGACACATCAGCAAGCAAGGCAATTCGTTGTTGCGCTTCTTGTTGGTGGAGGCAGCCCAAGCTGCGGCGCGCATTCATCCTGACTGGAGACGTCGGTACATGCACCTGGCGATGCGTCGACACAAAAGCATAGCCAAGGTAGCGATGGGACGCCGGCTGGCGGTTCGGTTGTACTGGATGTGGCGGAATGGTTGTGAGTATTCACCGTCGTTAGAGTTCGGTTCGTACGCGGGACAGCTCGGAATCGGAAATGGCGTGAAGTAGAGCGCCGTCCACTTGACTGGGCGTCCCGCTCCCTGCAAAGGGAGTTTGAATTACTAATCATGGTCGAAGTACCGATCGAAGAGATGTTTAGGTCGGACTGAAGCCGACCGAAAGATTATGAGCGAGCCGTGGTCGTCGATGCAGAAGATCAAGAACAAATAAGACCACTCGCAGGAGTGGAGGAAGAGGTCTGCTTCAAGAAGGATTTGACAGGGCCGACATTGTTAGAGATTTCCGATTTTCCGACTTCCCGGGACCAAACGGAAAAAAATCACTAATCTGCGATGGCTGGCGAATCGCCGGTTTTATGGTCCACGATTTGAAACAGCAGAAATGCGTGCACGGCGTCTGTCGTTTCCGGACTTGATGTTTTGATCCGAATCTTTGCACCCTGCGGTACTTCAGACAGGGTGTACCGGATGTCAGATTTCAGACGAATCATTGTAGCCACGCCCGGCGGGTTTGTGTCGTGAATCACCATTGGGGCGTTGAAATTCCCGTTTGAGAACATGCTGACAATGTGGCTCAGGTGCACTCGAATCTGCTCAACGCTCGCTGTGTCCTTCGGGTCGTTTGCGGTTACAACAATCTCGCCTCCGTCCTTCAGCAAATGGAAATGATGCGTGGTCAAGTCATGCGAGGAGCCCATGACATGGTCACCTCGCGGATCGACACCGTCTTGCCGCGATTGACCGGACGTCGAGGATTGATGTGCTAGAGACGCGGCACAGAAAAAGGCGAGGAAGCAGGCCGAGAGACAGATTCGCATTTGTCCTCCATGGCTATGGCGAACATGATAACAGTCCGCCCGGCTCACTTATGAATTGACGCTGAATAGCCAGGAGCGTTGGTACTGTGAGCTACTTTTCCCGATTTCCCGACTTCCCGGGAGTTGACCCGAAATCGACGGATCGGCGAGAGGTAACGCGGTCCCCATGGAACTTTTTCGTTGGTCTCCCCGTATAAGGTCAGTATCCAAGCCTCGGGGAGATTCCCCCCTCATAATGTCTGGCAGGCGTGGACTTGGTCAGCGTTGAAGCCAGCAGTTAGTTCGGAGCGGGCCGTCGGCAACCCGGAACTAGTCGCCTAGCCCCGTACGGTTTGACACGGAGAATAGCCAAATGAAGAAAAACCTCTTGCTAACCATCACGTCTCTGCTCTCGATCCTCTTCATGACGTTTCACCTGACCGACGACATCGTCCGCGGGTTCGAAAGGGAGGATTCTCAGACCTAACTGCAGTGCCCATCTTTGTCGTTTGGCTTTACGGAGCGCTAGTGCTCGCCGGACGGCGATCGGGGTACGTCATAATACTCCTCGGGTCTCTCCTTGGGTTGCTTGTCCCCGTCCTCCACATGACGGGGAAGGGTGTCGGCGGCGAAATCGCCAAGTCCAGCGGAGCCTTCTTCTTCATCTGGACGATCATCGCGCTCGGCGTGGCCGCGCTCATCTCCGTCATCCTCTCGGTGCGCGGACTGTGGAGCCTGCGACGGACAACTCCTGATTAACGGTGCCAGCTCAGACCGTCCACGCAACACCAGCCAATGCTTTGATTCGACAATACCTCCCCGGGCGAAGCAATCTGTTTGACCGTGCTCGGTCAAAACCTAGCCAGGATCGTGTTCCGGCTGATCAAACCTCAGCGAGCGATTTAGCCTTTGTTTTCGATGCAGGTTGGGTTGGGAGAGCGGGAAGGCGTCCGGGACGCCGCAAGTGGCGCTGACATTGCCGTTTGCGTTTCCGCTGGCGTCGGGCGGGAATGCGTACGATTTTTTCGAGAGATCTAACGATTGTGGTGTATGCGCGTCCCGGCGGCCGTGCGGACCTCTATCTTCTGAACCAGAAATAAATGCTAGCGGGAACCGGGACCGGGTGGTGGGACGGCCCTCTCTGGGTATAGGCGCTCAAATTCCGGGTCACCGCGAAGGAGGGCAAGCGACGGGTCACGACGCGCCCACACGGCGTCGTGAAAACCAGCTTCCCACGCCTTCCCCAAGGCATCCAGGGCTTCCGGCTTTTTTTTCATATCGCAGAATGCGCAGGCTACGTTGTAAAGAATCGACGCCTCGTTGGCGCGCAAAGTGATGGCGAGGTTGAGTTCGCGCATGGCGTCTTGCTCACGTCCCGCCCTCGCGTAGTTGACGCCCAGCAGGACGCGCGCCCTGGGGTCCTCGGGCACTTGCTTCAAATGGTTCTCAAGCGCGGCGATAAATCTCCGGGACATTTCGAGCCTCACCTCTTGTTTGTTCATCGCGCCGCTAGCGTTCAGGATGGGCACATAGACGTTGTAGTCTTCACCGCTTGCTTCAATTGCGGCTTCGGCAACGTCGAGAACCTCGCGGTGGCGTCCCGCAGCGAACAGGGAGCGGCACAGCAGGTAGTACGCGCCCTCGCAGTCCCGTTTGCGTTCGATCGCCTTCTTTACCATGCGCACGGCTTCATCGTGCAGTTCGGCTGCATAAAGGACCCAAGCCTGACTCAGCTGTACTTCGGGCAGGTCCCACCGCAGCGCCACCGCCTTGCCGGAAGCTTCGCGCGCCCTCTCGACCCACACCATATCGCGGCTGAAATTGCAGTAGAACATAGCGCACGCGTTGGCACAGGCCGCGTAGGCCAGAGCGAAACTGGGGTCTATGCTCACCGCGTTTTCGAACATCTGCAGTGCGAACTCAAGGTCCTGGCGTGTCTGCCGTCGCGCGTATCTTTTGCCCCGCAGGTACAGGTCGTAGGCTTGCAGGTTTTCCGTGGGTTTGACGGACAGCGCTTCCAGTTCCTGCGGGGTAAGCGTCACGCGCAGGGCCTCGGCGATCTTCCGCGCTATTTCGTCCTGTACCTCGAAAACGTCCTTCATCTCCCGATCGAAGCGCTCGGACCAGACCGGAAAATCGGTGCGGGTATCCACAAGCTGGGTGTTGATCCGCAGGCGTGCGCCCGCGCGGCGCAAGGTGCCGGTGAGGACATAAGCCGCACCGAGCTGCTGGCCGATCTGCGCAGGAGTCACTGGCTTGTCTCGGAAAGCCAGAACGGTGGGACGCGAAAAAGTGTTCAGCCCCCGGATCTTCGAGAGTTCGGTTAAAACGTCCTCGGTGATGCCATCACGCAGGTATTCGTCTTCCTTCGAACCGCTCTGATTCTCAAAATAAAGCACGGCAACCGATTTATTCGACGGCGCGGCCACAGACGCATGCGCATTGGAGGACTCGTTTCTTTCGGCTGCCGAGTGACGGTTCGAATCAATGTCTCGCTTGAGTCTCTTCAGATCGGCGCGGAGTTCGGCAGCAGTCTGGCACCGCAGGCCGGGGTCCTTCTCGAGCGCCTTCTCGATAAGCTCTTCCAGCTTTGTTGGCACGGTGGGGTTTAAGCGCACCGGCGGTATCGGCGCCTTGCTGAGTATGGATTCGAATATGACCGCGGTGCTCTCTCCACGAAATGGCAGTGTGCCCGTTGCCATCTCGTAGAGCACCGTGCCGAATGAAAAAATATCCGAGCGCGCATCAAGCTCCCGAGCCCGCGCTTGTTCCGGCGACATGTATGCAATCGTTCCTAATGCTGTTCCTGGGCTGGTGACATATTCTTCCCCAGCCCCCAGGGTGCGAGCGCTGTCAGCTGTTGCCGACGGTATCTTCGGAAAGGAAACCTTTGCCAGACCAAAATCAAGAATTTTGGCATGGCCACGCTTGGTAACAAAGATGTTCGCAGGCTTGATATCACGATGAATGATGCCTTCGGCATGCGCTGCGTCCAGAGCATCGGAGATTTCGATAGCGAGATCCAAAAGCGTTTCGAGTTCCATGGGCCGCCCGGCGATGCGATGCTTCAGCGTCTCGCCCTCCAGAAGTTCCATGGCAATGAAGCGTTTGCCATCCTGTTCGCCGATGTCGTAGATCGTGCAGATATTGGGGTGATTTAATGCCGAAGCGGCTTTAGCTTCACGCCGAAATCGCTCCAGCGCCTGTGCGTCATGGGCTACGCCTTCAGGTAGGAATTTGAGAGCGACGAAGCGGTCCAGGCGCGTATCTTGCGCCTTATGAACCACTCCCATGCCGCCACCGCCCAGCTTCTCGAGGATGCGATAGTGGGATACGGTTTGGCCAAGAAGAGACTGAGCGTCAGCCATGCGGCGGTTATCTTAGTTTGAGGCCGGGGGCAAGTCAACGCGGGCACAATGCACTCCCTCCAATTTCGTTCTATGCCTTTAAGACAAGAGGAGCATTGCCGATAGAATCGTCTTGGAGCAGCGTTTCTAATTTCCAACGTGTGGCGACGCAAGCGTAGCAACACAGCCTAATAATATGTCGAGGTATCCACTAAGGATGTCTCGAGTAATGTGCCAAGAGCCGCCACAAAGTGATTTCGGTCCCTCGCAAAGAGAAATTGATCCGCACGGTTTGCTTCCTCAAATAGTTCGTGCATTTCCTTCATGTAGAAAGCGAATGTTTGGGCAACCATGAACTCTGTGACGGTGGTCACGTCCGTGTTCTCATAAGTGGCAGGACCGGGAACCTATCAAAGACTACTCGCATGGTTACTTCGACGGATCCCGGCAGTCGGACACTAGGCCCGGTCCAGGATGTGTCAACGAAAAAGATGGGGCCGAAAGGAGCTAGTGGACTGGCAACGGTAACCTGGAGTGGGAACGTGAGCTATTGTCAGCCCCACCAAACCGTTAATAAAGCGTCGTCCTATTGCGGATCGGAGGCAAGTCGCCTAGAACACAAGTAATGTCCGTGCTATAAATTCGAGATGCCCAAAAATCATGAGCAGTGGCTGTTGTTCAAATATATCCAGGGCGAGATCACTTTCCTGTCACAGGCCTTCAAAACAAAACGACTCGCCGAGAAAGCGCGCTCGAAGTATCCGGAGCGAGAGCGGAAGAAGATTGGTGTCGGTGTAGTTCGATCAAATCCTAGCTGCAAAAGGAAGGGAGGCAAGCCAGGTCAACCTGCCTCCCGGTGTTTCGATTAGCTTGACGGAGGTTAGCCAATCGCTGGTACTTAAGGGTAACGCTACGCCGATAATGCGCCTGTAGCAAGAATCTTTTAATTCCCCGAGTTTGTATTGGTTTGCTGGCTTTGTTGGTTCGCGGCGGCTGGTTCGACCTGCAGCGAGTAATGTTTGCCGCCAAAGTAAATGGTGGTCAAACTCTTATCGCCGTTGGGCTGATTCGTGGCGCTGTACGCGTCGGTGTTGGAGGCCGCAGTTTCATCTGTTAGGTGCGCTGGAAAAGTGGCGACCTTGCGGTTGCCCTGGAGGAGAGTGACCTGAACATCTTGTCCGTTTCCGTTCCATTCGACCTTGTAATTGCCGGGACTCAGCGGAGCCCCGTCTACAGTAACTTTCTCGCCCAATCGGAGTGTCCCCTCGTCGCTGTTTCCGGCGAACGCGCTCGCTGAAAAGAAGAGCGCCGCTCCAAAAAGAGTAACTCCAATCCTCGACATTCTCATATAAACAGCTCCTTGTTTTTTCCGTTGTGATGGCTAGGTGCACCTTACTCATCACTGCGGGATGGTTTTATTCACACATCACTTAGACGAACCAGGAAGAATCGAGTTACAGGACGAGCGTCCTTGATTTTGCGATTCGTAGATCAAAATTTTTCATGTAACCGAGATGAAGCTGGCGCGCCGAGGTCTCTGGAACTTTATTGCAGCCAAGCGGAATAATAAAATGCAAGAACGCGATTGGTCGGGGGGAGTTGATATGAAGATCCGAGTTTGAGGCGTTAGCGAGTCAGCAGCAATTCGTGTCGCGCCCATTGTATTGTCGCTTGATTATCCTACTTGCGTGCTTTTGCTTTGCGTTGGCAGTTTAATCGTAACAGGCATACTGCAAGCTATTTCGCTGTGACAATAAACTGCGGTGACCGCCTAGAAGACAAATCACTCTTTTATCGCCGTTGGGCTGATTCGTGGGTAGAATCGTCGGTGGCGAGGAGGAAGCCATGGAGAAAAGCGAGCAGATATTCTTTGCGGCAGCGATCTTACTCGCCGCATCAGTAGGACTGCAAAACAAATTGGTGTCGCGGTGGACAACGCGCATCGATTATACGAGGCAGTGGAGAAACGTCGTACGGAAGTCAATGCCCATCCAAATTCCTAACTCACCTCGCGTGCCGTAACGGGCCACCCTCGCGACTCTGTCCCTGTTTAACGCAGGACGTAGAATTCGTCAGCCTTTTCCGTACCGTTTTGATTCCGTACTGTCAGAACGGTGGTGAGCATTTTCTCCTGAGAGTCAAGCTTCGCGTACAGGTATTCGAACCGGGTTTAAATCGGTACCGCTGACGGCGTACAGGACCAATTCGACGCCACAGGCCTTTGTAATCATGCGAACTTCAACGAGGGGAACCGTACGGCCAGAATCCACCGCGCTGGTCGAGCGCAGAACCGGTTTCGGCCGGTTCTGCTTTTTTCTTCTACAGCCCGGGGATTGAGGAAGTCGTTATGCCGAAGCCGAATATGCTCTAGGATTCGTCGCCGCCGCGCTTGCTTCCGTGCTGTTGACTGCATAGAGGATCAACTCCACCCGGCTCGAAATGCCCAATTTGTCATAGATCCGAAGCAGGTAGTTCCGCACGGTGTGTTCTCTCGACTTCTACCGCCTATCTGCCAAGTTGGTCGTAGGCAAATCGGTCATCTGCGCTCGTCAATTTGGAGGATCTGGTCTCCTGGGACGTGTTTTAAGGTTTGTACAACGCCACTCGGCCAACGGATTTCAATTTTTTCCACATTGTTTTCCTTGCCCAACCCAAAATGCAAACGCTTGTCGCTCGAAGAAAGATAGCTGCTCGCCGTTGTTACGGTTGCCGTTTGCCGCAGGTCAGCGGTAATTACGGAGACCTGCGCCCCGATCGCGTCCCGGTTGCTCTTATGGCCGATAAGGTTGAGAAGCAACCAATGGTTCTGCGTTTTGGTTTCATTATGGAGAAGATAAACGGGACCATCGTTGGTGCTGACGACGACGTCTAACCGACCGTCATTGTCGATGTCTCCCAGGGCCATCCCCCGAGCGACGCAGGCTCGCTGAAAAATGGTGCCGGATTGTGTGGAAACATCGACAAATCCTTCGCCGGTATTACGTGCGAGCAACATCGGCTCACGGTAATGGACATTGGGTCGGGTCTGTTCAATTATGTCGTTAACGTGCCCCTGCACGACGAAAATATCCTTCCATCCATCGTTGTCGAAATCGAACAAGCGCATTCCCCAGCCCGAATGCAGAAGAGACATTTGACGGATGCCCGCGGCGAGGCTTGTGTAGGAAAATGAGCCGTCGCGGTTATTCTCATAGAGCGCATAACCTTGATTGCCTAAATCGGTCACGAGGATATCTGGCCAGCCGTCGTTGTTGTAATCGGCAAAATCCACTCCCATCCCGGCGTAAACGTGACCATTGGCATCGACGGCGGAACCCGCTCGTTCGGCGACTTCCTCAAAGGTTCCGTTACCCCTGTTGTGGTACAAGAATTCCGGGCTGGAATCGTTGGCGACAAACAGATCAATATGTCCGTCCCGATCGTAATCGGCAATGGCCAAACCCAGGCCCTTCCCGAGTTTCGAAATACCGATTTCCTGCGAGACTTCCGTAAAGGTACCATCGTGATTGTTGTGATAAACGAGGGGAGCAATAGGCTTGAACAGGTCCGGATGACAATAAGCTCGATGACCTTCGGTGTGCTCACCGCACCAGACGTCTTCAAAATCCCACTCCAGGTAGCGCAACACGACCAGGTCCAAGTATCCGTCGTTATCCAGGTCGATCCATGCGGCGCTTGACGACCAGTCGCCGCCGCGGACACCGGCCTTTTGTGTCACATCTGTGAAAGTGCCATCACCGTTGTTGTGATAGAGCGTGTTGCCGCCATAGGCGGTCACGTAAAGATCCTCGTAACCGTCGTTGTCGTAATCGCCTACGGCGACTCCCATGGTGTATCCAGTCCCTTGCAAGCCGGCTTTCTCGGTAACGTCTTCGAAGGTGCCGTCCCGCTTTTGGTGGTAGAGACGATTCCAGAATGTTGGCCCGGACTTTTGAGGAAGCGACCTTCTAGGTGTTGGATCATCCAATGGTGCTCCGTTCGCAAAAAAGACATCTAGGCGCCCGTCGTTGTCGAAATCAAAGAGAGCCACACCCGAGCCCATGGTCTCGAGGAGATACTTCCTCGATGTGTGTGAGGCCTGGTATCGAAAGTCGATTCCTGAGCCCGCCGTAATGTCAACAAAGTTGGCCGCAAGTTCGTTCTGCGGCGCAGACGTCGACGAGGCGCCTGCCCTTCTTGTGGCAATCAAGAATATCGCTGAGACCAATAAGGCAAAAATCCCGCAGGAAACGAGCGGAACGAGGGTATGTTGCAGAGTCTTTGAAAAGCAGCGCGGCCTCACCTTCTAAACATCCCTTTGTTCGGCCAAGCAGTAAAGCACCCCGCAGCGATGATTGTGACGAACTAATAACGGAAGCTTCAGAAACACACAAAAAACGACTAGAGATCTTTTGGGCACGCGCAGGCGCATGGACACGTGAATGCTAACAGCGTTTACGCAAGACCTGTCCATCCGGTCAATTGTTCAGCAAAGAACTTCTCCGTAGTGTGGCTAGCATTCGTCCAATTGCAAGTTCTTTCGCTTCCTTGGGCGCAACGTATTCGTTCGACGGGGTCTTAGTCCATCAATTTAGGGGTACGAAGTAGCGCTCACTGAGGAGAACTCTACCTTGCGAAATCCTGGATCTGCTTCCCGCGGTCGTATTGCCGCGCGCTTTGCATTGGCATCCCTAATCATCCTAGCAAATGGATTCATCTGCCGCGCGCAGCAGTCTACGGAGGCATGGTCGAACGCCGGCAGTTTGTTGGCCGCCCGCGCGAACCATACCGCTACGTTGCTGAATGATGGCACCGTTCTGATTGCAGGTGGCGAAAACTCAGCCGGAATATTAGCCACCGCGGAGATTTTTGATCCGGTGAGTGGCACGTCCCAGGCCACAAAAGGCGCGATGACTAGCCCACGAAAGAATCATACCGCTTTGTTGTTGGACGATGGTCGGGTGCTTATCGCGGGCGGTGAAGACACGAACGGGGTATTGGCATCCGCCGAGGCCTACGACCCGAGGACTGGAATGTTCACGACGTTGGGAAGCATGTCACAAGCGCGACGTTATCATACGGCGACACTGCTCAATGACGGGACCGTGGTGGTCGCAGGCGGCGAAGACGCGAGTGGCAAGGGTTTGGTTTCGATCGAGAAATTTGATCCGCAAACTGGCCTGTTTATCCTATTGAGTGCACAACTGGGTGTGCCGCGTGCGCAGCACACGGCTACGCTGCTCCAGGACGGACGCATACTCATCGTCGGCGGCCGCAACGGAGCCACGGCTCTGGCAAGTACAGTCTATTTTGATCCCACTGCGGGGACCGTGTCCGCCGGACTGTTCCTCGCTGAAGCGCGCTATGCGCACACGGCTACGATGGTGTTATGGGGCAACGTTGTGTTTGCCGGCGGAACATCCGACGGAAAGACGGGCATCGACCTGGTTGAATTGTTGGATGTACAAGGGAACAGGATGGGCTTTGCGTCTAACAGGCTCAGCGTGGCTCGGTGGAATCATGCGGCGATCGTCCCGTCCAACAACGGAAATCTCATCCTGATTGGAGGACGAAACGCCCAAGGTCCGGTTGCTGCATCCGACATTCTCGACCCGGAGTCTTTTCTTTCCTCGCCGTTGCCGAACCTGCTGACGCCGAGCAGCGAACTTGGCGCATTTCAAGGGGGCAAGGGACGGGTGTGTGTTGCCGGCGGTAAGGGACCGCATGGACCGTTGAGCTCGGCCGAGGCCTCGCGCCACGCCACGGTAAGCAGCGATCGCACCGACTATGCTCCCAATACCACGGTGACGCTCACAGGCATGGGCTGGGCGCCGGGCGAGCAAGTTACTCTGACGATCTCCGTGAGCAACGGCAACCCGACCACGGTCCTGACCGCACTGGCCGATGCGAACGGCAACATTTCCAACTCCACCTTCGAGACCGACAACGCGGATAAGCACCGAGCCTTTTTGGTGAAAGCGGTTGGTGGGACTTCGAAGCGCACGGCCTACACCCGATTCACCGACTTGGGGGCAACCATCAGTTTGAGTCCGTCGTCGTTCGACGTCACACCAAATCCGGTCACGGTACAAATTTCCGGTTCCGGCTTCACTCAGGGTTCGAACGAAGTTTGCTTCTATCAAGGGGCAGGGAACACCGTTCTTTACTGCACGGGATATGACAATGCGCAACTCACTTTGGTTTCGGACACCCAATTGAACGTCGCGGTGCCGGCGCAGATCACTTCCACTCCCGGGACCTACAACGTCCAAGTCCTGCAGCAATACTACGTCTATCAGGAATGTAGCTATCAATATTGTTACAGCTGTGGATGGGACACTTGCTGCGACACTGAATACTACAACTGCAGCTACTACACCACGTTCACCACCGGCTACGCTGCACTCACGGTGACGCAGATTCCGACGAATCTGAATGGTCCATTTTTCGGGGTAGTAGCGAATTACGGCGACACCATCAGCATTTCGGCCACGCTGACAGACTCGAACTCGAATCCGATCAGCGGAGAAACGATCCAATTCACGTTGCCGGGCACCCTTTCTGCCAGCGGGGTGACCAACTCGAACGGGGTGGCCACGGTGAGCATTAGTCTCGGCTCACTTTCCGCTGGGTCCTATCCGACTGGCATTCAAATTTCATTTGCCGGGGACACGAACTACGCTGCCTCCTCGTCGGTATCGAGTCTGACAGTCCGTCCGTTGACTCCGGTGCTCAGCTGGAACACGCCGTCGCCCATCGTTTACGGCACTCAACTGAGCTCGGCGCAGTTGAACGCTTGGGCCACAGGACTGGGCGGAACTGCTCTTCCGGGTACATTCGCTTACAATCCGGGCTCTGGGTCCCTGCTGCCAGCCGGTATCGCCACGCTTAGCGTCACGTTTACTCCGACAGACACAACGGATTACACCACGGCCACGCAAACCGTCAATCTGGTCATCAATCAAGCCGTCCCTGCTCTCAATTGGAGTGTGCCATCTCCCATCAGTTACGGCACCCCGCTGAGCTCCACGCAACTCGATGCCACAGCCGTGGGTGTCGGCGGAGTTCCACTTCCAGGCACATACGTTTACTCACCAGGGGCGGGCATCATACCTAGTGGTGGTACGCAAACGCTTTCTGTCGTGTTCACACCGAGTGACACAACCGACTACACAACCGCAAGTGCCTCTGTGCCCCTAACGGTGAATGCGGGTTCCTCGTCAACCACGTTGGGCTTGTCCGCGACGTCGGTAAACAGCGGGACTTCCGTAGCCCTGACGGCAACTGTCTCTGCCGGAGGCAATGTAGTCACGCCCGGGCAGGTGACCTTCTGCGACGGCACTACCCCGTATTGTTTGGGTTCCGCAGTCTTGGGCACGGCTACGTTAACATCCTCTGGAACTGCAGCCATCAATTTGATCCTTGGGCCAGGAAGCCACTCCATCTACGCCGTTTTCGGTGGAACCGCAAACTACACTAGTAGCAGCTCCACACCACAAACCCTGACCGTGAACGGCCTCAACAACAGCGCAACGCAGATTTCGTCTTCGGGCAGCGTCGGAAACTATACGCTGACAGCAACGGTTACGGGAAACGGTACAGCCACCCCCACCGGCAACGTGTCTTTCGTCGATACCTCCAACAGCAATCTAGCCCTGGGCACGGCGGCACTGGGTTCCGGTGCCACCACGATTGCATTTTTGTCGCCCTCGACGGTTCCCGCTGGGAACGCCCCCAGCGGTATCGCGATAGGTGATTTCAATGGCGACGGCAAACCTGACTTAGCGATCATCAATGCGACCGATAACACCCTAACTATTCTGCTAGGCAACGGCGACGGTACGTTTACCGCGGCGGCGTCACCCAGCACAGGCAATTCTCCCTCTGCCATCGTAGTGGGAGAGTTCACCGGCAACGGCCTGCAAGACTTGGCAATTGTCAACGCCAACGACAACACCGTAACGATACTACTGGGCAACGGCGACGGTACCTTCACGCCCGCCTCGGCTTCTCCTGCAACCGGTGGTGCCCCGCACGCTATTGCGGCCGGTGACTTCAACGGAGACGGCATCCTGGATCTGGCGGTGGTCAACGCGAACGACAGTGCTGTGACGATCCTGTTGGGCAACGGCGACGGTACCTTCACGGCCGTCTCTTCAACTCCCGCAACCGGCGCAAGTCCCTCTTCCTTGGCGGTAGCGGACTTCAACGGAGACGGCAAGCTGGACCTGGCAATAACGAACTCCGGCGCTAATTCCATCACCGTGCTTTTGGGCAACGGCGATGGCACGTTTACTGCGGCAATCTCACCGAGCACCGGCAACTCTCCGTCCGCCTTAGCGGTGGGTGACTTCAACGGTGACGGCAAACCAGACCTGGCCGTCACGAACTCCGCCGACTCCACGGTGGAGGTGCTGCTCGGTAACGGCGACGGCACATTTTCGCCCGCTTCCAGCACCACCGCGACGGGCGTGAATCCCGACTCGATCACCGTTGCAGACTTCAACGGTGACGGCAAACAGGACCTCGCCGTGGCGAATTTTGGAGATAACACAGTATCGGTTCTGTTGGGCAACGGAGATGGCACTTTTTCGGCGGCAGCTCCCGTGTCGGTCGGCAACAATCCCTCCGGTGTCGTTGCCCGCGACCTCATCGGTAACGGCAAAATCGATCTAGCCACTGCAAATAACGGCAGTCAGTCTGCGAGCGTTCTGCTTGGGAACCCGACCACCGTGTCAACCGCCACGGCCTCCGGCATCGCGGCTTGGGGCGGAGGTATGCAAAACGTTGACGCGAGTTACCCCGGGGACACGAACTATTCTCCGAGTACATCCAGTCTGACAGGGCTGACCGGGACAACCATCACGAACACGGTAACGCTGAGCATTTCATCCTCGACGAATCTCAGCTTTGGTCAGTCCATCCAGTTGACCGCGACGGTTTCGCCGAATTCGACAGACAACTACACGGCGAGTGGCACGGTGACGCTGTACGATGGGAGCACCACGGTGGGTACGGCTTCCCTGAGCTCCGGACAAGCCGTGGTCACGATCAGTTCCTTGAGCGCCGGTCCGCACAACCTGACCGCCTCTTACGCGGGTGACGGTAACTTTGCATCGAGCCAAAGCGCACCCATCGTGGTAACCATCGGTCAGGCTTCCCCGACCATCACCTGGAACACCCCGTCCGCAATTACTTATGGTACTGCGCTCGGGACTGCACAATTGGACGCGACGGCGAAGGGCGTAGGCGGTGTCCCGCTTCCCGGGATGTTTACCTATGCTCCCGCGGCAGGAATGCTGTTGGGCGTGGGAATGCAAACTCTTTCGGTCACGTTTACGCCAACGGATTCGACCGACTACGCGAGCGCCGGTAGCACAGTCAAGCTTGTCGTAACCCAGGGCAGTGCCTCGATCGCACTGTCCTCGAGCGGAAACACCTTGCTGATCGGAAGCTCCGTAACATTCACGGCCACGGTGGCACCGGCGAGCCAAGGTGCAGGAGCTCCGACAGGAACCGTAACCTTCATGGACGGCTCCACACTTCTCGGCGCACCGGTGGCTTTGAATGCTTCAGGCATGGCGAGCTACACCACAAGTTCACTTGCGGTCGGGTCGCACTCCATCACTGCAGCATATGGTGGCGATGCGAACAACCTCGCCCGAACTTCGGGTCCGTTGACCGAGATCATTCAAGAGAATGTCGCCATTTCCCTAACATCCGGCGGTAACCCGTCACTGGCAGGAACGGCGGTAGTGTTAACCGCGACTGCGACAGGCTCAGGGGGCGGTACACCAACCGGAGCGGTGGTATTCAAGGACGGCACGAACACACTTGGCACAGCTGCGCTGAACGGCGCGGGTGTCGCGACTTTCTCGACCTCGAATCTTGGTCCAGGACAACATTCCATTACCGTGACGTATGGCGGAGACGCACTGAATCTTCCAGCTGCTTCGATGGTACTGACACAGACCGTGCAAGAAGGCACGATCACAACGCTGGCTTCGAGCGCGAATCCTGCCCTTGTCGGCGTTCCAGTCGTTCTCACTGCCAAGGTCAGCGCAGCAATCTCCGGCATACCGACGGGTAGTGTAACCTTCAAGAATGGCGCGACGACATTGGGCAGCGGCGCCTTGAATGGCTCGGGAATCGCCACGTTCACCACTACAGCCCTAGCGGTAGGTTCTCAAACGATAGTTGCAGTTTATAGCGGCGACACCGTCAACCTAACGAGTACGTCGGCGGCGCTTGCAGAAGAGATTCAGGAGAACACCGGGGTCACGATTTCGGCCAATGCCAATGCATTATACTCAGGAGCTTCGGTGACCTTTACCGCGACGGTGACCGCGCCGGGCGGCGTCGTGCCAACTGGTACGGTGACGTTCAGAGACGGCGGCACCGTGCTCGGAACCGTCACGTTGAACGGTTTCGGTGTGGCGACCTACAGCACAACGGCCCTTGCCATCGGATCTCACACCATCACGGCGGTCTACAGCGGTGATGCTAACAATGCAGCGAGCAGTTCTTCACCGCTATCCGTGAACGTGAATCCACCGAACTTCACGCTGGCGGCGACCCCGACCAGCCAGACCATCACCGACGGAAACACTGCGACCTTCAGCCTGGGTGTCACGCCGCAAGGGTCCTTGGTCAATGCGGTCAATTTTTCATGCAGCGGATTGCCGGCAATGGCGACGTGCTCGTTCAGTCCAGCATCGGTGACCCCGGATGCGAACACCGTCAAAACCACGCTAACCATCACGACCGTTGGCCATTCGGCGAGCCTGAATCTGCCATCGCTACCTGCAGCCCCTCGCCGGCCTCCCTATCTGCTTGGGGCGCTCACGACCCTTTTAGCGATGCTTGGCATGCTCATCGGCTGGGGTGAAATGAACAGGAGACCACGACCGATCCTTCCTGCCTGCCTTTTGCTGCTGTTTGTAATCTCCATGGCGGCTTGCGCCGGCAACAGTGGAAAATCCTCAGCTTCAACTGGAGCTGCTACTCCGATCGGAACGACTCAGCTCACCGTGACAGCCAGTTCCACAACGGCAAACGGAAGTGTGAGTCATTCCACCACACTCACACTGACCATTCAGTAGATGCCGCACGTACCGAAAGGATATCTGGGTTGCCGCTGACCGCATAGGACCAACTCCACTCGGCTCGAGATGCCCAATTTGTCGTAGATCCGCAGCGGGTAGTTCCGCACGTGTGTTCGCTCAGGTTGTAGGTACCGTACCAACAAAGTAGATCCCCAAGCCTCTGGTCGTTGAGCGGCTCAGCCCGCTTTTAGAGACGCTTAGGGCGAATTGGGTTGTGCCAATGCCTGTTGGGCCCGTTCCTTCTCGTTCGGGCGCAGCTGGTTGATCTGGAGGGACGCTTGCAGTTGAGCCCTCCCGGCGTCTTTTTGACCAGCGGCAAGGAGCGCCAGCCCTAGATGATAATGAAACTGAGCGGAGTCCGGGGCTTTCCTAGTGCAGTCCTGGAATAAGGGGATCATGCTGCCTCCTGTTTTGGAGGCCCTGATTCTACCTAGATGAGGTGTCCAGTTTTAGAGGGGAGCACTACACAGTCCAGCACCGGTTAAAGAAGGAGCATACAACCGCTTCCGAAACGATACTTTCGCGGGTAGATTGAAGCCTTGCGACTGTTTCCATTCGAGTTCGCCGTCTATGCATACTGGTGGCGAACGAAATGCCTTCGCTTAAGGCACTGCTTCGCGCGCCATCGCATTGTCGCGCCTCACGAATGTACGGGGAGCAGAGAGGCAGGTTATACTTCGCTCCCGGCACGTTGTTTCCACTCCCGCCAAGCAAACAGCCCGAAATGAACGTGTCCTTTCTTGAACAGACGCTTATCTCGCGAAGCGTTAGTCTCTTGAGGAAGGACAAGATTATGTGGCAAAGAAATTGTCCAATGTGTCGGCAACTCTTGGAAAAGAAGCGCCCAACCGAGTCGGTCCCATGTCCATGCGGCAAGTACGTCTGGAAGGGATAGCGGTGCTGGAGTGCGAAGACATTATCACCACCTGTCCCTACTGTCGTAGAGAGTCGCATCTAAGGGTCGGCATAGAGCGAGCCGACAGTTACTCTATTCGATGCCCCCACAAACAATGCAACAGGCACTTCGTTCGACAATTACCGGGCGCGATTATCCACGGACCGAGCCCCAATGTCCTGCCTCCGCTGGAAATGGAGAAAGCGTTCATCCGTTAAGATAACGGAGCGAACACATGAAGAAGCAACGGAAGCACTACACGCCGGGAGAGAAGGTTGCCATTCTGAGGCGGCATTTGGATTCAGGCCGAGCGCGATCGGAAGTTGGAAGCGGCGAGGGAACAGCGGAGAATCACCGCCAGCGGGCCGCGTGACGGATGAAACGGATTACTTCCGGCTTGCCGACGATACGGGAGTAATCCCGTATCGTGCATATCACCTAGGAACCGAGGTGCGGCGCGGCTTGTTTAAGAGACCCGGACCGGACTTGGCCTTGGTTCAGCCGGCTTCGCCACGCCGGCGGATTACACGCGATCCCTCATTAACTGCTCCCCGTGTGCGAACAGCTCCTCTTGGGAAATCTTGCCGGCATCGACATCGGCCAAGATCGACCTTTGGGCGGCGTAGTCTTTGTTCACCATGCCTGCTTTGCTCTGCAGCATGCGCCACGCTTTACGGCGCTCGACGCAGAACAGCACAAGCTGCCGCGAGATCGCCCGGTAGTCGACGTCTCCATTCGCGCCCTGGACTTTGATGCACACGCCGAAGTCGGGAACGTAGGAGCGGTGTTCGGGAAGCAGGTAGCGGCAATACACCACATCTTGCTGGGTAATGCGGACGAGCATGTTTTCCAGCGGGATCAGCTTGTCCGCCTGCTCTTTCTTGATCTTCTTGAAGTGGTTGCGGAATCTGGCTTCGGTAAGGCACCAGTGGGCGACGGTATAGCGCGAAACCTCTTCCGCGCCCTTGACCTTGGACTCGTACCAATCCCTATCGGGCGAGGGATTGCCCTTGAGATCGAGCGTTTCCGCATAGGTTTCGCCGAGCCGCGGATTGAAGACGAACTCCGGCGCGCCCCGCGAGTCGCGCACGCGCTGAGCCTGAGCAAGGGCCATATCGTCGGCCACTCCATGTTCCGGCTGACAGGTTGTGAAGCACTGCAGGAAGGCGGTTCCGCGATATTCGAGGCCCTCGAGAATCGCGCGGTAGAACTTGGGCGCGTTGGCGATTGAGATCTGCGCGACGAAGGGCGATCCGTGTCCGGCCAGGAATGTCTCGGCAACGGTCTTCTTCTCGACGCTTTTGCCCTGCGTCGCGGCTCCGAACGCGTTCATATCGCTGCCACCCAGCATCGGCGTCGAATCGGAATTTTGCCCGCCCGTGTTGGAGTAAAGCTGAGTGTCGAGCATGAGCACTTTGAGGTTGGGACGATTCTGGAGAATCACCTTCGACGTGTTCTGATAGCCGATGTCGCCCATACCGCCATCGCCACCGACCGCCCACGCCTTGGGCAGCTCAAGAATCTCCTGATCGGTCATTAACGCGTCGCTGAAGTGCGAAAGCTCGTAGTATTCGCGCGGCGTGATCACATCTTTTTCGCGACTGAGCAGCGCATCGGCAAGACGCTCAGGAATCACGGAGCGGCGGGCGTGATCGACAATGAAGCTTTCCCCCATGAGCCAGGCGACCGTAACGCCGTCCTGGAAGAGCGAGTTCATCCAGGGATAGGGGTGCGGGTTATTGGGCGGCGTGGACCCGTAAACGGTGTTGCAGCCGGTGTGCGCACCCATGGCCATGACGCACATGCCGTTAGCCAGGCGCCCGTCGATTGCCTGCAAGCTTTTGTGGTTGAAAGCCTCTTGTAGCAGAATGGCCACGATCGCTTTGATCAGTTCCTGGTCGGAGATCGGTCCATTGCGCGCGATGCGGGCCTTGGTATCTTTCTCATCCTCGCCGCCCAACCCCATCAGCAAATGAGCCACCGCTTGCCGCAGCAGGTCGTATTCGTCTTGATTTCGCGCTTTGAGCGCGGCCAGCTTCTCGACGCCTGATCTCTCGAGTTCGGCGGCCTTCGCCTGAAGCCGGTCGGCTTTGGCGTGATAAAGGGGCCGCATGTAGGCTTCGGTCAACGCAGCGATGGCCCGAAGGACGCTCTTCTCTCCACAGCCCGCGCAGGCGCCGTCGCCGGAAACGAGGGCGTCATAGTTGCGTCGGACCATCAACAGATTACGGAGCGTCGCCGTCTTGGAGTCCTGCGGCCGCTGATCGTTGTACAGGCCGAGGTATTTTTGCGGAGTATCGGGAAGAAGATTCAGGAACGCAGTCCCGGTCTCGTGTTCGCCATTGACCGCCTCCGTCTCTTCCACCATCTTCAACGCCTCATGTTCGCCGCACGCCGTCACACAGGCGGCACAGCCTTTGCACAGATCGGTGACGAAGATCGAGAAGATCCCGCCACCGCCCGGACTTTTTCTCTCCGGGGTGGAGAAGATTGCATTCACTTTCTGAAAGGCCATCGGAACCTTGTCGATGATGGCGAAGAATTGGCGCTTGGCCTCGTCGGAGAATCCGTCAACCTCGTTGGTGACCTGGCGAAGGATCTGCGGCAGCGGCGTGCCTGCACTTTTTGCGACGGCATCCCGCATCAATTGGCGGGCACGCTTTTCGATTTCGGGCAGGGAGCTCAGCATCTTTAGGCGCTCGCCGGCATCTGTCACGTAACGCGCGACTGCGGTGTGCAGGATGGTCGCCAGATCCTGCGAACAGTTGGGCATCGCGGTGTCGGGACAGACGACGATGCATTCCATGCACTGCGTGCAGTTCTCGGCGATGAAAAGGGGCGTCTCGCGGCGCGCGACATACTTGGACGCGGTGTCGCCCGTGCCCGCGGCCATGACACCGACCGAGGCATAGGCCGTGGACGGCTGGTTGTAGCCGAGACCCGCACGGAATGCGGCATTAAACGTCGCGACTTGCGTTACCGGCGTGCGAGCGTGCTGGGTGGCAGGAATGGGAACGGAACGGCGTCCGGCGTGGCAGTCGCCGCCGTCTCCACCGCTCAGGACGGGCCGCAGCGCTTCTCCGCGCAACGTTGACCGGTCGGGAGCCTCCATTTCGCCCACGCGAGTCTCGCGCACGCGCTCGAAGCCCTGCGTCATCACTTCCATGTTCGAGTTGACCACCGCATCGCCGAACCGCCCAAACTTCTCCACATACTGATGGTGGACGACCTCGCGGAACTGCTCCGGGGTGATGCGGAAATCCGCAAGCAGCGGCGAGACCCGGAAGAACGCGCCCAGAAAAGCGTTGCCCTGCATGCGGAGTTGAAGGTCGGCACGATCGGTCGCTTGGCGCGCGATCTGAAAGCCGGGCAAGGTGAAGACATGGATCTTCTTGTCAATAATTTGCCGGCGCGCCCACAGCGGCAGCCGCTCCCAGGCCTGCTCACCTTCCTCGTCGGATTCCCACACCAGACAGCCGAACGCGGACATTCCGTCGAGTGGGTTGGTATGCGTAAACGCTTTGGGATCGCAGCACAGTACGACGTTGACGTGACGAAGATCGCAATTCACGCGGATGCGCTCAGGCGCGGCGACCATAAAGTAAGCGGTGGGAGCGCCTTTCTTTTCCGACCCATACTTCGGATTGGCGCTGACGTGAATAATCTCTTTCGGATTGCCCAGTTCATCGACAATCTTGTCGCGCTCGTAGAGTAGGTCGTTCAGATCGCCAATAATTGCGCCCAGGTTCTTGCCGGTCGTGATCGCGCCCCAGCCGCCGATGGAGTGGAAGCGAACCGCGACCGCACCCTCGGGCAGAAGCGACGGCGTTTCGTCGGACTTCACCGCGTACGGATGATCGATGCCCAGCACAAAGAACGACGTTCCCTCCGCCGCGCCCTTGCCGTCCTGGCGGGAGCGAGCACCCGTGGCGAATTCGTAGGCGCCGAAGATATGTTCCGGCCGGAAATCGCGCGACCCGAGACCGTAGATACCAGAGAACAGGCGCGGCATCTGGGCACCGGTAATCGCGGGCAGTTCCTCGGGGACCGGATTGCCATCGGTCCGCAAGGCCTTACTGAGCGCAGTTCGTACGTCGCGCCCCATGGGATTATCGCCGGCCATCGGCTCATCGGTGCGTTCGAGGACGATGACATTCTTCTTGCCCGCGAGCGCCGTAACCACAGCCGCTTCGGGGAACGGCCGAATGACATTGAGGTGAATCGACCCGACTTTTGCGCCTCTGCGCTCGCGAAGATAGTCGACTGCTGCTTCGATGTTCTCCGCGGCCGATCCCAACGACACGAACACAGTATCCGCATCGCCGGTTTTGTATTGCGTAATCAAGCCGTAGAAGCGGCCGGTCAGCCTACCGAATTTAGCGTATGACTCTTCAAGGAAACGCAGGATCGGCTCGGTAAAGTTGTTCCGGCGGGCCGCTACGCCCTGCATGTAGTGTTCCTGATTCTGCACGGGCCCGAGGAGTACGGGATTGGTGAGATCGATCATCCGCGGCACCCGGCGGCGTGTCGGCCCGAAAAGAACGCGCTGGCTTTCGGTGGGACAGTCGATAATGTCATCGGGCGCGCCGAGAAACTCGCGGATCAATTCCGATTCGTGTTTGTAGAAAGTCCGTTCCAGGTGAGAAGTGAGAAAGCCATCCTGGCAGTTCATGCCGGGCGTCAGGCTCAGTTCGGTCACGCGCCGCAGGATGAGCGCCTGGTCGGCGGTCTGCTGAGCGTCTTTGCCGAACAGAATGATCCATCCGGTGTCGAGCGCGCCATAGACATCGTCGTGCCCGCAGTGCACGTTGAGCGCATGCTTGGTCAGCGCACGGGCGACGACCTCCAGCACCATCGTCGAGCACTTGCCCGGGGCATGATAATACTGCTCGACGCCGTACAGGATTCCCTGGCCGGAGGTGAAATTCACTACCCGTTTGCCACACACGGAGTGCGCGATGGCTCCGCCCTGTGCCGCGTGCTCGCCCTCGGCTTCCACAGCCAGGGAGCTGCCGCCGAAAACATTCAGGCGGCCTTCGGCGTAGGACTGTTGATAGAGTTCACCTAATTCGGTCGAAGGTGTGATGGGGTAAAAAATGCCGGCATCGGCAATGCGTGTTTCCGTATGGTAGGAGACCAGTTGATTACCGTTTGCCGTGACTCGAATACCAGGGTAGCGAGGTGCGGTGGTCATAATTTCCTCCACGAGCGTGGGATTCCCCGTGAGGTATCATTAAACCTTCACGTCCGATATTCCAGTCGTGAGCACCGAACAAAAACATTTTCACCCTGCGGCGCACGTTGGTCAGTGATCCATGTGCATTCGGTAGGTGACGTCCATTGGGGCGGGTGATTAGCCGCGGGCTCTGACCGAGTTTCCGTTCCGCTTCGCTGCCGAACCTGCCTTGGGCACATTCCCTCCGGTCACACTGGCCAGTGGGCTTTCAGCGTCCCCCTCCTTGGAAGAATAGAGGAAGTCTTCGATTTGCTCGATTCGTTCGCTGGCGTCATGGTAGCCAATCTCAATGAGGTCTCGCGTGTACCTGGATGTGAATAGCAGGTAGCTCATCAGATCGGCACAGGAAGCCGCGTCTCGTCCCAAACTGGATACAAAGTACTGGATCAGAGCGGGCATGTCTCTCTGGTGCTGCTCCGCCAGATCCGACAAATTGACCGAAGGTGTGACGACAAAGGTCCTCACTGACCGTATCTTTTCATGCCCTTCAATCCCAATCTGTTGGATGTGGCCATCGTTGAGCAACTGATTCAAATGTTCCAGGTGCTCGAGGTCAGTTGCGAGATGGTCCAGAAACATAACGTTGAGAAGAATTCCTATCACTTGCGCGATGGAAGGTTGTCTCGCATCCGTGGCTTCCTCTTGATTTTCTTTATTTCCGCAGCGGACGCCGATCACGAAAACCTTCTCCGCCCCCAGCCGGATCACCGGGCTGAGAGGCTGTTGCAGGCGCGCACAGCCATCGCCGAAGAAGGCAGACCCACGCGGGGTTTTGAGTTTTACCGGCTGGAAAACAAAAGGAATAGCACAGGACGCGCAAACATGGTCGACGGTGATCTTGGTCGCAACCGTCACCAGCCGGATCCGCTTCCACATCGGATGGCCCTTCTTTCCCTGGATGAAGAGATAGCTTCTTCCCGAGTTGTAGTTGGTCGCGGAGATCGCGAGAGCGTAAAGGTTCCCGCGCTTGATGTTTTCCTGGATCCGTTCGCAGTCGAGGTGCCGATTGAGAAAATCGTGTAAGGGAGTGGCATCTAATAATGATCGGGCATTGCCTCCCCCCAGAATCCCTCCAAAGGAAAGATCGAGCATCCAGGTTAGGGAATTCCGCGCCTGGGACAAGAGACCACAGTGAAAGATCTCGGAAGGTTCGAGAGTCGCCCAAGCCTCTGCAATACGCTCGGTTGCAAGAGCAAAATTGCCGCAACCTGTGGCAAGAGCAGAACCGTTAATCGCTCCCGCGGAAGCGCCTCCTATGATCGGAAAAGGATTACCCTCGGTTCGGGCGCGTTTCAGTTCGCCAATGCGTTTGAGAACACCGGCTTGATAAGCGCCGCGAGCACCGCCGCCCGTAATCACTAGGCCGACCGCGTTTTCCATCGTCCTCCCTCGCTCGGACCGCTTTGGGAACAATCCGTCCAGTCACAGCTTCCCGTGCGGCTGCACTCAGTTCAACGGGGGCTCCACTGCCTAGCCCTCGTAGCGACGTCACACAACCAAGTCCGCGGAGTGCTACGATAGCGGGAGTCTTCCCGACCTCCGTGGATTCTGTATATACAGTTGCCGCCATCGGCGATTCAATTGCCCCACGATAGTATTTAATGCCACTGAGCTAACCCTTGGCTGTGACGAGACTCACAACGCTGCGGGCGGCTGGCATCACAAACACTTCCTCTTGCCAAGATTGTGGGGCTCTTTGTGGCGCTCCCAGACGCTCAATAGTCGCTCTTTGAGGTGGAGGGAGAAGCGCTGGAGAAGTGCTGGATAAGTCCTGGATAAGTCCTGGATTACGGGCTACACGGAAATTGACAAGAACATCGACGCTTGGGACATGGGCCCGCTAGGCGAGCCCATGGCGGCAAGCCGCCTAGGCGCGGGCCGCCTTTTGTTCCCGATAGGCTGGCGCGAAAACTTCGGCTACAAAAGTCTCCAGCGTTGTGGGAGTGGTGTTCCTTGGGGAGCGTGGCTCGAGCGCCTTTAGGTAGCCCGAATTCTGCGCGTCCGCCAACTCAAACAGCTGGTCCGCCATATTCGAAGACATGCCCTTCTGCATGAAACCGGGCTTCAACTGTGCCGCGGGCATCTGCTTATATGTCAGGTCGGGCTTGCCGATCGCGGCGCCGATTATTTTGGCGGCTTCCGTGTTCGTGACATCGCGAGCCCCTTGCAGTTCGCGCGTGCTCTGTCCTTGAAAATCGAGCTGCAACAGGGCGTCCGCGGCTGCGTCGCCGATATCGCGCGTTGCGATCATGGGTATCGGCAGATCGCCTTTGACCGGGCCGGCCATTGTTCCGAAGGCCTTGATCACGCCAACCTGGAACAGAAGGTTTTCCATGAAGGCGGCGGGTCGCAGGTAGAGAGCGTTCAATCCAGGAATCGCCCCAAGTTTCTTTTCAAGATTGTACAGCCCGACCACCGGGCCTGTTTTATCCGGCTTGTCCGCGCCGACGCTGCTCAGCACGACGGCGTATTTTACTCCGCTCTTCTCAATCGCGGCGGCCAAGGCGTCGCCCACGCGCTGATAGTGTGCCAGCACATCCGGGGCGCTCACGTCCGGCGGTATCATCGCGTACACCCCCTTTGCACCCGAAAAAGCTTTCGTGAGCGCCCCCGTGTCGGTGATGTCCGCAACGAAAGCCTCAGCGCCCTTCTTTACGAATGGTTCTAGTCGCTTTGCGCTGCGGCCTACAACACGCACCTGTTCACCTTTTGCGAGCAACTTTTCCGCTACTTCGTTTCCCGTGTGTCCTGTCGCGCCGGTAATGACGTACATAAGCTCCTCCCTATGCTTTATTGAATTGGAGGGCTGAAATTAAGTAGATGCCGGTCGCCCTCCGAGGGTTACCAAATCTACTCCGCGGGATCCAGACGCTCGATGGAAGCACCTTGAATTAGAGTCCAAAATCGTGAATTCGATGCGCCCTGGGATCCGTGTTCCGCTGCTCGTTGTGTTCCTGCTTGCCCAGCGCCTCGTGTTGCTAGTCACTTAGGCGTGAATGTGGCTGGTGCGCTCCCCTTTGAAGAGTCAGGAGCCTTTCGGCGATGGGTCTCGACAAGTCGGCTTGTGCGAATCAATCGCAGAAACTGCTGGATGACGAGCCATCCGGAAGTTATTCCGGGCGAGAAGTCCGCTTGGAGGAAGCGAGCTTTCATCGTTGGTTGAGTTCTCAACTCCTCCAACGCCGTTTGAACCAAGCCGCCCGGCGGCGGACGCTACGCGTGAGGTATTTGGAACAGTGGTTGTCTGAGGGCTGAGATAAGTTTGGGTCACAAGGAGGTGTCCCTGTGACCCATCTTCGAAAAATGATGCTGGAGGAACTCCAGCGTCGTAATTATGCTGAGACTACCATAGATTGTTACATCTGCGTCGTCGAAGATTTCTCTCGACGATTCCACCTTCCGCCGGACCGCTTGGGCCCTCGGCACATTCGCGAATACCAAGCCGAACTTTTCCAAAAGCAGAAATTGGCAACGCCCACGGTTCGCCAACGCTTGGCAGCTCTTCGATTCTTCTACATCAAAACTCTCAGGAAGAGCTGGAACCTGGAAGAGACCCCCTACCCGAAAACGACGCGTCGCTTACCGACGATCTTGAGTCAGGAAGAAGTGGCACGACTGATCGATTCGGCTCCCATTCCCTTGCATCGCACTTTGCTGATGACTCTCTACGCCACCGGACTCCGACGTGCCGAACTCGCGCGCCTGAAAGTGAGTGACATCGACAGTCAGCGCATGGTGATTCACGTCCGAGGCGGTAAAGGTCGCAGAGACCGGGACGTGATGCTCAGTCCGATGTTGCTCGATGAACTCCGTCAACACTGGCGCCGGTTGCGACGCAAGCCCAGCATATGGCTGTTTCCTAGCAGGTATGCTCACGCCAGTGATCGGCCCATCACGCCCAAGGCGATCTACCATGCCTGCAAAGGTGCGGCTCAGAAGGCGGCCCTCCAGAAAGTCATCTACCCGCACACGCTGCGCCACTGTTTCGCCACGCATCTGCTGGAAGCGGGCGCGGATCTGCGCACCATTCAGATCCTGTTAGGCCACAGCGATCTGAAAGAGACCACCATCTACCTGCATCTTTCGCAACGTCATCTGCACGCGACTGCCAGTCCTTTGGATTCGCTGAAGCTGAAAGACGAACAACGGGACGAATAGATGAGCCGGCCACCCCTCGAGGTGGCCGATCTCATCCGCATCGCGGGTGACACATTCATCGAACGAAACCGTCAGTGGATTCGTTGGAAGCATGTCAAAGTGCTGCTGGCCATTGCGCGGTGTCGCACCGCCGCACTCGGCGGCCATCTCGATGAATGCACTCGCTGCGGACATCGCGCCATCTCTTACAACTCCTGCCGCAACCGGCACTGCCCCAAGTGTCAGACGGGTGCCCGGGAACGATGGATTGCCGCGCGTCAAAGAGAACTTCTCCCGACGCGCTACGTCCATGTGGTCTTCACGCTACCGCGTGAGTTGGCGCCACTCGTTCTGCAGAACAAGAAGGCCGTCTACGATCTTTTGTTTCGCGCCAGTGCCGAAACTCTTCTCGAAGTTGCACGCGATCCGAAACACCTCGGCGCGGAGATCGGCTTCTTCAGTGTCCTCCACACCTGGAACCAGAAACTTGGTCTCCACCCGCATGTCCATTGCGTGATTCCCGCCGGCGGCCTGTCGCTCGATCACATGCACTGGATTCGATCACCTTATCGGTTCTTTTTTCCCATCAAGGTGCTCAGCCGCGTCTTTCGCGGCAAGTTTGTTGCTGGTCTTAAGCAAGCATTTCAGGACGGCCGATTCTGCTTTCACGGAAATCTGGCGCTACTCGCCGAGCCGAAAATCTTTGCCGCTTGGCTACGTCCACTGTTCCGCAAGGATTGGGTGGTCTACGCCAAGCGCCCCTTTGGCGGCCCAAGGTACGTGCTCCAATATCTGGGTCGTTACACTCATCGCGTGGCCATCTCCAACCATCGCTTGGTGTCCTTTGCGGATGGCCAAGTTGTCTTTCGCTGGCGCGATTCGGCCCACAACAACGAACAGAAGTTCCTGCCTCTATCTGTCGATGAGTTCTTGCGCCGCTTCCTGTTGCATCTGCTTCCGCAAGGCTTCGTGCGCATCCGAAACTTTGGCTTCTTGGCCAACCGCCGACGCGCCACACGCCTGCCGCTTTGTTTTCACTTGCTCGGGGCGCGACCAGATCCACCAGCCCAACCAGACGCCTCCTCCACTAATGAATCCACCGCTCTTTGGCGCTGCCCCAAGTGTGATGGCTCAATGAAGGTCATCGAAAGGCTTACGGCTGCCGAAATGCGACTCCGTTCTCCACCGCTAGTCATCGCCGCCGCATGAAAACACTCTATCCAACTCGAATCCTTCACGTACTTCGGCACGTTCAGCCCCTCTGTGTTTGGTCGAAGACGAAATTCCTTATTCCAACTTCTCCACCCACTCTGTTGGCAACCGTTTTGCCCTTGTGCCAACTCGTCACCGTCTGGGGTTGGCTTCCGCGCTTCGCCGCACCGCTCAACGGCAACTCAACAGCACTCTCTCACTCCATTCAATTTGCATAGGCCCCGCGTCCGCCGCAACCACGGGCGGCTTGGTTCAAACGGCTCTATCGAACGCGCGCGGAGCACCTCGCCCAACTTCGCACTTTTGTGAAAACGCGCATCCGATAGAGCACTAGCGTTTCTGGCCAGTTTGGAAGCGAGCTTCCGGGAAATTGCGATCGATTCTAAGCTGACGCAATACCTGCCTCTCGCTCGGCGATGGCCGCAATCTGTCGGAGCATACCGCTGAAAATCCACAGATGTAGAGGATAAAGCGCGTACCAATAGAGAAGCCCTGCTAATCCGGCAGGATCAAAAATAGCCGTTTGCCGAATAACGGAGCCTCGGCTGTTTGGTTCAACCTCAAACTGAAGCCACGCACGACCGGGGACCTTCATTTCGGCGACTAGATTTAGGCGACGATCCGGCTCAATGGTCTCCACCCGCCAGAAATCAAGAGCGTCGCCCGTGGCCAACGTGTGAGGATCTCGACGGCCCCGGCGAAATCCCACGCCGCCCACAATGAGATCTAAGGAGCCTCTCACCCACCATAGAAAATTAGCGTAGTACCAACCATTCGCACCTCCTATCCGCTGAATCGGAGCAAATGCGGAAACTGGGGGAACCGACACTTGGATAGTCCGGGAATCGACCAACCGTGTCCCAAACTGCACACCACCCCATGACGGTGGCGTCCCGCTTGAAGACAGAGCATCGGACCAGCGAGTCAAAGCAAATTCCTTGTCTTCATTGTGGAGAGCTCTCTCGATGGCTTCTTTCAAACCTTTCGGCTTGACCCTGAATATCATTAATGCCAATGGGTCGCGCACCAGAGTTGGGTTGCGCATGCTCTCGACAAGCGTGCGGCCTATTCGAGCATAGATAGGAGTGACCAGACCCAACCACAAACTTGAGAGACGGGGTGTTAAGACTGGAACCGAGATCATCCATCGACGGAGACAACATTGCCGCGCATACTCTTGCATTATTTCGCCATAGCTGACCTGGTCGGTGCCCCCGATTTCGAATAGGTATCCGTGTTCTGCTGGCAAATCAAGTGCTTCCATCAGGTAGGCAATCACATCTTCGACCGCGATCGGTTGGGCTTTGACGTTAACCCAGCGTGGGCAAATCATCACCGGCAAGCGTTGCACCAAGGCACGAATCATTTCAAATGAGAGACTTCCGGAACCAATCACGATTGAGGCGCGAAATTCGATGGTAGGGATCCCGGAACTCCGCAAGATGTCTGCAACCTCTTGACGACTTCGCAGATGTGCAGATAACGCCTGGTCCGGGTTTCCCAATCCACCGAGGTAGATGATGCGCCGTATTTGAGACTCGCGTGCAGCGTCTGCGAAATTTTGGGCGGCTTGGCGGTCTTCCTGTTCGAACTGACCCGGAGAGCCCATGGAGTGAACGAGGTAATACACCGTATGGACTCCAGCCATCGCCGGCACAAGCGAACTCCGGTCCAAGCAATCTGCTTTAATAACTTCGGTGGTCGTAGCAACTCTTGGTCGAAGAAAATCCGGGCGTCGGGCAAGGCAGCGAACCGGCCAACCAGCTTGCTCAAGCGCTTTAAGAAGGCGCCCTCCGATGTAGCCTGAGGCTCCCGTCAACAGGACGAGCGATCGGTGATCTGCGCCCAAGGGGATCTCCTCATTTGGCCCTATCGATGAACCGGTAATGAGAGATGATCTGACCGGCCAGCGGGATGGAGTCCGCCATGAGGCGCTCATCTTAGGTTGCGATAGGAGGTAAGTCAACGGACATAGACTGCCCACGGTCGGACTTCTTAAGAAGCATGGGAATTCGGAATCCGGAGGCGCTTGCTTGAATGCTTTCATTACGACGACGGCACTAACGATCAATAAGGCGGACATTTTTGGAACCGAAAGGGAGGAACTAACTCGCAGTGGCATAACCGGTGCCACTTAAACTGCAAAGTCCAAAATGCATATGCTTCATGCCGAAGCGGAATGCGCCATGGAATTCGCGGGTGCCGCAATTGCCTCGGTACTGCTCACCGCATAGAGGACCAACTCCACCCGGCTCGAGATGCCCAATTTGTCGTAGATCCGTAGCAGGTAGTTCCGCACGGTGTGTTCGCTCAGCTCCAGCTTGTCGGCAATGTCCTGATTCCTCATCCCATCCGCGACCAGATGGACGACATCGCGTTCCCGAGACGTCAATCGGGCCATTCCGCGCGACGGCTGAACCTTCAGCGGTCTGGTAGAGATCACTAGATCCAAAAGAAAGTCCAGCTCCAACGGACTAACAAAAGCATGCCCTTCGTGAACTTGACGGATGCACTTCGTCAAGTTCTCGAACGAAGAGTCCCGACAGAAAATGCCTCGTGCACCACCGCGGAATGCATCGAATCCTGTGAGCGGCCCATCCGCCAGACGGGCGCTGATGACGGCCACGTCTGGTTTCGTCTCCTGCAATTCACGTGAGGCAGCGGATGAATTATCTGGCAACGCATGCACATCAACGTCCGGAAGCGATTCAGAGCAGTTACGATCAGTTAACTCGCAAAGGCCATTCAGCAAGGAACACAACCGCCAGAACATGCGGTGACGGAGTCTTTCTCTATTCCGCTCCTCAACGCGCTGGCTCCGCGAAAACCCATAAATAGCGCCTGGCCTCACCACTGCCCGGAAGCGGCCTTCTCCGCACCATCCAAAGTGGTCTCCTTGCCCGCGCTCGCTCCGAGCGAGACTCGACCTTTTGGACTCATTCGTCCGTACCATTGACGCACATTCCTGTGAGTGGCAGCCTCAAGTCCCCAGCCCTCAATCCGACCGAGAAATTTCATGAGGACATCTAGCGTTACCCCGAGGTGATCAGTCTTCGTCTCCCGACGGATACTCCACACTTCGGACTTAGGTTCGACCGGGACTGTGCGGGACGGGGGCAGCTCATGATTTGCAGATGCTCTTCAGAACGGAAATATATTCTCGCGCGCACCAATCAGGAGCGGTTCTTTGACCAACGAAGAAAAAATATACGCTTCCCTCTGAAAGCCAGAGCGGTGTATTCGTGGGTGGACGCAACCGGAAGTACTCGGCAAGGGCAAGGTCAGACAGTGAACATTGGCGAGCGAGGGGCGTTGATCGCCTCTCCCGTGCTTCCCCCAGAAGGGACCGCGGTTAAGCTCCGGTTCTTCCTGTGTCCGATTTCCAGCGACCATCCAAAGGCAATTGAATTTTTTATGAGAGCAACCGTGATACGCGTCGAAAGTGAAGACGTAGGTTCGGCGGGAAGCGGGTTTGCCGTGGAGGCGCAGGCCGCCAAGATGACATGGCCGTCCGACCCACAGTCGTTCCTGAATCCCTAGAAACAACCAGTTCCGCTCGAGCAAGGACCGACTGGGAATTTCGTGGATCGCATGCTCGTCGAACTAGCCGTCTGTGCTGCAAGGTTGAAATGCTCACGCGTTGGACCTGCGTGAGCATGCAACAAAGTCAGCACGGATCTGGATTCCGGTCTCGTCAAAGAAGAGGGTCTTCATCATCATTCAAGCAATTGGGCAGTACCGGTCTCGGGCAATCCCTACCCTGTACCAAAAATGATCCTGCAGTACTATTGACGACAAAGTTGTTCGATGGGAGTCTCGAAGCCCCAGTCCCGTGTTTATCAAAGGGACGAATGCTGGGATATTTAGTAATTCGCGCGCCTGAACTCTGCATCGCGCATTCCTCACGAATGGCCGAAGCTGCTATTCGCCCCTCGCCGGCGACGACGCATTCAGACCCATCGGGATTATTACGATACACGGGACATCGTTCCTGGACGACAAACTTCCGCAGTTTGTTTTTGCGAGCACCCCTAAACAAGCTAACGGTTGCTTCCGATACGAAAGACGCCAATCGAACGGCTGGGCTCGCAACTTGCTCGAGATTCGGTTTTCCGGTCTTCTGTGCTGTGGGGCAGCACTCGCTGTCACGATGTACGAACCAATACGCAGACACTAATGCGATGGACGTGCGAATGGTGGCGGCGCTGTAAAGCACAGATGTGTGCAATTTGAAGTTTGGTGAGAAGTTTCCTGCCGGTGTTACTGGATTTAGCGGAGCTCTGTCCTTTGACATTCTCAGACACAGAACTGCCATTCCGGGATTTGACACTTTGGCCAGACGAGTGCGCTTGGTTTGCTGTACACACGCGGACTCGTTTTGAGAAGAAGGTCGCCAGCCAGCTCCAAGACAAGGGCATCGAAACATTCCTCCCACTTTTTTCTGCTAAGCATAAATGGCATGACCGCCAGCAAATCGTCCACGAACCTTTATTCACTGGTTACGTCTTTGTTTGGATTCCTGCCGAGATGGACAAGCGCATCGCGATCCTGCGAACCATCGGCGTAATGAACTTCGTCGGCCGTCGTGGCATCGGCACCCCCATTCCTACGTCCGAAATCCAAGCAATAAAGACAATACTCGACCAGCGGGTTCCGTTTTTGCTCTATCCGTACATGAATGTCGGGCAGCGCGTACGTATTCGCGGCGGGTGTTTCGAGGGGATTGAGGGGATTTTGACGGCGATTAACGGCGACGACAGTTTGGTCATTTCTGTCGGCCTGATTCAAAGGTCGCTGGCTATGCGAATTACGGGCTATCAAGTCGAGCCTGCTGGCCCAAGCCGTCCGCCACAACCAACCAAGGGCGCCTTCCAAGAAGGTCTGTCGCTCGCAAACCCAGATCGCCCACGCCACCCGGATTTGCAGTCAACGCCTCGCGGGTAAAAAAACCGCTTGGTACCGAACTCATCGTCCATGCAAGCTACACAAAGCGCGCCATACACAGTTGAGAGTGCGTCAACCTCAGAGGGATTTCTGCTCCTCGACTCGGCTCTCCGTCCCATTTTTTTCAATCGCCTTGCGGCCGAGATCCTGGCGTATCCGCAAAAGCCCGAAACCCTTAAGGATTTGAAAGCGTTTCTGACCGGCAAAATTCATTCAACCCTATTTCGTGTGCAAGGATCCCGTGTACCCTCGCTTGTCAGTGAATTTCAGTCGGGGAGGCGGCGCTATCAGTGTCGCGCTTACCGACTCGGTAACCCGGTTAATGGAAATGGCGATGCGTCCATGGCGCTGATTCTCGAGCGGTTCTCCATGGGATCGCTTACCCTCGGTCAAGTCGGGGACCGGTTTCATCTCACAATACGTGAGCAAGAAGTGTTAAAGCATTTGCTGGTCGGACGCACGACCAAAGAAATTGCTACAGGTATGGAAATCAGTCCCCACACGGTCAAGGCATTTCTGCGCATGATCATGGTCAAAATGGGCGTTTCCACTCGTTCTGGAATTGTTGGTAAAGCCTTCACCACTCGCCCATGACACGTTTTTCACGTTCGCATCGCGCTCAACGCCTCGCCCAAACGCTGATCCTCAGTGAACCATAACCTGTAAGCAATCCCAGGACTCTTATGTTTGACGAATCCCAAGATCAACAGTCCTACAGTCCCAAAGAGATTTGGGCCATCGCCTACCGCCGTCGCTGGTGGATTTTGCTGCCGCTCTTCCTTTTCTGGGGGACCGTCTGGGCCATCAGTTGGCTCTTGCCAACCACCTATCAGTCCGAAGCGCTCATTTTGGTCGAACAGCAAAAAGTTCCCGAGCAATATGTCGTATCCAATGTGACCGTCGACCTGCAGGAGCGCCTGCAAAGCATCACCCAGCAGATTCTCAGCCGCACCCGTCTTCAGTCCACCATTGAGCACCTTCACCTCTATCCTGCTCGGCATGGCTGGAGCCGGATTTTGCAGCTAGGTGATCCCGTAGAGCAAATGCGCAAAGACATCAAAATCGAATTGGTTCAAGCGCCCGGCCATCCCACCGAACTCACTGCCTTCAAAATCTACTACTCCGCTCAGTCTCCCGAACTGGCCCAGCAGGTCAACAGTGAACTCACTTCGCTCTTCATCAACGAAAGCTTGAAATCCCAGCAACAGCTCTCGGAAAACACCACCGATTTCCTTGCCAATCAATTGGCTGAAGCTCGCACTAAGCTCGAACAGCAAGAAGCTAAAGTTCGCGAGTTCAAAGCAAAACACCTCGGTGACTTACCCAGCCAACTCCAGAGCAACGTGGAAATTCTTTCCGGCCTTCAGACGCAACTGCAAAATGCCCAGCGCTCTCTTGACGGCGCGCAACAGCAGAAGCTCTACCTAGAATCGCAATTGCAGCAGTATCAGGTTGCCCAAGCCACCCTGAACGGGCAAGCCTCGGGTTCATCGCTCGAATCCCTGGAAAAAGAGCTGTCCTCTCTGCGCAATCAACTCGCCGACGCGCGCTCGAAATATACGGAAGACCATCCCGACATCGTCCGGATCAAACACAAAATTGCTGAAGCCGAAACTATGATTAAAGACCTCCAAAGCAACGTGGTTCCGCCAGATAAACAGGACAACGCGAGGCTTACCTCCAACGCCGACGAGCCCGGCGCTTCACTGTTCTCCAGCGCCCTCATGCAAGTGCGCAGCCAACTCAAAGCCAACGCGCTCGAAATTCAGAATTACCAGCACCAGGAGAAGGAAATTCAATCTCAGATTGCTGGCTACCAGGCTCGTCTCAATCTGACTCCCGAAACGGAACAAGAACTCTCGGACATCTCTCGTGGTTACGAAGAGTCCAAGGCCAACTACAATTCGCTTTTGCAGAAACAAAATCAGTCGCAACTGGCCACTAATCTCGAACAACGCCAGCAAGGTGAGCAGTTCCGTATCCTCGATCCTCCCAGTCTCCCGGGCAAGCCCAAATCACCCAATCATCTCCTCTGGAGTCTCGCTGGGATCACGCTAGGCTGTCTCGTTGGCTTCAGTCTTCTCGCGCTACGGGAATTCACTGATGTACGCATTCGTCAGGAAGACGACCTTGACGGCGTCGTGGACTCACGCATCCTGGTGCGCATCCCTCATCTGACCACTCCCATCGAAGGTCGGTTGCAGACTGTTGCTCGCTGGTCGGAACTCGGTCTCGGTTTGGCCATCGCCATCCTTATCCTGGCTGGAAACCTCTATTCCTTCTACAAGGGTTAAGCACATGTACAGGAAATTCTACGGTCTGACACGCAAGCCCTTCGAAGTGAGTCCCGATCCTTACTTCTACTACCCAACGCAACGGCACAATGAAGCGCTCGCCATGCTCACCTACGGCGTCCAGGAAAAGAAAGGTTTCGTCGTGGTTTCTGGCGAGGTCGGCACCGGCAAAACCCTCCTTCTGCGTTGCCTTCTCGACGCCCTAAGCCGACACCGCATCGCTTTTGCGTTCGTCTTTAATCCCGTGCTGTCGGTTATCGACTTCCTAACCCTGCTTCTCCACGACCTCGGGGTGCCCGCGAAATCGCAGTCCAAAATCGAGTTGCTCTCTGTTCTGAATCATCATCTTCTGTTGCGTTCGCGTCGCGGCGAAGCCACTGCCCTGATCGTCGACGAGGCGCAACTCTTAAGTTGCGAGTTGCTGGAGGAAATTCGCTTGCTGACTAACCTCGAAACTTCACTCTTCAAACTTCTCCAAATCGTCTTAGTTGGTCAGCCCGAATTGGAAGCCAAACTCGATTCGCCACAGCTCCGCCAGCTCAAGCAGCGCATCGCCATGCGATACCGCCTCGCCCCTCTCGATCTTCAGGATGTACGCGGCTACATCCATCGCCGGCTCGAACTCGCTGGTGCGAATTCGCGTGCCGCCTCCACTTTTCCTGAGGAATCCCTCGCCACTGTTCACCGCTATTCGCGTGGCATCCCACGCTTGATCAACACCATCTGCGAAAATTGCCTCATCTCCGGCTACAGCAGACAGGCAAAACAAATCACTCCGGCCATCGTCGAGGAAGTGTCCACCGATCTCTGTCTCGAATTTGCCGCTGTCTCCTAGCCATTCACGCAGGCCTACAAAACTTTTGTCCAGCCGTTCTTTAACCCCGTATACCCGGGACACACCATGAGCCGAATCTACGAAGCTTTACGACGCACCGAGTTCGAACGCCGCTCCTTTGGAGCCGTTTCTTCTCAACCGCAGGACGTGACCCCGGTCGAATTCCTTCAAAACTTCGCCCCCCAACAGGTCGACCTACGCGGAGTCGAATCCGTCAAAGTGGCCGCGCCTCGCGCTTCCCGTATCGCCGCTCTCACCGATCCTCAGGGACTGGGAGCGGAGCAATTCCGTGCGCTCGCCACTCGTCTCGAGCACCTGCGCCAGCAGCGTGACCTCAAATCTCTGCAAGTTACCAGCAGCGGACCTCACGAGGGCAAAACTCTGCTCACCATCAATCTGGCCGTCACCTTCGCTCAGAGCTCCCGTTCGCGCGTCCTCATGATCGAAGGCGATTTGCATCGGCCCATGATGTCTTCGGTCTTGGGCCTTGGAAACCTGCCCGGCATAAGTCGTTGGTGGTCCGGCCCCGACCGCGAAATCTCTCGCTACATTTGCAAATTCTCGGACCTGCCTCTCTGGCTTTTGCCCGCAGGAGCCGCCTGTCGCCAACCGTCCAACATTCTTCGCTCTCCCCGCTTTGCAGAAGTGCTGTTCCACGTCGATACTGCGTTTGACTGGATAATCGTGGACACCCCGCCCCTTGTGCCTTTTGTCGACGCTAACCTCTGGTCCCGCCTGATCGACGGCACGCTGCTCGTCGTTCGCGAGGGCGTTGCCTCTGCCAGCGAACTGAAGAAGGGCCTACAAGCGATGGATTGCCTGAATCTTCTTGGCGTCGTTCTCAACGACGCCAGCGATTGCGGTCACAACAAGTACGAACTCTAATACCGCACAGCTCAACTCAACGCAAACATCGCTTACGCAAACACTCGCCACACACCAATGATTCGCATCCTCCACACCCATTTCCCAACCCGCACTATTTTCCTCGGCATCGCCGAAGGCTGTCTCGTTCCCCTGGCTTTCGTGCTCGCCACCATCGCTCGCCTCGGCTCAAACGATGCCCGCATCATGCTCAGCTACGAGCAAGGTCTTTTTAAGATCAGTCTCGTCTCCGCCGTCTTCGTCACCTGCATGTACTATTTCGACCTCTACGATTCCACTATCCTCAGCAATCGCCGCGAAGTTCTTACCCGCCTGATTCAAGTTTTGGGCGCCATGTGCGTGCTCATGGCTGCTCTCTACTACCTCGACCCATCCCTCGGTTTGGGCCGCGGCATTTTCCTCATTGGCCTCGTTCTCATGGCCTTCTTGCTGCTCCTCTCCCGCCGCGTTTTTGTGCTGGTAAACACGCACCCGCAATTTGCCGAACGTGTCTTGGTCCTTGGCGACGGCCAGCTTGCCGATTCTCTAATCTCTGAACTGCAGTCCCGTCGTGAACTCGGCGTCCGCGTAGTCGGTCACATCAAGCAATTCGACGAACAAAATGGGCTGCACAACCTTGTTGCTGAGTCCCACCTCACTGAAATCATCCATTGCATGCAGCCCTACAAACCTGATCGCATCGTCGTTGCCATATCCGACGACTCCGGCAGCCTGCCTGTCGAAGAAGCTTTGCTCCAACTCCGCAGCAAGGGCGTGCTCATTCAGGATGGTTTGGAAGTCTACGAAGCCATCATGGGCAAGATTCCTATCCAATCGCTTCGCCTTAGCTGGCTGTTGTTTTCCCCAGGTTTCCGCGATGTTCGTCCGTTCCTGGTCTACAAGCGCATTTGCTCGATCCTCTTTTCCTCCATCGGTCTCATCTTGACCTTTCCTCTCCTGCTTTTCATTGCCTTGATTATTCGCATAGACTCCCCGGGTCCGGCGATCTTCACGCAGAAGCGGGTTGGAAAACACGGTCAGGTTTTCACGCTGTACAAGTTTCGAACCATGGTCGATGGCGCCGACAAGGACTGCCGACCTGCAGAGAAGAAGGACGATCGTTTCACCCGCGTCGGCAGAATCCTCCGCCGCACTCGCCTCGATGAATTGCCGCAACTCTTCAATATGCTCCGCGGCAATATGCACCTGGTCGGTCCCCGCCCCTTCGTTCCCAATCAAGAGCAGGAGTGCCTGGAAAACATTCCTTACTATCGCCAGCGTTGGGCCGTAACTCCCGGCGCTACCGGCTGGGCCCAGGTCAATCGAGGTTATAACGTCTCGATCGAAGACAACAAAGATAAGCTCGCTTACGACCTCTTCTATATCAAGCACATGTCCCTCGGCCTCGATGTCCTCATCCTATTCAAGACCATCAAAATCCTTCTCCTCGGCCGGGGAGGACAGTGATGCACGCGCCGTTCTGGTTCGCAATCGCCTGGCTCGTTTACGTCTATCTCGGTTATCCATTGCTCTTGGCGGTGCTCAGCCTATTTCGCCGAACGTCGCTATTCACGAGTGAAGAATATCTTGCAAAGGTCTCCGTTCTGATCGCCGCACGCAACGAGGAAAAGGATATTGGCTGGAAAATCCGCCAGACGCTCGCCTGGGACTATCCTGCTGACCTCATCGAAATCCTCGTGGCCTCCGATGCTTCCGAAGATCGCACTGACGTCATCGTTCAAAGCATTCGCGATCCTCGTGTCCGCTTCATTCGTCTATCCACACGCGCCGGCAAAAACACGGCCTTGAACCATCTTGCAAACATAGCTACCGGCGACCTCCTCATGTTCACTGACGCCAACACCGGCATAAGCGGCACTAGTTTGCGCAGCATGGTCCGGCACTTTGCCGATCCCCGCGTAGGCTGCGTCACTGGCTGGGAGGGAACTGCTCAATCCGACGTGCAGACCCTCGACGTCGCCGGTCAGGCCTCCCTCGATTACGAATCTTCCATCAACGCCCTCGAAAGCCGCTTAGGCTCGGTTCTAATCTGCGATGGCTCGATCTTCTGCATTCGCAGAAATCTGTTTCGTCAGCTCGACCCCGATTTGGCCAACGACCTTGAACTCCCGCTGTGGGTCGCCCACAACGGTTACAAACTTCTCTACGAACCCAATGCTCGCTCCACAGAGAAGCCCACTTCTTCGCCTGCCGAGGAATTCCATCGCCGCCGCCGCATCTGTGCCCAAGGTGTCTTGGGAATGTGGAAACTCAAGGGCCTTCTCCACGGCCTGCGCGCTTGGCAATTCCTCTCCCGCAAATTCCTTCGCTGGCTGACGCTCGTCCCGATGCTCTTGATCCTGGTTGCCAGCGTTGCGCTTCGAGGAAATCCTCGTTTTCAATTGCTTATCGCCTTCGAAGCGGCCTTCTGCCTGCTCGCTCTATGCGGCTGGCTCGCCGCGCTCACCGGAACCAGGAGTCCGCGCCTCACATCACTCCCATTTTTCTTTTTGCTTCTCAATCTCGCCGCCCTCATTGGTCTTTTCGAAGCCTGTTTCGGGCGCCGATTTGCAATCTGGGACGTTCCCGCACTTTCACGAGGTCAAAACCAGGCCACTTAGTCCGCCGCCCGGCCCTCGACATTCCGATTCATGAAACGCTTCTTACCACCTGCCGGTGTTCGGCTTGCCGCTACCGATTTATTCCGCGCCTCGGCCATGCTCTGCCTGGGCGCCGGTGAGTCTCACAAGCCTCTCAACCGGTTCAGCGCGATGCTTGGCGTCAAGCATGTCTTTGGGGCTTCCTCCGGCCGCGCGGCCATGTGCGTCGCCCTCCGCGCTCTCCATTCGCTTGAACCGCAACGCGATGTGGTCGCCATTCCCGGCTACACCTGTTTTTCCGTCCCTGCCGCCGTTGTCCGCGCGGGGCTGAAACTTTATCCGCTCGAGATGGTTCCGGAAACGCTGGACATCGACCCTCGCCAATTTGACAATTTGCCGTCTCGTCGCCTCCTGTGCATCATCACTGCGAATCTTCTCGGCATTCCCAGTAACATTTCCGAAGTTTCACGCGTCGCTCGCGTCCACGGCGCTTTCGTCCTCGACGACGCGGCTCAGTCCCTCGGTGCTATTCGAAGCGGCCAGCCGTCGGGCACCACCGCCGACATCGGAATCTTCAGCCTCGGCCGTGGAAAGCCGCTGCCCGCGGGCGAAGGCGGCCTCGTCGTCGCCAACTCGGACAAAATCGCGGCCGCCCTTGGCGCGGAGATTCATTCTTTGCCGCACTGTTCTCCCACCGAAGAGCTCACGCTCTTGGCCAAGGCCATCGCCACTTCCATCTTCCTCAGCCCTCGCCTGTTTTGGATTCCCAACTCCATGAAGTTCCTGAAGCTCGGTGTCACCGAATTTGATCCGGCGTTCCCGATAACGCGTCTATCTCGTATCTCTCGTCTGCTCCTGGCTCGTTTGCTTCCATCGCTCACAACTCTCAATCAAGCGCGTGCTATCAAAGCGCTCCAGTTTGCTGGCGTATTCGAAGGGAACTCCGATTTCTCGATTCCCACTATTGCCGACGACTCTCAACCCACTTTTCTCAGGTTCCCTCTGCTCGCCAAGCAACCGTCGTCTCGCGATCGCGCCGTTCGCGAGCTCTGCCGCGTCGGAATTGGCGCCACGCCTTTCTACCCAACTGCCATCTGCGATATTCCCGGTATAGCTGAGCACATGGCCGTGCCTCACTTCCATCGGCCCCAAGCCGAAGGAATGTCCCGTAGGCTCCTCACCATCCCTACGCACCGATTCATGCGTGCTGAGGATTTTCACCGGATCGCGGTAATCCTGTCCCAGGGCGCTGAGCGCGTCCGTGCCCGGCGCGCCGCCGGCCACGCTGCTGGTGTCACCGCATGAGCCTCTCCGTTCACAATGTGCAAGCTAGGATTACCAGCGCTGACACTGCATCTCTGCGCCAGTCCCCTCCACCGCAAAAACTAAAAATCATTTTTTCCGTCGACGTCGAGGACTGGTTTCACATTCTCGATGTTCAGTCCCTGCCCGCACAGTCCGTCTGGCATCGCCTTCCTTCCCGCATGGAGTCCAATTTCCATCGTCTCCTCGACATCTTCACCGAAAACAATGCTCGCGTGACTTGCTTCTTCCTCGGTTGGGTCGCCGAACACTTTCCTTCTCTCGTTCGCGAAGCGGCCTCTCGAGGCCACGAAATCGCCTCCCACGGGTATGCCCACCGTCTCGTCTACGAAATGACCGGCAACGAGTTCTATCAAGACGCACTTCGCTCCAAGCACCTTCTCGAAGACATTTCCGGCACGGCAGTTTTGGGTTATCGATCCGCTGGTTTCTCGCTCACCAATCGTAGCCCTTGGTTCTTCGAAAAACTCGCTGCCGCTGGTTATCTCTACGACAGCTCTGTTTTTCCCGCATGGAGAACTCACGGCGGAATGCCTGAAGCCTGCCGGGCCCCCTATGTGATCGGCTCTGATTCCAGCAGGATCGTCGAATTTCCCGTGTCTGTCGTCAGCCTGGCCAGCAAATCCATGTGTTTCTTTGGCGGGGGTTACCTGCGCCTCTCTCCCTACTGGCTCATTCGAAAAATGGCCGCGGAAGTTCTCCATTCGGGCCGTCCCCTCATTTTCTATGTTCATCCCCGCGAGATTGATCCCCAGCATCCCCGCCTGGAAATGAATCTGTTCCGGCGTTTTAAGTCCTACGTGAACTTGGATGGCACCGAGGACAAAATTCGCCGGATTCTCGACGAATTTCCCGTCGGCACTTTCCAGAATTTCCTGGAGCGTCATGACCGCAGCACTTTCCAAGCCTTTGCTTGATCCCCAGCGCGCTGCCAGTCCTTCGGCTGGCTCAACGCCCGCGCTCTCCATCACTGTTCTGATTGATGCCCTGGGCTGGAAGTATATTGAAGGCCGCCCATTTCTCAACGACTGGTTGCCCTATCGAACCCCTCTGCGCACCGTCCTCGGCTTCAGCTCTGGCGCCATTCCGACGATCCTGACGGGCGAGTTTCCATCGCAAACCGGCCATTGGAACCTTTTCTATTACGATCCCTCGAACTCCCCGTTCCGTTGGCTCCGCCACTTTCAATTTCTGCCGGATCGCCTTCTCGACAATCGCGTTTCCCGCAAGCTTCTTCAACAACTGGGCAGGCACTTCCTCGGGCTTGGCCCGCTTTTCTCTTGTGCCGTCAGCCCAAAATTATTGGCGCATTTCAACTGGGTCGAACGCCGCAACATTTATGCCCAACAGGGCATCACCGGGGCTCCTTCCATCTTCGATCAACTTGCGGCTCGCGGCATTCCTCATTGCGTCTACACTTATCACCGCGGTGATGATGCCCAACTCCTCCGCCAAGCCGCGCAGGATGTTTCCAGCCAAGCGGCCACATTCTTTTTCGTCTATCTAAGCGGCATGGATGAATTCTTGCATCTCCACTGCAAAGAGTCTCAATCAACCGAGGAGCGCGTCAACTGGTACGCCTGCGAGCTTCAAAAGCTGTTCACGCTTGCACGCAACATCGATCCGAAAGTCGCCCTCACCGTCATTTCCGACCATGGCATGACCCCGGTCGAGCATACCTACGACATTCTTCCCCAGATTCAGTCGCTTAAGCTGAACATGCCGCAAGACTATTTGGCCGTCTACGATTCCACCATGGCGCGCTTCTGGTTTTTCAACGAACGCGCGCGCTCCTCCGTCTGCCAGCTACTTCTAAAAATTCCTTGTGGCCGTGTCCTCTCCGACGACGAACTTCGCCGCTTCGGCGTCTTTTTCAAAGATCGTCGCTTCGGCGAAACCATTTTCCTCCTCCATGCCGGCTGGCTCTTCTCCCGCAGCGACTTCAACGGAACCGGCTGGTTTCCCGAAGGCATGCATGGCTATCATCCCGATCAAGACCGCTATTCCGACGCCATTTTCCTCAGCAATCGTCCGCCGGGCTTCCAGCTGCGCACGATTAAAGACGTGTACGCCTGCATCTCTCAAACGGCTCTCGCATCAACATGAACACCACGCCCATTCCTCTGATGCTGTTTTCCAATGCCACCGTCCGCGCCGGCGCCGAAGAAGTTGTTCTTCAGTTGCTACAAGGTTTGGATCGCAGATTCTTTCGCCTCCATTTGACTTGCACGCCCGAACTCGCGCGACTTTTTCACGCCGATCTACCGTCGGACATCACCGTCACACCGCTCTCGTTAGACTACCTCTCGGATTTTCGTGGTGCCTACCAACTGGCTCGCGCGTTGAAACGCCATCACATTCAAATCCTGCATTCCCACATGTTTCGCGCCAGCTTCTTTGCTTCTCCGTTAGCTCGTCGCTTGAAAGTTCCCGTCGTCCTCGATACCTCTCACGGTCGCGAGATGTGGCGCAAGGGACTAAAATCATTTTTCTTCGTTGATCGCTTCGTTTCTCGTCAAGTCGATCGCACCATCGCCGTCTCGCATTCCACGGCTCGCTACCTGATTGAGGCAAAAGGTCTTCCAGCCTCTAAAATTCACGTCATTCACAACGGCGTTAATCCGCAGCGTTACTCGCGGGATCCGGAAGCCGCCAAGCAGCTCAAACACTTGCTGCAGGTCGATGGCGACGTGCCTTTGCTCCTTGCTGTCGGCCGTCTGGAGTCGCAGAAGGGCCATCGCATCCTCCTTCAAGCCATGCCGACCATACTCAATCGGTTTCCAAAAGCCCACTTGGTCTGCCTGGGTGAAGGCAGCCTGCGCGCGCAATTGCAATCTGAAGTGGATGCCAGTGGGCTGCATCGCGCTGTCACCTTCCTCGGCTACCAACCGGACGTACCGCGCTGGCTCGCTTCAGCCGACTTAACCATCCTGCCTTCGTTATTCGAAGGGCTCCCCATGATCGCCATCGAGTCCCTCGCCTCTGAGTGTCCCATCGTCGCCACTGCTGTCGATGGCACTCCGGAAGTCGTCCTCGACGGCATCACTGGGTTGTTGGTTCCTCCGGCAAATCCAGACCGTCTCGCCCACGCCGTCATGAAGATCCTCGCGCATCCTAATCTCGCGCGCTGGATGGCTCAGAACGGACGGGACTTGATTCTCCAGAATTTCACCGTCGAAACAATGGTTGGCCGCAATCAGGAGCTCTATTTGCATTTGTGGGAACGTTACTCGGCCAAAACCAGTCTGGACCCGGCACCTCGCTTGGTACACCCATCCAGAGTCCCCGCCCAAGCCGTGCCTCTGACCGTCGGCGCAGCCGCCCGCCACAGTAATTCCACCGCGACGAAAGCCTTACTCGTTCGCAGTAACGACAATTGACTCATGTCAGCTCTCACCACCGCGCTCCAACCACAAGCTGTCCCACCGCCGCTATCCAGCGAAGTGCGCACAACCATCTGCGCCGCTGCTGTTGCGATCTGCACCGCGTCGTTCGGCCCGCGCCTTCACTCGCTCATCCTCACTGGTAGTTTGGCGCGCGATGAAGCCACCATACTAAAGCGCGGCACTACCAAAACTCTGGTTGGCGATGCCGATTTCCTAGTTGTGCTTCACCAAAACGTGACCGACACAAACCTCTCGGAACTCCACAAAATCGAGCGCTCCATCGAAAAGCTGTTATTCGAAACCGGCATCTCTGCTCACGTCGGCCTCGGAACTGTGAATCCCGCTTTCTTCGATCGACTCCAACCTCGCAGCTTCACTTACGAATTGAAGCATTCCGGCGAAGTGCTGTGGGGTGACGCCCACATCCTCAATCGGATCCCGCAATACCATCCCGCGCACCTCTCCAAAGAAGACGCCTGGCGCACTCTAAATCACCGCACGATCGAAGTGCTCATTGCTTTCGCCGCTTCCGATCCCAACGCGAACTGTCTCCCGGCGAACCTCGAATACGCGCTCATCAAATTGTATTTAGACCTGGCAACCTCTTATCTGATCTTCGTCGGACGTTATCAGCCAACCTACGCCGCTCGGGCCGCCGAATTGCGCTCCTTGCTCAAGGAAACAGGCCATTTGGACCCCTGGCTTGCTCATGAGGGCAGCGTATTGCAGCGCATTTCTGAGTGCACCGAAAGGAAGATCACCGGCAAGAATCTCGCGGCAAATGACTCCAGCCACTTCCTTGAGGAAGCCATCTCCTACGCGCGCCAGCTCTGGCTCTGGGAAGCACTCGAGCTATCAGGTTCAGCCCAACCGTTACCCCTGCATGCGCTCATCGGTTCACTCGGTCGCCGCCAATCCATATCAGACCGCCTTCGCGGCTGGGCATCCCTTTTGCGTCGAGTCCCTCGAAACACGGTGCCGCAAAATTGCCCGCGCTGGTTAATCCTGTTTTGGGTTGCCACGCCTCGTTACCTGACCTACGCCTCTGCTTTCGAACTGTTTTGCCAGATACCGCAGCTCCTTGGCAGTGCGCAACCGCCGCACTCTGCTTGTTCTCTCGACCTCGTACGCCAGTTGTTACCGGTGCTGCCTTCCGATCAGCCGGAAAACTGGCTGTCTCTGGCCGAGGCAACCGCGCACAGTTACCGTAATCTCCTGCTCGGCACTTCCTCCTGATTATCCATACTCCGCATATGCAAAATCCCAAAATTAGCGTTGTCATTCTGAACTACCGCCGCTGGGATGCGCTGAAAAACACCCTCGCGTCAGTGCTTTCACAGTCATACACGCCACGGGAAATCATCGTTGTCGACAATGGTTCCGGCGACGGGACGCCCGGTCTACTTCGCCAACATTTTCCGGGCGTCAGCCTGCTGGAATTGGACACCAACGCGGGCTGTGCCGGGCGCAATCGTGGAATTGAAGATTCCCACGGTGAATGCGTCGTCACCCTCGACAACGACGTGTTTTTCGACTCGGATTTCGAGCTGCAAAAGATCGTCAACGAGTTCGCCAACTGCCCGCATGCCAGTTGCCTCGTTTTCAAGGTACTTGAGGCCAATACCGGGCGGCTCCACGTTCGCGACTGGTGCCATCCGCGGTCATACAAGGAACATTCCGACGCCGACTTCGAAACCACTTATATTCCCGAAGGTGCGTGCGCTTTTCGCCGACGCGATTTTCTCGCTATCGGTGGCTATTACGAAACTCTTTGGATCGGGCACGAAGGTGGTGATCTTGCATTACGTTTGCTCAACAACGGCGGGCGCATTTTCTACCGGCCTTCCATTCGCGTTCGTCACCTTATGTCAGCGGCAACCCGAACGAGCTGGCGTCCTTATTATTTCTACACTCGGAATTATTTGTGGTTGGCGTTAAGAAATTATCCCATTGCCCGGGCAATCCCGTTTGTGACCGTGAAGCTATCCATGATGCTGGTATTTGCTTTGCGTACTGGGAACGTCAAGCCAATGCTTCGCGGAATTCGCGACGCTGTCGTCGGGTTTAGAGCTGTTTGGTCCACTCGTCAGCCGCTGTCGCAGGCAACCTTTCGAAAGCTGGCTCACCTCAGTTCCGATCGTCCTGGCTTCTTTGCTCGTTTAGGCCGCCATCGTGAGCGTCCTCTGATTTGATACGTTAGGATTCGAATTCCTCAGACTGGCACTCCGTCTTGTTTCTCATATACCTAATCATCTTTATTTCCGCCGTTCCCAAACATCCTTGGTTGGGCGAAGAGGTCGGAGGCTTCACCTTAGCAAAATATCTCGGTGTCGTCTGCTTTCTCTACGCACTGCTGGCTCTGTCTTTTCGTGCCACCTTACCGGTCCTGTTCACCACCTGGCCCGCTCGTTTGTTTGTGGCTCTGACCGCCTGGGGTATCGCCTCTTGCTTCTTCGTAAGTCATGCCCCGGAACCCCTTGTTCTCGCACAGCCCTTCATTTCCTATTTCGCGATTTTCTTTGCCATCGTCACCTGTGTTAATTCGCTGCGCAGGCTACAGTTTGCCGTTCTATCCTTGCTCGGGGCGCTCGACCTCGCGTCACTCTATTTTCTTCGCGAGTACCAGAAGATCGGATTCGGCGCGGCCCGCGCTTCTGGTTGGGTCGTCGGAGACGGAAACTACTTCGCGTGCGCCGCATTGCTGACCATCCCTATCGCTTACTATCTGATTCCGTCGACGCGCGAGCAGCTTCTCAAATGGTTTTACCGTACATCGCTAGCTCTCACCTTTCTCGCTGTGGTGTTTTCCGCGTCTCGCGGAGCGTTCGCTGGGTTGTGCGGCGTTGTAGCGGTCACCTTGTTCAGTTCCGGAAACAAGTATCGCGCCCTGTTCGCATCCGCCCTGATTGTGGTGGCGCTCCTTGTTTCTCCCGTTAGCCCCATCAAACGCATTCTCGATCCGGAGTACGGCGATAACAATTCCACCGAAGCCCACGAAGGTCTATGGAAGTTTGGCGTCCGCATGGCTCTCGAGCATCCCCTGTTTGGCATCGGCGTAGGAAACTTTAAGTCGTACACAGTGGTCTATCATGTGACCGACAATCCCACCGGATTCGAAGGCCATAACGCCTACATTCACTTGGCTGCGGAAACTGGCTTTGTTGGTTTTCTCTTCTATCTCGGAGTGAATCTCTCCGCCATCCTGCTTTTGCGTCAGATTCAAAAAGCTGCCGTTTCCATGAAGCATGCCTATCTATATTCGCTCTCCGTTGGCATGCAGCAGGGCATTATCGGTTTTGCGGTAGGCGCTTTTTTCATTTCCGCCCAGTCCGAAAAACCCTTCTGGATCGTCATTTCCATGGTCGCCGCGCTCGTACCCATCGCCGAGACCCAGTGGATCCGCTGGAAAGCCCAACGGCAGGCACATACACCCGAATCTGCCAGCCCAGAGCAACCGCAGAGTGAACCAGACTTGGTCCCCAGCTTCGCTCGCTGACCCTTTTCCTCGAACTCTCGGAACAACCCGATGAAAATCCTTTACGCCAATGACAGCAGGGCCACACAGTGGGATAACTTCGTACAAAATCATCCGCACTCCACCAACTATCATCGCTGGCACTGGAAACGTATCATCGAGAATAATTTCGGCTGGCAGAGCCTTCCTCTCATGGCCGAGGAAAACGGCCATCCTTGCGGCATCCTTCCTCTGTTTTTCCAGAACAGCCGCTTTCTCGGCAAATGGGTCTCTTCCGTTCCTCTCTTTCAAGCTGGTGGCATTTTGGCCGACACGCCCGAAGCCGCGAGCGCCTTACTCCACGAAGCTTGTGCGCTCACCAAACGCCTCGGCGCCAAATACCTGGAACTCCGCCAGAGTGCTCCGCAGATCGATGGTCTTACCGTTCGTGGCGATCGCGTCAAAGCCGTCCTTGCGATCCAAGCCGATCCCCAAAAAATGTTGCAATCCCTTGATTCCAGAGTGCGCACTTCGATTCGCAAGGCCGAAAAATTTGCCCTAACCGCACAGTTCGGCGCCGCGGATTTGCTGGACGAGTTCTACAGCGTCTTTGCCCGCAATATGCGCGATCTCGGCACACCGGTTTATCACAAGCGCTTTTTTGCAGACATTCTCGCCGCATTTCCCAACGAATCCTTCATCGCCGTCGTGCGCTCTGCAGGAAAGCCCGTCGCCTGCGACTTTCTCCTCGGCTACCGCCAGGCCATGGAATCGGCTTGGGCCGCTTCGATTCGTGATTCTCACCCTCTCAAGCCCAACATGTTTCTTCACTGGAAAGCCTTGTGCTTCGCCGCTCAACATGGCTATTTGATTTTCGATTTCGGCCGCTCAGTCGTCGGCTCGGGGCCGCATCGCTACAAAATGCAATGGGGCTCGCAAGAAATTCCATTGCCATGGAGCTACTGGTCTCCCCGAAAACAGCAAGTGCAAGCCCTCAATCGCCATAATCCCAAGCTGCAGCTTGTCATCAGCGCGTGGCGCAATCTCCCGCTCGCGATCGCCAATCGAGTCGGCCCCGTTCTCGTCAAGCATCTTCCCTCATAAATCGGATATGTCTTCACAAACACCGCATTAGCGTTGAACCCGATGGCTTCCATTCCTACTACTCAAACCAACTCTGTCGCCGAAGTTGCCCTTTCGGCTCCGCCGCTCTTATCAGCGGCTTCCTCCAAAATGCGCGACTCCATCGTCTCCGGCATGCGCTGGACGTTTTGGCTTTCTGCCGCATCCGTACCCTTCAGTTTCGGCACCATTGTTATCCTCGCGCGCATCTCCCCGGAAGCCATCGGTACCTTCGGCCTTCTGCAGATTTACATCGGTGTCGTCTCGGTGTTCTTGTTCTTCGGTGGCAATGCGGTCTTGATCAAATTGGTTCCAGGTCTGTCTCCTGCGGATCGTATCTCCTTCTTCCTTTCCTACTTCTTCGTCAACTGCGTCGCCATCCTTCCTTGGCTCGTCGCGGCTACCCTCTGGCCAGCCGGTCTCCGCTATCTGTTCGGCGAAGGAAAGACCAGTGTGTTTTGGATCGCTCTTCTCTATCTTTCGCCATTGTACATTCTCTTTTCTGCCTCGCTGGCTGCCCTCAAAGGCATGCTTGACCTTAAGCGGGCCCAAGCCCTCGACCGAGTCGTCTCAGTCGGTTCCTTCTCCTTTTATGTGGCGCTATACATTTTCGCCCGCCCAATCTTAGCTGCCCACTTCACCCCCATCATCTGGGGTATCTATCTCACCCTCGTTTTGCTGGTCACTTGTTTCGCTCTGTCACGCTTCCTTCGTTTGAACGGAGGGCTCCGCTGGTCCCGCATTCGCCCACTTCTTCCCGACGGATTTTGGCGCTACACCTTGGGCCTACAAACTGGCAGTTTCTTAGGTTTCTTCAGCGGGCGTCTGGATTACCTGCTCCTTCTCTACATCGGTGGTTTGGCTCTTCTCGGCAAATACGTCGCTCTCATGAGCTTGCTCATACCGATTACGAAAGTAGTGTCATTTTTCCTGGATAGCCTGCTGCCTATGCTCACCAACACTCTGGCCCATCGCGATCTACACTCCTCGCAAGAGATCGCCAAAATCTGCGTCCGCATTGTCGTCCCCGCCTCGCTCATCATGACTGGACTCCTGGTCTTCTTTGCTCATCCTTTGACTCTTCTCCTCGGTCCTAAATATCTGAGCCTCGAGAAATTACTTTGGGTCGCTGCCCCCTTTGCGGTCGTGCAGGGGATTGGCTGGATGAACGGTATCGTTCTCAGTGCCATCGGCCGCTCCGATTTCATCGCTATCATTCCGGCCTTGCGCATAGTGATTTTCCTAGCACTCTTCTTTCCCCTCTGGCGCTCCTATCAACTACTCGGAGCAGTCCTCACTTGGGGCATTTGCGAAGTCTTCGCCCATGGCCTCGGCCTGACTTTCGTCCTGCTCAAAGCGCCGTTCCGCTATGATTGTTTTCGAACTTATTGGCCGGCACTTCCGATCTTGGTTGGGCTGCCGCTTCTCGCTTCGCACATTACTTCGTTCTTCTCGCTGCCTCTTCTCTTCGCCGCCTTTATCGGCCTGATTCTCGCCTACTTCGCCTTGGCCGGTTACTCGGTCCGCGAAGTTCACACCTTGTCGCATTTCGTTCTGCCCGACGCCTTCAGCTTTTCCGCGTTGCGCTCGAGAAAGCCGTGAGCCCTTTGTCGGAACGCGACTTGAGACCCGAACTGAAAATCCTGCATGTGGAAGTTGGCGGTACATACGGTGGTTCGCTGCGCGCATTGGAACTTTATCTGGCTCACCGCAGTCGGCAGTGTGTGGATCATGATGTTCTTTTCTATTATCCCACGCCAAATGCGGAAAGATTGGCGCCCTATGTCGGGAAGCTTTCGAATTTATATTCGAAAGTTCCTGCATGGCTGAGCGTCATACCGCCGACCCAAAATAAACCAAGGAGGAAAGCGTTACGACACTTGGGGCGACTCCCTGGTGTGGCCGCCGCGCGAAATTGGGTTTCCACAATCGCCCAATTGCCAATAGCCTTTCGTTTGGCGCAATTCATCCGTCACGGGGAATACGACCTCGTTCACATCAACAATACGTTTACGTATCAGGTGCCGACCCTACTCGCCGCCAGGTTTTCCGGTATCCCAGTCATCGCGCACGTCCGCAACCCAATAACGAATGAGCAATTCACGCGTTTTTTAGTGCGACAGGTGAATTGCCTGGTTTCGGTCGCCGATGTTCATTCCGCCTACCTTCGGAATATAGAGCCTAGCTTGCGGGTTGTCACTTGCCGAGACGCGCTGGGACCGGTTTCCGTCGAGTCGCAGTCACGCCAGGCCTTGCGCTGCTCGCTCGTGCGTGATGGAGAGATTCTGGTCGGCTCACTCGGCAGGCTTGTCCCGTCGAAAGGCTTTGAATTTTTCGTCCGAGCTGCGTCCCTCGTTGTTGCCGAAGTGCCCAACGTCAAATTTGTGATCGCCGGTGAGGGCCCACAAAGGCAGCAGCTTGAGAATTTCACAATTACGCTGGGTCTGCAGAACCGCTTCCAACTAATCGGGTTCCGTTCTGATTCGGCCAGTTTTCTTGCGGCGCTCGACATCTTCGTTTGCCCTTCTTTATGGGAGGGTGGGCCCTTGACTGTCCTTGAGGCCATGCAACTGGCTAAGCCAGTCATTTCGACTGGCGTCGGTATCGTTCCGGAGGTCATTGAGGACGGGCGAAACGGATTGCTGGTTCCGACGCGAGACCCTTTCAGGCTCAAGGATGCAATCGTCGAATTGAGTCGTGACGTAGGCCTGCGGGAGCGTTTAGGCAATGAAGGGTTGGAGGCAATTGAGCTGTTCTGTGACCTGGAGGCCCGCGCGAGGGATCTGGATCTGGCATTTCTTTCGACAGCGAGGGCCTGCACAAAAAACTACTCGATACCTATGTATTGAGCGCACAGCAATCCAAACAAGCACCCCGCAATACGGTCCCGTGAGAGTTTCCGTCATCATGCCCGCGTACAATCGCGGGTACATCATCTCAGAAGCGCTGGAAAGCCTCTTCGCACAAACCTATCACGACTTCGAGCTAATCGTGGTGGATGACGGCTCGACGGACGACACGGGCGAAGTTGTGTCACGATTTACCGACACGCGTCTCCGTTACGTGCGTCACGAACAAAACCGTGGCTGTAGCGCCGCTTACAATACCGGTTTTCGTCAATCACGCGGTGAATTTGTCGCCATTCTAGACTCTGATGATCTTTGGAGAGCAGGGAAGCTCGCCAATGACGTCGATTTTCTCGATCGTCACCGTGAAGCCGATGCGGTCTTCACCGACCTAGAGAAGCTAGATGGCTCGCGCTTCACTCCGTCCTTCATGCGCGAGTCGCCGTGCATGGCAGCCTTACTTGCGCAAAAGCGATGGCCCAAGGAGCGCGTGTTCTCGCAGAGGGAAATGTATCTTTGCCTCCTCCAAGAGGTTCCTGTGAAGACACCCGCTTGTACAATCCGGCGCGCTGCACTGGAAGACGTTGGTTACTTCAACGAAACGTGGCCCTCCGGCAGCGATTGGAATTTCTTTCTACGGTTCTCCAAACATCACAGATTTGGATACGTTGACGAGCCGCTAGCCATCGTGCGGGTGCAGTCCGACGCCACGCACCGTCTCCACGCCGTCGCGGATAAGTCCCTAGTCCTCGGGATGCTTCACGCAGAATTCAAGCACACAAACGACCCTGAGATTCGCAAATCAGCAAAGATGGGTTACCGTGACGCTGTGCGACATTTGTCCTGGGAATATCTGAGGCGTGGTGAAAAACTAAATGCATCTCAGGCACTAGCCCGAGGCTTCCTCGCAACCGGCCAACCAGGATTGCTGGCCAGGTCCCTTTACGCCTTGGTCAGAAAGGACTCCTGAAAGAAATTTATCGCTACGTTTTTCATACTCAATCTACTTATTCAGTCGACGTGCGCTGATGGAACCAGGCAAGCGCCATATGTTTTCACGAGCCACTATTCTTACCACCCACCACAAGAATTACGACCCACGCTGGTGCCGGCACGTTGTAATACTGCCGGGTTATGTCGAGGACTGGAAGCGTTTTGGAGGACAACTTCCAATCACCAAAAGTGTAGTCTGGGGCTGGCGGCTTTTCCGTCTCAGCAGGCAATTTCAGGTAGTTGTAACTGGCAGCGAGCGCCTCGCGTTCGCCTTCGCCACATTACAGAAATTCCGGCGTCATAAGGTTCCTCACATTTTTATGCAGTCCATGTGGGATCTGCCCGAAGGCCGCATGGCCCGGCTCGTCAAGCGGGCACTGTTTCGTGCTGTTGTGACCTCCGCCTCCCGCGTGGTGGTCTTTTCACGTCGGCAGCTGGAGCTGTATCCCCGAGAACTGGGACTGCCCCGGAATAAACTGGTTTTCCTCTTTTCTCACACATCGCTTTACGGCAAGAAATATCCCGTCAGTCGGGGAGACTACGTCTTCTCAGGTGGTGATTCTAACCGCGATTACCGCACCCTGGTAGCTGCATCACAAGGTCTGAACTGCCAGTTCAAGATCGTCACACATAAATTGGACGGCTTGGATCGACAGCAACTCCCTCCCAATATCGAAATCATCGCTGGTTTACCAAGCGACGAATTTAATCTCATGATGGCCAGGGCCGCGGCTGTGGTCGTCCCGCTTCGCCCAGGCGCGCTGGAAACAGGTGGCCGCACCGTCTATGCCAATGCTATGAGCATGGGTAAAGCTGTGATTGTGGGCGACGATGATGCCGGCGATTACATAACCAACGAACACGATGGACTCCTGGTTCCCGCCGGTGATCCCATTGCATTGCGTCAAGCCATCGGTCGCGTTTTTGTTGATACGCAATTAACCTCACGCCTCGAATGCAACGCCAAACAAACGGCTCAGGCCTTTGCGCCTGAGGTTTTCTTCGAGGCTATTTTCGCCCTGGTTGACCATGCCACCGGCTCGGCCAAGGCAGCCTGACATAATAGGATTTCCCATAGAGGTGCCTTATGAACATCTCCCAGATCAATCGCTCGGTGAAGGCCTACGGTATACGCCTATTTGCGTCTCCATACAGAACGGATGATCGCTTGGTCGAGTTTTCTATTTCCCAGCTACTGGCAATGCAGAAGCGCCAGGAAGCCATTGCTCTTATGGAACGCGTTCGCCGCTTGGCTCCCTCTGTAATCGTTGAAATCGGTACCGCTGGCGGCGGCAGTTTGGTTTTGCTCTGCCGCGCCGCTCCTGCCAACGCCACCCTTATTTCGGTCGACTTGCCGCGACACCTTGGCGGCTACCACTGGACAAAAATTCCTCTCTATCACAGCTTTGCTCGTCCAACACAAACGTTGCACTTAGTGCGTGGCGACTCGCATGCGGATGCTACGCTCGCTGAAGTTCGCCTGCACCTCCGAAATCGTCCCGTCGATTTCCTGCTGATCGATGGTGACCACCGTTACGAGGGTGCCAGGCGCGACTTCGAGCTCTACTCACCTTTAGTTCGATCCGGTGGTGCTATTGCCTTTCACGATATCCGCCCCCACTTTCGCGCCGACATTAAGGTCGATCTCCTGTGGCACGAACTCCGTTCACGGTATCGTCACGAGGAAGTAATTGCCGACGCCAACTCCAATGGTTACGGAATTGGTTTGCTGTATGTCTAACGACCCACCAGCTGCTGCCCTCGGTCATGGGCTCTGCAAAAGGTCCCAAGTTGAACTCCCGGATCGACATTAATATCCGTAATCCTTACCTCTGGTTGGTTCCGGCTCTGCTGCTCGTGCTCGCTGCCGGTGGCCATTGGTTCGGCATTCTCCCACGCGTCGTTCATGCCGCCACTCATCTCCCAGCAGCTAAATTTATCGTCGGTGGCCTAACTCAACCCCAGATTTCCGGTGGCCTTTCTCCGGAATTGCTCGTCAACGCTGATTTCACCAAGGGCCTCGACGGCTGGATAGCCAACCCCGAGTGCTGGAGTATCGATCGCTCCGCATCCTCCGACGTCACTCCCAGCCTCAAACTCTCCAACCCCAATACCTGTGTTACCTGGACTCCCGATGCCAGAAATCAGCATCCCGTGCCACCGGGCACCTACACCATTTCTGGTGAAGTCAAAACTCTTGCTGTCGATGGCTCCGTTGGCGGAGGCGTTCGCGTCTCTGTTGGGTGGAACGCCACCCAACCCTTCAGCGGCACCAGCGACTGGATCCCTTTCAACCTTGAACACCTTGTTCTCCCGGCAGGGGCCCCTGTTGAGTTTCACGTCGAGTCCTATCGCAAAGCCGCCGGTACCGCGTGGTTCCGTCATCTTTCGCTTCGCCGCGAACTTCCTCCGCCTTTAGCCTTGTTCCTGCTTTATCCCAATTACCGTGCCCTGTTGTTCGACGATCAAAGTCAACTCGTGAAGTTAGATGTGGAAGTGGCGAATCCGGAGCGCCCCTCCACCGTGAATCTCGCTGCCAGGGATTCCTTCGGCAACGTTGTCGCCTCTGCCTCGCAAACCGCTTCGTCACCCGAATTCACCATGCAACTCGATCTTTCCGCCGTTCCCGTCGGTACGTACACTGTCGAAGGAACACTCATCGGATCGGATCAGCGCTTTAAGCAGAGCTCCTATCGGGTCGTCAAACTTCCCGCCGGTTCCCGCCAAAAATTCAAAGCCTATGTCGACAGCGGTAATCGTCTCTGGCTGGATGATGGTCAACCCCATTTTATCCTCGGGATCTACGACACTACTGGCTACTCCGAATCGGTTGACGCTTGGACCCCCGAACTCAATCAGATTGCTCGTGCTCCCATTAACACGATCATCAACTATTGGATTACCAACGCTCCTGCCACCGCCATCCGCGCTTATACCGAAGCGATGCGCCCCTTCGGCATTCGCTTCCTCGCCACCGTCAACAATTTTTATACGGACAACCCTGATTATCCCAACTCCCAGTCCTGCGCTTCTCAAGGTCCCAACGCCTTAATCAGTTGTTATTCGTCGGCACTGGCAGGGAACTCCCGGGTCGCCGGCTATTACGTCCAGGATGAACCGTTGCCTAATGCCATCGCTCCGACCTTTCACCAATACCAACTCATCAAGGCCAACGATCCCGCTGGCATCACTTTGGCCGTTTTGAACAGACCGCAAGATCTCCCGCTATGGCGCGATGCCGTCGACGTTCTTTCCGTCGATCCATATCCTATGTGGGTCCCCCCTTACAACTGGTCCATGGTCCCCGATTGGACCCGCGCTGCTGTTGCTGCCGTTCACGGCTCGCGTCCCGTCTGGACCGTCATCCAATTTTTCAAAGCCACTTCCGTATCGTCTTGGCCCACCGATCAACAACTCTTCGACATGAGTTGGGCCGCCATCGCCGAAGGTGCTACTGGTGTGTTCTATTGGTCCCACGGCGCGGGTGCGCTGGCGTGGGTAAAGGATCCCGCGGAGCATAACCGCCTCTACACCGAGCTGATCAACGTCACTGAAGGAATCAACGCTCTGGAACCCGAGCTTCTCTCCGACGACACACCCCTCCTTGCCTCCAATTCCGCTCAGGGCCTCATCATCACCAAAGAAAAATCTGTCCCCGGCCGTCCCGGTTGCGTGATCGCCTACAATCACAGCAACTCCATCGTCACCGCCACCTTTACACTAAAAAATCCTGCCTCTGGCATCACGGCATATACCGAAGGGCGTGCCCTCACCCTTCTGCAAGGTCGCACCACCTTTTCCGACACGTTCGAAGCCTTTCAAGCTCACGTCTATCAAATCCAATAAGTATGGCGCCTCATCCACTGCAGACCAGCCTCAGCTTATCAACAGGAAGCTCATTGAAGTCGATCACTACCACCTCGCAAAACGTCCGGCTTGACCGAATCTCGATCGTTTGGTCTCTAATTTCCCTCGCCCTCCTTTTCCTGCTCTATTCGCAAGTCCTGCACGCTTTGATCCTCGATTGGTGGACCGATCCCGACTACGGCTACGGCTTCTTTGTCCCACTCTTTTCCGCTTATATTCTCTGGACCCAGCGTCATCGCTGGTCGCAAATCGAAATCAAACCCAGCAACTTTGGCCTTGTCGTCATCCTCACCTCCGTTTCTCTTCTTTTCCTCGCTACTCTCGGTGCCGAGTTGTTCACTACCCGTTTCTCTCTCTTGCTGCTGTTGACCGGTCTCATCCTCTTCCTCGCTGGATGGAAATGGCTCCGCGGAGTTTCCTTCGCGCTCGCTTTTCTCGCGCTGATGATTCCCATTCCCGTAATCATTTATAACCAGGTCACCTTCCCGCTGCAGTTGCTGGCCTCCCGTCTGGCTTCCTCGCTGTTGGAACTAGTCGGTGTACCCGTCCTGCGCGACGGCAACGTTCTCGTACTCTCCAATTACTCTTTGGAAGTCGCCGAAGCCTGCAGCGGCATACGCTCCTTCATGAGCCTCATCGCTCTCGCGATTGCCTACGGTTATCTCGCGGAACCGCGCATTCTACTTCGCTGCATTCTCGTCGTCTTGATCATCCCCATTGCCATTGCCACCAACGCCATCCGCATCACGGCTGCCGGTGTTTTAGCTCGTCACTTTGGCTCCGCTGCCGCGCAGGGTTTCTTACACGAATTCTCCGGCTGGCTCACCTTTCTCCTCGCGCTGTTTCTCGTCTTCGTCAGCCATTGGATACTCCTGCGATTCATTCGCTCGAGACAGCCCGCTCATGCCTAATCGTCCACCCTACCTTCGTTTCTGGATTACCTCGGCGATTCTCCTCATCGCTTTCGCTCTTTTGCACACCGTAACGCGAGGCGAATCCACTGTTTCTCACCGCCCGCTCAGCGATTTTCCTCGGTCCTTCTCAGGCTGGACCAGCCAAGACCAACCCATCGAGCTCCGCATCATTCAAGCCGTCAGTGTCACTGATTACACCAATCGCATCTATTTCGATTCGTCTCGCGACCCTATTCAGCTCTACATTGGCTTCTACGCCAGCCAGCGCACCGGCGACACGGTGCACTCCCCAAAGAACTGCTTGCCCGGCTCGGGCTGGGACCCCGTTCGTTTCAGTTATGTCACCATTCCCCTCAGCGCTGACCACCAAGTCATCGTCAACGAAACCGTAGTGCAAAAAGGTCTCGACAAGCAACTCGTCTTCTACTGGTACCAGGGTCGCGGTCGTGTCATCGCTAGTGAATATTCGGCTAAATTTTGGATGGTCGCCGACGCCATTTCCCGCAATCGCACCGATGGCGCCTTGGTTCGCATCGTCACTCCCATCGACAACGGCGAAGTCGACGCCCGTGCTCGTTTGCTGCAGTTCACCCAGCTCTTATTCCCTCATTTGGACCAATTCTTACCCTGACCTTGATACCACTACGTAAAGGACGCTTATGATCGTAAGACTACGCAGTTTCTTCGTGTCCGCTGTGATCCTTTCTCTTCTGCTCCTCAGCTCCTGTGCCACGGACCCTCAGAAGGCCAAAACGAAATACTTCGCCTCGGGCCAGGACTACATGAAGAAAGGTCAGTATGGCGATGCCGCCGTTGAATTTCAGAATGCTCTGCGTCTCGATCCACGCTTTGTCGACGCCTATTACCAACTCGCTCAAGCGGATGTCGCCCAGCGTGACTGGAGCGCTGCGTACGCCTCTCTCGAAAAAGCCGTCGAACTCGACCCCACCCGCCTGGATGCAAGGTTGGACCTGAGCCGGCTCCATTTTGCCGCACGAGACTTCACCGAAGCCGAAAGGGATGCTCGCACTGTCCTCGTCGAAGAGCCCAATAACGTCGCGGCTCACCAAATTCTCGGCGCCGCTCTCATTGGTCAGCAAAAATCAGCGGATGCTTTGCAGGAATTCTCCAAAGTCACCGAATTGCGTCCCAACGATGCCAGCGCCTATGTCAATTTAGCGCTCATAGAAATCAGCCTGTACCGCGTCGCTCCCGCGGAGCAGCACTTAAAAAAAGCCATCTCGGTCGATCCTCAATCCATTCAGGGCCATGAAGACCTTGCCCAGTTCTATCGGCTGCAAAATCGTCAGACCGAAGCCGAGCAGGTCTTGCGCGATGCTATTGCCAAGAATCCCGACGGAACTGCTCTCTATATCGACTGGGCTTCGATGCTGTCCGGGGAAGGGAAGAACGATCAGGCCGAGGCCCTCCTCGACAAATTGCGCAAACAACTCCCCAATTCTGCCGATGCCAGTATCTCCATCGGCAATTTCTATTTCGTACGCAAGCAAACCGACCGAGCCCTCGCCGAGTATCGCCGCGGCTTATCCGTGTCGCCCAAAAGTCTCGAACTCGAGAAGCAGATTCAGGATCTCTACTTGGCCACCAATCAGGCCCAACTTGCTGCTGATCTCGATGCCCAGCTTATGAAGGACTTCCCCAAGGATGTGATCGTCCGCGTCGACCACGGCCGCCTGCTTATTGCTCAAGGCAAAGCCGGCGACGCCATCATCTTTCTCCAAAAAGTTGTGAAGGATGCCGCTGACTCCGCGCAAGCTTACTATTACTTAGCCACCGCGTATTGGCAGCACGGCGATATCGCGCAAGCCCAAAGTTCACTCCAGGATGCTTTGAAAGTTTCGCCTGGCATGCCTGTCGCTTTGCGGGCCCTCGCTCGTTTAAGCTTTGCTCAGGCCAATTCCCATGACGCGCAACTGTACGCTCAGGAGTTGGTTCAGAAGTTTCCGGCTGACCCCTCCGACCGTCTGCTTCTCGCCGAAACACTTGCCCAACAAAAGAACTTCCACCAGGCTGAACAACAACTTCTCGCCGCCAAACAGTTGACTCCCAACGATCCATCCACTCACCTTGCCCTCGCCCACGTCTACTCCGCGCAACAGAAATTGTCCGACGCGCAAAAAGAATTTGAGCTGTGCCTCCAACTCGATCCGCACAGCACCACCGCGCTCGGCCAATACGCCGATTACCTGGTCGCGCGAAATCAGTCCGAACAAGCCTTGGCTCGCGTCCAGCAGTATGTCGCGGCAAACGCTAACGACGCCAATGCCCACCTCATTCTCGGCGCGCTTCACTTTGACTCTCGCGATTACTCAGCCGCGCAAGCGGAATTCGAACAGGCCATCCAGATCGAGCCCCAAGATGCTCAGGCCTATTTGCGACTTGGCAAACTCTATGAGGTTCAGGGTCACGGCAACGAAGCCATAGTCCGTTATCAAAAGGCCCTCGATTTGCAGCCCAAGCTCGCTCCTCTCGCCACCATGATCGGAAATCTGTTCCTCGATAACGGTGATCTTGAGGCCGCTCGCAAATATTACCGTCAGGCCCTTGACGCTGATCCCGACTACGCCATCGCCAACGCCAATATGGCTTGGGCCGATGCCAGTGAAGGTAAAAATCTCGACGTTGCGCTGGCCATGGCTCAGCGTGCCAAATCACGTATGCCCGAGCTGCCTTCCATCAGCGACACTCTTGCCTGGGTCATGTACAAGCGGGGCAACTACGACGCCGCGGTTCCGCTGCTGCGCGAGTCCGTCCAAAAATCTCCCGATTCCGCCGAATTTCGCTATCACCTCGGCATGACGTTGATGGCGCTCGGCCAAAAAGCCGAAGGGAAGCAGCAACTTCAGACCGCACTCCGCCTGAAACTCAATCGCTCCGACATGCAGCAAGCTCAAAGCGTCTTGGCGCAGGTAAACGAATGACCCTTGCTCTCCCACTGTCTCCCTGGCTCTGTTCTACTGTCCTCACGGTCTAATCCAAATGGCTTACTCTCACTGCTCTAATTCTTCAGGGTCAACCCATCCAGGGAATTGTAAACGCAGCAGAAAACCTTCATAACTGTGCATGCTGTTCCGCCCAGATCTTCAGGAGTGATTTGCCGGGGGATACAAATGAAGAAACTGCTATGTGGTCTCGCAATTCTTGCTCTCGCGTTAACTCTAGGCTCGCTCGCCGCCAACGCCCAGTCCACTGTTGGCATGGTTTACCTCGGAAGTGACACGGTCTCGTTTACCCCCGATGGGGGTGGCGTCGTGACCATGAAGGTGGGTTCTACCACGGGATTTGCCGCCGGCAACAATCTGTTAAGTTCCGCCAGTGGTTTTACCTTGGGTGCCGGAACCTTTACCCTGATGGAGGTAGGCTCCTCGAATACCTATACTTCTTTGGGGACCATCCCGCTGGAACTCAACGGCGGATCGCTACTCACCGGTGTTCTGGACTTAGTTAGCTTCACCCAGACATCCTTCATGGGCTCGACCAATACCTCGCTTATGGCCAACCTCGATATCACTGGTGGCAGTTACTGCCCTCCTAGTGGCACGGGAACCTGTGGCCTTGGCTCCGGCCTGGTTACCCTCAATTTTCTGCTGGGCAGCTCTAATCCAATTGCATTGGATCCCACGAATGGGGACATAACGGGCGGAACACTGATCACTCCGCCTAAGAACATTGCGATCACACCCGAGCCGGGAACCATGCTGTTGTTTGGTTCAGGCCTGTTCGCTCTCGGTGGCATTCTCCGCCGCCGCATGAGGACCGCATAAGCCGCAACTTCCTTCACTAACCTTGCTCGTGCATTCGCACAGGGAGGTGAACGCAACCCGACGAACCGTGAGCTAATAGAACTGTTGGTTTGTATCTCCAGTAAGTGGTCCAATCCAGGGCAGGTGCTTCATGCGCCTGCCCTTTTTCTTTTCCTTGGTTCGGTCTCCTGAGCTTTATTTTTGCCGACACGGTATGTGGGTCCTGAATCTCAATACACCTCTCGGATGGGCTCAGGTCTTCCGAAAAGCCGCGGGTCAAACACATAGGCAAGCTGAAGCATTTGCACAAGGTCAGGAGGAACCATGAGAAAAACTTACAGGCTAGGCGGTGTATTTCTTGCGATCTCCGCGTTCGCGCTGGGATTGCAAGTACGGGCAAGCCTCGGATCAGCTAGGCAATCGAGTACCCCAAGCGCGAAAGTCGACCTCAATACTGCGAGCGAGCAAGAGTTAGAAACTTTGCCAGGAGTCGGTGCCGCCACTGCTAAGAAGATTATTTCTGGGCGACCCTATTCTTCAACGAGCGACCTGACAAAGGCTGGCGTTTCTGCCGCGACAATCAAGAAAATCGCTCCTTTGGTCACATTTGGCAATGCCACACCGGTGCCCGAGAAGCCAGCCGCAAACAAGTCGGCTGCCCCGGCAAAGCCAAGCGCGTCAAGCGCGGCTGGAGCGAAGGTAGATCTAAACAGCGCGAGTGCAGCAGAGCTGAAGGAGTTGCCAGGAGTCGGGGACGCAACCGCAAAAAAGATCATCTCGGGTCGTCCATATACCTCGGTTGACGGTTTAGCGAAGGCTGGCGTTTCCGCCGCGACCATCGGCAAGATCACTCCACTCGTCACCGTCGGCAACGCACCGGCGACCAGTGCACCGTCACGGCCAGCTTCATCGGCATCGAACCCTCCGCCGGCATCGGCCGCCAACCCTGCCGCGCCCATACCATCCTCAACAGCCCCAGCGGCGTCGACGGAGAGTTCGCCGGTTCATGGCACTCCCGGAAATGGGATGGTTTGGGTGAACACTGATTCTGGCGTTTACCACAAAGAAGGTACGAGGTATTACGGCAAGACGAAAAACGTCAAGTATATGTCGGAAGCCGACGCGGTGAAAGCAGGCTACCGTCCGGCGAAAAATGAACAGTAACCTAACAATTCGCGGGAACAATTTGTATTCCATCTAGAAGGAGACTCCAATGGCAGATCGATTTGAGCAGCTAAAATTGAAGTATCAGTCAGTATTGAATTTCATTCAAACGCAAGGTGTTCAGCTTCAAAATGTGAATATGGAGGGTGAAAAGCTCTTAATTCGGGCTTCTGCTCCCTCTGCGGATTTAAAGAACCGCGTGTGGGACCAGATCAAGCTTGTTGATCCCACCTACGCCGATCTCATCGCGGATATCCAGGCACCGGCTGCGCGAAGCTACACCGTACAACCTGGCGACACTCTCTCGAAAATCAGCAAGCAGTTCTACGGCGACTCCAACATGTACATGAAGATTTTCGATGCCAACAAAGACAAACTCTCCGACCCTGACAAGATCAGAGCAGGAATGGATCTCTTGATCCCATAAGTATTGCGGCTGGTGTGTTTTGCTGACCGCTTGAAGTGGCAATGCATTCGACATGACGAAGGAGGACGATATGAGTTGGACAGACAAGGTGGGGAGTCTGCTTCGGCAGTACACAGGCGGCGGTGCGGCGGCTGGGGCACAACCGGCCCCGGACGTTCACGCGCATTTTGATGAGGTGGCACAAGCCGCTCCGCCAAGTGCGATTGCCGAGGGTCTCACAGCCGCGTTCAATTCGGACAAGACCCCAGCTTTTGGACAAATGCTTACGACGTTGTTTAACAACTCAACCGGCGATCAAAAGGCAGGCATGATCAATCATTTACTAGCTTCCGTCAATCCGAGCACTCTTTCTCAGGTTTTGTCGGGCGCGGGACTGGCTGGGCTCGTTGGCTCCGGCACGCCGCAAATGACCCCTGATCAGGCCCAGAAGCTGTCACCCGAAGCCGTTCAGCAGCTCGCCACCCATGCCCAAAACGCGAATCCTTCGATCGTTGAGTCCGTCAGCAACTTCTATGCCCAACACACCACTCTTGTGAAGACTCTTGGCGGCGCCGCGTTGACCATTGCGCTGGCGAAAGTCGCTGAACGCCAAAGGCAGGGGTGAGAGGTATTTAAGCTCGCCACCAATTGAGGTGGAATGAATGGACTCGCGGTACGTCCATTCGATCGAACAAGCCTTCGTCCAACAACTGAACATATTAGAAGGACGCGCGGAGAGCAGGGACACAATTATTCGTAGCGGAGGGCCACCATCGGGTCCACTCGCATCGCCCGTCTCGCTGGTAGGTAAGAAGCCAACAGAGCTACGAATATCAGCAGCGCTGCCACCCCGAGAATTGTCAAGGGATCGGCGGGACTGACCCCGTATAAAAAGCCGGAGAGAATGCGGCCGAAGGCGAGTGATGCTACTACTCCGACCAAGACGCCGGAGACAGCGAGCTTCAGCCCTTGCGCGATGACACTGCGCAAAACATCGCCGCGGCTCGCACCAAGCGTCATGCGAATGCCAATTTCATGCACGCGCTGATTCACCGTATAAACCAGAAGTCCATATAGCCCGATAATGGCCAGCATCAGCGCGGCGCCTGCGAAAATCGCTAAGAGTGTTGCGCGGAAGCGCGGCACGCCCAAAGAGCCCGAAATGTTCTCCTCCATGGTGCGCACTCGCACCAGGGGCTGATCCGGATTGATTTCTTGAACCACGCTACGCAACGCCGAGGCCTCGCTCAGCGGGTCGCGCTCCGTGCGCATTACCACCGAGAGAGCGAACACCGGCAGCAGCGAGTCGCCCTGGCGCACCGGCACATACATTTCCGCCTTAGGTTCACCGGCGAGATCCTGCTTCAAATCGCCGGCAATTCCGACCACCTCCATCCACGGGACGCTGGCGTCCGGTATGGCACCAAGCTGGATGTGCTTACCGATAGGGTCAACGTGGGGAAAATACTGCCGAACCGCGGCTTGATTGATCACCGCGACGTAGGGCGTCGATTCCGTGTCGGATTGCGTGATGAACCTGCCACGGATTAGCGGCACGCCCAACGTGTCCAGATAGCCTGCGGTCACGGGGCGGTAGCCGATGATCACGTAATCGTGCGGTGATTTCGGCGCCCGCCCTTCAATGTTGAAGTGAATGGCGCTGCCCGTGCCGGTTACAGGCAAAGTAGTAGCTGCGCCCACGCTGCGCATTCCGGGAGCAGCGCGAAGCCGTTCGAGCAATCGATCGAAGAATTCCATCCGCTCAGCTGAGTTCGGATGAGCGTTCGGAGAGAGCGGGATATCCGCCACCAGCAGATTCTCCGGACGGAAACCAGGTTGCTGGCTAGCGAGCCGCTCGAAGCTTCGCAGCAAAAGACCCGCGCCAACGAGCAAGAAAAGAGCGAGCCCCACCTCGGCGACGATCAGCGCGCTGCGCACTTGGTGCTGAGTCCGGCTACCCGTTGACCCCCGTGTCCCTTCGTTCAGAACCGACCGCAAATCGACGCGCGCCATCTGGAACGCCGGGAGCAATCCGAATAGAACTCCGGACAAAACAGCCAACGCAGCGGCGAATAACAGCACCCGCCAATCGATACTCACAGGAGAAATATTGGGCACGGCAGTGCCTCCGATCCTTAGCAACCAGGCAATGCTACCCCACGCGAGCAAAACGCCCGCCCCCGCCCCCACAAGCGCCAGCAGGCCGCTTTCCGTCAGCAATTGCCGCACGATTTGCGAACGCGACGCTCCCATAGCGGTACGCACCGCGATTTCCTGCCGACGTCCTGTCGCGCGCGCCAACATTAGATTCGCAATGTTGCCACAGGCGATCAGCAATACGAGCCCAACCGCCGCCAGTATCACCAACAATGCTGGCCGAATATTCGAGACCAAGCGGTCGCGCATGGAAGTGACGTCCGCGCCCATGTCCGTATCGTACGTGGGATATTCCTCTGCAAGATTCGCTGCAATGATCTTCATCTCCGACTGCGCTTGTGCCAGTGTGACGCCTACCCGCAGACGCCCCACTGCGGTAATTCCCGGATGCCAGTTGCGATCGTCTGGCAGCGTCTTTGCCCACGGTTCGAACGGAACGTACACGTCCGAGGGGACCAGCAACTGATAATCGGCGGGCAGCACGCCAATTATGGTGTAGCTCTTATTATCGAGCATGATGGATTTGCCCAGCACCTCAGCCGAGCCCGCGAAACGCCTTCGCCAGAAGCCGTAGCTCAGCACTTGAGCACCTCCCGCGCGATCCTCCTCCAACGCGAAGGTGCGGCCCAGATTAGCGCTCACTCCCAATAGCGGGAACATCGATGCAGAAACCATTTGCGCGGGCAGGCGCTCAGGCTCGCCGGCTCCCGTCAATGTAAGCGTGGTGATGCGCGTCGCGGACATCGCGGAAAACGACTTGGCGCGGTCGCGGAAATCTACAAAATTCTGATAGGAAGGCCCAACCATCGGCAGCGACGGCAGCCGCTCCGTAATGACACACAGTTGGTCCGGAGTTCTGAACGGCAGCGGTCGCAACAACACGGCGTTGATTACGCTGAAAATCGCTGTATTCGCCCCAATCCCTAAGGACAGCGTCAGAACCGTGACCGCGGCGAAGCCGGGATTGTTACGGAGCGTCCGCAGCGCATACCAAAGGTCCCCCCAGAAAGTGCTCAAGGTCTTCTCCGCTTTTTTCAACGCTCAGATCTCTTCGTGTCACCGCACACTTTCTTCGCGCATCATCCGGAAATATAACACACCCGGTTGTCTGCCGAATCCGCTGTCAAGACATATCTGGTCGGTGAATCCCGAACGAAATTGGAATTGCCTTGAATGCATTGGTTCAACGTGACACCACAGGTCGTCCCGTTATTCCTCGGTTAAGGTAGAGCTCTCTTCAGAGACGTATCCGATGGTCGACGACTTTGATAACCTCGAAAATCCTAGTTCGTGCGGCCCAATTGCGCGGTGGCGGTGCACCTCATCAAGGTGAAGAAGTTTATAGAATTCTTTTGGCGCCAGCCAAGGGGAGCCGGTGCTGTGCCGGGAACGTGGCTTCAACACGTTGGGTCGCCAAAGGTATTCTTTGGGCCAGGTACAAACCCAGCGCTGTTATACACTCCAATGTTGCGTGAAGACGCATCATAGCCGTAGTTGTTGTACAGTTTATCTGTTGCCCCACCGTTCAGAACGGCGTAAGCATAGATAGCGTTTTGTAGTGCTCCCCTCGCTGAAGCATCGGATGGATCAGAAACCGTTCAGAAGGCCGAAGACCTCAAGCCGGACTTAATTCTGCTGGACATCGGCATCCCCAAATTAAATGGAATCGAAACCGCCAGGCAGATACGACAACGCTCCTCAGCTCCAAGATTATCTTCCTAAGTCTGAAGAGTGGGTCTTGAGGGCAAGCAATTCGCCAGTAGCAGCTTAAAAGACGCGGGTCATAAATGTTCTCGCGATTCGCGGCGCTGCTCGCCGGTATGAACAATGATGCGGAAGGAAGCTCGAAACTTGTCGCCGGGTGCGAGAATTCGTATTCCGTCGCCGGAGCTGAGTGCAGCGGTGGGGGCGGTCATAGGTTCGAGTGCGATAAATTCCTTTTCTTTGGGAGCAAACACCTGGGCATAGGGGTAGCCCTCGAGGAACTCTACTGTGATGCCGTATCCACCACCATAAATCGAGAACGAATCCTGCTGCTGATTTAGCGCGAAGCCATCGTCACGACTAGTCTCACCGAGCAAATCGTCGATGGGCCCAAATGGATCCGATGCTCCAGTCGGAATTCCGCGCGAATCAAGTTGGAGTTTGCGCATCGAAGGCAATTGCACGTGCCATTGCGCCCGCGGTAGCTTGGGAATTCCGAAATAAGGGTGAAATCCGAAGCTGATTGGTACCGAAGATTCGGAGTCTGCTAAAACAGTAGTCTCCAGCGTCAATGAGTCGGGAGCGATCCTGCCGGCAATCTGCATTTGATGAGGAAAAGGGAAGAGCGCGAGCAGATCCAGATGGTCCCAATGAAGGGAAGCTAGAAAACAGTCCTTTTCGGCCTCGCAGATCTTCCAGGAAAGTTGGCCCCAAGGGACGCCGTGCATCGGGAGTCCGCCATCGTCAAAATGCAAGAAAGGAGAAGCAGGATCGAGCTCGACCTCGCGTCCCGCCACGCGATAGTGGAGGGAAGCAAGCCGGTTTGCCCAAGGATAAAGTAGCGGGATGCCCGCAGTGCTTCCTTTTCGTTTGGCGCTTTCTAGGTCATCGACGCAGCGAAGCAGTTCCTGTCCTGCAAAACGAAGCGAAATACCCAACAAGCCCGAGGCGGGCAAAAACTGGGCACAAAGATCTCCGGCGGCGATGGACAGAATGGGATTGTCACTTATGATGATCATGATCAGTTCCTTTCCTTGGGCGGGTTCGCACTGGGTTTTAATTGAGCCCGGCTATTGTTACGCGGGTGTCAACTTTCACGCCACACTAGGCAATCGCCATCGATAAAGATGTGGTGGCCCGTTCAGTTACAGCGGTGAACATTGGAATTGCGGTACGGCTAATCCGGTCCCGCTCGCGGACGGGGTCGTCCATCACCTCAACAGAATTCTTCCATACTGTGCGCAACGAAACGCCCTGCCACGTTGGACTCATTGATCGTTTGGAATAGCCAGTCAATGTCCGCGATACCTCGGTATCAGTTAGCCGCGACGGCCGTTTTTCACATGCGCTGTCAAAATGAACTAATATCACTCTTTTGGTCTGATGCATCCAACGTTCGGCGGCCAATTTTTATGCACGCGGAATGACGCATCAGATTTGATCAAGCGCCGGTGGCCAGCAACGACAAGTCCGGTCAGCAGGTTACGGCTTGAAAGCGATCAGTCTATGACAATCTCGGCCATAAGACAGAGTCAGTCCGCTGGTCTCGAGGCACTCGGCGGAAGCGCAGTTCGTCCGGGATTTCCCATCCCCTTTGGGGTACATCCATATGGAGAGGGGGTCAATTTTGCGTTATTCAGCCGACACGCGACTCGTGTTCTCCTCGAATTCTACGAAAGCGCTGATGCATGTTCGCCAATCAGGGTGATCGATTTGGATCCCATACACCATCGAACAGGTGACGTCTGGCATGTTTGGGTCCGAGGTATTACTCCTGGCCAACTATACGCCTACCGCCTCGACGGACCCTATCAGCCCGAACAAGGCCATCGATTTAACGTCCATAAGCTGCTTCTGGATCCGTTTGCAACCGCCCTCGTCGGTGTCAAAAACTGGGATTTTGAAGCTGCTCGCGGCTACGATTCGTCGAGTAACTTGACTGATCTCAGTTTTTCTACAGTGGACAACGCAGGCACCACGCCGAAGTGCTTGTTGACCGACGCGCGCTTCGACTGGGAGGGAGATCTGCCTCCGAGGCATCCCGACACAGATGCGGTCATCTACGAAACACACGTTCGCGGTTTTACTATCGACCCTAGCTCGGGCACAACTCACTCTGGAACCTTCCGCGGTTTGACGGAGAAGATCCCCTATTTACAAGACCTCGGTGTGACCGCAATTGAGTTGATGCCCATTCAGGAATTCAACGAGAACGAATTGACTCGTCTCAATCCGATAAGCAAAGAGCGACTCAGGAATTATTGGGGGTACAATCCTGCCGCGTTCTTCGCCCCTAAGGAGGCTTATGGCACCCACGGCTCACGTGGGCAGCAAACCCTCGAATTTCGGGAAATGGTCAAGAACTTTCACCGCGCTGGCATAGAAGTCATCCTCGATATCGTGCTGAACCACACGGCCGAAAGAAATGAGCTGGGTCCTACGATCTGCTTCCGAGGCATGGATAATTCGATCTTTTACATGCTCCAGGAAGACGGGCGCCGTTACTACAAGGACTTCTCTGGCGTTGGTAATACGCTCAACGCAAACCACCCGGTCGTGCGGGATTACATCATGGGCGTGCTCCGTTATTGGGTGATCCATATGCACGTTGACGGATTTCGCTTCGATCTGGCTTCTGTGCTCGGCCGGGATGAGCATGGAAACCTTCTTCAGAACGCCCCGTTGCTCGAAAGCATCGCGGAGGATCCAATCTTGCGCGATGTGAAACTTATCGCCGAAGCTTGGGACGCTGGTGGCGCCTACCAAGTGGGGAGTTTCTCGAAGTCTCGTTGGGCAGAATGGAATGGCCGTTTTCGTGATGATGTGCGCCGCTTCTGGCTCGGCGATCCGGGTACCGCGGGGCTGTTCGCTAACCGTATCTGCGGAAGCGCGGATTTATACCAAAGATCCGGGAAAGGACCGGAAAGCAGCCTGAACTTCATCACCAGTCATGACGGATTCACATTGAACGATCTGGTCTCCTATAAGCAAAAGCACAATCACGAGAACGGTGAGTACGGACGTGACGGCACCGATGCCAATTACAGCGATAATTGCGGAGTCGAAGGCCCTAGCGATTCTCCCCATGTTGAATCCTTACGAAATCGCTTGATCAAGAATTTTCTCTTGACCCTCTTAGTTTCTCGCGGAGTTCCGATGCTGCTGGCTGGAGATGAATTTCGCAGGACCCAAAAAGGTAACAACAATGCCTACTGCCAGGATAATGCCGTAAGCTGGTTGGACTGGAGTTTTCTGGAAAAGAACCGAGAGATTCATCGCTTCACCCGCGGAATGATCGCATTTCGCCACGCCCATCCCGTGCTACGAAAGGCGGCCTTCTACACCGACGCCGACGTACAATGGTTTGGACCGCAGGGCACAACTCCTACCTGGACTGATCCAGGACAAAAATCATTTGCGTGCATTATATTGGGGAACACAGAGCCCGATCTATTCCTTATGTTTAATGCCGACACCGCACCCGCCGATTTTTCAATTCCGAGCACACCGGGCAATAGGACCTGGCACCTAGCGGTCGACACCTCGCGTCCAGTCCCCGAAGATCTCTACGAACTCGGCAAGGAGCCGTCGATCCAGCAGCAAGTCAGCTTTCGTGTCGAACCTCGATCGAGCGCAATTCTTTTGGCACACGGATAACGAAAAAAGATCCGGCAAGCGGCATTCGTCTCAGGCCGCGGGTAGGGACTTTCGCCTAGATGGGGAGGTGAGCAGGTGAAAATCAATGTAGCCGCAGGGAAACCAGCTGATCCCTCTATCCTGGTTAATGTTCCGAAGTTGGTCACCGCCTACTATGAAGTGCGGCCCGACCCCAGTGACCCACGGCAACAGGTCGTTTTCGGCACCTCTGGCCATCGCGGGTCCGCTTTCGACGGCGCGTTCAACGAGTGGCACATCCTAGCCATCACTCAAGCGATTTGTGATTACCGCAAGTCGCAGAAGATTGATGGGCCACTCTTCCTTGGAATGGATACTCATGCCTTGTCGGAACCTGCATTTGCGAGCGCTTTGGAGGTGCTCGCGGCGAACAATGTCGAGGTCATGCTTTCAGAAGCCACCGCGTACACGCCCACTCCAGCCGTATCCCACGCCATCGTCAGTTACAACGCCGGAAGAGATACGGGAATCGCCGACGGTATCGTGATTACTCCGTCTCACAACCCCCCAGATGATGGAGGTTTCAAATATGACCCTCCACACGCTGGACCAGCCGATTTGCAGGTGACCACCTGGATCGAATCCAAAGCCAACGAATTTCTCCGGAACAAGTTGGAAGGCGTCAAGCGGATTCTCTTCCTACGTGCACTTCGTGCCTCGACCACTCATCGATACAACTACCTGAATGCCTACGTCAACGATCTCAAAACCGTCATTGATCTAGCAGCGATTCGCGATTCGAAGATCACACTTGGCGTCGATCCCCTCGGCGGCGCTGGCATTGATTATTGGCCACGGATGGCCGAGCGGTACGGCCTCAATCTGACGGTTGTGAACAAAACGGTCGATCCAACCTTTCGATTCATGACCGTGGATTGGGACGGCAAAATTCGCATGGATCCTTCCTCCCCTTATGCCATGCAGAGGCTGATTGGATTGAAAGACGAATTTGACATCGCGTTTGCCAGCGACACCGACCACGATCGTCATGGCATCGTGACCAAGGGGAGCGGGTTGCTGCCACCCAACCACTATCTCTCGGCCTGCATTCATTACTTGTTTTCGAATCGGAAGGAGTGGGGGCAGGACGTCTCTGTCGGAAAAACCGTTGTGAGTAGCAGCATGATCGATCGGGTCAGCGCGCGGTTGGGCCGTCATCTGTACGAAGTTCCGGTCGGCTTCAAGTGGTTCGTCGAAGGCCTCTTGAATGGCCGGCTGGGTTTTGCAGGCGAAGAGAGTGCTAGCTGTTCGTTTATTGGCCTCGAAGGTGGTGTGTGGTCCACCGACAAAGACGGGATCATTCCTTGCCTGCTCTCCGCCGAAATCACCGCTCGTCTAGGTAAGGATCCCGGTGAACTCTATCGTGAACTCACCCGTGATCTTGGGGATCCGGTTTACGAACGCGTTGAAGCTCCCGCGACACCCCAACAAAAAGCCGCGCTCGAAAAATTATCGCCAACCGATATCCGCGTTACGGAAGTTGCTGGCCAAAAGATCGAGCGCATTCTGACCACGGCTCCTGGCGACGGCAGTCCGATCGGCGGAATTAAGGTGGTCGCAAAGGATGGCTGGTTTGCGGCCCGCCCCTCGGGTACGGAAGAAATCTACAAGATTTACGCAGAGAGCTTCCTCGGCCAGGATCATTTACGACGGATCGAAGAGGAAGCGCAAACAATTGTCTCGGACACGCTCTCACGGAGCGCCCGAGCAATGATTGGCGATTAGCCGCTGAGAGGAGTCACTTATGAGCAGTCCCGCATATTCCAATCGTCCACCTGAGCAAGTCATAGCCGATGCTCTCAACGACCTGGCTTTGGATTTGAGATGGTCTTACAAACACTCGGCGGATCGCCTCTGGGAACGACTGGACCCGGAACTTTGGGAACTAACACACAATCCCTGGGTCATTCTGCAAACGATATCTCAGGAAAAACTGCGGAGCGTCGTCGCCGATCCGGATTTTCAAACCTTGGTCGCTGATCTTCGTCACGAAAAACATGCCGCAGATCGCTCCGAAGGCTGGTTTCAAAAGGCCCATCCGCATTCGGACCTCTCCGGCGTCGCGTATTTTTCCATGGAATTTATGCTCAGCGAAGGGCTGCCCATTTATTCCGGCGGCCTCGGCAACGTTGCCGGCGATCAGCTCAAGACGGCCAGCAACCTGGCCGTTCCCGTGACCGGGATTGGACTCCTCTATCAACAAGGGTATTTCCGGCAGGAAATCGACGCTCAGGGTCAGCAACAGGCTTTGTATCCCTACAATGACCCCGGTCAGTTGCCCATCAGACCTTTGCGTGAACAAAACGGAGAATGGTTGCGCTTAACCATCGATTTTCCTGGTACCAAGCTTTGGATCCGCGTGTGGCAGGTGCAGGTGGGCCGGACGAAATTATATCTCTTGGACACCAACGATCCAGCGAATATCCCGGCCCATCGCGGTATTACTAGCGAACTCTACGGAGGCGGTTCGGAGTTGCGCTTAAAGCAGGAGTTAGTGCTCGGGATTGGCGGCTGGCAGCTCGTGCAGGCTCTCGGTTTGAAGCCTGAAGTCTGCCACCTCAACGAGGGCCACGCGGCATTTGCAGTTTTAGAGCGAGCGCGCTCGTATATGGCCGATAGCCGAAAGCCATTCGACGTGGCGCTCACGATCACGCGGGCCGGCAATCTTTTTACTACTCATACCCCTGTTGAAGCAGGATTCGACCGCTTCGCTCCTGGCTTGATTGCTTGGTATTTCAAAGACTATGCCGAACGCTGCCTGTCGATTTCCCTCCAGGACCTCATGGCCCTCGGAAGGCGCGACCGCGGAGATTCATCGGAACCCTTCAATATGGCTTACCTCGCCGTCCGGGGAAGCGGCGGCGTCAATGGCGTAAGCCAGTTGCACGGCCAAGTCAGCCGCCGAATTTTTCAAGTGCTCTTTCCGCGTTGGCCCGAGACCGAAGTACCGGTCACCCACGTGACTAACGGGGTGCACGCTTCCACGTGGGATTCTGCTGCAGCGGATGACCTTTGGGAACGCGCATGCGGAAAAGCCCGCTGGCACGGAACCACCGAAGGAATGAAGAATCAACTCGAAAAAACTAGCGATTCCGATCTTTGGCAGCTTCGAACGGACAGCCGTAGCTCTCTGGTGAATTACGTTCGCAAACTACACGCTCGACAAATAGCCGTTCGAGGTGCCTCCTCGGAAGAGCTTACCAAGGCCGCCCAAGTACTTAATCCGGACACGCTCACTCTAGGCTTCGCGCGGCGCTTCGCGTCTTATAAGCGACCTAACCTCCTCTTGCACGATTCAGAACGCCTCATGCGCATCCTGACCAATCCGGAGCGCCCGGTCCAACTCGTACTCGCCGGCAAAGCTCATCCGCAGGACGCGGAGGGGCAAGGAATGATTCGGCAATGGGTCCACTTCGCGCGACGTCCCGAAATGGCTTCTCGGGTCGTCTTTCTCAGCGACTACGATGTGCTCATGGCGGAGCAACTGGTCCAGGGCGTGGATCTTTGGGTCAACACACCCCGACGTCCCTGGGAGGCAAGCGGCACAAGCGGTATGAAGGTCCTGGTCAACGGCGGCCTGAATCTTTCGGAGTTAGACGGCTGGTGGGCGGAAGCGTACTCTCCCGAGGTCGGGTGGGCTATAGGCGACAGGCAAGAACACGATGATGTAGAACATTGGGACGCAATCGAAGCCGAGGCTCTCTATGGCTTACTCGAGCGAGAGATTGCTCCTGAATTCTATGCCCGAGACAATCGAGGGGTTCCGCGCGCCTGGGTCGCGCGCATGCGCGAGAGCATGAGTAGATTGACGCCGCTATTCTCGACGAACCGGGTTGTCCGTCAGTACGTCGAGCAACACTATCTTTCAGCCGCTTCGGCGTTTCGAGAGCGCACTGCAAAACAAGGCGCGATGGGGACGGATTTGGTCGGTTGGCAGGCCCGACTCGCACAGCACTGGTCAAACCTACGATTTGGGAGCGCGACCGTCGAACAAAAAGATAGGCAATATTTTTTTCAGGTTCAAGCTTTTCTCGATGAACTCGATCCCGACGCGGTCACGGTCGAGCTCTACGCTGAGGCCCAAAATGGTCATGCCCTGTCGCGCGAACCCACGACTCGTGGTGAACACCTGGTCGGTTCCCCTAACGGTTTCACTTATAACGCCCGAATTGCGGCGACTCGCCCGGTAGCCGACTATACGCCGCGACTGGTTCCACAGCACCGTGGTGCACTCGTGCCGCTCGAGGTACCTTTTATCTTATGGCACGACTCGCCCTCATGGCGATAACCGCCGCCCGCTTAGAGTTGCTTTCAGTCGTATCTCACGAAGGCCGTATTGTTTATGCTTCCATTGGCAGTCGCAGCTATCGATCAGCGTCAATCTCGCAAAAGCTAGGGTCTGGGCCCATGTCGAGGCCACTTGTCACATCGGACCCGTTCAATCTAAAGATTGCGCGATCCTACGCAGATGACTTGGATGGGGACTCTCATATTACCGCCTATTCCGGTTTCCTTGATGGTTGGCCTCTCCCGGTAAGCCCCGACTGCGTCTTCGACGCGTCGCTAGTGCCAGGAACTTGCCCGCGACGTTCTTCTGATTTGAAAGGACCTATCAACAAGTTCCTGGAGGGGCGTCCACTGGACATCATCAGTCCCTTCCAGTACCTACCTGGATGAGGTGCTGCATCAATTAGGATTCGTCACGGGGCGGCCGCGTCGGTATCTGGATTAAGGTTCGGGCGCTTAGTGGTTGAAGATCCCCGCCAATTGAAATCGTGCGAACTTCAACGAGTCGGGAACCAGATGACGCGCGTCCTTACAGCCAGAATTCATCGTTGTCGAGCTCAAACAATCGCCACACACCGCTTAAAGCATCCTGCATCATTGAAACAAGAGATAGGCGGGTGGTTCACGGAATTCTGATTTTATACCCTTGGTGACACATAATAATTTTAGAGACCTTCGCTATGAATACAGCCTACGTGTTGCTCTCCAACGGTTATGCGGATTGGGAGCCTGCTTCAGCTCTAGCCGAATTGAGGCGGACGTTTGGGTTTTCTGTGAGGACGATAGGTTTGACCTCAGAAACAGTCGTGAGCATGGGTGGGCTCAGAGTGATCCCGGATCTCACCTTGCCGGAATTTGCGCCAGAATCAGCAGATATCCTCATTCTGCCTGGCGGGGTCTCTTGGACTAAAGGAGAAGTGCCAGAGGTCTCGAAAGCGGCGCAAACAATGGTTGCGCTGAGCCGTCCTGTTGCGGCCATCTGTGCTGCGACTCTGGCGTTGGCTTATGCTGGCTTGCTCGATGAGCATTCCCATACCAGCAATGGCAGGGGCTTTATCGGGAAATACGTTCCCCAGTATCGCGGCGAAAGGCTATACCAAGCATCTCCATCAGTCAGCGATAGATTTGTTATCACAGCAAATGGTCTAGCCCCTTTCGCATTCGCCGCTGAGATCTTCCGGGCATTAGCCCCTAAACGACAACAGGACATCGAGACCTACGAGAAACTCTACTCGCATGGCATGCTCGACTGACTGAGGATCAACTGAACTTTGAATTGAAGATTGACGGGCTACCCGGAAGTTGAGATGGATGGACGTGGTGGAGCTACAATGATCTGGCCGGGCGAAACGGAAGCGGGCTCTGCGGGGACGCAACCATGCTGAGGGATAGCCTGGTGGTCGTATCGATGCCTTGAAAATCCCGGCCCGAAGGGTGGAATACTCACTAACGGAGAGCGCCCTCTTTCCATTACAGGCTGAACCAACACACCACGTGAGAGTGCTCGCCAAAGGATTTTCAATGGAAGACGAAAAACAGATAAGACTTGAAGCACGGGCAAGGATCGATGTCAGGAAGCTTTACGAAAGAGGCGAAATCACATTGAAGGAACACGCATCGGCTATTGCATATCTGAGGGGCGTTTGGTTCGATCACCTTTCGGACATCGAGATCGAAGATTTCCTTTGCAGGGAAATCAGAAAGCTGGAACCCCCGGCAGTCCAACCCGGCCAGTAGGCTTACACCGCCAGCGCGACCGTGTTTGAACTAGGGTGTGCATGAGCCTTCGCGGCTTTCGCGCGCCCCGCCTTCATCACGCCCGCCAGCATTTTCGGTACCGTCAGTGAAATAGCAGAGCCCCTAGCGGACACATGGGGGCCTCTTAGGAACGAACCGGAATCTCATTTGAAGGGCCGTAAGGAACTATCTGATTTGATGATGATAAGTATTACTAATGGATCCAATAACAGTTCCTAATAGGGTGCTTACGTCTCCACACTGTCAATAGGGATCTCCGCTAGCACTCCCGGTGCAATTCCTATCCCGCCAGGAATTAGAAGCGCTCTAAAGTCTCGCAGTGTATGGAAGATATCGTCCTGTGCCTCTTGTGGTAAGGGCGTACGAGTGCACGATGATGCGGGGCCCGGATCGTAGCGTTCGCTCGTTGGAGTTCGGTTTGCCAATAGCTGAGACACTGTTGCTCCTTGCAGGGGGTCCGGTGACCATCCGAAGGCTCTGCGAGTTCGGCATCTAAAGCTCTAGAACGCGGTGTGCTTAGGCCATACAGATTATCCGGTATGGATTGCCCATATTCGCCTCACATATATTTGCGCGGTTTGAACAGGTGCGAGGGCACCCCAGGCGCCAAGTTTTCGGAGATCGTGCGATAGGCTCAGGTTCACGCTGGGTGGATTGTTGGGGTTCTTATGGGTGTGCACCGGCTCCGACCAATTGCCAGAATCATGGCCTCGGTAGGGATGGTTGTCCTAACCGCCGAAGTCTGCCGCCACGTACGGCATATTAACCAGACTGCTGTCGCGGTAGCTCTGCTTTTTGTGCTCGAACTAATCGCCATCAACGTAGGTTTTGTCGAGGCCCTTGTATCCACGGTCGCGGCAGGTGCGGAGCTCGGTTATCTCTTTGTTCGTCAGCCGAGCAGACCACCGGCAGGGATGGTGGAATGGGTCGCGATCGCGACGTTCATGCTGGTCGCGATCATTACCATTCGACTTTCGGATCAGGCCAAGTCAGCGGCAATGGAAGCAGCCAGGCGCACCGAGGAAATGGCGCTGTTGTACAAGTTCGGGCTGGAAATGGTACCAGCAGAGAACAGCACGAACATGATTGAGCGCGGCTTGAGTGCGGCTGTTAACACCTTTGCGATTGAAGGTGTCTCGTTCAGGTTGTCGTCAACCGGTGAAGTCTTCCGCGCAGGACCCGCAGGCCCGATGATCCCTGAGGATGAACTGCGGCTAAAGAATATTGCCCAGGATTCGGCAGAGCGGCCGTCTGGAGACTTCCTTTTTGTTTCCCTGGACGGTCATGGTGGGTCGCTCGGCGTACTCGGTTTTTGCGGTGTCAAGGTCTCTCAGCGGGTGCTCCGCGTGGTTTGCCATCGCCTGGCGATGTCCCTGGAACGGGCCATTGCTCTTGAGCGGGCAACAGAAGTGGAAGCGATAAGAAGAAGCGCGGAACTAGCGTCGGCGGTATTGGATTCGCTTGCTCATGACATTAAGACACCATTGGCGACCACGAAAGTGGCATTGGCCTCGCTTCTGCGTATTAAAGATAAGTTGTCGGACCCGCACATGCCCCTCTTATCGATGATTAATGAACAAGTGGACCGTATGGATTACGTGATCAGCGAAGTTCTGAACATGGGATATCTGGAAGGCGGCCTCTTGCGTCTTTCGAGAGGATCATACACCGTAAAGGCGTTGATTGCGTCGACCCTCGACGAAATGAGTGGAATGCTACAAGGACGGTCCGTCGAGATTGATGTTCCGGAAAGCACTCCCATGATCTTTGCCGATCTGCACATGATGAAACAAGTCCTGAAGCAGCTATTGGAAAACGCTTCAAAGTACACCCCTGCAGGAACGCCGCTCTCCATCTCCTCCGTTGAATCAGACGGGGTGGTAATGATCGAGGTTGCCGATCGTGGGCCGGGTATTCCGGAAGGAGACCGTCAGAGAATTTTTGATAAGTATTATCGTGGACCAAACAGCCAGGATAAAACGGTTGGGCTGGGATTGGGATTGGCCATTGCGAATAGAATCGTAAAGGCTCACGGCGGACAGATTTGGGTGAGTCCAAACCACGACTCTGGGTCCATCTTTCATTTCTCGCTGCCCAGCCCGGAGGTGTCGCCATGAACACTGAAAAAATCCTTATTGTGGACGATGAGCTCCCCTTTCGAATGGCGATGCGAGTTGCGTTGCGGCTGCGGGGTTTCACCGTCGATGAGGCTGAGACGGGCGAAGCGGCTCTCGAAAAAATCAGGAGCGATCGGCCCGATCTTATTCTTCTCGATATGAATCTTCCCGGCCTCAACGGATTGGAATGCTGCCGCGAAATCCGCGCCGGTACGGAGATACCTATCATCATGCTTTCCGTGCGCAGCGATTCCAAAGACAAGGTCCAGGCATTGAACTCCGGAGCAGACGACTACGTGATCAAGCCGTTCAACCTTGAAGAGCTGATCGCAAGACTGCACGCCAATCTTCGCAGAGTGCCTCATTTGCCTCTGGGCGGCCGCAAAGTCATAACTCTGGATACCGTGCAGATTGATTTCAAGGCACGGACCGTGAAAGCCCGTAACAGAAACGTGCAATTGACGCGGAAAGAATTCGACCTGTTGTCGTACCTGGTCACCAATGCTGGTGAAGTTATCCCACATCGGAAACTGCTTCAGGTGGTGTGGGGACCCCATTACGGGGATGAGGCGGAATATCTCCGAGTATTTGTGAATCATTTACGAAAGAAGATCGAACCAGACCCCTCGGCCCCCAAGTACATCATCACCGCCCTGGGCATGGGGTATCGATTTGATCTTCCACCGGGAGCATTAACAGCACACTAATTTCCACTTTATGCTCCCTTTATTCCATGGGCGATACGCTCTAGCGCGACGGATGGCATTCGGAATGGCTGTCTATCGCACTCCAGTGGAATCGCGCTGGGTTTCCAACTAGCCGTCGGTAAGCTATGAGTCCTCGCGAGATTTCTGATTGGGCCGGTATTTTAGCGTTGTTGTGTTTTTGCGCCGCAGCTACGCTCCGCGCCTCCAAGTTACTGCGATCCGTTTCGAACGCGATCACAGCGACGGCAAAACAGAAGCAGTTTCGCACTCACATGAGCCGCATCGCCCTCCCGGTCGTCGTCACAGACAGACTAGGACAATTCGTCTCTGGCTTGAAGCAGGACGACTTTCTCGTGTTCGAAAATGGCAAGGCTCAAGTGATTTCCGGGTTTCGCGAAGAGGACGTGCCCATGACGTTGGGACTGGTTGTTGATAGCAGCGAAAGCATGCGAGCGAAGAGCACTGAGGTAAGAGCCGTAGCAATGAACTTGGCAGAATCCAGTAATGCCAGCGATGAGATCTTTGTTGTGACGTTTAACGGAAGGGTTTGCCTGAGCCTACCTCCCAATATTCCATTCACGAACAACGTGGAGCAACTGGAAGCGGCCTTGCACAAAAGCGCTCCCGAAGGGGAAACAGCACTGTACGATGCGATTCTCTTGGCCATGAAACACTTGGAACTGAGCACTCGGGAGCGGAAATCAATTCTGCTCATCAGCGACGGAGACGACAACGCCAGCCGCATCAGTGCTCATCAAGTTTTGGCCGCAGCGAAACGGAATTTCGCGCCAATTTACGTTCTTGGCATTCAGCACGATGGCTATTTTGACACCAACGCCACGTTCCTGAATCAATTAGCCGAAGTGACGGGCGGGAGAGCACATTTTATTGCTCGCCGTGATCCGCTTTCTGATATCGCTAGGCAGATTGCCCGAGAACTGCGCGAGCAATACATCCTGGTTTACTCACCCTCGAACGGGAAATGCGACGAGCCTTTCAGAACCATTCGTGTTGTGGCTCAGACTCCTGCTCAGGGCACGCTTCTCGTTCGTACGCGGCCCGGCTATCAGGCCCAGAACGGATGATCCACAAATATGTGCTTCAAGAACGCAGTTAATAGGGCGGTGTCATTGCATCGGTGTGAACAAAGCCGCGCGTTTGTTTTGGCACAATCAGGAATGGCGCTCGTGATCCTTCTTTCTGTGGCCACGGTCAATACCAATGGGCAACTAGTCAAACAAGCGGTCGGCGGCGGAATTCGTCCCCATGGCCGGTTGGCGCGCACGGAATTCTATGATACGCCCGTTCCCCTGGCTCCGGCCTCCGCCGGCAGTTTGATCCGTTCTGAACAAGCTGACGGTTATGCGTTGCCGCCGGGCATATTGGTGACGCGTTTTCTTTATCACTCGCAATCCAGTCGCGACGACGATGTGGCCGTATCCGGTGTGGTTCTCGTTCCAGATGGCGATCCGCCGCCACAGGGCTGGCCGATCATCGCGTGGGCCCATGGTTTTCTGGGCATTGCCCACGATTGTGCCCCATCGCTCCTGGAGAACCTGGGTGAAGGGTCGTACTTCGCGATGTACGCCAAGCTCGGATACGCCGTAGTGGTTACGGACTATGCCGGCTTAGGGACAAATTTTCAATCTTCGTATCTGAATCTCCGATCGAATGCCTTTGACGTAATCGCCGCGGTGCGAGCCGCACGCAGGGCGATTCCGCAGCTGGGGGCAAGGTGGATAGCCATGGGCGAAGGGGAAGGAAGCGTTGTGGCGGGAGCGGTCACGGAGACCGTGAGCGAAATTCAGGATCAAAATTTTCTGGGGAGCATAGGCCTGGGAGGGCTCGTGGACTCAGAAAACATTGCCAATGGGTGGATGCAAGGCGACCCTACAGGCATGATCTACGTTGCTCAAGGAGTCAAGGCGGAATTCCCGGAGTTTGAGCCAAGCGAGATTCTGACCGCTCAAGTGATGCCATATTATCGCAAGGCGCTCGATTCCTGCGATGCGGTCTCGGAATTGCCGCCACTGTCCGCCAACCAAGTATTGAAACAAAACTGGCCGGAGAATCGTTTCATCAAACAATACTTTGCGGTCAACACGCTCGGCCGGAAGCCGGCTTCCCGGCCAATCCTCATCCTCATCAGCGATTCACCGTCATCGGTACCGGTCGCGTTCACGGATCAGGCTGTAAAGAGGTTGTGCAGTCAGCGAGATCTCATCCTCTACAAGAAGCTCAAAAGCCGGGATTCCAAGGCGCTCATCGGCGATTCCGTGGGCGAACAGATCGCATGGATTCAAGCACGCTTTTCTAACCAAACCCCAGAAAGCAACTGCAATTGAAGCGCAGGGCGCGCTAGGGCAGTACATCGGAAGCCGCGCTTCCGATCACATCGTCTGCCCCGCCGTCCGCGTTCCGGAATTTGTTTCTCTTGGCATAGGCGACAAACACGACTCCGACGGACATCAGCGTCGGTGGCACGATCAGAATCAAGATGCCGCTCCGTATCGCCTCAATCATTCTTGACCCGGACGCAGCTGCTTGCGTATAGCAAAGCGCACAATTTTGGCATAGTGCCAACGGCGTCAGAGAAAGCACAAGCAAACCCAGCATCGCCAGGCGCGACAACCTTACACTAACTCGCATTTCTGTGTTCCTCTCCCCCTCGCCATAATCGTTTCATTTCGCCCCACTCTGCGCCGACCACGGCACTCCATGCAACACCCGGAAGCTGTCCGTCCATCCGTACTGCAGGGTGATTAGCAGAAACAGCATGACCAAAACCACCGACCAAAGCAGCCCGCGGTTCTCCATCCATAAATGCATGAAAAACAGCACCGCAAGAATCGCCTCGACAACCGCCAGAAACAACAGGCGTGACCACAAGTCCCGGCTACCCGCAAAGAAGTACGCCACAATAAACTGCAACGCAGCCACCACCAGAATGCAGCCATAGGTAACCACGTATTTCGTCATCGCTTTTTGAGGTTTTTCGATAGTGGTCATGACAGTTGCCCTCGACGTCTTGCCTATCGCGAATAATTCAACAGATATACCAGCGGCACAACGAACATCCAAACCAGATCCACGAAATGCCAGTACAAGCCGGTAATTTCCACGTCGTCTGGCCCATACCGCCCTCGCATGTAGCGAATACCGACAGCTACCAGAGCAATCACACCGCCTGTCACGTGAAGCAGGTGCAACCCGGTAATACTGAAGAAAGATGCGCCGAAGATTCCCGTTCCCCACGGATTCTTGAACATGCGCATCCCTTCGTCGATCAGCGCCAACCATTCGCGGATGTGTAGCAGGGCGAACAGCGCTCCACCGGCGGCCGTTATCATCATCCATCGAAACGCGGTGCGCTTGTCTCCGGCCTTGGCGGCTTCAATAGCAAAAAGCACGGTCAGGCTGCTGCTGATCAAAATGAAAGTCATGACCCCCACATTGACAAGGCTGTGGAATGGCCTTGGCCAGTTTGGTGTGGCGTTGCGCAAAAAACCATAGGCGACCAGGCAGGCCGCAAAGGTCGCTGTGTCCGCAATGATGAACAACCACATCGCCAGTTTCTTCGTAGGTATGGCAAAAGCCGGTGCCGCCATACTCGTAGACTCTCCTTTGAAGGTGATTCCCGGTTCGCTCACAACGCCTCCTTGCTCCTAGATCTTCACCGACAGCAGCACCAGCAAATAAATCCAGAGAAGGTCCACAAAATGCCAGTATCGCGAGGCAGCGTCTAAAGTGCTCTTCCGCAAGATTCCTCGGTTCAGCTTGTGGATCACATATGCCAATCCGCAAAGTCCACCGAGAATGTGCAGGGCGTGAGCCACGGTCAACACATAGAAAAACGAGCTATTCGGGTTGGTCGCCAGATATAGGCCTTGTGCGCGCAATTGCATCCACGCAACCCACTGCCCTCCCACGAAGAGCAAACCCAGAAAAAGCGTGACGTAGAGCCACTGGCCTCTATGGCCTGGTCGACGTTCGGCTGTTGGTTTGGCAGCCGTCAGTCGATGCCGAGCGATCTCCAGAGTGATACTGCTCAGAATCAGCACCAATGTGTTGGCGTAAAGAATGCGCGGCAAGGTCAAATGCCGCCAATCGACGGAGGAAGCCTGACGAACAATCAAAGCACTGGTGAGCGCCGCAAACGTCATGGTGATGGCAGCAATAACAACCCAGATCGCGGTCGAAGCCGGAGGAGGAGAATAGTCCGCCAAACGCCTGCCGACTGGAGGCGAGGGAATCTTGTCGTCGCCCCCTCCATGATCGACATCCGCCGTTTTATTGGGGAAATCCGGAGGTTTTTGAACCGTCAAAAGGTCATCAAGGATTGGAGCCATACTTACTCCTGGAAATTACGCGGACAACCGCCTATTCCTTCGCTGCCGGAAGCTGTTCCGGAGACGCCTGCATCAGATAATCGCCGGTAGAGCTTTCAACTCCATACTGATAGGCGTCGTGATAAACGACTGGCAGGTTTGGCCCAAAGTTGTCAAATGGTGGCGGTGACGACGGAGTGCTCCATTCGAGAGATGTGCATTCCCACGGATTGGCGGGAGCAGGCTTGCCCCAGAAGCGGCTGTGAAAGAAATTGTACAAAAAGATGAGTTGGGCTGCTCCCGTGAGCAAGGCCGCGACCGTAATGAAACGATGGACCGGGATCAACGGCTGCAAGTAGTCGTCCACAAAGGCCTGATAGCGGCGCACGTTCCCGGCGATGCCGAGATAGTGGAACGGCATAAAGATGCAGTACGCTCCCACGAAGGTAAGCCAGAAGTGGATCTTGCCGAGAGTTTCATTCATCATCCGGCCGAACATTTTCGGGAACCAGAAGTAGGTTCCGGCAAAGATGCCGAATATCGCCGCTACGGCCATAACCAGGTGAAAGTGCCCCACCACAAAGTAGGTCGCGTGCAACATAATGTCGATGGATGGCTGAGCCAGGAAAAATCCGCTGACTCCGCCGCTGACAAACATGGAAATGAACCCCAGCGCAAACAGGGAGGCGGAATTAATGCGAATCTTCGAACCGTACAGGCTGCCAATCCAGATCAGCACCATGATGGTCGCAGGTATGGTAATAATCAGTGTCGGGAACGAAAAAGCCAGTGAAGAGACGGGGTTCATCCCGCTGACAAACATGTGATGACCGTACACCATATAGCTGAGCAGCGCCAAAGTCACCATGGACCCAAGGATGACCTTGTAACTGAGCAATGGCCGGCGAATATTGTTGCTCAGAATGTGCGAGGTGATGCCCATGGCGGGAATGATCGCGATGTATACCTCCGGATGGCCAAAGAACCAAAACAGATGCTGCCACAGTAACGTTGATCCGCCCGCGTGCGGCTGGAGCTGATCATTAATGACCAGATTCGATGGCACGAAGAAGCTGGTGCCCGCCACATGGTCGAGAATCAGGAAAATGCAAGCAGGCATCAGCACCGCAAACGCCCCCAGCCCCATACAGGAAGTGATGAACCAGGCCCAGACCGTGTAGGGCAAGCGCATTAGGCTCATCCCTTTTGTCCGCAGATCGAGAGTGGTGCTGATGAAATTGAGGGAGCCTAGCAATTGCCCGATACAAAAGAGTCCAATGGAACTGGCCCACAGAACTTCGCCCAAGCCCTGCCCCGGCCCGGCTACCGCTCCGACGGCGCTCAATGGCGCGTACTGCGTCCAGCCCGCGAGAGTGGGCCCATCGCTAAAGACGAAGGAGGAAATCAAAACCAGGAAGCCGACACAGGTGACCCAGAAGGACATCATATTGAAGTGGGGAAAAGGCATATCCTCCGCACCCACCTGGATGGGGAGAAAGTAATTGCCAAACGCGGCAAAGGGAGCGGTGGTCAGGACGAAGAACACCATGATGGTTCCATGCATGGTCATCAGTTGCAGGTAAAATTCCGGAGTCATAATGTTTCCGGGCGCGCCACTCTTGGTGAGGAAGTGCAGCCCGGGTATGGCAAAATTCGTCCAGCCCAGGTGCAGCCGCATTAGCCAGGATAGAATCATCCCGATAACGACGGCCAACAGAGCGAGATCGTAGTATTGCTTGCCGATCACCTTGTGATCGAGGCTGAAGACGTGCTTTCGAAGAAAGCCCGACGGAGGCGCGTGATGATGTACCGCGTGCGGTGTGGCCATAGCTCGACTTCACTCCCTTCCAATTCCCCAAAGCCCGAAGCGCTTGTTCACTGCAATGCCGCCTCTTTCTTTAACCAGTCATCGAAATCCTGTTGGGAAAATACATAAAGGTAGGCCTTCATGTTGTAATGCCCCAGACCGCATAGTTGTGTGCAGACGATTTCGTACTTCCCGGGTTTTGTGGCCGTGAAATGAAGAGAGAGGTCCAGTCCGGGAACAAAGTCCTGATGCACCCTAAGCTCGGGCACAAAGAAGGAATGGCCCACATCCTTGGAGTGCATCAGCAGATGAATTTCCCGGTTCACCGGGATGCCCATCTCCGCCGTCACGATGTCGTCCTTGCCTGCAGGATCGCTCGGATCCAGCCCGAAGAAATTCTCCGTAGCCTCACTGATCATCGCGGGATGCGTGGCGCCAAATTTTCCGTCAGGTCCTGGATACCGGAAATAGAAGGCAAATTGTCCCGCCTGAACTTGAATGGGCATCGCGTCCGGCGCCGGTGCCCTGAAATATTCCTCGCCCCAGGCCTTCGCCCCGAATGCCCCAAGCGCCACAACCTCTGTTCCGACGAGAAGAAAGGCAGCAACCACCAGGCCCGCCGCACCGCCGGGGAAAGTCCGGATCTTGGCCTGGTTGCTGCGGTTCGAATACTTCCAGATAAAGATGGCCAGAATGAACTGCGCTGCCAAAAAGGCCAGTCCCGCCTCAAGCATTGTTTCGGACATCTGTTTGTCGATGAGGGCTCCATGGACGGAAATGTCCGGAGGCAAGTCCCACTTGTGTATCAGGATGGGAATTGCCGACAGAATCGCGATAACGATGATGGTGACCGCAAAGAGTTTAGCCATAGCTTCTCGCCCCAGATCAACACGACAAAACCTGCCACAACAAGCTGACGTCCTTCTGGTTAAGCGGCTACTTAGCCTTAAACGAAAAGTTAGCCGTTGCGGGTTTTCCGGCAGACGCTGTGACTTTTTGCGTCTGGGTCCCATATTGTTCATGCCAAGCCGTTACCGTGTAATTCCCTGGCGGTAATCCCTTGATCGTGTAGGAGCCCTTGTCATCGGTCACCGCATACGGCCCTTTCACAACCACAAAGTATCCATGCATCCAAGGGTGAATGTTGCATTTGACGGGAATCGCAACTTCCTCGTGTTGCCAACTCTTCACGATGGGAGGAGCGCCACTAGGTTGCGATTCATTCCAAGGAATATTGCCGGTCAAAGGATTGGGGAGCGGGTGGATGTTGTGCGTCGTCTGGTCGCTGGTCACCACTTGATACTTCTGATTCACATCCATCGGCAAGACGTGGGGCGTATACATGCAACCTTTTTGATCGAATTCCGGAGGCGGGCCGGAGGGAACCTTGCTGAGTTCCGCGGCGCTCAATCCTTCGGAAATGTACAGAACCACATTCTCGAGTCCTCCCCCTTCGCCCACGACCACATCTTCCAAACGTACCGGCGGTCCGTTCTGATGGAACTTCACGCAATAGGGGTCCTTGGACATATCGATGCCCCTCATATGCGGTGCCGTGCCGTCTAGTTTCACCGTTCCGCTGATTTCTCCGTCGGCCGGTGCACCGCCGGTCTTGACGGAGTAAACCAATCCGCAGAACAGCAATAACATCGCCGCTGCGGAAATATTCAGCCCGTGTTCTATAAAGGGGAGAGTCAAGAGAAAAAACATCTGCGGCGACTGGAAGGAGCAAAAATGTTTGCTGCGCTCTCCAGCCCATGTCCTGTTGAGAGACTCTGGGGTGTTCGCTCTTCGTAGATCCATTCTGTTATCGTGACGGCGCTTTCGGATTCTGAAGCAAGACAAGCTGCGTGGTTGAAACGTGTCAACCATAGTTCTATCTGAGGCTCAAGGCCTATAGCTTTTTCTGGTTATCCGAGGGGGCCTATAGTTTACCAAGAGACTCGTGGTGCTCGGAGCACACTCTCTGCCTAACGGGCTAATGGAGACTCACCCTCGAACCAAAGCGTCAGAAGAACTGAAAAGCCATCACCAGAAATAAATCCAGCAAAGGACGATTCTCGATCCGACGCTCAAGCTGCTTGTTGTTTCAGATGTTCAGCGTCGAAACAAACTCCTTTCTTCCAAACCAGCAAAGTGACGGCGGCGATCTTGCGCGCCAAGGTGAGCCGCGCCAAATGCGGTTTCACGCCTCGGCTGACGCAAGCTTGGTAAAAATCTTGGAAAGGTCCTGCGGTCGAGGCGGCTCGCGTCGCTGCACCCTTGAAGATATTTTTCAGATCGTGGTTGTGGTTGATATTGAGCCCGCGGACGGCCAGAACTTTCTTGGAGCGTTTGAACTGGCCACCGACGATGCGGTATTCCCCGCTGCGGTACGTCCGCAATGCCAAACCGCAGTAGGCCCACAGTTGTCGCTTGGTCCGGAAGCGGTTCGGTGTCTGCATCAGCGCAAGCAGCAGAACGGCGCGGATGGGGCCGATGGAGGGAATCTGCCGCAGCAACCTCATGTTCAGATGCTTCCGGCCTTCCGCCAATAGTTCTCGCCGCACGCCCTGGCGCAATACCGCTAAGGCGTCGAACTGCTGGTAATAGAGTTCCGCACGGCGGCGTACACCCACTTCCGAAATCTTCGCGAGCCATTCCGCACGGTAGCGCGGTGCGTAGACCTGCTTGCCGGCACAAGGAATGCCCCAGCTTCGGTAGATGGCCTTCAGCCGACTCATCACCCGCGTCAAATCACGAGTGATCGTAAGGTAGCTGCGTGCCAGTTCCTTCAGCGTGCGCATACCCTGTTCGCCGTGGTACACCGGGTTGAGCTTGTTTAGATACAGCAGCTCGGACAGCTTGCGGGCATCGATGCGGTCACTCTTGTTCCCAGCTTTCAACAGGGCATTCTTGCGCGGATCGCAGGCCACCACGCGGGTGACGTGAGGCTGGAGCAGATCGTACAACCACGCCGCCCAGGTGCCTTCTTCAAAGGTCACGTGCAAACTGCCGCGCAGGCCACCAATAAACTGAAGGATCGTCTCGGCTTTCGTTTCGAGAATGGCCTCCATCACCAAATTTCCGTGCGAATCCCGAACGGCCACCGAAATCGTTGCCTGATGCACATCCAGCCCAATATACTTGGCGTCATTCATGAGGGCGCTCCTTGTTGTTGTAGGCGTTGATACAGACGATCAAAACCTACTCCACTCGGGCGCCCTTTTATAATGCGTTTACCATTCATCTTGATACTCCTTTGGTTGGCCGGTGTAAGGAGATCTGCACGAGAAAACACCTTCATTTTCCCGGAAGCGAGCCGTCAGGGTTGAGAGGTTTTAAGCCCATCTGCTTGGCGATGTCCTTCTCTTTGGACTGCATGGGCTGAAGCGTACGCAAATAGAAAACCAGACTCCATGCTTCGTCTGGCTTAATATTGTCGGACCACGAGGGCATCGGAGAGCCATCGAGTCCAGTCATGAAGATCTTGTAGAGATCTGCGTCCGATGTGCCGCACTTAAATCGCGTAAACTCATGGAAATTAAACGCTGGGTCAGGATTATTTTCGTCATCCACCAGCGTGGCCGATGACGGGCCATTTGCTCGCCCGGTGACGCCGTGACATTTCCAACACTGCACTCTGGAAAAGACCTCTTGACCTTGCTTTACGCGGTCCGCGGTAACCTGCGGTTCAGGCGGGATTTGTATGGGTGTTCCCGGCTTTTCGCTCACGAAACGCGGGGAAAAATGCTTGACATAGGCGACCAAGTCTATCCGATTCTGTGCAGTCAATGCGCTCCAGTGTGGCATGTCTGAGGTATTTAGCCCTCGATGCAATGTCCTAAAGAGATCATCATCCGTGGGCAAAGTGCCTGTGGGTGTGGAACGGCATTTGAAAATTCCCAGCGTAAAATTACGCGGCTTGAAGGGCTCCATCCACGGAGTGTTTTCTCCATTGCCGTCACCAATATCTCCGTGGCACCCGATGCAATATCTCCGGTAGAGCGGCGCGCCATCTCGAGCGTGGCCTGTGAGGTTACCGACGTGGCTTTCCATATCCATTCGCTTGTTTTCGTCATACTGCGTTTCTTGAGCTCTGGCGGAGCCACCCACAGTCAGTCCTAGGAAAACACCGATTCCTGCTGCGATAAGAGGGGTAGTAATCTTTGTTCGCACGGTTTACCTCTCAGAAATCGAAGTCAAACCCGAACAGTAGGCTGCTGGTCGCCAACGGCGTGAAAACGGGCGATGCGCCTTTCTGCCAGATAATCGAGTATTCCGCGTGATAGGCAAACCCCGCACGGCTGTTCATGAACGGGTTATAGCGCGCCGCGAAGGTCAACACATCCGCGTTGCTCAGGTTGCCGGGGTTCGACGAAAACGCTTGTTGACTCATGCGGTCCAGTTCGTATCGCTGGATCAGGATTAGCTGTGGATTGAAGGTGTAGTGGCTCTCAAACAGCGCGCCATTCCACGTTGGTGCGTGCGCCCCTGCTGGGAGAACCTCCCCGGGAAGTGCGGGCGTGTCGGTACCTAACCAGGCGTTGTCCTTGCCGTGGAAATAAATTGCGAAGATATCGAACTTCTTGATGTAGAAGTCGCCCAGCAGGCCATACCGTTGAATGAGCTTGTTGCCAATTCCGGTACCTGCGTAGGGCGTTGTCGTTGTGGCCACCACTGGAGCGCCAGTGACAGAGTCCGTCCCGATCGGAGCACTTGTCGTTAAGTTGTATTGGTAATACGTCGGCTCCTGGCCGAGAAAGGCAAACCCCCCAACACGCTGCAAACCAAGGCCCCCAATCTCAAAGGCATGGCTCGCAGTCAAGAATGTGCCGTAACCGCGACTGGTCGGCAGGTTCACTTGACCGTCGTTCGCGCTTAGTAACGCGACCGAGTATCGATTTCGGTCATCCGCGGAATGCCCCAACAGTTCCAGGCCCAACTGATTGTCTCCGATGCCGAAGGTGTAATTTTCCGGAACGCCGGGTGACGAGAAGGGTTGGAAATGATAGTTCTCGTAAACCCCGCCCACGTTGGTCAACGTCAGGATGCGCTTTTCCGACAATAGATTGTCCAATTCAAATTTGCCTAATTTGATGTTTATCCAGGGCGTCCCGAAAACGTTGTCCAACCGAGCCCACACCGACTCGAAATGAAAAGACGCCGTGGGATCCGAAGAGGGCAGCACATAGAAAGAGAAGTTCTTTGCCAGCGTTCCGCCGGTGTGGAAGTCCAACCCGCTCAAGTCGAACCCTGACGTGGTGATTTTCGCTAGATTGGCGCCCGGCCCCGCAGGACCATCCACTGGTGCTGCGCTGGTGCTTTCTCTATGCCAGATTGGCGTAATTCGAAAGGTCACCGGCCAGTAGCTCGGATTTTGATAAATGGGCGCGTCGTGATCATTTCCCAGTTGATAGCCATTGTCTTTGAATTGTTGACCGAACGGGCTGAGCATCGGCCACGATTGGTGACAAGCAGAACAGGGCAAGCCATACTTTCGGGCGAACGCGGGTAATGCCTGTGACGTTTCCGGAAAGAGAAAGAAAATCAGAACTAGTACGACCAACCAACTGCTCATGCGAGCAGCCCTGTACCGCCCACAGCTCCGGATCCGTCCTACACGGCAATTTTCAGGATGATCGCCTTTCTCATTCCACTCTAAGAAGGACACATTCCAAGTCTGGCCATGGCCAGAATCCACTTTCATAGCTACGCCCCTTCAGCTCCCCTTCCACGGTGTCCAAGCAATTCAGTGAAGGCCCACCCGATCAAAGGGAATCGAATGGGCCTACGGTTCAGGGTGCTACATTCGCTGGAAGTGGTCTCAACCTTCTATGATTGGACCCCCAAATCCATCGCCAGCCCATGCTAGTGATCACCCATAAAGGCCACATAAAGCCGGAATAATTTCAGCCTAAATTCTTTGGAATTTTGGGAAAGGGCACTTTCCATCCACAAGCGCACCGGAATTGCTTCAGTTTTCACGACCGCGAATATAGTGCTCGCCACTGAGACAAGACTCCCGAATTCGATATGATTCAGGGCCTCCGGAGGCAACATGGTCAAGCGCAAGATCAGCAACTGCGTGAAAGACCGTGATGGCCTATGACCACTTGGCCGGTAGCCGGCTTTCGTCGAAATGTTTACGCAGCCGCGCTGTGGCGCGACTGTCGACCGGGTTTGTCAGAACCGCCACCACTTCTCAACACTGGATCTGAGTATCTACGCTATTTGTGGAGGAAAATTCGGGCAACGCAGGCCAACTGTACACTGGGGGGACTCTTCCGCTATTCGAGACACATCAACTACTTCGGCGACGAACTGCTTTTCACGGGGTATGCATTGATCGCAGGTTCGTTCTGGAGCTTCCTAATTCCCGCCCTCATGGCGTTTGGTTTTGCCTTCGTAAACATTCCCATGCTCGATTATCTGAAGAAAAAGTATGGCGAACAGTTTGAAACCTACGCGCTTCGTACGAAGAGGTTTGTCCCGTACATCTATTAACCGGTGTGAACGCAGATTCTTTTAATCATCATTCCCCGCTGGCCCGTGTGAGTTGGAAAGCTTGGGCGTTCTCGTCCTGCCGTAGTGCTCAAAGAGCTTATCAGCTGCCAGGCTCGGCCCATCGCACTGGGCGATGACTTTAGCGAACTCGGCGGCCCTTGCCTTCGCAGACTCGTCGCGTAGCAACGTTTGAATCGCAGCTTGGACTTTCCGGGACGGATCCTTTGATTTCGGGACTCGTATTGCGAATCCGAGCCGTTCGAGGCATGCCAGATTTGCAACCTGTTCGATCTGCATACCAACTCCGACCACGGGCTTACCCGCCAATGCGGCGGTCATGACGGTCCCGATTCCTCCGTGAATGACGGCGAGATCGGCCATCTTGTTCACTTGAAGCGCCGGAACCCAGTCGGTCACGAGAACGTTCGACGGAACATGGACTCCAGAGACGTGTCCAAGCTGAAACTTGACGGGGGCAATTACGCGGTACGGCTTTCCTCCAAAGCTCTCGATGATGTTGGCAACGATCTGAGGCGTTCCGGAACTTCCCATGGCGAAGTAGATCAGAGGCTTGTTGACCTGCTCCCCGAAATTTAGTCCAGCCAAAACTTAGCTTCTCCGTGTATAAGACCGCGAGAGGAGAAGCGTCATGAAAAGGAGTCGCTTTAGCGAAGAGCAGATCGTCGGGGTGTTGAAAGAAGCGGAGGCTGGAGTCCCGGTGAAGGACCTCTGCCGCCGGGTCGGTGTCAGTGAAGCCACGTTCTACCACTGGAAGGCGAAGTATGGGGGTCTGGAAGTGAACGAGACCAGGCGGCTGCGTCAGCTGGAGGAGGAAAACGGACGGCTGAAGAAGATCGTGGCGCAACAGGCGCTGGACCTCGACGCGCTGAAGGTGGTGCTGTCAAAAAAGTGGTAGGCCCGCGGGCGGAACGAGAAGCGGTGCGTGTTGTGCGAGAAGAAGCAGGGCTTAGCGAGCGACGCGCCTGTGGGTTGATCGGGATGCACCGTGGGAGCTGGCGGTACCAGCGAAGGGAACGGAACGAAGCGGCGTTGCGGGCTCGGCTGCGCGAGCTGGCAGCCGAGCGCCCGCGGTTCGGCTATCGACGACTGTATATTTTTCTGCGACGGGAGAAGACCGAGGACGGAATGCTCCGCTGGCGGGTCAACCACAAGAAAGTGTATCGGCTGTACCGGGAGGAAGGGCTGGCGATGCAGCGTAGGAGGCGCAAGCGATTTCGGGCCGAAGCGCGGGTGCCGCTCGCGCTTCCGACCCGCGCGAACGAAATGTGGACGATGGACTACACGCATGACGAACTGGCCGGCGGGCGGAAATTCCGCACGCTGAATCTGATGGACGGCTACACGCGGGAAGCACTACGGATCGAGCCGGACACGTCGCTGCCGGGTCTGCGCGTGGTGCGGGTGCTGGAGGGGTTGCGAGAACGACGCGGAACACCGGCCGCAATTCAAGTAGACAACGGAACGGAGTTCACCAGTCGCGTCGTGGATCAGTGGGCGTATCAGAACCAGGTGGCGCTGCACTTCATCGAGCGCGGCAAGCCCACGCAGAACGCGTTCATTGAGAGTTTCAACGGGAAGTTTCGCGATGAATGTTTAAACCAGAACTGGTTCGTGGATCTCCGACACGCACGGGAGGTGATCGAAGCCTGGCGGGTGGACTATAACACCGTGCGCCCGCACAGCTCGTTAAGGTATCTGACGCCGGAACTGTTCGCAGCGAGTGTGGCCGCGCGCCCGGCGTCTCCCCCCACGCCGGGCGCTTCTATCGCCCCGACATGGAAAGGTTCGGATGTGCAGGAACCCCGGAGTGCTAACTTATGACTGGACCAAAAACGGGGGGCAGGTCGTTGTCCCTCGGAATCGTCCATATTTCTTGCGGAACTGAAAATTCGTCCTGCGGGATCAGTGGGCCGATGAAATAGTGGTTTGACGGCAGTTTGACACCAGAAAACTCGGGAGGCTCCGCAACCAGTGTTATGTCGCCACGCCAAAACTCAAAGATCGAGTCGTAGCCCTGAACACCGAAGTGTCTCGCGGCTCCGTTTACGGAATTGAGAAACCCGTACCTGATCCAGAAATTAATGAATCGCAGCACGAACCAATCGGCTACCGTCTTAATTGGGGTGGGTCTGATTCCATCTGTCGTTCCTGCACCATGGCAAAAGAAGTCAGGCAGCCACGTCGTTTGAACCACCCATACGAGGGGAGTTTGGCGAACCCGGCAAGTCACCGGGATGGATACGTATGACCCCGTAACAACCGCAGCAGGCCTGAGTTCCTTGAGGCACGTAATTTCATTTTCTACGCGCTGGATCATCTCACGATCGGTGAACGCTGGTGCAAACTTCTCCCCTCGGTCGACCCGAGCGATGTGCTCGATTTTTTCATTCGTGAGGCGAGGCTCCAGTCGGGTCAAGGAAAAGCCGTGATTTTCGATCAGCCCCTCGAAGTCGCCGCCGTCCGAAATGAAGTGAATCCTAAATGCTCGGCTGGCTTCGGGATGACGCTCGACCCCCTTGGCAATCTCGACCATCCGGCTCGTTTCCGCCAGATTGAACGCACACGGAGAAAGAGGACGATTTGTTTTGTCATCATCTCGTTCCACGTTGAGAGAGCAATTAGGGAGTTTCGCGGCCAGCCAGCGCACTCAGTCGCACATCAGGCTTCCTTCCGGTTGCCGAGCGAAAGGTTGTAGAGCCACGCTAACAGAAAACCTGCGATAGCTCCGTCAATCAACGCGTCGAGTGTGCCGATCACGACATCTACGAATGAGCGTGACGCGCGAAACCACGGATACACTGAACTGATCGCTTGGAGAAAGTTAGCACCGTAGGTCGGCCTAACAAGGTTGATGAGTCCGAGGAATAGGATGGCACCGCCCCACAGGAGACCTGAAGCGAAAGCCATTGCCTTTAATGAAAGTCGCATATTGGTTCCCTCCTTATTGGCTAAAATGGATTTTATGCTCCTTTTGCCTGGTTGTGCGCCGGAATCAAGCTAGCGCGGGTAGGAATAGCTCGGCTTCTGTGTAGGAATGCGGACAACGAGAGGCCACGGTCGCATTTTGGGACATACCTTGCGGGAGCTACATCACTTCTGTCCCATCTGCCAATCGCATCGCAATCTTGATTAATGACACTGCGAAAAGTAGCTCACGCTGCTGTCGCAGCTCCCTAGATTGGCCTAGTCATCTACTTGTGGAGTGCAGGCCTTGCTAAATATATCGTATTGCGATATGCATATTCGGCCAGGACAATCTTGTATTCCGAGATACTTACCCAAGCAGAGTGTGTGCTCAACTCTGCACGAATGATCAGCATCCGACCAGAGGAGGGGCTGCGATCTGTGGTTCGTGGCTCTTAGATTTAGGATAAGAGAGAAATAACCGAAACAAATTTGCTCGTGAAGAGATGAGACCACGCTCACATCTTGAGAGGAGAAGAAATCAACGAATCCCTACACCAAATGGCATGTGGGTTTTATGGAAATTCGGGAAATACGACTTCACATCTCGAGTGGAAGACTTTAGCGTCGCGGGTGCCTTTATTGCTTCGCATGAGACCGTGCCGGTTGGGTCTCGCCTCGACCTACATTTCTCATTGCCGGAGGGACAGATTCAAATACAAGCCGTCGTTCGCAATACAAGAGAGGGTCGTGGTATCGGCGTCGAGTTCGTTTCCATGGGAGGGAGAGAATTTGATCTGATTCTAAAGGCTGTAAAGAGACTCCTGGGCTGACCATCGGGTTTATCCTCGTCACGTACTAAGAAGTAGAGTCAAATTTCTTCCGAAAGTCAACCGTAGGTCTTCTCGCCCGTCATGGCAGGATTCGCTCTCTTTCTTTAACTAAGGATCTCCGACTTGGCTGACCGGGGTGTTGAGTCTAATCGAAATGCCAGCCCCTGTGCGGTGCCACACCCATTCGCAAATCGGGCCTTATCCAATTAGGTAAGACTTGCCGCCTAACCGGGAGTTGGCTTGGCTGAAATCGCCCACGATCTTTCGAAGGGCGAATTCTCAAAGTTATAAAGTCGTTGTTTGGCTGACCCAGTGGTTCTAAACCCGTAGCACACCGGTAAGCCAAGTCGACCTACCTCCCGATGTTTCGAGGCCTCTCTAACGCAGGACGTAGAATTCGTCAGCCTTTTCCGTACCGGTTTGATTTTGTACTGTCAGAACGGTGGTGAGCATTTTCCCCTCAGAGTCAAGCTTCATCAGGCGGCTCGTTACCACTGTGCCGCTGGCAGACTGCTGTTTGATGGTCAACACCAGTCGAGTACCGTCTATATCGCCCCAAGCAGCGCTGGCGGTGCAAGCTCCTCCGATCTGCTTAGCCTCACTGCCGTCGGTGATCAAATTGAACACCTGATCTTGAGTGCCTTCTCTTGTTTCAGTCTTAATCTCGATGTGGAGTTTTGGCTCATGATGCTCGATAGTCAGCGTCCTAGCCTTCGGAGCTGGAAATCCTTGGCCGAACGGACTCATCACCGGGTCCAGTTTCCACGTTCCACTGAAGTCTGGCTTTGCCCCAGCCGCAAGCACAGTTCCACCAAGCAACGAAAAGATACAGATACCAAGAGTAATCTTCATGGCACCTCCTCTAAAAAACGGAGCGTCTCATTTCCGTTCTGGATTGTTCTTCTTCGGATGGGATTCTATATCCAAACTGGTTAGCGTGGCGCGAAATTGGCGCGTAAATTCCTCAATCTAAGCAACAGCACGGAACCTGTCATGTTTCAGTTCGAAGATGTAGTCGGGATCACGGAAAGGCTTCGTTTGGCGTCTGAGCGCGCAGCAAAGAGAAGTGACACTTGATTGCATAACAATGTCGGCTCCTCGACCCGAGTAGACTGCGGTTGCGTAACGACCACAGGTTCGGGAGAAAGGAGCCGAACATGATGTTGATAGGCGTAGACTACCACCCGAGCTTTCAGACGATTGCATTTTTTGTGGAAGAGACTGGTGAGTGCGGTGAGCAGGAACTGAACCACAGTGATGGACAAGCAGAGAAATTCTATCGAGACCTGAAGCTGCGAGGAATTTGCGTGCGGGTAGGCATGGAAGCTACCGGATGTTCACGCTGGTTCGAGCGGCTACTGGCTGAATTGGGTTTCGAGCTGTGGATCGGAGACCCTGCGGAGATCAAAGCCAAGCGCGTGAAGAAGCAGAAGTACGACCGTGAGGACGCCCGACTCCTACTCCGGCTCTTGCGGGAAAATAACTTTCCGCAAATTTGGATGCCGGACCCGGAGAATCGGGATCTGCGACAACTTCTCTGGCACCGTCATCGGTTGGTGCAGATGCGCACGCGGATCATGAATCAGTTGCATGCCTTGGCGATGAACGAGGGCTATCGCTGGAAGAAGAAACTATTCAGCGAAAGAGGACGAGTAGTGTTAGAGAAACTCTCGTTAGCTCCTTGGGCCAGTCGCCGTCGGCAAGAGTTGTTGGGGTTGCTCGACCGTATGAATCCGATCATCGAGGAGTTAACTGCAGCCGTCGAGCGGGAAGCCAGGAAGCGACCTGAGGCGCTGCGGCTGATGACTCATCCCGGTGTCGGTCCGCTGACGGCACTCGCCTACGTGTTGATCATCGGAACTCCGACGCGGTTTCAATGCGGCAAGCAGATCGGCACGTACGTGGGGATGATTCCGTGTGAGAATTCCAGTGCTCGCAAGCAGCGACTTGGACACATCAGCAAGCAAGGCAATTCGTTGTTGCGCTTCTTGTTGGTGGAGGCAGCCCAAGCTGCGGCGCGCATTCATCCTGACTGGAGACGTCGGTACATGCACCTGGCGATGCGTCGACACAAAAGCATAGCCAAGGTAGCGATGGGACGCCGGCTGGCGGTTCGGTTGTACTGGATGTGGCGGAATGGTTGTGAGTATTCACCGTCGTTAGAGTTCGGTTCGTACGCGGGACAGCTCGGAATCGGAAATGGCGTGAAGTAGAGCGCCGTCCACTTGACTGGGCGTCCCGCTCCCTGCAAAGGGAGTTTGAATTACTAATCATGGTCGAAGTACCGATCGAAGAGATGTTTAGGTCGGACTGAAGCCGACCGAAAGATTATGAGCGAGCCGTGGTCGTCGATGCAGAAGATCAAGAACAAATAAGACCACTCGCAGGAGTGGAGGAAGAGGTCTGCTTCAAGAAGGATTTGACAGGGCCGACATTGTTAGAGATTTCCGATTACCAGGCGCTTGGCAGTTTGTCGTTGGCCGTCTTGCGATTGCGCCGACTCGCCGACTTCTGGGGCCATGACTGTCAGAATAGTGTAGACTCGCGCTCGGCAGTTGCCTACCTCCGAGGAAACCATGCATGAAAAAACTCGACTTAACTAAAGAGCAACGGAGCGAGCGCCTCAAGTGTGTGTTTCTTTTTGGGGGCGCCGCGGTAGTCGTCCTCCTCGTGCATCTCGCCACCAACGGCAACCTCGGCTTCCACACCGACGAGTTCTACTACATCGATTGTGGCCGGCATCCTGCACTCGGATATGTCGACTTTCCGCCGATAGTCCCGCTCCTCGCGGGTCTGGAGACGGATCTCCTGGGAGCGACACCGTGGGCTCTCCGGTTGCTTCCGACGCTGTTGGGAGCGTTCATGGTTGTTCTCTCGGGCGCATACGTGCGGCGCCTTGGCGGCTCGCTCCGCCTGCAGGCCCTCGCCTTGTTGATCGCGGTCACAGCGCCCTACTTCCTCGGGCAAACTGGGTCTATCAGACTGTGACGTTCGATGAGGTCACCTGGATGGTCGGGCTCTATTGCTTTCTGTGCCTGGTTCTAGAGCGTCGGCCCAGGTATTGGATCTACCTAGGCATCTCGCTTGGCATCGGCCTTGAGGTCAAGTACACGATCGGAGGTCTGGTGGCTGCCATCGGGATCGCTATCCTCCTGACTCCCACGCTGCGCGCGGACCTGCGGACCCGGTATCCGTGGATCGCGGCCGGTATCGCACTGCTGATTTGGGCGCCAAACCTTGCGTGGCAGGTTGACAAAGGTTTCCCCTCGCTTGTCTACATAGCCAATCATCAGGGCTCCGGTGGTGGCCTCGTCGTCAACGTGCTCCTGATCGTGGTCTATCTCTTCTTCTTGATTCCGCTCTGGGTAGCGGGATTGGTGTCGCTGTTTCGCAGTGCCACCCTGCGGCCCGTCGGAATCGCCTGTCTTTTTCCTCTCGTCCTTTTCCTGTTCGTCGGCAAGTCCTACTACGCGGTGGGTACCGTGCCTATCGCCCTTGCTCAGGGGCTCGTGGCGATCGGGCGCGTGAAGCGGCCGAGGCTGCGCTCTGGTTTCCAAATCGCAGTTGCGGCTGCCTGCGTACTCCAGCTGCTCACGTTTGCTCGGTTGACACTTCCCATCACGCCGCCGGACCGGATTCACTCGCTTGGCCTCGACGCCAAGAATGAGCTTTTCGCCGACAGCGTGGGATGGCAGGACGTCGCGCACGAGGTCGAGTCGATATACGGCAATCTCCTCAGCTCGAAGCGAACTGGAACGATCATCATCTCGGCCTTTTACGGTGTTCCCGGGGCGCTGCGGATCTATGGCGACAAGAGATCGCTCCCCGTGGTCGTCAGCCCTCAGCTGAGCGGCTGGTACTGGCTTCCCCGCGATCTGGCGGCGACGAACGCGCTGATGGTCGACTACGAACCGTCGGACGTTGGCTGGATGTGTTCATCCGCGACTCTGGTGGGGCACCTGACGGTTCCGTACGGCGTGCACGGCCTGGAGCAGGGCGCACCGGTAACGTTCTGCGTGCTAAAAGCCCCGATCTCGCAGGACTGGAACCGGCTCCGCAACTTCTCCTGAGGATAGCAACAAATCGGCAAGGCACCGAGAAGAAGGGTGTTCCGTCGACCGGCTGAGCTGCTGTTACCGATTAACAAGATCGCCAAAGTCTTACGGCAATCGCGGAGTTCGTTACCCCTCGAAGAAAACGAGTTCCAATAACAAGTGGGCTGCCATCACGCAGTTCTCATAGGCAGTTGCGTTAGGCAAAAGCCGAATAGGTCCGCGGATTCGCTGGCACTGCACTTGCTTCCGTACTACTGACCGCATAGAGGACCAACTCCACCCGGCTCGAGATGCCCAATTTGTCATAGATCCGCAGCAGGTAGTTCCGCACGGTGTGTTCGCTCGCCTACCGCCTATCTACCCAAGTTCGTTCCATTTCTTGTGCGAGAACAAATGACCCCTGATTCGCCGAAGTGTCGCGTTGTGGATTGAGGGCAAGATAACCTCACAACGACTGACAAAGGAGAACAATCATGAAATCCAGAATCATTAAGACCAAGAAGGTGATCGCGGTCGCGATCCTGCTGGGCCTGACCGCTGGCATTAGCACTGCGGCGGTGGAAGTCTGGGTCTTCGGCAACGGAGTTGAAACGGGACAAGACCGAGATAGTACAGATTCTCAGGCATACAACGATGCCACTACCCAAGCGAACGCAATTTGCCCGGGGTATATCGAAGGCAACTACATCAAGACTGCGGACACCTGCGGCAATTTCGGGAGCGAGGACAATCCCAGTTGGATGTGCACGGTGTCAGTAAAGGCTCTGTGCAAGGCCGGGCGTTGATGCGACGTTCGCCTCGACTGATTCCCATTCGGTTGCTTCGTTGGCTGGAGCGAGGCTTGGCCCTGCTCTGGCCAACCTCCGTGCACGGGCTCGTTCTCGAACACGTCCTGATCCTGGGGGTACCCTATAACGTGTTTCAATCAAGTCTCTCAATCACCTTGGTGACGGCCTTCGCGAGCTGCTACGGCATTGCGCGCGATCAGTGAGAAGCCCTTGCGAGTGGCATCCTTTTCTAATCCGACCAACCGTACCCGGCCAGCGACGTCCTGGCCAGACTTCATTTCGAGCTGGCCCAGAGCCAAGCGCGCTTCGAATTGATAAGGCACAAAACCAGTCTTCGTAGCTTCGTTCAAAACTCCCTGTAAAGTTGTTTTGGCTATCCCGGAATTCTCTAGAGCAGCTTGAACGCGACCAGCGGCTAGTGACCAATCCCACCGACATGAGACATTCTGAGATTCGGATGCCAACGATCTCGCGGCATCGATATTGTTCTGCGCTTCCGTCTTTTTACCTAACAGGAGTGCCGTGCGGGCTAGCAGTGCATACGTGGAGATTTCGTCATCGATGTCTTTCTCCTCCTGAAACTCGGCCAACGCCTGACGGCCGAGAGCATCTGCTTCAGTGAGATCGCCTTCTTCAATATCCAAGCTGGCTAGTGCGATTCGAGTTTGAGCAGAGCCTTGTTTATCGTCGATCTCCTTGCCAAGCGCGAGCGCCTCTTCAATCTTTCGCCGTGCATCTTTCATGTTGCCCTGTGCGGAGAGCAGCCGCCCCCGGTTGCCAAGTGTGATGCGCATATACTTCTTTTGCCCTGTTTCCTTGAGGAGCCTCTCCGTCCGATTCAACAGATTCTCGACCGAAGCCAAGTCACCACGATCGAAAGCCACGGCCGACAGATTTAGCAAGGCAAATGATTCTGTTGCTTTGTCCTCGATCTGCTCAGCTATGGCGAGTCCTTCTTCAGCTTTGGCTTGCGATCGAGACAAATCTCCCAATGCTTCCAGTATTAATCCGATGTTCAGGGCTCCGACGGCCAGGCCGCGCGTATCACCGATTTCGCGTAGAGTCGTGACGGTTTGCTCATGCATCTTCATGGCATCGCGCAAATCTCCAGTGGAGGACGAAAGATTCGCAAGGTTGCCAAATGAATAAGCCACGTTAGCTTGGTCCCCAACTTGGCGGAAGATGCGGAGTGCCTCTTGATAATTCGATTTTGCCCCGGCGAAGTCTCCCTGATAGTACATGAGGGTCGCAATATTGTTGATCGCTCTTGCGGCCGCAGCACGGTCACCGACTTTAGTGTAGATCTGCTGGGACTCCTTACAAATTGCAATCCCTTCTTCGCCTCGGCCCAACCGGCCGAGCGCATAGCATTCTTCTTGGAGCTCCTCGGCAGCGACCAGCGTGGCTCCCTGTTTACGGGCTTTTTCCACAGCGTCGGTCGCGATGGAGTGTACACGCTGGTAGTCTCCGAGGTTATCGACGGCCCAGATTTCTTGCAAATCAATCCTAGGGTCGTTGCCAATAGGGGGCGGCAGCTTCCTCAACGTCGCCAGCGTAGTGAGTGCTTCTTGGCCATTCCCAATGTGCGTCTGGGCGCTGGCAAGCGCCAAACCATATTGTAGGTCGTCGGGGTGAGCAAGAGCTAAAGTTCGATAGGCGTCCGCGGCTTTCTTCCATTCATGAGCTGTCTGACGATACTGTCCTTCTACCCAAAGCTGCTCATCGTGGCTGAGATTGCCCGAGAGCTCGACGGCCTTCCTGGCTTCCATCTGCGCATTGCCATCGTATCTGAGGGATCTCCAGGCTCCCGCCAAAGCCAAGTGACCAAGGGCAAAATTGGGATCGGCAACCACAGCCTTTTGCAACAAGTCTCGAGCTGTGACGTTCTCGAACGAACGCATTTTCGTCAACCCATCCGCATACAACCGCGCCGCCTGTGCATTCGAGGGTAATGTTGCTTTCACTTCGGATGCCTCAGCTGCAGAAACCTCGCCGGCACCGAGCTTGGAGCGCAGGTTGGCACCAGCTCGAGACACGAGATTAGCGATTTGCACCTCATCGCCGTTTACGCTAACGGAATCCAACAACTCTCCATTTGTCGCATCTTCCAGGTTCAGGTCCACGCGGACTTGTCCGTTGCCCATTGCGAGATAAGCGCCAACGATGATGTCGTCACAGCCGATGTTCCGGCGAATACTCTTAAGCGTTTTTGCGCCGTACGTGTCGGCATCTGGCAGTGCCAAGCTGATTTTCATTTGCGAGACTGTCTCGCCCGGAATTGTGCGGAGTTCTCCCCCGGCGGCAAGCTCGCTCGTGGTCATTTCCGAGAGCGCCGTCGAGAGATATGACACTTCCGGCCGACCGGAAAGATTTTTGAAGCCCAACACAGCCACGGATCGGCGCGGATGGAAAGAAGTATTGGTGATCGACACGGTCCGTGCCCTTACTCTGTGTAGTGCATAGCCGATTCCGATACCAACGATTAAAAGGACCGTCAGTATTGAGACCACTTGCCACAAAAAAACGTTCCGGGCAGTTATTCCGGGACTGCCCGCGGAAGATTGGCCCGATATCGCCCCGACCACCTCTTCTGCACCGGAAAAGCGTCTGGCTGGGTCGCGCTCCAGACAACGTAGGATGGCCGTCTCCCACGGCAAGCTCAAACCCGGTTGCAACTGACGCGGAGGCGTAGGAGGTTCCGACAAGCGCTTCAGGGCCGCGGAAGCTGGTGTTTCACCATGAAAAGGTCGAGCGCCGGTAACCATCTCGTAGATCACAAGACCGAAAGCGTAGATGTCGGAGGCGGCTGTGGAAGGTCGGCCCTCCAGTTGCTCCGGCGCCATGTACGCCGGCGTTCCTAGAATTCCCTGACCGGTCGACAAGGACACCGCCTCATCGGAAATCAGGGACTGGACGGCCAGTCCAAAATCGGTCACAACAGGCCGTAGGGTTTCCTGCCCTGCAGTGTGGACGAGCACAACATTCCCCGGCTTGAAATCCCTGTGCACGACACCGACGGAATGTGCAGCGGCAAGAGCCGAGGCCATCTGCCGCACGAGTGGCAGCGCCTCGATCTCGCTCAGCCGCCCAGATTCTTTGAGGTGAACAGCCAAAGTCTTCCCGTTCAAGAGCTCCATGCTGATGAAGACAGTCTCATCTTGCAGGTTTGCAACTTCCGGTTTATGTCGGAACAGGTCAAAGATCCGACAAACATTCGGGTGGGTAACTTTTCGTGCCAAGTGAACCTCTCGCCGGAACCGCGCCACGGCGTTAGGCTGAGCCAGGACTTCCGGTCGAATCGTTTTTATCGCGACCCGTTCGCGCAGCTCTTGATCCTCGGCCTCGTAAACCTCACCCATGCCGCCTCCGGCGATGAATCGGACAACGAGGAATCGCCCGGCCAGGAGTGTGCCTTCCAGTAGACCTTCGGTCGGAGGTTCGACCTTCGGGGTCAGATTGGCAAGTGCCGGGGTGGAAAGGAACTCTCCCGCTTTGTCGTGTTCCGCGAGGAGTCGCTCGACTTCCGCGCGCACCGTGGCATCGGGGCAGCGGCCTTGCAGGAATGCGGAACGCCGCGTCGAGTCTTCCTCCAGCGCGGCTTCAAACAGTGACTTAATGGTCTCCCACTTCTCAGGGGAGAGTTCCATGGTTCACCCTGAGCTCGCCGTGTAGCCAGGCCTTGGCAATGGCCCAATCCCGCTTCACGGTCTTCGGGGAAATTCCTAAGAACGCAGCCGTTTCTTCGACGCTCAATCCGCCAAAAAAACGCAACTCTACAATCTGACCCTGACGTGCATCAATCGTCGAAAGACGTTCGAGTGCGTCATCCAGTTTTACCAGGTCCTCGGAGCGCTCCGGAGAGAAGACAAGCGCTTCATTCAACGGCAAAACTTCCTTAGCTCCGCCACGTTTTTCGCGCAAGTGCCCGCGGGCGTGATCAATCAGAATGCGTCTCATTAATCGCGCAGCGATTCCGAAAAAGTGGGATCTGCCTTCCCAATTGACAGATTGTTGGCGAACCAATTTAAAGTAGGCTTCGTGGACTAGGGCGGTCGCCTGGAGCGTGTGGTCCGGTCTTTCCCGACGCATGTAGCTCCGGGCCAGCCGCTTCAACTCGTCATACACGAGCGGCACCAGCTTCTCGCCGGCTTCCTGATTTCCCTTCGTGAGCTCCGCCAGCAAGACCGTCACGTCTGCCTGAGGGGAATCCATATAACCACTCTCCCGACCTCTGATGGGGGGAATTGGGTGTCATTCTACCTCCAATTCACTTTCTTACAGCGCCAGTTTTTGGGCCTTTAGACACCCCCAGCACAGCTTCCATTCCGCCGTGACCCCGTTTAACGGGAAATGTCGCAGGTACAAGTGAAGGTGAAAGTCACAAGTCCAAAAAAGAATGGAGACGACCATGAAAAACTACACTTTGAAGACCCTAGGAATTTCTACCCTGTTCGTGGCGGGATTCAGCTTGCTCGTGATTGGGCCCGCCTCCCCCTTAGTGGCACAGAGCCGACAACTCCCCGCCCCACGCTACACCCCCCCTGCCGCGCCTGCTTCCCGGCCCGTGCAGGCACCCGCATCCGCACCCCGTCGATCTGCCCCCGCTCCGCAACAGCGGTCCACCCCGGCCCCTCAACCTCAATCCAATCCCGCGCCGCAGCAACAACATGCAGCGGCGCCCTCCTCTCAGACCCAAACACAGCACCCCAGCCAACCCGCACCGGTTCAGGCCCATCCTGCGCGGGAACAAGCTCGCCAACAGAAAGAGCAGCAAAAGGTTCAGCAAAGCCAACAGCAGGAGCAGGCGCGCCAGCAAAAGCAGTCTCAGAAAATGGCGCAGAAGCAGGAACAACAAAAGGCTCGCGAACAGCAACAACAGCAGAAACTGCACGATAAGCAGCAAAAGGAGCAGGAGAAGGAATTGGCGCGCCAACAGAAAGAAAAGGAGAAGTCCGATAAGAAGCAAGCGAAGTTTGCCTCGGCGCCGCACTCTAGCAGCGTGGTGGCTAGCTCCGCCCGCAGCACGGCTACTTCGTCCGGCAACTCTACGATGGTTGGGTCGAAAACCGCCACGGGCGGATCCGGCGATGTCATAAACCGGCTGAACGCTAGCCGGTCCGGTATGAAGGGCATCAACAGCAAACCACTTCCGGCAGGCGACGTTGCAGTACATCAAAACGGCAGTATGACGTTAAAAGCCGCCGGAGATCGTCAATACGGCCTCCGTGCCAACGGCACGATTTCGTCCTTCTCCGCGAACGGTAAGTCGGCCAATTTCAATAGCCGAGGCAAAGTGACTTCTATTCACACCGCAAGTATGGACGTTCGTCGGGGTGCAAATGGACGGCGTCTCGTGGTATCCCACCGCTCCGACAATACGACCGTGGTTGCCACTAGCCGGCACAACGGATATGTCGAGCGCACATTCCAGCGCGAAAACCGAACCTACATACAGCGCAGTGTGGTGCTAAACAGCCGGATCGTGACGCGTACCTACGTTGTCTATGGTTATCGCGGCGTAGCCCTTCCTCACTTTGTTTCCCCTGTTTTTTATTCGCCCGCGTTTTACGGCTGGGCGTTCTACCCCTGGGTCGCTCCGGTGGGCTACACATGGGGTTGGTTCGGCGAACCCTGGTATCTCGGGCCCCATCCTTATTTCGTAGCCTACCCAACGTATCCCAGCGCTAGCTTTTGGCTGACGGATTACTACCTTGGTCAAACGTTGTCCGCGGCTTACCACGAACAGCAGGACGCCCTCGCGGATGGCCCGGATGATTCCGATCTTTCGGCTGATGACAGCTACGCTTTCGACCAGGATGACCTCGATAGCCTACAAGCTCCCGAGGCCACACCCATCACGCCCGCACTGAAAGCCGCCATCGCCGACGAGGTCCGCGAACAGATCGCCGCAGAAAATACAGCGGCCGCGAACCCGGGGAAAGCGACGAGCTATGGCGAACTTCCCTCGATTCTCAACAAAGGAAATTACGTGTTTGTCGTTGCCGACGAACTCAACGTCACTACTCCTGACCAGCAGGGATGTGCGCTCCAGGCGGGCGATACCCTGCAACTCACGACGCCAACTTCAGACAGTTCGTCACTCGTCCAGTTGCGCGTAACCAGCAGCAAAATGTTAGATTGCCCCACTGGCGTGCAGGTGATGGTTTCCTTGCAGGATTTGCAGGATATGCAGAACAACTTCCGGACCCAGATCGCCTCTGGTCTGGGCACGCTTCAGGCCAAGCAGGGTACAAATGGTCTGCCGACAGCCCCTCCCGAGGCACTGTCCATTCCTCCGCAGTCCGCAACTGGTATCGAGCCCGTATCCGGCGGACAAGCTGTTTCGATACTGGATTCGGAAACACACCAAGCTGATGCCCTGGAACAGGAGATGACGAAGGCTGCCGGAGAAAGCTTCTAGGCAGAATCGCCCTCTTCAAGCTCGAACAGCCAAAGGCAGAACCGGTTTAAGCCGGTTCTGCCTTTTTCTCTCTTCAGTATCCCAAACGGAACGGGCGGGTGCTGAGGGAGTCTTCTCAAGTGATGCGTGGGTGCGACCAGCAAGATCGCCACAGTCTTACTGCAATCGCAGAAGTCCCCGAGGAAAACGAGTTCCAATTACAAGTGGTGTGCTCGAAAAGTCGCCACGCAGTACTCATAGGCATTTGCGTCAGGCAAAAGCCGAATATGTCCGAGGATTCGTTGGTGCCGCGCTTGCTTCCGTACTACTGACCGCATAGAGGACCAACTCCACCCGGCTCGAGATGCCCAATTTATCGTAAATCCGAAGCAGGTAGTTCCGTACGGTGTGCTCGCTCAGGTTCAGTTTGAGGGCAACCTCCTGGTTCCTCATCCCTTCCGCCACGAGTCGTACCACAAAACGCAACATCAAATTGATTCAGGGCCGACATTGGTAAAGATGCCCACACCTATTGCCGGAGACTGGGACCAAGTTTCCGATTGATGCCACAACGAGACCGGCCTACTCGGTCCGATCGAAAAAGTGGAACGCTAGGGCGGCAGATGTCCGCGCGTCAGCCTGACTTGATGAGCCTTTTAATCATAGTCGCGAAACGGATCTGATCTTCGGTGCGAACATTCTTGAACTTTAGACCTAGTCCACTCCCAGCCTTAACGTACCGAACGGTGGCATCGGCTGTAATCTCGCCGTCCTCTACAAGAAAATGAAGTTTAACCGTCGCATCGACAGGGCAGGCCTTCAACGTTTCGATAAATAGGCCACCGACACTCACATCTTTAACTCGCGACGTGTCTTCAATGTGGCCGCACCGCCAGACGACACACACGCCCTGAGGCGTTTCAACGCGCTCGTGGTGCCTTCGTGAATGAAGAACTGGCTTTTTCAAGATGCGCCTGCTCGTGCATCTGATTCGCCACGTGCGGCCCAGGAACGCGAACGTCCGGACCAGCCCGTAGGAACCCCCCTAGAGTTACCGCCACTTGCGAGCTTGCGCCAGTTTTTCATCAAAAATAGTTGCCCAGGCATGCTCAAAAAGTGCAGAGGTTACTCATCGGGCACTGACGCAGTCGGAATCGCCCGTGAGCGCACCTCACCGAACGCTGCTGCTCGTCTGGGCAACCGCGCGTTTCGGCTCACGCGGCAACGCGGAGGCTTTTCCGCTCCGTTAGCGTCGCTTCCACATGTAGCAAGTTGCTTCTTCATCACGGAGATGGAGCGGGCTGCGTGAACTGGCTGGTTCCGTGCCAGTACTTATACTGTCTGGAGCGAAAATGTGAAGGCCCGGAAACGCTCTTGAGTCAAGAAGGGCCTTGGACCTGTTCCCGGGCCTTCTGGTTTGAGGTGGCACTATGTTGAACCGGGTCCGGCTCTTTGAGAACTGTCAGAAATAACAATGACTCTGCCAAGTTGTGGTACTCAGGTTTTCGTGGCCTAGCCACTTCTGCAAGTAGATCAAACCCGGAGACCCATCAGTGTCCGTTGTCGATTCCACTGTTGAAAATTGCTGGAACTAAACCGCGCAGCCAATGAAATCTCACGTGCTTTCTGGCCCCCACATCAGCCTTGCTGTATCCTAATGTCAAATTCCCTGTGGCAATCGATTGAACCATGACTGGATCGGACTCTCACGTTGATCATCGTGCTCACTGGCGGGACAAGCTTCATGACATCATCTTCGGCCATCTCACCTTTGCCGGCCGTTTGTTCGACCTCCTCCTTCTCATCCTGATCCTTCTCGGGGTTCTCACCGTTCTCCTCGACAGTGTCCGCAATCTTCACGATACGTATGGTTCTTCTTTACGGGTCGCCGAGTGGGTGGTTACCGCCCTCTTCACGTTCGAATATGCAGCCCGCCTGCTCTGCGCCCCAGATGCGTGGCGCTACGCCACCAGCTTCTTTGGCATAGTGGACCTAGTCGCGTTCGCGCCTGTCTATCTCGGAGTATTCTTCGGCATCACTCACGCGTTCACATTGATCCGAACGCTTCGTCTTCTCCGCGTCTTCCGCATTCTCAAGCTCACCCAGTTTCTCGGCGAGGCAACCGCCTTGAAACAGGCTCTCCGCGCCAGCGTTCCCAAAATTACCGTGTTCCTCTTCACGGTGCTGACCGTCGTTATCTTGGTTGGCGCGATGATGTATCAGATCGAGGGTGAGCAAAACGGTTTCACGAGCATTCCGGCGGCCATGTACTGGGCCATCGTCACTGTCACTACCGTTGGCTACGGTGATATCTCGCCACACACCATCCTCGGCCGCTTCATCGCATCCATCCTCATGGTTTTAGGCTACGGCATTATCGCCGTGCCTACTGGCATCTTTTCGTTCGAATTGGCCCGCACCTACAGCGAGGCAGCTCCGCGCCTCTGTCCCGGCTGCGCCTTCACTCTCCACGACAAAGACGCCATCCACTGCAAACATTGCGGCCAGCTGCTCCCCTCCGCTTCTGAGTTATTCAATCAAGGGATACGCGGGAATTAAGTCGCCTGGTATGAAAATAGGCGATTTTGCGACCAAGGTCGGCGATTTTCATGTGCGGTGGTGCGCCCAATGGCGCATGAATTCAGAGACTGGCAGGAGAACACCAACTCAATCTTTGCGCAGCCGCGCTGTGGCACGACTGTCGACCGGGTTTATTCACCCGACGCCGGAACCCGTGAGTATGTTGCTTTTTGGCTCGGGCCTGTTAGCGGTTGGGATTTTCGCTCGTCGCTGGCGCTGCAGCAGCACGAAGGCGGCTTAACGTGAGTCTCAGATAATAGGTTGTCCGATTCCTTTGGGGAAGAAATCGAGGCAGGTTAGAAAGTCGCAAGAAGAATGGCTCCTTTCTTCTAGAGGAGCCATTCTTCTTTGCGGTTTGACGGGTCGGGGGGGATGTGCGGTTGCTGGTCTGGGGATCCTATTCGAAAATATAGACACTTTCGACTTCGCTTTGGAGCGCCTCGTGAAAGTGTTTGCTGACCACCGGCACCAGAAGCCTGCCGTCTCTTTGCTTAGCGCGACTGGGCTTTTGCCAGTGTATACTTGCCCTCCAAACTGCACTCGAGTTCGGTGTCCGATTTCATCACTGTCTTGAACTTGCCATTGCCTGTGACGCCGCGATACTCTCCATCGCCCCAGGCGAACTTATAGGTGCCTTCCACGGTAACCTTGCCACCTGCAACGTTGACCTTGCCCTCAAAGGTTCCCCAGTCGCGGCCCTTGTCTGCGTGGACATTGTTGTAATAGCCGCGCTGTGAACCTCTGCCGTCGAGCACGTCGGTCACGCCCCAGTATGTGGTCGTCGAGTTGTTCCACAGAGCATCGGCCGATTTCTGCGTACCGCTAACCTCGGCGATGCTGATATCGTGGTTGTGTTGGTCCGCAAGCGGCATCGCGGAGTGCTTCGTGATTTTCCCCGAAAAAGTTCCCGTAATAGCAGGCATGGTGTGTCTCTTCCTTTCTTTGCGCTACTGTCTCCCGAGTCGTGCGGATTGTGCTCCCCGCCTCCCGCGCGTATCAAGATTTGGAGCACGACGTGTGGAGGAGGGCCGTCAGCCGTTGTGACCGAGAGACCTGCCCGCTTTGGGTTTCGCCTTGGCATTCTGGTCTGGTCGGCTTCCCGATTTCGTAACGCCCTCTGACCCAGCGATTGGCCCCAATTTCTTTTGAAACGGGCAGTTTTTTCGAACAGTCAAAGGCAGAACCGGCCCTAACCGGTTCTGCCTTTTTCTTTTTTCATTACTCTGAACGACACGGGCGGGCGCTGAGCGAGCCTTCGCAAGCGATGCATGGGTTCCAAAAAAAAGAGCTGTTACCGATCAGCAAGATCGTCTCAGCGTACTGCAATCGCGGAAGTCGGTGTCCCGAGGAAATCGAGTTCCAGTTACAAGTGGTCTGCCCGAAAAGCCGCCGCGCTCATAGGCATTAGCATCAGGCAAAAGCCGAATAGGTCCTAGGATTCGTTGGCGCTGCGATTGCTTCCGTACTACTGACGGCATAGAGGACCAACTCCACCCGGCTCGAGATGCCCAATTTGTCGTACTGCGGATCAGAAAATGGGGTGCCGCTCAGCGCTGACTCTTTTATTGGGAGGCCGAGATTCAAGTGCCGCGGATTCCAATTAGTTGCAGGAAATCGCGCTCACCGAGACGCGCTGTCTCACCCCAAACCAAACTCATCCGTGCGCGCGGTTGTGATGTGCCTTGGGAACCTGAGTGGTTTTCTCCGGCAACTCCATATCCGTCTACACCCGAGCGCTCTTCGCAAGAACCACTTTTGGCATCACTATGTCGAGCCTGCCATCATTGAATGTTGCTTTGGCCTTCGAGGTATCAATCTCACAGGGCAAATCGATGACGTGGTACATCATTTCCGCGTGCCTATGCGAATGGGGGTGCTTTTCAGATTCGGGGCTTTCGCGGGGCTCAGTTTTTCCGCTGATAACTAGTCGGCGCGGCTCGAGACTGACTTTGATCTCGTGCCTATGGAATCCAGGAACTTCGGCGCGTGCGGTTAGCTGTTCGCCAGATTCCGAGAGGTGGAACTTCACAGGCGTGAGTAGCTTGGATTCCGCGAGAAACCAGTCCTCCCGGTCGTTTCCGTGTACCCGTCCACGGCTCTCGAAAATCTCGAAGGCGCGCTGGGCAATCAAATTGAATACGTCTTGTGTATGTTCGAAGAGGGTTTCTTTAACGGACACGAGATTTACATTAGTGCTAATTTCGATAGGTGGCTCAAATGAAGAATGGTTTTTCATGGCTTCTTCCCGTCCTGCGGAACAAATTCTTGTTCCTGCGCGCGGAAAAACAGAGACATCGTTGGGGCGCACCCCGTTGTCCGTGGGATTTATTATGCTGTCTTTGTGCGCGCTAGTTCTGGTTCGCCGACCAACTCCTCAAAGAGTGTCCGGTAGTGAATCATTGCTTGGCGCAAGTCTTCGGTGCTGGCCTGCCCTTGGGTTTGACGAACCGCGATTTCGTGACCTGAACGGTAATGTTCGAGAACCAGTGGATGATCCACGGAGATATCCGCTGAGCGCTGTTCAAAGTCACTTACTGGATAGCCCCGCGTTGACATCACATCGCGCAGCAGTTGATCGGCTTCCGCTACTGCGCCTCCGGGGCCATCAACGAACCGCGCCTGCACCCCGCGCCAGGACTCTACGAAGCGAGCACGATTGCCAGGGCCAAGCGGCTGTATGTGGAAACTCTCCACACGATCTGCGCGCTTATCTAGCACCGCTTCTGCTTTCTGCCGACTCCCGCCTTCTTTCACCGCGCGGTTATACTCAGCGCCACCGAACTGAGTGCGTAGTCTCTCCGTCTTGCGTTTACGAACAGAAAACAAAATGGCGATGCCTATCACCAATAGCACGACGACAGCGATGATTACGGCTATTTGTACCGTGCTTAACGCTGATAGATTCATAACTTGCCTCCCTCTTTTGCTCGATTCCTTGAACAAAAGACAATACTTGCGGTTCGATCGTGCGAAGCACTACCGGCTCACGGCTTTTCAACCACTTTTTCCACCTGGCCGATTTTCTTCTGGATTTTCCCGGCTGTCTTTTCGCCCAGACCTTCGGCTTCTAAGTCCGGATCGTTGGTCATTTGGCCCACCGTTTCTTTCAGCTTGCCCTTTACTTCGTGGACCTTCCCCGCAATCTCATTCTCAGTGCTCGGCTTCATCTTGTTATCCCCTTTTGTAGCCCTGCACAGTACCTGACCGCAGGGCGCGGATTTGCGTCGTAGGTTTGTGGACTTCGGAATTGAAGTATCCAGCTTTGTGAAACGGAATACTGTTCGATAGTGCACATTTCGGTGTTGCAACATCCCGTCTTTCGCTCCTGGGCGGAATAAAAACTCAAACAGAATCGAACGCAGCCTCCCAAGCCGTGGAGATGGAGTCACACGCCACGAACGAGTAGAATTGCCGTGTATAGAATTAGTTCGCCTGGTTCGTCGCCCGAGCGCTGCGGCCAGGAAGTAAGCTATGAAGCCGCAACTTCAACTTCAGCGTAAACCCCGGAAAATTGTCGGGTTTCACTTAGATGAAAAATTAGATTGGGTCGCCGATCTTGAATGCGGGCATCAGCAGCACGTGCGCCATAATCCTCCGTGGAGTGACCGCCATTGGGTCACGACGTTCGAAGGTAGAATGGCTCATATCGGCCATGAACTGAATTGTTTGGCATGTTCGGAGTTAGGGGTGTGGCATGAAGGTGGATAAACCCAAATTCGACACGCTTTTGGGAAAGGTAAATCATACGAAGCCCGTGCCGCGCACTTCAATAAAGGCAACGGGCAAGCGCGGCCCTAAGACTCGCCGAGGTATAGTCCCTAGGACACGGGAAGGCTAATAAGATGGAGAAGCGGCCTAAACCTGTTACGTGCTGCACGATTTGCGGAAAGGTTGGGTACCAGATCGCCCTAACCAATGAACGGTGCGAACAGATGATTAACCGGGAGCGATGCCGAGGCACAAATCAAAGTGCCATCGGCGTTAACGACTGGAAGGAATGTTCGGCATGCAGCGGGACCGGCGGGACCGTCGAAATCTGCGCGCGATGTGACGGTGTGGGCTGGCTCTTTGTCCGAGGTAACTGATATGGTCAAGAAAACACCCACAGAATTGGATTCCATTGTCCGGGCCGTGAGCCAGGCGAGAGGTAGCGACAACGTAAGGGACTTACTGGCCCCACTCACCCCGAAGGAACGGAAAAAAGTTTGGCGCAAATGCAGCGAGACTTTAGGGGCAAGTCGGGAGCGACTTCGAAGAAAAATTGAAGCCAACGCCATGACACCGGAAGAGAAGGAGAAATTGCTCAAGCTCCTCCAATTGTAGTTGAGCACGAACGCCCGTTATGCTGCCTTTTCCCGCCTCGGATGTCGAGGGAAGCGATGATTACAGCAGAGCATTTTTCGACGATTGGAACTGGCCCGACAGATCCAGGACGAAAGTCCGATCCACAGATGGCGCAATTGCAGGCTATCGTCAATCTCACCGACTGAAGGTTATCGGATTGATCTTAATCGCTGTCGGGCCAGGCTTTCTCCGTGCACTGCAGTGTACCGATCGCCGGAGACCATGATGGGCTACCTGCCGCTCGGGTTGGTTTCAGTGGCGGGCTATGCGGGCGTCATCTAGCCTCGAAGTTATCCGGGCCCTGACCCGAAGAGAAAGACAGGTGGACGGTGGTAAGGAAAGCAGATGAACCCTATCAGAAATCGGAGAGCGATTCGCCGTATTGGATAGTTCCGACGCCAGACGGAAAGTTTTCCGTGCAGGCTTATCTAAAACCAAGCCGCACCGTTTTGGACAAGTTGACCCAACGGCAGGCGGAAAGACTGCAGGTCTATTTGACGGAACTCATGGAAGACTACAACAAGCTGAATAACATGGAGAACAGGTGGGGAACAGAGGGGAGAAATGAAACTGAAACTGAAAGTCACAGGCGCAAGTAAGCTCACGGATGACAAACTTCTGGTCCAGCTCCAGGGCAAATTCGGGAATGCCCAGCTCAATCTGCCCATACACCAACAGAAGTTTGTTCAGGTGGGCGACGAATGGACGCTGGACAGTGGCAAAGCCACGCCGGACATTGCGGAACTGGACGAGACCGAAAAGCCTAGAGACCCCATCTCCATTAGGGAGGCCGCCATGCGAGGAGCACTGGACGGCCTAGGCAAAGACTCAAAGCGATAACAGCCCGCAAAGTGGACACGCGCGGCGCGGAAAAGCGCAGGGCGGATAGAAGACCGAAGGACAGGCAGCGACCCGTTGCCACCAAGGAGATATTTGTATCGCAAATCGTAGTGCAGTTAACGAGAGGGTTGCGCAGGGGAACTTGAGCCAATTCAACAGCTTAGATTTGTTACTGCCATGGTTCGGGACCAGGAGGTCGGTGGTTCAAATCCACTCGCCCCGACCACTTTTCCCCAATAAAACACTGGCGATTTCCATTCCAGGCCAAAACAGGCATATTCAGATCCGCTCCAGGTTTACTTGAGGTTTACCTTTCACCGGATTCTTGCCCTTTATCGTTTCGAGGAGTACAAGGAACTCGAGGGAGATTTTTCTATGTTGGCTTGGTTTTACGGAGAGCCCCAGGCGGACGCGGCCGACGCCTTCGGAAAAATCTTCGATGGGAAAAAGCCGCACTGCAGGTAGTCCCTTCGAGAAAGGGCACGCAGAAACGCGCGGCAGGTGGATAGCATGGAATTCAAGAATCCCCGACTACTGACAATGGCGGATGCTCCCGAGGTTATCGTTGAGTGCAAGTTTTGTGGGGCGCGAGCAAACAACCCTGAGTTTCCCCAACGATTAATCCAGTGCATCGCTTGCGGAAACAGTTTAAGAGGCAATGATCCGCAGAAACGCGCGGCGTATGGGGACGCTGCCCATAATCTCGTGAATGGGTTGAAAAATGCCATTGAAGCATCGGATACGAAAAAAGAAGAATTCCCATTTAAGATTTGGCTTCAATTCCCTGATGAACTCGAACCCGAAGGCCCCATCACTGCAAGCAATGAGGACCCAGAGAAGTTAGGGATCAAACTAACGAGAAAACAGCACCGGAACCGCTGATAGTCTATCAACGAATCTTCCGTCTCAAACCATGCATTCTAGGCAGCATTTATAGGGTTTGCCAATCAGAGACACCTCCAGGCAGGATGGGGGATCGTTGACAACATATCAGCGACTCTCCCTTTAGCGGTCCGGTGTCTACCCGCAGATTCCTATAATGTGATGGCAGCCCTTAAGTTTCGCTTCCGTTCGTCTGCCAAAAAAACTCAAATAAAACTCAAACATGCTGCTATTATGCCCGCGCGGAGGGAATATAGCGACACAACAGCAAATAGCACAGCGGGCTCGCTTAAGTTCCCGGCTCAGGAACCAGGCCACGAGCCTTTGGCGGGGGGTGAACCATGGAGAAACTAGAAGAGACCTTTTGGATGTTGCGGCGCAAGGCTACCGGCGAGTACTTGACGAAACAGGGCAATACCTCTAGCGACTTCTCGGGCAGCATGGACATTTTTGATCTTTTGCATGCGCGGAAATTTGGCAGCCGCGAAAACGCAGAGATGTTTCTGTCCCTGATTGCCAAGCAAAAGGCGCGGTTATTCTCTGAAGAGCGCGGCTCATACAAAGAGCCCGTAGGGGAACTAGAAGTCGTGCCTGTGCGCGTTGTGCTGGAAATCGGACCCGAAGAGACCCGGGCGAAGTCGGCCAGCAAATAAAAAAGGCGAGCAGTGGATTGGTGACTGCCCGCCTTCCGGAGACTTTATGGTCTTGCTTGTTGTGCTCACCCACGCTAGGTCAAACTCTTCGACGTGCCCCTAGCGGCCTTGAATCTCGAACGAAGCCTGGAGAAGTTGCTCCTTTACGCCGGGCGGCTCGGCATTGACCATCAGGGGAAATTCCTCCAGGTGCACAAGGAAGTACCGAAGAAGGAATTGGAAATTAGCGATGGCTTAGGTCTATACTCGGGTTGCCATGTCTGGGGAAGAGCGTTTTTCGTCGCAGGAAACCTCTTCCCCTTTTTTTATGCCGATGTGTTCACAATCCCCATCCGTCAAGTGAAAACGTTAGCGATGACCAGCGTGAACAAAATCCTGCCACCGTACACCACAACCACGGTGGCGGCAAAGGATCTACCTCGCTTAGATCACAGATGTATGATTAGATCCCGATTGACGCGATTTCCGGAGGAGTTGCTCCTGTACCTGCTTGCAATTTGCGCTGACTCCTTCTCATCGTGCCGCGAGCCGGTTTCTAAATTGATACGGTAGAGGTTTGGGTTTCTTTCGAGCAAGTATTGTTCGCCACATCCAATACAGCCGAACTGCTAGCCTACGCCCCATGGCTACCTTGGCAATGCTCCGGTGCCGATGCATCGCCAGATGCATGTACCGACGTCGCCATTCCGGGTTGTATCGTGCTGCCGCCTGGGCCGCCGTTGACACGGTGGTTTCGCACGGCCCCTATGACAACAGGACTCTCTTTCACGAACTCGTTCACGTTGTTCAGTATGAAAAGCTAGGATTGCAGAGTTCGCTGCCAAGTACGTGAAGGACTTTCTCAGCGGCGGCTCCTACGAGGGAATACCACTGGAACAGAATGCGTATGAACTGGATGGACGGTTCGCAGAAGCGCCAGCGAGCGCATTCTCTGTTGATGCGGAGGTACAAGAGTGGATTGATGCGGGCAAGCTCTAGGCAAAGGACGCAATCCGTCCGTTCATACTGCATGGCAGCACGGCTTGCCCTTCATCGATTCCCATTCCTAAACGCTGGGAATCATGCATGGGTGTAGACTGCGGGTATGGCTGCCAAAAGGAAAACCAAGAAGAAGCAGACGAAATCGCAGAGCACTGTGGGCAAGAAGGTGGCGGCGATGAAGAAGGCGATTAAGAAAAAGCTAGGTAAGATGAGCGTAACTCCGAAGAAGAAGTTGGCTCAGAAGAGGGCAGCTCCGAAAAAGACGGAGGTGAAAACGAAGGTCGGCGGAAAAACGGCGGGCGCACTTAAGAAACACGTTCAGGAGAAAAGCCAAAGCGTGGATACGGTGGCATTCACACCGAAGAGACTGGGAGCGCGGTCGGGTGAGCAATCGGGAGATTTGCAGGGATTGTCCAACGTCCAAGGTGCAGATTCGGAGAGTGTGGACGAGTTGCTAGAGCAAGGAAACGCGTTCGAGGCCGATGCGGTAAAGGGCGTGGAAGACGCCGGGGACGCTGACGAGAGGGAAGTTCGGACACATGAGGTGCCGCTGGATGATGTTCCCGGCGAGTATCCGGATAAGAAGTAGTGCCCACGCTGGTTCCACGCCGTAACCCACTTTCCCGTTTTCTATTCCCGGCGTATCATCCCGGCATGAGCAAAGCCACTGTGAATGAAACCCTGTTCCTTTTTCTGTTCCGTTGCGAAAAATGCCACAAACCAGTTACCGCATGGTCACGCACGCCCCATCCGGGCACATTAGAGGAAGCCGAGAAACACATTCTGCCACTTCACTGCGTGAAGGAATGCGGATGGTCGGCTACGAAGATGGGGAGTGAAGCAATTGCTGGCTGGGCTGTTCCTTGGCATCACGAAACTGAAAAATGAGATTGCTTTCAAAGTGCCGAAAATTGCTGAACACAGGCTCGTGAAGCGGGATGACGAAAATAAAAGGGAGAGCTAATGAATAGTTACAGTGTGAAGATTTCATACGAAGACCGGGAAAAGGGAAAGGCAGAAACAACCTCTAGAGTGGATGCGACGACTATCGCCGGAGCGATTGCAAAGGCTTCCCGTGAGTTCATCAAGGGCCTCGACCGCAAGCAAAGGTTCGATGCCAACAAGGGATTGCAGATTGAAGCGTCGCGAGTCACGACCGCCGAAGCTGACTCAAGGGAAAGTGCAAAGGGCACGACTGCGTAGAAGTTCACTCAAGAATCGCCTTGAACCGGTAGCGAAGGAAACATGCAAGCCTTCCACGGATTATGAATGTTCTGTGAAAGACAGTTGGCTAGAGAACTGGTGAGCGAACCAATGGAAGCGGCCCCGGATTTTGAAGCCCATGTTTCGTTGTTCCTCGGAAGCCCAGCGTCGGGGAAAGTTGTGCGGGGCGTTCGAACACTCGACGGGTTCCAACCATCCTATCTTTGGGTGTAAACTCCCGGGCAGGTGGGTGTCAATCAAGAAGTTTCTGGAGAGCCCGTTAGTCAGGCACTGACCCGAGATTAGCTTCTCGAGAACTCTTTGACTTTCTCCGCGCCATCTTGATAAAGCAGTTGCTCAAGTTCTGTGCGGCAATCAGTCTCCAACTCTGAGATCCCCACGAGAATCTTTCCGTTGGTGACTTCCGGGTCGTACAGACGCTTTCTGTAGTTGGGAAGTCCTGTCGCGACCACGAAGGCCACAATCGTGGTCAGAATCGCTCCCAACATCATCAACTCATACATGATGATTCCCGTAGGCCACATGGCCACTATGGGCATGCCGCCGGTTGGCAAGGGATAACTACGTTGGGTAAACGCAGAGAGCGTATACCCCACGCCTGCTCCTAAAATTGCGCCAAGCGGGGCGAGCCACGCCATCGGTGACCGCTGTTCCTCCCAACCGAATCCCTCTTCCTCTAACGGCTCAGACGACATGATGACAATTGCTTTCTGGTTGAGCTTAAGACGAGAGCAGGCTGCGCGCAGTGCCGTCAGCGCTCGCCGCGCGGAGGCAGTATCGGGGAACAGTCCGTAGATAGCATTCATAGATCCATCCACTCTCAACCGTTGGTTGAAGGTAATGTTTTATCCAAACGTAGGCCCGCTGGGCTAACTTTATGGTGCGCTGCTTCTGCAACTGGATTTGCGTGTTGCCCACCTTTTAATTCCCAAATCGAAATGATTGGAACGAATTTTGCGAAGAGAACATAGAGAAGAATCATCCCCATAAGAGTTCCGACGGTAATCGAGATTTCCACCCATGTCGGACGATAGCTTCCCCAGTCATATGGCAGATACTTGTGCTCCAGGGGCGGCACAACAATCAGGAACCGTTCCAACCACATTCCGACTACGACTGTGGAAGAAGCAATCACCGTGCCGGTGATAGTTCGAAGTTTCTTGATGGCGAGTATGGGAAAGGGAATCAGAAGATTGCAGGTGACCATGGTCCAGAAGAGTACGGCAAATCTTCCCCGCTGGATGGACCAGAACGCTGCCATTTCGGCTGGCTGGTTGCCGTACCATACCGTGAGACGTTCCGCGAAGATGAAGTAAATCCACAAGAGGCTCATAACCAACAGCAGCTTGCCAAGATTGCTGAAGTGAACTGGTTTCAGGTACTCCTCCAGATGTAGTGCCTTGCGCACCAGCGCCATCACAATAATCAGCGCGGCTATTCCGCTGAAAATGGCGCCGGCCACGAAGTACGGCCCAAATACCGTGGAGTGCCACATGGGCACCGGCGCCATGGCGAAATCCCACGACACGATCGTGTGTACGGAGATGGCTACCGGCAGGATTATGACAGCCATGATGCGCATCGCTACTTCCAGCCGGTGCCATTCCCGGGGAGTTCCGCGCCAGCCGAGTGCCAACAGCGTGTAGATGCGTTTCCGTAAGCCAGTCGCGCGATCTCGAACCATCGCCCAATCCGGAATAATGGGAAGCAAAAGGAAAGTCAGGCTGCCTGTGAGATAGGTGGTGATGGCAAAAAAATCCCATACTAGTGGCGAGCGGAAATTCGGCCAAATGTCGCGTTCGCTGGGATAAGGAATCAGCCAGAAAAACAGCCACGAGCGCCCCAAATGAATGATTGGGTACTGCGCTCCAATGGCCAGCGCGAAAACCGTAATCGCTTCCGCGCAGCGCGTCACCGGCCGCCGCCAACCTGCATTGACCAGACGGAGGATCGCGGAAATCAGCGTGCCGGCATGACTGATTCCGATCCAGAAAACGAAATTCGTGATATAGAATCCCCAGAAAACCGGGCGTGTAATTCCTGCTACTCCCATTCCCTCGGACATCTGGTACACATAGACAAGCATGCCGGGAAGCCCGATCACCAACAGGGCGATAACCAGGGCGTAGTAACGCCGGGACGTATGGAACACCGGCAGAAGTAGATCCTTCCGGATTTTTTCCGGCTGGATATCGATTAAATTCGCCTGCGCGGCGTCATTCGTTGCCATGCGAAGACTCTCTTTCAAGGTAGATAACCTTCGGTAGAGTCCCAACCTCAGCCAGCAACGTCGTGGCGCGCACTGAGCGCGACTTCTGCGATACCAGACTTTTTGGATCGTTCAGATCTCCAAAAATCATCGCCGTCGTCGGACAAGACTGCACGCAGGCTGGCTTGATCTCTCCATCCTGTAACTCACGGCTCTCTGCCTTGGCCTTGATTTCCCCCGCGAGGATGCGTTGATTGCAGAATGTGCATTTTTCCATCACTCCAGCCTCGCGAAGCGAAACATCCGGGTTGAGCTGCAGGTGCAGCGGCTTATCCCAGGCCGGATTGAACCAGTTGAAGTACCTCGCCGTGTAGGGACATGCGTTGGCGCAATAACGCGTGCCGATGCACCGGTTGTAAACCTGTACGTTCAGACCTTCCGGATTGTGATAACTGGCATAAGTGGGACAAACGGGTTCACACGGAGCCGCATCGCACTGTTGGCAGAGAACGGGTTGAAACCTGGCTCGAATATCAGGGTATTCGCCCTCCCAATACCGCTCCACATGGATCCAATGCATGGTTCGGCCCCGGGCAGCTTCATTGGCACTCACTGTCGCGATGTTGTTTTCGGCGTGGCACGCCGCAACGCACGCTTCGCAGCCGGTGCAACGATCGAGGTCAATCACCATTCCCCATCTATGCGCCATTCGCCTTCCTCCTGATCGCCGCTCGCAAACGCTCCGTCGTCACCGGCTTATTTTTTCCTGACTCCACTGGGTGGGGCCGCCCGACAGCAGGATCAACTCGCCTTTTCCTACTCGAGTGACATTCACCCGTGTTCCCGCCCATGCCAGCGCGCCCGTCGTGGGTTCCACCTGTGGCGCCAGCATCTTGATGGGGTTCGCGCCGCGGCCGCTGGCGTAGCGTCCGTACTCTTCATGTCCTTGGCCAACGGGTATGGCGATCACGTCGGGTGCGATTCCCGGCGACAACAATGCCGGAGCACGGACTTTCCCATGTGGTGACGCCACTTCCACGAGGTCGCCTTGCCCGATCAGCAGCGGAGCTGCGGAGCGCGGATTTATTTCCACCCACGTGCCCCACATTCCCGTTGACAATACCTCTGGAAGCTCCTGCATCCAGGGCAGATTCGCATGCCGGCCGTCATAGAACTGCTGCGTGGCATAGGGGAGGAGATAGAACGGATACGCGGCCGCGGCTCCGGCGAATTGCGCCTCCTGGTTTTTCACCGCATTGAAGGAACTCGTGCCGGCCACTCCCGCCACCTTGCTTCCCTCCGGGCCCCACCAACCGCCCTGCTCTTGAATTTTGTTCCAGAATTCACCGCCATCTTTTGCTTTGATCGAACCGGGATGCTGAGCCAAAGGCGTAAGTGTCGCCTGCAGCATTTCTTCGTAACTCTTCCATGGCAGGGCCTGACTCGGGGCGCCGCCCAGACGGTGGGCTAGATCCAGCAGCACGTCAGGCATCGCACGCGTGTCATGAAGCGGTCGCATCGCCGGCGCCGCAACGTTCACTACCGACTGCGTTGTTCCCGACTCAGGAACACCATCCACCCACGATTCAAGAAAAGAGTGGTCGGGAAGAATCAGGTCGGCGAGGCGGCTCGTCTCGTTGAGAAAATTCCCGAAACTCACGATGAACGGCACTTTTTCAAACGCCTCTTTTATCGGCCATCCAAGTGGGGTAGCGAATACAGGATTCGACTCATGCACAAAGAGCACTTCAACGGGCCGTGGCTGGCCGGAAAGGATTTGTTGCGCGAGCGCGCGGACCGACGTGGCGTTGCGCCCCCCGAAATTTCCCCGCGTCACTGGGGATGGGGGGAAAGGCGCTTCCGGTGTGAACTGAAGTCCGCCCGGTTGCCCGACGCTTCCCAAGAGCGCGCTGAGGGCGTTCACCGCAAGTGCAGAGAACAATCCGTTGGTCTGGGCTAGCGGCGCACCGCCCACCAGAGCCACCGCAGGCGGCTGGCCGGCCATCTCGCGCGCCAATCTCGTGATCGTCTCCGGAGGGACCCCTGTCTTCCACGCGATGGCTTCAGGTGAGTAGGCCAGCAGGCCTTCGTGCCAACCGTCAATCCGTGTCCCGGCGGCGCCTGCTGCCTCCGCACGACCCAGCCTCTCCTTCAATATGATGTGCGCCAGTCCCAGAGCCAGCAGGCCTTCGGTACCGGGGTGCACCGCAACCCACTCGTCTGCGTTCGCTCCCGTCTGCGAGACGCGGCTCTCCACCTGGACAAATTTGCCGCGAATGCCTGAACGATTCTGGCGCATTTTTCCGTAGCCGACGCTTTGCGCCACCGGTGAATTCCACGTGCCAAGGAAGTCAGCGCCAAAGGAGATGACGTAACCCGAATGTGCCAGGTCCAGCGTCGGCAATTGCTCATGGCCAAAACTCAACAGGTTCGCCTTGCGCAGAACCTGGTCGTCAAATAGTTCGAACCGTACCCAATTGGCTCCGTCAAAGCCGGATAGAAAACGCTCAATCAGTGCTCCGCGCTGGCCGCGCAGTGGGCTGGTCAGGAAGGCAAGCGATCGACTTTCCTGTTGGAAAGTCAAGGGTTGGAGACGTGTTACTAGCTCTTGGATCGCCTCGTCCCAGCTTACCGGGCTGAACTGTCCCGTTCCACGCTGTCCTGCGCGCTTGAGAGGATATTGGATACGATCGGGGTTATAAGTCACCTGAAGGCCTGCCTCACCTCGTGCGCACAATTTTCCCTGGCTCACAGGGTGTTCCGGATTACCTGCCAGTTTCTTGGCCAACCCCATTTTGATGAGCCCGAACTGGCCGTTCCGGAAAACTTCAGCCTCGCCTTCCATCACACGCACTTGGATTCCGCAGCCGGCAGAGCACATCGTACAAACACTTGGCTTCCAGACTGCTACCCCTGGCACAAGATCTTCTTCGGGTACGAACTGGATGAATTGCACTCGTCGGTCGCTGCACCCCTCGACCGCAAAGGCGGCACCGGTCAGGGCGGAAAGACTCAGGAATGTTCGGCGTTCCATGGTTGAAAAGCTCCTCCAATCACCCTGATGCAGTGGCCCGAAGCAGCAAGGCCGCTTCGCTTGCTAGTAGTGGCAGGTCGTGCAGTCTGCCGAAGCACCCTTCGCCCGGTGGCAAGTGATGCAGAAATTCATATCGAGATTTTTGGAACGCACTGCAACGGTCTGCTGAGTCATATCCCCGTGGCACTGCTGGCAATCCACGCCCGCGCGAATATGGGGCGCGTGCTGGAATCGAACATGTTCGGAAGGATAAAACCAGTACACCGGCTTCCAAGGGACGTCCTGTTCTTTGACCGCGTAAGCCGTAAGCCTCTTGATTTCCGGTTTGTCCTTGGCGACTTCCTCGTGACACGCCATGCAAAAGGTCACGTTGGGAATCCCCGCGTCCGGCCCTTCCGTCACCCCTGTGTGACAACTGACGCATTGCATCCCGTTCTGAAGATGTAGCCTGTGGTTAAAGGCGATCGGCTGCACGGGTGTGGATTGCAATTGAAAATATTCTCGAACGGACTCGAGGAAAGGCTGACGGCCAGGTTTGAATACGGGTGAGAACTCTGTGGGCATGGCTACGACGGGTGTTTCGACCGCGGCGAGGGAACCGGAGAGTGCTTCTACCGATCTTTCACGGATCCCTAAACACAAGAGTGCAACCACTCCGAAAGCGGCTGGCAGCAATACCCTGAGCCATTGAATACCGCCGCGGTGAGGCTTCGAATTCCGAACTTTAGCGTCGCATGCGTTATCATTTGTAGTCTTCCGTCGGGGTCGTCGCATATTCATCCGCGGTTTGAGCGCTGCTCGCGTCTACAACTACTTCTTGGCGTCTGGCTACTTCTTCCCAAATTCCCGGACGTACGCGATCACATCATTGATTTGAGTCTTGTCGAGGCTTGCTCCAAATGGGGGCATGTTCTTTTTGCCCTTATCAATTTGGACGTAGAAGTCGGCATCGGTCTTCTTTTGGACATCGGGTGAACGAAGGTCGGCAGCCCGTAACGCTTTTCCGAAATTGGTATTGCCGCTGCCGTCTTCGCCGTGGCACTTCTTACACTTCTCCACGAATATTTTCTGGCCGTTCGCGGCATTTCCGGTCTGCGCCTTGGCCGGATAGGCGACACCAAACGCGAGCACCAGCAATAGGATCTCGCCGACATGGCGCCATTTCCTCGCGTTCGAGCTCCGGTTCATGTTCTCTCCTCGATGTTCCTTGCTCGGGCAACGTGTCGCTCGTACCGGACACTAGGTCTATTTGACGCCCATGGCTGTGACGGCCGGCATGTCAGGATGTGACCGTCGTCACGCACCCAGCCCTGCTTAGCTTGGGGGGTCCGCCCTTTTGCGGCTGGGTAGGACCAAAAATTGCTATACCGCCGAGATACCCGTAGTCCCCGCAACGACGATGGTCGAGTCATTCATGATTCCGGTATTAGAGAAGGACAGGGTCGATGCAAAGCAGTCGCAGATCTCGGCGAGGGCCGACTGGAGGCTTTTTCGATCGCCTCCGCTAAAGGCTACCGCGCCATCGCATTGTCGCGCCTCAGGTTCAAGGCATGCTCACGAATGTACGGGGAGGAGAGAGGCAGGTTGTAGCGCATTGGATTCATTTCGCTAGTTTTTCCGCAACTTCAGCCTGTTTATTCGGTTCCCCATGACCCGACTTCGCAAAATGATGCCGGAAGAACTCCAGCGGCGTAATTGGGAACAGCAGAAAGCAGGCACAGAAATTGGAAATTTGACGATGCGGAAGAGTGCCTGTAGGTGCGAGGAGGTACCCGTATCGTCATGACTCTTAGGACTTATTGGGTTTATCTTAAGGCTGTGCACTATATGCTGGTCGGCATGGAGCGTTCATGTATTCACAGTCAGCAGGATCGCTTCCATGATATGCTCGCACATTATGGTGTCGTCGTCGGCAGCCACTCTGCGTGTCTCCGTGAACGTCCCCAGCTCCCCCAAGAAAGCGAATCCGAAGATCCCTGTTTTCGATGTGAAATTGTTTCTCGACTCGGCCGGTCTGGGAAGAAAGGTAGCCAAGTTCAGAGGAAAAGAAACCGTTTTAACGCAGGGGGACCCCGCGAAGAATATCCTGTACATTCAGGAAGGCGGTGCGAAGCTTACTGTGGTGAATAAGGCCGGCAAAGAAGCGGTTGTGGCAATCCTTGGACCGGGCGATTTTCTTGGGGAAGGGTGCCTTGCAGGCCAGTCCAATTACCTGGTGACCGCGACCACAATTTCACCTACCAGCGTGTTGGTCATTGACAGAGACGAGATGATTCGCGCGCTCCATGAGGAACACGAGTTCTCCGACCGCTTTATCGCTTATATGCTTGCGCGAAACATCCGAGTCGAAGCGGACCTCATAGACCAGCTCTTCAACTCCAGCGAGAAGCGCCTGGCGCGCACTCTGCTGCTGCTTGCGCGCTATGGCGCTCCGGGCCATCCTCACAAAGCGCTTCCCAAAGTATCGCAAGAGATGCTGGCGGAGATGATTGGCACAACGCGGTCCCGGGTCAATTTTTTCATGAACAAATTCAGGAAATTGGGCTTCATCACGTACAACGGCGAGATCTGCGTCAACGATTCCCTCCTCAGCGTTGTACTGCACGAATAGTGTGTTATACCGACAGGTGGACTACTTCCGATTGCGCCGTCGCTCGGATGTAGAAGGGATGATTTAGTCGAGAATACTGGGCATGGTGGTACTCGGCTGTTCTGGGATTCGAGCAGTATCCAGATTCAGTTGCGCTATTCTTGCGGACTTGGCCAAGCGCGGCCTTGCCATTTCCTTCTTGACGCTGGCATATGTCGCGTTGCCGGATTTCTTCTTAGCTTTCTTACGCAGCATACACCCATCATAGCTTCGAGACCCGTTGCCACCAAGGAGATATTTGTATCGCAAATCGTAGTGCAGTTAACGAGAGGGTTGCGCAGGGGAACTTGAGCCAATTCAACAGCTTAGATTTGTTACTGCCATGGTTCGGGACCAGGAGGTCGGTGGTTCAAATCCACTCGCCCCGACCACTTTTCCCCAATAAAACACTGGCGATTTCCATTCCAGGCCAAAACAGGCATATTCAGATCCGCTCCAGGTTTACTTGAGGTTTACCTTTCACCGGATTCTTGCCCTTTATCGTTTCGAGGAGTACAAGGAACTCGAGGGAGATTTTTCTATGTTGGCTTGGTTTTACGGAGAGCCCCAGGCGGACGCGGCCGACGCCTTCGGAAAAATCTTCGATGGGAAAAAGCCGCACTACAGGTAGTCCCTTCGAGAAAGGGCACGCAGAAACGCGCGGCAGGTGGATAGCATGGAATTCAAGAATCCCCGACTACTGACAATGGCGGATGCTCCCGAGGTTATCGTTGAGTGCAAGTTTTGTGGGGCGCGAGCAAACAACCCTGAGTTTCCCCAACGATTAATCCAGTGCATCGCTTGCGGAAACAGTTTAAGAGGCAATGATCCGCAGAAACGCGCGGCGTATGGGGACGCTGCCCATAATCTCGTGAATGGGTTGAAAAATGCCATTGAAGCATCGGATACGAAAAAAGAAGAATTCCCATTTAAGATTTGGCTTCAATTCCCTGATGAACTCGAACCCGAAAGCCCCATCACTGCAAGTAATGAGGACCCAGAGAAGTTAGGGATCAAACTAACGAGAAAACAGCACCGGAACCGCTGATAGTCTATCTTGAACCATGGAGAAAGTAGAAGAGACCTTTGGACGTTGCGGCGCAAGGCTACCGGCGAGTACTTGACGAAACAGGGCAATACCTCTAGCGACTTCTCGGGCAGCATGGACATTTTTGATCTTTTGCATGCGCGGAAATTTGGCAGCCGCGAAAACGCAGAGATGTTTCTGTCCCTGATTGCCAAGCAAAAGGCGCGGTTATTCTCTGAAGAGCGCGGCTCATACAAAGAGCCCGTAGGGGAACTAGAAGTCGTGCCTGTGCGCGTTGTGCTGGAAATCGGACCCGAAGAGACCCGGGCGAAGTCGGCCAGCAAATAAAAAAGGCGAGCAGTGGATTGGTGACTGCCCGCCTTCCGGAGACTTTATGGTCTTGCTTGTTGTGCTCACCCACGCTAGGTCAAACTCTTCGACGTGCCCCTAGCGGCCTTGAATCTCGAACGAAGCCTGGAGAAGTTGCTCCTTTACGCCGGGCGGCTCGGCATTGACCATCAGGGGAAATTCCTCCAGGTGCACAAGGAAGTACCGAAGAAGGAATTGGAAATTAGCGATGGCTTAGGTCTATACTCGGGTTGCCATGTCTGGGGAAGAGCGTTTTTCGTCGCAGGAAACCTCTTCCCCTTTTTTTATGCCGATGTGTTCACAATCCCCATCCGTCAAGTGAAAACGTTAGCGATGACCAGCGTGAACAAAATCCTGCCACCGTACACCACAACCACGGTGGCGGCAAAGGATCTACCTCGCTTAGATCACAGCTCTTACAGGACTTTTCCGGTGAGCGCGCTAACCACGCCCTAGGCTGGGACCTAGGGTCGCTTTCTTGTTCGACGATGTTGTTACTTCGTTATTTCAGACTCTCGACGTAAGCTATGAGCGCTTTTAGGTCGTCTGGGGGCAGGTCGATTGGAGGCATGCCGCCGGCTGTCATTTTTGCAGTTGGGTGGGCGAACAGATCCCTCAGTTGGTCCGGGGAACGCTTGACGCTTTCGCCCACCAGCCGGGGGGCGGCGGCGGTTCCGACCCCGCCATCGCCGTGGCAGGCGTTGCAGGAGTGGTCTTCGAAAATTGCTTTGCCTTTGGCGGCTTCGGGATCGGCTAACTGAGCGTTTGCGGCAGCGAGCGAGGCGGAAGAAAGTTCGGGCTCAAATGGTCTGCTCATGAAGTCTTTTTCTTCGGCTTTTTGTTTTGCGAGCTGCTGTGCCACGCCGACGTCGTGCTTATCCAAATATTGACTGCGCAGCGCGAGTCCCACGAGCGTAAGCATAACGAAGGCATAGGAGGTCATGGCGATGGGGCGCTTCCACGGGCGGCGCTCAGTGCTCCGATCAAGAAATGGCAAAGCGATGATGGCGGCCATTAGAATCCCTGGAACAACCATGATGCCGACCACAGAAAGCGGGCCGTGCCAATATTTCAAATACTGAAAAATCGGGAGGTAATACCATTCCGGACGCGGGATGTATAGGGCGTCGGCAGGATTGGCGGCAGGACCGAGCTGCACCGGCACAAAAAAAGAAAGCACCCCCAGGGCAATAATCAGGAGCGCTGTCAACGAAAGGTCCATCAATACCTGGCGAGGATAAAAGAGTTCCGTTTTTTGTTTAGGCTCGTAGGGATCTTCATCAGTCGGCCCCGCAGCCCCAGCCTTTCGAAAGAGAAAAACGTGCGAAGCTAACAGGGAAAAAATACACGCGGGAATCAAAAAAACGTGCAGCACGAAAAAGCGCGAAATGGTTAGCGTACCCATCTCCGTTCCACCCCGCATCATGCGCTTAATGGCATCGCCGATAAGCGGAACCTCACTGGCGGCGTTGGTACCTACGGCGGTGGCGAAATAAGCGCGCTGATCCCAGGGGAGCAAATATCCTGTGAAAGCCATGCCCAAAATGAGAGCAAACAGCACGCAACCGGAAAACCACAACAATTCGCGGTGCCCTTTGTACGCACCATAGATGTAAGTCTGCGAAAGATGCACGAGCAAAACCACCACCATGGCACTGGCGCCGTAAGAATGCAGACTGCGCAAAAACGAACCGGCGGTGACGGCCTTGGTAATGTAGGCGACTGTAGTGTGCGCGTGATCGGCAGAGGGTACGTAATACAGCGCCAGGAAAACTCCTGTGATCACTTGGGAAATAAAAATAAACAGCAAGCCCGAGCCGAAAATATATGCAAAGCGCGCACCTCCAGGGATCGGTTCATAAAGTGCGGTGCGCAAAACGGCGTCAATTCCGGTGCGATGATTTATCCAACCCCATATTCCCTTTGCAGGAACGGCAGAGCGGTTCATCTGGTCTTCGTGCGTGGTCCGCATCCGAGAATTGTCCTTCCTCAGCCGACGACTTCTTTATCGGATATGAGTTGACGAAAATATTGGAAGCGCACCATCAACTGTCCGTCCTCGACGGAAGTTTCCAGTGAGTCCATCCCGCGCAACGCAGGACCACTGATGTACGTTCCATCTGCCGTGTATGTTCCTCCGTGGCAGGGGCACACAAATTCTTTGCGCTCCTTATTCCACGGAATCGTGCAACCCAGGTGCGGGCAGACCGAGGACAGCACGCGCAATTTGGCCTGCTGGTCCTTAGTTATATACACTGCCTTTTCCGAGATGGCTTTTCGCCAGCCATCCACCTGTTCGATCTGAATAGTGCGGATCACCGGTTCGGTCAGATGGGCGAACTCGTCAACTGGACCTAAGGCCGATCGTTTCAACTCCGTCGTCCGGCGAAGCAGCGGAAACACTGCGAAGCGCGTGAGCGGCACCGCGAGCAACGAACCGACCAGCGCTGAACCGACCCCAATCCACACTCCAAGAAAAGAACGTCTGTTTTGAATCGGTGTGCCGTCCGCCTCAGTTTGGACGCGCGCCATTGCCGAATCTCGCCGCCATGCACACATCGTGGTCTCCTGAGACAAAAATTCAGGTTCCGCCCAGGCCGGGTCGCTCCTTGGTTCTAAAGCATTCGAGGGCGCTATTTCTTCCCTAGCCCCCGCACGTAGGCGACCAGGGCCTTGATGTCCTCGGGCTTTAGCTTCTTGTTGAACGCGGGCATCTTGCCTTTGCCCATACTAATTATGGTAGTAAGGTCCACGTCGGATTGGTTCTGCACTTCGGCGGACCTCAGATCTTTGGCGTGGAGCGCCTTGCCCGTGGGGGCATTGCCGCTTCCATCGGCAGCGTGGCAGAGGGCGCAGTGCGTTTTAAAAAGCTTGTCCGCGTCACTTTGGGCGCGAACTGAAACGGGTAGAGCCAGGCTCGTGAGAAAAATAAAAACTACCGCCACCGTAAGATACAAAAAGTTCCGTACCATCGGTTCACTCCTATGTGTCGTCGAAGGCCCACGATCTATTGCAATCGGAAGGCGGGACGGAACACGGACATGTGAGCATGTCGAGTTTGAATTCCGGCCTACCCACTGCCGAATTAAAGGAGCATCAAATCTGATGCCCCTTTCCCAAATCTTCCACTGAACCAGCATGGATTGCGAGGAAGGGCATTGCTAATGGATGATTGTGCCACCTCGTCGCGCTGGTATCTTACACCGGTTTCGGAACAACAGCATGTGCGCGCCCGCCACACATGGACGGGCATGGTCGTGGGAGCACTGATTGGCCTGTTTTGGCCACCCTACCTGGTGTGGGAAGCCGCGATTGGTGCATCGCGCGCTTTGCGCTTGATTCTTTGAGATTAGGAGGATTTCATGACTGCGGAAATGCAAAAATTCCAAGGGACGCTTCTGTTAAACCTTGGATAGATCTTTCGAAGGAACGGGGAATGGCGACCATCGCGTATTCCGGGATCTTCTGAACGCATTCGACAGCATGAAAGCGGGAACGATAACGGAACAAGAATATCAAGCCGCAATGCAGGCCTTCATTGACGCGTGCTCCGCGGAAGAAACGAGTCAAATCCCTCGCCCCTGATGTCCGAGAGAAAATACTGCTCCAAGATTTCGTCGCGGCCCAGGATCAAATCGTGGTGCTTGCGGCGCAACGGGGAATCTTTCTACCAACCCACGATGAAAAAGTGGAGATGTCCAAAGGAGACCGCGAGCGGGCAATCGCGGATTTCAAGAAGATCCTGGAACAACTCTAAAGCCCGAAAAGCCGTCACGCAGTGCTCATAGGCATCTGCGTCAGGCAAAAGCCGAATATGTCCTAGTATTCGTTGGCGCTGCGCTTGCTTCTGTACTACTGACCGCATAGAGGACCAACTCCACCCGGCTCGAGATGCCCAATTTGTCGTAGATCCGAAGCAGGTAGTTCCGCACGGTGTGCTCGCTCAGGTTCAGTTTGAGGGCAATCTCCTGGTTCCTCAATCCCCATCAGCGACGAGGTGCGACATCTGAATCGCGCGGTGTAAGGTGAGCCATTCCGAGGTGCGCAAGGCACCGACACGACTTTTGTCTCTAATTGCTCGGTTCGACTGACTCCGGTGCAACCTTTTGTTTTGGTGTCTTGGCAGGTGCGCCGCCTTCGGGCCGCACGGAGAGGAAAATCAGGCGCCCGCTTACTTCCAAAGACCTAAAATGAACTTCCCCTTCGAGGTTAATTCTCCCGCAAAGCCAAGGACGCTATTCAATAGCTTGATATCGGCTAGGAGGGGACAGAACTAGGGTGCCACTCACAGACACCGATGTCCGTTTCTCCGCCGGTACACCATCGACACCTTCAATGACCAGCTGGACCATGTAATGCCCGGGCATCGTGTAAGCATGGCCCACCTGTCTACCACGCTCGCTTGTGCCGTCGCCAAAATCCCAGTGATATGCGAGGGCCGGTACTCCGAGAGGATCGACATCGGCAGTGAATCGGATGTCTTCATTGACTTTTGCATGGTCCGGAACGTGAACAGTGACCGAAGGAGCAGCAGGAGGAAACGTAGCATCGACGATTTTAATCAGTTTCACTGAATGGCCGGGCTGCTCCAAGTGGATAGAATCACCCTCGGCGGACAGCCGAGTCGAGGATTCCAGAATGTCCTTGAGATTGTAACTGTGGTCGGCAGAAAGGCCTAACTCAGAAAACAACAGACGATGAGATCTAGGGTGTTCCGTCCAATTGAAGACGGCAAGAATCGACTGCCGTGTATCCTCGTGCAACAGAAATACGCTGGGTTGCTTGTCCTCGGAACTATAGGTGAGAAGGTCTACTGGAATTGCAGCCCGTCCGAGCGCGGCCATTTGCAGAAGTTCGGGATTCTCGACGAGCGCGACCCGGTCCGAATCCCTTCCCAGGGTTGGAAGGTCGTCGCCGATTTCGTACATTCCTCCGGAGATCGCCGAAAGCGCGATCGACACTTGGGCCTCGTGCAATGTGAGTGGCGCCTCAATTTTCCTCTCCTCCAGAAGTTGCCGCGAAACGGTGAATGCATCCGGGTCATTGATGAAAAAGTTTCGGTGCATGTAATATCGCGCGGCAATACCTGGGGCAGCTTCCTTGCTACGTGCAAACGAGTGACCGGTATCCTGAGACACCCGCCCGTCATCGACGAGACCAACCGCATTTAGCATGGGGCTGCCGTCCTTATCCACCAGAACCGTATCTCCAACCGCTTCACGAATGACTTGCAACCCAATCCGCTGCGCTTCTAGGGCTGTTGTATAAGGCCGAAAATAATAGCCCTCGATCGCAGTATTGTCCATGAAGTCGAGCTTGATGTACTTCACTCCCCATTCTCGAACCAACGTGCTGTAGGTCTGGCGCAGAAACTCCTGCGCTCCTGGATTTGTCGTATCAAGCACGAATACCGCTTCTGTCGTCGGCGCTTCTTCCGCGGTAGTTATCTGGATGGGCTTGCCACTCAGGTTGTGAACGAGCCAGTCTTTGTGTTGCTCATAAATCGAACTACGTGCTCCGACCTCGAATGGTGCTGTCCAAACACCCACCTTTAGCCCCAGGTCGGCGATGCGATGGGTGAGGCGCCACATCCCATGCGGAAACTGAGAAGCATTGGTGGTAGCGTACTCTCCCCGAGAGAAGCCGTATCCAAGATCGAAGTGAAAGTAGTTATAGCCCAGCTCCTTCAAGTGTTCGGCGAGCCACAGTGCGTTGGTGAAGGTGTTTCCCTCCGTGATCTTCGTATAGAACGCGGTCCAACTCCACCATCCGAGCATGTTCTGTTCCGGGATGCGGCTGTGATGCAGTTCCTTTACTGCTGCTCCGTAGTTCTCCAGCTGAGCGTGGTAATCGGATCCGACGGCAAATAGGAGACGCTCTGCAGACAGGCTCTTGCCGTTCGGAAGGGGTAGGTTTAATTCAATCAAATTTTCTCGTGGGCCTTCGCGCAAACCCGATTCTTCATCCGTCGCCTGAATCTCTGTCGTACCCGTCGAATCCACCGTATAACCAACGATGTTCGGGCCGGCAGGTCCAGGTTGCGTCTTCAAGTGAAGGATGGTGAGCAGCCGGTTCGAAGTAAGGGCTCCGAAGAAGAGGCTCTGGTGGCTTTGCTGATTGTAAATCAGCTGGCTGCCTACGGCACGATGTATGCCGTTTGGCGCCTTTCCCAGATCGTAGATTCGAAGCGGCGGCCAATCTTCACTGAAACTATCGGACAACACTCGATCCGAACCCGGATTGCCATGAAGATTGAGAATCTCATTGCCCACAGCCTCCACACTGCGAATGCTTTGAACTTCAAATGACCGCTCGGAATGGTTCTGGACCTGAACCTCAATCTGGCCGAAGGGACGGTTTTCGTAAACGCGGATCGTGTAGGTCAGGTCGGGTCGGTCCGGCAGGCCGCTCGACGTGACCGTCGCTTGTCGCCCCTGGCCTAGGGGGTCTTCAAAGTCCGAGCCGGCTATCTCGTGCTTGGGATATTCGTTGGACCTGATCCAGTGATGATCCACTTCAGCCGCGATCGTCGCGCGAATTATTACCGTGTTCTCTCTATTTAATGCAATCGCATAGGACCCATCACCGGAGCTAATTCTAACGAGCATTGTGGGGTTCTTGAGTTCGACGTCGCCGGATAGCGCGATGATTGGAAACAGAAATAATGTAAATAACGAAATCATTACTGTAGGAATGCGACGCAGTACGGCCCAGCGTAGTTTGCGTGCGAGATGAAAACCTTCTCCGGAAACCAATTTCTCACCTCCGAAATCCAGAAGCGATTCCAAAACTCCGAGACAGCAGACATGACCGAAACTACATTCACAGTTCCGGTGGAATTTCGAAGCGGATCAGATCTTCCCGGAAACCGCCGGTCCGAACAGCACCGTAGGTAACTCCAGCGATCATCCAAATGATGCCGGCAATCTTGGCGTATGGGTTCAGATTCCACCAAAGCAGCAGGCAGACCACAAATCCGCAGACCGGCGGCACTACGTCGGTGAATCGCCTCTTCGTGGCCCGCACATAATAGCGAACGAAGGAAGAGGCGTTGACGCCCATAAACGCTATCAGCGCGCCAAAATTCAGCAACTCGACACCACGTTCGAAGCTGATGATAAGCGCTCCGGACAAGGCAAGCGCACCGGCAAAGAGAACATTGTTGCGTGGGATTTGACGACGCGGATCCAGGGCCCCGAAAAAAGATTTAGGAATGGCGTTGCTCCGGCCCATGGCATACAAGAGCCGCGCTGCACCCAGCTGAGATCCCATTCCCGAACCAACCGTAGCCACCAGCAATGTTCCATTGACCAACTGAAGCAGCCAAGGGCCGCCCGCTAGCCCGGCAACATGAACGAAGGCGGTCGTAACGTCCGGAAATGGTTTGGCAACCGGCCAGACCAACTGCGCTGCGTATACCTCACAGCCAGCAAGCACGCCTGTAATTAGGCACACCAAAACCGTGGCCAGCAGTATGTCGCGCTTAGGATTCTTGGCCTCTTCCGATAGAGTGGAGATTCCGTCAAAGCCGATGTAGGTGAGCACCGCGAGTGATGTTCCTCCTAACACCGATTTCACCTCGAAGGTGTTGGGATCATAAAACGGTCGCCAGAAGAAGCCCAGTTCTGCGTGGGGATGCCGAAAAATATAGTGCGCCGCCACCACGAAGAAGATTGCAATCACGATGCCCATGCCCATCGCCAAACTATCGTTGATGCGGGCTGACGTGCGAATCCCAAAGAGGTTCAGGCTGGTGAACAACGCAGCAAAGAAAAGTGCCCAAAGGGCGTACGGCACACCCGGCGCAAAGTTGCGAGCGAGTTCTGCGCAAAGAATTGTGCAGATCAGCGGATTTAACAGGTAATCCATCACCATGCCCCAGCCAGTTACATACCCGAGAGCTGGATGAATTTCCTGGCCCACGTAAGTGAAGGCCGATCCCGCGCTGGGATAGGCTTTGGCCATGCGGCCATAGCTGATCGCGGTAAAGAGCATTGCGACCATGGCAATCAAAACAGCGGTAACAACATGGCCATGAGCCCGCTCGCTGACCACGCCATAAGCGGGCATGGGAGCGGTAGGCTGAATGACGACGATTCCATATAGAATCAGATCCCACAAGCCAAGGACCCGGCGTAGCTTGGGGGCCGGCCCTGCACCGACACCGCCATTGCTGACCTGTGCCATTTAAGAGTTAACTCCTCACCGAAGAACGACCGAGACAGACTAGTGATCAAACCTCGAGCAGTCTCTCCGCCTTAGGCGCCCGTCCAGTGTGCCCGTGATAATTGATGGTAAGCTCCGAGTCGACGAAGGTAGATCAGAAATAGAACTTCAGCGCAAACTGAATGAAACGTGGGTCACGAGCCGCCTGGGGATATCCGAATTGCGGCGTACCGAATTCGACGGCCTGCGGCTCTTCGCTGATTGCGCCTGCAGGTCCCAAGAGCGGGTTTACATGATTCCAGATGTTAAAGAATTCCGCCCGAAACTCTAGGTGCATTTGTTCGCGAATCGGGAACAACTTGAAGACCGAGAAATCCCAATTCTGCAAGCCTGGTCCACGCACAATGTTCCTGCCAGCATTACCGAAAGTGAAGAAGGTGGTGTTGTCGGCAAAGGCGCAGGTGTTGATCACAGTTCCCTGAACGCACGGCTTTCCGTTGGGATTGCCAACAACATTCGGGCGGACTTCGTAGTATCCGACCACTCCGCCACCGTCCGACGTGGAAACGTTAGTGACGGCGTCAGTAATGGTGAACCAGTTGCCAGTCTGGGCCGTGGTGATGCCGGCGACCTGCCAATTGCCGATTATCTGATTCACAACACCTCGGGCATTCCCACCAAAGCGCTTTCCTTGTCCAAACGGCAATTCATAGGCATAGTTGACAACGAAGCGCTGACGCACATCAAAGTCCGAATTGCCATAATCGATCCATGGAGTCAGCTGGTCGCGGAAGTCGCCATTGTTAAGAGAGCCGAGGCTGGCACTGGAAGCGTCATCGAGCGAGTGAGCATAAGTGTAGGACGCACCGAACTGAAGGCCGTTCGAGAATCTTTTTTCAAGATGCACTTGTAAAGAGTTGTAGTTGGAAAAACCGTTGGCCCGCAGTGTGTCGATGCCCCCATCAATCGTGGGAAAAGGCCTCCGGGGCGCAGTCGGGCAGTTTTCCGGAGTGTTGCCGTTGCTGGTGCAGAAGGCCACGTTGGGCTGCGCTTGGTTGCCGTTGTACATTCCGTAGAGATCCGATCCATGAGAGCCTGCGTAGGAAACCTCCAGCAACATCTGGCTGGGCAATTGGTACTGAAAGCCGAGGTGCCATTGCTGCACGTAGGGAGTTTTTAGGTTCATACTTTCGGAGAACAACGTGGGTGTGTTCGGATCCACCAGGGTGCTAGCGGGGAAACCTTGCGATAGAACGCTCAGGCCTGGGATGGAACAGTTCGGGCCGTTAGGATTGGCCGCGGACAAGAAGCACGGCGTTGTAAACTCCTGAGTCACGAAGAACGGCGGATTGAAACCAGGACTCGGATTCGAAAATGGACCGCTCTCCTCACCGCCGTAGAAGATTCCGTAACCCGCACGCAAAACCAGCTTGCTGGTAATCTGGTAGGCCAGCCCAAGGCGAGGCGCGAAATTTGTCAGGTCGGGGGAGATCAGGCCGGGGGTGCCAGTCCTCTGAATGGGGATCAAAGAAGCCAGCGTGGGAGTGAGCACTGCATCTTGACCTTTGGGAACGACCAGGGAATCGTCGGCAAAATCGAAATTGGCCAACTCGTTGAAGCGTGCCTTGACGGTGGTGAATATCTCGTAGCGAAGACCGAGATTCAAGGTCAGCTTCGGTGTCACGCGGATGTCATCCTGAGCGAACCAGGCATAGTTCTCGCGGTGATAGTCGACGTCGTGCATATTGGTGAGCGATCCGCCATCGGGTACACCCAAAAGGAAGGTTGCGAAAGCTTCGCCGCCGGTGGTGGGCGCGCCGGGATTGTCGGTGAAATCGCTGGCGAAGTCCAGCGTGCCGCGGGAAGCCGCGGGCTGAAAAATGGTGAACTCGATGAAACGCAATTCCACGCCAAATTTCATCGAATGCCGGCCGTGCACCTTGGTCAGGTCTTCCGCAATCTGATAGGCATTCTGTTTCTCGATGGATGGCAGGAAACCCGAACTGCCGATACCGGCCGTGCCATCGTCAATCGAAATGCTCGGCAAGCCGCCATTGTTGGGCCCGTAGGGAACTCCGGGAAATCCCAACTGCGCAGCAACATCCTGATCGTAGTTCAGTTGAAAACGGTGGGAATTGATGCGGTTGTAACCAAATCGCAATTCGTTGATAGTGTTCGGGGAGAACGTGTGGGTTTCGCTGATGGCCACGCTGCGGTAGCCATTGTCCTGATAGCCATCCTGAAACGCTCCGCCATCGAGGGCATTGTTGAACGGCGAGGGCAGAAAGCCGGGCTGCTGTTCGTAACTGAATCGGCCGAAGAGGAAATCTCGGGCACTAAGGTTGTGGTCGATCCGGATGTCAAAATTGTTTTGATCGCTGGTTCTTTTCGGCTCCGCCAGATAATTAGAGCCGTTGATGTTCACGTTCGGCGCGGGAAATAACGCGGAGAGCCGCGCCGCCAGCGGATCGATTAAGCTCTGAGGAAATATGTTAGTTGGTTGACCGGCGGCATTAACTCCGATTGGCACGCCACAATAGCCATCCGGATTCAGAGTCGAAGCTTGTGCCAGGCGGCTGTTGAATATTTCACCCACGTAGGTCGGATGCCCGCTGCAATCACGCGCCACTTGATTTGTGGGATTGCCATTCATGTCTACGGCCATGGCGGGAGTGTTTGTCAAGAACGAGGAGAAATCACCGGAAATTTCCGCAGGGGTGGGAACCAAAGACAATTGCGGCAAGGCCTGGCGGATTCGTAGGCCCTCATAATCGCCGAAGAAGAAGGTGCGATTCTTAATAATAGGTCCGCCGATGGTGGCGCCAAATTGATTTTGCTGGTAGGCCTGGCGGCCGAATTCATCGAAGGCATTGCTCGCGTCCAGAACGTCGTTTCGGAAGAATTCGTAAGCGTCGCCGTGAAATTCATTGGTGCCGGACTTGATGGTGGCGTTCATCACCGCACCATTGCCGCGTCCGAATTCCGCGCTGTAGGCATTGGTCTGGACTTTGAACTCAGCAAGAGCATCGACGGAAGGTTGGATGACGTACGAGCTGCCGTTTAGTACGTCGCCAAGGTCGGAATTGTTGTCGATGCCGTCGAGTTGAAAATTGTTCTGCAGAGAACGAGCACCATTAGAACTGAAGCCGTAAGAAGTTTCCACGCGCGAACCAGGCTCGCTCGGACCCACCCCCGCTCCCAACAAGGCCAGTTGCGCATAATTTCGACCATTTAGCGGAAGGGTTTCGATGGTGCGGCTGTCCTGTACCTGACCGAGATCAGAAGTGTCGGTCTCGAGCTGAGGGCCTTGGGTCGTAATGGTTATTGTCTCGGAAACACTGCCAACCTTCAGCTTGGCGTCCACCGCAGGGCGCTCTTGCACATCCACCGTAACCGGGCCGACGACTGTCTTCCGGAAGCCACTCTTTTCGATGGTCACTGTGTAGCGGCCGATCTTCAGAGGACTGACGACATACTCGCCTTGCGCGTCGGTTGTCGTGTTCAGAGTCGTACCGCGGTCCACGTCGGTAATGGTGACTTTGGCTCCGCTGATGACCGCACCGCTCTGGTCGGTGACGATCCCGGTTATCCCCCCGGTGTCTTTTTGCGCCCATGCTGCGGTGCACGTGAGAAGCAGGAGCACAAATAGGAAAAACGTGAACGATCGGACGGAACGGCATATAACCCGAGGCGGAGTATGACATTTCATTTTTCGGGCTCCGATGTGTTCGCATTCGAGGGTGCGAATACAATCTTGCGCGAATTTATTAAGATTGTGCGCGTTTGTCAATCTTTTCGTTAGATAATCATGGCTTTTTTCTCTTTAGTACTTCTGTTTCCGCCCGTTTCCAGTACAATAGGCCTGTTTTCCCGAGCCCTCCATGCTGGCTGAAGAACGACGCTTTCAAATTCGCGAAATCCTTGCTGCGCAACGCACCGTCTCGGCGTCCGAGCTTTGCGAGAAGCTGAAGGTCACGCCTGCGACCATCCGTAGGGATCTGGCAGCCTTACAGCAGGAAGGCGTACTGCTCCGGTCCCATGGGGGGGCAGTTTCTCGCATGTCCAGCACGAGTTTTCAACCTTCGTATGACGCCTTGCTGCGAAGCAACAACGAAGAAAAACGACAAATTGCACGCGCTGCTGAGCAACTGGTGTTGGATGGCGAGACAATCTTTTTGGAAGGCAGCACAACGGTGTTCGAGCTGGCGCGGCAATTGGTTCACCGCCGTCGCCTCACCGTGGTCACCAATTCTCCTACTATTGTTTGCGAGCTGCAGCGCAGTTCTGGCATCACCGTTCTCTGCACCGGCGGTGAACTTCAAAAAGACACATTCTACCTCTCCGGAGAGTGGGCTCAGCGCACCTTGTCGGAAATGCGATTGGACAAGGCGGTACTCGGTGTGAGCGCGATTGATCCCCAATACGGTATCTCCACCGCAAACCACGCGGAGGCACAAATCAAGAAGATGTTGACCAGGGCGGCTAAGACGCGAATCGCTCTGGCAGATCATGGAAAGTTCGGAAGGCAATCCTTCGCTTTTGTTGGCCCTGTCACAGACATTAATATTCTAGTGACGGACTCCGGCACCGATGCTAATTACATCCAGGAGCTTCGCAACGCTGGGCTCCAAGTGGTCATTGGCGAGGCTGGATCTTTAGCCCTGCAAGCAGGAAATCAAAACCGTTCGAACAAATAACATTGACAATCGCTCACAAGCGGGCTAGTTTTCTCCCGAAGATTGCGATTAGGAGGAATGTTTTGAGCGATTGTGGCAAGAGAGTCAGGCTATGCCGAGTATTGGGCGGCGCGAGGCATCGCGCCTTGGTGGTGGCCTTTGACCACGCCTTGGTCTTAGGGCCGATTGCCGGAACGGAAGATCCGCTGGGCCAGATTGGCCGCTTCGCGGAAGCCAGAGTCGATGCGATTCTTCTGAACCTTGGTCTTATTCGTCAGTTTGCGAACTCCTCCTTCGAAGGTCCGCTCCCTGCCTTCATCGCTCGCATTGATTGGACCACGGTCTGGTCGACAATCGCGAATAATGGAAATGGGGAGTTACGTAGCGTGCTGCTGGCTCGCCCGGAAGATGCCTTACGTCACGGCGCAGACGCCGTCTTGACCTACATGGTGGTAGGCACCGGCGATGCCGATTTCGAGAGCAAAGAGATTGCCCGAACGGCCGAAGTGGCACGGGAATGTGAACGCATCGGTATTCCTCTGATCGTCGAATCGCTGGCTCGCGGCAAGAACGTGCAGAATCCTAGTGAGCCGAGATGGCTGAACCTTCATACCCGAATGGCTACTGAGCTTGGGGCGGATGCCGTAAAAACCGATTACACGGGGGACCGGATCTCGATGAGATCGGTCGTCGAAGGTTGCCCTATCCCCATCCTCGTACTCGGTGGCAGCCGCCAGGGCTCGGACGAAGAAGCTTTGGAAGTAGTCCGCGGTGCTGGGCTCGCGGGAGCTGCCGGTGTGTTCTTTGGCCGAAATGTGTTTCAGGCCGTGAATATGGGATCGTTTCTGCAGCAAGCCCGTGCCGTCCTTGATGAAGCCGAAATAGTTGGCCAGAAAACATAATGCCGCAGCACGACCAAACCGCAGTCGGACGATCACGAGGAATCTTGGACAGACGTCCTGGTTACCGCATCCGCACAGAATGGGGACATGTTGCTGTACTTGAGGGCGGCGGACATATCTGCGAGCTTGGCCTCAACATGTAACAGAAGCTGGGGCTCGCAAAGTCAACTCCGCGTCGTGGTGGGAGATTTTCTGCAGCTGGACGAGGAATAGCACGGTTCCACGAAGGAAGTACCGGACACATGAGCCTGCTGGCGGTAGATATCGGATCGAGCACCTGCAAGGCAATGGTGTTCGCAACCAGCGGAGAGATCTTGGCGCAACACTCTTCCAGCTATGCACCTGAATTCCCTCGCGCCTCGTTTGCCGAAATGGACCCTGAGAAGTTCTGGAACGCTGTGTGCTCCTCCAGCCGGGCCGTTGTCAAGAATTTGAGAGACCCTGTTCACGCTGTGGGTCTCAGCTCGCATGGCGAAACGTTTGTGGCAGTCGATTCGCATGGCAAGCCTGCCACCAACGCAATTCTTAACCAGGACAACCGTGCTATTCAGGAGTCGATGTGGTGCGAAGAAGTCATCGGACGCCAAGCCTTGTTTGAAATTACCGGTCTTTTCGCGCATCCCATGTACCCAATCCCAAAGATTCTCTGGCTACGGAAACACGAACCTGAAATCTTTGCTGCCGCCAAGTCTTTTCTCCCTCTGATCGGATATCTGCTGCTGAAGATGGGACTTCGTCCCTATGTGGATTACTCGCTGGCATCGCGGTTCCTGGCTTTCGACATTCTTAAGCACTCCTGGTCCGATGAAATCCTTTCCGCGGCAGAGCTGGACAAGGACCGCCTTCCAATCCCGGTTGCAGCGGGCACAATCGCCGGGAAGCTTAACGCCGAGGCTGCAGGTCACCTGGGTCTGTCGCCCGGAACTCCGGTTGTGTTGGGCGGGCACGATCAGCCGTGCGGCGCGCTTGGTTCAGGTGTGATCGGTGGTGGTCGTGTTTCTGATTCCATTGGCACGTACGAATGCCTGCTGGCGGCCTCCGATGCGCCCAGCTTGAACGGCAAGGCGCTCGCCGCCTCGCTTAATTCCTATTGCCATGTTGTTCCCGACAAATTTGTTACTCTGGCGTACTTCCCGTCCGGAATCATGGTCAAGTGGTTTCACGATTTGCTATATGCGAAGTCGGGTGAAGTTCCTTCCAACGCACTCGCCGGAAATATCGAAACCAACCATTATGCGTATCTGGAAGCAAACGCCCCTGAAGGTCCGACTGGCTTATGTATCACTCCGCACTTAATTGGAACCTGCAATCCCGAGTTCAATCCGCACGTGCGCGGTCTGATCGCTGGCCTTGGTCCGGGAACCGATCGTACCCATATCTATAAGGGCATCCTGGAAGGATTGGCGTGTGAGCTGTCCATTGTAGCCGGAGTGCTGGCAGAAGCCGTCGGAGACTTCGAGGACATCTACGTTACCGGCGGTGGCACACGCTCGGTACTTGGGCTGCAACTGCGCGCAGCTCTCACCGGGTGTCGTCTGCATGTGATGAGCAAGCAGGAAGCGGTCTGCCTCGGTACAGCAATCCTGGCCGGGGTAGCCGTTGGCGAATACGCAAACATCAGCCAGGCAATCGCCACATTGGTCCAGGAGAGCGCCGTAGTGACTCCCAATAACGCAATATGTGCCAGTTACCGCGATCAACTCAAACGCTACAAGGGCCTGAGGTCCGCAGCAGTACAGCAAGCTTGACGGAGTTAGGCAAGATTGGTCATACGAGGAGGAAGATTGATTCAACCTACAGTTGGTTTCATTGTGTACGGCGTCCACAAAGACGGGCTCAAAGATCCGATGGGGGTTCCCTTCGTTGATGACGCTATTGTGAAACGGTCCAAAGAGGCTCTCGCGCAAGAGGGGATGAAGATCATCGAGCACGACATTGTAATTGCCAGCAAAGACGAGGCCCGAAGCGCTCTAAAGAAGATGAAAGCCGACGATCACATTGACATGGTCGTACTGTTCTCTGGAACCTGGGTCTGGGCGGCACACTTAGTTGCGGCCGCCCGCGACTACGTAGCCAGCGGCAAAGCCCTGTTGCTTTGGACGCACCCTGGTTCTCAGGGCTGGCGGCCAGTAGGCGGGTTGGTGATGCACGGTGCCCTCCTCGAAATCGGCGTGCCTCACAAGTTCGTCTACGGCGCATCCGATGACGCCGAGACCATCCTCAAAATCGCGAGTTATGCCCGTGCCGCCCACCTAAAGAAATTTCTGAACATGGCTACGATCGGCACTTTTGGTGGCCGTGGTATGGGTCAAACCTGCGGCGTCGCCGATCCATCACAATGGATGCGAATGTTCGGCGTCGATATCGACTCGCGCGATACCACCGAACTCATTCGTGCGGCCGAAGCGGTTTCCGAACGCGAGGTCGCGGAACTTCACCCCCGCCTGGAACAATTGTTCGGCGTAGTACCTGAAAAGAACATCGTCAACGAGCGTTCGATTCGTCTTTATCTGGCCATCCACAAACTTGTCAAAAAAGAAAAATTTGATTTCTACACAATCCAGTCTTTCCCGGGGCTAGGCGACGACTACTCTGCGACCTGTTTTGCGCAAAGCATGATGCTGGAAGATGGCTTTGGCACCTCCACGCTGGGAGATTTCAACACCGCGCTCACCGTCCTGCTGTTGACGAAACTCAGCAAGGAACCCGTCTACTACGGCGACCTTCAACACATTGACAAAAAGAAAAAAGAAATCAAGATCATCGGTGACGGGGCTTGCCCGCCTTCTCTCGCCAGCAAGCTGGGCCCGGCAGGCTTTTCCGAACATGGCATTCCTACGGAAGGCGAGGCTGGCGGTCTCTCCGTCAAACTCATCTGCAGAGCGGGAGAGGGAGTGTTGGCCCGACTCGGCCGTGTCAATGGCGAATTCCAAATGGTAATTACCCGCGCCACGATTTTTGAGCCACCCAAGGACCAAGTTCAGGAGCGCCTCAAGGAGTGTGGCATTCCGTTCTGGCCACACGGGTTTGTCACTGCTCATTGTGAGATTGACAAAATGCTTGAGCACTGGACGAATGAGTATGCGTGTCTTGGTTACGGGGCGGAGTTGTATGACGCTCTGGTCGACTTCTGTGAACTCACGGGTATCAAGAGTGTCTTACCTTAAAACTGAGACTGCATCCCAGCGTCTACGACGACGGACTTCGCTCGTTTGAAGTCACATTTTTGCGTATCGGCTTGGGCTCGTTTCATGCCAGGGGCGGCATAGTTTCAAATGGCCGGGTCGAGCCACCTGCGTTTTCCACCTCACCAGAAATCAGCACTAGCTGAAGTTGTACGCATGTGATCCGGTATACTCGCTGTGAGGAGGCAAACATGGCACAGAAAGTCATCGAAATCGTCGGGTCATCCAAAGAGGGCTTTGCCAAAGCTGCCGAGAACGCCGTTGCCGAAGCTGCTAAGACTGTGCGTGGCATGAAGTGGGCACGGGTGGCTGAGTTTGAAATGCAGATTGACGGTAAGAAAATCGCCGAGTACCGGGCGACTGCCCGCATCTACTTTGAGATTGAGCGTTGACCGCAAATCTTAACGTTGGTTCTCTTTGTTGCGTTGCCCTCGTGGGAACGATTCGAGCGTGCCTCGCCCCATCGGTGTGGCATGGAACATTGCGTTATGCCAAAGCTGAATATGTTTGTTGAGAATCATCGTTTGTCTCCGAGATCGGAGGCATACAGGGGCGTTGTGCGAAGGGTGTATTCCCACTGCTCGGCGAGCAGGTCGTTCAGGGCCTTCCAAGCAGCCCCTGGATTGGAAGCCCGATGTGCCGCGCTCGCCGCGACACAAACCCAGGAAAACGAAACCTGAGAGACAAATCCGTTTTGCAAGTGAAGGCATAAGGCTCCCACCGAAACGTGCGGTGCGAGTGTTGGAGCTTGGAATGTGCACGCTTATCGCCGGTTTGCTCGTTGTATGCCGTTGAGACTATCGCGGTCGGCGCGCCGCACCTTTACTTACTATTGTTTGATCTCGAACACCACTCCGGCGTTGGTCTGTCCGCCGAACGGGGTTGTTCCGTAGAGGTTGCCGTCCGGGCCAAGGACCACGCCTGCGTAGGGGCTGGCGCCATCGTCTCCGCCCGTGAAGCCGTGGAGCACGGTTTCATTGCCGAGCGGATCGAGCTTAAAGACGACACCGTAACCCGATGCGCCCCCACCGGCGGTGGTTCCGTAGACGTTGCCCGCCGAGTCGCGGGCCAATGTTACCCACAGAGGATAGCCTCCATCGACGCCGCCCGTGAAGCTGTACAGTACCGTCTCATGGCCGGAAGTATCGAGCTTAAAGACCACACCCGCGGCCGATGCGCCGCCACCCTGGGTAGTCCCGTACAGATTGCCGCCCGAGTCGGAGATTACACCACTCAGTGGATAGCCGCCATCGGAGCCGCCGGTGAAGCTGTACAGCACAGTCTCATTGCCGGAAGTATCCAGCTTAAAAACGACCCCCGCGCCCGATGTGCCACCACCGTTGGTCGTCCCGTAGAGGTCACCGCCCGAGTCGCGGATTAAAGCGCCGTTGGGGCTGGCGCCACTCAACTTGCGCTCATTAATGCGGAGACACTAACGCCGTAGGTTTCCAAAATTTTGTGCACGAAATCCTCGACGGCCTCGCCTTCGGTCTGGCCATGCCCGAGCACGTGGAAGGCACCTCCGCATGAGCAGGTGGGATCGTCGCAGTTGTTGAGCACGTCCGCGTCGTAAGCCACCCAGGGAGACACATCCGGGGCGCAGTACACGATTTCGCTGGCTTGGATGCGCATAGAACGTACGGCTGACTAGGCTGGGCAGCCAGAATTTAGCCCAGTGATCTCGGGTTTGCAACTAGGAAAAATGACGTATACGTACCGATGTAGTTAGGTGGCGACATCTATTCGCACGCTCGCGTGGTTCATTGTCGAACTCTTAAAGATCATGCATATGCGGTCGAGCCGGAGCTAGTCGATCCGCTGCCGGAATGGTTAGAGACTCTAACGAACAGTCACGCCAACCCCTAAGGTGCGGAACTCCTGACCGTTTATGGAGGTGCATGCGTCAGAGTCGTGAGGCGCTGCTGCGAAGCGAGGCCTCGCCGTCGCTGTCCCTGTGCGAAATGCACTGCGTCAGTCAACATAACGTCGTAAACGTAACCGTCTACCATCAATCTTGCGGCGATTTTTGAGTTTCCGGTCTCTACAGCAAGTTGAGCAAACGTATGGAGCTGGGTGACCCAGGGCGTTGCCGACATCAGTGGTGGAGTCCGCGTATATATCTTATATATAAGGATATGGGTTGCTCGCTCTCATATATTTGGCGTGTGCATCGAGGCCCATGGTAAGCGTTAGGTATCTTTGCCGCGAGTGAGCATCTTAGCGCTGAGCCGTGGGACGCGATGACCATGGGGACGCGGTACGATTTCCTGAGTCAAATTCACGAGTGGTGATTACGTCGAGCGACCACTGGGAAGGACCTAAATCATGGGATTCCGATGGCTATTCGTAATTTTGTTAGGGTCGTTCGTGGTAGTTGCTAATCCGATACCTGCGCAACAGATGCCGACTCCCGTGCTGTTTTTCACGGACCTGACCAGCGGCCCGGCGAGCGGAAACTCCGATCCGACGTACTCTTCGAATGGCGGAGTTTATGTGACGTTGTATGGCAACTACTTGGGCGCCAGTCAAGGAAACTCAACAGTGACGTTGAATGGAGCAACGTGCCTCAAGGTAGTGTCTTGGGGTTCTTCGTGGCTGTGGTATCAGAAGATTATTGTTCAGCTCACTCCTGCGTGCGCGAGTGGGAACTTCGTGGTGACGACTCGTAGCGGCGTTTCGAACGGGACGCCATTCACAGTCCGTGGCGGGAATATCCACTATGTGTCGACTAGAGGAAGCGATAACAGTGCTGGTACCTTCTCGCGTCCATGGAAGAGCATTCCGAAAGCCGTACGAACGGCCGGGGCAAAACCCGGAAGTACTATTTATGTGGAAAACGGAACCAGTCAAACAAACGATGACGGTGAGGGGTGGTTTGCGGCACTCACTCTCAGAACGCAGTGGTGCCGCGGCACGTCTAAAGAACCGGACGCTCTTATGGTCTATCCAGGAGGGTCGTCCACAATTGGCTCGGCGAATGGCACGAATATCGGAATTCGAGGCACAGACGGGAGTGCAGGAGGAGGCCCCTGTCAAGGCAACTGGACGTTCGCTGGGTTTACGTTGCGGGGTGTCTTCCTCGCTGCCGAGATTGCCGGTGGTAACAACTGGCGCTTTGTTGGAAATGATCTGAGCTGTCCTTGCCCGAGTTGTGCAACCTCTTCCGTCCCGACGGCGTGTTTTGAAGCAATGATCGCTCAGAATGTGAGCTGGTTTGGGAACGACATGCATGATGTCGGGCCGGGCTCGCCGACGAAAAGCACTACTGACCAATATCATGGTGTGTACTTCTCAACTGACAGCAATCACTTCTGGGTCGCCTGGAACCGAATCTATAACATATACGGCTGCCGCGCTATACAGACGCACAGCTCCCCAACCTCGGACCCCAACAGCGGTCAGAACCAATACGACATCCACATTCATGACAACATTATCCACGATACTTCCTGCGATGCGATTGTGCTGGACACAATCGATCCGTCAAAAGGAACGGTCGAGGTTTACAACAACGTTATCTGGAACGCCGGGATGGGCCCCGCGACGCTGGAAGGAGGTGGCAACTGGTCGTGTATCTATGTTCCCGGGGAGACGAAGAGAGGCCCTTTAGGAAGCGGGAACGTTGACGTGTACAACAACACACTGGATAACTGCGGGGAGTTCGGCGGGAAGAATGCACCGTGGGCAAATGCTCAAGCGGCAATCAGTAATGGAGGAAATGACCCGAAATTAAACATTAATATGCAGAACAATATAATTTATCAAATTTTTAACGGCAACGTTTCTTTTCCAGAACGCTATTGGGTGAACCTACTGCCCGACCCTGCTGGCGTTCATGGTACAAACAATCTGATGTATGGAATCGGAACTCCTCCAGTGTCATCGCAGGTGACGGGAACAGTCAACAGCAGCCCCGGCTTGGTGAACACGAGCACGAAGTTGTGTCCCGCCAGTTGTCCGACGAACCTACATCTCTCAGGTCCGACGAGCCCGGCGAAGGGTGCCGGCAGCACCACGCCGCCCAAACCCACTCACGACTTCAACGGATCGCTTCGGCCATCGCCTCCTTCGATCGGCGCTTACGAGTACGTAGAAGATAGTAGTCCGCGTTCCGAGACTCCCGACTAGGGCCAAAAGAGCGAGAACGTGCTACCGCGCTGCTCGCAGCTGATGATTAGCTTGCCCTACATCATCGGTGAAGCGTGTGCGTGGTTACCGCGATATTAAAAGAGGCCCGAATAACATTGGATTAATTGGCGAATCATGTGCTTCGTGGTGAAGCGTGACTCGATTGTTTGGCGAGCCGCCCGCCCCATAGGCGTCGCAAGTTCTGGCGATTTTAACAGTAGCCGAAGCCGATCAGCGGCACTCCGGGGGTCCTCCACGGGAACCAGATATCCGTTGTGCCCGTCGGTTATCGCTTCGGCATTACCCCCCACGCGGGTCGCGACACAGGGTAGCCGGCAGGCCATAGCCTCCAAAAGTGCGTTGGAAAAGCCTTCACTTCGTGAAAGTAAGCAGAATGCGTCACTCACTTTCAGCAGTGGGAATATGTCCTCAACCTCGCCTAGAAAAAAAACATTGTCCTGGAGGCCGAGATCCACAACCAACTGTTTCAGTTCAGTGAAGTATTGTGGTTCATTTGGCCAACCGGCGATAACGAATGCGGCGGACGTGACATCAGAACGGAGAAGTGCCGCTGCCTTTATGAAGACGTCCAGCCCTTTAATTCTTCTGATGTTAGCAACAGCAGTTACAATATGCGATGCACGGTCGAGTCCGAAGGTCCGCCTTGCACGAGGACCGTCGTCACAGCGATCAACCAAATCTAGATCAACGCCGTTATAAACAACGAACACCTTCTCGGCTGCGACTCCGTCTTGTTCAATGCAAAACCTACTGACTTGTTCGCTTACCGCCAGTACGCGGTCCGACAGTGCATTGATGAGCTTGTAGGCCAGGCGGTGTTTTGTTGAACGTAGGATTCCCAAATCACGTCGGCTTGAAACCAACTTTGGACCAAAGCTTAACTTGGTTATAAGGCCTCCCCAGATATTCGAGGTTTCAAAGAATGTGTGAACGATGCTAGGACGTTCGACGGCCAACAGACTGCGAAGTCTCAGAGCCTCCCTAAATCCGCGCCAGTCGTAGGTACGCTCAATCGGGAAGACGTGCAGCGGGCATTCTAATTCCTGCAAAAGGTGGACGGAGAGTGGTTTTACACCAAATGTGACAACTGACGGTTGGAACCGGTCGCGCGGGAGATGGCGAAGGATTCGCAAGAGAGCCTGTTCTCCACCTGCCCTAATGTTGTAGAGATGATCGATGACATACGTAATGCGAACCGGGCCCAAGCGAGGTGCTCGTCGCACGCCTTGGTCCGAGGAAGTGTGGTCATCGGAGGAACCACTCGCAATGCTGTTTGAGCAGCCTATCACCTCTGAGCGATTCAGTACCGCGCGAGTGTCAGTTAATCTAATCTGAGTAGGCATGAACTGCTTAAGTAATCGCCTCGAGTGAAACTCGACTCGGACTCTGCTGTCCGGAAGCAGTCGCTAGCTCCCGAGCATCTCGCTGTTCATGTTCTTGCTTGGCTTCCCACTGGGCTGATAACTCAACGAACTTCCCATCCAATTTCTCAGCCAAAATCCGCACGCTTGGTTGCTCAAGGATGCTCATGTGATCGCCTTCGATTTCGAAGCATTCAATCGGACCACGAACGACGGTCTGCCAGCCCAAGAAATAGTCGTCGTACGGGTCAAGATAGCGAGCGCTGGCTCGGATGACTAATGCGCTGCCATTATACGGCTTGGGCACGAATTCCTTGGCAGCGAGGAAATTGGCCCGTATGACGCGCTTCAGGTTTTCGCCAAGGGGGGTACCAGCGACTTCAGCCATCTCCCGCTCAGCGGTTGCTGCTGCTGCCTCCTGTTCCGACTTACGTAGGTATTCGTATAACGCCAGGCAGCGACCTTTAAGGTATTCAAACCACTCATTGACGGGTTTCGAGAGCACTGTGCGGGCGTGCCAAGCCGCACGTCGGGCATAGAACCGGACGTCGCCGAAGAGGCGTTCACGGTTGGAAAGGGAATTGACGAACGCGGGATTTCGACAGTCCAGCAAAACGAGCGCGGCGACTGACTCTCCCAGCTCTTCAAAGATGCGTGCCATCTCGAAGGCCACAAGACCACCGTAGCAAGTTCCGCCGAGATAATAGGGGCCGGAGGGTTGCACTCGGTGAATCTCGTCAACATAGCAACGCGCAGTCTCTTCGACACTCGCAAACGGTTCGGAGCCGTCCAGTCCTTTTGCCTGACAACAGTAGAACGGCAAATCCGCGGGTAGAGCCATGGCCAGAGAACGCATGTTTAGCACGTTGCCGCCGCGTCCATGCACACAGAAGAACGGCGACCGTGTGGATGTACCTGGCCGCATTCGCACCAAGAGCCGGTGTTGACGGGAGTTGCCGTTCCGCAACTGGCCAGCAAGGAGCTCCACGGTCGGTGCTTCGAGCAGCGCGGAAAGAGGCAGTTGCTTCCCCGGGAGGATCTGCTGCACGCGCAGCCAGAGTTGCACTGCCAGGAGCGAATGACCGCCGAGGTCGAAGAAGTTGTCACGAATGCCGACTTTGTCCAGCGCGAGTACGGCGGCCCACGCTTCACAAAGATACTGCTCGAGGGCGTCGCACGGCGCCACATATCCATGGTCTTCGCTGTGCGTACTCTCTGGTGCCGGGAGGGCCTTGCGGTCGATCTTGCCGTTAGGTGTAAGCGGCAGTTCCCGCAGGGCCACATAATCACTGGGAACCATGTAATCGGGCAGGTGCTGTTTCAGCAGAGTGCGCAGTTCCGCACTTTCTGGGACCTGACTGGTGGTAGACACCAAATAGGCCACCAACCGTTTGTTGTTGGGGGTGTCTTCCCGCACTACCACCACCGCTTGCTGGATGGCAGGATGACACTTCAGGGCCGTTTCGATTTCACCCAGTTCGATGCGGAAACCACGGATCTTTACCTGCTGGTCGGTGCGTCCCAGATAGTCGATGTTGCCATCGGGAAGGTACCGCGCCAGGTCGCCAGTGCGGTACATCCGTGCGCCCGGCTTCAGACTGAAGGGATTCGGCACAAACTTTTCTGCAGTCAACTCCGGCTGATTCAAGTAGCCTCGCGCCAAACCGTCACCGGCAATGTACAGTTCCCCGGTAACGCCCACGGGCACAGGCTGACACTGCGCATCCAGGATGTAGCATTGCGTATTTCCCAGCGGCCGTCCCACCGGGATCGGGCTGCTGTTGTTTTTCACCTCATAAGCAGTGGACCAGATCGTTGTTTCCGTCGGACCATAAAAATTCCACAACCGGCTGACCCGCGAGCGCAACCGTTCGGCAAGCTCAGCAGGCAGAGCTTCACCGCCGCAGATGGCCACCAAGTCAGACTTGCCGTTCCATTGGGAATCCAGGAGCAGCCGCCAGGTTGCGGGGGTCGCTTGCATAAACGTGATGGCATGCTGCTCGATCAAGGTTTTCAATTGCCAGCCATCCATCGCCGCTTCGCGACTGGCCACAATGGTTTGCGCCCCATTGAGCAGGGGAAGCCAAATTTCCAGTCCGGCAATATCAAAGGAGATTGTGGTGACCGCCAGCAGACGATCAGTGGCAGTGAAATTCAACCACTGGCGCACGGACCAGAGAAAGTTTAAAAGGGCCCCGCGACTGACCTGAACACCTTTCGGCCTGCCGGTCGACCCCGAAGTGTAAATGAGATAAGCCAACTGTTCCGGCGCGACCTTAATACCCAGGTCCTCAGGGCTGTTATCCTGCCAGCGTTCCGCCTCATCCATCAGGATGATGTCGGCCCCGGCAGGAACGACGGAGGCGAACGCTTTTTGTGAAATCAACACTCGCAGTGCGCTATCTTCGATCATCCATGCCAGACGGGCCGACGGCAGGTGCGGGTCCAGGGGAAGATAAGCGGCTCCCGATTTGAGTACGGCCAGCAGCGCTATGACCATATCCAGGGAACGGTCCAGAAAGATGCCCACCACTTTTTCCGGTCCCACACCACGCTTCACCAGTTCGTGGGCCAGTTGATTGGCGCGCTGGTTCAACTCCCGGTAGGCTAACGCGTGCTCACCGAAAACCACCGCGGTGGCATCCGGGCTTTTGGCCACCTGCATTTCAAACAGTTCCACCAACGACACCTGCTGTGGATAGTCCATCGCTGTGTCGTTGAAGCTGTGGAGGATCTGCTGCTGCTCTTCTGACGTCAGCAATGGGACCTGTCCCAACGACCGCTGCGGGTGATCGACCAGCTGCTCCAGCAAAGCGGAATAGTGTTGCAGCATGCGCGCGATCGTGGAAGCTCGGAACAAGTCCGTGCTGTACTCGACACTGAGCTCCACCTGCGACCCGTCGTCCCCCAGATAGAAGGATAGGTCGAATTTCGCCGCCCCAGTGTTGACCGGCAGTGGACTCGACTGGATGCCGTGGACGGACAGGTCGAGTTTCGAAAATTGCTCGTAAGCGAACAAGGCTTGGAACAACGGCGAACGCGAGGTATCCCGCTCTGGTTTAAGCTCCTCGACCAGCTTCTCGAAAGGCACATCCGGATGCGCGAGTGCCGCAGACACCTGTTGTTGAATATGATTCGCAAGCTCGTGGAAATTCCACTGTTGGTTTACTGCACAGGGGATCACCAGTGTGTTGGCAAAGAAGCCACACAGCTGATCCAGTTCGGGCCGACCCCGGCCGGCTACCGGCACACCTACGGTGAACTGCTGTTGTCCGCTGTAGCGGCTGATCAGCAACTCGTAAGCCGCCATCAACACACTGAACAAAGTGATCCTCTGCTTTCTGGCGAACTCTCGCACGCGCTGCATCAGCGTGGATTCGACGAGGAACGGAGGATCGATCGCCCCTCGGTAGCTCTGCGAGGGAGGGCGCGGAAAATCGGTCGGCAGCTCGAGAATCAAGGGAGTCGAGCCGATGTGCTGCTTCCAGAAATCGATCTCTGCCCGAAGGCTCTCCCCGCTCAAGTACTTCCGCTGCCAGGCGGCGTAATCGGCATAGCGAATGGGTAGTTTTGGGAGTTGGTAGGCTGCATCTTGAGCAAGTGCACCGTAGGCGTGGACGATGTCCTTAAGCAGTGCGGAGACTGACCAGCCATCTGCTGCGGAGTGGTGCAGCGTCAAGGCCAGCACGTGTTGCTCAGCGCGCATTCGATACAGAGTTGCCCGGATCATCGGCTCGCGGTCGAGCGCGAAGGGACGTCGCGCCTCGGTTGAAAGCAGGTGCTGGAGTTCATCTTCACCGTGGGAAACCTCTACAACATGCATGGCGGGGATTTCCGAGGACAGTACCGCCACTGGACGACCGTTCTCGTTCAGAATGCAGGTACGCAAAACCTCCTGCCGGGCCACGGCGACGTGGTAGGCATGGACCAAACGGTTCGTGTCGAGTGTACCCACAAGCCGGAAGGCACAGCTGATGTTGTAGGCTGCTGACCGTGGCTCCAACAACTGCAAAAACCACAAGCGCTCCTGACCAAACGACAGTACCAAAGCTTCGTCCGGACACCGCGGTATCGGTTGCCCCATCGCCCCGCTATCGATGCCGGCACGCTCATTTTTGAGCGCCAAGAGCTTTTTACGTAGTTGCGCCCTTTGTTCTGGAGAAATTTGGCTAAGGCGATTCGAAGGATGGTATGCCATGGCTTGCCTAAGATCTTTGATGCGTCTCAAAATATCTGATTGGTTGAGTAAATCCGCCAGCTGCCGGTCGCTGATCGCTTCCAGCGTGTTCTTCGCAAGCGGCTACTGTGCTTTTTTTGATTCGCAACCCGTCGTCCTATCTTGGTTTATCGGATAGAGCCCTCGTAGATATGGCTGGCTATTAGGGATTCTGGACGCTCTGGCGTAATTGTCGGGAAGGAAGGGTGGCATGTTGTGGGAGCGATTATTCCTGAATACCGCCCCGGGAATCTAACGCTTGCACAGCATTCCCCGTCCTGCTTCGCGTGCATGTCTAGAATGCTGGGTGCGCAAAGTTGCTGCCGCCAACGCGGAGTGTATTCGTGGACAAGCTTTGGGAGACGTTCGCTTTATGCAAGTTGATCAGCTCTTGCTCGCTCATCGACTGTAGCGCATTCTCCTCAAGAGCTAATGCCAATGCTTCAATGGTGGGGTGGTCAAAGAGCATCGCGACACGGAGATCGACTCCCAAGTCGCTGCGGACCATCGACGCAATTCTTACTGCCAGGAGCGAATGACCGCCGAGGTCGAAGAAGTTGTCACGAATGCCGACTTTGTCCAGCGCGAGTACGGCGGCCCACGCTTCACAAAGATACTGCTCGAGGGCGTCGCACGGCGCCACATATCCATGGTCTTCGCTGTGCGTACTCTCTGGTGCCGGGAGGGCCTTGCGGTCGATCTTGCCGTTAGGTGTAAGCGGCAGTTCCCGCAGGGCCACATAATCACTGGGAACCATGTAATCGGGCAGGTGCTGTTTCAGCAGAGTGCGCAGTTCCGCACTTTCTGGGACCTGACTGGTGGTAGACACCAAATAGGCCACCAACCGTTTGTTGTTGGGGGTGTCTTCCCGCACTACCACCACCGCTTGCTGGATGGCAGGATGACACTTCAGGGCCGTTTCGATTTCACCCAGTTCGATGCGGAAACCACGGATCTTTACCTGCTGGTCGGTGCGTCCCAGATAGTCGATGTTGCCATCGGGAAGGTACCGCGCCAGGTCGCCAGTGCGGTACATCCGTGCGCCCGGCTTCAGACTGAAGGGATTCGGCACAAACTTTTCTGCAGTCAACTCCGGCTGATTCAAGTAGCCTCGCGCCAAACCGTCACCGGCAATGTACAGTTCCCCGGTAACGCCCACGGGCACAGGCTGACACTGCGCATCCAGGATGTAGCATTGCGTATTTCCCAGCGGCCGTCCCACCGGGATCGGGCTGCTGTTGTTTTTCACCTCATAAGCAGTGGACCAGATCGTTGTTTCCGTCGGACCATAAAAATTCCACAACCGGCTGACCCGCGAGCGCAACCGTTCGGCAAGCTCAGCAGGCAGAGCTTCACCGCCGCAGATGGCCACCAAGTCAGACTTGCCGTTCCATTGGGAATCCAGGAGCAGCCGCCAGGTTGCGGGGGTCGCTTGCATAAACGTGATGGCATGCTGCTCGATCAAGGTTTTCAATTGCCAGCCATCCATCGCCGCTTCGCGACTGGCCACAATGGTTTGCGCCCCATTGAGCAGGGGAAGCCAAATTTCCAGTCCGGCAATATCAAAGGAGATTGTGGTGACCGCCAGCAGACGATCAGTGGCAGTGAAATTCAACCACTGGCGCACGGACCAGAGAAAGTTTAAAAGGGCCCCGCGACTGACCTGAACACCTTTCGGCCTGCCGGTCGACCCCGAAGTGTAAATGAGATAAGCCAACTGTTCCGGCGCGACCTTAATACCCAGGTCCTCAGGGCTGTTATCCTGCCAGCGTTCCGCCTCATCCATCAGGATGATGTCGGCCCCGGCAGGAACGACGGAGGCGAACGCTTTTTGTGAAATCAACACTCGCAGTGCGCTATCTTCGATCATCCATGCCAGACGGGCCGACGGCAGGTGCGGGTCCAGGGGAAGATAAGCGGCTCCCGATTTGAGTACGGCCAGCAGCGCTATGACCATATCCAGGGAACGGTCCAGAAAGATGCCCACCACTTTTTCCGGTCCCACACCACGCTTCACCAGTTCGTGGGCCAGTTGATTGGCGCGCTGGTTCAACTCCCGGTAGGCTAACGCGTGCTCACCGAAAACCACCGCGGTGGCATCCGGGCTTTTGGCCACCTGCATTTCAAACAGTTCCACCAACGACACCTGCTGTGGATAGTCCATCGCTGTCCGATTCCAGTCATAGAGGATCAGTTGCAGCTCCTGCTCTGGCAATACTTTGAGCGTGCACACTGCCTTGCCAGGCGTCTTCTCCAGCGCCTCCACCAACGAATGCAGTGCCGTGTGCATGAACTCGCACACGCGCATTGGACCAATCGAGGTCGCGACTTGCGCCGTAACCACAAACTCTTCACCGGTATCGGTCACCGAAAGCGTCAACGGGTAGTTGGTGCGCTCTTCCCAAGATAAGTACCGGATACCTTGCCACGCTCGCATCTTCTCTTCCGAGGGAGCCTGCACGGCATTTGGGCTGTGGCGGTAATTCAATAGCGCCGAAAACAACGGCGTCGGCGGAGGCACCGCGCTGCAGCGTTGAGCCAAAGCCAGCGAGGCATGTTCATGCCCCATCAGTTCGGCTAATTGCGAATGAGTTTGCCATATGGCCGCCTCCACTCCCTGCTGTCCAATCCTGATGCGCATCGGAAGCGTATTCATAAAAAGCCCCATCACTCGGTCGGAGCCCGCTCCACCTTGCATGCGACCGAACAACACAGTGCCGAAGACTACATCATCGCGTCCCGATACTCGTGCCAGCACTAGTGCCCAGGCGAGATGGCACAGACTCGCTGCGCTCACTCCCAGCCTGCGGGCGTGTTTTCGCATCCGTCGAGCCACAGACTCATCAACTGCCATCCGGGATTCTTCTATTTCGGTCCCGTCGCCCAGCACATTGAGAAGCCCAAACGGTGCTGTCGGCTCCTCCACATCCCCCAGTTGCTTCCGAAAGAAATTTTCGTGATGTCGCTCGCTTACACCTAGCCGTACTTGAGCCACGAAATTGCGAAACGGCAGCGGTGCAGGCAGCCGCTCGGTTTGTCCCAACAGATGCGCCTGTATCTCTTCCTGCATCACTTCCACCGTGCTGTGGTCCCCTGATAAGTGATGCAGTAACTGCATCATTAGCCAACGCCTTTGGACCGCGTCGTAGGCGAAATACATCCGCAGCATCGGTGCCTTGCGTATATCTAGCCGATAGTGCCGCGGATTGCAGCGCGCGTATAGCTGTTTGTCCACGTCCCCCGCCGCTCTATCTAGCGCGACCTCTTCCGCCAGCAACACCGCTTGGCGCCATACCACTTGCACTGGTTCCGACAGCCCTTCCCAAATCACCGCTGTGCGCAGAATGTCATGTCGGCCAATCACCGCCCGCATAGCTTCCAAATAGGCTTCGAGCCGCGTGCGGCTGTCGAAACTTAACTGAATGGCCGTGACATAAGGATCACCTTCTCCATCCAATAGGTGGTGAAAGAGAATACCTTCTTGCAAGGGGGCGAGTGGATAGATGTCTTGCACGTTCGAGGCTCCGCCTGGCACTTGAAGCACAATCCGTTCGATCTCCGCCGCCGTCAGGTGCACTAGCGGGAGCATTTCGGGCGTGATCGTAACTGGAGCACGCCACCATCCGTTGTTGTCACTACCAATCAAGCCAAACAGCGTCTCCTTGTGCGCGCGCAACTCGGAGATAAAAGATGCGTCCAGTGCTTCCTGATCACCTCGGAGAACCAAGTCACGGCCAGTTATACGAAGCTCTATGTCTCTCGTAGTCAGCTCTTTCAGCAACTCGGCGATATTCATATTGTTAGTTGGATCCTTTTCTGGGAACGGTCATTCTGTTCGCCAGTATTTGGAATCCGGTTAGGCGGAACCTCAACAGTGTTCGTTCGCAGACCAGCACTAGCGGCCACTTGAGCCAGCGTCGGGGTGGCAAAAAGCGCCTGCAAATCCAACCGGAATCCGGCCCGACGCATGCGCTCAAGTAGCGTCACTGCCAATAGCGAGTGTCCACCAAGTTCAAAGAAATTATCGTGGCGCCCCACTCGTTCCAGCTTAAGCAGATCTGTCCAGATCTGCGCCAGTACGGTTTCAATCTGTCCCTCCGGCGGTTCGTACCGCCGCACCACATACGCATCTGCTTCCGGTGCCGGCAGTGCTTTCCGGTCCAGCTTCCCGCTGGGCGTCATCGGTAGGTTTTCCAGGACCACAAAGGCTGAGGGGATCATGTGCTCCGGTAGCTTCGCTGTCAGCAGATTTCGCAAGTCGCTGATGCTGTGAACAGTAGTACTCTCGAACGGCACAATATAAGCTACCAGTTGCTTGTTGCCGTCTGAATACTCGCGTGCCACTACGGTTGCTTCGCGGATCCCAGCGTGCCCCATCAGGGTCGCTTCAATCTCGCCCAGCTCGATGCGGAAACCGCGGATCTTCACCTGATGGTCGGTTCGCCCCAAATATTCGATGTTGCCGTCTGGAAGGTACCGCGCCAGATCGCCGGTGCGGTACATCCGTGCGGTCGGATCTGCGCTGAACAGATTCGGTACGAATCTATCGCTGGTTAGGTCTGGCTGGCTCAAATATCCCCTCGCTAACCTACCGCCTCCGATGTACAACTCACCTGGCACGCCGGCCGGTACCGGCTGGCCGTGCGAATCCAGAATGTAGACCCGTGTGTTCGCGACAGGGCGCCCAATCGGCACGGTTGCCGTGTCCGCCGTGTACCCGTCCGGAACCTCAAACAGTGTAGATGTGATCACTGCTTCGGTCGGCCCATAAGCATTAAAGAGTAATGTCCTCGGTAATGCCTTTCGGGTCTGTTTTGCAAGATGGGTGGTAAGGGAGTCGCCGCCCAATATCACAGCTCGCAATGGCATTAACTCTTCGGTATGGCAGCCCTCCATGAAATCGAGCAACAACTGCCAATACGCTGGCGGAAAATTCGCCACCGACACCCGATGTCGACGGACTTCCAACCATAAGTGCTCCGGCGCCAAACGGCCGGTCGAGAGCAAAATCAGCCCGGCTCCCGCCAGCCAAGTACAAAACATTTGCTCGATCGACGCATCGAAGCTAAAGGAGGCAAATTGCAACACCCGGTCATTCGGAGTCAAGCCGTAGCGGGTACGCATAAGCCAACAGTGTTGCGCTAACGCACGATGTTCAACCATCACTCCCTTTGGTTTGCCCGTGGATCCGGACGTGTAGATAACATAGGCCAGATTTGCAGGCGTCAAAGCCGCACCACCTCGACCGGGGTTGTTATCCGGCTGCTGTTCCCACTTCGGAAAATCGTTTTTCAGATCGATCACTGGGAGTCTTTGGTTCGACCTCTTGAACATGCGCGTTAATTCACCTTGCGTCAGCAGTAGCGCCGACGCGCTGTCCTCCAACATGTAATTAAGCCGATCGACCGGATACGCCGGATCCAGCGGCACGTATGATCCTCCCGCCTTCAGCACTGCCAAGAGGGCCACGATCATCTGAAAGCCGCGCTCTGCGCAGATCGCCACTCGTGTATCCGGGACAACACCCAGCCCTCTCAGATAACGCGCCAGACGATTGACCTGCCGGTTCAGTTCGTCATAACTCAGAGAGGTTCCGTTGAACGTAACCGCATCCGCGTTCGGCGTCCGCACGACCTGCTCCTCGAACAATTCCTGGATGCACTTATCCGCGGGGAAATCCATCTGCATGTCGTTCCACTCGTGCAGAAGTTGTTGGCTCTCCCCTGCGGTTAGGATTGGCATTTGTGAAAGCCGCCGGTTGGGCTCTCGAACTATATTTTCCAGCAGAACTTGGAGATGTCCCCCCATCCGCTCGATTCGATCAACATTGAACAGCCGCGTATTGTACTCAAAGGCACAGAGCACCTCAGGCTTTTCCCTGACCACAAGCGACAAGTCAAACTTCGAGGTGTGGCTCTCAATTTCGAACGAAGATAAAGACAATTCTGATAGTTCGACTGCTGGCCTCGGTGTGCTCTGGAGAGCGAATAGGACTTGGATCAATGGGGAATGAGCTCGATCTCTTTCAGGGCTTAACGCGTTGACGACTTTTTCAAATGGCAGTTCTCGGTTAGCAAATGCATCCAGTGTCATACGGCGAATGCGCTGCAGCAAGTCGAGAAAGCTCGGATCCCCCGATAAATCGCCTCGCAGAACGAGTGTGTTCACAAAGAAACCAATAAGCTCTTCGATCTCCTCATGTGTACGGTTGGCAATCGGAGTGCCAACCCAAATGTCGGTTCTTTGCGTATAGCGTCCAATAAGAACTTGAAAAGCAGCGAGCATTGCCATGAAGAAAGTGACACCTTCGCGCCGGCTGAGTTCTGTCAGTTCCTTGATGAGTGGCTGTGGTAATGCGAAGGAATACTGGGCACCCTCGTACGTTTGGATTAGAGGTCTCGGGCGATCCGCTGGCAATTCAAGTGGCGGGGGCGCGTCAGCTAGCTGCCGAATCCAATAAGCATGCTGCTGGGCCGCGGCTGTGCCCTGGAGCCACGCCATCTGCCACGCTGCATAGTCGGCGTATTGAATGGCACTGGGCGCTAAGGGCGATGGCCGGCCTGCTCGAAAAGCCTCATAAAGGAGGCCAAACTCCTTCAGAAATATGCCTTGCGACCAGCCGTCCATTGTGATGTGGTGAGCTACAATCAACAGGACATAGTCTTCCTGCGCGAGGCGTAAAAGACTGAAGCGCCAAAGTGGTCCTTTGCTCAAGTCAAAGGGCTTCCTCACTTCTTCGAGCACTAGCCGATCAGCCTTAGCCAGTGGTTCTGGGAAATCCTGGAGATCGACGATAGGCAAATTTATCGGCGACACCGGCAGAACCCGCTGGAGGGGCTGTCCGTCCTCAAGAAGGAAGATTGAGCGCATTACCTCATGCCGTCTCAGAATCTCCTCAAGCACGCTCTTCAAAACCGGGACGTCCACTAGGCCCTTAATGCGCAAACTGAGGTTTTCGTTGTAGTGGTCTCCGCCCTCCAACAGATTCAGAAACCACAAACGTGCCTGCCCGGAGGACAAGGGATACTCGTTGGAACTTTCACGGCGGGTGATGCCCTCGCCTGTGTGGAACCGGGATTCCTCTTCGTCCAAAATCTTAGCGAGCAGTGCAAGCTTCTGTTCCGAGAAGCCGCCGCGCTTGAAGCATTGATTCATGTGTTCATAACTGTTCATTGGTGCCCTAATACCAACCTTTCCTTTGAGAACAGATTCTCGCCAACTTTTTCTTCGGGCATTTGCTCTATCTGTCTCAAAAGTTTGGCCATCCTCTCAATAAGGCCGGACCTAGGTTCATGCGCAATTAAGCAGCGAGCGAGTTCATTGATGGTTGGGGCATCGAAGAGGCTATTCGGCGGCAACTCGGTACGGAACACGGTGCGCAAGCGCGAAATCATCTGAGTGGCTAACAGAGAATCCCCACCCAGATCGAAAAAATTATCGTCTATACCTAATTTCTCAAAGCCAAGGATTTCTCCCCAGACTGTTATTAATACTTCATGTAAATCTGTCTGCGGAGGGACATAACTGTTGCGCAATTTCGGGCGTTGATGTGCCAATGATTGAGAGTCGGGGTTTTGCATTTCATTCAGGCATTCAGAATCGTTGACTTCAGTATCGGGATCAGCATGGGTTGCCACGTCAGAGGACAAAGAAGCACTTGCGCTTGGCTTCCTTTCTTCAATCCAATACCGCTGCCGCTCGAAAGGATAGGTTGGCAGGGGTACCCGACGGCGTCGCTGCCCTCGGTAAAAGGCCAACCAATCTGGCTGAACTCCGCCAATCCAAAGCTGGCCTAATGTGGTCATCATTTCAGCCATTTCTGACGTTCTGATTTTCTGATCCCCGAGCGAGGACAGAATCATTTGCTTGGAGATACTCTCCAGATGTTGTCTAGCGAAGGTAGACAGCGTTTTTCCTGGACCAACTTCCAGAAGAATGCGTTGCGGAGATCGCAGAAGCTCGCTTATCCCGTGAGAGAACCGGACGGTTTCGCGTAGGTGCCTTGCCCAATAACCAGGATCGGTCGCTTGCGAAGGCTCGATCCAGGTGCCGGTGAGATTCGAGAGGTAGGGAATGCTCGGAGAGCTCAGCTTAATGTTTTCAAATACTTTCAAGAAAGGAATTAGAATAGGTTGCATCATTCCTGAATGAAAGGCGTGAGAGGTCTGGAGCAGCCTACAGGGAATCTGTTTCTCGCCGAGCGATTTGTGCAAGCCTTCAACGGCGTCGACGGTACCGGCCACCACGCATGCGACGGGTCCGTTGATTACAGCCAACGAGAGGTCTTCGGTAAGGTATTCCTGGATCGACCGCTCGTCTAATCGAATTGCCAGCATGGAACCCGCCGGCATACTCTGCATTAAACGTCCGCGAGTGGTAACCAGTGCTAAACCTTCTTCCAGGGAAAAAACACCCGCTAGACAGGCCGCCACATACTCGCCGATGCTGTGACCAATCATAGCGTCAGGTCGCAAACCCCATTCCATCCAGAGTTTGGCCAACGCATATTCGAGGACAAACATCGCAGGTTGCGTCACTGCCGTCTCGGTAAGTAACTCGTTAGCCTCCGCTGCCTTGGCGGGCGTCGGATAAACTACCGTCCGCAAGTCGAAACCCAAATGCGCTTTGAGAATCTCGGAACAAGAATCTACGGTTTCTCTGAACGTCTTCTCGGTCGTATAAATTTCTAAGCCCATGTTGACGTATTGGCTGCCTTGACCTGGAAACATGAACGTAACTGGAGTGTCGGAGTGAACTTGAGAACCAGTGAACAGGCGCTCCTGATCTCGCGATCTCAGCAGCGTGGAAGCCTCTTCAATGGTTTTCGCTGCGAGCATTCGACGGTGAGCGAAGTCCTTCCTGCCTTCTTGCAAAGTGAAGGCCACATCCGCTAGGTCGAGCCCCGGGTGACTTTCCAGGAATTGTGCCAGCCGCTCGGTTGCGTTTTCTAGAGTTCTCGGAGATTTCGCCGAGATTGTTAGAAGTTGCCACGGACGCGAGAGATCGGGTGAAGGCGCCGCAGGTGCTTCCTCGACGATAACATGAGCGTTGGTTCCACCAATCCCGAAGGAACTTACACCCGCAATGCGTCGTGCGTTGCTGGGCTTCCATTCGCACACACTCTGCTGCACATAAAACGGACTGTTGGAGAAATCTATCTCAGGATTGGCGTGCTTGAAATTCAGACTCGGGGGCAATGTGCGATGCTCCAAAGCCAAAATAACTTTTATCAAGCCCGCAACGCCTGCGGCGGCGTCTAAGTGCCCGAGATTCGTCTTAACTGATCCTATGGCACAGAACTGCTTTCGCTGGGTCGTCCGACGAAAGGCTTTGCTGAGCGCAGCAATCTCAATTGGGTCACCCAAATTCGTTCCTGTTCCGTGAGTCTCAACATAGCTGACCTCGTCAGCGTTTAGACCTGCCAGTGCCAGTGCCGTTGCAATGACTGTGGCCTGTCCGTCGACGCTTGGTGCGGTATAGCCAATCTTGTCCGACCCGTCATTATTAATTGCTGAACCACGAATCACCCCGCGAATGCAGTCTCCATCTCGGAGTGCGTCGGCCAGCCGTTTCAAGACTACGATGCCTGCTCCACTTCCGATGACCGTTCCCTGGGCGGCAGCGTCAAACGCGCGACAGTGACCGTCGGGGGAGAGGATGGACCCTTCCTGGTAAGGATAGCCCCTGATCTGTGGAACCCGGACAGAAACTCCGCCAGCCAAAGCCATGTCACACTCGCCTAACAGCAAACTTTGACAGGCCAAATGAACTGCAACGAGCGAGGTAGAACAAGCGCACTGAATCGTGATAGCCGGCCCCTTGAGATTTAACTTATAGGAGACGCGGGTCGCCAGGTAATCCTTGTCGATCATGATCATCATCTGAAGATTATTTAGAGAGTTCATCAACTTTGGGTGCGAGACCAGGTTGTTCATGAAGTAGCTATTCGGCCCAGCGCCGGCAAAGACCCCGACGATGAGCCGTTCGCTGTCCGGTCTGTAGCCAGCGTCCTCCAGTGCTTCCCAGGCACACTCGAGGAAGACCCGGTGTTGCGGATCGGTTAGCTCCGCCTCTCGAGGAGTGATTCCAAAAAACTCTGCGTCAAAAAGGTCGATTCCTTCGAGGACGACACCGGCCTTTACGTAGTTACGCAACTCGAGAAGATTCCGATCGACACCGGATGAAATAAGCTGCTCATCCGTGAAGCTCTTAACGGATTCCAGGCCGGCGCATAGGTTTTTCCAGAGGCACCCGGGGTCAACGGCGTCTGGGAAGCGTCCAGCCATGCCGACCACGGCTATGCGCTCTGGTTGGTCAGGTTCTTGGCGCGAGTTCATTGGATTTCTTTCTCTGACCGGATGCGTTGGCGTACTTGTCGCGAATGAAGGGCATGTTGTTGAAGTGCGATGCGTTGGGGACTTTGCGGCGCAGTTGTGGCTTCTTCCGCTCCAACGGTGAAATAGCGGGCCAAGGTGCGAATGGTCGGGCAGTGGAAGAGGTCGACCATCGTAGGTTTTCTTTCGAAGATGCGCTGCAGTTCGCTGCGAACTTTGATTAAGGTTAGAGAGTCTCCGCCCAGATCGAAGAAGTTGTCGTCTCTGCCAAGAGTAGTAATTCCCAGGGTGGATTGCCAGATTTCGGCGATCTTCTGTTCGGTGTCATTGACGGGCGGATGGGACGGGTTTTGCGTGCAAAGCGAATCGCTTTTTGGTAATGGCAAAGCCCGACGATCGAGTTTACCGTTTGCTGTCAGTGGCAGCGCATCGAGCACCACAAAGGCTGCCGGCACCATGTAATCCGGCAGTTGCTCTACCAGGCAGCGTCGCATCTCTGTGATGTTTGGCGAGGTTCCAGCCGTGCCGACCAAGTAGGCCACCAGTCGCTTGGAGCCTCGGCGGTCCTCCGATGCGATAACCGCAGCCTGAGCAATAGTCGGCTGGGCTTTCAGCGCCGACTCGATTTCACCAAGTTCAATGCGGAAGCCGCGAATCTTGACTTGAAAATCCATCCGTCCCAAGTATTCGATGTTCCCATCCGGAGCCCAGCGACACAGGTCTCCAGTCTTGTACAAGCGTGCCGGTGTGCTTGTCTGGAAAGGATCGGGAACGAATTTCTCGGCGGTCAATTCCGGGCGTTTCAGGTACCCGGCGCCAACCTGATCACCGCCGATGTACAGCTCACCGGGAACTCCTGCCGGCACGGGTTGCAGGTGCTGATCTAAAATGTAAAGCTGCGTGTTGGGTACTGGCCGCCCAATGGGTACACTGTTGGGAAAGTTGCCGTCGGAGGGCAGCTCGTAGACACAGCACCCGACGGTAGTTTCTGTCGGACCATACTCATTTACGATGCGCAGTAGTGGAACCTGACGTTTCCAAAACGTAGCCAAGGAACCCTTAAGGGCTTCTCCTCCGACCACGAACACCCGTGCACGAACGGCTGAGATCTTTGCCCCGAGCAGATCCACCAGGACTTCCAGATGTGCGGGGGTCAGCTTCACGAGAGTCAATTCAGTCCCGCTGGCGAGGAGATCGGCGAGGGCTTCTATTTGGGTATCTTCAGGCAACAAGAAAATCCGCTGGCCTGCAATCAATGGGAGATAAAAGCTGGTGACAGTGGCATCGAAGGCGAGCGGTGTGTTTACCGGAGCGCCCACACCGCTGCTTACGTCATACAGACGGCTAGCCCAGGAGAGGTAACAGGTCAGTTCGCGATGACGGATCAACACGCCCTTCGGCATACCTGTAGAGCCGGAGGTGAAGATGACATAGGCGGTGTGTTGAGGCAGCAGTGCTGTGGTCCGTTCTCGATCGTTGGGGTTGTGATTCGGTAATTGCTTGAGCACTGCCTGGATTTGTGGATCGTCCAGGCACACCAGCGCATCGGTTTGCGGCAGGCGTGCTTGCAATTCACAAGTACTCAGCACGACGGCCGGAGTGGCGTCAGCCAGCATATGCGCCAGACGAGCTTTGGGAAGCTTGGGGTCCAATGGCAAATAGCCTGCACCCGACTTCATCGTGGCCAGCAGCGAAACCACCATCTCCACGGAGCGCTCCAGCGCGACACCGACGAGGCTCTCTGGCCCCACTCCCAAGCCGATCAGGTGGTGCGCCAAGCGGTTTGCTCGCTCGTTTAATTCCCGATAGCTTAAATACGTTCCCGCACACTCCACAGCCACGTTATCTGGGGTCCGCTCCACTTGTGCTTCAATTCGCTGGTGAAGGCAAATATCCTGAGGGTAGTCGGCTTTTGTGTTATTCCACTCGGTGAGCAGCTGCTGACGCTCCCGCTCGAGCAGGAGGGGCAGCTCCGATACGGGTTGTTTCGGTCCATCGGCAATGCCGGTCAACAGAACTGCGAACTGCCGCTGCATGCGGTCGATGGCTGTGTGGTCAAAAAGCTCTGCATCATACTGCCAAACACATTCTTTTCCATCATCGGGGATCACCACAATGAGCTTAGCGCGCGTGTTAGGTTTTTGGCCCGTCAAATTCTCTACTCGCTCGATGGCGAGCGGTGCGAACCCAGCAACCTGCTGGCTCAGGGCCTCGCGAAGTCTGGGATCCCGGAAAGGAAGATCTCTCGCGTAGGTACCATGAATTCGGATTGATTCAACCTGCGCGGCAACCTGGTTGCGAAACTCGCGAAACTGCGTTTGCGGGTCGACCTTTACGTGCAATGGTACCTGCGAGGAAAAGAAGGCCTCTGCGCCGGATATCTTCTGCCGCAACACAGCGTCCTGGTAATCAATGACAAAGTCTGGCTTGTTCGCGAGCCGACTGAAGTAAAGCAACACGGCGGCCAGGAGGGAGTCTCCCAAGTTCTTGTACATATCCGTAGAGTGCAAAACACGGTCCGGCACAGAAAAACGCATCTCGAGATACGGAGGGCTTTCACTCTTGGAAACCGGGTGCTTGCGATAGGGAAGCTCAATGGGCTCGTTGCCGCGCAATTGTTCCAGCCAAAAACTCTCATGTTTGCAAAGTTCCGAATGGATGGTGGTGATGCTGTCGAGTTGGTGCTGCTCGAGACTGGGTAAATGATCGCCAATAGCCAGTCCAGCGGCCGACAGGAACCCACTGGGAGCTAATGAGAGGCCCTGGCAGGAAAAGAATCCGCGTAACTCCACCGGACAAGTTTCCGTTGCCACGCGCAACTTTTCGTCATCCGCGAATAGGATTGTGCCCGGGGCTGCTGTTGCGTCTGACTCTAAGACTTCAATTTCATTCACGAGAACCACGCGACCATCCAAATAGAGTTTCGGCATACCCAATGGATTCTCATAGAAACCGCGGTCTAACCCACGGAAGAGGGCGTCCAGGGCTTTTGCGGAACACCGCCAATCCAGGGTGCAGTTGCCAACGGGTCTTTTCCAACGCCCGTAGAAAGTCCGTTTCGTCAAATCTTGGCGGATCGGTGTGACGCGTTCCTCAACCAGTTCATCGAGCAGTTCAGCGAAAGACTCGACGCTCTTTTCATAGCACTTCGCGTTCAACGTCAAGGTGGTCTCGTTTGACGAAATCGGGAAGACTACCTGCTTGAGAATGTCTCCACTGTCGATCCGATCGGACATAACGTGCCAGGTCACGCCGTGGGTCACTTCCTGGTTCATAACAGCCCAGTTGGTCACGTTAACCCCCGCATATCTGGGTAGCGGACCATCGTGGAAATTGACGGAAAACTTCTGAGCCAGATGGAGCACCTCATGGGGTACCTTGAAGAGGTTGTCGATGCTCAAAAACAAGTCAAACGGCTCATGACACAGAATGTTCACCCAATCCGCATCAGGCTGAATCAGAGTCAAACCCTTCTCTTTGGCCCAACCTTGTATGGCCGGGTCCGCGGAGATGACTCCAACGATCCCATGGCCCTTCTCGAGCAGAACATCACCACACTGGATCAACCGTGACTGGCTGCCCATGAGAAAACAACGAAAACTTTTTGTCTGAAGATTATTCCCGATACTGCCCCGTGAATGTAACGATGGTAGATTCATCGCGCAATGCGCCTCTGAGCGCAGTACTGCAGAGTGGCGCCACAGCACAACCACTCAACTTCGTGATATGCGAGCGACATTACTGGCATCACGTACAATCTCTGTCCTCACCCCTGCAGCACCGTCGTGTACAGTTGGCGAGTTTCTCCCGCTATGTGGGCCCACGAGTTGTCAAAGTTGTCGGAGGCAACTACTCCCCAGGCAAGACGCTCTCGCTCTTGCGGGTTCCGGATCAGCCTAGTCAGAGCGTCGGCAAGTCCGTCGACATCGCCATAGTTGACGAGAAGCGCAGTCTCCCCGTCTTGCAGGACTTCCCGAAAAGCTGGTAGGGCGGTAGCCACAATTGCCTTTCGATAGGCCAGGGCGGTCATCAACGCACCACTTGTAGTCACTTCTCTGTAGGGATAGACCAAAATGTCGGACGCTTGGTAATATGTCGGTAGTTCAGGGTCGGGAATAAACCTAAAGTCGAGGCGCACGGATTCCCGCAAATGCAGTCTATCTACTTGTTCTTCAACCGCCTCCAGTAATCCCGACTCTCCCGTACCAGCGATGAGCAGGCGCGCGTTCAGCCCTAGGGCATCTACCTTGCGCCAGCTTTCCAACAGAAAATCGAGGCCCTTATAAGATCGGACGAAGCCCTGCCAAACAACCAAAACTTCATTTTCAGGAACCGAAAGCTGAGCCTTTGAGGCTCGCACGGAGCGGAGCTTGGCGTCTTGAAGTAAGGGGCCATGAGCAATTACGCTGACTCGTTCGGGATCTAAAGAGAATTCGCGAACCAATCTACGTTTTGCCTCATCGGTGTGACAAATGATTGCGTCCATTTCTCTGTACACGCGCGTGAAAACGGGCACAAATGCTACTCCTGTGTCATGTGGGAGAACGTTATGTGCTGTATAAACTAGCTTGATACCCAGCTTCTTTACGACCCTCAAGAACCAGATTTCGAAGGGGAGTCTTCTTACCAGGGGAATCCATTGGACATGCACAATGTCCGGTTTCGAGATCGTAAAGCGCGCCAGCAGCGCGGCCATATTGATGCAGGACTCGACGAGCATCAAGGTGCGCCTAGTCGTGTCGTTCGAAATCCCTAGCTTGGGAACGATATCGACAAAGCCTGGATCGTTGCGCAGGCCATTCCTAGCGAAGTATTCTGGATCTTGGTAAGGGCATACTGAGCCGAGTATAACCGTGATGTTCTCTCTGGTCAGGCTTTCGCAAAGGTATCGGTCGTAATACGGTACGTAACACCAAAGGTCCATCAAGAATACTTTGATGAAAGCTTTGGAGAAATCGAGCATGGCTGGACACCTTAAGTAACGAGCATGGTCTGTTCTAGTGCCCCCGAAATCCGTGCCTTCGCTGCTTATTGCCATTTGCTCGTGGTTTCGCAGGTCGTGCTGAGTTCGCAACCTTAAGCGTGGGCCTGCTGTTCTTTACCGGCTGCTCCGGTGCGACACATCACGTCCGTCGGCCTCACACCCCGGGTAAAACAGCAGAAGACACCGCTATCGGGCCTTCTCGAAACACGCGCTCCTGTTTTTTCATTAAAGGAGCATGCTGGTTCACAAATCTCTGTATCACTTCTGCAAGTCTGCTCGGTCCCCGTTCCGTTACCTCGTATGTTACTTGCAGCGACGGCTGCGGGATGGCAATCAGATGCCGCAAGTTAATGGGCGTGGCGATCAGCACAAAATCGCAAGGCGTGTTCCGGATAGTTTCTTGCAAATCCGCCAGTTGTTTCTCGCTGTATCCCATCGCTGGCAACAGCGCACCCACGTGTCCAAATTTCAAGAAGGTGTCACGGATGCTTCGCACCGCATATCGCCGGGGATCTACCAGCGTCGCTCCTGCGCGCTGCGCGGCAATCACTCCCGCGCCAAATGCCAGCTCCCCGTGTGTCAAGGACGGCCCGTCCTCGATCACCAACACTCTCGCCCCGCGCAGCCGCTCCGCTTGCTCTACTTTCACCACAGAATCAGTCTCGATCACGCATGCGTTTGGATTCCTTTGCTGCACATTCACGCGCACGGTTTCTACCGCTTCTTGAATCGCTGAATCCACTTTGTTGATGATCACCACGTTTGCCCGAAGCAGGTTTACTTCTCCTGGGTGATACAGTACCTCGTGTCCCGCGCGATGGGGGTCGGTTACCACGATCTCCAGGTCCGGCTTCAAGAACGGTGTGTCGTTGTTTCCACCATCCCAGAGGATCACGTCCGCTTCTTTTTCCGCCTCTCTCAAAATCACTCCATAGTCTACCCCGGCATACACCACTGTCCCGTTTTGTATATGCCGCTCATACTCCTCACGTTCCTCAATCGTGCATTTTTGTCGGTCCAGGTCCGCCAGTTCCGCGAACCGCTGCAGTTTCTGTTTGGCCAGTTCTCCGTATGGCATGGGATGACGCACCACAACTATTTTCTGTCCTTGTCCTTTTAACAGTTCTGCCACGCGCCGCGACACCGGGCTCTTCCCGCATCCCGTCCTCGTCGCGCACACAGATACCACCGGTACATTCGCTTTAAGCATCGTTTTTTCCGCGCTCAGCAGCACGAAATGTGCCCCTGCCGCGAGGGCCCGCGACGCAAGGTTCATCACCTGTACGTGTGATACATCGCTGTAGGAGAACACCACCACATTTACGTTGTCTTCCTTGATAACTTTTTCTAGTTCTTCTTCCGCCACGATCGGAATGCCATTGGGATACCGCGGCCCAGCCAGTTCTGCGGGATATTTCCTTCCAGCGATTTCTGGAATTTGTGTGGCGGTAAACGCAACCACTTGGCTCCAGGAACTGTCCCGGTAACATACGTTAAAGTTGTGAAAATCACGTCCTGCTGCGCCTGCGATTACGATACGATTTTGCATAAGCTCCCCCAGTGAAATGTCCCTTAGCACCGATTTGGAAATCCTTTAGACATGGAGAATCGAGCATTCAAACAGAACAGACCAGTACACGACTGAAGGGCTAGCGGCCAGAATGCCTTCGGCAACTCAAATCGCTCTGTTTCGGACGCATATCTGCAACTGTCGAACGCTCGCTGGTTCGACACCAGCTGAAGAGTCGTGCTCCTTGGAGGCAGCACAGAAGCTCATGGTCGACCGATCCGCGTCCAGATTGAACTACGTTTCGCGCGTGGGCTGCCGGCGCACGTTCGGACGGCTCGGGGTATGAGGCCCCGACATGATTTGTGAGAGGAATATACGCCGGGTCGCAAGGTAAGATTCACCCATCATTCCTTTTAGGACGCTCTTCGCATCCCAAAGGAACATCTGCTTCCATCGCGGCCACAGACCTCCCGCCGCTAAGGCACCGGCTTCCGCGGCGCGGGTGTTCCAACGGATGAGGTACCGGCCCAAGATCAGACAGCCATGTATCACCTGGGATACCGCAGTGGCCTCGGACGTGAATAGCACCTCGATTCCAGCCTCAGCTGCAGCTTGCCCAACGTTTCGTGAATAATAGCCGTTCGGGACCGAGGCGACCTTGACCGGTTCTCTAAGAATTTCGCTGAGGGCGGCACAACTGTCAGACCATTCCTCGCGTAACTGTTTCCAGGTGAGATGAGACATGCGTTCGGGATGCGAGCATGAATGGCTGCCAATCACGTGACCGCGTGTATGCAATTCCCGGATCTGTTGACGATCCATAAAGTTGGGCCTACCAATCCAATTCGTGGTGATAAAAAAGTGTCCCCGCCATCCCTGGGTCTCGAGTGCGTCGGCAGCGCAATAGGCGTTCACGGCGCCATCATCGAACGTTAAGAATGCCGGCACCCGCTTTCCCCACTGCCGAAAACCCCGGATCACCTCGACAGAGGCATGCCGTTCCCCGATCGATCGCAAGTGTTCCTGAAAACTGTCCCGCGTAAGTGTGTACAAAGCAACTGCGGGCCGAATGTCAGTTTCCAGGAGGGGCCTGCCATCAACTACGTCATGGTAGGCGAGGGACATTGCTTTCATTGACATTAATAGATACTTTCCAAATTTAACTCGATGGCTTATTAGCTTACCGAACGGCACTCGCCAAGGCGCGAGCCATGAGCACGATGGTTTGCCAGATCACACGACAGTCCGATAGCGGAGTTCGAAGCTTTAAGTAGTCGAGGTCGCGGCGCAGTTTTTTGTCCAATAGATGCTCAAGATAATATTGATCGACGGCTACACCAGCGGGGATGGAGGCGACTTGATCCGTAGTGTAATAGATTTGCCCTGGCCCGGTGATTCCCGGCTTCACTCTAAGAGTTTGCAGCTGTTCCGGCGTGTAATGTGCGACGATGGCCGGGTCTTCCGGTCGCGGCCCCACGAGTGTCAGGTCTCCGAGAAGTAGGTTGAAGAATTGAGGCAGTTCATCAATTTTTGTTGCGCGTAGGAAGCGACCGGCTCCTGTGATTCGGGGGTCGCCAGTTGCCGCGATTGAACCGCCCATGCGATCCGCGCCGGTAACCATGGTGCGGAATTTCCACATACGGAATCGCGTCCCGTTCTTCCCGATACGCCAACCCCCATAAAATGCGTTCCCAGGCGATCCCAGGACGATGATCAGGCTGACCGCGACGAAGATCGGAGTGAGGAAGACGAGGACCAAAGCTGCAACGAGGATGTCAACCAAGCGCCGCATTATCGTGTTGACCTCACTAACATAAAGGGCTCGGCGCTTTCACGGTTGATTAGGCTTCCCCAATAGCGGGCTCGATCTGTGAGCGCTTGAGGACTGCGCGGATGCGGATAAGGTCTGCCTTCTGCCGAATAACAATTGAATGCCGCGATTTTCTGTTCCAGGAACGGTGTTATATCCACGTAGACATTCGGCTGGAAGGACGGGGCGAGCGAAGGTGAGCTCCATTCCGTCGAAGACGGTGTTTCAAACATGAGAATCTCTCTGACGTGCGGCGCCGAATAAGGTCTCACGGCAACCAAAACCGCTTCGGTGAGCACGCGGTGGTCGCGGTTGATGTCTCCCGCGAAGTGTGTGTACACAACGTCGGGTTCGAAGTCTGAGACTAGGAGTTCGATTTGCTTTACGACATCGCTGAGTGGCAGAGTCTCCAAACGCTGATCTGGGAGGTCCCCTACGTGCAAGTCCATCACACCAAGAATGCGGGCCGCAGCATAAGTCTCTCGCTTCACTCCATCGAATCGCTCGGGAACGTAGCAACGCGGTCGCCCGTTTTCTGATGCACCTTCGGCGAGGGCGGTTCGGCCGTTGACAAAACCGGTACGCGTACGGTTGCTTCTGCCGAGTTCATAACGTCCCTCGTCTGAGAATCTTGCGGAGATTCCTTCGCACATCACGGCGACTTTCACTTGGTCACCATTGGCGATGTGCCAGGCGATCGTACCGCCAACACCGAGTAATTCGTCATCAGGATGGGCTGCAATCAGGAGAATTTTCATTTCGCAATCTCTGACGTCTCAGTTAAGCAAGTCCCCGGAAGCAGGAGACTTTGAGCCGCTTCTCTTCCCGACAATCTCGAGCTACCTTCGAGCTGTACCTCGAGTACGCGAATCCAGCCATCACTTGTAGCAATCAGAGGCCATCCCTCTGGATCTCGCGCAACATCGCCAGGCGCAAAACCATCGCGTTCGATAATTTCACTATCTGCGCAGGCAAACCATATCCATAGATGTTTACCGTCGACGACTGAGAATGCTCCAGGGTACGGCGCGGTTAGCGCACGAATCCAGTTGTAGATCTCGCGCGTGGAACGCGTCCAATCGATTCGGCCATCCTCGGGTCTGCGCCTCGGCATGACGGTAGCTTGACGATCATCTTGTTTGCGACGAGGAAGAATGCCTTGTTGAATCAGAGGTAAAACTTCTTCCAGCATTTCGACTTCGGTCTGACCGACTTTCTCGTAGATGGTTCGACAGGTATCCTCGTTGAAAATCGGAATTGTTCTCTGGGCGACGATGTCCCCTGTGTCGGCGTTTGGTTCGAGGATGATCATCGTGTTACCAGTAACGGTTTCGTTGTTAATGATGGCCCAATTTACGGGCGCGCGGCCTCGATACTTGGGCAACAAGGATGCGTGAAAACCTAGACACGCAAATTTCGGCACCCTAAGAAGTTCTGCATCCAGCAACTGAGTCCAGCCTACGACCAGCAGCACGTCGGGAGCCTTCGAAGAAATCCAGGTGTTGGCATTCGGTTCGTTGACGTTCCTCACACGAAGAACGGGAATTCCCGCGCGTTCAGCGGTGCCTGACAAATCCACTCCGCCGGCCATCTTCTGCAGACTGCCTACGTCGAGTGTCACAAAGCCTGTGATGTTGTAGCCGTGCTCGACTAGATACATGAACGGAGCGCGAGACTCCATGTGGGCCCCGATGAAGACCATTGCGGGGAGTAGATGCTTTAGGTGATTTGCCATGTCCGCTAACCTTTACTCACGCTGACGAGGTACCTTCTTCGCAAAGACTCAGACTCCCTGTCAAGACTCGAAGGCAAGAACCCAAGCGGCGGTGCGAGTGTGAACTCATGTTGGGGCCGGGCGAGCCCAGCACGGCAGAGCAGTCCGTTCGGATTTTGTTTCTGTCGGTTATCGACTGTACCGGAGCGGTCACGAAATGTTCCCCTCGCAGGACGCTAATTCGGCCATTTCAATCCTGGCGGAATGTCCTGAACGGACATCAGCAGACTGTTCGATTATTCTTGGACAGAAAATGGACGCCCAGCTCATCATGTAACCACGAAACGGGCAGTGCACTACGCAAGAGCAGAGCACAGCACAACGCAAAACTGACTGACCCGATTAGTGTGGTGCCTCGTAATATTCTGTTTCGCCTCGATCGGGAAAAATGGTGTTTGCAGAGGAGCGTTCGTTCCTCGGCACAGGACGCTTGCCCAAGGGCCAAAAGCAGGTCAGACACATCAAACGGTAAGGGCGGGCGGAAAGGCACACGAATGTGGAACGCTCCTTCAGGTTTCGCGCATCGTTTAATGCTTGTAACGCCGAAATCGACTGACCTTGCGGTCTCGGTATGCTCGTTCCGAAAGGTGATGGGATTGGAGCAAATCACGACGTTGCAAAAGTCTGCGAGAGGGCCAAGTAAGGCTCGGATTTTATCCTCACAACGTTCGTTGCCGAAAAGAATAATCATGTGAATGATCTGGCAGAGCCCGCCAGGGCGCAAATGCTCTTCGAGGCCATGTATTATTTGTGACCACAAAACGTCACCGTTTTTGCCGCCGCAGTAGAAGTTGTCCTTTGGGGAGCTATTAGTGTCTGGCATATACGGTGGATTGGCAAGAACGAGGTCAAAAGCTCTGCCTTGGACGGCGCGGAACAGATCACCGTGACGAAACTCAATGTTCGTAATATCGTTAAACCAAGCGTTGAACTCTGCGAAACGTAACGCCCGTCGGTTGATGTCAGTAGCGACGACGTGTTTGGCATGGCGTGTTGCTACGAGGGCATGCACTCCCGACCCCGTGCAAAGGTCCAAAGCTGAATTCACCGGCTTTCGGGATGTGGAACTGACAAAATCAAAAGACTCCGGAATCAACGGCATGACGCGGTTTATGTCGGCTGGAGGTCTGACCTTGGCGTCAGTCGCCAAAAAGAGGCCTGCACATTCGAATAGTGCGAGATCACATATGGCATAGGCTCCGTCCAATCGAATCAAGTTCATAGCCGCCAATGCATCGATGTCTTTATGTGCGAAGATGTAGCGGAGGGACGTCGTTTTTACCGGCTCGTTAAGTAAAAAAAGCCAAATCAGCGCGTCTAGGCTATCTTTCGGCCCTCTATTCCGGAAATAATCGGAGATCCTACCGAGAATACCCGGACTGGCAGGGGACAACATTCGAGTTCCGATGTCAGCATACATGCTGGCAGCCCGGAGAAAGGTCAACAATTGCCCGGTTATGCCGGCTCCCTCCGGAAGCCACTGTCGGTATTCTGTGCCAAGCCGCCCCTTGACAGCGTCAAAAGTGTACCCAGCGTCTCGCAGAATAGACGTGAGTCGACGGGGGCCGGCATTCGCAAGGGGAATTGGATGAGGTACACTCATAATGAAAACAAAAGGGTGATTTTCTATTCACATCTCGGTTAGTTCTATAAAGGGAGAAGTCAAGAAGAAACACAATTAGAGAACGGCGATCGGGACCGGTTCCTCGGTTGCTGCGGAGCCAACGTCAACATCGGGCGCGGGGGCTTGGTCTTTTGTGCGAGCGGCTTCCTCCTCAAATAACAAAGATCGCGAAACTAGACCAGCCAGCACCCACATGAAGCCATTCACTTGTAAGTAGGTCCATCGATCTCCGAAAAGATTCGCCACGAGCGCACAGATCACCCACGCCGACAGACCCAGGCCGATGGAACACAGAAACGGATCCCCGGATCGCCGGAAGAGTTGATAGCCTGCGGTGAAGGTTTTTACCAGAAGCCAGAGGAATAAGAGCAGTCCCACAACACCAGTCTCAACCAGAACTTTCACGAACAGATTGTGGGTATCTTTGTAACCATTGTAATGGCTGGTGTACGCATAGGTAAAAAATCCGGCGCCCACCAGGGGATTGGTGTCATAAATTTGCATCGCTTCTTCCCACAGGTTCACGCGAGTTTCCGAGGAATGATCAAGCTCGTGAGTGTTTTTGTCGTAAGTCATGAACACACGTTGCTGAACAGCGGGAGGTACCAGGCTTGCCCAAGTCGCCAAGAAAACCGCCAGCAATATGAGTAACTTGCGCTGCTTCACCAAGCCAAGGAACAGGCAACCTACCAGAAAAGCGAGATAGCCTCCACGCGAGAACGAAAACATCAGACACACGGCGGAAAAACTGGCTAAAGACCAATATGCGATGCGGTTGCGCCAACGCTTCTCGAAGGCGGTCAAGACCAGCAGCAAAATGCAAGCCTGAGCTTCAAAGGCAGCGAAACCGTTCACACCTGCATAGCCCATACCTCCTGCGTCGCGCAGATCGTAGGAAAAACCGGAATAGTCGCGTCCCCCTACGGTGTCCCAGAAGTCTCGGTTCAAGGCGAAAATCGCGAAAATCATCAGCCACAGGATGACCCTGATCTGGCGTTTTTCCTCAATCGACGCAGCGACGACAAACAACAGTAGGGGCATGACCATGTAATTTTTCCAGTCGGCTAGACGGGAATCACCAATCCACAGCGGAAGGGGCCGGTGAAGATAGAACGAACCCAGACACAATGAGACGAACGTATAGAAGCAGTAGATGCTCAGTATTCGGTTCCACGGGGTGGACAGAAGAATCGTCCGGCTACGAATCAGCAGACCTACTAGAACACCAAGGAGAATGATGTCCACCACACTTTGACCCAGCGGGAAGCCAATCAACTTATAGCGTAAGGTCTGAAGCGGTATGAGCGGGACCAAGTAATACACTCCGACGATCGGCTTCCAGAAAATACTGAGGAAAAAGGCGCATATCCCTGCGCCATACATGACGTAAGGGACGATTCCCGATAATCCAAAGTTAAACATAATGTAAATCCGCGGCTCAGGTAGTTCCGGATAAATTTCAATTAGACGACACGGGCAAACGCATCCATGAGCAGAGAATCGACATCTGTTTTGTTTCTGACGACGCCCGCAACTTCCAAAAATCGCTGGTTGTGATATCGCAAATCCTTGTAGTCGATGATGAGTCGCCCATCGAATGCCGCGCGTAATTCGTCGACACCGTTACGCATGGTATGGTGCGCTTGAAAATTGAGACGATGGCGTATTTTGTCGAAGTTGACCCGATAATTCCGCAGATCCGAGTTGGCAACATTTTCGACGCGGGTGTCAGGAAACACTTCTCGAATGGTCTCGGCTACCTGCTGAAGCGTGTAATTCAAGCGAGGATCGCCGACGTTGAAGATTTCGCCAGCTACGAAGCGGACGGGAGCTTCAAGAACAAGGATGACGGCTTCCACGACGTCGCGCACGTGAATAAACGGCCGCCATTGCTGGCCATTGAAAACGGTAATCTTGCCGTCCTGCTTCGCACGGGCACTCAGCAAGTTAACCACCAGGTCAAATCTTGGCCTATACCCCAGACCAAACACGGTAGCCAGGCGAAGGATGGTAGGGTGGAATTGCGGGCCTGCCGCCGCCAGCAGAGCTCGCTCAGAATCGACTTTGGTCTGCGCATAGACAGAAATTGGACTGACTTTTGCCTGCTCGTCGACTTCTTCGTCGGTTGCGCCGTAGACACTGCAACTGGAGGCGAAGACAAATCGCTCGACGCCATTTCCTTTGGCTACTTCGATCATCATGCGGGTGGCGCCGTAGTTAATTTCCAGCGCAGCCGCACGATCCTGCTCGCACGCTGGGTCGCCCACGATTGCTGCGAGATCGACAATCGCGTTTACGCCTTGGACCGCTCGGACGACGTCTTGCATATTTCTACAATCGCCCATCATCAATTCGAAGCGTGGGTGATTTTCGACAGCCCGCAATGGCTCGCGACCATAGAGGAGCGCGTCCAAAACCCGGACTTTGTAGCCGTGTTGAACAAGCTTCTCGCATAACAGTGAACCGATGTATCCAGCTCCGCCGACGACAAGCACATGATTATCACGATCGGGGGTAGAAAACTCGTTCCGACTTTTTATTTCGAAGCGCGCCTCCAGGTAGTTCTTTAGGAAACGCGAAAAGCAGAGACCGAAACTGGCAAGCACGACAAAGGGAAAGGCTACGCTGCGTCCTACCGTTGTGTTTCCAACAAGCCAATTAACACCAAAGAAGAGTATTACTGCTACAGCCACACCGCGAACCAGGGCCAGATTCTTGCGCTTGCCTTCGTAACTTCGCGTGTGGGTGTAAAAACCGAGTAGGGCGAAGGTTATGGGGAATATAGGGGACATGACCCAAAAAAACCTAACGTAATATCGCGCAAAATCGGTAATTAGTTGTTGGGCCTCCGTTCCGGTACCCCATGCCAGTTGATAGGCGACGGAAACGGCAAGGGCACCAATCATGCTTGAGTGCACGATGAGAAAGTCAGCGATGACCCGTGGAAGGGCATCGCGGTAACTGAGCCGACGTCGCATCGTTGTCCTCCAAAATTAGAGATTCAAGAGAGAAAAGTCAGACAAGTGATTTTGTTCAGCTTCTGACGACAGCAAGCAGGGAACTGGAGGTGGCCGTTTGAGCGACCTTACCATTAAGCATTTTCGGCTGCGGTGGCAACGGAAACCATTCGCATTTTGCGGTTCTTGCGGGCGATGTCCTTGGCGGACTCGATGACCCAGTTGACCTGCGATTCGGTCATTGCCGGATAGAGCGGGAGCGAGAGCATTCGTGGATACAACGACAGCGCGCGTGGACATTGATTTTCGGTTCGTTGCGCGAGCGAAGCAAAGAACGGATGGAGTGGAATGGGAATGAAATGAACACTGGTGCCGATGCCCTTGCGTTTCAGTTCCAGGATGAACTCCTCGCGATCGATCTGGAGTTTGTGGAGATTGAGTCGCAGGGAGTAGAGATGCCAGGAATGGCGACAGTAATCCTTGTCGGGCGGAATCTCGAATTCTTCCACGTTGGCGAATGCCTGGTTGTACGCGCGGGCGTACTCGGTGCGGAGCTTGAGAAACGTCTCCAGTTTCCTGAGTTGGTGTATCCCTACAGAGGATTGAATGTCCGTGAGATTGTATTTGAAACCCGGCCTCAAGACTTCGTAGTACCAGCTTCCACGATCCGAGTAACGATTCCATGCGTTTTTGCTAATCCCATGCAAACAAAGGATTCGCAAGGAGTCGGCTAGTTCCCCGTCACAGGTCGTTACCATGCCGCCTTCGCCTGTGGTCATGTTTTTCGTGGCGTAGAAACTAAATACCGACGCATCACTTAGAGGGCGCGTCTTCCGATTGCCACCGCCGATCGGCAAACCACGATAATGAGAGCCAACCGCGTGGGCACTGTCTTCAATCACGTACAAGTGATGGCGTGCAGCCAATTCCCAGATGGCATCCATTTCACACGGCAGTCCGGCGAAATGAACTGGTATTATGGCTTTTGTCCGTTCGGTTATGCGGGCAGCGACCGAACAAGGATCTATATTCCCGTCGGGCCCAATATCTGCGAGAACCGGTGTCGCCCCGACGTGCAAGATTACGTTGATTGTTGAGCAGAAGGTCAGAGGAGTGGTGACGACCTCCATTCCCGGACCAATGTTCAAGGCCGCCAATGCAAGATGGAGACCCGCCGTGCACGAGTTCACGGCGAGAGCGTGCGGTGCCTGAACGTATTCTCGAAATTCCTGCTCAAACTGCTGGGTGCGCGGTCCGGTAGTGAGCCAACCGGATTCCAGGGTTCGCACGACTTCTTGAATTTCTTCTTGGCCGATGCTGGGCCGGTGATACGGAACCTGAATGGGTACAGGCATAGTGCTATCAATCGGATCGCCCTTGGTCATCGAGTAAGCCTGGTCCACGCGGAATCGACTGACGTCGAGAACGCCTTTCCTTCGGGCAAGGCTAGCCTTAGAAAACCCACCAGGAATCCCAGGCCAAAGGAAAGGTGATAAATGCAGAAGATTAATGGCAGGTAGAGAAGGGTGTCCCACCCGTGTCGATGTGCTGCGAGCAGGGAAGCGAAGAGATCAAGGAAAAGGTAAGCAGCAAGAAGAATAAGCCATAGGAGGAGTATCGGCCGGAATGAGGAGGAATGATCCAGGGCACCGAAGATCAGCGTCACTACAGCCGTTACATTCATGAACACAAACGCGACTGGTACAAATTTGCGCCAGGAACTAAGGTTCCTATGTTTGCGGAGAATCGGTACTTGCCAAAAGCCGTATTGGAAATATTGATGAAACAGCTTGGACAACCTGGAGCGGGGGCTGTACCAGGATCGCAGAGCCGGAGTTTGCCAGATCTTGCCGCCTGCGCTTAGGAGGCGGATGTTCAATTCATCGTCTTGGTTGCGAACTAACGATTCGTCGAACAGCCCAATTTTTTCCAGAGTGGTTTTGCGCCATGCGCCGTAGGGCAACGTGTTGACCCAGCCTTGGTAGTTTGGCTCGCGGAATCTGCTGGACCCCCCGGTAGCGAAACGGGAATGGAAGGCTGCCGTCACCGCGCGTGGCAAAACTCCCTCGGCTTGAGCCACTACCGGACCACCGACGTAATCTGCATGTGTATGCTCCAGAGTTTCGATACAAAGACGGCAATATGAGGTTGCATACCAGGAGTGCGCGTCCATGCGAATGATGATGTCTCCACGAGCCGCTCGAATGGCCGCATTCAATCCGCTAGACACAATGCGACCCGGGTTCGGCAGAACCCTCAACTGTGAGTGTTGCGAGCAATACTCGTCGAGGATTTCACGGGTGCCGTCATCACTCAATCCGTCGGCGAGGACGGCTTCCCAGCATATATCTTGCATGTCTTGCGAGAGCAAAGAGTCGAGGAAGCGACGGATGTGGGTGATCTCGTTACGGCAAGCAACAATGATTGACACCCGGGGGGGATTCTGGGCATTCATCTGGGGCTTACTTCCCATGCAGTTTGATTCCGACGTGCTCCGCAGTGATTGGCGAGAGCATGTTTAAAATGCCAAACATAGTTCTTTGCCATGGACTGAGCGGAGAAGTTGCGGGCAACGTGTTGACGCGCGGTTTTGCCCAGGCGTACTGCCAGCTCGCGATCTTTAAGCAATCGGAGAATTGCAGTGGACAGCGCGTCTACACGGCCGGGCTCGACCAAAAGTCCAATTTGCTCCGAAGCGAGCAGCCGGGGAACCGCGCCCACTCGAGTCGAAATGACTGGTTTTCCGGCTGCCATGGCTTCGAGCAGGCACATGGGCAAGGATTCGATCAAGGAGGGAAGCACGACGATGTCGAGTGACGCGTAGACTCCGGGCATATCACCTCGCGCACCCAGAAATACAACTTGCTTCCCAATGTTGAGTTGTCTTGCCAGCGCTTCCCATTGTTTTCGAGAAGGACCTTCTCCCACGAAGACAAACTTGATTCCGGTGCGGTCAATAAGGACTTGCTGAGCGGCATGCAACAGAACCTCCCCACCCTTCTCGGGCACGAGTCGTCCGACGAAGCCGACCAGGATGGCGCCGTCTGATGCAATCTCTTTCCGCAAAGATGGCGCTAGGAGGTCGAATCGCTGGACATCGACGCCGTTAGGAATTATGACTATTTTGTTCGGCGCCACACGCGATCGCCTGAGAATGTTCGAGGGCACTTCGGACACAGCGATTACCTTGTCGAATCTTTTCAAGACGAATCTGTCGAGCACCGCGTAGGCGCGCATACTCAAGCGCCTGCTGGGCCAGTTATGAACCGTCGCCACTAGGGCGCTGCGGGTCGGGCGGAATGCGGCGTACGCGTACAGATCAGCCTTGTAGCCGTGTGGGTTGACGATGTCGACGTTATGTTTAAGGAGCAACACGCGGAGTTGGCGGACCGTGCTCCAGTCCAATTTCCCGCGGCACTTCACCATTTCCACCGTCAACCCGCGTTGGCGAGCACGCTCGGCTACTTCTGGGTGAGGAGAGCGAGGGTCAAAGAACACTGCGATGAGACATCGACAACCTAGTTGGCACAAATTCTGTGCCAATGTGACCAACATGTTCTCGGCGCCGTAATAACCTTCGCTGCTAATGAGGGAGAGAACGGTCATTGTTTTGGCTCAGGGCTCTGGGGTGAGCGCTCAAGCGGGAACCTGACTGGATCTTTGGTACGCAGCGGGCATTTTGGAGTTAGCTTCCATTGCTCTCCAAGCCTTCCAGAATGTCGCATATTCGAACATGGTCACAGAAAATCGCCGGTTCCATCCAATTACCTTATCTTCAAATATGTTGACTCGCGGAATAGCAAGCGGGTCACCATGCTTTGTCCACGCTCCGCTCATGGTGGTCACAGCCAGCTTGTACCCTGCCTCGGCGACGAAATTTCGCGTTTCGGGTGACCAATTCCCATTCGGATAGGCGAAGGTGTCGCAGCACTCTGAAAGCATGCTCTCAATGGATGCTTTCGATTCACGAAGCTCCCGACGAGCCGAATCCGCCGAAATCATCGTCAGAATCTGGTGCGTCTGAGTGTGTGACCCAATGCACACTCCTCGTTCTGCCATCTCACGAAGGGCGGCCCAGGACAACGTGCGGTCTCCGCTCATCGACTCAACTTGGCTAGCGCTTCCCTGTGCTTTCTCGCGAAGGTTCGCTATGTACTGTTCTCGTTGCTCAGGCAAGGCCCGTTTTAGACGCTCGATGAGCCGTTCGGCTTCGTCGCTTCCCAGTGAGGAACCTGCTTCGCGCATCAGCGCGACCAACCGCTCGGGCCAAAAGGGAGTGGTCTCGTCAAGCAATCCAGGACAAACGAACACTACCAACGGGATCTGATATTCACGGGCGATCGGAAAAGCTACGGTGCATGTATCGACCCAGCCGTCATCAAAAGTGAATACAATCGGGAGTTTTCTACACTGGACTCCGGGTTGTGCGGCTCGCAGGTCCACAGGTTCATGGCAAATCGCCACGTATGCTGACAGTTCTTGAAATGTCTGTTTTCGAATGACCATTCCCTCAAGGCTACAGGTTCGTTGGTGATCGCCGTCGTCGAGGACCCTGTGGAAGGTGAGTGCGATTACCGCCCCGGTTTTGCGAAGTCGATGCTTCGCCAACCATAGGCCTCCACTGGCCGCCAGGAAATTAGCCCACACACATCGAAGGAGTCGATGCAACATCGATGTCACATGGACTTGGTTCGTTTAACCAAGTGGCTTCCCCGTGATTTCGAGTTCGATTTCTGTGGGTCGTAATAATTGTTCAGGTAGCGGTAGTGGGGATTAGAATCCACGGTAACTTCGTTGAAAATCACTCCACGGAGATGCTTTCCGAGAATCTCGACCGCTTGCTTGGCCAGTTCGCGTGGCGTACTTTGGGCACGGATTACGAGCACCGCAGCATCTGCGAATGGCAACAACTCGGAGACATCTGCAGCAGGTAGCGTGGGAGGGGCATCGAGCACAACCCACAGGAAGTTCTCGCGAGCCCAAGCCAAGAGATGCTTGACACCAGGTCCACCGATGAGCTGAGCAGGATAGTCGGGAATCCTGGTGACCATCGCTGCGTAAAGGTTTAATTCCTTAATTCCGTAAACCGCGCGACGCGGTTCCACGTTGCGAGCCAAAACGTCTTCGACTCCGGGCGGTTCGACTTCGGCACTGAGAATTTGACGGATGGTGGGCCGGCGAATATCGGCTTCTACGAGAAGCGTTGGCTGACCTGACTCAGCCAAACAGGAGGCCAGGTTGACAGAAGTTAGGGTCTTTCCATCCCCCATCGCGGGACTTGTAATCAACAAAACGGCGCCACCCTCAAATTCCCGAGTGAGCGTACGGCGTAGCAGGCGGAACTGCTCGGCCGCTAACCCGTTAGGCGCCGTTTGAAAAACTAGACGCGCTTCCTCGTTGGCTAATAAGGTTAGGTGACGGTAGCCATTTGCTGACTCAAAGTCGCGGAAGGGCTCGAGGTTTTTTTTGGTGGTCCATTCTGTTGTCGGCGCCGCAATTTGTTGTCCAGAGACTGGAGCGATTGCCAAACGGATTGGAGGTTCTGTCACCAAGGAGTCTGCGGTGACCGCAGCAGGTGCTGCGTTGGAACTGCCAGCGTTTTCAGGTTTTGTCAGCGGCAAGGAGTCTCCCATGACTGCAGTAAGTTCTCTGTTGGAAGTGCTAACGGTTTCACGTTCCACTGGAGATGAAGCCTCGATTGCCACTCCATCGGGGTGTCCATTCAAGTCTTGAATCACTTCAGATTCCACTGTATGCCGACTGTCAGTTGTAGGGGTAACCGAGTCGTCCCTGGTACTACGAATCCGTTCGGCATCAACTTGTGGCAAGGCCGGGGCGGTGACCTGAGGCGAATCCGACTGTGAACTGCGGACCAATTCAGGTTCCACTCGGGGCAAGCAACCCGGCACGACGGCAGATGATGATGCGTCGGTCGTCTGGCCATTGGTGGCCGACGCAACGGTTTCGATGGTTAAGGTCCAGTGCTTTGCTGCGACTTCATTTGTTGCTGTTGGCCTATCGCTCATGTCAGTCACCTGGGCAGCGGTACGTTTATTGCTCAAAACTTCAGCGTTCATACCAAATCAAAGAGGATGAATCTGCCAGATCACTCCGAAGATCGCCACACAAAGTAAAATGCAAAGGACCGATGCGCCGATCGCCCACCGTCGTGCCCGAAGCGTGTCCGCGGTTACCTCAATTCGGGGAACGAAACCCCAAATACGCACGGCCGATGGGAGCAAGGGCTTCAGGTCCATCTCAGTCTTGACGACCGGGTTGACCTCTTCTTTGACGAATAGGATGAGAAGGGAAAGCCCGAAAGACAGGATTCCGGATGCGGCAATGAGTTTCTTGCGTGGTGGTTTGACTGGTTTTTCGGGGACACGCGCCGGATCAAGAACCCTAAAGCGTTCTGCCTTTTGGTTCTGTTCCAGATCGGCAGCCATGGCAATATTGAAGCTCTTGTCGAGCAGAGCCTGATAATGCTGTTTCGAGGTGTCATAGTTGCGAGACAGCTCCAACAATTCCTGCTCCCGAAGCGGCGCAACATCTACTTTGCCCTGGTACGATTCCATCTGAGATTGAATGCGATCGCGGTCTGCCTCGAGCTTCTTCATTTCCTTGTCGATGATCGCCAGACGAACGGGTACATCTGATTTTGCCGCACTGACGTCGGCCGTTGGACCGGTGGTATCCGGGGGCAGGGCTTGTAGTTGGGATTTGATCTGTTCCAGCCGATGTGTTGCCCTAATTACATCGGGGTAGCGATCGGAATAATGCAGGCGTAGCTGTTCAATCTTTGCTTCCAACTCCCGCTTTTGCACTTCCAGCAGGTCTCGTTCCGTGGGCACAGCAGGAGGGATGGTGCTGGAGTTGGTTGGTTCCGGCGAGTGGGTTAATAGCATTTTTTCTTCATCGAGGCGGTTCATGGCGTCGGCGTTGGCCTGAAGAGCAGAACGAAGCCCTGTCATAACCACTAGATTGTTGGGCGTTTGGTCGGGCGTCTCGCCTAAATGGCTCATTTTGAACTGGCGCAGAGCATTCTCTTGCCGTTCTAGGTTGCGCCTAGCGGTCATCAATTCTGCGGAGAGAAAGTCCCGAGTTCCAGAAACCTGCTCATCTCGGCTCTGGATGTTCCAGTGGATGAAACTGTCTGCCAGTTCATTGGCAACCGCAGCGACCGTTACTGGTTGCTTGCCCTGATAAGTTAGAGAAAACGTGCTGAGCTCCATACCCGAACCTTGCTTGACGTCGAAGGAGATGTCGCGGCGCATTTCTTCGACCTTCTCTTCCGGGGAGAGGTTGTGACGATCGGAATAAAGATGGAATTTGTCGATGACCTCCTGAAGGCGAGTTCTGCTGAGCACCTGTTGGGTGAGTGTGTTTAGTCTGGCGTAGGAATCTGGACTGACGACGGCACTCACATATTTTTCCGGAACCTGTTGTGGATCAACGAGGATCGTGGTGGTGGCCTCATAGAGGTTTGGAAGCATGGCGATAATCGTGGTAAAGACCAGCGTCAGCGCGAGCGTTCCGATAAGGCATGGCCACCGGTACTTAACAACTACACTCCAATATGCTGCCAGTTGTGTAATCAGTCGTGCTAAAGATGAGACCGCCATAGAAGATCCCCCAACGGACTTATGTTTCTCGATCAGCAATACCGCGGCGACTTGCCGAGTTGATGCACCGGTATCCTTGAAGGAGCTACCTGCCAAAGGCGCGCATAAAGTTATAGGTCACCGAGACCCACGCCAGGTTAGCCGACGCCATCTGCTGGCTGTAGGGCAATTCCTGTCGCTGTCGGGCATACCCAAGCCGCAGCACCAGATTCCTGGTGAGTAGGTGTTCGAGGTTGGCGGAGGCAGAGAGAGAGCTGTAGTTTTGAGCGGTACCGAGAGGTTCATTGTCGGAGTGCGTGAAGCCCACGGTGACGGCTTGACGTTCGCTCAATTGGCACCGCAGCGCGGCATTTTCTTGCTGAAGCGTCACTGCTGAGTAAAGGCCTCCCCCATCGCTGACTTGGCGGGAATACGCTGCGAAGGCGCTGGTGCTTTCGCCTTGCCAATTGAATGTTGCTCCCAACGCCGGCGTCCACTGGTGGCCGTAGAATAACCCCTGACTAGTTACCATGTCTGGCGGCCGAGAGCTGTCGTAGTACTCGGGTCCCGCAAAAAACGAGAGTGTAGTGCCCGGACGAAGCTGTGCGCCGTAATATAGGAGCAGCGACGCCGTGTTGGTGCGGCCGATCCATGGTTGCGTGTCGATAGTTTGCACCCGCACGGAAGCCCCCAACCACTGCCGAAGTGACAGTCGCTGATTGTAGAAGGCCTCACCCGAATAAGTCAGCGAATTGTAGAGCGGGCCGAAGGAGGAATCCGACGAGGAACCGGGATAGTCGAGCAGCGTAAAAGTTCCGCGAACTCCAGCCTCACTGTCGGGGCTAAGCTGATAGCTCAACTCGCCGAGGCTGCTGTTTCCCACAGTTCGCTGTACAGGAGAAAGTAGCAACGAATTGTTAGACTGCTCGACGACCCCAATGCCGGATGACGTGGCCACAGGGTTGGCGGCGGAGAACAGCCCGGAGGTGTCAGAAAATGTATCACTCAGCCGGAGGTTGAGTTGTTCAGTGAGCCGATAGCTGAGGTCCACGACGACGTTCTTTGACCACTGGTTTTCGTTGCCCAAGTGCTGATAAAAGAAGAATCCGGTCGCGAAGCTGGCGTCCCAATTGAGTCGTGAAGTCGATTGCGCGATCCCGATATATGGCTGGAGCAAGTAGCTAAAGGTGCTCTCGGTATTGGTGCTGGACATATACATGTTGTCGGTGAACGCGTCCGTAAAACTAATCCCACCGAATACACTGTTGCGCGGCCCCTTTTCGCTTTCGAAGACTAGCGACGGACCTTGACCATTCAGGATGGGAGGAGGCGCAATTGGTTGGTCGCTTGTGAAGATTGGGTCGAGCGCCTGCGCACGGGTGCCGAGCGGCAAACCGGCGAGAAACAGGATGATGATAAGGATAGCCTTGGCGTGTCGAACCATAGCGGCCTTCAAGGGACAACTACGGTGTCGCCCGGTTCAAGTTTTATGTTCTGCTCAGGGTGGCGGCCCTTAATCACTTCTTTGTAGTTACAAAGCAGCCGCTTCTCGGTTCCATCGGGGTTTCGTCTGAGGATGTAGATCGATTTTTGTTTGGCAAAATCACGGTATCCACCGCCAAGGGCAATCGCGTCCAGAACGGTGGTGGAGCTGCTAATAACGTAGGATCCAGGATGGACAACTTGGCCGAGGATATTGAACCGCTTACTGCGGATCTCTTGAACGATCACAGTCACAGCAGGGTCGGAGATGTAGCCCGACAGCTTGCTAATAATCTCATCTTCGAGTTGCTTGGGTGTTTTGGCACTGGCTTGAAGTTCGCCGACAAGGGGCAGAGTGATTTTCCCATCCGATCTGACGGTAACCGTACGGGAGATTTCCGCTTCTTTCCAGACGTCTACGGAAAGAATATCGTCGGAACCGATCACAAAGGCTTCGTCATGCGGCTTGCCGTTCGATGCAGATATGGTTACGTTTGCATCGTTGCGAGCCGCATTATGGACGGGGCCAGCGACAGGCTTGAGATTGCCCTGCTGCGGTTGGGCCCAACAGCGGAGACCAAAGAACAAAATACAGCAACACAGGATAATTGCGCGGAGGAGCCAGTCGCTCGATTTCGAATTCATAGTACCTCCCTATCCGGCACGATCCGAAGTGCGTTTTCTCTGTTTTGCTCAGTTCCGCTCACGGTGGGCCTTGCAAACACCACTCGAAATCGTTTGCGCAACATCGTCAAAGTATCCAGTGCCCACAAAGCGCTGGTGCCGATTAGCTTCATAACCGTGACTTTCAGCTAGCTGGTATTCGCTCTCGAGCAAGCGGGCATAGGCTGCCATGCCGGTTTCGCGGTAGTCGCGAGCTAAGTCGAACATGCTGAGATTCAGAGAGTGGAAGCCAGCCAAAGTGACCAGTTGCAACTTGTAGCCGATGCCGCTGAGCGCAACATGGAAGTTGCGAATGGTGGTGCCATCGAGCTGCTTGACCCAGCTAAGAGAAGGTGAGCAGTTATAGGCAAGCAATTTTCCGGCAAATCGTTTGTGAACAGCATCAGCAAATTTCTGGGCATGTTTGAGGTCCGGACAGGACGTTTCGTACCACAACACGTCCGCGTAAGGCGCGTAGGCGAGAGCCCGGGCGATGGCGGCGTCCAGTCCGCCACGGAATCCGAAATAACCTTCGGGAGTTTTGTCTGGAGTTGTGAATTCGCGATCACACGGAGCGGAATCGCATTCAATCAGACGTGCCGGTTCAGCGTTGGTGCAAGCAATCAGCAAAGTTGGAACATTCATCACATCCGCGGCCAGACGCGCAGCAATTAGCTTTTCGATAAAGGCATTCGTGGGGACGAGAACCTTTTCCTCCAGCGGGCCGCACTTTTTAGCTGTGGGCAAGGCATCTTCGAAATGAACAGCCGCCGCACCGGCTTCGATCATTGCCTTCATCAACTCAAATGTGGTCAGTTTTCCGCCGAAACCTGCGGCCGCGTCTGCGACGACGGGAGCGAACCAATGGACATCGCTCTTGCCTTCCGCATGATGGATCTGATCTGCACGCTGCAAGGATTTGTTGATGTTTCTTACAAGATGCGGAACGCTGTCCGAGGGATACAGACTCTGATCTGGGTACATCTCCCTGGCAGTGTTCGCATCCGCAGCGGCCTGTAGGCCACTGGCATAAATAGCCAACAGGCCCGCGCGAACTTGCTCGATGGCTTGGTTGCCGGTCATGGCGCCCAAGGCGGCGACGTACGGTTCGGTCTGCAGCAGTCTCCAGAGTCGCTCCGCACCTTTTCGAGCGATGGTGTACTCGATTTGTAAAGAACCGCGAAGCCGGAGGACGTCGGCTGGCGTGTAGGTACGTGTGATTCCTGCCCAACGCGGATCGTTTATCGCGATTGGAGGATACGCGCAATTTTCACTAGGTTCGGTCATTTATCCCCCCTGGGATGTCCCGCGAGGCGGTGGCAGTGGCTGGGAGGAAAACAGGCCGCTGTACCTCACAGGAGTTCACGCTTGTTATGGAAGAGAGCCCTGGAAAATCTATTGCGTGCGTGGTTGATGGGTATTACATGGTCCTGCCGCTGGACAAGGAAGATGCTCAAGCGTGGGGCTGATCCAAGAGCGGTCGATCTCGGCCGCGACGGAACGTTGCAGCAAGGTCACGGATACCACAATTCGATGGCGACCCTTGAAGCTCCGCAAAATACCCTCAAGCCCCCAGAGCGAGCCATACTCGATCCGCACTTTTTGGCCAATGCTGACATATGGCCAAGGCTGATGGCGCAGACCCGAATTGACGAGCTTGCGAACCGCCTCGATCTCTGCTTCGTCCACGGGAACCGGATTCTGCGCTATGCCAACGATCGAGATAAGGCCCGGAGTCCTTAATACCGGGAGACGATCTTCTAGGTGAAATCTGCAAAAGAAATAGCCCGGAAACAGAGGAAGCTCCAGTTCCTTGACACGGTCGGACCAACGTCGCCTGCACCAGTAGGTGGGCAGGAAGCACTCGTACCCCTTGGCCGCGAGGCATCTGAAAACAAGGTTTTCATAACGCGACCGGGCGTGAACAGCAAACCAGTCCGGCAAGGGGGCATCTCCAAAAGAGTTCACGTTTGTCTCACCTCAATCGAGGCATTCAAACCAGTCTTTCTTCGGCTGCACAGCGTAACGAGGAGACCGCTCAGAAGTTCTGGTTAAACCGTGTGCGCAAGCTACCGCCCTGAGAGTCACACAGGGTGAGCCCAGGTTCGGCATAGATACAGCAACGGCAGTGCCAACCTGGTTGAGTGCAGCTGTTACTGTCCGATCCCGGTGATTCAGAAAAGCTTATTCGCTGCGAGAGCGGATAGGGAAACGAGGCCGCACCGGGGCAGTCATCAAATTAGTTAAGAAAAGCGAAAATTTCTTTTACATCCGCTCGACCCGGGCAGATCGAGAGTCTTGGCCATTGGAGAAAGACTTGATGTTCCGGAAACCGCGGCGCGATACGCCCAGCGTTGAGTATTCGAGAGATGACTTACGAATCCAAGAAAACCGAGTGGATGGTTCATTCGCGAATCGTGAAAGCCGCAAATGAAGGGTGGATTTGTGAGCTTCAGCGAGAATTCAAGATTTTGCTCGAGGGATTGCAGATTTGGAGCGCAGATTGCAGCTCAGCATTGCGCAGAGCGGCGAAGATGGAGAGGATGCAGGCTCGCCTTGTATAGGACAGGGAAGCAGCCTGTCCTTCGTTCGCTCCAGAGGCCAGTAGATTGGCTTTCTTGGGCAGCCTAAGCTAAGCCCAACTAGGTCGGCCCTGGAGGGATGTCACCCGCCGCATTCGCTAGTCGATCATCATGGTTTATATGGACTCGGAGACGGGCTTCCAAAAAATTCACAGACTAGCTCTGGCATTCGGCGATGGGATGAAGTGCTGGGAGGAAAAGGGTGCGAACATGCGAGTTAAATGGTTAGGGTTCGTGGCTTGGCTTTTGGTGACTCCAATTGTACTTGCGCAGCAGACGCCGCCTCCGGTGCTATTTTTCTCTGATCTGACACAGGGTCCCGCGAGTGGCAACTCGGACACAACCTATAACACCAATGGTGGGGTTTACGTTACGCTCTACGGGAATTTCTTGAACCCTCCTACGATAACACTGAATGGTGCTAGTTGCTTGACCATAGTGTCTCAGCCGAGTGCGTGGCTGTGGTACCAACGAATAGTGGTGCAGTTGAATAGCACCTGTACATCGGGCAATTTTGTTGTAACCACCAGCTCGGGAGCTTCAAATGGACTTCCATTCTCGGTAGCCAGTGGTCAAATCTACTTCGTATCGAATAGCGGCAATGACAGCAATGGCGGTTCCTTCGCCAGCCCTTGGAAGACGATACCAGCTGCCGTCCAAACTGCCGGGTCGCAAGCGGGAAGTATCGTCTATCTGGAAAATGGAGTGAGCGCAACAGCGGACGATGGGCAGGGCTGGAGCGCGGCGCTCACCATGCGGACGCAATGGTGTCAAGGAACGCCAAATTCTCCTACGGCTCTGGTTGCATACCCGGGCGCGAGCGTACAGATTGGCCCTTCAAGCCCGGCGACGAGTCCAGGTTATGGGCTGCGCGGCACGGACTCCACTGCCGGTGGCGGACCGTGCGGAGGTAATTGGACCATAGCTGAAATCAACCTTAGAGGAGTGGAACCGGTACTGGTCGGAGGCGGAACGAACTGGCGCTGGGTGGGGAATGACCTTACCAACCCGCAGGGCACCAACACGGGGCAGGACGGGGCCTTCGAAACCTCGCAGACGACCAGCACCCTGTTTTACGGCAACAACGCGCACGATCTGAACGGCGCTTCCAACGATTCCGAGACGCAAGGGGTGTACTTTTCGACTGACAGTGACGGCGTGGATATGGGATGGAACCGCGTATACAACGTTACCGGTTGTCGCGGTGTGCAAATCCATTCCTCCCCAATTGGAGCAAACACGGGCCTGCCGATGTATAACATATCGATTCACGACAATGAGGTACACGACACAATTTGTGACGGCATCATCGTGGACACGATAGGCCCGAGCCAGGGTCCCGTGACGGTGTATAACAACGTGGTTTACAATGCCGGGACCGGACCGCAGAATCCCGATGGTGGCGGGATCTTCTCATGCATCAACGTGCAAAACACCGGAGATAACAACGGCACTGGTTCGGGCACAGTGGAAGTATTTAATAATAGTACTTTCAGTTGCGGAACCAATCCCACGGCGGCGGACGCTCTGGAAGACGCCGACCTCATGAACAATTGCGAGACGCCTGACCCCAATCTATTCATGCATATAAGGAATAATCTAGCCTACAGCGTCACTACCAGCGTGTGGCCGAGTGGAGTGCCTTATTTTGGACCAGGCTGCAACGCTGGCCAGTTATACGGGACGAATAATTTGGCCTACGGCGCTGGCGTTCCGACCGCTATTTTGTCGATCACTGGAACGTTGAATCTGAATCCAGGAATAGTTAGCACCAGTACTCCAGATCTCCACCTCACGTCAGTCAGCAGCCCGGCAGTTCGAGCAGGAACGAATATCTCGGTCACGCCGTACGGCGTGAATTGGACTGGCCACGACCATGACGGCCTCGTTCGCCCGTCCCCGCGGTCCATTGGGGCCTATGAGTTTGCTTCTCCGCAGGGTGCAACCGGCGCGCCAAACCCGCCTACGGACTTAACCGTTGTCGCCCACTGATTGTTGGGAAGCTCATAGGGGTATTAGGGATTTTGCCCCCTTTTTCTAGCAGCTTCCTGGCTCGCCACCTTCGTTTTTGGCTGTGAATGTGTCCTTTGCCCTGCATAGGGTCGAACGGTACACCTCGTTTTGTCTGGCCGTGCGATTCAGCAAATAACAGAATTCCTCGTAATCGAGAACGCCAAAGATGCGCGGTGCGAACAAGCAGTCGATTTCCGGCGTGATCTCTCCAGGAACGGTAGTGAACGCCAGCCGAAATCCGGTGCAGTTGGCATAGCCATATGCAGCGCGTGAAACGTCCTCTGCTTTTCCGTTTGGATAGGCCAAGTACCGGCACGGTCCGACACTCTTCTCAATGATGGACTTGCTTTGTTGCAGTTGGCGAAGAGTGTGTTCCTCATTTTGACCGCTGTGCAGAATAGAGTGGTCGTGACCATGAGATCCTATCGTTGCGCGCATATTTCTGATGCAGTTGACATCAAGCCAGTTCATAGGTTGCTCTGAGGAAAAGATCGCATTCAAGTCAACCCAGGCACTTTGGGCGAGCATCTCCTGGCATTCTGAGACGATCTGTTGGACCAAACACTGCGGAGCTCTCTTTAGCGCTGCAATAACCATAGCCGCGGCCGTCCAACGTTTGGCACGGCTAGTGAGGTCGAACGCTTGGCCAGTGCTATGCAAGCGTACCGATTTGCGTTGCGTGTAAAGCATGGCTGTCCGGATGTAGTAAGTTGGCATCCTGTGGCCTTCCGAGATATGCCTGGTGCTCACGAATACCGTGAACGGTAGTTTCCAGGCATTCAGCAAAGGCGCCACTACCCGCAGATTGTTCTTATACCCGTCGTCAAAAGTCAGTACTACATGCCGGGAGTCCAGGCGCCAACCGTGGTCGATGCACCCGGAGAGGTCGTCCATCGAGAGCACCTCCCGGTGGTTGCGAAGGAAAGTAATTTGTTTCTCGAAGATCGAAAGTGGGAGATGGAGGGTCTGGACTAGGCCGTCGACGAAATGCTCTTCGACGCCATGATAGAAGAGAACAACAGGCCCTCTACTCCGCAATCGGAACAATCGCTGAGCCCCAGACTGACGAGTAGTAGAAAGGACGAGGCGCCGAAGTGGCTTTAAGTTCACGCTCGGATGCTCAGATAGGGATGAACAGCAGACCTCTTCTACGTGCAGTGCTTCCGATAGAAAACCTTGCTACGACTCAATTAAACCTGCACCCGATGTTACCTCTCTTGCGGGCCTGTGATTGTGAGTGAGGACCTCACGCTCGGATTGAGACCGATCGGAGCTGAGATGACGAGTTTGCCTCAGACGATAGCGCATCGAAAAGCCAGCGTCCCCGATGGACTGACGCAGTGAAACATCCTTGCGTTTGCAAAAGATCCAGGCATCCAGGCCCTGTCCATGAGGGACAGACACCAAAGCGCGAAGCACGTTTGGAGCGATTTGCTCACGAAGGTAGGACGCCACCCAAAGATCATATATAAGCGCTGCAGGTTTTTCGAAGCGAATGTGGCAGTCCAAACCCAGTTCTGTGCGTGTGAGTTCGTTCCTCGTGCCGATCCAGGCCAAACTTCCGAGTCTTCCTTCGGCCTGTGTGAGGTAAGCGCGATCGCCTTTCTTCAGGCGTGCGCGAGCGCATTGCAGCTTCGCAGCATTGAGAACTTCCGGTTGGTTTACGGAGTGATTCGCTAGATCCGCGAGGGTGGCAGCGCGGAAGACCAGATTGACACCAGAGAGCGGCGTACTGTCTAGGCGGGAATGGACTTGCTGCCCTGGTTCCAGGGAAAAAAGCAGCAGATCTTCGCCAGCAGTGCGACAAGCTCTAGAAATTGTAGCCACGACTTTGGCCAGCAATCTACCGACGCCAGCGCAACGGATCGATTCGTAGACTGAGGCGAGCCTCTGGCTTGCGGTTTTGAGCAACACATAAGCTGGCGGCTGGTCCTTAGCCAAGCGCTGCCGGAATGAAAAAACAGCACGATGCACAGTGCTCCGGAATAATCGGATCGTAAGATTGCGGTCAGTATGGTTGGCCAGCGACTGTTTGTAAGCCTCGTTTCCGATGGTGAAGTCGAACTCTTTCACCCCCGAGACCTCGGCGTAGGAAAACAGCTTGCGAGTCAGAACCTGCCCGGGAGAGTGTTCCCACAGATTAATGTCGAAAGTGGGTTTGTAGTGAATGAACTTGCCATCGAGTTGGAAGCCAAAATGGTAAGCGATCGGCCGGTCGTCAAGCTGCAATACGGAGAATCGGAGTTCGCGGCGGGGATCAAGCTCATCGACTAAGGCCTCATAGAATGCTCGGGATTGCTCACTCAAGAAACGTTGGTTGCCGCCGCAGACCAGCGCCCATCTCTGAGTATGCTGCTCGAAGAACGTAGGTAAATGACACTGGATTTCGGCACGGTCCTCTATATGGCGGAAGTTCAACTTGCCAAGTTTTTGCAACTTCTTTTCGTGTTGGCGTGGCTCCTTCTGGCTCAAAATGTTTTGTAGCGTTAACTCGCGGTTTTCATCATTCAGCATCACAGACGAACACCCATGACCCTCGATAGTGACGAACTGTGAGCGCCAATGGCTGGGTAGTTGAGCTATCAAAGACAGAAACAAGGAACCTTGTGGCACATTCGTGAAGGTGGCGCATTTCCAGACGTCCTCTGACGCGTTACACAACGCCTCCAAGAGGACCTGCAAAACTTCTGAGTTGGCAGCGTTCTCACACAGAATGTCGTTGTAATCTGAACCAGGATCACCCAAGAAGATTAGACGATTGTTGTACAGTACCAGTGGCAGAACGCCGACGACTTTGCCGCCTGCAATGGCTACCGGTGTACATAAGGTCACACTCCGTCCGTAACCCCGCCACCACGCGCGGGACCAGTCAAACCGGTTGAAGATCTGACGGCGAGGATGGATTGTCCACAGGGCATCCCACTCGCTGGCGAGGTCTTGCAATTCCTCAAACCGAGTAATGATCCGGGACTGCATAGCGCCGGTTATCAGTTTCGAAATCTATCCGCCACGGACCGTAACGCCAAGGGATCCAGTAACGCTTTCATTAAACGGTTGGGGCGAGTTTGATCGGCCACCTGTAAGAGCTCGAAGAACAGATCGTCATCTGGGGCGTTGATCGCAATATCGCATCGCTTGCAGCAGTCTCCCGTTGGATGGAGAATGGAACGGACAATTTGCAAAAGTCCGGATTGATAGGGCTGGTCGCTGATCCGACACTGCAAAAGGTTCGCCGTCGGACGGCAGGAGATGTTGGCTGGGGCGAAACTGCGTGTTGCCATGCGAAACATGGGCAAATCGGGTTCGGAATCCCCAACTGCGATGATATCGCTACTGGCCTTATTTGCTAATTCAAGTAGAGCCGTCAGCCCTCGTCCCTTATCCGTCTCCCAGGCGACCACCGTGGTATCTGTAAAGGTCTGGTGAAATTTGAGCCGATCGAGCTTCAGCTCAGCCATGAGGTCTCGAATGAGCATTGACGGCAGCGGAACGGTTGCGCCCTTTTCGTAGACGTACGATTGTATAGAGTACTGATATTCGTCATTCATGAAAACGCCCGGGATCTGCCGGAGACGTTGGCGTAGCCGCTCCATTTGGTGGAGAGAATCGTGGCACACTAGAACCCGGGACCTGTCGGTTGTGGCATCCCAGGCATAGCTTCCATATTCTGCAACGCCACCCACGCATCCATAGGCTCGACAATATTCTTTCATCTGGTAAACGGTCCGAGCAGTATTGAGCGCAAGGGTTTGGTCATGAGCATGGAGAAGGCAGATAGCTAAGATTCCAGCCGCTGTCGTGGAAGGATAGCCAAAAATCTGTCTATCGAGAACACCATCGATATCAAGTACCACCACGGGACCCGCCCAGTCTATGGTGCTCGATTTCGCTACCAAACCGGAACAGAAGCGTAAGGTCTGAAGGGTCAAAAACGTCCGCGCTTCGAGATACAGCCGGTTAAACTCTTGATGACGATGGAGCAGTCGGGAGTTGTGGAGTCCGGAGAGCGCACGGCCGATCGAATGCGTGCCAGCTAGCAACTTGCTCAAGAAAAGGCGCTGTTCTACCTGAGTGTCTTCGGTATCAGCTATATAACATCTGATAAGCTCTTGCTCTTCTTTGGCCGAGAGTTTCCAGTGGAGGATGACATCCGCGAGATCGTAGGCGGGATCGGTCATGGACAGCTGATGTTTTCCGAGGCCATGGTGTTCAAAGTCTGCTTTCCGAACGGATCTCGAATCCTGAATCCATTCGCAAGCACGCATTCTGCCGTCGAGGAGCGTTGGGCAGGGACAGGGACGGGAGAGTTGCTCCCGGATTCTGGCACGTTTCAGGCCCATGGCCACGCTCCAGCCATATGCTCTGGTGAGTTGTCCGGCAAGCTGATCAAAACCAGCGTGACGGCCTTCACGGTTCAGGTAAGGTGCAGGGTCTTGCGGTAGTCGCATGTGATGGACGCGTCCCGCAACGTACCTGGCAGCCGTTTCGACTAGTTGACTACGATCGGGCGGCGTACCGGCTCCGCTGGGACGCAGCCATTCCATGTACAGAATTCCATCCCGCAAGCCAAGAATCGGTGGTACGAAGGAGGCAAGATCACGGGCAAGACTGAAAGCGTGATAACTCAGCCAACCCCAACCTACGCTTTTGGCGAGAATGTATCGGGTTTCTTGCTGTCCGGAGGCGCTTTGTAGTTCAACCTGGTAGACACGTTTAAGGCGGGTGTGAAAACCCTCATCTGACGAGAGTTGAAGGTCTTGGTTCAACTGGTGCGAAGTGTTTGAAACCGAAAGGCGCACGCTACGGTATCCGCGGCCCTGAAAGTACTCGGTAAGGCGCTCTTCCACCGCTTCGGGCTCGAGCTGTTGATACTTGTACCACTCCTCCGGCTCAAGGGTCAGAACTCGGATGGTCGAAAGAACCAGAGACTCGGAACTGCCATTCCAATCGCGACCAGTTGGGTGAATTGGGAACAGAGCCACGATGTTGGCGGAATCAATGCCAACTCCGCGCAGAATGCCTATGGCTTTGCCAAGAGTCGCACCCGTGCCGACTGGTTCGTCGACAATTATCGCCAGGCCGCCTTGGCTTGCACATCTAGCCAAACGCGACCGTTCCCATGACGCGAGACCTCGTTTGGGGCGCAGGGTCACAGTATTCACGGACGGAAACCCATGCGACGTCAGATATGCACGCATCAGTGGCGCAAAATAAGAACCGGCCGTACGCAAACCAATCACCAAAACTTCGCGGCGCTGATCGGGGAACTCCGCCACAAACTTGCTACCCAACTTCGAAACATCAAAATGGGTGAGATCCTGTGAGCGAAAGGCGGCTGGGATTCTGGCTCGACGCTGAGTAAATTCGGCAGGCAAGTGGCTACTCAATAGCGCCAACAAATGAGCTCCCGCGACAGAACTAGCCGGAGTCGTTTCTCCGTCCCCGAGGTATGCCAACTGCCATTCCAGATATTGATCGACCGCTGATTCCCACTGGCCTCTCCATTGCTCCAGTTTTCTCAGCCGAAACGAACGAACGGCGGACGTTACTTGGTTTGCTAAATGTCCGACACGGCGGCCACCTGGAACCAATCTGCCAACCCGTGAAAAATCAATGGCATTTCCAAGGAGGAAATCGTCCAGGGTGTCCGAAACCGCACAGGCAAGGAGGAAGATATTCTTAACAACTTCGGTGCGGTGCCAGCGTTCGTCAAGCGAACCGAATCGATCGAATTCCTGTCGTAGGTGTTGGACAATCTCACCGACCGTCGGAACCGCATCGAGGCACCACGCATAGTCCTTGTAGAAAGCACTTTCGGACTCAAGGTAGCGAACGGGAAGTGTTGCCAGTTGTATCTGCTTAGCTGTAACTGCCGTCGAGTTAGTCATGGTTATCGCACCACTTGTCTCAGGTGTCGGGGTATCTCGAACACGGTTGGCTGTGTCGAGAATCTTTGCTCATGCATCTGCGCCGGTACATGAGGTCTGTCGGCATTAGCTGAAACAGAGGTGAATTCGAAGCGTTTTGCCGGGGTTCTCGCCAGCGACGGACTTCTTCAGTCCGTGCCCGCAAGGCTTAAATGAAAACGGGAAAACAAGAGATTGCTTACGAACAATCGGAATGTCTTGTCGAACAGCAATACCATTGCAAGGTATCCAACCGTGCCTAGTGTTCCTTTCAGGATCAAACCTGCAAGCGCATGCTCCGTGTGTAGGCCGCGGAGAGCAAAAAACACGATTGTTGCAGCTACGCTATACTTGGCCACTCGTTGCAACTGGAGGGGAATCGGCAATAAAGCGAAGGACGACTGCAAGGTGAGCAGCGTCATGAACAGATAGCTCAACAGTGTCGCGACACCAGCCCCGAACAAGCCCATCCTCGGAAGCAGCAGAACATTGAGAGCGATATTCACACCTGTCGAGTAGACTGCGATCCTGGCCATAACTCCAGTCCTTCGGTAAATCAATAATCCGGGATCAATAAAGAAGTGCGATGCGGCGAGAAGCAGGGCGGCGACGAGCAGAGGCACCAGAGTATGCGCTTTTTGAAATTTCTCGGACGCCAGAAGGATCACAACGTCTCTGGATGTGAGCGCCACTAAAGCGATAATGCCGACAGACACCAACGCGAAATGATTAAAAATCGTGGAGATAAAGGTTTGAGTGGCTTCCTTCCCTTTCGTTGCCCAGAGCCTCATGTAGATGGGAAACAAGGCGAGTGCCAGTGGAGCAACGACGGAATCTTGCAGCGACGACGATAGGTTGTAAGCGGCGGAATAATAGCCTAATTGCTGGGCCCCGAGGTAATACTGGACCAGGAAGCGGTCCGCAGACGCCAAAACCACACCAAATAATTCGTAGAAGATCAGCGGCGCACCGTACACTATCGCGTCTTTGAAGAGCGTGGAATTGCAGGCACTGGGTAGGACCAGACGTTGGTGAAGGAGCAGATAGCTGGCGATCACGACGGTGGCGCCCTCTACTAGCAAAGAGCCTCCGAGAAATGCTCGGACGCTATGTTCCCAGGTAAAGGCTAGGAGGCAAATTACGGCGATTACGCAGACTTTGTTCAGTGCATCGACAGCGTTGAACAATATAGTGCGCTCTTGGACGCGCCAGAAACCCACTAAGACGGAATAGATTCCACGGACGAAGATCAAGCCGGAGCCCAACAGCAATAGTTGGCGAAGCAGCGGGGACATCCACGGCGTCGGTGCCAACCAGATGAAAAGATCGAAGCCGATGGTTGCCAATCCGGCAAATACCAAGACGGCGAAGTACAACGTGGAGTAATAAGCTTGCAAAGTTCGACGGTCACCGTGCAGCGCAAAATCTTGGTAGAACCGCATGACCGAGTTCTGGATGCCCATTTTTGCAAAGACGACGAAAACAGCAACCGTCTTGATCACGAGGTTCAGTAAGCCATATTCCTCCACAGAGAAGAGCCGAGTGAAGACCGGGAAGGACAATAGTCCTAAGAGCATTACGGCAATGCGGCCGGCTAGATAATGGGACGACTGCTTATAAAGCGTCTTAAAGTCACTGCCGACCGAAATCCCCGTTCTGCGCTGCGCCGGCCCATTTGATGTATCTGCAGAGCCGACTCTGGTCGCGTCACTGTTAACAGGACTAATCTCTGTGTTGGTCGCGAGAGTCACTGAGTTGACTATTACGGAAGAGAATGAACTTGCGTTTCGGATATTGTTCTATGGAGGGCGACGCTAGACGAGCTACCGCCCCGAGAGTCACAAACAGGGTGAGAACTCAGATTTACCGGAGCAACAGCGGTGCCAATCCATTTTTCGACAAGTAGCGTGTTCATTTCGCAAAATTTATCGATGCCTAGCCGGTTGCAAAGACCGGTCTAATAGCCGGCCATAACAAAACTCTTCAACAAAAATAGAAAATTGTTTTTATAGTTCCGACGCGCTAAGGAATTGTCGTAGAGCCTTGCATGGAGTAAACGCTCTCGAGATTGCTGGAGTTCACGGCAGTGACCACATAGTAGTAAGTCTGGCCGGCTTGCACCTCATAATCGGTGTAGGTCGTTGCTGTTATGAGAGATGTGTTGATCCTCGCGTAGGATCCGCCCGACTGTGTCGCACGGTACGCGTTATAGCCAGTCACCTCCAGCGAATCGCTAGCGACCCAATTTAGGGTGGCCCAATGTGCGGCCTGGACCCCAGTGCCGGTCAGGCTAACCGTCGCTGGCGAGTTCGTCGCATTACTAACCACAGAGACAGTTCCGGTGAAGTTGCTGGCGCTTGTAGGGGAAAAAGCGACCGATAACGTTACGGTTTGCCCGGCCGTCAGCGTTGAAGCAGGCATAGCTCCAGTGGTACTAAAGCCACCTCCGGACACGGAGATTTGGGCGATATTCACGCTGGAGTTACCGTTGTTAGTGAGTGTGGCCGTTTGTGTTCCGGTAGCGCCGACAGCGACATTCCCGAAACTCAGACTAGTTGGCGTAACGGACAGCTGAAGCGTGCCAGCAGTCCCGCTCCCGTTTAAGGAAATGAGCGTGGGCGAATTCACGGCATCGCTGACCAGGGAAATACTGCCGCTAACATTGCCAGCCTGTTCAGGTGCGAACTTGACGCTCAGCGTGGCTGCCTGGCCCGCGAGTAGCGTCGTTGGAGTTGCGATGCCGCTTATCGTGAAACCTGATCCTGAAATGGAAGCCTGAGATAAATTCACCGAAGCAGTCCCGGAACTAGTTAGCGTGATAGATTGGGTGTTCGAACTGCCGACCAAGACACTTCCAAAGTTAACTGTGCTGACGCTAACCGACAGTCGAGACTGTCCGCTCGAGGACGAAACGGAAGCACCGCTACCACAACCCACCACCAGGGTGAAGAGCCCCGCACAGGCCATGGCAAACAGGAGAGCAGGGGGCGCGCCACACAATCCTAGAGAGCCATCGCAGCTCTCCGAGGGATATCGCCTTAGCAAGCTTTTCATATACGTGTTCTTGAACACATCTAGGTCTTTACCGGATGGTATTCGGATCCGGCTGCGGCAATCTACTGGCCCCAAGGTCATCAAAAGGGCGAGGTCCCGGCTGTACCAAACCCGGCACATTTCAGATCTTTTCTCTACCCGTACTTCCGTACCCCTAGACTAGGAGATTGGGGCGCAGCGGCCCGCGCGTAGCGCTTTCCTCACTGGGCGTGGGCGTTCCCAGTTTCGTAGGGTGCGAAACGTTATTCTTTGTTCGGCCCTCGCCCCTGGCCGGCAATCCAGCCGCCCTCATTTTGTAGAGAAGAGCAGCGTAGCTAATACTCAGAGCTCGCGCCGTTGTGCTCCGATTCCAGTGATGCGCTTCCAGAGTTTTCAGAATGAGCTTGCCCTCAAGCTCCCTAATGGCTGCACGGGTGACATCCTTTAGGCTGATCTGTCCGTTAACTGGAATCTCAGCAACCAAGCTGTTTCTTCGATGGTTCTCCAGGGATTTACTGATGACCGTTTCGCTGCCACTTAGTACGTAACGCTTGATGACCGTCTCTAGCTCTCGAATGTTTCCAGGCCAATCGTACGTCTGAAGGAAACGAATCGCTTTTTCGGACAGCGGCTGAATCGGACGGTTCATGGCCTTCCCGTGCCGTTCCAGGAGGTAGTTGGCCAGAGTCCGAATATCGCAGCCGCGCTGCTGAAGGGGAGGCAGTTCAATCGTGAGTACATTGATGCGATAAAAGAGATCCTGACGGAAAGTGCCCGACCGGATCTCCTTTTCGAGTTGCCGGTTCGTGGCACAGACCACACGAACCTCGACGCGCCTCTCCTGTTGGGCTCCGATGCGGCAGAATTGCCCGTCTTGGAGCAGTTGCAATAGCTTGGCCTGCAATGCCAGGTCGAGTTCAGCGATCTCGTCTAGAAAGAGTGTCCCCCGATCCGCGAGTTCGACGCGGCCGGGCTTGGAGGCATAAGCCCCAGTGAAGGCTCCCTTCTGGTACCCGAACAATTCGCTCTCGAGCAGGGTGCCAGGGATTGCCGGACAATTGACCTTAACGAATGCCCCGTTTCCCCAAGAGGAGTGGGCGTGAATGTATCGAGCTAGGATCTCCTTGCCAGTGCCGCTCTGTCCTTGGAGGAGGACGGGAACATGGGTGGTTGTCGCCATTTCGGCACTAAGGCGTACCGCTTCTCCGGCTGGGGAATTGCCAAAGACTATCTCGTCAGGAGGCAACTCCATGTTCGAGGTGGGGACTAATGGAGAGGAGCGAGAAACACATCCCATGTTTTTACCTCATTCGTTTGAACAAATACGGCGAACGCGATGTTCATCACGTCGCTACGTCTTTCGCGTTTTTGCGCCCATGTCGACGGCTGCATGGTCTGCCAAATTCTTACCGTTACCTGCGCAGAGTAAAGGCTTTTATAGCGGCTGCAAACCCAGTGCGCTCTGCAGCTTCTCCTTCTCCGGGCAACTCCGCCCGGACCACTTCGGCACTGGCTCGAATATCGAGTTCGGCACCGGCGACTACCGTTTGAAGCGATACCCTGAGGCGGATGCGCGCTCCTCGCGGCGGCAAATCACGCGTCGCGATGAACACGCCACCACCCGAAATGTTGAGCAACAGGCCCTCGCGCCGCTGAGAAGTGTTCCGGGAATCCTTCCACGAGAAACTTACCGGGGCTTGTAGGCCATAGCGTTCATGCTGCCTCCGTTCCATTTAGCGCAACACGACAATTCCCGTTCTCCACTTAAGAAAAGTTTTGATCGTTGCTAATTCCGGCTGGCCGACAGGATACAGACGTGTTCCGAAGTGTACAAGGAGCGGAAGTTCTGACGAAAGTCCAAGCTGTCGAAAGGAAGGAGTTCTTCGTAGGCACCGCTTGAAGCAGTGAGATTTCAACAGGGCCCACTCTAGGAATCACTGTAGAACAGTACTACCACTACTTTCTCAACCGATAGGGAAGAATTTCTCTCTGATGTGACATCCTTGACTATCGAGTTACCAACTGCTAAATTTTTTTCGCTGGTCAGCATGTCCCGCTGGCGAAAGACACGTTTGTCCGCCGCCTCAACGTGTACTTCACAACGTTTTTCCGGGTTTGTACATCCAGGAAAGAAGAAAGTCGAGAATGAGCACCTCGCTTACACCCACCCTCAGCGAGACGCGTTCTGCAGTTGGCTCTCCTCGCATCCGTGTTCTCATCGCGGATGAAACCTCTATGGGTTGCCAACTGCTGAAGAATGCGCTGACGCGTTTCCGTCTTAAGTTTGACGTCGTGGCGTGCGCCACGACTTGTTCCGAAATCGCGGAGTGTATGAGTGTCACGACCGTTGATATCGCGCTGGTAAGTGAAACTTTGCACGGGGGCACGTTCGCAGGCTTTCAGGCCTTGAGCGAAATACAGACGTCGTTTCCCGCTGTGCGCCCCATCATGCTCCTCAAGTCGGCGCCACGCGATCTGGTGGTGGACGCTTTTCGCGGCGGTGCCAAAGGTGTAGTTTGCAAGAGTGAGCCTATAGGTGTCCTTTGCAAATGCATCCAGACCGTGCACAAGGGGCAGATCTGGGCCAACAGCCACCAGCTTCATTTCATCTTGGAAGCACTGACGGCGTCGACGCCGTTGCGCGTGCTCAGCTCTAAAGGCCGGTATTTACTCGCCCCCAGGGAAGATGAGGTGGCGAGTCTGGTAGCGGAAGGAATGACCAACCGCGAAATCGCAGAAAAACTAGGTGTCGCCGAGCATACCGTCAGCAATTATCTCTTTCGCATGTACGAAAAGCTCGGCATATCGAGCCGGGTCGAGCTAGTGATCTACGTCTTGAAGCAAGGCCGTAGAATCTAATGGAAACTCCGCTGAGCCTACGCTTCCGGCAATTGCTCCAAAGCGAAGGCTGCTGGCGATCCCTGGTTCTGCGAGTGCGTGCCTCGCATAGATTTGAGTTCCCGTTCGGTAAGGCCGGGTACCGCGAGGACCCGGCTTGCACCCACCGTCCTCCTTTTCCGCTCAGCTGCTGCAGTGCAGCGGAAAATTCTTTGCGTTGTCCGCGTGGTTACCACAATTGCTCGTACCCGGAAGGCCCGGAAGGTATGTTCCTGGCGTGGAATACCAGAGAGATGTAGAATCACCGGCGAGGTCATTGTGCCGACCGTCGGTTCAAGTGTCCTTTTCGTTGTGTTGTCTCTGATCTTTTTCCCCGCAGCTAGCCCATGGCTCGGCGGCCCAGATCAGGGCCCTCCCGACCTCACACGGTTGTCAGCAGACGAGCGGCAGATGATTGCGTCTGCGTGTCGGCTTGACAGCCAGATCAACAGCCCTGCCCAATACTACTACGAATGCATTCGCAGTCAGCTGGCTGCTTTGCGATCTTCCCCCGGAAAGCCTGACCTGAGCCACCTAACCACAGGCGACCGGGAAAGGGTCACGTCAGCGTGTGAGCTGGACCGCCAGATCAACGGCCCTGCTCAATACTACGATTGCCTTCGCAATCATCTAGCCAGGTTGGGAGTTACGTCTCCAGTTACGGAACTTGGCGACACGCCCCGGAACGCGCAGCAGCGACCGACAGGCATCGGAAGTGGTCCGTCATCGGGTACTGCCGCTCTTCAGAAAAGTGAAGGACTCGATCCTGCAATCGTCGCTACATTGTGCGGCTCGCCGTTTTTTGTTTATTTGTACCAAAGATTTAGGCGCAGGAGGTGTTCTGGTTGTGGTTTCCGCACATCAAACTCCACTGGGATCTGTGATTCTTGTCGGGCGGGTTTCGAGTCGGCAGAAATCCGGCATCGCGAGGAACAGCAGCAGCGAGAGCGTGAAGCGAGGGCCGAGCCGGAACGTCACGAAGAGGAGGCCCAGCGCCAAGCGGAGTACCGACGGGAGCGAGAGGCCGAGGCGCGCGCACAACAACAACGACGCCGAGAAGAGGGGACACGAGAGAAACTTCGCACCCTTGAAGATTTGCAACGTCTGACGGGCACTGATTTTGAGCGATTGGTTGCTTCACTATTCACCAGGGACGGGTACAAAGTCTCCTGGTGCGACGTTTCCGGGGATGAGGGCATTGACATGGTTTTGGAAATGGGAGGGTCAAAGGATGTCGTCCAATGTAAACGATGCAAAGGTGATATAGGGCCGCCAGCGATTCGTGAGTTTTACAGATCGATGAGGCAGGCGGGAGCGAGGCGCGGCTTTGTCATAGCGACTGCATCATTCACACACAGTGCGAAAGAGTTCGTCGACGAGAGGCCGATAACTCTCATCGACGGTCATTACCTTCTCGCATGGATCTCGTGGGCGGGATCGGCCGGGGAACAAGCTAAGGCACCCCAACGTGGTGTTAACTTCAATCCCTACGAAGTACTTGGCATTTCGTCAGGTGCCTCAAAAGATGAAATCAGATCCGCATATCGGAGCCTTGTCGCTCAGTATCACCCTGACAAGGTCGCCCACCTAGGGAACGAGGTTCAAGCGATCGCGAGTGAAAAAGCAGTTGCCATCAACATGGCTTTCGAGATGTTGAACCACTCTTGAAACCGCCGGGGATACATCCAGCAGGCGAAATCCCTCGCCACCATGAGAATCCGGGAGGACCAGCGATCAGCCACACAGTAGAAAACTGGCCTGGGCGTTGTGCTTCAACCAGATTGGGCATGGCGAAGTGCTCCAGCTGGTGCACTCCCTGATGACGTATTCGATTCCAGCTCTCGCCCTTCCTATACTTGGTGCTCGAACCGGCGCGATAGAATGGAGCGGCGTTTCCGTTGATTTCTAACGTGTGGCGACGCAAGCGTAGCAACACAGCTTAAATAATATGTCGAGACCAATCCCAGAATTTCAGCCTTGTGGTCTTCCCTTCGACCACAAGAGCGGCCATATATTCATCGCCACAGGGGAAGGAAAACAAATTCCATGGCTCACAGCCGGGTCCTCGCAGTACTGGGGAGGTAGAAGTCGCGAATGAGACTTCAAAACTGTTCAACGGAATCTGCAAGCCGTCGCCAAGGGCCTTGACGAAGGCTTCCTTACACGTCCATCTCCTCAGAAATTCGCAGTCCCTCTCGGTCGGAACAATGTGTTGGAACTCGGCTTGCTCGTGCGCTGTGAAAATATGGGCTTGGATGCCCTCGTCAGCGATGCCGGGCCGGATTCTCTCGACATCGATGCCAACTTCTCGGCCGAGCGCCAGGGCTAACATCGCCAAACCGTGGGAGTGGGAAAGATTGAATCGCAAATCGAGAGAGTCTGTTTTCCTCGACAGTGCCGGTTTGCCGTTCGGTTCCACAGAAAAAGACAACGTCTCTGGTGAGGTCTGCAGGTACCCACTAAGGATGTTTCGAGTAATGCCATGAGCGGCCACAAAGTGATTTCGGTCCCGCGCAAAGAGAAATTGATCCGCACGGTTTGCTTCATCACGGTCTAAGGAGCAGGACAACATCCCCAACACTTCAGGACTGACGTCGAGAACGGCACGCCATACATGGACTTCATCTTCTTGTAATTGGACCCGCGTCTGCGTAGCGGACCACTCTATGTGATCGTCCATATGGCCGTTAACTCATCGACTGGCAAGGTGGCTGTTTAAGCGTTTTTGACAGCAAACTTGCACCACAGACTGTGTAATTGGGCTTATCACCCGAGCTCAATGCCTCGCTTATGCTCATCTGGGTCAGTTCAAACAGCGAGATAGCGTGTTCTGGCCCGACATTTTTGGCTTTGAAGACTACGACAGGGTCGTGACCCGGGCTGCGCCGAATCGCCACGAGAGTCGCACCAGCCGCATGCAAAATAAAGGAGCAAAGAAGTTCAGTCGCGTTCAAATCTTCGGCAGAGCCAGAAATCATCGGATGATTCTCGATTCGAGTCATCCATTGGGTGGTCGCATTCGCCCTTAGCCTCTAAGACTACAGTTCAGATGTTAGCACCGTGTATCTTGGCTTTTCACGCAGGTGCTGCCCGCGCCTTCCTATGGGGACATGATCGCCTAGCGTAAATGCTGTGCTCCCACTGCTGCCGCCATAGATGGAACGCGGTTCAAGAGGATGGCTCGTCGAATCCGTTTCTTGCCATGATGCTTACGTAAGCGCATTCGTGCCGGCGACAAAATCGAGACACCAATGACATCGCCAAACTCAGGTTATTTGTCCAGTCTGGTACTGCGTTGTGTAGCAAGGCTTCCATTCAACTTGCGTTCATTAATGCGGAGACACTAACGCCGTAGGCTTCCAAAATTTTGTGCACGAAATCCTCGATGGCCTCGCCTTCGGTCTGGCCATGCCCGAGCACGCGCAAGGCACCTCCGCATGAGCAGGTGGGATCGTCGCAGTTGTTGAGTGCGTCCGCGTCGTAAGCCACCCATGGAGACACGTCCGGGGCGCAGTACACGATTTCGCTGGCTTGGATGCGCATAGAACGTACGGCTGACTGGGCTGGACAGCCAGAATTTAGCCCCGTGCTCTCGGGTTTACAACTAGGGACGATGACGTATACATAATCGAATAAGTTTCTGGTAGTACCAATTTTCCGAGAAACCGCGGCGTTAACTGGCCAGTTTGTGGGCAACAGAATTATGAGATTCCACTACATTGCCAATTGCTTCGGACGCTAGTGCCCTGGCCATCCACAACGCTTTGTCATAATGCCCGTTTACCAAGAATTCTACGACCTTCATATTTTGTTCGATGGTCCACCGGACTTGCTCGGGAGTTACACCATGAAGCAGCAACACTGCACAGCCACATGCGAACGTGGAAAGCTGCTGACCGCTAAAGTGGAATAAGTTCGAGAGCCACGAAGCGGGATTTTTGTGAATCTTTGAAAGAATTTCGAAAATTTCTTCCTGTCTCATGTTTCCTTCTTAGAGATTCTTTGCAGGAAGTGAGGTGAGCAGGGAGTCTATTCGTTCGTGATTGGATGTCAAGTACCTGTACCACGCGACCGTCTTCGGTCGGCTAAAGCCCAGTCAGGTCCCCGGAAGTGGGGTTACCGGAGAATTCGTACTGGGACCGGATGGCCCGCTGCAAGGAGGCCCTATTCGGCGATTATGCGATCGGCCCGCTCCACTAGGGAAACAAAGATGGCTGGGTTACCGAACTTCGCACTCCAATTCGCAAGATCAGTTTCCGAAACCCCACGGGCTCGGGACCAAGCTCCTCAAGAAAACACAGGAATGTGTTTGGCGACGATTTTCTAACAATCGCGGGCGGAATGCTAAATCAATGCAACAGGCACTTCGTTCGACAATTACCGGGCCCGATTATCCACGAACCGAGTCCCAAATGAGAGTGCTCGCCAAAGGATTTTCAATGGAAGACGAAAAACAGATAAGACTTGAAGCACGGGCAAGAATCGATGTCAGGAAGCTTTACGAAAGAGGCGAAATCACATTGAAAGAACACACATCGGCTATTGCATATCTGAGGGGCGTTTGGTTCGATCACCTCTCGGACATCGAGATCGAAGATTTCCTTTGCAGGGAGATCAGAAAGCTGGAATCCCCGTCAGTTCAACCCGGCCGGTAGGCTTAGACTGCCAGCGCGCCCGTGCTCGAACTAAGGTGGCCAACCATATAAGTTCTCAGACGTGAAGTGCCTTCGATGAAGGCGCTGCTTCGCGCATTGCGAGATTCGGGGCGACGCGAAAAGTTCGACCACATTTTCGCCTGTAGCCTCACGACTGTTTCCGTTCGAGTTAAAGTCTTACTGCAATCGCCGAAGTCGTCACCCCAAGGAAGACGAGTTCGAATTACAAGTGGTCTGCCCGAAAAGCCGCCACGCAGTGCCCCCTACGCATTTGCGTCGTCAGGCAAAAGCCGAATAGGTCCTCGGATTCGTTGGCGCTGCGCTTGCTTCCGTGCTACTGACCGCATAGAGGACCAACTCCACCCGGCTCGAGATGCCCAATTTGTCGTAGATCCGAAGCAGGTAGTTCCGCACGGTGTGTTCGCTCAGCTCGAGTTTATTTGGCTCAACTGCGCTCGTTTAGCAGCGAACTGTACTTCCGGACCCCGCTCGGATTTAGATTACCGGAAATTACTGATCAGGACGATGTCGCTGGAGGAGTTGCCGCGGGCCACGACCAGTTGCTTGCCGTCTGTTGACCAGTCAAAGGAGTAAATGCGGTCAGAAGAGAAATTAGTCAATTGTCTCGGCTTGCCCCCAGCGAGCGGCTGAAGCCAGAGATTGCCGACACCGTCGCGAGAATCGAGAAAAATCAAACCACTCGAATCGCGAGTCCAGGAAATAAAGCTGCCCATCATGGATAGAACCGGAATGTCGAATTGCTTGATAGAAGGGCCGCCGGCCAAGGGAAGAATGTCCAGATAGTCGGTAGGCGGGAAGACCTTCGTCACAGCCAGAAGCTGTCCATCGGGAGAAACCAACGGGTGGAACGCGGAGTCTGGGATCAGTTGAATCGGTTCACCGCCTGTCAGCGGTATCTTGAATATGCCTTGCCGCATCCAGGATTCGTAGATGACGTCTTTTCCGTCGGAAGTAATTTTCGGCAGAAGTTCCAGGCCGCTGCGCGTAAGCTGAACCGGATTTCCACCGTCGATATCCATCTTCCAAATAGACTCGCTACCCGTTCGAGTACTTATGAAGACAATTGTGCGGACGTCAGGGGACACCGAGGGATCGAAGTTGAGACCTTCGCCATGCGTCAGTTGCTGGATTTTGGATCCATCGGTCCCGGTGATCCACAGATCCAAGTTGCCGCCACTATACGAGGTGAAGACGATGCGCCCGTCGGGAGTCCAGACTAGGCCATCGATGCCATTGTAATCTTTGTCATTTGAGGTGATGCGGCGTGCGAGTTCGGCCTTTCCGCCCGGTGCTAGCCAGAGATTGGAAGTGGTCTCATGCTGGGTTGCGATGATCATCCTGGCGTCGGCTGACAGGCATAGGCCCCGGTATGAGTTTGGATCGTTCGTAATACGACGCGCCTCCCCCGCCGGATAGGGGAGCAGCCAGAGTTGTTCCGAGTTCGATCCAGGCTCAGAGGCGGTGAAGACGAGGCCGCTGTGATCGGCCAGCCATATAGGGTCCTGAACCCATATCCAATTGCGGGTGGTCAGGGCCTTTTCGGGCCTCCAGCTAGAGGAACTTCGACGAGGTTTGAGCGATCTTGATCCGCGCGCGCTGCAAGGATGATGCTCTTGCCGTCTGACGACCATGCCAGTCTGGACAACGGGAAATACAGTTCCCGCATCTTCCGCGTGGAAACCAGGCGTTCGTCGGAGCCTTCCGTGTTGTTGGTAAGCAGATCGACACGGCCTTTTTCCGGGGCGACGCGGACATAGGCGATGCGACTGCCATCCGGGGAGAAAGCCACCGGAGAGTCCACGTCAGCCATGATTTTGCGCGTAGCGCCGCCGAGAACCGATACTTGATACAAGGTTTTGTAGAGGTAATTTTTCTGCGGCGCAGAGATAAAGAAAACATAGTTGCCATCGGGGGAAAAGCTGAGACCGTGGTAGATGACCTCGGCGGGCGCGACAATTTGAACCTCGCTGCGACTGGCCAGCTGCAAAGTCCAGAGAGACTGAAGTCCGTTCGCAGTAATAGCGTGGACGACATACTTGCCGTCCGGGGAAATCGCCGAGACCGTGGATTTGCCATCGCTGGTGATACGCGTGATCTTCATGCTTTCAAAGATGGAACGTTCCGGTTGCGCATGGCTTGCGCCGAAGCGGTAGAGCGCGTATCCCAGACTCGCGAGCAGAGCGCAAATACCGAACGTGGCCAACACGAGCGTGTTGCGGTGACGCCGGGCCAAGCCACTTACAAGAGTACCGGCGGAAGGCGGTTGATCTCCAGGAATTGCCGACGGCAGAACTGACGCGCTAGTCTCCGAAGATTTGCTTCCGCTGGGTTTGCCGGATTCATAGTCGCGCTTCAGGCGCTGTAAATCGGCGCGAATCTCCGAAGCGTGCTGATAGCGCAGGTTACGTCTTTCTCCAAGCATTTGTTGATGATCTCTTCCAGCTTTTGGGGTACGTCTGGGGTGATTCGCACCGCTGGCGTGGGCGTCCCATCTAGAATGGCTTTGAAGATCACACCTGAACTCTCGCCTCGAAATGGTAACGTGCCCGTACACATCTCGTAGAGAACCGCTCCGAATGAGAAAAGGTCTGTGCGAGCGTCCAGTTCCTTGGTGCGGACTTGCTCCGGCGACATGTAGGCTACGGTGCCCAATGTACTGCCCGGACTCGTGAGATGGTCTGGGTCTACTTCCAGTGTGGCCAGTGTTTGCTCGCTGCCCGAAGCGCCTTTTGCATCTACCTTTGCTAGGCCAAAGTCGAGAATCTTGGCATGGCGACTTTCTGTAACGAAAATGTTCGCTGGCTTGATGTCTCGATGAATAACCCCTTTGGAGTGCGCTGCGTTCAGCCCGTCGGCCACGCCAATAGCCAGATCGAGCAACGCCTCCAGTTCCACGGGCCGACCAGCGATGATGCGTTTCAGAGTTTTCCCTTCGAGATATTCCATAGCGATGAATTGCGTGCCATCTTCTTCGCCAATCTCGTAAATGGTGCAAATGTTGAGATGATTTAGCGCAGAAGCTGCCTGCGCTTCCCTTTGAAACCGCGCCAAAACTTGCGGGTCCTTCGCTACATTGTCTGGCAGAAATTTCAACGCCACGAAACGGTGCAGCCGGGTATCCTCGGCCTTGTAGACCACACCCATCCCGCCGCCGCCCAGTTTCTCAAGGATGCGGTAGTGTGAGATGGTCTGCCCGATGAGCGAGTCGGGGCCCGCCATAGTGACGCCATCTTAGAGGCGCAACTTGAGGCAAGTCAATAAAGACACATTCACCCTAGGTGAGCCCCTATGGAAACTTTCTTGGATTCGACTCCTTGGTGCGCGTCGTGCAAAAGAAGCGCTGACAAGTATGCTCGCGGCCGGGAATTCTCTCGTTTCCCTGATCCGCCGAGCCTGCTGGCTATGCGATGAAAAACAAATCCCGATGCTTATGGTCACCTAAGCAGCGGAGAGGAATGATCGGCACCCCAATTTCAAAGTGCTAAGGTCCAACCCTTCATGCCAAAGCAGAGTACGCCCTTGAATTCGCTGGTGCTGCAATGGCCTCGGTACTGCTCACCGCATAGAGAACCAATTCCACCCGGCTTGAAATGCCCAATTTCTCGTAGATCAGAGGGGATCCAGCTATGACAATACGGGGTGCAGCAGGATGCGCTGTGTTTCAGTCGGAAATTGGCGTTCGCTTCGCGCGGATAAGCACTTGCCCGTGTGCGCCAGGCGGCTCTGATCGATAGAAATGTCCAACGGACATCGCCGAGCGCCGCCGTGTGGTAAAGTTCTGCGACAGCGAGGTTCGAAGATGTCAGACTTGCCGGAGCTACACTTATGAGCAAGGGGCCTGAAATTCGCTGCTACGACTATGTGAACCATCCGTACGAGCAGGTCCGCGCTGCGCTGAAGCGTGATGCGCTTACCGTGTTTCAGTTGGCTACCAAGGCTGCTGCGTCGCGTGCGCAATCGGTTGCTGCGGAACTGCACGTCGATGTTGGCGGCGTCGGGGTCAAGGCCGATATCCGGATTGCTGTTAACAGTGTGGAAGAGAAGATGGCAGACGCCATGTCGACTCCCGCTACGCGGCTGCTGCTGGAGTGGCAGGCTGCGAGCAATCCGGGCTTATTCCCGCTCATGAAGGCCGAACTGGCGATGTACCCGCTGACGGCAACCGAAACGCAGTTGGATTTCTGGGGTGTTTACGAGCCGCCATTCGGGGCCGTGGGGAAGGCCATGAATGCGATCGCCGGACACCGCATTGCGGAAGCCTCAGTTCATCGCTTCATTACGGAAGTGGCCGAATTTCTGCGGAAGAGTTTGACCTAAATCAGCCAGTTACTCGCTGGTGATCGGTTGGAATTCCGTGTCGGGCAGAGGGCGAATCTCCGGATTGCGCATCAGTACACGCGCGCAAGCATTCCATCGCAGAATTGCATCATCATTTCCATGCGGGCGAAGAGCTTCGGCGTGCTCGTAGTGCACCATGGCCTCGCGCAGCGCGTGATAGGTGTTGGCGTTGCTGCAGAGGCCATGCTGGCGGAGATGCGCATGCGCCTGCCGCTCCCAGATCAGACCGGCGTAGTAGGCGCGCTCGTACTCGCCGTCGATGCGCTGCAACACCTCTTGCGCCGATTTCATGGGGACGCCATGGTCAAACTGATCAGTGCGCGCCAGCAGGAGAGAGACAAGCGCCTGCTGGTGAGAAGGCGTAATCGCCAGAATGTCCAGACAAATGCTTTCGGCCAGGCTGGGTTCGTTCAGAAGCCGGTAGCGTTCCACTCGCTCCAGTGCTTTGGTGATGCCATCACTCGAGATGGATTTTAGGTTGAACTGCATAAACGCCTCCTGGCTGGTTTCAGCCACCGAATACGCGGAAAAGCCTGGTCAAGGGATCGAAAAACCGGTCCACAACCCGCTCTTTTAAGGGAATAATGGCGTTGTCGGTGATGGTGATGCTTTCTGGACACACCTTCGTGCAGCATTTTGTGATGTTGCATAAGCCGATGCCATGCTGCTTTCTTAATTCGGGAATGCGATCCGCTTCGTCGAGCGGATTCATCTCCAGAGCGGCGGTATAGACCAAAAACCGTGGACCGATGAACTGGTCGTGCATGTGATGTTCGCGCAGCACGTGGCAAACGTCTTGACACAGGTAACACTCAATACATTTGCGAAATTCCTGTACGCGGTCGGCGTCCTTTTGCGCCATGCGCCAAGTGCCGTCTGGGAGGTCGGGACGGCGCGGCCGGAATTTTGCAATGCTCTTTTTTACGCCGTAGTTCCAGGAGACGTCGGTGACCAGATCTTTGATGTGCGGAAAGGATTTCATGGGCTCGACGGTCACGGGTTGATCGAGAGGGAGCGAATTGAGACGCGTCATGCACATGAGTTTCGGCATACCGTTGATTTCCGCAGAACACGAGCCGCACTTGCCGGCTTTGCAGTTCCAACGCACCGCGAGGTCGTTGGCTTGCTCGGCCTGGATGCGATGAATGCTATCGAGAACGACCATGCCCGAGGAGACTTCGGTGGCGTAGTCCTGAAACTTTCCATCCCCTTTTTCGCCGCGCCAGATGCGGAACGTTGCGGTGGCCATTACCTCATCTCCTCGATAATCTGCTTCAGCTCCTGCGGCATAACGGGAATGGGCACACGCAGGATTTGCATCTCGCCACCCGCGCCCTTGCGGATAGCGATGTTGAACGAACCGAACTGCTTGTCCTTGTCGGGATAGTCGTCACGAAAATGCGCGCCACGGCTTTCCTTTCGCTCCAGGGCGGCCTTGGTCACCATTTCGGCAACGGTGAGCAGGTTGTTTAGATCGATGGCCGTGTGCCAGCCGGAGTTGTACTCGCGATTGCCGCTCACGCCAACACGTTCCGCCCGGGCCTTCAATTCCTGGATGCGGTCCAGAGCCTGGGACATCTCTTTTTCCTGGCGGACTATGCCGACCAGGTCTTGCATCATATCCTGCAAGGCGTACTGAACGGCATACGGACCTTCCCCGCCATCGCGCTCGAATGGCGCCAGCGCGTGTTTTTCGGCGGAGGCAACGTCCTGCGGCTGGATCGTGCCAAGCGCGTTCTGTTTAGCGTATTGTGCCGCGTATTGACCGGCGCGTTTGCCAAAGACCAATAGATCCGATAAGGAATTTCCGCCGAGCCGGTTCGCACCATGCAGTCCTGCGCCACACTCTCCCGCGGCAAACAAGCCGGGAACGTCGGACATCTGCGAGTCCGGGTCGACGCGCACGCCTCCCATCACGTAGTGCGTGGTCGGGCCGACCTCCATCGGTTGTTGCGTAATGTCAATATCCGCCAGTTGCTTGAACTGGTGATACATGCTGGGGAGTTTCTTCTTGATGTGTTCGGGCGCGTTGGGAATGCGGTTTTTAATCCACGCGATGTCCAAGAACACACCTCCATGCGGGCTGCCGCGTCCTTCTTTCACCTCGCGGCGGATGCAGCGCGCTACGTGATCGCGGGTGAGCAGTTCTGGTGGGCGACGCGCGTTCTTGTCTCCTTGGGTGTAGCGCCAGCCTTCTTCTTCGTTGTCCGCGGTCTGGCTGGCATAGGTCTGCGGAATATCATCGAACATAAAGCGCCGGCCCTCTTTGTTGCGCAGTACTCCTCCCTCGCCCCGCACTCCTTCCGTGACCAGAATTCCGCGCACGCTTGGCGGCCAGATCATTCCTGTGGGATGAAACTGCACGAACTCCATGTCCACCAGCGAGGCTCCGGCGTGATAGGCGAGAGCATGCCCGTCGCCGGTGTATTCCCAACTGTTGCTGGTGATTTTGTAAGCGCGGCCAATGCCGCCTGTCGCCAGCACCACCGCTTTCGCTCGGAACACATGGAATCTTCCTCGCTCCCGGTCATAGCCGAACGCACCGGATGCACGATCGCCGTCCTTTAACAGTGTGACGATCGTGTATTCCATAAAAACATCGATACCCAGATGAATATCGTGATCCTGCAGGGTACGGATCATCTCCAGGCCGGTGCGGTCGCCGACATGCGCCAGCCGCGGGTAGCGATGACCACCGAAGTTGCGCTGCAGGATACGGCCATCCTCGGTGCGGTCGAAAACCGCTCCCCAGGCTTCCAGCTCACGAACGCACGCGGGCGCCTCTTTGGCGTGCAATTCGGCCATGCGCCAACTGTTCAGGTATTGGCCACCGCGCATGGTGTCCGCAAAGTGCACGCGCCAATTGTCACGGTCATCGACATTCGCCATGGCGGCGGCGATCCCGCCCTCGGCCATCACGGTGTGCGCTTTCCCGAGCAACGATTTCGTGATCACCGCGACTTTAGCGCCTGCGGCGGAAGCTTCAGCGGCAGCGCGCAAGCCCGCACCGCCGGCTCCAATCACTAGAACGTCATGCTCGTGGGTCAGATATTCTGTCACTACAGGATCCTCCAATCGGTCCAGATGCCCATCGAGCACAAGCGGACATATAAGTCCGCGAAGCCAACGGAAAAAAGGCTGAGCCATGCGAACAGCATGTGGCGGAGGTTCAGGCAGCTCGCACAGTCATAGGCGCGGGTGCGCACCGGCGCTGTGGAGAGCCGGTCACGAAATCCCCCAATCAGGTGGCGCAACGAGTGGCAGCCAAAAACGTAGCAGGTGAGCAAGACGACGTTGGCGAGCAGGACCAGTGTGCCGACACCGATGCCGAAGTGTCCGTCAAACCACAGCGCCTTCCACACGTCATGCGCGAGTAGGATCAAAAAAATCAGGCCGAGATACAGGAAATAGCGATGCACGTTTTGCAGGATCAGTGGAAACGAGCGTTCACCCCAATACGTTGCGCGAGGCTCGCCCACGGTGCAGGAAGGAGGGTCCGCCCAGAACGCTTTGTAGTAGGCGCCGCGGTAGTAGTAACACGTGAAGCGGAAGCCACCAGGAGCCCAGAGGATAAGCATTGCAGCGGTGACCCATGCTGGGATCCAGGAAGGTTTGGCGCCAAACCAGGATAGACCTGGCTCACCAAAAAGCAGGGGCGAATAGAACGGAGAAAGATACGGACCAAAGAGGTAGTGATTCCCTTGCATCGCGGCCCAAGTGGAGTAAACGATAAAGGTGGAGAAACCGAGGAAGACCGCGAGAGGCTGAAGCCACCAGGTGTCGAGCCGTGACGTTTGCGCGAACCGTGAACGCACCAACGGAACATCAACCTGAGCCATCGAGTGCTCCTTACTGGGCGGGGCTATGGAAAGATATCTGACTAAGCTTTAAATCAACGGCGGTAAGAGTATCACGATGGAATTCAATTGGGCACTTGGAACCTACCGTGAGCTGCCGCGCACTGTAATTACTGGTGCCATGTTCAGTTAGCCCGATACCCAAAGATCTCAGAAAAGAGCGCAGGAGCGCAGACTTCATTGAATGGTGTGTTGGAAATCGGCTTGCTGGTGCGGTGTGAAAATATTGGCTTTTATGCCTTCGTCAGCGATGCCGGGCCGGATTCTCTCGACGTCGATACCAACTTCTCGGCCGAGCGCTACGGCTAACATCGCCAAACCGTGGGAGTGGGAAAGATTGAATCGCGAATCGAGCGAGTCTGTTTTCCTCGACAGTGCCGGTTTGCCGTTCGGTCCCACAGAAAAACACAACGTCTCTGGTGAGGTCTGCAAATATCCACTAAGGATGTTTCGAGTAATGCCATGAGCGGCCACAAAGTGATTTCGGTCCGTGGCAAAGAGAAATTGATCCGCACGGCTTGCTTCATCACGGTCTAAGGAGCAAGACAATATCCCCAACACTTCAGGACTGACGTCGAGAACGGCGCGCCACACATGGACTTCATCCTCGTGCAATTGGACCCGCGTCTGCGTGGCGGACCACACTATGTGATCGTCCATGGGGGCGTTAACTCACCGACTGGCAAGATGGCTGTTTAACCGTTTTGAAAACAAACTTCTATCACACGCTGTGTAATGAGCTGAAGACCCTAGTGATCACCCGAGCTCAATGCCTCGCGTATGCTCATCTGGGTCAGTTCAAACAGGGAGACAGCGTGTTCTGATCTGCCATTTTTGGCTTTGAAGACTACCACTGGGTCGCGACCCGTGCGGCGTCGAATCGCGACCAAGGTCGCACCCGCCGCGTTCAAAATGAAGGAGCAAAGAAGTTCTGTCACGTTCAAATCTTGGGGGGACTTGGAAATCATCGGATGCTTCCGGATTCGAGTCACCTTTCGGGTGGACGCACTCGCCCCTAGCCTCTTAGACTAAGTCCCAGATACTAGCATTGTTTCTTGGCTTTCACGCGGGTGGGGGCACTGACTGAAAACAGCATGGTGTCGGCTCTTGCCGTCGGCTCCTCGAACGGGTTGGTACGTGACAGCGGACGGTCCATATGCCTACAGGTCGAGTTACTCTCTGGTTCGAACCGGGTTTAAATCGGTACCGCTGGCCGCGTACAGGACCAATTCCACCCGACTGGATATGCCCAGTTTGTCGTAGATCCGGGGGAGGTAACCCGCACGGTGTGTTCGCTCAGATTTAGCTTCAGGGCAATCTCCTGGTTCCTCAATCCATCCAGCGACGATGCATGTGACACACCTGGAATTCCAGAGCTCCACGAGCCGGCAGCTGTTCGTTCTCCAGAACGCCCGTGCCAGCTCACCTCCTTCAAGTTGCCTAGGATCCTGCGGGCTCTCATCGCACGTAAGCTTCAAAGCCTCGACCTACCTGAAGTTTCTCACTAGCATGATGTAGGAATCATCCGCGTTAGTCTGAGGGTAAAGAAGCGTTTTGCGATCCGGCGAAATGGCCAGACCTCCGAAGGCCGGGACGGGCTTTTCCAGATTGGCGATCGTGGTAGTCTGTCGGGTTGCGAAATCGAGGAATTCCATTCTGTTTGGAGTAACGGTCACATTGAGGAAGTACATTCCGCTCGGGGCCAGTGCCCAGTTGTACCAGCCTGAGGGCTGATCCGAAACGAGAGTCTCTTCACCACCGCCCAAAGGCATCTTCCATACACCCTGCTGGGCAATTTTGGAGTAATAAAGAAAGCGCCCATCATCGGATTCGATGCCATAGACCCCACCGTTCTTAGTAACTTGGATTGGCGCTCCTCCTTTGAACGGTATCTTCCATAGCTGAATGGGTCCCTTACCCTGGTCGGAATAGAAGTAAATCCACTGTCCGTCTCGCGACCAGTTGGGAGCGCCGTTATCGGCTCGCGGAAAAGTGGGCAGCAGGTGAATCTGACCGCCTGGCTCATCCACCACGTAAATCTCGTAATAGTGTTCTGACCTAGACTCAAACGCGATATGAAGGCGGTCCGGCGACCACCTTGCGGTTCCGGACGTACCGTGCAGGGAGGTCAACTGAGTGCAGTCGGATCCGTCGGTCTCGCAGTACCATATATCCGAATAGCCCATGCGATCGGACTCAAATGCGATTTCTTTCGCATTTGGAGAAAAGTTAGGCCGGCGAACGAATCCTCGGACCGAAAACACTTGCACCGGAGGACCACCAGAGTGTCTCTCGTCCTTTAGGTCCAAACGCCAAAGAGCCGCAGACATGACTACATGTTGATAAGCGAGCTGATTACCTTTGCGCGAGATCGAAGGACTGAATGCCATTTCACCGGCTCCAACTACTGGCCGGGGGCTTCCTCCCGAAACGGAGATGCGCCACAAACTTCGAAGACCCCGCATCGCGGAAGAGAAGACAATTTCTTTGCCATCGTTAGTCCAAGCTGGGGTACCGCCGGTGTTGCCGAAAGTTAGTTGTTTGGGCTGGCCCCCGGAAACACCTATCACAAATACGTCCCCAAGATTACCGCCAGCACTCCCTCGTACGAAAGCAACGTGTGAACCATCGGGTGAGAAGGCTGGTTCACAATCGATTTCTTGTTCCGGTGGTGATGTCAACTGACGAGCGGTCGAATCAGCCAGCGAAAGCAGGGTAATCCGAGAGCGGACCGAATCCGTACCCGGTTCAGAAAATACCAAGGTGTTTCCATCGGGGGACCAATCCAGCCGGCTGCACTCCGTTCTGGTGTTTAGAGGCCCCGGGTACAATCTATGCTCCATGCCGCCGAGAGCGGAAATTACGTAGAAACCCATATCTCCTGCTGAACCAGAGCGGCGAACAAAGGCGATCTGCCGGCCATCTGGCGACCAAGTTGGACAGCAATCGCTCGGATTATTGGTAAGCCGCAATGACTTCTCGCCTCCGACGAGAGTTATGTAGATTCCGGCACCTGGCTGTCCCTCATATCCTGCGAAGGCAACCTGATTTCCGTCCGGGGCGAATACCGGTGCGGTTTGTTTGCCCTGAAGGGCGACCAGCGGGACTACCTCAACGGCGGGCAGAGCCGCATCTGCAGGTGTTCGGACAAGCCTCAACATCGCAATCGTCGACAAGAGTATGACTACTGCAGCGCTAACAACTGCCCAACGCCACTTGGCAGTAAATCGAGCAAGACGTCCTTTCTCAGAACTAGTTGGAGGAAGTACGGCTCCTGAGTCAGAAGATTTATACTGGGCAGAGTCCGTATCACGCTTTAGCCTCCGCAAGTCGGCAGAAATCTCGGAGGCGTGCTGATAGCGCAGGTTGCGATCTTTCTCCAGAGCCTTGTGGATTACTCGTTCTAATTCCAGCGGCAGGTCGGGATTCAGACGCGACGGAGATAGCGGAGTGGAATCCAATATCGCTTTAAAGATAACACCGGAGCTTTCGCCGCGGAACGGCAACTGTCCTGTGGCCATCTCGTAGAGTACAACGCCAAAAGAGAATAGGTCTGTCCGAACATCCAAGTCCTTGGCACGAACCTGCTCGGGGGACATGTAGGCGACGGTCCCCAGCGTTGAACCGGGGCTGGTCAAGTGATACTGCTCCTCCATGCCGCTGGTTAAGGTGTTCTCCGATTCCGGTGTGATTGAGGAATGGCCAACCGGCCGTGCTGTCTTAGCCAATCCGAAATCGAGAATCTTGGGGTGGCCGCGCTTGGTTATAAAGATGTTCGCTGGTTTGATGTCGCGATGAATAATCCCTTCGGTGTGCGCTGCATCGAGCGCATCGGCAATTTCTATAGCGAGAGAAAGGAGAAGCTCCGTTGCTAGCGGGCGCCCCGCGATCATATGTTTTAACGTCTGACCGTCCAAAAATTCCATGACAAGGAAGGGGCGGCGGTCTTGCAGCCCGACCTCATAAATTGTGCAGATATTCGGGTGGTTCAGCCCGGAAGCAGCTTGTGCTTCGCGTTGGAAACGTGTCAATGCCAGCGGGTCTCCCGCCACATCATTAGGCAGAAACTTGAGAGCGACGAAGCGGCGTAGATCCGTGTCTTCGGCCTTATACACCACTCCCATACCTCCACCGCCGAGCTTCTCGATGATCCGGTAATGAGAAATTGTCGTGCCGAGGAGAGGCTGAGTTTCCGCCATGGCGGTCATGTTAGTGCGTACCTCCGAAATAAGTCAACGCGTGGTTGTGCTCAGTTGAATCGTGGATTTGCGCTCGAATTGCAGCAAATCAGTTGGGCCAATCTCACGGAAAGAAGGGATCCAACATCCCTGTGGCTGCGATTCGATCCAGGAGAATCTGCGCGGCGACCGTTCCCATTTCGTGGAGCGGCTGGCGGATTATGGTCAGAGGAGGAACGGCGAGCGAGGCCAAGGAAATGTCATCGAAACCCAAAATGGAAATGTCGTCAGCCTAGTCGTGCTGCCCATGCACATCGTTACCTAGCACCTGCGGCGAGCCGCGCTGACGCTGGGGATCATCGCGATGACATCGATCATTCTGAAGTTCACTTGGTACAACCACCTAAGAGATCTCGAGCACATCAATCAGTAAAGCGGGCCGGCGGAGCCCGCGCCGGAAACGGTCCCGATCAGCCAGGCAGACTGAAAAAACATTGTGTCATGGGCAAAACGGCTCTCCCGCTACGATATTGTGAACACACTTACTGGATATCGAATCGGGTATTCGCGAGGTTTGTGCGTACCTATGCGAATTCTGCGTACTCGGGCTTGGCTTCTTTCAGGGTGGGATGTCGGGTCCGCATGTTTTCAGCTTGTCTCGGCATCCGGACAATGTTCCTGGCCAATCTTGGCTCATAATGTTCGATACGAGGTCACGCCTTGTCTTCTCACCATAAAATCACTGTCATTGCCTGCGCCTTTACTATTTCGCTTTCAACCGCGACACCCTCGGCCGCGCAGTCCAGTATTCCCCACGCCCCTCGCGACGGCAACGGCGCCTACAAAACCCACGTCTACCGCGACCTGTTCGCCGAACAGGGCCACTCCCCGGTCGAAACCCGCGCGAAGATTCAGAAAGCTTTACAGCAGTTCTTTCACGGCGACGGCCAGGAACAGCGGCTCTACTTCGAAACCGGCAGCAATGACAACGGCCCACTCGCCTACATCACGGACTGGAACAACAACGATGCCCGCACCGAAGGCATGAGCTACGGAATGATGATCGCTGTCCAGATGGACAAAAAGCGCGAATTCGACGCCCTGTGGAACTGGGCAAATACATACATGCGGGTCAGCGACCCACACAATCCTTCGGTCGGTTACTTCGCCTGGTCCATGAACACGGATGGCACCCCGCGTTCCACGAGCGCCGCTCCCGACGGCGAAGAGTATTTTGTGATGTCTCTCTATTTCGCCGCGCATCGCTGGGGCAACGGAAGGGGAATTTACAATTATCAGGCCGAAGCGGACAAGCTACTCCACCTGATGCGCCATCATCCTGTCCTCACCGCCGCCGGCCCCTTCCGCATTCATCCCGAGGATCCTCCCTTCGTCCTTCCGGATCATCCCTGGCCCAGCCCCGCCACCAGAGCGCTTCAGAAAGCGGCGGCCGCAAAAGGCGAAACTCTTCCTCCCTCGCATGCTTCGCAAACTCCGCTAACGGTGGCCGTTGGTCCTATGGTCGAAGAAACATATTTTATGATCCGCTTTGTACCGGAGTTGGAACTCGCCTACACAGACACTTCCTATCATCTTCCCGCGTTCTATGAATTGTGGGCGCGCTGGGGCCCGTCGGAAGATCGCGCCTTCTGGGCTGAGGCCGCCGATGTAAGCCGTGATTTTTTCAGCAAGGTAACCGACCCGGAGACGGGACTGGCGCCTGACCGCAGCAACTTCGATGGCTCGCAAACCCTCGAACCCGACGGCACTCCCACGCCCTTCAGCTATGACTCGTGGCGCTGCGTCAGCAACTGGTCGGTGGATTACTCCTGGTGGCGAAAAGATCCGCGAGAATCAATGCTCAGCGACCGCATTCAGAAATTTCTCAACAGTCAGGGCATCCGCACCTTCGCCAATCAGTACACCCTCAATGGCAAGCCGCTATCCACCAGCCATTCCAGCGGTATCTTAGCCACAACCGCCGTGGGTAGCCTGGCCGCCACACCCGGGCCCGTCTCCAAAGCCTTTATCGAGGAACTCTGGAACACGCCCGTCCCCTCCGGCGAGCAGCGCTACTATGACGGCATGCTTTATCTGCTGAGCCTACTTCACGCCAGCGGCAATTTCCGCATCATCGAACCCAAACAAAAAAACTCTTCCACGCAACACGCCAATTAAGGCGAACCCCGGGTCAGTCTATGTCCGCTTGCTCAGTGCGTCTGCGCCTCGGCCAATTTGTAATTACCTTCCCAGCTGCACTCGAGCTCGGACTCAGATTTCATCATCGTCTTGACCCGTTTTGTCGTAAATCCGGACGAGGTAATCCCGGACGGTGTGTTCGCTCAGATTTAGCTTGAGGGCAATCTCCTGGTTCCTCATTCCTTCGGCCAGGGGTCGAGACGCCGCTACGTGAACGCACTCAGCGTATCTGACTACACATAGGTGTCTTCAAGTCGCAAATATACTGCCGCAGGTTAAACCGGCGCCAGTAGGTACCGTACCAACAAAAAAGTAGATCCCCAAAGCCTCTGGTCGTTAAGCGGCGCAGCCGCTTTCAGAGACGCTTAGGGCGAATTGGGTTGTGCCAATGCCTGTTGGGCCTGTTCCTTCTCGTCCGGGCGCAGCTGGTTGATCTGTAGGGACGCTTGCAGTTGAGCCCTCCCGGCGTCTTTTTGACCAGCGGCAAGGAGCGCCAGCCCTAGATGATAATGAAACTGAGCGGAGTCTGGGGTTTTCCTAATGCAGTCCTGGAAGAAGGGGATCGCGCCAGAATAACTCCCGCGCTTGTACATCACCCAACCCAGAATATCGGTGATGGCAGGCAAGTCTGGTGACTCGTACTTCGCCTTTTGCGCCAGCGCCAAAGCGTTATCGAGATCTTTGCCTTCCTCAGCGTCAACCCAGGCGAGGTTCGCATTTGCGACGGGGAAGTTCGGATCCGCCTCGAGTGCTTGGGCAAAATATTTTCGAGCGGTCGCGAGATCTTTTTCTGCAGGTACACATTCCCCAAGAGAGCGATCAGGGCTGCCGATTTCGGCTGCAAGGCGAGCGCTTTTTGATATTGTGCGAGGGCTGCATCCGTTTGGCCCTGATTTTGATAAATTCCGCCCAAACGTAAATACGCAAGAGCATTCTTGGGATCGACTTGAATTGCGCGTTCAAGCTGCGCCTGAGCCGCACTCATATTTGTGGAGTCAAATTCGAGCGTGCCCAGCAGCACGTGGGCTTGAGAATGAGTGAGTTGTCAAGCTTTGCGGCCTCTTGGACCTGGTTTGTGGATAAATAGAGGTCCAGCATACGTTTCTCAATCTCCGGGTTGGCCGGAGATTCGGAAAGGGCGAGCTGATATTCGGCGAGGGCCCGGTCTGTGGCATTTTTTCGGAGATAATAATCACCATCGCGATCGCCGAGTCGGACGATTTCGGCATTTGGTTGCGAAGTTTGTCCAGCACTGCTTCCGCGGCTGTGGGCTGCGCTGAGCCTGAGAGTAAATTGGTCAAAGCAATGTACAGCTCACGAGCGTTCGGATTAGTTTGGATTCCCGCTTCGAGTGCCTGCTGTGCCTCAGGAATTTCGTTCTGCACCCGATAGATATCGGCGAGGTCGATCCTGGCGCGGATTGACTTGGGATCGATGGTCACTGCCTTTTTCAAATTCTCTTCGGCGTCCTTCCAATGCCGCAAACTGCTGTTCACTACCGCCAAGCTAAGATCCCTTATGAGGATTTGGGGAGTTTTGCTGTAGTTCGGAAAAATACAGAATTTCCTTGCTGGGTGTTTAAGAAACATCTCGACGAATGGTCGATAATACGGCGACGTGGTCCAGGCTAATGCCCTCGGGCCCTTGTGCCACCACCTTCTGGCGCTCTAGGCTCTGGAAGTTTTGCCTGTTACGACTTAAAATACTGTGCTACCAGGTCGGAAGTTGGAGCCATGAAATCGGCTTCTGTAGGAAACCTCGCCCCCGACCTTCAGAGATGGCTGAAGAGCGTCAAACGCCTCGCTGACATCATCGATGTGTCCACAAAATTAGTGCCAAAAGTCCATCCGCCGAATCTAATGACACAGGAAAAGGACAATTCATGGAGCGAGCAATAGAATCTCCCGCCCAAGTCCAACCGAGAACCGAACAGGTGCAGAACCTGTCGGGCCTGTTTTCGAGCGAGTCTGTACTGAGTCTTCCAAAGTTGATTTTCGGTGGATCTCCGCTTTCTGAGGTACTCGCAACCATTGCGCAGTTGGTTGAATCGCAGGCCGAAGGCATGTTTTGTACGATCTGGCTTCCCGATGAGGACGGAAAGGAGCTCCAGTGCGCGGCGGCGCCCAGTCTTCCTGGATTTATCGCTCACGTAGGGACCATGACTGTTGGTCCGAAAGGCGGATCCTGCGGCGCAGCGGTTTATCGACGGGAGTCGGTGTATGTAAGCGACATCCTGACCGACCCTGTTTGGGATAACTATCGAGACCGCATGTTGCCATATGGAATTCGATCTGTTTGGTCGCGCCCGCTGTTCACGAGCGAAGGCAAAGCCCTTGGCACTTTTTCTATCAATTACCGGGAGGCGCGCAGCCCAAGTGCCAATGACCTGAAGTTAATTGAGAACGCCAGCCACATCACCGGAATCGCAATTGAGCGACACATGAACGAAGCGGAGTTGCGGCGAGAGCGCGACAGGCTGCGCTTGCTTCTCGAAATTACCAACAGCATGACCTCCAAGCTGGACCTTCGCCGCTTGGTGGAAGTGCTTTCCACGAATTTGCTGAGAGTAACGCGATGCGATTTTTGTGCCTTGCTTCTACCGGATGGCGATAGCGGGGAATTGCGTCTGACGATCCTCTATAACCCGGAGTCGCGAGGGGCCATTTGCGACGGAGCCAGCATACCAATCCATGGTTCGATCTGTGGCAAGGTTTTCCGAAGCGGCAAAAGTCAGTACTTTGACAGCTTGGAAGAATTCCGCGACGACCCCGAAAGTTTCGGTACTGACGTGGGCCGACTTTTCTACGAACGGATTGTCGCGGAAGGTTTAAAGTCGGGCTGCGATCTCCCTCTCATCGGCAGAACTGGGGTGCTAGGTGTGTTGAGCGCCCTTAAGCGGTCGGAACGAGCATTCGAGAAAGAGGACGTGGAGTTTCTCGAACAGGTATCCCGCCCAGTAGCCATTGCGATTGAGAATGCATTGGACTACGAAACAGCGATCAAGGACAGGGACAAGGAGACGAACCAAAGACGCTACCTCGAAGAGGAAATTCGCGCTGAGTTTGGCGAAATCGTCGGAGATAGTCCGGCGTTGAAGACCGCGTTGAGCCTGGTCTCGGTAGTGGCCCCTACGGATTCCAGCGTGCTAATCCTGGGAGAGACGGGAACCGGCAAAGAACTCGTTGCGCGTGCGATACATAAGTTGGGCAGTCGCAGTGAGAAGGGGTTCGTGAAACTGAATTGCGCCGCAATCCCTCTTGGACTTCTCGAGAGTGAGCTGTTCGGCCACGAAAAAGGAGCGTTTACCGGTGCCATTGCCCAAAAAACGGGACGGTTCGAGCTCGCCGACAAAGGCACGCTGTTTCTTGACGAAGTTGGCGATATACCTCTGGAACTTCAGGCGAAACTGCTGCGCGTTTTACAGGAGCAGGAATTCGAGAGGCTCGGCAGCAACCGTACGCATAAGGTTGACGTGCGGCTGATCGCCGCCACGCATCGGGATTTGCCCGCGATGGTGAAGCAAGGCACCTTTCGCGAAGACCTTTATTATCGTTTGAAAGTATTTCCGATCCAGGTCCCGTCTTTGCGGCAGCGCCCCGAGGATATTCCAAGATTAGTGCGGCATTTCACGAAGCTATACGCTCAACGCATGAACAAGCGAATTGAGGTAATCCCGGCGGAGACCATGGGTACGTTGGTGCGATACCCATGGCCCGGAAACATCCGCGAATTGCAGAACTTTATCGAACGCGCCGTGATTCTCTCGCCGCAGTCGACATTACGCGCGCCAACTTCCGAACTGGAGCCGTTTCAACCTCACAAAGAGTCCAACGCGCCTATGAATGGTCTCGCCGAGGTCGAACGTGATCATATCCTTCGTGCGCTGGAAGCGAGCAACTGGGTGATCAGTGGCGCGGCAGCGCGTTTAAGGATGAAACGAACTTCGTTGGTCTACAGGATGAGCAAGCTTCGTATTCGTCGGCCTGCTGATGTCCCGCAGAAACGCAGCGTCGCCGGTGCGGCTGGCGACGACTGAGTTTGCAAGCCGTTCCAGCAAATCACCTACTAGTGGCAGTGGATCCGACGGAAACCCGTCAGCGGCGGACATCCGTCGGCGATTTTGTCGGATACGGTTTGAGATTTGTCGAGCTCCTTCCTTAAAAACTTCAATGGCCAGAATGATTTCGATGGAATGTTCTCTCTTCGAGTGAGTTTCTCCTCTTTGGCATCTCACCTGCCCTAAAGAGAAACGAAGTGAGGAGAGAACCCCATGAGCGATACATCACCTACAGCTACAAAACGCGCTGCCCCAAGCCAGGACGCCCGATCTAGCGTGCCCCGTACGTCCATCCACAGGGTCGAAGCCGACGGCCTGCAGGTGTTCTATCGCGCGTCCGGCGAAGCCGACGCCCCCGTGGTTCTCTTGCTGCACGGGTTTCCAACTTCATCCTTCATGTTCCGCGAACTCATTCCGCTCCTGGGCAATGACTACCGCGTCATCGCCCCGGACCTTCCCGGCTTCGGGTTCACCGAGGTCCCGGCTGAGCGAAAATATTCGTACACCTTTGATCGATTAGCGGTCACCATCGAGGCTTTCACGCACGCACTCAAAATCGCCCGCTATGCAATCTACGTGTTCGACTATGGCGCGCCAACCGGCTTCCGCCTGGCGATGGCTCACCCCGACCGGGTCACAGCGATTATTTCTCAAAACGGAAATGCATACGAAGAGGGCCTTGGTGAAGCTTGGGGCCCGATCCGTAAGTACTGGGCGGAGCCCACCGCAGAGAATCGAGACATCCTCCGTCAAAGTATTTTGACAGCGGGAGGAACCCGCTGGCAGTACACCCACGGGGTCGCGACTCCAGAGACCGTTGCCCCTGAGTCGTACACATTGGATACCGCTCTGCTCGAGCGCCCGGGAAACAAAGAAATCCAACTTGATTTGTTTCTCGATTATGCATCTAACCTAAGGCTCTACCCAAAATTCCAGGAATATTTCCGCAAATCCAAACCGCCTTTGCTTGCGATCTGGGGCAAGAACGATCCTTTCTTTATCCCGGCAGGCGCAGAGGCTTTTCGCAAGGACATCCCCAGAGCGAAGGTTCGGTTCCTTGATACCGGACATTTTGCGACAGAGACACACGTTGTGGAAATTGCTTCTGCTATGAAGGACTTCCTCGAGACCAACGGCGTCAGGCGCCCGAGCTGAGAAGCACGGTTGGCGAAAGGTGATTCGCACGAGGGGGAAGAATGGAACGCCGTAGGTTTCTGGAAGCACTCATAACCGCATCTCTGGCTGTTGCGCTCGAGGGATCTTTCGCTGAATTTGCGCGAGCACAAAACGCTGCACAGGTTGGCGCAAATGTGCCCGCAGAATCAGCCAACCAAAGCGAATTTCCCGAGAACTCAACAATCGTTTTGGTACATGCGGCGTGGGCCGACGGCTCTTGCTGGAGCAACATTATTCTCCCTCTGGAGCGCCGCGGTCTTAAGGTGATGTGCGCGCCGATCCCGCTCACTTCCTTAAGCAACGATGCTGCCGCGTTGAGTTGGGTGCTGGAACGAACCACTGGTCCAGTGGTCCTGGTGGGACACGCCTACTCCGGCGCCGTGATCGCCTCGGTGTGGGAAAAACGAGTCAAGGCTCTGGTCTATATCGCAGCGCTCGCGCCGGATGAGGGCGAGACCGTAGCCAAGGTCTTCTATCGCGACGAAAAGAGTCCGGAAGCGCCCAAGATGGTTCCTGACTCCCATGGCTTTATATGGATGCCGGAAGATGGCTTTCTCCGAGCGGTGGCACACAAGGCCTCGATCGACCAAGCAAAGATCGCGGCTGCCGTGCAACGGCCTCTTGGGGTTCAGTGCATTCAAGAGACGGCACCGGTGCCGCTATGGAAGTCAAAACCGTCCTGGTATTTGGTCGCAGAAGAAGATCGCATGATCAATCCGAAGACGGAGCAGTTCATGGCGGATCGCATGCACGCCACGGTTCGGTCACATCGTGTCGACCACACTCCCATGTATTCGGAGCCGGCAGTCGTGATCGAAATAATTCTGGAAGCTGCGCGAAAGACTCTTTCGTAATAGCTCCCTTACCGGGTGAGCCGCTGCGAAAGCCTGACAATGCGCAAGGTGGGGAGCTCATCTCGGAATCTAACTTCATGTCCTGGGAGAGTAAATGGAAGCCGCAACTGAGGGTCATTGGAACGGGGAGGAAAGCGTGGAACGTCGTGCCTTTCTCGGCGCTCTGAGCGTCGGGTCTTTAGGTGTCCTGTCCGACGGCTCCCGTAGCTCATTTGCGCGAGGTCACGAAGCCACAGAAGCCGGTGCAACTTTGACCGGTCATGCCGCTTTCGAGACCTCTCAAGTCGTGGTTTCTGGAAACTCGATATTTCTGCGTCGCTGTGGCAAGGGCCCGGCCATCCTGCTGGTGCATGGTTTCCCGCGCACCAGCCTCATGTGGCGATTCCTCGCTCCGAAGCTTGCCGAAAATCACACTGTCATCTGCGTTGACCTTCGCGCCTACGGCCGCACCGGGATTCCTCTTTCAACGGACGACCACTTCCCTTATTCGAAACGCGCAATGGCAAAGGAACTGGTTGACATGATGGACAAACTCGGTTTTCCGACCTTCACGCTGATTGGCCATGATCGGGGAGGACGCGTCTCCTACCGTCTGGCATTGGACTACCCAATAACCGTGGAGCGCCTCGCCGTATTCGATGTGATTCCGATTATCGAGGCTTGGAACCGATCGGATGCGCGCTTCGCAAAAACCTATTGGCCCTGGATTTTGCTATCTCAGAAGGAGCCACTGCCAGAGAGCTATCTGCTTGGCGCTCCGGAAGCCGTTTTCGATAACCCGTTCGGGCATGGCTCCTTCGGCCCAGAGATTCTCGAGGAATATGTCTCAACCTACCGCGATCCTGCCCGCGTGCATGGCGTCTGTGAGGAATATCGAGCCGCGGCGACGATCGATGTTGAGCACGATGGCGCTGACAAAGAAGCATCCAAACGCATCGAATGTCCGATGCTGCATCTATGGGCCGAGGGTGGTCCGCTCGATACTTTCTATGCAAAAGATGGTGGTCCACTGGGCATTTGGCGACAGTGGGCTCCCCACGTGTAAGGACAAGCAATGAAGGGTGGTCACTTTTTCCCCGAAGAAAATCCTGACGACACCGCGGTACTCGTCAAAAAGTTTCTTTCTGCTTGAGTATCGAGATTCCATCACCCGAGGAGGCACGGAAATGAAAAAGTGGACAAAATTTGCCATTCCTATTGCAGTGGTCGTGTTGGCTGCCGCTTGGTATGCGTTCCGGCCGGAGCGGCTTGTGGTCAATCGTCGCGTTGATGAAGCTATGCCGACCGGACAAAGCGGCTTGTCGGCACAGGCTCTTGAATCCGGACGGTTCTACAGCATTCTGCACCCGACGGAAGGAACAGCAACTATCTACCAGACGGGAGATGGCACTCATGTTCTTCGCCTTACAAACTTCAGCACATCCAACGGCCCTGATGTGCATGTGTACATGGTCGCCGCCGACGATGCGAAGGACGCCGCGACCGTGGAAAAGGCCGGATTTGTTGACCTGGGAGTGATCAAGGGAAACATCGGCGACCAGAACTACACACTTGCTGGCAACTTGGACCTTGCGAAATACCGCGCCGTGTCGATATGGTGCAAACGATTCAGTGTGAATTTCGGCGCCGCGGCACTAAGACCGACGGAGACTTCGCAAAATCACTAGGATCACATACCGATGACAGTGAGACAGATTCCACGCATTCTTCAATTAAAACGTGGATACCGGCAATGAGTTTTCCGACACTCAGTGTGGATGCCCAGGAGGCCAAACTGCTCCAGCGAGTATGTGCTGGGGATAAAGAAGCGTTCTACCAACTCGTGCAGCCCTGCGAGCGCGCCATTTTCACTACCGCCATGTCCGTACTCAGAAACGAGGCCGACGCTGAGGAGGTGTCACAAGAAGCGGTATTGAAAGCGTTTTGTGCCCTGTCTCGCTTCCGTGGAGAGTGCAAGTTCAGCACGTGGTTGATTCAGATCACCATCAACGAAGCCCGAGCCAAGCTGCGTAAGGATCGAAGAAGGCTTTGCGAGTCGATCGACGACCAGCGGGTCCACGAGGACAGAAACTATTTCCCGCAAGACTACACGGATTGGCGGGAGATCCCCTCCGAGGAACTTCAACGAAAAGAGTTGGGAGAGGCGCTGAAACGTGCATTGGAATCCCTCCCACCTAGATATCGTGAGGTGCTCGTGCTCAGGGATGTCCAGCACTTAAGCACGCAAGAAACGGCCTACGTCTTGGGCATCAGTCGTGGGTCTGTGAAGATCAGACTCTTCCGAGCCCGGTTGCAAATGCGCGAGGCTCTTGCACCTGGAATAGATGGGAGTTGGGCGACTGGTCGGGTCGAGTTCGAGAGAGTTCGGCCTTTTGTGGATTAGCCATGGGCTTGAGTGGACCATCGGACGCTAACGGCATCGAACGACGCCATCCATGCGCGCGGTTGTGATGTGCCTTGGGAACCTGAGTGGTTTTCTCCGGCAACTCCATATCCGTCTACACCCGAGCGCTCTTCGCAAGAACCACTTTTGGCATCACTATGTCGAGCCTGCCATCATTGAATGTTGCTTTGGCCTTCGAGGTATCAATCTCACAGGGCAAATCGATGACGTGGTACATCATTTCCGCGTGCCTATGCGAATGGGGGTGCTTTTCAGATTCGGGGCTTTCGCGGGGCTCAGTTTTTCCGCTGATAACTAGTCGGCGCGGCTCGAGACTGACTTTGATCTCGTGCCTATGGAATCCAGGAACTTCGGCGCGTGCGGTTAGCTGTTCGCCAGATTCCGAGAGGTGGAACTTCACAGGCGTGAGTAGCTTGGATTCCGCGAGAAACCAGTCCTCCCGGTCGTTTCCGTGTACCCGTCCACGGCTCTCGAAAATCTCGAAGGCGCGCTGGGCAATCAAATTGAATACGTCTTGTGTATGTTCGAAGAGGGTTTCTTTAACGGACACGAGATTTACATTAGTGCTAATTTCGATAGGTGGCTCAAATGAAGAATGGTTTTTCATGGCTTCTTCCCGTCCTGCGGAACAAATTCTTGTTCCTGCGCGCGGAAAAACAGAGACATCGTTGGGGCGCACCCCGTTGTCCGTGGGATTTATTATGCTGTCTTTGTGCGCGCTAGTTCTGGTTCGCCGACCAACTCCTCAAAGAGTGTCCGGTAGTGAATCATTGCTTGGCGCAAGTCTTCGGTGCTGGCCTGCCCTTGGGTTTGACGAACCGCGATTTCGTGACCTGAACGGTAATGTTCGAGAACCAGTGGATGATCCACGGAGATATCCGCTGAGCGCTGTTCAAAGTCACTTACTGGATAGCCCCGCGTTGACATCACATCGCGCAGCAGTTGATCGGCTTCCGCTACTGCGCCTCCGGGGCCATCAACGAACCGCGCCTGCACCCCGCGCCAGGACTCTACGAAGCGAGCACGATTGCCAGGGCCAAGCGGCTGTATGTGGAAACTCTCCACACGATCTGCGCGCTTATCTAGCACCGCTTCTGCTTTCTGCCGACTCCCGCCTTCTTTCACCGCGCGGTTATACTCAGCGCCACCGAACTGAGTGCGTAGTCTCTCCGTCTTGCGTTTACGAACAGAAAACAAAATGGCGATGCCTATCACCAATAGCACGACGACAGCGATGATTACGGCTATTTGTACCGTGCTTAACGCTGATAGATTCATAACTTGCCTCCCTCTTTTGCTCGATTCCTTGAACAAAAGACAATACTTGCGGTTCGATCGTGCGAAGCACTACCGGCTCACGGCTTTTCAACCACTTTTTCCACCTGGCCGATTTTCTTCTGGATTTTCCCGGCTGTCTTTTCGCCCAGACCTTCGGCTTCTAAGTCCGGATCGTTGGTCATTTGGCCCACCGTTTCTTTCAGCTTGCCCTTTACTTCGTGAACCTTCCCCGCAATCTTATTCTCAGTGCTCGGCTTCATCTTGTTATCCCCTTTTGTAGCCCTGCACAGTACCTGACCGCAGGGCGCGGATTTGCGTCGTAGGTTTGTGGACTTCGGAATTGAAGTATCCAGCTTTGTGAAACGGAATACTGTTCGATAGTGCACATTTCGGTGTTGCAACATCCCGTCTTTCGCTCCTGGGCGGAATAAAAACTCAAACAGAATCGAACGCAGCCTCCCAAGCCGTGGAGATGGAGTCACACGCCACGAACGAGTAGAATTGCCGTGTATAGAATTAGTTCGCCTGGTTCGTCGCCCGAGCGCTGCGGCCAGGAAGTAAGCTATGAAGCCGCAACTTCAACTTCAGCGTAAACCCCGGAAAATTGTCGGGTTTCACTTAGATGAAAAATTAGATTGGGTCGCCGATCTTGAGTGCGGGCATCAGCAGCACGTGCGCCATAATCCTCCGTGGAGTGACCGCCATTGGGTCACGACGTTCGAAGGTAGAATGGCTCATATCGGCCATGAACTGAATTGTTTGGCATGTTCGGAGTTAGGGGTGTGGCATGAAGGTGGATAAACCCAAATTCGACACGCTTTTGGGAAAGGTAAATCATACGAAGCCCGTGCCGCGCACTTCAATAAAGGCAACGGGCAAGCGCGGCCCTAAGACTCGCCGAGGTATAGTCCCTAGGACACGGGAAGGCTAATAAGATGGAGAAGCGGCCTAAACCTGTTACGTGCTGCACGATTTGCGGAAAGGTTGGGTACCAGATCGCCCTAACCAATGAACGGTGCGAACAGATGATTAACCGGGAGCGATGCCGAGGCACAAATCAAAGTGCCATCGGCGTTAACGACTGGAAGGAATGTTCGGCATGCAGCGGGACCGGCGGGACCGTCGAAATCTGCGCGCGATGTGACGGTGTGGGCTGGCTCTTTGTCCGAGGTAACTGATATGGTCAAGAAAACGACGCCCACAGATCGATCCACAGATGGCACAATTGCAGGCTATCGTCAATCTCACCGACGTATTGAAGGTTATCGGATTGATCTTAATCGCTGTCGAGCCAGGCTTTCTCCGTGCACTGCAGTGTACCGATCGCCGGAGACCATGATGGGCTACCTGCCGCTCGGGTTGGTTTCAGTGGCGGGCTATGCGGGCGTCAGCTGGCCTCGAAGTTATCCGGGCCCTGAGCGGAGCGACGCAACAGGGTAATGGAATATACGAGGATGAGAACCAGGAGTCCAAGCAAGCCAAGCTCAATCATGCTGGCGCGGAAAATACTGGTGCTCTCGGGCGCCCACACGCCGCCCTTCGTAAGGGTGGCCGCTTCCAAAGTAATCACCAGGATACGCCGAATTGAAGCAATCAGCCCCACGACCAAGAATGGTTCCGTGACCAAAATATGTGAGCGGATGGAAATGCGCACGGTATGGAGAATCTCGACGAGCATCAGCACTACGAGGAGTTGGTCCAATACCTGCAACGTTTGCGCCGCAATCATCCAATGGAGCAGGCCCTCCCAAAGCATCCTGCCAGCGTTTGCAGCCGCGGCGATCGCGGTGACAAAAAGCAGCGCGGCGAGCACGGAGTAAATTGCCACTTCGGCTTTGCCTAGGTAGCCGCCGAAGTGGACGCGAAGCTTGTCTTCAATCATTTGCGCGGATAGTATCAGGCGGCCTTTCCTCTTTCAATTGGTCGCCAAACTCCAACCTCGATCTGCCTCAGCAGCGTCACGTGCCACCATTATGCCTCCTCTTGTGGCATCCGGCACATAGTGTTATGAGCTCGAGTGCATCGTCGCCTAATTTACTTCGCTTACCGGATACCCACGAACGGACGCAGTAAGTTTTTCTCGGACGTTCATTCAAGCGCAGCGAGACCTGGTCCATCTGCGCTTGCGAGAACGCGGACATGTCGGTGCCTCGAGGGAAGTATTGCCGCAGTAGGGATTGGTGTTTTCGTTCGTGCGCTGCCAGGGCTCTGCGGATCACAGAAGCAGACGGACTCCGACCTCCCCGAACGCCGTTTCGGGCTAGTGATCGGCACGGGAATCGACCTGCAGGAACTCTAACCGCTCAACTTTCCATCGGAGAACGAA
>CAVTTX010000005.1:0-235186 GCA_963737645.1 Candidatus Acidiferrales bacterium
GCTGTCGGTTCCGAAAATTCTGACCCTTTTCATTCCGGAAATTCTGAGCCGTCCGCAATAGCCGGAAGGGCTAAAACTCTCTCTGTGCCCCCGGTCAGTGAACCGGTCGGGCGGAGGGAGGAGGATGTTAGGAATGTTAAAGCGTCACGAAGTCGAGATTCTACTGAAGGCTGGTCACGGCAAAGCCGAAGTGGCCCGTTTGGCGGGAGTGTCCCTGTGTTCTGTTAAGCGCATTGCGGAAGAAGTTCCGGTGATTCATGTCGACGATGCTGCCGAGCGAGAGAAGCGGCGGATCGGCAGACCAAGTATCGTTGAGGATTTCCGGAAACCCATTTTAAAGATTCTGGAAGAGAAACCCGATCTACCCTCTCTGGAGATCCTTCGCCGGGTTCACGAAGCAGGCTACCAGGGAGGCAAGACCGCCTTGTATGCTCTGGTGGCTTCTGTTCGCCCGAAAGAGATAAAACCGCTAATTCGTTTCGAAGGCTTGCCCGGAGAATTTAGCCAACATGACTTCGGAGAAGTAGAGGTTGCCTTTCTCGACGGGTCGTCCTGTCGCACCCACTTCTTCGCTTCTCGCCTGAAGTACTCCCGATCGATCCGCGTCAGTGTGGTGAAGGACCAGACGGTAGAGAGCTTGGTGCGCAACCTGGCCGAGCATCTCAACAGCTGGGGTGGAGCTCCGCTGATGTGTGTCTTCGATCGACCGAAGACGGTGGCTCTGAAGTGGCGGAGGAACGGCGAAGTCACGGAATGGAATCCGGTCTTCGCTTACGCCATGCTGGAGATGGGCATCGGGGTGGAGTTGTGTTGGCCGCATAGTCCACAGCAAAAAGGTGCTGTCGAGAACCTGGTTGGTTTCGTAAAATCTTCCTTCTTCAAAGTGCGGTGCTTCCACGATCAAGCGGATCTCGAACAGCAACTGGTCGAATGGCACCGCGAAGTGAACGAGGAGCGTCCCTGCCGTGCGACGGGCATCATCCCCGCCGTGCGTCTTTCCGAAGAAGCCCCCAGACTTCGTTCCTTGAAGGTGCACCCGAAAGAACTAGCGCTTCGCATTCCTATCTATGTAGGCCCGACGGGCACCGTTTTGCACGATGGTCATCCCTACTCCATGCCTCCCGAGGCAATTAGCATGCCGGCGACGCTGTACTTGTATGCCGATCGCGTACGCATCGTGGCCGGCAGATATGAAGTCAAACATCCGCGGAAATTCATTGCGCACGAAGGCTCTATGCTCGCCGAGCATCGTGCGGCCATGGTGGCGGCGGTATCGGGTAAGCGCGGCAAGCGTTATTTGAAGCGCCAGCAGTTGCTGGAACTCGGAGAGTCCGCTTTCCTCTACCTCACCGAGATCGTTCATCGCCGGCCCGGGCAGTGGTTCCACGACGTCGATCGGCTACACGACATCCTGCAGAACCACGGGGCTGAGGTTCTTCGCCGCGCCATGGAACAGGGACTGCAAGAGCAAGTTTTTAGTGCCACCTACATTGAGCGTTTTCTTCAGCGTTCCCTAATTTTCCAGGAGGAGATCCCATGAGGAAAGAACAGGTTAAGAAAAATCCCCGAGAGGCATCGATGACGCCAAAGCAGGAAGACAACACGCCCAAGAGTTTGGAACTCTCCGAGGGCCAGCTCGAGGTACACTTCCGGCGCCTCAACCTGGCGCACATGCGCCGGATCTACCTGGAGGTTGCCGTTCGGGCCGAGAAGGAAAGTTGGTCGTATCGAGACTTCCTGGCTTTGCTGCTGGCCGAAGAAGTGGCGCGAAGGAAGCAAACACGACTGCAACGTTGTACGCGGAGCGCACACTTCCCGTTCTTCAAGACCATCGACGAGTTCGACTTCACGCTGCAGTCGACACTCCGGGAATCCGTGATCGGCTCCTACCTTGGGCTGGATTTCGTCACCGAGGGGCGGTCGTTGATTCTGCACGGTAAGACTGGCAGAGGGAAGACTCATCTGGCGGTAGCCATCGGGTATCGCGCCATCCAGAACGGCTTCGAGGCTCTCTTCACCACCGCAGCGGAACTCATCGAGGACCTCTCGAACGCCAGCAAGCGTGGAAATCTCCAGGAATCGCTGACAACCTACACGCGCCCTCACGTCCTGGCCATCGATGAGGTCGGATATCTGACCTACGGGCCGGACGCCGCCAACGTGCTCTTCCATGTGGTGAACGATCGGCACCTGAGAAAACGGCCGATGATCTTCACAACCAACAAGCCACTGAATGAGTGGGGAAAGGTATTACACGACGAAGATATGGCCGCGGCCATCCTCGATCGGGTTCTCGAGCGCGGTCGCTTTATCCACCTCGATGGCCCCTCGGGGAGAACCCGTCATCTCAACCTAGAAGAGAACTTGCCAGAAAATACAAAACGGCTCAGAATTTCCGGAATTGGTGGCTCAGATTTTCCGGAACCCACAAGAGCCAAGTGGATGGGAGCGGCGCTCCCAATATTCGTAGGCCAGCTTGGCCGTAAGTTCGTGTAAGTTCCCGGTTGAAGAATCGTTCATGGAGACTAAGCTCCTTTCGTTCCAAGCTCCAGGAAGCACCCGTCCTGCCCAATGACAAATCTGCGGATTGGTGCCCTCTTTTGTCCCATCGACACTGACAGGCTGTGCACACTTCCCAGGTGTCGGGTCGCCGTTTCTTTTTCTTAGCTCCGAGCCAACAACGAGCAGTCCAACGTGCCATCCTAAATATCGGCGCATAGTATGTCTGTCCAATTAGGGACACACTTTCAATTTTGGTCACCGAGCAACGTGTAGCTTCTCCACGCATTCTGTCCAATTCGGCACAGTTTCCCTTGATGGCGCGGTGTCATAGTTTACGTGGGAACTTTGCTTGTTAACTGGGAAGAACGAGTACCTAAGGAGATTCTGAAATGTCCATACAAAATTCTGTTGTCGCGGTGTATCGCACGCACACCGAAGCGGATCAAGCAGTGAAGGAGCTTCAACGCGGCGGAGTTGACCTGCATAAATTGTCGATCGTTGGCAAGGGATACCACACGGATGAGCACGCGGTAGGCTACTACAACACCGGCGACCGCATGATGTATTGGGGCAAAATTGGTGCATTCTGGGGAGGTTTTTGGGGGCTTTTGTTCGGATCTGCCTTTTTCCTCATTCCGGGTATCGGGCCAATTTTAGCGGCCGGCCCTGTTGTTGGATGGATCGTGGCAGCATTAGAGGGTGCGGTGGTGGTAGGAGGAGTGAGTGCACTCGGAGCGGGTCTCTACAGCATGGGAATTCCCAAGGACAGCATCGTGAAGTATGAAACAGCACTCAAGACAGATCAGTTTCTGCTGATCGCTCACGGAACGGCCGCGGAGGTGGCGAAGGCGAGGGACATCATCGAAACCACGCATCCCGCCCAATTTTCGCTACACTCCGGCGAAGTGGCAGCAGCGGCAAAAGTTTAACTTTTCTGCGAGTTGTTTGGGCAAGAAAGACTCCATGAGCGTTGCCCGTTTGCATGTTTCTTGGCCGACCTCCATCTGACCGGATTACATCCGGCGCGATCTGATCGCTCGCGGTGGGCCCCGGCGCCTGATCAAGAGGAGGATTGCAGAGAATGACCTCGAATCCCTCCATCTTCGAGATGGCAATTGGCAGAAACCATGAGTGAACAAACGCGCGTCAGCCACCCGATTTACAGCCTCTTGCCCAGGGCAGTCGAGGGGTTCGATTCCCTTGCAGAGCTTGCCCTGGACATGCGCTGGTCATGGAACCATGCCACCGACGGACTGTGGCGCACGCTTGATCCCATCCTGTGGGAACTCACGCAAAATCCTTGGGTTGTCCTGCAGACGGTTTCGCGAAACCAACTCGAGCGCGTGCTGGCCGATCCTGCCTTCCGTAAAAACATTGATGAACTGCTGCGAGCCACGCGGCAGGCGGAAAAAACGCCCGCATGGTTTCAGCAAAAGCATCCGCAAGCTCCTCTGACCTGCGTCGCGTATTTCAGCATGGAATTCATGTTGAGCGAAGCGCTGCCCATTTACTCAGGCGGGCTCGGAAACGTGGCCGGTGATCAGCTCAAAGCTGCCAGCGATTTGGGTGTGCCCGTCGTCGGCGTGGGGCTGCTCTACGAACAAGGCTATTTTCGCCAGCTGATCGATAAAGACGGAGCGCAACAAGCTCTCTACCCGTACAACGACCCCGGACAGTTGCCGATCACGCCATTGCGTCACCCGAACGGCGAGTGGTTGCGCTTGGAAATCGCCTTGCCCGGTTACTCGATCTGGTTGCGCGCTTGGCAGGTCCAAGTCGGTCGAGTCAAGCTTTACCTGCTGGACAGCAATGACGCGGCGAACTTTCCCGCTCATCGAGGGATCACCAGCGAGCTGTATGGCGGCGGGCCGGAGTTACGCCTCGTGCAAGAACTGCTCCTCGGGATTGGCGGATGGCGTCTGCTCCAAGCGCTCGGGATCGAACCAGAGGTCTGTCACCTGAATGAAGGACATGCGGCCTTTGCAGTGTTGGAACGCGCCCGGAGTTTTATGGAACAGACGGGCCAGCCCTTCGAAGTGGCGCTGGCCGCGACTCGAGTCGGCAATCTGTTCACTACCCATACGGCGGTGGCTGCGGGCTTTGACCGTTTCGCTCCGGCCCTCATCGAGCAGTACCTCGGTGGATACGCCCAGCAGAAGCTCGGCATTAACCTCCATGACTTTCTGGCCCTAGGCCGCCAGAACCCAAACGACCCTTCGGAAAGTTTCAACATGGCCTATCTAGCAATCCGGGGGAGCGGGGCGGTGAATGGCGTGAGCCGCTTGCATGGAAAAGTCAGCCGACACCTGTTTGAGTCCCTCTTTCCCCACTGGCCAGAGGACGAAGTGCTTGTGGGACACGTGACCAACGGAGTGCACATGCCGACCTGGGATTCGGCCTCGGCCGATGATTTGTGGACGGGAGCCTGTGGCAAGGGGCGTTGGCTCGGAACAACGGAAAACCTGGAGCAAGACATTCGCCGCGTCTCCAACGCCAGTCTTTGGCAATTTCGCACCGCCGCCAGCAAGTCTCTTGTTGAATACGCTCGCCAGCGATTGTCCAGGCAACTGGCCGCTTCGGGCGCGTCGCCCGAGGCGGTCGACGATGCCAAGCATCTCTTCGATCCCAACACCTTGACGCTGGGCTTTGCGCGGCGCTTCGCGACCTACAAGAGACCCAACTTGCTACTGCACGACCCAGAGCGACTGCTTCGTTTATTGAGCAACTCACAGCATCCGGTGCAACTCATCATCGCCGGAAAGGCGCACCCGGCCGACGAAGCTGGGAAGGCTCTGATTCAGGAATGGATTCATTTCATTCGGCGGCCCGAGACACGCCCCCATGTGATCTTCCTCAGTGATTACGACATGCTTCTAACCGAGCACTTGGTGCAGGGCGTGGATGTTTGGATCAATACACCACGCCGGCCCTGGGAAGCTTGCGGAACGAGCGGCATGAAAGTACTCGTCAATGGCGGCATCAATCTCTCGGAATTGGACGGCTGGTGGGCGGAAGCCTATACGCCGGAGGTTGGTTGGGCGTTGGGGGACGGCCAGGAACATGGCGACGACCCGGCCTGGGATGCGGCCGAAGCCGTAACTCTTTATGAGCGGCTCGAGCGGGAGGTGATCCCGGAGTTTTATACCCGAGACGGAAGCGGCATTCCCACTGCATGGGTCAAACGGATGCGGGAAAGCATGGCGCGGTTGACACCACGCTTCTCCGCCCACCGCGCCGTGCGCGAATACACTGAGCAACACTATCTCCCGGCTGCTACCGGTTACCGCGAGCGTGCGGTGAACAAAGGTACAGTGGGCAGGCAAGTGGTCGATTGGCAGCACGCTCTGGATCGCAGCTGGAACTCGTTGTGCTTCGCAGACGCGCGGGTTCAGACCGACCCGGATCACCACGTGTTCGAAGTCGAAATCTTTCTGAATGATCTTGACCCGCTAGCGGTGCAAGTTGAGCTTTACGCGGACGGAATCAATGGCAGAGATCCTGTACGTAAGGAAATGCAATGCGCGCGGCCGCTTCCCGATGCATCACGCCGCTGCCTCTATCACGCCACCGTACCCACGGCACGTCCAGCGACAGACTACACGGCCCGCGTGATACCGCGGCGCTCCGGCGTGGCGGTTCCGTTGGAGTGCGCGCGAATTCTGTGGCAGCGATGATGAAAACGCCCCAACCCGAATTGCACGATCACATCCCAGAGATCGCCGAACGCGATGATATTCGGGCGGGCTTTCCTCTGCCCTTGGGAACCCAGGAAACCGGAGGAGGAGTCAATTTCGCCATTTTCAGCCGTTACGCTAGGCGCGTTCGACTGGAGTTGTTCGACCATCCTGAAGACGCAGTACCCGCCCGCGTAATCGATCTGAATTCAGCGTGCAACCACACCGGCGATGTATGGCACGTTTGGGTGAAGGGGATTGGTCCTGGTCAACACTATGCTTATCGTGTGGATGGTCCTTACGATCCCCGCGAAGGACATCGCTTCAATTTCAACAGGCTTCTGCTCGATCCCTTCGCTACCGCAATTTCGAGGCTCCCTCCGTGGGATTTTGCAGCGGCACGTGGATACGACCCATCGGCGCCAGAGCAGGATTTGACCATCTCGAAGCTGGACAATTCCCGGTCGATGCCGAAATGTGTCTTTGTCGACGAGTCGTTCGAGTGGGACGGAGACCAGCCACCCCGGCATCCCTGGTCGAAGACCGTCATTTACGAAACGCATGTTCGCGGCCTTACCATCCATCCCAAATCGGGCGTGGACCATCCGGGAACCTACCGAGGCCTTATCGAAAAGATTCCCTATCTCAAAACCCTGGGAGTGACTGCTGTGGAACTGATGCCCGTGCAGGAGTTCAATGAAACTTCTGTCACGCGCAGGGATCCGCGAACAAATCAACTGCTCAGGAATTACTGGGGATACGATCCCGTGGCTTTCTTTGCGCCTAAAGGTTCCTATAGCAGTTCGGGAGATTCGGACCAGCAGAAACTGGAGTTCAAAGCTATGGTCCGGGCCCTTCACAAGGCCGGCATCGAAGTGATTCTAGACGTGGTGTTCAATCACACGGCGGAGGGAAACGAACTAGGTCCGACGCTATGCTTCCGTGGGCTGGACAACGCGATCTTCTACACGCTGGCGGACGACAAACGCTACTACAAGGACTATACGGGCACAGGCAACACCATCAACGCCAACCACCCCGTGGTGCGGGACCACATCCTGGCGGCACTCCGCCATTGGATGGTCGAGATGCATGTCGATGGATTCCGGTTTGACTTGGCGTCGGTTCTCGGCCGCGACGGCAATGGCAAGCTGCTAGCTGATGCCCCGCTTCTCGAACGGATCGCCGAAGACGCGATCTTGAGAGACCTGAAAATCATCGCCGAAGCATGGGACGCCGCCGGTGCGTATGAGGTGGGTAGTTTTTCAGAGCGGCGTTGGGCGGAGTGGAACGGTCGGTACCGGGATGATGTCCGGCGTTTCTGGCGCGGCGACGAGGGGACGCTCGGTTTGTTCGCCAGCCGGATCTGCGGTAGCGCCGACATTTATTCCAAGTCCGGCAAAGGCCCTGAGAGCAGCATCAACTTCGTCACCTGCCACGACGGCTTCACTTTGAACGACCTAGTGAGCTATCGCTACAAGCACAATGAAGCAAACGGAGAAAACAACCATGACGGGACCGACGCCAACCTCAGCGAGAACTATGGCTGTGAAGGCGCAACGACGGATGCCGGGATTGAGACCTTGCGGAATCGCCAGATCAAGAACTTTCTTCTGACCCTGATGATCTCACGGGGCGTGCCGATGCTGCTCGGCGGGGACGAATTTCGTCGCACGCAAGGCGGTAACAACAACGCCTACTGCCAGGACAATGAAACCAGTTGGGTTGACTGGGCCGATCTTGAACAGCATCAGGAAATTCATAGGTTTGCCCAAGGCATGATCGCCTTTCGTCGTGCCCATCCGATTCTGAGTAAGGAGCAATTCTACACGGAGGCCGAGATCCAGTGGTTTGGTTCGCACGGAGGATTACCCAACTGGGCTGACCCGAAAGAAAAACAGTTTGCCTGTCTGATCCATGAAAATGAGCAGTGCGCACTTTGCCTGATGTTCAATGCCGGCACCGATCCGGTCGATTTCGGTTTGTCTCCCTCACTCCCGGGGGCTCGGTGGCACCTGGCGGTCGATACCTCTCTCTTGACGTCGCAAGATTTGTTCACGCTGGTGAGGAAGCGCTTTGGGAAATTCAAACACCTACCGCTTGGCAGGCCGCTCCAGCGCGATACTTCTGGCTCGGCGAGCGGGGGTCGAATGACAAGAGCGATTCCGATTACGACGTTGTTTCTGGATATCGGCGGTGTCCTGCTCACCGACGGTTGGGACCATCATGCCCGCAAACGGGCGGCGGTCAACTTCAGGCTGGATTTAGCCGAGATGGAGGACCGGCATCACCTGACCTTCGACACCTACGAGGAGGGAAAGCTCACGTTGGAAGAATACTTAGCTCGCGTGGTCTTCTACCAGAAGCGACCGTTTACCCGGGCTCAGTTCCAGCGCTTCATGTTCGCGCAATCGAAAGCTTACCCCAAGATGATCGAGTTGGTCACTCAGCTGAAGGTCTCTTACGGGCTGAAGATCGCTGTCGTCAGCAACGAAGCACGGGAATTGAATGTTCATCGCATTCGCAAGTTCAAGTTGAACAGATTTGTGGATTCCTTTATTTCTTCCTGCTTCGTCCACGTCCGCAAGCCCGACGCAGACATATTTCGGCTCGCGCTGGACGTCGCTCAGGCCTCAGCCCGGCAGGCAGTCTACATCGAAAACACTCCCATGTTCGTCCAGATCGCGGAAGGTTTGGGGATTCGAAGCATTCTTCACACGGATTACAAGTCCACGTGCGCGAAGCTGGCTTCGTTCGGATTGCAGCATGACGACGGAGTCATCCATGAAACCCGCTAACTCACGCATCCTGACCATCAATGGAGGCTCGTCAAGCATCAAGTTTGCGATGTTCGAGGCCGGTGGTTCGCTCCGACGGATTCTGGAAGGCGGGATTGATCGGATTGGACAGCCGAAGGCCACCTTCCGGGTGAAGGGCGAGACCCCGGCGGACAACTTTTCGCGGTTAGTGACGGCGCCGGATCACACCGTGGCGGTCGGCGCTCTGATGGATTGGATCGAGGAACGCTGTGGGCATGATGCGTTGACGGCGGTGGGGCATCGCGTGGTTGATGGCGGCCCGAAGTATAGCAAGCCCGAGCGAATCACTGCGGAAATGGTTGCGGAGCTGCATCGCCTTAGTCCGTTCGATCCTGATCACATGCCGGAAGAGCTTCTGCTGACTGAGGCGTTTCATCGCCGATTTCCACATCTGCCTCAAGTAGCGTGCTTCGACACGGCTTTTCACCATGATCTACCGCGCGTGGCGCAACTGCTGCCGATCCCACGCCGGTATGAGGCGCAGGGCGTGCGCCGGTATGGGTTTCATGGGTTGTCATACGCCTTTCTTATGGAAGAACTTGCGCGTTTAGGCGACCCGGCGGCAACGACGGGCCGGGTTATCCTCTGCCACCTCGGCAATGGCGCGAGTCTAGCGGCCGTGCGCGACGGCAAATCCGTGGACACCAGCATGAGTTTCACCCCGACCGCCGGGGTGCCGATGAGCACCCGCTCTGGCGATCTCGATCCCGGATTGGTTTGGTACCTGGCGCGCGCCGAAAAAATGAGCGCGAAGCAATTCAACGAAATGGTCAATTTTCAGTCTGGGCTGCTCGGCATCTCCGAGACCAGTTCCGACATGCGTGATTTGCTCAACCGTGAAACGCAGGACGTGCGTGCGGCTGAAGCGGTCGCGGTGTTCTGTTACCAGGTCAAGAAATGGATCGGCGGATTCGCAGCGACGTTGGGTGGACTGGACACGCTGGTGTTCGCTGGTGGGATCGGAGAGAACGCGCCCGCAGTCCGCGCCCGGATTTGTGATGGGATGAGATTCCTTGGAATTGAACTCGAGGAAAACCGTAACGCGAGGAATGAGGCCGTGATTTCTGCGGCAGCCAGCCGGGTTGCGGTTCGCGTCATTCGTACGGATGAAGAACGCATGATCGCCAAGACGGTTTGTTGCGTTCTAGGCATTGACTGAAAAAGGAGAATTGAGCCATGAAAAGTAACACACTCACGCCTGAACAGCTCCACAAAAAACCAGGCACGGCGAACAAGAAGGAGTTAACGATGAAAATCACCACACTCGCTCCGGAACTGCTTCGCCAGATGAATGCCTACTGGCGCGCCGCCAACTACCTGTCGGTCGGCCAGATTTATCTCTACGACAATCCGCTGCTGAAGGAGCCGCTGCAATTGTCACATGTTAAACCGCTGGTGGTCGGACACTGGGGCACGACACCAGGCCAGAACTTCATCTACGTACACCTGAACCGTGTCATCAAAAAGTATGACCTGGATATGTTTTACATCGCGGGTCCTGGGCACGGTGGTCCGGCCCTTGTAGGCAACGTGTACCTCGAGGGCACCTGGAGCGAGATTTATCCGAATGTCACCCAGGACGAAGCCGGAATGAAAGAGTTATTCAAGCAGTTCTCGTTTCCCGGCGGGATCTCGAGCCATGTTGCGCCGACGACGCCGGGATCGATTCACGAAGGCGGCGAGTTGGGGTACTCGCTCAGCCATGCTTTCGGGGCGGCGTTCGACAATCCCGATCTGATCGTCGCCTGCATCATCGGCGACGGTGAAGCGGAAACGGCCTCCTTGGCGACCTCATGGCAGTCCAACAAGTTTCTCGACCCCATTACCGACGGAGCCGTGCTGCCGATCCTGCACCTGAATGGTTACAAGATCAGCAATCCGACGGTCCTGGCCCGCATCGAGCATGAGGAATTGGAGCAATTTCTACGAGGCTGCGGCTGGACACCTTACTTTGTGGAAGGTGACGACCCGGAAAAGATGCATGAACTCATGGCCACCACTTTGGAAACGGCCATCGAGGCTATCCGGCAAATCCAAAGCAACGCACGGACCAAGAGCGACACCACTCGGCCGCGTTGGCCAATGATCGTCCTGAAGTCACCCAAGGGCTGGACGGGACCCAAAGTGGTCGATGGCCTGCAAATTGAGGGCACGTTCCGCGCGCACCAGGTGCCGCTCCTGGTGGATCCTGAGCATCCCGATCATGTCAAGCAGCTTGAAAGCTGGATGAAAAGCTACAAGGCTGAGGAGCTTTTCGATAAAAATGGGCGTCTCATGCCGGAATTGGCCGAGCTGGCGCCGAAGGGCGACCGCCGGATGGGCGCCAATCCGCACGCCAACGGCGGCATTCTGCTGCGCGACCTGCGCATGCCTGATTTCCACGTCCACGCAGTGAGCGTGCCCTCGCCCGGCGCGGTTACTAGCCAGGATACGCTCGTGCTCGGCAACTTCCTCCGTGACGTGGCCAAACTGAACCAGGATCAGCGTAATTTCCGTATCTTCGGTCCGGATGAGACACTCTCGAACCTTTTGGGCGCAGTTTTTGAAGTCACCAACCGTCAGTGGGACGCCCGGGAAGTAAAGAATGATGAGTTCCTCGCGCCCGCCGGCCGCGTGCTGGACTCGATGCTCAGCGAGAATCAATGCGAGGGTTGGCTCGAAGGATATCTGCTGACCGGGCGGCACGGGCTGTTTAACAGTTATGAAGCTTTCATTCGCATCGTCGACTCGATGTTCAGCCAGCACGCCAAGTGGCTGAAGGTATGCATGGAACTGCCCTGGCGTCGGAAGATTTCGTCTCTCAATTATCTGCTCGCCTCCCACGTCTGGCAGCAGGATCACAACGGCTTTACGCACCAGGACCCTGGTTTCCTCGATCACGTTATCAACAAGAAGGCTGATATCGTGCGCGTTTACCTCCCGCCCGACGCCAACTGTCTGTTGTCGGTTTTTGATCACTGTCTGCGCAGCCGGAATTACGTCAACGTGGTGGTTGCAGGCAAGCACGCCCTTCCGCAATGGCTGAACATGGATGCCGCAGTCGTGCATTGCACAGAAGGAATTGGCATCTGGCAATGGGCCAGCAACGACCAAGGCGCAGAGCCGGACGTGGTCATGGCCTGCTGCGGAGACACGCCCACGCTGGAGATTCTGGCCGCCGTTTCTATCCTTCGCCAGCATCTGCCCGATCTGAAAATCCGGGTGATCAATGTCGTCGATCTGATGAAGCTGCAGTCATCGAGCGAACACCCACACGGACTGAGCGAGACGGATTACGATTCGCTTTTCACCAAAGATAAACACATCATCTTCGGCTTTCATGGATACCCATGGTTAGTGCACCGGCTAACTTATCGCCGCACGAACCGCAACCTCCACGTCCGGGGCTACAAGGAAGAGGGCACGATCACAACGGCATTTGATATGAGGGTGCAGAACGACCTGGATCGGTTCCATTTGGTCCAAGACGTGGTCGACCGGCTGCCACAGTTGGGTTCCAAGGGCGCCTATCTGAAGCAGCAGATGCAGGACAAGCTCATCGAGCACAAACACTACATCGACAAACATGGTCAGGATTTGCCGGAGATTAGGAATTGGAAATGGAGTCACGACGGAATGCAGAAAAGGAAATCCGCTAGCGCAGAAGTTGCGAGCGCCTGAATCAAACTAACGGTGGATAAGCGAGAGCAAACGTGGAAAATAAATTTCACCTAAATCAAAGGAATCCAAAATGCCTATCCAGCTGAATGAAGAAAACGGCGGGAAGGTGCTCATCCTTCACATCAGCGGAAAGCTGGTAAAGGCAGATTACGAGCACTTTGTGAATGAGTTCGAGCAACTCATCCGGCAACACGGAAAATTGCGCGTGCTGTTCGACATGGCTGATTTCCACGGCTGGGACGCAGGGGCGGTGTGGGAGGACATTAAGTTTGACATAAAACACTTCGCCGACGTCGAACGGCTCGCGATGGTCGGCGATAAAAAGTGGCAGCACGGTGTGGGTGTTCTTCAAGCCGTTTACGAAAGCGACGATTCGATACTTCGATCATGCCGAGGCCACTGAGGCGCGGAAGTGGTTGGGAGAAGCGTAGCGGCCTGCGGCCGCAACCGGCTTATCAGGCACAAGCACTACATCGACAAGCACGGCCAAGACATGCCGGAAATCCGAAATTGGAAAAGGAGCAACCTCGAATGAATATACAACCGCTTATCGACACCGCCAGGACAATGGTCGCCGACGACAAGGGTCTGCTAGCAATGGATGAAAGCAATCCCACTTGCAACAAACGATTTGCCAGGTTGGGGATTCCGCAGACTGAGGAGACCCGACGTGCCTATCGCGAGTTGATTGTGACCACGCCGGGTCTCGGTGAGTCCATTAGTGGCGTGATCCTGTATGACGAGACGATCCGCCAGAAGAAAAAAGATGGCACTCCCTTTCTCAAGGTCATCACCGCTGCGGGAATCATTCCCGGCATCAAGGTTGACACCGGCGCAAAGGATATGGCCGGTCATCCCGGAGAAAAAATAACCGAAGGTCGGGACGGATTGCGAGGACGGCTGGCGGAATACTCTCAAATGGGCGCGCGTTTTGCCAAGTGGCGTGCGGTGATTGCCATAGGCGATGGCATACCCACTCGGGGTTGCATCGAGGCCAACGCGAACGCGTTGGCTCGCTATGCCGCGCTGTGCCAGGAAGCTGGACTGGTCCCCGTCGTCGAGCCCGAAGTCCTTATGGAGGGCGAGCATATCTTGGCGCGGTGCTGCGAGGTAACGGAAGAGGTGCTGCGAACGGTTTTCAACCAGCTCTACTCGCAACGCGTGATGCTGGAAGGCATGATCCTAAAGCCCAACATGGCGCTTCCGGGATTGGCCTGCCCGCAACAGGAAGAAGTGCAAGAAGTGGGCATCGGCGAACAACAGTATCAGGTGAGATTAACCTGTCGCCAGCAAGAAGACGTGAATGACGTGGCCGACTCCACAGTGAGGTGTCTGTTGCGAACCGTCCCCGCCGCCGTTCCCGGAATTGCGTTCCTGTCGGGCGGCCAACCCAGTGAACTGGCCTCGGCTCGTTTGAATGCCATGAATGTCCGATTCAAGTCGCGACTGCCTTGGGCGTTGGGGTTTTCCTTTGCCCGCGCCATCCAGCAACCGGCTTTAGAGATTTGGCAAGGCCAGCAAACTCACGTGTTGGAGGCACAGCAAGCTCTCTATCATCGAGCCGCGTGCAATCGGGCTGCCCGCCGTGGCGAATACAGTGCCTCGATGGAGATACCAGTTCCAGTACAACTGCATCGAGCAGCAGCATCTTCTTGATAAATACGGACGGGGCTTGCCTGGTATTTGCAAGTGGAAAGAGATGGAGCCGAGCAGTAACAACGCCGGTCCGCGATCATTCGGTATGAGATCGAGAAGGCAGGAAAGCAATGCATGAGCGCAAGCACAATCTCCACCCGCAGGCAGCAGTGGATGGGGAACACGTTCATCACCAAGATGTTGCTTATTGGAGACGTGCGCATCGTGACTGACGTTTCTGGCTCGGCCTATTCCTCATGGTCGTGGCAATCACCGTCTTTTTCATGAGCGTCGACTTGTCGTTACTGCCGAGCAGCCGACCGCAGTAGCCGCGGTCAGGCGTGCTCAAAAATAGCGGAGCCCCATGGACTTACCCCAACAAGGGACGATTACAACTGAAGGAGCGAGCTTGAAAACAACGGCAGAAGCGACGAGGACCGGTGAAAAGGATTCGATGGCCATTGATGCGAGAGAAGTACAAATCATGAGCCAAATGCCTCTGTATCCACTTCGTTTCGAACCGATCTATCAGTATCGGCTCTGGGGCGGTCGGCGTTTGGCCGAGTTGCTTACCACACCCCTTCCAGGCAACGGCCCTATCGGCGAAGCGTGGATACTCAGTGACCGCGATGACCATTCAAGCCGCATTGCCAATGGACCCCTCAAAGGGCAGACCATCACTCAATTGCTGCAGCAGTCTCGGGAGCAATTGCTAGGGAAGTTGGCCCAACGTTTCCGCCGATTCCCACTCCTGCTGAAGTTCCTCGATGCACGAGAAATGCTCTCGGTCCAGGTGCATCCCGCGGATGCGCAAACCGACTTGCTGCCAAAGAGCGAGAGCGGAAAGACGGAAGCATGGGTTGTGCTGAAGGCGGAGGAGAAAAGCCGCATCTACGCGGGCCTGAAGCCAGGCACCACTGCAGATGATGTTCGGCGCGCGCTCGCGAATGGGACGGTAGCGGACGATCTCGCATACTTCAGTCCGAAGCCCGGCGATGGCGTCTTCCTGCCGGCCGGAACGGTTCACTCTCTAGGCGATGGCGTCGTGGTGTTCGAGATTCAGGAGAACAGCGATGTGACGTTTCGCCTGTACGACTGGGACCATGTTGACGACAAGACAGGCCACCTGCGAGCGCTCCAAGTCGATCAGGCGGTTGCCTGCATTGATTTTGTAGACGGCGCGGCCGGTTTGGTGGTGCCCGTGGTGGAGGCAACGACGCCGGTGGGGCGCGAGAGACTCTTTCATTGTAGGCAATTCCGGTTGTGGCGCCTGCGCGGACAATCGCCGTTTACTGTCGGTGCCGCGGGTGAGGCCCGCGTGCTGGTATGCATCGAGGGCGCTGGGCAGGTCGACCACGGCGGCTCCACATATGCCATCGGAAAAGGCGACGTAATGCTCTTGCCGGCGGTGGTCGGAGCGTGTGTTTTTCAGCCAAGCGGTGTAGTGAACTTGTTGGAAATCGCGCTGCCGGAATAGTTTCGAACCGGGCAACAGCAGGATGGTTGGCGAGGCCGGAAACTCGCATTGAAATGGCAGGAGTGCAGAGGTGGAAAGACAGTGAAAAAGCTAATTGTTTTTGATCTCGACGGTACACTTGCGGAAAGTAAATCAGCTCTCGACGCTGAAATGGCTGCACGGCTGCATGACCTTCTCGGTGTCGTGAAAGTAGCTGTGATTTCCGGAGGCGATTGGCCTCAGTTTGAAAAACAGCTGCTCTCTCATCTTCCCCACGACGGAAGCCTGGTGAATTTATCTCTCCTTCCTACGTGTGGAACCAAGTTCTTCCAATACACAGGGGAATGGAAAAAACTTTATTCTGAAGACTTCACCGCGGATCAAAAACAGAAAATCATCAGTTCTCTAAGCAAAGCGGTCGCAGTAGCGGGCTTCACGGTCGAAAAGGTCTGGGGAGAAGTAATTGAAGACCGGGGAAGCCAGATTACGTTTTCCGCATTGGGCCAGCAAGCCCCCTTGGAAGAAAAGGACAAATGGGATCCCGATTACACCAAGCGGAAGAAAATCAAAGCGATCCTCGACACCTTTATTCCTGAATTTTCTGTCCGAATGGGTGGCGCGACATCCATTGATGTCACCAAACCCGGCATTGACAAAGCGTACGGAATCAGAAAGCTGCGAGACCTCCTGGGTATTTCATTGAAAGAGATGATTTTCATCGGTGATGCCTTGTTCGTGGGAGGTAACGACTATCCGGCTGAAGAAGCCGGTCTTGTTTCCATCTCAGTTCGGGGTCCGAACGAGACTAAACCCGTTACCGAAGCAATCATCGCTTGCTTAGATGGCGATCATGCAGCGTGATCTTGTGAAGGGATTTGATGAGTGAATTTAAGTTAAAGCGCTTGGGAATGGTAATGGAGCCGGAGCAGGGTAATCCTCTCGAGATCGAGGGGGCCCTGAATCCGGCTGCCGTTCGTGGCCCTGATGGAGAGCTCTACCTCTTTCCGCGAATGGTCGCGCGGGGGAATTACTCGCGGATTGGCATTGCGCGAGTGCGCTTCAATGAAGCCGGCGATCCGATAGGCGTCGAACGACTTGGCATCGCACTGGAACCGGAAGCCGATTATGAACTGCGGCCTGCCGGCGGCGGCGGTTGCGAAGATCCTCGTATCACCTTCGTGGAACCGCTGCAGCGCTACATCATGGCCTACACCGCATTTTCGCCGCAAGGGCCGCGAGTCGCTCTGGCCTTATCAGCGGATCTCTTTCGCTGGCAGCGTCTGGGAGTCGCAACATTTGGTCCGTACCACGGCATCGAACGCGGCGACGTGGATGACAAGGATGCCAGCCTCTTCCCTGTCGCCATTCCTAATCCATCCGGACATCCGGAACTCGCCATCCTCCACCGGCCTCTTTTTCCCGGCACGCGTCCGGAGGAAACCGCCTGCCACCCCGCGTCCCGTCAGGTGGATCTCGATCGGGAAAGCATCTGGATTTCTTACTGCCCGTTGGTCTTGGAAGGCCCTGAACCAAATCGCATCGGCCAGTTTACCTCGCATCACCGGCTAGCAGCTCCGGTTGCGCCCTGGGAGCGGCTCAAGATTGGTGGTGGCACTCCGCCCATTCTGACCCGGCACGGCTGGCTGATCATCTACCACGGCGTGAGCGAACTGGCGGAGCCGAGCAACGACCCGCATCCGTTGTGCTACTCGGCCGGGGTGATGGTGCTCTCGAAGGAACACCCGCAACGTATCCTTTATCGTTCGGCGGAGCCGGTTTTGACGCCGCTATTGCTGCAAGAACGCAGCGGAACTATTCCCAACGTCGTCTTCCCCACGGGCATCGATCGCCGCGACGATCTTGGCACGCCGGACCGCTTCGACGTCTATTACGGGATGGCCGACAATCGCATTGGCGTGGCGCGACTCGAGGTGCCGGAGTTCTTGCCGCCGGGAAGAGTCGCCGATCCGCCAGGAACAAAGGTTTAACGCGTCGACGGCGCGTGTCCACCGATTTCCAAGGTCCCTCGGACCGAGCCTCGGTGGAAGCAAAACGAGTAGAAAGGATGCCCATTATGAAGACCAATGCCGATCAGCCCAAGGCTCTCGATTCGAAGTTGGAAGCGAAACCGGGATCGAACTCCAAAGTTCCCGATTTGAAGTCGGGACCGAAACCTGATGCGAAGGACGATCTGAAATCCCTGCCCCTGCCGGAAGTGGAGAAGAAACTAGAGTCGTCACCGGACGGCCTCAGTCAAGCGGAGGCTCAGAAACGGCTGACGCAATACGGCCCCAACGAAATTGAAGAAAAGAAGCTCTTGCCATCCACAGAGATCGTATCGTCCGTGTGGGTTACTTTGTACGGAAGATTGCCCAGGATCGAATCGTACTTCAGTAGGTGAGCTAGGGTTTTTGCGTCGGTGTTGTCGTTGACGGCCACGATCTCAATCGAGGGATCTCCCAGTGTTGCGCGATAGATATTGCGGCCGATGCGCCCAAGCCATTGATGCCTACTTTGACGGACATTTTTCCTCCAGTAAATCTGGCAAGCATAGATGCGTTGTGGGGAAGTCTCTAGCGCAACACGAGTAGCCGAAACCTCCGGTTTGGACCTACGCCTCGTGCATCGGCCTGAGTCCGCAACAGTCAGAAACACGGCATTTCCAGGAAATCGGAATGGTGCCTGATTGTGTTCGCTGTTTAGAATCCTCACGCAATCCCTTGTGACTCCGGTCCGGCACCGCGGGCAGAAACCTTCGGTTGATGCTACGAACCAGAAGGTTCAACTCTCTTCAGCTCCAAGCCGTCCGAGATAGTTTTCAGCTGAAGGTCGTCAGTACTGAGCCTAACTACCGGTGTCAATCGCAGGGTCGCGCTAACCCGATCGATTACGCATTTTCCTGCGTAACAGGCGAGTACGCCCCCAAAAATTAGTAAGACCAGCAAAACAAATAGCATGCTGAAGAAAAGCCAGCAGACCATAAGTTCTCGCACGTGGTAGGACAACAGGCCGACACCCAGGAGCAACCCGGAGATCTGCAGCACGTGCTGATTTTCTTGCAACCTAAGCAAGGATTCCCTTTCGTCGTTTAGCTCGGAATGGAAGGCTGTCCTCGAGGGTCGACGTGGCCAACACCAAATTTTAGAGTCTGACAGGCGTGCCTGCTGTTCTCTTTTGTACAGTCAGGCGGAGATCCTGTTGGTAGCGTGAATACGGCGGCGGAACGCTCCCGCCAAGGATGGTGTTTCGCCCTAAATACGAAATCCAAATAAGGAGATTCCCTCATGGCGAAAGTTCTGAAATGCGGCGATGTGAATCCAGGATGTAACCACGAAATACGTGGCGAATCGGATCATGACGTTTTGAGGAAGGCCGCCGAGCACGTGAGGAAAGACCACCACATGGAGAACATTCCTCCCGATGTGCTATCCAAAGTTAAAGGCGCAATCCACGATGAAGGTGAACCGCGATCGCAAAAAGCTGGCTCAACGAACTAGCAAGTAGACTGATCGTCGTGGATGGGGGCCCTGTTTAACCGAGTCGTCTTTTTGATTTCCGGTATAACGCTCGCGGGATTGGCGACATAGAGCGGACTTGCTCGCAATCAAGGACGCCTTTGAACTCAGACCGCTGAAGCACCCAACTGCCGGCGAATCGATGATTGGCACAAAGTAGATCACAATTACCGACCAATACAAAAAGGATCATTCGACGGCCCAGCAGAAAGAGTGGAGCGACACATGAAACGCAAGAACACGTCCAATGCGAATAGCCCTTTGATGGCCATGCGGTGATTTCACCCGCGCGTCAAGCATTCACAGGAGTTCAAAATGTCGCTGGCAAAAATAATGCCACACATGGAACCCATCGAGCTAAGTGAAGTCCACTCTCTTGTATGGGATGAGGAGCCTGTTGCATTTGCACCTGTACTGCCGCGCGTAGTACTGCCCGATAGAATCGCAGTTGTGGGGAATTATCTTCCCAGACGTTGTGGAATCGCGACGTTCACAACAGACCTGTGTGACGCCATTCATGCGGAATTTGGCACGGCTGAGCTCCTGGCACTCCCAGTTAACGACACCGAGGAGGGTTATACCTACCCCGCCAGAGTCCGGTTCGCGTTGTCCCAAGATAACCTGGATTCCTACCGGCACGCCGCTGACTTTCTGAATTTCAGCAATATCGATCTGGTCTGCTTGCAACACGAATATGGCATCTTTGGCGGACGCGCTGGCGGACATATCCTCGAACTGCTGCGGCGCCTGGAAATGCCTTTTGCTCCTGGAAATGCGCAAGCTAGAAGAAGCTGAGGGCATGGAGCAGGCCTCGCGGGCATGGCGATGACGTATCCGTCTTAGAAGAACTTGAAGAAGTCCATTCTATCGATGCGCTGAGGATGTCCATGAAGGCCACTATGGCACAGTACGAAACGCTATTTGACCGGCACGCTTCGAATCCAATCCTTACAGGAAAGGATTGGCCCTATTCCATCAACACCGTTTTCAACGCTGGCGCAACGCTCCTGCCAGATGGTTCAACCTTATTGCTTTGCCGCGTTGAAGATCGTCGCGGACTCTCGCACCTGTGCGCGGCCCGTTCGGTGAACGGGGTTGATAGTTGGCAAATCGACAGAGAACCGACTCTGATGCCCAGTCCAGACCAATACCCGGAGGAGGTGTGGGGCATTGAGGATCCGCGTATTACCTACGTGCCAGAACTTAAGAAATTCGCCATCGCCTACACCTCCTACTCTCGCGGTGGTCCAGGAGTGTCTTTGGCCCTCTCGGAAGATTTTCGGAGCTTTGAAAGAATTGGTGTCGTCATGACGCCAGACGACAAGGATGCGGCTCTCCTGCCTCGCAGGATTGGAGGTCTCTGGGCAATGATTCATCGGCCCATGACACCTCTCGGAACTCACGTCTGGATTTCCTACTCTCCTGATCTGCGTCATTGGGGAAGTCACAAGCTCATGCTGGAAGCTCGCCGTGGCGCCTGGTGGGATGCCAACAGGATTGGCATGTCGCCTCCGCCGATTGAAACCTCAAGCGGTTGGCTGATGATCTATCACGGGGTCCGGAGAACACCTTCGAGCTGTATCTATCGGTTGGGTCTGGCTCTCTTCGATCTTCAACAGCCAGATAAATGTCTGATCCGAGGGAATTCCTGGATCTTCGCGCCCGAGGCAGAGTACGAGCGTCGTGGAGACGTTCAAGACGTTGTATTTCCCTGTGGCTACACCTTGGCCGCGGATGGGGACACGATCAATCTCTATTACGGCGCTGCTGATTCGAGTATCGCGCTCGCGCACGGCAGTATTCGTTGTTTGCTGGCTTGGCTGGACGCCAACGGCCATTCAGAACACCGTAACGACCGGCGTCACAAATAATATCCATGGATCTGGATGACACGTTTATCAAGTGAGCGGAGCAAAGCTGGCAAAAGGAATCGGGCTTCCGGTGAAACGAGAGTGATGAACAGGCTCATCGGAGCGATGTGAACTTAACGCCAAAAGAGTGCTTGGCCCAGCGGCAAGAGCGGGGTGAGACATGAAACGCAAAGACCGAACCGTTTCTCCTCTTGGTGGTTTTTCCTCTGGAGCCAGCTTGGGCGGCAAGCTCTCGCACTATCGGAACAAACAGAACATCTACAGGCAAGGTGCGCCTGCCTACACGCTTTTCTACATTCAAGAAGGAGGGGTGCGGCTCACCACCCGAACGAAACATCAACCAGCGGCCGTTACTGCCATACTTGGCGCGCATGATTTTTTTGGTGAGCTTTGCCTCGCAGGCTATCCCTTGCGGATGTCCACGGCGGTGGCGTTGACTGCCAGCTCCATACGGACCATCGAGAAAGCAAAGATGCTCCAAATGCTTCGCGGAAAGAACGAGACCTCAAATTCGCTTGTGGCCTATCTGCTGTCCAGTGTTAAGAACTACCAGGATCACGTGGCTCACCTGTTGACTTCCTCAGCCGAACAGCGGCTCGCGCGTGTGCTCCTGCGGCTGGCGCACTTGGACAGAAAAGGTCCAACGGTTGTTGAAATTCCCATTTTAAGTCACCGGGTTCTGGCAGAGATGGTCGGGACGACGCGCCCGAGAGTCAATCTCTTCATGAATCGATTCAGAAAGAAGGGCTACATTGACTACGATGGGGGACTAGAGGTGTACCCGTCGTTGCGAAAGGTGCTCCGAACACGCTAGAAAATCAACTGTAATTCCCTGATACCCCAAGAGTTATCGGAGTTCGACCGAAGATTGTGAAGAATGTGTCAATTTGGCACGAACTGTTCAATATTGAACAGTCAGCCGGATCGTCGCGCGCTAGCCATGGTGGATCATGGCGTCTTCGGCAGCGGTTGTCCGTGTCTCCGTCAACGTCCCTCGCTCTCCCAAAAAAGAGGATCCGTGTTTTCGATGTGAAATCGTTTCTCGACTCCGCCGGTCTAGGAAGACAGTTAGAAAAGTTTCGAACGAAGCAGACCGTCTTCACGCAAGGCGATCCCGCGAAGAATGTCATCTACATCCAAGAAGGCGGCGTGAAGCTTTCTGTTGTCAGCAAAGCCGGCAAAGAAGCGGTTGTGGCGATCCTTGGCCCTGGCGATTTTGTGGGGGAAGGATCGCTTGCGGGCCAGCGCGTTCGCATGGCGACCGCGACCACGATTGCGCCCACGACCGTGCTCGTCATTGAGAAAAGCGAGATGATTCGGGTACTTCACCAAGAACACGAGTTCTCCGATCGCTTCATCGCGTACATGCTGGCACGAAACATCCGCGTCGAGGCAGACCTGGTAGACCAACTTTTCAACTCCAGCGAGAAACGGCTGGCGCGCACTCTATTGCTGCTCGCGCGCTACGGATCGCCGGGCCAAACTCAGAAGGCACTCCCGAAAGTATCGCAAGAGATGCTGGCGGAGATGATTAGCACGACGCGGTCCCGCGTCAATTTTTTCATGAACAAATTTAGGAAACTGGGCTTCATCGAATACGACGGCGAGATTCACGTCAACGATTCCCTCCTGAGTGTGGTGCTGCACGACTGAGTCAGTCTGCGCATTTAGTGCACGGGACGCTTTTCAATAGGTAAAGACGGCCATCGACTTCCTCCGGGAAGTCCGCGAGCATTTTCCTTTAGCTATTCAGAAGATTCAGACCGATAACGGCTCTTCATTCGGACCACCGTTCACCTGGCATCTTTCCGATCTCCGCATTTCCCACAAACACATACCTCCGGGTTGCCCGGAGGTGAACGGAAAGGTTGAGCGAAGCCACAAGACGGACTCTCAGGAGTTCTACCAGGGAAAGCATTTCAAACATAAAAGGGATTTGGCTCGAAAACTGAAGAAATGGGAAACCGAATACAACGAGGATCGGCCCCACCTGGCGCTTAAGGGGATGACTCCTGCCGAATGGCTCCGCGAGTTGAATCGCCCCTCCCGCACTGCAAAGGATGTTTCTTGACTAATACAAAAATATCCAGTCCTTCAAGTCGAGCAGCGCAATTAATTCCAGGTAGGGTCCAGCGTTTTGCTGGCGAGCGCGAACCACGCCGCCTCTTCGGCAAGGATGCCGATGAGGTCACTGAATTCAGGCACGATTGCGAATTTGGTGCCGCACGTGAAGAAGGGTTGAGCCCCGCTTCGGATTGGACGAGACAGAGCACAACGGACTTCGTCCCACGTTGAAAGCCGATCCATTCGCATGTCGTTTTCCATAACCCTATGTCCTAAAACCGCTGCTACCCTAAAAAGCTGTTTAAGCTCACTTCGTACGGTTTTAGACTCGCAATGCGCCCAAGAAGTACAGGACCAGCGCGATGACGACGACGGTCCCAACGATCCCGAAGCCTCCCCTGCTTCCCCACCGCGAGTATCCGTAATAGCCGCCGCCCCCACCGAACACCAGCAGTAGAACGATAATTAGTAGCAATAGCATTGAAATTCTCCTTTTAAGATTCCTATCTTCCTTCCTTCCCAGATCTGGAACGCCGCGAACGTCTAAGAGGTCGGTCCATGCGAATCCGAGTAGGACCTTCTGCAACTAGCCGGGGTCGACGGTCACTTCTTCCCAGTACGGCGCGAGACCGTAGTGTTTATAAATGCTGGTTCCCCACGTGGAGTCCGCCATGTTGGGCCAGTTGTTTTTGTCGAACCCAGGGGCCTTCTCCAGCAGTTTCTTGTCAACGTTCAGAACGATGCGCTTTTCCGCCAAATGGAATTGGAACGCGTTCCAAGGAATGGCAAAATATTTGTCACCCACTCCAAGAAAACCGCCAAACGACAGGACCGCATACGCGATCCGTCCCGCTTCGGCGTCCAACACCAGGTCTTCGATTTTCCCCAGATCCTGATAGTTGGTGTTGAGGACCGTACTTCCGATCACGGTCATCGCGGGAACAATATCCTTGGATCTCGCTAGTTTCGGCTTTGCCATGTGATTCTCCTTTTTTCGGCGTACTCTAGTCGGGGGTTGCCAGCGTTCCCCGCAGACAGGATCGTAGTCGAGACGAACAACGAGGTCTGTTCACATAGAGACACCTCCGCGTTTTGGTGACGGGAGGCCGACGATGCTCGCCGAGGCATATTCCCGGCGATCCGTCCCTCTCGATGGCGAAAATCAGGATCTGACAAGGATACGCGTGCCAGTGGTAAGGAGGTGAGGTTGCTGAATGCACGGCGGTTATGGACCGCTCTGAAATATTGGACGATCCAGGCGAATATCCTTGACAAAGTATTTACGTATGTTATATGATACGTATTGTTATATGATAATAATGTAATAAATGAACGGAGTTGTAAAATGCAGTCTATTAATCGTTGGGAAGCTACCCGTAGGCCCATGAACCTGCGGGGTCAAATTAACCAAATATTTGCCGATATGTTGGAGCGTTCGGGCGAGGAATCGAACCTTACCACCTGGGCGCCAGCCGTCGACATTTTCGAGACAGAGCACGAGCTGATTGTTAAGGCTGACCTACCGGAAGTGGATCCGAAAGATCTGGACATTCACGTGGAGAACAACATCCTCACGATTCGCGGGGAACGCAAGTTTGAGAAGAACATCAAGGAAGAGAACTATTTGCGTATCGAGCGCGCCTACGGTTCCTTCACACGGAGCTTCTCGCTAGCAAGCACCGTAAATTCCGACGCGATCAAGGCCGACTACAAAAACGGTGTGTTGACGCTAAGCATCCCGAAACGCGAGGAAGCCAAGCCGAAGCAAATCAAGGTGAACGCAGGAACGGCGGCGATGGCGGCAACCGCAGGGGCTCGCTAAACAGAGCTAGAAGCAACGACGCGAAGTACGGGGGCCGGCGAGATCGCCGGCCCCTTCTGCGTTGATCCTTCTATCGCTCCAAACAGATGACATTATGGGGCTCTTTGAGCGAACCCGGGCTGTCACGGCGAATATGGCATGCGAACTTTGAAGCAATTGGCGCACAGCTATCCGACATGACAGATCGCGCGGGGCCATGCGATGACTATGGGGCGGTCTCTTCGCCTTCAGCCAGGGCACGGAGTCCAGTCATCGAATGAATCTGTACGCGGAAGAAGAGTGGCGCGATCGACGACTCCCTACTCGATTTTAGATGGCGTTCCGCTAGCGCATTCAGCCACCACTGATGTCGCTGCTCCAACAACTCGCGCGCATGGGCTCGCTCGGCAGCATACTTGGGCTCGGGCAATTCCTGGTAGCGCCCGTTGACAATTACGCTTGCCCACTGCGACTCGCTCGCGATTTCATCTGTTTGGACACAGACTTTAGGATTGGCGCGCATCCACTCGATTTTTTGCCCAAAGGTGGAAAAGGCATAGATGTACTCAGGCTCGTATGCAAGACAAGCCGGGACTATGTATGGCTGATTATCCAGCGAGCAACCCAGCCTTCCCATCGACGCTCGCCCAAGAAGCGCGCGGCACTCCTCCCCGCTCATTTCATGAATTACCATAATTCCCTTCCTTCTCGGACGTTTTCCGCGACTATTTACGCAGTAGACGCAATTGGACTCTAAGGAAGATCGGTGCCCGCCGAGACGTTTTCGCTTTTCCCGGGGACAACTTTCATGATCAGGATACGGCCATCCGTATAGAAATCTTGACCGGTGGTCGTGTGCGCCTGCGTGAGAGCATCGGGGACGGTTAGATAACCAAGCACCTGCACACGCCCGCTCTTGATGAGCATGGTCGAAACATACTGGCGTTCCGCATCCACGTTGGGATCAATGTTGTGGGTGAAGTGCAAAAAGTGACCAAGGTAGTGCAGCGCGATGTCGTGTGTAGCTGCGCCAATCCATAGATTCTGTCCGTTCACCTGAAACGGCGCCAGCCAAATGCGGAAATGATGACGGTTCCGGACCGACAGCAAACCTCTCGAGTGCGCATAACCGTAGTCCTGATGTCTGCCAAACAAGTAAAGCTTGCTCATCGGAATACCGCGATATGCTTTCCCGTACAGGCTCTCGAAGAGATCCCGCCAGATAACCCCCAGTTTGGTACAGGCGACAGTGTCCCATCCGGCCGCGTCCATGGCCTTCTTCATGTCCCTTTTGCTGCCGATGACCAAGAAATTAATCACGTCTCCCGGCACGCCTGCGGCACTGTGGACCTGCCGGGGGATCTTCGCCTCTATTCCTGGGGAGATTGGCGAGCCGGCTCGCACGCTAGGGAAGAAAGGTCCAGAGCCCGAATTTGCCGTAGACAGAAGAATTGAAGGAGGTGGTGCCAGGTTCGGAGCGAATGGATTAAGAATCGCGGAATCAGTGGTGGACTGGGCGCTAGCATTTGCTTCTTGGGTCGCAGCGGGAAACGAGGAACAAAGACTGCATACGCTAGCCAGGAGTGAGCATATTGTGAGTGAACGTCGCATGTGCTCCCTAATCAAACCGCATTTTCTATATCGAACAGAATGCGGTCGCCCGCCTTTGCGTCGAACGGAATGCGATGACCTTTTTCACTCTTACCGGCTCCTGCGGCGATTACTTCACCCTCATGCGCCTTTTCCTAGGCCAAATCAGGGATGATGATTCCCCCTTTTCGGGATTTCCACCTTTTCCAATCTGCGTACAAGCATGCGACCGTGAAGAGGAGTGATATTGACTCTGATTCCCTTGCCTTTATTCGATCGATTCCAACATCCCAGCATTTTGTGAGGCCATTAGGCCAACGCTAGGGGCGAAAAGCTTTCTGGTTCTTCAGGCGCAGCGCCTCAAGGTCGTCCGACTCCTTTTTCTTTTGGTTTGCTTCCTTATCCGGACGCTCTTGCTCCTCGAGCTTCACGGCCTCCGCCGTGGCGAGGTCGGCATCGGCATTCGCAGCCTTAGAATAAATCACCAGTCCAAAACGATCGCCGTACGGAGAACGGACAAGATCGCAGGCAGATTGTGAATCTTGCCACTGTGCGACAGGCCCTTGCGGCTGGTCGTACACTTTGTTTAGAACGGTATCAGCTTCCGATTCCACACTGGTGGCCGGTCCGTATTTCGAAGAGATGGACCGCACCATGTCGTCCACAGTGAGCCCTTCGGTGGAACTGTAATCGTAAGCCACGGACATCTTGTAAAGTTCGCCGTTGGAAAATGAGAAAAGAATCTGTTCAACGTTACCCGGCCGGGCAGACACTCCGGAGGAGCTTGGCGGCCACCAAGTAAGTTCCTGAATCAACATTGGTCGAGCGTGGGTGGTCTTCACGTCTGTCAATTGTTGATCACTAAGCTTCAAAACGTTTGCCAAGCTCGCGCCGAGCGAAAAACCTCGATATTTGGAAAGATCCTGCCCACGGAGCAAAGTGGCTCCAAGCAGCACAATGCCTAGGCAGAGAATCGAATTGCGTATCGTTTTCATGTTTGTACCTCCAAAATCCCTACGAACTTGAAATCAGGGCCGGATGCTGCCCGGTGCTGTCCGTTGGCCTCGTTCCTGCAGCCTCAACCGGAGTTCTTGTCGCAGGTTTCTTTTCCGGAGGCAGAAAGAGACTCTTTTGAATGTGCCGGGTATGTGCCGCCACGCTGAGAAAAGGAATGCCCAAAAAACGCTTGGCGATGACGTGGGTTATTTGAAGTATGGTTTCAGATGCGTTGGTGGTCGACATTTGAGTTCCCCGAACCTAGGTGCACACGCGTCTTCGAACAGTCCGGACGGCTTACAACTGCGTGCCTAGTTCTTAAAACTGGCCAGAGTACATCCTTCTACCGTTCGCGAAAGCAACAATAACGGTCAAAAGTATTGCGCCAATAACGGCTGCCAATGTGGCCATGATTGTTCCGGCAAAGCCGTCGATGTCCGCAGAGCGCAGCAGAAATCCACCTCCTACGGCGCCTCCGATTCCCATGACCACGTCCATAAAGGGACCATAGCCATTACCCTGAAGGACTCTTGCTGCTGCCCATCCAACGACCGCCCCGATGAAAATCCACGCCAGTAAATACATACATTCCTCCTTTCTCGACCGACCTAATGGCCACGCGAGCAGACCAATCACCCCGGACCGGCATCATCTTCTGTTCTTATGCGGCTATAGAGGCGGTGACTTGAGGCAAGGTGGAATTCAGAACTTCGTAAGTATCGACCTTGGGAGTTTCTTCGATTATGGTTGCCAGCTTTTGCAGGATGGCTGGATACGTTACGCGGCTGTAGATCTCTGCGTCCGAGGCCTTGTCCCACAGACTGATTCCGGTCACCCCATTCTCACTGGGTGCAAAAAATGTGAGTTCGTTCTGGAATCCATTTTGCTTGCGGAGTATAGGGATGACCTCCTTTTCCATCAAAAGACTGAATTTGGAAATACTGTTCGGTTTTAGAAGCATGGTCACTTTACGTACAAACATGTGGCCCTCGCTCTCTCAGTAAGTCATGCTAAAGGAAGTCAAAGGTGGGCGCTGTGCCATTTTGTACAGTCTCGCCAAGTTTACCGTGCTCAGAGAGCTGGAAATACCCGATATGGCGGTCGTGGGGTTTGAACAGGACGGCTCAGCGCCGGAGAATCGCAGCCTTTCTTTGACACACCGTGCCCAATTACCTGCTACGGATTTACGATAGATTGGCCATCTCGCGCCGGGTGGAGTTGGTCCTCTATGCGGTCAGTAGTACGGAGGCGGCACCCCGGAATTCCAGGGAGTATTCCGCTTTGGCACGAATCAGGTTCCATGGGGGAGCCTCCTTGGTGTTCTGAATCGGCGTGTCGCTAAGTTCAGCTTTTCTACACCAAGCGCACCTCCCTTGACCTATACGTTCAAACTTATCAATACCTATCCTATCTCTTTGGAGCACCCGACAGCGGTCAGGTAGCGACCGGACACCTGTTTGCGACTCACCCTTCAGGCGGGCTGATATGGAGTGGTGGCCCGACCGGGCCGGAAGGCAGTATTTATGTGATCCCAACCATGGCAATCATCGCGCTATCCGTGTGGATCGCGTGGAGCCGAAGCGGGCGGCTTAAGGAGCCGGTCGCCGTCTTGGCGACACGTCATTGAGGAGCATTTAGGAGTCCTCCAACCCACCGATCGTTTTGACTATTCCGAATTGATCACGATAAACGCGCCAGCGTTGACCGAACCGATCAACTCCCGAATGGTCATTTAATTCTTTGTGATACGTGTTAATCGCTTAACTGCGCTGACAGTCTGCTGCCAGAATTTCTCGAACCCGTTCCTGAAAAGCAAGTCAGATTTCCGCGGAGCGGAGTACACCAGCAAGCGGTTCTGGGTCATCCGGACGGCGGAATCATATGGAGGATGGTGGAAGGAAGTGAAGCCACGCCGAATTGACGGAGCAAAGTTTACTGCCCAGCAGCAGTGTGCATGGCCTCTGGGGCGGCAATTCTCTGTCGTTTCATCAAATAAAGCGCCGAGTCCGCGTGGTTCAAAAGTTGCTCAATCGAATCGCCATCTTGCGGATAGACTGCAATACCGACACTGACGGAAATTCTTGGTCCTTTATCGTCATTGGCAACGCTTTCGCACATACGCTGTGCCACCAGGTTGGCCGCCTCTGCGTTCGTCTCCGGTAAAACAACGGCAAACTCATCTCCGCCGAACCGCGCAGCGGTATCGATGTCCCGGCAACAGGAGAACAAGACATCGGCCAGCCGGCAGAGCGCTTGGCTTCCTACAATATGTCCGAAGCGGTCGTTGAGGAGTTTCAATCGGTCCAGATCAAAGAACAACATCGCAAACTCCCTGTTCGTACGCTTGCTACGCTTGAGCTCTGAATCGAGCACATCCACAAGTTGGCGATAATTGGCCAGACCAGTCAGCGAATCCCTGGCTGCCTGCCGACGGAGGTGATCCTCCAGCTCTCGCTGCCTCGTGACATCTTCGACGATGATCTCGTAGGCTTCCAACTTGCCGTCTTCGCCGACAACTTCTCGCCCGCTCAATCGGACCTTCAGGGTCGTCTGATCCTTCCGCTTCCATTCAATTTCGATAGGATCGACGAGAGCATCCGTGCCCCTTTGACCCAGCAACTGTGCTCGTCGGTTAGGGTCTTGAATTGGGTTGCATGCAATGTCTAGAGACAGAAGTTCCTCTTTCGATCCATAGCCGAGCATGCTTATCATCGCCTCGTTCGCTTCCAGAAATCTGCCCTTCACACTGCAGCGGCAAATTCCATAGTTCAGATTCCCTGCTAGGGCCCTATAACGTGCCTCCGAATGTCGCAACTTCTTTTCGGCGCGATCGCGTTGGTCGCGCAAGGCTTTCTCCTTCAGAGCCCGATGAACAGCAATCGGCAGATGCCCAATGTTGTCCACCTCCACACAATCAGCAGCACCATTAAGGATGAACTCCGCAGCCGTTTCGCGTTTCAAGCCGTGGACCAAGAAGATAAGAGGGATGTCCTTTTTCACCTGCTCTAGGATCTCCAGCACTTCCGTTTCTTGCCAGCCGAGGCTGGGGTGCTCGGCTAAGATCAGGTCAAATGACCGTGAGTGGAGTCGTTCGACGAACTGCTCGGGGGTTTCAACGATATCTGGGATGACCGTGAAACGCACCCTCTCAAGCTCATGCACATAACGCTGAACATCTGCCGCCGAACAACGAACAAAGAGGATCCGAATGAGATTCTGTTTGGGCTCGGTCGCGTCGTGGGCAGCAGTTCGTTCCGCTCGCTCGTGGTCGTGTTTCATTGCTGAAGACATGTACATATTCGAAAAATCTGGCAAGGCGGTTTTCTTCCCTCTGACTGCACTTAGGCCTAGTCCGGGTCAGAGGTCGAGATTATCGGGCGGGGTTGGCCAGGACTGTTCACTATTAGACATGTAGGACTAATGAGATACTAGACTCCGTTAACCTTTAGAGCACATTTCCGGAGTACTTCGTTACCAAGCTGAGACTCGGTAGCGCAGTCAGCAAATATGTGTCTAGTTAGCGCCGACCATATGGTGTTCCAAGAGGGCCGTCGAGCGCAGATCCGGACTTGTCGGGAGTTGACCCACGCTGCCAATTCATAAAATTCGTGAGATATTAAAGTAACTGACAGGGGTCCTTTTTTGTTGCCAAGTATCCGCCGCAGGACCGACCACAGGGGTCTGCGGGAGGGCCAGGTGCCACCGAACTTTCTACGAATCTCAAAAAACTAATGCTGATCCTGTATACGAATCTCGGGTGAACCGGGACTAGTTCGTAAGGGCAATCCATCGTACTCGTCGACGTTTTAAGTTCGCAAATTCAGAACCACAAACTCATGCTGCCGGGTTTTAATAAGAGCGCACATAAATGGCGATAGGTCGCACGCTAGACCACAGACCCAGCCGACGCCAGAAAGGTGAGTGGATATGCATACCACCAATCTGATCAGTTCGCTGGCCCTCTCTATTTTTCTCCTGGCCATTCCCGCCGCCCTAAGCGCAAGCCCAGCCGCACAGGTCGGCGTAGCAGTCTCGATCCGCATCGGGCCACCGGTTCTTCCCGTGTATACCCAACCGCTTTGTCCGGGTCCCGGCTATATCTGGGAACCGGGTTACTGGTCCTACGGCGCCGAGGGCTACTACTGGGTCTCCGGCATCTGGGTCTTCCCTCCGCAAGTGGGCCTTCTCTGGACCCCCGGGTACTGGGGATTTTCTAACGGCTTCTATGTCTGGAATGCCGGTTATTGGGGTCCGGTAGTCGGTTTTTATGGCGGGATTAACTATGGATTCGGTTATCCAGGCACCGGATTTTATGGCGGCTACTGGAGAGGCGGCCAATATTTCTACAACACAAGGGTCACGAACGTGAACACCACGATTGTTCATAACGTTTACACCAGAAACGTAGTGAACGAGCACGGTGGCAATCGGGTCAGCTTTAACGGTGGCCCGCACGGCGTGAGTGCTCGACCGACCCCAGCTCAGCTTTCTGCTCGGGACCGGCGCGTGCCGATGACCTCAGCGCAGATCCAGCATCAACGAGAAGCCAGCTCCAACAGAACCATGCTTGCCTCGGTGAACCATGGCCGCCCCGATGTTGCGGCCAGCTCCCGGCCAGAAGCATTGAACGATCGCTCAGCTGAGACCCACAACAGGTCGACAGCTACGGAACGGCCCCGCACAAGCACTCCGCCTGCGGCCAGACCCGCACCAGCCAGACCGGCACCAGCTTCGAAAGCCGCACCAGCTCGAACCGAACGCACACCGGAGCGAGCTCCGGCGCGAACCGAAAAGCCGGCCCACGAGGCTGCGCCTAAACGAGCTAAGACCGAGAAACCAGCCGCCCATGAGTCCGCTGCCAAACCAGTTCGAACGGAGAAACCGGCTCACGAGTCTGCGCCCAAACCGGCTAAGACCGAGAAACCAGCCGCCCATGAGTCCGCTGCCAAACCACCTCGAACGGAGAAACCGGCTCACGAGTCTGCGCCCAAACCAGCTAAGACCGAGAAACCAGCTCATGAACAGCCCATACAGCGGACAGGAAGGAGCCCTGAGTCACGGAACACGACGACTCCGTTGATCGGCGGCATCCTCCGCCCTACGAGCTACTGCTGCGCATGGTCGACGCAAGTCGTGAATAAGATCCTGGAACAGTTCTTCCGCACGCAAATAGCGTCGTCCGACGCAATGTGGAAGCTGATAGGGTTGAAAACTCGTGGGGATCCCGCCATCTATGGCCAAAGACTTGGGAATCGCTGTACCGCAAGCCGATTCGAGACGTTCAGCGCCGATGATAAGCAAACCTCAAGTGGGAGCTCTCAGCTTATTGATGGTCCTGCAATAAAGATTTGAATGTTATTCCCTATTGGTGATCCACGCATTAGCCGCGATACTGCAAGCCTTCCCGAGAAAGAAACGCTGCCAGTTCGATCATGAGGGAGGGACCGAATGTCCGAACTAGCCGCGACGCAAACGCTCGGAAAGGCCGCACCCAAACGAAAGCGCAGCAATTTTCTTCTTCGTTTGGGACCGGGTCTCATAACTGGAGCGGCTGACGACGATCCGAGCGGGATCGGCACCTACTCGCAGGTGGGCAGTCAGTTTGGCATGGGCATGCTTTGGACCATGCTTTTCTCCTTCCCTCTGATGGCCGCCATACAAGAAATTTGCGGTCGTTTGGGCCGCACCACCGGAGCCGGGATCGCAGCAAATCTTCGCAACCATTACCCGAAGCCGATTCTGTACGGCATCGTCCTACTTTTATGTGCTGCCAACATATTCAACCTGGGTGCAGATATTTCGGCGATGGGCGCTGCGGCGCAGTTGGTAAGGTGGCAATCTGAACGCTTACGCACTCGTTTTTGGCGTTTTCTCGCTCCTTCTTCAATTCCAGTTGCCTTATCGACGGTATGTCCGGTATCTGAAATGGCTTACCGTGAGCCTGTTTGCCTACGTTGCCACCGCGTTCACCGTCCATGTGCCATGGATCACCGCAATTCGTTCCACCGTCGTTCCCAGCGTGTCGTGGAACGTCGACTACTGGATGGGATTGGTCGCGGTGCTCGGCACGACCATCAGTCCATATTTGTTTTTCTGGCAGACTTCCGAAGAAGTGGAAGAGGTCCGAATTAATCACGGACAGTCGTCGCTTAAGAGAAAACCTCAGCAAGCCTACAAAGAATTCCATCGCATTGCTTTGGACACGCGAGTCGGCATGGGGCTGTCGAACCTAATCGCTTTTTTCGTGATTCCGACAGCCGCGGTAACGATCCATAACTCTACGTCGGCGGGAGGGATTGAGACAGCAGCTGATGCTGCCAAGGCTTTGGAGCCGCTCGCGGGTCGCTTCGCTTTCCTTCTATTTGCGCTCGGGATCGTTGGTACAGGGTTACTTGCGATACCTGTATTGGCCGGCTCTTCCGCCTATGCTGTTTCGGAGGCTTTTCGATGGCGGGCGAGCCTTGAAAGCAAACCCCATCGTGCTCCGAAATTCTATTTGGTAATTGGCACCGCCACGGTTCTCGGCCTCTGTCTCAATTTCCTAGGGCTGAATCCAATACGGGCGTTGTATTGGTCGGCGATAATTAACGGCATTGTTGCAGTTCCATTGATGATCGTTCTGATGATCATGTCCGACAACCGCAAAGTCGTAGGGCAATTCTCCCTTACGCCCTACCTCCGCGCGTTGGGTTGGATTGCCACCGGCATTATGTTTTTCGCCTCGTTGGGATTTGCGCTCAGTGCTTTCCACTAGCGGATCGCCAGACTGCATTTTTACCCTCTAGCCTTCTCTGTTTTATTGTCAGTAAGTTTGAATTCCCTGCCCGCCTTTGAGGGTTTGCGACGTCCGTTGGAGGTTCCCTTCATGCGTGCCCTTCATCCGTCGCGGCTTCGTATCGCGTCGATACCGTGCGGGGCACGATTAATTCGCAAGGCTCTGCCGGAAACAAAAATCTTAAGCTTCAGCCAGTACGACATTCCTGAAATGGTGAAGGAAGTCGAAAAAGGCGGGAGCCTCGGCCGTCCTAACAAAGCTGCTAATTTGGGATAAATTGGTTCCCTCCCTCAGAAGAGTGCATCAAGCGAGACGTTCTTTTAAGATGCCTCCACGAGCGGCGGTTCGGGTCGTGAACTATCAGCTTCGGAGTTACGAGAAATTGGGCCTATCGAGCCGAGTGGAGTTGGTTCTCTAGGAGCAATGGCGACGTCAGCGAATTCTAGGGCTCTCCGTTGAGAACACCGTCGGCTTTTTGCTTTTTCGCTACTGCGGGCTAGACTTCGCCGATGTATTTTCTCCGGGGACATTTGCCTGCTCGGCTGCGACCACCTCATAAGCGCGCATTTTCTTATCGCCGTCCGGGACCCTCACGTACATCCGATCCTTGGCAATCTTAAAAACAACTTCGTGGCCGACAGGCAAAACTACGGGATGTTTGAGATCCATAGGCCGAATGCGATAGTCCATGTCGTCAGTTCGTAGGAGGTATTGCGGGCATAGCTTCTCGTCGGAGTTCACGTGGGTAACACCGACCGAAGCCCAGAAAGAACCCAAGCCGGTGAGGCCCTTCTGCTTTGCACCACACGGCACCGCTTCCATCTTTTCCAGCATAGCGCGCTCTGGCTGAGGCTTCTTTTTGGCAGCACCGCTGATGGGAGCCGCCAGGAGCAACGCTAAAACGACGGGAATCTTAACGTTCATAAAATCTCCTTAAAAAGGCGTCGTATCTCAGCGGGCGCCTGAGACACGCTTCTCTTCGCACTGAATGAATCAGGAGAATCGCCAGCTACGGGAGGATCGATGTAATGGTCCTCCCGTGCGGGCGTGGATACTCACTGCTTGGGTTTCGGGGCAGCCTCTGGGGCCGAAGGAGGCGTCGCGGGCTCGGGACTCTTCACGCCTTGTGCATTGTTGAACTGCTCCGTGAATTTTACGAAGGCTTGCGGGTCCGCCATCAGCGGTTGGCGTACATCAGGATGCGAGTTGAGGTAGTCCTGAAGTTCGGGATGATCCTGGAGGTATTCTGGGCTCTTAACCAAGGAGGGATCCTTGGAGAGTTGCGTAGCAATATCGGAATGAGAGCCGAGAAATTCTCCGAAGTGGCGTTGCGCATCGTGATCCCGGTCTCCGTAACGATCGCGGTCATAGCCATTGCCGCGATCACGATCGAAATCGTCGCTACGGTTCGTAGCATCTTCCCGCCGATCGTAACGATCTTCGTCCCGCATGAAGGCGTTAGGATCTTGTTGCAGTTGCTGGCGAATTTCGGGATGGTCCTGCAGATAGGATTGCAGGGCCGGGTGGTTCTTCAGGAATTGCTGATTGTCGGCGAGAGAAGGATCTTTGCGGAGTTGTTCGGCAGTTTCCCGGTGAGAATCGAGGAATTGATTAAAACTGGCAAGCTCGCGACGCTCGCGGTCGCCATCCTGGTCGCCCGCATAACGGACGTGCTCGAAGCGATCTTCGTCTCGCATGAACGCATCCGGATTATCCTCCAACGCATCGCGAGTGGCCGGGTGGTCCCGCAAATAGGATTGCAAGGCGGGGTGATCCTTTAGAAACTGGCGATTGTCTGCGAGGGAAGGATCTTTGCGGAGTTGTTCGGCAGTTTCCCGGTGCGTCTGCAGAAACTGATTGAAGTGAGCCAGTTCTTCGCGATTGATGTCACGATGTTGATCGTGGGCAGTTCGAGCGATGTCACTGTTTTGGGTGGGTTGTTGGGTGGGTTGTTTGGTGGGGGTTGACTGCGCACTTGCATAGGCGGCGAAGCACAGGAAAAGAGAGAAGGCCGGCCACCTTTTGAATTGTAGTTGCTTGGTTAACATACCACGCTCCTCCGAGCAATGAATTCTGGGACGGGATTACAGGAGCAAATGAGGTTCCGAACGGGGCCTGCAAAAATGAAAGTCTCGCTTGCTCAAGAGCTTATGGGCTCGAAGGGAAAAAACAGTGAAGTGGAAACGGTGGAAAATGTACCGGCAGTAGAAAAAATCGTTATACAGGGAACGCCATAGGGAGGAATCCTCGCGGACAAAGGCGATGGACAACCCACCAGTGCGACGGGTGCATAGAATGAAAGTAATCGACAGGCCTGGTTCACGTTCGACGCTGGAGCGCGCTATAGAATGTGGCGGTTTGTCCATGCTTAAAAACTCAAACAAAGCGAGGAGGCCCCGCTAGTTGCAAATATCCGTTGTCGATTCCCATCGTATCGAGGACGGGTAAGGTCCGGATGGATTTGAACTTTCCTGGCAAATGGAATTGGATCAACGCAGTGCTGCAAGAGGGGTTAAGGAGTCCGAGTGCGATAGCCACCACCGAAGAATTCACTCGCGCCTGCGGCGCCAGTGGCGGGGGATCGAGCGGTCTCCTTTCCTGCGGAAAATGAGGCGGTCGAGCGAGAACGGGCCTGCGCCCGTCGCGGCCATTACGAGTGCGGCCAAGCCTAAGACCAAGGGCAGTTCGTACTCGCGTACGGCATAAATGCCTTCACTGAGGTTGTATTTCCACATCGCCGCGCCCATGTCTAAGAACAAGACTAGTCCTGCAATTGGCATAAGGAGTCCGAGTGCGAGAGCCACGCCACCGAAGAACTCAATCGCACCTGCGATGTATACAAAATAGGCCGGCAGGCCGATGGCCTGGAAGGATTCGATGAATCTCGCGCTGTCTCCAAAGAGCTTTGGATAGCCGTGATAAATAAAGACCAGCGCCAATCCACATCGCAGCAGGAGCAGTGTGAAGGGTTCTAGTTTTTTCAAGAAGGTCACCAGCTTCTCCCGCCGGGGATGCGTGTGCGAGTGGGGAACACTGCGAGATTCTAACAGGTTAGGATTTAGGATCGGGCACAGGAAATTGCTATGGCGAGTTAATCTCGCGCCAGCCGGCCCAGCTCCCGCGATTATCGAGTCAAGAGAAGGCGCAAAAGCCGTACGCTGCACCCCACGGATGCAGCACCCAGCGGCAACCGGAGTGCCGTACTAGAAACAACATGTGATATCGAGTGTTCATAGGCAAACGCCAGGACATTCACGTGAATCGCGGTTTCAGCAACGTCTTGGACATGTGTGTGATGTTTGAGCTCGACGAGGGCGATGAATTCTGTACGGACTGTGGTGCTCATTCCTGAAACGAGATCCTGGCTGCGCAGCTCCTCGCGGTTTTGACGGCGGTTTCGAAAGTCTGTCTGCGGATATTCCATCACCTTCTAGGCGGAACGTGCGAAAACCGAAGCGATCGGAGCAACGGCCCTGGGGCTCGCCTACTTCTTGTTTGCCCGTGATCGGGAGCAATAGCGATTTGGCCACTCATCAATGCCGACATATCGTTACCTAAGCACCGCCGAATGGACCCTAGGTTCGTTTAATCCTTACCGACTCTCTCAGCTTCTTTCAAGGCTTTGAGCAGCCACCCGTGTAGCGTCTGTAGAAAATAGGGTTTTACATCGCGGAAGGCCAAGCCCATCCCGAAATTCGGTTGACAATGGATTACAGAGGCGTGTGACTCAAAAAACTCCGTCTCCGTAAAAATCTTCACAACTACATCTGTGCCACGGGGCAGACGGTTAAGCATATCGATATAACATCCATGTAGGCTAAGTTCACGTACGCGAGCGCTCAATTTGGTTTCTGAATTCGTTTCAGATATCTCAGCACCGGCGATAAATGGAAATCGTGGCACCCTCCGCCGCTGCTTATAAGTATTCGCCTCATCACGGATGTCGCTGGCCATTTTGAGCACCCCACGCTTGTGCCTATTTCATGCGTTCTCGAGTTCCAGGTGACGCCTCGCGGCGACGAAACAACGCCATTTCAATTCGGTCAGGATCGTTCAGCGTAGTAAGGTCTCTGTGTCATCCCCGACACTTTGTGCAGCAACAATCTGCCTATCTTGTTCATCCCAAACCTTCGCACACTCCGGGCAAAGCTTCATGACGAACTTAACTGTTCGGCGCGTTGTTTCAGCTTTTCTGGGGCAGTCACTGAATTGCGGCGGCTGCGCCGGATCGTCAGGAAAGAACACCTTTGATCTACATTGAGCCATGATCTAGAACACCAACGCAGGTTTCAAGTTGAATTGTTCATGGGTATGCTGGGGCTACGGCACAGGGGATTGCTTTGCTTGGAACCCCAAGCACAAAAGCAACAGCTTTTCCACAACTGCTGAAGCCTTTCACTCTTGTGCAAGCCCTCTGAAAGCTATGAGGTAAACGAGACGGGTTCTGCTAAGAGGAAACAAAAGGCCCAATAGCCGCTTCACGTCCCATGTGGAAGGAAAGTTGGCTCAGGCTGTTTATTTGCTGCCCCGCGAACAGAACGGACCTCACACGCCTGGTTCGATGGAACACCAATCGGCGGGGAGGAAGCTTATGGGCCAGAACTGGGGAGCCGGAGAGTCAAATTCAAACGCGATTGAAAAACGGCCCTCTTCTGCTCCTCCTACGCGCAAAACCCTGCCGCTCGCAACGCTTTCCGTCTTCAAGTTGCAGAGAGAAATTTGCTGTCCGTGAGTCATCTCCATCCCGACGTCCAAAAGGCCTCCATGAGCATTCACCACTAGGGTCTGCGCTTGAATGCTCACCTTCTTGCCATCGGGCATCAAGGCCGACAGTAGGACCGGAACCCGCAGCACGACACGCTCGCTTCTGCGTCGGTTTCTGCCCTCCATTACAACCGCGGCTCCGGGCAATCTCGATTTAGCTTTGCTTTCTAACATGGTGCTCCACTCGGCGAGACTAGCCAAAGGGTCCCACCCATATTTGCAACGTGATTCAACACAGGCGACGGAGCTTTGATTGGTACATCCCGATAGCTGCATGTGCGCCAAATGAACATTTTTCAGACGCCGCGCTCATCGGTGTCCATGTTGTTGGGAGGCGCGCCAGTCTTCAGGGGCAGAAACAATGGACCAGAGATGTGGAGCCGGGGAATCAAACTCGAACTCGACGGCGAATGATCCGCCTTGGGTACGCTGGACACGGATGACCCTGCCGGACTGCTCGGCGGCGGATTCGGCGTTGAGCAGACGCATGCGTTGGCCTTGCTCAGGTTTAATATCCATGTCAAGAAGACAGCCGTGGGCACTGATGGCGAGGGTGAAAGCGCGGACGCGAACTTCGTCCCATTCCAAATGCCTAAACACAGCTTGAACCGGAATTTGAATCACGACCCGCGTCGTGACAGGCGCTTGGTCTCTCGAAACTCTCGTAATCTCTCAGCTAGATACATCTACCGCCTCCGTTTTCGCATTTCCCAAAATCAGCATAGGTAATTATATACTCCTTACAGTAACGTTTCTGTATACATTTTTAGTAATCCACGCCGAACTAAGAATGTATGAAAACGAAAGGCGCCTCGGACGTTGCTTATTTTTGGCTCCCCGTGTGCCGCGACTCCCTCATTCAGAAATTGACGTGCGCCTTGACTTGGACAATACCCGGTCTATGATTACGCAACCCAGCGAGAAGGGGGGAACAATGGGCGAGGACAGATGGAACAATTGATGAATCAGCATGGCTTAAAGAGGACTCACGCAGGGCTCGCAACTGTTAGGTTCGAGAAAAAAGAGTTAACCGTGGAGACCCGCGATTCCGGCGAGACCTTTATTGTCAAGAACGGGAGCACGATCCACGCGTGTCCGAACATTACACATCTTGCTGACTACCTGGGAACGCTGCCGACAGTGGCCCGTGCTAAATAGCTGCGGAGTCAAATCACGCCCCTTCGCAACGACAGGGCCGGAAACCCATCAAAGACCACTCGCATGGTTACTTCAACGGGTCCCGGCAGTCGAATAGTATTTCCGGTCGAGAATGTCATTGGTACAGGTTGACGGCCTGTCCTGTAGTACAGGTCCCGCACGTCGAGTCGTAATTTCTAAACTTTTGTTTAATTCTGAGCTTCTTCAGCATTCCTCCAAATGGTCCTGCTCAAGCATCAGAGCCGCCTTGAGCTTAACAGCGGGAATGGTAAATCGTCTCGCCGACAGTGACCGCGGGGGTTCCGTGAACGGACAGGGCATCGCCGCTAGCTCAGCCCAGACGTTCGTTGTCGGGTCGTAGGCTTCGGCTTCATTAAACGTGCCACCAGCCGCTCGCTCCCGAAGGGCTATTGCAGGTAGTTGTGAAACTCGTGATCACCCTCGAGAATTTTCGACAGGTTCGAAATTCTCAGCAGGTCCTTGATGCGCTCATTCAAATTGATGAGTTTGAGCTCGCAGTCCGCTTTCTTGGTGCTGACCCACAATCTGACCAGCGTGCCGATGCCAGAACTATCTAGATAACTGACATCGGTAAGGTCTAGGACCAGGCGTTTCGTCCCAGGGATCAGTGGCTGTACTGTGCCCACCAGCAGCGGGGACGTACCCGAGATGATCTTCCCGATACAAACGACAGTCGTTTCACCGTCAGTGTGGCGGACCTCAAACGTCAGTTCGTGCGCGCGAGCCGCGGCATCTTGCGTCATGGCAAACCTCCGTTGATTTTGATTTGGTCGGGACCGCCCAACATGGTTCCGCCACCTCGGAGATTCGCCATCCGGGCCCCCGGGGCCGTGGACGCAAACTCTAGCACAGAAACTAAATGCCCGGCACGCGAATTCCGTGCACCATAAATGTCATAGCTGGACCCCGGGCCGCGGCGTTCAACACTACTTCGCCTGCGAGCTTTCGATGCGCCAGAATTCAGCGGAAGCCTTCCTATCCGAATTACAGTTCGCTGCTATCGAGCGCCAAATAAACTCGAGCTGAGTGAACACACTGTGCGGAACTACCTGCTTCGGATGTACGACAAATTGGCATCTCGAGCCGGCTAGAGTTGGCCTGATGACGCAAATGCCTATGAGCACTGCGTGGCGGCTCTTTAGGCAGACCACTTGTAATTGGAATTCGTTTCCTCGGGGGTAACGCCTTCCACGATTGCAGTACGACTGTGGCGATCTTGCTGATCGTATCCACGCATCACTTGAGAAGACTTCCTCAGCGCCCACCAGTTCCGTTTGGAATACGGAAGAGAGAGAACCGGGCCGAAACCGGTTCTGCCTTTGACTGTTCGAGCATCTTCTTGGTATCTATGATTTCTCGGATTACGCGGGGACAGTGGGGAAGATGCGCGACTTTGCGGCGGCAAGAAATCACTTGTATCCGATGGCCATGGCGACAACACAGCCAAGTAGTTGGCGACTATTTAGCGATACTGTTCCGCAGTGCTCTGAAGTAGACTGACATCGTTTAGAGCGACGACTTTCAGCACCCTGCCTTAGACGCTGTTCCTTTTCTGATGAGAGGTCGGTCGTCATGGCCAACCCAACGCGCACCAAGCTGATCTTCAAATTAATCGCCGCCGCCGCCGCGAGGACCAGTGTCTTGGGGGCGCTGCTGTTTTTATCCGCGGGAACATTGTCGTGGTGGCGGGGGTGGGTTTTCCTCGCCGTGATGTTCGCCGCTACGGCGACCATGATGCTCGGCGTGAACCAGGACTTGGTCGCTGAACGCCTCAAGGGGCCGTTCCAAAAAGGGTCGCGGTCCGACAAGATCTTGGCCGTCGCGTTGATCCCCGCGATTGCCGGGCAGTTCGTCTTCATTGGGTTGGATGTGTCCCGGCTGCACTTGCTAGGGAAGCCGAACGTGATAGTTTCGTCGTTGGGTCTCGCCATGTGCATCGCGGGGTTCTGGATCATGCACGTCGGCATGCGCGAGAACGCCTTCGCCATGGCGGTCGTCAGGCACCAAGAGGAGCGCGGGCAGGTGGTCGTTGACACCGGTCCTTACCACGTCGTGCGGCATCCGATGTACTCCGGCGGAGTCCTCCTTTTCGTCGGCATGCCCCTGTGGCTGCAGTCCTCCGCCGGCGCGTTGCTGGCGATCGTCTTGATCGGACTGTTCATGCTGCGAATCTTCATGGAGGAAAGCCTTCTTCGGCGCGAGCTTCCCGGATACACGGCGTACGCGGAACGCGTACGGTACCGCTTGATTCCGTTTCTCTGGTAGTTTTGGCGATGCGCTGGCGGTCGACAGACCACGTCCTCGTGCGTATTCTTTTCGCACCGGTCCCAAACCCAACAATGAGGGGTTTTTTGTGATTGCCGCCGCTCCTGCGAGATTCGCGGAGTTTCTTGCCAACACGGCGGGAAACCCATACGGCTCCCTGCTTCGATTCTCAAGCACGAACTTACTGATCGGCGCCACGGATTTTGCCCAAGAATTACAATCAAGGGTTTTCACCGCCGGGCGCGGGCACTGTTGAGAAGAAGCCATCTACTCTGTAAATCAAAGAGGCGAAATGCCGGCAGTAATCTAGGAAGGGTCGCCCGAACCCAGCGCGATTTGCAGCCGTGATTTCATCAGCACTACAACGTAAGGATTCCACGTAGACAGCACATAGTAGATGGTTAGCTCGGAGCCTCGCACCTTCGTCCATCGCTCCACGGCATACGGCGCATAGGCACCGCCATGAACGGCCTGTGGATTTGCCTGACCCTTCCCGATTACCGGTCCCGCCAGCCCATCGTCTGGATTAGCCTGCGGACTCCTCCGGCACGATTGCTGTCGATCCCGTCCCCCGGGGGGGATTGCCCCTGGACGTTTCGGGCCAACCTGCCAGTAGCCGACCATCCGTACTCAAGGGTGTAAACTCTTCGATGTAGATCCGTGCGGAACGAAGCTTTACATTAATTCCGAGCGCATCGTGGCAACTAGGGCTAAACATTTGTGGAGGTCCTTCGTGCAGCGGCGATCCTTCCTCAAAGGCGCGGGAATTGTAACCGTCACCGTCGTGGGCGGGTGCGTCTGGCGCGCCTGGGATCAAGGAGTCTTCAGCGTCGGTGACGGGCCGGCTTACGAGCCGTGGAAGGACTGGCGCAACACCGGAAACGATGTTCCGCTCGCGTTGGTGCGCGCCGCGATTCTGGCCGCCAGCCCGCATAACACTCAGCCGTGGCTTTTCAAGATCACCGATTCTTCAATCGAGCTGCATATCAATACCCAGAGGAACGTCGGCGCGCTCGATCCTTATCTGCGCGAAGAGCATATCGGCATCGGTTGCGCTTTGGAGAATCTGATGCTGGCCGCGCCTGCCAACGGATACGCAGCCACGGCCGCGCTCCTTCCCGGAAAACTTGGCCCGATTCCCGCTGAACCCAAACCACAACTCTTGGCCCGCGTGAGTCTCGCATCTGGGAAACACGAAGAAAACGAGCTCTACACCGCCATCCCGCGGCGCCACACGAATCGTGGCCCTTACGATCCGCGCAAAACGATCTCGCCTGATTTCGTAGACGCACTCAAGCATCTGCCCGGTGACTACGCAGATGTAAAGCTATTCCTTTTCACGGCCGAAGCCGATCGAAAAAAGATCGCCGAAATTAGTTCTGTGGCAAATACGGAAATCTATTCCGATCCCGATGTTCAGCATGGCAGCGAACGTTGGATCCGCACGAAATGGAGTTCGGTCCAGGAATACCGCGATGGCCTCACGATTGATGCCTTCGGTCTGCCTCCCATAGCTACCGCGATTGCCAAGATGATGTCTGTGCGGATGCTCCGCTGGGCTGCGTCCCGCAGCACCGACAATGGCTATTCGAAACTGATGCTCAGCGCGCCGCTGATCGGATTCATCGCCGTGCGCGACCGATATGCCCAGGAACAGTGCTTGCAGGCAGGCCGAATCTGGCAGCGCTCACATCTCCTGGCGACTGCCCGCGGACTTGCCGCGCGCCCCTGTAACGAGGCCGTAGAAATGGTGGACCATGAGCGGGCACTGGGCAGACCGGCCTCTCGCGCCGCTCTGCTCAACGAAATCACCGCAGATCCCACATGGCAGCCGACTTTCGTTTTCTATATGGGCTATCCAAAGCTGTCGGCCCACGCCAGCCCCCGCCGTCCTGTTCAAGCGGCACTCGTCTGACGGCCCAGATCCGCGCGCGTTCCTCGAGCGGGGAACTCGAGAACTCCGTCCATCGAGGCTGCAACCTTGCCGCTGATCTAGGATATCCATTTTCCTGAGCAGGGCCGGATTCCATGGGACTTGACCGCTTAGTTTGCGACTTTCAGGATTGTTTCTGGGTTGCCGACAATCCATAAACTATCTGGCCAAACCACCTCAAAAATGACTGGTTTTATTGAAGATTCGCAGGGCTAAGCGCAATTAGTTAGTTGCCCGGCGATCCGCTCCGCGGTGCGGTATACCATCGTAGGTTGTGCTGGCGTACATGGCAGACCGGCGGGAGTGCTCCCGATGAAAATCGCTTTACAGTATCTAGAAAACCAAGACAGGTATAATATTGCGCTGTTTTCAAAGCTGAAGCGGCCTTCGTGTTTTTTCTGTTTGAGTCGGATTCTTACTTAAATATCAGCCAGAGTATTATACACGCGAACAAAATCACCAACTGACATGAAAAAGGCGGGCAAAATCCTGGGCTGGACATTTCTGATCTTGATTCTGCTCTTGGGCGTTGGCATCACCTTCACCATCGGCTGGAGGCCGTTTGTCGGACCGCGAACGCGTCCGCTAACCGACGTCAAATTCCAGAGCACCCCGCAGCGCCTGGCCCGCGGCGAATACCTCGCCCACATCACCGCCTGCATGGAATGCCATGCGCCCCATCAATGGACCGCCCACGACGCACCCATCCCGCCGAACATGGTCGCCGCCGGTCAGGACATGACCATGTTGAAGGGCCTGCCTGGCCGGGTCATTGCGCCCAACATCTCGCCGGATCCGGAAACCGGGGCCGGCAATTGGACCGACGACCAGCTGGCGCGCGCTATTCGCGAAGGCATCGGCCATGACGGCCGCGCGCTGTTTCCGATCATGCCCTACCCGGACTTTCGTGCCATGACGGACGAAGATGTCGCCTCCATCATCGTCTACCTGCGCTCGCTGCCGCCAGTGCGCCAGCAACAACGCCAGACCCAAATAATTTTTCCTGTAAACTATCTGATTCGTACCGTGCCTCAGCCGCTCACCGCGCCGGTCCCCGCGCCCGACGTCTCCACGCCTGAAAAGCGCGGCAAATATCTTGTAACCATTATCGGTTGCACGGATTGTCACACCCCGCAAGACGCTCAAGGCCAGCCACTCCCCGGAATGGACTTCGCCGGCGGCTTCATTATGGAGGGCCCGTGGGGCCGTGTTGCCAGCTCCAACATTACTCCCGACCCTTCCGGGATCCCCTATTACGATCTCGCGTTGTTCACCCAGGTCTTTCGCACCGGCTACGTCAAAGCCCGCCCCATCAACCAAATCATGCCCTGGACCTCTTTTCGTGAAATGACCGACGAAGATATCGCCGCCATCTTTAGCTACATCAAAACCCTGAAGCCGGTCATGCATCGCGTAGACAACACTGAGCCACCTACCTACTGCAAAATCGACAAGCAGATGCATGGCGGCGGCAACCAAAACTAATCGCCGTCCGGGCATTGGATCAGGGGAAACGCGACTTTGAAGTCGAAATCCGGCTAGTCCCGGTCTCAGAATCTTCAGCTCTTACGCGCGATGGGTCTTTTCGACACGTTGGCCGATAAAAATAAGCACTTAAGGCTGAACTGATACGGTGTGGACAGAACAGGCTGGGCCAAGTCCCGAGGACATCACCGCCGGTTTCCCCGAAGCGGGTTTGCGGGTATGTGGATTCAAATCAGCGCAAAACGGTTAGTTCTGGTCTAGTCGGGATTCGCGTAAGTGCTTGACCGAAGCGGACCTCTGGACCGGGAACGCCGGAAACCTCCGGTTAGCCCATTTCTCGTTCAGCTATGGTCAAACATTTTCGAACACCGGCAAAACGTCAGTCTGTTCTTCCTCTCTCTATCTTTGCTCGATGAGCCCTACCAAACCTCGCAGCACGATGCCAGCCGCGTCTGGTCCAACGGAGTTGATTTCACCATACCAGCGCTGAGGTCTATTCAGCAGCCAAGGAGGCTGATCGTCCCATTCGGCTCTAGGAATCAGATACCCAAGCTCATCGTTGCCCAAACCCAAAATGAACTGGTATCTGCTCTTCAAATGTGCACGCAGGATGGGTTCAAAGGTCGCATCCTTAAAGTCGGCTCCGGGATAGCGAGTGATACCGCCGTTGGTAAGTTCTGGATAAATCTCTCCGGGAATGGTAGCAATTTCCGCTACAACGCGGACCCCACTCCGAAGCTGGACGTAATCAACCTCGGTTTGAACGTCATGGCCCGTCGGGAATCGAATCCTTCCGGTATCGCTAAGCTCTTTCTCGACCATTGACCTGTCCAGCTTTCCATCGCTATACAAAGGCTTGCGGCCGGAAAACACACCGGTAGCTTCCGCTATGCGGAAATGATCGTTTTGAAGAGGCACAAACAGGGTGGATTTGCGAATCAAAATAGAGTTCACTGTTGGCGCCTCTCCAGACTTCAAGGCGCGTTCCACAAGTTGGCCGAGCATCGTCCCGATCAGTTCAGCCTTCTTCCAGGTGCGATCCTGAGCAATTTCGCCGGTCTCCGGATCCGGCAGAGCAACCTGGTTTCCTAGTGTGGAGACCTTGCCGATTGAACCGTTGAAGAAAATAGCCATGCCGCCGAAATGATTCTCGACGTATTGACAAAGCCAGTGAGGATAATCTGTAGTTATTTCCGTATTTTCCCGGCCCAAGGTTTCGGGATGGTCACTCCAGTTCACTAAAGTGGCGATAGGCTCGCCCGCGCCAAGGCTCGTGAAGCGCATCACGAACAAGTACGGATCCTTAACAAGAGGAGGACGATCCACACTTTGGAGCAGTTCCAGCAGCGGATGGTCATCGCGTGAGAGCTCCATCCCAGCGGGCTGCATCGAACGGGCCGCTCTCACGGCGGTAGTGACAATTTGTGAGTCCAGCCAGTCAAGATAATTCTCGTCAATCCCCGTTCCGAGCGGGGTCGGGCCCCAGAGCCCTAGGGTGTCTGGACCTTCGTGCACGTGAGTACTGGCAACAATCAGGTGAGAAACCTCAGGCGCCTGTACCTTCACTTGCTCACGAATTTTGAGCACGTCATCATAGAAAAGTCCAATGACATCCACTGAGCACAGCGCCACGATTTGCCCTCCTGCTTCCAGCGCAAGACAGCGAACATACAGGTCGTCATGGACTCCAGTGGCGACTCGGTTGTGGCCAAAGCCGGCAAGGTAGACCTTGTTTTTATGAACATCGGGTGTCACGGCAGTTTTGGCAACTCCGGCGCACAGTTGCCCTCCAGCCCAAGCAAGGTGGGGCGCCAAAAATAGAACCGCGACTCCGACGGTGCGCATGAGAATTCGCAACATAACTCATTCAGGGCCGCGTGTATTCTACTACCACGTTCGCATCGTGACCGTGAAGCATTATGCGTTGGAACAAACTCTCAAGGAAATCGTTCCTCGAACAAGCGGTGCCGAGTTCGTGCTTTTGACGCAGAATTGGCGCGTCCCCGCTACATCTACGGAGACGCCAAGGCAGGCGGCACCTTTTCTGAAGGCGCCCTCATTGCGACTTTGTCGGCGATCCTACCTGCTGCGGATCTACGACAAATTGGGCATATCGAGCCGTGTGGAGCTGGTCCTCTGCTCGAGAAAGGTTCCGTCGCTTTGAGGGGCGGAATGGTGCACGGCTTTCCGGCAGTGACAGAGTGAAAGAAAATCCGTATCCTTCCGTCAGGCTTCCCTCTTCTCAGTCACGTTAATATGCAATAGGATTTCTGATTTGGAGGTGCTCCATGCCATTCAACATCATGACCCTGTCTAGAGTCGATATGCCCGTAAGCCAGGCCGAAGGTTTGAAAATTTTGGAACGCGATCAATTCTGCTGCCGGTACTGCGGATTGGATGGGAGGGCCAGCTTCGAAAACGCGCTGGTCATGTCCGTTGATTTCGTTGTGCCGCGCGCTCATAAGGGCAAGAAGGATCCTGCCAACCTGGTAGCCTGCTGCCGCCCGTGCAACATGATCAAAGGCAAGCGCGTCTACAGGAACATCGAGGATGCCAAAGCATATGTGCTTGCCAGGCGCGAAGAGATACGCCGCGCCTGGGAAAGCAAGCGCTCCCGTCCGGTGGCAAAAGCAGCTTGTGACTAATACGTTTCGAACGGGTTTGAATAATCCACCGGCGTGTCGTGCGACGAAATCACGGGACCCGAATGCGTGATGCTTAACTCGCGGACATTCACAGGAAATGCGTCGATTGCCGCAGCGGCCGCAACTTGCGTGCCCCACATTGGAACGCGACTCAAGTTACCCCCGTGTCATGGCCTTTCCAATGAGAATTAAAATTCATGAAATATTAACGTAACTGCGTGGATCCGCCACACTGGTCCTCTATGCGGTTAGTAGGACGGGAGCAATCGCAGCCCCAACGAATCCTAGGACATGTTCGGCTTTGGCATAACGACTTCCTCAATCCCCGTGGCCTAACGGAAAAAGGCAGAACCGGCCGAAACCGTTTCTGCCTTTGATGTTTGAGCTCCACTCGGGCGGTGAATTTTGGCCGTACGGACCGCTGTCAAACACGCGAGCTCACGAGATTGAACTGATGTCTTGAGAGCACATCCCTTACGGTCGTCCAGTGAATACCGGGATAACGTGAATTATCAAGCGGTTCTAGCTTGGCTCGGCCGTCAAACATATTATGCATATATTGCATGCCTTGCCACGCCGGGTAAAGCTCCCTCGTGCCCGGAGAGAGAATGCGTGCGATCTTGATCAGCACACGGAGGAGTCGCAGACCGCCGGGACGGAACAGGCGGAATCGATCCCCCGTCACCTCACTGACTGCCGCTGCAAGTTCCCGAGCGCTGAGCTGATCGCCAGCAATCCTCAAAAAGCGGGGAGTGGACGAATCAAGAGCCGCGTTCGCAGCAAATGCCGCCGTGTTCTCCATGGTCGTGAAGTCCATTCGCTGATCCGCGTTTCCCCAGCAAAGGACCCGTTTCAGTCGGAACAGAATCAGCGGCATCTGGCCGGTTAGCATTTCGGCAAATGCACCGTTGAAGATGGACGTCGCTGAAATCGGTGCCTGATCCAGGCGCTTATGGAAATCCCGACGAAGATCAAGATTGCGATTCTCTCCCGGCGGCAACTTAAATAAGTCGATGGAATAGTCTGACGGAATGAAACGCGGTACATGAGCCTTAACGGCAGCTTCGAGCAGAACCGTCTGCATTTCAACGATGACCTCTCGCAATCCGTTGAGGGCGGATACTACGCAGGACGCGCCGGAGCATACAGTGGCTATCTGGGAACGGTTGCTCCATTCGACGCTGACGATCCTTGCTCCGAGTCCCTGCAGTCGCTTAACCCTCTCCGGCGAACTTTTCTGACGATAAGGTGCGATCACGCTGGCTCCGCGTTCGAGCAAAGCCGTTACAATGCGCCCACCGAGGTTGCCTGTAGCTCCCGCAACGACGATGTTTGACGGAGTCATGCTTGCGAATCTAAGGGAGCATTGAGAAAAAGTAAACGGTGCGAACGCCGTTGTGCTGCTTATTGCTTGGCTGCCTACCCTAAAGTCTCGCTTGCACTGAGGGCATCGAATCTGACTGTCAAATTTGGGGTGAGACGTTACCACCCCTGCTTTTCATCGTTCACGAAGAAGTTTTTGTGACCGCTTCGGCGGGATGTGGGAGCGTGCGGGGCCACCGTTTGCGGTGCTGGTAGGCTTTGGCGAGCTCGAGAAAGATGACGAGGTCACGATCTAAGTCCGACTGCGTGCCGTCGAAATAAAAATTGCGTATAGGGATGCCTGCGTGGTCGCGGCTGACGCGCGGATAAACGGCTTCGCAAACAATGCCGTTCATACAGGTGAATGGGCTGACGTCGATGACCCCATCGAGGCCCTTGTGCGCGAAATAGACCGCCTTACCTACATTGACTACCATCTCGCCATTTGCACCGAAGGCGGGGAGATAAGGTTCGGCACCATCAAGGACGGTGCGGATTCCGTGGGGTTCCTCGTAGCCAAGAAAATCGTTCCGAAAATGGGAGAGCATCGTACGTTCGTCCTTGCGCTGAATGTAGTCCCGCACGCCAGCGCCGAGGGCTTCGAGGGAATACCGCCGGCCGTAAATGCGAAGGCGACAGTTCTGGTTGTCGTCCGCGTACCAGATCCATTCAGCGATATCGTTCATCCAGACTTCCGCGCCCGCGGCCTCGAGTCGCCGGACAAATTCGTTGTTGGTGAACTCGTTCAGCCGGCAGAAGATCTCACCGACGATGCCGATAAATGGTCTCGACGGGTCGAACTTAACCGGCAAAGCGCGAAACGCGTCGCGCGTATGCACAAGACAATCGCAAAGCGCGTCCATCTGCTGGTGAAAGCTGGGGTAGGATACTTCCAGCACGCCGCAGAGTACTTGTACCGAGTACTCATAGAGGGCATCTGCGGACCCCGGTTCCACTTCGTAGGGACGCGTCTTGAGAAGGAGCTTCAGCAGGATGTCTCCGCCCAAAATGGCGCGCCACGCGCTGCGGATGAATAGCGCGGAAGCCTCACCGAAATCGGCGTATCCTTTTTCCGCGCTGGGACTAAGCACCGTGACATCGGGGTATCCAAGCCTCTTCAATACGGAGCGAAGATACGGTGCGTATTGGCCGAAGCGACAAGGTCCATGCCCGGTTGGCATGAAGAAGGCCGTCTTTCTTGGGTCAAGCCCAGGGCGCTCCACAATCTGAAGGAAGTCGCCGAGTGTAACCTTCAGTGGATAGCACTCGTCTCCGCTGGAGAACTTCCCTCCGAGATCCAGCGTGCGGCAATTGGAAGGAGGAGTAACTTCGGCATCGATGCCCACAGAGTGGAGGACGGCCGCAACCGCACGGGCGCTGCTTTCGACCATGCGAGGCACGTACGTTTTCTTGCCGTAAAGTGGATGGGATCGCGGAATCTTGCATGAAGTTTCGTGGATTTTCCAGATCATCGGAGGAGCCCCTTGCTGTCCAGGTATGCCTCGCACCGCGTCAGGTAGCCGGCGTCGTTACCATGACCGTCAAACTGCAGCACCAGGAATGGAACACCGACGACGTCGCGAAGGAAGTGCTTAATGAAGGAGTCAGGGCCGCACTTGAAATTGGTCATGTAGATGATGTGGAAACTGGGATGTTCGCGGGCAAATTGTCCGGCTCCCAGGATCCGCCGGCCCGAATACCAGAACATGTTGTCGTGCAGAATCTCTACGGCACGGTCGTCGAGTGGCAATAGGTCGAGGGGCACAACGTTCACTCCGAAAAGGTCACGGAGTTTTCTTGGAATATCGCAATTACCGTTGCGGTCGTAAATGTTGTACGGGCGGCCAACCAGAAGAATGGCCGACGCGTCGGAACTGCGGAGAGTCGCGCAAGCCTTTTCGCCTGCCTTGAGCAAACGGTCATTGAACCTTCGCTGAGCTTCGTAGGCCGCTTCCGTTGCGGAATTACTGGAACGACGGCTCACACCGAGGCGCTCAAAACAGTCTGCAAGCTGGCGCTGGATGTGTATCCGTCCAGCGCGAAAGTACAAAGTCGGGCTAACCATACGGTCCGCAAAATGTTCGAACTCGGGCACGGAGCGCACAACGTAGGGCAGAGTCTGATTCCAAGGGCACAGGTAGGACGACACCGCAGATCGGGGCGCTTCCATGTCCATCACGTTGGGGAGCAAAACTAGATCAACGGGAGGGCGCTCCGCGCTGCCTTGCAGAAGGCTCTCGACGTGACCGTGAGCAATCTGAACGGGAAGGCACGGCTCGGCAAGGCTCAGCTCAGCGCCTCGTGTGGCGACATGTTGATCGGTCACTCCCGACAGGACCACCTCCATGCCGACTTCGCGGAGGTATGTCAGCCAGAACGGGAATAGATCATAGAAGTACATCGCCTGCGGAATACCGACGTGGAGCCGGCCGTTGAAACGCCCGGAAGTGGGCCTGGGAGCAGCGTCCCGCGTGAGCAGGTCACGAAATGCCATGAGGTCATCAATCACGGGCTGGCGGTCGGTACGCGCCCGCTTTCTGAATTTGTCCGAACATTTGTCGCCCCAATATGTCTTGCTACCGGCGATAGTGATTTCCTTCATGTCACAGAAGTTCGGGCAGGCCTTGCAAACAAACTCGCGGGATTTGAACGGGATATGGTTCGGTTCGAAACCCCGGAACTTCGTGATGGCTGCTGGAGGACACGGAGGCGCAGGAGATTTCACAGACGCACCACTCGTTTCGACGGCGGCGGTTTGAAAAAGGGTTTGCTCTCGATGGCATTCCCTGGCCAGCATGACCTGCTTTGCAATCAGGGCCATGCCGATCGCACCGATTATGCCGTTGTGCGGCGGAACGATGATGCGTTTACCCAGCAGATGTGAAAATGCGGCGGCCACGGCGTCGTTGTAGGCGGTGCCACCTTGGAAATAGATCACTTCACCGATCTTGCGGCCGCGGACGACTCGGTTGAGATAGTTCAGAGCCACTGAGTAGGACAGGCCGGCAGCAAGGTCGGCCACACGGCTGCCGCGCTGCATCCAGGCGGTGATGTCGCGCTCCATAAAGACGGTGCAACGCTCCCCGAGTCGAATTGGCGCAGCCGATGCCAGCGCGAGGGCAGCAAACTCATCCTTGATCTCGATACCCAAGCGTTCCGCCTGCTCCTCGAGAAATGAGCCGGTGCCGGCTGCACAAGCTTCGTTCATCGCGAAATCGACGACGACACCATGTTCAATGGAGATGAACTTCGAGTCCTGGCCGCCAATTTCAAAGATCGTATCCACGTCTCGCTCATCAGGAGGAGCGGTCCGTTTTCTGACAAGCTCTTCGTGGACAAACAGCGCGCCGGTCTTGTGCGCGGTGATTTCATCCTTGACCGTATCCGCTCCTACGAGTTCGCCAATGAGTTCCCGGCCGGAGCCCGTCGTTCCGACACCTCGGACGAGAATGCGGCGGGCGAAGAGTTGGCCAATTTCCTGCAAGCCCTGCTGGACAACTTCCACTGGGCGCCCGGAAGTGCGGAGGTAGGTTCCGTGCAGGAGTCGACCGCTTTCGTCGAGCAGGGCGAGGTTTGTGCTGACCGAGCCGACGTCAATCCCCAAATAGGTGGGCAGCGCCCGGCCCTCCGCCGGAAGGGGCTCGGTGCGCAATGTCTCCGAATCACAACGAAGCAGTAGTACGTTTGCCAGGGACAGTCGGGGAAGTCCAGACTCCGGGCCGCCGGAGTGACCTCGGCTGTGGTAGCGCCCGTTGGTTGTTGCAACTGCTCGAGTCTGACTGTCATATTCGATCAAGGCACAACCCAGGGCGCCTACCCAGGCATACTCCTGCGGCACAAATAGATCCCCGGCTGATAGCCTGAAGACTTCAGCAAGTGCCTGCACGACGCCGCGATTTTGCGAAACCGCTCCTATAAGGGCAACGCGGGATTCACCGTCTTCCCTCGGACGATACTACTTTTGAAATTGCGGGCCACCGCCTCGCAGAGGCCCTTCAACACCTCATGCGTAGAGTAGCCTTCTTGCTGCGCGTGAATCATGTCGGACTTGGCAAACACGGAGCAGCGCCCGGCAATGCGCGCCGCACACTTGGCCTGCGCCACGATATCGCCGATTTCTTCGACGCGGTACTTCAGACGGGATGCCTGCTGATCCAGGAAGGATCCTGTCCCTGCGGCGCATTCCCCGCTGGTGGAGTAGTCCGCGATCCCCGTGGCAAACGTACCGGCATCGGACCCGGTGGTGTGGAGGCGGCCGCCATCCTCCGCAAGGCGGAGGTACTTTGAACTCTCGCCGCCGATTTCAAAAACCGTCCTTACATCCGGGTAAAGTTGTCTCGTGGCGCGGGCAACGGCCTTGAATTCATTTTCAGCATGGGCATCAAGAGCTTCGGCCACGAGCCGGGCGCCGGAACCTGTAACGCGAATCCCCCGAATCTTGACCTCGGGCAGGCAGGAAGCCAAATTTCCGAGCAATTCATTGACGACTTGAAGCGGGTTGCCAGCGGTGCGGCGGTATTTGGAGAGCAGAAACGGCAAACCGATCCGGCCCTCGGAATCCTGGCCGGCGCGGGAAAAGGCACACTCACATAGCAGCGTAGATAGGTCGCAGGAACTGCCATCAGGGAAGTAAAGGGCGGCCAGTTTTGCGCTAATACTTCCGACGTCGACCCCAACAAAGAAGGGCATTCGCATTCTCCAAGGAGTGCTGCCTTGCAAGCGGGCTAGAGCATTGCTTCCTTCAACTGGTCGACGACCTTTGCGTGAATTGGGGACTGACTAGATTCTGACCTCCCCAAAATTAACAGCGCACTAGTGGCAGGAAGAGAGACGACGCTTTTGACAATGGTAGCAGGCTCGAAGGTGTAGGATTCGGGTTCGCCGTTTGGAATCTCTGATAGGTCTTCAATGGCAACCGGCAGAGTGAGGACGGACGCTCTCATAAGTGAGCACTCGCTTTCCAGCGGCCCCCCATTTGCCGCTAGCTGTCATCGGGCCTGCTGTTCCCTAGAGCGTCAACTAAATTCCCAATACAACAATGCTCCTCGATCCGTCTGTGATGCTGAACACGCAAGCAGGGAGGGAAAGGCGTTATCACAAAGGAATCGAGCGAAGGATCGTGCAAGTCTGCCCTAAGAAAATGGCCGAACTGAGCATAAGTCTTTTACTTTGAGCGCCCGTGCCTAATGTTCTCGTCGCAAGCGAACTTACAGGGACCTTGTCAAAAAGGACACGCCTTTGCGTCGTGCTGTACTAAGACAGACTCCAAGAAGTCGGCATGCCGCTCCTCGTCCTGAATCATGCGCTCGAACAAGGCCTTCGACCCTTCGTCTCGTGCCTCAACGCAAACCTTCGGAATGAGTCATGTACTGCACGATGACCGTTAGAGCTCACGTTCATCGACCGCTTGGCCAACATTTTTGCCGGGTCGGTTACAGTCATGACCGGTTCGGCTGCCGCCATCAGGACGTCGCCTTTCAGAAAGAGAATCCGTTCCGCCAGCGCTTCCACGTGGCCCATTTCCGTGATCGCTGTGCGCTTGATCAGCAAATCGTCCAGGTGAACGTGGAAGTATGTTCAGCACGGTAACTGCGTACCGGGATCCACTTCGGCGATTACCGCGTTAATCGGGACTCACCCGTTAGGGGGCTACGATTTCGTGTCTTGAATGAACGCCAGATAGCTGCACAAGTTCTTTATGCGGCGACGCACACCCAATTCGTCGCCGTTTTCGTACATGGAAAAAACTGGTCCCCAGATGGGCATGTCAGACGAACCGTGTCCGGGAATGGGGTCACCAGTGCGCACCACGCGGGCAACATAGTCTTCAGGAAATTTGCCATCATTCCGGATGGCGAGCGTTCTCAGATTTGTGGGTGTTTTTTTCAGCGCCGAAGCGACAGGGCCGTGGCCTCTGCCATCGGCACCGTGACACGCGGCGCAATGATCAGTGTATGTGCGCTTGCCGGCGGCGATCTCAGGGGGAAGGATTAACGGTGTTGGCGTGTCTTGAGTTCTGCCAACCCAAGGCATCAGAAGTAAAGCACTAACCAAGATTGCCTCGCGAATATTCGTTGACTGCCTCCAATCGTTCACCGATGGTAGTCGCTGACGAGAGGGTTTGCCCTGGTGGGACATTTTCATTATTACGTCCTTATACTGCCACCCCTGCTGATACCTTGCTTTTGAACACAAAAAAGGGGCCCGGTTCTATCTTCATCATCTACCGGGCCCCTGCGGCGCTTTCTCGCGCCGATCCGCGATCCTTGTCGCGGGATTCCTTGAGTGGGTGATGCGGAACAGAGCGCACTCATCTGACACCCACGGAGAACTTCTATTCCGTCAGCACATTCCCGCGCGATAAATCGCACCTTGCGATGGATCTGTCAAGTCTAGCCGTCACAAAAAAACCTTCCGACCAAGCGAGTACAGACCCTCGCAACCAGATTACCGGGCATTGCGGCTCTAGTATCCAGGTGTCTGGTAACCGCTGCCGGCTCAGACGGTCGATGCAACACCCTTCTTCTCGATTGATTCAGCAAGGCTTTTCAAAAAGGATCGATCTCTAGGGCGGTATTCGATTAGACCTAGACAGGGCAGTCTTTCCTTGAATCAACGTCCGTGAACGAATTTAGCCTCTGAAGTCCTTGCACTTAGAACTCGAGCTAGTGTTGCACTGACCCATTGAATCCACGGCGGTTACCAGGAGCTTCAGTCCGAAGTGTGATGTCCCACGATTCGTCTGAGTTCGTAGTCCGGCTGAAAGTGATAGAGTTTTGTGCATATCGTCCGATGGCGGCCCTTTCGCAAGATGAAGTTTGAAAGGCCCTCTTGCGTGAGAGAAAGTGGTAGTTATGGGTGAAGAAGAACTCTCAATTCGGTTGTTCCACACAGAACAGCAGTTAAGACACGCCAAGCGGGCAATACTCTTGCTTGTTATCGTCGTCCTTGTTCTTTGCATTTGGCAGGGCTGGGCTCTTCACCACTTTGCGAACCCCGACACGCTAACGCTGCGTAGACTAAGCATCGTGGATGAGCGAGGTGTTGCTCGCGTAATTCTGGCCGCCCCAGTTCCGGATCCGATGGTCTTAGGGAAGCAGCATCGCAGAGATGGTCCGGTTTCGGGATTGATCATTGTGGATGCCACGGGAACGGAGAGAGGTGGCTACGTAACCAGCGATGGTGGTTACGCCAACGCATTGCTGACATTGGATGGGCAGGGCCTGCAGACGGTGCTTCTCCTAGCTGAGCCCGACGGGAGCACCCTCTTCCGAATCTGGAATAAGGACAAAGGGTCTGTGACGATGGGAGCGGCCGATAATCCCTATCTCAACGTACGTCAGAATGGAAACCTAGTCTTTAGTGCTCCAGTAAATAACCCGCAAAGTCATGATATAAGGCCGATGTTCAGGTGAGTGGTACAGCTAGTGCCCGTGAAATGCTGCCGATGAAACTGTGAGGCGCCTAACTTTTCGGTTGGACGTGTTCGCTCTAAACAACCACTAAGCACTTGCTTGCATAACAGCGTCGGCTCCTCTCGACGCGAGCAGCCTTTGGGTTGATACCCATGCACTGATGTACTAGCCACCACCTTTCCGGTTCCCCAGGAGTTGGGGTAAGGCGGTGCACGAAAATGGTTGAGTGGAGATCGTTAACGGCGCTTCCTGATGAGAACGGGCTGGCGTTGTCGCCAGCCCTTTACTACTTCGTTTTCGGTCCTGGGTCTCTTCAGCGAGACCCTGCCGCGACGGCCTTTGCCGCCATGCCCACATTTACCTTGATCTGCTTCGGCTTTGCTTCCTCACGCTTCGGGACGCTGAGTGTCAGCACGCCATTCTGATAGTCGGCTTTAATTGCCTCCGAATTCACTGAGTTCGCCAGCGAGAAGCTTCGGCTGAACGAGCCATACGAGCGTTCGATGCGCAGGTAGTTTTCCTCTTTAATCTTGTTCTCAAACTTGCGTTCGCCGCGAATTGTAAGGATGTTGTTCTCGACGTGGATGTCTAGGTCCTGCGGATTCACATCCGGCAGGTCCGCCTTCACGACCAGTTCATGCTCGGTCTCGTAGATGTCGACGGCTGGCGCCCAAGGGGTCAAGTTCGATTCATCGCCCGTGCGTCCCACCAAATCGCCAATCACACGATTGATCTGTTCTTGCAGGGTGGTAACCCCGCGGAAAGGTAGTCCCATAAGATTCATGTTCCTCATTTAGCCACCTCAGTAAACCTTTACGCATCTGTCTCAGCCAGGGCAATTTCAGATAACTCATGGTCAGCTTAGATTGCCGTATTGGTTGTATTGGTATGTAAACAGCATGAACTACTTAACATATATTGTCAAGTAAAACGTTACAATACTTTGTGTACTTAACTATCTTAGTAAAGTACATCAGCCGAAACACTACCCTGGCTAGGTTTTTATCGGCTACAGACTTGCGGGCGTCAAAGGCACTTCAAAGCGCAGCGTTAAAGGCAAATCGTACACATCTCTTGCCAGCGGCCACGTCAAACGAACGTCGAATGAACCCTCGCCAGCTGGTTGCGTCTCGACCGAAGCGGCCTTGCGCTCCTGGATGTAACGTACGGCGTCGCCGAAGGTGGTGGTCCATATCTCCGAATGTTGCTCCAGATAGCTCGCCAACTCTTCCAAGGCTTCTGTCTTTATGGAAAGCCACTGTCCGCCCACTCCATGGAAGCAAAAGACGCCCCAGTTTCTCTCCCTGACGGCCGGCTCTGCCATTTCCAGCAGCGCGACAAAGTCTTTCCCTTCGGTCATGCCCAGATCCGTGATGGTCAGAACATTCATATTCTCGGGGTCCTGCGGGCTTGCCGCTCCGTAACCTCGAGCTGCAAAAGAATAGTGAGACACATACGTCATGAATAGCGCTTGGTTGCGCGCCTGCTCGCCCGGCAGCCCAAAGCTCATGTTTCCGCAGGGGTACGCAAACGCAAGGCCACGCGCTGAGCCTATGGTCTTCCCGATCTCGGCGGCCCCGTCTCTTACTTCGGCTTCCATCATTTCGGGCGTGTAGTCTTGGGAATGGGGCTGGATTTCTTTCAGCAGGCAGGGATGATTTACTGTGTGGTTTGCGATTTCGTTTCCGTCCGCGGCCAGTGCCTGCCACTCCTTCTTTCGCTGGGTCCACTCCGTGGTGCCCGTTCTGGCGAAAAACGTCCCGTTCAGGTGGTGCTTTTTTAAGATCGGCCCGGCATTTTCGAGCTGAGTTTTCATGGCGTCGTCAAAGGTTAAGGAGATTGCCGCGAGTCGATCCCCCGGCCACCGAGCAATTGTAACCGTGGGCGCTTCCGTCTGAGCATACGCGGCATGCGCTATGAAAACCGCTATCAGCACTGTCATCCAGCACTTCATTTTTGATTTTTTCCTTGGCTGGCCGCGAGCATGCGGTTCGCTACTGCTCCACCTTCAGCACACCCTGCAGCGGTATGTCCGCCGAAGATTTTCCCATCATTATTTCGAAATCTCCCGGTACCACTCGCCAATGCATGTCCGTATCGAGCAGCTGAAGATCCTGCGGAGTGAGTGTTATTGTTACGGTCTTTTTCTCCCCCGGATCGAGCGCCACACGCTCGAATCCGCGCAGTTGTTTCACTGGAGTTGAAACCGGCGCATACTCCTCGTGCACGTAGAGTTGTACCGTTTCGATTCCAGCACGCTCTCCTGTATTTTTTACGTCCACAGTCACTCGTGCATTACCTCCCGTGTGGATAACTGACGGCTCGATGTGCAGATTGCTGTACTCAAACGTGGTGTAACTGAGGCCGTAACCAAACGGGTAAAGCGGGCTCGCCAGGATATCAACATAAGACTTTCCCCGGGACGCTGTCCAGTATGCTTTCGCAGGTTTGTAATTGTAGTAGCTCGGCAATGTGCCGGAGCTTCGCGGCACAGAGATAGCCAATCGTCCGCTCGGATTGTAATTTCCGAAAAGCACGTCCGCTACGGCCTCGCCCCCGCGCTCCCCGGGCTCCCAAGCCTCTACGAGCGCAGGAATATGTTCCGCTGACCACCGGGTTGACAGCGGCCGCCCATTAACGAGTACCACCACGGTAGGCGTCCCGGTTTCGAAAACCGCTTGGATCAAATCCTCTTGGACTCCCGATAGGTCAAGACTTGCTACGTCGTTACCCTCGCCATCCGTGCCATGATCCACGTTTGAAATCTCTCCGACGACAACAACGGCAACGTCTGCGCCTCTCGCCGCTTTAACCGCTTCCGCGAAGCCGCTCTTGTCCGTGCCGGTCACATCACAACCATGGGCATGGATGACTTTGGTTTGAGATGAGACAGCAGCTTTGATTCCGTCGAGTACCGTGGTGACATGCTGAGGAACCTTTGTAGGCGAATAGTCACCCAATTGATTGTCTCGGTCGTCGGCGTTGGGGCCGATCACCGCCACGGACTTCAAGTCCTTTCTCAGTGGCAACAGTCTGTTTTCATTCTTCAGCAGGACAATTCCTTCACGCCCGGCGCGCAGCGCTAAAGCCTGGCCGTCCTGCGAATGCACCACGCGAGCGGCCCGCTCAACATCCACATACGAATTTTCGAAAAGGCCTAGCTGGAATTTCAGCTTTAGCACCCTGCGCACAGCGCGATCGACCAGCGCCACGGGCACTTTTCCTTCTTCGACACTTTCAACGAGCGGACCCATGTAGGCCGGTTCATAGGTGATATCCAGATCCACTCCAGCCCGGAGCGCCAGGGCGCCTGCTTCTTTCTGGTTCGCAACGATGTCCTCGTCGATTAAGGTTTGGAAACCATCCCCTTCACTTTCGACGACTCCTTCAAATCCAAGTTCGTTCCGCAAGACATCGGTCATCCATTTCTCCGAGGCATGCGCGGGCACATCCTCGATTTCGGGGTAAGCCGCCATTACCCCTAGGCCCCCGGCCTTGCTGATTGAGCCGATCCAAGGGAGCAGGTCATTTTCCAGGAGAAAGCGTTTCGAACTCTCGATCGCCCCGCGCTCTAGCCCACCGGCCGCAGGATTCTGAGTAGGAAAGTCCGTTAGCACCGCGACGACTTTGTTCGGGTCAGTGAGGTTTGTGCCCTGCGTTGCTTGCACAATGGCCTCGCCGATGCGCATATCTAGATACGGATCCTCAGTGTAGGCCTCCATGTTTCGGCCCATGCGCGGATCTCGATCCAACTCCATCACCAAAGTAGAAAGCATGTGGATGCCAACGGCCCGGGCCTCCGCGGCCGCCTGCCCGTAAACTTTCTGTACCAGATCAAGGTCGAATGAACTCCCAATGGCCAAGCCCTCGGGAAACACGGTTGCTCCCGGATACATCGCGCCGTGTGTTCCTTCCTCATCTTCGAGCAAGGGAATCTTCAAGCGCGTCTCGGTGAGCGCGATTTTCTGCAACTCATTGAAGAACGCCGCAGCGTGCCGGGCGTCGCCGTCCTGCAATACCTCGTTGGCAAGCGTAAAAAAACCGCTGCCGGGACCAATCTCCTGCGTGTAGGTACCTGCCGCGAATCGCTTGCAGGCCTGCCGTTTCGACGGAATATCTTTTCCGAGAGCTTCGACATAAACGCAAGGCAGATTGAGCTGGCCAATTTTTTCCTTAAGGGTCATTCGGCTCATCAAATCATCCACACGCTCCTCAATCGGGCGTTTCGGGTCGAGATACGCGGGCATCCCTGCGGTCGTCTGCGCCGCTGCCGGAAAGAACGACGTCAGCATCCAACCCACGAGCAGGCCACATCCGACGCGTGGTTTCAGTCCCACCATCTTCTTTGCCTCCAACATGTTCACTCTTTTTCGGAGCGAATATCCTAAAGTATTTGCTCACCGCAGACTGCAGTTCCATCCATTCGATGTAACGCCACACTAAAACATGAACTTGATGGCCAATTGGCCTACGCGAGCAGGTTGCGCGCTGGTCACCACACCGAATGTCGAATCGTTGATGTTCCCATCTGGGGCATTAAATTGTGCGTGGTTGAAGGCGTTGAACCATTCTGCACGGAACTCCAGTGTCTTTGATTCCCGTATAGGTAGGTTCTTCAAGAGAGCGATGTCCCAATTGTTGAAACCCGGTCCGTGGAAAAATCGCCTCGCGGCGTCCCCGAATTGTCCCAGAGTTTCAAGACTGAAGAGCGAGGTGTTGAAGTACGTTCCGCCCTTGCGTGGATTAGTATTGAGGAGCAACTTCCCAGGGGTATAGTTTGGTTCATCCTGGTCACCCGTAGGCCCGGGACTGGTTGCCCCAATCAAGGAACGGTCATCGACCTCGATAAGCGTAACCGGAAGTCCAGTCGCGAAGCGAGTGATCCCCGTCAGAACCCAACCGCGAGTCAGTCGGCTCGATCCAAAGGCTTTGTCAAACGGCAATTCGTAGGAGTAGCTCACCACGAAATTGTGTGTCAAATCAAAGGCCGAAAGAGCCCTGCTCAAGCCCGAATCGAAAGGGTAAACCGCCTCAGTGGCCGTCGAGGAGTCGTCCAAAGACTTGCTGTAGGTGTAGGCTCCCAGGAGCGTCAGCCGATCGGCGGTGTGTCGCACGCTGACCTCCAGGGCGTTGTAGGAAGAATTACCGAGTGTGCGATACCAACCGGTGCTGCCAAAATCGCTGCCACCGTTCGGACCCAGTTGCTGACGCGCTTGGATCACTTGACCCGCAGCCGTCGTGAACGTACCTGTTTCCGAGAACGGTCCGCAGGTGTTACTTCCCGGCGCAACCTCGCTTGGTTCGCTCACGCTCAAACACACGGACGGCGTTGCCGGGTTGGCTTCCTCAATGACCATAAGGTGATGGCCTTGTGTGCCCACATAGCTCACACTTAACACCGTCGCGCTTGCAAACTGCCGCTGCAGCGACAGCATATAGCTTTCCGTATACGGAATTACGTTCTTATAGTAGTAGGTGGGCGAACTGGAGATCGGCTCGAATTGGGCCCAGTTGACATTTGGGTCGGGATGCGCGGGTGAAGCATTTATGATTCCGGCAGGTAGCGGGAAACGTTGCCCTTCGACATTACCTGTGTAGAGATCGACCCACGGGGTTTGAAACGCGGACGGTGTTGGGCTAACCCAATAAAGGCCATACGGAGCGTCACCGTTTCCATTGGCGTTGGTGAAATCCTCAAGGTCGGTATAGAAGATACCCCACGAGGCCCGAATGCTCGATTTTCCCGTTCCCCCGGTTAGCTTCCGCCAGAATCCGTCCTTGGGATCAGGCGAGTACGCCAATCCGATCCGCGGTGCAAGGTTCCCGTAGCGCGTTGGAGCAACCGTCGTGGGCACGCCATCACCTGGAACCGTCCAGCCTACCGGCGCTGTCGGAAACGTAGCGGACTGCACACCCGGCACGAGCGCTTCCATCCGGTTATATTTTTCCCACCAAGGCGTCGTCACGTCCCACCGCAGGCCGTAGTTCCACGTTAAATTCCGCCTCAGTCGCCAGCTGTCTTGTGCGAACAAACCGTAGTATCTACCCCGATTGTAAAGCGGCAGCTGCAGTCCTTGTGTCCATTGTGCTGGTGCCCCGATCAGAAAATCGGCGAAATCCAAGCCGGTCTCGGCACTACCATTGAAAGTGAAAATGCCGTTGGTTCCGTACTCGGTGGCCATATTTGCTTGGCTTAGCGTATAAATGCCGCCAAATTTCAAACTGTGCGTCCCAAAAATCTTCGAGTAGTTGTCGCCTATCTGATAAGTATTTTCATGAAGATGCTCTGGCGTTCCGGAAAAGCCGAAACTGAAGGCGTTGAAAGCGATCTGCGGCAGGGTCACGTACGAAGTCAGCGGGCATATCCCGAGGGTATTACAGCCGGTTGTGAATCCGACCGATGCGGGATCAATATTAGCGGAAGCGGGAGCTCCGCCAAAAACGGCATTCCGGGTATAACTCAAGCGGAACTCATTAACCGCTGAAGTCCCGAAGCTCTTTGTGTCGCTAAGCGCGATCAGCTGTACCCGGGCCTGAGTGGAACTACTACCGATCGCGCCCACCGAAAACGCATCCGGAGCGAACGCGTAAATATCGTCGACCTGGTAGTACCCGGAAACCATTCCCCAATTTGTGTTGCCATCGATGCGAACACCGCCCTTGTCTTCGCGCAGTGTCGAGTTGCTCGCTGAGCCTGGGTTTGTATACGCTCCTGTCGGAAAGGCCGCGGAGGCAGGAATATTAGGTAAGGGAACATACTTCAATAGGTTCGCGGCAATGGGCGAGATTGCGCTCTGTGGAATGATTGCTCCCGGAAATACGCAAGTCGCCGTGGTGCACCCGCTGGTATAAAACGGTTCTCCGACGCTCACCGGGTACCCTAATTCTTCCGAAAGCGTATTAGCAAACGTCGAGCCGGTGACCGTTCCGGTCAGATCCTGAGCCTGAACCGCCAGATTTCCCTGCCGTTCTGCAGCCGAAGGGACAGGTGTGACCGAGCTACCGGCCCCGAGAGTTTGCCGCGTGCCTTCATAGTCCACGAAATAAAAAAGCTTATCCTTCTTGAGCGGACCACCTCCTGTGCCGCCAAACTGATTTTGCGTGAACGCCGCTTTGGGACCGGTGGACGCCGGATTGAAAAAGTTGCGCGCGTTCAGAGCAGTAAGGCGCAAAAACTCAAACCCATCGCCATGGAATTCGTTCGTGCCAGATTTGGTCACAACGTTGATCACTCCACCGCTGTAGTGACCGTATTCGGCGTCAAAGTTATTGGTGAGGATGCGGAACTCGGAGATGGAGTCCAGATTCGGAACAACCGAAGTGCCGTTCTCCATCGCCTCTTGTGTATTGCCACCGTTCACCATGAACCCATTCGCGTTCGGCCGCCCGCCACTAATCGAAAGGGTGCCCTCCCCATTTCTTCCCGGAGTGTAGTCCGATATCGTTGAGGTCGACGTCGGCACCACTCCCGGCTGCAGTGCCATCAGTTCGGTATAGTCCCGCCCGTTCAGCGGTAATGTGAGCATTTCCTTCCCGCCGATGAGTTCACCCATCTGAGTGCTTTGTGTATCTACTTGCGCCGTGGTGGCTGAAATCGTAACGGTCTCGGAAACGCTGCTCACCTGAAGCTTGGCGTCCACACGGAGTGCGCTGTTGACGTCTAGCACCACACCCTTTTCTTCGAATTTCGCAAAGCCACTGGCTTGTATCTGAACCGTGTAGCGGCCAACAGGAAGCACCGGGAAAGAATAAAATCCTTCTGAATTGGTCTCGGTAGAATTCCTAACACCGGTGTCGACGTTTAGGGCAACGACAGTAGCTCCAGGAATCGTACGCCCAGCTGGGTCGGTAACCGTACCTGAAATACTGCCGCCCACACCGGCAAGGACACTTACGGCTAGCGAAAGAACGGCTACTAGCAATCCAGTTGTCCGCTTCATGGTGCGACCTCCAAAAACAAGGCGGCCGTCATTCGCCGACGCCCGGTACGTCAACGATGTCCGGCACTTAATTCATCTACTGAATTATGCTCAGTGGCCTGGGGCACCTGATACACCACTTATTTGAAAATTGTCAAGATCTATTCGGTGGCTTTTCAACCGACGTGGGCCTGGCTTGCTTTCCCTATGCCTCTCGGTACAGGATCTCTAGCACGGTCTCGGAAATCAGCCGTGCAGCCCCCAGCGCGCCAGCTTCACTTGCTAACCCGGAGATTTTCATTTGTGCTTCATTGGCTGATTTCTCGAGTGCCCGCTGCTTGATGATGCGCTTCAACGGATCAAGGAACAGTTCAGGTGCGGAACGGAACAAAGCGCCCCCGAAAATAATCACATGTGGGTTAAGCAGATTCACTACATCGGCCAAGGCGACGGCAATCTGTGAGACCGCCTGGCTCAGGACGCGAAAGCACAGACCATCGTTGTGCGTCGCCGCTTGTCCAATCATTTCGATGCTGATGCGGTCAAGGTTTCCCCCGGAGAGTTCCCGAACTGACGAATCGACACCTCTCTCGATTGCGGCTCTGACCGATTGAATGATGGCGCTGCAGGACGCGACAGTCTCGAGGCAGCCGTGGTTTCCACAGCAGCACAAGGGGCCTTCTTCGTCTACCGTGATATGCCCAAACTCGCCGGCGCTCCCACCGGGCCCACGGTACAATTTGCCATCCAGGAAAATTGCCGAGCCGATCCCCATTCCAACGTCAATATAGATGAAGTCATCCAGCCCTATTCCGAGTCCCAAATGTCTTTCCGCAATGGCGATGGCTCGAACACTGTCCTCGAGCATGCAGGGTACTTTGAATTCGTCCGTCAGGATCTGCCGGAGCGCTACATTCTTCCATTCCGCCATCTGACCAGGGCGCGGGAACGAAAGAACCAAGCCGTTCTTCACGTCGATTACGCCCGAATGGCCGATGCCGATACCACCAAACGCACTCCTCGGTTTCCCCGAATCGCTGATCGCGTTATGAATTGCTTTTAATGTCCTCGCAAGCACCACCTCGCGCCCGTCGGCCATGCCGGTCTCCCAAGCGTGCTTGTAAACCGGATGGCCCCCTAGGTCCGTGACTACGACTCGGGTATAAAACGAGCCTAGGTCCACTCCAATCACGAACCCGGCCTCGCGCCGCACACTGAGAGACACAGGCTTTCGCCCCATGGCGCTCTGGTTATGTCCCGACTCCACAATCAATCCCTTTTCCATCAGCTTTTCTACGATGGCGGTAATCGAGGCGGCGCTCTGAAAGGTATGCTTCGACAACTGGATCCGGGAGATGTGTGGCTCGGCGTGAATTAGCTTTAAAACGTTCCATTCATTTTCGGATGACCGGGAGCGGTGAGATTGGCTGCTGGCCGTTTGTGAACGGTTTTTAGTCACGATCGATACCTTCCGAAGTGTCGTCAGATCTCTCGCGAAGCGAGTCCGTGTTGACTTCTCTCGTAAATCGGCGTACACGATTAGAACATCGATAGGCGCTTACTTCAATAACTGAAATAAGTCGTGATCAAGACTACCCCCAACGATGCCCATTCTGAGGAGAACCCATGAAACTCACACACGTGAATTCGACAACGACAGAGAAGCTCGCAATTGACGGTGGCAAGCCGGTCCGAACCACGCCGCTCCCTCTGGAATTTCCCGGCCTTCACTACATGGATGAGCAAGAAATCGACGCTGCCGTAAGTGTCCTTAAGAGCCGCTCTCCCTTTCGGTATTACGGGATTGCCCTGCGTGGCGAGGTAGAAGCCTTCGAGTCGGAATTCGCGTCTTTTATTGGAACGCGGTATGCGCTCGGTGTGAACAGCGGAACCGCCGCACTGCATACGGCTTTGACCGCACTCGGGGTTGGTCCAGGACAAGAGGTGATCGTTCCCGCCTATCTATGGGTTTCCGTTGCCGCCGCGATCGTCAATCTCGGGGCGATTCCGGTGTTAGCAGATATCGATGACACGTTCTGTCTCGATCCTGCTGCGGTTCGAAAGTCAATTACGCCGCGAACGACGGGGATCATTGCGGTTCACATGAGTGGTGCTCCTGCCAATATTGTCGAACTCGTCAAAGTTGCGCGCGAGCGGGGACTATTTCTCCTCGAAGATTGCGCACAGTGCGCCGGCGGGAGCGTTCAAGGCAAGAAAGTCGGTACATTCGGGGATATGGGCATATTTAGCTTTCAAATCAACAAGAATATGACCTGCGGAGAAGGCGGTGCGGTTGTTACCAGCGATGTCCGACTCTACAATCGGGCCATCGCTTGCCACGATACCGGCTACGCTCGCGATGGGAGCGGCCGCCCCATCTTCGACAATCTCGATCTATGTCTCTGGACCCGCGGATACCGAATCGATGAGTTGCGAGCTTCCATTTTGCGGGTGCAGCTCAGAAGGTTGCCGACGATCATCGCTCACATGCACCGCAGCAAATACCGTATTCGCGCAGCCCTCGAAAATTTACCCCAAGTCCAGCTTCGCCAGATTGTTGACCCGGCCGGCGACACTAGCTGTTTTCTCATCTCAACTTATGAGCAGGCCAACGCTGCCAGAGCCGTGAGTCGAGCCCTGCGTGCTGAAGGAATCGTCACCGCAGCTCAAGGCATCAACAATGTCGTGATGAGTGACTGGGGGCTTCACATTTATTACAACATCGTCAGCCTGGTGAACAAAACCAGTGTGGATAAAAAAGGATTTCCTTGGAATCTAGCGGAGAATCAAAACTCAAAAGTGAATTATGCCAAAGGAAGCTGCCCGGTTGCGGACAGCCTTTTCGAACGTAGCATCTTGCTTGCAATTCCTTCTTGTCTAACGGAAAAGGATGAAAACGACATCATTCACGCATTCCACAAGATATTGAGTCACCCACTGGCTTCTTGAAACGAAGGTCGCAATCTGAGCTGCTGCAATTTGCAGGGTTTGGGCCGGGTGCCGACGTATTACTGCCGCAGTTATTCTTTCAAAGTACTGCCCCGAGCTGGAATTTCTCCTGGGGCTGGTGACCTCTCTAAGACTTGAAGACTCAGCAGGCCGGTGGAATGACTCTGCTCACCCGCGCGAACGAGATGTGGTACGACTCGTAGCGGAAGGGATGAGGAACCAGGAGATTGCCCTTAATCCCAACGTAAAAGATTCGCCCGTCTACCCATGGCTCCGTAAATCCGTAGAAGCTGTAAGTCGCATGTGGAAGGATTTCCTCGCCTCCATCTGCGGTGTTGCAGTTCGACGGGAAATTTCTGTGCTGTCCAATCAACCGTCGCTCCACGTCACGAGCGGCGTCCGAAGATAGGTCGCGGTGGAGAATCTCGTTCTAACGAGTTTGGTACAGCTACAAATAGCGTGGCCACCAACAGTCTGGGTGGCGTTGTTTGAATCGCAAAAAGAGCCAGCAAAGCGGATACATGAGTAGTACGGCGACAATCCACATACCGTAGATGAACGGCGGGCCGTGACCATAACCCTCGGGTAACATGTTTAGCATAAATGCTCCATTCAACAGCCAGTCGACCGGCTGCTTGAAGAGCAACGCGGTGTAGATCGCGAGGACATGAACGACATAAATATGGACCACGTAGAAAAATAGCGGCACGCGGCCGAATACGGCAACGAATTTGGCTACCCAGTGATTGGGGTTGACCTTGGAGAGCAACCCCAGCGCTATTAAAGAAGGACCCAAGGTCATAAGCAGGTATTGCAGAGAAGCAGGGTATTTCAGAGTGTCGAAGAAGGAGACGATCGTCAGTGTAAGCGTTGGCTGCAACTGCCAGGGGCCTGCTGTGGAACCGAAGCGACTTTGATCGCCGTTGCTATAGAGGCGGAAGAACCGCAATATGAAAAAGGCACATACGGCGGACGAGCCAATCGTGAGAACGATTTTCCGCCAGTCGCCTCTTTGCAGAAGCGCACCTAGGCAGTAGCCTATGGCCATTACTCCCAGCCAGGGGCCATGCCCATGTAACAGGAGCCACAGCCAAGCGAATTTTCCGAAGCTAGCGGGATTCAAGCGATCGAGGAGGTTGTGAGTCAGAATCATGCCAGTTCCGAAAACCGCGATCGCGGGTAGCGGAAGGCGTATGAGCAGCGCCATCGCAATCATGCTCCATCCGAGCGCCCAAAGCACACCGGCGAACAAGTTCGGAAACACGCAGGTCCAGCCATAAGAGACAACCGTCAGGTCCAGAATCACCAGCCATATCCCACGGGTCCAGAGGAATCTGGAAACCTCCTGCAGAGACTTACCGCGGGAAAGCGACAAATACGTTCCGGTTCCGGCGAGAAGAAAAAATATGGGAGCGCAAAAATGAGTAACCCAGCGCGTGAAAAAAATTGGCCCCGACGTATGTGCAAGGACTTCGGGACCAAATTGTGCGCCAGTGAAAAAGTCCCGTGTATGGTCCAAAGCCATTAGGATCATGGCCGCGCCCCGAAGCAAGTCCACGCACGCTAATCGTCCGGCATCAACTGCGGGAAGGGGCAATTTCAAATCGTCCGCAACTCGGATGGGGCGGGAGATGCGAAGCCACGTTTCGTTTTGGACAGACTGTGTCATCTTCACGGCCGCGTCTTTATCGACGTATTCGATGAGAACAATGATGTCCACTATGCCTGATTAGGGGACAACGAATAACCGGGGGAAGCTGCGAGGCAACGCTCCGTCAAGCGACACTTCGCAACTTCCGAAGGGTGAACGATAGAGGATACAGTCGCAATAGAACTGCGCGCTTAAAGTAAATATTTTTGTCGTCTGATGGCGTGCAATTTCCCGTTAGGACAGTAGCGCACGCCGAACGCGAGAACCTATTTCCGTTCAAGGCCGCCCGCGTCGAAGCACGATACTGTCCTCCAGGACAGGTTTCTCTTTCGACCACGATGCCTGAGTCTTCTTAAAGCTACCGCAATTCTCATCTAGACTGCCGGAGAGGACAGGGCCCCCGCGAACTACGACACGGCTGTTTCAGAGTTGTTGTTGGTATGTACAGATACGTCGATGTACTGCTGAAATTCCTATGGGGCACGTTTTTCGTGCTCACTTCCTTCTATGCCCTTCTCGCGGCGCTTCCGTACACCTATTACGCACTTATTAAGGCTGCCCCTTACGAGTGGATACCTTGGTTTGCCAACTATCATGCGTGGCTGTTTTGGGCGGCTCTGTTGTGCATGGCGTTGGCCTATCGAAGATCTCTGACCAGTAAGCCTGTTTCCGCCTTCCTAGGAGGTCTTGGGATGATTGGAATCATCCTTTTACTAAGGCCGCTTCTTCCGTCTCTTCAAGACAATGCAGCTGCGTATTGGGTTGCGGTTACTGCGCTCGGGCCGGTGGTTCTGGGTGCAATGTTGGGAATCTGGAAGGAAATGACAGCAACCCCAGACAGCGGGGAAGCCGTATCACATTTCTCGTACCGAACCGCAGCTTTACTGTCCGTCGGGATTGCGCTGGTCTATGCAATAGCATCGCGTCTCCAGATCTATTTGGCCACGCGGCAGGAGCCGAAGCATGATCTTAAAATCGCATGTCTGACACTGTGGAGCGTGTTTTCTCACTGGGTAGTTTTGATACTGGTGTTTTCTTTGTTGAATCTGGTGCGCCTGCTCGCCGCACGAACCGTTCGCCCCCGGGCATGGCGGTGGGGACTTTCCTGGTTCCTACTTTTCGTCTTTCTCTGGGTTTTGATCACACGGTTTTTGCAAAGCGCCTTCAGTTTCGAAGGATGGCAGGTTCAACTCTATGCCGCGTGTTTGGCCGGCGCTGTATCACTTCTGGCGGTGTCGCTCGTCACACCTTTTCTTTTATCGGAGTCACCGAAAGCGTCACCAAAGCATGGAATGCACCTGTTGCCGCCCGGGATTATCTCTATTTTCTTGGTCTTGGCCGTGATCATGGTTCATGCCTCCATTGGCGGCACGGACTGGGACGGCTTTTTGCTCACCACCGTTGCCCTGATCTTCTGGATTTCATTCGGCGTCTGTATTTACCGCATGGACCGGCGCCAGGTGTTCTACAAGCTTCCGGCGATACTCCTTGCGATTGTACTCGCGCTAATGTCTTATGAAGGTCTACGCGCCAGTGAAATCCTCTGGGCGACACCATTGGGAAAAACGGATGATGAAATCCAGCAATCCTTCGATCGATATGCGGCGAGAGACGTTTCATTTAATCTAGCCCACAATTTGCTGGGCAACGGCCACAGGGAGCGGTGTGGAGAGTCCTGCCGCGTCATGCGGGCCTACACCAATGTTCCTAATGCAACGGCCCGGTTCGACCTCAAGCTTGTCGATGCCCTTGTTTCCAGCACTGGTCCGCACCCTGATATTTTTTTTATCGTCATCGACTCTATGCGTCCGGACTACCTCGGCATTTACAACAGCAAGGTTCACTTCACCCCTAATCTTGACTCCTTTGCGAAAGACAGCGTCGTGATTCATAACGCCTATTCCACGTACGCCGGCACTTCCCTTTCTGAACCTGCCATTTGGACAGGCGCGCTGCTGCTTCACGCGCACTATATGCAGCCATTCAGTCGGCTGAATAGCCTGGCAAGGCTAGTTCGAACGGATAAATATCAGATGATCCTGAGCGAGGACGAAATCCTTCCGGCGCTGATTCCTCCCGCACCAGACATCCTTCGCTTGGATAAGGACAACCATCTGTGGGGCCAGTTGGAACTCAGTTCCACGCTCGAGCAACTCGAAGCTGCGCTGGAGAAACGCACTCCCGATGCACCTCCGGTCTTTTTTTACTCGCAGCCAAAAAATGTGCACCAGTTTGCCTGCAATCACCTGCCTACAGCAACTCAATCCGGCTGGAAGCCCATTCCTGGTTTCGATTATCGGATCTCCTTCGAAGTGCACCAGGTAGATGGCTTCTTAGGCCAGTTTTTCGCCTGGCTGAAAGAGCATGGCAAATACGATGAAAGCATCATCATTGTTACCTCCGACCACGGCGATGCAACCGCGGCCATTCCCTTGTGATTTATCCGGAAATTATGCGCGTTCCCCTGATCATTCATCTCCCGGATTGGCTGCGCCAAAATGTTCACTATGATGATTCTCGCATTTCCGCGCTCATCGATATCACCCCTTCGCTCTACTATCTTCTCGGCCATCGGCCGGTTACTTTCAACCCGCTCTTTGGCCACCCATTGTTTGCTTTCTCGAACGCTGAGCCTCGGGGATCAGTTGAAAACCGGCCAACTGGGGTCACTTCAAAACCGGCCAACGGTGTGGCCCAGGACGTGATCCTTATTTATCCCGCTTTCTCCTGATCAAGCAAGTCCGTTTTGGTTCTCCAGCTCCGCGGACCACATTTCAAGATGTGACCATGGTGGAGAAGACGATCCAGCATGGCGGTGACTGCGGCACTATCGCCGAGCAGTTTGCCCCAGTCTTCCACAGGGCGGTTGGAAGTTAACAGTGTGCTGGCGCGTTCGTAACGACGCATGACGATCTCCAGCAGCTCTTCTCCTGCGGTGGGCCCTAACTTTCGCATTCCCAAGTCATCGATGATCAGCAAAGGCACCGTCGCCAGCAGTTCCATGTGTTCTTTGCGGTTTCCATCGAGGGCCGCTTCGGCGATTTCCTCGAGCAGGAGGTGGGCTTCGCGATAGATCACCCGATAACCCTGACCGATGACCGCTTGTCCGATGGCTTGGGCCAGATGGCTTTTCCCGGTGCCGGGTGGACCCAAGAAGAGCGCGTCTTCACGACGGCCGACGAATGCGGCCGTGGCTAGATCGAAGACCAAACTGCGATTCATCTTCTTGTTGAAATTGAAATCGAAGTTGTCGAGGGTTCTCTGCGGATCACGGAACTGGGCCTGCTTCCTGCGCCGCTCCAGCAGTCGGTCGCCGCGACGAGTCAGTTCGTCAGATACCAGACAGGAGAGGAAGTCGATAGGTGCCATCGGTTCCGCTTGGGCTTGCTGCAGGCGCGTCTCGAGCACAGCAGCGATGCCGCCGAGACGTAGCTGCCGCAAGGCCCGATTCAACTCGCTCAGGTTCATTCTGGTTGCTCCTTGATTTTGAGGTTGATGAAGTCGCGATACACGGTGAGTTCACGGATCAGGGGATCGATCTGGCGTAAGAACATGTGGGGATGTGGCCGGCGCTCGAGATAACGACGCACGAAACGGTATTCGCACACGCCGATGTCGACCGCCGTAGCGCAGGCGTCTTCCACCGCTGCCGTTCCATATTTCTTCATGAGAGAAAGCACGCCCAGGATGCGGCGGATGCCTGTTTCTCCTTGCCGGTCGTACAGCAGTTGGCAGAACTTGCCCGTTTGGGTGCCTGCATGTGCAGCCCGCCGCAAGAGCTGCGCTGTGCGGAACGGCATTTTCTTTGGGTGGTCTTCTTCCTCGATGCGATATCCGCCGCGCTTTTGACGCAGATGCTCGCGAAGAAGTTGGTTGGTGTTCGGGTGCAAGATGCGCACGTGCAGCGCATCCCATTGCACCTTCACGGAACGTCCGATCCATCCCGGCGGCAACCCGTAGTAGGCGGCTTCTACTTCCACGCAGCCATCCAGATGCACCACGCGGTCTCCATATTGGTAGTAGCGGAACGGTTCCAGAGGCAGCGCCAGTAAGTGCGATTTTTCTTCCAGGAACATGGCGGCCACCTGGCGTTTGGTTGTGCCATGGATACGAGTGTTGGCCCAGCGCTCTTCCCAGCGGTCGAGGTACGCTTGCGCTTCTTCCAAAGTTTCGAAGCGCATCCCCTTGAGCGCCGTTCTCTTGGTGTAGCCGATGCCGGATTCCACTTTCCCTTTGCGATCCGGATCTTTAATTCGGCAAGGCAGCGCCACCACGCCATAGTGTGCGAGCACATCGCGAAACAACGGATTGATGGTGGGATCGTAGATGTCAGGAACAGCCACACCTTCTTTCAAGTTGTCGAGAACCACGACTCTCGGGCAACCACCTAAGCGGCGAAACGCTTGCTCATGCAGTTCGGCCCAGATGCGTACACTCGACCGCCAAGTCAGCAAGCGCACCGACTTGCGGCTGTAGCCGAGCGTAAGTACGAACAGCCGTGTCCGGCGATACTTGCCACTCTGCGCATCGCGCACCATCGGACCACTGCCGTAGTCAACTTGCGCTTCTTCTCCCGGTGCCGTGAGGATGATGCCTGCTGCTTCTGGACGTCGCGGCCCGCGTAGCTTGTGCACGAAGCGCTTTACCGTCTGATAGCCCCCGGCATAGCCGTGGTCCGAGACCAAGTCTTGCCAGATCGCCTTGCTATTGCGTCCCAGGGCTAGGCCCTGTTCGATCCGTTCTCGGTATGCTTCACAGGCACTTCGGACCGCCGGTTTTGGCGAAAAAGGCGCAATAAAGTCGGGGGTCACCTCTTTGGCCGGTTTTGCCGGGATTCGCTTTCCCCGGAAACGCGGCAGCCGTACTACGATGCCGGCCGCTTTCAGGTAGGCGCTGGCTGTTTCTCGACGCACACCAGTAGCTTGCTCGATGCGCCGCAAAGGCCATCCGAGCTTCCCCAGTGCGATCACTTGCTGTTTTTTTTCTTCGCTCAAGACATTGCTCATACCGAGAGAGCCTATAAGCGCTCCCTTCGGAGTCAATGTCCCGGGTTTACCGTTGGCCGGTTTTCAACTGACCCTCATTGGACGGATTTGGGTGATCCCTGAGGCGCTGAGTTGAACTCTTATCGCCGCAACGATCTCTTTCTTAGCTCCGATGTCCGGGCGGCCTACGGAATACTTGCGGATAATGGTCGATACTTTTATGCAACCTATGATTCCCCTTCGCTCAGCTATCTCTTTGATCTCTCCAGCGATCCTAATGGTGAACACAACATCCTTACGGATGCTCTCAAACGCCACTACGACGAGCAGGTGGTCGATGATCTCCATGCGCTCGGCGATTTTTACGGTTACAAGCCTGGATTTTATTCGCTGTCAGCAATGGCAGGGCCATCCGATTGAGGTATGCGGCTTAGCTGAGTTCGTTTTGGTATTTCGGGTTTTGGGTCACAGTCAGACTGGGCACTACCGCCCACAGGATTACTGCGGTAGTAACCCGCGTTCGCGCATCAGTCATGGATTCGTCGTCTCGCTTCGATTTCGGTGACCTGAGTTTGCGTATGAGTTGAAATGCCCAAAACGGAAGAGCAGTGGCTGCTGTTCACCTCCATCGGTGGTCAGTTCACACCACTATCAAAGCCCCTCAAGAAGAAGGATCAAGCGGACAGTGTGCAGTTGAAGAATCCAGAGCACAAGCGCAAAGCGATTGGGATCCGCGTAATCCGAATCCAGGGTTAGTGCCGCGTCATCCAGTAAATTTGGCACACAAATACCCTCCGCTCCAACGCACCCCTCTTCGTATGCGCTTAGGGGTTTCCTTAACTATCCTTTGAGTTCGACGATTATTACGTCGATGGGGTGTCCGCTCAGGTTCTCCGGCAAATGGCTTCCGGCGGGCGTATAGAGCGTCTCGCCTGCTCGAAAACGGCGCTCTTCCGTTTTGCCATCCGGAAACGTAAACCTGCAATGGACATCATTTTGAAAAATCGCGACACTGTCGGGATGTGAGTGCATCACCGACTTCTCGTGCCCTTTGTAGTTGGCTCGCAGCACGCGCACCTTCTCATTTTCGACCTCAACCTTGTAATGTTTCGGGTCTATTTTAACGGGGTCTTGAATTTCCATTTGAGGTTTCGGAGCTGTAGACATTGGTTTCTCCTTTAACGGGGTAAATTTATGGTTTACCGGGGGAGACCGGAGGATAGTCCGCGGGGGGGTGAGGGTCAAGTCATCGTTAGGAGGAAACCGAGGTCCCTATCGTCAACGCGTGCTTAATTGCGATCCCCGGCGGTTCTTGGCAGACATGGGTTTTCTGCTTCCCAGTTCCAGAAAATTACATGCGTGTGCATTCATCGATAGGAGGGCCAAATCTCGCTGATTGCATCTCACTTGATATCGCGGCGTTTTGATTCGAAATGCGGGGACCGTAGCTCGGCAGCAGCAATTATTTCAAAAAGCAGGAGGAATCATCTGGGTCGCGACTCACGCGTGAGGGGAGCATCGTACCTCGTTAATCGCTGGGGTTGCGAGGAGCTGTACTCGCTTGGTCGGAATATTGTTTTGTGACGGCTAGACTTGACAGATCCATCGCAGGGTGCGATTTATCGCACGGAATGCGTTGACGGGTGCTCTCTGTTCCGCATCACCCAATCAAGGAATCCCGCGACAAGGATCGCGGATTGGCGCGAGAAAGCGCCGCAGGGGCCCGGTAGATGATGAAGATAGAACCGGGCCCCTTTTTTGTGTTCAAAAGCAAGGTATCAGCAGGGGTGGCAGTATAAGGGCGTAATAAATGAAAACGCCCTACCAAGGCAAGTCCCTCTCGTCAGCGACTACCATCGGCGAACGATTGGAGGCAGTCAACGAATATTCGCGAAACAATCTTGGTTGGTGTGCTTTGGTTCTGATGCCTTGGGCTAACACAGCTCAAGAAAAGCCGACACCCGTCGTTCCGACCGATGTGGCGTCCGGTAAGCAGACATACATGGATTATTGCGCCGCGTGTCACGGGGTCGACGGTAGAGGCCATGGCCCTGCCGCTTCGGCATTGAAAACACCGCCGGCGAATCTGAGGACACTCGCTATCGGGCACGATGGCAAGCTCCCGGAAGACTATGTTGCTCGCGTGGTGCGCTCTGGCGACCCAAGTTTTTCTGGACACGGTTCGTCTGACATGCCCATCTGGGGGCCGGTGTTTTCCATGCAAGAAAACGGTGACGAGACTGGAGTGCGTCGACGCATCAAGAACTTGTGCAACTATCTGGCGTCCGTCCAGGACAGGAAATCGTTGCCGGTTCGGCTACCTCCTGAGCCGGGATCGGATGCCGCTGACGGGCGGTGAACCGATTCCTCTGATCCCAGACTCGGCGTTCCACCCGTTGGTTTCCCCCGATGGTGGTAGCCTGCCGCGGTGTCGCATCGCCATGGAGACGGGGACGCATTCTCCGTGGGTGAGCCGACTGTTGACCGCGCTGGGGCACGAGGTGATCGTGGCACACGCCCAGAAGGTGCGCTTAATCACCAAGAGCCGACGCAAAGATGATCGCCTGGATGCGCGATCGCTGGCCCGGCTGGCCCGAATCGATCCCGAGCTGCTGAGCCCGGTGAAGCATCGCAGTGCGCAGGCGCAGTTGCACCTGACCGAGATCCGTGCACGAGCAGTACTCGTGAGCGCGCGAACTGCCCTGGTGAATGCCGCACGAGGATTGGTGAACTCCTACGGCGAACGGCTGCGCCAGTGTGGCACGGAACAGTTCCGTCGGGAGGCTACGAGTGGATTAAGCGCGGGATTGCGTGAGGCCTTGGAGCCGCTGTTGCGCGAGGTGGAATCGTTAAACGAACGCACCCAGGAATATGATCGGCGGATTGAAAAGATGGCCAAACAGACGTATCCGGAAACGGCGCTTCTCAAACAGGTGAAGGGAGTAGGAGACCTGATCGCCACGACCTATGTGCTGACCCTCGAGGACCCGCATCGCTTTCGAAAGAGTCGCGACGCGGGATGTTTTGTGGGCTTGCAGCCTGGGCGGAGGAACTCGGGCGAGAGTGAGCCGCAGATGTGCATCAGCAAAGAAGGGGACGAGTATCTACGGACGCTGCTGGTGCAAGGGGCGCACTACATTTTGGGACCTTTCGGGGAAGACACTGACTTGCGTCGCTGGGGGCGGAAGCTCTCAGCGCGAGGAGGGAAAACCGCCAAGAAACGAGCGGTGGTGGCGGTAGCACGGAAGCTAGCGGTGCTGCTGCATCGGCTGTGGGTGAGTGGAGAAGTGTACGAACCGTTGCGCAATAGCCAGAAGACGATGAACGCAGCGGCATAGAAAACCTAGCAGAGAAGAGTTTGTAACCGAACAGCTGAGCTCGACCGCCGAGTTTAGGCGACTGCGACTAAGTCCTGAGCCCAAACTTCTCTCCTAAAGAGAGAGGCAGAGGACGCAAATCAGGTGGCAGCGCCTACTGAATCAAGAACACCCAACTTGCACCGAGCGAACATCGCTCACAAAGAGTGCGGATGGAAGGGGGGCGACAGAGGCGGCTTGGCTGAACGGGAAAAGAGAGAAAAACTCATGGAAAGAGCAACACACTCTTGACAGGGACCCGGCCTTCTCATGGAAGGACTTAGCACGCCAGAATGTCCCAACGGGCCTTCTAACTCGGAATAACTTCCAGTTAGCTAGTGATACGCCCAGAATATAGGTGGTCCGCACAATGCGTGTAATCGCCTGGTTTCGTCAATCGCCCGCACTCATGGTTGGGAGCCGTGTTTTCCTATTTCTCATTGTTGCGAGAACGCGACTGGCTCTGAAAATGAGCTGGTGGCAGGATTTGAGCGCCGTCGCCTGTGAGCATCTTAGCGCTGCTGTGAATCCGCGGCTCTCCGTTGAGAATCGCTTTGCCAGCGTCGCTGCGCTTCGATTTCTGATTGGAATCAGCAGGAAAGCTGATCCACTTTCTCTCAGGGCTAGGTCTCGGGGAAGCTCCAGGCCCGCATCGCCCCGCCTGCCTCTAGAAGTCTACTGTTTTCCGGAGACTGCATTTTCCAGAACAAGCAAATCCACCCGCGAAGCTGCCCCTTTTTCACGATAGATGCGCTCCGTGGCTTTTTGGAAGTCCGAAGCCTTGGCAGTGTAGATGTCCACGAATTTCTGCGGATTCAGGTCCACCAGCGGGAACCAAGAACTCTGCACCTGTACCATGATGCGATGACCGCGGCGGAAAGTATGGTTCACGTCGGCCATGACGAATTCAACTTTGCTCACCTTACTGTGCGTAAACGGTTCTGGTTTTTCGAAGCTGTCCCGGTAGCGACCGCGCATGGGTTCACCACGCACCAGCTGCTCATAGCTCCCCATATGGACTCGCTGAAGATCAGAACTATTGTTGCCGCCGCCCTCGCCGCGAGAGTTGATATGCGTGTCTGGCGGATAGGCATCGATGAGCTTGACCACGAAGTCGGAGTCCGTTCCTGTCGTGGAGACCATTAGGCTGGGCTGGACGGGTCCAACAATGGTGACATCTTCAGTCAACGGCTCCGTCCGATACACGAGTACGTCCGTACGGCGACCCTGGAGACGCTGATCCGCAATCATGTACACCGGGTTCATATCGGGGCCAGTCTCGTCCATGTACGGGACAGGCTTGGCTGGGTCGCTGATGTATTCGTCAAAACCCCGCGCTTCGCTAGGCGGCTCGAACGAGAGTCTGCCATTAGGTCCGAAAAAAAGTGCCTTCTTCGTCGTGTTCTTCGGCGGCCACGTCTCGTACTGCCGCCATTCATTGCTCCCGGTTTCGAAGACTTAGGCCTCCGGCAGTTTGGGATCCTTTTTGCCTTTCAAGTGATGCTCGAAGAAGGGGAACTCTATCTTCTCGCGATAAAAAATCGAGGTTTGACTGTTAAAGGGAATGTTCCCCAAATGATCGCCGTCTTCAAAGGCCCAACAGCCATGGCACCATGGTCCCATTACGAGGGTGTTGCTGATACCAGGATTGTTCTTCTCCGTGGCCGCATAAACATGGAGCGCACCATATAGATTGAAGATGTCAAACCATCCACCCACGGTCAGCACCGCCGCCTTAACGTTTGTTAGCTTCGGCAACAGATTGCGCGCCTGCCAGAAGGCATCGTAGTTCGGATGCTGCATCGCCTCGTTAATTATGAGATTGTTTGTGAAATATTTATCGTAAGCCGACGACAGCGGTTCGAGGCCCAACAAGAATTCATAGCTGTCAGTTGTACCGAACCTCACTTTCGGCCGCGGGAGCTTGGTAACAAGTCCGGTACGCTGGAGCGGAAACATACCCTCGGACGCATAGGCCTGCAGGTAAATAAGGGCGCCCTTGCGGTGAAAATCGTCTCCGATGAACCAATCGGCCTGCGGCGCCTGTGGCGAAATTGCTTTGAGCGCCGGGTGCGAATTGATCTCGCCGCACGCGGTATAGAAGCCATCATAGGAAATCCCAAGCATCCCCACTTTGCCATTGTTGTTAGGAATATTCCTGACTAGCCAGTCAATGGTGTCCCATGTATCGGTGCTTTCGTCAGTCGCCTTGCCTCCCTTCTCGGCCGCATCTTCGGGACGCATGTTGACAAAATCGCCCTCCGACATCATGCGGCCCCGCACATCTTGCCTGACAACGATATACTTCGAGTACGTCAGCAGTTCCGACACTTCCATAAAATCTTCTGGGTACTGGTCTTCACCGTATGGGCTCACGCTATAGGGTGTGCGAGAGAGCAGTATTGGATACTGATTCTGCGGCGAAGCATCCTTGGGTACATAGACGGCCGTAAATAAGTGAATGCCGTCCCGCATAAGAATGCGGTATTCGTGTTTCGCGTAATTCGCTTTGATGAATTCGGGAAGTCCGTCACTCTTGGTTTGCGTACCGTCATTCTCGCCTGACGTCCCCTGATTTTGGCTTAGCGCCGACACCGACATTGCCAGAACTAGCAGGAGACAGCGGATAGTACGAACTCGTTTCATGCAATCCTCCCTCCGGGAACGGTGGCAGCTACGAGCGTCTCCTCCAAGTTGATATTAGAACAGAACCCGCACAACTCGTTCGCCGGGCCTCGCGGAGAACGCAACTGCTACACCGAAACGCCGTCACGCACTCCCTGCAAATACTTTGAAGGAGATTAGGGTGGGCTGGCGAAACATCGCCATTACACTCATTGAGCAGGTTTTGCTCTGCTTGGTGGATGGTCGGCTAACCGGAAACAATCCTGAAAGTCAGAAATTAAGCGGTCAAGTCCCGGTAAACGGCCTTACCGCCGAAGTTGGTACTAACCCCACCACAATGACCAGTTCTCAACGGTGGAATCTGCGGTGGACACTGATAGGTTTCCAGGCTTGACCCGTATTTTGAGCACCCACCGGCGTCGGAGCTTCTCGGGGGTGTATAATCGGAACCGCTTTTGGAGTCAAAAGGAGATTCCGGCTTAGATCACTCTGTGCGTCGAGTCATTTCCATCGCGAGCCTTCTCGTAACCACATCAACGGCCCTGACCTTCTTGGTTGGATGTCGGCCTCAGCACGACATCATCGCCTGCGATCCTGTCGGCTGTATCTCCGAAAAAAATTTCGGAAATAACATCGTGAATACGTTGAAGGCATCTCCGGGCGTCGTCGGGTATGTCGTGACCATCGGAGCATATCCTCCCAATTTCGGCGGCAATGCCGTCCTGTCTCCCGCCATGGCCATGCTGCCCGACCGTCTGACTAACGTCGCCAGCGTCAGCAAGATGCTAACTACGTTCGCCGTTCTCAAGTCTCTTTCCAATCACAACATTTTCCTCGACTCCTCCATATTTCCGTACCTCTACACCGATTGGCAGAACGTAGCCGGTCCGAGTATCCATCAGATTACCTTTCGCGATCTTCTTACTCACAGGTCCGGTTTCCCCAGCAACACCGCCCCCAACGGCTGCAACGGCCCTAACACCGCCTACGCCATTTTGAAGACCTACATTGAGAGCGACTACTCGCCGCTTCCCGCTGGAGCGCAAGGTGTCTATAGCAACTGTAACTTCGCCATTTTTCGCGAGCTCCTGCCGCAAATGGAAGGAGACTCTGCCATCAACTCGGCGCCCGATAACCTCTTGGGTTTGAATCTTCGCGCCCAATTAAGCGCAGGTTTTTATATCAATTACGTAAATCAGAACGTTCTCGGCCCGGGTGGAGTTTACGGTCTGCGTAATTGTGCGCCAAATTCAAACTATCTATTTCGAATGTTGTCTTATCCAACTCCACCAGCCACGAGCCCTAGCACGAACTGGGGAGACTATACACTCACCTGCGGCGGTGGTGGATGGAACGTGAGCGCCAGCGACTTGACCTCGGTTTTCAATTCTCTCGCGGCCGGCTCCCTGTTGACGCCCGCACAGCAGGCGCAGCTCTATTCCGGCAGTGGCTCCAATTATCCCGGTCCTGGTTGGAATAACACTATCGGCAACTGCCCCGGAGCCAATCAGAACGGCCAGACCTATTATTGGTGCAAAGAGGGAGACCTGAATTCCGGCGGCGCTCCCGAAGCCGGGATCGAAACCTTCAGCGGCTTGTTCAAGTGCAATGGCGTTCCGGCCATCGTGATTGTAAACTCTTTCCTTTCGCAGAATCTTACCTCGATCGTTACTAACGCATTCAACGATCCCTCCACGCAGGCGAGGGGCAATTTCAAACCCTGCTCAATTCGTGTCCGCGATTGAAACAAGTGGTCGAGGAGCGGTTTTGGTTTAGTGAACTGGTCTCGGAAGCCTGAGCGCGGCCTCGAATCGTGAAGTTATAGAATCTCCAAAGACCAGCATCGCTTTTCGGCAATCTGGCCGAGAACTGATCGTGGACGCGCCATTGTGGGGAGGGTTGCATTGGAGTTCCAAATATTGATCGTCGATGACAACTCTCCAATCCGCAAATGCATTCGCACCTTTATCGAACAAAAGACTGATTGGAAGGTGTGTGGCGAAGCCGAGAACGGTCAGATTGCTGTTCAAAAAGCTAAAGATTTGAATCCTGATCTCGTGGTTTTGGACTTGTCCATGCCGGTGATGAACGGTCTCGACGCGGCGCGACAAATAAATAAGACTTCCCCACACCTGCCATTGATCATGTTTATGCTTTACGTTTCCGATCAGCTCTCGAAAGAAGCCAAGGCGGCGGGGATCAAGGATGTTCTTTCTAAAGACGCGGGGTTGGACAATCTGCTGGTTTCCATGAAGGCTATGCTCGGGCCTGGCCCAGAAAGAAGAAAAGGAATCTCCTGAAGGTTAATGTAACCCACACCTTGTTGCAGACGGCTTTTCCCGAGCCGTTGGAGAAAACGTTTGCGGTTCTGAGGACCGAGGGTCGTTGGGAAGGAGAGCTGACGCACTCTGCAAAGACTGGCAAGCGCGTGACGCGTTGGGGACACCTTCAAGATTAGGAAAGTGGCGAGCCATGGGCAATGGAGACCAATACAAACATTACTCAGCGGAAAGCTCGAGAAGCGGGGCAGCAGCCGCCGCCATCGCCGATGACCGCGACAAACCGCTTTTAATTGGGCGGTAACGGACCAGTGTAGCGAACGCCACTAAGGCTTTGGGACCAGCGCGACTACCGCCATGCCGCTATTGGGAAAGATCTTGAGGATTCTCCAGCGAGTGTCGACGAGGTCGCCTTCGTGCCAGGGCGTCACGATCTTTCTTCGAATTGGAATCTAGGAAACGTGCGTTTCACTTTGCCCTATCCGGAATTTTTGTATCAGTGCAGACGCCGATTATCCCCAATATTCCCAAAATATAGGGCAACCTAGGAAGGAATTACGAGGCGGAGGGCACAGTTCGAATTGACCGCTTTGGCAAATCGGAACGTAATATCGCTCAAACGTAGACGGCCAGAGCGCCTTTTGCCACCTGTTCCTGCACTGGCTCGCTAGCGGCATCGGAGCCTTTCAAATAAGCCAGCGTCACGTCCAGAGACTCATGGCCGAGCCATTCCCGCAGCGTGTTCACGGACACATGATTGCGCTCATGGTGCCAGCAGGCGAAGGTCTTCCTGAAGCGGTGTAATTCCCATTCGCCGCATACCGCGTGGTCGCTACAGCGTGTCCCATCCTCGCCAACGCAGCGCCCGCAGTTCAGGCCGGCTCGGTGTGCGAGGATCTTCAGCTTACGGAGGAAATGTCCCTCCGGACGGCCTTCGGAGTTGGGAAAGACCAGATCCCGGAGGTGCGCCCGGCTGGCCTTCATCCGCGCCTTCAGCTTGGCCATCAGTGCTGCAGGGATAGGAACGAAACGGTCTTTGGCGCTTTTGTCCCCGTTCTTTTTCCCCTTCAGACGGAAGCCCGGGTCCGCCTTTGGCTGGATGTGGAGCACGTTGGTCTTGAAGTTGAAATCGTTGTATTCGGTGTAAGCGACCTCGCCTTCGCGGCAGCCCGAGTTCAAGAAGAAATTAAAGACCAGTTTCTCTTCGTCGTTGCCGGCAGAGAACAGCTCTTTCAGTTCCTCGTCTGTGTACGGCTTGACGGGCTTGGACGCGAAGCTCAATTTGGCCAGCAGGGGTCGAGCGATCAGGATGCCGTTTGCCAGCAGGAACGTGTTAAGCGTCTGGAAAATGTTGTAGACGTAGCGGTCGCTGTAGTCCTCGTCGTGGGCTTGCAGGAACTTGATGTAGTCTTTCAGGCAGCGTTCGTCGATCTCGTCCATGTAAGTCGGTGCGGTTCCGCAGTACTCAAGGAAGAAATCCAGCCGCGACCTGTAGGCGCTGATGGTCCTCTTGCTCATGCCTTGACCGTCCCTGCCGACAAACAGCTTCTGGTCTTCGATCCACTCGTCCGCAGCGGCTATGATAGGGATGCGCTTTCTTTCGGGGTCGTCTTTTACCTTTCCCCCGGCGGCCAGGTACTCCAGCTTCCGCTCGTGCCGCTGCAACTCGGTGAGCGCCAGGGATGGGTCCTGCCCGATCGGCTTGGACCTTCGTTTCTCCCCTTCGTACCAGAACAGGTAATACTTGGCTTCGGGGTGCTTCTCCTCGTGTTCATCAATGAGTGCGACCAGCGGCTTCAGCCGACCGTTGTTGGCGACGGCGGCGCGGGCAAACGTCCATTTGCCGTTAGGCTTGCGGATGTTGAGGTACAGGGAGGCGGTTTTGTTGGCCATGAGACCCGGCTTGCTGCCGGGCCTATATTAGTAAAACGAACAGCAAAAAACAATCTAACTTATTTATTTTCAATATCTGGCGGAGAGGGTGGGATTCGAACCCACGGTAGGGGTTAGCCTACACACGCTTTCCAAGCGTGCGCCTTAAACCGCTCGGCCACCTCTCCGGTGTGGTGGTCAACCTTTAAGTTTAGCAAAAACCAGGTCGCGGCGCATGGAGTGGCGGTATTGTCAGCACCTGCTGACGGGCTAAAATTTCAGATAGCGCGGGATTTGCGCGTCGAAGGGTATCAAGTAAACTAGATGGGTTACCTCACGACTCCGGGGTCGTCTAATTGGTAGGACACCAGCCTTTGGAGCTGGCTATCCTGGTTCGAGTCCAGGCCCCGGAGCCAATTTGCGAAGGCTAAGCCTACGACACTAGTTGTGAGTGAGCGGATAACAGCGCGAATGACAAAGATGAAGCGAATCCAACCAACAGCCAAAATTCCGCGACGCATCCGGTCCACCCAGGCGGGCATGACGCTGCTCGAATTGATTATCGCTTCGACCGTTCTGCTGATTCTGGCGAGTGCCGCAGAACCTTTGATCCGAATCACGATTGTGCGGAGCCGCGAGGCGGAGTTGCACCGCAACTTGCGCGAAATTCGCAATGCGATCGATCGATACAAAGACATGGCTGATGCCATGGCGTTTCGCACCGAGCTGACCAGTAACGGTTATCCTCCGGATTTGCAGACACTGGTGGATGGCGTGACGCTCGCCGGGAACAAGAAGGTGCGATTTCTGCGGCGAATCCCAATGGATCCCATGACTGGCCACCGCGAATGGGGTTTGCGTTCGATTCAGGACGACCCCGATTCGACGAGTTGGGGTGGAGATAACGTTTTCGATGTGTACTCCGAGTCGCCGGCCACCGCGCTGGACGGTTCAAAATACTCCGATTGGTAGCCGATTAGAAATACTTCCCGTACAGGAATGTTGATTCACATCGAATAAGCGACGCCACTTCGATCTAATCCGAGGCGTCTTTGGCAGTAATCAGATTGCTCGTTGTGGCGACACATTGCCACGCACCATTTGTTTTTACCCAAGTATCCACAAAACGTTCACGATGCACGAAGGGTTTCCCGTTATCAGTTCCTTTGACCCGGAAGATGCCTATCACCACGGCCGCATTGCCGTACACCTGTACATTGGTGCGTTCGGTCGTTACCTGGGATGGCTGGTAGTCGGGTGATTTGACACTGGCCAAGAATTCGCTTTTGGATTGCACGCTGCCGTCGATATCGACAGAAACCATGGTATTCGCCAGGAGCATTTCCAAAGCTCTAGTATCTTTCTCTTGCAGCGCGCGATTCCAGACATTTTCCAGTGCCAGGACACGGCCTCCCTCATCGCTGCTGGTATCTTGGCTAGCAGCAGCGAGCGCAACACCCAGCACAAGCAGAACCGTACAAATCACGAACCTTTTCATGGGGTTCCTCAATTTCACCTACCGATTTGCCAGGGCGGTCAACCGATTTAGATTACGGCAGAATCCGGCCAGCCGGTTAAATTCTGCAAAGGCAGCGTACCAAAGCAGTAATTCGTCAATGCAGCTCAAACCTGGTGCTCGATAAATCGTGAAAAGGGGGACTGCGGCAGGGGAGGCCTAAGTACGCTGGGCCAGAAGTTCGCCCACGGCACGATAGGCCTGATCAATGGCCACATCTGTGTAAGCATTGGCGCCAGCATCAGAATTGGCGATAGCGATTCGTCCAAATAGTTGACGGCCACGAACCCACGGCTCCTCTCCGGGCTTCCAATCCGGCGTATCGAGGCCAAACGGGGTATACGCATAACCATGAGCCCAGCGATTTACGGTGATGCCGACAATGTCGGTAGCGGGGTCGAAGCCGGCGCCACCTAACATACGGCCCAATTGGCCGCGAATATTGTGTTCGAACTGCGCGAAAGGCGTTTGTAGAAGCTCAAAGCGTCCGGCGCGATTCTGGTCGCGGACCGGAAGACCGGGTTTGCACGGTGTTCTGAGCATGAAAAGAACAGCGGGCTCCTCTGGCTTGCTGGGAAACGCGTAGCCACCGAGAGAGACGGGAAAGTCGAGAGTCGTATAGGTGTGATAACTGCCGGGTGAAACGATTTGATGGATCCCTAGTTTCGAGAATGAAGTCCAGTTACGGATGGCCACATGGGTGTAGACAAGCGGCGCTTTCACCAAATAGGAGAGCGCTTCCCGCTGGGTTTCGGGCAATTCCGGGCAGATGTAAGGGATCATTACGTTGTAGCAGGCGAGAACGCAGTGGTTCCCTTTTACGAGGTACGGCTTGCCCGCGCGGGTGTAAGTAACGTGAACTTCATTCGGCTCTTTCCCGGCTGGCGAATGGTGGACGTTTACGACCGTGCTGTTCAGGCGTACGCTCACCCGATTTTCCGGGCGATCCAGTTGGCTGTAGTCGGCCTTAGCCGTGACCACATCCTCCATGGTGGTGCCGGGGATGGCCGCAGGAATTAGGGAGCGCACCAAGAGTCGCGCCACGGAAGCATTCCCGTCGGGAAAATGAAAAATGTAGGGCTCCTCTTTTTCATGCGGTGGCAGCCCTAATCCGTCAAATCCGGCGTAAGTGAAGGAACCATAATCATCGCCAGCCTGGTAACAGTCGTAAGCAGGTACGGCTTCGATGCCGACGCAATATAGATCGTGCGTGAAAGTCTGAAAGAAGGGCAATGCCGCGGGAGTGAGCTTGCAATACTTCGTCAGATATTCGGCATAGCTGATGGTTCTTAGTTTCGCTATTTTCTGCTGCTGCGAAAGGCCTTTCAGGTAATCGACCCTTTCAGTGTAGACGCGGGCGATATCGGTTCGAACTGGTTCGGAAAGCGGGCTGTTGGCCAAGAATTTCGGCCATGGCGTGGTGTTCATTCCGGTGAGCAGGCGGTCCTCGCCAAAGGTTTCCTTATCGAAAAAGGCGGCAGTGCCCAGCTTGGAATAGAGTTTCTGATCGTACGCTTTATAAAATTTCTGCGTATCGATCCCCAACTCCTTCAGCAGGCCTTTGGCTTCCTCGCTGTAATCACCAGGACTTTCGATCGATTGAGTTCCGCCGTAACTGAGCACCGTTCGGCCACCGGCCTGAAACTCATTGCGCTTGGCGTGACCGCCGAAATCGTCGTGATTATCGAGGATAAGAATTCCTGCGCTGTTACCGGCCTTTTGGCGAAAGCGATAGGCGGCGGCCAAGCCGCTGATCCCACCGCCGACGACGACAAGATCAAAGGTTTCGCCCGTGTTGGTAGGCTCGCCAAGAGCGGCGGGACTTTCGCCGTCGCGCATGCGATGAGCCATGGTGAAACTGCCGTCGTGATTGCCCCGCATGCCGAGTTTGGCGGGTGGGTAGTACCCGGGCTGTTTTTCCGGAAATGGTTCGTCAAGGACACCAGCGGCGCGTAGACACTCCGGACTGAGCGAGCCTGTAAGCAGAGTTGCCCCGGCGCCGATGGCTACACCATTGAGGAAATCGCGACGGGAGATTTCCCGATCCATCCCCAGCTGGCGGTCTTTTTCTCGTCGATCCATGGTTTCTTGGCGAAATTCGAATATTACACTGAGCGGGCCCGGTTCCCCAAATATGCGCGGCCCCAGATGGCATCGCTAGAGCCCTTCGAATTCATCTGCAGGACTGCTACTCTTTCGAACTATGGACACAGTTGAACAAATAACGGGAGCAAGAACGGAGAAGGAAACTGGGCGGCTAGAAGCGTTCAGCGATGGAGTGTTCGCTATTGCGATTACGCTGCTGGTGCTCGAACTGAAAGTACCCAATCTGCCCACGGCCAGCGCCTCTCCGGCTCAACTGGGAGCCGCACTGTTGCAGCAATGGCCGAGCTATGTCGGACTGGTGACCAGTTTCTTTACCGTGCTGATTATGTGGATGCACCATCATGCCATCCTCCGGAATGTGTGCCGCACGGACGCTTGGCTTCACTTTGCGAATGGTTTTTTGTTGCTGGGAGTGACGTTTGTTCCTTACCCCACGGCGGTCCTGGCGGCTTATCTGGAGACGCCGGCTGCAAAAATGGCGACGGCTTTTTACGGCGGCACTTTTGTCATCATCGCGCTGTTCTTCTACTTGTTCATCCGCGCCGCATTCCGAAAACCGTTGTTGTCCCCGAATGCCTCTCAGGAATTCATCAACAAAACCTGCCACAGCTATATGGCAGGGCCTCCCGCGTACGTGGTGGCCACGCTTGCAGCGGCTTGGGAGGTGCGCTTGTCTCTGGCGTTGTGCACAATTCTATGGATGTTCTGGGCAGCGACTATCACGAGGAGTACGCGGGTTTAGAGGGTCGTGAACGCGGCTCGCCGATGACTACTGGTAGGTCGCTACCAATTGTCCATTTTCAATGTGCATGTCGGCGATGTCCGGAGGAAGCTTGAGTTTCTCGCGATTTTCGGGCGAATCCATCAGTCTCTCCACTGCGGATTCTAATGTGGATTGCGGGATCGGCAATGCTCCGATCTGACCACTAATCGGTTCGAAGTGCAGATAGCCGTCCTTCGCTCCGAGTTTGCCGACTAGCTGCAAAGTCATGTCTTTGCCGTGGACATCGAAAACCACATAAGCCCGAACCCGATCACCTTCCATCTGCACTTTCACGTCGCGCACGGACGAGCGTATTTGTTCCATATCGGCTGCGGAAGGTGCGCCGGACTCATCCGAGGGTTGGTTTGCGTCTGCCACGGAAGACGCAGGAGCGGTTTCCATAGTGGGCGAGACGGCAGAAGCAGGCGCGGGAGCGTCTTTCGCGAGGTCGAGGTGAGAAGCCAGGTACGAGTTCAATTCGCTCTCATCCAGTTTCAGGGTGGCCTTCTGTCCTTGAGATACAGACTGCTCCACTTGCTGCAATTTTTGTTCGGCGCGGGCTTCGGCTTGTGGAGAGGATTGCACCGGCGGGGGTGGAGTCTTGTGCAGAAGAAGGATCAAGGTGATGAGCGCCACGAAATACGTGGACCAGCGAAGGAAACGGAACGCCCAGATCCAGGGGCTCACACGTTTTTCCGCCGTCGCAACCGGGTTGGGAAGGTCTGCGGTGGACATCGGCGACACCTCGTGGGCGGCCACACCAAAGCCTGCCCTAGTGTTTAACCCTATCGGCGGGCAAAGGTTGCGGCAATGGAACCAACGGGTGGTGCGGCTAATGCGGCACCTGTACGTCTTAACAGCGTGTGGGATACTGGCTGCGAAACCATTTGAAGGAGCGCAATGGAAGCTCAAGCTGAAATCGCAGCGGGAGCAAGGCCCGCAACGCGGTTGCTGGGAGCGTATCTGGCCTTAGTTGCCGGGATTGTTTGTATCGCGTGGTCGGCCATCTTCGTACGTTGGACGGATGTTCCGGGTCCCGCGTCGGCGTTTTACCGCATGTTGATCCCGGCAGTGGTGTTGCTGCCAACGTTCCTTTTCGACCGGGAAGGTATGCGACTGAATGGCCGAACGCTGGGGATTATCGCGCTGGGAGGGCTATTTTTTGCGCTGGACCTGGCGCTTTACAACAGTGCCATCCTGAAGACCAGCGCGGCCAACGCCACACTGTTGGGCAATAACACCCCCATCGTAGTCGGTCTGCTGAGTTGGGTGGTGCTTCGGAAGGGGCCGTCGGCGGCGTTTTGGCTAGGCTTGCTGATGGCGTTTGCCGGGACTACGGTCATTTTGTGGGCGGATCTGGGCAAACTCGTGCGCTTTGGAGTGGGCGATCTGATGGCCCTGGGTGCGGCGGCCTGCTTCGCGGTATATCTGCTGGCTACAGAACGGGTCAGGACATCTACCAGCACGTTGGGATTCCTTCGACTGGCGATGATCGCCAGCACCGTGGTGCTCTTGCTGATTAATTTGCTAATGGGAATCTCCCTTCGCGTGCCACACGGCCGGACTCTCTGGGCAATTCTCGGTCTGGGATTAATCTCACAACTGGGCGGGTATCTGGCGCTGACTTACGCGCTTGGACATTTGCCCGCAAGTGTTACTTCCGTGAGCTTGTTGACGCAAGGGCCGCTCACCGCGGTCATGGCCACGCTACTTTTGGGCGAGCCCCTCACAGTGGCTCAAATTGCCGGAGGAGCATTGGTTCTTTCCGGAGTAGGTTTGGCACACCGGCAACGCCATCCGGAAGAAGAAGCGAATGTTTAACTCTGCAACTAGCTGATTCTGGCTTTCCGCTCTGGCTCGCCAATCGAAGCGGGCTTCTTCACAACGTGGCTGCAGCGATAGTTTCTCACTCCCAGATCATCGTGTCGTGTGGCGGCAGCGACGCTGCTGGCGGCGAAGCGTCTTGCCAGCATTAGTACGCTGAGTAAAACTGTGAGGGCTTTCGACCGTCCGCCCGCCCCATCTCACGAGGACCCGTCATGCGTTTACGCTGCTATGTGCTATTCCTATCACTGCTGTCCGCCTCGTTTCCTTCGGTTGCTCAGGAACAACCACAACAGCCGCTGACCACTACGCCGGTCAATCCCGCTGCCAAGCCCGTACCCACATCGCGGCCGACCATTGGCTTGGCCCTCGAGGGTGGAGGCGCCTTGGGCGAAGCGCATATCGGCGTGCTGAAATGGTTTGAAGAACATCACATTCCGATCGACTACCTTGCCGGAACCAGTATGGGTGGACAAGTCGGCGGATTGTACGCGACGGGAAAATCCTCCGCTCAGTTGGAAGACATGCTCAAACACGCCGATTGGAGCCTTCTGCTCGGCGGCGAAACTCCGTATCAGGACCTCTCCTTCCGACGCAAAGAAGATGCCCGCGATATTCCCAATTCCATTCAAATCGGATTGAAAAATGGAGCTACGCTTCCGTCCGCGCTGAATAGCGGCCAACAGGTGAACCTCTTGATTGATCGCCAGACCCTGCCCTATTCGACGATTCACTCCTTCGATGACCTACCAATCCCCTTTCGCTGCGTGAGCACAGAGCTGGTATCCGGAAATGCGTACGTATTCAGCAGTGGCTCACTGTCGGAAGCGATGCGCGCCACCGTGTCCATTCCGGGAGTATTTGCTCCGGTGCGGCGCAACAACCAGATCTTCGTGGATGGGGGCCTAGTTGACAATCTACCCACCGACGTGGTGCGCAAGATGGGGGCGGATGTGGTGATCGGGATACATCTGCAAATTGCGCCGGCTTCGGCGAAAGAGATCCAATCCGCGTTCAGCATTCTGGGACGCTCCGTTGAACTGGTGATTGCAGACACGGAAATTCGAGGGATGGCCGGCGCCGATTTGCTGGTGAAGGTGGATGTCGAGAAATTCAGCACTATGGATTATGAAAAGACCGATCAATTCATAGCCGCGGGTTACCGGGCCGCACAAGAGAAGGCTGCCATCCTCAAGCCCTATGAATTGGATGACAAAGCCTGGGCCGCGTATCTGCAGGGTAAGAATTCCCGCCTTCGGACACGAGTGGGTGTGCCGCAGTTCCTGAAGGTTGAGGGAATTAAGGGAGAAAACGCCGACAACGTGAAAAAGTTTCTCTCGCCTCTAATCGGAAAACCCATCGAACAGCCAGATCTGGAACAGTTGTTGACCCGCCTCACCGGAATCGGGCTATACGACAGCGTCAGCTACCAGATGATCCGTGAGGACGATAAAGATGGGTTGCTGATTTACGTGCACGAGAAAAGCTATGCGCCACCGACGCTTCGCCCGGGCATCGTTCTGGATGGAACGCAAACCGACGACGTGACATTTACAGCAGTGGCCCGGCTGACCTTCATGGATGTAGCTGGTTATCGCTCCGAATGGCGCACGGACTTTCAGTTCGGGCAAACCTACGGTTTCCAGACCGATCTCTACCGGCCGTTCCAGCCACTCGGCAGATGGTTCGTCGATCCGTTTTTGGACGCCAGACAGTTTACGTTTCTGATTTACAAGAAAAGTGATCCCCGCGCGGATTATCGCATGGACGATGTTCTCGGTGGGGCGGATATTGGGTACGCAATCAGTCACTTCAGTGAGATTCGCGCCGGATACGGCGTTGGCTACAACAATGAGTTTCTGCGGCTCGGAACGCCTGAGTTCGCGTCCTTAAACGGGCGCGTCGGGGCGTTGCACATGCGCTATGTACTCGATCATACAAACGATCCCGTCATCCCTACCCGCGGCTACTACGTCCAGTCCAACTTCTACTTCTACGACACGTATCCAGACGCGACACAAGCCTTTCCGTCACTCACTACGACGATTCAGTGGTTTCAACCCATTCACAAGGATTCCATTTTCGCCATTGGCACGGGCGGCACAACATTTGGCTATCGCAACACCGGTGATCCGCAATTTTTCCTGGGCGGCGTGGGACAGTTGACTGCGTATGGACTGAATGAGTTGGAAGGCAATCAGTTTTTTATTGGCCGACTGGGTTACCTTCGACAAATTGCTACGCTGCCCACCTTTGTGGGTAAAGCCGCATATCTTATCGGCTATGGTGAGGTCGGCAAAATGTATGGCGACCCGTTCGGCGCTCCCCGTCTATCCGGCGACGGTGCGGCCGGGTTGATTGCCGACACTGCGTTTGGCCCCGTCTTCATCGGAGGGAGCGTCGGGGATACTGGGCATTACAAGTGGTTTTTCCAGTTAGGGCGAGTTTTCTAAACGTTCATCTGCGAGTAACAATTCGCGCATATAAGGGTTGGTCCGCAAAAACAGCCCCGAAATCTTGATATCTGCATTGGACATATTGAAAGGACCTTTATGGCTACAGCAACACCCGCACCCGTTACGACGACTTCGGCTTCTTCGCATGTTCTCGCGGAGAAGCTGAACCAGAAGCCAAGCCGCATCGGCACCTTGATTTTCGGTTTGGTCCTGATTGCGGGATTGATTTTCATTGGTTCGAGCATCTCGCGAGACCTTGCCAATGTGACCTTGGGATCGGCGTGGCCTTATGTGTTGCTGGGCATCGCGCTGTTAGTGGCGCTCGGATTTGAGTTCGTAAACGGCTTCCACGACACGGCAAACGCCGTGGCTACGGTAATTTACACACACTCCCTGGATCCAAACATTGCCGTGGTATGGTCGGGTTTCTGGAACTTCCTAGGTGTCGTGACGTCCACAGGCGCGGTGGCGTTTGGCATCGTTTCTCTGCTGCCCGTGGAGTTGATTCTGCAAGTGGGAGGCAGCGGCGGATTCGCGATGGTGTTCGCGCTGTTAATTGCAGCAATCATGTGGAACCTGGGAACCTGGTGGTTTGGGCTGCCCGCCTCCAGCTCTCACACATTGATCGGTTCCATTATTGGCGTGGGTATTGCGAACCAGTTGATGAGTGCCAGGACGGGAACCAGCGGAGTTGATTGGGCCCAGGCTGCCAATATTGGCAAATCGTTGCTGCTTTCGCCTATCTTCGGATTTTTGCTAGCTTCGCTGTTGTTTGTCACCGTGAAGGCGGTCATCAAGGACAAGAGATTGTATGAGGCTCCGAGGGGCACGGAACCCCCTCCTTTCTGGATCCGTGGCATGCTGATTCTGACCTGCACCGGTGTGAGCTTCTTCCATGGCTCGAACGATGGTCAAAAAGGAATGGGACTGATCATGCTGATTCTGATCGGTACCGTGCCGACCACCTATGCGTTGAACCACGCGGTAACTGCGCGGCAATCGCAAGACTTCATCGCCGTATCTCGTCAAGCGGCTGATACCGTCGGAAAGTATGTGCAAGCTTCCGCAGTGGTGGGAGATCCCCGCCAGGACGTAACGGATTATGTGCGCACAAAGGAGTTCACTCCCAACACCATGCTCGCGCTGCGCACCATGATTAACGACATCGGCACGGAATTAGCCCAGTTCCATGAACTTGCGAAAGTGCCGCAAGCGCAAGTTCGCAACTTCCGTAATGACATGTACCTGGTAAGCGAGGCGCTGCGGCTGATGCAAAAGTCGGGCAAACCTTCACTGGCTGCGGCAGATGTTGCGGTCTTGAAGAACTATAAAAGCCACATTGACCATGCGACACGGTTCATTCCGCTCTGGGTGAAAGTGGCCGTGGCTCTGGCGTTGGGTCTGGGGACCATGGTCGGATGGAAACGAATCGTGGTCACGGTTGGCGAAAAGATCGGAAAGACCCACCTAACGTATGCACAAGGCGCAGCGGCGGAAATCACGGCGATGGCTACCATCGGCGCGGCGGACGGGCTCGGGTTACCCGTGAGTACCACACACGTGCTGTCGTCAGGTGTAGCGGGAACGATGATGGCCAACCATTCCGGACTGCAGATGAGCACGGTGCGCAACCTAGGGCTTGCTTGGGTGCTGACTCTTCCCGTTGCAATGATGCTGTCCGGCCTGTTGTTCTATAGCTTGCGGACGCTCGTGTTCAAGGGCTAGCCTGGCTTTCTTGCCAGGGATTTTCCACGTTAATTGATCGTGTGAAGCTCCGTCTCAGACGATCGCTTGGTCGGGTCCGCGCGAATCCCGCTGGCGTGGTGTCGCGGAATCACAACAAGGATGATCTTTGAGGCGCAGTCGGCTCCCGCTCGTCTACCGGGAGCAAACTGCCATTGGCGCACGGACTCGCTGATCGCGGGTGCCAGAAACTGGGGATCCTGAAGCACGTCTATTGCAGCAACCGTCCCCTGCCCATCGATGTTAACTGACAAAATTACGCTGGCCTCGTCGTTAGATGCTGCGGAAATATCCGGCTCCTTTGTGACAATGGGCATGGCGGGCCGGTCTGGCGCGTCTTCGTGCCGTGGATCGTACCAGCGCACCGAGTTTTTCCCGTTCAAGGCGCCAGGATGCGCGAACTGGAAGATGATTCCAATTCGGCTATGTTCGCCTGGTTCATCCATCTGGGCAGGCCGGAACGTCCATGTGCGTATAGCATTTAGGGTCACGTCGAGAAACGGGGCCGCTCCGGACACCACCTTCGTGTCTGAGATCTGGCCGTTCTGGCCGATCGCCGAGTCCAGAACAACTTCGCCACCCTCGAGCCCCTGTGCCGGATACGGAGCCGCAACCAACGAAAGGGCAACGGGCGAGTCCGTCTCCACAGTTGATCCACTGTCCGAACGGACATGCTCCGGTTGGTGCGCTGCTTCATGCCAGGCCACGCCATTTTGCTGTAGCAGCGGGATCGCATAATGAATCGGAACTGCCGCTCCTACACCGCTAGCCGACTGTGTGGTGGCACTGGCGAGAGCCGCAGCGTCAGCGCGAAGCCAACGGCCCTCGACTAAGCCGAGAACCGTTTTCGATTCTGCGGAAACCACTGGCGCGCCACTGTCTCCCAACAGGACACCATGGCTGAATAGGAGCAGTTCGGTGTCGGCGCGGCCCTTCTCGAGTTCGGAGAATTCATATTTGAGGATCTCGCCAGCGGGACGGTCTTCCACGAAAGCGTCGAACGTGTATGGATCCTTCAATCGAGAGGGACGCAGCGCTGCCGCGAGCACGGCTTTTTTGGATGCAGGCCAATCAACTGCTAAAGGCAAATACCTCACCTGATACTTGCCCTCAAATGGGTTGGGGATCGCGCGCAAGATCGCCACATCATGTTCCTGATCGACCGCGACAACGGCGGCCCTAAACAGGCGTGGCGGTGCCTCTGCTAGCCGCAGCACGATATACGGCTGTGCATCGGTCAATTGATTCAGCACATGAGCTGCGGTGAGCAAATACCCTTGATCGTTGATGAAGAAACCGTTTCCGTAAAAAAGATAGTGGAAACCGCGATTGGTGGGTGACTCGTCGAGCGGATAGACAATCGGGCAGATGGCGGAAGACAGCGCGTCATCGTCCAAGGCCGAACCGCGACGGGCATCGGCCGCAGCGAGGCTCCAGAGCAAGCAGCCGAGCATCAGGGCAGCTAGCGATGACATAAGCGCAGTGGCCGCGGTTTTCATCGTGCGTTTAGGATACCGCCGCGGTAGCAGTGCGCAATTGAACTGACGGACAGCCGTGGGCAGGTATGGGTGGGTCGCAACCCTCTATACACTTGAGGACCATTCGAAACTAGGCCAACTGACGATCTTTCAAAAAATCTTGTTGAGTTTCGCTTTATATTCGCCTATAGTGAAGCTTGGTAGAGGAAACGGGAACGGGTGGCTTCGGCTCCATTGCCTTGGGCTCTCCCGAGCTGGACACCACCCGTTAAACTCTTGGCTCTCGCGCCCTGTATCTTCTGAAAAATCCCCAAACTTATCGCTTGTGATAAAAGCGCGTGCTAACACGCGTCCCACTTGGGAGGAGCATATTAGGAGGTGGCTCTAGAGGCACTTTATGCACGCTAGTTCTTGCGGACGGCGGGTACGCAATCCTACACTTGCCCCATGCCCGCTGCTTTCCATCCCAGACTGATGATGGCTCTGATGCTGTTGGCTTCCGCAGCCCTGGGTGCGACTGCTGCGCGCGCAGATGAAATTCGCCTGAAGGATGGGAAGAAGCTCTATGGTGTCATTGTCGGTTACGAAGACAACATGTTCAAGGTGAAGACCGACTTCGGATATGTTTTGGTGGAAAAAGACAAGATCGCCGAAATTATTCCGGATTCGGCGGAGCAGCCTGGGGCCGCTAAAACAGAAACAAGTTCGAAAGCTTCCAGCCAAACGGATGCAAGACCCACCCAAGCCGTTGAACCCACGAAGAAGGAAAAAGCCGCTGCGATCCTGACCAATGCGAACGGCCGCCCGGAAATTCCCATACCGACCAAAGCGCACCTGGATACGAACGTCCCGATACTCAAAGCAACGATGACCATGCCGAAGGCTACTTTGGCCATAGCCACTGCGCCTCCTCCGCCACCAAAGGAGGAGCTACCCGCTATTCGCGAAGAAATTCAGGGAAATCTTTATATCAATCATCAATTTGCTTTTTGTATGTACAAGGCGCCAAGTTGGCAGATTATTGATGGCGCGGGACAGACACTGCCAAACGCGATTGTCGCGATGGGGACGTCAAACGAATCCACCTTCCTGGTGGTAGGACGCGAGCAATCTAAGGAATCCCTAGAGAAAACAGCGCAGGCCGTTGAGGAACGCCTACACGATGCCTATGACAACTACCGCCTGATCTCCCAGCAAAAGGCCGTCGTGGGCGGACAGCCGGCCATCGAATATCACTATCAAGGTATGGCCGAGGATCACGACTGGTCCGGGACACTGTCCGTCGTCGGGCATCGTGGAGAATATCTGACCGTGCTGGGAATGACCTTCGCGGACACGGATCTGATACAGATTCAGGAAAACGTAATTGCGCGCGCGATTTCCAGTTTGGATTTCAACGTCAAGTGAGCTGGGACAAGCTCAACCAGCCGCGGCCGATTCTTGCAGCTTGCGGTTTTCCCGAATCATCGTAATCAGCGACTGAACCGCACGGGGCAAGCTGCGATCACGCCGGTAAACAAGCGCGAGTTCGCGATAAAGATCCACACCATCCACGCTAAGCAGCTTCACATCTCCACTCTTGACTTGATCGCGAGCAAAGCTCTCGCTGATAATCGAGATACCAACATCCGCCGCCACGAAGGTTTTGATCATACCGATGCTCGGCAATTCCATGGCGATACGAAGGCGGGAACGATGAGGCCGAAACAATTTGTCGAGCACCTGCCGGGTGTAGCCCGTTTTCGGGAAGATGAGCGGCGCGGCGGCAATTTCCTCGAGAGTGACATGGCTGCGTTGCGCGAGAGAATTTTTGGTGCTCACGAAGAAACGCAGGCGGTCGCGATTGATGGTGTGCATCTTCAGGTTTGGAGATTTCAATGGCAGCGTGACGATGCCCAGGTCCAGAGAGCCTTCCTCCAGGCGCTGCAAAATCTTGTGGCTGAAATTGCGGTAGATGCTGATGTGCACAAGAGGGTAGCGGCGCTGAAATTCGGAAAGGATTTCCGGCAGCAGGTAAAGACAAGTAGCCTCGTTGGCGCCAAACGTTACTGGCCCCTGCACCACATTGCCGCGATCGGCAACGACCTGCATGGATTCGTCGCGCAGGCGCAATAGCCGCTCGGCGAACTCGAACAACACCTGCCCGGCCGGCGTCAGCTCGACCGATTTGGCCGAGCGATCCAGCAGCTTGGCATGATACGCCTGCTCTAACTGGCGGATTTGCGAGCTCACCGCCGATTGCGAGCGAAAAACTTTTTGGCCCGCCTTAGAAAAGCTTTTGAGCTTGGCCACTTGCACAAATGTAGTTAATTGGTCAAAGTCCATAGGCTCAACTCACTTGGGGTATTGCGTAACAGTATAACGGAATTGGCGTAAGGAAAAAGTGAAGTTCCTGTGTGCTCAGGCATAGTGCGGAGCAGGGCCGTCCGTTACGCGCAAGAAGCTCGGAGGTTCCGCCGGAACGATATTCACTGTGGCGGCGTTTATGCCGTTCCAGGCGTTTTGGACGGTTCCCTGGAGGTGAATAGGCTGAACGCGCACGAGAGGTAAGCGCGATCGCCGAGATAACAGGCGCAACGCAACAGGGCTGTCGGTCAGAGCCAGGTGTTTTTCAATCAGGCGACGAAGATTGTTCTCTTCCTGGTCGTCGAGTTCGTGGGCCTGCACAAATTCCAGATTGAGCACGTTGTCCACTTCGTTGCGTAGAACGTAGGCTAGCCCGCCGGTCATGCCCGATCCAAAATTCAGTCCAATCGGGCCGAGGACCGTGACAATTCCACCGGTCATATATTCGCATCCGTGCTGGCCGAGCCCCTCAACCACCGCGGCGGCACCGCTGTTCCGTACCGCGAAGCGTTCGCCAGCTTGGCCCGCGACGTAGAGCTGCCCGGAAGTGGCCCCATAGAGAACTGTATTGCCGGCGAGCACATCGCCGCGTTTGGAAGCATTATGACCGGCACGAACCACAATCGTACCCCCGGAAAGACCCTTGCCAACATAATCGTTGGCTTCTCCGGAGAGTTTAAGCGTTAGACCGGAAGCGAGGAACGCACCAAAGCTCTGTCCCGCGGTGCCATGAAATTCGCGCGTGGTCGGCGGGCCTTCCACGTTGTCCCGCAAACGCTGGGTCATCCTTTCGCCGCTGAAGTGCGCGCCAATGCTGCGATGGAAATTGTGAATCACCGGAGAGCCCGCCGGCAGTTTTGTATGTTCGAAAGACAATTCAGTTTCTTCCACGCCGCCGTCGAGGACGGAAGTTTGTTGCGGCAGGACACGGCCCGGCTTGGAAACAGGAATTACCAGCAGGGCATCCAGGCCAGAGCGGCTTTCCAGGCGATCGTACCAGCCGCGCAGCTCCGTAAGAGAACGTACTCCAAGTCGCGAGAGGCCATTGCGAATCTCTTCCGCCAGGGACCGGAAGTAAGTCATAACCATTTCAGGCTTGCCATTGAAACGGGTACGCAGAGTTTCATCCTGCGTAGCGATGCCGACAGGACAAGTGTTCAGATGGCACTGGCGCGCCATGACGCAACCGATAGCAACCAGCGCCGCGGTCCCGAAACCGAATTCGTCCGCACCCAGAGTCGCGCCGATCAACACGTCTCGAGAGAAGCGCAGACCGCCATCGACACGAAGCCTCACGCGCGAGCGCAAGCCAGCGCGCAATAAGGTTTCGTGAGTTTCGCGCAGGCCAATTTCCCAAGCTAGGCCGGTATTCTTAATCGAGGTCAGCGGCGAAGAGCCGGTGCCTCCGTTGTGGCCGCTAATGGTGATAACGTCGGCTCCCGCTTTCGCGACGCCCGCAGCAATTACGCCCACTCCCGTACCGGAAACCAGCTTCACACCTATACGGGCGTGTGGATTCACCGCTCGCAAATCGTGAATCAATTGCGCCAGATCTTCGATGCTGTAAATGTCATGGTGCGGCGGAGGCGAGATCAATGGCGTGCCCGGCGTGGCGTGACGAATCCGCGCGATATATTCGGTGACCTTGCGCGCAGGAAGCTGGCCACCTTCGCCCGGCTTCGAACCCTGGGCCATCTTGATTTCCAATTCTTCCGCGCGGGCCAGGTAATCCGCAGTTACGCCGAAACGGCCGGAAGCCACTTGCTTGATTTTGTTCGACATTCCTGGCGTCTTGTAAGACTCGCTATCTTCTCCGCCTTCGCCGGTATTACTTCGTCCGCCTAGTCGATTCATGGCGATCGCAAGGGTCTTGTGCGCTTCCGGACTCAGCGAGCCAAGCGACATGGCTTGGGTGCTGAAGCGCGCCAGAACCGATTCGAGGGGTTCGACCTCGTCGAGGGAGACCGGTAGCTCCGGCACCATTTCGAGCAGGTCCCGTAAAAAGGTGGGACCCTCGGCCTTAGCAAGTTGTTCGAACGCGTTGTAATTGCCCTGGTCCGGCTTACGCACGTGGGCGTGCAAGCGGCGAATGAGTTCCGGTGAAGTCGCATGAAGCTCGGCGCCCTTACGGAAGCGATACAGCCCATGATCCGTCAGATCTTCGGTAGCTCCGCCATAACCAGCGGCATGCATGTGCAGATAATCCTGAAGCAACTGGTCCAGGGTCTTTGCCCCGGGATAGGAAGCGGCGTCCTCGAAATATTCGCGGCAAATATCCTCGTCGAGGCCAAGCACTTCAAACAGGTGGCTGTTGCGATAGCTGGCTACGGTGGAAATCCCCATGCGAGCCAAAACTTTCCGAAGGCCAGCCGACATTCCCTTTCGAACCTTCTCAAAACTACCCGGTTCTTCAGTCTCGGCGAACTCCTCCGCCAGATAAGAGACCACCGCGCTGGCCCCCGCAGCTAGCAACATGGCCACATGATGAGTCTCAAAAACTTGAGCGCTCTCGATTACCAGAGGAACGTCTGGCAAATCCTGGTTCAGCAGACTTTTCCAAGCCCCTGCCGCAGCGAGCAATGCAGGCAAGGCAGCGCGCTCCGGGCCAATCGCCCGGTCGGAAAGGAGGAGGAGCCCCGGGATATCGCCGCCACTCAGAGGGGTAGTTTTGCACTGAGTCAAACAGCGGCGCGCACCCGGGACTCCCAGGGTGGAAGAGAACGAAAAATCGACGATCTGGACAGGACCTAACGCTACACAGAGCGAAGCCAGCTCAGACGCGGTCAAGATCGGGCTGGCAAGGAAATGGCCGTGGCCGAGCGGTACCTCCAAAGACATGACGTGCGATTCGCGCAGCGGGTCAATCGGAGGATTGGTAACTTGGGCGAAACGCTGCTTGCAATAATCCCACAGCGGACGATGGAGCTTGGACAGGAACGCCGGTGGAGCATCGTCACCCATGCTCCAGTCGGCTTCCTTGCCGCTGAGGAGCGGGCGAAACAAAATTTTGTATTGATCGTCCGACCAACCGGCAGCGGCCGCTACTCGCTTCGGGTGCGCAATCGGCGGGCGCTCCTGCGAATTCTCCAAGCGCAACACACTCAAGCGAGTCAGCGTTTTGCGTGGAATCTGATCAGTGACGTTCTTCAACAGGTCACGCCAGCGCAGCAAGGATCCGGTGTGCGGCGTAGCAAGGAGAACTTCCCCTGGCCCAAGGCGATGACGTTCGGCAACTCGGGATTCTTCCAGATCGAGCAAGCCGGTCTCCGACCCAGCGATCACCAGACCATCGTGGGTCACGGTGTAGCGCATCGGACGCAAGCCGTTGCGATCGAGTTTAACGCCAACGGACAGACCATCGCTGAAGACCAGCGCCGCGGGTCCATCCCAAGGCTCGCCCTCGCGCGATAAGGCCTCCAGTGCGGCGCGTACGTCCGGCGACAAGAAAGGATCCTGCGAAAACGCCGGGGGAACCAGTGAGAGCATGGCCGCTTCCACGCTTTTGCCTTCCAGGAGTTTCAGTTCGAGGGCATTGTCAAAACTGGCTGAGTCGCTGACATTTTCCTCCAGCAACTGGAACCACTTCCCTACCCCGATGCGCTTACGAATTTCCCGTTCACGGGCGCGCAGCCAGCGGCGATTGCTGATGACCGTATTGATTTCCCCATTATGCGCGATATATCGAAATGGCTGCGCAAGCTGCCAGGACGGTTCCGTGTTTGTCGAGTAGCGTTGATGGAAAATGGCAAACTGCGCGCAGAAATCGGCGCTGCGCAAATCTTCATAAAAGCGAGGGAACTGCCAAGGAGTGAGCAAACCCTTATAGACGATCGTTCGGGAAGAAAGAGAACAGAGATAACAGCGTTCCGGAAGAATGCGTTCCGCGCGTTTGCGCAATAGGGCCAGGCTGCGTTCGAATTTATCCGTAAAATTCTGGCCGGAACTGCGCGCGCTGGTCGGCTCGATGAAGAATTGCCAGACCTCCGGCATGGTTTCGAACGCCCGCTGTCCCAGTGCGTTGGAATTGGTAGGAACGCGACGCCATCCCACCAGCCGTAGTTTGCTACGACCGATGGAATCCTCGACGGCACGGCGGGCATCCGCCACGCGGGTAGGAAGCGCGAAAAGCATGCCCACACCAAAATTCTCGTCCAGGTGAAGTTTGTCTTCTGCGGCCCGAGCGCGGAAAAAATCGACCGGCAAACTGGTTAGGAGCCCGGCTCCATCGCCACTGGCGCCATCGGCGTCCACGCCGCCCCGATGGGAAAGCCGCTCCAGCGCTTGCAAAGAATATATTAGGATGTCGTGGCTAGGTGCACCGCCGAGTTGGGCGATAAAGCCAGTCCCGCACGCGTCGTGATCCGGGTGGCCCCAGTTCGGATGGCGCGGCTTCGACGTGCTGTTCGGACAGCCCCACATATTAGTGTGATAGTGGCCGAGCCGCCGAATGTACAATGCAGAATTTTGCTGCCATGCATCGGTTTTGTGGGGGACCGATTGAAGCTAAGTGGGTTAAAATTTCGTGGCTTCGCTAAAGTGAAAATCGCGGATTTTCATTGGCGGAACGATCATTTCGAAGGCTTCTTCACCAGTGGCTCGGCATGCTGGCCCAAGACATTCAACATTCCGTAACATTTCCAGGACCGATTGGTTGAATCGGAAATTCTTGGCAGCACCAGCGATCTTGCCCTTCTCCACCAGGAATAACCCGTCCCGTGTCATGCCCGTCATGATCTTCTCGTACGGATCGACTTCGCGGATATACCATAGCCGCGTGACCAGCAAGCCGTGCTCCGTGGACGCAATCATCTCTTCAATCGACGTTTTCCCGCCTTCTACAACCAGGTTCATCGGCGCTTCACCGTATTCGTTGGGCAAGGGGAAGCCGTGGCCTGTTGGGCGGGTGCCCGCTTGCTTCGCGGAACGCCGAGAGTAAACCAAGTTCTTGATTGTGCCACGATCCACCAGCAGGACCTTCTGCCGCGGCATGCCCTCGCCATCGAATGGAGCACCGAGTTGCTGTGGGTGGTACACCTCGTCGGTTACCGTGATGTTTTTGCCGAGAATGGGTTTGCCCACGCGCCCGGAAAAGCAGGAGCGTTTGTCGGCAACCGCCGTGGCAGCGAAGTCGTAGAACAGGAACCCGACCAAATCGAGAACTGCCGCAGGCTCGAGGATCACGGTATATCGGCCGGGCTGCAGTTCTGCAGGATTTTGCGCTAGGGCCGCTTTCCTGCTGGCGATCTGCGATAGTTGATTTGGATCAAACCGGCGAACATCGCCCGAATTGCCCTTGGCCCAACTTGCAGCGGAGCCCTGCTGCATAGTGATCGAAAATGTCGCATGGGTCTCCCGATAAGCAGCGGAAACACCCCGGGAATTGACCAGTACGCTTTGCGTCTGGCCGCTGGAGAACACCCCCGCTGCAACCTGACCATGTTTTTCTGCGTAAGCGCATGCGCCCTTGACAGCACGGGCGCGTTCCTCGGCGGTGAGCGCCGCGGTGGCCTCACAAAAGCGGCGAACCTGCCGGTGTTTCTGTTTTCCCAGCATGGGCAACAGTTTGGGATCTTTTGGCTGATGCGACGCGAGTGAAAGACAATCGTCAATCGCGGCACGCAAGGAATCTTCGTCGATGCGGTTGGTGGTGACGCGGGCGGTGCGCCCATCCTCCGCCGTTCGAATGGACACGACTAGTCCCTGCTCGGCGACGTGCTGATGAATCGTATTGTTGGCGAACCGCGTGAGCGCCTGGATGGATTCCTCGATGTGAACTTCCACTTCGGGCACGCCGAGCCTCTCCGCCAATCGCAGAACAGTAGCGCCGATCCGGTGCAGTTCCTGCTCGGGTCGCAAGCCGCCACGTTCGCGAGCCGTCTTTTCGGAAGTGCGTTGTTTCCGCGGAGGTTTCATTGGTTTGCAAAAGCCGTGCCGATTTTCACATTACGAAACCGCGCCGGTGACGCGCCATGGCCCGTGCCCATTACTTGCATGGGTTGGCCCTTGCCGCAATTTGGAGTTCCCCATAGGACCCAATCATCAGCATCACAGACCGCATCGCAGGACTTCCAAAACTCCGTAGTGATGCCACTGTAGCTGGGATTCTTCAGCATGCGCGCTTTCTCGCCGCCTTTAATTTCCCAACCGATCTCCGTAGAAAATTGGAATTGATAGCGGCGGTCGTCGATGGACCAGGACCGGTTGGTGTCCATTAATATGCCATCGTCGGTATCGGCGATCAGATTCTCTGTTTTCCACTCGCCTGGAAGGATGCTCACGTTGGTCATTCGAATCATGGGCAAGCGGTTCCAGCCCTCCGTGCGCATGGTGCCGCCGGAACGAGGTAGGCCGATCAGATGAGCGGTTTCGCGGCTGGAAAGGTAGCCGTGGAACTCACCATCCTTGATCACGTCGATGCGTTGCGCGGGAACGCCTTCGTCATCGTAGGCGAACGTGCCCAGACCCGCTCCATGCGCAATGCGCGCATCGGCAACAACGTTCACAATGGGGGAGGCGTAGCGCAATTTGTGCAGCTTATCGAGGGTCAGAAAGCTGGTGCCTGCAAAATTTGCTTCCTGGCCCAGCACGCGGTCGAGTTCGATGGGATGACCGATCGATTCGTGAATCTGCAGTCCAAGTTGGCTGCCAGAAAGAATCAGCGTGCCAGTCCTTTCCGGACATTGCGCCGCAGAGTGAAGCGCAACGGCTTCTTCGGCCACTCTTGGGGCGTGCCGCAGTAGTTCCATCGATTCGATCAGTTCGTATCCACCGAGAACGTGCTGGCCGCCAAAACTATTGGGATATGAGCGTTTCTGGATGGAGTCGCCTTGAAATACCGTGGCAACAATTCCGCAACCGGAAAGCACACGCCGCTGATGAATCTTGGAGCCGCCGGTGGAGGCAAACCACGTATCTATCTTGCGGAATTGCATGTCGGTCTCAGACAATGTGACGCCTTTTTGCTTGTGCATCACGCCATCCACAGCAAGCAGCAGGTCCAGTTGTGTCTCCAGGGGAATTTCGAACGGATCCTTCTGGCAAGGGCCGATCCAACTGTCCACGTAGGCGCCTTCCGGCACCAATTCCACATTTTCCTTCTTGGCCAGCGCCGAGGATCGTGCGATAGCAACAGCCTGCGCCGCACAAGCGGCCACACCTTCCCGCGTCAATTGATCCGTGGAGGCAAATCCCCAGGCGCCGTTGGCTACTACGCGAATGCCCAAGCCAATGGACTCGTTCTGGCCGAGAGTGCCGACTCGGCCATTTTTCGTGGTGAGGTCGCGCTGCCGGTGGTGCATCACCCGCACATCAGCATATGTGGCGCCTCGCAAGCACGCCACTTCCAGTGAATGTCCGCAGTAGTCCCACATAGTTTCCGCCAAAAATTTGGGGCGACTCGATGAATTCGAGACGCCCCATTAAAGATAGCACGCTGAGATGAGCCTTGGTTATGGCTGCATCTGACGAACTGAGAAATACTTGCGTCGCTCAAAATGACAGCGCGGGGAAGAGTATTCTTACGTGCCTTCCTGCCAGGAAGCAAGATACTGCTCCTGCTCGGCGGTCAGCTTATCCAAGCGATGGCCCATGGATTCGAGCTTCAGCCTCGCGATTTCTCGATCGAGGTGTTCCGGAACCTCGTAAACTTGCGGCTTAAGCTCCTTGTGGTGCTTCACCAAATGCTCGGCAGCCAAGGATTGGTTCGCGAAACTCATATCCATCACCGAAGCAGGATGACCTTCGGCGGTCGCAAGGTTCACCAAGCGTCCTTCGGCGATGAGGTAAATTTTGCGTCCATCCTTCAACAGGAACTCGTCCACGAGCGGCCGCACCTCTTTCTTCCCCGTGGAAAGGTTCTCAAGCGCAGGCAGCTCGATTTCCACGTTGAAGTGCCCGGAATTGCAGACAATCGCACCACTTTTCATGGCTTCGAAGTGCTCGCGGCGAACCACGTTCTTATTTCCAGTGACGGTGATGAAGATGTCGCCTTCCTTCACGGCATCAGCCATGGGCATCACGCGGAACCCGTCCATCACCGCTTCAATTCCCTTGACCGGATCGATTTCGGTGATAATCACGTCGGCGCCCAAGCCCTTAGCTCGCATCGCGGCGCCGCGCCCACACCAGCCATATCCAGCGATGACCACTTTCAAACCCGCGATCAGCACGTTGGTGGCGCGAATCACGCCGTCCAGCGTGGATTGTCCAGTGCCGTAGCGATTGTCGAAGAAATGCTTGGTCATCGCATCGTTCACGGCAATGATTGGGTACTTTAGGGTACCGTCCTTCGACATAGCCCGCAGACGAATGACGCCGGTGGTGGTTTCCTCGGTTCCGGCAATCACGTTGGCCACCAAATCCTGGCGTTTGGTGAGCAGCATGGTGACCAGGTCGCACCCATCGTCCATGGTGAATTGCGGCTTGTGCTCGAGGGCTGCCTGAAGGTGCTGGTAGTAGGTTTTGTTGTCCTCGCCCTTGATCGCATAGGTCGGGATGTTGAAGTCACGATTAAGCGAGGCGGCGACTTCATCTTGCGTGGACAAAGGATTCGACGCACAAAGAACCGCATCCGCGCCGCCGTCACGGAGTGTAATCATAAGATTGGCGGTTTCGCTGGTCACGTGAAGACAAGCGGAAATGCGCAGTCCTTTTAGGGGCTGCTCCTTGATGAAGCGCTTGCGAATCTGCTGCAGCACCGGCATCTGCTGTGCTGCCCACTCGATCTTGCGCTTGCCGGCATCGGCCAGGCCGATGTCTTTCACGTCACCCTTTTTCAGTTCTACGGTAGCCATTCTTGCTCTCCTAGTTTTTCTTGAACCTGAACCCAAGTTTCAGAGATGTTCTCGATTTGAGAACAATGCGGACGTCAACAGCGACGCTACGATTTCGGAAGGTCACTCACCTACAGGTGATCTACAAATTTGTGGCAGTTAGCGGCGCGCCGCAACTTCCGCAACTGCACCTGATCCGGCGGCCTTGCGTAATGCTTCTGCGCGGTCGGTGCGCTCCCAAGTAAAGCCTGGGCCAGTGCGCCCGAAGTGCCCGTACGCCGCCGTGGCTTTATAGACTGGGCGACGCAAATCCAGAGTTTCTATAATAGCCTTCGGCGTGAGGGTGAAATTCTCACGCACGAGTTGAGTGATTCTCTCTTCGGGAATCGTGCCGGTTCCAAAGGTGTCCACCATCACCGATACCGGCTCCGCTACACCGATGGCGTAGGCCAGCTGAACTTCGGCGCGAGAAGCGAGCCCGGCGGCCACGATGTTCTTCGCGATATAGCGGGCCATGTAGCAGGCCGACCGGTCCACCTTCGAAGGATCCTTGCCTGAGAACGCTCCGCCGCCGTGCCGGCTGTAGCCGCCGTAAGTGTCCACAATAATTTTGCGTCCGGTCAGTCCGGCGTCGCCCATAGGTCCACCGATGACAAATCTGCCCGTGGGGTTGATGTGGAACTTGGTCTTGGAATCCAGCATATTGGCGGGAACAATGGGCTTAATTACATGTTCCATCACAGCGCTGCGCAATTCTTCATTCGAAATATCATTGCTGTGCTGCGTGGAGATCACCACGCAATCCACGCGCGCTGGCATTCCGTTGCGATACTCCACGGTTACTTGGGATTTTCCATCGGGCCGAAGAAAGGGGAGTTCCTTGCTCTTGCGAACGTCCGAGAGGCGCTGCGTCAGGCGATGAGCCAATTGTATGGGCATGGGCATCAATTCTTCGGTCTCGTTGCAGGCATAACCGAACATCAAGCCCTGATCGCCGGCGCCACCTGTGTCCACGCCCATAGCGATGTCTGGCGATTGCCGCTTCACCGTGCACATCACCGCGCAAGTATTCGAGTCGAAGCCGTAAAGGGCGTCGTTATAGCCGACTTCCTGGACGGTTTTGCGAACCAATTCGTCGTAGTCCACATGCCCGCTGGTGGTGATCTCTCCAGAAACCACGACCAATCCTGTGGTAACTAAAGTTTCGCACGCCACGCGACCCTTAGGGTCCTGGCGCATCACTTCATCTAACACCGCATCGGAAATCTGGTCGGCAATTTTGTCCGGGTGGCCTTCGGTCACGGACTCGGATGTAAACAGGAAATTCCTCTTTGCTTCGCTCAAAACAGCTCTCCTATAGTCTAATCTTCGGGCCGGGTTGCTACACCCCCAACAGCCCGTACGGGACACGCGAAAAAGACTCCTTGCAAGAGTACCACCGCCGATTTGGTGAAACAACCTATTGATTCTGCGAAGCTTACGCTCACAGTGAATGGAGATTTTAGAGTGTTGAATGGAGCGCTTTTTCCACTTAGTTGCAAAGCTTAGGCGCCCAGTTTCGGGATGCGTACCTCAAGAGCTCGGTCGAACTCCGGCAAAAAGCGCTAACTCCCGCCACTTCCAGTGGCAATCGACGTCTTCAAAGCCGATCTCCCGGAGCCAATTTAACTGGGTTGACAGATCCAGAAGTTTGTTCGATGGGTCCTCGTTCTCCGGCGGAGTGTTGATGCTTTTCATAAATTCGCGATGCAAGCGTACGGTGGAAGAAGCAACGTGTTCGAGATTGCAGAAAACGGCACCCGGCTGCAAACTTTCGTACACTTCGCCATACAGGGTGCGTTTGCGTTCGTGGGGCAGATGATGAATGGCAAAGCACGAGATCACGGCGGAGAATTTGCCCAGTTTGGGCAGTGGCTCGGAAAGGTCGTGCGCCACCACGCTAACTTTTTTGTCATCACCAAAACGGGTGCGTAGCGTCTCCAGCATCGTGGGCGAAAAGTCCAACGCCACAAATTCGACTTCGGGCCGCGCCGCTCTTACCAGATCCAACAGCCTTCCGCCACCACTCCCAAGATCGAGAATACGTTTGGGGCTGTCCGGCAGACACTCCAGTAGCGCAGCCTCACCTTCGCCCCGGTGCGGGATAGAGTCGGCACGGCCCAAATAATCCTTGGCGTGCTCGGCGGAAGACCAGAGATTCACATTGCGCGCAGAAGACATAACAGTAGTCTTACACCCAAGACTGAACGCGAGACAAATCCATAGTTTTTATATTCGGGCGGCGGGAGTGCTTATGCGCCGAGCGATTAGAAGCGATTTCCGGCCTCGTTGTTTGCCGGATATCTCACACTGCGTCGTCTATATCGTCGCTCTGAACGACCAGTTTGCCTTTCGTCTTTTTAGCCATCAGGTACGAACGGATGAACGGATCCAGGTCGCCGTCCAGAACACGATCGACGTCGCCGACCGACACTTTGGTGCGATGATCCTTGATTAGCCGATAAGGTTGCATGATGTACGAGCGAATCTGGCTGCCAAAGGAAATGTCCAGCTTGGACTCGTCTAGGCGATCTGTCTCGTCGCGGCGCTTCTGCATTTCCAGGTCATACAGTTTCGAACGGAGCATCTTCATGGCCAGTTCCCGGTTCTTGTGCTGGCTGCGCTCGATCTGGCAGGCCACGACAATTCCCGTGGGAATGTGTGTAATGCGCACCGCGGTCTCCACTTTATTGACGTTCTGGCCGCCTTTGCCGCCGGCCCGGTAAGTGTCCAATTTCAAATCGTCCGGCTTGATGTTCACTTCGATGCGGTCGTCCACTTCTGGAATCACGAATACCGAGGCAAAGGAAGTGTGCCGTCGCGCGGCCTGATCGAAAGGCGAAATGCGCACCAGGCGGTGCACTCCAGTCTCGCCAGTAAGCATTCCGTAGGCGTTCTCGCCCACAAATTGGATAGTGGCGTTCTTGATGCCCGCTTCCTCACCGGGAGTTTCGTCCAGCACGTCGGCACCAAATCCCTTACGTTCTGCCCAACGCAAATACATCCGTAGCAAAATGGAAGCCCAATCCTGCGACTCGGTACCACCAGCGCCTGGCTTGATGGTCATTATGGCGTTCATGTGATCGTTCTCGCCGGACAGGAGTGTTTGCGTTTCCAGTTCGCTCAGATACGAATCGGTGGATGTCAATTCGCGATTGAGATCCTTCAGCAGATCTTCTTTTTGAGCGGCGTTTGTTTCGGCCCGAGCCAATTCGATGTAGGTTTCCAGATCGCCGGTCAACGCAGTAAGCTTCTGATCGGCAGCCAAATTCGCTTCGGCTCTCTTGCGGTCGCGCAGCACCAACTGCGCTGCTTCCTGATTGCTCCAGAAATTGGGATCGGAGGCGCGTTCATCCAAGGACTTCACTTGTGCGCGATTATGTTCGACGTCAAAGAAAGCTCCGCACAAGATCGATGCGTTGCTTCAATCCTTCAAACTGATGCTGCAAATCTTCCAGAATCATAGAGTACAGTCAGCCGTACGACTAACGGGCCGGTTGGTCCTTTCGAAAGGTGATAATTACAAGAATAACGGAAACCAGCAGGCACATCCAAATGAACCAATCTCCAAAACGTACGTAGATGGTCCGATCGGTGCGAAAATCGTATGGCAGATCGGCTGAGCCCCTAACGTCGCGGGACAGCACTCGAGTGATGTTGCCGTAAGGGTCGATCGACGCGGTTACGCCGCTGTTGGTGTCGCGCACCAGCCATCGCCTACTCTCAACGGCGCGGACGCGAGCCATACGCAAATGCTGTTCCGATGCGGCCGAGGTACCAAACCAACCGTCGTTGGAAATATTCACCAGCAGTTCCGCGCCCCGATCCGTAAATTGTCGCACCTCCCCTGGATAAATAGCTTCATAACAGATGAAGACGGAAAAGTGATTGCCGTTCGCCAGCATTCCCACGCTACGCTCCGTCCCTTTGTGGAAACCTCCAACTTCCTCGGAAACGCTGGTGACCACCTGATGGATAAAGGGAAACGGTTCGTACTCACCGAAAGGAACCAGATGTATCTTGTCGTAGGAAAACACCGGCTGGCCAAAGCGGTTCAACATTACCGCACTGTTGAAGGGAACCAGAGTTTTTCTGGGCGTGCCATTCACTATTTCCGTGCCGGGTTTCCACTCGATCACGCCGACAATCATCGGATTGTGAAATTCCTGGACCAGGCGCGTTATGTATGGAACGAAATGCGCATCCTGAAATGAGAACGGCGCGGGCGCTTCCGGCCAAACCAGTAGGTCCGGCTGGGGATCGGCCGGCGAGGGTCGGAGGCTGAGCAGTTCGAGTTCCGAGAGATCCTTCCGGTGATCGGCATACCAGTCACCCACATATTGCATATTTTCCGGGAAGTTCGGCTGCACAGCGCGCGCGCGATGATCCGCGTGGGCCTTTGGAACAAAGCGGGGCCCAATGCTCATGATCAGTAGAAACGCAATAAACACGACGCCAAAGATGCGGATTCTTTGCGTTCTTTCCTGTGCCGGCCCGGAATCGGTCCACACGAGTAGCGCGTTGAACGCCACGGCTAGAAAAGAAAGTCCGTAGACTCCGGTGATCGTTGCGATCTGAGCAAGCGCGGCGTTTTCCGCTGGTGCGTACCCCAATAGCGCCCACGGGAAACTGATCTCCGGCAGATAGGTACGAAATGCTTCTGTCAAAATCCACAGGAATGGAGCGCCGGCCAGCGCGAGCGTGTAACTGCAGACCGACAAGCGTTGCACAACCCAGGTGAACAGACCTATAGAAGCCGCCCAGATCACCGCGATGACCAGCAATACACCCCAGCCGGCGGCCATGGACATCCCACCGTGAATCGAGAGTGTTTCTGAAATCCACGAAACGCAGGTGAAAACAAACAGCAGACCGTGCAGGAACCCGCAGACAAACGCCACTCCTGCGCGGGCCCCCAGGATGCTCGCTAACAAAATCGCGATGCAAAACCAGCCATACACACTGGAGAATGAGCCGCGATAGGAAAGTGAGAGAATTGCCCCGCTCAATCCGGCCAGCACGAAACGAAAGATCGCCGGGGTTTCGGGGAGGCGATGCGGGCGCAGGTAGGAATACCAGGCCGACGACAACATCAGTGCTTTACGTAGAACGCTTTGAAGCCCTCTTCCTGAAGGCCCTTCTTCGCGGCGTCAGCGCTTTTCTGGTCCCTGAACGGGCCTACCTGCACTCGATAATATTTGTCTTTCTGCGGCGTCTGCACGTACGCAGAATAATGCTTTTTCTGAAGATTGCCGGCGATGGCCAGCGCGTCATCTTGTTTCATCAGCGCTGCAACCTGAATGACGTACGACCCTCGCGGGATGGAAGGCGCATTCATAATGCTGCTACCCGTTTTAATAGAAGTGCGCGCAGAAACGGGCTGAGTCTGCACTTTACCTTTCACGCTTGCCGATTTGGAGGAAGACGTCGCCGTGTGCACGGCGGGCGGCGTATCTAAGTGAGGATCGCTCTTGGCTGGGCCGCTGGTGCTGGGAAATGTCCATGCAGGCGTGGAAGGGTCTGTGGAAGGATCGTTGTCGGCGGCCGGCGTTGTGTCGTCCGCGATTTTCTTTTTGGCAAGATCGGACTTGGGCATGTATTGCGGTTCGGACTTCCCGGAAGCGGTCATTGCCGCTCGAACTTGGCCGTCATACTGATTCCGGCCCATCACGTAGCCCAATGAGAAGAACACGCCGGAGAACAGCAACATCAGCAGGAATAGACCAATGACGTGCTTGCTTTCAAGCACCCGATCGCTGGCCCCGCGTTTTCCCCCAGAAGCCATCGTTATTTTGTCGACCCCCCGATCGACTTCACCCAGCTATTAATAATATCGATTGGCAGCGGGAAAACAATCGTTGTGTTCTTTTCGACACCTATCTCAGTCAGGGTCTGCAGATAGCGCAGCTGAATCGCCGACGACTCCGTTTCCAGAACTTTCGCGGCATCCGCCAGTTTCTGTGAGGCTTCAAACTCACCTTGCGCGTGAATGACCTTGGCGCGGCGCTCACGTTCGGCTTCAGCTTGTTTGGCGATGGCCCGCTGCATCTGCTCCGGAATGTCCACCTGCTTCACTTCCACTTTGCTGACTTTGATGCCCCATGGTTCGGTGTCCTGATCCAGAATGATCTGCAACTTGGCATTCACCTTGTCGCGTTGCGAGAGGATCTCGTCCAATTCAAACTGGCCCACAACGCTGCGAAGCGTGGTCTGTGCCAATTGTGAAGTGGCATACTGATAATTCTGAACCTGCGACAGAGCCAGATTCGCGTCCACAACCCGAAAGTAGGTAACGGCGTTGACCTTAACCGAAACGTTGTCGCGAGTAATGATGTCTTGAGGCGGCACGTCGAGAGTTTCCAGCCGCATGCTGATACGATAAAGCGTTTCAATGGGCCAAAAAACCAGGCGTAAACCCGCGCCCTTGGCTTCCGGTAACAAGCGTCCGAGACGCAGCACCACTCCGCGCTCCCACTCCTTGATAATATTGATGGAATTCCACAGCCAAAGCAGAAAAAAGAACGCGATGATGAGTATTCCAATACCGCCAATTTGTAGCATTCCCATCCTCCTGTTGTCGCACTAGTCTCACTTCTCGACGGTGGTTCCGACGGCCGCGGGCTCAACTTCGAGCTTCAGCCCATTCATCTTAAGTACCCGCACCCTGGCTCCCACTGGAACCTGTTCCCTTGCCGACGCGCTCCACAATTCGCCATGAACCCGTATCATGCCCTCTCCACCGGCAGGCACGGCGCTGGTAACAATTCCCTCTTCGCCCAAGAGTTCTTCCTTTCCGGTGGCGGTCTTCCATTTACGCGACTTCAGTACAAGGCGCATCAGAAACACGCTCAGGAATGCAAACGGCAGAGTCGCCGCGAGTGCCACACCAAAACTGACCCCGGCCGGCGTTAGCGGGGAACGAATCAAGAACATCGCACCAAGCAGCATGGAAATGACCCCACCCAGCAGCAACACACCATGCGTCGTGAATTTGGCCTCCAGGATGAACAGAGCCAGGGCCAGAATAATGAGCAGGACACCGGCGATATTCACCGGCAAGATCTGCATCGCGTACAGGGCCAACAACATGCAAATACCGCCGAACACACCGGGGGCTACCACTCCGGGGTGCGTAAATTCTGTGTAGAGTCCGAGGGCGCCAACAATTAACAGCAGGAAAAATACGTTGGGGTCGGCGATACGAGCGAGGAATCGTTCTCGCGCCGAGAGCTGGAAGTCGACGAGCCTGTAATTCTCGAGCGACAGCGTCTCTTTCTTTCCATTGAAGCGGGTGATCTGCCGGCCATTCAATTGGCCCAGCAACTCCTGCTTGTCACTCGCGATTAAGTTAATCAGGTGGGCGTCCAACGCCTCTTGTGCGCTAAATGCGCGCGCCTCGGTGATAGCCGTTTCAGCGACCTTGGTGTCTCTTCCGCGTTTGTCGGTAAAGCTGCGTAGGAACGCGGTGGCATCGTTATTGATTTTTTTGCGCAGAATCTCGTCCATGGGCATGGCAGCCCAACCGGGCATCAGGATCGGGGTGGCCGCACCCGTTCGCGTGCCAGGAGCCATGGCGGCGATGTCCGCCGATAGAAGGATCAGAAACCCTGCGGATGCACCGCGCGCGCCATCGGGACTCACGTAAACCACCACTGGAACAGGTGAATCCAGAATGTGATGAATGATTTCTGTCATGGAGTCGCTCAAGCCGCCGGGCGTATCCATGATGATCAACACCAGCGCCGCTTGTCGCCGCGCCGCATCGCCGATTCCTTCGTCAACGTAATTGGCAAGGATTGGTTCGACTTCGCCGTCCAGCTTCAATTCCAGGACTAACGGGGACGCCGTTGTATCCGCTGAGGCAGATCTCCCCGGAACCGCTAAAAAGAGTGCAAAGAGGCCTGCACAACAAATCGCGGCCCAGAAAAGCGCTAGGTTGTGCCTTGTTCCACGAGCGTTCATTGTGCGCCTCCCGTGGGCTTGTTTTTCTCCAGGTGATCGAGCAATTCCTTTGCTTCTCGATAATTCGGGGCGAGCTTAATCGCTGTTTCGACCTCCGCTCGCGCTAAATCGTACTTCTTTTGCTCCAGGTAAATTCGCGCAAGTGTAGTTCGGACTGCCGCGGAGTCGCGTGCCGCCAGCGATAGCTGTAACTCCTGGGTCGCCTCATCCAGTTTACCCCTTCGCCGGTCGATCTCGCCGAGTTCCCGGTGGGCGCTGGCGTTAGTGGGCTCAATGGACAATGCCGCGCGAAATTCTTTCTCCGCGGCGTCCAAGCGGCCAGCTCGAAACTCTTGTTGCCCACGCCGTATGTGAGCCACCGCACCCTTTCCGGACGCAACGGGATCGGCTTCAACATTCTGTTGTATCTGCGGACGTTCGAGTTCCAAGCGAAGCGACATCGGGTCCAACTCTGGCTTAATTCGTTCGTATCGGACGAGCGAATCACCGTCCTTCCCATCGAGCTTTATTTGTGGAACGCCGTTTTCGCCAAACGCTTCTTCGGCAGTTTCCCGCTTCGCGACCGCCTCCTCCTTTTTGCCCTGCTTTTCGAGCGCGTAGATCAGAAAAGCCACATCTTCAGCATTATCCGGTTCGCGTTCCAGGGCATCCGTAAAATCAGTTTCCGCAGCGGCGAAATCCTTTTCCCGAAGCGCAAGCAAACCAAGATTGAAAGGATAGTCGTCTTCGTCCGGATCGATGTCTCGGGCGCGGCCCAGTCCGCTTAGCGCCGGGGCAAGGTCGCCCTGCCTTGCGCGCGCAATCGCCAGGTTGTTCAAGATTTCAGGAAGTTCCGCACCGCTCACCAGGTTGCGTTGCAAGTGTTCATCCAAACCATTGAAGACTTCCGCGGCTCGATCCGGCTGTCCCAGGCGCAGCCGGCAAACCCCTGTGGCAAACGTGGCTTCTACAGCACGCGCGTGAGTTGGGGGAATCTTTGCGTACCAACTTATCGCCGAATTGCAGTCATTTCTTTGGAAGTACACTTCGGCAAGTGCAAACGCGGGTTCTGGCCAATTGGATTCCAGGCGCGCTGCTTCCCTCAGATCGCGTAATTTGGTTTCATCATCGTTCGCCAGCAGTCCACGAATATATTGTTCGAAGGCAGCCAAACTGAGCACCGGCTGAGACTTGCTGAATTCCGAAAAAGCGACCGGGTAATGCCGATCGACGCTGCGCAGAAGCGCCCAGGTGAGTTTCGTCTGTAACTCCATCAGGTTTACCAGCGAGTCGTGTTCTGCTGCAACGGGAAGGAGCGCAACCGGATTGACACGAAGAACTCGAGCATTGACCGCAACCGTTTTCCCGTCCGACGTGTAATCTCCGAACACAATGTAATCGGCGTCGAGTTCCTGCCCAATGTGCAGCACGGTAGCCCTGCTCAACTTCGCAGAGGACGGCAGGCCCGAGCGATCCATCTCACTCAACCGGCCTGCGTGGGAGTACACTTGCTGCCCGGCGGCGGAAAGTTGTTGTATGGTTAGCTCTTCCAGGCCTTCACCTATCCAGTCCACACCTGCACTCGCTCCAGCATTCTCAAACGGAAATACTAGGAAAATGCCTTCTTGGGGAAGCGGTGTACGCGTAAACGGGGCGGAACTGCCGTTTTGTCCGGCACAAATCCGGGCAACGATGCCCAACACAAAAATCCCCAATAAGAACGACCGGAAATGGCGCAGGCGGAAGAAGCGCACTCTCATTCTAGGCCCATTGTAACAGAGGCGCCCGCAACATCTGTGCTGCACCAGGGTGAGGGGTTGCATCAGGCTGAATTCGTCGCTCGATTGTGCGAATGCTGAAATTGCCTTATGTCTATTGTTGGACGGTCCCAGCGGTCTTTTCTGTGAGAAAATCTTGCACAGCCGGATCCTTGAGCACCGTAGCGAAGGAGGGATCTGATTTGACCGCATCGAGATCCTTGTAGCCTTCGTCGCGGGCTTTTTTCAGATAGATAACGCACCGCTCCACGTTTCCGGATTCCGCGAACGACTTGGCCAGCAAGAAATAAAATTGTGCGCGATCGCTGCTTATAGTCCGGTCCTGGATAATGGTGCCGCTCCGCGATCTACTCGGGTCAAACGTGTTGGGATCAATTTCCAAGGCCTTCCGAAAGGCCGCCATAGAATCGGCGTAGTCCTTTTGCCCAAAATAGGCATAACCCAAATTCATGTAAAAGCCGGCATAATCGTCCCGCAGCAAAATAGCCTTCTTGTAAGAACGTATCGCCTTGGAATACTTCTTGCGTTCGTAAAAGATGGTGCCGGCATTGTTCTGTGCGTCGGCATAATGCGGATCCAGTTTGGATGACTTTTGATAACACTTTAGAGCCGCATTCAATTCGACCTGGTTGTGGAAACTAATGCCAAGCTCATTCCAGTACACCGCATTTTTGGGCTGTTCCACGGTCAACTTATGAAAGAGATCCTGCGCTTCGCGATACTGCTTGCGGATAAGGTACAGCCGAGCCATGTCTTCATCCGACAGTTGTGGCTTTGAGTCGGTAGCAGCAACCGTGGCAGCGGGGGGTTGATCCTGAGGAGTGTCGGCATTGGTTTTGGGACCAGCAGGCAACAGCAGAGAAGCAACGAGGAAGGAACCCAACGGAATCGCCAAGTAGTTCTTCATGGCGAGTCTCCTTTGTCCCGATCAGGCTTATCGGCATCGGGATCTTTCTTCTTCTTACCCCCAAAGATACCAAAAAACCTTTGCAGTGGCCCCTTTTTCTTTTCCGTGGCTTTGGCGGGCTGAACACTGTTGGGGTCAGCTGGATTTTGCGCATTTTGCCCAGGCACTCCGTTGCCAGCGGTTACTGCTTGCGGCGGCTTGGGCGAGCCGCCACCAAAAATGTGCGAGAGAAACGAACTCACCGGATTGCCGGAGCCGTGGCCACCATGAAGTTCACATAATTGCGTGGGTTGGGAGCCTGCGATATACACCTCTTCGCGAGTGGCGGGACACGAAGGCGTGGCAATCTCCAGCGTATCCGCATCGATCACCACCTCATCCACCCCGTCGGGCTTTTCGAATGGTTGCACATCCCGGTAACCTGGCAAAGTCGTCGCTTTGATCATGAAATCGGCCCACATCGGCGCAGCCGTCGCGCCGCCGGATAGACCGAGATCGTGATTATCGTCAAACCCAATCCAGATCACGCAAACAAGATTGTTGGTGAACCCAGCGAACCACCCATCCCGCGAGGTACCGGTCTTGCCTGCTGCCGGTAACGTGAATCCCTTCGCGCGCACTGCCGCGCCAGTGCCTTTGTTGATGACGTCGACCAAAATGCTATCCACGAGATAGGCTACTCGTGGATCGAGAACTAGTTTGTTCGTAGGACTATTTTTTTCCAGCACGTTGCCATTCGCGCCAGAGACGCTCTTCACGTACATCCCCTCGGCACGCGTGCCCATGGTTGCAAACGCGGTGTACGCCTCGGCGATATCGACTGGCGTCAATTCGTAGGCCCCTAAGGCTACCGCCGGAGTGGGACGGATATTCGCAGTCAGCCCCATCTGCCTGGCGATCTGAACAACGCGGCCATACCCAATCATTTCGGCCACCTTTACGGTCGCTACGTTCAGCGAATTCGTGAGCGCCTGGCGGAGCGTAACTTTCCCCAAGAATTTCTCGCCGTAATTGTTCGGTGTATAGTCCTGGCCATCAAATTGGAATACCGTCGGCTCGTCATCAACAGTGGTCGCCGGAGTGACCAGCGGCTGCGCGCCATCCACGGCGTTGTTAAATGCCGCGGCATATACGAAAGGCTTGAAGACTGAACCCGGCTGGCGGTGAGCCAGCGCGTGATTCAGCTGACTCTGCCCATAATCGCGACCTCCGATGAGTGCTTTGATTTCACCGGTTCGCGGATCCAACGCAACCAGCGCAACTTGCGCTTGGGGAATCGGCTGGTCATCCGGGTTCTTGCCCTTTAGCTTTCGCGCTCTTTCGTATCGTTTCGCCACCAGCGCGTCGACGTTTTTCATCCCCTCTTGCACCGCCACGGCCGCCGCTCGTTGCAGCTGGGGATCCAACGTCGTATACACCCGGTAATTCGTGCTTAGCAGTTCCTGCTCCGAATATTTTTCCAGCAGGTGATCCTTGACCATATCAACGAAATAGGGAGCTTCGTTTCCGGTGACGGACGCTCGCGCCAACTTCAGAGGCACGCGCTTGGCATCCTGCACGTCGGCCTCAGTGATGTACTTGTTTTCCACCATCTGTGCCAGGACGCGATCCTCCGCCTGCACCGCGCGTTCGGGATGCCGGTCGGAAACCGAATAGTAGTTGGGTGCACGAATGAGCCCCGCGAGAAACGCACATTCCTGGAGGGATAGTTGACGAAGGTCCGTTCCGAAGTAAGCGATACCCGCCTCGGCAAATCCGCGTATACCAAAGCTTCCGCGATTGCCCAGATAGACATCGTTGGCATACATCTCGAAAATCTGTTTCTTGGTGAAACGCTGCTCCAGTTCAAACGAAAGCATGGCTTCCGCCATCTTGCGCTTCCAGGTTCGATCGGTGGAAAGGAAGTAGGTGCGCGCCACTTGCATCGTGATGGTGCTGGCGCCCTGCATGTGCTGACTATGGCGGATATCCGCCCACGCCGCGCCAAAGATGCGGATAAAGTCGAATCCCGGGTGTTCGAAAAAGCGCTTGTCCTCGGCAGACAAGATAGCTTGCACCAACACTGGTGGAAGATCCTCGTAGCGAACCACCCGACGTTTTTCCCGTGCGCTGTCGAAAAGGTTCGTGATCAATTCCGGCTCGATTACGGCGGTTCCCATATCCGGGCCGCCGGAAAGAGCCCGGATCGTTTTGATGGTCCGCCCGCTGAACTGCACTGCCAACTCGTTGGACTCACCAAAATAGGAGAGTTTGGAGGGTTTGATTTGCACCACGCTGCCGTCGACCGTGTATTCCCCTAGAGCGTTGTTGTCCGCTTCTGGCCTATAACCAGCATGCTGCAGGTAGGAGACCAGGTCATCTACTCCCCAAGCCTGCCCCGTGGATATCGGCTCAGGAGCTGAGAAAATTTGGGTGGTGTTCTGGAAAATGGGCCCGGACAACCGCGCGTCGATCATCCGCGAATACTTCACGTAATAGAAAGTAAATACGCTGGCGGCAGCGAGGAAGCAAAGCGCAACGAAGGCAAGAAGGCCCAGCCCGAACGCAGAGGTCCAGAAACCCTTTTCAAGGCGAAATCGCAAAGAAGTCCCCCAGAGCTGGCCAGTCTCTATTGTCGCGCACTATGGAAGCGGAACAAAATCGGCGTGTGGCGAGGGCACCAGACTCGTAAACGGCAGCCCGTGCGACTACTTCATATAGTCCCGGCCCTCGGAAGAGGTGTCAAAGTTCAGATCAGTCTTGTATACCCAGAAATCCACCGGAACGGAGTAGGCGACACTGATCTCAATGCCGTGATTGGTGTTCTCGACCTTCACGTCATCACGCTTGGCGGGAATGTCCAAATCCTGGATGGTATGGAAGATATTGTCCCTGATCTGATCCGGCGTGTAGCGGTTCACGATAGCAAATTTCGCCTGCTCGGTCATTTTGTCTTTGAGCTGATAATCCGCAACGTACAGCGGCACAACCTTGATCGCCACGAATACCGCAACGACCAGGAACGCGAGATAAACTAACGCTTTCAATGTTCCTTCGCCTCGTTGTTTACGACGCGAAGAGTCCCATTTCCGTTTCACCGGTTTGTATACCTCATCGCCGAGGCCTGTATTAGGCCAATCGGCTGGGATTTTCCGACCAACAAAAACACGCTAGCACCACCTATCCCCGCTGTCGAGGACGCGCAATGGCAGGTGTTCTTTCCAGGTAATGGCCGACAAAACCGATTGGATCGTTAGCGACTCAATAAGCTCGGCTGAAGATCGCCCGCTCTTTGGCAGGTTTTGAGCAATAGACACAGGTTCGCGAATCCGCCGGCGTGCCATGCCCGAGCACGGCAGCCTGATCTAACGGAATGCAACGCATGGTGGCGCGGGTCTCTTCCTTGATTTTCTCTTCGCATTCACCGCTGCCGCACCAGTAGGAGAACGCAAATCCGGTCTCCACAACTGTCTTGAATTCATCGTAGTTTTTCGGCACGTGCGTGTTCGCTCTGCGAAACGCCAAGGCTTTATCGAATAGCGATTGGTGGATATCGGCGAGCAGTTTTTCAATCGTGCCAGCTAAGTCGGCAAGTGGGGCACTGACCTTCCCTTCTTTCCCTGGTTTGTCGCGCCGCGCCAACATGGCGGCTTGTTTGGCCACGTCTTTAGGGCCTAGCTCCACTCGAACGGGCACGCCGCGCATCTCCCAATCGTTAAACTTCCATCCGGGACTGAAGCCCTCGCGCTCGTCCAGGGTGACCCGTAGATTCGCTTTGAGCAATTCGGCCTTTAGGTCTCTTGCAGTTTTCAGTACGCTGACCTTCTCCTCATCCGTTTTGAAAATCGGAACGATAACCACCTGCGTCGGCGCGAGCTTCGGCGGTAACACCAGTCCCTGATCGTCTCCATGCACCATGATGATTGCACCGATAAAACGCGTCGAAAGGCCCCACGATGTGGTCCAGCAATACTGTTGCACGCCGGTTTGATCCAGGTACTTCACGTCGAACGCCTGCGCGAAGTTCTGGCCCAGAAAATGCGACGTTCCAGCCTGTAAGGCTTTCCCATCGCCCATCATGGCTTCAATCGAATAGGTTACATCGGCGCCGGCAAATTTCTCCGCATCCGACTTGGCGCCCGGAATCACCGGGATGGCCGCCTCATTCACCGCGAAATCCGCATAGGTTTCCAGCATCTGGCGGGTTTCTTCCGCCGCTTCTTCGCGGGTGGCGTGCGCAGTGTGCCCCTCTTGCCAGTAAAACTCCAGGGTGCGCAGAAATAGTTTCGTGCGCAATTCCCAACGGACCACGCTGTTCCATTGGTTCATGAGCACCGGCAGGTCGCGATAGGACTGGATCCACTTCGACCACATGTGCCCGATGATGGTTTCCGAGGTGGGTCGCACAACCAGGGGTTCGGCAAGTTCTTCCCCGCCGCCGATGGTGACTACGGCCAGTTCGGGCGAGAATCCCTCCACGTGATGCTTCTCTTTTTCGATGAAGCTTTTCGGGATGAGCAACGGAAAGGCCACGTTCTGGTGTCCCGTGGCCTTGAAGCGACGGTCCAGCGCGGCCTGAATGTTCTCCCACAGCGCCCAGCCGTAAGGTCGCACGATCATGCAGCCGCGCACCGGCGCGTAATCCGCCAATTGCGCCTTCAGCACCAGTTGGTTGTACCACTCCGCAAAGTCTTCTGCCCTTGTAGGCAGCTTTTCGTCAGCCATGTCCTATCCGTTTCCGCAGCAGTAGGTAAGCATACGAGCGTAACGGACACCCATTCTCACTGTCAACGCAACGTGCACAGATATAGAGGAGTATCTGTCAGCGCTCTCGGCGTCTAGATCGAAGTGCCCAGGAACCATTCCTGGTCGGAGTCTTTGGAGTTGGTGCGGATCACCAGTTCCGGGTCGCGCATAGCCACGCGGCTATACGGCGACACGGAATGTGTCAGCCAAACGTTTCCGCCAATGATGCTGTGGTGTCCGATACGCGTATCCCCGCCAATGATGGTCGCACCAGCATAAACGGTGACGTGGTCTTCAATGTCGGGATGCCGTTTATTCGCCAGCCCACGCACCAGTTCCCCACCGTTATCGCGGCGCGCTGTAGGGTTAAACGCCCCAAGGGTCACCCCGTGATACAGGGTGACATGTTTACCGATGGTAGCTGTTTCCCCAATGACTACACCGGTTCCGTGATCGATGAAGAAGGAATCATCGATGGTGGCGCCAGGATGAATGTCAATGCCGGTTCGGCTGTGTGCCAACTCGGTCATGATGCGAGGAAGATAGGGCACCTGTAACTTGTACAACTCATGAGCCAGACGTTGCACTGTGACCGTTTCCACGCCGGGGTAACTCAGCAAAATTTCTTCCAAGCCGCTCGCGGCAGGGTCGTTCTTCAGCGCTGCTTGCAGGTCGGTAGCCAGAAGATGCGCCAAGTGCGGCAACCTGTTCCGAACGACCTGCATAACCTCTTCCGCGCAGCGCTCTAGATCGTCGGGAACTGGTTTCCCGCGGCACGTAGAATCAAAACGCATCGCTCGCGCGATCTGTTCAGCCAATCGCGCTTCCAGGTCTTCGACAAAATGCGCGAGCAGTGGTTCCGAGACCGGCCCTGCAGCGTAGTACAGCGGGAACAGCGCCTCCAGGTAGCGTCGGCAAAATTCCTTCACGCCGTCTTTGGAAGCCAAGCGGTATTGGTCGTTGGTACCCCCGGACAACCGGGCCTCAAGAGCGCAACGGAATTCGTTCGCAAGGGAACCCAGGTCGTTGTTTGCGGCGGTCTTCGAGAACGTAGTGGTGGGGTTCATAGTCGTTGGATGCGCGACAGGGAGACCAAGGCGCACCATAGTACGCCCAGTCTCCCGCCGCGCATTTTCTTCTTGCGGTTCAGCCAATCCCTTCAAACAGGATGGTCGATAGGTAACGTTCGCCGCCATCTGGCAGCACGGTCACAATGGTCTTCCCAGCAAATTCGGGTAGTTTCGCAAGCCGCACGGCTGCGGCCGCCGCCGCACCGCACGAAATGCCGCTGAGGATACCTTCCTCGCGCGCCAATCGCCGGGCCATTTCCACCGACTCTTCGTTGGTAACCTGCTCTACGCGGTCCACCACACTCAAGTCCAGGTTCTTCGGCACAAAACCCGCGCCTATTCCTTGAATCTTGTGTGGTCCGGGTACTGGAGCTTGGCCCGCCAGCGTTTGCGTAATTACTGGGCTAACGTTGGGCTCGACCGCCACAGAGAGTATCTTCTTGCCCCTGGTATTCTTGATGTAGCGGGACACTCCTGTGATAGTTCCGCCAGTTCCGACGCCGCTAACGAACACGTCGATATTTCCGTCGGTGTCATTCCAGATTTCGGGGCCCGTGGTTTTCTCGTGAATTTCGGGATTCGCCGGATTGTCAAATTGTTGTGGCAGGAAATAGTGGTTCTTATCGGACTCGTAGATTTCGGTGGCTTTTTTGATCGCACCCTTCATGCCTTCTGGGCCGGGGGTGAGAATGAGCTTGGCGCCGAAAGCTGCCAGCACCCTGCGCCGCTCGAGGGACATGGTCTCGGGCATAGTCAAGGTAATCGCATAGCCCCGCGCCGCGGCCACAAAAGCCAGGGCAATGCCGGTATTTCCGCTGGTCGGCTCTACGATCTCGATCCCCTTTTTCAGTACTCCACGTTTCTCCGCGTCCCAAACCATCGCAGCCCCGATACGACACTTCACAGAGTACGCAGGATTTCTCCCCTCGATCTTCGCGAGCACCGTGGCCTTGGCGCCTTCAGTGACGCGGTTCAATTTGATCAGAGGAGTTCTTCCAATGCTGAGCGAATTATCTGCGTATACGTTGGACATGATTTAACCTCAGTGAAGTAGATTTGCTGTATCGGGACAGCCTTTCAGTATAAGACCGCGAACCCCGAAATGTATCCGGCCAGAGTTGTATCCAAAACTTGCATGCATTCGATCTGTTTCTTTTGTGGCTCGCCGCCAGGTTGCATTGCGGTTGTTAGCCCAGTCCGATAAAATCCAGCATCAGGCGCAAATCCTCGGGCGTGCAGCGTTTCAATCAGGAGGAGTTATGTCCACCGAAGCAAACGAACGAATGAAGCGGCCGCTGGAAAAAGTTGATCCTCAGATCGACACGCTGCTGCACGACGAGGCACAGCGCCAAGCTACCGGCCTGGAATTAATCCCCTCAGAAAATCTTGTTTCCGAAGCGGTGCTGGAAGCGATGGGTTCGATCTTCACGAACAAATATGCCGAAGGGTATCCGGGCAAGCGCTACTACGGGGGTTGCGAGGTTACGGACAAAGTGGAGCAGTTGGCTATCGATCGCGCGAAGCAATTGTTTGGCGCGGAACATGCCAATGTGCAAGCCCATTCCGGGACGTCCGCGAACGTCGCCGTGTACATGTCCGTGCTGCAGCCGGGCGACACGGTTCTCGGGATGGCTCTGGCGCACGGCGGTCACCTTACGCATGGCCATCCGCTCAATTTTTCCGGCCGCATGTACAAATTCGTGGAATATCACGTCCGCCGGGATACCGAGCAAATCGATTACAGCGAAATTGAGGAACTGGCCCACTTGCACAAACCGAAGATGATTGTTGCAGGTGCCAGTGCGTATTCGCGAATTATCGATTTCGAACGTATGGGCGCGATTGCCAAATCCGTCGATGCCATTTTCTTTGTGGACATGGCGCACATCGCGGGACTGGTTGCTGCCGGGGTGCATCCGAGCCCGGTGCCGCACGCGGACATTGTCTCGACCACCACTCACAAAACGCTGCGTGGCCCTCGCGGAGGATTGGTGCTCTGCCGTTCCGCTTATGCCAAGGAGTTGGACAAGCTCACTTTCCCGGGTACCCAAGGTGGTCCGCTCGTTCATACCATCGCCGCCAAAGCCGTGTGCTTGAAGGAAGCCATGGAGCCGTCCTTTAAGGAATACCAGAAACAAGTGGCGGCGAACGCCAAGGCGCTGGCTGCGGCGGTGGCCAGCCGAGGTTTCCGGATCGTCACCGGCGGCACGGACAATCATCTGTTTCTGATCGAAGTGCACTCGCGGGGAATTACGGGAAGTGATGCAGAAAAAGCGCTTGATCGCGCAGGTATAACCGTAAACAAAAACTCGATTCCGTTCGACCCATTGCCTCCGATGAAGGGAGGCGGTATCCGTCTCGGCAGTCCATCGATCACCACGCGGGGAATGAAAGAACCCGAAATGCAGTTGATCGGCGGCTGGGTGAGCGAGGTTCTTTCCCACATTGGTGACGCTGCCGTGGAGCAGAAAGTACGCCAGCAGGTGGCAGAATTGGCCGCGCGTTTCCCGATCTACGAATCGCGGCTGCCATCCGCCGTTGCACACGCGCGCGTATAGCTGGATATTTCGTTTCACCAACCGCTGGCATACACTATCCGCCAACCGGGTTGCCCCACCCGTTCGGGAAGCTAACAATGTGCGCCAAACAAGCGAAGCTGCCGGATATCGTCCAGGCTACGGTCGACTTTGAAAATTGGGCCTCTCGCCACGTTAATTTCATTCGCTCCGATGTGAATCTGAAGCATCGGCTGATGGCCCAGAGTTCTTTCGCGTTCTTTCGAGCAACATTTTATCGCTGGGTTCAGTGGTGGCCGCTCATTTGTCCGGAACTGGCTCGCGCCGCGCATGTGTTGGCGGTCGGCGATCTTCACGTCGACAATTTTGGTACCTGGCGAGATCTAGAAGGTCGTCTCATCTGGGGCGTGAACGATTTCGACGAAGCTTGGCCTGCTGCTTACACCGTTGATTTGGTCCGGCTGGTGACCAGCGCGTATCTCGCAATTCAGGCTGAGCACCTGAACCTCTCACGCAAAAAAGCGTTTCGCGCAGTCGAGGAGGGCTACCGCGACTGCCTTTCCAAAGGGGGCGCGCCATTCATCCTCGCCGAGCACCACCGCTGGCTACGCCTCATCGCCCTGAATTACCTCCGCGATCCGGTCGTTTTCTGGAAGAAAATCCTGAGTTGCCCAAAGTACAAAGGCGAGCTGCCAAAAGACGTTTGGAAGCTGGTTCGCAGCTCCATGCCGCTGCGCACCCTGCACTATGAGTTACGCTCGCGTGTCGCCGGCCTCGGCAGCTTAGGTCATCCCCGGGTTCTCTCCCTCGCCACCTGGGATGGAGCTCATGTAGTTCGCGAGGCTAAGCAACTCACGCCTTCCGCATGGATCTGGGCGCGTCATTTACCTGATTCCGATGTGCTCAGCCGAAAGCTGATCGAAAGCGCCGTCCGCATTCGCGATCCCCATGTCCATTTTGCGTCGCACTGGATTGTTCGTCGCCTAGCTCCGGATTGCTCTCACATCGAAATCCAGTCACTGCCAGAGGAAAGCGACGAGGAAAAGCTGGCCTACTACATGGGCTGGGAAACAGCGAATATACATCTAGGCAGCCCCAAAGCGATCCCGGCCGTAAAACGCGACCTTGCACGGCGCAAAGGACGCTGGCTCCACAAAGCCGGAAAAGCCATGTTCAAAGTCACCATGGATGATTGGAAGTTTTGGCGAAACAATTGGCAACGGGGCTAGGGGTCCAAATAACCTTCCTCTAAGCAATTGTCTAGAGCTTCTTTGACTTTCCGCGGTCCGCCTCCACGCAAACTCGCAGAGTGTTCACGAATTGACTAGAACCCAAAGCCGCTGAACGAAGACTGTCCGTCGGTCCAGTAGATTCCCTGAACCAGAAACCGTAGCTTAACGTTTAACCGAGATATGCGAACTCCAGCGGCAGCGTTAAGCAATTCTCACCGTTTCTCGCGGTCTGTTCTGCTGCCGCTCGTCGTCATTCCAGGGGTTCCCAGCCTCCCGGTGGAGTCCTCCAGTACAAGCGAGGTGAACTAGATGATGGACACGGAAGCCTTCCGAGAGTTCAAGACCGGCCTGACATACCTCCGCGATAACTTTGCCAACCGTGCTTTCGAACACATCAAGCGTGCCGCCGATATGGAGAAGAACAATCCTTACTACATGTCTTACCTCGGGGTCACCTTGGCACGTACACAACAGAAGTGGGCTGACGCTGAACGCCTATGTGATACCGCCGTCCGTCTGAAGCGCAATCAGGCCCAGCTTTACCTCAACCTCGCTGAAGTTTATATGGCCGCGGGACGCAAGGAAGATGCACGCGAAGCGTTACTGGCCGGGATGAAATACGCGCGCCGGGATATTCGGTTGAACATTGCCATGGCCAAGCTGACCCCACGCCGCTCGCCGGTCTTCGGCTTCCTTGAACGCAAACATCCCCTCAATCGACATTTCGGCATGTTGCGTCACAAAACGCTTGAGACCTTCGGCCGCACCTAACCGTTCGATTTTCCCAACCCCCAAACGCAAAAAAGGCGGCTGGCTTCAGGCCACCGCCTTTTTTGTTTCAAAGTGATGTGTTAGGTTCTTAGCAGTTCCCTGGCGAATCGTCGCCCGCTTACTTCCGCTGATTGTAGTTACCGCCGAACGCGTTGGCATATCCACCTTGCATGCCCATTTCCATCAGGATCTTGAAACCAATCCCGTAAAGCCCGTTAGGCAGGTTCTCGCGCCTCACCACTTCCGCAAGGTATTCCCGAGTCATCGCTGCCGGTTCTTTGGAGTACGGCATGGAAACAAACAGCCGCATTCCCACTTCATATCCAGTCTCGCTGGACTGAAAAAAGACTCCCGACCGCGACACACTCAGGGAGCTACGAATGTCTTCGAAATGGTCGCGCTCCGGGTCAGACGGCCGGATGCGCATTAATTGGTTGATTTTGCAACGGCGCGTGGAACGCCGTTCTGTGTGCGCTAAACGTGCGGGTGTCACCCCTTGTGTAGAAGTTGGTTTACCCATAAATTCGAGAGCGGATGACATTACCTTTCACCTCTCCCAGATAACTAGCTTGGTAGGGACAGGTTAATTGGGCTGCTTCAGAAAACCTATAGTGGGACGGTACCCAGCGGGAAGTAGGCCGTCGTTCTTACATCGTAGTACGAAAGGACTATCCGGGCAATTCGCTTGGCGCCGCATAGATTTCGACGATCCTTCGCCGCAGATGACTTCGCGGCCCTTTTTATGCCATCCTCTTTCCAGAGTTCTTCCCGGATCAATCGACTATGCCCAAGAAATTCAAGGATTTGACTGAAAAAGAGATTCTGGCTTTAGCTATCACCAGCGAAGAAGAAGATGGCCGCATTTACGGCGAATTCGCCGATGCCCTGCGCGAGTCCTATCCGAGTACCGCCGAGCTGTTCGAAGAAATGCGTGCTGAAGAAGCCGTCCATCGCGACCGGCTGCTGGCTATGTTCCGCCAACGTTTCGGCGAACACATTCCTCCTATTCGCCGGGAGGACGTCCGCGGCTTCTTGCAGCGCCGGCCTGTCTGGATGATGCGCCCGCTTGGCATGAAGGTCGCGCGCCGTCAGGCCGAGGTAATGGAAATGGAAGCCAGCCGCTTTTACATGCGCGCTGCCACTCGTACCACGGACGTTCCCACACGCGAACTGTTGAACCTGTTAGCGGATGAAGAAAGAAAGCATACGCGAGCGGCCAGCGAGTACGAAGAAAAACACCTGACGGAAAAGGCCAGATCCGACGAGGAAGAATCGCACAAGCGCTTGTTCATGCTGCAATTCGTCCAGCCCGGCTTAGCGGGATTGATGGATGGCTCGGTATCCACGCTTGCTCCTCTTTTTGCGGCGGCCTTCGCCACTCAAAAAAGCTGGGATGCGTTCCTGGTAGGGTTGGCGGCCAGCCTCGGCGCCGGAATTTCCATGGGCTTCGCCGAATCGCTTTCCGACGACGGCTCGTTGACGGGGCGCGGCTCGCCTTGGATCCGCGGCACGGTGACTGGTCTTATGACTACTGCCGGTGGCTTGGGACATACGCTTCCGTTCCTCATTCCGCGATTCCATCTGGCGATCGCCATCGCCGTGATTGTAGTGGCCGTGGAACTCGGGGCCATCAGCTATATTCGACACCGTTATATGGACACACCATTCCTGCAGGCCGCTTTTCAGGTCATCGTAGGCGGCGTCCTCGTATTCATCACGGGCTGGCTAATCGGCAGCTCATAAGCTCAAACCACTAGTGCACACCGGAAGTGAAGCGCACAGTCGTTTCGGCCGTGTCGGGCAAATGGGTTCTACAAATCTCTGGTGCAGATTTTCGGAACACATCGTAAACTACCGCCAGTCTTATACATCAACTGTTTTGCGGCGCGTCTCGACGAGGAGAGGACCATGCTCAAGGGCATCATTTTAGGAGTTGTGATCGGCGTTTTGCTCATCATCTTCGGGGTGTATTTCTATTTCGCCGGTGGTTATGCGCCGGTGGCCACCAACGCGAACCAAATGCCCTTTGAACACAAGCTCGCGCATATGGCCCAGCACGCGTATTTGGACAAAAAGCCGCATCTTCCATCTCCCGTCCCCGCCGATGAGACCAATTTTATCGCCGGTGCCAAGGTCTACAAAGATCATTGCGCGGTTTGCCATGGGCTTCCAGGTGAGCCCCGAACGGCTATTGCCGAAGGCATGTTTCCGCACCCGCCGCAACTATTTCGCGGGACCGGCGTGACCGACGATGAAGTCTGGGAAACCTATTGGACCGCGTATGACGGCATCCGTATGACTGGTATGCCCGCCTTCGGTGAACACTTAGGCGAAACCAAGACCTGGCAGGTTAGCGTGCTCCTGAAGAATGCCGACAAAATTTCTGCCGCAGTGAAAGCTGAATTAGCTGCGCCTCCTGACGCAAGTCACATGATGCCTCAGGCTGCTACACCCGACACCCCAAGCGCTCCCGGCACTACTCCACCACCCGACCACAAATAGAGGACCAGCCGCATCGAATGCGCATTCCAGGGGGATTTCTGGACCGCGAATTCCTCTGCTTTTGGTGATGTCGAGCGAGCCTTTAGTTCTGACTTAGCTTCTCGCACCCGACAACTTGTCGGCCCGCCGCAACTCGGGAAACATCCACGCCCACAGCACGGTAACTACAATCGTCCCCACTCCGCCCAAAACCACGGCCGGCACCGCGCCCAACCACTGCGCCGCCAAGCCGGATTCGAATTCTCCTAATTCGTTCGAAGCCCCAATGAAAATCATATCCACCGCATTTACGCGCCCGCGCATCTCGTCGGGCGTATCCAACTGGATCAGCACTCCACGCACCACCACGCTAACCATATCCGCTGCGCCCACAAAGAACAGCGAAATCAGCGATAGCACCAAGCTCCGCGACAATCCAAACACAATCGTGAAGACGCCAAACCCGCCCACGCACCACAGCATGGTGGCGCCGGCTCGTCTTCGAATCGGCTTATATGCAATTAGCAAAGCCATCACTCCAGCGCCAATTCCGGGAGCGCTTCGCAGCAATCCCAGCCCCCAAGGTCCGGTTCGCAAAATCTTTTTGGCGTACACGGGAAGCAAAGCCACTGCACCGCCCAGCAGTACCGCGAACAAGTCCAGAGAGATCGACCCGAGGACCAGCTTGTGTGTCCACAAATACCGAAGGCCAGCCAACACCGTAATCATCGTAAACGGCTCCCGAGGCCTTGGCCGGCTTTGCACTTTGATTTTCAGCATGGTGATCACAGACGCGACTGCGGCGGAGAGCGCAACGCCATAGACTAGCGCCGGACCTCGCGAGAACGCGTACAAAAGCCCGCCCAGTGCCGGACCCAGAATCGTCGCACACTGAAAAATTCCCGAATTCCAGGCCACGGCACTCTGAAAATGCTCCTCGGGAACCAATTGCGGCAGCAACGCACGGCTCGCCGGCATGCTGAAGCTGCGCACCACTCCGACCAGCACAAGAATCGCAAATATTGGTACCACCGACTCTACGCGATGCGACAGTTCGAATCGCAACGTAGCTGCGAGCAATAGCGCGGAACACATCCCATAACCCGCGAAGCACGTCGTCAACAGCTTTTGGCGGTCGAAACGATCGGCCGTGTGCCCACCCACCAGGAACAAGCACATGCCTGGTAGAAACTGCATCAATCCGGTGAGACCCAGGTCCAATGGCCGCTTGGTGATCTCAAACACCTGCCAGCCCACAGCCACGGACTGCATCTCTGTACAAAACACGATGCAGAATCGCGCGATCTGGTAAAGCCGAAAACCGGAAAACTGGAAGGCGGCAATGCCGCTGCCGAGCCGCTGGTCAGAAGTGGCCATTCTTAATTAGCATGCCACAACATTTCCCATTTCCACCGCACTCCCTTCGATAAAAAAATTTCATCCTGGACAGGCGAGTCGTAGTTGAGCACCATGCCGAGGAGCGCCGGATCCACCTGATGCGCTTTTCTGCCGACCCCTCTTCACAAAATCCTCCAGCCGTTGTAGAAGTAGAAGCCTCCTCTCACGTGCATTTTTCAACCGGCGTTGAGTGGGCCCATTCAGGAGTGAATCTCGTTGTTCTTGCGACCTGGCACCCTCGACGAAGCGTTACACGCACTCGCATGTGCCAACGCGACCATCCTCGCCGGGGGCACCGACTTGTTCCCCGCCTTCACCGGTAGCCAACTTAAAGGACCCATCCTGGATATCTCCGGCATCGCCGAATTGACGGGCATCCGTACTTCCGCAGATTCTTTTCACTTGGGGGCCCGAACTACTTGGACTGAATTACTCAAGGCTTCGTTACCCAGCGGGTTCGATGGCTTGAGAGCCGCCGCCCGGGAAATCGGCTCGATTCAGATTCAAAATCAAGCCACCATAGCGGGCAATATCTGTAATGCCTCGCCCGCGGCGGATGGAGTGGCGGCGCTGCTCGCGATGGATGCTGAAGTGACATTAGCCTCGCGGGATGGTGTCCGCATTCTTCGACTCGCGGAATTCATTCAAGGCAATCGCAAGACCGCGCGCCAGCCCGGCGAGATCCTCACGTCCGTCCGAATTCCGCGCCGGTGGGAAAACGCCGCGTCCAGCTTCCTGAAATTGGGAACACGCCGCTATCTGGTGATCTCGATCGTTATGGTGGCGGCCAACCTTCGATTGGATCCCGATCGTCGCATCCGCGAGGCCGCCATCTGTGTTGGCTCGTGTTCCGCGAAAGCAGCTCGGCTCACGGCGCTTGAGCAAGCTTTAGTTGGCACGATTGTGGATAGTTCGATGGATCGGTCGTTCGAACCCCATCACTTCTCGCCAATCTCTCCAATTGACGATATTCGCGCCACGGCTGAGTATCGCCGCGAAGCGGCGCGAACGTTGGTCCGCCGCGCGCTCCAGGAATGCGCATCCAAGGTGTCGTGAACAATGGAGACGCTGACTCAATTGTCCATGGCGCTGAACGGCAAAATCGTACCGGTCCGCTCCGACCCGGGCTCACGCCTCTCCACCGTTTTGCGTGAGGAGTTTCGCCTGACCGGCACGAAGGTGGGCTGTGACGCTGGCGATTGCGGCGCTTGCACGGTGCTAGTGAATGGCAGGGCGGTCTGCTCCTGCCTAACCGCGGTCGGCCAGCTTCAAGATGCCGAAGTTCTTACGATTGAAGGTTTGCGTGAGTCTTCCCCACAATTTGACCGGCTCAAGCAATCCTTTCTCCAGCACGGCGCAGCGCAGTGCGGCATCTGCACGCCCGGCATGCTGGTCACCGCTGTGCCCTTGCTCGAACAAAATCCCACGCCCACGGAAACTGAAGTCATGGACGCGCTGGGTGGCGTCCTGTGCCGCTGTACGGGCTACCGCAAAATTATCCGTGCAGTGGTGAATGCAAACCACTCGCCATCACAATCTGCCGAAGAAGATTCGCTCCTTGTTCTGAGCGCTGCGCCAAATCCGTCTTCGATTGAAATATCTGGGAGGCAGTTGTGCTCCGTGGGCCATCGCATCGTTCGCCTGGACGGCGATCGCAAAGTCACCGGGCAGGACATTTACGGTGCTGACGAATGGCCTGAAGATTCCCTAATACTGTCCGTAATCCGTTCTCCCTACGCCCACGCTCAATTCTTGTTTGGCAATCTCGAGAGGTTCATCCAGCAGACGCCCGGACTCCACGCGGTGTTTACCGCACGAGATGTCCCTGGCAGAAACTGCTTCGGTGTTCATCCAAATTTTGCCGACCAACCTGTATTCGCCGAAGACGAAACCCGCTATCGCGGCGAAGCGATAGCTGCCGTCGTCGGAGATCCCTCCGCGATGGCCAATTTCGATGCCGCTAAATTTCCTGTCACCTGGACGGAACTTCCCGCATTGCTCACTCCCGCTGATGCACAAATGCCCGGCGCGCCGGCCATCCACGATTCCCGTCCCGACAATATTTTGGTGCGCGGCCGCGTCGTTCACGGCGATGTGGAAACCGCGCTTCGGCAAGCCGCCCTGGTGGTCGAAGCCGAATACGAAACTGGTTTCATCGAACACGCCTACATCGAGCCCGAAGCCGGTTTCGCCCGCCGCGTCGGCGACCGCATCGAGATTCAGTCCTGCACGCAATCTCCCTATATGTCGCGCAAGGACATCGCCGCGATTCTGGGCTTAACCGAAGATGCCGTGCGCATCATTCCGACCGCTGTCGGCGGTGGCTTCGGTTCCAAACTCGATCTCTCCACTCAGCCGTTCCTCGCGGTAGCCGCTTGGCATCTCCGTAGGCCCGTGAAGATGGTCTATTCGCGCCCAGAATCCATTCGCAGTACTACCAAGCGTCACCCGTCCAGGATTTATTGCCGCGCCGGTGCCACTGCGGATGGAAAATTGCTAGCGATGGAGCTGCAAGGGGAATTCAACACAGGCGCCTATGCCTCGTGGGGACCCACGGTTGCCGCGCGCGTGCCCATTCATGGTTCCGGACCATACAAGGTTCCGCACTATCGCGCGCTCACTCGCGCTGTTCATACCCACGTGGTTCCGGCGGGCGCTTTTCGTGGCTTCGGCGTTCCGCAAGGTACGATCGCGCAGGAGCAGCTCTACGACGCGCTGGCGGAAAAACTCGGCATTGACAAGCTTGAATTTCGAATGCGCAACGCGCTCGACGACCACAGCGCGACGATCACTGGCCAAGTCCTCGGCGCAGGAGTGGGAATGCTCGCCTGCTTCGAAGCGCTGCATCCGCGATGGATAAACGCGCACCAAGAAGCCCTCGCATTCAACAAACAAGATGGAGGCACGCGCCGGCGTGGTGTAGGCGTCGCCGGAATGTGGTACGGCTGCGGCAACACTTCCCTACCAAATCCCTCTACTATGCGCATTGGCCTGCAACGTAATGGCCGCATCGCCATTCACATGGGCGCAGTCGATATCGGCCAGGGCTCGTTCACCGTAGTTACGCAAATCTGCGCCGAAGCTATCGGCGTGTCCGTCGATCGTTTCGATCTACTTCCAGCAGACACCGATGTGTCTCCGGATTGCGGAAAAACTTCGGCCTCGCGGCAGACTTTCGTAAGCGGCAATGCCGCCATGCTTGCGGGTAAAGAATTGCGCAAGAAAATATTGCAATTCGGAGGAATGCCGGAAACTGCTCGGATCGAATTCGCCAGTTGTAAGCTGCAACTCGTTGAAAGTGCCCATGTCGAATCCATTGACCTTTGCAAACTTCCCCTCGACGAACGCGGCTACGTGTTCACTGCCGAAGCTACCTACGATCCTCCCACCAAGCCGCTGGATGAAAATGGCCAGGGCGTTCCGTATGCGGTTTACGGATTCGGCGCGCATCTGGCAGAGGTCGAGGTCGATCTCGAACTCGGCACAGTGAAAGTCATCAGGATTACCGCTGCGCATGATGTTGGCCGCGCCATCAATCCCACGCTCATCGAAGGCCAGATCGAAGGCGGCGTCGCGCAGGGTCTGGGCATGGCGCTGATGGAAGAATTCATTCCCCACAAGGGCGAAAATCTCCACGATTACCTGATTCCCACCATCGGCGATGTACCTCCCGTCGAATCGATTCTCATCGAAGACGCTTCGCCGTTGGGACCTTTCGGTGCGAAAGGTATCGGCGAACAAGCGCTGATTCCCACCGCCCCGGCCATCCTGAACGCACTTTATGACGCGGCTGGCGTGCGCATCTATAAACTTCCCGCCACGCCGGACAAAGTCCTCGCCGCCCTCCGCACCAAGAATGAAACGCAGGAAAACTCGCATGACTGAAGTCCTCCCCAAAGACACCATCCGCTGCGATGCCTGCCCGGTCCTCTGTTACATCAAGCTGGGGCAAACGGGCGCGTGCGACCGCTACGGCAATTTCAACGGGCAGCTTGTACGCGTCGATCCACACATCCTGCTGGATCGCGCAAAATCGCAAGGCATTCCACTAGTGCCCTTTCTCGAACGCGAAGGCGAATGGGACGGCACCCTTCAGAAATCCAACGACACATTTGTAACCGCTATCGGTGCGGGTACCACCTATCCCGACTACAAGCCTGCCCCGTTCATCGTTTCCTCGGAAGTGGATGGCGTGGATATGGTCACGGTAGTGACTGAAGGCATCTTCAGTTATTGCGGGGTGAAACTGAAGATCGACACAGACCGGCACCTTGGCCCCGAACGCAATCTGGTGCGCGCGCAAGGTGAACCCGTGGGCCACGTCACGACCGCCGAGTATGGCTCGCGAATGCTTTCCCTCGGCGGCGTCCATCACTTAACTGGCGGCACCAAAAGCGAAGGTCGCGTCACCTGCGAAACTCTCCTCGATTTATGCAACGGCAAAGAAGTCGCCCTCACCATCGACGACGGCGCCAGCATCACTGTGGCCGCAGGAAAGCCTCCCACGGTCAACGGCCAGCAGGAAGAACGGATGCGCGTGGGCTGTGGCTCCGCCACCATCGGCATGTTCGCCAAGCAATGGTTCGGAAAAGTCGATGAAGTCGTTGTCGTCGATGACCACATCACCGGTGTGCTTTCGGAGCATCAAGCCGGCAAAATGTTGGGCGTCAGGGAAACCGGCATCGCCATTCAGGGCCGCCGCTCCACTCCCGGCCGCTATTTCCAGGTCGCGCAACCGGGCACCGGCTGGGGCGGCACAAATATTTCCGACCCTCTCTCGATCCTCAAGCCGTTCAAGCCCAAATTCGCGTGGCCGCATCTCCGTCTGCTCATGGTCAGCACCACGGGGGAGCATTTCGCCTATTACGAACTGGACGAATCCTTGCGGCCAGTCGAAAAAGAGTTGCCGCCACAGTTACAGGACACCGTCTCCCGTATTCGTGAAAATTGCGCGCCCGCGCAGACTACCGTTCTCTTTATGGCGGGAGCCGGCGGTTCGCTTCGTGCTGGCGCTACAGAAAATCCCGTAAAGCTCACCGATTCCGTGAAGCGCAGCCTGACTCGTGTTACTTCCGGCGGCGCACCTGTATACATCTGGCCCGGAGGCGGCATTACTTTCATGGTGGACGTCTCGCGCATGCCCGAGAATGCCTTCGGCTATGTACCCACTCCCGCGCTCGTAGCGCCCATCGAATTCACGCTGAAGAAATCGGAATATGCGGCGCTTGGCGGTCACATGGATTATGTGCGCCCGCTGGACGATGTTCTGCACGGGAAGCAACGGCAGCGGCAACTCACCTCCCTGCCCGAAAATCCGTGGCCCCTCAAGCCGGCGGCCGAAACCGATACACGAAAATGAACGAGCGTGCGACAATCCGCATACTTCCCAATGGTCGCCGTCTGCACCTGAATGATGGCCCCATCGATCTAATTATCGGAGCGGACGCTTCGCGCGCCGATATCCAACGCGCTTACAAAGCCGCCGCGTGTCGTTTCGTCACTATCCTCGACGAACTCTGTGCCGAGCTCCCCGTTTTGCGCACCAACATCGCTGCGATCGGCAATTTTGATAGTGCGAGCACTGTCGTGCCCCAATGCCCCATCGCGAAACGGATGATTGACGCGGTCACTCCTTATCGGGGTCGCTGCTTCATTACGCCCATGGCCGCAGTGGCAGGCGCGGTTGCGGAAGCCGTTCTCGCCGCCATGACTGACGTGGCCCAGCTCGATCGCGCCTACGTGAACAACGGGGGTGACATTGCCTTTCATCTCGCCCCGGGGCAAACCTACAAAATCGGCATGGTCGGGCGTCCCGGCAACCCTTCCCTCTTCGGCTCCGTAGAAATTTCCTCAAGCATTCCGGTTCGCGGCGTTGCCACCAGCGGCTGGCGAGGTCGCAGTTTCTCCCTAGGTATCGCGGACGCGGTCACGGTGCTGGCGAATTCCGCCGCCGAAGCAGACGCCGCCGCTACAATCATTGCCAACGCCGTAGACCTGCCTGGAAATCCATCGATAACTCGAGTGGCCGCCCGTGAAATCTCCTCGGACTCCGATCTTGTTGATCTTCCGGTCACCCGTGGGGTCGGCCGACTCTCACCAAGTGAGGTCGCGGAAGCGCTCGGCGCCGGAGCAGGGGTGGCCGAAGAACTTCACACCCAGGGACTCATCCATGCCGCTGCGCTCTGCTTGCAAGGCCATGTGCGCTTCGTCGATCCACAGGCCAGCGGTAAGACGAAACGGTTTGTGCCAGCCGTACCGAGTCTGTATGCCCGCGGTCCGATGTGAGGAATCTGTATGCGCATACCGTCAGCGAGGACCCATGCCTGAAGTAAACGTCCGTAAACGCGTCATCGTCGTCGAGGAAATCTTCCATGAAGGCGGTCCAGCCGCTGCCAAGCCGCTCCGGCGCGCCGCCGGGCTTGCGGTCATTCACAATCCGTATTCTGGAAAATACGTCGAGGAAATCGCCGGGTTCATGGACGACCTGAAACCGCTCGGGCTGGCGATGGCTAAATCGCTGGTCCACGCCCTCGGGGGCGATCCCAAAGTGGTTGAAGGTTACGGCAAAGGCGCGATCGTTGGCCAAGCCGGTGAACTCGAGCATGGCGCGCTGTGGCACGTTCCTGGAGGCTACGCCATCCGCGAAATCCTGGGCGGCGCAAAAGCGATCGTTCCTTCTACAAAAAAAGTTGGCGCACCTGGCACGCGCCTCGATGTCCCCATCACTCATATCAATGCCTCCTATGTCCGCAGCCACTTCGATTCCATGGAAGTCGGAATAGCCGACGCTCCGCGTGCCGACGAAATCGTGTTGGCATTGGTGATGACTACCGGTCCGCGCATTCACGCTCGCGTGGGCGGCTTAAAGGCTACCGATATCAAAGGCGAGGACGGTCTCAGGTGAAAGCCACAATTCGCAAAATCGTGACGGTCGTAGAAGAAACTCATACCGAAATGGGTCAACCAGTGAATCCTCCCACGCGACGCGCTGCTGCCGCAGCGGTAATCGAAAATCCCTTTGCCGGCACATACGTGCAGGACCTAACCGAACTCACGGAAATCGGTGAAGAACTGGGCGCGCTACTAACCCAACGGGCAGTCGCCGCTCTGGGCTTTTCCGGGCCAACTGCCGAGAGCTATGGTAAGGCCGCCGCAGTCGGCGAAAATGGTGAACTCGAACACGCGGCCGCAATACTTCACCCAAAGTTGGGCACCACCGTTCGAAAAGTCCTGGGCAAAGGCGCAGCCCTGATCCCGTCTTCGAAAAAACGCGGTGGAACCGGTACGCCGCTGGATATTCCGTTGGGCCACAAAGACGCCGCGTTTGTGCGCAGCCACTTCGATGGGATGGAAATTCGCGTGAACGATGCACCGCGCGCGAACGAAATTCTGGTGGCCATCGCGGTCACCGACAGCGGCCGCCCGCTCGCTCGCATCGGCGGCCTGACCAAAGATCAAATCAAAGGAGAAGACGGGTTGCGTTAACCGCCTCCGGCTTGCTTTCCGAAGCCTGAAATCCTAACCTGAATTCTTCATGCCACATATCACGCCCGAGCTCCTGGTCTATGGCTTTATCTATTATGTTGTTTTTCTTTTCTCCACCACCTGTCACGAAGCGGCGCACTCGCTGGTCGCAAAACTGGGCGGCGACAACACCGCGGCTCTCGGCGGGCAAGTTTCTCTAAATCCCATTCCGCACATCCGGCGTTCTCCTTACGGCATGGTGGTATTCCCACTGCTCAGTTTCTTTCTCCTCAATGGCGGCATGATCGGCTTCGCTAGCGCTCCATATGACCCCAACTGGGCAAAGCGGCATCCACATCGCTCTGCGCTAATGGCGTTGGCGGGTCCGGCCACTAATTTTTCTCTCATGATTCTTGGTGCGCTTGGTCTACGCGTCGGTATGGCCTTCCACCTGATCCAGTGGGATTACCGCGGACCTCACGACTTCGCTGCCCTCATCCTTTTTGTTATTTTCTCTCTCAATCTCCTATTGGGTGTTTTTAATCTGCTGCCGGTTCCGCCGCTCGACGGCAGTTCAGTCATCATGCTGCTCATGAGCGAAGATCGAGCCCGGAGTTATATCGATTGGATTCGGAGCGGCACGTTTGCCTTGCCCGGCATCCTGGTGAGCCTGGTAATTTTCCGTTACATTTTCCCGCACGTAGAGAACTTCATCGAATCTATACTTCTCTAGTAAGCTGCCGAAGCACGTAAACAACGTCCTCCGCAAGCGTGATAAGACTTCCCGAATGTTACACATTTGTCTCAGAGCGGCACACACTTCTTCTCGTAAGTCTCTTTCTCGCACATTATGGATTCTTTCTCGCTTTCCGCTCGCTACATGTGGTTTCTTTCCAGCGCCTTGAAACCGCCGCATGGCTGCTGAAGTGCTCTCTGCTTCTAGGGAGCAGTCATGACCATGTCCGAAGCCTTGGCGCAATCAGAGTGTTATCGCGTCGAAGTCTCCGGTTGGGACGAAAATCAGTCCTTCTTCGTCGAAAAATCCGATCTCGCCTGGGACGATTTTGCTGGCAAGCACATCTCCTTGCAACGCATGTTGCCTGATGGAGCCTTGGTCTTCATCCGAGTGCTGCAGCCTCAGGGGCCGGGTCAAGCTCCTCCTATCGTTTACAAGGTCGAGTTCATCGGCTGTGATCCCGACGGCCATCACCAATTCCGCCTCAATGCGGTCGTCCCCCGTTACAGCAACGATCTCTCCACAGTGAACTGAAACGTGTAACAGCCACTCGGTGGCAAAGCCCCAGGTGGCACTCGGGCATTAATTCCAGCTTAGAATCTTCCATGATTCCTCCCACTTCGGGACAATGACCCGATCTGGCATTCATCTTTGCCCCTCCCTCTCGCGAATTTGCTCCAGTCCGATCCGCTCAGCGCCACCGATCCTTCTGCACCGTCACTATGGCCATGCTGCTGCACCAGTTATGCTGGGCGTTCTGTTCACCCAGCACATTTCACCCCGAAACATTCGCCCGCAATTTTGGCACAGTGTTTGCCTTAATGTTTCACATGACAACCGCCACCTATAAACCCATTGAAGTTTCCACTCCACGCGCTTCTCTGACTCCGTGCATTTTCGATGACGACCCGGTCGAGCGCGACGGGCTTTCCACCTTAATCATGGACATGGGCTACGAGCCCATTTCCACCAGCGATCCGGAAGAGGCTCTGCGACTGATCCGCGTCGGCTGTTGCCGGTTGGTGTTCGCCAGCGTTCACTTGGACACTCACGATCCCTACGAATTTCTCGCGCGCGCACTCCGTTGCGATCCTGGGATTCATCTCATTTTAATGACCGCAGAATACACGCTGGAAGGAGCGCTCGAAGCCATTCGCCGCGGCGCATCCGACTTTCTTCCCAGGCCCATCGACCAGATCCGCCTGAAGCGCATGCTCGATGATGTCGCCTCGCTCTACGATCAGCGCCGTCGCGTGCGGGCATTGGAAGAGCAACTCCTGAAAGACCTGGAGTTCCACGGCATCATCGGTAAGAGTCCAGCAATGCTGGAAGTTTTTGATTTCGCGCGCAAGGTAGCGCGCCATTACACCAACGTGCTTCTTGTCGGCCCCACGGGTTCCGGCAAAGAGTTGGTCGCGCGCGCGATTCATCAGATCAGCCCTGTCAGCCAGCAGCGCCTGGCCGTCTGTAACTGTTCCGCTATGGTGGATACTCTCCTGGAGAGCCAGCTCTTCGGTCATGTTCGCGGTGCGTTCACCGGAGCTACCGACACGCGCCCGGGCCTGTTCGAATACGCCAACGGTGGCACTGTTTTCCTCGATGAAGTTGGCGAAACCTCGCTGGCCATGCAGGCCAAACTTCTCCGGGTCATCCAGAACCGCGAAATTCAGCGTGTCGGTTCGCCAGAAATCAAGCAAGTCAACGTCCGTTTGATCGCCGCCACCAACCGCGATCTTCGCGCCGAAGTACTTTCCGACCGATTTCGGGAAGATCTCTTCTATCGCTTAAGCTCGATCCAGATTCGCATCCCGTCGCTGGCCGAACGCCTGGAAGACATCCCCCTTCTCGTTCAATTCTTCCTGAAGAAATACAATGATGCTTACGGAAAGGATATCGCCGGGCTGACGCGACGCGCCCAGACCGTTCTCCTGCAGCATCCGTGGCCCGGCAATGTCCGCGAGTTGGAAAATGTCATTTCGACCGCTTGCATCACGGCCACCGGTGACTTCATCGACCTCAGCGATTTACCCGAGCAGTTTCAACACCGCACCCCACGGCTAACCGGTGATGACGACGATTGGCAGCCCCTCTCTCTCGACGAGGTACGCAAGGTCCACATCCAGAAGGTCCTTCAGATGTGCAACGGCAATCGTTTACGCGCCGCACAAATCCTGGGCATTGGCCGTACCAGCTTGTATCGTTACCTCAAACGCAACGGGTATGATACCGTGCCGCGCACGCACACCAGTGGGGCAGCGGCTTAACCGAGTCCGGAACCGGTCGCCAAGTCGGCTTTACTTTTCCAGTTTTGTAGATTCTTCTTGGCAGGCCTTTAATGCATCGCCGGTCGGCAGTTGCACATTCGTGCCTATCGCCAGATGCGTGAAATTTACAATCTGTGGGTTTTCATTTGCCAAGCAGATCCACGCGGTTCCCCGGCCAAGGTACTCATGCGCCAGCGACCATAACGAATCGCCTTTACGCACTTTGACGGTGTGCTCGGGAGCCTGGTTGGCTTTTGCCGCCCCTGGAACCACAACGCTGCTTCCCAGCTTCAGCAGTTCCGGCGGGCCACCCGCATCCGCGTTCATCCTTCTCAATTCGGGCCAACGCGCCCCGTTACCGAGATAAACTTCCGCAAGTTTCCACCAACTCTGCCCGCGCTGCACTTGCACGCGCTTCGCGTTCGCAAGGGGAGCGACAGGCTGTACAGAACGAGATGGTCCAAACCTCTCCACCGGGGCGACGTTCTTTTCCAGCGGGCGAACGCTGTTCTTTTCGAGGGGCGCGAGGTGCTTCTCTGACGGATGTAGGACCCGGTGGTCCAACGGGTGCGCAATGACTGGCTTTTCCGTTGGGCTTGCCACGCTCGGCGGTTCTGGTGATGTCGGAGCAAAGACCAGTGCCGCAGGCGGCGCAAAACTCGATCCGTTCACCGGCCGTGGCTGAAACGGAGAAATTCTCATATGGGCGTGGGGCGCGCGCGGTGCGGAATCAGGGGACAGACCCGGAACCCGGGGCCTCGCTCCCTCAACCAATGGAATACTCAACGCCGGAGCTGTCAGCGGCGCAACCGGTGGCGCGGGCGCCGCGAGCATGTTGATGGGCACTTCATACGAGAACGGTGTGAATTTCTTCTTCATGGCTAGCTCTGCCTCTCGAGCAGCCTTTTCCAACCGGTATCGTCGCGCGATTTCACCCAGCGATTCGGTGTCTAGGTCATTCTTCGGCAATTGTTCCGCATTCTCTTCACCAGGAATGGTGTTCTGTTGCTTCTTTCGAGCCTCGACTCGCGCCCGGTCTTCCGGTGTCAGGATTACGCTCCGCTTCAGGTCGTCTTCGGTGTAAACGTGTTGTGGAGCCTTCTGTTCCGCCGCCTTGGCCGCCTTCTGTTGCCGGGCAGCCTCCGCCGCATCCTGCGCCCGTGCAGGCACTGTGCAGAACGTAACTAAGATGAGGCTGAAGAGAATGGCATTGCGCCATTCACAATAAGGCCCTGATCCTGGATCGTATGCCTTCATTCGCTTGTACCCACTTTTTGCGAAATTTGCCGGAGGGACCACCGGCCTCTATCCAGAGATTTTCCCTTCCCATCCCCAAGTCTGCAAAGATTTTTGGATCAGGTACACCGAAGCGTCAACAGCTCAGTCCCCCAACTACACAAAAGTCGGGTATACTCCCGACGCCCGGATGTCCCCGGGGAATTGGTGGTGTGAATCGAAAGCTCGAAGGAGGCTGCTCATGGTTCTACGTCGGTGTGTCCAACTCGCGGGGGCGAGGTGGCTCCTTAGTGTCCTTGCGGTTTTACTTTTCTCAAGCTGCACAATCGTGGCTGCTCAGGATGGATCGCCCACAGTGGCCGCACGGATTGTGGCGCCCGTCGATGAATCGAAATTAGTTCGACTCACAGGCAGCACGCATCCATTGGCCCTGGCTCAATATGACCGCGGGCCAGTCTCCGACAGCTTCCCCATGGAACACATCTTTATTCAGCTCCAGCGTGGCGCTCAGGAAGAAACGGTTCTGCAGCAGCTCATCAGAGAACAACAAGACCCGAGTTCCGCCAACTATCACCGTTGGCTTACCGCCGATGAACTAGGGACCAGATTCGGCCCTTCACAGCAAGACATCGATGCCGTAGTGCAATGGCTAACCTCGCACGGCTTTCGGATCGACGGAGTTTCAAAGAGCGGGCTAACCATTGATGTTTCCGGGACAGCAGGGCAAGTCCGCGATGCGTTTCAAGCCGAAATTCATCAGTACAACGTGAACGGCCAGCAGCATATCGCCAATGCCAGCGACCTTTCCATTCCCGCGGCGCTGGCCTCGGTAGTAACAGGAGTTGTCTCGCTGAACGATTTCTTGCCTAAGCCGCTGTTCAAGAAACCCAAGCCCAGCTTCACGTTTCCTTGCACTGGGTGTCCCGATGGATTTGACGGCACCGTGCAATACGACGAGGCACCCGCGGATTTCGCCACCATTTACAACGTGACTCCGCTCTACAAAGCGAAGAAGCCAATCTCCGGGAAAGGTCAAACGGTCGTAGTGCTCGAAGTCACCGACATCAATCCGGCAGATTGGGATACTTTTCGGTCGAAGTTTGGACTTTCTTCCTATTCGGGCAAGCTCAGCCAAATCCATCCGGGACCAGGATGCACCGATCCTGGCAAGAACGCTGCCGAAGGAGAGGCTGCTATCGATTCCGAGTGGGCTGGCGCCGTCGCCCCCGACGCAAACGTCGATCTCGCTTCGTGCGCCAACAGCACCACGAATTTCGGTGGATTCATTGCCGCCCAGAATTTGCTAGACGGCAGAACTCCTCCGCCGATCATGAGTCTGAGCTATATCGAGTGCGAATCCGGCCTCGGACCGAGCGGCAATGCATATGTCTCCGCCTTGTGGCAACAAGCCGCACTTGAAGGCGTGTCAGTCTTCGTTGCGGCCGGAGATGGAGGCGCCGCGGGTTGCGACGACTTTAACACCGCCACTTATGCGCAAGCCGGAATCGCGGCAAACGGCCTGGCGTCCACTCCTTACAATGTGGCCACCGGCGGCACCGATTTTCTGGATACCGCGGAAAACGACAATAGCCTGTACTGGAGTTCGACGAACAGCTCCACAGGCAAGTCTGCCAAGTCGTACATTCCCGAGACACCCTGGAACGATTCTTGCGCCGGCAGTGTACTTTTCGAATACTACGGATATAATAACGGCATTTCCTTCTGCAACATCGCCATTGGTTCGTCCTTCCTCAATATAGTTGCCGGAAGTGGCGCTCCTAGCTTCGTTTATGCCAAGCCGTACTGGCAGAAAGGAGTTTACGGGGTTCCCAATGACGGTCATCGAGACCTACCGGACATTTCCTTGTTCACTTCGAATGGGTTTTGGTTTCACGCGGTGCTCTTCTGCATGTCAGATGCTGATCAAGGCGGGGCGCCGTGCGACTATTCAAATCCTATTGACACGCTCTACAACAGCGGCGGCGGCACCTCGTATAGTGCCCCGCAATACGCCAGCATCCAGGCATTGATCAACCAGAAGGCCGGCGGTCCCCAGGGCGATCCCAATCCAATCTATTACGACCTGGCTCGCGCGGAATATGGCAGCACGTCGGATCCGGACGTCTCGAAGCTAGACAGTTGCAACGCCACGAAAGGCAACAGCATCTCTACCTCCTGCGTCTTTCATGACGTGACTGTTGGCAACAATAATGTTCCCTGCTACGGAACCAACAATTGCTACGACCCTTCCGCGGCCGACTACGGCGTGCTTTCCACCACGGATAATTACCTGAGCATCGCGTACGGCGCGCGCCCCGGTTGGGACTTCTCTACAGGCTTGGGCAGCGTAAACGTCGCAAACTTAGTGAATATGTGGCCATAAGCCGTTTCCACTTCATCGTTCCTTGCGCAGCGATACCAGCGCAAGTCAGTTTGCGCAGCTCGATGAACAACCACTCTGGAAGCCTTGGGCGCCGGCACTTGCTGTATGTCGCCGGCGCCCGCACCGTGTTTGACTCCACAAATGCGTACTCTGAATCTTTGTTACCACACTAGCGCTTGTAATTGAGTAACGACACGCTCGGGGCGGCATCGTCGCACCGCACCTCAGGAATATTCTCAGTTTGAATGTCACGGTGACTTTTCAGCGAGGTTCACGGCGCAGCAGAATTCCTATGTGTATGTGCAGCGAACCAATGGTTTGACTAATGGAGGATCAGTGCGGTACAAGCATCTGGACGCCATGGGAAAATAGCAGGCCCAGTGGAGCTGGAACTGGCCCTTCTTTCGATCCGCTCAAGCCTCCCCCGGAGCATGAGGTAGGCTACGACCATCGCGAACTCAGTGAATATGCCGGAGGGTTTGGTAGGGCGTGGGGATCGAATTTATCAAGGCGCAGAATCTAAAGGAACTCTGTGGAATGTGTTGTAGTCGTAAGTCGTTTGTTGTCTTGGGCTGGAACTACTGCAGCCCCCGGATTGCCCCCGCGTTTTGGTAAGCAATTTCACGCCGTTTTTTTCTCCGGCAAAATCATTCGAACAACTTTGCTATTCGCTTCCCGCAGTGCCGGTGACACTGTGTGCGTGTAGATATTCATGGTCGTCCGAATGTCCGAGTGCCTTAGCAATTCCTGTTGAACCTTCATGTCAGTTCCGTAGGCGTGCAAGAGAGTCGAATACGTGTGACGAAACGTGTGCCAACCGATTCGACCGATCTTAGCCTTCTCCGCGGCAGGCCGGAGGTGATACCGCACAAGTTTGTGCGCCCACCAGGGCTTGCCTGTGAAAGGACTGACGAAGACCCAACCGGTTCCTAACAACGCATCGGGCTTTTTCTCCCGGTGCCGGCGCAGGATGTCTGCGAGATTCGTGTCCAGTGGCAACCACTTTTCCGAGCCTTGGGTTTTTACATCTTCGACCCTGCCGTAGACCCAGGACCGCTGGATTTTCACTCGCAAACTTTTCCAGTCGAAATCTTCCCAACGCAACCCAAGCATTTCACTTGCTCGAAGCCCGAGGGATGCCGCCACCATGGACATTGTCCGCGTGTCTTCGTCGAGATGCGTCCAGAGACTCTGAAGTTCTTCAACCGACAAAGCCCGGGGTTGCCTCACTCGCTTTGTAAGCCCTTTGAGCTTTAGCTCGGTGTGCACGAAGTGTGGGCGAATCGACCTTTATTTCGCGCTAGGGGCCGCGGCCCTCACATTCCTCGTCACTCATAATGTGCGTTCAACCATTTCGGTCGTGATCGTTGCCGGCGCATGCGGAATCGCTGCAGGAACGCCCTTGGCAATCCTCGGGGCCGTCGGGCGCGCTGCGCAACACGGCTCGATTATCAAAGGTGGAATCTATCTGGAATCCCTTGCCAGCATCCACACGGTTCTTCTGGACAAGACCGGAACGCTCACATACGGCTCACCCGAGGTCGTGGACGTTCGTCCCGCCACTGAAATAGCGGCCGCTGATTTGTTGGAGGCAGCGTCGACGGCAGAGGTACGTTCGGAGCATCCCGTGGCCAGGGCCATCTTAAGGAAAGCTGCAAACATGGGCCTTGCTGCCGAAGAGCCGGAATGTTTTGAATACACGCCCGGCAAGGGCGTCGTAGCGACCCGGGCGGGCGTCGAATTAATCGCGGGCAATCGGTTGTTTCTCGCGGGCCACGGCATTGAACTACCAGAGGGCACGAACTCGAAGACGGATTCAGAGATCTTTGTGGCGCGCGGAGGCAGACTTCTGGGAACCCTAACGGTGGCCGATACCCTTCGACCCGAAGCTACGAAGGCGATTCAAGATCTGAAGGCGATGGGAATGAAAACTGTTCTTCTTGCGGGCGACGCCAAAGCAGTCGCCGAAGACATCGGTAGGAAGTTGGGTGTCGATGAGATCGCCGCGGAGCTTCTGCCCGAAGATAAGCTCGAATTTGTTTCCCGGCTCACGAAAGACCATCAGAACGTCATCATGGTGGGTGACGGTGTGAATGATGCCCCCGCGCTGATGAAAGCAACCGTGGGCATCGCCATGGGAGCTGGCACCGACGTAGCACGAGAAAGCGCCAACGTTGTCCTCATTGGCCATGATCTATCGAAGCTTGTCGAAACTCTTTCGATCGCCCGGCGCTGCCGGCGCACCATTATGCAGAACTTCGTTGGGACGCTGGTTGTGGACACCGTCGGCGTTGGTCTGGCGGCGTTCGGATTTCTGAATCCTTTGCTGGCCGCCTTCATTCACGTCTCTTCGGAAATGGCATTCATCTTGAATTCGGCAAGGCTGCTCCCACCGCTCGCTTCGACGAACCGATTGGTACGAGGTTTCTTCGCGCCAAGGCCAGAAGCCACTAACTCATAGAGACGATGGAGCAAACCTCATGTCCAGAAGAGATTCGAAGACTCATTTGCAGGATTACTCGAGGTAGGTTTTGACAGATCTCAGTCACATCCTCGGCAGCCTCTTCGGAAGACTGAGCTACTTTGGAGGATTAGTATCGCTAAACACCCATCTCGTCAGTGCTTGATTTCCGTGGGATGGACCGGTTCGCGTGGCCAACTCAGGTCTCTTTCTTTTCCTGTTCGGCGGCCAACCGGAGATAGTAACGTGCTCCCCCCACGCTCATTTGCATGTCCTCCGCAACTTGATGCTTGAAATCTCCCTCGGCATCCTCTGGTTTGGGCTTCCTTCCATAGAGTTTCTCGAAAGCCTCGACGAATCTGTGGACGCGCCTCGTACCTTCTTCCACGTCAATCCACCCCTTTATTCGCTCGCAAGATATGATACTCAGTTTGCATTATCTATTAAAAGACTCAGATACAAGTGTTAGGATGAATCGCAAAGACGGGTTTTCTGCAAATAACGCTTGTATTGACTCGCCTGGCCAATTTCCGAGTGGTTGGCAACTCGAAGGTCTACGAAGAAATGCGGCAGAAACTCGTCAGCAATTGTGTTGAGCTTTTCGGCAATGCCCGCAGCTAGTCCGAATGTCGGTGAAAGTTGCGAGAGCAAATGGAAGCTACCGAGCACAGGTAGAACACCACTGAAGGATACGGGCTCAGCTGGAATTGGCCAAGGAACCGGCCGGTTGTACATCCCGGAATATCTCCTGATATAAGTCCACGCCATAGCTGGTCTCCAACGCTGGCCTTCGAGCAAATGAAAGGTTCACGGGTTCGGCAAACGAGATAAACAAAAAGACGATATCTGCATGAATGGCTGCAACTTTTTACGGGAACCGGGGTTGTTTTTAAATTTGGCACGCAAACCTGGGCAAGGAAACGGTTTGTTGCCGAAAAGCGCTTCGTTCCCTGTCAGGGAAAGTGCATTTGCTTCTGCGTCGATCAGTGTTACCATCCACACTCTCTTGTAACGGCGCGCTTCAAGAGGCCATTGGGGTGAGGTCCACTGCGGGATGAGGAATAGGTTTATACCTAAGCAGAGTTTGGCCAGGGCGATGGGTGTTGCCTTGGCCGTTGTCGCCCTCATTTTCCTCGTTCAGGCCGTTTCCCATAGCCATCCTGATGGACAAGAACAAGCGGCTTGCCAACTGTGCCAAATTGCGCACACCGGCATAGTGGCTACGGCAGCGGTGTGTGTGCCATTTGCAGCCCTGGTACCCACCGGACCCGTCGAGCAACCGACTCTATTCCTTCACGAGGAAGACTTCTCCTTCGGTTCCCCCGCTCGTGCGCCTCCAACGGAAGCCCTGCTCTAAATCGAGGTTTATTTCCAACCATTCAGCGCCGGTCCCTCAAGGCCGCGCGATCGCTTTCTTTTTAGCGGACCTACCAACGCTCACCTAAATCGCTCCCTTTTGGAGCTTGGAGGAAGAATGCATTACGGTCTTCGAAGTTTTGCAGTGGTGGTGCTATTTGTGTCTGTTTATGTCGCAAGTGTTGCGGGGCAAACCGCGGGTTCGGGGTCGATTCAAGGAGTGGTGAAGGATCCATCCGGCGCCGTTGCGGCGAAGGCCACCGTGGAAATAGAGAATGCAGTGAGCGGTTATACGCGAACGACGTCGAGTGGCAGTGACGGAAGCTTTAAATTCCTAAATGTTCCTTTCGATGTCTACCACATGACGGTGACGGTGACGGGATTCGCCACGTATACCCAGGATGTACAAGTACGGTCGGCGGTTCCTACGAATGTCGAAGTGGGATTGAAGGTAGGAACGGAGGTGACGTCGGTCACGGTGGAATCCAGCGGCGCGGATCTGGTGGAGAACGATCCGACGTATCATACCGACGTAGACCGTGGACTGTTCCAAAACGTACCGCTGGAAAGCGCGACTTCTGAACTTAGCTCTCTGGTAACGCTCACAAGTCCCGGTGTCGCAGCGGATTCCAACGGACTGTTCCACGGGCTAGGTGATCATGCCTCGAATTCGTTCTCGGTGGACGGACAGCCGATCACCGATCAGCAAAGTAAAGTGTTTTCCAATCAACTCCCGGCGGATGCGGTTCAATCGATGGAAGTCATCGCGGGCGCCCCACCGGCCGAATTTGGAGGCAAGACGAGCTTAGTGATCGTGGCCACCACGCGTTCGGGCCTCGACATGAAACAGCCTCATGGAGACGTGTTCGCTTCTTACGGAGCGTTCGGAACCGTAAATGGCGGGTTTGACGCAGGATATGGCACCGACAAACTGGGTAACTTTATTTCCGCAAATGCCCTGAACACTGGCCGTTTTCTGGACGGACCGGAATTCAACGTCTTTCATGATAAGGGCAATGAAGAAAACATTTTTGACCGTGTAGATTACAAGCCGTCGACGGCGGACACACTGAGCCTCAACTTCCAGTACACGCGGTCGTGGTTTCAAACACCCAATTCCTACGATGCGCAGTTCGCGACCGGATGGACATTCAATGCAGTCGATCCCACGTGCCCGGCGGGACAGATAGGCAACTGCGGAGGCCTGGGGCCCACCGGTGTTCCGGTAGGATCGCAGGATCAGCGCTCAAAGATCCAGACAATCAATATTGCGCCGACTTGGACGCGGCTGATTAATTCGAGGACGGTGTTCACGCTGGGTGGGTGGTTCCGGCGCGATGGGTACAATTACTATCCCAGTGGGGATCCCTTCGCCGATCAGACACCTGATCTCCAGCTCGAGACCGTTAGCCAGTACCGCACATTAGCAAATGCCGGAATTCGGGCCAGTGTCTCGTACGTGAAAGGAATAAACAATATAAAGGCAGGCGTCGACTTCGAGAACACTGCGCTTTCCGAAAATGATCATTTCGGAATCGTGGATCCGGCAGTGAACGCCGTTTGCTTGAATGCGGACGGAAGCGTGAACACGAACCCGCTGATAACCTCCCCTACGGGATGCGGCGGTGTTGGGAACGTCGGCGGGACAGCGAATCCGGCGTTCATACCGTTGCTGGGGTGTTACGACTTGACGAGAACGGCGCCGTTGCCCGCGTCCGACGGTTGCCCGGCAGGACAAACAACCAGCGGCCTGTACCAATTCAACAGGAGCACAAATATCAAGGAAGCGGCGATGTACGTGCAAGACACAATCAGCATTAGAAACTGGAGTGTGTACCTGGGACTGCGGGGAGATATATACAGTGGTATTTCCAGCGACGGACTTGCGGAACCACGCGCGGGCGTGGCGTACAACATCAAAAAGACCAACACAGTGCTGCGGCTTTCGTACGCCCGCACGATGGAGACACCGTTTAACGAAAATCTGATCCTGGCGAGCACGGGCTGCAACGACCCGGTGATTTTCGATCTTCAGGAGTCGGTACCGGGCGGGCAATGCGTGTCGTCAAACATACCACCGCTGAGTCCTGGCCATCGGAATGAATATCACGCCGGCCTGCAGCAGGCGTTTGGGAAGTACCTTGTGATCGATGGCGAGTACATCTGGAAGTACACGCAGCGGGCGTTCGATTTCAGCGTCCTTGGCGATACTCCGATTACGTATCCGATCGAATGGAACAAATCGAAAATCCCGGGGTATGCCATCCGTCTGTCCGTACCGAACACCCACGGGTTTACGGCGTATGTGGTGACGTCCAGCGTGGCGGCGCGATTCTTTACTCCACAGGTTAGCGGTATTGGCGCCACGCCTCCGTCGCCCGCGGGACCCTCTGTATTTCGAATCGACCATGACGAACTGAACAACATGACCGCGCACTTACAGTACCAAGCACCATGGAAGAAGTTCGCACCCTGGATCGGGTGGAACTGGCGCTACGACAGCGGCTTGGTGGCAGGTCCGGTGCCGTGTTTCGGAGGGGAATCTTGCCCGAACGGGCCGAATGGCGGTGGACCCAATGACTTGGTCGATGTGTCGGGCCTAACTCCGGACCAACAGGCCCAGGCAGGGTTGTTCTGCGGGAACGTTTATGCGACTGTGACGACCCCGATCAGCTCGTCCTACGGTCCTAATCTCTGCCCGGCATCGGAATACGGTGCCAAGTATGTATCCATTCCGGCACCGGGAACAGAGAATAACGACAAGAATCCCCAACGAATCAAGCCACGCAACCTGTTCGACGTTGCCGTGGGCGACGACAACTTGTTCAAGGGCGATCGTTACCGCTGGAGCTTGCGCTTCACCGTTATCAACCTGACGGACAAGGAGGCGCTATACAACTTCATTTCCACTTTTAGCGGCACGCACTATGTGACGCCCCGGACCGAAACGGTCGAATTAGGCTTCCACTTCTAGGGTTCTCGCCCCACAAACATGCCCGCGAGCGCGCTGGACCGGCGCTCGTGAGGCGTCTTCATTCGTCCAATTCTGGTTGGATCGATCTCTCTTCACCGGAGATCGCTTGCGAAACAGGTGGGGGGCACAGCCGCGACCTGCAACGAAACAGAGGCGTCGGAAGGTGGGCCATCTGGCTCCTAGCTCTTAAGAGGCTCCCATATGAGGAAGTCTACTCTGGTGCAGATGCGACGGCTCGCGCAACGACGAGGTGGGAAGTGCATCTCGAGACGATACATCAACTCGAATTCCGTTGCGGTGGAGGTGCTGGCGCGGACACGAGTGGAATGCAATGCCCACGAATGTGAGCAAAGGTAGCTGGTGTCCGGCTTGTGCCCATAGAAAACGGCTGACTCTCGATGAAATGCAGACATTGGCTGCGTGTCGCGGAGGGGATTGCGTAAGCGATCATTACTTGAACAACCATACAAAGCTTCGCTGGAAGTGCGCAGCTGGACACGAATGGGAGGCGGCTCCTGTACTAGTAAAGCTAGGACAATGGTGCCCACACTGCGCTCATGTGGCCCGTCTATCCCTAGATGCAATGATGGAAATCGCCTCCTCACGAGGAGGCCGCTGCCTGTCGACCCATTATGTCAATGTAAGGACCCATCTACGGTGGAAGTGCGAGGCAGGCCATCAATGGACAGCCACTCCCGCATCGATTAAGAGCGGCAAGTGGTGTCCCTATTGCGTCCGCAATCAGAGACTCGAACTTAAGGCGATGCGGCGGCTTGCGCGGAGGCGTGGAGGAAAATGTCTCTCCACGACGTACATCAACAATCGCCAGCCGCTGCTGTGGGAATGTAAGCGGCGACACCGGTGGAAAGCGACGCCCGCGAATGTGAAAGGAGGCAAACGGAAGCGCGGGACCTGGTGCCTGGAATGCTACAACCTGCGACGTAAGTTCGGCATAAGAGACTCCATCGAGAGAATGCAGAAGCTGGCGCAACGGCGTGGCGGCCATTGCCTTTCAACTGAATATGTAAACTCGAAGAGTAAGCTGGTGTGGGAGTGTGAAAAAGGGCACCGCTGGCGCGCGGTGCCTGTATCGATCAGAAGAGGTTCTTGGTGCCCTGTTTGCGCCAGAAATCAGAAATTGACTCTCGATCAGTTTCACTCGTTGGCGGCCCACCAGGGCGGCAAGTGTCTGTCGAACCGCTACATCAATAAGGACACCCCGCTGCGATGGGAATGCGCGCTCGGGCATCGATGGCAAGCGTCACCAGGAAAAGTCAAGCGGGGTTCGTGGTGCGCGCAATGCGCAAATCTCCGGAGACGCAGCCGGTGGAAGGCGGGAATGCGCGTCGGCAAGATCAGGTTGAGCAGTTATCGGGTCGCGGCGTTGGCGCACCCTGCTAACCGCTGATTCTTAAAATGACCGCGAGTTTTTGCAACAGCGCGCGGCAACGCCACGTGCTTCGGGGGAGGTTGAGGATCACCATGTTACACGAACAGTGGGCCGCCAGGGGCTCCGCTAGCCCGTTGAACATCCGTGGAAAGTCTACCTTGTCCGGGGTTCCTTCGCTCAAGACGGAGGATTTCTCAAATAGCAGGAGGCTGAGCCCCGGCGTGAAGTCGGGACAAACGCGGCTTCTGAAATCGCGAGGCCCTTCTTCGGACGAGGTGATTCGCCTGGCGCAACAAGGCGATTCGAAGGCCTTTGAAGATATTTATCGCCTTCACTCCCCACGGATATATGCACTCTGTCTGCGGCTGGTGCGTGATCCGGTGGAGGCAGAAGACTTTACACAAGATGTTTTCCTGCAGCTCTTTCGGAAAATTCACACGTTCGGGGGCGAATCGGCTTTTTCTTCTTGGCTCTACCGGTTGGCGGCCAATCTGGTGTTCATGAGGTTTCGCAAGAAGAGGCTAACGATGAGTTCTCTGGACAGTCCCACCGAAAGCGACGATGAGATCAGTTCGACACAAGTCCAACTCGGGATTATGGACTTGCGGTTGAGCGGGTTGTTCGATCGAATCAATTTGCAGGCCGCGATCAGGGAGCTACCCGAGGGCTACAGGGCAATGTTTATCCTCCACGATGTGTATGGTTACGAACACAATGAGATCGCAAGCATCTTTGAATGTTCGGTCGGGAATTCAAAGTCCCAATTGCACAAGGCGCGAAAACGACTGCGTGAAGTGTTGCGCGGTCTGGACTTGGCTCCGAAGAAATGTGGGCTCGTACGGAGAAAGGATCAGAACCGCACTGACAGCATAACCAATAAGAGTAGAGGTCCTGAGACTGTCGTCTCTCAAAACGAGTGTTCTCTTCGGTGTTGAAATTGTTTGGTCGAGAAAAAATGCGGCTTTTCACACTGCGCGGTTTTTGCGGTGACGCCGTCGCTGCGTGTTTCGCATGCGAGCAGAAGAGCAGTTCCGATGAGTTCGTGCAGGTGGTTCGTGGTCTCGCACGGCAAATCGCGGTGTCGATCAGTTAGCGCATAGAGTTGGGTATTTGTCACCGGGGAACGGTATAAGAGCAAAGGGCAGGGAAACAGGGCGATGAGTTGCGCGAAAATACTAAGTGGGATCCTGCCCTACATCGATGGGCGGCTGCAGGCAAAAGGACGTGCGGAAATTGAAAAGCATTTAGCGGCATGTGCCTCTTGCAGACTCCGCATGGAACAATTCCGTGCCGTCGCCGTACTGCTGGACCAACTGCCCGTAATTGGACCTTCCCTTGCGTTCGATGTGCGTGTGCGTGCGCTCGCGGCTGGTGCGGTGATCAAAGAGTGGCGGTGGCCTTCGTTGAAGGTCTGGCCGCGCGTGGCGCTTGCCGCCCTGTGCTTTTGCTTGCGACTCTTTGGATCGGTTTTTACGAACGTCCTGGCACACCCACGCTACCATGGAGCGATCCGCAGACTGCAGATGAGGAAATGATACAGGATCTGCCGGTCCTGGAAGACCGCGACCTGCTTTCGAACTTCGAACCGAGAATTGTCGGCGGCGGAACAAGAAGCCTCGGCCTCCGATACCAAGGGCATGATGCGACAGGAAGAGACAGGCAATGGCCAATGAAGATGGAATGCGGAATAGATTCCGCTGTTTGCCGTCTGGAAGCTAGGGCCGTAGTGCCAAACTCTTGGAGACGAACTCGCCGTTGATACGCCATGTCGCCTTTTTGTTGAGCTCGTGGGCCTCGATCTTGTTGAGAGTATCGGAGACGATCTGGCGGTGAAGTGGCACACCGGTCGTAGCATGTTCCCAAATGTTGTTACCGAAACGGATTCAGGGTGTGCCGACCAAATTCTTTCGGAAGAGGAAGTAGCTCGCCGGCATCGCGCGAGCGGCTTGCCCAGTTAACGATGGCTTGGTACTTCGCAAAGTCGGTAATCTCACGCACAAGATTCCCGGGTCAGGTACAGCTGTGTCGCGAAGCGTGGATTGCTGCCCATCCTTCTTTCGCAATGAGCGGCACCAGGGCTAAGGCCGCGATGGGGTCCGCCGACGGCACGTGAAAGATGGCGTTAGCCAGAAGGCCTGCCAAAGCAATTAGCGACAGGTAACCACAGAGGGCAAATTCAGTTGCGTCTGCTCTCAATGACGCACTCGCAACTTGAGTTGCCAGCGTCCGTTTTTGAGTTGCCAGCCACGGCATACCGACGGCCGCCACAACAATCAATAGGATGATGCCGATGATGCTGGGCTGCGGTTCGCGATATCCGAGGAGAGAGAACCCGGAGCTAAAGATGATGAAGACGGCGACGACCACGAGCGATCCTCCGGTTACGCGAGCAGCCAACCTTTCAGATGCCAACGAATCAGATTGAGAACGGAATCGCCAGAAGACAATGGTCGCCGAAAATAATTCAATGGCGCTGTCCCCGCCGAATCCTAAAAGAGCAGGGCTTCGCGATGCCCAAGCCGCACCAAGCGCCACAGTGGCTTCGACGGGTCATCCAGACAAGTGTTAGCGTCTGCAGCCGGACCACACGACGCAGCAAGTCTGGAGCCTCTGGTGCCGATTCGGTGGACATTTAATCGGTATTTTACTTTGCGCAGCCGATGGTGCCCCGGACGTTTTGTCATCATGCACGCTGAGTCTCGGACACGCGGAGAGCAGAGCTCTAGAATTCCAGCCGTAATTGAAACGCAATCATCCGCGGGGCTATCGCCACCTAATCCCACGCCGAGTAGGCCGGTAGGCGGAGAAGTCGTGTACGTCAGTGCCCCAAACCCCGTCTGGGTAGAAGGCTCTGCCGGAATCCCTGCAAGGACCATGTTCGGAAGCCCGAAATTCGGATGGCTGAAGACATGGATGACCGCTACCTTAATTAGGTAGAGGTCTGGAGTTGGGTCTCGGCGGGACAAGGCTTCGCAGCTTACAATGCGTTGGATAGATAACCTAGTGCAAGCTGCTCAACACTTGGTATATGACCACCACCATCATGAACAGCAGATAGATTCGAAGAGACCACATCACGAACTTCTCAGGCCCTTTCAGGCGACGCCGGGAAATCAGGTGCTTTTTCAACCCGGCGAGTTGTTCCGGTTCGAGCGAATCCAGAACCAGTTGCTGATCGGAGGAGGTAATCGCATAGTGTCCTTTGTCCTTTGGGGGTCATGCTTCGGTCCTCCTACTTCCCGCCAAGAAACGCGAAGAGATTTGGCGCAACTACACTGATGCCGAAGAGCAGGCCAGCCAGACTGAGAAAAACGACGACACTGGTGGCGAGTATGTTCGCCCACCTCGGACTCACGAGATCGCCCATGACTTCCCGGTCGTTCGCAAGCATGAAGAGGAACGCGAGCGCGGGCGGCATCGCCAGCACTGCGACCACGTTGACCAGCAGAACCACATAGACGAGGGGAAGTCCAGGGATCAGGACGATTGCTCCGGCAGTTGCCGCGCAAAGGAACAAAACCGAGTAGAAGGCTTTTCCCTGGGCGACTGGCAGGTTCAGGCTGTGGGGCCTGCGGGCGACTTCGCCGAAAGCATAGGCAGAAGAAATGGAAATCGTCACAGACGCAACCATCCCGGCTTCCACGATGCCGAGTGCAAACAAGGCCGCACCGAATCGCCCGATCAACGGCTGGAGAGCTTGCGCGAATTCGGCTCCCTGAAGGTTTTCCGCCGAGATGTGGTGGGCGAACAAGGGAGCGGTGGCTAGAATGGTCGCGGCCGCGGCTATCGCCGCCAGCGCAGCTCCCACTACCGTATCGATGCGGCCAAGATGGATGTCCTTTGTGGTCAGTCCCTTGTCAACCGTCGCGCTCTGTTGAAAGAAGAGCATCCACGGAGTGACAGTTGCGCCGATGTCGGCCAGCACGATGATCAGAGTGTCTTGGCTCAAACCGCCGGGGAGCGGCTTCCAGGTAATGAGTGCGCTGCCGACCGCAGCCCAGGGGGGGCACACCAAAAAATCCCAGTCCGGCACGGATGGCAATGAACTGCGTGATCAGTGTCAGGAAATTGCCGATGCCCAGGTCGATCATGGAGAACCAGCCCCAGAACGGCCCAAAGCGGTCAAAGATCAGTTCCGCATGACCGCGGTGTGTGGCGGAACCGAGTCGCATGGTCATCTCTTGTACGACGATGGCCATGCAAAACGTAAGAATGACGAAGGGAATGAAAAACCCGATTCCAAACCGCGCACCGGTCGCGGCGTAGGAAATCATGCTGGGGCCGTCGTTCTCGCCCAGCATCACGAGAATTCCGGGTCCGACGAGCAGCCACAGCAGACGGAACCTCGAGAAGAACCCTCGCTGGGCGCGCGCCTCGGACACACGCACGCGGTCATGGGCACGATCCACATCCTCGTGGGTGATAACCACATCTTCCTGGGGCTTGGCCTGCGGCAATATTCTGGACAGAGGTCCTAAGTTCACAAGCGTATCCTCGGCGGGCCCTTAGATTCCCTCAGCCGGGTTTCCATTGCCGAACGAGAGATGCACAGATATACTACAGCACATTAACCGCAGCATATCAGATTGTATTAACTGAGATTAATGATAATTTGGCTAGTGCTCTTGCGCTACCCAGACTTTCTCCGCCACCGGAGAACCGAGAGTCATACGTTTTCCTTCAACCTTTAGAACGGAAGTGCCATCGTAGTTCCGAGACTGGACTTTCAAATGAGTGCCGGGGCGGATTCCGGTTTCTTGCAAAAATTCCAACAACTTGTGATCCCTTTCGTACACGCTGCACACTTGATATCTTGAGCCCGCCTCAGCCTCGCTGAGCAATCGCTGACCTTTCTTTCGCCGTTGTGCGGGGCTCATCACGGCCAGGCCATTCCCATGAGGGCAAGTCTCTTTATACCCGAGCCGTTTGACAAGTTTCTCCTCAAATGCCGGAGAAACGGCATGCTCCAGACGTTCTGCTTCTTCGTGAACGTCAACCCATTCCATCCCGAAGATCTCGGAAAGCATGCGCTCAATGAGGTGATGGCGAAGAATGGTTCGCTCCGCGACCTTCCGACCTTCGGAAGTGAGTTGGATTCGACCACCTTTGGTAAGGGTGACCAGGCCGTCTCTTCGTAACCGCTTGAGGGCGGCGGTTACTGCCGGTGGCGTGACCGAAAGCCAATGGGCAAGCAGCGCGGAGATGACGATATTACCTTCTGCCTCGGCCTCTGCAATGGCCTTCAGATAATTTTCCTTGGAAATGGTGATCATCATGATGTCGAGGGGAACCTGTTTCCATTTATACTATACCACCACTCACTCCCATTGTGAGGCGCGGTCCGGTTGTCCGTTGCCACGCCAGCCGAAGATGTACCGCTAGCAGCGGAGTTTTTGTAAAATAAACCACACTTCACTTCAGTGCTTAACTATGCTTAATATATTGGCTCGCCCCCGACACTTGATCCGTGAGCGGCTGCGCTCAGACCAAGCGATATCAAGAAAGTAGGCATTTCGCTCATGCCGCGCCGCATTCTCTCGAGTTTTCTCCTGATGAGTGTCGCGCTATTGTTTCAGGCGAAAGCGCTGCCGCAGGGTGAAACTACCAGTGCAATCGTCGGCCAGGTGACCGACGGGACCAACGCCGCCGTCCCGGGCGCCGCGGTGACAATCACAAACCGCGAAACGGGCCTTCAGCGACGTGCCACGACCGACGAGGAAGGCCGGTTCAATTTTCCGCAGCTAAAACCAGGTAGTTACACGATCAAAGTGGAAGCGCCTCGTTTCGATCGGCAACAGAATGACAATGTAATTTCGGGTTTAGGACAGAAGCAGACCGTCAATTTCACCCTTAAGGTTGCCCAATCCCAGCAGACAGTTGAAGTAAACGGCGAGGCCCCACTCATCAATCCCGAAAACGCAAACACATCCACGAATCTGAACGCACCAGCGCTGGAGAACCTGCCCAATCCAGGCGGTGATTTGACCTACCCGCTTCAGTTTGCCGCGGGCGCGCTTATCAACACGGCAGGTAGCAGCAATGATTTCGTCGGCAGTTCGAATGGATATGGCAATGTTGAGTTCAATGGGCTGCCGGCTCTCTCAAACGGCTACATCGTTGATGGCTTGGAAACGAATGATCCGCTGACGAATTTGAACAGCGGGCTTTCGACAAATCTTGTTCTCGGATTAAACTCGATAGCGGAAGTGACGGTCAATACGCTCTCCTATTCCGTCGACCAGGGGCGCTACGGGGCGTCGCAGGTCAACTATGTTACCAAGTCCGGTTCTAACCAGTTTCATGGGAATCTATATGAGTTGTGGAATGGCTCAAGGTTCAACGCAGCCGATTATTTCACGAATTCCACTCCAGGGAACCATAAACCGCGGTCCACGGTAAACCACTTCGGGGGTAGCCTGGGTGGGCCGATTACCCAAAACAAACTGTTTTTCTTCTTCGACAGCGAGTGGATCCGGATTGCCCTGCCCATTGTCACGGCCACAACGGTTCCGACTCCAGTGTTCCAGAATTACGTTTTGCAACAACTCCCTTTGGGTGGAACTGATTCCATCACGGGAAAGGTATACCAGCCATCGCCCCAGTCGGTGCCGTTTTATCAGAAGATGTTTTCGCTGTACGGAAATACCAGCGGCACGCCTCTCACGGTGCTTGGCTGCCCTTTTGATATCGGTGGAGTTGCGCCTGCAATTGCCAATGATGGAAACGGTTGCGCCAATCGCCAAAGCATTTCGCATTCGAGTGACGATCATGAACAGGTCCAGACGGCTCGTATCGACTACAACATCAATGAGAAAAACACCACGTGGTATCGCTTTCAGGCTGATACCGGGCTGCAAGCCGCCTGGACAGATCCCATCAACCCTTTGTTCAACGCTCTTTCTCCTCAGCCGCTCTACTCTTTTGCCGCAGGCTATACGCATGTCTTCTCGCAAAATCTTGTGAACTACTTCAACCCGGCATTTTCGTGGTACGAGAGCCTATTTGGGCCCGCGGATTTTCAAAAGGCTCTTTCCGCATTCCCTATCGTTCTCGAAGGCAGCGGTGCGAACGCCCCTTTCACTACGCTCGGAGGGCTCGACAACACATGGGTCCAGGGAAGACGCGCCTCCCGGTTCTTCATCAACGACAATCTCGCTTGGAGCCATGGTGCGCACGAACTCCGGTTCGGAATCAATACCCGGATTTTCCGTCTGAACGACTATGATTTCGGCGAGGGTTCGGTCCCGACGGTGACGTACACTACACTGCCGCAATTCATTTATGGAGTTGCGTCCACGGCAACAAAGACATTCCCCACCTCCGCAAACGAACCCTTCAACTTTCTCAATCTCGATCTCTACGCGCAGGACACCTGGAAGGTGACCAAGAAGCTCACGTGGACCTTCGGCTTGCGAGATACCTTGAATTCCAACCCATTGAATCCTCATCAGGAGATCGCTCGCCTGAGCGGCTCTTTCGATTCCATTTCCCATGATGTGAATCAGCCCTTGAACGCTACAATTCAAACCGGTCTCAGCCACGTATTTTCCTCGACGCCACTCGCGATCCTGCAGCCCAGAACAGCCATCGCCTGGCAGTTTGAACCCAAAACTGTGCTGCGCGCCGGCTTTGGGCTCTTCAGCGATATTTTGCCGGGTGCCATCGCCGATGTGGTTGGCGTCAATCCGCCCTACGTCCAAACTTTGTAGGGCGGGCTTCTGGGAACCGTTGGTGGAACAGCCATCGCGCCGGGAGTACCTAACAGCGCGGTTGACGCAACTGTGGCCGCCTATCAATCCTTCAGTTCGGGATTTTCGCAGGGACAGCTTTCCTGCGCGTCTGCACAATCGAACCCCTCCACATGTCTTCCTCCGGTCGCCATCACGGCAATGCCCGACAGAAAACTTCACGCGCCATACTTTATGGAGTGGAGTCTGGGATTGGAACACCAGTTCGGTTCCACAGCCAGCATCCACGCGCAATACGTTGGCACTCGTGCAGTGAACCAGCCGTATTTGACACAGGTGAACGGCTATCAGACCGTCTGCGATGGGTGCTTTGCGCCGTTTCCCTATGAACAGCCTGCCGATCCTCGATTCGGCGCAGTAACGCAATTTTCCACGGGCGCGAACAGTAACTACGACGGCTTGCAAATGACCGCAATGAAGCGCCTCGGACACGGCCTCATGGGACAACTGAACTACACCTGGAGCCGCTGCATGGACACTGTCTCGAACGGCGGTTTCCTGCAGTTTTCGGCTGGGGGAATCTTGTCCCCTCTCCCAGGAGACTTGGCGCGGGACTACGGTCCCTGTGACTACGACATCCGGAACAATCTCAACGCTCAATACGTCTATCAATTGCCGCTGAAAGTCGAAAACCGGCCTTTGGGATATGCGCTGAATGGTTGGCAGGTGTCGGGAACCATCTTCTGGCATAGCGGGGTTCCGTTCTCTGTCCTGAGCACGCCCTATTCCGCAAATGGAAATGGGATCGTGAACGGCAGCGGGCCACAATTCGCCAGTGTTGTTCCCGGCGTGCCGCTTTATGAACACAAACCAATTCCAGGGGTCACGCAACCAGGCACAGTGCAATGGCTCAATCCAAATGCTTTTATATCGACCGTGGATCCTAGCTCTGGGGCATGCTATGGAGGCGACACCCCCAAAAATTGTCAATTCGGAAGCCTTGGCCGCAACGCGCTCCGCGGCCCCGATTTTGCCTGGAGCGACTTCTACCTTACGAAGTGGTTCCCGTTGAGTGAGCGCGCGAAGATGCGCTTTGACGCGCAGTTTTTCAATGTATTCAACCATCCGAATTTCGCGCTTCCGAGCATGGTGCTGGCCGGCATTCCCGGTAAGCCTTCTACCCAGACTGGGTTTGGAGCGCTTACCTATACGACTTCTCCGCCCACTGGGCTGCTCGGCGTCGGTTTGGGCGGTGATAGCACTCCACGTATGATCGCGTTTCAATTGCGGCTGGAATTTTAGGCTCGCCATATTGCCTTGGGGTCGCGCCGCAGAGAATCATTAAGACGACCCCATGCAGCTGCTCGGCTCACGGTGCGGCGTAAGCCATGAAGGATGTGTCCACAGGCCTCCGGCGCGGAGCGGTACCACGACCTCAGACCCACCGTTCTAGTGCAAGGCCGCCAATAATTCCTTTGCTGCTCGGTTCACGAGATCCTGCGGGACACCATTCCACGGGAACCTGCCTGGTTTTATGAGAGCCGACCACAACTTCGCGCCGTCAACGCCCCGCAGCTCCAGCGATAAATAGCCGTCATAAACGGGTTGTCGATTGTAGGGAGAAGGCTTAGGGTCGGTGCTGATGTAGCCTTTCCCGCAAGGATGGCATCCGCTTGGCTAGGACTTTCCACAAATTGGATGCGGCGAGCGTTGCGCAGGCGCCGGATAAGTTTCTCACGAAGTTCCGTCGTCCCTTGCTTGTCTCCGAGCGATCCCACGTACACTCTCTTCACTTCGGAGAGCGTCTCCGCAGTTTGAGCACAATCAGCATTTGCTTGCGCGGAAAGCAGCAAAACAGTGGCAGCAACAAAGCAGACAATTCGAAGCAGACAGTTATGAGTGTGGGCGCTACCGTCGGCTGCACGATATTTGCGCATTCTAGTGGAGGTTGGTCTCTCCGAGTCCATCAGTGTGCCGACCTGCGCGTGCGGGCCTCTTTCACCAGCTTTTTGAACCTGTGTGCCAATTCAAGAATGCGGTCTTCCTGCCTTGTTGCACGGATTCTCTTGGGATCAACTCTCCGCCTATACCGAGGCCGGCTGCCCCCGACAGAATGAAATTCAGAGCTGTCTGTTGGTTTACACCTCCGGAGGCAATTAACGGGACCTGTGGCAACGGCGCTTTCAGTGCTCGGATATAACTGTCACCGCCTACTTGCCCGCAGGGAAAGATTTTGACGAAGTCGGCTCCGGCCTTCCATGGGTGTCAAGGCGCCTGGAAAAACAACAACGTCGTTCTTTATCGCGAACTCCACCACTTCCAGAACGAGTCCCGGGCTGGTCAAGAACTTCGCCCCGGCATCCAAACAGCGCCTTGCTGTTTCTACGTCCAATACCGTTCCGGCACCCACGATCATTTCCGGAATGCTTTTTGTCAGATCGGTGATCAGCTCGATTGCTCCGGGCACGGTCATTGTAATTTCTGCGATGGGGATTCCGCCCCGGTTAACGGATTCCGCGGCAAAGCGTGCGTCTGCTGCGGAGGCCGCGCGAACGCCAGGGATAATGCCGATCTCCACAATTCGAGACCGGATTTCTTCCTTTTTCACTGGCCCGACTCCTTCCCGATTTGCCTGGTCACTCCACTTTCGAGTTGATTGGCATGACCCTGCTCCGACATACTTGGACGTACAGGGAATAGCCTCATTTCCTCTGTCGCTACGCTGTCTCGTCAAATGCCACCTCAGGCACGGGCAGTTCGTCGCCGTCTCTGGCGATCCACGCATATAACGTCGGCAGCAGAAAGATGCTCATCACCAAATCCGAGATCAGCCCTCCAACGATGACAATGGCGAAAGGGCGCTGCGAATCAGAGCCAATCGCGTCGGACATGGCCGCAGGCAGCAGTCCCAGGGTGGCGACTAGCATTGTCATCATGATGGGCCGAAGCCGCAGGACCGCGCCCTCGACAGCCGAGTCTTCAATGGAATGTCCTCGCGAGCGAAGTTGGTTAATGTATTCGAGCATGATGACCCCTGTTTGCACGGAAACTCCGAAGAGCGCCAAGAAGCCTACGCCCGAGGAAACGCTGAAATGCGTGCCGGTGATCAGCAAGGCAAGCAGTCCTCCGATCCGCGCGAGGGCCACATTTGCGAGGATGAGTAAGGCCCATTTGAACGAGCGGAACATCGTGTAGAGAATGACGAAAATCAGCAAAACGGTCAGTGGCACGATGATCAGCAGCCGTGCCTCGGCTCGCTTTTCACTTTCGTATTCCCCTAACCACTCGATGTGGTACCCACGGGACAGCTGCACATTCGCGTTTACTTTCTTGATTGCCTCCTCGACAGCGTCCCCGAGGGCTCGCCCCCGGACGCTGTACTTGATCGCGACGTACCGTTGATTTTGTTCAAGATAGATTTCGGAGCCAGCATCCCGCTCGTCGACCTTGCAGAGCTGCGCAAGCGATACCCGCTCACCGGTGGGTGACAAAAGACGAATCTTCTCAATCGCCTCCGTCGAATCGCGGTATTGCGGCAGGTAGCGCAAGACGAGGTCGTAGCGCTGTTCGCCTTCCAGGACTTGGGTGAGAGCGTTGCCTCCCACGGCCGTCTGGATCGCGTCCTGCACGTCGGCCACATTAATCTGGTAGCGGGCCGCCTGCTGGCGGTCCACCGTCACGTTCAGGTTCGGCTGGCCCAGGACTCGAAAGACTCCGAGGTCCTCGATGCCTTTGACCTGCCGCATAACTTTGACAATCTGATCTGCCTTTTCCTCAAGGACGTTCAAGTCATCACCAAACACCTTCGTGGCGAGTTGTCCCTTTACTCCGCTGACCGCTTCTTCCATGTTGTCCGCAATAGGTTGGGAGAAGCCCCAGACCAGACCGGGGATTTTCTCCAGTTCGCGATTCATGGCAGCGATGAGCCTGTCTTTATCTCCATGGAATACCGGCCGCCACTGCTCCCTCGGCTTCAGGTCCACGAAGTATTCGGTGTTAAAAAAGCTGGTGTGATCGGTTCCGTCGTCGGGACGCCCCGCCTGGCTCCAACATTGGGTGACTTCGGGGAACGAGCACAAAAGGATCCGGGCCTGATTCATCACACGAATGCTTTCGTCCGGTCCCACGCTCGGAGCGAGAGTGCCGCGCACCCACAATGCGCCCTCATCCAGGTGCGGCAGGAACTCCGATCCAATCACCGGGCCAAACCACAAATACAGACTGCAGAAGAAGAGAAAGACGGCACTTCCCACGGTCAGGTAACGATGTTCGATGGCCCAGCGCACGGCGGTGCGATATCTTGCGGTCAACCACGCCATCACCGGGTTGTGCCACTCTTTTGCTCCTTTCGAAAAGAACAAGGCCGAGAGGCTTGGCGCAACCAACATCGAGAACAGCAACGCTCCGAGCAGCGCGAACGCCACGGTCCAGGCCATCGGCCAGAAGAGGCGTCCTTCCACACGCTGCAGTGTGAAAATCGGCAGATATGCAGTAATGATGATGGCAATGGCGTAAAACACCGGCCTTTGCACTTCGTGTGCCGCTTCACGAATGCGATCCAGCGGTGTTTTCTGAGAGTCGCTTTCCTGGTGGTTCAGGTGGCGAACGACGTTTTCGACCATGACCACCGCGCCATCCACAACCATGCCGAAATCCAAGGCCCCCAAGGAAAGCAGATTTGCCGGAATACCCTTAAGCTTCAAACAGGCAGAGGCAAACAGCAGCGAGAACGGGATGGTCAGTGCAACAATGAGGGCGGCCCGTGCGTTTCCGAGAAACAGGACCAGAGCGATGATTACCAAGAGGATGCCTTCCGCGAGGTTGTGCAGGACCGTGTGCGTCGTGTAGTGCAGCAGGCCGCTGCGGTCGAGAAAAGGAATGACCTTCACTCCGGGGGGGCAGAATTCGCTCGTTCAGTTCCTTCACCTTTTCGTGGACTTCCCGGAGCGCCGTATCGGCGTCCGCGCCCTTGCGCAGCAAAAGGGTGCCCGAAACCACATCGTCATCGTTGACGATCCTGCCATCCTCGTAATGAATGGATTTCGACGTCTGCCCCAGCCGGATCTTGGGACCCTGCTCGACAACGGCAATGTCCTTGACGCGCAGAGGGGTTCCGTTCTTGGTGTAAATGACAGTGTTTTGGATGTCGTGAACGTCGCGGACCAAGCCTACTTCGCGAACATTAATCTGCTGAAGGCCCTGCTGGATGAAGCTGCCGCCGGCATTCACGTTGTTGTTGGTGAGCTGCTGCTCGACCTGAGCCAGGCTGAGGCCATAAGAAATCAGCTTATTGGGGTCTACGCGTACTTGATATTCACGCGTGGGGCCTCCGAAACTGGAGACGTCGACCACATCGGGAACGGATTTGAAATTCTTCTCGATCACCCAGTCTTCGATAGACTTCAGTTCCATCACGTCGTAGCTCGGATTGGTGCTCTTCAACGTGTACCAATAGAACTGACCGACGGGGCTCCAATCCGTGCCCATCTGCGGGGCAACGCCGGGCGGCAACGTAACCTGCGTAAGCCGCTCCAGCACCCTCTCTCGGTTCCAGGCGTTCGACTCTTCGTCATCGAATACCATCTCAACGAACGAAAGCCCAAAGAGGGAGAAGGAGCGCAAGGTTGTGACGTGGGGAATGCCATTCATGGAAATTTCAACGGGAATCGTGACCTGTTGCTCGACTTGCTCCGCGGAAATCCCCGGCCACTGAGTGATGACATCCACGTAGTTGTTTGCCACGTCCGGGTACGCTTCCACTGGGAGTTGGTGAAAGGAAATCGCGCCCCAAACGAATATCAGGATCGCCCCAGAAAGGACCAAGAAGCGATTCTCTAATGCAAAATCGACAAGTTTTCGGATCATCGACTTTCCACCGTGTTCTTAAGTGCCGGTGCGCTCTGAACTCTCATTGGATCGCCGCCCAAGTTTGCATAACTCAATTGCACAATGCAGAAGCGTTGCTCCGCGCCCAGAAAATCCAGCAGCTCCTGCGTTGTCCCAAGCAAAACGCACCGTTTCGTTCTTCGAAACCGGATTACAGGAAATCGCTCCTCAAAACACAAGTCAGAATCGGCCCACAAATCACTCGTGTTCTCCACCCTGGTACTCCCGATTGATCCCCGGAGATAATCTTCTGTGGGTTGCGCAGAAGTAAGGGCTCTGTGACTGCTTTACGACACGCAGATCACACTTTCAACTCGCGCCGGCAGAATTTGAGTCGGTGTGTCCGCCGAGCGGTTTCGCCGCGTCTATTGAGGGTACCTTGAGAACACGATGCTATCGACCGCGAACAGCACACCTGCCAGAAAAAGCAAGATCCCGAAGATACGGTACCAGCACACGAACGAAGCTTGGCGGTCCTGAGCCAAGTTGTGGAGTCGCTGTGATCCCCAAATTTCAGCCGCCCGACGAGGTGAAGCCGCGGCAAAAGCTCCTAAAGCCATCGCTACAGTACTCACTAATAGATTCATTCCCATTGGCATATCGATGATCGACGGAGCGCCTAAACTCACCTTTGTATTTAGTCCTTCGGAATGTCGGGGCGATTCCACCAGCCTCCGCCAAGAGCCTGAAACAAAGCGGCGGTGTCGGCATATCGATTGGCCTCGGCTTGAACCAGATTGATCAGCGCCTGCTGGTAAGACTGCTCGGCACTCAGCAGCCCAAGATAGTTGACATAGCCGGTTTGGTACTGTTTCTTGGTTAATTCGAGGGTCACCGCAGCAGCATCCTTAGCTGCAGCCGCAGTTTTCAGAGCGTCCGCGTCCTGTTGCAGAGCATTCAAGGTGTCGGCAACGTTCTGAAACGCGGTTAAAACCGCGCTGCGATATTGTTCGGCAGCCTCGGCGTAGGCGGCTCTGGCTGCTCGCTCGCGGTGCAAGAGCGTGCCGCCCTCAAAAACCGGCTGCGTTACGCCTGCACCGACATCCCAAAATCCGGTCCCGGCCGTGAACATTTTCGTGAAGATCGTTGCCATGCTCCCGGCATCGGCGGTCAATGTAAAGTTCGGGAGCCGATTTGCTACGGCCACGCCAATCAAAGCGCTCGCGGAGTGCAAGTTTTCCTGGGCTTGGCGAACATCCGGGCGCTGCTCCACGAGTTGCGAAGGAAGGCTTAACGGTAATTCCTGCGGCAATTGCAGATTCGCAAGCTCAAACTTTTCCGGTAAATCCTGGTTGGGGAATGCACCAGAGAGGACCGCAAGCAGATCCCGTTGCTGTGCTAATTGCTTAAGGAGCGGAGGGAGCGTGGCGACTACTTGTGCGAGTTGTGCTTCTTGGGCGGCTACGTCGAGACGACTCACATATCCCTTCTCGAATTGCCGGCGTAAAATCTCCAACATGTCCGTGTTGATCTGGATGAGGTCTTTGGTCGCCTGAATCTGTCCTCGCAGAGAAGCCTCTTGAATGGCAGCGGCGGCCACATTGGAGCTCAGGGTGATGTGCGTCGCCGCCAGGGCAAAACGCGTCTGTTCCTGCTGTGCCTTCAGCGATTCCACCGTTCTGCGATTGAGCCCGAAAACGTCGGGCACAAACGAGACGCTGACCTCCGGGGTATACAGGCTGTAATTGAGCGCAGTGGTGTTGGTAACCGGTGAAAGGTTGCTCGAGGACTTGGCGCGCGTGGCCCCAAAGCCTGCGCTGACGCTCGGATAGTAAAAGCCTCGCTGGGCCTGGGTATTTTCCCTCGCAACCAACAGCGCCGCTTGCGCGGCCTTGATGTCAGGATTGGCTTTGAGCGAGCGCTCGATCAAATCAGTGAGCGGCTTGGAATGAAATAAGGTCCACCACTCACCGGGGATGTCCCGCCCGGCGATAAATTGTTGGGCATCTCCCCCGGCTACGTTGGGTGTGCTGCTGGTGTTCGGCAGCGGCGCGGTGGTGTAGCCCGCACCTGCTGGCGCAGCGGGCTTTTTGAATTGAGGCCCTACTGTGCAACCGCCGAGAAGGAAAACCACGGTGGCGAGGAATAAGGCTGAGTCGAATTTGCGTGCGACAATCATGTGCGTCGATTCCTCACGGCCTGTGGCTCATGCGCGTTCCGTTGAGGGAGCCGGTGTTCACGGCGCGTAAGCCAGTTGATCCGCCGGGGGTCGCGGGATTCGAGCTGCGATGGCGGACAATGGTCGGGGATGAGATCGCAGGCCGAGTGACTTGTGCGTGAGCAGCCTTCGCCTCGGACACGGATTCGTTTTGGCGTAGCGCGCCGTTTACGGAAGTGCGTGGCCGGGACGACGCCGATCGCTGAGCTCCCGTGATGTTTGTGGCCGTAGGGCGAGTTCGGCTGTTCGGAAGCGGCTGCGGATGGGGGGCTTTGCGCAAAATGGTTGGTCGGCTTGGATGATTCTTTTCGGATAGCGGAGCGTGTCCCGGTTCTTGAGCGGGGACTTTTGTAGGCTGTTGCGGCCTCGTAGTGTCGGTCGCTGCGGCAGAAGCGGTGGCACACGCCAACGCCACCGAGAAGATGGTCATGAGCAGGAGATAGAGCGCGTTCTTCATAATGGGTCCTGCGTTATGACGTGATTGTCGTGGCCCAGGAAGATCATGCGCAAAGCGGGAACGGCTAACAGCAGCATGAACGGGCCGACCAGCATGCCGCCCACAATCACCGTGGCGAGCGGACGCTGCACCTGACTGCCAATGCCCGTGGAGATTGCCGCGGGAAAAAGACCAATGCAGGCCGAAAGCGCGGTCATCAACAGCGGACGCATGCGCGTGGAGGCAGCGCGGAACATGGCCTCCTCTGGCGCGAAGCCGTGCAGTCTCTCCTGGTTATAAAAGGTGATCATCAGGATGCCATCCATGACGGACACGCCGAAGAGCGAAACGAAACCAATAGCTGCCGAGATGCTGAAATTGAGGCCGGAAAGATAGAGGGCAAGGATGCCGCCAACGATGGCGTCGGGAATGCCTGCCAGTGCCAGCAGGCAGTCGCGCAAGTTGTTGAACAAACTGTAGAGCAGGCCAATAATCAGCACGAGGCTGATGGGCACGATGATCTCGAGGCGTTTCTTGGCTTCTTGCAGGTCTCCGAACTCACCCGCCCAAATCAGCCGGTAGCCCGGCGGAAGTTTAACGTTCTGGGCGATTCGCTGCTGAGCCTCTTCGACAGTGCCGCCAAGGTCGCGGCCACGCACGCTGAACTTGACCGGAATGAAGCGCTGTACGCTCTCGTGATAAATCCAGGCTGCTCCCGTGTCCAAGGTGATCGTGGCTAGTTCGCTCAGGGGTATATAAGCACTGGCTCCGCTACTGGTTTGATAACCCACTTTGATGTTGCGAATTTTTTCGATGCTATCGCGGTATGCGGGCGTGTAACGGACGACCAGATCGAACTGACGGTCACCTTCCAAGACTGAAGTGGCTACAGCTCCCCCCATTGCGGCTTGAACCACCGAGTTTACGTCGCCGGAATTGAGACCGTAGCGCGCGGCCTTGGCGCGATCCACCTTGATGTTTAGGTTGGGCTGGCCAAGTACGGGGAAAATTCCCAGGTCGGCAATGCCGCGAACTTGATTCATCTGGTCACGCACCTGCTCGGCTAGTCTGGTCAAAACTTCGAGATTGGGGCCGACGATCTTGACGGAATTGACGCCCTTGACGCCGGAGATGCCTTCCTCGATGTTGTCCTCAATGTATTGGGAGAAATTGAAGACCACTCCCGGCAGCTCGTTCTGAAACTCCGTCTGAACTTGCTCGGTCAGCTTGTCCTTGGTTAAGCCTCTGGGCCACTCATCAAATGGCTTCAGTGGAGCGAATAGCTCGACGTTCGAGAATGGCGCAGCATCGCTCCCATCGTCCGGCCGGCCGTGCTGCGAGACCACGGTGATGACTTCGGGGTGCCGCAGCAGAATCTCACGCATTTTTCGGGAAGCCGCTTCTCCGTCTTCCAGCGAGAGCGTCGTGGGCATGGACGCGCGAATCCAGAAATTTCCTTCTTCTAAGTGTGGAAGAAACTCGCTGCCGAGACGCGGCGCGATGAACAGCAGGGTTCCGATCGTAAAGGCCAGTTCGATTCCCACCACCAGAGCGCGGCGGCGCAGCGCAAAATGCAACGCGGGAGTGTAGAGACGGTGCAATACACGGACCACGATCGTTTCCGCTTCCTTCACGCGCCGGGGGAGCAGCATAGAAGCGATCACCGGGGTAATGGTGAACGTGGCCAACAGGGCCCCGGCTAACGCGTAGCCATACGTGCGAGCCATGGGACCGAAAATCTGGCCTTCCACGCCTTGCATCGTAAACAGAGGCACGAAACCAGCGACGAGGATGAGCGCCGAGAAGAGAACTGCCTTGTCCACTTGAATCGCGCTGATCAGAATCAGCCGTAAACGATCCGTCCATTCGTGAGCAGACGTTACCTGTTCTGTAGGTTGCGTCGGGTCTGGCCCCCAGGAGCCTTTTGCGAGACGCTGAAGCAGGCCCTGCCTTTCTTCCGGACTGCGTTGAAAGTTCCGAAAGATGTTCTCGACCAGGATCACGGCGGAATCCACGATGATGCCGAAATCCACCGCGCCCACAGACAGCAGGTTGGCGCTTTCCCCCATAATCACCAGGAGAATGGTGGCGAAGAACAGCGCGAAGGGGATGTTCAATCCAACGATGATCGCGCTACGGAGATTCCCAAGAAAAATCCATTGAATCAAGAAGACCAGTAGGCATCCGAAGATCAAGTTGTGCAGAACCGTGTGTGTGGTCAGGGCAATCAGCGAGGAGCGGTCGTAAAACGGAACGACTTTGACTCCCGGTGGCAGGCTGCCATCGTGGTTTAACTTTTGGATTGCCGCTTCAACTTTTGGAATCATGTCGGCGGTTTTTTCGGTTCGCCGCTGCACCACGATTGCGCCGACGACATCATCCCGATAGTCGCGGCCGAGAATGCCGAGCCGTGGCCGGTAACCCACGGCGACTTTGCCAACATCCTTTATCAAGACCGGGACGCCATTGACTTGGGCCAGGACCACGTTCTCAATGTCGCCAACCTTGTAACCCTGAGCCAAATCATCGTTGCCGCCGTCATCGATTAGACCGACACCCCGGATGTTAACGGATTGTTGGCCGATGCGGATTTCGCGTCCACCTACGTTGATGTTCGCGTTGCCCAACGCGGTCAGAATTTGCGGGACGGTGACGCTGTAAGCTTCGAGCTTGTGGGGGTCCACCTCAACTTGGAACTCCTTGGTGGGGCCACCCCAACTGTTCACGGCCGCGATACCTGGGATGGTCAACAAGCGGCGAGCAACAATCCAATCCTGTACGGTGCGCAGATTCGTGATTCCGAAATGCTTGGAACCAACGACCTGATAACGATAGATCTCGCCGGTTGAACTGTTCGCTTGGATGTTGGGCACCTGGCCGCCGGGCAGGTTGACGTTCTGCTGCATGGCCACGGAGGCCTGGGCGTAAGCGAAGTTGTAGTCCACCCCATACTTGAAGGTGACGCGGACAAAGGACAAGCCGTAGAACGAAGTGGAGCGGATAACGTCAATGCCAGGCGTGGTATAAAGTCCGATCTCTGTGGGAATGGTGTAGTAGCGTTCCATCTCCTCGGCGGAGAGACCCGGCGCCTGCGCGGTAATTTCCAGGATGACTGGGGTGGGATTCGGGTACGCCTCAATGTTGAGCAACTTAAACGCAACAAGACCGGCGCCAGCAAACAGAATAAGACCAACAACGACGATGGGACGGCGGCTCAGGCAGAATGCAATTAGAGACTTGAACATATTCGATGGTCTTCGTTGAATGACCTTAGATAATGGATTAGTCGCTGGGTGGCGCTTCCAGCATGTTGCTTAGGAACACAGCGCCATCGGTAACGACAAGTTCACCCGGCTGCAGGCCGTCGAGAATTTCCACCTGGCCCTCGGCACGCAAGCCGGGCTTTATCACTCTTTGCGAAAAATGGCGGCGATCTGTGGTCACCCAAGCGACCATCGTTCCGTCCGGCTCTCGAACCACGCCGTTCGCCGGGATGGCAGGTGCTTGCACCGGCTTATGAACTCGAATGACGAAATTTGCCAGCATTCCTGGGCGCAATTCATTTTTGGGATCTGAGATTTCCGAACGGATTGTCACGCGATGCGTGTTGGGATCGACACTCGCGTAAATCTTGGAAATCTTGCCGTGGAACTGGCGGTCTGGATAGGCCACGACATTAACCTGGACGGGCTGCCCGAGGTGCAGGAGGGGAATATCGCTTTCGATCACATCCGCCAACATCCATTTAACGGATACATTCGAAACCGTGAAGGGTGCCGGCGGATTCCCCGGCTGAACTAAGAGGCCCTCCGGACCCTCGAAGTCGGTAACTTCGCCGGAAATTGGACTGCGAACCACGAGAGCCGGATCGATTTTGCGCGAGGTAATCATCTGGTCGATTTCCGGGTCGGTTTTACCAAAAACACGAACAGCGTCCCGGGCGCCTTTGAGAGCGCCTTCCGCCGTTTGTTGGTCAGAAATGGCTTGCTCGAGTTCGCGTTGACTGACCCCGCTTGTTCCGTCCAATTCTTTCGCGCGGGTGAGTTCTTTGGAGGTGAGGTCGAGCGTTGCGGCGGCCCCAATCAAATTCGACTCGGCTTGAATGAGATCGGGACTTTCGATGGTGTACAGGGGCTGTCCCTTCTGCACTTGGTCGCCAAGTTCCGCCAGACATTTGATGATCTTGCCTTGATAGGAGGGGAAAACCTGAACCGAAAGGTCGTCGGCAAAGCTGATGTTCCCGACCGTTTCCTTATCTACGGGAAATTCGTACGTTCCGACAGAGCCAATCTTGATGGCACCAAGCTGACTTGCCGTCAGCTCCACGGTCATGCTGGGTTGCTGTGTTGCAGTCGCCGGATTGGACGGCTGCGGTTTGCCTTCATTTGCATGCGAATTAGATTCGGATTTCAGAAGGACGGCGCCGAGCGCCAAAACCAGCACGGCAATAACCACAGTGGCTTTTTTTTCCTCAAGTACTAACCAGCGTTTCATCACCAATTTCTCCGAACCACTCGAGGCGTGGTCCTCCGTGAGAATTGGGAACGCAAACGGCACCCTGTTGCAAACTCTGCGAACTCCCCGATTCCCAAATTCATGCGCTATCCAGACTCTGTCTCATATCTTTTCTTTTTCCTGGAAGGCGCCTGGGATATCAGCCCATCTCGATCCCACGAGAGAAAACCTATCCATGCGCGCGCCTCAAGCGGCTACGCGTCTGGCTACCTTTATAGAAGAGAAAACCGTATTTGAGAGCCCTATCTTCAAGCCAGGCGAACCTATCTTTTGGTCACCCGTAACCTATCTTTCGGCCATTCGTTCTGGAGGTGATTGTGAGCCGACAAGAGCCAAATGTTTCTGCTTCATTGAAATGAAAGAGCTTATAGCAGACGCGATCCTCAATCCCGCGAGACAAGCTCCAATTCAGAAACGAAACTTGAGGGCTGCTTGCATGAGGCGCGGAGGCATGGCGCTGATGACTTGGCCAAAGGTGGAATCATTGATGTTGCCGTCGACGGAATTGGGCCCGAAGAATTGCGCGTGATTGAAGGTGTTGAACGTTTCGAGTCGAAATTCGAGCGACTTGGACTCCGTAAGCGCCGTGTCCTTCAGTGGGGCCATGTCCCAATTGTTCATGCCCGGCCCGTAAAAGAAGCGGCGCGAGGCGTTCCCGGGCGAGCCGAGTGCGGGCAGGCTAAATAGCGCGGTATTGAAGTACGGCTGCCCGTTTCTGGGATTGTGATTGATTTCCAAAGGACCGGATGCGACATCGAGATCCGAGAACCCGTTGCCGTTCACACCGTTGTTGAAGCTCCCGATCAGCGCCGTGTCGTTGGGATTAATCAGCGTCACCGGAAGTCCGCTGCTGAATCGGGTGATTCCTGAGACCGCCCAGCCCTTTGTCCATCGATTGTCATGCCGGAAAAGCTTTTGGAATTGCAGGTCGTAGCGGTAAGTTGCGACGAAGTTGTTCCGGATGTCAAAAGAAGACAACGCTCTGGTGAGATTGTAATCATACGGGTAAACCTGCTCGCCAAGGTTGGACGCTAGGTCCAGCGACTTGCCATAGGTATAGCTTCCCGACACGGTTAGTCCGCCACCACTGCGCTTGACGCTGACCTGCAGCGAGTTGTATGCCGAATTGCCTGCGCCCATGAAATATACGTCAGTACCGAACTCATTCCCGAACGGTTGCCGCGTGCCGTTAACCACTTGACCGTTGCTGCGCGTATAGAGCAGGTTTTCGCCAAAGGGTCCGCAGGTCGGCGACCCGGACGCCACGTCGCTGGGTTGGCTCAGGCTTACGCACAGCGCAGGGTCGCCGGGATTCGCGGCCACCAGCACTAGCTCGTGATGTCCTTGGCTGCCGATGTAACTGATGTTCAACACCGTGTTCTTTGCCAGTTGACGCTCGAGAGACAGGAAATAGTTCTCCGAATATGGTGTCTTGTTTCCGGGGTAATACGCGTCAATGCCGTTGATTGGGAAATAAGAACTCCAATTGACGCTGGAGTCAGGATTTTGTGCCGATACGCCGTACGGCGGTACATGCACGGGAAATTCTTGTGGATACACTGTTCCCGTTACCGCCCCGATGAGCGGGTTGGTGAAGAGTGGAGGCTCGGGACTCGAGTAGGTCAGCCCATAAGGGGCATTGCCGGTTTCAAATGCCAGCGTCTGGCCCTCGATCGCGGTGAAGAATCGGCCGTAGCCGGCACGTACACTGCTCTGTCCTGGCCCGCCCGTGAGTTTGCTGAGCCATGAGTTCTTCCATGCGGGCGAATACGCAAGACCGATGCGAGGTGAAAAGTTGTTATAGCGGGCGGGTGCGATAGTCGAGGGAACCCCTGGGTCTCCCGGAAACACAAACCCCGTCGGAGCGGTCGGGAACACTACGGACTGTTCTCCAGGGATCAGGGTTCCCGTCTGATTGTGCTCTTCGCTCCAGGGCGCAATGACATCCCACCGCAAACCATAATTCAGTGTCAAATTGGAGGTGATGCGCCAACTATCTTGAGCATATACACCGGCGTACTTCGACCGTTCGTAAAATGCCGGAGAGAAGCCCTGCGTGTAGAGATTTGGAAGCCCTAAAAGAAAATCGGCAAAATCCGACCCCGTCGCGTATCCGGTGAACTGGAATTGTCCGTTGGCTGTAAAATCCGGCAGAAGCTTGACAGTTTGGAGCAAGAACTGGCCCCCAAACTTGAAGGTGTGGGCTCCCCTTACCTTCGAAAGATTGTCTTGCAACTCATAGTTGTCGTCCGTCTGCACCAGAGAGAACGGACTTGTTCCAAAATTGATCTTATTGAATACGATGGACTCGACTCCCTCCGTGGCCGGATTTCCCGGGAGAATGCCCGACGGGCCCACGGTGAATCCCTGTGAGGCAAGGCTTACGCCCACGCCCCCTTGCTGCTGTCCAAGATTATTGAAATCGCGCATGTAGCTGAGCCGGAATTCATTGACTAGGGTTGTACTGATTGCCTTGGCGTCGCTCAAATTGACAAATTGTGACTGGCCGTTCGATAGCGCATTAAAGCCCGGTACGTTGGCGCCACTCTGAGCGGTTGGATACGGATTGTTCAGGTTGTATTGATCTACGAAATAGTAAGCGGAAAGGTTTCCGAAGTGCGTGTTCGCATCCATGCGCGCGGAGCCCTTATCATCTTCCAGTCGTTGCACCTGCGACGCTTCGGAAAATTCGTTGGTCCCCACATTGGGCACTGGAATATATTGCAGAAGATGTTGGGCCGGCGCAGACCACGCGGTTTGCGGAATCACCGCATTCGGAAAGACGCACGTCGTGTTCGTGGTACAGCCCGCCCTATAATAGGGCTCACCCGCTGTCACGGTGTATCCTAATTTCTGGGAAAGCAGGCCCGCCAGATAGGAACCATTCACCAATCCCGTCAGCGAACTCGCTAAGTCCGACAAGTCTCCGGTGCGATCTTGCATCGAGGGAACCGGCAAAATGCCGGTTTCAATCCCTTGTGTGTTGCGCGTACCCTGATAGTCCACAAAAAAGAAAAGCTTGTCTTGCTTGATGGGCCCTCCGAGCGTTCCGCCAAACTGGTTTTGGATGAAGGGCGCCCGCGTGGGATCAAAGAAACCGCGTGCGTCCAAAACGGTATTCCGGAGAAACTCAAATGCCGAGCCGTGAAGACTGTTGGATCCTGACTTAGTTACGACCGTGACCAGACCACCGGAATAGTTCCCGCATTCGGCGTCGAAGTTGCTCGTCAGGATTCGGAACTCGGCTATCGAATCCAGGTTAGGAATAATAGCCGCAGCCTCCGCGATGCTCTCTTCCACACTGGCGCCGTTGAGCAAGAAGCCATTCGCAGATTCCCGTTGCCCATTAACGGAAAACATGCCTGGGTCTAGCCCACCGGAAGGTGCAGTCGCACCGAATCCGCCGCCCGACGAAGTACTCGAAGTGGCTGCAGTGGACATCGGAGTGACACCAGCCTGCACGGCGAACAAACCCGTGTAGCTGCGGCCATTGAGCGGTATCTCGGCAATGCGCTCACTCTGCAGGGTCTGGCCGACTTGTGTGTCGGCTGCTTCGACGCGAACTTGGTCCGCTGCTTCCGTGACGGTGACGGACTGGGATTGATCCTGCAGCCGGAGGCTTACGTCTTTTTGCAAGACACTGTTGATGGTAATCGTTAGACCCGATTGATGAAAAGGTTTGAAGCCGGGGCAGCTAATGTCGATCTCATAGTTTCCGACAGAGAGAAGAGGAAAAGAATAGAGACCGTTTTCGTCGGTTGTCGCGCTCTGTTTTTGCACTGTCGCCGTATTTGTGACCACCACCGTTGCTCCGACGAGCGCCCCGCCGTTCGGATCTGTTACTACGCCCGTAATTCTCCCACCAACATCGGCCCATGCGGATTGAGGAATGACTAGAAACGCTAGCGTCAGATAGACGAAGAGTGACGCAAATTTCGGTACCTTCATTAGAAATTCCCTCAGGTTACCAGCAAGACCGGTTTCTTCCACTCACGAGCGAACCACTACACTCCATGTCGCGTGGAGTGCTGTGACACCCCTCCGCGCTAGGAATTCTTCTTATAAGGCTTAAGCCAGCCTGAAAAAAGCTATCTTGCGGACGATAACAGTCATCTTTCGGCCCACCGGGGAAGCGATCTTTCGGCCTAAATGAGGCTATCTTTTGGCCAAAGTACGATATCTTTTGGCCATTGTGCGTTGTCTTTCGACGGTTTCGCTTACACTGGCAAAGGTCGCCTTGTCACAACTCTCAGAGTTCCCGGACCTTTGCTGATGGAATTTCTATCGATTTATTCCAAAGAGAACCGCAACCGATTCCTGATCGCGGCAGCGATCTTGATTGCTGTGATTGCAGTGGTCGATTGGCAGACAAAGCCTTTCATTTCCATTGGCTTTCTGTATTTGTTTCCGATTCTCTTGGTAGCGGGCTTTCTCCCGCGATGGCAGATCATTCTGGTGGCGCTCGTCTGTGCGGTTCTTCAGGAGTTGTTCAGCGAACTTCCTTCCAGTGAAGCCACCTACCGTGTGGTGATGGCTTCGAGTGGATTTATCGGCACGGGCCTCTTCGTTTCCGAAATCATCCGAAAACGCCAGATGGCGCTGGATCACCTCGAAGAAGTAGAAAAGCAAGTCGAACTCCGTAGAGAAATCGAAGAGCAGCTGCGCGTTTTGGTCGAGAGCAGCCCCGTGGCGATTGTGACCATCGATTCCTCGGGAGCCATTCTCCTGGCCAACGAGGCCAGCCAGAGTCTCTTCGCGCCAGGCGGCGCTCCCGTCGTGGGTCAGTCCATCGGCGAATTTCTTCCCGCCTTGCAAGTGGCGGTGCAAACGCAGCGGTCTCAGCAATTCCGCACGGAGCTCCGCTGCCGGGCTAAGCGCAAGAACGGAGAGGCGTTCCTGGCCGCTGTTTGGTTCTCGACTTATGTGACCGTGCGAGGACGCCGGTTGGCGGCGATCATTGTCGATCTTTCCGAGGATTTGCGGGACCGCGAAGACTTGAGTTTGGATCACCTTCTGAAGAGCACGAAAATCCTCATGAGCGCCATTGCGCACGAGATTCGTAATCTGTCTGGTGCGGTATTAACGGTGCACAAAAACTTATCGCGACTGCCTGAGTTGCAGAACAATGAGGACTTCCGGGCGCTGGGGGCCTTGATCGAAGGCCTGGGCAAACTCTCTGCGATGGAATTGAGGCCTGCGGTGGACCAGCATTTGGACGCGACCGAACTCTCCAGCGTATTTGACGAATTGCGCGTTCTCTTGGAACCATCTTACCGTGAGGCAGGCATCGAGATCGTATGGCGTTTGCAGGACGATCTGCCATTGGTCCTTGCGGACCGTTACGGGTTAGCGCAGGTCTTTCTGAATTTATCGCTAAACAGTCTGCGGGCCATGGAGAGAACCGATGAGAAGCAGCTGACGATCAGCAGTAGCGTCGAGCCCGATTCCATAGTCATCCGCTTCGAAGATACCGGCGTGGGGATTGCTTCGCCAGAGGGTTTATTCAGGCCTTTTCAGCAGGGGGCGGATACTACAGGATTGGGACTGTATGTTTCTCGGGCCATTCTGCGAAACTGTGGCGGAGAGTTGTCATTTGAACCACGCGGCAAAGGTTGTTGCTTTACGGTCCGCTTGGCAAAGGTGAGCGAGAGGCAAGAACCCGCACATGAGTAAGGCCGATCAGAAGACGATCCGTTTGCTACTTGTCGACGACCATGCCCTTTTCCGTGAGAGTGTCGCCCGGCTCTTGCAATCGGAACCCGGATTTGAAGTTGTCGCCCATTGTGGGTCAGGCGCCGAAGCACTCCGAATCGTGAGGACGTCTGGCGAAATCGACGTTCTTTTGCTGGACCTCGACCTGGGGCAGGAGCGGGGGGCGGACGTGCTCGAGGCCCTGCGGATTGCTGGCTTTGCGGGAAAAGTGCTGCTTGTGACCGCCGGCGTAAACGATAGCGAAATCCCCGGCTTGATCCGAAGGGGCATTTCAGGAGCGTTCCTAAAACACGGGTCCCCTGCCTCGTTGATTCAAGGAATTCGCGACACCATGGATGGGAAGATCCTGTTTGGGCTCGACCTGCTTCAGCGAGCCTTGGACCAAGGAACTGCGGCCAGCGCGACCCAGCCACGTTCGAGCCTCACCGAACGCGAAAGGCATGTGCTTTCTTTCGTCTTGGAAGGACTGACCAACAAACAGATCGCGGATCGGCTTCAGGTTTCGGAAAGCACGGTCAAAGCTTCATTGCAGCAACTTTTCGCAAAGACCGGAGTGCGAACCCGGGGACAGTTGGTCCGTGTGGCACTCGAGCAATATCGGGATCAGCTCTAGTTCGAACCCCGTCCTAAGCCTTGGCGCCACAGAGTTTGGAAATTGCACTGAACAACGAACTGGCAGGTCTTTTTGCTGAACAGTTGCTGAACTATAGACTGCAAATGACGGTATTCCGCTGCAACTGGGAAGTGGGTAACACAAACAAAACAAACGAAAATCGGTCTGTGCGAACAGGTCAGGTAGAATTAGCAAACCGCCGCCTTCCGCTTCTCACGAATCCTTCTGAAATTGCTGGAAACAGGTTGCGAAAATGGAATGAACCCTTGAAGTGGCACAGAGAATTGGGCACAGTTTCCGGGAAAGGAAACAGCAGTGAAGAGGAAGCGATACTCCCGGAAATTCCAACGAATGGCTGTCGAGCGTCTCAGGACCTGTGAGGATGTAGGGGAATTAGCTAGGGAACTGGGTGTGACCCGACGTTGCCTTTACAAATGGCGTACCAAGCTCGAGGTGGTAGAGCCTGGGGAAGAAGCGGCGCGTCCGAGCACGCATACGGCTTCTTACAGGAAGGAAATTCAACAGCTCAAGCGACTGCTGGCCGAGAAGAGTATGGAAGTGGATTTTTTCAAAGGTGCCTTGCAAAAGGTCGAGGCTCGACGCCAGAAGAAAGGCGACTCTGGCGGGCTGACATCTACGAGCAGGTCCGCGAGGTGATGTCACTGCAAGGCAGTCTGAGTATCGAGCGCATGTGCCAATTGGCGTCTGTCAGTCGGCGGGGTTTTTACCGATCGCTGCAAGAACGGCGGCCGGCTGAGGCTGAGATGGAGGTACGCTCGGTGATCCAGCAGATTTTCTTGGAGCACCGGAGGCGGTACGGGTATCGGCGAGTAACGGCGGAGTTGCACCGCCGCGGGATGGCCGTCAACCACAAGCACGTCGCGCGCATCATGCGGGAAGATGACCTGCTAGCAATACAACCGAAGCGATTTGTGGTCACCACGAACTCCAGGCATAAGTGTGAGATCTATCTGAATCTTGCCGGCCGCATGAAGTTGACGGGGATCAATCAACTGTGGGTGGCTGACATCACCTATATCCGCTTGAAGACGGAATTTGTGTATTTGGCTGTGATCCTCGATGGCTACTCGCGAAAGGTAGTGGGTTGGGTTCTGGACCGCACGCTGGCGGCCCGCCTTACCATCGGAGCACTCGAACAAGCTACAGGAGAGCGACAGCCAGCCCCAGGCTTGGTACACCATTCGGATCGCGGGTTCCAATACGCGTGCGCCGAATATGTGGGCATCCTCGAGAAGTGGCACATGGTCCCCAGCATGAGTAGACCGGCGAATCCTTACGACAACGCCAGCTGTGAAAGCTTCATGAAGACGTTGAAGAGAGAGGAAGTCTACGCCAACAAGTATGACGACTTGGAGCACCTGCAGGCAAACATTGAAGAGTTCATCGAGCAGTATTACAACCGCCAACGGTTGCACTCAGCGCTGGGTTACCGATCGCCAGAAGAGTTCGAGCAGCATGCACGAGCGGGCGAGGAGCGAAGCGCAACGCTGGTGTACTTTGAGAACAAAGAGAACGTCAAAAAGATTTCGAAAGGGCTTCTGGGGAAAGGGACTCAAATGCCGTCCCCTTCCCCAGACCCCTTCTCCTGCTAGGAGATGCAAAATCGGTCTTAGGAAAACGGAAGCTGTGAACAAATAATTTGTGCCAACAGAAGGGTTCACCCCAAAAAGTGGAGTCCAAACTGGGTCCAACTTGCCCGCTCTGGGGAGCCAATTTCGGGGCTAAACGGTGCAGAATCAACGGTTCGTGTGAAAATTAACAGCCGAATGCTCTATGCAGTACTTGAAGCGAGTTTTGGCTCCCCGTGCTGCCCACGCTGGCGCCTACTATTGAGTTTTCCGATTTCACGGAGAGTTAGCGAAGGCGGTGGGGATTCTCGTGCCCATTGGCACCTGTGACACTCGTTCGCAATACTGCAAATCGTTGAAATTCCCTTGGTTATGTACGGAAGAGTGGAACGTGGGCCAGAAACTGTGTTCCAATTGCCGAGACGGCAATGACCTAACAGGTTGAAAACAGCAAGCTTTGGTAGGGGCGGTGGGGATCGAACCCACGACCTTCGGCTTAAAAGGCCGCTGCTCTACCACTGAGCTACGCCCCTGAACGCTCTTTCCGGTAAGCTATGCTTCTCTGATGGAGGCTGGATTCACCGGGGATCGTCGCTTGTACGATACGTCATACTTGACAGGCTCACGCTCCAACCAGTCTCGCGCAATGCCTCGACCCAAGAGCTTTAGATTACCATGTCCCACATAAATCCGTACGGGACTTTGTCGAATGCGCCGCACGCTCGCTTTCGCACCCGAGATCTGTATCCGTGGGAGCCCAGGATCGGTTGTCTGCGTAAAGCTGGGCGCCGCCAAAAAACCAAAGGACGCCACCGCGAGTGCAAACAGTAACCTCTGTCAAATTGATCTTGGTTAGCCGCATCGATTCAATGCTCCTGCTCGGAAGCCAAAACACGCTGTTCGACGATGTTGTCAGCGCTGCTGCGCGCATCGTCTCGTCGCTGAAAACCGAAATACGAATAAAACGCAATAAACAGATACGCGACAAGCGGAACCGTATAAGCAGGCGCGATTCGGTTGGTCCACTCGGCAATCAGCCCCATCGCCGGAGTCAGAACAGCGCCACCGACGATCGCCATCACCAGAAAAGATCCGCCAATTTTCGTGTTTGGTCCCAAACCCTTCAATCCCAGTGCAAAAATCGTCGGGAACATCAGCGACATAAAAAAACTGGTTAGAAAGATGGCCCACATTCCAACCCATCCCGGCTTGACTACCCCCAACGTAACCAGCAGAACATTAACGATGCTATACGCCCCCATGAGCTCATTCGGCGCGATCATCCGCATAAGATACGCGGATGCAAATCGGCCCACACCAAACGCCGCCAACGTGCCGGTCAGAAAGTAACCCGCAATCTTCTCCGGTTCTCGGGTATATTCCTGAATATAGGAAATGAAATAACTCCAGGTGCCCACCTGAGCTCCGACATACAAAAATTGCGCGGCCACGGCCAGCAGGAAATGCCGGTACCCGAACACCTCCGCAAAACGCCCTTTGTGGTTCCCTTTTTGCTCCACTTCGCTTTGGATTACCGGAAACTTAGTGCGCCAAATCAACAATGCCCAGCAAAAACACACCACACCGATAACGACGTAGGGTGTTATCACGCGCAAAGTTTCATGCCGCAAATACGCTTCGTAAATACCATTAGCCTTGCGCTCGGCAATTTCTTGCGGGGTCAGCTCGATTCCAGAAAAGATGAAAATCGTCCCAATCAGCGCCCCCGTAATGGACCCGATTGGGTTGAATGCCTGCGAGAAATTCAGCCGCTGTTCTGAACTCTCGGGGTCTCCCAATTGCGCAATGAACGGATTCGCTGCTGTCTCCAAGAACGACAACCCGCTGGCAATCACGAACAATGCAAATAGGAAAAAGCCGTAACGCCCAAGCAGCGCTGCCGGCCAGAATAAAAAGCATCCACTTCCAAACAACAACAGCCCCACCACGAATCCGATCTTGTATCCAGCCTTTCTCATCAACAGAGCGGCTGGAATAGCCAGAAAAAAATAACCCAGGTAAAAGGCAAACTGCACGAGTCCGGCCTCGAATCGGTTGATCGCAAACGACTTCATGAATTGACGGATCAGAATGTCGTTTAGATTATTAGGAATTGCCCACAGGAAAAATAAAGCGGTGACCAGGATGAATGGCAGCAGTTGACCCGGGGGATACAAACGATGGCGCGCTGAAGCGGTTGTCGAGTTCACCACACCTCCCGAACACGCCGTCTGGCTTGCCACCTGCTACCGCCCGATCTCGCGTTTCTTTCTTTCAAGAAACGTCCACCATGATCTTCGAAAATCGGCCGGGATTCTGGTTCCATTCTTGCAATAGCCTCGGTACCTCTTGGAGCGGCGCAATAGTCGTTACCGCATCGGACACCGGAAAATTCCCTGCCTCAAGCATTCGAATCACCTGTCGAAAGTCCTCGGGCAGCGCGTTCCGCGACCCGAGAATGTCTAACTCCTTTTGCACAAACAGGCGGCTCTCATACGTCACCGGGGTTTTTGCGTAGCCGATATACACCACTCGCCCGGTGAAAGCCACTTCCTCCACCGCGCAGCGAAACGTTTCCGGCGACCCGATCGCTTCGATGAATACGTCCGGACCAAGTCCGTCCGTCAGCTCTAACAAGCGGGCGTGCAAGGCTTCCCTTTTGGCATTAATCGTGTCATCCGCGCCCGCTTTCCGCGCCACCCCCAGCTTGACGTCGTCAATGTCAATCCCAATCGTCCGAGCGGCTGAAAAGTGTGACGCTGCAATCGCGCCCAGGCCTACCCCACCACAACCCATAACCGCAACGGTGTCCGCGCTCGTGATTCGTCCACGTGCCGCCGAATGGAATCCCACGGTAAGCGGCTCCACTAGACATAGCTCCGTCAAACCCAGGCGCGAAGGATAGAGTTTTGATGCCGGCATCGTAATGAACTCGGTCAGCGCGCCGTCCCGCTGCACTCCCAGCGTCTGGTTCGCTTGACACGCATTCGGTCGTTGCCTCCTGCAGGAAGCGCAAACACCACAGCTCGTGTAAGGAGACATAGTAACGTTCACGCCCGCCGAGAGCGCTGCATCGCTGTTACTGCCCACCACGATCGTGGCCGCCACTTCATGCCCCAGAATGCGCGGGTAACCAACCAGCGGATTTGTTCCGCGAAACGAATTCAAATCGCTACCGCAGAGCCCTACCCTGCGCACTTTAAGCAACAAGGAATCGCCTAAATTCGCTGGATCGCGGATCTCCTGAACGGCAGCCTCGCCCGGCTGTTTGAGCACCAACGCTTTCAAAATCCATCCTCGCGTACAAAGATGCGCTAATCCCATCCGACTACGCTTGCAATTTGAAGATGCGCTCCATCTTCAACCATTTTTCGCCCGGCCTGGCTTCCGGCAATGCTTGCTGAAACTTCCACATCAACTTCTCCCACTCCTGCACTTTGAGATTCTCGCGATCTGTTTGCGCTTTCCTTTCGAACGAAAACCTCTCATCCACTTCCATAATCATGAACATGCGCGTGCCAAGGAGGTAGATTTCCATGTTGAGAATGCCGGCTGCCTTAATACTGGCGGTAATTTCCGGCCAGATCTTCTCGTGGTAGCTTCGGTATTCAGCAATCAGCTTCGGGTCGTTCTTCAGATCGAGAGTCAGGCAGTATCTCTGGTTCATAAATTGATCTCGGGCAACCTGCAGATCAGATAGACGCGTGCTAACCGCTTACAAAGACACGGCCCGCTTCCACGGAATGAAATCTTCCTGATAATTCAATTCCGCTTTCGTCCGCACTTCACCACTAGCCACCTGAATTACCAGTTCCAGCACCGTTTCGCCCATTTCTTCTACGGTGGATTCTCCGGCGATGATTGCGCCAGTGTCAATGTCGATGATGTCTCCCATGCGCTCGGCAAGGATCGAATTGGTGGAAAGCTTGATCACCGGCGTTATCGGATTTCCCGTGGGCGTTCCCAGTCCGGTAGTGAACAAAACCACACTCGCTCCTGCGCCCACTTGCGCGGTGACGCACTCCACATCGTTTCCCGGTGTACATTGCAAATTCAGGCCGGGTTGCGTGGAATATTCCGGATATGCGAGCACCGCTGTAACCGGCGAGGTGCCACCCTTCCGGACCGCCCCCGCTGACTTCATCGCGTCGGTTAACAACCCGTCCCGGATGTTTCCGGGCGAAGGATTCATATCAAACGTAGCTCCAACCGCACGCGCGCGGTTCGCGTATTCGTTCATCAACTGAATGAACCCCTCGCCCACTTCTTTCGTTATCGCCCGGTCGATCAAACCCTGTTCCACACCACACAATTCAGGAAATTCAGAGAGGATCGTTCTCGCTCCCAGTCCGACCAGTAGATCGGAGGTATGTCCAATCGCAGGATTCGCCGAAATACCCGAAAAGCCATCCGACCCGCCACACTTTAATCCCACGCAGAGTTGCGACAATTCGGCAGGAACGCGCCTGGCAAGATCCGCCTGGATCAGTCCTTCGAATGTCTGGCGAATCGCATGCGAGAGCATCGCAGCTTCAGAGCCGACTCGCTGTTGCTCCAAGACGACAAGTGGCTTATCAAATTGCGGGTTTCTCCGCAGAACCTGCTCCCGTAGAATCGCTGCCTGAGCGTTTTGGCAGCCCAGGCTAAGCACCGTCGCGCCGGCAACATTTGGGTGGTGAATGTATCCAGCGATCAAGCTACACAGATTGTTCGCGTCTTCGCGAGTCCCTCCGCAGCCGCCCTCATGTACAAGAAATTTGATCCCGTCCACATTCGGGAAAACCGGGGAGGTCTTTTCGTGCTGCAAATCTGCTGGTACCGTTGCGCTTTTCGGTGTTCCACTGCCGCGGTATCGTCGCACTAACTCGGCCACTTCCCGGCGATACCCCGACGGTGCCGCAAAACCCAGTTCTTCCTCCATTGCCTGTTTCAAATTCAAAATGTTGCGGTTCTCGCAGAACACCGACGGCACCACCAGCCAGTAATTCCGCGTCCCCACCTGGCCATCACTCCGCCGGAACCCCAGGAAGCGCTGCTCTCTCCATTTCGTGACATCCGGTGGCGTCCATCTGTATTCCTGTGACTTCTCGCGAAACGGTGCAGCGTGGTGGCGTACGTTCCGGGTGGTCAGCAACTCGCCTTGGCGAACCAATTCCACGGTTTCCCCAACGGGCACACCGTACATAATCACGTCGGTTCCGGTCGGCAAATCCTGGGTAGCAAACTTCTGTTTCGCGGGCACATTCGAGATCAGCGTAACACGCGATCCAGAACACTCGACCGAGTCGCCTTTGCGTAAATCGGACAATACCACGACAACATTGTCACGCTCATCGAGTTGGAGAATTTCCTGCATGGTCTTCAATCGCCCTTTAGTGTCCAGAACCGCTGCGCATTGCCTCCCAGCACCGCATCCCATATCTCTGCGGGATACCTCGCCAGATATTCCATCACGATGCTCATAGTCGTGGAATAAGAGGCCGCCACCGTACACACCGGCCAATCTGAGCCTATCATCAGCCGCTCGGGCCCGAAATATTCCACCGCGCTGTCCAGATAAGGAGCGAAATCTTGCACCTTCCAAGCCGCCCAATCCGCTTCCGTGACCATCCCCGATAATTTACACAGTACATTTGGCGATTGCGCCAGCTCGCAGATCTGTTTCTGCCAAGTTTTCACGACTCTACCCTTAATGTCCGGCTTCGCTAGATGATCCAACACGAAACGCTGTCGCGGGAATCGCCGGACAAATTCCGCAGCAACGGAAAGGTGCCTCGGATAAATCAGAATGTCATAGGTGAGGTCAAATTCCTCCAGCAGTGCAATCCCACGTAGGAATTCAGGCTGCAGCAAAAAACGGTCGTCAGCTTCGCTTTGCACAATATGCCGCACCCCAAGCAATTTCGATTCGCCCGAAAGCGCCTCCAGCAGCTGGCGTATATCGAAAGAGCGCAAGTCCACCCACCCAATCACGCCTAGTATTCTTGGCGATGCAGCGGCCAGCCGAAGCAGCCACAATGTTTCCTCCATGCTTTGCCGCGCCTGCACCGCGATCGACCCATCAAATCCTGCCCGCGCAAGTTCGGGCTCTAAGTCGCCCGGCAAAAAATCGCGCCGTAGCGCTTTCATCGAATCGTCGATCCAGTCATATTCTGCAGGGTTGTAGTGCCAAAAGTGTTGATGGGCGTCAATTCGCATAGGTAGGGTTCGGCTTGGCCGAGGCCAGCATTCGCCTGAAACCAAGCACACCACAGCGTATCAACAATTCATGCCTAAGGAAGATGCTGTTTGTATTTCGCCGCTTCAGTCGCCACGCACCGGCCTTTTGCGCTTCCATTCATGCTCGCGTCGGAGCAAGGATTGATGCTTCTTAATCTGCAATTCCAGTTCGCTGAACGCCTTCTTGCACCCAGCCAGAACGTTCTTCCCGTCTCCTGTCGCCCGCAACGTTCCCGTCGGCAACGACAGTGTCAACGCCAGCGACTGCTCCTCCGTCCGCTGATTTTTGGAGAATACCCCTTTGAGCTGCACCAAATCCGGCTCATAACTTCTCAGCAACCGACCCAGCTTATCTAGACGGCGGGTGACCTCCACCGCCACCGGCTGTTGTGACTCCAGATGCTTATAGCTGATTGAAATGATCATGGTTGCACCTATAGGATTGTTGGAAACCAGGAAGGGAGCGCGACGCAGCGGATCTTCTGCACCGCATGACGATTTCAGCCTAGCACTCCGCCTAGCCTCGCGCAATCCTATGGCGCGTTGACAACAACACTGTCCCTCCATAGTCTAAGTTCTAGCGCTGCACTCCTGCGAGCAGTTTGCCGTCGAATGAAAAAACACCCCTCTTCCAAATCGGCCACGCCAGGCAATCTGCGTATTGGTCCAGCCGGTTGGTCTTATCGCGACTGGGATGGCTATGTATACCCGACTCCGCACCCCAAAGGTTTTCACGAAGCCGCCTTCCTCTCTCAATTTTTCGACACCATCGAAATCAACACTTCTTTCTATCAACCGTTGCGTCCCGATCACGCGGAACTGTGGCTTAAACGTGTCGCCGCTAATCCCACCTTTGTCTTCACCGCTAAACTGTGGCAGAAATTTACTCACGATCCTTCCGCGACCCTAGAAGACGAGCGCTCGGTTCGCGCAGGGTTCGACGTCCTCCGCAAAACGGATAAGCTTGGCGCCGTCCTGGCGCAATTCCCTTTTTCGTTTCACCGCACTCCCGAAACCATCGCGTACCTCATCGCGGTAATCGCCCGTTTTGCCGATCTGCCACTGGTGGTCGAACTACGCCACTCCTCGTGGCAGACACCTGATACTTTCAAACTCCTCCGCGATCGCCAGGTCGGCTTTTGCAATATCGATCAACCGATCATCGGCCGCTCGTTCGAGCCTACCGCTGATGCTACATCGCAGGTCGCCTATGTTCGCCTCCACGGCCGGCGCTACGACACCTGGTTTACCGATAATCCCGATACGCCTTCCTACGAACGCTACAACTATCTTTACACTCCAGACGAGCTCGACCCTTGGGTGGCTCGCATTCGCGGCATCACCCAACGTACTCGCGATACCTTCGTCATTACCAATAATCACTACCAGGGCAAAGCCGCAGTCAATGCGCTTCAGCTAATAAGTATTTTGAAGGAAACCAAAGTGAAGGTACCCGAACCGTTACGCCAGCACTATCCTCAGCTCGAGCAGATCGCCAGCGAAATGCCGTCGGCACCCACGCTTTTCCCTCTGGGCACACCAGTGGCAAAGCGCGCTAAGAAATCAACAGGGTCTACTTCTTGAAGAGATTCTCGAACGCCTGGCGGGCATCCAACGGACGGGCCTGAGCGGGAGCTTCGGCCGGAACCTGCGCGGGCTGCATATACGAGGTGGGCGCAGTGTCTTTCTCCACTGTTGTTCGAAACTCGTACAACGTGCAATTGTTCTTCGTATCTTTCGGGGAAATCCGCACAGGTATCGGTTGGGTGCACTCGAACTGTGCGCCTGTATCGAAATACCGGCACTGCTTACAACAGTGCAACTCGAAATTGCATTTCGGACATTTTCCGAGCGGATCGAATCCGGCCACCAGCACTGCGCCGCAATTGGAGCAGCGCGCCCGCGTTACCGTTCCTACCATCCGCGGTGTGCGCGGACCTAGGTGATCCGTCGCTCCTCTCGGGCCACCCTGCGGCGGCTTGCGGTCCCTGTCTCTTTTCTCGTGTTTTTCCTGCTTTTCGGCATCACGATAGCCGCGGTGACCGTACTTGCGATCCACAAACGCCTCCGTCCGTCAGTCGCACCGGACTGTAACTACAGCTTTACTAACTACCGGCTTAACTACCTGTCTTTTCCCGTAATGTATCCAATCGGAACGCTACAAGCGCCCAGCACACCAGTCTTCCCCTTTGAAGTTATTCTGGAATGCTGTCTAGCGAGAGCAGAAGATGGGACATCTATGTTTGTAATCCTCTGGGAGTTTGAAGTCAAGCCAGGATGTGAAGACCGCTTTCAAAGAGCCTATAGCCCGCATGGTACTTGGGCCCAGCTCTTCCGAAGCGATTCCCAGTTCCGGGGAACTCAGCTCCAGCGGGATCCCGCCCGCTCTCTCTACTACTTCACGATCGACCTCTGGGATTCTGAACTTGCCTACCTTCAATTCCTCGAAGTAAATCAATCCGCCTACGCCGGATTGGATCACTCCACGGAAGCACTCACTTTGCACGAACGACAAATTCTTTCTTTCACCCTAAATTTCCCAAGTTCCGCACCTATTTAAGGAACATCCCTACCAACCCATCCGCCGGCAGATCGGGTTGAAGAATGCTTTTCGGTGTGCCTGATACGCGCAGCACAGCTTCAGCGGCGAGATAGCCACTCCTCACCGCACCTTCCATGGTGGCCGGCCACCCTGTGTCCGTCCAATCTCCTGCCAGAAACATCCTCTTTATGGAACTCTGTTGCTTTGGACGCCAGCGATCCACTCCGGGTTTCGGAGAAAATGTAGCGGCTGCCTCTTTTATTACCGTAGCCTTCAACAAATTTGCCTTTAGTGCCGCCGGCAGGGCTTGCCGTACTTCCGCCAAACACAAATCGATGATTTCCTGCCTTGGCTTCTGCAGTAGCTCATACGACGCACTGATCACTAGTTGCAAATATTGTCCTTCCTCTTTCCCACTCCCATTTTTCCCTGCGTACAGCGCTGTCTTGTTAAAGATCCATTGCGTGGTCGTATCCAGTAGCGTCACGAATGGCTCGGTCATCACCTGCCGGTCGAACCAGAAATGCACTCCGGTAATCGGCGATACCCCAATGTCACCTAGGTGCGCCAACGTAGGGTCCTGCCGTTTCAGCTCGTCGGACAATAATTCCGCCAACGATTCGTGGGGAACGGCAAACACGTACGCGTCAGCCGTTTCCTGCCGCTTCCCATCAAACTCGACACCCGTTACACCGCCGTCCCGAAAATCAATCGACCGTACTGGCATCCGCAGATTCACTTCACCGCCCCGCCGCTCTATCTCCACCTTGCAGCCGTCATACAGTTCCGCAAGCGGCACAGCCGGCACTCCCATCCGGTAACCTTTGCGGTTCGACAGAAAACCTTTCCAAAACACATCCACGCCGAACCGCGCGTCCGTTCGATCCAGTTCTTCGTCCAGCGCGCTGACCAGCACCACTCGCCAGAATCGGTCAATCGCGCCCTGCGTCTGCTTTCTCTTCCGCAGCCATTCCAGCATCGAAATGCCGCCCGGCGTTTCCAGATCCTCGGTGTGGCCCTTCGCGCGAACGATTTCGAACATCGCGCTGGCAATGGACTTTTTGTCTGCTCCACTCAACGGCGCAAACGTCAGAAATGAGCCGGCCATGTGCAACGGCGCCGGCAGCCAGCCCGCCTGCATGGTTCCGGTTCGCCCTTGGGGATCCTGAAACAGCAAACGGTCAAAATATCTGATCTTGTCCTGCGCGCCAACACGACGATAAAAATCTTCCAAGTTCGTGCAGCAGCCTAGTGTCACGTGCTGGCAGTTGTCCACGTGCTCGCCATCAGGCAACACGTAGGAGGTTGCGCGGCCTCCAAGAAACGGCCTCTGCTCGAACAGCCGCACGCGCCAGCCGGCTTCAGCCAGCGATACTCCCGCTGACAGCCCCGCTAGCCCGCCGCCGATCACGATCGCGTTTGGCAAGAATATTCTCTTTCGTGTGGCGCCCGAACCGCGCCTTGGCCACCAACTTCAGTTTCTCCGCCTTGGTGAGCCTGACCCGCGCACCAAAAACGGCAAAATCAGCAGACTCAATCCGCGCCAGCAGCGCGCTATACGTGTGCACCAACAGCCATAACGTGGCCCGGCTGTCTTCTTCAATCATGCCCAGCAGCGGCGCACCTTCTTCGTACAACTTCCAGGCCCGATCGGCCTCGAATCTCAGCAGTTCCCTTACGCCCAGGCCGCCTTCCTTGCGCCCAAGGTCTTCTCGCGTCACTCGATAGTGTTCCAGATCCTCTTCCGGCAGATACACGCGGCCAAATCCGTAATCTTCCTGCACGTCGCGAATGATATTCGTTAACTGGAACGCCAGCCCCAGCTTTTCCGCCATTTCCAGCGCCCGGAAATCATGGAAGCCAAATATGTGCGTGCACGTCAGTCCCACCGTTCCAGCCACCCGGTAACAATATTCCTTCAGCCGTTCGAACGACGAATAGCTCTGAATCGTTAAATCCATCTCCGCCCCGGAAATCAGGTCATGCAGGTAGCGGGTCGGCATTTTGTACCGCTCGATGGTGTCCACTAATCCAGGCAAAATCTCAGCGGCCCCCTTCAATCCGGCGAAGGGTGACGCAATTGCCGCGGAGCCATCCACCACTTGCTCTTGCCCAGTGATCGCCTGATCCAAAGCGGCCCGCCATTTTGCCAATCCCCGTTGCTTCGCGGCCAGGTCCGCTCCTTCGTCGGATACATCGTCAATCATCCGCATGAATGCATAGAGCGTGACAATCCCATCCCTCTTTGGTTTTGGCAACAGAAAAAACGCCGGATAAAAGCTGCTATGCGCTTCCCGCGCAATCCGGTGGCACATCTCATAGGAGCCCGGCACGTCCAGCAGAACCTCCTGCTCGGAGAAGCCTGCCGCTCCACTCGTTTGCCGGTGAGCTTGATTAATCGGCGTTGGCGCCTTGCCTCCCCACAACTTTGCCACAATCGCTCGCCCCAGCAATCGCACTTGTTTCCCTTTGCCTACTTCCGGCCGCCGGTTCAGCGTGTCGTACCCAATCGACTCAATCGCGTCCAACACCGCCATGCCGCCCCGACTGAACATCGCCAGGTCCACACTCAATTTGCCTTCGACCATGTGCGAGAGCGGCATACCCTGCCGGAAAAGCTCCCGCGTGTACTCGATCAATTCCTTCATCAATGCTACATAACGCTGATCGAACCGCTTCGCGACAATATCCGCCTCACTGATCCCGTGGGCCGCAGCACGATCCAGCGGAATATAAATCCGGTCCTTCTCCAGGTCGCGAGCCACATCCTGCCAGAAATTGGCCAATTGCAACGCGGTGCAGGTCGCGTCAGAAAGTTTCTGCCGCTCTTCGTCTCGATAACCGCAGAGGTACAACACAAGTCGCCCAACCGGATTCGCCGAATATAAGCAGTAATTCAGCACCGCATCCCATGTCCGATAGCGCTTTACCACCTGATCCTGGCGAAACGCCTTCAGCAAATCCGCGAACGGTTGCTTCGGCACGTCCTTCGCTAGGACCGTCTCTCGCAACGCTACAAACACGGGGTGTGCTGGCCGGCCTTCATAGCACGCATCCAATTGTGTTTCCCACCAGCCGAGCAACTCCAGCGCGCGATCTTTCGAAGGAATTTCGTCCCCTAGGTCATCCGCCCAGCGGCAATACGCGTAAACGTTATAAAAATGCTGGTGCAGTTCTTTGGGAAGCAGCCAGGACACCACGTTGAAGTTCTCATAATGATGAGTCGCCAGCCACTTGGTATACTCCTGCGCCTCTTTCGGCGCACACCCGTCTGCCGGCAATTTCTCCATGAGCGGCAGTTCGCCTGGGCGCAACATTAGCAGAAGAGTTTCCTCTTCCTTTTCTTAAAATGGACTGAACTATTAGACGGTCTGGCTTTCACGAGTCACAAATAACCAGTATGAACCATTCACGGCCGAACGGCCAACTTGAGTTCTCCGCTTCGTGCCTTCATCCGTTCGAACGCCTGCGGCAAGTCTTCCAACCGGATCTCTTCGGTCACAAACTCTTCCGCCGAAACATCCCCGCGCCGCACCGCTTCCAGCGCTTCGCGGATAAACCGCGGCGTGTGATGGAAGGGCGAGATCATCTTGATCTCTGCATAATGAATCGCTGCGGGTTCTATCTCCAAACGGGTACCCGAAGGCAGTCCGCTGAAGAAGTTCACCACTCCTCCGCGTCGGACCATCTTCAGCGCTTGTTTCCAAGTCGCAGGATTGCCGGCCGCCTCTACCACAGAATCCGGCCCGCGGCGTTCTTCCGTCAAATCCCTCACTGCCGCGACCACATCCGTCACTTCCGTCACATTGATCGTAAGCGACGCGCCCAGTTTTCGCGCTACGGCCAGTGGAGCATCGCGCCGCGCCAGCGCTATCACCCGTACTCCTCGCCTTGAAAGCATTCTTACGTATTTCAATCCAATCGGTCCGCACCCGATTACTGCGCAAGTGTCCCCCGTGCGCACTTCCATTTCATGGATGCCACGCAGCACGCACGCCAATGGTTCGACAAAAGCCGCGCTGTGGTCATCCACCGAGTGCGGTACTTCCAACATGTTTTCGCAAACGATCCGCCCGGGAATCCTCATGTACTCCGCATACGCGCCGTTGTTGAAGAGCAAGTCATCGCAAAGATTCTCTTGCCCGCGCCGGCAATGGTAACAACGGAAACACGGCGCCGAATTCGCGGCGATTACCCGTGTCCCCAACCGCCATCTTGGGTCCACACGCTTCCCCATGGCCACAATTTCACCCACCACTTCGTGCCCAAACACGGCGGGGGGCTGGATCATCTTGGCGTGATATCCGCGTCGCCAAACCTTCAGGTCGGTACCATCGGTCAGTGCCAGACGCACACGCAGCAGCACCTCGTCCGCAGCCAGCGTAGGTACTTCAATCTGCTCGATGCGCAGATCCTCGCTGCCATACAGCACTGCCGCCGTCATCTTCGACGGCACGGCAATGCGTACTGCGGCAGGAATTTCTTCCAGCCCGGTATCCGTCTTTTTTGTGGACGCTGCTCTCATGCGTGCGCTATCAGAATCTTCAATGATTCTTCCGTGGGCCTGTTAGCCAGTTCCAATGCTTCTTGGATTCTAGCTAAGGGAAACCGGTGCGTAACTATCTCCATCACCGGCAGTTTCTTTTCCAGCACCAGCGCTGCTGCACTCTGTTGGATGTCCACAGCCGCACTGTAGCTGCCCAGGATCTCCTTTTCGTCAATCCCTACTGCAGCTGCCGGAAACTCGATCTTTGTTACTGGGTCGTTCGCAGCGAAAAGCAGAACTCTCCCCCCGGGCCTGGCTGCCGCCAACGCTTCCACTACCACGGTGGGATGCGCCACCGCCACCAGAACCGCATCTGCCCCACGACCCCCCGTTCGGGTCCGAACCTCTTCCATCAGCTTACCACTTATGGGGTCAAATGACTCTAACGCCCCCAGCTCTACGCTCTTGGCACGCCGGGTGCCCATAGGATCACTCGTATAGATGCGCGCCCCGGCCGTTTTGGTAACCATCAATAACTGTAATCCAATCGGCCCACACCCGATGATCAGAACCGTTTCGCCCGTCGCCACCCGCGCTTTCTGTACCGCCTTCAGGATCGTGTTGATCGGCTCGATGAAAGTTGCTTCCTCAAAGCTCACATTGTCCGGAAGCGCCACGACGCCGCGCTCGGCCACCCAAGGCATCGCTTTCACGTACTCGCCGAATCCGCCTCCGTTAGGCGTGAATCCCCCGGTGAGTCCAGTGGATTTGTACTGTTTGCACTGCGAAAATAGCCGGTTTTTGCAATAAAAACATTCCCCACACGGAATGTGATGGAAGCTCATTACGCGATCGCCCAGGTTCCATTTGGTCACGCCACGTCCAACCACCACCACGGTTCCGGCGAGCTCGTGACCCAAAATTTGCGGAGGCTCCACATACCGCCGAAAAATTTTCTTAATATCTGTTCCACAGATTCCGCAAGCCGCCACCTTGATGAGGACTTCACCGTCGCCCACCTCAGGCACCGCAACTTCCTCCACTCGCACTACACCCTTTTCGCGGTACACTCCCGCCCGCATCGTCTTCGGTATCGCTCCAAAATTTTTCGCTTGTTCCACTTCCGTCCCCGCCCCGCTCATGAACTCAACATCTCTTTTGCCCGCACCTTTGAACTCTTCGCCAGAGCTTCCATGTATCGGTCCAGGAATTCCGTCAGTCGTTTTGCGGCCATCCTGCTTTGCTGTCCAAATCGGATCAAAGTAGGAATCGCCTTGGGATGCATCGCAACCTCTCCAACAATCCGAGGAATACTCACCTGACCAGACGCTGTCGTTACACGATTGAAATCAAGCGGCATATCCTCCTGTGCGCCATCGCTGATTCCGCGAATCGCAATACACCTCGCTCCAAGTTCCGCTGCCTGGGATAGAATCACGCCGCTCTCCATCTCCACCGCGTCGCTGCGCTTGCCCAGTTCTTGTTTCTCACTGGCGGAAAGAACCACATGGTCGGCGGAGTAAAACGATTCCACCTGTTGCGCTCCACACTCGCCAGCTACTTCCATTAATGCTTCGTCAGCCACGACTGTTTTGGACCAATTCGCCGAGTACACCTTCTTTGCGGCTAAGACCTGCCCAATCGGATGATTCGCACGCAGCGCGCCGGCCAAACCGCTCGATACACAAATATCCAAACCACCCCGCCAAGCGGTTTTGGCGGTCTGCCACCAGGAGCTCCTTCCAGCGATCCCCGTCAGCATTACATTTATTTCCAAGTCCCCGGAGCGCTCAGTGTAAATTCGGCAAGGTCCATCACCTATTTCCGCAAACTTTCTCGACCTCCGCCAAGGCGCAAATTCTGCGTCCACCGCAAATGTCACCAGCATCCGCACCCTTATTTCCTCATGCCGCCAACTTCATCTTCTTCGCTCTGCCCGCCTTGACGTATCCGTTCGCCTGATACCACCGCACTGCTCGTTCCAGCGCTGCCGCCACTGCCCCGGGCTGAAATCCCAACTCCCGCTTGGCTTTCGAACAGTCCACGAACATTCGATGCTGTGCGATCTTCACGCCTTCAATCGGGATTTGCGGCTCTTTTCCGATCAGCCACGAAAACGCGCTCTCCACATAGGCCACGCTCAACGCCAGTCCATGCGGTATTTTCATTGTCGGTGCCGCTAAACCCGTTATCTTCGCCAGCGTATCCAGCAATTCCTTCAACGTCAGATTCTCCGCTCCCAGCAAATATCGCTCGCCGATCTTTCCTCGCTCGCTAACCAGCAAATGACCTGCCGCGCACTCCTCCACACCTACAAAATTCAACCCGGTCTCCACGTATCCCGGCATCTTCCCATTCAGAAAATCCAGGATGATTTTCCCGGTAGGTGTAGGCTTCCAGTCCCAAGGCCCAACTGGTGTGGTGGGCATGGCCACAATCGCCGGCAGGCCAGCTTTTGCCGCTTCCAGCACTTCCCGCTCAGCCATCCATTTGGACCGCTTGTAGTGCCCGATCATCTCCTCGAGTTTCGTCTCGGTGAGCTCATTCGGCAGTTTCGGCCGGTCCACGGCAATCGTCGCCACCGTACTGGTATAGATCAGTTGTTCCACACCGGCGTTCTTCGCCGCGCTCAAAAGATTCTTCGTTCCCCCCACATTCGAATCATAAATTTCCTGGGCGTGCCTGGCCCATAACCGGTAATCCGCCGCAACGTGAAACACGCGCTTCACGTCCTTCATCGCGCGCTCCAACGAAGCGGCATCTCGCAAATCTCCCGTGACATATTCCAGCGACAAATCGCTGATCGCGCGATTGTTGCTGGAAGGCCGCATCAGCACGCGCACACTTTCTCCCCGCGCCACCAACTGCCGTGTTACGTGGCTGCCCAGAAATCCCGCCGCTCCTGTCACCAACGTCGTCACGGTTAACGCGTCCCTTCCCGCTTTTCCCCCAAACTCCCGCCCAATTGCCACCTCAGCATCTTCCACAAATCGCCCGCCTTGCGGTTCATTCCCAACAGCGCTGCGGTTTCATAACCGCGGTGGCATTGGCAATTCTCACAACCCGGATTTAGTCCCCGGCCATAGTTCTCCCACACCGTGTCTTTCACCAACTCCTTATAGCTTTGCCTGTAGCCTACAACCAACCGGCCACACGGACTCGACCATCCTTGCGGTCCACACACCGGCCCAGCCCATACGCTGCAATCCAGTTCCCGCTCTCCTCGCAAATATTCCAGGTAGATCGGCGACACCATCAGGTTGTACTCCGAGAGTAATTCGCTCGCCTCTCGAAACTTCTGGTGCATCTTTTCCTTAAACTTGGCGCTGCCGTCCCGGCACAACTTCTCTTCCGGATAATGCGGCGAAAGAACGTACCCATCCACGTGCATCGCATGAAGCCGTTCATGCAATAGCGCCAAATCCCTCACGTCCGTGTCGGGATAGATCGTGTTGGTCACAATTACGAAGAAGCCCGCGTTCTTCGCGGCTGCGATTCCATCCAGCGCCTCCGCAAAAAGCCCCGCTCGGCTCGCGCGCGCGTCATGCGCAGCTTCCGTTCCATCCAGCCTCACATTCCAAAAAAAACTTGTAGAAGGCGGAATCATGTGTAGCCGGCGGCGAATCAAGCTCCCATCGGTGCACAGGAACAGGTGCCGGCCGCGATCCAGAATAGCTCGCGTGAGCGGAGCGATCTCCGGATAATCTAACGGTTCAGCTCCACAAACCAAAACGATGGGGGTCTGGCAATCCTCGATCGCAGCCAAGCATTGCTCGATCGTCAGCATTGTCCCGGGCTTCCCCGGGCTATTGCCATTTCTCGAAATACAACTCCCAAGCGGCTCCAAAGACAACATCACCGGAAACTTTCGTTTGCCGTGTAGTCTTTCTCTTACCAGATGTTTTGCGGAGTCGAAAACCAGTCGAATGGGGTACCGCATTTGTGGCTTAGTGGGCGCGCCGCTCACGCGCCGTATACAGTCCGCTCCGTAGCCGGAAATCGCGTGGATTGAATTTTGCCGCGCAATACTCGGTCGCGCGCCGAGCCTGATTGCGGTAGTGGGCCAGTGCGTATACAGGGAACGAGTTCTTGTACAGGTGGTACTTCAAATAGAAAACCCCGGGAAAGCCAGTGCCCGTAAATTCGTCTTCGCTCCAGGATCCGTTTGCGTGTTGCTGGCCAATCAAATACGCTGCAGCTCGCCCAATCGCAGGATCGTTCGGATCCGCACCCGCAAGTAAACCAATCAATCCCCAGGCCGTCTGCGAAGGAGTGCTTTGCCCCTGCCCCTTGCTGGAAATCACATCATAGCTCTTCAACGATTCGCCGAAGCTGCCGTCCGCCAACTGTACCTGCCTCAGCCAGTTCACCGCACGAACGCAATAATCCTGCGCCGTCATAGAAACCGTTTCCAGAGCGCGCAACACTCCGCTGGTGCCGTACACGTAGTTCACTCCCCAGCGCCCAAACCAGGACCCATCCTTGCTCTGATCCTGATTCAAAAAGCTCACTGCCTTGCGTATTACCGGGCTCTCGGCAGTCCAACCGAACCGGCCCAGGCACTCGATTACCCGCGCGGTCACGTCCGCTGTGGAAGGATCGATCATCGCGTTGTGGTCCGCGAAGGGAATGTTGCACAGCAGCTTGCGGTCGTTGTCGCGGTCAAATGCGCCCCAGCCGCCATCTTTGTTCTGCATGCTCAGCAGCCACTGAATTCCCCGACGCATGGCCCCTTCCATGCGCTTTTCGTCGGGAAACTTCACGCGCTGCAACGCCATTAGCACAAATGCGGTGTCATCCACATCGGGGTAAAAATCGTTGCGAAACTCAAACGCCCACCCGCCCGGCTCCGCATCTTTGTTCTTAATCTGCCAATCACCGCCGCCAAGGATCTGTTTCGACAACAGCCAGTCCGCCGCTTTTACCAGCGCCGGATGATCCGCGGGCAATCCCGCTTCTTCCAGTGACACCATCGCGATGCACGTGTCCCATACCGGCGAAACGCACGGCTGCAGACGAATGGTGTCGTCTTCCTCAATCTCAAACCGCGAAAATTCCTGGATCTCCCGGAACGTCAGGGGATCGTCCGGTCCATGTCCCAGCGCAATTAGCGCCAAAATCGAATTCATCATCGAGGGATAAATCGCCGCCAGTCCCTCGCTCCGTTCCAGGTGCTCCACCATCCACTGTTTGGCTTCGCGAATCGCTTTCCGCCGCAGCGGCTTCCAGGGCAGCTTTTCGTACAGTTTCAGCCCGCGATCCACTGCCAGGAAAATGTTCTTCCACGACAGGATTTGTTTGCTCCACGCGAACGCCGCTGTCTTTTGTGACGGATCTTTGAACAGCTCGTCTACCCGCGCATGTTCCGGCAACCGGAAATCCGGCCGCAGCGAAGACAAAATCGCCATCGGAATCACGATTCCGCGCGTCCACGAAGACATCTCGTAAATGTTTAGGTAAAACCAGTTGGGCAGCAGCATCAGCTCTGGTGGTATCGAAGGCACTAACTCCCAACCGACTGCCCCAACCAGCGCCAGGTAAAACCGCACGTAAGAATTGGTATGCTCGAGCCCTCCCAGGCGGTGAACAGTTTCCCGAGCCTTCACCATGTGCGGTGCGTCCGGAGAATCGCCCGCCAGCTTCAACGCGAAATAGGCTTTCGCCGTTGCATTCAGCTCTGAAGGTCCACCGGGATAGATCGGCCAGCCACCGCTATCCAGTTGCCGCTGACGCACATAATTCGCCAGCTTGACGATGCGCCCAGGTTCGGCTTTTCCGAGGACGTAAAGATAGTAGATGTAGTCGGATTCCAGCGTAGTATCGGCTTCCAGTTCGCCATGCCAATACCCGTCTTCCGCCTGTAGAGACAGAAGGTACTCTGCGCCATTCTTGACCGCGGTTTCTACCCGCTCGGCCCAATCTTCCTGCTGCCATGGAGCTGGCGCAGGAGCGACCGGTAATTCCTCTCCCACTCGTACAAACGACGCCATCCGTGCTCCCCTAGACCAAATATTGCGGCTCAGCTAGAGTACTTCCAATGCCACGTTCTAACTTACGTGTTGCGTTACACTTCCGCAGGACTTGCGAAGCGTTTACATCTACCGGGGGTACCCCCAGTACTCTTTTATTATCACCGTACCCTCAATGAGGGTCAACGATTAAGATGTCAAGCCGCCGCACTCAAGTTGTAGAACTCCTTACAGCCGCACGCTCGGCGATTCCTCTAATATTCGATGCACCAGCGCCCACAACGGTTCGGGCAATTCCTCCCCTTCTCTCTGCAACACCGACGGCTTTTCTCGCATAAGCTGCTCCGGCAACCTCATCCACAACGGCGCGGGCGGTGCGTCCCCCTTCACCTCTCCCCGCAATATCAGCGCATGTGCTCGGTCCAGCGCCATCTGCGCCGACTCCTTAAAATCATCCTTGATTGGATCGATTACCGCGAAATATAGCGACGGCTTCACGAACTGCATCAGCGAGTTACTTTCCACTATCAACGCTCGACTCGCCGCTCCCCGGTTTCCCTGTATCTCCTCATCCAACGCTTTCCGCAAAAGCGGCAACCCTTCCGCCAAATAGCCTTGCTTGGTCCTCAACCAAAACGATCGCTTCGCCCCGGCCCCCAAAAAACGTGAGCTATCCGTACCTGTATCTGCCCGAGTCTCCCAGTCCAATGCACAAACATGCTCCGTCGGCGCACAGTCGCAATTCTCTCCGTTTTGCGCGCACACGCCGTGCCCGTATTGCGTAATTTTCCCGGCGATCCACTCCGTACGCGGAAATGCTCGAATCACATCGCACACCAATTGCGTCTTGCCAATACTACGCGTGTGGCCGCCAACAACAATCAGTCTCCACATTGCCTTGTCTTTTGTCGGAGCGGCTGCCATCTCTTCGCCAATCATCGCAGTCCCGTCTGGATTCAACGTTTCTCTTCCAGCTTCTTGATTCTTTCCCCCAACTCCGGTAGCCGCGCAAACCACACATATGCCTCCTTGAATTTCTCAAGCGGCCGTGCCGGCGTTCCCCAAACCGTCTCCCCCGAGCGAATCGTCTTACCGGTCGGGATTCCAGCTTGCGCCCCCGCGATACATTGATCCTCCAACGTGCAGTGGTCCGCAATCCCCACCTGCCCGCCGCATACTACATGATGTCCCAGCTTGCTCGATCCCGAAATTCCCGTCTGTGCGGCAATCACGGTATGCGCCCCGATTTGGACGTTGTGTCCCACGTGCACCAGATTATCGATCTTCACTCCGTCCTCAATTCTCGTATCATCCAGCGATCCACGGTCAATCGTAGCGTTCGCGCCAATCTCCACGTAATCTCCGATCTCCACAATTCCCGCCTGAGGAAATTTCCAGTAGCGGTCCCCATCGAAGGCGTACCCGAAACCATCTGCACCAATTACTGCGCCAGAATGAACCTCCACAAAATTCCCAACCCGCACCCGCGCATACGCAGTCACTCGCGGATGAATCCGGCAATTCTCGCCAATCCAGCAACCCGCCCCGATCACGCTGTGCGCCCCGATCTCTGTCCCTTCGCCAATGTGAGCGCCCTCTTCAATCACTGCGTACGGCCCAATACCAACGCCCTGGCCGAGTTGCGCATCTGCGGCCACGATAGCCGTCGTGTGCACACCCTTCGCTATGGGCGCAGCTTCCACCAACAGAGCCGCCGCCTTTGCAAATGCCACCTTCGGTTGCGCGCACCTCAACACTGTTTTTCCCGTCAACACAATTCCGGCTCCGGCCGCCACGCATGTCGCGCCTGATGCCAGCGCTCGTTCCACATGCTTCGCCGCTTCCACGTAAATCAGGTCCTTCGCTCCAGCACGTTCTGGCGCCGCCACGCCACATAACTCGAGTTCGCCAACGCCTTCCACAGTAGCCCCGATCGCTTCCGCCACTTGCTTAGCTGTCATTTTCATCTCGCTGCTCCTCTGTGCCTCTGCGGTGAACCCGTCCTAACTCAAAAAGTCGTAGAGTGGCGCCTCTCCCGCTGGACGATTCTTCCATCGCGCGTGAATCCAGATCCACTGCTCCGGATACCTCCGAATGATTCCTTCCAGCACCTTCGCAAACCGTTGTGTGTTCTCCACAACGTCGCGCTCCGTGTCGCCGGTTCGCACCAATTCCACCGCAGGCTCAAACCTTAGCCGGTACTTTTGCGAATATTCGTCCCAGAACAAGTAACCCGGCACAACCGCCGCGTCCGTATGCAACGCCACCCGCGCGATTCCCGTGGTCGTGCACGCCTGCACCCCGAAAAAATCCACAAACACCCCTTCGCCTGGCATGGTGTTCTGGTCCGCCAAAATCCCCAGGGTCCCGGCGTCCTTCAACACTCGCAGCATCACTCGGGCCGCTTCATTCTTATAAATCGGCAGGTTCCCCGATAGCCCTCGATACCGGTTCACCAGCGCATCCAGCGGTCGGTTGTCCAACGGCCTGGCCATGTAGTGCAACGGAAATCCATACAGCGCATGGGCGTACGAAGAAAGTTCCCATGCACCGATATGGCCCGTGAGATACAGCACACCCTTGCCACGTCTTTGTCCTGCCAGAAAATTCTCGTGGCCATCCAACACCACTACGTTCTGGATATTTTCTTTTTTGTACTTTGGTAAACGCGCAAACTCCACCGCCATCCATCCTAAGTTCCGCGTCATCTGCCTTATCACCGCGCGCCGCTGCCTTTCCGTCCACCCCGGAAAGGCCAATTTCAGATTGAATTCGGCGGTCTTGCGCAATTTCGGAAGCAACATCAGCAGCAACGAAGTTGCGCGCGCTGCTACTCCCCGCGCCCATGAACGCGGCAAAGCCGCCAAAATCTTAATGAATGTCCAAGCCACAACATATTGCAGCCGCTCGATCATCTCTTCCTTTGGAGTGCCACGACTCGCCGCCGCTTTTACGATCTCGAGCTCTTTCGATCAATCTGCTCGACATAATCCCAACCGCCGCCCTGAGCGAAGCCAGAGATCTGTCAATTCCCGTCCTGACTCCAACTCTCCCGCTCTCCAAGATACACTGACAATGCTAGACTCATCCTTTCGTGACGCAAACTGACAACGCTGTACCTTACCGCAGCCCATCCCTCGCGCGTCTCGCCTGGATCGCCCTGATCCTCGCCACCCTCTACGTTTCTTATTTCCACAACCTCGGCGCCATCGGACTCATCGGCCCCGATGAGCCGCGTTACGCCTGGATTGCTCGCGACATGGCCGAATCCGGAGATTGGGTCACGCCAAGACTCTACGGTCAACCCTGGTTCGAAAAACCACCTCTGTATTATTGGACTGCTGCGGTCACCTTCAAACTTTTCGGAGTCAATGAAACCGCCGCCCGCCTGCCCAGCGCCGTAGCTGCGCTTCTCGCCACATTAGCCTTGGCTTGGTTAGCCTTACGCTGTTACGGCCCAGAAACTGCGCGTTGGTTGCTGCTCCTGCTGCCCACCACTGCCGGCATGATCGGCTTCTCTCACGCAGCCGCCACCGACATGCCCTTCGCCGCCATGCTCACCATCGCCCTGGTTTTCGCCGCGATTGTGCTCGGTGCTGCTCGCGATCAAAACTCCCCAATTCTCCCTCGTACCCCCTGGCTGGCCCTCTTTTTCTTAGGTTTTTTTCTTGGTCTCGCAGCTCTCGCCAAAGGCCCCGCAGCGCTTGTCCTCGCAAGCGGCGCCGTTCTCCTCTGGGCGCTGATCACCAAACGGTGGCGCGGCGCCTTTCGCTGCCTTCACCCCGTCTCCATCGCCAGCTTTTGTCTCACTGCGCTCCCGTGGTACATCCTATGCGGCCGCCGCAATCCCAACTTCTTCCGCATCTTCATCATCGAGCACAATTTCAAGCGCTACCTCACCCCCGAATTCCAGCACATCCAGCCGTTCTGGTTTTACGTTCCGGTTTTGCTCGTTTGCTTTATCCCTTGGATCTTCCTATTCATTTGGACCCTTTGCATCGTTACCAAAAATCTCCGGTTTTCCCTTCCGCATGCGTCCCTTACCCTTCTCTTCATCAGTTGGAGCATTTTTTGCCTCGTGTTCTTCTCGATTTCCAAATCGAAATTGCCGGGCTACATTCTTCCCGCAATTCCGCCCTTGGGTCTGATTCTGGCTCATCAGTTCACGCTTGGCCCCAAAAATCCCAGACGGTTCGCCATCCTCCTCGCGACCTTCGCTCTGTTCTCGGTCGCAGCAGCGGAATGGCTTCGCAGGTCCATCGATCTCGGCGATGTCAGCGATATGCAAAAAACAATGCTGGTGGTGGCCGTCGCCGCGGCATTGCTGCTGATTGCCTTTTCAAACTGGCTCTTGGCCGCGGGTTACTTAGCCTGGACAAACCGCACCATTCGCGATCTGTTTTTCACTTCCGCCATTTTGATCATACTTGCGGCACTCATTTTTTGGCCTAATTACATGAACAATTACCAACGCGGCAGCATTTCTGCCAAGACTGTTGCCGAGGGTCTCCATGATCGCCAAATTCCCGTCGACCGGATTTTTGTGTGGAAAAATGCCTCTCGGAACTGGCGTTTCGGTGCCAGTTTTTACCTGCATTCCGAAATCACCGACTGGGATCCCGGCAAAGATCAGCAATCCTTCGTGATCACCGGAACTGTTCCGTGCTCTCAACTACAGGCGAGCGGCTACATAGGGAAATCTATTGTGCTCAGTGCGCTGCGCGGAACATGGTTTGTATGTCAGATGACCCCGGCAAGCTTAGTGGGTGACCTTGGCCAGCTTCGCGGCTCTGGTGGGCGTAGCAACGATCGCGCTGGCGGGCAGCCGCGTTAAGAAGAAAGTCACCACGCGGTTCTCGTACGTGCGCTTTTCCTCATCTGTCAGGTTCACAAAATTTCCGTGCGCGATGATCGCTTCTTCCCGCGGTTCTAGCGCTTTCATAAACATTGAGCGTGTGATCACCCCGAGCTCCGGATCGTCGGTCGCCTGAATAAACAGTATGGGCACATCGTTCAACGATTTCAGTCCGGAGGAAAGCGACGGGTCATTCTTATATGCATAATTCAGCCACTCAAAAGTAGTCTGGGCGGACTTCACCATTAATGGGAACCCGCCAACTCCCGTCTTCTCCACTCCGATCCTCACCATTTGCTTGGGATAGTCGTACACCGAATCCAGCACTAGTGCGCGCACACGCTTATCCTTCTCAGCCTCGCGCAATGCCGCATAGGCGCCCAAGTTGTAACCCCACAACCCGAACCGGGTCGCGTCCACGTCATTTCTCTGCCCGATCGCATCGATTGCGGCGTGCACTTCGTCTGCTTCGCGGTAACCAAATGTACTTGTTCCGGCGTTCGACCCGTGTGCCGCAAAATCAAATACAAACACGTTGTATTCGTGATCTTGCAGGGCCGACACCAGTGTCAACAGTTCCCCTCGGCTGGATTGATAACCGTGGCAAAGTATGATCGTCGGAGCACCCCGCAATCCCGGAAAAAACCAGCCTTTTCGGCGCCCCGGCGTCATCCCAGGCACGGTGAACTCCACTTCGTCGGGCCGCCCCGGAAAACTGGCCATGTTGATTTCGGAGCTGGTTCTCTGTGGTTTGATGATCCAATACGTCAGCACGCTGGCAATTGCTGCCGTTGCCAATGCGCCAAACACCAGCAATGTCAACACGACTACGGAGAGTTTGGTGTACCAACGCCTCGGATAACGTAGCTCATCCACTATGGACATGGCCTAAACTCTGTGTCCGGCACCTGTGCCGGCCAAATTGCTACAACTTCCGGAATGATTCGCGTCCCTGAACGAACTCTTATTTAGCCTAGCACGACCCTTTTTCAGCCCATCTTCCTCGTGGTGCCCATGTGCCCGATTTATATCTGCCTGCTTCCAGTTTGGCAGTCGATTGGTCGAATCGGCTATCATGGCATTGGTACCAGGGGATTACGTAGCATCCGGCCTATGAATATCATCGACCTTCGTCAAGCGACTGTTCGCCAGATCGAGCCGCTCCTCCAGGAGGAAGCTGCTCATTGGCGCGAAGAACTCCACTGGGATTACCGCGGCGCGCTCGAACTCATCAAGCGATTCCTGGAAGCCCATGCATTATCGGGCTGCGTGGCACTCGAGTACGGCTCCGCAGTCGGTTATTCGTTCTACGTCCTAGAAGAGCACAAAGGTTTAATCGGCGGCATGTACGTTTCGCCACAACAGAATCAGAATCAAGCGTCCATTGGCCAACGCCTGCTCGAGGAGATGCTCTTCAGTATGCGGGCGCTGCCGCAAATGCAGCGCATTGAAGCGCAACTCATGCCTTTTGGCGGTCCGGTGGACGATGCGCTGCGTGCCCAGGGATTCCGTTTGCATACGCGCCAATTCATGTTGCTGGATTTGACTAAGCACATCGAGCGCGCGCCGGCCGTTACGCCCGGCTGGCGTCTGGACCGTTGGAACGACCGCTACTTCGAACCATGCGCCAAGCTCATTTACCTCGCCTACGCCAATCACATTGACGGCGATATCAACAACCAATACCGCTCGCGTCAAGGCGCTCTGAAATTCCTGAAGAACATCATCTTGCTGCCCGGTTGCGGCCAATTCCAGCCCAGCGCCTCTTTCGTGCTCCGCCACCCAGGCAGCGACGAACTCGTTGGCTGCGTCCTGACCAGCGAAGTTGCCGATGGCGTCGGCCACACCACTCAGATTTGTGTTCAGCCAGGATTTCAAGGCCATGGGCTCGGCCGCATGCTGATGCTCACCGCGGCTGATGCCCTGCGCAGCCTGAGGTTTAAGGAATTATCGCTCACGGTAACCGCCGACAATCACATCGCGGTGCACCTTTATGAACGGCTTGGATTCACCACCATCAAGTCCTTCACTGCGGGCGTCTGGCCCCGATAACCACCGCTTCTCAGAATTTCCGCTGCTATTCGACTACTCGACAGCGCGTTTCTTCTGCGCGGCCTCGAATTCATCGCCGGGCAGCCACCGCGGCACCGTAGCGGCATGCGCCGCTTTCTGGCCTAGCGCATAGCCAAATTCCGCCATTAGCGCGTCCCCTCTAAAGTCCATGTCTGGCGTGTACACATCGGTCGGCTGGTGGTAGCGGTGCTCCACGTAATCCTTCGCTTCAGCCAGCCCCCAAGCCATGTCGTGCCCCTGGTACTTCATCCCTTCGCTAATCGAAAACGCGGGAATGCCCACACGTCCCAAGCTGAAATGGTCGGAGCGGTAATAATGCCCGGCCTCGGGGAGCGAATCAGGACGAATCGTGAGTTTGAACTCCTTCGCGGTCTCTTCCACGTCGGCATAGAAGCTCGTCCGTTCGGCCCCCACCACTTCCATCTCCTCCGGAATGCCGATCGGTGGCAGGTCGTCATAATTCAAATCCAGAACGGGTTGCGCGGGAAGTTGCTCGGTGTGTTTGCCCAAATATTCGGACCCAACCAGCCCCTGCTCTTCGGCTGTAACCGCGGCAAGCAGAATCGAGCGCGGCGGCGCAGGCTTGGTACCGGCCCAAACGCGCCCAAGTTCCAACAAAATCCCGCATCCCGTGCCATTGTCGGCGGCTCCGTGATAAATGTTCGCGCCCACGGGCTTGGACTTGTCGATACCGAAATGATCGTAGTGCGCGGTATACAGAACCGCTTCTTTTTTCTTGGCCGGATCCGATCCTTGCACCATCCCCAGAACATTTCGTGAAGTGAACGGCCGCACCGAACTCACAATGTGCGCTTTCAAATTCACCGCCAGCGGTATAGGCTGAAAGTCGCGCGACTGCGCCTGCTGAAACAGTTTGTCTAGGTCCAGCCCGGCCATCGCCACCAGCTTGCGCGCCGCCTCTTGCTGGATCCACGAAGCCGCTTCCAACTTCGGCGTACCATCCAGTTGCAGGAATGATTTTTCCCCGCCCCACGAATTGCGCACCACCGTCCACGGATAACTCGCCAGGTCGTCCCGGTGAATAATCAACGTTGCAATCGCCCCGCGCCGCGCTGTCTCTTCAAACTTGTAGGTCCACCGCCCGTAATACGTCAGCGCTTTGCCCTTGAAGAAATTCGGATCGTCGGAAATGGGCTCATTCACAAACAGCAGCGCAATTTTGCCTTTAAGATCGTAGTCCTTGTAGTCATCCCACTTGTATTCCGGCGCGGAAATTCCGTATCCCACAAAAACAATCGGCGCATCAATCTCCGCGGATTCCGTCTGACATTCGTTTGTCGTCACGTAGTCTTCGAGCAGCTTCAGTTCCAGTGGCCCACGCGATTTTGGCACCAGCGAAAATGCGGTTTCCGGAAGCGTCTTTACACCCACCATCGGCACGTTCTGGAAGTACGTGCCCTTATCACCCGCCGGCATCAAGCCGTAGCTCTTGAACTGTGCCGCAATATATTCCGCGGCCAGGTCCCCTCCCTTTTGACCCGTGCCTCTTCCTTCCAGTTCGTCGCTAGCCAGATACTTCACATGCTCGCGTATCTTTTCCGGATCAACCTTCGGCGCATGCGACTTCCACGCCCAAGCCACTCCACCAAGAAAAAGAATCACCAAACAAACGGTAATTGCCTTTCGCATGCGATCCCCCAAGCTGTGTAGGAATATCACCAAATGTATAGGAGCGACGTACGAATTACACGTCTCCGTGTAACTCTGTGCCCGTCTGTATACTCTGTGGCGAGCCGTACGGTTCAGAGCATGATCCCGCGCTATGGCCGCCGGTAGATAACTCCGCTCTTCATTACGAATGCCACCCGCGTCAGCACGCTGATCTCCTCGAGCGGATTGCCCGGTACCGCAATGATGTCCGCGTAGTAGTTGGGCTTGAGCGCCCCAATCTCATTCTGCCACCCCAGCAGCTTCGCACCGTTCAGCAGTCCAGCCTGCAACGCCTCCAACGATTTCATTCCGTATTGCACCATCAACACGTACTCCCGCGCCTGCGTTCCATGAGGAAAAGGCCCCACATCCGAGCCCACCGCCATCGGTACGCCAGCCGCAAGCTGCTTGTGAAACTCCTTCACGTGGAATTCCTGCAAAGCCCGTTCGCGTTGTGCCAGCCCGGGCGTCTCCGCATGATCAGCAAAATATTCCGAGATCGTGAACGTCGGCACCGCCGGAATTTGCTTTTCCTTCATTAGCCGCATGGTTTCATCGCTGAGCTGGTACGCATGGTCCACCGATTCAACCCCGGCCTGCACAGCGAAAAGAGTTCCCGGCTCTCCGGTAGCGTGCACGGCCACACGCCTCCCGGTCCGCGCTGCTTCCTGCACAGCGGCAGCGAGTTCGGGCTCAGTGTATTGATAGGGCGTGTGGAAGACCCCATCTCGCAGGGAATCCGGCCCGGTTTCGTAAATTTTGATGAAGTCCGCGCCTTCTTTCACCTGCTCGCGAATCACCGCCACCAGCTGTTCGGCAGAATTGGCGTAGGTGGCATTCGAAATAACGTGCTGCGCGGGATTGAAGTGAATGGCGTCTTCGTGTCCGCCGAGAATATCAATCGCATTCCCACTGATGCGCATGCGCGGCCCGGGAATCAACCTCTGATTGATTGCATTACGTACCGCAGTGTCCGCCGACCCGGCACCTTCCGTCCCCATGTCGCGCTCAGCCGTGAAGCCTGCCATCAGGTCCGCCCGCGCTGCCAGTTCCGCCAGAATCGTGCGCTGTGGAACCGACTCCTGCACGGTCTGCAGGTCCTCGGCGCCCGGATGCAAAAACAGATGCACGTGCGCATCGATCAGCCCTGGCATAAGCGTCGTGTCGCCGAGGTCGATTACTTGGACTCCCTCCGGACGCTTCACCGACCAGCCCACCTCCAAAATGCGCTCGCCTTGAACCAGCACTTCACCGGGAGCCACGATTTTCCCAGTATCGATTTCCAGCAGTCGCGCTGCATGCAAAACAACCGGAGTAGCCGGCGCCGTTTGCGCATCCACTACAACGGGAATCAGCAAGCCAACCAATAACGCGAAAAAGATCCGAGACACACACACTCGAGTATTCATGGCCGGAATCATACCACCGCAGAACGTCATAATTTCTCCCTGTGGAACCCGGCGCACGGCCGAACTTCAGGGATCGGCTACAGTGGCGCGTTCGCACGACCTCGTTGCATGAAAATGGTCCCCGATGCAACCCGCGCCTCTCTCATGTCATCGCACCCGGTAAATCTGTAGCGCCAAGTTCCGCAACACAAAACGAGTAGAATGCCACCGAGGACTCACCATGAGAAAAACACGGAGGCAGTTTCTGACGCAGACCACGTTGGGAATGGCCGCGGGTGTGGTCGGATTAAATTCAGCTGCAACCGTTACTCACGCGAGCGGACTGCCTGTCGCCCAGGATCCTGGACAGCAGACGCCCGGCGCCCCGCCCGCATTCGGCACCGGCCCGGCTGTCGGCCCAGAAGTATCCACCACGACTTTCGCGGAGGCCGAGAAGCTCGTCCAGGTCCAAATGACCGATCAGGATCGCGCTCTCGCCGCAAACAGTTGGCAAGTCAACATGGCGTCCCTTTACGAGCGCCGCACTGGACCACGCAAAATCAAGCTGGATGCCACCCTCGCCCCGTTCTCGCGCTATCAAAGTGTCATGCCAGGCCAAAAACTGCCCTCTGGTAAAAATCAGTTCGTCCGCAGCAAAACTGATCCGGGCCCTCTGCCTTCCAACGAAGAGGACATTGCCTTTGCTCCGGTGACCAAACTCTCCAAATGGATTGAGCAGAAGAAACTAACTTCTCAGCGCCTCACGCAAATTTATTTGAACCGCATCCAGCAATACAATCCGAAGCTCCGCTGCGTTATCACGTTGACACGCGAATTGGCTTTAGAGCAGGCCAGAGAGGCCGATGCGGAAATTTCCGCGGGCCGTTATCGCGGTCCATTGCATGGCATTCCTTGGGGCGGCAAAGACTTACTCGATACCCTGGGAATACCCACCACCTACGGAGCAGAGCCGTATCGCAATCGCATTCCGGAAGAGGATGCCGCGGTAGTCAAGCGGCTGCGCGCAGCCGGTGCCGTCCTTATTGCTAAGTTGAGCCTTGGTGCGCTCGCGTTGAACGACATTTGGTTCGGCGGACAGACCATGAATCCCTGGCTGCTCCAGGAAGGAGCGTCCGGTTCCAGTGCCGGACCGGGTGCCGCAACCGCCGCGGGTTTGGTTGGCTTCTCGATCGGCAGCGAGACCGGCGGCAGCATCGTCAGCCCCAGCATGCGCTGCGGGGTAACAGGATTGCGCCCGACCTACGGTCGTGTGCCACGAACCGGCGCCATGACTCTGTGCTGGTCACTCGACAAGCTTGGCCCCATGACCCGCAGCGTCGAAGATTCACTCCTCGTGCTGAACGCCATCTCCGGCCCCGATCCCGGCGACTTGTCCAGCGTGCCCTGCACCTTGGAATTCGACGCCAATGCCGGAGTCAAGGGCTTGCGTGTCGGTTATTTTCCCGCGTGGATGAAAGAAGCGCCCGCCACCGATGTGGATCGCACGGCCCTCGAAACCGTGAAGAAAGTGGGAATGGAGCCAGTGGAAGTGGCCATACCCGACTGGCCTTACGATTCGCTGAACCTGATTCTCTTCGCTGAAAGCGCGGCTTCCCTTGAAGAATTGACCCAGAGCGGCAGCGCTCGAGAGTTGCGCGTGCAAACCTACGATGCCTGGCCAAATATTTTCCGCCAAGCGCGCTTCCTCTCTGCCGTCGATTTCGTCCAAACCGATCGCTTCCGTCGCAAGGTATGTCAGGAGATGGCCGGCGTCTTCGAACGCGTCGATTTGCTCCTGGTCCCCTCCCTTCGCGACGAAATTCTGACCATCACCAACAACACCGGCCACCCCTCGTTGACCATGCGCGCCGGTTTTGTCGAAGTGTCCGAAGCTCGCAGCGATTGGGCGCCCGATCCCTCGCGCGTGTTGCCAAAATTCTCTCCGCCTCGCCGTGTTCCCCACGGCGTCACTTTAATCGGAAAATTGTTTGATGAAGGTACGCTAGGCCGAGCGGGAATTGCGCTCGAGAAGGCCTTTGCAGTGGTCAATGAGCGCCCACCCGGATTCTGACCGCCAGCAAATTTCACGCGGATTTTTCCAACGACTCCGCTAACTCCAGAAGTTTGGTCACGGTGTTCCAGTTCCGGCCCGTCGACGGCGTGTTCAATGCTCGATCAATGGTCGTCCACGGAATCTTGCTCTTCCCAATTCCGTTTGGGAAATGTATGTAAAGCTCGCTGCCGTGCGCGTGCAATTCTTCGCCCCGCGTATCAATCTTCATCACGTTCGCGCGTCCAACCTTACCGGGATCAGAGGCAAGGAACGCCACCAACAACTTAGCCGGTTCGATTCTATGTCGCCCCGCAAATGGGTTCCGCGCGATCACGTGGCGCATCTCCAACGCGGTGCGTAACACCACTCCTGGACGAAATCCAAAATTCCGTTCGATGCCGTCGTGAATCCGCTGGCAGAGCGCTGCAAGATTGCTTTCACTGGACAGGAAGACCACATTCCCGCTCTGCACGTACGCCTTCGGCGATTTCAACTTTAGCGACTCGTACAGCGCGCACAGCGCTTGCATCTTGATTTTATTGTGGCCGCCAACATTAACTCCCCGCAGCATAGAAATAATCGCAGGCATGGTGCCAGCAAGTATAACCCCTGTTAAAGAAAGCTCGTCATTCCGAGCGTAGCGAGGAATCTCTCTTCGATAGGTGCCAGGTGCCCCAGGTCCGTTTTTTGGCGGCTCGCACCCGTTTCGCGTTAGGCTAATCCCGACGCAACCCTCTCACTTCAATCCCTGGCTCTTGTCTCAACTCCCCGCCGCGCTACCATACTCCCATGAACCTCCACGACTTTCGCCGCATCGCCTTGAGTTTCCCCGGCGCCGAAGAATCCGCTCACATGGGCCAGCCCGATTTCCGCGTCGGCGGCCACATCTTCGCCACCCTCGCCTCCGCCAAACAAGGCTACGGCAATCTCCAGCTCACCCTCGAACAGCAACACGCCTTTGTCGAAGAACTCCCCGAAGTCTTCCTCCCTATCCTCGGCGGCTGGGGCCGTATGGGCATGACCCACATCCGTCTAGCCAACGCTACCGAGGACGTCTTGACCGGCGCCCTGCACAGCGCCTACAAACTCCGGCTAGACAAAAACGCCACCAAGAAATCTCCCGTCACGAAAAATCCCAATCCCCCAAAATCCTCGCACAGAAAATCCGCCAAGCGCCCCAGGCGCGGCACACGTTAGCCCGGTTCGTAAGCCCTGGATCCACTCAAAAAGAGAATTATTTCTTGACCGCGCGGTCCTTCAGCAGGTTCTTCAACTCCGACATAAACTCCTGCACGTCCTTAAAATCCATATAAACGCTGGCAAAACGCACATAGGCCACTTTGTCCAGCTTCTTCAGCCGGTGCATAATCATTTCCCCGATTTCCGTGGTGGTCAGTTCCCTTTCCGTCGCGTCATGAACCACCCCTTCGATTTCATCCACGATAGACTCGAGTTTCGGCGTAGGAACCGGCCGCTTCTCGCACGCTTTCAGCAGCCCCTGCAATATTTTCTGCCGCTCGAAACGCTCACGCCGTCCATCCTTCTTGATCACCATGTAGGGGATTTCGTCGATACGCTCATAGGTGGTAAATCGGCGGGAACATTTCAGGCACTCGCGCCGGCGGCGAATGGTATCTCCAGTGCGCCCTTCGCGAGAGTCAATTACCTTGTCATCCACATGTGCGCAAAACGGGCACTTCACTCGGGGGATTCTCCTGATGAATTAGTTATGAGAATAGCAGAAATCAGGAATGGGATATTGCGAATGTGATCTCAGCTGCCAACAATCCCCGCGTTTACTCGATCTCCGGTGCCGCGGGATTCTCCAACATTTCCGTGTCGATCTCGGCGTCTTCCTTCTCCTGCATACGGCGCAGTTCCCCAAGTGACAATCCTTCCCTGAACAGCAGCGGAACTCCCGCCAGAGCGCACGAAGCGAACGTGATCAACCAAAGCACCATGGCCGCGGCTACAGCGGGTTCTTGCGCCACGCCATACAAACGGGTGAACGCCACAATCGACAGCGCCTGCGCTCCCCCTCCCACACCCGGCAATTGGATCGCCGACCCCACCAGCGTAAACACCAACACCAGCATCGCATCGCTGAACGTCAGCGTCCCCAACTGTCCACCAAAGCTCTTGATCACCAGAAAATAGCAAAACAACACTAGAACCCAATGGATCAGCGATAGCACCACCGCCGCAACCACGTCTCCCCACGTGCGGATCGTCTGCACTCCCCGCGAAAAACCCAAAAGGATTCGTGCCACGCGGGCGCGCCAACCGTGCGCCACCAGCCAGCCTTCCATCCGCCGCTCCAGCACCGCCGAACCGTGCAGCCGTAAATACACCAGCCCAATAATTGCCACCATCGCACCCACGGAAAATCCAATACCCGCGGTGCGGGCGGCTCTTTCGAACGCCAACCCGGTGCCCTCCGCTGCCAAATGTTTGCTGGATTCGAAAACCAGCAGACCGACCGCCGCAAGCACCGCCGTCGACGCTCCATCCAAAATTCTCTCCAGCGCGTAAATCCCAAACGTATCCGCAATGGGAATCTTGTCTTTTCGTGCGATCAGCAGCGGGCGCACCGGCTCGCCGGGCCGGCCCAGCAAAAAAATCGCCGCAAATCCGGCCAGGTTCATGCCATAGATATTCCAGAATTTTGCTTGCCCTACGTGCCTTTGGAAGCGTTGCCAACGCAGTGCGCGAATGCCATAGCAGGCGTAAATGGCGATCAATGCGAATAAGAGGTAAGCGTAGTTTGCGGTTCGAATCGCTTCCCACAGCTTCGCGCCACTGAACTCGCTCAGGTGCAACAAGCCCCGCGAGCGATATAACAGAAAAATTATTACCGCTGCGGCTAGGCCCAGCAGTACCCACTTCCTCGACTTTGACGACATAAAGGCAGCGTAGCCAGATTCCGTCCAAGATGCAAACCTGATTCGTCCCAGAATTTGCTGGTAGCTCGACTCCGAGTCCGCCGTAGAACTTCTCGTCCCTGTCGTAACCAATTCAATTGCAAAGCCTTGTCTCTGTCGTCGGAGCCGAGTAAGATGCCGCTAGGTTGGTCGGCGGGTCGCTCGTGGTGGGGAACATTTTCGGGGCAATTTACGTTCCATTAGGTGACAGGCCGAGTAATCCTATTAAAGGGTTATGCCTGAGCAGGTTACTGGAGAATGGGGCTAAGAGAGCTTGGAGCAGGATGCCCAACTGGTCCAGCGTTGCCTCCAGGGCGATGGCTCGGCCTGGGAGGAACTTGTACGTCGACACTCGCGCCGCATCTTCAACATCTGCTATCGATTCGTTGGCAACCGAACCGAGGCCGAGGACATTTCACAGGAGGTCTTCTTGCGAGTGTACCGGACTCTGGGAAGTTACCGCTCAGCCCACGGCGGCTTTGCAACTTGGATGACCAGCGTGACCAGAAATCTGCTGATCGACCATTATCGCCGTACCAAACGCGATCGGCAGACCGATTCTCTCGACGAAGCTATGCCCGTGGTGGAGAACAAAGAATCTATGGCTCGGCGCCCAGACCAGCAGGCCCTGACGAACGAGTTGAGCGGCCAGATTCAAAGCGCGCTGACCAGGCTCTCGCCGGAGTTACGCGAAGCGGTCATTTTGCGAGACCTCCAGCAATTGGAATATGCGGAGATTCAGCACGTCCTGGAAGTGCCCGAAGGCACTGTGAAATCTCGAATCAATCGTGGACGTATCGAGTTAGCCAAGATCTTGCAACAAATGGGAGTAAGACCGTCATGAGGACGGGCGAAATCATCAAGAATCTGGTAATTCTAAGGGAAAGGATGTCGTTCCCTGTGGGGGTCGAACTATGACCTGGACCTGCGACCAAATTGAAGCTCAATTGAGTGACTATCTGGAAGGCTTGCTGCAAGCCCCGGATCGTGAGGCGTTCGAAGTGCATGTGCGTAGCTGCGCCGAATGCGGTCCGCTCGTTGCCGGCGTTAGCAGTGTCATGAGCGAATTACGCTCCATGGAAGACCTACCCACTCCTCCGCAGCTGGTTTATTCGATCCTCGACAACACCTTGGGGCCGCGCAACAAGGTTTCCGGCTGGCAAGCCGTTCAGAAATTCATCAGCGGCTTGGCCACACCGAAATTTGCCTATGGCGCTGCCAGCGTGCTGGCCACCTTATTTATCCTATTGAGCGCCTCGGGAATTTCTTTGCGCAAACCCAAACTCGCCGATCTGCACCCGGTGAACGTGTATCGAAACACCGACCGTCGGCTGCATCTCACGTACGCGCAGTTAGTGCGTAGCGTCAGCGATTGGCGCGTCGTGTACGAAATTCAGTCGCGCCTGCGGCAAGATCAGGACAATCTGCAAGTTACTCCGCAAGAGAGTGTCCCTCAGCAGACCCCGGAGAAGCACCCCGGGCAGAGCGACGATCACACTGGCGTTCAACCCAAACAGCAGAATCGCGCCAACGAGCTTGCCCGCCAGGTGGAAATGCTAGCCGCCGATGGTCCCATTGTCTTCGAGAGGAGCCTTCGATGAAATGTGCGGTGCATCCGGATGTCGACGCATCAGGATTTTGCCGGAACTGCGGCAAACCCATGTGCCCGGCATGCGTCCGCCCCGTGCGCGATGTGCTGTACTGCGAAGACTGCTTGGCTAGAGTCGTAGGCTTGCCGCCGGCGCCCAATCCCGGAAATCCGGTGGTTTCGGGGGAAACCGTTCCTCCCGTTCCTCCATCTGCAATTCCTGTGGGAGTTCCCGCGGTCCCTGCGCCTCCTGCCTCCTCCTCGCCTGTGCTGGCCTTTATCCTGGGATTGATCCCCGGCCTGGGCGCCATCTACAACGGTGAATACAACAAGGCCTTGCTGCACATTGTGATCTTCGCCGGCATCATTCTAGGCATCAGTTTGAATTTGGGAGATGGCGCACAGGCCGTGCTCATTTGCGCCTTGGTGCTTTTTCCTTTTTATATGGCCATCGACGCGGTCCGCACATTGAAGGCTCGACAGACCGGCGAGAAATACCAGGATCCACTGGAAAATTTGACCAGGCAAAAAGCCATCGGCCCAATTCTGTTGATCGTACTCGGCGGCCTGTTCCTGCTGAACAATTTTGGCTTTTTTGATTTCTTCCGCGTCCGGGAATTGATCTTCCCCTTGATCTTGATCGGTATTGGTGTTTTGCTGCTCAGAAATCGCATGAGCGGGCAGAGTTGAGGTGAGCAATCCATGAGTGCGCAAGTTCGATGCCGGTGTCAGAGCTGTACCATTCGCGGTTTGATGGGTCCCGCGATTCTGATCACTCTCGGCATCCTCTTCCTCCTGCACCAGGTTCGCGGCGGACAATTTGATTTTGGTAATACCTGGCCGGTTCTTTTGGTTGTCATTGGCCTGCTGCTGCTCGCTTCTTCTATGGCTCCGCGAGACGGCCACGTGGAACCTCCTCCTCCGAATCCGCTACCGCCCGGCGCTCCACCCAGCGTCCCTCCTCCAGCGCCGCCTTATAGCAGCCAAGGACAATAAGCCACTATGCCGCCCACCCGGTCGCGCAGCAGCGGTCTTTTTTCCGGTCTGGTGCTTATCTCCGTAGGAATCCTCCTGCTCCTCCACAACTATGGTCACCTGGAACTGACCGACTTTTTCACTCGCTGGTGGCCGCTGCTCATTATTTTTTGGGGCGTGATCAAGCTTTACGAACGCACCGTAGGCCGCCGTTTTGGCGGCGCTGGTGGTGGCATTACCGGCGGTGAAGTCGTTCTCGTGGTGGCCATGCTTGCGCTCATGGGCATCGTCGTCGCCGTCGATGTAGGCAAGCAAAAATTCGGGGGCGCCTTCGAAGACATGCGCGGCGACAATTACGAATTCGATCTGGATGTGCCAGCCAAGACCATCCCCGCAAACGCTCGCGTCGTAGTGCAAAACGCTCGTGGCGACATTACCGTTCGCGCTTCCGACGAACCTCAAATTCAAGTATCCGCAAAGAAGAACGTCCGCACCTGGAGCCAGGGTGAAGCGGACCGCATCGCCAAGCCCGTTACCGTCGACATCGCTCAAAATGGCGACAGCTACGAAGTGCATCCGGCAGGTGACAACTCTTCCGATCCGCGCGTCAGCGTTGACCTCAACGTCTCCGTTCCGCAGAATTCCCCAGTCACCATCAGAACCGAAAAGGGCGACGTTACCGTCTCGGATTTCCTGGCCGGCGTTAGCGTAACCGACCAAAACGGTGACGTCGAAGTGCGCGGCACCAACGGCGAAGTTCTGGTTGAGACCAGAAAAGGCGATGTCAAGGTCGCCGATACCAAGGGCGACGTGAAAATTTCCGGTAAGGGTGGCGAGATCGAGGTGGACAATACCTCTGGCACCCTCACCATCGAAGGCGATTTCTACGGTCCCCTCCGTGCGGATCAGGTGACCAAGGGCGTGCACCTGGTTTCGCCTAAAACCGATCTGACCATTTCCACCCTGTCGGGCCACATGGAAGCCGGTAGCGGCAATCTGGACGTGATCGATGCCCCCGGAAATGTCACCGTGCGCACGCGCGATCAAGAGGTCAACGTGGAGAACCCCGGTGGCAAGGTCGCCATCGACAATCGCAATGCGCAAACTTCCGTGCGCTTTACCACCGTCCCGAAAGAAGATGTCACCATCACTAATTCTTCCGCCGGAATCTCTCTTACCGTCCCCGGCAGTTCCAGTTTCGAGATCACAGCCGATTGCCAGAATTGCGACATCGACTCCGAATTTCCGAGCCTCGGAGCCACCAAGTCCGAATCGGGCGATTCCCACTTAGCCGGCAAATACGGTTCCGGCAAGGGGCCAAAGATCACCTTGAGGACCAGCTACGGCAATATCGAACTTCAGCGCACCGCCATCTCGCCCCACCCAGCGCCAGCTCCTGCGCCTCGCGCGCTGCCGGGTCCACCAAACGCGCCTACACCACCTGCGCCAATCGAGCAATAGGCGCTCCTACGCTTCCGCCAACCGCCTGAGTTCCTGAAAAAAATTGGGATACGACACTCCCGCGCAACCTGCATCCAGGATGCGCGTTTCCCCTTCCGTTGCTAATCCGGCCACCGCAAACGCCATGGCGATGCGATGATCGCCGCGAGTATCGATCTCCGCCCCATGCAGTTTCCCCGCGCTGCGGCCTTCCACCCGCAATCCGTCCGGCCGCTCTTCTACTTTCGCTCCCATGCGCTTCAAATTCTCCGCCAGCGCCGCGATCCGGTCGCTCTCCTTCACGCGCAGTTCCGCGGCATCCCGAATCTCAATTCCCTGCTCCGTAAAGGGGCCTAGCGCAGCCAACATAGGCAATTCGTCAATCAATAAAGCCACCCGCTCGCCGGAAATCAGCCCTCCCTTCAATTCCGTACCTTTGACAGATAGGTCGCCCACTACTTCCCCTTGCTTCGTTTGCACGTTCACTACGCTAATTGCGGCTCCCATCTGATGGAACAGGTCCAAGATCGCGGCGCGCGTAGGATTCAATCCAACATTGCCGATATATAGATTCGACTCCGGCAGCAGGGAAGCCGCCGCAATGAAAAATACCGCTGACGACAGATCACCTGGAATGTCGGTCGAAACCGGTCGCAGCCCCGCATCCCCATCCTTCCTGCTGGCCAATCCTTTGATGGAAATCGTCCTTCCCTGCTGGCGTATCGGCGCACCAAACTCCATCAGCGCTAGTTCCGTGTGATCGCGAGTGGCCGCAGGTTCGGTCACCGACGTTTCTCCTTCCGCATACAACCCCGCCAGCAGCACCGCCGACTTCACCTGCGCGCTCGCCATCGGCATTTGATACAAAATGCCGTGCAGCTTTCCTCCTCGAATCTCCAGCGGTGGAAAATTCTCATCCCTCCCGCGAATATCTGCTCCCATTTCCCGCAGCGGCGTCATCACCCGTTTCATCGGACGCTTCTGCAGCGACGCGTCTCCGCTAATTTTCGTTGTGAACGTCTGCCCGCTGAGGATTCCCGAAAGCAGCCGGATGGTCGTGCCCGAATTTTCCGCATCCAACCTGCGCCACGAGCTTTTCAGTCCCCGCAGACCACGGCCTGTGATCTGTACCTTTGCCCCTTCCACCTTTACCGCCACGCCCAGCGCCTTCAGGCAGCCCAGCGTGCTGTGGCAGTCTCGCGCTGCAGCAAAATTGCGCAGTTCGCTGGTGCCATTCGCCAGAGCCGCGAGCATGGCGTATCGGTGGGAGATCGATTTGTCGCCGGGAACTTCAACCCCGCCGGAGAGTGACTTAACTGCCTGGATTGATTCGATTTTCACGATGGCCGCCAGTTTAACATGCACGCCCCGGCAATCGCCGCCCTGGCGAACAGCGTTACCCCACAACAAAAAATCTTCACTGTACTCGCGGACAGTTTTGTCTTGGGAACTGACTCGCAAAACCTCGGGAAATTATTCATGAGCGCTTGCGTATTATGAAGTGAAGGCAAAAACGCCGAGACGTACATGTTCACAGATTCGGCTTTCTCTACAGCACCAGAAACGAGGATGAATGTTCGCCCGTAAGACCTTACGACAACTTCTCACCAACGCCGCCATTGGCATCAGCGCATTGTTCCTGGTGGGAGTGCTGCTGGCCGCAATTCCCGGTCATCATCCGCCTGCTGTAGCTATGTCCACGGCCGAAGCCGCGCAGGACGCGCAGAGCGGCCAACAACCCAGCATGCCTGGAATGACGATGGATGACGCCGACGCGTCCACGGGTGAACACAACGCCATAGTCGAAATGCAACATATGCACAGCGGCGATAGTGCCCATATGCATATGACTAAACCCCGGGCTGCCAACGCTGACGACCAGCGCCGTGCCAATGAAATTGTCGACCAATTGCGCGCCGCTATCGACAAGTACAAGGACTATCGCGTCGCACTTAACGATGGCTACAAAATCTTCATGCCCAACGTTCCGCAGCAGGAATATCACTTCACCAATTACGAAAACGGTTTCTTGGAAGCCTTCGAGTTCGATCCCGCGCGCCCCACTTCCCTGCTCTACAAGAAGACCGCAAACGGTTACGAATTAGTCGGCGCCATGTACACCATGCCGAAGCGCGCTACCGAAGACCAGTTGAACCAGCGCGTGCCGCTTAGCGTGGCCACTTGGCACCAACACATAAATCTCTGTCTGCCCCCGCGCGGCGAACGCCGTCACGCGGATTGGACCAAGTTCGGTCTGCGCGGCTCCATCACCACCCAAGAAGCCTGCGATGCCGCCGGCGGCACATTCTATCCGGTCATCTTTGGCTGGATGGTGCACGTCTACCCCTACGAAGACAGCACCGCCAAAATCTTCGCCATGCACCATCGCGACTGAACCCACTCAGCCTTCGCTACCAACGCAAATGATTACGAGTGAGCCGCTGTCGACGCCGCTGAAGTGTTTTGTTCCGGCTTGCCGACTACCCGGAAGTTGGCGAAGGTACTCAATACAAGAGCGTTTCTCGGTACCGACTGAGTGACGAATTTCTTCTTGTCTCACTTAAACTTCAACTCTTCTCCCGATCTTCTAGGCTCATGGAACAAATGTTAGCCGCCTCACGTATCTTCCTGTTGACATCCGACAAGAGTTTATGCACCCTATTGTCGAACGTCGAGGGGAGAATGCGTGTCGCCATCTACTGACTTATTGCAAGGAACGCTGGATGTTTTGATTCTAAGAACCCTGGCCCACGGGGCCAGGCATGGCTGGGGGATCGCCACCCGAATCCATCAACTCTCTCAGAACGTTTTGCAAATTGGACAGGGTTCCCTGTATCCGGCGCTACAACGGCTGGAGTACAAGGGCTGGATCACCTCCAGCTGGGGTACTTCGGAGAATAACCGCAGAGCGAGGTTCTACGCGTTAACCACAGCGGGTAGGAAGCAGTTGAAGGCAGAGTTGCAGCAGTGGAACCGTCTGAGTTCGGCCATAGGGTTAGTGCTTAGCCCAAAGGCAGAGGGGTAATGCGCAACATGTTGCAAGAGTGGATGACGCGTTTTCGCTTTCTCTTCCGAGGCAAGCGTGCGCAAGATCTCGAGGAAGAGATGCGTGAGCACATTGAGCGGCTCACTGAGATCTACCTGGAACACGGGATGGAACCAGCCGAAGCACGGAGACGTGCGATGATCGATTTTGGCGGCGTGGAAAACACGTTGGAGCAGTGCGAAGACCTCCGACCAGGGCAGAGTTGGGACAAGCTAAAACAGGACCTGCGTTATACGTTTCGTGTGCTGCGAAGAGAACGCGGGTTCACATTTGTGGCAGTGCTGATTCTTGCGTTAGGCATCGGTGCGAACGTCGCGGTGTTCAGCGTAGTAAATACGATTCTCCTGCGCCCTCTTCCTTTTCATCACGCCGATGAGTTGGTCTGGATAACTGGCAACTTTGGCAAAGGTAGCATGGGGGAAACAGGTTTTCGTGTGGAGGGATGGGACGCATATCGCCGCTACAACAAATCGCTCCAGTATCTCTCGGGCTACATTCCGTATCTGTCGATAGGTGAGACCAAGCTGATGCAGACGGGCGCTTATCCAATGCCTGTCGCTGGTGTCTGGGTGCTGCAGGACTTCTTTTCCATGCTCGGCTTGGAGCCTGCAATGGGGCGGCAGTTTACAGAGAGCGATGCTGTCAAGGGTGCGGCGCCAGTGGTGATGTTGAGTCATGCATTTTGGAGGAACCAGTTCCACAGCGATCCTCGAATCATCGGAAAGACCATCAGGCTGGATAAGAACACCCGCACCGTCGTTGGTGTGCTTCCTGAAAACTTCGACTTCGGCAGTGTGTTCAGTCCAGGCGCTAAGCTCGGTTACTTCGTTCCTGTGATTCCGGAAAACGTGCAGGATTGGGGACATGTGTTGGCGCTGGTGGGACGTCGGAGGCCTGGCGTGTCTGTCGAGCAGGCAGAGGCGGAGGCGAAGACACTGCTTCCCAATCTACGCGACACACTAAAGCTGGGCGGCGTTACGGATTACCAGCCTGCGATTGTGGGACTAAAGGAGCATGTGAGCGGTAAACTGCGGCGGTCGCTGGAGTTCTTGTGGGGCGCGGTCGGCCTGATTCTTCTGATCGTGTGCGTCAATCTTTCGAGCTTGCTGCTGGCGCGCGCTTCTTCTCGCAAAAAAGAGTTTGCTATGCGCGTTGCGCTCGGCGCAGGGCGCGGACGATTGGTAAGGCAACTCGTCACCGAGAGTCTTCTGCTCTCTGGAGCGGGAGCGGCAGTCGGATTGGCACTCGCCTATGCAGTCACAATGTTCCTCGCTCATGAAAATGTAGGGGATCTGCCGCTGATGAGCACGGTGCGCGTGGATGGTGCGGTCCTAGTTTGGACCCTTGTGCTCGCCTTGAGTGTGGGATCGGTGCTCGGGCTGCTTCCCGGGTTGAAGATCACGGACGAAGACCTCCAAGAGACATTGAAGAACCAGGGCCAAGGCAGGAGCGGCGGCCATATGCATGGCCGGCTGAGGACGACACTTGTTGTTGGCGAGGTGGCACTAGCCTGCGTGTTGATTGCCTCCGCAGGATTATTACTACGGGGCTTCCTGCAGGTCTTGCGCGTGGACCTGGGATTTGAACCAGAGCGGGTCTCGTCGATTCGAATGGACTATCAGCCGGACAATGATGGCAACAGCCCGAGCGAGCAGCGTGCAAGTAAGTTTCAAGAGATGGTTCGCCAAGTACAGGCGATTCCCGGTGTACAGTCTGTCGCCGTTACCGACAACCTGCCTTTCGAGCACGGACGCAGTTGGGATTTAAGTGCAAAAGGGAGAGCACACAAAGCGGGTGATGACCTCGATGTAATGATCTCGGTTGTCACACCGCGCTATCTGCAGACCATGGGAATGCGACTGAAAGCCGGGCGAGACTTTGCCTGGGACGATCAGGCCAAGAGCGAACACGTCATCATTATTAATCAAGCGGCGGCGCGCAGAGAGTGGCCAGGTCAGGACCCGATTGGTAAGTTGGCACAGGGAATTGGGGATGGGGATACGCGCGTGGTGGGTGTTATTGACGATGTCCACGAGACCAGCGCGGAAGAACCCGCGAGCCCTTCGGTGTTTGTACCCGTCGGCCAAGTCGAACCGGAGAAAGCGGAAGTAGTGATACGGTCCACCCTTCCCCGGGAGGCGCTTGCCCCCAGCGCATTGGAGTGCCTGCGTGCCATGAACCCGGAACAGGCAATCGTTCCGTTAAAGCCTGTGCAGGGGCTCATCGACCAGGCCACAGCTCCAAGGAAGTTTTTTACGCTGCTGGTTGGGATTTTCGCGGCGCTTGGATTGATTCTTGCCTCGCTGGGAATCTACGGCGTGATCTCCTACGCGGTCACGCAGGAGACGCAAGAAATTGGCATTCGTATGACGCTGGGAGCTACGCCGGAACGTGTGCGCACCGAAGTAATCGTGCGAACACTCAAGATAGCGACTCTCGGCATTGCGATAGGGACGGCGGCTTCGCTGGTGGTTGCGCACGCAATGCAATCGTTGCTGTTCGGTACGACGGCGGGCGATCCAGTTCCGTTTGTTGCTATGGTCCTGCTACTGCTTGGTGTGGCTTTACTTGCGGGATACCTACCTGCACGGCGTGCTTCGCGGATCGATCCCATGGTGGCAATGCGGACCAACTGATTTTCGAACTAAATAAAGGCGCATTGTTCCTGGAGATGAGGGCACCATCCATTGTACTGTGGGTTTAGTCCTCATAAGTCGGCCTGTAGGAAATGGTCTCCACGTTTGGTATCGATTCTGCACGAATTACGGCCAACCCGGAAGTCGCCTCCGCCACACAGCCTGGAGCAACCATGAGTCAGGCCACGCCAACCCGTTTCTACTCGTCGGTAATCAGCCGGTCTGGTCCTTCAGCTTCAGCCGGTGCTTGTTCTCTTCCAGAAACGCCCGCAGGTCATTTGCCACGTCCAGCAGCCGGATCCACTGTTCGTAATACAGCGTCACCGGGAAGCGGCCCAGCCCGTATACGCTGACCCCACCCTTCTCGCCAACGCGAAAATCCAGCGTTCCTCGCTTCGGCCGCTCATTCTTTTTCTCTAATTCGGCGATTTTGGCCAACAATTCTTCTCGAGTTGGTTCGGACATAAGGACACTCCTGGGGCAACATCCTCCCACAAACCGCCAGTTCAGCGCCACAACACCCGCTCACAACCAAGTCGCGGTCTAGAACCTCTAAGACCAATGGGCTAGAGCGGCCCAATCGCTGGTTCAATTGCTCTCTGGCTCATTGCCCGAGTATCATGCTCGTTCCTGCGGGGGTTACGTCTATCTCTCTATGCAACGATTCTTCGCACGTTTCACCAACCTTTGCCTTACTACCCTCCTTCTTGGAGCCCTTTGCCCCCTCCTAAAAGCCCAGCAATCCAACGAGCTTCTTCCGCTCGATCAGGTTCATGCCGGAATGCAGGGGTATGCCTACACCGTCTTTTCCGGCGATCAGGTGGAAAAGTTCGACTTAGAAGTTTTGGGTGTCATGCCCAATTTCCTGGGCCCCAAGCAGTCCATCATCCTGGTGGAATTGAAGGGCCCCAAAGTGGAGCACACCGGCGTGGTCGCCGGAATGAGTGGCAGCCCCGTCTATCTGGATGGCAAACTCGCGGGCGCACTCTCGCTGAAACTGGGCATCTTCACTAAGGAGGCGATCGCCGGTGTTACACCCATTCAGGATATGCTGCATCCCCCCGCCCAGAACTCTGTCGCTCAAGGGAGCACGCCGCAGCAATTTCGTCTACCCAACGATGCGATCGCACAAAACACCCTGCCAAACGGTTCCTCCCTCCAACCCATCGAAACCCCGCTGGTCTTCTCCGGTTTCCAGCAGTCCACATTGCAGCAGTTCGCCAGCCAACTGCAGAGCTTTGGCTTGGTAGCCGCGCCGGGCGGCACCGATCCCGACCAGAAAGACGATCCTCACGCGCATTTATCCCCCGGCGACATGGCCGGAATGGTTTTAGTCCGCGGCGACATGTCCATCAATGCGGCCTGCACCGTCACCGCAGTTACCCAAGATCAGGTGTTCTTGTGCGGTCATCCCTCCTGAATCTCGGCGACATTCAGATGCCCATGGCACGCAGCGTAGTGGTGACCACTCTTTCTTCTTCCCTCGCCTCCACCAAAATCGTGAACACCGGCGGCATGATCGGCACCATCACCAGCGATCACTTGACCGCGGTGACCGGCAAACTAGGCGCGCCACCACCAATGATTCCGCTCGACCTGACGTTCGTCATCGGATCAGACGAAAAGAAGTTACATTTCGAGATGATTAACCACCCCAAGCTAACTCCGTTGCTGGTAGCGATGACTACCTTCAACTCCGTTACCCAGAATTCCCTCTATGGCGAAGGAACAACCCTGCACCTCACCGGCGAGATTCAGTTGAAGGGCCATCTTCCTGTGAAGATCGAAAACACCTTTGCTCCCCAGGATTCTCTGCTGCCTGACGGCTTGCCCATCGCGCTCACCGTCCAGACCGTCTTCGGGCGCCTGTTCACCGACAACTTCGAAGTCCCCAACGTGGAACATGTCTCCCTGAAGGTCGAGAGTTTGCGGGAAGGAATTCTTACAGCATCGATAGTGCATGGCTCGAAACCGGGGAAGCCATGCCCGGCGAAGACCTGAAGGTCCGGCGTGCAGTTGCGGCCTTATCGTGGTGAGCCCCGGATCGAGGAAACCACCGTCCACGTTCCCGATCAGATTGCTCGGGGCACCACTTTGCGCGTGCTGGTTACCGACGCGGACTGGATGAACCGCGCTTCTCACGGCTTTAGCTTCGGCGCTACTCCCGGTACCGCTTCCGGGCCCGCGGGTCTGGACCAACTGGTTTCACTGATCAATCACGAACGCCACAACGACCGTTTGCTACGTTGGACTCTTGTGCCTGCTCCCATGATGGTCTGGGATGACAAAGAAATGCCCAATATTCCCTTGTCCGCCATTAGCATCATTGATGGCCGCCCATCTCCGGGAAGCGTGCAAGTGCTGCGCGAATCGCTGGCCAGTGAATCGTCGGTTGCGCTTGGCGCCCCTGTTTTCAGGACTCATTTCGCTCAATTTACAGATCCGGTGACCCTGCTTATGTCGATTTCATCGAAGCGCCTGTTCGAAAAACTCCGGCTGTCGTCATTCCGGGCGAAACGTAGGAATCTCTTCCGTGCGCGCACCGAAGCGGCCAATTCGGTTCCTACTGCTTGCGTTTTTGATATTCGGCATCGCCACTCCCGGCATCGCCGATCACACCCGCCAGTGGAAGCAATCCACCTACGACGAATTCTTGAAGGGTACCGCCAAAGGCGTAGCGGTGCGCAGCGACGGCCACTTGGAATTGGCGCCAAAGTTCACGCTCGTTGCCGACGCGGATGCCTCGTACCTCTGGTCTCTTCGCACCGATCCGTCTGGCGCTCTGTATGCCAGTGGCGGATCACCCGCCAAAGTTTTCCGTTTCGACACCACTGACAAAGCAAAAACAGTTTTCCAATCCACGGAACTTCTCGCGCAATGCATCGCTTTCGAGTCCAAAGGTTCGCTTTATGTCGGAACCTCCCCGGACGGAAAGGTCTACGAGGTAACGGCTAACGGCGAGAAGAGCGTCTTCTTCGATCCTAAAACCAAATACATCTGGGATCTGGCATTTGGCTCCGACGGCACGCTCTACGTGGCTACCGGTGATCAAGGCCAATCTATGCGGTTTCGCCCGACGGTAAAGGTCAGCTCTATTACGCCAGCGACGAAGCCCACATTAAAGTCCTCGCGTTTGACGCCAAGGGTAACCTGCTCGCCGGCACCGAACCGAATGGCCGTGTCTTGCGTACGGCTCCGCCGCAAACGCCGCCACAAAACAAAACTCCAGACGCGGGCTCCGCGCAAGGCTCCGTTGTCTACGAAACCGCAGGGAAACGCGAAGTCACTTCGCTGGCTGTGGCTGCTGACGGTAACGTCTACGTCGCGGCCATCGGTGAGAAAGCCAAAACCGGAACGCTCGGTCAACCCGCTGCTGTGTCCGTTCCCCAGGGCACTGCAATTATCGCCAATCCCGGTACGCAAACCGGCGCCACCGCAGCTCCCTTCATCGCCTTTCCGCAAGCCATTTCTAGCAGTATCTACCGCATTGCCCCCGATGGCGTACCAGAAGAGCTTTGGGCCTCTCGCAACGATGTGGTGTACTCTCTAGCGCTGAATTCTGACGGCCGTCTGCTCGCCGGAACTGGCAACAACGGTTCCCTGCTGGTAATTGATGGACATGGCGTATACGCGCAACTGGCCAAAGCCGGGGCCTCGCAAATCACCGGAATTTCCAAATCATCCAATGGCAAGACCTACTTGTGTACGGCCAACCCCGGCAAGGTTTTTTCTCTCGGACCTGAATACGAAGCGGAAGGTACCTTCGAATCGCAATCCTTCGACGCCAAACTCTATTCCCAATGGGGACGTATCGAATGGTGGGGTCCGCCAGCCACCACTGCATCGGCAAAGTCCCCGAAAGATAGCAAGCAGCAGCCACGTCTGGAATTGTATGTACGCACCGGCAACACCGAAGATCCCGGAAAAGAGTGGTCTCCTTGGTTTCGACCATACACTTCCACCGACTCCCCAGTGGGAGCGCCACCCGCGCGATTCCTTCAATGGAAAGCGGTCATCCACGATGGCCGCCCCGGTGACGGCATCGATTGGGTGAACGTTGCGTATCTGCCGACCAACGTCGCGCCGGTCATTGACGCTATCGCGCTGCAAGATCCCGGTGTTAAAGTGCAGATTCCCATGGGCATGACGATTCCAGGGAACGTTGCGCTCAAGCAGCCCGCCATACCCAACCCAAATCCCTCCGCGAACGTTAATATGAATGCTCCCGCGGCACCCAAATTCGAAATGCAGCCACAAGGCTCCGTCCAGAAAGGCTATCAATCCGTTTTGTGGGCCGCTCACGACGATAACGATACGACTTAAAGTACGCAGTCTATTTCCGCGGAGAAAACCAGCAGGATTGGTTGCTGCTCAAAGATAATTTGGACCAGAAGTTTTACTCCTGGGACACCACTTCCATGCCGGATGGCGCCTACTACTTGAAAATCGTGGCCAGTGACGCATCTTCCAACCCGCCCGACATCGCCATGCAGGCTGAGCGCGAGAGTGAGCGTTTCGAGGTCGACAATACCAATCCCACCATCGGCAAAATCCAGGCGAGCCCCACAGGTATGAATGCGGATCGCTCTAAAGGCGTGTCGTACGACTTTGAATTCACTGCCGGCCATCCCACCAACAGCATCGAGCGGGCCCAATATAGCGTCGACGGTGGCGAGTGGATCATCGTCGCCGGTCAACGGCGTCAGCGATTACAAAACCGGAGCTATTCCTTCACTGTCCGCGGACTAGCACCTGGCGAACACACCATCGCCGTTCGCGCTTACGACCGTTTTGACAACGTCGGCGTAGGCAAAACCACCATCCAAGTGCGGGTTCACCGCAGTAGCTTTTGTACACGGAATCCCAACGACGGGTTGTTGACGTTTACTTGTCCTATTTAAGGCTTGCGAGGACCACTCGGCGGTTGCGTCGCTCTCACTCCCGCACCCGGTGCTTTCTTCGGCTCAATGAACATCTCAATTTCCGCGCCGTATCCCATTCGTCCGTCACTATACGCATCCGCCTTGGCATGCACCAATCGCGCGCGGCAGTGCGTTTCATCGGCCTTCCCGCCCGTGACCTCTGCCGGCATTACCAGCGTCGCATCGATTGGCATGCCCACTTGAAGTGGCGCGGAAGTTACAAAGAAGAATCCGCCGCGGGAAATGTTTGTGGTTTCTGCAAAGTGGTCGGCCGCACCAGACCCCAACCCCATCGGCCGGAAACGCAGCGGCACCCGGATGTGGAAGCGCTGAAGCTGTCGCCGTTCTCCTGCCACGCCAACTCTCCGTTCCGGGTGTGAGGACAGACGACCCGGGTGATCGGCCCGCACTTTACGTTAGCAGACACGTGCGCGCGGTCAAGGCGGGATTCGCATAGTGCAAAAGAGGTGGTACTCCCGGTAGTCTCATCCTCCTCGATTGGGACCGCTGCTCGTCAATCTCAGTTTGAACCACCCTGTACCTTAGCCAGGCCGGCAACTTGTACTAACGTCTAAACACTTTTTCTGCGATTCTATGTATGCTTGACCTGAGGTGTGGGGGAGCGCGTCATGCGCTTGCACTTCTGGGAGATGAGAGGCCGATCCATGTTTCTCGATTACTTCGAGTTGCGAGAGCAGCCCTTTGCTGGCCCCGTGGACCCGGCACATTCGTATCGGAGTCGCTCGTATCGCCAGGCGCTTAGCTCGCTCACCGAAGCAGTTCTCGGTAATCGCGGGAATCTTCTGCTGCTCACTGCCCCCGGCCTCGGCTCACCACCCCTTCTCGAGCAGATTCTCAGTCCGCGCGTACCGCGGATCGCACTGTCAAGCTCTTCCAGAAATCCTGCACCTCCCGCGAAATTCTTAAGTACCTTCTGACCGAACTCGGCGCAGATACCGCCATCCTCGAACCCGCGGCCATGTACAAAAAGCTCAACGGAATTTGGTTTGCGGAAATGCTCGCAGGCAAACGATTCATCCTCTTCTTTGAAGATGCCCATGAATTGGATGATCTCGCCTTGCACACTCTCCAGGTGCTTTCGCGTTTTGAAACTTCACACACCAAATTTCTTCAACTCGTTCTGTGTGGTCAGCCCAAGCTTTGTCCAGGCGGACAATCAGGACTTTACGCAACTACGCAAGCGCTTCGCCGCCATCACCCGGCTGAACCGCTTCACTCCCTCGGAAACCGCCGATTATATTCACTACCAGTTGCAGGCTGCGGGTCATCAAGGCAAGCCGCTCTTTGATCCTCAAGCCATTGCCTTGATCGCCGCTCGCAGCGAGGGTATTCCCGCAAACATTGACAGCTTCTGCTCGCGCGCTTTGCTGGAAGCCTATGACCTTGGCCTCTCCGTCGTCTCCACCGACATTATCGACAAAGTTGAGCGCAACCTCGCCGCGATCACCGCTGACACAGCCGAAACTGCGGCACCAGCAGCAAAAAAATCGAAGGCCCAAAAAACGCCCGCACAGCTCATCGCCGCCCAACTTACTTATTTGTTGCCCAGGCGACTTTCTTTCTCCGGGTCGCTCGCTCCGGGCACCTCCATCGCCTTCGTTGTACTCTCCCAGGTCTGGCGCTCCCCCATGGAATATCGAAGGCATCATAACAAATCATGGCGCCGCGCGATAGCAAGGTATTCGCGGCCCGGGCAGGAACTACCGCCTCCGCCAGTTCTCACCTCAAGATCGCCCTGCGGTCAATCTCCAGGTCGAACCGGCAACCACGCTAACCACGCCAACATCCAGCCTGAGCGCTGACACCGCAACGCACAAGATCGCCGCGGCAACACCCTCCACAGACAGCCGCCTCTCCTTGACGCGCGAACTCGGCCTGAAAATTAATCGCATCGTGATCGATCCCGGCCACGGTGGATTCGACACCGGAGCGAAGGGTCCCCACGGCCTGCTCGAAAAAGATGTTTGCCTGGATGTCGCCCTCCGATTGGGCCAAATGATCGAAGAGAATATGCCAGGCGCCCAAGTTGTATACACCCGCAAGGATGACAGCTACGTTCCTCTCGAAGAGCGCACTGCCATCGCTAACAATTCCGGCGCCGATCTGTATCTTCCATCCACGCCAATTCCAGCGACATCCGCGACGTTCGTGGAGTCGAGACCTACTATCTAAGCCTGGCCACCTCTAAGGAAGCCAAGGAATTGGCCATCCGCGAAAATGCGCTTACCCAATCCTCTCTTCACGATCTGCCGGACTTGGTCAAGAAAATCACCAACAACGAAAAAATCGCCGAATCCAAGCTGCTAGCTGCGGAAATTCAAGGCACACTCTCGCAGCGCCTGCAACTCGTCAGCCAGCGCGAAAAAAATCGCGGCGTAAAGCAGGCTCCCTTCATCGTGCTAGCCGGCGCAAACATGCCCGCGGTGCTCTCGGAGATTTCCTTCGTCAGCAACGCCAACGACGAAAGCTTATTACTGGAAAGTGGTCAACGGCAGCGCATTGCGGACGGCCTGTATCGCGGCATCGCCGCTTATCTGGATGGCCTTCAAAGCGTTCCTCCGGATAAGCAGAAACTCGTCACCGACGATCGCATTAATGTGCTTTCGCGGCTGACTCC
>CAVTTX010000006.1:0-1284027 GCA_963737645.1 Candidatus Acidiferrales bacterium
GCATTCGACAGGTCGATGCAACACCATCTGATGTAAATCTGAATTGGGAAGGTGGTGTGGGTATGAGATCAGGGAGGTTAGGGCTTTCTGCGATCGATAAGCGTGAGATTTGGAGTCGATGGAAGGCCGGACAGACGCTGCATGAGATCGGGCGGGTCTTCGGCAAGTGTCATAACACGATTCGTGCCGTGTTGCTGCCTCGCGGTGGTATTCCTCCTGTGGCTCGTCGCCGCTCGCGGCTGGCGCTCACATTCGCTGAGCGAGAGGACATTTCGCGAGGGATGGCTTGCGGTTCGTCGATTCGTGCGATCGCCAGTTGTCTCCATCGAGCGGCCTCCACGGTGAGTCGGGAAGTCGCGCGCCATGGTGGCCGACCTGGCTATCGCGCCTATGCTGCGGACCAGCAAGCCTGGAACGCAGCGTTGCGGCCGAAACGCTGTTTGCTTGCCGTGAACAGCGAGTTGCGCAACGTGGTTGCGAGTAAACTGATTCTGGACTGGTCGCCCGAGCAGATTTCTGGGTGGCTGAAGACGCAGTATCCCCATGACGAGAGCATGCGCGTGTCCCACGAGACCATTTATCGCAGCCTGTTCATTCAAGCGCGAGGAGTGCTGAAAAAAGAGCTGATGGACCACCTGCGGTCGAAGCGGCGTATGCGCCGCTCGGGTCAGGCCAGCGAACATGGCCATCGCCGGGGGCAGATCGTCGATGCCCTCTCCATCCGCGAACGACCGGCGGAAGCGCAAGACCGCGCGATTCCCGGTCACTGGGAAGGGGATCTGTTGGCCGGAGGAGAGAACAGCTACATGGCGACGTTAGTGGAGCGGCATTCCCGGTTTCTCATGCTGGTCAAGGTGCCCAGCAAAGATACGGCGGTGGTGGTGTCGGCGTTGAGCGACCGTGTCCGTAAACTCCCGGCAACCCTGCGGCGCTCGTTGACGTGGGATCGCGGGTTGGAGATGGCCAAGCACAAAGAGTTCACGGTGGCAACGGATGTGCAGGTGTATTTCTGCGATCCGCAAAGTCCCTGGCAACGCGGCTCGAACGAAAATACGAATCTACTTCTGAGGCAATACTTCCCGCGAGGTACCGACCTGTCTTGCATCTCTCAAGAGCAGCTCGACCAGGTCGAGCTGCTCTTGAATCAACGTCCCAGAAAAACTCTAGGATTCCAAACTCCTGCGAGTAAACTCCAAGCAAGTGTTGCGTCGACCATCTGAGCTGGCACGGGAAACCGGAAAAGTACGTTCCAGTACCCAGATTTCCGATTCCACTAATAAGTTGAGATCCCGGAGCCATGAGGTGCAGCTTCCGAGAGTCGGGCAATCGATGGAGAAGTATGGCAGCTCAATGCTTTCTGAACGTCAGGAACGCAACGGCGATGCACAAGGCAATCCAAAAAGCGCCCGCCAATCTGATTGCACGGGTGCCGGGCATCTTAACCCGACCATTGTGAAACCAAGCGTAGAAGCTACTCACGCTCGAAGGAAGAACGAGCCACCACAGGCCGAAGCCGACAAACAGCGACAATCCTAGGTAGTCGCTCAAGCTCATGGCAAAGTTATGAAATCACACCGCAAGCGCCACTGGCAAGCGGGCTTTCGGCAGAGACTCCTGGTACGTCGACCGGAAAAGTACGTACAAAAACCCACTTGTCCGGGAACGCCGTTTACCAGGCAGTGGAAGGACTCATACCTGAAGTGCCCTCTGAACACCGATTTGTATTACATTTCCTCCATGCCTAAGGTCAATTGCCCACTATGTGAGTCCCCAGCGGCAAGCGTATCGGACATAAGCGGCTCCAAGTTCTATTGCGCTTGTTGTGGCTGAAATCTCGAAATTGCACGGGCGGAGTTGTCTTCCGCGATAAAAATCAGTCTCTTGATTGTGGCTCTCGGCGTGATTCTGGGCGCGGTGGAACTTGTAAGAAATCCAACTGAAAAATGGGGCGCGGGAGCACTTCTATTCGCGTTCTGCGGGCTGCCCATGTTCTATGCACTCCAGGCATTGCACCAACTTCGCAAGTTGAGGAAGCTTTCCTTTCAACCGAATGTTGTGGCGGGCAGAACTGTGACAGTTTCCGAGACCAGTCTGTCTGAAGACGGTCTATCAAAGACGATGGCTTTTAAGGAGAAACAATTTCCTGAGCTGACGAGAATTCCACGTCCGCGAAAATTAAGGATGACTTGGAAAGGCCGAGGCTACTTTGCCATAGCGGTGGTTGCCATCAGTCTTTACACGCTGTACGGACTTCCAGCCGCGTGGCGCGAGTTCGAGAATCCAAACTCAAAGCATGCAAGAGACTGGACTCTTGCCATTCCTACGGTGGTCGCTTACGGGTATTCCGTCGCTTTTTTTCGGAACAGACTCCGCGAGAGGCATTTGCTATCGAATGGAGAACTTACCTCCGGTTACGTTATAGCCCAGAAGAACGGACGCTACAGCCAATCAATTCAGTATTGCTTCACATCTAATGGTGGGAAACTCATTACCGGCCGCTGTACTGACGCCTCCCGGTCCCTCTACGAGGGCATGACTGTAGCCGTCTTTTACGATACGGAAAATCCAGAACGCAGTATGCCGCTCGACTGCTCTCTAACAAAAATCATTACTTGTTAGGCGTACACCAGATGGGCACGTCAGCTCATGAACCGCTGGGATGGCACTCAACATTTGCTGAACTCCCGATTAGTCGTGCCGGCTCAAACGGTCGATGCAACACCATCTGGTATAAAGCTGTTTTCAAAGGTGGTGTTTATGAGACAAGGAAGACGGTTTGGTCTTTCAGCAGAGCAAAAACTCGAGGTGTGGCGTCGTTGGAAAGCAGGGCAGACGCTGCATGAGATCGGGCGCGCATTTGGCAAAGAACATTCCTCCATTCGGTGTTTGGTGTCGCGTCATGGTGGGATTGCTCCGGCAGTACGACGGCGTGCGCTCCTCGCGCTCACGCTGCGTGAGCGCGAGGAAATTTCTCGTGGGCTGGCTTCCGGTTGGTCGTTCCGTGAAATTGCCAGGTGTTTACAGCGACCGGCATCAACCGTGAGCCGGGAGGTCGCACGGCACGGTGCCCGTCCTGCGTATCGAGCCAGTCAAGCGGACAACGAAGCCTGGCAGTCAGCCTTACGACCCAAGCGTTGCCTTCTTTCCATCAACCTGAAGTTGCGGAGCGTTGTTGCGAGTAAACTGATTCTGGACTGGTCGCCGAAGCAGATCTCCGGCTGGCTGAAAACCCAGTATCCCGATGATGAGAGCATGCGTGTGTCCCACGAAACCATTTACCGAACCCTGTTCATTCAAGCCCGTGGAGCGTTGAAAAAGGAGCTGCTGGAGCACTTGCGATCCGAGCGTCGCATCCGCCGATCGCGGCACTCTCGTATCTTTAAAGACGGACGCGGTCAAATCCCTGAGGCTATCTCTATCAGGGAACGGCCTGCGGAAGTGGAAGACCGCGCCATTCCGGGTCACTGGGAGGGCGATCTCCTACGCGGCTCAGGGAACAGTCACATCGCGACCTTGGTGGAACGCCATTCGCGCTTTGTCATGCTGATCAAGATACCCAGCAAAGATACGGCGGAGGTTGTCGGGGCATTGAGTAAACACGTTCGTAAACTTCCCGCCACCCTGCGGCGATCGCTGACGTGGGACCGCGGACTAGAGATGGCCAAACACAAGGACTTTACGGTGGCCACGGATGTAAAAGTTTACTTCTGTGATCCGCAGAGCCCCTGGCAACGCGGCTCGAACGAAAACACAAACGGACTCTTACGACAATACTTCCCGAAGAACGCAGACCTCACCGACTATTCCCAGTCGGATCTGAACAAAGTGGCGCTACGCTTAAATCAACGCCCGCGAGAAACTTTGGGCTTTCAGACTCCGGCGAGTAAACTTCAAGAAAGTGTTGCGTCGACCCATTGAGACCACCCGGGTTACCGGACAAGTAGGCACTGGGACAAGCCTTACCGGTAACGGCGAACGGTAGTTTACCTCAGGAAATTCCTTTTTAGTGCGGACCTGGTGGGAGCGGACGAACTTGAACCGCCAACTTAGGGTTTAGGAAATTTTCGCTCCATCTAGTTGAACTTCGTCCCCAACTACAAATTGACCTGAGGCCGCTTTTAGCGGACCCCTCAAAGCCCGACGCGGGGGAATCGTCGTTTTGGGCGCTTTGCGTACGATCGCGGCTTAATCAAGAAACCTGGTGGGGCTGGGGAGATTCGAACTCCCGACACTTGGTTTAGGAAACCAATGCTCTATCCATCTGAGCTACAGCCCCTGTGCGCAATTCTATCATGCTGGTCTCCCGCACTTCCCTGGCGCGTCGCTTGCCCTCCTCCTGAATGTTAGGAACAGCCTAAATCCGACGGCCACGGAGATTACTCTTGTAGTACAATAACGCGGCTCCGGGCGCGACCGGTAATGCCGGACTCGCCAAGTTTTCTCACCTTTTGAAGCAATGATGAAATCACCAAGATGGAGGTCATGCAAAAATGCCCGAAAAAGAACGCATGCCGATGGGATTGGGTAGGAGACAGTTTCTTCACGCGGGTCTTTCCAGCGCTTTGGTTGGACTGGCTGCCGGCGCCGGAATCGAGTTTGCGGGTGCCGGAAGGCTCAGTGCGCAAACCAACCTGAGCCCGGATGCGGCGCTGCAAGAACTGATGGCTGGCAATCAACGCTTCGCCGCAAATCAATCGACGTCGGTGCAACATAACCTAAAGATGCTGAGAGAGAAGACCGTGGACAAGCAAGAACCATTTGCCGCGGTGCTCTCCTGCGCGGACTCTCGCGTACCCGTGGAGCTGGTGTTCGATCAGACCATCGGCCAGGTCTTTGTCACGCGAGTGGCCGGCAATGTGGTGACTCCCGAGATCATCGGCAGCCTCGAGTACGGCGTGGCCGTCTTGGGCGTAAAGGCCCTTTTGGTGCTCGGCCACAGCAGTTGCGGGGCAGTAAAGGCGGCCATGAAAACAGAGACGGTGCCGGGGCAAATCAGTTCGTTGTACCCGCACCTGCGCCAGGCAGTGGAAGAGTCCGGCGGGAGTCTAGACAAAGCCATCGAGAGCAATGCGAGAATCCAAGCGGAACTATTGCGTAGTTCCTCAACGGTGATCCGCGAAGCGGTTAAGGGCGGCAAGCTGAAAGTCCAAGCCGGAGTCTATGACCTTGCCACTGGCAAAGTAACCTTGAGTTGAACGACTGAGAAGAAGGACGAAACCGTGCCCGCGACTTTGCTGTATCTTTGCACTCAATAACCGACAGTCCGTTTGCGGCCGAACCGTGCTGCGTAAGGAAGCACGGCGGTCTGCAACCGTACGCGAGGATTAGTAAGCCTGCTCGCGGCAATTTCGGCAGTAGCTGACTTGGGCGAAACAGAGGGAGAAGTGAGTAGTTTAACCGGGGGATCGTCGATGAAAACTCCTTTGGCCGCAAGTTCGCTGCTCGCTTCAATTGCCATTACCGCCGGTTTGGCATTTGCCCCATCGTTGCGCGCGCAAGACTACGTGCGCGAATCAGGACCTCAGCTCTTCTCTTACGACGAATTGGTGCAGCTCAGCTTGGACCAAGAGATGCCTCCCGAACTTGCAGAAAAACTGCGACTGGTCACCACCACCCCCTTCATCAACAATGAAGCGTACTTAAGCGGCGGACGGGCAAAACCACTGGACGTTCCAAAATTGGGGCCCTCCCTGCGTGTGGCCTTCTGGAATATCGAACGCGGCTTGGAACTCGATTACATCGAACTGTTTCTCCGTGATCCCGATGCCTTTATGGCCAAGGTGACCCAAGAGCGGGACGAAGCCAAACACAACAAGAAGAGGTTACGCCCCGTCGACATGGAAAAGATCCCTCAGGAGATCGAAACCTTAAAGGCTGCGGACGTATGGATACTGAACGAGGTGGATTGGGGCGTGAAACGCACAGAATATCGTGAAGTCGTGCGCGAACTAGGCAAAGCTCTGAACATGAATTGGGCTTATGGCGTGGAATTTCTGGAAGTCGCGCCCACGCAACTGGGCACCGACACCTTCGACGATGGGGAGACCACGGAACAGCAAAAGCAACTCCTGCAGGAGTTCCAGGTCGATAAAAATAAACTGCGCGCGCTGCACGGCAATGCTGTGCTTTCGCGATATCCGATCCGCGACGCGCGGCTGGTGCCGTTCTCCATTGGTTATGACTGGTTCAAAGAAAACAAAATTCGACCGCTGGAAAAAGCCAAGCGTAAGGCCGCCATTTTGATCGGAGAGGATCTCACCAAAGAAACGCGTCGCGGCCAGCGCACCACGTTGTACGTGGACCTGGATGTCCCGGATGCGCCGGAACATCGCGTCACCATTGCTTGCACTCACCTGGAAAACCGCACCAAGCCGAAGATTCGGCGTCAACAAATGGAGCAGTTGCTGAACGAAGTGCAGGATATCCGCAATCCCGTGATCATCGCCGGTGATATGAACACGACTGGATCGGACTCCACGCCAACCAGCATCGAGAATATGCTATACAAACGCTATGGCAGCCTGGATTTCTGGACCACCAAGGGCATTCAATGGACCACTGGAGTGGGCCTGGTCTACAGCGGCACCAAAGCCGCCCTGAAACTCTCGGGCATACAATACCGGATCGATCCAACCTCCGCGAACATTCCGGGAGCTTCCGCCAACCTGGAACGCGGGCTGTTCACAACATTGGAAAAATTCCGATTTACCGATGGTACGGCCATCGATTTTCGCGGTGTCCCGGAACGTACGATGAATCGGACCTCGGGTACTCTGGCCGACTCGAATCAAAGGCAGGGCCCCGGATTCAGACCAACCTTTGTCACCGAACTGATTTGGGGCCAGGTGAAACTTGCAAAGTTTAAGCTCGATTGGTTTTTCGTGAAGGCTGACATCGATACTCCTCGCGATGTCAAGGGCTCCTACCTGTTTGCGCCGCACTATGCTCAATCGCTCGTTGACCTGAACAATTGCCCGCCCGAACCGATTTCCGATCATAGTGCAATGACGGTGGATCTGCCCTTCCACGAACCCACCATCGTTTCGGACAAAGACAAATCGCACTGATCAACTGCAACTCGTCCGTCATTCCGAACGGAGTCGGCGGAGTGAGGTACGTTTTTCCATCGCGCCTTCTGCGATGAATCTCTCTTCGTTCTGACGTTGCGCCAGGGTATCAGCTGAAGGCCTGCCGGGTCCTCCCACGACTGCCGTAAGAACAGCCTCTTGACCCAAACATCCTCTTAGACTATTTTGCTCTAGGCCTAGCGCCAAAATGTATGGCGCCGGCTTCATATGAAGACACCCGATCAACGAGACCTTTTCCCCGGCGCGCTGGAAATGATGATTCTGCGAACGCTGCAACGACAACCACTGCATGGCTACGCCTTGGTGCAGCACATCAAACGCATGTCGAATGACTTGCTTCAGATTGAAGAAGGCTCACTATACCCCGCCCTGCAACGTCTACTTAAGGAAGGCCTGCTAAAGGCCGAGTGGGGCGTCTCTTCCACCAAGCGCCGCATCCGGATTTACACGCTCACGCCCGTGGGCAGAAAGCGCCTGGAGCGGCAAGTGTCCAGTTTCAAGCGCATGCTCGAAGGGATAAAAGCCGTGCTGGCCTCGGGTGAATTATGAACTGGTTGAAGCAGCTATTCACACGCCATCGGCTATACCGCGATCTGGACGAAGAAGTTGCCTTTCACCTGGAACAGAAGGTGGAGGAATTGATGGCCACCGGTTTGTCCCGGGAGCAAGCCGTCGCTACGGCCCACCGCGAGTTTGGGAATGTGGCGCACATCAAGCAAACGGCACGCGAAGCATGGGGTTGGAACTGGCTGGAAGATTTGCTGGTCGATGTGCGATTCAGCACTCGCATGCTGCGCAAAAATCCGGTGCTGAACCATTGCGGCCGTGATCACTTTGGCGCTGGGAATTGGCGCAAACACCGCCATTTTCACGCTGCTGTACGGCTTGGTGCTACGAAGCTTGCCCGCGGAGAACCCCTCGCAACTGGTGCGTGTGGGCTTGGCAAGCGCGGGATTTCCCGACCAGGATGACGGTTCGTTCATGCCGTACAAGATGTTTGGGCCCTTCGAGCGGGAGCAGTCCTCTTTCCGCGAGCTTTCCATGTGGGGCGGTGAAGACGTACTGATGCGAGACCGTGAGGGATCGGCGCAGGGATACTTTGGCCAACTGGTCAGCGGAAATGCCTTTGAAGTTTTGGGACTGCAGCCCTATTTGGGGCGTTTGATCGCTCCTTACGATGATGTCCGCGGAGGCCCCAGCAGCGGTTGGCCAGTAGTGTTGGGTTACGGCTTCTGGCGGGATTTTTACGGCGCGGATCCCACCATCGTAGGCAAACAAATCATCATTTCCGACGTGCCGGTAACGGTTGTGGGCGTGGCGCCGCAGGGTTTCCAGGGAATAGCGCCCGGGCAAGAAGCGAAGATGTATCTGCCGCTGCAAATTGTTTCGGCGCTGGAAAAAAAGGATGTGCTGAATGCAGCCGATGACTTTTTCTTTTTCGCGATTATCGGGAGACTGAAGCACGGAATCGCAATCACCCAGGCCAAAGCCGAACTCCCGCAATTGCAAGGTGGCCTGCTGGCGCAATACATTCCGGCACAACTCCAGCATGATCCGTATTTCCAGAAGGCATATTTGACGGTGGCCTCCGCGCGAACGGGGCTGCCTAACTATCTCACGCACACGTACACGAAACCGCTGTACTTAATGCAGGGGCTGGTTGGGGTGGTGTTGTTGCTGTGTTGCGTGAATATTGGCGGGCTGATGATGTCGCGAGTGGCGGCGCGGCAGCAGGAGTTTGCCGTACGCACGGCGCTGGGAGCATCGTCGCGGCGGTTGGTGCGCCAGTATTTGACCGAGAGCTTTGTGATCGCGCTTGCCGGCAGTGTCTTGGGCGCCTTGGCCGCGTGGTATGGCGGGGGCGTCTTATTGCGTTTCTTCCGCGACCCGATGATGGGTGAGCCGATCTCGGTGCATCCCGACAAAGCGATTTTCTGGATGACCGCGGTCTTCGCGGTGCTGACCACCTTATTGTTCGGAACGCTGCCCGCGTGGCGAGCCTCGCGAAGCGATCCCGGAACACTGCTGAAATCGCGAACCATCATGGGTGGACGGCGGCACATCGCGGGACGCATGTTTGTGCCGGTCCAAGTAGCCTTGTCGCTGGTGCTGGTGGTGATGGCGTCGCTGCTGTCGCAGAGCGTAATCAAACTTCGTAACGAACGCACCGGGTTTGATCTGGATCATGTGACCATACAAACTTCGCCTATGTATTTATTGCACTTGAAGGGCGACAAGAAGTTGGACATGTATGAGCGCATCGTGGACCGTTTGATGCAGATGCCGGCGATTGATTCCGCGGCGGCCACGTCGCAGACGCCCATGACCGGAATCAAAATTACTGCGGATTTTCAGGCAGTTGCGGAGGGCCCGAATCCTCCCGAAGACACGCAACTGGCGTACAACGATGTGGGACCTGGATATTTCCGCACCATGAAGACACGCATGCTCGCGGGACGGGAGTTTGACAGGACCGACCGCGCACTGAGTGTATGCATCTTGAACGAATCCGCCGCCGAATTCTTTTTTCCCCGCCAGCAAGCGGTGGGACGCTATCTTCGGAATCGACCGGACAACGATTTTCACGAACAGGTGGCCTGCCAGGTGATTGGGTTGGCGGAGGACGCGAAATTCTACGATGTGCGACAGGCGCCGCCGCGCACGATTTATCTGCCGTTATCGCGGGAACGCATCGACATTCTAGGTAATCTGGTGTTTTTGATTCACTCGCCGACCAAGGCGGAAGCGGTGTCCGCGTTTCGCACCACCATTTCGGAGATGGCGCCGACCATACCGCTGGTGATTTTTGTTACCTTGCGCGAACAGATGGATGCGGCGCTGGGCAGCCAGGAATTGATCACGTTGCTGGCCAATTTCTTTGGGTTGGTGGCGTTGCTGTTGAGCGCGCTGGGATTGTATGGGCTGCTTTCCGCCAGCGTGACGCAGCGGCGCAGCGAAATCGGCGTGCGCGTAGCCTTGGGAGCGACACGCGGCAACGTGGTGCGGATGATTTTAACGGAAGCGCTGGCGTTGCTCGGATGGGGGCTGGTGCTGGGCGCTGTGGCGCTGTTCTTTACTACACGATTCGTCATCACCATGCTGCACGGCGTTACCGCGTACGACCCGTTGACGCTGGGAGCCGTCGGCGGGACTTTGGTGGCGGTAACTGTTTTGGCGGCGCTGGTGCCTGCGGTGCGCGCGGCAGCTGTGGATCCGATTGAGACGCTGCGTGCGGAGTAATGTTTAACTCATTTTAGTCGGGGCGCCGACATAAACTACAAACCCGTCGGGAACGCGGCGCAGCGTGCATGAATCGCTACTCCGTGGCCCCCGTCAGGATAGCTACATTGCAATATAGAGAGTTGTGTAATGTCGGCGCGCCGACATTTTTAGCTGCGGGGCGTTCACTCCGGCAGCGGCGGGCAACCGGGAAATGAAGAAAGTGCGGTGTTTCCTATGTATTTCAAGTCGTCTATGCCGATTTTCGACGTGTAAAACCCGTCGCAGGTCATCAAGCGCAGTTGCGCAAAAAACGTAATTCCCTGCCGGAGTGCCGGATCGTTCTCGCCATTTTTCCGGAATGCAATCAAATCGAGTACGTGTTTTTGCTGCTCCGGATTGCATTGCAGAAATGTGTGCTCGTAGAGATCCACGCAGAAATTGTCCAGCCACATCAAGCCCCCGCCCAAAACCGCTTGATATTCCTGGTTTTCGCTGGTTAGAAGATCGATAAATTCGGGCGCGCCCGCTTCCACCGCGCCTCCGGAAGCTTCGTCCTTGGGAAGAATCAAATCGCAAAAAAGCACGAGCGTCTGATACGCATGCGCGGAAAAGAATTTTGGCGAATAGGTTCCCGCGGGTGACGCAGCTTTCTCATCGCGAATCATTTGGTGCGCCAGGGTCGCAGCCTGCACGGGAATAATTTGCAGCACCGAACCACCCGCCGCGCCTATCGCAAAGTTTCTCAGCAGGTCGCGCCGGGAAATCCCGCCCGAGTTATATTCCTTTTTTGCAGGCCCGCTCATCTCGTTAAATATTTCCTTTTTTAGCTTGATCCAGCAGGTACTCGGACGAGCGCCAGGAAAGCGCCATAATGGTCAGCGTCGGATTCTTGTCCGGATTGGTGACCAACGGCGCTCCATCGGTGACGAATAAATTCTTCACATCGTGCGCCTGGCAAAATTGATTCAATACGGAAGTTTTTGGGTTCGCACCCATCCGCGCCGTGCCCACTTCGTGAATCACTTTCCCGCCGGGCTCGATTCCAAACGGGTAGGGACCGTCGCTGCGCGTGCGGGTTAAATATTGGCCGCCGGCCGCCTCGATGATGGCTCGAAAAGTTTCCTGCATATCCCTTGCCTGGCGAAATTCGTAATCGCTCCATTGGAAGTGGAACCGCAACACCGGAATTCCGTAGCGGTCCACAACGTCGGGATCGATCTCGCAGTAGGTGCCCCGATTGGACACCATCTCACCGCGGCCATCGAAGCTGATGGTTGTGCCGTAGCGTTTCCGGCACGCAGCCTTCAGGCTGGCGCCATATCCTTCAATATCCGAGCAGAAGTCCTCGAACATTCCCGCTGCGGGCATTTCCCTTCCCCCGCCGAGTTCAATATGATAACCCCGAGGAAAGTCGTTATCACGACTATACTTCCACCAAGGAATATACAAGTGCATCCCGCCGGTGCCGTCATGATTGTGCGGCGGCATTTTCTCCAGTTGCGGGAAATACCCGATGCCTTCGCTGCCCACCGAATCGGTAAGGTTGCGCCCCACTTGCCCCGAGGAGTTCGCCAATCCATCGGGAAACAGCGGCGATCTCGAATTCAATAACAGGCGCGCGGACTCACAAGCGCTGGCCGCCAGCACTACCGCGCGCGCGTAAATTTTTTGGTCGGTGGCAGTGTTCTTGTCGATGTACGAAACACCGGTAACTTTGCCTTCGGGACTCACGTGGATTTCCCGCGCCATCGCGTGCGGAATCAGCGTCAGCCTGCCGGTCTGCAAAGCCGGGGGAATCAGCACCTGGCTGGAACTGAAATTGGAAGCCGATGGACATCCGCGGCCGCATTGGGCACAGTAATGGCAAGAGGGCCGGCCGTTCAGCGGCTTGGTCAGAATCGCGAGCCGCGAGGGAATGCAGGGAATATTAAGCTTGTCACACGCTTTCTTGACCAACAGCTCGGTACAGCGCGGCTTGGGAGGCGGGAGGAAAATGCCGTCCGGCGCGCTGGGAATATTTTCCCTGGTGCCGAACACGCCGATGTACGACTCGACTTTGTCGTAATACGGGGAAAGATCTTCGTAGCGAATCGGCCAGTCTTCCCCGAGTCCATCGCGCGTTTTGGATTGGAAATCGATGGGCGAGAAACGCAGCGCAATGCGTCCCCAATGATTGGTGCGGCCTCCCACGATACGTGAACGAAACCATTGAAAATTGGAACCGTGGGCGGAGGTGTACGGCTCGCCTTCGATCTTCCACGCACCATTGGGCGCCAGGAATTCGCCAAAATTTTCCGCCGCCTTTCCTGCAACGCCGACGCCCCGATGCGGCACGTCATACGGCCACAGGAACATCTTGAAATCCTTAGCAGGATTGACTGGGCCGCCAGCCTCGAGCAGCGCCACGGTAAGTCCGCCTTCGGTGAGGATCTTTGCGGCCATGCCGCCGCCGGCGCCGGAACCGATCACGCACACGTCGTACATCTTCGGCGAACGAATCACCTGAGTCATGGAGTGGTTCGCGGCAAGTGGCCTTTCTTCAGTTTCGGAAAAACATGCTTACAACACGGCACCGTCACGCCGTGTGTGGAATGAGAGACGAACGGAAAATGGAACGGCGCGCAGATCAAGTACCAAGTATCTCGTTGCGAACATGCTTCAAAACGTATGCGGCGCGTTCGACGCCGACTTCGCCCGACAGAATCGGGTCTTCATTTTCGATACTCATAATCCCGTCGTAGTCGATATCCATGTACGCCTGCATGATGGCTTTCCAAGTGGCCGCTCCGTGTCCATAGCCGACCGCGCGAAACGCGTCGGATGCCAGCGGCAAATCCTGTTTCTCGAACACGAAGTTGAGCACGCCATACTTGGCGACGTTCTCTGGGTACATAACCGTATCCTTCATATGCGCATGGAAGATCATGCCCTGCTTGCCGAGGAAATGGATCACTTCCACGGCGTCGCAGCCCTGCCAGAACAGGTGACTCAGGTCGCAGTTCGCGCCAATCTCCGGACCCACTGCTTCGCGGAGCTTCAGCAGCGTGCGCGGATTGTAAACCACAAAATTAGGATGCATTTCAAACGCCAGGCGATGGATGCCGTGATCGCGGGCATACTTGGCGGCGTCTTTCCAGTAGGGCACCACCTTTTCTTTCCATTGCCACTGCAGCATCTCGTTGTACTCTTCCGGCCAGCGGTAGGTAATCCAGTTGGGTTGCGTGTCCGTGGGAGAACCGCCGGGGCAACCTGCGAAACCGACAACCACTTTTACTCCGATCATTTGCGCCAGCCGCACGGTCTTCTGAAAACTTTCCGCATCGCGTTTGGCATGAGCGGCATCCGGATGCAGGGGATTGCCGTGGCAACTCAGGGTGGCTACGCGAATTCCGCGGTCCTCAAATTTCTTGACCCACGCTTTGGCTTTGGCAGGATCGGCGAGCAATTCGTCTATGGGACAATGACTGGTACCCGGATAGCCGCCGGTGCCAATTTCGACAGCTTCCAATCCCAGCCCGCTGATTTTATCGATCATCGCATCCAGCGAAAGGTCCGCGTACACCGGATCAAAGACGCCGATGGGAATTTTCTTTTTCTTGCCCGTGGACGCCTGGGCTGACTCTGGCGAGGCCGCCTCCGGCGACAACATTCCGGTGGTCTCCGCCAGGCGAGTACCGCCCGGCACCACGGCGGCAATCAAGCCTGTTCCTGTGGCGGTTAGAAATTGCCGGCGATCAAGACCAGCAGGACAATCCGGACGATTCGGACGGGATGAATTCATGCGAGGGCCCTCCGTTGGGTTGGAAAAAAAGGTAGAGCGATTCGACAAAAAAAGTATACGCCTGCCGAGTCGAAAGTGATAATTACTTGCGCGGGCGCAAAGATTCCAACGGCGGCACGGAAACCGCGTTGGTCAAGGCCTTTTCCGGCGGGACACGCTTGCTTTGCAGGGCATCCACCAACATTTCCATCGCTTGCCCGGTGTTGGGAGGAATAAAGATAGTAGCCGTGAGCAAACCGCTGCGAACCCAGGATTGCCCGGTGTTCGGCAGGCCATCGCAGCCGAGGAACGGCAGATTGAGCCAACGCTCGCGTTCCACGTCCGACGACAATTCCTGAAACGCCTTGCGCGCGCCTACCGCCATGGAATCGTCTTGAGCCGCAATCAGATCGATGTTGGCTTTTTGCGAGGTGGTGAGCTTCAGCCAGGATCGCACGGAGCGTTGCGAACTTTCCTCAGTCCATTGTCCTTTAAGCATGGTCAGGTGAATGTTGCTACGCTTGGCTTCCTGCATGCCCAGCGTGCGATCTTTCGCCGCGGAATTCTCCGAAGGTCCCTGGATGTATAGAACCGAGCCGCCGGTAGGAAGCAGCGCGTTACATTGGCGCCCCTGAATACGGCCAATCTCCACGTGATCGGAAGTCACGGTGAACACCGGCGCTTTATTGAGGGCACGAAGTTCCGGTACATAACTGGCGTCGCGGTTCAGCACGGCCCAGCCCATACCAGCATTGACCGCAGCGCGCGCTACCTGTGGCAGCGCAGTGCCGCCAACGGGCTCGAAGACAATGGCGTCGGGGCGATCTTCTGGAGCCGCTTGAACCGCTTTCAAAATTTGCGTACTTTGATTGATCGCGTCGTTGTCCGCGTAGAGGAGCTGAAGTTCCACATTGAATTTCTTTGCGGCTTGCTCCGCCGCACGTGCCTGTTCAATCTGATAATCGTTGTCGTTTGTCGTGAGCGCAACCAAGAACCGTAGCTTTTTCATGACCCCACCGTGGTGTATGCCTTTTCTAACGATACACCGGGCGTGCGCCGGTTGCGGATAAAACTCGTCGCCGGTTTCATACCAGAAAACGTCTCTCGACTGCGAGAAAGGATTCCAAAAACTCGGGAGACTTGGGTGAGACGTGGACCGAGACGAGGAATCCAGTTCTGAGTAAAGCAGCGCAGCGGGTAAACGAGAATGGGTTAAAAGGCGCAATAGTTCCATAAGCAAAACTTTGGTCGAGTATAAGTCCTTGTCAGGCAAGGTTTTAGTACCACCGGGATTTGCCGGGGTGGTATCCCGATTGCACTCCTTCTCTGGGAGGCAGCGTCTGTGGAGATGCTGACGGACCTTCTGGCATGCCTATCCAAGGGGAACCAATCTCCTTCGCCCTGCCTTTTCCCTAAGTTCAACCTGCAAATGCCGAAGACGATTTGGCGCCATGCGGTTCCGCCAGCAGGCCGTGCACAGAATCGGGCTCCAGAAAAATTCACTTCCTTCGAGGAGCAGCTATGACTTGGCGAGACGAATACCAGCGAAAGACCGCCAGTCTCACGGAAGCGGTTCAATACATTCAGTCCAACATGCGGGTGTACATCCAATCGGGTTGCGCCGAACCAGAGGTATTGGTCGAGGCGCTGACGCTAAGAGCGCCCTTGGTCCAGAACGTCGAAGTCGTTCACTTCATGACCGCTGGGCGGGCAGACTATACGGCTCCGGAAATGGAAGGACACTTCCGGCACAACTCGCTGTTTATGGGCGGAAATGTACGGAAGGCGGTGAACGAGGGACGCGCGGACTTCACTCCAATTTTCCTGAGCGAGGCGGAAGGACTCTTTGAGAGCGGACAGATGCCGATCGACGTGGCCTTGATCCAAGTGACGCCGCCGGACGCGCACGGGTTCTGCAGCCTGGGCGTGGATGTGTGCGGGACGCTGACCGCGGCACGATGCGCGAAATTGGTGGTCGCTCAAGTGAACGACCAGATGCCGCGCACGTTTGGCGATTGTTTTCTACACATTTCGGAAATTGATGCGGTGGTGGAAGTGTCGCGTCCGTTATGCGAATTAAAACCCATCCAAATCACAGACGTGCATCACGCCATCGGCAAGAATGTAGCCAGCCTGATCGAGGACGGCTCGACGCTGCAACTGGGAATAGGGGGCATTCCGGATGCGGTGTTGCTGGAACTGACGGGACATCGAGACCTGGGCATTCAGACCGAACTGGTGAGCGACAGCGTGATTCCCCTGATTGAAGCAGGAGTCATCAACGGCAGCCGGAAAAGCATTCATCGCGGGAAGATTGTTTTGTCGTTCCTGCTGGGTTCGAAAAAACTGTTCGACTACGTGAATAACAATCCGATGTTTGAGTTTCATCCCAGCAAGTACACCAACGATCCTTGGATTATCGCGCAGAACGACAAGATGGTGGCCGTGAATTCGGCCATTCAGATCGACATAACGGGCCAGGTCTGTGCGGACTCCATCGGGACTTATTTTTACAGCGGAATCGGCGGACAAGTGGATTTCATCCGCGGAGCGGCGCGCAGTAAAGGCGGCAAGCCGATCATCGCCATGCAGGCGACCGCGAAGAATGGCGAAGTTTCAAGGATTGTGCCAATGCTGGACCCCGGCGCGGGGGTGGTTACGTCCCGCGGCGACGTGCACTACGTGGTGACCGAATTTGGGGTGGCGTACCTGCACGGCCGGAATGTCCGGCAACGCGCCGAAGCGTTGATCCAGATTGCCCACCCGAAATTCCGGGACGAATTGTACGTCTATTGCGAAAAAACACGCTGGCTGCAGCGGCGGCCGGCGCTTCAGGAGAGGTGAGCTGATGGCTACGCAAGCTCGAGGCAAAGTCAAAGTTGACACGGAAGAATGCAAGGGTTGTGGCGTGTGCGTGGATGCTTGCCCGCCAAAGTGTCTGCTGTTGCTGCCGGAACTGAATGCCTATGGGGTGCACCCGGCGCACTACACGGCCGAGAACTGCACCGGATGCGGAATTTGCTTTTACGTTTGCCCGGAACCGGGAGCGATCACCGTTTTCCGTTTGATCGCGCCGAAACCGGTGAATCCGGTGATGGAGGGAAGCCATGCGGCATCTTTGTAAGGGCAACGAAGCGGTGGTGAAGGGAGCAATCCTGGCGGGCTGCAAGGCATATTACGGTTACCCGATTACGCCGGCGAGCGAGATTGCCGAAGCGGCTGCGGAATACTTTCCGCAAGTCGGCGGCACATTCTTGCAGGCGGAAAGCGAAGTGGCCGCGATCAACATGGTATACGGCGCAGCGTCCGCGGGTCTGCGGGTTATGACCGCATCGTCAGGGCCGGGCCTGAGCCTGATGCAGGAGGGCTTTTCGTACCTGGCGGGGTCGGAGTTGCCATGCGTGGTTGTGGACGTGGTTCGCGGAGGCCCGGGACTGGGGAACATCGCACCCGAACAAAGCGATTATTTCGCGTTGGTGAAGGGCGGCGGCCATGGGAACTACAAAAATCTGGTGCTGGCGCCCGCTTCGGTGCAGGAGATGGCGGACCTGACGATGTTGGCGTTTGATCTGGCCGATCGCTACCGGAACCCGGCGGTGGTGCTGACGGACGGTTTCATCGGTCAAATGATGGAGCCACTGCAGTTGGAGGCCAAGGAAATTCGGATTCCGGAGAAGCCGTGGGCCGTACGTGGAACCGCGGAGACACGGAAGAACCTGATTTCGTCCATTTACCTTGAGCCCGACGTGCTGGAAGCGCACGTGATGAAGCTGGATGCGAAATATAAGAAGGCCGCGGAAGTGGAGACACGGCACGAACTGTATAACGCGGACGATCCGGAGGTGCTGCTGGTCGGTTATGGAATTACCTCGCGGGTGCTGCGGTCCGTGGTGGACACATTGAGAAAAGAAGGAATGCGCGCAGGGCTGTTCCGGCCGATTACGTTGTGGCCCTTCCCTGCGGAAGCGTTGAGAAAAGCAGCGCGGCGGGCACAAATGGTGCTGGTGGTAGAGATGAGCACCGGCCAAATGGTGGAAGACGTGCGGTTGGCGTTGGATGGTCGAGTGGATGTGGAATTTTATGGCCGGACGGGAGGCAACGTGCCGCAGGCCGATGACGTATGCAAGGAATTGCTGGAGCGAATGGGAATGGTCGCGGAGTGGGGCGTTTGAGCCGCGGCAAACCAATTTTTGAGGTGACATCGTGGACGAATACAAGGTAATCGAAGCAAAGTCACCCGTCTTTTATGAAAAATATGAGCGGAAGGGTGAGCTACAGAATCAAACCCACTATTGTCCCGGGTGCGGGCATGGCGTGGTTCATAAATTGATCGCCGAAGCGCTTACCGACATGGGCGTGCAGGACCGCACCATATTTGTGAGTCCGGTGGGCTGCTCGGTGTTCGCTTACTATTATTTTGATACTGGGAATGTGCAGGCGGCGCATGGACGGGCGCCCGCGGTGGCCACTGCGGTGAAGCGCGCGAATCCGGGAACCATCGTGATTTCGTATCAGGGCGACGGGGACCTGGCAGCTATCGGTACGGCCGAAATCATCCATGCGGCAAATCGCGGCGAAAAAATATCCGTGTTTTTTGTGAACAACGCCATTTACGGGATGACCGGCGGGCAAATGGCGCCGACCACGTTAGTTGGGCAAGAGAGTACGACTTCGCCATGGGGACGACGGCCCACGAATGAGGGTTACCCGTTGCACGTAGCGGAATTACTTTCCACGCTGGAGGCGCCGGTCTATATCGAGCGCGTGGCGCTGAACGACAACAAGAATATTATGAAGGCGCGCAAAGCGGTGCGGAAAGCGCTGGAACTGCAGCGCGATGGCGCGGGATTTACACTTGTCGAAATACTGTCGCCGTGCCCGACAATCTGGAAAATGACCCCGCAGGAATCGCGCAAGTGGATCGAAGAAAAAATGTTGAAGGTTTTCCCCCTGGGCGTGTATCGCGACCGCAAACTTGAGCCCGTGAACGATGTGGTAGCGCAAGTCACGGTGAACCAGCTCTTCGGGCTGGATGTGCCGACAGAGGAAACGGCGAAGCCCATGGCCGCCGCGGAGCCGCATCCGGATTTGCGCGTGAACATTGCCGGATTTGGCGGGCAAGGCGTGTTGCTGCTGGGGCAAATCCTGGCGGAGATGGGCATGCGCGCGGGGCGGGAAGTGAGCTGGCTGCCGTCGTATGGACCGGAGATGCGTAGCGGCAGCGCCCATTGCTACGTTTGCCTGGCGAGTGAACGCGTAGGCTCTCCGTTGGCAGAACATCCCGACGTACTGATCGCGATGAACGAAATTTCCTTGCACAAATTTGCGAAACACGTGGGGCCGCACGGCACGGTGCTCTACAACAATGCGAAGTTGCCGGCGGGATTCCCGCCGCAGCACGCGATGATCTACTGCGTGCCGGCGTCTGAGATCGCCGATAAGCTGGGCACCACCAAAGCGACCAATATGGTGATGCTCGGTGCTTTGCTCGAATTGACCCACACACTGCCGAAAGAGAGTGCGTTCGCGGTATTGAAAGCGAAAGTGCGCAACCAAAAGTTGTACGAAGTGGATTGCCGGGCGATCGATGAGGGTATAGAAACCATACGGCGGCAACGGGCCAAGTTGCCGGAAAATCACCAGCACGAAGACCAGCTCACCCACATCCGGTAGTTCGCGGCTGGTTTCACGCAACAAATTACTAGGACTTGCAAATCGGAAGAAGCACGCGAACGGGTGCTATTGAGGCTTACTGGTGTTGGTGTTATCGGTGGCGGCGGGCGGTGGCGTAGATTCGGTGAGACTGCGGTGGATGGCAAACTCCTTTTCCGCCTCTTCCTTTTGACCCGTGCGAATCAGAGCGGTGGCCAAAGAGTAGTGGACGGACGGATTCCCGGGGGTCAGACGCTCAGCTACGCGCAAAGGAGCGATGGCCTCCTGGTAGCGCCTGGCGTTCACCAATGAAAAGCCCCAGCCAAAATAGGCTTCGGCGAAATTGGGATCGAGCTTGGCCGCTTCGGAGAATTGGCCGATGGCTTCCTCCCAGTTTTCCTTTTGTCTCGCCAGTTCTCCCAAGACGTAATGAGCGCCGGCGTTCTTCGGATCGATTTCGATTTCCTTCTGGAACTCCTGCTTAGCACGATCCGCGAACTTGCCGTCCGGGTCGGGACGCGAGAGCAGCAAGCGACCTAGCAAAAAGTGCAAGCCCGGGGAGTTGGGTTCCTTCTCGATCATGACTTCATATTCGCGCTGCGCTTCATCCCACTTACCCTGCATCTCCAGCGCTTCGGCATTCAGCTTGTGAGCGGGAACGGATTGTGGCGCGGTGCGGCCAAGATCCTGGGCGGTGCGGGTCGACAAATCGGAGTAGGCGTGAACCAGAACAAACAACACATCCGGATCTTCTAGAAACTGTTTGCTGAGCACACGGATGAAATCAAGTGCGACGTCCGGATTAGGGGACGGCAAGGAGCACCTTAGACCAACGATACCGGCTTTCTTGCGAGTCTCGGCGGGCCCCTGGCTGCTCATGACCCGCTTAAGAACAGGTATGGCCTCTTTGCAACGCCCTTCTTCCCCTAGAGCGATCGCCTTTTCTGGGCTGATCGCGGAACTGGCGGAGGCTGCCGGGGCTGGCTTGGTTTGAGCAAAGAGCGGCGTGGAGGACAGGGTCAGGCCCAAAAAAATCGAAACGACAGCCGAGGGATCAAGTTTTCTAAGCATTCGCGTGAGATGCCGTCGCACCGAAAGAAGGTTTTCGCCTGGCGGTGTCCCCATAAAATGAAAATGAGGCAGGCGGGGGTGAACGCCTGCCTCATTATGTATACCTCGCCTCGTAAGCTAAAAGAAGAGCTTCAAAGCGAACTGGATGTTACGCGCTGGTTGCGAACTGGTAATCACACCGGTGTTGGACTGAGCAACAGTCGTTTGCGGTGCGCCGAGGTTAACGGCGTTAAAGGCGTTCAGGAAGTCCGAACGGAACTGCAGTTTAAATCGTTCGGTAAGCTGGAAGTTCTTCTGAACGCTGATGTCCCAGTTGTAGTAACCGGGGCCACGCAAGCCGCTGAGTTGCGGAGCACAGGTGCCGAAGCCGGTTGTCGTGTTGGTGTAGTTCGCAGGATTGAACCACAAGACACCGCCGCCACCGCCTACTGCTGTGTAGGGGCGGTTTCCATAAACCTGATTGATGCCGTCGCAGTCCGGACGAGCACTGCCTTGGATCGTTCCAGTAGGATCGCTGGCTACGTTATACAGCGCCTGCGGGAAGCCCGTGTGGAGTGAGAGGATTGGGCTGACGGTCCAGCCGCCGACGATAGCGTCGGCAGCCTTGTTCATATTGTTGCCGAATTGCCGACCCCTGCCTATAGGCAGGTCATAAATCGCGTAGCTGGTTAGAGTATGAGTAGCGTCGTAGTAGCAAGGCGCCCACTCTGCTGCGGGATCATAGACGTTCTGCCAATACGGGCTGGCGGTGTTGGATGATCTGTCCCCCGACCAAGTACCGTAGTAACCGGTGTTGTTGGACATGCACTTTCCGTAGGTATATGACACCTGGTACTGCAATCCATGTCCCATGGTCTTCTGCAAAACGGCCTGCAACGCGTTGTACATCATTCTGCCGTTGGACTGCGTGCCGGATATAGTGCCGCCCGTCGAGTCGATGGCCGCGGCCAGTTCTGGACCGATACCGTTTTGGAGATACGCGCTCGGCAGAGGCGTGCCACCGGGATTGTAGACGAGCTGGTTGTATTTGAAGGGAACCATCAGGTGGTAGGCAACCTGTCCGACATAACCAACCTGCAAAGTGGTATTGCCAGCAAACTGGTGCTGAATCGTCAGGTTATATTGATCATCAATGGCTGGTTGAACCTCGGAATCCCACAGACGAAACGTTGCACCATCATAGCAGGACAGGTTAGGACAGGACAGGCCTGAGACTGGAGGCGCAATGATACCCTGCGAAAGAGTGGTACCTGGAAGGGTATATACCCTGCCCGCAGTGGGTGTATACAGTGTCTGGAATTCGCCGCCGGTGGTGGCGCCGCCGTCAAACGGAGGATTCAGAGGCAAACGAAGGTTGGTACCGGTGCCCTCGAGATATTCCGAGACGGTGAAAGCACCACGAACGACGGTCTTGCCCTCGAAGCGGCCGCCCGGAGTCCAGGCAAAACCGAGGCGCGGCTGGAAATCCTTGCCGCCGTAGGTGCCATTGTAGAGAGCGCGGCTGGCACCGTTCTGGTTGGCATACTGAAGTTCGCCGAGACGGATGTTGTAGTTCACCTGCTCGTCGTTGGCCTCAATCCAAGGGGTGTGCGCTTCGTAGCGCAAGCCAAGGTTGAAAGTAAGGTGGTCCGAGGCGCGCCAGGTGTCCTGGGCGTAGCCAGCAGGGACGTTGGAGGTCTGGGTCCAACCACCACTGGCAATTCCGCGTCCGTATCCGGTGGGAAGGCCAAGGAAAAAGTCAGCGATGCCAGAGCCACCGACGGGGGCCACGCCGCCGGTAGTGGTAGTCGCAGAGGATTGAGTGAAAGTGGGGTCGAAGATGATGTTGCCCAAGGCGCCGCTATTACCGGAGTAGTAGACCTTAATCTTCTCGAACATCCACATCGCGCCGAACTTGAAGGTGTGACGGCCGTGGGTCCAAGTGATGTCGTCGTTGTACTGCCAGACGGTGCTGTTGAAGCTCTGCGTAACAATGCTGTTGCCGATGGTGGAATAGGTACCACCATTCGGGGAAGATGGCGTGCCACCGTTGAAATTGAGACCGATCAGGCCAGCTACTCCGGCGGGGTTGGAGCCGGCTATACCAATGCTTTGGCCGAAAGCGCCCACGGAGGGATCCCAACTCTCGCCGGTGTTGAGGATAATGTGGTTCCAGCCGAAGCGCATGTCGTTGACAAGGGTGGGAGAGATAGAACGGGTCCAGTCGCCAACCGTGCTCCAGATAGGAGCACTAACCAGGCCATTGGCCAGCAATGGCTGCGAATTGGTGGTCGGATCGATCTGCAACGCACGGGTAAAGCGGCCGGAAATCGTATCCTTATCGGTGGCCCGATAGTCTATGCGGATGTCACCCTGGTTGTTGTTGTACTGCGTACCACTCGCGTTGGTGGCGTTGCTGATAAGACCGCTGTTGGTGACTTTGGGGTATAGCGGGGAGGCAAACAGAGCCGCCGCAACGGGGCTGATCATACTGGTGGGAATGATGTTGCCCGGGAAGATCGGACGGGTCGCGGTAGCCGCCGCGGAGGCAGTACACGGGACACCAGATACGCCGGTGCCTGCGGCACAGGGATTGTACAATTGTGTTGGGGCGCTGCCGGTCAACAGTGAGCTGAAGTTGCCGGCCTGTTCCGCCGGAGTCAGCACAGTGAGATAGCCGACTGCCGGGGGGTAATCGAGGCGCTGACCTTGGTAATCCATAAAGAAGAACAGTTTGTTTTTGATCACCGGCCCGCCGAACGTAGCACCGAACATGTTCCAGCGTACCGGAGGGGTGGGAATAGGCGCCACGCCAGGAACGATTTTATTGGCCCAGTTATCGGCATTGAGCACGTCATTGCGGAAGAACTCCCAGAGATCGCCGTGATAGCTATTGGTGCCGGATTTGATCGTGGCACTAACAATGCCGCCCATGAAGTTGCCGAATTCGGCCGGGGCGTTCTGGGTGATCATGTTGAATTCCTGGATGGCGTCGGGAGCGGGGGTATAGCCGAGGAGGTTGTCGGAAACCTCGTTGTTGTCCAGGCCGTCCAGGAGGAAGTTGTTGGACTGCTCGCGGTTGCCGTTGATGAACGGGCGAGCGCCAGTGTTGGTGTTGTCGCCGTTAGCGAACTGGCTGGGATCCGGATGGATCGCGCCAGGCGAGAGCAGTGTCAATTCCACGTAGTTGCGGGTAGCCAGAGGGAGAGCCTCGTTCGTCGCGGAATCAATAATGGTATCGACCTGAGTGGTTTCAGTCTTCAGGATCGGAGCGGAACCGGTGACTTCAATGGTCTGACTGACCTGGCCGACCTTCATTTGCACATCGATGGTAGCGACCTGGTTCAAGATCAAAGTGAAAGCCGGATACAAGGAAGTCTGAAAACCGGTCTTCTCGACCTTCAAGTCATACTGACCTGGCTCCAAGTTGGAAATACGATAAATGCCAGCGTCGTTGGTCACCGAAGTAAAGGTGAGACCGCGCTCCACCGACTTCGCTGTAATGGTAGCCCCGGCTATGGCAGCACCGCTAGGATCGGTCACAGTGCCGGCGATCGAAGCGGTCACGGTTTGGGCGAAGGTGGCGTTCGCTCCGCAGAACAGAAACACGAGCGCAAGGCAACAAAGTGCCAACGCCACAGACTGCAATTTTCTCATAAGGATCCTCCATGCTGACTCGTGGTCCACGAGCAGCGTCTCTCCCCGGCTAATTACGAATAGACGTAAATCACAGCACCCCAAATCAGCAAACATGCTGACACGTTGAAACTAGCTATATAGCACCAAGAAAAGCTTGTCAAGCAGAAATTCTTAATTTATAAGATAAACAAGAGACGTGCACTATAGCACCTGTGAAATCCGAGTTTGTCGAGTGAATCTGCGCGGGAGGGGGGTGCACCCCTCCCGCTGCGCGGCCGACTGGGCTTCATAGGCGTTCCTGCGCGCGAGAGAAGAGGTAACGTCATGGGTGTGCACCAGGGAACCTGGTTTACGCGGGAGAATATCGATTTTGTACTCGATTTTTCCCGATTGTCGAGGGCAATCCGATGCCAGTGAAAGCGCCCAATGGCGTCCCTGCCTACCAGCGAATTCAGGGAGCCATCCGCAAAACGATCGATGCCGGAGAATTGCGTCCGGGGGACGCGGTGCCGTCCGAACGCGAGCTGGCGAGGATCCATGAAGTCAGCCTGATGACCGCCCGGCACGCCCTTGCTACTTTGGAACAGGACGGAATAGTTGAACGGCGGCGCGGCGTCGGTACCTTCGTTTCCACGCCGAAAATTCATTTCAATAAATTGATGAGCTACACGGAGCAGATGAGGACGCGAAGCCTGACGGCTGGCTCCAAGGTGCTGTTCGCCGAAATCGTCGATGATGAACCGGACGCAGCGGCTCGACTGTCGCTGTCGCCAAAAACACGAGTGTTGAAACTGGAACGCCTTCGGCACACAGCGGGTGAGCCCTTTGCGCTGGAAACGTGCTACTTTTCGGCGAAGCAATTTGCGGGCCTGCTCTCGGAACCATTGGAACATGAATCGCTGTTCCGGATACTGGAACGCAATTACAAAGTGGTACTCGGGTACGCAGACGAAGAAGTCGACGCGACTGCGGCGGACCAACGGACTGCTGAATTGCTGGGCGTACCGAAGCGCGAGCCGCTACTCCGGATCAGACAAGTAATTTATTCGACCAAAGGTTCGGTGATTGTGTACGTGTTAGGGTTGTATCGATCGGATCGCCACAATTTAGTGATTCGCCGATTCCGCTGATCTGGCGCGGCCTTCGGCGTCTGTTATTTCGCACGTGAGGCGGTCCAGTTTCCCGTTTTCCCTTTGCCTGTCATGGTGCCGTTCATCGTGTCGCCGTCCACTGTGCCCTGATAATCCAGTGGAACGCGAGTGGCAACATGGAAGGAGATTTTGTTGCCATCGACAGTTCCCTGGAGCGGACCGGATTGCCGTGGTCCTTTGAACGTTCCCGTAATCTTGGAGCCGTCTTGCTTCAGAATGATAGTCTGCTCGGCAGAGCCGGCATCGCCGCTGACGGAAATTTTCCAGTTGCCAGCGACATTCGCGGACCCGTCTGCCGCAAAAGCGGAAGCGTTGGCAAGCAAAAAGATCAGTGCGAAGCAGGCCGCGGCAAATCGATAATGAAGATTGGTCATCGGAACCTCCGGAAAGAGTTTCAGAGAATAAATAAACGACACGGCAACTACGCGCGGAATCGTAAACGCCAAGGTGCGCTGCCAATCGAGGGTGGACTCTAGCATCCTGGCCCGGACACGAGCAACATTCTTGCGCTGCCAAGGGGAAGACCTGTTACATTGACAAAATCGTGAGTGTGGTTATAAATTCCGCCGAAAGTTCAAGTTAACAGAAGCAAGCCTCTCGAGGTCCAGGGTTTGGCTTGGTTGGTCAAAGGCACGCAACGCGTCATGCTCACAGATATTTCGGGAGTTCGGAGTTGAAAGCCACCAGTTTGCTTATTTTTCTTGCTTTGACCTCCGTCGTTCTGCCCGTCCATGCGCAGGAGAACACCGACCCGGAAGAGGCCCTCACGTTGGATCAGGCTGTGTCGTTGGCTCGCGAAAATAACCGGCAGATCAAAATCCTGAAACAGGCGGAACTCGGGGCAAATGATCAGATTTTGGCGGCACGCACGCAACGTTACCCGCAGTTCAACGTGGAATTGACCGGTGGATCGCTGCTGTCTCCGGTGAGCATCGAATTCAACCAAGGCGTATTTGGAACCATCGGAACCACGCCGATACCTCAGCAAAATACGTATGTCACCACGAGCCCGCATCTGGCGGGCATGTCGATCGCGCAGGCCTACCAGCCATTGTCGCAGCTGTACAACATCCATTTGAATATTGAGGCGTTGGAAGTGGGGAAGAAATTGGCGGAAGAGCAGACGCGTCAGCAGCGGCAGCAGATTGTGAACTCGGTCAAGGACCTGTACTACTCGATTCTGCAAACGCAAAGCACGCTGGATGCGGCTAACGAGAACGAGAAATCGTTACGCGAAATCGACCGGACTACCGATGAGTACCTGAAACAGAAGACGGTGCTGCCGTACCAAAGTTCGGGAATAAAAACGCAGGTAGCTCAGGCGGAAGTGCAGGTGCTGACGTTGCAGGATACGCTCGACTCGCAGAAGGAAAACCTGAACGTGCTGCTGGCGCGGGATATTCGAACCAAGTTTCGCGTCAGCGCCGTACAAGAGGAATTGCCGGAGGAACAAGATCTGGAGGCGGCGCGGGAAAAAGCTTTGGGCAACCGCTCCGAGATCCGCCAGGCAAAATTAAAGATGGATCAAGCGGTATACTCCAGGCGTTTGGAAAAGGCCCAATACATCCCTCAAGTGGGCGTGCAATACCTGTTTTTCTCGCCGTTCAGCGCCGAGGGTTTGCCGCATTACGTGAACACTATCGGCATCAACTTCAAATGGGACTTGTGGGACTGGGGATACAAACGCCATTTGATGGACGAGAAACAACGAACCGTGGAGCAAAGCTCGCTGAATCTGACGGAAACGCAAAACCAAGTGGCTGCCGATCTGGGTAACCGGTTTCGCAAATTGCGGGAAGCGCGGGCCAACGTGAAGGTGGCGCAGCTTGCGCAGGTGGCCGAGAAACAGAAACTCCAGGTGGTGCTGGAACAATACAAACAAAAAGCTACGCTTCTGGATAATGTGCTGACGGAACAGTCCAACATGGCGCAGGCGAACGCGCAGTATAGTCAGGCGGTGGCAGCGTTCTGGACGGCGCGCTCGGATTTTGAGAAGTCGCTGGGTGAGGATTAAGCAGATGGACGCAAGTTCAGGAACGAAGACCCTAGTGGTGGCGTTCTGCGTGATGGTTGGCGGATTCTTTGCGGGGTGCCAAGACCAAACGAAGCCGGCCGAAAAAGCGCCAACGCCGGTAACGGTGGCGACGGTCGAACAATATAACGGGAATGAAGCGGTGGCGTACTCGGCGAGCCTGGTTCCTTATGTGCAGGTCTCCCTGTCGTTCAAATCAGCCGGATACGTGACGGACATTTTGCAGCGCACCGGAGCCGATGGACGGCAGCGCAACGTTCAGCAGGGCGACTTCGTGAAAAAGGGCACGGTGCTGGCGACCGTTCGCAAAGCGGATTACCAGCACTCTGTGGATCAGTACGCCGGTCAAGTGGAACAGGCTCAGGCATCGGCGAAAAAAGCCAAGCAGGATTTCGATCGCGCGTCCGCGTTGTACGCGGCCAATGCGTTGACGCAGCCCGATTACGACGCGGCGAAGGCGCAAAATGATTCGGCCCAGGGGACGCTGACGACGGCGCAGGCGGCTTTGAGTTTGGCTCAGCAAGCGCTGTCTGATTGCGACTTGCGAGCCCCGGTGGACGGGACCATTCTGAGTCGCAACGTGGAGATCGGAGTTTTGGTAGCCGCTGGAACTGCGGGATTCACGTTGGGCGACATTCATGTGGTGAAAGCGGTTTTCGGAGTGCCGGACACGGTTCTGGGCAGCGTGAAATTGGGAAAGAAGCAAGGTGTGGTGACGGAGACCTACACACAGGAATTTTTCGGACAAATCACGGCCATATCGCCGCAGGCGGACCAGAAAAGCCGGACGTTTCAGGTGGAAGTGACGCTGCCGAACGAGAAGGAATTGTTGAAGGCCGGGATGGTGGCGACGCTGGACCTGGGGCAAACGAGATTGCAACGGCCAGTGCTGGTGGTGCCGCTAAGCGCGATTGTGTCGGTAAACGACGGGTCGCGGAGTTTCAGCGTTTTCGTGGTGAGCCAGGAAGGCGGGAAGGATGTAGCGCGGCGTCGGGGCGTGCAGCCTGGTGACGCGTATGGAAACCGGGTGGCAATTACCAGCGGCGTTGCTTTGGGCGAACGGGTGATTGCGAATGGCGCCACCCTGGTGAATGACGGACAAGCCGTGCGGATTATCGAGTAAGACTGGAGCGCTGAAGCACAGGCCATGGCACACCGCCCCGATAACGACTACATCCAACACGAGCACAACACTGCTCGCTTCTTTGTAGAAAACCGGCAAATCTCGTGGATTCTGCTGCTGGCTACGGTGGCCTTTGGAATTTACGGCTACATGCAAATGCCCAAGAGGAAGGATCCCAATATTCCGGTGCGGGTCGCTTCGGTGATTACCAGCTGGCCGGGGGCAACCGCGCAACAAGTGGAACAATTGGTGACCCGGCCGGTTGAATCCTCGATTGCATCGAATTCGAACATTCGGGCGCCAATAGGGGCGGATTTCGGCATCAAGTCTCTGTCGATGCCCGGTCTGTCCATCCTCCAGGTACAGCTTGCGGACACCGTGACGGATTCGAAAAAAGAATTCAGCGACATGAATTTGAAGTTGAACGCGCTGAGCCTGCCGCAAGGCGCCGGACCGATCAAGTTCAACAGTGATTTTGGGGATACCGCCGCGCTGATGCTCACGGTGGCGAGTCCGCTGGAGGACACCACCACGATTACGGTTCGCGCGCATGCGATTGAACAGGCCATTGAAAAGACCCGCAGGCAGCGGCAAGGCAAATCCGCGGGAAGGCCGGCGTCGGTGGTGATTTGTTTTCCGGAATCCATACCGGTGGAGTCGGTGATCCGTCCGGTGCGGCTGTTTGTGCAAGACGCGGAAACAAACCGGCTGCTGACAAAAACGGAGTTACTGAGTGGCCCCGGGTTCGTGGTGGCGGATGGCTTCACCGACCAGGATGATGCAACGATTTATGCCGCTGGGCGCACATTCGTGCAAACGCGGCTGCATGAATCCGAAATACATCCCGATTCCTGGCCGCCCATTCTGGTGCACGACCCAACGGAATTGGGCGCGAGACTGGTCGCGCATCCGGGCAATAAGTACACCTATCATGAACTGGAAAATTTCACAGACCTGCTGTCGCGCGCGCTGCGGGGAGCCCCGGAAGTTTCCCGCGTCGATAGTTCGGGCGTGCTGCCGGAACAAATTTATCTGGATTATTCGCAGGAACGGCTGGCTTCGTATGGGCTGCAGCCTTCGAACCTGAAGGGCATCCTGAACGCGCGGAACATCACGCTGCCTGGCGGAGCGCTGGAGACGGGTTCGAAGAATATTCTGATCGATCCCTCGGGAGAATTCGAGAAACCGGAAGACATCGGCAATGTCATCGTGGGCAGTTCGAGCTTTGGCGCCGCAGTCTATCTACGGGACTTGGTGGATATTCGCAGCGGTTACCAGAGTCCGGCGCGCTATCTCAACTATTACACCTGGAAGGATGTCCACGGGAATTGGCAACGCACCCGCGCGGTCACTCTTGCGGTACAGATGCGCGAAGGGAAACAGATCGGCGACTTCGAAAAAAATGTGCACGCAAAGCTGGAACAGACGATGGGGCTGCTGCCCGCGGACCTGATCGTTGCGTCCACTTCCGATCAGCCCCGGCAGGTTAAGGAAAACGTAGATTTGTTCATGGACGCGCTGTACGAAGCCATTGCCCTAGTGGTGATCGTGTCACTGGTGGGCTTCTGGGAGTGGCGCTCCGCGGTATTGATGGCGCTGTCGATACCGATAACGCTGGCGATGACGTTTGGATTTGCGCACCTGCTGGGAATCGATCTGCAACAGGTGTCCATCGCCACGTTGATTATCGCGTTGGGATTGCTGGTGGACGATCCGGTGGTGGCGGGGGACTCGATCAAACGTTCACTGGCGGAACATCCGCCGGTGATTGCGTCCTGGCTGGGACCGACGAAATTGGCACATGCGATTCTGTTTGCGACCATCACGAATATTGTCGCGTACTTGCCGTTTCTGTTGCTGACCGGAACGACCGGGGAGTTTTTGTTCAGCCTGCCGGTGGTGATGACCTGCGCGCTGGTGGCTTCGCGCCTGGTGTCGATGACGTTTATTCCGTTCCTGGGATATTACCTACTGCGGCCTTCGAAAAAACCGGAAGAGAGCCACGAAGAACGGCGCACGCGTGGTTTCAGCGGCTTTTACTATCGGACGGGCAAATTTGCGATCGATCATCGTTGGACGGTATTCGCAGGTTCGCTGCTGTTTCTGGGGCTGGGGTGGTTTTTCGGGCGGCAGCTGAAGACGCAATTTTTCCCGGACGATGTGCAATATTTGTCGTTCGCAGACATTTGGCTTCCCAATGATGTGCCGCTGTTTGTGACCAATCAGACCACCATGCAGGTGGAAGATGTGATTCGCGCCACCGCGGAAAAATTCGGGCGCGAACATCCGGGCAAAGATGGTAAGCCCTTGCCGGTGCTGAAATCGATTACCACGTTTGAAGGCGGCGGTGGGCCACGGTTCTGGTTCTCGGTCACGCCGCAGTTGCAACAACTGAATTATGCGCAGGTGATTGTAGAGGTAAACGACAAGGAAGAAACACCTAAACTGATCGGGGCGATGCAGGCGGCGATTTCGCAGAACGTCCCCGGCGCGCGCGTGGATGTGCGGCAATTACAGACCAACCCGGTGGACTATCCGGTGGAACTACGGATAACCGGGCTGGCCGACATAAATCCCCTGGAAGAGGAAAAAGACATCGCGAATTTGCGGTCGATCGCATCCAAAGTTTCGGCGATTCTTCGCAGCGTGCCGACGGCCGCGCGGGTGCGGGATGATTGGGGCCAGGATGGATTCGAGGTTACGTTGAAAGTAGATCCCGACCGAGCCAATCTGGCGGGGGTAACCAATCAGGATGTGGCCAATTCGTCGAGCACGGCGCTGAGCGGGGCGGGAGTGACCACGTTGCGGCGGGGCGATCAGCAGATTCCGGTCGTTTCGCGCTTGCGTATGGAAGAGCGCGCGAATCTCTCGGATATTCAGAATCTGTATGTGTATTCCTCGCAATCCAACAATAAGGTTCCGCTGCTGTCGGTGTCCTCTATCGAAAATGAGCTGCAGACCTTGCGCATCCGCCACCTGGAGCATTTCCGAACCATTTCCGTGCAGGCCTTTCCAATAGCTGGAGCGCTGCCGTCGGAAGTGTTCGCCGCCGCCGCGCCGCACTTGGAAGAATTGCGCAAGACCTTGCCGCCGGGCTACAGCATCAACGTGAGTGGAGAGCAGGCCAAGCAGGAACAGGGATTCCGGAATCTGGCGGTGGTCATGGCGGTATCCATTGGCATGATCTTTCTGGCATTGGCGTTTCAATTCCGCCATGCGATCAAGCCGATTCTGGTGCTGGCTGCCGCTCCTTACGGAGTGGTGGGAGCGCTGATCGCGTTGTATGTGATGCATGCATCGTTTGGATTCATGGCGTTTTTGGGAATCGCCAGCCTGATCGGAGTTATCGTGAGCCACGTGATTGTGTTGTTTGATTTCATTGAAGAAATGCACGAGAAAGGCGAACCACTGGAACTGGCACTGCTGGACGCGGGAATTGTGCGGCTACGCCCGGTGATGATTACTGTGGGCGCCACGGTTTTGGCGCTGTTCCCATTGGCGATACACGGAGGACCGCTGTGGCAACCATTGTGCTATGCACAAATTGGCGGGCTATGCGTGGCGACGTTCATCACGTTGCTGCTGGTGCCGGTGTTGTATTCGATTTTTGTGTTGGATTTGAAAATCGTGAAGTGGGAAGGTCCGAGTGAAGCGCGAGAAACCAGAGAAATTACAAACCCAAAGGCGAATCCACTGGAAGCCCCAGCGCGATCATAGTCGGGGCGTCTTGCAGCTGGCGCGCGCTTGTGTGGTGCTGACCATTTTGAGTCTGTTTGGTTTTTGTGTGCCGGTGCGCTCACAGACACCTTCGGACAAACCGGATGAAGCGGTACTGCATGGAATGAGCGGGGCGTTCGAGGCGTTGGTGAAACGGGTCTCGCCGGCGGTGGTGGAAGTGTTGGTGACTGGATATGGCTCCGACGATGAAGATGAAGATCAACTGGGGAGAGCGCCGAGCCCATTTGGGCGCGAACGGAGCCTGGGTTCGGGCGTAATCATTGATCCAGACGGATACATTGTTACGAATTTTCACGTAGTCAAAGGCGCAGATCGCGTGCGCGTGGTGCTGACCCCGCAGGTCGGCGAAGAATCGCAAGCCGGGTCGATGCTGAAGTCCAAAGGACGGATCCTGAATGCGCAGATTGTCGGTTCGAATAAGACCATCGACCTGGCGGTGCTGAAGGTGGATGCCACGGGATTGCCGACACTTCCCTTCGCGCGTTACGACCGCCTGCATAAGGGCGAGGTGGTACTGGCTTTCGGCAGCCCGGAAGGACTGGAGAATTCGGTGACCTTTGGGTTAGTCAGTTCCGTTCTGCGGCAGCCTGATCCGGACGATCCCATGGTGTATATCCAGACCGACGCGGCGATCAACCCGGGAAACAGCGGCGGGCCGTTGGTGGATGTGGATGGCAATGTGGTGGGCATCGACACGTTTATCTACACGAAATCGGGAGGGAATGAGGGCATCGGCTTTGCGATTCCCAGCGGGATCGTGCGCTATGCGTACGAACAGATTCGCAAGTATGGGCGGGTGCGCCGACGGACCATTGGCGCGGACCTGCAAACGCTGACGCCGGATTTAGCCGGTGGTTTGGACTTGACGGAAACGCCGGGGGTAGTGGTTGCCGACCTTGATGAAGACGGATCGGCAGGACGTGCGGGACTGCGAATCGGGGATGTGATCGAAGCCATCGATGGAATGCCAGTGGACAATGTTGCGCTGTTCAGTCTGAGCCTGTACTTGCGCAGCACCGGGGATAAAGTGAATCTGCAGGTGCTGCGTGGCTCGAAACAGCTCAGCTTGGATGTGCCGGTGCTGGAGCCGTCCCACGACCTCAGCCGGCTTGCGGATCTTTCCAATCCAGCGACGGACTTGATTCCCCGATTGGGCATAATCGGCGCTACGATCACTCGGGAGATAGCCGACCTGGTTGGGCCACTGCGCATTTCTTCCGGCGTGCTGGTGACCGCTATGGTGGCGAACCGGTTGGCGGTGGATTCCGGGTTGCAGGAAGGCGACGTGATTCACAGCTTCAATCGCGCGCCGATCAAGACTGTCGAGGACTTGCGCAACGCGTTTGGCAAACTCCAACCTGGGGACCCGGCCGCGATGCAGGTGGAACGTAACGGGAAATTGACTTTCCTGACGTTTGAGATGGAATAGCCGCCGCGAGTTGCGCTTAGCTTGGCGCCAGAGCGGGTTGTAACGGCTTACGGGACTTTCTAAACAAGGGTTAATTAGTCCTTGAATGGCCCTGCACTTGCTGTTATTTTTCGGGTGAAGGTGCATGAGCGAATTTGCGTGCTTCTCCTGCCGGATTGTCGATGGTTAGTTTTCCTTTCGCTCCATAAGTGGACCCAAGCAAGACTCACGGGAGTGTTCAGCGTGCTTCCATCCAGAGAAAGTTTCAGGAACAGATTGGTAGTGAGGTTGGTCTTGCCGTTTTTTGCGCTGCTGTGCTTCGCGATTACCACTGGCGCGACGCAGGCGAAAGCTCCGCGTTTTCGCGTGATTGCGCTGGCGGAGCATGGCGGGATACACCAGCCGTTCGTCGATGCGGCAAAGGTCTGGCTTGCAAAGCTGGGCGAAGAAAACAATTTCACCGTCGATTACGTCGAAAACACCGACAAGATCAATGACGCTTTTCTGGCGCACTATAACCTGTTCATCCAGTTGAATTATCCGCCGTACATGTGGACAGATACAGCCAAGGCGGCGTTCGTCAAGTACATCGAAGAAGGGCGTGGCGGGTGGATTGGATTCCATCATGCGACGTTGCTAGGGGAATTTGATGGCTACCCGATCTGGCCGTGGTTTCGCGACTTCATGGGCGGGATCCGGTTCAAGAATTACATCGCGACGTTCGTAACCGGAACGGTCACCGTGGAAGACAAGAATCATCCGGCGATGAAAGGCGTGAAGTCTCCGTTCGTCATCGAGAACGAAGAGTTCTACACGTACGACAAATCGCCGCGCCCGAATGTGCATGTGCTGGCCAGCGTCGATGAGACTAGCTACACGCCGTACACGGATGTAAAGATGGGCGATCACCCGGTGATCTGGACCAACGAGCACGTGAAGGCCAGAAACATTTACATTTTCATGGGACATCACCCGGAACTGTTCCAGAACCCGGAGTTCGTGCAGATCTTCAAGAATTCGATCTTTTGGGCGGCCGCGAAATAGGAGAGTCTGCCAATGTACTCGAATCCTTTTGCCGGCAAATACATATGGAAAATGCACTGGGCCCTGGCGGTTCGTGCGATTTGCGCGGCCGTTTTGTTTTTCTTGATCTGCAACAGCGGCGCGGTGGCACAAAAGCCGGCGTTCCGAGCGTTGGCGTTTTATTCCACCAACGTGGAACCGGATCACGTGCGCACCGGCAATGAAGGGTTGGCGTTCTTTCGGGAACTCGCGGCGAAAGATAATTTCGTTTTCGACACCACCACAGATTGGGACAAGCTGAACGACAAGGACTTGGCGCCATACCAGGTGATTTTGTGGATAAACGATTTTCCGCATAGCGCCGCGCAGCGAGCCGGGTTCGAACATTACATGGAACACGGGGGCGGGTGGCTGGGACTGCACGTTGCGGCGTATAACGACGGTTCGACGAATTGGCCGTGGTTCGTTGATTTTCTGGGTGGCGGGGTGTTCTACGACAACAATTGGCCGGTGCAGAAAGCGAAAATGGTGGTCGACGATCGCAACCATCCAGTGACCCGAGGCATGCCGGAGAGCTACGTCGCGCCTTCGAACGAGTGGTATCAGTGGAAACCGAGCCCGCGGCTGAACAAGAGTGTGCACGTACTGGTCACTTTGGATCCTTCCAACTATCCCATCGGGGTGAAGGACGTGATCACCACCGGCGACATGCCCATTGTGTGGACCAACACGAAATACAGGATGGTGTATATGAACCAGGGGCATGGCGAGGGCGTGTTTGCCGATGCCACGCAAAACAAACTTTTCGCAAACGCGATACTCTGGTTGGGAGAAGGTAAACGGACGATTCCATCGCAAGGCGGCCACAAATAATGAAGAACATACGCATCGTATTTTTCGTGCTTGCTGTAGTGCTGGGCGGGCAATGTCTGGGGCAAACGGCGACGGCGCCTCCTCCAAAAAAACATCTGCTGGTGATTGGCGAGGAGAAAGGCTACCGGCACGAAGCAGTGTCGCACGCCATGGCCACCATCGAGCGGCTGGGGCGGGAATCCGGATTGTGGGATACCACCATTCGAACGGACACAGAAGCGCTGACCAAGAAAAAATTGGAATTCAACGCCAAGAACCTGAACGATTTCGACGCGGTGCTGTTTTATACCGGCGGCAACCTGGAAATGGATGACGAGCAAAAAGCGGCGCTACTTTCGTTCGTGCACGAAGACGGGAAGGGATTTATCGGGGTGCACAGCGCGACTATCACGTTCACCAACTGGCCGGAATACGGCGAAATGATTGGCGGGTATTTCGACGAGCATCCCTGGCTGACCTTTGACGCGCCGATTATCGTGGAGGATCCGAATTTTCCGGGGATGCAGCAATGGGGGAAATCGTTCGTGCTGCGCGACGAAATTTATCAGATGAAGGATTTCTCGCGGGATAAAGTGCGCGTGTTGATGCGGCTGGATGCTTCCAAGCTGGACCTGAATAATCCGCACGTGCATCGCAAGGACCACGACTTTGCGGTGACCTGGGCGACAATGTATGGCAAGGGGCGGGTGTACTATTCCACGCTTGGGCACGTGGAACAGAATTGGGACGATCCGCGGATGCAGGAGATGTATTCGAAGGCGATCCAGTGGGCTATGGGGCTGGTGAATGCGGATGTGACGCCGCGACCGCTGCCGGAGGCAAACGGGAAGTGAGAAGTTTGAAGTTGCGGAATTGGCGAGGCAGAGCGACGGCCATGCCGGAGGAAGAGGGATTCCTCACTCCGAAGACTGCGTTCGGAACGCCGGTTTTTGGGGGTTCAGCAAGCTGTGGTCGCAGCTGAAGGCGCGAGCCCCAACGCTGAGGAGTTTTGCGGCAAGTTGTAGTGCGCTGACGAAAATGTTTTGAGCTAGACCTGGGAGGTTGGATGCCATGTGGCGGGCCATTTTATTTTTCCTGCTGACGGTGCCGGTTTGGGGGCAAGCGGCGCAGGTGGCACATCCGATTTTGCCGCTGGGCTCGGCGGCCCCGGATTTTGCGCTGCCGGGAGTGGACGGAAAAATTCACCGGCTGAGCGATTACGCGTCGAGCCCGGTGCTGGTGGTGGTGTTCGCGTGCAACCACTGTCCCATTTCGCAGATGTACGAGCAGCGCATTCAGCAATTGGCCGACGATTATAAGGATAGAGGCGTAGCGGTGGTGGTGATTCAGCCCAACGATCCGAAAGCGATACGGATTGATGAGCTGGATTCTTCCGATATCAGCGATTCGCTGGAAGAAATGAAAATTCGCGTGGCCTACAAGCACCTGCGGTATCCGTATCTTTACGATGGCGAAACCCAATCGGTTGCTCGCGCGTATGGGCCGCAAGCCACGCCGCATGTTTTTATTTTCGATAAGGACCGCAAGTTGCGATACCAAGGGCGCATCGACAACAGCTATCGCATCGAGCAAGTGAAGACGCACGACGCACGGAACGCCATCGACGCGATACTGGCAGGTAAAGAGGTGGAGGTGAGCCACACGCCGGTGTTTGGCTGCTCGACAAAGTGGGCAGAAAAAGCGGCGACGCGCATCGAGGCCATCCGGAAAATAGATGAGCAGCCGGTGACCGTGGAAATGGCCACGGCGGACGACCTGAAGAAACTCCGCGCAAATCCGACGAAACATATGTTGCTGGTCACTTTTTGGGCCACGTGGTGCGGGTCGTGCATCGACGAGTTCGGCGATTTCCAGGATACCTATTTAATGTACAAGGTCCGCGACTTTGACCTGGTCACCGTGGCCGCGAATATGCCCGACGAGAAAAACGGCGTGCTGAGAATGCTGCAGAAGCAGCATGCCACCAGCCGCAACTTGCTGTTTGCCTCCGACGATACGGCGGCCATGCAGAAAGCGTTCGATCCAACGTGGGAGTCCGCGGTGCCGTACACCGTGCTGATCGATGCGGATGGAAAAGTGCTGTACAAGCGAATTGGCAGCGTCGATATCCTGGAACTTCGGCGGACGATCCTGGCGAATCTTCCCTCGGACTACATCGGGTTTAACAAATATTGGCAAACGGGTTCAACGCAAGTAGCCAATGGAAAGTAGAAAATGAAATGAAGCGAACCTTTGTTTCCATTTTGTTTTTTCTTGTGGCAATTCCCTGCACACCAGCGAAGCCGCCGGTGGCGCTTTTTTACATGACCAACAGCCCAGACTCGATCCGCTCGTTTCTGGCGCATTCCTCGCAGATCGATCTGCTGGTGCCCACCTGGTATGACGTGGACCAGAACGGCCTGGTGACCGGAGCACCGGAACCCACGGTGTTGAAGAGAGCGCAGGAGGAAAAGCTGGCGGTCATGCCGATCATTGCGCTGTTCGACAAGAAAAAGTTTCACGAGTTCGCCAGCAATTCCGCAGCACAAGCGCAAATGAACGAGGCGATGATCCGCGAGTGCAAGCTGCACGGGTACACCGGGTTCCAGTTCGACTTTGAAAATATCGATTGGGTCGACGGGGAGCGGTTGACAGAGGTGGTCAGAGTTTCGGCGGGAGCGATGCACAAAGCGGGACTGCAATTGACCGTCGCCACGGTGCCCAATGCTCCGGGTTATCCCGGCGCCGGAGGGTTTGCGAAGTGGATCTACACCGATTGGCGCGGCGCGTACGATATCGCCGCGATTGCGAAATACGTCGACGTGCTTTGCTTGATGACCTACGACCAGCACACCCGGTGGACCATGCCGGGCCCGGTGGCGGGGTGGGAGTGGACCGTCGACAATATGGAGTACGCGCTGAAAGTAGTCCCGAAGGAAAAACTGTCGCTGGGCATTCCACTGTATGGCTATCACTGGTTCACCGGAGCGCCGATCAAAGAGAACGAACTCAGCCCCGAGAAGCCCAATCCTACCGCCGAGTACATCGGCACGCCCAATGCGCTGATGCTGGCCGAGGCGTACAAAGGCAACATTCAGTGGGACGGGGAAGACCATAGCGCGTACTTCTTCTTCTATCGCGACCAGATGCGCGAATGGATTTTCTTCACCGATCAGCGTACGTTCACGGACCGCTATGAATTGGTGCAGAAAAATGGGCTGCAGGGTTTCTGCTCTTGGGTGCTGGGCGAGGAAGACCCGGCCATCTGGAAGGTCCTGCCGCAGCGGCACTGAGACGCGCGAGCCAACGCGGGGCCAATGGTGAGTTTAGGTGAGTGCGCGAAGATCGCTCCCGCCACAGCAAAGAAGACGCCTGAACAACGGTGGGGGGCTCGGAGATTCTCACAGGATCACCTCAATGCACACCGCATGTACACGGGTTCGTAGATCTGGCACAGCGTTCGAAAAAATCTTTGGATTTGGAAAACTGCCCTGGCCCGCGTCGTTCCGCAGGACGTTGCAGATAGGATAATCGGGGTCCGGCCCGCCTGGGAATCGCGTGTTCAAATCAGCAATTCGCGAAAGCTAAATACTCGAGCAGAAATGCTGTAGTAAAATGGCCCACCCTTCTGACCAGGGGGAGAGCTGAGAAATGTTTGCGATCACGGGAATCACGGGGAACGTCGGTAGTCAGGTGGCTGAACAGTTGTTGGCCAGTGGGCACCGGGTGCGCGGAGTGGTGCGCGATACGGGCAAAGCCAAGGGATGGGCGGAGCGTGGCTGCGAGCTGGTGAGTGCGGATATTCAGGATGCTGACGCGCTGACGGCCGCGTTCAAAGGAGCGGATGGTGTGTTCGTTCTGGTGCCGCCCAACTTTGATCCGTCGCCGGATTTTCGCGAAGCGCGGACCATCGCCGACGCAGTGCATACGGCAATCGACAGAGCCCAGCCGGGCAAAGTTGTTTATCTGTCGACGATCGGCGCGCAGGCGAAGCGATCGAATCTGCTTTCGCAACACACCGTCATCGAGCAAGCGCTAGAAAAATCCCCGGTGCCAATCACATTCCTGCGGCCCGGATGGTTCATGGAGAATTCGAGCTGGGACGTGGCCCCAGCCAAGGCTGGCGTGATTCCCAGCTTCCTGCAACCGCTCGATAAGCCGGTGCCCATGGTGGCTACGGCCGACATCGCTCGCGTAGCGGCCCAATTACTGCAGGAAACGTGGAGCGGCCACCGAGTGGTCGAGTTGGAAGGCCCACATCGCGTGACCCCGAACGAAATTGCTGGCACGTTTGCAGGGCTGCTGGGCCGTCCCGTGAGGGCGGAAGCGGTACCGCGTGAAAGCTGGGAGCCACTCTTCAAATCGCAGGGCATGAAGAACCCGTTGCCGCGCATCCAGATGCTCGACGGCTTCAATGAAGGCTGGATCGAGTTTGAGGGCAAAGAGGCTGGCTCTCGAAAAGGCAGCGTGGCATTGGAAACGGTGCTGCGGGCGCTGATCCAGCGCGAGAGCAGGACGTGAGCGCTCGTCGAATAATCCAGTTTGCGGTTCTTTAAAACACCGGTTCTTTTAAAGCATCCGAGATCCCTCGCTGCGTTCGGGATGACGGGTGTTCTTGGCGGATTCTTGCGAGACAAGACCCAGGGGTGGAGTAACCCCGGCTCAAAAGGCGAACGTGGGGCACCGGCAAAAAATCTTGGGGCCGCGGTGAAATTCCCGTCTGGAAAATCACTGCGGCCCCTTATTGCGACCCTACGATTGGTTGCGATTACTTACAGGATTTGCTAACCATTTTGAGAGACGTCACATCGAGGTCGCCGGTTTCGTTATTGCTGTTTTTCATGCCGGCACCAGCGGCGGCGTCTTTGGCCTCTTCCTTGGCGTTGTGCATGGTGACGTTGGAGACCGCACCCTTGACTGTTACGCTGTGACCGACGTGATCGGCGAGAGCCACCGAGTCACTCTTGAGATTCCACGTACTGCCATCCGAGCCGTTCAACACATAGGAGTTCGAGCCACTGCCCTGGGCCAGGCAACCGGTGATGGTGCGGACTTTGGCTTTTGACTTGCCGCTACTGGTGGTGTCTTGCGCGAGTGAAACATTCATTGCCATGGCGAAAAGCAGCCCCAGCAAAATCATCGCGATTCTTGAAGTTCTCATGGTGCCCCCTTTCGAGCTTCTGTGGAATGTTGGACCGACTGCTAGAACTGACGAGAACTGTAACGGGAGTAAAGGGGGAGGCACTATCAAGGGAACGGTGTAATCAGATTGCGGAGTTTGAATAGGAAAGGAGTACGGCTATTTTGGCCATGGCATGGTCACGTCGGTTCGTGCGGTTGATGGCATTCAGCAGCATCTGAATTGACATATCCTCGCAGCGGTGAGAGTCTCTTGCGCAAGCTACCGGGAGAGAATCATGAAAAAGTTAATCTTTGCACTGCTTATGAGTGCGCTTGCGTTTGCCACGATGGCTGCAACGGCTGGGGACGTGACTGCACCCATCCATCAATTCATCGACGGATTTAACACCGGTGACGTAAAGTCCGCCTACGCCGCCTATGCAACCGGCAACATCGTCATTGTGGACGAATTCGCGCCACATCTGTGGTTCGGCGCTGACGCCCCGCAGGAATGGGCGGCTGCGTATGAAAAACATGCCGCGACCACGGGCGTGACTGATGGAAATGTGAAATACGGCGCGCCCACGCGCACCGAGATCGAAGACGATGTGGCCTATGTGATCCTCCCCGCGCTGTACAGTTACAAACAACATGGCAAGCCGCTCGCAGAGGAAGGCCAGATGACCTTCGTTCTGCATGCAGGAGCGGCGGGGTGGAAAATCAGCGGCTGGACCTGGACCGGTGTCAAGCCGCACGCAACGAAGTAGCGGAAGCACACCCTGGACCACTGGGCGGTTGGGATCCCTCGCTGCGTTCGGGATGACGGGTATTTGTTGGCGGATTTTTGCGAGACAAGGCGCTGGGGTGGAGTAGCCAGGTTCGAAAGGCGCCCGACGGCTAATATTGGCGGAGTTGAGAATCGCCAAAACACTGCATTCAGAAATACTTGTTATAACGACATCTCGGGACGTGAGCCGCTGTTCCCGGCCTCTCTACTCTTTCACGATGGCTTGTTCCGTTTTGTACAGGATCACGTTTCTCGCTGGCACTCCGGCTTCCAATTGCCTCAATCGATACCGGAACGGTCGAGACCCTTTCTCCACCCAGCTTTCCTCCAACCTGTAATACAGCTCATCCACTCGCACGATTTTAGGGCTCACCCACTCCTGTTTTCTCCTGCTGGCCCAAACCTCGAGCATTGGTTCCGTGCCACTCGTCGTGTAATGCAGCTCGTCCGGAACCTCCTCCAGCCTCGCCACCATCCATTGCTCGCGGACGCTTGCCACGAAAGACAGTACGTTCCGGGCCACCAATTCCCCAAGCTTCGCCTGTTTTCTATGCCGGACCAGGAACACCGTGCGCTCTAACAAGTACAGCGGCAACGTCCCCAGCACATTCTCCGTGAATGCGGCGCCGCAGAGCCGGAAGGCTCCCTCGAAAAAGAAATAAAACAAAATCCACGTCAACGGACCCATGTAAAAAATCGTCAAAGCCGCGCCTTGCACTTGATGTTCGGTGAGGCCGACTGGAGTTTTTCCGTGCACCGTCCCATTCATGATTTGGTCGATCCGGCGAGTCATCTCCAACATGTACCAATAGCCCAGCCCGATGATGGCCGCTAGCATCTCCAGAATCCCACTGAGTGTTCCGGCACGTTCCCAATCGGCATGCACGAGGCTTGGCAGTGCGCTCCTCCAGCGCGCTGGCAAGAGCGCTGCCAGGGGCCCGACCAGGTAGGTCCAGAAGAAATCTGTCCACATATGGCACTGCCAGCGCCATTCTACTCACGCCGTGGCGGTTCCCCAACTGACGGCAATGCGGTAAGGCGGGAGGGTCCGTTCGATGTGTGAGTAGGTTGTCACGCCAGAACTGGCGGAAACTGGCGAGAAGGTACTGCGGCTTGATTTTCTAAAGGATAAAAAAGAGTGGCGCGCCCGGGGAGACTCGAACTCTCAACCTCTTCCTCCGGAGGGAAGCGCTCTATCCAATTGAGCTACGGGCGCACTGAGGACTGAAATAGTTTAGCGGTTCCGCGGGTGGGGCGCTAGTGGGGGTTGGGGGGAGGCGCAGGCGATCGAAGGAGAAAAAACAGGGGATCGAAGAGAGGTTCCTCACTGCGCAGACTCCGTTCGGAATGACTGGTTGCGGCGCGAGACTAAACGACGTGGTTCACCTTCCCAGGCTAAGCGGCGGTGGCGGCGCGCTGCTTGCGATTGGGGGCTTCTTCGCCTTCCCACTTTACGCTGACCAGTTTGGAGACGCCGGGCTCCTGCATGGTGACGCCGTAGAGGACGCTGCCGGTTTCCATGGTTTTGCGGTTGTGAGTGACCACGATGAATTGTGTTTGTGCGCTCATGTCGGCGATCAAGCGGGTGAAGCGGCCGACGTTGGCTTCGTCGAGCGGCGCATCGACTTCGTCGAGGATGCAGAACGGGCTCGGCTGATAGCGGAAGATGGCGATCAGCAACGCCAATGCGGTCATGGCCTTTTCGCCGCCGGAGAGCAGCAACACGTTTTGCAGGCGCTTACCCGGAGGCGAAGCAACTATGTCGATGCCGGCATCGCCGGAGCTGTCGGGCTCGGTCAAACGCATTTCCGCGGTACCGCCGCCGAAAATGGTGTGAAACGCGGTGGTGAAGTGCGAGTTGATGGAGGCGAAGGCCTGCTCGAATTTTTCCTTGGTGATCAGGTCGAGTTCTTTGATGGCCTGCTGGGTGTCGGAGATGGACTGCAGCAAATCGTCGCGTTCGCGGGTGAGGAACGTGAAGCGCTGTTCGCACTCGTTGTATTCTTCGAGAGCCATCATGTTGACCGCGCCCATATTGTCGATGCGCTGCTTCATTTCGCGGTAGCTGGCTTCGGCGGTGGCTAGCTCTTCGCCGGTCATGAAGGCGGTTTCGGAGGCGATCAGGTCCTCGGGCTGGGCATTCACTTCGGCCAAGCAGGTTTCGCGCAGGTGCTGGCGGTCGGAATCGTTGCGAGCCTTGTCGACTTCGAATTTGCCGCGTTCTTCGCGCATTTCCTGAAGGGTCTGGCGAGCCATGCGCAGGTGATCTTCGAGCTGGGTCACCCGTGTGCGCGCGGCATCCCATTCCTGTTCCAATTCTTTCTGCTGGTCGGCCAGCCGGGCTTTTTCGACGCGCAAGTTTTCCAACTGGGCGGTTAATTCTTCGGACTGGCGAGCCATGGCCACGGTTTCTTCGCTGATCGAAATTTCCTGCTGTTGCAGGGCGGCTTCGCGGCGCGCCAGGTCCGCTCGTTCTTCCTGCAGGCGGTGGGCAATGGATTCGGCGGAGGCGAGGCGCTCGTTCATGGTGGCGAGTTCGGCCTTGGCGGTGGCCAACTCGTCGCGCTCGGTCTGCACGGCGTTGCGAAGTTGGGCGACTTCTTCGTTGAGGCGAGTGGTTTCCGCTTCGGCTTCCGCGCGGCTGGAGGCGGCGACTTGATGCTGAGCCTGCGCCAGCATGGCACGCTGCTGCGCGGAATCGATGTCCTTGCGGACGCGAGCCAATTCGTTTTGGCAGGCGCCCAGATCCAAGCCGAGCCGCGCCAATTCGCTTTGCATCTGCTCGTGGCGATGCTTGGCGGAAAAGTGCGCGCGTTCACATTCCCGCTGACGCACTGCCAATTCCTCTTGGGCCTTCTCCGTGGATTGCAATTCGGCGACGACCGCTTCGAGTTCGGACTGAATGGAGGTGCAACGCTGTTCCAGATGGACTAACTCCGCATTCACGCCGCGCAGCTCGCGCTTCATGCCCAGTGGGCCGGCTTCATCCGGGCGACCACCGGTGACCATGCGGCCTTGGTAGCAGGTGCCTTCGGGAGTGATGAAGGCGTATTGCGGGTACTCGCGAGCCAGTTTCTCGGCGGAAAGCGTCTCGGCCAGATAGCCGTTGCGGAGGCGGGGCAAAAACTGTTTCGCGGCGGGGCCGAGCGGGTCGCGGAACTCTACTAATTTATCGAGGCGCGAAATGACCCCATCTTCGACGCGGAAATGGATGATTGGCTCGTATTCATCGAGTTTCAGGTTGCGCAGGGAATCGACGAAAAACGTGGCGCGGCCGCCCACTTCCTCGCGGAGCATGCTGACGCCGGCGCGGGCATGGTCATAGGTCTCGACGACCACATATTCCAGCTCATCGCTCAGATACTGTTCGATGGCCGCTTCGTGCTGCTCCTGCACTTCCGCGTAGTCTGCCAGCACACCAACGGCCCGAAAATCTTGGCCGCCGTGGCGTTCGTTGGCGGCGAATAATTTCTGGACCGCTTCGCCGGTGTAGGAATGGTCGTTGAGGATGCGTGTCAATGTGGAGTGGCGCGCACGGACGCCCGAGAGCGAATCGCGCAGGAAATCGGCTTCCTTGGAAATGCGTTCGCGGCTCTGGCGGAGCTCGCCCAGGCGGGAGTGCATTTGCGCGGCTTGATTCTGAAGTTGCTCCAGCTCCGTGGTCGCGGATTGCAGGTTTTGCGCGGCCTGATCCGCATCATCGCGCATGCACAGCGAAGATTCGAGCAGCGCCGCTTCGCGCGATTCCAGCTTTTGCAGCGATTCCTTCTGATGCACCAGGGCTTCTTCGGCCTGTTTCTGTTCGCCGTGGAGCCGCAGAACACTCTCGCTGTGCTCGGTGGCGGCTCGGCGCAAAGCATCCATGCGCGCTTCCGATTCGGCAATTTGCGAGGCGCGAGTGGCGGCGCGGGCGGCCAATTCTTCAACACGCGTGGTTACAGTTACGGATTCATTGCGGGCGGCTTCGACCGCTTGTTGCTGGGCGTTATTGCGAAATTCCCATTCCAACTCCTGCGCCGTCACCGCCTGGCGTTCGTGGGCGAGTTGGTCGTTGCGTCCGGCAAGTTCGGCGCTGCGCGTGCGATTGAAGTTGATGCGGTTTTCGCAACGATCCACTTCCAGCGCGGTTTGGTTGAGCAGGTTTTGATTCTGCCGCGATTCGGAGTCGAGGGAATAGATGCGCTGGCTGAGGCGATCCTGATCCGCTTCCTGTTCGTGAATGGCCTGGGCGTGCTGCGTTTCGGCGGCGGTCAGTTCGTGCAAACGCGAGCCCACCCGCTGGGCTTCCGCGTCGAGTTCGCGAGCCTTTCCGGCAAGCATCTGGCGTACAATTCCGCGCATCTGGTCGCGAATTTCGGAATAGCGGCGGGCCTTGGCGGCCTGGCGCTTCAGGGATCCGAGTTGCTTCTCGACCTCGACGACGATGTCATTGACGCGCGAGAGATTTATCTTGGAGGATTCGAGCTTGGCTTCGCTGAGGCGCTTTTTGGTCTTGAACTTGGTCACACCGGCGGCTTCTTCGATGATGGCGCGGCGTTCCATGGGCTTGGTGGCCAGGATTTGGCCGATGCGTCCCTGCTCAATGATCGCGTAGGAATCGGGGCCGAGGCCGACACCCATGAACATGTCCTGAATATCGCGAAGGCGGGCGACGCGGCCGTTGATGAGGTACTCGCTTTGGCCGCTGCGATAGAGACGCCGGCTGACCACCACCTCGCCGGGTTTAGTGACCATGGCAGGTTTCTCCGCCTTCTTGCGCTTCTTGGCGATGAAACTGGATTCGGCAGGAGAGGCGGCTTGCTTGGAAGCGGCGGCTTCGTCTGTGGGCGCTTCGGACGTTTCCGTGGGAACGGACAGTTCAGAATCTGCGGCGATCGATTCTTCCGCTGGAATTTCGCTGATCGCTACAGTCTGTGGGGAAGGATCAGGCGCTTCGGCTGCGGTGGCTTCCTCAAGGACAAATCTGGCGGCTTCCGCAAGCTCCGGGTCTTCCATGGTTATGGTGACTTCCGCGAGACCCAAGGGAGGACGCTTGGCGGTGCCGTTGAAAATGCAATCGGACATGCGCTCGGCGCGAAGGGATTTATGGCTCTGTTCGCCGAGCACCCAGCTGATGCCATCGACAACGTTCGATTTGCCGCAGCCGTTCGGACCCACGATGCAGGTTGTGCCGGTGCCGCTGAAGGTGACCACGGTGCGCTCGCAAAACGACTTGAAGCCCACGATTTCGACTTTTCGAAGCTTTAGCAAAGTTTCCCCTTTTGTCGTGAACTTTCACTTCGCGATGCAAAATTAGACGTATTGCTCATGCCGAGCTGACAGCAAAAATAAGGAGCCAGAGTACGGCGCGAAGAGAGACGACTTTTCTTTCCTCGAGGGGAGGTGGTTTGGCACGACATTTCTGCCTGTAACAGGCAGAAAACACACACGTTTGGCAGGTTCTCGTTCAGAGGCCCAGCCGCCTGGCGCTAAGATGGCGGTACGGAAAGAAAGCGTAGCATGGGAGGAAAGGGCTGTAAAGTGGCACGCTATGCCTTGTGTTCATTTTTCCACAGCCACTAGGAGCCGCGATTCCCGGCTCGTGTTCCGTGATTCGTGCGAGCCGCTCGCTGTCGGTTCGAGCGCTTCTGGAGTGCGGGAGCTTGCTCACGCTTTGCGCTATACCAGTTCGCGGAAAAAGCTTGTACCGTCATTCCGAGCGAAGCGAGGAATCTCTCCAACGGGTTAGCCCGGATGCCTTCCAGGCGGCGAGCCGGAAATGCGAGAACTCAGTTCGCATCCCTGGGGTCGGGCGTGCCGTCGGACCACCTGCTGACTGGAATCAGGAAGATCGTCAGGCGATTCTCTTTGTCCTGCGTTGCGAGCACGGGAGAGCCAGCCAAGTCTGCGCCCCAGGTTGCCGCGTCGGTGAGCGGCATAAAAAACATCAAGTGGGGATGCCAGTGTCCGGCACGGTCGTTCAAATACCCTTGCTTGGACATCATGTAGCACATCGCGCCGGGCTCCAATGCGGGCAGTTCCTTTTTGTCAAGTGCTGCGTTCATCGCCGCAACGATCTGCGCTTTTGAATGTCCAGCCAATACCAACTCGGTCTTCTTGATCGTGATTGGCAGGTAGGTCCGCACAGCCGGCGCGTTGAAGCAAATCGGAGCCCGCAACTTCGGATTCCAAAACTCTGGGTCATCGCTACTGGTAGTCCAAGATCGTTGCACTACGCAAACGAAACCATTCTTGCCGGGAATTGCAGTTTCATAGCCGCGGCTTCCCATAACCATGATGCTGGCGTCTCGCGAGATGGATTCCGGCGCAGCGCTTCGCGCCAGGTCGATCTCGGCGGATCGCTCCATTCGGTATTGGTCTACCGGTGCCATATTTGGGTAGGGAGTTTTGGTATTTTGTGCTGGTGTCGGGCAGGCTGCTCCGATCGCGCCGATTAGGACGAGCAAGCCAAAGCCGCGGAATGCTGTGGTGGGAAGAAATTGCCGCACGTGTCGTCTCCTTTCGGGTGAGTGCTTTTCTCGTGAGTCCAGAAATGGCTACACATCATACATGGAGGAGACGACGTTGGCTGCTCGAGAAATAATTTACGGCGCTCTACGAATCTCCCGAGATAGGTTCGGCGCGGCTGCCGCGAAAATAGCGGGTAGCCTCTGGGTGAAAGAGAGCCCAGGTGATCAGGACACAGATCACCGCGTGAATGGCAAATTCATGGAACGCGTGAAAGGCGCTCAAGACCACGTGGAAGCCTATCCACAAGAGCGCCACCCAACGAGCCCAATTTTGGCCGCGCAGGAGAAATATTCCCGCGACGAGACTGACGAGTTCGATGAGTTCGGTTAACAGACCGTCATAGTGGAGGGCATGTTGCGCCAGGATTTCGCGGAGGTGAAATGCAAAGCCCAGTACGCCGACGGCGATATAGACGCTAGCGACGATGGTCACCGAAATGGGGCGATTCTTTCCGTTCATGCCAGTGCCTCCGTAGTCAAGCTAGTCCGCGACTTTCCGTGCCACGATGCGGAGGCGGCGGTAGTCCATGGTCCAGTGGCCATCGCGGTAGAGGGCGGGGCGAGCCTCCTGTTCCGTGGCCGCCAGAAAAGAGTCGAACTGTTGCCGATCGGGTTGATCGCCGAACGCGGCGCCAAACATGTTGAGCCAATTGCGCAGGCCGCGTTCGCCATCCTCGAGAGGCGTGGGACGCTCGAAAAGATTGGAAAAGGTGACTTCCAAGCCGTGTTTTTCGAGCAACGTGGAATATTCGGCGATGCTCGGATAATACCAAGGCTGCGGCAGCGCGCCGGGGAGTCCCAGCTTGCGCCAAGCCCGCCCCACTGCGGCGATCAGTTCGGCCACGTTGCCCTTGCCTCCAAATTCGGCCACAAATCTTCCGCCGGGACGTAGAACTTTTTGGATTCCAAGTACGACCTTCTCGGGTTCTGTGATCCAATGAAGCACGGCATTGGAAAAAACAGCGTCGAACGCGTCCGGAAACGCAATCTGGCGCGCGTCCATGACCTGAAATTGTAAAGCGGGATGTTTTTCGCGAGCCTGCTGAATCATTCCCGGGGCACTGTCGATACCCACGACGGTGGCGCCGGTCGCGGCGATTTGCTCGGTCAGGTGGCCGGTGCCACAGCCTAAATCCAGGATGCGCTCGCCGGGTTTGGCGTCGAGCAATTCGAGCAGGCCTGCGGCCATTTTCCAGATGAACGAGTGCCTCTGGTCGTAGAGCTCGGCGTTCCATGGCAATTCTTGCGCCACTTACGCACCTCCAAATTCCAGGACTGCTCCACCGATTGTCTCTAAAGTTTCGGCGCGATTGTTGCCAAAACGCACGGTCGCGTTGGCGAAGCTGGAGTTCGATACAGGAAATGTGCCGGAACAATCGGTCTTCAGATACGGCAGTACATGAATGCCAGGAGCCGAAGCTTCGATGCTAGCCTCCACTGGCGAACCTGCGTCATCGATGCCGATGAACTTCCATTTGAGGCGCGAGGGTTCGCGCCCCACTTCGATTTCGCGGAAGCGCTTAAGCACGACAGGCCGGCCAACGTGCCACCAGACTGCCTTACGAAAGACCAAGCCGAACGGCATGTCGTACACCAGCGCCTCCAGCGTGCTGGCGGCGCCTTGTGGGTTGGGAAAATAGGCGTGCATCCAGCGCCAGTAGGAGCGATGCCGATAGCCGCAATTGTGGCCTTGCACGCCGTAGCCGAGGGGATCGCCGGAAAATTTGGCTCCATCACAAATGATTTCGCCGGAGAATTGCGCGTTCGAATGAGGCGATTGCGAAAAGCCGATCCAGCCTTTGTCGCTGAGGACCACACCGAAGTCTGAGCGATAGCGCAGCTTCCAGGAAATGGCGTGGCCATCGACGTGGAGATCGCCCCAGCAGGTATTTTCTTCAATGCCATTTTCGGCGATGCGGAAATGGAAGGGCAGCTGGCGTCGCGCGCTCAACGTCAATGCGTCCGCGGGATACCCCTGAATAAAGGTTTGAGGCTTGCCTTGTCGCGGAAACCAGGTGGCCCAGATTTGTACTGGCAGGGAGCAGCCAGAGCCGGACAGCGGCGTAAAGCCGCTGCTACACGAACCATCCGGTGTGCAGCCGTTTCGGCGCAGATTCATGACTAAGTAGCGAAACCACCAGGCGCCGGTGCCGTCGGCTAGGCCACAGCGGAGGAACCACACTTCGTAGCGGCGCTTCATCTGGAACGAGGAGTAGACCGCGTTCAGTTGGCGGGTATCCAATTTAGGGAGCTCTCCGGTGAAAGTGTCTCAGAGGGGAGGGTTGGTAACAATGGTTGGGGTGGCGGAGATTGAGGCGAGACGCAGAGATCGAAGAGAGATTCATCGCAGAAAGCGCGATGGAAAAACGCACCTCACTACGCGGACTCCGTTCGGAATGACGTGGCCGTATTTTTTGAACGATGTGGGTAGGCTCTGACGTGACGGGGGGCATCATTGCGGGTGTGCGAAGCGTCGGATACAATCGAACGTTTGTTGGCCACTCCAAAGGCATGACGGAAGGTAGATGCACGAAATCCAGCTCCACAATACCCTGTCTGGAAAAGTCGAACCGTTTATACCGCTGAAACCGGGCGTGGTGCACATGTATACCTGCGGCCCGACGGTGTACGATTACGCGCACATCGGCAATTTCCGGACATTCATCTTCCAGGATATTTTGCGGCGATTTCTGAAGGTGCGCGGCTTTAAGCTCACCCACGTAATGAACCTTACCGACGTGGACGACCGGATTATCGCCAATGCGGCGGCGGCCGGGCTGAGCATCCGGGACTATACCGAAAAATATGTGCGGGCATTTCTCGCCGATTGCAAAACGTTGAGCGTGGAGTCTCCGGAATACTGGATTCGCGCCACGGACAATATCGACTCCATGGTGGAACTGATCCAGGAACTGCAGAAGAAAACTTATACCTACAATTCCGACGGCTCGATTTATTACCGCATCACCAAGTTTAAGGATTACGGAAAATTGTCCAAGGTGGACTTGAGCGGAATCCAGGCCGGCGCGCGGGTGGACAACGATCGATACGAAAAAGAGAGCGCCCGCGATTTTGCGTTGTGGAAGGCTCCGAAGCCTGGCGAGCATTTCTGGGAGACTCCCATCGGACCGGGCCGCCCGGGCTGGCACATCGAATGCTCCGCGATGGCCATGAAGTATTTGGGCGAGACCATTGATATTCACACCGGGGGCATCGACCTGGCCTTTCCGCATCATGAAAATGAAATCGCGCAAAGCGAGGCGGCTACCGGCAAGCCGTTCGTGCGTTACTGGCTGCATGCGGAGCATTTGCTGGTCGAAGGCGAGAAGATGTCCAAATCGTTGGGCAATTTCTATACGCTGCGCGATTTGTTCGACAAAGGTTACAAACCTTCGGCGCTGCGATTTGCGTTAGCCAGCGTGCCGTACCGGCGGCAACTGAATTTCACGTTCGATGGATTGCAACAGGCCAGCAGCTCGGTCGAACGTTTGCGGAATTTCGCCGCGCGATTGAAAAATGAAAAACTCCCAGCGGGGAAGCAGAAAAGCATGGCCGAACGCATCGCCAAAGCGGCCGACGATTTCGACGCCGGATTGTCCGACGACTTGAACACCGCGCAGGCGCTGGCCGCGATGTTCGATTTTGTGCGTGAAGCAAACACCGCCATGGATCAAGGGGAATTCCGGCAGGGCGAAGTGAAACCCGCGGAGGAGTTTTTGGCAACCTTTGACAAGATTTTTGCGGTTCTGGAAGACGACGACGCGGAAAAACTGAAAGCGCTGGGGTATGGCGCGGCCAAGGCCGGACCAGACGACACGGAAATCGAAAAACTGGTCGCGGAACGGCAAGCAGCGCGGCAAAAACGGGACTTCGCTGCCTCGGATCGCATCCGCAAACAGCTCTCTGACCGTGGTATACTGCTGGAAGATACCAAGGACGGCGGCGTCCGCTGGAAACGCAAATGAAATATTTGCATTTTTTGAAGCATGATCGAGTGGCGGTGGGCCCGCGTGTGCCGCGGAAGTTTCGCCCATCCAGCTTGCGCCCCAGTCTGTATAGTGTCGATTAAGTATCCTTCCTTCAGCAGCTTCCCCCGACGCTAGCGTTCCGTCGTGCGGCTGCCTGCGCTCCACCGCATTTCCTAATCAACGCCGAACCGAGTGAAAGAAACTGGGAGGACCCTATGATTACGGCCACAGAAACGAAACTGCCCCACATCAAGACCACACTGCCGGGCCCGAAGGCCATGCAAGTGATCGAGTACGACGCCAAGTACATTTCGCCGTCGCTGTCGCGCTGTTATCCGTTGGTCGCCGAACGTGCCAGCGGCGCAATCATCGAAGATCCCGACGGGAACACGTTCCTGGATTTTTGCGCGGGCATCGCGGTGTGCTCGACCGGCCATTGCCACCCGAAGGTGGTGGCAGCGATTCAGAAGCAAACCGCGGAACTGATCCACATCGCGGGCACGGATTTTTATCACCGGCACATGCCGCAGCTGGCGGAACGGCTGGTGGCGACCATGCCGCAATCGCACGCCTGGAAGGTGTTCTTCGGCAACTCCGGCACCGAAGCGGTGGAAGGCGCGATCAAGCTGGCTCGTTACGCCACGCATCGCGACAAGCTGATCGCCTTTTATGGCTGTTTCCATGGACGCACGCTCGGCTCACTCTCGTTGACCGCGTCCAAAAATACGCAACGCAAGCACTTTGGCACGCTGCTGGGCGGCGTGGAGCACATTCCGTATCCGTATTCTTACCGCTGTGCTCTGGGGCACGGCCGCGAACAGTGCGGAGCGGAAATTATTGATTTACTGGAACAGCAAATCTTCAAGCGGCTGTTCGCGCCCGAGGAAGTTGCCGCGATTATCGTTGAGCCCATCCAGGGTGAAGGCGGATTCATTCCTGCGCCGGTGTTTTTCCTGCAGGAACTGCAGCGCATCTGCAACAAGCACGGAATCATGTTGATTGTGGACGAAGTGCAAAGCGGCATGGGCCGCACCGGTAAGATGTGGGCCTACGAACATGCCGGCATCACGCCGGATATTGTGCTAACCGCGAAAGGTATTGCCAGCGGTATGCCGATCAGCGCGCTCATCGCCAAAGAAGAGGTCATGCGCTGGGAGCGCGGCTCGCACGGCACAACCTACGGGGGCAATCCCGTTTGCGTCGCGGCGGCCATGGCCACGTTGGATCTGATCGAAGGAGGGCTGATGGCCAACGCGGAAAAAGTGGGCGCGTACATTTTCAGCAAGATCAGCGATTGGCCGAAGCGCTTCGAGATTGTTGGGGATGTGCGCGGGAAAGGCCTGATGATCGGAGTGGAAATCGTTCGCGATCAGCGGACCAAGGAACGGGCCAAGGACCTTCGGGACAAAATTCTTGTGAATGCGTTCCACAAAGGTCTGGTCATTCTTGATTCGGGCGAAAATTCGATTCGGATTTCTCCGCCGCTGATCATCGATGAAGAACAGGCCGACTGCGCGATTCGGATATTGGAAGAGTCTATTCGCGAGGCCGAGAAGACGCTGTAGGGTAGGAGTTCAGTCTTTGGTGGGCGCGATTACCAGGCCGAGACCGGCGGCTTTGGCGAAGGTCCGCTGGGAAGGCGGTGCAAAACTTTTTTTTCGCAGGCTGTTCGTGGTGTTTCTAGGTCTGATCGATCAGGCGGTGGTGGATGGCATACAGAGCCAGTTCGAGCCGGTCCGAGACGCCTAATTTATCGAAGATGTTGTGCAGGTGATTCTTTACAGTTTGCTCGGAGATGAACAGCTTTTCGCCGATTTCCTTGTTGCGAAAGCCCTGGGCGACCAGTTGCACGATTTCCTTTTCCCGATCAGACAACAGCGGTTTCTCGCGCCTTGGGCCGGATTCCGAGGATTTCGCGAAGGCCTTCATGACCTCGGCGGTCATGCGATTGTCCAGCCAAATTTCTCCCGCATGCACGCGGTGAATGCTTTTGACCAGCAGGTCGGTAGCGGATTGTTTCAGCACTACGCCGCGTGCCCCAAGGCGCATGGCACGGACTACGTCGCGGTCGTCTTCGGCAGCGGTCAGCACGATGACGCGAGTGGGCATCTGGTCGAAATTAACTTCTTCGAGGACCGCGAGGCCATCTTTTTCGGGCATACGCAGATCCAGCAGCAAAATGTCCGGCTTCAATTTCGCCAGCATCTTGATGCATTCGGCGCCGTTCTGGGCTTCGCCGACAATGACAATTTCGTCGTCGCCATCGAGCAATTTGCGAAGGCCGTCACGGAAGATTGCATGATCATCCGCCATCAGTACCCGGATTTGTTGTTTAGTTTTGGCCATATTTACCCGAGCGGGACCTCGATTGTTAGACGCGCACCATGACCAGGATTTGACTCCACAGTCAAAACCCCGCCGACCGTACGCGTTCGTTCCTTGATGGAAATCGGACCCAACCGTAGGCGGTCTAGCTCATCCCCCGTAAAACGTCCGGCAAAACTGAAGCCTTCACCGTTATCGTCGACTACAAGAGAAAGACGGCTGTCATCCTGCGACAGTTTTACCACGACATGGGAAGCCTTGGCATGCTTTTTTATGTTGTTGAGTGCTTCACGGTAAATCTGAAAAATTTCCCTACAGACCCGATCGGGGGCCTGTAAATCGACGGAATCCACGAGTAGATCGAGTGCCAGAGCAGATTCATTGCGGAAACGCTCGGCAAAACCCCGCATGAGGTCGACCAAATCGGCAGACTGAACGCGCAAAGGACGCAAATCAGTTACTAGGTGGCGCAGCTCGGCGCCTTCATTGCGCACCGTTTGTTGCAAGGAGGTCAGGCCCACCTCGGCCTGGTCCGGCTGGGTGGTCACCTTCCGTCGCAAGACGTCCAACTGAATCTCGATGCTCAATAGAGTTTGCAAGATGCCGTCGTGGAGGTCGCGGGAGATGCGCGAACGCTCGGCTTCGATGGCGCGCACCCGCAAATGCCGCAGCAAGAAAACATTTTCCAATGGCCCGCTGACATGCCGCGCGACTTTTTCCAGCCAGGCCAACTCCTCGTTGGTGAATGGGCGACCGTCCGGAACCCGATTCACCAGGAATAAGCGGCCCACTGGCTGCTTGCCCTGATCGAAGGCGACCGTCAGGAAATTCTGGATGCGAAACTCCTGCTGGGTCGATCCCGGAAGCCGGGGCACAATTTTCAATTTCTGCATGTTGCGGCGGTCCCAGCCAAATCCCGAGCCTCTTCCTTCGAGGGAATTCCAACACAGCGACGCGTCCATGTCGTCCAGCAAAAATCCATCCGCTCGGGTCATCGGTAAATTCTCGGGAGTCATGCGCTCGCTTTCGCCGGATTTCAATTGCCACAGGAAAATACGCTCCAGATCGGTGTCCCGGTAAGCCAACAGCGCGCCTTCGGTGTGGAACTCGGTGCACAAATCCTCGAGCATCAGGCGCAACGATTCCGCCAGGCCGATTTCGACGTGCATGGTGCCAGAGATGCGGTTCAGGAATTCCTGTTGCTCGGTAAATCGGCGATTGCGATCACCCAGGAACGCCAGCCCTCCCGCTCCCAGCAAGGTTGCGGCGAAAACCGGTAAGTAGAGCATCGCGGCATTGGAGGTGGTCGCGGGGCTCAGCCGGTTCAGGCGCAGCGCTACTGCCAGCAACAGCAACCCAAAGGATAACGAGATGGCCAGCTTCAAGTTCCAGCGGAAGCCTGCGGCGAAGGCCACGAAAAACACCAGGAACCACGCCGGCAACATTTCCGCGGAAAAATACAGGTACAGCGCTGCGACCAGAACATCGCAGGCCAGCGGCAAATGCCAGTTGTGTGCGCGCAGCACGCGTTCCAGCCACAGCGCCACCACCGCGGCCACCAGATACGCCGTTAGCAGCGCCAGCGCCCGCTCCGCTTGCTTCACCGACTGCAATTCCAGCAGACACGAGATCGCCAGCAGCGCGACCACCGGTCGGGCGTAGGCAATCTGCAGTTCGAAATGAAGACGATCCGACGCTTGCGGGTTCATGTGCGGGGACACACACCCCTAGACAAGTTTAACAACGGCGCACCAACCTCGCGGCCCTGCCAACCCCTGCGTTTCCTCCTCGTTATCAGCTAATCGAGCAAATTTTGTCGGCCTGATCAACGCATAAGCCTACGTTCGAAAACGTGGGCTGTGGGACCGAATGTCGCTTGGTGTTTGAATGCCCTTGACAGCGGTTGTGCGGTTTGTTACATGTGGCGGGTCCTCGGTCGGTTTAAAACGTTTCAGTAAAGGTTATTTGGGTGGAGGTGTGTCCATGAACAGTGCGAAATTGTTTTGTGCGGTTGGGTTACTTTTGGCTTTTCCGCTGCTCGGCCAAGAACCGGCAGCTCCCGGGGAGCAGGGTCGTGCGGAGGGGCCAAAGGTGGTTGGGTATTTCCCGCAATGGGGCTTGTATGGCGGGTATGTGTTTGGCGGGTACTTTGTGAAGAACGTGATCACGACGGGATCAGCAACCCGGCTGACGCATCTGAACTATGCTTTCGCGAATGTGGTGAACAACCAGTGCGCGAGTTTAGATACGTATGCGGATTATCAAGATTCTCTGCCGGCGGATGAAACAGTTGACGGGATAGCCGACAGCACCGCGCCGAACGCGTTTGCGGGAAATTTCCACCAGTTACAAGAACTGAAGAAACGGTATCCGGATTTGCGTATCGTGATGTCGATTGGCGGCGGCAGCGCCGATCCGACCGCGTTCAGCATTGCGGCTGAACCCGCAAATAGAGAAGCGTTTGTGAAGAGCTGCATCGATATGTACATTCGCGGCAACTTCGCACCAGGCATCCATGAGCCCGGCATCTTCGACGGAATCGATATCGACTGGGAATTCCCTGCCAGCACGGCCGACGAAACCAACTTCACCGCGCTGCTGCGGGAGTTTCGCAAACAGCTCGATGAGATCCATCCGGGCATGACGCTGTCGATCGCGGCTCCGGCGGGGAGTTGGGCATACCAATTCATCGACCTCAATGAGATTCAGCACATCGTGAGTTACTTCAACCTGATGACTTATGACTTTGACGGACCCTGGAACTACACGACGGGCTTCGTCGCGCCGCTGTACCAGGCGACGTTGGATCCCGACCCGACGAACAATGCGAATTATGCTGTGGAGTCGTACCTGGGAATGGGCGTCGCGCCAGAGAAGATCGTGTTTGGCGTGCCGTTCTACGGATACGAATGGGGCGTTGTGCCGAACGTGAATCATGGTTTGTTCGAGCCTGGTACGCCAGAGAATGAAGGTGCGGAATACAACTACATCATGACCGTCGACAGTACTTTCACGAAGTACCGCGATCCCATCACGCAGGCTCCCTGGCTATTCGACGGCAGTAATTTCTGGACTTACGATGATCCGGTGGAACTGGCGTTCAAGATGAATTACGTCGACAAACATAAGCTGGGCGGCGTGATGATTTGGGAAATCACCGGCGACATGCCGGATGGCTTGCTGCTGAAGACGTTGGTGCGCGGGTTACATCAGGCGCCTTGGTTGGATTAGGCGCGGCGGCGGTGTTAGTGCGCGGTGGCGGCAAGTTCTTTGGTGCGCGAACTTTTCCATAGGTCGATGTAGGGCTGCAGGTCTTGCATCATGCGGGCGAACTGGCCTAGTTCCAGGGATTGTGCGCCATCGCTGATGGCCTTTTCGGGTTGCGGATGCGCTTCGATAATTAGGCCATCGGCACCAATGGCTACGCCTGCGCGGGCTAACGCGGGGACCAGGCTGCGCTTGCCGGTGGCGTGACTGGGATCGAGGATCACCGGGAGATGGGTCAATTCGTTCAGCACCGGAATGGCGGAAATGTCGCAGGTGTTGCGCGTGGCGGTTTCAAAGGTACGAATGCCACGCTCGCAGAGGATCACGTCAGGATTGCCGTGGGCGGTGATGTACTCGGCGCTCATCAGCAATTCCTTGATACTGCTGCTGAGGCCGCGTTTAAGCAGCACTGGGCGGCCGCATTTACCCAGCGCTTTCAGGAGCATGAAATTCTGCATATTGCGCGCGCCGACCTGCATGACGTCGGCGTATTGCGCGACTAAATCCACGTCGCGATCGCCCATCACTTCCGTGACGATGGCCAAGCCCGTGGCTTTCTTGGCTTTCTGTAAGAGCTTCAGTCCTTCTTCTTCCATGCCCTGAAAATCGTAGGGCGAGGTGCGCGGCTTGAAAGCGCCACCGCGGAGGAGTTTCGCGCCAGCTTTGGCGACGGCTTCGGCAGAACGCATGATTTGGTCTTCGCTCTCGACGGAGCATGGGCCGGCGATCACCACAAATTCATCGCCGCCAATTTCGGTGCCGTTGACCTTGATACACGTTTTGCCTTTGCGAAATTCCTTGCTGACGAACTTATAGGGCGCGGTGATGCGCACAACGTTATCGACTTGCGGTAGCGCTTCGACGGATTCCAGGCATGGAGTTACGTCGCCGACGCCAACGACGCCGATGACCACGCGCTCTTCGCCCTCGATGGAGTGGACTTTATAGCCGAAGTGCTTGACGATGCCGCAGACCTCGTCGATCTGTTCGCGGGTGGCATGGAGCTTCATGGAAATGATCATGTGTGTTCCTCTCTTTCCGGATGAACCAGCTACAAATGAAAAAAGCCCACTCTTCACGAGTGGGCCGAAGATCCGGGATTTCCGTGTGCTTAGACGGCGGCCCCTCGCTTGCGGTGCGTGCGGTACGTAAATCGCCAGTAGTAAGAGTAGGCCGCGAAATTCATGGAGATGAGTTTAGCCGGTTGGCTAAGAAAGGCAATGGCGAATTGTTTATGAGGGACATTAGCGGGAGCTATGGCGGGGGAGTGGATGGCAATGATTTGGCACGCACGGCGGGGTGGGTGCCAATGGTTCGATCGAAGAGAGATTCATCGCAGAAGGCGCGATGGAAAATCGTACCTCACTGCGTTCGGAATGACGGTTTTCAAAAAAGGAGGGTGGCAGGACGGTTCAAAAGAGGAGGAGGGCGACACGGAAATGCGTGAACTCGGATTTGCCGGCGGCATGGCAGGCACCGACCGAGGCGGAGTGATATTTGCCGGAGGTGATCTTCTGCATGACCTCATCGGGAATATGGGAGAGATCGGCCATCTCGTAGCGGAGAACGCTTGCTGGGGTGGGACCAGCCCAGCCGCGATCGAGTTCGCAGGTCTTACGGGCGTCGGCAGAGCCGGTCGTGACTTGAAGACCCTGCGACTGGATTTGGGCGGCCACTTGCTTTTCCTGCTCTTCCAAGGAGAGCGACGGGACGGAAGCGCTAAAATCCTCGACGGCGAAGAACATGTTGCCTGACTGAACGACGGAGATGCCGACGGCATTTAGTTCGGGATCCATGATATTTGCCCGATGCGGAGCTGAGTTCATCCATTGCGTGTGCAGGCCGGGCACCGTTGGACCTTGCGCAACATTCTCGGCGATTACGCTAAAGCGAGCTCCGGCCTGGCGAGCACGATCCTGCATGGCGGGTTCGCCGGGAAACTGGTGAGAGAGCTGGTTCATGTGGGCCATGCGTAGCGCATGTTGGTGTGCGGCTTTGGCCAGCGCAGGATCCCATTTCAGAGGCGATAAACCCGCAGCGGTGCGATCGCGATTGGCGGCGTTAAGAAGCGTTTGATCCGCAGCGCTGGTTTGGGCGTGCAGGGTTGGAGTGAAGACCAGCGCGAGAAGGACGGCGGCCGCAAGAATGGCGAGGCAACGCGGGAGAATGGCCACGAGCAGCTCCTGGGTCATTTGAACACGGACGCAGAGAAAAAGGTGCGGGGAAATTGGGCCGGCCGATTCAAACGCTAGCCGCCCTGGGCACGCCAGTGCGTGGGGAAATTCTATAAACGGGAAGCAACGGCCCGCCTCGGAAGGTGGGCCCTACAAAGGAGGCTCGTTTGTCGTTGAACTGAATTAGCCGCGGACGTGAACGGCGCTGAAACTCAGGACTACATGACCGCCGGAAATTGGACGACCGAAGCTGAGCATCGGACGGAAGCGCGAGAAGAACAGCATCTGCTCGAGCTGATGGCGGACATTCGGCGAATTCGGGCCAGCCAGGATGTTATAGGTGGTCATCTCACCATTCGCATCCACAGCAACATCGACCAACAAATCATGTTGCAGCTCCAGGTCGGGGTGCTGCATTTCGGCGACAACCGCTTCGGGATAATCGGAAAGCGAGATGAGTTGCGCAGGCTGCAACAAACCTGTCGGAATGTCATTAGGATCGGCGCGGACGGTGAGACCTGGAGCGATCATGTGAAGCACAAAGAAGAAAATGATGAAAGCAGAAAATAGACCGCCAGTAGCGGGAACGGTGAGCGGACGAAACACATTGTCGACCAAAATTTCCGCGCGATCCTTCATGCGCTGCCAACGGCGTTCCCACCCTCGAGTTTCTTCCGCCTGAGCTGCCGCGACTTTAATACGGACAGCTAAATCGGCAGGCGGCACAGCACGGGGCATGCGGGAAAGCAGCACGGACAAGCGACGATAGCGTTGCAGCTCTTCCCTGCAGCTCTCACAACGATTCAAATGCAGGCCGATATCACGACGCTCCTCAGAACCAGGAGCATTCACCAAGGTATCATCGAGGTACCCTGCGAGCCGGGTACGCACAGTTTTGCAGCTCATTGTAGATCCTCTCGCGTCTCTTCCAGACGCATGTCTTCCTCGGCCCCCGTCCAACCTGTAACCGGTATATAGGCCACTCGCAAACCAACCTGAGTCGCAAAATCCAATCCCGGAGCGGCGTGCTCTCGAGATGCCCTGTGCGAACTTGCCACTTTCGCGTCTACGCTGCGGTGTTCGCCAAGCAGGGGCTCAAGAAGTTCCTTCAGCGCGCGGCGTCCGCGAAGAATACGCGACTTTACGGTACCAACGCTGACTTCCAGCACCTCGGCTACTTCCTCATAACTCAGGCCTTCGAGGTCTCTTAAGATCACTGCGCTGCGAAACACCTCGGGCACTTGCTGAAGCGCGGATTGCACCGCAACCTGAATTTCCTGTGCAGCAAGCTGATCGAATGGCGTGGCGCTCAAATCCTCGACGTCAATCTGGCTAAATCCTTCTTCCGGTTCCGCGTCAATGGAAATATTCTTCTGAAGATGGCGCTTGAACCAGCGACGATGGTTCAACGCTTCGCGAACAGCGATCCGGTAAAGCCAAGTCTTCAGGGAACTGCCCTGCCGAAAATGACGAATACCTTTGAACGCCTTGAGGAACACTTCCTGGGCGGCGTCAGCGGAATCCGCGGTATCGCCGAGCATACTCAGGATCAGGTTATAGACAGGACCGTGGTAGTGGGTGACCAGCCAGTCGAAGGCCGTTTCCGAGCCGGCTTGCAGCTCGGTGACGAGTTCGGCTTCATCCCTGCCCCATGAGAGGGCGCTAGCCCAATCGGACACGATGTGCCTTTCTTCGCCCTTGCCAAGAAGGACGAACTGGCCTGAATCGGCTGGTGGCGCTATCCCAACCTCAGTCCGCTCTGAGTATTAGACACCGACCAGAGCGTTACTGTTCCTCCAGGCCGAACCCCTTGAGGGGGTCCGAAAACTGATTGTGGCACTAAGGATACGCCAGCGCAATAGATTGGGAGCACGGTGCAGGTGGATGGGGATGGAGATTTGGTTAACCGTAACCGCGCCCCTACCGACACCGGCATCGTGGAAGTGATAGTGAACAAAAGGAGTTGCATGGCACGCTTGGCGATGTGGGGGAAACACGGGACTTATTGGGTTTGAGCGTTGGCACTGAAGTGTTTTTTGAAAGCGATCGAACGTAGAAGGAAGTGGTCATCTCGTCACTTCTTTGTCTGGCGCAAATCGGTGATGTCGTCGGGACCGTCGAGTAGTTTGCGGAGCGCATTCAACTGGAGCCATGTCCCGAAGTGAACTCCTCCTCGTGGGCGTAACGACCCGTCAGGCGGATCAGGTGTCCTAATCGATCGAAGGCGCCAACCGCATCGGGCGAAATCCGTTGTTCGCGCGAAGCGCGGGATAACGCCCGCTGGGCACGGCGAATATCCGCGGAACGAGAGGAGCCCTGCGCCAGGGGCGCGACTTCACGGAGGAAGTTGTCTTGACGCGAAGCGCGCGGGCGAAACGTGCCATGGGAATAGCACAGACCCTCAAAATCCGGATGAGCGGGCAAACGGCAACGGCGGCCATCTGCAAAGGTGAAGCGGCACAAGTCCATTGAATCAGGGCGTCTACCAGACACGGAATAAGTTTAATATTGTGACAAGGTACGTACAAGTATCTGAAACAACACTTTTGGATGGAGCATTCGAATCGCACCTGGAAAAGGTAGACGCAAGAGCCGAACAAGGAAGAGAGATTCTTCGCGAACAAGACGAGGTCAGAATGACGGGCCGTGGTAGCGGGTGGACAGGAGACAAGACGCGAGGTCAGATGCGCACGCCCAAAAAAGCGAAGGGTGCGGCACCCAAATTCTCCTTACCGTTCGACCTGTGGGCCACCCCGCCCGTGGAGCAGTTGGTCTTACTATCGCTAAGCGAGAAGTCAGGATGGATCCGCATGATTCCCTGGCCGAAGTCGAGGAGAAAAACCCGCACCCTTAAACAGCAAAGGGTGCGGCACCCAAATTCTCCTTACCGTTCGACGTGTGGGCACCCGCCCCATTTTTCTCTTCTTGACCGTACGAATTCGGGAAGTATTGTAGAAAACAATTCACAACTTTTTCTCGTGGAAGGTTGGGATTCGTATTTCTGGCGGGTGGACGGGTGGCACACCCTTGGGCTCCACCGCGGGGTTTTCCTCCGATACGAATGGTGAGAGGATACCATCATTGGAGCTAACTAGGAAGATACTATGGCCGAAGCGTGGGTGCCGCACCCTTTGGTTTGCAAGGGTGCGGGTGTGGCGGTCCAACGCCACCCGTTGCGGCGTTACTATGGTCGCGGCGACCTGCACTTCATCACCTTCAGTTGTTATCGACGGCGTGCGTTTCTGGGTCGCGCCAGAACGCGCGACTGCTTTGTGGGTATTCTGGATCAGGTCCGCCGGCGATACCAGTTCCGGCTGTTTGGGTATGTGGTGATGCCGGAACATGTGCATCTGTTGATCAGCGAACCGGGCAAGGGTACGCCTTCGTCCGTGGTGCAAGCGCTGAAACAGACCGTGTCGCGAGTGCTGCGGCGGAACAGCAAGAAGAAAGGTGGTGCGCAGTTGGCATTCCCGTGGGAAACCGATGAAACCGAGGCGAACGCTTTCTGGCAGCAGCGCTTCTACGATTTTAATGTGTGGAGCTCCAGGAAAGTGTTGGAGAAACTCGAATACATGCACGACAACCCGGTGAAGCGAAAGTTGGTGGTGCATCCGCGGGACTGGCCGTGGAGCAGTTGGTCGCACTACGCCAAGCCAGGATCAGGATTGATCCGCATGGATTCGTTGGCCGAAGTCGAGGAGAAAAACCCGCACCCTTAAACACCAAAAGGTGCGGCACCCAAATTCTCCTTACCGTTCGACCTGTGGGCCACCTGTGATTTTTCAAGAGGTTGTCCATTCGATTTGACTCGGAGAAGCTGGTTGTGACGAGCAACTAGGTTTCTTTGGAGGAAATCGAATGGACATTCATAAGAATGCCCGACTCAGCTTCCGCAGTCGAGAGAGTCTAGCTAAGTTTGTAGTCGATCAGGGGGCCACGCGGAAGGCGGCTGCAGCCGCCTTCCGCGTCAGCGCCAAGACGGCCGCCAAGTGGATTGTCCGGTTCCGCGTCGCTGGACTCGATGGATTGCTGGACCGCAGTTCGCGGCCTCATCGCAGCCCGCGCCGTTTGCCCGACAGTCTCGCCGACCAGGTCGTCCAGTTGCGTCGCCAGCGTTTGCCCGGCTATTTGATCGCTCACCGCACCGGGCTTAGCCCGGCTTCCGTCAGCCGCATTCTGCGCCGCGCCCGGCTGAGCCGTTGGCGTGACTTGGACCCGCCACCCCCGGTACAGCGCTACGAGCATCCCGTACCCGGCGATCTGCTGCATCTCGATATCAAAGGCATGACGCGCTTCTCGGAGGTCCGTCGCCGTGCCGATGGCCGCTTGCGTGGCAAGCAAAAACATCCCGGCTTCCTGGCCCTCCATGTGGCTATCGATGACCACTCCCGCATCGCATTCACGCAGATGCTGCCCGACCAGAAGGCCGAAACCACCATCGGCTTCCTGCACGCGGCCATAGAGTTCTTCGCCACGCACCGGATCAGCATTCGCGCCCTGCTCACCGACAACGGCTCCTGCTACCGGTCCGCACCGTTTCGCCAAGCTTGCTCGCGTATGCACATCAAACATCACCGCACCAGACCCTACACTCCCAGAACCAACGGAAAAGCCGAGCGCTTTATCCAGACCGCTCTCAGAGAGTGGGCCTACTCCCAGCACTGGCCCAACTCCGACCAGCGCGACCTAAAACTCCAGCTCTGGACCGACTACTACAACCACCAGCGACCCCATGGTAGCCTCAACTACATGCCGCCCATCAGCCGCTCCGGCGATGGAACAACGTCTTGACCATCTACAGCCACCCGCCCCAAGCGAGAATCAGGATTGATCCGCATGGATTCCCTGGCCGAAGTCGAGGAGAAAAACCCGCACCCTTAAACAGCAAAGGGTGCGGCACCCAAATTCTCCTTACTGTTCGACGTGTGGGCCACGCTCAAAATTTGGATCCCCACGGCTAGCCATAGCACGCAAGGAGGGATTTCCTCTAACTACGTGGTGGCTTTGTAGTTGGCGCAGGTGCAGTTGGGGAAAAAACAGGGATGGCGAAGTTGGCCTTTCTTGTCGCGTTTCACGCGGTGAATGGACTTGCCATGAGTACACCGGCAGGGTTGTTTCTTTTTGGGGTTCGGCATAGGAATAGGTGGGCAGCATATTACTACCAAGCAGGAAATTGAGCGAGAGAAAATTACGCTGGAGTGGGAGAACAAGCTAGCCGGAATCTGGGAAAAACGTACCCTTCTGGAGGACCAAGGCGTCGACCGCGTTTAACAATGTGGAGCTGATCTGTCCTTTATTGACCAGCCCTCGCACCCCAATGTGTTTCGCTTCTTTAACCAAATGGGGACCTTCGTGCATGGAATAAAAGAGGATTGGAATCTCGGGAACTAGCCGACGCAGCTCGATGGCGGCTGCAAATCCCCCCATGACCGGCATGGAAAGGTCAAGGATGACCAAGTCGGGCTTGAGTTCGAGCGTCTTCCGAATCGCTTCGCTGCCGTCGGGGGCTTCGGCTACGACCTCGATATCTGGGCGTGAGGTCAAAATAGTGCGCACGCCTTTACGTACCGCCTCATGGTCGTCGGCAATGACTATTCGCACAATCTAAAGCCTCACGTGCGGGACCGGTTGAATGTATCTACGGAAAGGAGAAAGCGCCTATAGGGGCAATGCTGTATGGATATCCTAGTACCCGGTTCGAGGCCCCGACATTCGTATCGTACTGCGGTTTTGGTCGAGATCAAAATATGTGACAGCCTCGGTATGCTGACCGCAGCCGTGATACATTGCGTCAACGCAACGTCTGCACAGAGGAAACCAGATGAGAAGACGCACGTTCATGAACATGACGGCGGGAGCGGCAACAGGGTTGGCGTTTCATCCTTTGATGATCAGGGGCGAGCAAGACCGGAAAGCGCCGGTCGCGTATCCTGATCCAGCGGTGCAAGTGCTGGATCCGCGATTTTCGAAATACCGAGTGGTCAGCGCAGCGGTGGAGCGCTTGTATACCGGAGCGCGCTGGGCAGAGGGGCCAGTTTGGTTTGGCGATGGACGCTATTTGCTGTTTAGCGATATTCCGAACAATCGGATGCTGCGGTGGCTGGAGGACACAGGCGAGGTGAGTGTGTTCCGTAGCCCCTCCAATTATGCGAACGGGAATTATCGCGACCACGAAGGCAGACTGCTCACTTGTGAGCACGATTCACGGCGAGTGACACGCACCGAGCACGATGGCAGCATCACGGTGTTGCTGGACCAATTTCAAGGAAAAAAGTTGAACGCGCCGAACGACATCGTGACGCACTCCGATGGGGCGATCTGGTTCACTGATCCGGGTTACGGCATCATGTCCAACTACGAAGGGCACAGAGCGCAATTCGAATTGCCCGCGAACGTATATCGACTGGACCCGAAGACCCGCGAAGTGACGGTGGTGGCCAGCGATATGGACAAGCCGAACGGACTGTGCTTTTCGCCGGATGAGAAAAAGTTATATATCGTGGATAGTGGCGAACCGAAACATCCCGGCGCTGCGCGGCCGATTCGCGTGTACGACGTGGAGGATGGGATGAGATTGAAAAATGGGCGGCAGTTTGTGGATATGTCGCCGGGAACTTCGGATGGGATTCGTTGCGATAGGGACGGGAATGTGTGGTCGGCTGCGGGATGGGCGGGCCAAGATTTTAATGGCGTGCATGTATTCGCGCCGGATGGCACGCGGATCGGGAAGATATTGCTTCCCGAGACTTGCGCGAATTTGTGTTTTGGAAGCGAGAAGAAGAACCGGCTGTTTATGGCGGCGAGCCAGTCGTTGTACAGCGTTTACGTGGACGCACAGGGCGCGCAGACGCCGTGAAAGCAGGGCATTCACGGTTGGAGCACCATTACGTGCAGGAGCGAGTTTTCCTGTCATAGCGTTAGGCGTTCGTGAATTCATTGCCGACAGGTCGATCGAAGAGAGGTTCCTCGCTTCGCTCGGAATGACGGATGTGCTTGATTGTTGCGATTCGCAGGTTATTGGAGTTTGCAAGTTACTGGGATTCGCAGTCTAGGGCATAGACGTCTTGAAGGCCGGTATCGCGGAAAAGTAGAGGAGCATCGTTGGGGTCGAGGCCCATCCAATCTTCCCAATAACCCGTGGGGCGAAAACCTTTGAGGTCGGCAACGCGCTCGACAGCGTAATCACTGACGCGAATGCGGAAGAGCCCGGGGTCTTCGGGCCAACTCAGAAAATAAATGTACTGGCTGTCTTTGGACCAACTGGGAAAGCTGAAATTGCGTTCGTGAAACACGGTGGACCATTTTTGTTTGGCGCGATCGAAGAGCAGGAAGCTTTGCGAGTTCCACTGAATGGCGGCAATGTAGCGGCCATCGGGAGACCAGCGCGGAGAGAACAGGTCCTGGGATCCTGGCAAAGGGGAGACTTGATGGGTCTGCAGATTCAGGATCTGAATTCCCGCGGACGCGGACGCATAAGGGCCTGCGAAGGCGAGTGAAGTACCGTCCGGAGACCAGGAGGGATCGGCTTGAGGCAGATCATCGTTGGGGAGCAACTCCTGAGGGCTTCCGCCGTCGGGCGAAACTACGTAGATCCTGGAGGGCTTGCCGGAGGTAACGGAGAAAAAGGCAATTTGCTTTCCGTTGGGTGACCAGCGAGGCATGGAAGCGTACATCGGGGGATAACTGAGTTGCAGGCGCTGGCTGCCGTCGACTTTGCTACGCCACAGGGTGCCTTCCGGAAAAGAGACGTAAGCTATCCAGTCGCCATCCTTGGAAAAGCTGACCTGTTCGGCTGAGATACCGGACAAGAACGGGACCAATTGACCGGAGCGAGCCTCGTAGCGAACTAATTCACCACGCGGCCTTCTGCCTACGACGAAGAGTTTTTTGCCATCCTTGCTGGGAAGCGGGGAAAACAGGGCGAGAGGGCCAGCCGTTAATTGGACAGGTTGAGGAGCTTGTTTGTGGAACCAACTGTTTTGCTCTGGCAGTTCCCAGATGCTGTTTTGAGACGAGAAGACAAAGTGCTTCCCTCCAGCGGTCCAGGCACCGCAACACTCCGATGGCGGAGTACGCCAACCCGAGAGTAAAGGGTGCGCGTTTTTGCCATCGGAGGAGACTTCCCAGAGCGCACTGGCGTTGGCTTTCTGATCTAAGAGAGTGAGGCGCAGCACGCTGCCATCCGGGGACCAATGCGGGGACGATGGCCAACCCGCCATACTGACGAGCAGGTGCGATTCGGAGCCGTCGCTCTTGGCCAAGAAAAGATCGTTGCCCTTAGCGTAGACCAGTTTTTGGCCGTCGGGAGACCATGCGCCCGCGTGTCCGGCAGTATCCCCGAGACGGCGGGGCAAACCTCCGAGCACCGGCAGAGCCCAGAGAGGCCCGTCAAACGCAGTGCCGGGCTCGTCGGAGACGAGGAGCGATGAACCGTCGGCCGAGACACTGAGAATTTTCATGCTGAGTGTAGGAGCGGAGATGGGCACGACTTCTCCACCAGAAACAGAAACCTGGCCGATGGAAGAGGAATTGCCAATCACCGAGGAAGTGTACTGAAGGTAGAGCCGCGACCCGTCCGTACCCGCGAGAAGTTTGGCTTGACCATCGTTGGTGATTTGAACCGCGCCCCAGACCTTGAGCGGGAGAGTCGGAGTCATGAGCCAGCGCAACAGAGCGGCCAACAGAATTACCGCCACGATGATCGCACCAATGAGCCAGGGGCGGCCCCTGGGTCTGGGGCGCGGAGTGCCGGGAGGCGTGATTCGAGTTGGGGTGGAGATTGCGGCGCGGCGATCGCGTGCGACGCCAGAAATTCCGAGACCGCTGTTGCTGATGGCGAAGCGCCCCGACTCCGCGTCCCGTGACAAGCGCTGAAGGTCGGCACGCATTTCCGCGGCGCTCTGATAGCGCAGATTGCGGTCTTTCTCGAGGGCCTTGATGATGATGCGTTCGAGTTCGATGGATAGGTTGGGGTTCAATTGCGAAGGAGGAACCGGAGCGTCGTTGAGAATCGCGGAGAGAATAACGCCAAGGCTTTCGCCGCGAAAGGGCAGGACGCCGGTGGCCATTTCGTATAAAACCACGCCGAAAGAAAACAAATCCGTGCGGGCATCGAGTTCGCGGGCACGCACCTGCTCGGGGGACATATAAGCGACGGTGCCCATAGTGGAACCCGGGTTGGTGATGGCGTATGGCTCAAGCATGGCATTGGTCAAAGTATCGGCAGATTCGACCTGGCTCTGAGAGCGGTTGGCGGGACCAACTTTGGCTAAGCCGAAATCGAGAATTTTGGCGTGGCCACGTTTGGTGATGAAGATGTTGGTGGACTTGATGTCGCGATGAACGATGCCTTCGGAATGGGCCGCGTCAAGCGCATAGGCAATTTCCGTGGCGAGAGAAAGAAGCAGATCGGTGTGAAGCGGCTGGCCACCAATGCCCTGTTTCAGGGTCACGCCATCCATGAACTCCATGGCAATGTACGGGCGGCCGTCGTCCGATCCAATTTCATAGATAGTGCAAATGTTCGGATGATTGAGTGCGGATGCGGCCTGGGCTTCGCGCTGGAAACGTGTGAGGGCTTCCGGGTCTCGGGCCAATCCATCGGGCAGGAATTTGAGTGCCACAAAACGACGAAGATCGGTGTCCTCGGCTTTGTAAACGATGCCCATGCCGCCGCCTCCGAGCTTTTCCAGAATTCGATAATGAGAGATGGTTTGACCGATCAGAGACGGAGGATCCGGCATGTTTTGCATCTTAGGGTGCATGGTGGGGTAAGTCAACGAAGGTGGGATAAGCGGATAGCTTCACTTATGACGCCATGATTCGGCTGACGCAGATTACCTATCCGGACTCGACGACTAAGTTGGATTAGCTCTGCCAAGTTCCGCACGTCGATGGCGAAGAATTTGAAACGCTTTGTAGGCCGTGGCCTACATAGTAACGCCGCAACGGGTGGCGCTGGACCGGCACACCCGCACCCTTGCAAACCAAAGGGTGCGGCACCCACGCCTCGGCCATAGTATCTTCCTAGTTGGCTGAGATGATCCTCTCGTTATTCTTATCGGAGGAACACCCCGCAGTGGAGGCCGAGGGTGTGCCAGCCGCCCGTCACAGGGAAGGTAAAACCCAAGAGAGATTCCTCACTCCGAAGACTACGTTCGGAATGAGGTTTGGGGGTTTTTCGGCATGCTGCGTGAGTGGGCAAGACGCAGGGAACGAAGAGAGATCCCTCGCTGCGCTCGGGATGACGGTTTGCTTTTTTGGGGGGAAGCCGGTGGAGAAGAAAACCCAAGAGCCACCTTCAGACCATGAGTTCAGCGGAAGAAAACAACCATCGTGTAGATGCCAAGAGTAGTGCCGAGAGGAAGGTCGGAGACGGAGAAGAACGCGGCCAACAACGACAGCGAGCGGGCCGAGGATTTGCGGCCGAGTAGAGCGAATCCAGCAAGGAGCCCAAGAACACCAGCAACTATCGCAACAATGATAGCTGCATCGTAAAAGAGGTGGAACAGGCCCATCCAAAAGAAAGGATTGCCCACCCGGGAGAGAAGCGCGCCAAACATAACCGTTGCTACGCCGCTATACAGAATGAGAAAAATTGCCACGACTATGCGAATAATTCCGTAAATGACCCACAGCGCTCCCAAAGTACCCTCGTTTGCTGCGAAACTCCGCGGCGTCGCCGAACTGGTTGCCATGGGCACCTCCTGAGGTGTTTGTGCCGCGAAAGTTTAGCACCGTTTTGGGTTGGGCGGCGCTTTCACAACGATGCTGCCCGAGAGTTGTGTCGCAAGAGAGATTCATCGCGGAAAGCGCGATGGAAAACATTACCTCGCTTCGCTCGGAATGACGATCTAGAAGTTTTCGGCTGCCTGAGAAGCCGAGATGTGACGAAAGCGAGGTGGAAAAAGCAAATGCGCGCCCGGGGAGGCGGGCCTTGCGAAAGCATCGTGGATAGCTTTAGCGGATTTCCATCACTTCTCGTTCTTTGGAGGCGGAGAGTTCCTCGACCTTCTTGGTTTCGGACTGGGAGACTTTGTCGAGTTCTTCGAGGGCGCGCTTTTGTTCGTCCTGGCTGATCTTCTTTTCTTTTTCGAGCTTGTCGATGGCTTCTTTGAGGTCGCGGCGAATATTGCGAATGGCGGTGCGGTGATTTTCGAGGGCTTTGTGGATGTGCTTGACCAATTCCTTGCGGCGTTCCTCGGTTGGGGAAGGAATGGGGATGCGCACGACCTTGCCATCGTTGGTTGGGTTGAGGCCCAGATCGGAGGAGCGGATGGCCTTGTCGATTAGGGCGACGGCGCTGGGATCCCAAGGGGAGATGACCAGCATGCTGGCGTCGGGAATGGTGACGCTGCCGAGTTGGTTCACCGGCATGGGCGTACCGTGATAGTCAACGCGCACATGATCGAGAATGGAAACATTGGCGCGCCCGGTGCGAACGGCAGCCAATTCCTTTCGAAAATCGTCAACGGCTTTTTCCATGCGGACCTTTGCGGCAGCTTGCGCTTCTTTCGTGGTGGTGATTGTAGTCATGATTCCATCCTCGGACGATCTGTTACGTTCTAACGTTCCAAATTCTTAATTGTAAACGATTCCTGCAACATCTCCGATTTCACTCGGATCCCCGGATGCGGAAGCTTGAAAAACTAATCCTCAAAGCTGAATGCTGTGGCGGATCGCGGTCAATTCGGCGAAACGATGGAGCCAACGCGTTCTCCAAGGACCGCGCGACGAATGTTGCCTGGCTTATGCATATTGAAAATAACGATGGGCATGCCATTGTCCATGCACAGCGAGATAGCGGTGGCATCCATGACCTTGAGATCCTTGTGCAGCACCTCGCGATAGGTGATTTCGGCGAAGAACTTGGCGTCATTTACTTTTTCCGGGTCAGCGTCGTAGATGCCGTCCACGCGTGTGGCCTTGAGGATCACGTCCGCTTTAATCTCCATTGCACGCAAAGCAGCGGCAGTGTCGGTTGAAAAATAGGGATTACCGGTGCCGGCGGCGAAGATAACCACGCGGCCCTTTTCGAGGTGACGGGTGGCACGACGGCGAATAAATGGCTCGCAGACCTGGTGCATTTCGATGGCGCTTTGCACTCGAGTATGAACGCCGACCTTCTCGAGGGCATCCTGAAGGGCCAGAGCATTCAGAACAGTTGCCAGCATGCCCATGTAGTCGCCGGTGGCGCGATCGATTTCGAAACCCTTCTGACGAGCGCCGCGAAAGATGTTGCCACCACCAACCATAATGGCAATCTGCACACCGAGTTTGTCCACATTACGCAATTCTTTGGCAATTTCGTAGACGGTTTGTCCGTCAATGCCAAAGCCTTGCGGTCCTTGCAGAGATTCTCCGGACAATTTGAGCAAGATGCGTTCGTAGGCGGGTTTTTTCCTGGTGTCTTTGGTTACCGATTTGGATTTCGGTGGCATGTGTCTCCGTTAACTCTGGGCGAAACCTTGCAGATTGTAGCAAACAATCGGGGATATAGCGTGTGCTGGGGGTACAGGGAGGACATCGGTGGCAGTGGACGCAAGAAGGCAGCCCAAGAGCCCACATGCTAAATCGGCATGTGGGGCACCGCACTCGAGCGCCCAAAAAAAGTAAAAGAAGGAAGCCCGCCTCGGAAGGCGGGCCCTACACAAACGGGATAGGAGTGGCGCTTAGGCGTTCTCGGGAACCGGAGTGGGTTCGGAAGAGGGGGCGGCGGAAGAGGCGCCGGCCTCACCTACTTTGAAACGGGCGAAGCGGCGGACGGTGATGTTCTCGCCAAGATTGGCAATGGCGGCATTGATCATCTCGCTGATGGTTTGCGTTTCGTCCTTGATGTAGTGCTGCTCGTAGAGACAACTTTCTTCGTAGAACTTTTCCATTTTGCCTTGCACGATTTTCTGGATCACCTGTTCCGGCTTGCCGGTGGCGCGCGCCTGAGCCATATAGATCTCGCGCTCGCGTTCGAGCATTTCGGGGGTGACATCCTCGCGACGAATGTAGCGGGGATCGACCGCGGCAATGTGCATGGCCAAGTCGTGGCAAAGCCGCTGGAAGGCCTCGGTGCGAGCGACGAAATCGCTTTCGCAGTTGATCTCGACGATTACGCCAATCTTTCCGCCGGCATGAATGTAGTGGCCGATCAGACCTTCGGTAGCTTCGCGGGCGGCCTTCTTGGCGGCAGCGGCCTGTCCCTTTTTGCGAAGAACGTCGATCGCTTTTTCGATGTCGCCGTTGGCTTCGACGAGGGCGGCACGGCAATCGCTGAAGCCGGCATTGGTGCGCTCTCTAAGTTCTTTGACGAGCTTTGCGGGGATTTCCATGACTGGTTTGCTTGTACTCATCCTTTTCTCTCTATTCTAGACAGAATACTGAAAACTTTCGACGGTCGCTTTCCCTACATCGAAGAGGGATTCCTCACTCCGAAGACTCCGTTCGGAATGACGGAGCTGTATACAGCTGTAGAAAAATGGCCCGGCAACAATTTGCATCGCTGCGCCGGGCCAAGGAACTGAAAATAGCCTTGCGCGTGTATTAGCGCTTTTCCTCATCGGGAGGAACAGTGGTTTCGGCGGCTTCGATGAAAGCCTCGGAGCCTTCGACGAAATCGCCTTCCTGTTTCTCGTACTGCTCGTAAGCGCTGGTGTCCACATATTCGACACCGGCTTCGAGGGCTTGATCGGCGGCAACCTTCTGATCGGCAACCTGGGATTGCTCGAAAATGCTGCGGCCCTCGGCGACGGAATCGGCAATCTTGGTGGTGAACAAGCGGATCGCGCGAAGAGCATCGTCATTCCCGGGAATAATCCAGTCGACCATATCGGGATCGCAATTAGTATCCACAACGCTGACCACGGGAATCCCCATACGACGAGCTTCCTTGACCGCAATTTCTTCGGCATTCGAATCGATCACGAAGAGCGCGTCCGGTAACTGCGCCATATTCTCAATGCCTTCCAAATTCTGAAACAGGTGCTTCATTTCGCGATCCAACCGCGCGCGCTCTTTCTTGGAGAGCTGCTCCATGCGGCCGTCTTCGGTCATGGCTTTCAGGAGCTTCAGCCGCTTAATGGACTTCTGCAGCGTGGCCCAATTGGTGAGCGTGCCACCTAACCAGCGGTGATTCACGAAGTAGGCACCGGCGCGCTTGGCTTCCTCCGCAATGGCTTCCTGTGCCTGGCGTTTGGTGCCAACAAATAAGACGGTACGACCGTGGCTGGAGATTTCGCTGACAAAGCGGCTGGCTTCGCGGAACATCTTCAGCGTTTTCTGCAAATCGATAATGTGAATGCCATTGCGCTCCCCGAAGATGTACTCCTTCATCTTGGGATTCCAACGGCGCGTCTGGTGACCGAAATGAACACCGGCCTCCAGCAGCTCCTTCATGGTGATTTCTACTGCCACTTTTCCTCCTTAGTAGGTAGCTGCTTTTCGCCGCTTCCGCATCCAGCCGCTGGCATAAAGCCAGAACTACATGGGGAACGACGCAACAGCCTCTTGCCGGCTTCTTGCCGGCCATGATCTTGGTGACATGACTTTCGTCCTGCCGCCAGAGCTCATAAAGTCTTGCCAAGCGCCTGCGGTTGAGATCCTTAATCGCGAAAAACGCTCCTCAGGATGACAACACGTTGGGGCCAGGCGATACCCGCGCCCAAGCGATTAACGCTTGGTGAACTGGAAGCGCTTACGGGCGCCCTTTTGCCCGTACTTCTTGCGTTCCTTCATGCGCGAATCGCGGGTCAAAAAACCGTTCTTACGAAGCGCGGGACGAAGTTCGGGGTTGAAGCGGCTGATCGCGCGAGACAATCCCATGCGGACCGCTCCAGACTGACCACCAACGCCGCCACCCTTGGCGGTGCACACAACGTCTACCTGGTCCAGCAGGCTGGTGAACTTCAGCGGCTCAGTGGCGTCGTGCTCCCACGCATGATTGGGGAAATATTCCTTAGCGGGGCGTCCGTTCACCGTGAACTTGCCGCTGCCCGCGCGGACGAATACACGCGCGATAGATTCCTTGCGGCGTCCCGTGCCGTGAAACCACGTCTTATTGCCCAAAGTGGGCGTTTCGGAAGTACTCAATGCTCCTCCTCAAGAAACTCAAAAAAAGCGCCAAATGGCGAGACGAATCCGCTGATTTCGAACTTCACGCTCGGAAGGCTCCCCGCTAAGGCACCACTTAGAAAGGAACAGCCAACGTGCGGAAACTCTCGTGCAACCCGGCAAAGCCAGGGGAACTTCTAGAACGCGACGGCCTGCGGCTTCTGCCCAGCATGACGGGCTAATCCCGCGGCATCGCGGTAAACGCGCAACTTCTTAGCCCGACTGGCGCGCAGCTTGTTCTTTGGCAACATGCCGACGATAGCTTCGCGCACCATCCACTCGGGCTTGCTTTCGCGGACGCGCTTGGCCGGCACAGCCTTCAGTCCACCGGGGTAACCGCTGTGGGAGTAGTACACCTTCTGCTCCACTTTGTTCCCGGTCATCTTGACCTTGTCGGCGTTAATTACGACAACGTGGTCACCAGAGTCCAGATAAGGAGTAAAGCTGGCCTTATCCTTGCCAATCAGAATCCGTGCTGCCTTGGTCGCCAGGCGGCCGAGGGCCTTATCGGTCGCGTCCAAGACAAACCACTGAGCGCCCACCTTGAGCGCTTCTGCTTCGTCACCTTTGGCTACGTACGTCCTCATTGCAATCAGTCACACCTTTCCCTCTGTAGACAAAATATAAGTTTAGAGGCTGAAAGGGGCTTTGTCAACGAAGTGGTGTATGTGGGTTGGGGTTGAAACCGCGCGGTTCTTACAAGACCGCCGCTCCATTTTTAAGGCGAAGAACAGGGCCAAGAAAAGAGAGATTCATCGCAGAAGGCGCGATGGAAACTCGTACCTCGCCGCGCTCGGAATGACGGTTTTGTTTTCTTTTGAGTGACGCACGGGTGGACGTGGTTTGAGGTTAAAAGCGCGCTCGCTGCGCTCGGAATGACGGTATTCGGGTGGGCCCAACAACTTAGTGGAGAGTGAGCCGACAAGTTAGAGAATGTTCACAGCGCGGGCGGCTAGCAGGGCGATGATGGCTAGAGAAATAAGGGACTGGAGCATGGTAGCGAGCTTGGCCCAGCGCGAGAGCACCGCGGTATCGGTGGGAGAGAAGGCGGTGCTGGTGTTGAAGGCGAGAAAAAGATAGTCGACGAAGTGGGGAGACCAAGACAGGTCCGCATTTTCGCGGGCCATTTGTGGGAAGAGAAACGCGCTTTTGGACAACCCGCCGGGAGCCTCGCGGCTCAACGGGCCGCCCGCATCCAGTTTCCAATACCACAAAGCGAATATGAGAATGTTGGCGATCCACAGGGCGGCCGCCGAGCGCAGCAAAGCCTTTGGCGATTCCAAATGGCCGGGGATGCCCTGCACCAGAAGAACGAGAGAAGCAATCATGGCGACAGTGATGATGATGTTGGCAGCAAAGGTGAGGATGCGCGTCACATTGTAATCGCCGCGCCGATTAGAAATTACGATGGGAACAAGCAAGAGCAGAATAATGACCAGCAACAACCAGCCAGGACCAACGGAGAGTGGCTCGGGGAGCGCCAGATAGACAGAGGCGGCAGCCAACATGGCGACGAACGCGGGCCAGCGAGGTTCGCGAAGGATATGGGGGCTCATCCTGTAAATGTGCGCGGGATTAGTTTAATACAAGCTTCAGTGAGCATGGATATAAACCACAGGGGGTTGTCAGGAGCTTCCAGGCCAGGAAATGATTCGTTGCCACAGTCTAGGACATTTCATTAAGATAACGGCATTTCGCAGACGGGCTAAGGTCCTCGACGCCATCCGCAAGCACCGCCTGCATCAAGGAGCCCTCACATGCTGCTCGGCCGAATTACCCGTGTCAGTTTGCTCGTTTTCGCCGCCATATGGATAGGTGGGCCGGCACTGGCTCAAGAAACAGCGGCCACGGCACCTGCAGCTGCCGCGGCAGGTCCTAAGAAGTTGGTCACAATTATGAATTTTGACTATGGGACGGTGCGCACCTACGTTGCGCAGATATTTGGTTCCGATCAGGACATTGGAAAAGGCATTTCGGACATGCTGGTGGATAAGCTGCTGAAGGACGGGAAATACCGGTTGGTGGAACGTTCCGCACTGGACAAGATTCTGGCCGAACAAAATTTTTCGAATAGTGACCGGGCGGACTCCAACACCGCAGCAAAAATCGGGAAGGTGCTTGGAGTGGACGCCATCATCATTGGATCAATCACGCAATTTGGGCGCGACGACCAGCACACGAATATAGGCGGAGGGGGATACGGACTTGGCAAGTTCGGACTGGGCGGAGTGGGAACCAGCAAAGCGAAAGCGGTTGTCGGGATCACGGCACGGGTGATTAACGTATCCACGGGGGAGATCCTGGCCTCAGTGGAAGGCACCGGCCAGTCGACGCGATCCGGCACTTCCCTGCTCGGTGGAGGAGGCGGCTGGACTGGTGGTGGAGGCGGCGGACTGGATATGGGCAGCAGCAATTTTGCGAACACGATACTTGGAGAAGCCACCCATAAGGCGGTGGATGACGTCGGGGCTAAATTGGATGACGAGGCGGAGAAGATCCCTGAGCGGGTGGTGACAATCTCTGGTCTGGTGGCGGATGCCACGGGAAATACGCTGATTTTGAATGTTGGGAAGAAAGCCGGAGTGAAAGTGGGAGACCGATTGGTAATTACGCGGCAGGTCCGCGTGGTGAAAGACCCCGCGACCGGCAAGGTGATCAAGTCCGTGGAAGACAAAATCGGAGATGCCACCGTTACCGAAGTAGATGACGATTCCGCGACGGCAACTTTCAACGGCTCTGGACCCGCGAAGGTCGGCGACGTGGTTAAGAATTAATCTTCTTGGCATCAGTTAGACTGAGCCAGCCCGCAGCCGCTTCGTGCGGGCTGGTTGTATTTTGGGGCAAGCATTTTGTTGTAATCTCGGTGGACGCAATGCATCACCGCTGGAGGATCTATGAGTGCTGAATTTACCGTTGGGCAACACGTCGGCGACTACGAGGTCCTCTCGATTCTGGGCATGGGAGGGATGGGCAAAGTCTATAAGGTGCGCAACGTAATCTCTGACCGTGTCGAAGCCATGAAGGTTCTGTTGCCGGATTTGAGCGGTCACCAGGGATTGGCGGATCGTTTTCTACGAGAGATTCGGCTGCTGGCAACATTGAATCACCCGAATATCGCGGCATTGCGTACGGCGCTGACGTACGAAAACCGGTTGGTGATGATCATGGAATTTGTGGAAGGTGAGACCTTGGCAAACCGGGTGGCGCGCGCTCCGCTTTCAACCGCAGATGCAGTGAAGTATGCCGACCAGGTGCTTTCGGCACTCAGCTACGCACACAAGCAGAACATCATCCACCGGGACATCAAGCCGGCGAACATGATGCTGACGCCGCAGGGCGTGGTGAAGCTGATGGACTTTGGCATCGCACGGTCGATCACAGACGGCTCGATCACTTCCACGGGAACAACGCTGGGTTCGTTGAATTACATGCCGCCGGAGCAGGTACGGGGCGAAGTGGCGGATGCGCGCTCGGACATTTATTCGTTTGGAGCGTCGTTGTACGAGATGCTGACAGGAAAGCTGCCGTTCCAAGGGGATTCGCAATACTCGCTGATGACCGCGCACCTGAATGAAACGCCTCCGGAACCGATCACGTTGCGGGGCGATTTGCCGGCGGGGCTGAACGAAATCATTATGATGGCGATGGCGAAGGACCCAGCCAATCGGTTTCAGACCGCGGATGCGTTTCGGGCAGCGCTGAGCAGCGTGGAAGTGAGCCAGTTGCCTGCGTCGAATACAACCGCGGTTACGCCGACGCCCGAAGCTCCGGCAAGCAAGCCTTCGGGAGCCACCACGCTGGTGGACACGCCGCTCACACCGCGAGTTCCTACGCCCGCTCCGGTGCGCATGCCTACTCCAGAGCCGGTACGTTCAGCGACTCCGGCGCCCGCTACCGTGCCGATGACTTCACCTCTTACACCCGCAGGTGTTGGTGCAGTTCCGCCGCTGGTGGCGCGGCCGAGTGGGAGCCGGACCGCGTGGCTGGCGATAGGCGCATTGCTGGGAGTGGCGGTGATCATAGCGGCGGGCATGTATATTCCACGGCATTACGGTACCCACGCCGACGCGAATAAGGCGGTGTTCGCGCCGAAGGGAAAAGACAACCCGACCAATACTTCCTCGGCAAATGGGGACACCAGCGGAGCAACAGGCACGAGCTCGAAGCCATTAGTTTCGATCGAGGGTGGTGACAAGGGAAGCTTGAAGGTAGACGCGAACGGCAATGTGTCTATCGACAGCCCGCAAGGAAGCATGCACGTGGACGCACAAACTGGTGCGGTGACGATGTCCGACAAGCCAGCGGCGAAGGGGAAGGCCAGCCAGAATGCCACGAACAATAACACGACCCCTTCTCAACCAGAGACGCCGCCGGTTGCAGAAGCGCCGCCGGGACCTACGCCGGAAGAAATTGCCAAAGTGGAGGATGAAGCGGATAAGTTGAATATTCGGGCGGAGACGGCTACACAAAGTGTGGAGACGCTGCGACAACAGCAGACTGCAGCGGGATACAACCTGAGGGCGGATATCGCGTCATCGGAACAACGGATGCAGCTTTACATGGCGAAAGGGAATACGGCGTTGAAGGCGCAAGATCTGAAGAATGCTCAGAAATATTTTGATATGGCGGATGCGGAATTGACGAAGATCGAGAAGTTTCTGGGACATTGAAGGTAGATCGGAATGATCGTCGGGGAGCCGGTGTAAGGAAAAAAGAACGGGCAGCCGGAACTTTCATCGTCCCCATGACCGAACCGACTGCCTGTTTCGCTCGCTATTTTTATTTTTTTATTCCAGTACGTGGATATTTTTCTTGGCGCAAATGTCTTTCAAAATTTGAGGCCAGACGCTTACGGTGACTTCGCCAAGGTGGGCTTTGCGGAGTATCAGCATGAGAGTGCGCGATTGGCCGATACCACCACCAATGCTGAGAGGAATGTCGTTTTTCAAGATGGCCTGGTGGTAGGGGAATTTCAGGAAGTCGAGTTGAGCGGACAGTTCAAGCTGCTTTTTCAGGGTTTCGGCGTTGACGCGAATGCCCATAGAGCTGAGTTCGTGACGACGCTTGGTGACATGGTTCCAGACCAGAATGTCGCCATTGAGGCCATGACACTGTCTGCCGTCGATGGTCTTAGTAGGTGTGACCCAATCGTCGTAATCCGCTGCGCGCATTTCGTGAGGATAGCCGTCCTCGAGCGGATGGCCGATGCCGGTGATGAAGAGGGCTGGGCACTGCTGGAGGATGGCGGTCTCTCGCTGTTTTCGCGGCAGGTCTGGATACATGTGTAGCAACTCTTCGGCGTGGAGGAAGGTCAGTTTCTGAGGGAGGTTGGGATATTTTTTGGAGCGCAGATCGGGAAAAAGCTCCTGCGCGTAGAGTTCGGCGTCAGTCAGAACCTTCCAGATTTTGTTGACGATTTCCTTGAGGAAATCGAGGTTGCGCTGTTCCGGGGACATGACGCGTTCCCAGTCCCACTGATCGACATAGACACTGTGATCGTGATCGAGGAAGTAGTCCTTGCGGACGGCGCGCATGTCGGTGCAGAGACCTTCGCCGAGACGCATGCCGAAATAGCGAAGAGCGGTTCTCTTCCACTTGGTGGCGGCTTGAACGATTTGAGCATCGACGGGATGCTTATCGCGATCATTGGAAATGTGGAATTGAATGGGAGTGCGGGAACCATCGCGATCGAGCATGTCGTTGACGCCGCTTTCGATGTCCACGAGAAGCGGCACGGTGACCATGATGAGGTTCAACTCTTTGCAGAGATGGTCCTCGATGAAGCGTTTAACGGCGAAGATGGCTTTCTGGGTATCGCGGCGATTGAGAGAGCTGCTGTAGTCGGAAGGGAGGATCTTCTCGAGTTCTTCGTAATTGCCGATGCCGGGACCTGCAAGATCGGCGACCTTGGGATTTGTCATGGGGAGACCTCTGGTGCGAGGGTCTGCCTGGAGGTGGGAGGAAGCCAGTGCATTGAGCACGGGAGTGTGTGACGGCGAACACCTAGGAGGTGGCTTTACTGGAAAAGCGAAAATGCAAGCTTGGTATGTGGCGCCACTACTCGCCACTACTAAGGGGGTGGAACCGACGCGTTACGAGCCGACACGAATGTTCGCAAAGGAATGGAACAGGCCGAATACGTTGAGCAGCCATAGGACCACGGCGATTACCACGACGCCGTTGAGAATGGATTTGATGGTGCCTTGCATAGGTATGAAGCGGTTGATCAGCCATAACAAAACGCCGACCACAATCAAAACCATGACTACCTGAATTAGCGGCATTGAGGCCCTCCTCGTACTTCACCGTTTGGCGAGTATATAGAGTGTTTTGCCGGCGGGGCTTTCGCTATACAGGCATCGCGGGAGGAACGCGGAAGAAACGCTTGAACGAGATCATTGTGATGAGGCGGTGTTGTATAGCTGGAACTCGCGAATGTGGGCTGGGGCGGTGGTGGCTAGCAGATTCAGGCGGACGCGTTGAGCTGTTACTGGTAGGAAGTGATCGATCTTCTTGTGGCCGATGGCCTGAGCTTCCGCGATGCGGATCCATTTGCCATTTTGTTGGACTTCGATGGCGTAGTGCTGGACGTGCTGGCCGTCGTTGAGCCATTCCATGGTTAAGGCGCAATCGAAGGTTACCGGCTTGTCGAAATTCACTTCGATGATGGCGTGATGTGAACCTTCGGGGGCGGACCAGAAGGTGTCGAGATTACCATCCAAGGCTTCGGTGGCGGAGCCGTGGGCGTGATTTTCCGCGATGAGATTGTGGCTATAACGTTTGCGGATGGCTTCGCCGAATTCCTTCAGGCGGGCCACATCGGCGTCCGGAACGCGGCCAGTGCGATCCGGAGCGATGCCCAGCATGAGTTGCGCGCCGCGGCCTACCGTTTGATCGTAATCGTCGAGCAATTCCGCGAGGCTTTTCAGGCTGGCTTCGTCGTTAGGGTGCCAAAACCAGTGGAGCTTGCGCAGCGGCGCGTCTGCTTCGACGGGGCGCCAACGCAGATAGCCAGTGCGGTCGACGACGTTCCAATTCTCGTAAGGCACGCGACCGTCTTCGTTACCGACCCAGCGCAGGTCGGCGTATTTGTAGAGCGCGACATCGGCGAACACCAGGGTGTTTGGCTGCCACATGCGCAACTGCTGGACGATGCGGTCGAAATCGTAGGTGTGGCCGGCACTGCCCGCGCCATCCATCCAAAATTCCACTAACTCGCCGTAATGGGAGGCGAGTTCGTCCAGTTGGCCCAGGTAATATTTGTCGTAGGCAGGAGGATCGGCGTAACGGGGATCGTGGCGATCCCAGGGGGAAAGATAAATGCCGAATTGCAGGCCATTTTTTCGCGCGGCCTGGGAGACTTCGCTCACCAAGTCACCCTTGCCAGCTTTCCAGGGACTGCTTTTCACGCTGTAATTCGTCAGTTCACTGGGCCAGAGGCAGAAGCCGTCGTGATGCTTGGCTACGAGGATGACGTACTTTGCACCGGCGGCTTTGACTGAGCGAATCCACTGTTCGGCATGGAGATTGGTGGGATTGAAGATGGCGGGATCGGCGGTGCCGTCGCCCCACTCACGATCCAGGAAGGTATTGGTGCCGAAGTGGATGATTATGCCGATTTCGAGGTCTTGCCAGGCGGTTTGCTGAGGGCTTGGCTTGATGTCGGGGAAATTTTGCGACGGGGCGTTCGGGGGGAATAGGAAAGCGTTGAGACAAACGAGCACGAGGAGAGCGCGGAGATGGGGTCTGAAGGACACGAAGGAGTAGTCTAACGCAATGAAGTGCGACGAGAGGAGAAGAGAGATTCATCGCAGAAGGCGCGATGGAAACCCGTACCTCGCTTCGCTCGGAATGACGAGCAATTTGGTAGGCCGGTTTAGACAATGTGGCGGATCCAACGGACCTGACAGCGGCGGCTCGGCGAGAGTTCAATCCACTCGCGTTTTGTGCTAAAACGTTTTAAAGTAGGTAGGAACGGTGCTCGCCATCTCGATCGCTCCAGCGAACCTGCAGTGTACTCTATGCACCGAAAACTCAACAGCAGATCCGAGGGTTCCATGCGTCTATTCTCAAGAATGACTTTGCTTGGCACGTTCGCATTGATGATGTTGCCCGCGCTCCAAGCGCAGGAAGCCAAAGTTTTGACTAACCAGGTTGGGTACAACGCTGTCGGAGCAAAGCACGCGGCGATTCTGGGCAGCGCGCAGGATCAGTTCACGGGCTGCACGCTGAACGATGCCGGCGATCATCACAAGGTGCTGGATATTCCCGCGAAACATGCGGGGCCGGTGGAGAAGTGGCGTGACTGGAATTTCTGGACCATTGATTTTGATTCGTTCACCACGGAGGGCAAGTTCTATCTTGCATGCACCTCCGGTGACCATACGGTGCAATCGTATCCGTTCCTGATTCAGAAACTGATTCTGGAGCGCAACACGCTGCAGGACGCCGTTTATTACTTTAAGGAAGAGCGGAGCAGCGGCAGGATGGACCAGGCGGACCGGCACCTGCATTTTGACGGCAAGAAAGAGGGAACGGTGGATGCGCATGGCGGATGGTGGGACGCCACGGGGGATTACGGCAAGCACTTGTCACACCTGTCGTTCTCGACATATTTCAATCCGCAACAGATTCCGCTGGTGATCTACAACATGTTCAAGGGCAATGAGCTGTTGACCGAGCGAGTGGTGCCGGAAACGGTTCGATATCAGGACCACATGCTGGATGAGGCGATGTATGGAGCGGATTACCTGGTACGTCTGAAAGTCCCGGACGGATCGTTTTATCGTTCGGTGTCCACCGGCGGATCCAACCAGGTACCCGAAAAGCGGAAAATCGCGGGCGAAATGAAAAAGTTCGGGATTTACCAGCAGAGTGGGCAGAGTCCGCGCGACCTGATCGAACAGGCCAACAATGATCTGGAATATGAGGTGAGCTACCGGTCGGGGGGAGGCGTGGCCATTGCCGCACTGGCGATCGCGAGCACGTATCCATTCTCGGGGGAATTCAAGAATGCGGATTACCTGAAGGCGGCGGAAGAGGCGTTCGATTTTCTGGAGAAAAATAATCCCAAGCTGACCAACGACGGCAAGGAGAATATTGTGGACGATTATTGCGCGTTGACGGCCGCGACGGAACTTTACCGAGCGACGAAGAAGCCGGTGTACAAGGCAGCGGCGGATAAGCGGGCGGCCAGCCTGATGGGGCGGCTGATCAGCAACGGTTCGTATACGAATTATTTCCGGGCCGACGATGGCACTCGCCCGTTCTTCCACGCTGCGGACGCGGGTTTGCCGGTGGTGAGCCTGTTTTATTACGGGCAGATCGCCAGCGCGGATATGCAGGAGAAGGTACGCGAAACTGTGAAGAAATCGTTGCAGGCGCAACTGGCGATGAACCATGACGTGAACAATCCGTTCGATTACGCGCGGCAGCTTACACAGGATAAAGATGGCAATCGCAGCGTCGGGTTCTTCTTTCCGCACAATACGGAAGTGGCGCCATGGTGGCAGGGCGAAAATGCGCGGCTGGCGTCACTGGCGGCTGCGGCGCGATTGGCTGCGCGGCAATTTCCCGATGATCCGGAATTCCAGAAGGAGCTGCGTTCATTTGCTACCGCACAACTCAACTGGATTCTGGGGCTGAATCCATTTGATTCGTCGATGATGAATGGTGTAGGCCGAAACAATCCGCAATATATGTTCTTTGATTCGTGGGAATTTACGAACGCACCGGGCGGGATTTCGAATGGAATCACCGGTGGATTCAAGGACGGAGACGGAATCGATTACAACCTGCACTACAAAGAGACTGGCGCGGACAATGATTGGCGCTGGCAGGAACAGTGGCTGCCGCACGACGCCTGGTACATTTTGGCGGTGTGCGCGCACGACGAGAGCGGGAAGTAACGGGCGCGCGAGAATTGATCAAACCGCTGTGGCTTGAAACCCTCGGCAAGCAGGGCTCAGCTACTGAAACCATGCCCTAACAAAAGAAAAACTGACGGCCCGCTTCGGAAAGCGGGCCCTACAAGGCCCCTACATAGGTAAAGAAACCTACGCGTAGCAACGGCTCGTGGCAAGGCGCAGTTAATGGCGGCGGATTTTTGGGGCTGGCTAACTGCAATCATCTCAAATACCTACGTGCGATGGTTGGAGCGTGCGCTGGGGCCTTGCCGAAAACGGCCAAACGTGTAACAAAGGAATTGTTATGGCCACTACCATTGAAGTACCCGTTTCCAAGCTTAAAGCGTTGACCCGGCTGGTTGGCAATACGCCGCTGGTTTCCATCCACTTCCGCTATAACGGCACGCATCGGATGCTGTTTGGCAAGTCCGAGTATCTGAACCTGACGGGCAGCATCAAGGACCGCATGGCCTTGTGCATTCTGGAACGAGCGTATGCCGAAGGGAAAATTGCGCCTGGAGACACGATCGCGGAAGCGACCAGCGGAAACACGGGCATTTCGTTTGCGGCGATCGGCCGCATGTTGGGGCACCCGGTGAAAATTTTCATGCCGGACTGGATGAGCCCGGAGCGGGTACACCTGATTCGAAGTTATGGCGCGGAAGTGGTATCGGTTAGCAAGGGAGACGGGGGATTCCTGGGTAGCATCCGCATGTGCGAGGAATTTGCGGCGTCGCGGAAGGATGTTTTTCTGCCACGGCAATTTTCGAACCCAGCCAATTCTGAAGCGCACGAAAGAACGACCGGGCCGGAAATTTGGTCGCAACTGCTGTCGGTTGGGAAAAGGCCACAGGCATTTGTGGCGGGAGTGGGAACTGGCGGAACAGTGATGGGTGTGGGGAAATACCTTCGGCAGCACGACGCTTCGATTCGGGTTCATCCTGTTGAGCCGTCGGAATCGCCCACGCTAACGACGGGATGCAAGGTTGGCAATCACCGGATTCAGGGAATTTCTGATGAGTTCGTGCCGGAAATTGTGCAGTTGAAAGAACTCAACGAAGTTATCAGCATTTCCGACAGCGACGCGATTCAGATGGCGCAGAAGCTGGCGACCACACTGGGGCTGGCTGTGGGCATTTCTTCGGGATGTAACTTTTTGGCGGCGGTGCAGGCGCAGGCCAAAATTGCGCCGAATGCCGTGGTGGTTACGGTGTTCTGCGACGACAACAAGAAATATTTGAGCACGGCGTTGATGAACGATGAGCCGAGTAAAGCGGAGGATCTGTCGCCGCAGATCGAATTGCTGGGGCTTGGCACCGTGGGACGGGCCTGCGAGTTTTGCCATTGATAAGGCGTTGGGCGGATCGATTGCTTGGTCATTACGTTGAGATCCTTGGTCGCGCAAACTTCGCGCTCCTCAGGATGACACCTTTGTTAGTGGCGGCGGGTTAATCCCGCGGGCAGCGGCGTAAAGCCGCTGCTACACGGCGCTTATATCAGGGGACGGGGGTTCTTCGGGGCAGGATCCAAAATTCACTGAGCAGGTATTTGTAGAGGTAGTCGAGCGGCTTCGCCGGATGCAGTTCGTCGGCGTGGACCAAACCGTTGGTTTGGTCCCAAGTCCAGCCAGTGACCCCGGCATCGTGGACCCATTTTTCCAATTCGTCGGCCGGCATGGGGTGGACGACCAAGCGCACATTTTGATTAAACAAACGCGAAATGCCTTCGAGCAGGCTGCCCGGGAGATTCTTGTAGCTGTCTTCCATCACCCGGACAAGGACCGATAGTCCGACAGCAAAATGGATACGGGATTTGGTATAGCGGTTGACGAAGGCGCTCATCTGGTACAGTTCAGGCGCGCGGAACAACATAACGCCGTAGCCGCTCTGGCACATAGCCTCCACGACTTTCAGCAATTCTTGAAGCGGCAAAGGCTGCAGTCCCGGTATACCGGGCGTGGTGGACAAGCAAAACAATCCCAATCCACCCTTGCTCTCCTTCAGTTCCTCGGCCGGAAGTTCCGCGAGCGTGGAGCTGATTAAATCCATAGACCGCTGTTCGATCTGGCCAAATCTCCCCGGGGCCAGCACCAAGGCACGTTTGTAAAGCAATTCGTTGGGCGGGAGAATGTGATTGTCCGCGGGAAAGACAACGGCTTCGGCAAAGCCACCCGCCACCAAAAAAGCGTGCATCTCGCGGCTATCCCATTGATCGAATGCGGGACCACTGAGCTCCAAGCAATCAATTTCGATGCGGTGTAAGCCGAGGTCGTCGAATACGCTGGCGAGGAATTCGCTGGGATTTTGGATGGCGTGATGAACAGCATAGAGCAGATTGACACCGAGGATGCCGACCGCTTCCTGTTGCTGGACGTTACTGGGGTCGCGCAGATTGATGTGCAGGATGACATCGTTTGGTTGACCACCGGCCATGCGGAGGAAACGCAGGCCGACCCATCCGTGACAGTCATTGGTGCCAGCGAAGTTCCTGGCGGAGATGGTGTCCACAAAGGAAAAGAATTTGGTGAAACCACCGCGACTAGCCTGTAGTTGGGTTATTAGCTGGCCCCATTCATTGTCCAGCATGGCCTGCAGGCGCGGTTTGGAGACATAGCGTGTTCCGGCACCATAGAGGTCGTCGCTGACTTCTTTGTCGTACGCGGAAATGGTTTTGGCTACCGTGCCCGAAGCGCCGCCAACCCGCAGAAACCAGCGGGCCACTTCCTGGCCGGCACCAATTTCGGCGAAAGAGCCGAAGACGGTGGAATCGAGGTTGATGGAAAGCGCTTTTTGGTGGGTGCCGAGTTTCTCCGGTGTGTCCATTGCGCCTCACGCAAGGGTAGGACTGTACCATTTCGACGCCGATGCCGGAAGTGGAGGGTCGGGCGTTCCTCAAGAGGGTGAGAGAGATTCCTCGCTTCGCTCGGAATGACGGTACAGGTTTACGCGGAACAGCGGCGTGCCCTGCAGGTAAAAGGACAATCAGGAACACAGATTAACGAGGCACGTGAGTTAGCGACCTGCAGCGCGCTTTTGCGGCTTGGATTCTTCTTCGTTCTTGGGGACATACTCACCCGCGGCGCCGCGTTCCCAATTGCGATTCACGACGCGATCAGGGTTCTGGCGACGATAGGTTTCCGCGATATAGCAATTCCAGCAGACGGGCAGATAGGTTTCGAAAACGTTGGGCAACTGCTCCGCAGGAATTTCGTTCCATTGCTTGGCGATGTGATCAGGAGAAAGAAGCGCGGCACGGCGATCATGCCAATGAATTTCGCCAAAGGGTTTCTGGCAATAGGCGCAAGACTTGCCGTTGTACCAGCTGGCGACGATGTTCCAGACGAGGCAATGCTCTGGATCTGCATTCACCTGGGCAAGGCACTCCTGGCCGCAGTTGCGTTTTTCCGGCCAGCGCGAACATTGGTCGAGACGAACTTCCTGTCTGCCGATCAGTTTGGTACTGGTGACTTTTGCCACGTCGACGTGGACCGCAGCAGACCGGTGAGTTTCCGGGCAGGTAACCAGGCGTTGGCCGCGATAACGCAGGTAGGTGCGAAAGGCGAAGACGACCCCGAAAACAATGGTGCCAATCAGTAGGACTAAGATGGCGGCCAGAATGAGGTTAGTAATCATAGCGATCCTCCACATCCGGCAACTTCGCAGCCGGACTGCCCCGTAAAGGAAATTGCAGGAACAAGTCCAAAGCTCATGAATTGTAGGTGGGCAAAACCGCTTGAAAGGAAATGGGTTAGTGCAGGCCGACGGAGCTATGGCGAGCCCATGGCATTCCGGAGCGCTGTTCCGCGCACTTGGCTGCGCCAATTCGCGGCATTTGAGGCATTTCGGCCATTATTTCGATGGGCGTGAGAGGAGTTCTATCACCATGTTGTTGAACCTGTCGAGATTCAGGTCGGTTTGCACGTGAACCAACTGTTCGCCCAATCCCGGCTGGTTCCCGGGAGTCCAAACCAGCGTGTTGCCATAGCCCGCGGTATGCGAAATGTCGATGTCCATGTACAGGGATTCTTCCTTGGTGATGATACTGGGATCGAGCCAGGCTGCGGCGGCGAGTTCGTCCCACAAGTACTCTTCGTCGGCCCATTTGGCGATGTAAGTGGCGGCGGGGGTTCCGGCTTTGGCGATCCGATCGATCATGGCTTTGGTCATGCGAGTTTTCACGGAAATGTCGACGGTAGTTACGGTGATTTTAGGCCAAGGCGCGCGCAAAGTGATGTGCACGGATTCGGGATCGAACCAGAAATTGAATTCGCGACGATTGGATTGAGCCCAGCTCATGGGTTCTACGGGTGCAATGCTGCCGCCCATGACCACCAGTTCCTGAGCGAGTTCCGGAAATTTGGGGTCGAGGCTAATGGCTTGCGCTAAATCAACGAGCGGACCGCCGGCGTAGATGGTCACCTCGTGCGGGTACTGGTGGACCATGCGGATCATAAAGTGTGCGGCATCTTCCGTCTCCGGCTTGAGCGTGGGATTCCCTTCCGGCAATGGATTAGGCACTTCGAAAGGGCCGTGATACGCGCCAGCATTCCATGCACCGGTAAGCGTGGAACCGGTAGCCGAGCGGATGCGGTGCTCGTTCCATGCACCTTGATAAGTGACTTTGCCGTAGAGCTGTTCCCAACGCTTGATTTCTTCCTTGCTGTTGATCAGGGGGAATACGGCGCCCGGGTAGACTTTGATGTTGGAGTGTCCCGTAAGTTCGAGCATGCGTAGCGTGTGGGCAACTTCTTCGTCGCGCCATTGGTCTCCGCTGACAACGGTGATGCCGAGGGCATCGACTTGCGGAGATTGCAGCAGCAGGAGCATGGATTGTTGATCCGTGGTCGCGGGGCCTCGCGCGTCCTGGTCGATGATGATCTTGCGGGTTTGCGCGGATGTGGTGAGGCAGAGAAAAAGCGCGGCAGTTAGGACGAACGATAATTTCCGTTTCACGGGCGGAGTCTCCTGTGGATGAAGGCTAATGAATTGCGAACCGACGTGGATTTTACGTTGAGTTGGTTCAGCGCGCAAAAGGCAGCGCTACGGAGGCGCAGGGGAGTTGCGGCGTGATCGAGGAGAGATTCCTCTCTCCGCAGACTCCGTTCGGAATGACGGTTTTCTTTTTTGGAAAGCGGAGAGTGATGATGGAAAAGAGCCCACACGCAAAATCGGCGTGTGGGGCACCCGTCGAAGTCGAAACGGATTTGCCACGCTTACCTTATGCGCGGCACTACTCTGCTGTGATGGAAGGTTTGAGGATGGCGCCTGTGCCGGCGCGACCGTTCATCAGAACGGTGATCGGAGTGGCGAAACGCAAATGGCGAACGGAGGCGCGTTCCTCTTCGGAGGGTTGCGCGGCGAGCCAGTCCCAGTCGACCATGCCTTCCCCAAGGTCGGGATTCACCGTGAAGTAGCCGACCTGAAACGCCGAGAGATTCTGGAAAAAATGGCTACCTTGCGATGGAGTGACACGAAAATCGCGGAAGCCGGCTTCGAGAATTACGGCTGCGCCGGAAATGTCGTCCCATTCCACGGGGATGCCGAGCCAAGGATCGTTGGAGCCCCAGCGACCGACGCCGATCAGGAGATAAGGGCGATTGTCGGCAGCGAGTTTGGCATTGAAGTAAGCGACATGGCCGGCGACTTCCTGGCTCTGAGCGCGTTCGAAACGCTGAGAATCAACCACCACGACATCGAACAAATTGGCGATGCGGCCGTTGCCGAGGACTTTGGCGCTTTGGGCGATTAACCTGTCGCGATCGACGGCTTCGGTGTGCAGTTCCTCGGCTTCCTGGGCCAACACCAACGGGCGAATCTGCAAGAAGCCGAATTGCGCAATTTCGCCGGGTAAGCGCGGCAAACGCACGGCAAATTCGATTTCGACGGGTTGACCAAAAGCGTCCTCGCCATCCTTGACCAATTCATCCAGTAAAGACGCGAGGGGGAAGATGCCGTATTTCAGGACCGGGGCAAAAGTCACGATGCGCATCCCCGGGCGACCAATGCCGTCGATGATGCGGTCGTTGTCCGCGGAATAGGTGGAACCGACGGCGTCGAGGGTGCCATCTTTTTCGGCCACGTCAAGAGTGAAACGGACTTCGCGGAGGTTGGGAGGCGAGGTTTGCTCGGGCACGTGGTTCACCGAAAGCGCCCAAAAATCCGTTTGCGATTGCGAGAGGCAATCCTCGACAGAAGAAAACTGAACGAGGTGGCTGGGATAACGCGGGCAAAAGATCAGACACTTGCCGCCGTCAACGACCGCGCGGCCCAGGCCAAGGGCGACCGCAGCGATGCCGTCTTCAAAAGCCATGGGAGGCACGGGATAAAAATTGCGAGAGCGGGCAACGCCGGAAAAATCAGGATAGAAGCGGGTGCCGAAGAACGAACCCACGACCTGCTGAAGAATGACCGCCATTTTTTCCTCTTCGAGGCGGAAGGGAGTGGCGCGAACGTAGGCTTTGGCATGGCGGCTGAAGGCCGAGGCATAGACGAGTTTGATGGCTTCGGTGAGCTGATGGAGGCGATAGCTGGGGTCGTCCTGCTGATTCCCGAGCATGAAGGTTTCATAGACGCCGGTGAACGGCTGGTATTGGGAATCCTCGAGGAGGCTGGAGGAACGCACGGCGATGGGGTAATGGGCTTGAGCCAAATATGCGCGCAAATCTTCGGTCAGTGCCGCGGGGAGGGAAGATTCAAGGAAACGCTGTTGAATTTCGTTGTTGTCGGTGGCGTGGATGGCGAAGTCCAGAAGATTGTTTTCCGCAAGAAAGCGGTCGAAGGCGTCCGTGGCTACGACAACCGCCGGAGGCACGAGCACCTCGACATTGGGAAAACGGCGCACCAAGCCACGCCTGTGGAGCAAGTGGCGAACAAAGGCAAGTCCACGCGCTTTTCCACCCAGTGACCCGGAGCCGATACGGAGAAAATAGGAGCCACCACTCTGAAATGCCGCGGGCTTGAAGTCGCCAATGAGAACATCGCTTTGCTCGCGACGGTATTCGGCGATGGATTCGATGAGGTTATTTCGCAGGTCTTCAATGGTGGAGAAATCGGAAACTTTGCGCGGGCGGAATTTCTGCGCCAAGGCAAATTCGGTGCGCGCGGTGAGCCAATGGGAAAAATGATTGCGTTCGCCGTGATAAGCCACACTCTCCGCAGGGACGGTGCGGAGGCATTCTTCCAGGGAGTTGAGGTCGGTGGCACGGGCGACTTCGACGCGATCGGGGGTGCGAAAGACAAAATCGCCGAAGGCGAATTGCTGGGTGAGAACTTTACGGAGATCGCGCAAAAAGGTGGGTGAACCCTTGCGAAGGAAAGAATAACCCTGGTCGTAGGCGCGCTGGCGGAAAGCAGTGCGGCTGGTTTGCAGCACGATGGGAACATCGCCGACGAGATCGAGTACGTTGCGTGCCAGCTCGAATCCGGCATCGGCGCTCAAAACGCCGCCATGAGGGAACTCGACGTCGCTGACAATTCCGAGGAGGTGCTCCTGGTAGCGGACGGCCAGCGCGAATGCTTCTTCATAGTTGGAAGCGAGCAGAATTTTGGGCCGTGCGCGCATGCGCATGAGTTTGTGCGCCAGGTTCACGCCTTCCTGAATGACGCGGCGAGTCTGGGAAATCAATTCGGTGTAGATGAGAGGCAAAAACGCGGAGTAGTAGCGGATGTTGTCTTCGACGACCAGCACCACGGGCACGCCCATCATGGAGGCGTCGTGCTGGACATTGCGGCGGTCTTCGATGTATTTGACGATGGCGATGAGCACGCGCGGAGTGCCTTGCCAAAGGAAGATTCTGTCGATATCGGTAACGGGATTGCGGGCAACGAACTTTTTGATTTCGCGATAGTCGTAAGCCAAAACCACCACGGGAACCTGCAACTCCGCTTCCTTGATGGCGCGCGCGAGTTGCGCGGCATTCATATCGCCGACGGCGAGATTGGTCAGAATGAGGTTGTATTGCGGCTCGGCCTTGGCGCGCTCCAGCGCTTCCCGACAGCTAGAAACATGACTGATGCGGGGAATCTGTTGTAAATGCAGGTCCTGGGATTCGCTCACCAATAATTCATTGAGGCGCCCGTCTTCACGGAGGATGAAGGAGTCATACAGGCTGGAAACGAGCAGAATGTTCTGCACGCGATAGGGCATGAGGTTGTCGAAGCCCTCGAACTGCATCGCGACATCCGGAAACGGAATGGGAAGGGACTGCTGGTTCATGAATGAGCCCCGCTGCATAAGAAAATGGCGGGATGGCTGCGCACCACCCCGCCGGAAGTGTACTGCGTGGATGTGGGTTAGACGAGACCCTGATCGAGCATGGCGTCGGCAACCTTAACGAAGCCGGCAATGTTGGCGCCGTAGACCAGGTTTCCAGGATGATTGTACTTTTCGGCGGTCTCGAAGGAGTTCTTGTGGATGGCGATCATGATCTTGTGGAGACGATCGTCCACTTCTTCGCGAGTCCAAGCGAGCCGCATGCTGTTCTGGCACATTTCCAGACCGCTGGTGGCGACACCACCGGCATTGGCGGCCTTGGCAGGGCCATAGAGGACCTTGGCTTCGAGGAACAGCTTGGTGGCCTCTAGAGTGCTGGGCATGTTGGCGCCTTCGGCGACCAGTTTGCAGCCATTCATAACCAGCGTAGCTGCGTCCTTGGCGTTGATTTCGTTCTGGGTGGCGCTGGGGAACGCACAATCGGCCTTGATGGTCCAGATGGGGTTGTAATCCAGCTTGGCATCGTGCGGAATATACTTGGCATGCTTGAACTTGTCCGCGTATTCCTTGATGCGGCCGCGGCGGACGTTCTTCAGTTCGAGGATGAAGGACAGCTTTTCGTGGTTGACGCCTTCCTGATCATGGATGACGCCGCTGGAATCGGAAATGGCGATGACCTTTGCGCCGAGGTCGATGAGTTTCTCGATGGTGTACTGAGAGACGTTGCCGCTGCCGGAAACCAGGCAGAGCTTGCCATCGAATTTGTCTTTTTTGGTCTTGAGCATTTCCTGGGCGAAATAAACGCAGCCATAACCGGTGGCTTCCGGACGAATCAGAGAGCCGCCCCAATTGAGGCCCTTGCCCGTCAACACGCCGGTGAAGCAGTTGGCCAGCCGTTTGTACTGTCCGAAGAGGAAGCCGATTTCACGGCCGCCCACGCCGATGTCGCCGGCCGGTACGTCGGTGTCCGCGCCGATGTGGCGAAAGAGTTCGCTCATGAAGCTCTGGCAGAAGCGCATGACTTCGTTGTCACTCTTGCCCTTGGGATCGAAATCAGAGCCGCCCTTGCCGCCGCCCATGGGGAGGGTGGTCAATGAATTCTTGAGCACCTGTTCGAACGCGAGGAATTTCAGGATGCCCAGATTCACGGACGGATGGAAGCGCAGCCCGCCCTTGTAAGGACCGATAGCGCTGTTCATCTCGATACGGAATCCGCGATTCACCTGGACTTGGCCGTTGTCATCGATCCACGGCACGCGGAACATCAGCACACGCTCTGGCTCGATCATTCTTTCGAGGATGCGGGCTTTCTGATATTCGGGATGCTTGGCGATTGCGGGGCCGAGACTTTCGAGGACTTCCTGGACTGCCTGGAGAAATTCGGGTTCCGCGGGGTTTTTCGCTCGAGCGACAGCTAGAACGTCCTTGATATATTCTCCGGTCTCTTTAAGGGCCGGAGGATGCGTAAGTGTAGCCATGAAATAATCCTCCTAATCGGATTGCGAATTGGAACGGCATGAAGATCGTGCCGCCATGTAGCCGACGGGTGGGGCTGAGCGCAATGCAAGCTGATTAAATCCCATCGGCTGGCACATTGCCGTGATATAAATCACGGCGGAGCGTACTCCCAACCAGCCCCAACCTACCACTTTGGCCTGTTGCTAAGAATTGATGAAGGGGCGCGGTGGCAGCCAAATTGGCTTGCTGTTCGGTTAGGCTCGCTCTTCGATCCAATGCCCATGAGAAGAGAGGTTTATCGCCAAGCGCGCGATGGAGAACCCCAACTCTGCGTGGTTATCGCGAAGCTGTGCGCGTGTTACATATAGCCAGCGACGAAGCAGGAATTTTTGACGCGGAGCTGGCGCCAATGAAACGGCGCGGGGTAACTGCTCGTTAGTGCGTTGGCAAGCAAACTGACTTCAAATCAGCTCACTTGGAGTTTGGTTGTTGGAATTCGCCCACAATGCGGACGGTCGCTATTTCGTGGGGCTTGAGTGTGATTTCCAGGGATTGGGCTTGCACTGGAATTTCGTTCAGGTTGTCCTCGACCGCCGTGCAGAGAAATGCTTTTTGCAAATGAAGTAGAGGGAAATGGAGAGTCGCGCTGGTTCCGGCTCCGGCGATTTCGAGCAGGCGCAGGACGGCGCCGTTGCCATCGTCGGCAGCTTTCCAACTTTCGACGGTTACACCGGGCGCATCGACCTGCAAGAAACTGAGTGGCGACGGTTCGAGTGGACGGTCGGGGTTGCCGACCTTGTCTTGATCGATAACCTGATCGACTTCGAGCGGAGTCATGGCGGCGCGGCCTAACCGTGAAAGAACTGCGGGGGAAAGCGAGGAGCCGCTGGTCATCACGTAGCGGAAGGTGATTTCGCCGCCTTGCACGGCGCGATAGTTGGTGTGCCAGTAATTGTTCATCGCATAGGAAAAAACCGTGGAGCTCTTGGGCTTGAATTCTTCGGGCCACGTGCCTCGATTGATGTCGCCGAGGGTGACGAGAGGAGCGTCGAGGGGCACGATGGCTACGTCGTCATCGATCGAGGAAGCTTTCACCCAATGGCCCACGGTGAACCATTCGAGGTTCGCGCCTTTCAGCATGTTTTGGCTGGGGTCGACCCAGCCGTTCTGGATTTCGTATTGAAAGGAGGGCTTAAGAGCGGCGACAGGAAACGCGAAGTAGACGGCTTCCTTATCGCGGATTTCGTCTTTGGTGACGTGATTGAAGAACTCGATTTTCTTTTCCGCATCGTACAGAAGAATTTCGGAGCGAATCAAGGGTGTGTGGACGTCCTTTGATTCCACAGTGAGGATTTGGCCGAAGGGAGTTTTCTTGAGCCCAACGATTCGGCCGCCGGAAGAAGGCGTGATGGTCAACCGCGCCAGCGGAAGGGATTTGCGCATGTAGACGATTTGCGTCGGTTGGGGACCTCCTCCCTGCACGTAGACGTACTGGTTAAAACGATAGGGGCTGGCGGCGTCGACCAATTCGCGATTTAGTTGCTTGTCGAAGATGCTTTTAATGGCCCCGGAGGATGGGTCGACTTGCACGCGGTAATATACGTTCTCCATCACGTCGCGCGGTGTCCCGGTGGATTGGTCCGGTGTGGCTGCAATGTTCTCGCTGTTTCCGTGGTGGATTTGTATCAAGTAGCACTTGAAACCCATGGACGGAATATCTTGGGCGAGGAAACGCACATGCCTGTAGCCCAGGCCTTCGTGAAGGATTTCGAAGCGCACCGGAGTTTTGTCTGGATATTCCGTGAGGGTCGCGTCGCGATCCAGGTCCAGCTTGACTAAGCCACTTCGCGTCCAGCTCAGAGAGTTAAATACCACCAGCGAAGAGGACGGCATGTGGATCTGGTTGGCGATCTGGCTGAGTGATGCTTTGGCCAGAGCGTTCACGGCTTGGCGCCCTTCCGCAGCATACGCGTCTTTGGTGGCTAACTGGCCCACGGATTCCTGGCTGTCGGGGCGGGAGACAGAATCCCACGAATCCCAAGTGTGCTCGGAATAAAGCAGAAGGTTTTTCCAGATGCGGTCGAGTAGCTGTCTGGGCACGGCTAGCCAGGGATTCAAATAGCGCGAGATTGTGGCCATTTCTTCGGCAGCGACGGCACGCGATTGGCTGTTGCGGTCGATGGCGGTGTTCTTTGCGTCGGAAGCTGCGCCGTCCTCCCAGTAAGGGCCACCATCGCCGGTGACGGTGGCGAGTTGCGAGCCGTAGTTCTTCTCGATGTAGCGGAAGTAATCGGGGAAGGTACTGAGGATGAATTTGGGATAGGCGTAGGCGGCGGTCCACTTGGCGAGGAAAGCCGGCTCGCTGAGGCGCGCATCGGTATTTTCCAGTTGACTGCCGAACATCAATACGGCGTCGGGTTTATATTCCGGCGAAGAAAACTGCTGCAGAAATGCGGGAAGGCCTTGGCGGCAATTGCCCACCTCGGGCGGCAGATCGCAAACGAACCAGAGTTGGGAATACTGGCGGGTGTTGTTCATCAGGACTCTGGAGCCATCGGGCCCTTCGCGCCAGAACGGGGATTTTTCGTTCCACTTGCCAATCAGAACGATGGGGCCGCGGTCGACGTTGGTGGCTTCGGCAAAATACTGGATGCCTGCGGCCTTGAGAATGGAGGGATACGACCAGGTCACGCTGGGAACGTCGGTGATGTTGGCGTAATCGAAGGGAATGCCTTCCGTGCGGTGGAGTTCGTGGGCGTAAGAGAGTGAGCGAATCAGCACTTCCAGGCTGGAGTAGCTGGTCAGAAGATTGGCATATTGCGCAGGCACGGCGATTTTGCCTTCGTGGACGTATTGCAGGAACTGCTGTTTGGCATGGTCGTCGCGCGTGGCGAAATAATTTTGCGCTACCCACGAACCATCCAGGCTGAAGCGCATGGCGGGATTTTCGGGAAGAAACGCGAGAAGTTTATCGATGTTGTGGCTCTGCAATTCAGCGACTTTGGCCTGGTAATCGGTGTAACCGATGTCCAGATGAGCGTGGGGCACGAAATAGATGGTCCATTTTCGTTCGGGGGTGATTGTAGCGGTGGAGTGGTACGTTCGGCCGTTGGCGCGAATGGCTACGCTCGCAGTGGATGGGCCGGAGAATTCGGGGACTTCGAATTCCAGGCTTTGCTGGCCGAAATCATTCGTGCCGGTCAGCGGCAGGTGGAAGTTCTGTTTGCCGGCGGTTAGCTCCACGTCGCCGGCGTTGAGTTTCTGCGTTGAAGTAACGGTGACGTCCACCAATTCGTAGGTTTGGCCGTTGTGCTGGCGAAAAAAAACGGTAGGCACTACCGAGGCAGTGGGTTCCCATTTTCGAATTGGAGTTTCGCTGAGGCGCAGTGCGTCATAGATTAGCGAAGCGCGGGTGTCCGGATTTTGTGGATCTTCCACGGCGGTGAGCACCAACTTGTTTTCGCCGACTTTCAGGAATGTGCCGGGAAAGTCGATTTCCAACGTGTCGCCACCATAGATCGGCGAGTCCACGCGATCGTCGCCTGGGTAATAGCTGATCTTGCGATGGAAGAAGTAGCGGCCGGTGTGGCCGTTGACGTCGATCAACAAATCCGGGACTGCGGGATTTACGAGGAGCGCGGCGATGGTGAGGCGATAATTTGCGACGGGAGGACTGGCAAGGGTGAATACGATCGTGTAAGGGCTTGGATGTTTTCCAGTGCTGCTGTTCACGCCGGTGGCTTGCCAGGCGGGCCAGTCGGTGGTTTTACTTTGGCCGACGACGAAGACGGGTTTTAGGCTTTCGCTCTCGAAATCGGAATTGTGTCCGAATTCCCGGGAGGTCTGATCGAACTGGCCGATTTGCCAGATTACTTTTGGATTTTGAGACTGTTGATGTGCCGCGGTGAGTTGGGTAAAGAGAGGAAGAGCGAGGAAAGCGAAACAGCGGGCCCAGTTGGATGGTTTCATAGGTGTGTCCTAGTGACTGGGACGATTGTTTCGCAACACGGCGCCTAGAACAAGGCATGTACGTGGGGAGCTGGGGATTTGCTCACACGCAACTGCGGGGTGTGGAGCACGCTCGCCCGCGCTACAGCGAACTACGAGTTAAGGGCAACGACTTGGGTACGGAGCTTGTCGAATTCCAGTGAGCCGAGGCCGCGGTCCACAGCCATTTTCAAGTAGGGTAGAGCTGGCGGTTCGAGGTTCCAGTAGGCTTTGGCTACATAGGCGTCCAAGGCTACAGGATCGGTACCGGCTACCAACGTTTTCTTCAGTAGAACATCTTCGAGGTTGCCGCCAGTGGGACCGTTGCGGATCAGGACGCGATAAGAATCGATCATGGTGAGCGTGGGCCGGACGAAGTCAGCCAGGTCTGCAAGGCTTTCGTGGATGCCCTGGTGCAGGCGGTGACGCTGGCCGCCAAGGATGCCGTACCAATTTTTCATGCCGAGTGTGGTGCCAGTCAGGCTGTGATGCTTGGCAATCGGAAGATTGATAATTTTGTCGGCTTCGAGGAAGGGCTGGAAGACGGGCCAATCCTCGAGAAGGTCGCCCCCGAGATTCACTTCTTTGAATTTCGAAGGATCGGGGAGCAGCACTTCCGCGCCCTCGGCCCGAGCGGCTTCGGCAATGCCGGAGCGCTGGAAACAGCGACGCGGGTCGTTGCAACTGACATCGGTGACGATGACTTTCTTGGCACCAGCGGACCAGCACTGACGAACCATTTCCGCGACAACTTCAGGGTTGGTGTTGGCAGCTTGTTCGGGAGTGCGATCCCAAGCAATGTTGGGCTTGACGATGACCACGTCTGCGCGAGAGATGAAACGTTGAATGCCGCCAAGCTCCTGCAAGGCCCGCTGGACCAGAGCACGAGGAGAGTCGCCGGTGATGACTGCGAGTTCTGGAAACGCAGCGTTCGGAGGAATGGTGTGACTGTGGCGCGTAACGGCGAGCACCTTTTCAGACGGGCGGGCACTTCTCGTAGATAACCAGTAGCCTACCGCGGCGGTGCCCGCGCTGAGACCGGCGAGGCGAAGAATGCGAAGGAGGGCTTCGCGGCGGTCGAGAGGCGCGGGCGGGGGGTTTTCGGTAGGAGCAGGAGTTTTTGGCAAGATGCTAGACCTCCACTACATCGATTCGGTTGGGATCATTGGTGCCGAGTTTGTGCTGCGGGTCGGCGGCAACCGCAATGTATTTTGGCGGAGTGCCGGCTTGCAGCAGGGTCTTCAGGCCGCGTTCCGCGCGCTGCTTTTCGATGATCTGCCAGGCGGTGTGATCGATGGCCACAGGATCCGAGGCGACCATGATGCCGTTATATTTCCAGGCGTACTGCGGTTTGTAATCCGGACCGCCCTCGTAGCATCCGGTCATGGCGTCGGCCACGACGAAACGGAACTTGCTGCGGATGGGAGTTAGCATGTTGAGGTCGGCTACGCCGGGACAGCAGTTGTTGGAATGGAATTTGTTCGGGTTATTGTTCACGCCATACATATTTTTCAGCGAGAGGGTGATCCCAGACATCCCGTGATGCTTGAGGATGGGCACATTGATCATGCAGTCGCAAGCGCGGGTGAGGAGATTCGAGAGGCGGGTCTGTGTGGATCCGGCGGTGAAGACCGTTTGGTCGTAGCCGATTTCTTTGGAATCGGTGCCTATGAAACGGATGCGATCAGGATTATTGGAAAGTGAGAATCCGGCGCGATCCAGTTCCTCATTGGTACGGTCCCAAACGACGATATTGGTGGCTTTCACGCCAGATTGCTGCAGGCGTTCGCAAATGGCTGCGATCAGAACGGGGTGAGTGGAGAGGCCGGGACCGGCGATGGTGTTGACCTTGAGGCCGACAATTTCGCCGGGACGAACGATCTTTTTCCAGGGGCTGACCGGGTCGGCGGACTGAAAGAAGTTTTGCATGGCTTGGTCGAGCAGCTTTTGCACGCGCGCGGAATCGGGTGAAGAGCTGGAGGCATAGAGAGAGGGATCACGGGCAATCACGACTTTAGACTTGGCGGCGGGCACGGAGGGGGGATTCACGTGAGTATCCGCAGCGAAAGCGTAGCGGCTGGTACCAGCAGCCAGCGCACCCACGGCGATGTTCTTAAGAAATTCTCGACGGCTCTTGCTTTTCTCATCCTTCATTGCGGCGTCCTCCTAATTGGGAAGTTTCTTTTCTATGGCAACACCAAGATTGAACATGGCCTGGGTTAAATCCGGGGAATCCTGATAAGCCACCATGCGAACGAGGTAGCGGCCCCTGCGGAAGATGAGGCTTTGTGAATATTGGCGCGCGGCGTCCCCGAGAGGGGGAGTTTGCGCGTCCATTGCGGGTTCGGAATCGAAGATCGATTTAGCGCCATCCGCGTGGGACATGGTGTAAATGTCGACGGTGACCTGGGTCTGATCCTTGAATTTGTAATCGGCGGTGGAGGTGCTGCGCACACCGGCCTTCAGATATTTCTCGGCGTCGCCATCGATGTAGTCGGAAAGCTTGTCTGGAGAGAAGGTGCGAACCTCGGGAGCCTGGGTCCAGCCAGGAGCTTCCGCGGAGCTTGGGAAGAGGCTAGTTGGAATAGCACTGTGGGTTTGGCAACCGGCGAATACACAAAGAATGGATGTGGCGAGAATTGCAAAATTGACGAGAGGGCGTGCCGGACGAGTCATGATCGTGACCTTTTCCTTTTTTGATTCAGGAGAATCTGATTGGTGGAAGAGCGGGATTCGCCAATGCAGGTGACGTAAACCGCGGGATGATCCTGCAGCGGGCAGGCATATTCGCAGGCGCCGCAGCCAACACATTTTTCTGGATCGACGCGGGGTTGCTTGAGGATCTTGGTTTGGCCTTTCGCGTCTATGACCTCGGCGGGTTGAAGATAAATGGCTTTGGGTGAACTGGGGCACCATTCTTCGCAAACGATGCATTCGGTGGCCATGGCCCAAGGGAGGCAGCGGCCTCGATCGTAGAAGGCGGTGCCGATGCGAATGGGCTTGCTGTCGCTGGAAACGCCGACGACCCAGGCTTTGCTTTGCGGCGTGATTTCCCAGATGGCGCCGGTAGGGCACGCTTCCGAACACAGAACACAACTGGGTTCACAATAGCCGATGCGAGGAATGAGCACGGGCGTCCAGACGCCTTCGAGGCCAGCTTCGGAGAAAGAGGGATGCAGGGCATTGTTGGGACAAACCTTCATGCATTCGCCGCAACGAACACAGCGAGCGAGAAAATCGGATTCCTCGAGGGCGCCGGGAGGACGAATGCGACGATCACTTTTTTCCGCGGCAAAGGAGGGGGTGGCGCGCATCAAGGGAAGCACTGCGGCGCCGACCGCAAGGCCGGTGAGGACTTTACGGCGTTGCAGGCTGGGAGCTTCGCGGGTGTGGCCCTGGGGGAAAAAGGTGAACTCGAGGCCGTGATGAGGACATTCACCGATGCAATTCAAGCAGAGGAGACATTCGGATTTTCGCCAGGGCACGCCGCCGATAGGATCATCTCCGCCCTGGCAGCGCAGGAGGCAGCGATTGCAGTCATCGCAGGACACGGGATTCTTCTGAAGGCCGAGAATGGACCAGCGAGAGACGAATCCGAGCAGCGCACCCAAGGGGCAGAGAGCGCGACAAAAGAAACGAGTGACCCGGAGATTCAGGGCGAGGATTAAGACGAACAGCAGTCCCAAAAAAAAGCCTTGGCGAAAGTGAGGTTGTTTGACGCTGAATATCGTGAGATTCAAAATTGCATGGATGATTCCGCCGGCGAAGCGCACGAAGGAAAAGCTGCTGGATTCCGCGGAGTGCAGGACGGAATTGGTTAGGTAATCCAAACCCGGGAGGATCGAGAGGCCGAGAGAACGGGTCAGGAAGGAAAACGGATCGAACCAGCCGACCAAGCCTGTGCCGAAAAATGCGGCGACGAGAACAGCGATCAAGATGTAGTACTTGGTGGCCTGCCAAGCCTTGTAACGATTGGAATCGATGAGCTGTTTGCCGCGCTTGGATTCTGATTTCAAGCTGCCGAAGAAGTGGTTGAGGGTCCCCAGAGGGCAGATCCAACCACAAAAGAAGCGGCCGATGAAAAACGTGGGGATTAGGATCAGCAAACTCCAGAGCAGGCCGTGGTAGAGGGCGCGACTGGCGAGGGCATTGGAAATCGCGACCAGTGGATCGAGTTGAAAAAAGAGGGCTACGGGAGACCTGAGGCGCAGATCATCGGGAGAACCTGAGGGAGAAGCCCGGAAGTCCGTGCGGATGATGAGAAACAGAAATAAGAGCAAAAAAGCGATCTGAGAGAAAGTGCGGAGGCGGGTTGCGGGAGGAAAACTCACATAGCTATTGTGACAATTGGAGGGCACAGGGATATGTGACGATAGTCACCGCTGCGGTTTGTAGGAGTCTTTTGCGTCGTGGAAGGAGCAGCAAGACCAGCGTTTCCGGTACAATTTAGCGGTAAATGCATCGAGTCAAGAACAGGTGGAGACTGTGATACATCGCTATGTTTTTCACAATGAGGAATTGCGACCGATCGAGAAGGTGCGCTGGTCGCCGGGTCAGGCAGGATTGATTTGCGGATGGGGACTGTTTACGACGGTGCGGATCGCGCGCGGGGAAGCATTTGCATACGAGAGACATTGGCGACGCCTGGAAAAAGACGCCGCGCTGACGCGATTGCCGATGACCTATTCGGGTGCAAGGGTACGGGTCATGCTGCAAGAGACGATCCGGGCAAATCAGGTGAAGGAAGGGTGCGCGCGGATTTATCTGGTGTGGAACACGGTGGGCGGGTGGAAAAGCGACGAAAAAATGCCGGATGTAGACCTGGTGATTACCACGGCGGACTTGCCGCACCATCCAGAAATGGTACGGCTGACGGTGCAGGAACAGGGACGCCATGCCGCATCGCCGCTGGCTGGGGTGAAAACCATCTCGTGGCTGAACAGCGTATGGGCGGTGGCGGAAGCACAGCGTGCGGGATTTGACGAGGTGGTACTGCTGAATGAACGAAGAGAAGTGAGCGAGTGTACCGCGGCTAACATTTTTGCGGTGAGGGGGGGCAAGGTGGTTACACCACCGCTAAGCTCAGGCTGCCTGGAAGGAGTCACGCGGGGGATTTTGATGGAGATTGCCAGTGAAGCGGGCACCAGCGTGACGGAACAAACCATGCGGTTAGAAACTCTGTATGAGGCCGACGAAGTGTTTGTGAGTTCGACGAACCGAAACGTGATCGGAGTGAAAGAAATCGCAGGACGCACCATCGCGAACGGCGAGACGGGACTGATTACGAAGAAGCTGGACGAAGTGTTTGAATCGTATATCAACGAATATATCGCGAGACGGCTGGCGGCCAGCCGGTAACGTGTGTCGACGCGACGGGATGGATCGAAGAGAGATTCCTCGGGCACAGACGGCCCTCGGAATGACGGTACGGGCTGCCGACTATGTGTCGGGTCGCCCAATGCTGTGGATCATGGCTTCCTGGCACGGCCGAGATCGGTGAGGGGCGGAATCGAACTGGATGTAGTGAATGTTCGCTCCGGAACGGACTTTTTGTTCTCGAGTGCCTCGACAAAGAGTTCCATGGCTTGGCCGGCATTGGGCGGAGTGAGGATGGTGGCGGTCAGCAGCCCGCTGCGGACCCAAGATTGGCCGGTGTTTGGAACGCCATCACAACCGAGGAACGGAGTGGCTAACCAACGCTCGCGTTCCGCTTCGTCCGGCAACTCCTGAAACGCCTTCCGCGCGCCGATAGCCATGGCATCGTTTTGCGAAAGTACCAAGTCAATGATGGCCTTTCTGGACGTGGAGAGATTCAACCAGGAGCGAACCGCGCGGGTAGCGCTGTCGTCAGTCCATTGGCCACGAAGGACGGTCGCATGGATATTGGAAGGTAAGATTTCGCGGAGACCGGTTTCGCGTTCTTTGGCGACCGAGGACTGCGAGGGCCCTTGTATGTACAAGATGGAACCGCCGCCGGGGATCAGCGTGGCACATTGGCGAGCGGCAATGCGTCCCACCTCAACCTGATCGGAACTGACACAGAAAATGGGAATTTGATGGCTCGCCCGGAGTTCGGGAATATACGCGGGCTCGCGATTCAGCACCGCCCAACCAACCCCAGCGCCTGCCGCTGCTTTAGCCACCTGGGGAAGAGCTGTGCCGCCGATAGGTTCGAAGATAACCGCGTCGACGCGGTCCTTTTCGGGCGCCTGGATGACTCGAAGGATTTGGGTACTCTGGGTGATGGCGTCACTATCGGCAAAGAGAATGGTAGCTTCTACCTTTAATTTGCGGGCGCTTTCCTGAGCGGAATTTGCCTGTTCGAGTTGGTAATCGTTATCCTTGGTAATCAACGAAACGAGAAACTTCAATTTTCGCATAGGCAGAAATTTCCTCGGGAAGCAGGTTTCCCTGGGGCGGGATTATATAGCTCAATTGAGTTATTTCCGCATTCTTTGCCTATCTATGAACTGGACATGCCAATGATCGAGGCCGGGACCCCGGGTTGAACGCAGGAGGACGTAAGGGGTAGGCATGCACAGGCTTATACTGTTACAATGCGCGGCTTAGTAGGGGAAGGCAGGTACTGGACGAATGACGGAAGCGCTGGCACAAGCTGAAGCGGTGCTGGAAGTGATCTCGCCGGACGGCGCGCGGAAATATGTTCGCGTGACGCAGACGCCGTTCCTGATTGGGCGAGGAGCGGAAACCGGGAACCATTTGCAACTGACGGACCGGCGGATCTCGCGAAATTGTGGAGCGATTGTTACCGAAGCAAACCGCTATTATCTGGAAGATCGCGGGCAGCGCCGGGGAGTTTTCGTAAATGGCGAAAAGGTGGAGAGCCGGGCGCTGACCGACGGCGACGTGATTACGTTTGGGCTGGAAGACTCCTACCAGGTGATTTTCCGGGCCGCGACCGGCACTTCCGAAGAATCTATTCCGCAATTGTTGACGCGCATTGATCATATGACCAATTCGGAATCCTCCACTGGAGGCGGAGGACTGAAGAAGCTGAACGTGCTGCTGGAAGCGACCGCGTTGTTGCACTCGCAATTGCCGCTGGATCTGGCGCTGGCACAGATGATTGACCATGCCGTGGCGGTAACGGATGCAGACCGGGGATTATTGGAAGAGGCGGTGGAGAGTTTGTCAGCGAGCCCTTCGGAACGGTTGCGCGTGAGGTTGGCGCGGCGAAGCGGGCGGCAGCGGTTGCCTCCCGAAAGTATGACGCCGAGCCAGACGGCGATTCAGTTAGCGATCAAGAAGCAATTGCCGGTGATTACGGAAGACATTGAGCAGGCGGAAATGAACCTGCAGGCGGCGGCCAGCATTGTGGCGCAAGGATTGCGGGCCGTGGTGGTGATTCCGCTGTATGCAAGTTCGCGGGCCAGCAGCGAATCGGCTACAAATGTGACCAAAGGCGAGTTTCTGGGCGTGCTGTACCTGGATTCGAAGCGGCCGACGGCATTCTCGAAGTTGGATCGGCAAATCCTGGACGCGCTGGCAGCCGACGCAGCGAGCATTCTGGACAACGCCAGGCTTGTGGAACGGGAGCGCGAGCGCCAGAGGTTGGAACAGGAAATCGGGATTGCGCGCGACATTCAGCAGGCACTGTTGCCGAAGAATTTCCGGGACTTCCCGCACTTGGCGGTGACCGGGGTAAATTTCCCCTGTTTGTCCGTCGGGGGAGATTATTTTGACGTGTTCCCGCTGGATGACCGGCGCACGGCGTTCCTGTTGGCAGACGTCAGCGGAAAAGGTTTAGGAGCAGCGCTGCTGACGACCATGTTGCAGGGCGCGTTATCCGGAATGACTCTGGGAACCGACCCGGCACGCGTGTTCAATCACGTAAACCGGTTCTTGTGCGATCACGCAGAAGTGGGCCGTTACGCGACGATGTTCTTTGGCATTCTCCACGACGACGGCAAACTGGACTACATCAATGCGGGGCATCCGTCACCGATTCTGATGAGGGGCGGGACGGCGGAGGAAGCGTTCACGGAGGGATCCTTCCCGGTGGGATTAGTGCCGGAAGCGGAATTCTCGGCAACGACGTTGCAACTGGAGCCGAACGATACGTTGCTGCTGTATAGCGACGGGGTCACCGAAGCGATGGACCCGGACGAGCAGTTATACGGCAACGCCAGATTGCGTGCAGTGCTGATGGGAAAAAATGAGATGCCGCTGGACGAGATTCAGAAGACAGTGCTGGAGTCCGTAGAGAATTTCGCTCGCGGAGCGCGACAGGCCGACGACCTCACCGTGCTGCTGGTGCGATTCCGAGCCGTGGGGACCACGGTGACGGACACAGATCTATCGGGAGCGAGAAAAGCCGCAGCTACTTGATGTTGTAAAACCGGACCGCTTTGGATTACAGAGGCGCACTGACCTGGTCAGCGCGCCCTTTTTTTACGGAGCGCACGATGGAGCTTGAATGGTGGATGGAGCATACGTGATCGACGCTAATTTCTGCGTAGTAAGCAATTTGTTCAGGGCAGGAAGAGTTTCACTGGAGAGTTTTTGACTATTGGTGATGTTCGCGCGATAGGCTTCGCAAGCCGACTGGTATAGTTTGCGGACGGATGGAGTGGGAGCGATGTCCGCGGCTTGAACCATCTCCAAATAACGGCCAGAGTCGCGATTGATGGTGCCGAATCCGGGCGCTTCGTCTGTACCCGAGTCGATATTGCTCAGTTGCTTTTGCACATTTGCAACCGAATCGGTAAGTTCCTTTGGCGCTTTGGTTGAAAGAGATTTCTCGAGGTCAGCGAGTTGTGCATGCAAAGGAGCGAGGTCGTGGAAAGAGCGGGCGGAGGCGTCCATGAGTTCGCACAACTTGCGTGAGAGTTCGAATTGCGCGGAATAGTCAGCCGCAGAGATATGAATTCGGGGATCGGGATTCACCACCAATTTTTGCCGGTAGGATTTCCCGTCGACGTTCAGCACAAGATCATACGTGCCCGGCGAAACAAATGGGCCAGGGGGTTGGAAGCGAGGCGTTTCTCCTGGGACGGCGTGATCGGGAAGAGTGTATTCCGTGTAGTCCAGATGCTCGCCAAAAAAACCGAATGGCAATGTCGTGGGATGCGGATAGCGAAGATCCCAAACGAATCGGTTGATTCCCGTTGCTGTGGGCAGAGCGGCCGGTGGGTAAAACCAATATTCCGGCACATTCGGAGGCGGGATCGAGTCTTTTGCCGGGACGCTGGAAAAATGACAAATGCTTGTTCCCTTTTCGTCCAGAACATCCAGGGTGACTTCGCCGTTTGGCGGCGAGCTGAGGGAATAGTAGAGCAAGGCGCCATCGGGAGGATTCTGCGAAGTGGGCATGTCGCGTTGCAGGGGAGTGTCGGGACGATTGTCCCAGTGAGTGCGAACGGCAGTTTCGGGCACGAAGAAATACACGTTGGATCGCTGGGTAGTGTCGTTCAACTGCCGCAAAGGCGATATGTCGTCGAGGATCCAGAGTCCGCGTCCAAAGGTGGCGGCAATCAGATCGTTACCGTGAATGGTCAGGTCGCGGACCGAAGCGGTGGGCAGGGACAACTGGAGCGACTGCCAGTGATCGCCATAATCAAACGAGACGTACACGCCGGTTTCGGTTCCGGCGAAGAGCATGCCTTTGCGAACCGGGTCTTCCCGAACGACGCGAGCAATTCCCGCTTCCGGCAGGCCGGTCACGATTTTCTGCCAGCTTTTGCCACAATCCCGGGTGCGAAAGAAATACGGATGCGTGTCACGGCGGGCAAAGATGGCGGCGAATGCCAGATTAGGGTTATGGGGCGAAGGGTCAATGGAGTTGACCGTGGAGCGATCCGGAAGCCCTGTGGGGGAAACTTCGGTCCAGGTTTTACCGCCATCGTGAGTGAGCTGAATCAGGCCGGTGGAAGTGCCGATCCAGATGAGATTCGAATCGAGGGACGATGGCGCAATGGACTGGATGAAGCCACGATTCGCAGCGGCTTGTGCGTCTTCGTCTTCCTCGTCCGAGAAGTACCCCGTTTCCTCGAGATCGTCCTTGGAGGGAATGTGACCGGCAGCGTCCGATTTCGGCGGTGCTGAAGTAGTGGAAGGCTTGACGGTCAGGTCCGGGCTGATTTCTTTCCAAGACAGGCCGCTGTCGTCCGATTTCAGCAGAAATTGTGAAGCATAAAAGAGCGCGTGCGGATCGCGTGGGGAAAATGTAATGGGAGTTTCCCAACTGGCGCGATAATTCGGAGGCGCGATGAAGAGAGTGGCGATCTGACCGGTGGCGTGATCGAGCCGGATGATGTTGCCGTACCAACCCAGGGAAAAGACGTAGTTTGGATTCAGGGGATCCGGGGCGATAAAGCTGCTTTCGAAGGAGCCGCTGGAGAACCAGTCGCGGTAAGTGATCATGCCGAAGTCCGTGCGAGTTGGAACGATGACGGAGCCAGAATCCTGTTGTGCGGCATAGAGACGATACGGGAATTGGTTGTCCGTCGAGACGCGGTAGAACTGCCCAGTGGGCTGATTAAACCAAGTGCTCCAGGTCTTGCCGCAGTCGTAGGTGATGACGGCGCCCTGATCGGTTCCTTCTATGATGCGATTCGAATCGTGTGGATCGAACCACATCACGTGATCGTCTTCCCCGCTGGGAGTTCCCTTCCATCCGTTAAACGTGCGACCGCCATCTTCGGAGCGATAGGTGGAGGTTTGCATCACGTAAACCACGTCGGGATTTGTGGGGTCGGAATAGACGCGTCCGAAATAGTTTGATCCGAGAATGCGCGGATCGGTGGTGATTTTCTGCCAGCTTGCGCCAGAATCGTCGGAACGGAACAGGCCTTGGGCCATGAGGGCAAAAATGCGCTTACCACCTAGGCCGGGCGCGATGGAAAGGCCTACGCGTTGGCGATCAGAGGAAGGCAGGCCTTGGTCGCCCATGGGAGACCAGGATTCGCCAGCATCGGTGGAGCGAAGTAGCTGAGTGTCCACACCTTCCTCGGCCTTCTGGTCCGGCTGCGGCGGGAGATGGCGTATGCTGGCCACGATGGTACGGGAATTGTCGGGATCGAAATCCAGTTCCATCGGACTGGTGTGGTCGTCCTTGTAGAAGACTTTGCGCCAGGTCTTGCCGCCGTCGGCAGATTTGAAAATTCCGCGTGCATCATTGGGTGTGCGCGTGCCCGCAACCGCGAGATAGACCAGGTTGGCGTCATGAGGATCAACCAGGAGCGAGGGAAGGATTGGAGAATAGCCGAAACCTAGATTGGTCCAGGTGGCGCCCGCATCGGTGGATTTCCAGAGGCCATTGCCATCAGTCTGCTCGCCCGTGGCGACGTAAATTACGTTGGGATTGGACGGGGCGACCACGAGATCACCAATGGAGGCAACGTGGGCTTGATCAAAGATGGGGGTCCAAGTGCGGCCGGAATTCGTTGTTTTCCAGACGCCGCCACCGGGAGTACCCATATAGTAGGTCTTGGTGTCGCCAGCAATTCCGGCAACGGCGGTGACGCGTCCGCCACGATGAGGCCCAATTAAGCGCCAGGAAAGCCCGTGGAGGAATTCAGAAGACACTTGCTGTGCTGCAACCGTGGGCACCAAAACGGCAGTAAGCAGAAGAAAATATAGAATGGCGCAACGAGGGAATGAGGCCGGGAGCGATCGACGCATGAAGTCTCCTATCCTGAATTTTAACATGTGCATCGCGAACTTTGCGGAAGGCGAAATGTGGATGCGAAAGGAACGGCCATGAACGTGGACGAGGTCTATCAATTCATGAAAAGCGAACAGTTGGCCGTACTGGCTACCGTGGGCGAAGACCAGCGGCCGGAAGCGGCGTTGATGGGATTCGCCGTGACGGAGGAACTGGAGATTGTGTTCGATACCGTGAAAAGTTCGAGGAAATATCCCAATCTGAAGAAAAATCCACGAGTGGCTTGGGTGATTGGCTGCACAACGGAGATTACCGTGCAATTTGAGGGAGTGGCAGAGGAATTGGAGGGAGAGGAACTGGCGAAATACAAGAAAACTTATTTCGCTGCTTTTCCGGACGGTCCGGCACGGGAGAGCTGGCCTGGGATTACGTATTTTGTAGTGCGGCCGAAGTGGGTGAGGTATTGCGATTACGATCCGGCGCGGAGGCGGATTGAGGAGCAGGAATTCGTGTAAACGCTCGAAGACGACCCAGACGCTCCGTACGAGAATTACAGTTCGCGGAGGGCCACAGAAACAGGTTGAAATGCTGCGCGGATGGCGGGCAGCAATCCTCCGAGAACGCCCATGACTAAACCAAAGACAACGCCCAAGACGAGGAGATCAAAAGTGATCTTGAAGGCGAAGGCTACGTTGGAGAAGGTTTGAAAATTCATGGTGCTGGTGGTTAGTCCATTCAGCGGAAGAACAACCAAGCAGCCAATGACGCCGCCGAGGAAGGAGATCAAAAGGGCTTCGAATAAAAATGAGAGGATGACATTCCAGGTAGAAAAACCGACGGCTCGCATGGTGGCAATCTCGCGTCCGCGTTCCGCCACCGCGGAGTACATGGTGTTGAGGGCGCCGAAAATCGCTCCGACGGCCATGATGGCAGCGACCAAGCCGCCGAGGACGGTAATCAGGCGGGTCATGGCGGTGGATTGTTTGGCGTAATAGTCAATTTCGCGGTACACATCCACGTTCAAACGCGGGTCCTTGGTTACCGCGTCCTTGAACTCCTGAAATGTGGAGGGCGAGGCGAGATGAACCGTGGCAGATTGGAAAATATTGGCAGGGCGTTGCAGAACTTGATTGAATATCTGGGAGTCGCACCAGATCTCCGAGTCGAACGCGGAACCGCCGGCATCGAAGACGCCAACCACTTGCCAGTGGCCACCGGCAAAATCAATTTTATTGCCGACGGTAAGTCCCTGATACGTCTTCGAGGCGTTCTTGCCTACCACTAATTCATTGAGGCCCGCCTGGAACATGCGACCCTGGACAACTTTGACGAATTTGCGCACTTCCAGCACATTGGGCGAAACGCCGCGCACTTGCACGTTGGCATCTGTGCCAGTGCTGATAAGCGGCACTGGAATTACGCCGACCACATCCTGAGTAAGAATGGGCGTGCCGTTGGCATCGCGCGCAACACCAGGCGCGTCTTGAAGAACTTTGATGGAGTCGAGAGTGATGCCGCCCATCATTTCCGACGCGGAGCCCGCGCGCATGACCAGGGCGTTATCCGGAGAACCAGAGGCGACTAGAGTGGCTTTGAAGCCGCGAGCTAGGGAAAGCATGGCGACGAACACGCCAACGGTGCCGGCAATGCCAAGGATAGCGACGATTGTGGAAGTCCAGCGCGCGCGGATGCTGCGGAAATTGTAGGAAATGGGAACGGAACCAAGGAATGGCGCGAGTAAGCCAGCCAGTATGCCAAACACGACCACCAGAATAAGCGAGAGAGCAACAATGGCAGCAACGGTAACAATGAAGAAGAAGAAAATTTTTCCAGCCATTTTTAGACTCTCCGCAAAGCGTTGACAACACGCAATCGCATGGCGCCGAATCCGGGCAGAATGCCACTGAGAATCCCGGTGAGTAGGGCAACGCCGAGGCCAAAGCCGAGCATGGTCGGGGAAAGAATGATGCTCGGCAGCAGACCATTCAGTGCTTTACCAAGCCCGGGTATAGCCATTACAGCCAGAAGCATGCCCAGGCCGCCGCCAATAATAGCGATGGTGAGGGCCTCAGCGAGAACGAAAAAGAGTACGGCGCGGTCGGAGTAACCGATGGCCTTGAAGACGGCGAGTTCCGAGGTGCGTTCGCGAACGGAAATGGCCATGGTGTTACCGGTGACCAAAAGAAGGGTAAAGAACACAACGATACCGATGCTGAGAATGAGCTTCTGGATGTTGCCAAATTGCTTGACCCAGCCGGCGGCAAACGCAGATTCTGTTTCGGTTTTCGTTTCATTGGGGGAGTTCATAAACTCTTCGTCAATGGCCTTGGCAATTCGAGGAGCCTGATCGGGATCGTCGACGCGAAGCACGTACCAACCGATCTGTCCCTTGAAGGTCTGTGGAACGCGTTCCTCGAAGTAATCCCATTGAAACCAGAACTGGGTTTCATCGTCTTGAGGACGCTTGCCGTGATAGATGCCATCGAGGTTGAATTCCCACGCGCCGCCACCATAGAGAGAGGTTTTGATGGGAATGCGATCGCCGATCTTCCAATGAAAGCGATCAGCAAGTTGGGCTCCGGCGATGGCGCCCTGGCGGTCTTTCAGAAAAGCACTCCACTGGTCGTCGGGAACGATAAGCTCAGGAAAAACCTGCCGCTGATTTTCCGGGTCAATAACGAATTGAGGGAAGAAATTTTTCTCTTCGATGTAAGTGCCGCCGAACCAGTTGTTATGGGTAATGACCTTAACACCGGGGATGCGAAGAATCTTGTCGCGATACGAGAGAGGGATGGGATTGATGATCGAGGTGCGATTGATAATCACCAAACGGTCAGCGCCGGCAACGTCCGCTCCACGGCTGAAGGCATCGCGAACGACGGCGAGAAAGACGAATAGGAAGAGAGCGACGGCAAAGGAGCCGATGGTCAGCAGCAAGCGAACTTTTTTGCGGAAAAGATTCGCCCAGATAATGCGCGCGAATTTCATGCGACGCCTCCGGCGGTGATGCCATGAGGAAATTTCGAACCTTCGATGAGAACGCCTTTATCAAGATGGAGAGTGGTGTGAGCGCGCGCGGCGACGACCGGGTCGTGGGTAACCATGAGAACGGTTTTGTGGTGCTGGCCAACCAGTTCTTCCAGCAAGGCCATGATTTCGTCGGCACTCTTGCGGTCGAGGTCACCGGTAGGCTCGTCGCACAGCAGGAATGTGGGATCCGAGACGATGGCACGGGCAATGGTGACGCGCTGTTCTTGACCGCCGGACAATTGACGCGGGAAATGAGACATGCGATCGGTTAGGCCGACGATCGAAAGAGCAGTCTCGACGTGAGTACGACGCTCGGCTTTGGAAAGCTTGGTGAGTAGCAGAGGAAGCTCGACATTCTGAAAGGCGGTGAGAACGGGGATGAGGTTGTACATCTGGAAGATGAAACCGACGTGGCGGGCGCGCCATTCCGTCAATTTGCCGGAGGACATATGAGTGATCTCATCGCCGGCGACGGTGATGCTGCCGCGGGTGGGAACGTCGAGTCCCCCGAGAAGGTTCAACAAGGTGGTCTTGCCGGAGCCGCTGGGACCCATAAAGGCGACGAATTCGCCGGGAGAGACGTCGAGATTGAGCCCTTGAAGGACGTGGATCTCTTCGCCGCCGCGGCGATAGGTTTTGTCGAGATCCCGGACATGGATGAGGCCAGCGGTGCCTCCATTACCTTCGACATTGACCATACGGAGCGCTCCTATTTTTGAATCTGGACCGATTGACCGTCGCGAAGAGAGTCGGGGCCGCCAACCACAACCCTAGCGGCCGGCTGAATACCTGCAAGGATTTCGACGTCGGAGCCGCGCGATTCACCGGTAGTAACGGCGCGGCGTTCGAGGGTGTCGCCATTGAGCACGAAAACGTACTTGGAGGAGTTGTCCTGGCGGATGGCCTTCTGTGGGACCATGGCGACCGCGGAAGACTTCTGCTGTTTCGTACCTGGCTTGGGTTCGTTTTCCAGGAATGTGACTTTCACGCCCATATCCGGAAGGATTCTGGGATCCTTAGCCGGGTCATACAGCTTCTTATGGTCGGGCTCGGTGATCGAGATGCGTACTTTGACGGTGGCCTTCTGGCGATCCGCCGTGGGGATCACGGTGCGGACCTTGGCAGGAATAGTCCATTCCGGATAGGCATCGAGAACTGCGTTGACGGCCTGGCTATCGAAGACGCGAGCGATATACGCTTCGCTGACGTCTACCTCGAATTCGTTGGAGTGAAGGTCGACAATCGTAGCAATACCGGTGCGCGTGAAGCCACCGCCTGCGGAAACGGGAGAGACCATTTCGCCAACCTGCGCATCCTTTGAAACGACAATTCCGGCGAACGGGGCACGGATGGTGCAATTATCCACGGCTTGCTGTGCTTCGCGGATGCGCGCATCGGCACCCACGACCTGCTGCTTTGCAAGAGCAATTTTGGCCCGCAGGCTGTCCGCGGTCATAACTGCGGAGTCGAGCGCCTCTTGAGTGGAAACACCATCCTTCACGAGCAATTGAGTACGGTGCAATTCAATTTCGGCATTTTTCAATTGAACCTGTAAATCCAAAATGGCGGCTTGCGAGGAATCGCGATCCGCTTTCGCGGAGTCCAACGCGCGGCGCGCATCCGAATCATCCAGAGTAGCCAGAAGCTGGCCTTCGGTAACACGAGTGCCCTCATCGAAAAAAACGCCAGTAACCCGGCCGGTAATCTTGGCAGCGATGGTAGCGCGCCGGCGAGGGGTGACATACCCGCTGGCATTGAGAACTCCGGCAGGGCCGGTGGCTGGCTTTGAGGCGGCGGCAACTTCGACTTCCACTTTGCGATTGCGAAAAGCGAAGGTGGCACCGGCAGCGAGCGCGAGAACGAGGACCGTGAGCACGATCCAAACCCAGCGGCGAGAGCGCGAGTTGGTGCGCTTAGTATCCGAGATCCGCAATGAAGACAGGTCGGGCCTTAGGTTTTTCGGTGGCGTCGCCATGCGACGAGTACTCCTTCGCTGCTCAATGGAGGTCCTGGTGTAGGTACGTATCTACGCTACTAAAAATATCGATTCTTTAGAAGGGATATCCGGTACATGCATATTTTAACGTGTGGCCGCGCGAGGCGGCAGTGAAATATCTAGAACGAAAAGGGTTACAGATGCGAGCCGTTATAGAAGAGGCGGCCCAGACCGATGGTAAAAATAAAGTTGCCGAAAAGGGCGTGATCGAGGCACACAAGCAGGAGTGAGCCGGAGTTCTGATAGGTGAGACCAAATAGCAAGCCGCCAAAAGCACATAATGCCATAGCGAGCCAGTTGCGGAACATGATGTGAACAAATCCGAACGCACAGGCGCTGGCCAGAACCATGGTCCAACCTGAACCGAACAGCGGGCGGTAACGATGGAAGAAAAAGGCGCGATAAAGGAGCTCTTGAGGATAAACGGAAACGAGTGGATAAAGGAGCATAATCAGCGCCCAAAACCATGGCGCATGTTTCAGTAGCCCGAAGAGAAGTTGAGGAGCGAAGATGCGTACTGCCAAACCAAGCAGGAGCAGGAGAACCGCATCGCGAAACAAGAGCGGCACGATTTTTGATGATATTCCCCCGAAGGAGAACAGACGGGCCCGGTCGAAGGAAGGATCACGGCGCAAAACGAGAAAAGCGGCAAGGCTGGCCAGCAGGAGATAGGGGATGGGGAGATTGGGAAAGACGCGATAATAAACGAGCATGGGAATACCAATGAAGAAGAACAAGAATTCCAGCGCAAGTGATAAGCGGTAAATCATAACCGCAGCGATCAAAGGAATGTATCAGGAAGCAGGTTTTTTATCGATGAGCATCGCCGGGGAAGGATTCTGACGCAAGGAGTTGCGCAGACTGTTCACCGCCGCCTGTGCCTGGTGAACCTGCTGCTGAATCAATTGCGCCTTGGCACGATCGTCGGTGGTAAGGGAGGGAAGGTCGGTCAAAAGTTCGGAATAACCGAAGATGGCGGTAAGCGGGTTGCTAATCTCGTGGGCGGCACCGGCGGCTAGGCGGCCGAGAGCGATCAGTTTTTCGCTGTGAGTGACTTGCTTTTGTACGGTATTGAGATTGTTAATGGAGTCGCTGGTGAGTTGGACCAGATGACTCAACTCGCGCGACAGTAGATTGAATTTCCAATAGATCAACCCACCTAAGAAAAACATGGCCCCAAATACCAAGCGCAATCGAAAGTTGGCTACATCCGACGGTACACCGTTCTCGTAGAGGCCCAAGAATGCAATGGCAGGTAAGGAGAGAATGCCAAGCATAGCCAAACGGGCGGTCCACATGCTTTGGATCAGTTCGCGGTTGGGCTTGCTGTCTGGCCGAGGTTGCAAGAAGCGGCCAAAGCCAGCAATCGAGACGAAAAGATAGATGGCGAACACAAAGGGAGTGTCATAGAAACTGCCTGCGTAATATTTCTCCGTGTCAATCGCCAGGTTCAGCAGCAGATTGCCGGCAGCCAAACAGCCGAAAGCCACCAGCAGTTGCATGTAAAACGTACGCCATGGGGGAGAGTTTCTGGCCATAAGAACGGTAAGCGCGCTGATGATGACGAGGTGCTGTATCAAGGCAAGCAGGTAATAAGACGGCGTGTATTGCGAAAGATCCTGATGGCCAAATTCCCAGGGCAGACTGAAATAGCCATACAAGGAGAGCCACCATACGCTGAGCAGTATCAAATCCAGGAAACGAAAACGCAGATTGCGGCCAGCGGCTGCGGAATGTGGCCGAAGCGCCAAAGCCGAAAGAAAAGCGATATGTGCAGCAAGAAAGAGAGTGTCACCGGTGATGGCGCTGGGCGCGGACTTCAGTCCACGCCAATCATAATAGAACCAATAAACTTGCGAGCCTAGAAACAGGACTAAGCCGACGGTGAAGAGTTTCCAGAAAACCGGAAGAATGCCTGCCGAATTCCGGAAATTCTCGCGAGCGACGAGGATCGCAAGCACAAGGAGCACACAGGGTACGGAGTCGCCAAAAACGGTTAGCGCAAAACCAGGTTTGGCTGTTGCAGCGACCACCACTTGGGAGAGGAAAACAAGAGTTGCGACGGTGATGTAAAGTTTTTGCCGTGAAGGAAATTTCACCGGACACCTTCCAGCAATGCGGCAGATTGGTCGTTCTTGTCCGCGCTAGAATCCACCGAGAGAGGGAGCAGGACGGTGAAGATCGCGCCCGATTCCGCGCCATTGCGGCAGAAGATTTCGCCATTGTGCTGGTGAATGATTCCATAGCACGTGCTGAGGCCGAGGCCAGTTCCCTTCCCCACGGGTTTGGTGGTGTAGAACGGTTCGAAAACGCGTTGTGGCTCCTTCAGACCCGGACCAGAATCGACAAACTCGAGCATAAGCTGCGAGCCCGCGGCACGGACGGTGATATCGAAGGTGCCACCGCCCGACTCCTCGAGCGCATCGATGGCGTTGGAGATCAGCTGCAAAAACACATGCAAGAGCTGACCGGAATCGCCGCGGACAGCAGGACAGTGTCCCTCCATCGTAAGGTCGACACGTACCTGCGGCAACTTGGCAACGCGGCTGAGGTGCAGAGCGCTTTCGAGCACCGGCTTGACGTCTAACGGACCTAAACGTAAAGGGGTTTCCTGTGCAAAATGAAGCATGTTGTCAACCAGTGCGTCAGTGCGTTGCGCATATTGGCCAATTTTGCCCGCGAGATTCTGGATGCGGGGATCCTCGTACGACCGTGAGGTCATGCCGGACGAGGCCTGAAGAATCGAAGCCATGCAAGCTTTGATCTGATTTGCCGCGTGTGCCACGAGTTTGCCAAGGGCAGCCAATTTTTCGCTTTGTGTCAGGTGTGTTTTGAAGCGGTCGATACGGGAATAGGTTTCCGAGACTTGTTGCAGCGACTGGAAGAGCCCCGCGGCGAGAAGATCCTGTTTTATGGAAAAGAGCAGGGTCAGCAGAAAGATAGTCACGAGAGTGATGCCGAGGCGAAAGGATCGAAGCTGAGGGGGAGCGGATGAATCGGAGAGTAGCCAGATGCCGATTACGGGGGTGGCAAGAGCCACCAGCATGGCCAGATGTTCCGATAAAAAGGTAGTCGGCGCAGGAGCATCCGACGGTGTGGAAGCTGGCTTGATTTGGTCTTCGTGCAGGCTACGGCCAGCCAGTCCCAACCAAACGAAAGCCACCAAGGAGGCTACCAGTGGAACATCGTAGATACTGCCGGTGTAGTAGCGCCCAGCGTCGATAGCAACATTGCTGAGATTGGAAGCCAAACCGTAGGACGCGATCGAAAAAAAACCAAGACGATAAACAAGCCGCCAGGAACTTCTTGAACGTAACACCGCAATGCCTGCGGCGATCAGTAAAACCTGGTTGCCGATAGCATCAGCCAAATTGAAATAGAAGTTGTAGGTAGCCTGCGCTCCTGGAAGCAGCCGGTAGGCAAACACACCGAACGCAAAGAGGTACAGAGAAAAAATCATGAGGACCAACACATCCAGAAGTCCGAAGGCCCGAAAATGTGCGTCGCGCTGTCCAAGATCCGGAGCAATGGCGATCGCGGCGGTGAGAGGAACCACCTTCACGAACAAAAGAATATCGACCAGAGCAACGTCTGGAACCGGCCGTGCAAACCACAATTCGTACAGAGCCCAAATCCCGTTACTGATTGACCAGAGCAATGAGCCTGTAAAGATCAAGAACCAAAAAATGCGTGTCCGAGAATGACTGCACAGGGAGTTTTGCAAAGCCAGGATTGTTACGGTGACAACAAGTCCAAGCTGTATGGTGTCGCCAAACGCGGCGAGGGCGAAGCTTTTGGGAACGATAAAAGCAGAAACTGCCGAAGCAGTAAAAATAGCGACGCCTGCGAAAATACCTATACGTAACGGACCCGATATCCGAGCCCTAAATATAGGTTCAACTTCCGCGCGATTGAAGCTGTCTGCCATTGACGCAGCTTTAGCCTTGAGGGAAGCTGGAGCGACCCGGGCTTCCCTGAGTCAACGTTTCGTAAGAAACACCCGTAGACGCCGAAAGGTCCACGCATTCCTATTCTTGGGCATTCACGGGACAACCGCAGAGGAAAAGTGGGCTATGTGCCGCGAGCGAAACTAGGCCGTTAGTGCGGGTAACCCCCTGGGCAACACCTCCAACCCACTTGGGTAAGTTGCGTGTCCCGTGCCCTTGCAAAAATCGGGCAATTTGGGCCAACTTTAAAGCATCGGGACACACACACCCAAACGCTCTAGAAGATTAATGGAACGAGGTTTTCATGCCATATCAAACACCGACGGAACCATACGTTGACAGAATGAAAGGGCACACGCCTTCAGAACAATACGCGGCGAAATTGACAACGTCGGCCAAGGCGGTTGAGCAGATCGAAAACGGCAGCACGCTTTGCCTGGCACTCGCCGTGGGGATGCCCCAAGGATTAGCAAGAGCGGTAGCGGACCGCGTACTGGCGGGAAATCTGAAGGATTTGAATCTCTACTACCAGCATTCCATGAAATACAGCGAGGAGACATTGATTTGCCCTGAGGTGCTGTACAAAGTGGATTCCCGATGCTTTTTCATGGGCGATCCAGACCGTAAGATGGTTGCGTACGGGATTAAAGAAGGAAAAAAGAATCTAAGTTACGTTCCGATCAACTTTTCGAATATCCCACGAATCCTGACGGAACACATCCACGTGAATACGTTTGTTGTGACCGTTTCGCCCATGGACAAATCCGGGCATTTCAGCTTGGGAACGAACAATGACTATGCATCTACGGTGCTGCGGCATTGCGACCGTGTGATCGTGGAAGTGAATCCCAATATGCCTCGCGTGTTTGGGGACTCGCTGGTGCATGTTTCGGAAGTGCACGCAATCGTCGAGAATAATGTGCCCTTGGTGCAGATCCCCTATAAAGACCCTGATCCGGATTCGATGAAAATCGGAAAATGCATCGCCGAACAAATTCCCGATGGCGCTACCGTACAGCTGGGAATCGGTAATTTGCCGAATGCCGTGGCAATTCACCTTGCAAATCACAATGATTTAGGGATTCACTCGGAACTCTTTAGCCATGCGCTTACGCATTTGGTGAAAAGCGGGGTAGCGAACGGCCGCAAGAAGACGCTGCACCCGCGGAAGCATGTGTTCACGTTCGCGATTGGAGATGACGAGGTGTATGAATTCATCAACGACAACCCGTCGATGGAGAGCTATGCGTCATCGTATGTGAACGACATTCACATCATCAAACAACACGACTACATGATGAGTGTGAACACCGCGATCGAAGTCGACCTATATGGTCAAGTGAATGCTGAGTTCATTAACGGGCATCAATACAGCGGGTCCGGCGGGCAGTTCGATTTCGTGAAGGGCGCGGGATTTTCCAAAGGTGGAAAGTCGTTCATCGGACTGAAATCGGCGGCGAAGCACGGCACCATTTCCGGGATTGTCCCGAGGGTGCAAATGGCCACCGATACGCGGATGGATGTCGAGTACATCGTGACGGAATATGGATGCGTCAACCTGCGAGGCAAGTCTACTCGCGAACGGGCGTTGGCGCTGATCAGCATCGCGCACCCGAATTTCCGCGATGAACTGATGGCATATGCCAAATCCATCGTGTTGATCTAGAAGCGCACCTCAGCCAGCACCAGGCCAATATTACAATCATGTTAAACCCGTGGCTCGGTAGCCCCTGTGTAGCTGTTTTCCCGCACGCTCGGTGTTAATCGGCTTGACAGAACCATACTGTGCGGCATACAAAGGGTCGCATTCCATAATGGTCCGGGGGGAGGATTATGGAAGCGTCACGCCGGGATTTTCTAAAACTAACAACTGTTGGCGGCGCTGCTGCTGCGGTTTTTGGGTTCGATCTTCAACCTGCCTACGCCCAGTTGAGATCGTTGAAAATCGCGCGTGCGAATGAGACCCGGTCGACGTGTCCGTATTGCTCGGTGAGCTGCGGGGTCATCATTTACACGATTGGCGACCGCGCAAAGAACGTTACGCCCCAAGTGGTTCATGTTGAAGGCGATCCCGACCATCCGATTAACCGGGGGACGCTCTGCCCCAAAGGCTCGTCTCTCGAGCAAGACATTCTGAACCAGCGTAGGCTCTTTAAACCGCAGGTGCGCCGCCCCGGTGGAACCGACTGGGAGGACATTTCCTGGGATCAGGCCATTTCCGAAATTGCCCATAGGGTCAAGAAAACTCGCGACGATACCTTCATTGAAGTCGACTCGGCCGGACACCGCGTGAACCGTTGCGAATCGATTGCCTGGACAGGTGGCTGCACCGACACCAACGAATTCAACTACCTCGTCGTGAAGTCCATGCGCGCCCTGGGGGTCGTGCACCTGGAAAACCAGGCCCGCGTTTGACACGGTCCAACGGTCTCAAGTTTGGGACCAACTTTCGGACGCGGGGCGATGACCAATGGCTGGGTCGACATCAAGAATGCCGACATGATGCTGGTCATGGGCGGAAATCCCGCCGAGAATCACCCGTGCGGCTTCAAATGGGTGATCGAAGCGAAACGAACCCGCAATGCCAAGCTCATCGTGGTGGATCCGCGCTATACGCGCACGGCTTCCGTTTCCGACTTCTTCGCACAAATTCGTGCCGGCTCCGACATTGCGTTCCTGGGCGGCGTGATTCGCTATGCCATTGAGAACAGCCGGATCGCCAAAGAATACCTGCTGAACTACACGAATGCGGCGTTCATCGTTAAAGATGGATTTAAGCTGCCCGAAGAGGATGGCGTCTTCTCTGGCTTCGACCCGAAGACACAAACGTACGATAAGGCGACCTGGAATTATGCGGGATCTGGCCAAGCCGGCGGAAAAGATGCCGCGCAGGGCTACACAATGGGTGCGGCCGCGAATCCTCCCAGTTCGGGAGCGCCACCCCCACCGTCTTTGCCGCAGACCGTGGAGTTTGATTTAACCCTGCAGAACCCGAACTGTGTTTATCAGCTTTTGCGCAAACACTATTCGCGTTACACGCCCGAGATGGTCGAGCGCATCACCGGAATTCCGAAGGACCAATTCCTGAAGGCTGCCGATCTGTACACCTCTATTCGCAAGGACGGCGACACGCAAAAAGTGGGCTGTGTGATTTATGCGGTGGGTTGGACGCAGCACAGTTTCGGCACACAGATCATCCGGACCGCGGCCATCCTGCAACTGCTGATGGGCAACGTCGGACGCGCCGGCGGCGGGGTGAATGCGTTGCGTGGTCATTCGAACATTCAGGGTGCCACGGACATGGCGGGTATCTTCGACAACTTGCCAGGCTATCTGAAAGTTCCGGTGCCGGCGGATGGTTCATTCGAGGGCTGGATGAAGCGGGTCACGCCCACCCCGTCGAAACCAGCTCCGTGGGAATCCTTTAACTACTGGGGCAATACGCCGAAGTTCGCCGCGAGCCTGTTGAAAGCGATGTACGGTGACGCGGCGACCAAGCAGAATGATTTTGCCTACGACTACCTGCCAAAGGTCGACCGCAATTACTCCTGGACCTACATCTGGGACAACATGTACCACGGCGTCGTCAAAGGGCTGTTTGCCTTCGGCATGAATGGTGTGGCCGTCGGCCCCGATTCGCAAAAAAACATTGATGCGTTGAAGAGAGCGGACTGGCTGGTGGTCGGCGAAATTTATCCCGATGAGACCAGCGAGTTCTGGCGCGCTCCCGGAATCACCCAAGACGAAATGAAGCAAATCCAGACCACTGTCTATCGTCTACCTTGTGCGGGCTTTGCGGAAAAGGACGGCACCTTCACCAATTCCGCGCGCTGGCTACAGTGGAAGAATACGGCTCTTCCCACGCCGCTGGGCTGCCGCTTGGATCAGGCTATTGTGGCACAGATTTTCTTGGCGGTGCGTGCCCTGTATCAGAAAGAAGGCGGCAAGTTCCCGGATCCGGTCTTGAAACTGACTTGGAACTATACCGACCCATCAAACCCGTCGTTGGCCGAAGTGCTCAAGGAAATCAACGGCAAGACGTTTGTTGATGCGGAGGATCCGACAACCAAGCTACAGTTGAAAGCTAATCAACAACTGCCCGGCTTCGCATGGTTGAAGGACGACGGAACGACCGCCTGCGGTAACTGGATTTACAGTGGCGCGTATACCGAAGCGGGCAATCTGACCATGCGACGCGATTCAGCCGACCCCTCCGGCATGGGTGTGCACCCAAATTGGGCGTGGTCCTGGCCCGCAAATCGGCGAGTGCTCTACAACCGCGCTTCCTGCAATGTGGAAGGCAAACCGTGGGATTCCTCGCGGCGGCAGGTGTGGTGGAGTGAGTCGGCCCAAAAGTGGGTGGGCAACGACGTGCCGGACTTTAAGCCGGACTCCAAGCCCTCACAGCACATGGGTCCGTTCATCATGAATCCCGAAGGCGTCGGGCGCATCTTCGCGCCGCTTGGCGCCTTCGCCGATGGTCCGATTCCAGAACACTATGAGCCCACGGAAAGCCCGGTGGAGAATCTGTTCCACCCCCAGCAGACGCACAACCCGGTGATTAAGCGCTTCACGACACCCGACGACAAGTACAGCACACCGCAAGACGGTTACACGATTGTGTGCACAACCTACCGCCTGACTGAGCATTACCATTATTGGACGAAAAACAATCCGATGAATGTGCAACTGGTGCCGGAACCATTCGTGGAAATTCCGGAAGAGTTGGCGGAAAACCTGGGGATTCGCGGCTCCGACAAAGTGAAAGTTTCCAGCATTCGCGGTACGTATATCGCCAAAGCCATGGTCACCAAACGCATCAAGCCCATGATGATCGACGGTAAGAAAACCTATCAGGTGGGATTCCCTATCCATTGGGGCTTCCGGGGCATCGCCGAGGACGAAGGCAAGACCTCGAAAACACTGGCGAATCTGGTTACGCCGACGGTGGTCGATCCGAATGCCTACACACCGGAATTCAAGGGGTTCCTGGTGAAGGTCGAGAAAGCGTAGAGGAGCGGAGATGAGCCAAGCGACACTACGCATACAAAAGATCAGCGGACATGCCGGAAGCGTGCCCGGTTACGACACGCAGCGCGAGGAACTGGTGTGCAAACTGGTGGACACCACCACCTGCATCGGCTGCAAGGCTTGTGAAGTGGCCTGTGTCGAGTGGAACGACATGCCGTTTTCTCCGACAGTGTTCGATAACACCTATCAGACCATGCCGGAGACGCGTTGGAATTACTGGAACCTGATCCTCTTCAACGAACACGAGCGCGATGACGGTTCGGTGCAATGGCTGATGCGCAAGCATCAATGCATGCATTGCGCGGAACCAGGCTGTCTGGAGGCATGCCCTTCCGATGGCGCCATTGTGCAATACACGAATGGGGTCGTGGATTTTCAGCAGGACCATTGTATTGGCTGCGGCTATTGCATCACCGGCTGTCCCTTCAACATTCCAAAGCTGAATAAAGTCACAAAGCGCGTGTACAAGTGCTCGCTATGCACGGATCGGGTAAGCGAGGGGTTGGAACCTGCATGTATTAAGTCTTGCCCCACCGGTTGCCTGCATTTTGGCACCAAAGACGATATGAAAGATTTGGCGGAGGCTCGCGCTAAACAACTGAAGGATCATTACGGCTTTGCCAACGCTGGAGTGTACGATCCACCGGGCGTAGGCGGAACGGGCGTGATTTATGTGCTTCACGATGTCACGAAGCCGGAGCTTTACGGAGGCCTGCCAAGCAACCCGTCGATTCCGATTTGGGTACGCCTGTGGAAGCATCCACTCAAGTGGCTTGGCAACTTGGCGATCGCCGGAGGACTGATCGGGCTTTTTGTGCACTACCTGCGCTATGGACCGAAAGCGCGCGAAGAAGAAGACATTCGGCCACTGTCGGAGTAAGCATGGCACATCCAGAACAAATCGTTCCTCACGGCCACGTGTTGCGGTATGCCTTGCATGAACGGCTGACGCATTGGGTCGCGGCAATCTCTTATTTGTATCTGCTGGCGACAGGCTTGGCGTTCTGGTCGCCCTGGCTGTTCTGGCTAGCTATCGTGCTGGGCGGCGGGCAGATTTCTCGGATGTTACATCCGTGGGTGGGACTCGTTTTTGTTGGCGCTGTATTTTATATGTTCGAAATGTGGGCGAAACAGATGAGGTTTACTGCGGTGGACCGCGAGTGGTGGAAAGACCTGCACTACTACATCACCAACCAGGACGACAAAATGCCGCCGGCGGGCCGCTATAATGCGGGACAGAAGTTGCTGTTCTGGACTTTCTTCTGGGCCGGAATCGTTCTGCTGCTGAGCGGATTGGTCTTGTGGTTCAGCGATGCGATTCCGTGGAGCTGGCGGTGGCTGCGGTATGCGGCGGTGCTCCTGCATCCGATTGCGGCGCTGGTGACCATTGGAAATTTCATGATCCATATCTACATGGGTGTGTTTGCGGAACGCGGGGCGTTTGGCTCGGTGATACGCGGCGATGTGTCCATGGCATTCGCGAAACGCTATCATCCGGGCTGGTACGAGGAGATCGTAGGATCTGAACCCCGGAAATGACGTTATTGGTCGCCGGTAAAGTTAATTATCGCGCCCGCCTGGAACGCTCGGAACTGCTTGCCCGACGTTTCACATTTGCCCGGGAAATTCTGGGCTTCTATCAGCAGGTTGCGCGCTTCCAAAAAGAGTTCCACGAACAACTGCCGAAGCTGTGGGGAAAACGAGGGATTGCGCCGGCTGGCGGAAAGTTGCGTTCCGAGCTAAATCTAACAATTCTTCTGGAACCATTCGATCGATTCCTAGGATTGATAGAAATGCAGAGTCCTGGCCCATTGGCCGCACATTCGCGGCAACTGCGGTCGCGAGGAACAGCCGCTTGGGAAAATGTGCTCGGGGAGTTCTGGAAAACCGGATTGTTGGAAGCCGACGCGAGCGAGCCGAAGACGGAGTTCCTGGCACGCGCGTTCCTGCAGCCCTATGCCGAATTCCTGGCCACCGCCCTGCTTCCGCCGGTTTTGCCAATGACGGTTTGCCGGTGCCCACGATGCAATTCCCTTCCCTTGCTGGGGTTGCTGCGGCCGGAAGGCGATGGCGGGAAGCGATTTTTGCAATGTTCGTTCTGCTCGCAGGAATGGGAGTTTCGAAGGATTTTGTGCGCGCACTGCGGGGAGGAACAAGAACAGAAACTGCCGGTGTACGTTGCCGAACAGTTTGCGCATGTTCGCGTGGAGTGCTGTGACACGTGCAAGAAGTTCTTGCGGACCATAGACCTGACGAAGGACGGCAATGCTGTGCCGCTGGTGGACGATCTGGCGGCGATTCCTCTTACTTTGTGGGCGGAGGAGAACGGGTACAGCAGGATACAGAGCAACTTGCTGGGAACGTGACCGAGGACGGCTCAGTGCTTGTTGGAGAGATTGACCCAGGCTCTGTGTAACAATTCGCTCAAAGTTTCTTGCTCGGCGACAGTTTTGTCGCTGATCTCAGTCAGAGACGGTGTGGAAGTGCGCGCCAGCACGGACGCAACGGTGTTCGCGGAAGAATGGGAATCGTCATTGGTGCCATACATGATTCTGGCGAGGCTCAGGTTCTTCATAAATTTTTCTCCTCGCTTCCTTCGGGAAGCTTTCGTTGCATCTATTCATTTTGCGCCAAGCAAAAACAATTGGAACGAGGAGTACGAGGCAACGTAGCGGGAGAATAACTGTCCTTGCGGGCAGGTCTGCTAGAATGCGTCGCAGCGGAGGAACTGCCCATGGCGGAGCAAAATTATTCCAATCATGTGAGGTGGGTGCCCACCTTCCATTTTTTTGTGATGCCGATTCTATTTCTGAATTTTGGCTGGTCGATTGCCCAGCTGATACGTCCGGGGTTCACCTGGGACGGATTAGTTCACATGCTAACCGCGTTGGCGTTAGTGATATTTATGTTCAACGCGAGGGTATTCGCGCTAACGGTGCAAAACCGGGTGATCCGGATGGAGGAGCGTCAACGCATGGCGAAGTTGTTGCCGGATGATTTGAAGTCGCGCATGGGCGAATTCACAATAGGCCAACTGGTCGGGCTGCGCTTCGCTAGTGATGAAGAATTGCCGGCGTTGGCCCGCAAAGTGTTGAACGACAAAGTGAATGACACCAAAGCCATCAAGCAGATGGTGAAGAACTGGCGGCCCGATTACCTACGGGCGTAGTTGCGGCTAAAAAATACTTAGCACAACACCGCCTTCGGCGCGTATAGCGGCTCCGTTAATGATGGCGGCTTGCGTGCTCGCCACGAACGCGACGACGGCGGCAATCTCTTCGGGCGTTTCGAAACGCTGCAACAAAGAAGTGCCGCGTGCTGTGGTGAAAAATTGCTTTTCCATCTCCGCGGGACTGATGCCCTGCTGGCGCGCCACATCTCGCAGAAACGTTTCGACTCCCTCGGAAGCTGTAGGGCCGGCCAGGATAGTATTTGCAGTAACACCGGTTTTGGCGACTGACCGGGCAATGCCGCTGGCGAGGGCGACTTGCGCGGTCTTGGTAACGCCGTAGTGAACCATCTCTTTCGGAATCTGTTGGGCCGATTCGCTGGAGATAAAAATGATGCGTCCCCAGTTCTTCTTCAGCATGTTCGAAAGATAATGGCGGCTGAGGCGAACGCCGCTAAGAATATTTGTATCGAAAAAGCGCTGCCAATCGGAGTCGGTGATCTCCAGGAAGGGTTTGACCTCGAAGATGCCCAGATTGTTGATGAGAATGTCACAGACCGGGACGGCTTTCAGAAAGGCGTCGACACCAGAAACCGTGCTCAAATCCGCGGCTACACCGGTAAATTCCGCGCCTCGATTCGCTTGACGCAATTTCTCAAGAGCGTTGTCGACGCGAGTTTGTGTCCGTCCATTGATAACAACGCGACCACCTTCCTGAGCAAGGGTGGCAGCGATAGAGAATCCGATGCCAGCGGTTGAACCTGTAACCACGGCCAATTTTCCCTGCAGACCGAAATTCATTTGGGATCTCCTAAAACGTCTATCGATATATCAGGAAGCGGTTTTGGCCTTGGCCACTGCGGCGGAATAAAAGTCAATTTCGGCGATCTCTTCGGGGTGCAACGAAAATTCTCCGGCGCGCATGACACCCTGAGCTTGTTTCGCATTCCGGGCGCCGACAATCGCGCCAGTGACAGCAGGATTGCGCAAGGTCCAAGCAATGGCCACCTCACCGGGGGTGCGGCCGTAGCGAGCGCCAATTTCCCCCAATTTATCGACAAGCTCGAGGTTTTTGGACAGTTTGGGCTCTTGAATCCACCGGTGGACCAGGCGCCAAAACCTACCGAAGTGATTTGCAGATCCGAATTGCCGAGTTTGCGTGTGTTCATTCGTTTTCCCGAGTTGCCCGAAAGTAAGGGTAACAGAATTGGTTTCAACTTTTGGATGAATGGTAGTGGCGAAAGGTTAAGCGGAAATGGTGTGACTCACGAAAGCTGGGCCGGTGGCAATGGCGCTCGTGGTTTGGCTACTGCGCGATGAACGCAGCGTCGAGGGTCACGGATTCGCCATCTGCATTGGTGAGAATGAGCTGCTGCGGACCTTCGCTGACGGCGGGGGTAGTGAACGTCAAGGTGTTCATGTCCGTCAGAGTCACAGTCATAGACTTTCCGCCTAACGTGGCTTTGATGCCGGTTTGAAAGCCGCTGCCGCGCACAGTGACTCCGGTGCCGCCGGATGCCGAGCCAAAGGAAGGAGCAAGAGTGCCAATGCCTAGAGGAACATTCGCGAGTTGCAGAATGCTCAAGCCACTGGTGGTGAGAGCGAACAGGCGCTGGCCATTCTCGTCGGTGGTCAGAAAACCGCCGTGCAGCCCGTCTATATCGGTATTGAGCATGGCGAAAGGTTCCGGCAGGTAGACGCGAAGGCGAAGTTGGCCGGAGTGCGCGTCGCGGATGTCGACGCCGCCTCGAATACTGGTTGCAGGCGGAGCGGCGGGCGGCGGACCCGTAAGAAAAGGCTCGTAGGTCAGCGCTCCCGATGGGTGTATAGCAATTCCCGGGACATTCACGCGATTGGAAATGGACTCCAATTCTGCAGCAGTGGGTGTGGAGAAGAGCGATAGATCTGGCCCGCGAATTTCCATGGAGTTTGCAGTGCGCATGGAAAAGATCGTGCCATCGGCAGAGGTAACCAGATCGGTTGCGGCATCGCTGGCGGTTGAGAGTGAGAACACGTTGGGCGTGGCAGCATTCCACAATGCGACGGGTCCAGCGAGGTAGGCTAGGTCACCGGCCGCGTCCGCCTGCAACAATGGTGTGCCGGTAAGCGAACTGACCTCGGGTTGCGGAGCGGGCTGAAATGCAGGCGGGGTGGCCAGGAGATTCAATTGACCGAGGCAGCCGTTGCATGAGCCGGTGGTGCTGCCTTCTCCGCTGAGGCTGACGAACGCGGTTTGTGCGCTGGTCGTAGCTACTCTCGCCGGGCCAGAAGCGGGGAATCCCGCAACTCCGCCGACCGAGACAGCCGTGCCGTTGTAGGCTGCGCCATCGGGATTCACGAGATAGACGCTTTGCGCTCCGAAGTCCGCGATCACAAGTTGGGAAGAGTCCGGAGTCAGAGCCAAGCCGCGAAGGCCGGCATCGGGAGGCGGCCCATTGGGAGGCGGGTCGATTGGGGTGACAAACGCCTGGGCCTTCAAATCGAAAACATCGACATGGTCGGTAGCCGAGAGATACAGGTGCTGGCGGGACTGATCGTACAAAACGAACTTATATAGACCAGAATTTGGATAAGTCTGGCTCGCGGTTACATATTGAAAGGCCTTCGCAGCCGTTGTGGAACCCACCGCGGAGTGGATCGTCAAGTCCGCCTTGCCCGACGAACCGGCTGGGGTTGTCAGGGTGAGGCACTCCAGCGCGAAGGGGTAGTTGGACGCCAGGCCAAAAGCAGCGGCAAAGGATGGAAGTGACTGCACATTCTGGACCGCAGCGGCGTTTCCTCCAATCGTTGCGGTAACGCTGCCTGTGCTGGCGCCGAATCCGTAGCCTAAAACCGTTACCGTATCGCCCCCCTGAGGCTTGCCTGCGTTTGGAAACACGTGCAGAACAACCGGACCATAACTGAAGGCGGAAGGCGCCACAGCAAGCCAGCCGTTGCTGAAGTAGGCGGTCAGATTGACTGGTCCGTTGTCCACGCTAGGAGGCGAAGAAACCCGAAGCTGAGAAGCGCTCACGCTGGTGGTGGCGTTAACCGGATTGGTCCCGCCGAAACGAACTTGGGGGCTCGCAGAGAAATTTGTGCCCGCGAGGGTGACTGCGGTGGAACCGGTGTTTGGCCCCTCGGATGGTTGAGCGGAGGGAACACTGGAAAACATGGGAGCTGTTTGGGGAAGTGAACCCGGCTGAGATGCATCCAGAAACGAGACGCCACGATTGTTGAGGCCGACGAGATTGAAATTGGCGCCCACCTCTTCAATGCTGGTCGGGATGCCTTGGATGGGCATGTCCGGGACTTGTGCCACGGGTTGCATGGTGCTGGTGGAAAGCACGGTAACGACGCTGGCGCTGCCGTAAGGCTCATCAACGTAAAGCGACTGCCCGTCGCGGGAAAACACCAAGCCGGCGGGACCGGCCGAGCTGTAGCTGCCCAATAAATTTAGGCTGGCGTCCAATAGGAGCACTTGCGGTGTACCACCCAGAGAGACGGCAACGGCAAAGAGACTGCCGTCCGAATATGCAGCTGCGGCGGAAATGGATCCGGCCAGCGGGACAGAAGGACCCGCTAACAAATTGCCATTCGAATCGAAGACCGTAAGGCTGCCACTTGTGTCGTTGGCAGCGACAAGCACGTGCGCGTGGTCGTCGGAACGTTCCAGCACACCGACACCGTTCTGGAAAACGGAAGGGGCTAAAGAGGTGAGGTTCGTGAACGTGTTGGTGGACGGATTCCAGAGGGCAAGCAAAGACTCCGCGACACTGGCTTGCTGTAGCCGAACCATCAATTGTCCACTTGCCAATGTGAGCGCCTCGATGGGACGAATAAAGACGGTGCTGGGTGTAAGAGTGATGCCGGAAATGGGGTATCTGGCGCGGATCCGGAGAGTGGACGTGTCGATGGCTAAAATTTGTTCCAGACTGGTGCCAACCCACAGGGTGCTTCCGTCGAGAGAAAGATCGACACTGGAGGCGCCAGGGGCTGCAATGGTGAACTGCAGTACTGGATTCGTTGCCGAATAAACTTCGACACGATTCATGGCGAGATTGGCCACATAGAATCGCTGGTTGACCGAATCAAATACGATGTGACGGCGGTGAGGTTGACCGGTGGGGGCGTCCACCGAAGCGACGAAATCATTTTCAACGTAGCTGGATTGAGGAAGGTTGGAAGGAGCCGCAGGCTGGACCTTCAGGGTAACCGTCTGTGAATTGGACAGCGAACCGCTAGTGCCCTGCGCGGTCAAATTGAATTGGCCGGTGGCAGCGCTGAAGTCCGCTCCGAATAGAACCGATGCAGTTTGTCCGGCGGCAATCGTGAACGGACTGGTGGGATCCGTGGCGACACCGGAAGGCAATCCAGTGATGGCGATCTGAACGCTGGCAGAAAAGCTGTTCTGTGCGGTGATCGAAACGGTGATGGGTGCGCTGGTGCTGCCTTGTGAGAGGCTGATCGATGCGGTGGAAAGCGCAATCGAAAAACTAGGCGAGGGAGGAGATGGCTGGACCCCACCGGTCCCGCCACCTCCTCCGCAAGCAGTGGTGAGAAGCACTATACCGATGAAGGTTATGTGGGCACTGCGAATCCCTAACCTCATGGCGTGACTCCGTCTGAAGAAACCGGTTACAGGCGGACAAGGTAGCGGGGCCACCGCTTTGCCGCGAACCGGGTAAAGCGTTACTCGCCACAATAGCTACGAAGTTATTAATTGTCAATATAGGAAACATACAAAAAGAACAAACCAAATAGAAATGGCGCCTCGGACGAACCGGGGCGCCATTCAAGGAGAGCAGACTATGGGTCAGAAAATGCTGTTAAATGGTTTTGGGGCCCGAGTGGGCGGCTGCGGGCGCTGCCGCACGTGCGAACGAACCGCCGCCAGACTCCTTCTCGGAGCTCTTATCGATCTCGATGGAGCCCTTGAAGTAAGCGCCGTCCTCGATCATGATGCGCGCGGTAGTCAGATCGCCATTGACCGAGCCATCTTTCTTAATCTCGATGCGGTCCTTGGCGCGCAGATTGCCCTTCACGTTGCCATAGACCACCACTTCGCGAGCGATCACGTCGGCGGTAACCTTCGCAGTGGCCCCGACCGTGAGTTTGCGCTCATCCAACTGCACTAGCCCTTCGACGGATCCTTCGATGAGCAGGTCTTCATTACCGGTGATTTCGCCTTTCACGTGTAGACTGGGACCGAGCCGAGCCGAAGCGCGATCTGCGGTTGCTCCTAATGGACGCATAGCATCTGTACTCATTGCAGTAGTTCCCTCCCAAGTTGCCGCAGCAGGCTGAGGCGGCGGATTGACTGGAAAATTTTTCGGCTCCGGCTGCGCTGGTTGAGGCGTATCCGGTTTCTTATTCCCCCACATCGGTCCTCCCAAGGGACATCCCACCCCACGCAGATTTCCGGCCCGGGGTAAACAAACAATAGTCTGCAGGAAAGCGTGTATCAAATACAATAAGGGAATTGCTTGCGTGAAGGTTACTAGACGGAAGAACAGGGTGAGGACTGTACCAATGGGCGCTGGCGAAGAATAGGCGCAAGGGCGGAGTATGTACTTCATTCCGCAACGTACTGTCAGGCAACCTCCCGATAACCCGCAGGTCAGAGCGTACCTATACTGCTGCCGCAGTGCGTCAATCTAATAGGGTTAGTAGCACCTTAAGGTTACCGAGTTATTAGCGGTTCGATTAGCGGGCGTTGCTTGGGGGCACTTATGCGCGATCGATTGAAGTTGCTTCTCGTGTTCTTTTCACTGGTATGCGTCACTGCTGGTTTAGCTCAGACGCCACCAAGTGCGCCAGCCACTCAGCCGACCACTGGCGAGATTACGCTGGACGTGGTGGTAACACCCAAGTCGGGTCCACCGGTGAGTGGATTACAGCAACAAGATTTCACCATAACGGAGAACAAGGTTCCGCAGACGATCACGGCATTCCAAGCCTTTCGCGGGCGGGAAGCTCCGGTAGACGTTATCCTGGTGATTGACGATGTGAATACCGGAATCGAGCACGTTGCGTACGAGCGATCCGAGATCGACAAATTTTTGAAGCTCGACGGCGGGCATCTGTCCAACCCAATGTCGCTGGCATTCGTTACTGATTCAGGGATCAAGCTGCAAGAAGGGTTTACCAGCGACGGAAACTCGCTGGTCGCCGCTCTGGATCAATACACCCTAAACCTGCATACCATCTTGCGCTCCGGCGGAATTTACAGCGCCGAGGAACGGCTGGATATTTCGATGAAATCGATATTCGGCCTGGCGACCCACGAGGCAGCACGTCCCGGGCGGAAATTGATTATATGGCTGTCGCCTGGTTGGCCACTGCTGTCCGGGCCGGGCGTTCAGGAACAGATTGACAATAAGCAGCAGCAACAGATTTTCAATGATGTGGTACTGCTGTCGAATCTGATGCGTCAAGGGCGGATTACGCTTTACAGCATCGATCCTCTGGGTGCTGCGGACTTCGGCACTCGCGCGTTCTGGTGGCAAGAATTCACCAAGGGCATCAACAAACCCAGCCAGGCCGAGTGGGGCAATTTGGCACTGCAGGTATTAGCGGTGCAGAGTGGTGGGCTGGCCCTGACGACCGGCAACGATATCACCGCGTATCTTCAACAGTGCGTGGCCGACGCGCAAGCCTACTATCAGATCTCTTTTATTCCATCGCTGGAACAGAAGAAAAATGAAGCTTACCATCGGATTGAAGTGCGCGTTGACAAGGGTGGCACGACGGTGCGGACGCGCCAAGGCTATTACGACCAGTCAGTCAGCCCGAGTTCCGGCACTCCGGCAAAGGTTCCGAGCTACGCGCCCATGCACTGATCGAAAGTGGCGCAAAATCCGCCACTAAAAGCGCAGTAGGGAGGAGCAACCGGTTGTAATTCAAGGCCCATCGTGGGCGTATTACAATAAGATATGAGGATTTTATTGTTCAGTGGCAAAGGCGGAGTAGGCAAAACCAGCCTGGCTGCAGCCACTGGAGTGAGATTGGCCGAACTGGGCCACCGCACGCTGGTGATGAGCATTGATCCTGCGCATAGTTTGGCCGACTCGTTCGATCTTGAAGTGGAACTGTTTCACACGCACACCTCTGATCCGCTGGCGATCCGCGACGGGCTCTCCATCTTCGAATTGAATATTCAAAAAGAGGTAAAGCGCCACTGGCAGCAGATCTCCTCGTACGTCATTTCGGTGTTACGCACGACGGGCATCGGCGATGTGGAAGCCGAGGAACTGGCGATTCTTCCGGGCATGGAAGAGCTCAGCGCCATGATGTATATCAACGAATACCGCCGGGAAAATCGCTACGACGTGATCGTGCTGGACGCAGCGCCTACCGCGGAGTCCATGCGCTTTATCAGCATGCCAACGACGCTGGACTGGTACATGAAACACATTTTTCCGTTCCAGCGAAACCTGTTGAAAGCGGTGCGGCCCATCGCCAATCGGGTGGCGCCGTTCGAATTGCCGACCGACAACTACTTTGCCAACATTCGCGACCTTTTCGAGAAGTTGGAGGGGGTCGACGAAATCATGGAGGATCCACTGCAAACCTCGGTGCGTTTGGTGACCAATCCCGAGAAGATGGTGCTGCGGGAGACGCAACGAGCGTTTGTGTATTTCTCGCTGCATGGCTTGACGGTGGATACGGTGATTGTCAACCGTGTGCTTCCGGATGAAGTGAAAGACACATGGTTCAATGAGTGGCACACTTCCCAGGACAACGTGCTGCGCGAATTGGAAGAGTACTTTGCGCCGGTGCCGGTGCGCCGCGTGCCCTTGTTTTCCCACGAGGTATTAGGGCAGCAACGGCTGCAGGACGTGGCCAAGGTGCTGTATGCTGAGGGGGAAGATCCGTCGGCGGTAACGCGAACCGAGAAACCTTACACGTTTGCGAAGCGTGACGGACAGTATGAAGTGCGGCTGCGTTTACCATTTGCGACCAAAGGCGAAGTCGGCTTGTTTAAGAAGGGTGACGAACTGGTAGTCGAGATCGGCACGCTGCGACGGCACATTGGCTTGCCGCGTTCGATGGCCGCGCTGGTGCCGTCGCGGGCAAGACTAGAAAATCAGGTGCTTACGGTGGAGTTGAAGGAGGCACAATGAGCGAACCAGAAACGACTCAGAACACAAAGCAAACCGGGATGAATGAACGTTGCGTGTGCCGGGAAGTGGTCGATCATCTCCGAGAGTGTCTTGGCGTGTCTCCGGACGTGCGCGAGCACTTCGCCAACTCGCGGATCGAATTCCTGAAAGGAATTCGCGCGATTATCGATAGCCGTATCGAGCATCTCTCCAAAGCCGGCCAGACCGGGACGAAGATTGCGGTCGAATAAGCGAAAAGCTCGGTCCGGAAGTGAACCGCGTGATTTAGCCGCGGCATCCGCTAAGCAGTAGGCTTGTCTGGAACGGGTTCGCGGGCGAGAAAATCGACTTCGAACCGTTGCGAATAGGATGCCAGCAGAGCTTCGATGCGCTGGGGCGAAGGTGATTTCAGCACAAACCCGGCATGGTGATATTTCTTGATACGCTCGACGATTTCGGGGTCGGAGTAGGCGGAAGTGTCGGGCTCCTGTTGCCGCGACAGTGATACGATCACGCCAGCGTAATCCTTACCCACCGGCGGCAATTGGTACGGCAACTTGCCCGCGGTCACTTCGAGTTTCGCCCATTCGCGCCAGAGATTGATACCGGTCGCGGTTTCGACCATGTTGGAAATGTAAGCGCCGCCGACGCGCGCGGCGATTTCGAGAAAATAAATACTATGATCCCTGGTTGCTTTTAGAAATTCGGCGTGGGTCACACCGCGCACCATGCCTAAGGTTTGGACTAATTTCAAATGCAAGTCCTTGAGCGCCGCAGTGTCAGGGGAATCGCGATCCATGGTGCGCGTGGTGAAGACGCCTCCGAGATGCGAAACGTCCAACGGCGGAGTTCCGTAGGTGTGCGCTTCAGCAAACAGCACGGCACGATCGGAGACAATGCCGTCCAGGTGATAAACAGTTCCCGGAATAAACTGCTCCAGCAGATATTCGGATTGGCGGTCACCCAACTGGTCGAGCCACGGCCAGAGTTCTTCCGCGGTTTGAATCTTCTTCATGCCGATGCCGGAGGCCTGGGCGCGGGGCTTGAGCAACCAAGGACCGGGAACCCGATTCATGAATTCGCGGAGGTTATCGTAATTGAGGATGTGGATGAATTCCGGAACGAGGATGCCGGATTCTTTGGCTTGCGCGCGCATGGCCAGCTTGTCGCGAAAGTAGCGAATGGTGGTCAGCCCCATGCCCGGGAGGCGCAGGTGTTCCCGCAGGGCCGCCACGTTTTCCATATCAAATTCGTCGAGAGCCACGATGCGATCAATGTGACGTGTGCGGGCGGCATAGCTGACCGCATGAATCAAGTCGGCAATCGGCAAGTCGTCTGGCATAAAAAACATTTCGTCGATAACATCGCGCGGCCAGTCCGCATTGCGCAACTTCTCGACCGTGAGGAGCAGCACCGTGCAGCCAAGGTTCTTGCAGGTGCGCAGAAACTCCTGGCCCTTTTCGTACGAAGAAACGCAGAGAATCGTGATGGGTCGCGTTGCGGTCATTTGGCGATGCGCGAATTATATACGGCTCTAACGGCCTGGAAAGAGGAATTGCAGAAAAGGGCCGACGCGTCGGGCCCATGCGGTTTCGTTGTGCTCCGCACCTTCCACACGTTCGTAGTGCAGATTGCGATCGAGCTGCCAGCCTTTGCCGATTAGCACATCGCGGAAGCGCTCGACGTCGTCGACGATCCGCGGGCCTTCGCGAGTTCCGATATCGAGCCAGATGCGCGGAAGGGGTTGCACTGGGGCGGCAGCAGCGAACCGCAGGATTACGCGTTGGTTCCACCAGACCGATGGCGACAGTGCGGCAATTTTGCCGAATGCTTGCGGGTGACTCAGGCCCACATACAAAGAAACCAAGCCACCCAAGGAAGATCCGCCGATCCCGGTGCTCTCCGGACCATGCATGACGCGATATTGCGAGTTGACGAACGGGAGAACCTCTTGCAGCAGAAACTTGGCATAGCGGTTCGCGCTACCTCCGCCGAGTTTGGGCGCACGCGTCGGCGTATATTCGCGGAGACGCTGGGTGCCGGCATTGTAAATACCGACAATAATCAGCGACTCCACTTTGCCATCGTAAATGCATTGATCGGCGGTTTGCCCGACGTGCCAGTCCATGCCAGGTATGAAAGACGTGTCGCCATCGAAGAGATTTTGGCCATCGTGCAGATACAGGACAGGAAATCGCCGCTGCGGCTGCGCGTCGTAGCCGGGAGGAAGATAGACGATCAGATCGCGCTGGTTCCGCAAGAAGCGGGAAGGAAACTGTTGGTGCTTGACCAGGTTTGGCGTGCTCACGGAGAAACAACGACCAGGAGATCTTTGGCTTCGACGTGCTGTCCCGGTGCGACCAGCAGTTTGCTGATTTTCCCGCTGATGGGCGCATAAATGTTGGACTGCATCTTCATGGCTTCCAGGGTGAGCAGTTTAGCACCACGTTCCACCGCATGGTTGGCCTGCACCGCAATGCTGCTGACTAAACCTGCGGTCGGCGCTCCGACGTGGCCGGGATCCGCAGGATCCGCCTTGGGGTGGCTGCGTTCGACGACGCGGAGCGAGCGATCGCGCACATTCACTTCGCGGGGCTGGCCATTGAGTTCGAAGAACAACGTGCGGGTGCCGTCGGGATGCGCATCGCTGATGGTGAGGAACTTCACGATCATGGTTTTACCGTGTTCGATATCGACGGTGATCTCTTCGCCGGGTTTCAAACCGTAGAAAAACGCCGGGGTGGGAAGAACGCCTACATCGGAATAGATGTGGCGGAACGCATTGAATTTCAGGTAGACGTCGGGATAGAGCAGATAGCTGAGCAGCGCGTCGCGATCGACTGTGTGAGCAACTTTCTTCTCCAGTTCTGACTGCGCCTCCTCGAAATTGACCGGCGGCATATTGGCACCTTGCCGCCCCTTTAAGGGAGCTTGCCCTCGCAGGATGATACGTTGCAATTTCTTTGGCCAGCCGCCCGGCGGCACGCCGAGGGTTCCGGAAAACATTTCCACCACCGAATTAGGAAACGCGACATCGTGATGTTCGTCCAGCTCCAACAAATCGGCGGGCTTGATTTCATTGGCCAATAGGAAAAGGGTCATATCGCCAACAACCTTGCTGGACGGCGTGACCTTGACGATGTCACCAAAGAGCTGGTTCACTTCCGCGTAAGTCTTCTCTACCTCACGCCAACGATGACCCAGACCCATGGCGGCGGCCTGTTCCCGTAAATTGGTGAACTGCCCGCCGGGAATTTCGTGTTCATATAGGCGCGCGGAACCCGATTTCGGTCCTGAATCAAAAGGCAAATAATAGCCGCGTACCACTTCCCAAAAATCGGAGCATTCGTTCAGGGCATCGATGTCGAGCTGTGTGTCGCGAGGCGTATTCACCAGCGCTTCGACGACAGAGTTCAGGTTCGGCTGGCTGGTGCCGCCGCTCATGGAAGCGATGGCGGCATCCGCCACATCCACGCCCGCATCGGAAGCCTTCAACAACGAAGCGGCATTCACCCCGCTGGTATCGTGTGTGTGGAAATGAATCGGGATGCCGATTTCTTCGCGCAGAGCTTTCACCAAAGCGTAGGCGGCATAGGGGCGGCAAACTCCGGCCATATCCTTGATGCACAGGAAGTGCGCGCCCAGCTTTTCCAGCTGCTTGGCAAGGCGCACATAGTAATTCAGCGAGTACTTGGGACGGCGTTTGTCAAAGACGTCGGCGGTGTAGCAAATCGCGGCTTCGCAAACCGCGCCGGTTTCCAAAGTGGCATCGAGGGAGACGCGCATATTGTCGATGGAATTAAGCGCATCGAAAATGCGGAAAATGTCGATGCCCTGGCGATGCGCTTCGCGGACAAACTCGACAATGACGTTATCGGGATACGAGGTGTAGCCGACGGCATTGGCGCCGCGCAACAACATCTGAAAACAAATATCGGGAATGCGCTGACGAAGTTCACGAAGACGTTGCCACGGATCTTCGTGAAGAAAGCGCATGGAGGTATCGAAAGTGGCGCCGCCCCACATTTCCAGGCTGAACAGGTTGGGAAGACGGTGCGCCACGGCGTTGGCGGTGGTCAGTAGATCATAGGTGCGCACCCGCGTGGCCATTAAGGACTGATGGGCGTCGCGAAAAGTGGTGTCGGTAATCAGCAGGCGTTTTTCTTTGCGCGTCCAGGCCGCAAATCTTTTTGGACCTAGCTTTTGCAAGAGCTGCCGCGTGCCCGCGGGTGGCGCGGTGGCAGGCGCAGCCGGGAAGGGGGCGTTCTCGATGACGGCAGGAAGGGCCTTCCCTTTCACTTCGGGATTGCCGTTCAGGATTACATCACCGAGATAGGAAAGCAGCTTAGTGGCGCGGTCTGCGCGCCCGGTGAATCGAAAAAGTTCAGGAGATTCGTCGAGAAACGAAGTGGTCACTTCGCTGGCGCGGAAACGCGGATGGTTCACGACGTTTTCGAGGAAGGGGATATTGGTTTTTACGCCGCGAATGCGGAATTCGCGGAGAGCCCGATCCATGCGTTGACAGGCTTCGGGCAGATTGGTCCCCCACGCAGTGACTTTCACGAGCAGCGAATCGTAATAGGCGGCCAGCAACGCGCCGGCATAAGCGGTGCCGCCATCGAGACGAATGCCAAATCCCGCAGGTGAACGGTAGGTGGAGATCCGCCCGTAGTCTGGGGCAAAATTTTTCTCGGGATCTTCGGTTGTGACGCGGCATTGCAGGGCCGCGCCATACAGAGGGATTTGATCCTGTGCGGGAAGAGACAGTGGCGACTCGTGGAGTTTGTACCCCTGGGCCACCAGGATTTGCGCGCGAACGATATCAATGCCAGTCACGACTTCGGTGACGGTGTGTTCCACCTGGATTCGCGGATTGACTTCAATGAAGTACCACTTCTGGGCATCGACGTCGTAAAGAAACTCCACCGTGCCGGCATTGCGATATTTGGCTTGGCGCGCAATCTTCAACGCCGCGTCACAGATTTCCGCACGGATTCGGTCCGGCAAATTCAAAGCCGGTGCGACTTCGACCACTTTTTGATGACGGCGCTGGACCGAGCAATCGCGTTCGTACAAGTGCAGCAGATTTCCATGTTCATCAGCGAGAATCTGGACTTCAATGTGACGGGCGCGAGAAAGAAACTTCTCCAGAAAAACCGAGGCATCCCCGAACGCGGACTTCGCTTCGCCTTGCGCTTCTTCCAAACGCGCCGCAAGCTGCTCTGGGTCGCGCACCACGCGCATACCGCGCCCGCCCCCACCCATGGCGGCCTTCACCATGACGGGAAAGCCAATCTGCGAGGCGATTCTTTGGGCTTCCTCCGTCGAGGAAACAGGATTTTCGGTTCCAGGCAGGACGGAAACGCCCGCGGCAGCCGCCAAGCGACGCGCGGCGGTTTTATCGCCCAGCAACTCCAGAAGCTCCGGTGTAGGTCCGATAAACTTGAGGCCAGCCTTGTCGCACGCGCGGGCGAGCGCCGGATTTTCCGAAAGGAAGCCATAGCCAGGGTGGATGGCGTCGACGCCATGTGCTTTGGCGATGGCGATGATGCCGGGAATATCGAGATAGGCTTCGACGGGCCCTTTGCCAATGCCGACCTGATAGGCTTCGTCGGCTTTGAAGCGGTGCAGCGCCAGGCGATCCTCCTGGGAGTAAATGGCCACTGTACGCAGCCCCAATTCATTCGCGGCACGAAACACACGGATGGCAATTTCGCTACGATTCGCAACCAGGATCTTCCGGATGGGTCTAGTTTTCTTCATGCGTACGCGCTACTGCACTCCTTCAGAGCAATCCAAAATTCTACATTGTGTCACAAAGAAGGTTTTGCAAGCGACGATAATTCTTATGCTTAGGAACAGGAATTCTAATGGAAGGTCTTACAGGTTAGTGCTTTAGCAGAGGAGAAGCAAAACGAATCGGCACGCCAAAATTTGACCCGCCAAACCCTTTGACCACCGCGAAAGTGACGCCGATAACTCCGCCTTGGCGATTTAATAGCGGTCCACCAGATCCGCCCGAAGTGGTTTGAGCGTCATACACAATCTTGTCGGCAAGAACATCGCCAACGTGGCCTTGCGTGACCAGCGGCCGAATCAGTTTACGTTTTGCTAATTCTTCCAGGATCAACTTTGGGTCGCCTGCGCTGGTCTTCACGATTTCTCGAACCGCTTCGTCTCCTGCCCGCGCCAGGATCGCATCTACGCCGGTGGCATATCCAAAACTGATAAGCGCTTCACCGCTGACGGCGGCTTCCTTGCGGCTATCCAGCTTCAGAATTGGACGCTTCAGCTCCGACAAGTCGCCATGTACGACTGCCAAGTCGGCATCCTGGGCGATTTGCGAAATGCCAACAGGAACTCCATTCGTTGCCCCCGGAAAATAAGCGGTCATGTCCGCGATTACAGGCTCGAGACCTTGCTTCAGCGCGTCTTTTAATTCGTCGTTTGCCCACCAGGGTTGAACGACGTGGTGATTGGTCAGAATCTTCCCTTCGCCCGCAATAAAACCGCTACCGAAGAAGTCTGCACGCACCTCGGGCGAGCGGCCTTCGGTGGTGTAGACGGTGTTTCCATCGCTATCCTTTAAAGGCGAGCCATCACTGTTGATCCCGCCATAGCGTAACCGTCTCCCGGAGTCCTTGTCATTGAACGCCACCGAAACGTGGAGCAAACAAACGCTCGGGGCATAATCGCGGATCACTGCCTCGGCGCTCTGGGAACTGTCTTCGAGTTTAGTGAGGCGGCTTGTAGCTTCCTCGAGTTGGTGTTGCAGTTGGGTCACATCCGCGCCATCGGGGGAAGAGATTTTCTGACGCAACGCTTCGGTCTCCTGGCGTAACTGCTCCGTTTGCTGGACCATATCCGCATTTGACGGATCCTCACGCAACCGCCGCGCAGAAGCCAGGAGCTGCTCTTCATTCTGGGCGTTATTTTCAAGTTGCGAAATCAACGTATAGGCTCGCCGAGACTCCTTTTCGGCTTTATGAAAAAACACGAAAAAGATAACGGCAATTACAATGGCCAGGCTTAAAAGGGTTCCTACACCGATCTTCAAGACTCGTTCTAGAGAAAAGGCGTCGCGAGTCATCTTCTCCGTGACCGCTAGCGCCTGGAAGGCGGTCTGCGATACCTGGTAACTCTCCTCGGCATTGCGTATTCTACGTTCCATCTCGCCGATAGCCCGCTTCTGGCGCAACTGCACGCGAAGGCGAGCCAGCAATTCGTGGTCGTCCCAAGGAATGGCGATTACATCGTCGATGCCCTGATCCAACCAGAGCGCACGCTGCGCGGAATCGTTGGGAGCAAGTAGCAGTACCCGCGGCTTCTCGGTCACCGAGGAAGACTGAATTGAAGTGAGAAGGGCGACAATCGCGGGATCCGGTATACCGCCAGCTAAGATGACCACCTGTCCGGTATCCGCCCCGCGTATCATTGAGGTAGCGTGTTCCGCTGATTCGGCAGGCGTTACGGTGAACCCTTCGCCCTCAAGCAGGGCGCGCAGTTTCTCGCGCAGCGCTTCGCCGGGGGCAACGAGCAATACATTTTCCATGGCAGCAGGCAAATCAATCCTCCAACGCCGTGCGTGAATAAACAAGCGTCAAGCGGGAGGCGAAATTTTACCTCAAAACGATTAGACGTGCGTGATCGTGAGAATGGGCACAGAAGAGACGATTTAGTGATCAACGCAAACGGGAGTAGAGAGACTAATTCTAATACTTGCGAAGAACCCCAATCACGCGCCCCTGGACCTTCACATCGGTGGCAGGCAATACGATCGGTGCCATCTCTGAATTGGCGGGTTGCAGCCGGATTTTGCCCGCCCCCTCGCGGTAGAACCTTTTCAGCGTGGCTTCGTCTTCGCCGACGATGGCAACCACGATATCGCCAGCATTGGCGACCTGGGTTTGTTCGCATACGACGAAATCGCCGTCCATGATGTGGTCTTCAATCATGGAATTGCCTTTCACCTGAAGTACAAAAGAATTACCACCACGGGCAAAATCACCCAGGGAGATGGTCTCGCGCTCTTCGACAGCTTCGAGTGGCCTGCCAGCGGCGATGCGGCCGACCAGCGGCAGCTCCTGCACCCGGCGTTCGATGATTTGCTCTTTGGGAGTCTTCGGTAGCTGAACAATCTCAATCGAACGGCTTTGGTTGTAGCCCCTCCGGATGAAGCCTTTTTTCTCCAGCGTACTGATGTGCTTATGCACCGTAGCGAGAGAAGTCAGCTTCAATCCTTTGCCGATTTCCTCGAAACTAGGGGAATACCCGTGGCGAGTTTCAAAGGAGACCAGGTAATCCAACACTTCCTTTTGCCTTTTGGTAAGGGGCATAAAAGCCTCCGCTAATCGGACGTCCAGCAAAGGTATCATAGGCGAATACAAAGCGAACGTCAAGCAGTGATTCTCTAAGCGAATGAGCGCCAGTCGTACTATTCAGTTCCCATTGCGGTGCTGTAATTTGGGAATATGGCAAGTCCACGTCCCCGCTCTGCTGCGGTCACCGCTGCTGCTACCCTTGCACTGTTGGGATGCAGTACCGCTTTTTTTTTCTGGGGTTATTTCTTTTTGCGTCTTTTGAATATTCCTCCCGATGAACTCGGGAGACATCTCTATCAGACCAATCCCGTAGCGGTCTTGATGGTGGGGTTGGTTCCTTCTGCGCTAATCGCCATTGGTCTCCGGACCGGAATTGGATTGCTTCACTTGCGACCATGGGCGCGAGTAGCGGCATTGGTGTGGGCAGCCATCACGTTGGTTTTGTGTCTGACTTTGATTGCGTTGCGGCCATTTGAGACCTTTTTCATCCCTGACCGTTTTGTCGGGCCATCCGAATCACTCAAGCAACTCATTGCCATTGCTTTCATCATCTTGTTGCTACCCGTTAGCGTATGGTGGCTATTTTTGTTCCGGATGAATAGCGTTAAGGCGCAGTTCGCGGGAGCAGGGGAAGAAAACCAAAGGTAGGAGGCACACATCACGAGCAAGACGTGATGGTCTTGAGGTTGTGGGCGAGGTTCGAACACCACGTCTGTGCGCGCTGTCACAATGGTTTCCCTCGATTTTCGCGTGTAATCCTTCCCTCATCACAGCACTCCTCCATCTCGTTGTTAACCCTGTGCTATCCTTGGTGCGTTAGCTCTTGGCGGGCTGGCGCGCGGCCTGAACCCATACACCTTGCCGCCACACTCGAAAAGCTGATCTCCTCGTCGCGATGGTGGGGAGTTTGTAATACACGGGGGTCGAATAAGTCCGATGTCCACGCTTACGGAAGTTCCCACAGGAAAAACCAAGCCAGAAGTGATCGAACAGGCGGTGATCCGCTTTGCCGGCGATTCTGGCGACGGCATGCAGGTGACCGGCAATCAATTCACGAACACCGTGGCCCTCTACGGAAACGACATCGCCACTTTTCCGGACTATCCGGCGGAAATTCGCGCGCCTGCCGGCACTGTGCTTGGGGTTAGTGGTTTTCAGTTGAATTTTTCATCGGGCGAAGTGCACACGCCCGGGGACACGGTAGACGCTCTGATTGCGATGAATCCCGCGGCGCTCAAGGTAAATGTTGCCGACCTGAAACCGAGCGGAATCCTGATCGTTAATTCCGACAGTTTCAAGGAGACCGATCTTCGGAAGGCTCACCTCACCACCAATCCGATCGAGGACCACTCGCTTGATCAGTTCCGGGTGTTCCCGGTTGAGTTGCAAAAATTGACCCGCGCGGCGCTCCAACATCTGGGCCTGGACGCGAAGGCCATGGATCGTTGCAAAAATTTCTTTGCTCTGGGCATGTGCTACTGGCTGTACAACCGCTCGATGGATTCCACCGTCCGGTGGATCGAGGACAAGTTCAAGAAGAAGCCGCTGCTGGTGGAAGCCAACCGCCTGGCGCTGAAGGCTGGCTACTCGTACTGCGAGGCGACGGAAGCGTTTCAGACGAGTTACGAAATACCGCGAGCGCAGTTGAGTCCGGGCCTGTATCGAAGCCTGAGTGGAAACCAGGCGCTGGCCCTCGGGTTTGTCGCGGCAGCGCAAAAATCCGGACTGAAATTGTTCCTGGGCAGCTATCCCATTACGCCCGCCTCGGATATTCTCCACGAACTTTCGCACTACAAAGAGTTTGGGGTGCTAACGTTCCAGGCTGAGGACGAGATCGGCGCGATCACTTCTTCTATTGGTGCATCGTACGCCGGCGCGCTGGCAATCACAACGACGTCCGGCCCCGGCATGGCGCTGAAGACGGAAGCGCTCGGTTTGGCCGTGATGACCGAACTTCCTTTGGTGGTGTGCGATATTCAACGTGGCGGGCCTTCTACCGGTCTACCGACCAAGACGGAGCAGGCCGATCTGTTACAAGCGCTCTTCGGACGAAATTCGGAAGCTCCCATTCCGGTGCTGGCCGCGTCAACGCCTGCCGATTGCTTCTGGATTGCTGTGGAAGCTAGCCGCATCGCGTTGAAATACATGGTGCCCGTCATCATTCTGTCGGACGGTTACCTTGCCAACGGTGCAGAGCCTTGGCGGATTCCGACCCTTGACGAGATTCCCAGCGTCCCGGTGAAGTTTGCGACCAATCCCGAGGGATTCCTACCTTACAAGCGAGATGAAGACACTTTGGCACGGCCGTGGGCCATTCCCGGCACTCCTGGTTTGGAACATCGAATCGGCGGACTGGAAAAACAGGACGTTACCGGCAACGTAAACTACGAGCCGCTGAACCACGAAAATATGGTGCGGATCCGCGCCGCCAAGATTGAGGCAATCGTTCAAGATGTGCCGAACGTCTTGCCGGTAGGCGACCCTGAAGGTGACCTGCTGATTGTCGCGTGGGGCTCCACCTACGGCTCGATTATGCAATCCGTAAAGGCCCAGCGCGCCAAGGGGCGCAAAATGGGATATCTGCACCTGCGCTACCTGAATCCACTGCCTGCAAACCTGGGCGATGTGATGAAGCGTTATAAGAAAGTTCTGGTGCCGGAACTGAATATGGGCCAGCTCGTGTGGGTTCTGCGCGCCAAGTATCTGGTGAATGCGGTTGGGCTCAACAAAATTCAAGGTCGTCCTTTCAAACAAGCCGAACTCGATCAGAAGATCGAAGAAATGTTGGGGCTCTAGTTATGACTACGACTGCGCTTCCACCACTGACCAAGAAAGATTTCCAAACCGACCAGGAAGTGCGCTGGTGCCCCGGCTGCGGCGATTACGCCATTCTCTCCGCGGTGCAATCGGTTTTTCCCGAATTGGGCATTCCCCGCGAAAACTTCGTGGTCGTTTCTGGCATCGGCTGCTCCAGCCGCTTTCCGTATTACATGAACACGTACGGATTTCACAGCATTCACGGGCGGGCTCCAGCGGTTGCAACGGGAATCAAAATCGCACATCCGGAGCTGGAGGTTTGGGTCGCCACCGGAGACGGGGATGCGCTGGCGATCGGCGGGAACCACACGATCCATATGCTGCGGCGGAATGTTGGGATCAAGGTGTTGCTGTTCAACAATCGCATCTACGGTTTGACCAAAGGGCAATATTCCCCGACTTCCGAATTTCACAAAGTGACGAAGTCGACGCCTTACGGATCACCGGACCGTCCGTTCAATCCGGTGTCGCTAGCCATCGGAGCGGAAGCTACCTTTGTCGCGCGTTCGGTGGACATTTTCCAAGCTCACCTGAAAGACACATTGAAGGCAGCAGCGGCCCACCGCGGTTCCGCGTTTGTTGAAATTCTGCAAAACTGCAATATTTTTAACGATGGCGCCTGGACTGGCGTAACCGAAAAAGAAGCGCGCAGCGAGCAGGTTCTTCAACTCGAACACGGCAAGCCCCTCGTTTTCGGCAAGAACCGGGACAAGGGTATCCGGCGTAAACCCGATGGCGACATCGAAGTGGTGCAACTGGGCAACGGCATTTCGGAGAGTGATCTGGTGGTGCATGATGCTCACCATCCACGCCCATCCTACGCGTTTTTGCTGTCGCACATGGAAGGCCGCCCCGGGTTCCCGACCCCTATTGGTGTGCTGCGCTCGTGGGACGATCTGCCTCGCTACGAGGATGTCATCAACGAGCAAGTGCAGGAAGTGATTCAGAAAAAAGGCGCGGGCGATCTGGCGAAATTGCTAAGTGCGGGAGACACCTGGGAAGTGAAGTAATACTGCGAGGCGTCGACCGCGTCTTCCAAAATATCGCGACAATTTGTCACAGCTGTGCCCCAGTTGATTTCCTGCGAACTCCTTCGTATTGACGGCGATTCTTGTGGGCTCTAGGATAGCTGTCTTCTGGAGACGCTTCTGAGACCGACACCTTTCTGGCGTCGCACACTTCGCATTGTGGGAATTTTCTTCCTTTACCTGATTGCCACACTGCTCACTTTGTGGGCGGCGACTGCGCTATACATCGATCTGCGGATTCCGGCGATCAAGCACCTGGCGGGCGTCTCGTATGCGCTGCTGGTGATTTTTCTTGCCGTGAGGAGTTCCGGTCATTTTCCAAGATTTCTTGTTTGTGCGGCGTGCTTCCTGGCGGTGCTGGCCTGGTGGTTGCAGTTGAAGCCTTCGAATGATCGTCCGTGGCAAGCTGACGTGGCAAAAGAGCGGTGGGCTGAAATCCATGACAATCAAGTGACCTTACATAACTTCAGGTCATGCGATTACCAGGCCGAGTACAAGTACACCTGTCAATGGCTGACCAAATCGCTCGATCTTTCGCAACTTCGTGGCCTCGATCTATTCGTAACTTACTGGGGTTCTCCCTACATTGCGCATCCCATTCTGAGCTTCCAGTTTGGCGACGACGATTACGTTGCGGTCTCCATTGAAACGCGAAAGGAAGTCGGCCAGCACTATTCCGCAATTTTCGGTTTTTTCCGGCAATACACGCTGATTTATATCTTCGCGGACGAACGGGACCTGATTGCGCTGCGCACCAATTTTCGCAAACACGAGGAGGTCTACCTGTATCACACCGTGGCAAGTCCGCAATGGGCTCGCCAGCTTTTCCTGGACTATCTCACACGGGCCAATGAACTGCGCGAACGTCCCGAGTGGTATAACGCTCTGACGCGAAACTGCACCACCGTGATCTTTCATACCATGGCCGATATTGGCCGGCTTCCCGCCGGAACTTCGATGTATAACTGGCGGACGATTTTGAATGGCCTCGGCGTGCAGATGCTATACAAGGGTGGAAATCTGGAGGGGAGACTACCGTTTCCCGAACTAAAGGAATCGGCTCACATCAATGCGGCCGCGCGCCACGCTGACCAATCCGCCGATTTTTCAGAGCGAATTCGGGCCGGTCGCCCTGGATTTGATTTCTTACCCGAGAACAAGCCGAATTCACAAAATCAATAGAAATCGCGGCATTACAAAAGAGGCCACAGCTTCTCCGCCGCCGGCATGCACGGTTTAGCCCATTGTTTTTTCGATGAAACCAACTTTCCCTCTCCACATCCAATAGATGCAGTTAGAATCTTGGTCATGGATTCAACTCCAAAACTCATTCCGTTCTCCCTGTTGGGCGACGCCGATCCCGTGCCGGCCACCATGTATGTCGCGCAACCCGAGCAAGCGGGCACGCTTTCTCTGCTCTACGAAATCAGCCATGAGTTACCCTCCATTCTCGACCGGGAAGAATTGCTGCGACGCATAGCGGAGCGGGTGAAAAAGCTGGTCGACTACGACGTGTTTACGGTTATGCTGTGGGACGAAGAAGCACAGATGCTCGAAAGCGTTTTCTCGAAGCGTTACGAGGATGCTCTTCCGTCTCGCTTTCGAATGCCCCTGAGTCAAGGAATCACCGGTGCGGCGGCAACGGAGCGCCGTACCATCCGCGTGGTGGACGTTCGACTGGATCCGCGATATCTCCAGTGCTCCAACGATGTGGAGGTGCGGGCGGAGTTAGTTGTGCCCCTGCTACTGCAGGGCCGGTTGATCGGTGTGCTGGACCTGGAAAGCACAGAACCTCATGCCTTCACGGCCGAGCATGAACGGCTGCTCAACATCCTGGGATCCTATATTGCCGTGGCGCTGGAAAATGCACGGCTGTTCGAAGTGTCCCGAGAGAATCAGGCGCGCCTGCAAAATGATCTGGAAACGGCGCGAGAGATTCAGCGCCAGCTCCTCCCCTCGGGAGCGCGCGAAGTACCAGGGCTGGACGTGGCCACCGCTTACATCCCGGCGCGTGAATTGGGTGGGGACTTCTACGATTTACTGCCCTACGGCGTAGGACGTCTGGCGATCGTCAACGGAGACGTGTCTGGCAAGGGTACGGCGGCGGCCCTATTCGGCTCTTTGGCGATTGGGATTTTGCGCGAGCTTGTGCATGGGAGTGAAGCTTCCGCTGCGGAAATGCTGCGAGAACTGAATGGACGCCTGTTGGCCGCGCGGTTGGACGCACGGTTCATCGCCATGCAATTTGCCATTTATGATGCCGCATTGCGCGAACTTAATATCTCCAATGCGGGGGGCACGCTCCCGCTGCTTGTCCGCAACGGAGAAGTTACCGAAATTAATGTGACCGGCATGCCGCTGGGCCTGCTACCCGAAGCAGAGTTTGATGATCAGACGCTCACTCTGATTCCGGGAGATATCGTGGTATTCGCATCCGATGGCATCCACGAGTCCATGAACAAGGATCAGGAAGAGTTTGGCATTGATCGCCTGAAAGCGCTCCTGAGCACCGTTGCCCCCGGAGATCCCGGGTACACCGTGGCACAGCGCATCGTGAAAGCGACAGATGAACATGCGGGTGTGGGCCGCCCCCCCCACGATGACCGCACTTTGCTGATTTTGCGTGTCACCGAAGACGCGGAAGCCGATTTCTCCAAGCTACCCATCATCTACTAGCGCCCAGTACCCGCAAACGCCTGAGACCTGAGCCGCTACGTCGATTTCAGAAACGTGCCCTTCTCCAGATCGCGAAACGCATCGCGCAGTTCTTGTTGCGTGTTCATCACGATCGGTCCATACCATGCCACTGGCTCCTCTAGCGGCTTCCCAGAAACCAGCAGGAAACGGATTCCGTCATCTCCGGCTTGAACCATGACCTCGTCGCCCTGGTCGAACAGCACCAGCGAACGGTTGTCGGCCTCGGACGGCGGATTGGTATCGGCCCACCCGACCGGTTCGGTCGGCACGGATAACGGGGAGGACGCGTTGCAAAACTTTCCCGCACCCGCGAACACATAGGCAAATGCATGGCGGGTGGTTTCTACCGGCAGAACTTTTCGTTTTCCCGGCGGCACAGACACATCCAGGTAAATCGGATCCGCGGCAATCCCATCGACCGGGCCTTTCGTGCCCCAGAAATTCCCGCAGACCACGCGCACGTGGGTTCCGTCATCGTCGGTGACTTCTGGAATGTCTGGCGATTTCACTTCCTGATAGCGCGGCGAGGTCATCTTCAAAGAAGAGGGCAGGTTGGCCCACAATTGAAACCCATGCATACGGCCGGTCGGATCACCCTTGGGCATCTCCTGGTGGATGATCCCGCTGCCCGCGGTCATCCATTGCACGTCGCCCGAAGCAATCGCACCACGGTTGCCCAAGCTGTCCCCGTGCTCCACGGTTCCCGCCAAAACGTAAGTTATGGTTTCAATCCCGCGATGAGGATGCCAGGGAAATCCCGCCAGGTAATCCTCGGGCACGTCGTTCCGAAAGTCATCGAGCAAGAGAAACGGATCAAACTCGAAAGTATTGCCGAATCCAAACGCGCGCCGCAAATGCACACCCGCGCCCTCGCGCGTTGGTTTCGACTGGATCAGCCGCTTTACGGGTCGAAGGGACATAAGTACCTCCATCAGAAAGCCGATATTGTGAGCCTAATCGTAGTAGATGGCCAGTTCGTAGTGTTGGGTATATAGACGGTCCGCCGAGCCAAGGCCGAACTCAAACAAACATCTAATTGTTTTTATTGAATTGTGCGATATCATTAATCGCGCTTATGACTACGACGACGGCTAATCACGAATCTTCACTTTCGCCACTTCGCCCGAAGCCGACCAGTCGCTTCTTCCTGTTCGACCGCGCCGTTTTGATTGTTGTGCGCCGACTGGTCACCCCGTTCGTTTTATTCCTGGTTTTCATTTTGATTTGCGTGCTCGCCTATATGCGCCTGGAACACTTGCGCTTCTCGGATGCGCTTTTTTGGGTGGCGCACCCGTACGCCATCGATTATCAGCATGTGAGGACGAGTACAAAGTATTTTTCGATTTTAGTGGCCATGGGAATCTTTGCATTTGAAATCTGGTTTGCGGAACGAATCCTGCTGACGTTCGTAGGTCATCAGGGCCGGGAGGTCTGGAAGTCCATGATGAATGAAATGAATCTCGAACGGGTCCGCGACCACTTTATTATTTGTGGGTATGGCCAGGTTGGCCGAACGGTCATTGACCAACTGAACCGGGCACGGATTCCCTATGTGCTGATCGAAACGAACGAAGGGTTGTACCGCCAGTTGCTGCAGGAGGGCGCCTTAGTCCTCCACGGGGACGCAAAGCGTCACACCGTCCTCGAGGCTGCCGGTATCCAACGCGCTCGTGGCCTGTGCGTCGTTATCGACAATGATGCGGACAATCTTTACATCACCGTCACTGCCAAGGCCCTCAATCCCAAACTCAAAGTCATCACTCGCGCAGGCCAGGAACGCTACGCGGACGCCATGCGTACTTCCGGCGCCGATGCCGTGGTCATTCCCGAATTCGAAGGAGGAAAACTCGCCGGTCAACTTATCCAGAAATACGCCCATCCTGGCAGCTAACGACCGTCGGCAGACGCCTCGGCTGGAAAAAGGACTCCGCGCCGCTCCCGTTGCTACGGCAGTGTGCCCTCGTTGAAGACAAACAGCAATGGATCGCCGGAGTTTGGGATGGCGAACAGAACCGTTCCATTGGTCACCAAGGGGAACTTTCCTCCATCCAGATTGCCAGATCCATCAGTGTTGACACTGATTGACCCGAGGCTCGGAACGTTTGCGGCCGTTCCAGTCACCAGGGAGCTCAGCACCGTGTACCCGCCGGTGCCGTCGAAGTTGAATCCGCCAAGGAACGCGCCGTTTAATCCGTCCACGTCTTCTGCAGTGCCCGCCCCGTAAATCCCAGAAATGCTCGCTGTGGAGTAACTGGGTGCGGCTGCAGACTGTGTGACTATGACCCCGGAACTGGCTTGCGCATCTGTTCCCACCAAGAAACCTGTGATGCCGTCATCAGAAGTGCCATTTGTGAGATAAACCACTGGCGGCGATGCCGTGAGACCGGTGATGGAAGCGCGCCCGGAAGCCGCTTCTACGGTGTAGCTACTGCCCGGATACTGGTTGGTGGCGAACGTGCCAGCGAGATTCGAATAGATCGTAGCCGTCGGGATTGCGCCAGTGCCGGTGAAATTGATGGTGCCAAGTTTCGCAATGTTGCCGACCGTAGTCCCACTGGCCTGGAGCCCCTGAGATGCCAGCAAGTAATATCCATTCAGAGGCGTAGCACCATCGATCGCGTTGGATGCCAGCGCGCGCCCTGCAAGAAGAGGCGTGGTGCTGCCGGAACTGGCCAAATCGTTGGAGATCAGAATGAAATCGGATCCGTTGAGAACGTAGAACACGAAATCGAAGGTAAGTTGTCCGCTTGGTGTGGTGGCGAAATAGCTGCCGGTTCCGCGGCCGGTGGTCGAGTCAATGGTGGTGTTCGCGAGCGTGCCATATCCCCCGGTCAACTCCCCGGAAGCGCTGCCGCCGGAATTGAGGTCGGCATATCCGGCCGATAATGTTCCTGAGGCATTGGTAAAGGTTCCGGCCATGGCCGTGCGCACTACACCTGGAGCAGTGGAGGTCCATCCGTCCACACCGAAAACATAGTTGGATTGGAAGGAAGTAAGTGCGAAGGCGGCAGGGGTCTGGAGATAGATGAACCCAGCCGCATTGGTGCCCTTGCCGTTGGTATTGTCCGATTCGATGATTCTTCCGGTGTTGTAAACTGTCCCGTTGAACCCGCCGAGATAAAAACTAAATTGCACATTTGCAACCGGAACGGCAACGATCGCAGGCCGTTTGATGTTTCGGGTGCCTATCGCTACCGCCGGTGCAGAATGTGAGCCTGCCGCGGCCGGCTTTTTAAGGACATCTGCGGATGCCAGCCCGGAAAAGGCCAAATATAAACAGCCTTGCCCAGAAGATCCGAAGGAGTATGAACTCGCGGCCAAATTCACCGCTAACGGTTCAGGTCCATCTGAAAATCCGTTGTAATCCGCAGCCGCATATGTGACGCCTCCGGTACCGTTCGGCGTAAAGCTTCCGGCGATATCAATTGGATTGCCGCTGCCATCTGTTCCTTTTAGCAGGAACGCGTAGGGAGTGGCCGAAGTGAGCGCCGCCTCCTTTCCAACAGGAGCGCAGACGGCGGTCGCGGTTCCAGTAACCGTAATTGTCAATTGTCCCGAAGTGGCCGTGGTCGCTGTGGCATCGGTAACGGTGAACACATAAGGACCGTACGCGCCCGCGGTCGTGGGGGTGCCGGAAATCACTCCGGCGCTGCTGATCGACAAACCCGGAGGCAATGCGCCACCGGAAGTCAGCGACCAGCTATACGGAGATTTACCCCCAGTAGCGGTCAGCGTGACCGAATAGGCCGTACCAACATTGCCATTGGGCAAGGATGCCGTAGTGATTGAGAGGGAGCTCGCAGAAATTTTAACCGTTAAGTTGGTGGACTGCGCGATATGGCTGGCCGAATCTGCAACCTTAAACACATAGGGACCAAAAGAACCGGCGGTCGTTGGCGTACCAATGAACACGCCCGTACTGCTGACGGTCACCCCCGCCGGCATCGCGCCGCCTGAAACTTGCGACCAGGTGTACGGGGGAGTTCCCCCAACGGCCTCCAGCATGGCCGAATACGGCGTATTCACGCTGCCGTTTGGCAGCGAGGTGGTGAACACCGCCAGCGGAGCGGTGCCTGACCCACTATGACAACCCAAAATCTGTACAGCAGCGAGCAGCACAACCAAGAAAACTACACCTGAACAACGACGATCCATTCAGCCTCCTCAGGCCTGACCAACTGGTATTTCTCGGTTGGCCACTTCAGCGCTTCAGCTGCTGTTTTGACTTCCCGCCAGCAACGGCTCAGGTGAGTGACCGGTTCTGCGGACACACCCATTTGGAATGCATTCCTGCTCTTTGCGTTGTCCGCTGTTATGACGTTAGTCTTAGCCGCGGTTCGGGCTTTTGCGCCTGTTGCCCTGCAAGTTCACCGCGGCCCCCATTCTCTAACAATAACACCGGTTCCGACCTTGGCCCGCCGTTTGCCTACACCAACGACTGCACGTTCCAAATAGCTTACCTTTTCATGGCATTGTTTGCTGCAATCTGTGACGCCAATTCTTCCGGATGCTCCAACAGAGGCAGCCATTGTTCCCGTAGCGAGGCAAACTCGTCCCAATCTCTCTTTGAAACCGGATCGGACGTTGGTAATCCCAGCTTTTCGAAATTTAGGAATTGACCCTTCTGTGAAATGCGGAAGTCCAGATGAGGTCCGGTCGCCAGACCGGTCATGCCGACCAAGCCGATCGTGCGGCCGATCTCCACGTGCTCACCGACATGGACCAGAATTCTGGACAGGTGCATGTACATGGTTTCGTAACCCTGTGAGTGGGCGATTTTCACCATGTTGCCATCGCCGCCCTCACGCCCGGCGAATTCCACTCGGCCGCTTCCAATGGTTTGGACCGGTGTTCCCGTCGGCGCTCCGTAATCCGTTCCCAGGTGCGGCCGGTAAACCTTCAAGATCGGGTGAAATCTCGCTTTACTAAAGTGCGATGTGACCGGAGCCGCAAATTTTAGCGGGGACCGCAAGAATGCTCTTTGCACCGATTTGCCTTCTTCCGTGTAATACGCCAGGTGCCCCAGGTCATCATGAAATAGCAATGCCCGATACTTTTTTCCGACATTGTTGTATTCGGCCGCCAAGATATCGCCGTAGCCGGCGGTTTCGCCATTGGCGTAAGTCCGTTTCTCGAACACGATGCGAAAAGTATCGCCCTTGCGCGGGTCCGTGTAAAAATCCAGGTCATACCCAAAAATCTGCGCCAGTCGCATAGCTACTTCCGCAGACTCGCCGGCATCTTCGACAGCTTTAAACAGCGAATCTTCCAACTGCCCGCTGACGGCACGCACCTCTAGGCGGGAAGGAATTTCCTTCACTTCCGCAGAGAATCCCACGCTTGCAGGCACAATATGCAGCATCCGCTCAGGATCTATTTTGTAGTTGATTTCCCGCAAGTGGCCTTCAACAGAACGGCCCACAACCAAGACGTTGCCCGCGCGCAAGTGCCGCAAATTGAAGGCGCGTTGTGCTGCCGCCGTGGCTTCTCCAGCCTCCTGCGAAGTTAACCCAAAGTGCTGCAGGGCCAGCGCGAAATTTTCGTGCGCGGGCAGTTTGCTCGTCGTCGGTAAAACCACCTGCGCGCGGATTCGATCCGCTTCCGCTCGCGCCTGCACGACCTGGTTTTGAAATTCTCTATTTACCGCGTGCCGCAGGCGTATCGCATGACTGTCAACTACGATGCCCGCGAGCACAACTATTCCCAGAATCCACAGAAATCCCCGGCTCAATGTTGCCCCCTTCGGGAATCCCCGCCCCTGACCAAACCCAGAATATTTCACGCTTCTGTTTTGTCCCAAACCACACGCTGGGTCAAATACTTGTATCGTGCCTGCGCTCAAATCAATACGGGGTGGGCTTTGTGGGATTCCACGAAATCGATGCGCCAATTCACTCAGTCTTGGGATTCACTGATGAACAAGTCCTCTATATTCAGCTTGTCGGTGTGGCCTTTTCTGGCACACCGCTTGCCCAGTTCCCTATGGGGAAACTAATATGCTTACGTTCGCAGTTCATCCCGAAGTTCACGTCCACGAGCAGGTTCAGCGGCCGGAATATTCGACCTGCTTCGAGTGTCACCGAAGCTTCCATGCCAAGAGCGAAGACCAACTGAGCGTCAGTTTGTGTGATCACTGTTTCGATGCGGCCCGGCATGTCACCGAGCCCGTTGTGAGCGTGCACGTGCGAGTTCGCCCGCATGGACACACGGTTGTCTAAACAGACCCATCCGCCTGCCACACTCGACCGCAAATTATTTGGAGAGTTTTATCTGCCGACGCTAGCGTTGGCTACCGTGGCCGTCTTCACCGGTTCCGTAAAGTAATTCTGTTCACGAAGCCGCCGATAAATACCGCCAGCCACTTGTGCCGCGGTCGGACCCTTGACCCGCCTGGTATTTCCGCGCAGCAGCACTGCCAGTGCAATTTTCGGGTGAGCTTCATCCGCGTAGCTGACAAACCAGCCGATACGCGACGGATTGGTGTGGTCGTCGCACGTGCCGGTCTTGCCGAGTGGCGTTTCGTCGCCACCAGCGTCGTAACTCAGTTTACCGGTGCCATAAAGCACTGCCGCAAGCATACCTTCGCGCACTTCCGGCAAAACACCGGCGATATTCAGGTCCCGCTTCACCATCGGCTCGAAGTTCTGCACGGCTTCCTGAGTGCGGGGATACTGCAGATAATACAGGGTGCCGCCGTTTGCGAACGCAACGGCAATCGCCGCTAATTGCAAAGGCGTTATCTGAATACCTTCGCCGAAGCTCGACATCCGGGCCACACCACCAAGCGCCGGTGGCGCCGACGGGAAAGCCCCCGGGTGCTCGTCGGGAAGGTTATAGCCGGAAAGTTCGCCCAACCCGAGCAGCCGCCCATATCTGGAAACCGTTTCAAAGCCCATACGGCGTCCAAGTTCCTCGAAGAAGGCATTGTTAGAATGTGCCAATGCCTCCGTCAGGTTCATGTACTTGCGTCGCCCAACCTTCAACATGGTGTCATTGGTGATGACATTCTCTTCCAACGCGGCAATGGCGATGGTCGGTTTGATCGTGGAACAGGGAATGTAACCGTCACTGAACGCGACCTTCTGGTTGACGACCGTCAAAATGCGACCGGTATTGGGGTCCGCGGCAACCACGGAGCCGTTGTACCGGCCCAGCGATTCCACCGCAGCTTCGCGCACGAGAGGATCGTCGAACGACGGATCGTCCGCGCTCACCGAGTCGGCATATGTGGGAGCGTAGCCGCGATAACTTGAGGGCACCAGCCGCTTCTTCGATTTCTTCTTGGATTTCGCTTTGGAGGTCGAGCTGACAATGGGCTTGCCGGCAGGTGCGGCAGCGGGTAATGGTAAGGAAAGCGACGCCATCAACAGCGCCGCCGCAATGGGTCTTCCCAAGTTCCTGATCATTCGGGCCTTTGACTTAACGGGTTCGATTCGTTCAACAATGCTCGGCGAATTTACTTCAAGTTCACCCAGCCGGTCAACACTATCTCGACCAATGCATTCCGTCTTCCAGTAATAGTTATAACTGATTCCAGAACACTTATCCTGGACTGGAGAGGTTCCTCTCATTCTCAATCAAAGCAAGTGTTCTAAACTGAGACTTAGTCTAATGACTTTCCCGATTCCCTGACAATAGCAAAGTAGCACCAGTACGATTTTATGTGCCTTCTTTTGAACAGCTGACCGCAAGTTCAGCCTTCACTTCTTGACTGTCCCAGCGCCGGGTTAACGGGCTGGCCGAGAGTCGAGGATCCCTGGAATGACACCGGACGAAACAGCTTTCGATGGCTGGCTCCAAAAAGAAACGGGCGGGGTCACCCTTCCCCGCCCCGCCCGCTCTCTTCCTTCGAAGAAATCTAGCCCTTATCGCGCCGGTCGACCTTTACTATCCGCCGCCGCTGCCGCTGCCGCCTTCATGGGTGGCTTCTCCGGCGCGATATTTGATGCTCCGTTTGGTCCCGGTGCCGCAGAATTATGGCTAGCTCCCGGAATTTCCATTTTCTTGCGCAACGCGGTTTCCAGCTTTTCCCGAATGTCCTTATTTTCTTTCAAAAAGACGCGGGCGTTTTCGCGACCCTGGCCCATCCTTTCTGCTCCAAAGCTAAGCCATGTGCCGCTCTTCTCGATCACGCCCTTATCCACACCCAGATCGATCAAATCTCCTTCGCGCGAAATGCCTTCGCCGTACAAAATATCAAACTCCGCCTCACGGAATGGCGCCGCCACCTTGTTCTTCACCACCTTGGCGCGTGTCCGCGAGCCTACCACCCGGTCACCTTCCTTGATCGACTGGATGCGCCGGATGTCCACGCGCATCGAAGCGTAGAATTTCAGGGCGCGTCCGCCGGTGGTCGTTTCCGGGTTCCCAAACATTACGCCAATCTTTTCGCGAATCTGGTTGATGAAAATCAGGCAGGTCTTGGACTTCGAAACAATCGCGGTCAGCTTCCGCAGCGCCTGCGACATCAGCCGCGCCTGCAAACCCATCTGCGGCTCGCCCATCTCCCCTTCCAACTCCGCCTTCGGCACCAGCGCCGCCACGGAGTCCACCACCACGACATCCACGCCGCCCGAACGGATCAGCGTTTCCGCAATTTCCAGCGCCTGTTCGCCGTGGTCCGGCTGTGACACCAGCAAGTTGTCCACATCCACGCCCAGCTTGCGCGCATACGACGGATCCAGCGCGTGCTCCGCATCGATGAACGCCGCTTGCCCGCCCAGCTTTTGCGCCTCGGCAATGATATGCAGCGTCATCGTCGTCTTACCGCCGGATTCCGGTCCATAAATCTCAATCACCCTGCCGCGCGGGAATCCGCCGACGCCCAACGCCGCATCCAGCGACAAGCATCCCGACGGAATCACATTCACCGGCACCAGCACATCTTTGCTGCCCAACCGCATGATCGAGCCCTTTCCATAGGACTTCTCGATCTGCGAAATCGCCGCTTCCAACAACTTTGCCCGGTCATCTGCCATTTCTCACCTCGGTGGAGGAAATTAGGAATTTTGCGATTGGGCTTTCAGGCACACTGGCCAACAGCGTCGGGACTTGCGCTGTTCCTCCGTACGTTACGATATAATTAATGTACCATATCGTACTTGAAGTTGCCAAGCCTTTTTTCCCAACCGCCTCAAAAATAAATCTTCAACGCCCGCAAACGCGCTTCAGTTCGTGACCGTTCCAGAAACTCAAACGCGAGTCTCTCATGGTCAACGCAGCTTGGGCACTGAACCATTGGCCGTTCCTGGGCACCTGTTGAAAACTTAGGTGCCTACGTTACTCCAATGGCGAACAAAAAGCAAATACTACTTTCGCCCTGTATTCGTCTACGAGTATTCTTCCTCCTCCCTGCCCCCGGCTCCGTCCTATACTACTCCCCTTCATGTGGACTAATTTCTTCATCGCCTCGGCCGGCGCTTCCGCCGCTCTCGCTGGTTTGGCGATTGTGGCTATTTCGGTAAACATAGCGCGCATCCTGGAATTTCCGCATCTGCCTGCACGCTCGGCGGCCACAGTTGCCCGTTTCATCCTAATCTTGGTGTGCAGCATGGCGACGCTTATCCCGCAGCCATCTTCCGTTCTTGGAGTCGAAATTGTCGTCTTTACCTTGGCCGCATGGTATCTGGAGATCCGCTCGAACCGGCGTGCCCTTCGCGCCCATGAGCAGTTGGGCCGGCCCCGTTTTGAGTCTCTGCTGGAATCCGTACTGGGTGAAGTCCAACTACTGCCGTTTCTCGTGGGAGCCCTGCTATTGCTAGCGGCCCGGCCCTCCGGCTACTTCTGCATTGCAGCCGGCGTTATCGCAATCTTCATCTTCTCGACCCTGAACGTCTGGGTGTTTCTCGTCGAAATTTTGCGCTAACAGCCCGGCGCCTGCCAATAAAGATATAGTGGCGGCGTGCGCCTCTTGCGTGGGGCATCCCGGGTCGTTGAGTTCTGAATCCTTCAACTTTCATATCTATAAAAGCCCCGTCCGCTCTTTCTCCCTAGCCAACCCGCTGCCACATATTTCTTCAGCAACGGACACGCACGATATTTCGGATCACCTAAGCCATCCAACAGCACGTGCATTATGTCCACGCATACATCCAAGCCGATGAAGTCGGCAAGTTCCAGCGGGCCCATTGGATGATTCATTCCCAATTTCATGACCTGATCCACCGCTTCCGGGGTCGCGACACCTTCCATCACCGCATACGCTGCCTCATTAATTAACGGCATCAGCACGCGATTCGATACAAATCCCGGCACATCGTTCACCGCAACCGGCGTCTTCCCCAACTTTTTCGCCAATTCCATGGTGGTGGCAAAGGCTTCATCGCTGGTTTGCAGCGCGCGAATCACTTCCACCAGCGCCATCACTGGCACCGGATTCATGAAGTGCATGCCCACAAAGCGCTCCGGCCGCTTGGTCATCGCCGCCAGTGCGGTAACCGATATGGAAGATGTGTTACTGGCTAGAATCGCGGTGGGCCGCAGCAGCCGGTCGGCCTCCGTCAGCACGGCGCGTTTGATTTCCAACTTTTCCGGCACGGCTTCGACCACGAAATCCGCCGCAGCAATCGCGACCATATCGGTGACCGGCTTGACGCGACCGAGCACCGCAGGCTTTTCTGTCTCGCTCAACTTCCCTTTCTTCACCTCGCGGTCAAGATTTTTGCCGATGGTGTCGATGCCGCGCTGCAAAAAGCGCTCCTCCACGTCGCGGAGGATTACGTTGTAACCGGCGCGGGCGAAAACATGGGCGATGCCATTGCCCATGGTGCCCGCACCCAGCACGGCTACGGTTTCAATCGAATCGATAGTCACGAATCAGTCTCCTCAGAAGCAGGCTGCGGTTGTCCTCAGCATGCATTCGCCACAATGCCGGGGTCAAGCAAGCTTGCGATTTTTGTGTGGGGCGTTTTGATGCGTTCCAGAGAGCGCCAGCCAGGCGGCCAGTGCGGCAAATTTCTCGTCCTGCGACCAAGGCGAACCGAACGGTTTACCCAGTTCCGTGAGGCGCGTTCGAAGAGCCGGCGTGCGGAGGCGCAAGCATTGCGCCGCTTCGCTATCCAGTTCGCGTTCTTTCATGCACACTAACGGGACTTCGTGACGCACGTGGGCGCGGCTTATTGCGTCTCGAAATAGTTCGCCGTCGGCAGTATGAATCAGCGCATGCGAGGCGAGAATGTGCGCGAGTTCGGGCAACGGTCTTGCCGCGGCTAACAGCAAAGCCCCGCTGGTCAACTGGTAGCCCAGGGGTTCCAAGCTGGATTGCACACGCACGATGGTCTGACAGGCCAAGCTGGTCGCTTCCGTCCGAGCCTTATGAATGAATTCGCGTCCTGCGGTGCTGCTCATTTTCTCGGCGGTGTGATACGGCTGGCGATATTTGTAGGTGAACTCTTCCACCAGGTGGGGGCGTTCGCGGAGCAAGACGCGGGGCCGGCCGTTTTCCAGGCAAACGGCCACTACGGCGCACCAGCCCGAGTGCACACGAAATCCCACCGCGGCCTTTTTCATGGACGCCTCCCAGGTAGAGGAAACGGAGGCGACTCAGGATGAAAGCAGCGACGGGCGAAGTCAAGTGAACTCTTCAGTCATTCCGGCGGTTGGCCGTCCACCACTTCGCGGACAATTTCTTTAGCAACCGCCTCATCTTCAGGGAGAACATACAGTTCGGCCCGCCTGCCATTTTTCGCCACGCGGCACCGAATGCCATTTTCATGCAGCGCCGCCACCAGAAAATCGCACGGCTCGCCGGTCTCGGTGGACCAGACCTTGACGGTCGCGTCTTCGGGATACCAATCTGTTCCCTCGCCGGCGCTGGGCGGTCCCGGAATATCCTCCTCCGGGGTCTCCTCAGTCGGCGTCACTGTCGCGGGCAGCTTGGCTATTGGTTTAAATGGCCGGTCTGGCAGCAACTGGACTTCTTCGGAACCCACGTCCGCTACGTCGTCGGTGCCATATGCCTGCTTCACCGCGTTCTCTGCGCGCCCATACATGGAAAAAGGAACGCCCACTTCAAAAGCGGGATAGTTCCTCAAGTTGAACAAGTGGTCTCGCCGGGACACAGAATTGTGCGGGATGCCGGCTTCATCCAGCACGGAGCATAATTCCGCGTGCACTCGCGGGTCCTCTCCTTTCCAAAACGAACAGAAGGGATCCTCATTCGGGTCGCCAGGCTCACCTGCGACTCGGTATTCGCCAGCGTCACCGAATTGGCGCAGTTCAATCGCGCCTTTCGGCATTTCCCAGACCAGATCCACGTCACAATCCGTGCAGTGCGTGAATCCAGGCCGATATTCCGCTTTGCATCGTGGACAAAACATTGCACACCGAGAAAGAAGTGTAGCGAAAAGGAAGTAATAGAAGCAAAGGAGGTGAAAGAAGTGAACGAGCCGGATCACGGCGGGGTCGCAGTCGGCGTCTTCGTTTCCTTTACCTCCTGTAACTCCTTTGTTTCCTTGACTTCCCGGGCTGGCTGCGTCTTTTCCCCTGCTTCACGCGTATCCAAGTTAGTATGAGCGCACACGCTTTCACGTTAACGGTTTCAAATACCTCGGTACTCTTCACCGGGCTTATGAGTGACGAACGCCAAACGCTTGCCGATGGCCTCCGCCAGCGTGATCCTGATCTTCTCGATCGCCTCATCGAGCAATATCAGCAGCGTCTGTTTCGCTATCTTCTGTTTCTCACCGGAGACTCCGCGCTCGCCGAGGACTTGTACCAGGAAACCTGGATCCGCGTGCTGGAGCGGGGCCATCAGTACAACGGCAAATCGAAATTTGAGTCGTGGCTTTTTGCGATCGCCCGCCATCTGGTCATCGACGTTTCGCGGCGCAGGAAGGTGAACAGCCTGGAAGAACTCGGCGACCCGGATTCCAATCAGCCGTACGAGCCGCCCGACGAGCATGCGCAGTCGGCGTTGCAGCTTCTGGTGACGCGTGAGAACGAGCAAGCCGTGCAACTATCGCTGCTGAAGATTCCCGCGTACTACCGCGAGGTGTTGTTGCTGCGTTTTCACGAGGAGCTGGGGCTGGAGGAAATCGCCTCGGTTCTGTCGGCGCCGCTCTCCACCGTGAAATCGCGGCTATATCGCGGACTGGAAGCGCTGAAATCGGCGCTGCCGGAAGGTGCCGCATGAGCATAGACACGCACAGCCGCGCAGAGCAACTGCTGTCGCAATCGTTGGTCGAAGGACTGCCGGCAGCCGATCAGTCATGGCTCGATGGGCACCTGCGCGAATGCCCGGCGTGTTCGCGGGAAGCCCTGCGTATGCAGGAACTGATGCGCTCGTTCCGCAATGTGACTGTGGCAGTGCCGCGCGATTTAGCCGCACGTACGCAAATGCGGGTTCGCCTGCGTGCACAGGAAGCGGCGCAAGCTTCCACCACCGGAGCATGGTTGTGGATCATTACGGCTGCCAGTTGGGTGCTGGGCATTGTCAGCGCTCCGCTGGTGTGGCGCGTGTTTGCTTGGTTTGGCGCGCAGTTGGATTTGCCGAAGCTGGTACTGCAATTGGGATTTGTGCTGTGGTGGGCCGCGCCCGCACTGATCGCCGTAACGGTAGTGCTGTATCAGCGCGCCATGACTAGAAGAGTCGCGCGTCCGACCCTTTTCCGCGACGGCGAAGTGTAACCAAGAGTTTTTGTGAGGGAGCTATGAACGAAGCATTCAACGAACGCCTAAGGTTGATCCGGTTTCGAAGGAAGCGCGAACGCAGCCGCTTTCGCGATGAGTTGCGAATCATTCCGAAGTGGCTCATTTGGACCTGCGTCGTCCTGTATGTCATTGCGCTGATCGTGGGGATATCGATTAACGTGCACAATCTCGGCACGGGCGGTGCGGTCTTCCCTGGAGATGAGAGCCTGCGCGCGGAACCCGTCCTTTCCTGTTTGTCGCTGGCTGGAGTGATTACCGCTTGCGCGTTTTTTTTGTCGGCCTGGTTGATGATGCTTGGCTACGTTTATCGCGATGCGAAACGCCGGGGCATGAATGCGGGGCTGTGGACCTTGCTGGTGCTGATCCTTTCGCCGGCCTATCTTTTGATCGGGCTGATTATTTACCTGCTGATTCGCGAGCCGCTGCCGTACACCTGCCCGAAATGCAGTGCCACGGTGAATGCCAGGTTCAACTTCTGCCCGAATTGCAAATACAACCTGCGCCCGGCTTGCCCGCAATGCCAGCATGAAGTGGCCGATGACGACAAGTTCTGCCCGTATTGCGCCGCGGAGCTACATCACGCTCCCCAAACCTCGGCCGAAGTACCTGGCAGCAGCATCTGACAGATTCTTGAGAGGAATATTCCGGCGTTAGAACCGCTCCACAGCAAGCGCGACCGCATTCCCCCCACCCAAGCACAAAGCAGCGATGCCGCGACTGAGGTTGCGCCGTTGCAATTCGTACAGCAACGTCACCAAAATGCGCGCGCCGGAAGCACCGATGGGATGTCCGATGGCGACTGCGCCGCCATTCACGTTCACCTTTTCGGGATTGAGTTTCAGTTGACGGGTTACCGCAATGGCGGCCACGGAAAAGGCTTCGTTCAACTCCACCAAATCCACGTCTCTGTCACGGTCCCAACCCGTTTTCGCCAGCAGTTTTTCTACCGCATCCAGCGGCGCCATCATCACCCATTTCGGCTCAACGCCACTGACCGCCTGCGCCACGATTCGCGCCATCGGCTGCTTTCCGAGGTTCGCCGCCACTCGTTCGCTCGTCACCACCAACGCGGCCGCTCCGTCGTTCGTGCCCGGCGCATTCCCTGCGGTTACGGTGCCGTCCTTCTTAAAGGCAGGCTTCAGCTTGGCCAGAGCTTGCAAAGTGGTGTCTTCGCGGGGCGATTCGTCATACTTAACGATGACGGGGTCGCCTTTTTTCTGCGGCACTTCAATGGGCAGAATTTGGGATGCCAGGAAGCAGGACTTGCGCGCGCGGATGGCCTTCTGATGGCTTTCCAGCGCGAATTTATCCTGCTCTTCGCGCGTGATTCCGTATTTTTCCGCAACCAGTTCCCCGGTCATGCCCATATGAAAATTCTCGTAGGCATCCCATAGCCCGTCGCAGATCATCGAGTCCACAACCTTCTGGTCGCCGATGCGATAACCCGTGCGGGCATTTGGCAACAGGTACGGACAATTCGACATCGACTCCATCCCGCCAGCTACCTCGACTTCGCTTTCGCCTAATTGCACTGCCTGAGCCGCCAGCGCCACGGCCTTCAATCCAGACCCACAAACCTTGTTAATCGTCATGGCAGCTACCCGCGGATCGCAGCCGCCTTTCAGCGCTGCCTGGCGTGCAGGATTCTGCCCCAGGCCCGCCTGCACCACGTTGCCCATGATCACTTCATCGATCTGCTTGCCTTGAAGCCCGGCGCGACGCACCGCTTCCGCAATCACGTTCGCGCCAAGCTCGGTCGCAGAAAGACTGCTAAGGCCACCTTGAAATTTGCCGATGGGAGTTCGAACCGCGGAGAGAATGACTGGCGTATCCATGAAGCAGCCTCCAATTAAGCGCCGCTTCCTAGTATACAACCGTGAGTTAAGGGGAACTTCGCTGTGGGGATGAGCGAGGGCAAAGAGCTTCCACCCTCTTCCACCCTCGCTCAATAGAAGACCTCAGTTCGCCGAAGCCGCCGTGGGCGCAGTTTCATCCGCGCTCGGGCCGTACAGTCCTGGCACGGGAACGCCCAGCAACCGGTAATACACGGTGAGCTGCGCCCGATGATGAATGATATGGTTCATCACCAAACCGCGAAGGCACGCAATCTTCGGCATCGTGAATATTTTCTGTCCGCCCGCCAGCAGCGTCCAGTCCTTCATCATCTCCGCATCGCTCGCGCTAGCCAGCGCCTTGCGCGACTCTGCTACATTCTTATCGAACTCCGCCAGCAATTGCTGCCGATTTGTGATTTTTGGCGGTTCATAGGCGGGTCCGTTTACCGGCGCGTAATCCAGCTCGTCGGTGGTCAGCGTCATTCCGATCCAACCCGGCATCGTAGCGATATGCCCTGTCATCCATCCTACGGTGCCGGACTTTTCATGCGGTTTCCAGCCCCATTTTTCGTCCGGAACTCGCTCCAACACCTTGCGCGTGTTCTGCATCTCCTGGTCAAACTCTGGCAACATCGATTGGCCTATGGTCATGTCCATCTCTCCTTCGTTTATCCTTGTGACCTCTCGCAGGGCACGCATGTTAGGCGAAACTAAAGCGAAATGTCAAGCCTTGACTCGGCGCACTCTCCGCTGCACCATAGCTCCTGGCGAAACAGAAATCCAGTCGAGAACGCCGAATCTCCGCGCATTGTCGAAGGTGCAATGACTATGGCTCATCAACTCACCACCTCACACCTGACCGATTCCATCGATTTATTCCGCTACTACAAAAAGCAGGCCGAGCGCGCCATCGAGCAATGTCCAGAGCAAGGCCTTTTCGCGACGCTCGACAATGAGTCCAATTCCATCGCGATCATCGTCAAGCACATGGCCGGGAATATGCGCTCGCGTTGGACGGATTTCCTGACCAGTGATGGCGAAAAACAGGACCGCAACCGCGATTCGGAATTCGAGGAGCCACCAAAAACACGCGCGGAACTTCTGGCGCTGTGGGAGCAAGGATGGAAAACTGTGTTCGACGCGCTGGCGCCGCTAAGTGATGCGGACCTGAACCGGACGGTTACCATTCGCACCGAACCGCATTCGGTAACCCAGGCCATCAATCGGCAGATCGCCCATTACTCGTACCACGTTGGTCAGATCACCTTTCTTGCCAAACATTTTGCCGCGCAGTCCGGCCAGTGGACTGCGATTACCGTTCCACGAAAACAATCTGCCGATTTCAACGCCAGAGTCGCCTCCGGACAAGCATCCCAACGTTGAGTTCCTCGCCTGAATAGCAAAGTGCTCTTACGATTCGCTCCTTTATCGGTTCACCATTACACTGGAACAAGATGCAAAAAACGCTATTCGATTTGGGCAAGCCGGAAATTGGCGGCGGCCTGCAATTAAATGAAGCGCAACGCCGCGCGATCACCCACGGTGACGGACCTCTGCTGGTGATTGCGGGAGCGGGCACCGGCAAAACCCGCGTCATCACGGAGCGTATTCGCCATTTGCTGCAATCCGACAGCTCCCTGTTGGGCGAAAACATTCTTGGACTTACGTTCACGAAAAAGGCTGCGGGTGAAATGAAGACCCGCCTGGTAAAGGCTACGGGTGAACGGGGCAAGGATGTTGTACTCGCCACCTTCCACTCCTTCTGCGAAACCATGTTGAAAGAGGTCGATCCGAATCGCCTGGCGCTGGAATCTGTCGATCACTGGATCCTGTTGCGCCGTAACCTGGCTCGATTGAAGCTCGAAAAGTTCCGCCGCCTTGCGGAACCCGGGCAGTTCCTGAGCGACTTCATCGCATTTTTCTCTCGTTGTCAGGATGAGTTGGTTTCCTCGCAAGACTATCAGGCCTTTGCCGATGAGCTCGCGGCTGAATTGCAAACGGAAAAGCACTCGCTCGACGACGATACCTATAAGGAACGCGCCGAACACGTGGCCCTGCAGCAGGAAATTGCTCGCGCCTACCGTGCCAGCGAAGAAATCCTACGCCACAAGCGGGCCATCGCTCTTAATGGCCTGATTCCCGAAGCGGTGGCGCTGCTCAAAAGCGATCCCAAACGCCTCCGCCAACTCCGCGAGCGCTATAAGCACATCCTCGTTGATGAATTTCAGGACACCAACATCGCGCAACTGGAGTTGCTCCATTTGCTGACCGGCGATACCCGCAAGATCGTTGTGGTTGGCGACAACGACCAGGCTATCTACCGTTTTCGCGGTGCTTCGTTTGGCAGCTTCAAACTATTTTTGGAGCGATTCACAGACTGGAGCCCAGGGCAGGATTCCGCGCCCTACCGCGTCGCGCTCACCAACAATTACCGTTCTACGCCCAACATTCTCCGAGTGGCAACGCAGGCAATCGGATTGAACGAGGTCAGCCCCGAATTCCCGAAAAAAGTGTTGCAGGCCAACCGCCCGGAAGGCGAGAAAATTCGCATCGTGGAACTGGATTCGCCGGAATCGGAATCGGCGTGGGTCGCGGATGAACTTCAGCGTCTCCACCGGGCTGGCCGGCGGTGGAGAGAATTTGCGGTTCTTTATCGTCAACACGCCCACCGGAATTTCCTGGTCGAGGAGCTTTCTCAACGCAAAATTCCCTTCGTCATCACCAAGCTCTCGATTCTGGAGCACCCGCTGGTCCGTGATGTACTGGCATATCTTCGTTTAATCGCGTTTACCTACGACGACATTGCTTGTGCGCGCGTGCTTTCTGCTCCCGCATGGCATCTCACCCCCGAGGATCTCGTTCGATTGGCGGAGCGCGCCGGTAAGAAGCGCGCCACCTCACTGTATGAAGTTCTGCAGGCACCTCAAGGTCAACTCCCGTTTGATCCTTCCCACGGAGCCTGCAAAGAACTCCTGGAGTTCCTGGCACAGCAGCGCAAGACGCTGCGTCGCCGGAGCGCCCTGGAAATTCTCGGCGATCTGATCGAATGGCTCGAAGTGCCTCAACGGGCCGCGACGCAGGACCGAAAATACGTGAATCAATTCGCGCAGTTCGTAAAGAATTGGGAGCCCAAAAGCGACACCCGCAGCCTTCCCGAGTTTCTGGAGTATCTCGATTATTTCGAGCAGGCCAACGGCACGGTGTGCCTGGAGGATGACGCGCCCGACGATGCCGTGCAATTGATGACCGTACACGGCGCAAAGGGCCTGGAATTTCCTCATGTGTTCCTGCTGCGCGTAAACTCCAACGCGTTCCCCGCGCGAAATCGAGCTCCCCTGTTCGAGTTTCCCGTCCGGTTGATGAAAGAGGAATTGCCTCAGGGCGACTTCCATATTCAGGAGGAACGCCGCCTTTTCTATGTGGCGCTGACTCGAGCCCAGGAACGCCTGACACTCACGACCGTAACGGAAAAGAAAAATAAAGTACCTGTCTTTGTCGAAGATTTGCTCATGGACCCCACGACAAAGCGACGCGACATTCTGCAATTGGCGCCTCGCGTGAAGAAGAAAGAGGAGGAACCGGAAAAAAGAGCCACGCGCAATGACGACCTGTTCCCCGCCAGCGACGCTCCGCCCAAGATCTTCACGCGCATTGCCAACTGGGCCGAAGTGTTTCATCCAGTGGTCCCCGAGCCGCTGAAATTGAGCAGTTCGGCAATCGAAAATTTCCGCAAGTGTCCCCAGCAGTACGCGTTTAGTTATTTGTGGTCGCTGAAGGAGGGCCCTCGGGCCGCGCTAAGTTTCGGCAGCGTCATGCACACGACGATCCGCCGCTTCTTGGAACAACTGAAAAAAGGGATCAAGCTGCCGTTCGAGGAAGTGCAGCGCCTCTATGAAACCGAATGGAGCAGCGCGGGCTACGAAGACGAATACCAGGAAGCCGAATACAAGAAGGACGGGCTGGAGCAGCTCGAGGTATTCCATGGAGCAATCCTTGCGGCAGCTCCGAATATCCTGGAACAGGAAAAAGCTTTCGAACTGCCTCTGGAAAATGACGTGATCCTGTCAGGCCGGATGGACCAGGTGAATAGTTTGGGCCGCAGTGACGTGGAAATCGTGGATTACAAAACGGGGAAACCTAAGAAGGAAGCTGACGTTCGCAAGGGTCTGCAGTTGAGCATCTACGCTCTGGCCGCCCGAGAGATTTTCGAATGGAATCCCGTACGCTTGGTCTTCCATTACCTGCAGGATAACTCTACCGTTGTGACTACCCGCGATGCCAAGCAAATGGACGAAGCCGAAAGAATGATCCAGGAAACCGCCGCGGACATCCGCGCCAAGCAATTTCCAGCGAAACCAGGCTTCGCCTGCCGCACCTGTGCCTACGCTCTAATTTGCCCAGCGCATGAGGAGTCCCTCACGGGCATCTCGGAGTAGCCGCTCCTTTTGAAAATGATGCGATCCGCGCCCCAATAAAAAGGCGCCTCGACGATATCGAAGCGCCTTTTCAATTCCATTGGCAGCCGGACTACTTTTCCGTTTTCTTCGAGGCCTTCTTGGCGGGTTTCTTCGCTTTCTTCGCCATTTAGCTTTTCCTCCTCACGTCATTGCTCCAGCGCGAGTGCTTACTGCGTGCAATCGCATCTTGATACACCCGTATACGAGCGCACACGGCACGTGTCAAGAAGATTCCGCAATTCTGAGGTGTTTCCCGGATTATTTCGATGGCGGGACCGCGAACGAACCGCCGTAGTACCCTTGGCGAGCCAAGACCGTCAGCCCTTCGCGCTTCACGCGAACCTCGATTTTATGGTAATCCACCTTCGCATCCGATCCCCTCGGAGAGTAAATCAGCACATACTGATTTCGGGCCTCTTCCGTAATGCGCGAGTAAAACTCCGAAAAAGCGTCCTGATTGGCGCCATAATAGACGTCCCCGCCGGTGTCCTGCGAATAACTGACCAGACGAGTAAACTTTCGGTTGAAAAACTCCGTGCCCGTAGCCACGCAATATACGGTAATACCTTGCCGCAGCAACTCTTCCCGGACCTCGTCATACTTGTGAGTGTTGAATTTTGCACCATTCCGTCCGTCGGAAATAAGCAGGATGATCTTGCGGCGCTTCCGCTGGTCGCGATCCTTCATCAAGAGCGCTGCACTGTACACGGCATCGTCCAAGGCTATATCGGATTGCGCTTGGATTGCCTGCAAAGAAGGGTTCGCCGTGGACATCGGTGCTCCGGGAGCCGGGACGTTGTTGATGGTTGGTCCGCCGAATGGGTCACCAGGAGGTGGGGCTGAAGTGCGCGATGCCAATTCTGTGCGCCGCAATTGCGTAACCAGGGCCTCCTGATCTGTGGTGAATCCTTTACCCTGATGGAAATACTGATCGTACCGGCAGATGAATGCTTCATCATTCGGCGCCATTCCCCCTACGATCGAAACTAAGCTTGGCTCTACTTGCTGTTCATCCTTGGATTTCAGGTCATTGTCGATCAAAATCACCATCGAAATGGGCATAGCATCTGTGTTGAGCCGTTGAATTTGCTGTTCCACACCGTCTTCGAAAACCCGAAATTCATCCCTCTTTAGGTCCGCCACCAGATTGCCCTTGCTATCCTTCACCGTCACCGGGACTACCACGATTGCCGTGGTCGTTGAAATCGTACCCTGACTTCTGGGTTCCAGACCCGGAGGTGGACTCTTTGGAACCGGGTTGCTCGGTAGCGGCGCGGGATTTTGGCCTTGCGCGGGGTTCAGACCGACGAGGCAAGGCCAAATGAAAACGAGAAGCGCGATTTTCCGTAGACTTTTCATAATGATCGGGCCAAACTTTCCATGCCCAGACGGTGGCTCCGGTCTGGCAGCATTATAAGACGCATCCCGCTGGGCTGGTCGTTGCATCGTATGAATACACAGACTTCTGTGCTGTGTGAAACACGACGTTAGGACCGCGCCGACTTTACCGGGCCAGCTAACTTCTTTAAGGATACCCACAAACCGTGATATTCGGGAATGCCCAGATTACATTTATGAAAAGACTCGGAATTCGAGGGCTAGCCTGTGCCGCTGCCCTCGCTCTGGCAGTGCCCGCTTTACCTCAGTCCCAGCAAACTCAAGCGAACCCCGGTCAAGGTCCCACCATCAAGGCGGAAGTGACCCTCGTAAACCTGTTCGCCACCGTCCGCGACAAGAACAAGCGCGTGGTTACCGACCTCAAGCAGGACGACTTCAAGGTTTTCGAAGATAACCACGAGGAAAGCATCGCCTTCTTCTCGAAAGACATGAACCTTCCGATTACCCTCGGCCTCCTCCTCGATACTTCCGGCAGCGAACAATACATGCTCGGGTCGATCCAGGACGCCGGCGCGCAATTCCTGCATCGCGTGCTGAAGAAGGGCGATGAAGCGATGATCATGTCCTTCGACACCGACGTTGACCTGCTGGCAGACTTTACCGACGACCGCGCCATTCTAGATCGTGCCATCAACAAAGCCCGGATCAATACTCCGGGCGGCGGTTATATCGCCGGAAATCCCGGACCCGTCGGCGGACAGGACATGACGGGCACCGCGCTCTACGATGCAATCTATTTGGCGTGTGGTGAAAAGTTGAACGGCGAGGCCGGCCGCAAGGCCATCGTGATCGTTACCGATGCCGAGGACGAAGGCAGCAAAGTCAGATTGGAAGACGCGATCGAGGCCGCGCAAAGAACCGACACGGTTATCCACATCTTGTTGGTGGCGGACCGGCGGTTCGGCGGCGGCAGGCCCGATATCGGGCACAAACTCGCGGATGAAACCGGCGGCCGCATGATCGTTGTGAATTCCGAGAAGAGACTCGAAGAGGCCTTCGATCAGATCTCGGAGGAACTTCGGAGCCAGTACACTCTGGGCTACTATCCCAGCAACACGGTCAAAGACGGCAAGTTCCGGAAGATTCGCGTCGATGTCGATAATCACGACTACAAAGTTTTGACCCGCAGAGGCTACTACGCGCCCAAGCCCTCCCGCGGCTGATCTATCCGCGTCGGCATGTCATTCCAGGATTTGTCAGTCAAAATCGCCACAACCCTGGACTCCGCTTCAACCCTCGCATTGACCGCAAGCAACGCCTTGGCTAGTATCGCTAAGCGGTTTACACCGCCCTATGCTCAACGAAACAATCGGTCATTATCGGATCATCGGTCCACTCGGCAGCGGCGGCATGGGGCTGGTCTATGAGGCCGAGGACACTAAATTAGGCCGTCGCGTCGCCCTGAAGTTCCTTCAAGACGCCAGTACCAAGGATCCCACCGCCATAGAACGATTCCTTCGAGAGGCTCGCGCCGCCTCTGCCTTGAACCATCCCGGAATCTGCATCATCCACGCGATTGAGGAGCACCAGGGCCAAACCTTCATTGCCATGGAGTTGTTGGAAGGCGAGTCGCTCGACAAAATTTTGGCTCGCGGGGCCATGCCCGTCGCGCGAGTTCTTACGCTCGGAATCGAAGTTGCTGACGCCCTCGATGCCGCCCACAAGAAAGGCATCCTCCATCGTGACATCAAGCCCGCGAACATCTTCATCACCAATCGGGGCAATGCCAAAATCCTCGACTTCGGACTAGCCAAACTCCTGGAACCCGAAGGTGCGATGGAGGGAGACACCCTCGGCGTCACGCAGGACCCCTACCTGACCAGCCCCGGCACCACCGTTGGCACCATAGCCTACATGTCGCCGGAACAAGCCCGTGGCGAGCCTGTAGATGCGCGCAGTGACCTGTTTTCGCTAGGTTCCGTGCTCTATCAAGCGGTCACCAGCACGCTGCCGTTCCCGGGCTCGACCAGCGCGGTGATCTTTGGAAACATTCTACACAGCGCGCCGGTTTCACCGGTGCAATTGAACAATAGCGTGCCAACGGAACTTGAGCGCATCCTGAACAAGCTGCTCGAAAAAGACAAAGACCTTCGCTATCAGGTCGCCGCTGAAGTGCGGGCTGACCTGAAGCGCCTGCAACGTGAATTGGAGCCGGGACGCACGAGTTCTGACCCCACTATTACGACGCACCGAACGCCCAGTGCCGCCGTTCGGGCTGCCAGCGGTGGCACCGTTGCCGTCACCAGCGCCTCTGGTGGTGCCACGCCTGTGGGAAGCGGGCAAGTTCCTGTGCAACCGGCAAAGAAGCCATGGTCTATCGTGGCCGCAGTTGTCGTCGCCGTGTTAGCCGTAGCTGCTTTTATCAAAGTATTTCACAAACCGGCAGCTCTCCCATTCCAGAACTTCTCCATTGAGAATGTTTCCAACAACGGACATGTCATCCAGGCAGCCATCTCGCCAGACGGGAAATATTTGTTGCAAGCGGTGGCAGAAGAGGGCGAGCAATCGTTGTGGCTGCGGCACATCCCGACAATGACAAATAAAGAAGTCCTGGCGCCGGCATTAACGCGCTACCAGGGACTCTCTTTTTCGCCGGATGGCAACTACATCTACTTTTTACGGCGAGACGAATCCAATGAGTCCGAATCGCAGTTGTATAGCGCCTCGGTGCTCGGCGGGGCGCCACGCGTGATCGTCGACGACGTCGATAGCCCCGTCAGTTTTTCCCCGGACGGCCAACACTTCGTGTTTCTTCGCGAACTTCACAACTCTCCGAACTGGGATTTGTGGCTCGCGAAAAGCGACGGCACCCTCGAGAAACCGATCTTCCGCAACCATTCCATTCTCAGCGATAGCTACGTTCCCGCGTGGTCCCCGGATGGAAAGAGGATCGTGATCCCGATTGTCCAGCCGACCAAGGATGCGCTGGGCGGCTTTCTGGCGGTTGACCCTGCAACAAGTCAAGAGCACGTGGTCGCCGTATCGCCCAGCAGGATCTATCACGCGCCAGTGTGGATGCCCGATGGGAATGCCCTGTTAGCTCCGCAAGTTCAGGCCGACGCCGAACACATGCAGGCCCAAATTGCCTATGTAAATTATCCTGGAGGCGAATTTCGCGCATTGACGGCGGACACAAACGATTACAGCAAATTGGGAATCTCTCAAGACGGAAAAACTTTGGTCGCCCTCCAAAGCAAACTACGTTTTGTGGTCGGCGTGGCGCCCGCCAACGACCCGGATCACTTGCACGCAATCCCTTTGCAATCGCAGTTGGCTGTCTGGCGCTGGGCGTGGATGCCGGACGGACGCTTGCTGCTGCCACAAGGAGCAGATCTCAACGCTGTAACTGTCGACGGAAAGGAAACGCTGCTGCATTCCGACGCAAAGCACCTGCTGGATCAGGTTGCGATCTGTGGCGATGGCCATTACATTGTCTATCGCCAGATCGGCACCAGCAGCATGGCGTCAGCCAACTTGTCTCGCATGGATCTGGACGGCGCCAACCCCAAACAATTGACCAACGGTCTGAACGATCGAGAACCAACCTGCGCCAAGAACGGCCCTTGGGTCTATTACATCGATAATGATGACAATCGTTATGTTAAGCGTGTTTCCATCGACGGTAGCTCGCCGGAAATAATAGTGAAATATGCCGTAGGAGCGTACACGCTATCGCCCGATGGCAAGGAAATCGCCTCTTTTGAGTTGCGCGAGTCGGATCACAAGCTGATGCTGCGCGTCGACAATGTGGATACCCATCAAATAACGTACAGCGATATAGATCAGCATGCTTTGTCGAATGAACTCGCTTACACCCCCGATGGAAAAGGCATTGTGTACATAGTTCGCGAAAAAGGCGTGGATAATCTGTGGCTCCAGCCGCTCGACGGAAAACCGCACCGGCAATTAACCCATTTTACGAAGGACAATATCTTCAAATTCCTGTTTTCGCCTGACGGGTCGCAAATCGCCATCGAATCTGGCGACGTGGAGTCCGACGCAGTGCTCCTCCACGACGAAACCAAATAATCTTCCAGCAACCACGCCGAGTTTTTCCAGGGGATTGCTATTGAGCAGGAAGTATCTTTTACGAGCCAGCAGCGGGCTTAACCGGTGCTGTGTCGCCGTTGACTCTGGCATAGTACCCGCGGCGAGCACGCACTTGATAACCCTTGTGCTCCGGGACGTCGACACTGATCTTGTGATAGCGCCCATCCACTGAGTGATTGGTTGGATTGTAGGCGATGGAATACTGGTTGCGAAGTTCCTCTCCGATGTCTTGGAAAGATTGGTCAAGATCGTCGACGTGGTAGGGATAGAAGGCTCGTCCCCCGGTTTCGTCTGCAAGATCCTGCAAAATTTTGTCACCTGCGGTTAAATGGTATTTGCGGTTGCCAGTCCTCTCATTGCTCGGATTGTCTAACGCGATCCATTGCGTGCTCGTGCTGATGGTGTAGATCACCACGCTCGTTCTCTGGGCCATCTCGATCGCTTCCGCGCGCGTATGCGTGGAGAGATTGTCGTCCCCATCGCTGATCAGAATCATCACGCGACGGACCACATCAGGCTGATCACCAGGAGGCCGCGGCGGATGATTCAACAGAGTTGTACAGGCCTCATAGATGGCGTCGTATACGGCAGTTCCGCCTCCCGCACGCGTGCGCAAAATGTGGTCGCGCAATAGTCCGGTGTCCCCAGTGAATCCCTGCAGAAGCTGTGGTTCGTCGTCGAAGGTCATCACGAACGCCTGATCCTTGTTTCGACGAAGCACACTGAACAGGAAATTGTTTGCGGCATCCTGTTCGAATTTCAACCTGTCCCGGATACTATTCGAAGTATCCAACATCATCCCGATGCGCAGCGGTAAATCGCTCTGCTTGCTGAAGTAACGGATGTCCTGCGGGACGTTGTCATCCAGAACCTTGAAGTCTTGCTTCTCCAGATCCGGTACCAGTTTGTTTCGACGGTCCAGGACTGTGAATAGCACGTCCACCAAGTTCACGGTCACCGGAATGGTGGTCTGGCTTTTCTGGATCTGCGGCTCCTGCGTTGGTGCTTCGGGTTTTTGGGCTGGTGCTGGAGGGTTCTGACTCTGCTGGGCAAACACCGCCGCAAGCCCGCACGTCAGGATGGCAAACAAAGCCAATAATTTGGTTCTCATCTGCTCTGATTATAAGAAGGCCTCTAGGGCAGCGTCAATTCGACCTTCGTTTTCCGCAGCGGCGGCGCTCAACGTCTTCAAATACGCCCGCAATTCGGCCGGTAATGGCGCGGAAAGTTCAATGGTTTCGCCGCTATGGGGCTGAGCAAACCCGATCTTAGCGGCGTGCAGAAAATTGCGGCCGAGCGACGGAAGTGAAGTATGACCCACGTGTAGTTGGCCGGCAGCACCATACAATGTGTCGCCCACAATGGGATGACGCAGCGCTGAAAAGTGCACGCGGATTTGATGGGTGCGGCCAGTGTGCAGTTGCACCTGCAGTAGGCTGGTTCCATCAATCTTCATGAGCACTCGCCAGTCGGTGCGCGCCGGCCGCGAATTCGGCAGCAGTGCCGCGCGCCTTGCCGTCATGCGGGTCCGGCGGTTCGGATCGCGCGCGATGGGCAACTCGATTCGGCCATGGGCTTCTTTCATTTGCCCTTCCACCAGGGCGACATACGTTTTCCGGACGACCCGTTGTCGAAACTCTTCGGCCAGTTTGGCATGCGCAAAATCGTTTTTCGCCACCAGCACAATACCGGAAGTTTCCTTGTCCAGCCTGTGCACAATGCCCGGCCTTATGGGATCGCCGAACTGCGAGAGGGCTTGCCCGCGCCCGAGCAGCGCGTTCACCAGCGTCCCGTGCGAATTCCCTGCTCCCGCGTGCACGTTCATTCCCGCTGGTTTGTTTATGGCTATAACATCTTCATCCTCGTAGAGCACTTCGAGTGGAATCGCTTCCGCTTCCGCCCGCAATGCTGGCCGTTCTTGAGGTGTTACCCGGATAACGTCCGCCGCATGGACTTTCTGCGAATCCTTGGCGGTTTTTCCGTTCAGCAGCACTAATCCGCTCTGGATCAATTCCTGAACGCGCGTCCTCGAAAGCTCCGGGCAGTGTTGCACCACCAGCCGGTCTAGCCGAAGACCCGACTCTTCTTCGGTGGCCATGAAATGCACGTGCGCGATTTCCATTACGTCGAAGTGTACTCCAGCCGTTCGGGTCGAACCAGCAAGGTCCCTCTTTCGATGCCACGCGTGACGAGACACAAGCGTCGAGTCGCGCAGATTTGCTATTCTGTTTTCGTGAGCGTCCTCCGCAGGAATGGCACAATTCTTTTCGCCACTTTGGCAAGCCTGATGCTTGGCGCGGTCATTCTTGCCGACGGCCTACGGGCCCAATCTCAGGCTCCCGTCAATCCGCCAAGCCCAGCTCCGGCCCCGGCAACACCACCAAATCCCGGACAGATCCCTGCAGCAAATCCGCCAGCAACGCTTCAGCTTCGGCAAGCGCCCAACGTAGGATTAAATGTTGTTGTCCTTGATCCGGCTCACGGTGGTACGGATCTCGGCGCGCGTGGCACGGAAGGCATACGCGAGAGCGATATCGTGCTGCAATTTGCTGCGCAAGTCCGTCGAGCTTTGGAAGCTCAGGGGTTTCAGGTCCTACAGACCCGCGAGGGTAACGACAACCCGTCGTTCGATGACCGGTCCGCTCGAGCCAATGCTCAGCGTGGCGCCGTCTTTATCACATTGCACATCGCCTCCACCGGCCTGCCAGGCACCGTGCGCACTTATGTGATGCCCGAAACTCCGCTTTCGCACGATCCGTCCGGACTCGTTCCATGGGATCAAGCGCAAGCGCCGTTCATCGTTCTCAGCCGCAAACTCGGCGATTTGGTGCAAGCAGAATTGGCCAAGCGCTTCAAAGGCTCACCGGAATTGGCGCTGGTCGCACCGATTCGTCAACTGCGCACTACCGCCGCCCCAGCAATTGCCGTGGAGGTTTCCAGCGTTTCGGTGGAAGACCGTTCCGAGCTGGACCGTATGATTCCCGGAGTCGCCGAGGGCATCGCGCACGGGGTAGCGGCTTTCCGGCCTTCCTACGTTGTGCCGTCCATGCCAGGCGCTCCCCAGGGGGTGCAGCCATGAATTCTAAGTGGCGCACGTGGCTCACGGTCGGACTGTTCGTGGCTGTAGTGGGCGGAGCCATCTATCTCCCCGGTTTGCGGCGACAAGTCGAAAAGGCCAAGAACCTAACCGAAAAAACGGCTGAGCAGGCTCGGCGCGAACTGCTGCCACCCGCTCCGGTAAGTGGCGAACCTCGGGTGAAAGCCAAAATGTTTTGGGGGTCCAACGAAGGCGATTCCATGCTCGTTCCGGTCACGGTAGAACTCCCACTCTCCAGCGATCCCACTCTGCGTGCGAAACAAATCTTGAACACGCTGCTGGCTGGACCTGTGGACCCCGAAGCGCGAACCTTGCCACCCGACGCTGCGCTGCTGGCGTTTTATATTCTGCCGGATGGCACCGCGGTCGCTGATTTTTCCGAGGCTTTGGCAAACTCCATCCCTTCGGGTATTCAGAGTGAGCAATTAGCCGTGGATTCCATTACCCGCACCCTCGAAGCAAATGTGCCGCAGGTGCAGCGCCTGAAAATCTTGATTCATGGGCAGGAGATGGACACGCTCGCCGGTCATTTGGATCTAACGCAGACATTTCAAGTGAGTACGTCCGGTACACGTGCCGCTGCGCCCGTCCATACTGGAGTCTCCGTTTTCACGGCGCCAATCCAGAAGGCCTACGAATCCATGAAGCGCGCCGCAAAACACCAGTAGGTTCTACTCCCATAGCTCTCCAATCGATTCCGGACTATCCTTAAGCCATCTACGTACTCAGGAGGACCCTTGAGAAGCGATGGTCGAGGCCCGGACCAGATTCGACAATTAAAGATAACCCCTGACTTCATTTCCCAGGCCGAAGGCAGCGTCTTAATCGAACTCGGCAAAACCCGCGTGATTTGCACCGCGACCGTCGACGACGGCGTGCCTTCCTTTTTGAAGGGCACCGGCAAAGGTTGGGTGACCGGCGAATATGGCATGTTGCCGCGTGCCACAGAGCAGCGTACTCAGCGAGAGGCCACGCGCGGCCGGCAATCCGGACGCACGCTTGAGATCCAGCGTCTGATTGGGCGTTCTCTGCGCGCAATCACCGATCAAGAAGCTCTGGGCGAAAAAACACTTTGGATCGATTGCGATGTGATTGAAGCGGACGGGGGAACCCGCACCGCCTCCATCACCGGCGCGTTTGTGGCTCTAGCAATCGCCATGGAACGACTCGTGGCGGGAGGCATGTTGCGCACATCTCCCCTGATTGACAGTGTGGCCGCCACCAGCGTAGGTATTGTTGACGATATATCGCTACTCGATCTTTGCTACGAAGAGGATTCCCGCGCCGAAGTTGACATGAACGTGGTTATGACCGGCAGCGGCGATTTCGTGGAGATTCAGGCTACTGCGGAAGGGCGCCCCTTCACCGGTGGAGAAATGCAAGATCTATTAGCGCTCGCGGCCGCCGGGATTCGCCGCCTCAGCGAGGAGCAGCGCACCGTGCTACCCGCAAAATTCCTGGGCGGCCGATGAGCAGCGGCTCGCAGACGCTGCGAGAACTGGTTTTGGCATCCGGCAATTCTGGAAAATTGAGAGAATACCAAGTCCTAGCGGCTGGCCATGCCGTCGAATTGGATTTGCTACCCGGATTTGCGCAGTTGCCCGAATTCCCTGAGGATGCGCCAACCTTCGCCGAGAATGCCGCCGGCAAAGCGCTGTATTACTCCAAACACTGCCAGGAGATGGTTTTTGCCGATGACTCTGGCTTGGTGGTTCCCGCACTCGGCGGGGCGCCCGGCGTCCTTTCTGCACGATATGCTGGACACGGAGCAACAAGCGAGCAGAGAAATACAAAGTTGCTGAACGAACTGGGTGGCAAGCGAGGCGCAGAACGCGCCGCTTTTTTCGTTTGTGTGATAGCTCTGGCGCAGCAAGGCCGCTGTTTGGCCGTGGTTTCGGGCAAGGTGGATGGTGAGATCCTCGAGCAGCCTCGCGGCGTGGGTGGATTCGGCTACGACCCTATATTCTATTTTCCGCCGCTGGAAAAATCGTTTGCCGAAGTAAACCCTGAAGAGAAAAATCAGCACAGCCACAGAGGCAAAGCCTTCCGTCGTCTAATCGAAATTTTGGAATAGTCTCCCGGACCAACATTCGCTGCTGGACGCGCACAAACGCGCACAAGTTCCCATCAAGCCAACACTCGCGTAACATATCGTTGCAACACGGAGAGCCGCTATGCCAGCAGGAAGAAAATTGCCGCCACGCGGCAAGAAAGCTGTGAAGGCCGCAAAAGCCAAGACCGGTGGGAAAAAGAAATCAGCAGTCGGATTGGGCACCGATCCGAAGCGCGTTGCCGCCATATTGGCGAAACTCGATGAAGCTTATCCCGACGCAACGTGCGAATTGAAACACGAGAACCCTTTTCAGCTACTCATTTCCACGATTCTTTCCGCCCAATGCACCGATGTACGGGTAAATCAGGTGACCCAGGAACTCTACAAAAAATACAAAACGCCCAAAGATTTTGCGTATGCCAACCCGTCAGAGCTCGAAAATGAAATTCGTCCCACTGGCTTCTTTCGCAATAAGACCAAATCCATCATGGGCGCCAGCAAAGCCATCGTCGAAAAGTTCGCCGGCCAGGTGCCCCGCACCATGGAGGAAATACTCACGCTACCCGGTGTAGCCCGGAAAACTGCCAATGTCGTCCTGGGCACCGCTTATGGAATTGCCGCGGGTGTGGTGGTCGACACGCACGTGATCCGGCTTTCGCAGCGCCTGGATCTGACCCGCAATCAAGACCCCAAGAAAATCGAGCAAGACCTCATGGCCGTGATTCCCAAAGAGAAGTGGATCATCTTTTCTCACCAGCTAATCTGGCATGGCCGTCGCGTGTGCATCGCCCGCAAACCACGATGCATAGACTGCAATCTGGAGAAAATCTGCTATTCCGACGACAAGACCATCTGACCTTCAGAAGGATCTGAGTCGTTAATGTTACGGCTTGCTACTGCTCGGCTGGTTGGTGGGCTGCTGGCTGGTTCCCTGCTGCTGCGTCTGCGGTGGCGGTTGTGCGCCGTTCAGAATCGAGTTGAAATCTGGATGACTGCCAGGCTGGCTGTTGTCTCCCATCGCAGGATGCCCCGGCGGCAAGTTACCCTGGGGCATTTCTCCGGCCGAGGGATGCTGCATGCCTCCGATTGCCTGGCCCTTCAGAACCACCCATTCACCGTTTTGTTTTTCTAGATCGTAGGTAAGCTCCATGGCAGGTGCATTCGGCGTGCCGCTCTTGGCGCGAACGTCCACGTCCGCTTGAGCCTTGTCTCCGTTGATGGTCGCCTTCGTCACCGTGATGATCATGTTGTTCACATTCAAGCCATTCATGCCTGCAAGGCGTTTGACCACGGCGGCCCGGATAGCTTCCGTGTTGTCTGTCTTGGACTTGCACCCGCCCGTGAGCAGCAAAAGCAGGCTCAGCAGTGCCGACACTGATACTCGATTCATCGAATTCCTTTCGCTACTCGCAAATGAAGGCGTTTAACCTGATTCCTGATGTTAGCGCAACCAGCAAAGAAGGCGAAACGTTTCCCATATAGCCACGCTCAACAAAAGAACAATTGGCCATGGATTTTTTGTGGTAGCGTGAATTAGATGAAGCCTCTGATTCAATTGCCTATTTCCTGGTGAGCTTTACTCGCGCAAAAGACGTTAGCTTGCCGCCGTCTTCGTTATCAATAAGCCAGCTCCAAGTGTCCGCGCCTTTGTTGTAGGCGAAGGTTGTGTGAATGCCGCTGTCCTTATCTTTATCTTTGTCCCTGAACACGAACGCGATTTCGTCATTGCCCCGTTTTCCTTGGGCAATAGGGGCCGACAGACCGCCGCCGCCGGTCGAGTCGAGCCACAGGCATCTGTATTCGTTCGACGATTGGTCCCATTCAATAAAGACGATCGCTTCATACGCGGGCTGGCCTTGAGCGTTCCTCTCGCGCGATGTTTCGTGGAGTCGCAAGTATTCGTGGTTCAGCACCCACTGGGACTCGATATCGTGTATGGTCGCGTGTCCAGCAATGGTGCCCTGAAGGACCCAACTGCCCGCCAGACGATCAAGTAAGGGGTCTCTCTGTGCTGGCTGCTGTGCTGAAGCTGAAAATGAAACTATGGTGAGCAAAGTCAACATTGCAAGATTTGTCTTCACTGGTGACCTCCTGGTGTCGCGTCGATGTTAACGGAACCAGCAAAGAAGGCGAAATGCTGCGTATAGGGCTACGCCCAACAAACCGGAAGAACAGTTGGCAATGATCGAGACACACGGAATGGAGGGTGGGTTAACGACACGTATCAAGAATTGCGCGCCATGGATTAGGTGAGGAAGCCGCGCGGGCAGCAGTGCTGCGGCAAACAACATCACGGCCATTTGCTGGCCGGCCTGTGGAGTCTAACTGTGGCTACGTTGCAGCGACGTCTGCGCTAAGCACCTGCGGGCCTTGCGGTGTCTGAACTTGGGCATTTTGCTCCGCGGTGATGAAGACCTCGAAGCGCTGGTAGGACGTTTCGAAGGAAAGCGCGCCCTCTTCGTTCTTGTTCACTTTAAGCTGTCCCTGGTTCTGAGCAGGTTGGTCTGGCGGTTGAACCCACACGACATATACATTTTCGGCAGGCGTTAATGCATTGGGGTTAGCCAACGCCTTCACCTTGAGTTCCAGCCTGGCGTTGTTGTTCGTGCCGTTGTGAACTATGATGGTTCCCTGCGCTCCAGGCGTTACCGTCCCCGCCATCATTTGCACTTTCGTGCCTCCGCCCCCGAACGGCCAGAGCAATATCATCGCTAAAAGCGCCGGCACCGCCGCAGCATAAAAAATATCGCCGCGCGGCTTCGCACGCTTGGAAGATGCAGTCAGTTGCGAGAATCCGGAACTCATATAGTTGTTCTCCCTCAGGCACGTTTGCGGAGCTGCCCGCTACCTCACTCACATTAGGGGCTTTATTCCTGTCCGTACATCCAGCGAAGACCCGACGAACCCGTTGAACATCTGGGCAAAGTAGAGGGACAACAACCGCACGAATTAACGCGATGCCTTTGTCCCAGCGAATGTTAGCAAGAGTCGATTCGGCGAGCCTGCTCAAAGGCCCCGTTTAACGGCCGATGGGAATGAAAGCTAACCCGAATAGAACCAGAACGTTGGATTCTTGCAATGGTCTCTGCTTATTAGTCGTGGCTGACAGCCTTCACACGCAGGAGCGAAAGCTCAGATTCTCGGCTACGGTGCGAAACACTCTGAGACGGAAGTTTTCGAGTTGTGCCACGCGACTATTATCCACGGAAATATCGATCCCCGTATGGTGCCGCGTAACCACCCAAGCCCATGAGGTTGCTGCCCTTGTCTGAGTTTATTTGTTTCCACGTGTTGGCGGAAGGGCATGGAATTGATTCAGAAGTTCGCGGCGAATTTTTGCCGCCATAGCCTTGTTGAGAGTCTCCAACGGAATGTTCCGAAGCTGCTCGATGGTAGATTCGAGGCTCGCGACGAAAGTCTTGCAAGGTTCACAGCCATCTAGATGTTTTTCGAGTTGTTCGCAGAGCGAGTCGTCCAATTGCTCGTCGAGGTAGTTGGAGAGTTGAGCAAACAGCGCTTTGCAGGAGGCGGGCCTAGTGGAAGTTGAGATAGCTGGGCCATGCCAGAGAGCCGCTTTCTTTAAGAATACGCGTTTGCGATTCTGGTTGGCCAATTTCTGGCGGACAAACAGGCGTGCGCGATGGAGACGCACGCGAACGTTGCCGGGCCGAAGACCAGTGATGTCCCCCGCTTCCTCGTCGGTCAAACCTTCCATATCCCGCAAGACAAGAATGATGCGATATGGAGGCGGCAATTGCTGGATCACTTTGCGAAGGCGTTTCGCCTGCTGACTACGAATGGCAAGGGATTCTGGGCTAACCGGCCCTTCCTTAGCGAGGTTCGTAAGTTCCCGACGATCGGGCATAAGTTCGTCCAAAGACAAATTCTGCTTTGGCGCAAATTTGCTTTTGCGCCGGCTCATGAGGCAGCAATTCTTGGCAACCGTATAAAGCCAGACAAGAAGTGCGCGCGGACTTTCAAACTTCGGCAAATATGGCAGCGATTTCAACAGGACCTCTTGCATCGTGTCCTCGGCGTCTTCGCGCTGGCCACAAACCCGCATGCTGAACGAATAGACGGTGTCCTGAATCAGGGCCAGGGCTTTTTCAACTGCGCGGGGATCTCGTCGATTGAGCAATTCCACCGCTTCTCGGATCTGGGGCCGCATGGTATCTGCCATTAGGATACCTTCCGTGACGATACGTCTCCTAACTGCATTCGCTCCACATATTGTGAGCATCCTCATGAAGTCTGGGACCTCTAATAAACAAAGACGCTCTTTGCGATCTCGACCATGGACACATTGACCACGGCGAATCCGTGTCGCCCTTCGCCAATTCATTCCAAACGATGAGCGTTTTAGAGGCCATTTGGATTAGGAGCAATGTTGGAAAGTGCTTTAGAATGAATAAAGCAGTCACAGTCGGGGCGTAGCGCAGCCTGGTAGCGCGCCTGCCTTGGGCGCAGGAGGTCCCGAGTTCAAATCTCGGCGCCCCGACCACTAACTCACTGAATTACTTGAGACTCTTCCTGCGTGGTATTTCCATGGAATGAACCCTTGAAGTGGCACAGAGAATTGGGCACAGTTTCCGGGAAAGGAAACAGCAGTGAAGAGGAAGCGATACTCCCGGAAATTCCAACGAATGGCTGTCGAGCGTCTCAGGACCTGTGAGGATGTAGGGGAATTAGCTAGGGAACTGGGTGTGACCCGACGTTGCCTTTACAAATGGCGTACCAAGCTCGAGGTGGTAGAGCCTGGGGAAGAAGCGGCGCGTCCGAGCACGCATACGGCTTCTTACAGGAAGGAAATTCAACAGCTCAAGCGACTGCTGGCCGAGAAGAGTATGGAAGTGGATTTTTTCAAAGGTGCCTTGCAAAAGGTCGAGGCTCGACGCCAGAAGAAAGGCGACTCTGGCGGGCTGACATCTACGAGCAGGTCCGCGAGGTGATGTCACTGCAAGGCAGTCTGAGTATCGAGCGCATGTGCCAATTGGCGTCTGTCAGTCGGCGGGGTTTTTACCGATCGCTGCAAGAACGGCGGCCGGCTGAGGCTGAGATGGAGGTACGCTCGGTGATCCAGCAGATTTTCTTGGAGCACCGGAGGCGGTACGGGTATCGGCGAGTAACGGCGGAGTTGCACCGCCGCGGGATGGCCGTCAACCACAAGCACGTCGCGCGCATCATGCGGGAAGATGACCTGCTAGCAATACAACCGAAGCGATTTGTGGTCACCACGAACTCCAGGCATAAGTGTGAGATCTATCTGAATCTTGCCGGCCGCATGAAGTTGACGGGGATCAATCAACTGTGGGTGGCTGACATCACCTATATCCGCTTGAAGACGGAATTTGTGTATTTGGCTGTGATCCTCGATGGCTACTCGCGAAAGGTAGTGGGTTGGGTTCTGGACCGCACGCTGGCGGCCCGCCTTACCATCGGAGCACTCGAACAAGCTACAGGAGAGCGACAGCCAGCCCCAGGCTTGGTACACCATTCGGATCGCGGGTTCCAATACGCGTGCGCCGAATATGTGGGCATCCTCGAGAAGTGGCACATGGTCCCCAGCATGAGTAGACCGGCGAATCCTTACGACAACGCCAGCTGTGAAAGCTTCATGAAGACGTTGAAGAGAGAGGAAGTCTACGCCAACAAGTATGACGACTTGGAGCACCTGCAGGCAAACATTGAAGAGTTCATCGAGCAGTATTACAACCGCCAACGGTTGCACTCAGCGCTGGGTTACCGATCGCCAGAAGAGTTCGAGCAGCATGCACGAGCGGGCGAGGAGCGAAGCGCAACGCTGGTGTACTTTGAGAACAAAGAGAACGTCAAAAAGATTTCGAAAGGGCTTCTGGGGAAAGGGACTCAAATGCCGTCCCCTTCCCCAGACCCCTTCTCCTGCTAGGAGATGCAAAATCGGTCTTAGGAAAACGGAAGCTGTGAACAAATAATTTGTGCCAACAGAAGGGTTCACCCCAAGAAGTTGGGAACAACTTGGGAACAAACGTTGACGAATACCGTGCAAAACCGTGATGCATGACATAGGAAAATGCTAGACGAACCAACTACTTAGTGTTTCTGCGCCTGCCTTGGGCGCAGGAGGTTCCGAGTTCAAATCTCGGCGCCCCGACCAAAACATTTTTTGCAGATTGGTTAGCCTCTCGGCAGGCGGAATACATCCTTATTCGTCAGTCCATCGTGAGAATGCCGAAGGGGCAATGTGCCGCCAGGTGCTTGCCGAAACTCCGCAGGCTGGAATGTTGCCAATCGCTCTTTTGCCGGACTGGTTCCGCCGTCAACTAACCACAGCGCGCCGGTAACATAACTGGCTTCGTCGGACGCCAGAAACGCAAAGACATTCGCGATCTCTTCGGGAGTGCCACGGCGCCCCAGCGGAATAATGTCGTCGAGGACCGCTTGCGCGTCTGGATCAATCGGACTGGTTGCGCCACGTGTCCACGCCGTATCAACGGCTCCTGGGCAAACACAATTGACTCGTACTCCATAGGGCGCCTGCTCCATGGCGACGCTCTTCGCAAAGGCGTGGAGGAATCCTTTACTTCCCGCATAAGTTGCGAAGCTGGCCAACCCGTTGGACCCAGCCTCGGAACCGGAAAACAGGATATTCCCGCGTGTCTTCTGCAGATGTGGCAAGGCGAACTTGGTCATCAGGAAGGCAGTGCGAATATTGTTCCGCACCGTTCGGTCGAAATCCTGGAGCCGGTACGATTCCACAGGAGCGCTGGCGATAAACACGCCCGCGTTGTTGATCAGTACATCGATCCGCCCAAAACGCGTGACGGCCAGTTCGACGCATGCGCGAGCGTCGGCTTCCTCGGCCAGATCGCCCTGATGCATAGCCGTTTGGATACCGGATGCTTCAATCACTTCCGCGACATCGCGAACTGGGTCCGAAGGTAGACCGGCCAGAACAAGTCGCGCGCCCTCCCGTGCGAACTTGTGAGCGATCGCTTCTCCAATTCCGGTGCCTGCTCCCGTTATGATCGTTACCTTGTCTTTCAGTCGCATACCGACTCCTTCCGCCACAGACTAAATTCATTGACAGTTCTTCAAGATTTCGCCGGCCGATTCAAATTCGAACAATCACTTTCAGCGCCAGGCACTTTCCATACAGCAGTCTCTTCAACCGAGGTCATTTGATTTTCCGGCTGTTTCGCGGGTAAATGCGCATTCCGGCCGCGGTCAGCGAGGAGAGAAAGTATGCCACAACCGGGGCCGATGCCTAGAGAGGTGCATCCAAGCCGCAGTGATCGCTGCATTGATCGTGTGTGCTCCACACCTCCGGGCTTGCCACACGCGATGTTCGTAGGCCGGACTATTCTGCGTCCTGCACCAACCGGAGTCCCAAGGCTCCCGAACGATCCATGCTGGGCGCCATCAGAAGTAATTTTCCGTGCTCGTTTAGCTTATAAGCTTGCGGGAAATACCACATCGATCCTTGGGGCTGATAATAGCTGCCGCCACGCAGAACCGCGGCACGGGTGTGCTCGTCGGTGAATTCCTCGGTCCATTGCCACACGTTACCCACCAAGTCCATCACCCCAAAGGGGCTGGCGCCCTTCGGATGTGCATCGACCGGATCGGGGCCCCGCATGGTGCGACCCGTATCCGGCTCGGGCACCGCCGACGGGTCCCACTGATTGCCCCACGGATACAGCCGCCCATCGCTGCCTTGGGCGGCGTACTGCCATTCCCATTCGTGCGGTAATCGCTTGCCGGCCCACGCGGCGTAGGCTCGAGCATCTTCGAGAGATACCCAGGTCACCGGGCGATTTTCCCACCCCGGCGGGTAGGATCCGTTTCTCCAATCGCGCAGAAAATTCAAATCATCCTGAGGGTGATAGTGCGTGGCGTCCAAAAACTTCTTAAACTCTGCGTTGGTCACCGGGAATTTGTCCATCCAGAAAGATTTCACGTGCACAGTGTGCTCGTGATAGCGGCGAGGGGAATCTTCCCAAGGGTATTGCACGTCCACGCCGATGTCGTCGGAACCCTCAATTTCTATGCCTTTCACCTGGAACACGAAGTCTGCCTCGGGAATTTTCACCATCCCTGAGGGCGTTCCCACCGGCGGCTTGGTGGCTGCGATTTCCTGCGCTTTCTGCGGCAAAACGGTCCATTTGTCAGCCAAAGTAGCCAGCGGCGTCGCCGCGAGTGTATTCATCTGTGCCAGCAGGGCCTTGAGAGTATTGGAGAGTGGCTGCTTCGTGGCGAAGACGGCGCCGTAGTCCTTCGCGTCCAAACGAAAAACGAGCACGGCTTTGTCGCCCCGGCGTTCCGGTACAAGTTCCACGCTGTGATACAAATCGAAATAGTGCATGCCTTCTTGAAAAGGCACTTCGAGCTGCCGCTCTACGATGTCGTATTCGTTGCGATTGACGATGGTCCACACGGTTTCGTCACCGAGGGGCCAGCGGCTGGCAAATACCCCAAAGTGCAACATCGGACAAAACGGCTCCCAGTCCTGTGAAACAAGGAAGGGAGCGACCGCCCGCTCGATGGTCGCGACTCGGCGGGTCGCCTCGCTGTCGCGCGGCGTGATCCCATTCCAGATTCCCCAAATATTTTCCCAAGTCTCCCAGCCGACGCCGTTAAAGAACGCGAACTGCAGATCGTCGGTCTTGCTGCGATTCCAGCGGTCGGAAATATTCACCATGTGCCTTGGCTCAATCCATTTATCCCGGTCTACTCTGGGCACAAACGGAAACTTGTACTGACCCCACGTAAGCACGTTGTAAGCCAACGCTTCGTCGTGTGGCCCACCTTCCGGTTCGAATGCCAGCGGGTGACCGATGCGGTCGGCAGCTTCTGAGAAAGCTCGTGGTACTCCGTCCTGTGTGTCTCCATTGATCCCGTCCGCGTTTATTTCCTTCATGAGTTCGGCGATTTCGTCCGGCCAGCTCTTGTCCGGTTTCCTCGTGCCTTGGTCCCACATCATCATCGGGAAGAGCACCCGTACGCCTCGCCGGTGAAAATCGGCAACCATCTGCTTTACACCCGCCACTCCGCCCGGCATGCAGCGAATCATGTCGTGCTGATTGCGGTTGTCGATGCCCATATTCGGATACGTCGGCCAAATCAATACCGCGTCGATGCCCCCGTAACGCTTCTGAAGATCATCCAGATAACGGTCCACCGTATATTTGCCGGCTACCGGATCGTAGAAATATCGGTCCTGCACCATCATCTGCGGTTGCATGAAACTCGACTGCGTCCATTTCAGCTCGGGCATGTCGTAGCGCGAGCCGTCGTAACCGATGCGGATGCGACGCTCGGCGCGCCAGTGCGTGACGTCAGCTAACCACTTTTCATGTTGTAACGTCGAGCAGTCGTCGGCGCCCGCTCCCGGATTTTCCTCGATGTCGAGACACTTGGGACCAGGGATCTGTTGCCACTCTGGATCCCAACCGGTGCCACCGCCGGGAACATAGGCGCTATCCTGGGCCAGCAGCGGGACGGCACAAAGCAGGAGAAACATTAGTCGCTGGAACAAGCGTGAAGTCACGTTATCCTCTCTGATCTATAAAAATCTGATCCATAAAAAGCGTTGTGGACTTGTTCACGAGTCAGCCGTTCAGTTACTCGATGCCGTCGTCGCGGCCCTTATTTTCTGCTCGATCTGGTCCGTTATGTACCTGCAATCCAACTGGATAAACACTGTTGTATACGGAATAGTCGTCTTGGTCTTGATAATCAAAACACGGTAGGTCTTACTCGCGTCGGCCAGCATGCTCAATGCGTCGGAGTGGAGAATAGTTCTTGGCCCCGTGCGTCCGAACGAAGCGAGGGTTTCCTTTCGGAGCGAAGAAACCCCAGGATAATCGCTTTCATCGACGAACTGCAGTTCCTTGTCGACAAATGCGTAAGGCCGAACATGTTTCGAAGCGGAGATCTGTTTCACCACGTAGCTTAGAACAGACGGAAGTTCCGCATCTACCGTAATCGTCTCGATCCCCGGTTGCGAGTACTCAGGAAAGGCTGAGTCTGCAACCACAATCCAGTTGCGGTGGCCGAAGGAGGAAAGGCGGCGCTGAAACACGCTACTCCACTCGGGATTTGTCTTATCGACGTTGTCTTGCGCCAGGGTGGACCCCACGAGACTGAAAATCAGTGCCAAGAACAGGATCTTGCTCGTCGGAAATTTCATGAGTTCCTCCATTGACCCGCAATTGAAGTTCATGCCTGAAGTGTCGTCAGGGACTGTGCGACTTTCTTGTAAGCGGACATTGCCATCTTATGTTATGCCCGTTTCACGCTGAATGCATTGGCTTGGCTGGTGCGCTGTTTTTATTAACTTGCATTAATACATTGTTTTAACTATGCTTAATAACGAAATTCCTGGCGTGCTGCATGACCACATCGCGCACATCGCTCCCGGTTGTGGTGTTACTCGGTTTTTTCCTGCTGCCCCCTGCCTTCTCGCTGCCGCAGGGTGAAACCACAAGCGCTATCGTCGGCCAAGTGATGGACGTCACGCATGCCGCGATTCCTGGCGCTCTGGTCACCATCTCCGACCGCGACACCGGCCTGCAGCGCAACGTTGCCACCGACTCGCAAGGGCGCTTCAATTTCCCGCAGTTAAAACCGGGCGCATATTCGGTCAGAGTCAAGGCGGACGGTTTCGATTCTCAACAAAACGACAACGTGCTGTCCGGATTGGGACAGACGCAGACCGTTAACTTCATGCTGAAGGTCAGTTCGTCGAAGCTTTCGGTTGAGGTTAGCGGTGAACCGCTGCTGATCAATCCAGGAAACGCTAACACTTCCACTAATCTAAATGCGCCGGCGCTGGAGAATCTTCCCAACCCCGGCGGCGATCTCACCTATCCGCTCCAGTTTGCACCCGGCGCTCTCATCAACACGGCTGGCAGCGGCAATGATTTCGTCGGCAGTTCCAATGGCTACGGCAACGTGGAATTCAATGGTTTGCCGGCCCTTTCCAACGGCTATATCGTCGATGGCCTGGAAACAAACGATCCGCTTACCAATCTGAACAGCGGACTCTCAACCAATTTGGTCCTGGGGCTGAACTCGATCTCCGAAGTTACCGTGAACACCCTTTCATATGCAGTTGACCAGGGCCGTTACGGCGCATCTCAAATTAACTACGTAACCAAATCCGGTTCGAACCAGTTCCACGGCAATCTGTATGAAATCTGGAATGGTTCACGGTTCAATGCCGCCGACTTCTTCACCAATTCCACTCCCGGGAATCACAAACCGCGATCAACCGTTAATCACTTCGGCGGTAGCTTGGGTGGTCCAATTGTGCACGATAAGCTGTTTTTCTTTTTCGATTCGGAGTGGATACGCATCGCGCTGCCCATTGTTACCGCTACCACCGTCCCCACAATCGCCTTTCAGAATTATGTTCTGCAACAACTTCCTTTAGGTACCGATTCCATCACAGGTTCCGTCTATCGTCCCTCGCCGCAGTCGGTGCCCTTCTACCAGAAAATGTTTTCGCTTTACGGAAATACCAGTGGCACGCCACTTGCTATTCTTGGCTGTCCCTTTGATGCGGGTGGCGCCGCTCCGTCGATTCCTAACGATGGCAACGGATGCGCCAATCGCCAGAGCATTTCTCATTCCAGCGACGATCACGAACAGGTCCAGACAACCCGCATCGATTACAACATCGACGAAAACAATACTGCGTGGTTCCGTTTTCAAGCCGACACCGGAGTTCAGGCCGCTTACACCGATCCCATCAACCCCGTGTTCGATGCCGTCTCCCCCCAGCCGCTCTATTCCGCTGCGGCCGGTTACACCCACATCTTCTCGCAAAACTTGGTCAACTATTTCAATCCCGCCTTTTCTTGGTACGAAAGCCTCTTCGGCCCAGCCAATCTGCAACAAACCCTTTCCGCCTTCCCCATCGTCCTCCAAGGCATTGGTGCGAACGCCCCCTTCACCACTATCGGCGGACTGGACAATACCTGGATCCAAGGCCGGCGCGCCTCGCGCTTCTTCATCAATGACAATCTAGCCTGGAGCCATGGCGCCCACGAATTGCGTTTCGGCACGAATACGCGCATCTTCCGCTTGAACGACTACGATTTCGGTGAAGGTTCGGTCCCTACCGTGACCTACACCACGCTTCCCCAATTCATCTATGGTGTTGCCTCCACCGCGACACAGACGTTTCCCACCTCGGCCAATGAGCCGTTCAACTTCCTGAATCTTGATCTTTACGCTCAGGACACTTGGAAGGTCACGAAGAAATTCACTTGGACCCTCGGCTTGCGCGACACCTTCAACTCCAATCCCCTCAATCCCCACGATCAGATTGCCCGCCTCAGTGGCGCGTTCGATTCCATCTCTCACGACGTGAATCAACCGTTGAACTCGACTATCCACACCGCACTTGGCAACATTTTTTCGTCTACTCCTCTAGCCATCCTCCAGCCGCGCACCGCCATTGCCTGGCAATTTGAACCCAACTCGCTTCTTCGCGGCGGATTCGGCCTGTTCAGCGATATTCTCCCCGGCACCATCGCCGACGTGGTTGGCGACAATCCTCCCTACGTCCAAACCTTCCAGGGTGGGCTGCTCGGCACTGTCGGCGGCACCGCCATTGCCCCTGGTGTACCCAACAGCGCTATCGACGCCGTTGCCGCCGCGCACAATGCGTTCGCCTCCGGCTTTCCCGAAGGCCAACTCTCCTGTGTTTCCCCTCTGGCCAATCCCGCAACGTGTCTTCCACCTGTAAACATCACCGCGGTGCCAAACGGGAAACTTCACGCGCCGTACTTCATGCAGTGGAGTCTCGGCTTGCAGCATCAGTTCGGCCAGCAAGCCAGCGTGCAAGCACAATACGTGGGCACCGGCGCGGTCAATCAGCCGTATCTCACCCAGGTGAACGGTTACCAGACCGTTTGCGACGGCTGCTTCGCCCCTTTTCCTTTTCTGCATCCTACCGATGCGCGTTTCGGTGCGGTCACCCAATTCTCCACCGGCGCCAGCAGCCACTATGATGGTTTGCAACTCACCGCCATGAAGCGCCTCGGCCATGGCCTTATGGGCCAGCTCAACTACACCTGGAGCCACTGCATGGATACCGTCTCCAATGGGGGCTTCCTGCAATTCTCGGCTGGAGGCATTCTGAATCCTCTTCCCGGCGAGTTGAAACGCGACTACGGTCCCTGTGATTACGACATCCGCAACAATCTCAACGCCCAATACACCTACCAATTGCCATCCAAGTTCAAAAACGGTGCGCTCGCTTACGCGTTCAACGGCTGGCAAGTCTCCGGCACCGTTTTTTGGCACAGCGGCATTCCGTTTTCGGTTCTCAGCACTCCGTATTCCGCAAATGGCAATGGCATCGTCAATGGCAGCGGCCCGCAATTCGCCAGCGTCATTCCCGGCGTCCCGCTGTATGAACACAAACCGATTCCCGGCGTCACGCAACCCGGCACGGTGCAATGGCTCAATCCAAGTGCATTCGTCTCATCGGTAGATCCGAGCACGGGTGCTTGCTACGGTGGCGACACTCCCCAGAATTGCCAGTTCGGAGATCTCGGCCGCAACGCGCTTCGCGGCCCAGACTTTACCTGGAGTGATTTTTATTTAACGAAATGGTTCCGTCTGACCGAACGACTCAAGCTTCGCTTCGATGCGCAATTCTTTAACGTGTTTAATCATCCAAATTTTGGACTCCCCAGCATGGTCCTGGCCGGCATTCCCGGCAAACCTTCCACCCAGACCGGCTTCGGTGCACTTACCTACACGACTTCGCCCCCCACAGGCCTGCTCGGCGTAGGACTCGGCGGCGACAGCACACCCCGCATGATCGCCTTCCAACTCCGCCTCGAATTCTGATTTGGGTCTTTTCTTGTGATGGGCCCCCTTGATTCGGGACCGGATTTGTCCTATATTCTATTTGCAAGTGAATTGCAACTGGCGCGGCCGCCTGACCCTTTCTTGCTGGCTTAGCCTTTCACGTACTAAATCGCTCCTTATCTTGTCCACCACAGAATCGAAGCGAATCGATGAAATTGCCCCTTCCGAGCCGTGCTGAAATACACCTGTATTTCAGGCTCCTTACCCCTCTTCTTATTCTCGCCTTATCGGCCACCTTCCTCTGGGCGGCTGGGAGTGGCAGCGTGTCGGGAACCCTGAGAGATCCCAGCGGCGGGGTCGTACCCGGGGCCACTATCACATTGACGAACGCAGTGCTGAAATCCGAATTCAAGGCAACTTCCGATGATCAAGGCTTTTACTCGTTCCCCACCCTTCCGGTCGGCCATTACGACATGACCATCGAAGCGGCAGGTTTCAAGACCGAGCAAAAAACGGATTTGGCGGTCGACACCGACGCCTCCCTGAAGCTGGACGTCGTGATCGAATTAGGCGCGCAATCGGAAACGGTTTTGGTCCAAGCAACGGATACCCAGATCGATACCGCGGCCACTCAGCTCGGCGAAGTTGTGACCGGCTCGCAAATGACTGCGCTTCCGCTGAATGGCCGCAGTTTCACGGATCTGTTGGCGATTCAGCCCGGCATTATCCCGGTCACCACATTGCTGCCGAGTTCCGTGATTATGGCCGGCGTCACCGGCAGCCTTTCCCCGTCCGGCGACCTGAATCCGGGAAATTTGTCCATCGACGGCCAGCGCGAGTCCTCGAACGGATTCATGGTCAACGGAGTCGACGTGCAGGAACACATGAATGGCGGGACTTCCATCGTGCCCAACCTCGACTCCATCGACGAATTTCGCGTGCTCACAAATAATTTCGATCCCGAGTACGGCAATTACAACGGCGGCATGGTCACGGTTGTAACTAAATCTGGAAGCGATTCATTGCACGGCAGCGGCTTTGAATTCTTGCGCAATACGGACTTGGATGCGCGCGGTTATTTCGATCCCACCCGTGCGCCGTTTCGTCAGAATCAGTTTGGCGGAACGCTCGGGGGCCCTATTAAGCGGCAAAAGCTCTATTTTTTTGCAGACTACCAAGGAACCCGCACCACGGAAGGAGTGCCAACGGGGCTGATCACGGTGCCCTCTGCCCAAGAACGCTCAGGTGATTTCTTGGGCCAGGCCAGCTCGCTGACTGGCAAAGTGAGCGGTACCTATTTGGCCAGCTTGCTCTCCCAGAAGCTCGGCTATGCCGTTTCCGCCGGAGAGCCCTATTACACAACGGGCTGCTCCTCCACCTCCGCCTGCGTGTTCCCGGGTGCGACGATTCCTCAAAATGTGTGGTCGACTCCCGCCACGAATTTGCTCAACTACATTCCTGCGCCCAATTCGGGCGTCGATCAATTCTCCACTTCGGCCTTCCCGGAAACGGTGCGAGACGACAAGGCGTCGCGACGAGTCGACGCCAACACCCATTGGGGCCAACTCTCGCTGTACTATTTTCTGGACAATTACAGGGTCGACAATCCGTATCCTCAACAGCAGGGTGGCGCCAGCATACCCGGCTTCGATGCACTCACCTACGGCCAGGCTCAGCTCATCACTCTGAGTGATGCCAAAGCCTTTGGCTCCGGTACGGTAAACGACTTCCACATTGGCTTTCTCCGCTATGCCAATGTGATCGGCCAACCTCAGGGCGGTCTTGGCGTCAGTCTCGCATCCCAAGGCTTTGCGTCAGGGCCAACCGGCATTGTGGTTCAGGCGCCGCAATTCGAGGGCGTCGAAAACATCGCCTTTCCTTCTTTCGTGATGGGAGTTCCGATCACCAACGAGACGCAAAATAACAACACTTTGTTTTTGAGCGACACCTTTTCCAAGGTATTCAGTCCGCACACTCTTAAATTCGGCGGTCAATTTCACTGGGACCAGGTCAACGAGCATCCCAACGCCACCTTCAACGGCACCTTCAACATTACGGGTACCCAAACCGGCAACGCTTTTGCCGATTTCCTGCTCGGCCTTCCGAGCAACTTCACCCAATCTTCGGGCGAGCCGTTTTATTTGCGCGATCGCTACACTGGACTTTTCGCCCAAGATAGCTGGCGCATACGACACGATTTAATTTTCAATTTCGGCCTGCGCTGGGAATACATCATGCCGTTCTGGGAGAAATACAATCAGCTACAGACCATCATTCCAGGCAGGCAATCCGTGGTTTACCCCAACGCCCCAGCCGGCCTCGTAGTTCCCGGCGATCCCGGCATTCCCAGCACCATTGCTCCGTCGAAGCCAGACAATTTCGCCCCGCGTCTCGGCGTTGCTTATTCCCCAGGGTTCGATCACGGAATACTGAACAAGATTTTCGGAACCAGCGGCAACAGCAGCATCCGGGCCAGTTATGGAATGTTTTACACCGCGTTTCCGGGGCTGTCTGCCGGCATTATGTATGCCGTTCCTCCCTTCGGTTACACCTATCTAAGTTCCACGCCGCCTCTGCTGGCCACGCCGTTTATCAGCGCCGCAAATGGCACGCAGGCGGGGAATCCGTTTCCGATTACGTTCCCGCCGCACAATGTCTCGCCAAGCAATCCCTACACTTCCTTCGATTTTTCCAGCGTGATTCCGATTAGCGGCGATCCCTATTTCTATTACCGCAACGATGTTCCTTACACCGAAAACTACATGTTCTCCTTCGAGCGCCAAATCACGCCGCACACCCTGCTGACTATGAGCTATGTGGGAAATCAGGGGCATCATCTGCTCGGTGTCGTATCAACGAATCCCGGCGATCAGGCACTCTGCCTCAGCTTGAGCCAACCGAGCGCCGTGGCCCCCGGCAGTCCCACCTGCGGTCCCTTCGCGGAAGACGCGGTGATCACCAGCAGCACCAGGCAGGTCTATCGCGGCACCCGCGTGGGCTTGGGGCCAAACTACGGAGAAGTCACGGCCCAAGAGACTATCGCCAATTCCAATTACGATGCCCTCGAGACCACTCTTCGCTACACCGGCAGGCGTTCCAGTTTTCTCCTTGGCTACACCTACAGCAAATCCATCGATCAAGCTTCCAATCTCGGCGAACAGCTTAATCCTTTGGATCTGCGCGGCACCCGCGCCATTTCCGCCTTCGATATGAAGCACAATTTCGTGGCCAGTTATCAGCTGGCGCTGCCGTTTGATCAACTCTTCCGGCGCAACAATCGCCTCACCGATGGCTGGAGCCTCGCGGGCACTACCCGGTTCAGCACCGGCCTTCCCGTCACTCTCTACGACGATTCCGATAATTCCCTGCTGGGCACTCTCGGCAATGGCATCAACAATAATCTTCTAGACACGCCGGACTACGACGGCGCGCCTCTCGAAATCAATACCAATCCGCGAAATGGCAAATCGGCCTTCAATGTCGCTGCCTTCAGTCCAGAGACTTTAGGGCATTTGGGCAATGCCAGCCGCAGATTCTTCTACGGTCCCGGCATAAACAATTTTGACCTGACGCTGAACAAGCTCGTGCGCTTGACCGAATCCAAATCCCTGGAATTCCGCCTGGAAGCCTTTAACGCCTTCAATCATGCCCAGTTCTATGGCCCAGCCTCGGTAGATGGAGAAGTAAACGATCCCAATTTTGGCCGAATCGTTAGCGCAGCGTCACCGCGCCTCCTGCAACTGGCCACAAAGTTCAGCTTCTGAGGTGTGCTTCGGAGTGCGTCCTGTCCAGCGTCGAGGTAAACTTACCTGATTTGAGATGCGCGCATAATGAGCTTCAGTCTGCACTCTTTGTTCGATGATGCGCCCGATCACCTGCGGGCTAGGGTTATCTCCGTTTATTGTATTTTGCTGGTCTTTAATATTGCCGCCTGGGTTTGGGCCATCCTCGCGTTTCGCCATTACCCTGTCCTACTCGGCACCGCCCTTCTCGCTTACAGTTTCGGTCTTCGCCATGCCGTAGACGCGGACCACATCGCGGCTATCGATAACGTCACCCGAAAGCTGATGCAAGACGGCAAGCGTCCGGTGGCCGTCGGGTTTATGTTTTCTTTGGGCCACTCGACGATCGTGGTGTTGGGCGCCGCCGCGATCGCCGGCACCGCTCTTGCCCTCCAACATCATTTGGATCGCGTGGAGAATATCGGCAGTGTGGTTGGCACTCTGGTGTCCGCGCTTTTCCTGCTGGCGATTGCGGTGGTCAATCTCGTCATTCTGCGATCCATTTATCGCGCCTTTGTTCGTGTTCGCCGGGGCGAGCCCTACACCGAAGAGGATTTCGACCTGCTTTTGGGCAACCGCGGCTTTCTTTCCAGGCTGTTCCGCCCAGTGTTTGCGATGATCCGCCGCAGTTGGCACATGTACCCCCTCGGCGTGCTGTTTGGATTAGGATTCGATACGGCCACGGAGATTGGTGTGCTCGGCATCTCCGCAGCCGAAGCTTCGACGGGCTTGTCGTTCTGGTCGATTCTGGTGTTTCCTATCTTGTTTGCTGCCGGCATGTGTCTGGTCGACACCACCGACAACATTCTCATGCTCGGTGCGTACGGCTGGGCTTTCGTTAAACCCATTCGCAAGCTGTATTACAACATGACGATTACCAGTGTCTCCGTCGTTGTCGCGCTGGTGGTGGGCGGTATTGAAACCCTCGGCCTGCTGGGCGGGCAATTCCACCTTAAGGGGAGATTTTGGGGTGGCGTGGCCACCCTCAATGACAACTTCGGAGCACTCGGCTTCTTTATCGTTGGCCTTTTCGTGTTCAGTTGGATCATTTCGATTGCCGTTTACAAATGGCGCCGCTTCGATGAAATCGAAAAGGTACCGGAGAGTTCGCTTTGACCACTTCCTGTGCGGATGACTGCCTTTTCACGGCTGGAACAGACTGCTCAGCGAGCTAACCGCTTCCGCCGCGAACGTAAACGTTCCCTTCTCTCGCATCTCCCGGGCCGCGCGCATAAATGCACCCAATGCCGCGCGACAGAGAGCGCTGCCAACACTGACCCGTCGCACTCCCATCGCTGAGAGATCATTCAGGCTATAATCAGCCCCGGGTAAACCCACCAACACATTCACTGGACGATCGACGGAACTCACCATCGCGGCGATATCATCGCGACTCACAATCCCCGGCGCATACAAAACGTCCGCGCCGGCGGACTGATAAAGCTGCAGCCGCCGGATGGTGTCCTTCAAGTCCGGCTTCCCATACAAATAATTTTCCGCACGTGCGGTCAACGTAAAAGGAAACGGCAGCGCCCTCGCCGCCTCAACGGCCGCTCTGATTCGATCCGCCGCGTGTTCGTGATCGTAAAACCGATGGTCCGCTCGTCCGGCGGCGTCTTCGATCGAACCTCCGACCGCTCCTGCGTCGGCCGCAAGCCGTATACTTTCAGCGATAATCTCCGGCGCATCTCCAAATCCGTTGCCCAGGTCCGCGCTGACCGGCAAATCACTCACCGAGGCGAGTGCGGTTACGTGTTCCATCACCGGCAGGCGATCGACCGTGTTGTCCAGTTTTCCGACAGAGAACGCGTAACCCGCGCTGGTCGTGGCCAGGGCTTCGAAACCTAATTCGTCCAGCAGCCGTGAGGTTCCAATGTCCCACGGATTCGGAATGATAAAGGCTCGCTCGCGGGCATGGAGCGCACGGAATATCTCCCCTTTTTCTTTTTGTGTCCGCATAACTGACTATGCTCCTTGTGACAGTTTCGAGGGCAATTCCAGTGTTCCGTCCACGGCCTCCACAAAATTTCTTTCTTCCCGGATAATCAGCCGCTTGTTCACTGCCATCGCGAAATTCTCCCTTGCCTCTGCATCCGACCGCAAGCGAGCCCTATATGCCTCATAGGCGGCCAGAGTCTCGAATCCGATCAAGCCCCACGCTACATCGTTGGTTCCTTCGTACGGCAAAAAATACCCGATCAGATGCCCACCGCAGCGTGGAATGATGCGTCCCCAGTTCTCGGCATACTGTTTGAAGCCGTCGCGCTGGTATGGGTCGATCTGGTAGCGGATCACGCACACAACTTTCATCGCTGTTCTCCTTGTCTCTGACTGGTCCGTGTTGGTGTTTCTAAAACTCAACCCCGCCCAAAGCGCTCCCAGGCTCACAATGGCGTCCCGGCGAGTGATCGACACGGCTGCGGACTCGTTTGCCTGCATCCTGTCAGTCTGCCTATTGCCGCGCGGCAATACTTCGTTTAACATCAAAGTATGGATGTAACTATGTACCCGGATGCTGCCGTTTCCCCCATTGCCGCGGCCATTGGCGAGCCGGCCCGCGCTCGGATTCTTTATTGCCTGATGGATGGCCACGCTCGAACGAGCACCGAACTTGCGGTTATTGCCGGCGTCAGCCCGTCCACCGCCAGCGTCCACCTGCACAAATTGCAAAAAGCTCGTCTGGTCAACGTAGCCTTGCAAGGGAGGCATCGCTTCTACAGCTTGTCCGGCCCCGAAGTAGCCGCTGTTCTGGAAGGACTAAACGTTCTCGCGGGCACTACCCGAAAAAAATTCGTGCCCACCACGCCCAGCCGCTTGCGGGCCGCGCGCACTTGTTACGATCACATGGCAGGTATTGCTGGTGTGGCGCTGCACGACCGTTTCCGCATACAGGGATGGCTATCGTCCTCGATGGCTCGCAACGACGATGCCTACAAGGTCAGCCCGCAAGGAGAAAAGGCGTTTGCAGCGCTCGGCATCGACATGCAGGCTACCCGCGCCCTGCGCCGCCGCTGCGCATGTCCGTGCATGGATTGGAGCGAGCGTCGTCCCCACTTGGGCGGTGCGCTGGGAGCGGCACTCTTGAAAATCGCCTTGAAGCGCAGATGGGTCGTACAAGAGCTAGACTGCCGCGCATTGCACGTCACACCCACCGGCCGCCGCGAGATGCACACCCGTTTTGGCATCCAGATTTGATGTCCTGAATCCCGGAACATCTCTACTGTAAAAAAGTAAGGTTTACGCTAGAATACTCCCCCGAGTTCACATTAAGAATTCAGGAATTCTTTAACGGAGCATCGTTCATGGCCATTGCCACCATCAATCCCGCGACCGGCGAAGTCATCAAGAAATTTGAGGCGCTCACCGACGCTCAGGTCGATGAAAAAATCGCCAAGGGCGCAAAGGCATTCCAGAAGTTCCGTCACATCTCATTCGCCGACCGCGCCCGCTGGATGAACAAGGCTGGCGACATTCTGGAAGCCGAGAAGGAACCCATTGGGCGCTTGATGACCCTGGAGATGGGGAAAACCCTCGCCTCCGCGATAGCGGAAGCCGAAAAGTGCGCGGGAGCCTGCCATTACTACGCCGAACATGCACCAAAATTCGTCGCCGATGAAGTCATCGAGACCGCAGCGGCCAAGAGTTTTATTCGTTACCAGCCACTTGGCATCGTGCTTGCCGTCATGCCCTGGAACTTCCCTTTCTGGCAAGTTTTTCGTTTCGTGGCTCCCGGTTTGATGGCCGGCAACGTCGGACTTTTGAAGCACGCCTCGAACGTCCCGCAATGCGCACTCAAGATCGAGGAGATTCTTCTCCGTGCAGGCTTTCCGGAAGGCGTTTTCCAGACTTTGTTGATCGGCGCATCCCAGGTCGACCGCATCCTCGATGATCCGCGCGTAGCGGCCGCAACCTTAACCGGAAGCGAGCAGGCCGGTATCCAGGTGGGAATCTCCGCAGCAAAACGGATTAAGAAGGTGGTCCTGGAGCTTGGCGGAAGTGACCCTTTCATCGTAATGCCCAGTGCCAATCTGGAAGAAGCTGCCGCCACCGCCGTGAAGGCGCGCGTCATTAATAATGGGCAGTCCTGCATCGCCGCCAAACGCTTCATCGTTCACGAACAGATCGCTGACGCGTTCGAAAAAGAGTTCGTCCGCCGAATGCAGTCTCTAAAGCTGGGCGATCCCTTCGACTCAAAGACGGAAGTTGGCCCGCTTTCGACTCCAGACGCCGTCAAGGATATCGACGCCGACGTTCACAAAACCGTTCAAGCTGGCGCAAAACTCCTCACCGGCGGAAAGCGGGTGCCCGGGCCAGGAAATTTCTACGAACCCACCGTCCTTACGAACATCCCGAAAGACTCGCCCGCCTACCGGGAAGAGTTTTTTGGTCCGGTTGCCAGCATCTTTCGCGTAAAAGACCTCGATGGCGCCTTAGCCATAGCCAACGACAGCCGCTTTGGACTCGGCGCCAGCGCCTGGTCCAACGATCCCGCTGAACGCGAACGCTTCATCAACGATCTGGAAGCTGGCATGGTATTCATCAATCAGATGGTCGCTTCCGATCCGCGCGTCCCTTTCGGCGGCGTCAAAGCTTCGGGCCATGGCCGCGAACTCGGCCCCTACGGCATACGCGAATTCACCAACGCAAAAACCGTCTGGATTCGCAACACCGCAAAGTAATGGCGAACAGTGCCAATCTGGCGTGATTGACGCGAGAACTCTGCTGGTAGCATGATTCTACACTCTGGCTTTGCATCCGATGCTGGCCCGCGCCAGCGTTCGGGTCTACAGATGTAAGGCGCCGCTCCGCGCCATGCAGGGCCGAACAAGTCCGTAATTTCCAATGGAGAGAATCCCGTGCCGAGAATCGTCGAAAGAAAGCCAGCCGATGGCAGGCCTCGCGCCAAGAAGGGCCTTACCGAAGCGCAAATTGCCGTCCACTGGAAGGAAGAGGAGTATATTCGCCCCCCGGCACGCTTCATTGCACAAGCCAATTTAAACGATCCACGCATCGTCGAACGCTTCAGCGAAAAGAATTTCCCCGAATGTTTCCGCGAATACGCGGAACTTCTCCATTGGGATCAATACTGGCACACCACACTGGATACCAACCACCCGCCGTTCTGGAAATGGTTTGTGGGTGGCCGCCTCAATGCCTGCTACAACTGCGTCGATCGTCATCTAGCCAGATGGAAAAACAAGGCCGCATTGATCTTCGTTCCGGAACCTGAGGACGAATCGCACGTCGTGATCACCTATCAGGAGCTCTACCGGCGGGTGAACGAATTTGCCGCTCTGCTCCGAGACTTCGCTGGCTTGCAGAAGGGCGATCGCGTGACCATTCACATGCCGATGATTCCAGAGCTGCCCATAACCATGCTGGCGTGCGCCCGCCTCGGCGTAATCCATTCCGTCGTTTTCGGCGGCTTCTCCGGCGAAGCCTGCGGACTTCGTGCCGCGGATTCCGGCAGTCGTGTGTTGATTTATGCTGATGGCTATCACCGCAATGGGCGCTGGGTAGATCACAAAGCCAGCGCCGATCTGGCTGTCGAAACCGCCAAAAAAGAAGGCCAGATCATCGACAAGGTGCTGGTCTGGAAGCGCTATCCCCACCGTTACACCTCGGACGCCCCCATGATCATGGAACGCGACTACTTCGTCGACGACATCCTGAAGGATTACAGGAATCGCATCGTCGAACCAGTCTCCATGGATGCCGAGGATCCCCTCTTTCTCATGTACACCAGCGGCACCACCGGCAAACCCAAAGGCTGTCAGCATCGCACCGGTGGTTACTTGGCCTATGTGGCTGGCACTGCCAAGTTTTACGAAGATATTCACCCCGAAGATGTCTATTGGTGCATGGCCGACATTGGCTGGATCACCGGCCACTCCTACATCGTCTATGGACCACTGGCCCTGGCGGCAACCAGCGTTCTCTATGAAGGTGTGCCGCAATTTCCGGATGCGGGCCGCCCTTGGCGCATTGCAGAGCGCCTCGATGTGAACATCTTCCACACTTCTCCGACCGCGATTCGCATGCTCCGCAAAGCCGGCACAGACGAGCCTCGAAAACACAACTACCGGTTCAAGCACATGACCACGGTGGGCGAACCGATCGAGCCGGAAGTTTGGCGCTGGTATCACGAAGTGGTTGGCAAAGGCGAAGCCGTCATCGTCGACACTTGGTGGCAAACCGAAACGGGCGGTTTCCTGTGCACCACCAAGCCCGCTCTTGATCCTATGAAGCCCGGCAGCGCTGGCCCTGCATGCCTGGGAATCTACCCAATCATCTGGGACGAAGAAGGCCAGGAAGTTTCCTCCGAGTCCCACAACGCCGGCAACATCTGCATTCGAAATCCTTGGCCCGGCATCATGCAAACCATCTGGGGCGATCCACATCGCTTCGTGAACAATTACTATAAAAAGTACAACAAAAACCCGCACAGCAAGGATTGGCGCGATTGGCCCTACTACGCCGCTGACGGGGCGGTTCTTCCTCCCGACGGCTACTACCGGATCCTCGGCCGCGTGGATGATGTCATCAACGTTGCCGGCCACCGTCTCGGCACCAAGGAACTTGAGTCTGCCTGCCTGACCGTTCACGAAGTGGCTGAAGCCGCTGTGGTTCCTGTAGTCGATGAAGTGAAAGGCCGCGTGCCGGAAATTTACATTTCGCTAAAACCCGGCGTATTGCCAAAGAAGACCATCCTCGAAAAGATCACTGCAACCATCGAGATCATGATCGGCAAGATCGCTCGCCCCAAGCGCATTCACATCGTTCCCGATATGCCCAAGACTCGCTCTGGAAAAATTATGCGCCGCGTTCTGGCCGCCATTTCCAACAACATGGATACCGGCGATATCACCACGCTCGCCAATCCCGATATCGTCGGCCAGATTCGTCAATTGGTTCAAGGCCGCGACATTATGCCCTTGAACGAAGGCCCCGAAGATATCAAGCGCTTCGGAGAAGAAACTTAACGCTCTTTTCTGCGCTTTCCGGGCAGCGGGCACAGTTCATGCTGTTCCGCATTCAGTCTCAATCGCAAACGGATGCGACGTCCAGCAGTGACAAGTTACAATTCGCGCCTTACTGTACCGTTGGCGCAGGTTCCGCATATACCTGCTCCGCCTCTGCGTCCCGGCCCAGTGCACGCAATGCCGCAGCCAGTTGTGGCCGCACGCCATCTATGTCCGGTGCCTGCACCAGCACCTCTTGATACTCTCGAACTGCCTCAGAATATCGTCCCGCCGCCACATACGCGTTCCCCAGCGCTACAGAAATCTCCGCCCGCTGCGGTTCCAGCTCTTTCGCCTGCTTCCATTTTTCAATGGTCCGGCGCGTATCGCCTTCCGCTGCGTAAAGCTTCGCCAGTTCGCCATAATATTCAGCATCATTGCCGTCCAGCCGAATCGCTTCTTCAAAAGCCCCCACTGCCTTTTCGAATTCCCCTGCCCGGCCATAGATTCGCCCGAATCCTGCATGAATTTCGGCATAGGCGGGGCACAATTTATTTGCTTCGTTGTACGCCTCGACCGCCTCATCATCGTGCCCTTGTAATTCCCTCGCGTGGCCCAAGGTAATGTACGCCGCCGCATCCTTTGGCCGCATTCCCACATACACCTGTGCTTCGTGTATCGCGCATTCTGTTAATTGCGAGTGGTAGCAAATGGTGGATCGCTGCGCGTGTGCGTAAGGCGATTCCGGAGCCAATCTCACAGCTTTGGTCGCCTCGCTGTACGCCGGAATCCAATCTTCCGACATTCGCAAAAGATGCGCATAAATCAAGTGCACGTTCGCGTCGCGCGGTTGCTTATTCGCTTCTACCTGCATCGTTTGTAGCGCATGTCCCCAATCGCTCCACAGCACCGCACCCGCCAATTCGTATAGGTAGTCCGTTGGACTCGGCCATCGCAGCCCCAATTTCCACACCGTGCACGGCGCTTTGGCGTGACGCACCACGCGAACCGTCTCCACATCCGCGCGTGCCGCTGACAACGCGTTCACCAACGGTTCCTCCGCGCATTCCGTAAGGCCGCGAGTGTTCACTTCCTCTCGTATTTGCTCCTGTGTCAATCCTTCCAATTGCCAGGCCCGCACCTGTTCCGGTGCTACCGGTGCCTTGGTTTCAGGAGACACACTACTTTGTTGAAGTTGCGGTGGAAACGCCAATGTTGCCAACAGCGCCAGAGTAATCACACGGGCCGCCTTGCAAGGCGAGAGACACAGTTCGCCCTACCTTGGCGTTATCGGCAGTTCTTGCGCTGGCCTTTAGAAACTCCTCCCACAGCGCCGGCGCGTATGTTGAATTGCTTGATTTTTAGTGTTGGCAAGCATTTATTCGAACGGCGCCACAACTTACAGAAGACGTAGTCGAAAGATCTATGCTGAAAAAGGGGAAATCGGATCCACTTATTGCACCACGCTCGGTTGTGATCCCGCGCCGCAACTCTGCTCGACACCCGCCTGCACATCCGCATCAAACTGTGCTCCGCGCCAACCCTGCGTCGAGCACACTTGCCAGGCTTCCAGTCCCGACGCACCGCGAAAATCCGCTCCCAGCACGTTCGCGCCGTCCAGCTTTACTTGCCGCAGCACCGCTCCCACAAACGTGGCGCCTCGCAAGTCTGCTTTTGAAAGATCCGCTTCCAGGAATATTGTTCCTTTCGCCTCCGCCCCGGTCAGATTGGCGCCCATCATCTTTGCCGCCGAAAAATCCGTCTGCTCCAGTTTCGCCAACGAGAGAATCGCGGCTTCCAAATGCGCGTCGCGTAAATCCGTGTGCCCCAAGTCTGCCCGCAACAAGTTGGCCTGCTGCAGGTTCACGGCATACATTGTCGCGTTTTCCAAATGCACTGTGGTCAGCACCGCTCCACTCAAATTCGCAAAGGACCAGTCCGCACCGCGGAAATCGCCCCCGCTGAATGCGGCTCCACGCGCGTCCGCGCTCACCAGGTTGGCCTTCTCCGCCTTCACTCCGTCCATCTTGGCCGACCGCAGATTCGCCTCGCGAAGATTGGCCCCGCGAAAATCCGTTTCCGCCAGGCTGCTGCCTTCCAAATTCGCTCGCCACATCCGGGCGTTGGCGAACGCCGCATGGTATCCGCGCGAATAGCGAAGATTGATTTCGTTCAGCCGCGGTCCGCTGGTGTCGCCACCTGCTCCATTCCCGCTGATCGCAGCGTCGCGATGAACCGACATGCTCTCGTCCGTCAAGTCCGCATACGGCCGATAACCCACAAATTGAAATGCGGTCGCTGCCCATCGCCGCGGATCGCCACGACTCACCTCGGGTCGCAAACTGGTATCTCCGGGCATGCCGCGAATCACTCCCAGCGAAAGGAGCAGCAGCGTCAATCCTACTAACACCGGCACGCGCGTAGCTCGCACCACATCCCGCATAAATTGTTGCGTGCTCTCGTCTGTCCAGTCTCCTGGCCGCAACACCCGCTTGACCACTCGGGGCAACGCGCACGCTGCCGCGCTTGCCGCGGTGAACAACACCAGGTGCAACAAGGTCCCACGGTAGTCCTGCATCACCAGGTAACGCAGCCAGAATAAAAATAACACCGCTGGCACCGCCCAATACACCAGCAACATGGCCACGTAACATTCCACCATTGCGACCGCCGAACGCGGTTCACGCGTCCACCGCAAATAGGGCCGGATCGGGCCCATCAAGTACCATCGCCCATCCTTCTCTGGCGTTTGCCCGTCAGGAAAAACCGCTGGCAGCGCTCCCATGCTTCCCCATAACCGCAGCAACAGGAATTGCAGACGCAGATAAAACGCTGTCAACAGTAAAGGCGCCCCTAAGTAAAATCCTTGCAGCGGCAGGAATTTCGGAATGCGGGTGGTGACGGTGGCGGATTCATCCAACAGTAAACGCACGTCGGTGGTCAGCGCGATCAATCCGCACGCGCCAACACACAGTGCCATCACCAGTATGTAAAACGATCGCGCCGATTGTGTGAACTGTTCGATCGTCTTTCGGCCCGTTAGCGCCGCCACTTCTTCCGGCAGCGTCGCGTCAAACAAATTCGTGCCGCCCAATCTCCCGGCCCACAATCCTTGCGCTCCATACAAGTTCGCGCCCATCAGATTCGCGCCGGAAAATTCGGTACCCAGCAGGTTGGCTTCGCGCAAGTCGGCTTCCACCAAGGTCGCATTGCGCAGGTTCGCCATGGACAGGTCTGCCCCGCGCAGGTTCACTTTCTGGAGTTCCGCACCTTGCAGGTTCGCGCCCGTCAAGTCCAGGTTCGCCAGATTCGCTCCAGACAGGTGGCCCTTAGCGCCTTCGGCTCCATTCGACTCTGCCCACATTCGGTGCTGATCCAAGACTTGCGCAAACTCCAAAAGATCGCCCGAACCCGATTCCGTCCTCACCGTTGGAGTGGCCACGCCGGACTGTTGCTCGGCTAGATTCTCAAGCTCCTGCGGCTCGGCGACAACCTCTGCGGCTATCTCAGCCGGAGCGACGGCCAGTTCCTGACTCGCCAGCTCATGGCTCTCCAGTTCGTGAACCTCAGCTATTGCCTCCGGTTCAGGCTCCGTCGCAGTTTCTTGCACAGCAGTTTCTTGGATCGCAGTTTCCGCAGCGCACTCATCTTCCCGCACTTCCGCCGGCTCGTTCGCTTCCACTGACATCTCCATTGTATTTTCGTTTTCGGCGGCTGGGATATCGCATACCACCGGCTGGGCGGGCGATTCTTTGATCAAATCCTGCAGCAACTGCTCTTCAAACAACGCAAGTATCTGCGCTTCTGTCGCGGGGTCGGGCGCCAGGGCGCCGAATTCCGCCAATTCCTCCGGCGTAGCAAGACGTTCTTCCTGCTTTGCTCCGCCGCCCCATGTAAATCCCAGAAAACTTTTGGCCGGTTGGTCCGGCATGGTAGTCAATCCTGTAGCTTCCCCACGCGAGAAGCGGTGAAGTTCCCCCAATTAGGGCTCGATTGCCATCTTCGCTTATCGCCCAGCCAAAAATCGCCTGCTCCAAAGGACAGGCGCGTCCTGGCTAGCACTGGCTGGTTTGCAGTTCGCCACACGAAGATGTGGTTAGTGGGTTCAACGCGAAGTTCGGTAGGTGGGAAGCTGAGGACTGATCAGATCAGAATGGGCCAACAAACAATTCAGCCGGGGCGCTCCGCTGAGGGGCCGAGGCACCCCGGCTATTCCTGCCCGCCTCCGCAGTGAGCGAGCAAGGAAATCCATACCGCAAAATCCATGGGCTTACGTTTGCCGGCCGGTTAGTGGTCTTCACTGCTGCGCAGAAACTCGTATCGCTCGATCGCGGCCACTACTCCCACGGAACCTTCTTCCCGCGGTTCCGTCCGTTGCACTCGCCCGAGACAACGTACTCTTACCGGGCCAGCCAACGTGATTTCGTTCGGCAATGTCAGCAGGATCTCCACCGGAGACCCCTCTTTTACATCTTTGCTGAGGAAGAAATAAACCCCGCGAGAGCTTACGTCTCGGGATTCCGTGCTGGTCTCTCCAACTGCTGCCCCGGTTGTCCACCGCACGGTAAGCGGCAAACGCATGGAGAACCTCTGTGTTGTGCGGCGTTCTGAGCCTGTCAAGGCGGGCCTCCCATTTAATTGAAATGTGAGTCTATCCGCATCCCACCTAGAGAACAATAGAACCGCCGGTACAAAAAATCGTAGGGTCAAAAAAGTACTACTGTACTAGAACCGGGTTGGGGCGGGCCATTAGACGCCCACAATCTGCGTGGCAATTCGCGTCTGCCAGGTCACAGATTCAGCCCGCGCCGTAGCGATCTCAAAAAATCAACGGGCTCTCACGGGCCGCGAAAAAACTCTAACATCCGTCATTCCGAACGAGTGTGCGGAGTGCGGTCCGGTCTTCCAATCGCATCCTTTGCGCCGCGAATCTTTCTTGTTCAAAATGAATGTAGATAATGATATAGTACATCTACAGTAATATGTTAATCCAACTCATAGCCCGAGTCGGATTTGCTTGGGTCCAGTGGCAATCACGGCAAGGTCTCCGTGATTCGGGAGAGGCCACCACTCAGGCGAAAAAGCACGAGGCGCTGCAGATAGGCGTGCGCGGGGAAACGTATGCTTACTGGTATCTGCGGCGCCTCGGCTATATTTTCATCGCCCGGAACTACATGCCCTCGCGCGTAAAAGGTGAGTTGGATCTGGTCGGTTACGATGGCGATACACTGGCGATTGTCGAAGTTCGTACGCGGTGCGCCCGCAAAAACCAGCCTGCGCTCCCCGAACTGAGCATCACCAACGAAAAGCATGAAGTTCTGTTGCGCACCGCGCACTATTTCTTACGCGAACGCCACGTTCAGAACTGCCCTCTGCGCTTCGATGTCGTCGCTATTGAGAACACACCCGGCCAACCACCCGTCGTCCGTCTCCACAAAGCCGCGCTTAGCCTTCAAACGCCCACGCATTTCTCGTAACACCATTCGCCGCTTAGCCGCTCACTTCCATTGAGTTCCCGGAAGAGTACAATACAATATCGATATGCGCAGCGGTTAATCGCTTAAAGCGCGCCAGCCTGGAGGATATGCATTGCCTGAACTACGGAAGGATCCCATTACCGGACGCTGGGTCATCATCTCCACCGACCGCGGTAAGCGCCCCATGGATTTTCTCAGGGAAACCGTGTTCCCTGGACCCCCGCGGAATTGCCCGTTCTGTCCCGGTAATGAAGGAAAAACGCCCCCCGAAATTTTAGCGTATGGCCGCAATGGCACGGGCGCAAACTCGGCGGGTTGGAGCATTCGCGTGGTGCCCAATCGCTTTCCGGCCCTGGGAATCGAAGGCGAACTGGACCGCGAGGGCGAAGGTCTGTTCGACAAAATGAATGGGATTGGCGCTCACGAAGTGATTATCGAGACACCGCAGCATCAGACCACCCTGGCCCAACTACCGCAAAAATCGATTGAAGATGTGTTGTGGGCCTACCGCGACAGAATGCTGGACCTGAAGAACGATAAGCGTTTCCGCTATGTGCTGATCTTCAAGAATCACGGCGAACCTGCCGGCGCTTCGGTGGAGCATCCTCACTCGCAATTAATTGCGTTGCCTATCGTTCCTCGGCGCGTGCGCGAAGAAGTCGATAATTGCTGGCACTACTACGATGAAAAGGAGCGCTGCATCTTCTGCGATATTGTCCGCCAGGAACGCGATACTGGTGAGCGCGTGATCGGCGAAAACGATCATTTCATAACCCTGGCTCCCTACGCCCCGCGATTTCCTTTCGAAATGTGGCTGCTGCCAAAAGTCCACGGGTCCGCCTACGAGAACAATCAAAGCTCGATGTACGCCAGCCTGGCACAAATGCTGAAGGACACACTGATGCGTATGGACGCCGTCCTGGATCGTCCGGCGTTTAATTTCATGATTCACACTTCGCCCATCGGCGAAGAAATCAACGACCACTATCACTGGCATATGGAAATTATTCCGAAATTGACCAAGGTCGCGGGCTTTGAGTGGGGCACCGGTTTCTACATCAATCCCACACCGCCCGAAGAGTCGGCGCGCTTTTTGCGCGAAGCGCAAATCGAAGAACCAGTCAAAAAGTAACGCCGAGGCATGTTTCGTGGATCGCCGCGCTTGCTCCACATGCTGCTGGTTGATATAAACACAACATTCGCCGGCGCGACACGAGTTACGGTGGTCCGTTATACTAGTAGGGTTGAGGCGCGGTACCCAAGTGGTAAGGGAGAGGTCTGCAAAACCTTTATGCGTGGGTTCGATTCCCACCCGCGCCTCCAAAATATCCGCTTAAATTTGTTTCAGTTATACCTTCCATTTTTTCCGTGTACCTCTCGTGTACCCTTCGTTTCCATGAGCGCCATAGGGTCTCGCTCCCAAGCACGCTTCAAATCCTGCTCGAGCTGCTCTTGGCGACTGTGCACCCAAGGAGAGTAGTGTTTCTCGGTGATCTGCACACTTTGGTGTCCGAGGAGGACGGACACTCTTTCGATCGGCACACCCGTCAGCAATAGTTCAACTGCGAAGGTGTCCCTAAACCTATGGGCATGGCCTTTCGCGATCTCGGCCAGCTTGAACAATTTCGCGAGCCTCCTGCGCCAACTTCCTACGATGCAGCCTGATTTGCGAGTTCCATCGGTATTGTGCAAAAAGTTCAGGCGCCACTTTCTGAATTGAGCTCTTTCCGCATCGGGCCGTTAACCCCGACTTTAACGTTAGTCTCAACTGAGAAAGCGAAGTGCCACCAAAGTAACAAATACGAATGTCTCTGCAAGAAAACTCCGACATCGCTAGTGATTTTGCCTGTGCATTGAAACGCTAGAATTGCTAGAAACGCTAGAAACGACGTGACGAGTAGTGAGCCATGCCACCGAACTCTTCTATTTGCCGTGGTGGGAATTACGGAACCAGTCTTCCTCTCGGTTCTGTGAGTTGTGACCTCACTCGGTTGGCAAGTGGAATTGAACCGGTAAACACTAGCGCGTTTCACAGGACTAATGTTGAGTCCGGTAAACACTGGTCGCTGAGCGCATTGGCCTGAAGGCAACAGTTGAGCCAAGGGTCACTTAGCCGGAAATGTGACTATTCGGCCAAGCGACGAGAAGCCCGTTCTAACTAAGCCTCCGCCGCCAGCCTTAGCTGTATCTCGCGCATGACGATCATCAAAACTTCAACTTCTTATTTCGCCTGCGCTAGCCCCGCAACAACTGCGGCAACTTTATCGAGTATCTGATTCCAGCCCTCTACTTGCCCGCTGTTTTTTGCGTTCTCCATGGTTTCATTTCCAATGAGGGTGAGTTTCGTCTGGCCGCTTCCAAAATCCTCAAAAATAACCACGTCGTGCGCACCGTCTATGGCCTCATGTTCTATTCCATAGTGCGCAGGCTCGACCTTGTTTCCCTTGGAGTCGGAAAAGTACATGGAGTAAACGATCTTCTCGTGCAGAACAATCTCGTGGTACTCCCCACCATTCCAGAACTCCTGCCCATCCGGCGTTCTCATGCAGCAGAGAAATTTTCCTCCTACGCGAAAATCCATCTCGCAAAAAGGCGCAGTAAAACCCTTCGGCCCCCACCACTGCATCACATATTTCGGGTTTGTCCACGCCTCCCAAACCAATGCGCGTGGGGCGTCAAAAACTCTAGTGACAACCATCCGCTCTGTCTCGTTAACCGTGTTTTTTGTCACCTCTGACCTCCTCTTTTTTCATTTGATTCACAACCACGTCCAACTTCTCGAAACTCTCTTCCCAGAATCGGCGATAGCTAATCGCCCAGTCGCTGACTGTCTTTATCGCCTCTGGCCTAAGCGTGCACACGCTCTCTCTTCCACGCTTCGTCTTGATCACAATCCGCGCCCGCACCAGGTAGGCAATATGTTTTGAAATCATCTGCTGCGAGAGTGCAAACGGTTCCGTCAATCCATGCACAGAGGCAGGCCCATGGGAGAGTCGTTCGATCATCGCCCGGCGGGTTGGATCAGACAGAGCCGCAAATGTTGTATCTAACTTATCCACAACCATATGGTAGTGAATTATCTGTCGATGTCAAGTGTGGATTTTGGAGTTCCCGATTTCTGTTTCCTGATCTCTGAACCGTGACACCTGCGCTAATTTAACTACGCTGGCCACCGCGGCCTGCTTTGACACTAAACGGCATCCGCATTGCTGTGTTGAACGACGCTTGACTGTGCAATCCGAAGCTATCGTCTCGTGAACCACGATAGGTACCGATAAGTCGGCTTGTGAATACTGACGATTTTCGGGATTGGAGCCCGCGTATCGCTCTCAAGTCCGGGTAAACGCATTATAAAAGGGCGCCCGAGTGGAGTAGGTTTTGATCGTCTGTATCAACGCCTACAACAACAAGGAGCGCCCTCATGAATGACGCCAAGTATATTGGGCTGGATGTGCATCAGGCAACGATTTCGGTGGCCGTTCGGGATTCGCACGGAAATTTGGTGATGGAGGCCATTCTCGAAACGAAAGCCGAGACGATCCTTCAGTTTATTGGTGGCCTGCGCGGCAGTTTGCACGTGACCTTTGAAGAAGGCACCTGGGCGGCGTGGTTGTACGATCTGCTCCAGCCTCACGTCACCCGCGTGGTGGCCTGCGATCCGCGCAAGAATGCCCTGTTGAAAGCTGGGAACAAGAGTGACCGCATCGATGCCCGCAAGCTGTCCGAGCTGCTGTATCTAAACAAGCTCAACCCGGTGTACCACGGCGAACAGGGTATGCGCACGCTGAAGGAACTGGCACGCAGCTACCTTACGATCACTCGTGATTTGACGCGGGTGATGAGTCGGCTGAAGGCCATCTACCGAAGCTGGGGCATTCCTTGTGCCGGCAAGCAGGTCTACGCACCGCGCTACCGTGCGGAATGGCTCGCGAAGATTTCGGAAGTGGGTGTACGCCGCCGTGCGGAACTCTATTACCAGCAGTTCGACGCCTTAGCGGTATTGCGCCAGGGCGTGCGGCGAGAACTATTGGCGGAAGGCCGGAAGCATCTGAACATGAGGTTGCTGCGGCAGATTCCCTCCATCGGCCCCATCCGCGCCGTTCTGCTGCTTGCGCTGATGCAGACACCGAACCGCTTCCGGACCAAGCGACAACTGTGGGCCTACTGCGGTTTGGCATTGCGGACGTACCGCAGCGGGGAATACCGCATCGTCGGTGGCCAGTTCAAACGCTCCAAGAAAGTTCTGGCCGTCCGCGGGCTCAATATCAACCACAACCACGATCTGAAAAATATCTTCAAGGGTGCAGCGACGCGAGCCGCCTCGACCGCAGGACCTTTCCAAGATTTTTACCAAGCTTGCGTCAGCCGAGGCGTGAAACCGCATTTGGCGCGGCTCACCTTGGCGCGCAAGATCGCCGCCGTCACTTTGCTGGTTTGGAAGAAAGGAGTTTGTTTCGACGCTGAACATCTGAAACAACAAGCAGCTTGAGCGTCGGATCGAGAATCGTCCTTTGCTGGATTTATTTCTGGTGATGGCTTTTCAGTTCTTCTGACGCTTTGGTTCGAGGGTGAGTCTCCATTAGCCCGTTAGGCAGAGAGTGTGCTCCGAGCACCACGAGTCTCTTGGTAAACTATAGGCCCCCTCGGATAACCAGAAAAAGCTATAGGCCTTGAGCCTCAGATAGAACTATGGTTGACACGTTTCAACCACGCAGCTTGTCTTGCTTCAGAATCCGAAAGCGCCGTCACGATAACAGAATGGATCTACGAAGAGCGAACACCCCAGAGTCTCTCAACAGGACATGGGCTGGAGAGCGCAGCAAACATTTTTGCTCCTTCCAGTCGCCGCAGATGTTTTTTCTCTTGACTCTCCCATCCATGATAGGTCTGTGTCAAAAGGCAAAAAGCTCTCCCGACGCGCTCGGGAGGAGCGCTGGTGTAAATTCTTTTTCTGCTTCAGCGCGTCGTGTTGGCCTCTCGGCCGCGATTTCTATTCGCGAATAGAACCAGACATCCATTGGCTGGCACAGCTCGTTTGACTGCCCAACAAGATTGAGTTTGTGTTCTCCTGCCAGTCTCGAAACAAATCAACGGGAGCATCGGGAGCTTGCGTTCTCGTGCTCAGTCGGTTTAACGGCAAGACCTGGCTGGCCACGCGCTGAAAAATTCGTTTCTCTCCAGCCTAGCTCGGCGCTGGGATATAGGTCGCCAGCGCCGGGGACGTTCTCGCCGCAAATGGCGGCTCTCCGGTCGCCTACGGCTCCCGGCGAGCCACCATTTGCATCCTTACCCGATGAGGTTGTGATGGCCGGCCCCGGTATTTTTGATCCACTCGGAGGGTTAGTTTCCGGCAAAATCTGAACCTGAAAAGGAGGATTTGCCGTGAAGCACAAACGTTTCAACGTAGAGCAGATCGTGGCAGTTTTGAAGCAGGCAGAAGCGGGAGTTCCCTTGGCCGAATTGATCCGGCGGGTGGGAATCTCCGAACAGACTTTCTACCGATGGAAGAAGCAATACGTCGGGCTAGAGGTCGATCAGGTTCGCCAACTTAAACAGCTGCAAGAAGAGAACGCACGGCTGAAACAGCTGGTAGCCGATCTGACCCTGGACAAGGCGATGTTGCAGGATGTTCTATCAAAAAAATACTAGAGCCCTCGCGGCGCCGACAGGTGGTCGAGTACCTGCACGGCAGCTACCGGGTGAGCGAGAGGCGTGCGTGCAGGGTCACCCGGTTAAATCGAGGAACGTTTCGATATCGCACGCATAAAGATCCACGGACTGCACTGCGGATGCGCATCCGGGAAATCGCTCAGACACGAGTGCGGTACGGGTACCGCAAGATCCGCGTGTTGCTGAACCGGGAGGGCTGGAAAGTGGGCAAATACCTGGTAGAACGAGGTGGTCTCAATAGGTCGTCGCAACACTAGGAGGAAGTACCATCTCCAGGAATTCCAACGACTAAGAATCATCCGCGAGCACAAAAGCACAGAAAAGGCGTCCTGCTTAGGTAAAAGCGGACTGCAACCCCAAGGATCGGTCCGCTTGAAACGTATTGCCAGATCAAATGACCAGAGGGGTGTTGCATCGACCGGTTGAGCCGGCACGACTCTATCGGGAAGAGGGATTAACGTTGCAGCAACGGCGGAAGCGGCGCCGCCGGGTAGCGGAACATCGGCGTGAACGTTTTCATCCAACCGGGCCGAATCAGGTGTGGTCGATGGACTTTGTGGCGGATCAGCTAGCGGACGGAAGAAGGTTCCGTTCGCTGACGGTCGTGGATATCTACACTCGGGAATGCTTGGCGATCGAATCCGAACAGAGGTTGAAGGGCGAAGATGTGGTGCTGGTGCTGAACCGCATCAAAATCCAACGCGGAGTTCCGAAGTTTCTGTACTGTGACAATGGGAGCGAGTTTTCCAGTCAGGCGATGGATCTGTGGGCCTATCAGCACGGAGTGCGAATGGCTTTTTCCCGACCGGGGAAACCGACGGACAATGCTTTCGTGGAATCATTCAACGGAACGTTTCGGGCAGAATGCCTGGATGCCCATTGGTTCATGTCGTTGACGGAAACCCAGCAGATCGTGGAGACTTGGCGTCGGGAGTACAACGAGAGTCGGCCTCACAGAGCTCTTGGGGAGAAGACACCCCACGAATTCGCCAATGAAATCGCGGCTAGCCGCGATTTCATTGGGATGCAAACAGCCGAAAACTCACCCTAGGGTTGGTACAAAAAAGCCGGGCCGCTCAAGTGATGTAAACTCTCTCACTCGCCCTGGTACAAAAAGTCGGTCCGGTCACTCCTCGTGAATTCTCTCTCACGTCGGCTGGTACAAAAAAGCCCGGTCAGGTCACTGCCACTCCAGCAAATCTCCTGGAGTGCATTTAAGTGCACAAAACAACTTGTTTAAAACATCGGCTCTGTAGCCCTTGCTTCGTCCGTGGAAAAGCGCATGAAGCGTGGGGTAAGTGATCCCACTTTGTAGCGCGTCCAGCCTTTTCGTTTAAGAACTTCTTTTAGCCTGCATTTGATCATGTTTGCATCCCCCCTAAGAAAGTTACTCTCGAATCCTGAGCTGCTACCTGACTGAAATTTTCGAACGCAGTTCTGTATCATGTTGTGGAACCGCTTGCTGTCATCGAGTTGCCTTTCTAGGTTTGCTCCTGCGTCCAATGAGATTTTGTCCAACTTTTGCTGAACCGTCTTTGAGACAGGACACTGTCCTGTTTGGAGGCACTTGGAAAACGGCGGCAGCACCAAGAGAAGATTCTGTGTATTGATAACCACTCGTCGGTCACCATACCACGGGGACACCGCACCCTCTATTCGTTCGATATCTCGTCCGGTCGTTATTCAAATCGGTGTATCATCGCGATCGGAGAGAATCGCAATGGTCGTATCGAAGACTTTTCGGGTTTGCTTTGGCATGGCACTCCTGATAGCCGCCGTCTCTTGCGGGCGGCCTTTGACCGCACAGGTAATTCCGATACCACAACCAATTCCGCCAGCAGACTATCGTATCTGTGTCGGAGATGTCCTTGAGGTCTGGGTGTACCAACATCCAGAGTTGTCTAGAAGAGTTGCGGTTAGGGGCGGCGGAAATCACATCCTGACCGTCAATGGCGCGAGAGTCGCACACACGTCAAAGATGGATGGGATACTCCACGATTTGAAATTGGTAGACCTGTCAGCGTCGGATGTGGCCACGCTACTCCGCGCCAAACTCGAATCTATTATTCCCAAGCCAGAGGTCAATGTCACTTTGGTCGAATTTATTATGCAGCGGTCGCCAATCAATCCCTCTCAGCAGATTCGAGATGTGCCCTCGCCTAAATCTCGACAAGATTGCTGCGTGAGCTAGTACCCAAGTTATCGGTTGATATCATAACGAGGTCGGCCTCACGACGAGCCGAGTAGACTTACGGTGTTCACCCCGAAGCGCTCGGAACGAAGGAGGCCGAATGCGAATTATAGGATGTGATTTGCACGCTCGCCAGCAGACGTTGGCGATGCTCGACACGGAAACCGGGGAAGTGGTGAATCGCACGCTGCTGCACGAAGGCAACGAAGTGCGCGAGTTTTATTCCGAACTCCCGCGCCCGGTGCTGGTGGGCATCGAAGCGATAGGACCTATGCAATGGTTTTTGAAGTTGCTGGCGGAGCTGGGGATTGAATGCCGGGTGGGAGACGCCACAAAGATCCGTGCTGCCGAACCCCGCAAGCAGAAACATGATCGCCGCGACGCCGAGCTGATTCTAAAGCTGCTGGTGCAAAATCGCTTTCCGGCGATTTGGAGACCCAGCCAGGAACTACTCGACCTGCGTGCCTTGATCCTGCACCGGCATCACTGGGTGCGCCTGCGCACGCAGATCCAAAATGCTCTGCAGGCCATCGCGCTGGCGAATGGCTTGCGGCGCGGTCCGAGCCTGTGGAGCTATGATGGGCAAGCCAAGATCGCGTTCTTGCCGTTGCCGCCGCATGCTTCTTATCGACGGAGCATGCTGCAGGCGCTGTACCGGCAGATGGAAGAAGAAATCGAGCAACTGACCACACAAGTCGCCGAACAAGCGGAGCAGCGCGTAGGAGCACGATTGCTTATGACCCATCCAGGAGTAGGTCCGGTCACGGCACTGGCGACGGATGTCTTTCTGGGCGACCCGCAACGCTTTGCAGACGGCAAGGCGCTGGCCAGCTACGTCGGACTTATTCCCCGCGAATACTCTAGCGGAGCGCATCAGCGACTCGGGGCGTTGACCAAGCAAGGCAGTCCACTGCTGCGCTTTCTTTGGAATGAGGCCGGCGCTCATGCGGTGCGCCGCGATCCCGGGCTGCAGCGGTTCTACCGTCGCAAACTGGTGCAGAAAGGCTTGGGGAAAGCACGCGTGGCAGCGGCCCGCAAGCTGGGCATTCGGCTGTGGATCATGTTGCGCGATCAGATCGATTACCAAGAGTTCTGTCGTCGTGGACCGAAGCAAAGCGGTACTGTCTGTGCGGGGATGCTTGAAGTCGGGAATGGTGCGAACGGTCACCGTCCGGTTGATTAGGCCACCCGCCTCCCTTCGCAGGAAGGGAGTTCGCATAAGTCATCATGGTCCGTAGTGGCCGAAGAGATGGTTGGTGGACAGCACCAAACGGATGAAGCGACACAGAGCCGAGCACAACGGGTGAACACACGAAACGCGAACGAACGGCGCTTTTCAGCAGATACGTAACGGGTGTGCCCGCAGCAGGCCAACACTCCAGAAAAAAGCGCTTGCAACGGCCGACCTCGTTAGAGAAGCCGACTTCCATGATAGGTCTGTGCCAAGAGGCAAAAGCCGGGGGACTACCAAAAAATTCTTGTTATGCGTTTAACTCACTCTAAGCGATTTGTGCCGTCATTCTTCGCGTATCTCGGAGTGACCCACACTACTTTCGCTCGGCACGCTTGAATGGTGTCTAATGCATAGAGTCTTAACTCATGGCTGGCAGTACAAGCCGGCTCCTCTGTCATCGTTCATTTGAACGAAGGCCGCGCCCGTGCTCTTTGAGACTTACCAAAAGAACGTCTCGCCTTGATGCACTCTTCTGAGGGACGGGACCAATTTATCCCAGATTAGCAGCTTTGACAGGAAGGCCGAGGCACCTGCTTTTTCTACTTCGTTCACCATCTCAGGAATGTCGTACTGGCTCAGGCTTAGAATTTTCGTTTCCGGCAACGCCTTGCGAAGTAGTCGTATTGCGTCGATACCATCCATGCGGGGCATGACGATGTCCATGATGATGATATCCGGCCTGAATTGTAATGATTTGGCCACGGCGTCGTTGCCGTCAACGGCTTCGGCGCAGACCTTAATGTCTTTTTCTTCGGATAGCGCCGCTCGCACGCCGCGACGGATAAAATCTTGATCGTCTGCAATGAGGACACGCATGAAGGGAACCTCCACCCGACGTGACCGCCTCGGGCTGGAGAGTCCCGCGTCTGCACGCTACCGTACTACATGCGCCCACACCCGCGCTACCAGATATTCCGTTTAGTACTTTCTGTTGGTTCTCTGTTACATCGCTGACGCAACGATCCGTGCCGTCATCCAGCGCACCGTCATCCATTTGCAAGAAGCGAGAAGAGAATGGACAAGGCAGCATCCGAAAAATGGGCAATGAATCGTCAAAAATCAGCATCGCTTTCGTCCTGCTGTTTCAGCTGAGATGGTCTGGCGGCCCACCGGAATTAACAAAACGAAATGCATTAGTATAGGGTCTCCATGGCGAGATCCGTTTCGAAGAACAGCGGAGCCATTCCCACCACACTGGCGCGTCCAGGCGCACTGCGATTTTGGCTGGCGGTCTGCTTGATCGGTACGAGCACGGGTTTGGCAGCGGCAGCGCTCACTCGATTACTTGAAATCGTGCAGCGCGTCGCATGGCGGGGCTCCGGCACAAACATACTTGACGCCGCTCGGCAGGCCAGCGTGTCGAGGCACCTCGTCGTTCTGCTTGCAGCAGGCTTACTGACCGGCCTTGGGCAGGTTATTCTGAAACAGCTCTCCAGCGGCAACGGCATCGATACAACTGCGGCAATCTGGTTTTACGCGGGACGCATGCCCGCCCTGCGAACTCTAGGCAGCGCGGTGTTGTCCATCTTTGCCGTTGGCATGGGCGCATCCATGGGCCGCGAAGGCGCCCCCAAGCAGGCTGGCGCCGTTTTCGCGAATTTGTTCACGGACGCCGAAGGCCTCTCCGATGAACAGCGACGGCTGCTGGTGGCTTGTGGTGCCGGAGCTGGTATGGGAGCGGCTTATGGCGTTCCGCTGGGCGGCGCGCTTTTCGCGCTGGAAGTGATGCGCGGGAAATTGGCCTTGCGCTTTGTTCTGCCGGCGCTCTTTACCTCGATGATCGCAACTGGGGTTTCCTGGGTCGCGCTGCCCAACGCGCCCACCTACAACATTCCATCCTTCCCGCTTTCGGCTTCTTTGTTCATATGGGTGATCGTGGCGGCTCCTATCTTCGCGTTCGGCTCCATCCTTTATGTACGTCTCGTCCGCTGGGCCGACAAGAACAAGCCCCACGGATGGCAGCGATTTGTGGCGCCGGCGGTGGTCCTGGCCCTTCTGGGAATTGTTTCCGTCCGCTTTCCGGAAATACTTGGCAACGGCAAGGACCTTTCGCAGTTGCTTTTTGCTGGCCAGGTTGGAACGGGACTGCTGCTAGCCCTGCTGCTCTTGAAGCCGCTCGCTACGATCATGTGCATGCGCAGCGGCGTGCCGGGCGGTCTGTTCACGCCCTCCTTCACATTTGGCGCGCTGCTCGGTGCTGTGCTGGGGCATGCTTGGAGCACCCTCTGGCCAGGCGTGCCTGCGGGATTTTTCGCACTGCTCGGTGCCGGCGCGGTTGTGTCCGCTACTACCCAGGGTCCGATCTCGGCCGTTGTCCTGGTCATGGAGCTTACCGGCAGGGACCGCTCGTTCGTTTTGCCACTGATTCTGATCGCCGGTATCTCGACACTGATCGCCCGCTCGATTGACCACCGTTCCATTTATGACGCGCGTCTAAGCGACGAGCAGCTAGCCCAAAGAGAGAGGTTGCGCGATCAAGAATCGAACGAGATCGGTGTACCGCAATAGGCTTCCCAAGAAATGCATCGCTTTCAAAATGACCCATTGTCGGCAACCTGGAACTGGTCGCTTAGCTCCTTCGGTGAGAAGGCCGGTCCAAGTCAGAGTGCAAAGCGCCCTCTCTTGCCCCAAATCCCTCTTGCCCCACCTGTTGGCACTCTTGTTTTACTAGTCTGGCCGCTTCAGGTTTTCTGTGATTACAAGTGAATCGCAAAATCCGTTTTCGTTCCCTTTTGGAACAGCCCCCACGACCCTCACCAACCGACTCCTACAACTCGCTCCAACTCCAGCACATAGCACACCTCCGCGCGGGACACATTGGCGTTCCCCTTGCACATCCCTTCGGGGCTGTCCTTGACTGCGAAGTGACAGACTTCCCCGCCCTGTCGACACGCAGAGACGTTTCTAAGCCAACCAGGGAAACCGCTTGCAATCTGCCGACGCTCAGGTGCCCGTTTATAAGCAAATGGATCGTGGAACCATGCAAAACAAATCAGCAAATAATAAGGATGGCGCGCTCCCATCTCAACCTACCGCTTCCACTGACCTGGACTGGAACCTCCCAGAATTACTGGAGCGTCTGGACCATGACCGCGCTTTTTTCCGTGAATTGCTCGTGATCTTTGGCCAAGACATTCGCCCTGCTTTGCTCGATGCCAGAGCAACCTTGGATCGTCAGGACCTTCCCGCCCTTCAGCGAATCGCTCACACCCTCAAAGGCATGCTGAGAAATCTCTCGATGAATCGAGCGGCTCAAGCCGCCGTCGATCTGGAGCTTGCCGCGCGCGATGGAAGTTCCAGCGCGGCAGTCGCGGCCATGGCGCAGCTCGAACAGGCCGTAGCGGAAATCCTGCCCAAGGTGGACGCGCAAATCGCGGAGGTAAATGCATGAGAATTTTGCTCGCCGAAGACGACATGATCTCCCGCGTGATGCTGGAGAGAAGCCTCGAGCGGGCTGGCTACGAAGTCACCGCCGTGAACGACGGAAAACGCGCTTTAGACGCCCTCGATGCCGAGGATCCGCCGCGCTTGGCGCTGCTCGATTGGGTCATGCCGGAAAAGGATGGCGCCGAGGTATGCCACGAGATCCGGTCGCGCCGGAGCCGGGCTTACACCTATCTCATCCTGCTCTCCTCAAAAGAGTCCAAGCGTGAAATCGTCGAGGGGCTGGAGGCGGGGGCCGACGATTACCTCACCAAACCGTACGACGACGAGGAATTGAAAGCGCGGCTGCGAGCGGGCGAGCGAATTCTGCAACTAGAAGACCGCTTGGTGGAAGCCCGCGAAAGCATGCGATTTCAAGCCACCCATGATCCGCTCACCTCTCTATGGAATCGCGGCGTCATCGAAGAACTGCTCTCGCGGGAAATTCATCGCGCCCGCCGCGAAAAAAGCTGCACCGTCGTAATGCTATGCGACGTCGACCATTTCAAGCAGGTGAACGATCAGTTTGGCCACAATACCGGCGACGATGTGCTCCGGGAATTGGCGCGGCGCCTACAGCGTTCGGTCCGTTCCTACGACATGGTCGGCCGTTTTGGTGGCGAGGAATTTCTGGTCATTCTAAATCGTTGTGATGCTTGCACCGCGCCCGCGCGCGCGGAAAATATCCGTGCCTGCGTCGCCAAGCAGCCCTTTCAGACCCGCTCGAAACCTCTGGCCATCACTATCAGCATCGGGCTGGCTTTATCGATTGATTTCCCGCGTGGGAATGTCGGAGATATTCTAGCGGCTGTAGATGCGGCGCTATATGCGGCGAAAGATGCCGGACGCAATTGTGTGCGAACCGCCTGCCCCGGGCCCGCTACGCAGACAGGCGAGAATCCTCAAACCGAGCCGACCACCGTGATTACAGCTTGAAACGATTGCCTGGGAACGCACGAAACGTTGCTATTTAAACTTCATGCGGCTTTGTTCCATCATCTGTCGCATCGCCGACGTGGAACCCGGCGCACGTCTTTCCCTCCATGCCTCCAGGCGGTCACACGTTTCCTCAATCCCCGCAAACAGTGTGGGATTCTTAAAGGCCGCTCTCCAGGTCGGTACAATCGAGCGCATCCGGTCCCATACCACCCAGATTTCGCCATTGCTTTCGAAGAACAGCTCGTCATTAATTAAACCGCGATTCACGATACTTGCCACCATTTCCCAATAGCTGATGACCATACGGATGTAGGTGTTTTCCTGGCTTCCCGGGGGATACTTGGTCATCAGCTCTTCCGGCGCCTCCGCATGAAAATGCTCCACAAACCAGGCGCGCGCTTCTCGCAACCGCGGCTCGCGCCGAAGATCGTAGAGCCGCAACATCAGATTCACTTCATCGTAGCTGACCTGAGACATAGCAAGTTCTCCTTCATGTCAGGCCGAATGGGGCGCTTCCGGACCGGGCGATCCTGAGGAATTAACCAACTCCACTCGCTGCACATGCGACAAGGCAATGCCCTGCCGTTGAAACTCCAATTGAATCCTCCGCCTCAGTTCCCGCGAGACATCCTCGTGACGCCCGGGTACTGTGCGGACCTGCAGCCGCACTGTCGAAGCATTCTGATCGTACGACTGCAATCCCACTATACGCGGGCCATCCACCAGCATCTGTGACCACGACGGGTCATTCCGCAACTCGGTTGCCGCCGCATCCAGCGCTTGCAGCGCCTGCTCTTGCGACACCTCCGGCGAAAGCGCAACGTCTACGAAAGTTTGCGACCAGTCCCGGCTGAGATTTCCAGACCCGCGAATGTCTCCATTAGAAAGTGTCACCAAAGCTCCTCGGCTATCCCGCACTACCGTTCGCCGCAGGGTTAGATGCTCCACGCGTCCTATGGTGTCGGCGACCTGGACCATATCCCCCACTCCGTACTGGTCTTCCAGGATGATCGAAAAACCCGCAATAACGTCTCGTATCAGATTTCTAGCCCCTAGCCCGACCGCCAGTCCCACAACTCCTGCAAACACTAAAATAGGAGCGACGTTGTATCCGAACTCCTGCGCCGCCATCAACAGGGCTAAAAACCACACGACCTTGCTGGCTATGCTGTACACCAGATTCGCCAGCGATCGAGTTTGTTGTTCGCGAGCCTGGGCCGAGCGTGCCTGCGAAGCGGCAGGTTTCACGATGTGCTTTGTGAACAGCCGGACAAAATAATTGGTCAGCAGCGCGGCAATCAATATAGCAAGCAGGCGCAGCACCGTGGTGACCGAAAGCGCCGGAACTTCCGATAGGAAACTGGACATAGTGTTGTCGGGAGGCGAGTATAACATTGGTGGGGGCATGGTGCAGCCTTGGACAAACGTAAGAGAGGAGAGGGGCCCATGGAAACGCGACGGACTTTTCTGGCGATCCTGACGTTGCTGGGTATTTCTTCGGGATTGATGGCTCATCTGATCAAAGGGCAAAATCCCCCCAGCAGGCCGACGCCGCCGCCACCCGGCTCCGGTGAGCCGCCCGACACGGACAGTCTATCGCTGCCGAATCCGGACAAGAAAATCCTCGAGAGTAACGACAAAGATATGAAGAAAAAAGTGGAACAACTGTATCAACTTGCCTCGGAGTTAAAAGCGGAGGTGGAGAAGACGGATTCCAGCAAGGTGCTGAGTTTGAATCTCATGAAGAAAGCGGAAGAAATCGAGAAACTCGCTCACGATATCAGGAATCGCTCGAAAGGTTAGCGAAACAATTTTGCCTGCGAAAAAACTGGATTTCGTCACATTGACTTCGTCATCCCGTGCGTTAAAATGTTCAGCGCTTCCTCAGGGGCTAGGTTCTCGTGAGCACAACTTCAGCGGCAAAAGTAATCCGCGAGACCCATTTCGCGGGCATCGCGCCCATCGCGCGCGGCAAAGTTCGCGACATTTATGAACTCGACGATCGCCTTTTGATTGTGGCCACCGACCGCCTTTCCGCCTTCGACGTAATCATGCCCACGCCGATCCCCGACAAGGGGCGGGTTCTCACGCAACTCTCGCTGTTCTGGTTCAATCTCCTCCAGAACCTCATTCCCAACCATGTTTTGAGTGCCACCGAGTTTCCACCGCCATTTGACCGCTTTGCCGACGACCTCGCTGGCCGCTCCATGCTGGTCCGCAAGACCCAGCCTCTTCCGATCGAGTGCGTCGTTCGCGGCTATCTCTCCGGTTCTGGCTGGAAGGAGTATTCCGCAACTGGAAAGGTCTGCGGAATTCCGTTACCGCCCGGCCTCAAGGAATCCGACAAACTGCCTCTGCCTATTTTCACCCCCGCCACGAAGGCAACCAGCGGGCACGATGAAAATATCCCTTTTGACCGGATGGTTGAAATAGTCGGGCGTTCCCTCGCGGAAAAAGTCCGCGACGTTACCCTGGAAATCTACCGCCGTGCCGCGGACTACGCTGAACCACGGGGCATTCTCGTCGCTGATACCAAATTTGAGTTTGGCCAGCGGGATGGAGAACTGATCTGGATCGACGAGGCTCTTACGCCTGACTCCTCCCGTTTTTGGCCCGCGGCACAATATAAACCCGGCGGCCCTCAGCCATCCTTTGACAAACAGTTTGTTCGTGATTACCTCGAGCGCATCCGTTGGCCCAAGACCCCTCCCGGGCCTGATTTGCCACCGGATGTTGTCGCCGGTACTCGTGCAAAGTATCGCGAAGCTTACCGCGTCTTGGTTGGCCACGATCTGGATTAGCCGTCGCTTTCAGTGCCTATTCTGAAGTGGGGGAGTGCCGACGTGAGAGACCAATTGGAAGGCCTCGTATCGATTATGGTGGAGCGCGGGATTTTGTTTGATGAGGCAGTCTGCGAATTCGAAAAACGATTTATCAAGCGGGTGTTAGATCGCACCAACGGAAACCAGTCTCGCGCTGCGGAAGTCCTCGGCATTCATCGGAACACGCTGAGTCGCAAAGTGGTTCTGTACAAGCTGGACCATCGCCGCGGTCGCGGCCGTTGATCCCCTCTGATTAGGAGCCTTCGCCAAAAAAACGGCCCCGGTTTCCCAGGGCCGCTCACGACTCTCTGCTTTCGCCGTGATTATTGCTTGGCAGCTGGTTTTCTTCCTGCTGGCTTCTTGCCCGCCTTGGGCAGGTCTTCCTCGTTTACCTTGGCCTTATCCCAATGCAGCATGAAGGCTGGGGGCGGGTCATACGATTCCAACGTTCCCGTAAACCGCACGGCGTTGCCCTTCTCCAGCTTGGCAGCATCCGGCTGGTCCGCGGTCTTGATGGTGATCTCCATGTCGGGTGTGGTCGCCGCTTCAAACTCCGCATCGCTGGTGACGAATGCGTTCTTCAACACAATCGTGTCCGGACCGGCGGTAACTTCTATGATCTTTCCGGGTACATCCGGAAACTCCAGCCCGCACGCTGCCGTCCAGGTTAGCTTACCCTTGTCACCGCCCGCTTTCAGATCCGTTACCACCGACGCGATAGTCATGTCCTTGCGCGCGGCATCCAGATCGGCGGCGCTCGCCAGTTTGTAACTCGCGGGGCGCTCCGGGGTAGTTGCCGCAAGTTGCAGCAGTTCGTTTAATTCTGCCTGGGTCAACGCGTCACATACGGTCCCGCCCTGATAAGCCGAAATCACTTTTGGCATGTACGCCTTTACCGACTTCGACTGCTGGTCCGTCGCACTCTTCGACGTGGCCGCCCTTGCGAAAGCCCACAGCGCATCCAGTTGCTGCGGTGGATTCATCGCCAGTTCGGCGCGGCCGATATTGAAGTTCGAGATGAAGTCGTCCGGGTTGGTAGCCAGAATCGTTTTGTACATCTGGATCGCGTTCGGATAATCCTTCGCAGCCATGGCCGCGTTTGCCGCCGTGCCGTTGAAGTTAAGAATGGCTTTTTTCTTGTCTTCATCAAACTTGGCCTGGTCGATCCCGTCCGGCTTTGGCAATGCGTCTACGGATTTTGCTCCATCCAGCGCCGCTTGGTAGGCCGCCTTGGCTGTCGCTGGATCGGGATTGGGCGTGTTGTTGAACGCAAATGCGCGCGCTGAGTATGCCTGGTAGCGCTCGGTCGGTGAGATCTTATCGCCTAGCGCCAGCTCCTTATCCGCATACTCGATCACCTTGGGATAATTCTTCTGCTGCGCGTAATTTTGGTAATACAAAGGGTAGACATAATTCAGCAGGGCGGAATTCGGGTACTTCGCCACAAAATCGTCTAATTCCTTCAGCTGTGCTTGCGGATTCTTTTCATTCGCGGCAGCGGTGTATGCGTTGTATTCCGCCATCGTGTACTTCGGACCCGCCCCCGCAGCGGCGCCCCCAGCGGCTCCGGCTGCCTGCGCCATTAACGGCGCGGCTTTCAGGCCAAGTAGGCTCAGCGCGATCAGGACCGCAAGGCTTGCCATCCGTCGTGTCGCATTCATCCGTTATCTCCTCGTTCTCACCACTTTAAAATAACGAAACCTGGTAGGCGCCGAAGCGTTCACCAGTCTACTGCTCATCTCTAAGAAGAACTGTAGCTCGCTCGGAAACTTACGAATTATAGGGTTTGCTCCTACTTATTCGCAAGTCGCTCTCGAACATACTCAAGTACTCTTTAAGTATAGGGGCGCCCTGCTCTCCGGAACGAATTCTACCGCTACGCACCTGCGAGACGTTTAGAGCGGGGCGGCATCCTAGGATTAATATGAGTTTCGCACAAAATTCGTTGCCACTGCGAGGAAGAATTCCAAATGACTAATGCAAACACCTTAAATAACCCCAGTCAAACCGAAAAACCGTTATCTCAGCACGTCGCCCTGGTCACTGGAAGCAGTCGCGGTATTGGGAAAGCGATTGCCACGACACTAGCCCGCCTGGGCTCGGCCGTCTGCCTCTGTGGTCGCGATTCCCGCACCCTCGAATCCACGGCGGACGAAATCAGAAAAATCTCATCCCGCGTCCTGCCTGTGCGCGCCAACGTTACCAACCCCCGCGAGGTTTCTGATCTGGTTCAAAGCGCGGAGCAACAACTCGGCGGCCTCACCATCCTCGTCAATAATGCCGGAATCGGCAACCCTGGCTTCGGCCCTGTTCAGGACAAAACTGAATCCGATTGGGATCTCGTCGTGAATACCAACCTCAAGAGCGTCTTCTTGGTATCCCGGGCCGTCGCACCCTTGATGATTCAGCGGCGCCGCGGCGACATTATCAATATCAGTTCGCTCGCGGGTAAAAACACCTTTGCAGGCGGCGCGCTCTACTGCGCTTCGAAATGGGGCCTCCAGGGATTATCCGGGTGCATGGCCGAAGATCTGCGCGCTCACGGTATCCGCGTCAGCGTGATTTGCCCGGGTAGCGTAGCCACGGACTTTTCCGGCCGGGGGACCAAAGACGCTTCCAAGGTGCTTACGGCCGAGGACGTTGCCCACGCGGTGGCCATGATCGTTTTACAGGGTCCGCAAAGCTTCATCAGCGAAGTCCATCTGCGCCCGGTTTCCAAACCTTGATGCTTCGGGGAAAGCTGCACGGCAAGGCTGCTAAGGAGCCCGCCCATTCCTCTTGACAATAGTCGTTGTAACGACTACATTGACTATATGAATTCCCGCGCCAATACTTCTGGTACTGCGCCACGGCTGGAGGATCAGCTCTTCGTTGCCATTCTGAAGGCCGCCGATTGCCTCTCCCAGGAAGCCGAGCAAGTAATCAAAACTGCCGGATTGACCCCCGCTCAATATAATGTCCTTCGCATCCTACGGGGTGCCGAGCCCGATGGCTTGCTCTGCCGGGGCATCAGCGAACGCATGATCTCCCATGACCCGGATATCACCCGCCTTCTCGATCGTATGGAGAATCGCAAACTCATTACCCGCGAACGACAAAAAGAGGACCGCCGCGTGATCAAAACTCGCATCACTGCCGAGGGATTGAAGCTGCTCAAGAAGCTCGATCGGCCGGTCCACGATCTTCACAAGAAACAGTTCCGGCATATGCCCCCCGCCCGCTTGAAGCAATTGGCGGAGTTGCTGGTTGAAGTGCAAAGACGTGAGCCTGATTAGTCCACCGCGGCATCCAATAAATCTCATACGAGCAGAAACCATTATGAACAAAACCGGTTCCACCGATCACCCGATTCACCAGTTGATTCGCGAACGCTGGAGTCCTCGCGCCTTTGCAGACAAACCAGTGCCCGCCGATATCCTGCGTAGCCTCTTCGAAGCCGCCAGGTGGGCGCCCTCCAGCAATAATGAGCAGCCCTGGGCTTTCATTGTTGCCACCAAAGAGGACCAGGCCACCCACGCTAAATTGCTAAGCGCTCTTCATGAATTCAATCAGGTTTGGGCCAAAGACGCGTCTGTATTGGTTATCGCCGTGTCCGAACTTGCCTTCGCTCGTAATGGCAGCCCCAATCGCAATGCGTTTTACGACACTGGGGCGGCCGTTGCCAATCTCACTCCCGGGGTTTATTCGTTCACCAGATGGCGGGATTTGATCCTCAAAAGGCGATGGAAGCTTTCTCCATCCCTGCAGGTTGGCAGCCTATCGCCGCTTTCGCTATCGGTTATCCTGGCGACCCACACTCGTTGCCTGAAAAACTCCGTGAGCGGGAACTCGCCACGCGCACGCGCAAACCTCTCAGCGAGTTCGTCATGTCCGGGGATTGGGGACAACCAGCTTCATTTCTGAAATAGCGGCCTAAACTCAAGGTTACGGATGCCTACTCTTCTCGAAACTGTTTTTCGCCACGGCTATCTTTTCCTCGCCGTTTGGGTGTTCCTTGAGCAGATCGGCTTCCCGCTACCTTCTCTCCCGCTTCTTCTTGCCGCCGGCGCGCTGTCAGGAGCGGGACGCATGAATTTCGCGGAGGTAATGTTCTCCTGCGCGTTACCTACCCTTGTGGCCGACGTCATGTGGTATCAGTTGGGCCGCCACAAAGGCATTAAAGTTGTCCAGTGGCTGTGTCGCATCTCCCTCGAGCCGGATTCTTGCGTGCGCCGCACCGAGGGTCTTTTCGAACGCCAAGGCGCACGGTCTCTTCTGTTCGCCAAATTCGTGCCAGGGCTTGGTGCCGTTGCCACGCCGCTCGCCGGCATTTTTCAGATGCGTCTACGGCGTTTCCTGCTATTCGACGTGTTGGGCATTTTCTTGTGGCTGGGCACCTATATTGGACTTGGATTCTTCTTCAGCAATCAAATCGAGCGCGTCGCCTACCGTGCTACTGCACTGGGCAGTTGGTTGGTCGTGCTCGTCGTGTCCGCTTTTGTTTTCTATATTCTCTACAAATTCTTCGCTCGGCAGAAATTCATTCGCGATCTTCGGGTAAATCGTATTAGTGTCGATGAGCTTAAGCATAAGTTGGATGCTGGCGAGCCGCTCTCCATCGTCGACCTGCGCCACTCCCTTGATTTCGAAGCGGACCCCGAGACCATTCCTGGCGCGGTTCACCTGAATTCCAAAGATTTGAGTGAAAACAGCGGGCTCTTGCCTCCCGGTCGCGAGGTGATTCTTTACTGTACTTGACCAAACGAAGCCACCAGCGCCCGTGTGGCGCTGCTCCTTCGCAACCGGGGCTTCCACCGCATCCGCCCTCTTCTGGGCGGACTGGAAGCGTGGCGCGAACGAGGTTATCCGCTCACAGCAGTTTCGTCCCAGCACGAAAGCGGCACGGGACTCTGATTTCGCGGTTCATAAAGGAGAACAAGGATGAGCATTAAAGTGCAGGTAGTTTTCTACAGTATGTATGGCCACGTGTATCGCATGGCCGAGGCCATCGTCGAAGGGGTCAAACAGGTTCCGGGCGCGGAGGTTTCGCTCTACCAGGTTCCCGAACTCATGCCCGACGACGTTCTCGAAAAGTGTGGCGCGAAAGCCGCCAAAGCCGCTTTCGCGAAAATACCGGTCGCGAAAGTGGATCAACTTGCCGAAGCGCATGCGATCATCTTCGGTACGCCCACGCGCTTCGGCAACATGGCTGCGCAGATGCGCAATTTCCTCGATCAGACCGGCCCTTTGTGGATGAAAGGGGCGCTGGTCGGCAAGGTTGGTAGCGTATTTGCCTCTACCGCCACTCAACATGGCGGGCAGGAAACCACCATTACCAGTTTCCACAGCACGCTGCTCCACCATGGCATGATCATTGTCGGTGTGCCCTACAGCGAATCCGGCCTCAGCCACATGGGCGATATAACCGGCGGCACGCCCTACGGCGCTACCACTCTGGCCGGCACAGATGGTTCCCGGCAGCCCAGCGAGAACGAACTCAAGATTGCCCGCTACCAGGGCAAGCACGTCACCGAAATCGCGACCAAACTTTTCCGCTAATTTCGAACGATCAAACGAGGCACAGCGGGTCCTTCGGGCTGCTGGAAATGCGGCCAAAAGGAGGACAACGCTTTTTTACGTACGCATTAGAGGCGCGGCAATACGATTCCGCCCTGCGATTGATACTTTCCCTTTTTATCCTTGTAGCTGACTTCGCACGCTTCATCGCTTTCGAAGAACAGCACTTGGCAAAGCCCTTCGTTGGCGTAAATCTTCGCGGGCAGCGGCGTGGTGTTGCTGATCTCCAGCGTCACAAACCCTTCCCATTCCGGCTCGAATGGGGTCACATTCACGATAATCCCACACCGCGCGTAGGTCGACTTCCCTAGGCAAATCGTCAATACGTTTCGCGGTATTCGAAAATATTCCACCGAACGTGCCAGCGCAAACGAGTTCGGTGGAATCAGGCAAGCCTCTCCTTTATATTCTACCAGCGATCGTGGATCAAAATGCTTCGGGTCCACGATAGTCGTGTTCACGTTCGTAAAGATTTTGAACTCGTCGGCCACTCGGATGTCATATCCGTACGAGGACACGCCGTAGCTGATCACTCCTTCCCGGATTTGCCGGTCGGTGAACGGCTCGATCATTTTGTGTTCCAGCGCCATGCGGCGGATCCAATGGTCTGGCTTTACGGACATCCTTCCTCCTGTTATAAAAAGCATGTAGCATCAAAAGGATAGAGTGTAGTTGACCCCGGCGCGTCTTGACAACCTGGACGGTACCCAATAGCATCGGGCCACGGATTCCTGGAGGGTGGTGTGATCAAGCTCGACATTGTGAATGCGGTCGTCGCAAAGACAAACATCAGCCGCACCAAGGCGGAACAGGCCGTCGAGAACGTCTTCGAATCGCTCAAAAACGCTCTCGGCCGGGGGCAGCGCATCGAACTGCGCAAGTTCGGTGTCTTCAGCGTCAAGCCTCGCAAGACCGGCATCGGCCGCAACCCTCGCACTGGGGAAGAGGTGAGTATCCCCCCGGGCAAAGCGGTTCGCTTTAAGCCAGGAAAAGAACTGCAAGGCTTGGAAGACACGACCGCAACTGCCGCCAAGTAAGAATCTGTGAGCTCTCCAGAACCCGAACCCCGTATTCCAGATTTCCTGCAACAGTCCCCTGCGTGGCCCCATCGCCAGGGAAGCGGCGTCTTTTATCGTGCGCTGCCGGCCCATCCCCCGCTTCGCTCGCTATTCCTCGCTGTCGGCTTGCTTCTCCTTACGTTGGTTACTTCCCTGGTCGCTGGCGCTCATTTCGCTGCCGCCTACGCCCATAATCAGGCCGCTTCGTTCGACGCACTGTTGCAAACCTTTCCCATCGCGTATCGGAATCCATCGCTGCTTCTCTCTGGATTGCCTTTTGCAATCACGCTGCTGACGATTCTGCTCGCTCACGAATTGGGCCATTATTTCGCCTGCCGCCACCATCACATTCGCTCGAGCTATCCCTTCTTTATTCCCGCACCCACTCTGATTGGGACCTTTGGCGCATTTATCCTCGTACGGTCGCCGATTCGCTCTGCGCGCGCACTTTTTGATGTGGGTGCCTCCGGTCCTCTGGTTGGCTTTCTGTTCGCTCTTCCACCGCTCGCCTATGGCGTTCTACACGCTCGCATCATTCCGTCGTTTGCGCTGGATCCGAATGCCGACGTCGTTTTCGGTGTTCCGCTGATCCTGAAATTCATGTGCGCGATTATCCAGCCAAACGCACATGCCTCGGACGTGCTGCTCGATCCCGTTGGCCGTGCCGCGTGGGTTGGCCTGTTCGCCACTGCGTTGAATCTCCTTCCGGTGGGCCAGCTCGATGGCGGACACATCGTTCGTTCCGTCAGTCCACGCGCTCATCGTTGGATTTCTCTGCTGCTTCCCGTCGCTTTAGTCCCGCTCGGGATATTTTTATGGAGAGGCTGGCTTCTATGGGCAGTGATTCTTTTCGGGCTACGCTTTTTCCGCGCGGCTCCGATTTATGATCCCACGCCGCTGGATCCCGACCGCAGGTTTGCCGCTTTCCTCGCGCTGGTCGTCTTTATCCTCTGTTTTATGGCGAGTCCCCTCTGGGTGCCCGGCTGATGTTCCAAGTTGCATCGCAGACTTTGATGCCAGCCGGTTGATCTGACCTCACAACAAGCTCAACGGATCCATGTCGACCAACACCGCCGTTTGCGGTATTTCGTTCGCCTCGCAAAACGCCAACGCTCCGCTCAAAATCTTCGTCAGCAGCAACTTCCTCGGCGATTTCAGCAAAAATTGATACCGGTGTTCCTTCTTCAACCGTGCCAACGGCGCCGATCCAGGCCCCAAAATCCGCACGCCCTTTCCATCGCTCGGCGCAAAATATTCCGATAATTGCCGCGACCACCGAATCGCATTCTCCAGCCGCGTATCTCTTACGATCACATTCGCCAGCGACGTAAACGGCGGGTACATCATCATTCGCCGGAAGTGCAGCTCCCGCTCGTAAAACGACAAATAATCCTGCCGTACCGCGTCCTGCACCGCATAATGCTCCGGATAGTATGTCTGAATCAGCACCCGTCCCGGCAACTCGCCGCGGCCCGCTCGGCCCGCCACCTGCGTCAACAATTGAAACGTGCGCTCCGCCGCCCGGAAATCCGGCAAACTCAAAGAAGAATCCGCCGAGATCACCCCCACCAGCGTCACCCGCTGAAAATCGTGCCCCTTCGCCAGCATCTGCGTCCCGACTAAAATGTCCAGCGCGCCGCCAGCAAACGCCCCGAGCGTTTCCTGATACTGCCGCTTGGTTCGCGCGGTATCCCGATCGAGCCGCGCAATCCGCGCTCCCGGAAACTCTTTTCGCAAGCGCTCTTCCAGATGCTCGGAACCTTCGCCAAAGAAGTACACGTATTTCGAATCGCATTTGGGGCAAACCTTTGGCACTGCCTGTATCGATCCACAATAGTGGCACTCCAGCCGGTTGCGGCTTTTGTGATACGTCATCGAAATACTGCAATTCGCGCATTGCACCGAAGCCCCGCAACTGCGGCACAGCACCGACCACGAATACCCCCGGCGATTGATCAGCACCAGTGCCTGCGTCTGCTGAGCCAGGCATTCGGCAATGGCTGCGTGCAGCGTTTGCGAGATTGCATTCGCCTTTTGCGTCCGTTGAAAATCCTCGCGCAGGTCCACAATTTCAACCGAGGCTAACTCGCGATTCTCCACGCGAGAGGCCATGGTCAGCAGTTCATATTTTCCATTGGTCGCATGATGATAAGTTTCCAGCGAAGGCGTGGCTGACCCTAACAATGCAAGCGCGTTTTCCAGTTTCGCTCGCACGATGGCCACGTCGCGCCCGTGATACCGTGGAGTCTCCTCCTGCTTGTAGCTGTTCTCCTGCTCCTCGTCGACGATTACCAGGCCCAGATTTTCCATTGGCGCAAAAATGGCGGAACGCGTTCCCACGACCACGCGCGCTGCTCCATTTCGCACGCGCCACCATTCCTGTGCCCGCTCCACATCACTCAATGCCGAATGCAGTACAGCCACTCCTTCGAATCGTGCCCCGAACCACGCACGGCACTGCCGTCCAATCCATAGCGTGAGCGCAATTTCCGGTACCAGGATAATTGCGGTTTTCCCGCGCGCCAGCGTGTCTTGCACGCTCCGCAGGTACACTTCCGTCTTGCCGCTGCCGGTCACCCCGTGCAGCAATTGCACACCAAATTCGCCCAACTCGAATCGCGCGCGAATCGCGCTGAATGCCCTCTCTTGTGTTTCGTTTAAGGTGTGTGCCGGCGGCGCGTAGCCGGTATCGAACGGATCTTCCACCGGATCAATCGGCTCTTCCCAACTTTCCAGCAATCCATCGCGCAGCATCCGCTCAATCAGCGTCCGTGAAACCTGCGCCAATTTCAAAAGCTGCGGTAGAGGCAAAGGGCCGCGTTCGGCTTCCAGCAAAACGCGAATGCGTTCCGCTTTTTCTTCCCAGCCTGCAGGCGCCTTTGTCCCGCCCTCGGTCTGCCCGCCCGATCCCTTCCAAGCCACCACTCGCTGCGTCTTACGCTTCCGGCCGTGCACCGTTTCCCGAATCTCCAGATAGCCTCGCCTCTGCAGTTTTTGCAGCGCTTCCAGAGTGATCTCGATCTTTTTCTCAGACCCAAGTATTAGCTCGCCCTTCTTCTGCAACAATTTCTGCAGAAACTGTACCTCGGCCGCGCCCAAATCTGTCAGTGTGGCTCCGGTTTTCAATTTCTCGGCAAGCACCCGGCCCGCTTCGGTGAAAATAATCTGCCGCTTCAACGAAATTTCCGTCACCGGCGGCAGCATGGCTCGAAACACTTCGCCGATGGGCGCGACATAATAGTTTGCGACCCATTGGCCCAGTGCCAGCAGCTTGGCCGTAAGCGCTGGAACCGAATCCAACACCTTTTGAATCTCGCGGATTTTTGTCTGCTCGGGAACGGTGGTGGTCATCTCAATGACGACGCCAACCATCGCTTTCTTGCGGAACGGCACCAACACCCGGCTTCCGGGCTGCACTTGCGCGCGCAATTCTTCGGGCACCGCGTAGGTAAACGTCGTGCGTAACGGCACCGGCAGCGCCACATTGCAATAGGATTGCGTCATTTCAGGTGCGCGCCTGCCAACTCAAGCGCGTTCGTCTCGCGTGTAGTGTAGCAGTTGTCCAGATGCGCCAGAAAAACCAGCCCACGTGTTGGCGCATCGGTGGATCCCCAGACTGTGTAGTGGCCAGTCTTTAGACTGGCTAGCTTTGCCGACAACGGGCCACGGCCGTGCCACAACAATAAAATTCTAAAAAACGCGACGCTGTCACCCTGAGGAGCGCGGTGTTCGCACGACGAAGGATCTCAACCCCCGCGTCTTGCCTCCAATCCCGCCTCACCAACTGACCAACACAATCCCCGCAAAAATTGCTGCGATCGCCATCCACTGCGTGCGCGAGATTTTCTCCCCCAAAATCGTAGCCGCCCATCCTACTGTCACAGCTCCATAGAGCGAGGACAGCACGCTAACCACCGACACTTGTTCGTGCTGCATCCCATAATTATTTAAAACGTACGCCCCGGTATCCAAAACCCCCATTCCCAGCACGTACCATTTCGCTCCCGTCCGCGCCAACGTGATTGGCTGACGGAAAATGAGCATCGCCGCGAGCGTCAGCACCACGCACGTCACACGAATGATCCATACCGACTGCGCGCTTCCCTCCAGCGGCACTGCGCGTGTCCCCAAAACCCAGAACAGCAGCCCAAATCCCACCGCCGAAACCAGCGCCCATCCAACTCCCAAATGCCGTTTACTCGACTGCTGTTTCTCGCCAGTTGGATTCGTACCTCCCGCCGGTTCTTCCCCTTGGGCCACAATCACCACACCGGCAAGGATCAACCCCAAACCTGCCAATCTCTGCAGCGTTAACCGTTCACCGCCAAGGGCCGCAAGCAGCAGCGTCAATGCTGGATAGCTCGACGAAATTGGCGCAACCACCGACATCTTTCCAATCTCAATCGCGCGATACAGCGCCAACGAAGCGCACGTATTCAGGAAACCAGCGCAAATCCCCCACTCCCATCCCCGCCAGCCGAGGCCGCTGACCAAGTGACTCCATCCGCCCATCCAATGCAACGCCACGGTCAGCAGCAGCAATCCCGTCAACTGCATATACAGCATGGCGCGAAACGTCCCGATTTTTTGCGTGGCAAAACGCGCCAGCAGGTCCGAGCTTCCCCACGAGAGCGCGCCCAGCAACCCCAGTACGATTCCCATGATGAGAGTTTACGAGGACTTCTTCTTTGGCGGTGCCAGCCCCAGTTCGGTCATCACCTTTTGCAGGTCCTTCCACACATCCGATTTGGCGGGCGGATTGCGCAGCAGATAAGCGGGATGATACGTGGCCATCAATTTTCGGCCCCGCCATTGTTGCCACTCGCCACGGTATTGCGAAATCCCCCGCGTCGTTTCCAGCAACGTTTTCGCTGCCACCGCACCCAGGCAAACAATCACCTTCGGATTGATCGCATCAATTTGCCGCAGCAAAAAGGGAGAACACGTCTCCACTTCGTCCGGCTCTGGCGTCCGATTTTCCGGTGGACGGCACTTCACGACGTTGCAGATGTATACATCTTTTCGTTGCAGGCCCATCGCTTCGATCATTTGTGTGAGGAGTTTCCCGGCGCGCCCCACAAACGGCAAGCCCTGCGCGTCTTCATCCGCCCCAGGCCCTTCGCCGACAAACACCAGTCGCGCGTTTGCGCTGCCATCGCCGAACACCAGCTTGTTTCGACCTCTATGCAGCTTGCATCGCGTGCACTCGCCGAGGTCCTCAAGAATCTTCGGTAAGCTGTCGTCCTTCACCTTGTCGACGGCTTCGAACAAGGACGGCCCTGGCGCCGTTACCGCTGGCAATACCCGGCTAATGGTCTCGTGACTGCCGGCCGCTCTACTTTTCGGCTCAGGCACGGAGCGCTTCTCGGGAATCGCAACGCTCGCCATTTGTCCAACCGCAGGCGCCACTTCCCGCTTCCCAGCGGAATCCGCACTCGGCTCACGGTCGCGATAAAACAGCCGGATGCCCAACTCCTCGTAATACCGCAGGCGCTCCTCAATCTTCTGTTGCAATGATTCCGGAATGGATTCAGGCATGTTTTGTCAGTCGCCGGTTCGCTGAGATGCTGGCTTGCTCTTTTCTACAGCGCGTAACCGCAACACTTCATCCAGAATGCGCTGCGCCACTTCCGGCTTGCTCAATCGCGGCAGCGGCAAATCGCGCCCATCGTGCGAAAACAGCGTCACAATATTCGTGTCGTAGTCGAAGCCCGCGCCTTCCTTGCTCACATCATTGGCTACGATCAAATCCGCATTCTTCTGAGTGAGTTTCCTACGCGCGTTCTCTGCTACGTGCTCCGTTTCGGCCGCGAAGCCCACCACGATTCGCTCGCCCTTTTTCGCCGTCACGCTCGCCAAAATATCCGGGTTCGGCTCCAATCGCAACGTCAGCGATTCTTTCCCCCGCTTGAGCTTTTGGCTGAATTTCTCCGCAGGCCGGTAATCCGCGACGGCAGCCGCAAATACCGCGATCGTGCATTCCGGGAACCGCGTCTCAACTGCTCGCTGCATGTCTGCCGCGCTTCTTACGCTGATGCGCTCGATCCCGTTTGGCGTTTCCAATGAAGTGGGCCCGCTGACCAGCACAACTTTCGCGCCACGCCTCGCCGCCTCTGCAGCCACCGCATAGCCCATTTTCCCCGAGGACCGGTTCGTCAGGAACCGCACCGGATCGATGTCCTCCTGCGTCGGTCCCGAGGTCACCAGAACCGTTTCCCCAGCCAAGTCTCGCTGCACCTGAAGTGCCTCGCGCACCGCCTTCAAAATTTCTTCCTGCCCCGCCAATCGCCCCGCGCCGGTCATTCCGCAAGCCAGATACCCTTCGCTTGGCTCAACGATGCGCACATCACGGGCCCGCAGAGTTGCCACATTCTCCTGGGTTGCCGCGTGCTGCCACATATTCACGTTCATTGCCGGCGCCACCACCACCGGCGCAGTCGACGCCAAATAAAGCGTACTCAAAAAATCGTCCGCAATCCCTCGCGCAAACTTCGCCAGAATATCCGCGGTCGCCGGAGCAACCAGCAGCAAATCGGTGCGCTGCGCCACCGCAATGTGATCGATCGCGGAGTCCAGACTGCCTTCCCCGCCCGGCTGATTCGAAAATAAATCGCTGATCACTCGCTGGCCGCTAAGCGCGGCAAAGGTAAGCGGCGTGATGAACTCGCGTGCCGCCCGCGTCATTACAACTTGTATGGAGTGCCCCTCGTCTTGCAGCCGGCGTACCAATTCCGCGGACTTATACGCCGCGATTCCGCCCGTAACCCCGAGGGTGATGCGCATGTCTGCTCGCCTCGCGCTACTTGCGCTTCTTGGCGTCCTTCTCCTCTTGCGTTTCCGGCGATTCGGAAAAGTCGTATTCGATCAGCCCGTGGCTTACTTCCTCGCACGCGATGCGCGTCGCTTTCTGCGTGCGCGAATTGTCCACCATTGGTGGTGCCCCGGCCATGATCTGGCGCGCGCGTCGTGCAGCCAGCACGACGTAAGCAAACTGGCTCTCGGGAGCTTTGGTTTGCACGGTCATGAGTGTCTTACCCTCCAAACGAAGCCAGAACCTGTTTTACGCGATCGCGGCGACGTGCGCTCGAGCATCGCAGCGCCACTACTATGGCCTGCGCTTCCTTTCCCGCACGTTCCACATCGTCGTTCACTACACAAAAATCGTAAAATTTCTCGCTGGCCACGATCTCGCCCCGCGCCTTCGCCAGCCGCCGCGCTATCTCTTCATCCGCGTCCTGCCCGCGGCTCCGCAGCCTTCGTTCCACTTCTTCGCGCGAGGGAGGCAGTATAAAGATCGCCACCGATTCCGGCAACTTCTGCTTCACCTGCTGCGCGCCTTGTACGTCGATCTCCAACACCAGGTCCAGCCCACGCCGGCGCGACTCCTCCAACCACTTCTTCGGCGTTCCATAGGAATACTTGCCAAATACCTTCGCGTATTCCAGGAATTCGTCTCGGGCCACCATGGCCTCAAACTGGGCCTCAGTGACAAAATCATAACATTTTCCACTCGCCTCGGTCGCCCGCCGCAACCTCGTAGTACATGACACCGAAGGCATGGTCCCTGGCAACTCCAGAATCCTTTGCACTAGCGTGCTTTTTCCCGATCCCGAAGGACCGGACACAATCAAGACTAGCGGATCTACCCCAGCGTCCTCGCTCATTCGATGTTTTGGACCTGTTCTCGCAATTTTTCGATCTCCGCCTTGATCTCCAGTGCTAATCCCGTGATCTCCAACGCTTCGCTTTCCACTCCCGGTGTCTTCGAAAGCATGGTGTTTGCTTCGCGATGCATTTCCTGTAACAGGAAATCCAGCTTCTTGCCCAATTCCCCGGCGCCCTCTAGTAATTTCGTAAATTGCTGTAGGTGGCTTCGCAGTCTGTCTAATTCTTCACTGATATCGCTCCGTTCTGCAAGCAGCGCCGCCTCCTGTGCCAGCCGGGCAGGCTCTATATTCGTGCCGTTGAGCAGTTCTCTCAGCCGCGCCTCCAGCCGTCTGGAAAACGCGGGACGCAGCCGGCCCACCAATTCACGCACCTGGTCTGCTTCATCTTCAATTTTCGCCACTCGCGCGCGCAACTCATCGGTCAGATGCCGCCCCTCGTTGCGCCTCATTTCGTCCATTCTTTCCAGTGCGCCGAGTAAATACGCCTCCAGTACCTTGCCTAATTCTTCTTGCCCTTCCGGCGTTTCGGGCAGTGCCGATGCCAGCCCCGTGATCACCCCCGGCAAACGTAACAGCGACACAACGTCCAGTTCCGCTTTCCCGCCCGTCTGTTTCTGCAGTTCGGTCGCCGCCTGCACATACGCCTTCAGCAGTTCCCGGTTCACGTGTACCGGCGCCGCTTCGCTCGGGTCCATGCTCACATGCACGTCCACATGTCCCCGGTTTATGCGTCCGCGCACCGCTTGGCGTAAACGGTATTCGTACGCTTCCAACGAATCGGGTATGCGCAGCTTCACATCCAAAAATCGGTGGTTCACGCTCTTCACGCTCACGCGCACCGTCCAGCCCTGGAAATCTCCGCCCACCAGGGCATATCCGGTCATCGAACGGCAGTCCGATTTACTCGATGAACTGGTGTTCACTTCACTTGTACTTTTCACGGTCATCCTTCGTCGCTGGATCTCGCGGCTTTGGGTACCTCGGCGTTCGCTGCGCTAAACACATCTTCTTCCGCGAACTGCAGTTCGTGCAATCGCGCGTAACTCCCGCACCTCGCCAGCAACTCTGCGTGCGTGCCGCTCTCTCGAATGCACCCATCTTCCAACACTAGAATTTTATCGGCTTTTCGCACCGTTCCCAAGCGATGCGCGATCACAAACACCGTGCGTCCCACCATCAGGTTGCCCAGCGCTTTCTGGACGTACTGCTCCGATTCGGAGTCCAGCTCCGACGTCGCCTCATCTAAAATTAATATCGGCGAATTCTTCAACAGCGCGCGGGCGATCGCAATCCGTTGCCGCTGCCCTCCGCTTAACCGCGTGCCGCGCTCCCCAATCACCGTGTCGTAGGCCTCAGGCAACCCCATGATGAAGTCGTGCGCCAGCGCCGCCTGGGCCGCATCCAGTACCTTCTGCTTGGGAACATCCACCATCCCGTAACAGATATTGTTCAGCACCGTATCATGAAACAAAATATTCTCCTGCGTGACCATGGCGATCTGGTTCCGCAACGACCGCAAATTGATCTCCCGAATATCCGTTCCATCGATCTTGATGCTACCTGCGGTCACTTCGTGAAATCGCGGTATCAGGTTTACCAGCGTGGTTTTCCCCGCCCCGCTCGACCCCACCAGCGCGATCACTTCCCCTTTCCTTGCGGTGAAATTCACATGCTCCAGAATTCTCGCGCTGTCTGATTCGTACGAGAACCTCACGTCTTCGAAAGCAATTTCCCGGGACAGTCCTTCCAGTTGCTTCCCACCTTTTTGATCGATCACCTCTTCTTCCCGATCCAGATACGCGAACACTTGCACGCTGGCCCCTTGCGCTGCTTGGAACTGCTGGTACACGTATCCCATGCGCTTCAGCGGAACATACGCATTAAACATTACATACAAAAAGGAAATGAATCCGCCGAGCGTAATCTGTTGGTGTTGAATCTGAACTCGCGCATACCAGATCAGCACAGGAATCAGGATCGCGCTCACCAGGTCCATCAACGGCGATGTCAGAATGGCCGCCCGCACCCACCGCATATTTTCGCGGAGTAACCGTCGCGCCACTTCATGAAACTTCCGGACCTCGGCATCTTCCATTCCAAATGCCTTAACCACACGGTTTCCGCTTATGGTCTCTTCCAGTATCTGGCTCAAGTCGCTCAAACGCGTCTGGCTCTTTTCGGCGGACTGCAATATTTTCTTCCCGAGTTTATTCACCGGAAGCACCACGGCCGGCAAAAGTACCGTGGTCGCCAGCGCCAGCCTCCAATCCAGAATCAGCATGGCGGTAACAAACGCGATAAACGTGAAGCTCTTCATGAACAAATCGGCGAGATAATCGCTTAAGGCGAAACGCACCCGATCCACATCATTAATCGCAACCGAAATGATCCTTCCCGTAGGGTTGTGTTGGAAAAACCCCATCGGCTGCTTGATCACTTTTTCATAGAACGCGTTTCTCAGATCCCGAGTCGCCGCTAAACCCACATACTCGATCTCGGTCATTCCCAGATATTCAGCGACCGCTTTGCTGACATACAGTACCAGGATGGTTAGAGCAAAAATTGTCCAGACGTTATGGATGTTCGAAGGGAAAAACCTATTCAGGTATATAACTTTGTGGTTCCATGGCAGAGTGACTAACGGCAAGCTCGACCCGAATTTTCCCGGGTCTAACACATAATCCACCGCCGGCTTAATCATGAATCCGATAATTGCTTCTGCCGCTGCAACGAACGCCACCAGGACCACACCAATCACCAGCCGTATAAAGTACGGTTTGGTGTAACTCAACAACCGCTTCAGGCGTGGCGAAATCAGCGGACCCACACGCGTTCCCTCATTTCAATTTGTTATGCAGTACGCCATTCACGCGTCAGCTAGCGTGTCGACTTAGCATGACAGCACCGTGTCTCCTTTTCAAATTGCCGAACCGGTTCGTTGGCGCGGCTTTCCGTCTCGGAGAGCACACTCCACTTGCGTTCACGCTTGCAGCTCGTTGCTCATCTCGAACGTGCGGCATGCCAAGCCATCTTATAGAAGCGCTGCTTCGACTTGATTCGCTCCGACGCTGTGAACTGTGAAAACAGCGAATACCATAGCCACTTACGAAGAACACGCGCGCGATCGATGAATTCCACGGCGTTGGCATGAACCCGGCCGTAAAACTTCTCCAGGTAAAGATATTTGCTCTCATAGAACAACGGTACCGACGCTTGCGACGTCGATTTCCCGCCAATGTGAATTACGCTCGTGCGGGGAAGGACAAAACACGCCACGTTCCGGTTTTTTAAGGTATGCGCCAGCGCTGTGTCTTCGTGAAAAAAGAAAAAGTCCTCGTCAAACAGCTTTGCCGAGGGCATCACGGATCGCCGAATAAAAAAGAACGCCCCCATTACCCCGTCCACTCTCACTGGCCCGCTGGAATTCGCTATCTTCTGCTTCCAATACCTCGCTGAGGCCTTCGCAAACCACAATGCATAATGCGAAAAAAGAGAACGCCGAAAAAGCATTCCTTGATCCCGCCCGTTCTCGTACGTGATTCGCGGCGCGCAAACCCCAGCCTCCGGCTGATCCTCCATAAAGTTCCAGAGCGCGATCAATGCGTCGCGGTTGAGAATTACATCGGTGTTTGTTACACAAACATACTTGCTGTCGGTTGCGTTTACTCCCCGGTTGATGGCCCGGCCATAACCAATATTATTGCCGGTTTGGATGTACTGGATTGTTTGTACGCCAGTCAGGAATTCCTGCGATCCATCAGTCGAATTGTTATCTACCACCGTGAAGGAAAACGTGAAAGGCGCCTGCAAGCCGCGGAAAAAATCCGTCAATTGCCGCACGCACCCCAGCGTGTTGTAGTTCACCGTGATAAACGCTATATCCACCGGCACGCCAAAGCTCCCCATCTGGGATCGCAGGACTGCAGTAACACAGCTTACTTATCCAGGTCACGATGCAATACCCGCGTGGCCAATCCTTTTTTCGCCAACGCTTGTTTCATCCACTCGGCCATCATTACCGAACGATGCTTTCCCCCGGTACACCCGAACGCGATGGTCAGATAACTTTTTCCTTCCTCGATATAGTGCGGGATCAGGTAGGTCAGCAATCCCTGCATCCGCCGCAGAAATTCTCCAGTCTGCGGAAACGACTGGATATACCGCCGCACCTGGGCGTCTTTCCCGTTATAGCGTCTCAGTTTCGGCACAAAATGCGGGTTCGGCAGAAATCGCACGTCGAACATCAGGTCCGCGTCCGTCGGGACGCCGTACTTGTAGCCAAAACTGACCAGCGACACCAACAACGGACGCTTGCTCTCTGACTTGAACCGGTCGTTGATAAACTGCCGTAATTCGTGCACGTTGAACTGCGTCGTGTCGATCACCACATCCGCCAACTTGCGAATGGGCTCCATCATCGCCTGCTCGTGCCGCAGGCTCTCTCTCACAGAGAAGTCCTTCCCTAACGGATGCGGCCGCCGCGTCTCGCTGTACCGTCGCAGCAATGCATCTTCATGCGCCTCGATGTACACCAAAATGATCGGATGGTCGTTGCGCAAGTGTCGCAGTAGCCCAGGCAGATTTCTCAGTTGCGGCCCTTCGCGCGCATCCACCAGCAACGCCGCCCGCCGCAAGTCCCCTTCGCCCGCGGCATGCAGCTCCGCAAAGATGGGGATCAACTCCACCGGTAAATTGTCCACGCAGTAGTAGCCCATGTCCTCAAACGCCTTGAGGACCGTGCTTTTCCCGGATCCGGACAGTCCGGTGAGAATAACGAGTTGTCGGCCTGGATTGCGCGCGTCGAGTGAATGGCTCTTCGGGCTCTTCACGGTTCTTGTGGGCTCAGCTCTTCACCCGGCGCTGGTGCGTGCTCGGGATTCGCATGTCTTCCCGATATTTTGCCACTGTACGGCGCGTGACATGTATCCCGTTCTCTTCCAATTTCTTTGCGATTTGCTCATCGGTCAATGGCTTGGCGGTGTCTTCCTCGTCGATCATCTTCTTCACCAGCCGCTTTAGCGTCTGCAGCGACATGCCTCCGCCCTCGGGGCCGTTTACCGCCTCGCTGAAAAACGACCGCAATTCGATCACGCCCTGCGGTGTGTGCGCGTATTTACTCGCTACCGCTCGGCTCACCGTCGACGGGTGCACGCCCACCTCTTCCGCTACTTCCTTGATCATCATGGGCTTCAGTGCGTCCGGACCCTTGTCCAGGAACTCCCCTTGTCGCGCGATGATCGACTGGCACACTCGCAAAATGGTGTGTTTCCTCTGCTCGATGTTCTTCATCAGCTGGATGGCTGCGGTGAATCGTTCCTTCACATAATTCCGCACGTCTTTGTCCGCCGCGTCCCGCACCAACAGCCGCCGGTACGTCGGACTCAGCCGCAATTGCGGCATATCGTCTTCATTCAGGAACACCTGCCACTGATCGTCTACTTTCCGGAAGTACACGTCGGGTTCCACCAACCGCGGTTCCGTTTTGTTGTAGCGCAGCCCGGGCCTGGGATCGAGCTTCTTGATGCAGTCGATCGCATGCTTCACGATATCGATCGGACGGTTCAACGCCCGCGCAATTTCTTTCAACTGATTCGACTGCACCTGCTTCAGGTGCTCGGATACGATTTGTTGTGCCAATCCGTTCTGTGGATCGAAAGCCTTCAACTGCAGCAGCAGGCACTCGCGCAGGTCCCGCGCGCCCACACCGATTGGATCGAAGTCCTGTACTACCGCGATGGCATCTTCCAGATCATCCTGCGAGTACTTTCCGTCTTGCGCCAGTTCTTCGACGGATGCCACCAAATAACCGTTTTCATCCAAATTCCCGATGATATTCTCCGCGATTTCCTTCACCGCGTCCGAACAGATGGTCACACTCAACTGCCACATCAGGTGGTCCGTCAGCCCGGCGGGCGAGGACAAAAACTTCTCGAACGATGGACGCTCGGATATTTCCCGTTCCTGCGACTGCCCGCCATCTCCACCCGTATCCAAATATTGGTTGAAGAACGTGCCGACATCGAATTCGTCGAACGGGTTAGCTGCTTCTTTCTCCGGAACCTTCTCGGTTTCCGCTTTCAAAAATGTTTCGTCGCTGTAATTGTCCGTCGCGGTAGGTTCTTCGCTGAGTTCCTCGAGCACCGGGTTGGCGATCATCTCCTGATTAATCATCTCGCGCAGTTCCAGGCGGTTCAGCGCCAGCACGCTGACCATCTGCACCAGTCCTGGTGTCAGAATCTGCTTCTGCGTCACACGAAGATTAAGTTTGAGTCCCTGCCAAGCCATTCCTTGTTTTCCCAGGTCTAAGTCTAGTCCTAATTCAGCTGGAAGTTATCCCCCAGATATACCCGACGCACTTCGGGATCGCTGCTCAAATCCTGCGGCGTACCCTTCTTCATGATTCTCCCATGATTCACGATATACGCGCGATCCGTCACGCTGAGTGTTTCCCTCACGTTATGATCCGTGATCAACACACCAATACCGGAACGGCTGAGCTCCCGGATCAAATCCTGTAAGTCCTTTACCGTCAATGGGTCAATGCCAGAGAACGGCTCGTCCAACAGGATAAACGAAGGCTGCAACGTCAGCGACCGAGCAATCTCCAGCCTTCTCCGTTCCCCACCCGACAGCATGTACGCCTTGCTGTGCCGCACCATCTCCAACCCCATTTGCGCCAGCAATTCCTCCAGCCGGTCCCGCTGCTGTTCCGGCGTCAACGGTAACGTCTCCAACACGGCCAACAGGTTCTCTTCGCACGTCAACTGGCGGAAAACCGACGGCTCCTGTGGCAGATAACTGATTCCGCTTCTCGCACGCAGATACATCGGCAAGTCGGTGATTTCGTCCCCGTTCAGCAACACCCGCCCGGAATCGGGTCGCGCCAACCCTACGATCATATAAAATGTCGTGGTTTTGCCCGCTCCGTTCGGGCCTAGCAGTCCTACAACTTCGCCCTGGCCAATCTCTATCTCAACATTATCAACTACTTTGCGTCCCCGGTAGGACTTGCTCAGATCGACGCCTTGGAGTGTGGGCATTCCGCTTCACGCGGGATCGCTTGACGGTCCCTTTTTATTTCTGGACCCGGTGTTTGGTAAAAGTACGCGGACCATCCCCCGAATCCACGATGATCGTATCATCCGCAATATTGAAGGTCAATTCACGCCCGCGCGTCATTCCTCCATCTTCGTCATAAAGCGTCGGATTTCCGCCGCTCAGCACAAACTTGTCATAGTCTGCCGTGTACACTCCCTGTTCCGCCGTGCCTCGTTTATCCTCTTGCACCACCTCAACCCCGCCCGTTCCCACCGCGCGGCTGATCTTCGATGTTTCCTGGCTCCCATCTTTTCCGTCGCCTTCCCGCGTGAAGTACAAATCCAACACCGGCGCTCGCATCCGTTCCGTTTCCGATTGCACTACGACGTTCTTCTCCAGGTGCGCCTTGTTTTCCAGGTCCCAATACGTCAGCGTTCCCGACGAGGTATGCCAAACCACCACATCATTCCCTTTAGCTTTCTTGGATGGTTTAACCGTTGCGCCGTCGTTTCCCTTTTCCTCCCTCGGAAAGACAGCTCGGACGTTTCCCTTGGCGTTCAGCACCCGCGTATCTCGCAACAGTTCGATCGAATCCGCCTCCAGCACCGAGGACCCTTGCCACAATCTCGCGTGACCGGTGTACAAAGCCCGTCCTGTCTTGGAATTCCCTACCATATGCTCGGACGTCACATTGGATGCCGATGGACTTAAATGAATGCTGTCCTTACTGTTCCCGAAATCGGTCGAGCGCACTTTGCCATCCGCCTCGATGTCCCCGCTGTCTTGGTTGAAGGTGATTTTTGTGGCCCGAGTCTCGCTGCTTTGATCGCGCGCCACGGCCTGTCCGGTCAGAACTGTCGTCTGCGGCACGCGCACGAACACCGCCTTTTGCGCCTCCGCACTGCGATCCCCATCCTTCAAATGCACGTTGCCATGCAGATTGATCTGTGTCCACGTACCGTTGAGGTCCAACTGCGCATCGCCATTTGTGGCGGTCGCCGTCTGCGTCTCTTTTCCTTCCAGTTTTCGTTCCGTCTCCACGTTGCCTGTCGCCACGAGGTCCTTCGCCTTGCCCGCGGCTCCGAAATCGACCGACAACTTGTCGGCACTCAATTTGGATTTTGATGTTGCTGTGTCATTCCATTCCATCGTTCCCCGGGCCAATGTTTCTGCATGCTGCATCGGGTTCGGTTCTCCCGGTTTCCCACCCGCAAAGTTCATCTGCAGGACACTGGTGGTCAGCTTCTTTTGCGTTCCGGTCTTCGAGTCCAGCTGGTTCAGGTGAACATTCCCGCGAAGTGTCAACAGTTTCGCCTCATTCACCTTTGCCCACATTTCTACATCAGCGCGGTCCGCCTGCACGTCTCCACTCTCGGACTTCCCTTGCAGATTTCCCACCGCCTCGATCGTGCGCACCCAACCTTCGGGCGCCAAATGTGCCGTCATCAGGTCGGCGTACAACGTTCCCGAACCGGTCGGTCCCTTTCCTCCTTTGGAAACCAACATGGGCCGTTGGTTTAAACTGCCGGGCTCGGCGACCATCGTTTGTGCGCGGTTCTGTGCATCGAGGTATACCGTCATTTGCCCGGCACTGAGGTCCTGCGTCGGCGTGGTTGCGGTGGCCGGCCCGTTCAACACCACCTTGCGAGACTGCTTGCCCATTTCCATGCTGGTGCCATGCAGAATCACATCCGTTGTTGCTGCTTCCGGCTTCTTGCCCGCGGCCAATGGCCCGGTCTGATGCAGCGTGACTCTCACGTCCTTCTCCAGCCGCAACGCACCTTCTTGAGATAAATACGTTCCACCGACACCTTCGCCATTTCCATTCGGTAGCGTAAATGTGACCGGCTGGCTGGTCGTGGCCTTCCCGGATTTCGCATCGAAAGTCACAGCGCTGGTTTCAACGTGGATGATGTTCGGATTGGCATTCTTGTCGCTTTGCGTTCGGGCAAGATCGGCGGCACTCTGCAGATCGAACTGTACTTCGCCGCTGCATTCGATTCCGCCATTAGCCTTGGCGTATTGGCAACTGTGCGAGTGGATGGTGTCATGCCGATCACCCAGTTTGCCGAACGCGGTGACGTTCACGTCCTCCAGCAGGCTGATGTCCTGCCCTTTCAGGTCGGTGGATTTGGATGCCTGTATCGTGAATATTGTGCGGTCACCTTCATTCTTGGAGACCGTCAGGCCAATCGATTGCCGTTCTTTGTCCCCGGCCAGTGGTGGCGGAGCCTTCTTGCGCTCCACGTGAGCTACCCATTGGCGATCCAGGTAAATTCCGCCGGTGACCAGCGCCAGCAACAAGGCGGTCAGCGCAGACCAGCGCGCGTACCGGGCGGCTTCACTTCTCTTCATGTTTGTAGTTAACCAAAATTCCCAGCAGGTGTACAACGAAGCATCGGTGGTTCGTGCAGTGGCCGAACTTTAGATCGGCCATATGTAGGCAGGGCGTGAAATTCAGACTTGAACAAAACTCCGGGAAACTCCTACGCCCCAGCTTCCCCAGCCGCGTCTGCCGCGGATTGCACTGGTAAAATTCCCATATTCGCCGCGGCCACATTGTCGCGGTCCGTATTCTTCACCAGATACATCGCTTCATCCGCCAAGTGCAGCAATCCCTCTTTGCTCTTGGAATCGATAGGATACGCGGCCAGGCCCACGCTCGGCGTGATCTGGATATTCAGCCCTTCATTCTTCAGCCATACCGTCTCACGAATCAGTTTATGCAAGCGCCGCGCTACATTAATGGCATTTTCCTTTGAGGTCTGCGGCAGCAAAATCACAAATTCGTCTCCGCCGTAACGAAACGCAAAATCGATCAGGCGGCAATTGGTTTTCAGCGCCTCACCCATCTCCGCCAGCAGCCGCGACCCCACCAGATGCCCGTGGGTATCGTTCACCAGCTTGAAGTGGTCCAGGTCGATAAACACGATCGAGAATTCGTAGTTATAGCGCTGCGAACGATAAATCTCCGTATCCAAAATAAATCCCATGTGCCGCGCGTTGTACAGCGAAGTGCAATCGTCCTTGATGGTCAGCTCGTGGATGCGCTTCACGTGCCGCGCATTTTCCAGCGCAATCGCCGCAAAATCGGAAAGCGCTTCCAGCAGCTTCAGGTCCCGCGGGTCGAACCCTTCCACCCCCACACAGTTGATCAACTCGATTACCCCGAGGCAGGTATCGCGGAATTTCACCGGCACCGCCACGATCGACCGTGTTTCCATCTTGGTTTTTTCGTCCACTTTGCCGAAGAAGCGCGTGTCCTTGGTCGTGTCTGGCACGATCACCACTTCGCCGTGCTGCGCCACCCAACCCGCAATGCCCTGCCCCAGCTTGATGCGCACATCCTTCAATGCCTGCGATGCTTTTCCCACCGCCAATTCGAAATACAGTTCCTGCTTGGCTTCGTCCAGTAGCAGCAGCGACCAGTTGTCCGGTCTCAAAAACTCGTCAATCTTCTCCATAATCGTTCGCAGTACTTGATCGAGCTGCAACGACGACGTCAGCGCCTTCCCCAATTCCTGGAAAACCGCCACTTCTCCAGCTTCGCGGCGCTCTCCGGGCACGCCCACATTGCGCCGGCGTTCCACCGTCGGAAACTGCTTGATTTCGTCAAGGCTCACGAAAGCACGTTTCTCCGGATGTTTGGAAGTCAATGGCTCGGCCGAACTTTCCGGCCTCTTAACGCATACACGTATTCCCAACCAGACTCGGTCAGTATAGGCGGATGCGAAAATGATACGCAACCGGGACGTGGTACAGGCGTCACCTTCTCGCCATCGGCGAACTCGCAAGAATCCTATGTGGTGCATGATCTTTAGATCGCTCGGGTCGGCCGCGTATCTCTTGACACCGTCATCCCCCGGGCGTAAACCCTCCTCATAACCTCATCCCTCTGGTTCCCCACGGAGGTCTTCATGCCCCGCTACGAGTTTTACTGTGAAGATTGCAAGAAGCCGTTCGAAGTCATCCTCAGCCTTGCGGAACATGAAAAGGGCAAAATCAAGTGCCCACACTGTGGCAAAGAGCACATTCACCAGGAGGCCGCCGCTTTCTTTGCGGTGACCTCGAAAAAAAGCTGAACGAACCCACACGCCTTCCTCTCAAGTGCTCCCATTGGCCGCGTCACATGACCAATGCGCTCACCCGTGCCCTCCCTCTTTTTGTGAAACCGCGATTTCCCGGGCTCGCGGACCACGAACTTGACCGATTTTCAGGGCCAGTCTAGTATCGAACGGCCATGACTGTTGCGGATTCTTTCCTCGGACAAACCATTTCGCATTACAAGGTGACACGGAAGCTGGGCAGCGGCGGGATGGGCGTCGTCTACGAAGCGGAAGATTCGCGGCTCGGCCGGCGCGTCGCGGTGAAGCTCCTGCCGGAAGCCATGGCGCAAGACAGCCAGTTGATCGAGCGCTTTCAACGGGAAGCGCGCGCGGCTTCGGCGTTGAATCATCCGAACATCTGCACGATCCACGCCATCGAACAACACAACAGCCAGCACTTCCTGGTGATGGAGCTGCTCGAGGGCCAGACTCTCGGTCAACTCATGACCCGTCATCCCTTTTCCATAGACAAATTGCTGCCCATGGCCATTCAGATTGCCGACGCGCTGGAATCCGCACACGCCAAAGGGATTGTGCATCGCGACATCAAGCCCGCCAACCTTTTCGTTACCGACCGTGGCCAGGTGAAGGTCTTGGATTTCGGCCTGGCAAAAATTGAGCGCACCCAAATTTTGCAGCCAACCTCCACTCCCTCGAGTATGGACACCATGCTCGGCGCGGAACTCACTTCCCCCGGCACTACCATGGGCACCGTGTCCTACATGTCGCCGGAGCAAGCCCGCGGCCAGCTTGTCGACGCTCGCACCGATCTGTTTTCCTTGGGTACCGTGCTTTACCAGATGGCTACTGGTCTGCTCCCTTTCCGGGGTGATACCTCCGCCATCGTCTTTGACGCCATTCTCAATCGCGAACCGGAGCCCATCCTGGATGTGAATCCGGTTCTGCCGCCCGAGTTTGCACGCATCCTATCGAAACTCCTTGAAAAAGACCGCTCACTCCGTTGTCAATCCGCCACCGAACTGAAAACCGACCTGAACCGCTTAAAACGTGATCTTGATTCGGGAGGCAAACGCGCCGCGGAATTGCAGGAATCTAAGTCCGGTCACCCTAAGCCAGCCACTAAATCCATCGCGGTCCTCTATTTCGAAAACCTGAGTGGCGTCCGCGAAGACGAGTATCTGCGGGACGGAATCACCGAAGACATCATCACCGAACTTTCCAAGATTCGCGGCCTGAACACCTACTCGCGCCCCACTGTCCTCGCTTTCCGCGACAAGCAGTTCACCCCCGCGCAAATCGGGCAGCAGTTGAAGGCCGCTTATGTTTTAACCGGCACCTTGCGCCGCGCCGGTAACCGCTTGCGTATCACCACCCAACTTGTCGACACCAGCACCGATTTTCCCTTGTGGAGCGAGCGCTACGACCGCGAAATGAAGGATGTCTTCGAAGTCCAGGACGAAATCGCTCGCAAGATCGCCGAAGCCTTGCGCGTCACTCTCTCCCCTCAGGAACTGGAAGCCCTGGCGGTCAAACCAACTGAGAATCTGCAGGCCTACGATTTGTATCTTCGTGGAAAACGCTACGCCCGCCGCCAGACCCGACAGGACCTCGAGTTTGCCCTGCAGATGTTTGAAAACGCCGTCGCCATGGACCCCAGCTTCGCCCTCGCCTATGCCGCCTGCGCCAACGCCTGCGCCATGTTCTATTGCAACTACAGCCGCGACGCGATCTGGGTCGAGCGCGCTCGGAACGCTTCCGGAAAAGCGGTAGCTCTACGCTGGGATTTGCCGGAAGTACAAGTCAGCCAGGCATGGGTTTTATATGCCACCGATTTGCACGACGAAGCCGTGCGCATGGTTCAGAAAGCCATCGAACGCAAACGCGACTGTGAAGGCGCCTACTACTTACTTTGCCGCGCATTATTTTCCGCCGGCCGCTATCAGGAAGTCATGGAAGCCACCGAAAATGCTCTCGAGGTAAGCGGTGAGGACTACAACGTTTACATCCCCATCGCCAACGCCTTGGGCGCGCTAGGAAAAAAGGAGTCCTATCGCAACTTGCTGATGCGCCGCATGGGCGCGCTCGAAAATCACCTGAAACAAGTGCCCGAGGATGCCCGCGCCCGCATTTTGCTGGCTACCGACTATGCCGAACTTGGCCGCGTCGATGATTCGCTCAAGGAACTGCAACTGGCTCTCACCTTGCGCGCCAACGAGGCCTCGATTCTTTACAATGCCGCCTGCACTTACGCCATGTTGAACCGCAAGAAGGAAGCGCTCGACACTCTCCGCTCTGCCTGGGAAGCGGGGTTCAAAGACTCCACCTGGGCTCGCCGTGACCCCGATCTCGCCCTCCTCCACGACGACCCCGAATTCCAGCGCATGTACCCCCAAACCGAAGGCGCAAGCCAGCCCCGCTAACCAATTCGTGCACGGTTGAACATCCAGAGGGCCACCAATGTGCCCACCAAAACCGGAAGCGGCAGAATGAACACCATGAGAACGCTACAGAAAAACTGCACATTGAAACCACGCGATCCTTGCGGTGGGTGACCACATAAAAGCGACACGACGATGCATACCACAAGTAGAAAATGGGGCACCAGCAGCAACACACCGGCAATCCGTGTCCCGGAGCCCATCTTTCGCCACGACAGATAGCCGAGATAGCTAACCCCGCAGAGTCCCAGGACAATACAAAGCAAAAGCAACCAAATCCCGTACATTCCCGCACTATACGAAGACGCACCTGTTCCCGCAAGCTGTCCCGGTCAATCGAGTCTGTTCCTAACTTGCACCAGTGAGATAGGCGGGTGGCCCAGGTTCGCAGTTTGAACTTGGGTCTTGGAGGTTGCCATTTTTGTTGTCGACATATCGCCGGTTCACACACCGAAGCTGCGGCACCAGCTCATCCCGCTTCCTCGCACTTCTTCCTGTGCGCCACGACACCTGTGATTCGCGCAAGTGCTGCTACACTGATTCCTTGCGAGCACACGACATGGCCAAGGGAAATTTCGGAGAGCGGCTGAAACGCGAACGCGAATTGCGCGAAGTAACTTTGCAGGAGATCACTTCCGCCACCCGCATTGGCCCACGTTTTCTGGAAGCTTTGGAAAATGAAGATTGGGAAAAGCTGCCCGGTGGCGTCTTCAATCGCGGCTTTGTTCGCTCCATCGCCCGTTACCTTGGTCTCGACGAAGAAGCGTTCCTGGGTGAATACGACTTGGCGCACGGCGCGCAAGTGCCCGCTACCGAAGAACCTCCCCAACACAGCGAATTACCTCCACCCAAGTGGCTGCCCGCCGTGCTTATTCTCGGGGCGCTCGTGATCCTTGCCGCCATCGTTCTCGGCGGAATCTACACCTGGAAACATTTCGCCAATCGCCACACTGCAAAGCAGTATCCACAAGTCACCGCGCCAACCATTCCGCCACCCAGCACGCCCGTTCTTCCTGCTGCGGTCAGGATGGCAAGCTCGCCAGCGAATGCCTCGGGCCAATCCAATGCGTCACCCCAGCCCGCCTCCGGGCAGCTCGACCTGTTTGTCTCCGTCAACTCCGCCACGCATCTGCTGGTGGTTGCTGACGGCAGGGTGGTCTTTTACGACCAAGTGCGCGCCGCACAAAGCTTCCATTTCACAGCCAATGACGGTTTTGAAGTGACCGCTGCGAACGCCGGAGCCGTGTTGCTGGAATTGAACGGCCAGCCCACTCGTCCGCTTGGCTCGGCAGGATCGTTCGGTACAATCAAATTGAATCACGATGATTTAAGGCAGGCACTCGGTGGAAACTCTCAGCCCTGAAGTTCTGGATGATTTGCGGCACGGCCGCGCCCCACGCGAACGAAAACTTGCGGTCTGCGGCGCCGGTGGCTCACACATTCCCCCCGTGGAACGGGTCGAAATTCTAGCCGCATTAGCCCACGATCCCGATGAACTGGTCGCCAACCATGCCGGGGAAGCTCTGCTCTCCACCGCTCCCGAATTTTTCATACCCGCGTTGAAGCGCGAAAATGCCTTACCAGCTTTGTTCTCCTATGCGGGCAAAAATCTCAGCAAGCATACCGGTGTGATCGAAGCCATGCTCGAGAATCGCAATTGTGCCGGTGAACATTTGGTCCCGTTGGTGCCGCTTTTTTCTTCCGCACAAGTTCAATTCCTGATGGACGAACTGGATCGCGTCTCCGCCTCTCACGCGCTCGCTACCGCTCTCGAACACTCTCCCCATCTGACCTCGGACCAGAAAAACACTCTTCGCGAATTGGCAAGCACCGCAGTCGCCGATGACCTGAAACATCTGGCCGATGCCGCTGCGGAAGCGGAGCCCGACCTCCAGCGCAGGCAGACCCTGCTCCAGCAACTCGGCAAAATGACCGTGGCCCAGCGCGTACAGTTCGCCATCAAGGGCGGCTCCGAAGCACGCCGCACGCTGATTCGCGATTCGAACAAAGTTGTGCAGCGCTCTGTGCTGCAATCGCCCCGGCTCACCGATCAGGAAGTCGAGGCTTTCGCGGCCATGGCCAACCTGACCGACGAAATTCTACGCTTGATCGCCGGTAACCGTGTGTTCCGCAAGAATTACGTCGTCGTGCGCAACCTGATGAACAACCCAAAGTGCCCCTTGGATATAACTCTGCACATGTTGCCCATGCTCAACGCGGTGGATCTCAAAAAGTTGTCTCTCAACAAAAACGTCCCGGAAACTTTGCGCACCTCGGCTGCCAAACTGATCCGCACCCGCGCCGACCAGAAGAAATAACCGCGTCGACCGCCGGGTTGCACCGTTTTTTTGAAATGCTCGGTTGCCTTGAGGAGGGCTCATCATGCTTGCCAATCGCGTTCTCCGCACCTTTACATTGTTCCCTCTTTTTTTCTGCTTCCTGCTTCTCCTGCCCTTTCTGCGCGCCCAGAATTCCCCTGATCCATGGACCGCGGCGCAAACGGTTCAGCCCCCCGATTTAGCCAAGGAACTTGCGAACAGCAAGTCCCCACCCACAGTTCTGTTTGTTGGCTTCCAGCGTCTCTATGGCGCGGGTCACATAAAAGGCGCGCAGTATCATGGAAGCGGTGGCAACGACGCAGGACTGGCCGAAATTAAGCAGTGGGCCACTACACTTCCGCGCTCAACCAAACTGGTGATCTATTGTGGCTGCTGCCCGATGGACAGATGCCCGAATCTCCGCCCGGCGTTCACCGCACTGCATGACATGGGTTTCACCAATCTCCGCGCCCTGATTCTGCCCACAAGTTTCGCCGTCGATTGGGCAGAAAAGGGTCTGCCCTACGACACAGGTAAGTAACTTCAGATCCCAAGCCTTCGCCCGTCCATCGTTCTCTGCTATAAGATTGGGTGCCCCAGATTCGTATTTTGAACCTGGGTTCTTCCTAGCTGTTCACAATGTTCATTGGAGGCATTCGCTCATGCGTTCCAAGCCGCAACTCGCATTCTTGTTGTTCCTGCTCCTCCCAATCGGCATTCGCGCGCAAACGCCCGCCGCATCCACCCCATTTGACGGCAACACCTGGTGGAGTCATGTCAAATTCCTGGCGGATGATTCGCTGGAGGGTCGCGACACCGGCAGCGAAGGTCTGCGCAAGGCCCAAGCCTACGCCGTCGACCAGTTCAAGAGAGCCGGTCTCGAACCTGCCGGCACCAACGGTTTCTATCAGCCGGTGGCCTTCACGCAGTTTGAAATCGACGAGGACAAATCGTCTCTCGCGCTGGTCGGCGCTGGCGAAACCAAGAAACTTTCCTTTGCCGATGACGCCTTCATCAGCTCCCGTTCCACTCGCGAGTCCACCAAACTCAAGGCTCCGCTGGTCTTCGTCGGTTATGGCTTGAGGATTCCGGAAAAAGACCTGGACGAATTGCAAGGCTTGGATCTGAACGGCAAAGTCGTGGTGTACATCGCCGGCTCCCCTGCCGATATTCCCACCGCGCTCGGTTCCCATTACCAGACCCTGGCCGAACGCTGGAAAACTTTACGCGCTGCGGGCGCCATCGGAATGATTGCTATTCCGAATCCAGCCTCCATGGACGTTCCCTGGACCCGCATCGCTCTGAATCGCAATCATCCTTCCATGGATCTGGCTGATTCGGAGTTCAACGAAACCGCCGGCCTCAAGATTGGCGTTGTTTTCAATCCAGCCTCGGCGGAGTTTCTCTTCGCCGGTTCCGGGCATACCTTCGCGGAAATTGCCGCTCTCGCCAAAGACCGCAAGCCCCTTCCCCACTTTCCCCTGAAGGTCGCGCTCGAAGCGAACGCAGACATCTTGTCGAAGAAGGTCGAGTCCGCGAATCTCGTCGGCAAACTGCCCGGTTCAGATCCCACCTTGAAGGACCAATACATCGTACTCTCCGCCCACATCGACCATATCGGCATCGGTGCGCCCGTGAATGGCGATCGTATTTATAACGGCGCAATGGACAATGCCGCGGGTAGTGCTGTGGTCATGGACGTGGCTGCACAATTGAAAGCTCATCCCGAACAACTAAAGCGTTCCGTCCTGTTCCTCTTGGTCACTGGTGAAGAAAAAGGCCTACTAGGTTCCAAATATTTTGCCGGCAGGCCCACCGTGCCTCTTCAATCGATCGTCGCCGATATCAACATCGATATGTTCTTGCCCATCGTGCCGCTGAAAATCTTGAAAATCCTAGGACTGGACGAATCCGATCTCGGTACGCGCGCCGCTGCTGTCGCGCAATCCATGGATGTTAAACCTATTGCGGACCCCGAACCCTTGCGCAATGCCTTCGTCCGCAGCGATCAGTACAGCTTCATCCACAAAGGTGTTCCTTCGATCGCCATGGACGTCGGCTTCGAACTCGGCTCGCCGGAACAAAAAACCTTCAAAGATTGGCTGACCTACCGCTATCACGCGCCTTCCGACGATGTGAATCAGCCGGTCGACCTGAAAGCCGCGGCGCTCTACGAGGGGATTGTCCTCCGATTGCTCATCGACACCGCCGATGCCCCAATTCGCCCGGAATGGAAGCCCGACTCGTTCTTCAGCCGCTACGCGAAGCGCTAGCTTTTGTGGCAAATGGACTCGCAGTTACGGTGGGAATGATCCCGGCGTTGTCCACTACTGTACGTAATCGGCTGTACGAATATCCCGCTACGGCTTTGGCGTTGGCGCGACCACCCACACATATTCTAATAATTCGCTCCCGGTGTTCGTCACATTGTGCCGGGTGCCCGGCGGAATATAAGCCAGCATATTAGCTTGCAGCGGTACGTCCGCGTGGTCCGCGATGTTCGCCGCGCCCTTGCCGCGTAATATCGTAAGCGCTTCCTCATTCTGGCCAGTGGAATGCCAGCCGACGCTTTCCCCCGGCTTCAGCCGGACGGATCCACTGCGCATCCCTCTGGTTTGCGGTATCCCCTTTAACAAGGGACAATCCCCTCCAGCACAGTCCAAAGAAAAAGTGAGTGGTTCGCGTTTCGCCGCAGGCTCCTGCGCAAAAATGTGAAATGCCAACAAAAGCGCCATCCCCGTAACTACAGCTTGCCAGTGCTTTTTCATTCTCCCTCGCTATTCCTGTCGCTCGCACTATGTTAAACGCAATTCTCTTTCTCACAGATAATCTCTACGCTAGACTCCCCGCAGCAGTCTCGACAAAAAGGCAACCAGCATGAAAATCGATGAACTGCGCAAACTCTGCCTGGGCTTCCCCGGTGCCACAGAACAAATTCAATGGGAAGATGATCTGGTTTTTAAGGTGGGAGGCAAGATGTTTGCAGTTGCCCCTCTCGAACCCGCCCGCCTGTGGCTTACCATTAAGGCAGACCCTGAAGAGTTCGCGGATTTGGTGGAGCGTCCCGGAATTATTCCTGCACCGTATTTGGCCAGGGCAAAATGGATTGCCATTGAAAAACCGGAAACCCCGCCAACTGCGGAAGTGATGGCCCTACTTCGCAAATCCTACGAACTCGTGGCCGCAAAGTTGCCGCGCACCGTTCGCGAATCCCTGGCTTCGAAAGTCCGCTCTCTCAAACGAAGCAACAGCAAAATGCCCAAACGCAAAACGCGCCCAACAAACAAATAGCGCAAAATTTAAATGGGAACGGAAAGAAGCGCCTGCAGTTAACTCTTGCCGTTGGACGCGCGCCGCAACGGCCTGGCTCCCGGCAACGGGAACGTCATCATCCAGAAATTCACCTCGGGATTCACGAACTCCAGACCCACAAATAACTTGCCTTCGCGATCCCGGCGTACGGAAGCTACCCGAGCCTCCATCGAACGGCTGGTGTTCTCGTTGACGATCATGAGCGGCTGCCCGGGCACGACCGTTTCCTCCATAGCCAGCAATGCCCCCTGCTGATTGATCGAGCGCGTGACCGCGCGCACACAAAACTTCTCTCCGGTTTCATTCTCACCGTGCACAATCAGAGGCAGGGCCATGGCTACGCGCAGGGTTCGCCGACGCTCTCTATATCGGAAATGTAGAACGCCCATGGGGACCTTCTCCTCAACAATCTGGGTCCGCCTTAACCTCGGGCCACGCAAGCCCTCGGTTCCGCATGCCAGGCACGGGGCAAGTGCCTTGTACCGGCGACAATAAACATGCGGCCAAGTCGATGGATCAGTTTATCTGACCAACGCGCAGCGGACCTATAGCTGAGCGGTACTAACTCTACCGCCTTCTCGCACAGTACGCCAGTACTTCTGCCACTAAGTTGGTTGCGGGTGCCCCGTCAGGCACGGCCAGCAGCCGCCCGCACGTTCCCGTTCTACCCGACTTGTTAACATCAGTTTACACCAGTCGGCTTGGGCATTTGGCTCATCTCGCAAGCTGAACGAATTCCGCTTTCCACGGGCGCTTTTCCAGATTCACCAACGCCAACGTGATCGGCAGGTGGAACCGCTTCGGTCCGGCGCTCCCGGGATTGATATAAACCACTCCATTCCTCTCCCATTGTTCCGGCCGGCGGCTGTGCCCGCTAACCACAAAATCAAATTTGCTGGCCTCGGGACGCAAGTCCAGCTCAGCTAGGTTGTGCAGGACGTAAAAGCTCGCCCCATCCGCTTCCACCACCGTCGTCGCAGGCAGTTCCTGCGTCCAGGGAGCCGTATCCGCATTCCCGCGCACCGCGAACACCGGTGCAATCCCTTTCAATCTTGTCAAAATTCCCGAATCCCCCACATCTCCGGCATGGATGATCAAATCGACGCCATCCAACGCGCGCTCTGCTTCAGGGCGCAACAGCCCATGAGTGTCAGCGATGATCCCAACTCGCATTTACCGACACCATCAGGTCACGAAAATTAGTGCTTTTCGCGATCTTCCTCGGGTCCTTGATACTCCTCCGGCACATCATCCTCTTCCACTTCTCGCGTTCGGATTTCTCCTTGGTCCGGCTCGGGCGCATTTTCCACTCCGTCGACCACCTCCGCCTCAAACGATTGCCCCTCCTCCAATAACTCCTCCACACTCTCGGAGTCGACATCCGGCCTCACTGGAAGCCCCTGGATATCACCAGACTGGCCACCTGCTCGCGCACCCAAACCTCGTGCTTCGTACGATACCAGTTCTCCAGGAGCTCCCTGGCCCCGCACCCGCCGCCGCACAGATTTCGTCCTCGGCGCCGCTTTCCGCTTCGTCGATACCTTCTTTGTCTTCGCCCGCGGCGAATCCTTCGTCCTTTTATTTTTCGTCGTTTTTTTTGTGTTTTTCGCAGCGTTTGTCTTTTTACGTTTCGATTTTTTGGCAGCCATATCCACCTACCTCGCCCAGTCTAGCACCGCAATGTTTTACAGGTTATCGCCAACCCTCTGGAATTTTTGGGCCCGGGCACTATAATGCTGGCAGAAGCTCTGTTCACTGTAGCCATCTGTGGCGCTGCCGTCCCGGGAGTCCCTACGCCATGAATAAGCAAGAATTGCGCATCCGCGTACAGGAAGTCGGCCTCGTTCCTGTCATCCGCACCTCTTCCGCGGAAGATGCCAGTTTCGCGGTCCAGGAGGTCGCCCATGGCGGCATCCCCATTATCGAAGTGACCATGACCGTTCCGGGCGCCATTGATGTCATCCGGGAAATCGTCAAGAAAATTCCCGCGGTGATCATTGGTGCCGGCACCGTCCTCGATCCCATGACCGCGCGCGAATGCATGGATGCCGGAGCCCTCTTCATCACCAACCCGGCCCTCGACATTCCCACCGTAAAGTGCGTTGCCGAGAATCCCAATGTCCTCATGATGAGTGGTGCCCTCACCCCGACTGAAATCCTGTCGGCTTGGAAAGCCGGCTCCGATTTCGTGAAGGTATTCCCATGCTCCGCCGTCGGTGCGGAGAACTATATTCGTTCGCTGAGGCGTCCCTTCCCGGACATTCCGCTTATCGCCGGCGGCAGCATCACCCAGCAAAACGCGGCTCACTACCTGTTAGCTGGCGCAGCCGCCCTCAGCGTAGGGAAGGAATTGATCCCCCATGAATCTATGCTCTTGCACAAACCCGACCGCATCCGCGAACTGACACGCCGCTTCGCTTCGATTGTGAAAACGACGCGCATGCGCATGGCCGACGCAACTGCGCAAGTGGCTCAGGCCCACTGAGCCACTCCAGCCGTGTGCCCCCTAAAACTCCAGGTGTAGTCGCAAAGCCGCCACAAATATCGGCCCGCGGTCCCGGTTATAGCCAGGGTCCCCCATATACTGCACGTCTACTCCGGGATAAACCCCTCTCCAGAGGTGCACTGTGTAATAACTCTCGACGATATTTTCCCGCCCATAATTCAATCGGCCATCCCCCAGCAAAAAGCCCAGCCCTCCGTAACCAAGGTATTGCGCGTGCTCCTTACTGATTCCATTGCTCACGAACGCTAATCCCATGCGATCCGCTGGTCTTCCCCAGTGCACCCCGTTTCCACCCAATCCGATTTCCCACGTTTGATCCACTTCCGTGTAGGCGTAGGATTCATGCTGTCCCTCGTTCCATCCCCACCGGCCGAACAGCCCCAGCCAATCGTTTAACGGCTGTTCGAAATTTACGCCGAAGCCGTATTTGACCGTCGTCTGCAATGGATGATCCGTGATTTCTGGAACGGGCGTCGCGTGATCGGCCAGCCATTCATCGATTTGCTGGCTGTAATCGCCCATATTCGCGTGATTCACAAACGACAGTAACCGTAACGTCCCAGTTGGCCGTTTCCTTAGCACTCGCCCGTGCAGTTCCAGCTCTATGTTTTCGGAACGCGCTCTGGCCAGATCGGCGTCCAGGTGGATTCCATTGGCCACCTTGGGCATCAGCGCTTCCGCAAACCGCAGCACGTAATTCCGGTCGTGATATTCCAACATCGCCGCAAAGGTGTACCCGCGCGTATCGGCGGCATAGTCGTATGCTCCATTGTTGTCCACCGTCCAGTTCATAAACTGGAAGTTGCTGTCAGAGCCGTACGTGTTCACATCGAAAAAATCAGCCAGGCTCATCTTCCCAAATCTCACTTCCAGCCGCCGCTCCGGCAATTCACGAAACAATGCAAACGGGTTGCGCTCCGCCACCACCTTCTTACTCCCCAGCGGGATGATTTGATGCCACATCAATCGCGCTACATACGGCGCCTTGCTCAGATATGGATTGCGTACCACGTCCAAATTGAAAAAGCCGGCGACACCCAACGCATTGCCCAAACCCCGGCCACCCGTCTCCTGCACGTCGCATAGAAATTCCGTCGAGTCGGTCAACCGCAAACCGGTGTACAGCGTAAGCACACGCGATGTGGCATCCTGCGCTCCCGGCGACAAGCTGTTTTTTCCTTCATACGGCGAATAAAAAGACGGGTGGTATTGCGAAATGAAATTAGCCTGCCCGGAAAGCCAGATACGGTCCCACTCGGCGTGCGGGAACATCGTGGTCAGGGGATCGTCACCAGTCAGACTCGACGCGACTCCATCGGGTTGGTCGGCGTTGCTACCCGGCGGATTATCTTGCGCGAACAAAACCGGTCCACAGAATAGGGCCAGCAACACCACAGTCCATAGCCGCACCGCGAGCAGCGTGTGGCCCAAGGGCCCGCCTTTTTCTGGACCGCTACAATTCATGAATATTGGCTGCGATTTGTTTGATTGCGCTGCGGCACTGCCCAGACGAACCACTTCGTCCCACCCGGCTCTTCCAAGGTCTCGGGTAACACTTCACCGTCCGAATACAATGCAAATTCCCTCTCAAAACCCCGCATCTCGCTGTCCATCCACACGGCTATTAGCGGCGCGCCTTCTCTCCGGGTGTCACGAATCCACCTGCAATAGATCGAGGATGCCGGAGGGGCCCCCTTTTTTTGATGAACGAGTTGTAACATGGCCCCTCCTTCCTTTTCCCGTGCTTCCGGGCCTTTCGTCTTGGCCGCATCCGGCTTAACCTAAGTAGTCTTGGGAATGCGTTGCGCCTGGCGCCATTCTCTTGATACCATACCCCCCTAGGGTAGTCAAATACTATGTCACATGTTTCTCGCGAAAAAGTGGAATTGGTCTCTCGAACCAAAAAGGTCATGGGCCAACTGGAGTCCGCGCTCCGGGCTCTCGAAGAAGACGCCCACTGTGCCGATGTCCTACAACGCCTCGCCGCCGCCCGTGGCGCCATTAATAGCCTCATGGGCGAGCTCATGGAGGATCACATCCTGAACCACATGCCGCGCAAAACGAAATCTTCTGCGGAAGCCGCCGAAGACCTTATTGAGATTGTGCGGACCTATTTGAAATAGCTCTGAAATAGCGGGCCAACTCGCTGCCTCAGGGCTGTACTTCGTCGATGTCCATGGCGTTCACCCGGGCGTGGTCGATGGTCAGGCCCCAATGTAGGTGGGGCCCCGTAACCCGGCCTGTAGCCCCCACTTTGCCGATTTCCTGTCCGGCTTTCAGCAGGTCATCCGGTTGCACTCCAATTTCAGATAAATGCGCATACATCGTGTAGATCCCATAACCATGATCGATCACCACGGTATTCCCGGAATAATACAGATTTTCGGCCAAGACCACTTTGCCTGCTTGCGATGAATACACCGGCGTTCCCGTTTGTGCCGGAAAATCCACGCCAGCATGTGGAGAGCGCGCCTCTCCATTCAATACCCGTCTCCGCCCGAAGTTTCCGTGCGTTGTGATCACCTTCAGTGGCATACGGAATTTCCCGTCCCACAGACGCTCCGGCGTCACATGGTCGTAAATGGCCTGCATCTTTTTCTGGTCTTCTTGCGCCCGTTTTTCTTGCTCCGGATTCGGCTGCACAAACTGTTTTTCCACTTTCAGACGCTCGACCGGATACTTCCCCGCTCGCACGTTGATGAACACGCCGCACGTTTGAGCATCGCCATCCTGGCCCGCCCAAGACACCTTCCATTCATAGCGTCCCGGCGCTTTTTCCAGGTCCACTCCAATTAGCCCGCGCAGTCCCGCCGATTCTTCCTCATGCCACAAAGAGATGGGCCGCCCATCCCATTCACTGGCAGCGTTCGGGAGCGCCTTTGCACCAACGATTTCGGTCATCAGAAGTGAGCCTTGCGGTGTGCTCCCGGCACTAACCTTCAGTGTCACTCCACCGGGGCAGGTCTTACGAATCTGCGCCGGCGTCTGCCGCGGCAAACAAAAAAAGATCAAACTGATAATGGAGCAGACCAACCACACGTGTCCCAAGCGTCGATGAATCATGGCCTTGCTAGGATACTCGGTTCGGCGTTCCTGGAAAAATTGCTTAAACAACACCGAGTGATGCCAGTCACAGAAAACCAACCGCCCCCGCTCCACAATACCTTACGCAATGGCCAGACGATCTCTCGGGGTGGTTTTGATCGTCGCGCTCCTGGGCTGGACCGTCAACCGGCCTCTTATGGAGTGTGAAGGCCAACGCTCTCGGGCAGCAGTTACGGCGCTGGCAGGAGCTTCACCTGCCTACCAACCTGAACCTTCCCCTACGCGCCATAGCTGCTGCCCCCACGAGACCCAGCCGCCCTCCGATTCCTCCTCATCCGCTGGGCCAATCTGTCATCACCTGTTGTCGCCTCATCCTGACTGCTGCTCCGTCACCGGTGGCTCACAAAGCACCCTCCCGCCCGCAGTCGTAAGAGAATCCGGCAGCACCGAATTTGCGCTTGTTCCCGTAACTTTTTCAGCCTGGGTTACCCCGGCGGGAAACCAGCATGCGCTCCTTCCCCTCACGTCCTTCGCCGGCTCTCCGGCTACTTCTTCCACCGTTCTTCGCCTCTGAGATCGTTCCTCATTTCCATTCACGTTTCTGGGGCTGTATCCGCGTGGGACGCGCCTCCCACTTTCGCAAACGAAGAACAAAAAATTCTCTATAAGGTGAAAAAATGAAAACCCGTACGATCGTTGTGACGTTGATCCTCGCGCTCTTAGCCTGGCTCCCGGCCACTGCGCAACAAGGCACCACGAACCCCGCTACTCCGCAGGTTCAGGCACCGTCCGCGCCTGCTGATTCGGGGACCGCTCCCGGCAAGTCCGGTTGCGCTTGTTGCGACCAAATGAAGAATCAAGATAAAGGCACCCAGGCGTCGAACACGATGTCCTGTTGCCACGGCAAGAACGCCACCTGCTGCAAGAGTGATAGTAAGGACGCACAAACAGCAATGAACTGCTGCGCCGGCAAATCCGGCAAACAGTGCGCCGCCAAGAATGGCAAAGCATGCTGTGGCAAAGACGCAACTGCATGCAATGCCAAAAATGGTAAGGACTGCTGTGCGGCTGGCGAAGGTTGCTGCCACAAAGCCTCCCAGGCCTGATTCGTCTCACACACTAAAAAAGGCTCCGATCCTTCGTCGGAGCCTTTTCTTTTTTCCATTTTCTCGGCTACGTGGCCCGTCCTCGAGTTTTGAGACTGGCTCTTCGGTTCTCCCGATGCTCGAGCGCTAATCTAAATCTGCAGGCCCATCACGCGTACCAATTTTTCTTCCAACCGTTTTAATTCCATTTCCCGAGCGTGTTCTTCCCGGGTCCGATCGTTCAGTGCGTCCTTCAGCAGTTGCAGATTCATGCGCAATTCCATTTGCCGCAGCGCCAGCCGGCTGAGCGCTGTGATCGCTTCTCTCTGCGCCGGGTCAAGCTCGCGCGGTTGCTTATCCACCACACAAAGTGTGCCCAGCGCATAGCCATCCTCATTCACCAGCGGCGCCCCGGCATAAAAGCGAATGTGCGGCTCCCCAGTCACCACCGGGTTCTCCCGGAATCGGTCATCTTTGGTCGTGTCCGGCACGATGAACAGGTCGTGTTGCTTGATCGCATGCGCGCAAATCGAAAATTCCTTCGGAGTCTCCCGCACTTCCACGCCGAACTTCGATTTAAACCATTGCCGGTGGTCATCCACCAAAGACAGCATCGCGATCGGCGTTTGGCAAATATGCGCCGCCAAAATCACCAGATCATCGAAGGACTCCTCAGGTTCGCTATCCAGAATGGCATAGCGGTCCAGCGCTGCCACTCGGGCCGCTTCAGTGCTGCTGGGTGTGGGTGCAGCCATACGCACCTCCATAGGTGTCCCAAACACAAGGCTGGCTAGGTCGGAAATCATACTCCAGACCCACACGCCAGAACAGTCCCTCAACCACTAGCCTGTGTAGTGGCCGAATTTTAGATCGGCCAGCTTTACTCCGCTACATTTCATTCCTATTGACACTCTATATGTCTCGTCCTATCATCCTATCGATCTTCGATAGGAGAACCCTTTTGGATCCACAACCGACCACCCTGTTGCAAGGCACTTTGGACCTACTGATCCTCAAATCCCTGGTCGCCGGCGAGCTGCACGGCTTGGGAGTCTCCCGCAGAATTCAGCAGCTCACCTCCGGCACCTTTCTCGTCAAACCCGGCTCCCTCTTCCCCGCCCTCCATCGCATGGAAGAAGAAGGTTGGATTTCCTCCTTCTGGGGAGATTCGGAAAACAATCGCCGCGCAAAGTATTACCGCCTCACCAAAGCCGGCCACAAGCAACTCGACGTCGAAACCAAACGCTGGGGCCGCGTCTCCTGGGCCATCGCCCAAGCCCTCGAAGCCTCCTAACAACATGCCCACAAATCACAAATCCGCCATCCGTCCACAAACGGCGAACCCCGTCGTTGTGACAAATGACAAACCCGTCATTCCGAACGGAGTCCGCGAAGTGAGCTACGGTTTTCCATTGCACGCTTTCGCGATGAATCTCTCTTCCTTCCCGGGCTCAATAAAAGAGAGTCGTCCCATCGCGAACTCCTAGAGAGGAGTCCCCATGCCACTCTTCAACAAAGCTCGCGCGTTTCTTCGCAACCTGTTCTTCTCGCGCCGCATGGAAACGGATCTAGACCAGGAAGTCCATTCCCATCTGCAAATGATGACCGACGAACACCTGCGCGACGGCATGTCCCAGGAGCAAGCGCAGCGCACGGCGCGTATTGAACTCGGTGGCGTCGAACAACTCAAAGAGCAAGTCCGCGAACAACGCCTCGGCAACTGGCTCCATTCCGTCTATTCCGATTCCCGCTTCGCCCTTCGTCAACTCGGCAAGTCCCCCGCCTTCACCGCCGTCGCCATCCTCACTCTGGCTCTCGGCATCGGCGCGACGACGGCGATTTTCTCCGTAGTGAACAGCGCGCTGCTGCGTCCGTTAGCCTATCGTGATCCTCAACGGCTCTATCTTGTCCGCGAGATTGTCCCGCAACTCGCGAAGTTCTATCCCACGCTGGGCGCGAATCTCCAGAATTTTCGCATCTGGCAGAAGCAAGTTCACTCGTTTGAAGACGTAGCCATCGCCGAAGGCACCACCGCCGACCTTACCGGTCAGGGGCAGCCGGAAGTTCTCCACGGCGTCCGAGCGTCCGCGAATATTTTCTCGGTCCTGGGCGCCCGGCCGGTTCTCGGCAGGAGCTTTCGCACAGAAGAGGATGACCCCGGCCGCGGCCATGTCGTGATTCTTACGGACGCGTTCTGGCGTGATCGTTTCCAAGCGGATCCCTCAGCTATCGGAAAAATCATCACGCTAGACGGTATTCCTCATGAGGTCGTCGGGATTCTGCCGCCGTCGTTTCGATTCCCTCCGGCGCTAAGCGGCGGCGAAACCTATTCGCGCATCGCTTTTTTCCGGCCGTTGAACGGCCCCTTGGAGTACGAGCAGCCTCTAATCGGCGAGTTCGATTTCGCCGCCGTGGCTCGGCTGAAAGCCGAAGTGACTGGACAGCAGGCGCTGGCGGAATTGAACGTCGTCCAGGCGCAAATCGCCAGGCAAGCGAATGAAAAACTCGATTTGCTCGCGGCGCTCGTTCCTCTCGAAGCCAAAGTCGTCGGTCCGGCGCGTCGTGGCTTGCTCTTTCTGCTTTGTGCGGTAGCGGCCGTCTTGCTGATTGTCTGCGCCAACCTCGCCAGCTTGTTAATCGCGCGCGCCCCCCGCCGTATGCGCGAAGCCGCCATCCGCGCCGCCTTGGGCGCCAGCCACGCTCGCATTTTGCGTCAACTGTTGACCGAGTCGTTCCTTTTGAGCTTGGCTGGCGGAGCGCTCGGCATCTACATCGCAAACAACGCCGTCAAGTGGCTCGTTCATTTGGCTCCGGCCGGCATCCCGCGTCTCGACGAAGTGCACATGGATACACGCGTTCTGTTGTTCGCCGTGGGCCTTTCCGTTACGACCGGCGCCATCTTCGGAATTTTTCCTGCTTGGCGAGTCGCTCGCTCGCAGCCGGTCGACGCTCTCAAATCCACCGCCACGTCCACAACCGAGAGCGGCCGAACGCGCCGCCTGCGCCAAAGCCTAATCGGCTTCGAAGTTGGCCTGACTACGGTACTTCTTGTGCTCGCGGGACTGTTGATGGCCAGTCTCGGGCAGCTTCTGCGCGTTCGTGCGGGATTTGCCACGGACCACGTTTTAATGGCTGGCGTCGACCTGCCGCCGCAAACCTACTCCGACCCCGCCATTCGTTTGCACTTTTATGAGCGCGTGCTTGCCGGACTTCAATCTCTCCCCGGCATTCGCGCGGCCGGTTGGGTCAGCATTCCTCCGCTTGGCGGCGAAGGCAGCGTCACAGGAATTACCACTTCGGAAGCAGCACAAAATCATGCCGAAGAGCCACAGGCCAACTATCGCCCGGTTAGCCCGGATTATTTCTCCGCGATGGGCATACCTGTGTTGCACGGCCGGATCTTTGGTCCCGCGGATCATGGTCGAAAAATTGTCGTGGTGTCGGAAAGCGTGGCCGCACGTTTCTGGCCGGGCAAGGATCCCGTGGGGCAGACCTGCATTACGCAATGGGGTCCGGACCTGCCGGCGGAAGTCGTCGGCGTAGTCGGCGATATTCGGACCATCCAACTGGATGAGCCGCCCGTGATGATGGTTTATGTCCCGGATTGGTTCAACACCCTCTCTGTCCCAACCTCTGCAGGTATTGTTTTGCGCACCACCAACGAGCCTACGGCCAATGCCGGCGCAGTGCGCGATCTCATTCAGAAAATCGACGCCGATGTGCCTGTCACCTATGTCCGGCCCATGTCCGAAATTGTCTCCAGTTCGGTGGACGACCGGCGATTCCCACTGCTCCTGGCAGAGGTGTTTGCCTTGTCGTCGCTGCTGCTCGCCTCTCTGGGAATCTTTGGCGTCGTTGCCTATTCAGTCGAGCAGCGTCGCCAGGAGCTCGGCATCCGCATAGCCCTCGGAGCCAACCTGCAAGACCTGCTGTGCATGGTTCTTCGTCAGGGCATGGCCCCCGTGCTGGTTGGATTGGGTGCTGGCATCATCGCGGCAATTCTCAGCGGACGGCTCATTGCCAGCCTGTTGTTCGGTGTCAGCGCCAACGACCCATTCACCTTGGCAATCGTCGGTGTAGTGATTGCCAGCGTGGCTCTAATGGCCTGTTACATTCCTGCGCGCCGTGCTACGCGCGTCGATCCCATGGTCGCGCTGCGCTACGAATAGGAGGTCAGCACGATGCCGCTCTTCAACAAAGCTCGCGCGTTCCTTCGCAACCTGCTCTCCTCGCGCCGCGTCGAAGCCGACCTCAACGAGGAAGTGCGCTCGCATCTAGACATGCTGACGGAGGAGAATCGGCGCGCCGGCATGTCGCCCGAGGAAGCCCAACGCGCCGCCCGCATCGCTCTCGGTGGCGTCGAACAACTCAAAGAACAAGTCCGCGAACAACGCCTCGGCAATTGGCTCCATTCCGTCCTCGCCGATTCCCACTTTGCCCTCCGCCAACTTCGCAAATCTCCCGGCTTTACTGCTGTTGCCATTCTCACTCTGCCCTCGGCATCGGCGCAACAACGGCGATCTTCAGCGCGATGAATCCAATCCTTTTCGCGCCATTGCCCTATCCGCACGCCGGCCAAGTGATGATGATCTGGGACATTTTTCAAGGCTCGCGTTCCGATGTGACATTTCACACGTTTCGCGAGTTGACCACGCGCAGCTACTCCTTCGAGTCCGCGGCCGCGCTCGAGCCTTGGCGTCCCACCATGACCGGCGCAAACGAGCCTGAGCGCCTGGAGGGACAAAGTGTCAGCGCCAATTACTTCCGCGTGTTAGGCATTCGGCCGTCCTTGGGACGTGACTTCCAGTCCTCGGACACCACCTTCCGTGGACCGAAAGTCGCGATTCTCAGCAACGCGCTGTGGAAACGACGCTTCAATGGTGCTCGGAACATCATCGGTAAAACAGCAACGCTCGACGGCAACAGTTACGAAATCATCGGCGTCATGCCCAGCAGCTTCGAAAACGTCCTCGCTCCTTCGGCGGAACTTTGGTGTCCTATGCAGTACGATCCGACCCGAATCACCGACCTGCAGACCACCGAGTGGGGACATCACCTGCGCATGATTGCGCGGCTTCACAGCGGTACAACTAAAGAAGACGCTGCACGAGAACTCAGGAGCATCTCGAATTCGCCGGTGCCGGATTTCCCTCGCGCGCCCTGGGCTTCCATGAGCTCTGGTTTCATCGTCAATTCCCTCCAAGACGAGTTGACCCGCGATGTGCGTCCGGCTTTGCTTGCGGTGTTCGCCGCAGTCTTGCTGGTACTCATCATCGTTTGCGCGAACGTGACCAACCTTCTTCTTGCCCGCGGAAGTCAGCGGCGCAGTGAATTTGCCATGCGCGTGGCACTCGGCGCCTCCCGCAGCCGCATGCTGCGTCAGGTGCTCACCGAAAGCATTCTGCTCTCAGTCTTTGGCGGCATTCTCGGCATGATCGTAGCTCAGTTGGGTGTGCGTGCGCTGGTGCTGCTGGCTCCGCCGGATTTTCCGCGTGCGGGTGCAATCACCCTGGACTCTTCCGTGTTGGTCTTTGTCGTTGCCGTCACCACATTGATTGGTATGACAATCGGGTTGGTTCCCGCACTGTACGCTTCGCGGCACGATCTGAACCAAGGCATTCAACCCAGCGCCCAGCGCATCGCGGGCGGTCATCAAACCATACGCCGCGCTCTCGTTGTCGCGGAAGTTTCATTGGCATTCTTGCTGCTAGTTGGAGGCGGGCTCTTGGTGCGCAGTCTCCAGCAACTCCTTGCCATCGACCCCGGCTTTCAGCCGTCTCATGTCTTGACCTTGCAGGTGCAAACTTCCGGCCATAAGTATGACGACAACGATGCCAGGCGGCGGTTCTTTACCGATGCTCTGGGGCGAGTGCGCCGTGTTCCCGGCGTTTCCTCCGCAGCATTGACTGGCCTCTTACCGCTCGGCGACAAACGGGAAAGTCTGACTGCGGGGACCTACGGCACTTTCTTTGAAAGAGACCAGCATAGCTACGACGTCTTTCTTTATGACGTCTCGCCCGAATACTTTCACACTCTTGGTATCCCCGTGCGCCGCGGCCGTTCGCTGAATGATCGCGATGTCGCCAGCGCTCCTCCGGCTGTTCTGATCAGCGAGTCCTTGGCCAAGCGGGAATTCGGCGATGCCGATCCGATTGGCCAGCGCGTTCACGTTGGTCCGATGGATCGGCCGTGGTACACCGTTGTCGGGGTGGTCGCCAATGTCAAGCAGACTTCCCTCGCGGTTACCGATTTGGACGCGGTTTACATCAGCACTGAGCAGCAGTGGTTTGCCGACGATGCCATGTACTTCGTGGTTCGTACCCACGGCGATCCCTTGACTCTCGCGCACGCGATTCGAAACGCCGTTTGGTCCGTAGACAAAAATCAGGCCATCCTTCGCGTCGCCCCTATGGATGATCTGCTAGCGGCATCCGCGGCTGAACGAAAATTCGTGCTGAAGTTGTTTGAATCCTTTGCCATCGTTGCGCTCATGCTTGCGGCCATTGGCATTTATGGAGTTCTCTCCGCCAGTGTGACCGAGCGCTTCCGCGAGCTTGGCATCCGCTCGGCGTTGGGCGCTTCGCGGACCGATATTCTGGCGCTCGTCCTTTATCAGGGGATGGTCCTCGCCGTGATCGGATGCGCAATTGGGCTAGTGGGGGCGTCCCTGGGTACACAAGCGATGAGCAGTCTTTTATTCGGCGTGTCCACGCTCGATCCCATGACTTATTTGGCCGTAATTCTCCTGCTGGGCTTAGTCTCTGCGGGCTCCTGTTTGGCTCCCGCTCGGCGCGCCAGCCGCATCGACCCGATGGTCGCGCTGCGTTACGAATAGGAGGCTGTCGATGCCGCTCTTTAGCAAGGCACGCGCGTTTCTTGGCAACCTGCTCTCCTCGCGCCGCGTCGAAGCCGACCTCAACGAGGAAGTGCGCTCGCATCTAGACATGCTGACGGAGGAGAATCGGTGCGCCGGCATGTCGCCCGAGGAAGCCCAACGCGCCGCCCGCATCGAACTAGGCTGCATCGAGCAGCTCAAAGAGCAAGTCCGCGAGCAGCGCCTCGGCAACTGGCTCCATTCCGTCTATTCCGACTCCCGCTTCGCCCTCCGCCAACTCCGCAAATCACCCGCCTTCACCATCGTCGCCATCCTCACCCTAGCCCTCGGCATCGGCGCCAACACCGCCATCTTTTCTGTCATCAATTCCGTCCTGCTGCGCTCTTTGCCTTTCGCGCGTCCTTCTTCGCTCGTCTACCTTTCCACGCGCAGCACATTCTTCGATTTCCCCTACCTTGGTCTTTCCTTTGTCGATCTCGCCGGAGTCCGCAGCAGTTCCTCCTCTTTTTCCACGCTCGCCGTCTTCTGGCCCTCGCCGAAAGAACTCATCATCGACAACAAGCCCCAACGAGTCGATGCCACCGAAGTCACCGAGGATTTTTTTCCCGTTCTCGGCCTTCGCCCTCTCTACGGCCGCCTGTTCACTTCCGCCGACATGCAACCCGGCTCACGCTCCGTCATTCTCAGCAACGAACTTTGGCGCGGCAGTTTCGGCGCCAGTCCCGCCGCCATCGGCAAAACCATCACTCTCGATAGCGCGCCTCACACCATCGTTGGGGTCATGCCACCCCTGCCCGCCACCGGTTTTTCCACGGATTCGAAACTCTGGACCGCTTTTATTCCGACCCAAGAACAACTCACCGATCGCGGCAATCATACTTACGGCGTCATCGCCCGCCTCAAGCCCCACGTCTCAATTCCGCAGGCCCAGGCCGAACTCGACACCATCTCCGCCCATCTCGCCTCCGCCTGTCCCGACATCAACAAGAGCTGGACCCTTCACGCCACCTCCCTTAACCGATTTCTTCTCGGTGACGCGCGCACTCCCTTGGCCATCCTTTTCTGTGCAGTGGGTTTCGTCCTTTTAATCGCCTGCGCCAATGTCAGCAATCTTTTTCTTGCTCGAGGCTGGGCACGTCGCCGGGAATTCGCCATCCGCTCCGCTATCGGCGCGTCACGCTCCGCGCTCTTCCGTCAACTCACCGTCGAATCTCTGCTCATCGCCTTCTGCGGCGCCGCCTGCGCCTTCCTCATCGCCGTTTGGACCACCAACTCCCTACGCGCTACGCTTCCTCCGGACATTCCCCGCCTCGATCAACTGCGCATCGACGCGCCTGTCGCGCTGTTCACCATGGCCACCTCGCTCCTCGCTGCTTTGCTGTCTGGACTTGCCCCTGCCTTGCTCACTCTCCGCAGCGCTGGCTCAGATAGCGTCCGCGTCTCGCTCGATCGCGCCAAGCAGCCCTCTCCGGCACACAATTTCCTTCGCCAACTCCTGGTCATTTCCGAAATCGCTCTCGCCGCTGTTCTGCTCATCGGAGCAACTCTCGCACTCCGCAGCTTTAATCAGCTTCTCCACCTCGACCTCGGCTTCCATCCCAATAACGTCCTCACCCTCCGCCTCGATTTCCCCAAGTCGCGTTTTTCCACTGACAGCCAAGCCATCAGCTTCATTCAGCAAATCCTCGATGGCGTCCGTGGCACTCCCGGCGTCACCTCCTCCTCCGCTGGTATCGTCTTCCCCATGTCCGACGAAGTCGCTGCAACCACCTTCGCCACCGAAGCCACCGCCGTCGATCCCGCCCACGAACAACAATCCTCCTTAGCCAACCGCGTCACTCCCGATTATTTTCGGACTCTCGGCATTCCTCTCCTTGCCGGACGCGACTTCACCGACGCCGACACAAGAGGGAAGTCCCCCCTGTTCATCGTCAACGAAGAACTGGCCAGAAAGTATTTCGGCACCGTGGATGACTCCCTAGGCAAACGCTTCTCCACGGATTTTTCTTCCGTCCATCCCGTCTGGGGACAAATCGTCGGCGTGGTTGGCGACCTCCGCGAAACCAATCATTTTGATCCCCAGGCAACACCCAAGCCCGAAATCTACGCACCGCTCTACCAAGATAAGGGTCTCGCTGGCATCTATTTACTGCTCCATTCCGATTCCGATTCGCAGCGTCTCGTTCCCGCCCTGCAAAATCGCATCTGGTCCATCGACAAAAATCAGCCCATCACCGCCGTCGCCACTCTCAATCAGCGTATTGCCGAAGTGAACGCCTCTCCTCGTTCACAAACGATTCTCCTGACCGTCTTTGCCGCTCTCGGTTTTCTGCTCGCTCTCATCGGGGTCTACGGCGTAATGTCCTATCTTGTCGGCCTGCAAACTCGCGAAATCGGCATTCGCATAGCCTTGGGTGCTACTCCGACGCAAGTCCTCCGCAAAGTCCTTTCGCATGGCCTCAAGCTGACCTTGCTCGGGATCTTCCTCGGCATTGTCGCCGGCCTGCTTCTAACTCGCTTCATGAACAGTCTTTTGTTTTCGGTCTCCACGAACGATCCCATAACTTACGTGAGCGTCGCGGTTCTTCTCATCCTGGTCGCCGTAGCCGCCTGCTACCTGCCCGCACGCCGGGCCGCTCGCGTCGATCCCATGGTCGCGCTGCGCTACGAATAGGAGCTCATGCACATGCTACTCTTCGTCAAAACTAAAAATTTCCTGCGAAACCTCTTCTCACCTCGAAGTGTGGAATCCGACCTCGACCTAGAGGTTCATTCGCACCTCGAAATGCTGACGGAAGAAAACCTTCGCGCCGGCATGTCCCCCGAAGAAGCGCAACGCGCCGCCCGCATCGAACTAGGCGGCATCGAGCAGGTAAAAGAGCAAGTCCGCCAGCAACGCCTAGGCAATTGGCTCCATTCCGTCTATTCCGATTGCCGCTTCGCCCTTCGTCAACTTTGCAAGGATCCGGGCTTCACCTCGGTCACCTTGCTGACCATCGCGCTGGGAATTGGCGTCAACACCGCCATCTTCAGCGTGATCGATGCGGTCCTTTTGCGACCCTTGCCTTTTCATGATCCGGGGCGTTTGGTCGCTTGCAAATCGGTCGACGTAAAAGATTCCACGCAAGGTGGCGACATTTCTTATCCCGCATTTCTGGATTGGCGAGCGCAGGCGCATTCCCTCCAGGCCATGTCGGTTTACAACGTCACCAGTTTCACCTACACCGGTGGTGCTCAGCCCGAAAGCATTCGCAGTGCCGTAGTCTCCTCGAACCTGTTTTCCACTCTGGGCATTTCTCCCGCCTTCGGCAGAACCTTCGCAAACGACGAGGACCAGCCCGGAAACGCGCAACCTCCCGTCATTCTTAGCTATGAATTTTGGCAGAGCCATTTCGCTGGCGACCCCAACGTGTTAGGTCAGCCTCTCACCTTAGATAGCGAGCAGTACACCGTGGTCGGCATCATGCCGCCCAGCTTCCAGTTCCCCGTCCAGAAAGATCGCGTGGAATTGTGGGTCACCATCGCACACGACTTAAAGGGAAAGCTCGGCATGGCCACGCAGCGCGGCGCCTCTTATCTGGACGTCATCGCGCGGCGCAAGCCGGGAATCGAAATCCCTCAGGCGCAATCGGACCTCCAACTGATTCAGCAGCGGCTCAACCGTCAGTACCCGGAAAATCGTCCGCGTGGAGTAGTCATCGAATCGGAAGCCGACGACATTACCGGCAGTGTTCGGCCAATGCTGCTCGTGCTTCTCGGCGCAGTTGCCTTTGTGTTGCTCATTGCCTGCGCAAACGTTGCCAGCCTTCTGCTCGCTCGTGCCACGGTGCGGCAAAAAGAGTTTACCGTGCGGCTGGCTTTGGGCGCGGGACGAGCCACAATCGTTCGTCAGCTACTCGTCGAAAGCACCGTTCTGGCCCTTTTGGGCGGGGCCTTGGGCCTGTTCATCGCCTATTGGGCCACCAATGCGCTGGTAGCCATGACCCCGGACGGATTGGCGCGAGCCTCCGAGATTCATCTCGACTTTCGCGTGTTGGCATTCACCTTCCTCGTTGCGCTGGCCACCGGCGTGCTTTTCGGATTGGCGCCCGCGATTCAAGCGTCTCGCCTGAATTTACAATCCGATTTGGGCGCGAGCGCTCGCAATGTCAGCACAGGAAGCGAAAGTACCCGCCTCCGCAGCGCGCTGGTAATTTCTCAGCTAAGCGTCTCGTTTGTGCTGTTGATCGGCGCGGGACTGCTGTTGCGCAGTTTTGATCGCCTGCTGCACGTCGATCCCGGATTCCGCCCCAATCATGTGCTGACGTTTGTGCTCGACGTGCCTTTGGATCGTCACCCTCGCGCTCAACGAACCGCCTTCGTCGAGCAGTTGCTGCGATCGACCCGAGCCCTGCCAGGTGTGCAAGCCGCCAGTGCCGTGTTTGGCTTGCCATTGGACGAAGATCGCAGCGCCTTCACCACTCTCGAGATCGAAGGTCGGCCCGTTGCCCCTTCTCAGCGGCCACGAACGGCGTTCCGGTTGATCGAATCGCAGTACTTCCAGACCATGGGTATTCGTCTGCTAAAGGGCCGCACGTTTTCTCCGGAAGATGAGCAGGGTGAACTCCCAGTGGCGATCGTGAATGAGACACTCGTGCGCAAATTGTTCGATGGCCAGAATCCGATCGGCCACCGCATCAAAGCGAACATCGGTTTTGGGGAAAATGAACAGCCTCCTCTGCGTGAGATCGTCGGCGTAGTTGCCGACGTGAAGTCCGGAGGCATCGGCGAAAACGCTGTGCCGGAAGTGTACGCGCCACAAACTCCCACCGACTTCATCGGCGAAACCACCATCGTCGTGCGCACCGCCACGGATCCCAACGCGTTCGTCTCTACCATGCGTTCGCTGGTCGCCTCCATGGACAAAGAGTTGCCTCTTCGCGATGTCAAAACCCTGGATGACTATGTGAGCGCTTCCATCTCTGCGCAGAGATTCCAAGCCACTCTCTTATCTATTTTCGCGGCGCTGGCGTTCGTACTAACAGCTATTGGCTTGTACGGCGTGATCGCGTACTCGGTAGCGCAGCGCAGTCGCGAGATTGGGATTCGCATCGCCCTTGGCGCAGAACAGCAAAACATCTCGCGGATGGTTCTGCGGCAAGGAGCATGGTTAGCGCTCATTGGAGTTGCTACGGGATTGCTGGCCTCGCTCTTCGCGGCTCGCCTGATCCGCGCGCTCTTGTATGGAATCCAACCCATAGACCCGATCACCTTTATGGCTGTTCCGCTTTTGTTTTTTGCGGTGGCTCTGCTGGCCAGCTACATTCCCGCCCGCCGCGCCTCGCGCGTCGACCCCATGGTCGCTCTGCGGTACGAATAAGGCCGCCCCCGAGATTTGGCATACCCAACCGCAGCGTGTCATCATCCGATTTATGTCCGACCAGATGTTCGCAGTCACGAGGCTAAGACTCATGTCCGTAAACTGGAAAATCAGGCCGTTGACGCTGCTAGCAGCGGTCACTCTGTTGCTCTTGTCTACCGCCAACGCACAGCGGCAACCTTCGCCCGGACTTCAGGATCGGCAAAGAGAACAACACAGCCTGGCCATCAACGTCGTTCGCACCATCAATACGGCCGAGGCGAATTACAATAAGACCCACGGCACCTATGCCACCTGGGACAACCTGGTCAGTAACGGTGATTTCACCGACTCGGGCACAAAGTGGGCCCCCGAATCGCTTCCCACCGTCGCGCATGCCATGTATGGACCCGCACCAGAAATCGTACCGGGGTGGAAACTGCGCCTGATCGTCTCCAAAGACGGAAAATCCTACGATCTGCGCCTGGAAGATGCCACGGATCCAAAATGCCATTTCGCGGTCAGCAGTGACGAAACGGGATTCCTACGACTCAGCAAGTCGATCAACTGCCCATCGTAAGTTTTCCGTTTGGTGCCGTGTCGCAGAAGCTGTCGCACAAGCTGAAGAAACCCGTCATTCCGAGCGGAGTCCGCGCAGCGAGGTACGGTTCTCCATCGCGCCTTCCGCGATGAATCTCTCTTCTCTTCACGCGCCCTCAAGTTTCTTTGTGCTCTTGGGTTTTCTTGTGTAGTGGCCGAACTTTAGATCGGCCAAAGCCGTTCCAGGCACCCACGCTCGCTTGCGTTAGATTCAGTCCGCAGAGCTTACTTCTTCCATCTTGTGTTCGATGATCCGGCAGGGCAAAATCGAAAAATATTTGTAACGGCATGGCTCGCAACGATACGCGGGGATGCCCAATCTTCTCCACAAAAACGCGAACGCGCCGGTTAAATGTTCCGCAGAAATGCGCTTCAGTTCCGGATTGCCGCAAACCGGGCAATGCGCGTGCAACGAATCGCTCAGCGTCATCGCCCGGGCATAAAAACGCCCCTCGCACATCCGGCAGCGCCATGGATAGACACCCACGAGACTGAAAATATAATCCGCTATATTCTGCCGGCGAGAGCGACGCGCTTCTTTGCCCTTGCAGATAGGACAATTCATCTTGGCTGGGGTCCCCTTGATCTCGCACAGAATAGGCTAAAGTCTTTCGCTACACAAGACCCAGCGTGTCCTGTTCGACAGTACAATAGTTCTCGCTGGATCACTGACTCTGTCTCGAAAGGAACGATAATGCCGCAGTACACCGAAGAACACGCCAAAGCCGGCGTGGCCGCCAAACTACCGGAGATCGAAACATGGCCAAACCAATATCCCGGCTACGTCATCACTACACGTTATCCCGAGTACACCTCGGTGTGCCCCAAAACCGGCTTGCCCGACTTCGGCACCATCACCATTCAATACAAACCTCGAAAGTCCTGCCTCGAATTAAAGTCTTTGAAAATGTACTTGCTCGCTTACCGCAGCCTCGGCATCTTCTACGAAAATGCCGTCAACAAAATACTCCAGGACATTGTTGCCGCAGCTCAGCCCGAATGGTGTGTGGTCAAAGGCGAATTCACTCCTCGCGGCGGCTTGACCACTACCATTTTCGCCCGCTGGCCTCACCGTGGCCCTAAGCAGCATCCAAGCAAGCGGAAGTAACGAACCGGAACTCCTAAGGCAACCAGATTGGACATGCAACTCTGCACGTTGGATAATTCTGGAGTCCGCAAAGACTATTAGTAGCTGACTTTCTGAGGAGCGAGCAACATGAGTATTTCCCCAAACGTACCCAGTCCGCAAGAGTCCTACCAGTACGAGAGCATGGGTACTCCGCGATGGATCGCGGTTCTGTTCGGTTTGTTGATCGTCGGTTTGGGTGTGCTGGCCTATGCGGGGCACTCCGCGCAAAACCGCGTGGAGCAAGAGCTTTCCAAGAATGAGGAGCAGAACAAAATCCTCAGCGCCCAACTCGAACAGGCCAATACCCGCATCGCTGACCTGAAGGGCCAATTGGACGTCACTTCTCAAAAGATCGGCATGACCCAGGCCGAATTGGCGGAAGCCCGCAGCCGCGCCGAATCCATTCGCAAGCAGCAGGTTGCCTCCGATCAGAAGCTCACCCAGCAGATCACCGATGCCCAGAAGGTCAGTGACGAAAAAATCGGCGCTGTCGCCACCGACGTAACCGGCGCGAAAAATGATATCGCCGCCACCCGAACGGACCTGGAAGCCACTAAAACTAAACTCGAGCGCGCTGCCGGCGATATGGGCGTGATGAGCGGCCTGATCGCCCGCAATCACGATGATCTGGAAGAACTCAAGCGCCGCGGCGATCGCAACTATTTCGAGTTCACTATTCAGAAATCCAAGAAACCTCAGCACGTAGGTCCGGTACAAATCGCTCTGAACAAGACCGATCAAAAGAAGAGTAGATACACCATTACGGTCCTTGCCGATGACAAGTCCATCGAGAAAAAAGACAAAACCTCCGGCGAACCGGTTCAGTTCTACATGAAGGGCAGCGCGCGCCTGACTCCTTACGAAATCGTGGTATTCGACGTCGCCAAGAACCAAATCACCGGCTATCTCTCCGCGCCGAAAGACAACACCGCGCCAGCCCCGGCCAAATAACTTCGTTTGCCGTAACACTGCTCGTCTGGCCTGTTCCCTGTTCTGGAAACTCGCTACAGGACGCCTCTTCTGTGTTTCTCGCGGGGACGCTACCCTTCTAATTAGCCCTCTCACGGAGGATTTCCAGCCATGTCTCTCGCACGACTATTCCGTTGCGCCCTGGTCTTCTGCTTTCTGGCCCTTTTTTACTCAGCTTCCACGCAAGCACAACCTTCCATTGACCCGGGGAAATTACCTCGCCGCACTCTGTTCTACATGTTCTGGCATGGTGCCCCTTCCGCTGAGATTCGCAAAAACAATTCGTTGTTCGCCCTGTGGGATGACCCGCAGTTCGCTTCCAGTCATGCTGCCTTTATTGCTTCCTTTTCGAACATCTCAAAACCGGATATCAACAAACCAGCCATCACGCGCGAAGAATTGGATCAATACGTGCCGCTGCTCGACAATCCTTTCCTCGTCGGTTACATTCCCCGCCCCGAATCCCATGCTTCACCCACCCCTGCTCATGGCAAATTCGCCGTTGCTCCTGCATGGGACGGCATGTTCTTGATCTACGACCGTTCGGGTAAGGAACAATTGTTGTCTCAAGCCGTCACCCACCTTCGCGGGGCTGAGCAGGACATTCCCAAGCTTACGCAAGTCACCGTGGCCGGTGTCTCCGCGCTGAAGATCGAACGTAAGAGTGACACTACCTACTGGGCCGAGTTCAGCAGCTACGCCGTCAGCGCCACCGAATTGTCTGTGTTTGAGCAAGTGCTGAATGTGCTCAATGGCAGCACGGTCACCAACTCCTTGTCGGAATCTCCCGCTTACAAGGAAGCCAAACCCGCCTTGAGTGGAGGACTCATCGAATTCTTCCTCGCTATTCCCAAACCCGACCAACTCGCCGCGAATTCCCCCACTCCAGCGGTCGCGCAGCTAGGCTTAATACTGTCCTCGCTGAAACTCGAATCGATTCATTCCGTCGCCGGACGTCTTTCGCTAGACGGTGCGAAGACCCGTCTAAATGGAGCAATCCTTGGCGACACTTCTGCCGGCGGTATCTTCGACATTTGGCCTGAAGGGCAGGCCAATCCCCTGTCAGTCAGTTATCTTTCTCCGGATGTAATCGCCTTCGGAGAATCGCAATTTAATCTCGTCGGCATCTACAACATGCTAAAGCGTGCCTTCGCCCCTGCCACTACCGCCAGCGGAACCCCCAGTCCATTGGAAACCATGGCCCAAACTCGCCTGGGCATGCCTCTTACCGACGCTCTGGGCATTCTCACCGGTGAGGTGGCCTGGATTCAGACCAGTCCCGTCTTGGACGACTCGCAAAAAGTTTATCTCTTGGGAATAACCAACAAACCTAACGCGCTGAAATTGACTCGTAGCCTGATGGGCGACCGCATCACCTCGGAACGCACCGTGGGCACCACCACTTTTTTGAAAATTTCTCTTCACGGCGGCCAGAGCTCCGCAGGCGTTGCTCAGTGGAATTTCTATCATCTGGCTATGAACCCCACCTTGCTCTTTGCCACCTCCAAAACCGACACCTTGCAAAAAATCGTAGCTCAGACCCCCGCGCAACCAGACCCAGTCCAGTTCAAGACTTTCTTGAACGGGCGCGAGAAATTCCCGGAAAAACTCAATGGCCTCTCTTATCTCGATCTACAAAAACTGGATTGGCCCGGGTTGCAAGCGAAGTGGATTGCCAACTCAAATAAGTTGCCTCAGTCTACAAAAACTATTTCCGCAACCAATACTCAGCAGAAATGGGCGGATTGGCTCAAGCAGGTCAATCCAGAGGTCTTTCCTCGTCATCTTCATACTATGATTGGGGCCTCGTGGAAGGATGCCAACGGAGTTCATTTTGAAGAGTGGCTGGACTGAGATTCGCCGCCTGCCGTTTCTCCGAATATCTTCGTTGGGCCTTTCGATTCTTCTTGCTTTCGCGTTGCTCGCAATCTCCGTAACTGCTCAGCAGCAACCGGCCGCCCCCGGCAACACCATTCGTCTCGACGTGAACCGCGTCAATGTCGGCGCCATCGTCACCGATTCCAAAGGCAATTTCATCGAAGGACTTCGTCGCGACGACTTCCAGATTCTCGATAACGGCAATCCCCAGTCCATCACCGATTTCGCCCCGGTGGATGCTCCCGCCCAGGTACTTTTGCTCCTGGAAGCGGGCCCGGCCGTTTATCTTCTGCAGGATCTCCATCTTTTCGTTGCCCAAGCATTGCTCGACGGCCTTTCCCCGGGAGACCGCGTTGCCATCGCCGTGTATAACAATGCGCCAACAGCGGTCATGGATTACACCGCCGATAAGCGCCAGGTGGAATCCGCCTTAAACACGATTCAATTTACGTTGGGTTACGGTGACCTGAATCTAGCGGCCAGTCTGAATACCGTTCTCGATTGGTTGACCCGGGTCCCCGGGAAAAAATCGATCGTGCTCGTCGCCACCGGTATCGATACATCTCCGCCGCAAGTGGTGCAGTCTTTGCTTCCTCGTCTGCAAGCCGGTGACGTACGTATCTTCACCATTTCCATGAGCGGCCCCCTCCGCAACGGCAAAAAGGGCACCAAACAACAGCTTCACCAGACCCAGCAGGCCTTCGCCCAAGCCGACTCGTGGCTAAAAACTTTGGCGCAATCCGCCGGCGGCCGCGCGTACTTCCCCGAAAACGCACGGGCGTTCCAGCAAACCTACCGCCAGATCGCCGAACTCGTTCGCCACGAATACAGCCTGGCTTTCTCCCCTCCCACGAATGACGGAGCAGTCCATCAAATCGAAGTAACGGTAACTCCGCCCACCACCAACCCAAAAATTCCGCCTCCGCAATACACGGTAGATCACCGCCGCGCCTACGTAGCCCCAAGTCCGCCTCCCCAGTAGTTACAGTCCCGATGGGATGAACCCGGCTCTTGGGAATGGCTGCCCCAAGTTCGCCTTTGAACCTGGGCTTCTTCGATCTGTCTCGGCTGCGCGCCTACCTTCCTGCTCGTGGATTGCCAGCTATGAAACCCTCGTAAGTAACGACCGAGGTCTATCAAAACCGCTTCCCATTTGTGTTCCGCCACCTGCAATAAAAAAAGGGCCGCAGTTTTGATCTGCGGCCCTTCAATAATTTTTGCTCTTTGCGCCAACCGATAACGATCTACCAGAATCTGTCCGCCTGCCCGAAAGCAGGTTGTGTAACTTGAGTCTAGCGAACCGGCAAGCCCGTGAGAGCTGCCTTTCGCTTGAGACCATCCCACGCACACCATAGCGCAGTAGATCTCTTTCTATTTAGAAAGGAGGTGATCCAGCCGCAGGTTCTCCTACGGCTACCTTGTTACGACTTCACCCCAATCATGAGTCATACCTTGGGCGCCTGCCTCCTTGCGGTTAGCGTGGCGACTTCTAGTACAGCTCACTTTCGTGATGTGACGGGCGGTGTGTACAAGGCCCGGGAACGTATTCACGGCGTCGATCTGATACGCCATTACTAGCGATTCCGGCTTCATGCAGTCGAGTTGCAGACTGCAATCCGAACTGAGCAGAGTTTTTTCCGATTAGCTCCCCCTCGCGGGTTGGCAACGGTTTGTACCCTGCATTGTAACACGTGTGTAGCCCTGGACATAAAGGCCATGCGGACTTGACGTCATCCCCACCTTCCTCTCCGTTATCCGGAGCAGTCCACACAGAGTTCCCTCCTTGCGGAGTGGCAACTGTGTGCAGGGGTTGCGCTCGTTGCGGGACTTAACCCAACACCTCACGGCACGAGCTGACGACAGCCATGCAGCGCCTATACTCAGGTCCCTTGCGGGAAGGCCGTATTTCTACAGCTGGTCCTAAGCATTTCGAGCCCAGGTAAGGTTCCTCGCGTAGCGTCGAATTGAACCACATGTTCCACCGCTTGTGCGGGCCCCCGTCAATTCCTTTGAGTTTCAGTCTTGCGACCGTACTCCCCAGGTGCAGGACTTAACGCGTTAGCTCCGGGACGACGCCCGAACGGGCGGCACCCCAAGTCCTGATCGTTTAGGGCTAGGACTACCAGGGTATCTAATCCTGTTTGCTCCCCTAGCTTTCGTTCCTCAGCGTCAGTAGTGATCCAGCTCGCCGCTTTCGCCACGGGTGTTCCTGCAGATATCTACGCATTTCACCGCTACACCTGCAATTCCACGAGCCTCTCTCACACTCAAGCACAGCAGTTTCGGAAGCAGCCTCTGAGTTGAGCCCAGAGATTTCACTCCCGACTTGCCACACCGCCTACGAACCCTTTACACCCAGTAATTCCGAACAACGCTGGCCCCCTACGTCTTACCGCGGCTGCTGGCACGTAGTTAGCCGGGGCTTCTTATCCTGGTACCGTCACTCCCTTGCGGGCATTCGTCCCAGGCGAAAGGGGTTTACACTCCGAGAAGCTTCATCCCCCACGCGGCGTCGCTGCATCAGGCTTTCGCCCATTGTGCAAGATTCCCCACTGCTGCCTCCCGTAGGAGTCTGGACCGTGTCTCAGTTCCAGTGTGGCTGGCCATCCTCTCAGACCAGCTACCGATCATTGCCTTGGTGAGCCGTTACCTCACCAACTAGCTAATCGGGCGCGGGCTCCTCCTCCGACGCATTGCTGCTTTGAATCCTCGAACCATCGTTCAAGGAGTGTTATGCGGTATTAGCCCCGCTTTCGCGGGGTTATTCCCCATCGGAGGGCAGATTGCCCACGTGTTACGCACCCGTGCGCCGTGCGCCCATCCCCTGTATTGCTACAGGAAACTGCGCACGCGACTTGCATGTGTTAAGCACGCCGCCAGCGTTCGTTCTGAGCCAGGATCAAACTCTCGTTTGAAGCCTGTCGCTTAGCGTTTACCCCCGTCAGGGGGCTTTGTCCCCCAAAGGGGACAAAAAAACCCGGGTTGCCCCGGGCCAGCCTGCTAAGCAAAATTGTTAGTCGCTCAAATTACTCAAAGACCCATTTGCAGCTCGAACAGCAAATGGGGTCGAACAGATTCTGGCACATCGTATCGGTTGTCAAAGAGCGGTTGTTCTGCCTCCCTGTCACGCAGAGTGGCCTGCAACGAACCCTTTAAGGTTACCATGTATGCTGTAGTTGTCAACCCCCGTTCACACCCCTTTCACGTTTTCCACATTTTTCCTCAACTCCCACTTCAAACTTAAAATCATAAAAATACCCGGCATTCCGACCATTCTTTTTGCTTCATTGTCAACGTGTGGGCGCCAGATCTCCTGCCTCTCTCCTTCACTTCCTTTACTTCTCTTGCTTCCGTTCCTCGCCACCGCTCTCGCCTTCACCACTGCCGCCACCACCACCGCCTCCAACATCAGCCTCATCGTCACGCTCTTCGGCCTGGTGCTTTCTCTTCTCCACATTTCCATCGGCTTCCGCGGCGTTCGCGTCATTCAATTCTGGCGCGCCTACTTGCGCCTCCTCGAATCCATCCCCGGCGTCACCTCCATCGACTCGCACCTCTTCGAGTTCTACCGCCTCGGCCACCGCCGCGGCCTTGCCGAAACCGAACTCACTCTCGCCGAAGATTTAGCCATCAAGATCGAACCGCGCTGGTACGCCCGCCGCTCCGTCCACGATCAGTTCCCTTGGTATCTTCCCAGCTTCTCCGGCACCATGTTCATCGCCGTCGGCATCCCGGTGATCACCACATGCTTCTGGGTGCTGGTGCTGTTTGCCCTCTTCTACCCGCACAAAGACATGCACTGGTTCCTGCTCGGACTCGCCGCCACGCTCGTCGCCATCTTCCTGCTCCACCTCATCGCCGGACGCCTCGTCCCCGCTCCCCTCCGCGAAGCCCCCACACACCCAGTCCCCACCGACCCCGAATGGGATCGCGACCTAAACCACCTCCCCAAACCCGCATCATCCGCGAACCCCCACTTACGGAACCATCCTGTCTGTCTCCCAACACGAGGTTAATTGCGATGTCAAGTATCTTGCGATATTATGACGCCCGGAGCCACCCATGCCCGAAAATCAGGAGCCTTCCCAGGCCAAAAGAGAAATCCGCCAAGAAAAACAGGAGAAGCAAGCGGCGAAAGAGACGCACGATTGGCGCCGCGAACACACGAACGCTAGCCTTTCCGAAGCATGCCATTTCGGAGAGCCTTCGGATACCACGGGCCATTTTGGAACAGAATGCCGGAAAAGAATGCACCGACAGAGAGGCCGCCAAGTTCGCCGGCCTCGGTTACACGGGACTCGTCGGCGTTGAAATCAGTTCGGGAATTAAGTACGGCCTGCTTGAACGGCCTGCGCCGGGGACCGTAAAGCCTACCGACATCACTCGCCGCATTGTCAGGCCGCAAAAGCCGAATGACAAGACGGATGCAATGAGGGAGGCTGTGCTCCATGCGCCGCTAATTTCTGATTTGTACAAGCATTATCGTGGCGAAAACCTCCCAGACAAGCAATTTCTAATTAACACGGCTCGAGATACGTACCACGTCCCGGAGGACAAGGTCGATTTGTTTGTGGAGGTTTTCCAAAAAACCCTCGAAGAAGCTGGGCTCGTCGAGGAAACTAGCGGGAAGAAACGTGTTGTTGACGTGACGCATACACCCGATGTCGAAGGCAGCAGCACAATTCCGGCCGAACAGTTAAGAAAGGTCAGCAAGGGTGTCACAGTACAGGCCGGCGACACTTGCTTTGTAATGATGCCGTTCGCTCCGCCCTTGGGCGGGTACTACACGACCGTTTACGAACCGGCAATCAAAAAGGCAGGTATTATGCCCGTGCGTGCTGACGCCGACATATTTGGAACAGGAAAGATTATCGACCAAATCTGGTCTGGTATAAATGCTGCACGCGTGCTGGTGGTTGAACTCACTGGCAGGAATCCCAACGTTCTTTATGAACTTGGTCTGGCCCATGCCCTCAAGAAACCTGTGGTTCTGGTCTCCTCCAACGAAGGAGACGTGCCATTCGACGTACGGCATGTGCGAGTCATTTACTACGATGTGATGGATCCATTCTGGGGAGAGAAGCTAATAAGCAAAGTCGCCGAAAATATTGTATCGGCGCTCAAGAACCCAAAGGAAGCAATATTGTTTGAAACGCCGAAGAGCTAGCTACAAGGGCACACGCGATAGACACCGACTCCGGAGCCGGCGACAGACCGCCGGATCCTTTGCGCCTTCTCAAAGGGTGCGTGTTTTGTATTCAAGACGACCTGCTAGCGGCCTCGGCGCCCAGCGGACCGCTTCCGCTGCTCCCCATCATCCACATCCGACAGCAGCACCGGACGCCGGTCCGGAAACTCCGCCACAATCCGGACTTCTCCACCCATGGCTCTCACCGTTTTCCGCAACGTCGAAAGCAACAGGTCACTCCGTTTCTCCAATCGCGAAACGCTGTCCTGGGTAATCCCCAACGCCTTGGCGACCCGCGCCTGTGTCAGTTTTCTCGCTTTACGCAGTTGCCGAAGGCTCATCTCTTCCGCAAACAGTTCCGCTGTGCGGGCCGCTAGCTTTTTACGCTGTACCCGGTTCAACTTCCTGATTTTTTCCTGAATGCTTACGGGCATACCTTACTTCCTCTTATCTTTGAGCCGGGCCAGATGGGCATCGAACCGGTCGTCGGCTTTCCGGATCAACTCCCGGTAGAATCGCTTTTGACTGCCTCCCGATTTGTCTCCCGCCACCAGCAGGATCGCGGCGCGCTTCGGGTCAAACGCAAAAGCCACCCGCCATTCTCCGCCTGCGGCGCTGAACCGTAGCTCTTTCATGTTCGCGTGCCGAGAACCATGCAACGTGTCTACCCTCGGCCGTCCAAGCTGCGGCCCGAATTGCTCCAGCAGCAGCGCCACAGCGAGAATTTCTACGCGTACGTCCTCATGCAGTCCGTCGAATTCCGCATCAAATTCGTCGCCAAGCGCGACAGTCCAACGAACACTCATAATATGTCATCTAATCCATATGGTGTCAACACCATATTTCTGCCCATTCGAAACGCTTTGGGTGGCCCATCCTTTCGCGCCTTCTGCGAAAGGGTGGGGGACTTCTTCTCTCTAGCTTCTCCTCCGTGAAACGAGCTGTTCCTCGCTCCTCTACGGGACGACCGTCAGCTCGTTCTCCTCGCCGATCCTTTCCCACGAGTCCATCACCAGCAAACCTTCTCCGCGCTCATAAAATGTCCAGCTACTCCACGGCCAATCCCGAGGATCGCTCACCAGATTCTCCCGCACCGGGTTCATGTGCATGCAATCCAGCTTCTCGCGCAGCTTTTTCTCCGTGAACACATTAAGGTCGTAATACCGGGGCTGCCAGAAGCGCCACAACGCTCCGGCATCTTCCGCAAAACTCCCACGCATCTGGTGCGAGGATCGCTGTTTGAATACCTGAATCACTCTTGCCGGCGCTGCTCCGCTCGACTCGCTGATCAGCAGATGCACATGCTCCGGCATGATGACGTAACCCAGCAGCTCGAATCCAAACTGTTTCCGCGTCTCGCCCAGGAGTTTCACCGCAACGTCTCGCGCGCTCGCGTTTCCCAACAGTTTCCGCTGGTGATAGCACGTGAAATTAATGAAGTGTAAGTCTCGGTGCCCGACGTATCGCTTCAGATGACCCGGCATAAGAACGCACTCCGCACGCTTTGCTCACCCATCCCCCACCCTTTCGCAAACTGCGCGAAAGGATGGGCCACCCGGTTTTGTGTAGTGGCCGAACTTTAGATCGGCCATTCTTTTCTCACTCCTAATGGGCCACCCACTTCTATCACCTCTCGGTAGAGTCGTTCCGTGATGCTCGCCCTGTAAAATGTGCCTCATTGATACATAGTAAGTGTATTGACGCTATAGTATTCTTTTCGCTACACTTTCCCCATTATGTCCAACAAACGATCGATCTCCACACTGTGTCAGTTCCAATTTGCCGATGGCCGCCGCTGCGCCTTCACGACCCATCCCGAAGGCCACGGCTTTTGCCTCACCCACTTTCGCCACACCCATCGCGCTGCCCCGCCAGAGGCCGACCTCTCCGCCGAACTCGCCAGCCCCGCAGGCGATTTCATCACCAACATCGACATCAACCACGTCCTCGGCAAGCTCTTTGACGCCCTCGCCGCCAATCGCATCTCCGCGCGTCGCGCCACTTCCTTGGCCTACATCTCCGCGCTGCTTATGCAAAGTCAGGAGGGCGCCAAGGACGAAGCCCGTCGCTGGCCAATCGACTACGCGCTCTTCCGCAGAGTTATGGAACTCAAATATCCAAAAAATCACCCGAAGCACCCCAAGGTAAAACCTGCCGCGCCAACTTCCGCGAAATCTCCTTCACCCAAGCCCGCAACCGCAACTCCGCCTAAGACTCACGCTCGATCCGCTCCTCCCGCTCCCCAGCCTCCCAAGCCCGAAAATCCCCGCCCCACTCGCGTCCCCGTTCTCGACACCTCAACCGACGACTCTCTCCCCATCATCTATCCCGTGCCTAACTCCTGTATTTCCCACACATCCAGCCCATTCTCCCGCAACCTGTTTGTTTCCCACACTTACAGGGATGGTAGGGGGGTACCCCCTCCCGCCTTTCGCGACACCGGTTTGGGTGGCACACCCCTTCGCGCACTCTGTTTCGGGTGGCCCATCCTTTCGCGTACTTTGCGAAAGGGTGGGGGACCCTCTTGGGTTTACAATCTCCCCAACTCCGGAGCCACGCCATGCCACCCAAATCGAAAGTGATGTTCCTCGGGATACTGACGGCTTCCCTGCAATTCGCGCTCGCCATACTCGGTTGGGGCGGTTGGCGGCCCTTCTTTTCTCATCCGGCGTTGATCGCCCTTGCGGCGGTCACCGTCGCGTTCATGATCGTCGCGCCCTTCACCAGCGGCAACGTCAGTTCCGGCGAGCAGGAAGATCGCGGCAACCGCTGGGTGCTCGCCGCGTTCAGTCTGATCGCGCTGCTGAACGCGTACGTGCCGGCGTACACGGACCGCAAGGGCATTTGGACTCTCGACGGCGACAGCATCCGCTGGCTCGGCATCTTGCTGTACGCGGCCGGCGGCGGGTTCCGCCTGTGGCCGGTGTTCGTGCTCGGCAACCGCTTCAGCGGGCTGGTAGCGATCCAGCCCGGACACACGCTGGAGACGCACGGCATCTACGCGCACATCCGCAACCCCAGCTATCTGGGGATGCTCACCATGATGTTGGGTTGGGCGCTGGCCTTTCGCGCCGGAGCCGGAGTCTTGCTCGCGGCCCTGCTGCTTGTGCCGCTCATTGCACGAATCCGCGCGGAAGAGCGCTTGTTGCGCGCGCACTTCGGCGCCGAGTACGACGAATACTGCGCCCACACCTGGCGCCTAATCCCGGGAGTCTATTAACAGAAACCGCAGCATTCCTGCGCCTTCCGCAAATCTGCTCGTGTTCGTTGCACGTGCTTGCCAACGGGCGGCGGAGCTTCAGCTCCGACATTAGTACTTGGCAAGAGAATGGGCTTCAGCCCCTGAGGAACTGTTTTTGCACTCACGACGAACCACGAAACTACGGATTGGCCGCGGCTATTTCGCCAGGTCGTACTCGCCTTCCACTTCACAGCTCGCCCCATCGCCCGCCGCCGTGCATTTGTATGTGCCCTTGCCCTTAATCCCTGTCAACTTCCCGGTGCCGCCCGCGAAAGTCCACGTGCCCTCCTGGCCCACCACTTTCCCGTCTTTCAGAACTGCGGAACCTTGCCAACGCACAAAGCTTTTGTCGCCGCTGGACCAGCTATCGACCGCAATTCCGTGGTCGTGCGTTTTCGCGCCCATAACCTCGCTAAAGATGGTGCTCTCGTAACTCTTATTCGTGGCCCCGCCAATTTCCATTCCTTTGGTCCATGTACACGACTGCTTGGCAATCATAAAAACATGCCCGGGCTTATCCCCAACCTCCAGGGAATTTTGTTGGTCCGGTTTATCGCATTGTGATGTACCGGAAATTTTGGTTTGCGCCTGCACCGTCAGCCCCAGCCCCAATGTCAGCACGCACGACAGGATCATCTTCTTCATAGTCTCTCCTAGACCAATTTAGTTGTCTTGGATTTTCCGAGAAACGACCTGGGCCCGCGAATCGAGGCTCCCTCATACTACGTTTCCCCCCCGGAAGCAATCCCCAGGCAGTGGCGATTGGTTCGTAGCGCAGTAGCGAGGCACAGTGTCGACCACGTGACCGCAGTAACTCGCGCCAGAGCTCGAGCACGTCCGCTTCTTCGCCGGGCCCCATTGCGTAATCCGTACACCAGGAAACTGCTTCCGGCGACCTCCATAAACTCCTTCGGCTCATTACAAAACTTCCTGTAGGTCCATCGCGCCCGGGGTGCGTTATCCTCCGCGCGAGGAAAATATGCTGAGAACCGTGCTGATCGTTATCCTGATCCTGCTGCTTCTGGGTGCGCTCCCGACTTGGCCGTACAGTTCGGGCTGGGGCTATTACCCCAGCGGTGGCTTGGGCTTGGTGTTGTTGATCGTGATTATTTTAGTCATCGCGCGACGGATCTAAGATAGATCTAATTTGACTCGTCCCTCCGCCACAACAAATACATCCAATTCTGGGTTCGTGAATCTAAAACAAGTGACTGCAGGACTGGCGGAGTAAGCGAGTACGTGTATCGCGTTGTGCGGCGCCAGAGGTTCCGGAAAATTTTGGCACGACGGCCAGGTTAGATATCAGAGGCATTATGAAGAATAAGCTACTGATCATCCAGCCTTCGCATTACCACTCCAAGAACGACCGCACCATATTCAAAACGCACCGCCGCTCGCTGGTGCCGCTGGCGTTGCCATATCTGGCGGCTCTGACTCCTCCGGAATGGGATGTCACTCTCATCGACGAACAAGTCCAGGATGTGGACTTCGACTGCCAACCGGACTTAGTAGCGATCACCAGTTGGACGATCCATTCGGCGCGCGCCTATGACATTGCGCGGGAGTTTCGTGACCGAAATATTCCCGTAATCATGGGTGGACCGCATGTGTGGTTTCACGGGGAAGAAGCCGCGGAACGTTGCGACGCGATAGGTATTGGCGAAGGGGAGCCGATCTGGTCGCAAATGCTGCAGGACGCGACTGCGGGGCGATTGCACAAGGTATACCGCGCTTCGCAGATGACCAGCATTGCGGGCTTGCCGACACCGCGCTGGGATTTGCTGGACCTGCGGAAGTACGGGCCGTTCAAGACCTTCACACTGACGTCCTCGCGCGGCTGTCCGATGCAATGCGAATTCTGCTCGGAGCGCTTGTATCTCGGCGGCGGCTTTCGCATGCGGCCGGTCGACGATGTGATCGAAGAAATCAAGCGCTGCGGCTCGAAAAATATTTTCTTCGGGGATAGCGACTTCGGGGGCAAGCGCGCCGAAGCCATGAAGTTGATGGAAGCGATGATCCCATTGAAACTGCGCTGGTCGGCGCTCTGGACTTCTTTCCTGTGTTACGACGACGAATATATGGACCTGGCGGAGCGCAGCGGCTTGTTGCACATTAACATTGGGATCGAGAGCATCAATCCCGCCACGCTGAAGGGGATGAACAAGAAATTCAACAAAGTGGACAAGTACGGAATCATGCTGGAGAACCTGCGCAAGCGCGGCATCAGCTATTCCCTTAATTTTATCTTTGGTTGGGACAATGAGACGCCCGAGGTTTTCGGGGCCACACTGGACTTTCTACAGCGCGAGAAAGTGCCCGTGGCTTATTTCAACATTCTATGCCCTGAGATTGGCACCATGTTTTACGAAACCATGAAGAAAGACGATCGCATCCTCAGGCTCGAGGATATCGGCCGTTTTCCTGGCGAGTTTTGCCACATCAAGCCAAAAAACTTTACGGCAGAAGAACTGGAGAAGAACGTCCAGGACATGTATCTGAAGTTTTACAGTTGGAAGTCGATGTTCCAACGCTTGCCCATGCCAGTGAGCCAGGCGAACATCGCTTCGTGGATCGTGAACCTGTCGCAACGCACGCGGGCGCAGCGGTCCGTGGGCAACAATAACAATAACTTCGACGCGTACTAACCGAGCCTCGACGGCGACTTGCCCCAAAAAATTAGGCGGAACCTTTCGGACGCCTGGTCCGAAAAGATTCCGCCTAGGATGTTTCACAAATTGAAGCTAAACGCGAGCTCTGACGCCGACCAACGCGTGGTAAATGACTAGAACGATAATTGCGCCCACCACAGCGACCAGGATGCTGTAGAGATTTACGCCGGTCACGCCCATGTGGCCAAAGGTGTTAAACAGCCAGCCCCCCACAACGGCGCCGACGATACCGAGAATGATATCCATCAAGACGCCTTCGCCGGATTTGTTGACGATCTTGCTCGCAATGAATCCCGCAATCAGCCCCAGAACAATCCATGCTAGAAATGACATGTATCCCTCCTCATTCCGACCGAGCCGTAGCAGGCGTTAGTTTCCCGGGTTGGCCCAAAGCACGCTATAGGCAGAAACCCTTGGAACGAGCCGGAAGCTCCCTTAGAAAAAGGCACGCAAGTGGTAGGAAGCAGTGTGGTTTCGTCGACGCGGCTTAGCTGGATTTTACGGCTTGTCCGTTGGATTGCATCTCGCCGAGGAGGCTCAGGGCGCGATCCTGAACCGGCTTCGGCAGACGGGCGTAGTCCAGGCCTTCCGAGAGTTCTTGTCCTCCCGTGACGATGTACTGGGCGAAGTTGCGGATGGCTTGGCGTTCGACGGCGTCGGAACCATCCTTGGCGATCAGGAAGAAGCTGAGCCCCGCGATAGGATAAGCGTCTTTGGCCGAGGCTGGAGGGTCCACGATAGGGGCGCGCACATCACTTCCGAGGGCCTGGTCAAAGGCTTGCACTGCGGCTGTGGTGCTGGCCGCACTTGGTGCAACAAAGGCTCCCGCGCGGTTCTGAATGGAGGCGACCGGCAGATGTCGTTCGGCGGCGTAGTTCAGCTCGCCGTAGCCGATGGTGCCGGCGTTTTGCTTGACGAAGTCTAGTACCCCGGTGCTGCCCTGTTCCCCGATACCGGCAGGCCAGGTTACCGTGAGACCGTTGCCGACCCGCTTGGACCATTCGGGACTTACCTTTGCCAAGTAAGAAGTGAAGATGCTGGTGGTGCCGCTGCCTTCCCAGCGATGCACCACAATGATGGCGGCATGAGGAAGCGCTACCCCGGGATTGTCCCTGGCAATTGCCGGGTCTTGCCAACTGATGATGTTGCCTAAGAATATGCCGGCCAATGTCGAGGAACTGAACCGCAGCGGACTCTTCAGTCCCGGCAAATTATAAACGGCGCAGACCGCTCCGGCGGTGATGGGAACCTGAAGGAGCGGGAAGGTCCCTTTCAATTGTTCGTCGCTCAAGGGCATGTCACTGGCCGCGATCTCGAGTGTGCTTTGCTTTAGCGCGTCAATGCCTGCGCCGCTGCCGATGGGCCGGTAGTTGACCAAGGTGTCGGGATGGGCCTGTTGGTAGGCAGCAATCCACTTGGTCATGATGGGATTGACGAAGGTGCTCCCGGCCGAGCCGATCGCCGTTTTTACCGACGCTGAAACCGCAAAGTCTTTTTCTTTCGTGGGCTCCTCGCCGGAGTAATTACATCCGGCGATCAGTGAGACGATGAAAACCGCGAAGGCCAGAAAAATCGATGAACGACGCAACATACAAAACCTCCAGACAACCCTCTGAAAAGCCACATGAAAATGAGAAAGAATGCTCACTCCACAGGCCTTTGCCGGAATCCGTAACCAATTCGACCGTGAATGAAGAACGCCCATGCTACTGCAGGAACGATTGGCAAATGTTAAGGGCATGTTACAGGGACTTTAACGGTCCACGAGTGGATGGCAGGCGGCCTTTTTGCTTATCGCGAGCGTGGAACGAAGGCGTATCGAATTGCAGCAGTGGAGAGCAGCGGGTACGCGGGGATCTCTTTACCTGGAACTGTTGTTGCAGCATCTTAAAGTATGTGCCACGATTACAGAGTCTTCCCGGCTTCGCGTCGATTAGCGAATCCGGCCATGACCTGGGCCGGACACATGCGAAAAACTTTACACTTATATTTAATTAAACCGAGCCAGTACGACGATGATGGTTATGTAGTGAGGCACTGGCGTGGGGTGTTGCCGAGCAACACGCTGGCGTGTCTAGCGGGGCTCACCGAAGATGTAGTGCGGCGGAACACCTTGGGCGACGCCTGGAACGTCAAGGTTCACCTGTTTGATGAAACCGTCGACAAGGTTCCGGTGAAACGCATCTGCCGTTCGCAACATTGGGGCTTGGCCAAAACGATTGTGTGTCTGGTGGGTGTGCAAACCAATCAATTCCCCCGAGCCTGCGATCTGGCGCACACTTTCCGCAAAGCAAATTTAACGGTTTTGATTGGTGGCTTCCACGTCAGCGGCTACCTGGCGCTCCTTCCAAATATTCCTGCGGATATCCAACAACTGATCGATGAAGGCGTAACCATCGTCAAGGGTGAAGTGGAGGAAACCTGGGGGGATTTGCTGCACGATGCCGTCAACAACCGGCTGAAGCCCATGTATGATTTTCTGAACAGCAAGCCGGATCTGTACACCAAACCGATTCCGGCAATCCGCAAGACATACCTACGGAAATTCGCCGCCTCCAATTTTGGCACGCTGGATTGCGGCCGGGGCTGTCCGTTTGAGTGCACGTTTTGCACGATCATTAATGTACAGGGCCGGAAGATGCGTTTTCGTTCTGCCGAGCACATCGCCAATGCCATTCGCCGCAATTTCCATGAGAATGGGATCACCTTCTATTTCTTCACTGACGATAATTTTGCGCGCAACAAGAATTGGGAAGCCATCTTCGACGTGCTCATCAAACTACGCGACGAAGAGAAGATTCCTGTGGAATTCATGATGCAAGTCGATGTGCTGTCCTGGAAGATCAAGAACTTTGTCAGCAAGGCGCGCCAGGCCGGTTGCATCAACGTGTTCATCGGCATGGAAAGCGTGGATCCCGGCAATCTCGCCGCTGCGGGGAAGAAACAGAACCAGGTCAATGAATATCGCCAGCTCATTCAGGCATACCGTGATTCCGATATTTCTTCGCACGTCGGATATATCATTGGCTTTCCCTTCGACACTGTGGATTCGATTCGCCGAGATTTGAAATTCTTGATGAATGAAGTGCGCCCCGATCACGCCTCCTTCTTCATCCTGATGCCTCTTCCCGGCTCTATGGACCATTTGCAGATGGTCAGGCGCGGGGAGTGGATGCATCCGGATTTCAATCTTTACGATTCCCAGCATGAGGTAACGCATCATCCTTATCTTAAGGATGGCTCCTGGAAGGAAACTTATTTCGAGGCTTGGCGCACCTTCTACAGCTTGGAAAACATGAAGGCCATCCTGAATCGTGGTTCACGCGCCAACTACTGGAATAATTTCCTGCGGTTCCTGTGGTACAAGAATTCCATTCAAACCGAAGGCCGCCATCCGATGATGTCCGGGTATTTCCGGTTGAAGGGCCGCACGGCCCGCCGGCCGGGTTTCCCGATTCTTTCCCGCTGGGACTATTACACCACTCGCACCAGCGAAGTGCTCGCTCATCTCCGCGGCATGCTTCGGATTCTTGGGGAAATGGAAGAGTTGTGGTTGCAGACCCGTAATCCCTCGGCCGCCGAACAGCGCGTGGCTGAAGAATTCGCGAAGCTACGCCTGAGATACGACCAGTTCAAGCTCGCGGACCTTCAAGCTGCTTATGCGCGCGCCAAAGAACACTTCCCGAGCATTCGTGTACCGTCGAAGGTGCAACTGTTCTGGGCTAAGTGGAGTCCGCTGCTGGTGCACAATAGCGTGTACACGCGTGCGGATCTGCAAGCATTCTGGAGCAATGTGCGGCAGCGTTGGCAAGACCAGCATTGGTTTCGGATTCCGGTGCACAAGGTTCCGTTCAACCTGATCCGGGATTTGCAGATTTCGATCCTGTTCCTCTTTTACGTCTCCCGGGAACTATAAACAGTACGTCGAAAGGCGTTCAAGGTCGCGCGCCCTAGTCCGGTAAAGCTGCGCCGGCCAGGCTCGCGCTGCGCTATGTTTCCAGCTACGATACCCGCAGAACGCCATGGTGAGCAAAATCCATTCGAGGAAGTCCACTAAGCCAGTAGGCGGGACGGGCCATACGCGTTCCGATCTCGGAATGCGACTGTTGGGTTATCTGCGGGAAAAGCACTGGGCGAGGGCCGGCGAGCGTGTTGGAGTCGCGGTCTCTGGAGGAGCAGATTCCGTGGCGTTGCTTCTGCTCCTTAGAGAGTTGCGCGAGGAGCTCGGAGTAGTTTTGTCGGTGGTGCACTTCAATCACAAACTGCGTGGGCGATTTTCGGATGCGGATGAGCGATTTGTGGCACAACTCGCCGCGCGATTCCAAGTCCCGTTCCTTGTTGCGCGAGAAGATATCCTCGCGAAATCAAAACGCGAGCGGGCCAATGTGGAAGAGGTTGCCCGGCGCGCGCGATATGCGTTCTTCGAGCAGCTGATTGCTCAAGGGCAGGTCGACAAAATTGCGGTGGCTCATAATGCCGACGACCAGGCGGAAACGGTTCTGGCTCATATCCTGCGGGGCACGGGTCTAGCGGGACTGGGTGGCATCCACCCGGAACTTGGAAGTGTGTTCCGTCCACTGTTGAAGCTCCGGCGCGCGGAACTTCGTGCGTACCTTCGAGGGCAAAGGCAAACCTGGCGGGAAGATGCGACGAATCGCGACACCAAACGCATGCGCGCTCGAATTCGTCTAAAGCTCATGCCGGTTCTGGAAAAACAATTTCAGCCCGCAGTGGTCGAGCATTTGGGACAGCTCGCCGATTTGGCACGTGAAGACGAGGCTTGGCTGGCGGCTTCCGCTCAGCTTCGGTTACGGCTTAGCGCCAAAGAGGAAAAAGGGGAATGGAGCATATTGCTGCGTGATCTGCTGGGTGCCAAAGGCGAATCGGATGAATCCGAGCCGGACGAAATGAGGGAACGGCATACATCCGACGCTATAACCAAGCGTGTGATTCGCCTGCTAGTCAAAAAAGTGAAACCGCACTCAGGCCAGCTCAGCGCGATTCACGTGGAAGCGGTGCTGCGGCTGGCGCGGGAACTGGATACCGGCAAGTCTGTGCATCTCCCGGGGGGCGTAGACGTGCGGCGGCGACGCGACTGCCTGTGTTTCCGTGCCATGACGCCGAAAAACGGAAAGAGGTTGGTCGCGCCCGAATTCTCCCACACGGTTGAGCTTGGTGCCGCGCCGGCGGAGCTGCGACTCCTAGAACAATCTTGCTGCCTACGATTCACGGTGATTGACTGGCCTCCCCAAGGGCGAGAAACTAAGAGGACGGGGGCGGTGTTGGACCGTGCCAGGATTGGTGTATCCCTGGTGGTGCGGAATTGGCGGCCAGGCGATTGCATGAGACCCGTTGGCCATCAGAAGCCCCACCGATTGTCGCGTTTGTTAAACGAGTTGGGAGTCAGCCGCTGGGAAAAAGTCAGTTGGCCGGTGCTGGTTTCCAGCGGAAAAGTCGTCTGGAGTCGAGGATTGCCCGTGTCTGCGGAATTTGCGGTGGGCAGTGAGACGCGGGAAGGAGTACTGATAACCGAGGTTCCGTTTTCGTGATCATGGCCAAGGCGACCACACTTTCCGCCGCTCGAATTGCGAACCGAGTGAAGGCGCTTGGGCGCCAAATCTCACGAGATACTCGAGGACGCCGGCTGGACGTTGTGGTGACCATGGATCGTTCATTTATGTTTGCAGCCGACTTGATTCGGGCGATCGCGGGTCCAGTGGTGGTGCACTTCGTAGGCGAAGATGTGAGAGATGTAGAGCTGGGCGGACAAAAGCGCCGCGAAGTGTTCTTCGCTAACCGTTCGGCTACTACTCCAAAGGAACAACCCGCGCTAAAGGGGCGGGACGTGTTATTAGTGGATTGCGTGCTCGACAGCGGTGTGACTCAGGACTTCTTGCTGCGGCGTTTGGGGGAAAGCAAGCCGCGTTCGCTACGTTTGGCGGTGCTGTTAGACAAGACTTCGCGGCGGCGGGTGGCCTTGGAGCCCGATTACTTTGGCTTCCGGACTGCATCTAACTTATTGTGGTCTGGTTATGGCCTGGCAGCGTCGAACGGAACAGGCCGAAACCGTAAGGATTTAGTGGCGGGTTCATCTGTGAATGGGGCTGGCAGGTCTGGTCGAGTACATAAAAAAACGCGGTAATGGCGGGGGCGGTCGGGATTCGGCGGGCGGTCGTTGGTTAAATTGAGAGGTTAATGTGAATTCCAGTTCTACGGCAAAGACAATTTTATTCTGGATCTCCATCGTGTTTCTTGGGGTGATGCTCTGGAGACTGGTGTCCAGCAACGGCCAGGCCGCGCGGGAGGACAATCCAAGTTTCAGCGAATTCATGGCCAAGGTCGACGAAGGTGACGTGAAGGAAGTCACCATGTACCTCTCTCCCAACAGTTACGAGATGCAAGGCGAGTATGTGCGTCCGGCGAATCGCAAATTCCGCGTGACCATACCGAAGGAAGATGCTCCCGACATTATTAAGTCGCTGAGGGACAAAGCGGTGCAGCTCAATGTAAAGGAAGTGCGCAGCGGAGACTGGGTGCTGATCCTGCTGAATGCGTTGCCACTTTTGCTGCTGGCCGGGTTCGTGTTTTTCCTGATGCGGCAGATGCAGGCTGGAGGTAATAAGGCGCTCAGCTTTGGTAAATCGCGAGCTCGATTACTATCCGCTCAGCAGAAGAAAGCTACGTTCAAGGACGTAGCGGGTAGCGATGAGGCTAAGGAAGAACTGCAGGAAATCATCGAGTTCTTGAAAGACCCGCAGAAGTTTCAAAAGCTGGGCGGGCGCATTCCCAAGGGGGTGCTGCTGGTCGGGCCTCCAGGCACGGGTAAGACTTTGCTTGCACGGGCAATTGCCGGAGAAGCGAATGTGCCGTTCTTCTCGATTTCGGGATCGGATTTCGTGGAGATGTTCGTGGGCGTGGGCGCCAGCCGAGTGCGCGATCTGTTTGAACAGGGCAAGAAGAACGCGCCATGCATCATCTTCATCGATGAAATTGACGCGGTGGGACGCCATCGTGGCGCGGGACTTGGCGGTGGTCACGACGAGCGCGAGCAAACTCTGAATGCCTTGCTGGTGGAGATGGACGGATTCGAGTCCAATGAAGGCGTGATTCTGATCGCCGCGACAAACCGGCCCGATGTGCTGGACCCGGCCTTGCTGCGTCCTGGCCGGTTTGACCGGCGCGTCGTGGTGGCTCGCCCGGATGTGAAGGGGCGCGAAGAAATTTTGCGCGTGCACACTCGCAAGGTGCCGCTCTCCGATGACGTTGACCTCTCCATCATTGCGCGTGGAACCCCGGGCTTCTCGGGCGCGGATCTGGCGAACCTGGTGAATGAAGCTGCGTTGTGGGCAGCGCGGCAGAATCGCAAATTCGTCACCATGGCAGACTTCGAAATGTCCAAGGACAAAGTGCTGATGGGCGTCGAGCGCAAGTCCATGATCCTTAGCGACGAAGAGAAGAAAAACACGGCGTACCATGAAGCGGGCCACGCGTTGATCGCGGCGATGACTCCTGGCGCGGATCCTGTACACAAAGTGACCATTATTCCGCGCGGCATGGCGCTGGGCTTGACGATGCAATTGCCCGAGGCGGACAAGCACACCTATACCAAGGAATATCTGGAAGGGATGCTGGCCGTGTTGATGGGAGGCCGCACCGCCGAAGAGATTTTCCTTGGGCACATTACCACCGGTGCGGGGAACGACATCGAGCGCGCTACCGACATTGCGCGCAACATGGTTTGCGAATGGGGTATGAGCCACCTGGGCCCGCTCGCGTTCGGCAAGAAGGAAGAAGCAATCTTCCTGGGCCGTGAAATTGCCCAGCATCGGGATTTCAGTGAAGACACGGCGCTGCAGATCGACAAGGAAGTAAAGCGCATCGTAAGCGAGGCTTACGAGAAAGCGCAAAACATTGTGCAATCGAACCGCGACACGCTGGAACATATCGCGTTGGCGCTGCTGGAACGCGAGGTTCTGGATGCAAATGAGGTAAAGATGCTGATGGAAGGCAAGACGCTGCCCGAGAAGCCGCGCACGCCTCCGCCCCCTCCGCCTCAGGGTTCGCCGAGCACCGACCCAAAGGTGGTGCGTCCGGAGTTGCGGCCTGCCCCGGGCTTCACCCGTGGTGATTCACCGGCGAAAGCATAACGACAACTTGTTCACAGATTTTCGGGGCTCACTGGTAACCGTGAGCCCTTTTTCTTTGCGGCATCGTGCCGACGACGGCTGAAACGGGCTGCGGGTTCCCCCATTCGGTTCCTTCTTTGCGGGCGCTAGAATCCACCGCTATGGCGATACCGGAAGAAATTCTAGTTTCGGTCAGCGCGGGATATATGGCCGACAATCGTCATTTTTCTAAAAAGGCGTAAAATAGGGCTATGGGATTGAAAGACGGCGAAAACCTGAATGTGACTTGCCCGTGCTGCCAGGCCAAACTGGTGATTGATCCGATCTTTGGCTCGGTTCTCTCGCACGAGGCGCACGTTAAACCTGGACCCGACGTCGACCTCACCAAGGCCTCCGATATCCTGGAAACTCAGAAAAAACAACGCGAGGACAAGTTCGCGGATTCCTTCTTCCAGGAAACGCATAAAGAAGACATCCTGGCCAAGAAATTCGAAGAAGCGATGAAGAAGGCCAAGGATGCGCCTGCTGGGAAACCGATTCGAGACTTAGACCTCGATTGATGAACATCGTGCGCTGATTCATTCCGAGTGATTGCGCACTCTGCGTTATCGTTTCTTTATTCCCCGCGTTAAACTGCTTGGCACATGCCGGCCCGCAAAGTTTTCCGACTGAAGCTGCGCACATGTACGCTCCTGCTTGGCAAGCGCACGCTGATCATGGGCGTGCTTAACGTCACGCCGGACAGCTTTTCCGATGGCGGCAAGTTTTTCACCGTCAAGAAGGCTGTTGATGCTGCGTTGGAGATGCAGCAGTCAGGCGCAGACATTCTGGACATTGGGGCGGAATCGACGCGCCCAGGTTCGTTGGGGATTTCTGCCACGGAAGAACTGGCGCGGCTGTTGCCGGTTTTAGAGGGACTGCGAGGCCGGCTGAAAATTCCGATTTCGATCGATACACGAAAATCGACAGTTGCGGAACTGGCAATTGGCGCCGGGGCCGAAATGCTAAATGACATTTCCGGACTGAAGCACGATCCCGGTGTGGCGCAAATCGCGGCACGTTACAAGGTTCCATTGGTGCTGATGCACATGCGTGGCACGCCGGAAACCATGCAGAAAGGGCCGTTCGCCCGAGACGTGCTGCGCGACGTAATCGCTGGCCTGCGTCATTCCATCGCAACGGCTCGCCGCCTCGGCGTTCCCAGATCTCAAATCGCTATCGATCCCGGCATCGGGTTCGGCAAGTCTTACGTGCAAAATTATGAGTTGCTCGCGAAGCTGCCTGCTCTGGCAAAACTTGGTTACCCGCTTCTGATTGGAACATCGCGCAAAGGCTTTCTTGGCGCGACGCTGGCACGAAATGGAAAGTCTGTGCCGGCGAATCAACGACTGTGGGGCACAGCAGCTACGGTTACCGCTAGCATTCTTGGTGGCGCACACATCGTTCGGGTGCACGATGTTTTCGAGATCGCGCAAGTGGCTCGCGTGGCGGACGCGGTGCTGAAGGGACTCACCGGTTAACCTGGTCGGCTTAACGCCGCACATTTTTTTCGCAACATGTTGAGGAGCCATGCTCTGACAGATGCTGCGAGGAAACCAACGGCCCGATTCAGAAAGCGGGTCCTGCAAGGACGAACCTAAGAACCGTAGAATGCGCGGTCTCATGCAGACGCTTTAGACTGGCTTTAGTCCTTGTTCACGAATATCCCTCCGCGATTCCAGCCGGAGCATAGCCACGCGGACAAAGATCAGAACGCCGATGACAAGACCACCCATAAGCACCACAAAGCATTTTGCAATGATACCGCTGAGTGCTTTTGCTGCGCCGCCACCGATCGCAACTTGTACTTTTTCTCCGACAAGCTTCTCTGTCCGGCAATCCACCGTATAAACGCCATCGTGAGGCACTTGAAACTGCAAAATGGAAGTGCCGCGACGAGCACCGTAGCGGTAGGTTGAAGAAGCCAGGGCAGGTTTCGCGTCGAGGAGTTGGCCCGACGGAGGCATGTGAACTTCACAATCGACCCAATGCCACTCGGGAGCGCTTGGCGGAACAGGAGAATTGGGATGTTCCACGAAAACCGTGTAGGTTTCGTTATGTTGCAGATCCAGATCAATCTCCCCTGGCACATCCATTCGGGCCATGGAGTCGCAGACTCGGCGAGTGTCGGTGACAAAGAAAAATACGGTCAAAGCGAGCCCGGCCACAAACGACAATAACGCGAGCAGATAGTAGGCCGCACTGGGACGTACACGCTGGGTTGTCTCCATGGAACGCTCCTGAAGTTGTTGCCCTTGTGCTGAGCATATCCCTGATGGCGCAAATTTCAATCCCCTGCGGGCCTGCGATATACTCTGCTCTTATTTCCATTTCTTTCGAAGGATTCCCTGATGCGTCCACATAGAGTGCTATTTGCTTCCTTATTTGTTTGCCTGCTGGTGTCCGGCTTGGCGGCGCAACTGCCGCCCGCAAAAACGGACCCTTTGCGGGGCGCCGCTGGCATACAGGGCTCGACGGGGTGCTCCGCGACGGATGCTTCCTCTTGCGCGCGAGCCGCGGCAAAAATCATCCCGATCGTTATGGGCGAATCGCCCATGGCCGAAAATCTTCGGCGTCTTACGGATGACATCGGCGGACGTCTGACCGGCTCACCCGAGATGGCTAAGGCGGTTGAGTGGGGAGTGGCCGCGTTCCGGGCGGCGGGCGTCGATGTGCATACAGAAAAATACACGCTACCGCACGCGTGGAGTGAGGGAGCCACACGTTTGGAGGTTTCGGGTCCGGTGACATTTCCTGTCGCGCTAGTGTCGGTAGGGCTTTCGCCCGCCACACCAGCAGGCGGAATCGAGGCGCCGCTGGTTTACATCGGAACCGGAACAGAAGCGGACTTTGCGCGCGTGGGCGCTTCGGTGCAAGGCGCGATTCTGTTGGTACATACGGAAGTGAGCTACACGTGGGACGATCTGTTCCGCGAATATGATATTCCTCCACCGATCATCGACCGCGCCGTAAAGGCCGGCGCCGCAGCTATTCTGTGGACCGGCGAGCGGGAACGTAAGCTGCTGTACCGGCATACCAACTCGCCGGATGGCAGACTTGAAGCGCTGCCGCAGGCGGTTCTGGCGCGCGAGGATGGCCTGCGGCTGGAACGCACTGCGTTGGCTTATCCGGGGAAGATTCGCTTGCGGCTGACCATGCCGAATAAAATCAGTGGGCCAGTCGAACAAGAAAACGTGGTTGGAGAAATTCGAGGGCATGAAAAGCCCGACGAAGTGGTAGTGCTGGGCGCGCATCTGGATTCCTGGGAACTGGGAACAGGAGCGCTCGACAATGGCTGCGACGCCGCGCTGGTGATCGAGGCCGCGCGTGCGATCAAGGCCAGCGGCTTGGTTCCGCGTCGCACGATCCGCTTTATTCTATTCTCCGGCGAAGAACAGGGGCTGCTTGGGTCGTGGGCCTATGTGCGGGCGCATCGCGCAGAGATGGATGAATACCGGGGAGTGATCATTTTCGATTCGGGGATTGGCCGGGTGACTGGATTCTCCCTCGGCGGGCGGCACGATATCGAGGCGCCGATCCAGCAAATCCTGAAACCATTTACGGGTTGGGGCGTGGATCGGCAGACGTTGGACGCCCAAACGGGAACCGACCACCTGGATTTTCTTCTCGAAGGTGTCCCTACACTGGTGGCCAATCAGGAAGTGGCAAATTATCTGCAAAATTATCACGCCGCTTCGGACACCTTCGACAAGGTGGACATTCGGGAACTGAAGCTCAACACCGTGATTGCCGCGGTTACCGCCTGGGGCATTGCCGATCGCGCAGAACCGATTGGGAAACGGCAGTCGCGGGCGGAACTGGAAGCGTTGATGAAAGAAACCGGACTGGATAAGGAATTGCAGCATCTGGACATGTGGAAGGACTTCCAGACGGGCGCACGAGGACGCCAGCCCTGAGGTCCTGGGGGTCGTTGTTCAAGTTATACTGAACTTGTGACGCAATTTGCTCAATCCGCGGGCGGAGCTCATAAAATCCTGGCGGTCGACTATGGACGCAAGAAAATCGGCTTGGCGCTGGCCGACAACGAAGCGCGCATTGCCGAGCCATTTCACACCCTGGAGCGCATCAATCGGAACGAGGACATGCGCCGGCTGCGCGAATTCGCACGCGATCATCAAGTAAGACAAATCGTGGTGGGGTTGCCACTCCGGCTGGATGGCACGCCCGGAGAATTGGCCGAGGAAGCGCAGCGTTTTGCGGAACGGGTGCGTAAGCAACTGGGGATACCGGTAGAGCTCGTAGATGAGCGGCTGACCAGTTGGGAAGCCGAACGCATCCTGGAAGAAGAACTGGGCCGGCGGATCACGCATACGGAAACGCGGGACGGCCACAAGAAATCCACACGTGCCTCTGACGGCAAGTACACCGTCGACGCAGTTGCCGCGATGGTGATTTTGCGGGAATATCTGGCTCGAACCCCCAGGTCGATTTGCAAGGAGCAGGGTTAGTGAAGGCGTTCCGGATCTTCTTCCTTCTCGTTTTGGTGGTCGTTGCAGCCGGCGCTGCGTATATGTGGCTTGCTATCGAAAGGCCTTACGGGAACATTCCTGCCAGCGGCATCTTCGTGGAAATTCCTCATGGAGCTTCACAGCGTGGCGCCGCTCACTTGCTAAAGCGCAAAGGCGTGATCCGCAGCTCGATCGCTTTTGAAATCTACGCTCGACAGCATCCGAAACGGTCGTTGTTGGCGGGGCAATATTATTTCGATCATCCACTCAGCGGGAAAGACGTTTACTGGAAAATTGCGAATGGAGAGATTTACGAGCAGCCATTTACAGTGAAAGAGGGCGATACGATGTTCGACATCGCCCAAAACCTGGAAGCCGCGAAGTACATGAAGGCGTCGGAATTTCTGGCCGCCGGGCAGGATGCATCGCAAATTCAAAGCTTCGCTCCCGGCGCGAAGACGCTGGAAGGCTTTCTGTTCCCGGCCACCTACAATCTGCCACTCCATGCATCGGGTTCTGATCTAACTGCGATTATGGTGCACAAGTTCCGTGAAGCGCTGCAACAGATTGCGCCGGATCGCCTGGACCCACTGACGCCGGGCACGCCTCTTCTGTCGGTAATCACGCTGGCTTCGTTGGTCGAAAGCGAAACGCCTAAACCAGAGGAACGACCGCTGGTCGCCGGTGTCTACAGCAATCGCCTGCGCCAGGGCATGCTTCTGCAGTGCGATCCGACGGTGATTTACGCGTTGAAACAGGGCTCCGCATACAATCGCCAGCTCACCTTAAAGGATCTGCACTACGATTCGCCGTACAATACTTATTTGCACGCCGGGTTGCCGCCGGGGCCCATCGATAACCCAGGCGAATCGGCGATTCGGGCAGCGCTTTCACCGGCGACCACGGATTACCTGTATTTCGTGGCCAACACCCAGGGCGGGCATTTTTTTGCCGCGACACTGGCGGAACACGACCTAAATGTGGCCAAATATCATCGGCTTCTGAATAGTGAGTCTTCTGATCCAGCAGGTACGGACCAGCATCCATCTAGCGCCGCAGGGCCGGCTCACAAAGGCAAACAATGACCGAAGGGACGCAGACGAAAAAAGCGATGATCCTGGAAGCTGCGCGCCAGCTGGGTCTGCAGAAATGGACCACCGCGGAAATCGATCAACTGCGACGAAAGCTTCTGGCGGACCACGGCGAAGAGGGCAAATCCTCGAACGATTACATATCGGAAGTTCTGCAATCGGTGGGTTGGAAGGTTCAATTATCGGAACGCGAAGAAGCCGAAGAGCGCTTCGAAGAGGAGTTTGAAGATATCCTGCATTTCAAGACGCTGCAGGATGCCGAAGTCAGCCTGATCCGGCTGGACGAACTTTTCCGCCGTTTTCGGCATCATGCGGAACGGGCGGCGGTCGAACGCGTATTGGAAATCGGCCGATTGGGAAAACGCCGGGCCGAAATGATTTCGCATAACCGCAAGGTAGAGGCGCACAAGCGCGAGCAAAAAAAAGAGATCGCCGAATGGTTCCGCGTTTGGCTGGAAACTCCCGACGTATTTTTCGATTGGCTGGAAGTGCGCAAGGCTTCGCCGGAGTTCCGCGAGAAATTCGGGGATATCGATCTGGAAGCCGAAGAAGAGTAGTTATGCCGATGCACGCCGAAAATCCCGCCCCTGATTTGCCGCCGTATTCCCTGGATGTCCAGGCGATGGACCTGGGCCCGGGCGTGAAAGCGGTTGGGCTTGAGCTGATCGAAACCGAAAGCCGGGAACCGCTGCGTGGTCCGGAAGCGGCTGAGATTTGGGCCGCGTCGCTAGTGGCGCTGGTTGCGAACGAATCGTACGCGCTGGATTTCTTCAGCCACTTGGACCGCGTACGAGAGTTTTGTGGGTGTCACGGCATTGTGATCCGGGAAGCTGCGGCTCGCTGCGTGGTGATACCGCAACCTTCGGCCGAGGCGCTTCGGTTGCTGTTGGCGCGGTTTGAGTCCGAGACGTTCGGGATGCGCGTGGGGCAAGCGGCTGCGCACGAAGACGCCGCGTTGGAGCAGCAACTATCGGGTCGCGGGTTGGATGCTTACCAGCCGGCCTATTCGCGATACACCTGCTGTGCCATCTGCGAACCGACCGACGGGTGGATCACGGTGCTCAGTGATTCTCTTTGGCCCAGCGAGATCATCCGGCGATTTCGGCCGGCGCTGCAGCCGTTTGACGTGTATATGGCCCGCCCGCAATAGTTGCTCTTGCGCCAGTTTCCACCTAGAGAGACCTGAGGCACCCGGCAGATCGAAGAACCCCAGGTTCAAAAGGCGAACCCTCAGGCACCCGGCCTACTACCAGGCAACTCCCTGAGCGTTGAGTTGTTTTGTACTCCTGTTTTTTCGCGAGTGGTCTACGTCGGGCGATCAGATGGGATCGTGGTAGCGGCGGAGCCGGATGGCTAGCGCCAGAAAAATGCCCGCGGCGAGCAATCCCAGCCACAGACCGGGCGTGCTGAGAAACTTCAGTAGGTCCAGTGACATCGTCGTGTGCATCGGCATGCTCATTTTTGCTGGGAAGGTGAAAGACTCTGGGCCAGCAAAGCGGTAACCAAGGAAGTTCGCGAAGTGCGAGGTGTTAAACATCATCTTCTCGGCGGCAGCGATGGCCACTGGCGGTATGGCGGCCCAGAGAAATGGCGCGCGGCGGGCCCAGGCGGAGATCAGCAGCAGCCATCCGAAAATGGGCGCGTACCATAGCGAATGAACGGTCACCAGGTGATACAACAGCCCCACGGATGTCTGGGCGAAGGCGACGTGGCTCCAAAGTGTCGCGACACTTTGTCCGCTCCCCAGCAGGACCACCGAACTCCAAAGTAGCATCACCAATTGCGTGGCAAACGTAAGAGCAAAGGACAATAGCGGCACAATCACCAGCGGAACGCAGGCTTTGGACAGCACCGTGGTCCGGTCGGAAACCGGCAGCGATTTCCAGAACAAAATGCTGCGGTCGCGGCGCTCGCCGTAGAGAGCGTCAAGCGAATAGAAGATCCCCACTAGCAAAGCCACGCCCATGATCAGACCAGCAGCGACGTCGTACGGCTCGACCAGCGCTTGCTGCTGGTGGGCCAAGTCAAACGCCGACAGTGCGCGCATTTTCCGGGGCAGGCCAACCGTGCTGATCAAGAAAACGATCAGGAACACGCCGGCGGCCGCTAAAGGAGCGATATAGACCCAGCGGTTCTCCCACAATTCGCGTCGTATCGACCAGTACATCGGCCGGGTCTCCGCGGGGGTCATTGGCGCGACACCCAGCGGCTCGAATGATGATTCTGGCATAGCGTTTGACGGCGTACTCATCGTGCCGCTCCTTGCGCCTGGTTGACGGGATTGCCCATGACCGCGACGAACACGTCGGCGATACTCGGCGTGCGGACCTCGCCAAGCTCGCCTAGTCGCCCTCGATCGGCGCGATCGAACAGCAGGATGCTGCGGCCAAACACCTGTCGTTCGTAAATCGGCTTCAACGCTCGAGCTTCGGTCAGCCGCTCCGGATGCACCATCACTTCCATATAGCGCGACTCGAATTGTTCCATGCTGCAATCCAGTACGATCCGGCCGCGATCCAGGAACGCCAGATCGGTGAGCACGTGTTGCACCTCTTCCACCTGGTGTGTGGTCACCAGGATGGTGCGCTTGCGGTCGTAATAGTCGTTCAGCAGCGAATCGTAGAACTGCTTGCGGTACAGAATGTCCAGGCCAAGCGTGGGCTCGTCCAGCACCAGCAATTTCGCGTCGATAGCCATCACCAGCGCCAAGTGGAGTTGGGTCACCATGCCCTTCGACAATTCCCGCACCTTGCTACCGCTGCGGATGTTGGTCTTCGCTAAGAACCCTTGCGCCTTCGCGCGATCGAATCGCGGATGGACGCCGGCGACGTAGTCCAGCGTCTGCCAAACGCGGATCCACCGCGGCAGCATGGCCACATCCGCAATGAAGGAGACATCGCGCATGAGTTCGTCGCGCTCGGTCCACGGGTCGCGCCCTAGGACCCGCAGTTCTCCCTGGTACCGAGTTAGGCCCAGGATCGCGTTCAACGCAGTGGTCTTGCCTGCTCCATTGGGCCCGATGAGCCCGAGGATGTGCCCCTCTTCTACGCGCAGATTGACGCCGTCGAGCGCGACGGTTGTGCCGAAGGCCTTGCGCAGCCCGCGTGCTTCTATGCATGCCATGAGTTCAGCGCTCCTCCTCTTTGGCTTTCGACTTTGGCCGCCGTTTCCCCTGTGCGTCCAGCAGTTCCTCCGGCGTGAGGCCCAAGCGCTGAATGGTTGCGTTGATCCGGGGCCATTCCTCCGCAAGAAACTTCTGCCGTTCGCCTTGCAGCAGCAGATTGCGCGCGCCAGCCTTGATGAACATGCCCAGCCCCCGCTTCTTCTCCACCAGTTGCTCGTCCACCAGTTCCTGGTAGCCCTTCAGGACCGTCAGCGGATTGACCCGATATTCCGCTGCAACATGGCGGACCGACGGCAGCGGGTCGCCTTCCTTCAGCACGCCATCGAGTATCATGGCGACGACACGATCACGCAGTTGGCGGTAAATCGGCTGATTGTCGTTCCACTCAAGATCCATCCGGTTTTCCAATTGTCCCTAAGGGAGACACCTTCCCGTTATTTTGTGCGCTGCAGGTCAAAGTGCGCGTGCATGGGCTTGTCCCCGGGCATCATGAACGTCCAGTCTTCGGTGTGGTGATTGGCGTCGATGCTGGTGAACACCGCATGGTACATGTGTCCGTAGTCATTGCTGCCGGAAAGATCCACAAATTCGAACTCCACCGTCTTTCCGTCCGGCGAGATTTTGCCGGTCATGCGCGGACGGTTTCCGGCGTCACAATAATGCACCAGGGTGAGGCGGCCGCTGTCCACATAAAGCATCGTGACCGGATGGTCGTATTGTGTCGGATCCAACGGGGTTCCTGCCGATTGCATTTCATGCACGAGTGCGTTGCCCCTGGAGGTCACCCGCATGGACACGTGAATCGGCTTGTCGGGGGTCATCTGCGGCTGCGGCGGTTCCAGGCTCACGGCGCCTTCCCAATCTCCCGCCAAACTTTTCATTGTGGCGAAAGACTGTTCCGCCGCGGTCGGCGCAGACTTTTGCGTGTCGCCGTGCGAAGCCGACTTTTGCGCGTCGGATTGGGCAAAGGTGACGTTAGCAAGCGATAGAAAAAGGACGGGGAACATCAGACCGGAAAATTTCATAATTGGTTTTCTCCACTTTCTTCAGCGTTCCGTTGAGTGGGCTAACTGAGTGCGGCCAGCCGGGCTCAATCGATAGTGTTATAGTACACTATAACAGCACACCAGACGCAAGCCTTTTCTTCGGCTTTTTTCGTCCCCTCCCGCAATCCTCAATTGTCATTCGCCCGGTGTAAAGTGTCTCCCCCACCCGAAAGCATCCCGAAATATACGATCCGGGCGAGCGCCTGGAAGCTCAGGACTAAAGGCCGGAAACCTGCCGTATTGAGCTGGTCAATCATTCGCTAATTCTTCTAAATACGCTAAAATAAGCACCGTACAGCTTTTGGGGACTGCCTGATTTGGTTGCGCAGAAAAGATGCTGTGGCCACGGCGTGCGCAATCAGCGTTGCGTTCTATACTCGACCCAATCACCAAAATAGGGCTCGGCCTGGAGCCCTGCCGTGGTCTGCCGGTCATATATTTGCTTGTTCAGGGACTGGAACATTCGTTTTGTGATGAATCGTGTGCGGAATTGTATGGTTTGCCTGACGCTGTCGGCTATCACCTGCGGTTGCGGGGGACACCCGGGTGTCACCAAAACTACGACAGTACCGCCATCCGCGCGTCCTGTTGCGCTGGAAGCGACGCGTGAGCAATTGCTGGATCGCTATAATTCGATGGCACGCGGCCTGCAATCGATCGATGCAACCGCTGACCTGAAGCCGTTTGCCGGGTCTGCGTACACGGGTGTCATCAGTGAATATCACGACGTAAAGGCATTCGTATTGGCCTCTCGTCCGTACAACATTCGCATGATTGGCCAAGCACCGATTGTAGGAACAACGGTATTCGACATGGCCAGCGATGGGCATGACTTCGAAGTGTCCCTTCCTACCAAAAACCAATTCCTGGAAGGACCGGTGTCGCTTAATCGAATCAGTGCCAAGCCCATCGAGAATCTACGCCCGCAGCATCTAGTGGAAGCTTTGCTGTGGCCCGAAGTACACAAGGAAGAAGTCACGTTGATGGAAGAATTCAACGATGAAACGGGGCGCTATTACGTTGTTACCGTTCTGCGCGGCGGGTATGAGCCGGAGATACTGAGGAAAATTTGGTTCGATCGCAGCGATCTGCATTTCGGACGGCTGCAAACTTACGGACCCAAAGGTGTATTGCTCTCTGACGTACGTTATGCCGATTGGCAAGCTCCCGATAATGCATCCACTACTGTCGGCGCATATCCCCTGTCGATCCACATCGACCGGCCTCACGACGAATATAAATTGGATCTGGCGGTGAGCAAAATCAGCGTGAACGTAGGGCTGACTCCGGATCGATTTCAGTTACAAGCGCCGCAGGGCGCGGAAGTGGTGCACTTGACGAACACTCCCGAGGGCAAACAGCCGTGATGGGCCAATTCGTATTTCGCAACCTTTTCCATCGACCGGTGCGCACCGCGATTGGGGTGCTGGCCATTGGCGTGGAAATTATGCTGGTGGTGGTGATTGTGGGGCTCACTTCAGGGATGCTCCAGGAAACGGCCAAGCGCATTGAGGGCATAGGGGCGGACATCATGGTGCAGGCTCCCGCTGCCCAGATCATCATCGGGTTCAGCGGCTCGCCCATGCCGATCAAGATCGCCGACAAGATCGCCGAGCTGAAGTACATTCAGGCGGTCGCGCCGGTATTGTTACAGTTCAATTCTTCTGGCGGAGTCGATGTCGTGTATGGCATCGATCCGGAAACGTTCCGGGCGGTTTCCGGGGGGTTCGTTTTCCTGGCAGGCCAGGACATGGAAGGCCCCAATGATCTGCTGGTGGACGACTGGGCAGCCAAGTCCAAGCATCTGGCGGTGGGCAGCACGTATCAACTGCTGAATCATGACTGGAGAGTGGCAGGCATTGTGGAGCATGGGAAGGGTGGACGGCTGTTCGTGCCCCTTACCACGCTGCAAAGTCTTGTGGGCGCGACAGACAAAGCATCGATCTTTTTGGTGAAGTGCACCCGGCCGGAGCACACTCAGGACGCCATGGAGGAGATCGAGCAGCTTCTCCCGAATCACCCGGTCCGGCCGCTCAGGGATTATATGAGCCTGATGACTTCGGCCAATGTTCCCGGCTTGCAGACGTTTATAAACGCGATGATCGCGTTGGCGATCGCCATTGGGCTACTGGTCATTTTTCTTACCATGTATACAACCGTGCTCGAGCGGACTCGCGATATCGGAGTGTTGAAGTCGCTGGGAGCGAGCAAACTGCTGATCGTGCGGTCGTTGCTCACCGAAACAGCACTGCTGTGTTTTCTAGGTATTGCCGCAGGAATCGGTCTGAGTTACCTTGTCCGCGCAGGGTTTCTCGCGATTTTCCCGACTCTTACGATCTTGATTACCCCGGGTTGGATATTCCGGGCCGGCCTGATCGCCCTTGCGGGCGCTTTGATCGGCGCAAGTTATCCGGCTTGGCTCGCCAGCCGCAAGGACGCAGTACAGGCGCTTTCATACGATTGAAAAGGAGTTTGAGCAACCTAGCCACCCATGCCAATCACGGTTAGAATACAGTCGCAGACAGGCACTTCGACGGAACCAGAGCTAATGACTTTGGAGCCCATACTAAAAACAGAAAACCTGTGGAAGCTCTACCGCACCGGCAAGGTTGAAGTTCCGGCACTTTGCGGAGTGAATTTCGATGTATTACCCGGAGAATCAGTGGCGGTCATGGGCCCTTCGGGTTGCGGCAAATCCACGCTGCTGTATGTTATTGGAGGCTTGGCACAGGCTAGCCGAGGCAAGGTCTACGTGGATGGCAACGACCTGTCGGCAATGACCGATGCGGAGCGGACAAAGTTACGGCGCAGCAAGATCGGGTTTGTGTTCCAGCGCTTCAATCTGCTGCCTGCGCTTACGGCCAAGGGCAACATCGCCATCGCGCAATATATTCACGGGGATGGATTCGATCCGCACCGTTTCGATGTAGTCACCAAGATGCTCGGGCTGGAGGGGCGCCTAGATCATCGTCCTTCCGAAATGTCGGGCGGAGAACAGCAGCGCGTGGCGATCGCGCGTGCCATTATCAATGAGCCGAAGATACTGCTTGCCGATGAACCCACGGGTAACCTGGACACAAAGAATTCGGAAACCGTTCTTGAGATGCTGCGACGTTTGAATAAAGATTTGGGCCAGACTATCGTGATGATCACGCACAATCCCGAGGCGACGGTGTATTTCGATCGGGTCGTCCACATGCGCGACGGCGTCATCGTGGATGGGATCCCGGCGGACTAACATGGCTGGGCTCGGTCACTTCCTGAATCGAGTGTTCTTCTGGTCCTACGAGCGAGGGACCTGGCAATACGACATCGCGGTAGCGCTGATCCTGGTGTTTGTGTTGTTGACGCCGGGCCGTTGGTTCCACGATCAACCGCAAGTGGGAATGCCGCTGAATGCGACGCAAGTGGAACTAATTTCCAAGTCCGGCCAAATCGAGATTTACAAAATTGACGCCCGGGTACTTGCCCCGCCCGAGCGAACGCCGGCTCTACAAAACGATCTTCACAACGATCTTCAGAAATCCATTCCCGCGCTCAGTGACGGACGTTTCTCGATCGGGAAGATTGAGCCGATTCGTGATGAAGCGGGAACCGTGATTGCCTACCAGGTGGAAATCAGTCATTAGCTTTTCCCAGTAAGGCTTAGCGGGCGCCACTCGCCGGGAGAAATGTGAAACCGTGTCAGCGGCGGTGCCGTCGAAGTGGTGGTAGTGCGCAACCGCTTTGTCCGCCCCAGTCCATGGACCCGTTTCTCACTGCCGTTTGCTTTCAAATACTAAGCGAGTAAGCAGAAGAAATCGGGCAAGCGATGTTTATTGGGCACTTTGGTGTAGGTTTTGGACTTAAGCGAATGGCGCCGCGCGTTTCTCTTGGCCTGTTGATGGCCGCAGCGGTGTGGGCAGACATTCTGTGGACCAGTTTTCTTCTTGTTGGTTGGGAACATGCGCGCATCTCGGTGGGAGCTACGCGATGGACTCCGCTCGATATGTACGATTATCCGTGTTCTCACAGCTTATTGTTCCTGGCGCTTTGGGCGACGGCACTGGCGGTGGTTTACCGCGTATATCGAACCGACACTATTGGAGCGGTAGCAATCTGGATTGGCGTGGTGAGCCACTGGGTTCTGGATTGGCTGACGCACCGGCCGGATATGCTGCTGTACCCGAGCGGAGCGAAACACGGATTGGGGCTTTGGAATTCGGTTCCTGCCACCCTGGTTGTCGAACTGCTGCTGTTTGCAGGAGGGGTCTGGCTCTACGCAAGTTCCACACGAGCCCGGGATCGCGTCGGGCGCGCGGCATTTTGGGCATATGTGCTGGTGTTACTGCTGGTGTATGTAGCCGACCGATTTAGCGGTCCCCCTGCGAGCATGACCGAAGTTGCAATCACCGGCCTGATCGGGACGTTACTATTGGTGGCATGGCCCTGGTGGTTTGACCGGCATCGTTCCCCCGTAACATTACGGGGCTCGGAACCTTCCGCACAGGACCCTTCCGCACTCTGCTATCATTCGCGATAACCCTGTTTCGCAAGTTCTGCGGGTAGGATGATAGCTGAGGAGCGGAGCAATGCAGAGGAATGCAAGAGAGAGAAGCAAATGGTGGGTGAAGGGGGCGGTGGTGGCGGCGCTTCCGGTGCTGGCCTTCGGTCTGGCCGGGCAGCAAATAACTTCCCTGGTGATCAACGGGCTGCAAGGCTCGGCGAGAGTAGCTCAGGTCGGCGGCCACAACTACGTGGACATAGAAGGGCTTGCCCGCGTCACTAATGGGACGATCAGCTTTCAGAACAACCAAATCGTGCTGGCGATCCCTGGCATGCAGGCCTCCGCAGGTGCGGCGCAACAGGGTCTTTCCAACGAGTTTCTGACTGCGGCAATCGAAGCGATGGCCAGGGTACGCGAATGGCACGCGGCTCTGCGGACGGCCATCGAAAAGAGTGTGCCAATCGCAGACGGCTGGCTGAGCGCGTATCAGGCGCAGGCGCAGCAATCGTTGGGGTTGGCTTCCGTGGCGATCAGTACCGACGCGGACCGCAAAGCGTACCCACTTATGGTGAATGAATTCAACAACATGAAAACTTTGAATGACAAATATGTGGCTATGGCCAAGTCCATGGACTATGTCGATCCTACTTCGTTGCAGTCGGACCCGCTAAATCAAAAAATGGTGTCGTGCGGCCGTGCGCTGACCGCGATGGCTGCGACAAAACAGTTCAGTGATGACCCATCTTGCCAATAACCGGGCGCGCTGGTGGTTATGTTACGATTTATTTTTGGGGCGAAGAGGCTGAGGACTCAGCCTCAGGGGTGACTTTGAGAAAAATCGGCTGGTGCGTTCTGCTGACTTTATTGTGTAGCGTCATTTCCGGCGTGGGTACCCTGGGCCGGACTCAAAATCCAGGAAAAATCACACTGGAATATGTGCTGTCGATGATGGATCACGCCGCGTTGGACTTCAGGTCACTGACGGCTGCGATTGAGCACGTTAAGTACACGGCCGTCGTGAAAGACACGTCGAGCGAGACGGGAGAGATTTTCGTACGCAAGGACGCCAAGGTGCGGATCGACTTTCAGTCACCGGATCCACGCACGATCTTGCGGAACGGCGATAACCTGTACATCTATACGCCGAAGATCAACCGCGTGGAGGAATACAACATCGGCAAGAACCGCGCGATGGTCGATCAGTACCTGGCGTTGGGCTTCGGCACGCGAACGGCTAACCTGGAAAAGAATTATGAAATTGCGATGACCGGAGAAGAAGAGCTGGAGGGTCGCAAGGCCGTGACGCTAGAGCTAACGCCCAAATCCTCGGAACAGAGGAAGCAAATCTCTAAAGTCGTGGTGTGGGTGGATGAATCGTCGTGGTTGCCGATTCAGGAAAAATTCATCGAAGCGGGCACCGGCGATTATGTCCTGACGCGCTATACCAAGGTGATGAAGAACCTGAAGCTGGGCGACGGCAAGTTTAAGCCGGACTGGCCGAAGGGCACCAAAGTCGAAAAACCACGCGGATAGATTGTTTACGAACGCGACGACTGGTTCTGAGCGTGGGCAGCCTCTTTGGCCAGCAGTTTTTCTTTGCGGGACAATCCCCAGCGATAACCTGCCAGCGTTCCATCCATGCGAATCACGCGATGGCAGGGAACTACGATGGAAACAGGGTTGGTCGCGCAGGCCCGCGCCACGGCGCGCACGGAGTGTGGATTTCCCAGCGATTTAGCGACCTGCGTGTACGTCCGGGTGGCACCCCGCGGGATTTTTTGCAGCTCTTGCCAGACCCGGCGCTGAAATGCGGTCGCTTGCACGTCGAGTGGCAATTCCGCGCTCGGGGCGTTCCCTTCCACGCGGCGAACAATCTCGCTGAGCCACTTTTGGTGGCGATTTTCGGCGCGGACGATGTCGGCTTTGGCGTACTCTTTGTGCAATTCGTCCACCAAGGTTTTTTCATTCTCACCCAGATAAACCGCGGAAACACCGCGTTCGGTTGCGGCAACTAAGACTTTTCCCAACGATGTATTCGCTATGGCGTAGCCGATCTGCATACCTTGTCCCCCTTTTCGATACGAAGCTGGAGTCATACCCAAATGCGCGTTGGTCTTTTCATATAGCCGGCTGGATGAGGCGTATCCGCAAGCGTACAGCGCGTCGGTGATGGTGCTTCCCTGCCGCAACATTTTCTTGAAGCGGGTTAGGCGAAACGCCTGCTCGAATTCCTTGGGAGAAAGGCCGGTTACGCGCTGAAAGGCGCGGCGCAATTGGGCGGTCGAAGAATGCAGTTGTGCGGCGACGGAAGCAAAGCGAAAAGATTGGTCATTGGTTTTGGATAGCTCCGCAGCGACGCGTTGCACCAGCGCGATTGCGGAGTTCTGTTCGTTCGGCCGGCAACGGCGGCACGGCCGGAATCCTTGCTTTTCGGCTTCCTGCGGAGTGCGGAAAAATAGGGTGTTTCGACGCAGGGGACGGCGGGATGGACAAGAAGGACGGCAATAGACCTGTGTCGAGCGGACGGCGAAGAAAAAGGAACCATCCGCACGGGAGTCCCGATGCAGGGTAGCTTGCCAGTAGCGTTCCGCTATCAGCGGCGGAATGTCTGGGGATAATGTTTTGTGTTGCATGTTCATGGCTAGAGAATAGTGCTGCGACAAAAACCAATCTATCCGATTTCGGACGGCAAATCCTATCTCTAGAATTTCGGGCTCGGCTTACGCTTCGCCTGGAGTTGGTATGGCCTCTTCGGCCTCAAGTTCGGTCTTATGCGGCGCGGTGATCACCAGCAAGACTGCCGTCAGGATGATCCCGCTGGCCAGCGTAGTGCGAAGGGTTAGGGGTTCTGAGGCCAGGAACCAGCCCAAAAACAGCGCTACGACGGGATTCACGAATGCATAGGTCGCCACGCGCGAGGCGGTACTGTGTTTCAGGATGTACGCGTAGGCGCTGAAACCTAAACCGGTGCCGAACACGGTCAGATACAGGAGGGCCAGCCAGGCGCGGGTGGTCACATCGGCGAAATGAAAATGGCGCGTCTCCCCAATGGCCAAGGCTGTCAAGCAGAGCAGCATGCCACCGCACAAGGTTTGCATCCCTGCACCGAGCAGGGGCGAACGAGGCAGCGGGTGATGCCGGGAATAGATCGAACCGATGGCCCAGGCTAGCGAAGCGCCGATCAATGCACAGGCTCCGATGGGGTTGATGCGTTCCGAATGGCCGAGGTGCTTTGGGCCGACAAGTAATGCCATTCCCAGAAATCCCAAGACAAAGCCCGCGATTACCCGTGGTGGCGGACGCACGCCTCCGGGCCGGAGCCAATCGACGAGAACCATCCATAGCGATACCGTGGCGACGAGCAACGCTGCTATGCCTGACGGCACAATCTGTTCCGACCAAGAAACCGTTCCATTGCCGATGGCGAATAGCAAAGCGCCGGTAATGAATGTGGTTCTCCACTGTGGCAGGGTAGGTTTCTCGCGGGTGATGATGCGAAACGTCGGGTAGAAAAACGCGCCTGCCACGAGATACCGAATCCCCGCCAGCAAATGGGGTGGAAAAGATTCGACGCCAATGCGTATGGCAAAGAATGTGGCGCCCCAGACAATGTAGACAATGCCGAAACAGACAAGGACCAAGGTTGGCTGGGCGGGATGTTCCGATGTGGACGTTTGCATCAGCTCGAGTGTGGCCCTGGAATGGTATTCAAAAAGATAGCGCGAATAAGGACAGAATACAGAAGCCATAATGGGCGGGAAGCGGAGGCATTAAAGGCGGGCCAGTACTAAAACCATGTATTTTGATTTAGGGCACTTCGGAGTTTTTTCCCTAATTGACAGCTGGGTTCTGGAATGGCATCTTGGGCCCCCAACATCTTCACGGGACATTGCAAGGTAGAGTAATAGAACCACCGAAGTGGGCTATTGTTGTGTCACGTATAAGTTGTTTTTGTGCATCTCTCTGAGGGTGAGATGAGTGCCACAAACCGCGCATTAGCTTGGGAAAATCTGCCAAAGCATCCGGAACCGACGGCGAAGGCCGCCAGCGCACCTGCGGTCACAGCACAGCCCGCCGTAGTGCCCCCGACACCGAAGTTGCGGGTGATGCCGCTGCTAAAGAATCCGCAGCCGAGGCGTTTTGTTAGAGTTCCCACGCATGCCGTGGGTGTGCACCTGGAACATCGCGAGCGTCCCCGCGCCGCACTCAAGTTGCCATTGAAGTTGCGTAGCGTGGCTGGAGTCAAAGAGGAATTTCCGATTACCTTGGTTACGCGGGATATCAGTTCTTCGGGCGTGTTTTTCCTGTGCCCCAAGGCACTGGCGCTGGGCACGGAGATTGAGCTGGATGTCGTTCTGGTGAGCCGCCCATTGGGTTACGGGAATGTGGTGGTTTCCTCCAAGGCGCGGGTGCAGCGCACCGAAGCGGCCAATATGCCCGGGTGGCACGGGATCGCCGCTTCCTTTGATGATTTTGCGTTTGACCGCGACGACCAAATTCCAACCTGGCTTCCCGCCGACTGAGTCCGTACTCCGAGACGTAGACAGACCTGCTCGCGACCAGCACCTTTCTGCAACTCTGTTACTCTGACAGGCATGGCTGTGAAAACGCGTTTGGCAGGCGTGTTGTTTGATTGGGACGGAACGCTGATCGATTCTTATCACGCGGACTCTCAAGCGTATTTGGCAATGTTCCGGGAACTCGGTCTGGGCTGGGGCTTGAAGGAACTGGAATTTCACTATTCCCCAGACTGGTATGTTGTGTATCGCGCGGCAGGCATTCCCAAAGAACATTGGGATCGAGCGGACGCGCTCTGGCGGCTGCATTATGCGAAGCACCCTTCGAAGCTAGTGGCAGGGGCGCGGCGGATTCTTCAAACATTAGGCCGACGGTACGCATTGGGACTGGTCACTAGCGGGGATCGCGACCGGGTGAGCAGGCAATTGCGGGAATTTGCGCTGACTCGCAGCTTTCGTGCGCGGGTGTGTGGCGGAGACACGATGGAGAAAAAGCCTCACCCAGCGCCGTTGCTGATGGCTCTTCAGCAAATGAAATTGCAGCCGGAGCAATGCGTGTATGTGGGAGATACGCCCGAAGATCTGGAGATGGCCAAGGCCGCGGGGATGCGGGCGGTGGCGGTTTTGGGCCCATTCCTAACGGAGAAACGGTTGCGCGCAGCAAAACCGGAGTTCCTTCTGAAAAAGTTACGAGACTTGCCGGCGCTGCTGGCGAGGCTGTCGAGATCATCTGGGGCTACGAAGAATCGCCAATCTAAATAGCTGGCGTGACAATCAAGGCTTCGGAGCGGTGGAAGAGCTGGGAGCGGGCGTCGGTTGTGTGGAGGGCGTGGAGTTGGATGTGGCCGGAGCGGCTGATGGCGGGAACGGTTTGAAGTCGGTCCACTTGACAATGACGCGAATCGGAATCTCGCGGTCCTTCATTTTGTAAGTTCCATCCGCGCGGGAATAATCGGGAAACCAATATTTGCCGTCCACATTCTCGCGGTAAGTCTCGAACATATCGAAGGGCAGAGTGGGCGTCTGGACCGCGCCAAGATCAGTGACCCACTTGCCGTACGTTTTCACCACTTCCAGATATTTCTGATCGACCCAAATGATACCGTCAAAGAGGGGATGCTGGCGCTCCAACGTTCGGGGCGAAACCTGGAAAATGTAGCAGTCAATTTCGTCAATCTTTTCGGTGTTCAGGTATTTCACATCGTACTTCGAGAGTTGACTTGCGGTGACCGGAAACGCGGGAACACGCGTGAGGACTTGCGCGTCCTCGGGTTCGAATGAGAGATATTCGAGGGAGGATTGCGGGGCGCTAACGCCCTTTTCGTAAATCCGACCGTCGGGGGCTCGAACTGCGTCGTAGGTAGCCAGATATTCGCCCGCCGGGTGGCCATCTGGTCCGAACTCCTGAATATGGATGGTCTTTCGATAGGAGAACTGCGGACGCGCGGTCTGATAAGTCTCCTCTTTTTTGGAGAACGCTTGAATAATCTGCGCCGGTGGCAGCGAGGGCGGCGCGGCTGGCTCCGGCACTCCTTCGATGCGCGTGACGTGATGTTCTGGAGGAGGCGAGAGCGGACCGGTGTCCTGTGCCGGGAGCACGGCCGCCATCAGAAAACACAGCGCCACTCCCAAAACGCCGAACCGGATGGAGGCCACCGTGCAAGAAAGACTGGAGCCATAGTGAGGCATATCGATTAGATGCCATTCGGCATGCCAATTGCCGCCTTTTGTAGCATTTTACATCCGAACCGGCACGCTCGCATAAGTACCTGGCGACGCGGTTGTGGCGAGTTCGGCTACCTGAGGAGAGTGGGATAAAGCTTAGCGGCAATCGAGGCTAGAAGTACGAAGATCAAGGCAAGCACGCCGAGATCTACGATCAGCGGGTGTAGACTTTGGCCGTTTTGGGTCATGATGCCGCGCAAGGCGTCGACCAAATAGGTGAGTGGATTCAGGACTGCGAATACTTGCAGCCAAGCGGGCATCATAGCTAAGGGGTAGATGGCACTGCTTGCGAAAAATAATGGCATGGTGAGCACCTGCCCGATGCCCATGAAACGCTCACGTGACTTCACGATGCAGGCAATCACCAGGGAGAAAGTGGAGAATACGGCCGACCCGAGAGCGACCGCGAATAAGACGCCAGCAATATCCAGCACGTTCCATTTAATCGGGACGTGCATCGCAAAAGCGATCAAGTAAATGATGAAGCTTTGGACGATGCCGCGAAATCCTGCGGAGATGGCTTTACCAATGACCAGCGACGAACGGTGCGCGGGGCTCACCAGCAGCTTATGGACGATGCCGAGATCGCGTTCCCAGATTACCGCGATGCCGTAGAAAATCGCCGCGAACAAAACGCTTTGGGCAAGAATCCCCGGGGTCATGAAGGCCAGATAACTCACCTGGCCGGTAGGAATGCCGCGAACTTTGCTGAAGACTTGTCCAAAAATCACCAGCCACAGTAGCGGCTGAACGGCACGAGTAAGAAGCTCGGTCGGATCGCGCAGAAGCTTTCGGAGTTCAACTTCAGCGATAGCGGCGGTTTCCCGAAAGAAGGCGACGAACGAGGAAGACTTAGCCAAGACGGTTGGCGGTTCTGCGGGTTTGACGGATGTCACGATAATTGCCTCCCTCCTGGATCGAGCCACCGCTGTAACGAACGAAAACGTCGTCGAGCGTAGCCGCGGCGCCAAGCTCAGCTTTGAGTTCCTCGGGCGGGCCGGTGACCGCCACTTTTCCGTGGTGCAGGAGGGCGAGAACATCACAGAGCACGTCGGCTTCGTCCATATCGTGGGTGGTGATGAGGATAGTCATCTGGAAATCGCGGCGCAGATCACGCAGGCGCTCCCACACAGTGTGGCGCGCAACAGGATCGAGGCCAATGGTGGGCTCGTCGAGAAAGAGCACAGTAGGACGATGCAGCATGGCCTGGGCTAACTCGAGCCGGCGAATCATTCCACCCGAGTACGTTTTCACGAGCTTGTCCGCGGCGTCTGTCAAGCCCATGAACTGAAGCGCTTCGGCGATGCGCGGCTGGCGGTACTCCCGAAGCATTCCATAGAGTTTGGCGCTCAACATCAGATTCTCGCGGCCCGTCAGGCCACCATCGGCGCTGAGCATTTGAGGAACGTAGCCGATCCGTTTGCGCACTTCCGCGGGCGATTTCTGCACATCGAACCCAGCCACGAGTGCTGTGCCGGAAGACGGCTCAAGCAGGGTGGTAAGCATCTTGACAGTGGTGCTTTTACCCGCCCCGTTTGGGCCCAGGAGCCCGAAAATCTGGCCGTACGGGATTTGAAGATCGAGGTGGTCGACAGCAGTGAAATCTCCGAAACGCCTGGTGAGAGCCATGGTTTCCACGGCAATAATGTTGGCTGCGTGCACGTGGCCTGATCCGGAATCCATCTTGTACGCGATGCCTCCAGACAGAAAGGATGCCATGAAGGGCTTGCGAGTGGTGGAGTCTTTCGTTGTAGGAATGTGCGGGTGAATGCAGGAGCGGCTATAGGTTTTCCTGCTTTCGAAAAACGGGATTCGGTTTGCTACACTGAAAGCACTGTGCGAAGAAATGTCCTCGCCCGCAGATATTTCGTATCCGGTCGCGTCCAAGGGGTTGGTTTCCGCAACTACGTGGAGCATATCGCGGGAAAAATCGGAGTGGATGGCTACGTACGCAACCGGCGTGAGGGCAGTGTCGAAGTATTTGCCATCGGGACTGGCGAACAACTAGATCAGTTGAGGTTGGCGCTGGAAAAAGGGCCAATGCTGTCGCGGGTCACAAATGTACGGGAAGAAGATGACAGCCCGGACGAAAAGTATCTTGGGGATTTCAGGATCGAGATGACTACCTGACGAGGAGCCAGCCTGCATGGAAGACTTGAAGAAATTGATCCGTGAAGTGAAGGATTACCCGAAGCCGGGAATTCTATTCTATGACTTGACCACGTTGCTGAAGGACAAGAATGGATTTCGTTGCCTGATCGACCGGCTTTGCAGTCATTATGATGGGCATCAGATTGATTTGGTGGTGGGCATCGAAGCGCGCGGGTTTATTCTTGCTCCCGCGCTGGCATACCGGTTGAATGCGGGTTTTGTGCCAGTAAGAAAACCCAAAAAGCTGCCCGCGAAAGCAGTTAGTGTTTCGTACGCCCTGGAATATGGTACAGATTCGCTGGAAATCCACGAGGACGCAGTACAGAAAGGGCAGCGCGTGCTCCTTTGCGACGATCTGCTGGCTACGGGAGGAACGGCGGCCGCGGCGGTACAGTTGATTCGTTCTCGTGGCGGGATTGTCGACGGGGCTGCGTTCGCCGTAGAACTGACGTTCCTGAATGGACGGGCGAAACTGCCGGGCCTGGACGTTTTTTCGCTGATCCAATATGACAAGTGACCAGCCGCGGTGATCCGGGATCAGTGGGTCCTGGAGTGGCGCTGGCGCAGCGCTTCGAATAGTACCACGCCAGTGGCTACGGAGACGTTCAGCGATTTCACCGGACCGCTGGTGGGCAGAGAGACTACGAAATCGCAACGCTTGCGGGTGAGTTCGTGCAAGCCATTGCCTTCGCCACCCATAATGATTCCCGTGGGGCTGGTGTAGTCGACTTCCGTGTAACTCTTCTCCGCGGTTTCGTCCAAGCCAACCAGCCAATAGCCCGCTTCCTTTAGGTCCTCCATCGCGCGAACCAGGTTGGTGACCTTTGCGATGGGCAGGTGAGCTAACGCGCCTGCGGAGGCGCGCGCTACTGTGTCGGTCAGCCCGACAGCGCGCCGTTCCGGGATGACCACTCCATGAGCGCCAGCGGCAAGCGCCGTACGGATGATGGCGCCGAGATTGTGAGGATCTTCCACGCCATCCAGCACCACAATGAGTCCTGGTTGTCCCTTCGAGTGATTGGCCAGCGCCAGAATGTCTTCGAGGGTAGAGGCCGGACGCGCGGCAGCGATGGCGACCACACCCTGGTGATCGCGCGTGTTGGCCAGCCGATCCAGTTGGCCACGATCTTCGAAGCGCACCGCGATGCCGCGTCCGCGCGCGAGTTGCATGATCTGTTCAACGCGGGTGCCCTGTCGGCCTTTGGCAATGACGATACGATCGAAGGCGCTACCCGCTTCCAGAGCTTCGCGAACCGCGTGAATACCGGTGATTCGATCCATCAACGAAAAGTTTACAGTCGAACGTGGAAAGTTGAAAGTTGCGCGCGAGCGAGATTGGTTTGGCGGACCAGCTAGTCGAGGGCGCGACAAAATTCGAGGATGCGCGTCCGGGTCGATTTTATTGTCACAGCGAATGGTAGAGCGGCGGCGTCATCCAGAAGCAGTATCACGCGATCCAATTCGCCTTCACCCGCACGGCCCGCCAGCACGAGACGCAGAGGATGAAACAGGTCGCGGCCACGCAACTCAAGCTTCTGCTTCAACAGTGTGACTAATTCTTTGAAGCGATCCGAATCGAATGCAGCCGAATCGAGTAAGAATAGAGCTATTTCGCGGATCACGTCGCGAGCGCCATACCGTGCCAGGACGGCATGAGCTTCCTTGGTTTCCAAAATTTGTGGCGCATCGTAATGGAAAATGAGTTCGATCAGTTCGGCGAGGCCGCTAGCGTCTGCGGCGTGAGGACCAAGCAAGGAGGCAGAGCGTTCGCAAAACGCGAATAGTTCCGGCCCCGGTTCGCCGGAGAACCAGGAGCGCTGGCGAAGGATGTCCAGTACGTCTTTCGCCCCGAAGAGGTTTTCTCTCGAAGGATGCGGTTGAATATGGCCCAGGGTGGACATAAGAGCAGTGTAGCGCAGACGGAAAAAAGGAAAAGCGCGGGACTCGCGGACCGGACCTACGCTATAGGGACAGCGTCGCGACAACGTGGCAGGCGATGGCTTCGCCGCGGCCGACGGCGTCGACGCCTTCATTTGTTTTCGCTTTCAAGTGAATCTTATCAGCGGGTACTCCCAGGGCCGTCGCCAATGCCTCGCGCATCTTCGGGAAATGCGGCCCTAGCTTGGGGCGCTCGAGAATCACCACAGCGTCAATATAGGCGATAGAAAGCCGATCCTGATCTAGCAGCTTACGGACGTGCTGGAGGAAAAGCAGGCTGTCTGCACCTTTCCACTTGGGATCGTTGTCGGGAAAGTGAGTGCCAATATCACCCAGGCCTGCTGCGCCGAGAACCGCGTCGCAAATAGCGTGGGCCAGGACATCGCCATCGGAATGGCCCACCGGCCCTTTGTCGAACGGCACTTCAATCCCGCCAATGATGAGCTTGCGGCCTTCGGCCAACCGGTGCAGGTCATAACCAATCCCGCAGCGAACGCTCATGTCTTTTTCTGCTCGTTTTGAAGATAGAAGCGAGCCAGATCCATGTCCGCGGGCTTGGTAATTTTAATGTTTCGTTCCGAGCCCTGGACAACGTGAACTTCGTGCCCGAGCTTTTCGATCAGGCCGGCTTCGTCGGAGGCACTGACGCCATCGGCTTCGGCATCTGCGAAAGCCTGCTTGAGAAGCTGGGTTTCGAAAACTTGGGGAGTCTGTGCCAGCACCACGCGTTCCCGGGGAATGGTCGCGGTAATGAGGGCAACGTCCTCTGGCAAACTGGCGCGCTTCACTTCCTTCACCGTATCCATAGCAGGAATAGCGAGAATAGCGGCTTTGCAGCGGCGCGCTTCCTCGATGACGCGAGTGATCTGCTCTACGGTCACCAGCGGGCGTACCGCATCGTGCACTACGACCAATTCGGTGTCGTCCGGAATGTGTTTGAGAGCCTGGCTGACCGAGCCCTGGCGTGAATCGGCTCCCTTTACGACGATCAGATGCTGTTTGAAATGTTCCTGGCGGATGCGTGCCTCGAGGCTTTCCAGGACGTCAGCGCGGGTGGCAACCACCAGGTGAGTGATTAGCGGGCAAGCAGCGATGCGACGCAAAGTGAGAATAACGATAGGCACACCATCGAGCTCCAGAAACTGTTTGGGAGTTTCGTGACCCATGCGGGTGCCCAGACCTGCAGCGGGTAAGATGGCGACAATGTGGCTCATAGGATGAAAGCAGTCCGGCTGAAGCGGAGAGCGGGCGGCTTGAGTCCGGGTTGCAGAAAGGAGAGTTTACCTCAAGGCCAGCCTGGAAGAGAAATCCAGTGCGGGGGACGGCGGGAAAGATACATGGCAGGCACATTTACAACTGCCAGAGTTTGGAAATAGCTAAAGCGGCTCCCGACCCGTGTAGGGAGAAGAGCCCGCAGTAAATCTGGAGGAAGGCGCAACGGGTGCGTTATTTTGTATTTCGCCGGCGGCTGCGGCTCGAGAGGCAGAATTGTCGCCACGTTCGTCCATTCGCCCGAAGATCATTTTTCCGGCGGGAGTTTGGTGGGTGGAAGTGACAACGATATCGATGGTGCGATTGATGTGGCGGCGCGCTCCATCGATCACCACCATGGTGCCGTCGTCGAGATAGGCGATGCCCTGGGTGGACTCTTTGCCTTCCTTGAGGACTAGCACGCGCATGGTTTCTCCAGGCAGTACCGCCGGCTTGACGGCGTTGGCGAGTTCATTCACGTTGAGAATCGAAATGCCCTGGACGCGCGCGACCTTGTTCAGGTTGAAGTCGTTGGTGACAATTTTCGAGCCAGAAGTACGCGCCAGCTCAATCAATTTCTGGTCCACCGCTCCCAGAGCCGGAACGTCTTCATTGACAATGCGAAGGTCCAGCCAAGACATCTTCTGCATGCGCTCGAGTACTTCCAATCCGCGGCGGCCTCTCTGGCGCCGCAAGCCATCGGTAGAATCGGCGACCTGTTGCAATTCGACCAATACGAAACGGGGAACACCCAATGTGCCATCGAGAAAATGGGTTTCGCAAATGTCGGCGATCCGACCATCAATCAGCGCGCTGGTATCCAGCAGTTTCATTGGCGTTAATGGCGTCGAGGGGAGGGAGGTAGTAGCAGGTAGCGCCCTGTCACGAAAAGCGCTGCCCTTTGAGGATCCAACGACAAGACCAAGATAACCGAAGGCGAAGAGTGAAGTAAATTCCAGAAAGGATTTGGTGGGTTCCGGTTCTGCGGTGCGGGAAATGATGAGAGTAAACAGAAGCGAGGCAAGGAGGCCCACAACGGCTCCACAGATTCCCCCCACAAGGCCGCTGATTTCGGCGCGACGCAATCGCAGTTCCGCAAGGAGAATTATCAGGGCTACCAGGAAGCCAAGGCCAGCAGCAGCAAGACCGTGAATCCCGAAAGGCGGAAAGGTATAACAGAGGATCGAGGTGGCGGTCAGAAGAGTGATTCGAATGGCCCAAAAGTCCCAATTTTGGCCGCGTGCTTCGCAATTCGCAGAAATTTCCTGCACCGGGAGAGGAAGATTGTCGTCACGACGAATTCTTCCTGGTGGCAAGCTGCCATGTGGCTGCACTTTTGCTTGGTCCATCGGACCCCTCATCCCAACGGGATTTGCTTCGCTCCGGAATTCCTGGTGTGCAAGCATCGAGCGTGGCGATCGTTGTGCGTACCGGAGCAGTTAATTAGACGGATTGTATACTCCGGCGATTGTGCTTGCGTCAAGGGAACAATTGATTCGGAGTATCGAGGGATTCGATTTATGAAAGATAGAAACGTGTTACGCGGCGGCCGACTCCGGAGATCAGATCGGAAGTGACGGTGCCTATGCTGCGAGCTACGACGTTAGCGGGATAGAGCTTATCTCCGTCGGTCCCATAAACCGTTCCAACGTCTCCGATGGAGACATCCGGAACATCGGTAACGTCGAGCATCACCACGTCCATCGAAACTATTCCGACGATGGGCGCCATATGGCCACGGACGGCCACACTGCCGCGATTGCCCAAGGAACGATGAATGCCATCGCCATAGCCGGCGGCTAGAACCGCTACCCGGGAGGGCCGCTTGGCGATCCAGCTGGCGTTATAGCCGACACTGACTCCCGGCGCGATAGAACGAACATTGATGATACGAGCCCGCAAACTCATCACCGGACGCAGCGCCAGCTTCCGCTCAAATTCGAATCGCCTTTCCATCGGATCGAAACCGGGATGGTATCCGTAAAGGAGCGCTCCGGGCCGGACCATATCCGCCCATGTTTCCGGGCGCGCAGCAATGGCGGCGCTGTTGGCGATGTGCACGATGCCGGGAGACACGCCGAGCGTCCGCAGGCGATCGATCGCGCAGCGCAAGCGTTCGAGTTGCTGGTCGGTCTGGTGACCCGTGGGCGTATCGGTAAGCACTTCCGAGGATGCCAGGTGCGTGAAGGTGCCGCCCAGTTCCAAGCGCTTGCACTTCGCGAGTTGCCGGGCGAAACAATCCATTTCGTTCGGAGCGAGGCCCAGGCGGTTCATGCCCGTGTCAATCTTCAGATGGATGGTGACGTGGCGCTTCCCTGCTTTTGCCGCGGCGGCCTCGAACAGCGACAGGTGTTCGCAACGATGAATCGCAGGCGTCAAATTGTGTTCGATCAGATTTTTTTCTTCGCCGGGCCAAAAGCCGCCGAGCACCAGAACCGGTTTGCGGACGCCGGCCTGCCGCAGTTCCATGCCTTCCCCAGCAGATGCGACGCCAAACCAATCGGAGCCAAACTTTTCCAGGGCTTTGGACACCTCTGGGCCGCCATGCCCATAGCCATTCCCTTTCACGATGGAAAGAACTTTCCGCGGAGTCTGGCGTTTTTCTGAAGCGGGATTGATGTAATCACGAATTGCTTCAAAATTCTGGCGCAAGGTGCTGAGCGATACTTCCGCCCAGACCGGGCGGCCGACAAAATCGACGGGACCTTTTTTCGTGCGAACCATGAAATTTTCCGAGAAATCTAGTGTACGGCATTAGCGCGCGGCGCCACAAAGTTGGGAGCGCGATGCGCGTGAATGACAACAGTCGAGAGAGCACGCGATATGCCAATAGTGATGCGGTCTGCGCGGCGACTTTTGGCAAATCGGATTGCTGAATCTAAACGGGTTGTGTTACCCGGAAGGTAGGCCTCTTGTGAGACGCGGCACTCGTCACGCGAGCGTTGTGGGCCTGCGGACACGCAGTGTGCTGGAGTTACATTTCGTCGCCGTCGCCACCGGCGAATTGCGAAAATGCGTCCGGCGCAGCTTCTTCAAAACGGGTCAGGCGGCTGCGGAACACGAACTTCACTTTGTCGGTGGGTCCGTTGCGTTGCTTGGCGATCATGATGTCGGCCATATCGCGCTCTTCCGGAGTGGCATTCAGGTTGAAGAAGTTAGGACGGTAGATAAACATCACCACGTCGGCATCCTGTTCGATGGCTCCGGATTCGCGCAGATCGGAAAGCTGAGGACCGCGCTCATCGCGTTCCGGGGCGCGAGTAAGCTGGCTGAGCACTAGCACCGGGATTTGCAGCTCCTTGGCCAATCCTTTTAAGCCGCGGGAAATGCTGGCAACTTCTTCCTGGCGCGAGTTGAAGCGCCCGCGCCCGGTGATGAGTTGCAGATAATCGACGATCAGGAGCGAAAGGCCCCTTTCGCGTTTGAGGCGTCGGGCCTTAGCGCCGATTTCCATAACGCTAGTCGATCCGGCATCGTCGACCCATAATGGCGCCGAGGAAATGGTGCTGAGCGCGTCGGTCATGCGCTTCCAATCGTCGCGGCTGAGATGGCCAGACCGGAACTTGTGCGCGTCTACCTGCGCGACGGAAGCCACCAAGCGCTGAAGCAGTGATTCCTTGGACATTTCCAGGCTGAATACGGCGACAGGCAGACCACCGCGAATGGCAATGTTCTCAGCCATGTTGAGTGCCAATGCAGTTTTGCCCTGAGAGGGCCGGGCAGCCAGGATGATCAACTCAGAAGGCTGCAAACCGGAGAGCAGTTTATCGAGTTCGCCATAGCCGGTGGAAATGCCAGTGATGCTTTTCCCTTCGCGGAAAATTTTCTCCAGGCGATCGAAACTGTCGTGAACCACCTCTTTGATGGAGATTAGGCCGGCTTTGACGCGATCTTCCGCGAGCGCAAAAATCTTCGATTCGGCTCCATCCAGAATGGCATCCGCGCCTTCTTCGCCCTCAAACGCAGTCTGCTGAATATTGTGGGTGGTATGAATCAGGTTGCGGAGCATCGCTTTTTCTTTCACGATGCGCGCGTAATGCTCGACATTGGAGACCCGGGGCACTCCATCGGTGAGACTGGCTAGATAGGGAGCGCCGCCGGCAGACTCCAGTTCGCCACGGCGGTGTAATTCCTCGGTGAGCGTAATCAAGTCAATGGCCTGCTGGGACTCGCTGAGCGCTACCATCTGCTGAAAAACCTGGCGATGCTGCGGCAAGAAGAAGTCTTCGGCCTTCAGCGCTTCAATGGCGGTGTTAAGGGCGTTATTGTCCAGCAAAATTGCGCCGAGAATGGAGCGCTCGGCATCCAGGTTACTGGGAAGAGGGCGTTCAAGCGTGCTGTCTACGGGCATAGTGGGCAGGGCAATTCTTTCGCCTTATATTCGACTGCCTCAATTAGCAATACCATATTGCTAATCCGGGTGCAATCTCATTTGTGAACAGCGTTGAAACAGGTGAGTTCAGCACAACATGATGTGAGCAGGTTCTCGCAAAAACGCAGCGACGTCAATCGGGCTTCTGTGAATCGCGAAGGAAAAGCGGTGAAAAACTTTTCTGAAGGAAACGGCAACGTGCTGCGTTTAGAATGCTACGGCGAGGCCACAAATGAAAAAAACAGAACGGACTCACGCTTCAAGATCGTGGTTATCGAGGAGAACTTTTGTTCTGTGGTGCTGCACTACGTGCCTATGCGGTGCATTTACGGCGAATGGGCAGAATACGGCGGTGGTCACGCAGGCGGCTGCGTATTCCTCCGCGAAAGAAAACGCGGATCGCCAAGCGAAAGAATGGCTCACACTCGGAATCCCGGGATTGGCGATGGCGGTGGCTATCGATGGGAAGCTTGTCTACTCGGAGGGCTTTGGGTACGCCGATCTGGAAGAGCGCGTGCCGGCGTGGCCCACGACCAAATTTCGCATTGGCAGCATTTCGAAACCGCTGACGGCAACAGCGCTGATGGAACTGGTGGAAGCGGGCAAGGTGGATTTGGACGCGCCGGTACAGAAATATGTGCCGTCGTTTCCGGACAAAAGCGCGGTGATTACCGTGCGCATGTTGGCGGGACACCTGGGCGGAATCCGTCATTACCGCGACGACGAGATGGAAATTCAGCGGCATTACGATAGTGTCCTGGAAGCGTTGAAAATTTTTGAGAATGATTCTTTGGTGGCGCCGCCGGGAACCAAGTTTAGTTATTCGAGTTACGGCTACAACCTGCTGAGCGCGGTGATCGAGTCGGCTTCCGGCGAGCCGTTCCTTGCTTACATGCAACAGCACGTCTTCACGCCGGTGGGGCTGGTGCACACGACGGCGGATCAAAACACACAAATTGTGGAAGAGCGCTCGCGTTTCTATGACCTGGCGAAAGACGGGCGGGTGGAGAACGCGCCGTACGTGGACAACAGCTACAAATGGGCGGGCGGAGGGCTGTTGTCCACCGCGGAGGATCTGGTACGCTTCGGCTCGGCGATGCTGCAGCCCGGAGTGCTGAAGGCTGATTCCCTGAAGGTAATGTTCACGCCGCAAAAAACGAAAGCCGGCGAGCCCATCACGTATGGAATTGGCTGGTTCATTCGCAAATCGCAATCCGGACAATTGATTTACGAGCATGCCGGCGGGTCGGTGGGCGGGACTTCACAACTGATTTTATATCCTGGGAACCATGTGGTGATCGCGATGACCTGTAATCTGTCGGATGGGAAATGGAAAGCGCAGGAGGTAGAAGCGATCGCGGAGCAATTCGCGGCGGCCCAAAAATAGAGAGGGCACGCAGGGCGCGCCCCCTGGAATGAAATTGAATTGCGGCCGAGAAACGGGACGGGTTTAGGATTCTTTCTCGATGCTGACCTTGATTTCGGCGGTTACATCGCGGAATACCTTCAGAACGACTGGAAATTCGCCAAGAGTTTTCAGCGGTTCGGTAAGCTGCACGTGGCGCTTGTCGATCGAGTAGCCTTGGGCCTTCAGGCCATCGGCGATATCGCCGGTGGTCACCGAACCAAACATCTGGTCGTTCTCGCCGGTCTTGCGGGTGAATTTCAGTGAGACGAGTTTTAGCAGTTCGGCCTGCTGCTTGGCGGACTCGAGCTCGGTGGCCGTTTTCTTGGCTAACGCGCCGCGAATGCGCTCCAGGGCCTTCATGTTGCCGGTAGTCGCTTCGACGGCAAGCTTCTTTGGCAACAGAAAATTACGGGCATAGCCGGGTTTCACGGTGACTACGTCGCCGCGGTTTCCCAGCTTTTCGACATCTTCTTGAAGAATAATCTGCATGACAATCTCCTAAATCTGGAAACTTTGTATTCGAAGCCAGCCCCTCGCGGGTACTTACGATTTGGGCGCTTCCACAGCGCGAGGCGCGAGAGTGCCGGCGGCGCTGCCGGCAAACGGCAAAAGAGCAATATTGCGGGCACGCTTGATGGCTACGCCGAGCCAGCGCTGGTGCCGCGAACAAACTCCGGTCATGCGACGAGGCAGGATCTTGCCACGCTCCTGAACGAACTGCGAGAGAATGTCGGCGCGCTTGTAGTCGATGAAGTCCATCTTCTCGACGCAGAACTTGCAAACTTTCTTCTTGCGGAAGTACTGCCGCTTGCCGCGACGCGGACCTCCGGGCCCACCACCAGGACCACCTGGGCCACCACCGGGACCGCCTTCACGCCGGCCACCACCCGGGCCACCTTCGCGGCGGCCTCCGCCGAAATGTCCACCTTCGCGGCGAGCAGGAGCACCCTGTCCACCGCCGGGCGCACTGGGAGCGCTGGAGGCGGCTGGTGCGTGCGGAGCACCTTCGCCTGCTTCACGGGGAGCTGGGGCGGGGCTTTGCGCTTGTTTCTGTTCGTCTGCCATACCTTCCTACCTTTCCGATATCGCTCCGGGCGTTTGCAACGGAGCGGTCCAACCTAACCATTCCAAATTTCTTCAAAAAATTAAGCCGGGGTGTTTTGCTCGACGCCGGAGGGCGCGGCGGGCGTTGGAGCACTGCGACGCGGCCTGCGAGCGGCACGCTGTTCGCGTTTATGCACCAGCTTCTTCTGGCGCTTCAAGTCTTCGTCGAGACGAACGGTCTGGTACTTGATCACGGCATCCAGCACGCCAAGCCGGCGCTCCAACTCATGCACAAGCTCGCCCTGGGAGGTGCGCACCTGCTGATAAAAATACATGCCTTCGCGGTGCTTGCTTACCTTGTAGGCCAGCTTGCGGGTGCCCCAAGTTTCCGACTTCTCAATCTTTCCGCCTTTTTCTGCACAGGCGTGCTCCACGGCCGCAAGCACCTTCTTGATTTCGTCTTCAGGCGTCGCCGGGCGAATAATGAAAACCAAGTCGTACAAACGTTCTTCCATGATGACCTCGTTTCTTCTCTTCCTGGCCGATCTAAAGATCGACCACTACATAAACCCAAGAACCCAAGAACAACACCTACAATTCCGGGGGGGTAACCCGGCGGTTGTATTTGTTCATGGCCGCCGCGATCCCTTGGGTCAAAATCAACTCCACAGCGTCGCCGGCCATCGCTATCATTTCGCCGGCCGATTCCAGTTCGCTTTTCTTCATCGGCCGTAGTACATACGCGGCTAAATCACCGACCGGATGATCCGGGCCGCATCCCAGCCGCAAGCGGGCAAAATCTTGTGTGCCCATCGCGCCGGTGACCGATTTGGCCCCGTTGTGCGTCCCCGGGCTGCCTCGTTCGCCGATGCGGATCATGCCCCAGGGCAAATCCCGTTCGTCGAACATCAGCAGCAGGTCGGCGCGTTCGACCTCGTACTTGTCCATCAGCCGGCCGACAGAATTGCCGCTGAGGTTCATGTACGTCTGCGGCTTGGCCAAGATAATTTCCTGGCCCGCCACTTTCCCGAGTCCTACGAGCGCCTGCGCTTCCGGACGCTCCACCCGAATGCCGCCGCGATTGGCAATTTCATCCACAGCCAGGAAGCCGAGGTTATGCGGCGTCCACTGATATTCCGGGCCCGGATTGCCAAGGCCAACAATGAGCCGCATAGAATTTGCAGGATGGCGGACGAAAAAGAACTACTTCTTCTTTTCCTGCTTTTCAGGCTTTTCCGCTTTCTCGGTCGCCTCGGCGCCTTCCTCGCCTTCCACTTCCTTCTTACCCTTCTTAATGACTTCGGGCTCCGCCGGCACAGCTCCAGTGACAGCAGCTTCCACGGGCTTCTCTTCTTCGACACGCAGAGCCACGACGTGAGCAATAACGGCGTTGGGATCGGTCAGCAGCTTGACCTTGGACTTGTCGATGGCCAACTCACCGGCACGCAAACTCTGATTCAGAGCTAGTCCACTGACGTCTGCGCGGAATTCGGTCGGGATGTCCGCCGGCAAGCATTCCACTTCCACTTCGCGGGTAACCACCTCGTACACGCCGCCTTGTACCTTTACGCCAGTAGGATCGCCAAACGTACTCACCGGCACTTTCACTTTCATGCGCACGTCCATGGAGACGCGCAAAAGGTCCACGTGTAACAGGCGGCCACTGACCGGATCCACTTGCCAGTCTTTGACGATGGCGGGCTGCTGCTTCCCGCCGAATTCCACCTGGAACAAGGTATTGTGTCCGGTGTCCGACTTCAAAATCGCGGTTACCTGTTTAGTGTTCACTGCAAGAGACAGCGCTTCGCCCTTCCCCCCATACAGCGTCGCAGGCACATTGCCGCCCACCCGCAAACGCCGCGCTTCATTCTTGCCTCGGGTTTCCCGAGGCGCTCCTTGCACAATAATCTGAGCCATGGCTTCTTTCCTTCCTTGAACTGCTGTTCCGGCGCAAAGTTCCGCCGGACGGTCTAATCCTGCTAGATAAACAGCTCGCTGATCGAGGTTTCCTCATGAATCGAGCGAATGCCGCGGGCGAGCAGGTCCGCAACACTCAAAATCTTCAGCTTGGTCAAACTGCGGGCGCCATCCGTTAGCGGCACCGAATCGGTAGCCACTACTTCCGTGATTTTGGAATTCTCCAGGCGGTCGATCGCCGGGCCCGAGAGAATTGCGTGGGTACAGGCGGCGTAAACCTGCGTTGCGCCCTCGCGAACGAGCGCATCCGCGGTCTTGACCAGCGTACCCGCAGTGTCAATGATGTCGTCGACAATCAAGGTGCTGCGGCCCTTCACGTCCCCGATGAGGTTCATCACTTCGGTGACATCGAGATCTACGCGGCGCTTGTCTACGATGGCCAACGGCGCATCCAGCTTCTTGGCAAAGGCCCGGGCGCGCTCCACGCCACCGGCATCCGGGGAAACCACCGTCAGGTTCGGCAACTTCTTATGCCGGAAATAATCGACCAGCACCGGCGAGCCGTACAAGTGATCCACTGGCACGTCGAAATACCCCTGAATCTGCGGAGCGTGCAGGTCCAATGTCAGCGCGCGGCTAGCTCCGGCTGTTTCCAGCAAGTCCGCGACCAGCTTCGCTGATATCGGAACGCGAGGCTTGTCCTTGCGGTCCTGACGGGCATAGCAGTAATACGGCAACACCGCGGTGATTCGCCAGGCGGAAGCGCGTTTGAAAGCATCAATCATCAGAAGCAGCTCGAGCAGGTGGTTGTCCACCGGATACGAGCACGGCTGCACGACAAAAACATCGGCGCCGCGAACATTCTCGAGAATCTGAAAATAAATCTCGCCGTCGCTGAAGCGGCCGAGCAGCGCCTTGCCCAACGGAACATTCAAATGCTTGCAGATGGCCTCTGCCAGCGCAGGATTAGCGGTGCCACTGAAAATTTTGAATCGCTCGTCGTTCACGAAGCACTCACACGCGTCACCGCTCTGCGATGACAGCAATTTCCAGGAAATGGCCGAATCTGAAACTGAGTGTTGACAGGAGAGCCAGAGCCGGAGGCGTTGAAGGTCACACGAAATTCGCGATATTCATTCTTCGCGCATACCTGCTCCGCGAAATTGTCTCGCAGACGAAGGTCTGATCGTGCGGAAACCCTACAACGGCTCGGCGCGCCTTTGCTGGGCTCGGGAATACTCCAAACACCGCCGAACCGCTACCAGCCAGCAAGGCTTCTGACGCCCCTCTCTGGAGTAAAACCCGCCGGATTCGATCCAGGCGGGAATGGCGCCGGAAGACGGCCGGTTCGAAGTCGTTCGAAAGGCATCCTTCCTGCGAACTCCAGCACAGAGCACAGAACCTAAATAGTTTATGGTTGGCGGCGAATTTTGTCAACGAAGCCAGTTCCGGCGCATGCAGCCAGCGATAGGCATCCGGAGTCGGGACGTGAACGTCTTTCGGGGAAACGATCAACAGCGCCAGTTTTGCAATATCGGGGAGCGGATAAATCTCGTCACCCTTGCCAATGCCAAGCGCACGGCCCCCCAATAGGAAAAACGGTACATCGGCACCCAAGCCCGACGCGATTTCTAAAAGCCTCATCGGGTGCAATTTTTTTTTTGTAAATTGCAAATAGCCCAGTAGCGCGGCGGCGGCATCGCTCGAGCCTCCGCCCAAGCCGCGGCCGGCTGGGATGTTTTTCTGCAGCAGAATCTCCACTCCCGAACGAATCTTCAGTTCGCGACGCAGCGCGTCCACAGCGCGATACACCAGATTCTTTTCCGGGCCTTCCTGCGACAGTTGTTCATTCCCCTCGGTCTTTAGAACTATTTCGGCATCGCGCGAGGATCGAAATCGCAACACGTCGTGCAGCGTCACCGTTTGGAAAATAGTTCGGAGTTCGTGGTAACCGTCGGCGCGCTTACCGAGCACTTCCAGACGCAGATTCACTTTAGCGAACGCGGGGATCCGAATTTCTCTCATGGATTTGATTTGTCAGGATACACAAAAAAACGACAGCCGTCATATCGAGGGTAGCGCGAAAGGTCTGTTCGTCCTAGACGAAAGAAACAGTGACCTGGTTCGGAATCTTAAGACTTCCGGTCTGCTGCATTGGCCTACTCGGTAGCAGGCGTCTTCTGCGCCACGCGGTGCTTCACCTGGCTGAGCTTCTTCTCGACTTCGGCGATTTTATCGGCCTCCAGATCAGCGGGCAAGGAGCGGTGCCATTCATTGAGAGACTTTTCCCATTCCGCGGCGGCCAGGTCCATGCGTCCCTGCTTGGCCAATATGTCGCCAAGATGCTGGCGAATGGTGGGATCGTGCGGTTCGTGCTCGACAGCTTTTCGAAGCAGCGCTTCGGCTTCTTCCAGTTTGTTTTGCTTGAAATATACCCAGCCCAGGCTATCGAGGTAGGCGCCGTTCATCGGATCCTGATCGACCGCGCGTTGGATCAGGTCATGTGCTTCTTCCAGGCGCACACCGCGATCCGCCAGCATGTAACCGTAGTAGTTCAGCACCTGGGCGTTCTTAGGGTCTGCATCGAGCGCCTTCTTAAATTCGGTCTCGGCTTTATCGTATTGTTTCTGCTTCTCGTAGACCGAACCGAGCAAAAGCCAGGCAATGGTGTTCTCTTGTGGTTCCGAGGCTAAGGATTCCGCTTTGCGGGCGGCTTGTTCGGCATCGGAATAGCGCCGGCCCTGTTCGTAGATCTGAGAAAGGTTGAGGTAGGTCTCGCGGTCCGCCGGCGTGCCTTTAAGGCTAGCCTCGAGCAGCTTGACGGCATCGTCGGTCTGCTGATTTTCTCCCAGCAATAAGGCCATGCTGGCGCGAATCTCGGGGTCTTCCGGATACTTGGCTATGGCTTCCCGACCGGTTTGCAACGCTTTGGGCATATCCTTGGCGGTCCGGTAGGTGTCCATGATCAACAGGCGGGCGCGGTGGTCTTCTTCATCGCCCAAATGCCCAAGTTCCTGGAAGGTGTAAATGGCCGCTTGGTAATTCTGGACATCGCGGTAGAGCATTCCAAGCTGTTGATAGAGAATGGCCAAGCGCCGCCGATTGGAAGGCAGCACCGACGACTGCGCTTTGACGCCGGTGATGGCATCCGAGAGTACGCGAATGCCTTCATCGTAACGGCCCTGCGCCTCGTAGAGCACCGCTTGGTTCCACAGCACGTCAAGGCTGCCAGGATTATACTGGCGAGCTTTGACCAGGTTTTCTTCGGCCTTATCGAACTGGTGCAACTCGCGGTAAATTTCCGCGATCCGTAGATAAACATCGGCATCGTCGGGCATCAAATCCGCGAGCTTCTGATATACGGTTAGCGCCTCGGGATACTTTTCTTCGGTCAGCAGCGTTTGGCCCAAGCCGCGCAGGTGGCCAAGTTCGGAAGGCTCCAGATCGGAGGCTTTGCGGTATGCCGCCTCGGCCTTGGCATAATCGTGAGTTTGCGTGTACGCATCGCCGAGAAGATCAAAAAGAGTCGCCGAAGAGGAATGGGCAGTCATGCCTTCCAGAAGTTGCACCGCTTCGTCGGCCTTATTTGCATCCAGCAGCAACTGCGTCAACTGCTCTGCTGCCGCTTCATCGGCAGGGTCGTCCTTCAACATTTTTCGAAGAACTTGCTCCGCTTTGTCCGAATCGTTGTGCAAGCGATAGAGCCGCGCCAGCCACAGCGAAGACTCTTCATCGGAGGGATCGAGCCGGTGGACTTCGGCATACTCACCGATCGCTTTGGCAACCATCTCCGATTGGACTGCGGATCCGCTCATGTCACCCAAACTGCGCAGGTAAATGCGGCCGAGCAGCCGGTGAGTGGCCAAGTCATCGGGATTGTGTTTCAGGATTTCATTGGCTTCATTGACGGCTTCCCTGACTCGCTGCGCTTTCCAGTACATTTCCGCGAGGCGCTCGCCAATAATTGGAGATTTGGGATCGATGGCGTAAGCCTTCTTGTAGGCATCGATGGCCTTGGTGGCGTAGTCGGGCTGGCTGGTCTGTTCATACTGCAGTTCGTAGAGATGCCCCATGGTGAAGTTGAAATAGGCATCGGCCCGCGGCGTCTCTTTGTTGACGGCGGAACCCGCAGGTTCGGCGGGAGAATTTTGGCCCAGCGCCGGAAGGGCAATGAGACAGGCCAAGGCAAAGGTAATCACCACAGGTTTTAGGCTCATAAATATCCAAGAGGTAGCAGTATCCCATGCAGGCCAACCGTGGTCAAAAGCGAAAACAGAGGAGGTTTACCGGTAGGCATAGGTTCTAGTTAAGTGAGATGTGAAGTGAGAAGGAAGGGTTTCCGAAAAGAGAGGGTTGCATTCCGACCGTATTTCTGCAAATATCAAAATACGGCGGAACAATGCTCCGTTTACCCCGGAAAGTAGATAGCAGAGTGCCAAGCCAAAATACGAACGTGGAGCACCCCACCTAAGCCACCCCACATAAACCAAGACCTGTACCCACACAATGTCTTCGATGAGATGAGGTTGTAGAGAATGGCGCCAGCAAAAAGTCCCGATCCACTTTTGGTTACCCGCTGTAGCGATCGCTTCGCAGCTCTGGGATCCGAACCGCGCTTGCAAATTGTGCGGTTGCTGCTGTCTGCCCATCCCACCGGGATGGTTGCAGGGGAAATCCAAGACGAGTTGGGTATACCCGGCTCGACGCTCTCGCATCATTTGGAGAAATTGCGCCACGTCGGGTTGGTGGATGTCCGCCGCGCGGGGACGTTTCTTTGGTACAAGGCGAATACGGCAGCGCTGCAAGAGATTCTTGGATTTCTCTACGAGGAATGTTGCACGCGCAACCGGGTGGTATCGACAGAATCCATCGTGCAAATTTCGCGGTCTTAAATTAAGTCTCGAGTGCTCTGAAGGAGTCGCCATGAATGAAAAGAATATTCAGGAAGCAGTGAGGGAAAAATATGGAGCAGCGGCAAAAGAGGTGGCCGGGGGCAAAACCGCTTGTTGCGGAGGTGGAGCGGAGCTGTGTGGTTGCGATCCGATCACTCGGAATCTTTACGATGCTTCGGAACAAAGCGCACTGCCGCCCGAGGCCGTGGCCGCTTCGCTTGGTTGCGGCAATCCCACCGCCCTCGCGCAACTGCAGCCCGGCGAGATTGTGCTCGATCTGGGCTCTGGCGGCGGCATCGATGTGCTGCTTTCCGCCAAACGCGTGTCTCCCGGCGGTAAAGCATACGGTTTGGATATGACCGACGAAATGCTGGCGCTGGCGCGAGAAAACCAGAAGAGAGCCGGAGTGGAAAATGTGGAATTCCTGAAAGGCACGATTGAAAATATTCCGCTACCAGACCACTCTGTGGACGTGATTATTTCGAATTGCGTAATTAATCTCTCTGGCGATAAAGACCGCGTGTTGCGTGAAGCGTTTCGGGTGCTCAAGCCTGGTGGCCGTTTTGCGGTTTCCGATGTGGTGATTCGCGGCGAAGTACCGGCCGAAGTGCGCAGGAGCATGGAGTTGTGGATCGGCTGCATCGCCGGTGCGCTGCAGGAAACCGAGTACATCGAAAAATTGCGGGCTGCGGGATTCGGAGCTGTCGAAGTCGAACAAACGCGCGTTTACAGGACCGAGGAAGCGCGCGAGTTTCTAACCGCTGCCGGCCTGGATCCCGACGTGGTCGGCCCGCAAATCCGCGATAAGTTCATGAGTGCTTTCATCCGCGCCAGGAAACCGGCGTCGGCTACCTGCGATTGTCCGCCGGGTTGCGTCGATCTGCCCTGCTGCAATTGAGGTTTGCTCCCATGAATACGACGCACAACGTATTGTTTCTGTGTACCGGAAATTCCGCACGCTCCATTTTCGCGGAGGCCATTCTCAACCATAAAGGTAAGCCCAATTTTCATGCCTTCAGCGCCGGCAGTTATCCAGGCGGCCGCGTCAACCCCCATGCTATCCGGCAACTGGAGTCGGCCGGATTTCCCACTGCCGGCCTGCGCAGCAAAAGCTGGGATGAGTTCGCGATGCCTGGAGCGCCTCGGATGGATTTTGTATTTACGGTCTGCGACAACGCCGCCGGTGAGATTTGCCCGATATGGCCCGGCCAGCCGGTGACTGCCCACTGGGGCGTTCCCGATCCAGCGGCAGTGGCAGGTTCACCGGAACAGATTGAGCGGGCATTCCGCCAGGCCTTCGTCGCGCTGGACCGCCGTATCGGCCTGTTCCTGAGCCTTCCCCTTTCGAGTCTTGATCAGCTAGCCATCAAGAAGGAAGTCGATCGCATCGGCCGCGAAGCATGACTGCAACTTCTGCTAAATTGAAGCCGTTTGAGCGCTACCTTAGCGCCTGGGTTGCCCTCTGCATGGTGATTGGCATCTCCCTGGGCAAGTTTTTCCCCACCTCGGTTAGCGCCTTGCGCGGCGTGGAATTCGGTACCGGCAGCCAGATTAATCTGCCTATCGCCGTGTTTATTTGGCTGATGATCATCCCCATGATGATGAAGGTGGATTTAACCGCCATTCGGGCCGTCGGCCAAAAGCCAAAGGGAGTGCTGATCACGCTATTCGTTAATTGGATGGTCAAACCTTTTTCGATGGCGGTGATTTCCTGGTTTTTCTTTCGCCACGTGTTTTCCGCGTGGATTTCACCCGCCGAAGCCAGCCAATACATTGCTGGGACCATCATTCTGGCAGCCGCGCCGTGCACCGCCATGGTTTTTGTCTGGAGTTACCTGACCGACGGCGATCCCGCCTACACACTGGTGCAGGTCTCCTTGAACGATCTGATCATGCTCGTGCTGTTCGCGCCGATTGTGCGCTTTCTCGTACGCGGAGCGTCGTCGCTTTCAGTTCCGTTCCTCGTTCTGTTTCTGTCAGTTGTGGCCTTCATCGTGATTCCGCTGGCCATCGGCTCGGCCCTCCGGGCCCTGTTCATTCGTCGTCGTGGCAAGGAGTGGTTCGAATCCGAGCTGCTGCCGAAATTTTCTCCGCTCACCATTTTGGCCCTTCTGGCAACTTTGGTGCTTATTTTTGCGTTTCAGTCCGAAAACCTCACCGAAAAATATTTTCATGTTTTGCTGATAGCCGTGCCGATTCTCATTCAGGTGTACTTCAACTCCGTTCTTGCGTATTTCTTGATGTACCTGTTTCGCGTCGAATACCGCGTGGCCGCTCCGGGTGCGCTCATCGGTGCAAGCAACTTTTTTGAGTTGGCCGTGGCAACCTCCATCGCCCTTTTTGGTCCTGGATCGGGAGCAGCCCTCGCTACGGTGGTGGGAGTGTTGATCGAAGTGCCGGTGATGTTGTCGGTCTGCGCCATGTGCAAGCGCACGCGACACTGGTTTACACCGAACGAGGCAAAAGAACTGGCTCTGAACGCAGGTTAGTGGTCTCAGTGTAGGAAGTGCCGTATGCCAGTGAATACCATCGCCAGGCCTAGCCGGTCAGCTGTCGCGATCACGTCACTGTCCTTCACCGAACCGCCCGGCTGAATCACCGCGGTGGCGCCGGCGCGTGCTGCTTCTTCCACTCCGTCGGGGAACGGGAAGAACGCGTCCGAAGCTACCACCGCACCTTGCAGCGAAGTTTGGGCCTTGGCTATGGCGATCTTGGCGGCATCGACCCGGCTCATCTGGCCCGCGCCCACGCCTACGGTCGCTCCCTCCTTGGCAAACACAATGGCGTTCGACTTCACGTGTTTGCAAACTTTCCATGCAAACTTCAGGTCCTTCAGTTCGGCTTCCGTCGGCGCACGCTTGGTAGCGACTTTCAGGTCGATTCCTTGCAAGTTGCCAAGATCGGGCTGTTGCGCCAGCACCCCTCCAAGAATTCGCTTCAATTGCAACTCCCGATCGGAATCCAGACCACCATGCGGCAGGACCAGCAGCCGCAAATTTTTCTTGGCTGCGAAAATCTCCTGGGCGCGGTCGGCGAAACCGGGCGCCACGATGCACTCGACGAAAAGCTTTACGACCGCTTCCGCGGTAACCGCGTCGACGATGTGGTTGAATGCCAGCACGCCGCCAAAGGCGGACAACGGATCGCAGGCGAATGCCTTGGTATAGGCGTCTAGCAGGCTTTTCTGTTCCGCCACGCCGCAAGGATTGTTGTGCTTGATTATTACCGCGGCCGGCTGTTCGAATTCCGCCACGGTACTGCGTGCGGCTTCGAGATCCACATAGTTGTTGTAGGAGAGTTCTTTGCCCTGCAATTGTTTTGCGGCGGCGAGGCCTTCTGCGGGACAACCGGCAGGTATATACAGGGCAGCGGCTTGGTGGGGATTTTCTCCGTAGCGCAGTTCTTGCTTGCGTCGCAACGCCAGATGCACGCGCTCGGGCAGAACCGCCTTGGGCTCGACCGCCAGTTTGCCCTCACTCAAGTTCAGCCGCTCCAGGTTCATGGTTATGAGCCCATCGTAACGGGAGGTGGTGGCGAAAACTTTCCTGGCCAGTTCCAGCCTGAGCTCTAGCGGCGTATCGCGATGTCCTTCGAGCTCCGCGGCGACTCGTTCGTAATCGGCAGGATCGGTTACGACCGTCACGCTTTCAAAATTTTTAGCCGCCGAACGCAGCATGGTTGGCCCGCCGATATCGATGTTTTCGACTAGTTCCTCCGCAGGCAGATATGCTTTGGCCGCAGTTTCTTCAAAGGGGTACAGATTCACGACCACCAGGTCAATGGGCGCAACACCGTGCTCTTGAGCTTGTTTTTGATCCTCGAGGTGATTTCGCCGGAAGAGCAGCCCGCCATGCACTTTGGGATGCAGCGTTTTGACGCGTCCGCCAAGCATTTCCGGCCAGCCTGTAAATTCCGAGACGTCTTTTACAGGAACGCCTTCTTCCCGCAGCAGCTTCGCGGTTCCCCCGGTGGACAATATCTCGATTCTTAGCGCTGCCAGCTTGTTGGCGAATCCCACAATCCCGGTTTTGTCGAACACGCTCAGTAGCGCCCGCTCTACAGCCATGTGGTCCTCCAGAGGTAGTCGAACCATCTAGTCTACGCGGAGGCGGCGATTTTCGAAAAGTGGAGGGATGTGGGAAAAGTTGAATCGGGCGGATCAGGATTTTACGAGGGCCTTCAGCTTGACCTGGCCATCTATGGTTTCGACAACGTACTCCACGTCGCGGCAATTCTTAGTGGTTTGCAGGTCTTTGGTTTTCTTACGCACAAATTCATTGAATCCTGCGCGAGTCACCTTGGCGGTCGCTTCGCCAGCCTGTTTCTTGGCTTGGACGAAGGCTTCAAAGAGCTCGTCGACCTTTTGTGTTTCTTTTTCCGGCTCGGAGCAAGTCATGCGAAATTCCCTGGTTTCGGCAGGGCCTGCAGCAGCGGGTTGCTTCTGGTCCGCTGCGCCTTGAGCCCGCGCGCGTTCCGCCTCAATGGCTTTGGCCGCCGCGCCAAAGTGGCGCTCGATCTTGCCTTCTTCCCGTTGGGCCATGCGTTTGCGGAACATGTCCTTATACTTGGCGTAGGTTTGGGTGAGATTGTTGAAGCGGAAACGCTGGCCGAACTTCATTTCCCCACTGCGCTCGGCATAGCGCTTGGCGACCATATCGATGCGCCATTCGATTTCCGTGGGCGGCCGTTTCCTGCCACCGCCGAAAAACATGTCGTATTCGATTTTCAGTTGGCGGATGTCACGCTCCATCTGCGCGAGTTCTTCGTCAATGGTGGCCATGGCTAGATAGCCTCGAACCCACATCCTAGGAGGGCCCACCGTGCACGTCAATTAAGAAGAATGGCGCGGCGGCGCATCCGGCAACGCGCTGCCGGGCACTGTACCAAGGGTCAATACGGCGGGTTGCCTCGTTGCAGGTGTTGGGCACGTGTGTTGAAATGGCGCCATGTCCATTCCGGCCAAACGCGCTCCATCTGCGGATCAGACTGCTCTGTTGCGCCGACTCCCCTCCGTTGATGAACTGCTGCTTCGCCCGAGGCTGGCGGCACTGTGCAACAACCTCGACCGCGCCTATGCGGTTGTTACTGTTCGCGGTGTGCTGGCGGAGGCGCGTAGCCAAATAACTTCGGGGATCGCCGATCCGGCCGCCACGGACCCGGACGCGCTGGAGCAACGGATTATCCAGTCGATACAATTGGAACTTGCGCCGTCCCTCCGGCCGGTCATCAATGCTTCTGGCGTAATCTTGCACACCAATCTTGGACGGGCTCCGCTGATTCCTTCCGCGATTGAGGAGCTGCGGCAATCCGCCACACACTATTCGAATCTGGAATACGATCTTCACGCGGGAACACGCGGCAAACGAGACCAGCACTTGTCGCGGCTGCTCAAGCGACTGACTGGGGCCGAGGCAGCCATTGTGGTGAATAATTGCGCTGCCGCGGTGCTCGTGACGCTCGCGGCTCTGGCCGCTGGAGGAGAGGTGATCGTCTCGCGAGGTGAACTGATCGAAATTGGCGACGGCTTCCGCATCCCCGAAATCATGGAACAAAGCGGTGCAGTGCTTCGCGAGGTGGGTACGACCAACCGCACGCGGATAGCGGATTACGAAAACGCAATCAACGATCGGACGCGATTGCTGCTGCGCGTCCATCCGTCGAACTTCACTGTCACCGGCTTCACGGAAAAACCGGAAGTGACGGACTTGATCGCCCTTGGAGCGCGCCGGGGGTTGGCGGTTATCGAAGACCTCGGTTCCGGTTGCCTCGTCGACCTTTCTTCCGCTGGAATTCACGAACCTGTGGTGCGCGAGAGCGTGGAAGCGGGGTTCTCTCTGGTGCTTTTTAGCGGAGACAAACTTCTGGGCGGACCGCAAGCGGGAATCATCGCTGGCAAAAAAGAACTGGTCGCCACAATTCGGCGGCATCCGTTGTTCCGCGCCTTGCGTGTGGACAAGCTCACCATCACTGCCATGCATGCAACCCTTCGTGCTTATCTTCGCAGCGCGTGGGATGAAATTCCATCGCTGGCAATGATCCGCTTGTCTGTGGAGACAATCGCCCAACGTGCGGCGGCGGTCTTAACCTCAATCGAAGCTAAAGCAGGCTCGAGTCATGCGCACGTCACGATTGTGGACGGACATTCGCTGGTGGGTGGCGGATCGACTCCCGCACAATCACTTCCCACCAAGCTCCTGTGCATTACCAAAGATCGCCAGTCTGCAGCCGAATTGGAGGCGCGCCTGCGCGAGGGACCTGCCGGCATTCCCGTGATTGCGCGAATCGAAGAAGATCGGTTGCTATTTGATTTGCGTACAGTTTTGCCGGAACAGGAATCCACGCTCGCCCAATCGATCGCTGCTGTTCTGTTCTGAAGGGTTGTTGCGATGATGTAGTATTGGTGGCGAATCGGCGTTTGGTACGGGGTGGAGGCGAGATTCGAGTTGGCCTTGCCTACTGCGCCTGCCACCCGCCCGAAACATCAGAGAATAATTCTCAATGCTGGCTTTCGTCGTTCAGAATCGAAAATTACGCGAAGTGCGCAAGCCCATGCCGAAGCTGCGCCCACATTGGGCACTGATTCGCGTGCTCCTGGCAGGAATCTGCAACACCGATGTAGAGATTTTGCGGGGTTACCATCAATTTCGAGGCGTCCCAGGGCACGAATTTGTAGGCGAGGTGGTGGAAGTGCGAGGAACCTCTGCCGCAGTACGGAGACGATGGCTTGGAAAGCGCGTCGCCGGTGAGATCAACGTCTCGTGCTCGGCTTACAACTACGAGCCGCTGTGCGCCTTTTGTCGGCGCGGGCTAAGGACGCATTGTGCAACGCGAACGGTGCTTGGAATTGTGGCGCACGACGGAGCCTTCGCGGAATATCTGGCGTTGCCGCTGGAAAACCTTCATGTGATCCCTGCCAACGTGCCCGCTGAAAAGGCGGTTTTCATCGAGCCTCTGGCGGCTGCGTGCCAAATCCTGGATCAAATCCACATTCGCGAATTTCCCAGGGCGGCCGTTCTCGGCGATGGCAAACTGGCGCAACTGATCGCTCGCGTTTTACAAGCCGCCGGCACCGGGGTAACACTTTACGGAAAGCACGAAGGAAAACTGCAGTTAGCCCGACGAGCGGGAATCGAGACGAAGAAAGTTCACGGCAACGCCAGCGATTTGAAGACAGTGAAAGAGAACTTTCGGTTGGTGGTCGAGGCAACCGGCTCACCCAGTGGGTTGTCTCTGGCGCAACGAATGACCGAGCCGCGGGGCACGCTGATTCTGAAGTCCACGTTTCACGGCGCGGCGCCAGTGGAAACCTGGCCCATCGTGGTGAAGGAGATTCGCGTGGTGGGCTCGCGCTGCGGCCCTTTTGCCAAAGCAATTGCGCTGCTGCGTTCGGGTAGGGTCGATCCCACCCCGCTCATTACGCGACAATTCGCTTTGAAGGACGCACCCAAGGCGATACTTTACGCCCAGCAGCCAAATGTGATGAAGGTGTTGTTGGAGAATAGCAACTGGACTACAGCCGGTTGATGCACGACGCGACGCAGGCCGCGCCAAACCCGTTATCGATATTGACGACGGTCACGTTTGACGCGCAGGAGTTCAACATGCCCAGCAACGCCGCGACGCCGCCAAAACTTGCGCCATATCCTGTGCTCGTCGGGACCGCAATCACAGGCACGCCGACCAATCCTCCTACTACGCTTGGCAGCGCTCCTTCCATTCCCGCGACACAAATGATGACTCGGGCTTCCGTCAGCATTCCGCGATGATCCATCAGCCGGTGAATGCCCGCCACGCCAACGTCATACAGGTGCTCGGCACGGTTGCCCATACTTCGAGCCGTCAACAACGCTTCTTCGGCCACAGGAATATCGCTGGTGCCCGCCGAAACGATCAGGATGGTTCCCTTTCCGGTGATTTCGTTGCTGCGCTCGATGGTGATCAAGCCGGATAGCGGATGAAATTCGGCGTCGCGTTTCACACGTTTCACCGCGGCATACGTTTTTGCGTCCGCGCGGGTGACCAGGATATTGTGACGCGATCCTTTATGGCGAAGCATCACGCGCACGATTTCCGCCACTTGAGCAGGCGTTTTGCCTTTTCCAAACACGACTTCTGCGTAGCCCTGCCTGAGCGCGCGATGGTGATCCACCTTGGCGAAATCAATGTCCTCAAAGGGGAGGTGCTTCAGCCTGGCTATGGCATCACTGACCGTGAGCCTTTTACTGCTCACCGATTCCAGGAGTTGACGAATTTCAGATTCTTTCATGCGCTTTCCTGATTGCGGTTCACGGAACAACCAAAAAATGCGAATCTCATTCCGAACTGAATCTTGAAGTAAAAGCTTTGGTGTTCCTGGAACTGCGCTGCCTGCTAAGGATTCGGCCAACCCATGATTTTTCGAGCGGCCTGATTATCCGCGTACACGCGCCACTCTTTAACTAATCCGTCCCGTATGACGGCCTTCCACGCGGCAGGAGTGTTCCAATGATTCTGCTTTGCAAGGACACCCTTGGATGCATACGTTCCTTGCGCATTGCCAAACGCTGCGACCAGATTTCCGTCCGAAAGAATCGCTTCGTGGGATACGCGGTAATCGGGAAACCATTGAAAATATCCCGCCCACGCTTTGCGCATGGACTCTCTTCCCTCAACTTTGTTCCCAAGCGCGTCCACAAAAACATGATCTTCGCTTACGAGAGCGCAGACTTGATTGGCATCCCCGGAATTAATTGCCTCCAAAAAAGCGAGAACTACACTGACAGGTTCCTTCGTTTCCATCGGCTCGGCCTCGACTACTGCGCAAGTTTAACACACTGAAGAAACACCCCCGCTGGCTTGACTTGCTCGCGGCCCACTGCGAGACTGACATTTATCCGCGCAACAAACGAAACCGAATGATTACTGCTCAAGGACGAATCATCACGATTGGTGTAACCGGCGCAAGCGGAGCGGTGCTGGCACAAAAAACGCTGGCGCTGCTGGAGGAGGATTCGCGCGTCTCGCGGATTCACCTGGTGGTCACGGAAACCGGCCAGCGGCTGTTCTCCGAGGAACTGGGCATTGCTTCCGGTGACCTGAAAAAGCTGCCGAGCCGGATTCTCGGCAGTGGTTCGAAGAAGATCGAGCCCATTTCAAATAAAGACGTCGGCGCCGCCATCGCATCGGGCAGCTATGAAGTGGATGCGATGATCATAATTCCTTGCACTATGGGTGCGCTGGCGTCCATTGCCAACGGAATGAGCGACGACCTGGTTGCGCGAGCTGCGGACGTGATCCTGAAGGAACGCCGCAAACTGATTCTTTGCGTGCGGGATACGCCATTCAACCGCATCCACATTGAAAACATGCTGCGCGCGCAGGCGGCCGGCGCGGTGATCATGCCGGTTGTTCCGGCTTTCTATTTCCAGCCGAAATCGATCGATGACATGGTGACTCAGTACGTGTGCCGTGTACTGGCACAGGCTGGCTTGCCGCAACCAAAAATGTTTCGCTGGACCGGCAGTTCCCCGACGAGGAAAGCGGAGTCTTAAGCCTACATGCATGGCCGTATTCGCACCGTCCTGGAAATGATCAAGTTTGAGCACTCGGTGTTCGCTTTGCCTTTCGCACTGGTCGGCGCTTTGTTGGCCGCACGCGAGAGCATGCACGGCTGGCCGACGTTGCGCCAAATTCTTTGGATCGTGGTGGCGATGGTCGCGGCGCGTTCGGCGGCGATGACGGTTAACCGCATTGTCGATTTGCGCCACGACAAGGAGAATCCGCGAACGAAAATGCGGGCACTCGCGACCGGTGCGCTATCGGTGTCATTCGCCTGGGCGTTCACGCTGGCGGCCATCACGCTATTCTTTGTGGCTGCGGGGGAGCTCAATCGGCTAGCGCTGGAACTCGCCCCGGTGGCGCTGGCGGTGCTCTTCTTTTACTCCTACACCAAACGGTTTACCCACTGGTCGCACCTTTTCCTCGGTTTCGCGTTAGGGATTTCTCCGGCAGCCGCATGGATCGCGATTACCGGCAGTCTCGATTGGCACATGATCGTTCTGTGCGCGGCAGTGACTTTATGGGTAGGCGGCTTCGATGTTTTGTACGCCTGTCAAGATATTCAGTTCGATGCAGAGGCCGGCCTGTTCTCGGTGCCAAAGCGTTTTGGAGTGGCCGCAGCGCTTCTGATTGCGCGCGCCATGCATTTGGGGGTGGTGATTTTATTGAGTTGGCTGGCAGCCAGTTTTGGCCTGCCCTGGCCGGCCTGGGCAGGAATCGGCGTTGTGGCGGGGCTGCTTGCGTACGAACATTCCCTGGTGAAACCGAACGACCTGAGCAAGCTGAACGCTGCATTTTTCACCGTGAACGGCTATATTAGTATCTTGTTCCTGCTATTCTGGGGAGCCGCAGCGGCGCTCTGGCGCGGCTGATCGCAATGCGGCCGGTTGTAGCACCGCAAGTTTGCTGAAAAGTAGAAGCCAAACATGGGCGAATTAACAATTACTGACGCTGCGCTTAGACCCATCGCCAACAAGGTCCTCGCCGGCGAGCGCCTGTCCTTCGACGACGGCGTCACTCTGTACAAAACTCCAGACCTGCTGGCGGTGGGTTGGCTGGCGAATTACGTTCGGGAAAAGCGTCACGGCAACATCGCGTATTACAACGTGAACCGGCACATCAATCCCACCAATGTCTGCGTGGCTCACTGCAAACTGTGCGCCTTTGGCCGCGATCCGGATGCCCCCGGCGCATACACGTATGCGCTGGAGGAGATGTACCAGCGCGCCGCACAAGGCGTGCGTGAGGGCGCCACGGAGATTCACATTGTCGGCGGCCTGCACCCGGATTTGCCCTTTGAACATTTTCTGGAACTCATTCGTGGATTGAAGCAGCGGCATCCACACGTGCACCTGAAGGCGTTCACCATGGTGGAAGTGCACTATTTCGCGCGAATCGCCAAGCTAACCATCGATGAAACGCTGCGGAAAATGAAAGAAGCCGGCGTGGATTCCTGTCCCGGAGGCGGCGCCGAAATTTTTCATCCGCGGGTTCGCCGCATCATTTGCGATCACAAAGTGAGCGGCCACATGTGGCTCAGCATGTCCAAGAAGGCACATCGCATTGGGCTGCGCACCAATGCCACCATGCTCTACGGCCACGTGGAAACCGTGGAGGAACGGGTGGATCACCTCGTGCTGCTCCGCGAAGCACAAGACGAAACTCACGGATTCGTGGCGTTCATCCCGCTGGCGTTTCACCCGGCCAATACACCACTGGCGCACATTCTGAAGCCGACGGGTTACGACGATTTGCGGGCAATTGCGGTTTCGCGCCTCCTGCTGGACAATTTCGACCACATCAAGGCTTACTGGATCATGCTTACGCCGAGCATAGCGCAAATTGCTTTACGTTTCGGTGCAAACGATATGGATGGGACCGTGGTGGAAGAGAAAATCTATCACGACGCCGGCGCTACGACCGCGGAGTTCACTTCCCGCGCCGAACTGGAGCGACTGATTCGTGCGGCAGGCCGGGTGCCCGTCGAGCGCGACACTTTGTACAATCCCATCGACCGCAGCAAACTACCGCCGATTGTGCCAGCCACGCCGCCCGGACTCGTTTCCTTAAACGTTTAGGCTGCGTTTCGCGAATCGTTCGGACGTTTTTTCGCTTCGATCGGTGGTAGAATCGGGCCTCGCCAAAGTAACCCGCCCTTCTCTCGGCGAATCCAATTCCATGCTTCACCCATCGGGCGACATGAGATACGCGAAGGAGACTTACACATGCAGCGCAAGGCTTCCGCAGTTTGGCAAGGCGATCTGAAATCCGGCAAAGGCAGCATTTCGACCGACAGTGGCACTTTGAAAAACACGCAGTATTCGTTCAGCACCCGCTTTGAAAATGGAGTGGGCACCAATCCGGAAGAACTGTTGGCCGCCGCACACGCTGGCTGCTTCACCATGGCCCTTTCCGCACAACTCGGCGGCGCAGGGCTCACCGCGACTAAACTCGAAACCACTTGCACTATCTCCCTGGAAAAAGTTGGCGAGGGTTTCTCGGTCACCAAGAGCCATCTCGACGTGGTTGCGCACGTGCCCAACGCGGACAAAGACAAATTTGACGCCGCAGTGAAAGCCGCGGAAACCGGATGCCCGGTTTCCAAACTTTTCAAGGCAGAGATCAGCGTCACTTCGCAACTGGTCAGCTCAAAGTCCGCTTAGTTAGCGGCGCACCGGCAACGCGAGTACAATGCTGCACATGATTCCCGTCCCGGGTGTATTCATCGCCGGTGTCGCTGTTTTTCTGGTGGTGCTTTGGGATGCGTTTGAGTCCATCATTCTGCCGAGGCGGGTAACCCGCAAGTTTCGCCTGACCCGTTTCTATTATCTGTTTACCTGGAGAAGTTGGAAACTTTACGCGCGGCTGATTACGGCGCGGAAGGCCCGCGAAACATTTCTGGGATTTTATGGGCCGATATCGCTGCTTTTTCTGATCGGCGTTTGGGCTATCGGGTTAGTGATTGCGTTCGGCCTCATGCAGTACGGTGCAGGCTCGGCGGTCAATCTTTCCGGTTCGAATTCCAGTTTGTATACCGACGTCTATTTGAGTGGCACAACATTTTTCACACTGGGATTGGGTGATGTGGTGCCGCGTTCAGGCATAGCTCGCTTCCTGGTGGTCATGGAAGCGGGCATCGGCTTCGGATTTCTGGCCGCGGTCATTGGTTACCTTCCGTTTATCTACGGTGCGTTCGGCCGCCGAGAAACGAATATATCCTTGCTGGATGCCCGTGCAGGAACTCCTCCCACTGCCGGTGAACTTCTCCGCCGGCACAGTTATGCCGGGGGCATGGAAGCACTTCACGATCTGCTGAAAGAGTGGGAGCGCTGGTGCGCGGAGCTCCTGGAATCTCATCTTTCTTACCCGGTCCTGGCGTACTTTCGCTCGCAGCACGACAATCAGTCCTGGATCGGAGCGCTGACCGCGATTCTGGATGTTTGCTCGCTCACTATTGCAGGTATTGAAGGAACCTGCGCCAAACAAGCGGAACTTACCTTTGCGATTGCGCGTCACGCCGTCGTCGACCTGAGCCAGATTTTTGGGGCGGCGCCGCGTAGCCCGCAGTCCGACCGGTTGCCTCCGGAAACCCTGGCAAAACTGCGCTTCAAGTTGACTCAACACGGCACTGCGTTACACGCGACACCGGAGGCTGACGAGAAACTCTCAGAGCTTCGCGCGATGTATGAACCATATGTGTTCGCGTTAGCCAATCACCTCAACCAAAGTCTTCCGCCATGGATTCCGGATCACAAGAGCAAGGACAATTGGCAGACAACAGCTTGGGGGCAATCCACGGGAGCGATCAAGCAAGAAGCGATCTCCCTGGTACAAGACGACCACTTTTAATTTTTCGCGGCCAGTGGCTGATTTGTTGCCGTTGCGTATTTAGCTTGCGACAATTGCGCTCGGGTATCATCCAACCACTCGTCGGACACTTGAGCAAACCGCCTCGCTCGCCCAAGGGAGAATGCATATGAAAGCCATTCAAGTTCATCGTTTCGGCGGTCCTGAAGTTCTGGAACTTCAGGAGATTCCCACACCGAAACCGGGGCCTGGACAGATTCTGGTTCGAGTGCATGGGGCCGGCGTCAATCCGTATGACACGTACATGCGCAACGGGACGTACGCTATTAAGCCTCCGCTTCCTTACACCCCGGGCTCGGATGCCGCGGGCACGGTGGAATTGGTGGGCGAAGGGGTGAAAAAGGTTAAAGCCGGAGATCGTGTTTACACGGCAAAAACCCTGAGCGGAGCGTACGCCGAATACACTCTTGCGGATGAGTCGCAGGTGTATCCCCTGCCGGAGAAAATTTCCTTCGCGCAGGGAGCGGGTTTGTGGGTGCCTTACGGTACCGCCTACACCGCGCTGTTTCATCATGGACATGCTCGTCCGGGAGAGACCTTGCTCATCCATGGCGCCAGTGGGGGCGTGGGGATTGCCGCGACTCAATATGCGCGCGCTCTTGGAATGATCGTCCTGGGCACGGCCGGAAGCCAGCGCGGTTTGGACCTGATCAAGAAAGAAGGAGCGCAGCAGGCTTTTGATCACAGCAAACCCACACATGCCGAAGAAATTCTAAAGTTCACCGGAGGCCGTGGAGTTGACGTGATTCTCGAAATGATTGCCAACGTGAATCTGGCAACGGATCTAACTTTGCTGGCGACTAATGGGCGCGTGGTGGTCATCGGAAATCGTGGTGAAATCACGATCAATCCGCGCGAATTGATGGGGCGGCGCGGAACGGTTTGCGGCTTCACGTTGTGGGGCATAACGGATACTGAAGACAAGGAAATCCACGCGGCGATCGCTGCCGGCCTGGAAAATGGCACGCTTCGTCCGATTGTAGGGAAAGAGTTTCCACTCAAAGACGCGGCGAAGGCCCATGAGGAGATCCTGGCCCCGGGGTCATTCGGCAAAATCATCCTGGTGCCTTGATTTGGAGCGAGAATTTGAGCGTCGCGAGTCGCAGGACGCAGGCGCGCTGACGCACTGCGCGACAATTCAAGTATTTCGTGCAGTTTTCTTAACCCTTGCCCAACGCCCGAATGACCATCCCGGCTACCGCTCCACCTAACACCAGCCAAGCTGAGTTCAGGCGGTATCGAAAAAGGAGAAACAGGCTCATGAGCAGGAGCACAACGGCAGGCAAATTCGTCAGCGCGGCCCGGGCGAATTGCCAGGCCACAAATGCCATCAATGCCACTGCCGCAGCGTTCACGCCGTCCAGAAATGCGCTGGCCAGCTGCGATTTCCGCAGCCGAGGCAGAAATTTTGCAGTTACCGCCACAAACACAAATGCCGGGAGAAACATTCCTAGTGTTGCCAGTCCCGCGCCCTTCCATCCTCCCAGCAAGTATCCGATGAACGTTGACACGGTGAAGTACGGGCCTGGGGTGGCTTGGCTCACTGCGATCGCGTCCAGCAACTGCGCGTCGGTCAGCCAGTGCAGCCGCACAACCAAATCGGCGCGCAGAACCGCCAGCAACACATAGCCACTGCCAAAAACTATCGCGCCAACTTTCAGAAAATAGAAGAGCAGTGGCGCCAAACCGACAGAAACAGCGGCGCTCGAGCCCAACAGCCCTGCACCTTCGCTAGCCACTCCGCGAGAACTGGACGTTGCCAATCCTTTCGCCTGGCGTAACAACATCCAAAAAATTCCAGCCGCAATGAGCAATGTGATTACGTTGAACCCTAGCATCGCTGCCACAATCACAGCCACAGCCAGCGCCGCCAGCCCTGCGTTCTTCAGTGCCGTTCTGCCCAGGTTCCATAGTGCCGGAATGATCAGCGCTACGACGACTGGCTTGATTCCAAAAAGCAGCCCTTCGACTTGAGGTAGCTTTCCAAATGTTTGGTACGCCCAAGCCAGGCCCATGACCATCACCGCCGCCGGCAAGATGAAACAAGCTCCCGCAACGATTAGCCCCGGCAATCCCCCGCGAAGCTCCCCTAAATAAATGGTGAGCTCTGTCGAACTCGGCCCGGGCAACAGGTTCACCGCGCCAATCAGATCTACGAATCGCTCATGGGTCAGCCATTTCTTTTTTCTGACAAACCGCTCTTCCATCATCGCGAAATGCACAGGCGGGCCGCCGAAAGCCACGAAACCCAGGCGTAGAAACTCGGTTGCTATTTGCGTCAGGCTGCCGGCTCCGGCCGCCGTGTCTGTTGTTTCTTCCATGGACCGTTCCGTTCGAAAAGTTCGCTTGAGGCCGGCAGTTCAAGTACAGCGGCACGACCACATGACAGCGCAGTCCTTTTTTCTTACTCTAGTATTTCGGTAGCAGTGATCATGAATCCAAACACCGATTCCGAACGCGCGTCGAAGCCCTCGTCTCCCTGGGGAAAAGGGCTAGTCACGGGCGTACTCCTGGCCATTCTCGGGATTGGCATGATCGTCTGGCTAACGACTGGCATCGGGCTTCTTCACCTTCTGCATTCTTACGCGCATGGCTCGCTAATCCACATTGACCAACCTACCGTGGTGCACCAGATCCAACAGCTTCGACGGCTGGAAACCGTAAGCTTCTCCATGGACAAAATCATTTCCGGGGAACATGACAACCCGTATCTGCCAAAATTCCTGGTCAGCGACCGCCTGCTCCTGGTGGTGCATGGCGACGTTATTGCCGGCGTGGATTTGAGTAAATTGCAGCCTCAAGACGTTTCCATTCGTGACAAGACCGTGTCTATCCGTATTCCGAAATCTGAAATTCTGGTGACGCGCCTCGACAATTCTAAAACTCGCGTCTATTCGCGCGATACAGGGCTCTTCTCCTCTCCGGATCCCAATCTGGAGACGGAAGTTCGCCAGGAAGCCGAGCGACAACTTCAGGAATCCGCACTGCAGGGCGACATTTTTAAAACAGCCGACGATAATGCGAGGTCTACTCTGTCGGCTTTGCTACATAGCTTAGGCTTCACGACTGTAGATTTTCTTTAGCTTCGCCGACGCTTTTCGCTCATACCACCAGCTTCCCACCAGCAGTAGATAAAATGGCGCGTAGACCAGCCACTGCATGAATGGAGAGAATCGAAAGACCGCTAGAATCCCATAGCCGATCAAAACGTTGTAGGACAAAAATTGCAATACCGTGAGCATCAGCCAAGCCGGATTCGGATGAAAACACAGCAGCGGCACAATCCAAGTGAAATACCACGAATACCCGTTCGGGCCGAACGCCAGAATCGTTCCGATCAATAGATAGGCGGCACGCGCGGGCTCGGCCTTTTTCCACGCCAGCCAAAAGGCTAAGCCCCAACTTACAGCAACCCCGACGAGCGCTGGAGTTTTGGTGTTTCTCCCAGTCAGCCAATCGATTAGCGTGTACAAGCTCGCGTGATAATTTTTCCAGGTGGCCTCGTAATAGGCCAGATTGCCGCGAAACATCGCCAGTGCATGCCAGTACGGCGCCAGCACCGCAAGCGCGGAGACCCCCGCCAGCGCTGCCGCCCACCATCCCGCTCGTTTTCCAGGCCACCCGGCGCGTCGAATCCACACCGGCAGGAGCACCGCCGGAAACACCTTAGCCATCGCCGCCAGTGCGATTGGCACGCTCGCGATCACCGGCCATTTTTTCACCAGAGCCAGCCCGCATACGATTCCTAACAGCGCCAGGACATCATTGTGCCCGCTAGCCGCAAATTCCACGATGACCAGCGGATTCCACGCGTAAATCGCCAACCGAAAATCGCGATCTTTGTCGCGACGAAACATCCACGCGAGCAACAACAGCACCAGCACATCCGCCGCGGCAAAGGGTGTCTTGAATGCCGTTGGCCCGGGAAAAAATTTCCACGTCGCGCGAAACAATAGTTCCGTGGCCGGAGGATAGATTGCCGGCAGTTCGCGGCCAGGCATCACCTCGTAGTATTTGTCGCGCAGATTCGCCAGTCGCGGGTCGTTCGGCGCAATTGCGTAAGGGTTCCAGCCAGCGGACTGCACCTTGGCTTCCCAGCGGTATCGTTGCAAGTCGTCGGAAAGCGTGGGCTCCATCGGCCACAGTGGTGCACGGAATGCAATCGCGGCAAAAATCAGTAGAATGGTGGTAGTGCGTGTGGCCCGCGTTTGTGCGAATCCGTACAGCGCTATCAGGTAAACGACACCCGCGATCAGGGCAAGCTCGATAAAGCTGATGGCGTGGTTTTTCAGGTAATACAAGCTATGCATCCGCAGGAACGCCGTTTCCAGCACAAGCCCTGCGGCCAGCAGCCAAAGCTGGTTCCATCGGTTACGCTTGTTTTCAGAGGAATTGCGGAGAATACCCGGACTTGTTGACTCTGGCTTCATTCCTGCTCGCGGCCCAGCAAAGCTCGCTTAGCCACTACTGGCATAAGCTGACCGACAAAACTTTTAGCGGGGTCTATCATGCCAACGCATTCGATTTGGCCATGATGATTCCCTATTTTCTGGTTCTGTTTATCCTGGCCACTTATGGAATGCATCGCTACGCGCTCCTGTACGATTACTTCGCGTTTCGCAAAAATGTTCCAGGGACGCCGCCTCCCGTGAGCCATTGGCCAAAGGTTACCATACAGCTTCCCATCTTCAACGAACGGTATGTGATTGAACGTTTGGTGGACGCTGTTTCGCAATTCGATTACCCGCGGGAGTTTCTGGATATTCAGGTGCTCGATGACTCCACGGACGAAACTCGGGAGGTGGCGCGTGCCTGCGTGGAACGCCACGCGGCGCAAGGATTGCCCATCGTTTATATTCATCGCACCAACCGAGGGGGGTATAAAGCAGGCGCGTTAAAAAATGGTTTGACTACAGCGCAGGGTGAGTTCATCTGCATCTTCGATGCCGATTTTCTGCCGCCATCTGATTTCCTGCGGCGCACTATTCCTTATTTCCTCGATCCCAATGGCGGCACGAATATTGGGATGGTCCAGACTCGTTGGACTTATCTCAACGGCGATTATTCCTTACTCACTCGCGTGGAAACCATTCTACTCGACGGTCACTTCGTGATTGAACACGGTGGCCGTTCGCGCCGTGGCACATTTTTTAATTTCAACGGTACCGCGGGGGTCTGGCGGCGCGCCGCTATCGATGCCGCGGGTGGCTGGGAGCACGACACGCTAACCGAGGACACCGACCTTTCCTATCGCGCGCAATTGAAAGGTTGGAGGTTTTTGTACCTCCCTGCTATCGAGTGCCCTTCGGAACTCCCCGTCGACATGAACGGCTTCAAAGCGCAGCAAGCGCGCTGGGCCAAGGGGCTGATGCAAACCGCAAAGAAAATACTGCCGAAGGTATTCCGCTCCGACGTTTCCGGGCGCATCAAGACCGAAGCTTTCTTTCATCTGACCGCGAATATTTCCTATCCGTTGATGGTGCTACTGTCGACCATGCTGCTTCCCGCGATGATTGTTCGTTTCTATCAAGGCTGGTTTCAGATGTTGGTCATCGATCTGCCACTATTTCTGGCTTCCACATGCTCGATTTCCAGTTTTTACCTTGCCGCGCAAAAAGAGCTGCGCCCCAAAACGTGGATGACCACGTTTCTTTACATGCCGTTTGTGATGGCTGTGGGCATCGGTTTAAGCGTGCGCAATGCGCAGGGTGTCCTGGAAGCGTTGTTCGGCAAGCAATCCGAATTTGCGCGCACGCCCAAGTTCAGAATCGAAGGCAAGTCCGGCACCTTCGCTGCCAAGAAGTATAGGAACAAATCCGGCTGGATGCCCTACGTTGAAATTGCGTTGGGCCTGTATTTTGCGCTCACCGTCGTATATGCCATCACCAACGAAAACTATGCCACCGTGCCGTTTCTGTTTCTGTTTGTTTGGGGCTATCTCTATACCGGCTTCATGTCGCTCAGCCAGTCCTGGTTCGCGCATCTTCGCTTCGGCGTGAATGCGCCCGAAATGCGCCCTGCCTCCAGCGGCGCTCCTGGGTTCTAGGCTTTCGGCGCGCAGTGAACAATCTGACTGTTCGGAGAGCGTCTACTTTGCCGCGTCCAGCGACTGCAACTCTCGCGCCGCTAGATCACCTGGTAAAGGCGCGTAGCCAAGGGATTGGCACTGCTTTTGCCCGCTGGTCAGCATCCATTGAAGCAAGTCCCGCAACGATTTTTGCTTTTTAGGATCTTCCGCTTTGGCGGGAATTAATATCCACGTGAAGGAGGCAATCGGGTAAACGTGCTTTCCGCCCGCGTTGGTAATCGATTTTTGGAATTCACTCCCATTTTCCGATACGGCCGTTTTCCCCGCTGCGGTTACGCTGTCCAGGTCCGCTTTCACATAATCTCCGGAAGCATTGCGCACGGCTGCAAAGCTGAGCTCGTGTTGCAGCGCATAAATGAATTCCACGTACCCGATGGAATTTGGGGTTTTTCGTACTGTCTGGGCCATCCCTTCGTTCCGTTCCGCGCCAATCCCCACAGGCCAAGACACCGTAGTGCCTGTTCCTACGCCACCTTTCCACTCCTCGCTGATCTTCGACAAATAGTCGGTCCACGCATACGTAGTGCCGCTTCCATCCGAGCGATGCACCACCACGATCTTTTGCTTCGGCAACCGGACATGCCGGTTGATTGCGCGAATTTCAGGAGCGTTCCAGGAGCGGATCTTCCCTAGAAAAATTCCCGCCAATACCTCCGGCGTCAGGTTCAATCCATCAGCCGCTCCGTCCACGTTGTAGATCGGAACTACTGCGCCGAGCACAGTCGCGAACTGGAGCAGCTTGCCGTTCTTACCAACCAGTTGCTCGCCAGTGAGCGGCATGTCCGACGCTGCAAAGTCCACTTCCTCCGCGCGGATCCGGCGCATCCCGTCCTCAGATCCGACCGCGTCGTAGGTCACGTGAATTTCGGGGCGGGTTTGCTCGAAACTCTCAAACCACTTCTGATAAATCGGCGCCGGAAACGTAGCGCCCGCTCCTTGCAAGTTCACTTTCGCACCTGGTAGTGCTGCGTTACTTCCATCAGGAGGCGCATGTTTACTGGCCTTGCTGTTAATCGCTGCAACGAGCGCGTTGGCCAGTTGATCCCCAAGGTCATCCGTTATTTTTTCCCAGCCACTGCGCTTCGGGGTTACAAGATATGACCATAATGTTTTGCCATTCTTATCGTTCAATTCGGCTGTGGCATAACCCTCGTAGGTAACCTCTTCCGCGGCTTTCGAACGGGGGCTGGTCGAAATGTGTCCGGTCTTCCAGATGGTGGCCGAGCCGCGAAGCACCGCGTCTGCTTGCGCGGGATTCTGCACGACTTCGAGTTTCCCCAAGGATTCCAATTTTTGCACCACCCGCTCGCGGACCGCAGCGGAAGGCTTTGCGTCTTGCGCCCAATCGATAGCGATGCGTTTTACAGCGGAAACATGGGCTGGTGGTTGCACCTGAGCCCATCCGGCCCTCGTCGCACAAAATGCAAAAACGCAAACCATGAGCCAAAAGCGTTTTGTGTTAACGAATGAAGAAGAATTCGCGAATCCGTTCAAGCCGCCCACCTGGAAACCCTCCAATCATGGAGGAAGCCGAAAACCCGCGCGTAAACGTTTATTAACAATTGCCACTCGAACTTCGAAAACTTGAACCCGCTTTGCATCAAAAGGGGTCCCTCAACGGCCGGGGTTATTACGTTTTAGCGAGCGCGCGGCGTCAATGCGTTCCAGGCCGCGAGAGAATCCATATAGTCTCTCCAGTGCGCAATTTTTCTGTTTTCGATCTTTATGATCGAACAAAACCGATTGTTGTATTTCACACCTGTCGCGAGGATGGTCCCGTGGACTTCATATTCTATGACGACGACACGGCCGCTGTCTGCCTTGTGAGTAATCAACTTATCGGCAGATTGAAGCTCGATATTGTCGCAATAGCTCCTGAATTGGGCCATCAGATCGGCGTGTCCTTGGATAATGCGAGGCCGACCGGGAAAGTCGTAGAGAACCTCATAGACGACGTCGTCTGTGACGATGTCGAAGAAGTGCTCGCCATCAACAAGATCGCCTAGCGCCCCTCGAACCAGATCGAAGTAAGGCTTAGCGGCCTCGTAGGCAGTGTATTTCGGACTCGGCATCTGGGACTCTCCATGCGCTTCGCAAGGTTACTTACGACAAGAAATCTACCTATATAGCGAAAGCTTGTATCGAACAACGCGAGCCCTCAACAACGAAGGTGTTTGCTGGCAACATCCAAATGGAGCGAACAATTCTCTTCATGCCTTAATTCTGTGACAGCCGCTTCGGGGCGGGCCAAGATCGAGGGAGGCGAAGATCATGGTGATGCCTGAGCCGCAGGAGATTTCGGCATTTCCGAAGCTGCAGACTTAGTCTTGCTGGATTTTACGAAAACCTGAGATCCGAGTTCGTCTTTGCCTTCCTGAATGAGGTAAAACTGGTCGGCTGGAAAATCGCTGAAGGACTGGTTAGCGCCGCTCGGCCAGGAAATTTCCAACTTATCGATCTTTGCCGCCGAGCCCAAGCCGAAGTGGGCGCGCAAATCGCTTTGCGACATATAGCTTCCGCCGCCTTCAATTTCGCGAATTTGAGTCATACCCCCGACCGTGAGTTTCAGCCGCGCGCCCATCGCGTCGCGATTGCTTTTGGTTCCTACAAGTTTAAACGAGACGAAGTGATTGCCATTTCCTCCGCTGTTGTGCAGCAACAGAGGGGGATCGTTGTTGTTCGCTACCACCACGTCAATGAAACCATCATTATCAAAGTCAGCGAATCCCACGCCTCGTCCCACATGCGGAGTGTCAAAGCCGTTGCCGGAAGTTTTGGTCACGTCGGTGAACTTGCTATGGCCATCGTTGTGGAACAGCGAGTTGATCTGCTTATAGTGAGTTTCTGGGAACACCTGCTCGATTTCCGGGTAAACGTGGCCGTTGGCGATGAACAAATCCAGCCAGCCGTCATTGTCGTAATCGAAAAAGCCGCCGCCGAAGCTGAGGACGGTGCGTGTAGGCATGGTGATACCGATGCGATCGCTCACTTCGTCGAACATGCCGTGGCCGTCATTTTTCCAGACATGGTCGGAACTGCCCTGGAAGTCCGATATGTACAGATCCAGCCACCCATCGTTGTTGTAATCGCCCAAGGAAATACACATGGCAGCCATGGTGAGACCTTGGCCGGTAAAGGCCATTCCGGTCATCGAACCCTGTTCCTTGAAGGTGCCGTTGTGTTCGTTGTGATAGAGGTAGGCGTTTATGCCATCATTGGCGACAAACAGGTCAGGCCACCCATCATTGTCGTAATCGCCTACGCCGACGGCCAGGTTCTTGCCATTGGGCTGATACATGCCCGCTTTTTTGGTTACGTTCGTGAACGTGCCGTCTCCATTGTTGTGGTACAGAATGCTGGGACTGCCCCCGTACGCACTGGGAGGACAACTGCTGGTCAGGCCGGCAAGCTTGCAATAGCGTTGGGAGCCCGGTGGGAAGGCCACGTAACTACCAACATAGAGATCCAATTTGCCGTCGCGATCGTAATCGAAAAATATGGCGCCAGAGTGGAAGTAGGCGCCAAATTCCATTCCAGCAACCCCGGCCTTATCGGTGACATCGCTAAAGGTTCCATCTCCATTGTTGTGGTACAAAACGTTGCGGCCGTATTGCGTGACGAACAGATCGGGGTGGCCATCGTTGTCATAGTCGCCCCAAACACAGCCAAGGCCGAAACCAGTTCCCGGCACTCCCGCCTTGTCGGTCACATCTGTAAACGTGCCGTCTCCATTGTTGTGGTATAACGCGTTCTGCACATTGACGCCGCGGCCGTAAAGATCACGCGCATTGACGAAGTAAATGTCCTGCCAGCCGTCGCCATCATAGTCGGCGACACACACACCGGGCCCGAACTCCTCCAAGTTGATCGAAATTCCTTTGTTGCCTTTGTAGTGGGTGAAGTGAATTCCGGCTGCCTGGGTCACGTTGGTGAACTGGATGGCCTTGTGCTCCTCTTGAGCGCGCGCTCGAAAGAGAATGGAGGCGAGCAAAATGGCACCAAGCAATAGGCCCGTGAATTTTTGCCAAGAAACCAATGGAAATTCCCTGCCGGAATCGATTTCGGTCTCCTCATTCTCGCACGTGTTTCCCGCTGGCCCAATCACGGCAAGTAGATTGACGCAAGATATAGAGGGCCTTACGATGAGACCGGGCAGCCGAACGAAGGTGCGCAATGAGAAGACGAGAATTTATGGCGAGCGGAATGGCCGCAGCTTTGATCTGCGCGTTACGCGGAAACGCCGCGGACGTGGAACGTTTCAAGCTAGGCGTCATCACCGATGAAATCACGCAGGATTTCGAGTCCGCGCTCGTTTGGGCTAAGGGTTTTGGCTTGCACTGGGTGGAATTGCGGTTTCTCTGGAATAAATACGTGACGGATCTGGCGCCTGACGATGTGAAAAGAGCACAGGACCTGCTGGCCAAACACAATTTGAAAGTATCTGTGATTGATTCGGCATACTTCAAAACAGTGCTGCCCGGGACAGAATCCAAATTCGCGGAAGGCAAACCCGATCCGCTGCAAAGCTCCTTCTCACGGCAAAATGCGATATTGGAACAAGCCATTGCCAGGGCGAAAGATTTTGGCACGGATAAAGTGCGAATCTTTGCGTTCCTGCGGGTTTCGGACCCGCACACGGTGTTCGATCGCGTCGCCAAAGAACTGCAACGTACGGCAAGCGTTGCCCACCGGGAAGGCATTCGGTTGGTCCTGGAAAACGAATTCTCCTGCAACGTGGCCACAGGCTCCGAGGGCGCAGCCATGCTAAACGCTGTGAAATCCCCGGCGCTGGGCATGAACTGGGATCCCGGCAATGCATATGCGGCAGGGGAAACACCGTTCCCAAATGGGTATGAGCCGATACCCAAAAACCGTATGCGGCATATGCACCTGAAAGACGCGGCGCCGAACCCGAACAGCGGAGATGCCATCTGGATGCCCATCGGCAGCGGCAAAATTGATTATGTGGGCCAATTCCGGGCGCTAATCAAGAATGATTATCAGGGAACGATGTCGCTAGAGACGCATTATCTGAACGCGGCGAAAAACAAGGAACAATCCAGCCGCGAGTCTATGGAAGGCTTATTGAAGGTGATTCGCGAGGCCTAGGGAAAGGTTCAATGGAGATCACACGAAGAGAATTCGTCGCCGCAGGAGCCGCCACGGTGTTGCTTACCCAATGTTCTTGGGCGGACCAGCAGAAATTACCGCTGGCGTTTTCCACTTTGGGCTGTCCTGCATGGGAATGGATGAAAATTCTGGAGTTTGCCCAGGGCAATGGATTCGCCGCAATCGAGCTCAGAGGTATCAAGGGCGATATGGACCTGCCCGCCAGGCCCGAGTTTAGCCCCGCTCGAATCGAACAGACCAAGCGGGAAGTGGCGGACCACGGATTGAAGATTTCCGATCTCGGCTGCTCGTCGGAAATGCACGTGGCCGAGACCGTCGAACGTGCAAAGCAACTAGCCGATGCGAAGCGCTTTATCGATCTGGCCTCGGCGCTGGAAGTCCCTTACATTCGGGTGTTCGGCAATAAGATTGACGGGCCGCGGGAGGAGGTACTTGCCCGCGTCGTCGATGGGCTTCATCAATTGGGCGAATATTCAGGCCCGCGAGGCGTCACCGTGCTGATCGAGTCCCACGGCGAGTTTGTGGATTCGCCGACGCTGAAGGAAGTGCTGACGCGAGCCAACTCGAAATATGTAGCCTTGCTATGGGATGCTCATCACACATTCGTAGATGGGCATGAGCAGCCGGAGCATACGGTGGCCGAATTGCGCTCCTGGATTCGCCACACCCACTTGAAAGATTCGGTGCCGGACGGCAAAGGGCGAAAATACGTATTGCCGGGAACCGGCGAAGTGCCTCTGGAACAGCAGGTTTTGGCGCTGCGCCAGATTGGCTATAAAGGATACTACTGCTTCGAATGGGAAAAGGTGTGGCATCCGGACATAGGGGAGCCCGAGGTAGCATTTCCGGACTATGTTCGCGTGGTCGGCGGGTATCTGAAAGAACCACTCAAGAAATCCTGACCAGCCCTCCAGTCGCAATACGGCTTGAACCAAGAATCCCACGTTATGTTTGCCGGTAGTGTCTCGTCCGTGCGGTCAGAAAACAAAGGCGGTGCTGATCGGCTGGGGGGAGGATGCAGCACCGCCTTATGATCGGGGATACGGATCCGTGTCGGGGGATTCCGTTCCCTGTTGTAAAACTATCAGCCGCGAACGGTCAAAACTGGGCAGGTGGATTTGGTGACCACGTTGTAGGCGATGGTCAGTGGCACATGCCCCGCCAGGCTCTTTCTGGCCTTGGCGCCCATGACGATCAGATCGGCCTTGGATTCCTTTGCAGCGATTAGAATTTCCTCGACGGCCGAGCCGAAAGTGACCCGGAATTCGGGTTTGCACCAATTTTCCGTGCCGGCCGGCATCAATTGTTTCATCCGCGCGATGTTGATTTCGCGTTTCCGCGCGATGCTTTCTTCAGTGTAAGCTGCCGCGGTCTCAACCACATGGAGCAGGGTAAGCCGGGCATTGTGTTCCTGAGCCAGCGAGATGGCGTGGTCCGCAGCCCGCTCGGCGCCCGAGCCAAAGTCGGTAGCGAACAGGATGTGCTTCAACTCCACTTCAGGCTGCACCTCGCTCTTCACGGCGGGTCCCACGGTCAGAACGGCGGTGGTAGCTTGCCGGAAAATTTCCTCGGCAACCGATCCGATCAGGATCTTTTGCATCTTGCCGCGTCCATGCGTTCCGACCACTACCAAATCGATTTCATGTTGGAGGATCAGTTTTTCCAAGGTCGGCCACACGGAGCCCTCTTCCATCAACACTTCATGAGGCACGCCCCGCAGCTTTCCAGAAATCAAAATGTCGGTCACGCCCTCTTCGGCCGCTTGGCGAACTTTTTCGTAGGTGGCTTGGGCAAGTTGGGGTTCAGCAAACTGGAATGGATCAGGTGTGATCACGTGGGTGAGGTAGATTCGCGCGTCATAGCGCCGGGCGAGCGCAATAGCATAATCCAAGGCGCGGTCGGAGACTTCCGAGAAATCGGTGGTCACGAGAATCTTGGTGAGAGATACCCGTTTAGGGGTTTCGATAGTTTGGTGTTTATGCTCGACAACCTGCGGCATTACTTCCTCCTGAACTACTGCAACGATTTACGCGCTTGATACACATTGAATGTCCAACTGGAAAGATTGCACGTTCGGGACCAGAAGATAATCGCGCAGCGTAATCGAAACAAAGACTTTGCTGCTGTTTCCGCAAGTACTGCCAGAACGGTGAGCCAACTTCCGCAAATTCCTGCGCAGATTCACCTAACACTGTGGGGAAACAACAGTTTGAGGGAAGGTCCGGGCCATTCCGGAACTACCTTCAGGCGGGTCCAAAAAAAGGGCAGCGGCCAGCTTGTTCAGACGCCCAGGATCGGGCACTTTGCGGTCGTTTCTACGACGCTTCGTTGTAGTCGCGCTGGCCGCTGCCGAAATCTAAATTGTGGGCGTCCCTTTTTACGACGTATCCTTTCGAGCCTTCACCGCGAGCCCGACCGTCCTAAAAGGAACGCCCACTGCTCAGCCTTTTGACAATCGCTCCATTGCCTAATTGCTGAACGCAGGGGATACATGCATCTAGAATTCCGTTTGCTCGAATCCGGAGGTAGGGGGAAGCGATTGCAAACACGCGGCTTATAACCTCGACCACGGCGTTATATTTAGGCTTCTCGGAATACATGCGGGTTTTCACACTTGCGCGGGGAATCTCACCCAGTTCTTCTTGTGCTGAAGCCACTCGGAGGTTTCACTGCGGGTTGGCTGGTGTGGCGGGTTCCTCTTCTTCTGTGTGCGCCAATCCAAACTTTTTCATCTTGTATCGCAGCGCATCGCGGCTGATATTCAGAAGCTTTGCCGCCTTGATCTGGTTGCCGTGAGACTGTTGCAGCGCCAGTTCCACCAGCGCGTGCTCGACATCCTCCAGCGACGTTCCGCCTTCCGGAATCGACAGGGGCGGTAGCCGCCGCTTCCCGGGCGCCGGAGCCGGTTCCACCGGCGGACTCATGGGCCCGTTGAGCACAGTGGCACCACTGTGTCCGCTGGCTACCGAGAAGGGCAGGTCGTCCGGTTTCAACAGCTTGCCTTCTTCCAGGATCATGGCGCGTTCCAAGGCATTTTTCAGTTCGCGGACATTGCCCGGCCAATCGTAATTGAGCAACAGCCGGTTGGTTTCGTCGCTCAGACCCTGCACCGACTTACGGAACTTCCGGTTATAGTGCGCCAAGAAGAACTCGACCAATGGCAGGATGTCGTCTTTGCGCTCGCGCAAGGCAGGCAAGTAAATGGCGATGATCGCCAGCCGGTAGTAAAGGTCCTGGCGGAAACGGCTCTCGCGCACTTCCCGTTCGAGGTCTCGGTTGGATGCAGCGATCACCCGCACATCCACCTGAATGTCCCGCACCCCGCCCACCCGGCGAATCACCTGGTCCTCCAGAACCCTTAGCAGTTTGGCTTGGAGCAAGGGCGAGAGTTCGCCAATTTCGTCCAGGAACACCGTGCCACCGTCGGCTACCTCAAAAAGCCCCTTCTTCATCGCCTTGGCGTCGGTAAACGCGCCTTTCTCGTGGCCGAACAGCTCCGCTTCCATCAATGTTTCGGGAATAGCCGAGCAATTAATTGCGACAAACGGCCGCTCCGCTCGTGAGCTATGGTAATGGATCGCTTTTGCCACCAGATCCTTACCGGTGCCGCTTTCCCCCTGGATCAAAATCGTGGTGGCCTCGCTGGCTGCGACTTTGTATACAAACTTCATCAATTCGGTGATCTTGCGCGAGACCCCGATCACCTCGTGATAGCCGGCACGCCTGCGTACTTCGTCGCGCAACGATTCCACTTCCGTACGCAGGAAGCCAGCTTCCAGGGCGTTCTGCATCGTCACGCTCAGCTCTTCGAAATTTATGGGTTTACTAACGAAATCGTAGGCCCCAAGCCGGAGCGCCGCTTTCACGTCGTCCAACTGAGGATCGGCGGTCATCATGATGATGCTGCGAGTCTCGCCAGCCTGCTTGAGCTTCTGGAGCAACTCGATTCCGCTCATGTCCGGCAGGTGGACATCCAAGAGCATCAGGTCGACGGAATCGGTTTGCAGCGCGCGCAGAGCCTCTTCGCCGTTTTCGGCTTCCAGGGCCTGGTAACCGAATTCGGCACACTTTTGGTTGAGTGCCCAGCGCACCAGCTTTTCATCGTCTACGATTAAAATCCGCTTCTGGGCCATCTTTTTAGTCTATCACCAAACTAATGACCGGCGGCTTTCGGTCCCGTTTTTGACTGGCTCGGCTTCACCTGGTGAATCGGTAGCCAAATTTTGAATTGGGAACCCTTGCCCGCTGCGCTAGTGACCTCGATTCTTCCCCCATGCGCCTGGACAATACTACTGGCCAGCGACAAACCAAGTCCCGTACCCTCCTTGCGCGTCGTGAAGAATGGCTTGAAGATTCTGGGAAGCGCTTCCGGGGATATTCCCCGGCCCGTGTCGGAAACCTGCACAACCACGAATCCTGATTCATCTCGCAGCGCAATCCGCACCTGGCCTGCACCCGAAATGGCCTGGATTCCGTTTAACAGCAGATTCAGGATCACTTGCTGGATCAATGCCGGATCGTGCTCCACCGGGGACAGAGACGGAAGCGGTTCGAATAGCACTTCAATTGGTTTTGTCAGTACCTGTTGGCTGGCCAGCAAAGCCGCTTGCTCGATCGTGGTGTTGAGATTTGCGGGATGTATATCGGGCGGACGCGGACGCGCGTAGGAAAGCAGGTCATTCAGGATCGCCTGGATGCGTAGAATCTCCCGTTGCACTTCACCGATCACGCCCCGGCTCGGGCTATTGGCCGGAAGCTCTTTGCCCATGATGTCCACCACACCGGCAATTCCAGCCAAAGGATTACGGATTTCATGAGCTAACCCAGCCGCCAATTCCCCAATACTGGCCAGATGTTCCGCACGAGCCATGTCCCTCAGGTGCAGCTCTTCAATTTCCTGACGATTTTGGTCCAATCGCTGTACCATGTCGTTGAATTCCCGTCCCAGATGGCCTACGTCGTCTTCGCGTTTCGCAAATGCCACACGCGCGGTGAAGTCGCCGCGGCGTACGCGCTCGATCGTCTCCATCAAGTCCTCTAATGGCCGCTCGATGAGCACCAGCAGCACTGCCAACAGCACGAAGCACAACAGGATTCCAAAGAACACCGCCGAGATAAGGATCCACTTCACATCCACATTTTCGGGAGAACGCAAAATCGCATGGATCGCCAGGATACTAAGGACTAGAACCGCGACGATCGGGATGAAGACTTTCCACTGCCACCGGATACCTGTGGCCCACCGCACGAATTGGGGCAGATTCATGTCCGTATCACATCAAAGACAAGCCTCAGACGCAAGCGGTGCCGAGAACACCAGTGAGCTAGTTTGGCTGGGGCAGGCAGGTCAATGACTCCTGGCTGTTCCTCTTTTGGTGCACTTGCTGTAAATTCTGTTTCATGACTTGGGTGCGAATTATCCTTTTGCCGCTGTTGCTTCTGACGCTCGCGGTTTTGCTGGCTCTCCCGAGCCGTTCGAATCTATCGGCACAGCAATCCGCATTCTTGGGTTTCGACCTGAACGATTATCCTGGCGATGATGGCCTGCCGATCCTCCGCAAGACCTTCTCATTCAGCAGTTACTGGCTTAGTCCGCCGCCGGGCCTGACGGAAACCACCTGGCTGGGCACACGTTCCAAACTGCAAGCGCAAGGCTTCGGTTTCGTGGTGCTGTTCAGTGGCAGACAGACTCGCAGCCTGAAATCCGTTCCCGATGGCATTCGAAAAGGCGAGTCCGACGCTGCCGACGCCGCGGTTCTGGCCCGCCACGAAGGCTTTGCACCTGGCACTATCATTTTTTTGGATGTGGAAGAAGGAGGCCGCTTGACCGCGGCTTACTACGAATATGTCAATGCGTGGGTCGACGGTTTGGCCAAGGCCAATTTCCGCGCAGGCGCCTATTGCTCCTCGATCCCTGTGGACGAAGGCGAAGGCCACAGCATCACGACGGTCAAGGACATTCAAGATCATCTCGGGGGCCGCCAGCTGGTGATATGGGCCTTCAATGATGCGTGTCCGCCGTCACCCGGTTGCGTTTTCCCAAAAACTCCGCCACCTATAGTGCAGAGCGGCGCGGCGGACGCGACGGTTTGGCAATTCGCCCAGTCGCCTCGCAACAAGCCGCGCAGCAACCGGTGCGCAGCGACCTACAATCCCGACGGGAATTGTTACGCCCCGGGCGATACCACCCACAAATGGTTTTTGGACGTTGACGTGGCCACTTCCGCGAATCCCTCTGCGCCGCGCGAATAGAGGACTGAGTCAGCCACCCGCGCCACGCAAGCTTACTTAGATTTGGCCCAGCCCGCCGTCCACGTTGATCTCGACGCCGGTCACGTATGACGCGTCAGAGGACGCCAGAAAAGCCACCACGCCTGCAACCTCTTCGGGCTGCCCGAAGCGCTTCATTGGCACTTTGCCGATAAGATCCTTGGCGAAATCGTCTATGGCTTGCTGAGGTAGACCCGTCCGTTCCAGGATCGGTGTAATGATCGGACCTGGCGCCACCGTATTCACTCGAATGTTCCGGCTCACCAGTTCCGCCGCCGCAGTTCTCGCCAACGATCGTAGCGCAGCCTTCGTTGCCGAATACGCGCTTGCTCCAGGCGTTCCCGTTTGGCCGGCAACGCTGGTATTGAAAATAATAGACGCCCCGTCATTCAAGTACGGCAGCGACTTCTGTATCGTGAAATAAGCGCCTTTAATGTTGATATCAAACTGCTCGTCAAACAGCGCTTCAGGAGTGTTCGTTAGCGGCGCAAATTTCGCTATGCCCGCATTGACAAAGAGTACATCGATTTTTCCAAACCTTCGATTCACTTCACCGAGAAACTTCTCGATCTCCTCCAGCTTTGCGGTGTCCGCTTTTATCGCCAGGACGCCATCGCCCAGCGACTTCACCGCCCCCTCAAGGGTCTTCTGATTCCTTCCCGATATGGCCACCTTGGCCCCTTCTTCCAGGAACCGCTTGGCCGTAGCCAGCCCGATGCCGCTGTTTCCTCCTGTAACTACCGCAATCTTGCCTTCCAGCCGTTTCATAAGAACCTCCATCCTTTCGGGATCAAAACGAGTAAATCGATTAACTTCGACATTTCGATGAATGTCTAAACAATTGGTTACATCGTTTCTCGGGGATCGGACAGATGGCGCTACAGACCTCCATTCGTTACACTCGTGGGATCATGGATCGCCAGCAAATTGAACGCATTTCCAAGGCGCTCGCGGACCAGACCAGGCTCCGCATCTTTGAAGCCATCAGCGCCCGCGACCACATGAATTGCGGAGAGATTGTCTCCCTCCGTGGTGTCACCCCGGCCACCGTTTCCCACCACCTTCGAATCCTTCAGGACGCCGGTCTGATCGATTGCCACCGGGAGGGGCAGTTCGTCCTTAGCAAAGCAAATCCCGAAAGTATCGACGCCTACACGCGTGCGCTTTCAGCACTCGCGCACAAAGAGAAGAAAACCAGACGTAAAAAGCTATGATGGGGAGTCGCCGCGCTCCAGGTAGGTCAGCCCACTAGCAAAAACGTCAAGACCGCGGCAATGATCAGTGCGGACACAATTCCCCAGGCCAGGACCTTGCGTTTCTGTGCGTACGCTTGTCGGGATTCCACCGGCCTTCGAAGCAAATGTTCCATGAGGGCTTACTCTCGTTAATAACACGCGTTTGGTCGGTATCACAATTATGCGGCGCGGAAAAAGATACGAATCAGTGACCCCGGACTTGAGACTTGCGTTACCTCGCTGGCGCGCTTTTCTCCCAATACGAGACTGGATAAATCTGTTTACCCTTACGCTTTCTATTCGCATGAAAGTTTTCAATGATTGCCTATCGTAAACGCTTCATCCGAAACCTTTTCCCGTGCTTAAAGCTTGCGGACTGAACCTTTTACCGATTCGCTGCATCTTATGTACAGATAACATTTTGTTCACGTTTTCCACGCATAGCACCCATTAAAATTATTCGTGAGGTGGCAACCTCCGAATAAGGTTAACGTGTATGCAAGGGCACTTTCGAGGCCGTCAGTCGGCTCACGTCCGCGAAAGCGGGCAGAAAGAGGAGCAATTACCTCAATGACGAAGCATTATCTTCTGGCCAGCGATTTCGACCAGACCCTCAGCTTCAACGACTCGGGAGTCGCGCTGAGCGAACTCATTGGCTTCCACAACTTTCACGAAAAAGTGAGAGGCCTTGCCAATATTAATCTCGTCCAACAGGGCGCTGAACTTTCCTATTTGATTCTGCACGACCCGGATTTCCGCCGCGTTCGCCGCGAGGACCTGGTCAAAACCGGCAAGCGTATTCGCCTAAAGCACGACGTCAACCTGTTTGCCCGTTCGCTCGACAGCCTCTCGGACGAATACAAGTTTTCCTTTTACGTCATTTCTGCGGCGCCGCAGGAAATTATTCAGTCTGCCCTCGAGGGCATCGTGCCCGCCGACCACATCTTCGGCACACGCTTTCGCTTCAACGAAGCTACCGGGGAAGTGGACTCGATCGTCCGCGCGACCGCCGGTTGGGGCAAAATCACGGTGCTGGAAGAACTCCGCTCCGAACTCGGAATCAGCCACGACCGCATCATTTATATGGGCGACGGTAGTTCCGATTTGCCAGTGATGATGCACGTTAATCAGTACGATGGGCTAACAATTGCGGTCTCCGAGGCTAAATTTATAACTCGCGTGGCTCGCCGCACCGTGCTCAGCGACAATGCCATGAGCGTGTTGGTCCCCGTCTTGGAAGAAGTTCTGCGTTGGGATTCGCCTACGATCCGTCGCTTCTTCGCGACGCGAGGGCTGACTCTTCGCGAATGGGACAAAATGCGCACAGACATGCTCACGATAGACGAGAGCACAAATCCCGCGCCGGCAGCCACGCAGTAAGGCACACGATCTAAAGTTCGGCCACTACACTAGCGAGCCAGGCGCGCGGCTGCTTTGTTATGCTGGACAGCTAGTGAGGAGGAACGATGTCGCGCAAAAACATTCTGATGCTTGTGGGCGATTACGTCGAAGACTACGAAGCGATGGTTCCGTTTCAAGCGCTGTCGATGGTCGGCCACACTGTCCACGCCGTTTGTCCTGGGAAAAAATCCGGCGAGATCGTCCGGACAGCAATTCACGATTTCGAAGGCGATCAAACCTACTCTGAGAAGCGCGGCCACAACTTCGCGCTGAACGCCACGTTCGAAGATATTCGCCCGGAAGAGTACGACGCCCTCGTCATTCCCGGCGGTCGCGCGCCGGAATACATTCGGCTGAACCCGCGCGTACTGGAAATTGTTCGTCATTTTGCAACCGCGAATAAGCCCATTGCTGCGATGTGCCACGGTGCTCAGGTTTTGGCGGCAGCGGATGTGCTGCGCGGAAAAACGTGCAGTTGTTATCCCGCGGTTTCGCCGGACGTGACCCGTAGTGGCGGCAAATTCGCGGATATTGGAATGACTGAGGCAGTAGTGGATGGCAACCTGGTATCTGCGCCAGCATGGCCAGCGCACCCGGCATGGCTTGGGAAATTTTTGACTGTGTTGGGTACCCGCATCGAACTGTAACTCTTACTCACATGTCATTCGGAAGGGCGGGATGAGGAATCTCGCTGCGTTGCTGACAGTTTCTCCTTGACACTCTAGGAGAGGCGAGCCTATATTCCTAGGTCATCTAGGAGAGGCTCCTTCCATGGACAAACAACTGTTGCAAGGCACCCTGGACATGCTGATCCTGAAAGCTATTTCGCTGGGATCACTGCATGGCTACGGAATCCTTTTGCGCATTCAACAAATCTCCAAAGAACGCCTGGAAATCCAGCAAGGCTCTCTCTATCCCGCCCTATATCGTCTGGAAGATCAAGGTTGGATCGCCAGCGAGTGGGGCGAATCGGAAAATAATCGCAAGGCCAAGTATTACCGGCTCACCGCAGCGGGCAAGCGCCGGTTGCAAACCGAAACGGAAAATTGGAACCGCATGGCCGATGTGATCGCGGGGATTCTGCGAACCACGCCCGAGGAAGTATGAGCTTGTGGAGGCGCGTGCGAGGGTGGCTGCGGGCGGTGCTGCACGCGGGTGGAAGGCGAGATGGATGTGGAGCTACGGTTTCATCTGGAAGCGTATGTGGAGGATTTGGTGCGCAGTGGCGTGCCGCGGGCGGAGGCGCTGCGGCGGGCGCGGCTGGAATTTGGGGGGATCGAGCAGACCAAGGAAGCGTGTCGCGACGCGCGTGGAGTGAACCTAATCGAAAGCTTTGCGCAAGATGTTCGCTTTGGCCTGCGCATGCTGCGGAAATCGCCGGGGTTCACCGCCGTTGCCGTTCTCACACTAGCGCTGGGAATTGGCGCGAATACGGCCATTTTCACAATTTTTGACGCCGTGCTGCTCGAGTCGCTGCCCGTCCACGAACCTTCTAGGTTGGTCCTCTCCACTGACGAGCTTGGGGAGGGGACGTACACTGGCGATCCACCAACGGGCCGTTGGGAAGCGTTTTCGAGTGAAGTATCCGATTACCTTCGCAAACAGGCACTGCCTTTCGAGTCGTTAGCCGCAGTCCGCAGTGGCGAAGACACTGTAACTATTCGATTCGCCGACTCTCATGATTCAACCCAGCGAGCCAAAGTGCATCTGGTCTCCGGAAATTATTTCCGCACCATGGGCGTTGGCAGCGTTATAGGCCGAACCTTCAGCCTTGAAGACGATCGGCCCAATGCTCCGCCGGTGGCAGTAGCGAGCTATGGATACTGGAAAGAGCAATTACACGGAGATCCCGCAGCCGTTGGGAAAATCGTCTATCTCAATGATTCCGCTTATACGATCGCGGGTGTCACGCCGCCGGAATTCTTTGGCGAACGCATTCGCCGCGCGCCTGACTTTTGGGTACCGCTGGCATTTCAGCCCCAGGTTGAGCTGCTACCTCCTTACTGCGACCGCACGGACCAATATTGGCTCTTGTTGATCGGGCGCTTATCTCGCGGGGCGACGCGCGCTCAAGCACAAACAGCCATGACGGCCGCGCTGCAGCAGTTTTTGACTAACAAAGAGGGCTCGACACTGACGGAAGCCCGCAGGCGCAGTATTGCCCATTCACACGTCGAACTGGCTGATGGGAGCCGGGGAATTTCCTGGCTGCGCTTCGAATATTCGCAGCCGCTGCACATCCTACTTGCGGTCGTCGTTATGGTGCTGCTGATTTCGTGCGCGAACGTAGGAAATTTATTGCTCACCCGCGCGGCCATGCGACAGACGGAAATGTCTGTGCGCCTTGTTCTGGGTGGCAGCCGCCTTCGCCTGATTCGCCAGTTATTGACGGAGAGCCTTCTGCTCGCAACCCTCGGAGCCGCCTGCGGCCTTCTGTTCGCTGATTGGGCCATGAGAGTGCTGTTTGCGCTATTTGCCGGCGGCTCGCCCATCAAACCGCACTTGAATGCGCTGGTGCTCGGTTCTACGACGCTCATCACGGTACTGGCTGGAATCCTGTTTGGCCTTGCGCCTGCGTTTTCGGCTGGGCGCGCCGATCTGGCAGCGTCGCTGAAAGCCGGTTCCCGGACGACGTTCGGCCATCTGGGAAAATTGGGTACAGTGCGCTCTTTGATCATCGCGCAGATTGCCATCTCGCTAGTGCTCTTGGTCGGGGCAAATCTCTTCGCGCGTAGTCTGATCAATTTGGAAAAGCAGCCATTGGGCTTTCAGCCAGATCATGTCTTGCTGGTGGGAATCAGTCCTCGCTTGGCGAACTATAAGCCGGAGAGCGTGGCCAGCTTGTACCGCACCCTCTACCAGCGATTGAACGCCCTGCCTGGCGTGCAGGCCGCAACGCTGGCCCGCTATAGCCCCATGAGTGGTAATTCCAGCAACAATGACATCAGCGTTCAAGGCCGCGCGGACACGCCCGGCGAAAGCATGTCTGTCGAAAATATCCTAGTGGGGCCCTCCTTCGTAGAGGCGATGGGAATGACACTCCTGAAAGGCCGGGAAATCGGTCTGCAAGATGCTGCGGGAGCACCCAAGGTCGCAATGGTGAACCAAGCGTTCGCCCGTGCCTATTTTCCTGCTGAAAGTCCCCTGGGGCACCGCTTCGACATTGGCCAACCCAAAGGTACCGGTGAGTACGAAGTCGTCGGTGTGCTGAACGACGCGCAATTCCACAATGTGAAGTCCCGCATCGAGCCCATGGTGTTTCCAGCTCTGCTTCAAGACGACACTCAATCCGCGCTTTCGTCCGGCATCATGGTTCGCACCGCCGGCGATCCGTCGTCCATGGCGGCCACGGTTCGCCAGGCTGTTGCGGAGGTCGATCCAAATCTACCGGTGACGGAAACGCAGGCGTTGACCGATCAGATTAACGATACGTTCGATGTTCAGCGTGTTGCCGCGCAGTTGGTGAGTTTCTTCGGAGCACTGGCGTTGCTGCTGGCTTGCGTTGGCCTGTACGGAGTCATTGCCCAGAGCGTTTCGCGGCGTGCCAACGAAATCGGCGTGCGAATGGCTCTCGGCGCCAGCGGCGGCAGCATTCTTTGGATGATACTTCGTAACACAATCGCTCTGATCTTGGCGGGGCTTGCCTTTGGCATTCCCGTGGCGTTTATTGCTATGCGACTAATCCGCTCGCAGCTGTATGGCGTGGACACGGCCGACGCATGTTCGTTCATCATCGCGATTCTTATTCTCGTGGCGGTCGCCATTTTCGCGGGGCTTCTGCCGGCACGTCGCGCCGCTGCGGTGGACCCGGCGGTCGTGTTGCGGTACGAATGACGACTGTTGTGGTGAGTATGACTAGGCTGTCGACAGCGCGGGAGCCAAAATGAATCTTCTCTACCGAATTCGATCGACCATTCGCGCCATGCTTCATCGGCAGCGGGTGGAACGCGAGATGGATGTGGAGCTACGGTTTCATCTGGAAGCGTATGCGGAGGATTTGGTGCGCAGCGGCATGCTGCGGACCGAGGCGCTGCGGCGGGCGCGGATGGAATTTGGCGGGATCGAACAGACCAAGGAAGTGTGCCGCGACGCTCGTGGAGTGAACCTAATCGAAAGCTTTGCGCAAGATGTTCGCTTTGGCTTGCGCATGCTGCGGAAGTCGCCCGGATTCACGGCGGTTGCCGTTCTCACACTAGCGCTGGGAATTGGCGCGAACACCGCAATTTTTACGGTGATTAATGCGGTGATGCTGCGGGCCTTGCCGGTTCAGCATCCGGAGGAGCTAGTGACCGTAGGAGACCCGGCGCGGGTTCATTCGTCGCACACTGGCACTCCGAGCACAAACGTTCTTTCGTATCCACTCTATCGCGAGGTTCGCGACAACAACGTCGTGTTCTCCTCGGTGCTGGCGAGCTCCCATTTGAGCGAATTGCGAATCAAGATCGACGGCGGTCCTGAGGACATTACCGGGCGGCTAGTGACCGAAAATTATTTCCAGACACTCGGGGTGAGCCCGCTTTTGGGCCGCACGTTCTCGCCGGAGGAAGGTAAAACGCCCGGAGGCGATCCTTTCCTGGTGATTAGCTACCTCTACTGGCAGAGACGATTCGCCGGCGACCCCAGTGTTGTGGGACGAAAGGTACGATTGAACAACTATCCGCTCACGATTATTGGGGTGGCGCCTCCGGGCTTTTTCGGCGAAGTGGTGGGCGACCACGCGGACGTATGGGCACCGATGATGATGCAACCGCAACTGATGCCGGAGCGCGGATTTCTGGAGGACGCGAACGCCGCCTCGCTGCTGCTGATTGGAAGATTGAAACCCGGCTTCACGGTTACGCAGGTGCAGGCGAATGTGAATGCGGTGGTGGAACGGGCACTGACGGTCACGCTGGATGCCAAGCTTTCCGCCGATGATCGTGACGCCATCCGCAATATGAAAATTGCTGTGCCGGTTTCACCCGGAAGCCGAGGACTTTCCCGGGTGCGAGAGGAATTCGCGACGCCGCTGCTGTTGCTGATGGCCATGGTGCTGTTGGTGTTGCTGGTAGCCTGCGTGAATGTGGCGAACCTGATGCTGGCCCGTTCTGCGACAAGGCAGCGTGAGATCGCGATCCGCTTCGCCATGGGCGCGGCCGCAGCAAGAATCGTCCGCCAGTTACTGACAGAATCCCTGGTGCTGGCGGCGCTGGGAGGCGCGCTGGGCCTGCTGCTGGCTCACTGGGGATCGGGCTTGCTGGTGAGCTTGGTGTACGAAAGCCTTTCAAGCGAGCGTTTGTCACTCGGGATCGATTGGCGCGTGCTGGCTTTCACAGCCGCGATCTGTTTGGTTGCGGCGATGGTCTTCGGGCTGGCGCCCGCGTTTCGGGTATTGCACGTGAAATTGGAGCGCTCGCTGAAGGAAGGCGGCCGCGATTTCGGTTCGGGCTCGAAGGGACGCGTCCAATACTTTCTTGCGGCTTCGCAAATCGCGCTGGGCGTGCTGGTGCTGATAGCTGCCAGCCTGCTGGTGCGGAGCCTGCGCAATCTGGAGGAGTTCGATCTGGGCTATAGCCGCGACCAGTTGCTGCTGGTTCCCGTGGACTTGTTCTCGGGCGGATATCGCGGAGCCGCAATCCAGAATGCCACGCAAGAAGTTCTGCTTCGGTTCGCTCGCTTACCCGGCGTTCGGAGTGTATCCGCGTCCGCCAATGGCCTGTTTAACGGCAACGAATCGTCGGATTCCGTTCGCGTAGACGGAGCCACGTTCCACAACGAGGGGGACAGCCAGACCGCGGACGACGAAGTTGGGCCCAGCTACTTCAGCACCATCGGCGTGCCGCTGATTCTTGGTCGGGAAATCACGCAACAGGATTTAGCCAGCGCGGCTCGCGTGGCCGTGGTGAACGAAAGCTTCGCGAAGTTTTTCTTTGGTGAAGGGAACCCTATCGGGAGGATGGTTCATATCCAGGATTCGAGCCGGCCGAACCAGGCGCCTTACCAGATCATCGGGGTTTGCCGGGATGTGCGCGATCACGAGGTGCGGCAAGCCTCCCGGCGACGCATGTACGCTCCGCTGACTAGCGCAGACTTTGATGAACACGGCACGACGATTTTCGAAGTCCGCGCGGCCGGGAATCCGGAGATGCTGTTGAATTCGGTTCGCAACACAGTCCGGGAGATGAATGCGGACCTGGTGATTGGCAGCGTGGAAACGGGCGGAGAGCTGGTAACCGATAGTCTGACTTCGCAGATTTTGGTGGCGAAACTCTCCACTTTTTTTGGGGGGTTGGTTTTGTTGCTGGTTTGTGTCGGGCTGTATGGAGGCATGGCGTACAACGTGGCGGCACGCACGAAGGAAATTGGTCTCCGAATGGCATTGGGTGCGCCCCGGCGCGATCTGATGTGGATGGTCATGCGCGAAACGTGGATGGTGCTGTTGATTGGCCTTGCGGTAGGAATTCCCGTGGGCATCGGCGCCACCGCATTGTTTCAGGCGATGCTCTTCAACATCAGCAAGTCGGATCCGTTTTCCATCGGATCAGCGATTGTGGCATTGGTGGTAATTTGCCTGACCGCAGCCATCGTACCGGTGCGGCGTGCGACGCGAGTCGATCCGATGGTGGCACTGCGGTATGAGTGAGGGCTCGAAACTTGGAGCCCTGAGCGATCATTGTTCCACGGCCGATCATCCGCCGGATTGTCTTTTCGCCTTGGTGCGCAATTCCAAATTGCGCACCAGTCGGTGCAAATAATTCGCATGCACACCCAGGAGCTTGGCAGCCTCGGTCATATTCCCCCCGGCCTGGTCGATCGCACTCACAATCATTTGCTTCTTCAAATTGCGAATGGATTGATGATATTTCGTGGGAGCACTTGCTTCGCCACCCTGCCTGCTTTCCTGCACGATCTCCGGTAAATCCTCGGGCATAATCTTTTCCGAATCGCCGATCACCACAGCCCGTTCCATGGCGTTCTCGAGTTCACGAATGTTGCCGGGCCAATCATATTGCTGCAAGCAGGCCAGCGCTGCTTCACTGATTCCGCTCACTGGACGATTGCACTTCTTCGCGTATCGCGCCGCAAAATACTCCGCCAGCTCCGGAATGTCTTCCGGACGTTCCCGCAGCGCCGGGAGCGTGAGCGTGATAACGTTGAGGCGGTGAAACAAGTCGGCGCGAAACTTCTCTTCCTTGACGGCTTTCTGCAAGTCCTTGTTGGTCGCCGCCAGGAATCTCACGTCGATTTTAATCGGGCGAGTTCCACCTACCCGGACAAACTCCCGTTCCTGCAGCACGCGCAGCAGCTTGGCCTGCAAGATCGGAGACAATTCCCCAATTTCGTCCAGGAAAATCGTTCCACCTTCCGCCACTTCCAGATAGCCTTTTTTTTGGCTCACGGCGCTGGTGAACGCCCCTTTTTCATGGCCGAATAGCTCGCTTTCCAAGAGAGTCTCGGTCAAGGCTGCGCAGTTCAAGCCCACGAACGCCTGATCTTTCCGGCTGCTGTTCTTGTGAATCGCGCGCGCCGCCAATTCCTTGCCCGTGCCGCTTTCGCCGTAAATCAACACGGTGGAATCGCTGGCCGCGACCCGTTCGACGAATTGATAGACCTCGCGCATCCGCGCACTGCGTCCCACCATGTCGTGGGTGATGCTGGCCTCCGCCCGTAGCCACCGATTTTCGTTTTCCAGACGCTCGAAACGTCGCGCATTTTCGATGGCGATCACACCAAGACTGGCTATTCCCGCCAGCAACTCCAAATCTTCCTTCGTGAACTGCACGGCGGCATTGCTCGACTCTATATAAATGATCCCAAGGGCTCGTTTCCCCGACGCCATGGGCGCGCACAGGAACGCTTTTCGGCCCGGACCGCCGGAGCTCCACAACGGAGTTCCCTCTTGGATTAAACGGGTCACCAGTAACTGATTCACATGGACTGGATGATCCGCGCCGTTGACGCGATCCCATCCTACGCGCGAGCGGATCTCTGGCGAATTCTCCTCTAGCAGCAGAATCGCTCCGCAGTCGGCCGGAACTACATCGAAAATCATACCCAACAGTTGCCATGGGAGTGATTCTTCATCTCGCAAGGATCCGATTGCACGGCTGATGCGCGCCATCGCAATGAGATTCCGCTCCAAACGTTTTATCCGCGACAACCCTCCCAGCATTTCCGGCGACATCTGCACGAGTTCTTCCCCGTGCAGCTGCACCGCCTCCGCAGTCACCGGCTCTCCTTCGTCGACTTGCACGGCGCTGCTTGGAGCGTTGACCGTTTTCTCTTGCTGAAACAAGAACAGCGAATTCCCGATGGCCAGTTCATCGCCATTCTTCAGATCTCGTTCTTTCACCGGTATGCCGTTGACAAACGTTCCCGCGTGACTCTCTATATCGACCAGAATGTACCGCCCGTTCTTCTCCGTGATTCGGCAATGGCGTGGAGAGATCCAGGGGTCTTCCAGCCGGACGGTGTTGTCGGAGTCCGCCCCCAAAGTGATCTCATCAACGATCGAGAATTCACTCTTTCTTAGCGGGCTATTGATGGCGATCAGTTTCGCAGGCATGTTGCTCAGTTCCCTGCCGGTGCGTCTATAGGTTTGCGCACGAGAGAGCGCCATTCTAGCCCGGTCGAGCAGCCCACCGCTACTACGACTATCCATTTGGTTAGACCACCTATCCGGAGGGTGGCGACTTCGGTTTTTTGTGTTTGGTCTGGAGACTGTCCAAATTGTTGCGGGTAAACGCCGCCCGCCCAATGAATTGGCGGCACCTTGAATGCGGTTCTTGGCATTCGCGACCCAGCGAGTTTTTCGCCGCCTCCACTTTCGGCAAAACTAATCGGATAGTCTTCGCTCGCCTCTCGTGCCGTGCGGCTTCAACCGAGCACACAGGCGGCCGGTAAGTTACTAAATGTATGGGGGATAACAACGTATTAGTTCTGACCCGCCGAGAGCGAGTTTGGCCAACGACCTGCAATCTTGAAGGACGTCGCAGTTAAACAGAAAAAGAAGAAAAGAACGAAATGAGGTGCCCAATGAAAATTCGCAACATTCTAAGGACGCAGGCTATCGTCATCGGCTTCGGAGTTGCTTTGCTGCTGGCCAACAGCGCTTCGGCCCAGGAAATCGTGAACACCACGTTCAACGACGGGCCAAACGTAGCTTCGTTTGACCAGCCTGCCACAACGAACGTTGCGTTGGGCACCTCCACCACCTTGGTGGCAGATGCTAAGGCTACCGTGCCAGCCGCTGCCGTCTCCACACCGGTAATGAGCGAGGAAGCGATGGTTTCGCTGGAAAATTCAGTGGACCGTTGGTTGATCGGCTCCTCGCTCTTGGGCATGGCGATTTTGGCGATTTACGCCTTCGCGGAAGTTCGGCGCGCGAACCGAAATCTGCCGGGTAGCCGCAGCTCTCGTTTGCAACGGCCGGTCGCCTCGGTCTCCTAAGTTCTCTTAAGTTTCCCTGCCGTTTTGTTGGTAAGCTCCGGAAGCTAACGCCGAGCGTTGCTTCCGGAGCGCTTTGGCGTGTGCGTGCTGGTGTTCTGCGCGAGAACAAAGGGAAAATTCAGCCGCGATGTTTTCAGAAAGCACCGAGCATTCCGTTTGGGCCTTTCGCCTGCGTTACCGTATAATCTAAAGTTTGGTCACTCAATCAGGAGACATCTGGAATGGCTGGAGCTTTTGAGAACCAGAAAACCGGTGTCCGAATCCTCTTCGGCATCGTGATTGGCATGCTTGCGCTCAGCATGCTCCTCTATCTTGTGCCGCAAGGTCCGGACAGCGCACAAACTGCAAGCGATGTTGTGGCAAAGATCGGGGACCAAACCGTCACTCTATCGGACATCAATCAGCGCTTGAACGAGATCCGCCAGAACAATCCGATTCCCCGTCAGCTCGAAGGTCTTTACGCCAACCAGATCCTGAAGCAATTGGTGTTTCAGAAGGAAATCGAATACGAAGCCAAGCACCTTGGGATCACCGTCAGCGACCAGGAGCGCGCCGACCGTATCCGCCAGATTCTCCCCACAGCTTTCAATGGCGACGCTTTTGTTGGTGATGAAGCCTATTCCCAACAGGTACAGCAACGCTTCCAGATGACCGTACCGGCATTCGAGGAGCTGATCCGGTCCAGTATGATCGAGGAGAAGTTCCATCGGCTGCTTACGGATGGAGTCAGCGTCACCCCCGCGGAACTGCAGGACGAATTTCGTTTCGAGAACCAGAAAATCAAGCTGGACTATGCCGCCGCGAATCCCGAAACGTTAGCTGGCAAAATCAATCCCAGCGAAGCGGAAATTAAGGCCTACTACGATCAAAACAAGAACAAATTCCAGGTTCCTGAAAAACGGGTCGTGCGTTACGGCCTGCTCGATAGCAACCAGCTGCGCCAGAGCGTAACCGTTACGGACGACGAGCTAAAGGCTCTCTACCAGCAGAGCATCCAGCAGTACGAAGTGCCGGATCGTGTTCAGGTTGAGCATATCCTGCTGACTACCGTGGGAAAAACCGACGCCGAAGTCGCCGAAAGCAAGAAAAAGGCGGAAGATATCCTTGCCCAGGTCAAGAAAGGCGCCAATTTCGCCGAGCTGGCCAAGAAGTACTCCGACGATCCCGGTTCCAAGGAAAAAGGTGGCGACCTGGGCTGGATCGTTCATGGCCAGACGGTTCCCGAGTTCGACAAGGCTGCGTTCAGCCTGCCCAAGGGCGGAGTCGATCTGGTCCATACTCAATACGGATTCCACATCATCAAGGTTCTGGACAAAGAAAACGCGCATACCAAGCCCTTCGATGAAGTGAAGGATTCCCTGCGCACTCCATATCTGCTGCAAAAAGTCGACCAGGAGTCCGCCAAGACCGCCGACCAGATGTCCCGGCAGATTGGCCAGTCCACGAAGACGACCCTGGACGAGTTGGGCCAGAAATACCACCTCACACTCGCTGAGACGCGTCCGCTGGCCCCGAATGATCCTGTCCTGGAGCTAGGCAACGCGCAAGACGTGAAGGACGCCATCGTCCGATTGCAGCCCAACGAGCTTAGCCTGCCTCTCCGGACGGACCGTGGATATGTGGTGTTGTCGCTCAAGCAAGTTATTCCCGCTCATCCGGGCACGCTCGACGAGGTAAAAGATAAGATTATTTCGGAACTGCGCACTCAGAAATCTCAGCAATTGGCGCAATCCAAGATCGACGAGTTGGTCAAGCGCGTGAAAGGCGGAGAAAAGTTCGATGCGGCGGCCAAAGCGTTAGGCCTCGACCCGAAAATGTCGGACTTGATCGCCCGTAACGGCAATATCCCGGGATTGGGAAGCGCGAAACAGATCGTCTCCGCTTTCACACTGAAGCAGGGCGACGTCGGCGGTCCTGTTCACATGGGTTCGTCTTGGGTTGCTTATCAGATTGCAGACAAAGTGGAGCCCAACCCCGCCGATTTTGAAGCCCAAAAGGCGAAAATCACGGACACTCTTCTCCAGCAGAAGCGCAATATGGCCTTCGACGCCTTCCGGATCGCCCTTGAAGATCGTCTGAAGCAACAAGGTAAGCTCAAGCTGATGCCCGACCGATTGCGAAATTACGGGAACTTTGGCATTCCCGGTGATTCCGATAACTCCTAGAAACTAAACAGGTTATAAATATTTCGCGGCCCTCTTGCCCAGCCCTTTGCGAACGATTAGGCTATTTTCGTCTGGTTTGGGCCTCCTTGATCGAAACTCTAACGCGATTTCACCCTCCGGGAGTTCGCTCGGGCTTCGGCTCTTCCAGTCCACTCTCATCAATTCAGGAACATCATCATGGCTAAAGCCCCGAGCCGCACGAACCATATCCGCAACGACTACCGCTGCAGCATGGAACTAAACCAGAACGGCAAATACTGTGTGCGGATCCGGGTTCAATATCCTCGCCACGCCTGGAACCTCAGTGTGTTCTTCCTGGCCTCGTCTTTTGATCGCTCGATGAAGAAGCTCGAAGAATGCCTTCGGTTTCTTCAGCGCAACGAGGAAAAATTGTGGTTCTGGGGCGTCGATCGGGCTGCGGACCTGGCATTTTCCGCGGAGTTCCTCCAGGAGGCCGGTCTTCTCCTGGATCGCCGCATCGATTTTCCTCGAAAGGCTTCAAGTCTTTCGCTTGAGCCCGAGCGCGACGTTCCAGCATTCGTACTAGGCCCGGTGCGCCGGGGCTTGGCCGAGTCCGTGGAGTACGGCCGCGTCCGTCTGGCCGGCGACTAGTTCCTTTCCGCTTGGTTCCCTAACCTTCGCGAACGAGCTTTCAGGCTCGAATCAGCCGTTGACTAGGCTCATCATGTGCTCCGGATAGCGCTGGCCGGAAGCGGCACCCTTAGGGGCTACTTGCTCCAGTTGGCGCAGATCCTCTGGGGAGAGCTGCACGCCTAGGGCAGCTACGTTTTCTTCCAGGTATTTGCGACGCTTGGTGCCGGGAATCGGGATAATGTCTTCGTCTTGGGCCAACAGCCACACCAGTGCCAATTGACCAGGCGTGCAGTTCTTCTTCTTTGCCAATTCCTCAACCCGCGTCACCAAGTCCAAATTTTTCTGGAAATTCTCACCTTGAAAACGTGGGGACATACGCCGGTAGTCATCGGCCGCGAGATCCTCAAATTTCTTGATTTGACCGGTAAGAAAGCCACGGCCCAGTGGGCTGTAGGCGACAAAGGCGATGCCGAGCTCGCGAGCTGTGGGGAGCACTTCATCTTCGGGATCGCGAGTCCACAGGGAATATTCGGTTTGCAACGCTGCAATAGGGTGCACCGCATGAGCGCGGCGGATCGTGGCGGGAGATGCTTCCGAAAGACCGAGGAAGCGCACTTTTCCTTCACGGACCAACTCCGCCATGGCGCCAACGGTGTCCTCAATGGGGGTTTTAGGATCGACGCGGTGCTGGTAGTACAAGTCGATCGTATCTACACCCAAGCGCTTCAGGCTGGCTTCGCACGAAGAACGCACGTACTTGGGCTTGCCGCTGACACCGCGAACATTGGGATTGGCGCGATCGCGAACGATGGCGAATTTGGTGGCCAGAAAAACTTTGTCTCGACGATCGCGAATGGCTTTGCCGACCAGGATTTCATTGTCGCCATAGCCATAAACGTCGGCAGTATCAAGAAAATTGATTCCGAGTTCGATGGCGCGGTGGATGGTGGCGATGGATTCGGCGTCGTTGCGAACTCCATAGAATTCGGACATGCCCATGCAGCCTAGCCCGATGGCCGAAAGTTGCGGACCCGTTTTGCCCAAGCGTCTTTGTTGCATTTGATCACCTCAGAAGTGTTCTACGCGGATATGATGTGTGCACGAGCGGCGAGGATACATGAGCGAACAGCAAACGGTGGATGAGAAACCGATCAAGGGTCACGTATGGAGAATTTTCGCTGTTTTTTGTTCAGCACTTACCTGCGGAGCGACGTTTCTTCTGGCGTTGTATCGCCAGTTGGCGTTGGTGGAAGTGGCAGCGAGCATCGTACTCGGCGTTGAATTGTATTTTCTAGCGGCATCGATTGGGGAATGGATCGAAAAAAAATCGGAACCAAATAAAAGAAGAGTATGGATCGCGCTGGCACTGGCGGGTACGGTGGTATGTTATTTTCTGATCGCAAAAATTTTGAATTCGGCGAGCGGAGTAAAGTGAACCGAGGCGTTTGTTGTCTGTGAGGGCAAGCGAAAACGCATGTTTTTCAGGCATGAATGAGCGTGACAGCCGTCGTAGTACCCTCGTTTACAAGAAAAGTGAGACTGGGCGACCTGACCCAAACTGGGTGGGCCCTTGCGTGAAGAAACACAAAAATCTTCACCATGATTATGTAAGCTTAATATTTACAATCAATTAAAATTGCGCTTTACGGCATGAGACATGCGGAAGTAATGGATGGAGGTTAAGGCTATGGCTCCGTCCATCCATATCGAAGTACCTCCCGAAGAGCAAATAAAAACGGGAAAACAAGTAGAGAAACAGGAAGTACAACGCAGCAGGATCGAAACTCAGAAAACACCAAGTAAGGTTGCGCTGCCCCACCGACCGGCCGACGGCACGTTTCAATCGTCGATGCTGGAATATCACCACATGAAGGGCAGTTCACGATTTGCCGACATATTGATTAGTTTGGTGGTCAACGCGTGTTTGTTAATTGCACCCGTATTCGCAGGACTGTATTTTACGGACTCGCTCGACTTGAAAGGATTCGCTTCGACGTTCCTGGTGGCGCCACCTCCACCGCCGCCACCTCCGCCCGCAGCCGCAGCGGTAGTAAGGGCTGCGCCGGTACATCGAGTGTTTGAGAATTCGGGTAAGTTGATCGCGCCCACCGTGGTTCCGAAACAAATAGCGATGCTGAAGGAAGCGCCGATGCCAGATGCGGAAGGCTCAGGCGGGGTCGCCGGTGGAGTACCTGGTGGAGTTGCCGGTGGCACCATGGGCGGTGTGCTCGGTGGAGTGATTGGTGGCACAACCATACCTGCCCCGATCGCGCCAAAAGAAAAGGCCCCGAAGGCGCCAGTGCGCGTAGGCGGACGTGTCAAGGAGCCCAGGCTTATTTCGCGCGTAGATCCCAAGTATCCACCGCTGGCCGTTCAGACGCACATGCAAGGCACGGTAATCGTCGATGCGATCATCGATGAACATGGCGATGTGGTGGAGGCGAAGGTCGTAACCGGACCGCCGTTGCTGATCCAGTCGGCATTGGATGCGGTGCGGCATTGGAAATACGAACCCACCTACTTGAACGATGAGCCCGTGGCGGTGCAATTGAACGTGATCGTCGAATTCAAACTCGCAGGTGGATGAGCAGTCATTGAACTGGACGGAGGCGGAACAGTGCGGTCGGGGCTGTTCCGCCTTTTGTCATTTCTAAGACAAAAACAATTTAGCGGTATTCAGGATTTGCCCTGAGGTGAAGAATTCGCGAAGTACCTGCTGCTATTAACTGGAAACCTGCGAGATCTGCGAATCGTGGTGTGATTGGTCCAGATATTTAACCAGCAAGGCCTCGTTGCCTTTGTCGTTGTAAATCAAATCATCGACAAGTTTCTTGGTCATCAGAATGCCAAAGCCGCCGGGGCGCATGCCTTTTTGTTCTCGTTCCTCCATGTGACGAAAGGGCTCGTCCGGAGGATTGGCCAGCGCGGAGTGCCTGAGCTCGTCGAGAGAAAAACCAGTGCCGGGATCCTTGACCCTGCAAAGAATCATGTGGCTGGTGCGGATGTAGGAAATTTCGATGTGCTTTGTTGGGTCGAAGTTTCCGCCGTGTTCCATTGCATTCAACACAATTTCGCGTATGGCCATGGCCACTTCTTCAGTTTCCGCCTCGGGCAGATCGGAAGCTTCGCGAAAGAACTGAAACAAGCGATTGGCGGCGACCACATCACAGCGAACACAAAGGCGAACCCAATTGGGGGTGGCGGAGAGAATTTCGATGCCGTCATCCCAGAAAGGTTCGCTCATGGCGATCTTGATCATTTCCGCGAATCGATCGGCGGAAAAAGGGCGAGAGAAATAGCTGAAGGCACGCTCCCGGATGGAATTAAGCACATCACCGGGGGTGAACTCGTCGGTGAGAATAATCAGGCGCGTGTGGGGACGCACCCGGCGCAACCGGCGCAGCAGTTCGAAATCTTCTTTGCTAGAGGTCCGCTCGCTGGTGATGATCAGGTCGTAGGGTTGGTTACGGGCGTGCTCCAGAGCCTCTTGATTGTCCTTGGCGTGATGTATATGCCACTGATCATTTCTAAACAGATCGGTCATGAGCTGATCCAACTCTGCGCTGGAATCGACAAGGAGAACGTAGTGCTGCTCCCCTTCGGGAGGAACCGGTGCAGGGTTACTGGCCATAGGCTTTCCCCCGAATCTTCCCCCAGCCTGGGGAAAATGCGAGTAGCCAGCATGCAGGAAACGATGGCAGCACGCAAGAGCGCCACCATTAAGATTCAACTAGGTTGGATGGACGCGGATCAGCCGAGTTCGCTGGTCATTAGGAACAGCGGCTTCATCTCGAAGCTCTGGTATACCGGGCGCAGCCGTTCGACATTGTAGTGTTCCTTGACGTTGACGACCTTTTTGGTAGCGGTGACGGTGTCGATGGGCATGTTATCGTAGCGGCCGTTTTTCAGCACAACCAGACGGCCATGGATGCGATTCAGAAGAAGATCGAGAGCAAGGTTGCCGTAAGCCATGGGTACGATCGAGTCGATCGCGTCCGGGTCGCCGCAGCGGACCAGATAACCAAGCTTCTGATTGATGCACTCGATTTTCTTACCATTGTTGAATTTGGGAGAGATATCGGTGAGCTCTTCGGAAACCAAATCGCCAATGCCGCCCAGCTTTTTGTGGCCGAAGGCATCCGCCGAGGCGTTTTGGAAAATCATTTCACCGCCTTCGAACATGGCGCCCTCGGAAACCAGCACAATAGAATAACGGCTAGGGTTGCGCTTGCGATCGTGCACCATCAGCTCCGTAAGCTGTTCCATACTGAATTTGTGTTCCGGGATGACGCAGCGGTTGGCCGCGCCCGCCATCGTAGGTAGCATGGCTGTGAAACCGGCGTAGCGTCCGAACACCTCGAGAACCATGAAACGCTCGTGGGAGCCGGCGGAAGTGCGCAGCGAATTGGTCATCTGGATGGTGCGCGTGATGCAGGTGCTAAAACCTATGCAGTAATCGGTTCCGGGAACATCGTTGTCCATGGTCTTGGGAATAGCCACCACGCGAACGCCCTCTTGATAGAGACGCACACCGTAGCTGAGTGTGTCGTCGCCGCCGATGGGAATCATGTACTCGATGCCGAGCCATGCGAGATTCTTCATCACTTCGGGGGTCAGGTCATTTTTTTCGGCGCTATATTCCCCTTTCAAATGGTCGGGGACGCTGTTTTTGCTGACGCGCCCGGGATTCGTTCGCGAGGAGTGGAGAAACGTGCCGCCCGTGCGACCCGCGCGATTCACCACATCTTCAGTCAGCCGTTGAAAATTGTTCGAATTGTCGTGTTTCTCGTCGCGGACGATATCGACTAAGCCCGCCCAACCGCGGCGAATGCCGATAACTTCATAACCTTCACGAAGCGCGCGGAAGGTGACCGCGCGAATGGCGGGATTCAAGCCGGGGACGTCGCCGCCTCCCGTGAGGATGCCGATTACGCCTTTTTTAACGTTGATATTGGCCATGTCGCAAGACTCGCCTCTAGGTGGAGTAGCAAACAAATGATTATGCGGCTTGCGGGGGAAATTAGGAAGTGCAGGAATCACAATCAAAAATACTGAATCGAAGCATCGATAAATGAAGTTGGCGCAGCTTAGGCTCTGATGCAGTTGGTCGCGAGACTACCCACGTAGTTGGCGGTGCATTGGCTGCATTCCCACGCGCCGCTGGACTTCTGGCAGGCAACTGGGCGAGACTGCGGTTTGTTGCGTCCCAGAGTGAGAGGCAAGAATGGAAGAGTCACAGGAACTGAATCGGCTGGTGCGGGAGTTGAACGAGGTGCGCGGGGCGGAGCCCGCGGATGTTGCGGCTACCGCGCGCCTGGACCACTGGCTGACCAGCCTGGTGGAAAAAGGCGGCAGCGACTTGCTCCTGGTTGAGAATGCACCGCCATGTATCCGGGTTCAGGGAGAGTTGCGCAAGATCGAGGCGAACGCGTTGGATGAGGCCGATATTGAAGCGGCGGTGTTGCCGGCATTGCCGCGTCACGCATTAAAGCTGTATCGCGAGGAATTGATCGCGGACGCTTCATATCGCATCGAGGGAGCAGGACGTTTTCGAATTAATTTGCATCGCGAACGGGGACGGGCTGCGGCGGCGATTCGCGCTTTGCCTGCGCGGGTGCCGGCACTGCAGGAACTACATTTGCCTTCTGCTGTAGCAAACCTGGCCCATTTGCCAAGAGGACTCGTGTTGATTGGAGGCCCGGCGGGCTCGGGAAAATCGACCACCCTTTCCGCGCTGATCCATGAAATCAATGCCCGGGAAACACGCCACATTGTAACCATCGAGGACCCGATTGAGTATGAGCATACCCATATCCGCAGCGTGATTGAGCAAGTGGAAATTGGAACGGATGCTCCGGACTTTCCTACCGCGTTGCGGGCGGCGTTACGCCAGGCGCCCGACGTGATCGTCGTGGGCGAGATGCGTGATCCGGAAACCATGCGTATCGCAGTTGCCGCCGCTGAAACTGGGCATTTGGTGCTGTCGACGTTGCATACCACCGATGTGGCCTCGACCATTAGCCGGATTGGCGATTCGTTTCCAGCGGAACGGCAGAACGCCATCCGTCAGGAATTAGCGATGGCGCTCGCAGCCGTGTTGACCCAGATTCTTTTGCCAAGTAAGCATGGCAGCCGGTTGCCTGCGGCCGAATTGCTCATGGTGGGGTACGGGGCCCGGCATCATATTCGCCGCAATAATTTGCAGCATCTACATCAGGAAATACCGCTAACTAAGAAGAAAGGGTCGTTTACGCTGGAGGAATCGTTGGTGACGTTAGTCAAGAATGGAGATATTGAAAAGGAGGATGCGGCGCTTTGCGCGATCCATCCGGATGATTTGGATATTTTGCTGAAGTCAGCAGAAGAAAAGCAGAGGTGAAGAAGCTTTGCATCCCGTGCTGGCATTTGAATTGAATCGAACAGCATATTGAAAATCTTGGTTCCAATATTCCTGAAACGACTGCGGGATTCCCGGCGGGTATTGCTGCTCGCCATTCCGATACTGCTTGGCGTCCAGGTCTTTGTTACATCCGGTAACTCTGGGCAAGGTGAGCAAACGCCTACGTTTTATCGAAACGTTTTGCCGATTTTGCAGGGGCATTGCCAGGTGTGCCACCGCGCGGGCGGCATTGCCCCTATGCCATTTGAAACCTTCGAGCAGACCCGCCGGTTCGCCGCCGCGATTGAAGTGGCAACTCAGAATCGGACGATGCCGCCTTGGTTCGCCGTAAAAGGCGTTGGAAAATTCTCGAATGATCCATCTTTGAGCGACACGCAAATTGCTGCCCTGACGGCATGGGCGAAGATAGGGGCGCCTGCGGGAAATTCGGCGGATGCGCCGCCTCCGCGCAAATGGTCAGGACGGTGGACGATTCCCGAGCCGGATTTGACCGTGCCGATGGCACAGGGTGTGCCCATTCCGGCGGACGGTGAAGTGGATTACACCTACGAAATTGTGCCCACGAATTTCAAGGAAGGCCAGTGGGTGCAAGGATCCGAGATTTTGCCGGGAATGCCAGAGAATGTGCATCACGCCGTGGTCTACGTGCGCCCGCCGGAGTCGCATTGGCTGCGCCACGCGACCATCGGGCAGCCGTTCACCGCATCCACGCTGACCACGGAGGAAGATCGGCGGGACGCCATGTGGACCGACAGCGATATTTTGCTGGTCTACGCACCCGGGAGTACGCCCGACAATTGGCCAGAAGAAATGGCGAAATTCATTCCAGCGGGATCGGACCTGGTGTTTCAAATGCACTACACCACCAATGGAAAAGCCGGGACGGATGTTACGCGAATTGGCCTGCGGTTCGCCAGACAGGCGCCCAAGAAACGGGTCTTAACCTTGCAACTTACCAACGACCATTTTGTGATTCCGCCGGGCGTGCCCGATTTTCGTGTCGAAGCTTGGGGAACTCTCCCGAACGACGCGCTACTCCTCAGTTTCTTCCCGCACATGCACCTGCGGGGAAAGCGCTTCGAATACAACATTATTGGAAAGGACGGCGGCATCGAGACGCTGCTCCGCGTGAATTATCACTTCCATTGGCAGATGAGCTACCGGTTGGCCGAACCGATCGCGTTGAAAGCAGGAACGAAATTGCAGGCCGTGGCATGGTTTGACAATTCGCGCGACAATCCGCACAATCCCGATCCGGATGCAGCGGTGCGCTGGGGAGAACAGACCTCGGACGAAATGATGGTGGGATTTTTTGATGTGGCGGTGGCGCCGCACTTCGATAAGTGGAGATTCTTCCAGAGGTAATCACGCATCCAGATCAGCGCTTGGCATCGCCTGACCTGGAAATCCTGCTGAGTCGTCCCCTTTGTTCGCGTCCCTATCCTCGGTAAGAATCATTCTTGACAACATTTCCCTTCTCTTTCATTATCTGCCAAACCGTTAGGGATGTTTCCGCGAGAAACTCGCCTCCTGCTCTCCGCCCGAAAGCACGTAGCCCACGTGTCACCAGCCAGGATGGGCCTGAACACCACTGCGGGCGAAAGGATCTTCCAACATGCACAATCCTCGCAAGTCCCTTGCTGTTGCGCTGGTCGCTGCGCTCTTCCTGCTCACCGGAAGTGTCCGCCTGCAAGCAATGCCCAGGCCTCAGGATGCGCCACAAGGCACCGACCAAAGCGACAGTACTGCGAAAGGAAAAACAAAGAAGAATAAGAGCGGTACGACTACAGACGACACGTCGGCCAACGCTTCCACTACCAAGAAGTCGTCATCTAAGAAAGCATCCACCGCGGATTCGTCCACCGCCGCCGATACCTCCGGCTCCAAGAAATCTACCGCATCCAAGAAGGCGGATGCTGATAGTACTTCCGCGAACGCCGCCAATTCTTCCACCAAGAAGTCCACGAAATCCAAGAAGACCGACGTAGCAGACACCTCCACTACCTCCGCGTCTGATACTTCTTCCACCAAGAAATCGACTTCTAGGGCAGCCGCCGCCGACACTTCCGCAACTACGGCCGACACTTCCACGTCCAAGAAGTCATCCAAGTCCAAAAAAGCCACTACTGCTGCGGACAGCTCGGCTCCAGCCGCGTCAAGTCCGGCAGCTACCATTTCATCGACGAAATCGACAACTGCGCCTGCGGTGACGCCAGCCTCGACATCGAAAACCGCCACGCCCGCCGCTGCAACCACTTCCGCCCCCGCCGCGACAGCTCCGGCCGCGACCACGCCGGCAAAGCCAGCGAAAACTACTACTGCGCAGCAGCCTCCGCCGGCCAATAGTAGTGGCATGGTGTGGGTCAACACCGACTCCGGCATCTACCACAAGCCCGGGTCCCGTTATTACGGCAAAACCAAACAAGGCAAATACATGAGCGAGGCGGATGCCATCAAAGCTGGCTATCGCGCCTCGGAAAAGAATTAGTATCCCGGCCCGTCGTTGAACGCCCAATCTAAAAGGAGAACGTGCATGAGGAAAAACTCAGTTCGGATGTTGATCGTCGCTCTGGTCTTCATTCTCGGCGTTAGTGTTGCCGTATCTCACCCACAAACCAGTTCCACGGCCAAGCAGTCTGCCAGTTCAGCTGCGAGCAGCTTGCTCGACATCAACAGCGCCACCAAGGACCAACTCGACGCGCTGCCAGGCATCGGGCCGGTTTACGCTCAGAAGATTATTGATGGACGCCCTTACGCCAAAAAGACCGACCTGGTAAGTAAAAAGATCATTCCACAAGCCACCTACAACAAAATCAAGGACATGATTATCGCCAAACAAAAGTAAAGGTTGGATTCCGAAGCGGTTGTGGCCCGCGGCCGCTTCGCCTATTTCACCTAAAGGAGAAACACGATGGGACTCATGGATGAAGTTCTCGCGATGGCCGGCAGTTCTGGAACCGAGCAGCCGCAACACGCTACCGCACTCAGCGCCATCATGACCTACATCAATAGCCCGCAGGTCGGTGGTGTCGCTGGTTTGCAGCAGATGTTTCAACAGGGCGGCCTCGGTCGCATCGTCAGTTCTTGGATCAGTTCCGGTCCGAATCTGCCCGTCTCCCCCGATCAACTGCAAAACGTACTTCACAGCGGCGCGCTGCAACAAGCCGCGCAACAGCATGGTATCGATCCATCGCAACTAACAGCTCTGATGAGCACGCTGCTGCCGCATTTGGTCAACCACCTGACGCCCAACGGCCAAGTCCCCGACGCCAGCTCTCTTCAAAACCTGTTGAAGGGTTTTGCCGCCGGACAATCCGCGTAACGGTTCATTACAACTGCGGCGGTCGTTCTCAGTGCGCTCACGCTCGATGAGCGATAGAGCAGCGACGCCCCGGGTGACAGCACTTGTGCGCATCTCCTCATCCCCGTACGAGCACTTCGCCTCGCCCGACCATCTGGTCATTCAGCCACAATCGGTACTTGTAGCTTCCCGCTTTTGTTCCCGGCGTCACCGGCCCGCTGAGCAGCCGCATTCCGACGGGCGCCTGAAAAATGTTGGAGCCAAACGGGCAACGATTCGCGTCAAATTCGACCTTCAAATTCCCTGCGTCGGACATCCAGCTTACCTGGTCGCCCGGATCCAACACCACCGCCTGCGGGATCAGTCCCACCAACACCGGTCGTTCCGCCATTCGTTCTCCTTCTCATGGGCACGATAGCACATCTCCCATTTGCACCCATAATTGCTTCTTATGGAAACTCCTCCTTCTACCATCCTTGACCAATAGTAGCCCGCCCCGTACACTTGCTAGTGTGGTCCGTTGCGCTGAGCGCTCTACTCTTGCGCGCTGCCACTTTGGCTCCAATCTCTCGCGCAGGAGTTTTCCTGGATGGCTTCCGTAGCACGGCCTCTCTCTATACCTTTGCCCAACGGGGCACGCATTAGTCTGGTTTCTTCGCTCCCTTTTTTCCTGATTCACCTCGCCACCCTCACTATTTTCCTTTTCCCCTTCAAATGGTATTACCCGGTGGTAGGTTTTCTCGCTTACGAAGTCCGCATGTTCTTTGTCACCGCCGGCTACCATCGATACTTTTCTCATCGCTCGTTCAAGACCAGCCGCTGGTTTCAATTCGTTATCGCCTGGATGGCTATGTCCTCTTCGCAGAAAGGTATTCTCTGGTGGGCCGCTCATCATCGCCATCATCACCGGTATTCTGACCAGGAAGACGATTTACATTCGCCCACGCTGTTTGGTTTCTGGTGGTCGCACGTCGGCTGGATTCTTTCGGACAAGTACAACGAAACGCGCTTTGATTACATCGGCGACTTTGCCAAGTTCCCCGAACTATGCTGGCTTAACAAGTATCATCTCGTTCCGCCTCTCACGATGGCGGCTATCATGTTCCTGATCGGCGGATGGCCGTTGTTGGCTTGGGGCTTCTTCCTCAGTACCGTTTTACTCTGGCACGGCACGTTCACGATCAATTCGCTTTCGCACATCTTCGGCAACCGCCGTTTCCCCACCACCGACACCAGCAAGAATAACTGGCTGCTCGCACTGGTCACCCTCGGAGAGGGCTGGCACAACAATCATCACTACTACATGGCCAGCGCCCGCCAGGGTTTCTATTGGTGGGAGATCGACATTACGTTCTACACGCTCAAGCTGCTCTCCTGGTTCGGTTTCGTCCGCGAACTCCGCCGCGTTCCCGAAAAAGTCCTAGCCGAAGGCCAAGCCCTGGATGCCGCCTCCGCGTAACACACCACGACCTACGGCATGCGGTGAGTTCCAGCATGCAGCAGATTAAAAGTTAGTCGAGTCTCGGGTTTATCCTCCTAGAAGGTGATATTTTGGGCCCGCCTTTGTGTTTACCGACACATTGGGACGCCTAGCCATGGTCTATGATGTTCAGCGATCTTCCACACCGGCCCAGCGCTGCTTAAACGCATGAGCATGTTTGCCAGTCAAAAATCAGCGGGCATCCTTGCCGCAGTGTCAGCCACGTTGCTCCTGGCACTGATGGCGCTATTGGCGGGCGGCGCGGCACTACGCGAATCGGTGACCGTCGACGAGGTGGCACACATTGGCGCGGGCGTAAGTTACCTGCAAAAGTTCGATCTGCGGATGAACCCGGAGCATCCGCCGCTGCCCAAGATGCTGGCGGCGATTCCCTTGGCGTTGCGCGGAGTTCATGCCGATTACAACCATATCTCCTGGACGTACAGCGAGAAATTTTTCGGAGCCGCACTCGGGGAGTGGGCATTTGGCGAATGGCTGCTGGACAGGTGGAATGAGCCAACCAGCGTGCTGGCATGGGCGCGCTTGCCGATGCTGCTGCTGACGCTGGCGCTGGGCTGGGTGATTTACGTTTACGCGAAAAGGCTGGGCGGCGTGTGGGGCGGGCTGCTAAGCCTGTGCGTGTATGCGAGCACGCCGGCATTTCTGACGTTTGGGCCCCTGGTGCACACGGATGTTGCCGTAACGCTGTTCTGCCTGACAACGTTGTGGGCGTTCGCGGAAGTTTGCCGCGAACCGAGCCGGCGGAATGTGGCGCTGTTTGCCCTGAGTTTTGCCGCGGCACTGCTCTCAAAATTTACCGCGGGTATCTTGTTATTTGCATTTGTTGCGTTCGCCTGGAGCTTGCACTGGCGCGGCGTACCGGGACAACCGCAAGATAAGGCGGCGCTGCGGGAGTGGCGACGAACGCGGATGCGGGCCACCTGGCGGGGTATTTTGTGGGCCGCGTTAGCCGTGTATGCGTTTTATTTCGTCTTTTCGTGGAACCAGCCGATGAAAGCGCTGTATAAGATCGGCAGCGGTCCAGCCGCGCTTTTATTGCGGCGATTGTTATTTCCGATCCTCTTGTATCTGCGCGGACTGTTTTGGGTGCTGGTCAGCGGGGTGCGCGCGACATTCCTTCTCGGACACAACTACAGCCACGGAGTGTGGTTTTATTTCCCAGTGGTGTTCGCGCTGAAATCGGCGATTGGATTTCTAATTCTATTGGTGATGGCCTTGGCGGTGGCGATCGGCCGCAAGTTGCGCGGGGGCGAGCGAGTTTCAGTTATTCCGGAAGCGGTGAGAACGCACTGGCGAGCGCTATGGGTGGGCTTGCTGGTGTTCACCGGAATTTGCCTGTTGAGCCAGTTGGATATCAGCATCCGGCATTTCAGTGTGCCGATGGTATTGCTGATTGTATTGCTGGCCCCGCTGCCGCGCATGGTGGGGGAGTGGAGCGGACAAGCTCCAGTTGCCGCGAGAATTGGCGGGGTCGCGATTGCCGTACTTGCGGCCAGTTGCGTGTTCACTGCGCTGCGCGCGTACCCTTACTATTTCCCGTACATAAACGCGCTGGGCCTGCAGCGTCCGGCATACACGCTGGTGAACGATTCGAATGTGGATTGGAACCAGTCGTTGCCGGAGGTGGAGCGCTTCGCAATAGAGCAAGGTTTGGCACAGATCCGCCTGGATGCGTACACCTTGGCCCCGCCGCGGGCGTTTGTGCCGCAAGCGCAGGTCTGGGATTGTCAGCAACCCAAGCCAAGCGATATGGGTCAGTGGGCGGTGCTTTCCGCGAATCTGTTCTTGGATGGAAAGAACTGCGCATGGCTGCTGCAATATCCCCATCAAGCCCTGGCTAAAGGAAGCATGTACGCGGTGCACTTGCCGGAGGTCATCCCGCCGCCTGGGGGCCCGGGAGGGCCGCCGTTGCCATCGGAGTTTCGGTACATCGGGGGAGCAAAGTTTGATCCCACCGAGATTTTCATGCATGTGCAGGAGCATCCCGAAGACTTGCCGGCGGCGACCGAATGGATGATGAATCTGTTCAAAATCTTAAGAGAAACGCACGGGCATCCCGCAAAACTACCGCCGCTGCCATGGGAGCAATGAGCTTCGAAGACCGAATGGTCCGTGATTCGCCTTCAGCACCGCTGCTGAAGCCGCGGTCAGTGCGACAGGACGAGCATCGCAGTTGGGAGTTGCAGCGCCGCAGAGTCAGCATGACCGGTGGAGCTCAGAGAGATGGCTGACTTCGCGGGCTCCATTCCGGTTGAGCAGGATTTCCTGTCGTGCCGTTTGTGTGGAGCGTTTCAGGAACAGCGAAGAACAACAAAGTGACGGCCACAGCAGCAATGGCGGCCAGGCCGAGGAACGATGCGCCGTAGCCGATGCGCTGAATTAAAGTGCCGCCGATGGTGTTGCTAAGTGCTGCGCCGATACCCACCATGGTGGCCAGGGCGCCGGAAGCGATATTGAATCTGCCGGTACCCTCGGTTCTGTCTTTGATGACCAGAATCGAGACAATGCCGAAGATGGAATTGGCCACGCCGTCCAGGACCTGAATGGCAATCAAAGCCGCGGGAGCGTGCGTGAGGGTGTAGAGAATTCCACGGATCGGCAAAACGCCGAACCCTAGAAGCAGCAGAGGCTTACGTCCATGGAGAGCCGCACGCTTGCCAACCCACGTGGCAGAAATCGTGATTACCAACTGAGTGACGATCACGCAGGCAGACATAAAAGGGGCGGCCGTTCTCGGGTCACGTCTGGAGAGCATTTCGCCGAGTTCGGGCAACATGGCGGCATTGGCCAAATGAAACAAAAATGCGGCAACCAGGAAATAGAGAAGCACGTGATCTTTGCGAAGGACGGATAATCCTTGAACCTGAACCTGGTGATCGTGGGCAGCACCGCGAGCTTCGGCATAATTAATCTGCCGCGCATCGATAGCGAAAAGGGAGAGCAGGGCTGGAATGGACATAAAAATGGCCACCAGGAAAATGGAACGGTAGCCAAACCTGTAGCTGACATAGGCGATGAGAAGAGCGGTACAGACATTACCCGCAGAATTGAAGGCTTGATTTTTGCCGAATTGTTTGTCGAAAACCTTGGCGCCAGTGATCCCCAAGGTAATGGCAGCTACCGTGGGACCTAGAAACGGAGCTGCGCCGCCGATAAGAAACTGAGCCGTGTACACCGAGAGAGTACTGAGGTGGCCCAGAAGAAGAACCGCTCCGCAGATGAGAACTCCCAGATTGACTCCGACGAGCAGGCGTTTGCGGTGAATGGCGTCGACGGCTGCACCGGCAGGGGTTTGCGTGGCCACCGTCATGAGACCGCCGAATGTCAGCGCATAGCCAACCCGAGCCGGATTCCAGTGATTCGAGGCCAGATACGCGGCGAGGAAGGGCCCCAGGCCGGTTTGCACATCCGCCAGGAAAAAATACAGCCACTCGACGGCACGCAGGCTTCGCCTTTTGTCAGGGGACGAGTCGGTCAATGCGTCCTCTCGGGGCTATTTGGGGCACCTGAGATTGGTAAGCCTGTGAAGCGTTCCTGTCTATATCAGCAGTAAGGGACGGCGAGCGGCGCAAATGGGACCTCGTGATCGTCGGCAATCAAGATACGCTTTACCTCCGATGACTTCCCTGTTTCGGCCGGAACGTGAGACTCTTCGTCGATCTCGACCGTTGCCTCCTCGGTCATCACCTCCCCGATAGGAGCGCAAGCGGACACAATGGTGCCGTGACCGGTCGGGGTGACGCGTAGCTTCCCGCCAAGTTGCCGCAAACGTTGATCCATGCCGGCGATGCCCACACCCCCGGTATAGCCTTTCTGCGCAAACGAGATCTTTTGCGGATTGATTCCCTTGCCATTGCCTTCGACCAGGACTTCCAGATCCGTCGAGTTTGTTGCAGAACGAATCCAGACCGTATCGGCTTCCGCATGTCGAATCACATTCGTCAGACTTTCTTGAACCACGCGAAACAGCGCTATCTCTCGGTCCCGCGTCAGCCGCGGAAGTTTTGGTTCCAGTTCCGAGTGCACATGCAGCCCGGTCCGCTTTTCCAGCCCTTGGACATACCATTGCAACGCCGCAGTCAATCCAGATTCATCGAGGAGGGGAGGATGCAGCAGGTAAGAAAGGGTGCGAATATCGCTTTCGATCTTGCGAAGAATCTCGACCGACTCCTTCAAGCGATCGCGAATGCCAGGACTCCCCTCGAATCGATGGGAAACGGAGCCAAGGCTCATCAAAACGACAGCAAGTTCCTGGCCGGTGACGTCATGCAAGTCGCGGGCGATTCTGCGCCGTTCATTGTCACGAAGTTGAAGGATTTTGGCGGACAGGGATTGCAGTTCGGCCTGAGATTCGTTGAGTGCTTTGCTGGTCTCCACAAGCTCCGTTTTCTCGGCGGCAACCGCGCGGATTGTGGTTGACCCTGCCACTTGCATCGGCGTCAGGCATAGGCTCACAAAATGGGTGCGGCCTTCCACGTCGAGGCGAAGCTCGCCTTCGACACTGACACGCACAGCTTGCTTAAGCCCTTCCGCAACGGCCGGCCAAGAAACTGGCGAAAGATGGAATTTTAACTCTGTTCCGATGATGTCTGTCCGGCGCGGGATGCACAGAATTTCTCGAAAGCGGGCATTGCAATACAGCACGCTCCCGGAAAGCGAGAGGTTGGCAATTCCCACATTCAGACCGTCTAGGAGTGCGTGCAATACGCCGAGACTCGGATGATCCTGGCTCGAATGGAAGCGCGCACGCCGCGACTCGGAACGCTTCGCTGGACCCCTTTTAGCCACCATGCCTCCGCTTACTGGCCGAGGACAGTGTGTATCCTTCCAACTGGGGTGGGGAATGGGGAAAAGACTGTACTTTAGGCCTTAGCCCCGGCCGGAACAAGCTCCAACACGGTTATGACCGCACCATCTACCTGATTGTCCGCAGTTCGATAAGGGAGCACTCGAAGTTGATAGTGGGTGCTTGAAGAATCCGATAACCCTTTTTCGATGGTTCCGAAGTCGGACATGACCTTCACGACCAAGCTTTGAAGATCGGGAATCTCGATGGTCGGGTTTATGTTTACGAGCGGCCGGCCCACATCGGTCGGAATCAGTCCAAGAAGCTTCTGCGCCTTGGGGGTGAACCGCCGGATGGTCAGATCCCTGCTGACTATAATCACAGCGACCTCGATACTCTCCAGCAGGTTGCTCAGGTCCGTATTGATTTGAGTGACCTCAATATTGCGGCTACGCAGTTCATCGTTGACGGTGCTAAGTTCTTCGTTAGCAGACTGGAGTTCTTCCTTGGCGGTCTCCAGTTCCTCGTTGGTGCTCTGTAATTCCTCGTTCGAGGACAGGATCTCCTCGTTGGCGGATTGCAGTTCCTCGTTCATGGCTTCCTGAGTTTCGATCACGGCCTGAAGATATTCCTTGGTGGCCGCGAGTTCCTGCTCGAGTTTGGCAAGTCTGCTAGAACTTGCCTCGGATTCTCTTTTGGAAAGCGCTTTCGCCGCGGTATGCGCGGGCGTGACAACCTGAGCAGAGTCCCGAAAGACAATCATAAAATACTTGCCCTTCAAGTTGCTGCCCATGGTCACTGGAATTACTTCCAAATCCACTAAACGCATTTCCGAGTCCTTGCCCGACTCGCCATTTTCAATCTTGAGCTGGATGCGCTGCTTGAGGACGGTGGCATTTTCTTTTTTTGCTTTCCCCATGGCATTTCGCAGCTCAAGCAGAAGCCCTTCACGCGCCATTTTCAGTATATTCAAACTGGCCCGGCCGCTGGCCAATTTCAGATAGCGATTGATGTTGCCGCGGCTGTGGATAATCTCGAAGTCCTCATTGACAAAAACAGTTGCGGGAGCAAATTGCATCAGCAGGCGGCGATCAAATTCTCTTTGCGCTTCCAAGTAGTTCCAACTGGCATCCGTTTGCCGTACCGGCAAGCGAAGGTCACTGCCGCTATTCGGTTCAATTTGACGATTCAGAGAAAACGTAACCACCTGCTGCGCCGCGCTGGCCTTTTTGGAAAAGATTTTGAAGGCCCGATTCTCCAGGGAAAAAAGACTGGTTGCCGAACCTGTGCCCTCGGAAGCGCCCAGAATCAGGAAACCGTTCGGCCGAGCGGCATAGTAGAACAGCGAGATGACCTTGTTCTGTAGCACGGGTTCCAGATAGATCAGCAGGTTTCGGCAGGAAATTAGACCCATTTGCGAAAAGGGCGGATCGTGAAGCAGGTTATGTTGGGCAAAGATACACATATCCCGAATGGATTTATTGACGCGATAGCTTCCCAGGCTCTTGGTGAAAAAACGGTGCAGCCGTTCCGGCGAAACGTCGCCCTGAATATTTTCAGGATAAGTGCCGGTGCGAGCCCTGGCGACGCTGCTTTCACTTATATCTGTTCCGAAAATCTGGACGGGAACCTCGGACGCTTTTTCCCCGAGGTACTCCAGTAAAGCCATCGCGAGGGAATAGGGTTCTTCGCCTGAAGCGCAGCCAGGCACCCAGATTCGGATACTCTGTTCCGGAGCGCGATTCTTGAGGATCCTTGGGAACACTTCCGACTTGAGTGCGTCATAAAGCTTGGAATTGCGGAAGAAGCTGGTCACGTTAATGAGCATGTCGCGATACAAGGCCAGCACTTCCGGTGTGCTGCTTTGCAGGCGGCGAACGTAGTCTGTCAAACGATCCAGCTTATGTACCAACATGCGGCGGTGGATGCGGCGAAGAATCGTGGTTTGCCGGTAATGGGTGAAGTCCACTCCGGTATGCCGGCGAAGGAGCTGAAATATCGTTTCCAGCGCGCTCTCCTCGCGAGTGGCTAGATGAGAGACATTCTCGGAATCGCGCCGACCGATGAAGGTATCGCTGGCCAGTCGCGAGAGCTCGCGAGCGATCGCTTTGGGAGAAAGGACGTAATCCGCAGCGCCCGCGGCGATGACACTGTGAGGCATGCCGTTGTAACGCGCGGTAGCTTCCTCTTGTGCGAAGGTAATGCCACCCTGCGCCTGGATTTCGGCCATTCCCAAAGTGCCGTCGGTGCCCGTGCCGGAAAGGATCACCCCGATGGAGTGGGCGCCCTTCGCGTCGGCGAGGGAACGCATGAAATGATCCACCGACATATGTGCTCCGTGGGAAGCATCTCGAGGAACCAATTCGAGACGATTCTCAGAAATGGACATGGACGTATTGGGAGGGATCACAAAAATATGATTCGGCGCAACCCGCAGGCCATCGCTAACCTCGGTCACCGGCAATTTGGTTTCTCGGGCTACCAGTTCCGTCAGAATGCTGGGATGGGTAGGATCCAGGTGTTGGATAAAAACGAAGGCGAAGCCGGTATCGGTTGGTAGATTGTGAAGAAATTCCGCGAACGCTTCAAAACCGCCCGCGGATGCGCCAATAGCGACCACGAAGAGTTCGACGGGGGCAGATTCTGGCTTCTTGCTCGGGGACTCGTTAGCTTTCGTTTGTTTCGACTTTTTCATTTTTTCGTTGCCGCCGCAGATGTTGGACGGCACAGCTGCGGCAAGGAACTCCTGCAGACGTGGGTTTACATCCGTACGAAATGAAGAATTGTATTCTACTCCTGTTCAGGAAACGGGGATAAATAACCGCGTTTTAGGGGAGGAACAACTGCTCAATCTAGGTCAAAGTACGCGGGCTGGCAAGATAAGATCATGCAGAAGTTCGATGCTGATTCTCACGTTGCGCGTCTTGCGATAGGGAGGTGTCCACAGAAGCGAGCACTTTATGGCTGCGTGTGCAGAACACAAAATAAGCTCCGGGAGAATGGGAGGCAAGCTCCTTCATTCGCTCGAAGGAGGATCCGAGTCCTTCGACTGCTTCCAACCACAAGGCATCTCTGTCGAAAACACCGGAGAAGATGTCGTATTGGGGAGCGTTCATTAAGTACCATCCGACCGCTACCCTAGGCTAAGCGAAAGCGGAACAAAATCGAGGTTAGAACGTAGCACCGGGATAGTTGCACGTCAACGTCAATTTACGCCATGTGCAATCGAGATGCCTCGAATCGAAAGAACGCTCACCGCTCCTGTGCGCGGCCTCATCGGGTTGCGAGTCCCCAATTCTCAAGACGGAGAGGAGAGATCGGGCACCACTGGAAACGTGGCCGAAATGCATGTTCCCGCGGAATCCGACCGAATTTCGAAGTGTCCCTCGCGTTCGCGGACGCGTTCCTTCATTCCGGCTAGGCCCACGCCGACGCTGGTTCCATTCTCGTTGAAATTGTGGATGGTCTTGGCCGGAAGACCGACACCGTGGTCGCGGATTTTAAGCCATGCGGTTCTGTTGTCCGTTCGGAATTCCACTTCCGCTGTAGGGCTCTTGGAATGTCGCTGAATATTGGTAAGAGCTTCCTGCAGCACGCGGAACAAAGTGAGTTCCAGGTCGCGCGGCAAACGGTCTCCATTGTCGGGCAGATCATAGCTGACCTTCACGCCGGTTCTGCTGGAAAAACCGTCCAGATACGACCGAGCGGCCGAAACAAATCCCAGTTCATCCACCAGGGGCGGATGCAACAGGTGGGAAATCGATCGGGTCGAGGAGACCGCATCGTGCAAAATCGCGCTCAAGTCTTGCAGCTTCTGCTTGTCCGGAGGGCGATTCATCATGGAGTCCGCGATCATCTTGGCTGCGGCGAGATTCTGCCCCAGACCATCGTGAAGCTCGCGAGCGATTTTGCGCCGCTCTTGATCTTGCGCGTTCAAAAGCTGAGCGCTGAGATTCAATGCGTTTCGTTCAGCCCGTTTCCTTTGTGCCAACTCCTGCGCCAGGAAGTGATAGTGCTCCCATAGCATGTAGATGGCGAGGACATACGTAAGCACGAGAAGCACAATAATCCCGGTGAAGAGGGACTTGGTCAGCAGCAATCTGCGATTCAATAGATTCGTCTCGGATTCCTGCATGTCGCGCAGAATGGCCGAAGTTTGCTCTGACCACCTGATCAGTTCTTGGGTATAGCGGTTCTGTGCTTGCAAATCGGACTTTCCGGATTGATACAGTTGCACCGATTCGTCGAAGGTCTGGAAACGTCCTCGAATCGCTTGTTCGAGTTTCTCCGTGGATCCTTCCTCGTCGGGGTTGTCTCTGACCATCGCCGCTAATTGGGATAACTTCTCGAACAATTGTGCGCGGGTTTGTTCGATGTCCTGCAGATATTGTTTATCGCCTGTCTCCAAATAGTTTTGCCTGACCCGCCCGGTCCGGTTCAGTTCCGATCCAATCTGCGCGACCAACAGTTGTACGCTGTAGGTGTGGCGCACCCATTCTTCCCCGGAATAGATCCTGTATAGCATCCAGGCCAAGGTCGAGCCACAAACTAAAAGCAGGAAGATCGCTGAAGCAAAGATCAGCCGAGGATTGGGACGCGGCAGCATCAAGATCAACTCACACTGAAATGATTGATCACCCTTTTACAAACCGTTATCTTAACTGACTCCCAGTGTCTGCAACAATCCGCAAGTCTCGCCCTCGGTGGTATCACCTATATTCGGCGGAAGGAGTCTGGATTTCTAATCTCGGGAATGCTATACAAAATAAATGGGCGACCTCGGGGGTGCCATCGTGCTAAACCGTTCTAATCTTGTTTATCTGTCAGCCGGATTGTTAGGAACAGCACTATTCATGCTTTCGTGTGCTTCGAGTTCGCACCCTAACCAACTGACAATTCACGTGCCGCCCCGTTGTTCGAAGGTTCTGCACGTGGACACTTGCGTGCACGGTGCGCCCGAGGCAGATGTGAACGTGGATGAGCAAGGCCTGGGCAAAACCTCGCTCTGCCCAGCTGCGGACCACAGCGTACGGGTCGAAGTGATCAAGGTCGACGCACATTACAGACTCGCGGAACCCGCGGTACACATTCGTCGAACCGGAGATGGGCTGGCCACCAGCATCGAAGCAGAACTTCCCCAATAAGCGCTACCCTCAGGACCAGCGTTCGCCCCAATTAATTGTCTCTGGCGACTACCTCATTTAATGAGCGCGATTATTTTGCTTCGGCGGCACGTTGCTTGGCGGCATCTGCCATGATTTTTTCGATTTCATCCGTCGTGCGGGGCAGCCGCTGGCTTAGCAACTCGTATCCTGTATCGGTAATCAGCAGATCATCTTCAATGCGCACCCCGATACTTTCTTCGGGAATATAAATGCCTGGCTCAATGGTGATCACCATGCCGGGAACGAATGGTTTGCAAAGGTCGCCAGGGTCATGCACATTCAAACCAATGCTGTGGCCCAGCCCGTGGATAAAATACTGGCCCAACGGTTTTCCGTGTAGGTCCTTCCCGTGCGAATTGATGTAGTCGTAGGCGATTTTGTAAACGCTCTTATCGCCTTTGCGGCACATATCCATGCCAGGCTTCAGCGCGTGGATGGCGCTTTCTTGCGCACCGTAGACGATGTTGTAAATTTCCCGCTGCCGTGGCGTGAACTTGCCATTAGCCGGCACCGTTCGCGTAATATCCGCGGCGTAGCCGGAATACTGCGCGCCCACGTCCATCACCACGATGTCGCCATCTTCAATCTTGCGGCCTAGTTTATCGTAATGCAGTACCGTCGAATTCGGTCCGGCACCAACAATTGGAGCATAGGCTTCCGTTTCGGACCCTTCCATTTGGTGAACTTCCACCATTTTGGCCGCGACTTGATACTCCCACAATCCGGGCCGCATCATCTTGAAGGCTTCGAACTGCGCGTCCAGCGACATGTCAATAGCTTGCCGGAGAATTGCCAGCTCGGTCGGTGATTTGATCAGCCGCAAGTCGGCGATGGACGATCGAATATCCTTCAGGGTAACTTGCGGGGCCACCTGCCTCAACCAGTCGGCCGTTTCTTTTTCGTGGGGATAACCGCCCATCTCTTTCTGATAAGGCAGTATGGTGTAAAAGGTCGGGTAAATCCGAGCAAGTTTCTCGACGGTGGCGCGGAGTTCCGGCATCGGTTTGACCACCGAAAATCCACTGCGCATTTCGATGCCGGCATCGCCAGGAGACATGCGCGCGCCATTCCATTTTTCTTTACGGGCGTCTTTCGGAGGAAGAAAGAAAATTTCACGCTCCGCGAAATCGTCGCTTTGGACTTTGTGTGTTTCCGCCGGCAGAATGACCAACGCGGCTTCTTCTTCATTGTGGCCGGTCAAATAATAGAAATTCTCTTCCTGCGCGAAAATGTAGGTCTCCGACTCTTCTTCCTGTCCCGTATACCCCATCAGAATAATCGGGCCGTCGATGTTGGAGGCGAGTTTGGCTCGGCGTCCCGCGTAAACGGAATTGGGTTCTCGTTCGCGGCGCTGTTGGGCTTTGGCAAAAGGAGCGATGCTGCAAAGGATCGCAAATGCCGCAAGCACAAAAAACGCGTAGAAATATGCGTGTTTAGAGACAGACAGGCGCACCCGACCACTCATCCATTCACCTCGACATGCTCCCCCGACCAGGGAGCAAAACACGGATTGTAACGCAAGCAGCCTTGGGGCTGCCAGCAGCGCACTAGAAACCTTTAGTAAGGCCCACAAAAAGTAGAAACTTAGTAATGTCCGAGTTAATAGCGCCAGAGCGAGCACCATGCTCGATTTCGCCTATGTGCGAAAGCCCACAGGTTACGATATAAAAATTGAGGGCTGGTGGTACGGAGGGCGCATGGAACGAGAACGGCGGCGCACACCCAGATATATTTTTATAGCGAGTGCCGAGCTGTATCAAGAGCAGTCCGACGTCCGAGTGGCAACGCGAGTCAGCGAATTGAGCCAGCATGGCTGCTACTTGGATATGATGAATCCCTTCCCCACAGGTACGCTGGTTTTGATCAAGATTTTTGCCGGTGACCTGACCTTTCAATCTAAGGGAAAAATCGTGTATGCCACGCCCAATGTGGGAGCGGGAGTTGCCTTCGAGGAAGTGGATCCCAAATACGAATACATACTGAATCGCTGGATCGAAGATGCAGCGAAAGGGTGAACGCCAGCACTTATGTGCCCGGTTTGTATCCCGGGCCGCATAGTGCCGGGATATTACACCAAAGCTGCGCCGCTGGTGCCTGCGCGGCGCCAGTTACTTCAATTCGACTTCGACGATTTGCCCCGGCGTCGCGCTTTCGTTCGTCAGCGAGTGGGTGACTTCCCTGTCAATCCAATGGAAGTCGCCGGACTGAACTTCGTGGGAGGACGTTTGGCCGTCGGGCCCAGTCATTTTCAGTTGCATCTTGGTCACCGCAACGATCAGGTACGGCCGCCTGTGCGTATGCATGGCCGACGTCTCTCCTGGCGCCAGTTCCCATCGGTACACGCGACCACTCGGATTTTCGATCGCGACGGCAGCGGCAGCCGAGGCCGAGGGTTGCTGCGGCCGGTGCAGAAATTCCACATCGAGCACTTCAAATGTTCCAGGGCCAAAATTGTGTACCCGGTGGATGGCCGGGGCGGCTCCCAGGGTCGGCGCCGTCAGGTCGCCTGGTTTGGTTGGAGTCGACGGACCTTCGGGCTCATTGAGATTTTGCTGCGAAATATTGGAGTTCGAAAGTTCAACAGACACGCGATCGTGAGCGTGGATGTGGTACAGTGTGCGCTCTCCTTCGCGAAGGGTCACGTGCATGACCAGAATGTCGTCGTTCTTCAGAACCGTAGGATGATGTGGCTCCTGATCAACCGGCACAGGCGCATCTTCAAAGGATTTCTGTGCGCCCGGTAAGAGAAACGGGATAGCCAAAGCGATGAGCCGAAGATTTCTCATAAAAGGAGCTCCTGAGTGTGTTACGCCGCGGAGCATCATTCCACATCTTCGGCCGATTCGTGAAGCACAAACAACCCATGGCAACCCATGCACCCCCTGCAGTGCAACGCGAAAAATGAAACGTCCATATGACGATTCTCATCTTATTAGTAGTTGGGACCTCGGCGGCGTTAAGTGCACAGGAGGTTCAAGAGCATGAACAATCTCGTACGGGCTGTAGGCTTTCGAGTGCCGTTACTTGCCAAGCGCAGTTTAGTGTGTCTGCTTTCGTTGGCGCTGTTGTTGGCAACGCTGCCGGCAAACGCCCTGGCTTCACAGGATGCCCAGGCCCCACCACCGGCGCAAACGCCGCCTCCTGGGCAAACTCCACCAGGGCCGCCTTATACAACGCAGACCCCGCAGCAACTGCAGGATTTGGTGGCGCCGATTGCGCTTTATCCCGACTCGCTAGTCGCGCAGATTCTGGCTGCATCGACATTTCCCGAGCAAGTCGTGGAAGCAGACCGTTGGGTGCAAGATCACCCGGATTTGAAAGGGGACGCATTGGGCCAGGCTGTGAACAACATGCCTTGGGACCCCAGTGTTAAGGCGCTCGCCGCGTTTCCGTCGGTGTTAGGAAACATGGACAAGAATCTTTCGTGGACATCCAGTTTGGGCGATGCCTATTACAACCAGCCGCAAGATGTGATGGATGCTGTCCAGGTGATGAGGCGGAAAGCCGAAGATGCCGGCACTTTAAAGACTACGCCGCAACAAACCGTCAGCACGCAAGGCTCGACGATCATCATTCAGCCGGCACAGCCCGACGTAGTTTACGTCCCCGCCTACAATCCATGGATCGTGTATGGACCTCCGTTGGTACCTTGGCCGGGGTGGTATGCATATCCCGGAATTTGGTACGGAGGCCCGTTTCTTTCGTTCGGAGTCGGTTTTGGAATTGGCTTCTTTGGCGGATTCGGGTGGGGTTGGCCGCACTGGGGTTTCAACTGGTATAACCATACGCTGCTCTACAACCGTGCCCCTTACTACTCGCGAAGCGTGACTTTCTATAACCGCAACGCCTACTATCGTGGCGGACGCGGAGTCGCGCCAGGCCGGGGATTTGGGGGCGAGCGCTTCGCTCCCGGCCGCGGCGGCGTGTATAACCGACCTGGTGCAACAGCGCGACCCTTCGAAGGCGACACACGCGCTGCTCGCGGCTACGCCGAGCCCCGAGGACAGAGCAATGTCCGCTCGGGCGCCTACAGTGGATACGATCATGGCGGCGAGTCCCGAACTTACTCGGCACGCGGAGGAGCGAGCTTCGGTGGCGGCGGTTCCCATGGCGGCGGTGGTGGTGGTGGGTCCCACGGTGGAGGAGGCGGGCACCACTAACCGTGCCGGTTCATCCAGGGCTGCGAATCCAACTAAGAGAGGAGTGCCGTATGCGGCTAGCGAATAACCTGTCTGGCTTTGCCAACCTTGCTAAATTTGCTTCGGTCACATTGCTTCTGAGTGGTTTGTGCGTTGCTCCTTCCCTGGCGCAGCAAGCGGGCCAAAAAACATTCTCATCGCCGCAGGAGGCCAGCGCCGCGCTGTTTCAAGCGACCAAAAATAATGACGAAGGTACGCTACTCCAGGTATTCGGGCCCGACGGCAAAACCATCGTGTCCTCGGGCGACCAAGCCGAAGACACCGAGAATCGCGCCAGATTCGTAAAGGCGTACGAGCAAATGAGCCGTTTAGTCAAAGAGCCCGATGGAACAGTGTGTTTGTATATTGGCGACAGGAACTGGCCTTATCCAATTCCGATCGTGAATAAAGGAAACCACTGGTATTTCGACACAGCCGCGGGCAAGAAGGAGATTTTGTACCGGCGCATTGGCCGCAACGAAATGTCGGCCATGAAGATTTGCGAGCAGCTCGTCGCTGCGCAGAAGGAATATTTCCAACAGCACGGAGAGTACGCCCAAAAAATATACAGCGATGCAGGGAAACAGAATGGATTGTATTGGAAAGCCGCAAATGGCCAACCCGAGAGTCCAATTGGTCCGCTGGTGGCGCAGGCAGTTACCGAGGGATACGCAACCAGCCAGAGCGCCCCTCCAGTGCCTTATCGCGGCTACTATTTCCATGTTTTAACTGCACAGCAGAATGGCCAGAGTTATCTCAGCAATGGGAAGATGGCCAATGGGTTTGCATTTGTTGCTTATCCGGCGTTGTACCGGTCCTCTGGCGTAATGGCCTTCATTGTCGACGAGGACGGGGTCATCTACGAAAAGGATCTTGGAAAGCAGACGGACACGATTGCCAAATCCATGAAGCAATATAATCCCGCCGCCGGCTGGCAGAAGACAGACCAGGAACAACAGCAAGCGGCCAGCGAACCGCCGCCCAAGTAAGCGGAACGTTTAGGCGTGGATTGGCAATACCGAGCGAAGTACGGCGACGTAGTGACACGCGCTTCCGCCCATCACAAAAACATGCCAAATGACGTGGCTATAAGGAAGCCTTCTCCACGCATAGAAAACGACCCCGAAGCTGTACAGCAGGCCGCCCGCGATCAGCCAGATCAGCGTCGGCACAGGAACATGGGCCAGCACCGGCTTGGCGGCAATGATCACTAACCAACCCATCGCTACATAAATTGCCGTCGATACGTGAGGGAAGTGATCGACGAACCAGAGTTTGAAAACGACCCCGCCGAACGCTAAGCCCCAAATTACCCCGAAAAGGGACCACCCCCAGGCGCCCCGCAAATACACGAGCAAGAAGGGTGTGTAGGTTCCCGCAATGAGCAGATAGATGGCCGAATGGTCGAAGATTTTTAGGGCGTGTTTAAGCCCAGGCGAAACCGCCGCATGGTACAGCGTGGACGCGGCATAAAGCGAAATGAGCGTCACGCCATAAATAGAACACGCGATGATGTGGCTTGCCCCGCCGTGCAGGATAGCGAGCACCAGTAGCACTACGAAGCCAGTTATGCTGAGCAGCAGGCCAATTCCGTGGGTAATGGTATTGGCTAACTCTTCCAGACTGATACGTTTCCGGGGCATCTCAATTCCTTCACATCTTATTGTTTCGCCCGGGGACGCCCCGCGCAAGTGATTTACGACCGAAATATTGGCGCATGGGAAACATTTTCCTGGTTATCGTGTTTATGTTCACCAAGGTCGAGGTCGCCGTGTCTCCTGGTGCCTCGCCTATTGCACATCTGTTTGTTCGGGAAAGCGTGTTAACATGCTGCCAATTCGAGTCGCGGAGCATAGGAAGATGAAGTTTTGCTGTCGGACCGGTGCACTGATTGCGACGCTTTCATTGGCGTCCTCGCCTCTTCTCGCCAGTACGAAAATCCACCGTTGGGTGCTTACCGGCGCACCGATGCCGCAGTTCCACAAGCTGCTGGTCGTCGGCATCATGGACGATTACGTAAACCGGCAGGAATTCGAAGATCAAATGAAGCGGTTGCTGGCGCGTTACGGTGTGGAAGGCGTGCAGAGTTACGTGATCCTTCCTCCTAACAACGAAATGATGGAACGTGAGCTGAAGCAACGCATCAAGGAAAGCTCGCTGGATGGCGTGCTGGTGATTCGTCCTAAAATGGTCTCGAAAGCAACCGAAGAAGTCGTGCCTGCGGGAAACTATGTGCCGCCGACTGGCTATTACACGTTTTGGCCGTACTGGAATGTGGCCTACGGCGACTTCGATCCCGGCAATCCCAGCACCATGCAAGATGGGATCATTCGCGTGGAGTTCAATCTCTACAGTACCAGAGATGAAAGGCTTGTCTGGAGCGGCGAAACCGGCGCCATTTCTTCGAAGTACTTCGAGAAAGTGGAAAGCGAGTACGCGGAAACCCTGCTCAGCCGGCTGAAGAAAGACAAAGTTATCACTACGAAAAACAGATCACGCCTCTAATGCCTCAATACCAGGCAACTTGCGATCATGTCGTGCAGGGCCTGCTTCCGCTCGGTAAATCCTGCCATGATGTACCCGATCCCCAGCGGAATCAGCCGGGTGATTAACATCGCAAAATACCTGCCGCTCGCGCGTCCGAACGAAATGCGGTTCCCCGAAAGATCGGTGACATATAGCCCGAGCATCTGCTTGCCCCAAGTCGCCTGCTTTTCCCCACTTTCCAAATACGCGTAATAGAGCCATTGCCCCAGCAGGATCGCCCCACCGAACATGAACGCCAAAGAGACCAGCGCGCCAATCTGGGCCGGATCCGGGTGCCCTGCGAACTCGCGCGAAAATGAGTTCAGAAAAACTGCGCCTCCCATTAAAAAGAACAATGGGATCAGCACAATCATCATAGCCACTCCGAAGATGACGCTGTCGATCAGGTAGGCGACAAACCGCAGCCAAAATCCTGCATAGGTCACATTGGTCGCATACACGATCGCGCCAGCGCCTGCATGAGGGGAAACCGCGGCGACCGGGGCCGTCGCGAGCGCCACCCGGGAAATTGGATTACCGCAGGCTTGACAGAATGCCGTGTCTGCTGCGAGCGCAGCACCACATTTGGAACAGAACACAGTCGGCCTCCACACGAGGATAAAGCTTGTTCGTTCCGTATTCTCTTACAATTCCCCGGCTTAAGGAATGAAGTTATTCGCAGCCTTCGCGCTGGAATTGACGTAACCGCAATTGCGCGTCGACGTTGCCTTTTCGCGCCGCCGCGCTCAGCAGGATCCTGGTCTGATCGCAGTTTCGGCTCACCCCTTGTCCGCGCCAGTACAGTTCCGCAAGGGTAAGTTCCGCGTTGGAATTGCCCTTCTCCACGGAGATCCACAACAAACGAACGGCTTCGGCCGGATCCGCTGTTCCATCTTTCGCATGCAGCAAACGCAGCGCTTCTCCATACTCGGTCAAGCCCGCCTCCTGTCCTGGTGCTTCAGGAAAGGGAGACGAGATTCCCGACAGTGGCGTGACGGCTGGCTTCTCATTTTTCTGAGCCAAGGGTCGAGCCTCTTCTGGAGTGCTCTTGGGATGGCTAACCGCCGGAGTCTTAGTTTCCTGGTTCGATGCCGGTATTTCAGAACTCGACGCAGGCGGTGTCGAATCGGTTGGACTCGAAGGTGCCGCCTGATTCGCCGCCTCCGCAGCAGGCGGCTCTTCCCGTATCGCGGGTCCCGCCGGTGTAGGCGGACTTGTCTGTGTGCCGCCAATCTGTTGGCCAAGCCAGATCAGCCCTTCTCCGGCTGCCTCCCGATATACGTAGGCTCCCACAGCCAGCGCCAGCAGAATCATGATCAACAACGCGCGAGGCAACGTGAACCACGACCCCCGGCCTTGCTCGGAGATCATCCGTCCGTGATGCCAGGAGTCCAGCGGCTCCAGCGTGGGCGCCTTCACTGCGGTTTCTCTGCTCCGGCTGGGTGGTTGCATCAGAATATCTGAGATATCCGGCATCCGCTTTCCCGCCGATGCTGCCGCTGCGCTATGCCCTGGCAACGTTGACTCCGTTCGCTGAGGCGGACAAACAGAAGTGGCAGGGGAAGGCGGAGAAACGGTCTTACTCTTGCCAGTGTCAGGAGCGACCGGGACACGTGGAGTTTCCGCAAAACGCGTGGACTCTCGCTGTTGGTCCTTCCTCGATTCCTCGATCCTGTCGTTGCGCGTTGCTTTTCCTTCGGGCCATACGTTTTGTACCGAAGGCTCAACGGCCTTTTCCGCAGAAGCCGCTGGCTCGACCACCCAATGCGGCTTATTGTCCTGCCGTTCGGGGCGTTGCAGAGAAGAACGCAACTCGTCTACGAGTTGGTCCGGAGAAGGACGAAGCTCGTCGCGAAGTTCCTCGAAGGAGGACGACACGGGGGACGAAGGCTTGTCCGGAGTTTCCGCCGGTCCCGGGTTGTCCATAGAGCGGCTAAGCCAGCTTTGAATGCCCGTCCTAGCTGAAGAGGAAAGCTCGATAAAACGAATACCCGCCACGCGCCCTTTTTCTTCTGTCCAGATAACCTCGCCCTCCCCCTCGATTCGCGAGAGGGGGCTTAGCAAAAACGAGAAGACAGTCCTGTCCCCGTCCGTCAGCGGCATCATGGCACGCAGCGCAAACCCTTCTTCAGACAAATCGCGCATCATGCCGCCATTTGTGGAGCTCAGCTCCACATAGATAAGGCTGGCGGGCCGGTTGCGCATATTGTGCCGCCGTTCGCGGCTGAGTGTATCCGTAGACATAATCAAAGCATTTTAACGCGATGGCTGGCGGTCGGCATAGCCGGAATGCTCGGTATGCGAGCCAGCAGCGCCCCCGCTACCATCACATTGACCGTACTCACGTTAAGCGCACTGAGGATAGCTTAAATGCAATTTATTTGCCCCGTTAGAAGACCACTGAGGCATTAAGCCCCTTTCGCTCAGTCCAAACTTAGAACCTATTATGATTTTTGTGGAAGTTCGTGCGGCCGTTCGGGCCCACCTTCTGCCGTCTTTTCGATCGCGGCCTTTGCGGCCTTTGCCGCCTTGATTTTCTCCGGATCCACCCACGCATCCTGCGAGACAATCGTCGCTTGCGATGGCAAAGCCACCACTATCCCCGCTTTGTCCAGTGCGTCCACGATCGAAAGCAGCAGCGCTTCTTGTGTAGCCAGATAAGTAGCGTAGTCGCTCTCGAGGATGTAGCAGAAAATCTCAATTTCCAGGGCATAGTCGGAAAAACGGATAAAGCGCACTCGCGAGGTGGAGTCCTCGACTTGCGGATGCTTTCGCAACAGTTCGCGAATCTCTTCTAAAACGAAGCGGATGTGCTCCGGCGAAAGGTCGTACCGGAGTCGAATCACCTGCTGGCACAAGAATTTGTCGCGGAAACGGAAATTTTCGATCGTGGCAGTCGCCATGGTGCCGTTGGGAATGGACAACAGTGTCCGTTCTGGCGTCCGCAACCGCGTGGAGCGGAGACCGATATCCTCGACCACGCCAGTTTGATTGTTCACCTTGCAGGTGTCCCCAATTTGGATGACTTTGTCGAACAGAATGGACACGCCACCGAACATATTTTCGAAAGTCTTCTGCGCACCCAGGCCGAGTGCCAGCGTACCAATTCCCACTCCGGCCAGGGCTGCGCTGACGTCAAACCCCAGGCCGTGCAGCACGATCAGCCCAACCAGGATGAAGATGCTCACCTCGATGAACCGCCGGACCAGAGCCACAATCGATCTTTCGGCGTACATTCCTCGACTCGACAGGCTGGCACCCACTCGTGAGGAAATTATTTGGGTGAGCCGCGTCAGCAGCCAATAAATCGCGATGGCCAGGCAAATCCAGATCACCCGGCGGTAGTAAATCCGATAGAGCAGTGAAGTGCCGATGTACGCTACCAGCACATAATGGACCAGTAGCGCCACCACGAACGTTAGCGGACCGATGCGGGTCAGCGGTTCGATTGGCTGCATCGGCAGGTGGCGCGCCTTCCTCCAATATCGCAGCACCTCTTCCATCAACAGCACCAGGAGTCGCGCGACCACGAACGCCACGGGGATAAACAGCAGAATCGCCAGCCACCGCCACAGCGGTACGGCTAGCAATCGGTGCTGCACCAAATAAGACGGCAAATGATGTTCGATCTCGGGGAACGTCAGGGAATCGTAAACCTCCGGAACCCTTTCCAATGTGCCGCGCGAGAAGTACCAAAGTTTCCGGCCCTGGGCATCTTCGACGCGCACCAGCAGAATCGGAAAGCCAGTGTCTATGGGGCTGCTGATTCTTTCTTGATCAGGAGGCAAGCCATCGTCCAGCCGTCCTTCCGGATCACGGCTCACGAAATCCAGTGGGCCTGTGAATTTCAGATTCAGAATGGCCAACAGTTGTTCAGCCAGGTCCTCCTCGTCCTCTTCCGAAACGTGCTTTCGGGCCGGGAGCGGCTGGAAGTACTGCACAGCCACCGAGTATCTTTCTTCTTGCGCTGCTTTGATGAACCCCAGCAAGCAGCCCCGGGGTGTCTCGCGCCCCAGCGGGTCGGCGGGCACTTGCGGCTGTTGAGACGCAGTCGTGTTTTGCGAAGTGCTCAGCCCGGGAATCTGAGGCCTGCACACTGCGGGCGCACACAGCAGCCCACCAACCATCAATAACGGAAGCAGTCGGCGAATGGACATGAACCTGGCTCCAAAACGCTGGCTCATTCTATCTGCTGAGGCGGCGCGATAGAAGAGACCGCGGCCGGCTGAGGACCGAAGTGCTCCTGATGCTGTCGCAACAGAAACTGATCGGTCATCCCGGCGATGTAATCGCACACGACCACATACCTCGGCGTGTCTTGAATCGCGTCTTCGTGTGGCTCGGGCATCGAATGGGGGTTCTGCAGGTAATAAACGAAAAGCTCCTCCAGGCAGCGAACGGAGCGCTGGCTGTCTTCCGTGATCAGCGGATGATTATAGACGTGAGTGAAGAGGAAGTGCTTCAGCATGGCATTCTGCTGGCAGCCAGTTTCGCTCAGCGTTGCCAGCCGCTGAGGACTTCGTCGTATGTCCTCGACAGCCTGCACGCCCGATTGCCGAACTCGCTCCTGGGTAGCGGCGATCAGGTCGGTCACCAGGGAATTAAGGACGTGCCGTAAGGCTTCGCTGAATTTCAGCTTGCTCGACGCGTGCGGATATCCCCTGTCAACTTTCGCAAACACGTTCCCGAAATAGGATGCTTCTCGGCAAAGGGAATCCAGGTCCAGTAGGTTCGCTTCCAGGGCGTCATCCAGATCCGCGGTGTTGTATGCAATTTCGTCTACCCAATCGATCAGTTGGGATTCCAGCGGCGGGCGCTCCTCGAGTCGGTACTCCGACAATTCGGGAAACTCTGTCGGATTATAGTCGCGCGAGTGTTTGACGATGCCTTCCCTCACTTCAAAAGTCAGGTTGAGCCCAGCAAATTCGATGTAACGATGCTCGAACTGTTCGACGATGCGCAGCGCATGTAAGTTGTGATCGAACCGGCCGCCGTGTGCGCGCATCAACCGGTCCAACGCGCGTTCTCCCGCATGACCGAAAGGCGGATGACCGATGTCGTGCACCAGCGCCAGCGCTTCCACCAACTCCGAATTCAATGCCAGCGCATGCGCAACAGTCCGCGCGATCTGGGAGACTTCCAACGTATGCGTCAGGCGATTGCGAAAATGGTCGGAAAAGCGCGCGGTGAACACTTGCGTTTTGGCTTCCAGGCGCCGGAACGCCCGCGCGTGGACTACCCGATCACGGTCGCGCGCATATTCACTGCGGTAAGGATGCGCTTGCTCTGGGAAGCGCCGCCCGCGGGAGTCCTCGGCTCGCATGGCCCAAGGTGCCAAAGCTGGATACGTTTCGATAGTCGAAGCCTCCAGCGATTCTTTACAGGAAGTTCAGATCGCTCAACATTCCCTGGAGCCCGCCCGAAGTCAGAGAGTTGTTCTGTTTCGACCGCAACCTAACCCGGCTGAGCGCACCCCACCGGAGAATATTTCAGTCGCTCAGTGTGTAGCGGATGATACACCACAAGGCCTGAATCCCATCTTTCCAGGTGATTTTTTTACCTTCCTCATATGTACGTCCCGCATAGCTGATCGGCACCTCGTAAATGCTCCAATTGCCTTTGGCGATCTTAGCGGTGACCTCCGGTTCAAAGCCAAAACGGTTGGACTTGATTTGAATCCCATGTAGCACTTCGCGGCGGAATACTTTATAACAGGTCTCCATGTCGGTGAGCTTCAAGTTGGTGAATATGTCGGAGAGCAAGGTGAGGAACTTGTTGGCCACATAGTGCCGAAAGTAATGCACGCGTTGCGGACCGCCGAGAAATCGCGAGCCAAACACGACATCGGCGCGGCCATCCAGAATGGGTTCGAGCAGTTTCGGATAGTCCCGCGGGTCATATTCAAGGTCGGCGTCCTGGACCAAAACGATGTCACCGGTTGCCACCGCAAATCCACGGCGCAAAGCCGCACCCTTTCCTTGATTACGCTCCTGAAAGAAGAAACGAATGTCTTTCAAGGAAATTGGGTCGCCGCCATCGAGAGCCGGTGCCTCATTGGCGCCATTTTTTTGGCTTTCCGCCAATTTCTGCAGAACTTCCCGGGTGCCGTCTTTCGAGCAATCATCCACGGCAATAATTTCGCTGCGGATGCCGCTGGCCTGGACACGGCGCAGAATTTCGAAAATGGTGTCCCTTTCGTTGTAAACGGGAATAACCACGGACACCTTCGGGTCGGTCAAAGGGGGAATTCTTCGGGGATGCGCCATGTGTTTGGCGAAATTGTATAAGGACCCGGCACGTAGGTAAAGCGAGGAGACCATGAAATTGTGATTAAATAGGAACGCGAATTAGCGAGCCATGAGCACATTTTATATCGAACAATTCGGCTGCCGGGCTACACAAGCAGACGGCGCGGCTATCGAACGGCAGTTGCGTGAACGGGGATGTGTGGCCGCCAGGGAAGCAGGTTTGGCGGACGTTGTGGTAGTGAATACTTGCACGGTTACGTCGGCGGCGGATGCCCAGGCGCGCGACGCAATCCGTAAGATTCACGCCGCGAATCCCACCACGAAGATCATTGTGACCGGATGTTACGCCCAACGCGCGCCCGGCGAAATCGCCGCTTTACCTGGCGTTACTCACGTTGTGGGTAATTCGCACAAGGCCGAAATCCCGCGGCTGCTGACGACGATTTCGGCTGCTCTGCCGATTATACAGGGAGAAGAAACCGCTCCGTATCACTCCGCACCGATTCTTAGCGGCGATATTTTTGCGCATTCAGAGGTGTTGGTGGCGCCCGTGCTTGGCGGCGAAGGGAACCATACTCGCCCGACGCTGAAGATTCAGGATGGCTGCAATTCGCGGTGTTCGTTTTGCGTGATTCCGTTTGTGCGTGGGCGGTCGCGCAGCCTTCCGGTGGCCACGGTGATGTCGGAAACACAACGGCTATCGGATTCGGGATTCCGCGAGATTGTTTTGAGCGGGATCAACCTGGGCACATATGGACGAGACCTTACCCCGCGTGTGGAATTTCTGGAGTTGTTACAACGCATTTTGCGCGAAACCAGCGTCGAGCGGCTGCGCATCAGCTCGATCGAGCCGATGGATGTGACACAGGATTTAATCGAACTGTTTGCTGCAACGGACCGCATTGCACCACACTTTCACATGCCGCTGCAATCCGCCAGCAACCGCATCCTCGCGGCCATGCATCGTTGGTATCGCGCGGAACACTACGCTCGGCGTTTGGAACTGGTTCGCGAACGCTTGCCGCATGCGGGCATCGGCGCCGATCTGATTAGCGGCTTCCCTGGTGAAACGGACGGCGATCATGCAGCTACAATGCGGTTTGTTGAAGAGCGTTCGTTCACTTATTTGCATGTTTTTTCGTATTCGGCGCGTCCCGGTACGCGAGGTGCTTCTCTGGGCGGACAACTCTGCGGAGACGTTATTAAGGGTAGAGCGCGGGAACTTCGCGCATTGGGCGAAAGAAAAGCTGCGGAATTCCGTGAATCGCAAATGGGGCAGACGCTGCGCGTCCTGACTTTGCATCGAAGTGCGAAAGACGATCGTCGGTATACGCCGGCTCTTTCCGGAAATTATCTTTCCGTGATGATTCCGCAGATCCTGCCGCATAATCAGTGGTTAACGGTTTCTCTGACAGGCCCGTCGGGAAAACAGATCCTTGCCCAACCCGTCGAAAGTTCATTGGTCCACGTGGGAGGAACCGTCTAAGCGCGTTCATGAACATACTCGGCATCTCCACGTTGGGAAGAGGCTCTGCAGTAGCGCTAATCGATGACCATTCCGTTCTGTTCGCCATCGAAGAAGAAAAACTAAGCCGGCAAGACTCCGCGGAGGTTCCACGGCTCGCTCTGGAACGTTGCCTGCACGAAACCAAATTGAAGCTGTCGGATTGCCGGGCGATCGCCATCGCGGAACGGTCGGCACCTTCTTCGCACCCGCACCGGCACAAGCGCTCGGGACGCTCGGCGTTGGAACAGCAATTACACAATTTGTTGCGAGGAGGTCCTCGGCCGGTCCGTTTCGACCATCATCTTTGCCACGCCGCCAGCGCTTACTACAGTTCCGGGTATGACCGTGCGCTGATCCTTTCGCTGGATGAGGGCGCGAATTCGCTGTCGGGCATGATCTTGAACGGTGATGGAGACGAGATTCGCCCTTTCCAGCAGCTCAAATTTCCAGACTCGCTGGGCTGGTTTTACTCGCGCGTGACCGAACTTGTCGGTTTGCGGCCACACAAAGATGAGCACAAACTTCAGTGGCTGAGCAAGGATGGGCAGCCCGAATACCTGCAGGTATTCCGCAAATTGTTCAATTGGAAATCCAACGGCCTCCCGGTGTTGAATCGCCGCTACTTCGAACCGGGCACAGATCACCGGGGAATTTTTGCGCCGCGGTTCTACCGCGAGATAGGTCTTTCCTCGAGAGGACCGGCACCCAACGCTGTGGTACGCGCCAATCTAGCGCGAAGTGCGCAGGATTATCTCGAAGAAGTGGTGCTACAACTTACGGACGATCTTCGAGAACAGACGGGCACGCACTCTCTGTGTTTGGCCGGAGGCGTGTTCCAAAATGTTCTTTTGGTGCATGCGTTAGAGAAGCGCAGCGCCTTCGATCAAATGTATGTGCAACCAGTGGCGGGGAACGCAGGAACGGCGCTGGGAGCGGCGTACCTGTCACGCAAGAAAATGAAAGGCCATTCCGGGCGAGCGCCGCTCACGAACTTGGCGTTGGGCATGCAAGCGAGTTCGCAGGAAATGAAAGCGGTCCTGGACAATTGCAAAATTACCTATCGTTATCTGTCCGGCGAGGAGCAAACGATTGGAGAAGTGGTAGCCCTGCTGTTGCGCGACAAAATTGTGGGCTGGTGCCAGGGACGAACGGAATTCGGCCATCGGGCGCTGGGGAATCGCAGCTTGCTTGCGTCGCCATTTTCGGAGTACGTGATCGACAACGTGAATGAGTTCATCAAGCACCGCGAAGGTTTCCACCCGTTCGCACTTTCGGTGCCGGCGGAGCGGGCCGTCGATTATTTTGAAGCATCGCCGAATTGCCAATTCATGGCTTCCCTGGGAACGCTCAAGCGGCCCGTGGCGAGATTGGAACGGTTCACGTTTCACGGGGATGATGTGCGGGTACACACCGTGGAAAAAAGCGCCAATCCGCTGTTCTGGAAATTGCTGCACAAATTTGGCGAGTTCGCGGCCGCCCCGATTCTGGTGAACACCTCGTTTAATTTGTTTGGCGAGCCGCTGGTCACAGATCCTCGCGGGGCGGTACGCAGCTTCTACTGTGCCGGAGTTGATGCTCTGGCCCTGGGCCCATTCCTGTTGGTGAAGTAGCAGCATCCACTCGTGGTGTCATCCTGTAGCGAAGACCTCACCCGTTGCGGAACCTCGCTCCGTCGGCTCGTGCTCAATCCTCGAAGATTACCTGCGCGAGAGCCTGCTCAGCGGTGTGCGTAATGCTGATAGCAATGCTTTTCACCCCTAGACTCTCGGCGATTTTTTTCGCTTGGCCTTTGAGTACCAACGTGGGGCGGCCACCCCGCTGGCGGACCACCTCCAGGTCCACCCAACGCACGCCGCGGCTCCAGCCGGTGCCGAGCGCTTTCATGGCGGCTTCTTTCACGGCGAAGCGGCCGGCGTAGCGTTCATAGCGATTCTTGAATTGTTCGCAATAGGCGACTTCATCGAGGGTATACACGCGACGCAGGAACCTTTCTTTCTGCGATTCGATCACCGCGGCGATGCGCTTCACTTCCGCAACGTCAATGCCGATGCCGACGATCATAATTCCCCTTTGACGTAGTGTGTGCCGACTGCGTTTCTAGCCGGCCAACTGTCGCGATTATACTGTTTGGATTGTGGCTGTCAGGAAAACATCACTGAAGAAGGACCGGAGTGGTCAACCGGTACGCCAGCCGCCAGCAAATCCGCGTGCCCCACAAGCCAGATCTGTGCGCAGCGTTTTGCTTGCAGGTGCGAAGGGAATTTCTGAGCCGTGGACTCTGCGCAAGCGTGGCGGCCTGCGAGTTTTACAACTCGCACCTTTTAGCAAGCTGCCATGGTTGGTACATGGTTTCAGTACACGCCTGGGAGGCAGCAGCACACTCGACGGACAAGACGCGCTTAACCTCGGCTTCATGGAGTGGGATGCCAAGGAAAACGTATTGAAGAATCGTGTGCTCCTGCAGAACGCGATCGGGGCCAGCGAATTCACATTGGTGCCGACGAAACAGATCCATTCCGACGTGATTCATTGCTTTTCTTCAGCGCCGGCTCAACCCTACAAAGGGGATGCTTCCACGACCAACAAAAGCGGGTTGCTACTGGGAACGCAAACAGCCGATTGCGTGCCCATTTTGCTGGTTGATCCGAAGAAACGTGCTGTGGCCGCAATTCACGCGGGACGGCGCGGAGCGCTGGCCCGCATAGCGCAAAAAACGGTGGGGCGCATGCAATTGGAATTTGGGTGCAAGCCAGTGGATTTGCTGGCTGCTATCGGGCCATGTATTGGTCCGTGCTGCTATGAGGTGGGCGCGGAGTTCGTCACAAAATTTACGGCGCAATTTGAGGACGCTCCAGAATATTTTGACGAGGCCCGCACCGGCGAAGAGCCGAACCCGTTGCAGTGGTTAAACATGAGCCCGCCAGGCCACCAGCCGCCTCCCAAGAATGTGCACCTGGATCTGCGGAAGGCGAATCACTCCCAATTGATCGCCGCCGGGCTGCGCGCCAGGAATGTGTTCACCAGTGACTTGTGCACCGCCTGCCACACGGACCTGTTCTTCAGTTATCGGAAAGAAGCATCGATGTCCGGCCGGATGCTTTCGGTGATTGGTGTGCGGAGTTGCTAAGCTCTGACCATCCTTCGAAACCGCGCTAAGGGCAGGCGCGTCAGGGCTGAGACGCGGTGCTCTTTTGACCGAAGAGTTCCCGTTCCACAATTTGGGAAAGAATGTGCCCGATCAGCGTGTGGCATTCCTGAATGCGTGGAGTATCGTCGGAAGGCACGCAAATGCACTCGCGCACAAGTGACCGCAATTTACCGCCGGTGCGTCCGGTCAGACCGACGGTGAGAAGGCCGGCTTTGTTGGCGGTAGCCACTCCGTGAAGAATATTGGGCGAAGTGCCGCTGGTGGAAATGGCGATAACTACGTCGCCAGTGCGCCCCAGTGCTTCAATTTGACGAGAAAAAACCTGCTCGAATCCATGGTCGTTAGAAATCGCCGTCACAGAGGAAAGGCTTTCCGCGAGGGACAGCGCCGGGAGAGCAGGGCGATCGAAAGCAAAGCGTCCCACGAGTTCCGTGGCGATATGGTGAGCATCACTGGCGCTGCCGCCGTTGCCAAAGAGGAGAACCTTATTGCCCTGGCGAAACGCATGAATCAACGACAGCGCAATTCTGGATACGACGGAATGGAAGGAGTTATCGTCGCGGAGCAGTTCCATTGTGGCGATCGCCGATTGCACAGATTCCCGCACGCGCGCTTCGAATTGTGGAGTGTGATTCACGTGAGCGTAGTCTATCATGGCAGTCGGATTCGCTTGGAATGCGTGACGTGTGAGGCTGCTACGGAAGCACCGGCAGCGGCGAAGCTTGGATTTCCTGCAACGCCAATTGCCCGCAGGCAGCCATTACGTCGCGGCCGCGCGAATAGCGGACAAACGCGGGCACACCCCGATCGGTCAGAATGCGTCGAAACTCTTCAATCCGATCCTCTTTAGATTCGTGAAAGGGCAATTCCCCGGGATTCCAGGGAATCAAGTTCACTTTGACGCGCTTCAGCGGCGCCAGCAACTTGACCACGCGCCTGGCATCTTCCGCCGCGTCGTTCACTCCGCCGAGCATCACATATTCGAACGTAATATGCTCCCAATTGCGCAGCGGATACCGGCGGCAAGCGGCAATCAGATTTTTCAGCGGATACTTTTTGTTGAGCGGCATCAGGACGTCACGTTGCTCGTCATTCGACGCGTTTAGCGAAATCGCCAGTTTGGGGCGCACCGATTCCTTGCCCATGCGATCAATTCCCGGAACCACCCCGCTCGTCGAGAGTGTGACGTGCTTCGGGGACAGGCCGGTCCCGTCGGGATCAAGTAGGATGCGCAGGGCAGCGAACGTATTGTCGAAATTGAGGAGCGGCTCGCCCTGGCCCATCAGGACTACATTTGTGCGTGCAGCAAGTGCGTCCTGAGCGGCTGAGTCGTTGCCACCATTTTTGCTTGCCCTGCCCATTTCGATCAGCGGTAACAACACCTGCGCCAGAATCTCACCCGGGGTCAGATTGCGGATCAAGCCTAACTGCGCCGTGAGGCAGAATTGGCAATTCACAGGACAACCGGCTTGCGTGGAAATGCAGATGGTTTGCCTGCCTTCGCTGGGCATGAATACGGCTTCGACAGACGCGCTTTTCATTCGGTTCTGTTCTTCGGGTGCAGGCAGACCGAACAAGTAGCGGACGGACCCATCGGAAGACATATATTTATGTTTGATGGTAGGCAATGTGATTGTTGCCGCAGAGGACAGTGTCGAGCGCAACGCCGCGGGCAAATTTGTCATGGCGGCGACATTCAGTTTTCTTTCGGAGTAGAGGGCGCGATAGAGCTGGGAGCCGCGAAACGGGGGCTCGCCAAGCGATTGACAGAAGTCGCGCAACTCCTGTTTGCTTTTGCCCAACAATTCCAAGACATTGCCTCCAGACATGGATATTCTCTCATTAACGTAGAGAGGAGGTGCCGAAAGGCGTCAACCGGTGAAGGTCCTTAGGGCCCCCTACTGTAAATACTTGATAATACAACTCTTGTAGTTTGCTGGAGAGATGTCAGACTGCTCTCGCTACAGGCTACGTCGTGTGTCAGAATAATGTATGGTCTCCAACGCGCGCGATATTCATCGTCACGCCTTACCGAACGGCTTGGTCGTTATCACCGAGACCATGCAGCATGTCCGTTCCGTTTCCGTCGGAATTTGGGTACGCAATGGTTCCCGGCGCGAAGTTCTCGCCGAAAACGGCATGGCGCATTTCCTGGAGCACATGGTCTTCAAAGGAACCGAGCGCCGCTCCGCGGAACACATTGCTCGCGAGATGGATTCGGTCGGGGGCATGCTGGACGCTTTTACCTCCAAAGAACAAATCTGCTTCAACGCCAAAGTCCTCGACGAACACCTTCCGATTGCATTCGATGTTTTGGCCGACCTGGTGCTGCGCCCAAAACTCGATTCCGCCGACGTGAAGAAAGAGCGGCAAGTCGTGCTGGAAGAGATCAAGATGGATTTGGATAATCCGGAATACTTGCTGCACGATTTATTCACACGCGGATTTTGGCCAGATCATTCGTTGGGACGCCCCATTCTCGGCACTCCGGAAACGGTTCGGAAATTTGATGGACAAGCGTTGCGCGATCGCTTTCAGAGTTGGTTTGCGCCGGACCACATCGTAGTGACGGCCGCGGGAAACATCACCCACCAGCAAGTGTTGAAGCTGGTCACCAAGGAATTCGGACACTTGAAAAGGCAGCCTGCCCAGGAAGAGGATCCGGTACCGGCCACCGCGGCGCCCATTCAAGTGGAGAGCAAACGGGACCTGGAACAGGTGCACCTTTGCGTGGGTGTGCCGTCGTTCCCCATCGCGCACGAACGGCGATTTGGCGTAGCGGTGCTGAACAATTTGCTTGGTGGCGGCATGTCTTCCCGTTTGTTTCAAAACATTCGCGAAAAGCAGGGACTGGCTTACGCGGTGTTCAGCGAGCTAACGCCTTATTCCGATACCGGCATGCTCAGCGTCTACGCGGGCACGGCGAAAGAGACCATTGGGCAGGTCTTAGACATGACCATCGCGGAGTTCCGCGCGATGAAGGAATCGCCGGTGTCCGAGGAAGAGCTGTTGCGAGCCAAGAACCACCTGAAAGGCTCGCTGATGCTATCGTTAGAGTCGACCAGCTCGCGCATGTCTAACCTGGCTCGACAGGAGCTGTACTTCCATCGCTTCTCCTCATTGGACGAAATTCTGGCGTCGATCGAAGCGGTGACACGCGAGGAAGTCCAGGGCCTGGCAAAGGAATTTTTCCGGCCTGAGCGCATTGCCGCGACCGTGCTGGGCCCGGTCAACGGCTTCACGCTCGATCGGCAACGTCTGGCTTGCTGACCGGCAGACCTGTCACTTCACTTCACCAAAAATCCACACCCCTGGGTCGAAATCATTGACGCGCAGTTCACGCTCTGCCATGATCTGAAAAGTTTGGATCCGTTCCAGCTTTTCGGGAGAGAGTTCAATCGGCTTGCGCGTCTCCATTCTTGCGTCCGGCAGTTCCGGCAATTTGACGCTGCTCGAAACTGAACACACCCGCATCCTTATCGACGCTGGCCTTGGGAAACGCGAAACCCTGGCCCGGCTGGCCGCTGTCGGAGCCGACCTTGCACACCTCGACGCTATCCTGATCACTCACGAACACGCCGATCACTGCAGCGGCCTGCCTCAAATGCTCGGGCTTTGGAAGGCGCCGTTGTATGTAACCGAGCCCACCATGGACGCGCTGCAACGTATCCTGCCGGAAACCTTTCGGAAGCGCTTACAACGCGCCGAACCGATTAAAGCGGGACAATGTTTTGCCATCGGAGATATCGATATCCACGCGTTCGCGATTCCCCACGATGCCGCCGATCCGATCGCATTCACCTTCCGGACCAATGGCACGAAAGTGGCGATCTGCACGGACTTGGGATACATGCCGGAACTCGTGAAGGTGCATCTTCGCGAGACGGATTGCCTGATCCTGGAGTCCAATCACGATCTGGACATGCTGAAAGTTGGCCCCTACCCTTGGGTGGTCAAACAGCGGGTTCTTTCGCGTACAGGACACCTATCGAATCATGCCGTGAGCGAATTCCTGTGCGATCGGGATGGATTCGACTCGCGGGCCCGCTACCTCGTGTTGGCGCACGTCTCTCAGGAAAACAATAATCCGGACCTGGCGCGGATTTCTGCGGAGGAAGCGCTGGGCCGGCGCCCGGCGGATGCGCTGTTCACCGGCGAGTTGCTGGTAGCGTCACAAGCTGTTCCGCTAAAGCCACTCGATCTGTAGCAGTTTCTCCCCTCGAGGTCATTCATTAATTCCCTTTATGCCCTGAATGAATTTTTCGTGTGGCCCCCGAGCCGTTTGCGCTCTTGACATTCTCCGCAGAAAGCGCAGAATCTTCCGCAATACTTTACATGGAGCGAGTGGCGTCAGGGCGCGAGTCCTGTCGGGGATGTTTATCCGCCTTAGAGCCTGCCATTTTATCCAGGTGCAAGAGCCATTCATGTAGTCAGCAAGGGGGGCGAATGATGTTGGCTTGTACCTATCGGCGGTTTTTCCTTTTATTTTCGATTTACATCGTTTTGTTTGCTTCGCATTCCTGGGCGCAAATCGGTACAACTTCCTTGCGCGGAACGATCCTGGATAAATCCGGCGCGAGCGTTGCCGGGGCTACGGTGAAGCTGACCGAGCCGGCACAAGGCGTGCAACGCAGCGCGGTCTCCACCAGTACCGGTGCGTACGAATTTCCTTCCCTACCGCCTGGCACGTATTCACTGAGGGTTGAGGCGGCGGGTTTCCGCGCGTACGACCAGAAAAACATTCAATTGTTGGTGAACAACCCCTCAACCGTTAATGTGACGCTAGAAGTCGGATCCACGACGGAGACAGTGGAAGTCTCCGCGATCGGGCAAACCATTAATACAACGGACGCGTCGTTAGGCGTGGCGTTCGGCGAGAACCAAGTCAAGCAACTGCCTCTGGAAAGCCGCAACGTCGGCGATCTTCTTTCTCTCCAAGCGGGCGTAGTGTATACCGGCGACAATCCTTCGATAGACACGAATACCGACACGCGCAGCGGCTCCGTCAACGGCGCGCGCAGCGACCAGAGCAACGTGACTCTGGATGGCATCCCAGTAAATCCGAAGGGAGGATACGCGTTTCAGTCCGTGCTACCCGTTACCTTGGACTCGGTTGAGGAGTTCCGCGTCACCACGACCAACGCCGAAGCTGACGAAGGAAGTGCGGGCGGAGCCCAGGTGGCCTTGGTCACCAAAAGCGGCACCAACAACTTTCATGGGTCGGTATACGAATACAATCGCAACTCCGTTTTTAGTGCCAACGACTACTTCCTGAAACAGTCGGAATTGCAAAGTGGAGAACCCAACAAGCCGCAGTTCTTGAATCGCAACATTTTTGGCGGTTCGCTAGGCGGCCCAATTAAGAAGGATCGGCTATTTCTGTTCGTGAATTACGAGGGATATCGCGACGCGGAGCAGCAAAGCGTTTTGCGCATTGTACCCACTGCTTCGCTGCGCGACGGAGTGGTCGAATACGTTTGCGATCCCTCCGCCACTTGTCCCGGCAACACGGTCAAAGGCTTGAGCGGCGCGAGCTATTCGGTCGGTCCGGGGGTAAATGCCCTCTCTCCGCAGCAACTAACGGCAATGGACACGAACGGCTTTCAACAGGCCGGCCTGTTGCCCGGCTACACCGGGCCGATCGGACCGGATCCCGCGATGATTTCATACTTTAACAAGTACCCGCTTCCCAATGATTTCACACAAGGGGATGGATACAACACGGCGGGTTACCGCTTCGCCGCGCCCACCAGCAACGTCAAGAATTGGTACATCGCGAAGATGGATTACAACCTGACTCGCGATGGGAAGCAGCGCGTTTCGTTGACAGGCGCGCTGGCCAATGAGAATTCGGCGATGGCTCCGTTTCTTCCCGGGGATATCCCTGAGCAGGATATCGTCAACTACAATAAAGGACTCATCGCTAACTATTCCTCGGTACTCACGAGCTCGGTTGTCAACAATTTCCGCTACGGCTATGTGCGCGAGAGTGTTGGTACGCTGGGCAACACGGCTGAAGCTTGGAATCAAATCCGAGGCATCGACCAAGGCATCAACTATTCCAGCCAGTTCCAACGGCCGATCAACAGCTTCTGGGACGATTTGACCTGGACGAAGGGCAAGCACAGTCTGCAGTTCGGATTTCAAATTTCCTTGATTCGCAATCCCACTTCGAGTACTACCAGTTCGTTCAGTGGCGGTTACATGAACGCCCAGTGGCTCAACACTTCAGGCTTGGCCGGACGTACGGCTTCCCCATTGGACCCGGAAAACTACGGTTATCCGGCGGTAAACTTCCAAGGCTTCGGGACCAACTATGACAATGCCGTGACTGCACTCTTCGGCATGGATGTGGAAGTCAACGCGCAATACAACTATGCACGGGATGGCAGCACGTTGGCCCAGGGCGCTCCGGTAGTACGCCACTTTGCGGAAGACGGCTACGAAATGTACGGACAGGATTCGTGGAAGGTAAAACCCAACCTGACGTTGACACTGGGCCTGAGATACTCACTGTTCTCTCCACCTTGGGAGACCAACGGGTTAGAAGTTACGCCGACCGAAAGCCTGAACACCTGGTTTAACAATCGCGGAGTGGGCATGAATAACGGTGTTCCGTCCATCGATGCGCCGCTGGTCCAGTACAACTGGGCGGGCCCCGCAAATGGCGGTACCGAGGGCTACTATGGATGGGATTTCAAGAACCTGGGTCCGCGCGTTGCGTTGGCGTGGGCGCCTGGATACGATTCCGGTCTCCTCGGTGACATTTTTGGCGGTGCAGGAAAGAGCAGCCTGCGCGCGGGCTTCGGCATCGTGTATGACCGCATCGGTGAAGGCTTGCTGGACACCTTTGACCAAAACGGTGCTTTTGGATTATCGACGTTGATCCCGAACGCGGCTGCATCGGAAACCGCCCCATGTACACCGCGTGTCACCAGCCTGAATGTCATACCCACGACAGATAATTGCGGCGCTCCGATTCTCACTCCTTCACCTGCGGTGAGTTTTCCCGAAACCTATCCGAGCAATCCAGCGCCGGGCAGCGAAGCCATCGCGTGGGGCCTGGATAATCACATCAAGACACCCTACTCGTACACGCTGGACCTGTCGTACCAGAGAGAACTCAAGAGCGGATTCACCCTGCAAGCAGCGTATGTCGGGCGGCTCTCCCATCGGTTGCTGGCTCAGGAAGATCTGGCCATGCCCTTGGATCCGTACGACAAGAAAGCGGGGATGGATTACTTCGCCGCCGCTACGGCGATGGCCAAGCTTTACCGCAACGGTGTAGATACGAACCAGATCATCCAGAATCCCAGCCTGATTCCAGCGAATGTCCAGCAGTATTGGAAGGATATCACGCAGCCGGCGGCGCCCGGCCAGCCATATGCTATAGGCGCAATGAGTCCTTACGGCACCTGCGTCAACCCCGGCCAGACTGGCGCAACCAATTCGACCATGAGCCCGGTCGTTCTCGCGTACGACTTACTTTGCGCTAACAGCTTGAATGAATCCCTTTCCATTTATGAGATGGACACCGGCGGCGTTCCCAGCGCGACCGGGACAAACAACTACTTCTACACTTTGGGCGGCTACACCGGTCCCAACATGTTCTACAGCCCGCAATACTCGTCACTGTATGCGTTGCGGACGACCACCAATGCGAACTACAACGCCTTGCAAATCACTTTGCAGCACAAGATGACCCACGGCATTCAGTTCGACTTTAACTACACGTATGGAAAGTCCATCGACATTGCCTCGGACGCGGAGCGTGTCGGGGAGTGGGGAGGCTTGGGTGGTGCGGTTATCAATTCCTGGGATCCCAGCGCAGGCCGCGCGGACTCCGATTTTGACTTGCGCCACCAATTCAATACCAACTTCATTTGGGAATTGCCGTTCGGTCAGGGGAAATGGCTTGCCTCTGGGGTCAACGGCGTCGGCGATGCCCTCATCGGAGGATGGCAGTTGTCCGGATTGTTCCGCGTAACCAGCGGTTTCCCGGTCACGGTGGATAACGGCGGCCAGTATCCCACCAATTATCAGTTGGAAGGCCATGCGGACCAGCTTGCGCCAGTCACCACTGGCACCTTCTATACCGGACCGAACAACAACGGGGTGGGAAATACCGCGCCGAATTTGTTCAGTACTGGAGCCAATGCCTACCTTGATTTCGGCTACGCTTATCCTGGCGAAACCGGGATTCGCAACAATCTTCGAGGGCCTGGCTTCTTCGGATTGGACCTCGGGCTTGCAAAGCGCTGGAAGATGCCATGGCGCGAAAGCCACAGCCTCCAATTCCGCTTTGAAGTATTCAACGTGACCAACTCGGTCCGCTTCAACGTTCAGTCGGCCAACGGTTACATTGGCGGCAGCTTGGCGAATGGCAACTCCGCTAACTTTGGCAATTATTCCGGCACACTCACCAATCCGCGCATCGTACAAATTGCGTTGCGCTACGAATTCTAACTTCCAGCATTTATTAAAGAGCTCCGGCACTTCTTGCTTCCGGAGATCTTTGTAAAAATCAGTTACGGTTTTCTTGACAATAGACAGTTCACTGCCTAAGAATCTCTTCATCGAAAAAGGCAAGGTTGGGTGTGTCGAGGCGTGGGATAGTGTGTCGAGTGTGAGTCGCGCATCTCGGTTCGGCACGATTTTTAGGCATGCTGCAACCACCGAATCACCTGATTTTCCCTTTAGGTTATGTGTTGCACCAGAAGAGACACACGGGGGACTGCCGAGTTTTCCGCTGCAGAATGCTCCGGCAAGCCGGAGTTCAGTCGGGCACCGGATACCAGTCGGCCGCAGGAAAACGGTCAGTCAAGGAATACAGGATTGGGGGACTTTGTGCGGCGTTTAATCTTTTCTAAGTATCTGGCCTTATTTGCTGTTCTTATTTTTGTATTACCTGCCTCCGCCTTACGAGCTCAAGAGGCTACCGGACGCATCATCGGCAATGTCACTGACCCCAGCGGGGGAGCGATTGTCGGCGCCAAGGTAACGGTCATAAATATCGGAACCAGCGTGAGCCAAACCACAACAACCAATTCGAGTGGCTACTACCAAGTTCTTTCTTTGCCCATTGGGGCCTACGAAGTGACCGTGGAAGCCAGCGGTTTTCGGAAAGAAGTATTCACTAACCAGAAGCTGGAGATTAACCAATCGCTTCGCTTGGATGCGAAGTTGGCCATCGGCCAAGCCAGTGAATCCGTTGAGGTAACCACGCAGGCGGCCAACGTCGATACCACCAGTGAAACCGTCGGCAGCAGCGTGGTGGGTGAAACCATCCAGCGCGCCCCTCTCAACGGTCGCAATGTTCTGGATCTGGCCGCTCTGCAACCCGGCGTCACGGAGACCAATGGTGATTCCGGCGCCGCGGGAAATTACAGCATTGCCGGAGGGCGCAGCGACTCCGTCACCTACCTGCTCGACGGCGGCCTGAACAACAATCTTCTCGACAACAGCGTGGTGCTGAATCCCAACCCCGACACCATCGCCGAATTTCGCATTCTCGAGAGCAACTACTCCGCAGAGTACGGCCGCAACTCCGGCGGCATCATTAGTGTGGTCACGAAATCCGGAACCAACGAGTGGCACGGCAGCGCCTTCGAATTTCTGCGCAATGACATGTTTAACGCCAACAACTTCTTCAACAAGAGTAGCCCCGGTGCTGTCAGCCCTCGGCCCGTCCTCAAGCGCAACCAGTACGGCGGCACCTTCGGCGGACCCATCACCATTCCGCATCTCGTCAATGGCAAGGACCGCTTCTTTTTCTTTGTCGGCTACCAGGGCCAGCGGTTATCTGCGCAATCCAGCAGCGGCGTAAACCCCGTCTTCACTCCCGCCGAACTGCACGGCGATTTTTCAGGTGGTATGGGCGCTGGTGGATCGTGTCCGAATGCCGATCCAAACGTCGCTGCGTTTCTTGAGAGCAATCCTTATTATCAGCCGAATCCCACGTTGGCCGCCTGTGCCGTCATCAGTCCATCCAGCATCGATCCCATCTCCCAAAAGTACATTGCCGCCGGGCTTATTCCCACGAACCCCAGCGGCCAGGCCCAGTATTACGCGCCCTTCACCAACAACAACAATGAACTCACCATGAAGTTCGATTTTCTGGTCACCGATGTAGACAAAATAACTGCCACTCTGGGCGGCTTCCGCAATCCCGAACTTCAACCCTTCTATTTCGCCACTGTGCCCGGCTTCCCCGATAATTTTCAAACCAACAATTATTACGGCAATGTGGCCTACAGCCACACTTTCAATACCAATTTAGTGAACGAATTTCGGGTGTTCATTCAACGCAACAACGACCGCACCTCCACGCCCACCGGTCCCAACACCGCGTATACCGCTTCCGCCTTGGGCATAGGAATTACTCCTGACAATCCGACCGGCCCTCCGAACCTTTATTTCGCCAATGGTTTGCTGGTCGGCTACAGCGAGCAGGGGCCCACTTCGCTCATCAACAATACCTTCGGCTTCACCGATACGGTCAGTTATGTTCACGGCCGCCACACCTGGAAAATGGGCGGTGGTATCTCCGCCTACCAGAACAACACCGTCTACGATTACTACATCAACGGCGAATTCGATTTCGATGGCTCCGTCACGGGGAATGATTTCGCGGATTTCCTCCTGGGCCTTCCTACTGCTTTGTACCAATCTCCGCAGGCACCCTCGAACATCCGCAGCAAGTCGTTCTATGGATTTCTTCAAGATGAGTGGCGACTGACCAAGCGTTTCACTCTGAACACAGGCATTCGCTACGAATACAATTCGCCAAAGTACGATACCGAAGGTCGCACTTTCTCCATCATTCCCGGCGTCACCACTCCTTCGACGGTTTTTCCCAATGCTCCTATCGGCATGCTTTTCCCCGGTGATCCCAATGCTCCCAGCGGCGTGAATTATCCCCAGACCAAAAACTGGGCCCCTCGCATTGGCTTTGCCTGGGATCCCAAGGGCGATGGCAAAACCAGTCTGCGCGGCGGGTTCGGCGTTTTTTACGACATCCTAAAGGGCGAAGACAATTTGCAATTTAACGGGCAGCCTCCTTTTTTCTCCGCTGGATATGTGGGCTTCCCGACTCCAGGCAATGGCCTGCCTGTATTTGACACTTCCGGCCCGAACTATTTAGCAGACCCCTACCCTAACAATTATCCCAATCCCGAAGTCAATCCTTTTCCGTCTAAACCACCCAACCACGATTTGAATTTCGCTGACGCGGGACTACTGCCCATCAACGCAGGAGGTTCGGTTTACATCGTCGATCCTCATCTCAAAACTCCGTACACCTACCAGTACAACTTGAGCTTGGAACGGGAGATTGCGCCCAGCACGGTCTTCGAAGCCAGTTATGTAGGCAGCAGTTCCCACGGGCTCACGTCGTTGATCGACATCGATCCATTTATCCTTGGCACTACGGACCGGCGACTCAATTTGGTGCCGGGAAACTCCAGTTGCCTCGATTATGACGGGAATACAACCTCCGGCGTCAGTGCCGACGCCATCTGCAGCTACGGCGGCCTCCCAGAGTTCGGGAACGTGGCTAACGCGAATTACAACAGCTTGCAGACCAGCCTCACCAGACAAATCACGAATTCGGTCATCGGGCGCACCTACTTCGAAGTTGCCTATACCTTTGCGCACAGCATCGACGATGCTTCTGGCTTCCGCCAGCGCAATTCCAGCGTGCCCAGCTACGACGCTAGTCTCTTCCGCGCTTCCAGTGATCAGGACATTCGTCACCGTATCACCATGAGCGGCGGCTGGGATCTGCCGTTCGACCGCATGTGGAACTCAGGTCCCAAGCGCTTGACGCAGGGTTGGAGCCTGTTCCCCATCTTCACCTGGCATACGGGATTGCCCTACGACGTTTTCGCCACTTTGCCTGAGGAATACATTTACAACGCGGAAGGGCCTTCCGGAGCGGGTGACCCGTACAACGTTCACGCCAACATTACCGGTCCGCTAACTCAATTCAATCCCGGCAGGGCGCAGACCTTCACGAACCCGAACACCGGATCATCCACTACCGGCAACTTCCTGTTTAATCCCGCCAGCCTGAGCAATGCGCAGTGCGGCGACGTGAACCATTCAGGACCGTGTACCCCAGGCCCGACGATTCTGCCCTCCGATGCCCAAGTCGTGGCCAATCCAGCCTTGGCTACCTACGGCACATTGCCGCGCAATTACCTCCGCGGGCCCGGTTATATCAACTTGGACATGGCTGTTTCTAAAACCACCGCGATTAGCGAAAGATTGAAACTCGAGTTTCGCGCTGAGTTTTTTAACATCTTCAACCATGCCAATTTCTTGAACCCCAACATCATCAACAGCTATCAAGGCTTCTATACCGGTGGCGGCCAAGGCACAAATCCGAACAGCCCCACATTCGGAGAGATTACTTCCACCGCCGATCCGCGCATCATTCAATTCGCGCTCCGGCTCTCCTTCTAAGCAGCCAGGTTCGCGTCCAACCCGAGGCACAGGCCCAGCCCTGTGCCTCGGTTTTTTTCTCGCAATGATTCCGCTTCGACGTCGCTCAACTTGCCTTCAACTGATCACTCCAACTCCACAGCTCTCCATTCTGCGTTGACACTTCCCAAAATTTCCTCTACCTTGAAATGACCTTGGTAGAGGTGCGGCGGCCATGAGTAGCCGAATTTGATTTCCCGGCCAGTATCGGGAATCGGCGAAAGGGGTCCGGCCCAAGGGTCAGGTCAGTGAGATATTGCTGATCGCCGCCGAAACTGCAGCGACTACTGAGATTGCTGTGGTTGGGGTTCCGGCCTAAGCCCGGTCCACTGTCATCTGGGAGCCTTGTTCCCGGATGGAGCGCTATCGAGAGGCAGCTTTCTGTGTTTTTCGCGCAGACCTCCTTTCGGCTCGCTCTCCCTGGAAACTCTCCCAAGCGCAAACTTATGGACTGCTACGCTCTGACACGCGCGCTCGTGGATTTGGAGTCGACCACCGGCAAGGAAAAACCGGTGGTGGATTATCTGTTCGCGCATCTTTCGCAGCTTGCCGCTCAGCATAGCGGTCGGCTGGAACGCATGAATGCCGCGCCCGACCGCGACAATCTGCTGCTGATGTTTGGGGAACCGTTGGTTACGCTTTCAACGCATATGGACACCGTGCCCCCCTTTTTTCCGTCGAGTGAAGATGGTACGGACATTCGTGGGCGCGGGGCTTGCGACGCGAAAGGAATTATCGCCGCGATGATTCATTCGGCGGATGCGCTGCTGAATAACGGCACGCGCAATTTTGCTCTGCTGTTTGTTGTCGGCGAGGAACGCGATAGCGCCGGAGCGAAAGCAGCGGCAGTTTCACCGCGCGGGTCGCGTTTCCTGATTAATGGCGAGCCGACACAGAACCGGTTGGCGCTTGGGTCCAAAGGTGTGCTGCGTTACGAAATCGTTGCGCGGGGGAAACTGGCGCACTCGGCATACCCGGAACTGGGCCACTCGGCCATTCACTCGTTGCTCGATGCTCTACGCGACATCCGCGCGATTCCGCTCCCGAATGACGAGCTGCTCGGTCAAGGCACGCTGAACGTGGGAACGATTCAGGGTGGCCGCGCGCCGAACGTGATTGCCGACGACGCGCGTGCGGAAATTATGTTTCGCCTGGTGAGCGATGCGGAACCTCTGCGTGCGGCGGTGGCACAAGCGGCAGCCAAACACAATGTGGAAGCCCGCGAAGTTTTGCACAACCCCGCGGTCCGTCTGAGCTCTCTCGACGGCTTTCCCACCACGGTGGTCGCGTTTGCCACCGATATTCCCACATTCGAAGGGGCATGGGGAAAACCATTTCTGCTGGGTCCCGGAAGCATTCATGACGCACACACTTCGGAAGAGCGCATCGACAAAAAAGAGTTGAAGGACGCCGTTTTCATATACGCGCAGATGGTGCGTCGACTGTTGATGACGGGAACGGACCATTTATGAGTGCGCCGATTGCAATTGTCGGTTGCGGGAAGATGGGCCGGTTGGTGCAGCAACTGGCGCCCGAATATGGTTTTGAGGTCAGCGCGACGTTTTCAACGTCCAATATCAACGAATTGTCGCGTGAAGCGTTGCGTGGCGCCACTGTAGCCGTCGAATTCACCACTCCAACGGCGGCTCCCGGCAACATTCGCCGGCTGGCGGAATTGGGTGTGAACACAGTGTGTGGCACCACGGGATGGTATGAGGATCTGCCGAAGATTAGCGAGCTGATTGCCGTTTCGCGGTCGGCACTTGTTTTCGGGGCGAATTTTTCAGTGGGCATGAACCTTTTCTCTGAGATTATCTCGCGGGCGGCCTCGCTATTCGCGCAGCACTCGGAATACGAAGCGTGGGGCTGGGAAATTCATCATTCCGCGAAGAAAGATGCGCTGTCTGGTACGTTGAAAAAACTGGCGGCAGAAATGCGTGGAGCGGGATTTTCGGGATCGTTGACGCTGAGTTCCAATCGCGCCGGCGCGCACATCGGCACGCATGAGATCGGGTTCGACTCTCCGGAGGACACCATTACGCTGCGGCACACCGCCCGCAACCGCGAAGGATTTGCCCGGGGAGCGCTGCAAGCGGCCCGCTGGATCATGGGCAAGCAAGGCATATTCGAATTTCGGGAGATTCTGGGCGAATTGCAATCGCCGATCGCGATGAGCGGTTAGCAACGGCAGTTTCTATCGGAGACGAAGACAAGTACTTGCAAGGAGCACTCTATGTTTACGGGAACAGGGACGGCGCTGGTTACACCTTTTCGGCGGGATGGTTCGCTGGACGAAGGCACGCTCCGCGCTTTGGTAGAGCGGCAGATCGCGGCGGGCATTGATTTTCTGGTTCCATGTGGCACGACGGGAGAGAGCCCGACGCTGACCGACGAAGAGCATTGGCGCGTAGTGGAAATCACCGTGGAACTGGCGAAGGGTAAAGTGCCGGTGCTGGCTGGCGCGGGCGGATATAACACCTGCGAAGTGATTGAGCGCGCTCGGGAACTTGCCAAGCTCGACATCAGCGGGATTCTTTCGGTCACGCCTTATTACAACAAACCGACGCAAGAAGGGCTCTGCCGGCATTTCAAGGCGATCGCGGAAGCGGTGGACCTGCCGATTATTCTTTACAATGTGCCGGGCCGCACGGGAGTGAACATCGAACCTGCCACGGTGCAGCGGCTGGCGCAAATTCCCAATATTGCGGGAATCAAGGAAGCTTCCGGCAACGTGGCGCAGATGGCGGCGATTCTCAATTGTGTCTCCGAGGAATTCTTGGTGCTTTCCGGGGATGACGCGCTGACCCTGCCGCTGATTGCGCTCGGAGGCCGCGGGGTGATCTCGGTCGCCTCCAACGAAATCCCGGCAGAAATGAAGCGACTGACGCAATTGGCGCTGCAGGGCGATTTTGCCGGGGCTCGTGAAATACAACGGCGGTATCATGCGCTGATCGAGATTAACTTCGTGGAATCGAATCCCATCCCGGTGAAAGCAGCCATGGCGGAAATGGGTTTGCTGGAACTGTGCTGGCGCTTGCCCTTGGGCCCGCCCAAGCCAGAAAATCGCGCGAAGATTGTAGCGGTGTTGGAGTCGCTGAAGCTGGTTGAGAAGGCTCATGCTGCAATCTCAAATTGAAGAATTGTTCGAGGCGGCGCCGGGTTCATATGGGGAAGAGCATTTTCATTTATTCGGACAATTTAAGGCTGCGCTGAACAGTGGCGAAATTCGCGCAGCGGAGCCCGATCCGGCATGTTCCACCGGGTGGCGTGTGAACGCCTGGGTGAAAAAGGGTATTTTGTTGGGATTTCGGATGGGCGCGATTGTGGACATGTCCATCGACGCGCGCCGCCAGCCCTTCTTCGATAAGTCCACGTATCCGGTGCACAGCATCTCCCTTGCGGACGACGTACGCATTGTGCCCGGCGGCTCCAGCATTCGCGATGGCGCATTTATTGGCCGCGGCGTGATCTGTATGCCGCCCATGTTTGTCAATGTGGGCGCGTATGTAGGTGAGAACACCATGATCGATTCGCACGCACTGGTCGGTTCTTGCGCGCAGATCGGGCGCAATTGCCATCTTTCCGCCGCCGCGCAAATTGGTGGTGTGTTGGAACCGGTGGGTGCTCTTCCGGTGATCATTGAGGACGACGTGATGGTCGGCGGAAATTCCGGCGTTTACGAGGGAACTGTAGTAAAGAAGAGGGCGGTACTGGGCACCGGCACGGTGCTGAACCGGTCGATTCCGGTCTACGACCTTGTGCGCGATTGCGTATATTCCGCGAAAGAGGATCAGCCATTGATGATCCCGGAGAATGCGGTGGTGGTGCCGGGCTCGCGGGCCGTATCGCATGCGGTAGGTGCGAAGTGGGCGCTGTCTCTGCAATGCGCGGTGATCGTGAAATATCGCGACGAAAAGACTGGCTCGCGGATTCAGTTAGAAGATTTGCTGCGCTAAGTGAACGCGTGATCAGCACTGATCTCTCTTTCCACCATGTCTGAGCTTTCCAGGGAACCATGGCGCTGCGTTTGTTGCAGATAAGCCCAGCGACATCGTAGAATAAAACGGTTATAGTTTTTGCCACACGTTTACGGGCCTGTAGCTCAGGTGGCTAGAGCGCGCCCCTGATAAGGGCGAGGTCGGTGGTTCAAGTCCACCCAGGCCCACCATTTTTTACGTTTCTATAGTGTGACTCTTGTTCTTCCCATGGCTGATGTAAGGGGACGGATCCGGATTCCTGCTCCTTGCAGGCGGCGATGAACGGCGGCCGCAATTTGCACGGCGCCGGGCGTGTCGCCGTGGATGCAAATGGTGTCTGCTTGCAGCGGTATTGTGTCACCACCGGCGTCGATTACATTGCCTTCCAACACGATTCGCAATGCTTGTATTGCCGCTTCTTCCGGTTCGCGAAGCACTGCATCGTCGAATTTTCGTGAACGTAAACTGCCATCGTGTTCGTAACGCCGGTCGGCAAACGCCTCGGCTGCAACGGAGAATCCCGCAGCGCGAAATTCATCCAGCATGACGGAACCTGCCAGGCCGACAAGCACAACGTCGCCTCTCCAGCGCTTCACCCCTTTGGCAATCGCGCGGGCGATCTCACGATTGCGTGCGGCTTGGTTGTAAAGTGCGCCGTGAGCTTTCACATGAGTTAGAGCGGCTCCGGATTGGGTGGCAATTCGGTCGAGCACGACAGTCTGCTGGAAAACGGACTCCGAAATTTGTTCGGGGGTGAGCTTCAATTCAACGCGTCCAAAGTTCGTGCGATCTTCGTAACCAGGGTGTGCGCCTATGCTGACTCCGTGGCGCAGGGCTTGCTCAATGCTGGCGCGCATTATCCGGACATCACCTGCGTGGGCACCACACGCGATGTTTACAGAGCTGACATAGCGCATCAGGGCTTCCTGGCTGCCGTCCGCCAGTGCCTCGGGCAGTTCGCCGATGTCGCAATTCAAATCAATCGAGTTCATGCGAAAAGCCGCTCCGGGCAGTTCAGCAAGCGTTCCTGGTCGCGCCATAACGACCGGGCTACCGCCAGCGAGGTCCGCTCAAAACGTATCTCATCGCGGGGCCGGAGCTGGCCGAGCCGATGCAAATCGACCCCAATGACGTTAGCAATTTTCGGGTATCCGCCGGTGGTCTGCTGCTCCACAAATAGGATGATGGTCTGGCCTGAAGGGGTCACTTGAATTGCGCCGAGTGGCACGCCTTCGGTGATCATTTCGCCCCGGAACTTGGACGTTAGCTTTGGACCCTCCAGGCGCAATCCGGTGCGGTCGGACTCTTCGCACACGCGAAAGGTGCTGTGAAAAAATAACCGCTTGGCGTGACTGGAAAACGTATCGATCTGCGGCCCATCCGTGACGCGCAATATTTTCCCGGGCCGTAAGTCGAGCAGGACGGCCGGCGAGATTCTACGTGGCGGAATTGTTGTTTGCGGCTCTCCCGCTCGCAGGACGTCTCCTTTACGTAGCGCTCTGCCTTCATGACCACCCAAACTACTCAGCAGATGCGTAGAAGCGCTTCCGAGAAAGGAGGGTACTTTTATGCCTCCGGCGACGGCCAGATAACCGCGTGCGAAGTCTTTGGTGGGTCCAAACGTAATTCTTGTGCTTGGCGCAACGGTTTGGGCAGTCCACATCTCGACCGGGCGGCCCTGAATCGTAGCGCCCAGATCGGCGCCCGTTACGGCGATCACCGCGCCATCGGGAAAAAGGAATCTTCCTCCCAGCAGTGTCATCTCTACGACTGCGGCACCTGCGTCGTTGCTCACCAGCAGATTGCCCAGGCGAGCCGCCACAGGATCCGCGGCGCCCGATGGTGAAACTCCGATCGGTCCGAAGCCCGGCCGGCCCAAATCCTGAATGGTGGTCAGCAATCCCGGCGACTCCACAACCAGCGAACTCATGCCGCTTGTATCCGCACAAATTCTTCGCGGGAGATCGGCCGAAATTTCACGTGATCTCCGATGGAGATCAGCGCCATTGGTTTGCGTTCCGGTTGGAACATCGCCAAAGGCGTGCGCCCGATCAATCTCCATCCTCCGGGCGTCGCAAACGGGTAGACTGCCGTTTGTTTTCCAGCGATTCCGACACTTCCTTGGGGCACTTTCTTTCGCGGAGTGGCCAAACGTGGCGTGGCAATGTTGTTCGGAAGATCCGCCAGGTAAGCAAAGCCCGGGGCAAATCCCAAAAAGTAAGAATGATAGGTCTGAGACGAATGGAGTTCGATTACCTTCGCCGGGGTCAAACCATGATAGCCGGCGACTTCGTCCAGATCGAGGCCGAACTCGCCGCCATAACAGACAGGAATCTCCACGGTTCGTGAACTCGGCGTGCGAACACCTCGACCCTGCTTCGCAAACGTTCGCAACCTGGCTTCGACCTCCGCATGGCTTACTTGAACAGGATCGAACGTGACCATCACCGAAGTGTAGGCTGGTTGAACATTTCGCAGCCACTTGGGCGGTCGTTTCTGCAGAGCATGCAGCAGTTTTAATGCGCGGTGGTGCGCAGGCAGACCGACTTCTTCGCCGAGATAAACGAGCATGGCCTGGTCACTGGCCGGGCGGAATCGCACGAGCCTTCTCCGTATTACTGCACGAAGCCGATATTCGCTCCAGGTGTGCCTTCGGGACCTTCTTTAATGGGCCCATATAAAGATTCGAACCGCGAGATATTTTCACCCAGTGCGCGCCAGATACGCTTGGCGTGACCCGGACTGACGATCATGCTACTGAGCAGTTTTCCTTGAGTGGCGTTCGGAAAAACATACACGAAATTCAAAGTGAACTCTTCGGCGTGATGCTGGATCATCACCAGGTTGCTGTACATTCCTTGAAGCTCTTTTTCGTCGGCCTTAATCTGAACCTGGCCGGCAGGCTGGGCCGGTTGCGGAAGCTGTTTCTCGTCCATGAAGTTCTCCTGAGAAAGTCCCCTCCAAGGTATCACACCAAAAGGACACTCGTACGGCAGCCGCAGGCCCAAAAGACGGAACTCAGCGCATCTCGGGGGAAAGTTCTATTGACAGCAGCAGCTATTAATTCTAGTTTATAAGGGAAGTTCACTATAGTTAATCAGTTTATGGCAGACCTGTTCAGCAAGTCGCTTTCGTCCGAGTCGGCCCCGGTCGTTCCGGGGTCAGCGGGTTCCGCGTGGCGCCGTGCGGTAACCTTGCCCTCCTTGCCCGAAGCGCACCGCTCGATTCCCGTCGGACCAAATCTTTCGTGGTTGCGGAAGGTTCTGGTGTTCGCGGGACCCGGATACCTGATTGCCGTCGGCTATATGGATCCGGGGAATTGGGCCACAGACATTGGCGGGGGTTCAAAATTTGGCTACACGCTGTTAAGCGTAGTGCTGATCAGCAGCCTGATCGCCATGTTTTTGCAGGCATTGTCGGCGAAGTTAGGGATTGCCACCGGACGTGATTTGGCACAGGCGTGCCGCGACCACTACTCACGCCGCATGTCTATTTTCCTGTGGGTCATTTGTGAGTTAGCGATTGCGGCTTGCGATCTGGCGGAGGTGCTGGGCTCTGCGGTCGCGCTGAAGCTATTGTTTGGACTGCCATTGCTGTCAGGCGTGATTTTGACGGCGTTTGACGTGCTGCTGGTGTTGGCGTTGCAAGGGAAAGGATTCCGCCTGGTCGAGGCATTTGTAGTGACCCTGATCGGGACCATCGGAGTTTGCTTTGCCTACGAGATTTTCTTTGCGCGGCCCCTTTGGCTGGAGGCCGCCGCAGGGTTCATTCCCAGGCTGGAGATTCTCCGGAATAAGGAGATGCTCTATATCGCCATCGGCATTATCGGCGCCACGGTGATGCCGCATAATTTGTACTTGCATTCGAGCATCGTACAGACCCGCGCGTTCGGGCAAGACGATCGCGGGCGGCGCGAGGCCATCAAGTATTCGGTGATCGATTCAACGGTAGCGCTGGGATTCGCGTTGTTCATCAATGCGGCCATACTGACGCTGGGCGCGGCGGCGTTCCATACACGCGGACTCAGCGAGGTGGCGGATATTGCGGAGGCCTACAAGTTGCTCAGCCCGTTGCTGGGCGTGAGTTTGGCCAGCACCGTATTTGCGCTGGCGTTGCTTGCTTCCGGCCAGAACTCCACATTAACCGGAACGCTCGCCGGGCAAATTGTGATGGAAGGGTTCCTGCAAATCCGGTTGAAGCCGTGGATTCGGAGATTGATTACCCGGGCGATCGCGATTATTCCCGCCATCCTGGTGATTGCCATCGCGGGAGAAGGCAAGCTGACTTCTCTGCTGATCCTGAGTCAGGTGGTTCTCAGTTTCCAGCTGCCGTTCGCGATGATTCCACTGGTGCAATTTACCAACGAACGCAGCAAGATGGGCAAGTTCGTAAACTCACGCGCCACCGCCGTCACTGCCTGGGCGGTTACTGCGATCATTCTGTTTTTCAACTTCGAGTTGTTGTGGATGATCTTCCGCGGCGCGTAAGTCCTGATCACATCTGTCACCCATGGCTGTTTGTGCCAGTCATCAGCTGGAAGCGTAAGCTATCCGAGCTTTTCGCCAGTGTGCACTTGTGCGAGACTTTTTAGTGCGTATGGCTGGGATAAACAAGAAGGGCAAGCGAGTGCGCCTGGTTCTGTTCGTATGCGCGCTAGGCCTGATTGGATTGTCGATTACCTTTGCCGTCTTCCATAAGACGCCATGGGTTGTGCCGCCCGCGGAGAAGGCGCGCAGGAACCCACTTCCGGCGACCGATGGGAATCTGGCCGCCGCGAAGCAGATTTACAGCGAGAAATGCGCCGACTGCCACGGGGATTCGGGCAAAGGCGATGGTTCCGACGCGATGATGTATGATCCCACGCCCTCGGATTTGACCGATGCGGCAAAAATAAACAAATTAACGGACGGCGAAATCTTTTACCAGATCACCGAAGGGCGCAAGCCGATGCCGTCGTTCAGGAAAAAATTGACCGAGGAGCAGCGCTGGCAATTGGTGCTACTGGTACGCACGTTCGCGGAGAATTCCCCTCCTCGTGCGACTGCTCCTCTCGAAGAAACGAACCGGGAGATAAGCGAGAAGCCGAACTAAACGATACGGGGCTTCCCTGGTCTCCTGGTTCGCATGTCCGCCGCTGTTATTTCACATTCGCCAGCGCGCTGGAGACTTCCTTAATGTCTGGCACGACCGGGATATCGTAGTGTTTTAGCCAAGCCACTTTGCCGTGCTTATCGATGATAAATATGGAACGGCCGGTGATGCCCTTTTCCGGCAGGAAAACGCCATATTTTTCGCCCATGGCGCCGCGTGGTTGAAAATCGGCGAGCAGGGGATACTTGATGCCCATTTTGTCGGCGTAAGCCTTGTGCGACCACACGCTGTCGACACTGATGCCCAGGACCTCGGCGTCGAGGGTGTCGAAATGTTTCATGTCATTTACGAAGCAGGCGTGTTCGTTGGTGCAGACAGGGCTCCAGTCCAAGGGATAAAAGACCAGCACCACGCGTTTCTTTCCCGCAAAATCCGATAGCTTCACTTCTTTCTGATTCTGATCCTTCAGGGCGAAATCGGGTGCAGTTTGTCCCACACTCAAACTCATGATTTGTCCTCCAATCGAATTTCTCACCGCAAAGCATCTTACCGAATTGCGACGGCTATCGACAAATTTGGCTTTCCGCCAAGAGAAGTGGCAGGGTAAACTCTGCGCGAGGAACCATGAGTGGCGAAGCTGCCGATCGAGCCCCGATGCTGAACCTTGTCGAGGTGGTGGAACGCTATGCGGCGCTGGCACGGAACTTCGGGGACGCTGTGCCGCTCGCCGGGTTTGGGCTAAACCTGACCGAAACCCAGAATCTCTTTTCGAGCCTGGACGAGGATTACCATATCAGCCGCTTCCTGCATTTTTCTCGTGCCGAAGGGCAGAGTTACACGATCAGTGGTGAGCCGGCGACGCACGTATCCATCGACCCTTCCATTCGTTCCATGCTGTAGCTGAGGCAACCGATCAGCAAGCGTCAGCGATTTTCGGGAAAAACGGGAAGGGCAACCGTTGCATCAGTCGCGGGATCGTCGCGCAACTTGATAAACAGGCGTGCCCCATAGGGCCGCGGCACAGGCAACGAGTCGCTCACATACCCGGCGGGAACAGAAACCGCATTCTTGAACTGAGCATCGGCTGCAACCGAATCGAGCAGGAAGAGATTCGAGCCGATCAGCTTGCATTGCTTATCCGGCTCATCGGGGCAGCGAATTTCCTTTAGCGTGGGAACACGCACGAGAACAGCCAGCGGTTGCCAATCGCCTTTGGCGCCATCAGCCTGGGCCGGGCGGAACTGCAATGGACCGAACGCCGCAGGTCCAAAGGCCTTGGTTGGATCGAGCGTAGCCAGCATGCTGCTGGCGTCTTGTTGGACCAGCGAGCCGTCGGTGAGACTAAGAGTTGTGGTGAATGGCGCGTTCACGGTGGCAATTTCAATTTTTTCGGTGGGCGAAAACTCCGCGGGAACGTCGGTTTTTAGGAAAAAGGCCAGGCGATTGTCCTGTGGCAGTTCTTCATGATTGCTGAAACGGATCGGTGAAGGAACAGCGGGCTCGAGCATGCTCTTGCTGAGCAGGGTTACCTTGGGGCGCGGCGGTTCAATCGTAGCCGGAACGTCCAAGGTGCGCCCGTCTTTCAGGGTGACGTGCGCAGGGACAGCAACGTTGGGTTGGAGCGTGGCGGTTGCCGCGTCTTTCTGCGCGACCAAGTCGAGAGAGTTGTCCTTCGATTCTTTGGCGTCCTTGGCCGGGAGGAAATGAATATCGTTCAACTGCAAGCTGGCCACCTCGTCCAAATGGGAGCCGGTGAGAATTCCGTGGCTGTCTCCGGCGTACATGGTGAAACGCTCAAGGTGCGCTGCGTCGGAATAGGCTTGCAGCGGGACAATATCCGGCTTGGATTGGCCGAATTGGGACACGGACAGTTGCAGCTTGCCGGCCGACACTTCTTTCAAAGGCAGCTCAATTTCCAACTGGTCTGGCGCGGGGGCTTTCCAAGTGGGTTTCAGATCTTTGCCGGCAGCATCCAATAAAGCAACTTTTTCGACGCAAGCGGCACAATCTCCTTGCAGGTGAAGCGTGGCGGGATGGCCTGCAATGACAGTGAGCAAATCCGGGGCCGGAATCTTCCACTGCTCTGCGTGGGCGTTGTGAATATGAAACTCCGGGCCCTCAAATGCGGAGTAGCCCCAATGCCCGTGCAGTGTTGCAGTTAGATCTGAGGTGAGGGAATTGGCATGCAAGGCCTTGGTATCGACGACAAAGCCGCCGCGGACCGCATCAGGAGTAGCTGGCAGATCGATTGGAGCAACGGACTTGCCTTCGATGCGAACAGTGAAATCATGGCCCATTGCCGTGGAGAACATTAACGGAGCGCCTTCCACCGGCAGAACAAAGGGGGATTGCTGCAGGCACAGGATTTGCTTCGGGTCCATCGGATGCAGAACCGGGATAGAAGAAGGGCCGATGGATGGCAAGCCGACGACGATCACCGATTTGGGATTGCGGAACGACGGCGGCGCATTGAGCTTGACGTTCAGTTCCTCTTTGTCGGGGAGCGAAAGCGCCGGGATGTATTGATAGGTAGCGGTATGCAGGCTGCCCATCAGTTTGACGACATCAACGACGGCCCCAACATAAGGACTGAAAGAGCCGCCGCGGACGATCGGACTGGAGCCCAGGCTAGTGATTAGATCAGACGATGCGCCGGAGGTAAGAGCGGCGACCATGGATTGATCGTGAGTGTCGTCGAGGACAAGCTGGTCGCTGCCTTGTACCAGGCAAGAGGCCTGTTGTTCCACAGGCTGCTTGAAGCAGTCCTCATTCACCTTGATACGCAAGGTTTGAGCGAGAAGCGTGGAATTTTTCTTGAGAGCATTGGGATCAGCATTAGAGGTTTTGGTAATTTCGTCGAGATATTTGTCCAGGCGGGTACGATCGAGGCTGGCTTGTTCCAGATCCTGGGCGGCGCGGACGAAAACTCCCGGACGGCCGCGAACGGTGGAACGAAGCGTGGCGAAATCGCCGCCGGTCTCCGGTGCGAGAAAAAGAAGGACTTGCCCTGCGCCGGACGGGACCGTGACGGAAGTGCCTTGTTCGCGAACCTGCTTGGTCCAAGTTTCGGAGCGGGTGAACCAATTTTCCGGAGGAGGATTGGTCGGACCCTGAAGAAAAGAAACGATGAGAAGATAACGAGCGGATTGGTCGCCCGGAAATTCTGTACGAATCCACAATTTGTCACCGGGCAGCAGTTCGGTGACTTTGGAAATCGCCATGGTATTTCCACTGCGCGTAACCGTCATGCTGATCCGTGGGCCGACCAGGTCAAAAGTATGGCCATCGGCAAACACCACCGAGGCGGCCGCACAAAGGAACACCAAACAGAAAAGGAAAGGAAAGAGCGCTCGGTGGACGGACTTCATTGCGGTGCCTCAAATTCTGTGGATTTTGCGCCCTTTAATTTTATCGCCATTTCTCCCCACACAAAGTGATTCCGAAAATATTTTGAGCGGTGTTGCCCAGTAAATTCGTGAAGGAAGGGCACTGCTCCTTAGAAACAACCGCGACGCGGAGCACACTCCTGGCGTGGGTTGAGGTCGAAATCGATCAAATGCTGAATTTACTTAGATGCAGCCACGGCGAACACGGTCGCCAATGAATGCGGGCCGGGGAGATGTACCTATTACGACAGAACGACCACCGCGGCGTCAACGATAAAATGGGAAATGATGTTCACAGTGGAATCCCCGTGCACGGGTAAGCGAGTGAAGATTGCAAAGCGGCGCGGGCGGCTACTTGAAAGAAGGACGCAGGAAAGAAATGCCCATGCGGATGGTTACAGGATTTTTTTGCCCAGGCCGGAAAGTGCCAGCTCCACGGCGAGCAGAGCGGTGCGGTTGTGTTCATCGATGACCGGATTGATTTCGACAATTTCCATGGACACCATGGCTTCGCTGTCGGCAATCATTTCCATAGCGAGATGCGCTTCGCGATAGGTAGCGCCGCCGCGGACGGGCGTGCCGACACCGGGGGCATCGCTGGGATCGACAAAATCCATGTCCAGGCTGACCGCCACGCCGTCGGTATCGTCCATCGCATATTTCAGCGCATCGGACATGACCTCACGCATGCCGCGTTCATCGATTTCGCGCATAGTGAACGCTTTTACGCCGAGTTTTTTGATGAATTTTCGCTCGTGAGTGTCGAGGTCGCGCACGCCCACCAAAACGACGTTTTGCGGCTCAATCTTGGGCTTAAAACCAAAAAGATCGTATAACTCTTCTGTGCCATAACCCATGATGGCGGAAAGCGGCATGCCGTGAACATTGCCCGAGGGTGAAGTCTCAGGGGTGTTCATATCACTGTGGGCGTCCAGCCAGATGCAGCCGATGCTCTTTTTTTCTTTACGGAAGTGGGACGCGACCCCGCTGATGGAACCGGCGGCAATGGAGTGGTCGCCACCGAGAACGAGAGGGAGATAACCCTCGTCCAACGATTTTTGGACCGCCGTGCCTAAATCTTTGCAGGCCTCGCAAATCTCAGCGATATATTTGGCGCGTTTCTCTCCATAGGACATTTCTTCCGGCTGCTTCACCGAAATGTTGCCGATGTCTTCGACCTGATGGCCAAGGTGCTTGATGCGAGCCTGCAATCCAGCGACGCGGACCGCGGAAGGGCCCATGTCTACGCCGCGGCGGCTGGCGCCGAGGTCCATGGGTACGCCGATAATGCGAATTTTCTGAGCCATGTTTTAGTGATCCGTAAATCGTAATCCGTGCTTCGTGCCCGACAAAGAGCGTCCACTGTGAAGGGCGGTCGCTAGCCACACCGGTACAACAGGAAGCAATTGGAAATGCGTGGAAACTGCTGAACTGCCGAATCTACCCGCACTAAGGATACACGCGATAAATCATGCGCGGGAAGGGGATGACTTCGCGAATGTGCTCGGCGCCACAGATCCAGGCAACGGTGCGCTCCAGACCCATGCCGAACCCGGCGTGGGGAACGCTGCCGTAGCGGCGGAGGTCGAGGTACCACTGAAAGGCCTCTACCGGTAAGTTGTTTTCCTTCAGCCGTTTAACGAGGAGGTCATAGTCGTGGATACGCTGGCTGCCGCCGATGATTTCGCCGTAGCCCTCCGGCGCCAACATGTCAAAGCACAGAGCCAGGTCGGGACGCTGGGGGTCGGGTTGCATGTAGAACGCCTTGATCGCGGCGGGATAGCGATGCACCATCACCGGGCGATCAAAGCTGTTGGAGATGATGGTCTCTTCATCGCCGCCGATGTCGTCGCCGAACTTGGCAGGATTGCCGTTGTTCTGGAGCACCGCGATGGCGTCTTCGTAGGTGATTCGCGGAAACGGAGGCTTGATGTTCTCCAGCTTCTTAACGTCGCGCTTGAGGGTCTCAAGTTCGCGGGCTTTGTTCTTCACCACGCCCTGAACGATGGCGCTGACCAGACCTTCGCCCAGATCCATCATGTCGGGAAGTTCGGCGTAAGCGGCCTCCGGTTCGAGCATCCAAAATTCGGTGAGATGGCGGCGAGTCTTGGACTTTTCGGCGCGGAAGATGGGTCCGAAGGTATAGACCTTGCCGAGGGCCATGGCCGTGGCCTCAATATAAAGTTGGCCGCTCTGCGTGAGATAAGCCTTTTGATCATCAATGTAGTTCACTTCAAAGAGCGTAGAAGTGCCTTCGCACGCGGCAGGGGTGAACATCGGAGCATCCGTGAGCGTATAGCCTTGCGCATCCATGAAATTGCGAGCGGAGCGAACTGCTTCGGCGCGGATGCGCAGAATCGCGGCCTGGCGGGGCGTGCGAATCCATAAATGGCGTTGATCGAGGAGAAAATCCACGCCATGCTCTTTGAGCTGGATGGGAAACGGCGTGTCTTCCGAAACTTTTTGAACGATTTGAATTTGAGTTACACCCATTTCGTAGCCACCGGGCGCGCGTTGCTCGGCGCGAATTTTGCCGGTGACGATGACGCTGGATTCCTGGGTGAGTCCCTTGAGGACGTCAAACGCCTCGGGATTCTCTTTCAGCGAGCAGACACCTTGGATAATTCCTGTGCCGTCGCGAAAAATGGGAAAGAGCAGCTTGCCGGACTCGCGAATATTGTAGAGCCAGCCGCGAATGGTGACTTCCTGCCCATCGAACTTGCCTGCATTTTCAATCGTGATTGTGGTCATAGTGGATTTATTGGCGCTGCGCCAAACACAGCAGTTTAGCAAAGAATGAGATGCGAGACGGGTCGCGGAAGCAAGCAGGAAGACCTGAGAGTGTCGGCTAGATCAGGGAACGCCGGACAAATCGCGCTCCAGGGCATCGAGTGATTTGGCGGCGGCCGCAAGTTGGTCCGTCACGCTGGGAGCATCGGAGCCAACCTTCTCTTTCAATTCAAGTGTGAAAGGCAGTGGAGAATTGGGTACCGAACACAGGAGTTTCAAGGAACTGGGCCAGTCGATGGTGCCGTCGTACGGAGGAAGATGCTCATCCTTCTCGCCATGATTATCGTGAATGTGGGCGCTGGCGATCAGGTCCTTCATCGGTTCGAACGCTTGCGCGATGCGCTCGTCCTCGGGCGCGTCAGACAGATGGGCGTGGCCAATATCGAAGTTGAAACGTAAGGCGGTCAGGCGGGTCTCATCGACGAAAGAGCGCAGGTACGCAGGAGCGCCCATTTCGCTGGTGGTGTTTTCCAGGCAGATGGTAACGCCGACGTGTTTGGCGTGGAGGCTGAGATGCTCGAGAGAGCTAAAGGCGGCGTCGCGTTTGCGCGGGTCGGCGGTTTCGCGCGAACCACCCATGTGCAAAATCAGGCGCGAATAGGGAAGATCCTCGGCCACGTCGATCACGCGTTTGAGTTCGTCCATGGCTTCGACGCGCCGGACCCGTTCGACCTCGGTGACGGAGAGTGGGCTGCCACCTTCGCGATTTACACTGACATCGCGGCTGTTGGGGGCGTGCAGGGAGTTAAGGGTGAGGTGATTGTCTGCGAGGGCCTGGGCGATTCGGCGCACTTCCTCTTTGGTAGCGTAATCGAAGTGGCTGCGGGCCGCAAAGATTTCGACAGCTTCGAACCCGGAACTATGGATCTGCGCGAGCAATTCGCGGGTGAGTTTTTTTGAAACGAAAAGGTAGGTCGAGAGGATGCGTTGCATAAGAAACAAGTGTAAAGGCAAGGTCGGGTGGCGCAGAGAAAAAGGAGGATGCGGACAACAGGATCAGTTACTAGCGGACCGGGCTGAGTAGGCTGCGTCCGCATCGACCGAAAGAGGGATTCCTCGCTTCGCTCGGAATGACAGCGAGGGTTTTCCTTGCAAGCTGAGAAGAGGTGCCATGGCGAAGGCGGGATCGAAGAAGGAGCGCTCGGGCGTGCCCGTGGTTACTATAAAGGCAGCCAGGGAATGTGCGATTTGAAAATGTGTTGATTCTGCTGAGGTTACTAGGGGCGTAAGTGCTTTGTTTTGTATCAGATTTGAATGGCTCAGAATCTGCTGATTTTAAATGGTGTTAGGTGGCCCGATCTAAAGTTCGGGCCCGGCGGCGGCACATTTTCTCGAAGAATTATGCCATTATGATTAAATACATTTATATGAATTGCGGTCATCATTCTGAAGCGAAGCGGGGAATCTCTCTTTCGATCGAATGCCCAGACGAAGAAATAAAGAGGCTTCAAAAAGCTAAAAACCGATGGCGGAGCCGTTGTCTCTGGGATCGGCGGCGCCGCAGCGTTCGCCGGTTTTGGGATCGATGCCGATCGCATTGATCAAGCCAATGTGCCCGCGGCGTTTCACTTCGTAGCCGCGTTCTTTCATTTGCTCTTCCATTTCCGGGGAGAACAGCTTCTCCATGAACAACTCATCCGGGAGCCACTGGTGGTGGAACCGGGGGGCATTGATGGCGGACTGGGCGTCCATACCGAGACGCATCCAGTTGAGGATCGACAGAAGAGTGACGGAGATGATCGTGGGGCCACCGGGGGAGCCGGTGACGAAGCTCAGTTGACCATTGCGCAGAACGATGGTGGGCGTCATGGAGCTAAGGGGCCGTTTGCCGGGACCGACCGTGTTGGCTTCGGATTGAATCAGGCCGAAGAGCGCGTTAGGCACGCCGGGTTGCGTGGTGAAATCATCCATTTCGTCGTTGAGCACAAACCCTGCGGAAGAGGTGACGTGCGAGCCGTAGCTGTCATTCAGCGTGAAGGTGCTGGCGACGGCATTTCCGGCGGCGTCGACCACGGAAAAGTGGGTGGTGTGCGGCCCTTCGCCAAGACTGACGATGGTGTTGGGAGGTGTGCTGATACTTGCGTTGGAGCCGCAGGCATGAGGACTACCGGCGCGAACTTCCGTGCTGGAGCTGGCGCGCACTGGATCAATTGTGGCGACAAGGTCCTTGGCGTAGCACGGACTGGTGAGGCCGGATACTGGAACGTTGTAAAAATCGGGGTCGGCGAGATAAGCCGCGCGATCGGCAAACATGCGGCGCATTACTTCCGCAACCATGTGGACGCTTTGCGGGTCATCCCAACCTTTCAGCGGCACATCTTGAAGCATGTTGAGGGCTTCGATGACGGCGACGCCGCCCGAACTGGGAGGAGGCGAAGAAATAACCTGCCAGTTTTGTCCATCGATGGTGTAACTCGCCTGAAGGACCTCGCGGATTTTCGGTTGATAGTGAGCCAAATCGGCGAGAGTGATTAAACCGCCCAGAGCTGCCATGTCGCTGGCGAGCATTTGTGCGGTCTCGCCCTTGTAGAAGTCATCGGGTCCGCGTTTGGCAATGCGCTTCAAGGTGGCGGCAAGCTCTGGCTGACGCAGCGTGTCTCCAACGCGGTACATTTCTCCATCATTCAAGAAAATATGATTGCTCATGGAAAAGCGTTGCAGATCCTTACGCTCCTCCTGGAATTCACGGGCTAGCTTTTCGGTGACCGGAATGCCCTGTTCGGCGTAGCGAATCGCGGGTTGCATCACGTCGGCGAGTTTCATGGTGCCGTCCGTTTTCAGGGCAAGGGCGAGGCCCGCAACTGTGCCGGGTACAGCAACGGACCGATAACCTACAGTAGAAGCTTCTTTATCGAGCTTGCCATCAGCACCGATATACATATCGCGAGTCGCTCTGCCAGGAGCCACCTCGCGATAATCGAAAAAATTGGTTTTGCCATTGGCAAGCCGCACGAGCATGAAGCCACCTCCGCCGATATTGCCTGCGGCGGGTTCGACGACCGCGAGCGCGAACGCGGTAGCCACGGCTGCATCCACGGCGTTACCACCGCGCTTGAGAATTTCCACGCCTGCCTGCGACGCGAGGGGTTCATCCGTGGCAACCATGCCATGAGCGCTGCGAACCGCCTGGCGCGGCCACTCGTTGGGGATGTTGGGCTGATCGCGTAGCTCAGTTCCACTCTGAGCTGATGCGCGGAATGGCAGAGCAGCGAAAGCCAAACTTGTACACAGCAAGACAAACGTTTTCGTTTGCATGTTCGAGAAAAAACACTAAGTGATTCGTTGGCGAGCGTCAAGGCGGACACTTTGCAAGTGGGAATGGTGTATGCTCTGCACAATTCCATTCCTGGAGACAACGATGCGCATTTCCCGTCGCGTACGGCACATTACGATTGCGATTTTGCTGCTGGTTATTGCGGTACCGCTATGGGCACAGCAGGGTCCCCCGGCGGATCTGGATGCATATGTGGCGCGGTCCATGAAGACATTTGAGGTGCCGGGGATGGCGATAGCCATCGTGAAGGATGGCAAGGTGGTGCTGCTGAAGGGATACGGAGTGCGCAAGTTGGGCGAGACCACTCCGGTGGATGAAAACACATTGTTCGGGATTGGTTCGAACACGAAGGCATTTACTGCGGCAGCGCTGGCGACTTTGGTGGATGCAGGGAAGATTGCGTGGAACGACCGGGTGTACGAGCGGCTGAAGGGCTTTGAGATGTACGACGCGTACGTGTCGAAAGAGATGCAGATTCGCGACCTGTTGTGCCACCGCAGCGGTCTCGGATTGGGAGAGGGCGACCTGATGTTCTGGCCGCATACCACGTTTACCAGGGACGAGGTGGTGTACCGGTTGCGGTACTTGAAACCGAAGACCAGCTTTCGGACCACGTATGCCTACAACAACCTGATGTTTGTGACCGCCGGGCAGGTGGTGGCGGAGGTGAGCGGAAAGAGCTGGGACGAGTACGTGCGTGAAAAGATTTTTGTGCCGCTGGGGATGAACAACACCAATACGAGTCCATCCGCGTTTAGAGAGGGAGACGATTGGGCGGCACCGCATTCGAAAGTAGACGGGAAGTTGCAGGCGATTCCGATTGAGAATCTGGATAACGCCGGACCGGCCGGGTCGATCAATTCTTCGGTGGCGGACATGTCGAAATGGGTACTGCTGCAGCTGAACCACGGAAAGATTCCCAGCACAGAGACGCGAATTTTCAGCGAGAACGCTTCGCAAGAGATGTGGGCGCAGCAGATGATCGTGCCGGTGACCGCCGTTCCCCCAGAATTGAAGAATTTGCAGGCGCATTTTGCGGGTTATGGCATGGGCTGGGGATTACGGGATTACAAAGGAAGAAAGCTGGTCAACCATTCGGGGGGAGTGGCGGGATATGTGACCCGGGTGATGCTGGTGCCGGAAGAGAACCTGGGCGTGGTGATACTGACGAACGCGGAAGAAACTGCGGCGTTCCAAGCTGTGCTCTTTCACGTGCTAGACGCGTATCTGGGTGGCGAGACGGAGGATTATATTGCGGCGTTCAAAACGCTTGAGGATAAACAGCGAAAAGAAGCAGACGAAACGATGAGCAAGGCTGCTGAGTCGCGCGCGGCGGAGTCCAAGCCGTCGCTGCCGCTGGAAAAATATGCCGGGAATTATTCGGACCCGTGGTACGGCGAAGTGACCATCCGGCCGGAGAATGGCGGGCTGGTGCTGAATTTCGAAAGAACGCCGAAGGGCTTGGCGGATTTGCAGCATTGGCAATACGACACGTTTAAGGCGCACTGGCGGGATCGTACCGTGGAAGACGCGTTTGTCACGTTTACGCTGAAACCGGATGGGGCCGTCGACCACTTCACGATGGTGGCGGTATCGCCGCTGGCCGATTTCAGTTTCGATTACCAGGATTTGTACTTCACGCCGGAGAAGAAAGAAGAAGTAAAGAAATAAAAACGTGGTCCCCGTAACTTCAGGGGCTGAAGCCCAATTCCATGGTGACGAGTTACGTGGCGGTTGAAGCCGCCACCTCCTGAAGAGAGACGACAGAAACTTCTGGAATGTGACTTTAGGGCAGTCACGCCAGAATAAGCTGAAGTCGCCGACTCGCGAAGAGCAGCGCGAGACACTTCTGGAATGCCCTTAATGGAACCCACGCCAGGATAGTTGGATCTGCGCTTTACTCAGTGAGGAATTCGACTTCGGGAGGGCCGGCGAGAAGGCCGGCGGCGGTGCCGCGCTCGATCAGTTCGCGGACGGCTTTCTTGCCCTTTTCGCCGTAGCCGAGGGTCCACTTATTGACGTACATACCAACAAACTTGTCCGCGAGTTCCGGGTCCATCTCGCGCGCGAACTGCATGGCGTAGTTGAGAGCTTCTTCGCGGTGCTCCAGGCCGTAGGCGACGCTGTCGCGAATGGTCTTGGCAATCTGACGGCCCAGTTCCGGACCGAGCGCACGGCGAACGGCGTTGCCGCCAAGAGGAAGAGGCAGAGAAGTGAGTTCCTGCCACCAAACGCCGAGATCGATCACGCGGTGAAGTCCTAACTGCGGAAAGAAAAGCTGTCCTTCATGGATGAGCAGCCCGGCTTCGACGACCTCATCGCGAACCGCTCCGATGATTTTATCGAATGGCATCACCACCGCTTCGAAGTCCGGCTGAAATAACTTCATGGTCAGATAGGCGCTGGTTTTCAGTCCTGGCACACCGATGCGTTTGCCCTTCAGGTCCTGAGGCTTCATGGAATGGGTGGCCACCACGATGGGCCCGTAGCCCTCGCCGAAACTGGCGCCGCAATCGAGCAGCACATACTTTTCACGCAAGGTGGGATACGCGGCGAAGCTCAGAGCCGTGACGTCGTAAGTTTCCTGGAGAGCGGCCTCGTTGAGCGTTTGAATATCAGAAAGGATGTGGGTGTACTTGTAGCCTGGAGTGGCGAGTTTATGCGTGGCCAGGGCATAAAACATGAAGGCGTCGTCAGAGTCGGGAGAATGGGCCAGCTTGAGTTCACGGGACTCTTTTTCGGTTTGGGAAGCCACTTGTCTTGCAGCCATGGGCGTACCGCATCCTTCTACCCGGGCCGTTTTCAAGCGGAAAAAACGACCGCCTCTCGCGCAACGCTCCGGAGCACTGAGGGCGAGGTCGAGCCGTAGGAACAGAACTTAGCTAGTGGCCGGGGCTACCTGTTGCAGGCAAAAGACTAGCACAGACGCGCTTACGGGACAAATTGGGGCGAAGGAGGCTAATCCTTGGGCTGCGCTCCAGGCATCACGCCGTGCAAAGGCTTGGCGAGGTCTTTGTCCAGTTCGGGATGAGGGAAGGGCTTGCGAGGCAGCATCTGGTCGCGCATGGCCGCATTGTAGACAAAAATGGCTTCGACGAGCGCCGCTTGCGCCAGATCCTCGGGCTGCAAGCGTTCGTACGTATCCATGTTGGAGTGATGAGTGCGCGACCCATAGTCCAGAGGATCCTGAATGAACTGGAAACCTGGTATGCCGATGGCGTCGAAAGCTTCGTGATCGGTGCCACCGGTATCGCGAAGGCTGATGGCTTCCACTCCCAAATCCTTTAATGGTTCGATCCACTGCGCGAAGATCGGTCCCACCGCGCCGTTTCCTTGCAGGTAGATGCCGCGAATCTTGCCGCTGCCATTGTCCAGGTTGAAATAGGCCGAAATTTTCTGATAGTCGGGTTTCAGTTCGATCGGTCCGGCGGGATCGCGATCAAATTCGGTGATGCGCAACTGATCGGGAGCGGTCGAACGAGGAACGAACCCGAAATGCTGCTTCACATAATTGTAGGATCCGAACTCACCCTGCTCTTCGCCGGTCCACAGGCCGACGCGTATGGTTCGCCGCGGGTTTACCTGCAACGCATTCAGAATGCGCATGACTTCCATGGCCACAGTCGTACCCGCGCCGTTGTCGGTCGCGCCGGTGGCGGACGCCCAAGAATCCAAGTGGCCGCCGACCATGACGAGTTGGTCCTTGAGTTTCGGGTCGGTGCCAGGAATCTCGGCGATGGTGTCGAATCCATGTTCGTGATCGCCGGTAAATTTGGTTTCAATATTCAGTTCGATGGTGACCGGGACATTCGCTTTCAAGAGCCGGTACACGCGTCCATAGTTTTCGATGGCGGTCACCGCAACGGGAACTGGATTGGCGCGATCCTTCTGGTAGATCATCCAGCCAAAACCTGCGCCGGAATCGTCGAAAATCGTTCCTCCGGAACCCCCGCCGTTTCTGCCATCGCGGCTTGGAGTAATAACGGCGGCGGCTTGTTCGGCGGCGAGGAATTTTCCAACTTTTTCGCGAAACTCCAGTTTCTTGAGATAGTCCTGGAAGAAGTTCCCGGTTTCGTTCAGGTGAATGGGAAAATCCTGAATTCGTTTCAGGTCGGCATCGTCGTCGCGAGTGAACAAGGGCTTATCTACCGGTTTCACTTCTCTCATGTCGCCGTAGAAAACGATTTTGCCGGCCAATTTGCCTTTGTATTTGTCAAAATCCTTTTCGTCTTTGATGTCGACCCACACGGCAGATCCGCTGACAGCACCTTTGGTAGCAGGGGACCAGGGCGCGGCTTGCACGATAAAAACGGCCGTGTCGGGAGCAGTCATGCGTACCCAGGTGTTCAATTGTTTCCAGCCCATGCCAAACTCGCCCCAATCTTCCAGGTGTGCATTGGCGCAGCCCATCGCGGCGAATTGATCTCTGGTCCAGGCGTTGGCCTTCTGCAGGTTTTCGGATCCGGTCAGCCTTGGACCGATGCCGTCCATCAGGCCGGATGCATACTCCATGACATGGGAGTGGAGGGTGGCCTCTTCGCGGATCCTCGAGTACATAGTGAGGTCCAGAGTCTCCCGCTCCGGTTGGGGCAGCTCGTAGGATGGACGGGAATCTTCTTTTGGCGCATCCTTTTTATCTTTGTCCCCTGCGAACAGGCTGAACGAAAATCCAATCGCGAGGGCGGCTGTAGCCAGAGAAAACGGTTTTCTTTTCATGGATGTCCCTTCGAAAGAACGTCGGGAGCATAACAAAAGCATTTCGTTTCAACAATCGTTCACAGGTTTGCGATGTAACGATTTCGGCGCGGCACGCTGATGTAGTGGTATTGCCGTCGCCAAACTTGGCTATGATGATGTTGAAGAACGAGAATCCAGCATGGAACTCGCTGGCTCGTACCGCAGGTCAAACACATGACAACAACGCACAAGGAGCTTCTCCAAGAACTGGAAAAATTCGCCCAAAGCGCACCGAACGCACGAGCACTGATGGAGCACATGTCCAAGTGCCTGCACGAAAAGCTGACCCGGTACAACTGGGTGGGCTTCTATCTGGTTGACCCAGCAGACGCCAACTATTTGATCGTCGGTCCATTCACCGGCAGCTTCACACCGAACGCTCGCTTCCAGGTGAGTGTGGGGCTTTGTGGAGCCGCAGCCACCAGCGGCAAGGTGTGGTGGTGCAGGACGTGGCGAAAGATCCGCGTTATCTGTCTGGATCGTCGCTAGTGAAGTCCGAAATTGTTGTGCCGATTTTCGTGAACAAAAAGCTGGCGGCAGAGCTAGACATCGAGAGCTATTTTGCGGACACGTTCACCAAGCAGGAAGAGCAATTTGTCGAGGGGTGCGCCAATCTTGTAGGTAATTATTTGGCTAAGGAAAAGTGAAAGCGCCCAGGTTGAACGTTACAGGTAGCTTTGAGCGTCTTCCGGCCAGACCGCGGGCAACAAGAATTACGCGGCGGAGACCAGATGGGCAATGGCGTCTTCGAAAGTGACCTGGCCATCCAAGTAGGGTTGCCAATACAACACCAGCAGCAAGTGATACTGTTCCCAGCCGCGCTGCGACAGAATGTCTTGCAACGCATAAGGAACGATATTGGGCGTAGTAGGCTGCGGAGCGGCATCGCCAGTGGATGTTTCTGAAAAGGAATCCTTGAACACTGGGCGCAGAACTTCCCCGGTGGTGTAGATGATGAGAGCATGCCAAAGGTCGCGGGGAATGGGCTTGTCGCGCTGCTTGCATTCGCGGCTGATGGCGGTCTCTACAGGTGCGGCGATGCCGTGGGAGGCTTCGTGAAATAGCACTTCCAGCGCTTCGGGACCCTGATTCCGCGGGTCTGCGCTGGCAATGGTGACGCGCAAAGGATCGAGGGTGGTGTAAGCGCCGGCCGCATTGGCATAAGCACAAACGTCCACACGGATTTTGTCTTTGGGCCAGTGCGTTTGGTAGATGTCGGCGAGCCGCTCGGAAAGCCCCACACCTTGCTCTCGAACCAACGGCGCGACGCGAATGACCCAGCGGCGGTTGGTCCGATCCTGATCGGACCACCAGTGTGTCCGATAAATGGGAGCCACGGAATCAAGAATCGGGCCCACTTTGCCAGGCAGCCCAGCGTCGCAGCGCGGTTGCTTGCGGCCGGTCACCTCGTCACAATCCTCGAAATCTTCGAGCTGGTTTTTCAGGAGAACCAGATCGATGTTGATGAGCAGGTCCTTCCCGGCATAATTGGCCATGTAATAGGAGACGGCATTGTCCCAGATCTTCTGTTCGGTAGGAGAAAGTTTGACTATGGAACCAGGAGGCTGCTTCAGCGATGGAACCTTACTCTGCGCGGCCGATCCGCGATTGTCTTTTGCGGCTAAACGCACGCGTGCCTCGTGGTAAAGGAAGTGGTGAAGATTGACCCAGAACCCGCTGTGAAACTCGAAAACGGGCAGCGGTCCATAAATCGATTCCACCTGCTGCGCATAGCAAGGGCATGCCGCCACGGCTAACAGCAAGCCGAGGCAGGGAAGCAGGGCGCAGCGCAGAAGGACAGTCCGCATAGGTGTCGCTGGAAAATGTTAGCGTAATGTAGGGTCTACGTGAAACTGCAGCGCTAAGGCTGTTCCACCCTTGGGTCAATGATGGTGCCAACGGCGCCCTGGTGGTCGGCGGCATGCAGTACGCCACTGCTATCACGGAAGAACGATCGCGTGCCGGTGCGGCCGTATTCCGTGGGAATAGCCGCGAGTTCGTAGAGGGCCGGCGCACCTACGTCATTTGCACCCACGATGACGTAGCGGAAGGAGTAGCCATCTTTGTGTCCCGCAGCGAGGTCCGCATCGACAAGTCCGGCGCGCTCATTCTTTGCGGCACCAGCTTTCGCAGGCCCAAGTTCCGCTAAGGTCTGTGGCAAACGGGTAAAGGTGACGCGATATTTTTCGATGGCCGTTGCGAGTTCTTTGACAGCAGCGATGGCTGCTTTCTCGTTGGTCTGAATTTCAGCGCGATCCCATTCTTCGGCAAGGGTCGGAAGATCGAGTAGCAGCAATCCCAGAGACAACAGCTTCCATTGATTGTTTTCTCGAACCAGGCCCATAACCACTCGACGAGAATCGGCGTCACCGCCTTCGCCGGCCTCTTTAACGCTGAGAGGCAAGTAAGCGACATTGTCGCGAATTTCAGGTTTGCCGATCTGTAGTTGGGTAGTTACAGAGGAGGTGGCGCAGAGAACGACGAGATTCCCAGCAGGGTCGGTCTGGGAATGCGGACTTCCCGGCTGGTCCAGTAACACGAAGCGCTTCAGTAGGGTGCTCTGGGCGGTAGTGGTCATGGCTGCGAATGCGGTGGCGTTACGTGCGGTCAAATGGGTGGCGAACTGTTTAGCGTCTTGCGAACAGGAAGCCACCAAAATATCTTTGAGCACGCTGGCCGGATCGTTGGCGGGATCCGCCTGAGCGGCGCGGCACGAAGGGAACGGCAAAAGCCAAGTTAGAAACGACAGGCCGATCACCAGGGACCGCGAGATCTGGGCAACTTTCAAACTTTCCTCTCAATCCTTCGCCGCCGACAGAATGCTGGGAAGATTTTGGGTGAAGAGCGAGCGAGGCAACACTTCCGTGGCACCTGCCGCTTTGGCTTGTTCCGCTAGATCTCGCTGCACATGGGACAAAAATGAAATAATCGGCAACTCTTTTTGGGTTGCGCGCAAACGGACAATGGTTGCCAACGGACCGTTCTTGGAATTCAGGTCGATAATGACCAGTTTGGTGGGCGGGTCGAGCATGGTAGCGAGAACGGAGCCATCGGCTGCGACTTTGAATTCCACGCCCAGATGCTTGGCGGTTTCGGCCACTTTCATCTGAAAGAACAGGTCGTCCATCAACGCGACAACTCTACCCATCGACCCTCCCAGAAATCGTAATCTTTCATGCTGCGCTTGCGTCTAAAGCAACATATCTTACAATGAGCGTGCCTTCGGGAGACCCGTGATGCAACCCCTTTCTCCAGTTCCAATCCAGGGGCCGATCTCGATGCTGGAAAAGATGCCCGCGCTGCTGGAACTATTGCTGCGTGACGTTCCGGGAGAGGCGCTGGAATGGAAGCCGGCTGCCGAGCGCTGGTCAATTGCCGAGGTTCTGGGACACCTGGTAATGATTGAGAAACTCTATGGGCAGCGCGCCCGGCGCATCGTCCTGGAGACGTCGCCAACTTTGCCGAAATATGACGCTGGGTCTGAAGAAAATGCCGCGAAGAAATCCGGACGGCACGCCGAATTGGGCGTCATCACGCTGTCGGAAATGCTGCACGAACTTGCCAATCATGACCTGGGGCACTTACGGCAGATTGCCGAATTGTATCGCGCATACAGTTTTTATCCACACGCAGGACCATATCAGAAGTACTCTAATCTGAAGCCATGAGTGCGCATCCTGAGGACACGCGACTGGCTTCGGCCAATCCGCTCGAACTGACGATCTATGGTCGTCCAGGCTGCCATTTATGCGAAGAGGCGAAAGCGGTAATGAGTCCGCTGGTGAAAGAGTTTGGCGCTACCCTGCGAGAAGTCAATATAGATGAAGACGAAGAGCTGGCGGAGCGCTATAGCTGGGACATTCCAGTAATCTTCATCGGCGCACACAAGGCCGCTAAACACCGGATCGAGCCAAGACAATTCCGCCGGCAATTAGAACAGGCCCGTGATCGCGCGTCGAGTTTCAAAAAAACAGGTTTAGCGCAAGGCAATTAGTGTTCGTCTAAAGGTTCGTGAGCGCCTACCGTTTTGTCGGGGTCGTCTCCCGGTCGGCCTTTCACTCGATCATAGACGCTGACAGAAGCGACCGAACCGATGGCTTCATTGTAAAAGGTGGGCACGCCGAGGGCGGTGCGGAGTTCCTCGTTGAATTTCCGCAAATTAACGAGCTGCGACGAAAGCGCGGGTAATTTGGTGCCATCATCGGTGAGTAGAAACTTCTGATAACCGGCGTCCCACACGCGTGCAAACTGGCCGTTTGCCATGATGGTGGGAAGAATGGTCATCTGGAAGCGACCATCCGGATTCTGCCGGAATTCCGCACCGCAGCCGTATTTCTCGACGCGGACGACGCCGCGGGTGCTGCCCACGGAAAAGCCCAGCGACGCCAGGGTGTCCATGGTTCTCTTTTCGAAGCGCTCATCCACATTCCACATAGTCTCTTGAGACTAAACAATCCGGGTGCCGGTGTAAAGCTGGCCGAATTACTTTGCCGCAGGGCCGTCTCCGCGTAAAATCATAGGAAGGAAACCACACATGTCGACCAACACACAGGCGCTGCCCGGACAGCCAGCGGCAGCCAGTCTGACGAACGAAGAAATCTTGCGATACAGCAGGCATTTGATCATGCCGGAAGTGGGCATGGAGGGCCAGCTCAAGCTGAAGGCGGCACGAGTGCTGCTGATTGGGACTGGCGGACTTGGCGCCCCGTTGGGCTTGTACCTTACGGCCGCGGGCGTCGGGCACATCGGTCTGGTCGATTTCGATGTGGTGGACTTCACGAACCTGCAGCGACAAGTAACCTTTGGCACCAGTGATGTGGGCAAGCCAAAAACGGAGGCGGCTGCCGCAAGGTTAGGCAATTTGAATCCCGATGTGCAAATCACCACATACGAGACGAAACTGACGAGCGCAAATGCGCTTGAGTTATTCAAGGATTACGACGTCGTTGTTGATGGCACCGACAATTTTCCGACGCGCTATCTGGTGAACGATGCGGGCATTTTGTTGGGCAAACCTAACGTCTACGGGTCTATCTTCCGCTTTGAGGGGCAAGTAACCGTGTTTGGAATGCCGGACGGCCCGTGCTACCGGTGTCTGTACCCTGAGCCGCCCCCGCCGGGCTTGGTGCCATCGTGCGCCGAAGGAGGAGTGCTCGGGGTGCTTCCGGGGATTATAGGCTCGCTGCAAGCACTGGAAACCATCAAGCTGATCATCGGGCGGGGAGAATCGCTGGCCGGACGGCTGGTGCTGTTTGATGCGCTGGCCATGAAATTCCGGGAACTGAAACTGCGGAAGAGCGCACATTGTCCGATGTGCGGGACGCATCGCAAGATTCACGAACTGATCGATTACAACGAATTCTGTGGGATCCGCGGCGAAGAGGAGCCGGAGAGCGATTTGCACGTGCCGGAAATTACCGCGCGCGAATTGAAGGAGCGGCTGGACCGGGGAGATGACATTTTTATTTTGGACGTGCGCGAGGCACACGAATATCAAATCTGCAATCTTAAGGGCCACTTGATTCCGCTGGGTGAGTTGCCCCGGCGCGTGCATGAACTGGACTCGGCGCGAGAAATTGTCGCCCATTGCAAAAGCGGCAAGCGTTCGGCTCAAGCGGTGGACTTCCTGCGCCAGGCAGGTTTCCGGAAAATTTACAATCTGCGTGGCGGGATTCTGTCCTGGTCGACAGAAGTGGACCCATCGGTGGCCCGCTACTAGAACTCCAGTGGCGAGGCAAGACGAAGGGATCGAAGAGAGATTCCTCGCTACGCTCGAAACGACGTTGTTTTTTTTTGGGGGCTTGAGACGGTTTTTGTGGGGAGTGGCGAGCGAGAAGGCAAGAACAAAAGTAATTCACAACGGAGGAATTCGTGGCAGCAACTAAGGTAACGGTGTTCAGCAATGGCCCTATTCGAATCGAAGGTGATTTTGAAGTGGTAGATCAGGAAGGCAAGCCGTTTGGTCTTGCAGGCAGGACTGCGGTGACCGTATGCCGGTGCGGACACTCAGGAAATTCGCCATTCTGCGATGGTACCCACAAGAAGCAGAGTTTTACTTGCCCAATTAGCGCGCGGGACCTGCCGCCGCCCGCGCCAAAAGCCTGAAAAGTCGCAATTTCCCGGGTGAGACAGTCTCAGGATGAGACTCTGTGCGATTTTGGGCCATATTATGCTCAAACGCCTGCTAACTATCTGGATACATTCGCGATATTGTTTCAAAACAGGACGCCTGCCGAGCCGTTCTGCGTCTCCAGCCAGTCTCAAGTGGTACACCCCCGCGATGAAGCATCTGTAAGGCTAGCTTTTTCAGTCAATTACGGAGTGTGATGCAATACCCGAAAGGGGCATGTACGTGCAATCCCTGGTGTTGCCGGGTTTCCCCGGCGATTGGGGGTTGTTTTGGGGGATTGGGCAACAATCACCGGTTTTCTCCGGAAAGACCGTGGCAGGCTGCCTCTTATTGGTTATAGCCTGTTTTTGGCGCTGGTCCTTGGTGCGGTGCTGTATTCGCGATTAGCCCACGTCGTCGGCGCCCCCACAACCTACCTGTATCTGGAAGTCGGCGGGTCGCTGCTGTGTTTTTGTTATGCCGCAAATGCGCTGGTGCGTTTCCGGGGCACCCACGATCGCATCGCGCTGATTCTCGCGTTCGGATTCGTGCTGTCGGGAATGATTGAGACCATCGGCTACTTCGGTCTCAACGATCTGCTTCACACTGGTCAGGTTCCACTCTCCCACGTGCCGATGGGCTGGATGGTTGGGCGGACGCTCCTGGCAGTTCTGCTGCTGGCAGCATTGGCGGTGGAGCGGTTTCTGCCAACCTCGCGCCAGCCCAGCCGGGAAACCGCGGGGGCGCTGTTCGTAGTGGCAGCGGCGGCGTACATCACGAGCGCAGCGTTCATTGCCGCGCCGGCCACACCCATCGCGAAATATGGCGCGTTTTTCTCCCGGCCCTGGGAACTTCTTCCGGGCGCGCTGTACGCGATGGCAGCCATTTTCTTCTATCGCCGTTTCCAGGAGCGGCAGAAGAACGACGACGAAGCTTTTCTTTACGACTATTCACTTTTTCTGTTGGCACTGCTCAACACCGCCTGCCATCTGGCGGCGATTTTCTCGCGGCGGCTGTTTGATGGCCCGTTCTTCATCGCGGAACTCACCAAGGTAGCTAGCTACGCGATCATTCTGTGCGGAGCGCTGATCGAACAGGCGCGGCTATTTGATCAGGTGCGCTCGCTGGCGATCAGTGACCCGTTAACGGGCCTGGCCAACTACCGGAGGTTGATCGCGGTAATCGAATCGGAACTGGACCGTTCCCGGCGCACGCACCGGCCCTTCAGCATCGTGCTGCTGGATATGGATGGGCTGAAGGCCATTAACGACCGGTACGGCCACCTGATTGGCAGCCGCTCGCTGGTGCGGTTAGGAAAAATCCTGCGCAATCATTCGCGCGCTATCGATACGCCCGCGCGGTATGGCGGTGATGAATTCGCGCTGGTGCTGCCGGAAGCTCCCAAAGAAATTGCAGCTCGCGTTTCTGCGCGAGTTCGGGAACGGCTGGCCTCCGAGAATGAACAGCCGGCGCTCTCCGTAAGTGCGGGCGTTGCGGCGTTTCCCGAAGATGGCGACACCGCGGAAAAACTTTTGGCGGCGGCGGACCGGACACTCTACCGGATGAAGCATCGCGGCAACCCAATCAATTCGATCACGCGCATCGCCGCGTGCTTGTGAGGAAAATGCGGCGTGCATGACCGAAACCAATTTCGTTTTAATCGCAGCGAGAACCGCATACCGATGGAAATTCCGGTGGTGCTCGAAGGCCATCGGCAAGTACCTGGCGTGGAAGCCACGTTTACGGAAAACGTGAGCGCCAAGGGAGCGCGGGTAGTGAGCACGCGCCGATGGGATAAAGGTGCGGCGCTGACGTTGGCGTCGCGCACAGGAGAGTTTCGTTCCGCAGCTCGGGTGGCCTACTGCCAACCGTTGCATGGCGACGGCTATGCGATCGGGGTGGAGTTCCTCGAGTCCACGGGGCGATGGGTAGTTCAATCTGCAAATTAGCTTGACGATTTTCCGGCGAGCGGACGGGAGGGAACTGCTGGAACAATTCTTAAGGAATCAGTTTACTGCGCAAAAGCAAAGCGTCGGACGGTTCGGAGAAGGAGCCGCTCGGCGCTTTCGCTATTTTGGGAAGTAACAGGCACAGCCGCGAAGAGAGATTCCTCGCGTTGCTCGGAATGACGGAGCAAAAACCGGGATTTAATGAGGGGATTCGAGGAGTTCGGCGTAGACCTTCAGGGTGCCTTCGACCATGTGATCGGCGGTGAAGTTTGTTGCTACACTGGCGCGTCCGGCTTGGCCCAGACTACCGGCGAACTGGGAGTCGCACAGCACGCGCTTGACGGCTGCAGCAATTTCGGTGACATCCGGTCCGGAAACCAACAATCCGTTTTTTCCATCCTCAATGATCTCGGGGAGAGCGCCGCGGGAAAATGCGATGGAAGGAATTTCGTAAGCCATGGCGGCCAGCAGAGAATTATTGAACGCTTCGAAAAATGAGGGCAGAAGGAATACATCCAATGCCGCGTAGACGGACTCCACGTCTTTAACGAAACCCGCGAAGATCACGGCAGCCGATACTCCCAAGGACTCGGCTAGTTTCTCCAAGTCGTGGCGGCAGGGACCATCACCGGCGAGAATGAGACGAGCTTCGGGAAAATCTCTGCGTACTTCGACTAAGGCGCGAATTAACCATTCCTGGCCCTTGTCGGAAAGCAGCACACCTACACACCCCAGCAGCGGAATGCCTTCGGCAATCTTCCAACGCTGTCGCGCTTTGGACCGTTGATCTGCCGTCAGTGGCACCGGAATCTCGGTGCCTTCGTAAACCACCCGAATCTTCTCCCGGTTCGCGCCGGAAGCGATTGCCTGATTGGCTACCCACTGGGAATTGGCAAGGATGCAGTCGGCCCTACGGTACCGGCTTTGGGCAAGCCATCCCCTGGATAACGGGTAACCCACGCGACGGGAAACCACTAACGGCAGATTACGGTTTACCATCGCCAGCCACGCAGCGGTCACGGCATGCGCTTCGTTTGCATGAACCAGTTCGATGCGTCCGTCCGCAAGTAGCGAGCGAACTTCTCGTGCCGCTGGAAGGCGGAACATACCCCGCGAAACGCCGTGCACGAAGATGCCGGCCTTTTTTGCGCGATGGCCGAGCGCCGAGCCGTGGGTCGCCACCAATTCCGCGGGATGTCCACGCTCGTACAGCCCCTTCAACAACAGCAGAGCCTGGTTTTGGCCTCCGCGCCATTGCGTTTCCAGATCCACAATTAGCGGAATCACGGCGCACCGCGATTCTTCAGGCGATTTTCGTCCTCGACCAATTTCCCCAATTTTTGGAATTTTAAACGGACCCCACGAGCGGCCATTTGTGCGATAAGCGCGCCGCGATAGCCATCCAGGAAACCGGCGCCGAGAAAGAAATGGTGAATCCAGCTCCAAGGCGCGGCAAACCACATGGCCGCGCGCCAGTCACGCCGTCCCTGATCAAACATTTCCCGCGCGACGACGGTTGTATATTTTTCGAGCTTGGTTTCGTGCTCGGAAAAGGTACGAATGGTGTAGTGCAACAGATTGCCCTGGAGGCGGCCGATTTTGCCCTGGTAGCGGAGAGCGGAATGAACGGCACCGCTGAAGGAGGCTTGGTCGCGGCGGTAAATGCGGCGTTGCCAGTCTGGATACCAGCGGGAGTGATGAATCCACGCGCCTAAATACCAGGTGATGCGAGCCATTTCGTAGACGGCAAACTGTGGCTCGTTGATCTTCCAACGGCGGACGGATTCTCTCAGTTCCTCACTCAGCTCTTCATCGGCGTCCAGCAGGAAAATCCAATCGTGCGAGGCGAGCGAGGCTGCGTAATTTTTTTGGTCCGCGTGATTGGTAAAGTCTCGCACGAACACCCGCGCGCGATATTCGCGAGCAATTTCCTGGGTGCGATCGGTGCTGCCGCCGTCTACTACCACGATTTCGTCGGCGATTTCCCGCACCGAGCTAAGCACCCGCGGCAAATTGTCCTGTTCATTCTGAGCGACCAAACACACACTGAGGCGGTTCATTGATGCGCCACGCTGGAGTTACCGGCGCCAGTATCTCATAGGAGGAGAGGTTAGAGATTGAGGTTAGAGAAGTCCAGAAGTCAGAAGTTCATAGTCTAGACGTTGGAAAGATCCCACACGCAACGGCGGCGTGTGGGGCACCCAGCTCACACCCTCGAATGGTTCGTTATTTTGCTGAACGGAAACTGAGCCGGATGGTGCTGCTGCCTACGCGGAATTCGGCCCCATCCTGTAGAACCGCGGCGCGCACCCGTTCGTCTTCGAAGAAGGTACCGTTGGTGGAGTCCAAATCCTTCAGGCTTACGAAGCCGTCGCGCACTTCGAGCAGGCAATGCTGGCGGGAAACTTCTGGGTCGTTCAGGGCAAAATCGGCGCCTTTGCGGCCGATGATCGCGCGAGTCTTGGTGAGAGTCAAAGAATGCCCGAGTTCGGGCCCGCTGGTGACGGTCAGGACGGCTCCGACTCCTGGGGGCAGATCGGGGCTGTCGTCGACAGAAGGAGCTTGCAAACGGGTAGTAGAGGCATCGGCCCGTGCGAAAGAGGGCATGGGCGAGATGACCATGGTTTCGTCAGCGCGGCGCTGCACCTCGATAATGGTGGACTGCCCGCATTTGGTGCAGCGAAACTGAACCTTGGCATGCTTTGCCAGCACAGCGTCGTTCAGCAGATGCTGTTGCCCACAATGAATGCAACCCGCCTGCATGGCTCCAAGTTATCACGTCTAAGTAGACGGAGGTCAATTGCCATAGGCTCGCTTTCACAAGCATTACTAATGAGGTCGATAACGTTCAATAGCTCGAAGTCGTCGCAAATTAACAGCAATCTGGTTTCCCCCGGCTTCGCGGGGACTTGGGCACCTGTGCTAGCATGAAAGTTCTGATCTAATTTGATCGGGGTGGGGAGAAGCATTGTGGCCGAGCATATTTCGCGTAAGGAATTGAAGCAGGACAAGGTCCGGGAGACGTTCGAACACGGCGCGGAGGCGGTACTTTCGCATACCCGCTTGGCGTCCATCGCGCTCTTGGTGGTTATTCTGGCTGCTGCCGGGTATCTGGGCTGGAAGTTCTACCACGAGCACCAGACTGCGCAAGCGCAGGTTGCACTGGATGAGGCAATGAAGATTTTTAACGCCCCAGTGGCCACTTCCGGACAACCCGCGCTGCCAGGTGAAGTAACTTACCCCACTGCGGAGAAGCGCGACCAAGACGCGCAACCGAAGTTGGCTGCCGTGGCCGCGCAATACCCGCACACTAATCCCGGTAAATTGGCGCGCTACTATTCGGCGCTTTGCCTGATGGATTTGGATCGCCTGAATCAAGCCTCGGAAGAATTGAAGAGATTGGATGCAGGCTCGGACAAAGAACTCTCCGCGCTGGCGAAATATCAGAGCGCGCTGATCGCCGAACGCAACGGCAACAAGACCGAAGCGATCAATATCCTGGAGGGCTTGACCAATGCCGGATCGGTGCTGGTGCCGAAGGCGATGGTACAACTCGAACTTGCTGGGATATACACGCAAACCGACCCCAAGAAGGCGACGGCGCTTTACGAGCGGTTGAAAAAGGATTACCCGAACACTCCGGTGGCGGATCAAGCCGATCGGGGACTGGAACTGCTCGGTCCAAATTCTTGATGGGTTTCAACTCTGCAATTCTCACGGAAATAAAAATCGCTCTTAATAAGCCGCTTATTGCGCCTGGGAAGCCAATCGCCGCTGGAAGGTGAGCAGGATTAAATCCGCGCGTCGCCGTACTCCAAATTTATTGAGCAGATTCGATACGTGGAATTTCACGGTGCGCTCGGCGATATTCAGTTTGCTGGCAATCTCTTTGTTGGACAAATTTTCCAGCAGCGAATCCAAGACTTCCTGCTCGCGCCGGCTCAGGTTGGTGACCGCGTCGGTTTTCAAGCGGCGGCCCTGGTTGCTGAGAATCGAATCCACGAATCCAGAAAGCACGGAGCGCGGGACCCAGAAGCCGCCGTTGGAGACAAGCGGCAACGCCCGAGAGAGCTGGTCCCGCGCCTCGGCGTACGTAAGAATGCCTTTTACGCCCAAACGCAAAAGCGAAAAGCTGGTTGCGTCGCTCACCGAGTCGCCTACCACAATCAGCCGCGCCTCGGGGTAGCGCTCCAAGATATTCGTCAGCAAGGCCCCGGTAGCCTGGCGGGCCGCGTGCGCATCAATAACATAGACCTGTGCCTTGGGCGGTTCCAGGCTCCGCAGGTCCGGCGCCAACGTGGAGTCCAACTGCTTCGGGATCACTTTGAATTGCGAGGCCTTTGACAAGAGTCGTTCGAATTCGCTTAACACCAGAGGGTGCGGGGAAAGCAGACAGACTGTAAGTTTGGAGGACATTCTTTTCGTCGCCACAGTACTCACTGTACTTGAGGGTAGTGAAACCCACGCAAAGGGGCAAGGACCTTGGGCTCCGATGTTCACGAGTTGTTACTGACGGATACGGCGTGTTTTCAGGGCCTTGGCAACCGTGGGAGGGCCCGTTGGCTGTGCCCATTGAACCGGACAGGGCCCCCTTTCAGCGGGAGAATCCGCTCGGCCAATGGATTCGATTCGTGAAGAAAAGCCACGTAAAATAAGCTAGAAAGCTCGGTTAGCGGACCAGCCGCGAATGGGCTCAATGGAACGGCAGTAAACGTCATTCGAGCGCCGAGGGAGTGCTCTCCGCGCTCGAAGGGACGGAGCAATTGGTCGCGGCGTAATGAGGATCAAAGCAGAATGAGGGACCTCAGACAATCGGAAAAGGCTCTTCGCGAGCTGCTGGCAGAGCGCATCCTCGTTTTGGATGGCGCGATGGGTACCATGCTGCAACAGCGCAACCTCACCGCCGCCGATTTCGGTGGGCCCGCGCTCGAGGGTTGCAACGAGAATCTGGTCCGCACGCGCCCTGACGTGGTGCTCGATATTCACCGCAAATATTACGAGGCGGGCGCAGACATTGTGGAAACCGACACGTTTGGCGCCACTCCACTGGTGCTCGCGGAGTACGGTCTACAGTCCGACGCCCACGAACTTAATCGGCGCGCCGCGGAATTGGCTCGCCAAGCCGCTGACGAATTTTCCACGCCCGGCAAACCACGCTTCGTCGCTGGATCAATGGGGCCAACCACCAAAGCCATCACCGTGACCGGCGGCGTCACATTCGAAGGCTTATTCGATTCTTATTACGTGCAGGCCAAAGGCTTGATTGACGGCGGCGCGGATCTTTTGTTCGTGGAGACCTGCCAGGACACGCGCAATATCAAAGCCGCAACCCTGGCCACTAACAAATTGTCCAAAGAGATTGGCCAACCGGTTCCATACATTATTTCTGTCACCATCGAACCGATGGGTTCGATGCTAGCCGGGCAGACGGTCGAAGCCATGTGGGCGTCATTGCGCCACACGCATCCGCTGGCCTTCGGCATGAATTGCGCCACTGGCCCGGAGTTCATGACCGATCACATTCGTACGCTGAGCGAGCTTACGGGCGAATTCGTGTCGTGCTATCCAAACGCCGGATTGCCCGACGAAGAAGGAAAATACCTGGAAACGCCGACCACGCTGGCCGCGCAACTCGAAAAGTTCGTCAATCACGGCTGGCTGAATTTGGTTGGCGGTTGCTGCGGCACAACGGAAAAGCACATTCGCGCCATCGCCCAAATGGTCGAAGGTAAGAAACCGCGTATACGCCCCGCCGAACCACACCGCGCCATCTACTCTGGCATCGAAACCATCGAAGCCGATGATGCCACGCGTCCGTTGCTCGTCGGTGAACGTACCAACGTGATCGGCTCGCGGCTCTTCAAGAACCTGGTTGGCGAAGAAAAATGGGAAGAGGCCACCGAGATTGCGCGCCGTCAGGTGAAAGGCGGTGCACACATCGTGGATGTGTGCCTGCAAAGCACTGAACGCGACGAGAAGAAGGACATCCCGGTCTTCTACGACAAGCTCATCCGCAAGATCAAAACCCCGATCATGATCGATACCACCGATCCTTCAGCCGTGGAAATGGCGCTGACCTACTGCCAGGGCAAAGCCATCATCAATTCCATCAATTTGGAAGATGGCGAGGAGAAGTTCCAGAAGGTCGTGCCCATCGCCCACGAATACGGCGCGGCCATTGTGGTCGGCTGCATCGACGAAGACCAGTTGCAGGCGCAAGCGTTCACCCGAGAGCGAAAGCTGGCCATCGCGAAGCGTTCGTATGATCTGCTCACGACGAAATACGGAATCGCACCGGAAGACATCGTATTCGACCCATTAGTTTTTCCTTGTGCCACGGGCGACGAGAACTATATCGGTGGCGCCGTGGAAACCATGGAAGGTATCCGCCTCATCAAGGAAGCGCTGCCGGATACCCGTACGATTCTGGGCATTTCCAATGTGTCGTTCGGATTGCCGCCAGGCGCGCGCGAAGTGGTGAATTCGGTCTTCCTCTATTACTGCACGAAAGCTGGACTGGATCTGGCTATCGTGAACGCGGAAAAGCTGGAACGCTTTCCGTCGATTCCAGAGCACGAGCGCCGCCTTGCGGAGAATCTGTTGTTTCAACACGCTCCCAAAGAGGTTCCTGAGAATCACCCGCAAGCCGAACTGCTGCGAAATGTGCCCAGGGATTGGCGCCAGCAAACGAAAGAACAAAAAGCAGCCCTGAATCAATTCCACATCGCCGCCATTGCCGAACATTTTCGCACCGCGGCAAAAAAGGAAAAGGTTAAGAAGGAAGATCAGCCGCTCGACCAGCGCCTAGCCAACTACATCATTGAGGGCACACGCGACGGCTTGGTCGAGGATCTGGATCGCAAGCGTGCCGAAGGCACACCTCCACTGGACATTATCAATGGCCCGTTGATGAATGGAATGGCCGAAGTAGGACGCCTGTTCAACGCCAACGAACTGATCGTAGCGGAAGTGCTGCAATCGGCTGAAGCGATGAAGGCCGCTGTGAGCCACTTGGAACAATTCATGGAGAAGGCCGACATCTCCAAGCGCGGCAAAGTGATTCTTGCGACCGTTAAGGGCGATGTCCACGACATCGGCAAGAACCTCGTCGAAATCATCCTGAAGAACAATGGCTTCGACGTAGTCAACCTGGGAATCAAAGTCCCGCCGGAAGAACTGATCAAGGCATTTCAATCACATCGGCCGGATGCGATCGGCCTCTCCGGCCTACTGGTGAAAAGTGCGCAGCAAATGGTCATCACAGCGAACGATTTGAAAGAAGCTGGGATCGAAGTTCCACTCTTGGTCGGCGGAGCCGCGCTCAGCGCCAAGTTCACCGAACAGAAAATTGCCCCAAGTTATAGCGGAACCGTTTGCTACGCCAAAGACGCCATGACCGGCCTCCGTTTGATGAATGAACTTATGGATCCAGCCGCTAGAGAACGGGTGATTGCGGAACATGCTAACGGCAACGGTGTGAAGGTTACCACCACGGTGAAGCTCGTCGAGAAACCCTCGGTGACGCACTCGCCCAAGGTGCGCACCGATTTACCAATTCCGGCCGTAGCTTCGCTCGAGCGCAAGGTGCGTGTGGTTCCAGATTTACGCGAAGTTTGGAGTTACATCAACCCATTTATGCTCTTTGGCCGCCACATGGGTTATCGCGGCAATTTCGAGAAAGATTTGGCAGCACGCGAAGCCAAAGCCGTCGAGCTCTTCAACGAAATGGAAGAAGTGAAGAACGAAGCCGCCAAATTTATGAAAGTGCGCGCCGTGTGGCAGTTTTTCGAAACTGAGCCCGACGGAGATGCGTTACACCTTTTCGCGCCCGGAACCGCATCGCCGCTGCACACTTGGCAGTTTAAGCGACAGAAAAACGGCGACCAGCTGTGTCTGAGTGACTACGTACTCGCTCCGCGCGAGGGCCAGCGCGACCACATCGCTGTGTTCGTGGTCAGCGCCGGTGAAGGTATTCGTGACCGCGCTGAAGCAGCCAAACACGAGGGCTACTATTTCAAGTCACATGGCCTGCAGGCTTTGGCGATTGAAGGTGCCGAGGCTTGCGCGGAATGGCTGCATCGCCGCATCCGCGAAGATTGGGGCTTCCCCGATTCTCCGGAAATGACCATGGCGCAGCGTTTCACTTCCCGCTATCGCGGCAAGCGCTACAGTTTCGGTTATCCTGCGTGCCCCGATCTGGAAGATCAAACCGGCATTTGGAAGCTGCTGCGACCCGAAGACATTGGGGTGCAATTGACCGAAGGCTTCATGATGGATCCAGAAGCCAGCGTAAGCGCACTCGTGTTCCAGCATCCAGACTGCGTTTATTTCAGCGTCGGCGAAGCCGAAAGCGCGGCCTGATCCCGCAAACAAGCACTACCGTGGGCGCGCGCCAAAGAAATCTTTTCCCGTGGTCTTCGACTTCAGGGAACCTTACTAGCACATAATGGGAACACTTACTGAGGCCGTGGAGCCTTTGTGCAAAAACGGCAGTTACGCGCAACCCGGCGTCAGCGTCTAAGAACCTAGCACTTGGCGGCCAGTACAGGCACGAGAGGTGTAAATTGAATCGCAATCTTCGACTAATTCTATTCCTGGGCATTTTCGGGATGCTCAGCGCAACCGTGGTGCAGTCTCAGGATGCTCCGTCTGGACCTCCTCAAGATCAAGGGCAGGGGCAGGGTCAGGGCAGGTCGCGGGAAGGTGGACAGCGACCCGTATTCGGCAAAATCACCGCAGTCCACGACGGCTCCATCGATATTACTGGCCCAGATGGGCAGGCTGTCACAGTAAAGCTCACGACTCAGACGGAGTACCGCAAAGATCGGCAACCCGCAAAGCTTTCGGACTTCAAGGTTGGCGATATGATCTTCGTCCGTGGCGACAAGAATTCCGACAATAGCGTGACCGCGAAGATGATTGGTGGGCGCACCGGTAGAATGATGGGTGGAGGCCCCGGCGGGGCGCCTGGCGGCCGGCCCGGTGGCGGCATGATGATGAGCGGTACGTTGGGAAAGGATTACGTTGCCGGTGAAGTCAAGTCCATTGACGCCCCGAAAATAACAGTTGTGCGCACCGACGGTGTCACCCAAACTTTGGAACTCACCGAAGATAGTTCCCTGCGGCGCGGCCGCGAAAGCATTACCATGGCCGACATCAAGACGGGTGACCACATTATGGCCCGCGGCGCGGTGCAGAATGTGGTTTTCGTCCCGAAGAATGTCATGGTCATGAGCCCGGAACAGTGGCAGCGTATGCAGGAGTTCATGTCGCAGTCTCAGGGCGGCACGGCCAAACCGGCTGGCCCCGAGTCGACTGCCCCGAAACCTCAGGAGTAGCGCAATTGAAAGGTTTCCTGCGCGGATTGATAGTGCTGCTTTGCCTGGCGTTCATCTGCGCAGTCCTTTTGGTCTGCCTCGGTCGCGCCCAGGAGCCTGGGTTCGCGCAGCAGCCTCCTCCTCCTCCGCCTCCGACAACGTTTCAGATCACCGGCACAGTAAAGAGCGGCAAGACTCCTTTGCCCGGCGTCACGGTAACCGCAGCGAACGTACTTACCGGCAAGAAAGCGAGCGTCGCCACCGCTGTGGATGGCTCATTTGTCTTCAAAGGGCTGGCGCGCGGCCGTTATGTGGTCAGAGTTGAGTTCATGGGATTCGCCCCGCTCACTCAGGAAGTGATACTCAACCCTGACAATCCCTCAGGAAAAGTGGACGGGCAGTTGGTTCTGGCTTCGCGTCAGCAAGAGGAGCAGCAAGCCAACCGCGCAAGCGCAGCGGCGAATGCGGGTCGCGGTTTCCAAAGCCTAGCGGTGGAAAGTGGTCTCGCCAATCTGGGAGAAGCGGGAAATGGAAATGGGTCGGTAACCGCAAATGACTTGTCGAGCCTTCCCATGAACGGCGCTGGCGCTGACATAGCCACGGAATCCGTCAGCGTCGCGGGGGCGCAGGGACGTAGTCAGGATTTTGGAGGCGGCAGCGAAGACGATCTTCAGCAGCGCATCCAGCAGTATCAGCAGCGCGCACAGCTGCAGGGTGGAAATACACCATACGGACCTATGGTCTTTCAGGGTAACGGTCCGGGGAGCGGACCCGCTGGCGGACCAGGTGGCGGTCCCGGAGGTGGAGGCCCGGGTGGCGGGTTTGGCGGAGGCGGCGGCCCCATCGCGATTGGACGCTTTGGCCGCAATTTCAATCTAAATCAGCCCCACGGGTTTTTGTACGTGCAAGATGACAATGCCGGGCTCGATGCTCGTCCTTATTCGTTGAACGGGCTGCAGGTACCGCAGTCCGGCTACAACCAGCTCAAGGTGGGCGCATTCATCGGGGCTCCCTTCAAAATTCCGGGACTGTTCGATTTCAGCAACAGCACATTCATTACCGGCGGGTGGTACGGCGTGCGCGGCAGCACGCCTTACGATGCTTTGAGCACAGTTCCGACAGTAGCAGAACGAGGCGGAGATTTTGCGGGGCTCACCCAGAATGGCGCTCCCGTGACGATCTACAATCCTAAGACAGGCCTACCTTATCCCGACAACACCATCAACCCTGTGCAATTCAGTCCTGCGGCCGCAGCTTTGTTGCAGTACATTCCCCTGCCCAACATGCCGGGCGCGTTGCAGAATTTTCAATATGTAGTCAAAGACGAAAGCAATACCGACAACGTAAGTTTTCGCTTGATCCATAATTTCATTAGCGGCGCGGGCTCGCCCTTCGGCCCATTCGGGGGAGGAGGGGGCGGTGGTCGCGGAGGCGGTGGACGTTCGCGAGGCCCGCGCAACAATGTCAGTATTGGCTTCAACTGGACCAGGGTGGACACCGGACTTGTGAATCCCTTCCCTTCCCTGGCAGGGAACACCGACACGCAGGGCTGGAACGGCAACGCACGATGGACGTATGGCAAAGGAAAATGGAACAACTCCCTGAGTTTCACCTATAACCACAACCGTACCGCCACCAGCAATCTCTACTCGGGCGTGACCAACGTGTTGGGTAAGGCAGGAATTTACACTCCTTTTGCTTCCACTCCGTTCGATTGGGGCTTGCCGGGAATTACTTTCAGCAGTTATGGAGACTTGAGCGATCCGGTTCCCAGCCGCGAACTTGACCAAACCTATACGATTTCCGACCAGGTAGTCTGGACCCACGGAAAAAGCAATTGGCGGTTTGGCACCGATTATCGACGGATCATGCAAGGCTTCCGCTCGGCAGAGAATTCACAGGGCGACTTCGTTTTCACCGGATTTGCCACCTCGGAATACCTGCCGGGAAGCACCACCGCGGTGCCAGGGACCGGAAACGATTTCGCCGATTTTCTGCTGGGCTTGCCGCAACAAACCACTGTGCAAGGCGGGGCGACAGCCTATGAATTCCGCGCGAACTCCTTCGATGGCTACGCTCAAAATGACTGGCGGGTGCTGCCGAGTTTGTCGCTGAACCTGGGCGTCCGTTACGAATACAATGGCCCATTCATCGAAACAGGAAATCAGATGGCAAACCTAGACGTCAACTTTAACCCCGAGTTAGTGGTAGGAACTCTGGTGTTGCCGGGCGAGTTCGGTTACCCGCGATCTCTGGTGCGGCCGGACCGAAACGACTGGGCGCCGCGTTTGGGACTAGCGTGGCGCGCCAGCAAAAACTTCGTGGTGCGCACTGGATACGGCATTAATTACGATCTCGCGCAGTACAGCACCTTCGTCCGCGATTTCGCCTTTCAGCCGCCGTTCGCCACCACGGAAACCAATGCGGTGTCCGACGTTACCGATCCAGCCGCTAGCCTTCTGACACTCACGAACGGTTTTCCCGGTGGATTTTCCAGCAAGATAACTAACAACTATGCGCTCGATCCTAACTACCATCTGGGTTACGTCCAGATCTGGAACCTAGACATACAACGGCAGCTTCCCGGCAACGTCCAACTCAACGTGGGATATAACGGGGCAAAGGGAACAGACCTGGATACGCAAAGAGCGCTGATACCGACGTGCGAGGTACAGGACAACTGTTCGGCGAACGAAGTTTCCACTCCGTTCATTTATGATTCCTCGGAAGGTAACTCGATCCTGCATGCCGGGACCGTTCGGATCAGGAAGAGGATGTCCAAAGGTTTGGCGGTGAACGCGGTGTATGTCTTCTCCAAATCGATCGATGATGCCTCCTCGATCGGAGGCGGATCAACACTGGTTATCCAGAATCCATTTGATCTACCCGCGCAACGCGGTCTATCCACATTCGATCAAAAACACAATTTCACCGGCAACTGGATCTATGACCTGCCCGTCGGCGATAACCGCAGGTTTCTTAATAAAGGAGCGATGTCGCACGTTTTGGGCGGGTGGCAGTGGAGCGGCAGTTTTACTATCGCCTCGGGATTGTATTTCACGCCGCAAATTCTGGGGGCTACGGCAGACATCGTGCGCGGCGTAAGCGGGTCGATACGGGCGAACGTGGTCGCGGGACAGTCCTTCACGGTGGCCAACCCGACTACCGCGCAATGGTTCAATACTGCGGCGTTCTGCGTCCCAGGAAAGTCGGACTGTGTCGGCCCTACCGTTTATGGAGATGCGGGTCGCGACATCATCGAGGGTCCCTCGCAATTCACGTTCAATTCGGCGATCAATAAGACCATCACGATTCGGGAATCGCGCTCGCTGGAGTTGCGCTTATCCGCCACGAACATCTTTAATACGCCATACTTTAGCAGCATCAACACGGCAGTGAACAGCCTCACCTTTGGACAGGTGACTGCGGTCAGTAATATGCGGCGGGTTACCATGATTGTGCGGTTCCGCTTCTAGGTCATGATTGCGAATGGTGGCTAGGAACACAAAACTCGGGGTTATCGCCACAGCGCTGCTGCTGCTGTGGGAATCAGCCGGAAATTCGTTCGCCCAGCAGCAACAACAGCCGCCACCGCAGCCGCAAGTCCCAGTCGCCACTACCGGTCGATTAAAAGTAAGCACCGAAATTGTTTTGGTGAACGTGGTGGCTCGCGATAAGCATGGCAACCTAATCAAAGATCTGAAAAAGGACGATTTCACTCTCTACGAAGACGGCAAGAAACAGGAGCTCGCCAGCTTCGATTTTGAAAAAGTCGATGAAATGGTCATGGCTGGCGCCGCAGGCAAAACCGTCACGGGCACCGCAGAGCAAGGGGGCCTGCTGAACAAGAACGTGCAGAAAAGTCTGGATGCGCGCGACCGCCGCCTGATGCTGATGTTCTTTGATTTTTCCGCAATGGAGCCGGACGACATCGACCGCTCCGTGGATGCGGCCAAGAAATATGTGAACTCCAAGATGCAGCCCGCGGACCTGGTAGCGCTGATGTCGTTGGACACCAATCTGCAATTGGACTTGGACTTTACCGATGACAAGGCCAAAATCCTGGCCAAACTTTCTTCCTATAACAGCAGTGAAGGCCAGGGATTAGAGAACGGGGCGGAGGGAAGTTCATCAGGCGAAGCGGAAACCAGCGGCTCCTACACGCCCGACGACACCGATTACAACACTTTCAGCGCGGATCGAAAGCTGCTCGCGCTGGAAGCGGTAATGTCGGCGATGGGGAAGATTCCGCAGAAAAAGAGCCTGATCTATTTCAGTAACGGCATCACCCAATCCGGCATTGATAACCAGTCGGCCCTGCGCGAGGCAACCGCCGCCGCGGTTCGCGCTAACGTCTCGATTTATCCCGTAGACGTGCGCGGGCTCTCGTCATTTCCGCCGGGTGGGCAGGCACAATCGGCCAGTTTGCACGGGCAATCGGCGTACACCGGTGCATCGGTGTTGAACGACCTGAATGGCAACGATGCGTCGCAGGAAACTTTGTACACTTTGGCGGCAGATACCGGTGGCAAGGCCTTCATGGACACCAATGATTTGAGTGGTGTCTTTTCCGTGGTGCAGCGCGACACTTCGGCGTATTACGTCCTCGGTTACACCAGCACCAATCACCTGAAAGATGGGCGTTATCGCCGCCTGAAGGTGCAAGTGAATCGCCCTGACATCAAGCTTGAATATCGCGCCGGCTATTATGCGGATCGCGACTACCAGCACATGAAATCCACAGATCGCGAGACCCAGTTGGAAGACGAATTAGCCGCCGAGCTTCCGGAAACAGACGTTCCCGTATATGCGGGCGCGGCCTACTTCCGCCAGGACGACACCCATTATTATTTGGCGGTGTCTTTACTGATTCCCGGCTCGCAAATTCCCTTTGTCCAGGCCAAGGATAAAGACAACGCCACCATCGACATTATTGGCCAAGTGCTGGAGAACGGAAAACTGCCCGTTGGGCGCTTGCGAGACACTGTGAAACTCGCCGTCGACAGTTCTCAGCAGGTCCGCCGCAAAAATGTCCAGTACAATAGCGGATTTTTGCTGGCCCCTGGCGATTACCATTTGAAATTTGTGGTACGGGAAAACAGCACTGGGCGCATGGGCACGTTTGAAACCGACGTGCGCATCCCGGATTTGCGCAAGGCGCCGCTGCGCATGAGCACGGTGGTGTTAAGCAGCCAGCGGGTCCCCTACACAGCCAAGAAGACCAAATTCCAGCCGCTCATCACCGAGCAGACCGAACTGGTGCCCAGCGTCACCCACGTGTTTCAGCAGGACCAGAAGTTATACCTGCAATATGAGGTGTACGATTCCGCCAAAGCCAAGGCCGCCGAAAATGGTGGCAACGGTACCGAGGCCAAGAACGGTCACCAAACGGTACGCGTGCTTACCAGTATTGAGTTCCTCCAGGGCGATGCCAAAGTCTACGAGACCAAGCCTGTCCTGGCTCAGGAAATTACGGCACCGGACCGCAAGGCCGTCGTGTTCCAGATGGAAATTCCGTTGGACTCGCTGAAACCCGGTTTCTATACCTGCCAGATCAATGTGATTGACGATGTGTCGGGAAACTACGCCTTCCCACGCTGGCCCATCCTGATTCGCCCATCAACACCGGCAACCGGTGCAGATGCGGCGAAACCCGCGGGAAGCGATTAATCGCCGCGCCTTCCCGCAAAAAAAACTGCAATTGAGTTTCTGGGCGGATTTCTATGCCAACCGGGCGGATCGTCGACTCGACTCTAGAAATCAACGCCGAGCGCAATCCCAGCGGTCAATGCGAAATACACGTGCTGGAATCCACGCGGATCTGCATCGGCGCGACGCGCTATTCGCTCCACGAATTCGCGATAGATTCGGCGAATTGTTGAAGCCGTTGCCAGGGCCTTTCCGCGCGCAAACACATCCAACCAATCAGGAATCCTGCCAGGACATCACAGATTGAATGTGTTCCTGTGCTCACGCAGCTAATCGCAATTGCGATGACCCAACTTCGCCAGAGCCATCGCCACCTGGGCTTCCATTCCTCGTAAACCGCTAAAGCCACAAGGGCCCACACCGCGTGATACGACGGAAATGCCGCTGCGGGTGAGTCCACAAGCCGCTGCCACGCGTCCAACTTCGCGGCGAAGGTGTGTGGCCCAAATGGGCGAGGCTCGGCTACGAACGGGAGAAAGAAGAACATCGGAAATACGATCGCCATGGACAGCCACCCACGCATACAAAATTGCCGTAGGCTCTTTTTCGAACTGGCCACCAGCGGAGCAACACAAACCCACAGGTACGTGCTCACGTACACAAATTCCGTCCACTCCAGTACGGGTATTCGCCGCTCGAACGCAAAAAACGTCGAAATTGAATTTGTGGCAGGCGGTAGGGCCACCCGCACTTCGTACAAGATCAACCAGGGGATCAACACAAACAGGAAACATTTCGCCCGATCATGAAAACTCGGGGCGCCTTGCGAATCCGAAGGAAACACGCACATTGCAGAATCACGCACGGCTAATCAGCCACAATTCAATGAAAGATTGCTCGACAATCGCCAAGCCGCAGCACAGGCAGCAGGAACGCTGCTCCATTTTGCTTTCCGGCCCAACGAAACTTGACGCGGCGGAGCATATGCGGTCGGTGCCGTTTTGGCTGATACCATCCGCGTGCCATTTAGAGGAGAAGAGATTCTTATATGGGGTGGAAGGAGGATAGGTGGAAGTAGGACACTTAGCCGCCGTCGCCATTGTTAGAAGCAGAGTACCCCAGAAGTGGCTAGATGGGAATTCCGGAGCATCGAGAAGCCCGGCAAATCGTCCGCCGGCTCTCAGTCCGGAAGGCGCTCCAGATTGTGTTTCATCACCGGACCGAAAAACAGTTCCGCCATGTTCCCAGTTCCTTTCCAATACACAAACACGCGAGCGTATTTGACACCAGCGTCCAAGGCCATCTGCGGAACTTCCTTAATATCCGAAAGCGTCATGGTATCCTCCATAACGATCACGATGGAAGAATCCTCGCTCGCACTCAGGCGCATTTCGCCGATGCCTTCGCGCAACTCTGCTTTGCTATAACGGGAATCGCCAATGCGGTACTCAATTGCGTTGTTCACCCTGCGCGCCGACACAACTACGCGGCCTGCAACCAGGGCTCTTACGGTTTTATGTTTTGGACTCGCATACACAATCGCGCTCGGCAATATCGAGGCGAGGACAAGGAAAACAGCGGTTATTCTGACAAGTTTCATGACACCCTCATTTGGTGAGCGACGCGTTATGTGCGGCTAACGCGGCATGACCAGCAGTCGCGCACCACAAAATGAAAAACGGCGCAGCGCCGTGTCCGTGACGCTTCTGCTCCGCTGTCGCCCAAAACGCGAAAACGTTGAAGGACATAGCCACCGGGTACGCCTGATATCTCGACTGGCCCAACAGCGGGTCGCCTTCCCGGCAACTGTGCGCGTGAATGCAGGACTGCGTGGTTTCAAGGTCCGCGATGGTAGAAGCCGTAAGCAAACCAAAAGAGAGCAGCATTCCCGGTGAGCGCGCGGCATCGGCCCACGATTCGCTGTGACGCGAGAGGGCCAAAGTATCCGAAAAGTAGACTCGCCCTCCAAGTGACGCACACGCTTTGCCGTTGCCGCCAGGACACGCGGTCCTTTGGTCATCGGACTTCGCTTGCGGACTATCCAGAGTGCCTTGACGGTGCTGCAGTCCAACGGGCAGGAGATCCTGCGGCGAGTCGGTCGATGAATCAGGTTGCGGAGCGCCGCTCGCCGTTACAGCCGCCGCTTGATTCGTTTTCTCGGGAGCCCTGGAATTTTGAGCTGGAGTCTGCGCCTGTGCGCTGGCGGAAAAAAACAAGGTAACTAAGAGCACGGTTATGGTCGGGCGCATTCTGCCTCGCCAATTCTGCCTGCCAAGTTGGCCGCAAACTTGGTTAAGCAAGGACTGGGCCAGACCGAGGAGCCGGGCCTGAAGGTTTACACCCGCCGAAGTGTCACGTTCGCTGGGAGATAAACAAAAACGAAAAAAATAACTTGGAGGATAGCCGAGGAATTTGTGTCCGAGGCGTTTCGTTTTGGTGCACGTCACTTTTCATAACGGAATCGAGGATCGTCGCGATCGTATTCGTGCTACCCACTCAGCGACAATCGCGACTCCGCGAAGGCAAGAGCCGGCTAGGTTACGCTCGCGTGCCAATAATGAGGTCAGCCGGACCCGGCAACCGGACGCGGCGCATCTCAAAGAACCCGGCATCGCCCATCCACGTTGTATATTCGGGTTCGCTGTAGCTGCTCCCGCCCCGAGTACCCACCAACATGTTCAGCGCAAAAAGTGCGGCGAAACGCGGAGCGGTTTTGTCTGGCTCGAGAATGAAATCCTGTACAACCAACCGGCCACCAGGCGTTAACGCGTGATACGCCCGTTCGAATAACGTGCGGTTCTCTTCCGCAGAAAACATGTGGCAAATCGCGGACACCAGGATGAGATCGTAACTTTCTCCGAAGGGATCCCGGAGCATGTCCCCATCACGCGCGGTGATTTGATCCGTCAACCCCGCGTGCCGGATGTGTCCCTCGGTTATGGGAACCACTTCCGCCAGGTCCATCACCTCGGTTTTTAGATCGGGAATCGCTCGGGCAAACGCGATCGAATACGCTCCGGAGCCGCCCCCCAGGTCCAGCATGCGGCGAATCCCTTCTGTTCCAACCGCCTTCACCACCGCATGAGCGCGTTCCTTGGCGTTGCGGTCCATCGCAGCGATAAACGACACCACCCTCTGCGAATCGCGACTGCGGGAAACCACCGAGGTGCCTGCATGAACGGCGTCGGTTAGCGTGGACCAACTGTCCCAAAGATTCACGGTGTGCAACAGGCCGGGCCGCGCATTATCCGGTGAACCTTCCGCGAAAAAGCGGGAACTTGTAGCCGTGTTGTGGAAGATACCGTCCTTCTTCTCTAGCAGCTTTAGGCTCACCAACACATTCAGCAGCATTTCGGTGGCGCGGGCATCGGCGTGAATTTTCTGCGCTACTTGCTCGCCGGAGGATCCCCCTCCGACCGCGGTGAATATATCCAGTTCGAGCGCACTCAGCACCGCGCGACTGGCCATAAACCCACGAATCATTTCGTTCACATCGTCGGGCAAAATTCCGGCGCGGTCTCGGGCGTTCAGCGTGGCCCGGAAGTGCTCGCGATGCTCCGAGGACATCGCCTTCATCGCGGCCGCCTCGGTCCACGCCAGCCGTTCCACGACTTTTCCATCGCGAAGATGCGAGCCGACAATTTCCGCCATGTCCGCTTCGGTCACTTTGCGATACCAAACGCCCTCGGGATAGACGATGACGATGGGACCTTCGTCGCACAAACCCAAGCAGCCGCACGTGGAGATTTGCACATCGTTGTCCAGGCTTTGGGAGATCACCTCATTTTCCAGCGCTCGCACAACTCCCCACGACCCGTTGGCCGGACACGAAGTCACGGGCTCCGGTTTTTCCTGGGTGCAAACGAAAATGTGGTGACGAAATGGCTCCATGGGCTCTCCTCGGGCGCTCCAACTCGAACTCCCTCTAAATTCTAGGGGAATGGGTCACTGGCATGCGGTAACTCACGTCACACCTCGGCGGCAGGACACCAACACAAGCCTGGCTCCCACGATTTGACGAGATTTGTCCCACAAACAGCGACCCAACTCCCCTGAGGGACGCCATCGGCGAAAAACTGGCCATAAGAATGCTGCACCTGATTTCAGGCGTTCTGCACCGTTTTTCTGTTGTTTCGTCCCTCGCAACGCATCCAATCGGCTATTGCAGGTACAATCCATGCCATGGAACGGCCCTGGGAGAAGGTTTCCAACATCGCGCGCGCCTACCTATGGTCCCTCGTGATCTGGGCGGGATTTTCTCCGATTATGGCGGCCCAGCAAAAGGTACTGCTTCTCTCCCAAGATCGCATTCACGCGAGCTATTGGCAATTGCTACTGGTTTGTGGTGCCTGGCAAATGACTTCCGCGCTCCTCACGCCCCCTATTTTCTATATCGTCCGCCGCTATCCGATCGCCAGACCGGCGAGCGTGCGGCGAATCGCCGGATATGTCCTCGGCGTACTTCCTTATCTAGTGTTGTCCGCATGCTTGCGGACCTTATTGCTCCCTCCCTGGGACCCGGCAACCCAGGAATTCACGCATCGGTCGTTGCAAAGCTTGCAGGACAATAGCCGCATGTTTTCTTTGCAAACGTGGGACTACCTGGTGATTCTAGTGTGCGCCCACGCGTATGCTTACTTCACACGCGCCCGAAACCAGGAAATCGAGGGGGCCCGGCTGAGACAGGCCCTCGCCGAAAGCGAACTGCAATCCCTCAAGAGCCAGTTGCAGCCCCATTTCTTGTTCAATACTCTGCACGGAATTTCCACGTTGATCGATGTCGATCGGGCACGTGCCAAACTCATGGTGCTGAAACTCTCCAATCTCCTGCGCGCGGTCCTGGAAGAAGGCACGGCAGACCTCATTTCCCTGCAGGAAGAGCTCAAATTTTCAGAGGCTTATCTTGACATCGAGAAAATGCGCCTGGGCGACCGGCTGGAAATTCGTTGGAACATTCAAGCTGGGACCGAACATCTTCTGGTGCCGCCGCTAATCCTCCAGCCGCTACTAGAAAATGCCATTGCTCATGGCGTTGCGTCTTCCAGGGAACGCGGCTGGCTGGAAATTGCTTTGCGCCGCTCGGATAATCAGTTGGAAATGACCGTCCGCAACACCGTGCGAGGCAAAGGTACGCCGGGTTCCGGTGTTGGGTTGCAAAATACCCGAGCGCGGCTGAATTATCTTTACTCCGATGAGGCTAGCCTTTCGCTGGATATTAGCGACGGCGTGGCTACCGCGACCATCCTTCTACCGGCCCTGGGTTCGAATCCACTCGAACTTGAAGAGAAAACCGCTGGCCTGCGGGCCAAGAGTGCGTAATGTCCATGCGCGCATTAATCGTCGACGACGAACCCCTTGCACGGAGCGCGTTGGAACGCATTCTGCGCGCGAGGAACGACTTCCAGGTTGTCGACTCAGCTGCGGATGCTTTCGATGCTTTAAGTTTGCTCCAGGACCGCCCGTATGATGTCATCCTTCTGGATATTCGCATGCCGGAATTATCCGGCATGGAATTGGTCGACCGTTTAAAGAAACGGAAACAGCCGGTACCTTCCATTGTTTTTGTGACCACGCACAATCAGCACGCGGTCACCGCGTTTGAAAAAAATGCGGTGGATTATGTCTTGAAACCATTTTCGGAAGAACGAATTCATCATGCCCTCGATAACGCGATTCACCGCACCCAGAGCGAACGCGCCTCGCGCTTAATGGATCTGGTGCCTCAGTTGGAGAGCTTGGTCGCCAGGAGTTCTCGGATCGCCATCAAGACAAAAAAGAGCATCTTGTTCATTGATCCCGCGGACGTGGCTGTGGTCGAGGCGCAAGGGAACTACGTCTTGTTGCAACGGCTCTCGGGTTCGTATCTGCTGCGTGAATCCATCGGCGCGATTGCGCAGAAACTCGAGCCCTATGGATTCGTTCGGATTCACCGTTCCGTTCTGGTGAACACTTCCTTCGTCGAAGAGATTCATCCGTGGACTACCGGCGAATACATCCTGCGGATAAAAGGCGGGAAGGAATTGGCGGTTTCACGGACGTATAAGAAAAACCTGAGTTCATTGGCTCACTTCTGGGTTGGAAGTAGCAGCTTTCTCGCGGAATAGCGCGACTCAATTATCCTGCCACTTTTACCGATGCTGCACCCAGGATGCGCATAGACTTTTTCCCCTGCACGAAAACCACCACCCGCAGATTCTGTTTCTTCCAATCCGGCTTGAACTTTACGCGCGGTGTGCCTTCAAACGCGGAATCGCCCGTGGTTTTGGCCACCCCGATCTTGTGAAGCGAGCGCAGCACTGACGCGTGGCGCAGTTCTTGCCCCGCATTTTCGCCGGCAGTGACGCTGTTGCCGAGCCCGCTTTCCGTTACCGCCAACCACACTTCCGCGGGATCCCCATCGCTATTGCTCGCCAGTTTGCTAACGCGTACGCGAAATTGCTGCTCTGCATGGGAACCGGGATCTTCGGCAGTAACCATCACTTCTGTTTGTGGCTGGCTAGCCTCCCTCTGAATAACCTGCTGTATTTGGGATTCTTGCCCGCCCACCACTTGTGTTTCACCGTCTACAACCGTCTGTGGCGTGTAAGGTTCTTTCCCCTTGAATTTTTCTACGTACGCCACTTGGCGCAACGTCCAGTCAGAGGAAGAATATGGATCCGTCCAACCCTGGTGATTCCAATAATCGACGTGTTCTTCTATCGCGATCACATTGGCGCCCGGAATCGGTTGGCTATTTTCCAATCTCAAAAGCAGTGCATCCGCTGGAGGGCAACTCGAGCAACCTTCCGAAGTGAACAACTCCACGATCACCGGGCGACCTTTCCCGTTTGGTTGGGGGATGTGCGAGTTTGCCGGCGAAAAAATCCGCAAAGGCGAAAAGGTAAACGCGGCGGCAATAACGAGTGCCAACAAATTCCTCATGGGATTCACCCTCGCACCTGTTCTGATGCGTGCTTCGAAATAAAGTTGCTTCCGCCATGCGCGAACGAGCAGGGCGCGTCAGGATGTCGGGGCCGGTTCCACAGAAACAGTGACGAATCACGCTGTTTTTCATGTGAACTGCAAATAACTCGTGATCGAGCGAAATATACAAAATCCTGAATCTCATCTGCCGGTAAGCCGCGCGTTACCAACTCGAGTTTTGCAACTTCATTCCCCCCAGAATATGGTACGACTCGCTGAAAATTTGGGACGAATCTCTTTTTCGCCGTCTACGCGAACTCATAGGGTCACAAAGCCTCTTCCCGCAAACGTTTGAAAAATAACGCGTGTTTCGCTTGGCCAAGTTGGACTATCGCGTGCACTTCGCCCATCACCCGTGGTGGGTCCCAGATCGTCAAGGAGGTTTGGAATGAAATCGTTCAGAACGGGAGTGGTGGTGGTGTTTTTTCTAACGTTGCTTTTCGGGAATCGCGCGGTCAGTCAGACCCTCGTCGCCGGAGGTATATCCGGGCGAGTGACCGATCCGACCGGCGCGGTCATCGCAAATGCAACCGTAACTCTGAAAAGTCGTGACACCGGCGAAATGCAAACCTCGACGACCAGTAGCGAAGGTATTTTTCGCTTCACTTTGCTGAAACCGGGCAGCTATGAAGTATCCGTCAGCGTCCCCGGTTTTGCGAAGACTGTCCAAACCACGACGGTCACCGTGGGCCAGACGTCGCAAATGGATATCGCGCTGGAAATTTCAAAAGCCGCGGAAACCATCGAAGTGTCCGGCGAAGCGCCGCTGATCAGCACGGAGCCAGGAGCCGCAACCTCGTTCACTCCTAAGGAAGTCGAACTGTTGCCTACCCCCGGTGGAGACATTACCACCATGGCCTTCACCGCTCCCGGCGTCGCCGTCACTTCAGGAATGGGCTATGGCAACTTCACCGCTAACGGCCTGCCAGGCACTTCCAACCTGTACACCGTTAATGGCGAAAACGATATGGATCCATACTTCAACATCAATAACTCCGGCGCTACTAACCTCACTCTTGGCTCAAATGAAGTGCAGGAAGCCACGGTCATCACCAACCCCTATTCCGGCGAATACGGTCAGTTAAGCGGTGCCCAAGTCAGCTACGTGACCAAATCCGGCACCAACAATTTCCATGGTAATGCCCAGTATTTTTGGAATGGCCGCGCCATGAATTCGAACGATTTCTTCGCCAATGCCACGGATTCATCCCGGCCGTTTTCCAATGCCAACCAGTGGGCCGCTTCGTTCGGTGGACCGATTATCAAGGACCATACCTGGTTCTTCCTGGACACCGAAGGCCTCCGTTTCATTCTCCCCAACGTGGACAGCGAGGTTATCCCCACCCCGCAGTTCGCTTCCGCCGTGCTTACGAATATCGCTGCGGTTCAACCCAGCGAACTCACCGCTTACCAAACCATGTTCAATATTTACGCGAAGGCCGCGGCCGGCAAGCAAGTCACTCCGGTTCCTCTCGTCAATTCCAGCGGCACTCCCACCGAGTGCGTTGGTTTGACGCTGCCCGGTTTTCCCTCTGGCGCACCTTGCCAGGAAACATTCACCTCCACGCCCACGTCTTTCGCCAAGGAATGGATTCTGGCCGGCCGCATCGACCAGAAACTCACCTCCCGCGACGACGTGTTCTTCCGCTTTAAAATCGATCACGGTTTGCAGCCTACCACCGTCGATCCTCTCAACTCCGCCTTCGATGCCAATTCCAATCAGCCCTCGTGGGATTACCAGCTCAATTTGCGGCACGTCTTCAACAGCACTATGACCAACGCCTTCACCGCCACTCTCAGCCACTATGTCGCTCAATTCGCCCAAGACGTCTCTGCTTGGCAGGGCGTATTCCCCGAGGGCGGGGTAGCATTCGGCGGTGACGTCGGTTTCTCCAATCTGAATGCCCAGGCCAGCGTCTTTCCGCAAGGACGCAATATTACCCAGTATCAATTCATCGACGACTACTCCTGGGTGCACGGCAAACATGCCCTGAAATTTGGCGCGAATTTCCGCCGCTACGATGTTAGCGATCACAACTTCTTCAACACCTACCCACTCACGACCTTCGCCGACTTAACCTCTACCACTTTTGGTTCCGCTGGCATGAGTGGGATGCAAGCCTTCGCCAATGGTCTAGCCAACACTTATACGCAGCAGGCCAGTATCTCTACCGACGTACCCATCGCTATTTGGGGACTGGGTTTCTATGCAGAAGATTCCTGGAAGGTCACCTCAAACTTCACTCTGACCGCGGCTTTACGCTTTGAGAAAAACGCCAACCCCGTATGCCAGACGAACTGTTTCGCAAACTATGATGCGCCGTTCCCCGACCTGGCCAGCATTCAGGCAGGTCGTTCCGGAGCGGGCGACGTGCCCTACAGCAGCGACATCCGCACCGGACTGCACAACGCTTATCCCGCTGTCGATCCGATCAACGTGTCTCCCCGCCTGGCCTTCAGCTGGTCCCCCAACGCCACTGATCACTTTCCGTTTTTCCCCGGCGGCAATAAGACCGTGATCAGCGGTGGCGTCGGAATTTTCTACGACAATCCACCGGCCGGCATGTTGGACAATCTCCTGGCTAATCCCCCGAACTCTGTCTTGTTCAATATTGCTCCGCTGGACGCCAGCGGCGGCACGCTCGGGATTGCGCCTTTTACCACCGCTCCCACGGGTGGCCCCACTTCATTCAAAGCTGCTTCTTCCGCGTTCAACATCCACGACAGCTACAATGAGCTCTCCAGTGTCTTGACTCCCATCATCGGCTATACCCCGCCGCTCAACATCACTTCCATTCAAGGAACAATCCACTCGCCTCAAGTTCAGGAATGGAATCTGAAAGTCGACCAGGAAATTACCAAGAGCACCGCCTTCTCGATCAATTACGTCGGCAACCACTCCATCAACATTCCCTATTTCAATGCCTGGTGGAACCAGTTCGCCTCCAACTCCATTTTTTCTAATCTCATTTCCACCACCCCATATCCGAACTACTCGGGCGTTCGGACCCTGCAGAGCGGCGCTGTTTCCAATTACAACGGCGTGACTGCGTCCGTTCGCGTTCAGTATCATTCCTGGATCATGGGCCATCTGAATTACACGTTATCCCATTCTCTTGACGAGACCTCCAACGGCGGCCTTTTTCCGGTAGGAGGCGACGCCTTCAACGCCAACATTCAAACTCAGATGAATCCAGGTAGTCTCAAAGCCAATAACTACGGCAACGCGGATTACGACATTCGGAATCTCTTCAATGCCGACTATGTCATCACGCCTCCCACGCACTTTGGGAATAGGTTACTTAAAGCAACGATGGGCGGTTGGCAATGGTCCGGAAAACTGTATGCGCACAGCGGCTTACCCTACACTGTCCTCGACGGCTACGCCGATGCTGGTCTCGCCAACTATTGGCCCTCCACCGGCCCAATCGCTGCGGCAGACATCATCAGCGGAGGTGCTGCCAATTCCTGCGGAACCGGTGCCGCCTACACCAATGCAACCGTCAAGCCTTGCGTGAATATCAACGCATTCCAAAACACCAGCGGTACCGGCTTCGCCTATTCCAGCTTCCCCAACCAAACTCGAAACCAGTTCCGCGCACCGGGTTACTTTGACATGGACATGGCTCTCTACAAGACTTTTTCTCTCCACGAGCGCTTTAATTTCGGCTTGGGCGCTCAGGCCTTCAACGTCTTTAACCATCCCAACTTCAACCTGCCCGGCAACACCATCGGCGGTGCTTTCTTCGGCGAGACCTTCCAGATGATGGGCGTGCCCACGAGCCCCTATGGAAATTTCCTCGGTTTCGATTCGTCCGTACGCGTCGTGCAGTTGTCGTTGAAACTCACGTTCTAAACCGCAGTCACACAAAAGTGGCGGGGAGCGCAATCTTCCCCGCCTCTCGCAAACCCGGCAACCGCAGACCCAGCTTCTCTTGCTCCGGCCCGCCCACTGGCTCGAACTGCGGCTTCAACCCGCAATCGGTCACGCCCCAGCGGCACAGTGGCAAGCACAACATTGACATTGCAGCCTCAGAACTACACGATCACGGTAGCAGCTACCAGCACGAACGCTACAACACACTCGCAGTCGGTCACCTTATCCGTTGTGCCTCAGTTGGCCGCGGACTTTACGCGACGAGTCTTCTTCGCTTGGTAATTGTTGTCCTTACTTACTCACTACAGCGAAAAAAACCACGAAACGTACTACCGAATCGCAGCCAAACCGATACATGCCTTACCTGATTGCGACGTACCGAATCCTTTTTTACATACGCTAGATGCCCGCTTACCCGACGAATTTCTTAGGTTCCCTCCCGGCGGGATTAGGTCGTGGTCGCAACGTAGAAGCGGTTGATAACCGTCTCGCGCCCATCGGCAACTGCGACTGAGGATTTATGGCTCCATTACTCATTGGATTGCGCGTGAATAGCGAAGCAACCCTATATCCCGGCGGACGCATCGTTTCTGTGACGCAGGCGGACCGAATCCGAACGGTGGTTTCGCATTTTCCCTGGATTCCGTCTGCATCGTTGCTCGATTATTCCAGTGCCGACCGCTTCGGTAAGCGTAGGGCGCGAACACAGCCAGTCCCGCGTGCTCGCTTGGAATGAACCTGAAATTCCAAGGGCGTCCCGGCGTCATTATAGCCACACACATAAGCTTTCAAGGATTTGGTATGCAACCGGCTGCGAACCGCACAAATTGGACGCCCGAAAAAGTACTAGAAGAAGTTCAACGCCTGGGTCCGTGGTCCCAGAACATACATCTCCTGGGCGTGCAAACCGTTCCCGATCATTTTTGGGGAGATTATCCAGCCGTTAAGTGGAACCGTATCGCCGCCGTAATTCCCGAGGATCTCAGCGGCAAATCCGTGCTCGATATCGGCTGCAATGCCGGATTTTATTCACAAGAAATGAAACGTCGCGGAGCCGCCCGCGTTCTAGGAATTGACGAAAATGAACATTACTTGAAACAGGCGCGATTTGCCGCCGAAGTGAATCAGCTCGATATCGAGTTCCAGCGCCTGCCCGTGTACGAGTTGGCCAAACTGCAAGAGAGTTTCGATGTGGTTCTGTTTATGGAAGTGTTGAACCATCTACGCTATCCGCTTCTGGCCTTGGACCTCATACGTCAGACGGTGGCGCGAGATCTCCTCGTGGTTCAGTCCATGCTTCGAGGTTCCAGCGAGATCCTGGATTTAGAGCCGGACTATCCCTTTTCGGAAATGCGCATCTTTCACCAGCCGGCTTTTCCCGCCATGTTCTTTATTGAGAAGAAATATTCGGGCGAAGGCCGCAACTGGTGGATTCCGAACAAGGGCTGTCTGCAGGCCATGCTGCGCAGCGCTGGCTTTCGCATCCTAAGTCATCCCCAACGCGAAGTTTTCCTTTGCACGCCGGGTGAGATGCAGCAGCAAGCAGATCAGGAAACACCGTCGGTATCACGGCCTGGCCAGCGTTGAACCGGTAATGTCCTGAATGAGCCCAACACACTCTCACTGGACTCTCCATGGTCCGTGCCGCTGCCCTAGCTGAACCGCCGGCCACCTCATCGTTCCGTCTTTTGACCCCCAGGCTGTTCCGCCTTATTCTTTCTTAGCTTGCTCGCTAACCTGTCACCCTAATGCTGGATCTGTCCAAATATTCCTCGATCGGAGAGGCTGTGCGCGATGCCCTGGAAACTTGGCCGCGTGAAGTGTGCCTGTATGAATCCGATCGCGGCGAAGAAAAGCAGCGGATTACCTATCGCGAATTCAAACAGCGCGGGCTGCCGTTAGCCAAATGGCTGCAGGATTCGGGGTTTCGCGCCGGAGATCGCGCCTCCATCATCATGACCAATCAGTCGAAGTGGCTGATTTCCGCTTACGCAATTTTCTATTGTGGCGGTACGTTGGTCCCGCTCGATTACAAGTTGAAACCCGACGAGCAGTGGACCCTCCTGAAACATTCTGGCGCCAGGCTCCTCATTACCGAGTATCCGATCTGGCGCCAACTGCACGCCTCGCAAACCCGCGCGGCAGTTCCGAATGTGAAAACCGTGCTGGTCACAGAAGTTCCCGCCAATACGGACTTAGCGGACGCAACTCCCTGGGAGTCCGCTCAGGGAATCGACGCCCCAACCTTTGTGCCCCGAAGCCGGCAGGACTTGGCTTGTATCGTATATTCCTCCGGCACCGGCGGCACGCCCAAGGGCTGCATGATGACCCATGAGAATTACCTCGAGCAGTGTGTCGCGCTTACGTCCCTCTATCCATTCTGGCCGGGGGTAAAGTACCTGAGCATGCTCCCCACAAACCACGCGATTGACTTCATGGTGGGATTCTTCGGCCCATTCATTTGCGGCGCCGCTGTGGTCCACCTTCGAACGCTTCGCCCAGAATTTGTGCGTGAAGCGTTCACGAAATACCAAATCACTTATGTGAGCTTGGTGCCGCTGGTGCTGAAGAATCTTCAGAAAGGACTGCAAGCACGCTTCGATGAGCTGCCGCCTACGAAACGCCGGATGTTCGAACGGTTACGTAACCTCAACAAAGCGCTCACGCGAAGCCGCCCGATCTTACCGCTCAGCCGCCTGCTGCTGAAACAGGTTCATGCCGCTTTCGGCGGTAAGCTCGAAGCTATTATCGTAGGCGGTGCGTTCACTGAGCCGCAGGTCCTGCAATTTTTCTATGACCTGGGTATCCCGGTCGCAAATGGCTATGGCCTGACCGAAGCGGGTACCGCCGTGACCGTTAATGATTTACACCCGTTTCGCGCAGACACCGTTGGCAAGCCGCTTCCCGGCATGGAAGTTAGCATCCTCAATCCGGACTCCGAGGGAATCGGCCAGGTCAGCGTTCGCAGCAAAACGGTCATGGCCGGTTACCTCAACGAGCCGGAACTAACTGCTCAGACCATTGTCGATGGTTGGCTGATGACCGGTGATATGGGCCGCTTCGAGCCCGCCGGCCACCTCCAACTCTTCGGCCGCAAAAAAAATATGATCGTCACCGAGGAAGGCAAGAATGTCTACGCCGAAGATGTGGAGCAGGCCTTCGAAGGCCTTCTGGTTAAGGAGTACTGCGTTTTCGCGGCAAATTACATCTGGCCAAGCCGTTCGATGATTGGAGAGCAACTCGTCCTGGTGATCCATCTCGAACACGGCCAGTCCTTTACCGAGGAATTGCGCAAAGAAATCGCCGCGCGCAACAGCCGTTTGATCAATTACAAACGCATTCATGGTCTGGTTCTCTATGACGACGATTTTCCCCTGACCGCCTCCCTCAAAATTATCCGCGTAGCGCTCGCCGAACGACTGGCAAAGCTCAATCGCGATCTGGTTGTCCAGCCGATATAGAAAGCAAAATTTCTTTGTAAAACAGGTAAGATTTCAGGATCGGGACCCTTGTGAACGAAAAGTTCATCGCTATTGTGAATCCTGCCGCGGGTGGCGGGCGTTCGGCGAAGCTTGCCGGCAGCGAACTGGCCCGATTGCGCGAACACGGTCTGCGTATCGACGTGATTGCCTCCACCAGCCCCGGCCACGCAGCCGACCTGGCGCACGAAGCCTACGATCAGGGCTATCGCAAATTTCTCGCTGTCGGTGGGGACGGCACCGCCCACGAAATCATCAACGGGATTTTTTCGCGCCAGGGCCCAGTTCAGCGGGTCCAGTTGGGGTTCCTTCCCCTCGGCACCGGTAACTCTTTTTTGCGTGATTTCACGAGTGATGGTGCTCAGTCTTCCCTGGAAGCTCTAAACACCGGACGCAAGCGCCGCGTCGATTTGTTGCGTCTCCACCATTCCTCCGGCACCATCTATTCTTTCAATCTTCTCAGCGTCGGATTTACGGCCGACGTGGGCGCCATCACCAATCGTGTTTTCAAACCTTTCGGTCACTTCGGATACCTACTCGGGGTATTCGTCAAAGTGCTGCAGTTGAATCGTCGTGCCTTCAAGATGCGCTGCGATGACGATTCCGAGTGGGATGAACGCCCCTGTCTGTTTCTAACCTTTAACAACAGCAAATACACCGGGGGCACGATGCTCATCGCTCCCTTGGCGGATCCTTCCGACGGCCTGATTGAATATGTGCGCTGGGGGCCCATTGGCAGGCTAGGTTTGCTTCGAATGCTGCCTCGTTTATATGACGGAACCCACATCGAGCATCGTCTGGCCTCTCGTCGTGGCGTGAAGCGCGTCGAATTCGATTTACCCGCACCCGTCGACGTGATGGTCGACGGCGAAATCGTCACTGTGCAGTGCCAAATCCTCGAAGTTCTTCCGGGCGCCATGGAAGTTTATATATGACGCGCTTGTGGGATGTGCTTCGCAGCCTTTGCTTCTGGACTGCCAGTTGGCTGCATTTTCTGATCGTAGTCCCGATCCTCATTGCTCTCGCCATTGTCCTTGATCCACGCGAGCATGACTGGCTGCAGCGTGGCTTGTGCCGCCGAATCGCGTTTTTTTCCGGCGCCAAAGTCGTGGCGCAAAAATCTCCCGGTTTTGACCCGCAGCGCACCTCGATTTTCATGGTCAATCACGTCAATCTGCTTGACCCTTTCATGTTGTACTGTGCGATCCCGCAGCTCGTACGCGGTTGGGAACTGGAATCACACTTCAAAATTCCAATCTATGGCTGGCTCATGAAGCGCTTCGGCAACGTGCCCGTTCCCGACGTACGCGGCCCCAAAGACCTTAAGCGCCTTTGGCGCCTCACACAAGAAGCCATCAACAGCGGGGTGAGCCTCATCATTTTTCCCGAAGCCAAGCGTACCCGTGATGGCCATTTGAGCGAGTTTGAAGATGGCGGCTTCCGCCTCGCGCAGCAACTCGGAGTTCCTATTGTTCCCGTAAGCCTGGTGGGCTCGTTTCATCACTTGCGCACCGAAGACTGGATTCTGCACCCGACCACGATCAACGTGATTCTTCACAACACCATCGAAACCAACGGCATGCACAAAGAAGACGTGCCTGCACTGAAGCAGCGCATCCGGCGCATCATTGAGGAACCGGTGGAAGCGTGGCTGCAAGAATTCAAGAAGGGCGACGCAAGTTCGGCAGCAGAAACGGCTCTAAAAGGTTAGTCCGGTTGCTTAGGAAACGGCTTTGAGATTCGGCAGAATTCGCCCGGCCTTGGTTTCCTGCCACGTGTAGAAGATCCGGTGAATGACCGTCAAGGTCGAGACGATCGCAATGACCCATAACACCGGAGCCATCCGGTTAAATATTCCTCCGATGATTAGCAGCACCAGTCGTTCCGGCCTTTCCATGAATCCCACTTTGCACAATGGAATCAAAGATTCGGCACGCGCTCGGGCGTAACTGACCATCACGGATCCCGCGGTGGCCACGGCCGAAAGCACCACGTACGGCGTCCGCCCAGCGACCGAATAGTAGACTAGCAATCCCATATACAACGCCATGTCCGCATAGCGGTCCAGCGTCGAATCGTAGAACGCCCCGAATGCGGTTACCCGGTTCTGCCGCCGCGCCACCTGCCCGTCCAGCATGTCCAAAAATCCTGCGATGAAAACGATGATCGCGCCCGCCCGGAAATTTCCCACGGCAAAATTGGCGGCCGCGCCGAAATTGACCAGCAGGCCGAGAAACGTCAGCAAATTGGGGTTGATCCCGGTGGCTGCCAGCGCCGTCACGATACGGTCAATCGCCCATTTCGCACCACTGCCTATTGCGCCTGTAAACGTTGCCATTTGTTTATGCCAAGTCGTGATAATACTGCAAGCCCGTCAGCATCACCAAATGCAGACCTTGCACAAGCGGCATACCAGCGCGCCTCTCCGCCCTATCGGCCACACCAGTTGCGCCTTTCAGTTTTCTTGGAGAATTACAGAACTAGAATGCGAAGAACAAGGTGGCCAAAGATACGCTATTTCTTATTCGCTACCGCTTCTTCAACGGTTTTGTAGACCGGCAACAAATTCTGCAACCCGGCTACCGTAATTACCGCCGCGCCTTGTGGCGGCAGCGCTGCTAACGCAAAAATTTTTCCCTGACTCCGCCGGCTCACAAACAACGACACCAGCGCACCAACTCCCGCTGAATCCAGAAACGTGACTCCACTCAGGTCCACCACCACATACGCGGCAGTTTCCCCGCGCATTTGCTGAATGAACCCATTCACCGTCTCTAAGCCTAATTTCCCGTTGGCTTTATAGATTGTGACTCCGTCATTACTCGAAGGCTGCTTTTCCAAGTCTAAGTTCGTGGCCATAAGCACTTTAAATTAACCGAATAGCGCCCCGCTTCACATTAACAAACATTAACATTTACCACGAACATCGATCTTGCCCAAAACTGTTCCAAATTGGAACGTATCTCCACTTAATTAGTTTACTCTTATGTTCTTAATTGACGCACACTTAGCCTCGCGCTACCGTCTCCTGTGGTTTCCAAAAATTTTCAAATAATTTAAGCCGCTGTTCGGTTAAGGAACTCTCATGAAGCCGCCGCTTTCTTTTCCTTTGCTCCGGAACCGCACTACTGTTGTTCTGTTTTCACTTTTCCTTTTTCTTATTGTCACCCTCAGCTCATCGCCCACGACCGCGCAAACAACACAACCATTCCTCTTCGCCGCGGTCAACAATAGCAGCGGTGAAACCACCGGCTTTGTCACCTTGCTCCGCAACAGCACTACCGGTGTGCTCACCATGCTGCCCAACACCGCCGTCTCGTTCAAGGATCCCTGCAGTCCCACAACTATCGATCCCACCGGCAGTTTTCTTTTTGCCGTGTGTGGAGACGGTGTCGCCATGTACACATTGAACTCCACGACAGGCGTGGTCTCGGAAACCAGCTCTTCGCCCTACTTCGCTTCCGTTTCCACCGGCCAAAGCGGTTTGCTGGTCGCCCCTGAGAGCACCGGACAGTATGTCTATCTCCTCAAAGGCGGTCTTACCCAGTGGCCCACGCCATCGACGTTCACCTTCGACACTTTTCAGATTGATCCCACAACCCCGGCCCTTGTTCCGATCAACAGTCAGTCGCTTTCATTCAATGGAACCTGGATAGGCGCGGTCATCGATCCGGCCCAACACGGTATATTCGTCTACGTGAATGAGCAACAGACCGGTTCACCCGTTGCTCTCCTTTTCCCAATTTCCTTTGATCTGTCCACAGGCTTGGCCACCATTCCCACGTCCGGAATGACCATCGGTCCAAATGGCCGGAGCATTGCCATCAGTCCTTCCGCGGGATATTTGGCGCTCGGTTGGGGTGAAATCACCGGTTCGGTCACCGTCTACGAAATTTCTACCTCAAATTTCAATATGTCCCTGATCGCCACTGTAAATCTTGGTTCGGAAGACAGCGAATACGGCGACTATACTTTCCCCGACCTGCTCTCCTTTAGTCCTGGAGGAAACCTTTTGTACGCGCAGGCGCCGCCCCCCAATTTTGCAGGCGGCACCAGCCTTCCCTTCCTGGTCTTTGATCCCACAACCGTAACCCAGCTTGCCACCCCTCCCATCCAGGTCGCCGACGCCACATTCCTGAACGGGATTGCCGATCCACAAGCGCCTTTCATCTATGTCGGCAATTCTGGCCCCACCATTTACGGCATTTCCGTCTTCGAAGTGGATCTGTCCACTGGTTTGCCGAGTCAACCCTCGCAGCTCAGCTCACCCTTCTACCCGCAAACTTTTCTCTCTCCGCTGTTTGTCACAATCGAGCAGAGCGGCCAAGGCATTCAGGGTCCAACCCTCGGCACGGCCCCCGGTGCCCTCACGTTCGCTTCCACGACCACCGGGCAATCCAGCGGCCCGCAGGACATCGTCTTGAAAAGCTTGGGTGCACAATCGGTCAGCCTGACCGCCATTCAAATTTCCGGCGCCAATTCCGCCGACTTCTCCGAAGTCGATAATTGCCTGTCCTCTCCAGTCCTTCCCACAAACCACAGCTGCACCATCGCGGTTACCTACGCGCCCACCACCGTTGGCACCAGCGAAGCTACCCTCTTTATCACAGACAACGCTTCAGGCAGCCCTCAATACATCACGCTTTCCGGCACTGCCGTTGCACCTTCACCGCTTTCTCGCGCCGTAACCTTGAATCCCGCTTCCACGTTAACTTTTCCCGGCACGCCGACCCAGGGAACTTCCACCGCCGCGCAAAATGTGACTCTCACCAATTCTGGCGGAGCCCCGCTGCAAGTTCTCAGCGCCGTTCTCAGCGGCCTTAACTCTTCGGACTTCAGCATTTCCGCCGACACGTGCGGCGGCTCCATTGCCGCGAACGCTTCCTGCACCATTTCTATCGTCTTTTCTCCGCAGGCGGCGGGTGTTCGCACCACCACTCTCACCATTACCGACAATGCCACCAATTCTCCTCAATCCCTCACCATTAGTGGCACAGCCGTGCCAACTGCTACGATCACTGCGTCGGCCGGCGGATCCACCACAGCGACCCTTACTCCGGGACAAACTGCAAATTTCAATCTGCAAATCACTCCCGGTGCCGGCTTCAACGGCACTTTGTCCTTCTCCTGTTCGGGAGCTCCATTTGGCGCCACCTGTACCGTCCCAGCCAGCTTGACCGTCGCCAATGGCGCCCCTGTTTCGCTCACCGTCTCGATCACCACCTTGGCTGCCTCGCAAGCGCCCCCGACACTGACCATTCCGTCTGAGCGATTCCCGTCGCAGCTACACCTCCATGTAGTCTTTCTGTTTGCCTTCGCATGCGTTTTGGTTTTATTTATCGAGATCCTTCGGCAGCGGCACCTGTACCCACGCACGGCACCCGCAGCAGCAGCCCTCACTCTGTCTTTTATTTTGATTTTTTCCGGAATCGGCTGCGGAAGCGCCACCGGTATCGGTGGGAGCAAGGGTTCGTCACCCACCTCGCCGCAGAACCAAACTGCCGCTACACCCTCAATTCAACCCGCAGGCGGAACGTTCAGCGCCGCCCAATCGGTTTCCATCACCGACTCTACGTCCGCCGCAATCATTCATTACACCACCGATGGCTCGGCTCCCGCTTCGACATCGCCAGTTTATTCCGGGGCTTTTTCCTTAACCTCAGCGACCACCGTCCATGCCATCGCCGTCGCTTCGGGCTATTCCAACAGTTCCGTCGCTAACGCTATCTTCAAATTTCAGACGCCCGCTGCCACTTTTCCAATCACCATCAGCGTGACGGCGACACCCGCGGGATCCACCAAGGTCTTCCAGTTGAACCCGATCCTCTTGACCCTGATTGTCACCAGATCCACCAACCAAAACGCTATGTGGCCTTCTCCCTGAGTCTTTTCGCCAATCCCAGCAACGATCGTCTATCTTCCGTAGCTCACGCGATAGACCATGCCGGCCCCGTCATCGCTCACCATCAAGGAGCCATCGGGAGCCACCACAACGCCTACAGGACGCCCATTCACGTTTTTGCCTTTGGGATATGGGTCAAATCCTGTCAGAAATGGAATCGGATCCTCCACCGCTTTTCCATCTCGAAATCCCACGAATGCCACCTGGTAGCCATTGCGTATAGAGCGATTCCATGATCCGTGTTCTGCGATAAATGCTCCGCCTCGATATAACATGGGAAACTGGTTGCCGGTGTAAAACGCAAACTGCAGCGGCGCCACGTGTGCTCCCAACAGCACGTCGGGAATAATCGCCTTGGCCACCAGGTCTGGACGTTGCGGCCTCACCCGTGGATCGACATTGTTTCCGATGTAGCTGTACGGCCAACCGTAAAATCCGCCATCCTTCAGCGAGGTGAAGTAATCCGGCGGCAGATTATCGCCCAGCTCGTCGCGTTCGTACACCGTTACCCACACTTCTCCCGTCACGGGCTCAATGGCCAGCCCAACAGGGTTCCGCAGTCCCGAAGCGTAAATTCGAGTATTTTTTCCGTTGGGGTCGCTCACCAAAACCGCAGCACGCCGATGGTCTTTCTCGATTCCGATGTTCGAAGCAGATCCAATACTCACGTACAACTTGCTTCCGTCCGGACTGAACGCAACGGTGCGGGTCTCGTGCCCGCCACCGGGCAAATCCATGATGTGTTCCGCATTGCCAATTCGTTTCGAAGTTCGTTTCTCGTACCGAAAACGTACCACCGACGTCATATTGCCTACGTAGACGTAATCGTCGTGAAACGCAATCCCAAAGGGACGCGTCAACTTATCCGCGAACAACACCTTTTGTGGAGTACCACCTCCCTTTTCTTGATCGTGCAGCACTACCACCTGGCCCGCTCCCATATCCGCCAAGAAAATATCCCCGTTCGGCGCCACGATCATGAATCGCGGCCCAGTGAAGTCGGTGGCATATACGCTCACTTGAAAACCATTCGGCGCTTTGGGCAAAAAGCCAGCCGGCGGCTTGGCGTCGTCCGGTCCATTGCCCGCGCTCTTGGTGGCAAATGGTGGCGGCAAATCCGGTTTCTTACCGTGGGTTACTTGCGAAAATGCGGGTATAGCCGTCAGAAATGCGCTGCTCAGCACCATCGTTCTCCACAGTCTGCTTTCGATCATGCGCTCCCCCATGATGCACCCAACATTCTTCACGTTCATTCACCCGAATCCGCACAAACTGATCAACGTTCTACTCGTTCCGTTTCACACCTTTATTCTTGCGCCGCCCTTTCCGTCACCGGCTTGCCACCGCTGCCTGGCAGCCGCGCCTGCCCTGTGCCTTTCTCAAGATCGGCCAACAACCAGTTCAAACTCTCATACGCATAAATCGTCGGCGCATGATTTTGCATCAATCCACCGGTATCTGCCGTCGGACCGTAGTTGCTGTGGAGGCCGTGCCCAAGCATCCGCAACATGGCCATTTGTTGTCCACGGTGGTGCGACGTATGCGCTATGCGCCGTGTCAGCACCCATGCCATCGACCTCTTTACGTCAAAAAAATCCGTTTCGCTCTCCCACCAGCCCTCGTCCTTCCTTTGCAGTTCCGTCAATCGTTTACCACTATCCTCCACATATCGGCGAATGAATTCATTCCGGATCTCCTCTTTAGGCAACGGCGGCGCTCCCACATCGATCTTCAGCATCGTTCGAAACCACAAATCTTCGCTTACACATTGATGCACCATTTGTTCGCGTACGCTCCGGCCTCGACTGTCATCCTTTCGCGGACGAAACTCCAGTTCCCGATCTTCAAATTCACTCCACACGCTCACCACTTTTACGCGTTCCGTCGCATAGGTTTCCACCAGAAACTCGTAGCGCATTTTTCTTACCCCATGTGTCGCAGTGGCCTAATTGCGTCAATATCAAAATTCCCAGACTGCGCCAATTTCTCCTGAAATCCCCTCTTGACGCAACCCTCTCCTTAGAGTATTTAACTAGCTCCGCGCAGCGCTATCCAGCGGTCACCTTCCCGGTCCCTTTCCCACTGCGCGAATCAGCCACTATTTCTCAGGAGGATCTATGTCTACAGTCCGCGCTATTCCCGAAGGTTACCATGCCCTAACACCCTACCTCGTTTGCAAAGACGCCGCCCGGGCCATTGAATTCTACAAGCAAGCCTTCGATGCCAAGGAACTTCACCGAATGGAAGGTCCCGGTGGCAAGATCGGCCATGCCGAGCTGCAGATCGGTGATTCCCGGCTGATGCTCAGCGATGAATTCCCTGGAATGGCCGAAGCTCCCTCTTCCAACGCCACTACGTCTAGCAGCGTCATGTTCTATACGGACAATGTCGATGCTGTTTTTGATCGAGCCGTCAAGGCCGGCGCAAAAACCGAGATGCCCCTGCAAAATCAATTCTGGGGCGACCGTTACGGCAAACTACGCGATCCCTTCGGTCATCAGTGGGGAGTCGCGCAACACATCGAAGATGTAGCTCCCGCCGAGATGGAACGCCGTTCGAAAGCCTGGATGGCGGAGATGAGCAAGAAAGCCACCGGCGCTCACAACTAAGTAGTCGGTGTAACGGGCGTGAGCGAGGGGTTCAAGGCACGGCCCGAGGACCCTCGCTCTCACACCCAAGTCCGACACACTTATCGCTCTAGCGGCCACAACCACGCGGCGCCACGCACACCGCTGGCATCCCCATGTTCCGCCACCACTACCGGTGTGTCCGCCTCGCGCCCGAACACGTATTCCTTCAACCGCTGCGGCACATTCTTGTACAGTCGCGGAACCTGCGAGACTCCCCCACCCAGCACGATAATGTCTGGATCCAGAATGTTGATCATCTGCGCCAGGCTGCGCGTCAGTCTGTCTTCATAACGTTCCAGGACAGCCAGCGCTGCCGCTTCCCCTGCGTCGCTCCGGACAATAATTTCTTTCCCCTGCAACTTCGCTTTCGTCGATCGCTCGTAATCCGCTTCCAGGCCGGTACCCGAAATCCACGTTTCGATGCATCCTCGATATCCGCAATAACATTCCGGTCCGGGGTACTCTTCCGTGCGCATCCACGGCAGCGTCGTATGACCCCACTCGCCGGCAACTCCGTTTCGGCCATTGTGCACGCGTCCATCGATCGCCAAGCCACCTCCGCAACCGGTCCCCAGAACCACCGCGAACACCACCCGCTTGCCCGCTCCCGCTCCATCGGTCGCTTCGGAAACCGCCAGGCAATTTGCGTCGTTCGCGCAGCGTACTTCGCGATGCAGCGCTTCGCTCAGGTCCCGATCGAACGGCTGGCCGTTCATCCAGGTGGAATTCGCGTTCTTCACGGTGTGCGTAATCGCCGAAACCGTCCCCGGAATACCGACTCCCACCGTTCCATGGCGGCCCAGCGTTGCTTCAATTTTCTCGACGCCTTCCTTGATCGCACGAATCGTTCCTTCATAGTTGTCGCGCGGCGTCGCTACTCGCAGTCGGTGTAATTCGTGGCCATTGCTGTCCAGTGCCACGAACTCTATTTTCGTCCCGCCCAAATCCACGCCAATTCGAATGGAGTTCCGTGAAGAATTGTCAGTTGTGCTGGCCATGATGTCGGTAATTCTATACACAAACGGCAAATAAGTGTTGTGACGCAGGCCAAATCAGCGTGGATACTCGTTGGCTCATAGATTTTCACGTGAGGAGGACTGCGTTTCGAGCGAAACGAAAAATCCCTGTTGATTGATGAACTGTCAACAGGGATTCTCGGTTGCCATAGAGGTTTTGGGGTTTAGAAATGGAATCCCAACTCCACCGTTTCCGTTCGCGGCGTCACGTAATGCGTGCCGCTGAACGTGGAAATGAAGTTGTACAGCGCTTCCTTATCCATCAGATTGATCACCGTAAACCGCAAACTCCACCTATATTTGTCGCCCTTAAACAAGTTGTCTTGTCCTACCGCAAGGTCGAACAGGTTGCGGGACTGAATCCGTTGCGGATTGTGATCGTTGTTCTCCGTGCCGGGCGCCGGGATGGATACATATTTCGCCCCGTAGCTCGCCGCCGGGCATAGATTTGGCCCGAATGCCGAACTGATTGGTGTTGTGGGCGTCGCGTACACGGTGCTGCAGAACAGTCCCGCCTGGAACTGTTGATCCGGCGTCAGTCCCGACACGTCGACGAGATTATCGGGACCACCGCCACCCGGCCCATTCGGGCACGCTTGACCGCCGAAACATGGCACTGGTCCGGCCACTAGCCCGCTATCGTACCGCCAATTGAAGCCCAGCCACGGTCCCCGCTTGAATGGCTGATACTGCAGGTGCGTCGTCTGGTTAAACTTCTCGTCGTGGTCGATGCGAAATACTGACCCACCTCCCGTGCTCGGCGTGGCCCCAATCCCACTGACTTGTGGCGTAAAGAATCGCGCCGCCACGCTGGACATCACCACATAGGCGGTGAACCCGTGATAGTTCGGAACCGAAGCACGGATTGCATACCCAGGAATTTTCGACTTGTCCCATTCAATCGGATACGTAATCGGGGTATTCCCCAGCACGCTGAAATCGAACGCCCGGTCGGTGTACTTCCAGATGTACTCGGCGTCGATAACCAGGAATTTTCCAAACGCCTGTTCAAACCCCGCGTGATACTCATTCCGATGGCCGGGGCTTAGAGGCGGCACTGAGGTAGAGATGCACTGGCCACCCGGTACTGACTCTTGTAGATCGAAAATTACCGGATAGTTGCAACCAGTGCTCGCCAGGATCAGGTTCTCATTAAATGGTGTCTCCATTGTTCGCGCGTAGGAAAGCCGTAAGACCGTACTGGTCTTCTTGATGTTGTACGCCACCCCCGCACGCGGCTCCGCCAATTGGTCGCTGGAGATACCGCGATAAATATCTCCTCGCAGTCCCAGGTACACACTCCAGTTCCTGATGCTGATTGTGTCTTGCAAATACAGCGCCGCTTCCTTGATGTTCCTGCTCTGGTCAAATGGATACAGTCCCGCGGTGGTTTGCCCTGTGGGACAACCGTCAGAGGCGGGCAGCGGCGCGATCCTCGTCAAGTCGTAACACCCTAGCAACGGTATGAATGCCGGATTCGCCATTCCTCCCACGTTCCCAACTCCGCCGCACTCTGCCGGATTCGTCAGTAACGGGTTGGTATCCGCAGTTTCGTTCGCGTTCAGGCAAATGGGGTTAGTTCCCGGATCCACAATTCCGAACTTGTCGTTTTCCAGCAACGCCGTATTTTCAAAATCGATTCCGGCCTTGATGTTGTGTTTCCCCTTCACATACGAAATGTTCGACCGAATTCCCGCATTCGTCAGCGTCCGGTACTGGCTCACCGTTTCAAACTGCAGATCTGGCGTGTAATCGGCCGCCGCGTTCGAGCTTGGGTAATAGTTATATCCATCGCGGCGTACCCACGCTCCCACCGTCAGTACCGTCTCTGTATTGATCAGCCTCGTCCAGGTCGGGGCTATATTAATTGTCTGGATCTTCGAGCGCTGATCCTGCGGTCCCACCGGAGTACCGGTCGGCCCCAGTCCGCCGCAGTTACCGATTTGTCCCGGAGGACACGCCGGATCTATCGCATTGAACGTCCATCCCGTCGCAAATTCCGCGTCATAGGAATTGGGCGTCTGGAACCACGATCGCGTGTACTGGAAATTGAGACTCAACGTGTCGTTTAACGTAGGTTTGTAATCGATACGATCGAAGAAATTCTCCTCGTTGCCCTTGTCGTGGAAAACATTAAACTCCGGCCCATCCAGAAACCGCCCGGTATCCAAGCCATACGCGGAAATGAAATTGCCCAATTTGTCGCTGCCATACGCCACATCGAAGCCCGCGTTTGTGGTTCCAAAGGAACCGTAGGACGCCGTCACGTTTCCGTGTGGCTCTTTCACGCCTAAACCCGAGCGCGTGGTCACCACCATCACCAAACTCGTTTTGCCGCCGAATTCCGCCGGCGGCGCTCCCGCGATCACTTCCATTGATTGAACCGAATCCGAAGGAAGTTGATTTGAGAATACTTTACTTTGCTGGTCTGTGATGGGTTCGCCATCCACAGAAAACGAATTCGAGGCATGGTCCCCAAGTCCATGGAACAGCCCGTTCGAATCCGCCGCAATACCAGGGGTTGTAAGCGTCACCAACGAGCTGAGTTGAGATGACATACTTTCCAACGGCAAGTCCTTAAACAGTCCGCGGTCCACGTCGGTGTGATACGTCGGATCATTCTCGACCAAGTCTTGGCCATTCGACTCCACCGTCACCGATGTCACCGCCGTTCCTACCTGCAAAGTCACCTCTAAATTTGTCGGAACCGAAGAACGCATTTCTACGTCCTGGGTAAACGTGTTGAAACCTTTTGCGGTAACCGTCATGTGATATGGATTGAAGGGTACGTTCGTAAACTTAAAGCTCCCATCGCCGCCGGTTTGTGTAGTCCGTATATAGCCGCTCACCACATTCGTAATTTCCACGTCGGCTTTTACAACTGCCGCTCCGGATGGGTCCTTAACCACGCCTTGGATAGTTCCAGAACCCCCCGTTTGTCCGGACGCCACGGCAACAAAAACACACAACAACAGCATTACTGCAAAACTTTGAAGACCGTGATGCATTCTTCCTCCAAGCCCCTGAGAGAGCGATTGAATTGAGCGTTAGTAGGTCCGCTGGCAACGTCAAGCGGTCACGCCGTCGATGAACAGCGTCAATGAAATTCCCAGTGAGAGCTAAAGATGGACTGCGGTAGGGGGTCCGCGAGGATCAGAATGATGGATGAAACTCTCTAGCGTCGACGCCACCTGGGGAATGGGTGCCTCTCCCACGGGCACCAGAGGAGTGCTCAGAACTATGCCGGACGCTACCGGCGTCGCGCTTACATGCGCCGCTTGGCACAACCCGCAGGCTGCTTCGTCGTGGCTGCTGGTGTGTTCGTGGGGAGTGACTTGGAGCAGAAAAACGAGACACAGCGATGCCAGCGCCAACGCCATTGACTTGGTCAGTCGTCGCCCGGACTCACGTCCTAACCGCTGCATCTTTGCCCTCAGCAAAGTCTAAGTTTTTGTCGCGCGCCCCAGAGAAAAGGCCCTAAACACCCAATACGAGTATGCGTTTAGGATGCCTGGAGATGCAAGAAAGTTTCCGGCGAGTTGCGGAAACTTGCCACCCGCCCACGCCGGTATCAGCCTCGCAAAAGCAACCGGACGGGCCTACCGCACCCGTCCGGTTTCCTAGCGCGTATTTCTAAATGTCCTTACTTATGATTCTTATTCGCAGCCTCAGCGGCCAGTTTTAGCTGGTTATTCACTTGGTCCAACAAGTCCTTGGCCTTTTGTGCGTGACCGTCCATATCCCACTCGTTGGCTTGCTGGGCCGCCAGGATTTTCTCATACGCCTGCTGCGACAGCCTCTGCGTCGCGGCCAGATTCGGGTGCTTCTTGCCACTCACGTTGTCGATAGGCTTTTGCGCCAGGGCTACACCTCCGCCAATCAAGGCGGCCACCAACACCGCTCCCGCGAGACTCTTTGGAATCCTCATCCTCGTATCTCCTTTGTTTAATATGGTTAGGGCACCACCAACGACAGCTAACCCGGAATCGCTGGCGTAAGTTGCACTCTAAATTTTGCGTCGGGAAATGCTTCCGCACTAGCCGTTAGGTGGCTACTGGGACTAAACGGTCAACAAATAATCAGTGAATTGGCTCTCAACCCGCGGTCGCTACCAGCATCTCGTATTGAATGGGCAAGTCAATCCCGAATTGCTTCATCAACCCCAGCCCGTCCCAGATCACCGTGGATTCCAGGATCTTACCGTCCCCAATCTGATTGATGGTGATCCCGCTAAAGCTCACCTTCTTGTTCGTCGGCGGTACCCCCAGGAACTCCCCCCGGTGCGTCCCGCTGATGGTCCAGTACACCACCAGCTTGTCGTCCTCGCTGACGGTATCGTCCACGCTGAATTTCAAATCCGGCAATCCGGTCAGGAATCGCTCCACCTGCCGCCGGTACGCCGAGGGTCCTACCCCTCTGCCCGAGACCGTCGGGTCCCCCAGCGCATGCGTTGGCGCGATCACCTGGTCGATGTATTCCAGCCTGCGTTCGTTCCACACACTATGGTAGAGGCGCCCAAATAACAGCTTGTACGCGGGAGCAACCGACATCGGAGTTTCCTCCTGGCTGACATGGTCCAGCATCCGCAACGACTTCGCTGTTTCATCAGCATACTTCACGCATAGGGGCGGAACAGCTTGCCCGAGAGCCTACTCCCAATTCACCCTCCATGCAATCTATCTGATCCTTTAGCTCCCGCTCAGCTTCCGAGTAGCCGTCCATCCACTGAGAACCAGGAAGTCTCTGCCGCATTGATCCGACTTTCTCGAACTGGATCATCATTGAGAGGTCGTGAAAAACCATCGCGCGTTTCGTTCCTCCAATTGATTGGCAACTCGGAACTGATCTGCTGCAGATTAGTTTGGCTTCTAAGACCGGCATCGGTTGGAATAGAATTTGCGATTGAAACCATCTTCCTTAAACAACTCGGGAGCAAACCATGCAACAACGCATCAGCCTACTAACTCTCGGTGTTGCCGACCTCGACCGCAGCCGCGAATTTTATGAGCGCCTCGGTTGGCGTCGCTCGGTCGCAGACGCGGAAGGCATCGTTTTCTTCCAAACCGGCAGTATAGCTCTGGCTTTGTATCCTCGATCGGACCTTGCCGCAGACGCAAATGTCCCTGCTGAAGGCCATGGCTTCCCTGGGTTCGCCATTGCCTACAATGCTCGAACCCGTGATGAGGTGGATACCGTTCTTGCCCAGGCCCAAGCCGCTGGCGCTAGACTCTTGAAACCCGCTCAGCAGGCGTTCTGGGGCGGCTATTCCGGCTACTTTTCCGATCCCGACGGATTCCCTTGGGAGGTCGCCTGGAACCCGTCCTTTCCTCTGGCAGAAGACGGAAGCCTCCGCCTGCCAGACTGACCCATTATCAAAGGTGATATTTCACGCTCGTTTTATGTTAGACGTGCGCGCGCAAAATCCCGTTTCTACAGTGCACACCGCAGACCTCCTACATAACTTCGTCTTCACCGTCTTTGCATTAAACAACCGCGTCCACGCATCTAATTAGATGTAGACGGTAATTCGAGGATGAATAGATCCATGAAGACTTCAACCAAATCAGCGCTTTTTCGTTCGTTCTCTCTGTTGTTTTTGGGAGCCGTGCTGTCCGTTCCCGCTTGGGCTCAATATGATCAAAATCAGAGCACTCAGCAGCCGCCCCCCGGTCCAAATTCTCAGGAAGCTCCACCGAATCAGAATGCCCGCCCCGCTCAAATTGGCGCCATCAACTACGTCGAGGGACAAGCCTCCATCGATGGCCAACCCATCGGCGCAAATTCGGTCGGCTCGGCCGTCCTTGCCGCGGGCCAGGTGGTCACGACTCAAACCGGCCGCGTCGAGATTCTTTTGACTCCCGGCATCTTCTTTCGTGTCAATGACAACAGTTCGGTGAAAATGATTTCGCCGAATCTTACGGACACCACCGTAGCCGTGCTCAAAGGGCGCGCTATGGTCGAAGTCACCGACATCAGCAAGAACAACAACATTCGCGTCAATTTGGCCGACGCGTCCGTTCAACTTCTCAAGCGCGGCTTATATGACTTCGACGCGGATCACGATCAGGTGCGCGTTTTCAAAGGCAAAGCGCAGCTCTTCGCGAATAACAAAAAGGTCGACATCGGCGACAATCACGAGGTCACTCTCAACGCCGACCAAAAATTAAAGTCCAAGGGCTTCGACGACAAGATGTATGCGGATGATTTCTTCCGCTGGTCGGCCTTGCGCTCGGGTTATTTAGCTGAGGCCGACGCGGACACCGCGCGGCTTTACGTCGCTGGCGGACCGGGTTGGTATGGACCAGGCTGGTATTGGGACCCCTGGTTTAGTGCTTATACTTTCATCCCAGGCGATGGCATCTTCTATAGCCCCTTCGGCTGGGGCTTCTATTCCCCATGGGCCGTTTATGGCTCACCTTTCTTCTATGGAGGTTTTGGTTGGGGCCACTATCATCGTTTCAGTGACTTCCACGGGCCTTACGGCCACGGCTTCGAACCGCAAGGGGGCTTCCACGGCGCTGTAGGTGGTAGCTTCCATGGCGGTGGGGGCTTCCACGGAGGTGGAGGCGGCGGGATCGGTGGCGGCCACCGCTAAACTCAACCAACTATCGAAACGAGAGCTGGACTTGGCGAGGTTCCCATCAATGGTGCCTCGCCAAATCCTTATAAGACCTATTCGAACTCCTTCATAACTCGCGCCATTTCCCGCAATCGTTCATCTACCCGCGCGAACACGTTGCCTTCTTCAAAGATTCCCGATCCGTTCCTCGCGCCAGCCGGTATCCCCGTCAACAATTCCACCCCTTGCTCAATTCGAGCGATCGGCCACACGTGGAATCTCCCGCTGACCACCGCGTCCAGCACGTCCTCGCGCAGCATCAAATCATCCACATTCGCTTGCGGGATCATCACGCCCTGCGTTCCCGTCAAACCTTCGATCCGGCATGTATCGAAAAATCCTTCGATCTTTTCGTTCACTCCCCCGATCGCCTGTATGTCTCCCCTCTGATTGATCGAACCGGTGACCGCAATATCCTGCCGGAGTGGCAGGTCGCTCAACGCCGAAAGCAGCGCGTAAATCTCCGTGGAACTCGCGCTATCTCCATCGACTCCGCTATACGACTGTTCGAAGCAAATACTCGCCGTCAACGTAAGCGGCTTGTCGTGCGCAAAGGTCGACCGCAGGTAGCCGGAAATGATGTGCATGCCCTTGTCGTGGAATCGTCCGCTGAGATTCGCTTCCCGCTCGATGTTTACGATCCCGGCTTTACCCAGACCCACGCTTGCCGTAATCCGCACCGGCTTGCCGAACATATACCCGCCAATTTCCAGTACACTCAGCCCGTTTACCTGGCCTGTGTGGGCGCCACTTAAGTTCACCAGCAGCGTGCCTTCTTCCATCATTTCGCGAATACGCGTTTCGATCAGATTGTGCCGTTCCACTTTCGACGCCAGCGCGGTCCGTACATGCGCCGCCCGCACGACGCTCTCGCCCGCAGCCGCAGCGGCATAATGCGCCTCGCGCGCCAGGTCCGCGATATCTACGAATCGCGCCGTCACCTTGTTTCGACGCCCGGCCTTCCGCACCCCATATTCTAAAATCGCCGCAAACGCTCCTCGATCAAACGGGAAGAGATCCTCCCTCTCGCTCAGCGTCCGTATCCGTCCGGCATACTCCTCGATCACGCTGTCGCTCATCCGCATCTCTTCGTCGAATTCCACGCGGACCTTGAAAATCTTCCGGAAATCTTCCTCGTACTCGTACAGCAGTTCGTACAAGTCGCGGTCCCCTATCAGAATCACCTTCACGTTGATCTCGATCGGCTCCGGTTTGATCGCCGTGGGTGTGAATGGGTAGAACGTCTCGAACGGCTGAATCTCCAGCCGATTGTGGTTCAGCGTCCGTTTCAGCGCCCTCCACACTCCCGGCTCGGACAACGCTTCGATCGAATACATGATCAAAAATCCGCCATCCGATCGCAGCAGCGAGCCCGCCCGCAGGTCCATGAAATCGCTGGTCCATCCGCCGCGAGAATCGTAAGTCCGCTGGATTGTGCCAAACAGATTCGCGTAGGTCGGCGTCGTCTCGAAAATTACCGGCGACGAATCCTCGTGATTGTGCGCCAGTATCACATTCACGCCATACACCCGGAACGGATCCCGCTCCGGCATCGGCCCCTTCATCAGCGCCTCTGGAGGCGCATCTTGCGCGTGCTCATCCTCTCCCTCGCGTTCTTTGAACGGCCCCAGGTTATCCAACAAGTGATGCCGCACCTCTTCAAGGTATTCCGTAACGCTATGTCCCGGGTACTTCTCCTTCAGCTCTTCGATCACTCCATCCACCAGCACGGACGCTGCTTCCTGCTCCAGATAGCTCAGTTCGCTGGCCAATTCCCGCGATAACGTCAGTGTCTTCCGGTACACCACGGTGAATTCCTGTCGAAACTGTTCGTACTTCCGCTCGATTTCCTCCGCCACCCCCGATTCCAGCTTCCCCTCGTGCACCATTTTCGTGATGTCTTCGATCGGTACCATCTGCCCTTCCAGCACAGGAAAAATTTCTGGCAGTGCTACCGCTCCCACCTGCATGTGCCCCAAGGCGAACTGTTCACGCGCAATCCGGCGCGTAAAATCGTCCATCAACTCCTTTTCGCGCACCGAGAACCGCTCCACGATGCGTCCCTTTTGCCGCTGGAACGGTTCCCCTTCGAACACCTGCGGAATCCGCCGCCGCAAAAAGTCCACACCTGCCTGCATATCTTTCTTGAAGTTATTGGCCGAGCCTCGCGCCAGAGACAGTAATCGCGGCCGGTCTGGAATCTTGAAATTGTTCACATAGCAGCGGTCCAACGAAGGTTTCGTGACCGGGTGCAGGTCTTCGATCATCTGTGCGATCGTTCCCCCACGGCTTGTACCGGCCAACCCGCACACGAAAACGTTGTACCCTGGCGCGGACAGTTCCACGCCCATCTTCAGCGCGCGCAACGCCCGTTCCTGTCCCACAAACCCTTCGCGCTTTTGTGCCTGCGCTGTCGTTTCAAACGGAATTCGTGAAAGCTCACACTTCCACCGCAGTTTGTCTACTCCAAGCTCCACAACTGTCATCGTAGGTTTGTCGGTCTTCGTTACCATCGAGGGCGTACTCTAGCACAGAGCGCTGTTCATGGCCGGGAAATTACCCTGCCGTGAGTCTAGAAGTTACGCAGGCTTCCTTTGTAACTCTTCCTGACGGTCCACATAAACGCGCATCACTCCCAGCCCGGCTGCCAAAATGGTCGGGCCTACCACCAGTCCCAGCAACCCGAACGCGTTCAGTCCTCCCAGAATGCTTACAAACAACAATAGATCATTCAACCGCGTGCGATTTCGCAGAAGCAACGGTCTCACGATATTATCCGCAACCCCAGCTACTCCTCCACAGATCGCCAGCACCACCAGCGCTTTTCCCCAGTGCCCATCGATCGCCAACCACACGCTGGCCGGAAGCCACACCAGCCCGGACCCCACAACCGGGATGATCGAGCAAAATGCGATCAGCACTCCCAGAAACACCGGCCCCGGCACTCCGGTCAATTCAAAAGCCAGGCCGCCCAACGCTCCTTGAATCGCCGCGATCAGCACGGCCACCGCCACGCTCGCGAAAATCAGGTCTCTCGACTCACCCAGCATCTCTTCCTGAATCTCTGGCTCGAAGGGAATCAGTTGCCGCACTACCCGCAAAATTCCGTCGCCATCCCGAAACATAAAAAATAACGCGAACAACAAAATGAACAGGTTCACCAAAAATGAAAACAGATTTTTCACTAATGATCCGATACTCGATGCCAGAAACGTCGCGGCTCGTTCGACCCCTTGCCGCAGGTATCCGATAATATCCAGGTTCTGCAGCGAATCCGGCAAGTGTCTCCGCATCGCGGCGATGACGTGCTGCGCCGCCCCAGGCCCATTTGCGTTCAGCGTTTCGCGGACGCCCGCACTCGCCACGATCGCCTCTCGAGCCGCATACGCGAGCACCAGCAGCACCGGCACGATCAGCAAAAATGTCACCGCCAAGGTGCAAAACAGCGCGCTCAAATTTGGTGAGAAACGCCGTTCCAACTCTAAATACGCAGGATAAAAGAAAATTGCCAGCACCGCCGACCACGCCAGCGGCACCAGAAACGGCTCGGTAATCAGGAACACCAGGTAGCCCAGCAACAGCAGCGCTCCATACGACAGCACCGTCGTTAAGCGGTCACTGGTTGTGATGTTTCGATTTGCTTCCGTCATTCGCGTATAATTCATCCCGTCCAGGTGACATGGGGTCGATTCACCCCGTGGGACATCACCGCGCCCAGGGATGCCACAACTGATGCCCTCTTCCAAAATTCCCTTCAACTACGAGCAGGTTCGCCTCCTTGTTGTCCTTTCTTTGGTGAATTTTGTCAACTTTGCCGATCGCCAGGTGCTCAATCCCCTTGTTCCCCTCCTTCGCCAGCACTTCAATGTAACCGACGCGCAACTCGGTTCGCTGCAATGGGTGCTTTTGGTCGTGCTCGCGCTTGCCAGTATTCCTTCCGGGTATTTGGCGGATCGTTTCAACGAACCCAAAATCATCTGCTCCGGTGTGCTCTTCTGGAGCCTCGCGGCCATCGCCAGCGGTCTCGCGCCTACCTTCGCGTTTTTGTTTATCGCCCGTGGCATGGTTGGCATCGGCGAAGCGGCTTACGCCCCCGCGGCCCAATCGCTCATCTCGGATTCTTTTTCCCGCGAGCATCGCGCCATGGCTCAATCGGTCTTCGCTGCCGGCATGATTCTCGGCGGTGTCGCGGGATTGGCCCTCGGTGGGATTATGGGCGAGCGCCACGGCTGGCAGCACGCCTTCTTCGTGGTCGGACTTCTCGGCGTGATTCCGGGATTGAGCGCGCTGAAATTAAAGGAACCGCCGCGGCGGCCACGCTCCGAAGTCGTTCCCATCACGCAACTCCTGCGCGTGCCCGCCTTTGCGGCCATGATCGCTTCCGGAATTTGCATCACCTTTTCCAGCGTTTCCTTCGTCACCTGGGGAATCGACTACGCCAAGAACTACAAGGAATTTACCACCAAAGAAGCGTCCCTTTCACTGGCCGTGATTGCCCTGTTTTCGTCGGTGCTAGGCGCACTTTCGGCTGGATATTTCGCGGATCGCTTGCAACGAAAGCTTCCCTACGGGCGCGTTCTGGTGATTGCTATCGCCTTCCTCGCCGCCGCCCCGTTTCTGCTGCTCGCCATTCAGACCGACGATAAGCGGGTAGTACTTGTCGGTTTCTTTGTCGCCATGTTCTTCATGTCCTGGTATCACGGCCCGACCACCGCGGTGCTCCACGATCTGACGCCGCAGCGCGCTCATGCCACCGCCATCGGTGTGTACATGTTCGCCACGCAGTTGCTCGGTGCGCTCGGACCGCTCCTGATCGGCAAAATCTCGGACATGAGCGATCTGCAGATCGGCTTGCAAGCTGCCACTGCCGTCATGGTATTCGGCGCGTTGCTGTTGCTCTTGGTGATCTATTTCATCCGCCGCGATGGTTTACATCATCCGCACCTGGCTCAATTCCATGCCGAAGATGGCGTCCCCACGCCAGTTCCCCAATAACGGAATGGACCTGCATAAAACGCAACGCCCGGTGCGCAATCATTCAACAAAGAACCCCCGTCATCCCGAACGGAGTCTGCGGAGTGAGGGATCACTTTTCTGCCGTTTATCTGTACTTCCTTGGGGGTCGGAGCTTCTGGTCCGACTTTGAGGCATTCCATAAAAAGGGCTTCAGCCCCCGAAGAATTGGGCCGGGCTTACTTAATCCCGGTCACTCCAATCAGCCGGTTCACTTCGTCCCGCGGCACGTCATACAGCGGCCGCTCATCCTCTTCTTCCAACCGCTCCCGTAAGTATTCTGCCGCCACGAAACTGGCCTCGCGATCCGTCAAATCTCGCCCGCTCTTATCTCGAAAATCGACAAACGCCGTGTGCGCCAAGCCAACAATGTGTCCTTGTCCATCCACATTAAACTTGGCATCAATCGTGTCGCTGTGCCGCGTCGCCACGGCGTTCCAAATATGCGAAAACCGGCAGTCATAGACATGCCCGCTCAGCTTCGACGTAACTTCAAACGCCGCCACGAAGCGGCTCATTTCGCCGTTGTTCGCCAATACCGGAGGTGATGGCACCAGAGTCCCTCTTTCGTCAGATTACCGCGCTGGGCTCGCGCTATTCCGTTCATTCCGCACCCAGGATAATTAGTGTCCAATTTCCTTCGCCATGCTGTCAATGTACTTCGGGAAGCAACTCAACCACAGCGCTTTGCTCCAGGCGGCTCCTTATGCTTCCCTCACTGCGGCCGCCGGATCCCCGCTGCCTCGGCGGTGATATCCGTATACTTCAGCCCTGAACCCGTATTGAAGAGCACCACGCGATCCTCATTCTTCAGAAACCCACTCTTCCGCAAATGCGCGTATGCCGCGGTAGCCGCCGCGCCCTCGGGGCACAAAAACACTCCCTCCTCCCGCGCCCATTCCTTCAACGACCCGAGAATCTCCTCGTCCGGCACCGCCACGGCAGCGCCCCCTGATTCCCGCAGAATGTCCAACATAATGTAATCCCCATACGGTTTCGGCACGCGTAATCCGGCCGCAAACGTAGCCGCATCCTTCCACATCTCGCTGACCTTCTCCCGTTTCTCAAACGCCCGCACCACCGGCGCGCAGCCCGCCGATTGCACCGTGATCATTCGCGGCCTCTTCCCTGGGCGCACCCACCCGAGCGCCTCCATCTCCTCAAACGCCTTCCACATTCCGATCAACCCTACTCCGCCGCCGGTAGGATAGAAAACCGCGTCCGGATATTCCCAGCCGAGTTGTTCCACCAGCTCGTACCCCATCGTCTTCTTCCCTTCCACGCGAAACGGCTCCTTCAGCGTGGACACGTCGAACCATCCTTCTTTGTCTTTGCGTTCCGCTACCATTCGGCCGCAATCCGAAATCAATCCATCTACGAGCGTAACCTTCGCACCGTAGAGCATCGCTTCCAGATAATTTGCGAACGGCACATCCTTCGGCATAAAAATGTGCGCTTCGATTCCTGCGGCAGCCGCATACGCCGCAAGCGCACCCGCCGCATTCCCCGCCGATGGCGCCGCAAGTTTCTTCAGTCCGTAGTGACGAGCCATAGTCACGGCCATGGCCATGCCCCGCGCTTTGAAGCTTCCTGTGGGATTCGCGCCCTCTTCCTTCAAATATAAATTGGCGTGTCGCCGGCTCCGGATCATCGGCGTCCATCCCTCTCCCAGCGAGACAGGCGCGGCGTCCGGCAGGACGGCTTTGTAGCGCCACATGCCGCTCCACGGCTGGCTGGAAGCCGCGCGCGCAATTTCCTCTCGATGACCAGCGCCGCGCAAGGACATCAAGTCATAACGCACGTACAGCGATCCCGCACATTTTGGACAAACGTTCCGCGGCAACTCCGCGGAAATATGTTCGCCACAGCGTGAGCATTCCAATCCAGTAATCCTTGCCATAAGTCGAAGATAGCATCTTTGCCTTGCGTGCTACAGTGATCGCAGCTGCCGAGCGCGCAGCGCCAGAGCAGCGGCCAAAAGCATGCCGGCCAGCACTAAACACACTAGGCCATCCGCCAAGGTCCGGCTGCCGTTCGCGCTGCCCGTAAAATCAATTCTCGGCATACCGTTCATCGGCCCAATGTACCACGCGAGAGTCAGTAACGCCTCAAACGGTTTGCTCGTCCCGCTCAGCACTCCGAGTAACAGAGCGGCCGCGGGCAGCAGCAACGCCCCCGCAAACCATGCCAGCAAGTTCGCACTGTTGTGCGCCATCACCAGACGCACCGCTACGACCGATCCGGCCATCGCTGCCACCAAAACACCGGCTGCAAAACACGCCAATACTTGCCCAGGGACCACGTTTGCGCAGCCAAACAGCACCTGCCGTACCGTGAACCGCGTCTCGCGCACGCCCATACTTGACCAGACGAACACGCACCACATCCAACTGCTGGCAAGGATCGGTCCCCTCGACGCATCAAGTGGCGCTGCCAACTGCGCGATCAACAGCCCTCCGGCGACTGCATACCACCACCAGCGCAGTCCAAATAGCCCGAGGCGCAATTCCGCCAGAACCATCCGCCCGAACGCCGAGCCGGCTGCTCGCTCGCCCAACCCGCTGAGGTGTGCCTCCGCCCTGATGCCATCGACGATTCCCGGAACCACCTCTTGCCGGACCGTTTCAGCCGCAGGAGGCTCCTCGGCAACCCACGTCCGGCTCGTATCGAAACGATCGAATACCAGAGCGACCACCGCAACCAATCCCAAGGCCACTGCCACCCACATCAGTCGCAGCTCCACGAGATGCGCGTTCCACGGGATCCCCGCCCATCTCCACGCCTCGATGACTTTCGCCGATTGTTGCGCGACGTCGATGTTGAACGACATGCCTCCGCGATAGTCGGGCACGTACCGGTACGCCTCCGCGCCCAGCGAACTCATCACCGTAAAGGTGCCCATGGGATCCAGCCAGCTACGACCGGAGAACGTAGGCGCCCCCAGCGCGAAAACCCACACGAAAAACGAAAAACCAAACAACATTCCCCAACCCTCCGCGCAGCCCCGGGAGCATCTCAAAGCCCAGCGCCACCGCCGCGGTCAACGCCATTGTCGGCAGCGCCAGCAGCGCGAATGGCGACAGCAAAGCCCAAAGGTGCACTGTTGGATCCTCTGCCACCAGGAACTGCATCGCCACGGCGGCTACTGCCAGGACCGCTACCATCGTGCTCAGCACCGCGAAGTTGCTCAGAAATTTCCCAAACGCGTAAGTCACTTTCGAGACCGGAGCGGCCGCCACAATTTGTCCCACGCCCGTCAAGCGGTCGCGCTCCACCGCGTTTTTGACGATATAAAACCCCACGAGCGACACGAAGCAGGCGACCGCCAGCCCCACCAGCGCTCCCATCCAGCCGGACGTGTACACCCCGCGATATCCGTCGAACTGCATAAAGATTTTCCCGCGCGCCGCGGCATAGCCTAAATACGTAGCGAACAATCCCGCCAGAAAGAAGCTGTACCGCCGGGTGCGCTCCAGGAAGTCCGCTCGCGCAATGCCCAGCATCGCGTGTGTCGCGCTCATCGGCCCGCTCCTGCCAATCTATTGCGCTGACTGCCCAGCATCGCCAGGTACGCATCCTCGAGCGTGGGCTCCAGCGGGCGCGCCGTACCCGTTGGCAGACCATCCGCTACCACCCGCGCATGCACTCCATCGCTGCGGTGCACCGTGCTGCTGACCAAATGTTTTCCGCGCAATTCCGCCAACTCTCCACTCAATACCACCACTTCCCACACCTTCCCGCTCACCCGCTCCAACAACGCCTCCGGCGCTCCATACGCCAGCAACTCACCCTGCGCCAGTATGGCAATGTCGGTCGCAACCGCTTCCACGTCGGACACGATGTGGGTCGACAAAATCACGATACGTTCACCGGACAATTCCGAAAGCAGATTCCGGAAGCGCACGCGCTCCTCCGGATCCAGCCCTGCCGTCGGCTCGTCCACAATCAGCAGTTGCGGATCATTCAGCAAAGCTTGTGCGATGCCCACGCGCTGCCGCATTCCGCCCGAGTATCCGCCCAGCGCGCGTTTACCTGCGTCCGCCAGATTCACCAACACCAACAACTCTGCGATTCGCCTCCGCGCGGCCGCCGCCGGGATTCCTTTTACCGCCGCCAGATAGTCCAGGAATTCGATCGCGCTCAGGTTTGGATACACGCCAAAATCTTGCGGCAGATACCCCAGCACCGAACGCAATTCATTTGGCTGCCTCGCGATGTCCGTGCCATTCCAGACCACCCGCCCGCTCGACGCTTGCGTGACAGTCGCCAGGATGCGCATCAGCGTCGACTTTCCCGCCCCGTTCGGCCCAAGCAGTCCCAGCACGCCCGGCTTCAGTTTCAGATTCACGCTGCGTAGTGCCCCGACGCCGCCATAGTTCTTGCTCAGGTTCTCAACTGTGAGTTGCATGGGGCTCCACCCGCGAAAACATCCACTCAGGAGTTCTGATGGAGTTACGAATCGCGGCGCGCTAAAGTTTCGCGTTCAGTGGCATCTACTTGTTCATTTCTCGAATCCCTAGTCTCTAACTACCTAGCTAATGATGCTGTTGCTCAGCTGGCAAGACACGTTATGATGGCGCGAGAGCGGCAGGTTCATGACTCTTTGGGGTTTTCTCTTTGCCTAGCGGTCCCTCCAAACACACCTCCATCCCCGTCTTCGCTGGCTTGTTCCTTTTTGCCATCGGTGCGTTGCTGCTGGCGTTTCATCCAGCACATTTGTGGATCACACTGCTCCGCTGGGTAGCCCTTCTCCTGCTTGCCTACTCGGGTCTGACAAAACGATCACTCACCTACTGGATCTTTTTCTCCATGCTTCTAGGTCTGGAGTTGGGCCTGGATTGGCCGAAACTTGCCTCGGATCTGCGGATACTCAGCGACATTTTCCTCCGCCTCATCAAGCTGATCGTCGCCCCATTAATCCTGGGAACCTTGATCACCGGAATTGCCGGCCATGGGAACGTCCGCAAAATCGGTCGAATCGGCCTGAAAAGCATCATCTATTTTGAGGCGGTCACCACCGTCGCCCTATTTCTCGGAGTAGCTGCCATAAACCTGAGCCGCGCCGGGGTGGGACTGTCTTTACCCTCGATCACCACGGATCAGCAAATCCCGCAAAACATCACTACTCTCAAGTGGGACGATTTTCTGCTGCACATCTTCCCGGAAAACATCGTCAGAGCCGTCGCCGAAAATCAGATCCTCCAGGTCGCCGTGTTTGCCATCCTCTTCGGCATCGCGCTAACGCAAGTCCCCGAAAAATCGCGCTTGCCTATTCTCGATTTTGCGGAATCCCTGACGCAAACCATGTTCCGCTTCACCAACATCATCATGTATTTCGCTCCGATCGGCGTGGGCGCGGCCATGGCCTACACCGTCGGTCATCTCGGCATCCATATTCTGTTGCCGCTGGGCAAACTGGTGCTGACGGCTTACGGCGCTCTCTTGGCCTTCCTGCTGTTCGTCTTGCTTCCGATCGCTCTGCTCGTTCGTCTGCCAGTTCCGCGCCTGCTGAAAGCCATCGCCGAACCCGCCACCATCGCTTTCGCCACCAGTTCCTCCGAAGCAGCCTTGCCTCGCGCCATGGAATCGATGGAAGCCTTTGGCGTGCCCCGCGAAATTGTGGCTTTTGTCATTCCCGCCGGGTACAGCTTCAATCTCGATGGCTCCACGCTGTATTTGGCGCTCGCCTCCATCTTCGTAGCGCAAGCTGCGGGAATATCGATGACCTGGCCGCAGCAGCTCTTCATGGTTTTCACACTGATGCTGACCAGTAAAGGCGTCGCCGGTGTTCCACGCGCCGTGCTGGTTGTGCTTCTGGCGACGGCCGGCTCTCTCCACCTGCCCACAGAGCCAATCTTCTTGATCCTGGGTGTGGATGCGCTGATCGATATGGCGCGCACCTCCGTCAACGTAACCGGCAATTGCCTGGCCAGTGCTGTAGTTGCCCGGTGGGAACACGAATTGCCCAAACCGCAACCCACTCCCGAACTGGTGTCGAGCGAGTAGCATCCCGATCTTCCCGTCAATCCGACCCCGATTGGCCTCGCTTACGGACCGTGGTCGTCCCGTCATTCCAAGCGAGCGAATCTCTCTTCGATCGTGCCAACGAAGACTGCCCCTTCGCATCCCTTTTCGCACGAATGCCACCGATGCGCTAAAATTGGAGGGATATGATCTCCGTAGATAACGTCACTATGCGCTTTGGCTCGCGCATCCTCTTTGAGGACGTGACCACCACCTTTATCGATGGTCGCCGTTACGCCATCTCCGGTCCCAATGGTGCCGGCAAATCCACTTTCATGAAGATCCTAACCGGCGAGCAGGAACCCACCAATGGCAACGTCAATCGCCCCAAGCGAATCGGCATCTTGCGCCAGGACCAGTTTGCCTTCGACAAGTTCCGGGTCATCGACACCGTAATTATGGGCAACGCTACTCTATGGAACGCCCTCGAGGAGCGCGATGCCCTTTACGCCAAGCCTCATGAGGAACTCACCGACGCAGACGGCATGCGCCTTGGCGAGTTGGAAGGCATCGTCGGCGAAGAAGGCGGCTACACTGCCGAAGCCGATGCGGGAGTTTTGCTCGACGGACTCGGCATCGATGCTTCGCTGCATGAACGCAAAATGGGTGAGTTGCAAGGCGGCCAAAAGGTACGCGTGCTCCTCGCGCAAGCGCTCTTCGGCAATCCTTCTGCGCTCCTACTCGACGAGCCCACCAACAACCTCGACCTCGATTCGGTGCACTGGCTCAAGGGATATCTCTGCGAATATCATGGCGTACTGATCGTGATCTCGCACGATCGCCATTTCCTCAATAGCGTTTGTACCCACACCGCCGATATCGACTACCAAACCATCATCATGTATCCCGGCGGCTACGACGACATGGTTCTGGCCAAGACCCAAATTCGCGCGCGCATGGAAGCGGACAATGCCGTGCGTGAAAAGAAGATTGCGCAATTGAATGACTTCATCGCACGCTTCTCCGCGGGCACGCGTTCCGCGCAGGCTACTTCCCGCAAAAAAGAAGTCGAGCGCCTGCAAACCTCCGAACTCGCCAGGTCCAACATCCAGCGTCCCTACATTCGCTTCCAGGTGGAGACTCCTTCTGGTCGTGTTCCATTGGAAGTGAAGCGCCTGGCCAAGTCTTATGGCGACCTGAAGGTATTCGACCATTTCTCGGCACATGTCACACGTGGCGAGAAGATCGCGCTCACCGGACGCAACGGTGCGGGCAAAACCACCCTGCTGAAGTCGTTGATCCGCAATGCCGGTAAATTCATCGAAGACTCTGAGCGCGAGTTCGCCATTGACTCCGGAAACGTCATTTGGGGACACGAAGTTTCCGTCGGATATTTTCCGCAGGATTTCACGTACACCATCGACAAGAGCAAAGGCATGAACGCGCTAGACTGGCTCTGGCAATTCAGACCGGATGCGACGCAAGAGGAGATTCGCGGCTTCCTCGGGCAAATGCTCTTCAGCGGCGACGATGCCCTAAAGCCTACTTCCGGGCTTTCCGGTGGCGAACAAGCGCGGCTGATTTTCTGCCGGTTGATGATTCAGAAGCCGAATCTCCTGGTGTTGGACGAACCGACCAACAACCTGGATTTGGAAGCGATCAACGCGCTAAACATTGCGCTGCAAAAATACGACGGCACGCTGTTGCTGGTCACCCACGATGAAGACGTACTCGACGAAGTGGCCACGCGCATCTGGAATTTCGGTGGCAGCAAAGTCGAGGACTTCAAGGGCACCTACGAAGAATTCCAGCACGCCGCAGAACAAAAGGCCGCGGACGCCACGCGAACCACTTCCGGACAGAAAGCTACAGCGCAAAAAACCCGCTGAATTTTCCGCCACACTGATAATCCGTTGTTCCGAACGGAGTATGCGGATTGAGGTACGGTTCTCCATCGCACGTCTTTTGTGCGATGAATCTCTCTCCGCGTGTCCGGGAGCTGAATCGTGCCGGCTTCGGAAAGGGACTACCGCGCTGCCCCAGCCGTCTCTTCCGCGCGCGTGTAGCTGTGAATCGCGCCGCCGACTCCGGAGCCCGGCGAATGGTGGTGGCCCTGGTCGACGAGCACTTTATCCAGCGCACCAAGCAGTTGCAGTACGAATTGCTTCTGGCTGCAGTAGCCCATGGTGCCGAGGCGCCAGATCTGGCCCTTGGTGGCGCCAATACCGCCGGCAATTTCAATATTGAATTCGTCCAGGAGCTGATTGCGCACCTTGGCGTCGTCGACGCCGCTGGGAATTTTCACCGCGGTCACGGTCACCAGCCGATCCTTGGGCTTTTCCACGAACATCTGCAAGCCCATGGCTTCGCAGCCAGCGATTAGCGCCAACTGATTCATGCGATGGCGTTCCCAGCGCGCTTGCAAACCTTCTTCCAGCAAAATGCGCATGGCTTCTCGCAGCGCGTAGATCAATGAAATCGGCGGTGTGTGATGATACAGGCGGTCCTTGCCCCAATAATTCATCGCGGTGGAAAGATCGAAGTACCAACTCTGCACTTTGGTCTTGCGGGAGCGAAACACATCTTCGGCGCGTGGGCTCACGGTAATCGGAGACATACCCGGAGGCGCGCTGATGGCTTTCTGCGAACCACTGAAGCAAATATCGATGCGCTGCTTGTCTACGTTCACGGGCACGGCGGCCAGCGACGCGACGGTATCGACCACCAGCAGAGCGCCGCACTCGTCCGCTACCTGGCGGAACGGATCGATGTCGGTCACTACGCCGGTGGAGGTTTCACCTTGCGCCAAGCCAATCATCTTGATCTTGCGGCCCTTGGCTACTTTGCGGACATCTTCCGGTTCGACCGGCTTGCCTAGCGGCGCTTCCACCAAGTGGGCCGTCGCTGGAGTGTGCTGGGCAATTACGTGCATACGTTGCGAGAACATGCCGTTCACGCAACAGATGGCTTCATCGCCCGGTTCGAGCGAATTCAGCACCGACGCTTCGATGCCGCCGGAGCCGGAGGCCGACAGGGGAAAAGTGATGCGATTCTCGGTCTGGAAGACCTGGCGCATCAGGACTTGCGTCTCCTCCATGCAGCCGCGGAACCACGGATCCAGGTGGCCGACGATGGGCATAGCCAAGGCGCGGTAGACGCGCGGATCGATCGAGCACGGCCCCGGCGTCATCATTAAGCGGGTTGGCGGATTGAGTTCACCAATTGGGTGGGTCATAGGAAATTCCTTTCAGGGGCCCTCTGCGGGCCGTTGAGGACATCCCGTAGGCCATACTCGGGGAAGCGCAAGAGTAGCACGGGAAACTCCAGTTTGGCGCTGACGCGGCGGGTACGCAACGGTCAAATTGGACGGAGGGAAGGCGCAGCCCGGGGAGGGTTTCCCGGTGGACTTCGGGCATACAGTAGTAACTTAATGATAACCTCCCTCCCCCCCCGTCGTTTCTGTACTACACACGCTAAGCCGCTGAATCCCGGAGACATGGTGGAAATTTTCGTACCGTACAGTGCGGTACAATACAGAAAGATGGGACGCGTTGGGGCATGGCGCGGAACTCGGATCAGAAGGTGGGAAGCCCTGATAGTGCGGTGGCGATTCGGCCAGGGTAAACGACTTAGGGGAAGGGCGTCGGTGGGCAAGGGTGCCGCGAGAAGCGACTCAATAAAAATGCAGGGTCCGCCAAACATAGTCCTAAAAAATACCATGATATTGATATATGTTAATAAGTTACTTTAAAGGTATATTCGAACGGTGAGCGGGACGCGACTGTGATCATCTCGCGATTGAGGCGGATATCGGGCTGTTTCGTAGTGGGGATCACTTCGGGGTAAATAAAGAGGGGCCCGGTTCTCATCACAACACACGACCGGGCCCCTGCGGCGCTTGCTCGCGCCGAACCGCGATACCTATCGCGAGATTTCCTCGCAAGGCACCTGTAGAGCCTATTTACGCCCTCCACATTGCTCGTTGTGCGGAGCGTGTCAAGTGTAGCCGTCACAAAAGCGAAAAATGGGCAAACGCAGTCTCTGCTACTCACCAAAAAATCCTCGCCGCCCGGTGGGGAGGGTAGTCGGTCTAACGCTTACCGGGAGCGGTTCTAGCCCATAGTGCTTCCAGCTTATGGTTTGCGAGAGAGAAGGCGGTCGATGGAAGGGGCGCCGGGACCGGCAATCAGGAGTGCCAGCAGCGCACCCAAATAGAGCACCATCAGTTCACCGTGGTCGCTGCCTGGCCCTTTGCCGACAAAAGCGAAATGATGCACAAAAGCCCAGGCGACGAAGATGTTCCAAAACAGTAGATAGCAGCCCACCTGGTGCCGAGTCCAATGACCAGCAAGATTCCACAAACGAAATCGGAAAAAAACGCGACGAGGAATGAGGCATGTGGTCCAATCCCAATGGGATTGGGAAAGTGGGCCATGAATTGAGCCCAGTGTGCCGGTTGCTTCTCCCAGCCGTGGCGTATGAAGAGCGTCGCTCCGGTCCAGATACGCAGTACCGCCAGTCCGGCCTGGGAACGCTCGGGAATAAACCGCATCGACAGCACGTCCTTCAAGTTAGCCATTTTGATTTCTCCGGTGAGGTCATCGTTGGTTTGGATGTGGCACACGCCTGATGAGTTTCAGTTAGCTTTCCAGGAGAAGGCCGACGCTGGAAGCTGCTCCAGTTAATTCACGCGCGCACGACGATCAGGGCTCTTCCCAGTCGAGAGAGTACACATCGGACGTTCCGGCCTCGCGAAACAGCAAGGGTGAGTTGTCTGGTGCGAGCGAGAGCGAAGAATCGCTGAAGCGTCCGGTGTAGACAAAGTTGGTTAGGTCCGCGACTCGCTCCGTCCTGCCGTCGCTGAGGCGAATTTTGAAGACGCCGGGCGTTCCGCCCCACTGCAAGATATACAAGTACTGTCCGTCCTTCGAAAAATTAGGCCAACTGAAGGCGCCGGTTCCCAACTGATTCCATTTCTGTGACTGAAAATCGAAGACAAACAGTTTTGTCTCGTCGCTCGAGAGGGCGGTGATGTAGCGGCCCGTCGGGGACCAGCGGGGACCATAGAGGCCTTGCGATCCGGGCAGAGCGGAGATGTGGTGAGTGGTCAGATCCAGGATGTTGATCTCCGATCCAGGGTTTTCGGAAGAGCCGCCGAAGACGATCTTTTCCCCGTCGGGCGACCAGTTGGGATCCCACTGTGGATTGGGATTGTCGGGCATAAGTTGCTTCGGATTGCCGCCGTCCGCGGAAACCTCCCAGATTCGACCTCCAAGTAATTCAAAGAATATGATCTTCTTGCCATCCGGCGACCAGCGGGGAACCAAAGCGTAGCCTGGGGGATATGTCAGTTGCAGACATTCCGTGCGGTCGGCTCTGCAGCGCCACAGCGTGCCTTCGGGAAACGCAACGTAGGCCAACCATTGGCCATCTTTCGAAAACTCAATGAACTCCGCCGAAATTCCCCCGAGGAATGGCGATAGTTGTCCGGACTTCGCGTCATATCGCACGGCCTCGCCTCGGAACGTCCGGCCGACTACGAAGGCTTTCTTGCCGTCCTTGCTGGGCAGCGGCGTGCCCAACGACATAGGACTGGAAGTCAATTGGATAGGTTTTGGCTCAGGACGAAGGAAGTCGGCTCTTCGGGGCAATGCCCAAATTTGCCCCTGCGACACGAACACAAAGTGCATTCCATCTGAAGTCCACTTCCCGCAGCAGACCCGCTCGGACGGTTTGCTCGAACCTGGAAATAACGGACGTAAGTCCTTCCCATCCACGGAGACTTCCCAGATCGAAAGTGTGAGACCACGGGCGTCCCACAGGTCAAATCGTAAATGGCTGTTGTCGGGCGACCAGGCAAGATGATTCAAACCCGTACTGTCCTTAATCGAAATCAGCTTGTGTGCATCGCTCCCGTCGGCGTTCGCCAGGAATAAGTCGCTCCCCTTGCTGTAAGCAAGCACCTTGCCGTCGGGCGACCATGCGGCGGCGGTCCCCTCGGTGTCGCCCAGCCTACGCGGGGAACCGCCCACCAACGGCAGGCTCCAGAGCGGTCCCGTGGGTGGATCGCCCTGGCCATCCACAAGGAGAAACTCTGAGCCATCCGGGGACAAGCCTACCGGCACCATCTTGGCCGAGGGCGTCGGAATCGGTCTAGGCTCACCACCAGAAACGGCGATCTCGGCGAACGAGTGGGATAGCTCTGTACCCAATAACAGGTAAAGTCTCGAACCGTCCGTTGCGACAATCTCTTTTCGCTGGCCATCATGTGTAAGTTGGACGTAATCGGAGACTTTCGGCACGCCTTCGGGCCGCAACCAAAAATACGCCAACACTGCGGCGGCAATTACCGCTGCACTTACCAAGCCCACGAGAACGTAAGGAAATTTTGGTTTGCCTGATACGTTCGTGAGTTCAACGGCGGGTTGTTTGCCGCTGGATGCCGCATCGCCCGCTGAAATTTTGTCGGAACTGACTGGAGCCTTCAGCGTGTCGGAGCTCTTTACGCGATGAGTTCCGCTTTCGGTGTCGCGCTTCAGCCGCTGTAGATCCGCGCGCATTTCGGAGGCGTGTTGGTAACGCAGCTCCCGATCCTTCTCCAACGCCTTGCGGATCACCAATTCCAATCCGGCGGGAACCTGCGGGTTAAGCTGCGAAGGCAGGGCAGGATCCTGGTGGACGATCAGGCCACAGATGTGCCCGGAACTGGATCCATCGAACGGCAATTTCCCCGTGGCCATTTCGTAGAGCACTGAGCCGAACGAAAACAAATCCGTGCGCGCGTCAAGTTCTTTGGCCTTCACCTGCTCCGGCGACATATAGGCCACTGTTCCGAGCATCGCTCCGGGACTGGTCAAATGCTGCGGATCCACTTCTTGCGTCGCCAGTGTCCCGGCATCTTCCGGCGTGCCCTTTGAGGAGCTGACCTTGGCCAGTCCGAAGTCCAGAATCTTCGCGCGACCTCTTTCGGTGACAAGTATGTTCGCTGGCTTGATGTCCCGATGGACGATTCCTTTGGAGTGGGCGGCGTCCAACCCGTCGGCAACGTCGATGGCAATGGTGAGCAGCTTCTCCAGTTCCATGGGACGGCGGGCAATCGCGTGCTTGAGCGTCTGCCCGTCCAAAAATTCCATGGCAATGAAGGCTTGGCCTTTTTCCTCACCGATGTCGTGAATGGTGCAGATGTGGGGATGGTTCAGAGCGGAAGCGGCCTGTGCTTCTCTCTGAAATCGGGCTAACGCCTGCGGATCATCGGCTACGTCGGTAGGAAGAAACTTCAGGGCGACAAACCTATGGAGGCGAGTGTCTTCCGCTTTGTAGACCACGCCCATACCGCCGCCACCGAGCTTCTCGGTTATTTTGTAGTGCGAAATGGTCTGGCCGACCAGCGTGTCGGAATGCGCCACGGTCCGGCCATCTTAGGTTGCGACGCCGGAGTAAGTCAACGAAGGCCAGCTCGCGCACACCGATGCACGGCGAGTGGTATGGCCGAGAAGCGCGGGCCATGGCGCCTGGGTTTCCAAAGGACCATTGCCGGAGCATACTCCAGGTATCACCGACCACAAGTTCGCCTGAGGGCCGAGACAAGGCGAGAAAGTGGACCACAACATTCGAATGAATGAGCTGTCGACCAGAGGCAGCAGTTCAATCAGGCGCGGAACCGCGGCGTCTCAGTTGATTTCGGTCGTTGTGGTGCTGGGCGTACTGCTGCGTTTTGCCGTGTTCCTTTTTTCAGCGCGCGCAGGGATTGCGTTTTGGAGCACCGGCAACGACTCGTCGGCTTTCGTTTTGCTCGCGCACAATCTGATTGATCATCGCAGATCGAGCATCGCCGGAACTCCCACGGCGTATCGCCCGCCGCTGCATCCATTATTAATAGCAGTGGCTATGCGCATCACAGCGCATGGTTGGCTACCGCGGAAGCGAATTCCGTACATTCTTTTTTACGCTGGGGTAATTGTGAGTACCCGGTTGCGCGTGCCGCTGTTCGATCCGGTGATCATCGCGCTGGCGGCATGCTATCGGCCGACAATGGAGGAAAACTGATGCGCGTCCGTGTCGCGGTTCTGGCGCTTTCTATCCTGTTGGCGATGGTGCCCGCGGTAACGGCTCAAGATTCGCCTGACGCGTTGCCCAAGGTCGTTGAGCACTCTCAACCGATTTATCCGCCGCTGGCCCGGCATACTCGGATTCAAGGTGATGTGCGCCTCAAGATTGTCATCGATGGAGAATCGGTGCGGGATGTCATAGCGGAGACGGGCCATCCTTGCTCCGAGTGGCTGCCGAAGACAATGCGAAAACATGGAAATTCGTTCCCCATACGGCCACCACCTTCCATGTGACCTTTCGCTATAAGCTCTTGGATGGCGACGTGAGCGTGGGATTCCTGGAATCATGTGGCACCGTCGAAATTGTGACGTCTCAGCCGCAAATGACAGTCTTCTATTCCAAGATCAGTCTTGGAACGTGGAAGGCACAGTTGAAAAGTGCACATGGTAAGTCTTCCCAGGTATTCCGTCTGAATTATTCTGGTCCAAATGAAGACTGGCTCGATGGCAATGCTGTAGGACCCAACGGTGAACGCGAAGAAATCCAGTTGGACACAAGGAAGGGGACTTCCTGGCCTTCACCATAAAGCTCACTCAGCTCCAGGGAAAGAATCTGAATACATTTTTGATTGGGAGAATTATGGGAAACAAAATCGTGGGCACCTTCGTGGACGACGTCGGGATCCAGGGCGCGTGGACGGCCATCCGCGTCGCTGATAGTCCTAGCTCCTGATTTGCGGGCTGTCTTGGGCGGAATTGACCCTTGGCTGGGTCGGCGTTTATACTCGTTTTCTGCACTGGGAGTGGTTTTTCTCACTGCGTACCTCGTGCCTGCCTCGGTAGGCGGGCCATTCCACGCGTCGCACCCTCGGGCCGTCGTCTGGAATTTGCGCAATGAAACTAATTTCGATCAGGGAGCTTACGGCGCTTAGCAGCCGTGTGAATTTATGAGCAGCGTGAAAGCAACATTACTTCGTCCAGGCATGGTGATACAGCATGAAGGGGATCTGTTCACGGTCCACAGCACCGAGCACCGCACGCCCGGGAACAAGCGCGGGTCCATGCAGACCCGCATGAAGAACCTGCGCACCGGCGCGATTATCGATTACCGCTTCCGAGCCGAGGAATTTGTGGAACGAGCGATTCTGGATGAAATCGAATTCGAATACCTCTACAAAGAGGGCGACTCGTACCACTTCATGAACACGGAATCGTACGAGCAGATGCAGATGAACAGTGAAGAACTGGGCGAGACGGTGTACTACTTGATTCCCAACACGCTGGTCAAAATCGAGTTTCACGACGAGAAGGCCATCGGCGTGAGCCTGCCGGATACGATGGACCTGAAAGTCGTTCAAACGGAGCCAACACTGCAGAAAGCTACCGCCAGCTCGGTGATGAAGCCTGCGACGCTGGAAACTGGATTGGTGGTGAACGTGCCGCCGTTCGTCAATGAAGGCGACAAAATCCGGGTGGATACCACGGAAGCTCGTTACGTGCAACGCGTCGAGTAGTTCTTGAGTTTCTTGCGTACCCTCCCGTGACTTGCTCAAAAAACTGAACAATTTTCGCCCTAGTGGCTTGTGGCGGCGTCTCCCCGTTCGCCTGCGGGATGCGCGCCAAATACGCGTTCGAATAACTTATCGACGTGGCGGAGTTGGCGTTTCAAATCGAAGGTGTTTTCCAACTCGCCCGCGTTTAGATATTTAGTGATGCGCGGATCTTGCCCCACGCGTTGGCGGAAGCTGGTCTCTGATTCCCACGCGGCCATGGCGTTTTCCTGCACGGCCTTATACGCGTCGTCGTGCGGCATGCCTTTCTCGACCAGATCCTGCAGAAGTTGCCCGGAAAACACCAGCCCCTGTGTGGATTCCAGGTTGCGCAGCATACGCTGCGGAAACACGCGCATTTCGCCGACGATGGTCGCCATCTTCGAGAGCATGTAGTCGACCAGGATGGTGGAATCCGGCAGAATCACGCGTTCCACCGACGAGTGCGAGATGTCCCGTTCGTGCCACAACGCCACATTCTCATAGGCCGCGATCATATTGCTGCGCACCAGACGCGCCAAGCCAGCAATCTGTTCGCAGGTAACCGGATTACGCTTGTGGGGCATCGCGGAACTGCCGCGCTGTTCGCCGCTGAAGTGTTCTTCGGCTTCACGCACCTCGGTACGCTGCAAGTGGCGAATCTCCGTAGCAATCTTTTCCAGCGTGGCAGCGATCAGCGCCAGCACACTCAGGTAATGCGCGTGGCGGTCGCGTTGAATCACTTGTGAAGCCACCGGAGTGACTTGCAATCCCAGCCGTTGGCAAATTTTTTCTTCGATTTCGGGCCCAAGATGGGATGCATTGCCTACCGCGCCTGAAATTTTCCCGAACGCGATGCCGTGCGCTGCGGCGCGGAACCGGGCAATGTTGCGCTGATTTTCCGCAAACCAATTGGCGATTTTCAGTCCGAAGGTAATCGGCTCGGCGTGAATCCCGTGGGTTCGGCCGATCTGCGGGGTGTGCTGAAATTCGTGTGCGCGCAGGTCCAACACTTCGCCGAACAGAATCAGGTCACGTTCGATAATGTGCGAGGCGTCGCGCAACAACAATGCCTGTGCGGTGTCCACCACGTCATTGGAGGTCATACCATAGTGCAGCCATCGCGCGGCGTTCGCATCACCGATTGATTCGCCGACGGCCATGGTAAAGGCGATGACATCATGCTTCACGCGCGCTTCCAATTCATTGATGCGCGCAAGGTCCACTTTCGCACGGGCGCGCAGCAGGGCTGCCGCGTCTTTGGGAACTAGCCCCGCGTCGGCTAGCGTGTCAGCCGCCGCCAATTCGACCTCCAACCATTTCTGGAAGCGATTTGCGTCGCTCCAGACTCGGCCCATCTCTTGGCGCGTGTAGCGTGGAATCACGTGAGTATCTCCGGCACAAAGCCATTGTAATGATACGGTATTTCGGGGCATAGGAGCGACAGGGAGCCCGTCAGCACCGGCCTAACCGCCGGGGGCAAATCCTGTCTAATTGTGAGAATGAGGGTCAGCAGCGAGCAGGCCGAATCGGTGAGCACCAGCGACGCCGTGGCCGTCGAACGCACTTTGGCTGGCGATCGCGACGCTTATCGTGTGCTGGTCGAGCGCTACAGCATGTATCTTTTCCGGTTGGCGTATCGCATGACCGGCAACTCTCATGACGCGGAGGAAGTGGTGCAGGAGGCGTTTTTGCGGGCGTATCAAAAACTGTCGCAGTTTGCGGGCAACTCGAATTTTGGAACGTGGGTCTACCGGATCGCCGCAAACTACGCGATCGACCTGATCCGTCAACGCAATGTGGAAGAGACTCGCCGGGCAACCGCGGGCAAGCCTACGGAAGATGGCTTGCAAGTAGACCCGGTCGCGTTGGTGAAAGATCCTTCGGCCTCTCCCGAGCAACTGGCACGCAGCGCCGAACTGGCCGCGCTGACGCCCGCGGAACGCACAGCGATTGTGATGCGCCACTGGGACGGGTGCGCCATCGAGGAAATCGCCGCGGTGCTGAAATCGAATTCGAATGCCACAAAGAATACGGTATTCCGGGCGGTCTCTAAGCTTCGCAAGTCGCTGGGACCGTTTGCGGAATTTCGAAACGCGGTCCGTGTAGCGGGAACGGAATCATGATGCACATGACAGAAGAACAACTGATTGCGTATCGCGACGGCGAAAGCCGCGGGCGGGAAAACTTCACGGCGCACCTAAACGAATGTGCCAAGTGCCAGGAAGAAATGGCGCGAATCAACGCCGTGTTTGCTGCATTAGACGCTATGCCCGTACCCGATCCCGGTGAAGATTTCGGGCAGCGGGTCTGGCAGCACATTTCTCCGCGTTTGGGCGAAAAACGTTTGCGGTGGTGGCAGCGTTGGTTTGCGCCTCGGCACATCCTGGCGTTCGGCACGGTAGCTGCGCTTCTGCTGCTGGCATTTTTTGCCGGACGATTCACAAGGAAGAATGCACCCGCAAACACGGTGACGGATGCCGGGAAAGTTCGGCAACAGGTACTGGTGGTTGCCGTGGGCGATCATCTGGGCCGCTCGGAAATGGTGCTGATGGAACTGGCCAACGCGGAGCCGGCCAAAGGGCAAAAGCTGATGAACATTTCCGCAGAACAGAAGCGGGCGGAGGATCTGGTGGAAGAAAACCGGTTGTACCGGCAGACCGCGCTGCGCGATGGGGACACATTAATGGCCAGCACGCTCGATGAACTGGAGCCGGTTCTGCTGGATATCGCGAACAGCCCCGATGAAATCAGTGCGGCGCAATTCGAAGCCATACAGAAGCGCATCGCCGCGAAAGGGATTTTGCCGAAGGTGCGAGTGGTGAAGCAAGACTTAAGCCAAAAGAGGGAGAACTCATCAGGAGTGCCAGCGCCGAGCGATGCGGCGCAGTCCGAGAGGAACAAAATATGAACACCCGCAACGAATTTGGAGGCCCGTCGAAGATGAACCAAGAGCAGAAGTGTGAAGCGAAACTGTTGGCCACGTGCGTATTGATAGGAGGGCTGTTGCTCGTGTGCCCAGTCGCGCGCTGCGCCAACTCCTGGCAGGCTGCGGCCCCTTCCTTAGAACGTTCTCTGGATTCGCAACTCGTAGCTCCCTTTCAGGGCAGCGCCGAGAACCAGGAAGAGGCTGCGGACGCTCAGCAGGATAAAAAGGATGCCGACGCAGATCGCCAGGACATGATGCAGGACTTGTACAACGAGGGCCGCATCTCCCTGGATAACGGGGATTATGGTGGCGCATCGAAAAAATTCAAGGAATTAGCAGGTATGGCCGGCCCGCAAACCGACGCAGCGCTTTATTGGCTGGCCTACGCCGATAACAAGCTGGGCCGACGGGACGCTGCATTCGCATCGATCGCCGACCTGAAGAAGCGTTTCCCGCAAAGCCGGTGGAAGAAAGATGCACAGGCGCTGGAAATCGAAATGCGTCAAAGCTCGGAGCATCCCGTGAATCCCGATTCGCAAAGCGATGATGATTTGAAGGTTTTGGCTCTGCAAGGACTGATGAATAGCGATCCCTCCAAGGGGATTCCATTGCTTGAAAAATATCTGAGCGGTTCAGCGAATCCCAAGGACAAAACCAAAGCGCTGTTCCTGTTGGCGCAAAGCGGCTCGCCTCAGGGCCAGGAAATGCTGGCGAAGATTGCCAAGGGGCAAAGCAATCCGGAACTGCAGCGCAAAGCCATCGAGTATCTGGCGATGACTGGTGGAAAGAATTCCGGGCAATTGCTGGCACAAATCTATTCGGGTAGTTCGGACCTCGAGATTAAACGCGCCGTTCTGCGCAGCTACGTAATTTCCGGTGATCGCGAAACCGTTGCCGCATTGGCCAAAAAGGAGACCAATGAAGATCTAAAACGGGAGGCGATTCGGCAATTGGGAGTGATGGGAGACCGGGCGGATCTGCAGGCGCTCTATCAGTCCGACAATTCCTTGGACACGAAGAAGGAGATTCTTCAGGCACTGTTTATCTCCGGGGATTCCGAACGGCTGTCGCAACTGGCGATTTCCGAAAAGAACCCCGAATTGCGGAAAGCGGCCATCCGCAATCTTGGATTGCTTGGTGGGAAGTCTTCAACGCTGCAAAATATTTACGACAAGGAAACCGACCGTGGGGTGAAGGAGGAAGTACTCAACGCGTACTTCATCGGTGGCAATGCCAGCGGGTTGGTAGCCGTTGCGAAGACGGAGAAAGATCCCGAGTTGAAGAAAATGGCGGTCAGCAAGCTATCGCTAATGCATTCCAAAGAGGGCAGCGATTACCTGATGGAACTTCTGCAAAAGTGAGGTGTGCGATGAGAGTTGGCAACACGGTGCGAATGTGGCGATTAGCGAGGTTGGCGGTTCTGGTTTGTTCACCGGTGGCGCTAACACTGAGCGTGGCTTTGGCTCACGCGGACCAGTCACAAGTGGTTAACGCAAAACTGGAAACACGAAGTGTGTCGCAGGACCTGGCTGGGACGGTGCAGCAAATCGCGGCCGCATCCTCGCAACGGCTGTGGATCGTCTACGAAGTTCCGGCCGTTGCTGCCGCCGAGATTTGCTGCGGAAATGGGTGGCACGGCGACAACACGAACGATATGTGTGGGGTGTGCAATCTGGAGCAGCAACAAAATAATCACCACGTCGAGTCGGGCCACAAAACAGTGCAGTTCGAAGCTGCCCCGGAAGTGGCGATTCTCCTTCGCGTGGAGCAGAAACATGTGATGCGGATTCGGATGGCTTCCAGCAATTGCACCTTGGATGGCGGGGGACTTCGCGCAGTGTGGCTCGATGGAGTGAAACCCGCGGATAGCGTGGCGCTGCTGACTGGATACGTCGACGGAAAAAGCAACGACGAGCATCACGGAGGAGACCTGACGGAACCCGCGCTCGCGGCCATCGCACAACACACGGACGCGGCGGCGGATCGCGTGTTGGCTTCGTTCGTTGCGCCGGATCAGCCATCTTATCTGCGCGAAAAGGCTTCATTCTGGCTAGGCGCGGCGCGCGGCAAATCTGGTCTGGCGGTGCTCGAAAAAATGGCCAAGAGCGATCCGAGCGCAGATGTGCGCGCGAAAGTCAGCTTCGCGCTTTTCGTCAGTCACGAACCGGGCGCGGTGGATGACATGATTCGCATGGCAAAGGACGACGCCGACGCGCACGTGCGCGGGCAAGCGTTATTCTGGCTGGCGCAAAAGGCCGGGAAAAAAGCTTCCAGCGCCATTACCGGGGCGATTCAGAGCGACCCGGATACCGAAGTGAAAAAGAAAGCTGTGTTTGCGCTTAGCCAAATGCCCAAGGACGAAGGTATTCCGAAACTGATCGAAGTCGCGCAGAACAACAAAAATCCCGAAGTACGCAAGCAAGCCATGTTCTGGCTGGGCCAGTCGGACGACCCGCGGGCGGTAACTTTCTTCGAAAAGATTCTGAGCCAATAAATCGTTATTGGGCCAGGCTGTTGGCTGCTGTGGCGGCCAGGATGAATGCGGTGGCGGCGTCTACTACGTATTCGTTTTCGTACCAGAGGAACGGCCAATCACGTTTCAGCTCCGGAAAGTCTGGCTGCAAAATGGTTACACCGGGAATCATTCCACCGGGAATAAAGGTGTAGTCGGCGCGATTGTTGCCATAGCCGATGAGCTTCGATTGCGTGCCGACGCCGGAAACATACGAAACATTGGAAACCGGATGGACACCGAGCAGATAATCCAGGCCGCGCAACGTGTAGTCCGCGCCGACAATATCCGGGAATGCATGGTGGAGAAAATACATTTCTGAGGCGAAACCTGCGACAAGCCCGGAGCCGCCCCAAGTTCCCGTGGAGATGGGAACAGCGTATGGATTTTTGGCCAAGTTGGCATCGAGTTTTGATTTGTAGGTCAAAAGCATGGAACGAAGAGTGGCTTTATATTCCGCATCCATGAGCGGGATTGCCCGGACCGCCGTGCCGCCAAGAAATGGGAAATGCTCCTGAATGGTTGGGAGCAGCTCGGTCAAGCGTTTACGATAAACGTCCTTACCGTTGGTGGCGATCAGCAGTTCCACCGTGGCCCTGGTTTCTTCATCGTGCAGGTCGCCTCCGGTGGTGTTGAAGGAATGGAAAAGTGCGGGGGCCTGTTGATGCTCTTCGTTCCATACTTTTTCAGCAGTTTGCAGGCACTCTGCGGCCATGTTGTCGTCGTAACCGCGAAGCACTCGACTGGCAGCAGCGAGAGCGGAAGCCGCGTCGTAATTCAGCGGAGTGCTGTGGGTGGTGAATGCCCAGCGATCGTCGGGCACGCCGGAATAAATTCCATCGGATTCGAGCGGTGACATTTTTTCGGAGTAGATCTTTCCGTCGGTTTTTGAAGCGGCGTCGCCCAGGTGCGTGTATTGCTCAAGCGTGGGAGCAATGACGCCAGGAATGGCGTGGCCAAACACACGATATTGCGCGAGCAGGTACAGCACGCCGTGGGCGATTTGCTGGAGCGCGTCAGGAACACCATCGGGCGTGCGAATCTGTACGTAGCGGGCAGCCTCATCCACCGTGGTGTCGTCCCAGTCCAAACCAAAGTTTTCGCGCGCCAGAACCAGGTCCATGATCACGCGGGAATGGGTTTGCGTGCGCAGATCGAAGTCGCCCGCATCGAACCAGCCGCCGACGTTGAAGCCGGGGATGTGCTGGCCAGGAGCGAAGGGGGAATCGGTGTTCGGGCCCTGCGAGTAGCCGTCGAAATGCGTGTAGTTCACGGGCGCCTGGCGAGCATCATCGAGGTGCGAAGCGCCGTGCCAGATGCGGTAGCCCTCGCGCACTTTCACGTGGTCCATTTGCTCGGCGAGGTAGGTATCCAGACTCTGGCGCCAAATTCCATCGTAAACATTTTTGGCGATGCGAAACGGCGCGCCGATGTCGCCGGCATACTCAATGGCGTAAATTCCGGGCACGCGCACGGAGGAAAAGTCGAAATGTGCATATTGGTAGCGCAGCCATTGGCCCCAGGGTTTCACTTCACCACGAAACACTTCGTGATATTCGCCTTCGGGAGTGAGTTGCAGAACGCGCGCGGTGGAGGCTACCTGGTCCTGCGGATCCAGTTCGATCACGGCGACTTTCGGGCGGTCGGGAGTGTAGCCGACCTGGTTATAACCGACCACCGGCCGGCGGATCCAACCTGGAATCACTTTGAGATGAATGTGCCAGACCACTACTTCGCCGGTCCTGTCGGCAGGAACGGTGCTGCGCAGGACGAACCAGCCGTTCTGCGCCTGGTTGCGGCCATCGAACAATTGCAATGGCTCGGTATCGGAAAGGATGCTGACGCGGGTCAACGGATCTTCTGGCGAAAGCGCGATGGTGCGGCTAGTGGCTAACGCCACGGGTTCGAAGCGACCGTTGGCTTCCCTTTCTATGGGACCATCCGGATGGCGAGGGAAAATTCCGGAGGCGTCATCCGCGAGATACGATTTGCCGAAATAGGCGCTGGGAACAAACTCGAGATTAAAACCCGCCTTTCCGGCAAGCGGCGGGGGAAGCGGTTGGTCCAAAAGAACGGAGACGCGAAGGCCGCCGGGTTCCGGGCGAACATCGATGCGGTAAGGTAGATCCAGCTTCGAGTATGCGAGGGAAGCGATTAGTTCGTTGGGCAATGTGCCGTGCTTGCGCTCTTTGAATTGCGGAATCGGATCCCACTGCGTGGGAGTGGGCGATAGCCGCACGTCGCCGTTGGTGGCGATGCGCTGATCATGCAGGATAAGTTCCAGGCCACTCATTTTTTCGTCGCCGAACACGCCGTGGTAGGAATTGTGGAAGAGGAAAACGCTGAGGCCGTGAGTTTCGAGAGCGTCTTGCGGGGTAAGTTGCAGCGCGGGCGTAGTTGGGTCGGCACCGCTTAGCCATGCTGCTGACGCAACGGCCAGCAACACCGGCAAACCAAATCGGAAGATAGATTTGCTCAAGGTTCTCACCTCGGACCGCGGCAGGTTTCAGCTTCGGGGCAAACGCCTGAAGAACTGCCAACGTGATCCAGTATGTGAAACTGCAGGAAGAAAAGGAAGCGAGCGGGTAGGCGATTTTCAAGATCGGCCTGGTCACAACCAAGAATAAAACGGCAGTGATTACGAAACGAAAATGAATAGAATGGCGAGTACGTGGCAAACACGAAACGAATAGGTCAGAATTCGCAGTGCGATCCACCCGGCTCGTCATTGCTGCCGCGAGAAACGGTAGAAACACAGAATGGATTTCATTCACGATGACTTTCTATTAAGGACGGCCACGGCACGCCGCCTTTACCATCAATACGCTCACTCACAGCCGATTCTGGATTACCATTCGCACCTTTCGCCGCGTGATATCGCGGAGGATCGCCGCTTTCGCGACCTGTTTGAGATTTGGCTGGAGGGCGACCACTACAAATGGCGGGCCATGCGGGCCAACGGGATTGCCGAACGCTTTTGTACCGGCGATGCAACGCCGTATGAAAAATATTTGGCCTGGGCAAAAACCGTTTCAGCTACACTGCGAAATCCCCTGTACCACTGGACGCACCTGGAGTTGAAACGCTATTTCGGTTTAGGGATGCTGCTGGATGAAAGCTCGGCTAAACGGATCTGGGATTCGGCAAACGCTCAACTGCAACAGGGTGATCTGAGCGCGCGAGGCATTCTGAAAAAATTTGGCGTGCGCGTGTTGTGCACCGTGGACGATCCTTGCGACGACTTGAAGCATCATCGGGCCATCGCTGAATCGCAGCGCGAATTCCGCGTGCTGCCGACGTTCCGTCCGGACAAAGCTTTTCGGGTCGACGCTCCCGGTGAATTTAATGCTTGGCTGGGCCGCCTGGAAGCAGCCAGCAATCGAAGTATCACGACGCTGCGCGACTTAATGGATGCGCTGAAACAGCGTCACGACGATTTCCATGCGAATGGGTGCAGGCTCTCGGATCACGGATTGAATTACTGCTTCGCTAAGCCATGCGCGGAATTGTTAGCCACTTCCATCTTTGCCAAGGTGCGAACAGAAAATCCGGCGACACCGGAGGAAGCGGAACAGTTCGGTTCGTACCTGCTGCTGTTCTTCGGGCGGTTGGACGCGGAAAAGGGTTGGACCAAGCAACTGCATCTGGGCGCGTTGCGCAATGTGAACACGCGGAGGTTTCGCGAAATTGGTCCTGACACGGGCTGCGACAATATTGGGGATTGGCCGCAAGCCGCGTCGCTATGCTCCTACCTGGATCAACTCGATCGAGAGCGTGCGCTGCCCAAAATCATCGTGTACAACGCCAATCCCTCCGATAATTACGCCATGGCCACCGCGGTCGGCAGCTTCCAGGAAGGACCAGTCGCCGGAAAAGTGCAGTTCGGCAGCGGCTGGTGGTTCCTCGATCAGAAAGAAGCCATCGAATGGCAGCTGAACGCACTATCGCACACGGGCCTGCTTTCTCGATTTGTCGGGATGCTGACGGATTCCCGGTCGTTTATGTCGTTCCCGCGCCACGAATATTTCCGAAGAATTCTTTGCAATCTTCTGGGTAATGACGTGGAGAATGGCGAACTTCCTAACGACGAAAAACTGCTTGGCACCATGGTGCAAGATATCTGTTTTCGAAATGCTCAGGAATATTTGGGCTTTGGCGGGGATACCGCACCGGCAGTAAAAGGACCTGTTACATCGGCTCCTTCTAAGTCCGCGTAAATCGGCTGTACCTTACCAGCTGTGCATCGTTCCATCCATCTTTCGGTTGATCGGCAGGTACGCCCGCTGATACGGATAGGACGCCGCGAGCCCCTCGTCGATATCCACGCCCAGGCCCGGGGCCTCGCCGGGATGCATGTAGCCGTTTTCGAAAGTATAGGAATGAGGAAAAACGGAGTCGGTTTGTGGGGTGTGCCGCATGTATTCCTGAATCCCGAAATTGTGCACGCTGAGGTCGAAATGCAGAGCAGCGGCCATGCATACCGGGCTTAAATCCGTGGCGCCATGCGATCCGGTGCGCACCTGGTACATCTCAGCCAAATTTGCGATTCGACGTAAATGCGTAATGCCACCGGCATGCACCACGGTGGTGCGGATGTAATCGATCAATTGTTCCTGAATCAACTTTTGGCAATCGAAAATGCTGTTGAACACTTCTCCGACCGCCAGAGGCGTGGTGGTGTGTTGCCGGAGGATGCGAAAACCTTGCTGCAATTCGGCTGGAGTGGGATCTTCCAGCCAAAATAAGTGAGCAGGTTCCAGTTCCCGGCCAAGGCGCGCTGCTTCGATCGGCGTGAGCCGGTGGTGCACATCATGCAGCAAATGCAAATCCGGTCCAAATTCCGTTCGCAGCCGAGTGAACAATTGCGGAACGAAATTCATGTAATGTTCGGAGGACCATTGATTCTCGGGCGGCACATCTTTCTCGGCCGGCTCGTAATGCATCACTCCGCGCCCGACTCCATAGGTGCTAGTTAGCCCCGGAATACCTGACTGCGCGCGAATGGCTTTGTAGCCAAGCTCGACATACTGTGCAACCGCCTTTACGGTTTCCTCGATGTCGCCCCCACTGGCGTGGCCATAGACCAACACACCATCCCGCGAAGCACCGCCGAGCAACTGGTACAAGGGAACGTTTAGGCTTTTGGCTTTAATGTCCCACAGCGCGGTGTCGACTGCGGCGATGGCGCACATGGTCACCGGTCCGCGCCGCCAATACGCACCTTTGTACAAATATTGCCAGGTATCCTCAATGCGCCGGGCATCGCGTCCCTTGAGCAGCGGCAACACGTGGTCGGTCAAATAGCTGGCGACGGCCAATTCGCGGCCATTCAGCGTGGCATCACCGAGGCCGGAAACCCCATCCTCCGTGGTTATTTTCACCGTAACAAAATTGCGTCCTGGACAGCAAACAATGACCTTGGCATCCACAATGCGCATTGCTGATTTCTCCTAACGGTGTGGCAACCAAGCACTGTATCACCACTTTCGGAGAACGGGTGGCGGAGGGACGTTCCAAATCTGCAAACGGAGGCGCATTTGGAACGAATCTGGAACAGCAATCGGGAGTAGCGGAGATAAACAAAGAAATTACACCCGCTTACAGGTTGGACGGTGGCGGACAACGTGCCTGCATTCTTCGAGGGAGATAGGCGCGAGTGATGAGCGACGCTGGCGAACAGGCGATCTATCGCATAGTGCTGGAAGCGCTGCCGCTCGGCGTTTATGTGGTGAACCACGAGGGGAAGATCACCCTGTGGAGCACGGGCGCCGAACAGTTAAGCGGGTACTTGCGGCAAGACGTGCTGGGGCGCTTGCGGGAAGAAGAATTGTGGGAACAAGGTGGCGGGGAGAATGGCGGGCCGCGAGACGAGCGCGCCTCGCCCGTGGGGCCGATGCGCGAAGCACGTCTGTCGGAAGCGCAGCTATTGTTACGAACCAAGGCCGGGCGGTTCGTTCCCGTGGAATTACAAAGTGTGCCACTGCGGGATGACCTCAGCCGTGTGTTGGGAGCAGCCAAGGTATTCCAGCCAGTTTGCGGGCCGGATGCGGCAACCCGGCGTCAAGACAAACTGGGAGCTTTCGGCGCTTTGGACCCTCTGACAGGATTGTTGAATCACAGCATGATTCAGGCGCACTTGCGCGAAAGTTTGAGCTTGCATGCGCTGTATCCGGTTCCTTTTTCGGTGATGTGTTATTCCGTGGACGCCCTGCCGAAAATTCGCGAGCGATTCGGGCAAGCCGCCGTGGAAGCAACCCTGCGCATGGTGGCACAGACCACCGAAAACGCTTTGCTGCAGACGGACTTTGTTGGCCGGTGGCTAGGTGAGGAATTTCTGGCGATTCTGCCGGAGTGCGGCGAAGCGGACATCCTGAAGGTAAGCGAACGAGTCAGGAAACTGGTGCAGCGTTCCGAGGTGCACTGGTGGGGAGACACGCTGCGAGCGACCATCTCCATCGGCGCGACGATGGCGCACGACAACGACACGGTCAGTTCCCTGGTGGCACGAGCAGAACAAGCGCTTCGCGAGAGTAGCACCGGAGGAGGCAATCGAGTGGTGATCAGCGATTGAAACGTGCAAACACATGAGGCTTCGTAGAACATGTTCGTGATCATCGGCATCGTGGTGGTAATCGGAGCCATCCTGGGCGGCTACCTGATGGAGCACGGAAATATTCGCGTGCTGCTGCAACCCGCGGAACTGCTGATCATTGGTGGCGCGGCCACTGGGACGGTGCTCATCGCCAATCCGTTGCACATTTTGAAAAAGATCGTGGCAGGCATCACCGGACTATTCAAAGGCTCGCCCTACGGCAAACCGCGGTATATGGAAACCATGAAGATGTTGTTCGAACTTTTCTCCCGTGCGCGCAAAGAGGGTTTGATGGCGTTGGAAACCGATAGCGACAATCCGGAGCAAAGCCCGGTCTTCTCCAAGTATCCAAATTTTCTGAAAGATCATCACGTGCAAGAGTTCGTATGCGACACCATTCGCATGGCGTCTGTGGGAGGGATTGAGCCCTTCGATATGGACCAAATGATGGAGTTGGATATGGAAGTGCATCACCATGGGGCCTCTATACCAATCGCCTCGCTCTCCACCATGGCCGACTCCCTGCCGGGATTGGGCATTGTCGCGGCGGTGCTGGGGGTGGTCATTACCATGGGCGCTCTGGGCGGTCCTCCGGAAGAGATCGGGCGTAAGGTGGCAGCCGCGCTGGTGGGCACGTTCCTAGGGATCTTGCTGTGCTACGGATTCGTGGGTCCGGTAGCCTCGAATATGGCCAAAATCGCGGATGAGGAGCATGCGTTTTACCATGTGATCCGGGTAGTGATCGTTAGCTTCATCAAAGGCTCGCCGCCGTCGATCGCGGTGGAGTTTGGACGCCGCGCGATCCCCGGGCATCAACGGCCTGCGTTCGACGAACTGGACAAATTCATCAAGGACAAAGGAGACGCCGCAACGCCACCGGCGGCATAAGAGGAGAAGCGATATGCCTTCGCCTCCACCGATCATTATCAAGAAGAAAGCGGGTCACGCCGGGCACCACGGCGGCGCCTGGAAGGTGGCCTATGCGGACTTTGTCACCGCGATGATGGCGCTGTTTATCGTGCTGTGGCTGATGAATACTAGCAAACAAGTGCAACAAGCAGTGGGCGGCTACTTCAAGGACCCCACCGGCACCGCCAAAATGGTAGGCAGCGACATGAAAGGGGTGGGCGAAAACTTCGTAGTCTCAAAAGACAACATGAAGCAGTTGAAGGACGAATTAGAGAAAGCCATTCGGGAAATTCCGAAATTCGACGAACTTCGAAATCACATTGATATGACCGTGACCAACGAGGGCCTGCGGATTGAACTGACCGAGTCCGAGAACGGCGAGTTTTTCGACAACGGCAGCGACCGATTGAGCGAAGACGGCAGCGACCTGGTCAAGTTGCTGGCGCAGGAATTGGGTAAGCTGCCAAACCCCATCGCTATTGAGGGACACACCGATTCGAAACCGTATCCCCCAGGCGCGATCTATACCAATTGGGAGCTTTCCTCGGACCGCGCCAACTCCGCCCGTCGATTGATGCAAAACAGCGGCCTGCGGCAAGACCAAGTGACTCAAGTACGGGGTTTCGCCGACCAGCACTTGCGCAAACCGGAAGCGCCGCAAGACCCATCGAACCGGCGCATATCCCTAATCGTACAGTACCTGCAGAAGCCGCCCGAAACTGTGCCGACCACGCCGGAAGCGGCGAAAAAAGGGGCGGAAGAAAAAGAGAAGGCCGCCCCATAGCCCTCAGATCATGACCATTATTATCAATGGATTAGGGAAGATTTTCGCGACAGCCCGGTCTTGCCCGGTGCCCTAAGGCCCAACTCAAGGAAACTTTTCCGGCCTCTCCGGGTTTCCATCGAAGAACGGACTTATCGTTCACTGCCATACTGCAACGGTCGTGGCTTATCTGGCGTCAAAAGACATGCCAAGGATTCGCATCGGCCCTCCCGTGGGGTTTGAGGGATCATGGCCGCAGTCCAACAACAATTGAGTGGTCCTAAAAGGAGAAATCGATCAATGAAGATTCGTACGACTTGGTTTGCAGCCGCGGCGTGCCTGCTGTTCGCGGCAATTCCGGCTCATGCTCAGGATCGATTCGAACTCGATCCCTTCGTTGGCTATGAAACCAGCGCATCGTATCCGGTTAGTCCTTCCAGCAGCACGAGTAGTTCCGGTTCGATCGACCAACTTCGGGTGAACGGTGCCGCAAACTACGGCACCTTCTTTGATTACGGTCTGACAGAGAACTTCCAGCCGGAGTTCATGTGGAATCGCAATAATACGTCCTACAGCGCGCACGATGTGTTCACCGACACGTATATTCCGGCGTATCACACCGTGATTGATCAATTCCAATTTGGCGGCATATACATGTTTCGGAACAGCGAAGTGAAGCTGCGGCCGTATGTAGCGGCCAGCCTGGGATTCACTCACGACGAAAATAATGGCGCGCCGAATCGGACGGAGTTCTCCTACAGCTTGGGAGGCGGTGTGAAATATTATCTGACCCGGCATATCGGGTTGCGTGGGGACCTGCGGTATCTACCGACGTATGGCAGCTCTTCGGCGGAACTGTACTGCTACTTTGGTTGCTACTACGCAAACGTTTCGCACTATCTGAACCGGGGAAGCTTCACCGGCGGCGTCATTATCAAGTGGTGATCCGGACGAAAGCCCAGAAACGATTGAGGCAATTCATCCCTCGAGCGAGTTTGCTCGAGGGATTTTATTGTCCGGTGTAGGCTCACTTTGCGGGAGGTTCCGGCGGCGGCGTGAATAATTTTGCGTCGATGGGAATGTTTTGTTGAACCTGATTCACTTGAATGGTGAAGCTGCCGTTTGGCCGTGTTAGCGTCCAGCGATAAGGAATCTTCACGCCGCCGATTTCCCGGTAATCCGCGTAATCCACCTGAGTGGGATTGCGGCCCAACGGTGTTTGCGCAAAGCGCATCTGTCGGAGCAGCAATCCGGATTGTTGGTCTAAATAGAGATTCAGTGTCGGACGATTCGGATCCGGGTCCTTGCCCACCAACAGATAAGTTGGATGCCCTTCGACCTCGTCGCCGGGTTTGACGCGAAAGTCTTTATATAGCTCACACAGACGCGCGGGGAAGGATAGCTCCGCATCGATGCGGGCAGCTTCGCTTTCCGCCGCGGTCATCCGGTGAATCCCGCCACGCATGGTTAGCCAGCCCACCTCGCCATTGAACGCCGTGACGCTTTCGCCGTCCTGCATATGCGAGATGGAGATTCGCTTGTCTGAGGCCTCGGAATACACTTCGATGGGGACCTGCAGTTTCCCAGCCTGTAGAGTGCCGGTCTGCACGCGCGTTTTGATCTTCTCGATCGCAGCGGCTCCGCCGGCCGTGGCCACATATTTGTCCAGAATTTCGTCTGGGGTGGGCAGCTTGACCTTGGCTTCGGCAGTTTCCTCTTCCGGTTGCGGCGCGGGCTTGGACATGTCCGCCGAAAGAACGGGCGTGCCCACTGGATGAGACGAGCCGCGATGGCAGGTGAAGCAGGTGACTTCGATTTCGTTCTTGAAGTTATCTTTGTTGATGGCCAGTTCCATGGCAATCATTTTGCGCGCCGTCACTTTGGTCTTCTTGTCGTCTTTCTGCATTTCATGTTCGACGTGACAGAAATCGCATTCCACGCCGAGAGATGAGGCGATAAATTGCATCGTCGGAATCAACTGGTCTGCCGGAATGTCTTTCAGCACCTGAATATTCTTGAATTGCTGCTCGGCGGTCTTCGGAGTCTGCGCGGGAGGATTCCCCGGCGCCTGCGTTTGCGTTTGGGCTCTGGTCCGGACGCTCCAAACGGCGAACAAAAGCAAGCTGATGGATACAACTGTGAACAGCCACGACTTTGTTGCGGTGTTACCCATGTTTTCTCCAGGTCTCCTGCGAACGCCCATCGGCCGCAGGAAGGGGCTGTCGAATTAACTCTGAATCTCGCCACGCTTGGCCAGCGCGGTGATGCGATCCGCGGCGCGAAACGCCAGCGCCTGAATGGTCATGGTGGGCTGCCCGCGGCCGGAGGTGACCAAACTGCTTCCGTCACATAAGAAAAGGTTAGGAACATCGTGGGTGCGATGGTCGGGATTGATGACGGAAGTGTTCGGATTGTTGCCCATGCGGCAGGTGCCGAGGAGGTGCACCGCGAATTCCTGCTCCCCGATCGGACCGTGCCATTTGGTCTTGGCGCCCGCTGCGTCCAGAATTTCCATGGCCCGGTCCTTCATCCACTCCATCATCTTTAAGTCATTCGGATGGTCCTTGAAGGTCATGCGCAAGGCCGGCAATCCCCAGGCATCCTTAACGTCGGGATCAAGGGAGAAACCGTTCGACTCCACTGGTAGCGACGTGCCATGGCAAAAAATATCAAAGGTGCGCGTGAAATTGTGATGCAGCGTTTTCTTGAAATCTTTTCCCCATTTCGGCGTCCCGGGAGGCAGGGAGGAAAGCGCGAAAGCCGCCGGGGTGAGGTCGAACCGCGCATCGAGACCACCGCCGCCGTAGAAGCCAACTTTATTGTGGTCGAGTTCGTAAAAATCGTGCATGACCCGGCTGACGCAGAATCCCTTGTAGTCGTTGAGCGGTTCCTCAAACACTCCATGGGCAATGGCGGCGCTATTGGGCATAAAATTCTTTCCAACCATGCCGCTGGAATTCGCCAGGCCATTGGGAAATTGCGAGGAGGCCGAGAGCAGAAGGAGCCGCGGCGTTTCCGCGCCGTTTGCAGACAGGATCACCGCCTTGGCCCTTTGCAGGTGGGTGTTGCGCTTGGCATCGAAGTACACCACGCCGGTGGCCCGTCCCGCTTTATTGGTTTCGACGCGATGGGCGTAGCTGTTCGGGCGAATCTCGCACCGGCCGGTTGCTTCTGCAACGGGAATCATTGAGGCCAGCGAACTGGATTTCGCTCCTACTTCACAGCCGAAGCCGAGACAGAATCCGCAATTGACGCAGGCATCGCGGCCCGGACGCGGCTGCGAAAGAATGGCCATCGGCGCGGGAAACGGATGGTAGCCGAGCTTCCATGCGGCCCGCTCGAACACCACGCCCGAACCCTTCACCGGCAAGGGCGGCATGGGATACGGCTTGGATCGGGGAGGATCGAACGGGCTGGCTCCCGCCAAACCGGATACGCCCACCTCCCATTCGACTTTCGTGTAGTACGGCTCCAGGTCGTTGTAGGTGATCGGCCAGTCGACCAGACTAGCGCCAGGAATTTCCCCGACTTTGCTGCGTTCGACGAAATCGATTTCGTGAAAACGCCAGTAGTTGGCGGTGAAATGCACGCTGCTGCCGCCGACGCAACGGCCATACATGACGCTGGATTGCAGCCGGGCGTGCTCTTGCGGGGTTTTGCGAAACGTGGTGGGTTGCAGTCGCGGATTATTGGTCAAGCGGTGGCGATCGAATATCTCGATCTCGTTGTGTATGAAATCGGCCGGGGTCAAATAGGGGCCCTGTTCCAGCACTACTACGCGGAATCCGTTGCTGGACAGCTCCTTGGCCAGCACACCTCCCGCTGCGCCGGAGCCCACAATCACAAAATCGACTTCATCGGAAGGCTGATAAACCGCCTTGGCGTGGGTCATTTGTTTTCCGTTTCCTGCTTGGACGCTTGCCATCCCGGATAATTTTTGTCGTAGTAGCCAAATGGAGGAGAGAAACTTTCGGATGGGTCGCGTTCTACTACTTTCCACCCTGCGAAATTCCGATTGCCACCGGCGGAAGGATCAGCCAAGAAACCAAAAATGGTGTGCATTCGAATGGTCTGGAAGAAATCGCTGGACTCCCCGGCGACAAATCCTCGAGGTCCTTCCGCTCCGTTGTGTGCGGCGGTGAATTCGATCAGCACCGCTTCCTGCTGCTCTGGCGTGGCGTCCGCGAATGTCCTAACTCCGGGATACTTGATGCTTGTGAGGTGGCTCAAATTGACCAGCCCCTTCTCGTAGATCGGAACATATTCGCTGGCGAAAGTCTTGAGCGCGCGATCGACGAAATACACGACTCCGGCTTCATGGGCACCCGGCAAATCGTCGGTGGGAATGATTTGTGCAGCGATGGCGTCGACCTGGCGGGCTTGCTCCGCAGTTAGCACTTCGAAGCGCACCGGGGCTTTACTGTTCGCCGCGCTGTGAGCGTGCTGCGCAGCGGCAACGATGGCGGGCCATTGCGCGGCGATCCACGCGGAGCCTGCGACCGCACTCGCGTGCAAAAGAAAATCTCTTCGCGTGGCTTGCTGAGGTTTCATGGAGTCCCTTAGTGTCCTGAGCAATCTACGGTGAGTTCGCGTCAGCGTCAAGCTTCGGAAGATTGTGATTGGCGGGCTGGAACTGCATTACTCCGATTTGAGCAGCCTCATGAATTCCGCGGCGGCGTGGGGCAGACGGGCGCCACGGCGCGAAATCATATACAAATGTCGCGGCATGTTGAGCTGGCGGATCTTCAGTTCCTTCAGCGTCCCGTGTTCGATTTCCCAGGTAACACACATGCGCGGCACAATCGCCACGCCCAAGCCCATCTGCACAATGCGCTTGATGCTTTCGATGGTAGGCATTTCCATCGGCATGTTCAGGGGCGTGCGATGCTTGGCGAATAATTCAATCACCCGGCGGCGAAAGGGCGACTCCACGATATGAGCAATGAACATTTCCTTGCCAAGTTCCTCCACATCCACTTCGCGGCGTTTGGCCAGCGGATGTTTCGGGGGTACCACAAACGTGAGTTCATCCTTCAGAATTTCCGTGGCCTGTAGCTGCGGATCACGAGGGATAAATGACACGGCGCCCAGATCGAGCCGGTAGTTCACCACTTCGTGGGGTATGTCGCGCGAGAACATACGGTGCAGTCGCACCTGCACACCGGGATGGGCCTCGCGAAATTTGGCCAGCGCCGGAAGCAGGGCGTGAATCGAACTTTCGTTGACACCCAAGGCCAGTTCACCTCGCTCCAGTCCTTCCAGCTCCATCAGCCCTTTTTTCACTTCATCCCGCAGGTTCAGGAGGCGATCCGCATATTCGCGAAGCAGGTTGCCCGCATCGGTCAGCCGAACCGGCCGGGCTCCTCGGACAAACAAGGGTTGCCCCAGGGAATCCTCGAGCTTGCGAATGGCCAGGCTGACTGCGGGCTGCGTTCGGTATAGCCGCTCGGCCGCCCGAGAAAAGCTGCCTTCCTTCGCAACTGTAAGAAAAACCGTCAATTCCGCGAGATCCATGGCTACGAATCCTCGATTCCTGTACAGGCCCGACGCCAACGAGAGAGGGCTTGGCTGTCACGGTTGGCCTGCGCCTAGTATAAGGCAGAATTATCAATTATAGAATGAAGATAAATTGGACTAGACCATCTAATTATGCGTAACTGGAAGAATCAGTTGGAGGTAACCGGCATGAGCCATGTACGCATCTTCGACACCACGCTTCGCGATGGTGAGCAGTCCCCCGGCTTTTCCATGAACACGCAAGAGAAAATCCGCATGGCTCGCCAGCTTGCTGCTCTGGGTGTGGACACCATCGAAGCCGGCTTCCCGATTGCCTCTAAGGGCGACCTCGATGCGGTGATTGCCGTTTCTACGGAAGTCCGCGATGTGCCCGTGGCGGCTTTGGCCCGCGCCAGAAAAGATGACATTCTCGCCGCCGCCGAAGCTTTGAAACCCGCGAAAACGCCGCGCATGCACGTGTTCCTGGCCACCAGCGATCTGCACCTGAACGTAAAACTGCACATGACCCGCGAGCACGCGCTCGAAGCCATCGAGTCCATGGTCAAGTTGGCTAAGAATTTTGTCGAAGAGGTGGAATTTTCCGCCGAAGATGCCGGCCGCACGGATATCGAATTTCTGTGTCTGGCTTGCGCGGCTGCCGTACGAGGCGGGGCCACAGTGCTCAATTTGCCCGACACGGTCGGCTACGCGGTGCCGGAAGAGTATGGGCAGATGTTCCGCAACGTGCGCGAGCACTTGGGCGATCCCGACCACATTATTCTGAGCGCACATTGCCATGACGATCTTGGCTTGGCGGTGGCGAATTCCTTGGCGGCGGTCAAAGCCGGCGTGCGGCAAATCGAGTGCACCGTAAATGGCATTGGCGAACGCGCGGGCAATGCGGCGCTGGAGGAAGTAGCGGTTGCACTGGCCGTCCGCAAAGAAAGCTTCGGCGTAGCCACCAAGCTGAAACTCGACGAATTGTACAAATCCAGCAGGCTGCTCAGCGAAATTACCGGCGCCGCAGTGGCCCCGAACAAAGCGGTGGTGGGCGCAAATGCGTTCGCGCACGAAGCGGGAATTCACCAGGACGGCATTATCAAGAACCCGTTGACCTACGAAATTATCTCGCCTGAAACCGTGGGCGTGCCATCGCGCTCGCTGGTGCTGGGCAAGCATTCCGGCCGCCACGCGCTGCGCGAATCACTCAAGGAATTGGGCTATCATCCTAGCGACGAGCAATTGGCGGAGTGCTATCGCCGCGTGACCGCGTTCGCGGACAGTGCGAAAAACGTGCGTGCGCGGGACTTGGTGACCATCGCCCATGAAGTGATTCGCCGCAAGGTTGTGGCTACCACCGCGCCGGCCGCCTGAAGTTGCCCTGAGTTTTTTCGAGGACTCGCATGAAATTGAAAAAGAACATCGTGTTTTTGCCGGGCGATGGAATTGGCCCGGAAGTGGCCCGCGCTGCTCGTGTCGTGTTGCAGGAATGCGGCCGCGAGTTTGGCCATCAATTCGAATTGAGCGAGATGTTGATAGGCGGCGCGGCGATTGACAAGGCCGGGAATCCGCTCCCCAATGAAATTCTGGATGCCTGCCGCAAGGCCGACGCCATTTTCCTGGGCGCCGTCGGCGGATCCAAATGGGATTCGCTACCCGTGGGCAAACGCCCGGAAAGTGGCCTGCTAGCGCTACGCCAAGGTTTGGGGCTGTATGTGAATCTGCGCCCGGTTCGGTTGCTCGAACCACTCCGCGGAATTTCTCCGCTGCGCCCGGAACGCCTCGGCGATTTGGACATAGAGATTGTCCGCGAACTGGCCGGCGGGATGTATTTTGGGGAGCGCGGTAACGTCATCGAAGGCGGGTCCGAGCGCGCTTTTGACACGGAATCTTATTCCACACCCGAAATCGAGCGCATTGCCACATTCGCATTCCAGCGCGCGGAACACCGTTCGCGGCGGCTCTGTTCCGTGGATAAAGCCAACGTGCTGACCAGTTCGCAGTTGTGGCGAAGAACAGTAACATCCATTGGCTCGGTTTTCCCGGCCGTTAAATTGGAGCACATGTACGTGGACAATGCGGCAATGCAGTTGACGCTGCGCCCTACGCAATTCGATGTGGTACTCAGCACCAACATGTTCGGCGATATTCTGAGCGACGCCGCAGCAGCGTTGGTCGGCTCGATCGGCCTGATCCCGTCGGCAAGCTTCGGGACCAGCGCGCCGTTGTTCGAACCCATTCACGGATCGGCGCCGACCATCGCCGGTAAAGATATGGCCAACCCGATCGGATCCATTCTCAGCGCAACGATGATGTTGCGGGATGCTTTTGGCCTGGGGCTGGAAGCGGATTGGGTGGAGCAGTCCCTCGCACGCGTGCTTGGCGGGGGTTTCCGCACTATCGACATAAGCGAGCCAGGGACCCACACCGTAGGCACGGCTGGCTTCCTCGAACTGCTCAACCTGGAGATGGCGCGGACCTTCGAGCACGCCGAAAAATACGGCTGGGGCGTTTAGGGAATCGCGGAAGTGCGAATCAAACCAGAACGGAAGGAGACCGGAGCATGATCCAGCATAATTTGTCACATACGATCTCACTTCTTACGCGCACTCCCGCTGCTCTCAATGCTCTGCTCCGCGACTTACCGGAAGCTTGGACGCTCCAAAATGAAGGCGCAAACACTTGGAGCGCGTTCGATGTTATCGGCCATTTGATTCACGCCGAACGCACGGATTGGATGCCACGCGCGAAGATGGTCCTGAAATTTGGCGAGGCTCAGCCGTTTGCCCGGTTTGATCGCTGGGAATACACAAGAGACACGCAGGGCAAATCGCTGGCGCAATTGCTGGACGAATTCTCAGGTTTGCGGACGCAAAACCTGGAGGAGTTGCAGGCAATGAACCTTCAGCAAGAGGACCTGGAACGCCGCGGACGGCATCCTGCTCTCGGCGTAGTGACGCTATCTGAGTTGCTGGCGACCTGGGCGGCTCACGACCTGACGCATCTGCACCAGATTTCCAGGATCATGGCCCACCAATATCGCGAAGCCGTCGGGCCGTGGAGCGCGTATCTCGGTGTGCTTCAGCACGACAGCCACACCTCCGCCTGATTTTTTCCAGGCTGGGTGCCCCGGGGTTCGCTGTTGGAACCTGGGCTCTTGGGTACTCTCGCGATTGGCCCCGACAATCAGCTTTTCTTCGTCACGCAGATTTCTTGTGACACGAATCACTTGCTAAATCGATTCAATAAAGGTATAAAGCTACTACTTGTCTCCCCGATGTGACATTCCCATCCGACGGGACGCAACACCCCCGAGACAAGTAATCGGGACCGGGGCTTCGCCGTATCAGGACCGACATCAGTTGCACCGAAGTTCGCCCTGCCCGGGTTCCCACGAACGCCAACGGAGCTTTGGTCTCCGCATCATCGAGGAGGATGTAATGTCGACAGTCACGACTCCAACGAAATTAAAGGTTCCCTTCTACGGTCACGCTCGCCAGTATCACAGCATCAAGCGCGAGATCGAGGAAGCGTTTCACGCTGTTATGGAGAGCGAAGCTTATGTGATGGGCCCTGCGCTGGGCCGCTTCGAAAAAGAACTCGCGCAGTACTTCGGAATGAAGCATGCCGTGGGCGTGAACTCCGGCACCGACGCGCTTTGGCTAGCATTTTTCGCATTGGGCATAAAGCCCGGCGACGAAGTGATCACCACGGCCAACACCTTCTTCGCCACTGCGGAAGCTATCTGGATTACCGGCGCCAAGGCCGTGTTCGTCGATTCCGATGCCGCCACCAACAATATCGACCCCACGAAAATCGAAGCCGCGATTACGCCGCGCACAGTCGGCATCGTTCCAGTGCATCTCTACGGCCATTGCGCGGATATGAAGGCCATCAACGCTATCGCCAAGAACCACAAACTCTGGGTCGTGGAAGACAACGCGCAGTCCATTGACGCGCACGGCAACGGCTTTAAGCAGGGCGAGCTGAGCGATGCCGTGTGCACCAGTTTCATCATCCAGAAAAACTTGGGCACGTATGGAGATGGCGGCGCACTGGTGACCAATCGCGACGATATCGATCAGGCTGTCCGGCGCATGCGCAATCACGGCTCCTTAAAGCGCTCGGTGCATTCTTTCGGTTTCAATAGCCGCCTGGACGATCTGCATGCGGCGTTTCTGAGCGTCAAGCTGAAGCACATCGCCCGCTGGACCGATCAGCGCCGTGCTTGGGCAAAGCGCTACACTGACGGCCTGAAAGGCACCAGTTTCAAGCTGCCCAAGGAAATGCCCGGCTACCGCCATGTGTTTCATCTTTATGTGATCGAGCATCACAAGCGCGACCACCTGACTCAGTTCTTGGTCGATCACGGCATCGACGCGAAGCAACACTATCCAATCGCCATCCACCAGCAGGAAGGCTACCCTTGGGGCAAGCTGGCCGATGCGCATCCGCATGTGCCCTGCGCCGAACGTAACGCCGCGCAATGCGTTTCGCTGCCGATGTTCCCCGAATTGACCGCCGAGGAAGTGGATTACACCATCGCGAAACTCAAGGAGTGGGACGCGAAGTTCGGCTGGTAAGTGTCAATCCGGGAGGCGTATCGTGAGCACGAAAAAAATCTATAAGGTTTTGGTTGTCGGTGTCGGAAAGCGCGGCAAGCACCACGTCCAGGCGTTTAAGAAGAATCCGCGGTTCGAGGTTGTGGGGCTGGCGGATGCGATGCCGGAACAGTTGGCCAAAGCCGCGGCCGAACTCGGCATTCACAAAACTTCGGTACATCCTCTCGAGCTTGCAAAGGAAGTCCAGCCGGATGTCTTTTGTTTTTGCACGCCCCCCGGCATCCGGCTGGATCTCATTCGCGTTGGGATCGCCAGCGGCGCAAAGCTGATCGCCTATGAAAAACCGATGGCCCTTTCGATGAACGAAGCCATCGAGATTCGTAAAGCGGTGAACGCTGCGGGCGTCAAGACTGTGGTTTCGCACCAGCACCGTTACGGCGAGCACTACCAAAAAGTGAAGGAAATCGTGGCGAGCGGGGCCCTGGGCCGCATCCAAACCATTCACGCGCATTCGAGCGGCTGGTTCCTCCATCTCTTCACCCACCTGGTCGACTATATGCTCTGGTACAACGACTATGTGCCCGCGGAATGGGTGATGGGGCAGGCTGCAGGGCGCGGCAAGTTTTCTGACAATCATCCATCGCCCGACTACATTGCCGGTTTCATTCAATTCGCCAATGGCGTGCGCGGCATCATCGAAAGCGGCGCGGGCGCCCCAGACGTCCCCGAAGTCGACTATTGGTGGCGCAAAAACAAGATCGGGATATACGGAACGGAAGGATTCGCCGAAGTTCTAACCGGCGGCGGGTGGAGAGCAGTGACACGCGATCAAGCTTTGATCTCCGGTCCCGGCTGCATGAACTATGACCTGGAGATGCCACCGTACGTCGAGGACATGGTCCGTTGGCTGGATGACGACAAATGCGTGCATCCATGCAACGGTGAGTCCGCTTACGCCGGATTCGAAATCGCCATGGGCATGCTCCGGTCGGTAGTGCAGCGCGGGCAGATCAAGCTGCCTCTCGGTCCCGGCGAGCCGGAACTTGAAGCGCTCAAAAAGGTCCTGCCGGATCAACCAGTGCTCCTCTCCAGCGAAGTCCATCGCAAGGAATACCCGAGCGCCCTGGTCATCGCGCCGAAAGCCCTAACTCCCGTTGGCCGCTAAGGCAAAAGTCTATTCTTCGATTCGCCCGTGAGCCGAAGGCTGGCGGACCCACAGGTGTTGCGGGAAGCAGTGGGGGATGATAATTTGATAATTCAGCATTGGTGTGCGCGCGGAGCCTAGGCCAGCGGCTCGAATGGGCGCATGGGGCCGGTAAACAGCGCCATGGGACGACCGACCGGTGCGGCACAGAGCAGGGGACCGCTACCTAAAGCGAACGAGTTTCTTCAGAAACGATGCCCGACAATTTCTCCAAAGCGACTCGCACCGGTATGGAGCGTGTGTCTGGTGTGACCTATTGGCGCGTGGAAGGTTCGTTGTTTGAGCTCAGCGCGCTCCGCAGCGTGGGCTTTTTCAACTGGAACAGCCAAAGCTTCCTGGAGCGGTGGGTGCGTCGCAGCGGGATGCTAGGTGTAACCCTGCTTCGCCCGCCAATGTATCTTGCTAGCCGCACGTTTGCCACCCGCTTTCTACATGGCGTTTTGCGCGGAATTACCCGCGACCGCCTGGATTTGCTCGGCGAAGAATATTTCCAATACGAACTGAAGCCACGGATGCGACGGGAATCTGTGGAGAAACTGATTGAGGCGGTGCGCAGTGGCGAACGCGTCGTGCTCGTTGGCCAAATGCTCGAGCACATCCTGCGGCCAATGACTGACTTTTTCGCGGCGGAGGGTTTTATAGCGAACCGCCTGGAGTTCCGCCGTGGAATGGCCACGGGCCGGTTACTGGATCCGGTGATTCGCCCACGCGGACCGTTCGCCTGGCTCGCCAGCGGATCCGTTGACGGCCGCATGTCCAAAGAAAAACTGCTCTGGCAATTGGACTGGACCAAGCAGCCGGATCTGCTGGAACGCGCGGTGATCCCCACGGCGCGGCAACGAATGGATATAGACACTCCAGTGCAAATCGTAAGCAGCACGCCGCGTGTCGCCCGTTTGCCCGTTCGCGAAACTCTGGCCGGCAAGCACCTGATGCTAATCGGCGTGACCGGCTTCATCGGTAAAGTGTGGCTGGTCGACCTGCTCGAAAAAATCCCCGAGATTGGCAAGATCACACTGTTGATTCGCCGGAACCGCACCACTTCCGCGCAGCGCCGTTTCGAAAAAATTGTCGAAGAATCTCCTGCGTTCGACGGCCTGCATGAAATGTATGGCACGAAATTGGCTGCGTTCCTGAAAGAAAAGGTCGAGGTAGTGGAAGGGGACGTCAGCCAGCGAGGCCTTGGGCTCGATCATGAGACGCAGACGCGGCTGGCGCATTCTCTCGACCTGATCGTCAGCAGCGCCGGCCTCACCGACTTCAATCCCGATTTGCGCGACGCCATTTCTTCGAATATCGATTCCACCATTCACCTGGTCGAATATCAACGCGCTTGCGATCACGCGGCGCTGATGCATCTGTCCACCTGTTATGTTGTGGGCATGCGTGACGGCCGCGTCACCGAAGAACTCCACACAAATTACAATCCCGCAAATCATCCCGATTTCGATTCGGAGAAGGAAATTGCTTCGCTGCGGGAAATGGTACGCCGCATCGAGGAGCGCTCCGAGAGCGCGGAGCTGACCAAGGCTCTGCGTCGTCAAGCGCTGGGCCGCCGCGGCGATGATTCGAAGGTTGTGCCTGAAGAGCTCGACGGTGTTTTGAAGCGGAACCGGGCCCGCTGGGTTCGCAACCGCCTGGTCCGCGCGGGTATGAAGCGCGCTCACCATCTGGGCTGGCCCAACACCTACACCTTTACGAAAAGCCTGGGCGAGTCGATCCTAGTGAAATACGGACGCGACCTGCCCATCGCCATCGTGCGCCCATCTATCGTCGAAAGTTCCGAGCGCACGCCGTTCACCGGCTGGAATGAGGGCATCAATACTTCCGGTCCGTTGTCGTATCTGCTGGGCACCAACTTCCGGCAACTGCCGTCTAACGAACGCAAGTGCCTGGATGTAATTCCGGTGGACATGGTCACCCGCGGCATGACCCTGATCGCTGCGGCGCTTCTGCGGCGCAAAAATGCGCGCCTCTATCAACTGGCAACTTCGGCGATCAATCCCGTGAACATGGGCCGCTCGATCGAACTCACCGGGCTTGCGCACCGCAAGCATTACCGCGCACAACAAGGCATCGAGCACTGGCTGAAAGTAAAACTGGAGACCATCCCGGTTTCGAAGCAGCGCTACGAGCGGCTATCGATTCCGATGCAAAAAGCAGTGGTTTCGCGAATTAACAAAGCTGCCGCCACTCTGCATCTCGGCAAGCCGCCGTTAGCCAAAGCGGAACGCGACCTGGGCCGCGCGGAGAAGCTGATCGATTTGTATGAGCCGTTTATCCTGCACAATCAGCATGTATTCGAATGCGAAAACACGCGGCTGCTTTCCGCAGCGTTGCCTCCCGAAGAGACAGCCCTGTTCGACTTCGCTCCGGAAGAGATTGACTGGTGGGATTACTGGATTAACATCCACATACCGGCTCTGCGGCGATGGTGCTACCCGCTGATGGAGGGCCGGCCGCTGGAGGCTCGAGAAGCGCGCGTGCTGGACTGGTCCGCGCCTCCGGAGGGTGCTTCGGCGGCCACACGCTAAGCCGTAACGCACCGCGAATTTCCTATGGCCATATTTCTAACCGGCTCGACGGGCTACCTGGGCAGCTACCTGGTCGCGGGGCTTTTCACCGAACATTCGGATCGGCTGAATCTGCTGGTGCGCGCAAAAAACGACCAGGAAGCGCAGGAACGGCTGTGGCAATCGCTGCAACTGCATTTCGAATTTCCCGAATTTTTGGCGTTTATCAACGATCGCGTGCGTATTTTCCGCGGCGACCTGACCGGCGAACGCTTTGGCTTGAACGACGAAGAGTATCACGCGCTGGTCGACACTACAGATTCGATCCTGCACTGTGCCGCTTCGCTGAATCGCAAGTCTGAAAAACAGTGCCTGAACGTGAACCTGCGCGGCTCGTTGGAAGTGATCCAACTGGCTCGCCGCGCGCAGAATCGCAATGGCCTGCGACGGTATTCGCATGTGTCCACCGTAGCGGTCGCCGGAAAGCGTCAAAACGAAGTGGTCACTGAGGATCATTCGATCGACTGGTCGCGATCCGACTACGATCCGTACGCGCGTACAAAAAAATTCTGCGAACACATGGTGCAGCAGTTGCTCGCCGATGTGCCTCGCACCATTTTTCGCCCCGCAATCGTGATGGGAGACAGCCGTCGCCCGGAAACGACCCAGTTCGATATGGTGCAAGCGTTCGATATGCTTGCGCGCCTGCCGATTCTGCCCCTGCGCCCCGACGATAAAATAGATATCGTACCCGCCAATTACGTGGGCGCGGCCATCGTCAAGATTCATCAGATGGCACAGCCGAATTACGGGATTTACCATCTTTCTTCGGGAACTGGTTCCCAGACTTACAAGGAATTAACAGATGCGCTCGCTGCCGCGGGTGGTTGGAGCAAGCCGAGTTATCAGCCCTGGCTGGGCGGGCCTTTTTCGAAAACTGTGAATTGGCTGGCATTCAAACACGGAGCCGTTGGATACGGTGCATCCTTGCTGAAAGTGTTCTGGCCATATCTCGATTGGAACACCGTATTCGACAATTCGCGAGTAGTTCAGGAGATGGGCGAGCCGCCGGCGAAGTTCTCCAGCTACGCCTATCCGTTGCTGCAATTTAGCCGCGCCAATAAATTTAAATATCCTGTAGAGCCGTGGCCCAAAAAAGCCGCGCACGCAGAACAAGGCGCGGGGAGCGCCGTGGCATGACCGATTTTCTTCTTGTGATGTGGGTGAGCGCGCTGATTGAACTGCGGCGCTTCGGCTGGATGTTCGGTCTCGGCCAGCGCTGGACTCCAAGCGAAAAACTGAAACTGCTGTTCGCTGGGTACAACGGCACGCGCAACACCGGCAGCGACGTTCGCGTGCAGGAAATGATCCGGCAAATTCGCCACGTGCTGGGTCCTCAGAATGTGGACTTCAGCGTGATGTCGCAAAATTTCGACCTCAGCAAGGGATATTTCGAAGGAACCAAACAAGTTCACCTGCCCGATGTGTTTCCCCCGTTTTTATGGCGAGAAGTGCACGCCAATCACGGTGTAATCGCGTGCGAAGGCTCCATGTTCAAGAGCAAATTCGCCAATGCGCTGACGACCATGATGATCGGCTCGCTCGGCCTGGCCACCGCGGAAAACAAACTATCGGTGGCGTATGGCGGCGACGCCGGGCATATGGACGATTTGCTTCAGTGGATGTGCGCGCGTTACACCAATGAATCGTTGGTCATCACCCGCAGCCTGGAATCCCAGCAGTTGCTCAGCAGCTTGGGCATACCGAATGAGTTGGGCGCGGATACCGCATGGACCTTCAAGCCGCATCCTCCGGAATATGCCACCAAAGTATTGCGTGCGGCGGGATGGGATGAACAAACCCCGATTCTCGTACTCTGCCCGATTCATCCGTTCGTCTGGCCGGTCAGCGCGTCCATCGCGAAATATCTGGCGCGACTCACCACCGGTGTTTACAAGGATAGCCAATACCGGACAGTATATTTCTTCGAATCCGGCGCTGAAGTGGATCGTAAATTCCAGCATTACATTAACAGCTATATCGAAGCGACCCGCAGTTTCGTGGAGAAACACCGGGTCTTCCCAATCCTAGTCGCCATGGAACGCCTCGACGCGGTGGCTTGCCACGCCATCCAAAAGGAAATGCCCGGCACGCCGATCTTCAGCTCCGGCAACTATGATATGTTCCAGTTGGTTTCGATTTTACGCGCTTGCGCTTACATGGTCTCTTCGCGTTACCACGGAATCGTCACCAGCATGCCCGCCGGGGTGGTTTCCGCAGGCGTCACCATGGATGAACGCATTCGCAACTTGATGCGCGAGCGCGGTCACGCGCATTTGCTCCTGAACGTCGAAGATCCAGACCTGGGGCCGAAACTTGCGCAAGTGATGGACCGTTTAGTGATCGACGCCGATGAAATTCGCGACAGTATCGGGCATACGGTGGTCAGCAATCTCAAGGGCATGGCCCGCATGGCCGCTTTTCTGGAGGACGAAGTGCGCAAAACATATCCCGAATTTCCTTTGCGCAAGGGCGTCTTGAGTTGGGAGGACAATTTGCCTCCACTCTCAAAGGAATTGATCGATCTAGTCGAGCAATACGATTCCACGGCGAGCGTAGCCGTAGTGGGCCGGTAGGCGTCTTGGAATTAGCGAAACGGGACTGAGGTTCATGGGAAATTTTCTCGCAAACCTGTTTGGGCAGCTGCGGAACGCATCGGGCCGCGTTGTGCTGCGCGAGATTCGTGGCGAGCAATTTACCAGCGTAACCGGCGGCGAGCTGCTGGCCCAGGTTGCTAGCGCGCGCAGTTTTCTTCGCGGCCTGGGCTTGCAAACCGGAGATCGATGCGCTCTGCTGGGCAACAACTCCATCCATTGGGTCGCGTTGGATCTGGCGCTCATGGCGGAAGGCGCCATTGTCGTTCCTCTTTACGCGCGGCAAGCTCCTTCCGAACTTGCTGCAATGCTGAGGGATTGCGGTGCGCGTTTTCTCTTCGTCAGCGAATGGGCACTGGGCGAAGGAGTCGCGAAAGTTTGGCCGGAAGCTTCAAAGCCCATAACTTTCGCGGAGGCAATACCAGAATCCTCTTCGGCGCAACCCGTCACTGGTACGCCGAACTCGCGCAAAGAGAACGATCTGGTCACCATCATCTATACTTCCGGAACTTCCGGCGAACCAAAGGGCGTTTGCCTGAACACTGCAAATTTAAATCACATCGTTGGCTGCACTACAGGTTGGATGGATCGCCTGGATTGGAAGAGTCGCACCCCGATGGAGGTGTTTCAGTATCTTCCGTTTAATTTTGCGGCTTCGTGGATTGTGATGCTGTCCTGCCTTTCCAAAAATACCGTGCTCACCCTGTCCACGGACCTAAACAAGCTTGCCGACGAAATTCGCATCTCCGCTCCAAACTACTTTTTCAACGTCCCCACGCTATTGGAACGCGTACGCCGGGGCGTCGAGGAAGCTCTGTCGAAACGCGGCGCGGGCATTCGGCGAATTTATCGCAATGCGGTGGAAGCCTGGCGTAAACAGCAGGCTGGCGAAAGTGGCGGGGGCTTTTCCCTGTTACTGGCGCGAATACTCATATTCGACAAGATTCGCGCCCGCTTTGGCGGCAATCTTCGCGGGCTGGTGTGCGGCTCCGCCCCGCTCGCTCCGGAAACACAGGATTTTTTTGCCATGCTCGGGATTCCCATTTGGCAGGTGTACGGGCTCACGGAAACTTGCGGCATCTGCACTATGGATGATCCCCGTGTTGCCAGTGAACCCGGGCGCGTCGGCCAGGCGATTCCAGGCATAGATCTGATGGTTGGCGACAATGACGAAATCGTCGTGCGCGGGCCCAATGTTTTTCCCGGCTATTGGAACTGTCCCGAAGAAACCGCGAAGGCGCTGCATGATGGCATGTTTCACACCGGCGACCAAGGGGAAGTAAATTCGAAAGGCAATTGGCGCATCAGCGGCCGAATCAAGAGTCTCATCGTTCTCAATTCCGGCCACAACGTTGCGCCCGAACCCATCGAGGACAGAATCGCTCAGCACATCCCGGGCGTACAACAAGTAGTGGTCGTGGGAAACGGCCGCGGGTATCTCTGTGCGTTAGTCACTGGTTCCGTACTCGGAACCGCAGTGCAGGCCGCGCTACACCAGGTGAATGTCGACCTGCCCCACTACCGGCAAATTCGAAATTTCGTGATCCTCAACGATGCGTTTACGCCGGAAAGCGGGCTGCTTACCGCCAACGGAAAATTGCGTCGGGATGCTATCAACGCGCGCTTCAGCGAAGAAATCGAGCAAATGTACAAAAAACATGCGGCCGTTGCCGGCGGAGCCGCATGAGCAAACAATTTCAGGGATCCGCGCTGCGATGGGAGTGGCGTGACGGCGTGGTGGAACTTACGCTGGACCGCGAGCCCCTCAACGAGATTGGCACGGTGATGCTCGCGGATCTGGAGAAGTTTGCCTTAGCCATTCCCGCATTGGCGCCTGTCACCAGCGCCTGCATTATCACCAGCGCGCGACCCGGAGGCTTCTGCGCGGGAGCCGATCTGAGGGAGCTGTATAACGGCGCGCTGCCACTGCCCAAAACGAAACGCGTTTCTGGAGTGCGCTCCTTTCTGAAACGCATTCACCGTGTTCTGAATGCCGTTGACGAAGCCCCCTTCATCACCTTTGCCGCGGTTCATGGTCTGTGTATGGGCGGCGGATTGGAATTGGCACTGGCCTGCGATCAAATTGTCGCCGACAAAATGGCGCGCTTCGGCTTTCCGGAACTTCGCCTCGGCCTGATTCCTGGATTCGGTGGCATCCCGCGCTTGCGCCGCGATGTGGGTAACAGCTTTATTCGCGACTTGCTCTTCACCGGCCGCACCGTGAAAGCGGAAAGCGCGCATCAGGCCGGCCTAGTTGCGCATCTTGCCGGCGAAGGTTACGCGCTGCAGGTGGCCCGGTCCATGGCTCTGCAGGTGACCAAATTCGATCCAGAAACTCGCGCGGCGGCGAAAAAATTCGTTAAACCGATTCCACGCGCGGAATTAAATAAAGAACTCGAACTGTTCTGCAAGCTCTTCAATCGTCCTGTCGTTATGGAAAGTTTGCGGCGCTTCGTGGAAACCGACGATCCGATGAAACATTTGCCCGTAGCGGCGCAAAGCAAATAGCATCGCGCTTCCGGTTGATAAAGGGGAATGTATGGAAAATCCAGCACCGCCAGTTCGTTCGATTCTGTCTGCCTTGTTTTTAGTCTCGCTAACCTTGCTGTCGTGCTCTCGTTCGCGCCCAGCCGGGGATTCCGCCACATTCGATGCGGACGGAACCGCGCACATTACTCGAGTCGTTCCCATGCCTTCGACGATCAGTCCCGAAGCACAAAAATGGCTCGATTCCCTCGCTCGCCAAAAATATGCCCCACAGACGCTCGCCGAGCGCCGCGCCGCCACCGATAAATGGCGCGCGGACGATTCCGCTGAGGCTCGCAAGCGGTTTCCCGTGAACGTGCAGGAAAAAGTTATCGCCGGGGTACGCACCGATGTGATCACCCCGATGGAAACGCCAGAGGCAAATCGCAATCGCGTGCTCGTCAATCTTCACGGTGGCGGATTCAACTCGGACTCTGGCTCGCTGATCGAAGGCATTCCGATCGCTAATCTCGCGAAAATACAGGTTGTCTCCGTGTACTACCGCCTGGCACCAGAGAATCCGTTTCCTGCTGCGGTCGACGATGTTGTCGCGGTTTACAAGGAGCTGCTGAAGGATCACAAGCCGCAAAATATTGGAATTTTCGGCACGTCTGCCGGCGGCATTTTGACCGCCGAGGTTGCCGTAAAGTTGAAACAATCCTCCGTGCCTTTGCCTGGCGCCCTGGGCTTATTTTCCATCCTCGCGGACGTCAGCCGCCCCTCGGATACGCAGAATCTTTTCGCACTCAATGGTCTGCCCGGAATTCTCTCCCCGCAGGATCCCAATAAACGTATCGGCGAAGAGTACGCTCCGAACATCGATCCGCGCGATCCGGTGCTCTCGCCGTTATATGCCGACCTCCACGGCATGCCGCCCAGCTTATCGGTGACCAGTACCCGGGATATTCTTCTGAGCAACACCTCCATCTTTCATCGAGCGCTGCTCCGCGCGGGCAATGATGCGCAACTTGTGGTCTACGAAGCGCTTCCTCATGCGTTCTGGTATCACTTCGAATTTCCAGAAACGCAAGAAGCCCTGGATTTGATGACGCGATTCTTCGACGACAAGCTCGGCCACTAAGTGTTCCTCCCTGCGGGGCCGCTTCAGTACCCGAATCAGAAGGCAAAACTAACGCACCTAGCCAATTGGCGGATGCGCGCGCGTGTGCGAATGCGGCATTCTGCGGACGGAGGCAAGAACATGTCAGCAGAATGGATCGCAATTTCAAACGCCCTGGCCGATGCCACGGCACAAGTCGCAGCCCACGCCGTAGCAGTCCACACGGAACCGCGAGGCTCATCGAGCGGAATTATCTGGCGCCAGGGACTGATCGTCACGGCGGAACACGCTCTGCGCCGCGACGAAGAAATTCAAGTGACGTTGCCGGATGGCAAGTTGGCAGCGGCCCAGTTGCAAGGCCGAGATCCTTCCACTGATCTGGCATTGCTGAAATGTGAAGACGCCAAAGAATCTGCCACCGCCTTCGCCGCTTCCGACGACGCCGCCAAAGCAGGGCAACTCGCGTTAGTTGTGGGCCGGACCCGCGCCAGCGGCCCCGTGGCCGCGCTAGGTTGCGTTAGCTTGGTCACCACGGAACGCCGCGTCTGGGGCGGCACAGCCATCTCTCCTTACATTCGTTTGGATGTGGCATTACAACGCACGGCCGTCGGCGGCGCCGTGGTGGACGCCAGCGGACGCATTACCGGCATTGCCACGCCAAAGTTCGCGCCCGGCGGTGCTGTGGCTCTCCCCGTAGCCTCGGTTGATCGTGTCATCGACGCGCTACTCACCAAAGGTCATATTCCACGTGGTTATTTGGGCATCGGCTTGCAACCTGTTCGCCTGCCGGAGGCCCTTCGCACCACACTGGATCGTCCTGAAAAAACAGCGGTGATCGTTCTGGACGTGCAACCGGATGGTCCGGCACATAACGCCGGTGTATTGATCGGCGACATTTTAATCGCGCTTAACGGAAAACCGGTCATGCGCCTGGAAGACGTTCACGCGCATCTTCATGGAGAGCAGATTGGCAAGCCGGTGGCGGCCGAATTTCTTCGAGGTGGCGTGCGGCGCGAGGCCACCATCGTCATCGGCGAACGGCCGAGTGGAGGCGACTGACATGGGCATCAACGGACTGGGGGAAGTGGCCGAACGGGTGCGCCGCTACACCGTGCTGGTCCAACCCGGCGGGCGCGGCAGTGGTTCGGGAGTGATTTGGAGCACGGATGGCACCATCATCACCAATGCTCATGTCGTGCGCGGTTCGCGTATGGAAGTTACCTTGTGGGATGGCCGCGAATATCCCGCAGAGGTGACTAATCGCGATACGCGCAGCGATCTGGCCACGCTGCGTATTCCCGCGGTTGACCTGAGTTCCGCAGCGCCGTTGAATTCCTCGGAGGTCCGTCCGGGAGAGGTAGTCATCGCCGTTGGCAATCCTCTGGGTTTCTTGGGCGCAATGACCATGGGAGTGGTTCACGCCGTAGGCCCACTTCGGGGGCTTGGCGACCGAAGTTGGGTACAAGCTGACGTGCGGCTTGCTCCCGGAAATTCCGGTGGACCACTTGCGGATGTGCACGGCCGCGTGATTGGCATCAACACTATGGTGGCGGGCCGCACCGCTCTAGCCATTCCCAGCAACGAAGTTTCGCGCTTCCTGCTGGGCGACACCGGGGACCATTGGCTCGGCATCTCCGTCAGTCCCGTTCGTCTGCCGCGAACCAGTAATGCGCGCACCGGTCTGGCGGTACTCGACGTGGAACCCGGCAGTCCCGCAGCGCTCGCTTCCCTGTTGCCCGGAGATATTTTGCTGGGTACGGAAGAGGCGATATTTTCATCGCCGCACAATCTCGCCGAAGCCTTACGACAAAATTTGTCGGGCATTCTGCGCTTGAACTTTTTGCGCGGAGACTATCACAAGGTTCGGCGCGTCAGCATTTCGTTGGCGACCTACGGCAGGAGACCGATTGCCGCGTGATCCGGGTTGTTCTGATCGCCGCGCCCGGTCCAGCCCGGGAAAGACTCGAAGAACTGCTGGACTCGCCGGATACCGCTGTGGTGGGTCGCGCGGATGATTTAGAAGCGCTGGATCATGAGCTTGCCGCGGTAGCCGAAGTCCTGCTGGTGGACGCGACCACCGCTCCGCTCGACGATCTTCTGGAGTCATTGCAGCAAGCACGCCTGCTGCGCATCACGAAAGTCCTGCTGCTGATCGACCAAGCTTCTCCGGCTTGGGTGAACCGGGCCATTCGCGCAGGCGTTCGCAGTGTCCTTCCTCAGCAGATCGATTCAGAACAGTTCGGTGCGGCTCTTGAAGCCGTTGCCCGTGGATTGGTGGCGATTCATCCCGCCGAAATGCAGCCCTTGCGTTCTGCCTCATCTTCCGCCGACGATTTCGTCGCAACCGTAGAGCCCTTAACTTCCCGCGAACGCGAGGTTCTGCAAATGCTTTCCGAGGGCCTGGGGAATAAGGACATTGCCGCGCGCCTGAAAATTTCCGAGCACACCGTGAAATTCCATGTCGCGTCCATTCTCGGCAAACTGGGCGCTTCTACGCGCACAGAGGCGGTCTCCATCGCGCTGCGCCAGGGCCTGATCCTGATTTGAGCCCGACCCGCATTTTTCGCCGCAATTGATTCTTCCCGCGGACAAGAAATGGTAAATTTGGAGCCTATGCGCACATTGGATCAGACCACTCAGGAAATCCTGGAACTAGCCACCAAGCATTTCAAGGCCGCGCCAGGCTCGCTGCATGCCGACGACGATTTTTATAAGAAGCTGGGCATCGACAGCCTGCAAGCGTTGGAACTGCTGTCACGCCTCGAAAATCATTTCCATATCGAATTGCCCGACTACGAAGTCCAGGGCGTGAGCGATTTCAAGACCTTGGCCGAGCGGGTCCAATCCCGCTTATAGGATCGGCCCACACGACCGCGCCTACGTGTTTTAGTAACTTTATGGGTCCCGCCTCCCTTCCTGTATGGCTTCCTCCCCAAAGTTCGCGATGGATTCGCATTGTGTTTTCAATGTTTAACCACGCCATCTAAGTGACGACGGCGAAGCCGTAACCCGCACCCTTGACTCCTATGTATGCCCAAAAACTAGCTGCTTTGCGCCTCGACGATTTTCCACTCTGGTACGCCGCCTATACAAAACCGAACCACGAAAAGCGCATGGCCGAGCACCTCCAACTTCGCAACGTCGAACTGTTTTGCCCGTTGTACCGCTCCGCCCACCGTTGGAATAACGGTTGTCACCATCGAGAAGCCTCTTTTCCACGGTTGCCGTGCAACATCAGTGAAGGAACGCCATTCTTGTTAGTCTAGCGCGGCAACCTTAGCCCCACGTGGAGGCGGATACTTCGGAAGAAGCAGGTTAAGGACCGCTGCGAAAGACAATGCAATCGCGAGGGAAATTAGCAAGGAGGAATAAGATCCCGTTCTATCAAATGCACGCCCGAGAATCACGGGGCCGGCAGCTCCCGCGGCCGCATAGAAAGTCCACGTGAAACCGTAGAGCGTTGAAAAAGCGCGCAACCCAAAGTAACGAGTGAGCAAGTACGGAGTAATCGCGGCTTCTCCACCAGCTCCGATACCAAGTAGGGCAGCCGCCAGCGCACCGGCCGCAAAACTGCTGGCCCGCGCCAGAACGATCACTCCCGCCGCAGTGATTAGGTTCATTACCAGCGCGACGCGAGCTCCGAAAAACCGGTCTAGCAACCAGCCCGTGCCGATCCTCCCAAGGACGCTCAAGCCGCCAAGGATGGACGCAGACAAAGCCGCATCCCCGGGCGTGATTCCGCGATCGGTTGGCGACTTTCGTGACGGGGGATCTCTGCTTTGCGGCGATTGCTTCGAGTGGCTTGTGGTAGTCTCTGCCAACGTATCCCAGCCGGGCCGTCTGCTGGCCAATTTCCCGGTAAACATCGGGATCGTGTGGTTGCCATGTGGCCAAACCATCGACATAACGATTAAACATACAGAACGCGGCTGCAATCAGAACCGTATCGTGAATCTCCTTGTCAGTCACGCCCTCTTGCCGCGCTCGTTCGACGCAGGCCGTGGTCACTTGCTTCCCGCCTTTTTGTACTTTTCCAGCGATGTTCAGGAGCGCTTTCATCTTGGGCGATAGATGCGCTGACTCGAAATCACGCTTCATTTCGGCTATGAATTCGTAGTTTTTGTCACCGCCGCCAAGGTGCTGGGCGGCCGTTGAACCGTGGCAGTGCTGGCAGTAGTAGCAATCATTTTCCGACGAGACATAGGTCGCGATCATTTCGCGATCTGCCGGACTCAAGGAGTGCGGTCCCGTCAGCAGTACTTGCACGAGCTCGCAAAGGGGTTTGGTGGTTTCGGGGCTGAACACCATCGGGCCGCGAATGCCGGGCAATCCTTTCGTCAGAGCGATATGCGCCACTGCATTCTCCTTCAAGCCTGCGCGGCTTTTGGTGCTTCCTGGAATCGATCCCGCGTGTAGCCCTCATGCGCAAGTTGTTCGCCCATTTCCCGATAAGCCTCGCGTTCGCGCGGCTGCCAGGTCGCCAGTCCGTCCACGTACCGGTTGTACATGCAGAATGCTGCCGCGATAAGAACCGTGTCGTGTATCTCCTTATCGGTCGCACCACGTTCCCGACCCAGCGCCACATCCGCGGTAGTTACTTGCTTTCCACCTTGCTGCACCTTGCCTGCGATCCTCAGTAGCGCTTTCAGCTTTTCAGAGGCGCCGGCACTCTCAGGATCCACTTTGATTTGTTCCACCAAGTCATAGTTTCCATTCAGATGCGCAGCTGCGGCCGCGCTGTGCGAGAGCTGGCAGAAGTCGCACTCGTTGCGATACGAAACGTGTGCGGCAATCATTTCGCGCTCCGCGGAAGTCAGGGTGTTCGGTGCACGAAGCAAAACCTCCGCCAATTCGAGTAGCGGTTTGGAAGTTTCCGGGCTAAACGTGAGTGGACCAACGATTCCCGGCAATCCCTCGGGCAGTTGGATATGGGCCACAGCATCTCCTCGTCTTGACTCCAAAAGATTTCGAGGAGTCTTAAGGATCGTAGGGGTCTGCACAATAGTGCAAAAATATTACGGAGTAGACTCCCTCGAGAGTGTAGCGCTCCATTGTGACGCTCATTTCTGTCTTCTAATTCTTTTCAATTATTGCCTGCCGCGGGGCAAGTTCGTATTCTCGCCGCAGTTTTTACGGGTGTGTTTCGCGGCCCGGGGGCCGTGACTCTCTCGTCTACGACGGACGAGTGAGCCTTGCGAAGATCCCTCGCAAGGCCGTGGGATGGGTGTGCGTTAACGGCAGCCAGAGCGAGCACCAAGAAACCACAATCTGAGGTGAAGCGTTCATGTCATCCGCTCCGATGAACAGTTTTGTGAGATTGGTTTTTGTAATGGTGCTTGCAATTTCTTGTGCGACTGGAGTTCGCGCGCAAGGCATTTCCGCAAGTATCCATGGAACCGTGACAGACGACAGCGGCGGGAGCGTGAACGGCGCGAAGATAACGGCCATTAATACCGACACGGGGTTGCAGCGGACGGCGGTGAGCAATTCGCAAGGGGCATACGTGCTCGTAGAATTGCCTGTGGGACACTACCGCGTGGAAGCAGAGGCTCAGGGATTCAAGAAGTACGTTCAGGAAGGAATTTCGCTGGACGTGAATCAGCAGGCCACAGTGGCCGTGCACCTGGCGGTGGGAACCGCGACGCAAGAAGTTGAGGTAACGTCCGACGCCCCAATCATCGAAACCACCGCCACGAACCTGGGACAGACGGTGGGCGAACGGGAGATTCTGGACCTGCCGCTCAATGGCCGAGAATTTACACAATTGGGATTGTTGCAGACAGGCGTGGTGCCCCTGACACCAGGATTACTAGAAGCCGGCGGGCCAGCCCGCGCGGGGCAGGCCTATGCAGTGAATGGGCAGCGGCCCGAATCGAATAATTTCCTGATCGACGGAGCGAACAACTTTGACACCGTGGACGGCGGCTTGGTGATGGAGCCGCCGATTGATGCGATTGCGGAATTCCGGATTTTGACGCACACGGCCAATGCAGAGTTTGGCCACAGTACAGGGTCGACGACAAACATCATCACCAGGTCGGGAACCAACGAGTATCACGGAACAGCGTGGGACTTTTTGCGGAACAACGCGATGGACGCAAAGAGTTTTTTTGCAGACAGCGTGGAGCCGCTGCACCGGAATCAGTTTGGGGGCGCCTTTGGAGGCCCAATCAAAAGAGACAAGACGTTTTTCTTCTTGTATTACGAGGGAATCCGTGACTCACAAGGACAAACCACGCTGGCGACGGTGCCTTCGAATGCCGAACGCACTGGCAATTTCGCGGATCAATGCCCGCTGAATAACGGGACATTCAATGCTCAGGGATTATGCATTGACAATTCCACGGGACAAGTCAGCCAGAACGGCCAGCTTATCAACGAATTCAGCGGTCAGCCGATTCCCTACAATCAACTGCCGTTCATCAATCCGATCTCGCAGACTCTTCTGGCCTACTATCCGCTAGCCAATTCCGGACCGTTCACCTATGTGGGAACCCAGACGTTTACAGACAATTCGGACCAGTTCGGCGTGCGTGTGGATCGCTACCTGACGAATCGGGATATGCTCAATTTCCGGTATAGTTTCGGCCAGTCTAACCAGATCGATCCGCTTCCGACGGGAGGCGCGAATGTTCCGGGATTCCCGGTGGTCACCGATCAACGAGAACAGAATTTTGTGGCGCAAGAGACGCACACATTTTCTCCAACGCTGGTCGGGATTCTGCGAGCTTCGTATCTGCGAAATAAATTCCTGTTGGGAAACAACATCAATCATACGGACCCAGCCAGTCTGGGTTTCCAGTACGAACCGTCGCTGGCCGATGCGATTGGGCCGCCGTTCATTCAGGTTGGGGGATATGCATCGATTGGAGACCCTATTACCGGGCCGCGGAACACCTATCAGAATACCTACGATTTTTCGGGCGCGCTGACGTGGATCAAGGGGCGACACCAATACAAATTCGGCGGAGGCTATCAATACGACCAGATTAACGTGTTGAATGGCATCGCCACGAACGGTTTTTTCGTGTTTTCGAATTTTCCGGTGAACAACGCGTTTGCGAGCTTCATGTTTGGACAACCAGTGGTATTTTTGCAAGGCGGAGGCGATTTTTATCGCGGACTCCGTGGGCAAGGATTTAACTTATACGGGCAGGACACGTGGAAGGTCAGTTCGCGGCTCACCGTGAATTATGGATTGCGGTACGAAGTACCGTCACCGTACACGGAAATTCACAACTACCAGAATTTATGGATTCCCGGACGGCAGTCCGTGGTGTTTCCCAGCGCGCCCGAGGGTCTGCTGTATCCTGGAGATCCCGGAGTGCCGCGAGGATTGATTCCCACGGATCGGGACGCTTTTGCGCCACGCGTAGGATTGGCGTGGGACGTGCGCGGAGACGGGAAGTGGCTAGTGACTTCAGCGTACGGGATCTTCTACGACCCTTACTACACCGGAGAGGGCGGCCCATTGCAGGACCCGATCAGTGCACCACCTTATTTGCAGACCCCGCAGGTGAGTACGCCGAATTTTGCCGATCCGTTCAATGGACAGAATCCATTTAACGGCACCTTTTCGCAAGACATGACGTTGCTGGTTCTTAATCCCCATCTCCGATTGCCCTACGCACAGGATTGGAATCTAAACATCGAGAGGGCGCTAGGCAGCAATTGGCTACTCGAAGTCGGGTACATCGGAACGAAAGGAACGAAACTGCCCCGCTTCATCGAGGCCAATCCGGCGGTGTACATACCAGGCGAATCGACGCAAAACAATGCGGACCAGCGGAGATTGTATTCGGGGTGCACGGTCACGGGCACGACTCCGTGCACCTATTCTTCGGTGGGCGAGATCGCGGGGATCTCGGACTCGTCGTACAATGCGCTGCAAGTCAGCTTGAAGCGCCGATTTGCGTATGGGTTCTCGATGTTGGCGTCCTACACGCTTTCGAAGACCCTGGATGACGTATCGTCGTTCAACATTACAGGATCGGCTGCGCAGAGTGTGGCGGGAGAGAATGACTTGGCGCAGAATCCATTCGATGTGAAATCCGAGTGGGGACGATCGATGTTCGATGCGCGGCATAGGCTGGTGTTGAGTTACCAGTGGGATTTACCGTGGTTCAAGCATTCGATCAACTGGTACGGCCACATTCTGGGCAATTGGCAGGTGAACGGGATCACCACACTAATGAGCAATACACCCTTCACCGTGTACGACTCCAGTAATCCGCCATTACAGGGAAGCGCGCCGGAGATTTCTGGATTCTTCAGCAGCCGCCCGAATATTGTAGGCAATCCGAACAGCGGAACGTGTCCCGGAGGAATCCCGGTGAGGACAGCAGGCTGCTGGTTCAACACCAGCGCGTTTGCGCATGCGCCGATTGGGCAGTTTGGAGACGTGGGCCGCAACACCATGGATGGACCGGCGTTTCAGCAATGGGATTTTTCGGTGATCAAGACGATTCCCATCCGCGAGAGCATGAACCTGCAATTGCGGGGGGAGATTTTCAACATTTTCAATAACGTGAATTTTGAGTTGCCCAACAATGACATTAATTCACCTGGATTCGGCCAGATTGTCGCGGCGCAGCCCGGGCGGATTGTGCAACTCGCGGTGAAGTTCCAGTTCTAGTTAGCTCACGCATATCTTTCTTAGGTCTGTAGACGCCACCGTGGACACCTGCCCTGCCAAGGTAATGTTCTTGGAGCTATCTTAATGCGGGCGTGCCGTGCATAAGGACTGCGTTCGCGCGGTCAGCGCTGCCGCCCGATTTCCCACAGCCAGACGTTGCTGTCAATAGCTCGGTCGATGAAAGCAAGCTTGGTGCCATCGGGTGACGGTACTGCCCAGGTGCTTAACGGCGTGTTGCGTAACACGTGGCTATCGCCCTGCTGATTCACATACAACATCAACGTGCCGGCACCCGTGTCGGCCGACACGAACCACCCCTTCCCATCAGCGGCCCATTTGATACCCCATGGCACACCGTATGCCCGTAATTTGAGCTCGCGGTCAGTCTCTGAATGGTCCAATCTGACAATCCGGATTCTCGGATTCCCGGCATCGTGAATCGACAGGGCCGCACTGCCATCCGGTGCAACATCCCAATCGTTCAGAACATGGGGCACCCACGATGTGCGGGACAGTTCGCGGCCTTTTCCATTTATCGGGTCGAGATTTCGAGCAGCACGCAATTGCCTGTTCTTAAAAGACAACTGAAATCCTGCAAGGGTCCGCCCACGTCCACTGGTTCTGAAGTCCCACCGCCAGCGGGCACGCGATAGAGCCTGGACTTGGGAGACATGACACTGTCCGGATTCATCGCATGCAGAATCCACTTGCCGTCTGGCGTGACCTGCGGCAGCACGGAGGGAGCCGTTCCGGTGCTGAACTCGCGTGCGTCGCGGTCTTGAAGGCGTTGGCCGAACAGGCGATAGGCTCCTACACGGTCGGATTCGAAGATAACAGTTTCGTTGTCCTCCAGCCAAGCATGGGGATAGTCTGTCCGCGTGTCATAGGTCAGCCGTTTCGCTTCTCCCAGAGTGGGGCCAGGGAACTCGAGTTCAGAGTGTAACCATCTACCTTGACTTTTTGCGGCATCCGTCGCTTAAATCGGTTTAATCAAGATTGCAACGTTTCAACAAACAACGGTTCAGAGGCAAGTGGAAGGGCTGTCAGGATCTACGCATGAAGAGATGAAGCTGGAGTTGCGGCTGGAGGCACAGAACGCGTTCAATCATCCGGTGTTCGGTACTCCCGATACCACAGTGGGCGATCCAAACTTTGGCCAGATCACCTACACTGCGGTTGAACCCAGAGAAGTACAATTAGCGCTCAAGTTCACGTTGTAGAACGGACTCGGGCAAATCCAGTTCGGGCACAGGCCACCGGAAGGGGAGTCAACATGAAAAGCGAATGGCGTCGTGTGGCAGGCGGATTGGATCGCCGGGAATTTCTCCGCCTTGCGGCCGTGAGTTCGGTGATGGCCATCGGTGGACGTACGGCGATGGCGGGAGCGGAAAGCCCAGAGGTGCCATCGTATGCCACGCTGCATGCGCTACCGCCGGGGGCAGTGAGACCCGAAGGTTGGCTGCGCTTGTACCTGGAAAGGGAAGCTTCGCAACTTGCCTCGAAGCTACCGGAGGTTTCGTTTCCATTCAACAAGGCCTACTGGGCAGGCGAGGAGACCGCGGAATCCTGGTGGCCTTGGGAACAGAAGGCATATTGGGTAGACGGGGCCACGCGCTTGGCGCTGGTGCTCGACGACCAGCATCTTATGGCTCAAGTGCGGACCTGCATCGACTACACGCTGACCCACGCGGCTGAGGACGGCTATCTGGGACCCAAATTCATTCAGGATCCCAAGGGCGATTTCCATCGCTGGCCGCACGCTTTGTTCTTTCGCTCCTTGTCTGCTCTTTCTGATGCGCAATTGCCGCAAGGCACAATCACCAGCGAAGACATTGTGGTTGCGGTGCGGAAGCACTATTTATCCGACAAGGCGGACTACGGAACCCCGACACGAAACGTGATCGGCATCGAGTCGATATTGTGGTGCTACCAGCGAAGCGGCGACCGCCGTTTATTGGACATGGCCGAAACGGCGTGGAAACAGTACACCAAGGTTGCGGCCGATCCAGAGCACGGCGATCTTTCGGAGTTGCGCGTGTACGCCGCTACACCCATCAATTGTCACGGCGTCACCTACATCGAACAGGCGAAACTTCCAGCCATTCTGTACTGCTACACGGGGAAGCAGGAGTATCTGAAGTTTGCGCTAGCAGCGCAGCGGCGCATCTTCGATCACCATATGCTGATCGACGGTATTCCTTCGACATCCGAAGACTACCGCACAATAACTTCGCTGGATTCCCACGAAACTTGTGACATCGCGGATCATTCTTGGTCGTGGGGGCACATCCTGATGGCCACGGGGCAAGGAGTTTGGGGAGATCACGTGGAACGGGCGTGCTTCAACGCCGGCATGGGGGCGATTCGCAAAGATTGGAAAGCGCTGCAATATTTTTCCTGTCCCAATCAGTTTTTGGCGACGCTCGATTCTGATCACAACGTAATGGAGCACGGCAGCTTCCTGATGGCGTTTCAGCCAAACCCGGGGAAAGAGGGGGCGTGCTGCGGCGGGAACGTACACCGGATCTTTTCGAATTACGTCACTCGCATGTGGATGAAGAGCAACGACGGCGGACTGGCCGCGGTTCTTTACGGGCCATCGAAAGTTACGACCACCCTAGGACCGGACAAGCAGCAAGTCGTAATTACACAGACTACGCGATATCCGTTCGAAGAGCAGATTCACTTCAAGATTGATGCCCCGCGGACGGTTTCTTTTCCTTTGTATTTGCGCATACCGGCGTGGTGCGAACGGGCAACTGTAGCCATTAATGGAGCCACGATTCCGGCCACGCGGCATGCCAGCGGTTTCGTGGTGCTGAATCGAAAGTTCACTCCGGGAGACACCGTGACGTTAACTCTTCCCATGCGGGTGAGTGTTACGAACTGGCCACAAAACGGGTTGGGAATCGAGCGCGGGCCATTGGTCTACTCCTTGCCGATCAAAGAGAAATGGACCCCGGTAGTAGAACCAAAGTGGACGACGGCGGATTATCCGAGTTGGGAAGCAACTCCCGAAAGCCCGTGGAATTACGGAATTGCCGTCGATCCGGCACATTTAGCGCAAGAGATTAGACTCAAGAGTAACGCAGTGCCTGCAAGCGAAGCCGACAATCCCTGGGAGCATCCTCCACTGGAACTGATCGTGCCAGTCAGAAGAATCGAGGATTGGGAACTGCAGCGGAATCCGGACAATCTGAAGCAAGCATTTACTCCGCCGTTGCCTGAGATGGCCACTAGCAAGGTAAGCGGGTCCATCGAACACACCTCACTGGTGCCATACGGGTCGACACACTTACGACTCACCATTTTTCCGGTGTGTTCGACGCAGCACGGCTAGGCAGGCGTAACCATCTTCACTGCTCATCGCGAGACTAAAACCTCGCGCTGGTCATATCCTCTGCTGTAATGCGGGTCACTTGCATGTTCTTCCACGTCGCCGCCCGACATCGACTACCCGTTCCACGACAAGACCATCGTGGTCACCCGTTGCGGCCGAATCTGTCTGGGCCGCAAGAAAATCAATTTCAGCCAGGTCTTTGCCGGCCAGGCCGTGGGCATCAAAGAAGTCCACGACGACATCTGGCTGGTCACCTTTATGGATTATGATTTGGGATACTTCGATCTGGAGACGCGCGTCTTGGAACCGCTGCAAAATCCCTTCGGCCCAAAAGTGTTACCTATCTAGCCGGTACATTCTGTTACCCATGTTGGACCCCCGGATTTAAGTGGTCGGGGCGAGTGGATTTGAACCACCGACCTCCTGGTCCCGAACCAAGCATCTGAATCCCATAAACGCTTTATCTGGCGTCGCTTACGGGACAAGAAGCGTTATTTCCCCTCTCTTAGTTGTACCTAAGTTGTACCTATCGCCGAGAGGAGCTCGCCACATTACTTCTGAGCTGCCCGTAATCCGTCCAGGGTCGATGCCAACCGCGGAGATCTCTTCCCATATCCCGACCAGGACTAAGCCGCTGGCGGCGGACGCTTGACTAAGACAGGCGCCGGGTGCTTGTGTACTTCAGCGAGCCAGCGCGCGAGGCAGAAAATCTCCCTCCCGTAGCCAATGCTAGGCTTATGGAATGCGGTGACTCTGTTGACATCCTCGTCCAAACTGAATATGAGCGGTGCCGCCACAGCGGGCGGGGCGAGCCCCCGCCCCTACAAATTCTCTCGTTTCGTGACAAGTCGAAACCATTCTGGCGACTGGGACACCCAAGGCTTTTGGCTTTTACGGAGGATGTCAACAGAGCCGAATGCGGTCGAAACGAGTAGTCTTTTGTGTTCTTCGTGCTCTTTACGCGGATTTTCCTTTGCTAGCGACGGGTTCACTCTTGGCTTCCATCGACTTCACGAGAGCGGCCGACGACGCTCCTTCGAGCGACAATCCATAGCCGACTTCCCGCACAATGCGCTCCTTCAACGGTTGAATAAAGTGGATGCGCGTGTTGCGGCGCGTCACTTCGGGAGCTTTCAGGTACAACTCGGCGAGTTCGCGCGCCCGGCTGAGCGCCTTACCGCTCGGCACAACTTCGGCAACCACTCCCCATTCGTACGCGGTACGCGCCGGGAGCGGCTGTGGATTTAGCAGGAAGGCCTCTGCTCGCCCTGCGCCAGCGCGATAACTCCAGGTGGTAAAGATTCCGTCACCCGGCGCGACGCCCGCGGAGAAGTGGGCCACATCCTGGAAGGTCGCTCCTTCCGCCGCCACAATTACGCTGGCAAGTAGCGCGTAGTCTGAGTGCACATGGGCGCGCCCTTCGATAGCCGCGATCACCGGTACGCGTATGTTGGCTATATTTTCCAAAACCTGAACGCCTTCGTCGTGAACCTGACTCCAGACGCCGGGATCGGTGACATCGCCGAAAGAGGACCAATCGACATCAGTAATGAACCCTCCACCTGCGCCGGTCAGGATTACGATCTTGTTCGCTCGATCCTGCGCAATCCGGTAGAAGGCCTCGACAAACTCCGTGTGAGATTGAGCGGTCATGATGAACGGTCCGCCGTTGGTGTGGAATTCAGCAACCAGCACACCTTTGTCATCGCGTGTCAGTTTTAGGTTGTGATATTCCGAAAGGTAGTTATTTTGAAGTGGCATGGCATTCTCCTGTCTGTGTTGCTTTGACTGCATACACCCGAATCTGTTTTTGCTGATTCTACTGTCGACGCTAGTCAGTTTCAACTTGAGTCGTCCCCGTTCTCCTCCTGAGAGGTGTAATCGCAAACCGAATTTCACGAGTGGATTACCAAAGCCTTGGCCGGGCTGGCGGCCAAGTCCAGGTCTGGGATCGACCAGGCGCCTTATTTCCGTCGCATTACCTGGTGGTCGTCTTTGCTGTACAGGTGATTGCCGGCGCCTTGCTGTTGAGTAATCGATTCACCGCACTCGCGCTACTCATGCTTGGTCCCATCATCGTAAACATCCTGCTATTCCACTCGTTGATGGCTCCAGAAGGGCTACCTTTGGCCTTATTCGCCACAGTTTTATGGGCCTTCGTATTTTACGGCTTTCACAAAGCTATCGGGCAGGATTGAAATTTCGGACCCCACGTCGGTCAAGATGCTCTGAAGGCTGTCCTTCGCGTGGCCTAAGAAGGTGAGCCACGAAGGACCGCTACGATCTGCTGGCGGCTGGTAATGGGCTGCGAGAATGCGGCGAACGACGTCCTTGTTGATGTCGATACCGAAGCCCAAGGCAATCTGCTCAGCAAATGTACCGAACTTGTACCGAATTGTTCGGTACCATGTGCGATTGGAAAGCGCAGTGGAGTCCCGGTGCGGACGATTCAGTACATGCCTGGGCACAAAAGTTTGGAGACGCCGCAGAAATATTATGTGCAGAAAGTAGATATGTGCAGTGGGTGCCCTAAGTCGCCGATTGTCAACGCGCGTGCTTGGCTGGACTCAGCATAATATCCTCGGTTGGTTGGCGAATCTCGACTCAGACCTGACATGCGCGGATGTCCCGCGAAGAGTTACAAATTCGCTTCCATGATCCCTTGCTGCAGCTCATCAGCTCGATTTCGCCCAGTGCGTCAGCGACAAGTCGCTTCAGTGGCCAGCTTCGCAAAACCAAAAAAAAAAAGAATTGCTCCACGACGGACCTCCTCTGAAAAAGCGGCAGCCTCCGTGGCCGCCAGGAGGTGCATCATGAAATCTTATGTGCTGTGATCTACGAGAAATGATCGGACTGACAAGCACTTACCGAAGCCACTCTACATAACCATCCGCTGCGCATAATAGCGTTTATGTGCTGCAGCACATAAGCGATACCTCGGCATCGCCAATTTGGATTCGCTTATTGGTAAGATTGACGCGGCCTGCCAAGGAAGCGAAGTTAAAAGGCATCCTGTTTCCCCACAAAGCAATCATCCCGGTTGCCTCAGCAAGAAATTGAGCTAGTGAAGCAGAACTGAATCCGAAGAAAGGAGGAAATCATGAAATCTAGATGGACGCCCGACCCTGGAGCAATCCCCGGCGAGCCTTTTGATTATCTTGACATTGCAATCGGGAAAGAGGGTGAAATAGGTGAAGCAAGGGCGGTCATAATCGAGATAAAAACGCCCGGAAGCTCCATTTGGGAAGCGAGAGCATTCGGTGGCAGGTCTCTCGGACTATTCGAAATCGCAGAGCAGGCTAGGTCGGCTGCCGAGATATACGTTGACTCGACGTTTGGTAACCATTGCCTCCGCTGGGGCTCTATCGTACGACTTTTGCTGATCAGCCCGCAAGTAGCGCAAGCCTCTTCCCCCGCATTGATGAGATCGATCAAGGGATCGTAGGTCATGTGTTCCCCCAAAAGAGCATACTACCCCCGCCGTGCGGCGCGTTTGTTTCGCGATTATAAAAAACGCTTAATTATGCGCTCACCAACGCCCGCGTGCCACTGGAAATACGTCGTAATTTATTGTAAGCAACGCTTCGTGTTTTTTTTCGTCCATGTGTCTCACGCTCTTGGCGCGTCACCCAGATCGTCAAAATCTGTCCGTAGGCGTAATTCGGTCGCCATGCCGCGTTGAAGTTGGAGGCTAATAACTGGATTCTTTCGCAGGACTGTTTGTAGGTTTCTCAATGCAACGGCTTGCTCTAGTGTTCCTACAACCCGAAAAGCCGCTCCAGTTTCTGCTTACATCTTCGACTTCGATTGCATATCGGCCTTAGTTACGTCGGACAGAGCCCTGGCAGTCGTGAGATTTCCCAGGAATTGAACCGAGGAAGGATCTCCATTTATAGCCGGTTTCTCCAATTTCTTACACGTAGCACAAATGTCATCTACTTGAAGGCCATATTCCTGCCTAATTGACTTTGCCGCCGCAAAGTCCCCGCTTGCGTTAAAAGCTAAATATGCCCGGTTCGCATAAACCCCTTGCTTAGAGGGGTCTTCCTGTTTTGCCTTCTCGGCCGCGTCGTAGTAGATCTGCGCGGCCGTATGAACATTTCCAAATTTCAGTATTTGGGTTGCAGCTGAATCCAATTCCTGAGCCGTTTTGTTCTTCGCCAAGGCGTTCAAAATTGAGTCTTTCGTTTGGAAGGCTAACTCTTGCAGATGGACCCAGTCGGACCCAGCGTTCTTTGCAATCTCTTGAGCAACCCTGTCAGCATTTGGATGATCGTTGGCAATGATGTACGCACTGTACGCCAACTGGCGGACGCTCTGTACGTCACTGGGATCTGCACCAACTGATTCCCCTGCTGTTGCTGCTCTATCGATACCTTGAGCCAGCTGAAGGGGGCCCGGTGCTCCGACGACAAGCCAATCAAACGACGTTTGTGTTAGGTCAATGGCCTTCTGTTGATCCAACTGGTTGTTTCGGTACAGAGCAAGATTATAGGAACTACGTGTTAGGGTTATCGGCACTGCATCGTGACCGTTCACGGTTTGGCTGAAAGGATTTCCACGAGAGTCCGTGAAGGTGGCAACATAGGAATCAGGCGACCCATTAATTAAGTCAAAGATCGCATTTTGAGATTGGAAGTATTCTAGACAAAAGGCTCCTTGAAAATGAATTAACACATCCGGATAGCCTTCATTTGGACCTAGGGTGCTGGATTGCCCTCCGAGAATTGCGATTATATTCTGTCGAACTATCTGCCCGGAAACCTCGGGGACCGTACAAGTATGACCGGGCGGAGTTGCTGGTTGCTGCCAGATCCTGACCAGAGCCTGACTGAAGCTTGCTTGAAAAGATAGTTGATCTGCGAGTGAAGAGGCCATAACCATTGTCTTCACACCCAGCGCGTCCTGTAGAGCAGCGTCAACCTTCAAACTAAGATTCGACGCCGCACCGGAGTGGCAAGTGTCGATAAAAGCAAACAGAAAAGACCCAGGTTCAAGACCGTTGAGCCTGTTCAAGATATCGGTCGTCAACGAAAGTGTCTGACCAGCGATGTCATTGGCCGGTGTATCTGAGGCGACTATCCGCAGGTCCGACCCAAACTTCTTATTGGGAAGTGGATAGGACTCTCCATGTGACAGAACGAATAAAAGTGTCATGTTGCCGCTGATAAGGTTGGGAAACGTTCCCTTGAAGAAGCCGTCCAGATGCGAAATCGTGGTCTCGTCATGAGTTCGCAAGATAGTGATCTTGGCTGCCGGAAAGTTTTGAGTGAAAAAACCGACGACTTCATCCGCAGCCTTTTTTATGTTGGTCTGAAGAAGCGCATTTTGGTATTGCGAATCATCAAAATTCTCAACTGAGATGATGACAACCTGGAGGTTTTTGGCCACACTTGGAGGCTGCTGAGCACGCAGGCTGATGCTAAACATTAATGCGCATGCAAGCAAACTGAGCCGCATTTTCTCTTGCCGCCTATTTCAGGTTCGCATTAAGAAAGCTAATGTAACTCGCTTGCTCCGGTTTGGTGTTTCCACCCCCTGCCGCCCCCTGTGCCCATTTTGCAAGATCACCGATATCGGCTTGTAGCTCAGCAAACTCGTAGCCTGCGACAGCCGTCATATTTGCGAGTACGGACAGCAAGGACGAGACATCCGTTTTGAGACTCTCAAGATTCTTTTGACTGATGTCCTGGTCAATCGAAACCACGCTCGTGTCATTCGCGCCGCGGATATCACCGAGTTTCAGACTCAAATAGGCGTCTCGAACCTTCGTCAAATCGGCATCGGGAATGGACTTCACCTTTCCGATTTGAACTTTTGCCAGAGCCCAGGCATTCCCAATCGCCACCCAATCCGTGGTCGCCTCGGACATCTTTGTTTTTACTACGATAAGTTGCTGTGTCGCGTTCACTGAGGGGGAAAGGAATTCGTTAATTACTCCAAGTTCGCTTGAAACTTGACTGATCGGTTGAATTTTTTGCTGGGCGGCGGCCGACGTTTGCTGCTGGACTGTCTTCTGAGCCTGTGGATTCTGTGCTGCAGTTTGCAGGTCAGGTTTGCTCGCATTAGTTGCAGTTGGTTTTTTAAGGAAGCTCCAGATCAAATCCAAGACACTACTAACAGCGGGAGCGGCAGTCGATATTGCAGTTTTAATTATGGTTCCTATCTTCTGTCCAGTAGCGACTCCCGGTGCAGCTGTCGCTGGTGCCTGCGAATTTGCGGGCGCCACGAGCGACAAAAACAAGATCAAAAAGCACCCAATGAACGCTCTGGATCTAATCAGCGACATTAAAGTCTCCTCCGTTCGCGAAGCCTTAAGGTGGCACGCACTATATCAAACAGGTATAGGATTGCAATTAGTATTTTAAGAATAGGAATTGTTTAAGCGTTGACTTGACTAACGACGGGTTATTAGATGCCTTTTGGCATAAGGTGGCGCCTGCGATGCTGGCCCGGACCGCGCACGTTATACTCACCGCGCTCTTGCTGATGGTTTGTCGATCATCGGCACACTCTGCAACGGAACCACTCGCTCAAAAAGAGTTACAAATAGTCATCATTGCAGTGTCACCGGGCGTTTATTTCGTCCTACGTATTCTCGTTTGACCAACTCAGAACGGATCTCGGAGATTTCAAACCAATACTCATATTGATCGGGACGCTGCTAATCTCAGGAGCTTTGTACGTTATAGGCGGCCTCAAAACAGAGCAAGTTCTGACCAACGAAACTCCCGCCTATTTCGGAACAGAGGCAGAAAAGGAAAACGTAGCGCTGGCCGCATTTTCATTGGTCGTCGCTTTGATCTTTGCAAGGGTGCTTCTCCAGACCAAATCCACTAAGCAGCCAGCCCTTCCGCACACTCCGTCCGCCGTGGTATATGATTCGGGTTTATCCGACTGTTCAGGCTGAGGTCTGTCATCGTTCTCTAAGGACACCAGAACTACGCCAATATCGAACGCCGGCCCAAGCTCCTGGCCCAAGACCAGAGGGTCTAGCAGTGCGCATTCCGAACGCAACCTTATATATACAACAGTTACAGGACCTGCCTTGGAGTTCACTCCGAGTACTGTAGACGATTTTGTAGCTGCGGAAGCCTCAATCCTCAACAGCCTTCAACACCTCTCGATTTTTTCGCCGTTGAATCCAAAGGACTTCCAAACAGCGAGGAGTGTAGAGAACCTGCTCCCGAACCAGGCAAAAATCTACCTAGGTCGCTGTCCTGGTGTCACTTACGGTTCTTCGGGCCGCTCTCTGTTAGACAAGCTGGACAAGTCCTCAACTACGCTCGAACGTCGGGTCCATGTCCCGCGTCATCAGAGCACCTGCTTTGCAAGCCGCCGAGACAGTTCCAAGCCTTCTATTTCTTCCTTCCACTTTTCTTTATTTACAATAACTTGGGGCATCTGCTTTTCGCTCGAAAGCTAACCCCAACAACCAAAACAGATAGGGTTTTGACACAGTTCTGACACAGGAGTGCACCTGCCGTTCGCACCTGCTTTTCAAGCATTCGTCCCGATAAGTATTGGGCTTTACGTAACACTTTGCGAATCACTTTAATAACTTTTGGCATCACTACGCTCTTGACCAAATATCCTAGAATTGGGATAATACCATGACGAGACCGAAGAGAGTCCCGGGAGAGAAACCGTTATTTTGGGTGGGGTCCAGCAAGGACGACCTGCTGGCCTTCCCGGGCCCTGTTCAGGACGAGGTTGGAACAGCTTTGAGCGTGGCGCAGTTCGGAGGCAAGCACCCGAGCGCCAAACCCTGGAGAGGCGAAGTACCAGGCGTTTTTGAAATCGTGGAGGACCACCGAGGGGATACATACCGGACGGTCTACACAGTTAGATTCGAGCAAGCCATTTATGTTCTTCATGCGTTTCACAAGAAGTCCCCGAGCGGCATAAGGACCTCACGGAAGGATATTGACCTAATCAGCCGGCGGCTCAACGAGGCACGAGACCACTTTGAGGCACGATATGGCAAAGACAAAAAATAAGACGAAAATCGTCGCAAGTTCCGGCAACGTGTTCGCGGATCTCGGCCTCCCCAACGCGGAGGAGAATCAAACAAAGGTCCGTTTGGCCGTTGCCATTAACGAGATCATTCGAGCTCAACAACTCTCTCAGGCCACAGCCGCTCGCCGACTGAGCGTGAATCAGCCCAAGGTCTCCGCTCTACTCAATTATCAGCTTCAGGGATTCTCGGTCGAACGCCTCATGAAGTTCCTAACAGCTCTGGACCGCGACGTGGAGATCGTGATCCACAATAAATCCAGCGCACGAAAGGGTGGCCGCATTCTCGTAACTGCCGCATAGCTGGCCAAACGCGGTCTCTGCACTGTGACGCCAGGTTGAGATCTTTGGCTTTCCGCTGGACCGGCGGCTGGAAAGGGCTCCCTCAGGCTCGGATCAATCTGCGGCCCGGGAACCTTCTGCAGCCCGGGTGCTGGAAATTTCCCCGTACGATTCTGGCCGACGGTCGCGGTAGAACTGCCAAGTGTCGCGGACCTTTTGAATTTGATCGAAGTCCAGTTCGGCAATGAGCAATTCGTCCTTGTCGCGGCTAGCCTGCGCGACAATTTTGCCCCGCGGGTCACAGAAATAACTCTTGCCGTAGAATTCTCCGATCTTCCAGGGCTGCTCGACACCCACACGATTGATGGCGGCTATGAAGTAAGCATTCGCGACGGCGTGAGCGGGCTGCTCGAGTTCCCATAAGTACTCGGACAGACCAGCAACGGTAGCGGAAGGGTTAAAGACAATCTCTGCGCCGTTCAGCCCCAGAATCCGTGCGCCTTCGGGGAAGTGACGGTCGTAACAAATGTAGACGCCAACGCGGGCGTACCGCGTCTGAAAAACCGGATAACCAGAGTTGCCGGGAGTGAAATAGAACTTTTCCCAGAAGCCCGGGTGACAATGCGGGATGTGATGCTTGCGATATTTGCCGAGGTAGCGGCCGTCGGCGTCAATGACCGCAGCGGTGTTGTAATACACTCCGGTCATTTCGACTTCATAGACGGGAACGACCAACACCATCCGGTGCTTCTTCGCGAGCTTTTGCATGCGCGAAACGGTTGGCCCGTTCGGAACGGATTCGGTAAGCCCGTACCATCGCGTTTCCTGTTCAGCGCAAAAATACGGACCATAGAACAATTCCTGGAGACCTAAAATCTCGACCTTCTTCTTGGCCGCCTCGCCGATCAAGCCTTCGTGTTTGGCGATCATTTTCTTTTTGATGTCTGCGAGAGACAGTTTTCCCGGCGACCATTCGCATTTCGCCTGAATCAGGCCACAACGAACCATGCGCGCCATAACAACCTCCAGCAGAACAGCAGACCATGAGTCTATGCCCGAAGGTGGAGGGGAACAATCGACACAAGCCCGTTGTCGCGAGACTTGAGTTGTGGTTCAATAGCTGTGGCAAGGGAGTTTGCCTCCCAGGTCTCTTCGGGATAAAACGCCACTCTCCAACTGGCTGATAACTCCTCCCAATTTGCACTCAAGAGGTGCGTCGCGTGAAAACGCTTATGGGAGAAGTAAAGCTAAACCCTAGCCAGGTTCAGGGCACTAACCGCCATATCAAAGTCGCCTCCTTTCCTCTTTCCTTTCTGCAACATGTAGGACATGCTACCTCGCTGAGTGCGTTTCCCTGCTTCAGAAATCTCGCGGAGATTGCCGAGGACGACTCGCGGTTTCCCGCTAGAGGCGTCGCCCGATGAAGCAAACGATCTCGTTCAATCTCATTCAAATCCTGTTTGTTCTGATTTTTGCGCCGCTGTATTCAGGGGTGCTTTCGCGCTTGAAGGAAATCGTGCAGAGCAAGCGAGGGCCCAGCATTTTCCAGCCGTATCGCGATCTCTGGAAACTGTTCCACAAAGACGAAGTCGTGTCTTCGGAATCGACGTGGATATTTCGTGTCACTCCCTACCTCGTATTCGTGACTCCCGTGTTCGTTACCGTCTTGATCCCGGTTCTGACCGACTATCCGCTGGCTTTCGCGTTCATGGGGGACATGCTGGCGGGCGGATTTTTCCTCGGTCTCGGAGGGTTCTTTGCCGCGTTGGCGGCTGTCGACACGGGAAATCCTTACGGCCCGATGGGAGCCAGCCGGACGCGCATGGTCGGCTTCCTGGCGGAACCAGTATTCATGATCGTCTTTTTCACGGTGTCTTTCGTGGCGCAATCTACGATTCCCTACATCGTGCAGCAAAAATGGATCGAAAATGCAGCAGCCTTCTTCTCGCCTGCGCACGTGCTGCTCCTGGTTGCGTTTCTGATGCTGATTCTCGCCGAAGGGGGCCGGATTCCCGTGGACAATCCCTCAGGGCACTTTGAACTGGCGATGATCGACGAATCCAAGGGGTTGGAGTTTTCGGGCCGGGGCGCGGCGCTGATGAAGTGGGGAGGCCAGATGAAGTTTCTTGTCCTGGCTTGTATTTTTTTGAACGTGTTGTTGGCGCCTTGGGGGTTAGCGCATGAGCGGGATCTAGCCGCTGTCGTAACGGCTATTCCGCTGATTCTCGTGAAGATTCTGCTTTTAGCGATTGTATTGGTCATTATCGAGTCATCCCTCTCGAAGTTGCGCCTCTTTCGGATAAGTGAGTTTCTCGGGGCAGCTTTTATCGCGTCCGTCAGCGCAATGATCGTGAGTATCTTCGTCGGGTCGTAGCGATTGGAGGTCCATGCACGCGATTCTGCACGCCATTCCCCACGCCATTCCCATGTCCGTGGCGGGAGCGCTAAACACGTTGAGCGCCGGACTGATTCTGATCTGCGCTTTTGCAATGGTGGGAACGCGCCAAGTCCAAGGCGTCGTGCGGTTCTTCGTGTTGCAATCTCTCTTGTTGGCCGCTTCATCCTTCCTTCTTGCCTCCGGTGAACGGTCGATTCATCTTTGGGCGCTTGGCATCATCACCGTCGGAGCGAAGGTGATTGCGATTCCATGGGTATTGAGGCGCACCCTCGCACCTGAGCTCTACGTGCGACGGGAAATCGCGCAAACAGTGAACATACCTGCATCGTTGTTACTGTCGCTTCTGCTGGCGATCGCCGCGGAACTACTAGTGGGTCCCGTGAGTGCCACGAGCGGCGATCCGGTGATCGCCGTCAATCTTCCCATTGGGCTGGCCTGCGTGCTCATCGGTTCATATTCCCTGATGGCGAGACGGGAAGCCATTCCGCAGCTCATCGGAATTCTCGCAATGGAAAACGGAGCGTTTCTGGCGGGCATCGCCATCGCAACCGAGCTTCCCTTGATTGCCGAACTGGCGGTGGCCATTGATGTCGTCCTGATCGTCGTCATCGTGGGCCTGCTAACGGTCGACATCAAGCGAACCATGGGCACTACAGAAGCGGCGGCGCTGAGCGAATTGAAGGAGGAGCCGACTTCATGGCGCTGATCGCGATTATTTTGTCTCCACTGGTGGCAGCCCTTATCTGCTGGGTGCCGCCGCTTCGCAGGACCGCCTGGCACGTTACCGTCTTTTTCCAGGGGGTGGAGTTCATGCTGGCACTGTGGATCTGTGGGAGGGTGATCGCCGACGGACGTGTTGTGGGCGCACCCAACTGGTTTGAGGCCGACGGGCTCGGAGCGCTCGTACTCCTCGTCGTCAGTTTCGTCTGCGGGATTGCGGCGGTCTATTCGGTCGGCTACATGCAGCATGATAAGGAACAGAAGCGCCGGCTGTGGTGGTTCTACACGAACTACAACCTGTTGGTGTTTGCACTCTTGGTGGTTCCTGCCCTGGCGGATCCCAATCTAGTGTGGGTGGGAGTGGAGCTCATCACGCTCTTTGCCGTGTTGCTGGTGAGCTTTGAACAAACGGGCCCGGCCCTGGAGGCATCCTGGAAATTTTCGGTCTTAACGATCATGGGCGCGCCCATTGCGCTGCTGGGCTTTTTCGTGCTGTTCTGGGCCTACCGATCCGTTGCTGGAGCCCAGCATGAAACCTGGGAAAGCGTTCGACTCGCGGCTCCCCTCATGTCGCCCGCCTTGCTGAGGCTTTCCTTTCTCCTCGTGTTTGTCGGGTTCGGGGCCAAGGCGGGACTGGCTCCCATGCACACTTGGCTGCCGGATGCGCACAGTCAGGCGCCCACTCCGGTGTGCGCCGTGTTGTCGGGTGTTAAGACCACAGTTCCGCTTTACGTGATCCTGCGCTTCCTGGGAATCCTGCTTGCTTCGCCCGAGGCCCGCATGGGCCGGTGGATGATTGTGATCGGTCTCATTTCGGTGGGAATCGGAGCATTTCTCCTGTTGCAGGTTCGGGACTACAAGAGGATGTTCGCCTACTCCACAGTGGAGCACATGGGTATCATCCTGACCGCAGCCGGGATGGCGACCCAGACGTCTGACCTCGGCGCGGTTTCCCAACTCCTGAATCATTCGATCACCAAATCCTTATGTTTCTATGTAGCGGGCATTGTGCTGCTTGCATTGCATACCCGCGAGATCAAGTCGGTTCGAGGCCTTCTAAGAGTTTCTCCTTTCGCGGGAGTCACGCTGCTGTTTTGCTCGCTGGCGATTGCCGGCGCGCCACCTTTCCCGATTTTCCTGAGCGAGTTTTCGATCCTGGGTTCCGGAATTCGGGCAGGCCATCCCGTCGCTGTCGCTGTGCTGGCCACTCTGATCGTAATCGCTTTTGTGGGGATCATGATGCATGTGAACCGGATGGTATTTGGCACCCCCGACCCGGATACGGCATCCAGTGGGGATTTGCCCGTGTCGTGCCGGGTCGGTGTGTTGGTCGCGGCGGTCCCCGTGGCGCTGCTTGGCGTGTATGTACCCGGACCGGTGCACGCCTTGCTGGCTTTGGCGGCGCAGCAACTGGGAGGCCACTAAGATGCCGAGTACTCCCCTTCCGTTTTCTTCTGGCGAACCAGTCACACTCGACGACTTAGCTGCTGCCGTTCAAGAGCGTTTCGCGCCGAGCGTTTCTTTGTCGCGCGCAGACGGCGGGATAGCGCTCTCGCTTGCCACGCACGACCCGAGTCTCCTTTCGCCTCTCTGCAAGTTCCTGTTCTGGGATGCAGGGTGCTCCCTGGGCGGCTTGATCGTCGAGGAACATGCGGCCAATTGGCGTCTATCCTACATATTTCTCCCAGCCGGCACTGGCTGGATCGAGGTCTTCCTCGAAGCGCCCCCTGGAACGCGTTCTGTCCCAAGCATCAGCTCCGAGGTCCACGCGGCTGACTGGCATGAGCGGGAAGCAGAAGACCTGTTCGGTCTTCAATTCGAAGGCCATCCCCGCTTGGGGGATTTCATTCTGCACGACCAAGTGTGGCCGGAAGGTGTCGCCCCCCACAGGAAACCACATAGAAAATCGATGGACCCGCACCAAGCGCATTTGCGACGGCGGCCCAACCCGGATTGGCGCCCGCTGCTTGTGGTTCAGGATCCTGGGTCCTTTGCGATGCCTGTCGGTCCAGTCTACGAAGGCGGAATCGGCGAGCCGCTTCATTTCCTGCTCGAGACCGTGGGCGAAGATGTTTTACGCGCGGTGCCGCGGCTGTTTTACAAGTTCCGCGCTGTCGAGAAGATAGCGGAAGGGCAAACCGTGGCGGAAAACATGTTGCTCGCCGAGCGCTTTGCCGCGACATCTTCGTTCGCTCACTCCATGGGCTTCTCCAGCGCGGTCGAGAAGCTGTGCAGTCTCGACGTTCCATTTCGGGCGAGGCATCTGCGGGTCGTGTTGGCCGAACTCGAACGACTGCGCCACCATGCGGCGACGATTGCGGACATTTGCCAATCCACAGCGCTCGGAGTGGCTGCTTCGCAGGCTGCCATCGTCGAAGAGGAACTGCTGCGCGCCTCTTGTCGCCTCACGGGGCATCGGTACTTGTTCGGATTAAACGCACCGGGAGGACTCCAGCGCGATTTTGATGACGCCAGCCTCAGTCAATTGCGCGTCTCGGTCGATGCGGCCGCAAAAAAACTGCATGTGCTCGAAGATCGCCTCTATTTCACGAGCAGCTTTCTGGACCGGTTGGAAGACGCCGGCGTAGTTGATCCGAAAAATGCGCGGGATTTGAACTTGTTGGGTCCGGTAGGCCGCGCATCCGGGCAGTGTCATGACTTGCGGCGCGAATGCGCCTATAACGGATATGAGAGCTATGACTTTGAGGTTCCGCGAGAGACCGAGGGAGACGGATATGCCCGTCTCCGTGTGCTGTTCCAGGAGGCCTATCAGTCGGCCCGTCTGATCTCTCAGGCTGTGGGGCGTTTGGAACCGGGCCCCGTGTGCGCCCCGCTACAGGCACGTCCCTCCGCGGGCGTTGCGCTAGGGTGGGTGGAAGCTCCCATTGGAGCGGCCCTTCACTGGGTGAGACTCGACGATGCGGGACGGGTGGAACGCTACCGGGCGATCACGCCTTCATTCAACAACTGGCTCGGATTCCACGTCGCCGTGGAAGATTTCGCGTTTCAGGATTTTCCGATTATCTTGGCCACCTTCGGACTTTCGGCCACCGAATGTGACCGATAACACCAGGAGAGTCGCATGAGTTTTTGGTTCTGGCACGGATTGCGGAACGGCGTTCGAACGACACGCTACCCGCGTGTTCTCGAATCCGCCATCGGAGTGTCCTCTGGGCGACCCGTGACGACGGAGTTCGGTTCCGCCGCAGAAGCTGACGCGGCGGCTTCCAACTGTCCTACGGGTGCGATCGTCGCAAACGGCAAAAACGCGATGGTGGTCTTGCGGAATTGCGTTCACTGCCAGCGTTGCCGATTCGGCCCGCATCCGCTCGCTTGGCAGGTGGATCACGAATGGACGGCCGCAACGCACCGTGAGACCTTCGGACCACTACCAGCAGCCTATCGCCACTCGACGCACATCATGGTAGTGGACGCGGGCGACTGCGGAGCCTGTCTCCGCGAGGTGAAACAGCTGAACAACCCTTTTTACAACATGCATCGTCTTGGATTTTTCCTGACGGCAACGCCCCGTGCTGCCGATGTGCTCCTTGTGGTCGGCCCGGTGAGCGAGAACATGAGGGGCCCCCTGACCAAGACCTATGAGGCGATGCCCACTCCCAAGCGGGTTGTTGCCGTGGGCACGTGCGCCATTACCGGTGGAGTGTTCGGACACACATTCATGTCCGCGGGAGGTGTCGCGTCCGTTCTACCGGTGGACCTCGAAATTCCGGGTGAGCCTCCTCCTCCTCTTGCAATCCTTCATGGTCTCCTGGTGGCCACAGGACGAAAGCCTCCTGTTCCGAGTGAAGAAATAACAGAGAGGGGCGCATGAGCGTGTTTCCCTGGATCAGCGGTGCGCTTGCTCTCTTTTTCGTTCTTTCGGTGTGTGGCCTTGTATTGTCACGGGCATTGCGTGGCAACCACCCGATGCTCGTCCTTGTCATTTTCAGCTCCGTGTGCTCGGTTCTGCTGATGCTCGCAGCAGGAATGGCGCTGGCCACTGGACGAAGTTTCGAAGTGGTTCTGTGGAGGATAGGGGGGATCGGGCCGCTGGCGTTGCGACTGGACATGCTCTCTGCGCTTTTCCTCTTTACGGCAGGCCTGATCTACTTGCCAGCTTCTGTGTTCGCGAGGAATCTTGCGCAGCAGCGCCTCCGAGGACGCTATCCAGCGCAAAACTACGGGATGCTGCATTTCGGCTTGATGATCTCCGTGGTGCTCATCCTTATTGCGAATGATGCGCTGACGTTTCTGATCAGTTGGGAGTGCATGTCGATCCTGTGCTACTTGTTGGTGAACTATGAGCAAAGCCACGGTACCGACACGCGCGCCGGATTCATCATGTTGGCCATGGGCGAAGCAGGATTCTTGATGGTAGTGGTCGCCTTCTTGATGGCGGGAAAGGGCGCTGCAGATTGGTCCTTCGCGTCCCTTGCAGCCGCGTCCGCACATCTTTCGGGCAAAGCCGCATGGGGCATTTTTCTTCTTGGATTTTTCGGCTTTGGCGTAAAGGCCGGACTTGTGCCGGTGAATTTCTGGCTGCCCCGCGCCTACACCGCGACACCTCCATTGTTCGTTCCGGTGCTGGCGGGGGTCACACTCAATCTCGGCTTTTACGGAATCCTACGCCTTCATGCCGACTTAGTCCCGCCGCACACGATAGCGATGGGCTTGGTTGCCTTGATTGTCGGGAGCATCACCGCCCTGTTTGGCATTCTTTACGCCACGACGGACAACGACATGAAAACGATGCTGGCGCACAGTTCCATCGAAAATGCCGGAATCATCGTTGCTGCCATCGGGGCTTCGCTGGTCTTCCGCGCGTCGGGTAATGCCGTACCCGCAGCCATCGCGCTCATCGCGGCGCTCTATCATATGGTGAATCATTCGGTGTACAAGACGCTGCTGTTCCAAGGGGCCGGAGAAATCGAAGCTACCACGGGCACGCGAGAGATAGACCGCCTCGGAGGTCTGGCGCATCTTCTGCCGGCGCTCTCCGTGATCTTTCTCATCGGTTGTCTCTCCATTTCAGCGATCCCGCCGTTCAACGGCTTCGTCAGCGAATGGCTCACCTTGCAATCGCTGCTGCGAAGCGCCATTTTGTCGTCTCCTGCAGTGAAGATATTGTTCGCATTGTGCGGCGCAGGTCTTGCTCTCACTGCGGCACTGGCGGTCACATGTTTTGTGAAGGTTTATGCCATGAGTTTTCTCGGCATCCGGCGGGGCACATGGCGTCCGCATCCGCGTCACCGCGCCAATTGGGTCAGGTTTCCATCCGCTTATCTCGCGCTGGCGTGCTTATTGTTTGGGGTGCTCCCGACATACGTAGTTCCTGTGTTGAACCGTGCCGTGGAACCTCTTGTCGGAGCAAGTGCGTCCGAGTCGCTGGTACCGCCATTTTTTGCCGCGACGCCGACAAATCAGAAGCTGGCCCCCGCATTTCTGCAAGAGTTCCACAATCTGGGCGCGCAAAGCGGGCGCACATTTGTTCCGGGCAGGGGCTTGGTACTTCTTGTGCGCGGTTCGCCGAGGAATCCCGTTGTCTTTGCCGCGTCTCCTTCGTACAGTTTGATCGCCCTGGCGATTTTTCTCGCTATCACCTGGATTGCGGTGACGCGTAGTACGCGAAAACGTAAGCTCTCCAGGAAAGAACTTTGGGCCGGCGGGATTCCACGCTTGCTGCCCGAGATGACCTACACGGCGACGGGGTTCTCGAACCCCGTTCGGGTCGTGTTCCAGGCGATCTTCCGTCCCAACATCGTTGAGGACACACGGGAGACCGTAGCGGTACATTTTCGGACCGCCATTCGCAGGCGAAGGGACGAGACCCATCTGGTCGATCGGCTGTTCTTCCATCCTGTGGGAGACGCGATCAGCTGGGTCGCAAGACTCTTGGCGGGGATGCATCACGGACGCTTGAACGCGTATGTGGCCTACACGGTCGGTTTTTTGTTGGCCATTCTGCTGCTGTTTCGCCTGACCTAGAGATTTCTTGCAAGCGAGCAAACTGGTCTTGACTTTAGGTATTTCGGAAAGAATACTCGTCGCATCGGCCAAGGAGTTCGGCCTGAACTGCTGTCCCTCCTTTTTGCCGGGACAGATGATGACTCCTGTGAAGGAAGAGTCATGTCTCCGGCGAGCCTTTCCACCAACAGACCGCGGCTAGTAGGCGCGCGAGGTGCAGGTGTGTTGAGACTCCGACCGCTGTAGGCGCGACGGGAGTCCTGGCAACAGACGTCTCGCGGACCGAAGCGGTGCACGAGACCTTATGGACACAGGCAGATGTTCGATTGAGTGGAAAGCGGGCTCTTTATGAATGGCGTCACATTCCCGCTCGCGCTGGCTCTCCTGTTTTGCGGAGGGGGTGCCGCGCTGGCGATGATGACTCCCGAACGGCGGATTCCTGCGTTGCTCGCCTGGACCGGTTCCTTGGCCGCGCTATCGGCATTGTGGGCGAGCGGAGCGTCGCTGTGCGGGAGCGAGTTTCACCGCGAACTCTGGACCATCCGTACCGTTGGCACACTTACCATTTCGCTCGACCACCTCTCCGCATTTTTCCTGTTCGCGGCAGCGTTGGTTGTTCTGGCCAGTTCCATATTCTCGGCAACCTATCTGCAGCGCTTCGTGGGCCAGTACAGGTTGTCCGTTTTCGCCGTTTGGTACTTGCTGCTGTTTGCATCCATTGTCTGGATCCTGATTGCCGCTGACGTCTTGGGATTCCTAATCGCCTGGGAAGTCATGTCCATTTTGAGCTATCTGCTCGTCAACTTTGAGCACCAACGTGAAGGGACGAGCCGGGCGGGCTACCTCATGCTCGCCATGGGTGAAGCGGGATTCATGGCCGTCGAGGTGGTTTTGCTCTTTCTCTCGGTCAGGGCGGGCTCGCTGGAGTTTTCGGCGCTCAAGCCCGCCGCAGTCGGATTGGGACCGGTCATTCGGTGGATGGTGTTCCTGCTTAGCTTCTTTGGATTTGGTGTGAAGGCGGGTCTCGTGCCAGTGAACAATTGGCTGCCGCGGGCGCATCCCGCCGCGCCGGCAAACGTATCCGCAATCCTCTCGGGTGTGATCCTCAACCTAGGCCTCTATGGAATTATCCGCGTGAATCTCGATTTCGTGCCCGTTGGAACGGTGGGCATGGGTTTGGTTGTGTTGATTGTTGGGGCGACTTCCGCGCTCGTTGGAATTCTCTACGCGACGACCGAGAGCGATCTCAAAGCCATGCTGGCGCACAGCTCGATCGAAAATATAGGAATCGTTACCATTGGGCTGGGTGTCGGGATCATTTTCGAGGCTGGCGGACGTCCCATACTGGCGGGCATGGCATTCATCGCAGCGTTTTACCATCTACTGAACCATTCCCTATATAAAGCGCTGCTTTTCTTAGGGGCGGGAGCAGTGGATGATCGCGCGGGCACGCGGGACCTCGATAAACTAGGCGGTCTGATTCGGGGAATGCCCTATACGGCGGCGACTTTTTTGGTCGGCGCACTGGCGATTTCCGCGCTGCCACCACTCAATGGTTTTGTCAGTGAATGGCTCACCCTGCAAACGCTGCTGCGCAGTGCGGAGCTGTCTTCAACGGCGCTACGCTTGGTCTTTGCTCTCTGTGGTGCGGGGTTGGCCCTGACGGCGGCTTTGGCGGTGACGTGTTTTGTAAAGGCATTCGCAATGGGCTTTCTCGGTGTTCCGCGTTCCGAATCCGCCGCAAAGGCCATCGAGGCGGGCCCCTCGGCGATCTTTTCGATGGCGCTGCTTGCCGTCCTTTGTTTGGTATTGGGGGTATGTCCGACGTACGTGATTCCGGTGCTCAATCACGAGCTGCAGCCGCTGATCGACGGGGGTACCGTCGATGCCCTTGTGCCGCCCTTCTTTGCGTCAAACTCCGCCGATCAGAAATTGCCACCCGCCTTTGTCGCGGACTTCCGCGCTCTAGGAGCGCAAACAGGACAGGGCGTTGTGCCTGGTCGCGGGCTGGTGGTACTCCATCGGGGCGGTGCGGAAAATCCGGTGGTCTTTGCCATGTCGCCTTCGTACAGCATTGTTGCGTTGGCAATTTTCCTTATCATGACATGGTTCGTTGCCACGCGGGGCAGTCGGAAGCGGAAGGCAACCCGAGGCGAACTCTGGGCGGGCGGAATTCCGCGGCTGCTGCCCGAGATGACCTACACGGCGACGGGGTTCTCGAACCCCGTTCGGGTCGTGTTCCAGGCGATCTTCCGTCCCAACATTGTCGAGGACACACGGGAGACCGTAGCGGTACATTTTCGGACCGCCATTCGCAGGCGAAGGGACGAGACCCATCTGGTTGATCGGCTGTTCTTCCATCCTGTGGGAGACGCGATCAGCTGGGTCGCAAGACTCTTGGCGGGGATGCATCACGGACGCTTGAACGCGTATGTGGCCTACACGGTCGGTTTTTTGTTGATCATTCTGCTGCTGTTCCGCCTAGCCTAAAAAGACCGGATAACCGGCGTTTCCAAGTGTGAAATAAAACTTTTCCCAAATCCCGGGGTGACAGTGGGGGACACCCGCGCACTCGCCAACCTACCACTCGCCTTCTTTCCGCAGCTTCTTAATCTTCCTCTTAATTAGGTCGCGTTTCAGCATGCTCAGTTGTTGCAAGAACAGGAACCCGTGCAAATGATCGATTTCGTGGCAGAATGCGCGCGCGAGGAGATTCTCCCCCCGAATCTGAAAAGGCTCGCCCTTCAGATTTTGTGCTTTTACGGTAACAAATTGGGGCCGAACCACGTACCCACGAAAACCCGGAACCGAAAGGCAGCCCTCTTCTTCACGAACCTCGCCTTCAGCATGGATGATTTCTGGATTGACCAGCACGATTTTGGCTTCCGGAATCTTTCCGTTCGATACGTCGATGACCGTGAGCTGGATGCTTTTCCCGATCTGCGGCGCTGCGAGCCCCACACCCTGGGCAGCGTACATCGAGACAAACATGTCCTCGGCAAGCCGTTCGAGCTCTGCATCGAATATCTGGATCGTTACTCCAGGTTTCTCCAGCACTGGGTCGCCATACTTCACAATGGGATAGACTTTGCGTGCCGGCGCCTCGGCGATCGCCGACGGCGGCGCAACAGCGGTGGGTTCAGAACTCGTCGATTTGTCGGCCATGGGTCTCAAGATTCTGACGCGTTTCGGCGAGCGAATCTTCTCCAGATATTTGCAGAAAAGCATCTGCGAATGCAAGGGCTGCATCAGCGTCTCCGCAGGGGTGCCTATACTCCGAGAGAGCTATATTTTGACTCGAACCTCCTCAAATTTGTTCGCCTGGCCTCTTCCTACAGGTCGGAGACGACTGCTACGCTTGACCCGTCTTTAAGCCCTGCATATCATGCGTATGACAGTCTCAGGGTGTTGGAGTTCACCGTAACCGCCCTCCGGGCAAATGACTCCTACGAGGGATTCTCCCGGCGGGAGTGATTTGCAGCTCATTCTTCAGCCACGCTCACCGCCTCTCAGGTTCCCTCCCAATCGTCGGCTCTAACGTTTGCGTCATGGCGACACCTGTGGCACAACCAACAGTACGGGAAGCGAATTGAACGGCGTAAGGATTTTCGTCTGCGGATCCGCTTTGATGGTTTTGGGGATCGCCATCGGCAAGCAGATGGCACTCCAGCCAGCCGACGGCCCGATGATCGCATTTGCGCGCGGGCGTGAAATCGTTACGCTCGTCCCCGCCGTCGCCGGCGCCCTTCTGACATTTTGGGGCAGTATCCGCATGAGCTTGACGATGAGGCCCCTCCATCTGCTGGTTCTCGGGCCTATCCTACTTGTGGGGGCAGAGGCAGGGCCGCTTCTAGCAGCGCGACTCTTCCCTGAAGTCGGGAACCACAGCTGGACCGGAGCCTCGTTCCTGCCTTTGGCGACCTATCGAATTGTCGGATTCATCTTGCTTTCGACAGCCATCCTTCGCCTCTTCTTGAGGGCCAAGGACAAGCCCTGAGTTCGGGGAGCAGAGAGTAGCGCTGGCCCAAGTCCCGCTTCACCTGTTCTGGTCACCCAGCGCGATCAACTTTCCACGGAGCACATATTCGATTGCCCAAGCGAACCCGTTTTCCGTGTTCGACCGTGTGACCTGCGATGCCACGCGCCGCACTTTTCCGCATGACTGGCCCATCGCCACGCTCGTTCCAACGGCATCGAACATCGGTATGTCGCCGGGGGAATCTCCGACGGCAGCAACCTCTGCTCTTGAAACACCCTCCGCGAGCGTAATCGCCGCAGCGGCTCGTCCCTTGTGCGCCAGGGAGTGCGTCAAGTCGATACAGTGAGGTGGCGAGATGGTTACGCAGGCGCGGTCCCCCAACTCGCTTCTCAGCTCGTTTGTGCAAGCCGCGATGATGTCGGGATTCTGGTTTACCCCGACAAGCTTTAGGATCGGATCCTGCACTTCGTCAAGCCGCGTATAGCGTTTAGGCGTAGTTCGCAGGCAGTCGCTGTTTTCCCGCACCTGCGGGCCACTCAATCGGGGCACGAACCAGTGTTTCTGTGTGTAGACCCAAACGTCGAGACCGCGCTGGAGCATCCAGCCCTGCAGCTCCTTGACCAGACCTCTCTCCAGCGGCAATTCTGTGATGATGTTTCCCCCTGGACGGAACAGGACCGCCCCGTTGAGAGCCGCGCATGTGCAATCGACGCCGAGCGTCCTTACCAACCATCGCATTCCGAACGGAGGCCTCGCGCTGGATAAGGAGAACTTGATCCCTGCCTGCCGGAGGCGGCCCACGGCGACAAAATCCACCGGCGACAAGACTCCGTCCGAATCCAAGAGTGTCCCGTCAACATCAGAAATCACCAACCGTATCTTTTGTTCCTTCTCCATCTCAACCCGTCCCTTCCGTTCGCCGCCACGTTCGTAGACAGGCTTCAAGTGCCCGTGCGGACGTATCCTCCAGGAACCCCGTGCTTCGAAAAAACGATCTGCCAAAGCTGCGACGATCGCGCGCGAAACGAACCCGCACACGTCAGAAGGTAGTAGCCCCACATCCTGTAGAACCGTTCGTCGTATCGCTGCCGCAGCGACGACCATGCCGAGACGAAATTGGCGTGCCACGCCATCAGGGTTTTGTCGTAGTCCGCCCCCAAATTGTGCCAGTCCTCTAAAACCAGGAGTCCCTCCGAGGTTTGTTGAATCTGGCTGCCCGAAGGCAGAACGGCATGGGGAAAAATGTGGCGTCCCATCCACGGGTCCAATCTCCGGAGGGAACGCAGGCTGCCGATGGTGTGAAGCAGAAAAAGCCCATCCCACGTCAGGTTCGAGCGTACGGATTCGAAATAATTCCGGTAGTTCCGTGGCCCGACATGCTCAAACATTCCGATCGACACGATCCGCTCGAAGCTCCCACGAACGTCACGGTAGTCTTGCAGCCGAATTTCGACAGGTAAGTCCGCGCAACTGTTTTCGGCATATTTGGCCTGTGCAGCAGAAAGCGTGACGCCCACGACACGGACCCCGTAACGCTCGGCCGCATATTTGGCGAATCCGCCCCAGCCGCAGCCGATGTCGAGGACCCGCATCCCAGGTTGCAGTGCGAGCTTACGGCAGATGAGTTCGTGCTTGGCACTTTGCGCATCGTCCAGGGTTTTGGCTTGTCGCCAATAACCACAGCTGTAGGCCATGGTCGGCCCCAACATGGCTTTGTACAGCTCGTTCCCTAGATCGTAGTGCGCTTTGACGTTCCGTGCCCCGAAGGCGCGGGACTGAAAGTTCACGAGCGGTTCTAGAAAGCGCTTCAGTGAAAATTCCGGGAACACCGCCCAGTGCTCATCCAAATCGGAACCCAGTACGCGCATCGCAAGCACATCCAGGCTCGGACAGTCCCAGTCTCCGTCAACGTAGGCCTCACCGGCACCCAGTGTTCCCTCAAGCGCCATTCTGCGAAGCGCACGTTGGTTGTGGATTCGCGGGTCCCAAGGATTCGGCCCATTGATGACAATGCCTGCTTCATGGAGAAGCCGCTCAAACCGCCGCTGCAGCCAGGATGTGCGCTCAGCAGCCATGCTCTTTTCGGCCGTTTCGAAGGTTTCGTGACTCATGTGCCTTCCTCCGTTTAACGGAGCCGTTTCGTCCGGAGAAACACAGACTCCACGGCGCGATTTGCCACCGCAGGAGTCATCGGTCACGAGAAACGCGACTGTTGAGGCGAACCCCACCGCCTTTTGACGATTTTTCCTTCGTTTTTTGCTCCGAGCAGCCAGGGTCACAACGACAACAGGATGTTCAACTCCCGAGCAGCACGTGAATCTCTCTCTCCACCTCGTCGATTCTTGCTAGCTTTTCCTCCACCGCTGCGGCGCCTCGGCTTTTCGCCTCCCGCGCGTGGTCCAGTGCGCTAGTCGCGATGCGCGTCACTGCATGCAGCAGTTTGCGAATTTCCGCTTCCAATTGGCCCTGACTTTCTTCCACGCGGTCCATCACATCGGATTGCACTCGCGAGCTGTTCATCTCCAGCAGATACTCGAAAAACTCCATAGCATCCTTCTGGATCACAGCAAACGCGCCAACTGACCCGAGAGCCACGTCCGCCAGATACCGCAGCGGTGACGCGGGCTGCGCGACATTGATTAACTCCTCGAACCGGAAGCGGGACGTGACCCGGAAACCCTTCTCGGAATTGAGCGCATTCGGCATCCGGGACAGCTCCGGAATTCTCGATTCCGAGAGCTTCTGCAGAAATTCGTTACCGATGTTCACAAAGCGTCCGGCCACCTTGCGATACTCTTCTTCGGCGCTGGCCTGCTCCCTCGTGAGCCACGGTAGGACACGCTGCGCCGCTATCGTTTGAGCCGAATGCATCGCCTCCCGGCGGAATTTCGGGCCGTAGCGGCGGGGAATTTGGAGAAATGCCGCTCTAGCTTCCGCTCGCGCCGCCGTCAGATTTTCCTTCAGGAACTTGGTTCGTCGTTCCAGAAACAAATCGGAGAGCCGGTGCTTCTCCGCCATAAAGAGATAGCCGATTTCCCGAAGTGATCGTTCCGTTTCCGCAATTGTTTCGCGCATCACGGCGATGCGCCGCTCCGATTCCTCGATCGGACGCACCAACGCTTCCCGCTCTTCGAGCGTCACGGAAAGCATCTCTTCGCCAAGCCGCTGCAGGCCGCGCTCACCCGCCTCACGGACCAAGGTGCGGCCGGACTCGTCCACGAGTTTCCGCAGCGCGGCGAGAAGGGCATCCCAATCCCAATGCGTCTCGTTCTTGCCTAACCGCTGATACGCGCTGATCTCGTAGATCGGGCCCATTGCCCGTCCCAGCCGCTTCTCCAATACTCTTCGCGTGAAGGGCACCGCAGCGCGGCGTTCCTCATCCGAGGTGCGATCCGCCTTGTTGAGGACCACGAGCAAGTGGTGAACTTGCTTGCCCACCTCTTCCACCAGGGCCAGTTCCTCTCCGGCGATGGGAGGATCGGCTCCGACGACGATGATGGCTGCATCAATGTGTGGGACGAACGCTTGCGTTGCCGCGGTGTTGCCGGCGAAAATCGAGCCCAGGCCGGGTGTATCGACAAAGCACATCCCGTCGGCAAGAAGAGGGCTAGGAACAAACACTTCCACCCCCGCTACGCCCTTGGCGTTTTCGGGGTTGTGCTCTTCGGAAACGTATTGCATCAACTCTTCCGGAGCAACGTCCCTCCACGTGCCTCCTTGGAAGCGGACACGCGCCCTTCGCGTGTCGCCGTAACGAACAACCGTGGGCACGGTCGTAATCGGCACGACGCCTGTCGGTAACACGCAATCGCCCACGAGTGCATTCAGCAATGTAGACTTTCCGCGCTTGAACTGCCCGATGCACGCTACGTAAAAGCGCCCTTCTCTGAGCCTGTCTGCAAGGCTGGTGCCCTCCTCCATGACCAGTTCTGAGCTAAACTCCCGGGCCAACTCCGCAAGATGGTGAAGTTTCCCTGAAGCATCGAGGATTTCTCCTGAATGGGCGGCTGTGGTCGGCGCACGAGCCCCCCCAGCAACGGCCGTTTTCTCAGTCAATGGGTCCATCGAAGTTCTCCGCTCTTATCGCGTACACCTAAGTGCGCTCGATCAATAGCTTTGTGCTCCCCGGCTGGGAGCTCCCGGCTGCCCGATGCCGCGGCAATGTTTCATCAGGTAGTCCACGTGCAAAAGCTTCGTTTTGATCCGGCCTTCGAATTGATAACGGCTGTCGGACGCCGCTGCACACATTCGAAGAATCGCCCCCGGCAACATGCCGCTGAATTCCAGAATATCTTCGCGAAAACCATCGAGATCGAGCTGCGACAGCTCAAATCTCTGGATTGACCATTCCACGAGTTCTTTTGCCGAGGCTACGGGCAACGCTCCCACGTGTAGCCTCAGCCGGTCATTCCAAAACAGCTGAGCGCCATATCCCAACTCTTCGTACGTCCATCCCGGCGCAATCGCGTAAATAGGGGTTTCCTGGTTGATCATCAACTCCTTCACGATGCGCACCAGCATGTGCGTCATCGGCGCCAAATCTTCCAGAAAGATCCAATACTCTCCTGCACCAGCGGCACGATAGAGCAGGCCACGAAGACGCAGGCTTGACTGTTGTCGGACCCAGTGTGAGAACGAAGCGCCGTAGCCCGTATCCGCACGGAATTTCGCCTTGAACAGCGGGTCGTCTGAAAGTCCCTCCGCGATACCTCGAAGGATTTCTTGCGGACTGCCATTGCCAGTGGCACGGATGCACCGGCGAACGATTCTCTCCGGCATTTGCGAAATCGCCCGCGTGACCACAGTGCTCTTTCCGCAATCTGGCAAGCCCCAGATCAACAAACTCTGCCGCTTGCGCATCGCTTCCTGGAGCCGCGCCAGTTCACTCTGCCGACCGAGGAAAACCCCGGTCTCGGGAGCAAACGCCAAAGTTGAACCTGCTGCGCACATCGCTTGCACCTTAGGATCGGGCCCCATTCTGGTGGACGTACTTGATCACTTCCACATCGGACATGGCGATCAGCCCTTCATCAACCATTTGATCCAGCGCGGGAATCAATTTCCGGATCTTCTCTTCCGAATCGATGATACTAACCATGATGGGAGCATCGTGCGAAACCGACAGCACATGCGCTCGACGAATCATGGTGCTCGCGCCGTAGCCCTCGATCCCCCGGTAAACGGTCGCACCGGCGATGTCCAACTCCCGGCACTTCTCCACGATGGCTTTGTAGAGGGACTGCCCTTGCCATTTGTCGTCCTCGCCAAAGTGAATGCGCAGCATCTTGGCTTTTCCTTCGAGTTTCATGCGCGGGACTCCTTCCGCCTCTCCTCATTCACGTAATCGTGCGTGTACTTGATGATGTCGACGTCGGACAGAACGACGAGCCCCTGCTGCACCATTTCATCGAGCACGGGAGTCATCTTCCGTAGGTTCTCTTCGGTATCCACAATCGACAGCATGATGGGGCAATCGTGGGACAAGCTGAGTGCGGACCCTTTGTGCGTGCGCCGGTTTGCGCCATAGCCCAGAATTCCTTTGTAGACCGTGACACCAGCGATGTCGTTCGCCCGCAGGCATTCAACGATCGCCTTGTACAGCGGCTTCTCGTGCCACTTGTCGTTTTCGCCGACAAAGACCCTCATGATTTTGGCCTTACCTTCCCGCTTCAAGGCCGGCACCTGCTCCCGTCGGAATTCCGCCTTCTTTTCTACCTCCGCAGGCTTTACAACCATGGTGTCCTGCACTTCGATCAAGCCCGAACCAGCCATCTCATGCAGCTTGGGCAACAGCTCATCCACTTTCTCCGGGCTTTCGATAAATTCAATCTTTACCGGAAGGTTCTCCGTGAGTCGCAATATGCGCGTGCTGTGCAGGTGATGGTCCGCGCCGAACCCGGCCATTCCACGAACCACATTCGCCCCCGAAACGCGGTGGTAAAACAGGTAGTCGAGAATCGCTGAGTACAGCGAATGCCCGTGATATTGGTGATCCTCCCCCACATAAATAATCACTTTCTTTGCCGGACCAACTTTCAGCATGGTGTCTCCTCTCCAGGAATGCCCCGCTGACAAACAAGATATTCCGCCACCCGCCCGAGAACGCCGCCGCCGATATGGTGTTGTTCACGGGCCGAATTCGCCAAGCACTTTTTCAAATCTTCTTCGAGCTCTTCCAGCGTTCTTGCGAGAATTTCATCAAACACGGGACGCAGGTCCGGCATTCGCTGGGACAGGCGCTCCGCATGCCGCAAACACAACGTGCCGCTTCGACGCATCCATCCGGCAAACGAAGCGACCTTCATCCGCTGGGCGAATTCACCTAGCCTTGCGGCTTCTTCTCGGCGTAGCTCATCACAAAACGCGCAGGCCTTCTCGGAAGGCCCGCGCTGCTTGCGCTGGGCTTCCATCACTTGCGTATAGATACGCGCAGCAACGTCGGCTGGCGCGGACCGCGCAAGCAGCCAGGCATGGTGGTTGCAGAGATGTGTTACGTTTGGCATCCCGGTAACCTCCACCAGCTGTGTCTGGTAATGCCGGAGAACGGTACAGATCGCACAGGCTCCGTGCGCTGTCGCTTCCGCCATCGCCACCGTTCGAACCGCTTTCGCTCCATTCATGCGCTCAACCTCCCCACGATCGCGCCAAGCCATACCGCAGCAAAACCCAGAATCACGCTGACACCCACATTAAGGAACGCGATCAAAAACTCACCATCCTGAATCACTCGGAACGTCTCATACTCGAATGTCGAAAACGTTGTGTATGCACCGATGAACCCAACGGGTATCAAATACCTCCAATTGGGGCTCCAGTGGGTCCGTTCTGCCAGAAGCGTGAGCATGAAGCCAATCAGAAACGAACCCGAACAGTTGATCACGAACGTCCCGTACGGGAACCGCGTGCCGAGTTTCGAACCGATGTAGCCGCCTAACCAGAATCGCGCAATTGCGCCCAGAAACCCGCCCAGTCCAACAACCACGTATTTCTCCATTGCACCTCTCTCTCGACATAAAACCTTCTCCGACCTTCATTGCTTCCGCCGCTTACGCCTGCGTACCGTCGGTCAGTCCGCCGAACTTACCGAAACACTCGTTTCCGCCACCGCGCCGCCCAACTCACGCACGTCGTTGGACAGCGCGCCTTGTTCTCCGCTCCCCAGCGCCGAGGCGCTCTGCGCTCTCCCCGCCTGGGCTCGATAGCCGTCCGCAAACGACGCGAACCGCTTCTCAATGACCTTCACCACCGTGCTCGTCCATTCCCGCAGTACACTCGAATAAACGAACAAGGTATCCGTCAGAGGCTTTTCCAGATGAGAAGTAACGAGCCGCCGGGCACTCGCACGAAGGCCCACCTTCCCCAGGAGGCGCATGAACGACGGCCGAGAACTAGGAAGATTCCGTCCTGCGGCGAAATCGAAGACGGGCATTGACCGAATGATGGAGGTGAACTCTTCCGCCGGCGGGCCATCGGGCAAGCCTAACAGTTTGGCAGCACTTTCCAGCTCCGAATAGGCTTCCCGCGCCACTTTCTCGATGTCCTGGCGGTGGTTCGTGGCCTCCTGGTGGATATCCATAACGATGCTCTCGAATACGATCAGGTCGAAGGTCGCGACGTCATCATCATCGTTGCTTGCCCACTTATCAGCTAGGCGCAACGCCGCACGCTCCAGCAGCACCCCGGTAGCTCTTTCCAATAATCGGATTTCTCGCTCCAACCGATTTCTGGTTTCCGTTATATGTCCGGTCGTCTTGCGGAGTCTCGTTTCAATTTCCCGGAATTTCTCTCCGTCCGTGGTTCTCACACCCTGGCCCCTGCGTATTTGAATCGTCAGCGCAGCGATTACAGCGTCACGCAGAGCGCCCACTTTGCGTCGGATCGATGTGGACTTGAGCTCCCGGCAGCGCTCGTAGAGCGGCAAGATCTCCATCTTGAACCATTGCTCCAGCAAGCCCCGATGGGCGGAAATTGCGCTGACAGGATGCACGGGCAGATCGAGCTGGTACTCCTCGCTAATGCTCTTCCTGATGTAACCGATCATCTGCTCCCGGTCCTCCGCCGAAAGCAAGTCTGCCTTGCTCAAAAGTACCTGCACAGGAATTCCCGCTTGATAGAGAGCTTTGATTGTTTCTAAGTCACCTCGCGTGACCGTGGAGCCTGCGTCGATGAGCACCACACCTAAATCGCAATTCGGAAGGTACGCTAGCGTCTCCGCGGCGCCCGTCGTGGCCAGCGAACCGAGCCCCGGAGTATCCACCAGTGTTACGCCTTCACGAAGCCGTGCCGACGGAAGATGCACAACCATCCGGGTGACCCTCTTCTGGTTCTGAGGGTTGCCCTTTTCACTGGCAAACTCGGCCAACCGGCCGATGTCCAAGGTTTCCGGAAGCCGTTCGGCGTACCAGACCGAGAGCAACGGCGTTTCGCGATAGCGAATGCGTGTCGGGACCGCGGTGATGGGCGTGACACCGACCGGCAAAATGTCTTCGCCCAAGATGGCGTTCAGCAGCGATGATTTGCCTGAACTCACCCGTCCAAACACCGCTATTTCGAGGCTTTGGTCTTCCAATCGATCCGTGATGCCCGCAATGGTGCTTCGAAATTCCACTAGCCCGCGCTCCGTCACGACGCGCTCGATTTTGGCGAGAAGTTCCAACTCGGCCGAAGTTTGCTCCAGTCGCTCCAGACGCTTGCGAAGATCCTGGCCGGCATCCTGCATGAGGTATTGATTCACGCGACTCACCAATTCGCGCAACTCTCCGCAGATTCCTTCGAGCTCGGTGACCAATTCGGGGGACACTTCCCCATAGCCGCGCATATAGGACGGACGCAACTCCTCCACCGCAATGTCAATCGTCAGGAGCGCGGTAAACACAGCGCGCGAAGCAGGAATCGTTGCTTCGGGTCTTGGAATCCCCTGGCCATCCAAAACCCGCTCTAGTTGTGCTCGAATCCTCGCGAAATAATCCTCGAGCGTTCGCCTCTGGGAAGCTGATATGTCTCCCAGATACTTCGGAAAGGCGGCCTTGGAAGCGGCCGAGTTGAGGACATGCTCCATCTCGCCAATCATCTTGTCGATGTACTGGCAGGTGACAGCCAGGGCCCGAGCCTGATATTCGTTCAACCCGCCCGCCGAGCTGTACTCTCCAGAACTCATAGCTGGCTAAATCTCCTACTCATCTCCCGAATCGCGGCTGCACGTTGCGGTGTCCCACAAGGAGCGTCAACGCCTGCTTCGGGGCTTGCCACTCCTCTTCCGTAATGAGGTCGCTGCGCCTTCCTTCGTGCTTGAGTGCGTAGCGCTGCAAATTCTCCGCGACGCGCCGCAGAGTCTCACTTTCGCGCTCCAAGATCATCTTTCCGGCAGACGAATTATGCAGCGCCAGCACCACATCCTCGAGGTGTGTCAAACACAGGCGTTTATCAGCTTTACCTTTATCGTCGCTGCTCGTTTCTAATCCTTCGGCCATCTCCCGCACCGCGTTACCTTCGGACTCCTTGGCCCGCCGACAAGCCGGGCAAGTCTGGTCAGCTGGCAACGGAGGACCCGCGACACCTCCATTTGTGTGTTTCGGAGCACGCCCCTCTGCCAGATCGCGCAAGTCTTCGCTGAAGCGAAAGAGAATCTGAGGATAGGCGCCGCAGATGCCTTGGGGAGACGCGAGATTCGCATACTGCCAGGTGTGCATCGGACAGAAGCCTCCCGCTTCCGCATGGGCCCGCTGTACGTCGGCAGAAACGTACAGGTCATACTGATAGGTTCGGAAAAAGTCCAGGACCGCATCCACAACGCGATTACACACAGCGCAACTCACCCTCAACACGGAACTGTCTTGCTTGGTCCACGTCGCATATGAGCTCCGGCGCCCCGGTTCACCACCTTCCCTGTCAGACCCGGACTCGATCACCTTACGCAACGAAGCCACGCGCGCCAGCAAGGCCTGACTTTCGAGGATGCTATTCGCAAGGAGTAACTCTGAGGCTCGATCGCAAATCTGCAGCAGGAAATCACCCTGTTTGTTGGCTGTGAGATACCCAACAATGGCTTCTTCCAGTTCCGGAAGGCCGCTGTTTTGAAGCTTGGCAGTGTCCGCACTCAACCTCGCCGACAGCGCGTCTCTGGCCGATACCGCGTACAGATGGACTTCTGTTTCTCCTAATTCTTCCTGCGCCTTCGATTTCGCATATTCGAGAACCTCCCCGCGCTCTGTTTCGGGAACCAGATCCATTTTATTCACGACAAGGAACAGTTTCCGGACCGACGAACGGCACTCCCGGAGATAGCCCAATTCACCTGCGGTCAGCGGCGCATCGCAGCTCGTCACAAACACAATCGCGTCCGCGCTCGGCAAAAAGTTCAGCGTCGTTGCCGTATTCTCCTTCACCGCCGAGCCTAATCCCGGCGTGTCCACCAGAAAGAAGCCACGCTGCAGAATGTCTACCGGGACTTGCACCTCCGCCATTTCGATTCGTTCCCGATTGCCGGGGTTGATGCGCTCGGTTACGAAGTCGGCCAGGTCACGGATTCCAATTTCGCTCGTTAGATTCGTGTCCGACCTCCGCAATACCACCTTCTCCCTGCTGCCATAACTCACCGCCGTGATCGCCGACGTAGTCGGCACGAAGCCGGAGGGAAGGTACTCCTTCCCGAGAATAGCGTTCATGAGAGTGCTCTTGCCGCGGCTGAATTGGCCGACCACCGTCAGATAGAATCGATCGCCTGCCAATTTATTGGTAAGGTCTCCCACCGCGTATTCCAGACCGAGATTCTTCCCCTGATAAGCAATGGCATGGACCTCGCGCAGAATCTGTGCGATCTCATGCTTGTGCCGCTCATACGTGGCCAGGTCCTCGACTGCTTCCCCGGCCCTATTTGTAGCTTCATTGGGCATGTCGCACATTCTCTTTTGGGTCAGAATTCTTCGCCGTAGATTGAACTCTCTCGAGAATCCGCAACACCGGATCTGCGAGAGGCTCTCCTTTCGCCGCCTTCCGGCGCAGGGCGCATTCCTTTTGAAGGACTTCATGCACGCGGCAATAATTTCGACGCAGACAATCCTGGATGCGAATTTGCAGAAACCAATGAGCCCATCCGAGGCAGGCGATCAAGAACTGCGCTGCAGCCTGTTTCTCCTGCTCGGGAGCCCAGTCCACCGCCATTTCCGCCGCCATAATGGCAATCTCCTTGTCAGAATCCTCCAACATCGGCCGCACTTCATCCCACTCTTCCTCGTCCAAATCGAGATCGGAAAGGACGCGCATTATCGATCGCCGTTTCTGTCGCACCGGCGGTTTCTCTTCGAACTCCAAATCGACAGACCGCGCAGCTTTGAACAACTCGGGTTTGCACAAGTTCGCAATTTGACGGAGCGCTTCTTCCGCGATGGGGCGGCAGACGTCGTCCTCTAGGGCCCTCAGCAATAGGGGCAATGCGTCAGGCCGATGAAACTCCCGCAGCGCGTCTACTACGCCGGGAAGCATTCGTCGTTGTCCGAGATTCATCAGAAACTGGAAGACCTCATCCGTCCGCCAGCGTGTCAATTCTCGCGCTGCACTGCTCTCCACGGCTTCTTCGCCGAAGCGTACGACAGCATCGCCAATCGCCCGCTTCTGCGAAAGGTATTCCATCAAGACGTCCTTGGCTCCGAGTTGGCCAAGTGCCTCCACAGCACGCTGTCGTGGCTGAAACACGCCCCGAGGTTTACCGTTCAAGAGAAAATCCCGTAGGGGCGAAATCGCTCGCTGCCCACACCCCACGAGCAGCGCCACCGTCAAATCACCACCCGGCAGGGACTCCAAGTCCTCCACAAACGAGTGAATCTCCTCGTCTGTGTAGTCCCTGCTGGTGGTGTAAGGTCCCGCTTGCATCATGCCCCTACTAGTTTCATCGGGCCTGAGCGTGCGCCGTCACGCGCTTGTAGGCAGAACGCCCGGCATATACCGCATGCGAACCCAGTTCGCGTTCGATCTCGATGAGCCGGTTGTACTTCGCGACTCGCTCGCCGCGGCAGACCGAACCGGTCTTGATCTGCCCCACTCCTGTCGCCACCGTTAGGTCGGCAATGGTCGTATCGTCGGTCTCGCCGGAACGGTGCGAGACCACGCAGGTGTAGTCGTGCTTCTTCGCCAGATCGATGCACGCGATCGTTTCGGTCAAAGTTCCGATTTGATTCAGCTTGATAAGGATGGAGTTTGCGATGTTCTTTGCGATTCCTTCGCTGAAGATGCGGGTGTTGGTGACGAAAATATCGTCTGCCACCAACTGGACCTTCTTTCCAAGTTGCGCCGTGAGCTTTTGCCATCCGTCCCAGTCGTCTTCGGCCAAACCGTCCTCGAGCGACAAGATGGCTGGATATTTTTTAATCCAGTCCGCCCAGAGAGCGATCATTTCGTCGGAACTCTTGCGTTCGCCGCTCGACTTACGGAAGACGTACGCGCCATTCTCGTAAAACTCGCTCGCCGCTGGATCCAGATGAACGGCGACTTCCGACCCCGGCTTGTAACCGGCCTTTTCGATCGCGCTCAGGATCAGTTCCATCGCCTCTTCGTTGGACCGCAGCTTGGGCGCGAAACCTCCTTCATCCCCGACGGATGTGGAGTATCCAGCCTTGTGCAAAAGTGCTTTCAGCGCTTGAAACGTCTCCGCGCTGGCCCGCACAGCTTCGACGAACGAAGGCGCGCCCACCGGAGCCAGCATAAATTCCTGAAAGTCGACGTTATTGTCCGCGTGCTTTCCGCCGTTCAAAACGTTCATCTGCGGAAGTGGCAAGACATACTGTTCCCGTTTCTCCAGATGCTGATAGAGCGGCAGCCCTCGCTTCGTCGCTCTTGCTCTCGCGAAGGCCAGCGAGACGCCTAATATCGCGTTGGCGCCAAGCTTGGCCTTGTTGGGTGTGCCATCGAGATTAATCAAGACTTCATCCAGAACACTCTGCTCCGCAAAATCTTGGCCCCGGAGCGCCGGAGCGATGATTTCTTCGACGTTCCCGACAGCCTTCAGAACTCCTTTTCCGTTGTACCGCTTCTTGTCGCCGTCGCGCAGTTCCACGGCTTCGCGCTTTCCGGTCGACGCTCCTGAGGGTATCTTGGCTACGCCCACGGCTCCGCTGTCGAGCGTGGCCATGACGTGAATGGTGGGATTCCCTCTCGAGTCAAGGATTTCGAGTGCATCAAGCTGAACAATCTTGGACATTTTTTGCCTCTTTCTCCGATTTAGCCGTAGCTCCTGTTTCAAGCACTCTGGCTAGGAATTCTTGGGTGGAAGCGCTGACGGGCATGGACCGGACGCGTGCCACGGTTTTCTGCACGGGGTATTCGTATTTCCGAAGTGTGAGCGAGCCGTTCTCCCAGATGGCATAGGCTGCTTGCGGTGTCCCGGTCTTAGGCTGTCCGATGCTTCCGGGATTTACAACCACCTGCTCTCCCTCGCGGAGAGAAAATTGAAGATGGGTGTGGCCAACACACAAAAAGTCGGTTCCCGCCACTGCCAGTTCTCTCCTCCACCTTGTAATGTCCTCACCGCAATAGGCATACAAAGGGTCGGAAGGTGCGGCATGGCAGTTATAGAAGGTCCAACGGCCGCGGCGCACCCAGCGGTAGTGAGGGAGATCGGCCAAATACTCTTTGTGCTCCTTGGTCAATACGGAAAGAGTGAACCTCCGCGTTTCTTGCGCTGCTTGGCGGAATGCCGGCGAACACCGCGGATCACGATCGAATGCCACCGCGTCGTCGTGGTTACCCCGCACCACCAGAGTCGCGTTCTTCCTGACGAATTCGATTACTTCGGTAGGTTGTGGTCCGTAGTTCACCAAATCACCCAGCACCCACAATTCGTCGTAGTCGTTCGGCAGCGCTTTCAGAGCTTCGAAGTTCCCGTGAATATCAGAGATAAGAGCGATCCTCGGGCTATCACGAAGCGCGCGCTGTCTCCTGGTAGTGCCACTCTGTTCCGAAGTCTGCTTGTTTCCTTGGTTCGCCATCGCGGCGCTACTTTCCTCCATGTCAATCTGCCCGCTTAGCCTTGCAAGCAAACCTGCGACGCATCTCTTGTAGGCAATTCCGCGAGACGGCCGGTCCGCAGCAAAGTGACCAGATCGCTCCGCACCCCTTCCGAAGCTGGCAAGCCCTGCACTTTGGCGACGGTTGTCTCCACCGCATACCCTGTCGAACACAGGCTCATAATCCCGTTCTCCCAAACTGCATAGCAGGCGAGCGCGTTCCGGTTGTTTGGCTGCCCTAAGCTTCCCGGATTCACCAGCAAGCAATTCCCGACTTTCTTCATGAATTGCGCGTGCGTGTGGCCCACCAAAAGAATGTCCGCGGGGACATGGTTGCATTCCTCGCTCCACTTTTCGGACGCGGCCGGGGCGTATCCGTAGAGCGGATCCGAAGGCGTCGCGTGACACAACCAAAACCGCGTGTGGCCCATTTGGAGTTCCATTTGCAGCGGAAGTCCGCACAGGTACTGTCGATCGCCCGGGGGCAATTGGTCTTGCGTGAACTTACCCGTCGCTTTCGCCAATTCGTGAAAGCGCCCCGGGCATCGCGGATCCTCGCCGCATGCTACCGCGTGGTCGTGATTCCCCCTCACCACATGGGCTGCGTGGAGGCGGACGTAGTCCACTACCTCCGCAGGGTCTGGCCCGTAGTTCACCAAGTCGCCGAGGATCCAAAGCTGGTCGTAGTTCCGCGGAAGTATGGCCAGGGCCTCAAGGTTTCCATGGAGGTCCGAAGCAATTACGATCCTCATGAGTTCCTCATCGCGTTTCCCGTCAAGCCAAGCCGTTCCTTTCTTTCCTTCACTAGCGAGACGTCGCGGAAACCGGAAATTGCAGTTGCCCGTGGCTCACCAAAAACTCGAAAATCTCCTGTGCTCGTGCAAAGCCCCGGAAATTCGCCTGCCGCTCCTCGTCTCTTTTGAAATCGATTTCCACGAACCGGTTCTCGTACACGAAAAATGCGTATTGGATTGCCTGGCTGACTTCTTGCGTGGCGTCTCGGTTCTTGTCGATATGCAGGTTCAACAAGTCGATTTTGGGCAGTGGCCCTTGAAGTTCGCGTGAGCGCGACTGCATCATCTCCGCCAGTTGCTGAGTTCCCGCCCAGTCTTTCGATAGGACCAGTGCCACATCCAAGTCATACTCGATGTCCCCGCCCCCCGTGCAGTGGTGCATGGTCGGGCGTGGACGGTCCAAGAGTACGTCGAGATCCACGTCTCCACCGGGCTCATCGTCTAGACGACAGCCTTCCTTGTCGATGCCGGAGATCACCACCACCGGACAATTCAGTTCCAAACTCAAGTCTGCAAGGCCCGTCGAAATATCGTCCACCCGTGCCCGGGGATCAGCCACCGGCGTCTGTAGGGGAACCTTTTGCAAGTAGTCGAGGAAGATCGCCACGGCGTCCGTGCGGAAATCGTGCATGACGTTGTAGGCCATGGCGCGAATCCGTTCCACCGTATCTTGCCGGGAACCTTCGAGAACGAACATCGATCGCCCATACTTCTGGACCTTGGCGAGACCCTTCGCCAAGCGGTCGCTGGCCGTGGCTTCTCCTCCCAATCCGCCTGTCAGCATGTCCGTCGGATTCACGCCCGACTCTTTGCCGATGAGGCGGGCGCTCAGCACGCGGCGCGTCTGCTCCCAGGAATAAAAAAGAACCGGGATTCCATGATTGCTGGCGATCTGGGATGCCAAGTGCAAAGCGAAGTTCGTCTTTCCGCGGCGCGGGGCGCCCGCAAGTCCGTAATAGAATCCGCGCCGCAGACCAGCGAGCGCGTGCTCTAAGCGCACGAATGGCGCAAGCGAGTATCCCAACAGCGGACTTCCTTGTTTGTTCTCGCTTTTTGGTTCGCTCATTACCTCCCGAACGGATTCGTTCAGAGGCACGAGACGCTTCTTCGCCCGTGACTGCTGCAGCTTCATCAACCGTTGAATACACTGCTCGGAGAAATCGAAGATGGAAGCCCGCTTGCCATCCCGGCCTTGTGAAAACGATTCCATGTCCTTGGCCAGGCCACCCATTAACTCCCGCCCGGCTCTTTCTCGCAAAAAGTCGATATAGGAGACGATGCGCTCAGGTGGCTCCGGTGTGATTCGAGACAGCACATCGAGATATTGCAAAACCTGGGGCGATAGTTGACCTCGTTCTTCGAGCTTGCTTCTCAGTACCAGCAGATCCGTGGCCTGTATCCCTTCGTCTCTGAGTTCGGTCAAAATGGAGGCAACGAGCCTTGCGGGCTCCGAGCAGAACAGGGAAACATCGAAGCCCTCGTCCATCGCCTTCACCAAGAACAAGCGGTCGCCAACGACGCTGGCAAGAATCGCCATTTCCAGCCGGTTCTCGGCCGGGGTTCCGGCCTTCCCCTCTTTGTTCGTCATCACCGTGTCGTTCATCGGGGATATGCACCTCCTACCAGAAACCGCAGGACGTACTTCACGCTCGCTGTGCTGCCAACGAGAAGCAAAGGGCGACCTATAACGCGCACGGAGCCAGCCACGGTCGCTTCCCTCCATTTTGTTCGGAGAATTGTCCCGTCGAGTTCGGTAGCCGCAAGGAAAGTGAGGATGATCGCGCCGGCTCCCACAATGCACGCTGCGCAGATATTAAAGCAAATAGCCGGGACCGTGGCGATGAACGCCGGCCCAACCCAGACCCAAGCCAGGACCCACACTTTCTCCATGGGCTACTCCAGTTTCAGTTTTCGGAATTCTTGCCGGCTGACATGACTCCGCGACAAGAATCCTTGTCACTTGTCAGGAGTCATCATCTGCCCCGGCTTATGGTGGGACAGCGGTTACAGGCGAACTCCCTCGCCTGAAGCTATTTTACCAACTCCCATAAGCAAGTCAACTCCGATTTCGTCGTCCCGTTCCAAAAGTTCTTGAACCCGCTCGCACTTCTGCACGCGGAACGACCCATCGCTAAGTAATCTCGAGGCAAAATCCAATGCGTTTCCAACCGTGACGCGAGGCATTGATTGTTTCTGCATTGTGATTGATAATCGATTCGAATCGGTGTTGGAGTTCCACCGTTAACCGCCCCGTCCGGGGAAAATGACTCCTATACGAGAGACTTATCTCTGTGGGAGTTGGGATCAGAACTCGTTCCTACACACCAGAGAAGAATCTCGTCTACTTTCAGGAAGAGAAGTCCCGTTCAGAAGCGGTGGTCTGCTTTACGTGCGCCCTTTGAACAGGATGCCGTCGCGTCCAAAACCCGGAGGACCCCCGTAATGGATGTTATCGAGTTGATCGACGAAAAACGGGACGAACATCTCGCGGAGCTACAAGAGTTTCTCCGCATCCCCAGCATCAGCACGACCGTGCAGCACAAACCCGATGTCGAACGCGCGGCCCATTGGGTTGCGGATCACCTGCAGGCCGCCGGAATGCAACAAATCGACGTCGTGCCCACCGCCCTCCACCCTCTCGTTTATGCCGAATCCCCTCACCAGGAAGGAAAACCCACCGTCCTGCTTTACGGTCACTATGATGTTCAGCCCGCGGAACCTCTGGAACTTTGGACTTCCCCGCCCTTCGAACCTACCGTCCGCAACGGAAACCTGTACGGCCGCGGCACGGCTGACGACAAGGGCCAGTTACACACTCATGTTAAGGCGCTTGAAGCCTTGCAGACGGTTCACACCAAACTCCCCGTAAACGTGAAAGTCCTGATTGAAGGAGAGGAGGAAGTGGGAAGCAAGAGCTTATGGGACTTCTTGCGCCAGAACCGCCAGCGCTTGGTCTCCGATGCGCTCGTCCTTTCCGACACGAGCATGCTAGCTCCTGGAGTCCCCTCCATCACCTATGCACTCCGCGGGATGAACTACTACCAGGTGGAAATCACCGGGCCATCCCAGGACTTGCATTCAGGCCTGTACGGGGGAGCTGTTCCGAATCCTCTCGCTGTCCTCGCGCGTACGTTTGCCCAATTCCATGACAAAAATCTCCGAGTGGCGATTCCCGGATTCTATCGCGATGTCGCCAAGCTTTCGGCGTCCGAACGGAAAGCTTTGAAAAGGCTGCCCTGGAATGAAAAAGAGTTCCGCAAAACGGTCGGCGCGCCAGCGCTTTGCGGAGAGAGGGGCTACTCCGTTCCCGAACAGATTTGGTGCCGACCGACATTCGAGTTGAACGGAATCTGGGGAGGCTACATGCAGGAAGGGGCAAAGACCGTCATCCCCTCGAGGGCTTACGCCAAATTCTCCACTCGGCTCGTCCCGAACCAGGACCCGGAAAAGATCGCCAAGCTGGTCGAAGCGCACTTTCGCAAACTTCTCCCCAAAATGGTCACCTGCCGCTTCGACGTGCTCAGCACCGGAAAACCCTGGCTCGCGCCCTATTCGCATCCCATCGTTCAAGCCGCCGCCGCGGCATTGGAGGAAGGATTCGGCCGCAAGGCCGTGTTCATTCGCGAGGGCGGCTCCATACCCATCGTCGCGGAAATGAGCGACATGTTCCACATCCCTTGCGTCCTAATGGGTTTCGGATTGCCCGACGAAAACGCTCACGCACCGGACGAGCATATGTCCCTCGATAACTATTTCGGAGGAATCAGATCGGCGGCCCTATTCTACGAACGCCTATCTACGCTCGAAGGAGGATGGAAATGACGACTGCCCTTGCTAAGACTGCTTCCCGGCACAGACGGGTGCCTCGCAACACGACCTATCACTTCAGCTCAGAATCAGTCTCCGAGGGCCACCCGGATAAAGTCTGCGATTACATCGCCGACTCGATTCTCGATGCCTATCTCGCACAGGACCCCAACGCTCGCGTCGCCTGTGAAGTGCTCTGCAAAGAAGATACCGTCGTGCTCGGTGGTGAAATCACGGCTAGCTGCCTGATAGACCACGAAGCCATCGTTCGTCAGGCGATCCGGGAGATCGGTTATATCGACCCTTCCTCAGCCTTCAACGCGGAATATGTAAGGGTTTTGACCATTCTCACGAAACAATCTTCGGACATCGCCCAGGGAGTAAACAAAGAAACGAACGTGGACCGCGACCAGGGCGCTGGTGACCAGGGAATCATGTTCGGCTACGCCACACTCGAGACTCCCGAGTTCATGCCCCTTCCCATTCTCCTCGCCCACCAGCTCACACGGGGCATGGCAGAGGACCGGAAGAACGGAAGCCCGGCATGGCTCTGCCCTGACGCGAAGTCGCAAGTCTGTGTTTTATACGAAGGCATAAGCCGCTCGCGGTCACCGATGTTCTCGTCTCGACGCAGCACCATGCTAGCGTGACCCGGGAACGCATCGCCGACTATGTTCGTGAGGCGCTTGCACCTCGCGCCCTCGGCAAGTGGTTTCGCGAAGACATTCGCTTTGCCGTTAATCCTACGGGCAGTTTTGTCCAAGGCGGACCGTCCGCAGACTGTGGAGTGACGGGACGCAAGATTATCGCAGATACCTACGGAGGGGCCGCCCGCCACGGTGGCGGGGCCTTCAGTGGGAAAGACCCGTCGAAAGTCGACCGCAGTGCCGCTTACTTTTGCCGGTACGTTGCACGCCAAATTGTTAAGAACGGTCTTGCTTCGCGCGCTGAGATTCAAGTGGCATACGCGATCGGTGTCGCCAAACCTTTTTCCGTACGAGTCGACACATTCGGCACGGGTGATGAGCGCGCAGCAGCAGATTTCGTATGCAAGTTCGATTTCCGTCCGGCTGCCATCATCGAAACCCTCAACTTGTTGCAGCCCCTCTACCGTCGAACCACCAACTACGGCCACTTCGGCAAAGCGGGACTTCCCTGGGAGGTGTGAGCCGAGGACGCTTCCCTGCTTCGAAGATCCATCACACTAGGACTTGATGCTGCTTAGCCGCTCTTTTGATCCGGGCCATAACCCGGATGATTTTCACGTTTCCGACACGTAGAACGCATTTTCTTTTGATGCGGAGGCATTGCGAATCTAATTTCCTTGGTTGAGCGGAAGTACATCGTCCGCTCCGGCTGAACTCACGGGGTTTGTTTCTTTCTTCAAGGATTGCGTACCGACATCAAATATCTGGCGATACAGATCTTCGCCATAACTGGTCTCGAGAGGCGCGCCTTCCTGCAGCCGGAAGGTTCGCGTCCCATCTTCTTTTCTCTCGGCACGCAAGAACAGGGCGCCGTCTGTCTTGCGATCATAGAAACCTCTTGCGAATTCGTACAGATGCGTCACGTAGAAGACCTTCATCCGCTTCTCGAGCAAGGCGCTCACAATCTGTTTCGCGAGCCCGGACCCCTCTCGTTCATTTGTCGCCGCAAAGGATTCGTTGAACAGCAGTAGGGAGTTCGGCACGACATGGTCGGCGATCTCGCTCATTCTGGCCAGTTCCTCATCAAGCTTGCCACTCTTCATCGTCGGGTCCTCTTCGCGCTTGTAGTGAGTGAACAACGCGGGGCAGAGTTCGGCTTCGAAGCTCTCCGCACCGACGAACATACCGCACTGCATCATTACCTGCGCGACGCCGATGCTTCGCAGGAAAGTCGACTTTCCCCCCTGGTTGGCACCTGTAATAATGATGAGGCTCTTGCCATCGCCGTTCGCGATATTGCCTACAACCCGGCTCTCCATGCGGAGCGACAGGCACACATCGTAGAGTCCATTAAAACGGTGCCTCCTTTCTCCCGCAGGTACGGGAGCAGGAAAGCACCACGGTATTTCCTTACTCGTTAGCCGCCCGTGTAAATTCAAGCAGCCGACGTAAAAGGCCAATTCCGCTCGCAGCATCCTAACGAAGCTCATGACGTGATCGGCAGATCGGGCGAGCGCAACGGCAACCCTGCTGATCGCCAGTTGCCGCATCTCCGACAGGATCCGTGCCCCGGCTTCGTCCCGTTCGTCAAGATGGAAGGTATAACCCGGCGGTCCTTTGCCGAAGATCCGTTCCAGCCAACTGGGTTCCTTCCTGCGGCCTTGGCGGAGCACGTAGTTGGTGCTTTCGTTCATCTCCCCCAGTTGGGCACTCATCAATACGCCCTTGCGAAATTTAAGTTCCGCGAGGTGATTTCGGATCGTCGCCAAGTACTCCTCGTCGAGTTCCTCCTGGAGCGTCGCGAACAGCGCAGTGAAGGCCTCCGATTCGAATTGGCCACCCTGCCCTTCGGCGAAGCCCCGCAACTTCTTGAGTGTGCCGAGCAAAAAGTCCAGCAAGTCGATAGCGCTGTATAGCATCGACGATGCGTAATGGCCCGAGATACTCCACCAATGTTTCCTCGATCCTTCGATCGTCTCTACGGTGAGGTTGTAGAGTTCCCTGACCACGGCGGCATTTTTCAGGCAATCTTTGACAACCTGCTGCCGGTACAGGATCGTGTCCACATCGTTCCGCAGCCCTGACAGAATTGCCTTTCGGGCGACGTCGAATAAGAACTCGTCATCACCTGCCATGGCGCGCCACAGCGTATCCAATTCCAGATCCTGGATTAGGTCCCGCTCGTGACGCGGCAATTGCTGTCGGAAGTCGATATCTTGATCGCGGCGCTTCAGTTCGTGCAGCAATTGCTGCGGGTCGAAATCTCGGTCCCGGTACATCAGGAGCGCTTTCATGGCTTGATGCGCTCCTTGAGCCATTCGTACGTCACGCGATGCTTCTCCGCGATCGCACGCGCGTACGCGAGTCCGTCGGCCGGTCTTCTCTCCAATTTGTAGGTGCGAACCGCCGGATTCTGTGGATTGACCCCAGCGACCACGCTGACCGTCTTGTCGTTGAACGACGCCAATTCGTCCAAGAAGGTGACCCACACGGCAAGCAGGTCCAACTCCGAAATTATCGTCATCACCTTTTTGCTCAACAAGGCAGCGTCCTTGAGGGTGGTCGAGGAGAAGACCTCGTTCATGACCAGGAGGCTACTTGGGGTCGCCTCGCTGAGTATTTCGTGGATCCGAATCAGATCGTCCTGCAGCTTGCCGCGGAGGTTTGTGATGTCCTCTTCCCGCTCGAAATGCGTGAATAGGTGATCAAAGAGAAACAGCCGGGCATCCTCGCCGGGGACCGGGCAACCCAGACTGGCCAGGTAATGCAGCTGCCCAAACATGCGCGCGAACGTAGTCTTCCCCCCGTGGTTCGGACCGGAAACGACAAAGGTGCGCTCCGGACCGGCGAAAAAGAAATCGTTCAGCACAACGGCTCCCCTTTGTCCCAGAAACTTTCCCGCCAGCGCGAGGTCGAAGGTTTTGCGGATGCTGACCTCCTTGGACGTTTGCGAGAGCTGCGGGCGGCAGAAGCTCAGGCCAGCGCGCCGGAATTTTCCGACATGCGTGAGATACGCAACATAGAACTGAATCTCACGGTCAAAACGTGCGATCGTTTCGTCGAGGTACCCTGGGTGCGCCGTGCAAAACGCGTCGAGGGCCCGGAAGGTTTCGGGGTGGAGTAGCGCCACTCGGTCCAATACCTGCGCTTCGATATGGTTCATGCCTCCCCATTTGCGAACCTCGACCCAATAGTCATTCGCCGCACTGCGCCTGAACTTCTCGAAGGTCTCTTCGATCGTCGCGCCGTAGTCACTCTCTCCCTCGTAGTGCCGGACCGTGACACTACCACCTCTGAGGAGGAGGCAGTACCGGATCGTCGACAAATCCGACTTCAGATCCCTCATTTCCGACGCCAGATCCCGAAACGAAACCGATGCGGCATACTCAGTCACATACCCACGGAAGGCCTGCAGGCCTCGCGCCTTTACACCAGGCGCAGACAGAGCTTGCGACAAGCGCTCCACTGCTGCGCAATAGATTTCGACTGCGCCCAGGAAGCATCGCTCGCTCGAATACTTGTAGTAATCGACCTTCTTCTCCTGATCGAGACGCTGCCGCATCGCACGCATTTGCGCGGAGAAGGACTGGACCGCGTCCATCAAGTTCTGGTCTTCGAGATCCTTCATGATTTCCTGACGATAGGCTATCGTCTCGAGATCGTTAAGGGGGGTGTAATAGAAGGGGAGGAGATTGTATTCCTTCCACTCGGCCGTGATACTGTCGACGATTTGATCGAGATTCAGATCGCCAAAAAAGGCAGGCGCCTCCAACGTTTCGGTCTTTGCCCCACCGTCGAGCCTTTCGTACAGTATGCTGTGGAAGGTCATATGATTTCAGCCGATTGGCAGTTCCTCTGAAACACACAACGGACCATCATCTTCACGATGCGCGTTCGCTTTAGGGGAGCGTTCGTATTCAGAAACCAGCGTGAAGGAAGCAAACAACTCCTAACCACACATAAACCCTCACAGGAGTCATTTGCCCAGCAGGGCGGTTAAAGGCGAACTCCAACACCCAATCACCAATTCTTCCGTGAATTATCCCGTTGTAAACCTCAGCAAGTCAACCGACTCCTCGTTTCTCGCCGCAGTCTCCTACAAATCGTGACGCCCCACAGACCGTAGCTGATCACCGGCTCACCTTCGGGGAAGTGGGCTCCTTTTCACTGATATTTTGCCATGTTGCATGCGATTCGCGAGTTCACGCCGCACATGAGGGCGGACATTCGCCGGAATGGAGGAAGACTCAGCCAGGATCCGCAGGTCCGTCGTCGAGATGCTAGGCAAGAAAGAAAGCACAGTGCCGAGCGGTGCCTGGGGGTTCCGCACGAGGGCCAACCGGACGCTGTAATGCTGATTCCACCGCCCACTCTCCGCGATCGCCGTAACAACCCGGGCATTCATGTTAATTCGCGAAAGCACCCGCAGAACTTGGCCTTCGTTCAGAAAAGGACTCTCGAGCACGGTGGGAACTACCTCCGGCTGTCCATCGGCGAGAAGAGCGCCCGCAATGCGCGCCGACCCTCGCCGCCCGAGGATCATCTTTTGTGCCGGAGGCAATTGAGGTAACCGTGCCAATACCAACTCCTCCGCGAGTTGTCTCAGCGGCGGGGCAGCGGATGCGGCCATCGTCAACTGCACTAGGTCGGTTACGTACAGTTCTCGAACTAGGTGTAGTCCAATCGTGTGCGGCACATGTGGATGAAATGCCAGAGAACGGCGCACCTCGTAGCTGCGCAACCATCGCTCTCGGCGGGCAACCTCTTCGAGGATTGCACTAGGAACTTCCTTTTGCAGCAACAACAGACAAACATGCCTCTCGTTAAACTCCGGATTATCGAGAAGACCACGAAGAACAGCTTCCCGAACATCGTGCAGTAGAGCGGGAATCTGCTCTTTCGATGCGCCTCGTGCCTCCTCAGGGCCAATGTTATTCGAACCCGACTCCATGGGAACCTCACGCTAGAAAAGCATAATCGCTGCGAGATTTCTACCTTGGCTCGCCCACTGAGACTCTCGTTCCCGTGCCCCACTGGCAGAGCCGCACCACAAGGAATTCCATGACCGTGCGGGCGGCAGAACCGCTTGATTTCAACAAACTATCTGCTTCGGCAAGGAAGACCAGCCCTGCCGGGGCGCGGCGACGGTCGAACGTATGAGCCTTTCGCACGAACGATGCTGCCCTGTCCGGCCGCATCCCAAGACGCTGGGCCGCTTGAAAGCTCGGAATCGATTGTGGGAGGTCTCGGGCTTCGATCAATTTCCGATAGGTCCAAGCTAGCGCGCCCACCAACTTGCTTCCGTTCTCTCCGCTCAAAAGCAGCCGATCCACAACCTCTAAGCTTTGCTTTACTTGCCCAGCCACTAGCGCGTCCGCCAAATCCCACGCCGATCCAGATTCTGACGCAACCACAAGACTTCGCACGTCCTCCCTGGCGATTTTTTTTCGCTCCCCAACATATGTTCCGAGCTTTGAGATTTCCTTCTCTGCGCGACCCCAATCGTCTCCGCACAACGTTACCAACAGTTCCGCTGCCTCATCGTCGATTTCGCACCCAACAGCACGTGCCATTTCCACAACCGTTGCGACTCCGCTGCCGTCCTGTCCCTCGAGTTCTACCACCAGGGCGTTGTCACGCAGCAGGCGGAAAAACTTCGTGCGTTGGTCGCAAGCGTCCGCCTCCAGAACTAGAAAACTGAACGTGGACGGATCCTGTAGGTAGTTTTGGAGCAACGCTTGCGCGTCGTCGCGTTCCCTTTCTCCGGTTTTTTCGAGGACGTCCACCCCCTGCACGATTACCACTTGGCGGGGACAGAGCATGGGAACCGTTCGTACGTCTGCCAGAACAGCCCCAAAGGTCGTGTCGCGTAGCGAGAGACGATGAACACTCCCAGGGTCATCCGGCGTAGAGACCCAGGCTGAAACAACCTTCCCCCGGCAACGATCCCGCCAGTACTGGTCTTTCCCTACAAAGAGCACCACCGGAATGGCCGAAGCATCCGGTCCACGCGAGACAAATTGTTGTGCTTTCACAATGCTCATTCTGAATCCAATGCCATACCCAAGTCCCGAAGCCGATCGCAGTGGCCGGGCATAAGACGACTCGTCATCGTCATTTCTTCCACAATGTCGCTAGCTTGGGATCGGCCCGGAGACATGATTCCGTGACACGATCCGTGTCAGGAATCATCATCTGTCCGGCCAAAGGTGGACAGCGCTTATAAGGCGAATTCCTTCGCCGTTCGAAAGTCTACCACTGCGCGCGTCTGTTTTCCAAATGCTCCAACGGTTGTAACGGTTGTTAGTACTCGTCTTCGTACGCGGCCGTCGCCGCGCTGATGATCCTATACGCCGCCTCCACCGACTCGAAATCATCCACCTCGACTGCTTTTCCTTCTAGCTGTTTGTAGTCTTCGAAAAACCGCCGGACCGTCAGCAGTTTGTGTGGGGGCAATTCGTGCGTGTTCTTGTAAGAATTGAACTCAGGATCACCCAGTGCCACCGCGATGATCTTGTGATCCTTTGTTCCCGTATCCATCATGGTCATCAGACCGATTACACGAACGGGAATAATGGTAAGGGGAATCGCCGCTTCCTGGCACAGGACCAGCACGTCGAGAGGGTCCTTATCTTCCGCCAGCGTTCACGGGATGAATCCGTAGTTCGCCGGATAGTACACGGCCGAATACAGAATCCGGTCCACACGCAAAAGCCCGCTCGCCTTATCCAATTCGTACTTCACATTCGATCCCAGCGGAATCTCAATGATCGTGTTTACCTCGTATGGACTTTTCTCCCCGAATGGAACGTCGTGCCAAGGGTGCACCACAAATTCCTTCTTTCCCACAGCACCGGGAACTTCCGGTATTCTGCCGCAATCTATGAAAGTAAGCTCACTTTTTCCTAAAGGTTACGATGTTGGAATGGCCATGTAAAGTGTTGGATGGGTGAATTCCCTCCTGATTTAAACGACCTTGGAAGGGACTGCCAAAATACCAACAGGGTAATCGGCCCTCTCTCAGACCTCGCTTGGGTAGCGTGAGGAAACCCGATAAGATTCTTGTGTTGGAAGATCAATTCATCCGGCTGAGCGGCATGCACGCGAAATTGCTGGCGGAGGGCGGGCTTACGTTCGTTTGCATCATTTGAGCTTGCAAGCAATGACGTGTTCGTTCCAGCGCATGCTCCAAATCCGAACAGAGCGGAGTCCAGCTAGGCGCGATGTCTACGAAAAGTTCCACTGAAGTCAACCTCATTCCCACAAGTAAGCCCGAGTGCCGGTCGATGACTGGATACGCGATGGTGCGCGGTGCTTTTGAAGGATGGGTAATTCGGGTTAGCGTGAAGACCGCCAACCACAGGTTCCTGGACGTGAAGCTCCGAATTCCCGATTCTCTGGAACCGTATGAACACCGGCTGCGCCAGGCGCTGCGTGGACGCATCCTGCGTGGACACGTGGATGTGCAGGTGAGTATGGAGCCGGGCCAAGACGCGCCCGTGCATGTAAATCAGGAATTGCTAAAGGCGTACGTGAACGCCGCAGAAGAATTGCGCAAACAGACGGGCGCCAAGACGGAGCTGGACGCAGTGGAGTTACTGCGATTGCCCGGTGTGATTTCGGGTGTGGCATCAGTATTGCCGGAAACCGAAGAGGCTCAAGAAGAATTAGGCAAAGTACTCGAAACGTATGTCCAGGACGCGCTTGGGAAAATGGACGAAATGCGCCGTACCGAGGGTCGCCACTTGACAGAGGACTTGCGTGCGCGAGTGGCAAAGATCGGAGACGAAGCCGAACAGGTCCGCGCACTACAGAGCACATTGCGCCCTGCATTCTCGCGATGCTTGGCAGCGCGGCTTAGGGAATTGTTGAATGGCGCAAATATCGAGTCCACACGGCTGGCACAGGAGGCGGCACTCCTTGCAGAACGCAGTGATATCAGTGAAGAATTAGACCGGCTGCGAAGCCATCTGCAACAATTTACGAAATTGCTCGATGGTGCCGGCGAACTGGGCAAGAAGCTGGACTTTCTCTTGCAGGAAATGCACCGCGAAGTAAACACGATGCTCTCGAAAACGCCTGGCGTCGAGAGTGAAGCGCTGGCGATTGCGAGTTTAGCCCTTGAGATCAAGGTGGACATTGAGAAATTGCGTGAACAGGTTCAGGACATTGAATGAATGGCGGAACGGGACAGCGCCTCTGGTTTTTGAAGACTTCGTTTCGCATCCACCAGCCTTCGGTTCATAGCTGAATGCTCTGCCGACACTCTGCAGTTCCTTGAGCTCAAAGAGTCGATTCCTTCGTTTCGACCCGTCGCGTCCCCGGGTTGGGGCACTAGCCTTGGCCTGGCGATCATTCAGAGAACTGCGCTGCTTCATGGGGGTGAATGTCGAGATTTCGAGCCAGCTGGGACAGGACTCCCAGGTCGCAACGCACATGCTCTCCTGCCGCGCACGATGACAAAACGTAATCTCCATGGAATAAGAAAAAAAGCGTAGCGTTGGCCGAGGCGCGCAACGCCGTGTTCGCCAGCGGCTCGACAAACCCCTTTTTTTGGGCCCCCTTTATTGTGATCGGCGAGTAAGAAGGAATGCTGCAGTGGAGGGCGGAGAGGGGTATACACTCACCGAGACTTCGACTCGTTTGCAACTGACCTATGGACGAATTTCAAGGCCGAGCTAAACGATGGCTTTCGAACTATAAGCGAGAAGTTTTCAAAGTCGCAGAAAATGGAGTGTGGTTGGGCAACGGTCGACAGTATGGGCCAAGAGTGGGACAGCTTGTACACGTAAGGCAAAGCAAGAGGCTGACGAAACCGCCGCCCAGCTTGCTGCAGCACATGCTTCGGGTACTCGATTATTCTATTGTCGGCACCGAGGATACTGCCTCCAGGAGCTATTCTCTCCTCGTAACTCGAATTTCGCCGCTAGGAAATGCAGGCACAACAAGGCGCTCTGTCAGCGAAATTTGATCCATATACTGCGCGACGGGAGGTGCGACTCCGAACTCCCACTTTGCTGACACTTCCTCATCGGGGAAGAAATTGCGTTTCAAGCACTCCAGCATTTGAACCCCAGATTGCGCGGTCAAAAATCTCGCCAGATCAGGAGTCTCGATGGGGACTCCGTAGTCAGCAAACGATAGTGGCAGATCCGTCAGGAGCCGCTCGTAATCTGGGTCCTCATTTTGGTCCACGTGCGCCCCACCTTCCTTGTTGGCGAGGATCAGGACAACCTGTTTTCTCCTATAAATCAACTGCGTACCCAGCCGTGACTGAAAGGTGAAAACGGTGCGATTCCACCATGCACCAACGGAGCTCAAGCTATAGTGCGAAGAGCCAAGATCGACGGCAGGTGCAACCGTTGGTCCCATTCTCACGCTTACGGCAAAGCTGAAGATTGCGTCATGCCCGTCTCTTTCGCCGACGTGCTCCAGAATCGGAAGTTCAAGACCATTTGGCTTTGCCTGCTTGAGCAGCGGTTTACTCATACCACTCTCGTGAACCAGCACTCGAATCACTGTGGCAATCCGAACGCTCTCCGCGAAGTCACCTGCGTAAAATGCGCGCAGAGAAGTGCGCAGAAACTCCATCTGCTCCTTCAGCCTGGCTAGAATATTTTCCGTTCGCCTCATTATTCGCTCCCGCTCATCAACGTGGTTCACCTGGCTGCTTGGCGCGCCGGTTTCTAATGGTCGATTTCTGTGCGCTTCACACATTTTAGGGCGATCAGGCCCGTTTCGATACTCGCCCGCCGTTAATCCATAGTTTCATTTTGGTGGAGCACGCATTAGCCACAGGGAGTAAGATAACGAGAAAGGCCGGAGGTCCTTCACATTGACAAAGCTTTTGCCTCCGCCGCGCTCTACGACTTGGCCATGAACTAGGGCCTACTGACCGGGGCGGCTAATCACTCCGGGACGCCCTTCGGGGCTCAGAGCTTACATGATGCAATTGCCCGCGTTCTTTAGCGGGCATTGCCTTTTCGGCAGCCTTTCGTGAATCTCGAAAGGGAGTGAATATGTCTCCCATCGTCCGGGTGATAACAGCCAAGGAGCCCGAGGAGGTCTTTGTTCCAATCGAAGACATACCCTTGGTTTTGTCCGATCTGCGGCGATCGCTGCCTCAACTGCGAGAAGAACTGCGCCGAAGATGGCCTGTGGAGATCGTTCATCTAGAAGAGAGACGACCACGTCGTAAGAATCCGTTCGACCCATTGCAAGTCGTAGAGGCAGCGTGCATCGGACTGGTTGTCGTCTTCAGTTCAGCGGTGCTGAAGGCCGCAGGCACTAAAGTGGGCGAGGGTATCGGTGACGGGGTCAAGCCATTTGTGACACGGTGGCTGAAAAGGCAATTCACGAGATCCAGTAACCGACTCAGGCCAAAGAGGAAGAACAAGCGACGCATCTCCCGGCCGTCTTGAGTCACCTGCGGCGTCGTTTGCTCGGCCACCTAAGATTTCCATCAAGTTCCTGCAGACCCAACTCCTCCTCGTCTTCGCGTAGTTCTTCTGTCTTCGCTGGCGGAACCTCATCGTCCTCAAACGAAAGCAGCGTCAAGGTCTGATCCCATTGCGGAAAGTGTCTGGCCTCCTCAAACAAAACGCCGCCGCGTTCCCAGTCCGCGAACCAAATGTCAGCATCTACCTTTTCCGGTCCATCGGCTGTTGCGCCTGCCCGAATTTTTTCCGACAAGGAACCGCGCGGCAAGTCAAGGCGCGGTTGAATCCAGGCATACGCATCACGGAGCGCGTTGGATCGCGAGGCGTAGCGCACTTTACCTTCCTCGGACAGCACAAAAGCACACGCGCCCGGATGTACTGCCGCAAATCGTGACCCCGTGGCGGTGACCGACGCCAGAAAGCGCCCTGCCAACTCTTCGATGCTGCTCATCTCTATCGCGGCTTCATCCGCCAGAGGCTTGAATTGTCGATATGGAAGAAGTAATTCCGCTGCAAAAACGTCGCAGATGATCTCCACAGGAGGCCGCTTTGCGTAGCTCCACCATGGTAGTGCGTTGTGTTCCGACTTGATGCCCAAGAGAATATGTGCCAGCTCATGACAGATTGTGAATCGCTGGCGCTCAGCCCGGTCCGAGGCATTGACGCAGATGTAATGCTTGCCGCCACTACAAATGGACCAGCCCGGTTCCTCCGGCCCCAGATCGTTTTGCATCCGGAGCACCGCTTTGGCTTCTTCCACGTAAGCCTCAACCCGAACCGGTATGCCGCCCGGATTGCCTTTGCGCACAAACTCACGCGCCTTTATGACTGCGGCGAATTCATCCACTGAAGTCCTCTTCACCGAGAATTCTGCGGACCCTGTCTATAAGTTTCGGATAGTCTGGTCGGACGTTACCGCGGTACACGGCACCAGCAGCAGCGGTGAAAACCTCGATGGAAACGCTAGAGTCCCTCAGAACATGGGCGACTAGCCCCGGATCGGTATCGGCGTGAGTAGCAACGTAACGAAGCATCTCCGCTTCGCGCTTCCCCAGTTTTAAAGCGCGGATAAGCTTGGTAAGCACTTCATCCGAAGGAGCTTCCTTGTCACCACTTTCGAGGCGATAAATATAAGCGTGATCGACGCCCGATAGCTGCCCCAACTCACGTAACGAGAGTCCCCTTTGTTCCCTGAGGGCCTGAAGCAGAACACCGAGCCCTGATTGAGCCATTCCACCCCCTTGACGACCAAAATCCGAAAGTCTATACTGTTGTCTGTATGGACAACGGAATGTCATCGACGACTGTTGATCATGGCGATTGCACCTGTCTCGTCAGATCAAGCGTGTTGTCTCCACGGACAGCAATATCGCACTTCCCGCTGCCGGATGCAAGTTTCCATGCTGAAAGGTTCAAGAGGTGACACCACATGGCGACTCAGGAATTGGAGCTTTTTGTTCACACCCAGGGTGCGAAACCTAAGCTAGTTACCGCAGGGCACGGCGAGGTCCTCCGGGATGTTTTGCTACGTTCTGGCGTGATTGGGCCAGAACAAGGCGAAGTTCTGATCTTTGTTGGCGAATGCGAAGAGGCGCTGAGCGAACCGGAGGAAATAGAAGAAGGAATAGACCAACATGCGCCCGTCGAGGCTGGGCTCACATTGGAGGCGCTGGAACTCAGCCGGCATCGCCACATTCATTGCCACCGATGCCGCCACATCGCAGTAGAAGTGAACTTCAGCGGGAAAACGAAGCGCCACAAATTCTCTCCAGCGACCACGATAGCTGTCGTCACGCAGTGGGCGAGGAAGAAATTCCATCTGGACCCGGCGGCGGCGGCCGAGTATGTGTTGCAGATCTGCAACAGCACCGACCAGCCGAGATCGGACGTACACCTGGGTGAATTAGTGCAAGCGCCGAAATGCTCCATCTGTTTCGACCTCGTCAAAGAGATCACGCCGCAGGGGTGATTGCACATGGAGAAGCCTGACCAGCGCCTCTTTGATGAGGATTTGCTATCTGCGGAATTCCGAATTGGGATGGCAAAGGGCCAATGGGGCATACCTGGCCCAGACGTGTTGCCGGAAAATCTCGCTTGGCCGAACAGGATTCTTTGGTTAGCAGCGGCGCCACGCGATAAGTCGCCGGATCGGTTTCACGTCTGCCTGGACCTTGCAGGATACAGATCAGTCCCTCCAACGGGAACGTTCTGGGACCCGAGCACCAAGGCAATACTGGAGATTCCCGAGCGCCCGAAAGGTAAACCGGGTAGCCGTTTTGCAATGGTTTTCAGAACCGACTGGAGGAACGGATCGGCGTTCTACCATCCTTACGACCGAGCAGCGGCGGACCATACGGAGTGGCCCAAACAGCAACCTCACCTAGTGTGGACTTGCAACCACACGATCGTAGATTACTTGGAAGAGTTTTATTCTTTGCTGAATTGCGGAGATTACGTTGGCGTCTAACGTCCCAGCCGCGCCGATCCGTGTGGCCCTCGCACTCTGGGCGCAGCTGATTTTCCAGTTGCGACGCCGTAGCGCGGGGAAGCGCGAAAGTGGGGCGTTCCTGCTCGGCCGGCAGAACGGTGATCTGTTGTCCGTAACGAGGTTCATTTGCTATGACGATCTAGATCCTGGCGCCTATCAATCCGGTGCTATTGCCTTTCACGCTGTCGGATACGCAGCTCTCTGGAAGTACTGCAGGGAGCACGGCCTCCAAGTTCTTGCTGACGTCCACGTGCATCCCTGCCCCGGTGTGGGGCAGAGCCCCATCGACAAGCAGAATCCAATGGTACCGGTCGTTGGGCACGTTGCCCTTATACTTCCATGCTTCGCGCGTACGCCCTGGTGGTCGCTGCGAGATGCTGGCGTTTATGAGTATCTGGGGAATTTCGCGTGGAGAACATACAGTCCCAATGAACGATCTCAGCGAATCAGACTGACTCTCTGGTGACCAGCCATGGACTCTTTGGGCATTCACTTCTCCCGCATATCGAAATTGTTCCTGGACCGCGACCAAGCGACGTTAGAGGAAGCGCTCGCTCGACGACAACGCCATGCGGTAACTCTCTACTGTGGCCCCGACGTTGGGCAGTCATACACCCTGCAGCTGGCCGTGCTGACCGCCGCAAATATTGCAAGTCGGTGCTTCCCGAATGCGCTACATGTTGCGCTCGCTCCCGGCATCGCCGACGCCTCTCTCCTACTCTGGCCCTCCCTGTCGTGGACGTTCGGGCAGGCGCTTAGCGAAATGGTGAGCGCGAGCGTTTTAGTGGATCGCAACGCGGCAGGACTGGAGGCCAAGGGTGTGATTTTCGGCGATGTGAGTCCAAGGGCCGACTGCCTACGCGTGACATTTGACGGCTGGGTTGCCAAGGTGGGGCCATCTACTGCGCTAAATCGGTCATCCGAACGCGAGTACTGCTCGCTTGCAGGAATCCTGGGTGGTTCCCTGGCAATTTCAGAAATATTTCTCTCCTTTGCGGAGATAAGCATTGAGGCCGGCAGAAGCATTGTAGGCATGTCACTTTGGCGCCCGGACCTTGACATTTCTGATCCAGCAGCCTTGGGCGTCCCGGTCGAATTCCTGCCGCGCGAGCTATGGGCGCTCGGGCTCGGCCACTTAGGGAATGCATATCTGTGGGCACTGGCGACCATGCCATACGACTCCGCCGAGCAAGTTGAGATCTTTCTGAACGATTTCGACAGGGTCGAGCCCGAGAATGCGGAAACGGGTCTTCTCTTTAACGCAAGTCACATCGATTCATACAAAACACGTGTGTGCAGCGACTGGCTGGAGAGCCGCGGCTTCAAAACGAGACTTATTGAGCGTCCATTCGACTCCAATTTCCGTTGCCGCCCCGACGAACCTAGGCTTGCATTTTGCGGATTCGATCTAAACGCTGCCCGCAGAGACCTCGCCACTGCCGATTTCCTTCGCGTGATCGAAAGCGGTCTGGGTGGAACACCCAGCAATTTTGACACGATCAGCCTGCACACGTTGCCAAACCCGAGAAAGCCCGAAGAGCTTTGGCCAGAATTAACGCCGGACGAGGCCGCCAAGCGGGCTGACAATCAACGCCATGCAGCCAACGAGAACGCTGCGTATGCGCGCTTAGAGGAGGACGAATGCGGGCGGCGCGAACTAGCGGGGAAATCCGTAGCGGTTCCATTTGTCGGGGCGACTGCCGGAACTCTTATGACGGCGGAAATTCTCAGGCTGCTACACGGCGGTCAGCGCTACACGGATACTAAACTGACACTCGGTGATCTCAAGCGGCGTTCTGCACCGCCGACCGGACCCTACGGCGCCAAAGATTTCGTTGGGCTGAAGTATTGCGATGCGAGAATCGCGAAATAGTGACACGAATTGGACGACGAGATTGCACTGGGCAGCAGTTTCGGAAGTAAGAATTGGAAAGACGGGAGCCACATACTCCTTCACTTCTACACTATGTTGAAGTGTTGAGAATGTGACATCTGGCTCCGGGGAGCGGTACAGTTGCGTCGACCCGTGCGGTTTCTACCGAAGGTATTTCTCAATATCAACGAGCAACTATGCGATTGACCTTTCCAAGCGTGCTTGGGATCGACATGGAGGAAGCGGAGAATCCCATTCAGCAGATCGTTGAGCTTAAGCAGCAGCGCGAAGGCAACCTTGTCCCATTTATAAGCGGACGAACCACCGGCTTTCTTTTCCGGCCAGGCGAGGCCGATGAAGTCCTCATCCTTCCCAACGCCAAAAATGTTCGCGACGGCTACCAGCGCGTGCTCATCGGCGCTCCTGACCCGGCTCAGGCAAGTAATGACCTTTCCCAAGGAGAATGGCGCAAGCACCCTCTGCTTCTCGTGGACGGAGCCGAGCCCGACTATGCGCAGCGGATCACCGAGGTCCTCGATTCATGGAACGGCGCGTTCGCTTTCGTCGAAGAAGATCCGGCCCGAAACGTCATTGGCCTCCGGCCCCCACAGATAGGCGCCGTACACGCCGCACACACGCACTGGATTGTGTCGGATTCACCGGCAACCATCGTCATGCCCACCGGCACCGGCAAAACGGAGACGATGCTGTCGATTCTCGTCTCCATGAAGTGCCAGAAACTGCTGGTCATCGTGCCCACGGATGCTTTGCGGACACAGCTTGCTCAGAAATTCCTCACGCTTGGAGTTCTGAAATCCCCCGGCTGCGCGGTCCTTAAGGACCGCGCAAAAACCCCCACCGTATGCGCGCTCCAGCACATGCCTTCGACGCCCGACGAGGTAGACCGTCTTTTCACGCGCGCCCAGGTGATCGTAACCACCAGCCACATTGCGGGCCAGTGTGAACAGGCGGTGCAGGAACGGATGGCAACGCATTGCCCGTATCTGTTCATCGACGAAGCGCATCACGCGGAGGCCCCGACATGGAGTGCCTTCAAAGAGCGTTTCCGTAGCCGCAGAATCCTCCAATTTACCGCCACGCCATTCCGGGAAGACGGCAAGCCGCTCGATGGCGACATCATTTTCAAATATCCCCTTAAACTGGCGCAGCAAGAAGGCTACTTCGCCCCAATCCGGTTTGAGCCTGTCGTTGAGTTCAACACAAAGCGTGTGGACAGGGTGATTGCCGAGAAGGCCATCGAGCGGCTTCGCCTTGAGCGTGACAAAGGCCACATCCTCATGGCCCGCGTCGAGGATGTCAGCCGCGCCAAGGCCGTGTATGAGATCTACAGCCAACATGCCGAGTTCAATCCGGTTCAGCTGCACACTGGGATTAAGTCCATCAAACGCCGCGAGGAGATTCGCCAGCAGATCATCAGCGGGCAATCCCGGATCGTGGTTTGTGTTGACATGCTTGGCGAAGGTTTTGATCTTCCGGAACTGAAAATCTCCGCTTTCCACGACATTCGCAAGACGCTGGCGGTCACCCTCCAACTCGCCGGGCGCTTCACACGCAAGCGGCCTGATCTTGGAAATGCGACGTTCATCGCCAACACCGCGGACCTACATGTCCAGGACGAGCTACGGAAGCTTTACACACGTGACCCGGACTGGAATCTGCTGCTGCCCCAGCTGAGCGACAGGATGATCGGTGAACAAGTCTCGCTGCAAGAGTTCCTGCGTGGCTTCACGGAATTCACCAAGGACATCCCGCTGAAAACGGTACGGCCCGCAACAAGCGCCGTCGTCTACAAGACGACGTGCGAGGACTGGACGCCCCAGAATTTTCGGGAGGGGCTGCCCGCACCCAATTCCTGTGAGCGAATCTACGAGACGGTCAATCATGCCGAGCACACGCTCGTGATAGTGACCGTGCGCCGCGTCGCTCTTGCCTGGACCAATGTCGAGGATTTGTTCAGTTGGGAGTGGGAACTGTACGTTGTTATCTGGTCGCCCGAGCAAAACCTGCTTTTCATCAACAGCTCCACAAATTCGGGAGAGTACAAAGCGCTTGCGAAAGCCATCGCGGGCGAAACCGCCACGCTCATCCGTGGCCAGCAGGTATTCCGGACGTTTGCCGGCGTGAATCGGCTCCGTTTGCAAAACGTCGGCCTCACCGAGCAGCTGGGTAGGAATGTGCGCTACACCGGCCGCATGGGTGCGGACGTTGCAGCCGAGCTGCCCGACGTGCAGCGGCGGCATGCCCGGAAATCCGTGCTTTCCGGCGGCGGGTTTGAAGATGGAAACAGGACCACGGTTGGGGCGTCACGCAAAGGCCGGATCTGGTCCCACCGTCGGGACCGTGTCGACCAGCTTGCAGCCTGGTGCAAAGCAATTGGCACAAAGCTCCTCGACGAGAACATCGATCCCGACGAGGTTCTCAGAGGAACGCTTGAGGCAAAGGCAGTCACGGTGCGGCCGGCCCTGATGCCCATCACGGTGGATTGGCCGGAAGAGATGTACACCACCGCTGAAATGCTGTGGTCCATAGTCATGGGCGACAAGGAGTATCCCTTGAGCGAGTTGGATCTGGAGATCGTGTCCTCCAGTGTTGATGGACCGCTCAGATTCAAGATAGTCGCCGATGACCAGGAGGCGGAGCTGGAACTCGAGCTCTTTGAAGACCAGGAAGGGCCGAATTACCGCTTTGTACTGCGTGGAGGCACAAACGTTCAGGTGCGGCGAGGCGAGCGCGCCGAGGAGGAAGACGCGACCGATTTCTTCTATGAAGACCCCCCCATGATCTGGTTTTCCGATGGCTCGGCGCTTGAAGGTAACGACTTCATTCCGCTCAAGACCACGCATCCTCCATATGACTCCGCCAAGATTCTGGCGTGGGACTGGGCCGGTGTAGATATTAAGAAAGAGTCGCAGGGAGAACAAAAGGAGCAGGATTCCATTCAAGCGAGGGTCATCGCCACGCTGATGAACGCCGACTACGACATGATCATCGACGATGATGGCAAGGGCGAAGCCGCCGATGTCGTGACGATCAAACTTGTCGGCGACGCGGCGGCTCCGTCCCGCATCGACGTTGAGTTTTACCACTGCAAATATTCCCAGGCAGCAGCGGCAGGGCGAAGAATAGAGGACCTGTACGAGGTATGCGGACAGGCTCAGAAAAGCATCGCCTGGATGTCGTCACACGAGAAACGCACGGATTTGTTCACGCATCTGCTTCGCAGAGAGGCGCGACGCCAGGAATCCGAAGGGGCGAGCCGTTATGAGAAGGGCGACGGCGAGCTGCTGCTCACGATCCGCGAAATTAGCCGCCTCTACCCTTTGTCTTTGAAGATCTATATCGTGCAGCCTGGCCTCTCGAAGGCGCAGGCGACGCGCGAACAGCTGGAGCTGTTGAGCGTCACCGATACGTATCTAATGGAGACCTATCGGCTACCCTTTGGAGTAATTGCCAATGCCTAGTGACCGCCGCGACTGTTCTGCACTCTAAACACAGGATCAGTTTCAGCACAGGTGTCGCCGTCCTACAACGCGGCATGCCGACTTGCGACGGGCCCGATAAACACCCCGAATCGCGTCCTTGTAAATACAAAGGCAGTCCTCTATCTCAAAAGGCGTCAACCGCGAGAACGCTGCAGGTAGGGCAGCGGGATCCAGCGTTTCGCCTCGTAGTCCCAGCGCCGCCGCTCCTTCCCTCGTTCCCCTGTGCAGGTAGACGAGTGCCGGAGATTTTCCAAAGTATGCGCCAATGCGATACGCGATGTCATACACCGTCAGCTTGCCGATGCCGTGAACCGAGCCGATCTCATGTTTTACGATTTCATGCAGCGCAGCGAAATCTCGTGCATAACCCAATCGCTTCGCGGCCGCCTGTAGCCTCTCCTCAGCCAGCGTGAGCAGCCTTTGAGGAATCAGGTCCTGATGAGGGTGACGCTTTCCATCGGGAAATTCGCAGAGGGCTGCCCGGTGGATTGCGGCGGCCCTGCTTTTCTCTTGGCGGAACGTCTGCATCTCCGCGCGCGCGCGCCGTGGCGGTATTCGCGGATATAGTCGTTGACAATTTCGTCGAGAGCAGGAATATCATTGCCGCCCACGGGGACGCAGTACCGTGCGGATCTCATCGTCCTGGAAGGTGCGTATGCCATTCTCCGCATTTTTCCAGAAATACTCGGCATACTTGCTCGCCGCCGCGTTCCAGGCACCGGCTATTGTCGCAACTTCCGGATAGTCCGGGCGACTTGCATCGATCGCGGGGTCATTGGCGGTCACAAGGAGAAGATCGAGCTGCAGAGGCTCGCCGGTTTCAACGAGCTTCGGCCAATCGACCAGAAGCAAGCCGTTTTCATCTATCAGCCGGCCTTCCTCTTCGGTTTGTGTCACCTTTCCGTAGTCCGGCTCACGGCCAACACGGTCTGTCCACGCTTTCAGGATATTTTCCGGCACCTTCCTGTCGGGGTTGCACAGCAGCGCCACGCAGCCCCAATAATCGGCAATGCGGCCTGCGGCGGCCCTTGGCTGCTCCGCCTTCCATAGCGCCTGCGCTTCGGCCAACAGATCCGCCGGCGTCACAATTGACCGACTACATTGAACCGCTTTAGCATGACCAATTCCGGCCAAGCGGGAAAATACCATCGTGTAAGTGTAGCTTCGGCCCTCTCCCGACAAGCGGCCGTAGCGAATCGGCGCTGTCACAGACTGCGCCGAAGCCATGTCCAGCCGCGCCTCACGCCATGCCGGCCGACCCCTTTCCGCATCCCACAAAAGCGAACCAATGATGAGGACGCCGGCGTTCAGCGGCACAGGCTTATTCCTCCTCAACCTCAGCAGCTTCAACAGCCGCGACCAGCCCCGGCACAAATGGAGAAACATCTTGAATCACCACAGATTCCTTCCTCGCAAGATAGTAGTCGCGCACTGTCCGATAGCGATCCCCGAATTTCTCAGTGAACTTTTTTCTGAACGTCTCGTTTCGACTCAGCACACTCGACATGCCTCGACCGCCGTTCAAGAATCTGACGGCATGTTCTGTGCCGAGAACGTAGAGATATTTCTCCTTGTCGGTTTCGTGCTCTGCCATCTCGTAAAAGTCCTTGAAGAGAGAATTCTGGCGGATTGACTCCGGTCCGCCTTGCCAGTGGATGAACTTGAATTCCGCTATGCGGCGGCTTGTCTCAAGATCAAACGGTCTGCCAGTGTTTCCGGCGCCCAGGGAAACGTAGTCAACGACTTCGTCGGGTCCCAGGATGTGGGGAAGGCACAGGAGTATTCCTAGTGCGTGAATCACGACATTGATCTGTCCTGCCAGTTGCTTGATTAGACCGGCAGCGCCCAGGACTTCGGCCTTAGCTCCGCTTGTCGTCAGTACGGCTAAGTAGTTTTGCGCGGAAACACCTTTCAGAGATTTTTCAATCTGATAGATCGTCTGCGTCAGGTCTGCACCGCGGAACGCCTGGAGCAGATGGATGGCTTCCGCAACCGCAATATGGGGCTGTTTAGACTGTTCTCTCATGACAGGCTGGAACTATACCGAACTTCGCGCCCGGTATGAACTCAATGACTTGTCTTAATTGCCGAAGCTAACGGTTTCACCGCGAATCACGGACAGTAAGTAGCAATCCATTGGCAAACGGCCTCGACCAGCGCTGCCGCTTCGGTGCTGCCAAGAGTGATGAACCCGTGCGGCTCAACCGCGTAGTAACCGCTCATCGCCGCGGCACCGAGGGCAAACCCCGTTCGTCGCGCGATTGCATTGAAGGTATGCCGATTCTCGTTCCAATAGGTACCTTGCGCGGCATAAAAGGCTGTACCGCCCGTGGTCCCCGGGTAGATGCCTCGCGTTGGGGGAGGAAACGGCAGGTGCGGTTGATGCCACTGCAAGACCGTGAGGTCGTAGAGACGCGCCACAAAGGCCCTCATTTCGTCGACCGATCCTGGCTGCCCCACATCCTTGCATTCAATCGCCACTCGGGGCCTTCCGAAAGGCAACCCTCCCGTTTGCCGGAGCTCCACTCCGACGGCTCTAGGAACGACCGCGATATCGATTTCGTGAGCTGCTCCACTTCGCCCTTCAAATTGAATGCCGTTCCAGATCTCCCATTCCGACCCAGTCGAGAGCTTACGTATGCCAATCACGCTCGCGTTCCCGGAACCGGCAGAGGCGGGCGGGATGCCTGAGGGAGCGCCGCCTCGTTGGAAAAAAGTCCGAATCGCTTGGTTTGGCAAAATAGGCGCGCCGTCCGATCTTTGTAGCCACACGTCAAATCCCATCCCTTGTAACCGGACTCCCACACTGGTCATGATGAATAGTTCAAAGATCCTGCCTGCCCCGTTGGCGCTATTAAGAAGTGCAACGTTGCCCAGGATGGAGTTCAAGGCAGCCTGAACGTCATTGATCATGCCCTGCGACCGCCGTCTTTCATCGAGTTAGCCCAGCCTAAGAGAGCTTCCCTGAGTATCCGAATTGCAGCGATAGCGTCGCCGACCCCAGAACTTGTCAAGATCGGCCCTCGGTCCTCTGTTTGCAGGGCCAAGTCGAACCCTCTGTCCAAAGTCCGGTCCGAAGGTGATGCATGAAGCTCCCAGTTCGAGCGTGCGATTTGGTTCAGCTGGTCGAGGGATGCCAGGACCATCGACACTGCGTCCGACAGGCGATCGGCGACGTACTTTGCCGCCCAGTCGATCTGTTCATCCCCAACGATCGCCTTGGCAACCGGCGGCGGCACGGCGCGCTCCTGCGAGCGTCGCTCTTGGCGCTTTGCTTCGCGAACTGCGAGTTGGGTCGATAGTAGGTGCTCGCCAACTTCTTCCGCGACAATACCCAATCGGAGTCCGTCGAGGATTTCAAGGGCAAGCCAATCGGCGTCAACCGCTATCAAGGTTTCTATTAACGGGAGTAACCTCGGGTCAATCGTAGCCATCTTGCCGCGTTTCCCGCTTTCCGCCTAAAAGCGACGATCTTCCGCCCGCACCGTAGCGTCCACGTTCGACGCGAAAATAATAACCCCTTCGGTTATAAATAGCTTAGCACTCCCGTCTCCCCATCTTCGGCCACCGCCCGTCCGCTTGCTCTTCTCACCGTTCCGTTCGGCTCGCGTCCCGCCGATAACCCATTCAGCTGCGGTCTCCATTAGCACGGTTTGTCCCTCGAAGAAGCTGTGTCACTCACGCGTGCCGCTCATTCCGACCGCGTCGCTCCGCTCTCTCCACACCGTTCTCGTATTTCGCCTCGATTGCTCCACGGGTCGCCGGCGAAGGGAGCAAACAGGCACGGCACGAAATTCTGATGACCTCCTGCTGCGGCACCGGGCGGCCTTTCCGCCTAACCAAGCCAACGTAGAAGCTGCAAAGGTCGGGCGAGCTCTCGGCAGAGCTGCGATGCGCGAATATCCCAGGCAGGCCAAATTCTGCGCCTCCTGCAAATTCCGAGCCAAGATTGTTGCGCCCATTTGCTAGCAGAGGTGACATTTTTAGGCAAGCTCCGGTTCCAGGACCATAGCTACTTCAAAAACGGTTTCATCGATTCACGATGCGCTAGGTAGGAATCGTAGCTCCAAGACGAACGCTCAATCATGTGGTCGATCACGGTCCGCACGTAACCGTCCAGTTCTTTCAGAAGTTGGCTTCTCGGCCCAGCGGCCAAAATGCTCTCCAGTCGTGCGCCCATGTGGACAATGCGCGTCCTATAACCGACGTACTCGCCAGTGGCATCGTCCTTCTTGCCTGATAGTTCGTGGTACCTACCCTTGAATTGCTCGTATTCGACCTCGTTTGTTGCGACGTATCGCCCGATGATTTTTCCGACCTCGTGGGACTTTGTGTAGTCCGTTGGGTCGGCCAGAAATTCCAACAGCGCCATCAACTGTGTGAACTGAGCTGTCGGATATTCCGCTTGTAGAATTGCCGAATACAGATCCAAGGCATGTAGAGCGATGTTCCCGACTTCACCCTCCAGGTCCGGGAAGTCGTTATAAGCTATATCATCCTCGTTCAGCGGCAATCCCAACCCCCTTGTGAGCACCGAATTGAAGGCGTCACCAGCGATTATTCCTCCTTCTCGTCGGAATGCGTTGTACAGGAGCGCAGCAGACATCGTCGGATCTTTCCTGGTCTGTCCTGCGCGGCTGGGAAGGACATCAGGGATATCAATCGCGCAGAACTTGTATCTAATCCAATTCAGGCACTTGACGTCGGCGATCTGTGAAAAGATTCGAATAAACTCCATATGCGACTTGTGGCTACCGTGCCACAAGCCATCCCAGTCGAACTTGTATGTAAACGCGACGGTAGGAGCCTGCGAAAATGTCTCCTTATCCACAAAAGTCGCGGCCGATTGATAGAAAGACAGAGACGTCGAGACCTCTTTATTCATCCCTAATTTCAGAGCAACTAGTTTCGCAAGCCCACTCGGATAAATTATCGAGCCGCTCTGAAATTCGATGGGTTCCGAGAACATCAACCGATGGACAGGCATCACTACGAGATGTGCATCAGGACTTAGCTTCGCCGCAAATTCGCGGAGCAGGTTGCCAGTCAGATTTCGGTCACGCGGAGGGCCACAATCCAACCAACACGTCAGGCAAGTGGCGGCACAACCATTGCGATAATTGTACGGACGGCTAAAGAAATGCTCGCCAGCCTCTTCCAACGTATATGTCCTGCCACAGATCTCGCAAACGCGCGGTAGGGTTAATTCTTCTTCGCTGAAGGATATGGATTCCTGCATGGGCTTCCTCTATTTGATTCCTCATGTTTTGCTCAAGTCCAACGAGGTCGCTCCACCACCATTGACCGATAATCATTCTTGTCTTTACGTCATTGTAGCCGAGGCGCCCCTCACCTCTCAGCCGAAGCAAGGCGCCAAGCACACGTTCACTTGACACGGGGGCTCAAATCGGTTATTGTTCCCTACATGGGAACATTGTTATTGTTCCCACGGTGGGAGCCGTTATGCTGGTTTACTCCTGCGGTGCCTGCCGATGCGATTAGTCGGCAAAGAACTGCTGGCCCAATTTGCAAAACAGCACGCAGCCATTCGGGCCGCTCTCAGTGTGTGGGTCTTCGAGGTTGAGGAGGCCAATTGGACCGGCCCCGCTGACATTAAGGCACGTTACCCGAGTGCCAGCTTTTTGAGCGACAACCGAGTTATTTTCAACATAAAAGGCAATGCATACAGGATAGAAACCAAAGTGAGCTACGAGATTACAGTTGTGTTGGTTAAGCGCATAGGAACACACGCTGAGTACTCCAAATGGAGCTAAAGGAGACTCTATGATTACCGCCATCAATTCCGATGTTGATTACAAGGCTGCCCTTGCAGAAATCGAGCAGCTTATCGATTGCGATGCCCGTGCTGGTACTCCCGAGGGGGACCATTTGAATCTTCTCACTCTCCTCGTGCAGGACTATGAGCAGAAACGCGTCGAAATCGAAGCACCGGACCCAATAGAAGCAATTAAATTCCGAATGGAACAGATGAATTTGACGCCTCGCGACCTTGTTCCCCTTATGGGAAGCCGCAGCAAGGTTTCAGAAGTTCTTTCGCGAAAGAGGCCCTTGACGCTCTCAATGGCCCGGGCGCTTCACAAAGGCTTGAGAATTCCAGCCAAAGCCCTGCTTCAAGAGCAATTTCTCTTCGACCTGGGCGAAGAAGGTGTTGAGTGGGAGCGCTTCCCGATCCGTGAAATGGTCGCGCGCGGTTGGATCAAAGACAGTGTCACTGACGTACGCCGGCAAGCTAAGGACGTGATGCACCGATTCTTTGAACCACTCGGAAAAAGTTGGGTGCCTACTGCCCTCTACAAGCAAACGCACTACTATTTGCGTTCCGCGAGACAAATGGACTTCTATGCCCTTGCCGCATGGAATGCCCGTGTTTGCATCCGTGCGTTGCAAACACCACCATCGGTTGAATTTGAACCTCAAGCACTAACGATTGAATTCATGCATGAGTTGGCGCATTTGAGCACTCTGAATGACGGCCCGAGACATGCCATCGAGTATCTGGACAAAATTGGAGTTTCTCTTCTGGTGGAGCCGCAACTTCCAGAGACATATATTGATGGTGCGGCGATTCTCGCGGGTCCTGACCAACCAGTCGTCGCTCTGACCATTCGTTACGATCGACTCGATAATTTCTGGTTTGTATTGATGCATGAGCTGATTCACATCTCCCGGCATCTGAATGCAGATTTGACTGCTTTCTACGATGATCTCGATGTCGAAGACAAAACCAGCATCCAGGAACAAGAGGCTGACGATCTTGCAGGTGAAGCATTAATTCCCTCAGAGGAATGGAAGAAGAGTCCCGCGAGCAAGCTGCGCACGCCTGATGCTGTCCAGCATCTCGCTAGCCGCCTCCGCATACATCCCGCGATTGTTGCGGGCCGAATTAGGCACCAGCGAAAATCGTATCGTGTCCTGAATCGGCTTGTAGGGCAGGGACAGGTCCGCAAGCTTTTCGCAGAGCCTGTGGAAGCGTAGGAGCCAGTATGTTTGGACCAAATCATTATGTACCGATTCTCCGTTGGAAGCAGGCGGAAAAGTTTGCGCTCAGATACTTACGCGATGACGACCGGAAGATGATTACCCCGCTTATCGAATTGACTCCGACGATCTTCAAATTGCGGAAAAGCGGTAGTAGGGACGGTGTGCCACTAGACCCAGCACACGTGCTGCAGCAACAGGCGAAGAACCTGTTGGAGGCCTGTCGCAATTTCCCCTTTTTCTTGGATCTCCGTCATGTGACCGCCGAAGTTCCAAGGGTGCGCGGCAGGATTCATGCGCTTGAATACCTCGCCGAAATCGGCCGAAGCTACAAACTCAAGCTCGTGCCCGTCGCGGGATTATCCAGGACCAGGGATTACCTGTTGTCGGTTGCGGGAGTCGTTAAAGACGACAAGAGGGGAATTTGCTTACGCATTACGCCGGCTGAAATCCTTCGACCCGACTTTAACAACACCATCCGAGATTTCTTGAAATCAATGCATTTAGGCCCGGAATGCGTGCATCTACTTGTAGATTACGAAGTAAATGACCCCACGGCGCCCAATTCACAATCGCTCCTCGACGGGATTCCTGCCCTCAACGCATGGCAAACAGTGAGTGTGGCAAGCGGTGCTTTTCCTCCTGACCTCCAAGGCTTTCAGCCGGGCAACAACAAGATACCAAGGAGCGACTGGCTAGCCTGGAAGAGAGCCGTATCCCTCACCAGAAACGGAATCAGAAAACCCGCTTTCTCCGACTATACGATTCAATACGGCCTCTACAAAGAACCGGTGGAAGGCTGCAATCCTAGTGTAAGCATCCGCTACACCCTAGACGAAGAGTGGCTCATCATGCGAGGAGAAGCGGTGCGTGGACGCGCGGACTCCAACCACAATGAAGAAAGGCCAGGACGCGAACAATGGAACGCCCACGCTCAGCTTCTTTGCGATGACGGGGAGTTATTTTATGGCGAGAGTTTTAGTTGGGGCGACGCCTTCATCCGCGAGAGGAGTCTCAAGACTGAGGATCATGGCAGTCCCGAGATATGGCTGCGAGCCGGAATCAACCACCACATGACAGTCGTGTCGCGCCAGATCGCCAGTTTGCCCGCTGTCTGAGGCATGTCCGGACTCTGCCGCATAAAAGATCGAGGTTAGTCTCTTCCACAACTCTCGCATAAATCTCCCGTCTCCGTTTCGAGCGCAAGCCAGCGGCAACTCCCAACTCCTCGAGAAAATTCAAAGCTTCGTCCCGCCAAAGGAGCGTCACGATGGACGCAGGGTCAGGGGAAGGGTTTCTCATTGCGTGCTTCAAATCGGAAAATCTGAATTTACCTGACTCCGTTCGGGCAACCCTGATTCCCCACCAATCCGGCACGGCTTCGACGGCGCAGCGCAAGTGGCGTTCCCCGACCACGAGAGTCACACGGTCAAACACGCGTCCATATGATTCGACTTGGTCAGGAAGGCGGGCAAGAGTATCTTTGTTGCTCTTCAGTTCAAAACCGTGCAACTCTCCGTTGACGACCGCTAGATCGACCCGCGAGAAACCATGCAGAACACCTAACTCCTCGAATATCACCGTTTCTGCGTCACCCATGTGCTCTACAAACAGCGCTCGTTTTGTCGCAATCCGTATTTGGGCATCATTCATAAGTAGCCCCTCCATCATACCCAAGGAACGCTCGTCTATCGCCCTCTTGTTAGCAATTCACCACCCTTGGTCCTTTCCCCGGTTGTTTTCGCAAACCACATGGATTTGACGCTCAGATAGTCGAAAAACCTCCGCATCCTATCAGGCGCTGGTCCGCGGTGCCTCAAAAATCGAAAATCGAAGGCTGCTGTGTCCCTGTCGCCAGCAGATCCTTGTCCCCCCAGAGCTCGCGGAATAGCTCAAGAGTTCCGGGCCCATACCCTCCCCACGAACCTTATCTTTTTCCCCCTCTGCCCTTCCTGCCGAAAGACTGCGCCTAGACCGCCCGCTTCTTCTGTAAAGGGTCTTCGCTTCGCTCCGATGAACGCGAATCCCACGCGCCCTTGACAGCGCGGGCGGCTAGTCGCCGGGGACCTCTCAGGAAGGGCATTTGCTTTTTATGCACCGCTCCGCGTTGCACAAAGGGCAAAACCAGAAAACCCAAAGGAGCGAACAATGCAAACTGAACGAGCAGAGTTGTATTTCCGGCAAGGTAGTTCCGACAAGGTGTACCACTTGCACTTAGAGAACGTGGACGACAAATGGTCCGTTCAGGCGCGATGGGGGCGGCGCGGTTCCGCCTTGCAAAGCGACGTGAAAGTGGGAGAAAGCACTTATGAGGAAGCGAAGCGTGTGTATGACCGAATCCTTCGAGAGAAAACTGGCAAGGGCTATCAAATCGCTCAAGCCACGGCCAACGGTGACGCGGCGATTTCCGTTGGATTGCCTGCCACCAAAGAACATTCCGGCCATACGCCGGAATTACTTACGCCCATCGACGAGCCGGAGGCGTTGCAGTTGGCCCAGGATATCTCTTGGTGGTTCCAGCAGAAATTTGATGGGCGGCGGCTCGCTGTACAAAAGGCCGATGGGAAATATTCCGGGATCAACAAACTTGGCCAAATCATTCCTATCGATTCCCGATTGGCTGGGACACTAGACCTTGTACAAGCGCAAGAGTTCCTGGTAGATGGGGAAATCACAGATTCTCATTTCTACATCTGGGATTTGCTCAAAGTGAACGACACCGACCTGAGCATCCAGCCCTACGAAATACGCTATATACACCTGACCCGGCTTTTTCGCGGCGTCCACAGCACCTTGCGCGTCTGTGAAACCGCGATGACACCCAAATCCAAACGCGCCTTCGTAAAAGCCATGCACGACGCGAACGCCGAAGGCTTCGTCTGCAAAAACAGGTACGCCGCCTATGCGGGTGGCCGGGCAGGACAGCATTACAAGTGCAAGTTTGTCGCCACAGCATCCTTCATTGTTGGCCCGAAACCCGAGAAAAAGGCGGATGACGGCCATCGCTCCATCGCCGTGTATCTCTTGGACGAGAATCGGCCGCGTTTCATGGGCACCGTTGGAGTGCCCGACCGCTACCCGGTCCCGCACGTGGAGCAGATTGTCGAAGTACGCTATCTCTACTGCCATCCCGGACCCGATGGAAAGCTCATCCAAGCGAAATACTTCGGCAAGGTGCGCGATGACGTTGCTCTGGCCGATTGCTGCGTCGGCCAATTGAAGCTCAAGGCCGAGGTTGGCGAGGCGGTCGAGTCCTGACAGTAACTTTACTTCGATTGTCCAAAGCAGCGGCACGGTGGAATTCTTAACAGATTCCACCGTATCCGCTGGACTACTTTGGGGGGCAATCCAGGCGCAAAAACCCCTTGATGCTCACCGTTAGTTGCGCAAGGTTTACCAGAAAGAGGATTATGGCCATACCCTCGTGTGGAATCATTGGGTGCATAAAACGGGAATTCAGGCCGTCACATCGTGGTGGCTGCGTGACTCAGCCCCCCTGTTTGGCGGTAACATTCGGTTACGGCAATGTCACTCGAAGATGTCCTTCTGAATGTCTGGCGCCAATCGCTCGTCGAAAACAAGAACACAGTCACGCTTGAAGGTGAGAGCTTTCCGGTTCGGTCAACCGCAAAGCGAAAACTAAAGCAAATCGATTTTCAATTTGACGGCAAGGATTTGCGAGGATTAGAGCAGAACCCTGATACGAAATCTCGTTGGGCAGCAATGGCGAGGGACGGCAAGAAAGTAATGCAGTTCTTGGAAGCTGGGAGGTACATTGCCGTCGTAGCGGATGGGAAAGTGCATCCCTACGCACCCAAGAACTAATCCGACAGCGAATTGGCTGACAGGAATCACGGCGCAGCAATCGAGAGTCTTCCCGAGGAAATGCTAGAATCCCGCCGTGACGCCCAAACGCCCAAAAGTGGAGCCAGTTCGGAACCCGACGCTCTTCGAAATGGATAAGCTTGAAGACGCGGGACAACTCGCAAATTCACTCCAGGTCGAGCGCCCGTATTATGAGCCAGGATTGCTGCTCGGCACTTCAGCTTTTACGGCTGCGGGTTGGGAGGGTTCGTTCTACCCAGCCGGTAAAAGGTGCTGTCTATCTCGACCGTCACAAATTGACTATGGTGCGCCTAGCGCCTCTACAGTTACAGCCTGGTACGAGAAAACTCCGCCTGATTTTGTATTCGCCGTGAAGGTTCCTAGCGTCGTCACGCACGAAAAGATGTTGGTGGAGTGCGAGGCGGAATTCGACGAGTTCATCGACAGGATGGGCTTGCTGCACGAGAAGTTGGGACCGCTGCTGTTACAATTCCCCCGATTCAGAAAATACGAGATGCAAGCAGATGAGTTCGCTCGCCGCTTGCGCTTCTTTGTGAACCGCGTAAAGAATGTCCCGGCCTGCCGATTCGTGGTGGAGATCCGAAACAGAACGTGGCTGGATAACCGGTTCACTGATTTGCTCCGGGAATACAACGTTGCGTTGGCACTGACAGACACATCCTTCATGCCGAGACCTTGGGAGATGAAGGAGAAATTTGACTTGGTGACGACCGATTTCGTCTACGTTCGCTGGCTCGGTGACCGCCACGGCATAGAGAAAATAACACGAGTATGGGATAGGACAGTCGTCGACCGGACTGAGGAGCTACGCAATTGGGTGGATATTTTCAAGACGATGGTGGCGAACAAGAACATATTGAAATTTTTCGCTTTTGCCAACAACCACTTTTCTGGGTACGCGCCTGCGACGGTCAAACTCTTCATGGAGACGTGGAATAAGGACAAATGAAATTGCTTGAGCCTACTTGACCATCGCCAACCCTAACTCCTGATCTTGGCGATTCGCTCCTTAAGGTCGCTGAACCGTTCCGCCTCGCGCCGGATCTTATCGTGCCACCACCGCCTCACCTCAAGCTTCTGCCCCGGGCCGAGCGGCTCGTATAACTGCGAGACGATACTCACGACGAAAGGGCCAGCTCCTGCTCCGCCATACCTGGCGTCGCGGAAAGCGAGCCGTAAGAAGGTATCCTCTTCCTGCCGGTACAGCTCCAGTTCCCTCACGTACTCTCCCAGCAACGTACGGCCCCTGGGCGTGTCTTCCAAAGTGACTTTGAGTAGCTCCAAAGGATCCGACTCCATTTTTGCCTGCGTACCCATCGAATTTCCTCCCCACTCATTTTACGCTATCCACACCATGACCAGAGTTAAACAAAAACCTCACCTCAAACGACATGCGCGAACAGGTTTGAAGTGGGATGCTACCCGAGATGATGAACACGGCTTCTTTCTGTCTCCCCTTCGATCAGCGCGTGTGTGCCGACGCCGCAACCCCAGTTTCCGTTTTCTCTTTTTCTGACCCTTCTTAAGAACGACATCGTGAGGCGCCGTAAAAATGATGAGGCGGTCCGACAAGAGTGAACCTAACCACGCCTCCCGTAGAGCTTCGCCGTAAGGCGCAAACAGAGCTGCGAGAAATAAAGCGAGTAATATATGCCCGACATATTGCACGACTGCCCCGCTCAGCAGGCGATTGCTCCGCCTGTCCACCTCCCATAAAAGCAGAGTGGAATGGCGCGGCCAAGCCGGAACAACTCAACCGAATTATTCCGGGGGTCGCCTGACGCGGACTTGCTCCAACCCTTGCTGAAAGACCTCTTCCGCCTCGCGGTAGGCAGTTGATTGCGGTATTGGGATTCCTTCCCTTTTGAGGACCGCCCTCAGCAGTCGGACCTGCCGCTCTAAGTCCTTTGGATTCTGGAATTGATATTTCTCCGACAGCTTCCGCCAGGTCAGTTCTGGGTGTGCAAGCTTGTCTTCGAATGCAGCGCGGATCTTGATCCGATGCTCCTCTGGGCGCCCCGGACGCGCCATTTTGAAACGTCGTCGGAGGCTACTTGTTTCACCGACTTCTTGCCCCCAACTATTCTCAATCGGACTAACCCGCTGCTCGGAGCTGTCGGGTTTGGGAAGCCTGTACTGCTCGAGTTGCGAGATTCGCCTCTCAACGGAGCGGCGATCCCTCGATCCCTCAGGTAGCTCCTTTGCTCGTTCCACCAATTCTGCGTGACGCTTGTAGATTGCGGCCAGTAGTGGGTGAGTCAAAATGTAAGGGAGGTCAAACATAATCACCTTTCAGCAGTCCCGCAGGTGCCTTACTTCATCCCTCTGGCGCAGATCAACGCCTGGTCCTCGGGTTCCGTGTGTCTCCGTGCTCGACACCCAACCCTCGAACGCGGTCGAACATGCCGGTTCGACGTGAAGATGTCCCAAACGTTTGAGCGATTCGACGACAGCACTTGTACCGCTGTGACAGCAAACCTCGATTAAGGCGCTTTCCCCGATTCTGGTTGCAAGCAGGTCTCTGGCACGAGCGTCGTATTCTGGAATGCTGTATCCAATGACATGAACCTCGCTGGAGTTCGCGAGCGCTTCTCCCGCTTGGGACCAAAGAGAGTCCCAAAAACCCTCCCACTCACGGCCCAATGACGTTTGGTTGAAAAACTGTTTCCTGGCAGTGGGCATGATCAGGCATTCAACGCTCACGCGTGATTTATGGTCTTGCGGGTCTGAGCTGTCGGCATACCCGAGATATTCAAATTCTGAAGCGCCAATAACCGGGCGCTGTCCCAGAGACATTTCTCCGGGACCCAGTTGACTAAAACCGAGGTTGCCTTGGAATAGTTCGCCTCGCCAATTTGTACTGCCGTGCAACTTAAAGAGCTTGCAGGGAGAATTTTCAGAATCAACACCGCCAACCGCGAATCCGTAGCCGCTTCCGATGCTCCACATCCCGGATCGCTTCAGTTCGCGATCCAGCGCTAAATCATAGTTGAACGTGATCACCGCGTCCCCTGGCGACAACGCATTGGAAGCGAAACTCTTGTAGAGTTCCGCTGATTGGGACCGCAACGAATTGAAGTAGCAAGGGATCATTGCTCTCAGGGCAACGCGAAGGTACACAAGCGAAACTTTCTCCTGAATGCCTTCTGGCGTTGTGGGCCTATTCTTCAAGAACGGCTCGATCCGGTTGTCTAAATCCGTTAGCACGAGCTCGAAGGACTTCGATAGGTCGAACTCTTCGTTCATGGTATCGACTGCGCTCTGAAAATTGTGCCCCTCAGGGAAAGTGGATCGCGCCCAACGCTCCATGGCAGGCCATAGACCAGTCGCCAGCGGGTATCCGGCGTGGACAGAGGCGCCAGCACCAAAAATAAATGTTTTCATCCTGAGTCTGAAAATGCCACGACCAGACTGCGAGCTAATACGATCGACGCTCGCGACCTAGTGTGGGAATTTCTCCCGTTCACATTCCGTCTGCTTCCACAAATTGTTTCCCTGATACCGGGCACGCCCACGCTCTGAGATGGCCTAGCCCGGAAGGGTTTTCTTCACTCTGCAGATCGCATTCCACGAGTTCCGTTTGATGTGAACCGCACATTCGCACTCCATTAGGTTCCGACACCAGCTTGCATGGCCGGCGAACCCTGAGCGGTTTTGGACTCGGACCAGCTTCTTCCCGCGGAACGATATGGACGATAAATGTGCTACCGTAGCCACGCTCCACTCGGCCGTACTTGGTTTCACTCGTGTAGGCGTCTTCGAATACGACGCTATCACCGACCGCGAGCACTTGCCGATCCTCACCAAGCATAGTTCGCCCCCTTAACTTTCCCGGCTGGCAGGTCCTCTAGCTGGTCAACCCGCTTAGCAGGCCAAAGCCTGCCTTTATCAGGTGCTCAGCGAGTGTCCGGCAGCCGCACTTACATTTGGGATCGCTTAGTAGTGCCATTCCACCAACCACCAACAGAACACCCAGTCCTATAGAGTTCGATGCCCGACTATTCATGCGTGTTTACCTCCCCTTCGTCTTCCGCGGATTTTCCTTCGCGCCTAAGCGGATGTTAGGCCCACCCAAGCACTTCGCGAATACTCGGCAACAATGACCCCGAATTTCCGCCCTGTGGTCTGAGCGGCCTGCGCAGCCAGTGTTCGCACATCCTCCAGTCCCTCGTCGGTGTGAATGACATATTCAGCCGTCGGCAACTGGTAGGCGCGCCCGTTCCCGCCTGTAACTTCTCTCGAAAAGCCACGTTCTGCCATTTCAGCATGCAATGTTTCGTAGTCATCCCACGTACCACCATGGAGCTCAACCCTCACCAGGAACTTGGCCATCAGTCCTCCTCAAAAACAGTGAGCCTCCGGAACTTGCCATGCCGGCCCTGAATATGAATCGTTCCGTTGCCAGCCAGTTCCTGGGCTCTTTCGATGGCCTCTGCCTGGGTCTCAAAGACCCCGCTGGCGCGCTCGGCATTTGGCTTACTCACTGCCCACCCTTGATCATGAATTTTTACAAATACCTCATTGTGACGATGGCCACTCACACGCAGCTCCTTTCAAAACCCTCACATCCATCTTCCCCTCCGGCCGGATTTGATCGGAGTGGTTAACCCCAAAATACGCTCGCACGGTCGCTCTGTCAATATGCCGGTCTCTCAGAAATATGTTTCTATAACAGTCATTACCGCCACACGAAGATATTGACGGCGGCGCCGCGCTGGGTTACAAAAGGGACGTGGCAATCTCTCAAGGACCGTTCTATCGCGCTCTTGGCGAACGGGTGCGCCGTGCACGCCAGTCGGCAAAGTTCAGCCAGGGCAGACTCGCAGACAGTGTCGGGCTATCGCGGTCATCCGTTGCGAATATAGAAACGGGACGCCAGCCGATTTACATTCACGCCTTGGTTCGGATCGCCCGCCAACTTGAGACGCCTGTATCAAAATTAATTCCGCCCACCGGCAAGGAATTGGATTCCTTCGAAGCTGACGAGGTCAAGCGCCTGCCACGGGATCAACGTCGCTTCGTGGACTTGATTCTGCGCAAATCAACTCCTGACGAGAAGGAGCACGATGCCCCCGAGATACTCCCTGGCGAAGAGACTAGCGGCCGATCTGATAAGACGAGGACGCGTCCGAAACGCTCCCATACCCGTTGAAAAGCTCGCGGCGCTCCTCAGTGCCCAAATCGTGCTGCAACCGTTCTCAGGGGAGATCTCCGGCATCATTCATCGAAACAAGGATGGAAGCGCCGTCATCGGCGTAAACTCCTCCCATCCGACACAGCGCCAGCGATTTACAATCGCGCACGAAATCGGCCACCTACTCCTTCACACAAACGAGAGTTTGCACGTCGATAAGAACTTTCCTATCGGCCTGCGGAGTGGAATCTCCGGCACGGCCGAAGATGAGAATGAAATCGAAGCAAATCAGTTCGCCGCAGCCCTGCTCATGCCGACCGATTTCATATCCAAAGACGTTGCGCCCTTGATTGGGAAGGATGTACTCATTGCGATCCGCAAGCTGGCTAGGAAATACGGCGTCAGCGAACAAGCCATGTCCATTCGCTTATCCGTGCTGGGCCACGTCGAGCTAGGAACCTAGCCAAGCAAACCAGAGTCGCCGTCCTTTCAACGCCTTCTTCCGACGACCGCCGTGCGTAACTTGTGAAGAGTCGGATTGCCGGACCAGCGCCCACTTTGGCCATCCCCCTCCCCTTCTTGACAATTCGCTTTTTGTTCGCCTACCATCGTATCAGCATCGAGGGGCCGCAGGCACGTCATGAGCTTACCCATTGCAGTACCAAGGTCGGAACAGCCCGTCGCGTCGAACCCCTGGGTCATTCCCGACCGTGCGCTCACCGTGTTCTACGGCTGTCCCGAAATCCAGCGTCTCTCCCATTACTTTCTTCCGCGGATTCTGCTTAGCGAGAAACAGATTTTGTATCTGGACGGCGCCAACCAGATCAGCCCGCTCCTCATTGCACGCTTCGCCAGGGAGCGCGGCCTCGAGCCCGCTGCCCTGAATAGGCTCATTCGAATCGCACGGGCATTCACCTGTTTTCAACTTACGGAACTTATCCGGCGCGTTCCGAAAGTCCTTGGGACCTTTTCCGCTCACGTGCTGATTATCACGGCCTTACCGGACCTATTCTTTGACGAAGACGTTCAGGACCGCCCGGCGCGCGCCTCGTTTGAACACGCACTCGAAGGACTGCGTGAGCTTTCGCCCCTTTCCGTGGCCGTTTTTTCGGATGCAACATCGTTCAAAACAAAACGGCGCGATTTCTTTCAGAAACTCCGCAACCAGGCTGACCACATCCTGAAAGTCGAACCCGGCCCCGAAAGCTCCCTGTCCTTTACCCGCGAGAAAGATACACCACTCCTCTCTGTCTGAACGAAAGTGTGAGGTACACAATGGGCAGGACCGTCCCTACATTTGTCCAATTGATTGAACAATACGCGGAGCGATGGAAAAAGTTCAGGCGCGCACTGAGACGCGAGGATCAGCCGCACTTCGACAGGCTCTTTGTGCGCGTGCGCTGCTACACGCAGGCAGCGACCTATCAGTGTCACGACAATCCGATGGAAGCCATTCTGCTCTCCATTGCACTCGACCAAGAAAAGCGCTTGTACGCCATCGAGAAAGTTCTTCAGAACGCAGGGGTGCTTTGTGAAATTGCTGCAAGGATGGATTCTCGACCTCTACCCGAACAAACAGGGGATGACGCTGTGGCTGATCGACAGGAACCAATCGCACTACCGTTTGACTGACTCCTTTACCCCAGTGTTTTTTGTATCGGGGACCGAGGAGGGCCTTGCTCATCTCCGGGACGCCGCCGAGAAACAGGCCACAAAACTTCGAGCCCAACTAACGGAGAGGATCGATCTCTGGCTGAATGCGCAGCGGAAAGTCCTCGAAGTGTCTGTGCTCGTCCCCACGGAATTCGTCGGTTGGGGACGGTGGGTGCACCGTTTTGATTCACGCTTGCAGCTCTACAACATCGACCTTATGGTCGCCTCGCTCTATTGCTGGGGGAAGCGAATATTTCCACTTGCCTATGTTGCAGTCGAAGCGGACGACGAAGGGAGCGTCCGAGCGATGGAATGCCAGGACGATGAATGGAAACTCGACTATGAAATGCCGCCTCTCAAGATCATGCAGATTCGCCTTGCCGGAACATCACGCCTCAACCCGGCGCATGGGCAGAGACCGGCCCTCGAAATAGAGGTCGATGGAACTTGCTGGGAGCTGGATGAAAGCGGCGAACCGCCCGCGCTCGGATTTGCCCACTTGCTCAAGCGGGAAGACCCCGATGTGATTCTGTCCGAGTGGGGCGACTCAACCATTCTGCCGTTGCTGCGTCAGCAAGCGGAGCGATTGAAATTCTCCCTGGACTTGAATCGCGACCAGAGCGCGTCAGTCCAGCAGTCGCGCGGGCGCAGTTACACCAGCTACGGACGAATACTCTTCAAAGCCAGCGCAACCACCCTCTTCGGGCGCATCCATGTGGACAAGCAGAACTCCTTCATTTCGGAGAAGTGCGACTTCGCGGGCCTCTGGGAATTGGCACGCGTTACCAAGCTACCCATCCAGTACGCGGCAAGAACGACTACAGGCACCGGCATTTCGTATATGCAGATGGAGCTAGCTCACCGCGACGGCGTGTTGATCCCGGAGCAGAAAGCGGAGCCCGAAGACCCAAAATCGCCGGATGAGCTACTGGCCGCGGATCGCGGCGGGCTGGTGTTTGTGCCCAAGCTGGGTTTCACCGCGAACGTGGCCGAACTGGATTTTGTGAGCCAGTTCCCGAGCATCATGGCGCGGTTCAATATCTCGCCCGAAACCGTGAATTGCCCCTGCTGCCCCGGTGCTCCTCGGATACCGGAGCTGGGCTATCGCGTCTGCGAAAAAAGACGCGGCATCACCAGCCGCGTCGTCGAACGCTTGATTGCCAAACGGATTGAATTGAAGAAACTCCAGAAGACGGTTGCCCCTCCCATCGCGGCTCGATTCAAATTGCAGCGCGACTCGCTGAAATGGCTTCTCGTTTGTTGTTTCGGGTACACGGGATACAAGAATGCCCGTTTCGGCAAGATCGAAGCCCACGAAGCCATCAACGCAGTGGCACGCGAAACGCTTTTAGTCGCTAAAGAACTGGCCGAGAACCGGGGATTTGAGCTTATCCACGCATTGGTTGATTCTCTCTATGTGTGGCGAGAAGGCGCCACACACGAAGATTTCGAGCAGCTTGCCAAAGATATTGAGGAGCGGACCAACCTTCCCTTGGCAATCGAGTCCATCTACCGCTACGTTGTTTTCCTTCCCTCAAAGCAATACCAGGGTGTTCCCGTGCCGAATCGTTTTTTTGCCGTTGGCGAGGACGGTGAAGTCAAGATCAGAGGCCTCGAATGCCGGCGTCACGATACGCCTCCACTACTAAACCGAATGCAGCATGAGGTGCTTTCGATCCTGGCCGAAGCCCACGACTACGAATCCTATGTTCAAAAGCTCGAATCCGCACGGATGGTCTTGGCTGGTTACGAAGAGTGCCTGGCCAGTGGGAAGGTCGAGATCAAGGATCTCGTCGTCAGTAAGCGCATCACCAAGGAACCGCGTGACTATCAAAAGGCCGGTGTCACGGCGATTGCCGCCCAGCAACTCTTTGGCAGCGGCGTCAAGCTACGGCCCGGTCAGAACATCGAGTACATCATCACGGACAGTGAGTCTTCCGTACCGAACGATCGCGTTCGGGCCTTTGCGCTCTGGGAGGGATGGTTCGGCTACGACCGGAAGAAATACGCCGATATGCTTCGCGAAGCGTTTGAACCGTTTGTGCAATGCGCGCCAAAGGCTATCGAGAGCAAACGCTTGAACGAGCCCTTCTCCGAAGACGAACTGAAACGCTTTCCTCTTTTTGCGCCTCTGGCGATCCTCCGTTCTTGAAGCAAGACTTTTTCTTGTAGCACTTCCTCCGCAACAGCGTTCACAGATTCACAAAACCGCAACCGTCTTCCGCAAATTCCCACCCGAGCTGTCTTTTTCCCCCTCTGCCCTTCCTGCGAGAAGACTGCGCCTAGACCGCCCGCTTCTTCTGTCAAGGGTCTCCGCTGCGCTCCGATGAACGCGGACCCCACGCGCCCTTGACAGCGCGGACGGCTAGGCGCCGGCGACCTCTCAGGAAGGGCATTTGCTTTTAATGCACCGCTTCGCGTTGCCTTGAAAGTAAAAATCAAAACCTTCAAAGGAGTTCAACTCATGCAGCAAACCAAAGAACAACCCTTGTTTCCACTCGGCCAAATTGTCGCCACACCCGGCGCGTTGACCGCTCTCGAAAAGGCAGGACAAACCCCGATGGAGTTCCTGACGCGGCACGTTCGCGGCGATTGGGGCGAACTGTGCGAGGAAGACCGCAAGGAAAACCAACTCAGCTTGGAACGCGGGTTCCGGCTGTTGAGCAGCTACCGGACCAACGCAAATGACGTGAAGGTCTACGTCATCACGGAAGCAGACCGAAGCGTCACCACGATTCTTTTGCCGGAAGAGTACTAAACAATTCCAGAAATCAAAAAAAGGAGAAAAAGAGATGAACACGAATGAAGCAGTGAAATCGTTGCAAGAGTACGTCAACGTTCCTCTTGCGGAGTTGGTGGAGTCCACGACCAATCCCCGCAAGACGTTTGACGAGAAAGGGCTGCAAGAACTCGCCGAAAGCATCCGCAGCAAAGGTGTGCTCTTGCCGCTCCTTGTGCGGCCCGTCAACGGACACTATGAAATCGTTACCGGGGAGCGCCGCTACCGGGCCTCGAAGCTGGCCGGGCGTGGCAGCGTCCCCGCGACTGTCCGGGAACTCAGCGACGGAGAGTGTCTTGAAATCCAACTGATCGAAAACCTGCTCCGAATGGATTTGCACCCCTTTGAGGAAGCGCAAGGTTTTCGTGCCTTGCTCGACCGCGAGCAAGGGGCGTACACCATTGAGAAGCTCGCCGCCAAGACGGGCAAAAATGCCTCTTTTATCGCCAAGCGCCTTCGACTCTTGGACCTGATTCCACCTGTGGCAGAGGCTTTCACCGCTGGACACATCGGCATCGAACACGCCCTGCTCATCGCCAAGCTCGCGGCGGATGCGCAAGAAAAGGCATTCGCACACTGCTTTGACGGCTACCACGCTGCGAACGACGACGAGCGCAGTGTTGTCCCCGCCAGCCGCCTGCAAGCATGGATTACGCAAAACATCTACCTAAGTCTGAAATCCGTCCCATTCTCGAAAGAGGACGAAACCCTCGTGCCGGAAGCGGGCAGTTGCGCCAACTGCCCGAAGCGCACGGGATTCAACACCCTGCTCTTCTCCGAAGTTAGGGAAGATTCGTGCGCCGATGCCGCTTGTTTCAATCGCAAGCTGGACGCTCACATCGCACAGCGCGTTTCAAAAATAGCGAATCTCGTTCAGATTTCGGAGAACTACAACACGGCGGGCGAAGCACCCGCACTTGCCCGCCGCAACTATGTCGAAGTGGTCGCACGGAAAAGCAAGAAGGGCAAGGAAGCAAGGCCCGAAGAAAAACTCTGTGACCATTTGACTCCGGCCATTCACGCGGACGGAATGAACAAGGGCCGTCTTGTGAAAGTCTGTGCGGACCCGGCCTGCAAGGTCCATTTTGGAGACCGGGAGCAGGAAGAAAAACAGCGGCTCCAATGGAAGGTGGAAAAGGCCGCTGCGAACAGGAAGGCGAAAGAAACGCTCGCCTTCCGGCACCGCCTTCTGGCCGACGTGCTCAAGCGGGTAAAGCCGCAATTCGGAACCGAGGAGCTACGCATGGTGGCGCAGTTTGTTTTGCGCTCGCTGTCCCACGATCTGGCGTCCCGCCTTGCCAAGCGCCACGGGTTGCAAAACCCGAAAGACGCTTACGATTGGCAGATGGCCGAGAAAGCGCGGACGCTTCACAGAAAGGCAGACGGGGCGGCGCTGGCTGTTCTCATTTTCGAGGCCATGCTCATCAGCCCTGCCGGGAACGCATCCCCAAGCAAAGACGACGACCCGCTGGCGGACGCAGCCAGCCTTTACAGAGTGGATACGAAGGCGTTGCGCGCTGCCGTTGCTAAAACCGAGAAGGAGAAAGCGCAGAAAAAGAACAAGGCCGGCGGTAAGGAGAAAACCGCGTCCAAACCAAAAACCGCTTGCAAGTGACAACACCGCAGAACCGAACGGGACCGTCCTTCACCGGACGGCCCCGTTCTCTTTACTCATCCTCAGTCATGCGGCGTACTCCAAGGCATCGGTTCTGAGGGAAGGACGCTCCCAGGACTGACCAGCCCTCTTCTCTGTCATTCAAGGATTCATCGAAGCGGCGTGCACCCGGGCTATCTCGGCCAGGCGCATGGCCACCCCGGTGACGCGGCCCACGATTTCTCCCTCCCGTGGGTGAATTAACTGCCGCGTCTTCACAGGAGAGAGAGGATGGGGCACGAGCACCAGCAGGTTTTCCTTCTTCTCACACCAGCTGCAGGCATACCCCTGGCGCAATTCTACAAAATAGACCGGGCGGTCCTCCATCGTGTCGTGGGGACCAGCGAGGACCTTTCTCTGGTTCACGTCGATCTGCACGAACGTTCCCGGCCGGATCAGCGGGTAGAGAGTGAAATCTTTAAGACCGACGTAGCCGTAGAGCGCGCGCTCTGGGCTCAGGCGCTCGACCAGACCCACCGGGATGTCACCCCAGATGGCAACCAGCTTCGAGAGCAGGTTGGTGTTGTCGAGTGCACCGTCATTGCGAAAACGAAGCGGAAGGGTCACTGTTTCGGAATCCGTTAGATGCGCACTCCCGAGGAGGTGCGTCCTCGGGGCGGAGAACTCGGCGTGCTCCAGTCCGAGTTCCCCGATGCGTACGTTGTAATATCCCACCAGTTCCCGCACGGACCGGCCGTAAGCGGATCCGAGGCTATAAAATTTGAAAATGCTGGGCACGCCATCGCCGTTTTCAATGCCAGTCAGCCAACTATGCGAGATTACGTACTCCAGGTTCTTCTCTCTGGCGGCGACGGCCATGCTGCGCTCTTGGACCTCGCGGATCGTGAGGCCGAGACGGCTACGCAACTCCTTAAGCTTCGCGCCCGCAGAGCGCGTCGGATCGCTGGGCTCCATTGCCTCGCATAATACGTGCTCTATGAGAGTATTGTCTAGCGAATAATCCTAGCCGGAAAACCAATCCGTCATCCGGTTTCTCGTGCTTTCTCGCCCCGTTACCGCCCTCTTTGGCCGGTATCCCGGCCAAACCAAGATTCCGCACCATCCTTCAGGCAACTTCGTCGACCTTCGACCTGCAGCGAACCCGCGTGCCTCTCTGCTCCGGGCAAGCAAAGGATTCCCGACATGAAAGCAAGCCGGGCGTCTCGCTCCCGCTCTCTCTCGGACACCGTCCCAGGTTTCGGTGTCGCCGAGCGCGTCGAGCGGATCCTTGCGACCCGGAATCTCACGCTATCCGAGGTCTCACGCGAGCTCCGCCTGCGCTATGCGCGGATGCCGCACTATCTTGTGCCCCATGATTTCTATTACGATCTCGGCCGTCCCGGCTACAGCCCCAGGATTGAACAGGTCCTCGCGCTCAGCCGCATTTCCAAATACCGGCTTGCCGACTGGCTGACCGTCTTCGGCCTTCACCTCGATGACGTGCCGCGCCTCCAGGCCGACTTTCCCGTGGCGCGCACTTCCCTCCTGGACCGCACCACCTATGACCGGGCAGCTTGGATCGGCTGGTTTCACGACGCAGCCCATGCTGGCGATCCGCACGCTGTCGCCCCGCTCGGCCAGCTTCTCATTCCCGCTCAGTCGCGCCGCATCGATTCTCTTCTTGCTCCCGAACCTTCGCCGTTTCTCTACATCAAGATCGGGCGGCAGGACGCGTTCGCGTTTCCCGACTTGTTGCCGGGGAGCATCGTGAGGGCGGACACCCGCGGCGTCGGCGAATTGCTCCGAAGCATGCAGAGCAAAAACTCCGAGCGGCTCTTTCTCGTGGAGTACGGCCAAGGGCTCGTCTGTTGCCGGTTGCATCTAAGAACGAAAAGCAGGGTCACGCTTCGCGCATCGACATTGCCGTTTGCGCAGATCGAGCTGCGGCTCGGATCGGAAGCCCGCATCCTCGGAGTCCTGGACTGGGAACTCCGTCCTGCCAAGGCTCCACGGCCCGAAGTTCCCACGGGTTCCATGAAGTTTCTTATGCCCCATACTCTTCCGACTGTCGGGACGCAGCCAGGCCTCCGCGAACTGCTCGAAAAAGCCCGGTTGCGCAGTGGACTCTCCATCCGCAACGCCTCCGCAAAGAGCCGGTGGGTCGCCGAGGCCCTTCGGGATGAGAGATACTTCTGCTCCCCCACATCGCTCACAGATTATGAGACGGGGCCTCGATTGCCCCTGCAAATCCACAAGATCGTTTCGGTATGCGTTCTCTACGCGCTTGGCTTTCGAGAACTTCTCGCGGCTGCGGGCCTCGACACCGACGATTCCGGTCGCGAACCAATTCCGGATAAGCTCGTTGGCCGCGATACAACGGATACTCCACCGACGGCGAACGATGCTACGGTTAGGAACGAAAAGCAGCCGGGTTTTCTTTCGTCTCTGATCGCCGAGTTCCAGGAGATTCCGCTCTTTCTACGGCACTCCTTGTCCACGGTCGCGGGGCTTCCTGCTCTCTCTCTGCGCGATGGGTTCTGGACCGGGGGCAGGACAGCTTCGCTCCATCCGTATCTGAAGGACGCCATTTTAGTGTCCGTGAACAGGCGCCTCAAGATTCCCGTTTTCTTGAAACGAAAGTTCCTGTGGGAGCAGCCCCTCTACATCCTCCTCCTGCGGGATGGAACCTACCTCTTGGCGGGCTGCAGCCTCGAAGGCAGCACTCTCATCGTGCACCCTTTTGCGGACGGTTATTCTCGCCCGCAGATGCTGAGGAATGGCGCGGATGCGGAAGTGGTTGGCAAGATCACCGCGCTATTCAGGCGGCTGCCATGACCGTTTCTCGCGCACTCTTCCGAAGCTCCTTAGCGTTTCTCTCGTGTATTTTCCCTGTATTCCTGAGGAACATGACCGAAACCCGAACACTTACTCCTCTCTCTCCCGTCCGGGGAGTAGCTTTTCCTACTCTGAAGGTTTCCGCCTTTGCGTGAAAGGGACTGAATACCATTTCCCGTCGGTCACTTTCGAATCCCGTTCCGGTCGAACTCCGCTGGCTCGCGACTGCGCTTCGTCCCGTGTGGACCCTGCACGCCGCGAGTTTCTTCGCGTTCACCCTGGGCAGCGCGCTCGGACTTTTGGGGCCCCTCGTCCTGCGATGGCTCATTGACCGTATCCTCCCGGAACGGGATGCATGGCTGCTCGTTTCCGCCGTCGCTCTTCTCTTCCTGAGCTATGAAGGACGCGTCGTCTTCACGAGCCTCGGAAGCTGGTTGACGGTCGCCGCTTCGCAAAAAGTCGTCTTGGCCCTTCGTCTCGAAATTCTAAAACATCTCGACAGCCTCTCGGCCGACTATCACGAAGCCACTCCGACGGGAGAAAAACTCTATCCGCTCCGCGAACCCGTGGAGGAGATCGCCTATCTCGGTTCCGATCTTTTCCCCGGGATCCTTCGCACGCTTCTTTCGGCCGCTCTCACTCTTTTTGCGATGGGCGCGCTGAGCCTCCGGCTCAGCCTCATCGTCTTGCCCCTCGTGCCGGTGTTTCTTGTGACCCGGCACTACTTTCGGCAGCGCCTCGGTCGGCATGCCGACGACCTTCAAGACAAACGACTCGAAGTGAGTTCGTTCCTCGAAGAGCACGCCCCCTCGGTCGTCCAGATTCAGTTGTTACAGCAGCAAACGCGCCGTGAGCGGCAGGCATACCGGCTCTTCGCCAAGGCCGCACGTTCGCAGCTACAGCTCGCACGGACCGGTGCGTTCTTCAGTATTTTCACGAACCTCGCGATCGTGCTGGCGATCTCCGCAATCATCGGCTACGGGGGCCTAAGGGTGCTCTCCCGAGACCTCACGATCGGAAGTCTGGTGGCCTTCTATAGCTACCTAACCCAGCTTTTCGAACCCTTGAGCGGGGCCATGGAGATGTACGCGAGGGCGCAGAGGACGTTTTCGAGTATCCGGCAAGTGCGTGCCGCCCTGGCGCTGCGGCCCTCGATCCATGAAAGTCCGCACGCGCTTCCATTGACTTCTGGCGCTGCCGCCGACCTTGAGTTTCACGATTTGCGATTTGCTTACACGGGCCAGAAAGAGCTTCTCCATATCCCTCACCTCAAGATTTCTGCGGCGGAACGCGTTGCCCTGGTGGGAGAGAACGGGGCCGGCAAAAGCACGCTCGCAAAGCTCGCCGCGCGCCTGTACGATCCGGGTTCGGGGTACGTATCCTACTGCGGTGTGGATCTCCGGGCGATCCGCCTCAAAGAGTTCCGCTCGGCAGCCGCCTATCTTCCGGCCACGCCGGTCCTATTTGACGACACGCTCGCGGCAAACCTCCGCCTAGGCCGGCCCCAGGCGACAGACGAGGAACTTGCCGAGGTGCTCTATGCCGTGGACCTCACGGCTTTTGTCGAGAGCTTGCCCTTGCTGTACCAACAACCGATGGGCCCAGGAGGGTCGCGCCTTTCGAGCGGACAACGGCAGCGCGTCGCCCTAGCACGGGCCCTCCTCAGGAAGCCTTGCATTCTCATCCTGGACGAAGCGACATCTTCAATGGATGCAGCGGTCGAACAGGTCGTTCTAGACCGCACCCGGATCTTTCTTCCGTGTTCAACCGTTCTCCTGCTGTCGCATCGCCTTTCTTCTGTTCGGTGGGCGGACCGCGTGATCGTCCTCGAAGCGGGAAAAATCGTTCGCGACGAAGGAACCAAAGCAATTTCAAAGAGCAACGGCGACTCTGCCGCGTAACTGCCTGGAACTCCAGGGCTCTCTCCGCTGGCCGCGGGCTCGGCTTCACACGCTTGGGTCTGATCGCGCCCGGAATCCGCGCACCTCTGCAAAGCTCCATTCGTCTCCCGCTATCCGTATCTTGTTGTCATGCCAAGGGAATTCGCGAGCGATGACCAAATCTCGAACAGTTAGCGATGTTTCTGGCTATCGCACGCCGCAACTGGCAATGTGCGTGGAATCCAAATGAACCGCAAACTGCGGGAAGGATTTAAAATCGTGCGAGTCGCAGATAACGTCCGGTCCACACACAGCCATGATGGCGGTATTGTCCTCGACATCCTCCACGGTCAAATGTTCCGTCTCAATTTCGCAGGTTCCAGAATCTTGGAACTTCTGAAGCAAGGCTCTGCGGAGCCCGAGATCGCGGAACAACTCGCGCGTGAGTTCGGCATCGATCGCGTTGCCGCTGAAGCGGACGTGCGTGAATTTGTCGAAACACTTGAGAAGCACCATCTGCTGACGGTGCGCGACGGACATTCTCTCACCTAATTTGGAGCAACAGTGTGCGCATGAAACCACACGAAGACTGCGAAACCCGCCGCATTATCCTCCTCAGGGGGAAGAATCCCGAAGTCCTCCTTGGCATTGAGGGGATGCATCGCAATCTTCCTCAGGTCGAAATTCTGCGCTGGCAACGAGTCGCGGAAAATCTCACCGCCGCTCTCCGCGAAACTTGCGGCATTGAAGGCGTATCCGTGTCTTCGCTGGAGGGTCTCCCTGCGGAACCAGGCTCGCAGCAAATCTATTACGAAATCATGGAACCAATTAGTTTAGATGCGAATGTTCCACGCGAAAAAGAATGGGTGGCAATCGACGGCCTGGTCGAGAGTAGGTTCCGCGATCCTGGTGACTTTCATGCGGTCCGGCAGGCCATCACGCAATGCATGGCCCACGCGGAAGATACAACGCGCGGACCGTTTGGGAGGCTCGGTTGGTTCCCCGATCTGAAGAACTGGGTGCAAGAGAATATCGCAACACACCGGCTTCACCTCAACGGCAGGTTCCGCCAGGTCAATGCCTGCCCTACATTCAGCCTGATTCGCTTTGAAACAGATGGGCCGGCGCTGTGGTTCAAGGCAGTGGGCGAGCCGAACCGCCGGGAATATCCTCTCACGCTCGCCCTCGCCCGTTCTTGCCCTCGCTTCCTGCCGCACATCATTGCCACGCGGCCGGAATGGAACGGCTGGCTGGCACGCGAGGCGGAGGGACCTCTTCTTCACGAATGCTCCGCTCTCGCGTCATGGGAAGCAGCGGCACAAGACCTCGCGGAGTTGCAGATCTCTTCACTCGGTCGGAGTTTGCACCTTCTCGATCCCGGCGCCCGCGATCTGCGCACATGGGCGCTCGCGGATCTCGTGGAACCATTTTTTCGAGCGATTGACGAATTGATGGAACATCAGACCAAGACTCCGCCCGCGGTGCTTTCCCGCGAACAGATTCGTTCTCTCTCCGCAAGTGTCCACGACGCCCTCACGGTTCTGGAAGAGACAAGTATTCCCACTACCTTTGGACACCGGGATATGAATCCCGGGAACATCATCTGCTCGCCCACCGGCTGCGTGTTTCTCGATTGGGCGGAGGCATTTGTAGGACATCCCTTCCTCACCTTCGAATATCTGCGGGAACATTTCCGGCGAACCTTCGGACAGGACGATTCACAGGAGACGCAGTTTGTCGCTCGCTATACCTCGCCGTGGCGCGCGTTTGCATCGGGAAGTGACATCCGCCGCGCTCTCGAAGTTGCGCCTCTCGTGGCCGTATTCGCGTGCGCAGCAGGAAACCATCTGTGGAAGGACCCCCAGACACTTGAGGAACCCCGCGCTGCGGGCTATCTGCGAAGTCTCACGCGGCGCATGGAGCGCGAAGCCCGTGGACTCCTTGAACGGAGCGTACCATGCCCAAGCTGATAGAGCCCCCGCCTCATTCTCCCGTCGAGGTGGTTACGGATTTTCTGCACGGCGTTGCTGTGCAAGACCCGTACCGTTGGCTTGAAGACCAGGACTCTCCCCGCACGCGCGCTTGGATCGAAGAACAAACGCGCTACGCACGCAATTACCTGAATGCGATTCCGGGACGCGACCTCATCCGCCGCCACATCCGGGAGTTCCTCGCTGTGGAAACTTATGACTCTCTACAGAAGGCCGGACATCGCTATTTTTTCCGTAAGCGCCTTCCGGACCAGGAACAGCCCTGCATTTATATGCGCGACCGTGCCGACGGCGACGATCAGCTTTTGATTGACCCGCTCGAAAGAGGCACTGGCGCATTTACAGCCGTAAAGCCACTGCGGGTATCCCCCGACGGTCGGTTGCTTCTCTATGAAGTGAAGGAAGGGGGAGAACGAACGGGAACATTTGAGCTGCTCGAGATTGGAACTCGGAAACGTCAACCCGATTCTCTCTCTCGCGGTTATTTGAGGGGATTCGCCTTCGCGCCGGATAGCAAAAGTTTCTTCTACGTTCATGAAGCAGTGGATTCGAAACGTCCTCTGTATCGGGCCGCATACAAGCATGTCCTAGGAACATCATTCAGCGGAGATCAGGAAGTGCTCTCTGCCGGGGAAGATAAGGACATTCGACTCGGTCTATTTTCAGAAGCCAATCGTCTAGTTTTTCTGGTGTATCGCTTTCTTGAAAAAACACTCACGGATATCTACCTGAAGCCTTTCGACGACAATGAGAAAGCAGAACCGATTTTCCGCGGAATCGGGTATTTCCTCGGCGTTCGATTGCTCGACGACAGGATTCTTGCCCTTACCGACCGGGATGCGCCGAATCGCCGCATCGTTGAAATCCATCTTCGCGGGAACGGACCGCATGTGTGGAGAGATATTGTCCCCGAGATCGACACACCCATTCTCCATTGGCTCATCGTTGGTGAGCGCATTTTCGTCTCCTACATGAGGAAGATGACTCCTCAAATCCGCATCTTTGACTTGTCAGGAAAAGCTTTGGGGGAGTTGCCGATCCAAAGTGACAAAACCATCCGGATGCTTGCTGGTTCTCCAGACAACGACGAGCTTCTTCTCGAAACGGAATCGTTCACTGAACCCATCGAGATCTCTTTACATTCCACGAAGAGCAACCATCGCACAGTTTGGAGTAAGAGCACCATCCCCTTCGACCCTGCAAACTATGGACATTCCCAGATCTGGTTTGAGTCAAAAGACGGCACAACAATACCAATGTACCTTGCCGGCCGCCACGACGTTCTCGCCAAGTCTGGCAATCCCACGATTATGACTTCCTATGGTGGGTATGGCGTGTCCATGACGCCGCAGTTCAGCGTGTTCGTCGCTTTCCTTATGGAGCTAGGCTGCCTTTTTGCGCTGCCGAACATTCGTGGCGGATCGGAATTCGGAGTGGAGTGGCACAAAGCCGCAAAGCGACGCAGCCGTCAGACCGCCTACGATGATTTTCTTTCCGCTGCGGAATCGCTCCTCGAAACCGGTCGGACCTCCCCGGGCAAGCTCGCCATTTTCGGTGGATCGAACTCGGGTCTGCTTGTAGGAGCTGCATTGACGCAGCGCCCGGACTTGTTTGGCGCGGTCGTCTGCATGGTCCCCATGCTGGATATGCTCCGTTATCACCTCTTTGATAACGCCCGCGTCTGGAAAGAGGAATTCGGCACGGCCGATGACCCGGATGATTTCGAGGCTCTCGCAAAATATTCGCCCTATCACCAGGTGCGACAGGGCACAGCCTATCCCGCAACGATGATCGTTTCCGGAGACCTCGACGGAAACTGCAACCCACTGCACGCTCGGAAAATGACGGCTCGGCTGCAGGTTGCCAATGTTTCCGATCATCCCATTTTTCTCGACTACAGCAAGTTCCGTGGTCACTCGCCAGTACTGCCGTTGCGCGAAAGAATTGAAGCACTTACCGATCGCATGGCCTTCCTTTGTGACCAGTTGCGATTGTCTGTGTAAACGAAGGAGTTTTCACATGTCGTCTCTAATACTTAAAGCGTACTTGGAGCTGATTCATTTCGACCTGTACTTGGTGCGCGGGAATTTTGCGGCGCTCTACGACAAAGTTCGCAACCATCCAATACGAGCGCGCACGCCAAAGCCCGATACCGTCGAACGCATCAACTATGCCATTGACATGGCCTGCATCTGGTATTGGAAGGAAGCGCTCTGCCTGCAGCGCTCCGCGGCCACGGCGTGTCTCCTTAAGAAGTACGGCGTGCGAGCACAGATGGTCGTCGGCGCACAGCAGATGCCGTTCAAGGCCCACGCCTGGGTCGAAGTGGACGGTCGTGTAGTTAACGACAGGCCGTACACGCCGCAAATGTATGCAGTTTTAGCTCGGTGTTAGCAGGGTTCAGCTGCAGTTCAAAGGCGAGGAAAACAATTATGAGCGTCCAGTTCGGAAGATGGCATTTTGACGGCAAACCTGTCGACCGGGACTATCTCGAAAAAGTGAAAACGGTCATCGCTCCTTATGGTCCGGATGACGATGGCTCTTACGCCAAGGTCGGCATCAGCATCCTGTATCGCGCATTTCACACCACCAAGGAATCCCGGAGCGAAACACAACCTCACTTCTCGGAATCCGGTGCCATCATCACCTGGGATGGCCGCCTGGACAATCGCGCAGAACTCATCAGCCGATTGCGCAATCAGATGATCTCCTCTACCGACATTTCAATCGTCGCTGCTGCTTACGAAGAGTGGGGAGCCGACTGCTTCGCCAAGCTAGTCGGAGACTGGGCCCTCTCAATTTGGGACGCTAAGTCGCACTCCCTGCTCCTTGCTAAAGATCCCATTGGCACGCGCCATCTCTACTATTCCGTCGACAACGACCAAGTCACCTGGAGTACCATCCTCGACCCGCTCGTCCTCTTCTCCGGCAACTCTTTCGCTCTTTGTGAAGAGTACATTGCCGGCTGGCTCTCCTCCTTCCCAGCCACCCGTCTGACGCCTTACGTCGGAATCCATTCCGTGTCGCCGTCCTCCTTCGTGCTCATCCGGCAGGGAAAGCGAACCGCCACCAAGTATTGGGATTTCGACCCCGATAAGAAAATCCGTTACGGCACGGATGCCGAATACGAAGAGCACTTCCGCGCAGTCTTCGCCGAAGCAGTCCGCCGCAGGCTCCGGTCCGACAGGCCCGTCCTCGCCGAACTCAGCGGCGGCATGGACTCCTCCTCCATCGTCTGCATGGCCGACACCCTCATCGCCCGCGGTGTGGCTGAAACTCAGCGCCTCGACACCCTCTCCTACTACGACGACTCTGAACCCAACTGGAATGAGCGCCCCTTTTTCACTAAAGTGGAAGAGCAGCGCGGCCGCACTGGCACCCACATCGATGTACACATACAAGAATCTTTCAAGTTTGAACTCGACACCGATCATTTCTCAGCGACTCCCAGCTCCGGCGGGGCTCACCCTTTCGGAACCGGCCATCACGTTGCGGCCTGCATGGCCTCGCAGGGAAACCGCGTTGTCCTCTCCGGCATCGGCGGTGATGAATTCACTGGTGGCGTCCCAACCCCCACTCCCGAACTGCAAGATCTTCTAGCCAGAGGCCACTTCAGAACCCTCGCCCAGCAACTAAAAGTCTGGGCCCTCAATAAGCGCAAGCCGTGGTTCCACCTATTATTTGAGGCGACCAGAGAATTCCTTCCTCCGGCACTCGTCGGTGTTCCGAAACACAGACGTCCTGCGGCCTGGTTCGAACCAGCCTTCGTCAAGCGGAATCGTGCGGCTCTGACTGGTTATGAGGATCGAACAAAGATATTCGGTCCCATGCCCAGCTTTCAAGGAACTGTACGCACCGTGGATGCGCTGCGCAGGCAGCTTGCATGCGCTGACTTGTCATCAGACCCGCGACAAGAAAAACGCTATCCCTACCTCGACCTCGATTTGCTCGAATTCGTATCCGCAGTCCCACGCGAACAGCTTGTCCGCCCCGGCCAGCGCCGCTCTTTGATGCGTCGTGCCCTCATCAATATCGTCCCCGACGAACTCCTGAACCGGAAACGTAAGGGATTTGTTACGCGTGGTCCCAGGGTGGCCGTCTCTACAGACTGGCCACAGCTGCTGGAAGCTGGCCGATACATGGTGATGGCCTCTTTTGGGATCGCCGACCCAGTCCTCTTTATGGAGGCGCTGCAAAAAACTTGGCAAGGCGCAGACGTTCCTATTGTCACCCTCCTGCGTACTCTTGGTATCGAGGTTTGGCTCCGAAACCTGACGAACAGCCATGTTCTGAGTGACGGCTCATGTCAGGGAGGAACCTTCACGATGCTCGCGCCTCCGCAGACCGATGACTTGAGTCCGATTGCGTCGAATGTCAACTGATCGCAGGAACTCACGAAAAGAAACCGAGATCTCAGCTGAGAAATTCCAAAGGGAAAGGAGGTGAAAATCATGAAATACAACAAACCGGAAATCACGGCGTTGGGATCTGCTGTCAATTCCATCGAAAACCACCAAAAAGGCACTCCACAAGACGTAGATTTGCCCGATAAGCAAACCATCACTGCGTATGAAAGTGATGAGTAAGCCCAAGCCGGAGTGCCTGAGGTTTCAGGCGCTCCGGCGTCCTATCTCGTCCAATCGCCTCTGTCGGAGAAATGCCGGTTGAACTCAGAGCTGCTTCGTCGCTCGGCGAACAGACGTTTGACGAAACAACCCCGATTGAAGAGTTCTGCCAGTTGGCTGAACAAAGGAACACCACAGGAGAAAGGAGGTAAAAACCATGAAATACAACAAGCCGGAAGTCACTTTGTTGGGATTGGCTGTCAACGTGATTGAAAGCGGCGAGAAGGGTTCTATGTTTCAGGTAGATAGTCCCCTCAATGTAACGCACTCCGCGTATGAAGCCGATGAGTAAAATACATGCCTAGCCGGGGCGTTTGAGAAATCGGACGCCTCGGCTTTTACCAACAGACCGTACATCAAATAAGGGCAAAGGACAGGGTGTGCATGAAATGCGAAAGGCTGATCACATTCAGCGGATGGCCGTCAATCACTGGTCACTTCCGAGATTTTCCTGGGTCAAGTATTTGTTGAACCACGCAATCATGCGATTGCCAAGGTCCGATAGATTTGTGTAGCTCCAAACAACCGGACTATGATCCTCGCCCAGATATTTCGCGTATTCGGCCTGCTTCCCCAACCTGCGCAACCCTACGAATATCTCGTCTCCAAGAAACGGGGCGACGGACCTGTCTTTTGACCCATGAATGATCAAGAGTGGCGTCTCAACTCTGTCCAGGTAGAAGACAGGTGAGTTCTCGATATATCTGTCTCGTACTTCCCACGGCGTCCCGCCCAGAGCGTTTTGTCCACCCTCCAAATTGGAAATCCCATAGGCGGCCCCTGACGCATCCATTTCGCCATACATCCCCACAAGGTTGCCCATTCCATCCATTTCAATCGCTGCTCTGAAGCGCTTGGTCTCGGCGATCAAAGCAAGAGTGCCGTAACCTCCGTTGCTATGCCCCATTACACCCAAGCGAGCCGGGTCTGCGATCCCCATCTCTATCACCTTGTTCACGCCAGGAAGCACAGTCTTTGCCAGATCGAGCGATGGGGTGCCCAAGTGCTGCGGCGAATCCGGGAAAAGCACCGCATATCCCCGTGTTGAAAATAATTGCATGTTAAAGAGACCCAAACTTCCAAAGCCAAAGCGGCAGAAACGATCCGAGAGCGACGATCCTCCATAGACCCACACGATGAGAGGGTAGCGCTTTCCTTCTTGGTAGCCGCTAGGTAGCAGCAATGCTCCTTGTAAGCGGTCGCCGTCATCGCTCAGCCAGCTGACGAGCCGTGCGGATCCCATCCTGTACTTTTCCAATTGAGGGTTGAGGTGCGTCAGCTGACGCGGATGTTGAAACGATGCATCGCTTATCCATAAATCGGATTCTTGCCCGGCGTCTTCTGAGTAATAAGCGACGTCGTTGCCATCGCCAGTAACGGCCGTAGATTGGCCTTCGAACACATTCCTGCATGTATAACACTGCTCTTTTTCCAGCAAGGGGGTCGTTGACCCAGTCTGAAGTTCAACCTTGTAAAACCCGTCTTCTTTCCCGAAATCGTTGTGCGTCACAACGATCGTTGCCTTTCCGTTGTCCATCGTCCATAGGAGACCTTCAGACTGCGGAATCATTTGAACAATTCTTCGGTCGGGCACTTGAGCTACTTCGGTCGTTTCCGCTTGGCTCACGGAAGCCCGCCACAGAGTTCCGCCCCGGACAAAATAGACATGCTCCGCTTTCGAATCCCACAAAGGTACCTCTGAATGCTGCCGCCACTCTTGCTGCGGAACGAACGATGTAAGATTTCTGCGATTTCCTCCGTCCGCGTCGACTACATAGCAATCGTTTGTTATTTCCGTCGGTCCGGAGACTAAATATGCCAATCGCGTGCCATTCGGCGACCAACTGAACTCACCAGTAAAACCCAGTGGAATATCCGACGCGACGATTCGTTCTTCTGCTGTGGAAAGACTGACGGTGGTCAAATCGAAAAGAATCTGCTGCGATCCCGCTTTCTCGAATCTCTTTTGATTTGTATAGGCCACGCGCAAACCATCGGGTGATGGCAGGAATTTTAGAATCTTCTGACGTCGAACAATTACAATTCCTTTGCCGGAGGAGACGTCAATAATTATTAAGTCGCGCAATGCCCAGTCTAGATTCCATGGATCGGACCGCGGAGCCTCACTGTGGCCTTTCACACTCGCTGAAGTTGATGCATAGAGAACCACGCTCGCGCCTGCAGCTACGGTATCTTTTGTTTTCTCGCTCTCACTGCCGAAAATACGCTTTCTTACATAGTCGTCCAGAGACAGCCCTTGCGGTAGAGTCGTGACGAGTATGTTCCGGCCATCCGGTGTCCACGCAATCTGTTCCGCCCGGATGTTTACGTCCGACACCCGCCTCAGTTCGTTCTTCAAGGTGTCCCACACCCATAACTTTGCCTGCCCGCTCCCGTCGCGGTCAGATATAAAAGCTAGATAGTGACCGTCTGGCGACCAAACTGGCAGGAAGTTGTTACCCTTACCGCCCGTTAGATTTCTTGCTTTGCCGGATCTCATGTTTGAGACCCAAATGTCGGTTCCAGTGAACACATCTCGGACGCCCGACCGGGCCCACGTTTCCATGTCCCCTTCCTCGGCTCTTCGATTGTCCTTGACGGTGTATGCCAACCATTCTCCACCGCGTGACAGACTGATCGGCACTAGAGCGCAAAAAACACGGCCCCCCACCGCATCCTCGACCGACAAGGGCGTTGGAGCCTGTGCCTTTGCGAGATCACTTAGCAGGATGATGCCCGTCACGCACGTAATTAACAGGAGGATGCCTTTATTGACTTTTTTGCACGCTACCGTTCTTACTCTCCAGACGTATCGCGCGCTATTTCCGCCGTTCGTAACACTTCTATCGTCAGCCGAAATGAGGAAAAAGCGAAGCAAGGCGGAACAGTAGGACCTTCTCTGCTGGTTCAAACCTTCTATGGAGTCGTTGATCCACATCAGAAGATCAGTTTCAGGGAGAGTTGGACAGATCTCGGCCCCCCCATTTGATACAAGGGGCTAAGTCCTCCCAAGCCCTGATTCAAGGTCTGGCTGGAACGACCAAACGCCACGCCGTCGTCTAGGTTTCCATCTGGGTTGGCAAAATTGGGATGGTTCAAAAGATTGAAAAAATCCGAGCGAAGCTGCAAGGAAATTCTTTCGTTGAGCGGAAAGCTACGCCGAGCGGACAGATCAAGCTGGCAAAAACCGAATCCAGGAACGGAATTGCGGCCAAGATCGCCCTGCCGAGGAGGAGTCGTCGGAATTGAAAATGCGTTGGGATTCAGAACTCTCCCGCCCGGCGCCGCAGGGTCCGGCAAATAAAAGGGCTGTCCCGGAACCCGATCGGGCCGCGTCGAACTGGCGAGTAGAAGTGGATTGATCAGTCCCGCAACGGTAGCTGTCGTAACATTTACTGGAAATCCTGTCCTTCCGACGAACAATCCATCCACGGCCCATCCCTTCGTAAGACCGCTCAGGAATCCGCGTTCAGAAGCAGCAGGTATCGCGTAGGTCAGAGCCATCGAAAAAGTATGGCGCACGTCGAAATCGGAATTCCCGCGATCCAGTTGAATGGGAGAAATCGAAAGTGGGATTCCGCCATTGTTGTCACCCGAGGCTTCATCAATGGAATGTGACCAAGCGTAGTTCGCGATAGCTTGGAAATGATGCGAAAGCGCCCTGCGGAAGCTTACCTGCAGCGCGTTATAGTCAGAGGTTCCCACGTTTCGAGTGACCTCGAAGAACTCCGACACCAGGGGGGTTGGTGCAAAACTCGACTCGTTGTTGAGCAAACGCCGTCCTACCTGACCGACATAAGTGACCGAAATAGCTTGGTCTGCACCTAAGGCCTTTTCGAGTGCGACGTTCCACTGTTGCGAATACGGCAATTCCAGGTTGCGGTCGAACAGGTAAAGATTGGGGTAGGGCGGAGTAGGCGGAAGTGGCGGCAAGGAAAAATTACTGAGCGGAAGAGTCTGATTGAAAAGCTGTACTCTATTCTCATTCGGATAGCTATCCGTCATGTCGGCTGCTGCACCCGTCCCAAGGTCGTAAAAGATGCCCCATCCAGCCCGCAAAACCAAATCACCCTTGGAGTCAAGCTGGTAAGCCACGCCCATTCTTGGCGCGAAGTTTTTGTAGGTGGTGTTCCACATTGCCGTGCCAGCCGGCGCCAAATCTAGAGCCTGCGGATTGTCTATGTTGTTGAAGGTCGCGAGAGAAGTCCCGTTGCGACCGTAAGGGGCCGGATTCAATTCCCAGCGAAGGCCGTAATTTACGGTAAGCCTTGCGCCTGCTTTCCACGTGTCTTGAGCATATAAGGACGTCTCCCTAAAGCCTAAGTTCAAATCGTTGGCGTTGATGATTTGCGAGAAAAGGTCTTGACCATTGATGATAGTAAGTACATTCGGAAAGTAATAGGTCAGTATAACTGGGCGGCCATCTCGAAGTAGCAGCTGTCGGTAATCAACGCCGAACTTGAGTTGGTGAGTTCCCTTGCTAATTGAAAAATCGTCTCCGATGCTCACTTGGGTTTCCGAATTGTTGGAATTCTTCCCGGATGTAAACTGTCCCGCCGTCAGACCTCGGATTGACACCAACACAGTGCTGTCACTCGGCACAAACGGCGCTGGCAGTAAGACTCCCGTGTCGAAAGGCATCGCTCCACCGAAGGAGTCCAACTCCTCAGAATCATAGGCATCCTGTTTTGAGTAATTCCCGCGAAGAACGTTGATAGCTTTAGCTGCAATCTGCATCGTCGCGCCCACTGTCATCGTTTGCGTGTTCGTGTGAATGAAATCCTTGACGGACATGGCGGGCGCGCCTCGTACGACCGCAAATGACGGCGAGTAGTTGTAGCGACCAAAGATCGAAAACCTGTCGTTAAACCGATGATCAATCCGGAGGCTTGTGGCATCCATAGTAGTGCGGTTCGAAAAATTGCCGGCAAATTGCGCCAAATTGGGATCTGTGGGGCTGACCGGTCCGTTGGGCACAGGGTAACTGTTCAGCACCGCACTCGCCACTCCAGTCGCCTCAGCACGCGCCGTCGCCGATGGCACCACCACAGACCCGGATCCGGGCGTGTCCAATCGCAGGCCCTCATAGGAAAAAAAGAAGAACGTGCGATCATGAATAATCGGGCCCCCAACAACACCGCCAAAGTCATTTTGGTGCTCCGGGGCACGCGGAAGACCGGCGCTATTCGAAATCCAGTCGTTGGCGTCCAGAACCGTGTTCCGAAAGTAGTCAAACACGTCACCATGAAAATCATTTGTCCCTGAGCGCGTGGTCATAATCACCTGACCACCCGGTGTTCTGCCGTACTCGGCGGCAAAGGTCGAGGTTTGGACGCGAAATTCTTGCAGCGCGTCAACGGACACCAAGCTGCTGGTCCCGCCGAAAACGTTGAACGCTTGCGAGCCTCCCGCCCCACTCTGTCCGAGGGCTGCTTGGGGAACGACTCCAAAATTTGCGCTGACTCCATCAACAGAAAAATAATTCGCGTTGGTTCGTTGACCATTTATGCTGAATTGACCGTTCTCCCCAAGAGTGGGATTCGTAGGTACCACTTGAACGCCCGGCGTCAGTTGGAGTAGCACATTGAAGCTCCGCCCGTTGAGAGGGAGGTTTCCCACGAATTGTCGGTCAATTACTGTACTTACAGAAGCACTCTCTGTGTTGATGAGTGGCGCGCCACCTTCTACGGTGACTATCTCCGAGGCGGCCCCAAGCGGCAGAGTGAAGTTGATCGCGAGTGCATCCTCCACATGAATGACGATGTCCGGTTTGATGATCGTTTTGAATCCACTGTTTGAAACCTGAATACGGTATGTCCCGGGGGGAATATTGGGCACCACGTAATAGCCTTCGCTGTTCGCCTTGCCCGGGTATTGAACTCCCGTAGCATTGTTGATGATCAACACGTCAGCGCCCACAATTAAGCCCCCCGAAGGATCGAGAACGATTCCGCTGACCGTACCGTTCGGTGATTGCGCAACGCTCACACTAGCTACAAGAAATAGACAGACCAAAAGCCACACACCCCGGTTCACTCGCACGAAAGTCCTCCTAGTGCGTGATGACACGCCCTTGTTGGTGTTTTCATGCGAAATGCAATTTTCTTGCCGCCGACTGTCTTTCGATGGACGGGTTTCTGCAAGGTGGGCCGGAGCGTTCTCGCTCAAGGGTGATTGGGATTGACCTTCAGATATGCATAGAGGAAAGGTTTACTGCTGGGCTTGGCGCTGCCGCCATTCGGTTCCACTGTCACGAACACGGCATCGATCTGTGCGAGCTTCTGTGGGTCGTCGAATTTTAGGATCCACCGCTTCTTTGAAACGCTGTCTTCGTAGAGAACACCCAGATTCAAGGCCTGTTCTCGGTCCGGCCCGCGCTGGCCCCAAACCTGGAACGTGCTTGCATTCTTGACACCCGGCTGGCGGTCGAGATCATAGGCGTAAAAAATTAGCGACTTCCCTTTTGTGAAGAAAATGCGTCCGTAGGATTTCTGCGTTGCCGCGTCTTTTCCGACGTCGATAACCTCGGCGACGTAGAGCTCCCGCGCCCCCATCAATTCCCGAATGTCCCGATCGTGATCCAGAAGTTCTTTCTGTTCGGCAAGCTGAGTCTGCTGTTGCTCGACCGTCCCTTCTCGGCTTTGCAGTTGTCGGGTCTGAGCAGCAACGACCTGGTCACGTTCCCGCAATTGCTGCGTTACTTCTCCCAGCTTGGCTTCCAGCGTCGCCACACGGGAGGACTCTTCTGAACGCGCTCTTCCCTCTGCATCGAGTTTCTTTTGCAGGTCCGCAAGACGAGTGTTTGCGCTTGCCTCTTGTTCGGCAAGACGGCTCTCCTTCTCCTTTTGTGAGGCAGCCGATTCCCCCGCGCGTTCGCTCTCCGAAGCCTTGAGGCGTTCCACCTGCTGTTTCAGATCGTCAATTGCTTTGTCGCGCGCGGCAAGCTGCGCACGGAGAGTATCGCGGTCGTGACTGAGATCACTCAGCTGAGCTTCTAGGGAGTCCTTTCCCGGCCCTTGGGTTGTCGGCACATTCGTCGCGATTTCTGCGCCTCTACGGATGCCCACGCGGTACGCTGATATCGCGAGTGCCAGGAAGAGCAAAACGGCGGCGGCGTAGGTCATCCAGAGATGGCCCCAGCCGAAACGGGAGGGGAAATAGGGGCGCCGATTGGACGGCTCTGAACCATCGATTACATCGTTTTGGGTTTGTCGGGAACCGGCCTGACTGTCCTCTTTGGACAAGCGCTTAAACAGCGCCGCCTCCGCCTTGTCTTGGGACCAACACTTATCCGGCTCGGGGTCATTCTGAGGCAGGCCAGCGGCGATAGCTGGTACCGCCGTTTTCACCGTCTCATGGAGCTGCCTGAGAACCTCTCGGCAGGCGGCACACCCCAACAGGTGCTCGTCGAGCTTGCGGCTCTGTTCCTTGGTCAATTCACCGGCGGTTGAAGCAGCGCATAATTCCAGAAACTCTTCATGCGGACTCATACGGCACCGCACCTTGGCTTTCTGTTGACGCCTCCATCTTTACCACATTGTTTAGCGATCGTGCAATTCACTGGCGAAGATATGCTTTCTCAAGCGGTCGAGGCCCCGGTAGAAATGGTGGACCACGCTGGCTACCGTCTGGTTCCTCATCCGGCTAATCTCGGCAAAGGTACAGCCTTCATAAAAATGGAGCCGGAAGGTCTCCCACTGTTCGGGGGTCAAGCACGCGATCAGTTCCCGCCAGCGAACTCTGCCGAACAGCCCCTCGCCCGATCGGTCGTATCCGGCCATCACTGGTGCTGTGATGTCGCTGACTGCCAACTCGTCAAATTCCATCGACCCATAGTGCGGGCGAGTGCTGAGGTGAACCCTTCGGCGCAGCGCTTGGTAATAACACGTTTGCACGATCCAGCCGCGCGCCGGTCCTTTTGAAGAATCATACAGGTGCGACTTCCGAAAAAGGTGCAGGAAAAGCTCCTGCACAAAGTCCTCGGCTTCCGCGGAGTCATGGAGAATTCTCTTGCCGATGCTATGGACCAGCTGAGCATACCGCCGGAACAAAAGACCCAGGGCCTCCTTGTCATCTGCGCACATCCGGGCAAGGAGCGTCTCGTCGGAGGGCTCATCGACCGGCGCAATCCCGTCACGACTGACAGCATCCGTGATCGCTGTGTCCTTGCGAAGCTGAAGGGCCGGATAGCGGGCTGCAGGAAGGGAGCTCGACATGGCTAGTGCCAACACTTGCGAGGCCTAATTGATGGATAGTATAGTTTGTGGAACCATACATTGAGCTGAGCCAAGATTCCGACATTGATGGCTCGCCTGGGCAGCTCTGACGACCGTGCGTACCTCGAAAAAAGGGCATTCGCCCGTGTCTTAATCACCTTGCGAGAAGAACGGGGGATCACGCAAGAGACACTCGCTTTCGACAGCGGATACCATCCGAAATACATTAGCCTTCTCGAAAGAGGCAAATATAGCCCTTCACTCACCGCTATCCTTGAAATCGCGAGAGCTCTTAACATCACCGGTGCCGACCTCGTCCGCCGCGTCGAAAGTCTCCTGCCCGCCAATCGCAGACGGCGCGAGAGCCAATAAAAGTGCCTCTTCCTCGGCTCGCGCCATAGCAAGTTGAGTTCCACAATCACCGCGCGACGGATAGTATACTTCCTGGAACTATACTCTACAACATCTCATTATTGGCCCGTTTATGGCACAGAAGACGGCCAAAACGGGCAAGAATCCGCATCCCCAAAACCCCGTGGTGCGCGCTGCGTTTGCTACCATACTTCGCCAGCTTCGCCGAAAGCTGAAGCTCACCCAAAAGGAGGTAGCCGAACGAAGCGGCTACAGCGAAAAGTACATAGGGTTCCTAGAACTGAGAAAAAACACACCGTCTTTGACGGCTGCCATTATGATTTCGGTTGGTCTGGGACAGGACCCGGGGAAGATAGTGAACGAAGTACGTTCCTTCATGCCACGCTTTAAGCGTCTCGAAGGTAAGGATCACGAAGCGGCAGATATCTAGTATGCGTTGAGAATTGGCCTTCTTTCTTGAGCCTGTACCGCGGAGTTCCTGCGCTGATACTCGATTTCTTTTGTCCCAACCAGGTTGACGTAGCCGCTGAACATATGACGCGCCCTTTTTCCGAGCAAGCTAAGGACTGAATCGGATTGACACCCCGTGCTGCGGTAGCCATACTGACAAACATGGAAGTCCACCTAAAGCCAGAGCTTCAAGCGCGGGTTGACCGGGCTGCCAAAGAAAACAACAGTGGCCCTGCGGAATACGTCCAACAACTCGTCGAACACTACGTTGACCATGATGTATGGTTCAGGGAGCAAGTAAAGAAAGGGCTGGACCAACTCGACCGCGGCGAGTTCCTGACCCACGAAGAGATGGGCGCTCGAATCGAGCAGATGTTCCGCTCCTAAATGCAAGTCCGCTGGTCGCCTACCGCCGCCGAGGACCTATCCCGCATATTTCAGTACATTCGCCAAGAGAACCCATCCGCTGCAGAACGCGTAGTGAGAACAATTTACCAGAGTGCTGGGTCTCTGGCATCCTTTCCGAATCGGGGAAAAGTAGGCCGCGTGGAGGGCACGCGCGAACTCCCCTTGCCTTCGCTCCCGTTCGTAGTCGTCTACAGAGTGCTGCAACGTGCCGTTGAAATAGCCAACGTAATCCATGGCGCGCAGCCCTGGCCGCCGCAAGGTTGATTCCCACGCAATAGCCTCAAATCCTCCAGTCTCGTCTTGACTCCGTGGAACAGCGGCGCGTAGCATGGCTACCAAACGTCCACAAGACCAAAGAGGAATCGTACACAGCTTCTTCGGTCATCTCTTCTCGCATGCCTATGGCTTCGTTTCTTCCGAAGACGCTTTTGCCCACGGAACCTCCTCCCCGGTGGTTCTGGATCACCTCCCTCTCCCTTCTGATCCTCGGCATCGCCTTCTTCGCCTTATCTCTGGTTGTGGCCGACCGGCAATCCCGGATGTTTCTCGCCGTCATTCCGTTCATTCTCGTCTGCACTCTTGCGCTGCACGCCTACCACCTGTTTCATACGGGCAGGGAACGCCACGTGACCGAGGCCTCGCTGCGCCAGAGCCAGGAACTCCTCCAAGAAGTCACGGACCATGTGCAAGAAGTGGTTTGGATGCTAAGGGCGGACACCAACGAAATCATCTTCGTCAGCAACGCCTACGAGGCCGTCACCGGGCACTCTCTCCGGGAGATCCGCGAGAATCCTTCGTCCTATAAAGACTTGGTCCACCCGGAGGATCGTGCCCACTTCCTCGCGAAGCTCGAAGAGGCCCGCAGCACCGGAAAGTTCGATGAAGAGTTCCGCATCGTGCGGGCTGACGGAGTTTCCCGCTGGATCTGGAGTAAGGGGACCGCTGCCAGTCGCCCGGGCGAAGTTCCTCCGCGCCTTGTCGGCATCGCGCAGGATATCACCGAGCACAAACAGGCGGAGATTGACATCGCCAAGCACCTCGCGGCGGCCGAGGCGGCCCGCGCCGAAGCCGAGGCGTTGCGGCTCTCGACCCTGACGCTCACGAAGAACCTGAGCATGGACACGGTGCTCGATACGCTCTTGGCTTCCTTACTCGATGTCGTCCCTTACGAGGCCGCCAGCGTGATCCTGACTGAGGACGACTGTCTCTACGTGGCCCGCACGTCGGCGAAGACCGTGCAAATGCTCGAGGGCCAGCGCAACACCTTCCTCGAACGCGTCCGTGTGGCGCGAAAAAGTGTCTTCGTTCTCGATACGGCGGAAGAAAAGGACTGGGAGGATGCGGGCGTCCTCCAAGGTGTGCGCTCCTGGATCTGTGTGCCGCTCATCGCCTCAACGGAGCGTCCGTCATCGGAACGCGTTCTGGGCCTGCTCTCGGTCGGCCATACGCGTCCCGGAGCCTTTACAGCGGAGCACTTCCGCGTCGCCGAATCTCTCGCGATTTCTGCAGCCGTGGCCATCCAAAACGCGCGCCTCTACGAGCGCGCGGAAATCTATGCTGCGGAACTCGAAGCCTTGATCGGAAAACAGGGCCAATGGCAGGCGCGAAAAGCGAAGGGCGACGCCTGATGATTCTACTGCTCTAGTAAATCACGCGAAGTTCTTCGTGGAATCGCTAGTGGGTCCGCTTCCGATTACACGACTAACCAGGCAAGTGAAATTCATTGAGGGAAAAATCACCCGGTATCGGCGGTAAAATCGAACTGGGATTGAACTGATGCCATCCTGCATATACTGCCGCCGAGAAAATCAAGAATTCGACCGGGAACACGTCATCCCGCAGGCCTTCGGAAATTTTGAGCCAAACTCCTTCATCCTCTACGATGCTGTATGCAAGGAGTGCAACAATTTCTTCGGTCGCACACTTGATTTTGCGCTTTCACGCGACAGCATGGAAGCTTTGCTGCGATTTCGCTACGGCACAAAACCTGCTTCTGAAGCCAGAGACCTACCTTATCGCAAACTCGAATTGAAGATCGGGCAATCCGGGCCTTGGTTTGGGGCAACAGTCGTGCTGGAACCCGATGCTACGGGCCGAGGAGTCGAGCCAGTTCCGGTTCCTCAGGCAGCTTTTCGTTGGAAGGGATCGCAGGACTGGACTTTTTTGGTGGAGCACGAACTGAAAGCAGATGTGCTTGCTAAGTATGTGAAGCCTATCCCCGGTTCACTCGAAATTCGGGTGATGGGACCTACGACAGCGGACCATGAACGGGTTCTTGAAATCCTAAAGTCAGCAGGGATCAATTTTCGTCAGGAAGGCACGTTAATAAACCCGATCACTGATGACGGCAAGGTTCTGGTGGAGATCGCGGCAGCCGTCGATCAGACAATTTTCCGCGCAATCGCCAAGATCGCTTTCAACTATGTGGCGCATCAGCACGGATCGAATTTTGTCCTGCGACCCGATTTCGACGATGTCAGGAATTACATTCGTTACGGGGCAGCACCGAGTTGGACAGCGCAGATGCCCGTCGTCCTTCCGTTTCACAAGCCGATTCTGTACGACGATAAACCGCTATCCCGACAAACAAATGGACATCTCATTACATTTGATTGGAATAACGGGCGAACAGGCTTTTTGTCGCAGGTCAGCTTGTTCAATACCATCACGTACCACATAGCGATCTGCCCAGAATTTACGGGACTTTGGCGCGACGATTACTACAGGGGCCATCACTTCAATACTGAAGATAGGACCATCGCGCCTCTCACCCGCGTTTCAAAACCGTTGTTGCAGTCGCTTCGTTAAAAGACATTGACCCTTCAGTTTGCGGGAAATAGACACACTATTTTGCGAAGGAATATCGCCCTACGTCTCGAATAAAGCGGAAACCGGAAACTGACCCATTACCGTGGAGTCCGCAGACTTCCCGTTCAATGCTTCGGTTCCCCGTCCCCCTCCTTCATCCCGAGTGCCGTGATTCCCGCGCCGGCATTGACCCAGTTCAGCGCCGTCTCCATGTCCATCTCAAATTCCGCCATGATCGTCCGAACCGAATGGCGCATCAACTCCTTGGTCCGTTCCCAGATGGCGTCCTCTTTTTTCGCGCGCGCAACGTCCGCTTGCGCTTCTCTCTCGCTGTCGAAGACGCCTACGGTCTCTTCGTCCGAGTCGATTGCCACGAACTTGTTACCATCCCGTTCGATCCGGTATTCGAGTTTTGCTTCAGGAGCCGTCATGGGTTTACCCTCCCGCCCCGAGCATACCAAAAGGATGCGTAGTCTAGAACTTCACCCGGCCGCAACCGCGCATGATTGTGGTCAGATCGAGTAAAGAATCTTCGGCCCAGCCTCTGAATGTTGAAGGTTAGTCCGCCAAACATCGAATCGCGTCCGCAGCCCCGCAAAACGACCCACTTTCCTATTGAATGGACCTGCGTCTCCTGGACCGTTTGCCTTGCGCTCTCCGACCTGCCGCTCCGCAATATGCCTGTCCCGCTAAAACTGCGCGCTTACCGCCGTCTCTAGCAGCTCTCGCGCCACAAAAAAAGCCTTGTCACTCAAGCGTGCGGCCCGTTCCGGCTGGACTTGCCCATCGCTTCGCTTGGTTCCCCGTTTCGTTTCCTGCTCCCGCTGCGCTTTGTGAAGGGAGCAGAGCTCCCCGAAACAGGAGAACCCTCATGAATATCGCGCAAGGAAAACCAATACCGACGACACAGTCCGTCCACGAAAACCTGAAAGATACGGTGCTGCTGGGCGATTGCGTCCAAATCATGCGGAGCATCGCCCCAGGCTGTGCCGATTTCGCACTCACCGACCCCCCCTATCTCGTGCGCTACTGCGACCGCACTGGCCGGCGAATCGCCAACGACGCCGACGCATCCTGGCTGGTGCCCGCGTTTGCGGAAATCTTCCGCGTCCTCCGCCGCGACTCCTTTTGCGTCACCTTCTACAGCTGGTCGCATGCCGACAAGTTCATCGCAGCGTGGCGTGCGGCTGGGTTTCATCTCGGCGGCCACCTGACGTTCACCAAGCCGTATGCCTCGAAAGAGCGCTTCTTGCGCTACCACCATGAGAACGCCTACCTGCTCACCAAGGGCAATCCCGCGCTTCCCGCTGTGCGCATTCCGGATGTGCTCGCGTGGAACTATTCCGGCAACCGGCTGCACCCAACGCAAAAGCCGCTGTGTATTCTCACCCCGCTCATCAAGTCCTTCTCGCAGCCGGACGATGTGGTCATGGACCCGTTTTGTGGCTCGGGGTCGACTTTGCTCGCAGCGAAGCTGGCGGGCCGGCGTTTCCTCGGAATCGAACTCGATGCGCACTATTGCAGCGTGGCTCGGGAACGCCTCTGCTGACGGGTACTCGCAACGAGAGTTCACTCGCCCTTCTTGCGCGTATTTCGCAAGCACCTGAATTGTTATCCGTTTTTCCCGCCGTGATCCTGGTCCTTATGCCGATTCTTCTTGAGACCACTAGGCCGTCTTTTTCAGCCGCTTTCTCCCTCGGCGTTCCTTCGCGCCAATTCCTGCGCCCAGCAACTTCACCGTTTCTCGGCTCCCCGTCTACCACTTCGCGACGCGGTGCCGAATCGTTGCCGCTCGCAACGAGAGTTCCACCCGCCTGGCTTCGGGCCGCATGGCGAAGGCGTCATCTGCTTTTCCTCCGCTATTCCAGCAGCCGTTGCTCACGTGGTCCCCTTCTTCACAACCGACACTTCCCGCGTGTCGTAGGCCGTCCATTTTTCTGCCACTCCTTTTCCTGGTCACTGCTTCGGGCTAATTCCTGCGTCCAGCGGCTTCGCGTCTTCTGCTTTCTCGGTTCCGCCCTCTGCTTCTTTTGGGTCCCTCCCAGAATGCAGCCGCTCGCCTTGGAAGCAGAAGCCCTCGCTTTTTTGTGCCCCAGGAAAATGGGGCAGAAAATGGAGAATCAAACTTTATGTCCTACTTAAACGCGGTAACTCTCGTCGGGTTTGTTGGTGCCGACCCGGAGCAACGCCAAGCGCGGAATGGCGGTGCGAAATTCACCGTTCTTTCCGTCGCCACGCAGCGCTCCTGGAAGACCACCGAGGACGAATGGGCCTTCAAGACCGAGTGGCATCGGGTCGTGGTCTTTCGTCCGCGTTTGGCCGAGCATGTGGCTACGGCCATCAAAAAAGGGTCCCATATCCTCGTCGAAGGCGAACTCGTCAGCTCGACCTACGAGCGGCCGAACGGCAAGGGCAAGAAATCGGCGACGACCAAGACCACCTCGTGGTCCATCCGCGCCGATGTCGTGCGCAAGCTTGATCGCAGCGAACCCCAGCCGGAAGCCGCTGCCTCCGCTGCTGCGGGACAAGCTCCCGAAGGGTCCGACGAGATTCCGTACTAGCTGCGGCCATCCAAAGGGCCTCCCGCCTTCGCCGGGAGGCCCTTTTTTTATTCGTTGTGGCACTGTCTTGGCCGGGATCCCGGCCAAACTCCGAAAATGCAACACACGCGGCACCTTCCTACGCACGATGTGCACCCGCAAGATGCGGTTCGTGGCGGCGCCGCGAAAGGCCCATACGGCAGAGCCCGTCCCCCGTTCTGTCACCGTACTCCCGAACGCCTGGAGACCGGTCATGAACGAGAGGCCCAACTGCCACTGCCCCCTTTGCTTGATTGAGGAAAGACTTCGCACGGAGCTTCGCGACCCCGAGAACCACGAAGGCCACCGCATCGTTCTCCGCTCGGGTCCGCATCTCGCGGCCTTCCCGACCGTCGACGATCTCCTGTTGCACCTCCAGTCCCTGAATGGGAATTCGGCGTCCGACCCACTCCTGTTCGAACTGCTTGAGTCGCGGACGCAGTTTCCCGGCAGCGTTGCCGACAGCGTCTTCGTTCTCTTGTTTCTCCCCGTGCTGCACTCTACCGTCCGCCGGGTGCGCCAACGCTATCCCGCTCTCTCTCGGGAAGACACCGCGCAGCAAGCCCTCGGCGCGCTGCTCGAATATCTCGCTTCCGGGCGTCTTGCTGAACGTCACAGTTATCTCGCGTGGGCCGTCGCCCGGAGGGTACGCCGCTCGACCTTTGAGTGGGCGGCCCGGGAAGGCAAGTCTCCGCTAGAGGCGCCCCGATCAGACGACCCTCGAGAAACTAACTCCTCGGAATCCGCCGCGGACTCCTTCGAGCGTGCCGCCTTGCTACGGCACTTTTTCACCCGCGCTGTCGAAAGTAGAACGCTTACCCCTGGCGAGCTCAATCTCCTCATCACTTTCAAGCTCGAAGGCGGAGCCGAGAACGGTGCGTTCTCAAATGCCGAGCGTCAGCGGCTCAAGCGGCTCCTCGGCAAGCTCCGAAAACTGGCGAGCGGAGACCACCGGACGCGCCCGTGAAGTCCCCCCTCCTCTATTGTCGTCGTTTGCCCCTGACCCTTCTTTTTCGGAAACGTGTCGCAGGCACTTCGAAATATATTTTCACTCTTGCGCGACACGTTTTTCCCTCCTTCCGCTGATTAGGTATAGAGAGGGGGTTCACACGGAACTTCCGGCATCAACGGCAAATCGTTTGTGACCCTTTGCCGGCGGTGCTTTCCTTCGGAACGGCCAGGCCCGCACTGCCGGGCTCCCCGGCGGGATCGCTCGCGGCATCTGCGGAAGCCGGAGGAGCGGGGAAACCGCGTCGGGAATCTGCGCTCTTTCGTCGGGACCGTGTGAAATCCCCTCGGGAACGTGTGCTTCGAAAATCTATTTGTGAGGTTCCATGAAAACCATCCGCAAACGTTTTTTTCCAAATCTCGTCCACGGCGTGACCTCCGTGGCGATCGGCCTCCTGCTTGCCGCTCCTGCGTTCGCCCAAACCGGAACTTCGCCGTGGGAAAACGCTGTCAGCGTACTCCAGACAGCGTTCACCAGCACCATTGCGCGTGGCCTCTCGCTCGTGGCTATCGTCGTCGCCGGCCTCACCTTCGCCTTCGGCGAGGGGGGCTCGAAACGCGTTCTTGCCGGTGTGCTTTTCGGCGTCGGCATGGCCATCGCAGCGGTGAACTTTCTTTCGTGGCTATTCCCTGGCAGTTAAATCAGGCACCCCCGCGGGAGAACCACAAATGGCAGAAGCCAGACGAATTAACAGAGTGCATCGGTCGCTGTCCCGGCCACTGACCATCCTCGGGGCCGAGCGAAAGCTCTTTTTCTTTGCCATGTGCCTCGGTGCCGCCACCTTCAACCTGCTCAACAGTTTGTTCGGCGGGTTGCTGATGTTTTTGTTGCTCTACGTCCTGGCGCGCTGGGCCACTCAGAGCGATCCGCAGATTCTTCGATTTTTGCTGACGGCCGCGAGACTTCGCGCCCAATACGACCCCATGAAGTTCACTCCCGTTCTTATCCGAAGGGAAGACCATGCTCAGGCTTAGCCGCATCTTCAAAAACTACGACGAGACCGGCTCCCTCAGCGAGCAGGTCAATCTCTACGGCTTCGTCGGGCCGAATATCTTTCTTACGAAGACCGGCGAAGTCGGCGTCATTCTCGAAGTTCGCGGTGTGGACTACGAGTGTCTCGACGCCGCTTCGATTGACGGTTTCACGAAGCGTCTCGAATCCGCCTTGAAACTGTTCGACGAAAACTACTGCGTCTACCAGTATCTCTTCAAGCGCAACAACGAGACTATCCCGTACAAGCTCTATGGAAACTCCATCGTAGACGCTGCGATCAAGAATCGCGTTGCCTATCTCGGCAGCAAGGCCGACACGCTGTTTTCCCTGTCCCTCTATTACGTGGTTCTGTATCAGGGTTTTCAGGCTGTGCACAAGCTCGGAGCCGCGCTTGCAGAGTTTCAGAAGAACCCGAAAAAGGCCCTCGCCGATCTCCAAGCGCACTTTTCTTCCCAGAAGCAGGTTGTCGCCCTTGGGCAACACATCAGTAATGCCGAGGCCGCGCTGCTTCAAAAAGCTCGCAGCTTTATCCTTCAGGTCAGCGACTTCCTTCCTGTCCGCATGCTCGACAAGCAAGAGGCTTTCCGCGTTCTCAAGAGAACGCTGAACTTCCATCCCGCAAAACTCGAATTTGCCAAACTCAAGTGCGACACCTTTCTCGACTACTATCTCCCGGAATCTCCCATCGAATGTCATCGCGGACATCTTCGCGTCGACGATTACTACGTCAAGGTTTTGACCCTCAAGGAACCCTCGGCCCAGAGCTTTCCGCTCATTTTCAAACGCCTGCTCGAAGTCGAAGCGAACTATTACGTGGTAACGGAATGGAAAAAGGAAGATTCCGGCAAGATGCGACGGATTATCCAGACGAAGCGCCGCCATTTTCACAACACCAAGCGTTCCTTCGCAAGCCAAGTCAGTCTCAACGACGCGCCCACACAAGACGTGCTCCTCGACGATTCGAAGGAATCCCAGGTTCGGGAACTCGGGGAGGGCATTAAGGAGATCGAGCTGCACGGGAATTATTTTGGCCAGTTTTCCCTAACCGTCGTGATTTACGACCTCGACATGGCCAAGGTGGACCGGGCATGCGCCGACTTCTATAAGGTGTTCAGCGTACACGACGCCCAGCTCTATGAAGAAAAATACAACCTGCTGAATGCCTTTCTCGCCGCAGTTCCCGGCAACCACGCTCACAACTTGCGTTCCCTATATTTGCTCAATACCAACTACGCCGATTTTTCGTTTCTCTTCACCCTTCACTGTGGCGAGCCTCGCAACTCACATCTCCGGCAGGAGTATCTGGCGGTCCTGGAAACCAACCACCGCACACCGTACTTCCTGAATCTCCATTACCGCGACGTGGCCCATACCATGATTCTCGGGCGAACAGGCGCGGGCAAAAGTTTCCTTTTGAATTTCCTCATCACCAATCTGCAGAAATACGATCCGCACACGTTCATCTTCGATCTGGGCGGCAGCTTTGAAAGCCTCACGCAGCTCTTTGGCGGTTCTTACATTCGCGTGGGTCTGGAATCCGACAATTTCAAAATCAACCCGTTCTCGTTGCCACCGACAAAGGAAAACCTCGATTTCCTCGCTCTCTTCCTGAAAGTCCTGATTCAGGGCCAGCGGGCCGGCGAGCTCGACCCAGCCACCGAACGGGACCTCTTCCATCAGGTGGAAAACCTTTACCAGGTAGACCCGGCGCTACGCACGCTGGGCGTGCTCGCGAACACACTCGGCCATGACATGGCGAGTCGACTTTCGAAGTGGACCCGCGGCGGCCAGTTCGGGTTTCTATTCGACAACGCCCGTGACACCATTTCGTTCTCCCGCTTCCAGTGCTTCGACTTCCAGCGCATGAGCCAGTACCCCGAACTTCTGGAGCCGCTGCTCTTCTACATCCTGCATCGCGCCAACGCGGTCATTGCCGACCGGCAGATTAGCTCCGTTTTCAAAGCCTTCTTCATTGACGAAGCATGGGTGTTCTTGAAGAACCCTGCCATCCAACGATACGTCGTCGAGGCCCTCAAGACCTGGCGGAAACACAACGCCGCCATGATCCTTTCGACGCAATCGCTCGACGAACTCAAGCGCTCGGACATCCTCGACGTAATTATCGAGAGCTGCGCCACGAAAATATTCCTCGCGAATCCCGATATGGACCGCGACCTTTACCGCCGCCAGTTCCATTTGAACGAAACCGAAGTCGAACTCATCTCCGGCCTCATTCCCAAACAGCAATTCCTGATTAAGACCCCGGAGCTTGCGAAGGTCGCCAATCTCAATGTCGATCCCAAGAGCTATTGGCTCTACACAAACGATCCCTACGACAACAAGAAACGCAAAGAGGCGTTCGAGATGCACGGATTCGAAAAAGGCCTCGAAATCCTGGCGGGAGGGCACCCGTGATTGTTCATTGCTCGCTTCAATCCTGGATGTCGGGCAGCGATCCCCTTTACACGTTCCTGCCCCTCGCGCTCGCAGGACTTACCACCGCAGTCATTTTAGGCGTGCAGTGGTTTGTCGATATTTTTTCCGATCACGACCAAGGTTTCCAGAAGCACCAATCCAACACATAAGGAGCAAATCAGTGAAACAAATCTCTCACCGTCAGTCGCATAGCTCTTTCTTTCGGCTGTTTGCTGTTCTCACTGTGGGCGCTGCCGTCTTTTACGTTTCCGCAACCCGCGCCGCGACGGAAACCGCCGCCCGTGTCGTGAAGTATTCGAAAGAGGACATTGTTCCCGTCCACGCCAAACTCCGGTTTTCAACGCTCATCGTTCTACCGGAGGATGAAGAGATTCTCGATTTCACGACCGGCGACAAGGAATTCTGGGTCATCAACGGCGCGCACAACCTCTGCTACGTCCACCCCGCCCAGGCTGGCATCCGCAGCAACCTAAACCTCATCACCGCGAGCGGACACGTCTATTCGTTTTTGCTCACCGAAATCAGCAACCAGCCGAATGCCGAACCCGACCTCAAACTCTTTGTGGAGCCGAAGGAAAGTTCCGGCGTTCCGGCCAACAGTGGGCTGCGTGGCTATGTCAGTGCAGGCGAAGCCCAAGCGTACAAGAAGGAACTTGAAACCTTGCGCTCTCAGACCGCGGAGCAGATACACGCCGCGCAGGTCCAGTCCGCCGACCAGGTCAACCATTTCCGATCAACCTACGCAACCAAACTCCAGTTCGACTATCCCCTCGACCCGAAAGCGGGCCGCGAGCCATTCCTGGTTTCCGCCATCTACCACGACGACGCCTTCACCTACATCAAGTGCGGCGCGCGGGAAAAACCCGCTCTCTATGAAATAAAGGACGGCAAACCGAACCTGATCTCCTTCCAGTTTGAGAACGGCGTTTACATCGCACCGAAGATCATCGACAACGGCTACCTCGCTATCGGCAAAAAGAAGCTGCCGTTTGCCCGGCGCGTGGCGGGGAACTGAGGGTCGGAGAATGACTCAACCCACACAACCCGTGCAGGTTCAGGAAAAGGCACCGAAGCCGCAGGGCCTTCTGCCGAAGAACGTCCAGTCCTGGCTTCTCATCGGAGTGGCGTTTCTCATGGTCGCCATCATGTGGCTGACCGGGGGCAAAAAACCGCAGACGCCCGCCAAAGCAGCCTCCTCCGCCACGCCCGTACAGGTGCCTCTCGAAGTCAACGAATCCAAAATCGCCGAGATGCAGAACCGCATCCAGGATTTGCAGCGCCAACAACTTCTCGCCCAGACCGCGCTCGCGCAGCAGACCCGCTCGCTCGGGGTTGCCGCGCATGACGCGGCAGATCCCCAACAACCTGGATCTGTTGGCAGCGGCGAGCAGCGCGCGGAAGAAGACCCGATCCAGGCCGAACGGAAGCGGCGCGCCTACGTCTCGCTGTTCGCCTCAAACGTCGCTCTCAGTTACCGGAAAACTCCTCCGAACTCGACGGCCCCGGCAACCGAAACTCCGCTTGCCGCCCCGGCTCCGCCCCCTTCGGTTCCAGACGCATTACAGTTTCCGCAACTCTTGAAAGAGATGCAGTCCAATTCGATTTCTCCCGCGCCAGTTCGCAACGATTCCGCGGAAACAACACATGACCGAAAGGAGGAAGTCAAAAATCCTGCCGCCGTGTCGGCCATGACGGCTAATGCGGCGGCAGGAAAATCCTACGTCTTGTTTGAAGGAACCATCCTCGAAACCGTGCTCATCAACCGGCTCGATGGCGGCTTTGCCGGCCCCGTCGAGTGTCTGCTCTCCACCGATGTTTATTCCAATGACCGCCAGCACCTGCTGATTCCTGCAGGGTCAAAGTTGCTGGGTGAAACCAAGAAGGTGGATACCTTCGGCCAAACACGCCTCGCCGTTGTATTCCATCGCGTGCTCATGCCCGACGGATATTCCCTTAGTCTCGACCAATTCAAGGGTCTCAACCAGATTGGCGACACCGGTCTCCGAGATCAAGTCAACAACCACTACCTCCGCATCTTCGGTGTTTCGCTTGCCGTCGGCGCGCTTGGAGCCGTCGGTGAAGCGGGCACCGGAGGCGCACTCAACGCAACGGGTGGCGATCTCATGCGTCAGGGGTTCGCTGTCAGCACGGCGCAGTCCGCAGCGCAAATCCTCGACAAGTTCCTAAACATCATGCCCACGGTGACCATTCGCGAAGGCCACCGCGTGAAGGTCTATCTCGCGGGCGATCTCGCATTGCCCGATTACCTCAACCACAAAATGCCTTCCGACCTGTGAAGGCAAGAAAGAAAGGATGAAAGTGCGATGAAACGAAAGGTCCTCCTGTTATTGCTCGCCATCGGATTGTGCGTCGGTACCGCCTCTGCCCAACTCGGGATTGGGATCGTGTACGACCCCACCAATTATCAAAACGCGCTGCTTCGCTATCAACAGCTCCAGCAGCATCTCCTGCAATTGCAAAAGAGCTACGCCCAGATCACCAACCAGCTCAATCTCGCTATGCAGATGGCCACCTTCATCCGCAACATGCCGGCTCGTTACCGTGCTCTGTTTTCGCAATGGCGCAATGTCACCTCGCTCAACACCTTCGGGAACACCGTCTCGTGGATTAACGGCATCAACACCGGCGTACTGCCCAACATCAACACCGGGTACCAAAGGTCTACAACGCAACTGCTCCCGTACAGCCCGGACCACCTTTCCGGGATGGACCCTTTTGAGTTGGAACGCGTGCAATCGCAATACGCCACCGTTCAACTCGTGGACGGCGCCAACATCAACGCCATGGCCACCATCGGCTCGATCCGGGGCAGCGCCCAGGATATCCAGACACAGATCGGCAACCTCGAACAGGACTCGTACTCCAGCGACTCTGGTCTGAATAGCGAAGTCTCCGTTCTAAACAAAATCAACGCGGCGGGAGTCATGACCCTCCGCACCGTCCAGGACTCGAACAAACTCCTCGCGTCCCTTCTCGAAATGCAAACCATCCTTGCCAAGCAGCAGCGCGAGTCCACGACCAACTCCATCAATGCCGACATCCAGCGCCAGGCCAGCCTCGGCGTCAACATGACCCAGATGACCGGCACCCTGACCAATTCACTTCAAACCTTCCGCATGCCGTGAGGCTGTGGAGATAGACGCCCGAGCGTCGAAGGAGCTGACGGCAGTGCAAACCGACTATCTGCAGTACATCTTCCAAGCCATCAACACCTTGCTCACCCAGAACCTCGGCTTCTTCGACACTATGGGCCAGAATCTGTTTCGTTCGTTCGCCACAATCCTCATCGCGTGGTTCGGAATCAAATCCGCGCTTTCCGCCGCCAGCGGCCGGTATGCGTTTCAGTTCGATAATTTCGCTAGCTTGCTCCTCACCATCAGCTTCGGCTTTGCCATGGTCAATTACTACAACGCGCCGATTCCCGGTGTCGGCGTCAGCTTCCACAATCTCGTTACGAATGAAGCGCAATTCCTGTCGGGCCAGATCGATCAGGCCCAACTCCAGAATGTCGTGGCGCAAGTTGCGGACTTCGAGTCGCGCATGGATTCACCGACTTGGGGAGATATCTTCGGAACGGCCATCTACGTCTTCGTGACCATCTTGCTCGCCGCAGCCCAGGCCGTGGCCATTGTGGTTATCGCCTATGGATTCATTGCCACGGCGGTTTGCGTCCTGGTGGGCCCGGTCTTCATTCCGTTTTTCATTGTTCCAAAAATGGAGTGGCTCTTCTGGGGCTGGTTCCGCTGCTTTATCCAATACGCCTTCTATCAGGTCATCGCCGCAGCGGTGGTCTATATCATTGGGAACCTCATGCTCGGTGCCTTGCGCCTCCCACCCGCGGGCACGCTCTCCATCGTTCAGCTCATTGCATGGTTTCCGGTCCTCTTCATTACGTTTCTCGCCTCGATCTACACCCTCCTCAAGGTGCCCGCTTTGACCAATCACATCTTCAGCGGCACAGCAGGCGGATCTTCCGCCGCGATTGTGGAAAGGGTCTTCGGATGAACAACGACAAGAGTTTCTACGATGCCAAACGCCTCTATCTCGAGTCCTGCGGTGATCCTATGGTGACGAATACCTATCTCAAGATTGCCCTCGCGCTTCTGTCCGTTGTTTGTGTGGCCCTGGCGCTCATCGATCTCAGGACCATCCGCACCTTCCAGAACTTCCGCCCGCTGGTGATCCGCATCGACGACTTGGGCCGCGCCGAAGCCATCAACTACCACAACCTCGAATACAAACCCCAGGACGCCGAGGCAAAATATTTTCTCTCCCAGTTTTGCACCCTCTATTACCGTCGCAACCGCTACACCATTCAGGATGACTTTTCGAAGTCGCTCTACTTCCTTGACGGCAAGCTTGCTAACGGCATCCTCGACGCCTACCGCAAGGACGACATCATCAAGAAATTCATCACGAACACCGCCGCCCCGGAGATCGATGTGGACGTGAAGAAAGTCGCGCTCGAAGAGATGCAAACCCCACCCTTCCGCGCACGCGTGGACTTCTACATGGTCTATTACTCGCCCGCCGACCATAGCGAGCTGAAGCGCGATCTGTACACCGCCAACTTTGTGTTCCTTTTCAAATCCCACGTCCCCAACGAACTCATTCCGATCAATCCCTTGGGCCTGAGCGTTACTTACTTCCGGGAAGACGAGGCGTTCAAATGAGGACCGGAGTCCACACCCAGCCGCGAGAGGTCGCAGGCAGACGCCTCGCATACTCGGCCCAACCTCCGCGCGCCACTTCCATCTTTCCCCACCTTCTTTCGCCCCCGTTTAGGCCACAGCCCTTCCTCTTGGACCTTGCCAGTGGAACAACCGGCGCGCTTCTGGAGGGCCTCCGTTGCTTAACGGCTTCCCGCCCGCTCCCCACTGAATCTCAAGGAGAAGCCGCATCGCGATTCTCCCCCACCGCAAGAGCAAAGAAATGATCGCCAACGCGCTGCTATTCACCATCGTCCTCTTGCTGGGTTACGGCTTTTGGCTCCTCGACCAGTTGAAGTTCATGGCCCGCTATAAAGCGGTCCTGTTCCACGCGTACCGAACCACGATTCTCATCTTCCTCGCCGTGCTGTTCGCAAATTTGTTTGGCGCTGCTCTCGCCATCGGTCGGCGGTTCTTTCTAAAGAATACGGGGCGCAAACTCTCGCACCTCGACAAACAGTTCAATGTCACCCATGCGGATCTGCCCGTTCCAATGAACGAGGAGGACTTCAACTAGTGTCGCGCGACGCCTTTTCCCACGATCCGCAGGACACGCGCGACACGTCGCCGCGCCGCTCGGTCCGCCAGCGCACATCCACGCCTCCCGATGCGCGAATCGACAGGAACGATGGGCCGGAATCCCTTGCGCGATCCGAGGGTAGCGAGCTCCGCGAACAACACCCCACCCGTGATGGGTGGAGCGACTCCCCGCGCACCTATTACGTCCGTGACCGCGCGTATCGCCTTTGCGATTCCGAGATGCATTCCCTGAAGGAAATCGGCAGGTTCCGCGTGATTCCCGTGTCGGACCTCGCGAAGTATGCCTACGGCGGTAATCGCGAACGTGTGGAGAGAGATATCCGGGGCCTCGCACGGCAATCTCTACTCACCGACAAAACTGTTGCAATCTCGCAGAAGAAGACCCTCCGAGTCGTCACACTCACAAAGACCGGGCATCGCCTTCTCAAGAGGACAAACCAATTCCCCGACGATCAGCCCATTTACCACGGTTTGGTCAAACCGCGCGAAGTCAAACACGATGCCGATCTTTATCGCCTTTACCAGAAAGAGGCCGCTCGCATTGAGCGCGCCGGAGGCAGGCCGCTGCGCGTCATCCTGGACTACGAACTGAAACGGAACCTGAATCGCGACCTTGCGCTGCTTGGCTCCGAAAAAGACAACCGGGATCGCAAGAATGAGATTGCCGCAAAGCACGGCCTTCTGCTCGTCAATGGAAAGATTCCCGTTCCCGATATGCGCGTCGAATATGAGACCTCCGAGCTTGATGTCCGCCACGTAGACCTCGAACTGGCAACACGCGAATACCGCCCCAGGGCTTTGGCGCAAAAGGCCGCCGCGGGGTTCTCCATGTACAGCCGCCCGGAAGACGCTTCGCGTTTGCGCCGCATTCTGGATGAACGCGAACTCACCGCAGGAATCCTTTCGCTATGAACATCTCATCCGCCCATCTCGACGCCCTAAAAGCCCTCGGTTACACCGAAGTGGAAACCCGCTTTCTCTACATTGTCGCCACCCACTCCGGTTACTTTACCGCCCGCCAGTTCCTCGCGTTCACCGGCGCTCATTGGGGCAAACGGACCACCACTTTCTGGAGCAAGCTCGAAACCAAACACCATGCTCGCATGGAGTGTTTTCCCAAGAGCGGCGTGGTTTATCACCTGTTCGCGCGACGGCTCTATCGTCAGATCGAAAAGGAAAATCTTCGTAACCGCCGCGAGCACGAGTTCGACTTCATCAAGCGCCGCATCGCCATCCTCGATTTCGTTCTCCTCAACCAGGGGTATCAGTACCTCGAAACCGAGCCCGAAAAAGTGCGCTTCTTTTGTGGTGCTCTGAACATCCAGAAACACTATCTTCCGGCCAGACTCTACTTAGGTCACAAGACCCCCAGCACCTCCGTCCGGTACTTCGTGGATAAGTTTCCGATGTTCTTCGTTCTCCCCTCGCCTGTGGTGACGTTTACCTACATCCATGAAGGTGGGGTGGCATTCACCGACTTCATTCGCCATCTGGAACACTACCTGCCTCTCTTTCGTCAGCTATCCGAGTTCCGGCTTGTTTATGCTTCCCGCACGGATTCTCACTTCGAGAAAGCCATGGAAATCTTCCATTCCCTCGTGAAACTTCCACTCGAATCGGATATCGCGGGCGACCTGCTTCGGTACTTCCGCGTGCGCAAGGCGTGGGATGAAAAACAATACGCGGCGGTGACAGACGCCGATCTCATCTTCCGCAACCATGCGCGGGCCAGGTTTACCGGCGAAAGATTCGAAGGGCTCTATCGCGGATGGAAAAATGGCCGAGTCAGCGAAATCGGCATTCGCCAGGAGGTAGGAACGAATGATAGGACGCACACCGTTGGCTTTGACACATTTCTGCTGCAACGGATCGCACCTGTCGAGAATTCGGGGAGTACCGAGTGAAGAAGGTAAGAATTACGCTCTGCACTTTTCGAATTGACACTTCTTCACCCGCACGAGATCCGAAGTTCCTGCAAAGCGGAGCATTACGAAACCGAGGAAAGGGAAAGTCACCGTGGAAAAAAAGTCAAATCGGGCGGGAGCGACCCCACTTTTTCGGCTTTCAGCCGCCCAAAAAGTTTTTGGGGTCGCTCCCGCCCTCCGGCACGGTAATTCGTGCCGGCTCTTTTTCCACGGTGACGGGGAGTTCGGAAGAAAGACAGATCACAGAGGAGGAGCAATATGCCGATCGTTAAGAAAGCACCAGGAATCATGACTCGAGAAGTAAGACTCGAAGAGCCGGTCAATGAACTGCTCGAAGACTACGCTCGGTTCATCGAGAGCAACGCCGACCACGTCGTCAACGCCGTGCTCAAGAAAGTGCTCTGGAGGGATCAGGACTACCGCAAGTGGCGTGAGACGCGCCGCACAGCCCAGTCTGGCACAGACAAAGCCCAACCTACCGAAGCGCGAGCGAGGGCTTGATGCAGAGAGCACTCGAATCGCGCGCCTTTATCTCGGCTCTTCTCGCGATGGCCATAGGAGCCTTCTTGTTTTACGCCCATCCATTCCCTGAGCAGCAGATCTTTTTGCGCGTCATTGCCATGCGCGCTCCGCAGGCCTTCCTGAGCTTCAAGTACCTCTATTACACGCTCTTGTTCACCACACCCTACTTGCTCTGTTTGACGCTGCTCTCCGGTCTCTACATCTTTACGCTCAAGGCCCGCGAGCACATCTCGCCCGGTGGTCTGCCCAAGTATCCTGATCCTAGTAAGAGAGACGACCTCTTTCTTGTCGTCGGGGAAGTGCACAACCCGCGCAAGCCCGTACCAGCCAAGGCTCCCTATTGGCTCACGATCCCCGAGCGCGGTTTGTTCACCGGAATCGCGATCTTGGGAGCCATTGGCAGTGGAAAAAGTTCATGCGCAATGTATCCCTTCGCTGAGCAAATTCTGGCGTACAAAGCCGACGACAAAGACAAGCGCATCGGTGGCTTAACCCTCGAAGTCAAAGGTGACTTTTGCCGCAAGGTAAAAGAGATTCTCACCCGGCACAGTCGAGCCGAGGATTACATCGAAATCGGCCTCGATTCCGAGTACTGCTACAACCCTCTTCACAGCGACTTGGACGCTTACGCTCTGGCGTACAACATCGCGTCGCTCCTGAACAACCTGTTCGGCCGCGGCAAGGAACCCTTCTGGCAGCAGGCGTACACCAATCTCGTCAAGTTCATCATCCTTCTTCATAAAGCCGCCTACGACTACGTCACTTTCTTTGATGTCTACCAATGCGCAATTTCTCCGCCGCTGCTAGAAGCACGGATCACGGAGGCCGAGGATATCATTCTCGGCCACCACTATGCGGCGGTCGCGCCGCAGGTATATGGGGAACGTACTGCCGACCTCGTGGGTCTCGGTTTCGTGCATGACGAAAAGGCAGATCGCTTCCTCGCACCCGCTACCTCCGAACTGCGCGACATATTAAGGACGCGCGGCATTCCGTTTGAGGCCCGCACAGTCCATGACCCGGACCGCGCCAATCCCGAAAAACTAGCCCAGCTGCAAGCCGTACAGCGTTGGTTCAACGACGATTGGAAACGCATCGAGCCCAAGCTCCGCACCTCGATTGTCGAGGGCGTGTCCGTATTCCTTTCGCTCTTCGATGACAACACCAAAGTGAAAAGGGTTTTCTGCCCGAAGAAAGAGTGCTACGACCCCCAGAAGAATGCCAACAACCAGTTCGGTAAGCCCTTGCCTTCGTTCGCTTGGCTTATTGAGCAGGGGGTCGTCGCCGCTCTGAATTTCCCCATTGGGATGAATGCCGGCCTCGCAAAGGCTTTGGGCGTGATGATGAAGCTCGACTTCGAGCGTGCCGTCCTCAATCGTGTCCCCGAAATGGAAGCCCATCCCGAGCGCCATTTCCGCCAAGTTCTGTTCCTCTGCGATGAGTACCAGCACTTCGCCACCGTTGGTGAGAGCGATCCGACCGGGGACGAGAAATTTTTCAGCCTCTCCCGACAGCCGAAATGTATTCCGATCGTCGCCACCCAGAGCATCAGCTCACTCAAATCCGCGTTGCCTGCCGATAGCTGGCGGACGCTCCTCCAGACCTTCCGCACCAAGATTTTTCTGACGTTGTCGGATGATTTCTCCGCGAGCACGGCGAGCCATCTCTGTGGACGCGAAGACCAACTCAAAGTTGCCTATAGCCTGTCCGAAAGCGGGCACGACACCAAAGTCAGTTGGCTCACGGGCAAGGCCCTCTCCCACAAAGCCAACATCATCGCCTCCAAGAGCTACAACACGCAGAGCGACTACCGTTTCGACATGAAGACCTTCATGGAGCTGCGCAACGCACAGTCCATCACCGTCGCGTACGACGGGCTCAACCCTATTCCCCCCCTGTATTGCTACTTGAAGCCGTATTACAACGACCTGAACGAATCGTATTTCGTCCAGCTCGCGAAAGGAAAACTCTAATGAACGGATTCGAGGTGATCTTGCCGTTTCTGAAGCCCATCGAGCACCTCATTCTCGACGACTCCATCAGCGAGGTGATGGTGAACGGTCCCGACCGCGTGTTCATTGAAAAACAGGGCTTCCTTCAACAAGTGCCGGGCGTGTCTATCGGCGACCGATCCCTCATGGTCGCCGTCAAGAATATCGCCCGGCGTCTCGGTGACGACATCTCGGAATCGAAGCCCATTCTCGATTCGCGGCTGCCCGATGGTAGCCGCGTTGCCGCGGTCATCCCGCCGTGCAGCCTTGGCGGCGTAACGCTTACGATCCGTAAATTCAACACCCGCCACTTCGAGATGGAAGATCTGATTCGCGAAGGGACTCTCGACCGCGCTCTCGCGAACCACCTCGAAGACTACGTCTTGGCACGCAAGAACGTGCTTATTTGTGGCGGAACGGGCACCGGAAAATCGACCCTACTTTCAATCCTCGGAAAATTCATTCCCCAGGACGAACGAGTCCTCGTTATCGAAGACACGGCCGAACTTCAATTGCCACAGCAAAATCTTGTCCGGTTTGAAGCTCGCCGGGAACAGAACGGCCTTCCCCCAGTGGCCATCCGCGACCTCCTGAAAGCGGCCCTCCGCCACCGCCCCGACCGTATCGTCTTGGGAGAAGTTCGGGGAAGTGAAGCCTTCGATCTTCTCCAACTCCTGAACACAGGACATTCGGGCACATTGTCCACCATTCACGCGAGCTCCGCACAACAGGGTCTGGCGCGCTTCACCAGTTGTGTCTTGCAAAGCGGCATAGACCTGCCTTTTAGAGCAATTAAGACCAACATCGCGGATTCGCTCAACGTCGTAATCCATGTCGAGCGCCGGCCTGGCCGCAGATACATTTCAGAAGTTCTTCTAGTCAACAGCTACGACCCGGACTCGGACCTGTTCGACTACGGCGCCGTGTTCCTTGCCAAGCAAGATCACCCATGAGCGCTGACAGCAAATTCGTGTCGCGCAACCTCACCGCTTCGGAGTATGTCCGGGAGCTGTTCGGGCCTGAGGATAACGCCGCGATCCTCGTGCGGAATCGCTCCACGGGCCACACGGTTCAAACCATCGCCAAGGCTGAAGCGATAGCGAGCCCAGGCTTTCAGTCTTGGCTGGCGAATCAGAGCGCTGCCGGTTCCGACATATATGTGGGAATGAATCCCATTACGGATGGGGCGTACAACCGGACCAAGGACAATATAAAGGATATCCGCCACCTCTATCTCGACCTCGACAGAAAGGGCGACGAGGCTCTCGACGCAATACGCAATTCTCCCGAAGTCCCCGCGCCAAACTTTGTCCTCGATACCTCTCCTGGCAAGCATCAAGTCGTCTGGAAAGTAAGCGGATTTAGTCAGGATGAGGCGGAGTCGCTCCTTCACAGTCTCGCAAATAAGTTCGGCGGGGACTTAGCGGCAACCGATTCGACGCGCGTACTGCGCTTGCCGGGATTCGCCAATCGAAAACTCCCTCAGGAATTCGTCGTCCAAGCGCGCCAGGAAAGCAACGCAGTCTATACGAACCGCGATTTCACGATTGAGGAAGACTCCCCCGAAGCCCCTCGACACTTTGGCGAGTACCAACAACGACAGCGGACAACGTCGAGTCACCACAAAAGCCAATCCGAACGGGATTGGGCGTACGCGAAACGCGCGCTCGCCCGCGGTGACGACCCAGAAGTCGTGATCCAGCGCATCGCCGACTACCGATCGGAGGATAAAACCGATCCGAATTACTACGCCCGTCACACAGTGGAAAAGGCGATGGCCGAGCGTAACCTTCCCCCTTCTCAATCCAGAACCAATTCTCCTTCGGAGGGCGCTAACAATCGGGAGCCCGGCCACTAGTCTTCCATGCCCCACTTCAACAAACTTTGAGAATCAAGAATGGAATCAAACACACCATTGATGTCGGGCCGCGTGATTGATACAGTCGCGAGAGCGACGCCAGAAAAGCGGGAAAGAAGAAAGTGTATGAGCCGCCGATCTGGTCAAAGTGGCCACATTGAAGTCAGAGGTAAATACTACGTCGTTAGGTTCTGGAAGGATGTTGTGGGCCAGGAGAAACGAATGCACGCAAGTGAAAAGATATGCCCAATCTCCGGGCCTGGACATCTGACCAAATCCGAACGAGAAAGGAAGGCAAAGGAAATCATTGCCGAAAGCGGAGCCGATACACCCGAGTGCCTTGCCCACGCGGAAGGTATTTCTAGCGGTGTGACGTTTCGTGAGCAGGCGGCATGGTGGATCGAACACGTGCAACAACGAAAGCGCAAACCCATTGCTCCAGCGACCGTCGAATCGTGGCGCGGCTGCCTTGACACATGGATTCTGCCGAACCTTGGCGATCTTCCCCTATCGAATGTCGGGAATCTCGCTCTCAAGGGGCTCGTGGAAAAAATGGTCAACGGCGGTCTTTCACCCAAGACGGTCAATACCTACACACAGGTCGTGAAGTCGGTCGTGGCTTCTGCTGTTAACGAGGAAGGTGAACAACTTTTCCCTCGCAAATGGAACCATGAATTCATCGACATGCCAGTGGTGGACAAGAGCAAACAAAACACGCCCCACTTCACCAGCGAAGTAATCACCGGGATTCTCGGGTTCTCCAGAGGGTACAAGCAGATGTTTTGTGCCTTGCTTGGGGGAACGGGACTCCGTGTTGGAGAAGCATCGGGACTCGAAATAGACAAGCACATCTCAGAAGATTTCAGAACGCTCTACATTCGCCAGAAAGTCCGGAGAACGAAGTTAGAACACTTTCTCAAGACCGATGCTGGACGTAGAGACGTTGATCTCTGCCCTGCTCTGGCAGCGATGCTCAAGGCGTATGTGGGAAACCGGACTTCCGGCTTCCTCTTTCACAACAGGAAGGGGAATTTCCTCTCACAGACGAACCTATTGAGACGAGGATTGCACCCACCATTGATAAAGTTGGGACAACCCAAGGCAGGCTTTCATGCTTTCCGCCGTTTCCGTACAACCTGGCTTCGCAAGAACCGAACGCCAGAGGATCTCATTCGTTACTGGCTCGGTCATGCGGACGAGACCGTCACGGACGGGTATTCAAAGCTCCGGGACGACGTGGAATACAGGAAACAAGTAGCGGAGAAAGTTGGACTGGGGTTTACGTTTTCGGAGAAAAACCCCTCAGTTGTACCTGTTGTACCCAAATCTGGGACCAAAGTCGCAGTAAGAAACGCAGCGTAAATTGTTGAATCGAGAGGGGAAATATTGGTCGGGGCGAGTGGATTTGAACCACCGACCTCCTGGTCCCGAACCAGGCGCTCTAGCCAGGCTGAGCCACGCCCCGACAAGCGCCTAAAATTAGGCTTTTAAGCGCATTTGTAGGTTAGCACAGCTCTTATGCCTGTGCCACCTCCGCGCCGTGCGTTCGTTTTTGCGGGTCGCTGGGCATTTTCGCTCAGCAACGTTCCACTTAGCTCAAATGAATCAGTTTCGCTTCCGTAATCGCCGGATGTTCGCGGATCGGCCCCAAGATTTCCTCGGACACTTTCCCGTCGAGCCGCACCAGTGATACCGCTTCCGCGCCCACAGTAGCTTCGCGGCGTCCCAGTGCGAACGTGGCGATATTCACTCCGTGCTTCCCCAGAGTCATCCCCACATGCCCGATCACTCCAGGTTTATCGGCATTGCGCAGGTACAACATGGTGCCGTCCAACTGCGCCTCCAGTGCGATGCCATCAATATTAATCACGCGCGGTGTTCCATCGTGCAGCACCGTGCCTTCCGCGCTGAATCCCGGTGCGCCTGGCTTCTCCGGCAGAGCCGCAACTTCCAGCGTATGCGGAAATCCGTGTTCACGCCGGCGCGTTTCTTCTTCCACGGTCAAACCGCGCGCGGCCGCAACCGCCGGTGCGTTCACCACATTGACCTTTCCGGCCAGCACCGCATTCAACAGTCCAGCCAAGACCGCGCTTCGCAATAAATGTGTTCCCACTTCCGCTAACTCGCCGGCATAGCGAATGCGCACTCGCGCCGGTCGCGTGGCTGCTGCTTGAGAGACCAAGGATCCCAGCTGCTCTGCCAGCACCAGGTACGGCCGGACGCGCCGGTATTGATCTGTCGATAGCGCGGGCAAATTCACCGCATTGCGGATCACGCCCTCCAACAAATAATCGCGCACCTGGACCGCCACCTGATTGCCCAGCTCTTCCTGCGCTTCGGCAGTGGAACCCGCCACATGCGGCGTGCAAATTACGTTGGGCAGTCCGATCAACGGCGAATTCTTGGGCGGCTCTTCCGCAAACACATCCAGGCCCGCCCCGGCCACGTGCCCGCTTTTCAACGCTGTGGCCAGATCCGCTTCATGGATCAGCTCTCCCCGCGCGGCATTCACGATGCGCACGCCTTTCTTCATCTTGGCAATCGATTCCGCATTGACCATGTTTTTCGTTTGCGGACTCACGGCCGTGTGCAGCGAAATCACATCGCTTTCCGCCAGCAATTTCTCCAGCGGCACCAGCGCAACGTTTAACTCCTGCGCGGCGGCCTCGCTGATGTACGGGTCAAACGCCAACACGCGCATATCGAACGCGTTGGCTCGCGTCGCCACTTCTCCGCCGATGCGCCCCAGCCCGATCAGTCCCAGCGTTTTGCCACGCACCTCCGCGCCCGAGGACGATTTTTCCCAGCGGCCTTCACGCATCGACGCGTCAAACTTCGGAACCTGCCGCACCAGCGCCAACAGCAGCGCAAAAGTGTGCTCGGCCACGCTCACCGAGCTTCCCCCGGGCGTACTCATCACCAGGATGCCGCGCTTGGTGGCTTCGTCCAGATCGATGTTGTCCACACCAACTCCCGCGCGTCCCACCACGCGCAGCCGCGGCGCTTTGTCCATCAATTCCGGTGTCACCTTCGTGGCGCTGCGCACGATCAGTGCATCCGCGTCGGCCAACTCGCTCGTCAGCGTTTCCTTCGTAGTCTGCACAATTTTCCAGCCCGTCTCTTTCAGCAGCTCTACTCCGCGCTCGCTGATCTTGTCCGCTACGATAACTTTCATTTGTCCTCGTTTCCGGGTAAAAGCCGCCACTCCTCTGCGGTCTCTTCCCAGTATCTAAAACATTCCAAGTTACTGTGCGCTCCGTGTCGTGTCAATGCGCCTGCGGCTCACTGGCTTGCGGCTACATCCAGATCAAGTACACTGCCGGTTATGCTGTTTATGGTCATCGAACGGTTCAAAACCGGTGGGATCAAGCCCGTCGGGGAGCGCTTCCGCCGCATCGGCCGTATGCTTCCGGAAGGCGTTAATTACCTCGCGAGCTGGATGGATACTTCAGGGTCTCAGTGTTTCCAACTTATGGAAGCGGCGGATGCCGAATCGTTGGCGGCCTGGACCAGCCACTGGGAGGACCTCGTCGACTTTGAAATTATCCCCGTCCAGACTTCGGCGGAGTTCTGGTCCAAAATAGCGGAATAACCATAATCCTCGGTACTCCCAAACCGCCTCTGCTATAGTTTTTACCAGGGAGCCCTCACATGACTCTGTCGGAGCGGATTCAAAAAGACATCGTCACCGCCATGAAAGCCAAGGACGAAATGCGCCTGAGCGTCCTGCGCATGATGAAGTCTGCGTTTCAATTGAAAGAAGTGGAAAAGAAGCGCCCGCTCGATCCCGCGGAGTCGATCCAGTTATTGCAGACGCTCGCTAAGCAACGCAAAGAATCCATCGATCAATTTGGCAAAGGTGGACGCCAGGATCTGGTCGACAAGGAAACCAGCGAACTCCAAGTACTGGAATCCTACCTCCCGGCCGGCGCCTCCGAAGCCGAAATGGATGCCGCGATCAGCAAAGCCATAAAAGACACAGGGGCCAATTCGGTGAAGCAGATGGGCGCGGTAGTAAAAGCGGCCAAAGATGCTCTCACGGGCAAAGCCGTCGACGGGAAGGCCCTCAGCGATCGCGTTCGCGACCATCTCTCAAAGCTCTCGTAGCCTACACGAGGAGCGCTGGCTGAAATGCCACCCTATGTGGCTCAATCACTTCAGACTGACGCCTCGATTATTTTATTTTTTCTGTGACGCGGCCAGGCAATCGTTGCAGATCCCGCCGACTTCCGTGCGCGACACGGTCACCTGAATATCGCAGTCGCGCGAAATCTGATCCTTCAATTGTTCATACAAGCGGGATTCGAACTCGCGGACCTTCCCACAACGCAGGCAAGCTACATGGATGTGATCACGCGGGCCGTGTGTCTCGTAATAATGGCGATCGCCACGTAGGTGCAGTAGATCGAGTTCGTCAATCAGCCCTTGTTTCTTCAGCAGGTCGATGGTCCGATACACCGTCACCAAGTGGACTTCCGGATTGATTTTCTGCGCGCGCTCGAGGATTTGGTCCACGTCCAGATGCTGCTCGGCCGAATCCATCACCTGCAGGATCACGCGCCGCTGGCGTGTCACTCGAATGCCGCGCTTTCGCAGCGCCTCTTGAAGATGTCCGGATGGCTCTGCGGCATTGATGCGTTCGCCGCTGGAGACTCGACGGGATGGACTGGCGGCCATGGAGCGAATCCTCGAGCTTAGTGTAGCAGGAACTGCAATGTCGGTTAAGCGCAGCCCTAAAGACTCGTTTGCCTCACTGCCCCATGCCGGTTTCCGCTCGGCACTAGAGCCGTCTAGCAGAAACACGCTAATTACAGCAGCCCCTTGCCAGGATACTCACATTTTTCGCTGGCATCGTCCGCTCACGACAAAGAAACTATAATTGGTGATGTTATTGCACGCTTTCGCTATGTCCTTGCCTCAACAGATTCCCGTTCACTATGCCGAAGACGATGCTGGCTATGTCTCCGTGCGCCCTGTCGTAAACCAGACCTTTCGCCCCAACGAACTGACCGACATGGTCGTCCGGGTGGTCGGCAAAGATGCTGTCCGCGTCCAACAAATCTTCCGCACTGGCGGAGTTCTTTACAACGGTTATCGTTACTGGTGGGAACCTCTCGCCGCGGATCTCCCCGAAATCGATCAACTCCTCCTTCCCTTTCCGGAGGACGATCCATCCCGTCCGTTTGATCCTTTTTGTGCAACAGCCGTCCTTCTGGAATCCGGCGGGGGCACACAGCGCAACATAGTCGAAATCACCGCGGCAGATGCGAGACAGAAGAAGCTCTTCAGCAAAACTTCCGCTTGGGATGTGCTGATAAACTTCGCTGCAGCCAATCCTCCCCATTACGAGAAGTACTCCCACGCGCGTCACGCCGATCTCTTCCGCATCGTGATTCCCGCCGACCAGGGACAAACTCTCATCGCCGCCATGTTAGAAGCAGCGCCACACAATCTCCGCCACCGCTGGAGCACGCTTCGCACTCCCGCCGCCCTCAGCTTTGTTTGTCCCCGCTAAAGAAAATTCCTACGTTTCCGGCTATGAGCCGACGGGTTTCAGCACGGCGGTGCTTCGTTCGTCTCCGGCAATCGCGCGGTAAAATTTCCTGAGGTCTTCCGTCTGATCCACCGGCACGCTCGCAACGTAAGGTACGGTGCCCGCCCAGCTCCGACATTAAAATGCTAAATGAGAATGGGCTTCAGCCCCTGAGGAATTGGGTTTTGCCACGCTACATGATCGCTGTCGGCGGCGCGGGCTCGTCAGGGCTCCCGGCATTGGCCAACGGAAGACGAATCATCACCAGCGCCAGCACAACCAGCGCCACAAGCGCACCCCAGATCGGCGGAGTCCAATGGAACAGCGTGACGTCCTTTCCAGCCCCAACAAACCCAGCAACGACCAAGCCGCAGAGCGCTTCTCCCGCGATCAACCCCGATGCGGTGAGAACCCCGGCATTGTCCACGCGCGCCTTCTGCGCATCGTTCAGGTTGCGCTTGTCCCGCATGCGATCCGTCAGCCAGCGAATCACGCCGCCGACAAACATCGCCGAGGTGGTGCCCAAGGGCAGATACATGCCAATGGAAAACAGCATCACGCTCTTCACTTGAACCAGGATGCCCACGACGCCGAAAAGCATTCCGACAATGATCAACGGCCACGCCATATCCCCACCGACAATGCCCTTGGAGAGCATGGCCATCAATCCAGCCTGAGGCGCAGAGAGCGCCGGGCTGCCGAAGTGATACGCCTTATCCAGGATCGCCAGGGGAAAGAACAGCACCAGCGAAGCCACAAAGACGCCGAGCAAATCGCCAATCTGCATCCGGGAAGGCGTGCCGCCTAAGATGTAGCCGACTTTCAAATCCTGCAGCATCTCACCCGCAACCGCCGAAGAAACGCAAATCACCGCGGCCACCCCCAACACCGCGGCAACGCCTCCTGTGCCCGAAACGCCCAAAGCTACCATCAGCAGCGCAGCAATCACCAAGGTGCACAGAGTGAGCCCCGACACGGGATTGTTCGAGGATCCAATCATCCCCGTCAGGTTTCCCGAAACCGCCGCAAAGAAGAACCCGATCACCACCATCACGCCGGCCGCCACCAGCGCGCCAACCAGCACCTTCGACGCTGTGAATGATCCCGCACTGGCTATAAAATAGCGGTACAGCAGCACCATGGCCACGAACACCACCGCCACTCCCCCGAATACCAGCTTCGAAGGCAAGTCCCGATCGGTGCGATCCGTGGCCGCATGAGCGGCAGCGGACTTTCTCAGGTCGGACATCGCGCGAGCCATGCCCACCGCCAGCTGCTTGCGCATCCTGAACAAGGTATACGTCGCGCCGACCAGCATCCCACCCACCGCGATCGGACGCACAATCGAGTAGTAAATCGCTCCAGCAAGCAGCGTCCACGAAAGTGGGTGCCCCGCCGGTTGCGCCGCCTGTATATACGGGCCGAGAGTGAACGTAAGCAAAGGAACTAGCAAGCCCCACGCCAGCACCCCACCTGCAAAGTTCAGCGAAGCCAGTCGTATGCCGATGATGTATCCAACACCCAGATACGCTGGGCTGATATCCGGTGCGGAGAACAATGTGGCGCCCCCGGTTACCGTCGTGGCCACGTTCGGATTCGTGCTGGTGCGCAGCAGCAGCTTCTTCCCCATCGCGCTGATGTTCATACGAAACGTATTGCTGGGAGAAAACACGTTGATCGCGCCCAGTAGAAACATGAAAGCCCCGAAGCCCATATTCGCGAACAGAATCTTCGCGGCCTTGTGCCCCTGCTGCCCGGCCTTGTGAATCTCGGAAGCAGCCACGGACTCGGGATACGGCAATTCGGCGTCTTCCACCATCACCCGCCGCAGCAGGGTCACGAACAAAATTCCCAGCGTGCCGCCGATCATCATCAGCGCAACGGCTTTCCAGTACTCTTCGCGCGTCAGCCCCGGCCACAGCCCCGCCATCACGAACGCCGGAATCGTGAACACCGCGCCCGCCGCCACAGATTCCCCGATGGAACCCACCGTTCGCGCAATGTTTTCTTCCAGCAGCGACCCTTTCATCAGCCGCAGCAGCGCCATGCCAATCACCGCCGCGGGATACGTCGCCGCAATGGTCATGCCCGCCTTTAGCCCCAGATAGGCGTTCGCCGCGCCCAGCACCACGGTCATGATCAGCCCCAGCAACACCGCTCGCAGCGTGAACTCCTTCATCTGCCGGTCTGCCGGAACATACGGCTGGTGCTTCTTTGGGCCTGCCAATTCGGTTGGCCGCGTGCTCATTCGAACACCTCGCGACAATCTATCTTCGGTTATGCAATGGAAAAGAAAGGGAACCTTAGCACGCTATTCGCCGTGTTTACAAGGACGCCCGAAAATGAAGGATGGTACGCAACGATTGAGTTAGTGCGCTGCTGGGCAATCAGTTCACGCGAGCCACGGTCCCTTGTAACCATCCACTGTTACGCCTTCCTGCTTCCTCGCGGCGGTTAGCGCGCGTACCATAGGCGGATGGCCATCGTCTCCCGTCAGTATGAGCCTCCTCCACCTCTATCTTCATTTGTGAAGTGCTTTTGGTATTGGGAAGGCGCCCCGCAGACCCATTCGAAAGAGCGGCTCATGCCCAATGGCGAGCCCAGCATCGTGCTGAATCTTCGCGACAATCCCATCCAGCTCTACGACCCTGATAATCTCGGCCGTTCACGATCCTACGGTCATGCGGTCGTATCCGGCGCGCACACCAATTGCATGGTGATCGATACTCTGCAGCAAGACCGCGTCTTCGGCATTCAGTTTCGCGCCGGTGGTGCGTTCCCGTTTATTCGTATGCCCGCGTGCGAACTGGAAAACACTTCTGTCACGCTGAATTATCTGTGGCCGCGTGCCAATGAACTGCGCGAGCGTCTTTTAGCGGCTCCCACCACTGATGCGATGTTTCCTATCGCCGAAGGATTTCTTCTCGCTCAACTCGTCAGGTCACTGACCTTGCATCCCGCCGTCAACTTTGCCTGCCGCCAATTCTGCGCTCGGCCCCATGACGTCACCGCGGCCTCGATACTCGATCAAACCGGCCTCAGCCAGCGCCGTTTCATCCAGCTCTTCCACGAACAAATCGGTGTCACTCCGAAAGCGTTCTGCCGCGTCCGCCGTTTCCAACGCATCCTGGAATCGGTGCACCGCGCTAGCGAAGTGAACTGGGTCCGTGTGGCGCTCGATTGCGGCTATTACGATCAAGCCCATTTCATTCACGATTTTCGCCAGTTCTCCGGCCTCACTCACGCAATATTGGGAACACGCCACCACGCACCTGAACCACGTCCCCATTCTTTAATGCTTGTGTACTGGCCGAACTTTAGATCGGCCAACTGTTCGCGTGCTGTAGAGCGCAAGGCCAGTCTGAAGACCGAAGCAAGCAAATCGCCCGACGCGAAACTGAAGCTTGGGGGTCAGTTTTTTACAATCCAAAGCTACCCGGGTGTACAACAATGGCATCAGGGGAGGGAATTATGCCGGAATCAAAACCACTGCCAAAGTGCAACACTTTGCAACCTTATCTCATCATCAAGAACTGCGCGGCGGCCATCGATTTCTACAAGGCCGCCTTCCGTGCCGCCGAGCGTATGCGCATGTCTCGCCCGGACGGGCGCGTCGCCCACGCCGAACTGCAATTTGGCGATACCTGCGTCATGATGGCCGACGAACATCCGGAGATTGGCGCGCTCAGTCCCGCTCATTACGGCGGCTCCCCGGTCAGCCTGCACTTCTACGACGACGATTGTGACGCCACGTTTCATCGCGCCATTGCCACTGGAGCCACGCAGGAACAAGCACCTGCCGACCAGCCTTATGGCGAACGTCGGGCGGGCATTCGCGATCCCTTTGGCTACAAGTGGTGGATTGCCACGCCCGCCAAACAGAAATAAACGTAAGCCGCCGTACTCGACTTCCCCAGAATTCGCCCAAGTGTCTACGCATTGTGGGCTCACCTTACACGTGTGAACTGATTTTCCTCGCTCGCCAGTTCAGCCCAGCAATAGTGCCGTTCGCCTCGTCGCCGGTCCCACTCGCTACCCAACGCCCCGGTGAATTAAAGCCGAATTTACGGGGTTTCCCTGATACAAACCCACAATATCATTTGATATTGTCGGCCTATGAGCGACCGAACAGCATTATTGATCTACTGTTCTGAGGACGAGCTCGCCAACATTCGCCGTCGCGCGGAACTTGAACACCGCACAGTGAGCGGCTATGTCCTTAACATTGTTATGAGGGCGGTGGCGTTTGAGGAGTTGGTCTTTTCCAGGCTGCCCGTCGGCAACCCCCTTGCCCCCAAACCAGCAATGCGTTCCGCGGCGCCAAGAACCACCATGCTGCTGCGCTGCTCAACCGACGAAGCGCTCCGCATTCGCGCTGCCGTCAAGCGCAGAAACAGCACCATCAGCGGATTCGTGCGTCATGCTCTTACACGTTCCTGGAACGTTGCGGATGGAATCGTGGTGCCGGAGCAGGTGGCCCAATTTTTGAGCGCCTGACTGGAAGCTGTGAGCTAGTCGCGCTTTTGTTTTCCGCCCACTCAGAGAAGTCTTCCGAGGAGGTCCGAATGAGAGAACTTGTGGAGAGTATCGCCAGAGCCCTGGTCGATCGTCCAGAAGAAGTCCAAGTCAATGTTGTGGAGGGCACCCAGGTTACTGTGCTGGAATTGCGTACTCATCCCCAGGATCTGGGCAAAGTCATCGGCAGAGAGGGACGCACCGCAAAAGCGATCCGCACCCTGTTAGGGGCCGGGGGAATGAAGCTGCATAAGCGTTTCACCCTCGAGATCATCGAGGAAAAAGTCGCGGCTCGATCCTTGGCTGTCTGACTCGGTAAGGCCGAGTGTGTGAACGAGCCTTGATTGTCTCGTGAGATTTACAGATGGCCACAAACTTGGGGCATAGAAGTGCATGTGCGTGCTCAAGAACGAGGAAGGGTGGTGAGGATCATCTTTGTATGCCCCGAGTACATTCTAACCATTGCACTCTGCCTTTTGTAACCCCCCTCAAAGAGGTATTTAGGTAGCCAATCTCTAGTGTTCCCCCCAGATTGACTCGGTGATGACCGTTCCATTTGCGCAAAATAAGGCCAAGTTGTCGTCCTGTGTGCTGAACCCTTGTGATGTGCCACACACGCGCGATGAAGGTACAATGGAAGTAGATTCCCAAGCATCTTGAATCCCACAGGTACTACCCACGGAGCCTGCCCATGATCCCTGCACTCACAAATTTGGAACCTCAGCCGGTCTGGAAGCACTTTGATCGTTTAGCCGCCATTCCTCGCCCCTCCAGCAAAGAGGCCGCCGTTCGGGATTACGTTCGTAGCGTTGCCAAAAACTCCGGTCTCGAAGCCATTCAGGATTCCGCCGGTAATCTCATCGTTCGCAAACCCGCCCGGCCGGGACGCGAGAGCGCCCCGACAGCCCTCTTGCAAGGACATCTCGACATGGTCTGCGAAAAAAACGAGAACACCGTTCATAATTTCGAGAAGGATCCCATCAAAGTTGTCCGTGACGGAGATTGGCTCAAGGCGGATGGCACCACCCTTGGCGCCGATAATGGTGTCGGCGTGTCCGCCGCGCTTGCAGTCATGGAAAGTACCGACATTCCCCACGGCCCACTGGAATTCGCATTTACCATCGACGAGGAAACCGGCTTGACCGGCGCGACGCTCTTCCAGCCGGGTTTGCTGAAATCCAAATATTTTCTCAATCTCGATACCGAGGAAGAAGGCGAACTCTGCATCGGTTGCGCCGGTGGCGTCAACACCGTCCTACGCCGCACCGTGAAGCTGGTTCCGGCCGGTGCGGGCTCCGCGTATCGCATCAAAGTTACCGGCCTGCATGGCGGCCATTCCGGCGTGGATATTCATCAGGGGCGCGGCAACGCTTTACGCGTGATGGGCAATGTTCTGCAGCAGTTGCTCGAACACCTCCCAGTCCAGGTCGCGCATGTGAACGGTGGGAGCGCCCACAATGCGATTCCCCGCGAGGCCGTCGCCGTTGTCGTGCTCGATGCCTCCCACGAAAACGAATTGAAGTCCCTGATCACCGGCACCGAGGCCGCCCACAAGACCGAATTGGGCGCATTCGATCCCGGGGTGCAAGTCACCGCTGAGAAGACCGAACGCCCTGCGATGGTCATGGATGCTAGCGACGCAAAAAACGTCGCGGCTCTGCTGGCCACTCTGCCTCACGGAGTTTTGGCTATGAGTCCCGATGTTCCCGGCTTGGTCCAGACCTCCACGAATATGGCCACAATAAGAACAACTGGAGACATAGTGGAAGTGAATACCAGTCAGCGCAGCGCCATCGCCTCGAGCAAGGACGCCGCCGCCCGCATGGTCGCCACCGTCGCACGCCTCGCCGGCTTCGAGGCCGAACACACTGGCAGCTATCCCGGTTGGAAACCCGAACCGAACAACGAGCTTGTGCGCAAACTGCAAGCCGTCCACGAAAAACTCTTCGGCAAACCCGCCAAGCTCATCGCCATGCACGCGGGCCTGGAATGCGGCGTAATCGGCGAAAAATATCCTGGCATGCAACTGATCTCCTTCGGCCCCACTATCGTGAATCCCCACAGCCCCAACGAACGGGTGAAAATCTCTGCCGTGCAGAATTTCTGGAACTACCTGAAACTTGTGCTCGAAAGCCTTTAGCCGATTCCCCCGCCTTACGGCAGGTAATAACGGAAAGATGTCCACGCCATGTTGTCCACCGCATGCGGTGAAACGCTCGTTGTGCCCGTCACGCCATCGCTACCCGACCACCCATTGCGATAAAAGTAGGAGTATTGGATGCCCCACTGCATTCTCCCCTTCTCGCCTTGATAAACCTTGTGCCAGAAACCCAACGTGGCTTCTTGAATGTAGCGAGTATCACCGGCGCAGCCGCTGACCTCTCCGGGATCGCTCGTTCCGCTCGGAAGAGCCTCTGTGGCACATCCGCTGTTATTCGCGTACGGCGAACCGTAGCCGCCAATTCCATCGAGTGAAATGCTGGTTGTCGTGAGTGCCGGATACGAGGGTTGAATCCCTCCTCCAGGGCAAGGTTGCTGGCCCACACCTCCACACCCGGGAATGGCCGCGGTCTCCGTGACCTTCACGCCCAACTTCGGCACCACGTGCCACTCCAGCGAGCCGAGCCAGGTGGTTCCATGGATCAACGCCAGCGAACCGTTCGGGCGAGCAGTCACGTCCGGAAGTTGCGCGCTGCCGAACCGTCCCACTCCGTCGCCAAACATCGTCTTCAAGCCCACGTCCACCTTTTTCACCGGCACGTGAAAGCTGGCGCCCAGGCCTCCGCCCGTTTGCGAATCGTTGTACGCGCCGTCTGCACTCGGAGCGAAGGATGCGCTGAAGGCACATCCAATTTCTGTGGGCGCCACAGGTGCAGGAAAGTTGTCCGCCGTTGTTCCAATCACCACGCAAGGATAGATCCGGTTGCGGAATTCGCTTACCAAACCAAACACTTCGTAATGGCCCCACCCTGGATCCATCGCGGCCTTGACCACCAGGTCCGGCAGCTTGTTTACCGAATAACCTGTAGTATCAAACGCGTTGTACAGGCCCCCATTCGCTCCCGGAGCAAACTCCCAGAAGTTTTGGTACGTGGCGATCTCACCCGTGGCGTTTGTGCTGGTGTACGTGCTGAATCCGCGCCCGCCGACCGTGGCTTGCGAACCTTCCGCAGAAGCCGCGAGTGTGAACCTATCTCCGAAGCTTTTGGTAATGCGCACCGAATCCGCGCGCTGCCAGTTGAACCCTACGACGTATTGCGGGTCGATCATCATCGGCAGCCACTCCTGCTTGTTCACGATTCCTTTCTTGTTTTCGACCGCCAGGCTCCACATCTGCCCGCCGGAAAACGCCCATCCGCTGGCAAAATCCGCGCGTGCCCACAACTGCCGCTGCCGGAATACATAGGAATTGCTCTGCCGGTTGTTCGACGTGGTTCCCGCACCAAGGAAATCCGCTTCGTAGTAGCCGCTCAGTTTCGTCTCGCCCACCTTGGAATCGAACAGCAGCGAGAGCCGCGACTGCCGCGCCGAGAAATTCATTTCCGACAGCTTGCCCACGGCGTTGCCCGAATACGGAATGGAGTTGAACGGCGTGTTGATATCCGCGCTTTCCGCGTGCTGGCGATTCACCGTCGCCGCTTCGATAAACCCGCCCGGCGTGATGTTCACGCCCTTAAATCGGATGCTCAACGGCCCTTTATCGTCCGGGGGCTGTGCTGCGCTTGCCGCCACTGGCGGGATCGGATCCGCCGCAGCCGCAGAGCTGGCCGCACTGCCCGCTACATTACTCATCGCGATTGTCGGCGTCGGCGGGGCTGCTGGCACACCCGCGCCCGTCCTTGCCGCCGATGTCGCGACAGCCTCGTTGGCTTTTTCACTGGCGCCAGTCCCCGATGGATTTCCCGCCGCCGCTGCCCGCTCTTCCTGCCTCTCCCGGTCGCGCCGGGCCAACTCTTCCTTGAGCAATTGCAGTTGTTGCTGCTGCACCTGCAATGCCTGGCGCAAATCCTCGACCTCGCTGGCCATCTCTGCGTCCGTCTTCGCGGGAGCCGGCTTCGTGGCTGTAGTGGCCTTCGCCGGCGGCGCTTCCGTTTCCCTAATGGAGTCTTTCGCTGAGTTCGCGAGCGCCGCAGCCATCGTCACCAACAACGTTAATGATAAAGTTGCAAGTTTCTTCATGGTCTCTCTCTTTTCTGCTCCGGAATGTTCTGCGCCGCTATTTCGCGGCCAGTTCTTCTTCATACTGCTGCTCGGCCTTGCCCGCACGCTGCGCCGACCAGCTTCCCGTGTCGCGGTATTCTCTTTTCGCGGCGTATGTGTTTTTGTCCAGCTTGAACCGGCCCACCAGTTCCCGCAGGTGCGTGGACATTCCCGCCAGGCTTTTCGCCGCCTTCTGTGAGTCTGTGGCTCCCTGCGAAGTGCTCTGCGCCGCCTGCGCCACTCCCTGGATGTTTTGCGCCACTTCCCCCGCGCCCTTGGCGGCTTCGCTTATGTTCCGTGACATCTCGCTGGTGGTTGCCGACTGCTCCTCCACCGCCGTCGCGATGGTTCCCGAAATCGCGTTCACTTGGCCGATCACTCCGCTGATCGATTCGATCGCTTCCACCGCACCCTTGGCGTCTGCCTGGATGGTTTCAATCTTCCGGCTGATATCCTCCGTCGCCGCGGCCGTCTGTTTGGCCAGTTCCTTCACCTCATTCGCCACCACTGCGAAGCCCGCGCCCACTTCTCCCGCGCGCGCCGCTTCTACCGTCGCGTTTAGCGCCAGCAGGTCGGTCTTCTGCGCGATCGAGGTGATCACCTTGATGACTTGCCCGATCTCGGCGCTCGATTCGCCCAGTTTGCCCACGATGGCGTTGGTTTCCGAGGCGTTCTTCATGGCGCCGTCCGCCACCTTGGCCGCCTCCGTCGTGTTTTTGGCAATCTCCCGGATGCTCGCGCTCATCTCTTCGGTCGCGCTCGCCACCGTCTGCAATCCGCGATTCACCTGCTCCGTTGCCGAAGACACCGCGTTGGCTTGTGCTGAAGTCTCCTCGGAGTTCGCGCTGATCTGCTGGCTCACCGCGGAGAACTCCTCGCTGGCATTGGCTACGCTCTGGGCCGTGTCGGAAATCGAGTGGATCACCTCTTTCAAACTGCTGTGCATCTTGTTGATCGCCCGCGTCAGATCGCCCAGTTCGTCTTCGCTTTGTACTTTGGCCTCCGCCGCCGACAAATCGCCCGAGGCAATCGCTTCCGCCTGCTGCAGCACGGCGCTGGTGGCCGCTGAAATTTTCCGGCTCAGGAACAAGGAAACGCCCACGCCCACCAAGAGCGCCAGTCCCACCGAAATTCCCACGGTCCACTCTGTCGCGGTGTTCGCCGCATCCAATTCCTCCTTGTTTTTCTGCGCATATTCCTTGAAGGAGTCCACCATGTCCGCGAGCACCTTTACATTGCTGTCGACCAGCGGAGTGACATTATCCGCATAATCATTTCCGGCCCTGAAGATCGCGTCTTTGCTTCCATTGGCCGCCTCGTCCATGGTGCGTTGCATGTCCTGCCGCACCTTCGGCAAATTCTCCTTCAGCGACGCATATCGGTCACGATTCAGTTGCAGGCTCCACTTGGGCGCGAACTCGCCCAACGCGCCGAGTTGTTTATCGATCACGTCCCATGCCTCATCGAACAATTGCTGCGCCTTGGCCCTCTTGGCAGGTTCCGTTCCCGCCAAAATCCCCTGCGGGGCTTTGCTACCCGTATAATCCAGTCGATCCTGCAGGATCCGCGCCGCCTCCATGGTCGGTATGCGCATTTCCGTGATGGTGCTGCTCGATTTGGTGATAACTGCCAGCTTGTAATACGTGAGGAGCCCGCTGACCAGCATCATCGCCAGAATCACGCCGAATCCCAACGCCAGCTTCGTTCCGATTTTCAGTTTCATCGCCTCACTCCAATTTCCTTTTTCAGGATCAATTCCCAACCGCTTATGAACCTTGCATTTGCCCCCAGGTCAATGTGTCCGCGTTGCCGGCTCCGCTGCGGCGGAGTCTTTCTGTTGCTGGGCTCCACGCTCCTCCGCTAACTGGATGATCTTCTCGGTGTCCAGCACCAGCAGGAGATGCTCCTTCAGTTTGCAAACGTGGGTGGTCGCCGCGCGCACTCCCGGCTTCAGTGTTTCCGTCGGTTGCTCGAACAGGTCGGTGTCCACGTCCCGGACTCCGCCGATCTTGTCCACGATCAAATTCATCGGCCCTTCACTGGTGCGCACCACGATCATCATGGACTGCTCTTGCGATTCGTTCGCGCCCAGTTCCAGACGGGTCTTCAAATCGATGGTGGTCAGGATCTGCCCGCGCAAATTGATGATTCCCGGCAACACTGGCGGCGACAGCGGCACCGGAGTGATCTCCTGGAACTCCAGCACCTCCTGCACCTTTTCAATCGGCACGCCGAAGCAAATGCCATTCAGGTAAAATGTTGCGTATTTCTGATTAGCCGACATGGGTTTCTATCGCTCCGGAGGCCGCCAATACGCCCTCCACGGCCATTTCGTTCTGCTGCATCCTCGCCAGCAAGGCTTCCAGCTCCAGCAGCTCGGTTACTCGCTCCTGAACCACTAGCGTGCCGCGCACCCCCGCTCGGCTGGGCGGGTTCAGCTTTTCGATTTCCACCTTTACGATTCCCAGGATCCGGTGGACTTCGAGGATCACGTCTTTGTGCGTGTCGCTCTTTACCACTACGGCGGAAATTTTCCCGTCGTCATGGCCCCTCTGCAGCCCTTCGTCCGTGCGTCTCTTGCTCCTTCGTTCCTCCAGCAAATCCGCCAGCTGCACCATAGGCAGGATCTCCCCGCGATACTGCATCACGAACCGTCCCGCCAGGGGCTCCTTCGCTGCCGCCTGGAACTCCTCCAGCCGTTGCACCCGGTCCAGCGGCATGGCCATGCGTTCCCCGTCGTTGCCGCCCAACAGTAGCAGCGTCAGCTTCTCCTTCTTCTGCCCGGTTTCCGCTTGCTCGTTCCCTACTTGCTGGATGGTGACGATCCCGGCACGCCGCGCCAGCGCCGCAATGTCCAGAATCAAGGCCACCCGGCCATCCCCCAGCACCGCCGCGCCTGAATACAGCGCGATGTTTTTGAATCGCTTGTCTAAAGGCTTGATGACGATCTCTTCGGTGCTGCGCACGGCATCCACCTGCAAAGCGATTTGCCGGCCTTCTGTGCGTACTACCACGAGATCAATGGTGTTGGTGTTTGCTTGCAGTGGTGGCTTTAGGCGTAACTCTTCCCGCAGACTCAACAGCGGCAGCACCGTTCCGCGGAACCGGAATACCAAGGTTCCGTCGATGCATTCGATGTAGTTTTGCGCGCTGTCCGCGTCCAGCCCGATCATTTCCACCAGCGCTGCTTGCGGGATGGCAAATACCGATTTGCCACTCACCACCGTCAAAGCGGGAATCGTCGCCAGGGTCAGCGGAATCTCCAGCCGGACCGTGGTGCCCCGCCCGGTCTCGCTGTTGAGGATGGCTCGCCCGCCGATGCGCTCGATGTTGGTCTTGACCACGTCCATGCCCACGCCGCGCCCTGATACGTTGGTTACTTTTTCGGCGGTGGATAATCCCGGCAGGAAAATCAGGTTCAGCGCCTCGGTATCGTTCATTTTTTCCGCTTGTGCCGCGCTCACCAGGCCTTTCGCTACGGCCTTGTCCCGGACCCGCCGGGCGTCGATGCCCGCTCCATCATCGGAAATTTCCAGATGGAAATTGCCTCCTTCGTGGAACGCCCGCACCCGCACCAAGCCTTCCTCCACCTTGCTTCGTTCCGCCCGTTTCTCCGGCGCTTCGATTCCGTGGTCGATCGAATTGCGCAGAATGTGAGTGACCGGGTCCTTGATCGATTCCAGCAACGACTTGTCCAGCTCGGTTCCGCCTCCCTGCGTCTCCAGCCGGATTTTCTTGCCCATCTCCTTGGACAAGTCGCGCACGATGCGCGGCAATTTGTCGAAAAGCTGGCTCACCGGCTACATGCGCGTTTTCATCACGTTCTTGCGCAGCTCCGAGGTCACATAATTCAACCCGTGTACCGCCGAGTTCAGATTTCTTTCGTTGGCGTCCGCGGCGATTTGCAACAGCCGGTTGCGCAGCAGCACCAGTTCGCTGACCAAGTTCATTTGCTTTTCCAGCAGGTTCACATCTACGCGGATGGCCGTCTCTTTGGGCTCTTCTTGCCGGGTTTGCCGTACCAACTCGTCCACCTGTTGCGCGGTCACCAGGCCCAGTTGGATCAGAATTTCGCCCAACTTCCGCGGGTCTCCGGCCTGTTGCATCTCCAGCGCTGCCAGAACGTCTTCCGGGCGCACGTTGGCTTTCTGCACTAACGCGCCGCCGAGCCGTTTGGCCATCAGCTCCGGCTTGCTTTTCTTATGCTTGGCGCCGCCGGGTTTCGCTCCCGCCGGTTCCACAGCCTGTTTTTCCTCCGCTGCGGGTGGGTGCGCTTCGGCGGGTTCGGGCGATTTTTTCGGTTCCGCAGCCTCTGGCGGAGCGGCGTCCACGCCGGGGCCGGCCGCCAGTGTGGGTGCGGCTGGCTGGGCGGAGCCGTCACGTTCCTGCAATTTTTTCAGCCGGGCAATCAGGCCGGTGGTGTCGGCACTGCCCTCTGTTCCACTGGCTTCGATCTCCTGGAGGTACCGCCGCACCGCATCGACCATTTCCAGCAACGCGTCGGCGCTAGCCTGCTGCAGGCGCAATTCGCCGTCCCGCAACAGTGACAGTAAACTTTCGCCTGCGTGCGTCAGCGCCTCTAATTTCGTGAAGCCCAAAAAGCCGCAGGTTCCCTTGATGGTGTGAATCGTCCGGAAAATGCTCTTCAGCAGCTCCGGATTTTCCGGTTCGCTTTCCAGCTTCACGAATTCCTGGTCCAGGCGGTCCAGATTCTCGGTGCTCTCTTGCAGAAAATCTTTGATTAGCTCGTCCACGCTTTGCCTCGCTGTTCCGGGTCACAGAGCCAGGGAACTCCCTTTAGCCGTTTCCGGCTCTGTACCCGCGCGTTCCGTTCCACACCTTGCCGTTAGAACTTGAATTTGCCGGTGAGTTCTTTCAGTTCATTGGCCATTCGCGCCAGTTCGCGCGCGGCCTTCTGCGAATCGGCGGCGCCGTGCGACGTGCTTTGCGCTGCTTCGGCCACGCCGGCGATGTTCTTGGTGATCTCGCCGGACCCGCGCGCCGCGTCGCTGACGTTGCGGGTCATCTCGTTGGTGGTGGCGTTCTGTTCTTCCACCGCCGAAGCAATGGTGGTGGAAATCTCGTTGATCTGGTTGATGACTCCGCTGATCGTGCCGATGGCCTCGACCGATTCCTTGGTGTCGGTCTGAATGGTTTCAATCTTCCGGCTGATGTCTTCGGTGGCCTTAGCGGTTTCCTTGGCCAGTTCCTTTACCTCGTTGGCGACCACCGCGAATCCTTTGCCCGCTTCGCCCGCGCGTGCCGCTTCGATGGTGGCGTTCAGCGCCAACAGGTTGGTCTGTTGCGCGATGGAAGTAATCACTTTGATGACTTCGCCGATTTCCGCGCTCGATTGGCCTAGTTTGGTCACCGTCTGATTGGTTTTCTGCGCCACGCCGACGGCGGAATTGGATACTTTCGCGGCGTCCGATGCGTTCTTAGCGATGTCCTTGATGCTAGCGCTCATTTCCTCGGTGGCCGTGGCTACCGTCTGTAGGTTTTTGTTGACCTCCTCGGAGGCGGCGGTCACCACATTCGCTTGGCTGGAGGTTTCTTCGGCGTTGGCGCTCATCTGCTGGCTGGTGGCGGTCAGTTCCTCGGCTGCGGATACCAGGGAGTTGGTGGTGTTGGCGATCTGCAGGATCGCGGCGTGTACCTGGGTACTCAGCTTATTCACCGCGTCGCCCAACTGCTCGAAATCTCCCGCATAGTGGCTGCTGATTTTGGCCGTCAAGTCGCCGCCGGCCATCTTGCTGATCGTGTCGGCCACCTCGCGCAGCGGTCCAATGACCGCGTCTAATGTGTTGTTTACTCCTTCGACCACCTTGCGGTAGTCGCCCTGGTGTTTCGAGGCGTCCGCGCGCGTAGTCAGTTTGCCCGCCACCGCCGCCTGCGCCAGCATCGCAGCATCCGCAATCATGGCGTTCACTGCGCTCTTCTGCTCGGTAATGTCGGTGGCGTACTTCGCCACTTTGAACGGTTTCCCGTTCAAATCCAGAATCGGGTTGTACGATCCCTGGATCCACACGTCTTTGCCGCCTTTGCCGATGCGCTTCATCTCTTCGGCAATGTACTCGCCGCGCCGCAACTTGGCCCAGAACTCCGTGTATTCCGGGCTCCGGCGGTACGTCTCGTCCACGAACATGCTATGGTGTTTGCCTTTGATTTCGTCCAAGGTGTAGCCCAACGCGTTCAGGAAATTGTCGTTGGCATCGCGCACCGTGCCGTCCATATTGAATTCGATCACTGCCTGCGCTTTTTTAATTGCCGCGATCTGTCCTTGATAGTCGGCGTTCTGCAGCTTTTGCTGAGTCACTTCAGTGGCGTACTTCACCACTTTGAACGGCTTACCGTGGAGATCGAGAATCGGATTGTAGGAGGCCTGAATCCACACTTCCTTGCCCCCCTTGCCGATACGCTTGAATTCGTCCGCGACATACTCGCCGCGGTTCAGCTTGGCCCAGAATTCGGTGTAGTCCACGCTGCGGCGGTAGCTCTCTTCCACAAACATGCTGTGGTGCTTGCCCTGAATTTCCTCCAGCCGGTAGCCCAGCGCTCTCAGGAAATTTTCGTTGGCGGTGATAATCGTTCCGTCCATGTTTAATTCGATGACCGCTTGCGATTTGCTGATCGCGGCAACTTGCCCGGCGTAGTCCAAGAACTTTTCCTGATCTATGCTTGGCTTCCCTGCCACTGCTTCTTCTTCCAGAACGGCTGTGGATGCTTTGTGATTCCTTGACATTGCTTTTATTCCTTTTTGCGGCGTAGCCGCTGGATTTGTTTTGGACCCCATACTGTCTGCCTGGAGAGGCGCAACTAAAGCCACGACCTCCTCAGCCAAATTCTTTGGTACACGCAGCGAACGTAGCGCCGCCTCCAAATGTTGAACTGTCCGCGCGTACACGCGATCTTCCGCAGGCAGTTGCTGGTGAATCGGCCCTAGCGACTCTCCCGCGTATCTGCCCGGGCCTCCCAAAACATGGGTCAGGAAGCGCACCTGCTCGTGGCACAGAGAGGCCGCATCGGCATCTTTGAAATTCGCGACCAGCTCCGCATCCACCAGAAGCCGGCCGAAAAACTCCTTAACGATAGCTTCCAGGCTGCTTAGTCCGCCCAGTTTCGCGTACAGCGAATCCGTTCTTCGCACCGTGGGTAGCATTACCGGCATGGTTTCGTTCTCTTCTCCTCACCGAAACATTTGCTGCCGCTTACGAAATGGCTCAGTTCCCGTTGTGCAGTTGCGATTCCTCGCCGCTGAGCGCGCGCTCGGTGTCCAACACCAGCATCAATCTCTCCCGCAGCTTGTACACACCGCGCACCAGTCCACGAGCCGCTCCCCGCAGCGTTTCCGGCGGCCGTTCAAAACTGCCTTCCTCCACTTCCAGAACATCGCCGATCTCGTCCACCAGAAAACTTACCGCCCCGTCGTCGCTGCGAACCACCACATTCATGGGTTTCTGCGAGTCCGGGCGATCCTCCATGCCAAACCGTTTACGCAGGTCCACCGCCATCACGATCTGTCCCCGCAAATTGATCAGTCCGCGAATCACCTCGGGCATCAGTGGCACCCGGGTCATTTCCTGGTAACGAATCACTTCCTGCACCTGTTGCACCGGCACGCCGAAAAACTGGTCGCGCAAATAGAACGTGCAAAATTGCTGTATATTGGCCACGCGTGTTCTCTCCCTAAGCCGGAACCGGTGCTTCTTCTGGCAACACTGCGCCCTCGGCCGCGGCGATCAGTCCAGGTACATCCAGAATGTCGGTCACGCGTTTCTGGATTACCGCCGAGCCCAGCACTCCCTTGCGATCGGCTTGCCGCTGAATCGCAAACGATTCCTCGACAATGTCCAGGATGCGATCCACCGCTAGCCCTACGCTGTGTCCTTGACTGGCATACACCACTACATGCAGTGAATCTTGCGCGTTCTCCGCCACATTCCTGCGTTTGTTCTGCAATACTTCGGAGACTCGCACTAACGGCATGATGTTCCCGCGGTACTGCACCACTTCCTGATCGCCCGCGAACTCAACCGTATCGCGCGGAAATTCCTCCAACCGCGCCAACAGGGAAAGATCAATGGCCATCCGTCCGTTATCGCCGGATTGGAACAGCAACACCGCATTACTGTGATTTTCTTGTCCGGTCTTATCCGTCTCGTCCCGCTGTTTTTCCGTCACCACCCGCTCGCGTACTTCGCTGACCACGCTCGCTCGCTGGGCCAACCCCATCACGTCCAGGATCAACGCGACTTTGCCGTCTCCCATAATGGTCGCCCCGGCGTAAGCATTGACGCTTTTGAGCTGCTTGCTGAGGGGCTTGACCACGATTTCCTCGGTGTCGTTGATCTCGTCCACCACCAATCCGAATTGCCGGTCGTCCGCCTGCAAAACCACAATGTTCACGTTCTGAAGTTCCAGCTCTTTGCTTTCCACCGCGGTCAGCAGTTGCATCAGCTTCTCCAAACTCTGCTCCACACGGGCAAACACTTGGACCGCCCGGGCCGAATCGCCGCGCTCTTTCAGCGCCAGCACCTCGCGAACCAGCGCGTGAAACTCTTTGTGTGTTTCTTCCAGTGCGCGGATTTCGCTGGAGGCCCCGTATTCCTTCAACGCGAACGAGTACAGCCATTCCCCAAGCGCGCCCTGCTGGGCGGGATCCGCCTGGTCCGCTGCCATGGCCAGCTGTCCGTCGAGCACCTGTTGCAGCGTTTTCAACCATCGTTGGTGGTTGCTTCGCGAGCGGTCGAAATCCAACGTCTTTCGGCCGGCTGGCGCTTGGCCGCTTTCCCGCCGCTCAGGATTGGCTACGATTTGCAGCTCGCGATTCAGAAAAACTAGCGGAAGCAACCGCCCCCGCAACCGGTACACCGGTGCGCCGTTGACCAGTTCAATGCCATTGATCGCCTGTTCGCGTTCTAGGCGCACCAGTTCCAGCAGGTTAACCTGAGGAATGGCATACCTATCAGCTCCGGTCGTCACGATCAGCGCCGGAATGATTGCTAGCGTGAGTGGAATCTTCATGCGAATCACGGAACCTTGTCCCGTCTTGGATTGCAAATCCACCGTGCCGCCGATTTTTTCGATGTTGGTTCGGACCACATCCAGGCCCACACCCCGGCCGGAAACATTGGTGACCGTTTCCGCCGTGGAGAAACCCGGCAAAAAAATCAGGTTGGTCATCTCCCGTTCGGTCATCCGGGCCGCCTGGTCTGACGTGATCAGCCCTTTCTGAATGGCTTTGCTGCGGATTTTCTCGTAGTTCACCCCTGCCCCGTCGTCGCTGATTTCAATGTTGACCTGGCCGCCTTCATGGTAGGCGCGCAACAGCAGCCGCCCTTCCGCCGCCTTTCCCGCGGCAATACGTTCCTCGGGAGTTTCGATTCCGTGATCGACGGAGTTGCGCACGATGTGCATCAGCGGGTCTTTGATCGCTTCGATAATGGTCTTGTCGAGTTCCGTCTCTTTGCCTTCCATCTCGATACGGACTCTTTTGCCGCAAGACACCGCCACGTCCCGCACCGTGCGCGGAAACTTGCTCCAGATGTTCCCGATGGGCTGCATGCGCGTCTTCATCACCCCTTCTTGCAATTCCGTGGTGATCAAGTTCAATCGCTGGCTGGTAGCCACTAACCCGCTGTCTTCTGTGGTGTTGGTGAATTGCAGGATTTGGTCGCGCAACAACACCAGCTCGCCCACCCGGTTCATCAACCGGTCAAGTTGGCTGACATCCACGCGGATGGTGCTGTCACTGGCGCTGCTGCCGCGTGCCTGTTGCTGCAGGTTCAGTGCTTCGAGCACGTCCTGCGGCTTAACAACCCCTTTTTCCACCAGGATCTCACCGACGCGTCGTGGGTCCCCCTCTTCCTGCTGTTTGACCGCGTCGTATACATCGATTACCTTGGCGTTTTTTTTCCGGATCAGGATTTCCCCAATGTTCGTATCCGGGTGCAGTTCCTCACTGTTCTCTGCCGTTTTGCCTTGCTCCGCTGCCGGATCTGGTTTCGCTTGTACTTCAGGTTGCAACAATCGCGCCAGCGTGGCGATCAGTTCTTCGTCCTTGCGCTCGCCTTCGTTCCCGGTACTATCGATGCTGCGCAACATCTCTCGCACCGCATCCACCATGGCCAGCGGTGCCGTTGTGATTTCCGCGTTCAGCGTCAGTTGCCCATCGCGCAGCACCGATAACAGGTTTTCTCCCGCGTGCGCCAACTTTTCCAGTTTGGTGAATCCCAGGAATCCACAGGTTCCCTTGATGGTGTGAATGGTACGGAAAATACTTTTCAGCAGTTCCAGATTTCCTGGCTCCGTTTCCAACTTCACAAATTCCTGGTCCAGCCGATCCAGATTTTCGTAGCTTTCCAGCAAAAACTCTCGTATGAGGTCATCCATAACCAGAGCGCCGATCCAATGCGCGGACTTCTCTCATGCAATCGTCGCTCCACATACCTCTGAGATACGCTTGCGCTTTCCTATTTCACTGACTCCCTCTCCTGCTCGTTTCCCTTCACCGTGCCATCGCGATTCCCATCTACCCCTTTGAGCTAACTCCCTGCCCGTCTTCACTTCCACACCGCCGATGCAAGCTCGATCCGTTCCCACTCGATGTTCGCGCGCGCAAAACGGCCCGTCGCACCTGCTGGGATTCGCTGCGATAGGCATCCGTCCTCCGAGGATTCGGTTCCAACTCTGCAGCGCCGTACCGCTTCGGTTCAGCCCGCGCCCGCAGAACCTTCCCCAAATTCCTCTTTTGACTGGCCGCCTTGCGCCGCCGTACACTTCTGCTATGGGAACTCGGTTCGGTGCGCCTCGCATTCGCTTTGACTGGCGCAGCTTCATCACGCCCGGCGTTAAATTGCTCGTTTTGATCTGCACCGGCGTTTTTCTGTTCCAGACCTTAGTTGAGATTTTCGCCGGAGAACGGGCGGCTTATCACTGGATTACCCTGTGGTTCGGCCTGATTCCCAGTGGCGTGATTCCCGGCTTGCGCATCTGGCAACCGGTGACCTACCTGTTCCTCCACGGCAGTCTGTGGCACCTGCTCATCAATATGCTTATGCTGTGGATGTTCGGCCGCGAGCTGGAGCTCGTCTGGGGTAAACAGAAATTCCTGAACTACTTCTTCCTCTGCGGCGTGGGCGCCGGCCTGATCACCGTCATCGTCAAATACATCCCTTTGTTCTGGGGCTACCGGCCCTCCGACGTGCCCACCATCGGCGCATCCGGCGCGATCTTCGGCATCCTTATCGCCAACGCCATCCTCTTCCCCGACCGCCAGATCTGGCTCTTCCCGCTTCCGATCATGATTCCCATGCGCCCCTTCGTCGGGGTCATGGCCGCCATTGAGTTCTTCTCCACGCTGCGAGCCGGCGGCGACAACGTCAGCCATCTCTGCCACCTCGGCGGCATGCTCATCGGCTGGCTCTATCTTCGTCGCGGCTCCTTCCTCTTTCGCGTCCGCAACGAAATGGCCGACTGGAAATATCAACGCAATCGCAAACGTTTCGAAGTGTACATAAAGAAAAGCAAGAACGAGCCTCCTTCCGGCCCCGACCACTGGGTCAACTAACCAACGCACCGATCCTGCGTCCGGTTCGGGAAAAACCGTAGCCTCCCTGTTCCTCAAAATTAACTTAATAATTATCTTTACACAAAATAACTCTATGATACACTATACCAACGAAGTGCAGTGGCTGATCCGCCCCACGCGGCCCGTAGAGCCGCCGTCTTCTGACCTGCAGCATGGTGTTGGCGGCACTTGGGGTTCCCTCCTTGCCTTTTCGCGATCAACCTTCTCTGAAGAATGTAACCAACAATGAACCTAATTACCGTCTAACTCCTGCATTTCCCACACATCCAGCCCATTCTCCCGCAACCTGATTGTTTCCCACACTTACGAGGATGCCGGGGGAGGGGTGCCCATCCTTTCGCGCCGTCCGGGGGTAGGGGGCGGGTGGCCCATCCTTTCGCGCCCTTTGCGAAAGGGTGGGGGACTTGGGACATCACTGAATAACTTAACCGAGGAGTGCTACAAATAGCGTGCCCTACTGTTGTTGCAAGCCTTGTGGATCCAACAGTCGCACGTCATTTTCCAAAATTCTTGTTGCTCATTCCTTGCCGATCACATGAAACTTCATAATGTTCGTCGTTCCTCGCGTTCCCATGGGCGTGCCCGCCACCAGCGCGATCACATCACCCTTGCGCACCAGCCGCTCTTCCAGCAGTCGCTTTTCCGCCACGGCGGGCAGCGCATCGATGGTCTTAATATCCGCGATCGTTCGCGGCGTCACTCCCCATAGCAGCGCCATGCGCCGCCGCGTATTCACCTCCGGCGAAAATGCCACAATCGGCACCAACGGACGGTACCGCGACACCAACCGTGCCGTGAACCCGCTGTGGGTAAACACAGCGATCAGTTTCATGTGCAATTCGCGCGACGCGTGACACACCAACTCCGCGATCGTCTCCGCCACTTTCAATTTTTCGGTGCCCGCCGGTCTGGGAAACTCGTGAATGCTGGCTTCCGCTTCCTCAATGATTCGCGCCATCATTCCCACCGCTTCGACGGGATATTTCCCGCTGGCCGTCTCCGCGCTCAGCATCACTGCGTCCGATCCATCGAAAATCGCGTTGGCCACATCGGAAGCCTCCGCGCGCGTTGGCCGTGGATTCTCGGTCATGGACTCCAGCATCTGCGTCGCTGTAATCACCGGCCGCCGGTGTTCGCGTGCCCTGGCAATAATATTTTTCTGCACCACCGGCACACACTCCGGACTCATCTCCACGCCCAAATCCCCGCGGGCCACCATGACGCCATCGGAGGCACGCAGAATTTCGTCCAGGTTTTCGATCGCTTCCGGCTTTTCCAGTTTGGCGATGATCGGCGTGTCTTTCCCTGCGCGTTTCACCAGAGCCTTGGCCATCAACACATCTTCGCCACGGCGCACAAAACTTGCCGCAATGTAATCCGCACCTTGCGCCAACGCAAACCGCAGGTCCACGCGATCCTTATCCGTCAGCGCGGGAACATGCAACTGCACACCCGGCAGGTTGATGCCCTTGTGTTCTCCCAAGATCCCGCCGTTGACTACCTGGCAAATCACCTCGGAATGCCTGGTCGATTCCACCCGCAGTTCAATCAAACCGTCACTCAACAGGATTCGATCGCCGCGTTTCACTTCCCGCGGCAAAGGATGAAACGTGGTACTCACTCGCGTCGAGTCGCCCAGCACCTTTGCCGTCGTGATCACAAACCGCTGCCCTTGCCGCAGCAGCACTGTGCCGCCTCCTGCCAGCGCTCCCGTGCGGATTTTGGGTCCTTGCAGGTCCGCCAGAATCGCGATCGGTCTCTTCATCTCCATCGACGCTTCCCGCAACATGGCCATGCCGCTAGCGTGTTCTTCGTGTGTTCCGTGAGAAAAATTCAGCCGCGCCACATCCATGCCCGCGTGCAACAGCTTGCGGATCATCCGCGGTGAGCGCGTGACGGGACCAATGGTACAGACGATTTTCGAGTGCCGCCCAATCATCCTGTGTCTTTCTCGATATTCCTGTTTCTTATATCAAATGTTGCTACTAATGATAGAGCGCAAACTCAGTCACCAGGCGCGTGGTCAGATCCACTCCCTTGGCGAACGACGACAGCGGTATCCGCTCGTCGGTCCCGTGCATCCTTGCTGCGTCCTCTGCCGTTAACGGGAATGGCAGCAAACCATAAGCCTGCACGTTGTGCAGTCGCAGTTGCTCCGAATCCGTGGCTCCGGGCGAGAGGAACGGCAGCACCGGCGCGCCACCAAACTCTTGAGCACAGGACTTCGTGATGATGCCGTAAAAATCCGTTTCCATCGACGAGTCCGGTGCCGCCAGCCCCGAATCCGGCATCACGTCCAATTTCACGGACGGATCGTTCACCATCTTATTCAGGTCGTTCAGTAACACCGTGATCGTGTCTCCAGGCAGCAGCCGCACATTCAACACCGCGCGCGCCTCCGAGGGAATCACGTTCGGCCGCACTCCCGCCTGTAGCATCGTAGGCGCAATAGTGTCGCGCATCATGGAATTCCACATCGGATTCATGTCGCTCAGCACGCGTTGTGCGTGATCGCCCCGGTCCGGTGTGTCGATGACTCTCATCCACTTGGCGACCTCATCGTCCTCGATGCCAGCCAGACCCTCAAAATAGCGCCTCACCACGGAGGTCAAACGTACCGGAGCCGTGTAATTGCCAATTTTTTCGACCGCCGCTGCCAGGTGCACTACCGGATTGTCTTTCGTAGGCAGCGAAGCGTGGCCACCCGTTCCCTTGGCTGTCACCGAAATATTCACGGGCACTTTCTCGGCCAGTTGCACTCCCACGTACTGCACCTTACCGTTCTTCACAATGACTCGGCCGCCCTCATTCAGCGCGAAGCCCGCGGCGATTTTGTCCCAATACTTGGCGATCAGAATCTTCAGGCTGGCGTCTCCAAATTGCTCCTCGTCCGCCGTTGCGAGGAAAATCACGTCGCGTTCGATGTGCACGTTGCCGCGCTTCAGCGCAATGAATGCCGCCAGGTTCGCGGCCAACATGCCCTTATCGTCGATGGTGCCGCGCCCATACAAATATCCATCCTTGATCACTCCGCCAAATGGGTCCACCGACCACTTGTCCCGCTCCACTCCGACCACATCCATGTGCGCCACCAGCAGCAACGCCTTTGAGGGCACCGGCACCGCGCTGCTCCGCAAACGCGCCACGACCGCGCTTCGACCTGGCGTCAAGTCCAAAATTTCCGCGTTTATCCCCTCTTTGGTCAGTATTCCCGCAATGTATTTAGCTGCTTGTTGCTCGTTCCCTGGTGGATTCGTGGTGTTGATCTTCACCAGATCGGCCAACCAGCCTTGCGCTTCCCGCGCAAGCGCTGCGGTATCTCCCACGGGCGAGGGGTTTTGCGGTATCCCCATCGCCGGCGGATTCTGCTGTATCTGCGCACACACCGCGGCGCTGCCCCAAAGCGCAATTACACACGGGATGAAGAAGCTCCAAAGCTTCCTTCTCACCTATTCACCCTCCAGTCTGAATCCGTTTTGCACCAGCTAAATTCCATACTAACATGCGAGTTCGTAGCGTCCCGTAAGGGTCTCTGGGCATTGCCTAATCTGCACGCGCGTGGCACGCCAGTCCAGACGACACGCGGTACTGTACTCGCATCCTATTTGAGACGCGTTTAAGACGTATCGGGAGATGGAAATGCAATCTAGAGTAGCTTCAATGTCGTTCAAGTTTCTGGCGCTGGCTGGCCTCGGATTCCTTCTTTCCGCGCCGGCTCCGGCACAGGCACCCGCAGGTCCTCAGGGCAATCCACCTCCCCAATCCAATCCTGGGCCGCCTCCTGCACCCAAACAGGCCCCCGACCGACAGAAACCACCACAGGAAGCCGGTGCCACCATCGCGGTAGAAGTTCCCGTCGTGACCTTGGACGTAATCGCTACCACGCAGCACGGTGATCTTCTCAATGGACTCAAGAAGGAAAATTTTCGCGTCCTCGAAGATGGCCAGCCTCAACCCATCACCAACGCCGGCCCATCGGACGCCCCAATTACGATGGTCGTATTGATGGAGTTTAGCGCCCGTTTTTATGGCTGGTATTCGTATCAGGCAAAATACTGGGCCGATGCGCTCTTCCCCAACCTAAAGCAAAAAGATTGGGTAGCGCTGGTCACCTTTGACATGAAGCCTCGCACCGAAGTGGATTTCACTCAGAATAAAGATGAGGTTCGCCGGGCCCTCTATAGTTTGTATTTCCCCGGTTTCAGCGAGTCCAACCTATTCGACGCCCTACTCGACACTGTTGATCGCATGAAGGATGTAAAGGGCAAGAAATCCATCTTGGTGTTGGCCAGCGGCGTCGACACGTTTTCCCGGCACACGCTTGATCAAACGCTAAAAGCGTTGCGCGGAACCGATGTCACCATTTTTTGTGTTGGGGTAGATAAACCGGTTTCCAACTGGCTGGAGTTGCAAGGGCGCCTGGGCGGTATGCGCGAACTGAATTTCCTGCAGGCCGAAAATCAAATGAAAACCTTCGCCCAAATGTCCGGCGGCTTTGCGTGGTTTCCCCAATTTGACGGCGAACTCCCCGGCGTTATGCGCGACGTGACCGAATACCTGCGCCACCAATACTCCATCACTTACACCCCCACGAATCGCGCCGCCGACGGAAAATACCGCAAAATTAAGGTGGAATTGGTAGCGCCCGACGGCAGTCCACTCACCGTAACCGACCAGAAGGGCAAGAAACAAAAGTGGGTGGTCTATGCCAAGGAAGGCTACACCGCACCCAAAGGCGGCGTCGGCGACTGACGCCCGGCGTTCGCGTCCAACATTTTGTAGCTCTCTTGAAACGGTCCTCGGCCAAAACCCAGTTTCGGGAGTCTACGCTTTGCCGAGGACTCGCAGATCTCGCCCGGTCATGTCCACCGGTGCGGTCTCGCCTAGGATTCCTAGCATCGTAGGCGCAATATCACGCAGCGCGCCTCCCGGCGCCAACGCCAGTTGGTCGTGCTCCGATACACAAATGAACGGCACCGGATTGGTGGTGTGATACGTGTGCGGTCCGCCCGTCACAGGATCGATCATGGTTTCTGCGTTTCCATGGTCCGCCGTGATAATCCATGATCCACCGCGCGGTTTCAGCGCCTGGTAAATCCGCCCGAGACCCACATCCACCGCTTCCACCGCCTTGATCGCCGCTTCCAATTTGCCGGAATGTCCCACCATGTCCGCATTTGCAAAATTCATAATGATCGCGTCGAACTCGCCTTTCTCGATCGCGTTCACCACGGTGTCCGTTATTCCGCCTGCCGACATTTCCGGCATTAAGTCATATGTAGCAACCTTCGGCGACGGCACTAAAATGCGTTCCTCGCCGGCAAACGGCTTCTCGATGCCGCCGTTGAAAAAATAAGTGACATGAGCATACTTCTCCGTCTCCGCGCAGCGCAAATTCTTGTACTGCAGCTCCTGAAACACTTGTGCCAGAATGTGCTCCAATTTTTCAGGCTGCAACACGCATTTCAGCCACGGCCAATTCTTGTCGTACTTGGTCATGCCCACGAAAAACAAGTTCTGGGGCCGCTTGGGATCCGCAAACTTATCGAAGTCCGGCGATTCCAGCGCCAAGGTCATCTGCCGCGCTCGATCTGCCCGAAAATTGTAGAAAATTACCGCATCGTCATCGCGAATCAGTCCCACAGGCCGCGCGTCGGGTCCGCTTCCGCGCGTAATCACCACCGGCTTCACGAACTCATCGGTTACGCCCTGCTCGTAACTGGCCTGCAACGCCGCCACCGGATCATCGCTCTTGTGTTCCGCCTCGCCGTGGACCAATGCGTTGTATGCCAACTGCACCCGCTCCCAGCGATTATCGCGGTCCATCGCGTAATAGCGCCCCACCACCGTGGCAATTTCGCCCACACCTAATTCCCGCATCTTCTGCTGCAATTGCCGCACGAAATCACGGCCGCTGTTCGGCGGGGTATCGCGCCCGTCCATGAAACAGTGCACAAAAACCTTTTCCACTTTTTCCTTTTTTGCCATTTCGAGAAGTGCGAACAAATGATGGATGTGCGAGTGCACTCCGCCATCGCTCAGCAATCCCAGAAAATGCAATTGCCGCTGGCGCCCGCGTTCTATCGCCTGCTGGAACAGCGGCACCTGGTCCAATTGTTTGTTGGCGACCAGCAGATCGATCCGCGTAATGTCCATATGCACGATCCGCCCCGCACCCATATTCATGTGCCCCACTTCGCTGTTGCCCATCTGCCCTTCTGGCAAGCCCACAAAAGGTCCGGAAGTCTGGATCAGCGTGTTTGGGAATTTCCGCAGCAGCTCGTCATAGTTAGGCTTCCGCGCCAGCGCGATCGCATTCCCCTGCGTCTCCGCGCGGTAGCCCCATCCATCCAACACAGTCAACACCAGCGGTTTTGGTCGCTTCATTTTCACTCTCCGAGAATCCTGCGCGCCCAATTACCAATGACCGGATAACCGGACCACTGTCCCCGCATAGCCCTGAGGCAGTACATGATCCCCAAGGTCATCGAGATCACCAAACCACACATGATGATCAGCCACAAAATTGGAAACGCAATGAATAACGCTATTGGAAACTGATTCGGCCCGGCGGTTGCTCCCCGCGGCATTGTTAACACCGTCTTGAACATTACCGTAAAAACCAAAAGGAAACTGAATATATAGGACGCCGTAAAGATGATTTGCCAGATCAGCGCCTGCAGCGCATGAAAGCTGACAAATCGAGATTGCCTTTTCACGAGGAAGATGATCAGTGGCCCGATCCACCACGTCGAAATCATCAGCGCATGGGCCAGTCCGGCATAGGCCTTTTCGTCCTGGGACAGTTCCATCGCTACAGGAGGCTCTGTCGACACCTCGCTCATTTAACCTCTCTTCGTTCCCAAGCTGACCCGTCCAACCTTCAGGTTATCGGAGCAGCAGGCTCGCAAGCTGTGACGGCTTAACTTTTTCAGGAGGTTGCAAATTCGCGCAGCGCCGTTAACGACCGCTCCACTTCTTCCAGCGTGTTGTAGTGCACCAAGCCGATGCGCAGCATGCCGCCTTGCGCTTCCACGCCCAGCCGCTCGCTCAAGTTCAACGCGTAATAGTTTCCGTCCCAGGTGAAAATACCGCGCTCCCCCAAATACATAGCAATCGCCGTCGGATTGTGGTTTCCGATGCGCACGGCCAGCGTCGAGCAGCGTTCCTCAAACCGCTTCGGATCGGTGATGCCATAAATATGCGCCCCGGGAATCGCTTGCAGGCCCTCAATCAGCCGCAGGATCAGCCGTCGTTCGTGGGCTACTGTCGCGCGATATGCCGCCGCCAACGCCTCTCGCCGAGACTTCACGCTTGGGTCGCTATGCTGGCCCACTCCCGCAATGTAGTCCACCGCGGCGCCAACACCCGCAATCAGTTCGTGGATTTGTGTCCCAGTCTCCCACCGCTCCGGGATCAGGTCTGTCGCCGGTCGCACCTTGTATGGCCGAAACGCGCGCAGGTGTTGCTTCTTTCCGTACAGTGTTCCCAGGTGCGGTCCAAAAAACTTGTACGGCGAGCACACCAGAAAATCGCAATCGAGTTCCTTCACGTCGATCAACCCATGCGGCGCGAAGTGCACCGCGTCGATATATGCCAGCGCGCCCACGGAGTGCGCCAACCGGATAATTTCCGCAACCGGATTGATCGTGCCCACGGCATTCGATGCGTATCCCACCGCGACCAGCTTGGTTTTCTCGTTCAGCTTGCTTTTCAAATCATCCAGGTTCAGGGTGCAATCCTGTTCGCGAATGTCCACCTGCCGGATGATCACGCCTTTTTCTTCCAATGCTTTCCACGGCGTGAAATTCGCGTCGTGGTCCAGGGTGGTGAGCAGGATTTCATCGCCAACGTTCAGTTCGCGACCAATCGCGCGGGAAATCGAAAATGTAATCGTGGTCATATTCTGTCCAAAGACCACTTCGTCGCGCTCGCAATGGAAGAAGTCCGCCATCGCCGCGCGCGCCCCTGCCACCATCGCGTCCGTTCGCCGGCTGGTCAGGAAGGCACCCCCCGAATTAGCGTTCGCGCCCATCAAGTAGCTCTGGATCACATGCATCACTTGTGTGGGCACCTGGGTCCCCGCGGGCCCATCCAGAAACGCCGCAGGCTGCCCATTCACTTGGGTGTACAGAGACGGAAATTGTGCGCGCACCCAACCCACATCCAGTGCGTCTACGGCGCTTCGATCCATTCGGGGAGAACTCATAACTTCCAGCCTCGCTATTTGCGTCAAAAAGCACGCAGCAGCTTAGTTTCTCACACGAAGCCGCAGCGTGTATCCTCGAAATGAACGAATTCATCTTATTGCTGGCGAATTATAGTTACGCGCTCCAAGAACCATCGTCATTCCGAACGGAGTCTGCGGAGTGAGGTACGGTTTTCCATCGCAGATGAATCTCTCTTTTTTGCCTCTCGGGCCAAGAAAGTAGATATGGCGCGTCTCAAGGAGAACAGCTATGCAATACGCCCGTTTAGGCAACACCGGCTTGGTTGTTTCGCGGCTCGCGTTTGGCAACATGACGTTTGGTAGTGATTCTCGTTTCCCCGCGGTGGCCAAAGTGGATTTAGACAGCGCGCGGGCCATGATTCACCGCGCTTTCGATGCCGGCGTGAATTTTTTGATACTGCTGATGGCTACTCCGACGGGCAAGCCGAGAAATATCTCGGCGAATTTCTGGGCGAGCGGCGAAAAGAAGTCGTGGTAGCGACTAAAGTCGGTTTTCGTTCCGGCCAGCCAATGACTCAGGCGGGCTTGTCGCGCCGGCATATCTTCGATGGCTGCGAGTCCAGTCTTAAAAAACTGAATACCGAGTGGATCGATCTCTACATCGTTCACAAAGTCGACGCTTACACTCCGGTCGAAGAAACGCTGGAAGCCTTGAACGATTTAGTGCGTTCCGGAAAAGTCCGCTACATCGGCTTTTCGAATTGGCCTGCTTGGAAAGCTGCTGCTGCCATCACTCTGCAACGCGAACGCGGCTGGGCTCAATTCACCAGCGGACAGATGTACTATTCCTTGATCGGCCGCGACCTGGAACACGAATTCGTTCCCTTCCTACGCGCAAGCGGAACTGGCATGACCGTTTGGAGCCCTCTTGCTGATGGTTTCCTCAGCGGAAAATACACTCGCGAGAATTTGCAAGCGCCCGAAAACCGCCTCTCGGGCGTCAACTTCATCCCGTTCGATAAGGATTGGGGTTTCCAGGTCGTCGAGGAGATGCGCCACATCGGTCGCTCTCATGGCGCCACGGTCGCACAGATTGCCCTTGCCTGGCTGCTGGCTAAGCCCTATGTCACCAGCGTGATTATCGGCGCTTCCAAAATGTCTCAACTCGAAGACAACTTAAAATCCGTCGATGTGCAATTTCGCGAAGCGGAACTGGCCAAACTGGATGAACTGACCGCGCCCAAGCCCATTTACCCCAACTGGTTCACCGAAATCACTGTCGATCCCGAACACAAACGCGTGCTCGGCCCCGCGTGATATCATCTCCCATTCGTTCAGTCATGCCGCAATGGCGCCGGCTATCAACTCCGCGTCATGTTTCATCCGAGGCTTTCATGCCCGACTCTTTGCCTGCCAGTGAGCGCACCCGCGTGGTGCGCGAAGCGCATCGTGCTGTTTACGATCGCGAGGTCATTTACAGAATTCTCGATGAAGCCTTTGTCTGCCACATCGGCTTTGCCGTGGAAGGCCAGCCCTTCGTGATCCCAACGATGTTTGCGCGCGTCGGCGACCATCTTTATATCCACGGTTCCGCTGCTAGCCGCATGCTTCGTAGTCTCACCGCTGGTACGCCTTTATGCGTCACGGTCACTCTTCTCGATGGCCTAGTGCTTGCGCGTTCGGTCTTTAATCACTCCATGAACTATCGCTCCGTGGTGGCTCTTGGCCACGCCACACTGATTGATGATCCCGCGGAGAAGCTGCGTGCGCTCCAGGCCTTCACGGAAAAGCTAATTCCGGGCCGTTGGCAAGATGCCCGTCAACCCAGCGAGAAAGAACTCAAGGCCACCAACGTTTTGAAATTGCCGCTGACCGAAGTTTCCGGGAAAGTGCGCACCGGCGCGGTGGAAGACGACCCCGACGACTATGCGCTTCCTGTTTGGGCCGGAATCGTTCCCTTGCGTCTGGCAGCCGACGCTCCCGTGCGCGGCCAGCGCTGCGATCCGGCTATTCCGACCCCTCAATATGCCTCAAGTTTCAAGAGGTAAGCGACGGACATTTAGGCTTGTACTGCGCGAAGGAAGTCCGCCAGCAATCCATACGCGGTCGCATCCACGCCCGGGTTGTACTCCACTAAGGAAAGCCCGAACACATCTAGGTCAAAGCGAATCGCGGAGCTGGTGCCTTCCAACCCGGCCATCGGATCGGTCAAAAGAAGCAATTCCGGCGAAACCCGGCCTTCTACGCCATCCCCACGCCGTTCCGCCCGGCACACCAGCTTGTAGCGCATACCAGCGGCCTTCACCGAACGGATCTTTTCTTCCGTTAACTGCCGAATGCCCGTGCGCTGCACCTGGTCGATGTGCATCGGAACGCCCATCAACACGGTCGTAATCGTCGCCACCTTTACCGCGGAATCCCATCCATCCAGGTCCTGCGTCGGATCCGTTTCCGTAATGCCCATTGCTTGCGCCCGTTTCACTCCTTCGTCGAATGAGCGGCCCCTTTCCACTTCGGTCAACACCACATTGCTAGTGGAATTCAGCACTCCATAAAAACTGCGCAACTCGATCGCCGGAAGCCCGCGCGTGAACAGGGAAAAAATCGGCACTCCATCCATCACCGTGGACTCAAACAGGAAATGCCGCTTCTTCTCTTTGGCCATCGCGGTCAATTCGCGGTAGCCATGCACCACCGGACCTTTGTTCGCGGTGATCGCATGTGCGCCTGATTCCAGCGCCGCGACCAGATGCTCGATGGCGGGTTGGCCTGTCGGCGCATTCAAGGAAGTCAGCTCGAACAGCACATCTACTTTCCCATGCTCCAGCCATTCGCGCACATTGCGCGCGGTTTGTGGCATGTTCTGGAAATGCCCGGCCAGCGCGGCCAGCGGATTCATTCCATCCGGATTGGAAATCCAGCCGATGCGGCGCGAGGCTACGCCCGTCAGACGCCAGCGCACGTCATATTTGCGGCGGAGCTCGGTCTCTTTCGAGATCAGCATGCGCAAAAATGCGCGGGCTACGTCACCAAATCCCAGAAGTGCCAGGTTATAGGATGGAATTTCCGTTTCTCCTGCACTCGAAATGATAATTCAGGAAAATCATGGGTCTATGAACATGATTCAGACCGCGTTTGTGAATTGTGGCAACTATTTCACTGCCGCGGATAACTTAGCCGCTGCGGTGTTGATCAGCGCCGATTCGTTTTCCAACACCTGCGCCACGCGAGCCGCGGATTGCTCCGCTTCCTTCCATTTCTTCTGTTCGAGATTTTCGCGCACTGCTGGAATCGCCTTGGCCTCATAACCCGTGTACGTTCCCGGCGCGTATAGTTCGTGTTTGTACCAGAAACGTCCGGGCAAACCCTCAGGAGTGGTCAGCTTGCGTTCACTTTGGATCAGCAACGCGTTCACCTCCTGCAAGGAATTATTGGCCAGCGCTGCGCCGCCGTCCGCATTCGCGCGATCGAATGCCTTTTGATATTCGGCCGAGCTGCGCGCCAAATCCTCGACGGCATTATCGAGTGGAGCAAAATTCAAGTGTGGTGGCATCTCCTCCCGTTTCGGCGTCACCCAGGTCTGCCGTGGGTCCGACGTCGCTTCGTACAAGCCTTCGGCGATTTTCTGATTGCGCTCCTGAATTTCGTCCCTTTGCTGGCCAGCAAATTTCTCCACTTCGCGGACATACATCTTCACGTCATCTGCGAAATCGGCGAATTGAAATGGCAGCAAATCCGCGTCTGCCATACGCATGATCAGGGTGCCACCGGTTTGGGCCAGCGTGCGCCCGTACACGAAATCATAGTCGCTAAAGTGCGTATACCAATAAAAATCGTCGTAGATGGAATGGTAGATGCCGCCGTGATCCTCGCCGCCATATCCAATACCGAGCGAGGCAATGCCGGCAAAGTTGATGAATGGCGCATGGTCCGACCCGCCACCCAACATTTCCAAGCGCATGTCGTGGCGCTCGAGCAACTCGCGGCGCTCATCGGCGGATGATGCATCAGCAATACCCTTCAACTGCGCCCGCTTCCACACGGAAAGCTTGGTCTCTGGATCCTGGATGTCCCGGGCCACGTCGTTAATAAAATGTTCCAGCGTATGCGAACCTTCCATCCCCAGGTAACCGCGGCTGTTACTATCCGAATTGACATACATGACGGCGTGCTGGCGCAATTCATCGACGTGCGTCTCCACCCATTCGGTCGAGCCCAGCAGTCCCGGTTCTTCGCCGTCCCATGCGCAATAGATAATCGTGCGTTTCGGTTTCCATCCCTGCTTCAGCAATTCGCCCATGGACCGCGCCTCTTCGAGCACGGTCACCATTCCTGAAATTGGGTCCTCCGCGCCGTTCACCCAGGCATCGTGATGATTCCCTCGAATAACCCACTCGTCCGGATGGGCGGAGCCAGGAATTTTTGCAATTACGTCATACAAAGGCTTCATGTCCCAATTCGAGAAGACTTTCAAATGTACTTTTGCCGGACCCGGGCCGATTCGATACGTAATCGGAAGTCCGCCGCGCCAATCACGTGGAGCTACCGGGCCGCTAATCGCGGCAAGCAACGGTTGCGCATCCGCATAAGAAATAGGCAGCACCGGAATTTTCGTCAGCGATTGCGCATCCTTCAGCGGTAACCGCTTGGCATCGGCCGTTGCGCCGATTCCGGGGGTGAGGGGATCGCCCATAAACACAGTGCTGTCCTGTACGCTGCCGCGCTGCACGCCCTCTTTTGGGCGCCAGGGACCGATGGGGAACGTTGGTCCACCGGAGTAACCATCGTCGCGGGGATCGGAATAAATGATGCAGCCGATGGCGCCATGTTCCGCACCCACCAGCGGCTTGATTCCGCGCCACGACTTTCCGTAACGGGCGATGATGATCGCGCCTTTTACGGAGACGCCCCGGCGTTCCAACACTTCATAGTCCTCAGGTACCCCGTAATTTACATACACCAACGGGGCGGTGACATCCCCATCGATAGAGTAGGCGTTGTACGTTGGCAATTGTTCCGCGGTTTGATTGGACGTGGGATCTTCCGGGACCGGCGGCTCTTGTAGCTTAGCCGTAAAATGTGGACCGCCCTCGACGAGTTCAACCAGCCGTTCCTTGGGCGTCGGAAACAGCACGCTAAAGGTTTCAATGTGCGCGTCCAGCCCAAACTCTTTGAACTTCCCGAGGATCCATTCGGCATTGTCCTTATCGTAAGGAGAGCCCACATTGTGCGGCCTGGCCGACAGCCGTTGCATGTACGCGCGCAAGTTGGCGGGGTCCGGGATCGCGCGCATTTTCTGCTCCCACTCGCGTTCGGTTCGCGAAGAGTCCGCGGAGTATCCGTAAAGCGGATTGTCGTCGGCAGTTACTCCCGATTTCAGCGGGATCAATAAACCACCCGCCAGCAGAAGCGCCGCAATCAAAATGGTGCGAAGAGATGTTTTCACGAAAGTCCCCTGGTCGTCCGCTAGCGATTATTTCCTGAAAGATGCGGCCATGCAAGCAGCCGATCACAGTGGCGGTTCGGCTATCCTTGCCCGCCGTCGAGGCTCAGGTTGTCTTCTGGAGAATTTCTTCAACGATTTGTTGCGGCGTTTCCCGAATGTCGACGATGATGGCGCTGCGAGGTTCCTCGAGCACCGCAAACTGATCATCCAGAATGGCCTCTCCGGCAAAGTGCTGGGCCCTCAGGCGCACCCGCTGCGCAATTAGCTCTTTCGAACCACGGAGGTAAACGAGTTTTACCTTCAATCCCGCCATCAATATGTTGCGGTACTTTCCGTTCAGTGCGGAGCAGGCCAACACCACATTTTTTGCCGCCGCGTCCAGCCGTTGCAGTTCCGCGTGGATTGCTTCCAGCCATGGCAGCCGATCCGCATCGGTAAGATGTTGCCCGCGGTGCATTTTTTCCTTATTGCCCGCCGAATGAAAATCGTCGGCTTCCAGGAACACCCAGCCCAGCCGTTGGGCCAGCATGCCGCCAATGGTGCTCTTCCCCGACCCCGTCACTCCCATGATCAAAAGAATCATTCCAATGTCCGCCAGAGATCCTTCCAGTGCTCTTGTTGCGGAAGGATGTCTAACACAGCACCTTCCCCCAAAATACGATATCATCCGCACTTTTGGCACCCACAACGGAGCCACTTTGACCCAAACCAGGTCCGCCGTCAAAAAAGCTGGCTTGCTCTATTTCGTCTTCGTGATGTTCGCCTACACCACCGGTGGCCCCTTCGGCCTGGAAGAAATGGTCACCACCAGCGGTCCCGGGATGACCCTCCTTTATCTCCTGGCGATCCCGCTGTTCTGGAGCATTCCGGTTTCGCTGGTTTCGGCGGAACTGACCACGGCGATTCCCGTGGAAGGCGGCTTTTATCGTTGGGTGCGCGCCAGCCACGGAAATTTCTGGGGCTTTCTGACGGGCTGGTGGAACTGGAGCGCCTCGTGGCTGCTGGGCGCCAGCTACGCGGTGTTGTTCACCGATTATCTGGCCACATACTTTCCCGCGCTAATTGGCTGGAAGCATTATCTGGTCTCGCTGGCGCTCATCGCGTTATTCGCCTACATCAATGTGCGCGGCATTCAAATGGTCGGCATGGTCGCCACCATTCTGGAGCTTTCGGTACTCGTTCCGGTCGTGCTCCTCTGCATCATCGCCGCCACCAAATGGCAGCACAATCCGTTTCATCCCATGATTCCCCCGCATGTCCCACCGTTCCAGGTCTTCGGCGTAGGTTTGGCGCTGGGCTTATGGCTGTACTCCGGCTACGAACAATGTTCCAGCGTCGCTGAAGAAATCCAGAATCCCCAGAAAAACTATCCTCGAGCCCTGGCCATCGTTGTCCCGTTTGCCATCGCCGCGTATTTCCTTCCCACGCTGCTTTCTTTGGCTGCGCTCGGCAATTGGCAGCAGTGGAACACTGCCTACTTCAGCACGGTTGCTCGACTGATTGGCGGCGGCTGGCTGGGTTTCCTGATGATCATTTCCGCCATGTTGTGCAATATTTCGCTGCTGAACGCCACCATTCTCACCAGCACGCGCATGCCTTCCACCATGTCCGAAGACGGCTATTTGCCGGCAATATTCGCCGCCAAACATCCGCGATACGGTACACCGTGGATCGCCATTCTAATTTCCTCTGGCATTTACGCGCTTCTGGCCTTTCACACCCTTGCGCAACTTCTCACCGTATACGTTTGGTTGCGCATTCTGGTAACCATCCTGACCGTTCTATCTGCCTGGCAGTTGCGCCGCTCGCGCTCGCAAATGCATCGTCCTTTCCGGATTCCTGGGGGTAAGGTGGGACTAGCTTACGTGGTGGTCGCGCCGCTGCTAATGAGCGCGGTAGCCCTGATCGGCAGCGACAAGTTCGCCCTCAAGTGGGGTCCCATCCCGGTGGCTCTTGGCGTCATCGCCTATTTTCTTTTCCCGAAGTTTAAGTAGTGCCTGGGTGGCGGCGCTGAGGCGTGAAGCGCATTGATTCTTGCGTTAAACTGCGCGAGAGCCTCGACCGTCATTCCGATCGAAGCGGGGAATCTCTCTGGGATCGATCGAGAGACGGAATCTGCGAGTAAGGGATCTTTCTTCTGTTCACACCACCGAGGCTCTAGCAATAACAGCGTCCTGGTAATCAACCAGCGAATTCACGTGAACCAATCCAAAACCCGGTAGTACATCCCAGCCAGCGGCAGCGCCCAAGTGTTGCCGCTGCGCAGACCAATCGGCGCGGCCGGAAACGGGATTGCGGAAAACGGATTGTCGTCCGGATCACCACAAATCACTGCGGCCAGTTTTGCTCCCATCCACGTAGCCGCAGCTACGCCATGTCCGGCAAAGCCCACCGCAAAGTGCATGCCGTCAATTTTTCCGGAGTGCGGCATCACGTCGAACGCGAAATCGAGCGTACCGCCCCATACAAACTCCACCTTGCTATTTCGCAGTTGCGGATATACCCCGATCATTCCGCGGCGCAGCAATTCCGCGCTTTCGCGCACGGTGCTCTCGGATTCCGGAAAAAATGCCGCGCGGCCGCCAAACAACATGCGATTCTCTGGCGCAAGGCGGTAGTAATACAAAAAGTGCTTGGAGTCGTAGATCATCCGGTTCCGCGGGCTAAGCTCACGGGCCAACTCTGCGGGTAGAACTTCGGTGGCGATAATGTAGGAACCGATCGGGATTACTTTTTTGCGGAGGGACGGGGTGGCCGAAGTGGTGTAAGCGCCGCTGGCCAGGATCACTTCCCTGGCCACAAGCGAGCCGCGTGATGTCGCCACCCGGAATTTCTTGCTGCCATTCGTGATCTCGAGGCCGATGCTGATCACGCGTGTGTGATCGTACAAGCACGCCCCAGCACTACGGGCCACCCTGGCCAATCCCATCACGTATTGTGCGGGATTCAGGCCTGCGCTAGTTTCATCCACCAAACCGCCATAATAAATATCCGAGCCAATTTCCTGGCGCAGTTCACTCTTTGGAACGATGCGCAGCTGGTGATCGAACTCTTTGTGGATGCGCTCTGCCGCCTCTGCATATGCGGCAAAATGCGAGGCTTTGCAGGCCACCTCCAAATGGCCGCAGCGCGAAAAGGAGCAATCGATGCCCTCCTCTTTCACGATGTTTTCGACCAGATCAATCGACTCAAGCGACGCGGCATATATACCCTGCACCGCTTCGCGCCCGTACCGCCGGAGCAATGTGGGCACGGGCAGTTTCATGCCTGTCAGCACCATGCCGCCGTTACGGGAACTGGCGCCCCAGCCCAGGGTTTCCGCTTCGAGCACGGCGACGCGCATTCCGCGTTTGGCCAACACGCGTGCCGCCGATAGGCCGCAGAAGCCAGCGCCTACAACAGCAACGTCTACACTTTCCAGCAATGGGCCGGTGGCACCCTGCACACGCTCGGACAGCGTCTCCAGCCAATAATTCGTCTCGCGAATGTTCATGGATGTGTTGGCCCGATTCTAACGTGAGTTTCTCGCAGCGCGCAATTAGCTGGCATAACGTGGGCCGTCACGTCGGTGCGGGCTTGGTCTGTTGTCCTCGTAAGGGATGGCGCTCGACTATGCGCGGCGCAGGACGATGTGGGTGATTTCTGGAGGAGCGCCCAGACGAACTGGTGCGCCGACCGTTCCGATTCCGCGATTGACGTACAGCGCAGATAGTCCATTCGGGGCATTAGGCATTAGCTTGATGGTCTCGCCCATGCGCTTCGGCTGGCTGGGCATCGAAAGCGGCCGATGATACAAGCCAGCAACATAATCGGTGATGAACCGCGCGGGACTTAAACTGACATCGAGAATTTCCACCTGCACCTGGCCGCCGTGAGTGTGGCCTGCAAGCGACAGGTCGATGCCGAGTTCCGCGGCGCGATTGAAAGAATTGGGATTGTGCGAGAGCAGGATATTCGGCATGTCGCGTCGAACCAGCGGCTCGACATTGGCCAGCATTTGCATTTTGCGGCCACTAGGAGTGCGCTCGCGCTGATAATCCACGCCGATCAAATTCAGTTGCGCGCCCCGGAACCCGATAATGGCATTCTCACGCCGCAGCATCCGCATCCCGGCCTGCTGGTATAGCCGCGCAGCCAGATCTTCCGCTCGCGCATAAATTTCGTGATTGCCGTTGCAGCCATAAACGCCGAGGGGCGCGTGCAAATGACGAATCTCGTCCACACAATCGGTTAGCGAATCGTGAACGCCGGTGATCAAGTCGCCGGTTACGACCGCCAAATCGGCTCCCACATCATTGGCCATGTCCACCACGCGCCGCACCGATTCCCGCGTCATGTAACTGCTCAGATGGATATCGGAAATTTGCACGATCTCCATACCGTCCAATTGCGGCGGCAAATTGGCCAGCGGAATCTCTACGCGGCAAACCTGGTAATTCAAGCGTTCTCCGGCATAGCCATACATCACGCCAAGAAAAGGAGCGGCTCCTGCGACCACACTGGCGGTACGGAAGAAAGTCCGGCGGGACGGATCGGGCACAAAATCGAGCTGAGCCGGTGGCTTTGTAAGCGTCTTTGGCAATTCCTGATGAGCTGGCTTGTGCAGCCGGTGCCAAGCCCACTCCACGATGTGGATTGCCTTAATACACAGGTACGCGCCCAAGGCCGCGAAGAACCACAGTCCGGCAAATGACGCTATGGCGGAGTGGCCGGGAAGAAGGCGGCCATGGTCGAATCGCAACGCGTCGGTGACCGTAAGAAGGATTAGCACCAGGCCGATCAGGTACAGCAAGCGCACACCTATGCGCAGCCATAAGCGGCCCCAATTGGAGGTGACCCGCCAAAGACCGCGATACCAGAATCTCTGCGAAAGGAATAACAGAGCGAGCACTACAACCGCCAGCCCGCTCCGCAGCAGGAGATAACTCCAAGTCAATCGGCAGGCCCCCTCAGCCTGAACCATCAGGATACCATGCCGTCTCGCTGGCACGCCTATCCCGCAAAGCCTTGACTTCGAACGATTAACCTGGCGCGTCGAACCTTTGTTTCGACTAAGACACAAGGATGTGGCGTATGATGGCGGGGCTGGGGATCCCTTTTTTGGTGCGTGTTGCGAATTCTTTGCCCGGTGTTGCCTGAAACTTTCCAGCAGAGAGAGCGTCTGATGGTCAGCCTTCCGCCCGGAAGGCTAAAAGGAGAGAGGAAATGAGAAAATGGAGTTTGTTCATGGCCCTGCTGTTCGCCGGTCTTTGCGGCGCTGTTCCCGTGTTTGCCCAGAATGCTCAGAAAGCGGAGCCGAAACCCGCGCCCGGTCCGGCGGACGCCGTGCTCGAACAATGGAACGATATCGGGCGCAAGCTGATTGCCATGGCCGAGGACTTCCCCGCGGATAAGTACGATTACAAGCCGAACCCGGCCTCCCGCAGCTTCGGCCAGAGCATCATTCACGCAGCCGCTGCCATGTACTACTTCACCGACTTTGCGGACGGCAAGAAGCCGCGCTACTCCGACGATCCCAAGGGTGACAACCTCAAGACCAAGCCACAAATCGTCGCCTTCGTTAAGCAATGCGTGGCCGATGGCGCCGACATGATCAAGAAAAAGGGAGACGCGGGACTGAACGAAGCGGTCAATGACGGCGGACCGCACTTAGACCGGCTGTATGATCTGGCATATGGCCTGATCGAGCATTCGGGGGAACACTATGGCGCTTTGGTGGTTTACTATCGGAACAACGGATTGGTGCCGCCCGAATCGCGTCCGAAGAAATAGCGCTTTGCTAATCGGGGGCCGAAACTCTTCGGCCCCCTTTTCTATCCCGCCGCAGTTCCTGCAATTCCTTTTTGCAACATTCGCTTTAGCTCATCGGGGTCGTTGGTAGGCGGCAAACAGGTCGTGCCCGCACAAACCAAGGCTTGCGGCTTGTCCTTGGGTAAATGCGGCAGCGTCTTCCGCAGCGCCATGGGCAGATTGTCCAGGGGCGATTCCGGCGTGACCCGCAGCACAGCTTTGCCTAACCGGTAGGTATCGTTCGCTGCATCCTCCAGTTTTTGGGCAGTCGAGTCGCCAGGAACTCCCGTTACCACAATGAGGGTGGGATGCTCGGCGAAGAGCGTGGCTGCCAGGCCATAGGTTGCAGCGAACAGGCCGTATTGCGACGCCACTCCCGCAAATGCCTCCAGGGTGCCCTTGGCCCACTCATAGTATTTTGGTTCGTCGGTGTACGCATGCATGCGGGTAAGCGCCATGGCGGCCACCGAGTTCGCGCTGGGTGTGGGCGAATCCTGGAATGGCTTGCGCCGGACTTCCAGACCGCCCATCGCGGGGGCATCCGAGGCTCGATCGAAGAAACCGCCTCCCGTTGAGTCGCCATATTTCTCGATCGCTACATCCATGGTGCGCCGTGCTGCTTGAAAGTATTTCTGGTCTAGCGTGGCCTCATACGCATCCAGCAGCGCCATGAACCCGAATACCTGATCGTCCAACGAGCCTCGTAAAGAGGAGCCGCCAATCCGATGCACAAACCCTTGTGATTCGGTCCACGCTTCGCGCAACATCCGCTCCAACGTTTTCAGCGCGAACTCTTTGCAAGTTTTGCCGATAGCCCCCTTCAGCACGCGCCCCGCGTCCAGATAGGCGGAGACAAACATTGCGTTCCAGTTCACATACATCGTCTGATCGATGAACGGAGTAGGGCGCAATTTGCGTGCGGCGAGCATTTTGCGTTTCGCGGCCGCAATGCTCAAGCGCACGTTGGACTCGTCTGAGCCGAGGGTCTTGGCAATTTCCTCGGCATCCCGTGCGATCCAGAGCACGTTTTTCTCAGGATTGTGGTGCATTTCCCCGTCCGGCTCGACGTCGAAATGCAATCCCATGATCTGGACCTCTTCTGGTGAGAGAGCTGCGCGCAATTCCTTCACGGTCCAGGTGAAGTAGTCGCCGTCGTCGTCCAAGGAATAATCCGCGTCCTGGCTGGCATAAAAGCCGCCGTTCTGCTGATCGGACAAGACTTCGTTCACCCACCCGATGATGCCTTCGGCAGTTTCGCGGAGAAACGGATTGTGGGTTACTTGCCAGCCGTGGAGGTAATTTTTCAGCAGTTCCGAATTGTCGTAGCTCATCTTTTCGAAGTGCGGCACAAGCCAGCGTTCGTCGACGGAATAACGATGGAAGCCCCCGGCGAGTTGATCGTAGACGCCGCCTTCGGCCATTTTTTCGAGGGTGGTTTCGGCCATACCGAGCAAATGTTTTTCTCCGGTCTGGCGATGGCGCTCCAGCAATATTTCCACGGCGGAAGCGTGCGGGAATTTCGGAGCGCGGCCAAAGCCACCGTGGCGAGCGTCGAAGAGCTGTTTCATGGAATCGATCTGAGAATCGACGACGCCGAGGTCAAATTCCGCGCGGGCGCCATGGAACACTTCGGCGTTGCCAACCGCTTCCGCAAGCGCGTCGGCGGTCTTGAGAAGTTCCTCGCGCTTATTTTTGTACGCTTCGGCCACCGCCAGCAAAACTCGCCGGAAGCTGGGCCTGCCTTGCTGGTCCACTGGCGGGAAGTAGGTGCCACCGTAAAAAGGACGGCCATCGGGCATCAGGAAGCCGGTGAGCGGCCAGCCGCCTTGTCCGCTGATCGCGCTGATGGCGGACTGGTAGCGCGAATCCACATCGGGACGCTCGTCGCGGTCCACCTTCACGGGAACGAAATGCTCGTTGATGATTTTGGCGATCTCCGAGTTCTCGTAGCTCTCGCGGTCGATGACGTGGCACCAGTGGCACCAGACGGCGCCAATATCCAGCAGCAGGGGCTTGTCTTCGGCTCTGGCGCGCTCGAATGCTCCGTCGCCCCACTCATACCAATCGATAGGCTGATGGGCCGCAGAACGCAAATAGGGGCTAGCGGAATCTTTCAATCGATTTTGACTCATGGCGCGAGGCTCCCGTTTCGGGCGTGAAAACAGCTTACCGACGGTCCGAGTTACTGGCGAATGTAAACCTGCAGAGTTACTGGACTTGATCTCCAGGCCCCAGGTCGCGGGGATCCAAAGGCTTGCGCCCGGCATAACCTTCATTCTGCTTGTGGTAATAACGGATGCGGTCTTCGCCTAGTTTCCAGCACAGATAGACTTCTTCATTGTTGACGATCGCGGGGAAATCGAGCAACCCTACGTCCAAGTCCTTGATCACACAGCCGGTGGAAAGAATTTTTTCGAGATTGGTTTTCATGACCTCGGCCAGGCTTTGGTGTTCCACGCGCTTTTCCGCCAGCTTGGCATAAGGGACCAGCACGCCCCCCATCATCATGATGCGCGTGGAAACAGCGGCCAAGTCCTGTTCCAGCACATTCAGACGCTTGCGCACACCAATGGCTTCGATCAAGAAGGGCTCAACTTCGCGCCGGGTGCTCTCCGCTTCCGTCAGCGTAAATATGCGCTGTGGCGGTTCGGGCAGGTCGTCCCGGTCCTCTTCGTTATCATCGGCCATGAAAACTCCGAACTCCTATTCACTGTATCAGGTTGATGTAGCCGGGTGCTGAAAAATTCCAGGGGTGCGATTCTCACAGCAGGGTGATCGGAAGAAATTAGGTCTTCACTCGATATTGGAGAAAGATACTTCTTAGCCGCCGATGAACACCATGGTGCGGGAAGGTGGCACAAATCCCGGTTCGTTAATGCGGTGGCCTTCTTCCTTTTCGTTTACCACCGCGCGAACCCAGTCGAAAATTTCCTGGTCCGTAGCATGTGAGCGCAGCAGGCCCCGCAAGTCGCGGTCGTCCTTGCTGAACAGGCAGGTCCGCAGCTTGCCATCGGCGGTCAAACGAATCCGGGAGCAATGTCCACAGAAGGCCTGAGTGACCGGAGCGATTAAGCCAATTTCACCCGGGGCTCCATCGGCGAAGCGGTACTTCCTGGCGGTCTCGCTCTTTTCGTTGGGAATCTGCAGCAGCGGCCATTGCGCGTGGATGCGCTGGTACACTTCCGCTGCGGGAACCATCAATTCGCGGGACCAGTGGCGGTCCGCGTCCAGCGGCATGAACTCGATGAATCGCATGATCACGCAGCGTTCCCGCGCGAACGCTGCGAACGCTTCCACTTCACCATCATTAAAGCCGCGGACCAACACGGCATTGATCTTTACTGGGGCCAGGCGGGTGGCCTGGGCCACGTCAATGCCGCGCATTACGGTGTCATAGGACCGCGTACGAGTGATTTTTTCGAACTTGAGAGGATCGAGGGAATCCAGGCTGATGTTGATGCGCTGTAATCCGGCGGCTAGCAAGGCTTCACATCGTTCCGGCAAAAGATGCCCATTGGTGGTCAAAGATAGGTCGTGGAGGCCCAGACTCTTCAGGTAAGCGACATAATCTTCCAGGCCGGCCCGCACCAACGGTTCGCCGCCGGTCAGCCGTACCTTGCGTATGCCCAGCCCGGCAAAGATGCGGGCCAATCGCTGCAGTTCCGGCCAAGACAGAATCTCGTCATGTTCACGGTAATTTTCTGGATCGGCGGAACGGCAATAGACGCAACGGAAATTACAGCGGTCAGTGACCGAGATGCGCAGGTCGGTAATCTCGCGGCCGAATTTGTCGAAGAGGCTCATGAGCGTTGGCCTAAAATGAAAAACCCGATTCGCACATTGGAACCGGGCTCACACCGGAAATCTACATACTTCCGGTGAATTGGCTCCTTTCCAAGCACGGGAGGCTTGAGCGTTTCCACCCAAACCCTCGGCGACGATGTTCGACGCCTCGCCCCGCCACCTTTGGATATCTCCCAGTAGGCCGGCGGGATCGGAGTTATATCTCAAAAGTGTACGCTGAGGCCCACGAGCACGCAATCCGGCCTTTCCTCCATATCTGGCGGCAGCCCTGAGCGCGGCCTCCTGCAGACCTTGCGGACTGTGATACAGTTTTTCGGCAGAATGCGAATTTTCGTCTTGGGAGCAGGCGCCACAGGCTCCCTTCTCGCGCAACTTTTGGAACGCCAGGGCCACGACGTATGGTGTGGCGACCGCGATCCCATTCGGGCACGACGCTTCCTGGGGAAGCGCTCGACCATTGCTGTGACCACGGTGAACGCGCGCAATCTTCACGGGATTGTGCGGGCCGCGCGCGGCTGCCACTTGATCGTCAACGCTTCCGCTTCTGTGTTTAATGAAATCGTGCTGCGAGCTGCATTACGGTTACGCGCTCATTATGCGGACCTGAGCTCGCATCTGACCCGCAATCCGTTTCAACCCGAGCAGTTGCGCTATTGCGAAAGGTTCCGGGAGAAGCACCGGGTGGCGTTAATTAATACCGGCGCTGCGCCCGGGCTCACTAATTTGCTGGTGAAGCGCGCCGCGGATCTGCTGGATGAAGTGGAATCCGTGCACATCCGGTTGTACGAAAGCACCGAGAGTGAAGATCCGATTTCGCAATGGTCGCCGGAAGTTTCGTTTGACGAAGCAATTTCCAATCCCCGTGTTTACCGCAATAAAAGGTACATTCTGGCGAAGCGTTTCTCCGAACTGGAAAAGTTCCGCTTCCCAGATCCGATTGGCGCAGCGAATGTCGTGCTGGCTGCGCAGGATGAGGTTGCCACTCTCCCGAAATTTATTCCGATGAGGGACCTCGATGTAAAAATCGGAGGCAACGAATTTGACCGCCTGCGCCGCTGGCACAAACAGGGCAAACTGTCGAAATCAAGAGGGCTGCAGCGGCAACGTTTCCCGGAGACGTCCTCGCCGCGAAAAATCGCGTCGTTGATCCGGCGCGGTTTGCTGCAGAACGCGCGGTTTGCCGCCTCCGTTTTAGTGCGCGGGGTAAACCATGGACCGAAAGAAGATGAGTATTTGCTGCTGCGGTCCGATGCACTGTTCCCCACCCTCTATCGGATTCGTCAGCAGGGACTGTTCACTACCTCCGTGGCTTATGCGACAGCGCACATCGCCGCTCAATTCATAAAGTATTTTCCGCGTGATGCCGAGGGGGTGTTCGCTCCGGAACAATTGCCGGAGGAGATCCGACGCGCTGTGCTGAATGGAGCGAGGCGGCATGGGATTCGATTGGTGCACAGGGTCACACCGCTGAAACCGCCCGAGGAAGAAGACGAAATTCTGTAGATCATCCCCCTAGCGAGTGACAGAAACCAGACTCGATGTGGTTATAACGAGGCGTGTACTAACTTAACGGCTACGCTCAGGATAAGCGCAGCCGCCCTTCGTACAGCGGTGAAGTGAGACCGGCAACGGCCAGTCCTGTTGTTAGTGTACTCCCTGGTTTCGTGCCCAGCCAACGACAGAATGAATGAGGCGCTAAATATCAGCAGCAGCGGTTAGGACGCGAGTACTTGCGGTTCAGTTGCTGCACATAGAATTCGGAGGGCGAGAGAATGGGCTGGCGGCCCTGGCGCACCGCGCATTGCCTGTATCTTTCGTAGGCGGCGTCGCCGCACCACTCGCGCAGGCCGTTCCAGAAACGCGCCAATTTGTGCCGAGCAAAATCCCAGGAGCCGCGCATCAGTCGCCCTCCGCCCATTGCGTGGCCACATACGGAGTTTCGTGCAGCACAGGCTTTTTGTCGCGGCTCAGAATCGCGTGCCACTGCACAATTGCTTCCGCCAGCAGCACCAGAATCATGATGGCCAGGGCCGCAGTAACCACGGCATCCAGCCGCTGATTGAAGATGACGTGGCGCGTTTCGCTAATTTTCGATGCGGGAATTTGGCCAGCGGCAATCTGTGCGGCTAACCCATCGGCAAAGGACAGGAACCCGATGCGCGGATTGGCGCTGAAAATCTTCTGGTAGCTCGCAGTCATCGTGATGACCACGATCCAGGCCATCGGCAAGAGCGTCACCCAAATCCACTTCAGCCGGCCCATTTTCAGTAAGATCGTAGTTGCGACAACCAGCGCAACCGCGGCCAGCAATTGGTTGGAAATGCCGAAGAGCGGCCACAACGAGTTAATTCCTCCCAGTGGATCCACTATGCCTTGATACAGAAAATATCCCCAGGCTCCGACAATCATCGCGCTCGAAAGCAGAATTGCCGGATACCAGTTCAGCCGGCCGAACGGTTTCCAGAAACGGCCGCCCAGCTCCTGAATCATAAACCTGCCAACCCTGGTGCCTGCGTCGAGCACAGTGAGAATGAACAGCGCCTCGAACATGATGGCGAAGTGATACCAGATGCTGAGCAGGCGTTCCCCGCCAATCGTGGTGGAAAAGATCTGCGCCATGCCCACCGCCAGCGAAGGAGCTCCACCCGCGCGATTCCATAACGTGTGTTCGCCGACGGAGTGCGCCAGCCCCGCCATCGTGGCCGCCGACAGCGGATATCCCCAACTGGAAATGGTCTGAGCAGCCGCTTCTGGCGACGCCCCGACAATTTGCGACGGGCTGTTGATCGCAAAATAGACGCCCGGCGTCATCGCGCACGCTGCAACCATGGCCATTACTCCCACAAACGATTCCAGCAACATGGCACCGTAGCCGATAAATCGAGCCTGCGATTCCCGCCGGATCATTTTCGGGGTTGTGCCGCTGGAAATCAGCGAATGAAAGCCGCTGATTGCTCCACAGGCGATGGTGATGAAGCAGAATGGAAAAATTTTGCCGGCAAAGACTGGGCCATTGCCATCGACGAAGCGAGTCAGCGGGGGCATCAGTACATGTGGACGAACCAGCAAAATCCCCGCGGCGAGGGAAAAAATAGCGCCGGCTTTGATGAACGCGCTGAGGTAATCGCGCGGCGCCAACAGTAGCCACACAGGAAGCGCGGATGCCGCGAAGCCGTAGACAATAATGGCGAAGGTGAGCGCTACTCCGCTCATGGTAAAGACCCGGGACCAGCTTGGCGAATTCGCCACCCATTGCCCCGCGACCACCGCAAACAGCACCAAGGCTACCCCTGCTAAGGAAGCTTCAAGGACGCGGCCGGGGCGGATGTAGCGCAGATAAATACCGAGAAGCAGTGCGATCGGAATGGTGGCGGCGAGGGTGAAAGTGGCCCAGGGCGAACTCTTGAGCGCGTTTACGATGACCAGGGCCACCACGCCGAGGAGAATAATCATGATGGCTAGGACGGCTAATTGCGCGATAACGCCGCCACGTTCGCTCACTTCCTGGCGGGCCATTTCGCCCAGCGTTTTTCCGTCGCGGCGAATCGAGCAAAACAGGATCACAAAGTCCTGCACACAGCCCGCGAACACGGCGCCGGCAATCAGCCACAACGTGCCGGGCAGATAGCCGAACTGAGCGGCTAGCGTAGGACCCACAAGAGGGCCGGGACCGGCGATGGCGGCAAAATGGTGGCCTAACAAAACCCATTTGTTGGTGGGCACGAAATCGCGCCCGTCTTCGCGGCGCTCCGAAGGAGTGGCACGAGTATTGTCGAGCGCAAGCAATTTGGCGGCGATGAATGCGGAATAGAGACGATAGCCGACAAGATAGGAACAGGCCGCGGCGAGCACGAACCAGGTAGTGCTGATGTGCTCTCCACGGTGAAACGCGATGGTTGCCAATGCGGTGGCGGCTACGATAGCTAGAGCTGTCCAAACGAAAATCTGCAAGATGCGCTTCACGTCAGCCTCTATGCGCGTGTGAATTCGACGACAAGCATCGCGGAATCGTATGCGAGCCTTCCCTGTCCGTCAACGCACTCTATTTTTCCCCAAAAAAACACGTCATTCCGAGCGCAGCGAGGAATCTCTCTTCGATCGCTCCCGGGCACCCGTCCTCTGTTCATCCGCTATACTGGTGAATTTCAGCAATGGATATAAATCGTTGAACACGTTCAATATCTGGCGGGGAAACGCAGGACGTAGCGCGTCGGCGGGTTTCATTTTCCTGCGCACAATCCAGGCCCGGAGTTTCTTCCAATCCTCGAGATCCGTCGGCCAGCCCTCGTGCTTGGTCCACTCACCCTTCACCGTTTTGTACCAGTAGCTTTCATATTTGCGATTGAGGCGCTTCCGCTGCCCAACGAGCCATCGGGGATTCGCGGTCACGCGAGGCTGCGCAATGGTGGCCAGCAGTGAATCTCTTCGTTTGGAGCCGCAATAGATGCGGAACCCCGCAGTAACGGTGTTCATGGAGAGCCCTATGTAAAGTTGCCCGGTTTCCTGGTCGCCGGGTGAGGGTCGCTGGAATTTCAGGTACATCCGCGTTTTGTATAGAGTTTTGTCCTTGGCGAACCGGATGTCGCGATTGATGCGGGAGAAATTTGCACCGGTGCGGCCACACACATCAAACTCAGGATCCAATTGCAATACTTGGGGACACAAATCGTCGAGAAATCTCCGAAATGGCTGGACAATGCATTGGCGATAACGATCGCGGTTAGCGTCCATCCAGTCTTTGTGATTGTTGCGGTTTAATTCGCGAAAAAAACGAAAGGTTTCCTTGGTGAAGGGAGACGGCATGATTGGCATCGATTTCTCGGGACTTTTGCTGATTCAGACTACACCATTTCCTTTGGTGGACGATTGGTACTATTCTTTTTTGAGCCGCTGATTATGAGAAGGACGCGGCGCTCCACATATTTCGATACAGGTGAACCTTTGTGCCCTGCCAACGTTTGACGATTTTGACCCTGTTTTTTGAGGTTTGCCTGCTATTTTGTGTTTCTGCCATAGCCCAGGAGAATAAAACTCCGTCGAAGATCTCGCCCTGGAAGCCGGAAGATGTCATTTATGCAGAAACCATCAACGATTTCTCGATTTCGCCGGACGCTGGTTCAGTGCTGTGGATCAAAGGCGAAGGAGATAAGGAAAAGGATGAACGGGTCTCTAATTTATTTCTGACCAGCGTTAAAGAACCGCGAACCGTCCAACTGACGCGAGGAGCTTACACGGTATCCCAGGCGGAATGGTCTCCGGACGGAGAATGGATCGCTTTTCTGAGCTCGCGCCCACGGCCCGGGGCAAAGCCAGAAACCGCCGGAACGCAAATCTGGCTGATCAACGCGCATGGAGGCGAACCATATTGCTTAACTGAGTTAACTCGCGCTCCGCAGAGGGTGCAATGGTTGGATAAAGACACTGTGATTTTCAGCGCAGAAGAAGATCCGAGCGCGTACGAGCAGGCACAGAAAAAGAAGAAAGACGACTCGGAGGTGGTGGACGACGCCGAACATCGAGCGCCCGTCCGTCTGTTCAAGATTGTGGTGAAGGACAAAAAAATCACGCGCTTGACCACCAACACAGATTGGATCCAAGACTGGAAAGCCTCCAAAGATGGAAAGTATGTAGCCGCCGTACACACGCGGAGCCTGCATTACACGTTCGATCAGAAGGTTCCGCCGGTAACGTTTCTACACAACTTGGCCGACGGTTCGGAGAAGCAGATTTTCACGGAAGGCCGGATCTACCCGAACGTCCTGTCGTGGGCTCCCGATAATTCCGGTTTCTACGCCACCGCTTCGTTTTCCGACGATCCAAAGTTCCTTACCGCGACCATTCAACTTGTGTACTTTTATGATCTGGCCAGCGGTAAGGTGATTCCGGTACCGCTCAAGTGGGAAAACGGAGCGGGCCATGATCTTCAGGCAACGCGCGACGGATTCATCACCTTGCTTGCAGCGGGAGCGTATTTCAATGTGGGCCGCTACACGCGGGAGAAAACCGGGGACACCTGGGGCTGGAAATTTTCCACGTTAAAGGGAGAGGACTCCCGAAATATTCAATTTTTCGACGTCAGCGAGGGTGGCAAGACGATGGTGTTTCGATCCTCGACCGCCAGCCGAATGCCACAACTGTTCCGCGCGCAGTTGAATGAGGATGCTCTGGTCGAGCCGCGGCAGTTGACCAAGTTGAATGAAAGCTTAGTCACATCTCGAGACTTTGCGAAATCGGAAGTGATTCGGTGGAAAGGCTCGAATGGCGAAGAGGTTGAGGGCATTTTGCGGTATCCCACCAATTACGATCCGGCGAAAAAGTATCCGGTCATTACGGCGATTCACGGGGGACCCTCGGGAGAGGACCTGGACGCGTGGAGCGATCGTTGGGGGTATCCTTATCAGCTTTTGACGCAGCGGGGCACATTTGTCCTGAGCCCGAACTATCACGGGAGCGCCAACTACGGGTTGAAATGGGTGGAATCGATCTGCTGCGGAAACTACTACGATTTGGAAACGCCGGACATCAATGCCGGGGTGGATTATTTGATTCAGAAGGGACTGGTCGACCCGGATAAGGTCGCCACCATGGGATGGTCTAACGGTTCCATTCTTTCTACCAGCCTGATCACCTCGTATCCTTCGCGCTACAAGGTGGCCAGCGTGGGTGCGGGCGACGTGGAATGGATCAGCGACTGGGGCAATGTGGTCTTCGGCGATTCCTTCGATTCCTATTACTTCGGCAAAGCGCCGATGCAGGATCCCGAGTTGTATATTCGCAAATCTCCGTTTTTCAAGCTGGATAAAGTGCAGGCGCCGGTGCTGATTTTTCACGGTACTGCCGACACGAACGTGCCGACTTCCCAGAGTTGGTCGTACTTTCGCGCGTTGCAGTATTACGGGAAGGTGCCGGTGAAATTTGTGGTATTTCCTGGCGAGCCGCACGGCCCGCAAAAGCTGACCCATCAAATGCGAAAAGTGGAAGAAGAGATTGCCTGGTTCGACGAATATTTCTTCAAAACAGCTGCGCCGGAAAGTGAAGTGATTAAAGCGGGATCCCCGCTGGAAACCGCCCTGCGCACAAAAAATGCTGCTCGTGTAGGCGATCTATATGGCTCCACTTTCACCAGCAAAGGAAAGCCGGTGCTGATTCCGGAAGTGGTGAAGCGAGGCGATCTGGAAATCGGGCGATTTGAAGTGACCCGCGCGCAATATTCCGCGTTCGACCGAAATTACAGGGTCGAGCGCACAACCGAGAATTATCCGGCGAACAGTCTGACTCTGGAACAGGCCAGGAGTTACGCAGAATGGCTCAGCAAACTGACCGGGCAGACCTGGCGAGTGCCCAATGAAACGGAAATGAATGGAAAGTACGATAACAAGGAAGGCGAAAACACACTGGATTATTGGGCGGGTTACGATCCGAATCCGGACGATGCTGCGCGGCTACGCGTGGAGCTGAAAGAGCTTCCGGGCGCTGCACCCCTGCTGAAGCCAGTGGGAAGTTTCGCGGGTGAAGGCCAGGAGGATGAGGAGTTGCTGTTCGATCTGGGCGGAAATGCCGCCGAATGGGTGCTGACTGCGGACGGAAAAGGAAAAGTGATGGGTGGAAGCGCCGATTGCCCGTCGGACACGCGTTCCGCTTGCACGCCTGCACGGGAATACATCGGATTCCGTGTGGTGCGCGGTGCGCCAATTCCGGCGCCGGCAAAGGAGTAGAGTGTTGCGAATGCGCTTATTTGCAAATAGCTGCGCAGCTCTATTGCTACTGCTTTTATTGCAGGGCATTGCTGCTGCGACCGAGCAAACCAAGGATGATATCTTTTTCCGGAAGGAAGCATACGTCGGCAAAACGACGGAGCGCTTGCCTTACCGGTTGTTTGTCCCACCGGGCTATGACGCTGACCGGAAGTACCCTTTGGTGCTATGGCTCCATGGCGGAACAGGCCGAGGATCAGACAACGTCAAACAATTGACTAACCAGAACGAACTGGGCACGCATTTTTGGATTTCCGCGGAAGTCCAACAGAAATTTCCCGCGTTTGTGTTGGTTCCGCAATGCCCGACTGGTCAAATCTGGGCCGATCCCGAGTTCAATCTGCCAAGCAAATGGCTGGTCATGACAATGCAAGCGCTCGCGAAAGTAGAAAAGGAATTTTCCATCGATCCGTACCGCGTGTACGTCGCGGGTCAGTCGATGGGGGGCTCGGGAGTTTGGGCGGTGTTGCAGAACTATCCGGCAAAATGGGCGGCAGCGATCGTGATGTCGGCGTATGACACATTTACCGATCCCGACGCGATCGCCCGAATTCCATTGTGGGTATTTCAGGGCGACGCCGACCAGTCGGTCCCGGTGGTGACCGTCCGGTCGATGATGGCAGAACTAAAAAAACACCACGCCAATCTTCGTTACACCGAATACCACAAAGTGGATCATGAGGTCTGGAACAAGGCTTTCACCGAACCTGACTTACTTTCCTGGCTCTCCGCCCAGAAGCGGACTCCTCCGGGTGGCAGCCAAGTTGGCTCTGGCGCAGTGGCAGCTTCCCATTAGAATGATAGTATGAGTAACTTCCAGCCTACAGAACGTACCCAGGTAAAACGCCTGCCCAAGCGCGGGCACTACGATCGTGAGACGGTGTACCAGATTTTGGACACCGCGTTTGTGTGTCATGTTGGCTTCTCGGTGGACGCGCAGCCCTATGTGATCCCGACGAACTACGGGCGGCGTGGCGACACGCTGTACCTCCACGGCAGCGCGGCCAGCCGCATGCTAAAAACATTGAGCGGCGGCGTGCCGGTCTGTGTCACCGTGACGCACGTGGATGGACTGGTGCTGGCGCGTTCGGCGTTTCACCATTCCGTGAATTACCGCTCTGTGGTGATTTTGGGAACGGCGCATATAGTGGAGAATCCAGCTGAAAAGATGGAGGCGCTGCGGCTGTTCACGGAACACGTTATGAAGGGGCGTTGGGATGATGTGCGCCAGCCCACCGAACAGGAATTGAAGGCCACTATTGTGCTGGCACTTCCTCTCGAAGAGGTGAGCGCCAAGGTGCGCACGGGCGGACCGTTGGATGATGAGGCAGATTATGCGTTACCGGTGTGGGCCGGCGTGTTGCCATTAGAAACCATCGCCAAACAGCCCGTTCCGGACGAAAAGCGCAGGAATGATCCGCCGGTGCCGGAATACCTGAAGAACTACAAGTAGTAACAGTGACACTTTTCGGGGCTAATCGCGAGTTTCAACCTACAGTTCCCTACCGGGAAGAAAAACGCAATTTCATTTGACGTGACGGACTTCTTTGCCCGCTACACGAGAACCGTGAACTGGTGAGAACCTTCGGAAAGAAAACGGGGCTCACCTTGAGGGGACAGTGGTGAGCCCCGTGGGCGGGACTTCACTGCGGGAAGTTCAATTCTTATATTGCTGACTCGCGGAAATCTCCTCTAACAAACCATCGTAGGAGCGGATGGTATCTTCTACCCTGGGCTGAGCCGAAGTGACCGCCGACTTGAGGGTATGCCGGTGGGAGGCAAGTTCGTCCGGGTCGTCGAAAATGGTGCTGCGCATTGCTTCGATATCGGTCATGATCCTGCTTACACTCGTCTGAAGGGACGTGACGCAGCCGATCAGCGCCTCAAGGTACGCCAAGAGTTCTGTTTTTTCCTCAGCATCCATCCGCAGTTTAGCCATTGCAACATCCTTTCTACAGCCGCGCGAGACTTACGGGGGAGGGTTGCCCGAAGCACTGCGACGCAAAGCACGTTGGGAGGGTGAAGGTGAGCAGAAGAACCAGAAAAGAGATGTAACGTGCAGGAGCAGTGTGCAATTGGGGAGGGAAATGGGCTGTGAGGGTAATCACCGATAATTGTGATTTGTGTCACATTGCGTTTACTCTGCGGTTAATGTAATAAGACATTCCTAACAAGATAACGCCGAACAGGACGCAGATAAACACCATGGAAAATACCAGCACCGAGGCAGATTGCAAGTCGGTGTAGACGATGCTGGCGGCGGTCACCTTCAGACGGGGATGAGCAGGTACTAAGCTGGCGCCGTCGGATGCGAACGTGAGTTGCAAATTGTAGAACTGGCCTGATTTGCCTTGAAATTGGCCGATTACGCGGGATATACCGTCGGTGTCGGCGTTGGCACTGTGTGGCATATTTGAATCGCCGCGCATTACGGCTTTTCCTGCGTTCCAAAGAATCCAACTAGCGATGATTGCGGAGGGCAGATCTTTACAGAGGATAGGATTCGCCTGCACGTCCATAAGACAGTGTAGCTTTTCTGCAGGAATGCTTTGATCCGCCACGATTTCGATCACGTACAAACCATCGAAATTCAGGTGGAATTCGGACGTGATGGTCTGTCCGGCGGTCCACGTGACTGGAATGTCGAGGGGAACGAACCTTCGCGTTTTGATCCAGTGATTCCATACGGCGAAAATTACGACGCCTAGGGCCAGCACCGCAAGCCCGGCTTTGGTTTTGAGCTGCATGCGAATCAAGGCTGCTGCGGGTCAGGCCGACGTCAAGACGATAGGTTCGCCTTGAGTGATGACCAGAGTGTGTTCATAGTGCGCGGCAAGCGAGCCATCCACCGTACGCAGGGTCCACTTGTCGGGATTGAGGGCGATACGGCTGGTTCCTGCGGCAATGATGGGCTCGATGGTGAGCACGAGGCCTTCAGTGAGCTGCGCATGATTCAACGGATCGGCAAAATTGGGGACGCTGGGTTTTTCATGGATGGTGCGGCCAATGCCGTGGCCGCCCAGCTCGCGGATTACGTGGAAACCGCGGCGGCGCACCTCGCGTTCGACGGCGCGGCCAATTTCGCGGACGGTATTTCCCGCGCGTGCAGCAGCCAGCGATTGACGGAAGGCGCGCTCGGCACAGCGAGTGAGATTCGTGGCAGCACTGGAGACGGGAGGGACTTGTACGGTCATCGCCGAGTCAGTGTGGTACCCATCTTTTTCGGCAGTTAAGTCGAGCTTCACGAGATCACCGGGCTGCAAGACACGGTTCCCGGGAATCCCGTGGACCACCTCATCATTGACGCTGATGCACACGTCGCCGGGAAACCCATAAACCATGGGAGGCGAAGAGCGCGCACCATTTTCCGCGAGCACGCCTGAGCCGATGGCGGCTAATTCGACTGTTGTGACTCCGGGGCGCACGGCAGCAGCCATCGCGTGTAGCGCTTTGGCGACGATGCGTCCGCAGGCTTTCAATTTTTCGAGCTGTTCCGGGCTGGTTATGGACATTGCAACGATCCGGGTAAATTTCTCTAGGCCATGAGAATAAACGCAACGGCTCTTCGCCGAAGACGTTCAGGGCAAACAAGCCGCCGCACTCGAAAACTAGTGGCAGGAGCAGCCACCACCGCAACAGCCGCCTCCACCACCGCTGAATCCTCCGGAAGGCGTGGAAGAGCCGCTACCAGCAGTGGCAAAGACGGAAAGCTGAATCGTGGCTTTTTTGCCGGAGCACTTGGGGCAGGTGATTTCCTGTTGCTTGTTGATCACAATCTTTTCGAAGCGCTCGTTGCAGCTATCGCAGATGTATTCGTAGATGGGCATGTCTGACGTTCTCCAATGCTATGCCGGAAGTGGTCTGCCGGCGCGAGTTTTAATTATACCGCAGCAAAATCAGGTCATGTACCAGCCACCATTCGGGCTGATGGTCTGGCCGGTGATGAAGTCGCTTTCCGCGAGCAGAACCGCAACCCGGCCAATTTCGTCTGGGTCTCCAAAAAATCCCACCGGCAGACGGTCCGGAGAGGCATTGGGATTGGAAGTAATCATTTCTGTGCGGATGAGCGCGGGCGCGATGGCGTTGGCGGTAATGCCTTCTTTCGCGAGCAGCGAAGCGTATGAGTGCGTCAGTCCAATCAGGCCAGCCTTGGAGGCGGCATAGTGCGGACCGATGACGCCGCCGGTCTGCGCGGCAACCGAAGAAAGATTCAAGATGCGGCCCCAGCGGCGCGAAAGCATACCGGGAAGAACGCGCTGGGTGACGAGGAACGCAGATTTGAGATTTACATCGAGGAGCTGGTCCCAATCCGTCTCGTTAAGCTCGGAGAAGTGTTTCAGCAGGGAGATGCCAGCGTTGTTGACCAGAATATCCACAGGACCGAGATCGCGTTCTACCTCGGTGACCAGCCGGTCCACTTCGGAAGCAAGTGATACGTCGGCCTGAAGAGGCACCGCGCGGCGTCCAAATCTGCGGATTTCAGCGCATACCTCATGCGCGGCGGCTTCTTCCTTGCGGTAGTTCACAGCGATGTCCGCGCCCGCACCGGCGAGAGCAACGGCAATGGCGCGTCCGATGCCGCGGCTTGCGCCAGTCACCAGCGCCACGCGATTCTCCAATTTGCTCACATTCATTTCTCCCAAAAGGAACAGCCCGGAAGGCAGGCCCTATAGAACTTGTACATGCAGAATTGCCGGACGCATCTCAGAATAGCGCAGAAAATGAAAAACGGCCCTGAACAAGTCAGGGCCGTTTGAAGGGTTCGATTCGGTTACGATTAGTCGCCGGCTACGGCTTCGGCAGCCTTCTCCGATGTCTTCGCAGAATCATGTCCATTGCCGTTGCCATTCGCCGGAGCGATGGTGACCGGCTTGCCCGAATTCGCGAAATTCGCCGGGACAGCCTTGGTGATATCGGCGACTGTGCCGATCTGTACCACGGTTGGCTGGGGCTTTTTGAGAACCAGTTCTTCGTAGATGGCACGAACTTTGGCCTGCTCTTCCAGAGCCTTCTTGCGGCGGAGGCGGTTCTCTTCGGCCGCGGTCACCGGAATGTCGTGCTCGATATGGCGGACACGCGAAGCGTCTTCCGCGTCAATCACAAGGGAGTGCTCGTAGGACTGCAGGCTGACGTTCTTGCCCTTGGCATAAATTTCGTGCTTGCCGTGCTTCTTGTACCACTCGGCGACCGTGGCGTTCTTGTGCATGTTCTCGATGATGTTGCGCCAGCCGATGCCGGTGTTGTACGCGCAGAAGCTGATTTCGCCCTGCTGCGTGCCGTAGGGAATGATGCACATTTCGGTGCGGCGGAAATCGTAGTTGAACAGATCCTGGAACCACATTCCGGCTATAAACAGGAAGTTCCACGGGTCTTGAGCGCGGCGTTTCATGGCGTCTTCGTAGGTGCGTTCCGGCGAAGTGCGGCCATACTTGGTAGTGGAACCCTTGGTGAGCGCCCAGGTCTTGTCAAACTTCTTGAAGAGATCGTAGAGCTTCAATCCCTTTGGACCTTCGAATGGCCGGTAAGCTTTCAAGAGCGCCATAGCCATCATGAAGTTCGAGAAGGCTTTGCCGCGGGAAGCGTCGGTAATCGCGGTGACATCGCGAGTGAGACCCTGAGCATCGAGGAAACGCGGCACCGGAGCCCATTCCTTGGTCTCCTTGTTGATCATGATCGCGGTGCCTACGCCGCAGTTCGGGTGGCAGCCGCAGGAGAGCGAGCCCCACTGGGATTCGTTGCCCTTCACCATATCGGCAAAGCCGGCAAAGGTGCTGATGAACGAGATCGGGAACCAGTCGCGCGTCGGTTCGATCTTGCCCACTTGCTGGCTGACGTCTTTGGCCAAGTGCGAAAGGGTGTAGCGCTGGCGCAAACGGCGTTCCGGGGTAATGTCCTCGTCGCGGCCAGTAAAGGAAACCGGCTGGAAGCTGATGAAGGCAATCTTCTTGGGATTTTCCATCGCGAACTTCACGACCGTACCAACCTGGTCGTTGTTCACATTGTTGACGATGGTCACCACCAGCACGATTTCGATGCCGGCTTCGTGCATGTTTTCGATGGCGCGAAGCTTCACGTCAAACAGGTTGCCGATCTGCCGGTGGCTGTTGGCGTCGTTGCCGATGCCGTCGAACTGCAGGTAGGCGTAGCGCAAACCCGCTGCGAAGGCCTTACGCGAGAATTCCTTGCTCTTGGCGAACTCGATGCCATTCGTTGCAGCCTGCACGGAGTTATATCCGACCTTGCGGGCGTAGCGGATGGCGTCGAAGAAGTACGGGCTCATCGTCGGCTCGCCACCGCTGAACTGCACGGACATCTGACGGCGCGGCTTGATCTTCACCGCGTTGTCGAGAATTTCCTGAATCTCTTCCCACGAAAGCTCGTGAACATAGCCAACCTGGTTCGCATCCATGAAGCACGGATCGCACATCATGTTGCAGCGATTGGTGAGGTCCACAGTGAGAACGGAGCCGCGGCCGTAACGTACGTTCGAAGAACCATGCTTATGGAGGCCTTCATCGTTGTGGGCAGGAATATCGCGGCCGGGAAACTGACTCTCGATCCACTTCAAGAAACTGGAGTCGACCGCCATCAGATCTTCGTAGTGGCCGTGTTGAGGGCAATCCTTGACCATCCAGACCTGACCGTCGCGTTCGACGATCTGAGCCTTAATCTCGCCGACCTTTTCGTGCATGAGGTCGCGCCAATCTTTGTCGCCATCGATGATGGCTTTGCGCGCTTCTTGAACGCAGGCCGGGCACAGCGAGTCGGTCTGGCGTGGGAAACCTAAGGTGGGCTTGGTTTTTTCCCAAGACTTGAGCAGCGGCTTATCGGACCATTGTGGAACGGGAGAAGGATTCGGATTTCGTTTATTGAAATACTGGATGGTATCGAAGGTGATACCTGCGGTCTTGCAGACGATCCAGTCGAGCGAGCGAAACACTTGGGTGGAGATTGGATTAGGCATACTGCGGCTGCCTCACTTTCGAAAGTGCGAATTACGTTCGGAACCCCAAGAAACGCCAAAGCCAGCTTGTCACTGCCCCCAAAGCTGGCAATTAGGATAGTAAAGACGGACCCTAACTCATTGACAGATATAGTGTCCAATTGGAACGCAAGATACGCCAGTGGGATGCGGCGAACGGCAAAAAATAGCGGTTAAACGGCAGGAAAGGCCACTAAATGGGGCTAAGTTAAAGAAGATACAGGGGTTTACTGATACATATCACGGTAGCGAACAAATTCTGTCACTCGTTCAACGCGGGCCGTAGCACCGCGATCAGGAAGTGCGCGAAGTGCGCCGCATCGTCGTCCATTTGCAGCCAGCGTACTACACAATGGTCACCCAAATATTTCGAGACACGCGATTCCGGTATACCCAGATGTTCCGCCAAACGAGGACGGATGGATTCGCCCTTTCGGCCGGAGGAGCCCCCGCGCAATAAATGGGGAATGGCGACACGCAAAGTCTGGCAAGGCTCAACATAGTAGTAGCTGCTCATGTCGGAATCGGTGAGCACCCAAACGCCGGGCCCTGCGGGCGCTTTGTCTGCGGCATCCAGACGCGTTGGAGCAGAGCCGAGCAAGCGGCGGAAGTTCATCTCCAATTGGGAGAGCCGTGACGCCAATCCAGGATCGCCATAGCGGCCACGAAGACTAGGCGCAGCGGGCGCTTCCGGCGAACTGGCGACTGGAGGTGGCGTGGGTGCAATCGACTCATGATCGGGCACAGTCGATTCGGCCGCGACATCCGCCGCGGCGGGACGCTGAGGCTCGCGACGGACACGCGAAGGCCTGGCTCCGCCACGGCTGCGTCGTGGCCTTTTGTTTTCCGCCGGCTCTCGTTGTAACCGTTCCGGAGCAACGGATTTTTCGACAGTCGTCACCTCAACGGATGGAACAGCCTGTTCGCTCTGTGCAGGAGCGACCTCGGCACTCGCGGAAGTAGGCTCGGGAGCTTTGGGACGAGGAGCCGGCACAGGCAATTCCGCGGGTTCGGTGGCTCCCAGGCGTGTGGCACTCTCTTGCGCTTTTGTTTTCCAGTCGGCACGGCGGAAGCGCTCGGCAGCGGTGAGATACCAACGACCTGCGTCCGCAGTATTGCCGTTGGATTCGAAATAGCGAGCGAGTTCAAAGGCGACCATGGCATCGCGAGTCTTGGAAAATAAATTGGTGAGTTGCCCAGCGGGGTCCTTCCCCGTGCGAGCGCGGCGAATGCGCGCGGTGATCTGTTTCCAATCGGCCATACCGTGAATGGATTCTAGCAGTGAAGGGGGAGTTCCGCCAGCAGGAGAGTCCACGCAAGTGGCAGGCAGAAAAGGTCGTTAGTGGGCATGTTTACTGATTGACGACAAAGTGGGGGCGAAGTATGCTTCTTGCGTTCCGCCCGGGAGGGGTAAATGCAACGTCTGCGCATGATTTGTGCAGCCGTGTTAGCTGCGGCGCTGGTGGGTGTGCCGGTATGGGGCACTCCTGCGCTCCCAAATGTCAGTCCACTGGGCACCATCATTACCGCCGATCGCGCACACGTGGGAGAAGCTGGAGCTGACGTCGGCACCACCATCTATGATGGGGATTTGATCAAGACAGAATTGCAGGGAAGCCTGCAACTACGCGCTGGTGCGGCTCGCTTGCTGCTGCAAAGTTCTTCTTCCGCGATCGTAAATAATGGCGGCGGTTTTCCTTCGGCGAAATTGTTGAGCGGAGCGGCTACGTTCTCCACCGCAAAAGCGGATGCGTTTACGCTGTTTGCTTCGACGGCGGAGATTCGGCCGCAAACCGATGCTCCGACGGTTGGACAAGTAAGCTACATGGACGACAAAGAAATTGTGGTGACCGCCCGGCGAAGCGCGTTGATCGTAACGGTGGCCGGCGACACGCAGGTCGTCCAAGAGGGGCAGTCTTATCGGGTGCTGCTGGATACGTCCGACGCGCAAGGTCCGGCTGGTGCTGGCGGCGGGGGGCCGCTTAAGGCAGGACGTAGCCGGTTCTTGCTGATAGCGACGGCATTGGTGGCGGTTGGAACGGGCATCGCCATTTACTATGCATGCGAGAGCAACGACAGGCCGCACTAGCCAACCAATCATCCTCTTTAAAATTGGGTTGTAGTTACGGCCATCCGAAAGAACCGAGATGGCCGTTTTCATTTGCTGTTGGGAGCTGAAACTAATTCAGATCGACGCAATAACCTCAATTTCGACTAGGGCATCTTTGGGCAAACGAGCGGCCTGTACGGTAGATCGCGCCGGCGGAGCTGCGCCAAAATATTCCGCGTAGATTTCATTCATCGCGGCAAAATCGTTCATGTCCTTTAGAAAAACGGTAGTCTTGACGACATGATGAAAGGAAACGCCGGCAGCCTCTAGGATTCCTTTCACATTTTCAAGGACGCGTTTCGTTTGTTGCTTGATGTCAGCGGCGGCAAATTCGCCCGATTGCGGATCCAGGGCAACTTGACCGGACAGGAATAGGAAACCGTTCGATTTGATCGCCTGGGAATAAGGGCCGATAGGTTTCGGTGCACGAGCCGTCAAAATGGCATCTTTCATAAACAGGAAGCTCCTCGGTTGTGTACAAAGAATATCAGATGAAAAGGTGGGGCGGGAGTTTCAATGGGGTCTGCGGCCGCGGACGCGAACGAAGCCGGTATTGGAATGGTCGCGGATAGCTTCGCGCTTAGCGATCAAGGTTTCCGCCTGTTGATCCGAGAGACCTTGGTTCACCACGTCGAGGATTTGTTTTTCGGACATGCCTGTGTTTTTCAGACGACCAATCTGTTCGCTGGTCAAGGTGGGCAAACCCTCAATACGGCGATGCATGATGGCCTGAACGGTAGGATTGGACAGGCCAATCAATTTGAGGGTGACTGCCTCGCCGCTGAGAATATCGACCTGGTCCGACTTGGCCATTTCTAGGATCTCGGAATCGGAGTAACCGGCGCGCGAAAGATCCATGGGAGCATCGGCGTTCGAAAATTCGTGATTGTGGGCGCGAGCCGCTTTGAGGAGGGCCAGGCAAAGATCGTCGGAGGCGCCGGCGTGCTTCAATTTGGTAAGTTGAGTGATCTCCAAGTCGCTCGGTTTGAGAACCTTCAATTCATCCAGGCTGGACGACCACATTCCCGACTGATCGAGCGCGCTGTAATCAGTTTGCGCATGCTTCTGGCATCCGATAAGGACGAAGGTGCACAGGCCGAGAAGAAGCAGGGATTTGCTCATACTCTATTGTAAAAGCAGGCGGTCAGATTAGAACGATGGTGTGCCGGAGCGCGTACCTGTACCAAGGAACAGGTCGGAAAAGGTGCTGCGATAGGTTGTTAAGCCGATGCGAGGACAGCGTTGATCGCCTGTACCAGATCGTCATATTCGAAGGCGCCATCATGGCGCTTGCCGTTAATGAAGAAGGTGGGCGTGCCATTGACGCCACTGCGAACCCCGCCGCTGAAGTCGTTTTTTACGCGCGACAGAAACTCTCGGCTCTCGAGGGATTCACGGAGCGCCTGGGATGCCAGGCCGAGTTGCTGGGCTAATTCCAAATAAAGATCTGGGCCTAACTGCGCCTGATTCTCGAACAGCGCGTCGTGCATCTCCCAGAACTTCTTGTGTGTGCCGGCAAACTCCGCAGTTTCGGCGGCAGATTCGGCCTGAGGATGCATCTCTGCCAAAGGGAAATTGCGGAACACGAATCGGAGCTTCTTGCCAAAATGCTTCTGAACGCGCTTCACGATGGGATATGCGTGGCCGCAGTGGGGACACTCATAATCACCGTATTCCACCAGGGTGCAAGGGGCATCCGGGCTTCCCTGAATATGGTCCTGCTCTCCTACGGGAACTCGCAGGCTCATGGCTATCTCCCAGCGCTTTGTTCTTTGGGCAGATCTTCCAGGGCTTCCAGAATTCCATCGGCGCCAGGGTTCACGGCGACTGGCGAGCAATAGCTCCAGGCGATAACGCCGTTTTTGTCGATGACGAAGAGAGCGCGCTCGCAAAAGCCGTCCTCGTCGCGATAGGACCCGTAAGCTTTTGCAACCGCGCCCTTAGGCTCAAAGTCCGCCAAGAGTGGGAAATGGAGGTGCCGGTCTTTTGCGAATGCCTCGTGGCACCAGGGACCGTCCACCGAAATGCCCAGGAGTTCGGCGCCAAATTTGTGAAATTCCGAGAGAACTTCGTTGTATAGAGCCATCTGATCCCCGCAAACCGGGCTCCAATCCGCGGGATAAAACGCCAGGATGACCGGTCGGCCGCGCAGCTCTTTCAAGGAGAGCTTTTGGTCGGGAGTGACGTGCAAGCTGAAGTCCGGTGCGGGGGTTCCAGCCGCAAGAATGTTAGCCATAGGATGCCTCGGTGCCGTTAGATTCATGACGGCTGGCTAGTGTTACCAAAAACTGCGTCGAACTGCAACGGCCGTCCCGCTCGATGTGTGATTCAAGGCCGAAGCGGCCTAATTGGGGGCGCAAGATTATGAATTTCCGGTTAAAAAGAGGGCCGCCCCATTGACCCGCAGAGCAAGCTGAAATTACTGTGAACGCCCTATGAGCAAAGCCGATCTCGATCAATTGCGTCTTGTGTATAAGAAGGCGGTGGACGACTGGGTTAACGCCATCCGCGCCGAAGAGGCATTGGCCACCCCAGACCATTCGATGGTGGCGATGGAGAAATGGGACGCGGCCCACTTCAACGAACAGGACGCACAAAAAAGGGCACACGAAGCGCGAGAAGCGTATAAGGATGGCCTGCGCAACGTCAATTACGCCATCTAGATGGGTGAGCGCGACGGCGAGCTGAAAACGCAGCGCAGACGCCCCGCTATTTTTGAGCCAGTAGCTTAAATTGCGGGCTGCTCCGGTCCGAATAATCCTGGAACACCCCGGTACTTATCGTTTGGTAAAAATGCTCGTGCTTCTCGCGCAAAACGGCTACGGAGTCATCGCCCAGGAGTCCTTTAAGTATCGATGCAAACAATTCTTCCCGCCCGTCGTAAGCAGCTTGGTCCTTATATTCCGTAAGTAACACAATGGTCCGATCAGCCTCTGAGCTGCCCGCTTCCGCGATCCGGTAATAGCTGAGGACGGCGCCCTGGCTCTTGGCCTTTTCCCGGGTGCGCACCCAGTTGTCGTCCAGATAGCTCAGGGTGGGATCGAATTTGCCGGGCACAACTTTTAAGTATTCGATGGTCCAGACGGGTTTGTCGCTCGCCTTGGGAATTTGTGCGAGTCCGGTGGCGACTAGCAAAATTGAGCAAAGAAGAGCGCTTAGGCAGGTAAGTCTAAGCATAGGCACCTCCGGTATATTCAGACGCAGCAAAGCCGACAGGGGTAGGAAGGGTTTAACCAAGCAGATTATACCTGGAAGGTGCGTTCAACGCCGTAGACGCCCTGGACCCGGCGGATGTTGCCGAGGATCGTTTCCAGTTGCCGCTTGTCGGTGATTTCGAGGCTCGCTTCGACGCGGGCGTTCTGGCGATCAGGGCGGCTCTCCAGCATGCGGATATTCGATCCGGCCCCGCTGATCACGGTAGTGATATCGGCGAGCAAACCCGGGCGGTCTTTGGCGCGTATCAGCAGTTCGACGGGGAAAGTGGCGACGTTGTTGCCGCCCCATTCGACAGCGATACGGCGTTCCGTCTGGTAGAGGAGGTTCTGCACGTTAGGGCAGGTGCGGGTGTGCACGGCCACGCCGCGACCGCGGGTAACGTAGCCGACGATGTCGTCGCCGGGAATCGGATTACAACACTTGGCGCGGAAGACCAGCAAGTCGTCCTGACCTTTGACAATGAGCGGGGCCTCGCCAAAACCGAGCATGCGCTTGACGGTCTTGACTAGCGTGGGCTTGGCATCTTCCGCCGGCTTTTCCGTATCTTTGCTGGGTTCGCCGAAATAGCGGGACAACACCTGCCGGGCGGAGAATTTGCCAAATCCGACGGCGGCGAAGAGATCGTCAGGACGAGAGAGCCCATATTCTTCACTGAGTTTTTGCAGATCTTCGGCGGAAATCTTCTTCAAGCCTTTGGGGAAATTGCGCGATTCGTTTTCGAGCAAGCGCCGGCCCATTTCCGTGGCTTCTTCGCGCTCCTGCGTATTGATGAAGTGGCGGATTTTGCTTTTTGCATGGGAAGACTTGACGAAACTGAGCCAATCGCGGCTGGGCTTGTGGCCTTTCTGGGTGAGGATCTCCACAACATCGCCAGAAACGATCTCGTGGCGCAGGGTAACCATTTGGCCGTTCACTTTTGCGCCAACGCATTGATGGCCAACTTCGGTGTGCACCGAATAGGCGAAATCTACGGGCGTGGCTCCTTTGGGAAGCTCGAGAACGCGTCCTTTCGGCGTGAACGCATACACTTCCACGGGCGCGAGGTCCACTTTCAGGGTCGACAAAAATTCGCCTGGCTCCTGCAATTCCTGAGACCACTCGATTAATTGACGCATCCACGCGATACGCTGGTCGTCGTCATTGGAAACCGGACGGCCATCCTTGTATTTCCAGTGTGCGGCAACACCCTCTTCGGCGATCCGGTGCATTTCCTGGGTGCGAATCTGAATTTCGAAGGGCTGGCCACCATGAATCACGGTGGTATGCAGTGACTGATATAAGTTCGGCCGGGGCATGGCTATGTAATCTTTGAAGCGCCCAGGAACCGGCCGCCAGATGTGATGAACCACCCCCAGCGCGGCATAACAATTCCGCTCCGAATCGGTAATCACGCGGACAGCGAGCAAGTCGTAGATCTGATCGATGCTCCGCTCCTGGCGGATAATTTTGCGATGGAGCGAGTATATGCCCTTCACGCGGGCTTCCAGTTCCGCCGGGATGCTGTTTTCCACGAGCTTACTGCGGATGGAGTTCTGCACTTCTTCGAGGAAGCGCTTGTGAATCGGAGCCTTTTCCGTCACTTCCTTCTGTAAGGAGAAATAGGAATCCGGTTCGAGGTAGCGGAAGGAAAGATCTTCGAGTTCGCCTTTAATGAGAGCCATGCCCAAGCGATGCGCAATCGGAGCGTAAATATCCATGGTTTCGCGGGCGATGCGTTGCTGTTTCTCGGCAGACAGGAACTCCAGAGTGCGCATGTTATGCAGTCGATCGGCAAGTTTCACAAGGACTACGCGAACGTCGTGGACCATGGCCAACAACATTTTGCGAACGTTTTCCGCCTGACGCGCTTCCGGGGCGGTCATATTGAGCCGGCTAATCTTGGTTACGCCCTCGACCAAGTGGGCTACTTCGCCGCCAAATCGTTCTTCTAAACGCGAAACGGGGTATTCGGTGTCCTCAATGGCGTCGTGCAGCAGGGCGGCAGCTAGCGTGGTGGCATCGAGCTTAAGGTCGGCAAGAATGTGCGCGACTTCCAGCAGGTGGGTGATATAGGGATCGCCGGAACTGCGGAACTGATCGCGATGGCGTTCCGCGGCGATGTCATATGCGCGGCGGACTAACCAGGGATCCTCGGAGGGACGATTGGTACGTAGTTTTTCCAGTAATTCGGCCAAGCGGGCGTCAAGTTGGCGCTCGGTACGGTCCCGATTGAAGTTTAGGGGCAGGTTGGCGCGTGATCCCATAGCTTAGTTTACGCCTGCAAAGCCGAAGCGAAAAGAGCGGCGCTGGTGCAAGTTACCGGCAGGGAAGGTCAAAACCGGTCCAGCCACAAACAAAGGGCCCCGGCGCAAACCGGAGCCCCTTGGGAAATTGAGGTGAGTTCGTTAGCTGGCGGGTTGAGGCTGCTCGGCCCGCTTCTGCTTGATCTCCTTGACCTTGTCGAGCAGATCATCGGCTTCCTTGGTGTATTGATCGCGCTCGGCAGCGGATTCGGCCATGTCGGCCTTGCGGCGATAGAGCAGGTTCAGGTAGGTCATAGCGTCGTCGTAATCGGGCTTTAGCTCGATGGCCTTCTTGAGTGCCGCAATGCCATCATCCACCATCTTTTGATACTGATCGGTGTACTGCTTGCGGACGTCGGGAGGCAGAGGATCGGTGTCCTTGATCTGTTTGTTGATGTGGGCCTTGTTGTAGTCCGCACGCAGTTCGGTATTACCGCGATAGGCGAGAGCCCAGTCGATCACACCGATCGAATAATAGGGCTGAGGATCGTTGGGACGGAGGGCGATGTGCTTTTCGTGGTATTCCTTGGACTGCTCGAACAGTTTGGCGTCAAACGGCTGTCCGGCCATCTGGTAAAGAATGGACGCAAGCCCGTCGATGGCGCTGAGATTATTGGCATCCTTCTCGAGGACGTCCTTGTATTCGGTTATGGCTTCCTGGCCATGGCGCATGTTCTCGTCCGAGGGAGCCCCCGGAATGTACTGGCTGGCATACGCCGTCGCCAGGTAAAGGCGGGCATTGATGAGATCGGGGTCTAGCGTCTTGGCCTGTTTGAAATCTTCGACGGCCGCATCGAACTGCGCATTCTTGAAGGCGGCCACCCCCTTGTTGAGAAGATCGCGAGCACGGAGCTTATTGCATCCGGACACGCCCGCGACTACTGTGAACAGAACCGCCAGGCACACTGCCTGAAAAGCAACTCGAGAGGTCCGCGAGGACATTCTCCGTCCAACCGTTACTTGTGTCATGGAAGCTTCCATCCCTGAGTCGCGCCGCCCCGATGCATTGGAGCCCGGCGCGTGAATTCACTTGCCCACTGAGGGCCATTCCATCACGTTCAGTGGTTTTTTTCCAGTTCCGGAGTCACTCATCAACCGAGGAAGCGCCAGCAAAGTGCGTGAACGTCCAGAACCCCGGCAACCAACTGAAACTCGAGAGAACGGTCACCCTGAAGAAAAGCAACGCGATGAGCGCGCAGAACGAAAGTTGATTCCTGACGATCGCGCAAAACATCGTGCTGCACAAACGACCCACTCAGCCGTATCGATTCCATCCGACGTGACCTGAAAGATGATATTTCCGGATGGACTGCTGGACCCGGATCGCTTGCCGGCTTCAGCAAGCTCGCCGACAGCTCTATCTGCGGATGCGGCGTGACCAAGAATAGGATCAACAGCACCAGCAGAGTATCGATAAGCAGTACTACATTCACTACCGATAATACACCGCTTCTCCTACTACCAAAACCAATTCCCCTGAGTCCACTCGCGTCACACCCCGCGCAGTAGCGCCCGTAGCCAGGAACACCGGGACGGAGCTTACTGGCCAGCCTCGAGCTTAGCCGTGATCAAGCCAACCCGGTCGATGCCGGCTTGCTTCATCAGATCGATGGCCCGCGCGACATCCATGAATTGGACGTCATTGTCACCCTTAACAAAGGCGACTTTCTCGGCGCGATCCTTAAAAATCTGCTCCATGCGCGGTTCGAGGTTTTCCCACGTGGTGTCTTCATTATTGATTTTGAGCTTGCCGCCCATGAGTACCTGAACCACGACGGTCTTGTTCTCGAGTTCCACGTTCTGCTGCTGGTGCGGATCGGGCTGCGGCACGAGGGCATCGAGACCCTTGGGCGTCAAAGGCGTGATGACCATGAAAATAATGATAAGCACGAGCAGAATATCAATGAGAGGCACGATATTCGGCGAGGACATCGCCCCGCTGCTGCTTCCAACATCCATTCCCATTGCAAATTCTCCTATCGAACCGCGCCGTCCTGTCTTCGGAGAGGTTGGCCGCGCCGGGTGGGAACCGGCGCGGTGCCACCAACTCAGCAAACGAATGACGACTACGGCAAACGAACTACGCGACTCACGAACCGGTCTTCGGCGCAGCTGCCACCGAGTTAGCCGGACCACCGAGTGCTTTGACCTTTTCCGTTAAGAGACCAAGCTGGTCCACACCGGCCGAACGAATCTCGTCGACGACGGCAACCACGTCACCATATTTGGCGCGCGCGTCGCTCTTCACGTAGACGGTCTTGTCCAACTTATTGGCGAGCTGGTCCTTGATTTGGCCGGTGATTTCTTCCTTCTTGGTCTTGGTGTTTCCAAGGAAGATGCTACCGTCCCGGGTGATGGCCACCACGATGGCATCGTCCTTGTCCGCATCCTTCATATCGCGGGGGTCACTCACGGCGGCCAAATCCACCTGGTGCGTCTTCTGCAACATGGGTGTGACCACCATGAAGATGATCAGCAATACCAACATGATGTCCGCCATCGGAATCACGTTGGGCGCGGCCATTTGGGCTCCCGCTTGTGGCTTATAGGCCATGGCTTACCTCTTTCCAGCTTACTTCTTAGCGCCGCGGCGCAGGATGAAGTAGTTGATCAGCTCCATCGAGGAGTTGTCCATTTCTACGTCGAACGCCTCGACACGGTTGGTGAAATAGTTGTAGGCCCATACCGCAGGCACGGCGACCAGCAAACCGAAAGCGGTGGTTACCAGCGCTTCAGCGATACCACCAGCGACTGCTGACAGACCAGTTGCCTTTTGCGATTCGATGCCCTTAAACGCGTTCAAAATGCCGACCACGGTTCCGAACAGGCCGACGAAGGGCGCCGTGGATCCGATGGTGGCCAACGCCGAAAGACCGCGCTTCATTTCCGCGTGCACGATAGCAACCGAGCGCTCCAGTCCGCGCTTGGCGGCTTCGATGACTTCGGCATCCGATACTTGCTGTGAAGCGGATTGAAATTCGGACAAGCCCGTGGCGACGACCTTGGCGATGTGGCTCTTCTTATTGCGCTCCGCGATCGCGATCGCTTCGTCAAGCTTGCCGTCCTTCAACGCGCCGGCGACCTGCTGTACGAATAGCCGCGACTGCTTGCGGGCGTTGTTGTACATCAGAAAACGATCAATCATGACGCCGAACGAGTACACCGAGAGCAGGAACAGGATGACCACCACGATCTTCGCGAGAACACCCATGTTGCCCCACATGGAACGCAGGTCCCATGAGGTACCGCCGCTGGCTTCTTGAAGCCAAGCCGCATATACGTACAAAGTTGCTAACATTCGTTTGCTCCTTATTTCCTAGTGGCTCCCGCGGGCAGGAGCCATCAAGTTGTAATTTCCCACCACATACTCAGAACAGCGCCGGTTCCCACGACTCCCGCGCCGCTCCGTTCACTACTGAGCTAGAGAGAAAATCACGTCGATTTCGGTGTCGACTTCCACCGGTTCACCGTTGAGCAGCGTTGGCTGATAGCGCCACTGCCTTACGGCATCGAGCGCAGCCTGGACTAGCAAGGGGTGGCCGGAAACAACCTGCAGTTGCTCCACGGCGCCGCTCTTCCCGATAATGGCGTGCAATTTCACGGTGCCACTGATGCGGGTCTGACGGGCCAACGGCGGGTACATCGGCTGAACGCGATTCACGAGTTTGGCGGCCTGCACAGCGCCACCAACACGCGTACGGGTTACCGTCGGCTTTGGCGGAGGTGGCGCGGCTGTTCCTGCTCCCCCGATCACACCACCAATCACGCCCCCCATCGAACCACCGGCGACGCCACCAGGGACGCCCCCAGCAACCCCGGCCATGCCCATGTCAGGCGGCTGCTCTTCTTCTTTGATAATCTTCACATCTTTCGGGATCACCTTCGGAGCCACGAGCTTACCGGCCTCCATCAAGTGCGCCACAGGCTTCACGTGCACGACGGCAGCGGGCGCCGGCGGAGGTGGAGGCGGAGGAGGCGGAGGAGGCGCCAGCAGAATTGAGGACATCAGTGTCTTCGGCAGCGCTTCGGTGTAGATCAACGGGATGAGAATGAGAATCGCAAGGAAGCCGATCTGCAGAATCATGGACACAATCACAGTCCACGGCTTGTTGGTTCTCTTACTCTTGGGATTGGATACCACCATTTCTTCAAACATGTTTTACAACTACCTCCTCCCCGCTGGCGCGAGGCGCACAGTGCCGCCGTCGTTCCCTCGGTTCTTGCTGCCGGCTGCGGTTCCGGTGCCTGTTGCGCCGTGCCCTCGCCAACGATTCCAGGCGACGACCAGCGGTGCTGCGATTCCAAAACTCGAATACGTTCCTACAAGAATCCCCACCACCAGGGCGAAACTAAATGCGCGAAGCACCTGGCCGCCCATCAGGAACAGGACAAGCACGGTGAGGAAAGTTAAACCGCTGGTCAGAATCGTTCGCGAAAGAGTCTGATTGATCGACTTGTTGACAACTTCCGCGAAGGGTTCCTTGCGCAACAAACGATTGTTTTCCCGGATGCGATCAAAGATGACAATCGTATCATTCATCGAATAACCGACCAGGGTCAACAATGCCGCAATGACCGTCAACGAAATTTCAAATCCAAAAATCTTGAACAAGCCCAAGGTGATCAGCACATCGTGAAAGACTGCGAGGACCGCGGCCACTCCAAAGATGATGCGGTCAATGAAGCGCAATACAAAGCCAACTGCTCCCTTGGCCGCCCACCCGGTAGAGCCACCAATCTGGCCGCCGTAAAAGCGGAAGGCAATATATACCAGCATGCCTGCCAAAGCATAGAGGGTTACTCGAATGGCCTGATTGCGTAACTCTGCACCTACCTTAGGGCCAACGATTTCGACGTTGCGAATGGCGAACGGAGCGAGCGAGTAGTGTTCCTGGATAGCCGATATTACCGCCGGGGTCGCGCCGGGTGCCTGGGAAAGTTCCGAGAAACTACTGATCACGCCGCTCTTGTCTTTGTCGCGGTAGCCCAGAATATTTTTGGCCAAGGTTTGGTACTTGTCGCCCGCGCCGATGGATAAGCCGAGCGGATCCTTCTGCTCGAGGAAGTTCGCCAGAGCAGCAGGAGTGGCAGCGTTAAAATCGGGCTTGGAGGAATCGGTCACGCCGTAGGTGGTATCGAGGGCTTTGAGGACCTTGGTCTTGCCCTCATCGAGGGCTTGCTCGCTCTGGCCCGCCTGCTCTACGAAGATCAACACCTCGTTGGCGTTCGAACTGATGGCACCGGAGCTCACGCTCTGAATCTCGCTGTTTCCCAAGCCTTGCTCCCGAAGGCCGGCGCGCAACTTATCAATATTCGGAGGTTGGGAGAAGATCACGTCGACGTTGGTACCGCCCTTGAAATCGATTCCGTATTTGATACCGCCCTTGAGGAGAATAGCGGACCAGCCGACGATCAATAGAAGCAGACTTAAAGCAAAGAAATACTTGGCCTTGCCCATCCAATCGATGTTGGGCTGTTTAAAAAGCTCAATCATGCCGTTTTGCGCGTCCCTTCTTTAGACTCCAGAGTGTGTCCCTTTGTTCCCAGCCAACCTATCACCGACAAGTACTAAAACTGCTTCGCTAAATGCTGAGCTCGGCTTGGCGATCCATCTTGGCCAAATGGTATTGGAAGATCGTCTTGGACACGTAGATTGCGGTGAAGATGTTGGCAATCAGACCGATGGTCAAAGTGATGGCGAAACCACGGATCGGCCCGGTCCCGAAGATGAACAGGAAAAAGGCGGAAACCACGGTGGTGACGTGCGTGTCGATGATGGTCAGAAACGCCTTATCGAAACCAGCTTGAACCGCAGCCGAGGCAGACTTCCCAGTGCGAAGCTCCTCTCGTATGCGCTCGAATACCAGAACGTTGGAGTCCACGCCCATGCCGATGGTTAAGATGACACCGGCTATACCGGGCAGGGTCAGTACCGCCCCAAACATGGCCAACGCTGCCAGCAAAATGACCAGGTTCAGGATCAATGCCAAAACCGCATTTACGCCCGACAAGCGGTAGTAAAACACCATGAAAATCATCACCACGAGCAAGCTGATCACAGAAGCTTGCACTCCGTGACGGATCGAATCGGCTCCCAGTGATGGCCCTACGGTTCTCTCCTCCAGGTACCTGATCGAGGCGGGCAGAGCTCCCGCACGCAGAACTTCCGCCAATTCATGGGCGCTCTCCTGGCTAAAGTTGCCGTCGATTCTTCCGGTGTCCTCGATCTTGCTCTGGATGGTCGGGGCCGAATAAACCTTGTTCTCGAGAACAATGGCCATCTGCCGGCCGATGTTCTGTTCAGTGAACCGGCCAAAGTTCCGGCCCGCATCGCTGGACAGGACGAAGTTAATTTGCCACTGTCCGGGCATCTCGGTATTACGACTTTCCGTAGCGCTGCGCAAATCGCGGCCGGTCACGATGGGTGAGCGGCTGAGTAAGTACCAGACTTGCGACGGATTTTGGCCGTTTGCCGCACGCCCTTCCGCGCTGCCTTGCATCAGTTGCGTTCCAGGCGGCAATATGCCGCCCTTCGCGGCCAGCGCTGCCGCTTCGGAAGGATAGGTTTGCGGATCTTCGACCAGTTTCAATTCTAATTGGCCACCGGCCTGGATAACGCGCATGGCCGCCGCCGGATCCCCTTCACCGGGGAGTTGAACAAGGATTTCGTTATCTTGGCCAACGCGGCCATGAGGTTGAATGGTGGGCTCAGTAAGGCCTAGGGCGTTGATGCGGCGCTCGATGGTCTCGAGCGTCTGGGACATGGTGGTTTCTTCGATGGCAGCCTTGGTAGTGGGACGCATGGTGAGGAGCGTGGCATTCGCCTGACCCGGCGCTGGGCTCACGGTATAGCTGTTCTCTACCTGATCATGGAGCAGATCGCGAAAGACATTGAATTGATCGGACGGAACGCCAGTAATGATGATGTGCTCGTCATCGACGCGACGCACCTCGTCATAATGAATATTTTTCTGGCGCATCTGCGAAGTGAGCTGATCGATGGTTTGGTCGGTTTGCTGGCCGACGGCTTCTTGCACCTGCACCTGGAGAATTAAATGCGTGCCGCCCTGCAGGTCCAGCCCGAGCTTGATCTGGTGCTCAAAATTACTCTTGACCTGAGCGAACGACGTCGGAAATGTGGGCAAACCGAAAACGACATAGACGCACAGAACAACGACCGCGAGGATGAAGATGATCTTCCACTTCAGGTTGGGATTCATGGTTTAAATGTCAGGCGCAGCAACGCACCAGCCTGGGCGAAGTTACTTGGCATCTGGAGGAGTCTCCACCTGGGCTATGGCCGCTCGCGTGATGCGAATTTTTACGTTATCGGCGACCTTCAAAATGAAGGTGTCGCCGTCAATACCGTTGATGGTGCCGTAGATGCCCGATGTGGTGATGACCTTATCGCCGTTCTTGACGGCACTGAGCATCTCTTGGGTCTTCTTGCGCTGCCGCTGTTGCGGCATAATCACCAAAAAATACATAATACCGAACATCAGCAACAACGGCAGCAGAAACGTACCAAGACCGCCTCCGCCTGACTGGCACAACCACAACGCTGCCAAGTTCATTTCCTGATACCTACCGTACCTTTCAAACCAGCTGGCTTCTTATCTTAGGCCAAAACCGGCTGGGTTGCTTGTGACGGCAAGAAACTGCCGAAAGCAGGAAGTGTAGCCTGCTTGCCCTGCCCGGTTCTCGCGATGAGAGTCAACTTACTGCCGGAATTCCAATGTTGCGAACCCGGTCCGCGCGTGCCACGCACTTCGCCTTAGGCGGGTCCCGCCGCGTAGCGGGCGCGCAGCTCTGCCGCGAAATTCGCTAGATGTCCAAAAGTGATAGCCTCTCGAATTTGCCTCATTATGTCAAGGTAAAACCGCACATTGTGGTGGGTCGCCAGAATGGCAGCGGTGATTTCGCCTGCGGCAAAAAGGTGGCGCAGATAGGCGCGAGTGTAGCGCCGGCAAACGCTGCAGGAGCAGCGCGGATCAATGGGCCGCTGGTCCTCTGCATATCGAGCATTCTTGATCAGCACACGCCCTTCGCTGGTATACAGGCAGGCGTGGCGGGCGGCCCTGGTTGGCAACACACAGTCCATCATGTCGATGCCCCGAGCTACGTAGTCAGCAAGTTGCTCGGGCCGGCCTACGCCCATGAGATAGCGGGGCCGGTCCGCTGGGAGCAGGGCGGTCACTTCGGCCGCCATTTCGCAGGTAAGTTCGTGTGGCTCGCCAACCGCAAGGCCCCCGACGGCGTAGCCGGGAAAATTCGATTCGATCAGTTGCTGCGCGCTCTGGCGCCGCAAGTCAGCGAAAGTGGCACCCTGCACAATTCCGAACTGCCACTGCGGGCGTTCTCCGTTTTGCCGGGCGCACTCCAAAAAATAGCAACGCGCTCTTCGGGCCCATTCGGTCGTGCGCCTCACTGCGGCTTCGGCGACGTTCCGGGGAGCGGGCGTCTCGATGCATTCGTCCAGCACCATGGCGATGTCGGAGCCGAGGGCGAGCTGAATCTCCGCGGCTTTTTCGGGGGTGAGCAGATGTTCGGAACCGTCCAAGTGCGAGCGAAAGCGAACGCCATCATCGGTCACCTTGCGCAGTTCAGAAAGGCTGAAGACTTGATAGCCGCCGGAATCGGTGAGGATCGCGTTATTCCAGGCCATGAACGCATGCAATCCGCCAAGCTTGCGAATCAGTTGGTGGCCCGGCCGCAGATAAAGATGATAGGTATTCGCAAGGATGATGCCGGCGCCCAATTCTTCCAGCGCACCTTGCGTCAGGCCTTTTACGGTGGCGGCGGTTCCCACCGGCATAAACACCGGCGTTTCGATGGCACCGTGCGGAGTGACCAGTCGCCCACGTCGCGCACCGGTCGGATCGGTTTGCAACACTTCAAAGGAAAAATTCACCGCTTCAGTGTATCAGGAGAAAATAAAGGCCCAGAGCGTGCGAACGATCACGTACGCAGCCCACACAGAAAACACGATGGTGTATGACTTCGCGCCCTTGAGCTTCCGCGGATTAATGGCCGCGAAGCCAATGGCGATCAGGATGAGCGACCAGATGGTGAAAACATCGAGGGATTTGCACAAGGCAAGCAGCCATTTTGCCGAGTCTTCCGGCAAGAACGCAGCCACGTTGGTGGCCATGGGATTCTCGGGATCGATTGTTCCCTTCGGTTTCAAGAACATAATCAGAAGAAAGATCGGGGTGCTGACCAGCGAAACCAATCCGGCATGAGCAACAACCGCCATCGATTGCGAATAGGTCGCTCCGGCACCCGCCAGAAGATTGTAGGCGAGCATCAGAATGCCACCGACGACCACGACAAAGATGATCGTGCCGAGCACTCCCGCGCCGTAGACGATGTAGGTCGTGACCTTTGCAGAAACCTCCACCTGCTGCTCTTTCTGCGCGGGAGTTAACTGCGCGGCACGAGGGCTCTTTTCGATTTGCTGACTGATATATTCGCGCCAGTTCATTCTTTGGTTGAGGCAAGTCACCGCAATTATGGCCAACAACGTGGTTACGATTACAGGCAGCAGCCAGTTGGGTTTGCGAGCGATATCCTCAAAAGTCTCTGTTGGCGAAAAGAAAATTCCGACGATGCGGCCGAACGGGGAAATTTTGGCTTGAGGCTCTGTCGCAGGCGCAGGGGTTGGTACCGGGGCGTTCGTTGCCATGTGAGGACTCCTTCACCACAGGATTGCTGGGACCGTATCTAGGCATCACTACGCAAACGCTGCGGTGAAAGTATCACACTTGACTGGAACGGGGTATCTCTGGGACAGCAGCTAAAAGCTCGCGGGTGTATGCCTGGCTAGGATGGTGCAAAATCCGGTCCGCTGGGCCGGCTTCAACGAACCGGCCACGGCGCATTACCGCGATGCGATTGGCTAATTGCGCGACCACCGGCAGGCTGTGGGAGATGAACAGGTAGGTGAGCTGGAATTCCTGCTGCAGCTCCTGCAACAGCAGCAACACCTGCGCGCCCACCGAAACGTCCAGGGCGGAAACGGGTTCGTCCGCCACCACCAGCTTGGGACGCAGAATTAACGCGCGAGCTATCCCGACGCGCTGGCGTTGTCCACCGGAGAATTCGTGGGGGTAGCGCTGCAGCGCGCTGTCGTCGAGCCCCACGCGGCGCAACATTTCTCCCGCCCGGGCCATCCGGTCCGTGGCGGACGATTGCGGTTCGTGAATCGCCAGCGGTTCCGCGACAATTTCTCCTACACGCATGCGCGGATTCAGAGAGGCAAACGGGTCCTGAAAAATCATCTGCATTTGGCGCCGCCGCGCGCGCAGGTCTGTACCGCTTAGTTTGAGCAAATCTCGGCCCTCGAACAGAATTTGGCCGGCATCTGGTTCGATGAGCCGCAGGATCATCCGCGCCAGCGTTGTTTTGCCGCAGCCGCTTTCGCCGACGACGGCAAACGTTTCGCCCGGCGCCACGTCAAAACTGACGCCATCCACGGCGACGAACCGATCGGAGTCGCCATCGCTGGCAAATGGCCCGCTACTCCGCGCAAAGCTTTTCCGCAGAGCACGTACTTGCAACAGGGGGCTCATGCGAGGACGCACCGCGCGCCGTGGCCGGGTTCAGGCATGCGGAATTGCGGCACCGCCTCATCACATTCTGCGCGCCGGTACGAACAGCGGGGGGCAAACGCACAACCCGGCGGCAATTCGGTTAATCGCGGAACAGTACCGGGGATCGGCATCAATACTTCTCGCTCAAGTCTGGGCGAAGCCGCCAGCAGTCCCTGCGTATAAGGATGCTGGGGCGATTCGAGAACGCTTTGCACTGGGCCTTCTTCGACAATGCGCCCGGCATACATGACTCCCACACGATCCGCCACCCTGGCGACGACTCCGAGATCGTGGGTAATGAAAAGGAGTGCGAGGCGCAATTCCCGGCGCAGCCGGTCGAGCAAATCGAGAATTTGTTTTTGCACAGTGACGTCCAATGCGGTGGTTGGTTCGTCGGCAATCAATAATTTTGGCTGCGGCGCCAAGGCCATGGCGATCATCGCGCGCTGGCGCAATCCACCCGACAACTGATGCGGGAATTGCTGCGCGCGGGTCTCGGGTTCGGGCATGGCCGCGCGTCCCATGGCCTCGAGCAAGCGGCGATGCAGCTCTTGGCGGGGTAATTTCGGCTGGTGAGCCAGGATCGCTTCTTCAATTTGTGAGCCAATCCGCATCACCGGATTCAACGAAGTCATAGGCTCCTGAAAAATCATGGCGATCTCTTGCCCACGCACGCTCCGCCATTGCTCTTCGCTGAACCGAACCAAGTCTCGACTCGGTATGTCGGCGGGGATTTCTGGCGTTAGCGTTTTTGGATTCGAATTTTGTTGGCTACTCTGCGAATCGAGCGATGCTGATCGAAGGAGAATTTCGCCGTTAACCCGGGCGCCTGGTGGCAGCAATCCCATGAGCGCGAGCGAAAGCATGGTTTTCCCACTTCCCGATTCGCCTACCAGGCCGAGAGATTCGCCGGCAGCAATGCGCAGCGATATATCGTTAACGGGTTTCACCCAACCCAGCGGTGTCGGTAGTTCTACCGTCAGGCCGTTCACGATGAGCAGGTCGCCCATAGGGCTATCATACGGTTTCGGATCATTCTGCTCCCAACAGAAAGCGCTCGCGTTCCAGAAGCGCCAAGCCATTTTCAAACAGCGCAAGCGGTTGTGAAGCGCCGAAGAAGCTGGGAGAAAGCTCACTTAGAATATAAGTTATGAGCAGCATCACCTGTCCTCGTTGCGGCTCGCAGGTTCCATTACGCCGTTTCTTCAATGGGGCGAATAAGCCGTTCTGCACGCGTTGTGGTTGGAATGTTGAGCGGGCGAGGACGGCGTTAGATGGAACCCGTAGCACGATGAAATTCCTGCCCCTCGTCGTCGCCGGACTTGGGTTGTTCGGTGCATTTGTCGCCACGAACGCGAAAACACCCATCATTTTTGTTGTTCCAGTTCTCTTTGGCTTGGTGGCTGCTGTTCCCATCTGGGGCTACTACACTACCCGCAAAACCCTTGCTGCTGCGCAATCTGTGGTGAATCCGGCGCCGCCACAGTCGCTACCATCAACGGACACTGCACTGCAGATGCTGCAATGCATGCCACGTCCACGTCGAGTTCGTTTTGCTGGGATAGGCACGGTCTTGCCGGTTGGCGTCGTGATGCTGGCTGGGCTCGCCCTCGCCGGATTTTTGCTGACAAATGCTCACGGGAGAAACCTGCCGCAGCGTAGCATGAACCTCGGGGGTGTTATCCCCTTTATTTTCGTGGCGTTTGTATTCTTGATAGCGATGGTTGTTCCGGTGCTACGCGAAAAACGCAATCTGCCGCTGCTTCGCGACGGAGAATTAGCCTTGGCCACGGTGGTCAATCAACGAATGGTGCAACAAGGAAAGAGCAGCTGTAGCCAGATTGAATACGAATTTAAGAGCAATACCGGCCAGCGTGTTTGCAGTTCCTGCAGAGACCTAACCCGCTCGGTGTTCGAAGAGATGACCGTTCCGGTCTTCTACGATCCACTCGACCCCTCCAAAAACGTCGCCGCGTGCGCCACATATCTGAAAGTGGCTGATCCCTTCCGGTAGTTGCCCTTCCGCGACCTCAGGCAGCGTGATTCACGCGTGCGGGGGAGGATTTCTCATTTGGCGCCTCCGTACGCATTCACCGTTTGTGTTTTGGACGAAATTTCAGAGACCGGTGCTCGCGGCTTGGCTGAGCTTCGATAGAATGGTGGGCTCCATGACCACGGTTGCAACTCATCGTGTGGACTGGCGACTGCTTCTGGGACAGCGGGCGTTCCGCTACTTTTTTACGGCCATGTTCGTGTCGCTATTCGGCAGCGGCATGAACTTCATCAGCGTGAGCTGGTACATCATGTCGGCAACGCATTCCACGATCGCCGTGAGCTGGCAAGTGATTGTGGTGACGTTGCCGGGCCTGGTCGTACCGTTTTTAGGCGGCGTGCTGATCGACCGCTACGACCGGCGTTATTTAGGGGTACTGCTCGACTTGGGTCGGGGCTTGGCCGTTCTGGCGACTTCCTACATCGCCTGGCGGGGCGGTCTGCACCTTTGGCATTTGTACGCGATGACCCTGATCACCGGAACCGGCTCCGCGATGTATTGGGCCAACGTAAACGCCCTGGTTCAAGAAGTAATTCCACCCAGCCAGTTCACGGGTGCGAACGCCACCGTATTGGTGGGCGTGCAAACCGGGATGCTGCTGGCCGGCGCATTCGTGGGTTTCATCTACGACCGGGCCGGGCTGGCAGGCATTCTGTGCATCGATGGACTGACCTATTTCGTCTCCGCCTATTGCCTATATTCGCTGCGCACGGGTTATTTTTCTCCGCTGACCCACCGGCAGTATCCACGCGAATTTTCGGAGTCCACGGAAGGAACTGCGCAGGCGCTGGGTAGCGGCGAGAATCCCGAAGTGGCCGAAGCCGGATTGTCCCTGGAAATCTTCACGGACATGAAAGAAGGTTTCGGGTACTTGCGGCAACAACCGGTAGTGGTTGCCCTTGGTGTGACTCATGCCATGCTGATGGCCAGTATTGTCAGCTCCAATGTCGTGGTGGTTGCACTCGCTGACGAAATTCTGCACTCAGGGGCTCGTGGGTTCGGATTCATCGAAGCGGGATGGGCGATCGGTGCGATTCTTGGTGGGATCATCACCAGCCAATTGCCACAACGGCTGCGGCTGCCTTTGTACGTCGCGGCGGTGGCCGGGATGGCGGTGGGGCACGTGGCTGTCCCGTTCGTTGCGTTTCTGTTGGGCGCAGTCATTCTGCAAGGATGCTTTGGTTTCTTCCGGGCGCTTGCGGGTATCGTGGCACAGTCGTCGTTAATGAGCATCGTGCCGAAGCATTTTATGGGACGCACGCAATCTTCGTTTGCCATCTTCGCAACGGTGTTGCAGTTGAGCATAACGTTTTCGCTCGGCTGGGTTGCTGAGCGTTTCAGTATAGCGGTGGGATTTTTTTTGCTTGCGTGCATGTACTTCGGTGCAACCGTCACTGCCAGCCGAGCGCGGAGACTGTTGCACTCTTCGGAGAAATAACTGACCACGCCTTCGGACGCGTACCCGTGAATTTAGGTGATCTGATGGAAATCCACACGATTCAACCCTTCCTGCAATATTGCGGGAGCGTCCGCGAGCGCACCGTGCGGGTTGCGCGCTGTATTCCTCCCGACAAAATCGAGTGGAGTTACGCTCCTGGGAAATTCACTCCAGGCGACTTGCTGCGTCACATTGCGGTCACCGAGCGATATTTGTTTGCCGAGAACATTCAAGGCAAGCCCAGCCGTTACACCAGCCACGGCAAGGAATGGGCCGAGGGGCTCGAGGCCGTTCTGGCTTTGATGGAACGTTTGCATAAGGAATCCATGGAGATCTTTGCGAAACTGAGCGACGCCGCGCTTCAGGAAAAGTGTATGAATGTGGGCGGAATGGAAATCAGCAGATGGAAATGGATGCGTTCGATGGCTGAGCACGAAATCCATCACCGAGGACAACTCTATGTGTACGTCGGGATCCTTGGTGTGCCGACTCCGCCGCTGTATGGGGTTAGCTCTGAAGAGGTGCGCGCTCGTGGCGAGTTGTGAGGTGAACCGGCGATAAGAACTTCCAGAACACAAGGACTCGCAAGATTCTTGCCCGTCGAGTGTAGCGGCCCTAACCTTCGAAGAAGGTGCCCTCGTGAAGGATTCCCGGCTTCCCACTTCGCTGTACTTCGTCATGTTGATACTGGGCGTTCTGCAATGGATACGCGTGTATCCGCAACTTCCGGAACTGATGGCTTCTCACTTCACTGGCAACGGCATCCCAAATGGCTGGGAACCTAAACCGGTGTTCTTCGCTCTTTCGGCGATTGCCGTGGCCACGTCCGCATTCATCGCGTTTGTGCCACGGGTGCTGATCGCATCTCGTTCGAATGATCGCATTAACCTGCCGAACAAATCGTACTGGCTCGCTCCGGAGAGGCGCGAGGAAACCATGAAATTCCTTGGGGCGCAGATGGTTTGGTTCGGTTGCGGCGTTCTGTTTGTGCTGCTGTATGCAGCCTCTGAAGCGATCCACGCGAATCTGCAAAAAGTGCGGCGCTTTGACATGCTAAGTATGTGGTATGTCGCTGGGGGCTTTCTGGTCGCGGTCGTTGGGTGGACCATTTATATAATGTGGCATTTCTCGAATGTGCCCAAATCTGAGTTTGGCGCGCCCTCGCGTTAATGAAACTGCAACGCACCGTTGACGGCTAAGTGTTCGAGGGCTAATGTGGGAATACCAGGTCGGCTACCAAGAAGCCACGAGTAACCTCGGCTTTTCGCTCCAGAGGGTCCCAGGGTTATCACATAATGGAAAAATATCTGATCGTCATCGAAGAGACTGCTTCCGGTTACCTGGCGTATTCCCCAGACATGCCCGGGTGCGTTTGCAACGGCCGCACTCGGACCGAGGCAGAGAGTAATCTCCGGCGCGCCCTGGTGTCCCATCTCCAAATGTTGCGCGAATGCGGCGAAGTCCTGCCGGCGCCTCACTCCTATTTTTCTTATGTGGAATTACCTTAGCCGCGCAAGTTCACGCGCTGATTTCACGCTATAAAGCAAAACGCCCGGATTGTTCCGGGCGTTTTTTGTATTCGTTCCAGTTGTGCCTATAGATAGTCTCGCGAAGGCCCTTCCAGAAAGGCGCGCAGCTTGCGCGAGCGCGAAGGGTGACGCAACTTGCGCAGTGCTTTCGCTTCGATTTGGCGGATCCGTTCGCGGGTTACCGCAAAGGACTGACCCACTTCCTCGAGCGTATGCTCGCTGCCATCATCCAGCCCGAAGCGCATCTTGATGACTTTTTCTTCGCGCGGCGTCAAAGTCTTGAGCACCGACGAGGTCTGTTCCTTCAGATTCAAATTAATCACCGCATCGGAAGGAGAAACCACCGCCTTGTCCTCGATGAAATCGCCAAGATGGGAATCTTCTTCCTCGCCGATCGGAGTTTCCAGCGAAATGGGTTCCTGCGCGATCTTGAGAATCTTGCGCACCTTGGACACTGGAATGTCCATGCGCTTGGCGATTTCCTCGCTGGTAGGTTCGCGTCCCAGTTCCTGAACCAACTGGCGGCTGGTGCGCACCAGTTTGTTGATGGTTTCGATCATGTGCACGGGAATACGAATCGTGCGGGCCTGGTCTGCAATGGCGCGGGTAATCGCCTGGCGAATCCACCAAGTCGCATAGGTGGAAAATTTATATCCGCGGCGCCATTCGAATTTGTCCACCGCCTTCATCAAGCCGATGTTACCTTCCTGAATCAGATCGAGGAATTGCAAGCCGCGGTTGGTGTACTTCTTGGCGATGGATACCACCAAGCGAAGGTTGGCTTCGATCAGTTCCTTTTTGGCTTGTTCGGCTTCCGCTTCTCCACGCTGAATGATGGTCAGGGTGCGCTTCAGCTCCATCAAGCCAACTTCGCTGGCATCCTCAATGTCCTTCAGCTCCGACCGGCGGGTGCGTAATTCGCGACGCGCTTCGGCGGCATTTTCACCCTTGGATACATCCGCTCGCCGTTCCAACCGGCCGGCCTCCCGTTCGAGGGACTGCAGCCGCTCCACGGTTCCGCGCATTTTGTCGATCAGGCGTTTTTTCTCAAATGGGTTGAAGTCAATGGCGCGAATTTCCAGGGAGATTCCCACTCGCGTGCGAGCCACCGCCCACTTGGCGCGAATGTAGGTCTTCTTTTTGGCCTTGGGGGTCTTGTCCAGCCGGACGGCTTCTTTGAGGGCCTGTTCGTAGAGCTTGGCAATCTTGTCGATGTACTTTAGGGTTTGCTTGGTCTTGTTTGCGATTTTCTCTTCGGTGAGCTCTTCGTCGTCGAACTGAACGATTTCCTTGATGGACCGCGCACCCTTGCGAAGATCTTCGCCAACAGCGATCAATTCCTTAATGACGATCGGCGATCGCGTGATCGCCTTCATCACCACCAGTTGGCCGCGCTCAATGCGCTTGGCGATGGTTACCTCGCCTTCGCGGGTGAGCAAGGGCACTGTGCCCATTTCGCGCAAATACATGCGCACGGGATCGTTAGTCTTTTCCAGGGAGCCTGGCGTAAGGTCGAGATCGGCTCCTCCAATTTCTTCCGCGTGAATATCGTCCTTCACCACGGTGTCACGGTCGCCATGTTCGGCGGACACTTCGACCGCCCGCGCGGCCTTCGCCGAGGCCGCATCCTCGTAAATTTCGATGCCGTTACGCTCAAATGTAGTGAGAAGATCGTCGATCTCTTCCGAGGAATGAACTTCCGCGGGAAGCGAATCGTTGACTTCGTCATACAACAGGTAGCCGCGCTCCTTGCCTATAGCAATAAGCTGGCGTACCGCATCATATTTTTCTTCTAAGCCCGTAGCCGCCACAACTTCCCTCCAGCTGTCTTACCTTGTCGCCCTTATTTCAACGCGCCCCGCAACAGCGATCTATACCAAAGGCACAGAGACAGCCAGGAATTGGCAAAAGAGGAACGAAAGGTTCCATGAAGCTCTCAATTTTTGAGCTGAAGCTTTGTATGCCGCGCCGATTTCTTGCCGCTGCCCCACGCCCTGCCTATCTGCTGCACCCTGACCGGAAACAGTCCTCTGTGTTTAACTCCTTTAGATAGATGCAAAAGGGAGCCAAACCGTTACCCGCACAACCCTTTTACGTTACACGGCTAAATCCCACCACGTCAATAGTTTCCTTTACTTCCCTTTAGTTTCTAACGACTGAATCGCCTTCCCGGCGCTTTGGGCGCGAGGGGTTACAAAGACTTTGCAGCGGTCCTGTCTATCTCTACGTCGGCGAGGGGCTTGCACCGATGCAGGCTAAACTCCGCCACGTTTCTTAATATGAATGCCGGCTGGTTGGCCACATGCGGGCAACGCACTCCAACGAACTCAGCGCCTTGCACGTCTTCCAGGACAAATGCCGGGCGAACGTCCTCTTCCTGACAGCTGATTTTCACGTTGTCCAACTGCACTCCGCGCACATGACGCAAGAAAAAACCGTGGGAGGGGGTAGGTCCGAACATGTTTGGCTCGGGGTACCGCTTCTCCTCTTCTGCCAACAGCCGGTCGGCCTGATCCCGGTTGCCGCCACCATGATGCTCGATAAGGATGTCGCTGAACCGCACGTCTTCGATTTCATGGCCCGGAATGCCGGAAACAATCGAACTGATCGTAGATTCCGAGTTCGAACAAACTACGTTGCTGATGCTCACCCGGCGCATTTTCCCGACGGCCGCCCCTTCCGGTCCGCGCATGCGCGCACCCAAGCGCAAGAAGAATGGGGGGCTAAAAAGATCGCGCATGGTGATGTTGGTGATGGCGACATCTTCCAAAAGCGCGCCATCGACAGATTCCAGCGCGAATCCCTGGCAACCATCGAAGATACAATTCGATATAGTGATGTTCTTGAAGCCTCCGTTCGACTCGGTCCCAAATTTCATACGGCCGGTCCGCGGAACCTTGGAGACATCGGCGGCGAAGTGCTTGTAACTGGCATTGAGCAGCGTGCCCTCTTCGAAATCACCGGTGACCAGGCAATTCGTGATCGTTACCATTTCTGTAGCGCGCGCATGGCCCAGCGCGTACGAGCTTTTCAAGCAGATGCCGTCATCCCACGGGGAGTTCACACTGCAATTGGAAACGTGAACATTGCGACAGCAATCGATGTCCATGCCGTCGCGGTTCGTGTCGATGGTCAGATTGTCGATGGTCAGGTTGTCCACGCCGGTGGCCAGTAGTCCAAAATGCCCGCCATGCAGAATGCCAAAGTCACGCAGTTGCACATTGCGGCAGTGTTTCAGGGCGATGGACTTGTTGCCCACGCCGGGTGATTCCGCCTTTGGTCCGACTCCCGAGCCCCGGCTCAATCCCTTGCCCCAGATCAGGCCGGGGCCGAGAATTGCGATATTCTCGAGGCCTTCGCCCCAGATCAAGCTGTTGTGCCAGTGATTGTGGCCGTAATCCTGGTAACTTTCCCATGGCGCGTTGGATTCAGCCAGGTCGTACCCTTGGTTGCTGCCTTCGGTGGGAAAGTCCGCAGCCAAAATTGTTGCGCCTTGAGTCAGCCACAGCGTGATGTTGCTCTTCAGCCGGATCGAATAGCACAGATATGTTCCAGCGGGAAAACACACCGTTCCTCCGCCGCTGGCAGCTACGGTTTCAATCGCTTTGTTGATCGCGGCAGAATCCAAGGTCTTCCCATCACCTGTTGCGCCGAAATGGCAAACATCCGCGAAGCACAATTTTTCTAGAGTCGCCTGGACTGGAATTCCCTGCGCGCGGGATCCGACCAAGAAGGCCGCTCCTGCTCCCAGGAAATCGCGCCGCGAATTAGGGTGTTCAAACATGACAATCCCCTCGAACGACAAAAACCCGGGCGTGATGGTACAACTACTTTCCGCTAGCCCACCGCTCTCCGCTTCATTAATTCCTGCTTGCGGGCAAGCAAATCCCGCATCGCAGTCCCGCTGGGATTGCCCTCGATCTCCCGCTGGACTTGCGCCAGTTCCTGCTCGAGTTGCCGGGCGTGAAGGGCCTCGATGCAGCTTTCCGCCTCTTCCCAAGTTCCTTGTTGCGCATCTTCAAACAGAATCTCGAAAAAGACGCGACGGTCGCGTTCGTCCAACATTGCACCAATTTCGGTCGCAGGCATGGGTTCATCGGCCAACGCCACGACAATGAGCACAGCAAAAATCTTTTCGGTTTCGAGTCCCTGGTATAACTGGCCTTGTTTGAGGCGCTCCGCCAACTCTCTCTTGAACTCTTCCGCTTCGGCCAGCATGCGAATAAGCCGACGCTCGGCGGGTTTTCCAGCTTTGCCCACCAACTCGGGCTTCGTCTTTACCTCGCTGCGCCGCTCGGCTGCCGCTTTGTTCAGTGCGGCGCGCAACACCGGCTCATCAATTCGCAATTGCTGGGAAATTCGGGTGGCCCATTCCGAGCGCAGCAGCCGATTGGGGATTTTCTGTACGTAAGGCATGAGAAAATTCAACGCCCGCAGCTTCCCTTCCCCAGTAGTTAGATCCATATGACTAGCTCGCGCAATTAGATAATCCACAAAGGGAGGCGCTTCCTTTAGCGCTTTCACGTACGCTTCGGCACCTTTTTCGCGTATGAACAGATCGGGGTCGGCCTTCTTGTCGCCGATTGCAGGTAGCGCCAGAACCTTTACTTCGAAATCGTGTTCCAGGAGCAACGATATAGATCGCTCGGTCGCGGCTTGCCCTGCGCTATCCGGGTCATAGTTCACAATCAGGCGTTTGGTGAAGCGCGCCAGCAGTTTAATTTGCGGCTCGGCCAAGCTAGTGCCGCAACTTGCCACCACATTGCTGATTCCGGCGCGCGCCACGGCGATTGCATCCATATAGCCTTCGACCAGCACGGCAAAGTCCAGCCGGCGGAGCGCGTCCTTGGCACGATCCAGGTGATACAGCACGTTGCTTTTCGAGTAGATCGGCGTCTCTGGAGAATTCAGGTATTTCGGTTGGTCATCTCCCAGAGCGCGGCAACCAAACGCCACAATTTTTCCCGACTCATTTGCTATGGGAAATGTAATCCTGCGCCGGAAACGATCGAAGAGCCGCCCGCCGCTTTGATCTCGGGAAACTAGCCCCGATTCCGTCAACAACTTCTCCGGATATTTCTGCTTCAATTGGCGCAACAGTGCGTCGCCGCCGCTCGGGGCATAGCCAACGCCGAACCGCGCAAGTACGTCTTTGTCCAGGCCACGATCTTCGAGATACGCGCGCGCTGCTCTTCCTTCCGCGGTGGTTTCCAGTTGCTTCACAAAAAAGGTTTGCGCCTCGCGATGCATTTCGACCAACACCGCTCGTTGCTGATTTTCTTTGCGCTCCTCCGGCGAGCGCTCCTTTGGCCGCGGCAGCGCGATTCCACATTTCTCCGCAACAATACGTACAGCCTCGGGAAATTGGCACTTCTCCATTTCCATCACGAAACTGAAAACGTCGCCGCCCTTACCGCATCCGAAGCAATGGAAAATCTGTTTCACGGGATGCACAGCGAAGGAAGGGGTCTTCTCGCCATGAAAGGGACACAAGCCAGTGTAATTTTGACCGCTCTTCTTCAGCCGGACGTATTCGCCCACCACGCGAACAATGTCCGCCTGCTGTTTCACGCGATCCGCAAATGACCCGGCTTCCGCCACTTTTAACTCAACATTCGTTTCGTGCTACAGCTTTATCACGTCCGCAAATCTACTACAGTGATGGCCTTCCCGCCGTGCTCTTCGTTTTCGAACTGCGCCCGCTCAACCAAAGGATGTGTTCTCAGAAATTCGGCGAGGCCCTTGCGCAAGGCGCCGGTGCCATGCCCCGTTATGATTCGTACTTGAGTGCGCTGCGCCAAAGCAGCGTCATCGAGGAACTTGTCCACGCGTTCGCTGGCTTCCTCGACTGTCATTCCAATCACGTTAAGCTCTCCGCCCGCCGCCGCTTCGCTACCTTGCGAAGTTACCGTAATATTTTCGCGTGGTCCCCGAGCTGAGGCGTTGGCCTCCGTCTCGCTCTCAATTCCCGTGATCTCGTCGAGAGCCACCTTCATACGCAACGGCCCAGCTTCGATCTCCACGGAAGGACCATCAAAGCGGCGCAAAATCACGGGTTTGTTGAAGCCGCGCACGCGAATCCTGATGCCGGGCTGCAATTGAGACACATTCACCCTTTCAAAGGTTTCCGGTTTCACGCCCAAATCCTGTTGCGACACGGAAATGGTCTGCACCACCGCCGCGTTCAGTTCTTCTTTCGCGTCGCCGCGAACTTCCTGGACTCTACGCCGGCTGGTCTTTTCGAGTTGGGCGCGCAATTCGCGGTCCTTCACCGCCTGAATCACACTGCCGACGTTATCTTCGAAGCGCTTCTGCATCTCGGCAAACTTCTGTTCCAATTCCGCGATCCGTTGTTTTTGCCTGTCGATCCACTCATTGCGCAGATTGGAGCGTTCCTGCTCCAGTTCGCGACGCTCATCGGCCATTTGGACACGTAGCCGATCCAGTTCGTTGCGGCTGCGATGCAGATACGAGATCAGATCCGCGGCTTCCTGGGCTTCCGGGGAGAGTAGCGACCGAGCGTGGTCGATCACGGTTTCTGGTAACTCCAAGCGCTTTGCAATGGCAATTCCGCTGGATCCACCGGGAACTCCAACCAGCAGACGAAAAGTGGGACGCAAGTTCACGTCGTCGAACTCCACCGCGGCGTTCACCACACCTGGCGTGGTGGACGCATAGGTTTTCAACCGGTCGTGATGCGTGGTGGCCAGCACAAAACAATGCTTCTTCTGAAATTCGCTCAGCAGCGCAACCGCCAGAGCCGCGCCTTCCTCAGGCGCCGTGCCGGTTCCCATTTCGTCCGCAAGGACGAGGGAATTCGGCGTAGCTTGTTCCAGCATACTTTTGAGGTTCAGCATGTGCGAAGAAAATGTGGACAGGTCGGCGGCAATAGATTGTTCATCGCCGATATCCACCAGCACGCGATCGAACAACGACAGCACCACGCGTTGGGCCGCTATCGGGATGCCCGCCTGCGCCGCCAGTACCGCCAGCCCTGTGGTCTTCAATGCCACAGTTTTGCCGCCGGTATTTGGACCACTGATGACCAGCAGACGTTCTTCGCCACTGAGCGCCAATGAGATTGGCACGATCGAGCGATTCTCTTTGCGCAGCTTGTCTTCAAGTACCGGATGCCGCGCTCCCTCCAGGCGAAGCTGCGGGTCATCCGAAAATTCCGGAATGCAGGCGTCAAAATCCCGGGCAAACCGGCCACGTGCAAATACGCTGTCGAGCTCCGCTATGGTGGCCGAAGCGGATTGCAGCGGTCCGAGCATCCCTTGCAGGCGGTCCGTCAATTCCTTGAGTATGCGGAGAATTTCCGCAGCTTCGTCTTCCGCGAGCTGAACCAGTTGATTGTTGATCTCTACTGTTTCGAAGGGCTCGACAAAAACGGTTTGGCCCGTGGCGCTGGCGCCGTGCACCACGCCCGGCACGCTGCGGCGGTGCTCCGACCGTAGTGGGATCACAAACCGGTCGTTGCGCAGGGTCACATAGTCTTCGTCCGACTCCGCGTGACGCGAACGCAAAATCTGTTTCAGCGTTTTCTGGATCGAATCGCGCGTTTGCAAGATGCTGGCGCGAATCCGCCGCAGGGCGCTGGAGGCATCGTCACTGATCTCTCCATTCGGCAGGATGCACCGCCGGATGACGCCCTGAAGATCCTTAAAGTCGGCGAGCGACGCGGCGCGCGCTGCGAGCAATGGAAATTTCGAAGCTTCTTCCCGGAACTGCTGGCGCAGCCAGGCCGCAGTTTCCAGCAGTGATCCTGCGTCCAGGAAATCGGCAGGCTCCAGCACCGCCCCGGGTGACTCCAGCCGTTCGAGCCAGCTCGCCGGATCCGCTAATGCCCCAAATCCCAACTCCCGTCCCAGGCGCAACCATTCCCGAGCCTCGCGAATCAGCGCAAATGCAGCATCGAGGGCGTCGCGGTTGCCATTCGGCTCCAGTGCCTCGATAAATCGTCGGCCCGGCGCAGACGTCGTCCTTAGCCGCAACAATTCCCGCAGCTTGTCAAACTCCAGAAGCTCTTCTGCGCGCCGCGCCATGACGATTTACTTCGTTACCTCTTTCTATCTACAGATGGAATTGTCGCTGTTAGGAATTGCACCGCCTCTTCGACAGTCGCGGCACAATGCACCAAGCTGCCGTTCGCTTCGCCCCACGCGTGCGAACCCTGGGCCAGAACGGTATCCCACTCCACCAGCCTGACCCGTTCCAGAATCGGCTGCCAAAAATCTCCGAGCACGGCGAATGGCTTTGGTTTCATCACTGATTTATTCAGCATTTCCCAAACGACGGCCAGTTCCACTAAAGTTCCCGTGCCACCCTTGCAGACGACAAATCCGTGGCCCAATTCAATGAGTGTGAACAAGCGCCCCTGCCAGGTTCTCTTGCGCATTTCCATATCTATCCAAGGATTCACTGTTCGCGCAAAGAATTCCGCGGTCACGCCGTACGTTTTTCCGCCGTTTTCCTTGGCTCCCCGCGAAACCGCTTCCATAACACCGCCGTATCCGCCGGTGCAAACTGCAAATCCGTGGGTCGCCAGAGCTTTCCCGAGAAAGAGCGCTTGGTCGTAATCCGCGTCGCCGGCCGCGGGACGCGAACTGCCGAATACGGTAATAATCGATTCACCGGAACCAAATTTCTCGCTGGTTTCGTTCATGCAACCTTCATTTCAATGTTTCACAACTTCCTTCTTCTCATCAAATTCCTCGATCATCGCCTGGCACAATCCATCCAGAGCATCGTGCACTTCGTGGTTTTTAGCCTGCGCATTGTTGCTCATGAATGAAAAGATTAGTCGCCTGCCTCCGACCGTTTCCGCAAATCCCGTCAGTGTGCGCACGTGCGAAACCGATCCCGTTTTCGCGTGGATGCGGCCCGCAATCGCCGCATCTTTCATTCGCTCGTTCAAAGTCCCATCCACGCCGGCCACTGGCAAAGAAACGTAATACTCCGGGAACCACGGCTGTTTTTCCGCATACTGCAGCAGCGCGACAAACGCACGCGGCGTCACCATATCGTGCCGAGACAACCCTGATCCGTCGGTCTGAACTACATCATCCGGATCAATCCCCGCCTTGCTGTAAAACTGCTGGGGAAATTTCCAGAGGTCCTCCGGATCAGTCCATCTACCGCTCTGGCGCGCGGCGGCTCTCAACAGTACTTCCGCGTGCAGGTTTTGACTGATTTTATTGACTAGCTTCACGCTATCACCCAGGCGGATGGACAAGTGCTCCGCAATCACGGTACGCGCCGCTTCGGCCGGGTCTGGATCATGCTGCGCGCGCGCTTTTCCATCGACTTTCACACCGCGATCAATCAACAATTTTTCGAGGAGCGCTGCCGCATGTTCCGCAGGTTCTTGAATCGCCAGGACCAGCTTGTGCGGTGAACTGCGGGCAGGTAGTGTTCCACTCACCACGACCTCGCTGGAACCAGGCTCGCGCGTCAACCGCAAATCCGGTTTTTCCTTTGCGCCCACGGTGATGACCTGGTTCCGGACGACAAATTCCTGCTCCACGGGCTGCACTTCAGCTTGCACGCTGTCTCCCGCTTGCTCTCCCGGGGTCAACGTGAGGCTCACGGCGTTGTCGTCAACCACGATCGCGGAAATCGCAGCGCCGTAATCCCAAACCATATCGTCGATTTCCCAGCCGTCCGGGTAACGCTCGCGAGGGAAATAGCTGTCGTCGCCTATCACGTCTCCGCTGATCTCTTTTACCCCGCGCGCGACAGCCATATCGGCCAGTTCCGCCAAGGCCCGTTCCGGCGGCCCGTCAAATTCCTCTTTGGTGTCGAATGGGAATTTGCGATTGGAGAGATTGGGATCGCCACGCCCGACCAAGATCAAATCGCCGGAGAGTTTTCCATCCGCGGAAATTGTGCCGTTGGTTTCAATGGTGGTTCGAAAGCGGTAATCCGGCCCAAGGGTATCCAGAGCGAGAGCCGTAGTCAGCAACTTCATGTTGGACGCAGGAACGAAATACTTGTCTGCATTCAGCTCATAGAGTGTTTCGCCGATAACTGCGTCGGCAACCAGCAAGCCCCACATTCCCTTGTCCACTGGGGCCGAGTGCACCAGCTTTTCCGCGCGTACGGCAAATCGTGCTGCCGGGGCCGAGGATGTTGTGCTAGGCGCTACTGCCGGCGCACCAGCGGGAGGTGCTTCCGTTCCAGGAGCCTGACCAAAGGCCTGCGGAGCGCAATGCATCACGAACAGCACAGCGACGAACAATGGCATTGCAGTTCGATTCTTGCTGACCATAATTCCTCTATTGGCAAAGTCCCGGACTAAAAGTATATTCGAAAGACTGTGGGCCCTTCCGCTCTCTCTCGACCCGGCGAGTGGCTGAGCGCAGCAGTTCCAAAAATAATGCCGGTGTGCGGCGTTGTCGCCCAGATCGCATCATAGTATTAGCTATACGAAACGCAATCTTTGGTGAGGGTGAATGCATGAAAAAGTGGCTTGCAATGGTTCTGAGCTTTTCGCTGATCGTTCCGGCGGTGCTGGCTAACGCCAGCAAGGAAAACTCGCGGCTGGAGAATTGTGGCCAAGTGATTCAGGAAATTATGGATATTCCGGACGATATTCCGCAGGATTTGATTGATAAAGCGGATTGTGTGATCGTCTACCCTTCCGTTGTCAAAGCCGCATTCATCTTCGGCGGCAGCTATGGACGTGGCGCGATGACTTGCCGGACCGGAGAGCGCTTCAATGGCCCTTGGAGCGCGCCCACCATGATGGCTCTTGAAGGAGGCAGTTTCGGTTTCCAGATCGGGGGCCAGGCCACCGACTTTGTCTTGCTGGTCATGAATGAGCGTGGGGCTCGAGCGATTCTCAGCAGCAAAGTAAAGCTCGGGGCGGATGCTTCCGCGGCAGCCGGACCCAAGGGCCGGACGGCGGAAGCTTCGACCGACGTCACAATGCGTGCCGAGATTCTTTCGTATTCTCGCGCGCGCGGTCTGTTTGCCGGAGTATCGCTGGCGGGCTCGACGGTGCGTCCAGATAATGGGGCTAACGCGAAATTGTATAAGAAAGACGTGACGGCGCAGGACATCGTATTCAAGGGCGCCGTACCGGTTCCGGCTTCCGCGCAGCAATTTATCTCCTACCTGAACAAAAAGTCGCCGAAGAATCAGTCGTCCGGCAAAGAAATTTAAGGAACTAGTTCCGCATCACCAATCGAAGCGGCGCTTTTGCAGCGCCCACTCTTCGTTTACTTCATTGTTCCACCTGATAAGAGATCTATTCGGTTATCCGGGGTAAACTAGTATCTACATCCCAGGGGATTATTCGTGACTTGTCCAATTTGCCAGAAAAGGAAGCCGGGACGGTTTTGCCCGGCGAAAGCGGAGAAAATCTGCGCTGTGTGTTGTGGCACGGAGCGCGAAGTCACCATCGACTGCCCATCCGACTGCGGCTATTTGATTTCGGCCCACCGTTACGAAATCGAGCATCCGCGCGCGCTGGCTGCCGATACGCCCCTACTCGATACGCGCATCAGCTCTGACGTCATTCACGCGCAGGGCCAATTCTTGTCCGCCATTGCTTTCACGATTGCGAAATTCTGCGCGTCGCAGCCCTCCACGACCGATCCCGATGTTCTTGCCGCAGTGTTAGGGTTGGCAGAAACCTACAAAACCCTGATAGCTGGCATCGTGTACGAGCAGCCACCGGTGGCCCACATCCAGCGCGAGCTTTACGATGCACTGTCGGCATTCCTTACCGAAGCAAAGCAAAATGCTTCTCCGAATTCGTTTGGGCCGGTGAGAGATTCCGAGATTTTCCAGTTGCTGGTGTTCTTGTATCGTATGGGTCTGCTGCGCACCAATGGGCGACCACGCTGCAGAAAGTTCATTGAATTTCTCAGAGGACAATTTCCGGGCGCACAAGAACTTCAGCGCGAGCAGTCTCGCATTATTGTCCCGTAGTTATTCACGCGAGAAGAGCCGGCCCGGCGTCGAGTGAGAACTCTTGAGTGGCTCGCTAAAACTTCATCGCGGCAGGTTCCGCATTAGCTCGCAATAGCTCACCGCTGATCGCACCGGCGTCCCACCCCAGGCTCATCTGCGCCGGTCGTTTCGAAGGCCGCATGCCTTCCCAGGGCCGGGTGGCGAAGCCGAATTTCTGGCGAATTTTCCAAAGGCGTTCTGAAATTTTCTTGCGGTACTCTTCTGGGGCGTAGCCGTTCTTCGCGTACCACTGCTCATACTGCCGGGCCAGCCTGGGAAATTTCTTCTGAATGAATGGCAGGAACTGCTTCGCCGCGGAGGGCATCAGGAACAGCACACCAGAAAAAAACCATTGTGCTCCGGCTTCCTTCGACGCGGCTGCAACCACCTCAAGTTCGTCCTCATTAATTCCGGGAAGCACAGGAGAAGCGGACACTCCGACGTTCAATCCTGCGTCGCGAAGCTGCTTTACAGCGTCCAACCGCAAATCCGGTCGCGGGGCACGAGGCTCCAGCAGCCGGGCCAACCTAGGGCGAAGCGTGGTGATCGTAAGGTTCAAGCTGAGAGCCGACTTGCCCGCAATAGCGCGCAAAATATCAATGTCGCGCACAATCTGGTTGGACTTCGTAATGATCGAGATACTCAGCCCCTCGCGGGTGGCCAACTCCTCGAGGCATGCCCGCGTCACCCCATACTCGCGTTCGGCGGGCTGATACGGGTCAGTGGCGGTTCCAATGGCGATATGCTCCGCTTCGCTATACCCTTGGCCCTTGGATTCATAAGAGTACTTGCGTGAAATGTCATTGGCCAGCAGCGCCGCCGCGTCTTTCTTCACGAAAATCTTGCGCTCGAATTCGCCGCCATCAATCTCCATATATTCGTGGGTATAGCGCGCATAGCAGTATTTGCAGCCGAATTCGCACCCGCGGTAGGGATTGATGGTCCAGTCGAAGGGTACGCGCTCTGAATTGCAGGGATTCAGTATCGATTTCACCGGTAAGACGAAATATTCTGGCTTCTCTGCCGACTTTCTCTTGGTATCGGCTGCCGGAGCATTTGCGGCGAGGCGCGCTATGCCCACCAGTGGCACATGGGGAGTCTGGAGATGTGGCGGGGGGCAATCCGCCGTGGGCTCTTCCAGACTTCCCTTGCGCCAGCCGAGTTCACCCGGGGCACGGGCATCGGCCTCTGTTGGGTCAGGCGTTTCAGGGCAAAAAGGAAGGAACTGAACAGCGGGGCGACGAACGGGGCGGTGCCGAATCGTAGGAGACGGAACCGAATGGGGAAGAACTGGGGACATAGCTCACCTCGAGCAAAGGGAGTATTTCGCCTTTTGTTCGCCAAGTCAAGAACTATTTTCGTTTTGTGTTCGCCTTACATGGCGGCTCCGCTCTTCAATTCCTGGACGCACTTTGGTCGGCGGTCAGCCCCAATGAACATGTGTTTACGGGCGGACTTCGGGCTATGATGCTCGCGGGATTAAGTTGATCGCCGATGCGTGCCGGTTTCAGCATTGGCATCCCGCATTCAGGCCACGACGCATCTTAGATAAGCAGTGGACGGAGCCTGCGACGACGTTCTATGACGGAATTAGCCGCATGTCCCGAGCCCATGCCTGACCGGAATTTTGTTGGAAAAATGTCGAGGACTATTCTTGTGCGTTTTGTTTTTTTCTTCTGGTTGATCGCGCTGCTTCTTACTCCAGGTCACCTGGTGGCTCAAGCTCCGGCACAGAAGCCCGCGCCGAAAGTGCCAGCGAACCCGAATTCTACGCAAATCCCCGCGCAGGAGCCGGTACCTTCCCCGGTGTCCCGTCACTTTCCAATTCTAATCATCGCTCACGGCAACGATCCTTCCTGGTCGCTGCGCGTAGGCATGAAAGGCCCGGAACGACTGGATCGCGCGGGCTATCCGCCAATTGTGCTCAATCCCGGCGACATCACATCGGACGAGTCCGACAATTCCTGGACCTTCAATGCCAAGGACGACGATACTGGCGCGAACGTCGCCATCAAACTGATCCGCGACTCCTGCTCCGACAACACCCCTGGTGCGAAATACACCTTCCGCGTTGAAGTCGACCACGCGCAGATCGGCCAGCTCAAGGGTTGCGGAGTGAGCGATCCCGAAAAATTCCCCGAGTTTCGCAAGAAAAATCAGTTGGACATGCCGGATCAGGCGGATACGGACGACAAGAACGCCGACAAGACTCCGGAGCAGATCGAACAAGATAAAGATAAGGAGTATCGAAAGACGGTGCTGGAGCCCATCACCACTTATCATTCACCGACGGCGACTGCGTACCTGGAAGCTTCGGGGCGCGTGGTAGTCAGCCGCGGCGAAACGAGAAAAGTGGCAGCCCCTGCCGGGTCGGAGTTGGCTCTTTCCCGCGATGGCAAGTTGCTTCTTTATACGCGCTCCGATTCCACTACCGCTCCTGACCGTTCGATCGTGCTCTACGAGCTGGATACCGGGCGTTCGCGAGTAGTCGCGGGAAACAATGTGCGACAGCCGTTCTGGGCCCCGGACGATTCGCATTTCGCCTACCTGAAGTTTGATGGAAAGGTGTGGCAAGTATGGACCGCCGCCACCAGCGCCCCCGATAACGCAACGCTGCTTGCGCCGCTGAACATCGCTTCACTGCAGGGCTGGGTGAATCCGAGCACGGTTCTCGGTACGGATATGCAGAACGCTTATTGGCTGAGCGCAGACAGGCCGCCGCAAATCGTGGCGCTCAAAGATATCTATGGAGACAGGTTCCAAATCATGAGCAGCGACACCATCCGAGTGTCGCCAATCAATCCCGATCTGCTGCTGGTCTCGGCTTACTACCTTAATACGCCTCCCGGTGCACCCACTGATTCTGCGGGTCTGAATCAGACGTTCTTCCTGTACGAATTGCGTTCGCATCGTCGCACGATTCTGGGACCGCCGGATCTGTTCACGCGCAATGCTGAGTGGTCACGCGATGGATTGCAGATTTTCTTCACTCGTGGGGTACCGGGAAAAACCGCGCTGGTAACCGACCGAATGCTGTGGGACGGGTCGGGGCTAAGGCGCTATTCCACCGGCAACTACCTGGTGGTCGGCAGATAACTGCGGCCTTCAGGCACACTCGGGCCCTTGCCGACCTCGTTCATCATACGAAACGACTTGCTTGGGCGCGAGAAACTCTGCTTCTTTTTTGCGCTACGATGGAATCCCCAGCACAGACAGGAGGGCGAGGTGCCTAAGCGTTTGCCTCTGATTGCCATTGCGCTGATTTTCGTCCCGCTCTGTAGCTTGCTGCTGCCCAGGTTGTTATCTGCGTCCGACAGCAAAGTTATGGGCGAAGTAAAATTTCAGGGCGCGTCAAGCTTGGAACGAGATGCGGGTGTGTGGGTTGATGGAGAATATGTCGGTTATGTGAAGGAACTCAAGGGGGACAAAAAGGTTTTATTGTTGCCAGGGAAACATCAGATTTCCGTGCGCGAGTCCGGGTACGCTGATTTCGTTCGCGATATTGTTGTGGAACCGGGAGAAGTGCAGACGCTGCATGTAAAGATGTCGATGCTGCCCGGCGTAGCAACACCTAAGGTCACTGCCGAACTCAAGCTCACCATTCAGCCTCCGCGTGCCGCGGTATTTCTCGATGACAACTATATTGGCCATGCGGGAGAGTTGGGTGGGGCAGTTCATTCGCTGTTAGTCAGCCCGGGGAAGCATCACGTCAAAGTCGAGCTGCCCGGATATCGTACATTTGAGACCGATGTAAGCATGCTCGCCGGGCAGAAGTCGGAAGTGAAGACGGAGCTGGTTAGAGGCAGCATCGAACAAGCGACCTCTGACATCAAGAAATCTCAATAAGCTCTCGCCTCAGTGCCGCAGTAATTTGTCGTTGGTAATCCTGATATCTTGCCGCAGCCTGCTCTGCGGCAACTGCAACTCCGTTTCGGTGTTAACCTACAGCTAAAGAGTCGGCTGCAGATCTCGAACACACGCTCATTCACCGTGTTCCAAACATCGGGTATTTCTGCGGCTTTCCCGGAGGACTCACCATGAAGCGCCGTGACTTCTTTTCAGATTTGGTTGTAGGCAGTGCGCTGTTGACGTCATCAAATGGGGCGTTCGCACAAGATCTAGCCTCGCCTGAAAAAACCACCCGGCCGCAGGCCAGCGATGAAGTTGTGATCGAGCGGCCACGCTCCGGCAAACCTCATGCCGGCAAAGTGCTGGCGGCGATCCAGCCTCATACAGACGATGTGCCCATTTTTGCCGGAGGGACTGTCGCCAAACTTGTGAGCGAAGGCTACACCGGGTACCTGATTCGCACCACGAATGATGAGATGGCTGGTTCCGGCACCACAGGCGATCGAGTGCTAAATAATGAGCGGGATACCGAAGCGGTTGCGAAAGCGCTAGGCCTTCAGAAGGTATTCAATCTCGAATATCGCAATCATGAAATGGATGGCATCTCGCGCCTGGAATTCCGCGAGCGGCTTATTTACTTGATACGACTGCTCAAGATCGACACCATCGTGTGCTACGACCCCTGGGGCAGCTACGAAGAAAATCCAGACCATTACGTGACCGCTCAAGGAGTAGAGGCGGCCTGCTGGATGGCGGGCATGGACCGGGATTATCCAGAGCACCTTGACGGCGGCCTGCAACCGCATGCGGTGCTGGAAAAATATTATTTTGCTCGCGGACCGCAACTGGTCAATCGCGTCGTGGATATTTCGCCATGGATCGACCACAAGGTGGAAGCCAATCTTGCCAACAAAACCCAAGGCCCGGGTGGCGAAAATGGAGCGCGGCTACGCGAAAAACTTTCGAATCAAAAATTGCGTCTGCCGATTTTGGGCAGCGACGACGATACCGCCAATCGTGCGTATATCAAGTACATTGTTCTCGACTACGATTCCCAATATCAGCGCGGCGTTCCCTCCGACAAAGAAATCGGCGGGCGCTACGGCCTGGAATGGGCCGAAGTTTTCCACTATATAAGCCCTCGGCAATCCCAACTGGACGGCTACACTTCGGCCCATGCGGTTCCGCTCTGATCGATCGCTGACGCCCAAAGTAGCTTCTGGACACAAACTGGCAATTCGCTTCCGACCAGCCGTGGCAGGTAAGCTATCTTCGATTGAGGAGCGCACGGCGGTCAGGATGCCGTGACCCACACAATATTGGGCTTTGCCCCCGAGGCATTCTTTGCTTGAGTACTCTAGTGACCAAACCCGCCACCGTTAAACCTCAGCCTGCCAGCTCTAAAAAGTTCGCTTTTCTCGTAGCCGCGGGCATCTTGTTGAGCCGTATCGCCGGACTGATTCGCGATCGCGTGTTTGCTCATTACTTCGGAAATTCCGACGCTGCCGATGCATTCCGCGCTGCCTTCCGCATACCCAATTTATTGCAGAATCTATTTGGCGAAGGAGTGCTCTCCGCGTCCTTTATCCCGGTGTATGCGCGTCTGCTGGCCAGCGGCGACAAGGAAGAGGCAAGAAAAACCGCAGGCGCTGTTGCCGCTTTATTGATGCTCACGACTTCGATCATCGTGCTATTTGGAGTTATCGCCTCGCCTTGGTTGATCTACGTGATCGCCGCTGGTTTCAAAGGGGAAACGCGGGAACTCACCATTCTGCTCGTGCGTATTTTGTTCCCCGGTGCAGGCCTGTTGGTGGCGTCCGCATGGTGCCTCGGCGTTCTGAACAGCCATCGCAAATTCTTTCTTTCTTATACCGCGCCCGTTCTCTGGAACATTGCCATGATTGTCGGCATGATCAGTTTCGGACGTGGGCGTGCGCAGGACTCTCTGGTGGTCTATACGGCATGGGCTTCGGTCGTGGGCAGCGCGTTGCAAGTTGCGGTGCAGCTCCCCACCGTTTTGAAGCTACTCGGCGGTCTGAAACTTGCGCTGGCCTATCACGCGGAGAACGTCCGCATCATCATTCACAACTTTTTTCCTGTGTTCGTGAGCCGCGGCGTTGTTCAAATCAGTGCTTACATCGACGCGTTTCTTGCCAGTTGGCTCCCGACTGGCGCTGTTGCCGCTCTTTCCTACGCGCAAACTCTCTATACACTTCCTGTCAGCCTTTTCGGCATGTCTGTTTCCGCCGCTGAGCTGCCGCTCATGAGCGGCGCGATTGGCGCGGCGGACGAGGTTGCTGAAGTCCTCCGGGCCCGGCTGAATAGTGGCCTTCGACAAATCACGTTTCTTGTGGTTCCGTCGGTGGCCGGCTTTCTCATTCTTGGCGACGTCGTTGTTGCCGGCATTTATCAGACCGGGCGATTTACGCATCACGATGTGATGTATGTGTGGGGAATTCTAGTCGGTTCCACGGTTGGCCTGCTGGCGTCCACGCTCGGCCGCCTGTACTCGTCCGGATTTTACGCCCTGCGCGATACTCGCACTCCCCTGCGGTTTGCCATCGTGCGCGTGCTGCTTACCACGATTCTGGGCTACATCGCGGCGCTGCCTTTGCCGAGGCTTCTGGGAGTTGAGCCGCGCTGGGGAGTGGCCGGTCTGACCATTTCGGCGGGCATCGCTTCGTGGGTGGAGTTCACGCTGCTGCAACGCGGAATCCGGCTGCGGGTAGGCCACGTTGGCGTGCCTGTCGCGTTTTTGGGGAAGGTGTGGTCGGCTGCGTTGGTTGCGGCCGCCGCGGCTCGAGGACTAGAATACGTCTTGGGACCACGCAATCACATTCTTCTAGCCATTCTCGTTCTTGGGCTCTACGGACTGATTTTCTTCGGCGCTTCCATCGCCATGAAACTTCCAGAAGCCCAGTCCATGGTCAGCCTGGTCAGCCGCCGCATGGGGATAAAATAAGAGGCCATTGTGGCCACTGTGTACATAGCGTTGGGCTCCAATATAGGCGATCGGGAAAGCAATCTACAGGAAGCGATACGGCTTATCCGGTTAGCGGGCGTGCGGCCCACGAAAATATCGAGCCTGTATGAAACGGAGCCGGTCGAGTATCTGGATCAGCCGTGGTTCCTGAACGCCGCTTTGGAAGCGCAAACCAGCCTGGCGCCGGAGCAACTTCTTACCACACTGGGGCAGATTGAAACGCAAATGGGCAGCAAGAAAGCGTCCCCCAAGGGTCCCCGATTGATCGATCTCGATATTCTCGTTTACGATGACGCAACGATCGACACCCCCAATCTGCAGGTACCGCACCCACGAATGTTGAAACGCAATTTTGTGCTTGTGCCGCTGGCTGAAATTGCGCCGGGGTTGCGGCACCCATTGTGGCCCAACAGTGTCGGGGAATTGCTGAAGCATTCGCCCGACTCGAGCCAGGTCCACAAACAGAAGTAGGGACACAGGGTACGGACTGACGATACCTGTTTGCGTGCGTCGCTAGCTTTGTGGGTCGCCTAAATTGGTTCGCGGCTTGATGCGGCGACTCTTGGAGGCTTCGGATTCCTGGCGTTCGTATTCGGCCAATTCTTCCTCGGTGTAGGAATAGGAATCGCGGGACGCAAACATTGAGGTCGTGCGGCTGGCCTGCTTTTTCTTTTTTCGCGCCTCGCCAAATTCGTAGCGAGTCATTCGCAACGGAGCTTCGATCGCTTTCACTTCCACCAGCAAATCGCTGACTTTTTCCAGAAAATCGTGCAAGTGAAAGGGGCGCACCGCATAGGGCATTTTGGTGCGCTCCAGCGCCGCGACGAATTGCCCACCAGCCAGTTCCGGAACGACATACAACGCCCGTATGCGGCCACCTTCTTCGGGGGTGACCGAGGAAAGTTCATGTAACACGTGGAAAGTGGGCGATTCCAGCCCGACAAGCTCGATATTCGCTATGACCAGCGAATACTCCCCAGTCTTGAGTTCCGCATGCAGAAGAGGCAGGTCGCCCACGATGCGCACGCGCCAACCTTCGCTGTCCAGGATCTGTTTGAGCGCGCCCGCATTGCCGGGATCGACCTCCAATACCAGAAGACCGACCTGGCGCACTGCTGTGGAAGGGGTCGCCATAGTTAAAGTATAGGCAACGGTTCGCGCAAGGACGGACAACCGCAGTTCCGTGGGAGTCGTAACGGCTAACTGTACGAATGGCCGGTGTGAGGTCCGCCGCAGTTTACTTCGAGCTGGGGCCTGCTTGTTTTAAAATCAGATCGACGTGGGAAGGTTTTCCGCCCGTCAGCACTGGGCTGGATTGTTCGGTGGAAAACCAAACCTGGTTGTTTACGGTTATCTTCGCGCTAACGGAATAGGCGTGTTTCGGGTCAATCTTTGCGGGGTCATAGTTCAACGTGAACGGGATCGGCACCTGCCGCTGGCCCAGGTTGAGGGTCTCCTCCGCGACCGCTTTGCCCGCATTTCCCTGTGACGTATCCAACAGCTTCAGCTCGATTACCGCGTTCGTCGGAAGCGCGATTCGCTGGAGGTAACTCACCGTACCCGTAATCGTGGCCGTCTCCGCGTTCAACGGTTTGTTCAACTTGCAATCCGTGAGGATAAGCTTCCCGTTCCCGTCTGGTGCATCTTCCTGAAGAAACCCACCATTGCCCTTACCCCACCACACTACTTTTCCATCGGAGTAGCGGTTGCCGTCGGCTGCCATGGCCTGCCGCATCAAGTAGGTGTGGTCACCGTATCGAACCTTTGCCAAATCGCCGGCGAGGTAGACGGTCAGCTTGGTTCCACCAGCGCAGGTGTAATTGAATTGCTTCCACGGGATAGCTTTGACCACATTGTTATGCGGCGGGGAAGTCGGTGCGTTTGGAGGCGCGGCAGGCTCCTGAGCCAAAACAAGGATCGGCGACAAAATTCCAAGTGCCAGAGACGCAAGTTTACTTTTTATTTTCATCGTGGTTCTCATTGCGGGCTCGTGTCAGTCCCACTCTTTCTTAGACGTTGTTCGTAAAGTGTGGGCGCTCCTGCAAACTCTATCACCGCTTACAGCATTCCGGGGATGTTCGAAGCCAGCGGTTAGGTCTCTACTGTACTGAGGAGGATTTTCCCCATGAAATCCGCAATTAAAGGCGTAGCGATCGTCCTGCTCTGCGTGGCCGCAGTTAGCATGTACCCTGACATCGCGCGATACATAAAGATTAAGACGATGTAACCGGGGGGTCGCGGTCCAATTTAGCTTTGCTAGAAAAGACGAGGCTGCCTCTTAGGCAATTCTCGGTGAAAGTACTCGTAAGCGCGAGGGGTCGCCACCCGGCCTCGTGGCGTGCGATCCAACATTCCGATCTGCATTAGATACGGTTCGTAGATTTCTTCGATTGCGTCTTCCTCTTCGGAAAGTGCCGCGGCAAGTGTGCCAAGGCCGACAGGCCCGCCCGCATATTTATCCAGCAAAGCGATCATTAGGTTACGATCGACCTCGTCCAGGCCGTGTTCATCCACTCCCAGCATGTGCAGGGACTCGCGGGCGACGTCGCGAGTGATGCATCCCGCCGCTCGAACCTCAGCAAAATCGCGAGCACGGCGCAGAAGGCGGTTGGCAATGCGTGGTGTGCCGCGGCAACGCCCGGCGATTTCTTCGGCTCCGCCCTCCTCCATATGGATGTTCAGAATTTTGGCCGACCGGTGCAGGATGATCAGCAGGTCTTCGGGCTCATAGAAATCCAACCGGTGCACGATGCCAAAGCGGGAGCGGAGTGGCGCAGTAATGAGCCCCGCCCGGGTGGTGGCGCCGATCAAGGTGAAATGGTTCAGGTGAAATGGGTGAATACGCGCGCCAGGGCCTTGGCCAATTACCAGATCGACCCGGAAATCCTCCATCGCCGGATAAAGGACCTCTTCAACGGCAGCCTGCAAGCGGTGAATTTCGTCGAGAAAAAAAACTTCCTTAGCCTCAAGCGACGTGAGGATGGCGGTGAGATCGCCTTTGCGTTCGAGAAGCGGTCCGGCGCTGGTTTTGATGGAGACCTTGAGTTCATTGGCAATGATCTGCGCGAGGGTGGTCTTGCCTAAACCCGGCGGGCCGTAAAGAAGCACGTGATCGAGGGCTTCATCGCGGTTGCGGGCAGCTTCAAGCGCGATGGCGATGTTTTCTTTTACGCGCTTCTGACCGATGTATTCGGCCAGGGTTTTGGGGCGAACGCTAGCGTCCAGGCGCGCATCGTCGTCCCAAGCAGCACCGGAGACAATGCGCTGCTGCTGTTCGCCGGATGTTTTCTTTGAGCCGAAGGTCGCCATATAGCATTAGAGGATATCAGTAATCAGACATCGCATAGCCGGGCGCAAGGACGAGGCTAGGGCAGTTCGTGAGCGCAGGTCGTTAGCGGCTTTGCGAGGCGCTCAGAGTAATCAGCGCTTCACGCAGTAATTTTTCGAAATTGCCGGTGCCCGCCTCGCGTTTGGCCTCCATAACCGCGGATTCCGCAGCGCGCTCATCGTAACCGAGATTGATGAGAGCGGATTTCACGTCGGCTTCCACACCCGCGGGAGACGCGGGCGCGGTTTTCTCGGCTTCCATGGCGACCGCCTCAAGCTTGTCCTTCAGTTCGACCACCATTCGCTCGGCGGTCTTCCGGCCCACACCAGGAATTTTCGTCAGGCGTCCCAAGTCTCCGGTGCGGATCGCGGGGACCAACTCTTCCACATTCATACCGGAGAGAATTTTCAGAGCCAGTGAAGGGCCAACGCCCGAAGCCCCGAGCAGAAGTTCAAACAGGTGCTTTTCGCGCTGGGAAAGAAAGCCGTAAAGAGCGAGCGCATCCTCGCGTACATGGGTGTGGATGAGCAGGGTTACTTCGGTGTGAAGTTCCCCGAGAGCGGCAAACGTGGAAAGAGGAACAGCAACGAGATACCCGACGCCACTGACGTCGAGAATGACCTGGTTCGGTCGTTTCTCGAGCAGGCGGCCGCGGAGGAGTCCGATCATCGAAGAAAGTATTGCCGCTTTTTCTTCGCCTGTCAACGCAATGGAGGCTTTGAGCACTGGGGCCGCTTAATTGTGGACGTTGCGTACACTCCGAGAGAAATCTACGCAACACAACATTTCGTCTTTGGGTCAGGTGATGGTAGTGGAGGTGGGATGGATTTGGATGGTGGGACCGCAAGAGGCTTCGTTCCAAATCCCCCAACGGTCACGGTGACTTGGGGATTCGTCAAATAGGTTAGCAGTCCCTTGCGAATTACGTCCGCCAATTGCACTGCCGTCAGCCCACCAGCTTGAACATCGCCGAGCGGAGGCAGCGAGATTTTCCCGTCTGCTCGGACCTGAATGGTTCGAGTGATTTCAGGCTCGTTCCGAACACTAATCTCAATGACATCGCGAGGTCCGATACGATAGTCGATCGCATCACGCGTTGGTGACGGAGCGGAAGTTCGAGGTTCCTGCGCACTAAAAAGTGCCCGGGAAGAAAGAGCACACATTAGAAATCCTGTAACGAGGCAAATGCGAAAGACCGTCGATGTAAACATGACGACCTTCTATCCGTGTCGCAATACTACAACTAACGGGCCCAGAGGCCCAAGAAATGTTCATCCGTTCTAGAAAAGACCACTTCGACTGAAAGGCCGTACAAAGTCTTGATCAGTCGCAGCCGTTAATCGGGAGTTGAGTTAGCGGGAATAACGACCGATGTATTCGCCGCGTGCCAGGATGTGGCCTTGCATGGCTCGCTCTAGGTCTTTCTTGGTGGCGCCGGGCTTGAGATTGAGCTTGGTATCGAGAGCGTAGAGCTTGAAAAAGTAGCGATGAGAGCTGCCCGTAGGAGGGCACGGTCCGCTATACCCGGTTTTTTTGAAGTCATTCTTGCCTTGGCGCGACCCGTCGGAGGATTGCTCGTTGTTTGGAAAATTATGCGGGAGCGCGCGCGCATTCGCCGGCAGATCGAAGAGGACCCAATGCACCCAGGTTCCTACGGGAGCATCGGGGTCGTCCGCGATCAACGCGAAGGTCTGGGTGCCAGCGGGAGGCTCTTTCCACTGGAGCGCCGGGGATACATCATTGCCGTCGCACGTGAATTGCTTCGGGATATTACCGCCGGCTGGAAAATCCGCACTGCTCAGTTGTAAAGACAGTGGAGCAGTCTGCTGGGGCCGAGTTGAACAGGAAAGCGCACCCGCAAGGAGGATCACTGCGAAGCAGCTAAACAGGATGGTCCACGGTTTCTTAAGCATTCCAGCACCCTCACGAAGATTCTAGGGCGGTTTCTACAGAATATACAAAAACAAAGCGCCTGAAATCAGGATTGGCGAGATGCAGCCAGATGATTGCGGAGAAATTCGGCGACCGCGGCATGATTGCGTTCGTCGGCCAAAGCCAAGGCAGATTTGCCGTCATCGGAGACCGCATGCGGATCGGCGCCATGGGCCAGGAGGAGTTTGACGATTTCAAGGTGGCCGTTGGCAGCCGCGGTCAGCAACGGCGAATATCCTAAACCGTAGCGGTGGTTGGGATTCGCACCACGCTGAAGCAACAAATAAACGATATCAATGTGACCGCTGGCGACCGCGCCCGTCAGGGCATTATAACCGGACCCATTGGTGGCGGTGCCGTCGATATCAGCGCCACTTTGCGCGAGATAACGAACGATATCGAGATGGCCAAAAACGGCGGCTAGCGCAAATACAGGAAAACCGTCTGGCGAAAAACTACTGACGAACCTGGGATCGTGTTCGACAAACTCTTTGACTCGCCCAAGGTCGCCAACCGCCGCCGCATCGTACAGTTGCAATACCGCGCCGCGAGCCAGAAGAAGATCACAAATGTCACGGCGGCTGGTATAGACGCACATGAGGACGGCGGAGATGCCCGATTGGTTTTGCGCAGAAGCTAAAGAAGGATCGGAGTCGAGATGAAAGTTGATGGCATCGACATCGCCGGCGCGAAGGGCTTCGAAAAATTCGGTGGCAGACATGGTTATGGGTTCAGGATTCGAGAACAAATGGCAAGTACGTCAGCGGCGGGCGCGGTCCTTGCGGACAGCTTCGTCTACCAGAGCGTCGAGTTCGGAGCGCGTCAGAGTCACTTCCTCAGTGGGACTTTCGCGAGCATCGCAGGTTTCCGGAAGCTCGGCCCCGCCGCCGGGAGGCGGAGTGACGTGATATCGGGCGCGCGCCGCCATCAGCTTGGCGACTTCACGAGTGGAAAGGAGTTGCGGCTGGCCTACGAGGCGAGCGGCCAACACAATTTTTGCGAAGTGCTCCACGATTTCCATGCGGTAAAACGCCGTGAGCAGATCCGGGCCGCAGGTGACCGCGCCATGGTTCGCCAGCAAAAAGGCATCGTAATGAGGGACGTACGGCTCCAAAACCGCCGAGAGATCCGAAGTACCGGGCGTAGCGTAACGCACTAGCGGAACTTTGCCGAGCGAGACCACGACTTCGGGCAGAAGCGCCTGATCGAGCCCCTGACCACACGCCGCGAAGCCGGTGGCGGTAGGGGGATGGGCGTGACAAACGGCCTGGACATCCGAGCGCATCTGGTAAAACAAAAGATGCATAGCGGCTTCGGAAGAGATCGTGCGATCGCCGTGGAGGTGACGGCCGTCCAGGTCCATGATGACCAGATCCCCGGGAGACATGGTGCCTTTGTTGAGGCAGGTGGGTGTGGCGAGAATACGGTGGGCATCCAGGCGCACGGAGATATTGCCTTCTTGGGCAACGATGTGGCCGCGTTCGTAAAGCCAGCGACCCACAACGCAAATGTCGTGGCGATGTTGTTCCTCAGTGCGATGAGTATGAGCGCGCGACGAGTCCGGAGACACGGTACGGACTCCTTCCCGGGATCGCGGGGCGACCCCATAAGGCTCAAGTGCCGAAACGTACGGTAAAGCTCGCACAAAGAGTACGCTTCAGTACTCCGAAAGCCAAGAAAAAATCAGGCATAAATTCCCCGGAGCTTGAGCGAAGTAGCCACGCGGTCGATCGCCAGCATATAGGCGGCGATGCGGTTGTTAACGCGATGGGTTTCAGCATATCGAACCACGTCATCAAAGGAGCGGTCCATGATGTCAAAGAGCCGCTCGTTGACTTCGCTTTCGCGCCAGAAGAAGCCCTGGCGATCTTGAACCCATTCGAAGTAGCTGACGGTGACGCCGCCGGCATTCCCGAGGATATCCGGAACGGTGAAAATCCCTTTGGAATCGATTATAGCGTCGGCTTGCCAGGTAGTCGGGCCGTTGGCGCCTTCGCATAGGATTTTGGCCTGAACCTGGTGAGCATTCTGCTCGGTGATCTGATTTTCGATAGCGGCGGGAATGACCACGTCGCAGGGCTGGAAGAGGACGTCGCGGGCGCTCATCTTGGTGCCGCCGCCAGGAAACTGCTGCAGGGGCTTCTTGCGGGTATAAACCCAGTCGATGACCTGGGGCACATCGAAGCCATTTTCGTTATAGAGGCCGCCGCCAATGTCGGCCAAGCCAATAATTTTGTACCCGGCTTTCTGCATCAGTTCCGCAGCGAGCGAACCGACATTGCCGAAACCTTGGATTACAACGCGAGTCTGTTCGCGGCGGAGTCCCAGTTTTTCGATGGCCTTGTCGACACAGATCATCACGCCTCGTCCGGTGGCTTCCCGGCGCCCGCGAGAACCGCCGAGTTCAATGGGCTTGCCCGTAACGACGGCATTGGTAGCCTGACGAGCATGCATGGCGTAAGTGTCCATGACCCAGGCCATGGTTTGCTCATTGGTGCCGACGTCGGGAGCCGGGATATCGCGCTCCGGACCAAGCCAATCGGAAAGTTCGGCAGTGTACCGGCGGGTAAGGCGCTCGAGTTCACCGCGAGACATTTTGCGGGGATCGCATATGATGCCGCCCTTGGCCCCGCCGAAAGGGATGTCCACGACGGCGCATTTCCAGGTCATCCAAGCAGAGAGGGCACGAACTTCATCGAGGGAAACGTCGGGAGCAAAACGGATGCCGCCCTTGCCGGGACCACGCACGGCGGAATGGAGGACGCGGTAACCAGTGAAGACCTCAAGCTGGCCATTGTCCATGCCGACCGGAATATAGAGGGTAATTTCTTTATCTGGATATTTGAGATAACGATAGACACCCTGTTCCAGACCGAGCTTATTCGCGGCAACCTCAAAACGCGCTTCGGCGTTCTGGTAAACATTCATTTCTTCCGGCACAGGCATGTTGGCCATGCAACAGTCTCCTTTGCGCGAACAGCCCGTAAAGCAATTGGCTGCGCAGCAATGTTCGGCCTGTGAGAGAAGAGCAGGCGCGAAAAAAAAGCCAAGAGGAGAGAAATAGACGGGCTACCCACCCGCCAGACCTGCCAACTTGGCCGGGTGGTCAGTATATTAAGGGGAAAAGCGAAGGGCAAGGCTCTGGCGCACAAGCAGCAACATGGGAAAAACAAGAAGGGTGGCAGTACACTAGCAGGTAAGCGACCGGTGGATGCGAAGAAACGAAAGATGGAGCGATGGAATCCAAGCTGAGCTTATCAATCCTAGTGCCCGTATATAACGAGCAATATCTGGTGGAATCGAGTCTGAAGCGGCTGGAAGTTGTGGCGGAATCCGGCTGGTTGGAGCGGGTGCGCGTAGTGGTGGTAAACGACGCTTCGACAGACCAGACCGGTAGGGCGCTAGGGCGTTTTCAGCAGCGGCTGCAGGAGCACGGCTCGACCCGGCTGGAGTGGATTTTCCAGGAGCACGATAAGAACCAAGGGAAAGGCGCGGCTATCCGCACGGCGCTGCGGTTTGCGGATACCGACCTGGTGGTGGTTCACGATGCGGACTTGGAGTATCACCCGGAAGATCTGTTGAAGATGATTCCGTTGTTTGCGAACGAAGACGCGGATGCGGTGTATGGATCGCGCTTTCTGGCCAGCGATTACCGGCGCGTGCTTTTTTTCCGGCACAGCCTGGGAAATAAACTGCTGACCCTGCTGACCAACTTCGTCACGGACTTGAACCTGACCGACATGGAAACTTGCTACAAGATGGTGCGAACGGAGTTGCTGAAAAGCATACCGCTGGAAAGCGATCGGTTCGGATTTGAGCCGGAAGTTACAATCAAGTTGGCGAAACGAGACGCAAGAATATTTGAGCTGCCAATCCGCTACTCCGGGCGTACCTATGCGGAAGGAAAAAAAATCACCTGGAAGGACGGCGTGAAGGCGCTCGGGGCGCTGTTGAAATATGGAGTATCCGACCGAATTTACGTAGCGGACGAACACGGCAGCGAAATCCTGGCACGATTGAACCGAGCGCCGCGATTCACAAAATGGATGGCGGACACGATCCGCCCCTATTTAGGTGAGCGCATCCTGGAGATTGGAGCGGGCATAGGCAATTTGACGTCGAATCTTGTGCCCCGGACGGTGTATTGGGCTAGCGACATCAACCCGCAATATCTGGACCGGCTGGAAAAATTGAAACAGACGCGGCCGTACTTGAAAGTGCAATATACGGATGCGAGCGCAGCGGAAACCTTTCCGGGGGAACAATTTGATACGGTGATTTGCCTGAATGTGGTGGAACACCTGGTAGACGACGTACAGGCGCTGCGGAACATACGCAGCGCGCTCGACAAGAATGGGCGTGCAATTATCCTGGTGCCGAATGGTCCGGGGTTATATGGGTCGCTAGATCGGGTGCTGGGGCATTACCGGCGATATACGCGCGAACAGTTGCAAGATACGTGCGAGCGGGCGGGATTCCGGGTAGAAAAGATTTTGAAGTTTAATCGAATTGGGGCGCCAGGGTGGTGGTGGAATGGCCAAATCCTAAAGAAAGAAACATTTGGATTTTGGCAGATCAAGCTGTTGAATACGCTGTTGCCGATCCTGCGGCCAGTTGATGGATTTGTGCCGTTCCCGCATTTGTCGTGGATTGCAATTCTGCGGGTAGATGAACAGCCTCGGGAGGTTGCCGCGGATGCAATGACGCAAACGCTGCTGCCCCTATCAGGCAATTACGACCATCGATAGGCTGCTGGTTCTTCTTGAAAACAGGTTACTGGCCCTGGAACGCCACGGTAATGGCCAAGTGCATGGAAGTGGGCTGGCCATCGAGTGTGGCTGGGCTGTACTTCCACTGCTTGACCGCATCCAATGCGGCCTGGCGGAGAAGTATCGGGCCAGAGAGAACCTTCACGAAAGCAACTTTGCCAGACGCATCGATCAGCGCGTCCATTTCAACCTTGCCCGACACATGTTGAGTTCTTGCTATGGCCGGATATTCTGGCGGCACTGACTTGATCAGTCTAGCCTGTTTGATTTCGCCACCGACGGGAAGTGGTGCAGCGGGAGGAGCATGGTGTTCACCGGAAGCAAAAGGGTCTGCGCCGGTGGAGACGCTGTTGGAATCGATAGCCTGGATCGCCTCGCCTGCTTGCTGCTGTGAATCCGAGCCGCGATTCACGACAGGTGCAGAGAGATGGACATTCCCGAGCAACTTTTTCTTGGCTTCTCCGACGGTCGGATCGAGAGGTTTCGATTCATTTCGCTCCGGAGTAGTCACCGAGACCGCTGGAACAGGCGCGGGAACAGAAGTCTTGCTTGGCCGCGAGGAAAGCACGGCGGACGAAGTATTGTTCGCAGATGAAGTATTGCTGGCAGCGGGCGCGGCCGGAAGATTTGAAGTGGAAGCCGGCTCGCTAGATGTGGAAGCGGCCGGAGGCGCCGCTGAAGAGAGAGTGGAGGCCGTGACAGGCTTGGAGTGATTTTGGCCGAAGTACCATGCGCTACCAGCGATGGCTAAAACCGCAGCGGCAGCAATGCCGATCGAGAGCCCTTTCTTTGAACCAGACGAAGAAACACTTCCGGCCGAGGCAGCGGATTCTGCCAGTAATTGGCCGCCGAAATCAGGAGTATTGCCACGGTGGGGCGAACTGGCTTCGACAGCGTCAAACGACTCCTCGGCATTCGCCGGGACGCCGCTCGCAGAAGAGGCCTCGGGTTGGTCCAAAGCAGTTTCCGAATTTTGCGAAAGGGGAGCGAGCCACGAGGGGACCTTCACCTCATCGTCCAGGCCAGAGATTACGGAAGCGGGCTTGCGTGCAGGTTCGTTCTGACCGGTAGGCTTGGATTCCCTGCTGATTTCGACGACTTTCTTAGACAGGTCGGGCACAGAGGCCGCGGGCTTAGATGGCAGAGCAGCCGGGGTTTTGGAACCTGAAAGCGACTCGGTGAATAGCATGGAACTGAGTTGTTCCTGGAGCCGAGCAGCTTGGAGTTTGAGTTCCTCAGTAGAAGGTGCGGCCGACGGTGGCGCGGCCTGCGTTTTCGAGGATGGAGAACCCGGAGCCTGGACGTTAAAAAGACTGTTAATGTCTTTCGAATAGTCGTGGAGAGGAGAGATCGGGGCAGAATGAACGACTGGTTCAAGAGACGGAACGGAGGATTCGGGAACAACTGGCTTCCGAGGAGTTTCCGCCGGAGCCGCAGATTTTACGGGCTCAGGGACGGGGAAAACGTGGGGAGGCGTAGTGGTGAGAGTTTCGGCCGATGCATCCGGCGGGGCCACCGATTGGGGAGGAGCAACTGGAGTTTGCGCGAGTGGTGGCGTAGAAACTGGAGGCTTGGCTGGTGTAACGGGTGGCGCTGGCGTTGCGGGAACTGCTGGCTTAGTGGCAACTGGCGAGACCGGAGCAGTTGGTTTCGGAGCGCCAACAGGAGGCGCTGGACGAGGCACTGGAACACCTGCGGAAGCGCCCGGGATCTGCAAACCCCAGAACCCCGCGGAAGGTTCGGTGAACTGCAGCTCCACATAGGCGGCCGCGTTGCCGGTGGACTTGGATTTCACCACTTGGCAAACCACTTCTTTCTTGGTTTTCTCATTGGTCAGAAACACGAGCTGACCTGAAGCGAGCGGCACGGCAATGCGGACGACGGCGCCGTGAGGGAGAACCAGTACAGTTTGCGTGGATTCGGAGAAAGGGACGCGTTTATCGGAACCATCCACGGTGCGGGCACCATTGACGGTGACTGGAACCTCCAGGGCAATTGGCTGAGGGCGGGCCGGCGCGTCGGCAGAAGACTTGGTTTGCGGATGAGCGGAATTAGTTGCCGAAGAGACCGCGGCTGGGGCTTCAACATCTCTTGTGATAGGAGCCATAAAGTACCCACTCAGAGAGGGATTCAAAGAAACCTCTGTCGAGACAGAGATTTCCTGCCAAACATATACATGGTGGGCTGGATGAGGGGGTCGGTCCTATAGTACGCGGGTACTACAGTGGAAACAACAGCGTGGTATGTGCCTGAATAGTCAAGGGTTCGGGCTTAGAGCGTAAATGGACGGCGTGGTACCGGTTGAGGCGCCGGGTCGGCTGTCCTGCCGGATTGATCCAAGAGAGATTCCTCACTTCGTTCGGAATGACGGGTAGTGGTGTGTTGGGTGGTTTGTGGTGTGGTTGCCGATCATTTCGAGCGGTTGAGGGGAGGCTGAAAACGGTCGTCAACAGGAACTTGATAGCCGGAGACGAGCTTGTTGGTTTCATTGGCCATGCCGATCACTTGCTGAAGTTCCTTGAACATTTCCGGGGTCATGCCTTTGCCGAAAGCCGAAGCGGTGTGGGAGTAAATGCAGTATTGGCAGTTGTTGGTCACGCTGACGGCAATGTAGAGAAGTTCTTTGGTCAGAGGATCGAGAGCCCCGGGCGCCATGGTGGCTTTGAGGTCTTCCCAAGTGCGCTTTAGAAGAACGGGATCGTGGGCGATGGCCTTCCAGAAATTGTTGATGTAGTCGGTCTTGCGTGTGGCCATGATGTCGTCATAAATGGCTTTCACTTGCGGGCTAGCGTTGCTGTATTCGATCAATCCAAAGGTAGACATGAGCACTCTCCGTGGCAAGGAATGAGCGGAAGAATATTACTGCAGTGGGCTCATCTCGCCACGGGATTATCCAATCGCTGATATAAGAGTCCCCGGCTCACACTTAAATCGATATAATAGCGGCGTTGTGAGGAGGGTCCGATGAAGTTCCCAACCCTGAGAAACATTTTGAGTTTGGTGGGGATCGCGTGCGGTTGCTTCGCTGGCGCGTTGCCGGTGCTGGCGCAGACGGTACATGTGGATGTGACGGCATCGAAAGCGATAGCGTTTGATCCGGACAAGGCGATGGGAACATCGATGGATATCTTGACCACGAAGGATTTCGACAAGGTGTACAGCGAGCCGATTATTAAGGAGAGCTTGTCGGCAGGTTGGGGGCCGATCACATACCGGCAGAATACGGAGTTAACGTATAACGCGTGGCATTGGAATCCGAACGGAACATGGAGCGACGAACAGCACAAGAGTGGATATTTCGTAGGAAGCACAGAGCCCAAGGATTTTCTGCGCGAGTCCTTTGGTTACCGGCTTACTCATCGCGGCACGACGCGCAGCGACTCGGGACAGTTCGAATGTTCCCGAATGACCGACGGAGATCCGGCGACGTACTGGAAGAGCAATCCCTATTTGACGTCGAAATTCACGGGGGATCCGGATTCCGCGAATCCGCAGTGGGTGGTAATGGATTTCGCGCTGCCCCAGGAGATTAATGCGATACAGATTGCCTGGGCCAATCCGTACGCAAGCAAGTACGTGGTTGAGTATTGGACAGGCAAGGAAGATGCGCTCAGTAAACCGCTCGCCGGGACGTGGGTGAAGTTCCCGCAAGGTGAAGTGACGGCAGGAAATGGGGGCAACAAGGTGCAGCGACTGGCGGCCGCTCCCATTTCGACGCGATTTCTGCGCATCTGGATGACCGAGTCCTCGAACACTTGCGACAGCCACGGGAGCGGCGACCCGCGCAACTGCGTGGGCTACGCCATTTCCGAAATTTCGGTGGGCAACTTCAATACCTTGGGCCAGTTCATGGACTTGGTGAAACACACGCAGGGCCAAGCGCAAACCATGACCCAAGCCTCGTCGGTAGATCCATGGCACACTGCGGATGGGATTGTGTCCACTCGGATTCAAACTGGGTTCGATTTGTTCTTCAAAAGCGGTTACACCAATCATCTGCCCGCCATGATTCCCATCGCCATGATCTATGTAACGCCGGAAGACAGTGCGGCGGAGTTAGCGTACATCAAGAAACGCGGATATCCGGTTTCGTATGTGGAGATGAGTGAGGAGCCCGACGGGGCGTACATGTTGCCGGAAGATTACGCGGCCTTTTATGTGCAATGGGCAAAAGCACTGCACAAAGTCGATCCAAAATTGAAATTGGGCGGGCCGGTGTTCACCGGAGAGAACGAAGATATTAAAGTGTGGCCCGACGCGCAGGGGCGGACGTCGTGGCTGGGACGGTTCCTGGATTATTTGAAGGCCCACGGACAGTTGGACGATTTAGCGTTCATGTCCTTCGAGCATTACCCGTTGAATCCGTGCGAAATCAACTGGTCGGACTTGTATCGCGAACCGCAGTTAGTTGGAGGAATTCTGAAGGTGTGGAGGGAAGATGGAGTGCCCGCGAACGTTCCGCTGATGAACACGGAAAGCAACGTTTCGTGGTCGCTGACCGATCCGATGCAGGATTTGTTTGCCGGATTATGGCTGGCCGACAGCGTGGGAGCGTTTCTCGAGCAAGCAGGGCCGGGTGGAGTGTACTACCATTCGCCCATTCAGCCTGAGCCGCTGCGTCCGGGATGCCAGGCATGGAGCACTTATGGAAATTTTGTGGCCAATAAAAAGTTGGAAATCCGGCAGCACACGGCTCAGTATTTTGCGAGCCAACTCCTAAATCTGGACTGGGTGAAACACGGCGGCGGTATCCATCAGCTGTATCCCGCAGCTGGTGATCTGGAGGACGAAGCGAAACACCAACTGATCACCGCATACGCGGTGAAACGCCCAGACGGCGAATGGTCCCTGCTCGTAATTAACAAAGACCCCAGCAACGCGCACAATGTGAAGATCGCGTTTGAAAATAATGGCCAGCAGGTCGCTGGAGGGTTTACGGGGCCGGTAAAGGCGGTGACGTTTGGAGCGGCAGAATATGCCTGGCACTCGTCAGGGCCAACCAGCCATGCCGATCCGGACGGGCCGGCCAAGCGGAGCAGCTTGAACTGGAAAGACGGGCAACAGGTGGAGTTGCCGAAGGCGTCGGTGACCGTGCTCACAGGGAAAGTAACTGGGCTCTAAGTCAACATTTCGTTGCTTTAAGAGGATTCGTCGGGCAATTACCAAGAAGTTAACTCAAGGAGCCTCGATTTAGAAATCTACTGATTCTGCTAGGGTTACGGACGGGATAAGTCGTTTATTTTGTATGAGATTGAATCGCACTGGATCTGGTGATTCTAAAGGTGGTTAGCTGGGGGCGGGTGATCGATCCGAAGTTCGGGCTTGTTTGAATTCTATTAGGAAGTCTACGCTCTGTGAGAACGGGAAGCGCACGTTTCCGCAACTGAATTTTCCCACAGCGGTTATCGTATAGTCAAGTTCATACACTTAAATAATGGCGGTAGGGCATAGGAACGTTCGGATGTATTTGAAGAGATCAGATCTCCTGTTCTCACCTGCACCAAGAGAATTATTCGAGTAGAATCCGTGAGCTCGGGAATTTGTGTCTGTGAAACTGAGGAAAAGGTGGACGGCAGCGTAATGCGAAGAGAACTCGTATGAGCGTATTCGCAAGGTGGCGGAGTGCATTGCTATTGCTTATGTTGGCGACGGGCGGCTTGAGTGCCGGCATTCAGGGTCAAGAACATACCGCAATCAGCGGAACCGTAGTCGACACCACGAACGCCGCAATCGAAGGAGCGCAAATCGAATTCCGGTCGCCAAAAGGTGTAACCACGGCGGGCACCGATGAACAAGGACACTTTCGAGTGGAAGGTGTGGAAACCGGAGGCACACTGGTAGTGAGCTTCCCTGGATTTGCAACGGTTACACGGGAGATTCGAGCGCGTGCGTCCGTGGAAAACCTGCAGATCGTGATGACACCTACGGCGGGATTGCAGCGCATTGAAGTCCAGGGGAGTGCGGGCGATCGGATACCGGCAGCGCCCTCGAGTACATTTGAGATTTCGTCGCAGGCGATGGACCTATCGGGAAGCATGGTAGTCGATGACGTATTGAGACAAGTGCCGGGATTCAGTACATTCCGGAGATCGAGCAGTTTATTTGCGAACCCGACATCCCAGGGCGTTTCGCTGCGTGGAGTGGGAGCGAGCGCGACCAGCCGGTCGGACATCCTGCTGGATGGAATCCCGCTGAACGACCCCTTCGGCGGATGGGTGTACTGGGGCCGGATACCAGAAGAAGCCATAGAGTCGATCGAGGTGTCCAACGGTGGCGTGTCCGATTTGTATGGGGGAGGAGCGCTGGGCGGGGTGGTGAATGTTCGAACGCGTTCCGATGAGGCGGCATTCGCGACGGGAGAGTTGTCTTACGGGAGCATGAACACGCCCGACTTTTCGTTTGCCGCAGGCGCGCCAGTTGGAAAATGGATGCTGTCTGGGGCGGGGCAAGCGTATCAGACCGACGGGTACATCTCTGTACCACCCGACCAGCGAGGGTCGGTGGATACCAATCTTGGTTCAGGCGTGCTGGCCGGGTATTTGGAGGCGTCGCGGAATTTAGGCGAGCGCGGAAGATTTTTCATACGAGGGAGTGATTTCGGGAACAGCGTCAATGACGGGACACCCCTGGAGAAAAACAACACGACCATACCGGAATTGGATCTCGGGGCAGATTGGAGTTCCGCGGAACTGGGAAGCTTTTCGTCGAGATTGTATGGGTCGCGCGAGCTGTACCATCAGACCTTTTCGTCGGTCGCGCTGGATCGGGACAGCGAATCGTTGACGGATGTTCAGAGGAATCCATCGCAACAGATCGGATTCGTGGGGACGTGGTCGCGACTGTTCGCGTCGAGACACAAAGTTAGCGCGGGAGTAGAAGCACAGGACATACGAGGTCACAGCGTAGACCGCAATTTTCACGATGGGGCAGAAACGGCGTTAGTGGATGCCGGGGGAAGGCAGCACACTTTTGGCGCGTTCGGACAAGACGCGTACACATTCGCGCGGGGTTGGTTGCTCACATTTAGCGGGCGCATCGATGCGTGGAACAACAATGATGGCTATCAGGACAAAACGCCTTCGGGCGGCACGCTAACATCCACCACGTTCCCTAACCGGACAGAAACGGCGTTCAGCCCGAGGGTATCGATATTGAAGAGTTTTTCGCGGGGTACAGCCGTCAGCGCTTCGGTGTACCGCGCGTTCCGGGCGCCGACGCTGGATGAGTTGTATCGGAATTTTCGGGTGGGAAACGTGCTGACCTACGCCAATCCCGCGTTGACGGGCGAGCATTTGACCGGCGGAGAAGCAGGGCTGAGCCAATTGTTGTGGCGGAATCGATTGACGTTACGCGGAAACTTTTTCTGGAGCGATATTGCGGATCCGGTGGCAAATGTGACGCTGACGACGACACCAACGTTAATTACCCGAGAGAAAGAGAATCTGGGAGTGAGTCGAGCACGAGGGTTTGAGCTTGCAGGGCAAGTGCAGGTGACATCGCAGGTGCAGATTTCGGCGGCATACCTATTTGTGAACAGCATTGTACTGAATTACGCGGCCGATCCGGCGTTGCAGGGGAATTTTCTACCCGAATCGCCTCAGAACCAATTCAGTGTACAGGTGAGCTATACAGGACGGACCTGGACCGTGGGAGTGCAGGGCCGTTTTTCGGGTAACGAATTTGACGATGACCAGAACCTGTTGCCACTGGGCAGGGCGTTCTCGCTGGATGCGCAGGTATCGCGGAAGCTGGGCAAGCGCACCTCGTTATTCTTTGCGGCGCAGAACCTGACGAACGATCGATTTGGTGTTGAGGCTACGCCGGTGCTGGTGGTGGGACCGCCGATATTTGTGAGAGGCGGAGTGCGGTTTGCGTTTCGGTGAGAACGCACAGAAACCGGATTTATAACGATTAGCAGCGGCCGGGAATGACCAGGAATTCGTCTAAGAGCAAGAGTGCGAGTGCGGCGGAGTTGTGGCGAAGGACGCCGTGTTCCAGGGCGAGATTGCCGGAAATCAGACGAACGTTCAGCTTCAAAACATTTTCGCGATCGAGAATAACGGGCTCGGCGCCTTGAGCACGGTAACGAAGCGCGACTTCCGGGGAAATGGCTTGGCGATTGGCTACGACGGCGTCGATAACACGACCGCGGACGTGGTGAATGATGGCGCGGAGATGATCGCTGAGGGAGTAGTTGGTAGTTTCGCCTGGTTGGGTCATGAGGTTGGCGATGTAAACGCGAGGGGCTTTGGAGCGAGCGACAGCTTGAGCAATCTCTGGGATGAGTAAATTTGGAATAACGCTGGTGTACAGGGACCCCGGCCCCATGAAAATGAGATCCGCCTGCTTAATGGCCTCAATGGCCGCTGGAAGAGGACGAACCTTGCGGGCGTCCAGTTCGATTTTGCGAATGGGTACGCGGCTGTGGGAGATGCGGGTTTCGCCATGTACACGCTTACCGTTGGCGAGAGTGGCTACCAAGTGAACATTGGAAAGGGTCGAGGGGAAAATGCGGCCACGAGTGGCGAGGACCTTGCCGGACACGCGAACGGCCTCAGCAAAATCACCGGTGACGTGGGTGAGAGCAGCGAGAAAGAGGTTGCCGAAGTTGTGGCCACGAAGACCGCGGCCCATGTGAAACCGGTATTGAAACAGGCGGCTCAGGAGAGCTTCGTCTTTCGAGAGCGCCACCATGCAGTTGCGGATGTCGCCCGGGGGAAGGATGCGATTCTCCCGGCGCAGGCGGCCGGAGCTTCCGCCATCGTCGGTGACGGTGACAATCGCGGCCAAGTCGGTAATCGGGCGTTCCAGAGTTGGATGAGGATCACTGCGGCGAACGACGTGTTCCCGCAAGCCACGCAGCAAAGCAGAGAGTCCAGTGCCTCCGCCCATGGCGACAATACGTAACCCGGCGGCAGGGCCCGGCTTTAGGCGAGGCTTGTTCATGAATGGTACCGAAACCTCATTAGCGAACGAGGAGGAAACTCCCGGGCGAAGTACTTCGTGTGAATGGGCCCACCACGGAGAACGGGTTCTTTAATTGTACCAAATGGGCCGAGTACCACTACAACGATAGCTCAAACTAACCGGAATAGCCCTCTTTCTCAGGATATAGCAACTCGGTGAAACGAGGGTCCTCTTGGAGGAAATTAAAATCTTCGTCGTTGCGCGCGTGGTAACGATTTGCGGAGCGCAATTCGATGGCAATTTTCAGATTAGCTAAAGCGGAATCCGCTTCGCCGGTCAGGCAATCGAGCGCAGCCAAGGCATAGTGAATATGGTCGGCTTTGGGAGCGAGTTTGCGGGCTTTCTCAAGACTCTCGCGGGCCTCGTCCCAACGGCCCAAATTCATCATAGCTACGCCACGCTGATAATGATCTTCGGGGCCCCGGGGGTTCTGATCGGCGGTCGGCTTCATGCGCTGCTCGGTGATCCGAAGATGCGTGCGGGCACGATCTGCAAGTTCTTTGCTGGGGCCAGCAATTACCCGTTCGAGCTCTTGCTTGGCACGCTGAAATTTTTGTTGATGGAACAGACCCATAGCTTCTTCATAGAGTTTCATCTGAGCCTGGACGAGTGGATCCACTAGTTCGACGCCACCGCGCTGGGGAGGTGGTTCCGGTAAGGCGTTCTTTTTCTTTAGGTTAGCTTTGACCGGGGTGGACGGCTTGGGTCGACTGGAGGAGGACTTATGGACTTTGGCCATGGCGCGAATGCTAGCAAACGCGTGGGCATCCGTCAACGGAGTGCGACACGCTGTGGAAAGTGCGTATTTGGGTACCTTTACCGTGAGGAAGCACGTGCGAAAATAAGCTAGCTGTGAATGGGGCTTGTCCGTGAAACTAGAAGCGTAGGCTGCGACGGACGGCGCGCATGGGATCACTTGCGTGCTGAAGCGTGTGTGTTATAAGTACAAGATTGGACTCAGGTTGACGACACGTGCCTTTCATCAATTTTCCTGCACGAGAGATTAATTGCAAGCTGGTGTACTACGGTCCTGGTCTCGGTGGAAAAACCGCGAACCTGCAGTGGATCTACGACCACACCGGGCAAAATCAAAAGGGCAAGATGGTATCGTTAGCGACCGAGACAGATCGCACGCTGTTTTTCGATTTTTTGCCCTTGGATTTAGGGACAGTGCGGGGATTCAAGACCCGCTTTCATTTATATACCGTTCCGGGGCAGGTGTTTTACGAAGCCAGCCGGAAGCTGATCTTAAAAGGGGCGGACGGAGTGGTGTTCGTGGCCGATTCGCAGGAAGAACGGCTGGACGCGAACTTCGAGACGCTGGAAAACCTGCAGGAACACCTAAAAGAACACAATCTGAATTTTGCGTCGATTCCCTATGTGCTGCAGTTGAACAAGCGCGATCTGCCGAATGTACTGACGGTGGAAGAATTGACGAAGCAACTGCAGAAAAAGGGCGAGCCGATTATCGAAGGGGTGGCCATCAACGGCCAAGGCGTGTTTGAAACGCTGAAAGAGCTGGCAAAGATGGTGCTGGCAGAACTGAAAAAAGGCGGTTAGTTCCAGTAGCGAAAGTTAGGTTCAAAGGCGACGGCTGATCTGGTTGTAGCGGCAGTTGACAGGCGATTCAACGCATTTGGTTCAATGCGCGTGGACTCTCCCTTGAAAATTCGTGGCTAGAAGCTGGCGGAGGCGGCGGCTTCGGAGTCGAAGGTGGGGATGGCTTCGACCAGACGTGTGACAGTGAGGGCATCGCGGACGCGCCCTTGACCGCAGACGAGGTGGAGTCCACCACCTTGCCGGGCCAACGAAATGGAAAGCTTCACGAGAGCGGAAATGCCGGAACTATCGATCTGGGGAATGTCGTTCAGATTGACCACCAGCTTGCGGGCGCCGCGCTGCACCAGATTTTGAGTAAAGTCGTTCAGATGTTCGCTGGGTTCACCGATGGTGAGCCGGCCGTGCACTTGCAGATAATGGATGCCGCCAGTCTCACGCGCAGAAACTTCCAAAGGTGGATGAAGCGTCATTGAATTCCCCTCGGTCCAATATCGGTGGCTGCCAAGCTCTTAGGCATTGGCGGCTTCGTCGTGCCAGCATTATACGATGAAGCGTGTGGAGAACAAATTAATACAGGCGCGCCACCATGAGTGGGATGTGTCCACCAAAGAGGCTGTGGCAATCCAGCAGCAATTACGCGAATTGTGCGAAAGACGGGACCGGCTGGGAACGATTCGAACCGTTGCAGGGCTGGATGCATCGTTTGTCGTGACTGGGTCCCAAGCTCTGAAGAACAAGGTTAATCGATGGGAGCGGTTGCGGGCAGCGAATCAAGCGATCGGATGCGCGGTGGTTTTTCGGTATCCGGATATGCAAGAACTGGAGCGTGCGTTCGCCATCGTGCCTCTGGAATTTCCTTATGTGCCGGGGTTGCTGAGTTTCCGGGAAATACCGGTGCTGCTGGCAGCGTTGAAAAAACTGAAAGGCCAGCCAGACCTGCTGTTCTGCGACGGCCAGGGCTACGCGCATCCTCGAAGGCTAGGGCTCGCTAGCCACTTGGGAGTGTTGCTGGACAAACCATCCATCGGCTGCGCCAAGAGCATATTGATCGGCACCCATGGGGTGCTGCAGGAGAACGCAGGAAGCTGGACAGAATTAATTGATGAGAAGGCCGGCGGGGAACGGATCGGCGCAGTGCTGCGAACGCGGGACGGAGTGCAACCTATATATGTATCGGCGGGAAACCGGGTGAGCCTGGAAACAGCGATCCGCTTGACGCTGGAGGTCAGCGATGGATACCGGATTCCCCAGCCGACGCGTGAGGCAGACCACTTCGCCGGCGCAATCAAACGAAGGCTGTTAGCCGGAGAGCTATGCGAAAAATGAATTGAGGGTAGAAAAATTTCAAAGTGCGGCAAGCGCAAGCCGGTGCGTATAATCTGGCCTACACGGTGGTGCGTCCCTCATTGCCAAAGCGAACGAGAAGAACAGGAACGATTGGACTCAAATCTATTCGCGCCCGGAGACTTCGATGAAGCGCATGGGCATTGCTTGTTGTAGCGTACTGATCCTGGTATTGCTTGCGATTCCGCTGCTGGCCCAACAAGCCCCCTCTACAACGCCCCTAGCCGGTGCTTCCACAGATGTTTCTACGCCTCAGACACCCAAAGCAGTCACCGACAAGCTGAACCAACTGGAACAGAAGGTTGCCGATGCAAAATATTCGGCGGATAACGCCTGGATGCTGGTAAGCGCGGCGCTGGTGTTGATGATGACGGGCCCGGGACTGGCGCTATTTTATGGCGGACTGGTGAGGCAAAAGAACGTACTGGCCATCATGATGCAAAGTTTCTTGTTGATGGCGTTGATCACCGTGTTGTGGGCGCTAGTTGGATATAGTTTATGCTTCGGCGGCGACGGACATTTTATCGGCAACTTCCAGATGGCGCTGCTGCGCGGGGTCGGTGCATTACCAAATCCTGACTATGCGGCGACCATTCCACAATCCACCTTTATGGTGTACCAGTTGATGTTTGCAATTATCACGCCGGCATTGATCACGGGAGCTACGGCGGAACGCATGAAATTCTCTGGAACCGTGCTGTTTATGACCCTGTGGTTCCTGGTGGTATACGCGCCGATGGCGCACATGGTATGGGGCAAGGGCGGCTTTCTGAACGCGGCGCTGGGGGGACGATTCCCGACGCTGGATTTTGCGGGTGGAACCGTCGTGCACATTACCTCGGGTGTATCTGCGCTGGTGTGCGCGTTATATCTGGGGAAGCGAGTGGGGTATCCAAAGCAGCCGATGCCACCACACAGCTTGGTTTTGAGTTTCACGGGCGCGTGCCTGCTGTGGGTGGGATGGTTTGGATTCAACGCCGGAAGCGCCTTGGCTTCGAATGGACTGGCTTCCAGCGCGTTTGTAGCTACACATTTTGGAGCCGCAGCGGCAGCCATCGGATGGAGCTTGGCGGAATGGCTTAAGAACGGCCGACCCAGCGCGTTGGGGGCGATTTCGGGTGCGGTGGCGGGATTGGTTGCGATCACACCTGCTGCGGGATTCGTGGGGCCGTTCCCGGCGTTGGCCATCGGATTTATCGCGGGGATCTTCTGCTTCTGGATGGTGACGAAGTTTAAAGCCATATTTGGTTACGACGATGCGCTCGACGCGTTCGGCGTGCATGGAGCCGGGGGAACGATCGGAGCCCTCTTGACCGGTGTATTCGCGCAAATGGTGATCAATCCGATCTTTGGAGATGGCAAGGCCGTGGGCGGCTTGGATGGGCACTGGGGGCAGATCGGCAATCAATTGGTAGGCATAGCCATCGCTTGGGGACTTGCGGTGGTGGGTACGATCGTGATTTTGAAGGTGGTCGACGTGGTGACCGGCGTGCGTGTTTCGGAAGAACACGAAGTGCAAGGATTGGATATCACGCAACACGGGGAAGAAGGATATAACCTGGAAGCGTAGGCGAGGCAAAAGCGGTCGATAACTCGAGGCGGGAGCGAAGATCCGTATGATGAAAATTGAAGCGGTAATTCAGCCGTCGAGGTTCGAGTCGGTAAAAGATGCGTTGCTGGAAATTGGCGTGGAAGGAATGACCGTCACCGAAGTGCGCGGACACGGAAGGCAGAAAGGGCACACCGAAGTGTACCGAGGACGGGAGTACACCGTGGACCTGCTACCGAAGGTAAAGCTGGAGGTGGTGTTGCCAGATCAACTGGTGAACCGTGCGGTGGATGCGATACTGAAGAGCGCCAAGACTGGAAAAATAGGAGACGGTAAAATATTCTTGTCGCGGGTGGAAGAAGCGATCCGGATCCGGAATGAGGAACGAGGCGAAAGCGCGCTCTGAAGGCCACCATGTCCTCGCCCCGCCGCAATCTAGTTGCCGGTATTCGCCCGAAAGAGAAAATGGAAGAATCGGTGACGCCGCTGTCGGTGTTGGGACCACAGTGCGAGGCCCAGCGAGAGCGGATACGCAAGCTATTTGAAACGGGAGCTAGCGCGCAAGAGACGCTGCGCCAGTTGTGTGAACTGGCGGATGCCACTATCCGGAAGGTGTTTGGCGAACTGCAGAGCGTGAGAGAGAGCGGTGGCCAAGGATGGGCGCTGCTGGGGCTGGGCGGTTACGGTCGTGAGGTGTTGTTTCCCTATTCGGACCTGGACCTGTTGTTCTTGTTTGCCAATGAAAAAATCGAAGAAGAGTCGCGGCCGCTGATTGGAGAATTTTCCCGCACGCTCTGGGATTTGGGATTCCGGGTGAGCTCGGCCGGCCGGACCATCGACGAGTGCAAGCGGATCGAGCAGGACAATGCGGAGTTTCACCTGGCGATGTTGGATCGCCGGTACCTGGACGGTGACAAGGCGCTGTTCGAAAAGCTGGATACCAAGATTTTGTCAGTAGCGGAGAGACAGGCGCGTCCGTTCTTATTGGTTGAACTGCAACGTTTGACTCGCGAGCGCCTGGGACGTTACGGCAACACCATTTTCCATCTGGAGCCGAATGTGAAAGACGCGCCTGGCGGCTTGCGCGACTTTCATTCGACGTTGTGGATGCGGCAATTGGCGGGTGACCGGCGCGATCCGCGATTCAGCCCAATGAATGAGGACGAACTGACGCGTAATGCGGTGGAGTTCTTGAGCGCGATTCGATGTTTCCTGCATTACTCGAATGGACGAAACGACAACACGTTGACCTACGAGTTGCAGGCGCAGGCGGCCGAGCGCTCGCTGGGAATCGACGACAACCTCCGACGGAACGCCGCGGAGTGGATGCGTTTGTATTTCCGTCATGCCCGGACGCTGAATCGACAACTTTTGCGCTATGTAGACCAGCGCGCACCAGTAACGTTGTCTCTGCGGCAGCGACTGATGAACGCGGCAATGGGCGCTAAGACGGAAGTTCCGAGCGGGAGTCCATTCGCGGTTCGCGATGGATTGCTGGAAATCACCAATGAACAAGCCTTCGCGGACCGCAACGCGACTTACTCCTTGATGGCGGAAGCAGCGCGTTCTGGCGTGCCGCTGAGCCGCGAAGCCGAGCGCAGCATCGCTTACGTCCTGGCACATCCGGAGTTGCCGCAGCGAAATTCGCGAATCAGTTGGCCGGTGCTCTCGGAAATTTTGGGTGGTGAATATCCCGGCTTGGCGTTGCGGCCAATGCATCGGCTGGGTTTGCTGACGGAATTACTCCCGGAGTTCCGCGTAATCGATTCGCTGGTGGTACGCGACTTTTATCATCGCTATACCGTGGATGAGCACTCTTTGCGCACGATTGAACACCTGCAGGAACTGGGTGATTCGCAGGAACCGTTAGGAAAGCACTTCGGACCGTTGTGGCGCACAGTGGACCGGCGAGATTTGCTGATCTTGTCGTTGCTGCTACACGACGTGGGTAAGGGTATGCCCGTGGAAAATCATGTCACCGGAAGCCTGCAGGCGCTGGAAATTGCCTCCGATCGCCTGAAACTCGCTTCGGAAGAAAAGGCTGAGGTTCACTTCCTGATCGAACACCATCTGGATATGTCCGCAACTGTACAGCGTCGCGACATTTTCGACCCGGCCACGGTATCGGGATTTTCCGCAGTGGTCGGTACAAACGAACGATTGCAGCGGTTGTGCCTGCTCACCTACGCTGACATTCATGCGGTGAACCCGGAGGCGCTGACGCCGTGGAAGGCGGAAATGTTGTGGCAGTTGTTTGTGGCAACTTCCAATCACTTTAGCCGGACACTGGATCGCGACCGGCTGCACGTATCGGACGAGACCGGTTTGCTGGAGCAGGTGCGGGCACAGGGTAACGGAGCGGGTCAGGAAGAGATCGAGCGATTCCTGGAGGGATTCCCGCGGCGGTATCTTGCGGTGCACACAGCGTCGGAGATTGCAGCGCACTTCGCGCTCTACCGTAAGCTCGGCGCAGATCCAGTGCAAAGTGAAGTAAAGACCACCCAGCACGCGTATGTACTAACGTTGCTTACGGCGGATCGGCCGGCACTGTTCGCAACCATTGCGGGTGTGCTCGCGGCGTGGGGCATGAATATCGTCAAGGCGGATGCGTTCGCCAATGCGGCGGGGGTGGTGCTGGACACGTTCCATTTCGTGGATCTGCACCGCACGTTGGAACTGAATCCCGGGGAAGTGGCGCGATTCCAGAAAAGCGTGGCGGATGTATTGAATGGCAAGCAGCCTTTGGAGCCGCTGATGAAGGGCCGGTTGGCTGCGTCAGGAACGCGGCCGCCGAAGGTGGTCGTTCCGACGGGAATTACTTTTGACGAAGTCTCCTCCGACCATTGCACGTTGGTTGAGGTGGTTACACAAGATCGTCCAGGGCTTTTGTATGGGATTGGCTCGGCACTAGCTCGACTGGGATGTAACATCGATGTGGCATTAATCGATACGGAAGGCCAAAAGGCCATAGATGTGTTTTACCTGACTTCCCAGAACCAGAAATTGCCGGCGCAGAAGCAGGAATTGCTGCGTGAAGTACTCCAAGCAACACTCTCCTGAGCACGAACTTTTTCTCAAGCGGAACATCCAGACTAAATGTACCTGGTATGAAAGTTTCGTTTGCCAGTGCAAGTGTGTGGGCCTAGCATGTGGCAGGCCGCAAGCACTTCGACACCTGTACAGGAGAGGCCGTGATCCTGCGAGTCTGCAAGACCGTTCTCGTCTTTGCCGTAGCGCTCTACTCCACATTTATCGTCTTTAATAATTTGGTTGACTACGGGTCCAATTACGACATGGTTCGCCACGTTATGACCATGGATACCATTCCCGCGAACAGCGGAACCACGTGGCGGGCGATATTTTCACTAGAGTGGCATGTGGCTTTCTATTGGGTGATCATCGTGTGGGAAACGGTGAGTACCGCAGTCTGCTGGTGGGGCGGAGTGCGTCTGGCAAAAGCATGGAAACAAGATGCTCGGGAATTTCGGGGGGCAAAAAACATCGCAATTGCCGGCCTTATGCTGAACTTGCTGATCTGGTTGGTTGGCTTTCTAACCATTGGTGGCGAGTGGTTTTTGATGTGGCAATCGAAGATTTGGAACGGGCAGGAAGCGGCATTTCGAATGTTCACGGTTGTGGGAGTGGTTTTGCTGCTCTTGACTCAACCGGAAAATGGGGAGGCCAGCACATGAGTTCCACGTTGGATTATCGGTCCATGCTCGACGTTGCTTTAACCGAGGCGCGACTGGGTTTGAAAGAGGGCGGGATACCCATAGGTGCGGCAATTTTTGACCGGGGCGGTAAATTGATTGGTGCTGGGCATAACCGGCGCGTGCAACAAGGCGACCCATCGGTGCACGGGGAGACCGACGCGTTCCGAAATGCGGGGAGGCAAAAAAGCTATCGCAAGCTGATCATGGTGACGACGCTGGCTCCGTGCTGGTATTGCAGCGGGTTGGTGCGGCAGTTTGGATTCGGAACCGTGGTGGTTGGCGAGAGCAGGAACTTTCAAGGCGGGATCGACTGGCTTAGGTCCCTGGGTATAGAAGTGGTCGACCTGGAATCACAAGAGTGCACTTCGTTGCTCGCCGATTACATTCGCAAGAACCCTGCGGTATGGAATGAGGACATTGGGGAGGAATAGCGCCGCGCCAAGCGATCTGATCCGTCGATGCATGGCGGAAAGCCTGGGAATTGGGTAGAATCCGCGGGGCGAACGTAGGGGATAGCGTGCTTGTCGACCAATCCCAAGTCAATTTCATCATTTTCGGCAACGGCGGTTCGGCTACAGACGCGAAGGATTGGGCCATCGACTGCGTCATGCCCCCCGCGGGATATACCGCGGTTCCTGCTGTATCTCTTTCCATGGAGCCAGCGAATATTTCGGCGATTGCCAACGATGTGGGCACCGAACTGATTTTCCAGCGGCAACTGATTGCGCAAGCGCGGCAAAACGATGTGGCTATCGGAATTTCCACGAGCGGTGGCTCTAAAAACATTGTGATGGCCCTGGAAGAAGCGCGAAAACGAAAGCTCCTCACGATTGCGCTACTTGGCTACGACGGCGGAGAAGTGCTGCGACGGGGTTTAGCCGATTTCCCGCTGATCGTGCGTTCCGATTACATTCGGCGCATTCAGGAAGTGCAAGCTTCGATCTATCACTTGATTTGTGAGCTGCTGCAAGGTGTAGGCCATGGCTAATCTGGAACTGTACGGAACCGCAGGATGCCCGTATACAACCGAGATGCGCGAATGGCTCGAGTGGAAGGGCAGCGAGTTCACGGAATATGACGTGGAAAACGACACCGGCGCCCGCGAAAGGCTACAGCGGATCGCACACCCCCCTTTCACGGTTCCGGTGCTTGTGGAAGATGGCAAGATCGTCCAAGTGGGCTGGCAAGGGCGCTCCTGCGTAGTAGGTAGATAAAGGTGCGGAACCCTCGCTGAGCACCACCACGCCCGTTTAATCCGAAACGCTGCCCGCTATTTTCGCAAAGCTATCCCCAACTACTCTTTCGAAGAGATTTCGGATCATCTTAAATTGCATGAGCATCGCGCCTAATGCGGTGCCCAACGTATTTGTGATGATGTCTGTCACGCCGGATCCACGCTGGGGGATGTACGCCTGAATGAGCTCGATGCAAAAGCTGAGCAGGCACCCCAGCAGGATGGTGTAGAAAATGGGATGACGGCTTCGCCGGACAAAAGTGAGCAGCGCGCAAAGCAAGAAGCCAAACGGCATGAAGCCAGCGATATTTTGCAAAACATCCGAGTAGTAGTCCCAAGCGGGATTAAACTCGCGCCAAGGGGGAGTAAGAAAGGAGTGGTGCGGGACGCGATAAGTAGTAGGAATGAAAAGATCCTTCTTACTGTCACCTTGATCATGCACGATGGTTCCCGCACGTTCGGAAAAAGTGTATTTCACGAGAGCACCGTGCGATTGGGTTTTGGAGGACCCTTCGGCTGCTGTCCAGTCATCGTAACTTTTCGCAACCTCGTCGGGGGTGAATTGCCAAGCGTAAATGGCGATACCGTGGGCTTCTCCGGCCCAGGGGTCGAAGTGGACCGTAGAGGAGCCGAAAACAAGCTGACCGGAAAGGTCGTCCAAGCCGATTCGAAAGCGCGGAAAAGACTTTTTCAGGCGGCCGTCCACATAAACCGAAGTGCCTTTCTCGCTCGAAGTGATCGTAATAAACGAGAGTTGGTTTCTGCGGAGAACATCGTGGATGTCAATTTTGAAGGTTCGCGGCCTTCTGAAACGGGCAGGGATATCGTGGCTGACAATAAGGCCGCCGTGATATTGCTTAATCAAAAACCGCCACGGATTATGTGGCTCGTAAGAGACCAGCACAGCGGAAACCAAATCTGTTTGCGCGGGTTCGATCCATAATTCGAGCGTGCACGGTGTCTCCCCAGTTGAGAACAAAGGGCCTTGACTCAACACAACGCCGCGCTGACTGAATCGTAAGCCGTTTGAGTGTTCCAGCCAGGATACGCGATTGCGCGGAAAGGGATCGAACGGCCAAAGAGTAGAAAATAGCATGCTCAAGGTTAGGAGCACAAAGAGCCCCGCGATGCCCTTTTTAGAATAAGAGCCTTGTGAGAATTGATCCACGCGTTCTCCTAAACAGAAAGTAAGAGTATCTGGATCTGGGCGACAGCACCATGGCGGTTCTGGTCCCCTCTCTATTTTTTGGTTTTCCAACTACCCTACCTTCGACCCAAGTAACGTAATTTCCATCACTTGAGCCAATCCTGGGCTCGATTCCGTTTGGAGATAGGAGACTGAACGACTATTTGCGGTGGGCTGCGGAACGATTGCGAGAGAAATTTCCTGGGGTGAACGGCTGCCGTAACCAATTGACTATCGGAGCGAAAACATTGCGTCGCGAGGGTAACCTCTCGCCGACGTCATCCGGAGAGGAGCTAAACTCCAGAGCGGGCATCGATACGATGAGAGCGCGGAAGAAGAGGCGGCAATCATAGACGAAGGAACGAGAAACGGAAGGAACATAGCAAACAAACACGTGAGAGAAGGCGTGCCAGATACGTTGGAATGTTGAGTGATAACCAAACGCGGCCACGGCCCAACGCGAACGACGCCTACGCCAATACTTTGGACATTCTACGGGAGCAGGAGGAGCAAGCGGCGCTGGCGCCTCTTTGGCGATCGCCTGGTCTTTGTAGAGGTCAAAGTCGGTCTGTGCCCAGCAGGTCGACGAGAAATGCTGACGAGCGCCTGATGCTAGGCCGGTTCTCTTGATGGACGGAAATAATGCAAGGCATATGTAGCTCACATAATTTGCAAACGCATGGGTGAAGGCGTGCCATACACGCTGGGAGGATGAGGTTAACTGGTGCGAGAAGACGGCCACGACCGAACGCGAACGATGCCGACGCCAATACTTTGGCGATTTCACGGGGGCAGCAGGAGGAGCGGCCGGAGCTGGCTGCTCTTTGGCGGCAGGCCCGATGACCATGGAAGGAGGTGCTGGTTCTTCGATGACCGAAAACGGGGCGAGGCGCAGATAGTGCGGCTGTAGTTCCGAGTTGGAAACTTCCAGAGGATTAACGCAGAGATCGAAGTCATTCGCAATACGTTGAATCATCCCAGAGGACACACTGCGTTGTTGCTCGGCGTAAGCAGAGATGAGCGCATGCTCGCAGAGGAGATTGATGACGCGAGGGATGCCATAGGAAAACGTATAAATGTCCCGTACAGTTTCATCGGGAAATAGTGCGGAATCCGAGCACCCCGCAGTCGCCAAACGGCTGGAGATGTAGGCAGCCGTCTCTTTCTCAGTAAGAGCAGGTAGGCGCGAATGGAACATGATGCGCTGACGCAACTGGCGAAGTTCTGGTAAGCGCAGTTTTTGATCTAACTCCGGCTGCCCTGACAGGATGACTTGCAACAGTTTGCCCTGAGGAGTCTCAAGATTAAGCAACAGCCTGAGTTCGTCGAGGGTATGCAAAGGGACAGCCTGGGCTTCGTCAAGGATTAGGACCGGTAGATCCCCGGCGGCATAGCGCTGAAGAAGCCAGGTGTGTAACGCATTCACAAGTTCGCTCTTGGACTTCGACTGACACGGCACTCTGAAATCGCTCAGGATTGATCGCAAGAGCCCGATCGGTTCCAGATGAGTGTGGAAAAGGAACGCAGTCGAGCGGCCCTGCCGGTGCAGCCAGTCCAGGATGCGGTTCATAAGACTGGTCTTGCCCGTGCCAGCCTCGCCAGTAAGAACCAGAAAGCCCTTGCGGGTTTCAATGCCAAGAAGGAGTTCAGTCAGAGCCGACTCATGTGCAGGGGTGCAATAGTAAAAACGAGGATCCGGCGAAACGTGGAAGGGATCCTCACGCAAGCCCAAGAAATTGAAGAATTGTTCGTGCACAAACTCCTTCGCCGAGGCCCGCGAAGCCTCTCCAATCGAAAAATTCTAAGAATAGAAGAGGGTGACGGCAATCGCAAAAATGCCCAAGGTAGTGGCAGAATAGACAGAAAAAGGTAACGGTACTTAACGGTGAAGACTGACCTACTCGTTACAGAATGTGAATTGAAACTAGTTAGCCTCTTTAACGGCCTCTTGCACAAGATCGGCGAGCTCCGCGTCCGCCATCGGCGGGGCGACTTTGCGTTCGAGAGATGCCGCAATCAGAGCCTTCATCCTTTTAACTTCGTCGCGCGTTTGGGCGGTCTGCAAAAATGCGAGAATCCCAAGAATCCCGAAACCAATGATCAAAATGAAAACCAGAATTTCGAGGCAGGACAAGAGCGTACCGGCAGCCATGGACATGTCATTCTCTCCTGAGGAAACGTGTTGAGGTTATGACGGCTTCAGCTCAGTGCGAAAAAATAAAGAGCAGGAGTGACGAAGAAGTAACGGAAATGCGGGGAACTTGCCCCTTGACCGGTTGGAAGTCCATGCCGGGAAAACCGTGGCCAGGCGGTAGAATGTCGCGCGGGAGCATTCGGATGGGAAAGTTTGGTTGCGAGACTTATCGGCCGTTCTCTCGTGCAAGCTCGCGGAGCCATTCTAGGCCATTTGCCCCGGGTGGGCCGCAGCCGGAAGGATCTACTACACTTTCTGGGAAAGAATTCTGTCGGCAACGGAAACGCTTCAGAACTCATAGTGCCGCCAACGTCATCGCGTAGGTCAGATCAACAGAAAGACCAAGCGCGGCTGTGCGTGCGCGTTAAACCCGGATTTTGTCGACGAAGAAAATCGACCTGACACAATGATTCTCGCTCAGGAGTTTTTATGGCTACTGCGACGGTTCTTCTTCCGGATCGTTTGGTCTTTTTCAATAGGCAATCCCGGACAGCCGGCGTGGCGCGAACTAGCGCGTTCTGATCGTTCCAATAATCAACCTTGTATTATTATCTGTCGGTTTGGCCCTGTCCCAAGCCCGAGAATATAGGGCCTTGCATCCACATTGAGCCGAGCGACCCGGTTGTCCAGCTGTCGTCTTGCTGCGTTCGAATTTGTCGACGTCTCCAGCCAAAAAGGTTATTATCTCGCCAGAAAAGTCTTGCCCGACAACTTGGGAACAGCAATTTGCCACTCCTAACTTTTGGCGATTGGCCCCAAGTCAAAGCATTGCAATAGGTTGCAGCGGATGGTACCGGTAGAGCTACCGATCTATGTCTGGTACTCGAGTCGAATGGGATGTGCGTACTCTTCCTCGGATGGCATAGTGCTGCCAGTATCGTGCTAGGCCACCAAATCGCGGAGAGGCGACAATCAATGTACAAAACATTGACCAGATCAACGCGGCTAAGTATGTGTTCGATAGTGTTTACGCCAGAGATGATTACTTGGCTGGTTATACTGTTTTTCTGTTTTTTGTGCTGGTTGCTAAAACGTGCGGAGCGGAGGTATTCGAGTGACGCTGCACGGAAGATGACTGACGAGGGGCACGCCCTTTCTGCCAGCGACATTGCGGCGAATACCGTGAGGCCGCAATCAAGGGCGGGCATTGGGACAACTCCCGATGGTGAGAATTTTACGGAGAAGAAAGCCTCGTGATTTGAGAATTAATCGAGCTGCCGAAAGTCCTAGATATTCCTTCAGCTGCGCCGTAGCTATCGATGAGACCGCGCAGTCGCACTATGGGGCGTTCATCGGAAGTGAGATAGTCGATCTAATGGCTTGGTCACAAAGTTATTACGGCATCACTTCAGGCTTCAACCAGTAGCCCCTTCTTGGATTCAACCATGGCGACGATTGCGCGAACACTGTTCACCTCGCCTAGGTCACTTACATCGAATCGTATTTCGAAAGACTCTTCCAAAACGCCGCAGAGGGATAAGTGGCCCACCGAGTCCCACGCAGGAATATCGTACGCTTTCGTCTCCAGGGAAACAGAGTGCGGATCAACCTCAAAAAGTTCTTCAAAAATTTCCCGGACTTTGGTTAAGACGTCGTTGCTCATTGGACCCGTTCCCTCCTGTCACGCGACACTTCCAGGGCCTTGCGAAATGTGACCCTTCCGCTTTCGGCAGGTTAGGGTGCCGGTCAGCAAGGCGGGAATAGAACGGTGGTACTAAATGCCCAAGGGGTAACGGTGTGTATCCGGCCGCGTTTGTTCCTCGCCTCCCCGGCTTAGCCCGGTGGCTTCGTATCAGCGGCCCTCGGCATCCCGTGATTGACATGTGCAAGATCGCGGCGACTACTGGGCTCCGAAGGAATTCCTACCTATACTCGATCAATGCTTAAAATTCCTCCTGAATCAGAGCCATCCGAAGGTCTCTCTGAAACAGGCTAACCCCAAAAATCCGGTACGGGTTGGGGAAACTCAATGGCAATGCCGGTCCTATTTAAATAGGTAATCCCGTGGCGAACCACCGTACACCTTTGCTCTTTGTGGTTAATTTCGTTTATCAGTAACAGCGTCTGGCCAGTCTTGACAGCAGTAGTCAGGGTGATTAGCCCACCGCGAGCGTTAACAGAAGTTGCTTCGGTTCCTTCGTGGAATGGGTCGTCTGCGACTCCATATCCGTAAACCGAAACGGGCGCATTCGCCAACGCGCGTTTGGTAGAGCGCCGGTCAATTACCAGGTCGTATTGATTCTGCAGATCCTCTGCGTGGGCGCGCCTATTCTTGAGGCGTTCAGCGTCCCGGAGAGCTTCCCAGATCTTGCTCATAACGACTCACTTTAATTACGTAACTGATATTCCAGCAGAGAGCCTGAATCGCGCATGCGCTCAATGGCTGTTTATATCTCAGTTGTTGGGCAAGTGTCCATATACGGCTGTGATCTTTGCTAGCCTCGTCAGTAGGTCATCCACTTCTCGGGGCGATTTCTAAGAGGGGCCTTGAGGCGAGATGACGCATTTCAAATTTAGTTAAAAAATAATACTAGTACGGCGCGTATCAGTCCAACGCAAGGTTCTATCGGATAATCGATTGACATTTCCACAAGATGACAATTAGGATGAGCACCCACTTAAACGGGCCTTCGAGACTGCGCTTCGGATTCGATTCACTCGAGAAACGCGGTTCGTCGAGTTTTCAATGGAAACGATATTGGTCATTACCGCGAATCGTTTCTTTCGGGAGTCATTGGTTCGGCTATTTCGCAGCGACAAAGGCTTTCGCGTTACGGGTGCGCCTGATTGTTCCGTACTGTTGAGTGCCTCGGAGCCGCGAGTAAATCCCCAGATCGTGGTATTCCGGCCGGAATGGGATGACCGCGCGTTTCAAACTACGCGGGCCATCCACGATGCCGCCCCGCACACAAAGATTCTGATGATTGGTATGGAAGACGACCCGCAGATATTTCTCAAGGCTGTGAGAGCGGGCGCTGAAGGTTATGTTCTGAAGGATGCATCCGCAAGGCAAATCTTAGGAGCAGCCCACCGCCTGGAGAGAAACGCGGTGGTATGCCCCCCACATTTGGAACGAGCTCTTTTTAACTTTATCGCCGACCATCCGGGTGCAGATACAACGCTCCCACAGTCTACGTGCGAGCTAACTCCTCGCGAGCACCAGCTCACATCGTTGCTCGCACAAGGACTAGCCAACAAGGAAATCGCAGGGCGGCTCAATCTCTCTTTGCAAACCGTAAAAAACCACGTGCACAGTATCCTGCAAAAGAAACAGTTGAAGAACCGTGCCATGCTCGTACAGCTGATCGAACCGCAGGTTGCCGAGCGATTGAGCAGGTGAGTAAAAACTGCCGTCCTCTTTCCATCTCTCGCTTTGGTGGACACATCAACGCAGGCCAAACACCGCTACGCTGCTGGACGTGCCCACGTAGACTTTCCCATTCGCGACGGTCGGAGTGATGTATTTGTTGTTGCTGAAGTTGTCTTTTCCGCCTGCGGCCTGATTCGAATTGTAGAATTCGTTGGCCAAATTCGTGGCATCGTACGCATGCAGAACCGCGGGGCTGCTGTTCTGCACCACCCACACGATCCCGTTACTGGTGCCGTTGGCAGAAATCGTTGGAGTGGCGCCGGGGTACGCGAAGCTCTGCACCGACTGGGACGACGGCGTCAGCGACAGCAAGCCTTTCGCAATGGGAAAAGCTTTAATGTAATCGCCCACCGCCCCGTAATACACAGTGCCATTGAAATAACCCGGCGTTGAATACACTCCACCGGCAAGCTGGCCCGAAATCAATTGATAGATGTTGTCCGCGCTGCCATTGAACTTACCCATGTTGTCGCGATCCACCACGTAAATATTCGAATCTTTTCCGGAGCCCACCGCCAGATGCCGGGTGTTTCCGCTGCCATCGACCACATCGGGCAGCAGAAGCTCGCCTCCTGACCCAAAATCGGTGTCGGCGTCCGATTCGGATACCGTGTTGAGCGGCGTAAAGTAATCGAGCAAGGCTAGTGGCGCCGTCGAACTAACTTTTGCGAAGCAATTGCCGCAATCGCTGTTCGCCGGGAATCCCGACGCATTCAAAGTCGTGTCGAAATCCCCATTGCCCATGATGAAATAAATATTGCCCGACGCGTCTGCGCCCGGTGCCCCGCCAGACATCCAAGTTGCGCCTGCGCTGCCATTGGGAACCAAATTCAGAACGCTAGTCTGCGCCAGCGTGTTGGCACTATACGCAATCACCCAACCGGTGTACGGCCGATGGTCGCAATGGGAAGCCCACGTAGTGTAAATCGTTCCGTTAAGTTCCAGGAGACCGGCGCGCTCTTTATACTGCTTTGGATCGAAGACCACCGAGCCGTTCGAACTATTGTCGCCAGTGCCAGGGAAGGTGGCTTGCACTGTCGTAGGGCCGCCGAACATCTCTGCGCCAGTCGCCAGATTGAGAGCATGAATACGCTGGTGGTAATTTCCGCTGCTGTCCTTGGACATCGCTATGAGATAAATGGCATTTCTGGCGCGGTCGATGACCGGCGTGGAAGTGATGCCAATTTCAGGGGAAACCTGGGTGCAATCTCGAGTGTCGCTAGTGGTTTCCCCAGAAAGCAGAGCGCTCACATGCCACAGCACGGTTCCGCCCGTGCTCGTTATGCTGTCGGCGTCAAACGCATAAATGGAATCATGCTCGGTTGCAACGTAAAGGACATTCTTGGTTCCACCGGGAATCGCCAAGTTCGACAGCAACAGCGGTTGAGCATCCACGAGTCCGTCGACGGCAAATTCACCAAGTTTTCCAAAGCTATTAACGTTTACATTCGTGGGCGTCAGCGTCAGTTCGTTGGTATTCTGGCCGTCGCGCATATTGTCATAGTGGTAGGTGACCACATCTATGGAAGACCCACCAGACCCACCTGTCGTAGGGGGAGAGGCTGAGGAGACAGTCAGGGATGCCTGGTGACTGGTCACACTTCCCGCCGCGTTGGTCACAATCACATCAAACATCGATCCGTTATCGGCCGATGTTGTGGGCGGCGTGGAGTAGCTGGTGGCGGTGGCCGCGCTAATATTTGTTCCATTCTTCTGCCATTGATAAGAGAGCGGAGAAGTGCCTGCGGCGACTACATTGAAAGTCGCGCTCTGGCCTGCGGTCACGGTCTGAGCCGAAGGTTGAGTTGTGATGGAGGGAGCTGTCGCCTTGGCATTGCCGCCACCGGAACTGGAAGTGCCACTACTGGAACAACTTACCAATGTTCCGATGAGGGCAATTGAAGTGAGAAAACCGAGCGTTCGAACCGCGTGGCGATGCTTACGAGCCAAGCTCGAAATTAACTGGGCAATTGCGGTAGTTGAAACCCAATGTTGCGTTTGCAAACAGCACGCTGATATTCGCACCTTGGACCGACCTGTCGTCAAAAGCTACCGCATGGTTGTAGCCGAGATGGGCCGATAAAATTGCCGCGCTTTGAATTTGTCTTGTTCAACGCCGCTCCCCTTGTGGTTGTGGTTGAACCGAAAAAGTACCTTAAATGGCATTCATTAAGTATACAGGCAGAACCTCATTCGGCTGCATATGTTGATGTAGTTTTAATTACCTGCCTTTTGGCAATCGGCTTTGCTTCGCGGCCTCCCGGCAGCTCCTCATAGCGAGATTCAGTCCCGAGATTCAGTACTTCTATCGGAAAGGTACCGGACCAAAATTGGACACCGATGGACCTTGTTGTGCGCCCTGCCTTTGGGGAACATGCGAATCCTGAGAGCATAGCGTTGGAACAAGAAAAGATTCGCGTGTTAATTGCGAACTCCACGAGGGTTTGGCGCGACATGCTCTATGACACCATCCGGGAAGAGCCGGACATCGAAGTTGTCGGCGATGTGAGTGAAGAAAGCGCGATTGTCCCCGCCACGGAACGTACCAATCCAGACTGCGTGATTGTCCCCCTCGACCTACCTGGAGCTGCCTTGTCGATTTGTACACAGATTTTTTCGAGACGACCCCAGGTGAGGATCGTAGCGATAGGAGAGGGATCAGACGTTGTTGAAATTTATTGGATGTCTGACGAAAAGAACATTCGGCGCACGTACACAACGGCTTCCCGCGAAGCCATAGTAAAAGCGCTACATTTTTCGGCCGCCTAGCAAAATCGAAAGCTGTTAAAGGAGAAAGGAATGACGAAAATACGAGCAATAAGCGGAAAGGGATTAGCTGCCCTGCTTTGCTCAGTGCTGCTCCTGTCGCAGCCGGTCTTAGGAAGTCCGGGTGTGTCGACAAGCACCCCCATTTCTAGCGGTGATTTGCGGCCCGATGCGGGGACACCATCTTCGTCTGAAGCATCCAGCACCGCTTCTCAGTCAATAGCAGTGGCGAAACTGACCGGCGCTGCCGACAGAAATGGGCAACCGCTGCTGAATGGCAGCATCGTTTCCAGCGGCGATTCGCTCAGTACCCATGAGGATTCCGCTTTGCTCCTGGCTTCCACTCCGCAGGAAAGACTATGGCTAGGTCCCAATACCAGCGCCAAGCTGACCAAGGACGGGGGAAACCTGGCGATTTCGCTGGAGCGCGGAACCCTCGGTTTCCGATCTTGGGGGCATATCGAAGTGACCTTTTCGAAGCACGATGGCGTGGCGTTGAAGACGAGACCAGACGCTCTGGTTCTTGGCCAACTCAGCTTGCTCAAAAATCAGGAAGCACAGGTGCGACTGCAGGCGGGTTCCTTGGTACTTACGCAAGGTAGCCAGTCAATTTTGTTGCAACCCGAGGGTCTTCGACCGACCTCGAACGCGGATCCACGCCGGCCACTCAGACAAGACCCAACGCAGAATACCGCTGGCCAGGAAACTCCGCTTCCCCAGCCTGGGATGGGCTCGATCAAGGGAAACGTTGTTGATTCTCAGTCATTCATCGTTCGCGACGCCAATATCACGCTGACAGATGCAAGCGGGAAGACCTTCAAGACCACGAGCGACGCGGAAGGAAATTTTCAATTCAGTGAGCTGCCTGTCGGCACTTATACACTCCATGTCGTGCATCCGGGATTCCAAACTTACGACCTTCCAGATGTGGTAGTGCGGTCCGGAAACGAGTCTACTTTGTTTGTTCAACTCGGTGGCGCAGGGGCGAAAAAAAGCAATGCGCTGTTGATTGGCCTGGTTGTCGCGGGAGGCGCAGCAGCCGGCATTGGCGTGTATCTGGGAACCAAGGGCAAGTCCACGACCAGCCCGTCGCAATGAGGCGAGTGGCACTTGGCTTTGGAAAGCCAGCTTATGGAGGGTACGATTCGAGCCAACATAGCTAAAGCACTGGTGCCGATCTCGGTGTTCCTGATTCTGGCAACCTTCGGATTTCCGGCTCGGATGGCTGCGCAACAGGAAGCGGCCCCCAGTTCCGAGCCCGCCGCGGATCACTCAAGCTATAAAGAAGAGACGACGCAGGACTACAACCAGAGAATTAGCGAACTGGCGAGGGAAACAAAAAGTTCCACGGTGGTTTCGCCTCTGGGTGATTACGAGATTGGGCCGGAAGACTTGCTGGACATTTCCGTGTTGGAGGCGCCCGATCTGAACCGCACGGTTCGCGTTTCCGATGACGGCACCATCTCACTCGCGCTGCTCGGCGCTGTGCCCGCCGCGGGTTTGAGCACCCGCGAATTGCAAGCGGAACTTGAGGATCGGTTACGTCACTCCTACATGGTCGACCCGCAAGTGAGCGTTTTCGTGCAAGACATGAGAAGCCACCCAGTTTCGGTTTTCGGGTCGGTGCAAAAGCCGGGCGTTTATCAGATTCGCCGCGCAAAGACGCTGGTTGAAGTTTTGTCCATGGCGCAAGGGCTGGCGGACGATGCCGGAGACACGATCATCATCATGCGGCATCCCAGCGACACCGGAAATCCTGCCATGGGGGCCTTGGTAAGTAACGATCCACCGCATCCTTCCACGGGTTCGGAACCCAATTTCTCTGGCAGTGATTCGTCGAGCTCCGCGACAGAACCCAGTTCTTCCACGGAAAGCGTCTCAATCAATCTCAAGGATGTGCTCGATTCCACAAATTCTCGGGGCAATGTCCTGGTTTATCCCGGCGATGTGGTCAAGGTATCGCGGGCCGGCATCGTGTACGTCGTGGGCCAAGTCAATAAACCAGGGGGCTTTGTGCTCAAGACCAACGAAAACATCTCCGTGTTGCAAGCGGTCGCGCTTGCCGAGGGCATGACGCCCAACTCCAAGGGCAAGGCAGCGCGAATTTTTGTTGCTGAAGGTTCGAATGGGTCCCGCCGGGAAGTTGCCATCAATCTGGACAAGATCATGGAAGGCAAGGAGCCGGCCCCGTTGCTAAAGCCGAACGACGTTCTGTTCATTCCGAACAGCGCCAGCAAAGAAACGCTGCGGACCTTACAGCAGAGCACATTTGGCATCGCCGGGGCTCTCGGTGGCGCCGCAATCTACAGGTGGTGACGTGGAAGACGAACACAAAATTCAGGTGTTTGATCCGGGACGCACAAAATTGGACCGCCTCCGGCCAGAGCCGGTTGAGCCATATTTGCTCGATGAAGCGATCGGGGGGCCGGATCTTCGAGCGCACTGGCGAACCATGCAAAAGCGCCGTTGGACCATTTTCTCGGTTCTGCTGGCCGCCTTCACCATTACTCTGATCGCGACAATTCGAGAAAAGCGGATCTTTCGCGCGGAAGCGCTCCTGGAAATTCAAAAAGAAAACGCCAATATCCCGACGGTCCAGGAGCTTTTTCAGCTCGAGAACGTCTCTGACAATTATCTGGAGACGCAGTACAAGGTTCTGCAAAGTGAAACCCTGGCGCGGCGCGTGATCGATCAGTTGCACCTGGACGAGGACGCCGAATTCAATCCTCCAAAGGATAGTTGGCTGTTTCCCAACGCGCACGCAGCTACTCCCGGTTCCGATGCGGTCGTTGACCCCGACACGGAGCAAACCGTCCTGCGCAAATTCAAGGATCGGTTAAGCGTCGATCCTGTGCGGCGAAGTCGGCTCGTTCAAATCAGCTTCGAATCGCAAGATCCCAACGTTGCGGCGCAAACGGTCAATGCTCTTGCAGCGAACTACATTCAAGAAAATCTGGAAAGCCGGTGGCAGGCGGCACAAAAAGCATCGGAGTGGCTTTCCAAGCAATTGGAAAGCTTCAAGGCGAAACTGGAAAAATCCGAAGACGACCTGCAGTTGTATGCGCAGCAGAATGGCTTGCTTTTCCTGCAGACCGAAAAGGGCGATACGGAAAACATCGTCAACGAGAGGCTGCGCCAATTGCAGGACGAGTTGACCAAAGCGCAAGCGGAACGTTACGCGAAAGAATCAGTTTATCGGTTGACCGAAGCCGGCGATAACAGCGCATTGCCTGGCGTCGTCGATAACAAATTGATGCAGGATCTGACGTCGCGCTTGTCTGAACTGGAACGGCAAAAGGCCGCGTTGGCGCCTACGTTTACCGGCGATTACCCTAAGGTCAAAGAAATTCAGAGCCAAATCGACGAAACCGAGAAGAGGCTGGATGCGGAGCGGCAACGCGCGGCGCAGGGGATCGTGGACGACTACCTAGCCGCGGTTCACCGCGAGGATTTAGTGCGCGACGCGTTCGAGCAACAACAGAATCAAGCCAATCTCGTGGCCGGAAGAGCGGTTCAATACAACATCCTTAAGCGCGAGGTAGACACCAACAAGCAACTCTACGAAGGATTGCTGCAACGTCTGAAGGAAGCCGGCATGTCCGCAGGAATGAACGCCAGCAACATCCGCGTGGTCGATGAAGCTGTGCCCCCGACCCGCCCGGTTCGTCCCCGGCCTTTCCTGAACGTGGGATTAGCGTTGGTGCTCGGCTTAGCCTGCGGAGTGGGGCTGGCCTTCCTACAAGAGCACTTGGACAACACGCTGAAAAATTCTGACGATATCGAGCGCATCCTGCATGTTCCCGCGCTGGCGTTGATCCCTTCGCGGGAATCGCTGGACCGTGGCGGCATAAGCGTATACGGCCTGCCGCAGAAAGCCGCGACCAACCACAACGGAAATGGCAAGCTCAATTCGTTTGAGAACCGCAACGGTAAAGCCTGGATCCGCATCGACGGCATCGGCACGCAACAGTCAGCGCTTTCCGAAGCTTTCCGCGGGTTGCGCACCTCTGTTCTGCTCTCGGCCGCCGGCCGGCCACCGCGTTCGCTTACGTTCGTTAGCGCGGAACCAGGTGAGGGCAAAACCACCGTCGCCAGCAACCTGTCCATTTCCCTGGCACAACTCGGGAAGCGCGTGCTGCTCATCGACGGGGATATGCGCCGTCCTTGCGTGCACAAGCTCTTCAACATTGAAGACCGTTCCGAGGGACTGGTGACCTTCCTCACCGGAGAAGACGACTGGCATTCGCTGGTGCGGCCCACCGGAATTGCCAATCTCGATTGCCTGATTTGCGGGCCGGTGCCACCAAATCCAAGCGAGTTGCTTTCCTCCGATCGCATGCAGCAGCTCATCGCGGAAGCCATGGCGGAGTATCAGTTTGTGCTCATCGACGCGCCACCGCTGCTGAACGTTACCGACGGAAGGATTCTGGTGACGATGGTGGAAGGTGCGATTCTGGTGGTGCGCGGGGGGTTCACGCCGCAGGAGCTAGCGCAGCAGGCGCAATTCCACGTGCGCGATGTGGGCGCTCGGCTGATTGGCGTGGTGCTGAACGACGTCGACATCCGCCACGATGGCTATTACCAAAGCCATTACCGCTACGGTTCGCAGGACGAAGGCGGCGAACTCGGCGATAAGAATTGATTTCGTTGTGAAGTGCCAACGAACGAAATTGAAGTAAGCGATTCTTTTTCCATGGCTTAGGTCACATGTCGCCTGTAAGTGACGGGGCGAAGCTGTGTGCACATAGGTAGGAATGAGTGAGATGGTCACAGTAGGGATTGCTGATACACCCAGTGCAGATTCTGGCCAGAAGTCCGGCTGGCCTAGAAGTTTTGACATCCCCAGATACATCCTGAATGCGACTCTGTTAAATATTGCAGTCACTTGCGTCTTTATAACGCTCGATCACAGATTTTTGCATTGGTTTGTTATTCCGGCTACGGTTTGTGGGGCGATCTGCCTGTCTTCTCTGGTGAGCGCTGTGAAGCAGGAGCGACTATTTACCGATCCTTTGCTCCTGGTATCCGTCCTCGGTTATCACAATACGTATTTGGCCCCAATGCTCCAGGTTTATTGGGACTACAGGATTATAGCTTTGCCAATTCAGCCTGAAGACTTCCGCCCTTGGCTCGGAGTGGCCGGATGCATCAATCTGGTTGGCTTAACGATTTTCATTTACGTCTTTTCGCGCGTGGTAAACGTCTCGGCGGACACGAATTTCCAGAAAATTTGGATAATCCACCGGAGTCGGATGGTTCTGTTTGGGCTGCTGGTAATTCTTGCATCGGTTGCCATGCAGCTCTATGTATATTCGGATTTCGGCGGAATCAGCGGGTACGTTGACAAATATCTCTACGATCGCGAGGCATGGAGCAACAAGGGAGCGCTATTGGTAATCGCGGAATCGGCGCCATTAATGGCGGTACTCATCCTCGGCTGTTTGCGACAGAAACGAATGAGGCAGGGACCGGTCAGGCGAACGCCATGGCTGTTGTTGGGCGTTTGTGGGGCAGTGTTCTTGGCGTTGGAGGTAGTGTTCGGTGGGTTGCGCGGAAGCCGTAGCAACATTGTCGTTAACTGCTTTTTCGCCGCGGGAATTGTTCATCAGGTATTCCGCCCATTGTCGAAGAGGGTGCTCATTTTCTTGGGTATCGCCACCATCGTTTTTAGCTATTACTACGTCTTTTTTAAGGATTTCGGTTATGAAGGCATTGGTGCTGCGGTTACCCTACAGGGGAGAGAGTCTTTGCTCAACCTATCGGGGCGGTCAATAGAGAACGTCCTGATCGCCGATTATAGTCGCTCGGATGTTGAGGCGTTTATCGTGCAAGAACTCGGGAGTGGACAAGATGTGGAACTAGCTAGGGGACAGACCTACCTAGGTACTCTGAGCCTGCTTGTTCCGAGAGTGCTTTGGCCCGAACGGCCACCGACAAAACTTAAGTGGACGACAGAACTTGAAAATGGTCCGGGTACTTACGGCATTGGCGCGTACCGGTCTTCTCGAATGTACGGACAGTTGGGCGAAGCAATGTTGAACTTCGGCTACTTGGGGATACCGATTTCTTTCGCACTAATGGGCTTGGTCTTGGGCAAACTTTCGAATCTGTCCCGGCGGCTTTGGACAACAGACGCACGGAGGATGCTACTGCCTGGGATGGTCATCGCGAGCGTTTGTATGGTCATTCAAGATTCAGACAACGTTCTCTACTTCATTGTGCAGTATCTCGCGATTCCATGGACGGTTGTCTGGATATCTACATCTCGCCACCGATTAAGGTTTGCCTCGCAAACGGTTGAAACCTCAAGAGGCAGCGGCGCAGTTTTCCCTGGCCGCAAGGGCTTCACACGATGGAGTGGAACCCCATTGGGAACTGCGGTTGGACGTGCCCGACCTATCTGCGATGGACAGTTATGAAGACCCTCCACCTCAGGCGGGCCCCTTTCTCTGGATGAAAAGACGACGAAGGTGAATCTCCTAGTCACAAGCGATGTGCATTTCTCCGTTGCGGATGGTGGGATGATCTGTGGCGACGGACCCGTACATTACTCAGTATGGGCAAACTTTCTTAAAGTGTTCGATCGAGTGACGGTGCTTGCCCGTGTTGGAACGAGCAAGCGCGCATGGCCTATGGAAGCGAGGGCGGACGGGCCTTCTGTTACGTTTCATGCGTTACCGGACTACAACGGTCCTTGGGAATACCTGCGCACCCTCCCCAAGCTCCAAGCCCTTGTTCGGCAAGCCGTGCTCCAGTCTGAGGCCTATCTTCCTGACCCTTGGGATGCGCTCGGAGCAGGAACCGTTGAGGTCGTTTTTCGGCCAGTTTTTCGTCGTGCTGCAGTGCGTGATTTGAAAAGGATGTGCATGGGAGCGGTTGCGGTCCACTATGTCACCCAGACCACCCTTCAGGAGCGCTACCCACCTGGCAAGACTTCTTCGTCGGTGGGTTTCTCTGACGCCTCGATGGATGCTGGCCTCGCTTCATCTCAAACCATAAAAGATCGGTATCGCCATATCGAAGAACGGACTGTGCAAGATAGCAACCGCGGTAGGACCTTTCGCCTTGGATTCATCGGCAGCCTGTCACAGATGTACAAAGGCCCCGACGTTCTCCTACGTGCCGCTGCACTGTGCCGAAATCGAGGACTTGACCTACTGATTAAACTTGTCGGAGATGGCCGTTACATGGGTGTGCTGAAACAGATGGCGCTTCGGCTCGGAATCGCCGACCACACGACGTTCCTCGGACAATTGCCTTCCGGCAAACCCGTCCGCGATTTCCTGGACGTTATCGACTTGTTCATTCTGCCCTCCCGAGCCGAAGGATTGCCTCGCGCGTTACTTGAGGCTATGGCGCGTGGCTGTCCCTGTATAGGTTCTAACATGGGTGGTATCCCAGAACTGCTCGAACCAGTCGATATAGTTCCCGCAGGGGACGTAGATGGCTTGGCTAGGAAGATTCTGGACGTGGCCGGTTCCCCGGAGCGCATGAAGCAAATGGCTGAGCGGAATTATGAAAAGGTTAAGCAATTTAGTCCGGAAATGCTAAGAAAATGGCGACGAGACTTCCTCGACCAGGTACGGGTTAGGTCTGTCGACGCAGCACGCTTACCAAGTTAGTTCGGATTCTTACGTCTTGTATACGCTTTCGGAGAACAGCATGACGGTTGGACGTTCCGTGGGACATGTATGAAGGTACTTCACCTGTCTAAGACGTCGCAGGGGAGTCGCTGGGCAAGTGCGCAAGCTGGGGTCCTAACCCGGAGAGGAATCGAGGTGCACGTCGCCCTTCCAGACCTGGAAGGACCAGTAACAAGTGAGTGGATCGCAAACGGCGCACAAGTCCATCGCATAGATTACACACTGTTGCCGCTGCGACCGTTCGCAACCAATCGCAGCCTCGAGCAACTGCGACGACTGGTTGACCTTGTACAGCCGGACTTAATCCATGCGCACCACGTGAAAGCGGCGATTATGGCGCGATTGGCTTTGCGTGGGTATTATCCTGTGCCGCGTGTGTTTCAAGTGCCGGGCCCGTTTCATATGGAAAGGTTCCCATTTCGAATGTTGGAACTGGCGACGGCGACGGCGAAGGACTATTGGATCGCAACGAGCCGTGCGATCTTGTCACACTATTTGCGGGCGGGAGTCCATAGTGAACGGGTGCTTCTGAGTTATGCAGGCACTGAAAACGAGCGCTTCAACGAACAGCGAACGGGACAGCTCCGTAGGCATCTCGGGCTGGCCGATTCGGAGTTCGTGGTAGGGAACATCAGTTACGTATACGCACCTAAGTGGTACCTGATGCAGAGAGTCGGACTAAAGCGCCACGAAGACCTGATCGATGGTATCTCGCTTGCCGCCGAAAAAGACCGTTCCATTCGCGGCGTTTTGATTGGGGGCCCTTGGGGAACGGATCCTAGGTATTTTGAAAAGCTCAGGCAATACGCGCGGGAGCGCTCGTGCGGCGCGGTGATCATGCCAGGTGCGTTCAATCAGGAAGAAGTGACGTCCGCGATCTGGGATTTCGACTGTGTAGCACACGTCCCGAACTCAGAAAATTGCGGAGGGGTTGTCGAACCTTTGTTGTGTGGAATCCCGACGATCGCTTCCCGGACTGGCGGGCTGGTAGAGGTGGTCAAGGATGGATCGACAGGCATCACTGTGCCGGTCGGCGATCCTGGCGCACTTTCCGAGGCGATTTTATTCGTTCGAAATCACTACAGCGCGATGCGCAACCAGGCGCACGCCGGCAGGATGCTGGTACAGACCATGTTTGACGTTAATCGAACTGCGGCGGAGGTCGAGCAAATTTATCGTTACGTGCTGGGGCAGAGGACGTCTGTGCCGGAGGAGTTCAACTGCGAGGAATTTCTCAAAGTAAGGGGTGGCGGCGACATTGGGCGCGGTTGGGAGCAGTGGAATACGGCGGCGGTCTCTCGATGAAGCGAGCTGTAAAACGGGTGATGGACGTTGGCATGGCGGCTGGCGCGCTGCTGCTTAGCTGGCCATTGCTGGCGGCGATTGCGGCAGCCATTCGCGTCTGCGACGGCGCGCCTGTGCTGTTCCGTCAAACACGTCCGGGTTACAAGGCCACAGCGTTCGAGTTGCTTAAGTTTCGAACGATGCGAGAGGCGCTGGACGCGGAGGGACGGCTGCTGCCCAATGAGGCGCGGCTGACAGCACTCGGGAAGGTGCTGCGGGCGTTGAGTCTGGATGAGTTGCCTCAATTGTGGAATGTGCTGCGCGGCGACATGAGTCTGGTGGGGCCGCGGCCGCTGCTGATGCAGTACCTGGAACGCTACAGCGCGGAGGAGATGCGCCGGCATGAGGTGAAGCCGGGGATGACCGGGTGGGCGCAGGTGAACGGTAGAAACGCGACCAGCTGGGAGGAGCGGTTCGCGCTGGATGTGTGGTACGTGGAGAATTGGAGTTCGCTGCTGGATGCGCGGATTCTGCTGCGCACGATGTGGACTGTGTTGGCGGGCGAAGGCGTGGCCCACGGCGGTCACGTTAGCATGCCGGAATTTTTGGGAAGCGGGCGGACCGAGCCGTGAGCCGGAGACGACTTTTCGTGTACGGTGCCGGGGGCCACGGAAAAGTTGTGGCCGACATCCTGATTTCCCGCGGCGACAACAAATTCGCGGGTTTCGTGGATGATCGCGAGCAGCTAAAAGGGGCAACAGTTCTTGGCTATCAAGTCCACGGCGATGGTCAGTGGTTGCGGCAGGAAGCCTTGCGTTCGCCGGTTGCCGTTGCCCTGGGTGTCGGAGCAGCCGATTCGCGACAATTTCTTTTTGATCGCTGCAGCAATTGGGGCATCGAGATTCTGACCTTGCTGCATCCCAGTGCCGTCGTATCGAAAGCCGCCGCATTGGGCCGAGGAACAGCAGTCATGGCGGGAGCGGTGGTTAACGCTGAGGCCAAAATCGGTGTTGGAGTCATCGTAAATTCCGGCGCGGTAGTCGAACACGACGTCGAGATTGGCGATTACGCGCACGTTGCCCCGAACGCAACTATGGGAGGATCGTCTCGCCTTGGATCGTTCTCGCACCTGGGGCTTGGGGCCACCGTGCTGCAATCCATAGAAATTGGCTGCCACACGATCATTGGCGCGGGTGCGGTGGTCACCAAGAATTTTCCTGATCACATCGTCGCGGTTGGCGTCCCTGCACGAATACACCGCCGCGTCCAGCTTGCTGGCGTGATCTCCATGGCGGCGTCCAGCGGAAGGAAATTATGCTAACGAGTCCCGTCACGAATGATGTTGTGGAAGTTCATTCGAATCGCGAACGACGGTTCGCACCCTGGCCGTTCTTTGATGCGGATGAAATCGAAGCCGCGTCCGCGGTGTTGAGGTCCGGCAGAATCAACTACAAGACCGGCGAAGAGGGTCAGCTTTTCGAAAAAGAGTTCGCGGCGTTTGCTGGCTGCAGGCACGGGGTAGCTGTAGCCAACGGCACCGTTGCGCTCGAGCTGGCACTTTACGCTTTAGGAATTGGCGCGGGCGATGAAGTCGTTGTCCCCAGCCGCACATTTATCGCGACAGCAAGTTCCGTGGTCATGCGTGGGGCGGTGCCCGTTATCGCGGATGTGAATCGAGACAGCCAGAACCTGACTGCCGCGACTATTCGGCCACTTCTAACCTCGCGTACAAAAGCGATCATTGCGGTCCATCTGGCCGGGTGGCCCTGCGACATGGATTCCATTGGTGAACTGGCCCGCCGTCACGGCTTGAAAGTGATTGAAGATTGCGCTCAGGCACACGGCGCTAGCTACAAAGGCCAGCCGGTTGGGTCCTTCGGCGATGCTGCCGCTTTCTCGTTTTGCCAGGACAAGATTATGACTAGCGGCGGAGAAGGCGGGATGCTGACGACCAACGACGATTCCGTCTGGGAGCCGGCCAAAGCGTTCAGGGATCACGGCACGAACTGCCACGCCGTTTCGAAAGACCAGAATTCACGCAATTTTCGCTGGGTGCATGACACGTTCGGCACCAATTGGCGGCTTACCGAAATGCAATCGGCAATTGGCAGGGCGCAGCTTCGCAAGCTGCCACAGTGGGTCGCGATTCGCCGAAGGAATTCCGCCGTCCTCAGCCGCAGATTCTCCGACTGCCCGGCTTTACGTGTCACTTCGCCGCCCAGTGAAATCGGCCACTCCTATTACAAATATTGCGTATTTCTCCGCCCAGAGCGCGTCAAATCGGGACACGGCCGCGACCAAATTATTGCCGAAATCAACGAAAAAGGGGTCCCATGCTTCCCCGGAATTTGCCCCGAAATCTACCTTGAGAATGCATTCCCGCCAGAGTGGCGGCCGCAGCAGCGTTTAAAGGTGGCACAGGAATTGGGGGAGACGAGCGTGATGTTCCTTGTCCATCCAACCCTTTCCGAGGACGACCTACTGGCGACTTGCGACGTCGTCGACGAAGTGATGCATTCGGTTACAAGATAATTCCGCGCCCGGCGAATTTCCCCTGAATAGAAACCTGATTTAGATGCGAGCCCTCCCTATGACAATTCCATTTAGGCCCACGCCGTCGATGATTCTGCAGTATCGGACTTGGTGCATTGCGCTTTTCCAAGCTTGTCTGGTTCTGACTGCGCTCATGTTAGCTTGGCTGCTGCGATTTGACTTCTCTCTGCCTTACCGCGGGCTGTTGTTGTCGACGGCGCCTCTTTTGATTCTGATCCGGCTGGCCGCATTCGAGAGATTTGGCCTGCTACACGGGTGGTGGCGTTACACAGGAGTGAGCGACGCACTCAACATTGTGAAAGCCATTGCAGCCGGGTCCGCAGTCTTTCTCGTGATGACTAGATTCATTTTGGGCGTCACCGCGTTCCCAAGAACAATTTATATTCTGGAGGCATTACTGAGCATCGGTTTATTGGCAGGTGTTCGATTGGCTTCACGTATCCTGAGCGAGTCGCTCTCTGAAGCCGCCGAACCCCGGACAAAGGTAGCGCTCATCGGAGCAGGCAGCGCTGCGCAGATCGTCATCCGAGAACTTAAACGATCACAGAATGCCTACCATTTAGTCGGCTGTGTCGACGATGACCCCTCGAAATTGGGGATAAAACTTCAGGGAGTTCCGGTGATCGGAACAGTTGATGAACTACCGTCGCTGCTCACAGCGTGCCCGGTTGACGAAATTCTGATCGCTGTTCCTTCCGCCACCGGGAAACAGATGCAGAGGTTCGCGCGGATCTGCGAACAGTGCGCTATCAGGTTTAAAACCGTACCTGCGCTCCGCGATATCCTCGCGGCGCAGGGCAGTATTCGCGACTTTCGTGAAGTGCGCCTAGAGGATCTTCTCGGGCGGGACCCAGTTGATATCGATTTGGATTCCGTTAGGAAACAAGTCGAGGGACGGGTGGTGCTGGTGACCGGTGCGGCAGGATCGATTGGCTCAGAACTATGCCGCCAGATTTTGGAATACAGCCCATCCGCGCTGCTCTGTCTGGACCAAAGCGAGACCGGAATCTTTTACCTGGAGCAGGAACTCTCAAAGTCGCTGGTTTCGCGGCAAACACATTTTTTTGTTGCCGACGTGTGTGACAGCGAGCATATCCGCAATCTTTTCGCAGAATACAAACCCGACGTAGTGTTTCACGCCGCAGCTTACAAGCACGTTCCCGTGATGGAACGAAATGTTCAGGAGGCTGTAAAAAACAATGTCTTTGCTCTACTCAACCTGCTCAACATTGCGGAAGAAAGTGGCTGTCCCAGCTTTGTGGTGATCTCGTCGGACAAAGCCGTGAATCCCACGAGCATCATGGGTGCCACAAAACGAATCGGGGAATTGATTGTGGCGTGCAGGCCGGCGAATGGAATGCGCTGCGTATCCGTGCGTTTCGGGAATGTGCTGGGTTCGAATGGAAGTGTGGTTCCACTGTTCCAGGAACAATTACGCCGGAGTCAACCTCTTACCATCACTCATCCGGAGATCAAGAGATTTTTCATGACCGCGCGGGAAGCCGTCTCGCTGGTGTTGCAAGCATACGCGATCGGGGACCCAGGTGACACGCTAGTTCTCGACATGGGCGAGCCGGTCAGAATTGTCGATCTAGCTCGCACACTGATTCGACTATCGGGGCGATCCGTGCGCGAAGTGGGAATCCGGTTTACCGGATTGCGTGAAGGAGAAAAGTTGAACGAAGAACTTTTCTATCAAACCGAAGAACTTCAGCCGACCACGTTCGAAAAGATCAAGAAAATTCGAAGCCCGCTGACTGGATGGTTTCAACTTCAGCGCCACCTCGCCGAGCTCAAGAACTGCTTGTCCTTAGATTCTCCGGGACTCGTCCGTGAAAAGATTCAGGACATTGTTCCAGAGTATGTGCACGAATCGAATGACAATCAGAAACAGGGGACCCGAAAGCACGTACAATTCCCTGCTCAACAACAGCTTGGTTTATCGGTTCATGCCGATGGAGATTGATCTCACTCGCCCCCCGGCTCGACTTTTGCTATTGGCGGCTGTGATTCTTTGTTCGGGTGCACTGACTCTCTTCAGTGGCAAGGCCTACCTTGCGGCACATTGGAACAATTCTGCGAACCCCGGACGGTGGGTTAGCGCAACCAGGCTGGAGCCGGCAAACGCGGAATATTGGGCGCATGTGGGGCTCTCGCGACAGTGGGACGCAAGTCCGGAGAGCACGCGCGAAGCAATCCGTTACTTGCAGCAGGCGGTGCAAATCAATTCCCGGTCCGCTGACCTGTGGATGGATCTGGCGGACGCGTATGCGACCTCCGGCGATCCAATTCGTACCCAGGACGCTTACGAGAAGGCACAGGCGAACTACCCGATTTCGGCGGAAGTCGCGTGGCGTTATGGCAGTTTCCTGCTATTCGAGGGCGAATTCGCAAGAAGTTATGAGCAAATCCGGCGTGCGATCTCTAATGATCCTTCTCTCACTCAAAGAGCGGTGGCCGAGTGCTGGCAAGCAAATCCGAATATCGCAACCATTTTGAATGTGCTGCCCGCGAAATCGGAATACTACCTAGACGCAATGGACTTCTTCCTGTCCCAAAGGCTTTCCGATCCAGCCGTTGCGGTTTGGAATCGCTGGCGCAAACTCAAGCTGCCGGTCGAACTTCCTAATGCCACTCCGCTGGTAGACGCATTGATCGAACAAAAACGTGTGCCCGAAGCCCAGCAGACCTGGATCCAGGCGGTGCAACTTTCGAATTGGCCACGTGATCCTGGCGGCGACGGCTCAGTCGTATGGAACGGTGGCTTTGAACACGGATTTGCGAGTGGCGGGTTTGACTGGAGAGAAGTGGCCGTCAAAGATGTCCGGTTTGATATCGATCGCTTCGTAGCGCACTCGGGCTCGCGCTCTTTGCGGGTCCAATTCGACGGCACGCAAAACCTGGATTTCCAACATTTATTTCAATACGTTTCGGTTGAACCCAACACGCACTACCGTTTCTTGGCGTATATCAAAACCGATCAAATTTCCACGGACCGCGGGATCTGCTTCGAGATTGTCGACCCGTGGCATCCATCGCAAGTCGAAGTGCTCACTTCGGATTTCAAAGGGACAAATACATGGATGCCGGTACAAGCCGAAATTGTTACCGGGCCGGATACCAACCTGTTAGAAATCGTGTTGCGACGCGTACCGAGCTGGAAGTTCGATAACAAGCTAAGCGGGACAGCCTGGGTCGACGATATAGAGTTGAAAGCGACCAAGCCATCACGCAAGGACAACGCGGGATGAGAGCAATTCGGTTTGGGATTTGCGCCCTGGTGGTATTTGCCGTGTTATCGTTCGGCGGTGTTAAACCGTTGGCGCAGGCAATCGTGGAAGTGGGCGCCGCAATTCTGCTGGTGATTTGGGGCATCTTTGTGGTTCGGCAGCGTAAAGCCGAAATACATTGGAGCTGGCTTTATCTTCCGATCTTAGGGATCGGCGTAATCGCTTTCGCGCAGTTGCTCTTCGGTCTTTCGATCTATCCTTATTTGACCAAGGTCGAGTTGTTGCGTTGGTTTTCCTACTGCATATTGTTTTTCTTGATGCTCCAGTGTTTTCGCACGGGAGGTCAGATTACACGGTTCGCGTGGTTTCTCGTAGTCTTTGGATTTGTGGTCTCGTTGTTTGGCATCATTCAGCACTTCGCGTTCAATGGAAAGCTGTATTGGTTGGTCACAGTGCCCACGGAAGCCAGCCCGTTTGGACCATTTTTCAATCGAGACCATTTCGCCGGATTTGTTGAGCTCACTGTACCGTTAGGCCTGGCTCTGCTGCTGTTTCCTTCACGACGCCGTGACCGACTCCCTCTGCTACTGCTCTTTACGATCGTTCCCGTCGGAGCGCTGCTTCTCTCGGCTTCGCGCGGAGGGATCCTTGGCCTACTCCTCGAGCTTGTCTTATTAACAGTGTTTTCGCGGATCCGCCTCGGAAGGAAACAGGTGCTGGGCGCGGCCGGACTTACTCTGGTGGCTGCAAGTTTTGCGATTTGGCTGGGAGTGGGCGATGCGATCGAGCGCTTTGAACAGTTAGGACATGGCATTTCGAACCAGCTCAGGGTGTCTATTTACTCAGATACATTGCGAATTTTTCTGGACCATCCCTGGCTAGGCACAGGTCTAGGAACGCTGCTCACGGTTTATCCTCGCTATGCCAGCTTCTACAACGGGCGGATCATCGACCATGCGCATAACGACTATCTTGAGTTGCTGGCAGATACCGGATTGGTAGGCGGGCTCTTTGCCTTAGCTTTCGTTACCCTAGTCTTTTGGCGAGGTTTGGGGAACCTGCGTTCAACTGGAAGTGTTTCCTACAAGGCTGTGGTGGCTGGATCTTTAGCGGGTTGTGCAGGATTGTTGCTGCACAGCCTGTTCGATTTCAACCTTCACATACCCTCAAACGCCATGATTTTTCTGTTGTTATCCTGCATTGCAACGGCTGATAGAACGCAGAGCCTATCAAAGTGCTCGGTCGCGGGTTCAGATGGACGAGCGCGCAACATACCGGACGGCGGTGACCTTCGCCAGAGAACCTGCTCGAACCTAAGCGAGGATTACACGCCTGAGTCGTTCGATAAAGAATCGAAATTATTTGTAGGCTGAAAGCAAGCATGAGTTGCTGACGCGGCGGAGTGACCAGTGAAGGCTAGGGAACTTTGACTTTAATCATGCACTTGCTGAAATCCGATTCTATGCCGTCTGGTCTCTGTGCCGAAACAGCAAACTTGTGGTTCCCCGACTTGATCTGGAATGGTTGGCTGGTGGCAGAAATGCCTTTGACGAAACCTGTGGCGCCATTGGGTACGGGAATCGCACCCAGCTTTACACGTTTTGGTATTCCCGCAGAAATATCATACAGGTTGAACTGCTGCACGCATCCCTGTTTCACTTTCGGAGAACAAGCGGGCGTAACCGTAAAGTCGTAGTTAAACGTAACGGTAAGCCTGTGAGTCGACTTGACCTTGTGTGCGTTCAGAGGCGCCGTCCCAGCGAGAAAAAGTAATAAGAGGATGCGCCGGATAGTCGTCATTGAAGTTCCTATATCTCGATGCCGAAAAACACTCCGGGATAAGATTAACGCAAACTCAACGTCGGCGGCCACGTTAATGAGCAGGCTCTCACCCGGGCAGCTTGCCGCGCGATTCTAGAGCGTCCCACCTCACCACACTATCCCGCATTAGCTTTAACGGAGGCTTTATTTCCTGCAATACATATAGGTGCTGCAGGTGGCTTGGCATTTTAGCCGTAGGTCAAAAAGTGTGCCCAAGATTGTGTCCAGCACTTGGTGCCCTGAAATCGCCAGGTGAATCGTATGGAAATCGGGTCGTTGAAGCGGGCCAGGTCAGCGAAGGAGGCAGAGGCAGACAATGCCTGGAGCTTCCAGTAACCCCACTTTGGCTACCGGCAAAAAAACCGACTGGCCTTCGCGCCTAAAGGAAACTGTCTTTGTGATAGGTTGTGCTCTATAGCGAATCCACAGAAAATCGGGCAGGTTCAAAGGCGATTCCTTCGGGATCGCCTTTTTGTTTGTAAGTGAAGCCAAAATCTGGAGAAAGCGATGATGGGGAGATGCGATAGGTTCGTCCATCCATAACCGCAAGCCGCTCGCTAGGTTTAACGTCCGGACAGGCTCAAAATATTTGGCCATCTCCTGATTTACCTTGCCTCCTGTCGCAACCTAAGGTGACCGGCAAATCTCAAGAACAAGGGAATATGGTTCTGGGGGCCGACGCGCAGAAGTCGAGCCGCTTCGCGAATGCCCCCACGAGAACAGGCGTCGCGGCGGTCGTTGTGAAGATCTCGCTTCGCAGCAGCGCCTCACGACTCTGACGCATGCACCTGCACAGACGATCAGGAGTTCAGCAACTTAGGGAGTGGCGTGACTGCTCGTTAGAATCTCTAACCATTCCGGCAACGGGTCGACTAGCTCCAGCCCGACCGCATAGGCACGATCCTTAAGAGTTTGACAATGAACCACGCGAGCATGCGAGTAGATGTCGCCGCCCATCGAGTGGACTGAAATGTTTTCGTTTGGCTGCCAGAAATTTTTGCTCACCACGCATGCACCGTGGAGACTGATGTCGATCGTGAGGGCCATTTCAATACCGCGTTTCTCAGGATCAAAAAGCCTCACCAGCATCCTCTTGGGGATGCGACGTTCCGTTCTACGGAAGTACGGCGAAATCGACAATGAAGTTACTGGTCGTGGAGTGTCGGGCCGGGCGGTCCAACAGTGCGATGATAGCATCCTGCCTCAATCGGTCAATGGTACTTGCGGCCTAAAGTCGGTGAACCAACGCGCGTCACCCAAGAGCGAGCATTGATAGTGGATCGGCGACCCCGGGTTCAGTTTTGTGTTGTCTTATCGGATTCAGCCCAGATCAGTACTAGCAGCAATTTGTCCGGTGAGGCAGATCACGACACTCAAAACGCAGCTGTCACTGATCGCCCCCCATAAAATCAGTATAAATGACCTCCACTTGGGTATAGCATTCGAGACCCGAACCGCCGCTGACCTGAGGTGAACTGACATGACAAAGCTTCTTAACCGTTGGCTAGATGACCCCGCAAAGCTTGAACTTCGCAAGTTTTTTACAGGCCTGATCTGGATCACTCTGGGCGTGCTGGGATTCATCTATCTACTCTGGACGGAGATGCGCTCCTATAATGGGTATTAACCCCCTTATGTCCGGTTGGCTGATATCGACACGTTCCTGCTAGTGTGGTGCCCCGGAAATACCTTCATATAGTCCAGACCGACGCTTTTGCGTGGCGGTTGAAATTCCGCACGCAGCGGTCGATTTTCTCGACCGAGTCTTTCACACTGGTGAACGCTCCTCGGCCATCACTGAGTAGCCAAGGCAAGCTTGAGAGCGTAATTAATGCGCCGATCATGACGAAGCCGGACAGCTTCTTCACGGGTTCCTCCGTGGGTGCCTTCACAATGTCGCGCCAGCAGACTCTAGCTCAGAACCAACGAGATCAGGCTTCTTGGCTTTTCGTGGGCCACGGGCGTCCAACCAGCAGTGGACGACAATCCTTGGGCGTGATATTGGAAATGGCTCGGTTTGGATGTGCTGCGGCACTGCACAGCGCGAAGCCAAGGACCAGAATATAAACAATTTAGCTGAGTTCGTTTTGCAATTTCGGGTTCTGCCGCCCGGAAAGTACCGCCAAACCAACACACGCTCGCAACATTATAATAAGCACCTTCCCCCCTCCATCCCCCGGGGACAGCACGGTGCCATTGCCGAATGCAGACCATGCAGACGAACAGAAGAACGCCGAGCTGAGGCGCTGATTGCGCGCAACCATTTCAAAGTATCTTCCTCTATCAAAAGCAGTTATGCGAGTTCGTTTTGCAAAGTTCGAGTCTCCGCCATCACCTGCCCCGTAAAGGCGGCGGAGCGTAAAGCAGGCGGGGAACTGCTGCGATTCCTGGCCCATCTGGCATTCCGCCAGCCCGGACCAGCTTTGCACACGAATCAGGTGACTCGAAGGAGTACGCATATCCGCAGTCACCCCTATGTATTAAGGTTGTGCTTGCTGTCCGTCGTCAGGAGTTCGCTTCGCCTTCTCACAAACTCGCCTATACGCATTAATCGTCAACTTTAGCCGTTCTTGTCGCAACAAAATCCACTGTAAACTAGATGACAAATAATGACTTATAGTGATGGCCTCTTTCTAGTGATCGGAAATTTTTGATACTTGCGCACATTTCATGACTCACCTCTAAAACCGAGGCAATAACCTTCGTCCATACAAGCCACCAAATTTGCGCAAATGGCCGCCCGATCACAGTTAGAGGGCTTCACCCAGCGGTGTGGCTCGTCGTCAATAAGAAAGCCCGGCATTGCTCCATCGTCCATCTTGGACAGTTGCAACGTCGCAAGTGCCATTACGATCGCGAGATCATCTTTAGAACCGTGTGCGGGACGGACGTCAATGTTCCCGCGAGGGGTCCTGTGCTCTTCCAGAGCCCGAAGTTGGCGCAGTTCTTCTGGCTTGTCGAGCAGAAGAACCCGCTTCTGAATTAAGAGATGCTTGAGATTCCGGAACAACTCGCTACGAGTTCCGGAACCGAAAGTCAGCTCCTTATAAATAATTCCCAACTTCAGAAATTCCTGTTGGATGATTGCTGCGCAATGCTGGTCGCCGACCACGACATTCAGTCCATATAGCTTGAGAATGCACGCAATCTCACGGCAGACCCACTCAAAACCCAGGGCCGCTTCTCGTGTTCCAGTCCATGTCGCCGTGTAATCAAGAACGATCAGACCGTCAGGTAAGCGGTGCGCGATGGCAAGGGCGAAATCGTCTCCCTTAAACGCAGGATCAACGGCAGCGACGTAGATCGCATCGGTAACTGGAGGCCGCTCTGTACATGAGTTGATCACGCACTGCTCCAATATCTCAAATCGGATCCAGCCTTCGATGTGATCGGTGAATTCTGCGAGGTACTCGCGGCGAAAACTTTCTTCATCGCGCCGCCGTTCTTCATCGAGAAAGTCCGAAAAAATTGATGGGTTCATTTCTGCTGCGGTCAGTTGCCAAACCAGATAATCACGTTCGGCGCGCTCTTTGTAATCACGCCACAGTACGCCTTCCTTGCGGTAAGGCGTAGAGATCTTGATCAGCTTGTGATTGGGGAAGGTAGCCATTGTGGGCCGCAATGCATTGAGAACATCCTCCGCGGGATTGGCTGCCGTGACCTCGTCGCGCCAAAAACCGATCTCGTCAAGAACCGCTGCCACAACCCTCAAGCCCCGAATCGTGATTTGCGAACAGGGATAACATGCGATTGTAATGCCATTGGCTAATTCAATCTGATTCTTGCGTATTTTTAGGACCTTGCTCGCCAGAACTGGCGAGGCCAAAATATAATTTTTGATAAAGTTGAAGGCGATCTGAGCCTGATCGATAACCGGGGCAATCAAAAGGACGTGTGCACGCTCCCCTCGTTTTAACCGATGTCGGAACGCCTCGTAGACTGCACACAGCGCGCCGATCCGGCTCGTCTTCCCTCCCTGGCGACCGACGATGACCGTAGCCTCGTTGTGCTCCCTCGGTTCGTAAACTTCACGACCGGTAGCATGGCAGTAGATATCGAGCTCGGCTTGACTGAGTGGAAGGCCATACGTCGCCTTGAGGATTGTCCGCTGTGCAAGCGACAACTCCGACCCTTCGAGAAGATTCAGTTCAGTTACAAAGTCAAGAATATCTAATCGTTTGGTAGCCATGGTCATTTGTCCGCTGAGTCGACCGCTTTGATACTGGCGGCGGCGCGAATTGCGCTCGATAGGCCGGTTTCTCCACCGTCCCGCATCAAGACCAAAAGGCCCAAAGTTCGATACATCTCTCTGCTGGCGGCTCGATCATAGCGTGCGATGAGCGCCAGTCGGCAAAACATATCTGGGTCGAGACCTTCGACAGTCGCTGAAACGGCAGTTGAATCCTGCTCATCCACAGTCACGAGAATTGGAATCGAGGCCTCGTGCAGTGATGGAATTGCCATTCCTCTTTTCGAGGCGCTCCTTCGCGGTGCGAGCCCTGTTTCCTCCAAGCGTGCGACCAAGATCAGTCGCAGAACGCAAGACCAGAAGCGGTTAAAAAGTAAGTTGCCGACAGGGCCCTCGGGATTTAACGCGGTTCGTAGCTCCCGCTCCATCCGACGAAGCTTTCTCGGATTTTCGCCGTAACGGGTCAGGGTCTCCAGCAAGCCCCGACTCAGAATAGAATCCCGCACTGCGTGTAGCCGACCTTGATCTTTTCGGCCGCCTTTTTTCTGCCTCGTTCTGAGTACCTTCTCTTGATTGTCGAGCTTAGGTTCGGTGGGGCTGCTCTCACAGAGGTATGTTGCGTCGGGTTTTGACTCGCTTGAAAGCCCTTCTTCCGTCAATTCATCGGAGGGTTTGCCTTCGTGGTTCATTTTCTTTCACCAAAAAAAAACGGGGAGACTGAAATGGGTTTCAGTCTCCCCGTAAAGCTTTATTAGACCTGAGCGACTTCACGTCGCAAAACAATTTACATTCTCATGCTAATTCATTCAGGCAAGCGGCGTCAAGAAGGAAGTAAAGAGTCCTGTCACATCGTTTTCTTGGCGGATTTCGAACGTTTGAGCGAGAAAGGCCGGTCGCGCGCCGAAGGGCTGGGTCCGTAGCGGACGGAGATAGAGTGGCCCTTTTATGTTGCCAAGAAAACGGCGCACGCCATGCTAGAAGCGCGTGACTTTGCGCTTCCCTGCCCTACACCTTTGATTCAGATCTCAAGCGGGTCTATTCCTCGACCGTGAGTACCACCTGTCCGGGATGTCTATTAGCAGCTTCAACCATTCCAGAGACTTATCAAATTCTTGACTGATCGCGAGCAGAACCTCCGCCCAAACTTCGTTGGCCTTTGTGCCTTTGGAATGTGACTCCTTGCACCGCGAGAGATTTCGTGGGGACTTGATAAAGGACTATTCTTCACCGGTCAGCAACCACTCTATCGACTTGCCAAACTCACGACTAATTGCCAGCAGGACTTCTGCTCCGATTTCTCCTTCACCGTGCTCCATAATTGACAAGTAACTTTGACTCACTCCAATTCGTTCTGCCAATTCTGCTTGCGTCAGGTCCAACCCACGTACCTCCCTGATTCTCCGCCCCACTCTCTTCCAGTCAACAGAGACACGTTTAGGCCGCATATTTTCCCTTGACGTGTAATGACCATGGTCATATAATATGACTATGGTCATTAACTGAAACCCCGGGCCGGGCCAAACCCGTGAAATGGCAGCGCCCCTCATCTGCTTCATCTAGGGGGGCCAACAGCAATGAATGAAATCGCTGTCGGACCAAAAGCAGGATTTGGCTTTGATCATTTCAAGGCTACTACATGGAGAGGTCCTATGAAAAAGAAAACCGTTAGCTTTCAATCTAACAGTAGACTCGCGCGTCACCTTTGGGGTGAATTATCAGGGGTTGCCTCTCGCACTCTTAAAGAACTGACCTCGAGATACTGTCTCTCCATAGCTGCTGGCGACGTTCTGCTTTTGGATGGTCGATGGTACGTGACCCACTCCGGTCTCCTACAGCTTGCTTCCCGGAAGGGCTGCCGCGGAATCAACACCATGCTCCAAGACAAGTTGTCCGATCTCACGGCGGGTCGCTGGGTCTTCAAAGCTGTCGTCTATAAAAGTGGCCACTCCAAGGGCTTCGTCGGCTATGGGGATGCCGACCCCTCAAACGTTTCCTCCATGGTCCGAGGAGCGGAGTTGCGTATTGCCGAAACTCGAGCCGTGAATCGCGCCCTGCGGAAAGCTTATGGCATCGGCCTCTGCTCGGTCGAGGAGTTGGGCGCGTTCTCGAGTGCCCGGACGTCTTCCGCCACTCCCCCGCCATCGAACGGACATTCTTCCTCCAATGGAAATAGCAACGGCCAGCCCCTGCTCCGCGATCAGCTCTGCCTTCTGATCCGCCAATACAACCTCGATGCCAATCTTGTCAGGGCCTATGCCGCGGATTTCTGCGGTACCCAGACTCTTAGCGGCGCCAGCCGGGAATTGGTTGAGTCCTTTATCTCCCATCTTTCCTCGTCCGCCAAGCAGAACCGGGATGCGCTGGTTTGCAAACTCAATTCCTATTCTCAGCCAGTGGAGGCAGGATCATGAGACGCCATCTCCCCGGCCTGCATTCCGGACAATCAGATCTGGTAAGCAATCTCGACGGCCTGTTCTTGGTGCGCATCGAACGGGCCTCGTACCGCTGGCACCCGCAGAAGCCGTTCCTTTCACTTCACTTCACCATCCTCGAGCCAGCTTCCTTTGAGGCACTCTCCTTCTCAGGACGCCTCTACTGCACCGAACGCGCGCTCTGGAAACTCCGCTGGTTCCTACAGGACTTTGGCTACGACACTGAGCTACTGACCCGCGACCAGGTCGATGAAAAAGCTCTCCTGAATCTCCGGGGAGTCGTTCGGACGTCCTTTACCAACCTGAACGGCCATTCTTATCAAAACCTGGATGCCTTCGCCGCTGAGGCCGAGTGGGAAGCGCTTTCCTGTGTGCCGAAAAGCCAAAAAGAACGTGGGAGTACCGGCGATGATTTATAGCTTCACGCAGATCGCCAATTACCTCCGCTGTCCGCGCAGCTATCGCTACCGGTACCTCGATGGATGGCGTGAGAAGGAGACACGCGCGGCCATGATCTTCGGGCGCTGCTTTGAAAAAGCGCTGGAATCCTATTTTTGTGGTGACGACTGCGGTGCCACGCTATTCCGAGAGTGGGGCGCGTATCGGGAGGCGGGTTTTGCGTACAAAAGGGGAGAGAGTTGGGACCGGCTGGTCCGCCAGGGCATTCATCTTCTCGAGCACTTTGCTCGGGACAATCGCATCCGTATTTCCCAACCTAGAGAAAACCTTCAGATCAAAGTGGTACGGAAACTACCGAGCGCAAATGAGTTTATTTCGTACATCGACGCGATCGGTGAACTCGATGAAGTGCGGTATCTTATGGACTGGAAAACGACGTCCAGCCGTTATCCCGAGGAACCCGTTGGACTGCTTTCTCTCGACCCACAATTGATTTGCTATTCCTGGATCACTGACATCTCCGAAGTGGCTCTCGTTGTGTTCGTGCGAAAGCACCAGCCCGAAATCCAATACCTGAAGACCTCCATTTCGGAAGAACAGCGATTGGAGTTTGGTCGGCTTCTGGCAGCCACAATCGGCCAGATCGAGTCTGCCCAGTTCCCTTTCCACAGCGGCATACGTTTCCCGCAGAATGGCTGCGTCAGCTGTTCTCATGTCGGGCTATGCCTCCAAGATCACAAATTGATCGATGCCAATCTGATTCGGACATCCGGAGCGAGTGACCTTGACTGGCTTAACGACCTTATGGATTAACCGAGGGGCATCGATGCCTCCTGAACTGAATGTCAAACGCGCCGTATTCGTGCTCGGCAAGATCGACGAGATCCTCGCTTGGGAGAAGGACCGTCAGCGAGAACAGGATCTGCGCTTTGTGGATTTGGGCCGCTATCTGTGCGAGGTCCGGGCAGGACAGTACTGGCGGCTGGACAAAATGAAATCATTCGACGATTTCTTGGAGAAGAGGTTTCCAGACTGTCGGAGAAAGGCGTACTACCTGATGGCCATCCACGAAAACCTAACTCGTGTTCCGAAGCAGCAGTTACGGGAGATTGGTTGGACCAAGGCGCGAGAGCTTGCCAAGGTGGCCCGGAGGGAGGGAGAGCGGTTCGAAAGTGCACCCTGGGTGCACAAAGCTCAGGCGCTCCCGAGGGAAGAATTCAAGCGGGAGGTCGAGCGACACCTGACGGGCAAGGAAACCGAACCGTGGGAGATTGTCTACTTCAAGCTCTATAAGAGTCAGTTGCCTGTCGTTGAGAGGGCACTTGCAATAGCTGGCATGATGCTGGGTACGGATAAATCTCGGGGATATTGCCTGGAAATGATTTGTGCTGATTTTCTGGCGGGTGCCAACCTCCCTGCGGATAAATCCGAGAACAAGCAGATTCAATGAGTGTTCGGCAGAAAAGGCCCAGGATCAAATTGGATTCGGAACAATATATTTTGCTAAAGAATCGGGTCTTGGAACGAGACAGTTGGCGGTGCCAGGAGTGCGGATCCCTCAACAATCTGCAAGTTCATCATTTGAAACCGAGAAGCAGGCTCGGTGGCGACACAATGACAAACTTGATTACACTGTGCGCCATTTGCCACGGAAAGAGACACGGGAGCTAACACTGGATATGCACGAAGGCGTCGAGAAGATAGCAGGCACGAGCAAACCCGTAGTTGTACATTGTCTGGTTCGAAGTCATTGAACCACCTTGAATGGTGTTCTGTGCTCTCGCTGCAGTAAGCCAACCAGCCCCTCGTCGCGATTCGGCGCCGGGTCACGACCCTGTCATAGTCTTCAAAGCCATAAATGGCGGACCATCAGAAGGAATAACATACAATGGGAGTAAATACACAGCAATTTAGTTCTCGTTGAACCGCACTGGATGTTTTGGACAGCGGACGATCCTGCAGTACTGTCGTAATGTCCTTAAGGACTTGGCGAACACTGCTACCGGTATGGCGAAAGGCATTGGTAAGGAGCGCGTCCAGCCAACGAACCCTAGAAAATTGCGACGGTAATCCGAGTCATCAACGACCGTAAGGTACTAGTCGGTTTCAAGTTCTTTTGCCTCGGAAGTCAACAAGAGATCTACCCGTCAGGAGCGAGCTTTGATCGAAACCAATTCTCCCGGTTTCAAGAGTCTGAGGCAGGAATCCTAGCTCTGGGAATCGTGGCCGACTTGTAGACCTGTAGCTCAAACTCTTAGAGAACGCAACCCACCGTGGCAAATTGAAGTAACGACCGTAGTCGTTCGCTCTTGGGAGGTAGGCCATTTCCTAAGTTTGGGCGCTCGTAAATACGTTGTGCAATTGCACGCGCCATTCGGGTAAGCGGACACCGAAGGTAGAAAACAGTCGCTCGCTTGAGAGCACGGAATACGAGGGGCGGGTGGCGGGCAGGGGGTATTCGGCGGTGGTGATCGGATCAATGCGCTGGACCATAAGCGGACGACCACCCATAGCCGCGTTAATCCAAGAAGCCGAAACGTTGGCGCGGGACAACTCATCACAGATCACCTGAGCGAATTCAAAGCGTGTGGTCGCTCCGGGAGCTGTCATGTGGTACGTACCGGAGACTTTTTCAACGGAGGACAAGAGAGTGGAATCCTGCGAGACATTGTGGAGCACGGCGGCGGTGGCACGACCGATTTCTCTGGCCCAGTTGGGAGTACCAGTTTGATCGCGCACCATACGCAACTCTTTGTTCTGGGAAGCCAAGCGCAGAAGTGTCAACAAAAAGTTTTGGCCACGGATTGCATATATCCACGAGATTCGAAAGATTAAGTGAGCTACACCTGTCTGACGAATGGCCAGTTCGCCGGCTAGTTTGGTTTCGCCGTAAACACTGAGGGGATTTGTGGGATCGTTCTCTTCATAGGGGGCTTGCTTCAAGCCGTCGAAAACGTAGTCTGTCGAATAATGCACCAGGAGCGCGCTGATATCGCCTGCTTCCTCGGCGAGAATGGCGGGGGCGTGAACATTTACGGCGTAGGCGATTTCCTGTTCGGTTTCGGCCTTGTCGACAGCGGTGTAGGCAGCAGCGTTCACAATAATCTGTGGGCGGACGGCACGAACGACGCTACGAATCTCCTTCGGATTACAGAGATCCAGTTGTTGCCGGTCCACTGCGACAAGATCTCCGAACTGTGGAAGGAAAGAACAGAGTTCTGCGCCAACCTGTCCATTTTTGCCAACGAGGAGAATTGAGGCCATCAGTATCGATTCCTCGGATGGAGTTCACAAACACCAGGGCTTTTCGACTCGATTGGTGAGTAAGTAAAACTCTGAGCTAAACGAGGCCTATGGCTGGTCTGAGGCAAGAGAGAGTCTAGACACTCACCCGGGAGAGTCAACTTCCGGTTGCGCAAGCGACGACAATGAAGAATTGCGGTCTTCATAGTTTTTCTTGTAATAAGCAAGATATTCTCCGCGGCGAACCTGATCGACCCAAGTAGAGTTGGAACGGTACCAGTCGATGGTCTGTCGTAATCCATCTTCCAGGGAGATTTGGGGTTCCCAAGCGAGTTCTTGTTTGATTTTCTCACAGCTTAGGGCATACCGACGATCGTGACCGGGACGATCCTGGACATGGCTGAGCAAAGAGTCCGGTTTGCCAGCGAGGCGCAGCAGCCGCTTGGCAAGCGCGAGATTTTCGACGATATCGAGTCCACCTATGTTGTAGACTTCGCCAATGTGGCCTCGCTCCAAGACGGCGAGGATGCCGCGGCAGTTATCTTCGACGTGCAACCAATCGCGCTGTTGCTTTCCATCACCGTAAATGGGCACAGGCTTACCATCGAGCGCGTTCATAATCATTAAGGGCATGAATTTTTCAGGAAATTGGAAAGGCCCGTAATTGTTGGAGGAACGCGTGATCATAGTGGGAAAGCCGTAGGTACGAACATAAGACAGAGCCAGCAGATCGGCTCCCGCTTTCGAAGCAGAATAGGGACTGCTCGGGACGATGCGGAAGGTCTCGTCGGCAAAAGCGCCAGGGGGAATGTCGCCATACACTTCATCGGTGGAAATTTGGACGAAGCGGGAGATACCGGTCGCACGAGCTACCTGTAACAAATTGCTGGTGCCCACCACGTTGGTGTCGATGGCGGTCGCGGGCTGATAAATACTGCGATCCACGTGGGATTCGGCGGCGAAATGCACGACCGCGTCGCAACCTCGAATGGCGACTTCGACAGCTTCTAGATCGCAAATATCGCCTTTCACGAAGCGATAATTAGGGTCGCTTTCCACAGCAGCTACGTTGGCAAGATTGCCCGCGTAGGTCAGCTTGTCGAAGTTCAAAACCTGATAGCCTTTGCGCAGGCCAAGGACGTGGCGAATAAAATTAGAACCGATGAAGCCGGCGCCACCGGTAACCAGAATTTTCATCGAGCGGATTTCCCGGCAACGGGCTGGCCATTCGGCTTATTCGCGCCAGTTTGAGCGACGAGATTGTTCGCGCGCAGAAGAGACTCAAAGGTTCCGGCGTCGGTCCACCACCCGTGAAGCATTTCGTAGCTGAGCTTGCCCTCTTCGATATAGAAATTATTTACGTCGGTAATCTCCAGCTCACCGCGACCGGAGGGATTGAGGCGCTTAATTTTTTGGAACACAGTGGAATCGTAGAGATAGATACCAGTGACAGCAAAATTGGAACGAGGAACCTTTGGTTTTTCCTCAATGTTAAGCACTCGATGCTCGCGAACCTCGGCGACGCCAAAGCGCTGAGCGTCTTCGACCTCTTTCAGGAGGATTTTTGCGCCATCCTTTTGCTTTCTAAAGTTTTCGACGGCATGGCAAATGTTGTTCTCAATAATATTGTCGCCAAGAATGACGCAAATCTGCTCTTCGGCTGCGAAATACTCGGCCAAGCCAAGGGCTTCCGCGATGCCGCCATTGCCTTCCTGATAAGTGTAGTTGAGGTGCCGCAGACCAAAGTCCCGTCCATTGCCTAGTAAGCGCAGGAAGTCTCCGGCATTGTTGCCGCCAGTGACTAATAGAATCTCTTCGATGCCCGCATTGACCAAAGTTTGAATCGGGTAATAAACCATCGGCTTATTGCCAATGGGAAGGAGGTGTTTGTTGGTGACGCGGGTGAGCGGGCTAAGCCGGCTGCCGGTCCCCCCGGCAAGTACGACACCTTTCATAGAGCGATCGCCTCCATAAATGAGCAACGGATGTCAGGTTGAAAATTGTGCCTAAGCGATACCATACACGAGGCTTGTGCGGTATGCAAAGTTCGGACGCCAATCCTTAACACTATCCTGCGTGTAAAAGTCTCTGACGTGCCATCCGTTTTGATCCACTCAGCCGGCCTTTCGTGAGTGACCGGCGGCGTTTCGCCTAACCCGCGGGTACACTGTTTTTTGTACGACGCCCTTAAGCACGTTGATATTCAAACATGTGCTGCGTTAAGTGTCCCTCTCTTTCAAATAAGCGCCGGCCGACGCATTTCGTATATTTCCCTGCTTCCGATCTAGGTATGCGTCACTCTGAGTGGTTGGCGCGTAGGACGACATTTTAGGCGATCAAGCCGCGTTTGGACTGTGACGGGAACCCGACCGATGTTAGGGAACGCTAGCGGTGACCGGACTGCAGGGCGCGCTCTCGACCCCATCGGAGGCCACTGCAGTTACCTCGTAAAGGTAAGTTTGGCCGGCTTGCACGGTGCCATCCGTAAAAGCAAGACCGGAGATGACCGTGGAATCGAGCTTGGCAAAACTTGCGCTCGAGCTGTTGGACCTGTAAACGTTGTAGCCGACGACGCTTCTGGACGAGCTAGGCAGCCACTTCAATTGGACGGTACGGGTCGACGCGGAGATGCCCGAGCCAGAGAGGGGAATAATCGTGGTCGGCTTGCTTGCGTTGCTGGTGATAGTCACTGACCCTGATTTGGCACCTGCGGTACTTGGTGAAAACTCGACGGTAAGGACGGCAGACTGACCAGGTGCTATTTTCAGGCCGGAAGCAATGCCAGTTGCGCTAAATCCAGTTCCAGACAGCGTGACTTGGGAGATATCGATACTCGAATTACCGCCGTTTTGCAACTGAACTTTCGCCGTGGTTTGCGCCCCAATATTGACGCTACCAAAATTCAAAACAGTGGGACTGACGGAGATCAGCCTTGAATTGGCAGAACCCGAGCCGGTCAAGGGAATAGCCAATTTTTTCTGGCTGGTACTTACATCCACAGTTACCTGTCCGGTGTATTGCTCAGATTGTGCGGGAGAAAAGACAACCTCGAAGGTAGTTGTATCGCCAACAGGGATGGTCAGTGGAACACTCAAGCCCTTAACTGTGAACGCGTTTCCCGAAGTGTTGAAACCAGAAATCGTAGCCTTTTCCGTCCCAACATTTTTCAGTGTAATCGATTGAGTATTGCTTGTACCCGCCGGGACATTGGTGAAGCTTGCGCTTACGGGTGTTGCCGAGAGCAAGCTAGAATTGGCCGTAGCCGAACTCTTGGCAATTCCTTTACCCATCAAAGCGAGGGTGACGGAGCCGTCGGGTGCGTTGCTGGCAAAATGAATTTGACTAGAAAATCTCTCCGAGTTTGGTCGGGGAGAATTTAACGATAACACTCAGATCATGGCCTGGAGACAGCGTAAGCGGGAGGTGGAAGCCAATCAGACTAAACCCCGAACCCTTGATAAATTCCTGAGAGAAAACAATATTCGCATTCCCTGCGTTACCGATTCGGAGACTCAGCGCGTGACTGCTTCCCACACTGACATCGCCAAACTCCAACGCCGCAGCGCTTAAAGTCAGTTTGCCTTCACCCGCCGCGGCTGGGTTCACGTGCAGCGTCAACAAAACCACGAGAAACAGAGCACCAAAGAGAGTACGCAGGAACGCCTGTGAAGTGAGTGCGTTGGACTGAATCGGCGGAACGCGAGTTGCCAGGTCGCTGCCGTGAAGAAACCACGTCGATTTCATGCCCCGAATAGTGTGGGAAGTGGCGTGGACAAGTAACTGAACGGTAGGGAAATTGGAGGACAGAGTGCGGCGTGCCCGAAAGTACAGGCCGATACTCCTACTAACGACCAGTTAACTAACCTGTTACGACCGATGGACCGATGGGCTCAATTCGTTCGTTCCCGGCTTTTCCGAATTTGCAGCTCGTCTTTAGTAACGACGGGATAGCTGATTTTATCCAGATAGGGATGCAGGTAACCGACATTCGTGGTCCAAAGATAATCGTAGGTTTTGCCGATTAGCTCCGGGCTGTATTTCTTCTTCTGCAGGCCCTCCCCATACTGATCGTCGTCCGAGTACATTGGAACGCGTAGCTGCAGCGGTTGCACGCCGCTTTGGTGAAACACGCTGGGGGTGATCCAGCCTCTTTCAATGACGCCATATCCCCAAAAATGAAGATCGGCTTGCTTCTCCCAGGGAGCACCGGGGACAAATCGGGTATAGGCAAGAACCAGAGCGTTTCGGGGAATATAGGAAAATTCGCTAGCCAGCGCGTCCAGGTGGCTTTGCTCGGAAGTGAAATACCTTCCCACGTCCCCCACGTGCAGCAAGAAGACGGCACTGGCCAACGCGACGGGGAGAACTCGCGAGCCGCGAAACACAGGGATAGCCAGAGAAAAGAGAAAGGCGAAGATGCAAAAGCGATAGTCGACAAATCCCAAATCGCCATAAGCGTTGGGTGCCAGAAAGTGAATAGCAATGATAGCGATCACAACCGCCATCCATACATACTGGACGCGCAAGTCGCGCCGGTGACTAAGAAAATAGCCGATCGTCACGATCACGGCCGCTACCGTGAAATATTCAACCAATCGAGAATATTCCTTGAAGGGAACTACTAGATTCTTAAATTTTAGATACAGGGACCAGTGAGTATAGTTGAGGCCCCGGCCCGCCCAACCGTGCACTCGATCATATAAAAAGAAGGCAGCGCCAGGCACAAACACCAATCCAGCCCGAACTAATCGCCGGCCGAATCCGGACGTAAGCGCAGTGTAAACCATCAAAGCTACACCGGCGATCCCAAACCCTCCCAAGTGAGTGAGAAACAAAAGAGTGGTCAGCAGTAGAGTGAGGATCCAGTATTTTTCCTGGTTCGTGCGCATGTAGTCTAGCCACACACCCACAACTATGAAACACAGTGCGATGCTGAGTTCGAAGCTTATGAAACCCATTAGGAAATTGGGATTGTAGGTGATGGCAAAGGCCCACAGAGCGAGGTACTCACTACTGGGATTTGCGCGACGCAAGAAAAACGCGACGCTCAACGGCAGGCCCAAAATGCAGAGCGTCAGCAGCAAGCGACCCGCGACATAGATTCCGACAAATCGCTGGAAGACCTGTGCCAAAAAATCTCCCAAGTAGTATGGATTGGGTCCCCAATCGGGCGCATAGAAAGCGCCGAATCGATAATGGGGATCATGTAGATGGTGCAGTATGAAAGCACGAGCCAAATGATTTGGATAATCGATGAGCGGAGGGTACTTCACGATCCACAGGGGAATTATCGACAGGAGGGCAAAGGCCACAAAGGTCACTAGCGGTAGTTGTTTGTGCACGAAGCCGGCTGGCTCTGGTTCAAGAGTTCCGGTTTCAAAAGTTCTTGGTTCGAGGGTTCTTGGTTCAACCGTGGTGGTTTGGGGTTCCGGATATTGAAATTGAGTGGTCAACATCTTAGTACGTTGACTTGGAAGACACACACCGACAATCAGGGAAATGGATGAATTTTGGCGAATGTACCTAAGGTGAATCCCCGGCGCGAAAGTGGCCACCGTGCACAAGGGTTACGCCAAAGATGACGCCTGCATCGGTTGTTCTGGTTGGAGACCGGCGCGGAGGAAGGGATGGAGGCATCAAGGGCGGCTGGTTTTATGTAGTTACTATATTATAATATATCCTTATACGAACACGACTAGGCGTCGTTGCGACAACCTCCAGGAGATTGCCGCCGTCCCACCCGAACGGAATATTCCTCCGTGAAGTCGATTCAAATCTAAATTCGGCTACACAGAAACGCGAAGGGAAGTACATAAAAGTTCGGATGGGATTGAAACGGCAACTGCCTTAATTGACGGCAACTGCCTTAATTATAGTTAAGTTGGCCGAGCTTTTAGCAATTTGGCGCCTCGGTTCTCGGCCAAGGGCTATATTGCAGGTCTTTTCTCGCGCCACGGAAACGGGAGATGAACGCTCCCGGCGCAAATTGCAGACGCGGTTTCCAGGGAAAATTGCTGCGGAGGTTGCCGCTCTTAGGAGCTGGGAACCGGAGTGTCTTCGGACAACGAGGCGGCGAATTCAAATCGCTAGCGATTGGAAGGAAAAAACAAAATGAGAAAGCAGGCGGGTGCCTCAACCCAGGGGGAACGCGTTGCATGTTACTTTGCCGCCGCCACGGGCTATGCGCGGCTTTACGAAGGTTCGAGGCCCTGTGCACAGTTTTTGAATGAACGGCTGCGGCGAGTGCTTCAGGCCGTTGGAGCATTAAAAGGCGGAAAAGTTCTGGAGGTAGGTTGCGGTCCTGGAGTCCTACTGCATCGGTTGGCAAGCAGCAAATGCAAACTTTACGGGCTGGATTGTAGCTCGCAGATGATCGCGGAGGCAAAGCGACGAACAGCAGGAACGAACGCGAAGTTCACAGTAGGACGGGCGGAACAGTTACCGTTTGAAGATCAATCGTTCGACGTGGTTCTGGCGCTGGGGGTACTGGAGTACCTGCCTGAGGTGACAACGGGGCTAAATGAGATTGCCCGGGTGGCGAAACCAAATGCGGTCATTATTGTCAGCATGCTGAATGCGGTGAGCTTAAATGGATTGTGGAAACACTTGCATTTCTCTTCGTTACTGCGTACCCGGAAACGGAAGAGGAGCCTTCCTTGTGGTTGCATAGTAGGAAATCGCTGATGAGGACGATGGAGACCTGTCATTTTGAAACCGGAAAATGTGACGTATTTTGACGTGAATGTTTGTGTGCCATTGTTCGATTCAGAATATCCGCACATTGCGAGGACGCTGAACCGGTGGTTGGAAGTTCACAGCGGCCGATGGTCACCCTCGTGGGTGCACACCGCATTTATTCTTAAGGCCCGGAGGGACGTCAACGCTTGCCACTGCCGCGTGGACCCGCAGACCGACATCGGCTCGCCAATTTTCGACCTCTCGAGGGTTGAGGCGGCTGGCCAGGGCAAGTTTCAAAATCAGTTGAGTCGTTAGGCACGAGGAGGGAAACGATGTGCGGGGAAGATCGTCCATTGCGGACGATCCGCGCGATGGAAGGAGCGTTGAAGGAGTTGTCGCCGGAGTTCTACCTACTGTATGCGACGAATAGGCAAGGCAACCCCGTATTACACCGGATCAACTGCTGTGGGGCGTTGTTACTGTTAAGCGCTTTGCATGTTCCGCAGCGAGCGGTCTTAAATAGACCAACTGGACCACGCTCTGGATGACCTGTCTGAGCTACGTCACTTCCTGCCCTGCTTGTTCCTGCTCTGAAAGTCTGCCACCAAAGTGATAATCATTTTCTAGTACGAGGGAGGGGAGGACCCACACGGAACCGGGAAAGCGCTTCGCCGAGGTTCTGGATAAACGCTTCCGAGCTGAGCACGTCGGCCTCGAGGCTCGAACTGCCGGCGGGCGCGATGGGTTCGACTTCATCCAACTGAAATTCGCGGGCCACATCCTCGACAATTTTCGCTTCGATGGGCCGCTGATTTTCCACGAATGCGTTGACGAGCGAGTGCTCACAGAGCAAATTGACAACGCGCGGAATACCCAGTGAATATAGGTGAATGACCTCCAGAGCCTTAGGGCTGAAAATAGGCTCATGGCCCGCGCCGGCAGTCTTCAGCCGTTCGTGCACATATTGAACGGTTTCTTCCTTGGAAAGCGGTTCGGTGCGGCAGCGAAGCATGATGCGTTGGCGGAGTTGCCGTAATTGCGGAAGTTTCAGTTTCTCTTCGAGCTCCGGTTGACCGGAAAGGACAATCTGAAGAAGTTTCTCGGTGGAAGTCTCCAGGTTGGTGAGCAGGCGCACCTCCTCAAGTACCGGGAAAGTCAGATTTTGCGCCTCGTCGATAATGAGAACAACCGTTTCTCCGGCGCGATAGCGATCCAGAAGCCAATGGTTAAGCTTCATCAATTGCTGGCTTTTGGATTTCGATTCACACGCAATATCAAATTCAGCCAAGATAAAATCGAAGAGCTGGTTCGAGTTCATGCGAGAGTTGAACAGGAACGCCGTACGGGCGAGGCGGTGGTGCAACCAGTCCAGCAAGCGATTGATCAAGGTAGTTTTGCCGGTACCGACTTCTCCGGTCAGGGTGATAAAACCCTTGCGCGTCTGAATCCCGTACATCAACCCTGTCAGGGTCTCCTCGATCTGCTTCGTGATATAAAGGAAGCGTGGATCGGGATTGACGTTGAACGGGTTTTCTTTTAAGCCGAAAAAACCTTTGTACATGCTGTCGCGTCTCTCGTTATGGACCGCAGAATCCGCTCAAGTTGAACATTCTGCCGATACTTCATGCATTACGAATTGATACCCTCTTCCTTCGACTCTTACTACTCCAAGGCAAACGGTCGTGGGTGCCAACGAATATTCACTGTAACCGTCTGGGCGTTGGTATTCGAACTCACTCCGCAACCTGGGATGCTGCAGTTTGGATTATTTGTTTCGAAATATGCAACATACGAAAGGAAAAGGGTGAGATCGCGACCGAAAGGACGGCCAATACTTGCACCGGCAAACCAGTCATTAAAGCTTGGATTGCCGGGCGTCCCGACGATGTCACCGATAGTGGTGTTGTGTGAATAGCCGAAGTTGACGCTGCCGTGCCACACTCTGGTGAGTTTTCGCGACGCCGAAATATCAGCTATATCTGAAATTGAACCGGTTAGGACGCCGCCGCCGCCAGATACGCCGTGAAGATAGCGCGCAGAGATCCCTCCGTTTGTGAAGGCATAGTTCAAAAATGCACTCGCGTAACCGTTCACCAGGTTTCCTTTCGCCAGACTTGATGTGGTACCCACCGGGATACGAAGGGAGGTGAATTGAGGACCCCCATAGAGGCTCAGGGCTAGGCGCCCGGTGATTTTCCGGGCATAGGCCGCGCTTACCGTCTGAGTACCAAAGGCCTGAGGATTTCCAGGGAAATGGTAAGTGCTAATTTCATAGAAAAGACCAATGCTGTCCTTCTTGCTAAGTTGATAATTGTAACCCAAGCTCCCGAATGCCGAGTACGTATCAATGTTTCCAGGATCCGTATAGTGCAAGATCCCGTAGGAGCCAGACGCGGTTATGGAGCTTCGCCGAGTCAGTTGGAAAGTGGCCTGCATCACAGCGACATTACTAATGCGCGGCCCAAACCCGGTGAAAACACTCTGATTAGGAGAGTAATTGCTTCCTACGCCGGGAACGACGGGGGCGAGTACACCACCGACTCCTGGAATGCCAAGCGTCGTTCCGATACCAAAACCAAACCCGGATTCCGGCAGCTGCGAGAACTCATCCACGATCTGGATGATCCAACGATTGAGCAAAAAAGTCTGCGCGAAGGCAAGTTGTTGAAACCCGCTATTTCCTTCGGTGCTGTTGGTGGAAAAAGTGCCGCCACCAGAGTAGTTGAGGGCGAGCTGAGAACGGCTCCACGCTTCAAGCAAACTAAGATCGCCGGTGAGATAATTCGTGTTGTACCAGCCAGAATCGCGGGATGAGCCGAAGAGATTGGATTGAACGGTGGAACCGAATTGGACGCCGGGGACCCAATAGCTGTGCTTGACCTCCGGAAAGCCCAAACCCGCATTCAGCATGCCCGTGAGCGGAGTGTAATCGGGATGAAGGTCGCTGCCGCTGCCGAAGATTCCGAAGTCGAAAGAGGGTAACGCCTGACCAGCGGGTTTAGGCGGGCCGCCAAAAGGGTTGTCCTGATCCGGCGCTTGGTCGGGGGGAGGTTGCTGAGGTTGCTGAGGTTGAGGTTCCTGAGGCGGCGGTTGCTGGGGGTCCTGGGCAGCCAGCCTATATGTTCCAAGCAAAAGGGATAGGACTAGAAGGAAAACTCTGTTTCGGTTATTCATGCGGACCTCACGGGACGACGATGACGTCGTTCGGCTGCAGGACTATATTTTCTTCTGGCCTCTTACCCTTAACGACATCCTTATAATGAAACGGGTATTTCACTTGCCTTCCGTTTTCGACTCGCAGGATGTAAATGTCCTTCATCCTGGCAAAGGGAGTAAACCCGCCCGCACTTGAAAGTGCTTGAAGCACTGTCATATTGGGCAAGAGAGGCAGAGCGCCTGTTCGCGAAAGTTCCCCGGTGAGAAAAACTCTGCGGCTGTTGATCATCGTAACGGTTACAGTGACTTGCGGATTGACAAGATACTTGGTCAGCCCCTCGCGGATTACACCCGCGAGCTGCATAGCAGTCAGTCCCACGGCTTGTACATCGTTCAAGAGAGGCAGAGATATTTTTCCGTCCGGGCGAACCGGAATCGTACGGGTAATCTCAGGCTCCTTCCAAACATCGATTTGAAGGACGTCTTGTGCTCCGATCTTGTAGTCTGCATCGGTTGGAACCGATGCGGTTGAATTGCCGTTGGTAGCCTTAGGATCTGTCTCTGTCTTCTGGCTTTGTGGCGCCTTCGATACCTGTCCCTGGCTGGCGACCCACGCACGTGCCTGTGAACAGAGCAGAATCCCCACCAACAATATAGGCACCTTAATCCTCATTTGTTCGCTTCCCCCCTCCCTAAAATCTGCTGCCCCCGCGAGATGGCTCGATTGCTTTGAGCTTATTCAGAAATGACTTATAGCTAATCTGCAATTCCTGTGCGGCCCGCTTTCGATTCCATCGTGTGCGCTCCAGAGCCTGAATTATCAGTTCGCGCTCGGTTTGTTTTGATGCGGCGCGAACTGCCACTTTAAGAGAAGGCCTCTCGGGCCTCTGGTTCACAGCATGGAGCGGCTGAAGTTCATCGAGTGCCACACGCACATCGCCGAATGTCACCATCTTAAGAGCAAGGCTTTCCAGTTGCCGGATATTGCCTGGCCAAGAGTATACAAGCAACTTTTCGAGAGCACTCTGGCTTATGGAGGGGACCGGCTTCCTACATAAACTAGCGTGCTTGCTCAAGAAGTATTCCATGAGAGCTGGAATATCTTCCCTTCGCTCTCGCAACGGTGGTAGCCGAAGAGATGCCCCGTTGATCCTGAAATAGAGCTCGCGACGAAAGCGACCGGCTTCGACTTCAGGAACGAGGTTGGTGTTAGTGGAGGAAATAACCCTTCGGCGCAAACCTAGATTTCCCCTGTTACCCTCATCGTCAGGCAGATAGGAGAGCAAAGCACGCTGAGAACGCAGGTCAAGATCTTGCACGCCATCCAGGTAAATAGTCCTCCCGGCATCTTCACCGCGGGACTCCATGGTGTGATCGCCAAACTGAGTGAAAAGGTTTGCTGATTCGGGTGCTGCGCAATTGATTTTATGGAATGCCCCTTCGTTCCTTTGAGAAAGACGATGGATGAGCCGTGCATAGGCATCTTTCCCGGTTCCACATTCTCCCATGATCAAAACCGGAATACCCGTAGGAGCAATTTCGGCGACCATGGCATTCAGGATTCCCATGGTAGCCCCATACCCACAAATAAACCCTGGGATGACCTCGCTTTGCGCCAATCTATTTTCCGGTGGATTCATGAGGTTTGGCAAATGTTACGATCTCAACCCTATAAAGTACATATAATGACTGCCGGTAGACTGCAAGTCCCCTACCAGGAAAATCGACGAATGAAGCGCTCAATGCCTACCTAAACACCTATGTTTGTTACACTTAAGGACGCTCTACGCATAGGGAGGAAGATCCGTCATTTGGATTCTCCAGGAATAATACCAATTTGTGGCAATATTTTGCCACTTCTGGAAACGTCGTGGGGCACAGAAGTTGATGCAAATGCGTCCACGAAAAAGTGGATAGCGGTCCTGCTGCTGTTTCTTGTCGCTGTTGCTCCTAGCACACTCGCGCAGAACTGGCCAATCCGAGCGCAAGGCAGATACTTTGTCGAATCGACAGGAACGCCTTGGATTATGGTCGGTGATAACTCAGGCTACAACCTCATCGCCTATGAAACGATGGCCAATATTGACAACTATTTCGCAGATCGCTCAGCGCACGGATTCACCGCCGTTTGGATGAATGTGATTTTGGGAACACAGAGTCAAACCTCAGATAGCGCAGTGCTCTATGACGGGACGCCACCATTCACTTCGCCTTCTCCGGGCACGGCAGAAACCTATAATTTCGCAACGCCCAATGCGGCCTACTGGGCGGAAATCGATACGCTCGTTTCGCATGCTGCTAGCCACGGATTGGTGATCGCCATGATTCCGTTTGAGACAGGTCTTACTTACCAGAACTGTCCGGCTTCTGATCCATCTGGCGCCAAGGGTTGGCTCATCGCAGCAAGAAATCAAAGCACGATCCAGGGCGGAAGCGTTACTAACAATCAGGCAATGTTCAACTACGGCGTGTTCCTGGGCAATCGTTACAAGAATTCGACCAACGTCATATGGGTGCTCGGATACGACTTCCAGACAAATATCTGTACAACCGGCGTAGCGGCTAATGATTCAACATTGGTTGCGAATTTGATTGCCGGCATAAATTCTGTTGATCCTAATCACATCGTTTCCGAGGAACTGAATTTCAACTTTAGCTACACGACGCAAAACTCCTCTATTGGGCCGTACGTCACTGCGAATGGCGTTTATACGTACGGCGGACTCTACGACGAAATACTCGCGGCTTACAACAACATAGCAATTCCAGCTTTCTTGGTTGAAGGCAACTGGGAATTTCAGAACAATACCGGAGCATTGTCACCCTGGCCAGTGAGTGACAATAACCCGCCGTGTGGGACGAGTAGTCCGCCCTGTCCGGCGATGGACAATACGACCTACGCTAAAGCCATGCGGCTGCAGTGGTGGTGGACGATGACGAGTGGAGGTGCAGGGTTTTTCTACGGGAACCCATACGGGTCGAATGTAAACGGCGTTGTTCCTGGTTCGTGGTGGCCAAGTACAGGACTCGACACAGCGGCGATAGGACAACTCGGGTATGTGACGAAGTTTTTTGCTGGTATTCTCTGGCAGTCCTTGGTTCCGGACCAGACTCATCAGGTTGTCACCGCGGGCTACGGAACGTACTGTGGCAGCACCTCTAGTTGTCTAAATCAACTCTCCAACAACTACGTGACCACAGCGTGGAATCCGAACGGGAGTCTTGCGGTTATTTATAATCCGCAGGGGAATGCGCTGACGGTAGACATGAATAGGTTTGCGGGGCCGGTTACCGCTTACTGGTACGACCCTACCAAAGGAACATATACCGTAATCACCGGTTCACCATTCACAAACAGCGGCTCGCATTTCTTCTCCACCCCTGGGACAAACAGCGTAGGGTTAAATGATTGGGTGTTGTTACTCACTGCGAGCAGTGGAGCACCAAGGCTGTCGCTCAGGCGCAGTTAACAGTCAAGATAGTCCAGGTGGTTTGCCGCAGGTTCTGCAGCGAACGACGCCGACACCGGAACGGGACCCACGAATTTTGGGACTGGCGACTTTGTCGCCACCTGGAAGCAATTCGGATTGCTACGATAAGAAAAACGCAGGCTGGGCCACGCGTGCGGAAACCCTAGATAGATCAAGTCTCTTCCCATTAAGTTTCAGAAATGCAATTTGCACGCATTTAACTCTCACTGGCACTTCACGAAATACGGTTGCCCGTGCCTCAATGCCCAGGCCGTCCATGAATTTTCACTGGGGCCCTTTAGCCCAACTGTATTGGCACCGAGGTAGAGTGCCATGCACTGATTCACCCAACAGCCGCTATTCGAAGAAAGGGAAGTTTCCAAAAACAGGCTAGGTTTCGGCGGAAGCGGATCAAATACCAAGGAATCGCCTCGTTGCTCGAGTCGAGTGAGATTGCTCCTCCACCAGGGTCGCGCTGGCCCTCGCAAATCCTTGTCCGCCCGGCGAAAATTTCCAGATCCAAGGAGGCTGATCGCCAAGAGCACTGAGATGACAATCCGTGAGGCGGACGAGAACTTACCTTGGGATAGCTCCGGCACTCCGATCACGACGACGCAGACCAACAGCAGCCAGAACATGAATTGAAACCACCCCAAGGCTCGTCCAGGCAGTTCCCCCATGCCTGAAGCGACCTCTGCACTCGCGAATTCCCCCAAGAGAACAAACATCGCGCCAAGGCCCAGGAGAGCAAGCCATCGAGGGCGCACCTGCGCGCTCATGCCGGCGGATGAGCAATTTCGATACAACAGAAACGGCAGGCAAAGTGCGCAAAGCAGAATCGCAGGATTCATGGCCCAATCAATACCGTATTGCAAAGCTCGCTTGGCATGTGGGAAGAGCTGATATTCCCCCACGGTCTGTCTTTCCACGAGTTTGAAACCCATGGCGGGAGAAAGCATGATAGCGGCGAGGCTAAGGGCGACCAACCCAACACACAAGAACCACTGGTGGGCTTGCAGTTTCAGCGCCCGTGCGGTAATCGCGCCCGCGAGCAAACATGCCAAGAGGAAAACACCCGCCAATTCGTGTTGCCCTGGAATCGCGATCGCTAGCGCCGCAAGCGCAATATAGCTAAGAACCGTCTGTCTGGATTTGCAGAGCAATGCCCCGAGCACCAGCATTGTGCAGAGCGGCAATTGGTACTCTATCGCCCCAGTTAGCCAGAAGACGTTTTCACCAGGACTGGCGACACTTCCCAACCACGCCGCATAGAAGATAGCCGCGGCCAGCAGAGCCTTGGTGCGGGACACGCGCAGCAAATTTGAAAAGAAATAAGCCAGTGCCGCGATGGTCGAGGGCATCACCAAAAGGAGCAGCCATCCATAAGAACGGACGAGGTTGAGTTTGTTCATCGCAAGATTGTCGAGCAAGGAAGTAAACCAGCGTCCTGAACCTTGTGCGTACTCGTTCCAAGCCATAGCAAACATGCTGTGAGCGCTTGACAGCCGTACGCAACTGAAGCCCGCAGGGCTAGGGAACGAGGCCGTGGCCCTGGCGAAGTCGTCCCAGCGTGGAGAAGCATAGAACAACAATGCGATGAACGGACCTACAAAAACCAAGAGTGCAACGGGAATCAGGATACGAGAGAAAAGTTGCCAAAGCCTACAGAGTGGACTGTGAGCACCGCAAAGACCAGCTACCAGTGAAGCGCGAGCGAGCTTCACCAAACCAACAGGCGATACGTTTCCTTGGATACTGTCCATGGCAATCTCAAACACCCCGTTCGTTCATGGAGGGGTACCTAAGACTGGCAAAAACACGATTCTATAGACGGATTATGTGGTCGCCGGGCTTTAGCTCACCGAAGTGGCATTTGCGTTTCCATATTACCGTCACTGCAAGCATACAGCTTATGATCGAATATGTGGAGCATATAGTAATTTTCCCACATTTCATTGGCAAAACGTTCGGGGACGAAGTAGCGGATGCCACGTATTCCGGCGACTTTTCGGAGAGGGTGTGCGGCGTTGAAGTCGCTTATCGCCAATAACTCGCCGTTGAATTCGCAGATTGAATAGCCCAGGATATCATCAAAGTAACAATGAACCCTGGGCAGGAGCAGGCTTTCTTCGGCGTCGAAAAGCTTGAATGCTTCCATGGTCGAGGAATAGTAATCCAGGTCGAAGGAAACAAAGGCGACCGGGGCAGGTCTGCTTTTCAAGAACGAAGGAACAGTTTCACCCACCGGGCCCAGCATTAATTGGGCTTTTGTAAGGCGCTGCCGAAGCTTTTCAGGGTCCATGCAAAAATAACCTTCAGACCATAAGTTGGGCATGTCGCGGTAATCTAGAGGCCGTGGCATGCCGGCGCCGCTGTCGAAACCATAGACGTCGATGTTTATCTTAAAGTAATCCTCGAGTGTTTTAGCTATAGCCTCCAGTTTTATCAGACTATTGCCTCCGGCAACGCCAAACTCGATGAACGATACTCGCTCGAATCCAAGACGCTTCGCCAGTTTGGCGGCCTGTACGGAGGGCCAAGAGTACTGGTGCCACTGCTGCTCATTCATGATGCGGACAAACAGTGGGTTCGACGTGTAGAGAATCTCCATAGCATCGCGGGGGTTGGTGTCTGGAAGAGGTGGCGGCGGTTGCGGCGGCTCAGCGGACCATTTTTTGAGCGTGCTCACAGACTTACGCAAAATACGTTTGATTCCTGATTTCAACAATGGTTCCTCCACGCCTACCCGGAGGCTGTAGATGAGTCGGTCGGTCTTGTTACTCTGCTATGAAATTACGCGTCGAGACGCTAAACGGAAGCAGAATACAAGCTAGTGCTATGGCGCCTGCAATCCAACGATCACTAGCTGCCATCCGTCTGCCGGCGAAATTGAGAACTGACTCTGGTAGGAACCGGGAGACGACACGCTCTCGGACACTCCGGTCAGGTATGTTGGAATTGAATTCAGATCGGTAACAAAACCCGCCTGTGGGGTGAACACCGTGGGGGTATCAGAGTTACCGAAGATCCAGCTGACCAGCAGCCCGGGAGTAGTAAGCGTGACGGCGCTGGAGGTAGCGGTCGTGGTCGATGTGCCGGGACTTGGACTGGTAATCGTTGAAACGACGGGAGCAGCTGCCGTGTTTGATCCCGCAACGGCCACGAAATGCGCGAAAATCGGTTCCTGAACGGTGGTTGCGACGGTGATCGTTGCGCCAGCCGGGCACGCCGCAGGACTCTGGACGTAGTAGACCGTGGTCCTCATGTCGTAGAAGTACCCCGCCCAGTTGGTGGGGCCTCCCAAAATGTTCCAGGTGTTCCCGCAGTTATCAGTTACAGCCGGTTGAGGAATGGCCTGGCCTGAATAGTTGTAATAGTCTCCCAGGAAGAACAGCAGCGTGGAGGCACCCGGATAGACGAAGGGGCCGAGGTTGTACGTGGTGGGATAGCCGGAGGAGGAGGCTCCCGTGCCCCATCCACCCGACGATACAATCGTGGGTAATGGAGGATTAACCACCAGCGTGGCTGCCAGGCTGGGATTGCCTGAATAATCTTCATTGCCCACATACACACTAGGCGCTGCGGGATTCGTGCTAAGCACGACAAAGCGCATGGCTGAGGTGTTCGTCCACCCCGGCCGTGAAGTGATTTCACTCACGATATTCGTGACATCAATGATGTGAGTGCAGGTGTTTTGTCCGTTGTTGTTCCCGTGGCAACCACCGTGAGTATCGCCCGGACCCGTCGCTGTGTAGTCGGTATAGGAATTCGTGTAAGGGACATCGAGAGGAGTGTTACCTGCGGTCCCGCTGAAAGACGGCCCATCGTCTTGAGCAACTCCGTAGATACGGTAAGTGTAATTGGTGTTGGGACACGGCGCTGATCCGCAAGGCACGCTGCTCGCAAAAGTGCTGCTGTTCACCAGTTGCAGGTATGCGGATTGGATGGTGTCTCCCGAATTGGCGCCGACCGTTGGAAAACGGTAGCCAGCAACCCAAGCAGTGGTTATGCCGCCCCAACTGCCAACAAGGTCTGCTGCGCCGTACTGCGGTGTGCTCTGCCAACCGCTGCCGTTTTCGCTATTGTAGTAGCCATCGTCGGCGTTATTGGAAATCTGAACCGTGTGAGTAGCCAAAACCCCAGTGCCGGCGCTGATTGTTAAGGACAGAGGTGCGCTACCCGTGCCTGCGGTGTTGGTCGCGCTCACCGTCACGGAGGAGGTCGCCGCAGCCGTGGGAGTCCCGGAGATCAATCCCGAGGTGGTATCCACCGTCAGGCCCGTAGGCAAACCCGTCGCTCCGAAACTCGTCGGTGCGTTGCTGGCCGTGATCTGGTAGGAAAAATTCGCCCCCACCGTTCCGTTGGCGGTACCACTGCTTGTGATCACCGGGGCTGATGCCGTAGCGTTCACCGTCAACGTCAAAGTCGCAGTGCCCGTGCCCCCACTGTTGGTCGCGCTCAGCGTCACGGTGGAGGTTGCCGCAGCTGTGGGAGTCCCGGAGATCAATCCCGTGGTGGTGCTGACCGTCAGGCCTGTAGGCAATCCGGTCGCTCCGAAACTCGTCGGCGAGTTGGTAGCCGTGATCTGATAGGAAAAACTTGCCCCGACTGTACCGGTGGCCGTGCTGCTACTTGTAATCGCCGGCTGCACTGCGGTCACCGTCAATGTCAGGGACGCGCTACCCGTGCCTCCGGCGTTGGTCGCGCTCACCGTCACGGTGGAGGTCCCCGCAGTCGTGGGAATTCCGGAGATCAATCCCGTCGGATTCACCGCCAGGCCCGCAGGCAATCCAGTCGCTCCAAAACTTGTCGGTGAGTTGGTGGCTGTGATCTGATAGGAGAAACCCGCCCCCACGGTCCCACTGGCCGTAGCGCTGCTCGTGATCACCGGCTGCGCTGCGTTCACCGTCAACATCAAAGTCCCGCTACCGGTGCCACCGCTGTTGGTCGCGCTCACCGTCACGCTAGAGGTCCCCGCAGCCGTGGGAGTCCCGGAGATCAATCCCGAGGTGGTATTCACCGTCAGGCCCGCAGGCAATCCCGTCGCTCCGAAACTCGTCGGTGAGTTGCTGGCCGTAATCTGATAGGAGAAAGCAGCCCCGACTGTCCCGCTGGCCGTGGCGCTGCTCGTGATCACAGGCTGCACTGCGTTCACCGTCAGCGTCAGAGGCCCGCTACCGGTGCCACCACTGTTGGTCGCGCTCACCGTCACGCTAGAGGTCCCCGCAGCCGTGGGAGTCCCGGAGATCAATCCCGAGGTGGTATTCACCGTCAGGCCCGCAGGCAATCCCGTCGCTCCGAAACTCGTCGGTGAGTTGCTGGCCGTAATCTGATAGGAGAAAGCAGCCCCGACTGCCCCGCTGGCCGTAGCGCTGCTTGTGATCGCGGGAGCCGCGACCTTGTTGTTTGAGCCACCGCCGCCGCCAGAACCGCAACCGGTAATGGACAAAATAAGCGCAGACGCAATTAGGAGGAGGCCAACTCGATTAGACCTGATCATAATGTTTACTAGAATAATCGAAACAATGCTCCTCTATGTTTTTTGGGTACCGCTTGACGCCAAAGGGTAAATGGGACCGGTCGCTACCTACTATCGCGGTTGGAAGAAGTGGAGTGCTAGTCCGAAATCAGCAGAGTGGTCCCCCAGGTTCTCACGACAACATCTTGGAGGCAGGTTTTGGGTCAGTGTACGGGACCAGTTTTCAACCTGTGCCGAAACTGTTCGCTTGACCAGTCGAACTCTTTCGAAATCGGGACCTACACTAGAAACGTCGAGGATCCGCGCTCCCTGCAAGAAAGGACGTCGCAAATGATGCGGTTCAGGATTCTGGGGCTTCTGGTGGCACTGACAATTTGCCCAAAGGTGTGGGCACAAACCGCTACGGTTACTTGGACGACGACATATCAGACCATGGACGGATGGGGCGGAGAGGATTGGATCTCTGCTGAGCATCTAACATCCTCCCAGGCCGATATGTTCTTTTCTCCCACATTGGGCATTGGACTTCAGTACATCAGGACCGGAAATTACGCGTGCCCCAACACTGGGGCCTGCACCGTTTCAACGAGTAACGTACCGGATCTTGTTTCCATCCAAGAAGCCGTCGCTCGCGGGGCTAATGTAGAGCTAAGCATTCAATCTCCCCCAGCGGACTTAAAGTGCACCGCTACTTTCTCCTCTGGAACTCTTTGCAGCGGCGCGGGTGGGACGAATCCGAATGCTTGCATTGAGACGACGAACTATAGTGCCTATGCCACTTTTATGGTGCAATGGGTTCAGCTATTACAGAGTAACAATGCCTGGACTAGTACCTCGGTGTTGGATGTGGCTAACGAGGCCGATACTACAGGGACTCAAAGCAGCGGCTTGGGTGCCTGTGCTTGGTCTGCGGCTGGATTCGATACTTTCATCGGTAGCTACCTCGGACCTGCGTTGCAGGCTGCTGGATTGCTCAGTTCCGTCCGGGTCATGATGCCCTCGAACGCGCACTGGTTTGGTAGCGCGCCGGATACTTATTCAACTTGCTTGGAGGACGCAACCTGTACTCAGTATGTCTCCATCGTGTCGGCACATGGCTACGGCACTGGTAGCGTAGATGGCTTTGGCACGGGTTACTGCTGCGCCGCGGCTACTGCTGCGCCATCCTCCGCTGTCGGGAAGACGATTTGGCAATCCGAAGTCAATGGTGGAGCAATTTATGATTCCACTGCTGGTATGTGGATTTATGACCCTAGCATGAGTCCCGATGCAATCAAGTGGGCACGAAGCATCAATGACTACATGGCGGTCACGAGTGCCAGCGGCTATCAATATTGGGAACTGGCGGACTGCTGCAATCAAGGGTACAACGACGGCCTGACAGATTACAGCTTCAGTCCAGCAAAACGGTTTTATGTGGTCGGTCAATGGAGCAAGTATATCCGCTCGGGATGGATAAGAATTGATGCGACCGCGAACCCGACGAGCGGAGTTTACGTCACTGCGTTCAAAGACCCGTCATCTGGAAACTTTGCCATTGTCGCGATCAATCAGAACACATCTGCCGTAACTGAAAATTTCTCCCTTTCAGGATTTCCTTCGGTATCTTCCGTGACGCCAACCGTCACTTCTGAAAGCGCGAACCTCGCGGACCAGACGGATGTAACCGTATCTGGTACCGTCTTTTCCTATTCCCTACCGACGACCAGCGTCGTCACTTTTCACGGCGCTTCTTCATCTGCCGCTTCTAAAACGAACCCGGCTCCTCCCACGGCCTTGACTCTAACCATTCAGTAAGAATTTGAAGAACATACCAAAACTGGGTAAGCGAGAGCCTGAGGCCATATCTCGCGTCGCTCCTCTGGTGCACGGCCTCTGATTTCCGTTTCGATGGCATAAAGTCCCCCGATGCGTTCCAGGCCTCAGCTGCAACCGGAGATTTGTGGGCAACCAACAGATCGTAGAACTTCCAGCGCACGTGCGCTCAACAGGCAGCTTTCAGAATGCGCCCACCTTCGTAAACCTCCTCGTAACCCGAATAAGCATCCACCTGGAGCGTGCGGCTAAACTCGCCCAAGTGCGCTTGGGGATGTTCGTTGCGATCCGCGGTGTAACAGTACCACACGGCCGGGGCGTCTCATGTACTGCCGGCCGATCTTCGCGCACATACGTCCACGACCGCCCGGTTTTTGTTTGCCTCGGGCCGGCGCCAACACCGGTACCGGCGTGTCATCGAGTGGATCTTGCTGCTGTCCATCACGTGACGGCGCAGCGCTTCGACCAGCGGCGCGAGCAATCGGTTCGTTCCTCCCACCCAGTCCGCCATAGCCGAGCCGAAATGAACGTGATTGTTCGCCGATTATTTTTTGCGTGCGCGCAAGTACAGAGTGCCTGGGTTCCTTGCCGCACAATCCAACGCTGGATCGAACTCCCGGCGCTCGACCATGACGAAACCGTGCGATTCCAAGGTAACCTTCAAGGTCTCACAGTCCCAGGCATACTCATGTTCACCGCGTTGCCGAAAATGATAGTTAATGTGGTCCAACTGAGTCGCACACTCTCGGGGATGCCATTTCCCTGCCATCTTCCAATACTCATCTTCTGGGTGTTGATACGCGCGAAGAGGCCACTCTGTATCAGGAACTCCCACATCGAAGGTACCATCTCGTCGCAGAATTCTGATCGATTCCGACAGAAAATGCGGAACCCCGTCGTAATAGCCAAAATGCTCAAATACGTGTTCACTGTAAATGCGGGAGGCGCTTTCTGATGGGAACGGCCAAGGGTTCCGCAAGTCCAGATGCAGGTCGGCCTCTGGATGAAAGAGGTCAATATTGATCCAGCCGGGTTTATAGTTTGGACCCGAGCCCAATTGCAATTTGATGGGTAGCGTGCCAACAAACCGCGGCACGAGTTTCAAGCTGGAACGGTGTCGCCGGTAAATTGTCCATTCGTCCCGAACGCGCAATATCGCTGTTCTGAAATGCTTCGGGGTGTGCGAGCGGGCAAAAGCGCGAATCGGATTCATGGGACCCTTCCGGCAATGAAGAGTCTGACTGTTGATAGTCGCCGAAACAATTGTTTTGCGGCCAAGTTCGATAAACGTTCCCTTATTCTACACGTATCTCCTGGCTTTCCTAGTAGCTTGCGCAGCCGTTTGAATCCAGCTCGTTACGTCACATTCTGAAGTCGCAGTCAGGTTCGTGGGAGCCGGTGCTTTCGTGGAAGAAGAATCTGAGGAGGAGGTGGGCGCATTAGAGAATAGGGAAACGACGCATTCGAGACATTCCCAGGCGTCATCAACGATGTTCGAGCTAGCGATGTCAGTGCTGGGGGTCACTGATGCCACGGTAGACCGTCATCACGGAGCACCCGGATTACTCGTCTCGCTGCTTTGCGCCGCGTGCGAGTCGATACATTTCGACAATTTGCCCGAATTGCCACCAGACCATCACCTTGTAGAAGAATCTCTGTTGCGGTTTAAGAGCGAACATCCAGCGCAGCGCAAATATCGCCATCGAAGTAGTGCCCTTTTTCAGGATGCTAAAGTAGGGCCGCGGGATTCCGCAGATGTCGCGCCCGCGTCCATATACCCGGGCCAAACCCCGTCCGAAATCAAAATACCACGTCAAGAAATAATGTTTGCGAACTCGGTTTTCCGGCACGCAGTGATATACGATCGCTTGAGGTTCGTAGCGCAGGTGTTCTCCAGCAGAAATCAGCCGGCGGCCAAACTCGGTGTCCTCGCCACCGAACTCCGGGGGCGGGCCCAAATCAGTACGAAAACCGCCGTACTTCTCAAACATCACTTTGCGAAAAGCCATGTTTGTGCCGTAGGGGGCCCAATCGAGTTCCCCTGGTTTGTCCCCACGGTCGAAAAGCACAAGAACCCCACCTAACCCATATGGCCCATCAAGAGCAAGCCAGCGTGGCGGCGAAAAGGTCCGCTCAAGAAAGATCCGCCCTCCGGAACCAGCCCATTCACAGCCATGCAGCGCCGAGGTCAGATTCTGCAGCCATGTTGGCTCGACGGTCACGTCGTCATCCACGAACGCCAGGATATCGCCTCGAGCCTCGCGAATCCCAGTGTTGAGGGCATGCGATTTGCCCTGTCGTGGTTCAAACAAGTAACGGAAGCGATTTGGATAGCGACGACAGAACTCCTCCGCCGCAATACGGGTCCCATCCGAGGAATTGTTGTCGATTACGAGCACTTCCCATGTGACGGAATCGGGCATCTCCGAAGATGCCACACTCTCCAGAGCTCTAACTAAGCTCTGGCAACGGTTAAAAGTGCACAAAATAACGCTGCAGTTCATGTGGACGCAGAAAATTTGGTTCTATCTGGAAGTTCTATCTGAAAACAAGAAATTGGTTGCTCACCTAACAACGACTCCGCAAACCAAGCCTCATCCCACCGGGAGCGGCGTAAAGCCGCTGCTACAAGTGGAAGGATACCTCGTTCTTCCCTTTCGACTGCAGACTGCCGGAACGATTCTGGCGCCACACCTCGGCAATTTCTCCAGCGGTCTGCCAAACTCGACATTTACAGAAGAATCTGCGCTGAGGGTTGACTGCCATCAGCCAATGCAGGATTTTCACCGGTAACAACCGGAGGATCAGGTTGGGAAGACTGACCAAGTGCCGAGGAATACCTAAGACCGGCGATCGCTTTCCCTTTTGCAGTATCAGTGCGCGGCCGAAATCGAAGGACCACGAAAGAAGGTAGTCTTTGGTGAGCCGCTCTTCCGGAACCGGGTGGTAAACAATGGCGGAAGGTTCGTAAAACAGCCGCTCTCGCGCAGCTATTAAGCGCGTACCGAATTCGGTTTCTTCGCCACCGATCAGGCTATCCGGGCGACGACCTAAGTCGCGCCGGAAATGCCCGTATTTTTGAAACATTTCTCTTCGAAAGGCCATGTTTGCCCCGTAAGGAGGCAGATTGAGTTCTTTCGGCTCGCCTCCCTGATCGAACAGAGCAGCGACGCGGCCGCCCAAATCGTATGGAGGACTCAAGGACAGCCAGGGCGGAAGAACAACGCCTTGGAACGGAAGAACGCGGCCGCCGGCACCCGCCCAGGAGCGCTCGAGCAAAGGACGGGTCAGATTCAGCAACCACGAGGGATGTACGATCACGTCGTCGTCGGTGAAGGCGATCACTTCGCCCTGCGCCGCCAGGATCCCCGCGTTGCGTGCGTTGGATAGACCCTGTGTCGGTTCAAAGAGATAGCGAAAGCGCCCCGGATGCCGGTCGGAGAACTCTTCGACCGCCGCACTCGTTTGGTCTTGGGAATTATTGTCCACTACAACTACTTCCCATTCGATAGAAGGCGGCAACACGGAAGCTGCGACGCTTTCCAGCGTCTTCAACAGGCTTTCGCAACGGTTGTACGTGCAGATAATTAAGGAGACGTTCATGAATGGGAACGGAGAGTTGGCTTATCTGCGTCGACCTGCGAAGTCAAATGGGAAACGAGCAGTTTTTTGGGACGTTAAGCGTTTTAATTTGGTCGAGTACATGATGTTGTGGGGTATGAAAATAGCCGCGACACGCCGAACCCGCAAGCGCCTTCCCTGGGTTGAACCAACGCAAGTACTTTATCACGGGTATTAGAGGAGGCTTGCGTGGAGAACAAATTAGTGTACGCCGCTCGACTGAGACGTTCTACATGTCCGCGTTCGCAAGGGCGGCGACAATGGCATCCGCGAAAGCCTGCGGCTCATCGTGGCTTTGAATGCCCGCCTGCCACAGGCAATGATGGATCTAGTCCACCGACAACAGTGATGAGCTCAAAACAATTGCCCGAAGTGCGCAACGATAGCTTAATGTCGGCGAGCGAATTCCTGTGAGGAGGGATTTCAGTCCCATACACCGAACTTGCGAGCAATCGATCCAATGTTATTTCTCAGGGTCAATTTTCTCAACAACCCTCTACGAAAGAGCTCCTTGCGAGAATAGTGAAAAGACCCTTCAACTGGCAACCGATTGAAATGACTGTCCAAATACTCCCGGAACTGGACCGACTCGTGCCGCCAGAGATAGGCGCTGTTGATTCTGCTATCTAGGCGTTGCGAAACGGTGCGGCGAAACTTGAAATGGTGCGTGACGCCGCGCATTGCGCTGATCCGACGTTCGGAGCCTCGGGGTGGGTTGTGATTACCTTCCTCTGTGAGTTGAGTGTCACTCTCGCAGAAAAAAAGTGGATATTTTAGAATACAGGCCTCCACCCCCAATCTTTGGTAGAGATCCTCCGAACATAAGGGCATCACCTCGAAAGGATCGTCAATCAATGGCGGCGTTTCCAGCCCTCCATCGGCCTGTATTCTCTGCAGCATGGGAGCGGCCATCACAGTGGCACGTTCAAAATTTAGTTTTTGGATGGTCTTTGGAATATTCCGATAAGGGAATTCCACAAATTCGTCGCTATCTACCAGGACAAGCCACTGCTCTGTATGACGCGCTAGCACAGCATCCAAATGGTTTTTCTTGTGCTCTCCCAGAAAGGGACCTTCGTAAGTGGCTTCAATGGTAATCGGGTAAGAATCTTTAATGGCGAAAAGCCTGCTATTTTCTTCTCGACCACCGTGAACAACCAAATGAAATCGCGCAACGCCCAGCTGAAGATAGTACTTCAGCCATGCTTCAACAAGGTCGCTGTCGGCATTGACGTGACTTAATAGTTTCAAGCCCATTGGTCAAGGTTATTTTCTAAAACTCATCCTCGACTAAGTCTCTCCGCGCAAGTGTTCGGAAGCAGCCTCAGGCCTGCGATCTGTCTGTGGTCTGCATCTTCCCAGTCGGATGCCAGCACTTCCACGCAGTCTTTAGAGCCACAGAGTACGATGCGACTGTCCGAATTCCTTTCCAGGAGATAGGACCCGTCTGTCCCAATCTCGAGTTTGCTTCTGCCGACGCTAATTTGCAGGCTTGAGCCAATACAGGTAGTAGTACAGCACGGGTCCCGTTTGGGAAAGCTGCCGCTCGCGTTTTTAGCTTTGAGCTTCCGTCAGTGTGTGCTGCTTTCACTAAGGATGCAGTTTAACTGCAGGATTCGTCCCGGATCGAAGCCTCCGGCCCAATCAGCAGTCAGCTGAGTATTACCCGCCGAATCTCAGCCATCGCGTTCTCGATGTCAAATGCCTCGCAGGCCCTCTCCCGTGCCATCTTCGCCATCTGCGCACGCTCTTCGGGATGATTTGCAAGATACGAAATTGCTTTAGCGATCGCATCCACGGATTCGCGTGGAACGATCAGGCCATGAACACGATGAGTAACGAGTTCCGCGCTGCCGCCGACGTCGGTGATGATGCTTGGCAGGCCACACGCCATTGCCTCCAGGATCGAAAGGGGCAACCCTTCGGTATCCGAGGTAAGTATGAAGGCGGAACCTGCCTGCAAGTAAGGCCGCACATCTTCATGAAATCCTTCGAAGAATACGTGGCCACTTAGGCCAATTGACCTGGTTTGCTCGAGTAGCTGATTTTTGAGCGGGCCATCACCTACGATGATGCATTTGCAGCGAACTCCTTCGTGCAATACCCGGGCTAGTGCTTCGAGGAGAATGTCGATTCTTTTCTGTTCACTCAACCTCGCGACACATACAAGGACGAATTCGTCCTGAACACATCCGAGCATCTGTCGTACCTCGGATCTGCGATCTTCAGAAGGAACGAATTCTGACAGGGAAACGCCATTGCGAATCGTCTTCACTTTACTCGCGGGAAATCCGAAGTCTTTCAGGAGCGAATGGCGGAGTGCGTCGCTGACGCAGATGATTGTGTTGTAGAAGTATGCCGACCTCCTTATCTGTGCGGCGCTATCCATGGATGCGACCAAACAAAGTGGGCGAGGGGGGGGATCTTGCCGGCCCAACAGTTTACGTAATACGCCGCGTAATCTGCCGCGCAACGATCTTCCTCGTCTCAGCGTTGCCAATACTTGCGGGGGGAGTGAAACTCGGGGAGTCATCAAATGTTGGATCGAAAAGCGTCTTCGGACGCCCGCAACCCAAGCGCCGACAACCGCTGCACAAGGAAAAGCCCAGAACCAGCCATACACGAATACGACACTGTCCGGCCGAATATTGCGAAACAGCCGAACCCAATCCCACAAAAACTGCGGAGGCTTCGTGCTGGTAATGACCACTATGTCAAGATCGGGACCCAGCCGCGCAGTATAAAAGTCCGTCTGAAAACTGAGTATGTAAAGCTGAACGCCTGGTCCGCGAAGCCTCCGTATTAGTTCAAGCAGGTGTTTTTCGGCGCCGCCATATTCGTTGTCATTCGAGACAAATAGAATCTTCTTGCAGGCACGAATGGACGCAACGCTGGATTTCTCACTCGGAGGCGCCACGGTCCCCGTAGCGTGGCTCTTATAAGCAAAAGTCATTTCCGGTTGACTCTTCGATGAGTACTGACTGCTCGATTCCACGAACGTGACCGGAGATCTCGTTAGAACCAACTTCCCGGTAGAAGTGACGATCTTTTCGAAGGAACTTTTGCCATAATGAGGAATCGGCGTCTTCGACCCCAACATCTCAGTAGTGGCAAGTGGCAAACCCAATTAAGCTGGTCTTCTAGCTTTCCTAAGCGCGAGTCTTTCTTTGATCAAGTCTACTCCACAGTCTTCAGCCAATACAGGTAGTAGCCAGTATTCCCGATTTCCAACCAACGGCTTGCTCCCGGACCAGTAGGCTTATCCCGCGAGATCACGGCTCGGGCTCCAGTTTGAGAAAACTTTTCAAGTAACCTGTCTTGAGTCGCAAGACCGCGTTCCAAAAGTTGTTCCAACGCCTATTCCAGACGTCCTACGGGTCTTCGTCAGGTACTCCAGAAATATAAGGGACCTCGGCATTAATCTGAACGTGTATAAGATGAGCCCACTTAGACGTTCCAAAATTCGACTCATTCGCAGAGGCTATTTGGTCGCCCGGCCTCACCCCAATCCTACGGGCTGCATCGGCTATCTGCCCATAGGACGCCCTTTCGACGCCAAGTGAGTGATACGGATGGACGCCGAAGGCTTGCAACACCAATGGAAAACACATGAGGCCAAATACCGCAATGCAAAGACTCAAGACGCAGGGGAACTCTGGCAAGATTTGAGATAGAGGCTGAGGTCAACCATTCCAGCAGCTCTCAAGGGCTAAATCCTAGAAGTCGTGAAGATTAAGGTCAATGTTAACGAATTTGGCCCATGCCGTGGATACGGATACCATCAATGACTTCGATTGGCACATCACCGAAATGCTCCCGCGTGTATTGCTCGTATTGTGAAACCCGCTGATTCGTGATTGGCGAATCCAATGCCTCATTGTTCTGAAAAACGACAAGGTCAGATTCGCGAAAGTCTGGAACATCAGCTTCAATCGGGATGCCTGAGGCAGCACGCCATGCTAAAGTTTCTATTTTGGCTTGGGCCGTGATGGTGAAACCGCCATCGCGACTCTCAAAGCATCCATCTGTCCGAAGTGGTCTTGGCTCAAGCTGTTGATTCCAACGCGAAGCGCGTCCTGCTGGCCACCGACAGCTCCTCGCTAAATGTTAATGCAACATTCGCGTACACTCGTCTGGATGAGTCAAGATAAGAAACCATTTCGGCCACTTCGCAAGGAGGGTCGGCCTTGGAATCGTACATCAGTCATTAAGAGGCTAGGCGCTCTGCTCCCCCAGTTTCTTTATCTAGAAATCATTCGGTTGAATTTTCGACTCGCCGCGGGGTCCCTGTCGGTGGAGCCAAAGCCGCCTAAGGTTTGTCAGAAATTCAATCTGGTCGCTCAAACGCAGCTTCGACGTTCCATGGGCTCGCGGACGAAAGAGGATCGGGATTTCCACGACCCGAGCGCCATTTCGCATAAGTTCGGAGATCAGCGAAGATTGAAACGAGTACCCCCGTGTGGCAAGCGCACGAAGGTCACATTGCATCAATATTTCGGTACTAATGCATCGGTAACCTGAGGTGCAATCGTGAAGGCGTGGTAGGCCGGCGGCCAGCCGCACCAGGACTGTTCCTAATATGCTGATCAACCGCCGGCGAAATGAAAGCGCGGGTTTACCTGCCCCGGGCGCAAAGCGCGACCCGATTACCAGAGTGAAGCCATATTGCGTCAGGTTGACAAACAGGGGGAGCAGCGAGGGATCATGTTGCTGATCCGCATCCATCTGAATGATCAGTTCCGGGCTGAGCAGTGCAATGGCGTGGGCGATTCCGCGCTTATATGCGTCGCCGAGGCCCACCTTGTCACCGCTCAAAAGGTGGATCCGCGGGTTGTGTCTTACCCATTCCGCCACTATCAAGCCGGTTCCATCGGGCGAATTGTCATCGACCACAAGCACGTGCAGTTCGTGCGTTGGAATCTTTTCCGCTTCTTGGAGGATACGGGGCATCAACTCGCGAAGATTAGCTGCCTCGTTATATGTAGGCATTACGATGCAGGCGCGTTTGTTCATCGTTTCTATTACCAGCAAACTAGTTGAGAATGATCTGCCTTATTTCGGCCATCCTCGCTTCAATATCGAATTCCTCGCGTACCCGGATGCGTGCCGCCCGCGACATTCGCCCACGCACTTCAGGATGAGTCAAGAGGTAAGAAACGGCTTCGGCCACTTCGCACGGGGAGCCGGCTTTGACGACAACCCAATCATGTTATGAGCGAGGGCCTCGGCGGTTCCACCTACATTGGTCACAATACATGGCAATCCACAGGCCATCGCTGCGAGAATCGCGAAAGGCAATCCTTCATTGTGTGAAGTGAGCACAAAAACGTTCGCCGCGAGCAGATAGGGCTTGACATCCTGTTGGAAACCCAGCATGAAGATGTGGCCGGCCAAGCCCAGTTGGCGGACCTGCTCGGATAGTTTTTCTCTAAGGTAGCCATTCCTGCGTACCAGCTCACTCATTGCGAGGAGCAGGATATCGATTCCTTTTTCTCTGCTCAATCTGGCGGCACAGACTAAAAGGAATTCATCGGAATGGATGAGCTCCCAGCTTGTCTCGAACGGCAATTCCTTCGCTCCCAGATGGAACAAATGTGGATACGGACACGCCGTTACGAATCGTCACAGCTTTCTGAGGGGGAACCCCGGGACGAGCGAGGCATGAGGGCCCCCTTCCTGCCAGCCTAGTGCCTTCCGTAAATCCGAATACCGTCCACTATTTTGATCGGCACATTACCGAGGTGTTGCCGGGTATACTGCTCGTATTCCGGCACGCGTTGATTTGTGAATGGCGGATCCAATGCCTCGCTATTTTGAAAGACGACCAAGTCAGATTGATCGATTGTGCGGAAATCATCTTCAATAGGCGTTCCGGAGATAGCCCGCCACGCTAAAGAGTATGCCTCGACTGAAGGTCTCGATGAAGCTTCTATGGCAACCCTCATCAAACTAAAGTTTAACGACGGGCTGTCAGTGGCCAGCACGATGTGGTGTGCATTGGACTCGATAGCTTGAGCCAAGACCGCTTCGGACAGATGGATACTTTGCCTATTTGCACGATGCAGCGTCGGCATACCTGCGACCACCAAGCAGCAAAAGACAAGTATCGCAGCAATGGTTGCGGACCCACTGGGAAACGCAGTTGTGTTGACGGAGCTCAGTATGCCGATAAGAAATGGCAACGCAATTATTCCCGGAAACAAGAAGCGAATCTCCCGATTGGTACTAGCGAGAGAGATTGTGCAATAACCAGCCATGATTAGAATCGGCAAGGCATTTTTGCTCCATGCGACGTCACGACGTTTGAGTACCAAGTACACAATACCCGTGGCTGTAGTCACCACCCCCAACAGGAATCCCGGCGATTGTTGAACCGTTTCTCTAAGAAACCGCGACAATGGAACATAGTACAGTGGGGCGTCGTGCCCGAACGATGCTGCGAAGCCATTCTTCAGCGCGGTTGGTCCATAACGAAGATAATAAATCGCAGCGGGCACTGAGCATACAGCAAGCGAGATCAAGGCCACGAAAGCGCTGCGGAGTCCACTGTGGCGCATTCTAATGGCGCACAGAGCGGGGACGATGAGCACGATAAAATAGAAAAAACTTACCTTCGTCATTGCCCCCGTCAAAAATATAGTCGCCCAAAAAACGCCTCGCACCAGACCGTCTGCGGTCGAAGAACTACAGGTTGTTGCTTCGTACGGTATGAGTAGTGTTGCCGCAAAAGCAATCCAGGCGAAGAGACTGTCTGCCAGGAAGCCGGTTGCGTAGAAATGTGCATCTGAACCGGCGGGGTACGGACCGATAGCTGCCAGCACAGATGCGCTGGCAATTACAAGGTAGAGCGGCTTCAACCCGACACGCAGCAGCAGAAACAAGCAACAAGCGACGAAGAGCGCTGTGATCACATTGAGGGTTATAAAACATTTCCCCGCAGCATCCCATGACGCCAATGGGCCCCAAGGCAGGCCCAAGAACGTCATGATGGGAGGGCGAATACTAACCATCGCTGTGCGCATATCATGGAAATTTCCATTCCAAAACGCTCTAGTGACCGCAATAGACCTCCACAGGTAGTCCGAGTCATCCCAACTAAAAGAGTATGGGGCGTAGCTAACAAGGGTGGGTGATATGCAGAGCGTGAAGACAAGGGTCGACACGAGGAGTTTCCAATCAAGTCGCAAAATTCCTACCCTCGACAAAGAGTCGGACGAGAACTGGAGCGATTGTTTCTCACCCATACGGGCATGGCCTCCGCGAACTTTATCTTGCCTTTTAACAACAGTCGGAACACTGACGTTGGGGTCTGTCGTGGGGATACTCACATCGAGCAAGCTCTCCTATTTTTCTCTGTTCGGGGACTCGAACTACGGCTACCCCGCCGATGCGAAGTCTTCTTTTGAGTCTCTGAATCACACATGGTTCGACAGTTTGGTTTCAGCGAGATGCATTTTTCAGTTCTCGCAGCTGATGTGCAAATTTCCTAACCCGGACTCCGAATTGTCCGGTTCTCAGTGACAGGTACTTTGCCAAGGTCCCTAGATGGAACGGGCGGGCCTTGAGCGCGAGCCGATACGATTCACTTGCTGCAACGTATTCGCCTTTGCTGTAATGTTCCTCTGCCAGATCCCTATAAGTGAATGCCCGGAGATCCTTTGTTGCTTCCGAATCTGGAACCCGAGTTTGAAGAATTTCAGCGAACTCGGTTCCGCCAACTCCCGCCATCAGGCAGCGCTTGGCGCGCTGGATCAGAGCTGAGCGGCATGCATCGCGGAGGTTAGGATCCTGCGCGAGTTTTGCTTCATGTCTTACTCGCCAGAGAAGACTGAGCTCGTCCCCGAGGCAAATGCGTGCATATTCCCGGCTCTGCTGAGACGTAAGACTATCCTGACCGACCCGGCTGAAAACCATGGGCTCGGCGAGGTAGCGAACACTATAGTGCATCGCGAGCATAATCCATAGGTACCAGTCGGCTGCATACGGAAGGTCGACTGGGAACATGCCGACATGATTCAAACACTCCTTGCGGAGCAACACAGACGAAAAGGCGATACAGTTAGATTCAATAAGACGTGGAACAAATGTCGAATTATTCCAGGTACAATCTTGGTCACCCAAATCGGCCCACCAGACGACGCCTCTTTCCTTTTCTCCATCGAGTTCTATGGCACGGCAAAATACGAATCCCAAATCCACGTTTTGCTCCATAACGTCAACGAATCGCCGAAGGACAGAAGGGCTGCGTAATAGGTCGTCGGCAGGCAATATCCAAGCATATTTCCCCCGAGCGAGCGTCAGACCCTTATTGAAATTTCCCTCGGCTCCAAGATTTGAATCGTTGCGGACGTGTCTGACCCTGGCATCTTGGAACGACTGCGCCACTTCTGGCGTGTCGTCCGTTGAACAATTATCCATTATCAGCACTTCGAAATTCTCATAGTTCTGCGCAAGAATCGAACTCACACACTGCCCCAACCAATGGGCATAGTTATAACAGGGGACAACAAAAGTGACGAGCGGCACTGAATTTTTTTCTTTCAACGTAGCTTCCCTCAAATTTGTCACAACGAGTTTTCAGTGAAGGTATGTAGCACCAACCAACGAACCGTGCCCGCTGCCATTTTCAGGTCAAGATGTTACGGCGCTAACCGGCCCGACCCCGAGAGTTGGCCTCACAAGGTGGGCCAACACTGATCAAATAGAACGAATTGGGCGAGGGTGAGAGGCGTTCGCCGCAAACGCAAGAGCAAGCTTAACGAACCATGGCGTCTTCCGTTCCTCCCTTGAAAACAAGACTCTCGATAACCCGCGGAAAGCAGTTCACCGCACCACGTACAGCCATGGAGGAGCCCACGAATAAGGTGGCCGCCGGCACTTTTTGATCATAGCCTTTCTCAAGCTCGACATGGAGGACGTCGGCACAAAGGTCAAACTTACCGTGGGCAACATTCAGGGTGAGTTCGAAGGTGCACCGGTACGATTGTCCCGGTTGAAGGCTAAACGGTGCGCAGCCCAAACGGCTTGTTGATGTATCGAAGATTTCGTACTCGGCCTGATCCCTCAACCAGATGGAGATGGCGAGCTTATCGACGCGTTCACGTGCGGTAACTTCGATGTCCACCCATGCAGTCTGCCCGGACTCAAAAGTAGCTTGCTCACCGGAGTCATCACGAACTCTGACGGCCGTAAGATAGACAGGTTTGCTTTCATGGGGAATGGCGAGGGTCGCGGGGGAACTCAAGTATTTCTGGATCACAGCATTGGTCTCACCAATCAGGACCATTTTCCCGTGCTCGAGTAACATCGTGCGCTTACAGAGTTCGGTGACAGATTTGAGATTGTGAGAGACGAACAGGACGGTAGTGCCGGCCTTCACGATGGAGTGGATGCGCTCCATACAGCGTAGCTGGAAATCGTAGTCACCTACGCTGAGCACTTCATCGACAACGAGCACCTCCGGATTGACGTGGGCTGCAACGGAAAAACCCAAGCGGGCATACATCCCCGAGGAGTAGCGCTTCACCGGCGTACTGATGAATTCTTCCAGACCCGAGAACGCGATAATCTGGTCCAGCTTCGATTGAATTTCGCGCTTGCTCATGCCGAGAATGGTGCCGTGGAGAAAGATGTTCTCCATCCCGGTAAGGTCTGGGTGAAACCCAGCGGTGACCTCCAGCAGAGCAGAAAGGCGTCCGTTCACAATCATGTGTCCCTTGGTGGGCTTCATGATGCGGCTCAGGATCTTCAGCGCGGTACTCTTTCCCGCGCCGTTGCGGCCAATGATACCAAGTGCTTCGCCACGATTGACCTCGAACGAAATGTCCTGGAGCGCCCAGAATTCGCGGCTGTCGTTGGCATTGAGTTCCTGGCCGCGGAACATCTTGCCAGTTATGGCGGGCAACAAATCGCGCAGGGAATTATAGATCTCCCCCTTCCGGAATTTCTTGTAGACGTGTTCCATGCCGAGCGCGACGTTAGACATGTGAGGCTTCCATTAAATACTTTCCGCAAAGGCGGGTTCCAGATCCTTAAACAAAACAAATCCGCCCACGAACGCAATCAAACTGAATGTCAGACTGTACAAATACCAATGAAGGTCGGGGGACTGATGATGGGCGATTGACGCGCTGAGGCCCTCAAGCAACGGAGCGACCGGATTTATCATCAGCCACTTCCCGCGATCGCCGAACATGTGCACGTCGTAGAATACCGGAGTGAAAAAGATCCCGAAGGTCAAAAAAACTTCGACAATGTACTTTACGTCGCGAAAAAACAAACTAGCGGCGGAAACGATCATCCCAACGCCCACGGCGAGCATGACCATAGTGGCGAGTAACACCGGAACCCAGAGAAGATAAACACTCAAGCCAATCTTAATAAGGACCAGAAAGATCACTAAAGCAGTAGAGGCGACAAAAAAATCAAAAAAGCACGCGAGCACCGCCGCCATGGGGAAAATTTCCTTGGGGAAATAGATTTTCACGACGAGGTCACGGTTACCGGTAAGGCTATTGCAAGAGAAACGGATGCTCGAGACGATGAATGCCCACGGGACCGCTTTAATGGCGACGCTGGCGATATCGGTCGTTCGCAGAGGTGCGTGAGCCACCATAGCGTAGGCGTAACGCACTACGATGCCCGACATCACGATGAGGATGGGCATGAGGATTGCCCAGAGGAAGCCCATGATCGATTGCTTATACCGGACCCTGATGTCCCGATAGGTGATCATGTAGAGAAGCTCTCGATATTTATAAAGCTCTTGTAGTTCTTCTTTCATATGCTCTGGTGCCCCAAGCCGTTGTCCCGTCCCATTACCGTTCCTAACCCAATTCCAGAGCCAAAGACTCCAGGTACCGGTTTAAATAAAGGTTAACTCTACATCCGGATGAGGTGGGTTGCCGCGAACAGCGGCCCAAAAGGTCTCCGCTATCAGATTCGTGACGGGAGAAGTCGGTGGCAATTCGTACTCATCCACGCGAGAAACCGGCGTCAATTCAGCGAGCGTGCCAACAAGACGGATTTCGTCGGCGATGTGAAGTTCTGTGCGTTCCACAGGCCGCTCGACGAACGGGATAGCCAGCGAGTGGCAGATCCTTCGGACAACGTCCAACGTAATGCTCTCAAGTCGTCCCTCGGACGCGGGAGGAGTGATCACACAACCATCACGCACCACCAGCACACACGCACCGGTGGCCTCGGCGACACGGCCAAACTGATTGAGCAGAATCATTTCTGGCAAGCCGCCTCGTTTTTTGCCCTCAATCCTTGCGAGTCTCGCTACTTGATAATTTGAACTGGTTTTGATCCGCGGGGAAAGACTGATATCGCTCGATCGTTGCCATGTACTTACGCCTAAGGCGACAGGAGCGGGCGCTTGTTTTGCCTGGTGGTAGGCGGTGAGCACCAGGTCTGCCACCGTCCCTTCTCCCCAGTGCCCTTCGACCACAAATAGCGTAGCCCGGATCCACATGTCTTTGTCGGGCTCGTACAGTGCCCGTATAAGTTTCCCGCAAGCGTCTCGGAAGGCCTCGTAGGAGACAGGCACAGGGATATGCAGCAGTTTTGCCGAGCGGGTCAATCTCTCATAGTGGCGAGCCATCTCAACGATCCCGAATTTCTGCTCGGTCGCTTGCCAGTAACCCTTTAAGCCCTCGTATACGTTTAATCCTCGGTTCACCGCTTCGCACGAGACGTGCAGCGTAGCCTCTTCCCACGGACGAACGTCCCCTTGAAAGTAAGCAAAACGTGGTTGCTGTAAACCTAATGAATAAAGCGCCTGCCTTGCTGGCTGAGTCATTACGTACCTCCGAAAGGCTTTTCACTCTGGACCCGACCCTTCATTTGTTCACTGGGCCGAGTTGAATTTCTTTGTGCTTTGGGTGACTGCGTGATTGTCATCCGCTGTACGCCCTGTTGAGGTGCTCATAGGCGCGTGCGCTCGAGACGGAGCGGTTGGGGAAGGAACGAATTCCACTTCAGTGCCGTCATTGTACAAGACCACAGCCTCATCGGGAAGACCGGTGTAGTCGGTCGCTCTGATGTAATCGCGCATGGTCGTGCCAGTCGCGGCCGAATCGATGTTTATTGCTCCAGCTTTGGCCCAAACATCATCCAAATGTACCGTGCGGAAATCGACGCTGAATCGTGTGATTCCGCAGGTGTTTGGTACTGTAGAGTGCAGTTGAGCCGCCGAGAACAGCATTACGCCACCCACCCTCGCAACTACCCGCAACTGCGGGTCGGGGTGTAGAGGAACTTGCGGGCGGGGTTGCTCTCGGGCATCCGCTTTAACGTGCTGCGCTGCGTTCTGCCGCGAATGGCGATTCCATGCGTAATAGTTATATGTATTGGAATTGTTCCGCACCGCTTCATCCCAATAGCGCGGGTGAAATGCCATACTGTTTTCCGGATAGATCTCGTAGACGGGCATCCACCAATTAATCTGAGACATGGGTGCGGAGTACCAAACGTCTCGGTGCGGATGAAACGCATAGGCTATGCCCGAAGCCAGATAGTCGGACGGAAAAGCTGTGCGTAGCCGGGGAACATCGAAATAGGTTTTTTCCTGGTCGCAGCCGTGCTCGGCAAGCATACCGGTGATGAATTCTTTCGATTTGGGGTGGTGAATAAATCGGGGTTTTAGCTCAGCTAGGATTTCCACGCACTTTTCAACGGGCATGGTTTCGTGCACTTTGCGAGGATCGTACGGGTGAAACGCCTCCTCCACCAATTCGCGAGCAAACGTGCAAAGTTTCAACGCACTGGGCGAGGGGGAGTAGACAAATATCGACCCCCGATACAATTCCTGGCGACGCTTGTTCTCATCCATTTGCGGATCGAAGAACAGATTCATTCACGGCTCCTTTGCCTCGCTCGAATAGTGCAAAATGCGATCCTGAGTCATAACATCAGCTTGCGACAATGGAAAGCTTCAGCATAGCCACTGGGAGCATTACATTCCATACCTCGAATTCTCATCAGTCCCAAGAAGGTCTCGCGGTCGAACCAACGCTTGGACCGCTGAGAGCTAAAAGCCTCGAACAGATAATCGATTTTATTTTCGTAGAGAAGAGAGTCCAGTGGTACAAAGAAATTTGGCCGTCCCATGTCCCCATCATACTTGGGAACCTCATATTCCAGGATCAAGTGATTGCGGAAAGTGTTCCAAGTAAGCTCCGATAGCAACCGGTGGTCCTGATGCGCATCGCCCTGCCAGTGCGTAAAGATCAGATCGGGACTTATTTGAGCTTTCATCTCCTCAAAGAAATCCTTCACTTCGCCGCCGGAATAAGGCAAAAATCCGTCTCGAAATTCCTTTAGAACGACCTTCTTTGCTGAGCCTGATGTGAAAAGGTCCGCAGCTTTAACAGCTTCTGGTCCGCGGCTGCCAGGTGCGTTGAAAACCACCCAATGAAATTGTAAGTGCGGGCGAATCTTTTTCAGATACAGAAGTGTACCGCCGCAACCGATCTCTATGTCATCGGAATGCGCCCCGAGACAAAGAACATTAAATGGATCGGTTTCCTTAGTTGCAAAACTCAGCTTGATCACGCGACGATTCCCGGAGCCGATCGACCATTTTTCCAGATGCGCCACGGTGCGGTGCCCGAGGCCTCAAGTTCGTCGAGAATCTGCTTATCCCGGAACGTGTCCATGCACTGCCAGAAGCCCTCGTGGCGCTGCGACCACACCTTGCCTTCCTGGATCAGGCGCTGGAATGGTTCATAAATAAGTTCTTCGCCGGGATTGATGTACTTGAAGATCTCTTTGCGCAAAACAAAGTAGCCGCCGTTTACCCAGATGTTCGCGTCCTTCATGCTTTTTATGGCGTGGACATTGCCCTCTTCGGTGGCCTGGACGGTGTCCAGACTACTCGAACGGGGCTGCACGGAAAGAAATGAGGCATAGCAGCCATCGCGGCGCGAAAACTCCTGAATCATCCTGGGCAGATAGAAGTCCGTGAGTCCGTCACTATAATTGGCGAGAAACATCTCATCGCCACCGAGATAAGGTTCGATAAAACGCAGACGGTCCGCAATAGTTGCACGTAGACCGGTGTCGACAAAGGTTATGTTCCAGTCGTCGATGTCCCGCTGCATGAATTCCAGTTTGCGTCCACCTTGCGAGAACACGAAGTCGTTCGAAACGGACTCCTCGTAATCCAAAAAATAATCTTTGATCACATTGGCTTTGTAGCCCAGACACAAAATAAAATCTTTATGCCCAAAATGGGCATAGTATTTCATGATGTGCCAGAGCACCGGCCGCGACCCGACCGTGACCATGGGTTTGGGCACATCTTCCGAGTAGCCCCTCAATCTCATTCCAGCGCCGCCGCAAAACAGTACGACTTTCATGGCCGCTCCTTCCGCTAGCAGACCGTCACTTTAGGAATGGGCACAACAAACTCAGCACCCCATTCGCGGATGAAACTCAACTGCTGCATGATCTCATCCTTCAAATTCCACGGTAGGATAACTACGTAATCCGGTTTCGTCTCCCGGATGCGATCCGGGTGATAAATCGGGATGTGACTACCAGGCAGGAACCGCCCTTGCTTATATGGGCTGCGATCCACGGTAAATTCGATCAGGTCTTTGCCGATCCCGCAGTAGTGGAGCAGTGTAGCGCTCTTGCCGGGTGCACCGTAGCCGGCGACTCTCTTGCCTTGTTGCGCGGCAGTGAGCAGAAATTCCACCAACGCGAACTTGGTGTCTTTGACCCGTTGAGCGAATCGCGCGTAACCTTCTGGCGAAGCTAGACCAGCCGCGGTTTCGGCCTCGATTACCCTGGCCACATTGGGCCGAAGCTGGTGCGTCGTGGCCTCGGCATGGCAGGCGAAAACGCGGAGCGACCCGCCGTGAGTCGGAAGTTCTTCCACGTCGAACACCCTCATTCCGTGGGCCTCAAGAATGCGGATGGTGGTTAACAAAGAAAAGTACGAAAAATGCTCGTGATAGATGGTGTCGAATTCATTCCACTCGATGAGCTTGAGCAGGTGTGGAAACTCCAGTGTCAGTACGCCATTCGGCTTAACTAAAATCTTCAAGCCCTCAACGAAATCGTTCAGATCAGGAACCTGGGCGAGGACGTTGTTGCCCAGAACGAGGTCGGCGCCGCCACGCTCCGCTACGAGTTGTTTCGCCATCTCGGCTCCGAGAAAACGCACCAGCGTCGGCACACCTTTTTCCTCGGCGACTTTGGCAACGTTGGCGGCCGGTTCAATGCCAAGCACCGGGACTTGCTGACGAACGAAGTATTGCAGCAAATAGCCATCGTTACTTGCAACCTCCACAACGAAGGAATCTCTGTTTAGGCTAAATCGTTCCTTCATGGCGGAGCAGTATCGTTCGCTGTGTTGCAGCCAGGAATCGGAATAAGAGGAGAAGTAGGGATACTCCGAAAAAATATTCTCGACCTTCTCGTATTCTTCCAACTGCACCAGAAAGCATCGGTCGCAGGTGTACACGTGGAGAGGATAATAGACTTCGCCCTTCTGGAAATCAGCCTCGGAAGGATAAGTCTCGCAGAGAGGGGACATACCAAGGTCGGCAAAGGTACGGAGCGATGTCGAACCGCAAAAGCGACATGCTCGAGTGCTTCGGCTTTGTTCCGTTCGGGATGCCTGGGCCAAGGTAGCCATCACCTCAATACACTCCTAGTCAAAGAAAATTGGGTCAAAATCAAATTGTTCGGGCTCATGGACAGCGGGCTGACCAAGGAGGATTTAACCAATTCGAACCGCAGGAGGCCACCTAATTTTTCTTTGGAAGTACGCCGAGAAGCAGGCAAGCTACCGCCGAAATGGCCACAAACCACTCAGATGCTAGGTGCATCGTCGCAATTATCCTGCCAAGTGGGGTGGGAACTCCACCCCAAACAGAGACAATCGCTTAATACTATAAGTTATTGACAATACAGCAGATAACATAAGCCGATCGAGCTTTCAGCACGTCGCTCTTCGGTCTTCCCGTTCTTACGTTCTAGCTGCGCGAATGCTCTAACGGAAGGCTTTTACCACTATTTACCCGGCGCATGGAGGAATCGAGTTTACCCGCTTTTTCGAGGCGCTGGATGTGGTTGATACGAAAGTAGCGACCCTGTTCGATATCCTCAAAGGTCAGTTTCGCTGCTCGATACGCGTCGTACAATTCCTGGGCTCCCTGACGCGCCGTCCACTTCGGCTTGAAGCTAGGCAGAACTCGCGGGAGTTTATCGCAATTGATACGATAGCAACGTTTATCTGGTCCGCCATCTTTGGCGTACTCCACGCGGCATCCTGGCACGGTTTCGGCGACAATTTCGGCAAGCTCACTGATCCGGAAGTTTTCGTCGGTCCGGCCCACATTAAAGACCTCGTTATGGATCAGCGCCGTGGGTGCCTCAAGCAGGGTCAAGATGGCCGCCGTGATGTCACGAATATGAATGATAGGCCGCCAAGGCGTTCCGTCACTCTTTACCAAGATTCGGCCGGTGGTATACGCCCAAGCAACCAGATCGTTCAAGACAATGTCCAGACGCAAACGCGGCGAGACCCCGTAGGCGGTGGCGCTGCGGATAAAGGTCGGGGTGAAGCTGTCATCCGCGAGAGGAGCGAGATCGCGCTCGACAAAGACTTTTGATTCCGCGTATGGCGTAACTGGATTCAGCACGGCCGTCTCGTCATGCATCGATTCGCCCGCTGCGCCATACGCGCTGCAAGAAGACACTTGAACAAACCGACGGATGCCTGCGGCTTTACTCAACCGCGCCAGACGGACAGAGGCCAAATGATTTATATCGTAGGTAAGCTGTGGATCGAGATTACCCAGAGGATCGTTTGAAAGCGCGGCAAGATTCACGACTGCATCAAATCCGCGTACGTCTTCGGGACTAACATCGCGAAGATCTTTTTGAATGCCGGGAATTTCCGGCGGAGGTGCAGCAAAATCACAGCCTGCGAAGAGGTCACTGTCGAGACCGGTTACCTCGTGCCCAGCCGACTGCAGGATCGGCGCAGCGACGCAACCGATATAGCCCTTGTGCCCAGTTAAAAGTATCTTCATGTGTTTCCCTTCTTCACCCAAGTTCCATAATACGAGGCGTTGAGTCTAAGCCCCTCAAGAAATCGGTGCGCTTTTCTTATGAGCCATTTCTTCGGCTATGTCGTTGCTTGTCTCTGCGACCGGTTGCAATAAACCGCCTTCGCGAAGCAAATTCGCTGCATCGAGGATCACCGGGAACGGAATACCAGCACGCTCTGCGATATCCAACAAGCTGTGCTCACCATCCGACAGATTAAGCACCCAGAGCCGGGCGTTAATCTCGTTGGCAATGCCCTCGCCACCTGTGGTGCGGTATAAGCCACGACGCCCCAATTGCGGCTCACAATACGGGTTAAGATTGCGATAAGAACGGTTGTTTTCGAGAACCTCGAAGACGTTTACGCAAACGCTCAGGGACTCCGCAAGCCGCTTCGCTTCGATAAAATCCAGATTATCGGCAGAAGTGTGGTACTCGGGAAACGTCCCCCAGACACTGCGCATCAGGCAGCCAACCGGCAAATTAAAACCGGGAGAACAATATTGCCGTTCATCATACCCGTAAGGAGAAAACTCCAGCATTTCCGGGGATTCGGTCATGTGAGATAAAACGTGAGCGACTGCGCGATCGATTTCGGCATTGCCCCGGCGGCTCTTCTTGTAGTGGAATCGTGCTTTGTCGCCGATGCAGGTTAACACCAACCCGTGACGAATATTTCGGGCGGAGTTCTGATTACGAGCCAACCACGTGATGGCTCCAATAGTTCCCGGAATGAAAAGAAAACGGTAGGAATAATGGTGGTCACCGGCAAGACCAGCGATAAGCTTCGCTAGATAGGTGGCGACGGTTAGGCCAGAAAGATTATCGTTCGCCAATGAGGGATGACACGCGTGGCAGGAAATCAGAATCTCGTCAGCAGAGCGCCCCGAAAAAAAGCTTTCCGCGTAGGTCAATTGGCCGGCGGCGAGCGTGGAGTCAATACGGACTTCATACTGATCCTCTGGTAGAGAGAGCAACTGATTATGGGCGAGGGAGAAGCCCCAGTCCTCCTTGTAATAGGAGGTTCGATAGGGAATCCAATCCGGGTGCGCGGGAAGCGAGAAGAGATGTGGCCTGATTTCACTTAAGGGCATCGTGGCGTGGACGGGTGCACTGTAGTTGAGCACGTGCAAGTTACACTTCTGAAAGTCCACGACCCGCCGGCCAGAACTGTCTTTGATATAGGCGTCCCGGATATTCCACTCTTTAGGAACAGTCCAATCGAAAACGGCGGTTCCTGAGGGAACTTCAAGAATTTGCAACGGAATACGCTGTTGGATCCCCCGAAGGGTTTCACGAATTCCTTCTCCGGTAATGCTCCTGCAGATGGGGTAAAGCTGAGCGGCGAACTCGTATAGTTCACGACCGACCGCCTCGGTGTTGGCTGGTTCCAATTGTCGGAATGACTTCATGGGCCGGTAAAGTCCGCATAGGACGCATCGCGATCGGAAATGACTTTCACGTCGCCCGGCCATTCAATACCGAAAGCGGGGTCATTCCAACGAACGCCCCCCGCCGATTCGGGATGATAAGACTCGGACATTTGGTAGAACACTTCAGAGTCATCTTCCAGCGTTAAGAAACCGTGCGCACAGCCCTCGGGGATAAAAACCATCGAGTGATTTGCAGCGCTCAGAACGGCCCCGGTCCACTGCCTGAATGTCGATTGATCCTGGCGCAGATCGAGTGCCACGTCAAAAATCGAACCGCGCGTGCAACGAACTAACTTGGCCTCGGCGAACGGCGCAGACTGATAATGCATGCCACGCAAAGTGCCCTTTCGCAAGTTGCCGGAAATATTGCACTGGACCAATCGAGAATTCAGTCCGCGCGAATTGAATTCCTCCTGGCACCAGGAGCGCGCAAAGAATCCCCGCTGATCTCTGACGATCTCGGGGCGAATTTCGAACACTCCCGATAGCTTGGTTTCAAGAAATGTCATTCCGGCGTGTCGCTACCAAGACCTTCTTACTCGGCATCCGCGGCGGCGAAGTGGGTCGTTCAAACGACCTTGCGGGCAAAGCTCAGCTTGCCCCGCGTGACCACGGTGTCCTCCACGAAAGCTACCCCCTCAACCAAGGCTGCTTCGTCAGTCATCTTTATCACGTTCACTTCCATGGTCATGGTATGGCCTGGCAGCACCGGCACCAGGAACCTCATATCGTTTACCGCAGCCAACGCCATGAATTCCTTATTGTTCATGCCCTTAGAAGTTGTGTGGCTAAACAGAATGGAGGCGCTTTGTCCGATGGCTTCAATGATCAGAGTTCCGGGCATAATCGCGTAATCCGTGAAGTGTCCCAGGAATTGAATCTCGTTGCCGGCAACATTCTTAATAGTTTTGATACGTTTCCCTGGTTCCAACTCCAAAACGCGATCCACCATGATCATCGGGAAACGTTGCTTGAGATGCTCTTTTACTTCTTCGAAAGTCATTGTCATAGAATTTGCGGGTGGAGAACTCATTTAGCCGGTGCACAATTCAACAGAATTTCTCAACGCCGGCGCAGAATCATACCCAGTGCACGCGGGAGGAATCGGCCGCCGGGAACTGGATTGCCAGCATCGGAAATCAACCGGACAACGCGCAGGCCCACTTCCTCGGCCATCTTTACGGGCTCACTTTCGCGATGAAACTCGAAGGTATGGTCCCGTTGGGCGGATTCGAGTGCGGTGCTGAAAAAGACCAGGCCGTCGTCTGCGAGATTGTGGGCAATCACCTCAAACAGCGGACGCGGGTCCTCCAAATGTTCGGCCAGCATAGCAGCGATAATTCCTTGGTAGGTTCCGCGATTCTCTGGGTTCAATTGCAGTGCGTTTTTGACTTCGAAGTTCACATGGTGATCATGGCCAGAGACGGCCAGCAGGCGTTTGGACACCGCCACTGCGGGCGGACTGATATCGAAACCATCCACGTGGATGTCGGCTCTCGTCTCCGCTGCCAACAGGCCCATCACGCCGTGACCCGAGGCCAACTCCAGAACCTTAGCTTTCGGCGGCAATGCCTTCACAAAATCGTCTCGATACATAGCGATGTGATTGATCATGGAAGGCCAGAACGGATAGATCAAGATGGCGGCCCACATGTAAGGAACCATGTAGCCTTCGTCCTCGTACACTTCCGAGACCAGCTCTGGCATGGATTCGGGTGTATACTTGCCGGCTTTCTCATACTGCTGTTGAGATTTCCATACCCCCATGCAGTATTTGGCGTAGCCCTTCGCAGCATCCTCAAACGTACGCTCTCCATAGGCCGCTTCCGCCCAGCGGGCGAGTGGATCTAACAGCCATGAACAAAGTTCTTGATTGGCCTCAACGGTGGCTCGTGCGGCCGGTGCAAAGGTCCTGGCTTTGGAATCCATGCCTCTGAGAAACGCGCTACCATCGGTCATAATTTGGCTTCCTCTTTCGTTGGGCATTTTCGTTCATTCTGTCGAGCTAACGTGCCGAACCATGCGAACCATAGGCCGAACTAGATCCATCCCATCCCAGGGAGAAACAAAAACGTGCATGCGGCCGAGCTTGACGATTCGATCCACACCTTTTTTTCCTGCCAAGAAGGTGACTTGTTTTTCTCTTTCCGGGTCGGCCATGCCCAGACCCAGCGTTTGCACGTTACCATCCCACTTCGAAATCGCCTTCAACAAATCGTCTACCTCGAGCACCGTCAAAGTCTTACCCTGTACGGGCTGCGGAAGATCCACTCCCGATCCGAGGAGCAATGTCCAATCAGGACCCGCCGGAAATGCGGCCCGATGCGCAGTATCGTTCAACAGCCACGAAGCTCGTGCCTGGCAAATCGTTGAAGTCAAAACAGCAGGGATTTCGCGGCGCGGATGCGCCCGATTCTCCGTCTCGAAGGCGCGCTGCAGATTCGAAATAAACTGAGCGGCAGATTGGCCCGCTTGTTTTTCGAGGAACAGAACCTGAGGAGAGGAACAGGCTTGCTGGTCAAATTGCCAAACATCCCGTGCTAGACGAAGGCACCAGGACTTCTGTTGCTCCGGGTCGCCCCAAGCCCCAGCATCCATCGCAGCGACGGAAATGCGCGGACCGAAAACGGCCAATTTGGCCCAATGAGGAAACGGCAAAGCACGAATCTGCAGAACGGCCTCTTCCCCTCCCCAAATCATTGCTCCGTCCACAGATTTCGCCATGGCTGCCTGTAAATCCTGTCGGCGATGGTCGAACGAAGCCATGAATATTCGCCGTGTCAGCCGACCCTCCGGGTCACTCTGTGCCAACTTTTCCATCAACAGGCGGGTTAACTCGACAAGACCGCTTGGAATCCGCACTAGCGCGGCATTGCCTCCGAGAAGGGCGCAAGTCATGGACAGGATCGGCTGAATTTCCACATTGCCCGCTGGCCAGTGACCCACCACTCCCAGAGGAAAAGCTCTCAGCTTGGCGTGACCAGATTCTGTCCACGTGCCATCCAGAGCATCAGGCCCGAGTTCCCGGGCTATGATGGGTTCTAATGTTCCGCGCCTCAGCCACATTCGAAGGAACGGGATTCCGGGCAGTTCGTCAAGGTCCCGACTGTCCAGTTTCTTTGCCCACAAATCAAAAATGCCAATTACTTCCGCCGGCAAAATGTCCTCGTCCGAAACGACCTGTCGCAGCTTGACGGCAGCAGCAGAGAGTTCTGCGGGTGACTGAACGGATTGAACAATCTCAGCCAGCGAAATGGTGGCCATTTAATTCATCACCGCTCGTTTGCTTTCGATATTCCCGCAGCCGCGGAGTTCTACCTTCGGAATCCGTCCCGCAAACCGGAAACTAATTCCTCGTCTCCCGCAAGGGCAACCGTCGTAGGCAAGCACTTGAGCCATATCTTCGGTGAGAAGCAGGTGGCCTGGGAAGCTGGTCGGCAGAACACTGCAAACCTGGACAATGCCATGTGCCCCGGCGGCGACGGGTTCGAGGGTCAGTGCGTCCCGCACGATGACATCGCCAAATACCGGTCCATGCTTGTTACCCGCCGAACAATCTGGATAAATCACTCCCACGGTCTCGACCATTCCATAGAAGTCGATGATGCAATCCGGGGAACAACCGAAGACGCGGGCTAACTGGTCGTTGAATACTGCTTTTTCGACGGCCTGATCCTGCAATCGTTTCCAGCCCCCACTGTGCAGAATTCGAACGTTGGGCAAATTCAGGCGGATCCCCTCCGCGGTGAGAGGCTTAACCAAATGATTCCAAAGGATAAACGTGAAACCATAGACCAACACCTCTTGGTCCTGATGGCTTCGCGCGAAATCCTGCAATCGTTCCATGTCCAGCTTTAACTCGCCTTGCTCACTTAAGCTGAGGCAGTGGGTGGTCTCACTGGCAAAGGGCTGCAAACCTTGGATCGCCGCGCCCCTGGCGCCCATTTCTCCGCCCGCCTGCAAACCCGACGTGTCGACAACCAGGTAAGGCCGGCGGCCCGAACCGATGAAGTCGCGGACAATGGATACGATTCCTTTGGTCATGCGTCGCGCGGTCGGCGAATCCAGAACAACGCGGCTGGGCATTTGCGATGTTGTTGCGCTGGAAGTCAAAGTTCTTTTGATCTCGTCACGATTCACAAACGACAACGGTGGATTCGCCTTTAAAAGGCCTACGGGCAGGAAAGGAAGGTCGGCCACTCGGGTAGCGCGTTGATAGTCGCCAGGCCAGTGCTCAACAAAATTCTTATATCCGGAGTGACGCTGGCACGCATAGTCCAGTTCCTCCTTAAGAATCTCCAACAGGCCCGCTTGTCTCTCCTCGGGTGGTTGTCCGTAAGGATGCATCGAAAGCAGGCGGTCTATTTTGTCTTCAAATGGCTGCATGGATGTTGTTTGCCTAGACGTGCAATACAGACAGAGCTAACTTGCCCACCGAAGTCTTAGGTAATTCCGAAACGAAACAAATGGAGTCAATCGCCCAATAGGCCGGGAGGCAGCGACGAATTTCTTCGGCTCCTATATGGGCTCCTTCGTCGGGCACGACCAGCAAAACCAGCGCCTCTCCGGCTTCCGGGTGCCCAACGGCACGAGCGGCGCATTCATACACTCCCGGTACGGCTGTGACCCTTGCTTCCACCTCAGGAAAACTAACGCGGGTTCCTCGCATTTTCAGGAAGGATCCCTTGCGCCCTTCGATCCATAGATAACCTTCTTCATCCTGCCGAGCGAGGTCTCCTGTGTGCAACCAGCCGTCGCCGTAGACACGACGAGTTTCTTCCGGGTTATTCAAATAACCAGAACATATCGACGGCCCCTTGGCCAGCAATTCCCCGATCTGCCCTATCTCCACGGCCTTTCCATGTTCATCCACGATCGAAACAATCAGGTTGTCCAAAGGCCGTCCGACGCTTCCGCGTTTTTCCTCCCAACGTTCCGGTTCCATACACGATATGCGAGCAGTTGCTTCTGTTTGCCCGTACATAACGTAAAACTCAATGGAAGGAAACGTCGTGCGCATCTCGCTGATTCTTTGGGGAGTCAAACCGCCCCCGGCTTGAAGAAACCGCCTCAACGAGGGCATGGCAATCTTTCGAATATTCGACCGTCGAAGTAATACGTTATAAACGGTTGGCACACCCGCGAATGTGGTGCATGCGAATTGAGCTACGGCTTGGAGGACCTTGTCTGGAAACATAAAGCGGCGATCGAACACCACGCTGCCGCCCTGGTAAAGGTGCGTATGCATCACGCTCGCGCCAAAACAATAGCTTACTGGCAGAATCAGCATGGCTCTTTCGTCATTGGCCAAGCGTTGGCTGCGAATGATGGCTTCAGTATTGGCGATCAGATTCCCATGGCTGACCATTACGAAACGAGGAACACCCGTCGAACCGGATGTGGCCATGAGCGCCGCGAGATCGGTGACTGCACGAGCGGTCGGGGGCGCAACTTCGATGCCCTGTTTGGCCAAGTCGCCCTGCAGGCAGATGCAATCCCGGTGATTCCATTCTTCGCCAAGACCCGCTTCGGTCCAAACGGCCTTAGCTTCCGTTGCTTTGAGCAATGTGGCTGCTGAATCTCTTACCGCTCGATCTTCGATTGGTATCGCCACCAGACCAGCGTATATGGCTCCCAAATACACCAAAGCGCTAGGAAGCGACAGAGAACAGCCGATAAGCACTCGGTCGCCTTCCCGCAGGCCGGCGGACCTTAACGAAGCGCCACATGCCGCAATCAATCTCGGCAAGTCCTCCGGGCCAATGGTGCGCCCGGTGGCAGCATCGATTAAGGAGGAACCTGGCCCGAGGCGCCTTACCAATCGCCCGGCAAAATTGCATTCAGCAGTTCCAGTCACTTTACACTTTCTTGGAGAGTTTGTTCCCGATGATGCGCACGATCGCGTCTACACTCTCCATTTCCATCAGGTCGTCCACGTCCAAGCTGATCCCGAAAACCTCCTCCAAGTTAGCGGCGAGAGACAAGTGTCCCACCGAATCCCAGCCGGAGACATCGTCCGCCTTGGTATCGATGGTCACGGATTGCGGATCGACGTCGAAGGAGGCTTTGAAGGCCTGTTGCACTTTGGTTAGAATGTAATCCGTATCGCTCATTTGATCCTTTCCCTTATCTGTTTTAATTTTACTTGCCAGTGATACTTGGAGGTCGCGCACCGGTTGGCTGGTTTGAACCCGTGCCCGTCGACATCCTTCTGGAAGAACTTGTACGGACCGAGCCTGCCACAACGCCAGGGTTTCCGGTCCGTAAGCTTACGCTGTAATCCCAAAGCCCCCATCGATAACAAGGGTATGCCCAATAATACCTGCGGCCGCATCGGAGCAAAGGAATTGTGCTCCATATGCAATCTCCTCAGCGGTGGCCAAGCGCCCGGCCGGTGTGCGGCGGACAGTCTCGGCGATGCGTGCCTCGCTATTCGGCATGGCCTTCCAGGCGTCGGTAAGCACTGCACCGGCGGTGAGAATGTTGACGCGAATGCCGCGTTGTGCCAGTTCGACGGCAAGATGACGCGCAAACGCCTCAAGTCCGCCCTTCGACGACCCAACCAACGAATAATACGGAAGGGCCCGTAAAGCCCCCCAGGAACTAACCGCCACGATGCTCGATCCTACGGAAAAGCGCGGCCTAAGAAGCTTAACTAGCTTGAAAAAGGCACGCAGGTTCAAGTTAAAGGTCCAGTCGAAATGGCGCTCGGTGAGCTCCTCTATCGGACGGTGGATTCCGGTGGCGGCACAATGGACTAACCCAGAAAGCTGGGGACTCTTCTCTAGTAGCGAGTGGTCCAGTTGTTCGAGGCCCCTATCACTGGTCAGATCCGCACGACACAGCACAATGTTCAAATGTTCCTCTGCAGCGATCGCCTCCAGGTGATGGGCAGACTTTTCGTCGCGGAGATAATTCGCGATTACTGTGGCACCCGACCGAGCGAATCGGAGTGAAATGGCCAAGCCGATCCCGCGCGTGCCCCCGGTAATCAGAAAGGTCTTATCGCGCAAAGAAAACAGATTGTCCCCGCTTGCGCTCATGCGGATTTAGCCTCTTCGCGACTTGCAAAGCACCCCTTCTCTGACTTTGGCATTATGCCCGGTTTCTACCGATACGCCAGGTCCTTGTCCCCGGATCATATTGCCGGATTATCCTTGCAGGCAATCCAGCCACTAAGGAGTAATCCGGAATGCTTCGCGTCACCACGGAATTAGCCGCGACCACACAATTGCGCCCGATGGTAAGTTCTCCTTTTGGACACACGATGGCCGCTCCGCGGGCGATCCAGCTTCCTCGGCCGATTCGAATTCTGCCGCCCTCCGTAACACCCTGGTCGACAATCGGAACCGTGATGTCTTCATAGGCATGGTTGTGATCCACAATCAGCACGGACTGAGCGATAAGCACATCACGTTCAATGTAGATTTGGTTTTTGGCGGAGATAATACTGTCGGCGCCGATTGCGCAGTTGTCCTCGATCACAATCGCGGGCTCACCTCCGGTTTCGTCACTTGCGACGTTAAGCCACGCACCTCTTCTTAGGGACACCCCGTTGCCAAGGCTCATCCTGGACGCCTTGGTGCGGCTCAAAATACTTCGGTAATGAAGATCTAACTTGCGTCCCTTTGACGCGAATGGATAAGTGAGACCCACCCAGATGCTATTCAATTTATTAAAGACTCTGGGCACGAACAACAATGGGTCTTCGCAATAGCACTGTGGACGTTTCTCGGAATGGCTCACTTTCTGCTCCTCGACAAAATACTTCCAGCAATTAAAAACACGGCAGCCAGGAGTTGGCCTGCAGCAGGCGCGGTCCTGAATTCCCGCCTGCCTGCACCAAGTCCACCGACTCCCGAGTCCATGCAACTGCGCTAGCTGACCACATGCACGAGTCCAGTGGGGCTGGCCAAGGAATCTGCATACGGGACCTAACCATAACAAGAATACTATCTGAAAGCGGGCAAGGACTATGCTTACGCAGATTCATGAACGAAGAATTAAATAGTAGATCGTTCGCCCGCCTGCCGCTCCAGTTTGTGTCCGGGTGAATTCGTGTTCGTCGCTTGCTGGTGGACTTCGCTCATCTTTCCAGCCCCGTACCATATCCGGCATTTGCGATAAAACCTGCGCTGAGAATTAAAAGTTAGCACCCATTGGACGACCGTTAATAGCGTTCTGCCGAGGATCTTCAGCATCTGCCAGGTGTTTACCGTTTTCTCCGCCTCTCGAACCGAACCTCGTCCAAAGTCAAACCACCATGCCAGCAAAAATTCTTTGCGAACCCTATATTCAGGTACTTCATGATAGACAATCGCGGTGGGTACATAGCGCAGGCACTCCCCTCCTGTCATCAGGCGCCGGCCAAACTCGGTGTCCTCAAATCCAATCTTGTTGTTCGGGAAAGGACCGAGGTCGGTCCGGAAATGTCCGTATTTCTCAAACATCTCCTTGCGGAAGGCCATGTTGGCCCCAAAGGGGGGCTCATGTAGTTCGCCAGGTTCATCGCCGGGATTAAAGTAGGCACACAGCGCGCCGACAAGATTGCACGGGCCATCGAGTGCAAGCCAGTCGGGGGGCACAAAACCGCGCGCGGGAAGTATGCGTCCCCCACATCCCGCCCATCGGCTGTCGTGTAGACCGGACATTAGATTCTGGAGCCACTCCGGTTCGACTGTTACGTCGTCGTCGACAAAGGCCAAGATATCTCCCCGCGACTCGCGCACCCCGGAATTGAGGGCATGTGACTTACCTGGCTGAGGTTCAAACAGATACCTGAAACGTCCGGGATATCGGCGACAAAAATCCTTCACCACTGCCTGGGTCTGATCGCCCGAGTTGTTGTCCACGACCAAGATTTCCCATCCGATGGTCTCGGGAAGGATCGAGACCGCCAGACTTTCTAAGGCTCTCGCCAAGCTCTGACAGCGATTGTAAGTGCACAAGATCACGCTGATCTTCATATTGGCGATCAACTCTTGGCGAACCCCAGACTTTGCCAAGAAGCAAGAAGGTTAAGTTTCGCTCTCAAGCATCCACTCGGTTCTGCCTGATCCTCAAAAAGGCTGGCACACAAAGGGCATAGGCAGTGACACAAGCTCCGGCGCTGAACGCTATGTTGGCCAACGGTCTGGTCGCCAGCCCGAAACTGTGAGCACCAATCCCAACTCCAAGAACGCCCACAGAAACGAGTAGCGCGGGCACAAAGGCTCTGCCATAACGGAGCAAGTCCAGGCAACTGAGTCCTCGCATGCGCAGAATTTGAATCAGGTAGCTAACACTGACCGCAACCAGGGCCGCGACCTGGCCTCCCACCAATCCTAATAGCCTGCAGGCAGGATAGATTAAAATCATCATCACGATCGCAGAGGCGCTGACAGCACGACGATGCAGCTCCGGATGGCCTATGCCGGAAAAAACGCACGTTATCGCAACGTTTAGCGTATTTAGGAACACCACGACGGCCGCAAGAGCCAGGGGTCCAGTCCCCGCGACATATCGCGCCCCAAAGATGACCGAAAGCAGCGAGTGTCCGCACAAATAAATGGCTACTACCACGGGAAGCCCTAACAGGATGATCCAAGAGGTCACCTCCACCAGGATGCGGTTGACACGCTCCTTATCGTGCTGGACGTGAGCAAAAGCGGGAAAAAGGGTTTGCGCTAACATGGCCGTCAAGAAAACGGAAGGAGTTTGGACCAGAGACACTGACATCGTGTACAACCCCAAGCTCGTCGAGGAGTAAAGCTTACCTAATACAAAGATGTCCGCGCGGGAGAAGATAAGGTTCAGAAACGATAGCCCGAAGGTGGCCCTCGAATATTTATAGAGATCCCGCACGGCGTGGCGGTCCCAGCCGAAAGACGGTAACCCTGGACACAGAATATAGGACAACAGACACCGAAACACGTTTTCGCTGCAATAGCCGATGGCCAGGGCCCATACACTTCGAAGGGTAAAGCTGAGGATCACCGTCAGAGCGACCCCGCAGATGGCGCCTATATTGCTGATAGCCAGCCAACGCCCGAATCTCATCTCTTTCTGGAGAAGAATCGAACGAGGGCTCATGGCACCGTCGAACAGAGTACCGAGTAAAGTCACTCGAAGCAGGGCCGACAGTTCTAAATTCCCATAGAAATGAGCGACCCAAGGGGCCATGGCGAAAATTATGGCGTATACGCTGATCGACCGGCCCATCGCCATCCACCAGCCCGCATCGAGATATGCCTTCTCCCCTCCTCTTGGATTTTGGACAATCGCTGCCCGAAGTCCCACCTCTGTTAAAGCCCCGACAATGGCCGCAGAGGACATGACAATGGCCATCGCTCCAAAGGCTCCTGGCGCCAGGAGCCTCGTCAGCAACATGTTGCGGGCAAATCGACTCGCCTGCTCGGCTATGCTTCCGCCGCTCAGGAACATCGCTCCCCGTGTAGCCTTTGCCCTTAGGGTCCCGCTAACAAGCAGTTGGTCAAATGCTTCCCGGCCACGTTGGTAGACTTTGGCGAATTCCATTCCTGTCCTATTTGACCATTAGGCTGCATGAGGTCGGCCACCTCTTACCGCCTACAGGTTTCCTGTAAATATGTTGGCACCCTCACTGCGCCAATGCGCTAGGTCGCTTTGAGAACGCTGGGCTGGTGATTAGAAACGACCCCATTACATCGGCGGGCTGGAGCCAAGACAATCCTATCCACATTAAGATTCTGCGCTATGTGCCCTAATCTCTTGTAGATAAACAAGAATTCGTTGGAACGAGTCAAACTTGGCAGGTTCATCTTCATCAATGCTGATGCCGAACTCCTCTTCGATCACCGTGAGAAGAGTGACGACTGCCACAGAATCCCAACTCCGCAGGTTGGCAGAGCTGGCATGAATGATTTCCTCGGTGGACAACTCCGGGAACACCGCACAGAAACAATTCGTCAAACGTGTTTGTAGTTCATCCATTCGTAATATCCTGAAGACGTCGGAATCCCTCGGAGCGGCTCGCCAGATCCTGCCTGCAGATTATGCAGTTGCGGAAGGGAGCCCCGCCTAATATCTCTGTTAGGAATTGTGACAGAGGACCATTTCTTTCGGTCTGCACGTAGTCAAGCTCCATTTCTTCGACATCGAACTTGGCGAACAACTCTTCAAGACAGCGGTACTCAATGCGTCTCGAGAAAGCCCTGCAACTCATCACCCACATATCGATATGCAGTCTCCTGCTTAGGGATCCCGCGATTACGGCGATTTTCCCTAGGGGCCCGAATTTGTCTTTGTAGGACACCGTCATCAAAAAACTTGCCGGATTCAGAAAATATTTGTGCCAGGATGCCTCCGTATATCTTTTCCCATTAAGATTGAACTGGTTAGTCTTATTAACAAGCTCCAAAGCTCGCGGGTCGAGAGGGGATTTCGTGAAATTAAAGCCAATTTCGGCTTCTAGTTGCTCTAGAAAACTGCTTGGTGCTCCTTTCGCGGCCTCTTGGGTCTCCGCACTAGTGTGCTGACGGCGGATGCTATCGGAACGGATCGAGTCCTCTTCTGCGATTATGCTTTTGCCAAACCGATCGCGCAAATGGAGCACGAGCTCGTAGATAGCCACACTGTCTTTCGTCGGAAATTGTATACACTCGATCCCTGGGTGTGCCGCCTTCACTTCGGCCAGTTCCAGAGGGGTGTCGTCAACAAACACGACGGAATCAGCTCCCACATTCCACGTCTTCAAGATGCGGGCGACCGACTCCGACTTTGGTCCCCAACTCACCTCCACCGGGAAAACCGAATGAGGCGCAAGGACCAAATCCTTTCTGTTAAAGGCTTCCTGAACGAGGGACGGTTCGTTCTTGCTGGCAGCCGCCAATAGTACACCTTCTTTAGACAGAGCGTTGAGCAAACACTGGTAGAAAGCATGCATCTGGCTGTGATGGTCTAGGTCCCACGAAATCCCGTCAATTCCAACTTCCCCGAGTATCCCTCGCCACAATGTGTCATCCAAATCCGTGATCAGGCCCTTTTTGGGAGCAGGCGTCCGACTAAGCTGCGCAATGAGACCTGCCAGAGCTGAGGCATGGCCCAGTTTGTAAGGAAATCCCGAAAGGAGCTCGGATTTGACATCCAGCCGTTCCTGCAAAGGAGTCACCAGGTCGATACGCTGAGGACTTAGAACTCGCACCTGAGCGCATCGAGAAACATGGGACGCCACAGACTGAACCAGCTCTTTGAGATCGATCTCAAATGAGCTCGCTTGCCAGCCCGGCACGAAAGCGATGGGAGGAAGCGGTAAGGTTGGCGTGCACAGCAATACGGGCATGCGTTGGCACGTTTCTTCTATTGTCTGCTGCACTTTCAGCGCACGAATTCTCGCATTCGACACAATATCGGTGCAGGTCGACGGTGACCACGCCGTTGCGCTTCGAAGCCCAAGTCGAGGGTCGAGATCGGCCCACTCCATCAATACGATGCCACAGTCGGCGTCTGCGCCTGCTAGTCGGTTAAGGTTGCCGAGAAAATCGCCGTACAATCCCCGTTGAATGTCAATTCTCTGATTGGGATAGATCAAACCAAGTTCGGCCACCAAAAACGTCCCCAGGTGAAGGGGGTTCATCCCGGTCGCGAGAAAACAGGTGAACAATTCACCCTTTCGACGTTTCACTACTTCCAGAATTTTCAAAGCTTCAAGTAGTTTCATTTTAAGCCCGCGAAAGGGTACCTTAACGAGTTGTCATTGATCCGCAGACAACGTGAATTTGGTCGCCACAAGACAAACTATCTATCTGACGAGGTTGAAACTGAGGCACCCGCGGACAGTTTCCCCTTAGACACAGCAATCTCTCGAACGATGGTGGCTTTAGCGACTGCAAGCTTGCGTGCATTTTCAGGATGCATGTCCGCCAGTCCCAACAGGTCTCGTCTTCGGTGTTACTTTCCTAGCTAGCGCCGGGGCGAGCCACGTCAGCGCCCACTTGATCGCCGTTCCTAGCGCAACCTTATGCTCCACAGCATGGGAAACAGCTTCACGAGCCTCGTCGTAGCGTTCGTTTTCCAAATACCAGTTTGCCCAGTGCGAGTATAGTGCTCCCAAGGTTCGTTCGACGGTCCTGTGCAATTCCGGCGGCAATGCGGGGACCATTCTCAGCCATTTCTCCAGCATGCGTTCCTGCTGCCGGAACTGCACCTCTACTTTGTCCCATGGCCGGACTGTCGAACCCGACGGAGACGGGGTTCTATCTGTTCGAATGAGTTGCTTATTCACATAGGCGACGCCGGTCACCAGGGACAAACGAAAATGTAAATCGCGATCTTCCACAAAGGAGATATCAGGGCTGAACCCGCCGATTTGTCTAACTATATCAGCCCGGACTAGCAAACTGGATACCCAAAAACCAGAAAAGGATTCTGCCAGTGATTTCACTGCAGCTCGGTCGATTCCCATCACCTGTTTGTAGTTTCTTCCATGTGCTTGAAAACTGCTGATCTCCATCCCGGAATTATTCACCAAGCACGCATCCGTGAAGCAGACACCACACTCGTTCTTGAACTGTTCAAGTGCTTCCATCTGATATTCCAGTTTTTCAGGCACCCAACAATCATCCGAATCCAGGAATGCGATGTATTCTCCGCGAGCTTTGGAGATTCCTGTGTTTCGCGCAACGCTTGCACCTTGATTTGGCTCGCGAACAAACAATATTTGATGGCAGTCGTTAGTTCTCTCACTAATAAATCGTTCAATCGCCAGACTTGAGCAGTCCGTGGAACCATCATCCACAACGATGATTTCAAAATTGGTATACGTCTGGGCAATAACGCTTTCAATGGCGGCCATCGTTTGTCGATCTCGATTGTAGGTAGGTATAACTACCGATACTAATTGCTTTTGGCTCATGAGTTGGTTTTCATGCCGCGTCAGTAATTTCGGCGCCTCTAGCAGACTCTCAAAATCGAGGCCAACGATCCATATGAGATCGCCTCGTGCGGCACTGATAAAAATGCGATGATCGCATCAATCTATTGGTTGGTCGACGGAGTCAGGAAATGCACATAGTACTGTGTACTTCCAAGCCTTTGCCAGCCCGCGGATTCGCCCGAGGGCGGTGTCTCTTCTGCTACAACTGCCTTTGCTCCTGCTCTCGCAAAGGCATCATAAACCTGCGCCTGCACGCCCGGATCTGCGTGCCAAAAGTCAACTACATTTTCGCGAAGTATTTGTGCAACAATTCGAACTCGCGCCACTCGCGCCCAGCGACACCCCTGCGAACTATCACCGATAATCGCCACATCCTCTCCAGATCGCACGCCTGCCCTATTCAGAGACGTGCCCACCCGAACAAACAGTTCTCCAAGACCTCTTTCCGACCGAGGAAAACCTACCAGGTGGTAAACAACTACCAATCCGGAAAGAACCATCACTGAGCCGGCAATCACTGCCATCAAGGTGGCAGTTCGTTTGGCAGCATCCTTTGAGTTCTGGAGAAGTATCGCCGGGAATAATCCGAGCAACATCAATACAAGAAAAGGCGCCACGTAACGAGGTTCAACGGATATGAGCAAATATAAGCATGGACCCACAACTCCGATTAGAAGCAACGGCCAACTTCTTAGAAGATTCCTGAAGCGCTGCGGCGCATCCTGGCTCATGACTAAAAAGATGAGTGCGCCCCCGGTCAGGGCCCACATCGGCACGATGTGCCCGTCGGTAAAAAGAACACCCAGATTTTCACCGATCGCGTGAAGTTGGTCCCGCGGATTGATCGCCGCACTGGCCCCAGCGCTCCAGTACTCCATATCCTGCCGCGGCGGATATGTGTATGCAATCGGCTCTCTGAAGCCATAGACTTCCGGATCCCTATGAAGGATGGCCATGGGGTGCTTCATAAAGGCAGGCGGACCGGAAGCAGCAGCCGAAGCGAGATAAGGATTAAAGCCGTTAACGTGCCAAACGTAATTCATGTTTCCGGCTTCGCTATAGCTAGGATGGCCTACCCTACTGGACATAGAGATCAGCAATGGTGCAGATATGGCGCAGAAGAGAAAAAAAGTTATGGCGAGAGGCGCTATTGCTTTTCTCCATTCGCCAATTACAAAAAACGCGATGACCATAATCAAGAAGGCCATGGGAAACAAAATCGCCTTGGCCAGGTAACCCAACCCAAGAGTGAGTCCCAGCAGCAGACAAATCCGATACCTCTTGGAGCTGCTTCGGAGACTGAGCAAAAGTCCGCAGTCAAGGTAGATGAACATTGCCACGCATTGATCGGGAGTGATCATGCGCGGTGACCAAATCATCCCAAAAGTGGCCCAGGCGAAGAGGCTATAACCTAGAAGTTGCCATACCCAAATCGGCAAAGGCGCTGCTGAATCGGCATCTTCTCGCCCATTTTCTGGTCTGAGAACGCTGATTACCTGTTGCAGAAGAAACTCGAAAGATGCCAATGCCCCGAGAAAAATTATTAGGTTCAATACGTGGACCATCGGGACTTCCCGTTGCCCCGACGGGCGCGTGAGCCAGGTTGCCACGCCGATCAAAAACGGGTAGAGCGGGCTCCAAATTGGATTAACCAGCAGGTGCCAATTGTGCTTTATGAGCGCATCGCTCATGTCGAGGTACGAGACCCCATCTTCGTTGATGAACCGCAACTGTGAACCAGTTTCAATTAGCGCAAAACCAATACAGACAATCCAGCAGACGAGCCTGGTAAACTTGTACGTTTGGTCTTCTCGAAAGGTCTGGAGAGCTGTTTGGTGGTCATCAGAAAACTTAGCTATCACTACTCCCCCTCCGGCAGTGTTTCACAAATTCGACGATCTCCTCCAGCGCAATCGCCCGCATAAATCTGCTGAATGAAACGATTAATGCGTGCGAGCAGAATGGTTGGAAATCATCTCTGCAACAAAGGGCGGACCTTTTAAAATATCAGTGAGTATGATGCCGACAACACCTTGATAAGTTTCGCGGATCTTTGGCGAATTCAGTTGAATGCTATTTTGGTCTCAAAACTCGCAGGTGTTACCGAATCGGAGACACGAGCAGCCGAAACGTTGCCAATGGTGGATTTGACTCGAAAGCTAACCGTGCTCACTCACCACAGGACGCTCGTTTCCGCCAACCCAAATCCCTTTCACAGTATCGAATTTTCTAGCTAGTCTCGCCGGATTACCTACGATGACAGAATACGGTGGAAAGCTCCTTGTAACCAGGGAATTGGCCGCCACAACACTGTTGCGACCGATCACCAGTTCGCCTTGGCCGCATACGATCGCTGCGCCATGGCCGATCCAGCATCCCTGTTCGATTCGAATTGTGCCCCCCGGAGTCGCGCCCTGAGCTTGGATCGGCCTAGTAACATCTTCATAAGCGTGATTGTGGTCCATGACGAGTGCGCAAGCCGAAACCATAACGTCGCGCTCCAAATGAATATTATTCTTGGCTGAAATTACCGCCTGAGCGTTAATGACGCAATGGTCATCAATGATGATGGTGGCTCCAGCATCGGTCTCCGTCAAATCGAACGCGTTGAGCCATGCATTATTTCTGATGATTACGAAATTTCCGATCTTGATCCGTGGGGCCACTCGCCTGGATAACACGATTGTCGGATGGATCGACAAGTTGCTTCCTATCGAGGCGAATGGATAGGTTGTACTTAGCCAAAACGTATATAGCTTCGCGAAGGCGTAGGAGAGGAGGTTTAACGGATCCTCAGAACGCCCACTCGGCTTGCTGGTCGTGTTGGTCATGTCTGAAAGTCTCGATCTAATGCTTTGAATGCCCGTCAGTCCCCGACTGCGGAACCAATGCCCTCTTTGCGGAAGATCGCGTGAATGGACTCTCCGCCACCCACCAGCGGAGCCATCGCGAGAAGACCACGTAGAACCGTCATGCGAACCAGCTTTCGCGCCGCCCTCCAGGGAAGGCTGGCCTCCCGCCGGTAAGCCACAGGCGTTCGGCGAATGCCCACGACGCTGAAAACATCATCCCATACATAGCGGAGGCTAGTCCCCACGGCAGGATTCCGCCTGGTTTCGAGTGACACCTCGCGAAGTCCAGCGGACTCAGCAAGGAATTTAAGAGAGGCTGGCGAATAATGGAATAGGTGGCGCGGCAATTCAAGGCCATGCCAGTAGCTTCCAAATACACGCGCCTCGGCTGAGTCCACGTTGGGAACCAGAACATAGAAAATTCCGCCGGGCTTCAGCCACTCGCTGACGCGCGCCATTACCCGCCGCGGTTCGTGGAGGTGCTCGAGAACATCGAAACACGTAATTACGTCAAAAGACTCTGCAGGAAATGGCGCGTCTAAAATACTCCCGACGAATACCTGAGCTCCGCATTTGGCCTCGGCCGCTTTCGCGGACTTAGCAGACATTTCCACTCCATAAAGCTTCCAGGATTCGCGGCCCATAAATTCCAAAAACGATCCGGAGCTGCATCCGAGGTCGAGGAGGGCTCCAGACTGCTTGAATGGCGCCAAGGCTTCCTTGCGAAATCCCCAACGGTGTGCTGCATCGCCAGCTGTCGAGATGAGGTGGTCGTACTCGGTCGTGTAGTGAACGTGCATTTCTGTGGGCGCGGGCGGACGATTCGTCCAAACCAGCGAACAACTCGGGCATCGCGTCAAAATATACTTCTCGCGTCTGCCGTGGAATCGATCAGGGGCACTCAGCCATTCCCGCGCGCCCAGATGCCCGCAAACAGGACACGGCTCCGGTGCAAGCCTAGCGGCGCTGGCTTCTTGCTTGCCGTCGTTAGCTCGATTCAGTTTTGAAGCCGAGAGCCATGACGAGCTGCTATCCATAGGATTTGACATCTCTATCACAAATCCTTAGACAACCGCGGCGGCCGGCATCCGTGCTGCGTGGGCCGCAATGGTTTCGCGATACACTTGGAGGAGCATCGAACCTGCCGCAGTCCAGGTAAACGAAGGCGCAGATTCGAGACCGCTGGCGCGAAGCCTTTCGAGTAAGGCGCGGTCCTGGTGCAGCATGGTAATGTGCTGCGTCAGAGCATCCACGTCTCCCACACGGTGCATGAGACCCGTTTTCATATGGTCGCAAAGCTCTGTGCAGGCTTCCGAAGCCAACGGAACACATCCGCTGGCCATCGCTTCCGCAATCACTAAACCAAACCCTTCCTCGATACTGGGCAAGACCAACATGTCACTCTTTCGCATCAACTCCGCCACGTCGTTCCTGTGCCCGAGGACGCGGACGCTCGGATGCGCAAGCATCCCCTGGAGTTTTTCCTGATAGGCAGGCAGGAATTCTCCAGCGATCAAAAAAGTCCCGTCCCTTGAAGCTGGAGAACGCAGCCACGCTTCCAGGGCATAATGCACGCCCTTTCGCACTGCACATACGCCTACAAAGAGCATAGTCAATGGGCGCTTCGAATCCCGTGATTCATTGCTCGGATAATAGACTTTCTCATCATACCCGTAAATGTGGCGGGCAAGTTGTTCCTTGGCAAATCCTCGTTCGAGAAAGGTCTTCACCACAAAATCGCAGGGACAGGCGAGGCGTGTAGCCAGCGCATACTCTTCTTCCTCTCTCTGCAATTTCTCTTCATTGTAAGCGTGCTCATGGTCAGGCGGCAGCGTCACTCCGAGACGGTCGCATTCTTTTTGCACCACCTCCATCGCAAACCGCGTATGGGCGTTGCATCTTTCCAAGACTGTAGGGATTCCTAACCGGGCCGCCGTTCTTAGTGTCTCAAGCGCCCCAGTCGGCCACGCGTGGATAATATCAATTTTGTCCGCCAGCTTCTCAATTCGCCGCGCCACAATCCAATCATGCATAGCCACGGCTCGCATCCCGCCTACAAGCCTGTATGGCAGGCGAAACCTCCCTCGCTCCAGGGTCGGCAGAACCTTCACACTGGAACGGACTGGTTTCGCAATGGATGCGGGAAAAGCGAGCACCTCTGCGCCGGCGTCAGCCAAGCCGTTCACTTGTTGCCACGCAATACCACAAATTCTATTTGTTCCTAGTCGGAGGGGGAAACTAAACAGTACCCGCACACGATCAGTCCCGCAGTTCATTGGCGTTCCTTCATAAAAGTCCGTTGTAGATTAATCGCAGAAAGTCAGGCCTTCGACCACAGAGGACGTTCTCTTTTTGGCTTGGAAGCGGCACGCCCTGTTTCCGTTTTCATTTTGCGGACTGTCATCAAAGGGCCAACCGCCGATTTGGGGGCTAATGCCAAGTGTCCTTGGGCCGGGACCGGTACCGATGCCGTTTGTGTAGCGACGTGCTGAACTTCGAAGACAGCCACGACAATGCAGACCACGAGTGTGAAGACGCCCATGATCAATTGAGCCATATAGTTGATCCCGAAATGCGCTACCACAGTGGCAAACAGGGACGCACCAAGGCACCAAAGAAACCATTCCTGCTCTTTGTTCCCTTCGACCATTTTCCTTGCCGTCCCGAGCAAACTAAAGCTGCGTTGGAAGATCGCAACGTAGAAAATTAAAGCCAGCAGACCTCCGGTCAACGCAACCGCGACAAACTGATTGCAGAGATCCCAACTGCTCCATCCCCAAGCCATATATGCCTTGGTACCAAAAAGCCACCAATCGGAGAAATGCCGGATGGTCATGTCGACCAGCAAGTATCGTTGACTACCGGAAGAGGAACCCGTGAGGTCAATGCGTTGGATCAAAGCCCAAACGGGAGCTTTCATCACCAAATGAAGCGCTACCAGGACGCATACGAGTCCCCAGCGAATGATGCGCATACTCTTGCGGAGAGGCCAAAAGGCAAGTCCCAAAATGCCGCCGCCAAGGGCTAATAACGATGTGCTCGAATGCGATGTGATTACCATTGTCGTGGCGCCTATAAGTCCGGCGCACGCCACCATGCGCGACTTTCCGGCGGTCCCTAGCCAGACGAATAAAGGAACCAAGGCCCCAGCGAAGGCGCCAGCGTAAAGATAACCCAACGTGGCCCCGGAACGTATCTGCCCGTTCCTCACTGCCACCTCGATCGGAGCTCCTATAAAACCGAACACATTGACGTGCTTAACCTGCTCGACGACCATACACATACCGAGAACTACGCAAATCGCGGCCAATACCTTGAAGGTACGCCGCATCGTGTCGACGTCGGGGATTAGAAACCTGATTACCAAGAAGCCACCTAAAGTGTCCACGAGGTTCCCCGATTGTCGGACAACCGCCCCTGTCTCCTTATACTCGAGACAAAAGGACACTGCGGCTGTAACCGACCATAACACCACGGCCCAATCCACCCCACCGAAACGATCTGACGCCGTCTTCCGGGAAAAGGCCCGTCGCATCAGTCCGGCCAATATCAAGAAGCGCAGCGCGGTAAAGTGAAACCCACCCACCACCAGTACTTGTTCGATAGGGATGGTAAAAAACGGGAAAAGAAAAGCCGCGATTGCCTTCCTACGAGGCAGAACCAGGATTAGTATGATCGCGATCAGCAGATAGGCGGCCACCAAAGGATGAATCGCCGTACCCTCTGCACCGCCTCCAAATTGAAGATGTTCTGGTGGCATAGCTTGGCAATCAGCTTTGCTTCGTCCGCGACCTCACAGCCACAGTCGAGGCTATCTTAATTTTCCGAGGAAATCCTGCGGTTGACAATGCTTTTGTAGGTATTCTCAACGGATTGGAACTTCTCTGCTTGGTTGCAAATTGCTGTTGCTACGCGCGCAACGACGCGCCGGGTCGGCTGCCCGGAAAAGAGCCTCATCAAAAGTTCTAGCTACTGAACGGTGATCGCAAGACCTTCCGGCGGATTAGGAACGGACGCCTCTGCTGAACCGAATTGATAAGCGCCAACGTTCGGTTCGGTCGCGCGCGCGACCGTTTCTCTTGCCGGGCAAACCACCGCATGATTGGTTGCGTCGAAGGTGCAAGCATAGCTGGTGTCGCTTTGGCAGGCTGCGCCGGCGACCGCATTGGTAAGGCCGATCGTTGTGCAAAGGGACAGCCGGGCCGTTGCTGTTGCCGCCGTTGTTACCTTCGCTGCCGCTGTGATCGTGGAACCACTCGCGGTGGTGGGTTGGAACGCGAAGGCGGAAGCGTCTGTATAACCTTGGCTCGCTGCTTGACTTACGGTTTGCAGCAAATCTCCAGTTTCAGTGCACTTATAGGTGGATTGGGTGCAGGACAGGATAGAGCCGCTCGCCTGGATCCATTGATTATCGGACAAATAGAGGTTCATTGAGCCGCCCGTAAACTGCCCATTCTGCTTGTCGCCATTGTCACCGAGGATGCAGTTGCCGGGATCGGAGTCGGTCCCACACGCTACCGTGTTGTTGAAGAAGTACCAGGTGCCATAAAAAACGCCAAAGTGACCACCAACGTCAACCACATTTCCGGGCACATTATCGTAGATCACGTTGTTAAACGCATAGCCCACGGTGCCAGCGGGATCACCGTCGTTGCCGTTCATCCAGAACTTGACGGCACCACCAGATCCGGACCATGTAGTGTGTCTGACAACATTGTTATACATGAACATTGTGGAAGCGTAGCAAGGGCCGTATTGATATAGGCCGTCTTGATGGCCGGGAGTGAAGGCCGAAACCATGTACTCCATCACGTTGTCGTGCCAATTGTCGCCACAACCGTCCAAGCCGGTCTGGACGTAACTCATGTAGTTGCCATAGGCGATGGGCGTCTGTGCGTGTGTCACGAACATCATGTCCTTGGACGTATCTGACCCGTCGATCAAGTTGTAGCGAATGACATCCCCTTGCGCCAGTGTGAATACTTGCGAAAGCTCGCCTTTCACGGTCGAATCATGGCTCCAGCCGTGTACATAAAGATTCTCGATGGTATCGTTTCCGCCGCCAGCAGCAACATTGTTGGGATGATAGCTGCCGGTCTCGTGCAGGCCGGTCATTTCAATGTTGTCCAGAATGACGTAGGGCTTGGCAATCGAGATGAAAACGCCATTGTTCGCTCCGCCGCACGTAGTGCCGTCGCAGGACCAAATCGGCCGGGTCCATCCAGACGGCCAGGATTTGTCTACACCAATGTAAATAGGATTACTTGCGGTGCCAGCCCAGTTCCAATTAAAGCCGACGCTAACACCGCTCCAAGTGTCGCCGCCGCGAAGAATATATCCCTCTCCAGCCGCAGGGGTGTGCGCCGCGCAATTCCCGGTGCACGACGACATTCCCGGCAGATGCGCCCATGGGCTCGATTCGCTGGTTCCGCTGTTGGCGTCGGAGCCATTCGCAGCTATGTAGTAGCATCCACTCACGCCTAAACTGGAAAGCGTTACAAGTTGCGGCTTCTCCGAGGAAGCAAGGTAGTTTGCGCCCGAGGGGCATGTGCCGCCGGCAGCGAAAGCCCTTCCCGCGGTCAGCAGACACGCAACTAAGATCGCAAGACGCAGCAGTTTAGCCATAACAATTCTCCCTCGTTCTATAGCTAAACTTACTTCCCAGGTCAGCTCCTCTTCTACTGACCCTAAGGGTAAATTTGGTACAGGATCGCAACATCAAGCTCTTTGTCGCCAACGCCGAACGGGTCACCCTAGCGCTCCAGAAACTCCATCAATAGCTTCTTTTTCGTAATGCCCCAGGCGATCCGTCGCCCGCCAAAGGCTACAGCGGACACAGGTTGCCGGATAATTATCGTGCCGACGGACTTACAGAAAGTTAGATGCGCGCCCAGGTCATCCACTTCATAGCATACATGGTGCAGCCCACCGCCACGTTCGAGGAACCGTGACACCGGTGATTCCGGCCCGCCGGGTTCCACCAGTTCAATCAACGGATCGGCAGCGTTCCGGCCCTGCAGAAACGATACGCGGACCTTCTGCGTTGGATCGAAAATGATCTTCCCGTCCCATAAACCACCAAGTGACTGGGCAAACGATTCAGCATTCTCCTGAATCGACGAGACCACGAAACCAATATGATGCAGTTTCGGGTCGTCTGGCGGATGCACACCACCGCCAAGATCCTCACTACTCATGCGGTCTCGCCATGGTCAGGGCCTTATCCTTCGCTGGATTCGTTAACGTGACTTGCTCGGTGGTTTCTTGCTCCGCCCACGACGCAAAGGTCCGACCGAAAATCGTAAAAGAGCGAACTAAGCCCAAGCGACGAAACGGGGTCATTCGAAATGATGATATTTGTGCCTGATTCCACTCTCCGGTGTCAGCAAATGCCCGCGCTGCGCCTTCGGCCGCGAGTGTCTGCAAGATGTAAGCGGTTAACAGCCAATGCATCGCCCGGCCACGAAACTTCGGGAAAACGTAAAAGTCAAACAATTGAACGTCTTTTGGCCCCAACGGGAAGTAATACTCGGCAATGGTACGGCCCTGCAGGGTCCAGCCATATCCAGCCACTTGGTCTTCCGACTTGATCAGCCACAAGGACGCCCCTTTTGCAAACCGCTCCTCAATATTTCGGCGAACCTGTTTGGGATTCCAAAAGCTGGTGATCTCGTCAAAGTCTTGCGGACGAAGTTCAGCCTCACTCGTTAGCCGGTCGATTCTCATCGAAGCTGGGATATTGACCGGACGGAGCGTTTGCCCGGATAAATCACAATAGAAAACCACCATGCGGCCGGCGAATAGTGCCCTCCGTGCGGCCAGTCCAGCCCGTCGAATGGTTGCTTGGAAGCCGTGGCGTGCGTAATAGTCGCTGACGCGGGAGATTGATCCGGAAATACTCATGGTGAAGATCTAGGTTAGCCGGAATTTCCGAGCATCCAAAAAAAGAAACGATGCCAGAAAGAGAAAACTCTGGTTCATCGGATACCCATATCTCGTATCAAAGTAAACAATGTAATAGATAAGGGGAAACACTATCCAACAGGACGCAAAAAGCCATCCGGCGAGCGGCAAGACACGGAACAGCCGGATCAGTCCCAGCAAAGCCGCTACAACCAGCGGAAACTGAATCAAAGATCTATACCACGGAAAGCTGAACCAGAAGTACCAAATCCTCCGAGCTGTCAGCCAGAGAAACGCGCCCGGGTGCGTTTTGATCCATTGGCGAGCTTCCTCAAATCGCCAGCGGCTATAGTTCGGTTCGCCCATGCGTTGAACTAATTGGGCCTCTTGCGCATTCCCGGCTGGATGCCGTCGGTGAAAAAATGTGTCGGCGCCGTACATTTCTTTCACGAACAATGGATTGGCACCATCATGATTGGACATGCTCAATTCAAGACCGAAGTTGCTCCGGATAAAAAACAGTTTGTGAAATGTCCTCTCATTCCGGACCACCCAAGGCAATATCACAAGCACCGCCGCCGTCACGGCTATGGCAGTCGCTCCTAACGTGCTCTGTGGCACAACGAAAAGATACACTGCCAACAGTGCGGCAAAGACGGTCAGCATCTGAGGCGCCGAAAGCATTAGCACTCCCCAGCAGAGACCAACCAACGCGGCGTACCAACTCGATGCGGGACGACGCCTCCAAAAGTGTATCGTGAGCGCGAGGACCGCCACCCAACACATCCCGACGAAACTCGCTTCCCATCCTGTGATCTCCACCAGCGGGTGCAAAGGAAGGACTGCCCCCACCGCACCCGCGAGAATTCCCACACGTGCCGATAATCCGCAGGCCAGCGCTAATACAACTAACAATGCAAATTGGGCCGACGCGCAGACTGCGTTGAATAGAAATATGGACAATGTTCCTAATTGGCCAGTTCCAAACACGCGGAACAGAACGCTTAATAACCAGGGATAGACAGGCGCCAAGTGCGCGGTCGGACCGGTTGGGAGCGCGTAAGGATTTCCGAATACATGCTGAGTCACCAGGTTTCTCGCCACTCTTTCGAGCTCCGCGAAATAAAGCGGTCTTCTGTCCAGGCCAATCAAAAATATAAACGCTACGCGCACCGCGATGCCAAGCGCCAGAATAATCAGAACTGCATTACGATTTTCGTGGGCTTTGGGGGAAGTTAGCGCCATCCGTTTTCCATCAGGTTTCGTGGGCAACCCCGGGAAATAGAAGTGCTCTTAAACATGCACCACTCACCTGTTTCCGTACATCTCCCTCCCCTCGCCGCTTGGGATGCAAAATGCTCGATGCGACGGCCGCCGAGTAGCGCAGACTGTGACGGAAAAAGATGATTGTGCGGATCCCCAGCACGCCCCAAAAACCATGATGCTTGCGCCAGTAATGAAGAACCGACCGCTGCTGAGCCACCGCGAAGCGCACTGGGTATGGAGCGGTAGTCTTGCCGCGATCATGGATCGCCTGAGCGCCAGGGTAGAACACCACTTCCCATCCGGCATTCCAGGCTCGCCGGCACCAATCCATATCATCGCCGTACATAAAAAGGTCTTCATCCAAGAGGCCAACCGCATTGAACGTCTCGCGGCGGATCATCGAGAAACAACCCACCAGCACGTCGACGGTGAGGGTGCGGTCGTGCGCAAAATAAAACATGTGCTCACCGGCAAATAATCGCGAATTCTTAAACTTGCTTGCTAGGCCAGTGGCCATACAGACGTTATTCCACAGCGTAGGGAACCGCCGGCACGTACTCTGCATGGACATGTCGGGGTTCAACACGCGCGGTCCGACGTTGCCCACTTTGGGGTTCTGATCCAGGAAGTCCGAGAGCGCGTCCAGGCAACCTGGGAACACAATCACATCTGGATTCACAAGCGCGATATAGCGCCCTTCCGCTTGGCGGATGGCAAGATTATTGCCCCTGGAGAATCCCAGGTTCTCGCTGCTCTTGATCAACTTTACCCACGGGTACTTCGTTTCGATCATCTCGGCGGAGCCGTCCGTGGAGGCGTTGTCAACCACTAACACTTCCATGCTCCGTCGTGGAGGGGCTTTGGCCAAACTATCCAGGCACAGCTCCAAATAATGCTTGGCGTTCCAACCAACGATGACGACAGAAATGTCTAAACTTGGAGGATCGGTAAGCATGGATTTAGTTTTTGGTGGCCGGCTGCTTGAGCGCGTGGGTCAGATTTGAACCGCCGGAAGAACTGCGAAACGCGCGTTGCACCGCCATACCCGCTTTGGCGATCGCCGAAGACACAGTGCTTTTTGACGCTACCAGAGGATTCAACTGGTACGTGTCGGAACCGGACATTCCTTTTTTGAAGGTGTAAACGCCCGGATTTCCCTCAGGATCGATTCCTCCCAGATCGTACCATCTGATCCCATTCTGTTTTAACCATTGCAGCATCGTCCACTGCAGGAGATATGCTCCTTTCGAATGCAAACCCTGATCGCTGGTAGCTCCCAGCAGATAAATCGCCGAGTCACCCATCGCCGTAGCAACAACTCCCGCGACGGGCACCCCCTGGTCTTCGCAGACGAGGACCCGCATCCGATGGCGCTGCTCAAGGTCCGCTTGGATTCGCCCAAATTCCTCGACATCCACGGTGGTTTCAAAGGACTTTCGGTTGCGCATATTCTTGTAGATCTGACAGAAGGCCGAAAATTCTTCGTTGCCGTCTCCGGCAACAATCTTCAGATTGTTTTTCTCGGCGCCAGAAAGTTTATTTCGCCATTTCGGATCGAAATTCTTTCGCAACTCTGCCGGTGAGGGAGCGAGATCGACTACAAGAGTCCTATAAGTATTGTCGGCAACGAGCGGCTCCAAATTGAATGTAGAGAATGCCGATTGTATGACTTCAGCACGCGGCGACCCTGTAAAGGCATTCGGCACGATCCGCACGAACAGTTTCCTTTTGCTGACATATTCTTCTTCCAAGGCTTGTGCCATCCGCACAAACACCTCGGGGTCGATGGCCTGGCCACGACGCTCGCAGAGCGGGCCCCATCGTAGGTAGGCCATACCAAACTTGAGGCTCGTCGGACGGACAATTCTGAGTTGCGCGATGCCTTGGACCTCACCGTTCCGCTTCAATACCAGGTGGCTGAGACTCTCTTCGCCCCAACGAACCCGGCCATACGCCCACGTCTGATATAGGTTTGCATCGTTGAACAGGTCTAGCATCTGTGCCCATTCGGCGGGCGTTGCACGATCCACCTCAACTTGCCAGTCGGAATTTACCGTCAATTTTGATTCTTCCGTCATACTCGAAACCGCAGCCTATGTTGCTGTGTTCGTGAGTCCTTTATCCATTTTGGGCGGTTCTATTGCAGTCATGCGAATAAAACGGGTCTTCGGCGAATAGGCAGAGGGCACCTCGTAATGCCACAATTCGTGCCCGTCGGGGGTTACTTCCGCCCGCGTGAAACCGAGCTTTTCATAATGCCGGGCCACCATGCCATTTTTCTTGGATGGGATATAGACACCGATAATCTTGCTTATACCCCGAGCTTGGCATCGCACGACCAGAGCATCGAACATAGCCAGTTCCATGTCGCGATTCAACACGCGGCAGCTCATCAGCCAAAGATCCAGCTCAACAGTCGCATTACATACGCGTCCAACTAACACCGACACAAGGCCGTTGTCGCCAAATCTGTCTGCCAACCGCCCATATAGAGTAATCCAGGCCGGATCGTTAGCAAGAGACTCGATTTCGGCGATCGTATATCGTTTGGTTGTGAGGTTAAATTGATTGGTCTTGTTTATTAATTGCGTGATGCGTTCTAGGTAGACCGGAGAAAATGGAGCAATCTCCGCGGTCATTTCAAGCGACGCCAGGAACTCTCCATAATCCTGAAACCCGGACTGGCTGCTGTTTCGCTGTGCATTCGAGCTGTAGTACGCCGCGCGTCTGAGATCGTCCGCAACCACTCGGTCTAACTCGAAGTACCGTTCCTGTTCGAGTACTTCGGCGAATCGAGAAACCTCTGAGCCCAAATCCGGCACCGCTACCTCCGGCAATTGGTCTGCTACCAGAGCCCGCTCAGCAGGGTTGTCGTCGACGAATACCATGCTGTCCAAACCGATGTTGAGTTCGACTGCGATATCCCGGATATTCCCCGGCTTCGCATTCCAATTCGCTTTGAAAGCGCTGAAATCTTCGAGCTTTAGAATGCTGTCTGGATGTGAAAAGCCTTCCTTAGCGTTTTCGGCGTCATTTTTTGAGCACACGGCGAGAAGCACGCCGCGACGCTGCAGATCCTTCACGTAGCGCTGAAAATCTAGGAAACTCTCGCCTACCGGATGGTCGCGGCCAAGAATCAGGTTCTGCACACCGTCATCGCCAACGATTCCACCCCAAAGTGTGTTATCCAAGTCGAGGATGAGACACTTCTTGGACTTTCCATAGATCGATTTAACAATTCCGGCAACGTTGCGAGCCAGTGCGACCGTGGCTTTCGGACTCAAAGCCATATGAAAGTTGTACCAGTAACTGTGGCCCACCCAATCGTCCAGGCCCACTTGTGCTGCCAGATAAAGGATGTCATTGATCAAGAAGCGCGAATGGCTGCGTCCATAGCTCGCAAACTCAGCGTTCAGCCTCAATAGGAAGTTCACGCGGCCAAACGATTGAGAAGCCTCCAGATTTCCAAGCGGCCTGAGGTGGGGAAGGTCAAAGTTGTTTTGGATAATGACCGCGCCAAGATCAGCGTGGATTTTCTTCCAAAGAGATTCAAAGCGATCCATTTCGCGGCGGACTCGCGCGTCGACCTCAGCCTCTCCCTCCATTAATTCTGGGAATTGGGATATGTTGCGCCAAGTCGTATGAATGAAAACGATGTCGGGCTTGAACTTCCACAGGTCGGGATTCTCGAACAGGACATCCTCAGAGAACCGGTTGTAACCGGATTCGTAAAAAGACGGCTGAACTCCATGGCCCAAGAGGAACAGTTCAAGCATATTCTTCACTTCGGTCGTTGTGGATCCACCTAGTATCGCCACGCGCGTCGGAACTAGATTTGGTTGCTTCAGCAGCTCCCTCACCAGAGCCTTGCGCTGGCGAACGATGCTCGCGGCATCGGCAGGGAGCCGCAGTGCCCTGGAAAGTTGCTCAGGCAATATATTTGTATCCGATGACACCTATGCCTCCGGTATGAAAGCAGCTAACTTTGCACCTGAGCTAGGCGAAGAAGGTCGGCAACCGTGGAGCAGCCCACCACTTGGTCCGGGGCGATTGGTACATTGTTATTGTCCTCGGCAACGACAATCAGGCTGATAAGCGCCGTGGAATCCCAGTTCTTCAGGTCTTCCAGCCGTTCGTCGCCTCGAAGTGTTCCTGGATTCAGGCCGAGAATTTCATCCATTTGCAATAAGAATTCCTTACGGCTCAATGGCTTCCGATCTTGATGCACACCTACCTCCTGTCAAAAGCTTTGATCACCATTGTAGCCAACCACCTCAGTTGACCCTTGCGAGTGGCCGGCCAGTGCTAGTCATGTCCGCGCTACGGAAGAGTTTGTTTCGCACGGCGCGAAGCCGTGGCAGGACCTCAAGGTCGAAGAATAATGAGTCGTCGCTGTCGGTTCGGATGTTCACTCGGTCCAGATGGAACGGGTCGAACCCCCGAGGGTTCGCGACGCTCTCGCTCAAGAAAACCGCCTTGTGTCCGGAACGTTCCAGATGGCCCGCCAAATCGCTAGTGAGATCTTTCGAGGAACCATAGGGTTGGCTGAATGACCGCACCTTCCTCCCCGAAAGCGTCTCTAATTCCGTTTTGTTCCTTTCAATCTCCTGCTCGAAGTCGCCCCGCAAAAGAACTCTGCAATGTACATGAGTATAGGTATGGTTTCCGATCTCGAAATCGAACGACGCAAGCTCGCGGAGCTGTTTGGTGGTCAGGTACAGAGAGTTTTCCTCTGCAAGTTGGCGCTCAGCTACACCGACAGATTGCGCTAGCGCTTCGAGAAAAGCCTTCCTCTCGACCAGTGTCAGGGAGGGTAAGAAAGTCCCAAAAACCTCCGTTAGGGAAGCCAACTGCGGAATCTCGTTCCGCCGTAGGGTACCGGCCGCGGCGTTGACCCTCTCTAAGCCATGAACGTTTGCTACATAGCAAATCAGATTATCTGGCGCCAGCCGTTGATTATCGAGAAATGCGGCATTCACAAAAAAAATTCCGGGTACTCCATACTTCCGGCAAAGAGGTGCAGCCACTTCAACAACCGATGCATAGGCATCGTCAAAGGTCACAAGCACGGCGCGCGGTGGCAACCGATGGCCATCTGAGTCCGCCAAGACATCCTCTAGGCGCACCGGCGTGTAGTGGATGGTGAGAAATTTCAACGCGCTTTCAAATTCTTGAGTGTTGGTGCGCACATTCATTCCCGTGGTGAAAGGTGATTCCTTGTCAGAAATGTGATGAAAGACCACGCACCTCAGCCAATACGAGGGCCCCAGCACGTTTGCTAGCCCGAAACAACCTGGCATATGCCAAAACGCTTGGGCCGCCAAATCCATTGTCGCGTATCGAGTTCTACTGTAGGACAACTTGTTCCTGCTCCAGAAACGTTCGCTGCCACAGCTCCAAGGCTAGTAGCGAAAATATCTCTTTCGAATAGTTGGCACCATTCGAGTTGGCTTGGAGCAACCCTTCCACGGCGTCCTTACGGAAATACCCGCGCTCGATCGTTCTGCGGTCGGTCAACAAAGACCAGACGGTGTCCTTGAGATCATTCCGAAGCCATGACTCGTAAGGAACGGGGAAACCGACCTTCTTGCGGTTGCGGATCTCTTTCGGAATTTTCTGAATTAACGCTCTTTTCAAAATGTATTTACGATTGAACCCGTTAAGTTTGAAGCTGGGAGGCAACGACGCCGCGAATTCCAGCACCCGGTGGTCGAGCAGTGGCACACGGAGTTCTACGGAGTTGGCCATGGTCATTTTGTCGGCCTTGATCAGCAAGTCGTCCGGTAGCCATGTTTTCGTGTCGATATAGAGCATCGCATCTAGAGTGTTTTGGCCCCTGACATGTTTCTGCAGCTGGCGTACCGGCTCCAGCGTGTGCTCACGGTCAACCGTTCTCGCAAAATCACCCGAATACACTTCTCCCAACCGGTTGCCCGTATAGCGATGCGGGTTAGAGGTTCGACTGTAGTAGTAGCCGGGGAAGGGATCCTTTACTAACGGCGCATACTTGGCCGCTCGAGGCAAGTGGAACAGTGAGTCGGCAAGAGAAAGTCCCCGAGCTACGGCTCCATTTAGCGGAGCAAGTCCACGCTTAGCCCTCTCGAGCCAAACGAGATTACGATATGTGCTGTATCCCGCAAAAGCTTCGTCTCCGCCTTCTCCCGAGAGCAGCACCTTGACATAGTTCCGAGCCAATTTTGAGACGTAATACAAAGCAACGGCAGGCGGCTCGCAAACCGGCTCCTCCATATGCCACACATACTTGGGCAAGAACGCTGCAAAGTCCTTGCTCGAAATGGTTATGTCATGATGCTGGGTACCGAATCTATCTGCCGCCAATCTGGCATATGGTCTCTCATCGGCTACTTCCCCGCCGGAAAAACCAACGGTGAAACTACTCACCTGCTTATCGGTTCCATGCACAGCAAAACTCAGCACGCCGGTCGAATCTACCCCGCCGCTTAACAGGACGCCTACCGGCACGTCTGCGATCATGTGAAGCTCGACCGCTTTCGTTAACAAGCTCTGCAAATCGGCTTCTGCATCTCTAAAGTTTTGGCTACGATTAGGCTTTGCGAAGGAGAGATCCCAGTATTGCCGGATTACCACCTTTTCATCCCTGACCAGGAGATAGTGTCCGGGCAACAGCTTACGAATCCCTCTCAGGAGTGTCTCCTGGCCCGGCAAATACAGGAAGGTCAGGAATCGGTCGATCATCTCGGGAGCAATCTCCCGGCCTATCGAAGGATCCGCAAGTATGGCTTTAATCTCCGAACCAAACACCAACGATCTATCGGTGAGGCAATAATAGAGTGGCTTTATTCCAACCCGGTCCCTGGCCAGCAGCAGTGATTTGGTATTCTCGTCCCATATGGCAAAGGCAAACATCCCGCGCAATCTTTCCAAGCATTGAGGTCCGAGTTCCTCATACAGATGCACGATAACTTCGGTGTCGCTTTGTGTTTTGAAAACGTGGCCTTTAGCTAGGAGAGATTCGCGCAGCTCCTGGTAATTGTAGATTTCCCCGTTGAAAATGATCTGGATTGTGCCGTCCTCGTTCGAGACGGGCTGATGGCCTCTTTGAAGGTCGATAATCGCTAGCCGGCGGAAACCCAGACCAATGGGGCCCGAGACGTAATACCCATCATCGTCAGGCCCGCGATGGTACAGCGTGTCCGCCATGGCCTTCACGAGCGCGGGCGAGACCGTGGCTTCGCCCCCGAGCATCAATTTTCCGCAGATTCCACACATATATCGACTTTTGTTGATCCCAACCTGGAGACTATCGCCAGATAGTCTCCATACCAAACAGACGCCTCAGCTGTTGGCCCCGTATATAAGCCACGTAAGATCGATCTTTCGGACGCGGAGGACGATTCCAATAAGCTCTTAGAAATCCATACATAATGGCCGCCGCCCCCACTACGTAAGGCTTTTGAGGGATCCGGCGCAAGCAACTAGCTGTTACAAAAAGCGGGTGGTACCCGGAAATGTAGCAGGCCATTCCGTGTTTCACCCGGTCGCGCATCAAACCTTCCTCGGTTCCCGTGAAGCGGTGGTGGAGAAGATGCAACTCAGGGAAATGAGTAAGTTTTCCAGCCCAACATATTGGCCTTCACTTCGTCGATGGTGTCCCATCCCGCAGCAGGCCAAAGCCCTTTTATAGCTTCCCAGCAGGCTCTCCTGTAGATTTTCGTCGCTCCCCGGACATGGAATCTCGGATTTGCCTCGAGTTTCCTTTGGCCAGAGATGTCGTGATGGATTTCCCCACCTCCGATTCCGAGCTGTGGATCTTGTCCAAAGTGCTCGAAGCATTTCTCGAAATAATCGGGAGCGAAGCTCAAATCTCCATCAAGCTTTACGATAAAGTCCCACTCCTTGCATTGAAGCTTGTTGTACCCGTCGTAGAACGCTTCCATCACGCCGCCGCCGTTCTTTCGAAATCCTCTATTCCCTCGATGTACGACGTGAATCCACGGAAATTTGGCCGCCTGTCGGTCGATGATCTCACCGGTTCGATCTGTAGAGCCGTCGTCTACAATCACCCATTCAACGGGCCGGGCGGTCTGACGGCACATAGATTCGAGCGTGCCCTCGATGTGCTTCTCCTCGTCACGCACCGGTGTGATCACTACGTATCGCGTCATTTCGCTTGACCGTGTCCCGTGCTTCTCTCGCGCGTCCTAGTTAGATTGCAAAACTGCGCTGTAGGCCTGAAGCAACGCGTTCCTCTCGACTTCCCAGTTCAGGCTCTCTTCGATCCGTTTACGGCCACAGGCCCCCAGTTGTCCACGTAGCTCAACGGAGTTAAGCAATCTGTTCACTTGGTTGGCGAAGTCGATGGGATCGTTTGGTTTTGCGTACAATGCTGCAGCTCCTGCGCTTCGGCGTCCTTCCTTTAAATCAAAAAGAACCACCGGCAATCCCAAAGCCATGTACTCAAAAATTTTAATCATTGTCGAGTTATCGTTCATCGGAGTCTTGGGGTCAGGAGCCACTCCAACGTCCGCATTTGACAAATAACTGACCACTTCCTCGTGCGGAACCTGACCGGTAAAGGTCACGAAACCGTTCAACTCTTTCTCCGCCACCATTTCCTGCAACGCGGGAAGCATAGTACCTCTGCCAATGAGCAAGAAATGTGTATCCTTTCGTTTCTCCGTTTTCACAATGTGCTCGATCGCTTCGAGCAACAAGTCCAGGCCGTCCTGCTTCCCCATGAATCCCACGTACACCACGAGCAGTGGCTTATCCTGCTTGATCTCGGGCCGAACTGGGCCACGACGAACTGCCGTCAGGTCCGGGCAGTTCCGTACCACGAATACTTCCTCTGGACGCTTTCCACCGCGTGCGACTGCGATTTCTTTAAAGGACTCATTCGTAGCGATCGAAACGCGAGCTACTCGGAAGGAGCACTTCTCGGCCAGACGCGTCAACGCTCCAAACAACCCTCCTGATCCTCCAAACTTAGCCTGAAAAACTTCGGGCGACAGATCGTGATGATCGAAGATGAACTGGACACCAAGAGGTTTCAGAATTAACCCTATGAGGAAGATCGTGTCTGGTGGATTGCAGCCCTGGAGAATGCGGAATCTCGAACGGCTGAATACTTTCAGGACCAGATAAAGTTCGGCAACTAGAGCCCAAGCATATTCCAACAGGTAACCTATTGAACTTGATGCTTCCCAGGCTCGATGACGATAAATATGGATTCCCTCAAGAATCTCGTGATTAGCAGTGCAAGAATTCTTCCCTTTGGGACAAATGACAGAAACGGCGTATCCCGCGTCACGGAGTGCACGTGCCTCGCACCAGACACGCCTATCAACAGGTACCGGCAAGTTCTCGACGATTATACAAACCGATATTGGCTCACTCCTTTTCATGGCCGCCTGTTTAACAAGGGATCCGCTGGAATTCTCTTTGAACTGCCAACGGGCCGTTAAGAGATCGCGTTAGCTGAAGCCGACCTGATCCGATTTCCTAGATACTTCTGCAGTCCATCCTGCCAGGGTTTGAACGCATTCAAGTTGTGCTTCTTCAGCGCTCGATTCTCAAGTACCGAGTATTTCGGCCGAGCCACCTTGGCCGGAAACTCATTAGGGCCCGCGACGCTCAATTTCACTTTGGTGTCGGTCAACGTGAATATCTCTCGGGCGAATTCATACCACGAACAACTGCCCTCTGCAGTGGCATGGTACAGCCCATAAAAATTCGAGCGACTCAAGCGGACCAATTGCTGCGCCAGTTCCGCAGTTGACGTCGGCGTGACGAATTCGCTGTCCACCACGCGTACCTCGCCACGCTCTCGCGCGAGCTTCAACATGAGTTCAATAAAATTCAATCCACCCTTGGCACGGCATGGGCTCTTCCCATAGATTCCGGAAGTCCGAATCACAAAATGCTTCTCGGTGGTCGCTCGTACAAAATGCTCGCCGGCTAATTTGGTGATGCCGTACGCATTGAGCGGCAGGGGATTGTCATCTTCAACGTACGGCGTTCCCTTGTTGCCGTCAAAGACGTAATCAGTACTGACGTGCATCAGTACCGCACCCAGATTTCGGGAAACGCGCGCCAGGTTTCGCGCACCCACAGCATTAATGGCGAACGCTTTCTCCGGCTCTTGCTCGCAATTCTCGACATGGTGCATCGCGGCCGTGTTCACCACCAGTTCAGGCCGCAATTCCTCAAGTGCCCGCGAAACTGAATTGACATCCGATATCTCGATATCGCTGTGGGTCAGTCCACGAACGCTATCCCCATAATCCGAGAACGCGGTGACTAAGTCGGTACCGAGTTGCCCGTTCGCCCCAATAATGGCAACGTTCATGGGTCAGTGTGCTTTCGCCATGGAGTGGATTTCTACGTCTGTGTCGATGGATTTGAAAATCGCAATATTCGAGTACTTGGGATTATCCCAGTCCTGGAACTTGTCCATGTTTTCAATGAGGTTTTTTACGATCGATTTCAAATCGTCTGCAGGGTGAAAACTCAGAACGTTGCTCGCCTTTTCGATACTCACTTTGTAATTCCGGAAATCCTGAATGTGTTTGATGGCGAGGTGAATGGGAATGCTTAACCTCTCTTCGATGGCTCCTTTGACTAAGTCGCCTACTTCGCCAACGGTGTAGTTGCCGGAGGCGATGTTAAAAATACCCGAAATGTTGTGGTTCGCTTCGATAGCACGGATATAAGCCGTAGACGCGTCTTGAATGCTGAGAATAGGTCTCCAGATCGAAGGGTTGTTGATGGTGATGGTGCGATCTTTCATCGCTGACCGGAACATTGTGTTTATGATCAGGTCAAAGCGCATGCGCGGGCTGTAGCCAGAAATGGTTCCCTTGCGCAGCGAAATGACCGAGAAATTCTCGTCCATCAACTGCAGGGCAGCTTGCTCACCTTGCAGTTTCGATATTCCATACGGATAGCTGGAGCTCACCGGGCGGGTCTCGTCATAAAGCTCATTTTCGGTGTACCCGTATACCGAGCAGGAGCTAGCATACACGTACCTCTTGACTTTGGCCTTCTTCGCCATGTAGGCCAAGTAAGACGGCGCTGCGGCGTTGAACACGAAGTTTTTGCTCGGCGAATACTCCGCCATGGGGTCGTTCGACAGGCCGGCCAGGAAAACCACTTGATCGTAGGGCTCCAGGTCCTCTTGCGTGAGTTGGAAGATGTCCTTGTTCAGCACCCCGACTTGCCGGGGCAAGTAGTTGCCAAACCAAAAAAGATCGACGACGTCAACTTTGTAGCCTCGGTCGAGCAACTTTGGGATCAGCGTCGATCCGACATACCCTGCACCGCCGGCGATCAGAAGCTTCACGCTACCTCCTAAGCACGCAACAAGATTTTCGATCAGTATTTGAAATTGCTGGATTCCGGTCGCGAAAGCCATTGAGCCAAAGTCTGCGCGTTTCGGTCTTTTTCCGAAAGCAGCGGGTCACTCACCGGCCAATCAATTCCGATCTCGGGGTCATTCCAACGGATGCCCGACTCACCTTTGTTGCTGTAAATTCCTGTGCACTTGTACTGAATCTCCGCGACATCGGACAGAACGCCGAAACCCCTTGCAAAGCCAGCAGGAGCCCAGACCTCCCGACGGTTTTCCGCAGATGCTTCTACTCCAGACCACTTCCCCAGCGTCGGCGACCCCTTGCGAATATCTACCGCAACGAGAAAAGCGCTTCCCAATGTCACGCGCATCAGCTTGCCCATGGGTGGATCCCACTGAAAGTGCAAACCGCGCACAACCCCTTTCACGGAACGCGAATGGTTATCCTGGACAAAGTGAGTGGGTAAACCGGCCGCTTTGAACTGGTCCTCTCGAAAGGTCTCCATAAAGAAGCCCCGGCTATCCTGGAAAACGTCTGGCACGAGAACTACCACATCCTTCAAGTGCCTTGACTCAATCTTAATGTCCATTAGAATTTAGACCCTCTGATCATGCCCACTGGTTCAAGTTCAACAAATTTCCTGTCTCTCTCGAGTCCCTGAAATCATAGCTGACAGTGCAAAGAAAATGCTACCAGCTCGCAACCTTCAATTTTCGGTTCGTATTTTCTCGCGTAGATTTCGCTGTCAACGGGAGTAGCTCAGACTTACTTGACTTGTTCCTAAGCTCACTAGCTCGAACGTTGCATCAGTGACGCATTGTGGTACATAAATTTGTTGAACCACTGGGGCCAATGTAGCCAGTCGTAGCCACCTGCGAGTTTCGCGAGGAAGAAACTTTGATCGTCCCAACTATTCACTGGCAATCGCGGCAGGAAGAATCGGTTATGATGAAGGCTGGCACGGCCCAAAATGGTTGTCACACCGTTTTCATAACCCTGGTTCTCTAACTCGTCCAGCAGGAGCCGTGTGAAATCCGCGTTCTCCTCTGGAAATGGAAACGGATAGGCAAAGGATTTCACTTCCACGCTTAGCTGCTGTTCTATAACCTCTTTTGAATATCCAAGCTCGTATTCGATTTGCTCCGGTCCCAAGCACCGGAGGTCTGGGTGGCTGACGGTGTGTGATCCAAACTGGATGCCTTCCCCGTGTAATTCACGTACTTCGCGCCAGGTCAAGTAATCGACTCCTTCCAATCGCATCGACGTTTGCTGGATGCGGCCTGTGGCGAGAAACACCGTTGCCGTGAATCCGCACTGTTTTAGCACCGGCAGGGCGTCCGTCAAGAAATCCTGATATCCGTCGTCGAAAGTGATAACAACGGTCTTACCGAGGTCTGTGCCGAATTCCAGTCTTTTCATGAGCTCATTCAGGTCGATGCTGCGATAACCTTCCTGCTGCAAGCATCTCATCTGCCGCCGAAAAATGTCCGGCGAGGTGTTGATGTGAAAGTATGGATGTGATTTTCCGAACAGATTATCCGAAATGCTGTGATACATCAGGATCGGAACTCGCGTGCCGCTCTTCGGTCCCATCAGCTTGGTGATGGGCAATCCGAAATAAAGAGTGGTCAGACGATCGAGGCGAGGTAGAAACATAGCGAAACGAAGCGGGCACACCGACGAGGAGTACAGCGGAGCCAATGACCGCGGTTGGATCACGCCATTCTAATGCTCTTAGACGGAGTAGGCGGGTTAACTGCCTTGGCTCGCACTAATTCGCGATGAAGCGAATTCCTTTACGTTATTTGCAACTTCCTCTTGCTGACGATGGGTGAGTTCCGGAAACATGGGGAGCGAAACAATTTCGGCAGCGACCCGTTCTGTTACAGCAAAATCGCCCTTCTTATAACCGAGGTGTCGGTAGGCCTTCTGCAAATGTAACGGAATGGGGTAGTGAATGCCGGAACCGATTCCTGCTTCCGCAAGGCACACTTGCAGTGCCTCGCGGTCCTGAACCCGTATGACATACAGATGATAGACACCTTTTGTCCAAGACGCCTCTAGGGGCACTACTATCGCTCCGCCCGCCTCCTCCAGCAGTTCATGATAACGATGCGCGAGAGAGCGTCGCGATTCATTCCATTTGGCTAGATGACGCAGCTTCACGGAAAGCCACCCTGCCTGAATCGCATCCAAACGACCATTGTAACCTTCCATGTCGTGATAATACTTTTTGGCTTGGCCGTGATCGCGAATCATCGCCATCTTGTGCGCCAAGGCCTCGTCGTTCGTGGTAATTGCGCCGGCCTCTCCACAGGCTCCTAAGTTCTTACCGGGATAGAAACTGAACGCGGCGGCCTTGCCCATGGAACCGGCCCGTTTCCACGCATTTTCTTTTTTCGAGAAGTATTCTGCCCCATGTGCTTGGCAAGCATCTTCAATGACGAATAAACCATACTTCTGTGCGATCTCCAGAATCGGATCCATATCTGCTGTTTGTCCGTACAGGTGCACCGGAACGATGCCGACAACCGGCCGTCGCGACTTGCTTTCAACCAGCGATTTACTCGACCTGTCGATTTCACACTTTGTGTCCACATATTCCCGCAGCTTCTCTGGGTCCATCGTGTAGGTCTGTTGATGTATATCCACGAACGCGATTTGCCCACCGGCTTGAGAAATTGCTTCCGTCGTCGCAATGAAGGTGTTTGGAACTGTGATAATGATGTCACCTGACCGGATGCCCGCAGCCATGAACGCAAACCGAAGTGCATCCGTGCCGCTATTGACGCCAACACAGTATTTCGTGTTGCTGAATTCGGCGAAGTCTCGTTCGAAAGATTCCACCATCGGCCCACCGATAAAACCGGCGTTGCTGAATGCCTTCTTGACTACCTCCAGCAGTTCTTCCTGAAGTTGCCGATGTGGAGTAACCAGATCGAGAAACGGAATCTTCGTTGGATTCGTCATTTTCACTTTTTCTCCTCGGTCACAAACCGCAAAAATCTCGCAGGATTACCGGCTACGATCGCATTCGCGGGTACATCCTTTGTCACGACACTCCCCGCTCCTATGATGGCGTTTTCGCCGATTGTTACGTTCGCCAGAATGGTGGATCCGGACCCGATCGAAGCCCCTTTACACACTCGGGTCTTTTCCACCTTCCAATCAGCTTCCGTTTGGAGCGCGCCACTCTCCGCGGTAGCGCGAGGATAGCTGTCGTTGATAAACGTCACGCTGTGTCCCACGAAAACATTGTCCTCAATGTCCACACCCTCGCAGATGAACGTGTGGCTGGAGATTTTGCAACGCTGACCAACTCTGGCGTTTTTTTGAATTTCGACGAATGCCCCTATTTTCGTCTCGTCTCCCACTTCGCATCCATAGAGATTTATGAAGTGCGAAAGCTTGACGTCCTTTCCCAGCTTCACACTAGGAGCAATGCAGGCAAATTCGCTCACAGCGTTATGGCCTCTCCCCGGTTTCTCACGGAGCGATCGGCTGCCTCTAAGATTCGTACCACGCGTAGACCCGCAACTCCGTCGTTAAACGGCCTTTTGTTTTCTTCGATACACTTCAAGAAGTACGACGTTTCGGCCCGCAGTGCTTCGATCTGCTCGATTTGTGGCGCCCACATGTCCCCAGAACGATAGCTCACCAACAACTGGTGAAGGTTACTCGGATTGGTCGACATGCTGACGCCCTTGTCATAAACCCGGATTTTTTCGTCGGCTTCCAAATCATTCCAAACCAGCATTTTCTTTTCGCCGCCAATTAAGGTGGTGCGCACTTTCACCGGGGAAAGCCAGTTCACGTTGATGTGAGCGATGATTCGTTTTGGGAAATATACGGTGATGAATGCGATATCCTCCACACCGTTCAAATGCTTTTCGCCAGTAGCCACAACGGCTTCTGGCTTTGCGGAGATCACGTGATCCATGATCGAAAGATCGTGCGGCGCTAGATCCCAGATTACATTTACGTCGTGTTGAAACAACCCCAGGTTCACACGCAGGGAATCGTAGTAGTACAGCTCACCCAGTTCGCCTTGCTGCACCAATTGGTGAATCTTTTTCATTGCTCCAGTGAAAAGGAAGGTGTGGTCCACCATGATTTGCAGATGTTTGCGATCCGCCAACTCGATCAATTCTTCTGCTTGCGCCACGTTACACGTAAACGGTTTTTCGACAAATACGTGCTTTCCATTTTCGAGAGCCGCTTTTGCCAGCTCGAAGTGAGTCCATACAGGTGTAACCACGGCAACGACATCGATTTTGGGAGACTTCAGAATTTCACAGGCATCCGTTGTGAAGTTGATTCCTGGATAATCCTTGTGCAAACGCTGCTCCGTTTTTGGAGTCTTGTCAGCAACAAGCAGTACCTCTGAACCTTCCTGCGCCTGGAAATTGCGAACGATGTTTGGTCCCCAATAACCATAACCGATCACACCTATTCGGATCATCGCGCCTCCTCATCATTTTCCACCGGGGCGATCCAACTGGCGGATGTTAGATTTGTCTGCTTTTTGCTCAATTCGTTGTCACAGCTGACAACTGGGGGACAATCTGTGATGGTTCTTGGTTGCCTGTTTGCGGAACTCTTGTGTCCTAGTGCGCGCCGTTTCCCGTAATGACTGCCACTGGGGTCCTCAGAAGAATCTCCACATCCAACCATAACGACCAGGCGCGGGCGTACTTCAGATCCATGCGAACCATTTCGTCAAATTGAGTGCGGCTACGGCCTTCCACTTGCCACAGTCCAGTGATGCCGGGCTTGATTTCCAGTACACGGCGGCGATGCCAAATGTCATAGGCTTTGAATTCGTATTCGAGAGGCGGCCGCGGGCCCACCAAGGACATTTCGCCCCTTAGCACATTCCAAAACTGGGGTAGCTCATCCAGGCTTGTCTTACGCAAAATGCTGCCAATCGAGGTAACACGCGGATCTTTTTGAATCTTGAACGTCGGTGCAGAGCCTGCACCTTCCGCCAGCGATGCATCTCCAGCGATAAACCGAGTTACGTACTCCTGGTGAATCTTGCTGTCGCAGTCGGTCCGCATCGAGCGAAACTTCAGGAACCGGAATTTCTTGCCGTGCTGTCCCAAGCGCTCTTGAACGAAGAGCACCGGCCCATCGGAGGTCCACTTAATCGCCAACGCAATTATCGCAAACAAGGGCGATAGCACGATCAAGGCAAGTAGGCTTCCAAAAACATCAATTACCCGTTTGAATCCGAGCGCAAGCTTTCGGGAGGTTTTCTTTTTCCCGAATTCAGGATAATGTGGCTTATTCCCAGCGGCATTATCGTCGTCTCCGCCCATCGGCTCATCCGGGAAGAAGTGGAACGAGATGGAAATCTGCGACGCGAGGTCCGAGCCGAGAGCTTGAACAAATGCTACCTGGAGCTTGTCGGAAATCCTTGCCCGAACCGCAGTAGAGCTGGCGTTGCCAATTTCCGTTGCGATCACGCCCAAAATGTAATCGTCCACGTACCAACCGACGATATCGGTTTCTCGCGTGACCGAGCACAACGCTTTGCAAATCGTTGCAGACGTACGTAACCTCTGTTTTCTCGAAATGGCCTCTTTAACATCTACCAACAGAAGGACGTAGCGCTTCCGGCCACGCTCGGCACGGCGCCGTTCTAGATACAACATGGCTATGAATGCATCTTCCGAAAGGATCGCGCGTGTTGATACTTCATCCGCGTTGCTGGTCGGAATGTGTACCGTCAGGTTAGTTTGTTTTGCTTCCCGCTGCATTCCTGTTCGAAACAAACCCATGGTTCCTTCGCTTTCTTGACTGCCACTTAGGGCGGGGGCAACCACCTTCTTGACTGACACTAAACTCAATCAACTCAAAACGGGTACAACAGGCGCTGATACTGGCCGGTCCTGGGTCCTTCTCACAAACACGTTCTTGGCCTCGTTAACCGGCGTTACCCAGGAGAGATCAACTTCCATAGCTACGGACCGCTGTAACAGGGACACCGACAAAACAACTCGATGACCGCCCTTAAAGTTAATCAAGATCCCTTCAAGGTTGTTCAAGTTACCGTGACTGACACGCACCCGCTGCCCAACTTGCAGGAACAGCCAAGGCTGGCTGGGTAATCCTGAAGCAAGCACCTGCCGAACTGACTCTATTTCGGTCTCGGCCACAGGCACAGGTGTGCGCCCCACCCCGACTATCTGGTGCACTCCGGGAGCCATTAGCACGGGTCCACGATTGTGAATTTCTAAGCGGCAGAACAAATAACCTGGAAAGAGTGGTTGCTCGACTTCTTTCATCCGATCTGACCATCGACGTTCGCTTTTGTAAACGGGTAGAAAGCATTCGTAGCCTTGCCCTGTCAGTTGGCTGAAAGCCTGGCGTTCACGGCGCGATCTTACGAGCAACGCATACCACGGCAGTCGCGGCAATCCCTCCGTCTCGAACAAGCTCGAGTCTTGCACGGTTACCCTCCCCCCCACTCTTCGCACCGCGAGCTACCGCCACTGAAGTCCCATAGGACCCGCGTAACATTGGGCAATTTCTCTGCCAATGTCGACCGAACCCAGGTCGCAAGCGTGTGCCGTATGCCCCACTAAGACACAGATAATAAACAGGTTGATATCGCCCTTCGGACCTCTTGGGCCGGCGCCTTACAATCGTCCATGGGAGTGAGAAAACGAATGCCTCTTTGTGCCAAAATCATTCCGAACGGGTCCTTGGGGCGTCGCTGCCTCCTAGCTGCACCTTAGGGAAGAAACCGGACCTTATTTTGACGGGAAGTTAACCGCTGATGTTACAGGGAGTTGGCCAATTACTGCAAGCGAAATCCTCGGACGGGTTCCGGCACTGCCTCCAGCTGGCCTTACTGCCTAAACAGCTGGTTCGGCGTGTTTTTCGGCTGGGTAGCCATAATAATAGCCACCATAGCTCTCACTTTTCTCGACACGATTGAGCACAACACCGAGTAAATTCTTCTCGCGAAATTCGGCCGAAGCCCTTTCTGCGACCTCAAACTCGGTGCTTCCGGCTCGGACTACAAAAAGTACGCCATCGCAAATATCTGCAAGGACACTAGCATCGTGCACTGCCAGAGTAGGCGGCGAATCTACCAGGATCCAGTCGAATATGTGCGACATCTTGTCCAACAGAAGCTTCATACGGTCGCAGTGAAGGAGTTCGCTCGGATTTGGCACGCTGCGACCACCGGGGATCAGGCACAAATTACCTTCCCCTCCTACTTGCGTAATCTGCGTTTCGTCTGCTCCCCCGCTCAAATAGTCGGATAGCCCAGGCAGTTCAGGAGCACCGAAAGCAATATGAAGGCGCGATGCACGCAGGTCGCCATCAATGAGCAGTACCCGACATTCGGGCTGCCGCGCAAACGACTGAGCAAGGTTAGCCACAACGAAAGTCTTCCCTTCCTCGGGCACGCTGCTGGTGACTACCACGCGCCGAAGAGGGTTGGTCGCAGCAATCTGGAAGAGTCGCGATCTCAGGGTGCGGAATCGCTCGGCCCCCGCGGGCGAGGCTTGAGGACTGAACACATTGCACTGCGAGTTGATTCTCCAGCCCGGGCGAGAACATTGCTTTACGAACTCCTGGAAGATCTGACCCTCACTGAGTCGGCCGGAGAGCATTCCCTGCTCGAGCGAGCTAGTTCGATTTTCCGGAAGAACCGCATTTGCCAACCCCTCCGCCGACAAATCCACTTTTGGCTTCGAAGGGTCTGCATGCACGGTGTTGCGTTGTTGCGCAGCTTTTTTCAGTGCTTCGTGGATCCGGCTCATCGTTTCGCTCTCTCCAAGCTTTCTCCGAGAATTCCTAAGCCTCTTAGGGTCAAGGAGCGCATCAAAATGCAGCGAACTTAGGCGGCTGTCCAACTTGCTTTAGTTTGCAGCATTCAAATTCGGCACGCTTACCAGCACCGGCAACTTCAAGACGCTCTCAACGTCTCGTTCCGAATACATAGCTTTGTCGAGAATTGCCAGTAGATACAAAATCCCAAGCGCCAACGCAAGTCCTGCCACTAATCCGCCCGGCAGAAATAGGATCAACTTTGGAAAAGAAGGCGAGTCCGGATAGCTTGGAGGATCGAGCACCCGAAAGACTTCGCTTTCCTGTTGATGTTCGAGGTCTTTCGCGATGGACGAATCGGATTGTTTTCTCAACAGGTCATTGTAGATTTGCTGAGCCGTGTCATGGTCCCGCGTCAGTTCTTTGTATTTCTGTTCCACCATTGGGCTCGTTTGTACCCGCGCTTCAAGCACTCGGATCTGCTGTTGAATTTGGCTTTGCCTTTTCGTCAAATCCGCTATATTCAAATCATCTTGCTTGACTCTCGTGCGCAACTCCTGGAGTTGTGCAGGCTCATGCAGCTTCGCGGCTGTCGAAGGGACCGCTGACGCCTTCGCTCCAGTGTCTGCCGCCATGCGATTCTTGAGTTCTACGATCTGTGATTTCAGCTTTACGACGTCCGGGTAGTCCGGTGTATAACGCAAAAGCATAAGCGAAAGTTGATCCTGCAAATAAGCAAGCTGCTGTTCCATCGTTTCCGGATTCTGCCCTCCGTTGAGCGTCGCTTTCCAGTTTGCCTCCTGCTGGCCGAGCAATGTCTCATTGATCGCCTTGTCCTCTTGCGCACGGTTCACCGCCTGGGTCGCCGCCGCCAGTTGCGTATTCATCCCTTCCAGCAGGCTTAGGTTCGATTGCTCTTCTTCCGGCAGAGTGCCAAGATATTCCTTCTTGAATTGCGCCAGCTTTGCATCTTGCTCGTCCAGGCTCTTTTTCGCCACTTGGAGTTCTTCGCCCATGAAGTCAGTCGTTTTTTGTGACTGCTCCAACCGACTCTGCTGGTTCTGTTCCATAAACATCGAGGTGATTTCCTGGCAGATTTGCTGTGCCTGTTGTGGCTGGCCGAAGGCTACACTTACATGGAATCCTGGGGCCCGGCCTCCCGCACCTTGCATGGGTTCCAGCAACTTCACGGTAATCGTCTTCTGCAACTGACCAATGAGATCGTCCATGGAGGTTTTTCCACGTTGGTCAGGATAGAGATTTAATTTTTCAATGATTGGCTTCAATCGAGGAGTACTTAAGACTTGCGTCTGCATGGAGGCCAATCGCATGTTCAGATCATCTGATTCCACAGGCTTTACATAGTCGGCTGATACTACTGGTTGTTGCACGAGCACGGTGGTTTCCGACGTATATTTCTTTGGCAGCACACGAGTCGCAACATAGCCGAGCGTACCCATAACCACGGTGCATAATGGCAGCAGCCACCAATACTTTCGCAGTACCCTCTTTGCATCGGCAATTGAGATTTCGCCATTCCGAACCATGTTGCTATTTCCTCTCGTTTCGCGAATCTTGCAGGCTGTTCACACTAGCGCGTCGTCGCCGGCATACAATTATAGTACTGCTTTTTTTGGTGCACGATTCGTTCCATCCTTCCGCACCGCCGTCTGAAAGTCACGCTCTAACTAAACCGTTTATTTTTAGTGCGTTACACATAAACTGGCGACCAAATCTCCAGCCAGAGCGCCACGGGAAATTCCTTCGTTAGAGACGAATTGGAAGAAAATTGCCCACTTTGTCCGTGTTTTGGACCGCAATAGAGTCATACGCTAGCTTATTGTGTCCTTTGCTGCGCGAGGACGCCTTCGACGCGGACACGGTCGTTATACTCGGCAATGGATCCTCACCCTGCATCCGCGAGCAGGCATACGCCGAAATTGATGCCTCCGAATCGAGGTTCCACCGAATTCGAAAGAGCTCCTTAATTCGATACGCAAAGTAACTAAGTGAACGGAATGTCCGTCACACGGTGTGTTCGCGTGCATCTGATTCGGCCCCTGAGCCCGGCAGACGACCTTTACCTGCGGTGAGCGGGTGCCTAGGACAATTCGGAACACTGGGACCTGAGAACTCTCTCAGGAATCGTAAGCGTGTTTCGCTTCGGGAAATTTTCCCGGCTGTACTCTTCACGATCCAGCGTTCGGGTGTGACGCGAACAAATCGGGGCGCGATCCCGAGAACCGAAGAAACTAACCGCCGAATCTCTAATTCGAGAGCCTCAGCAGATGAACTATTAAACTCTCCACGGATTTCTGCGACGACCACCAGGCTTTCTGTTCCTCGTGCTTTATCGTCCACACCGAAAGCCACGACGCGCCCAGGATAAAGCCCTTTTACCGTACCCACGAGTGCTTCGACATCCTCCGGAAAAACATTCACACCGTTAATTTTGATAATGTCTTTAATCCGCCCAATCACGTAGAGATTATCCTCGCAGGCGAAGCCGTAGTCGCCAGTGACATACCAACCATCAGCGTTCAGAGATTGGCTCTGAAATCCGTCCTTGCCCCAATAACCGCAAAACAGGCTCTCTCCGCGGATCTCTATCGCGCCGGCCTCTGCGTCACCGCACAGGTCCCCATTACTCCGTCTTATGCGGAAAGCCATATTTTCTAAGCTACGACCACTGGAAACGTAACGATCGTCTTGTAACTTATATGAAGGCTTTACATCAAGTGATGTACCTTTTACCCACGCGCGGCTAAAAGTTGCTGGCGCTCTCCCCAGTTGCGTCTGGGTAGCGGCGAATACATTTTCAGCCAACGCGTATGAAGCTTGACACTGCCCAGAATGCACTCCCAATCCCGAAAAGGCTTCAACAAAAGCCCGGAAGGAATGATCCCTCACTGGCTCGCTACAATTGATCCATGCCCGGACATGGGCCAAATTCACGGTCGTGTCTACTCTTTCTTTCTGTGCAGCTAGGTAAGAGAAGGCGAAGTTGGGGAGCCAACAGAACGTTGCCTGGTGTTTGCTCATAAAGTGGAAAAGCATCCCGGGGTCTAGCAACCATTCGCTGGCGGCAAACTGAATCGAAGCTGTCTCATTCCACAGTGGTAACCAAAAACAAGCGATTAGCCCCATATCGTGATACAGCGGTAACCAACTTGCCACGCTGTCCTCTCGATGGAACTGCAGAGCCTTGCTCAATCGGTCCAATTGGTTTACAAGCATCGGTGCCGTCACCACTACACACTTCTGGTTATCGGTCGTTCCGCCCGAAAATTGCAAAAACAGCGCTCCTTCGGGCAACGGCGATTCAACGTGACACGAGTCTTGCTTTTCTACTCGAACAACACTTAGGCGCATGGAGAATAACGATTCGAATCGTTCATATTCGTGAATCGGGCACTCGCTGACCGTAAATGGCATTCCAGGATCGAGGTTTCGGGCCAACCTCGGTAAAGTTATCAGCTGTGCTGCGGGAAGACTCCGTAACTGGTGCAGTATGTTGCGCTGATATTTCTCCGGGTCGACCCGATTCGTTGGCCAGGCCAGAATTGCTGGCAAACGGCCCATGAGAAGCAATCCGAGATGAAGCAAGAACAACTCTGCCGAGTGGGGTAACAGCAGAAGTACTACTCCGGAGGGCGGTGCCTGACAATACTTCTGTGCGAGTTCGATACTCCTCGCACAGAGCTCTGGACCGGTGAATTCCACTAACTCGCTTTCTTTCCGCGAGACCAATACCCGTAGTAAAACTCGGTCAGAAGCCGATTCCAGTTGTCGCCGGAGGAGGGCTCTAAATCGATCTGACGTCATCTGGAAATTGTTTTTTGAACTTTTAATAGTAGCGGCTAAGGTCAAGGTGCTCATAGTCGTATCCCTAGAGTCCTTGATAACCTTTAGCGGAGCACTCCTCAATCCCGATATCCCTGTAACGCTCCCCTGTCAAAGATGTATTTGGTCACTGATTAGACGCCTATTGTGTGTGTCTTGCCTGGACCTCACAGGTTATCTCCGCGGGATTTCCCCACCAAGTCGGTTACAGGACGCGCCTGATGTGTTTAAGCATTGTATATAGCTCGAGAGTAATTTTCAGATGCTGCGGGCGAAAGGGAACCGAACCCTCATACTCCTTATTGCAGCTTAGGCTCGGTAGCTTTTGAGCCTTCAAGGTATCACCGCGGTAGCCTGGTTGGAATCCGCGCTCTCATCTCCGCTCGAATCCACAGCAGTCACCACATAGTAGTAGGTGGTGCCACCTTGAACAGTAGTGTCATCATAGGTCAAGCTCGGCACCAGTGCGGCGTTGATTTTCGTGTAACCGGACCCGCTCGTCGTACTGCGGTACACGTTGTACCCCGAAACGGTAGTGGCGCTTGCGACCCATGCCAGGTTGACCGAATGATTCACTTGCACTCCCGTACCCGACAGCGCGATGCTCACCGGTGAACCGCTAGCTGTGCTCGCTACTGTCACGGTACCCGTCTCGCTTCCCGCCGCACTCGGACTGAAGACTACGCCGAACGTCAACGCCTGCCCCGCAGTGAGCGTCACCGGCGCCGACGCTCCGCTGAGGCTGAATCCTGTCCCGCTCTCGCTGATCTGCGAGACCGTAACCTTCGCATTCCCCGAATTCGTCACGTTGACATTCTGTGTTGCGGAGGATCCGTCGTTTACGCTTCCAAATCCAATATTCGTGGTGCTGAATGTAAGCAATTCTGTCGCCGCCACTCCTGTCCCACTCAGACCAATTACCGAAGGCGAATTCGGCGCGTTGCTGACGATGGTCACATTGCCCGAGGCCGCTCCTGCGGATGTCGGCGCGAACTGAACGTTAAAGTTAGTAGCCTGGCCAGAGCTTAGAGTTATGGGTAGCGTCAGCGTTCCTGTGCTGAAGCCGCTCCCCGCTACACTCACCTGTGTGATCGTTAAAGTCCCAGTCCCGCTGTTGCTCAACTGAATCGTCTGCGTCGCGGGTGAGCCCTCAGTGACGCTTCCAAAGCTTGCGCTCGAAGGCGTGATGGTTAATGCAGGCTGCACTCCGCTGCCCGTAACCGGGATTACAGCACTCGCCCCCTGGGAACTCGCAATCGTTATATTCCCCGCGACATTTTCGGAGGCTGTGGGCGCAAACGATACGCTCATGGCGCCGCTTTGCCCCGCCGTCAAGGTTACCGGCGTGGTCATTCCACTGACATGCACATCCTTTGCGCTGATACTGATTTGGGAAATCGTTAGGTCGGTGTTGCCACCATTTGTAATCGTCACCATCTTCGAGCTGGAGCTCCCCGCGTTTACACTACCAAATGTCAAGCTTGTCGGATTCGCCGAAAGCGTGATGGATGCGGCCTCACCGCTTCCGCTCAACGCCAGGACATTCGGAGAATTGGGCGCGTTGCTCGCGATACTCACCGATCCACCGAGGCTGCCAGCCGTCGTAGGTGCAAATACAACGCTGAACGTTGTACTGCCTCCCGCTGCAACGGTAGTCGGTGTGGTCAACCCACTCACGCTGTAAGCGGCTCCATTCACCGTAAGTTCGGCAATTGTAAGCGGTATGCTTCCGGTGTTGCCAAGCGTGATGGTTTGAGATTTGGTTTGCCCATCCACCACGCTGCCGAAACTATAGCTCGCGGGCGTAATTATTATCCCCGCTTGTGCTCCCGTTCCGGTCACCGGAATCGTCAAGGGAGAATTCCCGGCATTGCTCACGATCGTAATCGATCCCGAAACGCTACCTACGGCAGAGGGCGCAAACGAAGCGGTTAGCGTCGCCGTCTGCGACGCATTCAACGTCGTGGGAGCTGTTATTCCATTTGTCGTTATACCTGCTCCAACAACGGATATTCCCGAAATCTGCACGCTTCCGTTACCACCGTTTGTCAGTACGATCTGTTTTTCCGCTGCGCTCCCCGTTGCCACCGGTCCGAAGTTTAGGCTGGGCACATTCGCATTCAGTTGCCCTGTTGCGGTCGAAGTTCCGGTGCCGCTAAGGGGCACACTGATTGTGGGACTCGAGCCGCTGTTTGTTATTGTCAAGTTCCCTGTTGCGCTGCCGGCGGCGGTGGGAGCAAACGCAAGAGATAGCAGGGCAGATTGTCCTGGCCCAATCGTCGCGGGGGTGGTGACACCCGAAATGGTGAAATCGCTGCCTGCCAGCGTCAGCAGGGAGACCGTCACATCTGCACTGCCCCCGTTGCTTAGTATCAGACTACTTGTCCCTTTCGATCCGACTGCTACGCTTCCAAAACTGATCGCTGTTGGGTTTACGGACAATGCGGACTGCGCGCTCACTCCGGTTGCCGATAATTTCACCACTACCGGCGTGCTGCCTCCATCGCCCTGCACCGTCAGTGTGCCAGACAAGCTGCCAACCGCCGTTGGGCTCACCATCACCTTAACGCCCGTGGATTGCCCAATAGCCAAAGCCATTGGTAAAGTCGTGCCCACAGCGCTGAAGTGAGCGTCGGAAAATATCAGTTGAGTGATATTCATTCCGGCGTTGCCGGTGTTTGACACTGTGATCGCCTGCGTCGTTTGTCCGCCGACCGTAACTTGTCCGAAGTTCACACTCGAAGGGCTCAATTGGAACGACGCCGCAGATGAAGTTTGCTTCGCTGCGTTCACATACGCCGCACAACCACTCAGCAAAACTAAAAAGGAGCTGCTGCACGCAACCAGGGAAAGTGCCCAAAACTTTCTTAGATTGTTGCGCAATCGAATGGCCTGGATCCCAACGGTCTGCGCATGACCGTATCTCATGGATGGTCCCTCCGGGGTCTCTTTCAAAAGAAGCGTACGGCCCCGCGTCAGTCGTCATAACTGGTGGAAGGAACAAAACAAGGACAGCCGGGTCAAACTGTTCATTGGGCTAGCAGAATCTTGCCCGCGCGTTCACCCTGTACCAACAGACATGTTCAAAGAGGATTAAAATTTCCAAAACGAAACTGTCTTGGTTCAACAGCACAAAAATGGGAGGTCTGTGAAACCATTTATTACTGTGGGAAATTCACTTCGCTTCCGCGTACACCAAACGCTCACCCGCTCGTTCGTTTGTTCGTCGCCATATTCGCTGCCGTAATTGGGCCTCTTCCGACCGTTCGCCGCGAAACCAGCCCGGCGTCCTGAATCTTATAAATCAACGTGCGGTAACTTATTTTTAGTTCCTGCGCGGTCTTTCTCCGATTCCACTGGTTCGCTCGCAACGCCTCTAGAATCACGCTGCGTTCCACTTCTTTGATTGCGTCCTTTGCCATGCGCTTCAATGTTACTTGTGTCCCGTTCTGATCAATCGCGAACCGTTTCTTGTTCGTCGCCGGTGCGTGCTCCGGATAGATCATCGATTCCGGCCCCATCAGTGCGTATCGAGCCACCACATTCGATAGCTCTCGGATGTTTCCCGGCCACATCAGGTTCTGCAGATAATCGATCATTTCCGGCGAGAAAGGCTCGACACTCATCCCGAACTGCGTTTGAAAATGTCGGCGAAAGAATTCGGCTAAACCAGGTATGTCTTCACGACGTTCCCGAAGCGGTGGCAGATTCAAAGGAAAGACGTGGATCCGGTAAAACAGATCCTGCCGGAATCGCCCCGCATTCGTTTCGTCCTCGAGATTCTTGTCGGACGCACACAACAGTCTCACGTCGATCCTGCGCTCGGCTTGGTCACCAATCCGTGAAAATGTACCGTCTTGTAAGAAATGCAGCAGCTTGCTTTGCAGATTGAGATCCAGATCCACAATCCCATCTAGAAACAACGTACCGTGTTCCGCCAGTTCCACCCGTCCCGGCTTTCGGAAATTCGCTCCGGTAAACGCCCCTGGTTCAAATCCGAACAGTTCACTCTCCAGCAGCGTCCCGGGAATGGCCGCACAGTTTACCTTCACAAACTGTCCGCCGGCATAATCGGAGTTGCCGTGGATCCAGCGAGCCATTGCCTCTTTTCCGGTTCCACCTTCACCCGTCAAAAATACGGGAATATTCGTCCGGCCAATGCGGCTAGCCTTCTTCTTCACCTCGGCCATCGCAGCAGAGGTCCCAAAGAGCACATGGTCCGGCGGTACCGGATTCCAAGTACCGGAGGTAGTGTGACCTTTTTTGCTCTGACTCTCCATGCTAAGGCGAATAGCACATGAGCCACCAAAGCTCTCACGAGCGAGACCCGACACACAAATCCAGTTTGCGACCGTAACCCGCTTGAAAATAAGTAGATACACAGAAGGCGAGAATCAGATCTGTCTTCGGAAAGGTTAACGCAATGGCCTGCTTGTGGGTTGCTGTGGAAATCCCGGGACGGCCACAGGAACCTTAATTCTCATTTTTGCCAATGGCACGGTCGCCCAACTTGCGCTTAGCCGTCGAAATCACGCCCGTGGCGTACTACCCCGCATGATGTCGTATCTTTCGATCACGGCCGCCACACCTAGGCGCGCTTCTCCATCTTCCAGCCGGCGCTCGACTCTCACCACTTTCCCCTGGGCTCGCACAAGCACATCCGTTCCGTGGGTTATCTCCGCGGGTAAAGTCAGAGTAATGTCTAACTCCGAACCTGCCTGCAGATCCTGGGTAATCACGAAATATAGACCTCGAGTGGAGATGTCTCGAGTTTTCCCATCGTGCCGGCCGATAAGGCTTTCCGTCGCGAATCGAACACTGATTGGCAGAGTTAAGTCATACCTTCTCGCCGTCCGACGCTCACTCATTACGGACATCCTGATCCCCCTGAACTCAAGCAAATACGTTCGCCAGACATCGTTACCACTCTTTAATCGCGAACACACACGTTCGCGCTTTAACGCTCCTTGGTGCCATTCCACAACACATACGTCCTAACCGATCAATACAATCATTCACTTGAGTTTTGAATTTTCTTTGGTCAGACCGTACTACACTTCCGACGTGCACGAGTATCCGCAAATGTGCGTTTCAACCACGAAATCGATACGCTTGTCTGCTGGGTCAGCCCATGCGTTGTCGATGCCGAACAATAACCTGCGCCAAAATTCGCCGCAAGTTTTCTTTTCAGTTGGTGTGCTCAGCAGAAACCAGTGCGTACTAGAACGCACTTCGATGGATGCGGACCGTGCGTCCCGCCTCAACCCCTACGACTGTTCGATCGCTGCTTCTTCCGCTTTGGCTGCGGCATTCCGTCTGGGTCGCGGCGTGTCCAGGTTGAACTGCCTCATTTTATAAAGTAGCGCCTTGTAGCTGATGCCCAGCATTTTTGCGGCATCCTTTCGGCACCACCGCGTCTTTTCCAACGCGTCCGCGATTGCTTCCATTTCGGCTTCATCTTTCAAGCCGCGAACCAGTGCTTTCAAACCCTGCTCGCGAGGCATTCTCGTCTCCTCACGCGGAAACGATTTTTGACGCGCAGCGGACATTTCCACCAATTCCCTTAAGCTGCCTTCATCGTCCTCGAGAATGACATAGCGCTTTACGAAATTTTCCAGCTCCCGCAAATTGCCCGGCCATGGATAGTTTACTGCCGCATCGAGCAAATGCTTCGACGGCCCCTGCGGCGTCCTGCCGAATTTCTCACTGTACTTGTCCAGAAAATGGCGGAACAGCAATGGGATCTCCGAGGTTCGCTCCCGTAAAGGCGGCACATTGATGGACAGGACGTTCAATCGATAATACAAATCTTCTCGAAAACGCCCCGTTTTCATGGCTTCCTGTACATCCACGTTGGTGGCCGCCAGCACGCGCACATCGGTGTCCACCAGATGACGTCCGCCGAGCCGCGAATATTGCCGGTCTTGCAGCACGTGGAGCAGTTTGGCCTGCAGGTGCACCGACATTTCCGCAATCTCATCCAGGAAGATAGTTCCCTTATTCGCCAATTCGAATTTTCCAGGCTTCGCTCGGACCGCCCCCGTAAATGCCCCTTGTTCAAAACCAAACAGCTCCGATTCCAGCAACTCTCCTGGCAAAGCTGCACAGTTCACTTTGATAAATGCCTGATTCCGCCGCTTCGAGCGCAAATGAATCATTCTGGCTACGACTTCTTTTCCTACTCCACTTTCCCCGCACACGAACACCGGAACGTCCACCGGTGCGATCTGTAAAATCTGCTGCCGGATGCGCACCATTTGGGGACTCGCCGCCAAAAAGCTCAGATCCTCCGTCACTTGATCGCAGTAGTCCTTCAGCGCCTGGTTTTCCTGCGCGAGTTGCTTCTTCTGCCGCGACTTCAGCATCGCCGCGTCCAGTTCCGTTTTCTCAAACGGCTTTGTTAAGTAATCATGGGCGCCTAGCCGAATCGCTTCCACCACCGTTCCTACTTCATTCGAACACGACAGCATGATCACGTTCAGGCTTCGATCAATGTGCATCAGCTCTTGCAACGTCTCCAGTCCACCCATCTCCGGCATCAACACATCCAAAATAATGAAATCCGGCCGGTCACCCGCATTAATTTTCGTAATCGCTTCTTTCCCGCTACTCACTGCCTCCACCTCAAAGCCTTCGACTTCGAGCAGGGTTTGCAGATATTTGCGAATACTCGGTTCATCGTCTACGACCAGGATCTTCTCTTTCACCGCCATATTGTTCTCCGTTCTTCCTTCCCTGCTCTCTTTCCAATCTCAGCCTTGGTCCATTGGCAGCAGAAATGCAAACGTGCTTCCTCGTTGCGCTTCGCTTTCCACCCAGATTTTCCCTCGATGCGCGTGTATCAGCCGCTTCGCAATCGCCAGACCCAGCCCCATTCCCGACGTGTTCTTGTCCACGCGCATAAAATCCTCGAAAATCTCTTGATGGTGTTCCGGGGCAATTCCGGGACCCGAATCGCTCACGCTCACTTCCACGCTGTTCGGTCGTGGCAATCGGAATCTTCTCCGCTCTTCCATTGGCGCCATCTGGGCCACGCGCCGTTCCCAAAAATGGGGACGCGCCCTCAGCGTCACCGACCCGTTGGTCGGAGTATGCTTCAGCGCGTTGTCCAATAAATTAGACGTGACCTGCTGCACTTTTTGGTAATCAAATTTGAACGTAGGAATCGACGGGTCCAACTGACTCTCGAGCTTCACTCCCTTTCGCTGGTACGCTTCTGACCATCGCACTGCTGTCTCTTCCAGGCAATCTCGCAAATCATTCTCGCGCAACTGCAACACCAGCTTGCCGCTCTCCAGCGCCGAATAATTCAGGAACATCGACACCAGCCGCACCAATCGCTCGCAACTTTCTTTCGACTCTTCTAGAATGTCTCGCTGCTTTTCCGTCAGCTTTCCCAGCGACCCGGTCAGCAACAGGTCGTAATATCCCTTGATCACCGCCAACGGTGTCTTCAGTTCGTGCGCCGCAGATGCCAGAAAAACCGTCTTTTGCCGGTTGACTTCCTGCAATTTCAAATAGGCGGCCAGCAAATTCCGATACGTGATTTCTCGTTCCTGCAATAATTCCTGGATCCTTGGCTGCGCCGCCGCTGGCTCTGCCATTTTCTTTTCTTGCGCATCCAGCTGAATCGCCAGCCATTCAGAATCACGAATCCATCGCAACTTGGCCTGGAAGCCCTTGCCGTCGCGCCTACCGTCCAGCGCAATCTCCTCTTCGCCTGCCCGCACTCTGTCTAGGATCTCAGTCGCATCCACATTAAGTAAGTCCCGTAGCACATTCAGAGGCTGCCCTTCGTCGACCCCGAGCTGTTCCAAGCACCGCTTCGCCAAGCCATTCGAGGCCAGCAATTCTCCCTCACTGTCACAGAGGGTAACCCCGTAGTCCAAGGTCTCCAGGAACGAGCGTACCTGCTCCAAGGACACCGTGGCCTCCCGTCGGGCACCCGGTCCCGGGGAATTGAATGCGCTAACCCCCATTTCTCTTAGTCCACTCCCCTTAACTGTGGAAAATATTTTCCCATTGTACTGTTGCCCATACTTTCAGACACCCGCTTCCCTGTCAATGGGAAATGCGTTTCATTTGCACTTTTTGGGAAAACCTCTGGGCAAAGTGCCTTCGCCCTTCAGTTTTTCGTCGGTAGGGCGATTCCATTGGTAAATAAGCTGTTAAAAATAAATAAGTTATTGCTACCGCTGAATCCTCTGAATGGCAGGCAACCTGCAACTCTTTGTACTAGTTCCCGAGTACCACGAATGGACCTAGGTCTCCAACAGCTCGAAGACAGGCGCCGCGCGGAGTATGCCCCGACTCGTGCCTATTCCCGCATTCGCATCCAGGTGCCGGTCTTTCTTCGTGCTTCGGACTCGACCGGGGCAGAGTTCATCGAACTGACCAAAACGCTCAATATCAGCGCACGTGGAGCCTGTATCACCTCCTCGCACATCCTTAGGCTCGGTCAGACGGTTCATCTGACTATCCCTGCACCTTCGGCTTCGGCTTCCAGCCTGGTCCCGAACGAAACGCCCCCTATAACTGCCCGGGTGCGCCGCCACGAGAGTCTCGGTGACGTCCGGCTCTTCGGATTGGAATTCCTTCGCCCACTTGAGTAACTGAATATCCCATTCCCGGCGGTTCGTGCTCTTCCTGCCTTCATCGACAGTGTCGCCCCGTTCTCCGTTCACTCTTACTGTTCCCACATCCATCCGGTTTGTAATAACATACCTCTGTCCTTGGGTCCCTGGCACGCGGTACTCTCAGACTGGTTGTCTCCTGTTGATTGGCACCTGGTTTGCTCCTATTTTGAGCAAAATCATGTGAGTGAGCCGACCCCAAACCCCGCGGGGAAGGCAGAATGCGGAAATACCCAGCCATGCCCAGCTCCGGAGCCTCAGCGGCCCCGCGTTCGTCTATGGAAGATGCCTATCTCGAGCTCCTCGCCGACACGCTCGAAGAAATGGATATTCCCGCGCGCAGTCAATTCCTGCAGCGCTACTTCCGCGCCACAACACATCTCGATCTTCGCGAAAGCCAGAGCCTGCAACTCTGGGAAGAGATGCTCACCCGCCGCCGCGAACTCTCCGAGCGCGTAGGCCGCCCAGTTTCTCTAAAAACTGTCCTGATGGATGTTTTATCGACTGCGGGAATGATTCGTGTCCCGGTAGTCCTAGAGTACGATGAGTTAAAGAAGTTACGTCTAAACGCCGTTACCGATCCATTAACCGGTCTGTACAATCGCCGCTTGTTTGCTGAATCCTTCGAGAAGGAACTCAATCGTGCTCGCCGTTATGGCCTTCCTCTGGGCATCGCCATTCTCGATCTTCATCGCTTTAAAGAAGTGAATGATAAGTACGGCCATCCCCGTGGCGATGACGTTCTCAAGGCGGCAGCGACAACGTTTCAGAAAGCCCTTCGTACCTCTGACTCTGCTTTTCGCATTGGCGGCGATGAGTTTGCTCTGCTTCTTCCTCAGACAGACGCCGCTCAAGCCTTTGCGCTCACCCGCCGTATCGAGAGCGTATTTACCGAGATTCTGAAGCCACTGCAACTGGCCTTCTCCGTCAATATGGATCATGGTGTCGCCACCTTTCCTCAAGACGGCGATCAGTCCGATCAATTAATTCAAGTCGCGGACCAGCGTCTTTATCGGCTGAAACAAGCCGCTCACGCCCAAAGCGCTGAGCCCAGTTCCCGCAACGTTCCTTCGGCCGCGACTCCTCCGCCTCCTCCTCCACCGCCCGAACCGATTTCCATCATGACTGGCCGCGCCGAGGAGAAAAAGCCTTCTCAGTTTGATGTGGCTTCTTCCACGGCAGCTCAATCGATTACCAGCCAGACTCCTCCATCTAGCCAGCCGGTTTACGCCGTGCAGCGGAAGGCCGAACGGGTCACCATGATCGGCACGAATGCCTACGCCGTTATCGGCGAAAAGGGCTCCAAACGCGCTCGCGTTTTAGATCTCGGATTTGGTGGGGTCGCCTTAGAGTTCGAGCAACCCGAAGAACTTCCCGAAAGTATTCTCGCGACCCTTCACGTCCCGATTCTTCCCCCCGTCCGGGTTTTTTTGCGTCCAGTTTGGTCCCGCGTAACCAAGGAAGGCGTATTCCGCGCCGGCTGCCATTTCGTTTCCTGACCTTGTGATTTACGTCACATTGGCATTATCCATTCAACCGTTTTAAATCAGCTGCCGGCACCCCTGTTCGCTCGTACAGATCGGACCAGTTAACCCCCTGTCCCATTTCTGTCCGCCGAACAGGTTGTGACCGACATTCCTCCGACGCTACTTTTGAACCTGTAATAGCAAGGGGGTATTTGTGGTACTCATCTCTCTATCTGCTCATCCATTTCTTCGGAGCCTGTCCTGCGCGTCTGGCCTGTTGCTTATTTGTTTGCTTGGTATCGGTTGCGCTGGCTCTTCGCAAAACACCATCCCAGGGGTTTCTTTGTCGGCCAAGACTCTAACCTTCGACACCGTTGTCGGCGAGCAGGCCACTCAAAGCGTCAGCATCACGAATACCAGCAACGCGCCCCTGCAGGTCGCCCGTCTCGCCGTCTCCAATCAACAGTTTTCCGTGGCCGGCCCCACTGTTCCTCTGACGATTCAACCCTCCAGTACCGCTACCTACAATTTGACCTTCAGCCCAACTTCGGCCGGCGATGTTTCGGGTACCGTCAATTTCTCCACCAGCGCGTCCTACACCCCAGCTTCGGTGCGTCTCAAGGGGCACGGCGCATCCCACAGCAGTGCTCTTGTCATCAATCCAAGTGTCGTCAGCTTCGGCAACCAAACCCTAAAAACTACTGCTACTCAGAACGTCACATTACAAAATACTGGCTCCAGTAACGTTGCTCTCCAGGGCGTCACCGTGTCCGGCGCTGGCTTTGGTTACTCCGATCTTTCCCCAGGTTTCTCCCTGGCACCCAATCAGAAAGTCACTTTTCAGGTTTGGTTCGACCCGAAAGTTACAGGTCCCGCTTCCGCCACTCTTACACTCTTGGGCTCCAATCTCTCTTCTCCGGGTACGCTAAGCATGTCTGGCGACGGCGTCAATCCTGGCAGTTCTTCTCCAACTCCAGCACCCGTTCCCACTTCGCAGCACACTGTTGATCTATCCTGGAGTGCCTCTTCCAGTCAGGTCATTGGCTATCGCGTTTATCGCAGCGAAACCTCCGGCGGCTCATATAGTGCGTTGAACGGCACAGCTATCACTGCCTTGGCGTATGCGGATTCGACGGTCGCTTCTGGCACCACCTACTATTACGTGGTCACTTCCGTCGACTCTGCCGGCACTGAAAGCGTCTACTCAAACCAAGCCACCGCCGTTATTCCCTGATCCCGCTCAGATTTTGAGCTATCGTCAATTTGGCTTATAATTAGCGTTTGCCTCGTGACCTAGCGACGCGGCTGTCATCGCCTGCTTACCCAGGGTGCCGTGCAGACCGGACACGACAGAATGGAGAACCCAATGAAGCCCGGAATTCACCCGGATTATCACGCTGTGACTGTGCACTGTGCCTGCGGGCATACTTTCCAGACGCGTTCCACTGCGAAAGGCGACATGCTGCGCGTTGAAATTTGTTCGAGTTGCCATCCATTTTTCACCGGCAAGCAGAAACTTGTCGACACCGCTGGTCGCGTCGAGCGCTTTAACAAGAAATATGCGAATGTTCCCGCCGCGGCTGGTAAGAAGTAAGTTCGTAGTTCGCTCTATGTAACCTGCGGACCGGTTCTCGCCGGTCCGTTTCTTTCTTCCATATTTTGTGCCGCTGGCACACGCGTGTAGAATCAATTCCCAACGTGGCCACACAGTCCCGCATGTTTGATGGCGCTCCCGCTCCCGATGGAGTGGAGACCGCGCCCCCGCGGGTAACTCTTCGCAACGCCTTTTCTCACCCCTTCGATTCCGCCATCGCCGCCGCGCGTACCTGTTATTCCTCTCGATTGATCCAGCCCGAAGAAATTACCGATAAGCAGCGCGTCAACATCGGAGCGGCCACGTTCTACAGCGGCCACCACACCGTCTATCAGCACGCCCATTTCGAATTTGGCCTCGAAAATGTCAGCCGCCAGTTTGTCTGGTCCTTTCTTCATGCTCACCCCTTCTACAATTCCGAGCAACAAAGTCAGCGATATGTCCGCATGGAGCGCCCACAGGCTTACGTTCCACCCATGGATTTGTATTTCAACGCGCAAGCTCGCGAGATTTATGAAAATGAGATCGCCCGTGCTTGGGCGTATTACCGCGAGCTTGCTGCGCTACTGGTTGGCGACGCGCGCACCATCCTGAGCGACATTTGGCACATCGGGCCGATGTCTCACCCCAAGCGCATCCAGAAAATTGAGCGTTCCGCGGAAAAGCGGGCAATCGAGATCGCCCGATACGTCCTGCCAGTGGCCGCGTTTACGACCATGGTCCATACCGTTTCAGGCATTGTTCTACATCGACTGTGGCGCATGTGCTCGGCTTCCGACACCCCCAATGAAGCCCGCGCCGTCATCGGAGAAATGGTCGCGCTGGTCCGCCAACAGGATCCCCAATTTTTCGATCGGTTCGGCACCGCGCCCCTCGAAGAGTTGCCCGAATGGAAGGACATTGCTCAGGATCCAACGCACGCGGACACCTTCGCGCGCGAGTTTGATGCGTCGCTGCAAGGCAGAACTTCCCGGCTGGTCGATTACTCGCTTAACGCGATCCACGTCATGGCCGAATCCTATCGGGCGGTCCTCGGCTTGCCTCAGTCTGCGTGCTCCGATTCGGAGGCCATTGATCGCTTGCTGAATCCGGCTCGCAATTTGTATCGGTTGGAGACCATCAATATCGGTGTCCACGCACCCACCATGCGCGCTCTGCAACATTCCACGTATACTTTTGCCAAAAAAATCAGCCACACCGCCGACAGCCAGGACCAGCGTCATCGCATGGTCCCGGGTTCCCGCCCGTTACTGACACTCGCCGACACTCGGGAACCCGATTACATCATCCCGATGCTCCTTCAGCAGAATGCGAGGGCCAAAGAGGTGTATGAACGGGCGATGAAAGACGCCTGGGCGGCTAAAAATGATCTACTCGATCGCGGCGTTTCTCCGGAAATTGCTCTCTACCTGCTGCCCAATGCCAAAGCCATCCGCCTGGTTGAGACTGGCTCTTTGTTGCATCTGCTTCACAAATGGACCATGCGCACCTGCTTTAACGCCCAGGAAGAAATCTACAACGCATCCATGGATGAGGTAGCTCAGATCCGTGAAGCCCATCCCGAACTAGCCCGCTATATCGGCCCTCCCTGCCACCTTCGCGCAGGTGTTACCACGCCCATTTGCACCGAGGGCTCCCACTTCTGCGGCGTGAAAGTCTGGCTCGACTTCCCCAACATCCAGCGGCGGATTTAAGCACAGCATTGTTGCAAGTCTCCGAAAGCGAAACGGCTGAGCAAATTACTTTGCACGGGATTCGGCTAATCCGCACATAGACGACAGCGAAAAGCACCGGGGACTCTAGCTGCTCCAGTAAAGCGTGACGGGGCTGCCCATCGGGTGGGGCTGAGGGACGCCGGTGCGGCGCTCTTCAATCAGGTTCTGCTTGAGCGCGAAATACCACTTTGCCGGCCGGTCCGCGTCATCGATCAACATTAATCGTGGACCATACTTCAGCCCTTCGGACTGCTTGATCATCGTTTCTTGATCCTGCCGCAAAAACACTTTTGCAAACGACCGGAACACGGAAATCGGCAGCGGCAAGTTCCACGCCGCCACGAAATCAATCCGGCAGCAATCCCGCCGCACCGGCGTTACCGTCGCCCGGCTCGAAAACCAGTATTTCCCGCTTTGTATCTCTTCAAACCGCATGTTCGGCAGCACGAAATCAATTGTGGTGGTAACCGGCGCCCCGGTCATCTTCTTCAGCCACTGGTACGGCAAGCTATTGGTGGAAGGCGAATGCTTGCTCATGCGAAAGCCATTGGGAATGGGCTCAAATTGCTTGGCCTTCTCGTGAATGCTCTTCTTGCTCCGCCAAAACCACGATTGGTGCACAAACGGTCCGTGCGCCGGATCCATCAAGCCGATAATTCCATGGTCGATGTGCGAAGGGAGTTCGCAATCCAGCCGCGTAACCTTGAATTTCTCGCTGAACTTCGGCAATTCCGGCACCGCAGGCACGCTTTCCGGCAATCTCGTTCCCGGCGCGTTCATGTACACCCAAACATACCCGTCGCGCTCTTCACAGGGAAAATGACCGGCGCTGATGCGGTCCACTTTCAGCCTGTCGTGGCTGGTCAACGATGGAATTAAGACGCACCGTCCGCTGCACGCATCAAACTCCCATCCGTGATAGCTGCATTGCACATTCTTTCCATCAAAATGGCCGTACGAAAGCGGAATCCCACGGTGCGGGCACGAATCCCGCATCGCAAACGATCGGCCCTCGTTGGTCCGCCCCAATACCAATGGCACTTCCAACAGCATCGCCTTCGCCAGATCGCGCCCATAGATTTGCCCACTCTGCATCGCCGGATACCAAAAATCCCACAGGAATCCGGCATCGTCCAGGCGAGCGCCTTCTGACGAGACCGTCAACGCTCCGTTCGTGAGAGTCGCGCTTCCGTCGCTGCTACGATCCACTCTTCATCTCCCGCCTATCCTGGCTTCGCACTACAAACATACTACTCCCGCTGTTAGCAGGATCCGCAAAGACCTAACTTGTCGACAAACGGCCGTCCCCCCTACACATTCCCAGCCAATTCGGTTTGTTGTTTGTATCGCTCCGCGCTGCTGGGCTCCCAGATCGCTACCAGCCACAGGAATATCACCGGGAACACCAGAAGTGCTCCGTGGAGCCTCAGGAATGGAAATACAGCGCTGGCGGGCCCATATAGATAAAGCATTCCAATCGCCAATATCAACACCCAGCTCCATCCCACTGACAGCTTTCGTTCCACACAAGCATTCAGCAGAATCAGTGCCGGCAGAATCGCCAGCGTCAGATCCTGCAAATGTAGGTGGTAACTCACCAGCAGTGTCGCCGCGATTGCTCCAGAATAAAAATTGCGCTCCGACACCACCCGAGGAACGCGCAATGCGATCCATGTCACTCCGACCACTACCAGTGAAACTACAAACAGGATCGGCAGGATAGAACCAATGTGCAGCCATCGCGCTAGCGTCCACTCCAGAATACCCCGGAGATTCGGCATGAACCATGGAATGAAACCCCAAGGTGTCACAACTTCTTGCTGCCGCACAATTTGAAGATAGTCGCTCCAGAACGTTGGGCCGACCATCATTCGGGAGATCCCAGTTACGAAAATGGCCGATGCGACGAACCCGGCAAGTCCCAACCATTTGCGCGCTACAAAGAAAACGAAGAAGCCAATTCCCAACGCAAGATGCACCTTGAATAGTGTCAATCCCAACAACAACCCGGCAAGGAAGTCCCGTTTGTTCTCCGCGAACCTCAGCGAAAGAACGATCAGCAGCAACGATACCAATGAATCTTGCCCCTGTCCCACGAACAGCAGCGGATAGAACGCAAATATCCACACGGCCAACGGAACTCCCAGCGTCTTTTTTAGCCTCCGCGCAAAAGGACTCAACGCCCAACCTATCAAAAACACCAACACTGCGTTGAGTAAACTCCAGACCACCAACGCGGCACGATAATTCAGCCGCGCCAATGGCCAGTAAAATAACAACTCATAGGCGAGATGGTTAAATGGCAGCAGTCCCACTTGCCTGGTCTCTGGATACAGCCGATTTTGCGTTGCCTCCTGCGCATCAAACCTATGAATCTGTTGTCGCTGGCCTGTCCTCATCATCTCCAAGGGAGTCATAAAGATCTTGAGGTCGGAATTCGCCGGCCCATGGCTCCAATACCAAGCAACCTGCCGGGCATTGACCAGCGCACAAATCAATAGAATGCCAATTAGCCCCACCTGGGCCATCCGTGGAAGATGCCAATCGTTTGATCGGGACGCGTTCGGAATGGCCGCGCTTGCATCCTTTGTTGCGATTTCCTCGGGATAATTAATAAAATTCATAGTGCGAACAGAAAATGAATCCGGCCAATTAGCCTCTATTTTGTCGTTGAATTCAGGGATCGTGAGAATTCCACTCTAATCTTTTCCGCCACACTTTATCGCAGCAATTTTCCACTCTGCGCCTCAACGGTCAGCCCCGCCTGCGTCCAATTGCACACATTGGATTTCCACGTTATTCTTAAGTCGAAGCTTTCATATGTACTCTTCCTTTTATTAGCGGTCGCGGCCCCCTCCTGTAAGGGAGATCCTCCGTTTCGAAACCGTACTCGTTCGCTCCGTTCGTATCTGCTTCTCCGTGAATCCCACGGACTGATCAACCAATTTGAGGAATTGCCCCATGGCCGTTGTCACACTTTCTGAAAAGCTCGACCAACTCGACGAACGCTACCAGCAAATGACCCAGGAGCTTTCCACTCCGGAAGTCGTCTCCGACTCCGCGCGTTTCCAGAAGCTTGCCAAACAGCACGCCGACCTCGAGGAAATCGTCAATAAGCACCGCGAATTCAAGCAAATTGAAAAGGATCTTGCCGGTACGCGTCAGATGATCGTCGAATCCGAAGATGCCGACATGCGGCACTTGGCCCAGGAAGAGGAACGGCAGCTCCTTACGCGCAAGGAACAGATCGAGCGCGAGTTAAAGCTGCTTCTCATCCCCAAGGATCCCAACGACGAGAAAAACGTTATCGTCGAAATCCGCGCGGGCACCGGTGGCGACGAAGCGGGTATTTTCGCCGGTGATCTCTTCCGCATGTACTCCCGTTACGCCGAATCCCAGGGCTGGAAAGTCGAAGTTATGGAAAGCTCTCCCGCTTCCATGGGCGGCGTTAAGGAAATCGTCGCCGCTATTCAGGGCAACAAAGTCTATTCCAAGTTAAAGTATGAAAGCGGAGTGCATCGTGTGCAGCGTGTCCCTGCAACGGAAACGCAAGGACGTATTCACACCTCTGCCGCCACCGTCGCAGTCCTTCCTGAAGCTGACGACATTGACATCAAGATCGAGCCCAAAGACTTGCGCATCGACACGTTCTGCTCCTCCGGTCCCGGCGGTCAGTCGGTCAATACCACTTACTCTGCGGTGCGCATCACCCACATTCCCAGTGGGCTGGTCGTGTCTCAGCAAGACGAAAAATCTCAAATCAAGAACCGCTCCAAGGCCATGCGCGTCCTGCGTTCTCGTTTGTACGAAATGGAACTGGAAAAGCAGCAAGCGGCCATCATTGCCGAGCGCCGCGGCCAGATTAAAACGGGTGACCGCTCCGAGAAAATTCGGACGTATAATTACCCCCAGAACCGTGTCACCGACCACCGCATCGGCTTGACCATCCATCAACTCAATGAAGTCATGGATGGCAAGCTCGCTCCCCTCGTCGATGGCCTCATGACTCATTACGAGGCCGAGCGCCTGAAACAAGAATTGGCCGAGGCCTGATCTCCGTCGCGGAGGTACATATGCTGAATCGTCCGGGGAGCAAACCAGGTCCCGCCTGGATGCGCCAGTTCAGTGAACGTTCCGCCGCTGATAGCAGTGAGCGCCGCCACGTCGTTCCGTACTGGCTTTTTTTCCTGCTCTACATGGTCGTCGTTCTCATCCTCACCCACCTCGCTACCGCTGTCGTTTTTTCCGGTGAGCGCTCCTACTCCTCGCCAACGCAGATTGCCGGATTGCCGCTACTTTCCTATGGCAGCAACGCAAAAGGTGTGATCGCCATTGGTGGCCGCGCCACTGGCGTTATCGCTGTAGGTGGATTGGCGATCGGTGTGGTGGCCATTGGCGGCCTGGCTTTGGGCGCCATCTCATTCGGCGGGGCTTCCTTGGCTCTCTTCGCCCTCGGTGGCCTTGCCATCGGCTGGCGCGCGATCGGCGGCTTAGCTATCGGTGATGCCGCCCTCGGGGGCCTTGCCATAGGCAAATATGCCTACGCTGGTGGCGGTGTAGCCTTCGGCTTACTGGAAGCCAGCGGTCGCCAAAAAGAACAGCTATTCCGATGAGCCTCGTTTCTACAGATCGTTCTTTTCGCGCCTTGCTGAAGCAGGGGATTGAGCAGCTTCGCGCCGCAAGCGTCCCGTCCTACACCCTCGCCGCCGAACTCCTGCTGCTTCACGTCTCAGGACGAGATCGCACCTGGCTCTATTCCCATCCCGAGGAAATCCTTCCCGATTCCATCGCCGAGGCCTACTTCGTACTCCTGGCCAGGCGTGCCTCGGGTGCACCGACGCAACATCTCATCGGTAAACAGGAATTCTGGGGATTGGAATTTGAAGTCACGCCCGAAGTGCTGATTCCCCGCCCAGAAACCGAACATCTCATAGAGGTGGCTCTCGATCGCCTCGCCGTCCGCGAGATTCGCGCTGGTCGCCATCAGCGGCTCACCGGTGAAAACGTCACCCTGGTCGATATCGGAACCGGTTCCGGCTGCATCGCCATCACCTTAGCCAAAGAACTTCTGGCTTCGACGGTCTACGCCACGGATATTTCCCAACCAGCCCTGGAAGTAGCCCGCCGCAACGCAACTCGCCACGGCCTCGCCGACCGCATCAACTTCCTGCAATCCAATTTCCTGGAGGCCTTTTCGTCACCCCTCCCCGGCAACTTGCCACAGTCTTTCGATCTCATCCTCAGCAATCCCCCTTACGTCAGCCTGCGCGAAGCCGACTCACTCCCCATCGAAGTCCGGGAACACGAGCCGCGCGTAGCGCTCTTCGGTGGCGAAGAAGGGTACGAATTGTACGGTGAGTTAATTCCACAAGCAGCTCGGCATTTAAAACCTGGCGGCTTGCTGGTCCTCGAGCTTGGCTACAACAGTCTTCCCGCCGTCGAGCCCCTGCTTGATCGCTCCGATTGGCACAATGTCAGCGTCACCAAGGATCTCGCCGGCATCCCCCGCGTCATCTCCGCGGAACGCCTGCAGCCCCGCGACTCTCGCTGACGAGCTTCACTGAGCCGCTTGTGCACGCGCCATTTCCCGAATCTGGTTCAAATAACCGACATAAATCGGAATAGGAATATCCGGGGAGTCTCCGTCATTCAAGAAATGTGTTAGCCGGATTTCCAGCGGTATCAAACGAATTACCTCGCGAAATCGCGGCATCTCCAGATATTTCACCTTCCATATGTCCAACATTTTCGACCGGAACTCTTCGCTGATAAATCCCAGCTTCTCGCCATTAAGATAGATCCCGTCAAAGTGTTCTTCCTGCAGCCGTTTTCGGATCGGATCGTCCGCAGGCGAAAACAGGTATAGCAGTTGAAACACGTCCGCCAAGTCTCCCCAGATCACCTTTTCCTCGTATGCGCTGAATCGAAACGGAGTAGTTCCGCGCTCCTGCACCACGCGCACATGATCTTCCGGTCTCAGCCCGTGTGTGCCCAATTGCTCTCGGAACCATTGCATGCGCTCTGCCGTCAGATTGTGCCGCAAGAATTCGACTGCATAGGCATTCGGCAAATAGACCTTCGGCTCGTCATCCAGCCGTTCGAGCCACCTGCTCCAATCTTTCTTTTCGAAAACCACGGTCAAGTCCGCCAACTCGCCCACGGTCTCATCGGGATGAAATTTCACCGACTGCCAGAAATGTTCCGTCGAATCGTAGGTCACCCCGTACAGCCGAATCCCTTCCTCGATCGGATACCAATTCGAAAGAACTCGCCCCGCAATCACCGGCGAAGCACTCCAGCAATTCAACGAATGCTTCCACTTGTCTTGCACCGACAAAAATACCTCTGCGTATCCGGCCGGCACGGGCTCGCGCACCTGCGCAATCGCACGACGCAGCTCATCGCTCGTATGCGTCACCAGGGTTTCCAATGGCCGCTCGTCCTCCATCGAAATTACCCGGCTCTCCACTGCTTCTGTCAGCAGGTCTCGCGACAATTTCTGCGCTTCCGGCTCGCTAATCTTGCGCTTCCACCGTTGCCGCTGGGTCTCGATATAGGGAAACACCTCCGCCAGCGATTTGAATTCGATATATCTATGAATCGCAAACTTCACCACGTGACCATCTTTCTCAATCACCGTGGAAGGCGTGACTACCTGTTGCAACGACAGTTGTGGTACTGCTCGCAACGGCGTACCCATTACCGCCAGCAGCGCCCCACAAATTTTCCACCGCGCCACAAAACCATTTCTGAAAACCGTTTTCATCTCATATCCCCGGAAACCGCTCTATCTTTTCATTGCCCAGTTCCCACTTCAAACCATTTACACCCACCAACGATCGCCGGTTGCTCCGTCCGCACGACCGTTGCCGCAATTATCCCGAAGTCGTAGGCTTATCCCATGCCCGACCTGGCTCGCTTCCGCGCCAAGCATGATTCTGCTGATCCGCAGGAGGTTCCGCTCCATTCCACCATTCTCCACGTGGACATGGATGCTTTCTTCGTTTCCGTGGAATTGCTCGAGCGGCCCGATCTGCGAGGCAAGCCGGTTGTCGTAGGAGGGCACCCTGATCAACGCGGCGTTGTCTCTGCCGCCAGCTACGAAGCCCGCAAGTATGGCATCCAGTCCGCGATGCCTTTGCGTACCGCTAGCCGTCTCTGTCCCCACGCAATTTTCCTGGATGGACATCACGAAAAATATTCCGAATATAGCGACCGTGTCGCCGCGATTCTTGGGAAGTTCTCGCCCATCGTCGAGATGACCTCCATCGATGAAGCCTATCTCGATCTCTCCGGCACCGAGCGCCTCCACGGTCCGCCACTCGCCGCTGCCGACAAGCTTCTTCGCACCATCACCAGGCAGACTGGCCTTCCCTGCTCCGGCGGTCTCGCCACAACTCGCCTGGTTGCCAAAGTCGCGTCGGATCAAGCCAAACCCCGCGGGTTGGTCTGGGTTGTCCCAGGAATGGAAGCTCGGTTTCTCGCGCCGCTGCCCATCCGCAAGATTCCCGGCATCGGTGAAGTCACCGAACGCGCCTTGCGTGCCCTCGGCATCGAAACTGTCGATCAGCTCGCTTCTCATCAGCAGCAAAAACTCGAGAAAATCTTTGGCCAGTGGGGCACCGCGCTCTACCGCAAAGCGCGCGGCGGTGATTCGTACGAATTCCTTATCGATGCCGAACCCAAATCCATCTCTCACAATCACACCTTCAGCGAAGACTGCGCCAACGTGAACGAGATGGAGTCTCTCCTGAGTCATCTCTCCCAGAAAACCTGCAAGCGTCTACGCGAAGCCGGTCTTTCTGCTCGCACTCTAACTCTGACCATCCGTTACGCGGGTTTCCAAACCTACACTCGCTCGAAAAGCGTCCAGGATCCTGTGCACCTCGATGCCGACATCCACGCAATTTTTCTGGAGCTTTTCCGCATCCACCGTGACCCAAAACGCAAGGTTCGCTTGCTCGGCGTCGCGCTTTCCGGTCTTTGTCACGGCGCGGCACAGCTCGAACTCCTCGACCCCGATCGCCGCGAAAAGCTAGACCGTCTCACCCAAGCCGCCGATCGCCTCCGCGACAAATTCGGCTTCGACTCCGTCCAATTCGGCGGTTCTCTTCGTCGCGACGACGATTGACACCTCTAGACTGTCGCTGCGCCTTCAATCGCAATACCCTATACTGAGCGCAATGAGCACGTCCGCCCCATCCACGACCGGACCCACCGCCCGCAAACCTGGCTTTTGGCAACGCGTTAGCGAAGGCCGCAGGATTGATGACCTGTGGAACCAATTCACCGCCGACACCCGCGCGACCTACGGCTTCTACGGCAGAGACGTCGATTGGGAGCAGGTCAGCAAACTGCCCGCCTGGAAACGACCCCTGCGCGTCGCGGGTCAATTGTTCTGGGCCATGATGAACAAACTGAGTCCCGCCCGCCGAGTCGTTCTGCTTATCGCTTTAATTCTTCTATTTCTGTCGGGAATTCAATTTCAGACGGATCACACTACCGAACAGGTCGACTTTCGACTGTTCGCCGCAATTCTCTTCCTCATCCTGCTTTCCCTCGAGCTTGCCGACAAAGTGATTATGAAGCGCGACCTGGAGATCGCCCGGGAGATCCAAAGCTGGTTGGTCCCCTCCGAACCTCCTGTGATTTCCAATGCTGACGTCGCCTTCTCCACACGTCCGCAAAATTCCGTTGCCGGCGACTACTACGACGCGTTTTACCCCCTGGACAACGGCGCGAATAACGGCAAGTTGATGCTGGTGATGGCTGACGTCGCCGGCAAAAGTGTTCCGGCGGCACTGCTAATGGCTACTCTGCAGGCCAGCTTGCGCACCCTCGCCTCCGAGGGCCTGCCTCTCGTTCAGCTCTGCGAACGCTTGAACCGCTATGCCTGCGCACACAGCCTGCAAGGTCAGCGTTTCACCACTGCCGTTCTCGCCGAATACGATCCAGCCACTCGCCAACTGGAATTCGTCAATGCCGGTCACAATTTCCCACTCCTTCGGCGGGCTGACGGCGCCATCGAGCGCCTGCCATCTTCCGCTCTGCCTCTCGGCATTAGCCCCGAAGCAGAGTTTTCCTCCGCATCCATTACTCTCCAACCGGGTGATCTCCTGATTCTGTTTACCGACGGCGTCGTCGAAGCTTTCAATTCCGCGGGCCAGGAATTTTCGGATTCCCGGTTGCTTGACATAATTCGCACGTTGCCGAAGCTCTCCGCTCAAGAAACTCTGCGGCTGCTCATGAAAAGCGTCGAAGACTTCGTCGGAGAAACGCGCCAATCTGACGACATCACATGGCTCATCTTCGTGGTTAATTAGCGATTTCCCGGTATTTTCCTTTCGCCGATCACCCGGCGCATAATCTCAGCATGCTTCCGCGGGAACTGGCCAATTTTATTTGCGACACCCTCCAGCATCAGGGCTATCAAGCCTTTCTCGTGGGCGGCTGCGTTCGCGATATCGTTCTGGGCCGCGAACCCGCCGATTACGATGTCTCAACTGACGCTACCCCCGATCGCGTCTTGCAACTTTTCCCGGATACCCTCGATGTCGGCGCCCAGTTCGGCGTTGTTCTTGTTAAGCACGGTGACATTAAAGTTGAAGTAGCCACCTTCCGGAAGGACCTCGGTTATTCCGACGGTCGTCACCCCGATCGGGTGCTCTATGCCGCAAGGCCCGAAGAAGATGTTTCCCGCCGCGACTTCACCATCAACGGCCTGCTGATGCGCCACGATACCAACGAAGTTCTCGACTTCGTGGGCGGCCAAGCCGACCTGAAGGCTCGCGTCATTCGCGCCATCGGCGAACCTGAGCGGCGATTCACGGAAGATAAGCTACGCATGCTTCGCGCCGTGCGTTTTGCCTCGCGATTCGGCTATGCCATCGAGTCGCACACCTTCGCCGCCATTCACCGTCATGCTCCGGAGATTCATTCAGTTTCCGCCGAGCGTATTCGTGAAGAGCTCTCCAAACTCCTCACCGAAGGTGCGGCACGCCTTGGCTTCGAACTCTTGGACAAGACCCGCCTGTTGCAGCAACTCCTGCCGGAGATTTCCGCCATGAAGGGCGTGCCACAGCCGCCGGAATATCACCCCGAAGGCGACGTCTGGATTCACACCCGCATGATGCTCGATGATTTGCCGGCCGGTGTTTCACGCACCCTCGCTTGGGGCGTCCTGCTTCACGACGTTGGCAAGCCGCCCACATTCCGGGCTGCTTCCGCCACCGGCGACCGCATCCGCTTCGATAATCACGCGGAAATCGGTACCACCATGGTCGGGGCGATTTGCAAGCGCCTGAAATTCTCCAAAGGGGAAACCGAGCAAGTCCAGGCTCTGGTGGCAAACCACATGAAATTCAAGGATGTTGCCCAAATGCGCACATCCACCCTCAAGCGCTTTGTTCGTTTGCCCCATTTCGACGAACATCTGGAGCTACATCGCCTGGATTGCCTGGCTAGTCATGGACATCTGGAAGCCTACGAGGCCGTCCGTCAATTTCTGTGCCAGACGCCGCCCGACCAGGTTAAGCCGACAAGGTTATTGACAGGCGACGATTTAAGTGAGATGGGTTATCTCCCTGGACCGGCTTTCCAGCCGATTCTCCGCGCCCTCGAGGACGCTCAACTTGAGGGGGCCCTGTCCACTAAGGAGGAAGCTAAAGCCTTCGTTCGATCCAACTATCCTCTACGGAAAGTTGGCCGATAGGAGAAGTGAGTGGCCTGCGCCCCAGGGAGGCACTCAGCCTAAGCTATTAAATCGAAAGACAATAGTTGAAAAGTTGTAATCTAGGTACCTTTCGATTATAGTTGAGCGTACGAGACTAAAGGTAATTGCTCATGATCATTGTAACTTTGCGAACCCTTTTCCTTTTTCTCGCATCCAATGTTTCGAGGCGGCTCTCAGCCCGCCGCCCTAGCGTAGGGGGACTCAATGCCTGAAAGAAAACATTCTTTGCCAGAGACCTTGCCGATCTTGCCGGTCCGGGACACCGTTCTGTTCCCAGGGGCCGTTCTGCCTCTCACCGTCGGTCGGGAAAGCTCCTTGGCTCTCGTTAACTCCTTAACTGGAGAGGAGAAGCTACTGGGCGTAGTTGCCCAACTTGACCCTCGCGTAGAAGATCCAGCAGCTGCGGACCTGCATAAGGTCGGCACGCTCGCGAAAGTTCATAAGACCGTCAAAATGCCTAACGGCAATGTCGTCGTCTTTATGGAAGGACTTCAGAGGATCCGTGTCGAAGAACTATTGGGCCTTCGCCCATTCCTTCGCGCCAATATCGTTTCCGAGCCGGACATCATCGGCGAAAACGACACGGAACTGGAAGCCCTCGAGCGCAATGCACAGGATCTTTTCCGCGATGTGGTAAGCCACTCGCCACAACTTTCCGATGATTTGCAAAATGTAGCCATGAACATCGATGATCCGTCGCGGCTTTCGGACTTCATCGCTGGCACTCTACCCAGCCTTTCTACGCTTCTGCGTCAGGAATTGCTGGAAACTTCCAATGTCCGCAAGCGCCTGGAAATACTGATCCGCGAACTTTCTAAAGAGCTCGAAGTACTCGAACTCCGCAGCAAGATCAACGAACAGGTTCAGGAGCAGGTCAGCCAGAATCAACGCGAATACTTGCTTCGCGAACAGATGAAGGCGATCCAGAAGGAATTGGGAGAAATAGACGACGCGCAGGCCGAAATTGAAGAACTGCGCACCAAAGTTGAACAAGCCGGTATGTCATCCGAAGCCAAGAAAGAATGCGACCGCGAGCTCAAGCGCTTGGCCAAGATGACTCCTGCTTCAGCCGAATATATGGTTTCGCGTACCTATCTGGAATGGATGACCTCGCTCCCGTGGAGTAAATCTTCGGGCTCGACGGAAACCGACATTGACATTCCCAAGGCACACGACATCCTCGACGAAGATCATTACGATCTGCAGAAGGTGAAGGAACGCATCCTCGACTACCTGGCGGTCAAGAAACTGCAACCGGGCATGAAAGGCCCGATCCTTTGTTTCGTCGGCCCTCCAGGTGTAGGCAAAACTTCTCTCGGGAAGTCCATCGCCCGTGCACTCGGACGCAAGTTCGTTCGCATTTCGCTCGGCGGCATGCACGACGAAGCCGAAATCCGCGGTCATCGCCGTACCTACATCGGCGCGCTCCCGGGCCAGATTATTCAAGGCCTGAAGCGTGCGGAAACCAACGACCCTGTCTGCATGCTCGACGAGGTCGACAAACTCGGACGTGATTTCCGCGGCGATCCTTCCTCGGCTCTTATGGAAGTTCTCGACCCGGAGCAAAACGCCACTTTCCGCGATCATTATCTGGATGTGCCGTTCGATCTGTCGAAGGTCATCTTCATCGCTACCGCCAACTGGATGGATCCAATTCCAGAACCGCTGCGCGACCGTATGGAAATTATCGAACTTCCCGGTTACACCGGCGAAGAGAAGATCCATATCGCGCGCAAGTACCTGATCCCCAAGCAAGCGGCAGAGCACGGGATCAAAGAAGGCGAGCAGCTGGAATTCACCGAAGCGGGGTTGCAGGAGATCATTCACAGCTATACCCGGGAAGCCGGAGTGCGCAACCTCGAGCGCGAAATCGCCACCTTGGTTCGCAAGCAGGCGCGGCGCCTTGCGGAAGGCAAGACCGAGAAAATGACCGTGACTCCGGAAGTCGTTCGCGAGTTCCTGGGCGTGCCGAAATACCGCACCGAAAAGGAAGTCGAGGAACGCGTCAAGAAGCCCGGCGTTGCTGTCGGTCTGGTCTGGACACCCGTAGGCGGCGACATCGTCTTCATCGAAGCAAGCCGTATGCGTGGTGGCAAGCAGTTCACCATGACCGGACACCTCGGCGAAGTCATGCAGGAATCGATGACTGCCGCGCTCACTTGGACTCGTGCCAATGCGGAGCGGTATGGCATCGACCCGGACTTCTTCCGCAAGCAGGACATTCACATCCACGTTCCTTCCGGCGCGGTTCCGAAAGATGGACCGTCTGCGGGCGCGGCTATGGTGACTGCCCTCGTCAGCCTTCTCACCAATCGCCCGATCAAGAATCGTCTGGCGATGACTGGTGAAATGACCCTATCCGGTGTGGTTCTGCCCATCGGCGGCGTGAAGGAAAAGGTCCTCGGGGCGAAGCGTGCTGGAATAACTCACGTCCTTCTGCCCGCGGACAATGAGCCCAACGCCGTGGCCGATCTCCCGCCCGAAATTCTGGGCGACCTGAAAATCAGCTACGTGCGCACTCTAGACGAGGTTCTGGAGCAAGCCTTGGAGAAGCAGCCGATCGAGCCCGTTGCTCCGGAACCCGAGCCGCAACAATCGGGCGTAGGGGATTCGCCTCGGGCCGTTCACTAAACTCGATCCAACTGAAACTAAGAGCCTGGTGCCAAGGGGCGCCGGGCTCTTTTTGTTTCCACTCACCGAAATTCCCCCACTGTCCAACTGCTGTTACCATGTGAAATTCAGCACGATGGCCCCACGCCAACAAAAGAATTCGAATGTCGACCGAGCCGCCGCGCTTGCACAACGCTTGAGTGACGCCCTTCTCCAGGAGCGCGTCGTTCCACGCTTTGTCGATTCCTACGTCGTGGAGCACGGTCGTTACGCCTTACAAGTCCATGCCGCACTTTATCGCGATCTCCTCAGCCTGCTTCAACGCGAGGCTTTGCTCGCCGCTTCTGCGCAGGCCCTGGAACTCGTCAGTAAAGGCAGCGGCAATACGGACGAACGCAAATTCCCGCCTATGACCCGCAAAGACGCTGCGGCTTTCCGCCAAAAATTTCTCGCGGCGCTCACACGTCAGCAGCACTGGAATGTCAGTACTACATTGGAATTTCAGTCGGATTTACAGATGTATGAGAACATTCTCGCGCGTGCCCACCAGCAACGGCGCACCCGCAAACCATTCGAAGCAGCTAATCATCCTTTCGTGGATCGCTGTGCCTTTATGCTGGATTCGTCCTTCTTGGAAAATGCTCGTGTCGCGGCCAGCCGCGCTCTTGGCAATCTGGAAACTCTCACTGCACGATTAACCGGCGAGATCTTGAGCCAACAAATCCCGGCCTGATTTTCCGTTCGTTTTGCTCAATCAAATAATTCTTCCTTCAACAATTTCTGCCCGGCAAGCGCCGTGTAGAAGCCCCAACCCGCCAGCGCGACGATGCTCAACACCATGCAAATAGACAGAGGCGCGTACCACGCCGAAAAATCCAGGGTGTACGGCACATTCAGCAGGATGTCTGCCGTGAATACCGCGGTCGCCAGCACGACCAGGCCGAAGCGAACCATGGCGAACGCGGCAATCCCGAACACGATGATCCAGACCGGCGCGCTGACCAGTGGGTGATTGCTGCTCAGAGTGTTGAACGTTGAGTACAGCAGCACAAACAACGCGGCGGCCACCCAGCGGTTGCGCACCAGCGCCCGGAAAAACATCAGCACAAAGAAAAAGATCAGCACCGACGTAATCCCCCCAATGACGCGGCCGAGCCAGATAGCTAACGCGCCACGAGTGCTCTCGATGAGGTCGGGAAGCTTCGGCCGGTCTCCCAAATGAATGTTGACGAGATAGCCGACGAAGAATACCACCACCCACGCAAGGCCCATGATCGTCCCATACAAAAGGTCCCGGCCCACCAGGGGATCCCGCAATTTGCCAGCTAACGCACGCGACCACGAGATAATGGTTTGCGGCCATCGGCTTCGAACATATGGTTCCAGGGCAACGTACAGGACCCACATCAAACCGGCCATTAAGAGTGCCGTGCTCAAAGCCAGCAAGACCAGCAGCAATGTGTCGTTCGAGAATTTCAGGTGCGCCTTAGTACAGAAAATCGCCAGGGATAGCAGCAATACCACCGATGCAACTTTCCAGGCGCCTTGGCGATCCCCGCGTCCTCGCGAATAATTGCGCCGAGCCAGCCAAATACCTGCGCAGATAAAGAAAAACGTAAGGCTATTGCCGAAGATGGTAAAAGCTCGTTGCGAAGGGGTGGGCGGAGGCGGAGCCATGCGCCACGGAACCGTCCATGGACCGGAGAGTTGAAAGAACACCGGCAGGCCGTGCAGCGCAGCGCCTTCAATGTGCAGCGGGCGATTGCTGCCGGGCCATTTGCCATCCCAGGCCGCGCGCGCATCGGCAGACGCTAATCCGTTCCAGTGAGGACTGGCCGGCTGAAAATCTGCCAAGGATAAGCCTGCAGCGGAAAAGAAGGGTGCCCAGTCCGGCGCTTTGGCGGTTGCTGCTTGATCTTCTTTTTCCGCGGGGATGGCCTGGAAATATAACAGCCGGCCCGCAGGATCAACGCGAATGTCGACCATCCCCGAATAGATCGGCGGGGGATCCGAAGAAGTGACCACGCCCGGAGTAAGTGAGTTGTTCGAGAAGCCGCTAGCCGTGAGCTCTTGCGGGCTTTGCCGAAACCAAAACTGCAATACCGGCGGCCTCTGGGCCAACACCCGATTCCAGTTGCCTCCGGGTTTATCTTTAGTGTCCAGGTAAATCAGATAATCGGAATCGTAAGTGAACCCGGAAGCGCTGTCTTTCGCACGAGCAGGGTAACCAAAGCCGGCGATCATTTCGCGCGCCTTGTGCTCCAACACTTCGGGGGAATATTGGGGGTGGACCTGTTTCAGGCCGCTCTCCAGGAATCCCAGATATATGGAAACGCCCACCAGGATCAACACCGTTAGAAAGCAGGCAAGCGCGAGCTTTACCGGCATGCCTTCGGTCGCACCGGCGGCCGCGACCATTTCGGGAGAAGGGGTTTCGCCCGCGGCCAATGCCGCTGCCAGCGGATCTCCACCGGGCAGCGCGGCCGCTACCTGTAATGCCGAAGCCGGACGTTTCGTTGGGTCCTTCTCCAGGCAGCGCAGAATCACTCGCTCGAGCAACGGATCCAGATCCTTCACGATGCTCGACGGATTCGTGATCGCGCCTTCTCTGCTCTTCATCAACTCCTGCAGATTTGCCGCCTCGTAGGCGCGCCGTCCCGTCAACACCTCGTACATCACCAGTCCAAGCGAAAAAATATCGCTCTTGATCGTGACTTCTCTCCCTTCCAACTGTTCTGGGGCCATGTACGCTGGCGTTCCCGCTCTCACCTCGGCGCCGCTCATCGTCGCTGCGATTCCAGCGAGTCCGAAATCGGTTATCCGTGCCTTCCCGGCCCCATCCAGCATCACGTTTGCCGGCTTCAGGTCGCGATGCACCACTCCTCGCTCGTGCGCTGCCGCCAATCCAGCGCAAATCTGACGCGAAATCTCCACCGCTTTGTCCTGTGGCACTCTTCCAATTCTGCGGATCAGGCAAGACAAATCCTCTCCGTCGACATACTCCATGGTCAGGAAAGGCACTCCATCGGCGTCGCCAATATCGAACACTCGGCAGACGTTTGGGTGAGCCACTTGCCGCGCAATGCGCACTTCGGAATGAAATCGCGCCAGCGCCGCTTCGTCCTTCGACAACGCCTCTGGCAAAAACTTGATGGCCAGCACCTGGCTCAGCCGCAAATCTTCCGCGCGATACACCTCTCCCATTCCGCCGCGCCCCAACAGCGCTACGATCCGGTAACGTTCCCCGATGATCGCTCCGGGCGGGAAGCGCCCTCCACCGATGGCATCCGAACTGGACAGGGTTGGATTGGAGGGCAGTGCGCTGGGACGCGCTTGCGATCCTGAGCGCCGAGGTGTGGCCGGTCCGGTCCGCGACAAATCCGGAGCGATCGTCTCCGCATTCGCTTCCGTAACCGCAGCGTGGCTGCCGACCACCGTTGCGTCTGGGTCTCCGTGCTCGATTGGTTTGCCGCAATTTGCGCAGAATCGCGCTGTCTCCGGCAGTTCGCTTCCACAGGATATGCAGAACATGGAGTTGGGATTCTACCACTCACTTTCACGAGCCACGAATATTCCGTCCTTTCAGCTCGCTCGTTCTACCTGCACCGCGGTGCCGTACGCCAGCACTTCCGTCACTCCCTGCATCACTTCGTTTGCGTCATAGCGCATCGCCAGGATCGCGTTCGCTCCATGTTCCGCCGCATGCTGCAGCAGTAGTTCATACGCATCCATGCGCGCCTTCTCGCACAGTTCCGTTAGCACCGTGATGTTCCCGCCCACGATCGTCTGTATTCCCGCTGCCAAATTGCCCAACACGCTTCGCGAACGCACCGTAATTCCACGCACAATACCGAAATTTCGCACCACCCGGTATCCCGGCAAATCATTCGCTGAAGTCACCATCGAACTATCCACTCGTCCCGTCATCGTCGCCCCTCCGAGCCAAACCAGGATGTTTACCGCTGCGATTCTACCCCTACACAACTCCGTTCTGTCACCTCTTCCCTTTGCTATTCTCGATCTACATGGAAGACCTATTCGATCTCCTGGCGCTGGCTCAGATCGCAGTAGGTTTATACCTGCTATGGCAGGGTATTGTTTGGCTAGCCTATGTCCGGCGTCGCTTGAAAACCGATCCCGGTTTTTACGCCCCGCGCACTGCCGTGATTTGCCCGTGCCGCGGAATCGAGCCCGGGCTCGAGCGGAATCTGGTCTCTCTCTGCGAGTTCGATCACCAGAATTACGAGGTTTTTTTCGTTCTAGCCTCGGAAACCGACCCGGCTCACAGCATCGTTAAACGTGTCGCCTCCACGTCTCGCGTCAAAGCTCAAGTTCTAATCGCCGGCAAGCCCGAAAATTGTTCCGAAAAAGTTAACAATCTCCGCTTCGCTGTTGAGCAGCTCCCTGAGGACTTTGAAGTCCTGGTATTCACAGACTCCGACGGGCGTCCCGGCAAAGGCTGGCTGCACCGTCTGGTTGCTCCCCTCACCGATTCACGCATCGGCGCCACCACCACCATGCGCTGGTTCTTCCCCAACGATAATGGCCTTGCCACTGCTCTTCTCGCCGCTTGGAACGCTTCGGTTGTCACCATGCTAGGTCCCCATAGCAAGAACTTCTGTTGGGGTGGCGGTACCGCAATCCGTCGCGCGATTTTCGAGCAAATCGGCATGCTCGAGGCCTGGCAATATTCATTCAGCGACGATTATTCGCTAACGATGATGATCGAACGCAGCCGCCGTCAGATTGTCTTTTTACCCGAATGTCTCACCGCGTCTTTCGTACAAACCGATTTTCCGGGGCTGCTGGAGTTTACTGGCCGACAGACCCGCATCACTCGCGTCTATCGGCCCCAGATGTGGGCCACCGCCTTCGCTACGCATTTTCTCTACTGCCTGACGCTGGTGGTCGGTTTTGTCGTAATAGTCAACCTCACATTGGCCTCACGACCCGCCTTCCAGGTCGCCACTCTGCTGGTGCTTCCTCTTCTTCTGGCTGCGATCCGCGGGGCTCTTCGTGTGATCGGTGTCACAGAGGCACTTCCGTCCTTTCGCTCTCAAATCATGTCCGAATCCTGGGTTTACATTTTTTTGGCAATGTTCGTGCCGTTCCTCTGCCTGATGAGTTTCTTCTCATCTCTCCTCGGCCGCCGCATTCGTTGGCGGGGCATCGACTACGAATTAATCTCCCCGCAGCAAACGCGTATCCTCACCCGCTGATCTGCGCCCAATCGTCATTTTCCGGAAAAAAGTACGGGCAGCACGCAATTTCTACCCCCAGCCCTCGGCGAAACTATGCAAATGTTTTCCTAACTACTTGAAAATATGTACCCTCAAAATCCGTCGATTCCGGCATCCCGCATGCTAAACAGTGCACCGGTCAGGTTTAGGTTTGCTAGCAAGTTGACAGGGACTCCTTCTCGTTACCCCCGTTGGTGGCGTCGCTCACGGTTTTCGGGAGGTCGCCGCGGCCCGGTATATGCCCTGTTTCCTTGCCGGGTGAGTCCGGCCAGTCTCGCACGAGGCGATCTATATAAACTCAAAAAAGGAGTCTCGTTCCCACCGCGAGGCACCCACGGAGGAGTGCACGTGAAGTTAATCCGCAGGACCGCAACACAAACCATCGCTCAACACTCAACCTCATCTGCTGCAAGCATGTATCTTTTCTACGAAAAATCCACCGGGACCGCCCATTTTCATGTCGATGCCGGCCCTGACGGAACGCTTCCCGTTGATCATGCTGCTGGCCTTCTTGCCATGCATTGCATGGTCCGCGGTCAGTCCCCCAGTGATTACCTCATCATGGTTCCCACCGCTCCGGAAAATCTCGGCGAGCTTACCCAGAAAGCTCAACAACTCTTGGAGGCCGGGCAGAGCGTTAAGACGAATGTGAAGTTGACCCGCCGCGAAAAGGAAGTCCTCGATGGTATTCTTCGCAGCCTGGCCAACAAAGAAATCGCCTGTGAACTGAATCTCTCCGAGCGCACCGTCAAGTTCCATGTCTCCTCGCTGCTCTCGAAGTTCAAGGTCCACAGCCGTATGGAACTCTTGCGCGAAGCGTCTCAGCGCTCCATCAAGTCCGTTCCGTCGGAGGTTCCCAGCGCCCCCGTTCAGAACGTCCGTCCATTTTCCAGTAACAACTCCGATATCTCCGGGCGGGGCCCCGGAAACGTTCTGCCGCTTTCTCGCGCTCGCTTGATGGCTTAACCACTAAACCGTTCCTTGTGACAAAAAGGCCCGAACTCGTTTGGTCCGAGTTCGGGCCTTTTCTTTTGCAAACACGTTTTTATTTGTGTGCGGAATAGAGTTCCGCTGCTTTATCCCAATTCACCACGTTCCACCACGCATCAATGTAATCGCCGCGCACGTTTTGATACTTCAAGTAGTAGGCGTGCTCCCAAACGTCCAGTCCCAGAACCGCCTTGCCATGTAGCATGTACGGCGTGTCTTGATTTGCAGTCGAGTCAATCGCGATCTTTCCATCCTTAATCACCAGCCAGGCCCAGCCCGATCCAAATCGTCCCAGAGCCGCGGCCTTGAATTTCTCTTTAAATCCGGCAAGCGAGCCGAAGTTGGAGTTGATCGCGTTGGCCAGATCGCCCTTTGGCTCCCCGCCCCCGCCCTTCTTCATCAACTCCCAAAACAGGCTGTGATTCCAATGCCCACCGCCGTTGTTTCTTACCGCCGTCCGGATATTTTCCGGAACAGAATCGAGATTCTTCATCAGGTCGTCGATCGACTTGGCTTGCAAATCGGGATGTCCTTCCAGCGCCTTATTCACGTTGGTGACATACGCACCGTGGTGTTTGTCGTGATGAATCTGCATCGTCTTGGCGTCAATGTAGGGTTCTAATGCGTCGAATGGATACGGCAACGGGGGTACAGTAAAAGCCACAGGTTTATCCTCCAAAAATTTAATGGAAATTTATATTTGAATCTGGCCCGACGGCTTGCAACTTCCTGGTACCGCTAAGCCTGTTCCCACAACGCCAACACCAACAAGTCCACTGCTCACGCATAAACTTCCGCCGATTCATGGGATCCTCAGCTTCGGTGGGCGGTTGGCCTGCGCGCGAAAGTATAGCGCCAAGCCCCCTGCTCGCTCAACCAAGTAGACACCCTATACGAACGGCAGCTCCGGTTACGCGTGCATCCGTTGGATGCGCCGAAGCGCCCATTGGGCAGATTCCGCAATCGTGGGAATATCCGATTCCGCCAGGCGCCGCAGCAATGGTTCAATGCGGGCCTGCTCGGCGCTCCCCTTTCGACCGCCCACGTTCCCGAGTGCCACACACGCGTTTCTTACCAGTCCAGCCCATTTCGTTCGTTTCATCGCGCTTTGCCGAAATATTTCGCGAAATTCGCTTTCTTCCATTCCCGCCAACCATTCCAATACTGGCTGTAGCAGGCTCTTCTCCGTTCCTTGCTGTCGTGGTTGAAATTCCCCAAGCGATGTAACCGGGGCCTTCCGGTTATAGGGACAAACGTCCTGGCAGATATCGCACCCATAGACCTGCCAGCCTATGGGTTCTCGCAATTCTTCCGGTATGCTCCCGCGAAGCTCAATCGTCAAATACGAAATGCACCGTCGTGCATCCAGCACATATGGCTCAATTAGCGCTTCCGTAGGACACGCGTCCAGGCATTGCCTGCAATTCCCACACAAATCGGTTGGAGGCGTTTCTCCCAGCCCAAGCGAAGGTGCTAAGTCCAATGAGGTGAAAATCACGCCGAGAAATAGCCACGATCCATACGCCTCATTCAACAGCAGGGTATTTTTCCCTAACCATCCCAGGCCCGCATATTTGGCAAACACCCGCTCCGCCACCGGTCCGGTGTCGGCATAAGCCCGCGCCGCAAATGGTTCCGGAAACCTTTCTTTCAGCGCCACCACCAGCGCATTCAGTTTCTTCCACATTACTTCATGGTAGTCATCGCCCCAGGCATACCTCGAAATCCATCCTCGCGGTGTGTCGTCTAGTGCTTCTATAGCGGCCGCGTCGGTCGAGTATGCCGCCGATGTGTTGTAGTTGAGCCCGCACACAATCACGCTGCGCAAGTCTTCCATGACCATCGAGGGTTCGGCGCGTCTCCGATCTTGAAGGTACTTCATTTCCCCCGCATAGCCGCGTTCCAGCCACTCCCCGAATTTTTCCAGCTCCGGGAATCTCTCAGCGCGCGCTATACCGCACAGCTCGAATCCAACCCCCCGAGCCGTCTCAACGATCCACTCTCGATCCGCAAGGGCATCCACCCCTAAATTGTGCCGTAATCAACGATCTTCTGGGAAATGGTACGAGTTTCTTACAATCGCGGGGAGATATGCCTCTACCCGTCATCCAACACACTACTACCCTTCATTCCGAACGAAGTGAGGTACGTTTTTCCATCGCGTTTTCTGCGATGAATCTCTCTTGGATCGACCCTGTGGCAAAATGGCGGGCAACTCGCCGGATCCCCACACCACCAACCAACCCACACACCACGACCCGTCATTCCGAACGAAGTGAGGAATCTCTCTTGGATCGATCCTGTAGGAAAATGGCAGGCAACCCTTACTTATAACTCTGTACCGCGGTGCCTTCGTCGTTATACACGTCAAACACCGTAAACAATTTCGTAATCTGCAGCAGGTCGTGCACTTTCTTCGTCAAACTCAATAGCTTCAATTCGCCGCTACGATTGCGCACTGCGGTAAATCCGCTAACCAGCTCCCCGATCCCCGAGCTATCGATGTAGTTCACATCACCGAGGTTCAGCAAAATCTTGGTTTGCCCCGCAGCCAACAGGTCCCGAATGGTCTTGCGCAGTAACGCGCTTCCTTCTCCCAACGAAATCTTTCCGCTCAAATCAACGATGGTGACCGGTCCCACTTCCCGTTGTGTCATGAATAAAACTGGCATGATGATTCCTAGGCTTCCTGTTTGGGCGCCGTGCCCGAATTCGGCTTCCCATGATTCCCGTTCTCCGACGCTTTGCCGCTCGTTGGGATTTTCTTCGCCATGATGATTTCTGCACCACCCGTGCGTCCAGCCACAACGTCAAACTCGTCCATGAATGTGCGCATCAGGAAAATCCCACGGCCTGAGGTACTCAGCAGATTCTCTTCCGCCAAGGGGTCCGGCACGTCTGCCAATTTGAACCCTTTCCCTTCGTCCATCACGTGAATGATCATCTTTTCTTGCGTGAGGTCCAGCGCCAGATAGATCTTCTTCCCGGGTTTTTCCTGATTTCCGTAATGAAAGGCGTTGATTACGCCTTCGCGCACCGACATTCCGATCCTGTAGCACTCGTCTTCGCTAAAGCCCACCGCTTCGGCGACACGTAGGCACATTTCCTCGGCGAGATTGACGCTCTCGACGTGAGTGTCCAGGATGACTTCCAGGTGCTTTGCCTCTAGCGTCATTCCCGCCTGTCGCTGGGCCCAAGGTGCAAAAAAAGGCGTACCTACTCGTAACACAGCGGTTAATCCAAGTCAATGGAGCCGGCCACCTTCTGCCGCTCTCGCCGCGCGGGACAACTGCGACCCCTACGCCCAATAGCTGCGGTCCAACGTTCGATACTGGATGGCCTCACTCAAATGTTTCGCCTGGATGTCTGGCGCGGCCTCCAAATCCGCGATCGAATCCTGAAGGTGGGGCGAACGATTTCCCACGCGGCACTGTTCCGGCACAAAAGCCACGTCAAAGAGGCCACAGAGGAACTGCGAGCGGCTAAGAGCTTCTCGTTGTTGCCGCCCCAGAAGCAGAAGTACGTTGAGGGTTTGGCTGAGGGCAAGACAAAGGTGCAGGCTGCTTTGGACGCAGGCTACTCTCCGGCTATGGCGCGCTCCGCTACATCCAATATCGAAACGCCGGATGTTCGAGCGGCCTTCGCAGCGATCATGCGCAAGCATGTTTCTCCTGAGAAGATCGCGCAGCGCATAGTGGAAGGCATGGACGCGATGGAGACGAAGTTCTTTCAGAAAGACGGCGAGGTGAAAGACGCGCGCGATGTAGTGGCCTGGTCCGAGCGCCGCGAGTACGCTGCACTGGCCGCTGAATACGGAGGCTACCACGTGCCGCCGTCCCGTGACGAGGGACGTGCGCCTGTTCAGATTGTCGTCACCGTTGGGGTTATCGGCAGCGATAGCAAGGACAGCACGGTCAACGTAGCGACAGAGATCCCTGCTGCGCACGGCGTGAGCGGCGCTGATACTCCAGAGGCAACGTCTGAGGCAACGTCGATCGACATTGCATCGCAACCGGACGCAGAAGCCAACGGGTAGAGTTAATCTTGAATTTCCGTCCAGTTTCGTGCTGACTCTGCTGACCCCTAGAACCTTGTCGCTTAAGATGTTGAGCGACGACCTTGCCAACTGCGACGATGGTTGCGTCTGAAGTGGCCACGAGATCTATTTCTTCGCTCAACAATGGGTACCACCTATTGTACCGTTGGATCCTTGCGAGGCCAGCACGCTCAACGAGCATCGCGCCCTTACAGAAATCGGTAATGTGGTATCGCTGAGTAGACTCGCAAAGATAGCGCCGAATGCAAAAGTGAAGGATGAAGTCCTCTGTTGGGAAGAGAAAGTTTCTAAATCCGGCGTCAACTTTAGACCTTGCTTCTTCTGCAGAACGAGCAAACCAACCCAGGGACGGCTCCATGCAGATGAAAACGTGATCGACAGGCCCTACTGGTTCAGTATTAGGGACATAGATGTCGCCGTCGTCATATACGAGTTTCTTCGTGCGTCCTTCAAGATCTTTGTACGCAGCATGAAAGCTTCCGTCTGCTCGCATGGTTTGATCCTACTAATCGGTGTGTTCGATCACGGCGCGAATGGTTGAAATAACACGTTCAAATCCCTTTATGGGACAGTTTTGGCCGCGCATTGAGGCGATGCAATTCATCGACTGCGAGGTTTAGGATTTGTATCTTTTCTCGAAGATCGTAGATCTGCACCTGGTTTGAGGATGGTCGTGCCCAACAACAGGACTACGCAAATAGTAAGCAGTAGTTTTTTCATTTGGCTGGTACCTTCACGCTAGGTAGATCAAGCCCGACCTGTTAGCGGCTTTGTTCAGGAGTAGTTCGGTGCACAATCACAGGAGCACTCCCCTGCCTCGAACGCTACGCTTCGCTTACCGTCGAAGTCAACGAACACCTTGCAGCAATAATGCGCTGGGGTATTCCAAACCGTACCGAGACCCAAAGTTACAAATGCGGTTCGTCCACCGATGACCCCGCCTCAACTAGAAAGTCAGCTTTAATTGCCCCCATACGCGAGAACGGCAATCCTCACGGGCACCGATGGGCAACACGATCCAACGAAGATCCAAACAACGCGGGTCAATGGGGGACAGAACGTGGAACACTATCGGAGACCAGCGCCCGCAGGCAGGCGCCGCTTACCTGTTTCCGCACGTCGTCCTTTGCGCTTCGCTTACCCCGCGCCAGGCCTGCAACCACTGCATATGCGTAGCGAACCAGGTGGTGGAAAAGCATGATGCTCCGAATTCCCATGACGCCCCAGACGCCCTGATGTTTGCGCCAATAGTACAAAACTGACCGCTGTTGCGCGACCGCAAAGCGAACTGGATACGGAGCAGTGCATTTGCCACGGTAATGAATCGCCTTGGCGCCGGGGAAGAAAACTACCTGCCATCCCGTGTTCCAGCAGCGCCGGCACCAATCCACATCATCGCCATACATGAAGAGATTTTCATCGAGCAGGCCCACTTCGTTAAAGGTTTCGCGGCGGATCATTGAGAAGCAGCCCTTCAGGACGTCCACGGGAAGCGTCCGGTCGTGGGGAAAGTAGAACATCTGTTCACCGGCGAAGAATTGGGACTTTTTAAACGCTGTCGCCAGACCGGTCGCTGAACAAAAATTGTTCCACAGAGTCGGAAATCGCCGGCAAGTACACTGCTGTGTCATGTCCGGGTTCAGGACGCGGGGACCAACATTTCCCACCTTGGGGTTCTGGTCGAGGAAATCAGCCAGAGCATCAAGACAGCCCGGAAAAACGACTACGTCTGGATTCACGAGTGCGATGCAGCGCCCGTGGCACTGACGGATGGCCACATTATTGCCCTTCGCGAAACCGAGATTCTCGCTGTTCCTGATGAGTTTGACAAAGGGAAATCGAGATTCGATCATTTCCGCGGAGCCGTCACTTGAAGCGTTGTCAACCACAACGATTTCTGTTCTATGCCGAGGCGGTGCAGCGGCCAGACTTTCGAGGCACAGTTCCAAATAATGTTTCGCGTGCCAGCTGACTATGACGATCGAGATATCCATGAATGTCGAGGGAAACCGAGAAGCTCGAAGAAGTCCACTGAATTCTGCGCCCGGAGAGGGGTTTCCACTTTTCGGTTACAGGCTACACGAATCGGGAATTTGTCTCTCAGAGGTGCTACCGTCTTCCAGTCACAGAAACTTGAAGTTGATCTTCGAGTTGAAGGCCTTCACTCGCGGTTCGGTTCAGTCCGCTGCGGTGAGGAACCTCCTTCGGAAAGGGCACTATGCAACGATACAGGGCTGCGCCGAGGTGACCTAGGCATTGCCGCGTGGTCACGATCACGAATGGAGCAATCCCCAATGATGTTTTCGAAGAGTGTTTCAGCATGAACAGCAAAATATGAAGGCGCCGAGGGGCATCTACGCGAATTGACACACCAAGAGTCCTAATAATCCCGTATGTTCTGCCCCCCACGTATCCAGCCCGAAGAGCTTTCCACATAAACGGTCCGAGTCGCAGCCTGACGTCATGCTGAACAATTGCTTCAGGAACGAAGCGTGGGCATTCACCGTTAAGGATTAAATCGGCCAATAATAAAGTATCTTGGGCTCTGACCGCACGACGATCAAACAGCACTGCGTTCTCAGCTATCCTTCTTCTACGAATTGCACACCCCGCGGTATTGAGGTATCGGATCTGACCGCTGGTAAAGAGTGTCTGCAACTGTATCGTCGAGAGATGAAGCTCTACTGCCCGTCCTACGACGTGAGAAGGGTCACCCTTAAGATGCAACTGAAAGCAGTCATCCCTTGGATATTTGACCATACACGCCCAAAGACTATGCAAACAGTCCGTATCCAACACGCAGTCACAATCCGTAAATACAAAAACGTCTCCAGTAGCAGCGCGTATGCCCGCATTTCGAGCAGTGGCAACGCCACCATGATTCTGGCGGATAAACTGAATTGGAAAGTTGAGTTTGGACTGGCGAATCGAGTCAGGCACTGGCTGGCTACTTCCGTCATCGACAACTAGCACCTCGAAGCTCGGAGCATCCTTTTGGTGAGATAAACTCCACAGACAGGATTCGAGCGGCTTCCAATCGTTGTAGACACAGACAACAACGCTGAGAAGAAGCCTGCGGCTTGGCGTTGACAGTGACACCTTGGACGGACCAGAATCACAGTCGGTCTGTCGAAGATCTTGCAAAGGCATGTTCAAATGGTTCCCGTATCAATTTGAACTAGAGTGCTGACACCTTGTTGGCCTTCTGTCGTCTCTTCAAGATTTTGGAGCGACTTGCTGCGCGAGATCTGGGGCGCGGACTTACCTTGCACAATAGGCTTGCGGAAATCCATCAAGAGCTGACGCAACTTCACGATTGCGTGTTTCGTGTTAGGAATAAGGGCGTGACGTTCGTAGCGTTCTCGATTGGACATGTTGAGTAGCAACTGAGCGAACAGTCCCGCGAGTCGCGCCACCATGATTTCAAATTTGGATAAACCGGGTATCGGAATAGTGATGACATCGGACGAAACCATCGACTCGTCGAAATTATGCGGGAGAAGTCCATATTTCTTACAGACCCGGTACAAATCCGAGCCGGGATAAGGGGTAGCGTACGCCCAACTCATTTGGTTCAGCAGTCTCTTGGACCAAAGCGAAAGTACGAGGCGAACGCTTTGGAATACCTCTCGCGTCGTTTCAACTTCGAGACCTTGGCCGGATTCCCACAGCTGATACATCATCATGAACGCATAGACCTTGATTCCCTGGTCTCTCAAAGTTTGTAGTCGGGTCTCCACTTCGGCAAGCTTTGTCTTTTTCTTGATGCCGTCAAGGACGCGTTGCGAACCACTCTCGAGGCCAACATTGCACAGCCAGCAATTCGCCCGCCGCATGGATTTGGCAAAGTCAGAAGTGATACGGGAGAGGTGCAGATTGCACTGGAAATACAAGTCCGGGTGATCGAGGTCGCGGAGCGCATCGAAGACCGCGATCGCCCAGTCTAACTTGTCATTCATCAGATCCGAGCGAATATAGATTTCTCTGATACCACGCCGGTAGAGGAGCTCGACCTCTTCCGCGATCTTTTCAGGCGATCTCCTCCGTACCCAGGGCGTTGCGTTCTTCCATATCGGGTTGGAACAGAAAGTACAGTTGAATGCACAACCGCGGCTGGCGGTTATCGCAGTCGAGGGGCCAGACTTGGCCTGTCTCAAGCCCCTGAATCTGCGCAAATCCACGAGGTCCCAGGCAGGCAACGGAATGGAATCGAGATCATGGATGATGGGACGGCGTGTCGTAAACACGGCGTCACCGTTCGGTCCTCGGTAGGCAATACCAGCAACCCTCGTCACGTCACCGCCGTGGACGAACGTCCTTACAAGTTCCACGAAAGTTTCTTCCCCCTCGCCGATGCAACAGATGTCAGCGGGTGACCCTGAGAGGACATCCTGCGGGTTGGCTGTCGGCTGGGGACCTCCGCACACAATCAGGGCTTCCGGAAGCACCTCCCGGACCTTCCTGAGAATGTGCTTGGCCACCGCATTTAGAGGACTCGCAAATGAGAGGCCGTAAACGGCGGGTTTCTGTTGCGCGAGGTACAAAAGGTGCTGCTCAATCGAGTGATTCGCGTCAAGGTAGGTGATTGCGACGTCTGGCATTTCTCTACGGAGGTGGGCAGCAAGGTAAAGGAGCCCCAGATTTGGGAACGACCTCATGTAGCTGTTCCACGCTGGGGCGGCCGGGTCCGCAAGTACTATTTTCACGGTCATTAAGCCTCCTGAGAACCCGAGGTTCCGTTTTGAATTGTCCAGTACTGAATCACGATGTAGTCAGTAGCTCAACTAAAATCCGAGTTATACGCCTGCGTCGGTGTTCAACAAGACAATCGGCTCCTGCCTTCGAGAAGAGTTTTTCCGCTGCCCACCGGTGGCAGCTCGGCAACCGAGATGCGAGGATAGCAGGAACGCTGACGCAGCAATCGACACCATCCTACTCGAAGCTGAATTTCACCCAAACCACCTCTACTTTTCCAGGCTTCTTGATGGTCCCGTCCTTGTTATAGTCCGGCCTTCCCTTTATCTCAAAAGGAATGCGAATACTGTGCGTGTCAATTTTGGCTTGGTATGGACCGATCGGAGGCTTAGAGCATAGGGCCCAGCGCGGAGGAATGTGACACTGCATCTTTACTTCATTTCCATCCGGCATTCTGACGAGAATGTCCACTCGCGTGTGCTGGACTGCGGTGCTGGATGGCGGCGTGGCGCCACTCGTGGTCGTGGTACCTGAGCAACTGACTACGCCACCACCGTAATCCCAGCAATCCGTCTTCGTCGTGCCGGTGCCGGGTGATCCCGGATCGTTCAATGTGGTCGTCCAGTGCGTCTCCTCAGCGGACAAAATCTCGACGGTATGGGTCTCCGGTCGCGTCTGCGCGGCGGCATTTAGCGCGAACAGCGCTGACAGCATCGCGAAGGTCGTCTTCATTGCCGTTGCTCCTCTCTGGCGGCGGGAACGTCCATTTGTAAAGCTTGCACACACCGCAGAAAGCCCCACGCACCGGACGCACGCTACCATCCAGCGACAATTCCCCCAGGAACATCATCTGATCCAGCATCTTTCCAAAGAATTGTCCTTGACAGCCCACCACGACATTTCTTTACTCTGGCAGCCTGCACACGTATAGTGATGGTGTTCTGGCGGAGTCCAAATCCCTCCGAAAGGTGTGTGGCCGATGTTAGGTTGGGTTCTCCTTGGCATCGTCGTTCTCCTCATCATTTTCGCCATTGGCATGTACAACGGTCTGATCCGTTTGAAAGTCCAATGCGACAATGCCTGGGCCGATATCGATGTCCAACTCAAGCGCCGCTACGACCTGATCCCCAATCTCGTGGAGACCGTGAAAGGTTATGCGGCTCACGAAAAAGGAACCTTCGAAGCGGTCATCAACGCTCGCAATCGCGCGATGACTGCTACCGGCCCGGCTGACAAGGCCCAAGCCGAAAATATGCTTTCTGGCGCGCTAAAGAGCTTGTTTGCTTTGGCGGAAGCCTATCCGCAACTGCGCGCCATCGAAAGTTTCACCTCCCTGCAGAATTCGCTGTCCGAAATCGAAGACAACGTGCAAAATGCCCGCCGTTATTACAATGCCGTGGTTCGCGACTTCAATACCAAAGTCCTGCAATTCCCGACGAATATTTTCGCCGGTATGCTGGGCTTCAAGCAGCGCGAGTTCTTTGAAGTCTCCACTGCTGCCGAGCGCGAAGCTCCCAAAGTCAGCTTTAGCAACCCTGCTGCCCCCACAGCGTGATTGCTGATTCTGCTTTCGCCATGCCTCCCCCGCACAAACCCTCTTCGCGCTTCACCACCGGACTCTTCGCACTTGTTCTTCTTTTCGCCCTCGCCGTTCCCCTGTCCGCCAAGGAACAGCAGTTGCTCAAGTTCTATTCCGACATCGACATCCTTCCCAATAGCGATGTGTACGTCACCGAAACCATCACCTTCCGATTTATCGGCGGCCCCTGGCACGGTATCTATCGCACCATTCCTGTGGAATACTCCGGTCCGCATGGTTCCAACTTCACTCTTTTTTTGAAAGTCAAAAATGTCACCGACGAGAATGAGAACAAGCTCAAGTACGAAACCAGCCGGGATGGCAAGAATCTAAAACTTAAAATTTATATTCCCGACGCAGACAACAGCACTCGCACTGTCAATATCGAGTACGTAGTCTCGAACGCTATCAGATTCTTCGACGACCACGACGAGTTCTACTGGAATGTCACCGGCGATGAATGGTCCCTCCCGATTCAACAGGCGGGTGCGCACATTGTCCTTCCCGACGGCACCCAAGACATTCGCGCGCTTGTTTTCACCGGCACATTTCGTTCTACCGGCCACGATGCCACCGAACAGGTGAACGGCAATGGCGTTGAAGTGCGCACCATCAACCCTCTCTCCATGCACGAAGGCCTCACCGTTGCCGTCGCCTTTGACAAAGGATTTGTGCGCCCGCCAAGTCCTCTTGTAATCTTCGGTCGTTTCCTGGTCAGCAACTGGCCGCTCATCATTCCTATCCTCGCCTTGCCAATCATGTTCTGGTGGTGGTGGCATCACGGTCGTGATCCTCGGCTTCGCCCCATTACTGCTCAATATGAGCCACCTGACAAACTCACCCCCGGCGAGGTCGGCACCCTTATCGACAATTCGGTGAATATGCGCGACGTCACCGCTTCCATTGTCGATCTTGCCGTACGCGGATACATCGTCATTGAAGAAAAGCAGAAAGATCACCTGCTCGGCCTGACTCACTCCAAGGACTACCTCTTCCACCTGCAGAAATCACAAGCCGATTGGCCTGCTTTAAAACCACACGAGCAGGAACTTCTTCGCGGTATTTTCCCCAGTCGCAATGCCGGCGACATTGTCTCTCTAGCCGATCTCCACAACCGCTTCTATCAAAACATTCCCGCTATCAAAAGCCAGATTTTCGGTTCGCTCGTTACTCAGGGTTATTACGCTCGTCGTCCCGACAGTGTCCGCTCTACCTACATTGGCCTTGGTATCATCGTCGGCTTCATTCTCTTTGGCGCCGGCAACCTTTTCGCCCGAAACTACGGCATGGCTGTCCTTCCTTTTATACTTGCTGGCATATTTACCGGCGGCATTATCTGCGGCTTTGGCTGGTTTATGGCCGCGCACACCCTCTCCGGCGCGCGTGCGATGGAACAAATTCTCGGCTTCGAGGATTTCTTGAATCATGTGGAAGCCGATCGTTTCAATCGCATGATCAAGACTCCCGATATGTTTGAAAAATTTCTCCCATTCGCCATGGCCCTTGGTGTCGAGAAAAACTGGAGCAAAGCCTTTCAGAACATCTATACGCAACCGCCGCAGTGGTATCAGGGTGGCAGTTACGGCCCAGGCTTTTACCCATATCTCTTCGTCAACAATCTCAACGCTATGTCCGTCCAGGCCGGCAGTGTTCTTGCTTCCGCGCCGCGCAGTTCCGGAGGCTCCGGCTTTTCTGGCGGCGGTGGATTCTCTGGCGGCGGTTTCGGTGGCGGCGGTGGCGGCGGCTTCTGAATTCAAGCTTTCCATACGCCGTAAGCGTCCGGCCATTCCTCTTTGCTTTCCGGCAAATCATGTCGTGATACGATATATGTAGGTTGGACGCTGCGTCGTCACGCCGAAGGGCAAGCTCCTCGTTAACTTGGAGAGCCGAAATCTCATGGCCGATTGGTCTAGAATCAATTTTCTGACCCGCGACTTCAAAATTCGCGAGCCCCTGCTCGTCAGCATCCTCGTTCTTATCACCATTGTCTTTTCAGCTCTCACTCATTCTTATAGCCAGGCCTACGACCGCCGTCGCGCTGCACTCGGCGTCCAATGGTTCGAACGTGGCATTCATGAGCTACGCAGTAATCGCCCTGTTGCTGCCGTGGACGATTTTCGAACCGCTCTCTTCTATGACCCTCGTAATTGGGAGTTCAGCATGCATCTCGCCGATGCTCTCATGCGGTCTCACAATACCGATGAAGCCCTCAATTATTATTTGGGGCTCTGGCAAAGCAGTCCCACCAATGGCTCCGTGAATCTCCAGTTGGCTCGGCTCTACGCGGAAAAGGGCGATCCCATTAGCGCCGAACGCTATTTCAATGGTGCCATCTTTGGTGACTGGCCTACCGATGCCGCCGCCAATCGTCGCGCCGCTTCTCTCGATTTGATCAAGTTCTATCTCGACCGCGGAGATATGGGACACGCCGAATCTCAGCTCATTATCCTGTCTGACAATTTGCCCGAGGACCCTCAATTACACTCTCAGGTGGCCGATCTGTATTGCCGCGTCGGTGACGATCAGCGCGCTCTTGTTCAATATCGGGAAGCCATGCGCCTCGATCCGGATTATGTTCCTGCGGTCCAAGGCGCAGGCGAAGCCTCTTTCCGCATCGGCGAATATCACGCCGCGCAAATTTATCTGGCCCGGGCCTTGCACTTGGATCCAAACAACGCGGCTGCCAAGAAGCTTTTGCCGGTTATCCAGTCGGTCTTCCTTCTGGATCCTTACGAACACGGCATCCCTCAATCGGAAAAAATCAGCCGTGCTTTGCGAGTCTTCGACCTTGCCGGAAATCGCCTGCAGTCCTGCGCGGGTTCGTCCAAACCTTCGGCGAATTCCTCCATTGGTCCATTCTTCGATAGATGGAAACAACTTAAGGCCGCCGCCAACGCTCATTTTCTATATCAGCATCCGGAAGAGATTGACACCCTATTTGATTTCTGTGCCTCCGCTGAAAAATTGGCCCAATCGATTTGCGGCGAATCCACTTCCGACGATTCAGCTCTGTTGGCCATCGCCCACCAGCGGGAAAAGGAAAATCGATGAGTGCCCCGGAGGTGGTCACGCCCGGTGCTGCGCCCAGTGTCCCCGTGCATCCGTCCTGGGGCGCGTTAGCGAGCCGGCTCACCGCTCAACTGGCCTTCAATGAAGATCGCTTCTTCCTCATTCTCGCTGTCTTCATCGGCATCTTCGCTGGCCTGGCGGTTGTTTGTTTTCGCATCACCATGGAATGGACTCGCCTTTACCTTCTCGGCAGCGCCCTCACTCCTCCTGCCTGGCGGGGTTTTCTTGCGCCTGCTCTCACAGGCCTGGTTATTTCTGCGCTGGTTTTCACCATATTCAAAGGGTCCACCGGCAGCGGGCTCAACCAAACCAAGGCAGCTTTGTACATTTCCAATGGCTACATTCCCCTACGCACGGTTATCGGTAAATTCATCACCGCTTCTCTTGCCATCGGCTCGGGTTTTTCACTTGGCCCCGAAGATCCCTCCCTGCAGATTGGTGCGGGGCTCGCCTCGGCCATTGGCACGCGCCTGAATCTTTCCCGCAAGAAAATGCGTATTCTCGCCCCTGTCGGAGCTGCTGCAGGTCTGGCCGCGGCTTTTAACGCTCCCATCTCCGCAGTTCTCTTCGTTATCGAAGAGGTCATCGGTCACTGGAGCGCCGGCATCCTTGCCACTGTGGTTCTGTCTGCCGTTTCCAGCGTTGTCACCATGCGCCTGTTTCTCGGCGCAGAGCCATTCTTTCGTATTCCTCCCGTGGGAGTAGTTCGCTGGGAAGAGTTGCTGGCTTACAGCGTCCTTGGAATATTGGGCGGAATTGCCTCTGTCGCCTTCTCTGCCGCCATCGGCTGGTTGCGCCCGAGGATCAAAGCAACTCCGAGGTACGTGCAGTTTCTTTGTCCCTCCATCGCCGGTCTGCTTATTGGTTTAATTGCGTTCGCGGGATTTCCCCAGGTTATGGGCGCAGGTTACGACTTCATGGATCAGGCCATGCATAGCCAATACACCTGGGAAGTTCTTGGAATGCTCGCCGGCCTCAAGATTGTTGCTACTACACTTTCCTTCACCAGCGGTACTCCCGGAGGGATGTTTGCGCCCACGCTGTTCATTGGAGCAATGCTGGGCGGCGCGGTCGGCACTGTGGAACGGCTCTTGTTCCCGCATTTAACCGGCTCCGTCGCCACATATGCTCTCGTCGGCATGGGCGTTCTTTTTGCCGGCTTCATTCGTGCTCCGATCACTTCCGTTTTTATGGCCTTGGAAGTCAGCGGCGATTACTCCATCATCTTGCCGGTGCTGGTCGCCAATATGTGTTCTTATCTCATCTCGCGGAAGCTTCAGCCGATCCCTGCTTTGGAGCAGATCACCCGGCAGGACGGTCTCTATTTGCCTGCGTTGGAAGAGGAGCGCGAGCAGGAGGTTCTAACCGTGGAAGACGCCATGCGCCCGCGTCCTGCCATCATCCTGGAAAGTCAGAAGCCCGTCAGTGAAGCTTGGGCCTTGGCGGAGGCTACAACCGATAATTATTTCCTGGTCCGTCGCCCCAGCAAATCCATCTCCGTCGTATCGCGTGCGGATTTGAAAAAACTGGTGGACTCTGGCGAATCTCGCCCTCTCGAGGAAACACAAATCTTATCCTTAGTCCCCTATCTCCACCCGGACGAAGACCTGCAGGTCGCTCTTCGCCAAGCAACAAACTATCCGATGGTTCCGGTGCTGAGTCGTGCCAACGTGTCCCGAATTCTCGGCGTTATTGATCTTTCGGACATTATGAAGGCCTATCGCGAACCGGACCGCAAAACCGCGCCCGCTTCGCCCCCAGTTCAGTAAGCAGCTTCGCCGTCCAAATTTCAGGAATTCGATTCGGATGTCGGTCGTGCCGGTCCGAAATACGGCAGCCACAACGTCCGGTCTCGGTGTTGTTCCTCTTCCAGATGTCGCGAGCGCGCCTTTAGCAAGTCGTTCAGAGAGATGAGTCCCAAGAATTCGTTATTGCCCGGCTGCACCACCGGCATCCGCGTCACGGCCTTTTCCGCCATTCGATTTACTACCGCTCGCAGCGGTTCTTCCGCATACGCCACCACCGGCTTGTCCTGCATAATTTCTCGCAGCGTCGCAGTCTTTCCTGCAGCTTGCTTTTCCTGAAGCTTTTTTTGCAATTCGCTTCGTGTCACTACTCCTGCCAATGATCCAAGTCCGTCGACCACCGGCAGCAATCTCTGATTTTCGGACTCTTCCACACTGATCTGTCGTACTGCATCTTCGATCCAGCTGTCCGCACCCAGAATTATCTTTGGTTTTCGCATTACCTCGCGCGCATACAGCAGTTCCAGGGGATCAACCGCATATTCGCTGCTCACGTGATAGCCGCGCCTTGCCACCTTCTCCGTCAATATCGACCTGCGCAGCAAAAGCGTTGACACCGCATACGACGCCACGCAGCCGAGCAACAGCGGCAGCAGCATATTCCAGTCGTGAGTCTCCTCCACCGTGAACACAATCGCCGTCATCGGTACGCGAAGTGTTCCGCTAAGCATCGCTCCCAGCCCGATCATCGCCCAGTAACCCGGCCCCATATCCGGCAGGACATACGACATCAACGCGCCCGTTCCCGCGCCGATCATCATCACCGGGGCGAGCACGCCACCCGAGGTACCGGAACCCAGCGCTACCGACCAGATCAGCCACTTCACAATCAGAACGCCCAGCACCAAGTGCAACATCCGGTCGCCCTTCACTAATTCCCCGATCACGTCATAGCCGACTCCCAACGCCTGCGGAAAAAACAGGCCACCCAGCCCCACAACAACTCCACCAATGGCTGGCCACCACATCCAATGCACCGGCAATTTTCCAAACAAATCTTCGAAGTAATAAACGGAATTCGACAGAGGGATCGACACCAGGCCGCATGCGATTCCGGCAATCACACTAAACGCTAATGCTGTCGGCGTGATTAGCCCGCCATGGCCTAACACCGGGAACAGCGGCCCTTGACCGAGCAAATATTGCCGTAATAACGCGGCCGTGGCGCTAGCCACAGCCACCGGAATTATGCTGCGCGGTTTGCGTTCGAATAAAAGCAGTTCAATGGCCAACAGGACTGACGCGATGGGTGCCGAAAAGGTCGCCGCCATTCCCGCTGCTGCTCCAGCCACCAATAGCGTTTTCCGCTCGCTGCCGGTCAAGCGGAACATCTGCGCGACCATAGACCCGAAGGCGCCTCCGGTCATAATGATCGGCCCTTCCGCTCCAAACGGTCCGCCGGATCCAATCGAAATTGCCGCCGACAGCGGCTTCAGCACCGCCACTTTCGGCTCGATTCGGCTCCCGTTCAGCAAAATGGATTCAATCGCTTCCGGAATTCCGTGGCCGCGAATTTTGTCCGACCCATACCGGGCCATCAACCCGACAATCACCGCGCCCGCGACCGGCACCAGCACGGCCCACCAACCCAAATGATTGTTCGCTGGAGAATTCGCCGCCGTCGAAAAACGGCCAAAATAGAAAACGTTCGTAAAAAACGCGATCAGTCGAAGCAACACCAGCGCAGCAAACGCCGCCAACACTCCGACGGGAAGGGCTAGCGCTGTAATCTTCAGCACCCCCCAATTCACGGAAAAATCGCCAAGCTTATCCTGGCGCGTTTTCGTCCCGGTTTTTGTGCTTACCCCTGAGGAACCCTCTCGCCTCAAGTCATTTCTGTCCACGGCTGTAACCTGATTACCTGGTCAGGGCTACAGCGCTTCTTCTCCGTCGTCCATCTTTCGCCGTCAAAATTCTCGCCCGCGGTTCCAGCAAGGCGCTGATTGCCGCGACCAGCGCTCTTCCGTTGGCCCGCAGTTCGATGATCCGCTGTTCCACCACCCGTTCCAGCAGTTTTGCTCCGTGCGGCTGTAAGGAAACCAGCACCTGCCGGCGATCCTCCCGCCCCCGAATTCGTTTCACATACCCGTGGGCCTCCATCCGGTCGATCAGTTCCACGGTGCTGTGATGCCGCAGGGAAAGCCGGTTCGCTAGCGCGCTGATGGTCGCCTCTTGGCCCGGCGGCAATCCCCGGATTGCCAACAACAGTAAGTATTGTTGCGGTTCCAGCCCGGCTTGCTTCGCGGCAACGTCCCCTTCCTGCACAAACCTGCGGATAAGGTGGCGAAGTTCCCCCAAGGCTCGATATTCACTCTCGCTGACTTTTCCCGGCATAATACTACTTTATCGTATCACGATATATTTTTCTACCAGGCGTTCTCGAGTGTTTACCTGTACCCCTGGGCAAGTCTCTGCATCTTTGCACAACTCACAGCAGGTGTTGGTCGGCTCTACAGATCTTTCCGGAAAGCTTTTTGTGTCTTGTAGTGTTCGTAACCGCGCTTTAAATAAAATCCATGTGCTCGCTTGCGGAGCACATTAGAGCGCACCGACATGCCCACGCACCCCATCTTTCGCGCCCAATTCTCGGTCGCCTTCAGCAGTTCCCCGCCTGCCCCGCAACTGCGCGCCTTCTCGTCTACCACCAATCCATTCAACTCCGCGCGCTGTTCCACCTCCAACAGCGGCGTAACACTCACGTGCGTCCAGCCGATCAAACCATCCTTTTTCGTTTCTGCCACAAAGCATGTTCCATTTTTCGCCTTCAATGCCCGCTTAAGCCGGATTTTCATCTGCTCCTTCGTCGCCGGATAGCCCAGTTGCCCCGAAAGCACTGCGATGCGCCCGGCGTCCTCCAATCTCGCCCGGCGAATTTTCACGCTGTGCTCCGCTGTATTCATCGTGCATCCGCCGCAGTGCCCTTTCGCAATAAACGTTTCTGCACCGCTTCGCTCTTTAACTCCCGCAGAGCATCGGCCGCAATCCATCGCCCCGCGCCCGTTCCCTGGTGCCGGATCTTTTCAGCAGTCACAATGGCCTGCCGGTTCAAACGTAAATTTCGTTTCCCAATGTTCCGCAGCGCCCAGTTCACCGCTTTCCTGACGAAATTCCGCTCGTCCCAGGCTTCGCGCTCGATCTGTTTCAGGAATTTCCGAAACTCCGAATCCTTCGCTGCTTTATCATGAATCGCCAGATATGCCGCAAGCGCAAATCCTGCCCGCTTCTCGAACTCCTTTTTCCGCCTGGTCCAGGCGAACGCTTTCTCCCACGCCGGCGATGCATCCACAAACAGATGACAACACGTTCCATCGCACACATCCCAATTATCGAAATCCCGCACCCACCGCTCCATCTGCCGGGCTGTCACCCGCTGCGGTTCGGAAATCAGCATCGCCAGCAGCCGAGCATCGTGAATCCCTGTCTCCCAAAGCTTCAATCCGAGGTTGTGATTCCGGCCTATGCTCCTCGCGATTTCGTCCAATTTCGGCTTCGAAACACCGCAAACGTCCTTCGACCGGATTCCGAATCGCGCCATTCCCTCAACATTGCGCCTGCTCCCATGCCTCTTCAGTTCGGCCACAGCTCGCCGCACGGTCCAATCGTCGAGTGTTTTACCGTCCTTCATCGCCCTCCTCCCATGATCAGAACGTTTTCTCCGAATCAACAAGGATTGTGACCGGCCCTTCATTCACCAACTCCACTGACATCATGGCTTGAAAAATCCCGGTTTCTACATTCACGCCCAGCTTCTTCAACGCCTCGCAAAATTCTTCATACAGCCTCTTGGCTAACTCCGGCGGCGCCGCCGAAATAAAACTCGGCCGTCTCTGGCCCCGCGCGTCCCCGTAAAGCGTGAATTGCGATACCACCAGAGCGCTCCCCTTCACGTCCAGCAGCGACAAATTCATTTTCCCTGCTGCGTCCTCGAATGTTCGCAAATTCGCCAGCTTTTCTGCCATTGCCGCAGCCACCGCCGGCGTGTCTTGCTTGCCTATGCCCAACAAAATCATCAGCCCGGCGCCAATTTCACCGGTCACCTTGCCTTCCACGGTTACTTTCGCTCGACTCACCCGCTGCACCACCGCTCGCATGCGCTCTCCTCAATACCGCGATTAATCCTTTCTCTTCCTCGTCCGTCAGCCGCGCTGCTTTCGTCCGCGAGGCGCTCGCTGGCAACTCGGACAAAAGTGGCTGCTCCGTCCAGCCACAATGATGCGCCGGATCGGCGTCTTGCACCGATAGCACGGCTTACCTTCTCTGCCGTAAACGCGATGGTGGTGCTGATATTCTCCCGGCACTCCATCCGCGTCAAGAAAACTGGAAATCGAAGATCCGCGCAACAAAATAGCCTTTTGCAGTACCTGTTGCAGGGCCGTGTACAGTTTCCCCACTTGCTCGTGTTTGATCCGTGCTCCCAATTGTGCGGGATGAATTTTGGCCTTCCATAAGCTCTCGTCGGCGTAGATGTTGCCCACTCCGCGAATCACGCTCTGATCCAACAGCAGCGCCTTGATCCGCGCCTGGCGATGAATCCGCCGCGCGAATTCCTCCACGTCCGCCTCCAGCGGGTCCGCTCCAAACCGCTGCAATTCCTTCGCCAGGGCGTCGCCCGCCAGATAGGCCATGCGTCCAAAACGCCGCGGATCGACGTAGCGCAATTCGCGCCCATCGCCCAGCAGCATGACCACGTGAGTATGCTTCTCATGAGGCGCGCTGACCGGCACGGGTATCAGCGATCCAGTCATGCCCAGATGCACCAGCAGCGCTGCTTCTCCTTCGTTGAACTTCGCGTCGGACACACTCAGGCGCAGCAGCATGAATTTGCCGTAGCGCTCCACGCGAAGAATACTTCTGCCGGCCAATTCGCGCTCGATGGCTTCCGGATTGTCCATGAAATCGGTCTTGCCCAGCGTGACGCTGACAATTTGTTGGCCCGCCACTTCTCGCTGCAGGCCCCGCGCTATGGTTTCTACCTCAGGAAGCTCCGGCATTTTTGTCCCCTCGGCTCCAAGCTATCACACCGTTTCTGTTCCGCTGCTCCGCTGTCGTGTTAAATTGTGAAAGAGAGGTAAATTGCGACCCAATCTCTTGTTTTGGCTCTGGCTTATCCTAGGCTCCCTGATATTGCCTCCCCGTTCCATCGCTCGTCCGCACGAAACTGGTTTCCTCGACCGCAACCTCTCGCTCGATGGCACCACCCATAAATACCAGGTTTTTCTTCCCGACAATTGGACCCCCAAACAGAAGTGGCCCATTATTCTTTTCCTTCACGGTTATGGCGAACGTGGCTCCGACGGCCTGTTGCAAACAACTGTGGGTTTGCCTTACGCCATCCGCAAGGACCGGTCCCGCTTTCCAACAATAGTCGTCATGCCGCAATGTACCCTGGATCATTGGTGGACTCAGAAAGTGATGGAGGACATGGCGCTCGCAACTCTTGCCGCGGCCACAAAGGATTTCAAAGGAGATTCGAAGCGCACCTATCTTGTAGGTCTCTCCATGGGCGGTTATGCCAGTTGGGATATTGCTTCCCGCTACCCGGGTAAATTCGCGGCCATCGTTCCCGTTTGCGGCGGCCTCATCCCTCCCGCACGCGTTCTGAAGCTGTTTCCAGAGCTCGCGAAAGAGGCTTACCCCGACGATCCGAAAAGCTATGTCGATGTCGCCAACAAAATCGGCAAAACTCCCGTGTGGATTTTCCACGGCGCCGCGGATCCTACCGTTCCCGTCGATTATTCTCGCCAGATGAACAAGGCTCTCAAGGCCGCAGGCGGCGACGTTCGTTACACCGAGTATCCCGGTGTCGGCCACAATTCCTGGGACAAAGCCTTCGCCGAACCCGCTCTAATGCCCTGGCTTCTCTCCAAGTCTCTTCCGTAGGGCCACTCCAACCCGCGGCTTCCGTCGCCACCATTCCTGCCGACGCAACCCTTTGCCCAACTCTTCCGCTTCCCTGATACCCAGCTTCTATTTTTTGCCCTGTGTCTTTTGATAATTCGGATATGGCGGATGATTTGGCAGCACCACAGGATTTTTCTTCAGCGCTTCCATGGTCACTTGCACTGCTTTTTCCAGTTGCGGATCATGGCCCGCCGCCACCGACGCAGGATCGTTTTCCACTTCAACATCCGGGGCGATTCCGTGGTTTTCCACTTCCCATTGCCCGTGGAGCCCATAAATCGCGACGCGCGGAGCGGTCACGAATCCTCCATCTATCAGCACCGGATAATTGTAAATTCCCACCAAGCCGCCCCATGTCCGCGTGCCCACTAGCGGTCCAACCCCGTCCTGTTTGAACATCCACGGCAGCGCGTCTCCTCCCGAACCGGACATTTCGTTGATGATCATTGTTTTCGGTCCGTAAATCTGTGCCAGCGGCGAGCAGAACTTCTCTCCTTCGCGGCTGATCGCGCAATTTCGCAATGGCCGCTTCAGCATGTCGATGATGTAGTCCGCGATTTCCCCGCCGTGGTTGTACCGTTCATCGATGATCGCCGCTTGTTTATCCACCTGCGCGAAATAGAATCGATTGAAGTTGGTGTATCCGCCCACCGCCGTGTCCGGCACGTGCACGTATGCCAGTTTCCCACCGCTCAATTCATCCACCTTGCGCCGGTTGTCCTCTTCCCAAGCCCGATTGCGCAACGCGAACTCGCTATCAACCGGCACAACGGTCACTTCGCGTGCGTCCTTCCCGTCTGGATTAGGTCCCACCTTGATCTTGATTTGCTTCCCCGCGGTTTCTTCAAAGAAGCTGTACACTTCCGCGGGAGGACGCACGTCTCTGCCGTTCACTTCCAGCAAGTAGTCGCCGACCTTCACGTCCACGCCAGGCTGCGTCAACGGCGCGCGCAAATCCGGGTTCCAGTTTTCACCGTTGAAGATGCGGGCAAAGCGATAACGTCCATTCTCCACCTTATAATCCGCTCCCAACAGGCCGCCCTTCACCTCATTCGGTTTCGGCGCGTCGCCCCCAAAGATAAACATGTGCCCGATGGTCACTTCCCCGAGCATTTCCTCGAACAAATAGTTCAAGTCGTCCCGGCCACCCACTCCCGCCACGTAGGGTTGGTATTTCTTCTCGGTCGCGGGAATATTCAAGCCATGATGGTTCGGGTCGTACAGAAAATCGCGCTCGATGCGCCAAACCTCGTGGTACATCTGGCTCCATTCGGCGCGCGGATCGACGTACACTTCCATCTCCGCAATGTTCAGTGCTCCCTCCCCAGGCTTCGGCGCCGCGGCAGTCGCAGCGATGATCCACTGCCCTCCGCGCGGCGGTCCTTGTCGGAACAGCGCCTTTTCTCCGTTCGCCGATATCACCAGCGCCGACACCCCGCTGACATATGGTTCCGTCTTCCTTGTACTCAAGTCGAACTTGCTCACGGTCACGGCCGGCGGCTCACCGAACCGCGGCACATCCACAATTTCCGACAGAAACAAAATGCCTGTTTTTCCCGTATCCAGCTGGACATAGTTCGCTGCGCGAATCGGCAGCGCCACGATCCTCTGGCCAATTCCATCCAGATCAATGGTCACTACCGGCGCTTCTTCTTTCTTTTCGCCTTCCTTGCCCTTGTCTTTGTCGGCATCTTTGCCCTTATCTTTGTCTTTCTCCTTATCCGCATCCTTGTCCGCGCTTTTTGCTTTCTCGTCCGCCGCCACTTTTTCCTCATCACTTTGCGGCTCTATAGGATTCGGATCGCCCTTCTTCAACACCACTCCATAGACGCTACGGGTCAACGGGTGCTGGTAACTCGACAGGTCCAGCCATCCCACGCTCAACCCCACATCGGTGCTCGCCGTGAAATACAAAGTTTTTCCATTCTTATCAAACACCGGATAACGCGCGTCCGCCGTTCCGTCCGTAATTTGCGCTTCCTTGCCTGTCTCCACCGAATACACGAACACGGCATGCTGGTGACTCGGCAAATATTTTGTGTAGGTCAGCCACTTGCTATCTGGCGACCACACTTCGTTCATCGCACTCGACGGATCCTCGAACCTTTCGGTCGCCACCTTCACAGGCGTGCCCTTTTCCACGTCCACGTACCAGAGATTCAGCCGCTTATCCGTATATGCAATTTTCTTGCTGTCCGGCGACCATATCGGTCCGTAAAAATATGACGGCGGATTGCCCAGGTTAATCTTCTTCACGTCCCCCAGTCCCGATTGATCCCTCAAATGCAGCGCATATTCACCGTTTTCATCGGAAAAATAGGCGATCCATTTCCCGTCTGGCGACCACGCCGGATCGCGCTCCGCCACGCTGGTTGTTCGTGTCAAATTCCGAATGTCGCCCTTTTCTCCCGGCACCGTCAGAATTTCACCGCGCGCTTCAAACACAGCTCGCGCTCCCGTCGGGGAAATCGAGGCGTTCTGGATCATCTCCGCCACCTTTTCGAAGTGCGGGCGCGTCGCGGGTAAATCGCCGTTCACATGAATATCCACCTTCTTCGCTTTTCCCGTTTGCGGGTCGAACAAAAAAATCCCGCCGAACTGCTCGTACACCAATGCGTCCGGTCCCGCCGACACGGTCTTCAAATCGAATCCCTTGTTTTCGAGCACCTGCTTTACCGCCTTGCTTTTCGTGTCGTAAGCAAACAGCGTCACCGGCCCATTGCGGTCCGACAGAAAATACACCGTGTCGCCGACCCACACCGGATCGGAATCGTTGGAATTCTCGCGGGGCAATTTCTCCAGCGACAAATCACTCAACTTCACAATGTAAATGGGAGTGGTTTGCCCGCCTCGATATCGCTTCCACGCCGCCTGCCACTGGATGTTCGGCACGTACGCCATCCGCGTGCCATCCGGCGAATAAGATCCTTCAAACGCGCGCCACATCGGCAGCGCTTCGGCCACTCCGCCCTCCGCCGGCACGGTATAAAACTTGGTGAAGTCCGCGTACGATTCCCGCGTGGAAACGAACAGCACTCGCTTTCCATCCGGCGTCCAGCCTAGCGCTCCATCCTGTGCGGGATGCCACGTCAGCCGCTTCGGTGTTCCTCCGTCTACCGGCATCACGTACACATCTACGTTGCCGTCATAATGCCCGGTGAAGGCGATCCACTGGCCGTCTGGCGAGAACACCGGATAGCTCTCATGTCCTCCGGTTGTCAGTTGCCGCGCTTCGCCGCCTTCCCGCGGCACGCTCCACAAATACCCGCCGTATTGAAACACAATGGTTGTTTTGCTCAGCGTTGGCTGCTGCGCCAGCAAAGGCGCGGCCTCTGCACCTCTGACAAGGCTGCCGGTTAGCAGCAATATCAATCCCAGCAACCACTCAAGGCGTACGCGCATTTTTCCTCCATTGGCTTCCCCAGCCATCATTCTTTGCAGCCTGAATAGGATTTACGTCATCGGAACGGAACTGTATGGCATCAACTGTAAGTGTAAGACGTAAGGTTGTCGCGAAATGTTTGCCAGCCCAGTTCGATTATTCGATGCTAACTCGCGTCTGAATCAGGGCAGCGGCACGCCTGGCATGGCCACGATTCCCGCCATTCGCAGCAATTCCTGGTACTCCGCTTCACTCAACGGCGAAACGATGCGCCGCACGCTTTTCAGCAACTTCACTTTTCGCAATGCCGGATTACCGCGCATCTCCGCCAGTGTCACCGGCCGCGGCAGCTTCTCATACGCGCGCAGGTCTGCCACCAGGTTCTTCCCGTCGTAATCGTGCGGGTCGGGATACGGATCGCGGGTCACTTCCGCGATGGAATAGAGCGAGCGTTCCGGCGCGGAATGGTAACAGAGCACGCGGTCCCCTTTTTTCACCTGTTTCAGAGCACGCACTGCGTCAGGTTTCGCGCTCGCACCGTGCCACATCTCTTTGCCTTTTACGAAAAGAGTGTCCCAGTGATAGTGATGAGGGTCCGCGCTGAAGATCCAATAATGTCGGGTTTGAGGGGTCGAAGTCGCCATCGGCTCCAGGATTCGCGTGCAGAATACACGGACGCGCGACCAAAACCAAACAAAATGTTAAGGATAGGCTATTTCCACAGGCCGATTTGGCCGCCACATGGTACTAAAACCACTCCTCATTTGCTTGGGAATAGGCAAAGCCGCCTTTTTCAGGCACTTGGCCAAGCGCTCGTCATCCTACATCCACGAAGACGTCCTGCCCGCGCACCTCAATCGGGTAACAGTCCACGCCTACCGCAGGGTTCTGCACGGCTTTCCCATTGGTTACGTCAAATTGCCATCCATGCCAGGGGCACGTCACGATTCGCCCTTCCAGAGATCCCTGCCCCAGAGGCCCGGCTCGATGAAGACACGTGTTGTTAATCGCGTAAATCTTGCCGCCGACGTTCGCCACCGCCACGGCTTTGCCTTCAATTTGTAGCTCACGCACGGTTCCCGGCGGCAGTTCTTCCACTTTCACAGTCCTAACGAATCCCATGATTTTCGCCTCGTTGAGCTCGTTGAAAGCTTTTCCCGCTCGAGTTCGTGCAGGTTCGGGGAGCTATTTCTCCACCGGTTCCGCCACCTGCGCCACCATGACGTTCTTCTTAAATTCTTCCGCCATTCCCGGGTGCAGCCGCACTTCGGTGGGCCGCTTCGCCAGAGTCATGGTATCAATTTTGTCCTGCAGCTTTAGCAGCGCGTAAAAAAGCGCTTCTGGCCGAGGCGGACAACCCACCACGTACACGTCTACCGGCACAATCCGGTCCACGCCCTGCAACACCGAATAGGAATTAAACGGGCCGCCCACGCTGGAGCACGCGCCCATGGAGATGCACCACTTCGGGTCCGGCATTTGTTGCCACACCCGCTGGATCACCTGGCTCATTTTCAGCGTCACCGTGCCGGAGACGATCATCAAGTCCGCCTGCCGGGGCGAAGGCCGGAACACCTCGGCTCCGAACCGCGCCATATCAAACCGCGCTGTGGTTGACGCAATCATCTCGATAGCGCAGCAAGCCAACCCAAATGTCAGCGGCCATAGCGAACTTTTTCTAGCCCAATTGAATACGTAGTCGACCGAAGTAATCAGGAAGTTCTTTTCAAACCGTTGGTCTATGACACCCACAGGGACCTCTTCTCCGTCTCCTTCACCCTTGAACCTAGTATATCGTCTCGAGTCGCCCCCGCCAATGACCGTACAAGCAGAAGTGCACGCGCCTTGGTGGCGTAAGGGACAAGCTTCACTTTTTGTTCAGGGTCTGAATCTGGTGGACCAGTGCGTCGATTTGGTCTGGTGTTAATTTGCTGGCGAATTTGGGCATGCGACCTTTGCCGTCAGTAATAATGTTGCGCAGATCCTCGGTGGATGCGCTGGCCACCTTTTCAGAGATGAGCGATGGTCCTCCGAAATGGCGCCCTTCGGCAGTTTTGCCGTGACATTTGGCGCAATGCTCCTTATACACAGGGTTAACGGCCAATTCGGACTCGCGGGGCTGAGCCTGCGGGAACGCCACAGCAACAGCGAACAAGGCGAAAGCAACAGTCGCGGAGAGTTGATACATTTTCACGGCGAGCCTCGTCGGAAGTGGATTTAAACACAGACTAGATGCGCAACTTCCTGGATTGGCTGTACCCCCATGTGGCCTGCTCGAGACCCCTATTTCAGCGTGGTTGCATGGTAATACCGGCACTTCCATTCTCCACCGTGTTTCATCCAGACCTCGCCTACAATAAATTGCAATCGTTGCGCCGACAGCCCGTTTCGCACCTCCACTTCCGCCGTATACGTCGCGATGGCCCCTTCTTCCCCGACCATCCATGCTTCCAGATCACGCAACCAATAATCCTCGATCGGCTGGGCCGCTATTTCCTTCCCGCTGGGCTTGCCTATATGCACCGTTCCATCCGCATGTATTGCTCGATAGTCCTGCGACAGGATTTCACTATGCGCCTGTTCATCCACAACCAGGTAGGCGTCCCACAACTGGCGCAATCGCTCCGCCAGCGTCCGCGTCAGTTCGTTGTCTTTCAGGACATGGATTCGGGCCATAGCTCGCGTCCCGGCTCAGGTAGTTTTGATTCCTGGGTCCTCGAACTGTTTCGCGATCAGATTCCAGTAGCTTGCGGGTTTCAGCCTCTGCAAAATGTCCACAAAATACGCATCCGGCCCGATCAACACGCGGGCTTTCCGCAGCTCCACTCCGCGCAGAATCTTCGCCGCCGCTGTTGCCGCATCCGTGCGCGCCACTTTCTCGAATCTACTCAAGCTTTCCTGCCGCAACGCGGCCCCTGCACGCTGGCCGACTTTCGCGTGCTCCGCAATGGCCGTGCGAACGAAGCCCGGGTGCACGCAAGTCACCCCGACATTTGTGCCCAATAATTCGTGGTGCAACGATTCCGTGTATCCCCGCACCGCGAATTTGCTGGCGCAATACGCGCCCTGTCCCGATGCTCCGAAAAATCCCAACAGGCTCGAGGTATTCACGATGTGCGCCCGCTTTTCCTTCTTCAGCAACGGCAGGAAGTAGGTCACGCCGTAAACCACACCCCAAAAATTAATGTCCATCAACCAGCGAAACTCCTGGATCGAAATTTCTTCCAGGTGTCCCAGCAGCGCCACACCGGCATTGTTAAAGAGGATGGTCGCTCGCCCGTGTTGCCGGGTCACCTCTTCCGCAAACCCCTTCACCTGATTCTCGTCGGCCACGTTGACGATGTGCCGCGTGACTTTTCCCCGTGTCGCTTCGAGGCGCCCTGCCGTCTCATCCAGCCCCTTTTCGTTTACATCGGCCAATGCCAGTGCGGAGCCTTTAGCAGCCAATTGTTGTGCTAAGCACCGGCCCATCCCCGACCCGGCCCCGGTGATCACCGCTACGCCATCTTCCAGAAATCCCATAATGTCACCCGCGTCGTCCTGTTCCGGCACACACCTTTATCTATCATCCGGACTCTTACCACACTGCGCAAATTGCGGCCAGATTGACGGTCACACCGTCGGGGTGGGAGGAAAAGAAACACGCACCAGGTTGCGTCCATTCCGTTTGGCTTCATACAGCATCTGGTCGGCCGTGCGCAAAAGCGCGCCAAAATCGTGGGTCTGTTTGTCGCGCGTGCCGGCCACACCGAAGCTGGCGGTGACCCGCACACTTTGCCCCTGCAGGGGAAACGACAATGCCGCGAATTGCGCCCGAAATCGATCCACGGTCTCTTGGATAAAGGCGTCTTCCACATGGGTCAGCACCAGCACAAACTCGTCACCGCCCAATCGTCCGCAAATGTCGCAAGCCCGCGTATTTTTCGTGAGTATGTCTCCAAACGTCTTCAGCACAATATCGCCGGCATCGTGGCCGAACGTGTCATTGATGCTTTTGAAGCTGTCCAGATCGCCCAGGACTACCCATAAGTTAAAACCATGCCGTTCCGCACCCCGCACCTGCTTGCCTGCCCAATCTTCAATGGCTCGCCGGTTTGGCAATCCGGTCAGAGGATCAGTGCGGGCCGCCTCTTCCAGTTTTTGGGTCTTGGCAGCCAACTCCCGGTTCAGGTCGATAATCCGCCGTCCCACGCCGATGCGTGCCAGCATTTCGCCCGGGTCAAACGGCTTCGTCAGATAATCATCCGCGCCCGCCCGCAGCCCTTTCACCACATTCTGCTTCTCGGTGTTGCTGGTCATCACTATGACGTAGGTATACGGGCGTGTGGAGTCCAAGCGAATCCGTTGGCATAATTCAAATCCCGAAAAATCCGGCAACATCCAATCCGTAATCACCAAATCCGGCGCATGTTCCTGATACAGGCTCAGCCCCTGCGAACCATCGGCCGCAAATAACAGGTCAAATGGCTCAGAAGCAAGCACTTGTTGCACAAGCTTCCGATATACCGGTGAGTCGTCGACCACCAGCACTTTATATGGGTGAGTTGTTTGGTTCATCCTTCAATCGCCGTACAAGCGAGCACACCGAACCGTCCGACCGGCCTGTCAAGTCCACACTTACAGCCACTCTAGCAGATGAACCCGTTTCCGCGGTTTACCTGATGGGCATTGCGGCGAAAGACGCAACGGATTAGTTACTGATCCCGCCTGCAGGCAATCCTCACTTTTTGCCGTGAATCAGCAGTGCCCCTTCCGCCTTGAACGCCCGTAACTCCGCTGCATCGCGGAACCATCGCCCGCTATAAGTTTCGGGGGAAGGCGAGGGATCAACTATTCGTTCATGGGAAACCTGCGTAAGACCTGCGGCCCGGAATATGCCTGCCCATTCCTCCGCTCCTAGCAAGTGCGTCGGAACAGCCAGCAGCTCGCCCCACTGATGGCAATAGCGATTATCCCGGTAGTAATTGATCAGGATCCACGCCGCACCCCCAGGCTGTAGCACCCGATAAAGCTCCCGAACTCCAGCGGCGGGATCCGGCCAGTAATACGCGGACTCGACTGACACCGCATGGGTGAAAAAGTTGGCCTGCCATGGAATCTCCGCCACTTCGCCGGTAACGAACAAGATATTGTGCTGGTCCACGCTATTGCGCCGGGCCACCCGGATCATTTCGTCGGAAATGTCCATGCCCACCACTCGGCCCTCTGGCGCCAGCTTGCTGATTCGCCGCGTCAACCAGCCCGACCCGCATCCGACATCCAGCACATTGTCTGTAGCCTGGAGGCCCATCTTCGCAAGAACCGGCAATGTGATCGGCAGGTGATCCTGCTCCATGCCGTCGCCCCGGCCAGCTTCAGCCCAGCGATTAAACTCTTCGCGCAGAGATTGTGTATTGGAAGAATTGAATTCAGTCATGTTCAGGTTGGGCAGGCGCCCTTCAGATAGGTTGCCAAAAAATTCGGACTACGTCACTCCGAAGGAATACACTCTCCGTCCGAGCGATCGCCGGTGCGAATGGCAGTCTCCAAACTGCTCACACCGTGCAGCCGCACGCAGTGCAGAAGTGCGCCCCCGGGTAAGTGGCCGACCCGCATCGACAGCAGAATCGACCGCCAACGGTGACGGGAACCATATGCACGCGGGGATAAGGTTCAGCGGCACAAGCCCAGATCAGCGCAATCAACCAACCAATCACCGTCCAGCCCAGAAATAGGTTTAGGAGGAAAATGCCCGTCGAGTCCCGTTTGTTGCGGCCAATGATGGCAGGCAAAAAATACAGCAGAACCAAAAATGCCAGGTGCAACATGGAAGCACCCCCATCTTAAATCCGGCGCGGCAAGCCACACCCTGCCGCTTCTACTGCATACTACGCATTCGCGCTGATTTTTGTTTCCTTAACCAGGAGGCGTACTAGTTCCCGACGCCCTGCACCTTCACAAGCAAGTCAGCGAACTTCTGCTTGCGATCGGCCTGGTCCTGGCCCGTTTGCGCTTCGGCCAATTGAGTAATGTTCATCGAACAGAATTTCGGCCCGCACATCGAGCAGAATTTCGCCTCTTTGTAGAAGTCATCCGGCAGGTTTTCATCGTGCATGGCCTTGGCGGTAACCGGATCGAGCGACAGCTCAAACTGCTTGTTCCAGTCGAACAGGAAACGCGCATAGCTGATGGCATCGTCGCGATCCCGCGCGCTTGGCCGGTGTCGTGCCACGTCCGCCGCATGCGCCGCAATCTTGTACGCGATCACGCCCTGCTTCACGTCTTCTGGATTTGGCAGCCCCAGATGCTCCTTCGGCGTCACGTAGCACAGCATCGACGCGCCATACCAGCCGATCATCGCCGCTCCGATCGCGCTGGTAATGTGGTCGTAGCCCGGCGCAATGTCCGTCACCAGTGGCCCCAAGGTGTAGAACGGCGCCTCGTGGCACCACTCCACTTCCTTATCGACCTGTTCTTTGATCTGATCCATCGGAATATGCCCGGGACCCTCGATCATCACCTGCACATCGTGCTCCCAAGCCTTCTTGGTCAACTCGCCAAGCACCCGCAATTCCGCGTACTGCGCCTCGTCGCTGGCATCCGCCAAACATCCCGGCCGCATGCCATCACCCAACGAGAAGCTCACGTCGTGCTTCTTGAAAATTTTGCAAATATCGTCGAAGCGCTCGTACAGGAAATTCTGTTTCTTGTGGTGTTCCATCCAGTGCGCCATTAGCGAACCGCCGCGTGACACGATCCCGGTGATGCGCTTGCGCACCAGCGGCACTTGTTCCCGCAACACTCCCGCGTGAATGGTCATGTAGTCCACGCCCTGCTCCGCCTGCTCCTCGATCACCTCGAGCATCAGGTCGATCGAAAGGTCCTCGGCCCGCCGCACACGCGAAATGGCCTCGTACACTGGCACGGTGCCAATCGGCACGGGCGAGGCATTAATGATGGCGCGCCGAATCTCCGGAATATTGCCACCAGTCGAAAGATCCATCACTGTGTCCGCGCCGTAATGCACCGCATGGTGCAGCTTCTTCAGCTCTTCCTGAATCTCGGAATTTGTCGCGGAGTTGCCGATGTTGGCGTTGATCTTGCAATTAAAGGCCACCCCAATGCCCATTGGCTCTAAATTGCGGTGATGAATGTTCGCAGGAATGATCGCTCGGCCGCGGGCTACTTCGGCGCGTACATATTCCGCGTCCAGTTTCTCACGCGTCGCCACGTATTGCATTTCCTCGGTGATTACGCCGAGCTTTGCCAGGTGCATCTGCGACATGTTGCGGCTGCCATTTGCTGCGGCCTGTGCTGCTTCCCGCTTTTCAATCCAGCTATCGCGCATTGCCATGGGGAACCCCCTAAGAATGACCCGCGCTCAAGGAGCATTCAGCGCAAGTGTACTGTGAACGAGAATTATGGCACCTCGGTATGTGGTACGACAACTAAGGAATGGTCGTACTTCGTGCGCCGTGGTCCCTATTTCATCAAGTGGACGAGGTTTGGATCGCCCGTTTCTGCTTGACAGAACGAATTCCGTGAGTCCGGCAGGCAACACCAGTCGCGAGTCACGTCCTCTTCCAGATTTCCGATGACTTTCGGGTTGTTTTGCGCCACAATTCCGCCCCTACCCTTATTCGCAGGAGATCGTATTATGGCCACCATCACGACAAAAGACGGCACCACCATTTTTTACAAAGACTGGGGCAAAGGACAACCGATCGTCTTCAGCCACGGCTGGCCGCTAAGCGCCGACGACTGGGACGGGCAAATGTTGTTCTTCGGTCAGCGCGGTTATCGCGTCATCGCGCATGCTGCGCGGAACGGCCGTGTCCGCGGCGATCATGGGATGGCAACGACATGGACACCTATGCCGACGATCTCGCCGCCCTCACGGAAAAACTGGACCTCAAGGATGCGATCCACGTTGGCCACTCGACCGGCGGTGGAGAGGTAGCACGTTACATTGGTCGGCATGGCTCAAAACGCGTTGCCATTGCTGTGCTGATCAGCTCGGTTCCACCGCTGATGCTGAAGACCGAAAAGAATCCTGGCGGCCTGCCGCTCTCGGTCTTTGACGGCCTTCGTGCTGAACTCGCCAAGAATCGCCCGCAGTTTTACAAGGACATTACTCTTCCCTTCTACGGATATAACCGGCCCGGCGCCAAAGTGTCCGACGGCATCCGGGAGCACTGGTGGTTGCAAGGCATGTTGGGCGGAGTGAAGGCTCACTACGACTGCATCAAGGCCTTCTCGGAGACGGACTTTACGGAAGACTTGAAGAAGATCGATGTGCCGACCCTGGTCCTTCACGGCGACGATGATCAAATCGTGCCGATCGCCGCGTCAGGGTTGATGTCCGCGAAGATCGTAAAGAACGCCACGCTGAAAGTGTATCCAGGCTTCCCCCACGGAATGCCGGCAACCAACGCGGACCAGATCAACGCCGACCTATTGGCGTTCTTCAAGAGTCACCAGCGTAGCGCCACCGCCAGCTAGCTGGCGACAAAACGCACGCAAGCCGCTCCCGTCGAGAGTACTGTAACAATTCTGTAAGAATCGCCTCTATTTTTGCGCTCTTCCGTTCCGCACAGTTGACTTTGTCGCGCGGGTGGACGCAAATAGAACGCTTGGGAATTCCTTGGCCACAGGACACGAATGAACCTTATCGACTTGGTTGTTGGTAAGCCACTGAAAACCAGTGACGAGCGCGGAGAGCAGGTCGGCATCTTCTCCGGTATTCCCATCTTTGGCTTGGATGCGCTCAGTTCCGCCGCGTACGGCCCGGAAGCTGCGTTGAGCCTATTGATTCCGCTGGGTCTTCTCGGGGTGCACTACATCATTCCGATTAGCGTGGCCATTATCACCCTGCTGATCATCGTCTACTTTTCCTATCTCCAGACCATCGCCGCTTATCCTATGGGCGGTGGTTCGTACACGGTGGCGCGTTCGAATTTGGGCGCGTTCCCCAGCTTGCTGGCCGCTGCGGCGCTTCTCACCGATTACATTTTGACGGCGGCGGTGGGCATCTCCGCCGGAGTCGGCGCCTTGGTCTCCGCCGTTCCGTCGCTCGAACCGCACATGGTCATTCTGTGTGTCTCCATTCTGGTAATTATCACAATTCTGAACCTGCGCGGCGTGCGCGACGCCGGGATCGCCTTCATGATTCCCACCTACATGTTTGTTGGCACGCTGCTTATCATGATCATTGGCGGCGTGATTCGCGTTCTCCTGAGCGGCGGCCATCCCACCCCGGTTGCCCCTATTCCGGTTCCGGGCCCCGTCACCACCGCGGTCACGTTTTGGCTGCTCTTGAAAGTGTTCGCCAGCGGTTGCACTGCATTAACCGGCGTGGAAGCTGTCAGTAATGGGGTCAGGGCGTTTCGTGACCCCGGCGTAAAAACGGCTCAGCGTACGCTCACGATTGTCATTTTCCTTCTCGCAGTCCTGCTCGCGGGAATTTCCTTTCTCGTGAAGTCCTATGGCATCGCGGCTACGGATCCGGGCCAGCCTGGGTATCAAAGTATTCTCTCGATGTTGCTGTTGGCAGTTTTTGGCAAAGGCGTCTTTTATTACCTGACTATTGCGTCGATCCTGCTGGTCCTTTCGCTTTCCGCCAATACCGCCTTCGCTGATTTTCCCCGCTTGTGCCGCGCCATCGCCCTGAATAATTACCTGCCTCACGTGTTCGGCTATCGCGGCCGTCGCCTGGTGTACACCTATGGCATCGTGATCTTGGCAATCGCCACAGGCTTTCTGCTCATTTTATTCGACGGCGTAACCGACAGGTTGATTCCGTTATACGCCGTAGGGGCATTCCTGGCGTTCACGCTCTCGCAGACCGGCATGGTCGTGCACTGGTTCAAAAAGCGCGGTCCATGCTGGGTTCGCAATATGTTGGTCAATGGCCTGGGAGCCTTCGTCACTGGCATCACCGTGCTGGTTGTGCTGGTGGCGAAATTCACGGAAGGCGCGTGGATCACCGTCATTTTCATTCCCATGCTGATTATTCTGTTTCGCAAGGTCCGCCGCCACTATCACAATGTGATCGTCGCCACCACCTGCACCGACAGCGTCGAACCTGCAAATCACAAGTCTCCGCCCATTGCCGTGGTGCCCGTGGACCGGTGGAGTCGCATTTCCAAGCAAGCCCTGGAATTTGCCTCCAGAATTTCCAACGAAATCATCGCCATTCACGTTGAGCCCGACGGTCACTCCGAATTGCTCCACGACGATTGGGAGCGCTACGTTGAAAAACCTTTCGTTGAAGCCGGCGTCGATCCACCGAAGCTCACTGTGCTTCCGTCCCCTTACAGGATGGTGATCATTCCCGTGGTTCAGTACGTTCTAAAGCTATCGAAACAATATCCAAATCGGCGGATCGTAGTGGTGATACCGCAATTGGTCGAGGATCACTGGTACGAATATTTCCTGCACAATCAGCGCGGCCGCTTGCTCGAGTGGGTGCTGTTGGCCCAAGGCAACAGGCACATTTTCACGTTATCGTCCCCGTGCTACCTGGACGACCGGAAAGCAAATCAGCGTGCGGCGAAGTCTAACGCGGAAGCGCCCATCGACGAGTCGCAACAAAATTGAAATTTTTTAAGTGTTGAAGACAGCTGCCTCACGGTCTGGGCACGTTCAGTTTCTGCAAAAGTACCTGGTACTCGGGTTGGTCTTTCAGGGTGAGCAAATCGAGGCTTTCACGGATCATCAAGAAGGTGCTTTCGTGGTGGTCGTATGCTTCCTGCAACAGGTGAAGAGCTTCTTGCTTCTTGCTTCTTGCTTCTTGCTTCTTGCTTCTTGCTTCTTGCTTCTTGCTTCTTGCTTCTTGCTTCTTGCTTCTTGCTTCTTGCTTCTTGCTTCTTGCTTCTTGCTTCTTGCTTCTTGCTTCTTGCCGAGCCGAGCGCAGGTTCTGGCGAGAAGAGTTGCCGGGAATTTGCCTTCCGAATGAAACTTTTTCTGCGAGCCATATAGATCGCGCATCAAGCCGCGCTCGCCGTCGCGCTGATAACCACCCTTAGCTGCGGCGGTGATTTCTTTGAGAACGGAGTCGTGCGTGAGTTCGGCGGTCTTCTCGCTCTCGATCAGGTAGTTGGGATAATCGCGCAGAGTGAGATACATGCTGGCCAGATAACGATGCGGGGAAAGAAACCCGGGATCGGCGTTCTCCACTTGCTGAACCAGCTCGAGCCCCTTCTGTTTCTGGCCGGCATGGAACAGCAGCAATCCTTTATCGACAAGGATCGCGTAAGAACCGGGATCGAGTTCCTGCGCGCGATCGACTTCGCGCAGACACACGGGATACCATTCTGGCGAGGCGAAAGCATTGGCGAACCACAGATGCGTGACCGGGTCGTTAGGGTTGAGTTCGATGGCGCGGTGAAATTTTTTTTGGGCGGTTTGAAAATCCCAGTTGCCCCAAACCTCACCGAAAGCCAACGAACGATGAGCGTCGGCTAGAGTATCGTCCAATTCAATGGCCTTCTTCGATGCGGCAATGCCGCGAGTCAACGCCTCGCCTTCCGGCATCAACGTGTATTCGCGCAAGAGATTGTACGTGTCGGCCAGGCCGACGTAAGCCTGCGCGTTGGTAGGATCGTGCACAACGGCTTGCGTGAAATAGTCGAGCGCGCGATTCAGGCTGTCCGGCGTGCGTTTATTCCATTCGAAGCGGCCGCGCAGGTACAGGTCATGAGCCAACCGCCTTTCCAGATCAGTGTGACCTGGCGCGTGTTCCGATTTCGCGGGCGCCAAAAAGCTACGAAGAAAAGATGGAGTGTACGCGCTGGTGGTGCGCACGCTAACGAGATAAACAGCGATGAGGGCGAGGGCGAGAAACAGCAAGGCGTACAGCAAAATGCGCCAAGCGGAACCAGGCTCTCTGCGCTTGGCTGGAATGGCCGGTTTCGCTGGTGTAGGAATGGAATCGGCGTTTGAGGCGGAGGCAATGGGACTTGCGCCCGGCAGCACCGGAGTTTCCGCTGAAGACTGCGTGTGGTCCCGTTTCTCGGAGAGCAGCCATTCATCCAGTTCGGCGGTATAAGCGTAAACGCTTCCATGGCCGCCACCGGGCACGTGATGGACGGGTAAAGCGCGTTCCGCTTCCCAGCGTTTGGCGGTCCGTTCTCCTCGGCCCAGATAGTCGGCAATCTCTTTCCAGGAATCGAGGCGTACTCGGGCGTCGTGTTTTGGCGGACCTGCCGGGCCATGAGGGGCCAACGGCATGAGATGGCCTGACCAAACCTAAGATGACATTTGTACTAAGGAGCGAGTTTTCTGAATTATAGCACTAGCCGGAGGAGCCGGGGAATTTGGGCTCGGCGTCAGCGTTGACGCCCCGCGTGCTGAGGCTCTCCTGCCCGACAAAATAAAAATAAAAGGATAGCCGCTATGAACAGCGCCTCTCGATCTCAGCGTGGAAGTGTGCCCAGACGAATTTGGGAAGTAATGCTTTCGATCTTTGTGTTGTGGATGGCAGGTTGCGGCAGCGGGAATGGGAATACCTCCGTGACGCTGTCACCCGGAGGAGCACAGGCTCTGGATCAGGGCCAGAGCCTTCAGCAGCACCTTGACTGTGAACTCCGACGGAACTTTCAGTACCTCCAACAATCCGGGTGTCATTACCGGCCTGGTCATCTCGCCTTCACAGGTTATTGCCGTGGATGACGTGAATCAGGTCTGGACCGGCATCCTGGTCTTCAACGCAGACCCGAGCAGCGCAAAATAGTGCGAATAACGTGGGCCTTGGCGCTACGTCACCAAGGCCCTCCTCTCAAAACCATTGGGTACATCCGTACAAGGAGACTTCCATGATCAAACTGGTAGTAAAACTCGCGAGTCTTTTGCTTGCATTCAGCGCGACGACCTTTCTCTTTACCCCGCCCATCTCCATCGCACAGGATTCCAAAACTCCCGCCGTGCTGCCTGCGCCATCCCCCGGCAAAGCCATCGTCTGTATCTACCGCACCTACAGATTTACCGGCTCGTCCTCACACGACGAACTCTATGTCAACGGCACTCATCTCGCCAAACTCCTCAACGACGAATACGCATTCATCGAAGTGCCGCCAGGAACAGTTGTCATCTCCGGATTGCCCAAGGAGTACTACGGGAGCATCATCATGTCCGCCGCGGCGGCCGCCAATCAGGCCAGGCAGAAAGAAAACGAGCGGGCCCGGTTTGAGGCCGAGACGGGCAAAACCTATTACTTCAAATGGACCGCCGGGGCCTTTGCAACTGGGATCAAGGTTACGCCTGAGGATCCTGGGGTCGGAGCTAAGGAGATTCGCAAACTCCATCCCTCCAAGCCTGTTGATGACACGAAAGAAGCGAAACCTGGAACCGAAACCGCCAAGCCTGACGAATCCCCCAAGCCTGAGGGAGCGGCCAAGCCCGCCGAGCCCCCTAACTCCGATCAGCCTGCCAAGCCCAACTAGTTCTGTAGCGCAGGGCGGGCACCTCCTGCTCGCCCTGCCGTGGTGTTTAGAAGACGTTTTCTCTGACGTAGACTTGCAAGGGAGACTTGTGATGGCGAATTTTGCGAAAAGGATTGCCGAGCTAGCTGCGAAGAAGCCTGTGAATAGACTGCGTACAGCACTGATTTCTCTCATGACTCTGTTTACTCTTGCCGCGCCTTCGCATGCGCAGAGACTCCAGCCTGGATGGGGCCAGCCCTTTCCGCCGTTCCGTATTGCCGGCAATTTGTATTATGTGGGCGACCAAGACCTGGGCTCATATCTAATTGCCACGCATGAAGGACTGATCCTGATTAACAGCGGAATTAAGGAAGACGTTCCGATCATTCACAAAGACGTGGAGGAGTTGGGATTCCATTATTCCGACATTAAGATTCTGCTGATCAGCCATGCCCACTACGATCACGCCGAGGGCAGCGCGATGATCGTGCAGGAAACCGGCGCGAAATATTACGTGATGGACGCGGATGTACCGACGATCGAGAGTGGCGGCAAGGACGATTTCCAGTACGGCAAAGATCGCTGGGCACATTTTCCGGTGGTGCAGGTGGACCGGGTGTTACACGATGGCGATAAAGTCGAGCTTGGCGGTTCGGTGCTGGTGGCGCACCTGACACCGGGGCACACCAAAGGCACCACCACGTGGACTATGGATGTGGCGGAGGACAACAGAACTCTGCACGTGGTGATTGTGGGCAGTCCCAATGTAAATCCCGGCTATAAGTTGGTGAACAACAAGGAATACCCGCAAATTGCCGCAGACTACCAGCGCGGCTTTGAAGTGCTAAAGAGTCTGCCATGCGACATTTTCCTCGGCGCCCATGGGAGTTATTTCGGGCTAAAAGAAAAATACGCGCGGTGGAAGGCTGGAGACAAGGATGCCTTCGTAGACCCCGCCGGTTATAAAGCTTTCGTCGAACAGCATGAGAAGAAGTTCCAGGCGGCCCTGAAGCTTCAGCAATAACAGCAGGTCTACTCTTCCCGGTGCAGCTGGCCCTTATGCTGCCGGCTCTAATGCACCGGAACGCTTTCGCCATCGTGGTGCGGCGGCGCCTTCTTGATGATGAACATCAGCGGGATCATCGCCAGGCAAACCACGCCCAGCATCCAGAACACGTCGATAAACGCCAGCATCGCGGCTTGCCGCTGCAACTCGCCATACAAAATCGCGCTGGCCTGCTGCATCGCGGTCACTGCGCTAGAACCTTTCGCCTGAATACCAGCGGCTAGCCCATGCATCGCCGCCAGGTATCCCGGATTCAGCGGGGTCATATGAGATACCAGGTCGGTCTGATGCTTTTGCGTCAGCCGCGCCTGGATCGTGGTAACCATGGAAATGCCCACGCTGCCGCCGATATTACGGGCCAAATTAATCAGTCCGGTGGCGCTGTTCATTCTTTCTTTCGACACGAACGAAAACGCGGTCACGTTAATCGGCACAAACAAGAACGCCAGGCCTCCGCGCGAAATCATCCACAAATACACATACGTCCAAAAATCGGTGGTCAGATTGATGTACGCAAGTTGAAACATTCCAAGCGACAAAACCGATAATCCGAAAATGACCAGCCACCGCGGCTGATATCGCGCCATCAGCCAACCCACCAACGGCAGCGACACCAGCGTCGCAATAGCCCCGGGCGAAAGCACTAACCCGCTGAGTTGCGCCGTATAACCTGCCAAGGTCTGCAACAACACCGGAAGTAACACGGTGCTACCGTACAGAACCACGCCCAAAAGAAACATCAGGAACGTCGCAATCGCATAGTTGCGGTCCTTGAACAGATGCAATTCCACTACCGGATCCTTCTGCCGCAGTTCCCAGATTACTGCCCCGACCAAACCGATGGCGCACACCACGGAACACCACACAATAAAGTGGGACCCGAACCAATCCTCGCGCTGGCCCTTATCCAGCACTACCTGCAAGAACCCTAACCCCACAGCTAGCAGGCCCAGCCCGATATAGTCGATCCGCACCCGCTGCCCGTTCCCATCGCTACTGCGCGCCACGTGCGCTGGGTCATGAATCAGCGTGGACGTCAGAAAAATGGACAGCAACCCGACGGGAATATTGATGAAGAAGATCCAACGCCAGGAATAATTGTCGGTCAGCCACCCGCCCAGCGTAGGACCCACGATTGGCGCTACTACCACTCCCATGCCGTAGACCGCCATGGCCATCCCCTGCTTCGCTCGCGGAAAACTCTCCACCAAAATTGCCTGCGATACTGGCTGCAAACCTCCGCCGCCCGCACCTTGCAGTACTCGGAAGAACACCAGCAAGGGAAGGCTCGTAGCCATGCCGCACAGAAACGAGCTCACGATAAAAATCACGACGCACGACATGTAAAAGCTTTTCCGCCCGAACAGCCGCGAAAACCAGCCCGTAAGCGGCAGCACAATCGCGTTCGAAACCAGGTAGGACGTGAGAACCCAGGTGCTTTCGTCAACCCCTGCCGACAAGCTTCCGGCGATGTGCGGCAGCGCCACATTTGCGATGCTGGTGTCCAGCACCTCCATGAACGTCGCCAGCATCACTGTGAATGCGATGAGCCAGGGATTTACCCCCGGGCGCGTGAAGTCCGTTGCAGTTAGGGAAGGTTCCGTTTGTGTCAGCGTGCTCATTGGCCTGTGGCAACATCCACGACCGGCGGGAGCGAAGGTTCCAGGCACACCTCAACAGAGCCGTGGCGCCGGGACAGTCACAAATTAGGGTAGTCTCCCGGCCGCAGCGCAACAGTGGCATGCGTCACACCTTTTGGGGGGAGTACACTCGCAGGAAACCCGTCATCCCGAGCGGCAGCGAGGGATCCCTCTTCGATTGAAACGCCAAACAGAATTATCTTGGTGGGAACAGCTTCAAGAATTCCGCATCGGCGTGCAGTGACTTCAAATCAGGGTCCTGCCGCGGCCAATCCACATTTGCATACCCTGTCGCGAGTGCCCGCCGCAACAGGTCCAGAGCTTCCGGCCGTTTTCCCAGCACCGCATAGGTACAAGCGGCGTTGTAAAGCACGTTCGAATCGTTCGGCCGCAGCGCCACGGTCATTTCCAGGTGACGCACCGCATCTTCCGCGCGTTCCATGCTGGCATAATCGGCGGCAAGCAAACTCCGCGCTCGCACATCTTCCGGCACAAGTTCGAGCTGGTGTTCCAGGCTACGCATTTCCATTTCACGATAGACTTCCAGTTCGCGGGTTCGTCCGAGACGTTGCAAGGAATTGACGATGGGGATGAACACATTGTAATCGTCGCCATTCGCCTCGACAGCCCTTTCGGCGAGTTCCGCCGCTTCCTGAAATCGCCCGGAAGCAAAATACGCGCGACCCAAAACGTTATAGACCCCGTCGCAGTCCGGCTTGAGCTCAATCGCGCGCTTAGCCAGTTCGATGGCCTCTTCGTGCTTGCGTTGCGAATACGTGATCCGCGCTCGAGCGACCAGTGCTTCGGCAAGAATCGGATCCAGTTGCAGTGCCTTGTCGCACGCCGCCTCCCCGCGTTGCACCCACTTCGGGTCGTGCTCGCGAATTTCGTAAATGACTCCGCAGATATATGCAATGCCGGCGTGCGCCAAAGCGAAATTGGGGTCCAGCTTGATGGCCTGTTCGTACATTTGCAGCGCAAATTCCAGGCTTTCGCGCCGCGCATAGCTCCGGCCTCTCAGATAGTAGTCGTACGCCACAGAATTTTGCGTGGGCTTCGAGGCAATCTTCTTTTCTTCCTGAGGGGACAGGTTGATACGGAACGCTTGCGCGATGCTGCGCGCGATTTCGTCCTGCACCTCAAACACATCGTCCATCTCGCGGTCGAAACGCTGAGCCCACAATGCATGGCCTGTGCGCGTTTCCACTAATTGCGCGGTGATGCGCAGCCGATTGCCGGAACGGCGCAGGCTCCCGCCTAGGACGTATGCGGCATTCAATTCGCGCCCAACCTGGGGAGCGGTGACCGGCTTGTCCCGATATGGCAGCAGCGCCACACGAGGGAACACTTTTAGATTTCTGATGTTCGCCAGTTCGGTGATGATGTCTTCGGTGATTCCGTCGCGCAGGTATTCGTCTTCCTTAGCGCTGTTGAGATTCTCGAAATACAAGACTGCAACCGAATTTTGCGAACGCTCCGGGGCGGCAGCCGAAGGCGTGACATGCTTGCCGGTGTGCCCCGCAAAGGTTCGCTTGCCCGAATCCAAATCGCGCTTCAGCCGCTTTAGGTCCGCTCGAAGCTCGTTCGCGGATTGATACCGCAGATCACGGTCCTTTTCCAGTGCTTTGCCGATGATTCCATCCAGCGCTTGTGGCAGATCGAGATTCAGTGAACTGGCCGGTGCGGGATCGCTGTTGAATATTGCGTCGAAGATCACCGCGGAGGTTTGCCCGCGGAACGCCTCTGAGCCGGTGGCCATTTCATAAAGAACGGCGCCGAAGGAAAACAAGTCCGAGCGCGGATCCATAGGATCGCCGCGTGCTTGTTCCGGTGACATATACGCAATCGTGCCCATGGAAGTGCCCGGCGTGGTCAGGGTTTCATCGCGCCCGGGCATGCTTCTGTGACTGGAACTGGTTGGCTCCGTCTCCGGAGACACCGCCAGCGCCAAAGAAAACTTGGCCAACCCGAAATCCAGAACCTTCGCCTGTTCCGTTTGTGTAATAAAAATGTTGGCCGGCTTGATGTCGCGGTGAACGATGCCACGGCTGTGCGCGTGATCCAGGGCGTCGCTGACTTGCGCAGCGATGTGGATCAATCGCTCCGTCGCCAGCGCTTTACCCGCAATGGCATTCTTGAGCGTCTCGCCTTCCAGCAATTCCATCACGATAAACGGATGTCCATCGGCGCTTTCGCCGATTTCATGGATGGTGCAAATGTTTGGATGATTGAGCGAGGCGGCGGCACGCGCTTCCCGCAAGAAGCGCTCCAGAGAAAGCTTGTCTCTCAGCGCCTCAACGGTCAGGAATTTCAGCGCCACGGATCGGTCCAGCGTAGTGTCTCGCGCCGAATAAACCACACCCATTCCGCCGCCGCCCAATTTCTGGACGATCTGGTAATGAGAGATGGTTTGGCCGATCATGTGGAACCAATCCTGAACCAGCCCAAAGAGGATATGGGGATTTCCAGGTGCTGTCAAAGAATCGCTGTCTTAAAGTGTCTTGACGCGGATACACCAAAATCCCGCATTGTAAAAGGGCCCGACGATTTAGGACTTAACGCGCTGATGCCGCTTCTCTAAAGCTAGCCTCCCTGGCACCTTCGATGCGGCTCGATCCAAGAATCTACGGGATGCGCAGGGTATTGCCTTCTTTCACGGTCGCGGTCTGTTCTCGACCATTGATGCGATATATCACCGTTAGAACCTTATCGGCGCCGGGCGCAGGATCTCCACCCAAACTCCTGTTGTTCACCTGCACGATCAGGGTTCCGTTGCGAACCTGCCCGCGCAAAAGTTGCGACACGTCCATGGTTCGATTATTCAGGCCGTAGTAGGCACGGACGATCTGTAGGTTGCCATATCCGGGATTCGGCGGTGGAGGTGGTGGAAAACCTCCGCCGGGACGTCCGCCGCCGTAATTGTAAAACTGGCTGGCGTCGATGCTCGATCCCTCGCGATACGTGAATTCCCGAACCTGTCCGCGGGAATCCCGCGCCGAAATCCGCAAGGTTTTCGCTGTCCCAACCGCGGGATCGACTCCCAAAGTCTGGCTATTTACCTTGACCATTCCATTTCCAGAGAGCATAGTCCGCACGCGATCGGTCACATTCGCGCGGCGATTGCCGGCTCCCCAATCCGCGAACATCACTTGCCAGCCTTGGCCAGGACTTCCGCCTCCGCCACCGTAACTGTAGAACTGGCTGGCATCGATGGAACTTCCCTCTCTAAAGGTGAATTGCCGAGTCTGTCCCTGATAATTCCGGGCCTGAATCCGCAGGATCTTGTCGGCGCCCACCGCGGGATCGCCGCCCATATTTCGGTTGTTCACTTGCACCATTCCGTTGCCCGACAACAGCATGCGCACCTGATTGGTGACATCCATCCAGCGGTTTCCTGCGCCCCATTCTGCCTTCATCACTTGCCATCCGGGACCAGGCATGACTTGAGCCGAATATTGGGCGAAGGCAGGCGCAGCGGAGAGGAAGGCGAGCGCCAGCATGACCATCGGGAGAACCGCGGGAATGTTCAGGCGGCGCCTCATGGAATGGTTCAGTTGGTGTCTTATGGAAGGGTTCAGGGCTTGTTTCATGGTAGGGCCTTTCTCCGTGGTGCAAATGGTCGAGCTGCGTCCTCTAGCGGAAAGAATGGACTCCGACGCATTCACGACGGACAACGCAATGGAACGCGGGCGGAAGGCAACGCAAGTTCGGGTGAACGGCGCATAAGTTAACAGCGTTCGCCATCTCCGTCAATTAGCGGTCGCGACAAGCTCCAAGCGCAACCGATTGGGCGCGCGGGAGGTTCCGGCACTCAAGGCTTCGCCGTATTGTGGTTCGGCGGTTGCTCCCGCAAGCTTCCGATTCGTCAGGAGAGTATTTGTCTGGCTGATCTGGCCGCGCCGCAGCGATCGAACTAGCTTGAGATCGCTCTTACAATTCGCTTGGGCTGTTGTTGAGACCCAACCTGGAAGGAACATGCAATCGTTTCAAGGGTTTTTCCACTCTATTGCTTCGTTCGTGTTTCAGCTTGGTGGAATCGGCCTGCTGATCGTGGGCATCTTCGACTCGTCGATCCTGATGGCGCCGCTGGCGAACGATTTGCTGGTGGTCGCGCTGACTGCCGATCACCCGGATCGCATGGCATATTACGCGGTGATGGCTGCGTTGGGCTCGACGATCGGATGCGCAATTACGGATGTGCTGAGCCGCAAAGCGGAAGAAGGAGTGCGGGAAAAAGTCGGAGGGCGGCGTTTCAAGTTTGTGGAATCGCAGTTACGCAAGCATGCCGGCTGGGCGCTGGCGCTTTCGGCGGTAATTCCTCCGCCATTTCCGTTCACTCCATTCGTGGTGGCGGCTGCCGGAACTGGCTATCCCAGAAAGAAGCTGCTGGCGATCGTCGCGGGTGCGCGGCTGGTGCGTTTCAGTGCGGAAGGTGGGCTGGCGATCGTGTACGGGAAGGGTATTCTGAATCTCGCCAAATCTCCGGTTGTCGAATACGTAATTATCGGGCTTATCGTGATTGCCGTGGCGGGAAGCGGCTTGTCGGTCTTCCGCTGGATCCAGCAATCGCGGTCCGGTCGCCATGCGCATCGGCGTACGCAGACCGCATACTAACCGAGCTGTTTTTACCATAAAGTACATAACGCCCTGGACCAGCACACATCGGAGTTTTGGTCGGCGCGCCGACATTCCGCCGACATTTCCATAGTAAATGGATAGTAAATACGGAAGTTGACTGAACGACGGCTTTGCCGAGGCGGATAGGGGGTGCGAGAAGCGACCGGGCAGCTGGGGCATGATACATGGAGCTGCCAAGCTTTTTCACAGGGGCTGTGAAAATGTGGATAACTATTCGGATAATATGAATTCTTTTGTACTTGACCTAAGGCGAACGAAAGGCGAATATTGAGCGGTTCGCTTCTTGGCTCAAGATCCATCCGCGGAGGCCACATGGCCGGTGGGAAGGCCGCAGTTGTACAAACGATGGCGCCGGCGCCGGACAGGTTCGCTACGGCGCTCAAGCGATATTGGGGCTATGACGACTTCCGGCCGCGCCAAGAGGAGGTCGTACGCGGGTTGGCCGGGGGACGCGACGTTTGCGTGGTCATGCCGACCGGCGGTGGCAAATCTTTGTGCTATCAGTTGCCGGCCGTGCTGGACGAGCGGCGAACGGCGGTGGTGATCTCGCCACTGATCGCATTGATGCAGGACCAGGTGGCGCAATTGCGGCAGATGGGCATTCCCGCAGTGTTCCTGAACAGCGCGGTGGTAGAAGCGGATCGTCACGAGGTGAAACAGAAAGCCGCGGCGGGAGAATACCGGCTGATTTACGTTTCGCCCGAGCGCGCGGTGATGGATGGAACGGCGGAATGGTTGAAGAGAGTACCGGTATCGTTCTTTGCGATCGACGAGGCGCATTGCATTTCCCAATGGGGACATGATTTCCGGCCCGAGTACCGGCAATTGCGCAAATTGCGGGAGATGTTCCCGGAGCAGGCCATTGCCGCTTTCACCGCGAGCGCAACACAACAGGTACGCCACGACATCGTCGAACAACTGCGGCTGAAGGATCCGCTGAGGTCGGTTTCGAGCTTCCGGCGCGAAAACTTGCGCTACTTCGTGAAGGAGTGCAAAGCACAGACGCAGGACGACTGCCTGTTGGAAGCAGTTAGCCGCGTGAAACACGGCAATGTGATTTTGTACTCGCCGACGGTGGCGCGCGTGGGGGAGATCATCGATCTGCTGGGAGAAAACGGCATCGCCGCGGTGGGCTATCACGGGCAAATGGATGCCGGGACGCGACGGGCAAATCAGGAAAAGTGGATGAACGAAGAAGCGCGGGTGCTGGTGGGCACGATCGCATTTGGACTGGGGATCAACAAGCCGAACGTGCGCGCGGTGGTGCGGCTGGGATTGCCGGACAGCGTCGAGCAGCTCTACCAGGAGACCGGACGAGCGGGCCGCGATGGCCTGCCTGCTGATTGTTATTTGCTGTGGCAGAAAAAAGACAATGCGCTGCACACCTACTTCATCAATCAAATCAGCGACAAGGCGGAGAAATCGCGGGCGTGGCGGCGTTACGACTTGATGCGGGCGTTCGTGAATGGCAGCCGATGCCGGCAGAAGCACATCTGCGAATATTTCGGTGAAAGCGTGAAGTGGGAAAAGTGCGGGGTGTGCGATAGCTGCGCTGGTTTGCCGGAGTGGATGGCCTCCGAAGCGGGTGCAGCGGGAAAGAGCGGACGAAGCGCGAACCGAAACAGAGCCCATGATGCGGCTTTGGCTGTTCCCCCGCAGCCGAAGCGATGGGCGAATGCTAACCGGGCCATCGAACAAATGGCGTTTGATGGGCCTACAACGGCTAACGTGGATGAGGAGTTGCGGCAATTTTTGCGGGAGTGGAGACGGGTAACCGCGCGGGAGAAAATGATCGCGGCGTTTATCGTGTTGCACGACACCACGCTGGACGAACTGTGTGTGAAACGGCCGAGGAATCTGCAGGAGTTGCGCAAGGTTTCGGGGATGGGCGAAAAGAAATGCGAAATGTACGGGCAGGAAATTCTGGAGCTGTTTGCGCGGTTCGAGAAAGGCGAACGAGCCAGCAAAGAATGCCGGGCTAAGGCGTCCAATGCGTCGGAGGAAACGCGCGAGTTGCTGGAACAGGGACATACGTTTGAGGAGATCGCGCAGATTCGCGGGCGAAAAGTGAGTTCGGTGATCGCGCTGGTCGCGGACTTGGTGGAAAAGGGCGAAGTGGAATTTCAAGAGAAGTGGATGGCGGCGGAACGGCATCAGCAGATTCGTGAAGCGTGCGCGAAGGCAGGATTGGAATGGATGAAGCCGATCAAAGAAGCGTTGCCGGAGGAAGTGACGTTCGATGAGATTCGTTTGGTGCTGGCGGAGATGCGAAGGGAAAAGAATTCGCGGAGTGCGAGCGCTTAAGTCCGCGTGTTGAAGCATTGGCATTTCGCTACCCCCCACCCCCCCGGGTAGCTCGGATGTGTGGGAATCATTGGAGTTACGGGGATTTGGCCTGTATGTGTGGGAATCATTGGAGTTAGCGGAGAATGCTTGGTCACTACGGAGTGCACAGAGGAACACGAGCGCTTGCTGGGCGAAAATTGAATTGGACTGGAGATCGATGCAGAATGACTTAGTCACCGACGACTTCCATCTTTTGGGCCGGTTTCCGACGAAACGAGGATTTGTTCTGGCAGCATGCATCAGCGGGCGTGGCGGCTGGCTTGGGAGAATGGATTGTGGCACCACAAGCCGGCGAAGATCGCTTCGCGCGAGGAGCTGAAGAGGTCATGTTGTAGAGGTCGTGGACTTCACGCATGTGTTCCTGCTTGGAGGGTTTCGTGGGATCGGAGAGCAGGATAAGTTGGCCGAGATAGCCGAAGGTGGCGGCTCGGCGGGTGGAGATTTTGTTGGCGGCCATGGCCCTGAAGACCTGCTGGAGAGCGCCATGAACGTCGATGTGGCCGGTTTCGGGATTGACAAATTCTAGAATTTCCGCGATGAGGTTTTCTTCCGTGGGAGGCTTGGGACGGCCGAGCGAAGCGTGGGAGCGGCAGTAGCCGTTGAAGGCGGGAAGGCCGGGCATGGCGCACATACGGCCATCGGCGAAAGCGAATTTACAGAGGTCGGTGAAGTTGGAACCTGGTTGTCGTGTAGTCATGAGGAAAGAATAGGCGAATAGATACTATAGCGTCAATACACGACTATGTACATATTGGGCACGTTTTATCCACCATTCGAATAGGTTGTGGAAAATGAGGGCTATGGGATTAGCGGAAACAGATTCGGGGGCTGCATTCTTGATGCGATAGTCAAGATCGAAGAGAGATTCATCGCAGAAAACGCGATGGAAAAACGTACCTCGCTTCGCTCGGAATGACGTGGTGGTTGTTGATAGTTGGGAATCAACACGCGGGTCGGAGAGGCCGAGGTTCAAACGTCGAACCTGGGGCACCCCGGCTTTTCTCTTCTGAAACGGGGCATTGTTGGAACGTGGCACCAGCTTATCTATAAGCTTTGTGAACATATCCATGTTTCGCTGAATCTTGTCTACATAAAGCGCCTCATGTACCCGAATTCCATTCGGACCTGCAATCACTATGCAGGTATCTCCGCCAACACATGTAGAAATCGAACCAACAATGGAAAATAGATATATTGTCAGCAAAACGCACTGACTTATCGGAAGGTTTTTTCTATAAAGTCTTCTAACAAAATGCTGGATTATCGGAGTATCTAAGCTAACCAATGCGAAAGGACCCACGGGAACAACCGTCGTCCCACGTATCTGGAAAAGGAAAAGATCTGGATGCGAAACATGCTTCATGCAAAGTACCACGCTGATTAATTTATTTTGTTTGGAGGGATACGCAGCAACCTCAACTGCATAAAAATCCCTAACCTTAGTACGCAAAAAGCGTATTATCTCGCGCTGCGATATCGTGTCTATTTCCTCCGCCCATTCCAAAATATGATCGAACAGACTATCCACGAGATGCCCAAGACCAGCACCTCCCATTGCCAAGTCATATTTCCCCGATCTTCGTGGGTCCAGTTTATCGACAACCATTTTCCAATCGCCTAGGGTTTCCTGAGAATCTGCACCCAAAACAATTCCTTTGTCGGCACGAAATGCGGAAATGAATGTCACGGCTTTCCTCCTGCCTGAAAGCCGCTTTCTTTTCTCAAGTTGATAGTCGTCGGTGCGGCCCAGGGGCACTTATATCACCCCTTCCATACGTTTTGTGAAGTGAATAATCGTGTACTTTTTTTGGGGGGAATCGAGACGAGACGCGGTGAGGTGAGATCCTTCGCCGCGTGCGTGCGGCAGGCAACCGAAGGGGCAGTGGCGAGTGACGAGAGAATCGATGATAGAAGATGGAAAATAGAAAGTAGAAAGAGGAAGCTGAGCGTTCAGGGGCTGAAGGCCAATGTATTGCCCTGCAGTGATGTCGCGGCTAAAGCCACGACCCACAAACCGCGCGGGTTTTTGCGCAGGCTGTGAAGGTGTCAGGCAGAACCCAAGCGAGAAGTAGAAATTGGAAAATAGACGTGGCGGAGTTGAGGTGCGACGAGGATCGAAGAGAGATTCATCGCAACAGGCGCGATGGAAAAACGTACCTCGCTTCGCTCGGAATGACACCCTTGGGATAGGGAGTGTTGCGAGAGAAGAAGAGCCCACCCTTAAAGTGCGAGAATGGGGAAGTCGTCTTCAGGGGCTGAAGCCCAATTCGCTGCGGAGCGTTTGCGTGGGAGCTGAAGCTCCCACCTCCTGAAGAGATGGGCTCTGGGACACCACTGCGAATGGCTGCGCTATTTGAGGGGGGCGTGGCCGTCGAAGCGGGCTTTGGGGCCTAGTTCTTCTTCGATGCGCAGGAGCTGGTTGTATTTGGAGATGCGGTCGGTACGCGAAGCGGAGCCGGTTTTGATCTGGCCCACGCCGGTGCCGACGGCGAAATCGGCGATGAAGGTGTCTTCCGTTTCGCCGGAGCGATGAGAGATGACGGACTTGTATCCAGCTTTGCGGGCGAGCTCGATGGCTTGAATCGTTTCGGTGACTGTGCCGATCTGATTGAGCTTGATGAGAATGGCATTGGCGATGCCTTCGTTGATGCCGCGCGCGAGGCGCTCGGTGTTGGTGACGAAATTATCGTCGCCGACGAGCTGAATGCGCTTTTTGGAATTTTTGGAACCGAGCAAATCGGTGTGGATTTTCCAGCCGGACCAATCGTCTTCGGCCATGCCATCTTCCAGCGAAACGATGGGATATTTTTCGACCCACCTGACCCAGTAATCGGCCAGTTCCATGGACGTGTGGATGGACTTGTCGGATTTCTTGAAGACGTATTTGCCAGTGGATTTGTCGAAGAACTCGCTGGCGGCGGGATCGATGGCGATGGCCACCTGTTCGCCAGGCTTGTAACCAGCGGCGGAAATGGCTTCGAGAACAATCTGGATGGCTTCTTCGTTGGATTTGCAGCTGGGCGCGAAACCGCCTTCGTCGCCGACCGAAGTGGAGTAGCCGCGCTTCTTGAGAGCGGCTTTTAACGAGTGGAAAACTTCGACGCCCCAGCGCAGGGCTTCGGCGAAATTGGAAGCACCTATGGGTATGGCCATAAATTCCTGGAAATCGACGGAGCTGTCGGCATGGGCGCCGCCATTGAGGATGTTCATCATCGGCAGGGGCAAAAGATTTCCGGAATGATCGCTGGAGTAACGGGCGATGTATTTGTACAGCGGTTCTTTGGCATCGGCAGCAGCGGCGCGAGCAGCGGCCATGGAGACGGAAAGGATCGCGTTGGCACCGAGGCGGGATTTACCGGAGGTGCCATCGAGCTGGATCATTTTTTGGTCCAGTGCGCGCTGATCGGCGGCGTCGGTGCCGATCACGGATTTGGCGATTTCGGTATTGACGTTGGCAACGGCTTTCAGGACACCTTTGCCGAGATATTTGGACTTGTCCCCGTCGCGCAGTTCGATGGCTTCGTGTTCGCCGGTGGAAGCGCCGGAGGGAACAATGGCTCGACCAAACGCGCCGGATTCCAGGGTGACTTCGGCTTCGACCGTGGGATTGCCGCGCGAATCGAGGACTTGGCGCGCGTGGACGCGGGTGATTTTGGTGGACATGATGGTGGATTCTCCTGTGTGGTTTACAGAAGGAAAATTGTAGCAGAGGTGGAGGGGATGACGAGTGACGGGCGAACATTGGAGGCCGTGGCCCGCGGTTCGTGGCCCGTGGTCCGCGAACGGTGACGCTGAAGGCAGAGGGCAGAGGTTGGAAGTTGAGTTGAAAGGATGGCTTTCAGATCACTGGGTTTCGGGCTCTTCGATTAGGGACTCCTGACGAACGACCACGACGATGCCGGACGGAGTGACGTGGTAACGAGCGCGGTCGGCTTCCAGGTCATAACCAATTTCGGTGCGCTCTGGAATGCTGACGTGACGATCGATGATGGCGCGGCGAATTTTGGAATGGCGGCCGATATTCACGTGATTGTTGATGATGGAGGTCTCGACTTCACAGAAGCTGTTGACGCGGACATCGTAGCCGATGAGGCAGTTGCGAACCCGACCGCCGGAAAGAATGGAGCCGCCGGCGACAATGGAATCGAGAGCGACGCCCATGCGCTCTTCATCGGCGAACACGAATTTGGCGGGAGGATATTGGTGCTGCCAGGTGCGCAAGGGCCAGTTTTTGTCGTAGAGGTTGAAGACTGGGGAAACGCTGACGAGGTCCATGTTGGCTTCGTAATAGGCATCGATGGTGCCGACATCGCGCCAATAGAGGGATTCCTTACTGTTTTCGTCGACGAAGTTATAGGCGTAGACGCGGTGCTTGGAAATGATGCGGGGGAGTATGTCTTTGCCAAAGTCGTGAGCAGATTTGGGATCTTCGGAATCGGCCATGAGGACGGGGATGAGGAGTTGGGTATTAAAAATGTAAACGCCCATGGAGGCGTTGCAATGGGTGGGCTTGTGGGGCGAAGTTTTGGGCTTGGCGGGCTTTTCGTCGAACCCGCAAATGCGCCAATGCCGGTCGACCTCGATGACGCCGAATTGTTTGGCAGCTTCCGTAAAAGGAATTTCGATGGTGGCGACGGTGACGTCGGCGCCGGAATCGACGTGCTGCTGAAGCATTTTGGCGTAGTTCATCTTATAGATGTGATCGCCGGAAAGGATGAAGACCCATTTGGAGCGCTCGCTGCCGATGGAGTAGATGTTCTGGTAGACGGCGTCGGCGGTGCCTTGATACCACTGCTGGGAGACGCGCATCTGGGGAGGAAGGACTTCGATGAAGTCGCCAAGACCCATCAGCGGGGTCCAGCCGGCGCGCACGTGGCGGGAGAGGCTGAGGGCCTTGTATTGGGTAAGAGTGAAGACGCGCCGGAGGCCGGAATTAACGCAATTGGAAAGGGTAATGTCGATGATGCGGTAGAGTGCGCCAAAGGGAACGGCGGGTTTGGCGCGGTCGCGAGTGAGCGGCCAAAGGCGTTCGCCCTGACCGCCGGCGAGAAGAACTCCAAGGGCATCGCGCATTTCAGGCATACGATTGAGCTCCCGGCAGACAGTGTACCAGCAGATGCAAATGGAGACAGTGAGTAGAAACAGGGATGACGGCGAGATGGGTTATCTTTCGATCAACAGTACCTTGGGCAGCACAAGGGGAACCGTGGAAGGACATAGACGAAAGAGTACTTGACTTATGCAGGCGCAATTGACTACAAGAGGCCAGCACCCTCGTGAGATACTGTATCCAGGTGTAGTGCGAACTGTAGACGGGCGCACTACCAGGTAAGCAATAATTCGAACCGGAATGGGGTGAATTGCATTGGCAGAAGTAATTATCCAAGAGAGTGAGTCTCTGGAGAATGCACTGCGTCGTTTCAAGCGCAAAGTGCAACAGGAAGACATCATCAAGGAAATCAAGAAGCACAGCTTCTATATGAAGCCTGGCGAGAAGCGCCGGGCAAAAGAAGCGCTTTCGCGGAAGCGACTGCGCAAGAAGCAGCGTCGGGAACAGGATTAAAAAACTGTGAACGACGCGGCTCGGCGCCGCACTTCCGGGATCAGGCCCCAGTCAGGCAGAAATGTTGGGAATACGTTCAGGTTCTTCGCCCGCAGGCCCTAAGGATCTGTGCTTGAAGTCCCCAGAGCACGTCCCTGGTCTTCAGTCCAGGCCCATGGTGAAAGACGAGTCGGTCCCACTGTCCCGAACTGGGTCCGGGGGAGCGGGCCATGGAATTCCACGATAGGGTACTGAAGTGTTCGGAGTGTGGTGCCGAGTTTATATTTACGGCCGGCGAACAGATGTTTTTCGCCGACAAAGGCTTCAAAAACGAACCAAAACGATGCAAGACCTGCAAGGCCAAACGAGCCGAAACTGGCGGAGGTGGCGGCGGGCCGATGCGTTCGGAAACCAAAACAACGTGTTCGCAATGCGGGAAAGAGACAACCGTCCCATTTAAGCCGACGCAGGGAAGGCCGGTGTTTTGCCGGGAGTGCTTCCAGGCGAGGCGGTCAATGGGAGGAACAGCGTAAACCAGCAGAGCAGCAAAGGTGACGAAGTATCAAGGGGCCAGTGAGTATTGGCCCTTTTTTTGTTTTCGGATGATTACCTGGGGTACGCAGGGCCGGCCACGAAATCATTCACAGAAGCTGCTCCTCTTACCAAATAAAATGACCGTGTAATGGTGTCGCAGTGCCGAATGGGATTGTTGTGTGCGTGATTATGTTTGGAAACGCGTGGAGAGCCAGGAATCGAACGCAGCGAGGGCTTCCGGCATGTTGCGGCGGCCATAACCGAAACGAATGTGGCGAGGTTCATCATAAACGGTGCCGGGAAGAAGAAGAACGCCGGACTGATCGACGACTTGTTCGCAGAAGAGTTGTACGTCCTGTTGAGGCTTGAAACGGGCGAAGCCGATGGTGCTGGCGACCGGTGGGGTCCACTCGAACAGGTCGCTGTGGCGAGTGAAGAAGGCCGAAAGCTGAGGAAGATTCCGCAAGACGATCTGGAGACTACGATCGATCAGTTTCTGGCGATGGCGAAAGGCCAAGGCGGTAAGGAATTCGCTGGGAGCGCTAGAACAGATGGTGGTGTAGTGCTTGAGGGAAATGATCTTCTGCAAAAACGCGCGATCACGGGAGGCCAGCCAGCCCAGGCGCAGGCCCGGCAGGCCGTAGGTTTTGCTGACGGAACCGAGGCTGAGGGCGCGCTCGTAGCAATCACATCCGGCGGGAAGGCGCGTCGCAAGATCGTGCTCCAGCTCGCGGTAAACTTCATCGCAAAAAACGTAAATGCCGTGTTTGGCGGCAAGATCAAGCACTAAGCGGAAGACGGGCGGCGGCATGAGCAGCCCGGTGGGGTTATGGGGAGTGTTGATGTATAGCGAACGGGTGTTAGGGCGAATGAGGCGTTCGAGCGCATCGAGATCGTGAGCCCAGCCATTCGTAGAGAAACGATGCCATTCACTTACGGCGGCACCGGTGCTCTTCGGAATGGTGAGGGCGCTTTCGTAGCAGGGGGTTTCGACGATGGCGTGATCCTGTGGAGTCAGAAGCGCGTAATAGAAAAGGAAGATGGCTTCTTCGGCGGCGGAAACCACGACGAGATCGTCGAGATGCATTTGCTGGTAGATGGTGGCGAGCACCTCGCGCAACCACGGCGCGCCGGGGGATTCGGTGTATCCACACCAATGCTTCAAGAAGGCATCGTGGGCGCCGGGTTCGAGGGCCAGCAGGTCTTCAATGGTTTGGGACTCGGCATCGGAAGAAGAGAGCAAATACTTGGCGGAAAATTCGTACTTGCCCATGTATTCTTCGATCCGGAACGGGGCGATTTGCATGAGAGGGAGTTTGCCAAGTGCAGGAAGCAGCGTCTAGAACCAAATTGACAGAGATGGAGTATGATACTGGCTCCGAAGCCCCAGTAATCCTGCGCGTCCGGAGGGCCACAAATGGCTCACCGCTTCACCATCGGAGTGGAAGAGGAATTCCAAATCATAGATCCAGAGACGCTGGAGTTGCGTTCGCACGTAGTGCAATTGCTGTCGGCGGCGGTATCGCGTGGACTGGGCGACCAGGTGAAGCAGGAAATGCACCAGTCAATCGTGGAGACGGGCACAAAGATCTGCGAGAACATCAGCGAGTTGCGATTGGAGATGCACCGGACGCGAAGCGAACTGGTGTCCGCCGCGGAGAGCACCGGGCTGCAAGTTGCGGCGGCGGGGACGCATCCTTTTTCCAGCTGGATCGATCAAGTGATATCGCCGGGCGAGCGCTATCAGAATATCGTGGAGGAAATGGGGCAACTGGCGCGATCGCTGCTGATATTTGGAATGCACATCCACGTGGCCATGCCGGATAAGCAGACGACCATCGACCTGATGAATATGGTGCGGTATTTTGTGCCGCACCTGCTGGCGCTTTCAACGAGTTCGCCGTTCTGGATGGGTAGAAGTACGGGGCTGAAGTCGTTCCGCACGACGGTGTTCCGGCGCTTCCCACGGACGGGGATTCCGGAACAATTCGATTCCTGGAGCGCGTACGAACATTTCGTGAACCTGCTGATCCGGCTGAATTGCATCGATAACGGGAAAAAAATCTGGTGGGATGTGCGGCCTCACCCAACGTATGGAACGCTGGAATTCCGGATGTTCGACACGCCGACGAAGGTGGAAGAGGCGGTAGCGATCGCCGCGCTGACTCAGGCGATTGTGGTGAAACTGCACCGGCTATACACCCGGAACATGGGCTGGCGCAATTACCAGCGCGCGCTGATCGAGGAGAATAAATGGAGGGCGGCGCGGTATGGAATCGAAGGCAAGATGATTGATTTCGGGAAAGAAGAAGAGGTCCCGATGAAGGCATTGATTCCCGAACTGCTGGATTTGGTGGATGATGTTGTGGATGAACTGGGAAGCCGCAGCGCGGTGCAATATATTCATACAATCTTGAACGAAGGAACTAGCGCAGAACGGCAGATGCGAGTCTATGAACAGACGGGCGACTTGAAAGAAGTGGTGAGACACCTGGTGAGGGAAACCCGAGCGAGCGCACTGGATATCCGATCGAATACGGCAGGGATGGTGCAGTAAGGGCCTCTTGGTGGTTGCAATCAAAGAAAGAGGAGAACTATGGTGAAAGTGGGATTGTTGTGCGGGCGAGAATTCAGTTTTCCTCCGGCGTTTATCGAACGCGTGAATAAACTCGGCCAAAAAGAGGGAGTGACCGCGGAACTTGTGAAACTGGGCGGCACAAAAATGGGAGAAGCGGCGGAATACCGGGTGATCGTGGACCGGATCTCCCATGAAGTGGAATATTACCGAGGGTACCTGAAGCACGCGGCGCTGCAGGGAACTTACGTGATCAACAACCCGTTCTGGTGGACGGCGGATGATAAATTTTTCAATTACACGCTGGCTACGAAACTGGGCTTAGCCATTCCGAAGACGGTGTTGCTGCCGCAAAAAGGCTACCCAGCGAACGTGGACATACAGTCGGAGTCGCTGCGGAATCTGAAATACCCGATGGATTGGGTGGCGTTGCTGGATTATGTGGGCCGGCCGGCAATTCTGAAGCCGTTTTCGGGCGGCGGGTGGAAACACGTTTACAAGGTGAATAATGAGGAGGAATTGCTGCAGGCTTACGACCAGACTTCACCATACTGCATGACGCTGCAGGAGTTCATCGATTTCGAGCAGTATGTGCGTTGCTTCACGTTTGGGAAGACGGATATTTTGCCGGTGGCCTACGACCCGAAAGAACGGCGGTATCTGGTGGAGCACAATTACCTGAAGCCGGAACTGGGCGCGCGTGTGGTGAAGGATGCACAGACGATTAATCTTGCGCTGGGTTACGAAATGAATACCATCGAATTCGCAGTGAAGGATAGCGTGCCATATGCGATTGATTTCTTGAATCCCGCGCCGGATTTCGAGCGAGACCGCATCACGGAATTCTATTTCGAGCATGTGGTGGAAAAAATGGCGCGCCTGGTAATTGATCGAGCGCTGCACGGCAATGTGGCGAATACCTGGCCGCGGTGGGAAGAGATGCTGGGGATGGGAGCGCCGGCGGGATTCACAGGCGGGCCACGCACGGTGCAGACGTCGCAAGCTGCGGGTTCTAGCGCTCCCGCAAGCGCCCGCCGATGGGAACAATGAAAGGTCGAATCGCTGGAAATCCGGACCCGGTGGAATGCTGGGACGAATTGCTGCGCCCGTTGGTGAAGAAGTCTCCCGAGTTGGCAACTCACTTTCTGGACCAAGTGCGCGCCGCCAAGTTGACATTTGGAGAACGGGTGCATTGTCCATTTCTGCGACCGGTGTTCCTTTCGCCTCAGGACGAACAGCGAGTGCGCAAAGTGGCGGAGATGGTGGCGGCGATCGCGGAGCGGTTGACCACCGCGGCGCTGGAAGACGATTCGCTGTTGCGGCAATTTCATCTGCGTCCGGAAGAAGAACGGCTGGTGCGCATGAAGGGCGGGTATTCGCCGGCAAGCGCGGCGTCGCGATTGGATGCGTTTCTGCTGCCGGAATCACTGAAGTTCACCGAATACAATGGCGAATCGCCCGCCGGAGCGGGTTATTCGGAATCGCTTTCGGATATTTTCAGTCAATTGCCGGTGATGGAGGAATTCAAGAAACGGTTCGAGGCGCACAGTTATCCGTTGTCGGCGAAATTGCTGGACGCGCTGATCCTGACGTATGTGGAGTGGGGTGGACAGACCAAGCGGCCGCAAATGGCGATTGTGGACTGGAAAGAAGTGCCGACATGGAGGGAATTCGAGATTTTGCAGGAACGCTTCGAGAAGCTGGGTATTCCGGTGTTGCTGGCGGACCCGCGGGAATTGGAGTTCGATGGCAAGCGATTGGTGGCGCAAGGAAAAACGATTGAGCTGTTGTACCGGCGGGTGCTGATCAACGATATTGTGGCACGCCCGAAGGAATGCGAAGCGATCGTGAAGGCGTATGAAGCTGGGGCGGTGTGCGTGGCCAACAATTTCCGATGCAAGATTCCGCATGTGAAAGCATTTTTCGCGGTGCTGACGGACGAGCAAAATGGCCGTTATTTTTCCAGCCACGAGCGCGAGTTGATTCAGCGGCATGTGCCGTGGACCCGCGTGGTGGCCGACGTGAAGACGCAATATGGCGACGAGTCCATCGAATTGCTGGAGTTCATTCGAAAGAACCGGAAAAACCTGGTGATGAAACCAAGCGATGAGTTTGGAGGCAAGGGAGTGACGCTGGGGTGGGAAGTCGAGAAAAAGGATTGGGATGAGGCGATCGAGCAAGCGTTGCGAGGGAGCAAGGGGCAAGAAGGCTGCTGGATCGTGCAGGAGCGCATTCCGATGCGGCGCGGCGTGTTTCCGCATATTGGCAAGGGAAACAAAGTGGAATTCAAGAACATGCTGGTGGATTTCGCGCCCTATTTGTTCCGAGGAAAGTTGGCAGGATATTTGACGCGTTTGAGCGCCACGAGCTTGGCGAATGTAACCAGCGGCGGAGGGCAAATTCCGTCGTTTAGGGTGGAGCCGAAACGGGCGGAGCGGCGAGGGTCGCGAGCCAGAGCGTAGACGATAAATAATGCAAAGGTAATTTGGCCACGGCGGGAAATCCGTTAAAATAGAAGGATGTCTTTTGGACATGCACCCAGCAGTTTGATGCCCGGCGCGAGGAACGCGGTGGAAGTGTGCCTGGGTGTGCAAGCGGGCGAGCAGGTGTTGGTTATCGCGGATGAAGTGAGCCGGAGCGTGGGCGCGAGCCTGGAGAACGCGCTGAAAGAGCGAGGGGCGGAATTCACGGGCATGCTACTGGAGGATTTTGGACCGCGCCCGGTGAAGGGTGCGCCGCGACCAGTGCTGGCCGCGTTGGAAAAGACGGATGTGGGCGTGCTGTGCATGACGCCGCAGCCGGGCGAATTGACCGCGCGCATGGAAATTGTGCGAGTGGTGGAACGCCGGCAGATTCGCTATGCGCACATGATTGGCGTTACGCCGGAGATTATGCAGCAGGGCATGCGCGCGGATTACCGGAAGGTGGATGAGTTGAGCGACCGGTTGCGGGAACGCATGGTGCATGCGGAAACGCTGACCGTGGAGACGAAGGCGGGAACTTCGTTAACGGCGCACTTTAATCCGAAGCTGGATTGGGTGAAGACGAGCGGGCTGATCAGCCCAAGGTATTGGTCGAACTTGCCCGCGGGCGAAGTGTTTACAACACCGGCGACGGTGGATGGCACGTTTGTGTGCGACGCGACCGCGGGCGATCACTTCAATGGGAAGTACGGAGATTTGCAGGCGACGCCGCTGGTAATGAAAATTGCGGGTGGACGGCTGGTGCATGTGGAATGCCCGCGGAAGGATTTGGAGGAAGAGTTTTGGAGTTATTGCCATACCGACGAGAACAGCGACCGCGTGGGGGAATTGGCATTTGGGACGAACCTGGGATTGTCTCGGATGATCGGAATTTTATTGCAGGACGAGAAATTTCCGGGCGTGCATATCGCGTTTGGGGACCCTTACGGCAGCCAAACACATGCTGACTGGGCGTCGCGCACCCACGTGGACGTGCTGACGCGTGATTGCGATGTGTGGATCGATGAAGACCAGGTGATCGAGAAGGGGCGGTATCAGTTGGATCATTTGGGGCTGGCGTAGGTATCAAGCACGTGAATGAACTGCCGTGCTGGAATTTCTTGGCCTGGACCTCAGATTTCTCGTACCTGAAATACGAAAGAAAGACAGATTCCTCACTCCGAAGACTCGTTCGGAATGACCGCTGCTTCGGTCGAATTGTATGTGATTAGCTTGCGCGATAGTCAGAAGAGTTTGGAGAGGTACTCGCGCATCTCATTTTTCCAGAAGGGCCAATCGTGGCCGCCCTGCGGTCCCCAATCGTCGAGGGAATGGCGGATCCCTTTGCCGGAGAGAACTTCGGAGAGGCGATAGGTTGGACCGCTCCGTTCCCACGGACCGCAGCCGGTAATCAGGTGAATGTCGCAGGAAGCCAACTGCTCGAAATACCAGGGGTCGGAAAGATTTTGTAGATAATCGACGGGATTATTGAAATAAAAATTGTTGTCGTACATGCCGTCCATGAAGCTTCTCAAGTCGTAAAGCCCGGACATGGCGAAACAGCGCTTAAACATATCGGGATGTTTGAACAGCGAGTTGGCGGCGTGATAGGCACCGAAGGAAGAGCCCATGGTGGAAATGGGGGGCTGGGATTGGCAATTGTTCCAGATGAAGGGAACCACTTCTTCACGAAGATAAGAGTCGAAAACGGATTGCACGTAGCTGCGATGAAAAGGATGCGCGGATTTATTATAGAAGCTAAGGCCGTTGATGGAATTGACGGTGTACAGTTTAACGCGGCCGGCATCGATAAAATCGGAGATCGCGCCAACCATACTCTGGCCTTCAAGTTCCCATTCATCGCCCGCGCTGGTGGGAAAACCGAGCAGCGGCGGACCCCAGTGGCCGTAAACCACCACGCCTAATTCGAAGCCCAGGCGAGACGAGTACCAGCGGTGATATTCACGCTTCATGTATGGAAATCCTCAGAACCGCGGGAAAGCAGTATGACAGCAGAGAGTCTGGAGGAGCAAACGAGATTGCGCTGAATACGCGGCACATTTATAGTGAATGAGCGCCGATTGCTGGCAAAAACTGACAAAGAGGAGAGCCACACGCTCATGGCTACGACTTCCCCTTCCCGCCGACCGTCCCCGGAACATATTTTTCAGGCGTTGCACGCACACCAGCAGACCGCAGCGTTAAAAACGGCGATTGAGCTGGATCTGTTCACGGCGATCGATGAAGGCAATCATCGGCTGGCGGACATTGCGAAGCGGCTGAAGGCGTCGGAGCGAGGCGTGCGCATCCTCAGCGATTTCCTGACGATTCAAGGATTTCTGCGAAAAGAAGACGGCCTCTACAGTTTGAGCGAAGACGCCGCACTATTTTTGAGCAAGCGCTCGGCACACTATATGGGAACGATTGTGGGATTCCTGAGCAACGAGCAGCATTACCAGAATCTGGCACGCTTGCCCGAAATAGTGAAACGCGGCGGGACATTACACGAAAAAGGGGGTAACCGGGCGCCCAACGATGAGCTTTGGGTGTCGTTCGCACGGCCAATGGCACCATTGACGGTGCCGAGCGCGATATTTATTGCGCAGCTTGTGGAAGCGCAAGAGGCAGGGCCGATGCGCGTGCTGGACATTGCGGCGGGTCATGGGATGTATGGCATTACCATCGCGAAACAGAATTCGAAGGCGCAAATTACCGCGGTAGATTGGCCGGCCGTGCTGGAAGTGGCGAAGGAAAATGCAGCGAAGGCGGGCGTGGCGGAGCGTTACACGGCACGGCCAGGGAGCGCGTTCGAGGCGGAACTGGGCGACGGGTACGATGTGGTGCTGCCGACAAATATTTTTCATCATTTCGATGAGGAAACTTGCGTGGTGCTGATGCGGCGAGTGCATCAGGCGTTGAAAACAGGGGGACGAGTAGTGACGCTGGAGTTCGTCCCGAATGACGATCGTGTGAGCCCGCCGACGGAAGCGGCGTTTCCGTTGAATATGTTGATTGGCACAGATGCGGGGGACGCGTATACCTTTTCGGAATATAAAGAAATGTTCCGGAAGGCTGGATTTCCGCACACGACGATGCATGCGATCCCAGCTATGCCACAAGAAGTGTTGGTTTCGGAGAAGGCGGAATAGAAACCGGCAAGGTGATCCGCGAGTGCACGGTATTGAAAGCCCAGAGAAACCAGGTAGGATAGAGTGCAGTTTTAGACGAATTTTGGTGGATTTTCGTCGTATAACTGCCAGGTGAAGCCATGATTCAAATCGAAAATGCCAGCCGACGCGGGTTTTTGAAAGGCATCGTGGGAGCAGGGGCGCTGATCGTGGGCGCGCAATTTCTGCCGACGCGGTTACTCGGGGCCGAAGTTGGATCGGGTGAGAACGCCATGGCCAAGGCGGTGTTACAGCCGAATGTTTATGTGGCGATCGACACGGCCGGAACGGTGTTCATCGTGTGCCACCGGTCGGAAATGGGAAGCGGGAATCGCAGCGGGCTGCCGCGCATTGTGGCGGACGAATTGGATGCGGACTGGAATCGAGTGAAGGTGGTGCAAGCGCCGGGCGACGCGAAATATGGCGACCAGGATACGGATGGGTCCCACTCGGTGGTGAGTTTCTTCGAACCATTACGAGAGGCGGGAGCGAGCGCGCGTTTGATGCTGGTGCGGGCAGCGGCCGAGGAATGGGGGGTGCCGGAGAAAGAGTGTACGACCGATTCGAGTTGCGTAATGCACCAGGCGAGCGGAAAGAAACTCGGCTATGGCGAGTTGGCAGCCGCCGCCGCGAAACTGCCGGTGCCGAAGAAAGAAGAAGTACGACTGAAGTCGCGAAACGAGTGGAAATATATCGGGAAATCCGCACCGACTTACGACTTGAAAGATATGGTGAGCGGGAAGGCCGCGTTTGGCCAAGACGCGCACATCGAGGGCATGCTGTACGCATCGGTCGCACATTCGCCGGTTTTTGGAGGCGCGGTGAAGAGCGTGGACGATTCCGCGGCGCTGAAAGTGCCCGGGGTGAAGCAGACGACCACAATCGAGGCGTTCAAGCCGCCGGTGAACATGCAGGCGCTGGGCGGCGTGGCGGTGATTGCCGAAAACACATATGCGGCGTTCCAGGGCAAAAAGAAATTGAAAGTGGAATGGACGAAGAGCGAGCACGATGTGTGGAATTCCGATTCGTTCCGGAAGTACCTGGAAGAAACCGCGCGGAAACCGTGCAAAGTGGTGCGGGAAAACGGAAACGTGGAGGAAGGTTTTGCGAAGGGCGGCACAATTGTAGAAGCGGAGTACTACGCGCCGATGTTGGCGCACGCGGCGATGGAACCACCCGCGGCGCTGGCCCATTATCGCGATGGAAAAGTGGAAGCGTGGGCGCCTTCGCAAAACCCACAAGGCGCGCAGGAGGCGATTGCCGCAGCAGTAGGAATTAAGAAGGAAGACGTGACGGTGCATGTGCCGCTGCTTGGAGGGGCATTCGGACGAAAATCGTTTCCGGATTTCGCGGTGGAAGCGGCAGTGCTTTCGAAGAGAACTGGAAAACCGGTGAAAGTAGTGTGGAGCCGGGAAGACGACGTCAAGTTTGATGCGTTCCATTCCGTGGCGGCGATGTATTTCAAAGCGTCGCTGGGGACTGACGGAAAACCAACGGCGTGGTTGCAGCGCAGCGTGTTTCCGCCGATTGGAACTACGTTTGATCCCGCAGCCCAGTATGCGGACGCCGGAGAAATTGGGCTGGGATTCAGCGATGTGCCGTTCGCGTTGGCGAACCATCGCGCGGAAAATGGACCGGCGCCCGCGCATACGCGCATTGGATGGTTGCGGTCGGTGGCAAATATTTATCATGCGTATGGAGTGCACTCGTTTGCGTGTGAACTAGCCTGCGCCGCGGGCAAAGATCCGGTGGAGTATGTGCTGGCATTGCTGGGACCGGACCGGATCGTGCCGAAAACAGAGTTGCCGAAGGATTACACGAATTACGACGGGGATTATGGTCAATACCCTATCGATATCGCGCGATTCCGACGCGTGGTGGAGATTGCGGCCGAGAAATCGGGCTGGGGCAAACAGAAAATGGGGAATGGATTTGGAATGGGAATCGCGGTGCACCGGAGTTTCCTGACGTATGTGGCGACGGTGGTGCAGGCCGAGGTGAAAGATGGGAAAGTGAACATTCAACGCGTAGACACGGCGGTGGACGCGGGCACAGTGGTGAATCCAAACATTGTGAACCATCAGTTTGAAGGCGCGGCAGTAATGGGAACAAGCATCGCGTTTTACGGCGAGATTACGGCGACAAATGGAGTGATCGATCAGTCGAATTTCGATTCGTTCCAGGTGGCGCGAATGAACGCGGCGCCGCGGGAAACGAATATTTATATTGTGGAAAGTGAGGCGCCCCCGGCGGGCGTTGGGGAACCGGGATTGCCGCCGGTGGCGCCGGCGATTTACAACGCTGTTTTTGCAGCCACGGGGAAGCGCTACCGGGAAATGCCGCTGACGAAGGCGGGGTTGGCGTAGGCGTGATGACGCTGTGAGAATTTCTTCGCGGTGCAAGGAAGATAGTTGATTTGATCCTGCAGGTACAGCCAAAAAACAATTCCTCAGAGTACGTGTGAAAACAGCACAACTGCGGTGCCAGAAGAAGAGAGATTCCTCACTGCGCAGACTACGTTCGGAATGACGAAGTTCGGAGTTTGGAGGCTCACGGGCAAAAAAGCTAATTGGAGCGGATGGGTTATGTCGGAGCTAAGCACTTCCTGTATTGCGACACCTAGTTGATTTGATCCTGCAGTTGCAGCGAAAAAACAATTCCTCAGGGGCTAAAGAGTGCAACTGCGGAACCGGAGGAAGAGAGATTCCTCACTGCGCAGACTACGTTCGGAATGACGAAGTTGGGAGTTTGAAGGCCCACGGGCAAAAAAGCAAATTGGAGCGGATGGGTTATGTCGGAGCTGAAGCTCCGACCCCCGGTGCCAAGCACTTCCTCCACAAGGAAACTGGCGGCGATGACTCTGAGCGATACGCAGTGGTGTGTCGCTAGTTGATGTAGGATGCGAGGAGTGGAGGAAGCCTTGAGACGAGTATTGGCGCTGATTTGTAGTGGCGTGGTTTGCTTGGCGGCTCCGGTGCTGGCGCAGCGTCGGCCGGTGCTGCCGCAAATTGACGAACCGCATCCTTATTATTACCGCGAATTGTACTTGCCGCAGTTAACGAGCGGGCCGAGTAGTGTGACGTGGGGACCAGACTCGCAGGAACTGGTGTATTCGATGGCGGGATCGTTGTGGAGGCAGAAACTGGAATCAAAGGAAGCGGAGCAATTGACGGACGGCCCTGGATACGATTACCAGCCGGATTGGTCGCCGGATGGGAAGAGTGTGGTGTACGTGTCGTATCAAAAGAACGCGATGGAATTGTGGCTGTTGGACGTGCCGAGCGGCACTACGAAGCAATTGACGACTGGGGGAGCGGTGAACGTGGAACCGCGCTGGTCGCCCGATGGAAAAAAGATCGTGTGGGTTTCGACGCAGTACAACAAGCGATTTCACGTGTTTATGGCGGAAGTTGTGAACGGCGAATTGAAGAATGTGGCGCGACTGACTGGCGAAACGAAAAGTGTGCTGCCGCGCTATTACTACAGTCAATATGAGATGGAAATCAATCCGGTGTGGACGCGGGACGGGAAAGAAATTTTGTTTGTATCGAACAAGGGGCACATTTATGGGACCGGCGGATTCTGGAAGATGAAGGCGGAGCCCGGGGCGGAAGCGCGGGAAGTTCACTACGAGGAAACGAGTTGGAAGGCACGACCGGATTTTTCGCCGGACGGATCACGCATGGTGTACAGCTCGTATGTGGGAAGGGAGTGGCAGAATTTGTGGGTGATGCCTGCGAACGGGGGCGATGCATTCGCGATTTCGTACGGGAACTGGGATCAAACCAACCCGCGATGGTCGCCGGACGGTAAGAAAATTGCGTACGTTTCGAATTTTACGGGCAGCACCGCCATTGAAGTGCAAGATTTTCCGCAAGGCGGAATTCAGCAAATCACCGGGTTTGCAGCGGAAAATTTGAAATTCAAGAAGCCCGTAGGAACCATACACCTGTTTGTGCAGGACGAGAATGGCGCACCGACGAATGCGCGGGTTTCCATGACGGACGACACGGGCCGGTTTTGTTGGCAGCAGAGCACGGTTCACGCCGATGATGGATTCGACCGGAGCGAACGGCCGTTTGAGAGGCACTACGTTTACCTGAATACGAGCGACGATTTCGTAGCGCCGGCTGGCAAGGTGACCTTGGAGGTAAGCAAGGGCCCGGAGTACAAGCTAGAGAAGCAAACGGTGGATGTGGCCGGCGGCGGAACGGAAGAGATTCGGATCACGCTTCAGCGGCTACCGCTTCCGTGGAAACAAACGGAGCATTGGAGCGGCGCGGATCTGCACGTACACATGAATTACGGAGGCACTTACCAAAACGATCCGGACTGGTTGCGGGTGATCGCGGACGGCGAGGGCGTACAATACGTGAACAATCTGGCGGTGAATAAGGAACAGAGATTTCCGGACATTGAATTCGTGAACTTCGGCGAGAATGGGGAGGAACAGGCGAGTCCGCAGATTATTCAGGGGCAGGAATTTCATACCAGCTATTGGGGTCACCGGGGAATCCTGGATCTGAAGGATCATCTGCTGTTGCCCGGCTATGCGGGCTATCCGAATACAGCGGCGGCGAGTTTGTATCCGATGAACGCGGATGTTTACGACATGGCGAAGGAACAGGGCGCATTGGTGGGGGCGGTGCATCCTTTCGACGACGTTCCGGATCCGTTTGCAAAACCCGCCCAGCAAATCACCGATGAATTGCCGGTGGATGTGGCCCTGGGGAAACTGGACTACATGGAGATTGTGGGGTTCAGCGACCACAAATCGACGGCGACGGTGTGGTACAAGCTGCTGAACCTGGGATTCAAAGTCCCTGCGGGAGGGGGAACGGATGCGACTACGAATTATGCCGCGCCGATTCGCGGACAAGTGGGATTCGACCGCGTGTACGTGTGGACGCCGGTGTGGCCGGTGACCGTTGGAGCGTGGATGAACGAGCTGAAACAGGGACGAAGCTTCGCTACGAATGGTCCGTTGATTGAGTTCACACTGGGCGGAGAAATGGTGGGAAGCGAACTGAAATTCGATGCGGCGCAGGGTGCAGTTCCCTTCACCGCAAAGTTGCGGTCGGGGGCGCCCGTGGATCACCTGGAGGTGGTGTGCAACGGGAAAGTGGCGCAAACCGTGAAGCTCGATGAGGCGAGGGATTCGGCGGATGCTGCCGGGACGATACCGGTGAATGAAAGCGGCTGGTGCGTGCTGCGGGCGTGGAGCGACAAGGCGGAATATCCGGTGATGGACAGTTACGAATACGCGACGACCAGCCCGGTGTACGTGACGATTGGAGGGAAACGCGCGTATTCGAAGGAGGATGCGGACTATTTCAAGGGCTGGATCGATCGCACGATAGAAATTACGGGACAGTATCCGGACTGGAACTCGGCGGAAGAGAAGCAGGGAGTGATGAAGAAATTGCGACAGGCAGGGGCGGTGTATGAAGGGATGAAGTAAGAGTTGTGCAGGGATAAGGGATTTGTGCTGCAGGGTGTGCCGAGATTGCGCTTCGCGACTCAGCGGAGGGCTGCGCGGCTTGTAGGCGGTGGGAGAATAGAGATAAAATCCACGGGTAATTTCAAGAAACTGCGATTTCCGCAGTGCACGCGGAACGTATAACTGCTCCAAGAGGGTTCATCGCTCACCCCTCCAATTCCGGAAACGCATGGTGAATGAAATATCGAAAGCAGGATGGAGACCGTGCGCGCACGAGCGCCGCAGGGTTGCTAGTGCTGTGCCGGGCGTGAAACAAGTTTTGATTCTTAGCGAAAACGGTTGAGGAAGGAGGGTACATGATCGTAGGTGTGCCCAAAGAAATTTATCCGAAGGAACGGCGGGTGGGGCTGGTGCCGGCGGTGATTCCGGCTCTGAAAAAAGCTGGGTTGGACGTGGTGATCGAGGCGGCCGCGGGGATCGCGGCGGGATACCCGGACGCGGAATATGTGGACAAAGGGGCTCGGGTGGTTGGTAGCCGCGAGGAAGTTTTTCAGACGGCGGATATCGTGGTGCAGTTTCTGGTGCATGGTGCGAACGACAAGACCGGGAGCGCGGATCTTCCACTGATGAGGAAAGGCCAGATTGTGCTGGGATTTTTGCGGCCGCTAGGAACCTTGAAGACGCTACAACAGCTTGCGGAGCGCGGCGTGACATCGTTTTCGGTGGAGCTGATGCCGCGAACGACGCGGGCACAGAGCATGGATGCGTTGTCGTCGATGGCAACGATCTGCGGATATAAGGCGGTGGTGATCGCCGCGGACACGTTGCCGCGCATGTTCCCGATGTTGACGACGGCGGCGGGAACGATTGCGCCGGCACGCGTGCTGATCATCGGGGCAGGCGTGGCGGGATTGCAGGCGATTGCGACAGCGCGGCGACTTGGCGCAGTAGCATCGGCATATGACATGCGGCCCGCGTCGAAGGAGCAGGTGCAGAGCCTGGGTGGTCGGTTCGTGGAGTTGCCGATCGAGGCGAAAGACGCGCAGGACGCGAGGGGATACGGCAAAGCTCAGGACGAAACGTTTTATCAGAAGCAGCGGGAGCTGCTGGGTAAGACAATTGCCGAGAGTGATGTGGTGATTACCGCGGCGGTGATTCCGGGGAAGAAATCGCCGGTGCTGGTGACCAAGGAGATGGTGGCAAAGATGGCGCCGGGGTCAGTGATCGTAGACCTGGCAGCGGAACGCGGTGGAAATTGCGAGTTGACCAAGCCCGACGAAATCGTGGTGGAACACAACGTGACGATCATCGGCGAATTCAACCTGGCGGGAGCGGTGCCGTATCACGCGAGCGCGCTGTATGCGAGGAATATCAGCGCATTTCTGCAGCACCTGGTGAAAGAGGGGAAATTGCAGTTGGATATGAAGGACGAAATCATGCGGGAAACACTGGTGACGCAAGGCGGAGAAGTGGTGAATGCGCGGGTACGGGAATTTTTCGGGCTGCCTGCCCTGGAAGTAAAGGTTTAAGGAGGAAGCATGCCGGCGGATTTTATCTCGAGTCTATTTGTTTTCATCCTGGCGGCGTTTTTGGGATTGGAACTGATCAAGCGAGTGTCGCCGCTGCTGCACACGCCGCTGATGTCGTTGACGAACGCGTTGGACGCGATCGTGGTGGTTGCGGCAATTATCATCGCGGGGCGGCATCAATCGAAATTTGCAACGATTCTGGGGTTGGTGGCGGTGGCTGCTTCGTTCAGCAACATGGTGGGCGGGTTTCTGATTACTGACCGCATGTTGCACATGTTCAAGACGGCAAAGGCCAAGAAACCATGAGCCCAGCCGCGCTGCAGCAACTTATCGATTTCAGCTACATCGCCGCAGTTATCGGGTTCATCCTGGCGCTGAAGTGGTTGAGCTCGCCAGTGACCGCGATGCGCGGAGTGCTGATTGGGGAGATCGCGTCGGCGGTGGCGGTGGTGGCGACGCTGTTTGACCCGCAGGTTACCAATTACAAGTGGATCATCATTGCGCTGATCATCGGCGCGGGCGTGGGCGTTCCGTTGGGCATGGTAAAGATGACAGCGGTGCCGCAACGAACGGCGTTGAGTCACGCGTTCGGGGCGATGTCGGCGGCGCTCATCGGGATCGCCGAGTATTTCGTGGGGACGCCGCACATCACGAAGTTCGAGATGGCGGAGATTGGACTGGAAGTGGTGATCGGGTCGCTGACGTTCATGGGCAGCGTGATTGCGGCGGGGAAGCTGCAGGAAATTCTGCCGCAGCGGCCGATCACGTACAAAGGCCAAAACATCGTGAGCTTGTCCACGTTGGCGACGGCAGCGGCGATGATCGTTATTCTGGTGTTCCATCCAGAATATACGCGCCTGTTTGAGGCCATGGTGGTGGTGGCGCTGATTTTCGGGATCATGCTGGTGACGCCGATTGGCGGGGCGGACATGCCGACGGTGATCTCACTGTTGAATTCGTATGCCGGATTTTCCGCTGCGCTGCTGGGATTCGTGTTGAACAGTAAAGTGCTGGTAGTGGCGGGAGCGCTGGACGGAGCTTCGGGCTTCATTCTATCGGTGATCATGTGCAAGGCGATGAACCGCTCGTTCACCAATGTGTTGTTCGGCGCGTTCGGACAGGTGCAGGCTTCCGCGGCGAAGAGCACGGAGGAAAGGACAGTGCGGAGCGCATCGGCAGAGGACGCCGCGGGCATTCTGGGATCGGCGAGCCGGGTGATCATCGTTCCAGGTTACGGAATGGCGGTGGCGCAAGCGCAGCACAAGGTGCGCGAGTTGTATGACGCGCTGACGCGGCGCGGGGTGGACGTGAAATTCGCGATCCATCCGGTGGCCGGCCGTATGCCGGGGCACATGAACGTGTTGCTGGCGGAAGCGGATATTCCGTACGACAAACTGGTGGAGATGGACGAAATCAATGGAGACTTTCCGCAAACGGATGTTGCGCTGATCATTGGGGCGAATGATGTGACCAATCCGGCAGCGCGTGAAGACAAGACCAGCCCGATTTATGGGATGCCAATTCTGGACGTGGACAAGGCACATACGGTGATGGTGATCAAACGAAGTATGGCGGCAGGATTCGCGGGGATTGATAATCCGCTGTATTACATGGACAAGACGCTGATGCTGTTTGGAGATGCGAAAAACTTTGTGGGCGGGATTGTGCGGGAACTTGGGGGAAGTGGAAGCTAAGACGATTCGCGGCGGGACAGAGAAGAATGGTTGGGTTGTTAAGTCGAGAACAAGAGAGATTCATCCAGGAAGCGCGATGGAAAGACGTACCTCACTCCGCAGACTGCGTTCGGAATGACGGGCGTTGGAGTTTGGGCGACATTTTTCTGAACTCTGGAGCAAAGAACAAAAGGCAGATGCCTCGAACTGGTTGAGGCACCTGCCTTTTGTGGGACAAAAATCGACGCGCAATGAATCAGGGCCGGTCTTGACTTTCCCAAGCCTTCCAGATCCCAATGCCTGTGCCTGCACCAAGTAGAGCAGCGGTAACCAACAGGAAGCGGCTCTGGCCGGGAGCTATCGGCGAACCTCCATGCGCCAAGACAACCGGGGCGCAGGGACGATGCTCGTGGTAATCGTGATAATCATCGGCATCGGGCGACAGATACTTGCGGTAAGCCAGAGAATGTTCGGCGCGCACGCGGTAGGCCTTGCCCTCGTCGATCAAACGATTTTCTGAACCCACCTGGACATTCACCTGACCGCGCTGGCTATAGACCGTGATGTCACAGGGATTGTCCATGGTGACGCGGCCAAAATCGGAAGCGGTAAGAACGGGAGTGACGCGGACATCGGAAGCCACAATGACGAGATTTTGCGGGCCGGCCGTGGTGGTGTACACGACGGTTCCACCGTTGAGTTCCGCAACGGCACCGTAAGGGGTGCGATAAATGTGCACGGAACTGGACGGCTGCAACTGCAGGGAAAGTGCGCCGACACGCACGAGAAGCGAACCGTTATTCTGGGTAGAGAGATAGTCGCCAGAATAGACCGAGGTGCCTTCCGTAGCGGCCGCATTGCCGATCTGGCCGCCGGAGGCTTGCACCACCACGCCTACCGCGGGAACCTGTGGCGAGGATTGGGCCAGCAACGGCCTGCCGATACACGCGAAAACGAGGAATGCAATCACGGGTAACACGTGAACCGTTTTCATGCTTATCGATTCTCCTTTGGACAAGCGCTAGTGACCGGGCAGCGGTCCGGCAATTTGGGTACACTCGCGGGACGCGAACTGGAAACGGAGGACGAAGAAGCAGACGGAGCGAAGTGGAACTTCATGGCGGGATCTCCGAAGAGAATCCAGGTGCGGCGAACGTCATTGTCGAGGGTGCCGGACTTGGCGCGGAGGATCATCAGGCCCAGAGGAGCATCGGGATTGGTGGCGAGTTGCTGGAGTAGGGCCAGATCCATGGAGGCTTGAGGAGGTTCGTCGGTAAATCCAGAGGAAGCCCAGACGGCGACGGCGCCGCCATTCGGAGCAAGAATCAGGGCCTTCGCAAGAGCCTGCGCGTACACGTCCTGGAACAGGCCGTTGAGGCAATCGATGAGGAGATAAACGGGTAAACGACCGCCATTGGTAAGCGCGGTAGCGTCGTTGTTATCGAAGAGGTCCACGAAAGACCACTGCTGTTCGGCGCCGTGACCGTTGTAGTCGACCAGCAGCGCGCCATTATTGAGAGCGGAAACAATCTGGGAGTGCACGGTGCCGGGATCCGCGCCGTTCGCAAGAATTTGCGAGATTTGCAAGGAAGAAGGCAACGCTGCGGCGGCTGAGGTGACGGCGGAAGTGAAATTGGAGTCGACGTTTTGGTCGGCGATCAGCAGTGCCTGGGAGTTCCAGGCTCCAGCGTCGGAACCCTGTTCATACGCGATGATCTTGGAAACCATCAGATCGACATCGGTGGTGGTGCGCGCAGGGAGCCGCCCGGTGGGGATAGTGGCGTAGCCGTTTTGCAGGAAATCGGAGAACCAATCGTCGGAAGCGGTCTTAAGGGCAGCCGTTTCGATGATGCGCGTGGGGACAAAATCGAAATCGCCGAAGCCGAGATAATTCCTGGGATCCATCGAAGCATCGCCCACGAAGAGGACGGATTGAGGTTTGCGTTGCCAGTTCTGGACGGCGCCTTGCAGGAAAGTGCGAACGGCGAAGGGGCTGCGTTCGCCAAAATTGTATTCGTCGAAGACCTGATCAATGGTGACCAACTCGACGGTGTGACCCTGAGACTCGCGGAGACGTACAAGAGGAGCCAGGTGTGTAGCGAAATCGGGATAGGCGATGATGACGTCGTCGGCGCCCTTGTGAATTTGATCGAGCAGCGTGGGAGCATGAGATGCGATGGCAGCGGGAGCAGAAAGGGTATCGGAAGAAAACGCCAGGAGCGTACGCTGTTCGGGCAAGGAAGTTGGGAGCGCTACGTTGATGGTGTAAGAGCCCGATTCGAGGCTAATTTTGCCGGTCAGTTCGGAAATGCTGAGCGGATTGGTGATATCGAAAACGCGAACCTGAGGATTGGCGAAACCGGAGATGTTCACGTCGGAACCCGCAGGAGCGGTGGCCTGCAGCCAATCGGAGTCGGCAGTGTAGGTGTGCATGTACTCGAGTTGAATGGACTGAACGGCGCTGACATCGTTGTCGCCATTGAGTGCGGTGAGAGTGATGGTGTTGGTGCCATCGAGAACGGTGGAAGGATCGACGGAGAAGGATTGTGTGGCCAGGATCTGGCCGTAGAAATTCATGGTGCCGACGTTGGAACCATTGAGTTGAACGGCGATGGAATGTTCTTGAGCATCCGTGGCGCCCTGGATGTTCAGGGTGAGGGTCAGCGGCTGGGTCGAAGTGGTGTCGAGGTGGGTGATGTCGAGGGTTTGATCGACGGGCTCGGAGCTAACCACAGCGCCAAAGAAGTTGTCGTTGTTCTCCCCGTTGAGGAGCGCGGCGATATACACGGTGCGATCTTCGCGAGTCACGGTGAACGGGAAGCTGTTTGGAGCAGGAGTGCCGGAATGAGGCTCGGACGCTGGGAGAACGCGCTTGCCGTAGGAAGTTTCGGGCACGAGCCAGTAGACGCGATCGGCGGAGAAGGGCGTGTCGATGCCGGTGCCATAAAATTCGATGGCGTCGGATGCGGAAGGCAGGCCGGAGGTGCGACCGACGAGCAAAATTGGCTGTTCGACACCCTCGGCGTAGAGATGCAAGGACTGAACGTCGGTGTCAGGGCTGAGTCCGGCGGAGAATAGCTGGGAAAACGGAATGTGATACCAGCCTTCCTGACTGACCGAAATTTTGACCCCAGTGTGATCCGCGGCGTTGAACAAAGGAATGGTCGGATCCGCAGGAACCACGGGCGGCCTTGAAGGCTTGCGGAAGATGCGAACCGCACCAGTGGCGTGGCTGGCAGAGGAATAAAGTTTGGCGAGAGACTGTGAGACTGGAATCGGGGCGCCGTTCTGTGCCAAGCCTAGGGATTGCGGCTGATCCGTGGAGGACGGCTCGGCGTAGACCGGCCCGTGAAGCGTGCGAGCACCGTTGAGATCGACGTCTTCGAGCCAATAGGCGGCAGTGGGGCTCGGCTGAGAATCAATTGCCGCGTACGTTTTGGCGGCGTGCTGAGGCTTGGAGCCACGCAAGAGCAAGGCAGAGCCGGCGATGAGAGCGGGATCAACGCGATGGCGGCCCGAGCCGTCTTCACGATAAATGTGGAAACCAAGATTGCGGGATTCTTCCTGGGTATGCCAGACCAGGCGGATGCTGCCGTCCGGCTGGGAATACGCATTGAAGGCGGAAATGTCGACAGCGGTGCTGGACTGAATGGTGGTGGTGAAGGAAGAGGTGTTGTTGGACAGATCGGGATCGGAAGTGGAAGCGCTGACGGTGGCAGTGTTGGTGGAGTAGGTGCTGGAACTAAAGGTCATCGCAGTAACGTTGATGGTAATCACCGCGGTACTGCCCACGGGCAGACTGGCGATGTTGCAGGTGACGGTGGTTGAGGAAGCGGAGTAAGTGCAAGAACCGACGGTAGTCTCAGCCGAAGAGTAAGTGACTTGAGCGGGGATGGGATCGGTGACCACGACGTTCTGGGCGATAGCCGGGCCGGAGTTGGTGACGGTAAGGGTATAGGTGAGGTTGGTGCCCTCGTTAACGGGATTGGGAGACGCGGTCTTGTTGATGGAGACGTCCGCCTGCGTTGGGGAAGCGACGGTGGTGTTGACGGTGGCGGTGTTGTTGGAAGTATTCGGATCGGTAACGGAACTGGAGATCGTTGGAGAATTGGTGATGATGGTGCCGGCAGCGGTGCCGGCGCTGACCTTAACTACCAGAGGAAAATTGAAAATAGTGCCGATGCCGAAAGTCTGTCCGGAATTGAGGGTGCAAGTGAAGGTTCCAGTGCCGCCGACGGCGATGGTGTTGCAGGTCCAGCCAGCAGGAGGGGTGAAGGCAGAGGCCAAGGTGGTATTGGCCGGAATGGTGTCGGTGAAGGTGACGGTAGTGGAACCAGAAATGGTGATGGCAGCGGGGCCGTTGTTGGTGACGGATTGGGTGTAGGTAATGTTGTTGGTGGGGGTGACGGGATTAGGAGTGCCGGAGGCAGTGACCTCGAGATCGGCCTGTCCAGCGGTGCCGACGATGGTGGTGGCGGTGGCGACATTGTTGGTGGTGTTGGGATCGGGAGTGGGAGAAGCAATGGTCGCGGTGTCGGTAATCACCGTGCCGGAAGTGGTCGCGGCATTCACGGTGAGGACGACGGGGAACGTGGCAGTGGCGTTCAGGGTCAAAGAACTGATGCTGCAGTAAAGCGTGCCGGCCGCGGTGTAGCAAGACCAACCCGTAGGCGGAGCAAAGCCAGCGGCTAAAGTGGTGTTGGTTGGAATAGTTTCTGAGAAGACCACGCCGGTAGCGGTAGCAGGGCCGTAGTTAGTGACCACGGCGGTCATGGTGACATTGGAGCCAGCGAGGACCGTTGGAGCGGAAGCGGTGTTGGTGACGGCGAGGTCCGCTTCGGTGCTTAAGCCGACGCTCGTGATGACGGTGGCGGTGTTGTTGGCGAGATTCGGATCGTTGGTGCCGGACGTGACCGTGTCAACGTCGACGATTTGCGTGCCAGTGGCGGTGCCATTGCCGACCTCCACCACCACGGTGAAGCTGGCGGTTCCGTTGTCGGCAAGGTCCGGGTCGGTGCAGGTGATGTTGCCGGTACCGCCGACCGCAGGATAGGTGCAACTCCATCCGGCTGCGGGAACGATGGATTCGAAGATAGTGTTGGCGGGAATGCCTTCGCTGAACACGACGTTGACGGCGTCGAAGGGACCATTGTTCGTGACCGTCTGGGTGTAGGTGATATTTCCGCCGGGCTGGACGATAGGAGGCGAGCCGGAATTGGTGACGGCGAGATCCGCACCCGCGCAATATGCGCCGGATTGGGTGCCGGGAGTTTCGGTGATGATGTTGGTCGTTAATATTGTTCCGGCCTGACCGGGTGTGGAACCGTAAGAGTCCTGGACCGTATCGGTGTAGCCGTTGCTGCCGCCCGCGACGCTGGCACCTGCCGGAGTTGAGGTGAGGAAGATGACACCGCCACCACCGCCGCCGCCGGGGCCATGACGCTGACCCGGAAAGCCACCGGGGGCTTCAATCTGCCAGGCGTCGCCACCGCTGCCGCCGTTGGCATTGACGGTCAAACCACTCAAGCCACCACTATTGGCGAAAACCAGGACGGAACCGCCAGCACCCGCGCCGCCGGTGCTGTCGTTCAAGGTGCTGAGAGTGGACTGGCCATTGGAAGTGATGGTGCCGGTGCCAGTGACGCTGCCAGCGTGAATGATAACGATGCCGCCACCGGTACCACCGCTGCTGTAGATGCCGGTGCAGGTGGTGCCGCAATCCGCCGCGCTGCTGGTGCTGGAGATGTAGTAAGAACCATTGTTCGAGGTGCCAGCTCCGCCGCCACCGCCCATCACGAGAGCATTGGTGTTGGCAGGGAAAGGGACGCCGCCGAAACCACCGTCGGTGCTGTTGGTCGAGGCCATGCTGTTCCAGCCATACCCGCCTTGTCCGCCGGCCCCGCCGTTGCCACCCGCACCGCCGCCGGAATTGTAATCGTTGCCAGCAGGATCGCCATCGGTGCCGCCGCCACCAGCGTTGCCCGGGGCGCCACGCGCAAAGCTGCCGTTGGGAAAGCCCTCGACAACGGTTTGACCGGTGCTGATGGCCGTCGAGGAAGTGGTAATCGTGCTCAACGCGGGAGCAATCCAATGTGGAGTACCTGCAATGCCTTCGCCCTTAGAACCATTGGCGCCACTACCAGCAGGAGGATCTTTTTGAGTGGCGCTTAAAGCCGGCAACGTGGCAGGCGAGTCGGTTACATAATCTGTGCTGGCTTCGCCGGTTGTGCCGGCAAGTGTGATGCCACCGCCGCCCCGGAAACCGAGGGAGTCGAGAGCGACGGTGCCGCTGAGAGTCAGCTGGGACGAAACGTCGATGGCCAGAACGCCACCGAGGGAACCGTTCCAGGCAAGCGCGGTCAACGTGGAGCTAAGGGTTGCCGAAGTGTATTGAGGAACGCGAATAACCTGATAGGTTTCCTGACCCTGAGAAGCGCTGGCGACCGCATAGGAATAGCTGTTGAGCAAACCGCCGGTGGGCCCAGTGCCGGTGAAGGTCAGGGTACCGCCGGTGACTGGGACGGCATTGGTGGCGGTTATAAATTCGAAAAGGCCAGAGCTGTTGAGTGCAGTAGAACCAGCCGCGGGATCGCCGGGAACACCGTGGCCGTAAGAACTGGTGTTGGAGCTATTGATGGAGGCGCCCTGCATTTGAATGATAAGGAGGAGGTCGCCCGCGGCGATAGCATCGGAGGCTCCGGAAGCGGCACCGAGAGCCACAGATGTTGAGGCAGCGGCAAGCGTGCCGGAGCTGGAAGGAGGATAGTAGGCGTTCACAATGCCGGAGAGAGCGCCGCCAGCGCCGTCCTTCCCAGGAGTGGCACAGACCAGAGGCTGAACCACGGTGTAGGTGGTCGCTGAGTTGTTGGCCGAATTGGGATCACCGGAGAGCGAGACGGTAGCGGTGTTTGAGAGAGTTTGTGCCGTGGAAGGGGCTGTAGCGGTGATGGTGATGGTGGCGGAGCTTCCCAAGGCCATAGCGGTGGTAATGGAACAAGTGACTGTGGCTCTGCCGGAACAAGACCATCCGGCAGAAGCAGCAACCGACACATTCGTAAGGCCTGTGGGAAGCGTATCGGTCAGCACGTTCGATGTGACAGGAGCAGTGGCCTGGCCGAGGTTCTGGATGGTGATGGTATAAGTGAAATTGGAGAAGATGAAGATGGGGGTGGGAGCAACGGACATGGAGAGAGCCAGATCGGAAGTGGTGGTCGGCTCAATAATGATGGAAGTGAGGCTGGTGTTGTTGGAAGGAACGGTATCTTTGAAGGAGGAATTGGTAACAGTAGCGGAACTTTGGATGGTGGTGCCAGCGGCCACACCGGCGTTTTGCCACACTACGGTATTGTCGGTGGTCTGAGCGCCGACGGTCGTGCTCCAAGTCGGGTGAGCGGTGCCTGAGGTTCCTGCGGTAACAACCTGCTCAATGTTTCCGTTACTGTCGACGATACGCGTGCCTACGGCATAGGCTGTGCTTGCGGCCCATTGTGCGACTTTGAAGGTAATCGTGAGACTGCTGGCAGTGGCTCCGCTGGCCAAGGTGGTGTTGTATGTGCATACGATAGGGCCGATGCCGTTGGCACCGGGACTTGTGCAGGACCAATTTGTGCCGGTGTAGCTTTGATATGTACTGTTGGGCGGAGTCTGCATGTAGACGTTGATCGTGGCTGAGGTAACGGTGGCCGATGATGCGTTGTTCTTGACCACTTCGGTATCGGTGTAGGTGGAACCGGCAGCGATGGCGGTGGCAGAGGCCGTTTGGGTGAGTTGAAGATCGGCGGTCTGAGCGTGAACAGCGGGTGCTAGGAATGTGGCGCAGGCGAGCGAACAACTGATAATGCCCGTGAGCAACAGAGCCAAACGGTGGAGGCGTAACTTTGCTGCAGCTCGAACGCGGCGACTCGCGGTATGCAACGGATGAACAAAGCGGGTTTGGAATTCGGTGAAGCCCTGTTGCCGCGACCCTCGCTGGCTTGCAACCACTTTGCCGAACACCCTGGAAGCAGGTGGATCGAAGTCCAGAGCGGTGTCGCTGCGTAGCTCCGCAAGTCCTGAGGACGAATCGAACGAATGTAGGCGATGCACGCGGAGGCCGTCGGCGTTTTGTGCTAGGACTACGTCTCCACGGCGAAGATCCGCCGCGTTTGCGGGCGCGACCACGACATCATCGCCGTCGAGAAGGTTGGGGGTCATGCTCTGGCCATTAGCGCGAAACTGGACGGCATGGCCGCGGCGGAGCAGAGCAGCACAGAGTTCTTCGAAGAGACGAGAATCCTTGCGGACAATGGGCTCAGACACGCGCATAGCGAACCGCCTCCACTGCGCCGGGTGTTGGGGTGAAGCGCAGGATGGAACAGGGCACGGAGCGAGTGAGCTGATCCAGAAAACCTAAAGTGAACTGAATGCCGCCTTTGAGGTAGTGCGGAACGAAGGAACGGGCGAACAATTCGGCGGCCGCTTTCAAGGAAGAGATTTTGACCAGTTCGTTAGTGGCGGCTTGTTCGAGAAGAAAAATGGCGCACAGTGGAGCGCGTCCGGGCGAGGCTACCCCAGCATCGCCATGCCACGGAGTGCCATACATCCAAAAGCGGTTGTCATGCTTGCGAAGGATAATGCGATCGTCGCTCAGGAGAGTTACGCCGGACTCGGCCATCCAGAGACGCGCGGTAGTGCTCTTACCTGCGCCGGAGTGCCCGATGAAGAGATAGCCGCTGCCGTCGCGGTCGGCCAGACCCAGGGCATGAACCTCCGCACCCTGGCTCAGAGCCAGACGATGCATCATTGCAAGTTCATCGAGAGGATATTCGAGCGGATAAATCGGGCGGTCGAAGGGAACCGCGGAGCGATTTAAAACGACGTGACCGCGTTCGAAGGATGGATCGAACCAGGCGGCCTTGTATGGAGCCGGGCCAACCGCAGGACTGGAAAAGTAAAATTTTGTTCCGGTTTTCGAGGCGTAGGCGGACCACAGACCGCCCGACGAGAAGGAGGGATACTCCTTCGGAGTCGCCAGGGAATCGGCCCAAGAAATATCAAATTCCATGTGGCACGCGTGATTCGCGGTGGAAGGAAGCTGGAATTGCTGGTGTTCCGGATCCAGCTCCATGGGCATATCCGCTGGGCACCACATACCCAGGGAAAATCCGCCAATGGAAACGGCCAGACGAGTGGACGTATTCAGCTTGGCGGCGAGATTTGCGACGGCGTGTGGCATGGTAGTCATGGCATCTGGGATCAAGAACCAAAGGTTCTGCAGGGAATCACGGCTTTGCATCCGGCGGAAACGGCACCAGCAACGCCTGGAACTTTGCAATGGCCCAGCACAGCTTCGTCGGGCCGCAGGCTCACGCGTACCACCTGTGGAGGTTGATACTTGAGCTTGGCTTCATTCCCGCGTTGTGGTGTTTCTTTCATTGCACCTACTTGGCCCCTAATCGCTATGAGAGCTGCAAGACGAACAGCCTCCGGGAGAGCACCCGCCGCCTGAAGCAAGAACAGGAAGAAGAGAATTTGAAGTTTGGGCTGACGTAGAGTGAGCGTTTGCAAGAACGAAGGGATCTTTGTTAATGCGGCCGGCCGACTCGCGGAGGGCAGCATGATGAGAGCCCCCAGAGCAGCAAGCGCAGTCGCCGTGCTTGGGAACTTGTATGCCGAGGGTGTACGCGCGAAGATGCGCAACCTGGCAAAGAAAGTCGACGGGTTTCTCGGGATCGCCGGTTTCGAGTTCGGCGGTGGCGGAGCACATACTGCAAAGCGAAGTGATCCGGCAATTGGTGCAAATGGTTTCGCGGGTGTTATCGCCTTCGCGAATATCCTTGATGCGGCCTTCCCAACCCTGTTGAAAGGAACCGGAGCGGAGGTTGTAGCCATCGCGGTGAGAAAGGACGCAAATGGTCATTTGGCCTTTCGGATCGACAGCACAGCCGTTGTGGCCACCGCCGCAGGTGTAGCGCTTTTTGGAAGGCGGAAGATTCTCGGCGAGTTTGGATTCGATGAGGCGAAGATAGGCATCGCGGCGGACCGGATCGCGAAATTCCAAGGCCACCGCCTGCTCGGGGGTCAGCCGCACCGCAAGTGGACTCTGGGAACAATCGGTGCGCGGATTCACCAAGGGATCAAACTTGAATTCGACGCCGAGGTCCTGCTCCGCGAAGCGCTTCATTTCGTAGACTTCATGAAGGTTCAGGGAAGTGGGAACCGTTTTGAGTTTGAGCGGGAGTTCGCGCTCGAGAAGGAGCGCGATGCCACGCATGCAGCGGTCGAACGAACCGGGAATCTGAGTAAGAGCTTCATAGGTTTCCCGAGTCGCACCGTATAAGGTGATTTCAATATTGAATGGCCGGTATGCGGCCAAGTGGTCTGCTACGCGGGGCGTGATCATGGTGCCGTTGGTGAAAAGGGTGATGAGGAACCCGCGCTTTTTCGCTTCGGTGTAGATATCCAGAAAATCCTTGCGCGCGAAGATTTCGCCACCGGTGTAGAGCAGCCAGAGACAACCGAGATCGACCAATTCGTCGAGCAAGCGAACGTGTTCTTCGAAGGTCAACTCCTCCTTGCGGGCATTGGCGTCGCTCATGGGGAGGTTGTTGTAACAATGGAGGCATTCCAAGGGGCAGCGATGAGTAACCTCAATAGACACTTCAAACGGAGCACGACGGCCTTGAAAGCGTTCGTGCAGGAAGGTGGAAAAATCACCGTATGTCGCTGTCTGAACCACTACAATCCTTTCTCACCCAACTAGTTGGGCCGCGGGCAGAACAAGCTTTTCCTCGAGCAACGAATCCAAAAACGTCTGAATGTCCTGCTGGGCCTGATCTTTGGTGACCTCAAATTCGTCACAAACGCGCTGGACCATTTCGGCGATGGTGTGGCCATTGGCCATGAAGTCCCACAACACAGAACCGACAGGATTTAGGGTATAGAGCGAATTGAGATCACCAATACCGCTGCGGATGGGAACGATGACCAACTCACCTTCGATCTTGCGCGACACTACTTCCTGATTACGGAGGAAACGCACGTGGTCGGAATGCATCGAGATTTTTGCAAACCTCCTGGGCCCATAGGGATTTCGGGAAATACGATTGCTTAGGAAAGTTTGTAGTACCGTTACCGGGGTGTCATGGAATGAAACAGGGGGTGTACCGTAACGGTATCTAGTTACGAATAGGGCAAATTCGGGACGGGAGATGGCCAGAAACTGCTGCAAACTGGAGGTTTAGTGGCATGGCCGAAATTCTGCTATGACGTCCGGGATACGTCTACGAAAAGGAAGGAGAGAGGGCCGTGTTGTGCCGGAATGGGACGAACGACCGGAACTTCAGCTCAGACATAAGCCAAAAAATAGCGGCGGTCGCGCGCGACTCTACTTTGGTTCCCCCGGTGGTCAGAACCCCACCCTTCGCAAAAGGCGTGGAGGATGGGCCACCCTCAAGTTCATGAGGGCGTGGTGTAACTGAGAGCCAAGAGAGATTCATCGCAGAAAGCGCGATGGAAAACATTACCTCGCTGCGCTCGGAATGACAATATTTTCTGTTAATCGAGTCCCTTCGTCGCGTGACGACGGGCTCTCTCTGCGGTCACCGCGTCTTGAGAACAGAGAGATACACAACGCTAGGAAGATGGACTCGTCGGCAGTTCGAAACGGGTCCAGAACCAAGCCGAGGCGGTTTTTACTTAGGGGCTCTCGCAAGGCGCACCGCGTCAGTCAACGACTTCGCCATATCGATTATCTTCGCGGGCTGATTCTGACGGAGAGCCGCCAGGTCAACCAAATCGGCTCCGACTCCGAGGGCGAAGGCACCAGCGGCAAAATAATCGGCGGCGTTGGATAGGTTTACGCCGCCAGTCGGGATAAGACGAGTCTCGGGGAAAGGCGCTTTGAGTGCCTTGATGTGTTTCGGACCACCAGCGCTGCCGCACGGGAAAATTTTTATCAGTTTGGCACCAGCTTCGATGGCCGCCATCACTTCGGTGGGGGTAAGCGCGCCGGGAATGGCTAAAATGCCCTGATCTGCAGCGGCTTGCAGGACTGGAACCGAAAGGCCGGGGCTGACCAGGAACTGAGCGCCCGCATCGAGACAAGTCTTCGCTTGGGCAGCAGTGGTAACGGTGCCGGCTCCGGTGAGTACGTCCTTTCCATAGTGGTGGACCAATTCCTGGATCATCGCGGGTGCGTTCGGAACGGTCATGGTGATTTCAATGACTGGTATGCCGCCCTTGTGGATGGCATCGACGGCGCGGCGTGCTTCTTCAATATTGGCGGCGCGAACGACGGGGACGATGCCAATCTGTTCAATTTTGCGAACGGCTTCTTCGATGTTGACCATGGAACTCCTGACGTTGCAGCTAGATGTGTGTTTATCTTGAATCGAATCCCGGGCGCGAACAAGCATAGTTGTCACAGCGAAGTTTCCGCCAAGCGCTCTAGAGTTTTGACCGGGTCGACGGCTAACCAAGCGACCGCACCCACAGCACTAAGGGTGGCGGCGAACACAAAGGGATAGGTCCACCCAAAATGAACGGCGATGATCGGCGTGAGCACTGCGGTAACTCCGCCACCTAACTGGGCGCCCATGTTCATGAAGCCCGAAGTGGATCCGGCCCGAGGGCCACCGATATCGGCGGTGACGGACCAATAGCTGCTCTGGGCGAGATAGAGCGCACCGCCACCGGCGGCGAGAACCAGGCTGGCCAATTGCGCACTGGCCGCACGGGAGCCGAGCACAAGAAGAATGGCGGTTAGGAACAAGGCAAAAGCCGCAATACCGCAGCGCCCGGCGCGCTTGCCGTAGGCTTTCGTCAATTTATCGTTGATCACTCCGCCCAGCAGACTGCAGGCAACCATCGCGAGGGGAGGCAGAGTGCTGTAGAAGGCGCTGGATTGCAGGTTGAGGCCGCGAACCTTGAAGAGATAGCGATGAAACCAACTGAAGAAAATCCAGGCGACATAGCCGAAACAAAAATAGCTGAGGGTGACGAGCCAGACTTCCTTGCTGCGCAGGATGACGCTCCAGGGCACGTCAGGCACCGGCGTGTTTGGTTGCGTGGTGGATTCCGATGGATGCAACTCGGAGGGATGGCCCACGGAAGTGAGGCCAGCTTCAATGTGGAGACGTTCGGCCGAATTAACGCGGGGATGTTGTTCCGGTGTGTCGCGTGCGGTGAGGAACCAGACGATGCCGACGAGCAGTCCGAGAAACGAGCTGAGCCAAAACGACCAGCGCCAACCGTAATGCACCATGATGTAGGTGACAATGGCGGGGGCGGAGCCAGCACCGGCGCCCACTCCGGCGAAAATCAAACCATTGGCAAAGCCGCGCTCCTGTGTGGGAATCCATCGCGACACAAATTGATTTGAAGCGGGGAAGATAATGGCCTCTCCGGCGCCGAGGAGAAATCGCACCGACACAAAAAAGAAAACGGCGCCAGTGAGCGCGGGAGAAACAGCCGCGGTAAGTGCAGTGAAAATTCCCCACCACACGACTCCGGCGGTGAGAACGAGGCGCGGGCCAAGACGATCGGCCAGCCAGCCACCGAAGGTCTGGAAAAGGGCGTAGCCCCAGAGGAAGGCGCTGAAAACCCAACCGAGTTGAATATCGGTGAGATGGTATTCCGATGCGATGGAGCTGGCCGCAACGGAGATGTTGACGCGGTCTAGAAAAGAAACGGCGCTGAGAATGAATAGCCAGAAAACGAGAAACCAGCGGACGTTACTCCGCCGTTGCTCAGACATCGCCTCTCCGTTGAGGACAACGGGAATGAGCAGAACTCATGCGGAATGGGCTTTCAAAACTTGATAGAGCTTGTCTGCGACGATGGCATCTTCGCCGGGTTGCAACATGAACGAATTCATGGAGAGCGAATCTTTACCGCTGTCGAGAACGATGGAAGGACTGCCGTTGCGCAGTGCTACATAGGCGTCGTGCGGGGTGACCTTGATGCGCTGGACATCCCATTTAATTTCCATGTGGGGAACGTGGTTGGCTATGTCCGGGACGAAATAGGTAGTGGCGACAGAAGGCAAGGAACAGATCTTGTCAGAGATGAGTTCGAGGCGCTGCTGCCACTCCTTATTCAGCGCGTCGTGATCTTCGTTGAGATACAGTTCGAGCGCTTTGACCATACCGACGATTTCTTCTTTGCCGACTTTTTGGCTGCGGCCGATGGTGTCTTCGTGAGGGCTGTTGTTGAGCAGCGCGAACCGGACCAAATCTTCGCGACCCAGCAAGAGACCGGCACATTGCGGACCACGAAGGGCTTTGCCGCCGCTGAAGGCGATGAGGTCATAACCCATGTTGGCGTAGTCCCACAGGTGGGAAACCGGTGGGGTGTCGGCGGCCGCGTCGATGAAGGCGGGAATGTTGGAAGCCTTGGCAAGCTTGATCCATTCGTCGACTTTGATTTGGCCTTCGGCGTTGGCAAAATTCGAGAAGTGCATCATGGCGGTATTTGAATTTATGGCTTTGCGCAGATCGTCGCGCGTTTCGATCTCGATGAGCTTCACGCCGGTGTTGCGAAGCTGGTGATCGAAGGGATTGCGATGGGTTTTCTGGATGATGACTTCGGTCTTCATGCCGGTAAGGTCTGGAATCTGCTGGATGAACTTTGGATTATCGCGGGTAAGGATTCCGGCGAGGCCGGACTCCATCGCGGCGGCAGCACCAGAAGTGACAATTGCGGAATATCCGGAGGGAAGCTTCAACAGTTCAGCGATGCGCTTGCCGGCAGCAACTTCCAGATCCGGAATGCTGACGAAGTGTTTAGCAGCGAGGGCCATGACGGAGTCTACTTCCGGGCGCATCAGCGAACCGCCCAGGACGGTCATGGTGCCCTGCCCATTGATGACAGTGGTGACGCCGAGTTCGTCATAGACATTCCCGGAGGAACCGAGACCGGTGAGTTTGGTGTTGGGCGGAGACGAGGGAGAAGTGGAGGAGAACAACTTCCCGGGATTGGCGAGAGCCGCGGTGAGAGCACCAAGGCTGCCCATGAAAGACCGGCGCGTCCATTTCAAATTAAGTCCCATGATTGTTCTCCTGTTTTTCTCGTAGCAGTTACTTCTTCACGACCGCAGCGATGCAATTGATTTCGACCAGAGATTTTCCCGGCAGCGAAGCGACAGCAACGCAAGTTCTGGCAGGGCCGCCATTGGGGAAATAGGTTTTGAAGACGCTGTTCATAGCATCGTAGAAATCGATGTCGGCGAGATAAACGTTCAGCTGGAGAATGCTGTCCATGGTACCGCCGCCGCGCTCGACTAGGGTTTTCACGTTTTCCATGACTTTTTTCGAGTGAGTCTCGACGTCCATCGGGAAATCACCGGGCTCGTGAGAGTGGGCGCCCTGGCCGGAAATGTAGATGGTGCCATTGTGGATGACCAGCGGAGTGATGAAACCGTTGCCCGCGGTCTTCCCGTCATAGTCGAGCTTTTGCACGCCACTGGGCGCCTGGGCGGGTGCGGGGGTGGAATTGGCGAGCAGGCTAACGGCTCCAACCCCAGTGAAGAGCGAAGCGAGACGAGCGGCAAAGCCCCTGCGAGAACTGAGATTTGAAAGCATTTAGTTCCTCCTTAGATTAGATGCGATTGTTACGGCAAAGCAAAACTGTAAATGTCGCTGCCCGAGGCGATGGCAATGTACTGCACGCCATTTATTTCGTAGGACATGGGTGACGCATAAAAATTTTGGCCGGTGGTGAAATGCCAGAGCGGTGCGCCGGAGCGGGCATCGACGGCTTCGAAGGACTGTGCATCATCGCCAAAGAAAACCAGCCCGCCCTTGGTGGTCATGGTTCCCGCAGAGGAATGGCCGCCGCCGAGTTGCACCGCGCGCCAAGCCGGCTTGCCGGACTCCAGATTATATGCGACCACGAGGTGTTTGTGTTGGTCACCGGGGCTGCGTTTGACACCGGTGGAATAGAATTCCTTGCCTTCCTGAAATTCTTGGGCCTTCTTGAAATAGATGTTGCAATTTTCGGTGACCAGAAAATAGAAGAGGTGAGTGTCGGGATTAAAGGAAGGCGCGTACCAATTGGTGGCGCCGCTGAAACCTGGGCAAACGCGGGTTCCGTCCGCGCTAGGCGCGACGTCGGTGCGGATGGGACGTCCCTGTGTGTCGATGCCTTTGGCCCAATTCAGTTTGTCTGTAAACGGGACGGCGGAAAGGAATTTTCCGTCGGTGCGGTCCAAAACATAGAAAAAGCCGTTGCGATTGGCCTCGACGAGAAGCTTGCGGGGCTTACCGGCGTAAATCGTATCGATGAGCACGGGAGTTTCGGTGGCATCGTAATCGAAGAGATCGTGAGGAGTGAATTGGAAATACCATTTCAGCTTGCCGTTATCGGGATCGAGGGCGAGAACGGAATCGGTGTAGAGATCGTCGCCGGGACGAACGTCGCCATCGAAATCGGGGCAGGGATTGCTAGTGCCCCAATAGATAGTGTTGAGCTGAGGATCGAATGTGCCGGGCATCCAGGTGGTGCCGCAGCCGTGGAGATAGAGATCGCCGGGCCAACTGGAGGAACCTGGTTCGCCGGGAGCAGGAATGGTCCAGAAACGCCAGGCCTGTTTTCCGGTTTGCGGATCATAAGCCGCAACGAAGCCGCGCACACCATCGTCGCCGCCAGAAGTGCCGACGAGAACTTTGTCTTTCACAACCAGGGGAGCGCTGGTGGCGCCGTAATTTTTATTTCCGTCGGTGTAAGCCACATCCCAAAGAAGGTGACCGGAACGAGCATCCAGACAGAGCAGGTGAGCGTTGTCAGTTTCCATGAAGATGCGGGAGTGCCAAATGGCGACGCCTCGATTGTGATGCGCCGAAGCGTCATCGATCAGACCTTCGGTAACAGGCCGCGAATAATGCCAGACGATTCTGCCGTTCTGGCTGTCGAGGGCATAGGCATCATTGGCGGAGGTAACGAACATCATCCCGTCCACAACCACCGGGGTGACTTCCATGCTGTCGGAATTGGGAGAATGAAAAACCCATTGCGTGCGCAAACGAGCTACATTTTGAACGTTAATCTGATCGAGACTACTGTAGCGTTGTCCAGAATAATCGCCATGGTAGAAGGGCCAATTTTGAGCAACGGGTTGCACGAGGAGCCGCTCCGGCGAGACGTCGATAGAGACGGAGATAGAGGATTTGGCGGGGTCCTGGGCCGCACCGCGAGCCAGCACGCATGCCGACAGAAGGACGAGGACTAGAAATTGTGCTGCAAGCCTCATCGGGCTATGGATGCTTCTCTCCGGAATTGATTGTAGCCGTTCCCAACGACTCATGAAGTTGTCCGGGATCAGAGTCTGCCAAATTTTTTCACGGCTTCTTCAATAGATTTTAGCTTTTCGATATAGGCGTACATGGAATGCTCCTTGAAATCCATGTCCTGGGCCAACACGAGGATCTTTTGGGCGTCAGCACGAGGAACCACTACCACTCCATCCTGATCGGCGGTGACAATATCTCCGGCTTTGACTTCCACGCCATCGCAAACCACCGGGATGTTTGATCCACCGAAGCGATAGTGGTGAATGGAAGTGGAAGGAACGATCCCGAGAGCGTAAACGGGGAATCCGATTTTCTTCAGGTAGGCGACGTCACGAACTCCACCATCGATAACGGCACCGGCAAATTCGCGGGAGTACATCGCCGTTCCCATCAAACCGCCCATCCCGGCGATGTTTATTCCGTCTTGCACGACCATGACGTAAACAGAGTCCTTGGCGCCGCTGTCAATTGCGGCGAGCATGCCATTCAAGGCATTCGGATCGTCATTGGCTTCCTTTTTCAGCAGAACGGTCACGGCGAAACCTGCAAATTTTGTGGGAAAGAGGGGGCGCATCTGGTGGGTCATATACATTTTGCGGCCGGTCAACTGTTCGATGGCGTCGGAAACGGACGCAACCTCGACGTGCCGGAAACCTTCCAACAAGGCCGCTGGATCTTCGCTGGAAGGATTCTGCAGCCGGGTGCGCGCAGAGGGGTGTGTGGCGAATAACAAAAGAGCAGCGAAGAGAATGGCAAACACCAGGAGGAATCTGCGTCCAAAGGTGCGCGGTGCAAACGAAAACATTCTGTTCATAGGTCCTCCGCAATCCAATCGAACAGGACTTTACCACCGCGGGGCGCAGAGACGAAATACTTTTGAATCGATTTAAATGAGGCGTGGTAACAGAGAAAGTGGTTGACACGCTTGACACGATGGGGTATTCCAAGCGAAACGACCCACAAGAAGGTGCTTGAACCAGCGGTGGTGGTCCACGCTGCCACGAGGGCAGGGTTCAATGGTGATGAGAGTAAAGGGGTGTAACCATGCATCTTCATTCACGGGGTATGTTTTTCTTCCTATTTGCATTGCTAGCGGGAACGGCGGCATGGGCCAGCATCACCGGAAGTATTTCCGGATTAGTGACCGATCCGAGCGGCGCGGTAATCGACGGGGCGCATGTCGTAGCGATCGAGACGCAAACGGGCATACGTACGGAAACGGTCACGGATTCAAAAGGGTTCTATAGTTTCCCGACACTGGCCATCGGCACTTACGACGTGGAAGTGCGCGGTCCCGGCTTTAAAACGTTCCGCCAAACACATATCGTGATCGACGCGAACTCGGCGATCAAGGTGGATGTGGCGCTGCAGTTGGGAGCGGCATCGGAACAGATCGAAGTGCATAGCGATGCGGTTCAGGTGGAAACGCAAAGCACGCAGATGGGCCAAGTGATCACGGGGACGCAGATGACCACGGTGCCGCTGAATGGGCGAGCCTACACGGATTTGCTGTCGCTACAACCAGGCGTGGTGCCATCGGCGTATGGTTCGCAGGCTCCCGGAATGAACGATCGCTCTCCTTCCGGGGGATTAAATTCCGGAAATCAGTCGGTCAATGGACAGCGTGAAGCGGCGAACGGATTTATGGTCAACGGAGCCAACGTGGAAGAAGGGAAAAACAACGGCGCCGCAGTCATACCCAATCTCGATTCCATTTCTGAGTTCCGTATTATCACCAACAATTTCGATGCGGAGTACGGGAACTACAGCGGCGGTCAGATCAACGTCGCCACCAAGTCTGGAACCAACGACATCCATGGAACCGGATTCGAATTTTTCCGAAACACCGACCTGAACGCACGGAACTTCTTCAACCCAGGCGTGGGCCCGGACGCCGGTCCGAAAGGAAAGTTCCTTCAGAACCAGTTTGGCGGAACGCTAGGCGGTCCAATTAAGAAAGACAAGATTTTCTTTTTTGTGGATTACCAAGGTACACGGTCAACCCAGGGACAGTCGGTCAACACGGCGGTACCCACGGCGGCGGATCAAACCGGAAATATTACCGATCAACTGGGAACTTTGTCGGCAGCGTATGCGGCGTCGCTTCAGCCCGGCGGGTCTCCGTCCGGAACCGTACAGGGGGCGGAGATGGCTGCGCATCTTTCCTCCGCACTGGGGTATCCAGTTTCGGTTGGCGAGCCGTACTACTACGGTGCGAACGTTGTCGCTGGAAGTCCTGGTGGTTGTTCGACCACGACGGGGCCGTACGCGTGTGTTTTCGCGAATCCGGCGATTCTGAGCAACCCGACGATTCTCTCGGCGCTGTCTCCGGCCTCCGCCAAGCTTTTGGCGGGCGGGTACATTCCATTGGGGAATGGAGATGGAAGCCTGGTTACCTCTGCATACGCGACGGTCCTGGATGACGACAAGGGCGGAGTGCGGATCGACGGAAACACTCGCTACGGGCTGCTTTCCGCGTACTACTTCGTCGACAATTTTAATCGCACCGATCCCTACCCAAATGGAGGCGCAACGGTGCCGGGGTATGACGGGCTTTCGCTGGGGCGCGCACAACTGATCAACCTGGGAGACTCAAAGAACTTTGGAACCAGCAGCGTGAACGAGTTCCATCTGAACTTTCTGAGGAACACGAATAATCTGTACAAGCCCGAAGGAGGTTTGGGGCCAAGCCTGTCATCCTTGGGCTTTACGGTGCCGAATTGCCCGGCGAATCAACCCACCGCGGGTTGCGCATTCAACGGCGGCGTCGGCCCCGTGGCACCAGCACTGCAAGGTGTGCCGAATATAAGCTTCAATGATTATTCCATTGGAGTTCCTTCGGACACGGTTGGACAATACAACAACACATACCAAGTCATTGATGCGTTTTCGAAAGTGCTGGGAACCCACAACCTGAAGTTTGGGGGCGAGTTCCACTACCTGCAGATCAACGAACGAAACTATTACGGTGAGAATGGCTCGTACAGCTTCACCGGAGCGGAAACCGGCAGCGATTTTGTGGATTTCCTGATCGGCGCGCCGAGCAGCTTTATCCAAGCAAGCCGGCAATTACTGGATTCCCGTACCAAATATCTGGGCGCGTTCATACAAGACAGTTGGCGCGTGAAACCGAATCTGACCTTCAACTATGGGTTGCGGTACGAAATCAGCATGCCGTGGTATGACACGCAGAACAAGACCGAAACCATTATTCCCGGTGAACCGTCGGTGGTGTTTCCAGGGGCGCCGGAGGGCTGGGTAGTTCCCGGCGATCCCGGAGTGCCGCGCACGCTGGCCCCGACAAAATACAACGCGTTCTCGCCGCGTCTTGGCCTGGCGTACACGCCGGGATACAGCGATGGATTGTTAGGGAAATTGACGGGCGGGCCGGGCAAAACCAGCATCCGCACGGGATTCGGAATCTATTACACTGCGGTGGAGGATCTCAGCCAATTCCTGGAAGTTGGCGATCCGCCGTACGGAATTTTCTGGGTGTCTTCTGCTCCGCCGTTCTTTTCTTCGCCGTTTTTATCGCGGGCCGACGGCTCTGTGGAAACGGCATCGGGAAACAACCCGTTTCCGTTTGTATTTCCGTCCACAAACGTGTCACCCAGCCATCCCAACACGACATTTCCGTGGGGAGATGTCGAGCCGATCTCGAGCGGCTTTGTGTTCTATAACAAGAACCGACTGCCTTATTCCGAGCATTACGAATTATCGATTGAGAGACAATTGGGAGCGAACACGGTTCTGAGCGCGAGCTACGTGGGAAATCAGGGTCATCGATTGATTACGTCGGTGGAGGCCAACCCGGGGAGCCCCGCGCTATGCGAATTCTTGAGCAACCCCGCGAACCTGACGGCAGGTTCAACTCCGTGCGGACCTTTCGGCGAAAACACGACGTATACGCTGGCGCCAGGGGTCACGCCACCCCCAGGCATCCCGCTCTACTACGTGCCTGGGTCTGGAGGCACCACACTGGCAGGGACACGGACGGTACTCAATCCTTTATATTTCGGCAGCAATCCTTATATGGAGGAATCCGCCAATTCCGCATACAACTCGTTCCAGGTGAGCGTGAGGCATAACAGCACTCGAGGGAACTTCCTAATCGGTTACACGCTCGGAAAGTGCTTGGACAATTCATCGGGTTTACAGGATTCGACGGACCCGGTGGACCCGCGGTTGAGCCGCGGGCTGTGCCTGTTCAACGTGCATCAGAATTTCGTGGCGAGCTATAACCTGAATTTCGAACTCGACAAGTTATTCCACGCGGACAATGGAGTTTCGAACAAGCTACTGGCCGGCTGGTCGCTTTCCGGGATTACCACGTTTGCGACGGGCTTGCCGATTGCCCTGTCGGAAAATGACGACAACTCGCTGTTGGGTGTCACCAGCGCTCCGGTGGACGTTCCGGAACTCTCGGGAACCGGGCAGCTCTTTGCCGGAGGGACAGTCAGCAGCAAAAATCCGCGCAGCGGCTTGCCCTACTTCAACACTGGCTATTTCACATTTGAGCCGATTGGGCAGATCGGAAACGCGAACCGCCGCTTCTTTTCAGGGCCGGGACTGAATAATTGGGACATGGCTCTGTTGAAGGAAACCAAAATTACCGAGAGCAAGGCGCTGCAGCTTCGATTTGAAGCGTTCAACATATGGAACCATGCGCAGTTTCAAAATCCGTCGGGCTTGATCAACAGTAGTTTGTTCGGCGTGGTGACCAGCGCGAATCCGCCACGTGTTATGCAAATTGCGGCCAAGTTCCTGTTTTAGCCGAGTTCGTGGAGCGCAGCAATAAGGGGTAATATGTGGCGGCGATTGGCTGGTGATAGGCTGACTAAACAATGAGCAGCTGCATTTCTTTTATAATGCGCGTTTCACGTCGCAACGCTGCTATGGCCGCATTGGTGTGCGCGAGCGCACTGGTTCTTGCGTCGGCTATGCGAGCGCAAGACATGGTGCCTTCGAACAACACCTCCAAACCGGCGCATCCGGCAGCCGAGGAAGGACGGCCGCTGTTCGAATCGCTCTGTGCTGGTTGTCATGGGCTGGACGGGAGAGGAGGGGAGCGCGGGCCGGATATTTCCACGCGTCCGCAGGTGATGCAACTTTCCGACGCAGAAATTTTGCACATTTTGGACGTTGGTCGTCCAGCGGCGGGGATGCCTCCGTTTGGATCGCTGGGCTCAGCGAAATTGCAGGCGCTGCTGACCTATCTGCGTTCGCTGCAGGGCAAGGGCGCGACCACAGGAATTCCCGGTGATGCGGCGAAGGGAAAAACACTGTTTTTCGGCAAAGCGCGTTGTGCGGAATGCCATATGGTGCAAGGTGAAGGCGGCTTTATCGGGCGCGATCTTTCGGCATACGGCGCCACGCTCTCGGCGGGTGAAATTCGCGCCAATATCGAGCATCCACCCAGCGGAACGGACAAAGCCAGCAAAATTGCAGTGGTTACCATGCGAGATTCGCGAAAATTCAGCGGCGTGATTCGAAACGAGGATAATTTTTCGATGCAGTTGCAATCGTTGGACGGGACCTTTCATTTCTTGAACAGGGCGGACGTCAAGAACGTCGAGTTTGAGGCGAAACCGATCATGCCCGACGATTATGTGTCAAAGCTGAGGGCTGCGGAACTAGACGACCTGGTGGGTTATCTGATGACTGTGGCAAGAACGCAGGGGCAAAAGAGCGTCCCGACAGACGGAGAAGATGAAAATTGAGCTTAGGACGACTGTACGTGAAGACAACGTTTGCTGTGGTGGCCGGGTTATTTTTTGCCGCAGTATGGTTCTCGCCTCTACGGGCCAGCGGCCCAACGCGAGAATTCCAATTGCGGGCGGAGTCGCCACAGTTCTGGAATTTGTTTGCGCACGACGCAAAGCTGGAAACGGTGGCGACGGGATTCGGATTCACGGAAGGACCGGTGTGGGATCCGGGGGGATTCACCTATGTGAGCGACGAAGAGATCAACAAGATTTATCGCGTGTACGCCGATGGCCACAAAGAAGAGCTCATCTCGCTGGGCGATCCAGATGGAAATACTTACGACTTGAATCATAAGTTGCTGGACTGTGCCAGCGTGCTGCGGGCTATTATCCGCATCGAGGCGGACGGAAAGTATCAAATTGTGGTGGATCATTTCGAAGGCAAGCGCTTCAACAGCCCGAACGATGTGGTGATGGGGCCGGATGGTGCGATGTACTTCACCGACCCGACGCTGGATTTGCCGCCCGGCGAGAAGCAGGAGATTCCGTTTCAAGGTGTGTATCGCGTGAATGATGCGGGTAATGTGCGCCTGCTAACGAAGGATTTAAGCCAACCCAATGGCCTGGCGTTCTCTCCCGATGGCAAACGCTTTTACGTGGACGATAGTGAACAACGAAACATTCGCGTTTACGATTTTTCGGACGGCTCGCTGAGCAACGGGCGCATTTTCGGCAGCGAAACGGGTGCGCAAAAAGGCGGCGTCCCGGACGGGATGAAAGTCGATCACGACGGGAACTTATATGTGACCGGGCCGGAGGGGATTTGGGTATGGGATGCCAGCGGCAATCACCTGGGAACGATTGTGTTGCCGCAGCAGCCCGCCAATCTCGCGTGGGGCGATGCGGATTATGGGACGCTGTATATCACGGCAACAAAATCGGTGTACAAACTGCGAACAAGTGCGCACGGCTTTGTGCCGTATCTGAAGACGGGTAAATAGAGGCGCATCCGCGACGCGTGATGCGAGTAGCCCAAAGCTGTACGGATAATCGAGCGCCAGATTTGCATGGCGATTGACCTACGCGACGAAGAGCCCAAAGGCCGGTTGAACGGAGACAAGAAAAACATATGAAAGCGGAAGTAGTTAGCGGTCCCGGTCAAAGGCCTCACTACACAGATTTCCCGAGCCAGTAGCCAAGGAAGGCGAGGAATGGATTTCCGTTCGAGCCGCGGCGCTCAGCCACTTCACCAAAGGCCGCGCATCGGGCGCGCACTACAGCGCCGAGGGGATTTTTCCTGCGGTTGCCGGAGCAGATGCGTCTTGGAACCGCTGCAAAATCCCTTTGGCCCAAAAGTGTTACCCATCTAGCCGGTACATTCTGTTGCCCATGTCTCCGGGTTGGACCCCAAAGCGTTGGTGGGCTCGGTAGGATTTGAACCTACGACCAACGGATTATGAGTCCGCTGCTCTAACCGCTGAGCTACGAGCCCTCTGAACAACTTACCAACCAGTGATGACTACCGAGATGACTTTCATTCATCATTTCCTGAATTTTCTACAGCTAAAAACCACTCTTCAATCGTCGCTAAAGCCGTCACTGACTCCTCGTTCGGCGTATCAATATAATAGCGCCACGACGTCAACGGGTCATGTCGGAGTATAGCAGCAATGACCTTAGGCGGGATCTTCATTGTATACAGTGCGCTTGCTAAACCTGCACGCCAAGCCTTCCAGCCTTTCCAGGGCAATTCCGCGGCCTTGAGCGCCGGTTTGATCACACGACTGGCTAGATTATTGAGATTAAGTGGTGAACCTTTGCGTTCGCCGGCGAGAATGTAGTCATCAGGTTTAGGATTGATTTTATTCCGATACCGCTCCAGCACATGCTTGAGCACGGGAATCACAGGAACAGGCGCCTCTGACTCTTCGGTCTTGGTAGGTCCGATGTGCGTACGCCAAACACTTCTCTGAATGTTCAGCATGTTTCCGTCGAAGTCGGACCACTTAAGTCCGCGGATTTCGGATACACGCAAACCTGAGAACATTGCAATGGACACTGCCACGAATGCCAAATCGTGGTGTGCCAAGGCGGGGCCAATCTTAGCGGACTCTTCGATCGTATAGACAGGTGGCTTATATTTCGTCGGGCGGCCGGGAACAGAGACCGCATGCATGGGGTTGAATCCTTCCAATACACCAGTGCGCAACGCATACGTGAATACCGCGGAGAGCGTGGCGCGGATCCGGAGCAGGGTCCTGTGCCCAACATTTGGTATTTGTGCCATCAGACGCTGCCCGTGAACCGTCCGAAAATCCCTAACACGAACATCACCCAAGCGGCTGCGTAGATGCACTTCAACAATATCTTTGTAGCCTTTGTACGTCGAAGGACGCAGAACCTTTTTCGCTTCGGGCAAGTAGTGATTATCAATGAAATCAATCAGACGTTGGCTGGACTCAGGCACGAGCGTACCGGAGTTGAGCGGGGCGAGAATTTTATCGGCGAGGGATGTGACGGATGTTTTATTGGGATAGTCTTTAGAGACAGGCGCTAGAACGCGGAACGATTTCTTGCGCACATGTGTGCCGTCAGGTCTAATCACGCTTTCGTAAAAGCGCAAACACCATTTGTTCCGCTGCTGTATGATTGTGCCGCGCTGCATTGTTGGTGAGAATAATAAATCGAGGTGAGTACTGCGTCAACGGGCTCGCGATCGTTGCCTGCGGCCACGCTATTGCGAGGCTTTCGCCCTGAAAACAACCGCTATTTCACTCAAGCCAAACCAGAAATGCGACCTCGTCGGTCGCGGCATTTCATGGAAATCGGATGGGGATTACGTTGACAATGTCCGACCAGGCGTGCGAGATTATGCCCGGTCGCAGGCTCTTGCGCCATTGTGCGAGGATTCCGTAGAGTAGTCCCAGCACCGAGATTGTGATCACCTGCTTACTTCCCTGGTACCCGTGGGCGAGACCGAACAGGATGGCCTGAGCCAGCACTGCGAGCGCGGCGCTTCCCGTGAACGCCAGAAATTGTCTTTGCAAGTAACCTCGAAACACCAACTCCTCGCAGAATCCCGAGGTCATTGACATCATCACCCAGAGTGTGACCTCAACCGCGCCTCGCGGGTTCACGAATCCGAGGGTTTCCACATGGCTGGGTCCAAGCACGAAATTCATGAAGATCCCCACTGCGACAAATACAACCCAAAACGCCGCGGCAATACCGATGTCGCGTAACACATCTTTCATACTGCTCCAGCGTCCGCCCACGAGATCGCGCAACCGGGTTGCGCCGGGGATCAGTCCCCCGAGCCATACGTAAAAAGACAATGCCCACTCCGCGACAATTACAGACAGGTAGTGGATCACGTTTCCGTGGTGCTGCCCGCCGGCTGCCAGGCTGCGGCTCTGCATCCATAAAAGTCCCACAGAGACGGCCAGCAGGACCAGAGTGTGCCATATAGGTGCGACCAGCTTGGGCTTCCAGTTCGGTGTCGGCGGTCCTGCATGAATTGCCATGGATCATCTCCAAGCGAACGGATCCCTTAAACGACGAGTCTTCGCAGCCTAACCATCTAAATCAAATTTTATCCGATGTTCTGCGACGGAAAGTTGTTCCATTCTAGCCGAACTATCTTCACTTGGATGGTTAGTTAAATTACCGGTAACTTGGGCAGCCCTTCCGGCCGGAATCCGTCGGGAGTGGAAAAAGTATGTTCACTGGCGGAAATCTTGGTAGTGTCCTAATTTCGATCTCTAGTGCGATGAACGGCTTCTTGTTTGGCAATAGACCTAAATAGTACAATCTTTAGGCGATTTCAGTAGTTCAGTCTGATGATCACCAGCATCCACACCCTGATTTATTCCGACGATGCCCCCGCAACGCGCGCATTCCTTCGCGACGTCCTCGGCTGGCCCTACGTCGAGGATGCGCTGGGCGGAGGCGCGGGTTGGCTTATCTTCAAGACCGGGCGGAGTGAGATGGGCGTGCACCCGACCCACAGCGTCTACGATGGCAAGACGTACGATTCGCCGCGGCACCATCTGATCTCCCTGATGTGCGACGACATCTCACAGACGGTCGCTGACCTGAAGGGCAAAGGAGCGGAGTTCCACGGCGATGTTCAGGATCACGGGTACGGACTCGTGGTCATGATGGCCGTACCTGGCGCCGGCGACATCATGCTTTACGAGCCCAAGCATCCGCTGGCGTATAGTCTTTGACCGATTGAAAGGGCAACTAACTCACTCCCACCTTTCACCTTCGGCAAGGCATCGTCATTTCGGTAGCCTCCATTCGTCGAAGCCCAGGCGTCGGCAATCTAACTAGCGATCTCGCGTCAGCGCCTGTCGCCCTCAATCCTCTCAACGATCCGCCTGGCGTCTGCGACTGCGTCGGCAATTGTAGCTACGTACATCGGGCTGTTTCGGGGCGCCGTCGCCAGTTTGCGTTCCGCGAGTATTGCCGCGCAGATTGCGATGACGGCGGATTTGCGGGGTTCGTCCACAGAAGAACGATAGCATCTTCGCTTTAAGTTCGCTATGCTGGCTCTGGAAGTTGAAAGGAGCAAGCTATCCAGCCATGCACTACCAAAGCCGTGAACGTGAACCTGAGCCCAAATACGACACTGCGCAGATTTGCTTGAATGGCCATGTAATCAATCGACGTTCCGAGTCGTGGCCGTGTGAGAATTCTCCGCACTGTCCGAAGTGCGGGGCAAAAACGATAACCCAATGCCCGAAATGCAACACGAAAATAAGGGGCGGTTATTTCGGAGGAATGCCAAGCGCGCGCGAACAACGATCCGACCCGTTCTGCCATCAATGCGGAGCAGCTTTTCCTTGGACCGAATCAGGGCTAAGTTCTGCACGGGAACTTCTGCGGGAGATAGAGAGATTAGACGAAAACGAAAAAGGGATTCTTTCTCGGAGCCTTGATGACCTAGTGCGAGAAACGCCAAATACACCCATCGCCGTATTTCGATTCAAGCAAATCGTTTCCAAGGTGGGAAAGCCTGCTGCTGACGCGCTTAAGTCAATACTTACAGATGTGATCGTGGAGTCCGCCAAGCGACAAATCTGGCAGTATAAATCGAACAGGCCACGGTCCAGAAGATTATGCCCAGGGTAAACAGTGGGGCACATCTCGTGGCCTTAAAGAAATCTGGGGGCCGAGTCCTACTCTTTGCGCTCTGATGCCGACAATGCACGTGGATTATCAGAGCCCAACATCGTGCCAGTGTCGGCGGTTACCAACAAAGGCAGACGCGGGGTTACGTCCCGCGAAGTCCTCACGGGCCCACTTTGGACTTATACCGTTCGCCAACGCGGCGAAAGAATACAATATCACAACGATTCGAGCGCACAAGCGGAGTCCATTATCATGATTCAAACCTGAGACATGGAATGTGGTCTTGCATTCCTTTGCCGGTCTACTGCTGGCGACGGGATACGAGCGCGTAATCTTCTTGACACCAGCGGCAGCACGACTGCACGGCGGTCCGTATGTAGAACTGAACCGGCAACAAGTGCAGTTAGAAAACTTCCATCGGGCCACGAACACCTATTGGAATGACTTCCATGAGTGGCGATCCAATTGCGCAAGCAACGTGATGTTGTACGAACAGTTGCGGACCGTAGGATATGCGGATTACCAAATTGGGTTCTACTACATCACGGCATCCGAGATTAAGGAGACAGAAGAGAAGTAAGCAGTACCCCGCATCACGCACTGTATCAGCAGTGCACGGTACGGAATTTAACGGAGGAAGCAGAACACAGAAGTAAGCATTTAAAAAGCGGGACCGCATAGCCTTGCAGGGCCAGTGCGATCCCTATCCGACAACGAGGAGCTATCTCGATGCCAGCTACATTACAAGCTAAATGGACGACGCCCACCCGATTGCATCCGTCAGCCTAGGCGCTGAGCGCAAGTTCCTCATCCGAGAAGTGAACTCTAAAGATAAGAATGACGACGTTCGTGCTTGCCAGCGGGAGCCTGATTATCATGCCACCGGGATTCCAACAGACGCGCCAACATTGCGTTCCGAAAACGAAAAAAGTTATCGGTACCCGCATCAACCTGACCTTTCGGAGAATGATTGCATGAGAATATTCGGCTCAACTATCATCCTGGCCGCGATCTGCATGTCACCGGCCGCAATCTGCAACGAATGGCACAAACACGAGTTAAGGGCTAGGGCGGAAGAGGCGGGCAGGGCACTGGTCTTCGAGTACATTCGCACCCCGAACGAACAATTAAAAATCGTGTCAGCTTATGCTCAAACAGACGGAACCATTTGCGTGGAATTCGTTGATCAGGGCGGCGACCCGGCAACAATCGAATATGACGGGGCCGTCTTCCACAATGATAGGCGTCGAACATTTTTGTACGGCATCGATGAGGATGAATTTAACGAATCGTGCAGCGACGATGGTACAAACCTACTTCCTGAGGTGGAACGCGGCGTCGCGAAAGGAGCGCAATGAAGACACTGGAACAGATGTCGGACTTGGAGAAGCGCTCTCTTGCGCGCTGGATTCGTCGGAGAATGCAAGGGCGCGTTGACCCGACCATTCTGGCTGAGCGAACAGACCAGGAACTGTTGGTGCAGTACTTCCAGAATATCGAGGACAAAAAGAGGACGGTGACGTTGGAGGGCGCGGAAGATGACGCGCGCAACGCGTCATGAGCGTTAATCAGTGAATGGCAAATTGGGAAGGACCGCTGAATCTTCCCTCTCGCCGGTCAACAGTATGCGTCGCTTGCTTCCGGCCTCACCCCAGCCCTTAGGACGATTTTGTCGGTAGTCTTCTGGTTGAAGATGATGTAATTTCCCGGAACTGTTGCGCCGAGTTGTTGAACACGTGTCTGGGCGTCACTGAGAGTCATAACTGGCTCAAGCCAAATGACTCTGCCGTCGTTATCGAGTCGAAATATATCGTATTCTGGGCGCTCGTTGGCAAATCGCTTGATGAAATGAAGCAGGCTTACGAAGCCGAGCGCGACAAAGAGTTCGCTGCCCATGCCTGTGCCAAGTTTCCAAAAATTATCAATCCAAGAAAGTCATAGATCGTGGCTGCCAAGAGTGAATTGTCTGGAAGGCAGGAGGCTAGTCCACTCCATCTGAACAGACTAGCCTTGAATTGGAGTTGGTCAGGGATGACTAAGTCTTATCCGGAAGATCTCCGCAAGACTGTACAAAAGTGAACAGTCGCGCACGCTTGAGATTCCGTAGTATGGCATGCTGGACGGCGAGAAAGAGCGACACTGGCCGGATACTTGGGCGGGCCGACGGTATCCCTCCTCTCGCCGTTTTTCTCATTTCGACTCTAGGATTAAGGATATTGCCTTACCGCCCAGCCAATGTTGCGGATATCACTCGGTTGCTTTCATGGCAACCGATTGGAGGAAACTTATGTCAAAGAAGGCAGCGGAGCATCATCTCAAGGCAGCACAACATCACGAACTGGCGGCGCGACACCACAAGGAAGCCGCAAAGCACCACGAAGCAGGAAAACACGAGACCGCAGCGCACCACGCGCACCTAGCCCGCGGTCATCACGAGCACGCAATGCACCACGCTGCAGAAGCAGCCAAGGCGCATATCGAAGATCACGGCAAGGCTATCCCGGCCACCGCCTAGGTTGTTTAGGCGGAGGGCGCCCACTCCGCCTTACTTATTCCCCGCCTTTCCTTCCCTGAACTCATTGACCCCAGTCTACGCGGTGCAACTCCTGGTTCCCGGTACATTCCAAACCAAATAAGTAGCACGGTCGCCGTGCCTCACGTCTTGCAGCTCTAAAGGAAGAGGCCTGCGATGTTAACGGGGCAGGGTCAAACTGTCGCAGGCCGAGGGTGAAGAAATGACTGTCGAATTGGCCGAAGTGTATCCTTCTGCGGAAATCGTGTCTGTCCACAATTGTACACTTCCTAGGTTGGAGTACTTGGGCTACCACCTATTCCTCTGTTAGTTGACGATGCCTGCGAGGGTCGAAGCTTCTGGCCCGCGCGATAACTTCCGTTTACCCCTTCATCCGCCTGCAATCGGCGGCAAGCTCCAAATAGAGCTTCTTCCTGCGAGACGTTTGGAGAGATTTTACTTGTGCGGTTAGCGCATTTACCAAGCATTGGGTCCATTAGCTGGCGTTGAACCGCCGCATGATCCGCTCCGCTTTGGTTTTGGACGTTGTCCCCTTCCGCACAGATTGATAGACCCCCTTTTTGGTTAAATAGACATGGAATCTAAGAGTCCATGAATCTTCACGTAGGGGATGTAAGACACATCGGTGCCGTTCAGGATTAACATGAGTGGAAAAAACTTTCGGGCCGCACAGACAGACCAACGGACCAACTTCGAAGGAAAACAAGTACGCAACAAAGTGCTGTTGGCAATGCCAAATGACGAATACGAGTTGATGCGTCCTGACTTGACGTATACGGACCTGCCGTCTCATCTCAGCCTTCATGAACCGGCACAAAAGATCGAATTCGTCTATTTCCCAAACCGCGGAATGGTTTCTCAAGTTGTAGTGACCAAAGACGGTCGAACCGTGGAAGTGGGTGTAGTGGGGAGCGAGGGGTACGTCGGGGCAGGACTGGCAGCCGGCTTGAGCAGAAGTTCCGTGCGCGAGATCATCCAAATCGCCGGCGACGGCTTTCGAATGGTGGGTAATGCCCTGCAACGCATTCTGCGGTCGGCTCCGCAGTTACAGGTGATTTTAAACAGGAATACGGGGCTTCAAGGGATGCAAGTCGCGCAGACCGCCGCATGTAATCGGCTGCACGATATTCAGCAGCGTCTCTCGAGGTGGTTGCTGATGACACAGGATCGGGTGCATTCCGGAGTGCTTCCGATCACCCACGATTTCATTGCGACCATGATGGGTACCGACCGGTCCACCGTGAGCCTGGCAGCGGCTGTATTGCAAGAAAAGGGAATTATAGATTACGTCCGAGGCGCAGTGAAGATCGTGAACCGCCGGAAACTCGAAAAATCCGCATGCGAGTGCTACGCCGTCATTCAACAGTTCGAAGACGACCTCGGATTGAGATAGCAGTTTTGACAGTGTTGGATACCCAACAGACAGTAACCTCCCTCCATCGCTAATGTACGGAACCTGTGTACTCACAGGTTTTGATGTGTGTTCAGCAACCGGTGACGCGCGCAGAACCTCGCTCAATGCAAGGAAGGGGGCGGATTTTGTCGTCGCTGTGCCGTCGAAGACCGCTGCTACACCGTCATCTACAAGAACGTAACCACACCAAATCACGAGGTGGCCATGGGGCCGATGCGTCGCAAACTGGTATGGGTCGAAAGACCGAGTTTTCAGGGCTGGGCTTGCTCCGAATGCGCCTGGGTGTTTAACGCTTCATGGCCGCTCGTTGGCAACACGATTGACGAGATGAAGACAAAGTTCGGAGAGGAACGCGACAAGGAATTCGCCTCTCATGTCTGTGCCGAGCACCCGAGAGCCAAAAAAGGTCCTCATTAGCCAAATGATTCACCAGTGGGTTGACGTGTTTCGAGGCGCCAGCGGAAGCTATTTGCCGAGAGCCCTAGCCAAAAGAGATCTGTTGATGAGCATCCCACCGTTCGCGTCTAGACGGCCACGGTATGTGATGAAGCCGCTCATTCTAAACTTATTCATGAAAAAATTGACGCGCGGCCGTGTAGTGCCGATCATCGTCGCCAGGGTACCTTGCGATATCCCGCTAAATCGGTGCAGCTTGCCCCGATTCTCGTTGGCCGAGAGCAGAAGAAGAGCCCGGGCGAGCCGCCTCTCGCTGCACTGAGATACCTGGTCGACTAAATCATCCTCGAGCCGAATATTGCGCGAAAGTAGATAAGACAGGAAGCAGTAGGAGAGCGCATGGTCGGCGTGGAGCGCGCGGATCATTTCGTTTCTTTCAATGACTTGCACAACCGTCGGTGCAATCGCGGTGGCGTTTCGAATGCGAATATTCTGACTTCCAAGGCAGACTTCACCAAGAAATTCACCTGGCCCCAGAATGGCGACAACGGCTTCCTTGCCCGTCTTGGAGGTCACGGAGAGTTTCACGCGGCCTTTTTGAATGTACATAAGAGTGTCGGCAATATCGCCTTGAGAGAAGATAGTTCCACCTGTTGCGAAACCTTCATTCAGTGTGGCCAGTCCGCCCAAATCGAATGAAATTTTGGGTAACGCCTCTATGCTTGGCCTCATGGGTTGATTGCGCCTCCGATTCTGCTCGGATCTTGCAGTCCGTGTTTCTATGGCTTCAATCGCGGAAAGCTTCCGGTCCACATGTGGTTCTGACCGCAAGGTACCTGAATGCATCACACAACGCCGTCCTGCAGCGACACCGCACGTGCGGCAAGGGACAGCAGACAACTGTTTCGTGCTCAGTTCCCTCTTTTTCACCCGAAAATAGTCCGACAGCACGCTGCCGTAAATCTGTCACATTTGGCACACTTTTGGCATCAGCCGGTCACGCGGTGAATCCCAATTGGTTCTGCTCGTGATAAATGCGCTGCCCGATCACAAAGAGCAAATTTCGGGCATATTGTCGGCAATCCTAAAACTATCCAGGAAAAAAAACGGCGTTGTAGGAAGCGATCAGCAGGTCAAGTCCCGGAAACGGGATACACGTACAAGTGGGTAACAGTACGGGGGATGTCCGGTTTCCTATCCATTCACGCTTGCCACGTCGACCCGCGCCAAACTCCACTTGTAGGTGCTATAAAATTAGGATGTGCTCCCCCGCATTCACCCAATGCGCCTCCGCATCGCCAAGCCTTCCAATGATCCCAACTACATCTTCGAACTGAAACATGACGGCTTTCCTTGAATCTGGGATGGAATTGCGACAATGACTTTTCTGTACCCTTCTCCGGGTTTCATGAATCACACGAGCAGTGCACAACTACTACCGATTAGCCCTCCGCTGATCGGGTTCCCGCCAAGGGAACATTTGGGAGGCGAGTTGACCTGGCTTGCCTCCCTCCTTTTTGTGATTAAGAGTTAATTCGAACGACACCGACCCCAATCTTCTTCCGCTCTCGCTCCGGACATTTCGATCGGGCTTTCTCCGCGAGTCGTTTTGTCTTGAAGGGCTTCAACGGGAAAGTGATCTCGCCATCGATGTACTTGAACAGTAGCCACTGCACAATTTTGGGCATCTCGAAGTTATAGCATGGGCGCGGCACGGAGGGCGAGATACACAGTACTAGCTACTTTTCCGATAATCCGCAGGGGCTAGGAAACAAAAACCTCATTTCGATGAGTGCTAAAGCCTCTCGGTGGGTCAGTTTCAGATGTACACTTGTCCTAGTGACGGGCTAGAAGACATGCAAGACGAAGAATGGATTAAAAATCTCGAAGATGGCCGGAACGTAAAATTCACCTACCTGAAATTGGCGGAATACGGGGCATTTATCACCGCGCAAATCGCGGGAAATGAAGTTGTCTATTCGATTGTGTTAACCCACGCTAAAAATCCGCTGAGTCATGAAGATGTTGAGAGTCACTCGAGGGCGAGCTTGCAAAGAAGATGGACCGTTGGAAGATGTAAATTCATTTCATCACTTAGATAGGGCAGCTTTGACTGACTACACGAAAATGCCGCTTGGACCTTTGGCACCCGACAGAATCGGGGAGATTGTTGAGTGCCCCCATTGCCACGAACACGCCCTAAAGGTCGAGGACTTCAAAGACCCGATGTCCGGGAGCAAAGAAAAGGAAACGATATACATACATTGTGAGGGCATGGTGCTGCAAAGAAAGTCGGAAGGCGACAGGCTCGCTGAGGAATACCTAACCACAACAAAAGCCTGTCCGGTTAAGGATAACCAAGAGTCTTCCGAAAAAACTCAACGCGCATAGGCGCGATATTGCCCTTCGTACTTCCGCCGTTTTCGAACTTCGAAAGTATCGGAGTCTTCCGCCACAACCGATTGCTCCCGGATCGTCGGCAACCCCCATAAACAACCCTGAAAGTCACAAATTAAGCGGTCAAGTCCCGGCAGCACTAATTTCACTCCTTCACGTTTCGACCAACGCGACGCCTGAAATTCCATGGCTTATCGCTGAGTTCGACCGATTCCACCTCGGCCTCTGTGATGTCCAAACTTTCCAGTAGAACACGCGGCGGGGCTCGAACGGGCACGCTCGTGGGAACTCTACGGATGCGTACTGACCGAGGCCTGATTGCTTTGTCCGCCGACCTGCGCGAGTAGGGTTCCATCCTGCTGTTGTAGCGCAGCGGGCAATTTCGCATAGTACAACTTCTCCGCCTCGTCCTGGCCATGCATTACGATGTATTCGACAAATTCCTTGACGACCTGATTTCTCGCCGCAGTCTTACCCTGCTTAGGAACAAGCAGAAAAGTAAGACCCACGATCGGATACGCGTCTTTGGCAGTCGCTGGTGGGTCAACGATCGGCGCGCGAACATCCTTACTCAGTTCATCCTTGAATGCTTCAATGGCCGCTGTGGTGCTGGCCACAGTAGGTTCGGTCCAGTTTCCGGCATTATTCCGGACCAGTGCCATAGGCAGGTTGTTTTGGCTGGCATAAATCAACTCGACATATCCAAACCCGCCCGGACTCTGTTTGACCAGCCCAGTTACACCCTCACTGCCCTTTCCTCCCAGCCCCACCGGCCAATTTACGTCAATGCCCTTACCCACTTTCTTTTTCCATGCGGGGCTGACTTTTGCCAGGTAGGTCGTGAAGATGTTCGTCGTGCCGCTACCGTCAGAGCGGTGGACGACAATGATGTCATGACTGTGGATCACAACACCGGGATTCTCATTCTTGATTGCGGGATCCTGCCAACTCTTGATTTTGCCCAGATAAATTCCCGACAGCGTCTCTCCACTCAGCTTTAACGGCGCCTTCAGCTCGGGTAGGTTGTAGGTGATGCAAACGGGCCCGGCGGTCTCTGGAATTTGAACCAACGGAGGCATTTCCTTCAATTGTTCGTCATCAAGAGCGGCATCGGATGCGCCGAAGTCCAGCAATCCTTGTTTCAGTTGTTCTATGCCTCCTCCACTGCCGATCGATTGGTAATTTATGCTTACTCCCGGATGGCTGTTCTGGAATTCCTCGATCCAGCGGGTCATCACCGGATAAACGAAAGAGCTGCCGGCGCCGATGATTCGGTTCGAGTCCTGAGCGCCTCCAGGTTGAGATTTTGATCCCGAGTTGCAAGACACCATCATCGGGAGAGCAACAAACGCGATAGTTAACCAAATCCCTCCGCGGCTGCGCAAAGGACCTGAAGGAATAAACATAATTTAGCTCCTAAAATTACCTTTGACGTTGCACTTTGCCGGGGCGCCGTCATTGCCGATAGCCGATAGGCACGTGACCTTCGCGGGTCGTGGTAATTGCATTTGAACTGGATGCATTTTTCCATCTTTATCTGTGGTTGAGGTGATTGTCTGCGACGATGAAGTTTGTTTGCTGCATCCCAAGAACATTAGTAGACAAATTGTTAGCAGGGATAAAGGCCGCATGATTTTCTGATTAAAATGCCACAATGGAACTCCCGTTAATGCAATATTCACAATTCAGGTTCAGCATCATGTTCGGACTCCATGCCCGACCGACTTAGGAGTAGCTCGGATGAAACGATTGGTTCCTATTCCCGCCGAGAGCGCCAAACATCTGAAAACAGAGAAAGAGACGGAATTAGGCTACCAATTCGTCTCAGTCAAACTCAAAGACGGGCGATTCTTTGAACAGGCCGTTGCAAGCGAGGGCTGTATCATCCAAGTGAAGGGCCATAAGGATATTCCGTTCACAGAGGCCGAAGTGGAATCAGTCGAAGTCAATAACAAGCCGTGGAACTTTAGGCGTCGGTCTGACGCAAAACGCCCAAAGCAATGACAGCAGCGACGAGAGAAGCGTGGGGAGGCTGGCCTGCCTGCTGAACAAGCCAGCCTTAGTCAAGATTCAGGGAACAGTGGGGAAATCCTACCAAGGAGATTTCCGCATGACTGTGCAAAATTGAACAGCGCAGAGTTTTGCACAGCCGTAGGATGCGCCAGTGAACGGCGGGAAAAAGCGGTGTTGTCTGTTTCTGGGGCAGGAACGGACAGCATCGGTTATCCCGCCGTTCTTCATATGTTGGTAACTCAAAATTGGCGAAGGCAGCCCGTGCAGTTGCCTCGGTCCAACCGTTGATGAAGCTATTGTCCATGTCAACCATCAGGTTTAGAGAACTTCTCTATCGTCGGAATCAGCTCGTCCGATAGGTTCATTTTGTCCAGCAATGTCACGGCACCGAAACTCTCCGCTAATTCCCTGGTCTTCTCATCGTTCCAGAAGGATATGGCCACGATTCGCGAGGTACAGGCCTTCAGATGCGACATGAGGTCAGTGAGCCTGTCCTTATCGCCCATATGAAGGTCCATTACGACGACTTGAGGCTTTAGATCGTTCGCCATCTGAACTGTTTGTGGGAAATCAGTCGCCTCGCCCACCAGTTCGATCTCCGAGTGTTGTTCGAACAGCTGACGAATTGCGCGTCGGATTATATCGCTGTCGTCAGCCAAGAGTACTTTGATAGGCATAACAGGCCTATAGCATATCGGCTGTTTGATGGTGTTTATGTAGGGTATCCAACAAATATAGGGAGTCGACCCTATTGTGGCCACGCCCGAACAGCGCATACTTGATAGGCGAGGTCGACGACTCATGGCAAACTGGGCGCTCAACTGCCGGGCCTGCGGTCATTCGTTCACCTTTGCTGAAATCGAAGATACTATCGAAAATTACTTCCTTCCCGCCCCTAAGCCAAGTTTCCCAAGAGAAGGTTTATTGCGAGAGTGTCCTTTCTGCTTACGGAAGCATACGTATCGGTCCGTTGAACTCATTTATCGGGCGTAAAGAAGGAACCGCCAAGATCTTTCCGCAGAAGAAGAAACTTTTCCCACCGCAGTCATATATTTGTCCTACTTAATTCGAACCACGCCGACCCCAATCTTCTTCCGCTCTCGCTCCGGATATTTCGAGCGCGCTTTCTCCGCGAGTCGTTTTGTCTTGAAGGGCTTCAACGGGAAAGTGATCTCGCCATCGATGTACTTGAACAGTAGCCACTGCTCAACGTTTTTAGGCATCTCGAATTTATATAGCCGACTAACCAGGAGTTGGCGCCGCTTCTGGAGCCGATTGGCCTGTGGGCCACTCTGCTGAGATCTCGCTGGGCCCTGTCCAGGGCGGGAGACGCGTACGATGCGCTAGCTAGAGGTCCAAATCAGAAATTCCGGTTAAGATCTGCTAGGGGTGCAATATTGCAATTCGTAAGGAACTTGGTCTCGTCCTTCCACATATCTATACCGCTTTTGATATCCCGGGCTCTGTTCGTTCTCCTTTGCGCTGCGACACCGGGAATCGTCGTCAGCCAAAATTCCCCGACCAACGATAAACAGGAGGGCACGGTCCAGACGCAGATGAGCAACGTCACGTTTCGTTTTTCGGAGACCGTGGCGGTGGAAATAAAATCATTGAACGGTGTGCTCGTGCCCCTCGGCAAAAATGAGTTCCCCGTCTTCGACGACAAAGACTCGTTTAACCTGCGCATAAGCACAGCGGAGATCGCCATTGATTCGTCAAACTTGGCGAACGTTCTCAATTCTAATGTTTTCGCGCGTCCGCATTCGCCCTTAACAGAGCTATCCATCAGCGTTGAGAAGGGGCACCTGAAAGTGAAGGGAAAGCTCCATGACAGGAGGGACATCCCGCTCGAGACGGAGGGGATTCTCATTCCCACCGCTGACGGAAAACTTCGCCTGCACAACGAGAAGATCAAGGCCATTCATGTCCAAGTAAAAGGTTTGATGGATCTCTTCGGTATCGATTTAGGCGAGTTGATGAAGGAGGGCAAAGTTCCGGGTGTGCGGGCTCAAGAGGACGATCTGATCATTGATCTTGAACAGATCCTGCCGCCTCCCCATATTGAAGGCAAGGTGGTCTCCGTACGAATTGAAGGCGACAGAATTATTCAGGTTTTTGGCGGGTCGGATGTCAAGCCTGTGAAAAATATTCGCGCCGGAAATTACATGGCCTTCAGGAACAATCGTCTCCGCTTTGGCAAGCTAGTCATGAACGATGCGGATTTGATCCTCATCGACATGGATCCAAATGATCCACTCGATTTCTATCTGGATCATTACAAAGAACAGCTTTCGGCGGGCTATGCAAAAATTACGCCGGATTCCGGCTTGCGCATGTTCATAAAAGACTATAACAAGCTTCATCCGGCAAAAACGTCTCCCGGCAACGACAAAAACAAATGAAGTTGAAGTGCGGAACCTCGCCGCTGGTTGTGCGGCCGAGGTCGTTGTGCCAGGCCTTAGCCCGAATTTCGATTTTAAGGTAGCTAAAACGTCAACCGCAACTCGGTTGTTCAAAAGAAAATAAAACTGGCTGTGCCCCTCTGTTCTGCCCACAAGTCCATCCGAAAGAAGAGACTATGGTTAGCAGCTATTTTTCTACTTGGCTGTGTTCCTGTGCCGATGGCAATGGCAGCTTACATTGCAATCCATTCACCAACCGCTTAAATACCCCAGTGCTAAAATAAGGATGTGCTCCCCCGCATCCAGCCCATGCGTCTGCGCATCGTCAAGCCTTTCAACGATCCCGACTATATTTTTGAGTTGAAGCACGACGGCTTCCGTGCGCTCGCGTACATCGAAGATCGGGAATGTAAACTCGTTAGTCGAAATGCAAACCAGTTCAAATCGTTCGAATCCCTCAGGAAGTGCCTAGGCAAGCTAAAAGTTCAGAACGCGATATTGGATGGAGAAGTCATCTGTATCGATAGGAATGGCATCAGCCAATTCAATCAGCTTTTCTCCAGACAGGGAACACCTGTGTTCTACGCATTCGATCTGCTGTGGCTAAACGGTGCCGACTTGCGGAATGTGCCGCTGATCGAACGGAAGCAGCATCTGTGCGAATTGATTAGAACGAACAAGCTGGAAAGAATCATCTACGCACAGCACGTCGAAGGCAATGCCAAGCTTCTGTTTGAAGAAATTTGCAACAATGACCTGGAAGGAATTGTGGCGAAGCGGAAACACGGCATCTACAAAAGCAACAGCATCGGTTGGTTGAAAATCAAGAATCCGAAGTATTCGCAGGCGGAAGGCAGGCATGACTTGTTCAAACGGAAATGATAGAGGCTCCAATGACAAACCCCGATGCTGACCATCCCGCAAAACATGAGAACCGCGCCGAGAGATTCATAAAAATAACCAAAGAATGGATTGAGTTTACCGCATGGCCTATGGTTAGAAATGCGGTCTGGCCAGCCATAAAGAGCACATTGACCAGTTCCACTTTCTGGACGGCCGTTGCTACCGTCGTCATCGCGTGTGCTACTTGTATTTACACTTACTACTCCAAAAAACAATGGCAAGCGATGGATGGGCAGCTTACTGCCATGAAGGGTCAACTCGACGAGATGAAGGCTTTGCACCCTCAACCATTTGTCGCCATTGAGGGGAACACCCTTACCGCGCAACTTCTGTTCAATGGTGGCTGCCCGACGTTCAAGATTTCCTATTCTGTGAAGAACTACGGCACAGCGGTTGCTATTAACGAGTTCGACGGTGCCGTTCCTCTTTACAGCGATAATCTGGAAAAGACCACGAAGCTTTTCAAGGAATATTGCTCTAGTGCGTATCCAGGAATGGACACTAATAAACTGTCTCCCGATCAAGTCGAAGAGATTACGCATTACGGGGTAACGATGATCGAACCCGGAATGACCATCCCGGGAATGCAGGGGTCGAAATCGCCAATCTCCGTCAATGCAATTCCCGGTGATCACAGACGTATCCCGTTGTTTGTTATTGAAGCCTGCATTAGTTATCAATCGGAACCCGGAGGCAAGATGCATCACAGTGGGTATCTGTACAGGGCAGCGTGGAGAATTCCACCTGTCGAAGTTACAAACGATGGCTGGACATACTTCCAAATTAACGGCTTCCACTTGGATAGAACAACCGCAGACTAATAGCGGTGTAGAATCTCGGTAGCCCTTCCTCTACCGGAGGGCACAATGGCTGTCGGTTTTGAATCCGAAGAAGTTGGACTACGAAAACTCCGCGAACGCTTGCAGGCGATGCCGGACGATGAGCTAGTCAAATTCGGAAAGTACGCCCGCAAGCTGTGCGGCATTAGGGTGAGCGGATTGCCCGATCCTTACAAACTTCAATTGGATGAAGCACGCAAGGAATGGCGAAGACGGTATCCGAAAGGTGGGTGATATATACAAAGAGGATCTAACGGCCCAGTCGCTCAAGCGGAGCAAGGGAGAGTTGCGCGAACGAACTAACGCGAAAATGAAGGCAACCAGGGGTGGCACGGAAGACGTATCACGATGAGACCGATTCTAATCCTCGCTATGTTTGCTATTGTCGGATGTTCGCAGCCCAGGTCAGTGGCGCCGGAACCAGAGTTTTACACGATAACGGAACATGCCGTCGTCCAAGAAACGAATTCAAGCTTGCAACGAGACGAGTACACGTTGACGTATGGCCCTGAAACTTTGAAGGTCAGATATACAGACTCACAGACCAGTAGTGCAAAGGCCGGCGATTTTCCGGGCTCCGGACTTCACATGCACTCCTGGTATTCAAACCCCGATTTGTCCCAAGTACCACCAGCAGGGACGAAGATTCGCGCATGCCTATTGAACCCGCAGCGGGACTCTCAAGGTGACCTCGTGATTGCCCGTCAGCCGACGCCTGAGGCCTGTATGGCACGCATCGGAGACACATTGCGATACGAACCGTCCCCCAATGGACCGGCGTTATTTACTTATGTTGCGTTCGAAATCGTTTCTGAACAGTCTCGATGAAAACCGCGTAGATGAAGATCCGTTGTAATGAACATCAAGACGGACTTCATCTGTTTGTCCCTTTCTTGTCCAAGTCGTTGCCCGGTGTGGTGTCAACGTAGTATTGCCCTCGCACCAGTTTGTATGAATCAGTTTCTTTGAACGCATCGCAACCCGTCTTATGTGTCGGGATGTCAGCTACAGAGACGGCCCCTGAATCGAAATCGACAGTCAGTACGTGTCGTTGGCAACGACTGGATTCGTCCCCACCATATGAAGCGGTCAGGCCATGATCGTCCCATTTGTCGACTTCGTATACCGTGTTATCGACATCTTCGATACCCACCAAGGTTGGAACGGGGCCGAGTGTTACGCTTATTTCGGTGCATTGTTTAGCAGACCTTGAACACAGAATCTTCACTTGCTGCGGAAGAACCAACGCCTTTTTCGGGTCGCTGGAATCTGAAAGCCAAATGCCCCCGGCTACGGCGCTGTACGAGTAGGATTTTGTTTTGACAAGCGGGGGGCCTGGAAGCACAAGAGTTTTAAGCCGCTCATTGTGGAAAGTACCAGAAGGAGCCTGGGCGTGTATCGAGCTGGAGATTGCCAAAAGTGCAGCAGCTACCATCAGGAGTTTTTTCATCTCACCCTCGAAGACAGTAACCATTTGTGCGAAGTCTATCACCGTGATAGGTAACGTCAATGACGGCGCCGTGTTGAATGGGCACCCTTTGGAATACAATTCTGCCGTGCCGAACAGCCCAATACAGCCCACGGCAATTCAAGGTTGATATGAACCTATCCTGTGAGAACTGCAAGACCATTCAATCTTTCTCGGGTGACCCAGTGTGCGACGCATCTACGACAACGGATACCCCCTACTGGCAGAATTTAAGAAACCTGCGCCGACAGCCTGTTGGGCAACAGATCAAAAAAGATATCAAGAAGGGTATCGAGGGATTCGGCGGATGTCTCTTCGGTTTGCTCTATCTGACATTTGCCGCAGCCGTGTTGTTGGTCTTTGTTGCAGTCGTCATGTGGGCGTGGCATGTGGTGTTCGGGTGAGTGGAGAAGGCGGCACCCAAACATCGGGCAGGGAACATAGCTGCTTCGCTTCGTCGATTGGGATATTCTTTCCCACATGGACATCGATGAAGCGATAAATCACATAAAAAGCATTCTTGACGAAGAACGGATGCTTCCAACCGTCCATTACTTCGACCCCATATTCGAATGGCCAGCATCGCCTGAAGCACTTAAAGCAATAAAAGGCCGGGAGAAACATGCCGATACGCCTCGACTAAACCTTCACACGTTGAGAAATAAAAGACCTCGAGATGTACAGGAATCGCCGGACGATTATGTTTTTCGAAGCATTAATTTTGATCTGCTGGTAACAGTGTTCAGACAGTTGCCTGAGGCACAGCGTAGAGAATTCATCGCGGCATTTCTTGCGCGCATACCCATTGCACGATCAAAGCGCCCACCAGAAGCGCGATTTCCTTGTTACCTGCATCAGATGTCCGAACTTCCGTTGGTTGCAGAATTCTGCGTGCGGATGGGTTACACAAAAGAGTTGTTATCGGCTTTGGCGTCTCTTGATAATCCTAACGTTGGCGTCTTGCTGATGATGTGGGAATTGGAGGAGATGATCGCGCTGAACTTCACGCTCTTTAGCAAGCAAGAGCTAAGCACAATGATCGAAATGTTGGGCCCGTTTTCGAAAACCTGTACAAAGATCGCAGCGACAGGTAAGGCCAAGCGTACACAGCATGGTATGACATTTCGGCCTGAGCCTAGTGACATCGATGCGCTGGCGGAAGAAGTTCTGAAATCGATCGCAGGCATCCGTGAAGAATGCCGCAAGGCACAATACTTTTACTTGAAAGACTCCCTGCTTCAACAAACCCCGAATCTCGAAATCGAAGGCGACAAAATTAAAGTTGAGAACTTCTTAGCGAAGCTCGGCTTCAATGGCAAACTTCTAGGCGCACTCAATGCTGCTGAATCGGACTACAAATCTTCATCCAATCCATTCGAACTGAAAAACTGCCTCGGGCACCTTCGCAGTTTCTTGGAGCACTTACACCGTGAGGCCGCGAAATCAGTTGCCGCGGCCGCTAATGAGACGGTAATCGACGGATGGGGGCCAGCGATTTCGTACCTCCGAGGGAAAGACTACATAACTATTCAGCATGAAAAATTTGTAACTTCACTTTATACCCTCATCAGCGACGAAGGTGTTCACGCTCTCGGAGCCGAGCGAGAATATGCGAGACTTTTGCGCAATGTCGTTATTGAATATGGCGTCATGTTTCTATCTGTTCTTGATAAGACCGGCTTCGAAATTCAATCGTAAAGAGTCGGTGCATCAGTTATCCGGAATCGGGATGAAGGGAGGACCTCATGAAAAAGCTGTTAATCGCTGTGGGCCTAGTTTGTCTGCTTTGTGCCTTTGCGGTACAAGCGGAGAAGCAAAACAAACCGGAAACTGCACTACAACCTATGTCTCCGATTGAGATAGCACCCGCTGTTTCCTGCTCGGCACAAGGAATGGGTGCCCCTGCGGATGCCGTCTGGATCGCAGGCGAATGCGAGAAACGGGAGGCCGCTAGGTTCTTTCTTGCGATGGGACAGTACAAATCAGCGCTGACGATCATGTGCAATACGCGAGCTGCGCAAGAAGCGAAAGCCTGCGTAGAGCATTGAGGCGTGTCGTGCTCTTGGTGGTGCAACTGGAAGCCAAGGAGTGGAGAAGGCGGCATCCTTCTTTTGATGACTAAAGCGATGACTATCGTGAATTCATCAATGCCGTGAAATTTCTTCAATAAAATCAAGTAAGTCCTTTGCTTACAACAAGAGTAATCTTTTATGAGTCCGCTGCTCTAACCGCTGAGCTACGAGCCCGTGGCTATCACCATAGCATAGCAGCGTAGCGAGTTGGCAATCACGGCGATATGCTGGATCAGAAGGTGTGCAGAACGCCCCGTAATGCAGGGTAAAGTTTGCGGTATTCGGCGTACTGCGCATCCATTTGGGCTGCGGTTCTGGGATTTGGCTCGATGCGTTTGGCAACGCGAACCGCAGTATCGCAGGCTGTATCTACGCTTGGCCAATTCCCCGCGCCGACCCCCGCGAGCAGGGCGGCGCCATATGCAGCGCCTTCATCGGCTTCGATCAACTCCACTGGCATGCCGTAAATATCGGCTTGAATCTGCTGCCACAGCGGGGAACGCGCACCACCTCCACCCAAGCGAATGGATTGGATGGGCACACCAATCTGGCGAAACAGCGTGAGCGAGTCGCGCAGGCTAAACGCGACTCCTTCCAGGATGGCACGGATAATATGCGCGTGGGTGTGCTGCGCGGTAATCCCGACCAAGGCTCCGCGCGCGCTGGGATCGAGGTGGGGCGTGCGCTCGCCCATTAAATAGGGCGTCCAGAAAAGGCCGTCGGCGCCAGGCGGAGTTTTTGCGGCTTCGTCGGCAAGGCGGTCGTAGGGATCACGGCCGTCGTCTTTACCGGCACCAAATTGATCGCGAAACCAGCGTAAGGAAAGGCCGGCGCCTTGGGTGACACCCATGACGTGCCACCGATTGGGAATGGCGTGGCAAAAGGTCTGGATACGCCCGCCTGGCTCCAGCACGGGTTTACTGGTGGCGGCAAACACTACGCCGGAAGTGCCGATGGTAGCGCTGACAGCACCAGGCTTGACGATGCCCATGCCGACAGCTCCGGCGGCTTGATCGCCCGCGCCGGCCACGACGGGGATTCCGGGGCGCAAGCCGGAAGCGCGTGCGCCGTGCTCGTGAACGTGGCCGCTGATCTCCGGCGATTCGAACACCTTGGGCAGAATCGCTTCGTCGATCTTCGAAATTTCCAGCATTGGTTGCGACCATCGCCGGTGAACCACATCGAACATCAACGTCCCCGAAGCATCGGCCACATCGATGGCACGAGCGCCGGTTAAGCGGAAACGAATGTAGTCTTTGGGCAGCATCAAGGAACGAACGCGCGCCCAAACTTCCGGCTCGTGTCGACGCACCCACCAGATTTTGGGCAGTGTGAATCCGGTCAGCGCGGGATTCGCGGTCAACTCAATCAGGCGTTCTGCACCAACCTTATTGGTGATTTCGCGGCATTCTTCGCCGGTGCGCTGGTCGCACCAGATAAGCGCGGGCCGAACCACTTGGTCGTCAGCATCGAGAAGCACCAAGCCATGCATCTGGCCGGTTAAGCCAATGGCAGAAACTTCTTTCGCGGGTGTGGAGCTTTTTGCCAGGCACTGCTGGATGGCCTGGCACGCGGCGCGCCACCAATCTTCGGGTGATTGTTCCGCCCAGCCGATTCGCGGCGAGCTCATTGCGGCATGTTCCGCGGTAGCCGCGCTGATAACTCGACCGTGCGAGTCGATCAAAACGGCGCGCGTGCCGCCCGTGCCGACATCAATTCCTAGGAAGCTCATCTGGGGAAGCTCCTCGCTGGTTCGATATTGTGTACAGCTTAACGCGTCGAGAAACGGAACACCGTGACGGTATGGAATTTGGCACCCGGGTTCAAAACCGTGGTGGGAAATTTCGGTTGATTGGGCGAATCCGGAAAATGCTGAGTCTCCAGGCAAAGCGCGGCATTTTTCGGGTAAGCGATCCCTCCCTTGCCCTTGATGGTGCCGTCGAGGAAATTGGCGCTATAGAATTGCACGCCGGGTTGGTCAGTCAGTACCTGCAGCACGCGCCCGCTGGACGGGTCGTACACTTCGGCGGCTTCTTTTAGTCCTTTGCCGCTGCCATCCAGCACAAAATTGTGGTCGTAACCGTCGTGAGCCAAATGAAGTTGCTCGTCCTTGGCGTTGATGCGCTCGCCGACGGCATGCGGCTTCAGAAAATCAAACGGAGTGCCGACGACCGACTTCAATTCTCCCGTGGGAATCAGCCCGGAATCGACGGGAGTGAAACGCGAGGCATTCAGTTTCAATTGGTCGTTGAGAATGGTGCCGTTGCCCTGGCCGGAAAGATTGAAGTAGGAATGGTTGGTGAGATTAAGAACGGTGGGCTTGTCGGTGGTGGCAGAGTAATCGATCTTCAGATCGTTGCCCAGCAAGGTGTATTTCACGGTGACCGACAAATTTCCGGGGAAACCTTCTTCGCCATCTTTACTTAGATATTTCAGCTCTACGCCATCGGGGATCACGCGGCCGGTCCAAAGATGATTGTGGAAACCATTGGGACCGCCATGAAGGCAATTGTCGCCATCATTTTTGGGCAGCGTATATTCCTTGCCGTCGAGGGTGAATTTAGCATGGGCAATGCGGTTGGCGTAGCGTCCGACAATCGGACCGAAGAACGGGTTGCCCTTGGCATGATTGGCGTCGTAATACTGCGAGGGTTCATCGAAACCGAGAACCACGTCGGCGATTTTGCCGCTGCGATCGGGCACCTTGATCGACAGCACGTATCCGCCGTAATTCATCACTTGTACTTCCAGTTTGTCGCTCTTTAGGGTGTAAATCTCGACAGCCGATCCATCCGGCAGTTTGCCGCCACTTCGTTGAGTCACCTGAGTTTTCGCCATCAGCGCACCTGTAATCCCGAGAAAGCAAATCAGAACAGCCGTAACGTGTTGGAATGGTCTCATGAATCCTCGCTTGCACACATTCTATGGCGACTGCGAAGGTCCATACAACCTGCGGCGCCTCGGGCTGCTCGTATATGCCGCAACTGCGATCATTTCGCGGCCTGCGCGTTGGCCACTTTCGTGGCTTGCACCTTCGGCATCATTTCCATGGTCCAAATGGCCGCGGGGCGCATATACATGGAAGCGCGGTAATCCCCGGTGATATCCCAAGCTTCGGGAGTGCGGAACCAATAGCCCTTGGTTTCGTAGCTGGTGTGATACAAGCCCCACAACGTACGGTAAGCCTGATCGGTCATACCTTCGCTGAGCATGAGCCCCGCGACGCCCATGGTTGTACCGGTCCAGACTTCCCGGACCTGCTGATTATCTTTCAGCATGATGAGTTGGCCGTCGGAGGTGATTCCGTTTACCGCGCCCATGTTGCCATCAGCGAATTTCATCACGTTGTAGTCGAAAATTTTTTGCAGGGTGCTGCGCTGCATCTGTAACGGGACGAGATCGCCGAGTCCGGTAAGGTTGGCATACCATTGGCCGGCCAACTGATCGGCCTGGATGTTGTCCTTGTAGGCGCTCTCGGTGTCGTAGCGAAAATATTCGCCGTTCCAAAGGTGCTTGATGTAACCGGCCTGCCCCTTGAGGAACAGCGCGTGGTATTGGCTGGCCGCGTCGGTGTCGCCGAGTTTCTTGGCCATTTCTTCGGCAGCACGCAGAGAGGCGAGCCAGAGGCCACCGCAATAGGCGCTTTCGCCACGGACGACCCATTCGTCATAGGTCTGGTCGGGATAGCCCTGGTTCTCCGGAATACCATCGCCGCTGGTGTCGAACTGTTTCAAGTAGGCGATGGATTGACGCACGGCGGGCCAAGTGTACTTCAGGAATTCCGTATCGGTAGCGCCGGAAAGAACGTAATCGCGATAAACCAGCAAGACGAATTTCGGATTCAGGTCTTTCCAGCGATTGGTGTCTTGCCAACTGAATTGATTAATCTGCTTGAAAGGGTCTTCCGAGGGAACGCCCAAATCGTGGGGGACCGCGCCTTTGACCTTGCGTTCGCGATATTGTGGCACGCCGGTTTGCTCGGTCTTCCAGATCCAGGCCATACGCTCGCGAGACTCCTGGGGAACCGTGTCGGCAAATTCCTTCATCACGCCTTTCTCGATCTGCGGCCAAAATTTGATCAGCGGCATGGAGCCGTAGAAACGCACATCGAGAGTTTCGTAAAAAGGATAATCAAAACATTCCATGAAAGAATATGTGGGCGGCTGGTTGGGATTGGCGTCAACAGGCCGGCCCCAAAAGGTTCCACCATCGGCGAGCGGATAGAGTTCGTTGAACAACATACCGCGATACCACAGAGGTTTGCTGTCGTCGTCAACGTACGGTTGCTGCCACGCGTCAATCGCGGCGCTCCAGGCGCTTGCGTTGGTTAAGGCGTCCTTTGCGATGGTCCAGGCGTTCAGGCCGCTGGTGCCGTAGTAGTCGGTGTAGCGGCGATACCATTTGCGGCCCGAGCCGAATTCCGCGATCGGAAGGTCCCAGGCGATTACCATGGGCACAATCTTTTTCTCGCCAGGTTCGAGTGTGAAGCGCAACGCAATAGCACCGGCAATTGGCTCGCCGCTGCTGGTCCAGGAGTCTTTGCTGTTGGCCAGCCTGCCATCTTGCGCGAAAGGTTTCCAAACTTCTTCACCGGAGCCGTCAGGGCTATAGGTCGTTTGATAGGTGAGCTCGACGCCGGGCTGGGACAAGCTGGCAATCACGAATTGCCCGTCCCACTCTTCGCTGATCTTGCCGATATGATTGCGGTCGAGAACGATGCCTTGCATGGTTTGATTCGGCCCCAAGGTTTCGCTCTTCATGTGATTGAAATTTCCATCGTTCATCGCATCACTTAAATCGTGGCGATAGGTGCGAAACCACCCGATCATATTCTCCCAAGAGAGCATTACGGCCACAGTCACGCGTTTGTTGGTGGGATTCTCGGCGTGCCAGCGGTAAACCGCTACCGGATAGCTGGTCTCTTTGTAATTGTCGGGAAGGATAGGAGAGAACTGCTCGAGCACCACGTGGGCGGGAAACTTTTCCCAACGATAGTCGAACCACGATTTGGGATAGAGCGCGTAGTAGTCACCGGCGCCGACGGGATAATCCCACTGCCACGCACGAAGCGATTCATTTTGCGGATGGCCGTTCATGAGCGCCTGAGCCACACCGGTAGAATCGCCTTCCACCTTTTGGAACATGGCAAACTGATTGCCGACCACAGACTCGTATTTGTGCACGCCTTCCTTGATGTGCCAGCGCACGAAGTCGCCGCGATAACTGCGCGAGAAAGTGCCTGCCCCAAAGCCTCCGACGGGTGCGCCCTGCCAGTAACCGTCGTCGACGTGTTCGGGCTCAAGACCGGCTTTTTTCTTTCCGGGGTTTTCCAACGCAGCGCCGAGAGGCCTCTTCCAGGCGGCTTTAGGAATATCGTCGTTCGCAGATAAGTTTGGTGCGACCGCTACGAGTATCAGAAGGATCGCCAGTCCAACACTTTTCTTGTAGAAGTTCATGGAACCTCCAAGAGGAGTAGTGGAGGTTTGGTCAGGTGGCCCAAGCCCGCGCGCTAGTCACATAAAAACTTAGTACAATATCGATTTTGTGTAAAGGCCTGAGAGCACCCCATTGACCAAGTGAGTCATTACTTTTGGGTTAAGGCGGGGCGGGCCGTATTTTTTCAGCGGGAACAATTCCCTGGCTTTCCAGGATGTTGTAGAACCGGTCTACGTCGAGATTTTTCAGGGTCTCTACCGTTCCGGAGGGCCAATGAATTTCGAGGCTGTCGATCTTGGTGGCCTTGCCGAGACCAAAATGAATGCGAGTGTCGTTCTGCGAGAGGTAACTTCCGCCGCTGTGAATCTCGTCCGTTTGGGTCATTCCGCCAGCCACTAATTTCAACCTGGCTCCGATGGCCATGCGATTACTTTTGGTGCCGGCCAGTTCGAAGCTGACCCAGTGATTACCGGGGATGCCGTGGTTTTTCAGAACCAGCGGGGGGCCATCCAGATCGCCGATGACGATATCGACTTGCCCATCATTGAAGAGATCCCCATAGGCGAGGCCACGGGAAGCGTTGGGCACCATGATCGCGGGACCCGCTTGCGTGCTGGCATCACAGAACGTTCCATCGCCCTGATTCATCTGAAGCATCTTTGGTTCGCGGTAGCGCGCGCCGGTGGGCAGCGCATCCACCTGCGGATATACGTGGCCGGTTACTGCAAGCAGGTCCAACCAGCCGTCGTTATCCAAATCCACAAAGGCGGTGCCCCATTTCACGTGGGGAAGCGACGGGACAGCGACGCCCGATTTGTAGGAAACGTCGGTGAAGTTCCAATCGCCATCGTTGCGATAGAGCACGCTATACTCGTCCGCGAAATTCGTCACATACAGCGAAGGACGGCCGGTGTGATTGTAGTCGCCCACGGCGATTCCCATGGAGGCCTGCTCGGAACCATCTTCGTCGACCGCGGTGCCGGATTCCAAGCCGATTTCGGAAAATTTTCCGTTACCCTCATTCTTGTAAAGGAACTTTGGAGTGGAATCGTTGCTTACATACGCGTCTGGGCGGCCCACATTATTGAAGTCGGCCCAAATCACCTGCATGCCGTAGTATCCGTTGGGATCGGATACACCGGCGTCCTTCGAAACGTCGGCAAAGGTTCCATCCTTATTGTTGTGGAACAGGGAGTCGCCGGCTCCTTTCAGTCCTCGTGGGCCGCACTGCACATCCAGGCCGCGATATTTGCAGTTGGGCGCTTGGCCGAACGCTGGCAAATCATCCAGGTGCAAATCGACGTAGTTCACCACCATCAGATCGAGAAAGCCATCGTTGTCGTAGTCGCCAAATGCAGCGCCGGCGGACCAACGCCCGTCGGTCACTCCGGCTTTCTTGGCCACGTCGGTAAAGGTTCCGTCGCCGTTGTTGTGGTACAGCGCGTTTCCGCCCATGCAAGTTACGTACAGGTCTGGCCACCCATCATTGTCGTAATCGCCGACCGCCCCGCCCATCGCGTTGCACGGTTTTCCGACACCGGCCTTCTCGGTGACGTCGGTGAAGGTGCCGTCATGGTTGTTGTGATAGAGCGCGCTGCGGCTCATCACTCCCTTTTTCATCATGGCCACGCTCGCTGCGTTGGGGAAGTAAATATCCAGCCAACCATCGCGGTCGTAATCAAACAGGATCACGCCGCCACTCATCGATTCATTGATGTACCTCTTTTCCGGGTCCGAAGCGTGCTGAAACGTGATCCCCGTCTTCGCCGTGATGTCTTCCAGTTGCGGGATGATTCTCTGGGAGCAAGCCACCGCTTTCGCGCCCGGTGGTGGAGGAGACGGCGTCGGATGGCCGCCTTGTCCTAACGCAATTCCCGTGGTGCAGACAGACAACACGATCGCCCAAAACACCGTCAAAACGATTTGCTGTTTCAATGAGAAGGCCCCTACCTATATGGTACGGAATATTGGATGCATTTTAGAAACAGGGTTTGCCCGGTTTAAGCTTGCGCGGCGTGTTGCCGCTGGCTATTCGGCTTCGATCCACTCAACGCAAAAAACAGAATATAAAGGTAGCAGGCCACCGGCAGGAAAAAGGCATGGTGAATCCCGATGTGGTCGGCGATCCATCCTTGCGTCAGCGGAATAATCGCTCCGCCCACAATCGCCATAATCATCAGCCCAGAACCGTCGCCCGTTAGCGGTCCGAGTTCCGCCACACCGAGCGTAAAGATGCTTGGGAACATAATCGAATTGCAGAATCCCACCAGGATGATGCTCCACATGGCCACGTGGCCGGAGCTCAACATGGAAATCGCAACCAGCACGCTCGTCGCCAGCGCACAAACTGCCAGCAGCATCCCGGTATGCGCCGTGGCCTTTCCGCCGTTCAACGAGGCGATCAACGCAATCGCGGCAGTTGCGATGGCCACCAGCACAAACAGGGGCCGTCCCGCAAACACTAACCATCCAAGCCATGTCAGGTTCGGAACTCCGGGCTGATATCCGGCCGGCAAGCTGTTTCCGATGGGATACGAGAGCAAAATCAGCGCCACACTCAACGCCGAAACGAGCCACATGTATTTTGCCTTCGCCCCTCCAAGGAAATTCGATCCTATGAATCGTCCGAGCATCGCGCCGCCCCAGTAGAATGCCACGAAGCTCGCTGCAATCTTCTCGGCCAAACCCGCGATGTTCGCCTCGTGGAAATAATTCACCAGAAAGCTGCCGATCGAAACCTCGGCGCCCACATAAACGAAAATCGCAATCGCGCCAAAGATCAGATTCGGGTGCTTCCAGATCGAATCCTGAACCTTCTCGCCCACTTTATGTTGCGCGTGTTCGATCGTGGGCAGTTTGAAGCTTCCAATAGCGATGGCCAGCAGCACCAGCGCAATTCCCAGCCCTACATAAGGCGTTTTCACCGTCGCAGCTTCGTGCAAGCGATACGCCTGTAACGCTTCGGGAACCATTGCGCGTATCTCTTGCATGGTTTTCGGCGCGGCACTCAAAATCAGCAGACCGCCGAAGAAAGGCGCAAGGAATGTACCCAACGAATTAAACGCCTGAGTCAGATTCAAACGGCTCGACGCCGTCTCCGGTCTTCCCAGCACCGTGACATACGGATTCGCCGCCACTTGCAGGCAGGTGATCCCCGCCGCCAAAACGATCAGCGCTCCCAGAAACAGCCAGAAGGATGGAACACTCGCAGCCGGAACAAACAAGAACGCACCCAGCCCCATCGTCAGCAAACCAGCCACCATCGATCGCTGATACCCAATCCAGTCAATCAACTTTGCCGACGGAATCGAGAACACCGCATAGGCCCCGAAAAACGCGAACTGTACCAGCATCACTTTGGCGTAATTCAAATCGAAGATCGATTTCAGGTGCGGTACCAGGATGTCGTTGAGGCAGGTGAGAAAGCCCCACATGAAAAAGAGCGTGGTCACAATGGCAAGCGGCCCGGCGTAGCTTTTAGTTGGCTGAGCCGCCGCCCCTGTCGTCCCGACCGCCTGATTGGTTACGCTAACGTTCGGCATAGTCCCTGGGTCTCTTTTCTCCGCTGTCCGGCGGACCTGCACTCGACCTAGATACTGCCACACCTGTTGCTTAACCCAAAAGGTATCGTGTCACGGGGTGGAAGCGCAAAAAATGGTGTAAGGTTGTGCCGTAACGTTATTCTTGCAGCGATCGCGAGACTCGACTATGAATCATTCCGTGTGGGTGGCGGTGGTGTGTGCGGTTATGGTGTCCGTTCTTGTGCCCAATTCCCTTCGTGCTCAGAAATTCACTGCGGCCGTAGTCTGGTCCGAACCTGGTCTTCCAACTGCAGATAGCAACTCCGGTTCGCCCGCGCAACTAGGGCAGATTTTCCCCGGAGCACGCTTGGTCGCAACGGAACAACTTACGGCGGCGTTGCAAGACTCCCAAACCAAGCTTCTGGTTTTGCCGCAAGGCTCGGTGATACCCGAGGCGGAGTTCGCCGCGATTTCGGATTTTCTGCATCGCGGGGGCAACCTGCTGGTGTTGGGCGGTCGCGCGTTCACGCGAGCGGCGTACTGGGATGATTCCGGCTGGCACCTGCGCGAGTACAGCACCCGGTTCAGCCGGCCGCTGCAGATCGATCAATATCAATCCACGCCGGGTTCCACGGGTGCGACGTTCACACCCAATCCGGATATTCCGATCGATGTCCCCCACTTTTTGTGGAGAGAAGCATTCAGCCCGATCATTCGGTTGAGCACCAGCGATATTTATAATCGTGGCGGCTCTGCGGGCACGCTGGATATGAAGTTGGATGCGCTGGTCTGGGGCGTGGTCGACGGGCGGCGCTTGTCCGCGCCTTTGATACAGATTGATCATTTCTCTTCCGGGTTCGACGGAGGGCGCTGGATATTGCTTTCGGCCGACTTGGGGCCGGATTTTTATTCGTCGGCCGAAGTCACGCAATTGCTTCGCACGCTGGCCGCGCGCGCGCTGGAAGGAGCTCTACAATTTTCGGTGCGGCCGGTTCTACCTTTGTATTTACCCGGCGAGCCGGTGGAACTGGAATCCATCGTTCATCCGGCGAACAAGCCCAGCGGGCCGTTAACCATTCAAGTTTCGTCGTATCCGGAAGAGCAACCCGCGCGCAAACAATCCGCTACCATTGCGCTTCCCGCGAATGAGAATACGGTGCTGCCCGCGCCTGAAGGAAAAGGGCTGCAAATCATCGAAGCGCGCCTGATGGAAGGGACGACGCTGCGAGCCATCTATCATTCCGCGTACTGGATTCGCGATGAAGCTTTCCTGCGCGCCGGGCCAAAGCTGTCGGTCAACTCTGATTACTTCACCGTCGATGGCAAACCGCTTGCCGTCGTCGGCACCACCTATATGTCCAGCGAAGTACAGCGGCTCTATTTCGATCACCCGAACGTCTACGTGTGGGATAGCGACCTTGGGCTGATTCATAGCGCTGGTTTGAATATGATTCGCACCGGCTGGTGGACCGGCTGGGACAAACTGTGCGACGAGACGGGCCGCCCTTACGAGCGCACGCTTCGCACGCTGGAAGCTTATTTAATGACCGCCCGGAAATATAATTTGCCGGTGCAATTCAACATTTTCGCGTTTTTGCCGGAAATTCTCGGAGGCGTGAATCCGTATCTGGACGGCGAAGCGGTTCGCAGGCAGGAGAACCTGGTGAGCTCGGTGGCGGCACGCTTTCACGACGTGCCGTTCCTGGCTTGGGATTTGATCAACGAGCCGAGCTTTTCGAAGCAGCTCTGGAAAATGCGCCCCAATTACGATTCCGTCGAACTGGCCGCCTGGAACGCCTGGCTGAATCACAAATATCCGGACCGCGCCGCACTGGCGGCTGCCTGGAATGTACCGCCAGCGGCGGTAGCAGGCACCATTTCTCTTCCCGCGGAGGAAGAGTTCGCTCCGCGTGGGATGTACGACGGCATAAATTCGCTGCGCATGTACGATTATGTGTTATTCGCCCAGGAGAAATTCGCCGATTGGGTATACAACATGCGCCAAGCCATTCGCGGGGCCGGTTCCAACTCGCCGATCACGGTTGGGCAGGACGAAGGCGGTTACCTGGACCGGCTGAACCCAGCGTTCTTTGCGGACTCGGTCGATTTCACGACGAATCATTCGTGGTGGCAGAACGATTATCTGTTGTGGGATTCCCTGGTGGCCAAGCAGCCCGGAAAAGCGATGCTGATTCAGGAGACCGGTCTCCAGCGCGAACTCACTCTCGACGAAATCGCTCGCCGCACGCCGGAAGAAGAAGCCATGCTGTTCGAACGTAAATTCGCGCTTTCGTTTGTGGGCGGTTCCGGCGCGATCGAGTGGCTCTGGAATTCCAACTCATACATGACCGAGAGCAATGAAACTCCCATTGGCGCTCTCCACGCCGACGGCACTGAAAAGCCCGAAGCGAGCGTTCTTCGCGACATGGCCAACTTCGCTGCGGCCGCATCTCCGTATCTTGTTAATCCCCAACAACCTTCCATAGCGGTGGTTACTTCGCAGGCCGCGCAGTTTTCTGTGCAAGCCGATCTGCAAATCGCCGCACAACAAGACGCCGTGCGTGCACTTGGTTATGATCTGCACCGACCCTGCTACATCATTACCGAGAATCAAATCGCCAAACTCGGCTCTCCGAAACTGGTCATTCTTCCGTCTCCCCAAGCCCTCCGCGAATCCACTTGGCAGGCTCTGCTCACCTACGTCCGGAATGGCGGCAACCTTCTGGTCACCGGTTCCGTGTCCCGCGACGAACACTGGCACCTCGTTGATCGCTACTTGCCTCTGGGCATCAAAGCAGCCACCGAACCTCTCACCTTCCATAACGCACGAGTCACCGGAACCGTAGGATTGTCCTCGCAAGCCCAAATGATCTTTCTCTCCTTCGACCAGCAGGATCAACAGCTCCTTGAATATTTGCGTTTCGATGATGGCGGCAGCATGAAGGACTTCCCTCTCGACCATGGCCATCTCTTTTGGTGCGCCTATCCCGTCGAACTCTCCGACAACACCCGTGCTGCAGCCGCGGTCTACCAGCAAGTTGTCGAGCGTGCCAATATTCCTCCCGTTTGGGACGGCGGCCCGCTCTTCGGCGACGGCATGTTGATCAACCCCATCATTCTTCAAAACGCAGTCCTGTATATTTTCGAAAACGAGTCCGACCAGGACGACAACTTGAATCTGCGCGATCCGATCACTGGTGCGCAATTTCTTGTTCGCCTTCCCGCGGGCCGTGCTGCCCTGGCGCTCATCGACAAAAACACCAAACAAATTGTCGCCAAGTACAACCTACCCTAAGGGTGTTTGCGAGCTACCCATTAAGGCTCTACCTTACTTCCTCTTTTGGCAGCCATTAGCAAAATTAGTGCGTACTTTAGGCCCTTCCCGTCTATAATCCCCGGACCCGTTGGTTCGGGGTTTTGGGAGGGCTGTGCATGCCTATTATTGCGCCTGCAGCCGAGTGGGATTCTCTGTCTAAAAAATTGCGTGGAGCGGCACCCGAAGCATTTGATTGCGAGGGGCGGGTGCTGAATCTGTTGGATGGCGAGTGGAAGCACCCGGGGTTTGGGCGGCATTACGAATCGGCAATCGATGGCCGCAGCCTTGGGCGTATTCCCATGCTGGATCTGGACTCAGCGTTAGCGGCGGTGAAATACGCCAAGTCGGAAGCGCTGAACTGGTCGCGGGTAGATCTGGACGAGCGCCGGCAGCGGGTTACGGAGTGCCTGGGCGGTCTGAAGCAGCATCGGGAATTAATCGCGCTGCTGCTGATGTGGGAGATCGGCAAACCTTATGCCCAAGCGTTGACGGACATCGACCGGTGCATTTCCGGGGTGGAATGGTACGTCGAGAATATCGAGGGGATGCTGAAGGAGCGAGCGCCGCTCGGACTGATTTCGAATATTGCGTCGTGGAACTACCCCATGTCGGTGCTGATGCATGCGGTGCTGGTGCAGGTTCTGGCCGGGAATGCGGCGATCTCAAAAACGCCTACGGATGGCGGTCTCTATGCGTTGACGCTGGCGCATGCCATCGCGCGGCGGGCTGGTCTGCCCGTTTCCCTGGTGAGTGGTTCGGGTGGACAGCTCAGCGAAGCGCTGGTGCGTAATGAATTTGTGGACTGCCTCGCGTTCGTCGGCGGCAAAACGAATGGCGGAGTGATCGCGTCGACGCTTTACGACGAAAAGAAACGCTACATGCTTGAAATGGAGGGAGTGAACACTTACGGCGTGTGGCAATTCTCAAATTGGCCGCTGCTGGCGGAACAGCTTCGCAAGGGCTTTGACTATGGCAAGCAACGCTGCACCGCATACGTGCGCTTTGTGGTACAACGCGAACTTTTTCCGCAATTCCTGGAAATGTATCTTCCGGTGCTTCGGTCGTTGCGCTTTGGCAATCCGGTTCTGGTGGAATCAGGCTCTGATCCGTTTCCTAAACTCGATTTCGGCCCACTGATCAACAGTAAGAAGGTGGAGGAGCTGCGCGTGCTGTATGTCGACGCACTCGGCAAAGGGGCGATTAGCCTGTATGAGGCGACGGTCTCCGATAGCATGATCTTCCCCAATCAGGACATCTCCGCATACGTTGGGCCCGCAGCGCTGCTGAATATTCCCCGGAATTGCCGGCTGTACCATGCCGAGCCATTTGGGCCGCTGGATACGATCCTGGTGGTCGATCATCTGGAAGAACTCATCTCCGAAATGAACGTCTCCAATGGTGCTTTGGTTTCTTCGATTGCGTGCGATGATCCGAAAATCGCGCGGCGTGTTGCTTCCGAATTGCGGGCGTTCAAAGTCGGCGTCAATTCGGTTCGCTCGCGGGGCGATCGCGAAGAGGTTTTCGGCGGCATCGGGCAGTCGTGGAAGGGATGCTTTGCCGGCGGGCGCTACCTGGTGCTGGCGGTCACATCGGGGCCCGCGAATGAAAAGCTCTTCGGCAATTTCCCGGACTACACCCAACTCCCGGAGGAAGCTTCGCCAAAAGCCTTTGCCACCGTCAGTTAAGCGCGCACTACCGCCGATGGTTGCAAAGGACTATACTGCGCTTAAAAGACCTGGGCGAAAGGAGTACTCCCATGAGTGTTCCTCAACGTCTGAAGTCATACCTGGATTCAAATTACGTACCATACGAATCGCTGCAACACTCGACAACCTACACGGCTCAAGGCACGGCCACGCTCATGCAGATTTCGGGCAGAGAGGTGGCTAAAACCGTGGTGCTTCGCGCCGGCTTTTTTGGAGAAGAAACCATTCTGGCAGTTTTACCCGGGTCCAAACACGTCAGGCTCGACAAGCTCGCGGCCGTGGTGGGGAAACCCGTGCGCTTGGCCACCGAAGAGGAGTTCAGCCGCCTATTCCCCGATTGCGAACTTGGCGCGATGCCTCCGTTTGGTGCGCTGTACAACTTGCCGGTGTATGTCGATGAGTCGCTGGCGAAGGATAAGGAAGTGTTGTTCAATGCGGGTACGCACCATGATGCGGTGCGCATGGCCTACGAAGATTTCGTACGGTTGGTCAAGCCAATCGCATCTTTCGGCTGAATCCGCACTCGTTTTCTTCATCCATTCGCTCCCCAGGTAGGCGGTGTGTCGCCTGTAGGTGATATCGCGCTGACCACCCGTCCTAGGGTTTCCCACTTAATCCCTCCCACCCCAACTCCACTTTGGTTTCAAGGCCTTCCAGGTATGGGCTTCGCGAATAGTTGCGGAAGTATGAGCACTGGTCATGAGTTTATGCTGCATCGAAACAACATCCCGTTCACGTTCCATCTGTTGTGTCTCCTTTTGGTTGTGTTGCCAGTTATGCTGGGTTCGACACCTATAGGCCGTTGTCAGGATTCTTCGTTTGGCGCGACGGTTTCCGTGCACGAGCTGAAAATTCCACAGAAGGCGCGAGAATCCCTCGAAAAAGGAGTGCAGCGCCTGAATGCCGGGGATCCCCGCGGGAGTGAACCTTTCTTCAGGAAAGCGATTGAAAAGTTCCCAGGCTACTACGAGGCGTATTACGAGCTCGGCCTCGCGCAAGCGCGGCTTGGGCAAAACAATCAGGCAAGCCATTCGTTTCAGTCAGCTATCGACTTGAGCGAGGGCAATTTTCCACTGGCGGAGTTTGCCTATGGCTTGTTCTTATGCGATCAAGGAAATGTAAAGGATGCGGAACGACTGGTGCGACGCGGCTTGGACCAGGATCAGAACATACCCGACGGCTTTGTCGCCTTGGGAGTAGTGATGCTGTACCGGCATCAGCCCGCGGAAGCGGCGCACAACGCCCAGGAAGCGCTGTCTCGCAATTCGCGCCTCGCCACTGCTTATCTGGTTCTCGCCGAAGCTGACCACCAGCGCAATAACTATTCCGCTGAGATCCAGCATTTGACCGCGTACTTGAATCTGGAACCGAAAGGGCCGCGAAGCGAATTTGCGCGTGACCTGCGCAATACTGCGGAACGGCTAGCCTCGGGGTCCGCCAACCAAGTCGTCAATAATCACAACTAGGCTCGGTCGTCTTCAACGGCGTTCGTACGCTTGCGGCTACGCGTGGGAAACCACCGCGTGTTTCTTGTCGACTATTTGAGTCAAACCCGCCTCGATTACGTCCAGGCCTTCTTGGAACTGCTCGTCGGTGACCACCAGCGGCACGAGGATGCGCATAATGTTGTTGTTGGTGCCTGCGGTGATGGTCATCAGCCCGTGTTCGTAGCAGAATTTACCCAAATCCTTGGTTTCTGTGTCGGCGGGTTGCTTGGAATTCCGATCGCGCACCAACTCGATGGCGCACATGGCACCAAGGCCGCGTACATCGCCGATCAACTGCCATTTCTTCTGCCACGCCTGCGCGCGCTCCTCGAATTTCTTTCCGATCGCGGTGGAGCGCGCCAGCAAACCATCTTTCTCAATGGTTTCAAGTCCGGCCAAAGCGGCTACGCAGGAAAGCGGATTGCCGGCGAAGGTGCTCCCCAAACCGCCGGGTTGCGGCGCATCCATGATTTCCGCGCGACCGGTGACTGCGGCAAGCGGTAACCCGCCGCCGACGGATTTTGCGGTGGTGATCAGGTCCGGCTCGACACCGTAATGTTCGATCGCAAACATCTTGCCGGTTCGGCCGATCCCGGATTGCACTTCGTCGGCGATGAACACGATTCCATACTTGTTGCAGATCTCTTTGATCACCGGGAAGAATTCCTTCGGCGGTACAACAAATCCGCCCTCCCCCAGCACCGGTTCGGCGATGATGGCCGCTACGGCATCCGGCGACACGACACGCTTGAAGGTGTCTTCCAGATGATGGGCGCAAAACATTTTGCAGGAGGGATAGGTGAGGTTGTACGAGCAGCGGTAGCAATAGGCATACGGAATACGGTAAATGTCGGTGGCAAACGGTGCGAATCCCACTTTGTACGGGTTGGTCTTGCTGGTCAGCGACATGGTCATCCAGGTGCGCCCGTGAAACGCGTCCTCGAAACAAATTACGGCGGAGCGCTTCGTGTACGCCCGGGCGATCTTGACGGCGTTTTCGACGCATTCGGCGCCAGTGTTAACGAAAAATGTTTTCTTGGGACCGCTGATGGGAGCCAGGGCGTTCAGTTTCTCTGCCAGCGCGATGTACGACTCGTATGGAGTCACGCCGAAACAAAGGTGCAGGAACTTGCCGATCTGCTCGCGAAGCGCAGCTTCCACTCGGGGCGGACGGTGGCCGCTATTCAGGCAGCCGATGCCTCCGGCAAAATCGAGATAACGGTTGCCGTCCACGTCCTCAATCCATGCGCCTTCGGATTTGGCGGCGAAAATCGGCGAGACGAGATGGGGCCCACGAGGAATGGCTGCTTCGCGCCGCGCCAGTAACGCTTTGGACTTTGGACCCGGTATTTCGGTGCGCAATTGAATGGTCTTCATGTTTTCCTTCCCCTTCTTGAGCTCTTAGGTATTCCGAAACTGCACGCAGCGGACTCAGTACCAACCAATCGGCGTTTCGTCCAAATTCACGAACACCTGCTTCGTTTCGAGATATTCTTCCATTCCCCATGGGCCCAGTTCGCGACCGAATCCAGATTGCTTATAGCCGCCCCACGGTGCTTCGACGTAAGTGGGTTGCATATGGTTGACCCAGATGATCCCCGCGCGCATGGATTTCACCACGCGAAAGGCCTTGAAAATATCCCGAGTCCAAACGGCACCAGCTAAGCCGTAAGGCGTATCGTTGGCGATCTTGATGGCATCGCCTTCATTTTCGAAGGGAATGACGGAAGCGACGGGACCAAAAATTTCTTCGCGGGAAATGCGCGCCCCATTGTCGACGTCGTAGAAAATGGTGGGCTCCACGTAGTAGCCCTTGGCAAAAGCCTTGGCCCGGCCCCCGCCAATCGCAGTCTTGGCTTCTTTTTTGCCGAGTTCGAGATAGGAGCTAACACGGTCGTATTGCTCCTTGCTGACCAGCGGCCCCATCTTGGTTTCACGTTCCAGCGGCGGGCCGAGCTTAATGCGCTTAGCTTTCTCGGTCATGGCGTCCACAAATTTCGAATAGATTTTCTTTTCCACCAGGATACGGCTGCCGGCGCTGCAAACTTCGCCTTGATTGATGAAAACACCAAAAAGCGCGCCATCGACGGCGGCTTCCCAATCCGCATCTGCGAAAAAAACGTTTGGCGATTTACCGCCGAGTTCGAGAGTGACGCGCTTCAGCGTGTCTGCCGCGCTCTTCACGATAATTTTCCCCACCGCCGCGCTTCCCGTAAATGCAATTTTGTCTACGCCGGGATGAGCGACTAAAGCTGCACCGGTAACCTCGCCAACGCCATTAATGATGTTGACCACGCCCGGAGGCAGGCCGGCTTCCTCGAGAAAATTGGCGAACTCCAACGCTGTAAGTGGCGTCTGTTCCGCGGGCTTCAGAACGCAAGTGCAACCGGCGGCGATCGCAGGTGCCAGTTTCCAGGCGGCCATCAGCAAAGGAAAGTTCCAAGGGATGATTTGCCCTGCCACGCCAACCGGTTCGCGCAAGGTGAAACTCAACGCATTCGCCGGGACCGGCATCACGCTTCCCGTAACCTTATTAGCCAGGCCGCCGTAATATTCGAAACAGGTGGCTACGTCGGCGATGTCGAACTCTGCTTCAACGATTGGCTTTCCGCAATTGCGCGCTTCGATTTCCGCGAGGGCACCCGCGTTCTGCCGCACCTGTTCCGCAAGTTTGAAAAGGATGCGCCCTCGATCCTGGGCGGTGGTTTGCGGCCAAGGACCGGAATCAAACGCGGCGCGGGCCGCTTTAACGGCTTTGTCCGTATCCGCGGCGTTGGCGGAAGCTACCTGCGCGATCACTTCCTCGGTCGACGGATCGTAGACGGGAAAGGTTTCGTTCGAAGAGCTGCTCACCCATTGGCCATCCACATAATTCTGGTAGGTTTTCACCGTAGGTTTCGCCGTCGTAGACATGTTGCACCTCCAAAAACCTGATCCTTAAATCGGTGCTGGCCCCGCAGCAATTTTGCGCGCTGCTTTGCGGCCGCCGTAAACAAAAAAGAAAAACGCCGCCAATCCGATGAACAGCAGCGTTCCGCCAATCATCCAGACTTCATAGCGAAACACCGAACTAATTTGCTGGGCGGGGAAAAATGCGACGACCATGGCAATCGCAGTGGTAACCAATCCGCTGATCCCGGCGGCTACCAAGGTGCCGCGCGAATATTGCTGTTGTTCGAAATCCGCGGCCAAGGCGATTTTCAGTAGCGCGCCAAAAACGTAAAGGAAAGGGATCAACTGAAGCACAACCGCGAGCGATAAGAGCGACTGAAAACTGGCCTGGACATTGCCTGTGGACAGAAAATTAACGATCACCAAGACCAGCGAAACACTAGCGTGCACGATCAATGCCGCATATGGAGTGGCATACTTCGGATGAATTCTGCCCAGCCACGCGGGCATATACGAATCCAACCCGGCCACAAACGGAATGCGCGCCGAACCGCCCAACCAGGCAGAGCCAATGCCCGCAATGGACAAGCTCAACAGGAACGCAAAGGGAGCGACAATCCAATTGACGCCAACCTGCCCAGCCATGTGACTGACCGCTTGCACAATTCCCTGCAGCACGCTGATGCTGTTCTTGTCGACAGCAATGAGCAGCGTCAAGGTCGCTCCAATGTAAAGCGCGCCGGAAAGCACACCTCCCCAAGCCACAGCACCAGGCAAGGTCTTGCGTGGATTTTCGATTTCGTCGCCCATGATAGAGGCAAGTTCCAATCCCACCAACCCAAAGCAAATCACTCCAAACGAGTTCAAGACAAAGCGTGGATTCGCAGGTATCTGGAAATCCGACCAGTGAATATGGGTACCAAATTTAGCGACCACAATTACTCCCAGGGCCATGAGCAAAAATGCGGCGATGAACGTGCCAATGCCACCAAGATTGTTGATCCACTTGCCGACGCCGAGACCAACCACATTCAGCACCACCAGCAAGGCCAGCAGCACCACGGAAGCGATTAACGCGAACGGCCGGCTGTCGGCCAGTTTTTCGTGGCCGGGACCGAGCACAAATACCGACACGCCGACGAAGTACAACATCACCGTTGGAACGTACATCATGTTATTGGTCCAATAACACCAGCCGGATAAGAAGCCGTGAAAATCTCCAAATACTTCCTTAGCCCAGAGATAGACGCCGCCTTCGCCGGGATAGCGATGGGCCAGTTCAATCACGGCGATTCCTTGCGGCCAGAAAAATAGAATCAGGGCAATCAGCCAGAGCCAGACGGTTACGCCGCCATTGGCGGCGATGGATGGCAAAACGTTCAGGTTAAAAACGGCCACGACAAAAAGCAGGATGAGGTCACGGCGGCCCAGCACGCGCTTCAAGTGCGGCTGTTCTGCTGCAGACGCAAAGGCAAGCGCCGCCGTCCCCTTGGTGACCTCACTGCTCAAATGCGCGTTCTCCTTAGTGGCCCGCCACGCCGACAAACTTCAGCCCGCGCTCTTTTTGGGTTTGTGCCAAGGCTGGGGCAATCTCTTCGAAGACGGAGAGATGCTTGTCGATGTCGGCCTCGGTGTGCTGAACGCAGACCGTCCACTGCTCGTCCCACCAGTACGGCATGGCCAGTACGCCGCGATTCACCATAGCGAACCAGAATTGCCGCCACAGGTCCACATCGATCTTGGTCCAATCGCGATAATTGCGAATTTCCTGGGGATAGAGCATCAATGCGCCATTTACACCCGCTTGCGCGACATACGCTTCCAAGCCGGCTTTCTTGAGGATGGTCCGATAACCGTCCGCGAGTTTCTTGCTGAGCTTGTTCACGTGCGCGTAGTTCTCTCGGGTGAGCACTTCACGGAAAGTGGCGAGGCCCGCGGCCATAGCGATGCGGTTGGTGTTATAGGTTCCGCCATGGAAGAACTTGTGTTGGGTGATCAGGTCCATCACAGCGCGGCTCGCGCCAAAGGCAGCCAGCGGCGTGCCCCCGCCGATCGATTTTGCCAGCGTGATGATGTCGGGTTTCACGCCGAAATATTCGCTGGCACCACCCCAGGCTAGTTTCGCGCCGGTTTTCACTTCGTCGAAGATGAGCAGCGCGCCATTTTTTGTGCAGAGTTCGCGCAAGCCCTGCAAAAATCCGGGCTGAGGCATGCAGATTCCGACATTCATCATGATCGGTTCGAGGATGATCGCGGCAATCTGATTCGGAAACTGCTTGAAGCGATTCTCCACGCTGGACAGATCGTTGAAGGTTGCGACGGTCACGTTATCGAGCACCGCCTGGATGACGCCGAGTCCGCCCGGAACCGATTTCGGCGCGTGGACGTCGCCAGCTTCTTCCACCTTGGGCTTTACGCTGACGAGCGCGGTGTCGTGGAGGCCATGGTAACAGCCTTCGAAGCGAAGGATTTTGTCGCGTGCGGTTGCCGCACGAGCAAGCCGGCACGCGTGCATGGTAGATTCCGTGCCGCTGGATCCGAATCGCACCATGTCTACGGGATAGCGCGCACAGATTTCTTCGGCGAGTTCGGCTTCCATGCCATGGGGCATACCGAAGGTGGTTCCATTGGCCATGGCCCATTGCACAGCCTTGACCACCGCGGGATGCCCGTGACCGGCCATGAGCGCGCCAAAGCACAGGTTGTGGTCTATGTACTCGTTGCCGTCGATGTCCGTGAGTTTGCCGCCGTGCCCCTCGGCGACGAAGAGCGGATAAGGATCATAGGCGCGGTAATTGCTGGCAACGCCGAGAGGAATGCGTTTTTCAGCCCGCTTGTGGGCTGCGGCAGACTTTGGGGTGCGCTGCTCATATAGAGCCATTTCTTTCTGTAATGTGTCGTGCATCTTCGAACTCCGTCAGGTAGGCCGTCCTGTGGTCACCTGTGGCAGGTCTGTTCCCTGCGGTCAGTATCAGCGAGGAAAACTTCGCGGTTGCTGCGGAAACTGCGCATCCATTTTACTCCTGACCAGTGCCTTCGACGCCAGTTTCCGCCTTGTTCCCTTGGTTCGACGCAGAAGGCGCAGCTCCTTCAAGCCGCGCCCTCTTTTGCTACAGATGTTCTCCGTCAGAACAAAAGTTTTATGGCGAACTGCATCACGCGGGGATCCCGGGCCTTCAGAACCTCACCGAAGGTGGAATCGGAGAAATTCCCATCAGGGTTCTCAAATTGCGTGTGGTTCCATGTGTTATAAAACTCCGCGCGGAATTCCGAGTTGAGTTTTTCCGTCAGTGGTGTCAGTTTCGCAATCACCAAGTCGGTATTGTTCAGCGCCGGGCCACAGCACAGGGAGTGTGGAGTGTTCCCAAAAGTCCCCAACTGTTGCGCGCAGGGCGACGTGCCGGTGGGATCGCAGAAATTATTCACGTTGAACCAATAATTTCCCGCATTGGTTTTTGGATTTAACCGCTGCAGTGGCGCGGTCATGTACGGTGTGTTGGTAGACTCGAAGAAGATACTGGACTGCAGCTCCGAGTCATCCTGATCCTGTACGCGAATCGGGAAGCCGCTCTGGTAGGTGACAATCGCGGAAAGCTGCCATCCATTGGCGAATTTTCCGGCAATCCCTTCTTTCTTGGGAATCGGCAATTGCCACACTGGGCTGAACACGAAACGGTTTTTGGCATCCAGCAGCGACAATCCCCGGGTTGCGTTTGGATAAATGGGGTTCAACTCGTTTTCGAATGATGCGCCCTGGTCGATGGCTTTGCTGAATGTATAGGAAGCCTGGAAGAGCAATCCGTGCGAGAAATTCTTCTCCAGCGAAATTTGCAAGCCGTTGTAATTCGAGTTCGCAATGGTGTTCTCAGAGAAGATGTTGCTGAAAATGGGCACGCCATCGGCCGGGCAGCCCTGCCCCGTATAAGGCGGGAGTGGATCGCAGTTCGGCGAAGAATAGGGTCGCAGTCCCACCAGGTTGATCGGGGTTCCCCCAGGAGCGCCGGTGATGGTGCATCCGGCCGGATCATGTTTGCCATATGGGCAAGGTATGTTCGGAGCGCCTGGCGTCGGCCCGTTGATATAGGGCATGTGGAACACGGCACCCGCGGGCAATGTGAAAGAATAGCTGCTGTCGGCGCCGAATGTGCCGCAGCCTTGTCCGTAAGTGATCAGGTCCAGACAAGTCTGCGGATTCCCATAGTCAAGATCCTGCGACGCGAGCAGGTGGTGTGCTTGAGTGCCAACGTAAGCCACGCGCAACAGCATGTCCGCAGTCAACTGCCGCTCGATCGTTAAATTGTACTGTTCGGCATATTGCGTTCTGAGGTGCGGCTGAAATTCTCCAAACAGCAAAATCGGGCGGAAGAGGGACCAGTCCACGCACCCCGCGGGTCCCGCTGGATCGAAACACGGCGTCGATGGCTTCTGGGTGATTATGCCGGTTGCATTGTTCGGGGATTGCACGCCATTTTGTGCGATATACGGCGTGTTGAACATGGGATTCGACAAAAAGGTGCTGACACCGAAGGGCGGTTCCGCGCTGAACTGCTCCATCACCAACTGCTCCATGGGATTGTAGAAAATGCCGTAACCACCGCGGATGGTGGATTTCCCCGGGCCGCCGGCCAACTTGCCCAGAAAACCGTCGGTCCAACCTGGGCTATAGGCTAATCCGATGCGAGGCGCGAAGGCCTTGTAGTAGGTGGTGGTCAGCCCCGACGGAACTCCCTTGTCACCCGGGAAAACCAATCCCGTTGGAAAGTAAGCATAATTGGCTGATCCCGGATTGCAACTGCCTGGGGTCGTTCCCAAAGCAGCCGCGCTGGAAGCCGACAACCAACAGGGATATTGCGTGGTGTCCTGGCCCGGATGGAAGGTTTGCAAACGGTTTCCACTGTCCGCATAGGGCGTGTTCAGCTCCCAACGCAAGCCATAATTGAGGGTCACGTTCGGCTTGATTTTCCAGCTATCTTGCACGAACAGATACAGGCCATAGTTGGTTAGATCCAGGCCCTGAGCGGCGCCTTGAGAAAAGGAAGTAGGCGCGCCCAGAAAATAATTTGCGTAGGCATTGTTGGCGCCGATCGAATCGCCGGATGCGCTGCTCTGGAAGGAATAATCGCCATTAATGTTGTAGTACAAAAACTGATTGAACTTCTGCAGGCGGAAGTCCGGGCCGAATTTAATGCTATGGGTGCCCAGCACCTTGCTGAAGTTATCGGAGAACTGGTACGTGTTGCCGGTCTGCGGCAGTTCTCCTTCGGAGTTGTTCCCGATGGCGAATCCACCGGCAACACTGATGTACGGCACGCCTTCCCGCCCGGGCAGGTTGGTGGTGATTCCCGCGCTGGGATTACTGGGATCCGCAAAACATTCGGACGCCGGGACCGCTGAGCCGCACGAATCATGCAGGCTGGGCAAGATGTTCACCGGGTGGTTCAGGTCCCCTTGGCCTTCCCGAAACCAGTTGAAGCGCAATTCGTTCACCGCAGTCGAGCCTAACGTGGAGGTCTGGCTCAGATTCACTTGTTGCACGCGAGTCTTGAAGATGCCGCCAAAACCTGGGACGTTCGCACCAGCCGCCTGGAAATTCGAGAATGGCTGGGTCTGATTTACGTCGTCGAAATAGTAGTAGGCGGTGAAATGCTGGGTAGTCGAAAAATTCTGGTCGAATCGAAAGGTGAACTGGTCATCGTTCTCGATCAAGTTTGGGATCAACTGCTGCGCACCGGTTCCACTTGGGGCGACATACTTGTTGTAGAGGGCTGACGCCGTGGGATCAAAACAAGCCGTGGGAATCTGCCCAGTTGGAAAGAGGGTGCTGTAATTCACCGGAGTGGTCGATGCGCCGCTGGCTAGAGCCGCCAATTGCGCTGCGCCTGTGGGCGAGACCGCACTCAAGGCGCTTGAGCATCCCGGGCGGCCGTTCAAGGCGTTGGCAAAGTATTGGTCGCTGATCGCTCCACCGAATCCACCGGTGGGCACATCCGCGGCAAAGTTGCCAGTGGCTTCCGCCGTGGTTGGCAAATACACCTGGCCGGAGGGAATACCCTGTTTCAGGCGGTTGCCTTCATACGAGGCAAACAGGAAGCTCTTATCTTTCTTGATCGGACCGCCCAACGTGCCCCCGAACTGGTTCTGCTGGTAATCCGGCACAGTTGGGTCGAAAAATCCCTTGGTGTTCAGGACCTTGTTGCGGAAAAACTCATAAACGTCGCCGTGGATATCGTTGGTGCCCGCCTTGGTGACCACATTGACGATGGACCCGGAGTTGCGACCGTACTCCGCGTCAAACGTGTTGGTCAAAACACGAAATTCCTCGATGGCATCAGGCGAGGGCTGAATCGCTGGACCGTTCACGAATATGTCGTTGCCGTCTCCACCGTTCACCATGTAGTTGTTCGAACGGCCACGGCCTCCATTCACGGAAACCACGCCGGGGTTATCGCTGCCATAAAAGAGGTCAGCGCCCAACTGCGACTGCACGCCGGGCTGCAACTGCAGCAACTGATAGGTATTCCGGGTGCTCAAGGGCAGCTCGCGCACCGATTGGTCGGTCATCACCGCGCCCAACTGGGTTGTAGTCGTGTCGATGATCGGCGGCGCACCGGACACTTCCACTGTTTCGGTTGCTCCGCCGACCTGCAATGCCATATCCACACTGGCAATTTCATTCAAGACCAGCACGATGCTTTTGCGCTCGAATTTCTTGAAACCCGCCGCGGTCACGTTGATGTCGTACGTGCCTACCGGCACTTCCAGAAACAAGTACTCACCTGACCCGGAGGTTTGTGCCTCACGGGAAGCATTGGTGTCTTCATTGATCAGCGTGACCTTGGCGCCGGTGACTGCGGCGCCGCTGGAGTCGGTGACCGTGCCTCGAATTCGGCCGCCCGTGCTCTGTGCTGAGGATTTTTGCACCACAAGAAGGAGACACAAGAAACAAATCACGGCAACGAACAGACTGCGGACACACACTGACCAAAAGAGTTGGCCCCATACTGATTTCATCTCAATCACCCCTATCACCCGAAAAACGTTCCCCGAGTACGTTTCTTCGTGGTTGTACCAACACCGGAACCTTACTATAATCCTGCAAACTTAGAGAAAGCCCGGACCCATGTCAAGCAGAAAGAATTTGTCCACTGAATCAGAATCTTTGCCGCGACGACCGCTGCTGCGAATTTCAGAAGTGGCGAAGCGCCTGGGCATTTCGTCGTCGGCGCTGCGGGCATGGGAAGCTCTAGGGCTGGTGACGCCGCAACGCACCGCCAGCCGCTACCGGATGTTCGCTGAATCGGATGTGCGCCTGCTGCAACGCGCATTATTTCTGCGGCGCGCGCGTGGCCTGAATCCCGCGGCAATCGTACACATTCTGAAAAAGCAGGGAGTGGTGACCGGCCCTGTCGACGCGCGGCAAGCCACGGGCCAGCGTTTCCGGCGCTTGCGAGTGAAGCGGAAGCTGTCTCTGGCGCAAGTGGCACGCGCTACCAAAGTTTCCGCTGGTTTCCTCAGCGCCCTGGAGCGTGGACAGATGCGCTCTTCCGTAGCGACACTACAGCGCATCGCGCGATTTTACAAAACGAACATTCTCTCCATGTTTGAAACCAACGGGGACGCGCCGTCCGTGGTTCGCCCGTCGCAGCGCAAAGTTCTGGAAACCAGTCCGAACGTGCGCATGGAATTGCTCGCTTGGGGAAATACGGCTATGGAACCGCATCTGTTCCGCGTCAAGCCGGGCGGGAGTAGCGGCCAGTCATACGCCCATGAAGGAGAAGAATTTCTCCATGTGCTCCGCGGTGAGTTTGAAATCTGGCTGCACAATCAGGGTCACTATCGCTTGAAGCCCGGCGACAGCTTGTATTTCGAAAGCTCGACGCCACATCGCTGGAAAAATACGGGGCGATCGGAAGCGTGGATATTGTGGGTGAACACTCCGCCGACGTTCTGATGCAGGTTGCGAGGTATCGCGTGCCACATTCTGGTAGACGTTTCGTTTTTGCGCTGCTCAGTATTCTCGCTTTCGGGTTGTTTCTGGGTTCCTGCCATAAGAAACAACCATCGCTAAGCTTGCTGGTGTGGGAAGGCTACGCCGATCCTTCGTTTATTCGGGGGTTCGAAGAAGCACATCAATGCAAAGTAACCGCGTCCTATATGGGTTCCAGCGACGACCTGGTGGCCAAGCTCCGCGGCGGCAGCGCGTCCAATTACGACGTGATTTCTCCTTCGAGTGACGTCGCCACTTCGATTGCTCGAGCTGGTCTGGCGGAACCTTTGGAGCTGGCGAAGCTGCCCACATACTCCCAATTGTCAGCGAAACTGCGCGATCTTCCGTTGGTCAAGGCCGGCGGCCAAACCTTCGGCGTGCCTTTTATGTGGGGCCCCAATCCTCTTCTTTACGAGACTACAGCGTTTTCGCAGGCTCCGGATTCGTGGGCGATTTTTTGGGATCCAAAGTACAAAGGAAAAATCTCAGTTTGGGACGATCTCTCTACGTTATACATGGCTGCGCAGCTTCTCGGTTACGACAAACCCGATCCCGCGCAACTGTACAATCTTTCAGACGAGCAACTGGCGGCGGTAAAGCAAAAGCTTCTAGCCTTGAAGCCCAACATTCGTAAAATCTGGTCCACGGGCGGGGAACTCACGAATCTTTTCGAAAATCACGAAATTATCGCGGCCATGGGCTGGCCTCTGATGACCAACCAGCTCCGCCAAGCGAACTTCCCCATTGGAGAGACCATTCCCAAGGAAAACACGACCGGCTGGATCGATCATCTGATGATCACCAAAGCGAGCCCCAACAAGGAACTGGCCTACGCATTTCTGGAGTACATGATTCAGGCGCAAACCCAAAAGAAAATTACCGACGTGACCCACTACACGCCGGCGAATCCCTCCGCTGCCCAATTCATGACGGACGAGGAGAAGAAAGATTTACACCTGGATGATCCCGACGCGTACATGCAGCGCATTTATTTTTGGCGGGACGTTCCGCGGCGTGCCAAGTACATCGAAATTTGGAATGAGGTGAAAGCCGCGCAGTGACCACTACCCTTTCCAGCCCGACGCTTTCTTCGCCGGTGGACACGGTGTTGCTGGAGATTCGCAATATAGCAAAGCGTTTTGGCACTCGCGAAGTGCTGAAGAACATTTCGCTGCAAATTGGATCCGGTGAATTTCTGACGCTTCTGGGTGAAAGCGGTTCGGGAAAAACCACGCTGCTGCGCTTGATTGCCGGGTTCGAACAGCCGACTTCCGGGGAAATTTGGATGGGCGGCGCGCGACTGGATGCGCTTCCAGCGTACAAGCGCAGGGTCAACACGGTATTTCAACACTACGCGCTCTTTCCGCATTTACCTGTCGAAGATAACGTTGCATATGGGCTACGGGTAACCGGTTCACCTGCCACAGAAATTCCGGGCCGCGTGGATGCCGCGCTACACATGGTGAAAATGCAGGAGTATGCCAAGGTGCGGCCCGCGCGCCTGAGCGGCGGCCAGCAGCAGCGAGTTGCGCTGGCCCGTGCGCTGGTGAATCGCCCGCAGCTTCTGCTACTCGATGAACCGCTCTCCGCGCTGGACGCGAACTTGCGAAAGCAGATGCAAGGGGAATTAAAATCACTGCAGCGCGAACTGGGCATCACGTTTTTGTTTGTCACGCATGATCAAGACGAAGCGATGGCGCTATCTGACCGGATTGCGCTGCTGAAAGACGGGCATCTCGAGCAAGTGGCGTCACCTCGCAAGATCTACGCTCACCCGGCCACCAGCTACACCGCGCAGTTCATAGGGCAAACAAATCTGCTGCGTGCCGAAGTGCGTGATGGTATGGCCACAAGTGGCCAGTTGCGATGGCCCACCAACGCGCAGAATGGAAACGCGCTTTTTTCACTTCGGCCCGAATCCATTCAGCTAGCTGCGGACGCAGTAACCATTTCCAATCCGGTGCGTTTTCGTGCGCACATCCGCCAGCAAATCTTCTCGGGCTCGGTTGAGCAACTGGAAATCGACTGTGTGGGTTTGGTTCTTCGGGTGCGTATTCCAGCTCGCGGTGTTTTGAGCGGCGACCACGAATTTGCGTTTGATCCCAGTGACACTATCACGGTGAAGGAATAGGAGCAAAACGGTAGAAACTGACGGACCGCCATGTATTCGCGACTCTACAAAACCGTGGTGTCCGCGCCACCGCTGCTGTGGGTGGGGCTATTCCTCCTTGTTCCCTATGCGTTGATGTTCGTGCACAGCTTCTGGATGGTGCGCGATGGCGTGATCGTGCACCAGTGGAACCTCCAGAATTACGCCACACTGCTGCGCAATCCAGTTTACGCCGAGGTACTGCTGCGTACCGCACGCATCGCAGGCAGCGTCACGATCCTTTCGCTGCTGCTGGGTTATCCATTGGCCTATTTCATGTCGTTCCACTCCGGGGTGCGCAAGGATCTTCTCTACCAACTGGTAATCGTCCCCTTGTGGGTAAGCTATCTGGTGCGCGGTTACGCCTGGAAGACCATCCTCGGGTCCGACGGAGTGTTGAACGGCTTTCTTCAATACCTGCATATCACCAAAGAGCCAGTCAGCTTTTTCCTCTATAGCCCGTTCGCCGTAATCTTGACGCTCACACATATCTACACGCCATTCGTTTTCCTTCCGCTGTACGCCTCGCTGGAACACATTCCGCGCAATTTGATCGAGGCTTCCCAGGATCTGGGCGCCAGTCCTCGCGCGACATTCCTGCGAGTGATTCTTCCTTTGTCCATACCTGGGCTGCTGGCCGGCGCCACTTTCGCGTTCGTGCTGACCCTGGGCGACTTCCTGGGACCCATGCTGGTCGGCGGCCCCTCCAGCATCATGATCGCGAACATCGTGCAAAGCCTGTTCGGCACCGCGTATGACTGGCCACTGGGAGCGGCAATCGCCGTGTCCATCCTCTGTTTTACCATCGCGCTTCTGTTCGGCACGGAGCGGCTGGAGAAACGGTGGGCGTTTCGATGAGTCACGCGAACAACATGGCGAGCCGCGCGCCGGTTCTTGCCGGTTTCTCCGCGCTCGTGTTCGCGTTCCTTTATTTACCGATTGCGGTGCTGATCCTTTATTCCTTCCATCAAGGCGGTGTCGGCGGCTTCCCTCCGAGGCATTTCACGCTGCACTGGTATCAGCAATTGTTCGCCGATGCCTCCATATGGGATTCGGTGCTGAACAGCCTGCTGGTGGCCATGGGCGCGGTGGCGCTCTCGCTGACCTTGGGTCTGCTGGCCGCTCTGGCGCTCGATCGCGCTGATTTTCCCGGCAAATCGCTGTTTCGCCGGCTGGTCCTTCTGCCGCTGGTGCTCCCCGGCATCATCACCGGCCTTTCCTTACTGATGTTCGTGGACCGCGCCGGGATTTCTCTGAGTCTGTTTACGGTGTTTCTGGGACACGGCACCGCGCTCATCTCCGTGGCCACCACGGAACTTTTCGCCGGATTGCAAAAAATGGATCGGGCTCAGGAAGAAGCTTCTCTGGACTTGGGCGCCACGCCCTGGCAGACGTTCTGGCACATCACCCTGCCCAATCTCAAACTTTCGCTGATTGCCTCGGGCCTGCTGATTTTCACTTTGTCCATGGACGAAATTGCCGTCACTTTCTTCCTGCTGGGCAGGGACAATACGCTTCCGCTGGAAATCTGGGCGCGCCTGCGTCGCGGGATCACACCCGAGATCAACGCGATCTCCACGCTCATCTTCGTCGCCTCAGTAATCCTGATCCTTGTCTGGTATCAGATTCGCACGCGCAGCATCGGGAAAGAGCCGCGCGAACTGCTGGAGCGACCTTGATGCAATGCTCATTCATAAGTACAAACTCTTCGCTCGCCGGACTTCAGGAGGACTGATTGGCATGTCTCATTCGCGTCGTGACTTCATAAAATTCGTGGTCGCCGGTTCGATAGCGGCGGGTTGTCCGGTGGACAAAGCTCTGCTCGCCGAGCCCGATGCCAAAGCACCAACCGCAAACATCGAAGGCGAACACTTCACCATCTGCCACGAGGTTCGCGATAGCCACACATTTGCCAGGCCCGACGCCACTCGCAACGTCGACATCGCCATTATCGGTGGCGGCATGGCCGGACTCTCCGCAGCCTATTTTCTGCGCGGCAAGGATTGGATGCTGCTCGAAAAGGAAGACCATTTCGGCGGCAACGCTTACCAGGAGGAATTTGCCGGCCAAGCGTATTCCACGGGAGCCGCTTACGATTTCCGCGGCAGCGACAGCGACCATTTGGCCAAGGAAATCGGGCTAGATCTTCTTCCCATCGATATGCCCGACCCCACGATCGACAACGGCGTGTACACGCCCGACACGTGGCGTAGCGGCCTCTCGCAACTGCCCCACTCCAAGAGGACTGTTGCCAGCTTCAAGAAATTTGCCGAAGACGTTCTGAAGATCGATCTCCGCAAGAATATGCTGGAACTGGACTCCAAGCCGTTCACCGAGATCACCGGCAACTATGCTCCGGAACTCACCAAATGGTGGGATGCATACGGCCTTTCCAATTGGGGCGCCGTTACCGAAGACACCACTGCATTCATCGGCCTTTCCGACGCGCAATATCTGATCAAGGGCGAAGACTCCACGCGCGTGATTTTGCCGGGCGGCTTGGGCTGCATCAGTCATAAGCTGGTGGAAGTAATGAAGCCAAAATATGGCGAACGCATGCTCGGCGGGGACACGGTCGTTTCCGTCGTTCCAGATACGAATGAAGTCCGGGTCACGTACATGCAGGGAGATAAGCTGACCACGGTTGCCGCAAAGCTCGTTTTGATGTGTTGCCCCAAATTCATCACCAGCCGCCTGGTCTCTGGTCTGCCCGCCGACCAAAAGCAAGCGATGCGGCGAATGAGATATGCGCCGGTTCCCATGATCAACATGATTTTTGACAAGCAGATTTACCGCAAAGGGTATGACAATTGGTGTCCCGGTAATTCCTTCACAGATTTCATCGTAGCCGACTGGACCATCCGTAATCAGCCTGGCTATCACCCGAAATACGAAATTCTGACGTTCTATTGCACGTTGCGCGAATCCGAACGCGGGCTGCTGCTGGAAGAAGCCAACTGCAAAGAATTCGCCGGAAAAGTTCTGAAAGACTTCCAGAAATGCCTGCCTGAGTTCAATGTCGATCCCATCGAAATCCGCCTGTACCGGCGAGGCCACGCCATGATGATGGCTGTTCCAGGCCAATACACAAAGAATCGCACGATCGCGTCCCGGCCCATGGATCGAATCTTCTTCGGCAATTCCGATTCCGGCGGCCCGGAATCGCTGACCACGGAAGCCGTGCGCATTTCTCACGCTGGAGCGGAATGGGCCAATCTCATGCTGGCGGGAAAAATCGGGCCTGCCGCGGATGCGGCGCACAAGGCGCTAACAGCCGTGACGTTTTAGCGGTTGCGGAAAAGCTTCTGGCACAGTGTGTATCGCCATTTGACTAAGAGAGGTGCGTCGCTTCGCCGGAATGACGGTCCCGGTGTTGACCGACACCTTCTACAATCGACCGGGCGCTGCGCTACAATCAGTACACGTTGATTAGGTGAGGCCCAAAATGCTTCGTTCCGCCGCCTTGGTCTGTGCAACGCTTGTTCTTGCCGGTTTAGTCCCCGCTCAAACTCCACCACGTGCCAAAATTTACGGCATCGCCTATGTGCGCGTGAAATCCAGTAATTTCCAGGCAGCGTTCGAGACGTACGCCAAAATCCTGGGCTTGACCATGGATACCTATGGCTGCACTAAAGTGAAAAATCCCTGCTATGTGGTAAACGCTCTGCAACACATCGAGTTGACTCCGGCAGAGGCGGGCACCGCCGGTTCGTGGTTGGACGAGATTGCTTTTCGCACCAACAGCGTCGCCCAGATGCGGAATTATCTGCTATCCCAAGGGATCGCGGTCTCCGAGATTCAAACCACCGCGAACGATAAGCCATACATCGAAACGCAAGACCCCGAGGGCAACCGCCTGGCCTTCATTGAACTGCCACGCGGCGAAACCTTAGTTTCCCTGTCACCGTCCCAAGTGGGCTCGCGCATCTTCCACGCAGGTTTCGTGGTTAAAGATTTGCAGACGATGAGGCATTTCTATTTGGACCAACTGGGATTCCGGCTGTACTGGAAGGGCGGCTTCAAGGATCTACCTCCGGGCACCGCGGAAAGAGATTCGGACATCGATTGGTTCGAAATTCAGGTACCGAACGGTTCGGATTGGGTGGAATTCATGCTGAACATTGCCGCCAATGCCGATCATCAGGAACTGGGGGTGCAAAACCATTTCTGCCTGGGCGTGCCCAATATGGAAAAAGCCCTCGATCAACTGCACAAGAATGGATTGGCTCCCGATTCCAAGTTTGCCGACGACAAGTCTGAAATCGGCCGCGACGGCAAGTGGCAGTTCGACATATTCGATGCCGACTGGACCCGGATCGAGCTGATGGAGCCAACCCCCACCGAAGATCCATGTTGCAATCCCTATACCGCTCCTCACGCAACGCTTTCCAAGTGAATGGCGGTTCTCTGGAGACGCTGATCGCATGAATCGCGCCAAACTTGCCCTGGCTTTCGTGCTGTGCTTGCTGATCGCGCTTTTGCCGCTGTTCTCGCAGCAGAAGCCGGCCTCCTTTCTTATCGTTAACGCGCAAATTGCCGACGGCACGGGCGCCCCTCTGCGCAGAGGCAATGTCCGAGTCGCGTTCGGCCACATCGCGCAAATCGGAGAGCTCACACCGGGAAAAGACGAGCCGGTTATCGATGCCAGAGGACTGGTGCTCGCCCCGGGATTCATCGACATTCACAATCACTCCAGCGATGGGATCCTGACCGATCCTCTAGCGGAGACGCAGATCGCCCAAGGAATTGCCACGCTCATCGTTGGTCCTGACGGCGATTCGCCGTGGCCGATCATTCATTGGGTGCGCTCCGTGGAGGCGTTGCATACGGTCCCGAACCTGGCCATCTTCGCTGGACATGCCACCATCCGAGAGCAGGTGATGGGTAAGGATTACAAGCGCATCGCCACACCGGCCGAAATTGGACGGATGGAGCAACTGGTAGGGCAAGCTATGAACCAAGCCGCGCTTGGCCTTTCCTCAGGCCTCGAATACGAAGTGGCCAGCTATTCGAACACGGACGAAATTGTGGCACTCGCCAAAGTCGCGGCTGAGCATGGCGGTATCTATATGACTCATATCCGGGATGAAGCCGACAAGTCCTTTGAAGCACTGGCCGAAGAGATCGCCATAGGAGAGCGCGCGCACATCCCCGTGGAACATTCCCATATCAAGCTGGGAACCGTAGGCGTGCAAGGGAAGGCCCCGGCTTATATCAACGTAATCAACGAAGCCCGCCAACGCGGCGTCGATTTCATGGCGGACTGCTACCCATACGATGCCTGGCACGCCAATTTGAAGGTTTTGGTGCCGAATAAGCAGTACGAAGATCCGAAGAGTGTCACGAAAGCGTTGGCGGATGTCGGTGGCTCGTCACACATCACGATCACCCAATTCAAGCCGAATCCGGGCTATGCCGGGCACACGCTAGCCGAACTGGCCAAAACTGGGCACGTTTCGGATGTGGATATGTTTGTCCGGCTGATCCGCGAGGGAGACGCCGCACACACGGAAGCCACGATCATTTGTCAGTCGATGCTGGAATCGGACATCAAGGCGTTTTACCAGCAGCCTTGGGTTATGGTCGCAAGCGATGGCGGCATCGGCAACGACCATCCGCGTGGTGCCGGCACGTTCCCCCGGGTCTTGGGCGTATACGTCCGCGAAAAACAGTGGCTTACTCTGCCCGAGGCAATTCGCAAAATGACCTCGTTGCCGGCACAGCGCCTCGGTTGGAAGGATCGCGGGGTCGTGCGCGAAGGGGCGTACGCCGATCTGGTGCTATTCAATCCGGATACGGTGATAGACCGTTCGACATATGCCGACCCCACTGCACTGCCAACCGGGATCGAGAAAGTATTCGTGAATGGTGTGCTTGTCTGGGACGGCGGCAAACCGACTTCCGCCCGGCCCGGACTGTTCTTAGCGCGCGGAGGCGCGCCGCTGGGAATCCTCAATTAGATTAATAGTTTTCTTCTCGCGACGCCGCAGCTCGTGCAGCAATCACCCTAGGTAAGAATTACAGGAATCGCGGTAGAACCGACTTCAAGTTTCGTACTGGGCCCCGTTGAAAAAAATCACACTCTGCTAAATTTGCGAGAATTTGCGCAGTAGCCTGGATTGGTGCGCAACGTGCTAGTAAGTTTTTGTGAACATTGCAGGTTTCGGTCGCAGCGGGTGGTCCGAGTGATTTGGTTTTTGCAGCGAGGCGTGACGATCGGGCATGGACACACAACGGAGAACGATCTTGAAGTCGCTTTTGGAAGTACTTAGCTTGCTCGCGTTCCTTCTGGGTTCGCCGGTCTATCTCCAGCCGCGCCCGGAAGCATTGCCTAACGCGCAACCGCCCGCAAATGAGTCGACGGCAAGCCTCGGCAATTCAACGCCTGCTGCAACTTCGCATTTAATAAAGTAACGACACCAAAACCAATTCTTTAACTCTAAATAGCCTACCTAGCGGAGCTCTTGTGTCTCCCGCCCTCCGCGATTGTCGTGAAAGGCGGGAAGTTGTCTGCACACTTTCGCTAGTTCGTTACCGATTCCAATTTTGGTTGATTTCTATGCCGTACGGAATTTGGCGGCCTTGGTATTCAGCACGGTCTCGCCGATTTGGGTCAGCTTGGCATCCGCGGCCTTCTCTTCCTTAAGCGTTTCCTCCAACGGGCTCACGGCCTCTTGAAGCCCCAAACTGCGAGCGAAGGCGACCAGTGTCCCGTAGGTGGCAATTTCATAGTGCTCGACGACATTGCCATTGGCGATGAGCGCGCTGTCGCGAAGCGGGGAGCTGTCGATATTCGAGATGGAGTCTTTCGCCGCAGCGGCCATTTTGTCAAAAATGTCATTTCCTTTCGTGTCGGGTTCCTGGCCCAAGCGCGAAAAGATCTCCTCGAGGCGGGCCACGTGATTCCGGGTTTCCTGGAGGTGCTGTTCCAGGGCGGATTTTAGTTCGGGGGACGCAGCATTCTCGATCATCGTGGGCAAGCCCTTTTTCACCAGCTTCTGTTCGCAGTCATAGGCATATTTCAGTTCGATTTCGAATAGTTCCCGAAGTGAATTTACTTTTCCAAGCATTCTTAGGCTCCTTGAAAGATTGACTGAAGGTCCTGGCTCTCAGAACTTTGTATATCCGAGCTGGGTGGGGGGAGTGAAGAGAGCGGATTCAGCCTTCGTCCATTTAGGCACGATTGCAGTCTGGGCTGAGGCAGGGAAAGACGGTATTTTGGGGTAGTAGTTGCCTTACCGTTCCAGGAAAGCTTGGAACCCTCTCACGACATCGGCAAGCATTTCACTTCCATCTCGTTTCGGCAGCAGCTCATGACCTGCACTGGGTATTTCGAATAGCGCGTGGGGACCGGGGATCAATTGCAAAGCGGAGTTCATTTCCGTAATGGTGCCGAAGGGATCGCGGGTGCCATGAACGAAGAATGCCGGTGTCGTCAATTTCGGGAAATGGCTGGTGCGAAGTTGTTCCGGTTTTCGCGGAGGATGCAGCGGATACGAGAGCAACAGCAGGCCGTCGACCAGTCCTGGCTCTTCCGAAGCCAGAATAGTAGCCTGACGCCCTCCATAGGAATGGCCACCAACAAAGACCCGCCCGGTTGCTTTGGTGCGGATTGCTTCGACGGCGCGGCGTATTCCGTCGCGATCCCGCTCGGCTGCGGCTGGAAACGGGGGCCCGTGTGGACGTGCCTGGCGGAAGGGCAGGTCGAACCGTAGAATAGCGAAACCCGATGCGGCCAACGCGTTGGCCATGCCCATCAATAATTGGGATTGGCAGTTTGCCCCCGCACCGTGCGTGAGCGCAACAGCATCCCCGGTCGGCTGCGCGGGCAGGTGCAGAAAGCCATGAACGGCTGGATCACTCTCGACCTCAGAAAAAGGGGCAAACATAGGAGCTAGATGCGCATACCACGCGAGTCGCCAGTCTAGGCAACCGGCAAACTTTCGTCAAACAATCAGCCAGCATGGCCGTGATACTCTGGCACGCGGTTGGGAGGGTCTATGGCGGACAGTCTGGAAGAGTTTCAAAAGTTTCGTGCGGATTTAACCGAGGAGATCCAGAATTGCGGTCACTTGGGATTAAAGCGCTTCCTATCGCTGGACCACCAGGCGTATGAAGCGGGTGCGCTGGACCCCAAGACCAAGGAACTGCTGGGTTTAGTGGCTTCCACGGTGCTGCGTTGCGACGACTGCATCACCTACCATCTGGTTCGGGCTAGCGAGGTGGGATGGAAGCGTGAGGAGGTGATCGATGCGTTGAACGTGGCCGTGGTAGTGGGCGGGTCTATAACCATCCCCCACATCCGCCGCGCTTTCGCGAGAATGAGGGAGTTGCCTGGGTTGCGACCTGAGGTAAAATAGCTGGCCAAGGTCAGTGGTGAGATGAGTACAACTCCAACCGTTATCGCGGCGGATCAGGAAAACCTGCTGCAGCGTATTAAAAGCGCTTGTGGCACCGGTGTATTCCTGCTGGTTCAGCGTTCTCCGAAATTTTTGCAACTGTATCGCAACGAACGCTCTTGGACTCTTTTCCGGGTAGCACTCGGATGCTTTGGCGCAGCGTTGGTGGTGCTGCCGCTTAGCCTGTGGCACGGCTACTTCACTGCGGTATTTGGATTGTTTGTCTTCGTTCTGTCTATTTTGATGCCGCCGGCAGAGCTGGAGTCCGCTACCGACCGGAAAGCTCGGGAAATGGGCGCGAAGACGGTGGTCAGCGGCGGCGAGTATCAATCTCTAAATTCTGTTGCGTCGCCGGTACAACTATTCATTTCGCCGACCCACGTTTGGGCGTTGGACAAGCATTACGATCCGGTGGTGGTGATGACCACTGCGGAAATCACCCAGGTGGACGTGGTGCCTCGGGAAAGTCGTTGTCTGCTGATGGTCCGTTGTGGCGACCAGAAGGTGGAATTCTGCTATAAGGGATTGTTCGCCGAGCGCTTCGCCCGTTTGGCTGAAGAATCTATCCGCCACGCCCTGCTCGCCGCTAAGCCCGTAGCCTTCAGAGCCCGTTCTGCGCGCGCATAATTACCGTATCATCCTCGAATCGAATTTTTCTTCCACCGTTTCGCTGCCCGCAATCTATGCGAAAATAGGACTATGGCACGCGGTTGGGAAAGCAAAGACGTACAATCTCAGGTGGAAGACAGGAAAACTGTGGCCGATAACTCAGGTAACACTCATAAGAGCGCGGAGGATGTGCGGCGGGATATTGAGCGGCGCGGGTTGGTTCTCTCCCGGAAACGGGTGGCAAATGACCTGGAAAACGCGACGCATCCTAATCACCGCAAATCTCTGGAAGCTGCTCTCGAGCACCTGGATAAGAAGATCGCGGAGTTGAGCTGAAGTTCCTGAGTTAAAAGAAGGCCGGCGGCCAAGGTGTGGCCGTGCCGCTAATCTGTGAACACGATTCCGACGGCAGTCGTTCCCTTTTCTCCTCCCGGTTCCAGCCGCACTACATAGCCGCGCAAGGACATCTTCCTGACGCCATCTGGCCCGGGAGTCTCCATAACCACTTCGAGATCCGACTGCAGACGCGGGCTGTGCTTCAAGGAGAGTAGCGCGCCTCGCAGTGCCAGATCGCGCACCGTGGTTTCTTCCTGGAACGTTCGTCCATCGGACCCGATCCCGGTAACGATGGCGCGGAATTGTGCCTCGCGGCGGAGCGCGGTTCGCGAACCGGGTAAATGGGGGTGAACTTTTCCCAAGGCGCCCAAAGTGATCACCATTCCTTCGCTGGCCGCGAATACGGAATCAAATTCTTCGCGGGCATCGCGCAAGATGCTGTCGACCATGCGATCGGTGGAGTCCGGGTCGTAATGGAAAAGCACCAGCGTCTTGGCCCCCACCTCCTGAGCCACCTGGACTCCCGCTTTCCAGGAAGAATGGCCCCAGCCCTTCTTGGTAGTAGCGAGCTGTGCGGGAGTGAATTGGGCGTCGTTCACGAAGATGTCCGCGCCCGCCGCCAGTTCGCGCAAGCTTTTATCCAAGGCGGGATCGCCGGGTTCGTTGTCGGTGGCGTAAACGATGGTGCCGGCTGAAGTTTCAATGCGGAAACCGAGGCAGCCCTGCGGATGGTTCAGGTAACGCACGGTGATCTTGTTCTCTCCGACACAGAACGTTTGACCGCCCTCGAGTTCGCGGAATTTCCGTTTCGCGCTCATGGATGAAAAATCCACGGGAAAGTAAGGTGAGGCCATTTGCGCTTCGAAGACTTGCCTCAGGGAATCCGAACCTAAGAACTTAGAGCGGAAACTGTAAAACTGAAATTCGTTGGTCTGGTCGTACAGCGGAGCAAAAAACGGAATGCCCTGAATGTGGTCCCAATGATAATGAGTCACGAAAATGTGAGTTTCTGCCGGGCGCGGAGAAAGATCGGTGATCCACCGATTGCCGAGCATGCGCAGGCCGGTGCCGCAATCGAGAATGAACTGCGTACCATCGGGTGCGACAAAATCCAGGCATGGAGTGTTGCCCCCGATACGCCAGGTCACTGGATCGACGGTGGGCGTAGAACCGCGGACTCCCCAGAAGGTTAATTTGGCGATCGGATTGGTCATGTGCTCATTTCGACCGGTTTTGTAGCCAATCACTCCAGACAGGCGTTGAAAGGGCGGACAATTCCTTTTCTGATACTGGCAGCGGCGGCTAAGGCCGTCAATGAATTCAGGGCCGAGTGTTTTCAACCATCCAACAAGTGCAAGAGCCAAGGGCTGCGCCACAGCACCGAACCACGTAGAATACAAATTGATGCACACGCATTCCCATGAAGGACACGCGCATACCCACGCGCACGGTCACGTGCAAGGGCACACTCACACGCACCCGGCAATGAGTCCGTCGGTGTTGGGTTGGGCCATGGTGGCGACCTTGGGATTGGTGATTGCCGAGGTATTTGGCGGCTTCCTGGGCCATTCCGTGGCGTTGTTGAATGACGCCGCCCATAACCTATCCGACGTTCCGGCGCTAGGGATTTCGTGGCTGGCTATGCGTTGGGCACAGCGGCCCGCAGACTCGGAGAGAACCTACGGCTACCACCGTGCGGGCACTTTGGCGGCGTTCACCAACGCGGTGCTGCTGATCGTATTGGCGCTTTGGCTGGCATACGAAGCCATCGAACGGCTGCGCAACCCGGTACCCGTGGTGGAAAGCTGGATGATCTGGACGTCGGTGGCGGCGCTGCTGGTGAACGGCGGAATCACGCTGTCGCTAATGGGCGGCCGGAAAGACCTGAACCTGCGTAGCATCCTGGTACACAACTTTGGCGATGCACTCTCCAATATCGCCATCATTATTGGCGCGATTCTGATGCAATACACGCACCTGAATCGCATCGATCCGCTGCTGGGTTTGGCCATCGGCTTACTGGTGCTCTATTCTTCGATTGGCATCTTGCGGGAATCAGCGCACATCCTGCTGGAGGGACGCCCTCGCGGCACGCAAGTAGAAGAAGTGGCGCGCGCGATTCTGACCGTCGAGCATGTACAGGAAGTGCACGACATACACATTTGGTCGCTGGGCGGCGAACATAATGCCCTGAGTTGTCACGCGAGGATTCCCGACATGCATATGGATAAATGCGAAGAAGTGGTGGCGGCGATTCGAGAAAAAGTGAAGCAATTCGGAATTGAGCATAGCACCGTGCAACTGGAACGAGCTGGATTACCGGCTACCTCGGGCTACGTCATGCCGGTACCAATGCGCAAGTGTGAGTGAGCGTTGCGGTCTAGAAAACAGCCGGAGAAACGTTTAGAGCGACGCCAGACGCCAATGGCGCGGGAAGATTAATGGTGTTCCCCAGGTCTTCGTTGATTTTTTGGGTGGCATCGATGTCCAGGGTATCGACACCAACGGTGCGGCGGATGCCATCCTTGGTCACGTAATGTAGCTTGTCGTTGGTAAAACTGTAAGCTACCGCATAAAGCTTGCTGCCATCCCGTTTCACGAAGACGAACTCTGCAAGCGCCTGATTCACATCGTTAGAGTTGCCGCGGTACGGCACCGAGGCTGATGGCGCCTCCTGATCGAGTGGCCGTGCGCCATTGTCAGGCGGCGGCTGATTCGCAGCGTCTTGCTGATCTTCCGGCTGGTCCGGTGGCGGGGCGCCGGAGTCCGCATAATATGGAATCGGGACGTAAATAGCGCCGCCCGAAAATGGCAGAACTACAGCGTTGTTAGGGGGGCAAGCGTTCAAACCTTGGAGAGGAGTTCGCGAACGTGGATTGCAGTAACCAACTCCCGGATAACCCGTAACGGAGTTTACCGCACCGCCTAAAGGCGATGGAATCGGTAGAGACGATCCCGGGGGAACTTGGGTTTTTCTCGCGACACCAGAGGGTTTCGTGTGAACAGGGGCGACATGACCACTACCAGAGTGGGGATGCGTTGATGTGTGCGCTGCCGCCGCTTGTCCCGAACCATTCGCAACCGGCCGCGCGGCCACCGGCGGTGCCGCCGGTACTGCTGCGGAACCTGCCGCAACGTGTTGGCGGGCGGAAACACTAATTGCCAATCCAAAAAAAAGTGCTATGAGGACTAAAGCGTTGCGCATAAAGCGCTCCCGAGAGGCTCCCTGATGCCTCCCACTACTTGGACGTAAGCAAACCCGCAAGGGATACACGGGCCTGGCTCACTCTCGAATTCTGCACCCGCGTGAGGCGGAAGAGAAGCGCAATTGCAGGCGCACCTTGTCACCTAAACTGGTTAGTACTTCCAGCTCATATCGGCCCCCGCCGGGGCTGTGGCGGTCATGCGTCGCACGATCTGCGGCATGATGCGCTGGTAAACCGTGCCGTAGCTTTGCGTGTTGGAAATGTCTCCGCCGCCCATGTAGCAGTGCGGCTTGCCGGGTCCATATTCGAAGTCCGCGATACGGTAAGGGTTCTCCGGTGAATCCAGAAAATCCTGCATCAGATGAACGGCGTTGTTCAGATACCAGGTATCCATTTCCCCTACGGCAAAATGAAGTTTGCCGGCCAGCTTCGGGCCCAAGGTGCCGATATCGCGCTGCAGGAGGTAGCGCAGGTCGTAATGCTCCCGCCAGTATGCGCTGACTTCCGGATCGATGGCTCCGGTGGACGGATTCCAAATGGGTTTAGGGTAGCCATCTGTTCCAACCGGGCTGAACACTGCCTGCCAGATGCCCCATTGTTCCGTGGAACGCCCGTGCGTGCCCATGACTTCTTCGCGGCGTACCGAGGGTTCCATGGTGGCGAGGATTTCGCCAGTGGCCGTACGCATCTCCGCACGAGGAACCTGGGCGAATGGACCCGCTTGCCAGAAGGCGTTCTTGTTCTCGTAAATGTTCACGGCCTGATAGGCGCGAAAGTCGATGGGATCGGGACAGTAGCAGTACGCGTCGTTATAAAAATCCGGGTAGAAAATCTGGGAAGCGGCCGCTTCCCATCCGCCGGTGGAACCGCCTTCCAGCGCGCGTGCCCATGGCTGTCCAATCGCACGGAATCGCTTTTCGACCTCGGGAATCAGTTCCTTGGTGATGGCGTCGCCGTACGGGCCAACATTGGCGGAATTCACTGCGTAGGAATCGTCATAATACGGGTTCGCATGTTGGATGGAGACAATCAGCATGCGGGGGAGGCGGCCCGAGGTCCAGTCCTGATAGAAGCTGTTGGCGAGTTGCAGATACTCCGATTCTCGCCCCTTGGCGTTTTCAGGCACTTTCTCGACAAAAAACTCCCAATCCTGTTCGAAGTGACCCTGATGAACAAGCATCGGGTAATGCGCGGTCGGATGTTCCTCGAAGCCATCGGGGAGCAAAACGGTGGCGCCCAGATACATGGGTCGCCCCCAGAATGCAGTCAGCAGCTTGCTTTGGATTCGAATGTGTTTGACGTACTTGGTGTCCTTGGCCGGCTCGATGGGCGCAATTTTCTCCGTAAGGCTGATGCGGATGACATCGTTCGCTTGCGGGTCAACATGAATCAGTTGCGGTTTGTTCAGGAGATTGCCGGGTTTATTGAACCACTGCTGGCCTTCGCCCATATCTGGCGGAAGTTTGACGGTGTGGCCGTCGGAACGATGAAATGTCTCATAGATATTTAGGACTGCCTGGACGTAGTAATCGCCGGGCGGAAGTTGGTCGAGAGAGACGATTGGATAGCCGAGCGTGGTGGAATCAATCACGGCGGGCGTGCTGGGCTTCCAGCCGTCTACGTCCAGCCCGAAAAATTGGGCGCTCTCCGCTTCCTCTTCGCGAAGCTGAAAGCGTGGTTCGCTCGACTTATCCGTCGAAATCCCCAGGAGGATATGGCCGTCCAACGGCTTGCCGCTTTGCGATTCGGGAAAGGAAATTTCAAAGCGGAGTTTCGGAGCAGATTTGGCCGCGGAAGGTTGCGCGTTACTAAAAGCGCAGAATACACACAGGAAAGCAAGAACAAGAGTTGAATAATGGGATAAACGAGGATAAGCCGGATTCCGCCGAGACAAAAAGTACCTCCTGAAGCGCTCAGAAAGGATACAACAGTGCGCGCCGGTTCTCCCAAGACGGACAGAATCACTGCAACTTAGCGGACGCGCCCGTCGATTTTTGTTGGGCGATCCACTTATCTACGTGAGCTTCTAGCATATCCAAGGGAAGAGTTCCGGCATTGATGATTTCATCGTGGAAGGTGCGGACATCGAACTTGGGACCGAGTTCCTGCTGGGCACGGTCGCGCAGTTCGCGGATTTTCAGTTGCCCGAGTTTGTAACTGAGCGCTTGCGCGGGCCACGCGATGTAGCGGTCGGTTTCCGATTGAATGGTTGGCTCGTCGACGGCCTGGGATTTGCGCATGAACTCGACCACCTGCTCGCGCGACCAACCCTTTGAATGAATGCCAGTATCGACGACCAGGCGCACCGCGCGAAACAGCTCGGATGAGAGCCGCCCGTAATCGGAAACCGGGTCCTGATAAAAACCAACTTCCTTCCCGAGCTGCTCGGCATACAGCGCCCAGCCTTCAACGTAGGCATTGAAACCCAGATTGTGAAGACGGAACTTGGGCAATCCGGTGAGCTGTTGCTGCACCGAAAGCTGCAAGTGGTGGCCGGGGATGCCTTCGTGGTATGCGGTCGCTTCGTCATCGATCAGCGACCGTTGCGCGTAATTGGATGTGGCCACTACCACGCGACCGGGGCGTTTGCCATCCGGCGTTCCGGTCACGTAATGCGTAGCCGCTGCCGCCTGGAACGAAGGAATGGCTTCCACCGTCACCGGGGACTTGGGAAGCAGCGTGAACAGTTGCGGAAGCTTCGGTTCCATTTGCGCGATGTAGTGCCGAAAATCGTTGAGAATTTGCTCAGCGGAAGTGGGGACGTACTTGGGATTGGATTTGATGGAGGCGCGAAAGGAAGCGAGGTCGGCGAATCCCGCTCTTTTCGCGACTGCAGTCATTTCGCTCTCGATGCGCTGGACTTCACGTAAGCCGAGTTGGTGGATTTCGTCGGGGGACATGTCCGTGGTGGTCCGGCCATAGATATCGTTCTCGTAGCGTTTCTCGCCGTCCGGGAGAGATGTGACCGCGAGATTGCTGCGTCCACGCGGCGCATATTCCGTGCTGAGGAAAGTGGCGAAGGTTCGGTATGCAGGGAACACTTCATCATTAATTGCGGACGCGATTTGTTGGGTCAGGCGTTTCTGCTCGTCAGGCGAAATGTCCAACGGATATTTTTTCGTGGGCAGCAGGAAAGGATCGGAGTCGATGATGCCTTGGCACTGGCCAGGTAGCTTCTCGATGAGGAAGCGTACCGGCATCAGATTGTCTTTCATTCCGGCGCGGAGGACTTCGGTGGTTTGCGCGAGCGCCCGAGGAATCTGGTGAAGGCGGGCAATGTAGTCCTCGTAATGCTTCACGGAATCGAGGGGAACCGCAAGCGGCAAATCGGCTAAGGAGGTGTGAACGCCGTTCTGCTGGTTCACCGGCATCTCATATTCCTTCAAGTCGAAATCGGCAATGCGCTGGTGGAGGATGCGCATGAGCAGATCGTGGGAAAGCTGGTCTTGGTCGGGAAAGCCTTCCGAGGAGATCGCCTGGATGCGCGCGAGAAAAGCCCGGTCGGACTGGTCGCGGCGAACAATGGCCGCCAGTGAGTAGTCCGTGAGCTTGTCGTTATACCGGTAATCGCCATAGGAGGTGGCGCGCTCAGGGAAGTCGCGCAATTGAGTTTCGTAGTAATCGTCGAAAAGCGCCTTTTGCGCGGCGAGCCGGTCCGCAACTGTGTTCGGGTGCTGGGCAATAGCAGTGCCAGCCGCGAGCAAAAAAGCCAAAGAGACGGTTTGCAGGCGCATCGCAGCAGGTTAGCAAAACCAGAACCTGGGCGGAACATGAAACACTTGCATGGGTGGCGCTTGCGCTTTTAAGTGTATGGCGGGATGTGCTATAACCGTGAAGCCGTGAAACAGGACGGAAAGCAGGAGACGGCCTGGGCTGGAAAACAGGCCATGGCCGTTGCGTCGCTGGCGAGCAAGCCGCCGGCAGCGGTGTCAGCGACTGGAGTGCAGGAGGATCCGTCCCGGTATTGCCCGGTGTGTTCGCAGCGGCTGGAGTCGCGAAGGTGCAAGCTGGTCTGCGGCGTATGCGGGTATTACATGTCCTGCGCGGATTACTATTAGCCGCAAAGCGGTTTTGGGCTGGATAAAAGACCGCTTTACGGAAAGCACCAAAAACAGATATGCTTCGCGGTTCCGGCCTGGGTTGCCGCCGGATCCGTGCGACGAGGAGGAACGAAACGTGGCATTAAAGATTACAACTCGCGAAGTGGACGGCGTAACTGTGGCAGCGCTGGATGGCCGCATCGTATTAGGAGAAGAAAGCAACGCGCTCCGCGAAAAGATCAAAGGGCTGGTGGCCGAGGGCAAGAAGAAGCTGGTGCTGAATATGAACAATGTCACGTTCATCGACAGCGCCGGCCTGGGTACGCTGGTGGCCTCGCACCACAGCGCCAAGGCACAGGGAGCTGCTTTGAAGCTCTGCCATCTGGGTACCAAGTTCCAGGAAGTCCTCCAGATTACCAAGCTGATGACCATCTTCGACGTGTACGACACAGAAGCCGAAGCGGTGGCCAGTTTCCCAAAGTAACCGGAGCGCGTCTCAAATTCCAATTGCTGCGCAAGGGCAGGGTTATCCCTGCCCTTTTTTTATTCCGGGATGCGGAACATGGTAATGCCGCTGAGCAATTTAGGGTAAAAATCCGTGGACTTTTGCGGCATGACTTCCCCGGCAGTCGCCACGCGAACCACCAGGTCAACATCGACAGGATTAAGCAGGAAGGCCACCTGAGCCGTCCCTCGATCGACGGCATCCAGCGCTACGGAAGCTTCCCGTTCGTAACTGAGATTTGCTTCGGCTGCGACTGCGTGGGGGGTAATGCCCAGGGCCGGCTCGAGAATCCCTTGATGCAGCAGTACGACATCCAGTTCGCGCTGGTAGGGAGAAAGCCCGGGCAGAATCTGTGCGATGTCCGCTTCGGGCCTTAAGGTCAAGATATACAGTGCGCGACTGTCGTGTTGCGCCGCGGGATACACCGCGAGGGCCCGCTGAGACTTCTTCGCGGCCAGCAGATGCATGGCCTTCTCAGGCGCTTCCCTCCGCTGTGCCTCTGCTTCTAAAGAAAGTACCTCGGTGGCGAACCACGGTTCAAGATAGCGGCGCACAGAACTCCACGAAAAATCTCGCATATTGGCCACCACGCGGTGCGTTGGAAGAATCGTCAGGCCTTCGCTGCGCGTGTTAATGAAGGTCATCATCGAAAACTCATAAGGCGCATCGGGGATCAGTTTCCCGGCGCGAGTGCGATTCTCATTTCGAAAATTCAGCGAGGTTTCATAGCGATGATGGCCATCAGCAATCACCAGCTTCTGGTCAGCCATGGCGCTCTGGATGGACATAATCTGGTGCGTATCGGTGATCGGCCACAAGCGATGCACCACACCGTATTCGTCGGTTAGTTCGGTCGCAGGAGGCTGTGAGGATTGCGCTCGATCGAGAACCGTGTCTACCTGGCGGTGCGGTTCGGAGTACAACATAAACAGCTGCCCGGTGTGCGTGCGGGTGTGCCGTAATAATTCCAGGCGATCGGCTTTTGGCCCCGAAAGGGTGTGCTCGTGGCGAAAGATCACGCCCGCGGAGTAGTCCTCGAGCCTGCCGAGTCCGATAAAGCCGCGACGCGCGCGCCGAACGCTAGTACCCGGAACCGTATATTCCTGGGTGTAGGCATAAAAGGCTGGCGAAGGATCCTGCTGAATCACGCGCTCGCCGATCCATGTATTCAGGCTGGCAGCCGCACGTGTATAGACGTTATGCTCCGGCGTGTCTTCTTTTAGCGTGCGGCCCTTTTCGATTGCGATCAAATTGTGTGGATCGGCAGCGTAATATTGCTCCTGCATCGCAGGCGTGATTTTGTCGTAAGGTTGTGTGAGAACCTTTTCGAACGGAGCAACGCTCGGGTTGTAGCGGAAAGCACGAAACGGCTGCACCAGGGCCATGTCTTCTCCAGGATAAATTCCGCTGAACAGGCGGCCTTCTAGTTTACGCGATATGCCACGAACTAAAAAAGCGAAGCGAGGGTGCGTAGGGCTCGGATGGTGCCTGCGCTGTACAATTAAACGGTATGAACACGGTCACTAACAGACAGGTGCGGGCGTTTTTGTTCGATTTGGACGGAACGCTGATCGATTCAAAGCTGGACCTGGTGAATTCCGTCAACGCTATGTTGCGCGAAACGCATCGAGCCGAACTACCCGCAGATTTGGTGGCGAGTTATGTTGGACATGGCGCGCCGCAACTGATTGCCGGCGTATTGGGGCCGGAAAGCGGGGAAGAGGAGCGACAGCAAGCACTGACGATTTTCCTGGCGCAATATGAGCTCCAAAAACTGAACCACACCCGCGCTTATGAAGGCGTTGTGGAAGGACTGTGCCGGCTGGCCACTTTTCCCATGGCGGTTCTATCGAACAAACCCACACAGATGAGTGTAGAAATCGTGGAGGGCTTGAATCTTTCCAATTTTTTTCACGGCGTTTATGGCGGCGATAGTTTCGCCAAGAAAAAACCGGATCCGGATGGAGCGCTGGCCATCCTGCAGAGGCTTAGGGTCACGCCTGCGGAATCGGCGATGGTCGGCGACTCCGACGTGGATATACAAACAGCGCGAAACGCCGGGATGCTGGCCGTAGGAGTGACCTACGGTTTCGGCCAACACAACGCACGCGCCTGCCCCGCAGATCTTTACGTTGATAGCTTGGTTGAGTTGCAGCCCCTTGCAGCAAAGAGCGCATGAGCTTGCCGATTTCGCAAAGGCCACGACGATGCCCTTGCGTTTGCCCGGCGCGGTTTGTCAGACTCAGCCCGTGCTGATTGGACTCTTTCCTGAACTGAACCCGCCCGGCGGAATCCAGCGAGCCGGCCGGCATCTTGCATTTGTCCTGAGCGAATTCGCCGCGTCCAAAAAAATGGAGTATCGCTTCCTGACCCTGAACGATACGCAGGAACTCCATCGCATGCAGGTGAGTGATTGCGAATTTGTATTCACCGGGGCGGCACGAGGCAAAGCACGGTTTGCAGCGTCCGCGCTCAAGGCGGCTCGGCGGAACACCCAACTGGTGTTGGCCGCGCATCCGAACCTTGCGCCGATTGTGCGTTCTATGCGCCTGGTGGCACCGCGAATGAAGAGCATCATCTGCACGCACGGAGTCGAGGTGTGGGAGCCATTGTCGCGGATGAAACGCAGTGCGTTGCAACATGCCAACCTGATCCTGGCGCCCACACGTTCAACAGCGGATTATGTGATCTCCGCTCAGCGAGTGGCTCCAGAAAAGGTGCGGGTGCTGCCGTGGGCACTTGATCCCGATTTCGAAACTCGTGCTGCGAATGCTGCCACGCGTTTGCCCGCGGAATTTCCCCAGGGGCGGGTGATTCTCAGCGTGGGACGTTGGGATTCCTCCGAACGATATAAAGGCATGGACACGCTAATCAAAGCCATGCCGCGGCTGTTGCTACGCTGGCCGGATGTGGAATTGGTGCTGATCGGTGCGGGCGATGACCGCGAATGGCTAGTGAACATTGCGCGCGACAGCGGTGTGCAGCGCCACGTCCATTTCCTGAGCGGAATCCCGTATCCGGAGATTTCCGCATACTATGCGGCGACGGAAATATTTGCGCTGCCGAGCCGTGGAGAAGGGTTTGGATTTGTTTATCTGGAGGCGATGGCGCGCGGCAAACCGGTGATCGGAGGCGCGCACGGTGGAGCCCCGGAAGTGGTGCAGGACGGTGTCACTGGATACGTGGTGCAGCACGGAGATACGGTGCAATTGGCCACGTCGATCGATACGTTGTTGGCCAATCCGGAACTGGCCCGCGAGATGGGCACCCGCGGGCGAGAACGCGTAGAGAATGAATTTCGCTTCCCTGTTTTCGCAAAAGCCTTCAAGAAAATCCTGCGCGAACTATGCGAATCCTGAACGTCACGCAAAGCTATGTCCCTTTTTTCGAGTTTGGAGGGCCGCCAGTAAAAGTGAAGGCTTTGGCGGAGGGCATGGCCCGTAAGGGTCACGAAGTGACAGTTCTCACCGCGGATTGGGGCGTAGAAAAGCGTTTACGCCACGTGTCCGACAGTTCTCAGGTTGAAGCGGGCCCGTTTGGCCGCCGGACCAAAATGAATGGAGTAACGGCGATTTATCTGCCCAATTGGTTTCACTATCGGGCGATGAGTTGGAATCCTGCTCTGGGACGCTATCTTCGGGCGCGGATTCAGGAATTCGATGTTGCGCACATTTTTGGTCTGTACGACTTGCTGGGGCCGAGCGTGGCAAAGTCATGCCGAACGCAAAAAATTCCGTATGTCGTGGAACCGATCGGGATGTTTGTGCCAATTGTCCGTAATCTGTGGCTGAAACGCGTCTATCACCAGCTTTGGGGACGCGACATGCTCGATGGCGCGGCAGCAATTATCGCAACAGCCGAGCAGGAACGAGAGGAACTTCTCTCCGGCGGCATTCCTGCGAGCAAAATTATTTTGCGGCGCAATGGTGTGGAAATGCCGACGTCACTACCGGCGCGCGGAACATTTCGGGACAAGTTGAAGATTCGGCAGGACGACCCACTGATTTTGTTTTTGGGCCGGCTGTCGCAAAAGAAGAGTCCGGATTTACTGCTTAAAGCCTTCGCGGCACTGAATAGCGCGGACGCAAGCGAATCTGCGCCGCATTTGGCTTTCGTTGGACCCGATGAGTCGGGCATGAAAGCACGGTTGCAGCAAATGGCAACCGAACTTGGGGTAACGGACCGCGTGCACATTTGCGTGCCACTGGAAGGTGAAAACAAGTGGGGCGCATATCGGGACGCGGATATTTTTGTACTCCCATCGCAGAACGAAAATTTTGGAAATACCGCAGCGGAAGCAGTGGCTGTGGGCACGCCGGTTATCGTGACTGAATTGTGTGGCATCGCACCGCTGCTGAAAGGCAGTGGAGGCCTCATCGTAAAACACGATGAGTTGGAATTGACGCGTGCGATGGCGCGGCTGCTTGGGGATCACGAATTTCGCGTGGAATTACAGCAGCGTTGCGCTGCGGCAATTGCCGAGCTTGGATGGCAACAGCCTCTAGAGCAGATGGAGAAGCTCTATTCCACGCTTGCGGTGCCCACCAGCACATAGGACAATGCAAGTCTCAGAGCACGAGGATCGATTTTGCCGCCATATTTCATGTGTTTCTCCGAACGTTTAAAAATTAGATTAGCCTCCCTAGCCGCCTCGCTGGCCACAACTGCGTTTGCGAGATTACCACCTAGTGAAGACGACCGCGCCCGGGAGAGCAACTAACGCGTGTGCGGAATCTGCGGCTTCGCGTACGCTTCCACTTCTGCTGAGGCGGAAAGCCGTGTGCGAAAAATGGCCGCCACGATGGTGCACCGCGGTCCGGACGATGACGGCTTTCTGATCAACGATCCGCGGCTGAGCGGCGCAGCGCTGGGCATGCGGAGGCTAAGCATCATCGACCTCGCCGGAGGTCGGCAACCCGTCTGGAACGAAAGCCACGATGTAGCCGTAGTGTTCAACGGGGAAATCTACAATTACCGGGAATTACGCGATCGCTTGAAATTGTCGGGCCACCGGTTCAGTACAAATTCCGATACCGAAATTCTGGTGCACGGCTGGGAGGAATGGGGCGAAGACCTGCTGAGCGAATTGCGCGGCATGTTTGCCTTTGCGCTGCTGGATTTGCGCAAGCATTTCGCCACCGTGCCGGTGCTGTTTCTGGCCCGCGATCCATTGGGTATCAAGCCGCTGTACTACACGCGCACCTCCGAAGGGTTCACGTTCGCGTCGGAGTTGCGCGCCGTGCTGGCCTCTGGCTGCGTCGAGCGCAAATTATCTCCAGACGCGCTGACGTCCTACCTGTTATTTGGCAGCGTTTCGGAGCCGGTGACGCTGGTGGACGGCGTGTTCTCCATTCCTCCGGGGCATGCCTTACTGCTGCACCTGCCGGATCGCCGGCGCACACCTCGCGTCCGGCCGTGGTGGGATCCCACCCGTAGCCCCGCGGCGCGCGACCCCAAACGCCCGCGTGATTTTGCCACGGCTTCGGCCCGCTTACGCCCGCTACTCGAGGATGCCGTCCGTGTACACCTGATCGCAGACGTGCCGGTGGGACTGTTTCTCTCCAGCGGGCTCGATTCCAGCGCCATCGCACTGCTCGCGGCGAAAGCGCAGCGCGGAATCCAGAGCTTCACACTCACGTTTCCGGATACCGCGTATGACGAGGGGCCGCTGGCGCGTGTCGTCGCAGAACGCGCCGGCACACAGCACACCGAAGTGCCACTGCAAGGGGCAAACGTACTTGCCCGCCTGGACGAGGCCATCGACGCCCTGGATCAACCCACCATGGACGGAATCAACACGTATTTTGCGTCGTGGGCGGCGCGCGAGGTGGGGCTCAAGGTAGCCTTGTCTGGATTGGGCGGCGATGAACTGTTCGGAGGATATTCTACATTTTCCGATACGCCAAAATTAGTGCGGCTGGAGAGCTTGTCGAGATTTGTTCCGGGAGCATTCCGGCGGATCAGCGCGCCATTGGTGAATTCGTTCCTGGGGGGAAGGAGTTCCGTGGACGCCGCCGGGAAAGCGCGCGATGCGTGGCTGATGCCCGAGGTCCTTCCGCATCCCTATTTCTTCACGCGCTTGCTGTTTCCTCCGTCGGAAGTTTCGCGCCTGGCGGACCCGCGCTATCGGCAGAGCACTGTGGCGAATGATGGCGTCACGTTCGATCCGACCTGGCTGGCTTGGCTGGAGCGTGCTGCGGACCAAGCGCAGGCGCAGGAACCGATTGGCGGAATCTCCTGGCTGGAGATGCGAACCTACATGGCGAGCACGTTGCTGCACGATACCGACTCGGTCAGCATGGCGCGGTCGCTGGAGGTACGTGTGCCATTTCTCGATACGCCGCTCGTAGAGTTCGTCAACGCGTTGCCGGACAATGCACGCTTCGAACCTGGAGTGTGCAAGGGCCTGCTGAGATCCGCACTTGCTGAAGTCATCCCGTCTGAGATTCTAGAACAGCGAAAGCGCACCTTCACTCTGCCCTGGGAAGAATGGCTGCGCACTTCCCTGAAACCGCGGGTGGACTCGAGTCTGCGGGAGTTGGCGCCCGCGCTCCAGGGGCATTTGCATGTTACCGGGGTGCAAATGGTATGGGACAAATTCCTGAATCGGCAAACCTCGTGGTCGCGCCCGTGGTCCTTGTACGTGTTGAACGAATGGTGCCGCCGCAATCTTTCCTAAGATGTATACCTACTTAGTTACTGCATATCAGGAAGTACAAATTTCGGGTACACTTCAGATTGGATCATGAACATTCTGGGCATCAATGCCTACCACGGCAACGCTTCGGCGGCACTGGTCTGCGATGGCAAATTGATCGCCGCCGTCGAAGAGGAGCGTTTCAATCGCGTGAAGTATGCGGCCGGTTTTCCAGCGGCGGCTATCCACTATTGCTTGAAGGAGGCGGGCATCACGCTGGACGATATCGATCACGTGGCCGTGCCGCGGAATCCCCTGGCGCGGGTGGGAACGAAGATCTGGTATGCGATACGCATGCCGTCGTTCGCGCGAGAACGTGTGCGAGTACTTTCCAAATTTACCGGGATTCCATCGGCTCTGGCGGCTGCATTCGACAGTGATCCGGCAAGTCTTCAAGCTAAGTTCCACCGCGTTGAACATCATCAAGCACACCTTGCCAGCAGCTTTTTTGTTTCCCCCTTCGAAAATGCGGCGCTGCTCTCGGCCGACGGCCTGGGCGATTTTGCCAGTTCGATGTGGGGTGCGGGCCACGGAAATCGCATGGAAATCCTGGATGCTATCGCGTTTCCACATTCTTTGGGGCTGTACTACAGCGCAGTGACGCAATACCTGGGATTTCTTAAGTTTGGCGACGAGTACAAAGTAATGGGACTGGCCGCTTACGGCTCACCGGAGAACATGGAAGCATTTCGCGACATTGTGCGCTTTCCCGCGAACGGCGGCGAACTCCGGTTCCGCTTGGGCTTGAAATATTTTACGCACCACAAGATCGGACCGGAAATGTCCTGGGCTGAGTCCGATCAAACCCCAATACTCGGCACCATGTTCTCAGAGGCGATGGGGAAGCGGCTCGGAGGAGCGGCCCGCAGGCCGGAAGAACCGCTGGAGCAGCGCCATCGCGATCTAGCCGCGTCCTTGCAGGCGCGCCTCGAAGAGGTGTATCTGGGCATGTTGAACAAGTTGGCCGCCAACACCGGCGCAAATGCCGTGTGCCTGTCCGGAGGAGTCGCCTTCAACTGCGTCGCCAACGGAAAAATCTTCGATCAGACGCCCTTCGAGAAGGTGTACGTACAGCCCGCGGCGGGGGATGGTGGGCTTGCAGTCGGCGCGGCATTTTACGTGTGGCATCAGCTCCTCGGCCAGCCAAGGTCCTTTGTGATGGAACACGCGTATTGGGGGCCAAGCTATTCGGCGGAAGAGATTCGGTCGGCCATACAGGGCAGCGCGGTTTCGAATGGCGGGTACACGCTGAACGAACTGGATCAACCGGAATTGCTGCGACGCACCGCCGCCATCATCGCGGAAGGAAAAATTCTAGGCTGGTATCAAGGGCGAGCCGAATGGGGACCGCGCGCGCTGGGAAACCGCAGCATTGTTGCCGATCCGCGGCGGCCGGGAATGAAGGAAATCCTGAACCAGAGGATCAAGCACCGCGAAATTTTTCGCCCGTTCGCGCCTTCCATTCTCGCCGAAAAGACCGGCGAGTGGTTCGAGAAATCCTACCCATCCCCGTTTATGACCATGGCTTATTCCGTGCGGCCCGAAAAACGCGACAAAATCCCCGCGTCGACTCATGTGGACGGCACCGGCCGTCTGCAGACGGTCACGGCTGCGGCAAATCCGCGTTATCACGCTCTGATTCGTGAATTTGAGCGGCAGACTGGCGTGCCGGTGGTTCTGAACACTTCGTTTAATGACAACGAGCCCATCGTGTGCCGGCCGGAAGAGGCGTTGGATTGTTTCCTGCGCACAAAAATGGACGCGCTGGTCCTGGGGAATTACCTGATCACCCGCCCGTGAGCGTGGCGCAGCTCGCCAACCGCAAAACCAAGATTACTTCTCCGAGGCGACCAAAGCTTTCACCTGCAGGGAAATTTTTGGCGGGTGCAGTAGCGTGTTTTTGACCAGGCAGTGCTCCACCGCGTCGACAACACCCTTGCGATGGTCGGCGCTTAGTTCGACCGGGGATTCCACTTCGATTTTAAAATTGTCCATGCGCACAGGATCTTTTGCCTTGTCACAGGTAACCTTCACGCGGGTGCCTTCGGCAGCCAGTTTGTGCTTTCTGAGGTATTGTGAGGCATAAAAGCCTGCGCACGATCCCAGGGAAGCCAACAACAACTCGGGCGGGGTCATACCTTCGTCGTACCCACCTTGCTCCACGGGTTGATCGCTGACCATCGAGTGGCCGCGCGTTTTGATTTGAAATTGTACCGAGCCTAAATGTTCAACGTTGACTTCCATGGGTATGTTCCTTGCCGGAGCGAAGAGGTATTAATTTAAACGTATTTAAACTGGACCGCTTTTATCACCTATAGCAGAGGGGGGTGCGCCTGCCAAGGAGGGGCGACACACACCGGGTGCACAATAAGCGCGTCTGCTGCGGGTTGCGATCATTTTCAAGGCGCTATGTTCTCCCTGTACAATTCCCCTGTGCGTGTCTTGCTGCTGAATCTTTATTACCCGCCGGATACTTCTGCCACAGCGAAGATGGCCAAAACGGTCGTCGACGTACTCGCCGCCAAACACGCCGTCGTGGTCTTGTGTGGCCGCCCTTCTTACGATCCAACCGAGCGCCGCCCTTGGCGCTTTTATCAAGCGGAGGACAACGCGAACGTCCAGGTGATTCGAGTGGGATCGACAACCTATTCACGCGTGCAGATGAACAAGCGCGTCCTGAATTATCTCAGCTATGTCTTCCTGGCGGTTCCTCGCGCCTTACTCCTGCCTTGCGATGTAATTTTGGCCATGACCGATCCACCGTTTGAAGGCATCGTCGGCGCGTTTGTGGCCATGCTAAAAAACAAACCTTACGTTTACAACATACGCGACATGTATCCCGACATGGCTGTGGGAGGCTCCATCGTACGCCCGGGTTTACTGGCGCGCGTGTGGGAGAAGCTGCACCGCTGGGGGCTGCGGCGCGCAACCAGGGTGATTGTCCTCGGGGACGACATGCGAAATCGCATACTTGCGAAAGGGGTCGACCCCGATCGCGTGGTGATCGTACGTGATGGGGCTGACACGGCGAAGACCGCGACAGCGAGGGCGAATCTCGACGATTCCGTGATCACCGCCATACGGAACGGCTTCAAGTTCGTCTTGCTACATGCGGGCAATCTGGGATTTTACGGGGCCTGGAATACTCTCCTGGAGGGAGCCCGGAAACTGGCGGCGGACGGTATCGGCCTGGTTTTCGTAGGCGATGGAGCCCAGCGAGAAGACCTGCAAGCTGCGTCCTCGGGTATAAGCAATGTGCGTTTTCTTCCTTTTTTCCCCGCAAACAAAATACCGTCGGTTCTCGCCGCCGCGGATGCGCACGTGATCACCATCAAACGGGGCCTGGAAGGCGTGGTGGTGCCCAGCAAGATGTACGAGATTCTGGCGGCCGGCAAGCCGATTGTGGCGGTGGCCCCAGCGGAGTGTGACGTGGTCTCGATTGGAAGCCGGACTGGGTTCTCCATTTCCGCCGATCCCGATGATGCCACTCAGTTTGCCGAGCGAGTTCGCGAAATTGTGTTGGACCCACAGCGCTTGCGCAAAATGGGAGAAGCGGCCGCAGCCACCGCCCCCGAATATGAACGCTCGCGGGAACTGGAAAAACTGGTCGAAATTGTGGAAGAGGCGGCGGCCCATCCGCGGTGAAGCAATCCGGCTCCCAGATATCGTCGTAAGACACCAAAGTAACCTTTCCGAATCGGAGTGCACGGTCTCACTAGTACTTTGCGGGATTTTCCGGTATGGTTTGGATGCTGCGTAGGGGCAGTGTCTATCCTTCTCGCAGCAGTAACCACGAAAATTGGGAGCCGGAACCCGAACCGGTCGCGCTTCTGTAATTACTGGCATCATCGCCCGGGCCAGCTTCTCAGAACGAGCAATTGAGGGCGTATGAGTGCAAGCCTTTGGGCTTTCCTAATAGCGCTGTCAGCTTCTCTGATCCTAACTGTCCCTGTGCGTGCACTGGCTATCCGCGTGGGAATGGTCGACTCTCCAGGTCCACGTAAGGTCCATGTCACGCCAATCCCGCTGCTGGGCGGTTTAGCAATTTACGCCGGTGTGATGCTGGGAATTCTGATCGTCTTCGACGGCCCTGCACGCGCTCAGAGTTTTGGTATCGTCACCGGAGCATCCCTCGTAGCCATCGTCGGCTTCATGGACGACCGTGGCTGGCTGCACCATCAGGTGAAATTATTTCTGGCCATGCCACTGGCCGCCCTCATTTTATTGGCGACCGGCGTGCGCGCGAATGTGTTCGAAACCCTCGTCGGTGGAGTCCGCGGCTATTGGCTGGATGCCGCTCTGACCGTTCTGTGGGTGGTGGGAATTACGGCATCGTTCAGTATTTTGGATCACATGGACGGGCTGTGCGCGGGAGTCGCGGCGATGGCATCGATTTTCTTTGCCATGCTGGCTTACTTGAATGGGCAAACCGTGGTCACTACGTTGGCGGCAGCTACGCTGGGGGCCGCTGCCGGTTTCCTGCGCTGGAATTTCAAGCCGGCTAAGATTTTCATGGGCGACGGCGGTGCGATGTTCCTGGGATTTTTGATGGCCACGCTCGCACTGAAAATGCGGTTCCAGCACGCCGCCAGCTTGTCCGGGTGGCTGGCACCAGTTTTGATTCTGAGCGCCACCATTTTTGATACCACCCTGGTTACGATTTCCCGCTCGCGGCGAGGCCTGCTGCCTTTCGCTTCACCCGGAAAAGACCATTCGGCGCACCGGTTGGCCAATTTGGGCTTGGGCCAACGCGGCGCCGTGCTGGCGATGTACCTGGCTGGTGCCGCTTGTGGCGGCGCAGGCGTATTGGCGGCGTATTTATCGAACGTAGCGGCGGCGATTCTAGGCGCGATTGTCGTCCTGGGTATGCTGTTGGCGATCGTCGGATTAGAGCGGGCGCCATACGAGCGACAAGCGCGCAAAGCGGATCGCGCCGCATCGACCATTCCACTCTCGTAGGCATATTCTGGCGTCAATTGAGACTAATTCATCTCCACAGCCGTTTGGTCAGACCAAACGGATTCGCTATACTCAAGTCAGTTCTATCAGCCCTTCCATTGAATTGTGTCTGGAGAGGTCAGGATAAATCGCGGGTAGCCCGATTGTCCCTTGGGTGAATAGGTCCTCGAACATTGTGAATAAAGCCGGATTTCGACCCGGAACTGCCCGGGATAAACGAGAAATTGTGGTGGTCGGAGGTTCCGCTGCAGGCCTCTACACCGCTGCCTGCGTCGCACAAGGTGGCCGAGCCGTGCGCGTGCTCGACTCAAAGCCCACTCTGAATCCCGCACCTCGCACATTGATTGTGACCGATCACTTCCGGCGCCAGGTGAATGGCGCGGCGGCAGCAAGCATGGTCAACGAGATTCGACGGTTCGAGCTGTTCACCAATGGGCGTTCGGCCCTCGTGACGTTAAAGCGGCCCGACCTGATCATTGAACGCTCGCGGCTGATCCGTGCGTTGGCGGCAGAAGCAGAACAAGCCGGCGCGCGCTTTGATTACGACACGCGGTTCTTGGGTCTCACACCCAACGGCAGCGGTTTACGCGTACAAATCGATCAAGCAGGCCACGCCGATGAGATTCAGGCAGGAAGTGTTGTGGGGGCGGACGGCGCAGCGAGTCGTGTGGCGCGTGCTTCGGGCTGGCCACCGGTCGAAACTGTTCCGTTGGTGCAAGCCCTGGTGAAATTACCCAAAGATTATCCCACTGACACGACCAGGGTCTGGTTTGTTCCCGATGACACTCCTTATTTTTATTGGCTGATTCCCGAATCACCGGAGCGTGGCGCTCTGGGCGTGATTGGAGAACAGGGCCGCGATACCAAACGCTGCTTCGACCGATTTTTGCAGAAAAAGGGATTTGAACCGCTGGAGTGGCAAGGCGCGCGGATTCCGGTTTACCGCAGTTGGGTGGGTGTGCAACGCACCATTGGTAACGGCAAGGTTTATCTCGTCGGCGACGCGGCCGCGCAAGTAAAGGTATCCACCATTGGCGGAATCGTGACCGGTTTTCGGGGCGCCCGCGGCGTAGCGGATGCCATTCTTTGCAAGGGGCGGAGTGAATTGCGCGCCCTACGGCGGGAATTGGCCACGCACTGGCTGGTCCGCCGCGCGCTGCATCATTTTCAGCAGGACGATTACTGCCATCTCGTAGACATGTTGAACCAATCCATGCGCCAGTCGCTCGGCGAGATCAATCGTGACGAATCCGCGCGTCTGCTCTGGACTTTGGTTCGGCGGCAACCACGCTTGGCGCTATTGGGTCTTAGGGGCCTTTTGCTAGGACGCCGATAGCGGGGCCACTCTGCTCAATGAGATACTGATGTTCTGCAAGTGGGGTATTCCTAGCCGAATTACAAGCGCTGTAGCTGCGCGTAAAGGAGAATGATTGTGCGTCTGACGGTAATTGGGTGTGGATACGTAGGACTGGTGACCGGCGCCTGCCTGGCGGCGGCAGGTCATGAAGTGCATTGTACCGATATCGATGAAAAGCGCATTGATCAACTCAAGGCCGGGAAGGTTCCCATCTATGAGGAGCACCTCGACGAAGTGTTGAAGCGCGCGGTCGCCGAGAAAAAGATTACCTACACCGCCAACGCGGGTGACGCCATCCGGGCAGGTGAAGTCATTTTTATCTGCGTTGGCACACCCCCTAAAGAAACCGGCGAAGCCGATCTATCGGCGATTGATCACGTCGCGCGGCAAATCGCCAATGAAGCACGTTCCGCGAAACTGGTCGTCGAGAAAAGCACGGTTCCCGCCTTGACGGGCGTGCAACTGCAAAAGGCGCTAGCTGCCTATTCGCGCGGGTGCGGCGTCAAATTTGAAGTCGCCTCCAATCCAGAATTCTTGCGTGAAGGCACCGCAGTAGAGGACTTCTTTCATCCGGATCGAATCGTGGTGGGCGTGGAAAATGAAAAAAGTGCCGCAATCATGCGGGAGATTTACGGACCCATACTGGAGCGTAAGTTCGATTGCCCGGTGCACCACGGAAACTGCCCCGCGGGGAGCTCCGGCGAGTTGCTGGTCACCACGATTAACAGCGCCGAACTCATCAAGCACGCCTCTAACTCATTTCTGGCGTTGAAGATCAGCTATGCCAACGTGATCTCTGATTTATGCGAGCGAATCGGAGCCGACGTCGAAGAAGTAACCCGCGCCATGGGACTGGATCCGCGCATTGGCACGCAATTCCTGAAGGCCGGCTTGGGCTTCGGCGGATTCTGCTTTCCCAAAGATATCCAGGCGTTCATCTACCTGTCGTCTTCGGTTGGTGTTGATTTCGACATGTTGAAAGCCGCCGAGCGCGTTAACAAGCAACGCATAGGCCGGTTCTTCGAAAAGATCCGCAAAGCATTGTGGGTGATTAAAGGCAAGAAAGTGGCGGTACTCGGACTGGCATTCAAAGCCAACACCGACGATATTCGCTTTGCTCCGGCGCTGGACGTAATTCGGCAATTGCTGGATGAGGGCGCGGAAGTGCGCGCCACCGACCCGCAGGCCATCTCGCGAACGAAACCCCTTTTGCCTGCCGCGACTTACTACGATGATCCGTACGAAGCTTTGAAGGGAGTAGACGCAGCTCTGGTTTGCACCGAATGGCAATCGTTCCGTCAACTGGATTGGGAGAAGGCCGGTCGAACCATGGCGCGCCGCCTGGTGATTGACGGACGCAATCTGTATTCACCTAAAAAGATGCAAGAGCTAGGGTTCGATTATCATTCCTTCGGGCGCCTCTAGCGGATTCAGTCTAGTTCGTTCCATCTTCGAACCATTCGGTCCGGTGTTCGCCTAGGCGCTTCCGCGACTTTGTCAACGTCCTATGTCAGGACACACTTTTGGTCGTTGACGTCTTCGCGTACAGCTCCTTGAAAAACGAAATGGTGATCTTCAGCCCCTCTTCCAACCCTACTTTGGGTTCCCAACCCAGCAAACGCTTCGCTTTGGAAATATCGGGACGCCGCTGTTTCGGATCATCCACTGGCAGCGCTTCGAAAATGATTTTAGGGGCATTCGGAAAATAGCTGCACACCCGTTCCGCGAACTCGTGAATCGTTAATTCGGTGGGATTGCCGATGTTGGTAGGCAGGTGTTCATCGCACTGGCTCAATTTATAAATGCCGTCAATTAAATCCGAAACAAAGCAAAAGCTGCGGGTCTGCTTGCCGTCGCCATAAACGGTAATCGGCTGTCCGGTGAGCGCCTGATACACGAAATTCGGGAGAGCCCGACCGTCGTTCAAACGCATTCGTGGACCATAGGTGTTGAAAATCCTGACAATATGGGTATCCAGATTGTGATAGCGATGGTAGGCCATGGTGATCGCTTCGGCGAACCGTTTGGCCTCATCGTAAACGCTGCGCGGTCCCACCGGATTGACTCGGCCCCAGTACGATTCGTTCTGCGGCGAAACGTCGGGGTCGCCATAGCATTCGCTGGTTGACGCTAGAAAAAATTTTGCGCCTTTCGCTTTGGCAAGGTCCAACGTGTGCATCGTGGCGATGGAGCCGACCTTCAAGGTCTCGATCGGGAACTTCAAATAATCCGGCGGACTCGCCGGAGAAGCAAAATGGAATACGTAATCAACCCGGTCTTCCACGTGGAATGGCTCGTTGACGTCGGTGGACTCGAACCGAAATTTCGAATTGCCGTTCAAATGCGTCAGATTGGCTTTATCCCCGGTAATGAGATTATCCAGCGCCAGAACTTCCCAACCTTCCGCCAGCAAGCGGTCACAAAGATGCGACCCCAGAAAGCCGGCACCTCCTGTCACGACAGCGCGCATTCGTCCTCCCGCTGAATCAGAAAAGTTTAGTTTAACGTGATTATCAATGCAGAGCTAACGCATTTCGGCCTGGCGGGTGACGTTTTGGTGTCCGCCACTCGCTGAACTTTGCCAAACGACCATCCGCTTCGATCTCTCGATATTCCTCAACCATCGTCAGGATCAAGCGGTGGCCGCTTGCCGTTCAGGAAATACTTGCGGCAACCTACATTCACAGGGTGCTGCGGTTATCGATTTTTGTTCCGCTCTGACGGTGTTTGACGCAAGCCCCGTCGCGGGTTACGATTCGCGGCAATGCCGGAATTTTTCCTTGGGACTATTCTGCCTCCGCAGCGTGGCCGCCCTACGCGTTTATGGATTTTGCTCCTATGCTCATCGGCCTTCGTTGTTCTGCTCATTTTTCTCAACCTGGGAAGATGGTTGGTGGTCGAGGAACCTCTGCAAAAGGCCTACGCCATCGTGGTTCTCAGCGGCCATATGCCAGATCGCGCGCTGGAAGCAGCTCGCATTTACAGGCAGGGCTATGCGAACCATATTTGGCTGACCCATTCGACGGAACCGGGCGCCACCTTGAATGAGCTTTCTATTCCCTTCCAGGGAGAAGATTTCTACAACAAGCAGGTCCTTGTGCACGAAGGTGTGCCCGAGCAGGCCATTCAGGTGCTTAATCCTCCCATCGTCAACACTGCAGACGAAATGAAAACGATAGGCGAGGCTCTACGTAAGGAGAATGAGCATTCGGTGATCCTGGTGACCTCTAAAGCGCACACTCGCCGCGTTCAGACCCTCTGGAGGCGGCTTTCCTCACACGACGGCGCAGCTATCATCCGCGGCGTCTCGGACGATTCATTTGATCCCGCCCATTGGTGGAGAACTACCCAGGATGCGCTGGACGTGGTTCGGGAAGTCCTTGGGTTGGCAAATGCATATGCAGGCCTACCCTTGCGGCCTGCCACACGCTAACGGGGCAAGGTGCTAGAAAAAGAGGAAACGCTTGCGCTTGCGTGGCGGCGTGTCCGGCGCGACTTCCGGAACGTAGGGCAATGGACGGCCTTCGAACACAGCCAATGGATTATCGATGAGAAGCGCATTCGCCCGTTCCTCGCCCAATTGCGCCGCGATTTCTTCGTGAGCAAATTTCAGCTTCAACGGGCGCCGGCCGGTATTGTGTGCATCGCTGGAAATGATGTGGACAAGCCCTCCAGCCAGGAAAGACCACGCGTGTTCCTGGGCGCTCGGCCCGAAAACGCCAGACAGCGAACCAGCCGTAACCTGAACATAGCACCCTAATCGGATCCAGTTCCGCAACCGGTCGGGATGCGTGCGCAGAATTCCATTTCGTTCCGGGTGCGTAATGACCGGCCGAATATCCGCCAAGCGAAGTTCGTGTAGCGTCTGGTCCATGGATGGCGGAATCGAGAACTCGTTGAATTCCACCAAGAGGTAGTCCTTCTGATTGATGCAGAACGGCCGGGGGTCCTGGCGCAACGCAATCAGGTTCTCGTGATTCAAATGAAAATCGCAACCGGTGGCCAGTGTGAGGCGGTTTCCGACTTTTGCGCTCAGTTCGTCCAGCACAGCCCGCACACGCCGAAAATCGAAGGCGTAGTCGGAGTTAGCGTGCGGTGTGGCCACCACGTGGGTAATCCCATCGGCTATGGCATCCTCAGCCATAGCCAGCGAATCTTCCATCGTTCTGGCGCCGTCATCCAGTCCCGGCAAAATGTGGCAGTGAACATCCACCATACGGCTTCCAGTATGCGTTATTCAATGACGTGCAGAGAAGCGTGCGCACAATGTGCGCCAAATTGTGAACATATCGTCACCTGCCCTTCAATGTCCAACGTCGAAACTGCTATAGTGTTTAGGTAACACGCCCGTGTCACCTCAGGGCCAGTTTCATCCCCAAAAAGCATTGAGGAGTAAGTTCCATTCATGGCAACGGATAGAAAACCCGAATTTTTTAAAGGTGCCCAACTCAAGGTCGCGATCATCGGATGCGGATATGTGGGGCTGCCTCTGGCGCTCCGGTTTGCGGAAGCGGGTCATCGCGTGACCGGCTTTGATACCGACCCCAAGAAAGTGCAAATGCTCACCGCTGGCAAATCCTATATCGAGCACATCCAGCAAACCAAAATTCAGCAATACGTGAATAGCCGGCACTTCACCGCTACCACCGATTTTTCGCGCCTGGAAGAGGCGGATGCCATCCTCATTTGCGTTCCCACCCCCTTGAACGAATACCGGGAGCCCGACCTGAGCTATGTGGAGGAAACTGCCAAATCCATTCAGCCTCACCTGCAAAAGGGCCAATTAGTTGTGCTGGAATCCACCACCTATCCGGGCACAACCGAGGAGTTAGTGCTGCCCATCCTGGAAAAGAGTGGCTGGAATTGTCCTATCGCCTCCGGCCCAGAAAATGAAAACGTGCCCGGCGATTTCTTCCTGGCGTTTTCGCCGGAACGCGAGGATCCCGGCAACAAGCAATTCGGATTAGCGCAAATTCCAAAGGTCGTGGGCGGTGTGAATCCGCCGAGCGGACGAGCGGCTCAGGCGTTGTACGCTCAGGTTGTCGCCAAGGTGATCCCGGTCAGCTCTACCCGCGCTGCGGAAATGGCTAAGCTCCTTGAGAATATCTTCCGCTGCGTGAATATCGCGCTAGTGAACGAATTGAAGCTTTTGTGCATGCGCATGGGTGTGGACATCTGGGAAGTGATCGAAGCGGCGGCTTCGAAGCCATTTGGATTTATGCCGTTTTATCCGGGGCCCGGTTTGGGGGGACACTGCATTCCGGTGGATCCCTTCTATCTCTCTTGGAAAGCCAAGGAATACGACTTCTCGACACGCTTCATTGAACTGGCGGGAGAGATCAATACAGCAATGCCGTATCACGTAGTGGACTCCGTGGCGGAAGCGCTGAACCAGCACAAGAAAAACCTGAAGGGTTCAAAGTTGCTGGTCCTGGGTGTTGCGTACAAAAAGGATGTAGACGACCTGCGTGAGTCACCCACTCTGAAAATCATGGAAATTTTGCAAAAGCGCGGCGCCGAATTCGACTATAACGACCCTTATTTCCCGCACCTCCATAAAATGCGCCACTACGATTACTCGCACATGAAATCTGTGGCGTTGAGTCCGCAAACCCTGGCCAAATATGACGCCGTGATCATCGCTACAGACCATTCCAGCTACGATTATGGCGCCATCGTGGAAGCCGCAAAACTCGTGGTGGACACGCGAAATGCCACGCGCCGCGTTATCCGGCACCGGGAGAAAATTCACCTGTGCTAGTTCGTAACGCCACCGCCAGATTTAATGCGTCTTGGTAAGTTCCACCCGGGCGGTCGCTACCGGCAGCACGGCTTCCAGCAGCACCGGCAAACGGCTGGTGTCGTTCGTCAGATACAACAAGAAATGCGCGTCTTTCATTTCCGTTCCATTGTCGCTCACGTGCAGTTCGATCTTCGTGGTATTGAAATTTCCGGCGGGCACGTTGACCGGCGTAGCTTTGTCGACCAGCACCGCGCGCACATCGTATAACTTGCGGCCGTCGAAGACTGGGCTGCGTACCTCAGAGATGCTGTTCCAGTCCACGCTCCTCAGATACTGCAGCATCCCTAAGGGATCGCGCGTTCCCGGCGGCACACGCACGGCGCTTGCGCCCTCTGGGGGAGGATCACTCGGCGAAGCTAACATCCGCTCTATGCTATCCACTTTCTGACCACGTTCGTTCAGGTGCATCTCATATTGCAGGCTGGTCATGCTGCCGTCATTGCTGTACGAGTCAAACTGGTCGTCCAAGGGAAACACCATGCGGTAGGGATTCTCCGTGTGGGCGAATGCCTGCAAGTGCCAAGCTCCACCTTTGCTGTCGGCGTTCCTTTTTTCTGAGGCGACAATTTTCAGGTCCGCGATGGTGCTGTTGAGTTTCGGCAGGTTGGCGTTGTATTCCAGGGTCTCCCCCTGGCGCAGCAGGAAACGCGGTTCGGCGGCAAGGCTTTCCTTCCTGGCTGGCGGTGTGCCTGCTTTAGCGAACGGAGCAGCTGGAGGCGCACTGGGAGTGCTGGCGGGACTTGTAGGCCCGATGTTCGGCCAATCCGATACCGGGTTAGTGTTGGGCGGCTTTCTGCCGGCCAGCCTGGAAAAAACGTACACTCCTGAGGCAAACAGAAGTATACAAATCAGCAGCACCATCAACACTTTGACCTTGCTCATGCTGTTTCTGTTACCTACGCTACAATCAGGCGTTTGCTCCGCTAATCCCATCGTACAATAAGACGGACTAGTTCACAGGAGGTCGGAAGCATGCGTTACCTGGTTACGGGCGGAGCTGGATTCATCGGCTCAAATACCGTGGATGAACTGGTGCGCCGGGGACACAGTGTAGTGGTGCTAGATGATCTTTCTTCCGGCAAGGAAGAAAACCTGGCCGAGGTTCGCAGCAAGATCACCTTCGTAAAGGGATCGATTACTGACCTGGAAGTGGTCCATAAGGCCATACACCAGGCCGAATATGTCATTCACTTGGCGGCCCGCACGTCCGTGCCTCGCTCCGTAAAAGATCCTCTCGACACCAATCGCATCAACGTCGAAGGCACGCTGAACGTCCTGGTCGCGGCCCGCGACAACAAAGTGAAGCGGGTTGTATTTGCAGCCTCCTCCTCGGCCTATGGCGAAACTCCCACTCTGCCGAAGACGGAGGCCATGCAGCCTCAGCCCATTTCCCCTTACGGCGTCACCAAATATGTAGGCGAACTGTACTTGCAGACCTTCGGGCGCTGCTACGGCTTGGAAAATGTGGCGCTGCGCTACTTCAACATATTCGGACCCCGCCAAGATCCCGATTCGCCCTATTCGGGCGTACTGTCCCGCTTCGCGACGGCATTTTTGGAGGAACAGCCACCGAGTGTTTTCGGAGACGGGGAGCAAACACGGGATTTCACGTTCGTCGAAAACGCCGTCCAGGCCAACCTGCTGGCTTGCGAAGCTCCTAACGCTTCCGGGGAAGTATTTAACATCGGCACCGGAGCGCGGATTTCCTTGAACGAAACATTGGCATGCTTCGGACGCATTTCCGGAAAGAAACTGCAAGCCAAGTACGAGCCCCCACGTGACGGCGACATCCGAGACTCCCAAGCGGATATTTCCAAAGCGCGTGAACGACTAGGCTACGAACCCACGGTTATGTTTGAAGAAGGCCTGGAACGCACGTTTGATTGGTATCAACTCCATCACACGAAAAAAGTTGAAAAATAAGTAAGCCCGCTGCAAGCATCCCGCATCTAGTGTTTTGGGGAAAGAAGGTGTCTGCTACAAATCCTTCTTTGTGCGTGCTAGGCTAGCGTTTCGTTCATCGAGCGCCTCATTCGCGTGAAGACAACCTTGTCCAATTTCGGGCCAGGCCGGTGGTGCAGGCTCATTGCTGTCCTTCTGCTCGGATTGTGTTACGCGCCTGCAAATAGCGCACAACAGCCCGTTCCAACACACAAAAAAGGTGGAATGGCGGATATCTCGGCCAGCGGCCCACAACGCAAGGTAGGAGATTTGTACATCGCGGATAAGGACGTGGACGTCCACTATCAAGGCATGCGCCTGCGCGCCGATCATGTTGAGTACAACGACGACACTTCACAGGCCGTCGCCCGCGGAAACGTCATTTACGATTATCAGAACGAACACCTGGAAGCCACCGAAGCACATCTGAACGTGGCCACGAACAAAGGTACTTTCCAGAACGTGCGCGGCACGATCCACCTAGACCGCCATCCCAATCCCCTGCTGCTGGTTACCGAGAATCCGCTGTATTTCCAGGCCAAACAGGTTGACCGGATTTCCGAGGACGTTTATGTAGTGCATCACGGCTGGTTCACCGTGTGCGATCCGCACAGCCCAACCTGGCAGTTTTATGCGCCGGAAGCGACGGTGACGCTGGATAAATCAGTGGCGCTGGTCAACGCGGATTTCCGGCTATACCGGATCCCGCTGGTCTGGCTGCCTTATGCCACGGCCCCGGCGGGCGAACACATTCGTCAATCCGGTTTCATGCTTCCGATTCTCGGGAACAGCAACACCAAGGGCTTCACCGTGGGTGATGCTTTTTACTGGGCCCCAAAAACATGGTTCGACGCCAATATTGGCTTTGAATATTTTGAAAAGCGCGGACCTGGCGAGCGCGAATCGTTCCGCGCCCGGCCCTTCGAAAATACTTCGATCGAATACAGGTTTTACGCCGTGCAGGATCGCGAGCATCAAGGGGGTGACACCCAGCAACTCGAAATCAGTTCCCTGTGGAACGATGGTTGGCGATTTGTGACTGATTACAACCAATTGTCCTCACTTACCTTCCAGCTCGCTTTCGCCGGCACTTATAATGAGGCCATCAACTCCGAAATTCGCAGCTCGGTATTCCTTACCAAGAATTTCGATGGATTCAGCTTCAACGTCGCTGCTTTAAACGATCACGGCTTTTTAGAACTGAGTCCGCCGAACAGTGTTATCTTGCGGAACGCACCGGAAGTCAGTTTCTCTTCGGTGGAACAGGCCCCTTGGCGCAACTTGCCCGTTTATTTTTCCTTTACGACCTTCGCAGGTGCAGTACATCGCGATGACGAATTCATTGAGAGTCCGAATTTCGTGGCTCGCACGGAATTTGCTCCCAGTGTCACCATTCCTTTTCATTTAGGCGCGTGGCTCGGCGTAACCACCTCAGCCACTTTTCGCACCACTTATTACGGCGATTCTCTTAACTCGGCTGGTAACGTTGATGGCCTGTCCATTACTCGCAACACTGGAGAATTCGAAGTGGACCTGCGCCCTCCGACTCTGGAGCGCTATTTTGATCAACCCAAAAAGCATCGCCGCTATAAACACACCATCGAACCGGTGATCACCTACAGCTACGTGACCGGGGTCGATGATTTTGCCCGCTTTATCCGATTCGACAACGACGCGACGCTGACCGACACCAACCAATTTGAGTACGGCGTCGTTCAACACTTGTATTTGAAAGACGGTGACGGCCAACCGGTTGACTTTCTCTCCTGGCGGATGGTGCAGGATCATTATTTCGATCCCACGTTTGGAGGCGCGCTGGTTCCGGGGCAGCGCAACGTGTTTCAGGCACTCGACGAGGTTACGCCATTCGCGTTCGCTTCCACACCGCGGGATTGGTCGCCTATCGTCAGCGACCTGACCCTGACTCCCGGCGGCCGTTACGACGCTGAATCCATAATCGAATATGATCCGCAGCTAAAAAAGGTGACTACCATCGGCACCCTCCTCAAAGTGAAACCCTATAGCCAGTTCTACGCCACCGTCGCCGACTTCCGACTGCAAGGCGATCCCGTTGTACAGCCGCCCTCGCACCAGATTCGCGGGATCGTCGGTTATGGGGATCTTGTTCGCAAAGGGTTCAACGTGTCCGCTGGAGTCAGTTACGATCTGCTGACCAACACCGTCCTGAATCAGTTTGTCCAGGCCAGTTACAACGGGGGCTGCTGCGGCTTGTCGGTTGAGTACGGGCACTTCAATCTCGCTACGGTTCGCTCTGAGAATCAGTTCCGCGTCGGGCTGATTCTGGCTAACATCGGCACATTCGGGAACCTGCGGCGCCAGGAGAAGATCTTCTGAAGAGCGGCGACGACCAAATCGCGTTTTGCTCCATCTCGGAAATTGGCAAGCTTTTCCGGAGCGCCAGGCTGTCTCCCGTGGAGCTTACGCGCCACCTGCTGGACCGCATTCACAAGCTGAATCCACGAGTAAATGCCTATATCACCGTTTGCGATGAAGTGGCGCTGCAAATGGCGCTGCAGGCCGAGGCGGAGCTCAGCGTTCGATCGAAACGAAAAAGCCGCCGCGATCGTGGGTCCTTACACGGCATCCCCATTTCCTTGAAGGACAACTTCTACACCAAGGAGATTCGCACCACTGCCGGGTCGAAAATTCTGAGAGACTTCGTACCTTTGCACGACGCTCCAGTGGTTGCATCGTTGAAAAAAGCGGGCGTGGTGATTCTGGGTAAGACCAATATGCATGAATTTGCCTACGGCGTAACCACGGAGAATCCGCATTTCGGTCCGACTCGCAATCCTTGGGATCTGCAGCGTATTGCTGGAGGCTCCAGCGGCGGCTCGGCAGCGGCTCTGGCGGCAGGGCTGTGTTACGGCAGCATCGGCACGGACACAGGAGGCTCCATACGCATTCCTGCGTCGCTTTGCGGCGTGGTCGGCGTGAAGCCGGGACTTGCCCGGGTGAATGCCGAGGACGTCATACCGTTGTCACCCACGCTTGATTTCGTTGGCCCGCTCGCTCGCACTGTGAATGACGCAATCCTCCTGCTGGATCCGATCTTGGTGAGGGAAAAAAAGGAGCCTAGTCTCGTTGGACGAAAGCTTCCGGCCGCGCGTGTGCGTCTCGCTCGTTTGGGCATTCCAAAGGAATTTTTTCTGGATATTGTGGATCCGGAAGTGCGCGCCCAGTTTGACCGTGCGACTGACCTGCTTAAAAAGCGCGGCGCACGCGTGAAGCAAGTGTCTTTGCCGGAGTTGCAGCAAACCGAAGCAGCGGGAAACCAAATCGCCTGGGTCGAAGCCACTATGTATCACCAGCAGGCCGGCTGGTTTCCGGACCATGTTTCTGAATACAGCGAGGATGTATACAAGCGACTGGAACTGGGCACAAAAGTGACTGCCGTCGAGTATCTGAAGGCCCAGGCTATTCGCGATAAGTTCAAGCAGCAATTGCTTGAAGTCTTCTCCGCCAGCGAGTTGGACGCGTTGGTTGTGCCGACGACCCCGATAGCTGCGCCGCGAATTGGGGAAGCGTCCGTGACGATCAACGGAGAGAGTCACCCTACACGGGGACTGCTCTTGCGCCTGAACCGCCCCGCGAATCTCGCAGGCATCCCGGCGATCTCCGTCCCGTGCGGATTAACTAGCACCGGCCTGCCGGTCGGCTTGCAATTCATTGCAGCCTGGACGGAAGAAGCGTTACTGCTGGAAATTGCGCGGGAATTTGAAGAGGCTTGCCAGTTTACCGCCCGACCGAACCTGCGATTTATCAACTAACATTCACATCGGCGCGGCTTCCGCGACGGTAGCTATTGCCCCGCGGCGTTTCATGATCCAGCCGCCAATCAAATATCCAAGCGTCCCGGTAATGATCCCGCCAAGCACGTCGGCGCAATAGTGGTACCTGCCCCAGATCGTCGACAGGCACATCCCCAGGTAGAACGGAAGCAGTGCCCAGAACAGCCCGCGCTTATATTTCCAGGCAGCCCACAGCGCCGCGGTCGCGCCGGTGACATGCGCGGAAGGAAACGCCGCTCCGCGCACTCGCCCGTAATGTTCGATGAAACCCATCATTGCGGTGAATGGGCCACCGTGAAGTGGCTCTTTCCACCAGCCGGCCATGGCGAACCATGGGCTTTCGATGGGGAAAAACATGGCGATAAAGTAGCCGATGATGTATCCCGCCATGGAGTAGGTCATCGCCGACCAGTAGCCCCGCCAATCCTTTCGAAGGTAAAGCACCAAGCCAACAATCAATAGGTAAGTGAAATAGGTGAAGTAAACCAGTTGGATGGCGTCGTTGCGAAACGGGGTGGCGAATTGCTCCAACCATACCGATGGATGCACGCCCGTCAACCAGTAATCGAAGGCAATGAGCTTGGCGTCTTGCCAGTTCGGCGTAAACAGTGTCATCAGGTAGCCAAGCTCTTCAAAGCAAAACAGAAAGAACAGGTGCGGATACCAGTGCCGCCAGAAGTGCCACCAATCGGCAGAAAACGACGGGCCGTGTATTTCCTTCCGCGCGGCCGAGCGCGCTTGCACCATGCACAGCGCCAGAATCATCGCGGCGACAAACACCTGGGTGCCAAGCAGCCAAATTGGATACACCAGGTTTTCCGCAAAGATGGCGATCAGCACACTGGAAACCGCCAGGTACCCTAGCGCCAGCCATTCAAACGCGCCGCACGCCGCCCACCCTTCCGCGAAGGTTCCCTTTAGCGCCTGCCACCAACGTGAGTTCGCAGTGTTTGAGAGTGCCAGAACATCATCGTTGACTGCGAACTGTTCAGCCGACACGCAGCCGGATTGGCGTACTGCCGACCCGCGTTCTGACATGTTCGGACTATTCATGCGGTTGTTCCATAGATTCGATTCCTGTGCCTGGACACTGGTTTCAGTAGGTTCATCCTTCCCGTTGGATGCCAGTCGAAAATGCGCCAATTCCTTCGGCGGGCAAGCGCGCTCAATTCCTTGTCAGGATTGACAGCGTACGCATGTCCAACCGCACACAGAAGATCGCGATCCGACAGACTGTTTCCGTAGGCATGGGATTGGCGCAAATCGATCTGCGCGAGCAAAGCCAGCGCTTCGTCCAGACCATCGCACCCTTCCCTACGCTCCAAAGATCACAAAGCAATGCCGGTACCATCTAACCGCGTCGTAACTCACCGTATTTCAGAAACATAGAAAGCCTCCACTTTGCCTCCCGGTCGGCTGTGTCAGCAAAATGCGCCAATTGTCTGGCTTCGGCTCCCAGCCACGCATCAGCCCTTTGATCTCCTGAACAGGCGGGTGTGCTCTGTAACTTGCGCCGCATCGCCACAATCTCAATACCGAAGACGTCCTCTAAATGGAGTTGGGCCATGCAACGATTGCTTGCGGGTTTTATGCGAGAATAGGTAGGAAAAGGACACTCATAGATGAAGGATGTTCCCTTATATGGTGCATTCCTCGCAGGCCTAATTTCGTTTCTGTCGCCATGCGTGCTGCCGCTGGTGCCCGGCTACATTTCCATGCTTTCAGGCATCAGCGTGGAAAAGCTGCGTCAAGGGCAGCAACCGAAGTCCGGCCTGTTCACCTCCGCGCTGTCGTTCGTTGTGGGATTTTCCGTAGTGTTCATCGCCTTCGGCGCTTCGGCGAGCGCAGTGGGCGGATTCCTGCAGTCGCACAAGAATTTATTGGCACCGGTAGCGGGCGCGCTAATTCTGCTCTTCGGCCTGCATTTGCTGGGCGGCCTGATCAAGATGAACGTGCGTGCCGGGATCGTGCTTGGCGTCGTACTGGTGGCGCTGGGTATCGCCGCGCTGTTGCATGGTGGTCCGCTATTCGCAGGATTGGGCGCAATTCACTTTTTTTCGCTTTCGATCATCGGCTTTTTTGGACCGATCTTCGCTCGTTGGCTGAATCAGGACGTGCGTCTTCGTAGTCAAGATACCAAGCCGGGCATTCTTAGCGGCTTCCTGCTAGGCTTCGCCTTTGCCTTCGGTTGGACTCCGTGCATCGGTCCGATCCTTTCCGCCGTGCTGGTGCTGGCGGCCGCCAGCGGCACACTTGCCAGGGGCGTGGTCCTTTTGGCCGTGTATGCTGCGGGACTGGCGGTTCCGTTCCTGCTGACCGCCGTTTTGCTCAACCAGTTTCTACGTTTCTACCAGAATTTCCGCAAGCATCTGCATGCCGTCGAGGTATTCAGCGGTGCTTTATTGCTGTTCGTGGGTGGCCTGGTATTCTTCAACAAGCTGGCGTGGCTGGCGGGCAAACTTACATTTTTAAATCGCTTTACGATGTAGGTAAAGTTTTGGGTGAATGTTGTCATGAAAAAAATCGCAATCATTGTTGTTACTGTTTTGATTCTGGTGGGGCTAACGATTTATATCGACCGGGCGACTCGTTTGCCAAACAAACCCCTCCAGATGCAAACGATCGAGGCCGCCACGCCTGAAAGCAAACCTGCCCCGGACATTAAACTGACGGATTTGCAGGGCAAAGATGTCTCGCTGGCGGACCTGAAAGGCAAAGTCGTGTTCGTGAATTTCTGGGCCACCTGGTGCGGCCCGTGCCAGGATGAGATTCCTTCCTTGATCGACATGCAGAACAAGTACGCGGGCAAGGGTTTCACGGTTCTGGGTATAGCGATGGACGATGAAGGAAAAAGCGTAGTGGCGCCGTTTGTTGCTCACGAAAAATATAATGTGAACGGGCAGAAGGTGTTGATCAATTATCCGATCGTCATCGGAAGCGATGAAGCCGCCGACAAATTTGGCGGCGTAATGGGCTATCCCACCAGCTTCCTGATTTCGCGCAGCGGCAAACAGATCATGAAATTCCAGGGACCACCGGATCTGGAAATTATCGAAAAAGCCATTGAATCGTCGAACTAGGCGGAGACCATGAATGCTCTCTGAACACGATTTTCAAAAGAAAGCCGATGCTGCGTTTGACGATTTGAAGCGGCGACTGCTGACCCTCGGCGACGAGCATGATTTCGATGTAGAAGGCGAGAGCGGCAAGCTCGAGGTTATTTTCGAGGAACCCGAACCCGCCAAATTTGTGATCTCTCCGAATACTCCGATTCGCGAAATCTGGATTTCCGCGCTCTCCACCAGCTTCAAACTGGGTTGGTCGGAATGCCGCGGGGCATTCGTACACGAAAAGAGCGGTGAAGATCTTCATGCGGTGATGAGCCGCGTGATTTCTGAACAGCTTGGAACACAGGTGACCGTGTGAAACTTTCTGCCATTTTGTTGATTTCTCTGACGATGGCCGCGTCTCTGGCCGTCTCTCCCGCGTGCAATTCTCAAGACGTAGCCGCAAAAGATGTGCTCGCTCCCACGGCTTATGTTTCTTACGATCCAGTTGCGCGCGGCATGTCCTTGCAAGTGGCTGTCGTGTTGAAGATTCGCCCGGGCTTTCACGTCAATGCTCACGAAGTTTCAATGGATTACCTGATCCCGACCGAGGTTCGCCCGAACGTTCCGGCCGGATTTAAGTTGGGCGATGTGGTATATCCCAAGGGAATGTTGGAAACTTTTACATTTTCGAAAAACAAGCAACTCAACGTGTATACGGGCACCGCAACGGTGCGGCTGCCACTAACGGTGTTGCCGAATGCACCGCTGGGTCCGCAAAAAGTCGCAATGAAGATTCGTTACCAGGCCTGTAGCACGGAGATTTGTCTGCCGCCGGTCACCAAGGACGTGGATGCCACGATTAATGTTGTGGCCAGCCAGGCTGGTGCAAAACCCGCCAACGCCTCAGTCTTCGCTAAATAAACTAGGGTATCGGGCGCAACGCTACGCCCATTCCTTCAACGCATCTCGCAAACGACGCACCACCCGCTCTTGCCCGAGAACCACCATAGTCTCAAACAAGGGCGGCGCCACCGCCTGCCCCACGATCGCAACGCGCGTCGCGTTGATCAGCAAACCCGCCTTTACGCCCGCGCCTTCCGCCACCTTCCGCGAAGCCTGTTCGCAAACATCGTGACTCCACTCGGTCTGCGCAGCCAGGGCATCCGCCAGAGTTTTCAGCAGCGCGGGAACCTTCTCGTCTTTCCAGAACTTGGCTTTGGCCGCTGGATCTCTCTCAAATTCGTCGCTGAAGAACGCGCGCGACCAACTCGAAAAATCCGGTAGCAACCGTATGCGCGGCCGCAGCAAATCCACCGTCCTCGCGAACCATTCGTGCCCCGCGCCAGACGCCCATTCTTCCTTCCACAGACCATCTTGTTTCAGTTGCTGTTGCACTTCGGGAAGTAAATCCTCGATCGGTAATTTCTGCAGGTATTGCGTGTTAAACCATTCCAGCTTGGCCCGGTCAAACACGCTATTCGTTCGGCTGACCCCTTCCAGCGAAAACTTTTCCAGTAACTCCTTGGTCCGCAGAAATTCTTCATCTCCCCCCGGCGCCCAGCCAAGCAACACAAGGAAATTCCGGAAGGCCTCGGGCAAAAATCCTTCGCGCCGGTACATGTTGACGTCCGTAGCTCCGTGGCGCTTGGAGAGCCGCTTTTTGTCGGCGCCAAGAATCAGCGGCACATGCGCAAATACCGGCGGCTCTACGCCTAAAGCGCGATACAGCAGCACCTGCTTGGGCGTATTGGAAATGTGATCGGCGCCCCGAATCACATGAGTAATGCGCATGTCGATGTCATCGGCCACCACGCTCATCTGATACATGGCCTGCCCGAATTCTTCTCCTTCTTTGCCCGAACGCAGCAGCACGAAATCCTCGATTTCGTCGTTCGAAAACTCGCTCTCGCCGAATACCACGTCGAAGAATTTGGTAGTACCGCCTGTGGGAACCTTGAATCGAATCGCCGGCCGAATATCGGGCGCGGAAGGTTTGCCCTCGCGGCAAGAACACCGCACCACCCGGCGAACCTGCGCCTTTTCTGCGCCCTCCTCAGCATGATCGCCGCCTGCGTAGCGTTCCGGCGGGCAATAGCAGAGAAAAGCGCTGCCATTTGCCAACAGTTTCTTAGCGGCATCGCGATAGAGGCTGGTTCGCTGCGACTGATAGTAAGGCCCTTCATCCCAATCCACTCCCAACCATTGCAGGCCCTCGATGATTCCCGTCACCAATTCGGGCTTGTTGCGCTCCGCATCGGTATCTTCGATACGGAGAATCATCGTTCCATTGTTTTTCCGCGCAAACAGCCAGTTAAACAGCGCCGTTCGAGCGCCTCCGACGTGCAGGTAACCAGTCGGCGAAGGCGCAAAACGCACGCGCACTCCTGCAATTGGATTCTTGGTCGCTTCTGTCATGGTCTGTGACTTTCTTTGCCTAGCAGTGAAAACTTCAGTGTAGCGGAAGGCGGCCCGTTGCGTCCAACCACGGCGCTTAGCATGCCTTGTGAGCGTGATTTAAACGAGCCAGGTAAGTACAGCAGAGATTAGCTCGCGCACAAACCTTCGCGCCACATTTCGCCAAGCCGGTTCGTGATTCTCTATTGCGATGCAATGCGCAGCAGTATTCCTGTGCCGGCTTCCAACTTCATGTTGTCCTTGTCGAAATGCAGGACGATCTCGCCAATCGGCGAGCCCTTTCCAAAACGCGCTACCTTTACGCCTTTCAAGTCGTACACACCGCAAGCATCCGACGAAAAAACCCACAGCGCTTGCGGGTAATCGTTTCCATTCACGGGACCTTCGCAGCCGCGACCCGGATTAGCCCGGACGTGCACCAACACGCCTCCAACCACGCCCTTTCCTACTTTTTCTTTTGCGTGGTTGCGCACAACTCCTCCATCGCCGTAGCGCACGTCGCCGCCAATCAGCACTGTGTCCGCCCACCCGCTTGGTGTACCGATATCTGACCCCGAGCTCGATATTTGCGCCGAACGGACCGCAATCGGCGAAGCAATTGCCCGCAAATAGGCTGTAATCGTTAGTGTTTGCTTGTCTTCTTCAAGCTGATTGAATTTCAAGTGTAGTTTTACGCCAGGATCGGTTTGATCGTCCTGCACCGAAACAACCGACCCATTTACCGTAGCCCGAGCTGCGATTTTCTCGCCGCCGGGGAGCGGTACGTCTTGAGCTACCTTTGCCTCTATCGCCTGTCCCGGCTGAGCTCCGTTTATGGAAAAAGTCTTCGCCAGCCGTGTCGGTATGACGGTTCCGGCGGGAATTGACGCTGCGGTTTGCACTGGATCACTCCGGTTTCTGGCCCATGACGCCAATTGACATGCGACCATGGCAAATGCCACCAGAAGCACAACCAACGCCAGGCGCCCGATTTCCGAGGCACTGCTTTTCTCGTCCGAATGCACCTGGGACTTCAACCCACGCCACATGGCATCCTCCGCAAGCTAGCAACTTACCTTGGCCCACACCGGCGTACAAGGCCCACCCAAGCCTCACGGAAACGGTGTGAACGATCCCAAGTTCCCGGCACCTGATCCTGGTTCGCAAACATATGCGGCGCAAGCCTCATGTCTTTTACGCCACCAGTACGCCGGTACGCTTGCCCACTCATTTTCCTGTGCCTCATAATCGCAAATGATTGTTTTTTGCGGTAGTCAGGCTGTATTGGTGTCTCTTGCAGAGCTTAGTTTCCGGGCCTCTCGCGGTACGCATTTACCGCGACAGTACCCGGCCGTTTGAGCGTGTTTTCATTATGCAGTCTCGCGTCACTAGATAAAGGAATAGCCCAGACCCGGAATGTTTCAGAGCCTCATCGCGCTCGCTTTTCTGCTCGCCATCGTTTTGATCGGCGTGTTTTTCGGATTCCTCTATTCCCTCAAACGGCAAACCTACTTACTCTTCTGGGCCGGGGCCTGGCTCCTCTACGGCTTCCATTTTCTTCCTGACGCCGTTTCCTACTGGACTAAACCAAGCCCTTTTCTCGGAGCAATCAATCCCGGTTTGTTCGGCCTCGCGGGCATCGCGTTCTTTCTCGGCACGCAGCATTACACGCGTCAGAAGCCTTGGACGGGCATTGCGCTCGGTAGCGCCCTAATCGTTTCGATATGGGCGGCAGCGAACGCCTTCGGTGGCTTGGCTATATCCGCCGTGCTTCCTTCGTCGGTCGCCTATGTAGCTGTCGCCTTCCTCTTCTGGAAAGAAAGCCTTCGTCACGAAACGCTCGCCGACCGTTTGCTCGCGCTGGCGTTTTCAGTTTGGGGCATACTGAATTTCGTCGTGTACCTTCTGCCAACGGTTCGTACCTTCCTGGGCCAGGCACTCCAACCAATCACCGCGATTCCCACTTTGTTCGTTTGCATGCTGCTGCTGATGGCCAATTATGAAGAGGAAAAGCGGCGCGTGGAACGTAATATGTTGGCCCTCTCCAATCTCAACTTGGCCACCTCGACGTTTGTCGGAGGCGAAATTCAGCGCATGCTCGCGCAAGCGCTGGATCGCGTCTTAGGGGTGGTGCGCCTTCCCGCAGGCGTGTTGTTCCTGCATCACGGCGATCCTGCCGGCCCAAGCTCGGTAGTTTCCGCCGGAATCTCTGAAGAGTTTTGCCGGGCCGCGCAGACCGAAGGTCTGGACGAATATCTTATGGGAATGGTCTCGCGCCTCGGCGGTTTGCTGGGTTTCCGCGATCTTCGTGACGACAATCTGACCGCGCTCGAAAAGGACGAACCGATCAAGCGCTTCCGCGAGCTTGCCTTGCAGCACGGTTTGCGCAGCGCCGTGGTTATTAGTCTGCAGGCGAAAGAACAAGCCTTCGGCCTGCTCCTGCTGGGCACCCCCGACAGCCGGCGCTTTACCCCTCCGGAACTACGTTTGTTGCTCGCTCTCGGTCATCAGATCGGCGTGGCGGTCGAAAACAGCTACCTCATTCAACAGACCGCGCGGCGCTCGGAAGAGCTTCACGTTTTGAACGAAATTGGGCGCGCACTTAGTTCTACTCTCAATAAAGAGGATCTCCTCCGGCGGTTGTGGGAAGAACTCCGCCGCCTGTTCGATGTTGAAAATTTCTATCTGGCCACCTTCGATACCGTCCGGGACCACATTCAATTCGATCTCGAGCTCATCAACGGCTTGCGCATGCCCAAGCGCACCCGGCCTGCCGGCAACCATCTGACCGAATACATCCTGCGGACACGCCAGCCGGTGCTCATCCGCGACAATTTCGTTTCCGAAGTGCGTAAGCTTGGCGTGGACCCGCTGCGAACCACCGGCTCTTATTGCGGCGTTCCTCTGGTCGCCTATGACCAAGCCATCGGCGTCTTGGGCATTTTTTCCGATCACGAACGCGCCTATGATGAAGGCCATTTGGAACTGATGCGCGTGCTCGCCAGCGAAGCCAGCATCGCCATTGAAAACGCCCGGCTCTTCCAGGAAGAGCGCACCAAGGCGCGTCACCTCAGCTTGCTGAATCTTATTTCCCGCGATGCCATCGCTACGCTTAACCCCGACGAAATCCTGGCCAAAATTGCGGGGCAACTCGAAAATGGCCTCTCTTACGACCACATCGGCATCGCCATCCTGGACTACACCACGCGCGAGCTGATTGTTTCCGCAGAGAGCGGCAAGCGCCGCGGCGCATTGGGCAAGCACATCCCTCTCGATGCGGGCTTGATTGGCCAGGTCGCTCGTACCGGCAAGACGGCCACTTTCCGCGCATCGGCCAATTCGCAAAACAGTCCACAGCCCGTTCTTTCAGATTCCTCGACGGCCATGGCTTTGCCTGTCTTCTACGCCGACCATCTTCACGGCATTCTGTATGTCGAAACCTTGGACCGCGTGGACTTTTCCGAAGAGGAATCGCTCCTGCTACAGACTCTCGCCGACTTGATCGCCGGCGCTTTCCATAACGCGCAAACCTTCCAGCGCGCCCAGGAACAAGCCATTACCGACGGCCTGACCGGTGTAAAGACACATCGCTTCTTCATGGAAGCACTGTCTTCAGAATGGAAACGATCGTCGCGCGCGGGGCGTTCCTTTGCTCTAGTGTTGATGGATCTGGACCGCTTCAAGTTCGTGAACGATTTCTACGGCCACCTGGAAGGGGATTTGGTTCTCCAGCGCGTTGGCCAAATCCTGGAAACCAATTGCCGACGCTCGGATGTGGTAGCCCGCTATGGCGGAGACGAGTTCGTCATCCTCATGCCGGAAACCAGCATGGAGCAGGCCCGCCAGCTTTCTTCCAAACTGCGCGGCTGGATTGCCTCCGACACTTTGCTGCGCGAGAAAAATATCAGCGCCAGTTTTGGCGTAGCTTCCTATCCTCTCCATGGGTCGGCTCCGCAGGAGCTGATTCAAGTCGCCGATGCGTCCATGTATTTGTCCAAGCACCAGGGTGGCAACACCGTCTCCACCGCCGAACACATCGATCCCAATGAAGCTCGCCGATGGAAGCGTGATGTTCTGGAAGCATATCTTGGGGTGACGCTGAAACGCCTGTTCGCCACCGGGCCGGAAGCGTTCGAAGAAATTTATCAGCGGCTGCGACAGTTTTCCGATTCTCTTCCGGCGACCGAAGCCGGGGGCACAGCAAGCTCCGCACTTCCACAATCCATTCTGGATACGGTGACTTCCTTAGCCTACGCCATCGATGCCAAGGACCAATACACCCAGGGCCATTCGCAAAAAGTTTCGGCGTACGCTGCCCTGCTTGCTGAAGCGCTTGGCATGGTGGAAAACGAAGTGGAAGAAATTCGCCTGGGCGCGGTGCTCCACGATGTCGGCAAGGTTGGCATCCCGGAACAAATCCTCAACAAAAGCGGTCCACTGAATCCCGACGAGTGGGAAACGATGAAAACCCATGTCACCTTTGGCGGCAAACTGCTGGAGCCGCTCGAACCACTCTCGCGCATTCGCCAAATGGTCCTGCACCATCACGAATTCTTCGATGGCTCTGGGTATCCGGAGGCCCTCGCCGGGCAAAATATTCCGCTCGGCGCGCGCATCATCACTATCGCCGACTCCTACGACACCATCACCAGCGACCGGAGCTATAAGAAAGGCCGCACCGCCGAGGAAGCCTTAGCCGAAGTCGAACGCTGCGCGAATACCCAATTTGACCCCGAACTAGTCGCCGCGTTTGTCCGCGCAATGCGTCAACTTCCCAATCCCATCATCGAAGTCAACTCCCTGCTGACTCGGAATTCTTAAGCCAGGGTTCACTTTGCCCTGCTCTGCTACAGTGGAGTGCTGGCAAAACGCATTCGAGGTAAGGCTATGCAGACTGCGATTGTGAAGTGGAGTGACAAACAGACGTTCTCAGCTACCAGTCCATCGGGACATGCCGTCGCGTTCGACTCCGACCGCGAGTCCAACTCGGCACCCGGTCCTATGGAAATGGTCCTGATGGCGCTGGGCGCGTGTACCGGAACCGACGTGGTGATCATTCTGGAGAAAAAACGCCAGAAGTTGCAATCGCTCGATGTGATCTGTTCCGGCGAACGGGCCGCGGATCCTCCGATGGTGTGGGTCGAATTGGAGGTTCTCTTTCGGGTGCGCGGCCAGGTCGACGAAGGGGCGCTGAAACACGCCATCGAATTGACTAAGGAAAAATATTGCTCGGTGGCCGCCATGCTCAAGAAAACCGCGAAGATTTCCTGGCGGCACGAAATCCTGCCCGCAAAATAATGAAGATGCGTTTAGCTTGTTTAACTCGAAGCGCTTCGCATAGAATTTACGTTTAGCATCCAGGGGTTGCACTTCCAAGGAGCATCATGTCTCGTTGCGTTTCCGCAAAAATTACGGGTGTAGCCGGCTACGTTCCGCCGCGTGTGTTGACCAACGCCGATCTGGAGAAGATGGTTGACACCACCAATGAATGGATCATCGAGCGCGTCGGCATCCGCGAACGGCACCTGGCCGACAAAGGCGTTGCCGCCAGTGACTTGGCGGTCGAAGCGGTGAAAAAGCTGCAGGCCGCGCATCCTTTCAACCTGCAGGACGTGGATCTGATTGTCGTCGGAACCGTTACACCCGACATGATGTACCCCTCGGTCGCGTGTCTGGTCCAGCACAAACTCGGTATCGAAAACACCTGGGGATTCGATGTGTCTGCGGGTTGTTCCGGCTTTCTGTATGCGCTGAACGCCGGGGTTAAATTTGTGGAATCTGGACGCTATAAGAAAGTCCTGGTGATCGGGTCCGACGTGAATTCTTCCATGACCGATTACACCGATCGTGCGGTCTGTATCATCTTCGGCGATGGCGCGGGCGCGGTCATGCTGGAACCGGCCGCTGATGGAGAGCCCAGCATCATTGACCACGTCGCGCAGATCGAAGGCTCTGGCGGTCAATTCCTCTACATGCCCGGCGGCGGCAGCTTGAATCCTGCGTCGCACGAAACCGTGGACCAGAAGATGCACTACATCCATCAGGATGGCAAGAATGTGTTCAAGTATGCGGTGAAGAAAATGGCGGAGATGACAGAACGCATCCTCTCCCGAAATGGCCTGACTGGCCAGGATGTGGATTGCTTCATCGCCCATCAGGCCAACCGGCGCATCATTACGGCTACAGCGGACCGGTTGGGAATGCCCTTGGAAAAAGTGATCATCAATATCGAGCAGTATGGGAATACCACCGCGGGAACGATTCCTCTGGCGATGGTTACAGCGTTGGAGCAGAAGAAGCTGAAGAAGGGCGACATCGTGTTGTTGGCCGCCGTAGGCGCAGGGTTCACGTCCGGCGCCACATTATTGCGGTGGGCATACTAATCCAGCAAGCAGCCAAAAAAAGGCGGAGAATGGCCCCGCCCCATTTGAACTCGTCTTCGAAGGTTAGCTCGGAATGACCAGCTGTTGACCAGGCTTGATGGTATTCGGATCTTTCAGCTTGTCCTTGTTGGCCTCGAAGATTTTCATGTAATCGTTGGCATTGCCGTAAAACTGTTTGGCAATCTTCGAGAGCGAATCACCCGCAGCAACCGTATAAGTTTGCTGTTTCGGCGCCAGCGATGGATCAACAGTCAGATTCAGGGTCAAGTCGCTGTACGTAGGATCGACCAGCTTCACCTGATCCCAGATCTTGTTCTTGATCGCCTCGCTTCCGCAGGCTCCCTCGATATATAGCTTGTTGTCCTGAATGTGCACGTGGGTCAGGTGCACACCAGATTGGTTGATTGCATTCAACACGGATCCGTACTTGGTTTTCAGTTGTTCCAGATCAGCCATGAGGTCTTTCCTTTTGTGGGTTATCGGGCGGGCGACCAGCATAGCACGAAGTGCCAATCCGAATATGACATTGGAAAGAAACGCGGGGAATTCCGTGTCGGCTCTGAGCTTAGCAGGAACGAATGGACGCAGCTTGCTCCAGGTTGGCTTCCAGGCGACGCCCAACCTGCACCGCCGCAAATCGCGCGCACAGAAAACGTTCCTGTTCGCCCCAAGCGGCCAAGCCCGGAAACTTGCGTCCGAAGTGGTCGGAGATCTTCCCGACAATCCTGAAATAGAGTGGAACTAATCCCAGACTGCCTCGGCGATGTTGCAGGTCCGGCGTAAGGATAAGCAGGCTGGCCAGCTTTTCAAAGTGCGCACCGGAAAGATCGGTTTCTTGGACATGGACAGCTTCTAGAATCTCGTTGGGAATCGGTTGAGAGGCCACTCCGATAAGCACCGCGCGCCAATAATAGATGGCGAACTGTGCCAGGGCTACGATCGAGATTGCTAAGAGCATCGCGGAGAACATCCCTCAGCCTCCAGGTGAAGAATGCGCTTCCAGACGGAACTCCCCAATAGTGCCACCGTACTATCCGAATAGTCCCTCAGACTGTAACCGCTTTGCGTGAAGAATCGCAGGCTCGCTGCTTGCCACAGCTTATTGGCTGAAATATGCTCGAGCAGCCGTGCGGGAGTACATATGAAAATGCGTATTTTGCTGGGTATCTTGGCTGCCCTCATCGCAAGCGCGGTGTTGCTGGCGGGCCGCTCGGATACGGGTCCCACCAAGCAAACGGATGATTCAATTCGCGTGGCGATTACCGCTGTTCTTAACGATCAAGTAACCTCATGGAATCGAGGGGACGTCAACGCCTTCATGAAAGCCTACTGGAATTCGCCCGAGCTTACGTTCGCTGGCAGTAGCGGGTTTACCCGCGGTTGGCAGCCGGTGTTGGATCACTATCGCAAGAACTACCCGGACCAAAAAGCAATGGGCCAGCTCGATTTCTCGCAACTGGAAGTGCATCCGCTGGGGCAAAATGCCGTCTTGGTTCTCGGTCACTGGCATTTGAAACGCGCGTCGGACGAACTGAGCGGAGTCTTCACGTTAATCTTCCAGAAGTTCCCGGATGGGTGGAAGATCATCCATGACCATTCGAGCTTGGAATCGAAAAAATCATAAAAATCACGCATCGAATGGCGTTCATCCCGCGTCAAAGAAGTGTAGTTATAGTGTGGCGGCGGCCCATCGCCATATCGAGCGTTCATGACCAACGGATTTCTGACTCGTAAGGTGATTCGGCCTTTGCTGGAACTGCTGCGGCAAGGGGTCACACCAGAGAAGCTCTCCTTGAGCATCGCCTTGGGCGTGGTACTCGGGACGGTTCCGGCCATTGGCTGGAACACCGCGTTGTGTGCATTGATCGCGGTGATCTGGCGCCTTAACCTCCCTGCGATTCAGATGGTGAACTATTTTGTCTACCCGTTGCAAATCGCGCTCATAATTCCGTTCTTCCGGTTGGGGGAAAAGTTATTTCGCGCGCCGCATTTGCCCATCAGCGTCGCGCAGGTTTCCGAGATGCTGCGTACCGATCTGTGGGGTGCGATAACGTTGCTTTGGACCACGACGTGGCATGCCTTGGTGGTATGGGCGCTCATGGCGCCCTTTATGGCCATGTTGATTTATGTAGTGCTCGTGCCGGGGTTGCGGCGGGTATTGAAGAGGACCCATGCAGACCTGGCCACGGCGGAGATTCGCGTCGCCGAATCGTAAGCCAGCGGTCTCCCTTACAAAATTTCGAGGATTTCCTCGTAGCGCTTGAATGGTGGAATTAGGTATGCCCCGGCCATTTCCGCGCGCCCCCATTTGAGCATGTCTCGGGCAACTTCGAAGCCGCAATCGCGAGCGGCCGCCCCGGCGGATTCCATGGACTTCAGCAGCGCCTCCGGGATGACAATGCCCGGAACTTCATTGTTGAGCCGTAACGCCTGCTTGTAGCTATTCAGCGGCCATACCCCAATCAGAACTGGAATCGGAGGCTTACCGCCCAGCTTTTTGAGGAACGCGTGCCAGTGTTCCGGATCGAAAAGCGGTTGGGTCATGGCGAAATGTGCGCCGGCTTCGACCTTGGCGTGAAAACGGGCGATTTCATTTTCCAGATCGTCGGCCATCGGATTCAACGCCACGCCAATCGTGAAATTGGTTTGCCCGCCTAGCGTCTTGCCGGCCCAATCGGTCCCCTGATTCAAGCGATGCAAAATTTTCGTCAGTCCCACGGAGTCCACTTCATATACCCCGCTGGCTTCCGGATAGTCTCCCACCGAAGGCGGATCACCCGTGATGCCAAGGACGTTGCGCACACCACCAACCGTCCACGCACCCAGCAGCATTGCTTGCAGACCGATGATGTTTTGATCCCGCGTTGTCAGATGCGGCACCGTTTCGACGCCGCGTGCCTCCAACGCCCCCGCGACAATGAGCGCGTCCATGCCAACCCGAGCCATGGCCCCGCTGTTGATGTCGATCGCATCCACTTTCTGTGATGCCATCACCTTGTCGACTTGCTCGTAGATACGATCCAGCGAAATTCCTTTTGGCGGATCGATCTCCACGCAAACGACAAACTGTTTCTTTTGTAATTTCTTCCACAGCGTGCTTTCCGGCTGACGTTCCAGGACTGCTGGCGCGGGCTGGGCCTTGGCGATAACCGTCGGCGCGGGGTGGGCGTGGCTCGGCGGCAGAGATTTCACCGCCTCGACCATCGCCCGAATGTGCGCCGGAGTGGTTCCACAGCAGCCACCGAGAATGCGTACGCCCATTGCCGCCGCTTCCCGGGCGTATTCCGCGAAGTACGCGGGTGAGGATTTCGGATAAACGATCCGATCACCTTCACGTTTCGGGAAACCTGCGTTGGGCATGCCACTGACGTTTCCGTTACCCGCATTGACCAGTTCCTGCAGAATGGGCAGAAGCGACTGAGGACCCAGAGTGCAATTCGCGCCAATCGATTGCACATTCTTTTCCTTGACCATCGATGCCGCCACCAATGGCGGTATGTCGCCGTAGATTGTGCCCTCTTCGGAATAGGTGAGCTGGGCAACGATAGGCAAGGAAGAGAAGGAACGGATCGCATCGATCGCCAGGAGCAATTCTTCAATATAAGAGAAGGTCTCCAGAATAAAAAGATCGACGCCGCGCTCTTCCAAGGCCAAGGCTTGCTCATGGAAAATGGAAAGGATCTGATCGGGCTCTGGATGGCGCGCCTGAACGCCAATGCCGAGCGGGCCAATGGACCCGGCGATCAGCACTTCGCGTGCAGCAGACTCGCGGGCCTCGCGCGCAATTTTAACGCCGCGGCCATTCAGGCGTTGGATCTCTTCGGCGAGTCCGAGAGGGGCAAGCTTAAAACGATTGGCTCCAAAGGTGTTGGTTTCGATAATCTGGGCGCCGGCCTCGATGTAGGCTTGATGTACCCGAAAAACCGCCTCGGGTTCCGTGGAGTTCAATTCATCAAAGCAGCGAACGGAGCCCACCGCCTCATGCAGCATGGAACCCATCGCGCCATCGGCGACCAGAACAGAATCCTTGAGCCGCTCGTTGAAGTCGTTAATTTTCACCGGTTCTGTCCTGTGTTGCTATTTTTAACTTGCCAAAACATGCCGCCTTAATGCGGAAACGTATTCTGCAAAGGGCCTAGGCTGTATGTGCAGCCTGGCTCGCGAGGCCAAGCATGTCTTTGGGCCAAGCCGCATGAGCTGGGCAGGCCAATGGCTAACGTTTTTGCTCCATAAGGCTGGCTACCGTGCTCATCAAATCGTATTTCGTTAGAATTTCGAATCTCGCATCGTCCATTTCCACGAAAACCGCGGGGTTTTCGTGGCTAAGAATATAGGTGACCCGTTCGACCGGGGCGTTCTTAGGAACCTGAGGAAGAGGCTTGGCCATTACTTCGCGCACCACCAGTTTGCGCAAATCCTTGCCTTGTAAGGCCAATGTCAAGATCTGGTCCTCATAAACAGTGCCGATGGGCAAGTTTTCTTCGAACACCGGAATTTGTGAAATATCCTGCTCCTGCATGGTTTTCAGCGCGTGAAACACCGTTTGATAAGGCCTGGCGATGATTAATTCGCGAACCTTGCCGGAGCCCTTCTTCGCATTGACGACTTCGGCCGCCGTGATTGGCACGGTCGATTCCACATAGCCGCGCTCGCGCATCCATTCGTCGTTATAAACTTTGCTTAGGTAACGCATACCCGTGTCGGGCAACAGCGCTACAACAAAGGCCTCCGGGCCCAGGGTTTTTGCCAGACGAAGCGTAGCCGATAGACAGCCTCCGCCGGAACCTCCGGTGAAAATTCCTTCCAGCTTCGCCAGCCGGCGCGCTGCCACAAAGCATTCTTCATCATTCACTTGAATGACGTCGTCCAGAATGTCCATATGCATGGTGGTGGGGAAAAAATCCTCGCCGATTCCTTCCACAACATAGGTACGCGCTTTTGCCACTTTGCCCGTTTTATGGAAATCGTAGTAGAGCGAACCTTCCGGATCCACGCCAACGATCTGCACTTTGGGATTTTTCTCTTTTAAGTATTTGCCCGCGCCGCTGATCGTGCCGCCGGTGCCCAGGCCGCAGACGAAGTGCGTTATTTTTCCCTCGGAGTCTTCCCAAATCTCCGGGCCGGTGGTCTGATAGTGGGCTTCCGGATTGGTGGGATTATCGTATTGATTCGGATAATAAGAGTTGGGGATTTCGCGGGCCAATTTCCTGGCGACGCTGTAGTAACTGCGTGGATCCTCCGGCTCGACCGCTGTAGGGCAAACGATCACTTCGGCGCCAAGCGCTTTCAGCAAATCCACCTTTTCCTTCGACTGCTTGTCGGTGGTGGTGAACACGCATTTGTAGCCACGAACGGCAGCCACCAGAGCCAGGCCCATGCCGGTGTTGCCGCTGGTGCCTTCGATAATGGTGCCGCCCGGTTTGAGCAGGCCTCTTTTCTCCGCATCATCGATCATCGTGATGCCGATACGGTCTTTGACGGAACCGCCGGGATTGAGCATCTCCGCTTTGACCCAGATTTGTGGCTTAAAACCGTTGGCGATGCGATGAAGGCGGATTAGAGGGGTCTGCCCCACCGCTTCAATGATGTTGTTGCAACGCATATTTTGTCTCTTTACCGGGCCAGACACACTGTTTCGGCCTGTGCGATACTTCGTTTAAGTTTAGCATGCGGCCTGCAAGCCCACGGAATGGCAGGCGATACGAGGACCAAATGACAAGGCACAACATCTCCAGCGGAACTCGTTGGGAGCCCATCGTCGGTTATTCACGCGCAGTACGCATCGGGACTCACGTCAGTGTCTCTGGCACCACGGCCACCGGTCCAGACGGCAACATCGTCGGAGTAGGCAATGCTTACGCGCAAACCGCCCAGACCATACGGAACATCGAGGCGGCCCTCGTGCGCGCCGGGGCTAGTTTAAAGGACGTGGTTCGCACGCGCATCTTCGTGACCAACATCGCGGAATGGGAGAAGGTCGGGCGCGCCCATGGGGAATTCTTCAAGGAGATTCTGCCGGCGACGTCCATGGTGGAAGTGAGCAAGTTGATCTCCCCGGAAATGCTGGTCGAGATTGAAGCCGATGCGGTGGTCACCGAATGAGCGAGGAAAAAGCGCTTTACGACGGCTTCATCGCAGATTACTACGACAGTTCGCCAATCGTGAAGCGGCGGACACACGACGTGGCGTTCTACGTGAACGCAGCGGGGAGGTTTGGCGATCCCGTGCTCGAATTGGGCTGCGGCACAGGGCGCATCACCGTACCGATCGCCGAAGCGGGTTACCGCATCGTGGGACTGGACGTTTCAGAGAGAATGCTGGAGCGGGCCGCGGAAAAGCGCGCGGCTTTACGGCGGGAAACCCGCGAACGTGTTCACTTGGTCCAGGGAGATATGACCCGGTTTGACTTGCAAGACAAGTTCCGCACCGTCATTATTCCGTTTCGCCCGTTCCAACACTTACTGGAAGTTGAGCAGCACATCAACTGCCTGAATTGCGTAACCAAGCATCTGGCTCCTGGCGGACGTTTCATCGTGGACTTTTTTCAGACCGACCCGGAACGAATGCATGATCCGATATTCATGAGAGAGTCGACGCTCATGGAATACGATCTGCCGGGTGGACGCCACGTAGCGCTTTCCGAGCGAGTGGCGGCGTTTCATCGTGCCTTGCAGCGCAACGATGTGGAGATGATTTTTCGGGTCATCCATCCCGACGGGAAACAGGAACGTCTGGTAATGGCGTGGACCCTGCGCTACTTTTTCCGTTATGAGGTGGAGCACTTACTAGCGCGATGCGGCTTCCGCTTGGAAACGGTCTACGGAGATTTCGATGGTTCCCTGCTCGGAGACACTTCGCCCGAAATGATTTTTGTCGCCACTATTTGAAAATTCTGGAGCAGCCTCAATATTTGACCCTGACGCGATAAGTGAGGACGGCTTCACCGTTGGCCTTAACCGGCACATTGAATTGCGCGGCGAAAGCTGCGGTCTTCGTCGCGGGAAAGCTCGACGAAAGCATTTCCCAATCGCCCCCAATGGGTTCGTTAACTTCGACGTTGATGGGAGTGTCTTTGTGGTTCCGCAGCGTAATGGCGAACTCCATCTCGTAGACACGATCCGCGATTTTCTTATAATCCGTTTGCTTGCGCTCGGCGACCACATCAAACGCATTTCCAATTTTCACATTTACGAATTCGTCTTTCGGCGTGTGATCGACGTGGTCTTCGCCGATAAATAGCAGGCCACCCTTGGAATCCTGTTGGTACACGCGCCAGTTCCCGGCTGGCAGAGGAATGCCGAGACCACCCTTCGCCTCATTCTTGAACTTGTAGAAGACCATGACCGGGTCTTTGAGCGGAGTGCCGGGACCCTGCACGCTGTGGTAATAAAAGTTTTGCCCGTTCACCACGAATCGTTTGTCCACAGGAATGCCGGAGCCTTCGAGCAAGCTGATCTGCTTGGTTTCTTTATCTTCGACGGAAGTGCGGCGTCCTAAAGTATAAAGATGATATTCGCTGAAGTTCTCCTGCTGAAATTGAGGAGTCGCCTTGGCCATCATGGCCTCTCTCTGGACCCCTCCAAGAACACCTCCTGCCGCTTGAGGGATGCGGTTTAACTCGCCTGCAACCAGTTGCAGGTTCGCATTGTGGAAGGACGTGCCGGAATTGTTGGCCAAGGTAACCCAGCCGTCGAGCTCGGCTGTCTTATCGTCGCGCGCTACCGTCAGGACGTAATCGGCATTCCAACTGAGACTGTTCGCCAAATAGGAAGCTTCGATGGTTTGCTTGCGCGTGGCCGAGTTCTGTAGGGTCATCAACAGGGTGGGACGGTCATATAGGTTCGCTGGAACTTCCGGGAAACGATAGGTTTCCCCGTACGTGCCGGTAACAATGTCATTGCCGATTTTCCAGACCGGGCCATTGTTGTTGGCTAGGAGCGTAGCTTTGATGTCTTCCTGCTTGGTCGTGCCATTATCCATGTAAGTGCGCACCAAAGTCACTTCCTTACCCACGTACTTGTTCAGCAGTTTTGCGGGTTCCAGCAGGTCGTATTCGTAATTTTGCTCGGTCACACTTACCTTATCGGGGTCGGTCATGGAACGGAAATGGACAGTAGCCGGATTCACGGTAGCCGCGATATCCATGAATTTCAGGCGGAAGGTGCCGGTCGGCAATTGCAACTGGCGGACGTCCCGTATCAGCGCGATGTTTGAGTTATACACCGTCACCGCCAGGTCGGTCTGATCGTTCAGGGATGTCGACTGGTCGGTTGTGTTCCCAGAGCTATCCTTCCCTTGTGCCCAGCAAGCGGGACCGCATGCTGCTATTGCCGCGAAAACAAAGACTGCGCCCATCGTGGACCTACGGCCAACGCTCTCTTTTTGCTGTAAAGTTTCCATGACAGCTCCTTAGTGGTCTTATATCTATATCTTGCGGCTGCTAGATGCAACCAACGTGTTCCCAGGGTGCGGCATCAAAGCTGGTACCTGCCCCAAGTGACCGGTGCATAAATCTTTGGGGGTCTCTCGTCGTCGACTTGCGGTATCCTAAAGGACGTTGCGTTCCCGTCCCCGCAACGAAATTCGCCTCGGCGGGTTTATCCCGGTTAACTTATCGTCCTCAAGCGTGCGCTCGCGCTGGCATTAGCGAATACGCGTCTTTAGTACGAAAGTCCTATTCGGGGGTTTCTTGCTGGTCAGTACGCTCGTACTGGACCAAGAACCTTCCGAAATCGGGCGCAACTTGATTCCCAGAGTCAAGTTTCCGGGAGGAACTTTGCATGAGGCGGCAAGCGGATGACCACAATGATCGTTGATCCACCACGTAAGACGGCCCTGGGCGTCGGCTTCGACGCCAACCGGGGACGCCCGACAGAAGCATGGAAGCGCCACATGGGGACCCGCCCTGTGGCCGCGCGTTTGGCTTTGTTACCAGACCAGAAGCCCAATTGGGGGCGCGTAGGCGCCAGCGCCATATTGCAGGTATCAATCTTAGTTTTCTTCATCCTGGTTCCATTGCTATATCCGGAAGGAATGAAAACCGCTATACATTTTTATTCATCCACCCCTCTCGCGCAGCCGATAACAGAGATTCCGGTTGCCCCGCCGCCTCCTCCCCCGGCGAAAGTAAAAACGCCGGAACCCAAGGTGGAAGTGAAGCCCGCGACGCCAGTGGAACCTCCAAAACTGAATCCGCAACAGCCGCATATCTTTGCCAATTTGGCCACCCCGAAAATGGTGCAGCCGAAAACCGAAAAAGTGGAAATCAAAGCGCCCGACGTGAAGCAGACCTTTGAAGCCGTCAAGATTGATGCTCCCGATAACGCGCCGAAGCGCCCGAAGGAAGATGTGAAGGTCGGCAATCTGTCAACCGGAAGCGCTGCACCTGCGACGGTGAAGGCACCGATAGACAAAGTGCAGACCGGCGGGTTCGGCGATCCCAATGGCGTACCTGGAAAGGGAGATCCGAGTCACGCCACCAATGTGAATCGCCTGGGTTCGCCGGCGTTGCCTGGAGGCGAAGGCTACGGCAACGGAACCGGCGGCAAGAACGGAATCCGCGGAACCGTGGCGAGCACGGGCTTCGGCAATGGTATCGCTACGCCGCCGACAGGTAACGGCCAGAAACAGGGTGTTGTTGTAGCGGGCGGTTTTGCCTCTGCGGACGCTCCGGCGGAAGCGCCCAAGAAGAAGACCGGACCGGCGGGGCCCGCCGACACGCCTCCAGAGATTCAGGATAAGCCGCGGCCGGAATATACTGCCGAAGGGCGGAGCATGAAAGTCGAAGGTGACGTGGTGATCGACTTAGTGTTCAAATCCAACGGCACGATTCAAATCAACCATGTGGTAAGTGGACTGGGCCATGGTTTGGACGAATCGGCGGTCAGGTCCGCACAAGAAATTAAATTCAAGCCGGCAAAACGCGAAGGCGAGCCGGTGGATTTCCCAGCACGGGTGAGAATTGAATTTCGGTTGGCTTACTGAGGGAGAATGATCATGCGAACGCTGTCGAAGTATTTCCTGGTGCTGCTGCTCGGGGCATGCGCAAGCATTCCAGCAGTGGCAAACACCGCCGCGGAGCCGGCGCCCGACCAACCCCGCACCATCGATCAGGCGTTGGATCGGATTATCGCCAACGAGCAACGAATGTACGGCCAAATGCGCAATTATTCGCCGCTGGTCGAAACCTACATTCAGAATTTGCGCCCCGACAAGGACCTCGGCGAAGTTCCCGCCGGGGATAAGTATTTCCTTGGCCGCGCGGATTTCCAGAAGGGTGTCAATCTGGTTCCCCTGACGGATACGGGCAAGAATCACAAAGTCGTGGGCTCGATCGGAAATTTCTTCAGTTTCGCCATGCAGTACTTGCCGGACGGCTTCCTGCAGATGATCTTTATCGACACCAACGGATTCGACAAGCAGCACTATAAATTTGACTACGTTCGCCGCGAATTCCTGGGCGAAGTACGCTGCCTGGTGTTCGACGTGACCCCGACGGAGAAGAACAGCCGCGGCCGTTTTCTGGGACGCATCTGGGTGGAGGATCAGGATTTCCACATCGTGCGCTTTAATGGCGCTTACAACGGCAACGGTCACTCCAGTTGGTACTTCCATTTTGATAGCTGGCGCACCAACGTGCAGCCGGGATTGTGGCTGCCCACCTTCGTCTACAGCGAAGAAAAAGATCTGCATTACGCCATCAGCAAGAAATTGGACTTCAAGGCTCAGACCCGTTTGTGGGGCTACAACGTAGGTAATGCCTCCAAAGAAGAAGAATTGAGCAAGATTCTGGTGGAAACTCCAGTCAATGACGCCAGCAAGACCGGCAACGACCTTACGCCCATCCAGGCGCAGCGTTCCTGGGATCACCAGGCGGAAGATAACCTCTCCGATCGCCTTGAGCGCATCGGCTTAATGGCGCCAAGGGGCGAGGTCGACAAAGTCTTGGAAACGGTCGTCAACAACTTGGAAGTCACCAATAACATCGATGTGGATCCCGAGGTTCGCTGCCGCGTTCTGATGACCTCGACCCTCGAATCTTTTACCCTCGGACACACGATCGTTCTCAGTCGCGGGTTGGTCGACGTCCTGCCGGATGAGGCCAGCTTGGCCGCCATATTGGCGCACGAACTTAGCCACGTGGTTTTGGGCCATCGGCTGGATTCTCAATATGCGTTCTTCGATCAGTTGCTGGTGGACGACAAAGACACCTTCCGCCACTTCGGATTCGCACGCACTCCCGAAGAGGAAGCTGCGGCCAACGCCAAGGCGGTTCAGATCTTGAACAATTCGCCTTATAAGAATCAGTTGGCGAATGCCGGCCTGTTCCTGCAAGCGCTGGATAGCCGTCAGAAGGAAATTCCCAACCTCATCAGCGGGCATCTCGGCAATCGCGTCGATGGCATGAAGAGCTTGGTGGCCACTGCTGCTCCGGCGGACCCCAAGGCGAATTCACAGAAGATTGCTGCGCTACCGATTGGTGGCCGGGTGAAGATCGATCCGTGGAACGACAAGCTCGAGTTGCTGAAGAGCAAGCCGGTGGGCACCGTGGCAGAGCGGGAGAAGATGCCGTTCGAAGTTACCCCGTTTATGCCCTACCTGACCCGCTATGGGTCGGAATCCACTGCCGCGAGCACCGCAACTCCGCAGGACGTCAAGCCCGGAGATGCGCCGGATCCGTCCAAGCCGTAAGGATAAGTCAACCTTTTCCGCAAAAGCCCCCGATGGTTGGGGGCTTTTCCTTTTCAGCGCATATCGGATAGCAGAATCTAAACCAGATCGGTCACCACGCACACTCGCTGTTCACGCCTGCGGAATGCGATTCCCGACTCTTCTCGCCAGATTTATTTTGACGAGAGCGTTTTCATGAAGCGGTAGCCGAATTCCACTCCATCGTAAAAATCCTGCACGCCCACGCGCTCGTCCTTGCCATGCGAGCGATCATCCTCCATATCAAAGAACATGCAAGCGATCCCGAAGGTAGGAATGCCGGCGGTGCGCAGGTATTTCCCGTCCGTTGCGCCTGTGGACATGGTCGGGACCACCTGCATGCCAGACCACATGCTGGAGAGGGTGCGTTCGAGAGCATCGTTCAGTTCCGGCTGCAGCGGTGAGGGTGGTACGGCGACGATAGGAGTCACTTTGCCATCGGACGTTTTCTCCACCACCGGTGTGACTTTTAGATTGGGATCGGCCACCGCACGTTGCAAAGTCTTGAGCACTTCTTGCGGATCTTCGCCAGGGAAAATCCTGCAATTCACGTTGGCGCGGGCGGATTGCGGCAAGGCATTCGGGGCATGGCCGCCGCTCAGCATCGTCGCTACGCAAGTGGTGCGCAGCAGCGCGTTGTAATATGGGATCGTGGACAAATGCTGAATCGCGGCGGGACTTGGCGGGTTTTCCGCGGCGCCGCGGAGATCGGCGGCGATTGGACCGGCGACGGACGCTGCAGAGCGGGAGAAATATTCACGAGTGATTTCGTTGATCCTGACCGGGAAAGAAAATTGCGACAGCCTGCCGAGCGCTGCTGCTAATTCGTAAATTGCATTGTCTGGGCCGGGAATGGAACTATGCCCACCGGGATTAGTGGTCTCGAACTGATAATCGGCATAAACCTTTTCGCTGGCTTGTAAGCCGGCCAGTCCGCGTTCGCCGCGCAGGCGCTCGAATTCACCGCCATCCAGGTTGATGCAATACTCCGCGTTGATCCAGTCCCGATGCTCCTTTACGAGCCAATCGATACCGTTGGAATCTCCGGCCTCTTCATCGGCGGTGAGCGCGACGATCAGATCGCGGTCGGGCTGGTAACCTTCGCGTTTCAAGCGCATAAAGCTCATCACCAGAATGGCGTCACCCGCCTTCATGTCTCGTGTGCCTCGGCCGTAGAAATTTCCGTCCTGCTCAATGAATTGGAAAGGGTCCATGCTCCAGTCCTCGCGGCGCGCTTCAACCACGTCGAGATGTCCGATGAAGAGGACCGGGGGACGTTGACCGGTGCCGTGGAAGCGAACGACCAGGTTCTTCTTGCGCTCAACGGGGCCAGCGACGATCACGTCTTTATCGGCAAAACCGGCATCGCGTAGGCGCTGGGCCATAGCTTCAGCGGCTTTAGTGACATTGCCGACGGACTCGGTCGTATTGATTTCGATCAGCTGCTTAAAGACCGCGCGTGCTTCCTGGTTAATCTGCTGGTGATCCTGTGCGGAGACTTTCAGCGTCACTCCACAACTTGCCAGCAGAATCCAAACAAATATGCGTTTCATGCGCTTCTCCTACATCGAACTCAGCGTAAACGTTATACAAAACGGGCCCAAAGATTAATTGACAGGTAGATTCGTATACAGCGACTTAGTGCCGCTCTCGGCGATGAGGAAGAGCCGGTCGCCGGGTGCGGTCTCGAGCAGATGCTTCAGCCTGCTTTCATCCGTGAGCACATAATAGCGATCGCTTGAATCCCAGCGGGATAAAAACTGGCGGTCGTCGATGAAGACCGGGGGACTGCCGGGAGCGTAGGACCCATATTCCAAGTTGTTCTTGCGCCCATTCCACAAGAGTGCGTTGCGATTCGTGTAAAAAAACACGGACGAGAAACCGTAATAAGGACCACTGAGGATCAATTCGCCGTTCGGTGAGCGCAACAGTGACATGGCGAGCGGCCGGGACGCAAGGTAAGGATCAAAGACCTCCATGGCAATGCGGCTGGCGTGTATGAAAAGCATCATCATTACAGCGATGCCCAGATAAGCACGCCAACCCCGCAACAACCAACACGCGAGAGTGCCCAGAAGAAAAGCGATCCCGGCAAGCACGAGGGGAGTGCGCAAATAGGCGAACGACTGAATGGTCAGATCACCCATGTGGCTTAAAGAAAGCGTGTAGGTTCCAGGATGTTGTTGCAGAGCGTTGGAAATATCGCCTGGCGCCGGAGTGTTGCGCACCAGGTAAAGCAGAATGGCGATGGTCAGAGCACAAAGCGCCGTGACTACACCGAGGACGCGAGTTCCCCAGCGCGCCCAGGAATCTTCGGTCACCATTGCGCTGCCCAGCAACAACGCCAGTGCCGGATAGATCGGCATGGAGTAATACTCTTGCGTGGTGGAAAAAGTAAAGAACACCAAAAGGAATCCGGCCCAGCAGAGGGCTAGCAGCCTGGTTCTGCCGGCACGATCCGCCGGCCGGAAGTTTTGGCGAATAACGGCCGGAAAATACACGCTCCAGGGAAAAAGCCATAAGAGATGAAAGGCCCAAAAGGCGAACCGCGGCACCGTATTGTAGTCGCGTGGATAGCGGAGATTGAGGAAGCGCAACACGTGCTCGTTCATAAAGTAAAACCAGAAAAAGCCGTGATATTCGCCGGGGCCACTGTGCATGGTGAAATTCAGGTAAGGAGGCATGCGCAAGGTGGCGAGAATGTGCCAGGGCGCCGCAATGAGTAGAAAAATGGCGGCGCCAGAGAAGACGTGTAGGCGCTTCCAGGTCTGGGCTGAAAAGAGTTGTCTGGTTACAAGTAGATATACGAAAGCGCCGCCTCCGACTACGACCAGAGCGATCAGACCCTTGAGCATGACCCCGATACCGAGACTCGCTGCAAGCACAGCGGCCCAGAGCCGGGGTCGAGTCTCCTCTGAATCAATCGCACGTTGAAACGACCAGAACCCCAGACAAGTGCTGAGAGTCAGCGCCACGTCCGGAATCAAAATACGTGTGAACAGGAACAAGCCGACGCACGTGGCAAGAATCAGTCCCGCGTAGTAGCCGGCACGAGCATTGAAGGCCCAACGGCCGTAGCGGTAGGTAACCCAGGCGAGCAACACCGCAACCAAGGCAATGGGAATTCGGGCAGCCCAGTCGTGCACTCCAAAAATGCGGTAGGACCCTGCGATCATCCAATAGATCAGTGGTGATTTCTCGAGGTACGGGACACCATCGAGGCGGGCGATGACCCAATCGCGGCTCTGCAGCATGTTGCGGGCAATCTGCGCCTGGACCGCGTCGACATCGTCAAACAACGACGGAGGCGAAACGATGCAGCCGAAGTAAACGGCCGCGGCGATCAGAATCAGGACAGCGCTTGACTCGAAACGCTTTCTCGCGCTGGCAGGGGCAGTTTCAGCTCGCTCGAGGTTTGGATGTTCCAGTGTTTGATCCATAGAAATAAAATCATCAGGCTCCACAAGTGATAGCCAAAATTGGCGCGCCGCTCGAGGTGATCCTGCTTCAGGCGTTCGATGGCCTCAGGGCGAAACAGGCCGGTGCGCTTGATCGCCTCAAGGCTGAGGGTATCGTCCAGGAAAGGACGCAGCGGTCCACGGAACCAATCGTGTGTGGGAATGTCTAAGCCGGTTTTCGCGCGACGAATGACGCTGGCCGGGAGTTTGGATTTCATCAGTTGTTTCAAGATAACTTTCAGGACGCGCCCGTTGACCTTGAAACGATCGGGCAACGTGGAAGCGAATTCTATAATTCGATGGTCGAGATAGGGCGGACGCACCTCAATGGAATGCGCCATGCTCATGCGGTCCACTTTCTGCAACAAATCGTCGGTAAGGTAGTAGCGCTGATCGAAACCCAAGAAGCGATTGAAATTGCCATGGCGGTTATCTGCCGGCAAATCAGAATCGAACAAGTCACGCACACTGGATGAATTCGAGTGCAACAGCAAATCTTGCTGCTCGCGCCTGGAAAATGATCCGTTCCAGTAGACGTGCGCTTCGTCGGAGGAGAGCAACGAACCTTCCAGGAAGCGCTTTAACTTGTATTCAAAGCTGATCTTGTCGTCCGAGACCGGCCAATGTTTCAACGCGTTCAGGAGCGAACGACGAGCCAACTTTGGAATCCATCGCATGTACGCGGCGAGATGGTCGGCCTGATAGGTCACGTAGCCGCCGAACATTTCGTCCGCTCCTTCACCGCTGAGAGCAACGGTGGCGTGTTGGCGGGTCAACTTGGACAAATACCAGATAGGAAGAGCGCCAGCATCCGCGAGAGGTTCGTCGGCGTAGTAAGCCATTTCTTCGATGGTGGATGGCAGATCGAGCGTGGGATTGACGTCCAGTTCGTAGTGTTCGGTCGCATACTGCTTTACCAACTGGTGGATGTACGGCGTTTCGTCAAAGGTCCGGCCGCGAAAGGTGATCGAAAATGTCTTCAAACGACGCGAACTTTCCTGCGAGGCGTAGTGCAAGACCGCGGAGGAGTCGATTCCGCCGCTGAGCCAGATGCCTAAGGAAACATCGGAAAGTAAATGTTCGCTGACGGATTTTTTCAGCAGGTCATCGAGAGCCGCTTCCGCATCAGATAGAGCCCAGTTGTCATTTTGCGCGTGCGGCAATTTCCAATATTGATCCTGGCGCACAACACCATCACGCCATTCGAGGAAACAACCCTGGCGCAACTTCTCGATTCCGTCGATCAGTGTGAAAGGACCCGGGACATAGTTGAGGGACAGGTAATGTTGGAGGGCGATGGGATCGAGGCGACGCGGGATCTCTGGATGAGCGAAAATGGCTTTCAATTCGGAGCCGAAGTAGATGTCTTCGCCGGAGCGGCAGACGAAAAGAGGCTTGATTCCGACGCGATCGCGGACGAGAACCAAGCGACGCTGATCTTCCTGCCAGAATGCGGCGGCGAACATGCCACGGAGCCGGGAAAAGCAAGCAGTGTCCCACTGCAAAAACGCCCGCAGAAAAACTTCGGTGTCGCTGTGGGTCGAAAAAGCATGACCCAGTCCTTCCAGTTCCTTCCGCAACTCACGGTAATTGTAGATTTCGCCGTTGTAGACCAGTACGGTCTTACGATCGTCGCTAAAGAAGGGTTGCGAGCCCGCTGCCAAATCGATGATTTTCAGCCGCACAGCACCCAGCGAGACGTGGTCGGATTCGTAGGTGCCCTGTTGATCGGGCCCGCGGTGGACGAGACAATTTGTGGCTTCTTTAATCGCGCGGGGGTCGACGGAACGACTGCGGTGGGTGTAGCCGGAGATACCGCACACGGCTAAGTAGTCCTCAGCCGGGCCCCAGGGAAGAGCGTGGATTTGGAGGATGGAATCACGGAATATCCATGATAACGAATACAGGAACGTAAGGCACGCGCTCTGTCCTGCTGCGAAGGTTGACTTGGTGGCGGCCAGATGGTGCAGCCGGCCTGCCGATCTGTACTGTACGGGACCCCCTCCCCCCTTGTTTTTCTGTACTGTTGCGCAAGTGGAAGGAAGGAAAGAAGTTGGGCGAAATGCGCGTACAGCACGCTACGGTATAATGTTAACCAAATAGATATTCCAGTACACCCACGCCTTGCAGACGCATTTATTCTGAATGGGTTATGCAAATGGCTACTTTTACATATGGTTAGGCAATTTGGTTTTCAAAGAGCGGTGAACCGGGATCCCGGTCCGCATAGCCAATTCGATCAGCAACGCATACATTACCATATAATAATCATACAGTAAAGAGAATTCCGCGTGGGTTGACGGCAGTTGCGCCGTTTTGTGTCGACCATTCGAATAGGACTTGCAATTCGAAAGATGGGTTCCGTTTCGAACGGAATGGCCTGAGGCGGGGAACCCCATGACCGCGAGGTGAAATCGCACTGTAGAGTAGGGGGATGGTTCGGATCGAGCAGATCACTTCGGACAATCTGGCGCGGGGGTTGATCGAGATCGATTGGCGGAAGACGGAGAACCCAAGAGAAAACCCGCACCCTTACACACCAAAGGGTGCGGCACCCAAATTCTCCTTACCGTTCGACCTGTGGGCCACCCGCCGTTCTCCAAAAAACAGGGCTCGATGACCACCGGAAACTGCGCTAGGGCGTTCCTCGAAACGAATGTGGCGGTCTATGCGCTGGCGAAAAACGATCGATCCGGAACCACGCGGGCGCAAACTTTTGGGTGTGCTACCAGGGGTGGAAATGATGGGGGGCAAGCTTCCTTTCGATCCGTGTGAAGACCAGCGAAACTAGCCCGACTCCCGCGATAACCGCCAAACCGAAATAAATATCGATGTAGGAAAGAAGGCGGCTTTGCGTGATGACGTCCGATTGAAACAGCTGCAGAGCGCCTAAGGCCGGGAAAACGTCCCCGCCTCCGTTGCGGTGAATTACAGCGGCATACTGCGACAGTGTGGAGCGCACTATGGGGTCGAGGCGGTTGGCGACATCCAGTAGGCGCGAAGAGTGTAGTGTCATCCGATGGTCGAACAAGATGGTCGCAGCGGTCACACCGAAGGTATTGCCCAATTGACGCACGAAAAAGTAGGTGGTGGAAACGTCATTGACATCCGGAAGTGCGGCGTTGGCAGTAACGATGTTTGCCGCGCCCAGCAGAGCGGGAGCCAGTGAAAAGCCCTGAAGAAAAATAGCGGGAGCGAGGATTTTGGTGGGCGTGGTGGGTGTCCAGATGTAGATAATCAGCGCACACGTGGCGATCAGGAGCACCAACCCCAATCCCAAGGTGGACCGCCCGCCATAACGAGGAATCAGAACGCGAAGGGAAAGCACCAATCCCAGCCCGAGGCCGGTGGTGTACATGGAGATAAAACCGCCGGTCTGAGTGGCACTGTAGTTTTGCACATAGCGCAAATATTGCGGCGCAACAAACAGACCCGCGCCCAGAATCGCTCCAACGATCAGCACCAGGCCGAATGAGGTGCGCATAGGAGCTTGGCGCCAGATCATGTGCAGGTGAAAAATGGGCGATGTGTTCTGTGGCCGGCTATCCCACCACAGAAACGCTATAAAAAATACGATTGACGCAATTAGTGTGGCGGCAATCCAGTAGGATTCGAACCACAGATCGCGTTCGCCGCGGCTGAGGGCCACCTGCAAACACGCCAGTGAAGCGATGATCAGAGTCGCGCCGCGTAAGTCAATACTGGTTTCCCCGGTGCGCCGAAACAAATATCCCGGCGGAATGAACTTCCAGATGCAAAGGACTGCGATTATCAAGAATGGGAAATCTATCAAAAACGCGTAATTCCAATGAATCTGGTCGTCAATCCATCCCATACCGATCGGATAGGTGATCTCGAATAAAAATAGGACCGCGTACAACCAGGTGACCGCCTGAATCCGGGCGGCCCCTGGAAACATCAGCCCGGCCAGAATCACGGCACGCACCAGAAAGGCCCCACCGCCAAACCCCATGATCAAGCGCGAGACTAACAAGAGGTCCAAGCTGCGGGCACTAAGGAAGCAGCCAAATGCCCCAATCGAATAAAGCCCAATGCTGAACAACAAATGCCGTCGCGCGCCGATAACCCGGGTCATCCAGGCAGCAAGAGCGAGCGAACAGAGAAATCCCAAGTTGTAAAGAATGAGTACCCAGCTGATATCGTCAGAACTGGCGGCCACATTGCCTTGCATATCGGGGAGCAACACGTTGACGGAAAGGCGGTTGGAAATTTCGATGGCGGTGACCAGTCCAACGCTCAGCAGGATGGCCATTTTCCGGCTGCGGGAAAGGCCGCTCAACGAGCGGCTGATATATTTGGCCTCTTCCTTCTCCCACTCTTCCGCGCCTGCAGGCAGGTATCCACCTAGGTAGCTCATGCGTGTCCTTCCGCGTTATCGAAGATAAATGGTTGCTTCCACGTTCATGCCGGGACGCAAAACGAGGTTTGGATTTTTTGGCGGTTTCACCAGAATTTTCACTGGAATGCGCTGGACCACCTTGATGAAATTGCCGGTGGCGTTTTGCGGAGGAAGCAAGGCCTGTCGCGAGCCCGTGGCGCCAGCGAGAGAATCAACCACGCCTTCGAAATCGTCGCTGTATGTGTCGACGCGTATACGAACTCGCTGACCTGGAGCGACTTTAGCCAATTGAGTTTCCTTGAAATTCGCGGTGACATAGACCTGGCTCAAGGGAACGATGGTGAACAGAAGCTGGCCCGGCGACACGTACTGGCCAAGATCGACGGAACGCTGTGTAACCTGGCCGGTGATCGGCGCGGTGATGCGGGTGTAACCGAGGTCCAGTTGCGCTTGCTGCAATGTCGCTTTGGCCCGCTCGACGGAAGCCAGCGCGGATTTATACACCGCCTCGGTAATCGGGATTTGGCGTTCACGGGCTTTGGTCTCCAGCACCTGTGACTGCGAACGGGACAGCCGGGCCTGCGCCGAGCGTGTATTCGCGCGGGAAATATCCACCGCCTGTTGCGCCGCGGCCAATTGTTGCTGGGCGGCTTCCAATTCGCTTTTGGCCACGCGCGCGGCTGCATCGACCGCATCGTATTGAAATTTCGAGACGTCTCCGGTGGACAGCAAAGGCGTGTAACGCGCCAAGTCGCTCTGCGCCCGTTCGTTGGTCGCCAGTTTGGCGGCTACATTGGCCTGAGCTAGTTGAAGATTGGCGGTGGCCGACTGTTCGAGTTGGGCCTGAGCGCTGGCGTAATCGGCGGCGTCGGATTGCTGTTGAGCGGTGGCGCCATTGGTGCTGTTGGTAGTCGTTTCGCGGGTCAATCCAATCTGGAGTTTTGCGGAGTTGGCCTGCGCCTCGGCAACATCAAGCGCGGCTTTGGCTTGCTGCACTTCCGCCTCGTAGGTCCTGGGATCGATTTGCAGCAGCACGTCCCCCTCTTTGACGGGCGTGTTGTCGTTGATGTACAGCGTGACCACATAGCCGGGCACCTGCGGCGCAACAGCCGTGATGTGGCAATCAACCTGAGCGTCGTCGGTGGTGACCTGTCCGGAATAGATGTACCAAGCTACAGCAATCAAAATGGGCAGCAAAACGATCGCGGCTTTGGCAAAAGGGTTCAGCTCTCGGATTCGAGTTGCCCAAGAATGTGGCGGCTGCCCGGAATCGATCGGAGGTTTGTCCGATGTGCCGTTCACTTGCGCGACTGAAGAAGAGGGGGGCGAGGAACTCATGATCGGCTCACCTTATTTGCTGTACATCGATTCGATCTGGCCTGTAGCTCGAGCCAGTGCTGCGCGGGCCAGGTTGAACTGATAGAATGCGCCGATCTGATTGTCGCTGGCGCGGGCTAAGGCATCTTGCGCGGTGACCACTTCCACGTTGGTTGTCACGCCGGCTTGAAAGCGCCGCTCCGCCTGGGCTACTTCTTCCTGGGCCAATTTGTAACCCAGGTTCGCCACGTCCACCGCGCTCTGGGCCGCATTCAGATCTTCGAACGCAGTCTTCACTTCCCGGACGATCCGATCATTCAGGAGACGGCGATTTTCGTCAACGTGCTGCTGTTCCAGCTTTGCATTTGCGAGTTGAGCGCGGATCCGGCCACCGGTGAAAAGCGGAAAGGCCAAAGAGATGGTGTACGCGTATGCGGGGATGCCGTCGTTGAAATGCTCTCCCTGATAGCCCCAGAAGCCAGTAAATCCTATTTGCGGAAACGATTGTTCCCGTGTGGCGTCGGTTGACAATTTCGCGATTCGCATCTGTGAATTCACCGAGCGCACCTCAGGGCGGTATGTTAACGCCTGATCGAGTAGGGCTTCCCTGGCAATGGCCGGCAGATTGTAGAACTCCAGGTGATCAGTCACTTCCAGTTCCTGATCGCGAGGAAGGTCGAGAAGCTCGGCGAGGGCGTATGTTGTCGTGCGTGTTTGCGCTTCCGCATCGATCAGGTTCTGTTGTTCGTTTTGCAATTCCACGTTGGCTCTCACGGTATCAATGTTCAACCCAATTCCGGTGCTCTGTAGTTGCTTAGCTTGCTCATAAAGCCGCTGGGCCAAAACGACGCGCGCGTTCGCGGCATCTCTGGTGGCCAGGGCGCGGAGCACCATCAGATACTGCTCCACAACTGCGGTGACGACAATTTCGTGTGTGGTCTGTTCGTCTGCGCGCGCTTCTTTTCTGCCTTCGCGACCAATCTGATATCCGCGGATTTGTGGAAGGTCCAGAAGTGTCTGCGAATAACCGACGCCCGCATCGATATATTGATAAGGTCCGGCTGGCGTGCGATGGGGCAATCGTTCGACGGTTTGCAAGTTGTACTGGTCGAGCGAACCCTCGGCGGTGATCCCGGCCTGTGGAAGGAGCGACGACCGAGCGACCTGCGCGTTATGCTCGCTTTCCCTGACCAGCAATTTCGCAATGATTTGCTGCGGATTTTGCTTCAACGCTAACTGTACCGCTTCTTTCAACGTGAGCCGGAGCGGGCCAGGCGAACCGGGCGGCTGTTGCGCATGAAGTGTGGCCACAAACGTTGCCTGCAACAGCAACAACAGCAGGGTGGATGCGCCCCGGAAATTCCCGGCCATAAGGACCCTCCAAATGAGAAGCGATGGAATAGGCAGGCATTATAGGAAAAAGATGAAACACTGTCTTGGGGATGGGGGCTCTAGCATCGTGTCGCTCGCGGTGTCAGCGAAACGTGATGGAACCTCGACGCTCTCGAAAAACAAAAAAAGGGCCCGATCCGGAGATCGGGCCCTTTACTTTGAAATTATCCCGGCGGCGACCTACGTTCCCACACAGTTACCCGTGCAGTATCATCGGCCCGGCGAGGCTTAACTTCCGTGTTCGGGATGGGAACGGGTGTGACCCTCGCGGTATGACCACCGGAAACTCGTAAACTCGCACCGCAAAAAGCGATGAAGCTTGACAACAGAGGCTGGCGTTACAAGTTCGGCCCGCTGCCGAACATACTGTGAACAACAAGACGAATTGCAATCTTTCTCGAAGCCCGGAGAGGCCCTTCGTTGCCGAAGAGGCTCCTCAGGGCGTCGATCCTGATCGGATCGACGGCTTGAGAAAGTTTTATGATTAAGCCGAACGGACGATTAGTACGGGTCAGCTGAACGTATTGCTACGCTTACACCTCCCGCCTATCAAAGTCGTAGTCTGCGACTGTCCTTCATAGGCATTGATGCCTTGGGAAACCTTATCTTGAGGCGAGCTTCATGCTTAGATGCATTCAGCATTTATCTCTTCCAGACTTCGCTACCGAGCGGTGCCACTGGCGTGACAGCTCGTACACAAGGGGTCTGTTCATCCCGGTCCTCTCGTACTAGGGACAACTCCTCGCAAGTTTCCTGCGCCCACACCAGATAGGGACCGAACTGTCTCGCGACGTTCTGAACCCAGCTCACGTACCGCTTTAATAGGCGAACAGCCTAACCCTTGGGACCTTCTACAGCCCCAGGATGCGATGAGCCGACATCGAGGTGCCAAACCTAAGCGTCGATGTGAACTCTTGGCTTAGATCAGCCTGTTATCCCCGGCGTACCTTTTATCCGTTGAGCGATGGCCCTTCCACGCGGGACCACCGGATCACTAGATCCAACTTTCGTTCCTGCTCGACTTGTAGGTCTCACAGTCAAACCGGCTTATGCTCTTGCACTCCACAGTGGGTTTCCAATCCACCTGAGCCGATCTTTGAGCGCCTCCGTTACAGTTTAGGAGGCGACCGCCCCAGTCAAACTACCCGTCTGGCCGTGTCTCCCCACCCGTCACGGGTGGTAGGTTAGAGCGACAGTTCAATCAGGGCAGTATTTCACTGGTGCCTCCCTCCCAGCCGAAACCAGAAGTTCACAGGCTCCTGCCTATGCTACGCAGATCGGACCGTTACTCATGACCAGAGTGCAGTTAAGGTGCACGGGGTCTTTCCGTCTAGATGCGGGCATCCGGCGTCTTCACCGGAACCACAAATTCGCCGAGCCGCTTGCCAAGACAGTCGCTCTATCATTCCACCATTCGTGCAGGTCGGAACTTACCCGACAAGGAATTTCGCTACCTTAGGACCGTTATAGTTACGGCCGCCGTTCACCGGGGCTTCAGTTCAGGCCTTCGCCTTGCGGCTAAGCCCTTGCTTTAACCTTCCGGCACCGGGCAGGTGTCACCCCCTATACGTCGTATTCGACTTAGCAGAGAGCTGTGTTTTTGTTAAACAGTTGCAGAGCGCGATTCACTGCGACCGCATCGGGCTATAAACCCTACAGCGGCGTCCCTTCTCCCGAAGTTACGGGACTAATGTGCCTAGTTCCTGAGCAAGCGTTCTCTCGAGCGCCTGTGGATATTCACCTCGTCTACCTGTGTCGGTTTGTGGTACGGGCGCCTGGAAGACTCCTTAGAGGTTTTTCCTGGCAGCGTGAAATCAGGAACTTTGCGACCTAACGGTCTCGTCCCCAGCCTCACCGTTAATGTCCCCACGGATTTGCCAGTGGGAACCGGCTTACGCTGGGCAATCTCCATCCATCAGGAGACTCCCTTATCCTTCTGCGTCACCCCATCGTCAAACGTCACCAGGCGGGACAGGAATGTTGACCTGTTATCCATCAGTTACGCCTTTCGGCCTCACCTTAGGACCCGCCTAACCCTGAGCGGATTAACCTTCCTCAGGAAACCTTAGACTTTCGGCGACACGAGTTCTCATCGTGTTTATCGCTACTTATGCCGGCAGGGTCTCTTGTGTGGCATTCAGTAGTCTTCTCAGTCTACCTTTGCTCACCACGCAATGCTCCCCTACCAAGTATACTTTCGTATAATTTCGCAGCTTCGGTCATGTGCTTGAGCCCCGTTGGATTGTTGGTGCATATCCGCTTGACCAGTGAGCTGTTACGCTTTCTTTAAAGGATGGCTGCTTCTAAGCCAACCTCCTGGCTGTCCGAGCGAATACACTTCCTTTCCCACTTAGCACATAGTTAGGGACCTTAGCTGGCGATCTGGGCTGTTTCCCTTTTGACCACGAAGCTTATCCCTCGTAGTCTCACTCCCGCATAGTTGTCCACGGCATTCGAAGTTTGATTGGATTCGGTAACCTGAGTTGGTCCCTAGTCCATTCAGTGCTCTACCACCGTGGCAATTCATGCAAGGCTGTCCCTAAAGACATTTCGGGGAGAACGAGCTATCACGGAATTTGATTAGCCTTTCACCCCTACCCTCAGCTCATCAGAGCGATTTTCAACTCACACCTGTTCGGTCCTCCAGTCGCGGTTAAGCGACCTTCAACCTGGCCAAGGGTAGATCATCCCGCTTCGCGTCTAATACCACGTACTTGTCGCCCTATTCGGACTCGCTTTCGCTACGGCTCGCTTGCGCTTAACCTTGCACGTGACATTAACTAGCCGGCTCATTAAGCAAGAGGCACGCCGTCAGGCTTTCATAGACCGAAGTCTATGCATGGCCCTCCGACTGCTTGTAAGCATACGGTTTCAGGTTCTATTTCACTCCCCTCGCAGGGGTGCTTTTCGCCTTTCCCTCACGGTACTGGTTCACTATCGGTCGCTAGAGAGTATTTAGCCTTGGAGAGTGGTCTCCCCAGTTTCCCACGAGATTTCACGTGTCTCGTGGTACTCAGGATGCCGCTTCGAGTCCGGTCCACTTTCCGCTACGTGACTGTCACACGCTATGGTCCCGCTTTCCATCGGGTTCGCGTAATGTCCGGATTGGTAACTCTACTCATGCGGTCCTACAACCCCCAAGTGTAAACACTTGGGTTTGGGCTTTTCCGATTTCGCTCGCCGCTACTTTCGGAATCTCTGTGATTTATTTTCCTTCAGGTACTGAGATGGTTCACTTCCCTGAGTTAGCTCATACCGGCCTATGTATTCAGCCGGCTGTAGCGGGAGTTCATCCCGCCGGGTTTCCCCATTCGGAAATCCCCGGATCAAAGCCTGCTTGCGGCTCCCCGAGGCTTATCGCAGCTTGCCACGTCCTTCATCGCCTTCTAGCGCCAAGGCATCCACCGTACGCCCTTAGTAGCTTAATCATAAAACTCACTCAATACGTCGTTTCCCAGGGTGCTTCGAATCGCGTGCGCGACCCAAAACTCGCCGCAGTGGCTAAGCTGCGGGTTTCCACCAGTTCGTCCGCCCTGTCTCTTGCAGATCCATTATTCCGTGGTCCGCTTGCGCGGCGCCGGGACTGTCGACTCTGAAATTGGCAGGTGCTTGACTGAGTTCGCCTTGTAAATCCACAGTACTGCTCAACATACTCGAGCAGAACTTGTAATAATCCACACCATCAGTCCTCCAGGCAGACCGTAATCAGCCCAGAGTTTGTCGGCGTGAACTTGCCAGCCTTACTGTTGTCAAAGAACGTTGTCCCCGAGTCCTTCGGGGGCCCCAGCTTGCGCTGGAGCGTCCTCCTTGCGGAGGACCCGAGCTCCTAGGTGCGGAATGCCGCAAAAAAGAGCCCATAAAATACGAAACCCGGCGCCGAGCGCCGGGCACAATCACTCAGGTGAGTGATTTTGCGCGATGCTCAACGTTTCTAGCCTGTGCTAATAAGGCGCCTCACTATAGGATCTGTTCCTTGGATTACTTCAGACCCGACTGTGAATCCCCTGCACGGTCCGGTGCTTACGGACAGCTCCGAGCCATTTGTAATCTTACTAAAATCACCCGAGATGTCAAGGCCCTTCAAAATACTTTTTTGACCGGCTTTCCACATGCCTGTGGAAGCTGTGAAAAACGTCTCGGGATGCGAAAGAGTCCCGACTTTAGGTCAAGACCCTTTCAAAATATCCTGCCAGCATACAGATAGATGCGCCGTGCTTCTGGAAGGGTTGTTCGTCGATCTCGCAGCTTAATCTGCGGCGGGCTTGGCATTCTTCTTTTGGGCTTCTTCTGTCCATGGCGGTGTGATGCCGTTGATGCGAGCGTAGGCGATGGACTGCCCCAGGTGCTCGTGGTTGTGGGTTACCAGGATGTAGACGACGTCGCCATCGTTCGCGTCCGGGCCTAATTTCTTTTCGGCTTTGGCAAAATCCGCATTGGACATCTTTTGAACCGCGGCAATCGCGTAGGCGAACGACTTGTTTAACTGTTCGATAATCTGAGCTTTGTCGGTTGTCGATTTTTCGTAGCCTTCTTTGTGAAAGTCCGGCGCAGGAGTGGTGCCGGTCATCATCGGCGGAATGTCATAGTTTGCCGCGGCCACGTGCAAGAACAGCTCGCTGACCGAACGGGTGCCCGGTTCGGGGCGCCAGGTGTATTTATCCGCAGGAATGGATTGGGCTAATTGCACGTATTTGTGCTGCAGGGTGTGGAGATCGACAAGAGCTTGCGCCTTCATGTCGTAACTGGGGGACGATTTGTCGTCCGGGGTAATGGCTTGTTGTGGTATTGGCGAAGTGGCGCTCTTTCTCGAATAGATGGGAAGCGCGATAAATAGGCCCAAAGAGGCAATCAGAAACTGTTTCTTGATCACGGCATCTCCTTTGAAGATAGTTGGCATACCGACCCTTCGTCAGGATGCGGCCATGGCGCGATCCGGTTTCTGGCCGTCCGTTCGGAAACACCCACGTGCATTTACGTCTCTAGACGCTCGGTAAAGAGCTTTGTTCTCGCTGGGGGTCATTATTTAGGCTGATTTCTTGAGGGGAGTAGTCGTGGAAGTTGCGATGGGAAATTGCCGAGCGAGCAAAAAAAGAGGCAGAAAGCACCGGCTTTCTGCCTTGGAGCAGATTTGATACCGGGGACTATTTTACTTGGAGGGTCTCGATATAGCTCACGATATTGCTGATGCGCTGTTGAACCACGGCGTCGTGGAACTTATCCAGCGAGTGGAGCAGCGGACCCCATACTGGCATTTCGGCAGAACCATGCGCGCCCGTCGGGGCACCACCAAATTTGAGCACGCTGGCAACGGTATTGGCCGGATATTTCCCATCGTGCTTCCGGGCCAATTGGGTGAGATCGGTCGGCTGCGATTTCATGGCACTCGCGGCTGGACCATTACCTTTACCGTCAACACCATGACAAGGGGCGCAATACTGCGTGAACATGTCTTTGCCTGACGTTGCGTTGGTCTGTTGAATGACAGTGTCCTTCACCACGGGCTTTTGGCCGGTCTGATTCTGCGCGAGGCATAAGCTGGTGGCCACCACTAGCGTACCCAGCAGGATCATGCTTTTTTTGAACATGAAGACTCCTTTCTGTTGGGATAGATTCGCGGTGAGCTTTCTGGATCCTCTATCCGTAGTTATTTTGAATATCTCATGTGGGGGAGTGAACTCTTGTGATGCAGGTCACATTAGATGTTCGCGGTCGATTGCGTTGGATGTAGCTGATAACTCATTGGTACAACGGTACAACGCAAGAAGCAACCTTGAATCTAAATTCCAGCATCAAAATCGCGGGATTTGTCCCGATTCTTGCGAGTTGGTGGTGCAATGTCTTGACAGTGCTCGAAAGTCGGTCTACACTACCAAGTTTTTAGGTGGCCCCTAGAGCCATCTGGGGGAGGGTACAATGGACAAGAAGCGTCTGGAGTATTACAAGAAGAAGTTGCTAACCCGCAGGGACGAACTGGTGAAAACCATCACGCGGACAGAAGAAGAGGGACGGCAGGCTGATGACGATCCTACAGTAGATCTTGCGGACAAGGCCGCGAATTCCTACACAAAGGAATTTTTGTTTGGGCAAACCAGCAGCGATCGCAACATTCTGCACATGATTGATGAAGCGCTGAAGCGGATTCGGGGAGAGGAATACGGAAATTGCGCCATCTGTCATGAAGAGATGCAGCAGAAGCGATTGGAAGCGGTGCCCTGGGCCAAGCACTGTATTTCCTGTCAGGAAAAGATGGAACAAGGGCTGCTATAAGCTCGGCGCCGGTATCTACCCGAAAAGTACAGTAACTGCTACATAATAAGCATAGGCAAGCGGGATTGGCCTATGCCTCTTTTTTCATCTGCCAGCCCGACGTGGCAACTGCTCGAGCATATTTCGGGAGCACTGGCGAGCGTGTGCTTTCCGGCAAACTGCCGGTTGTGTGACGAACTTCTCACGGATGCCCGGCGACTGCCGCTCTGCTCTCATTGCCTTTGCTCTTTCCAGGAGATTCCGCCAGGGCACTGCGACGGTTGCGGGCAACCAGGTACGTTCGATCCAGAGTTCCCAAACGAGACATCGTATTGCGCGGACTGCCAGCAGCGTCGATTCGCGTTTGAGTCGGCGCGCAGTTTCGGTTTGTATGAAGGAACGTTGGCGCGGGCGATAGTGCTGTTGAAGCACGAGCAGATCGAACCGCTTGGGAACTGGTTTGCGAAGCGACTGGCCGAACTGGTGAAAACAGAAGGTGAACGAATGGCTGCGGACACCATCGTCCCGGTTCCGTTGCACCGACAGCGAAGGCGCGAGCGCGGGTTCAATCAAGTGGATCTGATCGGGCGCCCGTTGGCCAAACAACTGTGTGTGCCCTATGAGGCAGTATTGTTAATGCGCTCGCGGCCACGTCCCGAGAAACATCTGCTACGAAGCGAGGAGCGTTGGGAAGCGGTACGTGGCGCTTTTGCTATTCGAAAGCGGGGTCAGGTTGACAATTTACGAATCTTGCTGCTAGATGATGTAATGACGACGGGAGCGACGCTGGATGCGTGTTCACGCGCATTACGCGAAGCCGGCGCCAAATCGGTAGTGGGCCTCACAATCGCCCGTGCCACCCGGCCACTTGGCTCCTTCGGCCAACACCCGTAGTCGGAAGGACGGGCGATGAACGCCAGACGACCAGAGGCGATAGACCACAGGGGGCGACATTCCCCCGAAGCGGGTGGAACGCTTGCGTCCAGCGCTTCGGGGAACATCGGAAGGCATGCCCCGCTCGTTCCTGCTCGCACCTCGTTGATGCAAGAACCAGTCCTGGTTCTTAACGCCACATACGAACCCATTAATGTAACCGCCGTGCGCCGGGCTATGGTGTTGCTGTTGAAAGGTGTGGCGCAGGCCGAAGAGTTGCACAATGCGGAAGTGCATTCATCCGCACATTCGCATAAGGTGCCTTCGGTGATTCGCTTGCTGGCTTACCGTCACATTCCGCAGCAGAGCCGGGCACTTTCGCGGAAGAACATTCTGCTGCGCGATCGGAATACCTGCCAGTTCTGCGGAAAGATGTTTCCGAGCTCAGAACTTACTCTGGACCATGTAATACCGAGATCGCGCGGGGGTCGCTCGTCGTGGGAAAACCTTGTAGCGTGCTGTTATCGCTGCAATAACAATAAGGGCGATCGAACTCCGGAAGAAGCGGGGCTGAAACTGGCGCGGCGCCCGCGACCGTTCACGCTACATACATCGCGGCAATTGATGAGATTAATTGGCCACCGGGACGAGCGGTGGCGTAAATACTTGTTTTATTGAAGCTTACATCTGCATTGAGTAATTCTCTGCGGCCTTCATTTTTTGGAAACCTTTTTCGCTTTCGTGCATCTAAATTAGTAACAACCACTTCGAGGACACACCCCGGGAGGCAGCTAGGGTCCACACCCTAGCTGCTTCTCTCCTTTTACGGGCGATTTGTTTACGGTTTTTCTCGCGCTCATTTGCAATCGAAGAGAGATTCCTCGCTGCGCTCGGAATGACGAGGACAGTAAGAGGCTGCAGGGTTCCGACGGGCCGAACAAAGCGTACTTCCTATGTTGAATATACTCCCGATTCAGCGGTGTTCTGTGCCGACTACGAAGAGAAGAATTCAGACTGAGGCATTTCGTACAGGAGAGAAACTTTCTAGCGCGGAAGCTTCGTCCGGGAATTCGGGGAAGACTTGATACAACTGAGTGACCTTCAGGATTTGCTCGACCTTTGGTGCAAGCCCCACTACCTTCATGGCGCCGCCTTTTTTCACCACGCTCATGTAATTGCGAACGAGTTCTCCGACACCCGAGCTGTCCAGATACTCTAGACCAGTGAGATTCAAAACGATATTGGCGTGTCCCTGCTTGAGGAGATCATGAACCATTTGACGGAAGGCTTTGGCTTCGAAGGAAGTAAGCCACCCAGTAACATCGATGAGGGAGACCCCATCCGCTTGCCGAACAGTTGCCGAGAAATTCACAAGAACCCTACCTGAGCCGGGAAATTGATACGATTTTACCCTGAATTTTGAGGAACGCAAGTTCCTTTGACTGCATGCGACGCTGCGGCTCTATCTTTATTTACCGGCGCAGGACAACCCGCAAACCGCGGCGCCAACTTTCGGTCAAACCTACGCGAATAATTTCCAGTTCGGGCGACAGGTATTTGAGGATTGTCTCTGTGGTCGGATGAAAGCGCAGAGCTGGAGCCACTAAATAAACGATGGGTGGGGCGGATTGAAGTTGGAGCTGAGGAAAGTAACCGTACCGTGCGAGGTCGCCCTGAGCATGATGTCGCCGGATGCGATCAAAATAATCGGCGGCTTGCAACGGTAGCTCAGGATTTTCGGTAGCCTTCAATTCCAGAATCGCGAGGCGATTGGCCGTGGTCACGGTCAACAGATCGAGTACGCCGTGTTGTCCCGCGGAATTGGCGATCACTTGTTCATAGACGCGTTCTGGATTCAAGGTGACATCAAGGCGACTGATATCTTGCATGACGATGGTTTGCATCCAGCGTTCCGGTTGGGCTCGATAAAAAGGATGGCGCAGGTTGGTGGCTAGAGGGTTACGAAAATCTTTAAGCTGGCGGACCAGGTGCTGGAGATCACGTTCGGTTCTTGGGGATAACGGCTGCCAAAGAGAACTATTGCCAAAGTAAATCTGGCCATCCTGCCAACGAGCAAAGTTAAGGCCGCGGAAACGTAGCAGCACTTCCTGGTCTCGCGGGATTGCATGAGCACGGATAGCATCGGGCGCGATGGCCACGATTCTGGAGAGGTCGTTTTGTGACCGGCTGAGCAGCAGCTCAGATTCGCGAAGAGGGACCAGCCAACTTCTTACGTTGCCATCGGTGCGCGGTTCCACGCGCTCGAGACTTTCCTGTTGGGAATTGAGTTCGTAGATCTGTATAGCCAGGCGCGCATCGAGACAGCCGAACTGGTGCAGCAAAAGCGGTGACTTGCCTTGCGGCAAAATCAATCGCAGTAACGATAGGTTGGCGTAACTGGCCGACTGCCTTGCGCGTTCCAACCACAAGAGAGCAAAGGTGAGGCTGCTTTCGATGGCGTCTTGGGTTTCGCCTTCGGGCACGGCTAGAAATGCACCGCGGATGGCTCCCTTGCGGGAAATGCCGCGCGCATAAATACGAGAGAGGGTGTGCTCCAAATCCGCGGCGATGGAGAGCTTCTCCACGGACTCGTCGGGAAATTGTTCGGCCAGGATGCGTCGCAGCTGATCGCAGAAGTCCTCCCGGGAGATCTGTTTGGGGCTGCGAGTAAAATCCAAGCGGACCAGGTCCATCCGTTCGGGCGCTGTGCGTCCGAAACGTTCTACAGAAAGCGAAATCTGGGTGTCGGAATGATCGGCGATAGCGAGAACGCGGCGTGTCAGGTTGCAGTTGTCGGCCCAGAGATGAAGCAACGGCTTGGTGGGCAGGCCACGTAGCTCCCAGGAGAGTGGGCTGGCCGGGGTGGTCCTTCCGGCGGATTCGCGGATCTCGACGGAGCCAGAGGCGAAAAGATCGTTCAGACTGGTCCGCAGCTCTTCTGCCAAATCCATAACGTAATCATAAACTAACTTTATGATAAACGAGCTATTGTTTCTGGGCGGGCAATTGCAAACGGGCGACGCGAACGGTGGGCGCCTGCATATTCCAAGAAGTTGGGACGTGATCGAAGGAGATTTCAAAAGCGCGGCGGTCTCCAGGAGCGAGGGGCACTCGCGGATTCAACAGAACAGGCCGAGTTTCGCGTAAGACAACCTGATTCATGTCGTCGAAAAATTCGGCGGTTAGGCTCAAGGCCACGACCTGTTGATTTCCGGCGTTGTGCACTTCTCCAGTCATGGTGGTCACTTCCTGATGGAGGAAATTTTCCGCCCGGGTCATGGCAATGTTTCCGATATCGATGTTTTTTGCGTATTGCTGTTCGGCCGGGTTCATTTTCAAGTTTACGGATTGTTGCAGGGCAATCGTTGGCCGATTCTGAAGCGGCTCGAACAAAAACCACAGGCTCAGCAGAATCGCAGCAGCCGCCACGATTCCTATTGCTATCGTAAGCGGGGAAAGTTTTGGCTTACTTTGGGGAGTTTCGGGATTGTCGAAGGTGGCGGGCATGAGAATTTTCACTGCGCCTGTCGCCAGGCGGCTAACGTCCGAGGGTCAACCGATGGGCGAGCGGCTCGGGTAGCCGGGCGGATCGCATGCGTTCCTGGACCTGCTTAATATCGTAAGCGACGCGCCAGAATTCGACAGCGTGATGATCGAGGTCGGCGATGGCAAAGCTGGCGCGCGGATCGCCGTCACGTGGCTGTCCCACGGAACCGGGATTCAGCAAATAATGTTTTTGGTTTTCGATTTCTAATGCGCAGTGCAGCTCGTTGTTTCTGGGATGAAGCTGCAACACTTCCAGTTGCGAATCCTGATAAGCAAAGCCACCCTGATGGTGGGTATGGCCGTAGAAGGTCACCTGCGATGTAGAGTCGAGCAAGCCCTCGAGCGCTTGAGACGGAGTGAACACGTATTCATCTTCATCCTGAACGGCGCCATGCACAAGCATCAGGCCATCGGCTTCGAGTGGGCCTTGCGGCAAGGCGGCGAGCCAGTCCAGATTTTCGTTGGAAAGCTGAGAGCGAGTCCACTCAACAGCCATCTTGGCAACTGGATTGAAATCGTCGGTATTCATCAATTCGGCAACAGCTTTATCGTGATTGCCGCGGATGGTAACGGCGCCCAACTCGCGAAGCTGAGTGGTCACTTCGTTGGGATCGGGGCCGTAACCAACAACATCACCGAGACACACCACTCGCTGCCATTGGCCATTCGCTGCCTGGAGCGAGGCTTGCAGAGCCGCCAAATTGGCATGGAGATCACTAAGAACTAAAGTTCGCATCCCGCGTCCGACCGCGCAGAAGAGTATAGATGAACAGAGCGTAATATGCACAACGCAAAGTGAGAGGGCTGGAAAGCGACGGCATGTTCGTTCCTGTAAAAATGACATCAAAAAAGAACAGTAACCTGCGAAACATATACAGAGTGTGTTTCGTCTATACCAGTGCAGCCGGCATTCAGGCTGTAGCGGGATGGACAGAGAATCGGAAAGAAAACCCCGCGGTGGCAGCCGCGGGGCCAGTGACACTCAGTTGTTCCGGCTCTTGACCAGGACGAAGAGGTGCCTCGAACGCGAGGCTACTCCTCTCCTACCTGTGTGTCAACTCTTCCCTCCAAGCAACACGCTTCCGGTTGACTCGATAGTGGAAAGGAATAAGACTCACATGAAAAAGCAATCGCTCCTCGCGAATCTCGTATTGGCAGGCGCTCTGGCGGTAGCAATCCCGGCATTCGCTAAGCCCATGTCCACCACTGTTCCGATTACTCACGATGTAAGAGTGGGGCAGACGGACGTCAAGGCGGGCGACTACCGGTTTATGATCGACGGCAATCACCTGGCGATCCTGAATGGCAAAAAACTGGTGGCCGAAGCGGACGGGCGTTGGGAAGAGCGCGATAGCAAGGCGCAGTATACCAGCGTGGTTTCCAATGGCGAAGGCAAGGTAATCGAGCTCCGATTCGAGGGAAAGAAAAGCGTATTCGTAATTTCCCAGTAAGGCAAAACTGTGGGTTTGTCCCGCTGCAGTCGAGGGAGACTGGTCAACCTTTCGGTCTCCCTCATCCTTTCTATGCGCTCCCGTCTCGCGAAGGATGCGCGACAGCATGTCCCGAGACATACCTCTCCTTACGAGCAGTGCTGCATCAACGAATCAACATACAGTCGCCGTAACTGTAGAAGCGGTAACGCGCCTCTACCGCGTGACGATAGGCGGCTAGAATATAGTCTTTGCCGACAAATGCGGAAACCAGTGCAAGAAGTGTGGATTTGGGAAGATGAAAGTTTGTCAGCAACATGTCCACGATGCGGAATTGGTGGCCGGGAAGAACGAATAGTTGAGCTTCGGCGCGACCAGAGCAAATGAGCATCTCGGGCGACGAACGAGCCGCGGCGTCTTCCAAAGTGCGGACTACGGTTGTGCCAACAGCCAGCACAGGGCGCTTGTCGCGTTTTGCTTGGCGGATTTTTTCGACGACTGCTTCGGTGAGTTCGTAAGCTTCGGAATGGATTTTGTGGTCTTCGAGGTTCTCCGTATGGATGGGCTGGAACGTTCCGAGGCCCACATCCAGGGTAAGTTCGCAGGTCTCGCAACCACGTGCGCGTATTCGCTCTAAGATTTCGGCGGTGAAGTGGAGCCCCGCAGTTGGCGCCGCGACGGCGCCGGGTTTGCGGGCGAAGACGGTCTGATAACGCTGCTTGTCGGATTCTTCGTCGGGGCGGTCAATATAAGGCGGCAGAGGAACGTGACCTAGCTTCTCAATATTGTCCGGAATGCTGCGGCCATTGTTGCTGCCGAAGCGAATCGTGCGAACGCCCAGTTCCCCACGGGATACAATTTCACCTTCGAGTTCGCCATCACCGAAAGCGACGCGCTCTCCAACGTGCATTTTTCGGCCAGGACGGACAAGAGCTTCCCACAGATTTTCTTCGATTCTTTTGGTCAGAAAAACTTCGACTTGGCCGGTTAAATGTTCGCGGGCTGTCTTTCGTGAAGGCTTTTGAGAGTGAACGCCCGCACGATGGCCGAACAGCCGCGCTGGCAGAACGCGCGCGTTGTTGAAGACCAGAAGTTCGTTGCCGCGCAGCAACTCAGGCAGTTCGGCGAACTGGTGATCGTACATGCCGCCGTTTTTGCGGTCCAGGAGCAAGAGTCGCGAGGCGTCGCGCTGTGGCAAGGGACGCTGCGCGATAAGGTCACTGGGAAGGTCGTAGTTGAATTCGTCCGCTCGCACGGGATTTTTGTTCACTATAACAATTCGCCGCTCCCTTAGTGTTGGTCGGATCAAAGTGGCCGGAAAGAGAGATTCTTCGCTTCGTGCGGAATGACGGCTATGACCCTTAGCGTAGCGGCAACCTGTGCGCTCGCACGTGGAAAAGGGCTGGAGGCGACGCTTTCGGGAAAGCATAACTCCTGTATGATGCTGATTTAACAATGTTTAATTAACTACTTTGGTCATAGAAGAAACCACTTGACAGTAACACGCTAAGATTTTATTATCCTATTGATATCACATATGGAGGGTATCCAATGAGAACTAGCTTGACCACTTTTCACCCCTTTCGTGGGGTTACGACTCTTCAGGATCAGATCAACCGGCTGTTCAGCGAGACGTTTGATCGTTCCTCGGATGAGGCAAATTTGACGCCTTGGGCGCCGGCGGTCGACATCTTCGAGACCGAACAAAACCTGGTTGTCAAGGCAGACCTGCCGGACATCAAACCGGAGGAGTTGGACATTCGTGTTGAGAACAACATCCTGACGATTCGCGGTGAGCGCAAGTTCGAGAAGAAGGTTGACGAGAACAACTATCTCCGGGTAGAACGCGCCTACGGGTCGTTCAGCCGAAGCTTCTCGCTGGCGAACACGGTGAACACGGAAGCGATCCAGGCCGATTATCAGAATGGCGTCCTGACGCTGAGCATCCCGAAGCGCGAGGAAGCCAAGCCGAAGCAGATCAAGGTCCGGGTAGAAAAGCCGGCTGCGGATGCGGCGGCGAAGTAAGAACCGCGAAAGCCCTCGGCAGCAAAAGGCTGCTATGGGGTTAGGATGGGGCTGGACGGGTGCCAGCCCCATTTGTATTCAAGAGAGGAAATATGCTGCGATTCGACAAAATGACAGTAAAAGCGCAGGAGGCGCTTCAGGAAGCACAGGAAATTGCGGCGCGCCACGAGAATCAAGCAGTGGAGCCGATCCATTTGCTCGAAGCGCTGGTGAAGCAGCAGGATGGCGTAGTGCCGCCGCTGCTGGCCCGGCTGGGTATTCGAACGGAGTTGTTGGAGCAAGACATTGAGCGCGAGATCGGTCGCCTTCCCAAAGTGCAGGGATTTGCGCAACAGCATTTGGGTCGCGAGTTGAACGATGTGTTGGAAAAGTCGTTTGACGAAGCGACCAAATTCAAGGATGAGTACGTTTCGACGGAACATCTGTTTCTGGCCATTGCGGGAGCGGATCGGGATCCCGCGGGGAAATTGCTGAAGAAGAATGGAGCGTCTTACGAAGCGATTCTGCAAGCCCTGGCGGGAGTGCGCGGAAGCCAGCGCGTGACTTCGCAGAACCCAGAGACGACCTATGCGGCGCTGGAAAAATACGCGCGCGACCTGACCGATCTGGCGCGGCGTTCGAAACTGGATCCGGTGATTGGGCGCGACGAAGAAATCCGCCGGGTGATGCAGATCCTGGCCCGCAGAACAAAAAATAATCCGGTACTGATTGGAGAACCGGGAGTCGGCAAGACGGCGATCGCGGAAGGGCTTGCGGAAAGAATCGTCGCTGGTGATGTGCCAGACGTTCTGAAAACGAAGAGGTTGGTGGCATTGGACCTGGCTGCGCTGGTAGCCGGGGCAAAGTTTCGCGGGGAATTTGAAGACCGGCTGAAGGCGGTGTTGAAAGAGATTTCAGAGGCGGAAGGGCAAATTATTCTGTTCATCGACGAACTGCACACGCTGGTTGGAGCAGGTGCGGCAGAAGGATCGATGGACGCCTCGAACATGCTCAAACCCGCGCTGGCTCGCGGAGAATTGCGCGCGATCGGGGCCACAACCCTGAACGAATACAAGAAGTACATCGAGAAAGATCCCGCGCTGGAACGTCGATTCCAACCGGTGATGGTGAACGAGCCTTCGGTGGAAGACACCATTGCCATCCTTCGGGGATTGAAGGATCGCTACGAAGTGCATCACGGGGTGCGCATCAAGGATGCGGCCATAATCGCCGCGGCAACACTTTCGCACCGATATATTTCCGACCGGTTTTTGCCGGATAAGGCCATCGACCTGATCGATGAAGCGGCTGCCAGTTTGCGCATGCAAATCGATTCGCTGCCGACGGAAATTGACGAAATCGAGCGGCGCATTCTGCAGCTGGAAATCGAGCGGCAGGCGTTGCTAAAGGAAACCGATGCGCATTCGGTGGAACGCCGGGCGCAAATCGAAAAAGAACTGGCCAAGCTCCGTGAAGATTCGAGCGGACGGAAAGCGCGTTGGCAGGCGGAAAAGGAAGCCATTTCAAAAATCCGCAAACTGAAAGAGCAGATCGAGCAACTGAAGGCGGAGGCCGATCGCTACGAACGAGCCGGAGATCTGGCCAAGGTCGCTGAAATTCGCTATGGGAAAATTGCCCAGGCGGAGCGCGAAGCACAACAAGCGCAGGAACGTTTTGCGGCGATGCAAAAGGGCGTGCGCATGTTGAAAGAGGAAGTAGACGAAGAAGACATCGCGAGGCTGGTCAGTAAATGGACCGGTATTCCGGTGGGGCGTTTGCTGGAAGGGGAAGCGCAGAAACTGGTGCACATGGAGGAGCGGCTGCGCCAGCGAGTGGTTGGCCAGGACGACGCACTGGCGCGCGTGGCCAATGCAGTTCGTCGCAGCCGCGCAGGATTGTCCGATACCAAGCGCCCGATTGGTTCATTCATATTTCTAGGCCCTACCGGCGTAGGCAAAACCGAGCTGGCGCGAGCGCTTGCGGAATTCCTGTTTGATGACGAAAGGCTGATGATTCGGGTAGACATGTCCGAGTATATGGAGAAGCACACCGTGTCCCGGCTGATTGGCGCGCCTCCTGGCTATATCGGATATGAAGAAGGTGGTCAGCTGACGGAACAGGTGCGGCGGCATCCGTATTCGGTGGTGCTGTTCGATGAGATCGAAAAGGCGCATCCCGATGTGTTCAACGTGCTGCTGCAAATTCTGGAGGATGGCCGACTGACCGATGGAAAAGGCCGAACCGTGGACTTCCGCAACACCGTTCTGGTGATGACCAGCAACGTGGGTTCTGCAGCGATCTATGAGTTCGCCGGGAAGGATCCGGAGAGGGCACGGAGAGAGGCGATGGAAGCTCTTCGCCAGTCGTTCCGGCCGGAGTTTCTGAACCGTATCGATGAGATCGTGATTTTCAATCCACTGGGCAAGGAACAACTGGAACGCATCGTTAGATTGTTGCTGAAGAGTGTCGAGAAGCTTCTTGCGGAGCGGAAGATAACTCTGGAGCTCACGCCTGCGGCGAAGGAATTGCTGCTGCGGGAAGGATACGATCCTGCGTACGGTGCACGGCCGTTGCGCCGCACTATCCAGCGGTTGATTCAGGATCCGCTGGCGCTGCAAATTCTGGAAGGAGCCGTTTTACCGGGCGATCACATCCGTGTGGATCGCGACGGTAAGAAAGACGTGATGCGGTTCGAACGCGTGAGCGCAAAGAAGCCGGCAGCCGCGGCCACACCTTAATCCATCGGGGCCAGAGAGCGAGAATGCTTGACGCTCTCTGGCTCGGCTTCTAGACTGATTTTTCTCAGGAAGGTTACGTCCATGAAAATTTTTCGTACGGGCGCGATTCTGATTCTCCTTAGCGTTGTCCTGGTGATTGCCGGCGGCGCGCTGGGGGGGCGCGGAGGCATGCAGATCGCGCTAGTGATCGCAGTAGTGATGAACTTTGTGTCGTACTTCTTCTCAGACAAAATCGCTCTGCGAAGCAGCGGAGCGCAGCCGGTATCGCGCGAGCAGCTTCCGCGCTTGTACCAAGTGATGGAGCGACTGGCAGCGAAGGCGAACATCCCGGTGCCGAAGCTGTATGTTGTGCCGGATGCGGCGCCCAACGCGTTCGCGACAGGAAGAAGTCCGAAGCATGCGTCGGTGGCGGTCACGCAGGGACTGCTGCAACTGATGAATGACGACGAACTTGAGGGAGTGATCGCGCACGAACTCTCGCACGTGCGGAATTACGACATCCTGACCAGCTCGATTGCGGCAACGATTGCAGGCGCGATCACATACATGGCGCAGATGGGACAATGGGCCATGCTGTTCGGTGGATTTGGCGGTGGTCGAGACGAGGATCACGAAGGAGGCGGTGGATTCACGGCGCTTCTGATGATATTCCTGGCGCCGTTTGCCGCTCTGCTGTTACAGCTTTTCCTATCGCGCACCCGCGAATATTCCGCCGATGAAACTGGCGTGCGGATGGTCGGCCACCAGCAGGGGCTGATCAGTGCTCTTGAGAAGCTGGGAGCCTACAACAAACGGATTCCGACCTCGGCGATTTCGCCGAGCACATCGGCGCTGTGCATTGTCAAGCCATTCTTCGGGTCCGGACCGCTCAGCTCCTTGTTCAGCACGCACCCCCCACTGGAGGACCGTATCGCCGCGCTGAAGGCGATGGTAGTGATCCCCTTGCGGTAATTGGCAAGTTTCGCGGCACATTCGCAAACCATGAAGTAAACGTTCACGTTGCGGTAAAGTTTTCTGGTCCTAGGTCCGAGGATGAAGGCTTGTTTTTTTGAGGCAGGGCCGCACAAATTATTCATTTTAAAAGCGCTAAAGGCCATTTGCAATTCTAGGGACCTTTGGCGCGCGAAGTGCACGACTTTTCAGTGCGTTGTACGGGTTTCGGCGTATGGGACTTGGGGGATTGTATGAGTTGTAGGGACACTATCCACTTGATTTGCATGTATTTAGAGGGGAAACTATCGCCCCCGGTCCAGGCGGAAATTGAACACCACTTGACCACGTGTGCGGATTGCAGGCTGGTATTGGAAGCCGCGACGAGCACGTTGGACCGCTACTTCAGCACCACTCGAGTAATCGGCGATTCACAGGCCGCTTAAGAAATTCCTGTTAGTTCCGTGTTGATCCCATAGATTCCTCTACTTGTGTGCCACCTCTGTAAATTCTGCAAATTTTACTTTGAAAGACCTCAGGACGTAATCCTTACTGGTACTAGTACGTTCAGAATCACTCCTGTAGGGCCCTGCTTATTGAGTCAACCTATTGGATTCGTTTGGCTTGCGTAGGGGCGGGGGCCCGGGGATGGTTTGGCGGTCGAGGTGCCTTTTCCACAGTAACCGGTCGGGTCGAATTGGATCAAGGAGATCGTCAATGAGTGAGTTTCAGGATACGAATGTTGAGAGCACCCTAGCTCTGCCACGCTGGGTTGGGCTTGCGGTCGCGGTACTGGCCGTAATTTCGCTATTAGGTCTGGGCGTCAGTTGGAGCGCTCTACAACAAGCCAAGTCAGTCGAACAGTCTGTACAGGCTTCTTTGAAGCAGCAGAACGATGATTTGTCGCAGCGGCTGGCAAAAGCAGATGAGCAAAGCCAGCAGCTGCAAAGCGATTTAAAGGTGGTTACCGACAAATTAAACGTGACGCAAGAGGATTTGCAGAAAGCCCGCCAGCAGTCCAAGGCTACGGTAGCGGCATACAACAAGAAGTTGTCCGGATTGGCAAACAATGTTAATTCGCAACTGGCTACCAAGGCGAGCGCCGACGATGTGAACAAGCTCGGTGGCGATGTAACCGGAGTAAAGAACGACCTGGAAGACACCAAGAGCAAGCTGGAACGGGCCACGGGCGATATGGGTGTGATGAGCGGGCTGATCGCGCGGAATCACGACGACTTGGAAGAACTGAAGCGGCGGGGCGATCGCAACTACTACGAATTCACCCTGCAGAAGTCCAAGACGCCGCAGCATGTCGGGCCTGTCCAGGTTACGTTGAACAAGACGGACCAGAAGAAATCGCGCTACACGATGACGGTGTTGGCGGATGACAAGTCCATCGAGAAAAAGGACAAGACTGCCGGCGAGCCGGTGCAGTTTTACGTGAAGGGTACAGCGCACTATGCGCCGTACGAGTTAGTGGTGTTCGACGTGGGCAAGAACCAGGTGACTGGTTATCTGTCGACGCCGAAGTCGGCGGGCTCGGCTACCTCCGCCAGCAACGGACCGGCCCAGTAGAGTAGTAGGGGCGTAATTCCTCTTCGGATTTCTTGAGAGAGCACAAGTGAAAAGGAGGGATCGAAGGATCCCTCTTTTTCATTTAGAAGCACGTTTGGCGTAGCTGACCGAGCACGCTGCGCTCTGGACGACGCCCGGGCAAATATGCCACTCTCTGTTGCACCGACGGAGTGTTCGAATAGCACGATGGGGAGGATTATGAAATTTAAATCTATAGCAGTTCTGGCTTTCTTACTTTCCGCAGGAATGTCGGCTTCCGCGGGTGACAGCACCATGACGGGATACATTTCCGACAGCCACTGTGGTGCCAAGGGAGCAAAGGCCGGGCATGAGCAATGCGCGGTAAAGTGCGTAAAAGAACACGACGGAAAATATGTGTTCGTGAATGACGCAGACCACAAAGTGTACGCCGTCGACAACCAAGATAAAGTGGCTGATCATGCCGGGCATCACGTTACGGTGAAGGGAACGGTGGAAGGCGATAACCTGAAGGTGGCCAGCATCGATATGGCTAAGTGACGCGAACAGTAAGCTGTTCTAATCTGATTCTTTCCATGGGCAGGATTTATATCCTGCCCATTTTGTTTGTGCGCAGGAGTTTAATTTCCGCTACGATGATGTTTCCACTATGACCACAAAACTCCTGCACGTTGGCCGTGCCTACACTTCGACAACGGAACTGCTCGATGCCGGAATTCTGATTCGCGATGATGTGATTGAAGCGATTGGACCGCGCAGCTCGCTGAGCTTGCCCGCTGGGGCAGAGGAAATCAGGGCTACGGATAGAATTGCGGCGCCCGGTTTCATCGATGTGCATATTCATGGCGCTGGGGGACACGACGTTATGGAGGGCACCGACAGCGCGCTAGATGCGGTCACATCGATGATCGGTTCGCACGGCACGACGGCATTTGTGGCTACCACAGTGACGGCCGATCCTAATTTAATCTGCAAGAGCAGCGAAGGCATTGCACGATATATCGCGCAACAGCACAAAAGGTCGCGGGCCGGCGCGGAGGTACTGGGTATACATTTCGAAGGGCCCTTCATCAGCCCGATACGCCGAGGAGTGCATCCTCCACAGTGGATCAAACTGCCTTCGGCCGAACTGCTGGAGAAATTCATTACTGCAGCGCAGGGAAATGCGTTGATTTTGACGATTGCTCCGGAACTATTGGGGGCGATGCCGTGCATCGATGCCGCGCGGAAGGCCGGCATGATCGTAGGCATGGGCCATACGGACGCGACTTATGAACAAGCGCGAGCGGGGCTGGCCAGAGGCGTGCATCATGCGATCCACACGTACAATGCGATGCGGCCATTTTCGCACCGCGATGCTGGGGTGATTGGCGCGGTGCTGGTATCGCCGGAAATTTCGGCGGAGCTTATCGCAGACGGTGTGCACGTAGATGAACCGGCGATGCGCCTTTTGCTGCAAGCGAAGGGCGCCAATGGAGTAATACTCATCAGCGATGGCATATCGGCGACGGGCATGCCCGATGGAAGATATATCTTAGGTGGTTTCGAGGTGACGGTAAAAGACCGGGTTTGCCGCAATGCGGAAGGAAACCTTGCAGGGAGCACACTGACGCTAGATCGCGCGCTGCGGAACATCGTGAAGCTGGGCGCTTCGGTAGGAGATGCGTTGCGCATGTTGACGTTTAATCCGGCGAAATTATTAGGGATCGAGCATAAGAAGGGCGTGCTTAGTGCGAACGCCGACGCGGATGTGGTACTGCTTAATGAAGCGCTGGAAGTCACGCAAGTATTTACTCGCGGCCTGCCGGTTTGAGGATTAGTGTCCTGGCGATTATCTGTTTAGTGGGATGTTGAGTTCGTCGGCGAGTTGTTGCGCATTAAACGGGCTGCAGGCGAAGTAGCGCTCACCCACCCGTAGTGTGGGAACCCGGCGCCGACCATGATTAGCGCGGAGAACAATGTCCTCGGCATCCGGGTCAACCTCGATATTTACTTCGTGGAATGCAATGCCATGCTGCTGGAGAAACGATTTGGCCCTGCGGCAATCCGGACACCAGCGAGTGCTATAAATTGTAATGGGCTCCATACATACCTTCAGCAAAATGCGAATTGCACTGAGGCTCGTTTAGCGCCTCTGGTTGCGGTGTCAGCGAGATTCCACGGGCACGCCACGGTATTTCCTGACAACTTGAATGCGAATGATGGCTCGCTGCAATGCCACGGTGGCGCGATCCCAATCAATGTTGGTGTCGTTTGAAGCGAGCCGCTCCTCGGCACGACGTTTGGCGGCTTCTGCACGGGCCAAATCGATCTCTTCCGCGCGCTCGGCGGTTTCCGCAAGCAGGGTCACGCGCTCGGGCAGAACTTCGGCAAATCCCCGCAAGATTGCCAGTAAAACGGGCTGGCTGGAAGTGGCGGTGCGATGCCTCATCTCGCCGATGCCTAACTCCGTGATCATCGGGGCATGGCCCGGCAAAATGCCAAACTCCCCGTCCAAACCGGGAATGGTCACCTCCACTACGGTTTCCCGCAGCAGTTGGCGCTCCGGAGTGACCACGATTAGTTCAATGGATTCGGGAAGCATTGTCGCCCTTACGCGCCCGCCTTCATCTTCTCGGCCTTTTCCAGAACTTCTTCGATGGTGCCGACCATGTAGAAGGCTTGCTCGGGGATTTCGTCGTATTTTCCTTCCACGATCTCTTTAAAGCTACGGACGGTGTCTTCAATCTTGACGTATTTACCTTCCAACCCAGTAAACTGCGCGGCCACGAACATGGGCTGCGACAGGAACCGCTCAATACGCCGAGCACGGGCGACGGTGCGCTTGTCGTCGTCGGAGAGTTCTTCGATACCGAGAATGGCGATGATGTCTTGAAGATCCTTGTAGCGCTGCAAAATGGATTTTACGCCGCGTGCCACGGAATAATGCTCTTGCCCAACGACGCGGGCGTCAAGGATGCGTGAACTGCTGGCCAGCGGATCCACCGCGGGATAAATGCCGCGCTCAACGATTTGGCGGCTGAGATTGGTGGTAGCGTCCAAGTGGGCGAAAGTCGCGGCAGGAGCGGGGTCAGTGTAGTCATCAGCGGGCACATAGATGGCCTGTACCGAGGTAATCGACCCGGTCTTGGTGGAGGTAATCCGCTCCTGCAATTCGCCAATTTCCGTGTTCAAGTTGGGCTGGTATCCCACAGCGGAAGGCATGCGACCCAGCAGCGCGGATACCTCCGAGCCCGCCTGGACGAAACGGAAAATATTGTCGATGAAAAGCAGAACGTCCAGATGCTCCTCATCCCGGAAGTACTCCGCGACTGTCAGGCCGGTGAGTCCGACGCGCAAACGAGCGCCGGGAGGTTCGGTCATCTGTCCGTAAATCAGAGCGGCGCGCGATTTGTCCGGCTGCCCCGGCACAATCACGTGAGACTCTTGAAATTCCTGGTATAAGTCGTTGCCTTCACGGGTGCGTTCACCCACACCGGCAAAGACAGACACACCGCCGTGTTTCATGGCAACGTTGTGGATGAGCTCCTGAATGAGGACGGTCTTGCCCACGCCGGCGCCGCCGAACAACCCAATTTTCCCGCCCTTCAGGAAAGGCTGGATCAAGTCGACGACTTTAATTCCGGTCTCAAACATTTCCAGGGTCGTGGATTGATCCTCAAGAGATGGGGAAGGCCTATGAATCGGGTAATGCACGTCCGATTTGACCGGGCCTAAACCGTCGACCGGGTTACCGAGCACGTTCAGTACGCGGCCGAGAGTCGCGCGACCCACCGGAATCTCAATGGGACTGCCGGTATCGAACGCTTTCATTCCGCGGACCATGCCCTCAGTCGGCTCCATGGCGATGGTGCGCACGCGTCCCTCGCCGAGATGCTGCTGTACTTCGGCGATCACATCCAGCGGCACGGGGACGTTGTAGCCCTCGCTGGTGATGCGCACAGCATTGTAGATCGCCGGGAGATGCCCGGCTTCGAATTGAATGTCGAGCACAGGTCCGATGACCTGCACCACATGTCCTACTGCCGCGTATTGCTCTGCCATCGTTGACTCCTTAATGCCGACCAGTGACCTGCGATTCGTGACCGTAATCGGACAGGTCAGGACTTACGTTACGTGAGAAGCGCCGCTCACGATCTCGATGATCTCTTTGGTAATGGCGGCTTGCCGGACCTTGTTCATGTGCAGGGTCAAAGCCTCGATCACGTCACCAGCATTGTTAGTTGCCGCTTCCATTGCGGTCATACGGGCCGCGTGCTCGGCTGCCGAAGATTCCAGAAGGGCGCGAAGAACCTGGGTTTCCACATATCGAGGGAGTAGCCGATCAAGGATCTGTTCCGCCGGTTGTTCATAAATGTAATCCGTTTGGTCGCCGGCTTCCTGCTGATCTGCTTCACCCGGGCCGATTTTTTCCACTGGCAACAATTTTTCGGTGATCAGGTTGGGCGCAATGACATTCTTGAATTCACTGAACACGGCGTAAACCGCATCTACCTTCTCTTCCGCGTAGAGCGAGGTAATCAGGTTGGCGATTTCCCGGGCCACGCCGAGGTCAACACGGGCAAGAACATTCACATACTCGCCGACGAACTCCAGACCGGCCTTGCGCAAGGCATCGCGGCTCTTCTTGCCAACAGGAATCACCAGCAGCTTCTTGTCCCGCTTACTCTTAAGGAACTTGAATGCTTCTCTTAGAATATTGGAGTTGAAAGCCCCCGCAAGCCCGCGTTCGCCGGCGAGGACCAATACAAGGATGCGTTCCTCAGGGCGCTTCGCCAACAGAGGATGCTGAGGGGATTCGATGCGGGCCATAGTCGACCGCAAGACACGCTTCAGTTCGATTGCGAAAGGCCTGGCGGCAAGGGCAGCCTCCTGCGCCCTGCGCAGTCGAGCGGCAGAAACGAACTTCATGGCACGCGTGATCTGCTGCGTGTTCTTGACCGAACGGATGCGGCGCCGAAAGTCGAGTAAGGTAGGCATGAATTCGAGTTAGTCGCGGAATTAGCTGGCTTCTGCAGCCACTTTCGCGGAGAAGCGATCCTTAAAAGCATCCAGAGCTGTTTTAATGTTGGCCTTAATGCCGTCATCCAGCGCTTTTTTCTGAGCAATTTCTTTCAGCACGCTGGCGTAATTGGTTTCCGCGAATTGCAGAAATTCCTTCTCGAAGCGCCGCACCTCGGGCACCGGAATGGAATCCAGAGCGCCACTGGTGGCTACGTAGAGAGCGAGGACCTGCTTTTCAACCGGCAAAGGAACGTACTGATCCTGCTTCAAGACTTCGGTCAAACGCTGCCCTCGAGCCAACTGCGCCTGCGTGACTTTATCCAACTGGTCGGTACCAAATTGCGCGAAGGCCGCCAAATCGCGATACTGCGCCATATCCAGCCGCAAAGAGCCGGCGACCTGGCGCATGGCTTTGATCTGGGCGTTGCCTCCCACGCGGCTGACCGAAATACCCACGTTGATGGCGGGGCGTATTCCTGCGTTAAACAAGTCAGCTTCCAAGTAAATCTGGCCGTCAGTAATGGAAATGACGTTCGTCGGGATGTAAGCCGAAACGTCGCCGGCCTGTGTCTCGATCACTGGCAGAGCGGTCAACGAACCGGCGCCGAGTTTGTCGTTCAATTTGGCGGCGCGTTCCAGCAAACGGGAGTGGAGGTAAAACACGTCGCCAGGGAACGCTTCGCGTCCAGGGGGCCGGCGTAACAAGAGAGAAATTTCGCGGTAAGCCTGAGCGTGTTTCGAAAGATCGTCGTAGAACACAACCGCATGGCGTTTCGAGTCTCGAAAGTACTCGCCCATGGCGCACGCAGCGTAGGGAGCGATGTACTGCAGAGAAGCGGGTTCCGCGGCGGAAGACGCGACGATGATGGTGTAGTCCATCGCACCCATATCGGTGAGGGTCTTTATGACCTGGGCGATGGTCGAACGCTTTTGTCCGATAGCGCAATAAATGCAGATCATGTCGCTGCCCTTCTGGTTGATGATGGTGTCCAGAATGACGGCGGTTTTCCCGGTTTGACGATCGCCGATAATCAACTCGCGCTGGCCACGGCCGATGGGGATCATCGAGTCGATGGCTTTGATGCCGGTCTGCAACGGCTCGCGCACTGGCTGGCGGTCCAGAACGCCAGGGGCGAGGCGTTCCAGAGGAATGCGTTCTTTAGCCTGAATGGGACCCTTATCGTCTTCCGGCGCACCCAGGGGATTGACGACGCGGCCGACCACTTCTTCGCCGACGGGCACGGACATGATGGTGTTGGTGCGGCGGACGGTATCGCCTTCCTTCAATTCGGAAGATTCACCGAGCAACACGACGCCGACTTCCTCCTCTTCGAGGTTCAGCGCAATGCCAAAAACGTCGTGAGGGAACGCCACCATTTCGCCGTACATTACTCGTTGCAGCCCGTGAACGCGGGCGATTCCGTCCCCAACGCTGATGACCGAGCCGACCTCGTCAACGGAGACCGTCTGCTCATAGTTCGCAATCTGCTCACGCAGAATCTTACTGATTTCGTCTGCCTTGATTTGTGCCATACCTGCTCCGTTCGCGAATCCTATTCTGAAGCCAGCAGCGCGCGCATTTGATTCAACCGATTGAGCACGGACCCGTCATAGACGGTGTCGCCGATTCTTACGACTGCTCCGCCTAGCAGCTTGGGCTCCAGGAGATACTTGGCCTGAATCTTTTTGCCGGAGAGGCGCTCCAGGGTTTGGACCAGCCCAGCTTTTTGTTCGTTGTTCAATTGCGCCGCCGAGGTTACCTGCGCCTCTGCAACACCTAGCCGCTGCCGCAACACGTCTTCAAACGCGTCCACAATGTCCGGCAATAGATGAATCCGCTGGTTATCGGCCATAACAAACAAAAAATTTCGAAGGATTTTGCTGGCGCCTAAGCGAGCGATTAGTTTTTCAATCACACCGTGCTTGGCGTCTCGCGCGATTACGGGGCTGGTCAGAAAATTCCGCAGTTCGGCCGATTCGTTATAGGCCCCAAGAAAATCTTCGAGCTGGTGGCGGGCGGGATCGGCAGCACCCTGTTCCAAGACGATATCCGCAAGAGCATTGGCGTATTGAAGGCTAGCCGATCTCAATTCGGCCTCCCTTGGAGGGTCTGCACGAAATTGTGGATCATAGCGTCCTGCACGGCGGGTGTCATCTGCTTGGCAACCAGTGATTCGGCGCGGTCCACCGCCAGCTTTGCGGCCAAAGCTTTCAATTCCAGACGCGCGGCGCGCTCGGCGGCTTCAATTTCGGCTTTTGCAGCGACCCCGACCCTTTCCAGATCGACTTTGATCATGGCACGCAAGCGCTCCAACTCTGCTGCGGCGTCTTTCTGAGCTTGCTCCCGAAATTGAGTTACTTCCTGCTGCAAGCTGGTCAACTTTGTGGCTGCTTCCTTCAACTGTCGCTCTGCTTCGGCTTTTGCGGCGGTGGCCTTACGGATGGCTTCGCTTATTTTGTCGGCGTTGCGACGGATAATCGGCGGCAAAACTGCCTTGAGCAGCCAAATCGCAAGAATCGCCACGAGGACGAAATGGAACCATTGGAAAACAATTCCGATGGGCTGGTCGGCGGGGCCGGCGCCTTCCTGCTCCTGAGCAGAGAGCGCGACAGCCGTCAAACTGAATAGCAGCAAGGCAGCCAAGCTGCGAAAGAACGCCCGGGGCCGGGTCATCGTGCTTCTCTCGAAGGGCCGCTTGGTTCAGGAAGAACTTGCAGCGCCCGCCGGGTGATCTCGGCGGCCAGCTCGGACGCAGTGACTTCTATGTCTTTTTTGGCCGTGGCCAATTCGCCGGCCACGCGCTCTTTAGCTTTGGTGACCTCCGACGACGCTCTATTCCGCGCATCTTTGAGGGTCGCGGCACGCTCATCCAGCACTTTCTTGCGTTCCGCCTCCTGCTCGGCGAAGATCTTAGCCTTGGCCTGCCTTAAGGCCTCCTCGTATTGGCGGACCTTCTCAGCGGCGGCGGCTTGAGCAGCTTCGGCGGACTTTTGCGCCCCCTGAGTGCGGGCTTGGCGCTCGGCCATGACAGCAAGAATTGGTTTAAAAAAGAGGGAGCGCAGAACAAAGTAGAAAACGATGACGATGAGAGCAACAGGCACAGCCCGGAGGAACAGTTCGCCGATTTGGTGAACCAGACTTGGCATGGAATTGTGTCGCCTAAAGTTTCAGGTGGGCAGCCGCGCCGTCCTCCGACCCGGTAGGAGCGTACGGTGGGCCTGATGCTGCCTCACGGAACCACTATTTATACCATTCGCTGGAACTTCGCGTCAACGCGCGGTGACGAAGATCTGGACTCAATACTCCACGAACGACGGCCATATTTCGTCCTCACTGTCTCTACTTTCGAGGTTTAACCTATACTTTGCCAATAGCTGCTCCAATTGGGCCAGGCGGTGAGGTGCGGATGGCAAAAAGCTGGAAGACAAAATTGATTCATTCCGATGCAAAGATCCCTGCGGGATATCGGTCGCCGGCAAGTCCGACGTTCCGCGGATCCACTACGCTCTTCCCTTCCGCATCTGCGATTAACGACACCTGGGACCAATGGCGCGTGGGTTACACGTATGGGCTATACGGAACGCCCACGGTACTGGAGCTGGCTGGACGGATTTGCGAACTGGAATCCGGCACGCATACGATCTTGGCTCCAGGGGGCCAAGCCGCGATCTCACTGATTAATTTCGCGCTGCTTCAGGCCGGAGATCACATGCTGGTCCCTGCGAGCGTCTATTTCCCCAATCGCAAGCTGGCCACGAGACTGCTTTCGCGATTTGGAGTCACCACGGACTTTTACGACCCCTGTATTGGCGCGGACATTGGCGCGCTAATCCAGAAAAACACGCGGCTCGTCTGGTGCGAGAGTCCCGGGTCGATCACCATGGAAGTGCAGGATCTTCCGGCGATTGTTGCGGCAGCACACGAGCAAAATGTGCGAGTGGTGCTGGATAACACGTGGTCCGCCGGCGTGCTGCTGGATGCGTTCGCGCATGGTGTCGATGTGACCATGCAGGCGGTTACGAAATACATCGGCGGGCACAGCGATTTGCTTTTGGGATCGATCACGGTTCGCGAGGATGCGCTTTACCAGCGGCTTGGAGCGGCCCAGCAGGTAATCGGATGCGCAGTTTCCCCTGACGATTGCAGCCTGGCGCTGCGCGGGATGAAAACCCTGGCGGTACGGCTCTCGGCGATCGAAACGTCGGCTCTGGCGATAGCGCGTTGGCTGCACGCCCGGCCGGAAATCGAGTTGGTGCTGCATCCTGCGTTGCCGGGTTGTCCCGGGCACGAGTTTTGGAAGCGCGATTTTCTGGGTTCGTCCGGCGTGTTTTCGATCGTGTTCAAGGCTGGGCCGACGCAGCAACAGGTATATAACTTCGTGGATGCACTGCAATTGTTTGAAGTGGGCTATAGCTGGGGCGGGGTCACCAGTCTTGCGGTTGCGTATGATATAGGGCGCATTCCCGGACGGCCGCCGTACGCGCACCGCATTGTGCGCTTGAATATCGGTCTCGAGGCTACGGAAGACCTTATCGCCGACCTGGAACAGGGGCTAGCTCAACTCTCGAGCTAAGGAAGCATCCCGAAGTAAAGGTCGGCCACCACGGGAGTCCAAGCAAGGTCACAGGAACGTCACAGACTCTGCTAGTGTTCGCTGCGCTGTGCCTGTCAGGAGGCGCGGGCTACCGTGCTCTTCTCATTATTTTCGACACGTATGTCGGTAAGGTCGGAAAGAAGATTAGAGGCCCAGCGGTAGATGTTGTGCTCATAGACCATCTTGCGCATACGAGTCATACGCGCGGCTTGCTCTTCTTCGTCAAATTCGAGCGCTTGATAGATGGCGTTAGCAACCTGATCGACGTCGTAGGGGTTGACCTGCAAAGCGTCGCCCAGTTCGCGGGCCGCTCCCGTAAACGTGCTTAGGATCAGCACACCGCGATTGTCATCACGGGAGGCCACGAACTCCTTGGCTACCAGGTTCATGCCATCATGCAGAGACGTAACCAAACAAACCGAAGCGGCCCGGAAATACCGGTCGATTTCTTCGTGCGAGTGGTGACGTTTTAGCAATACGATGGGCTTCCAACGGCCAGCCTGTAACCGTGCATTGATGCGGTCGGCCTCGGCCGTCACTTCGTCTAAAAACTGTTGATAGCGAGGTATGTCTGTCCGACTAGGGGCGCCGATCTGCACGAAGCTGAATCGCCTTTGATAGACCGGATATAGTTCCAAGAATCGCTCGATGCCCCGGAAACGCTCGATGATTCCCTTGGTGTAGTCTACCCGGTCCACGCCTACGCCCAGAAGTGAGGCTTCGACACCAAGTTCAGAGAAGAGCGCTCCGCGACCCTCTCCGGTAATTCGAATCACTTGCCCGCCCGGACGTTCTTGAGGAAAAGCAACACTGATCGGATAAGGACGGACACGGGTGATGTGGCCCTTGCGGCTGACCTCGAAGCGATCCCAGTCGGTCAGCGCTTCGACCGCGCGATCCACCGTCTGGAGGAAATTGTTGCAATGGGTTTGGATGTGAAAACCGATGAGATCAGCGCCGAGCAGGCCATCAACCAACTCACGCTGCCACGGGCAGATGCCGAACGCTTCGGCATTGGGCCAGGGAATGTGCCAGAAAACCGCAACGCGTACGTCCGGCCGAGCTTCCTTTACCATCCTTGCCAGTAAAGCAAAGTGATAATCCTGAACCAACAGAACCGGGGATTGCGTTCCTTCCATCTCTTGCAGAGCCGCGTCTGCAAACCGGCGGTTGATGCGTTGGTAGTACATCCAATCACCGGGACGAAACAGTGGCCGGGTATGAGCGATATGGCAAAGCGGCCATAGGCCTTCATTCGAAAAGCCTTCGTAATAGCCGCGATCTTCTTCTTCGGAAAGCCATACGCGGCGCAACGTGTAGGTCGGACGATGAGGTGGAACGCGCAATTGATCGCGCTCGTTGACGACTTCCCGATCGGCATTTCCGGAGCCGTTGGCAATCCAGGTACCTTCACAGGCTTGTAGTACCGGCTCCAGGGCGGTGACTAGCCCGCTGGCCGGAACTAACACGCGGATTGCATTTTTCTCGTCGAACACATGCATATACGGCTCGCGGTTTGAAACCACCAGCAAGGCATCGCCTTGCAGCTTGGTCTGCAGACTCACCCGCAAGCGCTCCGCAGTCCACTGTGACAACTGCGATTCCCGCAACAGGGCTTCTTCCTGAGCCGCAGCCCTGGCGTGACTCAAATCGCGCGCAAGATGTCGCGCCTCGGCATGAATTTGGTCAAACATCGCACCTTGAGGGGGCGCAGCAGGAACGTCGGTGGGGTCCGCGCGTACGGAGCGCAACCATTTTGCGGTTTTTGCCAAGGGGGAAGTGAATGCCCATCGCACCAGGAATACGGCTAGACCAGTTATCAGCAGTGTCTGGATGAGAGTACTCAGCAGGGAATCACGGACCGCACGCATCAGGCGCGAGTGGATATAGCTGGAGTCATGAACGACAACCAGGCTACCGCTGACCTTGCCATCGTGATGGAGCGGCACCGCATAGAGATGCAGCGGTTCTTCGCCTTTGTCTCGAAATTCCGAAGCGTCTTTGTTCGTCGTCGCGGCGCGGGCCGCTACGGGGGGCTGGGAAGCGAACTCAGGGGACAGCCCCTTGGTGATTGCTACGGCCTGCCCCGCAATATCGTAAGCCGCGACACCCAACAAGTGTTCCCGCTGCCCATATTTTTCAACGAAGTGACCGACATTCCGATCGTTAGCTCTTCCGGACCCAGACTCCAAGCTTTCCTGCAAGCTAGCAGCGAGAACGGCGGAGCGGTGCGAGAGGTCGTTACGTAGATTTCGTTGCTCTAACCGGACCTGGTAGAAACCATAGACCAAGGACACAAGAAGGACGCTGATGGCCAACGGGAGAACGAGTTTGAGCGTCGTGCGCATGTGAATTCTTGGGGCGGAAAAAACTTCAATTGCCGAGCTGTTTGAAAGCCGTCACGGAGCCGCTCAAATGAGAGCGATTAGAATAAGTTTCGTTGTTGCTATAAATGAGCCGACGGCAAGCCGATCAGCCCTTTCAGTTTGACCCAGACAAGCCCCGGCAGCAAGTCGGGAAAGACCGACAATTCTAGCCACACACCAATCGCTGGTCGCGTTTTATTATGGCACGGCCACGGCCAAACTCATCATGTGCCCCGCCTTCGCGGTATGACTAAGGAAATAGGCCAAATACCGGAGAAGACCTTCGACTGGCGAGGGTGCTGGATGGGTACTGGGACCAGGAAATATTACCCGTTGGGATCTAAGGGGAATCGCCGCGTCCGTGTCCAATTTGACGGAGAACATCGGACGCGGTCATCCCGTTGGTTCAGAGGGGAAGAGGTCTCAAGTTTAGTTGGGAACTCCTCCACTTTGGGTCACCCGGGCCGGAGTTTTGGGGTATCCGGCCGAGATGAGAAGGTACTGGTGCTACGATGCGATTAAGACAGGAGAGCGTCAAACGAATTTAGCCTAGTTCGTTTATCAACAATTAAGCCTCACTGATAGTTTAAGTTATGGTCTTTCATGAACTGGAGTTTTGGTGTAGTATGACTGCCCGCGCGAAGAGCGCCATGCAATGGACGCGAAATCTACGACGAGACGTCGGTTTTATCGATTTGGCCTGTTTGAGGCCGACCTTGATCTGGGTACACTCACGCGTCAAGGCGCTCCAGTAAAGCTTCAGGATCAGCCCTTTCGAATCCTCGTACTGCTCCTAGAAACACCCGGGGAAATTCTTAGCCGGGAGGAGTTGCGGAAGAATATCTGGCCCGATGGCACCTACGTTGATTTCGATGGCAGCTTGAATACGGCGCTAATGAAGCTTCGGGCCGCGCTCAATGACAGCTCCGACAACCCGCTGTTCATAGAAACGGTACCGCGCAAAGGTTACCGATTCATCGCTCCCGTGGAAGTTTGCAAGATCGAATCCGCAGCAATCACGACAGCAATTCGGATCGAGGCCAATGATCCTTCGTTGGATGAGATTGCTGTTCCGTTGCAAATCGACAAAGCTACCGAACCACAACCGGCATCGCTTAAGGAAGTTCATGGACGGCGGCTAGGTCCCCATTGGTGGGAGGCGTTGATTATTTTGGCTGGAGTGACTGCGTTGCTCACTTATGGTATGTGGCCGAGGCCCGAACCGCGCGTTGTGCGCGTCCAGCAATTGAGTCACTCAGGCCAGGTTGATCCGTGGGGCAAATTGGTTACCGACGGTAGCCGTATCTATTTCGTGGTACGCGACGTGACCGGCTGGAACCTGATGCAGACCTCCGTTGAAGGCGGTGCGATCCAGCGGACGCCTACTCCGTTCGACAATACTCGTATTTTTGATCTGTCTCCGGATCATTCGGAATTTCTGATCGGCCAACTGACTCATCGTGGAGAAGAAACCGCCCTGTGGCTGTGGCCCGTCCAGGGCGGCGCCCCGCGGCGTTTAGGTGACGTGATGGCGAAAGAAGCGGTGTGGTCTCCTGGTGGCGACCTGATCGCTTACGTGCGTAGCGAAAGCATCGAACTCACCGACCCTCAAGGGAGCCACGTTCGGCAACTTGCCACATTCCACCCCGCTCCACATTCCTTGGTATGGTCGCCTGACGGCAAACGGATCCGCTTTACGCAGACGAATCTGCTGGAAGGAACCGACTCGATGTGGGAGATGGGCCTGGAGCACGGCCTGCCCCGGCGCGTTCTGCCAGAGGGAAAGCACGGCCCGCATGAAGGCAGCGGAACGTGGTTGGGGGGCGGCAAATATTTTGCATTTTCGTCGGGCGTTGACCTTCGCGCCAGTCTTGCAGTGGATACGCAGGCGAGTTTGTGGATCATGGACGAGAACCGTGGATTGTTTCGCAGGCATACGGGAGAACCAATCCAACTGACGAAAGGACCGATAGCTTTCGATCATCCAGAAGCGCTACAGAACGGTAGTCGGATTTTTGCGATCGGCTCGCACAATGAATATCAGCTACTGCGGATCGATCCCAAAACTTCGGTGAAGACAGCCATGCTGGCCGAATCCGGTGCGACGGACATGGATTTTTCGCTGGACGGGCAATGGGTGGTGTACGCCGCGCGCGAGAATGGCACGTTGTGGAAGAGCCGGATCGACGGCAGCAGTAAAGTGCAGTTGACCGCCGGCGCCACCGGAGCATTCGCGCCGCACTGGTCACCGGACCAGAAACAAATCCTGTTCACCGGGTTTTTGCTGGACAGTCAGCCGCGACTCTATGTGGTATCCGCGGATGGGGGCTCACCGAAGAGCGTTTTGCCTTCCAATAATAAATGGGCTTCGGTTTCGGGAGACTGGCGAACGGACGGCCGACAAGTTGTGCTGGACGTTCAGGACATGGAGTCTAAGAACGAACCGGACATTCGCATTCTGGACCTGGATAACGGCAAGCTGACGAAATTGATCCATTCCGATGGGCTCGTCGAACCGCGCTGGTCTGCCGACGGCCGTTATATCGCAGCCCTTAATCCAACGCAAAAACAAGTGCTCCTTTACGATTGCAAATTGGAAAAATGGTCGCTGCTGGCGGAGGCAAACTTTCCCGCAGCCCTGCGGTGGTCACCGAGTGGTGACGCTCTTTATTTTCAGGACGTGGATGAAGTGGAAGAAAGTATTTTTCGCGTGCCGATGTCCACGAGGGAAACGGAACGCGTTTTAGGTCTAGGTGATCTCCTCAGCTTAGGGGCCGCCCGCGGAATCTTCACCGGATTAAGTCCGGATGGTTCGGTCTACGTTACGGTGGATCATGGCGACGTAGACGTGTATGCAGTGGACCTGGCGCTTCCCTGATTTATCGTTGGTCCTTGTGGGTGTATTCGATCAAGAGCCATAAAGGTTGGCTCCAGGGCACACTGCTCGCCTGAGCTCCCATGATGTGCGGATGAAGGGTTAAACTGAATCCGTCCAAAAGGAGCTGGGTGGTGATGAAACACAAAGTGTTCCAATGTCTGTGTTTGGTAATCCTGGCACTCGCTAGTGTGGGAATGCGGGCACAAACAGCCGGGAGCATCACGATAAAGGGAGTTGTCCTAGGCGCGGATGGAAAAGCCGTCCCCGCTGCCGCAGTGACTTGCCAATCCTCGGCTGGGATGCGCCCTCGAGTGGTTCACACTGATGCCAAGGGCCATTATGTGCTGTCCGGATTGAAACAAGATTCTTACGATCTTCGCGCAACGGCAAAAGGCGCCTATTCCGATTGGGAGAAGAACATCCCTTTGCGCAAAGGACAAACCAAAGAAATTACACTCCGCTTGATAAATGGAAACACTGCTCTCAGCGGAACCTTGCCAACGAAGCAGCCGAACTAAACCGTTCCACAGCAACTTCGGGACTTCGAAACGTCGCGTGGATCGCTTGCGCCCGACAAGCAGAGAATCTCCAGCAACATCAGCTTTGCCACTGTTGGCACCGCTTGGGCCACTTCGGGAGATAATTCGGTTCCTGCCGAGAAGTCGAGCCCCTCAATGCCGTATACGATCAGGCGCTGCGGTAAATCTCCCATGGTGCGGGCCAATTCAATCGCCTCCGCCACTCCGAAGGCATGTGTCGAGGAATGAGAAAACCAACCGGGAAGCTTCTCGGTCCGGGCATCCCACACGTGAATAGTGCCCGGAGGCGCGCCGGACTGCACGGCATCCACCACAATAACGGAATCGGCATCCTTCCAGTTGTCCAGTAATTCCGCACCGTCGCCGGTTTCCTCCAGCACTTCGACCGCGGTGGGAATTCTGCCGCGCAGGTGAGCTAGAACTATGCGTCCGGCTCCGTCATCGCTGCGGAAAGGATTGCCAACCCCAATGAGAATGGTTTTCTGAGGTTGCATGGCTACTCGCGGTAGACGCGTATTTTTAGAGAATGGGTGGCACAAGAGATGCACGGATCGTAATTGCGAATCGCCTGTTCGCACTGCCATTCCAGGCGATCGTTTGGCAAGTGCAGCCTGGTGGAGACAAACTCCGCCAGATCACACTCCATGCTCTTCAGGTTTTGTGAAGTGGGCGGAACAATCTTTGCGCTCAAGATTAATCCGCGCTCATCGAAACGATACTTGTGGAAGAGGATTCCGCGTGGGGCTTCGGTGCAGCCGTATCCGGTGGCTACTCGCGGGGTGATGGCGGTCGAGGGCGGGTCTGGTGGCTCGTAGTGTTCAATAATTCGTAGCGCTTCGTCGCATGCATACACTGTCTCTACCGCGCGAACGACTATGCCCTGGAAAGGATTCTGGCATTCGCGTGCGAGCCCGGCTTTCGCGGCGGAGTCCTGTGCCAGCGGCGAGAGCTTGTCAAAATTCAGGTTGTAACGAGCCAATGGACCAACGAAGTAGGCGCCGCGCTGCTGAATCGAGGAATGTAGCGCATTGGAGTATTGCAGGTGCTCCTCTGCGAAGTGCTGTTCGTACTCGCTAATAGGGATGTCCAGTCCCTTGTTGGAAACCAGCCGGCCTTCATTCAGGGGATATTCGTTGGGGTGCTGCAGAGCGACGAACTCGTAATCTCTCTGAAAGTCCGGAAACGTGAACGTCGAAACCCATCGGGTAGTTTCCATTGCGGCATCGCGCGCCCATTTCAGGTCTTCCGCGAGCGTCTGAAGCTGCTTTCTGCTCGGGGCTTTGTAGAACCCACCCACGCATACGTTGATGGGATGAATCTCGCGCCCGCCCACAAGAGTCATAATGGCGTTGCCGATTTTCTTCAGCCGTAGACCCCGCTGGACTGCGTCCGGATGGTCCTTGGCCATCTGAATCACATCTTCGTAACCCAGAAAATCTGGCGCGTGCAGCAGATAAATGTGCAAAGCGTGGCTTTCGATCCACTCACCGCAGTAAAGAAGCCGCCGCAATTCGCGAATCGCACCTTCCGGGTGGACTCCAAAGGCGTCCTCCACCGCGTGACACGCGCTCATCTGATAGGCAACGGGGCAAATGCCACAAATCCGGGCGGTGATGTCGGGAGCTTCGGTGAACTTTCGCCCTCGCAGAAACGCTTCGAAGAAACGCGGCGGTTCGAAAATATTCAGCTTCACCTCTTTCACGTGTTGGTCTTTAATCTTGACGGCAAATCCGCCTTCGCCCTCGACGCGTGCCAGTAAATCGACTTTGAAACTCTTAGCGTTCACGGGCTTCGCTCTCTTTCCGAAATGGTTCGGCAAAGGCATGAAAAGAACGGAATGCGCGCACGATTTCGGGATCGCTGACACCGAGCTGGTTCCACCAAGTGCTCAGAGCAGTGGTATTCGGCGTTTCCTTGGGTCCGAAACAGCCGTAGCAGCCACGCTGATACGCGGGACAGAGCGCGCCGCAACCCGCTTGTGTGACCGGCCCCATGCACGGGATGCCCTGCGCAACCATCACGCACACGATTCCGAGTCTTTTGCACTCGAGGCAAACACCGTGCGCCGGAGTCGCCGGTTTTCTGCCGTTGAGATAGGCGTTTAGTACCTCGACAAGCTGATTCTTGTTGATCGGGCATCCGCGCAACTGGAAGTCCACAAAAACGTGATCCGTGATGGGAGTTGATTTATTCAGTGTCTCGATGTATTCCGGATGCGCATAGACCAGCGGGATGAATTCCTCGACGTTCTTGAAATTGCGTAGTGCCTGTATACCCCCAGACGTGGCGCAAGCGCCGATGGTGATGAGGGTCTTGGTTGCCCGCCGGATTGTGTGGATTCGTTCTTCATCGTGCGGGGTGGTGATCGAACCTTCGACGATGGAGATGTCATAAGGACCGCCAACCACTGCGCGCGAGGCTTCAGGAAAATTGGCGATATCCACCGCCTCGGCGATGGCCAGCAGTTGATCTTCGCAATCCAGAAGGCTCAGTTGGCAGCCATCACAAGACGCGAATTTCCAAACGGCAATTTTGGGTTTGCGCTTGGGAGCCATCTCAAATCTCCGCCTTTCCAAATATCGCGGCGATGCGGTCGAGTCGAAACACGGGGCCGTCCTTGCAGACAAACGTCGGTCCATACTGGCAGTGGCCGCAATAGCCCAAGGCACACTTCATATTTCGCTCCATCGACAGGTACGTCCGCTCCGGCGGAACGCCCCGCTTTTGCAGCTCCATGGCCGCGAAGCGCATCATGATTTCCGGACCGCACAGCAGCGCGACAGTGTTGGACGGATTGAAAGGCGCCCGCGCGATCAAAGGGGTAACTACGCCTACGTTTCCACGCCAACCGCTTGCGCCACGGTCGACGGTCACCTGGACTTCCAGATCGAACTTGCCGCGCCACCGTTCCAATTCACGCTTGTACAGAATTTCTTCCGGCGATCTGGCCCCATAGAGCAACACGATGTTGCGATATCTCTCGCGCTCAGCCATCAGGTGATAAAGCACAGGACGCAAGGGCGCGAGCCCGATGCCGCCTGCAACCACGACAAAGTCGCGGCCATCCTCCTCGGTTAACGGCCAATGGCTGCCGAAGGGCCCGCGAATCCCGATGGTGTCACCGGGCTTCAACAGTCCCATCGCCTTGGTCACGACGCCCACTCTGCGGGTGGTATGCTCAAGCCGAGAAACCTGGGCTGGGTCGCTGCTGATGGAAATAGCGACTTCGCCTACACCGAAGACGTAGAGCATGTTGAATTGACCGGGGAGAAATGAAATTTTGGCGCCCTCTTGAAAGGGCCCAAGTTCCAGAGTGAATGTGTCCTCGGTCTCGCGTTTCAGGCGGTCGATCCGGAACAGTTGCGGAACCATCGGATCGGAACCCGTTGAATGAGAAATTTCGGATTCAATTATCTCGACCATATATATCCATTAATTGCAGCCGGGTAGCATCCAGCCGCGCACAAACGACGCCGATGAAACGATTAAGCAATTCATATCCCAGGTCGTGGTCTTTATCGCATTTGTTGCGCAAACATTTGGCATCAAAGACCAGCGCGCGCGTGCGCTGCAAAGTGCGAGCGGTAAAATGCCAACGATACGGCGGGGAAACCCAGGACCATCCCAGGATTTCGCCCTGTCCCACGGTCTGAATAGTGGTCGCACCACGATGAGGAACGACCAGTTCCACGGAAACCAGACCCTCGCGGATGAAGAAAAACTCGTTGGCGGGATCCCCTTCCTGAAAGACGGTGTGCAGTTCCGGAAACGCTACGTTTTTGGCGCAGCCGGCAATGAATTCCAGATGCTTCTCCGGCATTTCTGCAAAGAAAGGATGATTTTTGATAGTGGACTGAAGGGATTGAATCATATCCGCCACCTTTACGCCGAAGCGTTAACCGTGGACTCTGAATCGCGAATGGCCCGAGCCTCCTCGGTGATATCAATCCCAACGGGGCACCATGTAATGCAACGGCCACAGCCGACGCATCCGGAAGTTCCGAACTGGTCGATCCAGTAAGCCAATTTGTGCATCATCCACTGGCGAAACTTGGAGCGCGGTGTTGCTCGCACACTTCCGCCGTGGATGTAAGAAAAATCCGTGGCGAAACAGGAGTCCCACTTGCGAACGCGCTCGGCTTGCTGACCTGACAAATCCGTCAAGTCTTCAACAGTCGAGCAGAAGCAAGTGGGACAAACGCTAGTGCAGTTTGCGCAGCTCAAACAGCGCGACACCACGGCATCCCAGCGCGGGTGTTCTGCGTTTCGATACAGCAGCTCCTTCAAACCATTGGTATTCAGAGTCCGACCCATGTGCCCGGCGGTTTCCTGCAGGAGTATGTCCGCTGCGGCAATGTCCTCTTTTCCCGCTGGCTGCGTGGGTATACCTGCGATGATTTGTGAACCGGTCTTCGTGCCGATGTGGGCAAGAAGAAAGTGCCGGCCCTCCTGAAGTACTTCCGTGAGTGACAGATCGTAACCGCAGGTCGCTTTCGGACCAGTGCGCATGGAATCACAGAAACAGGTCCCACCGGCTTGCGTGCAGTTCACGGCGACGACAAAAACATCTCGACGGCGAGATTGATAGATCGGTTCGGCAAAGGGGCCCTCGAGAAAGACCTTGTCCTGAATCGAAAGAGCATGAAGTTCGCAGGGACGCACACCCAGGAACGCAAGCTTCCGAGGTTTTTGCTCTTCCGAGAGAATCTGAAAATGACCGTCTGTACGTTGGGCTTTCCAGAGTTGAATGGTGGCCGGGAACAAAAACTTCTTCCAAGAGTGGGGCCCGACCGTGTAGCCGAATAAAGCATCGTCGGTGCGCGGTTTCAGTCTGTATTTTCCGCCTTGTTGTTCGTCGGTCCATCCTTTAGGAAGATCCGCAGCCGAGGACAATTGATCGTAGAGGATGGCCCCGTCGCGGATGGTCGGACCGATTACTTGATAACCTCGGTGCCACAGAATTTGAATTAGCACATCGACTTGCGATGGGCTAAGAAGAACGTACCCTTCACGAGGGGGAGCCTTGGGGGTCATTGCCGCTCCCTGCAGCTCCGGGCAGGAGCGCGGCCCGGCGCTTTTGTGCTACATGGACGTCTAAAGGCTGCATACTCCCCAGTGCATGACAATGCAAGAGCGGCAGTCACGAGTCCACGTGATACTCCCGGGTGTGACCCTGTAGCAACAAGACACGAAACAGACTGCTCTGCGGGCCGGAGGTCCTCCTTCACGGAATTGAGGCGTTATGCTAGTGGAGCACGGGAAGTCCAATATCTGGTAAGACCTGTTAATTGAGTCGGTTGACCGGTTGAAAGTAGTACCAAGACCCCGGTACCGCGTCATTTGGGGCCATCGGCCCATTGAGCAAATTGGATCGCCCTTACATTCTAAGGTGCGACGGGTTGGGGGCCGCGCGGGGACAACGGTCCCGCGAGGGGCCGTGTGCGAGCTACCCAACCCGCCAAAGTTCTCTCCGCACCCGATTCATTTCTTCTTACACCCCGCCTTTCACTACCCCGAGTGCACCATTCGGCAGAATTCTTGCATCGTGATTCAGTAGCAGCCTGGATCGCGCTGCACGTACGTTAGTTAGGTCCATCCGGAGGCGGCCACATGGTTGATGAGGCCGACGCATGAAGGGTTTTTCATCCATTGGAGTGGCGACCTGCAGTCTAAGGCTGGCCATGTTGCTCGCATTCGTAGTTGCAGTTCAAGCACGGCCCGCAGTGCTCCTTTCCCTTCGAGGAGCGACGATACAGGCGCTTCAGCGGTACCTTGTCAGCACCGACGCTGAAAATGCCGAAAGCCTGCGGCGCGGCCCCTTTCTGTGGGTAGATGGATTGCCGGACCAAGCAAGGTCGGAGGCGTTGGCCAAGCTAAAGGCGGGCCAAGTGGAAATGCGGCGCCTCAGTATAGACGCCAGCGGTGGGAATGTGAGTGTCCCAGGCGGATTGATACATGACTGGGAGGGAATCGTCTTCATTCCAGGGGTGAAACTCGATGACGTGCTGAAGGTTCTGCAGGATTACAACCACCAAGCGATCAACTACGCGCCGGACGTGGAACGAGCGCGGATTGAATCACGCAATGGAGATAATTATCGGGTTTCGCTGCGACTCCGCCGCCATTATGTAGTTACCGTGGTTCTGGATACGGAGCATGAGATCACCTATTATCGCGATTCGCCGACAAAGGGACACAGCCGCAGTTCGGCTATTCGTATCTCGCAGGTGGAAGACCCGGATGGAGCAAAGGAAAAAGAAAGAGCGCCAGGGGACGATGACGGTTACTTGTGGAGAATGGAAACCTGGTGGCGATTTGAGGAACGAGACGGTGGCGTCTACGTTCAAAATCAGGTAGTGACACTGACGCGAGATATTCCCACAGGGATTGGTTGGCTGGTCGAGCCATTCATCACAAATATTCCCAAGGAAACCTTGGAATTCACGCTGCAGGCGACGCGAAAAGCGGTGCTGAACACTTCCAGGAATTAGTCTGTATTTTTGTTTTCGCCAGATTCACGAATTGCGATCAGGACCACACCGGGCGCAGTCAGGAGCGGATGGAACCAGCTTCGGGGATCGCACTTGCCGCTTGGGAAGATCAAAACTTGGTCAGCCCATCCTGCCAAGATTTTGTAGGAATCATAAACACTATAGGAATAAAACAAACCGTCTCCTTCGGAGATTTGGTAGTGTTTGCCACGGGTGCGCAAGAAGTTGAAGGCATTCCACAAACCTGTTTTGTATAGCAATAGCTTAAACAGGCGCGCGGGTAACGATCCTTGGCCGAAGCGATTTGAGTCGGCAACGACCACGACCTTTCGCGCCACGCGCAACATCTCTTTGATTACGACGGAAGGATTGGCGACGTGATGAAGTGCGGCGAATTCGATGACCGCGTCGAAACTGCCGTTCGCGAATGGCAACGCGTCTCCAGAAGCCTGGAGCAGCGAAACAGTGTGCGTATTACCGGTGCTGACGCCATGTCGTACCAAGGCGGCAACGGGTTCCGCTCCACAAACGAACACGCCAGGGAGCTCCTCAGCTAAATCGCGAAGGCCCAGACCGGTGGCGGACCCGATGTCTAGCAAGGTTTTGATTCGCAAGGAATTCAGAATCGGAACGATGAATCTGCGGCACTCTGGATCGTGCGCGCCTTCATGGCAGTGCATGCAATCATATTTCGAAGCGGTGTCAGTATAGTAGCCGCGCTGAATTTTCACGGGAGGATCGAGTCGGTTCAAAGTCACACCTAGTAAGGCACGCCCGGATTTTTGACGGTAGCGCCAGCTTCTTTGGAGTTCCGATCAGCCAATCTCCGATAAAGCTGCGCGTGTTCGTCCAGCATGCGTGAACCAGTAAATAGATCAAGTGCCCTCTGCCGAGCCTTGGCTCCCAACTGAGTCACCAACGCCGGCTTTTCTATCACCGCCTTCATGCAAGCGGCTAGAGCCCCAACATCTCGCGGAGCGAAAAGCATGCCCGCATCGCTCACAACTTCTGCCAAACCTCCGATAGAGGATGCAATGACAAGCCGGCCCCGCATCATCTGCTCGATTGCGGCGAGTCCCGCGGTTTCTTCGCACACCGAGGGCATCACAACAGCGTCGACTTTCTCTAGCAATCCATTTAGCGCTTCTCCGTGCAAAAACCCGGTGATTTTGGTGAATGAATCCAGCCCGCTGTTCAGAATTTTGGACTGCAATTGTTCGCGGTCAGGACCATCGCCGACCAGGCAGAGGTCGAATGCCAGGCCTTCGTCGGTCAAACGTCGTGCGGCGTCCAAAAGCACCGGAATTCCCTTCTCGGAAACGAATCTTCCGACATAGGCGAAACAAATTCCGGATCGCTGAATATTTTCTTGAGGCCGCGAAACTGGCTCGGCCTTTCGATCTTCTATCCCGTAATAAATCACTTGTGACGGAAACAGCGAAACCAGGCGCTCGGTCACATGATGGCTAATGGCCACATTTTCAACTCCCCTGCACAACCATCCGCGCAACCCCGTCAGGATCAGTGTCCGCAGACTATGCAAGGGGGAGAATTCCGCCTTCTGGCATCGGTAGCAGGCTGCGTACCCACGAGCCTGGAAATGGCCCGGACAGACGTCTCCTTCTGGCTGCTGTATGAGTGAGCCATTTGGGCAGATGGCTTGATATCCGTGGTGCTCCACCACGACAGACTTTCGAAATAATCTTGCCAAAAACAACGGTAAGAGCGCGGGTCCGGCGATATGCAAAACGTCAGAATCACGAATTAATCGAGCCAGTTCGAAAATGCCAGGTCTACGAACTACCTGGAACGGCAGAGTCGAGTCATCGAAACCCCGAGCCTCGGTTTGAGTGACCACCACGGTATTGAATTCAGAGGCGCTCCCGGGAACCTCTGGAACAGCAAGCCCAGTCGCCAGTTTTCTTACTATGTTCTCCACCCCGCCAATGCTCGGCGCGAAATAGTGGGAATAGATAACTAATCTCATTCGGGCCATTATAGCTTGCCAAGTGATCGACCGGTCCGCACTCGCTAGTTCCGGCTTCGACGCGGCAGCGATTCCAGGATTTCGCGGGTTCTGGCGGCATTGCGCTCCCAACTGCAGTTTGCCCGTACATCCCGGACAGCATCTTCCCCGATTGCGTTGCGCAAGCTTTCGTCTACGAAGAGCCGACGGATCAAATCGGCAAGTTGCGCGTGGTCCCGAGGATCCCGCAGGACGAAACCCGTTTTTCCATCGTGAACGATCTCGCTAGCCCCAGCCTGGGAACTAGCAACAACGGGAAGGCCGCACGCCATGGCTTCCAGAATCGGCAAATTGAATGCGTCCTCAAGAGAGGGAGCGGCGTACAAATCAGCGGCAGCATAAAAGGAGAGAACGTCTGGGGACGGCTTTTCGAAGCGCACTCGATCGTTCAAGCCAAAGTCATCGAGAAGAGTCTTATAAGTCCTTGGATCTTCACGACCAACAATTAAAGCGCGCACAGGCAGGTCTTTCAGCATTGCAAGTGCCCCGAGAAGAATGGCGAGACCTTTCTTTTTCCAATCGTTGCCGATCAGCAGGACCACGAAGTCGCCATCGGGAAAGCCAAGGGCCCGGCGGGAGCGGCCTCTTTTTGCTGTTCGCGCTTCGGGAGTAAATCGCGAAGTGTCCACCGCATTTGGAATGACGGTGACCTCATCGCATCGAAAGTATGCTTTCAACTGGGCCGCTACTAAACCAGAAACGGCGATGAGCCGTGTGCGCGGATTGTGGTAGATTTCCCGTTCGAGGAGCATGATCAGCTTGTAATAGAGCTTCCGGTGTATCAGCCCCGGCCAACTCAGAACCGGATTTCGTAAAAGAGCCAACTCCGTTTTGACTCGGTCAAAGAACGCGTGAAAGACGATATGAACTACGATTAGATCCGCATCCAGGCAATTGATTCCAGGGGAATAGACGAGATCGGGCCGAACTTTTCCTGAGCGGCGGTCCCGCCACCGTTGCCAGTGATTGGCAAAAAACCACCAAACATATTTGACCAGGTGAGGCCCGGGAATATCGGCCACTCGGTGCCACACGATGGACCCGGGCGATTCCTCGGGAATTTGTGATGCCAGACAAACTCCAGAAAGCTCGGACACTGTCTGTGAATACAGCTCGATGGTCCAGCGATCTTTTTGGGCAAACCGCTCAATCTGTTCGACGATGCAGAGTTCCGTGCCATGCTGCCGGTCCAGAAACGGAGAAACAACGGCGAGTCGCAATTCAGCCCTGCCCTGAAGCCGCTTGAGCTTGAGCGATTTGGAATGCTTTTGGGTAGGATTGCAGTCGATAGAGAATGCCCAGCATCAGCCATAGGGTGGAGTTCAAAAGAAAATCCTGGTAGGGACTGTTGCCGGTAAACATCATGGGAAAAAGTAGAATCATGGCGTAAAGCCAAATAGCAAAGGCCAAGGGGAACCAGGGCGTGCTTCGGAGCGAAACGACGACTTTCCAACCAGTAATGCCGATAGAAAGGCTCAACACGATCCACAAAATGAGCCCGCCGACACCAAGTTCGACAACTAAATTGCCATAACCACTTTCGACGCCAATAAACATAGGCATGGCGTGCATAATGCGCACCACATATTGTCCGCCTAAGGTGCACGTGCCAGTTCCATAGCCGTAGGGCCAACGCTCATGCTCAAAAGCCAGCACCAACTGCTTGAGCGGATAGGTTTGTGTCCGCTGAACGAGTTCACTGGCAGGGCTGTCAGGCATTAATGTTTCTGTGTAAATGGCCATTCGGGAACCGAGGGCTTCAGGGAAAATGGTCAGGAGCAAGACCAAACCGATGCCGATAAGCAGGCACATTCTCTGGATGGCTCGCACTACTCGTAGCGCTTCCCGCTGGCGCCACGGTGCTCCCCAAAGAAATCCGGCCGCAAAGAGCAGAAGAACTCCAGCATTCCACATGATTACCCCGCGAGAGGCGCTCATGACCGAAGCAGCCGCGACAACACCAATCGTCGTAAAAACCAGAGTGCGCCCGCGGCGCGTGCGCAAGATGAGGTACCCACCGTAACCTAAAGAGATAATCCACGCGACGATCAAGAAATCCTGGAAGCGGCCGCCACTGACGAACACCGAGGTCGGCCGGTAGGCCAACAAGCCGGTAATGGGCGAAACGCGATAGGCGGTGCTGAGATCCCGAATGTCTTCCTGTAAATTTTGTGGATTCAAGAACGTAGGACCAATGATGGACTGTGCGATTCCAAGCCCGGCCACAATCAGGATGAGGCCACAAAGAAGCGAGAGGAAATGCCGGAGATTCTCCTCAGATTCAGCAAAGGCGTACCCAACAAGGAGCAATGGAACATACAAAAAATCAACCTTCATTCCCAAAATGCCATAAAAGATGCTGGTCGAGGCTGGATTGAACATCTGAACCAAGGAAAACCAGAAGAAAACCAGCAGAGACAACCGAAACGGGACTTCGTATCTATCGACTTTCTTGGCTCGCCTGGCCCGAAAGAAAGAAATATAGAGGATGATGGCCAAGGCGTCTTTGGCGAAGTAAATGGCCATATTGTTGCCAAAGTATTTCCGGACGAAATCTTCGAAGAGGATCCAGACAACCAGTATGTACAGCCCCCGCCGCCAATCATTCAGAACGGCCACGCACACCGCGCCCGCAATAAGCAGGATCGCCACAGTCGCCAGGGTGGAAAAATCGTTCGCCAGGATGCTTTGCGCGGCTTTGTAGGCCAGAAAGATTACAAGAAGAAACAAGCCAAACGCGATGAGCGGATTTCGAGAGCCTCGCGAAGAGGCCAGTGTGCCGAGCGTCCTCATGCGAACTGGACCTGCCAGCTAGGAAGAAAATAGATCATTGGTTTTCATGATACCGCCGCTGAGCTAGGATCGCCGAATGGTTCCGGGCGAATTAACCATGGCGGTGCTGAATGGCGGCCGCAACAGCCTCCACCGTTGCGGCTACGGTGTCCTCGGGGGACCAAGTAGCCATGCGTTGGCGCGCAGCAAGTCCGAGTTGCCGGAGTCGCTGGCGGTCCCCACAAATCCTGCGGAGCACGGCCGCAAGTGCTGGCACGTCGCCGCATGGGTAGACCAGGTCCTGATCCACTGGGGCGATCAAATCTCTTGCAGCGCCGACGCTGTCGCTTGCGATTACCGCACATCCGCAGCAAGAAGCCTCGTTCACAACAACCGCGAACGGTTCATACTCGGAGGGCAAGGCCATGATGTCCGCTGCCGTGTAGACGCTTGGAAGTTGCGATTGATTCTGAAATCCCAAGAATCGCACGTGTTTGCTGACCCCCAGGTCTAATGCTGTTTTTTCGAGTTCGCCGCGCAGAGGTCCTTCGCCTGCGTAAACCAACAGGGCGTCATCTCGGTTGCACAGCGCAAAAGCGCGAAGAAGATCCACAGGGCGTTTCCAGGGTTGAAGCTTGGCGCAAAATAGAATGATGCAGGTTTCGGCAGCTGCGCCCCATGTCCTGCGCACGGTATCCCGGTTCACTGTGCGCGACTGGGCCATCCACCAATCATTGTCGACGGAATAGGGAGTGAGCGTAATGCGTTCCGAAGGAACGTCCAACGACAACATTAAGTCACGCGTTGCGTTCGAAGGTACGATTACCTGGTCTGCCAACGAAAACAGGAATGGCCAAAATAGGTGTTTGACTTTGCGCTTCCATGCGCTGCCACTGCGGGAAGCCATTGAGGAAGCATCCGAACCGAATAGAAAGGCAGTTCCCGCGAGCCGGCTGGCAAAAAATGCAATCCAGAACGACGCGCACCGATAGCTCAAATAGCATAGGACAGCGTCGAAAGGTCCTTTGCGAATAAGGTTCCAAAGCCCAGGATTGTAGAGTCCCCAGAACGACTCGGCACCGGAACCCAGATTCGGAATTTCTTGCCAGGAATACCCTTCAAGAAGTGGAACGTCCCATTGGATGGTGGTCTTGAAGTCCGGATCGTATGCCGGTTGTGCACCGCGCAAGGTGCAATAGGCAACAGAAAGGTCGAGTTTCGGGTGCCCAGCCATACGGCGCAGCAAAGGGGACATGTATTGGACGGGGTGGCTGCCGATGACAAGGACGCGGTAACGACGCTCAGGCAATGGCACCTCGACAGAAAAGCGGTGACGGGGCAAACAAAAGCACGCGGAATCCCGGAAAGAACCACGGACCGGAAAAGATGCCCACTCGAGAAACCTCTCTATATAATGCCTTTCTGAAGAAGTAATTGCAGCACGTTCCGCGAGCGAACGTCGAATTTGTTTGAAGTTGCTCTTACATCGCTTAAGGATTGCCGATTCTCCATGACGGAACCGTGTGTGGCGGTGCTTGGCTGGCGGGACGAGCCGACCGATGCGGTCGAAGAATATTGCCAATATCTGGGAGCTGCGCTTTCAAAGTATGACATTGACCTGAAAACAGTACGGGTTCGATGGCGGGAAGAAGGATGGCAGAAGGGTGTTAAAGAGCTGACGGATAGGATCCGTTCTTCAGATATAACGTGGTTCCTCGTGCAGTACACGGCGCTAGGTTGGTCGCGCCGCGGGTTTCCCTTGCGCGTACTGCGAGTCGTTAGCGCGATAAAGAAAAGTAGAAAACGTTGTGCCGTAGTTTTTCATGACCCGGCGCCATATCCTGGCGAGCGTCTGGCAGACCGGTTTCGCCGCATGGTTCAGTCGTATGTGATGCGAAAGCTCGTGCAACTCGCTGATTTAGCCATTGTCACCGTGCCGCTCGAGGTCGTGTCTTGGTTACCGCGAAATGCGTGCAACGTGCATTTCATCCCGGTTGGCGCCAACTTGCCGTGCCCAGAAACGGCTTGGGAACTCAACGAGAGACGCAAAACGGATATTCCGTCAATTGCCGTGTTTTCGATTACCGGCGGTGCGGCCGCCGATTTTGAAGTGTCGCGGATTGCTGACGCTCTCAGTGTCGTAGTGGACGAACTGGGGACCACGCGCCTGCTGTTATTCGGTAGGAACTCGGACATCGAAGGGAAAAAATTGGAGCAGGCCTTAGCGGGAAAGCAAGTGGAACTCGAAATTCATGGTCTACTGAAAGCTGAGCAAATTGTCGAAGCTTTGGGCCGCAGTGACGTGATGCTATTCGTGAGAGGGCCGATATCGACACGAAGGGGTAGCGCCCTGGCGGGACTGGCGTGCGGTCTTCCGATAGTGGCGACCGAGGGTGAGGAGACTGCCGGTCCGATCAAAGAAGCTGGGATAGTACTGGTTGCGCAAAACTCCGGGGGGGAATTCGGGCGAGCCTTGGTTCGAGTGCTAAGGGACGAGGCCTACCGGCGGTCCCTTCAGGAACGTAGCAAGCTAGCGCAGAAGCGGTACTTCTCGTGGGCGGCAATCGCCTCGAAATATGCCGCACTCTTAGGCAAATCAGAGTAAAGAAGCGGCACAGGCTGGCGGTTTTTAGCGGCGAGTAAGTATGCTAGAATGCAGAGGTTCCGGAGAAGGCCTGGTGTTTGGGGCCTTTCCAGGGTAGGCCGTATTTCTCCGCACAGCTAGCCCTCAAGGCGGGTAGAATGAGCCACAGGTCCATTCCTTGGCAGTGGCTGGGTAGCGTTTAACCCAAATTCAGATGGCCCGAGCGGCCACAAGCAGAAGAGGTATTGTTATGTCTGGGCATTCAAAATGGGCGACGATCAAGCACAAGAAAGCAGCCACCGACGCCAGGCGCGGGCGCGTTTTCACGCGAATCATCCGTGAAATCACGATCGCTGCGCGCATAGGTGGAGGTGATCCTAATTCCAACCCTCGACTTCGCACGGCCATTCTGGCAGCGAAGAACGAGAACATGCCGAATGAGAACATCGAGCGCGCCATCCTGCGTGGAACCGGCCAACTCGAAGGCGAGCAGTACGAAGAAGCGATGTTCGAAGGGTATGGCCCGGGCGGCGTGGGCATGCTCATCCAGGTGGTCACTACGAATCGAAACCGCATCGTCGGTGAGTTCCGCCATCTGATCAGCAAGAACGGCGGTAACATGGCCGAGGCTGGCGCGGTCGGCTGGATGTTCCACCGAAAAGGGGAAATCACCATTCCCAAGGAAGCCGCATCGGAGGATAAGCTCCTTGAGTTAGTTCTGGAAGCCGGCGCGGAAGACCTGAAAGACGAAGGCTCTAGCTGGTATATCGTCACACCGCCAGAATCGCTGGAAGCAGTGAAGGAAGCGTTGAGCAAGGCAGGAATCAAGCCTGAATCCGCGGAATTGGCGATGGTGCCGCAAAACTACATCAAACTAACCGGGCAGCAAGCCACACAGATGCTGCGGCTTGTGGAAGCGCTCGAAGAGCACGATGACGTCCAGCATGTGTACGCAAACTTCGACATAGACGAATCGGAAATTCAAGCGGCGGTGAGCGCAAGTTAAAGGCGTTGGAGTAATTCGGGATCGCGGCCATCTTGCTATCGCGGATGGCCGTTTCCTTTTGTGCCTCTGTTGCGACATTTACTTGGAACCTATCCGCGCTTCGACTTAGACTAGCAGTCATGGGTGAGAATCCTTCGGGCAAGAATCCCTCTGAGTGTCTTCGAGTGCTCGGCGTAGATCCGGCAGCATCGGGTCCAACGGGCTATGCGATCATCGAACGTGAAGGGCCGGGATGCCGCGTGCTGCACTATGGAGCATTCCAGGTTTCCCCAAAACGGCAAAAATGTTCGGCGGGGGTGGTGCTGCAGGAAGTTCATACATTGTTGTGCGATTTGATCGCCAAATTTAAGCCCAATGTGATGGCCGTGGAATCCATCTTTACCGCGTTGAACGTGCGGACCGCGCTTCGGCTGGCGGAAGTGCGCGGGGTGGTGCTGCTGGCAGGCGAGCAACACGGATTGCGGGTACGTAGTTATTCGCCGCGTGAGGTTAAAGCATGCGTGGCAGGTTACGGTCATGCGGACAAGCATCAGATGCAAGCCATGGTCAAGGCACAACTCGGGATGCGAGAATTGCCCGAGCCCTCTCACGCCGCGGACGCTTTGGCGGTAGCCCTTTGCCACCTGCAAACCGATCGGCTCGAACGGCAATTCGGCTTGACCAAACCCGACGGTGCAAACGGTAGCCGGCAAAAAATCCAGAAGCGCCCCAAAGTGGTAGACCGCGTAACAATCCAAAGCGGCATGCGCATCCAATAGACCGATGAGAGCAACGTTCCGAACCAGCCTGGCTTTGGCCTTACTCTTTTGCCTACTGCCACCAGGGCAGGCCCATCGTTCGCCTTTGAACTCGGCTGTTTTTACTTATCAGCGCATATTCAAGTCCAGCACACCGGAGTTCATCGAAATCAAAGTGAATGAGGATTCGGACAACGGTTCTTATGAGATCCGGCAACTCGACGAGGATCCAGGGTCCACTCCATTTGAGATCAGCCCGGCATTGCGCGCGAAAATCTTCCAACTGGCAGCACAGCTACATTATTTCCAAGGCTTGGATCTGGATGTGCATCGCAAGATCGCCAATCTGGGGGCGAAAACATTTAAATGGGAACGTGGCCCGGAATCACACGAGGTGACATTTAATTATACGGTAAATCCAGAAGCAGCCCAATTACTGCAAATCTGCGAAGGACTGGCGCGCCAGCAGGAACTCATCGATTTGCTGCAACGAAGGATGAAGTACGATCGTCTGGGAGTAAATGATGCTCTGCTGGAATTGGAGGACGATGTTTCTAAAGGGGTGCTGCCCGAACCGCAAAGGGTCTTGCCCCTCTTAGACCAAATTGGCGCGGATTCGCACTTTGTGGACATTGCACGCCAACGAGCCAGAGCGCTTGCCGAACGCCTTCGCCATCCGAGTTCGTAATCCATCAGACCGGCGAGCCGCCCAGATCCTATTCCTGCATAACTCCATATTGAAACCGGGGACGGAGGTTTGCGCCATACTGCTCGATCATGCTGAGCGTAAGCGCCTGCGGCACCAGGATCGACGTTAGCGCCTCCCAGGGTTCGGTCACCGCGCTTAATTTGACCGGCAGTAATCTTTCTGAAGCTTGATGTTCGCCGGCGCTGACGAGAATGACCTTCCCGCCGCGGGCATTGCAGTCCTGTGCGAGCTGGACGCCGAGTTCGGCGGTCCGGCCTAAAGCAAAAATGATCGCCACGTGTGAGTGGTTAACGTCCAACAACGGCCCATGCCGGAAACCCGCTCCTGAGTGGGCGGTGGCACGTTTGCCGGTCATTTCCCGTATACAAAGGGAACCCATAATTGCGGAGCCGTAACCGGCGCCCCGGCCGATGAGTTCGATGTTGGTGGCTTCGCGAGAGAAATGCTCCAATTCGCCGCGCATCGCAAACACCTCGTCGAGAACGCGCGAATAGACGTCCAACAATTGGGCCGCCTCCCTGTGCCAAGGCCGCCCGGCCAATTGCGAAGCAACGATGATGCACGCCGCAGTGGCGTTCGTGAACGTTTTGGTGGCGTTCCCATATTCAGGACCAGCGAGAATAGGTAGCTTGTGCTCTGCTAGAGCCCAGCAGGCACTCTTTTCGTTGTTGCAAACGAGAATAAGCGGCTTATTTTTATCCTTCCTGCACAGTTGTACCAACTCTGCGCTCTCGCCGGAGGTGGTGGTGAGGATCGAAGCGGAGACCCGATCCCACACTGGAGCCGAAAAATGGAGCCACTCCCCGGCGTCTGCGAAAAACGAGGGTCTGCCGGAGGATTGCAGCCACACTGACCCGGCAATCGAAGAAGCGTACGAAGCTCCCATGCCAATAAACAGAATGGGCTCGGAGCCATCGGCAATGCGCTGCAGTTTTTTCAACTCTTCCAGAATGGATGTGTCCTCAGCATAAGCACGCACGAGTCCCGCGAGGCGTTCAGGCTGTTCTCGACATTCTTTTTCGAAGATCGCGGTCATGCTCATGGTGAGCATTTCCTCTGGAGGCGTGACTCCCGCGATCCAGTTTGGTTGTTTGTCAGACTCCATGGCGCACCTCGACAACGGATTCGTACCGCGGGCTTAACGTTTTGCTGGGCACGAGAAAACACAAGGCTTTTGTATGAATCATAATAAAGTTTAGGATACTATGATGCCAAGGTGGCTATATGTCTGAGCCTTTGCCTCTTCCGAAACCTCGCGTAAATCACGGATTCATCGCACGAATCTCTTTCATCGCCGCACTCGGCGGCGTGCTCTACGGCTACGACATGGGTATCATCGCCGCTGCCATCATTTTTGTGAAGAATAGTTTCGCTCTCTCCACACTGATGGAAGAGTTGGTTGTGAGCATAGTGCTTATTGGGGCCATGGCCGGTGCAATGGTGGGGGGAGCCGTCGCGGATCGCATCGGGCGGCGGGCCACGCTGGTATGGGCCGGGGGAATCTTCATTGCCGGCTCAGTGCTGGCGCCGTTGTCGCCCAATGTAGCGACCTTAATCGTGGCCCGAGCGATTATTGGCCTCGGTATTGGCTTCACCTCCGTCACAGCTCCGGTCTACGTCTCCGAATTGGCCCCGCCGCAATCACGGGGGATGCTGATCGGACTTTACCAGTTTGCTCTTACGTTGGGCATCGCCTTCGCCGATTTGGTCGGTTACTGGCTGGCCCGGGAAGAGGCATGGCGGCTGATGTTCGGCATCGCGGCCGTACCGACATTGTTTTTCCTGGGAGTTATCCTTACGGTTCCGGAGAGCCCGCGATGGCTGTTCGCGCACTCACGCCAAAAAGAGGCGGAATCCGTACTACTCAGCTATACAGATCACAACGGTGCTCAGCAATTTCTGGCGGATATTCAGGAGGGGCTCAAGACGCCCATCGAACAGCGCTGGAGCGCGCTTTGGACTGCCGCAGTGCGTCCAGCTGTCTTCATCGCCGTCGGATTTACAGTTCTGCAGCAGGTCACTGGAATCAACACGATCATCTATTACGGCCCGCAGATTTTCGAACTTGCGGGTATCGGTTCCCATTCCAACTCAATCCTCGCAACGCTGCTGATCGCAGTAGTGAACGTGATTGGCACGGTGGTGGGCATTACGCTGGTCGACCGCGTGGGACGCAAGCCTTTGCTGTACGTCGGGGTTGGAGGGATGACCGTGGCATTGTTTGCGTTGGCGTTCGCGTTCAGCCATCAGGCGACGCTCGGCACATCTTTGGGCATGGTCGCCATTGGATGCTTGGTGCTTTATATCGCCTGCTTCGCTTTCAGTTTGGGAGCGATTGCGTGGATCCTGGTGTCCGAAGTGTTTCCCCTGCGCGTGCGTGGGCGCGGCGTGGCGGTGGCAACGTTATTTTCGGGCATTTCCAATTTCGCGGTTTCTCTGACGTTCTTGTCTCTCATTCACGTGGTCGGAAGCGCTTCAACGTTTGCACTGTATGGGCTATTGAGTGTAGTGACATTGATTTTCATACGTTTCGCGGTTCCCGAGACCTGCGGCCGTGAACTGGAGAGCATTAGTGCTCGAAAGGTGGGATGGAGCACCCCTACTTCGTGAGAAGAACTGTTCCGCGCTGAACTAGCATCTTCCACTTTCCTGAAGCTTAACGTCAGCCTGCGATTCCGCTTTATCTAATGCAAGTCGAATGGCCCCGATCAATTGCGCGTCGTGCCCCAAAGCGCTGAGGATCAACTTCGGTCGTGATGGCTGTGTGTACTGATCCAGGATGCTTTGTGTCGCGGCGAGCAGTACTTTGCTCATCCCCACGCCACCGCCCAATACAAAAAGCGACGAGTTCAGCACGACCGAAATGTTATAAACGGCGTAGGCCAGAATTCGCGCTGATTGATCGAGAATGCGCTGGGCGTGCGGATCTCCCTCCTGGGCGCGGCAGAAAATGTCTGTCGCGGTCAAATCTTTGTCTCCGCTGATGCGCTGGCCGTTGCACGATTGCAACCAACGCTGACTAATTGCTTCGCCGCCGATAACACTTTCCAGCGAACCTGGAACTCCTTGCTGCGCAGGGGCCTCCGGAGCACCTGGCACCATCAGATAGCCAACTTCGCCCGCCACCCAGTCTGGCCCGTGGACGAGTTGTCCGTTGACGAAGATACCTGCGGCAATTCCTGTCCCGATGGCAAGAAAAACAAAATCGCGAATTCCCCGGACGGTCCCGAGCCAGTTTTCTCCGACAGCAGCCAGTTTCACATCGTTTTCCACCACGGCCGGGAGGTGCAGGGCTGATTCCAGAAGGTGGCCGAGCGGCACGTCTCTCCATCCGTTCAGGTACGATGTTGCAAACACGACTCCAGCGTCGCGGTCCGTAACGCCCGGAGCCCCCGCAGCGATCGCTAGCAGAGAATTCCGTTGAATTGTAGCTTCTTGGAGTAGGTGTTCTACGCCGTGGCAAATCTGCGTCACGACCGCTTCGGGAGATGATGTGCTTTTCGTGGAGGCTGCCCATCTACCCAATATTCTTCCCTGCATATCGGCCAGGGCAATGCGAACATTGGTACCGCCAATATCCACGCCAATCACGTGGCCGTTACTTACTCCATCACTAAGGGCTCTCAGAGACCCGCTCGGTCTCGTCAATGCACTGTCGAGCGGTTCCGGGGAGTGGCTGGAGCGCTGGTCTTCGTCAGGCTTAATCATAGGTGTGGGGCCAGCGAAACTGAGACTAAGTTAACTCTACTTAGAAAGTCCGTCAATTAAGTCTACGGGATTTGTAAGCGGAATTGCGAGAGATTTGAACTCAGGCAACGGACTTGGAACCATGAATCAGACTAACGACGGCTGATTCCATTGCCGTACAGACCCCACCCCATAACACGGCCGAAGAACCAAGTGCGCCCAGGCGTACACGAACTAAGGCGAATTCACTTCCTTTGAGCAGCGCATTCACCTCCTGCAGCAAGCGAGCATGGCTGCCCACTTCGCCGCCAAGGAGAACCAAATTCGGATTGAGGATAAGAGCGAGATCCAAAATCACGTCCGACAAGATCGTCGCGCGTTGGTGAAGGATCTTTTTTGCTTGCGCATTTCCAGCCGCTGCCAGATCAAAGACCTCGGTAGCTCGGCTGACTTTCGGATGAGCTCGGCCTCGATTGCGGCCGGAGCGCCAGCTTCTGAGGATTCCGGGAGCGCCCAACACTTTTTCTAACCTGCCATACCCGTGGATGGTGGGACGGTCCCTGGAAATATGGGGCACTCGCAGATAGCCAATTTCCCCCGCAGACCACTGTGAGCCGCGATAGATGCGACCATCCAGGAATATGCCGGCGCCCACCCCTTCGCCGATAGTGATGAAAACAAAATTCGCTTCACCCTGAGCGGCGCCGCGATAGTATTCGCCGTGGGCCGCGAGGTTGGTATCGTTGTCCACCATGACTTCACACTTCAGCTCTCGCCTGAGCATCGTGGCAAAGGGGACATTCTTCCATCCCTTCAGGATGCTGAGGGACAAAACCGTTCCGCTCTTCAAATCGACAATCGCAGGAACCCCTACCAAGAGTCCCAATAACTGATCGGAAGCCTGTTTTTCCTTGCGAAGCAGGTTTCTGACTTCCCTGGCAATTTGAGCACACACTGCGGCGGGTTTGGATGAGTGCCATGGGAGCGCAACTCTGGCCCGTCGAAGCTCGCGTCCGTCAAGGTCGGCGAGCAAGAAACTGAGGAAGTCCGGACCGATTTCGACGCCGGCAACGCTCCCTCGTTCTGCCCGGAATCGAATAATGTCGGGTGGCCGACCCCCAGTGGAATCGCCTTCGCCAATTGGCTCAACCAACCCAGCGGAGGCAAGATGGCTAACTACATTGGTGACCGTCGGCGCGCTCAAACCGGATGCGCGAACCAGATCGGCTTTCGAACACGGACCGCTCTCGCGCAGTAGCCTCAATATGGTTTGCGCGTTGGTCTGGCGCAGCAGAGGAGGCCGTGCGACCAACAGTGGTTCTTTTTTCACCGTGGAATCACCCATTCGCGGCAACGAAATGTGGGTCGAGTGCGATGCCATCATGTTACGGCATTTCCCGATAGTACAGGTAGACTCGCCGACATCTAGCCTTCGAAATAGCAAGCCGGAGATAGTCAGCCGACTCCCGGTTACGGTTATGAATTGCTACTGCGCCGCAGGATTCGTCATCTCCATGGCCCAAATCGCCGCGGGTCGCATGTACATCGATGCGCGGAAATTGCCCGAATCGTCCCAAGCTTCTGGAGTGCGGAACCAGTATCCCTTGCTCTCGTAAATTACGTGATACAACCCCCAGGCAGTGTGAAACGCTTCGTCTTTGAATCCCTGGCTGAGTAAAAGCGCCGCCAGTCCGTAGCTGGTTCCAACCCACACTTCTTCGCCCTGTTCGTTGCCGCGCATGATCGTGCCGTTTGCGTTCATGCCATTGGCAGCCCCCATTTCTCCTTTTCCGAACTTCAGCACGTTGTTCGCATAAATTTTCTGCAGCGCCGAGCGTTGCATCTCCTTGGGGACCAAATCGCCCAATTCGGTCAGGTTGGCGTACCATTGGCCCGCCAATTGGTCCGCCTGAATCGCGTCGCGGTCGTCACTTTCCATGTCATAGCGGAAGTATTCCCCATTCCATAGTTTTTCGACGTAGGTCTTCTGTGCTTTCGCGAACAGTTCGTGGTATTGGATCGCAGAACTGCTGTCGCCCAGCGCCTTTGCCGTCTCTTCCGAAGCACGAAGCGCCGCCAACCACAAGCCACCGCAATACGCGCTTACACCGCGCACTACCCAGGAATCGTAGGTCTGATCCGGATACCCGCTATTTTCAGGAATGCCGCCGCCCTTATCGAATTGCCTCAGGTATGTCATGGCCGCTTGCATGGACGGCCACATGTCGCGCAGAAATTCCTTGTCCTGCTTGCCGGTCAGCACGTAATCGCGGTAAACCATCAGTACGAATTTGGAATTCAAGTCCTTCCAGTCATTGGTATCCTGCCAACCGGGTTCATTGACTGAAAGAAATGGATCGCCTTCGGGAACACCCAAATCATGCGGCACAGCTCCGCTCTTTTTACGTTTGTGAAGCACGGGCACACCGGTCTGCTGCGTCTTCCATACCCACAACCCGAGTTCTGGATATTCGCGCGGCACCGTGTATGCGAATTCGCGGAGCACCTGCTTATCGATGAGGGGCCAGAATTTCAGCAGCGGCATCGAGGCATAGAATCGAACGTCCAGCGTTCCATAGTAGGCATAATCAAAGCACTCAAGCAGTGCGAATGTCGCGGGTGCCTTGGGGTCGGATCCGACCTCACGCCCCCAAAACGTCCCGCCATCCGTGAGCGTATAGAGTTCATTGAAGAGCATGCCGCGATACCAGCCGGGCTTGCTCTCATCCTTTATATAAGGCGCTTGCCATGCATCGATCGCATCGCTCCATTCGCCTGCATGCAACAAACCGTCGCGGGCTATGGCCCAGGAGTTCCGCCCGCTCGTGCCATAGAAGTCGGTGTAGTAGCGATTCCATTTCCGGCCCTGCCCGAATTCCACCACGGGAAAATCCCACGCAATCACCATGGGAGTAATTTTGGTCTCCCCGGGCTGTAGCGTGAAACGAACGGCAATCGCTCCAGCGAGCTTTTCACTCGCGCTGACCCAGGAAGTGCTGCTGTTCGCTAATCTGCCGTCTTTCGCGAACGGTTCCCAAACAGCTTTGCCGTCGCCATCCGCGAGGAATTCTGTTTGATACGTGACTTCCACTCCTGGCGATTGCAACGCTGCAATCGAGAATTCGCCGTCCCATTCGTTACTCGGGTCCTGGGCTCGATTGCGATCGAATACGATGCCCATCATCTTCGCAGAAGTAGCGGCGGATTCTGTTCGAAACTGATTGTGGTTTCCTTGATTGAGAGCGCCCTGAAAATCGTGGGTATAAGTCCGGAACCACCCATCCATATTCGTCCACGACAAGAGAACCGAGATGACGATGGCGTGCTTCGTTGGATTTTCCGCATGCCAGCGATACACCGCTACCGGATAGCTGGATTCACGATAGTTGTTGGGTAAAACCGGGGAAAACTGTTCCAACACCACGTGCGCGGGAAACCTTTCCCACTGGTAGTCATACCAGGACTTTGGATATAGCGCGGCATACTCACCGGCACCCACGGGGTAATCCCACTGCCAACTGGAGAGTTCTCCATTTTTCGGGTGATCGGTCATGAGTACGCGCGCGGTTCCGGCCGGTTCGCCCTGCACTTGCTGGAACATCGCGAACTGATTTGCAGATACCGGAGCGTACTTGTGGACGCCGCTCTTAATGTGCCAACGAGCGAAGTCTCCGCGATAGGTACGCGAAAATGTACCCGATCCAAACCCACCGACGGGCGCTCCTTGCCAGTATCCGTCGTCAATATCGGTATTGTTCTTGCGTGCCCCAGGACTCGACAGCGGCGCGCCTAGCGGCCTTTTCCACGCGATTTTTGGTATCTCGTCGTTCGCTATAATCGCGGACGCAAGAATAGGAACGCACACGAGCGCAACCATCAGTAATAACAATTGTTTTTTCATCGATCCCCTTAGAGGAGCGAGCGGGCAATTTTCAATCGGCTGGCCTTCTGAAGAAGTATTTCGCGAAATCACAAGGTACAAAATCGGGCTACCGGCCACTATAGCGCACCTGAACGGAATATAAGGAAGTGCGAGCCGCAATGAAAAGGGTCTTCCTGTCCGGTCCTCCGAATAGAAGTTGCGAGGGCCGCTCCGGCACATCAATCCTGCCGATCTGTTTACCCGCGGAATTGAAAACGTAAATTTGGCCCGCGGCGATAAAGACGTTTCCGTCAGAATCTTCCGTGACGCCCTCCCCACCGATGTTGGCAAAGAGTTGCAAGTTCGTAAGCGTGCCATCCGGGCCGACAATAGCGTGGTACGTTTTCTCCTCCGACGCATCGGTAACATAGAACGTCTGTCCGATGCTGGTTGGTGCCAACCCGAAGGCGCGAAGAACATCTTCGATTTTTGACCCGTAATAAAGCTGGCCGGTGACAAAGTCTTCGTCGGCAGGGATGAATGTACTGCCATCCGGAGATACGAATTGATACGGCTTCTTTTTCACGACCGCGTCGGGGAAATCATTTTCGTTGCGCCAGTAATCGACCGGGAGGATAGGTGTCATCCCGGGATGCGGCTCGCTGGTCTGTGGCCTCAGCAGGGCAATTTGGCCGAAGTCCGTCTTTGGGTTGAACGTATATACCGTGCCGTTGCCTTGATAAGAAATGACCAGCAAGTTTCCCGCACGATCGAAGGCGAGTTGAACCGGATCGAGCGGATTGTCGCGCACAATGGACAGTTGTTTTGAAGAGTTGGACCAGCGATAAATCATTTGCCATTTGGCGTCGACGAAATACAAATCCCCCGACCGGTCGACCGCACCCCCGGAAATATTGAAAAATCCGCCGGCCAGCTTCTTAACTTCCGCTCCTGGGGACAGCACATCGGTAGCGGTTGCGGTTTGCGGTTGAGGTGTATCCCCCGACACAGTTAGCCACGCGAATTCGCGCTGACGAAGCTCGAACTTATGGCTTTCGTCGTAGATGGAATTGTCAAACGAGACTTTGCTGTCGCTATAGCAATGCACATTTCGGAACCGGATGTTCGTCGAGTTGGTAATCTTTACGGCATAGGCAAACGGTTGATAGCTACTGACGACGCGATACATATGAAGATTGGCAATTGTGATATCGCTAGATTCCCGAATTTCCAGTGGTAGTGCAAAGCCTCCTTCGCCTCGCTCCTCTTCCGTTTGAAGCGCATAAATTTGCCAATTCGATGCGTTGTGCAGAACTACTTCGTTCCGGACATGGTGCTCGCTGGATAATTCGTAAATCCGCCCGCTGGTTGAGGTGTTCGAAATATACAGGCCGGCTTGTGCAAACGTGCTGGGAGTCCAGATGTCGACAAAGGTGCCGCCCCCTCCATCCGTCACCCACAGGCTGGGATATTGACTATCCCAGCGGCGATGAATATCAGCGTCTGCGGTGTTGTTATTGTTGTAGATCTGCTCCCAGAATTTGCGCCTCTCCTCCGGGGTAACATCTGGATCAACGGTGCCGTGGCCGCCCAGAAAGCGCACATCGTTGACCATGGAATTCGCGCCAGCCATCCATTTCAGAGCCACAGCGCGTGGATTAATTCCATTGGTATAGAGGCCAATTCCAGTGACTATGTTGGTTCCGCCGCGAGGAGCTTCAAAGATAGGCTTGGGGCTGCCGATGCCCTGAAATCCTGAGGTACCGTCCGCCAGGAAGACGCGCGTCGTGCTAGGGTGCAAGCCAATCAGAATCGTGTCGGGTCGCAACTCGATCGTATCTGTCACCAGATAATGCCCGGACGGAAAATAAATCGTCTGGTGTTCTGCAATCGCCCTCCGGATGGCGGCGGTGTCATCGGTGGAGCCGTCTCCGGCTACACCAAGAGTTCGAACATTGACCCAGGCATCGGTCGGAGGCAGATCAGGAAGATCGGAAGCAACTGGCGGCGGAAGCGTATTGAGCTGCCCAGCCTCAAAGATGTCCTGAATTGCGGGAGTGGCACCGAGGTCTTCATAGTGAAAGCCATGTGAGAAGGTGCTGACCTGATATGTTTCGTTGGGGCCGGTCAGCCGTTTACCGCTTTCCCGGAAAGAAGCAAAAACGGGCACCTTCTCGCAAATCACGTTCTGCATATTAATTTCCGTGCGTGGGTTGTATTCATTGCTGATGATGACCGCAGGGCCCGTAATATTTTCGAATCGGGCATCCTTGACCCAAAGCTCGTCCGCGTACTTCGGGTCGATCGCAATTGCCGTCGGCACATCTTTGAATTGCGGACGAATGAGCGTCAGGCCCGCCTCATGCTCGCGAATGGCGGCTTCTCTTTGGCCTTCAAAGGAGCTGTCGATTACGGTGAATTGCCATCCGGGTGATGGTTTGCGCGTCCAAATTCCGTATTTGCCGCCAAAGAAGCGAAGATCGTATGCGACATTGCCGCCATCGTGAATTCCTGCAAGGCCAGAGCCCACGTGGAAATCCATGTGAGCCAGAAAGCAGTGCTGCGCATAGTGCGCCCGAACCGCCACGGCTCCCGGATTGCCATCCTGTATTTCCATATCGATGTTACTGATCGCCGAATAGAACGTCCCCGGGCTCGCGTCCGGAGGCGTGCCTGAGCCACTGGAACGATTCGGACGCCCACCGGCGAAGAAGATCATGTAAGCAGGTTCTTGTTGAAAGCCCGGCGTGTTGGCGGCCAGCACAAATACCGGGCGGGTGGCACCGTAACCAATCAGGCGAATTCCTGGCCAGATATAAATGGTCCTGGATAGGCGGTAGCGGCCAGAGGGCACAAAGAGAATCCCTTGGAAGTGCGTTTCTTGCACCTGGTTGATGGCGTTTTGCAGTACGTCCGAGTCGTCGCCAACACCATCAGCATGAACGGAAAATTTATCAGCGGTGAGATAAACTGCTCGCGCGTCCTCGACCCTACTTTTGTAATAAGAGTTACAAAGCGAAGGGCCAGAAAAAATCAGGGAGACTGCGAGTATAACGATTGTTTTCATGAGTTGATTGAATCCCACCACGAACTGCACTCATTGGCTCGGAGGACAAGCTCTTAAGACGCCGAGTGTGAGCAGTAGACCGACCCCGTTATTATCGGACTGAATCGCCCCAATGAAAAGTTTAGGTTTAGGCGAGGATCATGCCAGAAAGACCTGATTGCTAGAGATAGCCCTTAGTCAGAAACTGACACTCGGATCGCGTAACGACCAAAAGGAGATATCATGAGCAATCAAATCGGTGATCGTTACACCTGTTCAGACACAAATTGCGGATGCGAAGTGGAAATCCAGCGCCCCTGTAACAGCGGCGAGACAGCAAGCACGACTGAACCATCTGGAACTGGCGTACGCCCGACCGGCTACGAATATCGCCACGGACAGGTATCGACCGAAGACGATTTCGGTGGGACGCAGGGCGCTACTGGTGAAGGCACATTTGGCACGGTAGGTGGTGGGGACCGCAGCGCATTGGCCAGTGGACGCTACGACACAGAAAGCACCCGCCTGCACCAAGCAAGGCCTGAGTCGGACCGAACGCTAACATGTTTTTGCGGAAGCAAGATGCGACAGCTCGGTTCCAACCATCGAGCCCAGGTCGCCCAGTTCGGCTCTTCGAACCGATAATGAACCTTGAATCGCTTTTACGAATTATCCCCAAGAGGCAACCTAGAGTTGATTGTTCGCCGCTCGCTCTCAACACCTTCCTTGCGGACTCGTCGCGCGTCGGGCCACCATGAGGGGCAACTTAGACTGAGGAAGGATTCACTTGCGTTTCGGAGGCGAAGATTTTTAGCGCCTCAGCCAAGCGATGCTGTTCCACCGATGCAATTTGCTTTTGTGCGCGCGACTGCAAATCGTCAAAATCAAACCCAGTAAGCCGTACTTCCCCACCAGAAATTGCAGAGAGAGCTCGCCAAAGGGCGAGTTTCCCATATATGCCAATTTGCAGAAACTCGAGTGCTTCGAACGTGCCGAGGCCACTAGGGTCAGAATGTTGCAATTTCACCTTGCTGGCCTTTTCGCTCAACCAGGCTGCACCGTCTTTTAGACTGCTCGAGCCAGTGCCAAAGCGCTGGGCCATCGCGGTAAGTGTATCCCGGTCCTCGGTAATTTCACGGTGAAGTTGAGCCGCAAATTGGCCGAGCGGTTCTTGATTGTAATGATCTCGCAAAGACTCAATGAGATCGATTGCGTAGGAAGCTCCAGCCAGATGATCGTGCAGATAACTTATCAGCGGATTCTTCATCACCTTCCACTCATTGTGGCATCGGCAGCAGTGTGTGCCTGACAAATGACTCGAAGAATACGCGGATTACCGTGCTTTAAATTACCGCGACGCTGTACGCATGAAAAAGGGGTATAGGCTCTCGCAGATACACACCAAAGCGTAGGGACGAGATCCCGTTTACCGCGGACATGCAACCCAACTGTATTAACTAGGGCAGTGTGGTAAGCTACTAAAAACCAGCGCCGGAGAGGTGGCCGAGAGGCTGAAGGCGGCGGTTTGCTAAACCGTTGTAGGGGCCAAAACCTCTACCGGGGGTTCGAATCCCCCCCTCTCCGCCAGAATATAATAACAAAAGACTTATACCCTTGTTACTCAACGTGTTACTTTTTCCTGGACTTTCCCCCACGTGTTAGTGTAATCAGAGTTTGAGGCAATCTGGCATGTCTGCACGTACTGTCACGCTCGAGCTCCGAATCAAGCTGGCGGATGGAAGACACCCTTTCGTTCCTGCAGTCATTACTGCCAACGGGCGTATCAAGCCTTTTGTGGGATTGGTGAGCGGCAAAGAAGAGCAGCATAAGGAAGCCAGCTATTACCTCCGGTGGCGTGAGAACGGCCGCCAACCAAGAGCTTGTGTCGGCAGGGACCCCCAGATCGCTTTCACCATGATGCAGCGAAAGGAACAGGTCCTTAAGTCTCTCTCGCTAGGGCTGAAAATCGAGGATGGTGGCGACCTCAAATCCCCCGTCGCACTCGTCGATGCGGTTACCGAGTACATGGCGGAACTTCGTGCAAAGGGACGAGCGCGCAAGACGCTCAGTGCGTACGAGCTCGTTCTCAATCGATTCATGGAATCCTGTCCTGTGAAGCACGTCGCCGCAGTTGGACGTCCTGAAATTATGGCCTTCATGACTTGCTGTCGCGAAAAGTTTAAATTATCACGCCGTTCGATTCGCAACGCCGTCGACCTCGTGACATTCTTCCTCGCAGCAAACGGTGTAACCGGCCTATTCAACAAGGGTGAAAAACCTAAATTCACAAAAAAGAAGCCGGAGCGGTACACACCAGGCCAATTGGAAGCGATTTATTCCGCATCCCCTGCCGATGACAAGCTCCTCTGGCAGTTCTTCGCGAAAACCGGTATGCGCGAACACGAGGTAGCTTGTGCGATGTACTCCGACATCGGCTACACGTCGAAGACCAAGACCATAAGAGTTACTGATAAACCGAGCCTTTATTTCCATCCGAAGGACTACGAAGAACGTGTGATCCCCATACCTGACTCTTTGGCAAAGGCTATCGCAGCGCGCCGTTCTGCAGCAAAAAGCAAGCTGATTTTTCCGAACAAGGATAACCGGCCCGACGGCCACTTTCTCAAGAAGTTAAAGCGCGCGGCAAAAAAAGCACAGCTGGACTGCAAGGTGTTCTTGCACAAGTTTCGAGTGACATTTGCATGCAACCATCATCTCAACGGAGTCCCTGCTCGAACCATCCAAGCATGGCTTGGACACTCGGATTTGGAGACTACCCTGGACTATCTTGCGGCTGAAGACATACAAGATGAACGCATCCGCGAACTCGTGAACAGTGGCGAGCCAATGGACAACACAACCGGGAATGTGACAAAGGGGTCCAGATTGCCAGTCATTCCGCGCGTCCGGCGTGCCGCAGCTCGTGTTGCAGGCTGAGACCTGCATTAACCATTCGAAATGAAAGCCGCGCTAATCAATCGTGGCTGGCTCCCATATTCTTAGTGGTGTGCTTTCTCGCTTGTCTCGCTAAGCTGCAGCTCCTCTTTCGCGGAGCCAAATGCTGACGACGGAAGGTTCGAAGCGGACTGCCGTGCCGAGCCGGACACTCGGCAAGGAGCCCAATTTACTCCACCGGTACACTGTTTTTTCGGAGACGTTTAGCAACGCTGCTAGTTCCTCGGCTGTCAGCAACTCCCGGCGACTTTCTAGTTCTTTCAGCGTAGCCATAAGTTCGTGCTCCATCTACAGGCGATGTTCAGGTGCGATCAATTCCCCCGGTACCATTTTGAGTTTTTCATGATGATACTATACATATAGCACCATGAAATTACAAGC
>CAVTTX010000007.1:0-639754 GCA_963737645.1 Candidatus Acidiferrales bacterium
CAAGCAAGGCAGTCCACTGCTGCGCTTTCTTTGGAATGAGGCCGGCGCTCATGCGGTGCGCCGCGATCCCGGGCTGCAGCGGTTCTACCGTCGCAAACTGGTGCAGAAAGGCTTGGGGAAAGCACGCGTGGCAGCGGCCCGCAAGCTGGGCATTCGGCTGTGGATCATGTTGCGCGATCAGATCGATTACCAAGAGTTCTGTCGTCGTGGACCGAAGCAAAGCGGTACTGTCTGTGCGGGGATGCTTGAAGTCGGGAATGGTGCGAACGGTCACCGTCCGGTTGATTAGGCCACCCGCCTCCCTTCGCAGGAAGGGAGTTCGCATAAGTCATCATGGTCCGTAGTGGCCGAAGAGATGGTTGGTGGACAGCACCAAACGGATGAAGCGACACAGAGCCGAGCACAACGGGTGAACACACGAAACGCGAACGAACGGCGCTTTTCAGCAGATACGTAACGGGTGTGCCCGCAGCAGGCCAACACTCCAGAAAAAAGCGCTTGCAACGGCCGACCTCGTTAGAGATTTCCGACTAATCAGAAGTTATCAAAGGGTTCGAGTGCGTGTTGCTCCGGTTGGAGGATGCCTATTCGCGTGGCCAGGATGCGCTGTTCTAACTTGTCGCGCGCAGGGCGATGCCTAAGGCGTTGCTGTCTTCGCCAGCTTCGCGTAACTCCTGCACGTCGCCACAACCAATCTCTCCCGAATAGCTTCGGGGCTATCGACTCCTCTGTGTGTGGGTGATGAAGAGGTCCTCCCTGCTGGGTTGGATCTTCATGGACGCACCACCACGACCATCGAAGACGTACTCCTCGCCATGTCTCAGTCGCAGCTGCTTCGGTTGTGAGGGGGTCTTTTCTTCTGCCTCGTCGGCCGCTTTGATGATCACCAAATGATCGCCTATTCGGAACTCGTGTTTATCCAGGACAACTGCCAATTGAATTAAGACATCAAGTTCAGGTCCTGAACCTCCGCTCTCGTATCGGCCAATCATGTTTGGGAACTAACCTAATCTCAGACTTCGCTGGTGACGCCGTTTGGGTGCAGCAGTGACTATGCAGAAAGCCCTTCGGACAAGTCTGTTTTAGAACTTAGAGTCCAAGGGTCTCCGCAGCGGCTCTGAAAATCGCTAGAGTATGTGGCCGGACGCCTTTGCCGCAAAGGAGGCCGCACGTCGTCAAATTGTTCGCTTAGCAGTTGTACGGTTGCTTCATCCAAACACGCAGGTCAACCAGGTCCCTAAAGCCGCTCAGTTTGCTTTTGTTGTTTGGATCAATGACATCTAATCTAAGATAAGTGTTGTAGTCTTGGTTCGCACTTTAGCGGCAAACTGGGAGTGATGGTTGCTGCATGAATGATCTCTTAAAACAGGCTGTTTCGCTTTCGCTCCTCGGGAAGTGGATTGCCGCGGCGGTCGGAATTCTCATTATTCACGGCACGTTTCGCGTGCTCGAAGAGACGCTGCCCCGGCGGTTTGGGCGGGCCGATGCACGTTATAAAGTCCGCAAGCTCGTCGTCTTCTCCGGATACCTCTCAATTCTCATTTTCCTTGCTTTCGTCTTTGAAGATCGCTTGGGCCGCCTCAGCTTTGCCCTCGGCGTCGCGGGCGCGGGTGTAGCCGTGGCGCTGCAGGACGTGCTGGCCAGCTTTGCCGGCGCCTTCTCCATTGGTTTTTCAAAGCTGTACGCCGTAGGAGACAGGGTTCAGATCGGCGAAACGCGGGGCGACGTGATCGACATCGGGCTCCTGCGAACCACCTTGCTCGAAACGGGAAACTGGGTCAGCGGAGATTTGTACAACGGCCGGGTCGTTCGCATCCCCAATAGCGCGGTCTTGAAAGGGACCGTTTTCAACTACTCGCAGGGTTTTCGGTTCGTCTGGGATGAGATTAAGGTGCTGTTTACAACCACCAGCAATTGCCAGTTTGCTAGGGAGATGCTCTTGCGGATAGCCAAAGAGGCGATTGGCGAGTATTTGGTTGAAGCGCAGATTTCTTGGAAAGTGATCAGCGACAACTATCGAAGCGAAAACCCTCCGTTGGAACCGACCGTCGCGCTCGTCGTAAGTTCCGGGTCGTTGGAATTCACCGTCAGCTACGTGGTTGACTACACGAAACGAACCGCCATGAAAGATCAATTGTTCACGAAAATCATAGAGGAAGTTTCAAACAGCAACGGGCGGCTTGAATGCGCATCATCGGCGGTTACTCTCATGAACCAGCCGGCGACTCCGGCCGCGATCGAAGCGCACCGGCCATCTCCGACCCAAGCCGCGGGCAAGGTGGCAGGTTCTCATTGATACTCTCTTGCTTTCCACGTCGACCGTCTGAGCCGGCACGACTTATCGGGACTTACTCACTAGCTGTTGCGGAATTCGGTCGGAAAGGACCCTAAGAGGGTTCACGGAGGAAATTGGCGGGAGAAGCGTGGCCGAATTCAGAATGAACGCCATTTCCGAAGAGACGTGAATGAACACGGCAAGCAAGGGATTCAAAAAGCCAAAAGCCGCGAGACCCACGCCCACGGCGTCTACCACAAGTGTTCCGACGAAGTTCTGCATGATGATGCGGTGGCAGCGGCGTGCGATCGAAAGCGTTTCCACAAGCTTCGACAGGTCGTTGCCGATAAGAACCACGTTGGCGCTTTCCCGGGCCACATCGGTCCCGGCTCCCATGGCGATTCCCACGGTTGCCTGCATCAGCGCAGGAGCGTCGTTGACTCCGTCCCCCACCATAACGACATTCTGCCCCGCCTTTGTCAGTCGGGACACGTATTCCAGTTTGTCCTCGGGCAGGAGCTCGGCGGCAACCTCGTCAACTCCTAACTTTCGGCCGATGTCTTCGGCTACGGCTTTGGCGTCGCCGGTGAGAAGCACGGTCTTCATTCCCATCGACTTCAGATCCTGGATGGCCTTCGTGGCTTCCGGTCGAAGTGTATCGGCAACCAGCAATTTTCCTATGTATTTTCCCGCGCGCGCAATAACCACCTCCGATTCCGTCCTCGCTTTGGTGCTTGCCGGCAATTCAATGCCGTGGCCCGCAAGAAACAACCGATTGCCCGCAATGGTTTCGACGTCGCCACGCTTTGCAACCACGCCCTTACCCGGGGTGTATTCAAAATGATCCGGCTCCTCAATCTTCACACCGAGTGATGCCGCCTTTCTCAAAATAGCTTTTGCCATGGGATGTTCGGAACGTGCCTCCGCTGTCGATGCCATCTCCAACAGGGAAGACACCGAAGTTCCACCGGCAGGCAGAATGTCTACGACCTCCGGAGTGCCATATGTGAGCGTCCCTGTTTTGTCCAGCAGCACGGTATGGATATTCGCCAGCGATTCCAGATAAATGCCCCCTTTAATGATCGAGCCATTTTGTGCGCAGCGTCCGATTGCCCCGAGAATTGCCAAGGGCGTACCTGCGGCAATCCCGCAGGCACCGGCAACGATCACGACGGAAATGGTCGATCGCACATTATGCGTCGCGAGGAATGTAAGCAAAGCGGCACCGAGCGCGAAATAGACCAAATAGCCGGCCAGGCGGTCTGCGATTCCTTGTATCGGTGCCCGCGACTTTTCTGCACGTTCGACCGCGTCGATGATTTTTCCAAATGTGGTGTCGCGGCCTAACCGAATCACCTGAATTTCGAGCGCACCAGACTGGTTGATCGTGCCCGCATACACCGAAGCTCCACGCGTTTTCTCAGTCGGTATCGATTCTCCCGTGATGGTTGATTGATCGACAAAGGAATGACCTCCGGCAACCATGCCATCCACGGGAATTCGCGCGCCTGGCTTCACAAGGACTGTGTCGCCAGGACGAATTTCATCCGTTTGCACTTCTTCCCACGAGCCAGCTCTGCGGACTATGGCGTTCGTGGGCAAGAGGCCAATCAAATGACGGATCGCGGTGCGCCCGCGCCCAACGGTGAGCCCTTCTAAGACTTCTGCGGCTAGAACAAATCCGGTGATGACCAGAGCTGTGAAGAACTCCCCGATCGCCAAAGCCGCTAGGAGGGCAATAGTCATCGAGAGTTCCATGGTCATTTTGCGTTCAACAATATTCTCGAAAGCCTCTTTGAAAATGGGATATCCGCCGATGAGAGTGGCGGCAATGCCGATGACGCTGATATGAGGAAATGGCTCCCAAATGCGAAACCAAACGGCAATAGCGGCGACTGCTACAAATCCGATGCGAACAAGGTCCCGCCATTCGAGACCATGCTGGTGGGCGCTTTCCGCATGTTCGTGTCCCTCAGGGTAGCTCAGGCTGGTTGCGCTTGCAGCGTTCATAAGGCAATCCTCCAACGGGCTCAAACTCAGTTATTTCAGATAGGACTTCACCATGGCGATGACTTCGTCGGCAGCTGTCGCCTGTTCCGAGGTAGGCCGGTGTTTTCCGTTCAGCACATGGCTACGGATGTGGCCCTCGAGCATCTCGGCCATCAGACTGTTCATGGCTCCCCTTGCGGCGCTCATGATCTGCAGCACCTCTGAACAATCGCGCTCCTCGTCGAGGGCCCGCACGAGCGCCTCAACTTGGCCTTGGATGCGTTTTGCGCGGAGAAGCAGGTTGTCTTTTTCTTTGATCGTATGGCTCATGTTCTAGAATTATACCATACCCTGTATGGTATACCCCCCCCCCCACCTGAGAAGCCGCACAGTCCTGATTAACGGGCTTGCCTTCCATGTTGGTACTGGTCCGTACTTTTCCGATTTCCCGACTTCCATGATAGGTCTGTGTCAAGAGGCAAAAAGCTCTCCCGACGCGCTCAGGAGGAGCGCGGGTGTAAATTCTTTTTTCTTCTCAGCGCGGGTGTTGGCCTCACGGCCGTGGTTTCTATTCGTGAATAGAACCAGACTTCCATTTGCTGGCGCAGCGATCCGCTGCCCAGATGATTGAGTGTGTGTTCTCCTGCCAGTCTCGAAACTTATCAACGGGAGCATCGCGAGCTTTGCTCTCGTGCCCAGTCGGCTTAACGGCGAGACCTGGCAGGCTCGCGCTGAAAAAACTCTTCTGCCCTAGCCTAGGCGGCAGTGCAGGTCTCCCGGTCCAACACCAGGAAATGGGTTTGCCCGCGATCCACGGCCATCAGATAGGCCACCAACTTCCGTGCCACCGCGAGCGTCGCGCGATTGGCATTGCCTCGTTGTTTCTCTCGGTCATACAGCAGCGCCAGGCTGGGGCTATAGCGCGGCGCCATCTTGGCTGCCTCAATTAACGTCGTCTGCAGATGCTTGTTGCGCTGCTTCGACAGCGGCGTGCGCTGCACGGTGTTGCCGGAATCTTTCTGTTCGCCACACAGCCCGCAGTAGCTCACGGCTTTCTTGATCGACGAAAAGCGCTGAACCTCGCCCACTTCCAGCGCCCAGGTCAACGCGGTGATCGGCCCGATGGCCGGAATGCTCATCAGCCGCTCGACACGTTCGGCCAACAAGCGATCGTGGCGTAGCGAACGGATCAGAGCGTTCTCCGTTTTGCCCAGGCGCACCACCATTTCGCGACACTGCCGCAGCAGCGAACGCAGCCCGGCATCAATCTGCGGATTCGTCGCCAACAGCTCGCGGAAATAATCGGCCTTGTGCAAACGCTGTTTGTTGTAGACCACGCCGGCTTCCATCAGCAGCGTGCTGATTTTGATTTTCATCTGCACCATCTGGCGCACCAGCAAGTTCCGGTAGCGCAGGGTGCGCCGCCGTTCGCGAATGGCCGTCGGAGCCATATAGCACTCCGGCAGAAAATCACAGCGCAGAGAGTCGCAAATCTTCCGGGCATCCACACGGTCGTTCTTCTTTTTCGCCAGGACAATGGCGCGTAGCATCAGCGGATGCGCCACCTTCAGCGCGGCGGCATGCGGTTTCAAGTGATCGTAGATCCAGCCGGTGAACATGGTCGCTTCCATCGCCGCGCTCCACGGCTGTGGCAGTGATTTCATCCAACGATCTAAATCAAAACGTGTGGCGGGAATCCATCCTTCGGAATGAATGCGGCCACTGCTGTCTTTCACGCAGTAGCTGATCTTCCGCTTGTGTACGTCCAGTCCGATGTAATACATAGGTTCCATGGGGGAGCCTCCTTGGTGTTCTGAATCAGCTTCGCGGCTGAGTTCAGCTTTTCTACACCAAGCGCTTCTCCCTCGACCTATACATTCAAACTTCTCAGGAGCTAAGCAACCTACACATTCAATTCGTGATCATATGCAGGTAAGCTAACGATCCCCAGGGGTAAGGCACATGAGAATGCCACTTGCCTGCGCACTCGTGAAAGCCGCGTCCCTCGTTTTGCTTTTTTTGATTCTGTTTCCGAGCGCGTCTCGTTCGCAAAGTTTATTCGACGGCACGTGGGTCGTAATTAGCGGCAAGATTGAAAAAAACGGGAAAACCAACGTTTTTCTGGTGGCGGACGGGATGTACCGGTCTGATGACAGAGTGCTCAAAGCCGATGGCAAGGATGACGAAGTCCCAAAGACAGGCTATTGGGATACTGTTAGCGTTCGCATTGTGGACGACGATACGGTCGAGGTGACGTCCAAAAAAGCGGGAAAACCGATGTTTACCGAGACAGACACAGTTTCGGAGGATGGAAACACCCTAACCCAAGTTGTAAAGGACACAACGGAAGCAACGACCGTGACCTTCGAGAATCTCTACAAGCGTGATGCGCCCACACCTCCAGGAGCACACCTTCTTTCGGGGACATGGCAGGTCTTCAAGCGGAGCGTGAGCCCACAGCTCAGTATTACATATAAGTGCACATCAGACGGATTCAGTGCCGAGACTCCGCTGGGAGAAAAATTTGACGCCAAATTCGACGGCAAATTCTATCTGATCGAAGACGACCCAGCACGCACGATGGTCGCTGTCAAAAAAAATTAACGCCAACATGGTGGAAATGACCAATCAGCGCGATGGAAAGATCGTTTTCGTCGTGCGGTTGGAGGTCACGCCGGACGGGAAGACCATCCGAGCTTCGTCGCAGAGCAAGGAAGATGGCAGCGTGAAAACGTGGGAGCTGAAGAGGCTTGCAAAGTAGATGCTGAGCGAAAACCAGCCTGAGTGCAGCTGATAGAACCATCGAGAATAACACTTCGCAGAGTGTCCGCTTCCCTCGGTTCAAAGCTTCAGCTTCGGGGAGCAATCTCCGTCCCACGGCTCCGGCTTCGAAACTTGGTAGTCCGGGGGAATGGTGAACAACGAAGGGTCGGGTTCGCGTCGGCTGATATCCGAAAGCTTAACTGTGTGCTGCGATTTGCCGGGCCCGCTACGTTTGACGAGGACGAAGGCCTGAAGTTCCTGCGAGAACCAGTAATCGGTCACCCTTGCATAGGTCGAACTTTTCCCGGAAGAGTTGGGAGCGAGCTCTACGGACTCACGCCCATGTCGTACCGCCACGCCATCTACGACGTCGTGCGCGAGTTCTTTCTGAGAAACCTGTGGAATAGCCATTTGTGCCAGGTCTTTTGGATTGATCTTGGGGAAATCGGATTCCTTGCAGCCCTTTTGCGGTTTCTCGTTGGGAGCCGGAAAATGCCCCTTCCAAGCGGCCTTGATCGACGGCTGTAGCTGGATGCTAGTCCTGGTCGTTGGATCGTAAATCTCAATCATGACCCAACCCGGCTTGGGCGGTTCATCGAGCGGAGTCATGTCCCATTCAAGCCTGGTCCGGCCTTTTGAATCGCGATAAATTTTGCTTCGAAAACGTGTGATCACGGTTTTGCCATGCGAATCGGTGCGAGTGTTTTCTGCTTCAATGGTGCCCGTAATTGGATAGCCAGGCACGCTGCCGATGGTCATACCCATCAAGACGTTATCGCCGCGTGTACTCAGGTTTGGCGGATACAGGAATTTGCCTTCCTGTTGAAGAAAGACTTCTTGGGCGGACGCACCTGAGCATATGCTGCCCAGGAGAACCGTTGTCAGAAGAAACTGCCGCATGGGTCACTCTCACATCAGGCTATCTGCTCTTAGACCGGAGGAGTAGTGATTTCTTGCGTGAATTAAACCAAAAGGATCCCCTGGCTCCTAATTTCGTGTTTCCGATTGGTCACACCTTCGATCTCCAGCAAATATCCTACAAGGAATTCCGGTAGCATCGTTCTAACAGCAGAGCGACCTCTCATGCATCCGTGCCTCATCCCCCGCTCGGCCTGGCGACTCGCGTCGCCCTTGCTTGTCTCCCTCGCCCTCTTGCTGCCGTCTTCAGCCCGTCAAGCGGTCCGCCAGGAAGACAGCAAGCCTTTGCAATCACCGCAGCTGAACGCAACGGGCCCGACCGATTTCACTGGCTTCACGATCGCATCGCTTCCGGCAATTCCTTTCTCCGCCGTCATTGAAGCCGAGAATACCGATACGGACGCGAACGGGACAGTTACTGTGCGCCTCTTCCACACCAAGGTTGCCCGAGACTCGCAAGGGCGCATTCGCGTCGATGTCAACCTCAATCCCGAAGGCGCTCCGGCGGACGCGCGTCTCCTTCAGACGTTCATCGACGACCCAGTTCGCAAGCGCACCATCACCCTCTTCCACGCTCAAAAAGTCGCTATCTCACAGTCCACCGTTCCCCGTCGGCCACGTAAGTCCCCTGGTTTCCCGATCGAAATAGAGCCTCCTATACTTTCCGGCATATTTACACCGACGCCGCAGACCGAGATCCAACAGGAAGAACTCGCCCCCGAAGTACTGGACGGAATGACCGTGCGCCACGGTCGCCGTCGCCAGTCCACAACTTACCCCGCCCAATCCACCGGCCCCGGCCACTCCACCACTACCATCAGCGACTATTGGTTTTCACCGGAGCTCCAAGCTTTTCTTCTTGTCAAACAGGTCGGTCCGGACGCCACCGTCCACACTCTCCAACTTCGAGACATCTCGCGCTTGGAACCCGCTGCTGCGTTGTTCACGGTTCCTCGCGGCTACTATGTCAGCAAGCCGATCCCGCCTTCTCGGTGACACCCCAACGGCTATTGCCCTGTTCCCTAGTCTGATTTTCCTTCTCGAGAAAACTCTTCCTGTTGTCAATCCTGATGAGCACGGTCCTGTAGGGCTGATTTCTGGTGGGACCAGCGTTAGTGGTTTCGCTGAATTAGAAAGCCTTGGCTCCTGATTAACGGGGTGCATTCGACAGGTCGATGCAACACCATCTGATGTAAATCTGAATTGGGAAGGTGGTGTGGGTATGAGATCAGGGAGGTTAGGGCTTTCTGCGATCGATAAGCGTGAGATTTGGAGTCGATGGAAGGCCGGACAGACGCTGCATGAGATCGGGCGGGTCTTCGGCAAGTGTCATAACACGATTCGCGCCGTGTTGCTGCCTCGCGGTGGTATTCCTCCTGTGGCTCGTCGCCGCTCGCGGCTGGCGCTCACATTCGCTGAGCGAGAGGGCATTTCGCGAGGGATGGCTTGCGGTTCGTCGATTCGTGCGATCGCCAGTTGTCTCCATCGAGCGGCCTCCACGGTGAGTCGGGAAGTCGCGCGCCATGGTGGCCGACCTGGCTATCGCGCCTATGCTGCGGACCAGCAAGCCTGGAACGCAGCGTTGCGGCCGAAACGCTGTTTGCTTGCCGTGAACAGCGAGTTGCGCAACGTGGTTGCGAGTAAACTGATTCTGGACTGGTCGCCCGAGCAGATTTCTGGGTGGCTGAAGACGCAGTATCCCCATGACGAGAGCATGCGCGTGTCCCACGAGACCATTTATCGCAGCCTGTTCATTCAAGCGCGAGGAGTGCTGAAAAAAGAGCTGATGGACCACCTGCGGTCGAAGCGGCGTATGCGCCGCTCGGGTCAGGCCAGCGAACATGGCCATCGCCGGGGGCAGATCGTCGATGCCCTCTCCATCCGCGAACGACCGGCGGAAGCGCAAGACCGCGCGATTCCCGGTCACTGGGAAGGGGATCTGTTGGCCGGAGGAAAGAACAGCTACATGGCGACGTTAGTGGAGCGGCATTCCCGGTTTCTCATGCTGGTCAAGGTGCCCAGCAAAGATACGGCGGTGGTGGTGTCGGCGTTGAGCGACCGTGTCCGTAAACTCCCGGCAACCCTGCGGCGCTCGTTGACGTGGGATCGCGGGTTGGAGATGGCCAAGCACAAAGAGTTCACGGTGGCAACGGATGTGCAGGTGTATTTCTGCGATCCGCAAAGTCCCTGGCAACGCGGCTCGAACGAAAATACGAATCTACTTCTGAGGCAATACTTCCCGCGAGGTACCGACCTGTCTTGCATCTCTCAAGAGCAACTCGACCAGGTCGAGCTGCTCTTGAATCAACGTCCCAGAAAAACTCTAGGATTCCAAACTCCTGCGAGTAAACTCCAAGCAAGTGTTGCGTCGACCATCTGAGCTGGCACGGATTACCGGAGAAGTACCTCCTAGTACGAGAAGCGGCCTCAGGCAGTCTCATGGATACCCGTTGGAGGCGGTGTCCATAGAGAAAGAAACTGAAGCGGCGCAAAACAATCCGATCAAAGTCAAAGCTCGGTCTTCCTGACCTGGAGCACGCGAAATCCGCAGTACTCGTTAGTCTCCGGTCACCTGAATCGCAGCGCAGCTATCGCCGTTCTATCGAGGATTTTGTTGGCTGGTACTGCTCCGAGCCTCGGCTGTCCTTCAATAAAACTGTGGTGACGCGCTATAGGATTCATCTTGAGGAGAAGCTGCTGGCCCTGGCACTATCAACGTGAGGCTTGCCGCAGTGCGACGACTAGCCTACGAGGCCGCAGATACCGGCTTGCTCAGTCCCGATTTGGCCGCTGGTATTCGTCGCGTGAAGGGGGCAAAGAAACTCGGTATGAGACTTGGAAATTGGTTGACCGTGGAGGAAGCCCGTTCCTTGTGGCAACTACCCAACGGGCATTGCGTGAAAGGCAAGCGAGATCGCTCCATCCTGGCAGTGCTTCTCGGTTGTGGCCTCCGTCGGAGAGAACTCGTTGATCTAAACCTCGACCACATTCAGCGGCGGGAAGATCATTGGGCCATCGTTGATCTCGTAGGAAAGGGCGGACATATCCGCACAGTACCGATGCCGGATTGGGTTAAACAGACCATCGATGACTGGCTGAACGCAGCCCAGATCGCGCACGGTCGAGTTTTTCGATGTGTCTGTCGCCGGGGAAGAGTTTGGGGGACACACATTACGGAGAAAGTCGTCTGGCACATTGTCAAGGAGTACGCGGGACAGCTTGGGATTTCCAAACTCGCCCCGCATGATCTCAGAAGGTCGTGTGCCCGCTTCTGTCACAGTTCAGGCGGCGAATTAGAGCAGATTCAATTTCTCTTGGGTCACGTTTCGGTTCAGACGACTGAAAAATATCTGGGCTGCAAGCAACGGTTCCGTGGAGCCGTTAATGATCGAATCGGAATCGAACCCTGCTAGGAACTCCTTGTAGAAATCATCTACCGGAACATCCCTGCGCCACGCTTAATATCAGCAACTTTTCGCGGTTGCAGCCCCGTCAAGTCCGCCTCTTTCAGCCAACCATCCCGCATTAGATCGAAGAAAACCTGGAGCAAACGCGAATATCGGAATTGGTAAGTGCGGTCTACGGTCTTACGGCTTTCGGTGAGATATGCTTCCAGTTCCCAGAGATCGGAAGGTTCGACCACTTTGGCCATCATCCGTTTCGCTTTAGCAGTGATGGCCGAAAGATGACGCGCCAACGCCTCATCAAAGGCTCTTCGCGCAACCTTCTTCTCGTCGGCTGTCCAAGGTTCGTATCGAATGAATTGTTCTGGGGATTCCATTGGAGTTCCTATGGCAGTAAGCACTGCTCAGACTGCGAGGATAATTCGCAACAACCGACTCTTCAAGATCCAAACTGAGCAATTCACCTCTCCGCGGGTACTATGAACAAGATGTCCGGTTTCCCGACGAACCAGGACTCAGCAAGCCAAAATGCAACGCCTTTTGACTCGGAATAACTTCCGGTTAGCTCGTAATCCGTCCAGGATTGACGCGATGTGCGCCGCCGGCACACTGCACCGTACACTCCGCGTCTACACCTACGTTCCCATTTGAAAAAATGGCGCCGAATGAAATAGGCTTCCAGCAAGAGGCGCGTTGATGAACATTGGCAAAATGCTTGGCAATTACCGCGTGGTCTCCAAATTGGGTCAGGGAGGGATGGGCGCGGTGTACCGTGCGCGAGACGAGGTTCTGCAGCGCGACGTGGCCATCAAGGTGTTGTCGTCCCGGACGGTCGCGGAAAAATCCGCGAAAGATTTCCTGCTGAACGAAGCCCGAGCTGCATGTGCGCTGAATCATCCGAACGTCTGCACGATTTATCAGGTAGGAGAAGCTGAAGGCGAGCCGTACATCGCCATGGAATTCATCGAGGGCAAGCCGCTGAGCGCGTTGATGGGAAAAGATGGTTTGCCGGTGGAGTCGGTGCTGCGTTACGGCGTGCAAATCGCGGGCGCGCTGGCGCATTCCCACGGGCGCAACATCATTCACCGCGACTTGAAAAGCTCCAACGTGATGGTTACGCCGGAAGGACTGGTGAAAGTTCTGGATTTCGGCTTGGCGCGGCGCTTGCGCAAAGAGGTTCTGGACGAAACCGTGCTCACAGACGCGCAAGCAACCATGGGCGGAGTGACCGAGGAAAGCACCGGCGGACTCACAGGAACGGTGCCATACATGCCGCCAGAACTCCTGCGCGGCCAGGAAGTGGATCACCGCGGAGACATCTGGAGCCTCGGCGTGGTGCTTTATGAAGTCGCGTCCGGGAAGTTGCCGTTTCGTGGGCAAACATCGATCGAGACCAGCGCGGCGATCTTGCACCAAATGCCCGCGGCGTTGCCGGCGTGGATCCCAAACGGGTTATGGGCCATCGTACAACGCTGTTTAGCGAAAGAGCCGCAGCAGCGTTATCAGCGCGCCAGCGAGGTGCAGGCCGCGCTCGAAGCGATTCAGTCCGCTTCCGGTGTCGCTGCGGTTGCGGCAACTCCTCCGGGGGGTCCGCCGACAACGGTGATACGCGGGATTCGCCATGTGGGCGTGAAAGACGGCGACGTGCTGTTGCTCGTTGGCACCATGAAAGGGGCATTTCTGCTGCGCGCCAACGCACGACGGTCGCATTGGGATGTTATGGGGCCCTGCTTTCACGGCAACGTAGTTTATTCGTTAGCTTACGATGCGCGGAAGGGTCGGCATCGCTTGTGGGCTTCCACGTCGACGTTCTGGGGCACGATTTTGAGAAGCAGCGACGATTTTGGAAAGATCTGGACGAATCCCCTGCAAGGGAACGTGAAATTCCCGGAAGATTGCGGAACGTCGCTGAAAAATATCTGGCAGGTGACGCTCGGACGGGAGGACGAGCCGGACACGATGTATTGCGGAGTCGAGCCAGCGGCTCTGTTTGTGTCCCACGATGCAGGAGAGACGTGGGGGCTTGTGCGCGGGCTGTTCGATCATTCGCACCGGCCGCGCTGGGTGCCGGGGAATGGCGGATTGTGTCTGCATACGATTGTGCTTGATCCCGCGGACAAGCAGCGCATGTTCGTCGCGATTTCGTCAGGGGGCGTGTACCGAACCGACGATGGGGGTTCAACGTGGCAGGCGCGGAATCGCGGAATTCGCGTGGTCCATCTACCGGACAAATACCCGGATTTCGGACAGTGCGTGCACAAGATCGTGTTGCACCCGGCGCGGCCGGAGCGGATTTTCCTGCAGAACCATTGGGGATTGTACCGCTCGGAAGATCGCGGCGATTCCTGGCAGAGCATCTCGAATGGAGTGCCGAGCGATTTTGGATTTGCGATGATGACGCATCCGCGGGATCCAGATTGCATATATATCCTTCCGGTGGAGTCGGACGAGTTTCGGTGCACTCCGGATGGTAAGCTGCGCGTGTATCGCACGCGAAACGCAGGAGCCTCTTGGGAGCCGCTGACGCGCGGTTTGCCGCAAAAGGGCGCGTATGAAACCGTATTGCGCGATGGCATGAGCACGGACGGCCTGGATCCCGCGGGAATTTACTTTGGCACGCGCAGCGGGGAACTGTTTGCGTCAACCGACGAAGGCAAGAGCTGGAAGATGATACTTAGCGGTTTGCCGCCGGTGGTCTGTGTGAAGAGTGTTGTTATCGGCGAGCCGCGACGAGCCGGTGCAAGGAAGAGCGTGGAAAGTAAGGGAACGAGTTCTATGCGTGGGAACAGAAAAAGTTTGAGTCGCGCAAAAAAGCGAGGTAAATGCTAGCGTGCCGGTAACGATTTACATCCCCGGACCACTTCGGATGTTTTCGGGCGGACGCGAACAGGTGAAGCTCACGAGTTCACCTGTAACGCTGCAACAGGCCATGGATGAGTTGTGGAAGGAGTGTCCGGGCATGCGAGACCGGCTGGTGAATGAGGAGGGGCGGCTCCGGCAGCATATCAATATATTTATTGGCAATGAAAACGCGCGTGATACCGAGGATTTTGCTACGCCGCTGCGCGAAAATGCAGAGATTTCGATCCTGCCCGCGGTGAGCGGCGGTTAAGGGCCGGGTTCGTAATCGGTAAGGAGCGGGTGCCCCACCCGCGATGGCACAGCCCCCCAACCGTCAGTCTGTCCCGTAAGTCCGGGTAAACGCGCTTGTGGTCAATTGATGGGCCACTCCCGGATTGTCGGCAACACTTCACACAACCGGATTTGTGACCTGCTTCGCATCAGATTCGCGCGCGCTTCAACGAGCGCTATTCCAACGTGAAGGCGACGTACATTAGCTTTTGGTCTCGCTGGATTTGCAATGCCACCGCAGAACCAAGCGGAAGGGCCTTCAACGCATTCCGCAAGATCTCCAGGGTCGTCATCGGCTCACCGTTCAGTGTCCGGATGACGTCGCCGGTATTCAGCGGTATCTCCACGCCGGCCCCCGACGCCCGCGCCGCAACGATGATCCCAAATGGATCGCGGAGATCGGGCACCATTGCGGCCACCTTCTTATCGATCTCCACAGCCAGAATTCCCAATGCAGGAACGATGTTTTTATCCACGTCAGCCAGGGAGGTCACTTGGTCCGTGTCACGGGGCGGTTGCATTACCGGTACATCGAACGCCAGGTGAAGATTTCCCCGCAGCACGTCGACGTGCACCTTTTCTCCATACTGGTGGAACATCAAATGAAATGCGACATAAGGAAGGCTAATGGCTTCTTTTCCATCGATGGCCAGTAACACGTCTCCAATTCGTAGCCCCGCGGCCTCCGCTGGTCCACCCGGCAAGACATCGGAGACGATCACTCCGTATTTTCGCGGAAGTTTGAGAGCATCTGCCAGTGTGGGGGTGATGGTTTGCACGCCGATGCCAATTTCCGTTCGGTGCAGGTGGCCAAACTGGCGCAACTGTCCGTAAACAACATTGACGATTCCCGAGGGAATCGCGAAGCCTAGGCCCTCACTTCCGCCGGACTGCGAAAGAATGAAGGTGCTTACGCCTACGACTTCGCCCTCTACATTCACCAGAGGGCCGCCGGAGTTGCCGGGATTTATGGGCGCGTCTGTCTGGATGTAGACCAGCGGCGAATCAGGGTCAGTTTGGCGCGCAACTGCAGAGATCACGCCATGGGTCACAGTATTTTGGAGGCCTTGCGGGCTGCCGAAAGCAAAAACTGTTTCACCCTGCCGCAAATTGCGGTAGTTCGCGAGAGGCAGCACCGGCAAATTATTCGCTTCCACCTTCAGGAGTGCGAGGTCAATCTCGCGCGCCACCCCGATGATTTGCGCGGGGACAGTGTCGGTGCGCCAAGACGGCATCGCGCCCGGCCCAACATCGGGGTTGGCCAAGGGCAAAACCACCTGGACCCTCTGTGCACCATTCACCACATGGGCATTCGTAATGATGTATCCGTCCGAAGCAATGATGAATCCCGACCCGATGGCGTGCTGCCGTCCGATGACCACGCCCGAGTTGCCGTGGTCGGTGTCTTCGAGTGCACCATAGCCCGTTACCAGAATTTGCACAACGCTCGGCGAAACCTGTTTGATCAACCCATTCACTGATTCATCGAGACGGCGCAATTCATCCAGAGGGCGCTGCTGTGCACGGGCGCCGGTGCCGGAGAGAACAGATATAAAAAGAGAGAACAGAACGCAGATCCCCTGTGGTCCAGAAACCCGGCATTGTTTCAATTGGAACTGAGACATGGAGTGAATCTCCTCGAAATACCACTTAATCGCAGATGCTTTTTTGACTTCACGAGAGCACAACAGGTTCCGGCAATTCCTTGCGCTGCCTTACTGAGTATGGGCGCGTGCCGAGAAAAGGTCACGGGATGGCATCTGCGTAATGCGGCGGGGTTTCTTACCCTCGTCCGCCCGGACCTATTATCAAGTAAGGGTGAACCAACTCCGGTCCAAAAAACGGCGATGCGGGAAGCACTGCCAGATCTTGGGCGGATTGTCGGCTAATCGGAAGTGATCGCCTAGGTCCCGATTAACGGGGTTACCGCCGAAGTACGTACTAGCCCGAACCCGCTAAAACACAATCGGATTTTTAGCGAATAAATTGGATGAACTTACTGGGTCTTAACCTTGGGGTACAAATCTATTGGGTGACTCCGGCGTTCCAGCGACAGTCTCAACGCGTTGGACCGCTACTCGGGTCACGCCGAAATTCGAGGAGCTCAACCGGCGCGCCGCTATCGAGGATCATCGCCACTGTGACGCCTTCCGAAGGCGAATTCGGGGCAGTGAGAATTTCCTTTCCTTCCATGGCCGCATGAAGGTCGTCCACTTCAAACGCTATGTGAGGGACCGCCTTAATCAAGGCGTGCACTGGGCTATCGGGCTCGAAGCGCATCCATTGAATGTCACAAGGACTCGTCTCAAATGCGGAGACGTACATCTTGAATTGTTCCAGATAATATTCGCCGGGTCGTGGAACGTCAGTCGGGATGCCGATGTGGTGATACCGCCAGCCATGTACCGAAGTGGCCGCAGGTTGGTCGTGCCCCTTCCGCAGAGTATTCGGGCTATCAGACTTGGGTTTTGAAATAGACATGATTTCTTCCTGACTAAAATATCACCGCGCTTTTCGCGGACCGAGGACGGTCGACGGCGCCACTGGGATTGTGCTCTGCCTTGTCCCGCCAGCATTTACTGATAACATTCAAAAAACTGGTTTTCAAGCCAAAGGAACAAGCGCCTGGTAAACGGTGCCGGCTCAACCGGTCGATGCAACACCCCTCTGGTCATTTGATCTGGCAATACGTTTCAAGCGGACCGATCCTTGGGGTTGCAGTCCGCTTTACCTAAACAGGACGCCTTTTCTGCGCTTTTGTGCTCGCGGATGATTCTTAGTCGTTGGAATTCCTGGAGAGGGTACTTCCTCCTAGTGTTGCGACGACCTATTGAGACCACCGGCCTAACCTCCCAAGTCGGTACCAGACCGAACTTTTCCGATTTCCCGACATCCATGATAGGTCTGTGTCAAAAGGCAAAAAGCTCTCCCGACGCGCTCGGGAGGAGCGCTGGTGTAAATTCTTTTTCTGCTTCAGCGCGTCGTGTTGGCCTCTCGGCCGCGATTTCTATTCGCGAATAGAACCAGACATCCATTGGCTGGCACAGCTCGTTTGACTGCCCAACAAGATTGAGTTTGTGTTCTCCTGCCAGTCTCGAAACAAATCAACGGGAGCATCGGGAGCTTGCGTTCTCGTGCTCAGTCGGTTTAACGGCAAGACCTGGCTGGCCACGCGCTGAAAAATTCGTTTCTCTCCAGCCTAGCTTACGCGGCGGCGCAGCTGTCGCGGTCCAGCACCAGAAAATGCGTCTGCCCGCGATCCACAGCCGTCAGATAGGCCACCAACTTTCGTGCTACCGCCAGGGTGGCGCGATTGGCATTGCCTTTCTGTTTTTCCTTGTCGTAGAGCACGGCCAGCGTTGGGCTGTAGCGCGGCGCCATCTTGGCGGCTTCGATCAGCGTGGTCTGTAAGTGTTTGTTGCGCTGCTTCGATAGCGGCGTGCGCTGCATATGGTCTGCGGAACTTCGCTGGTCCCCGCACAGTCCGCAGTAACTGATGGCTTTCTTGATCGACGAGAACCGCTGCACCTCGCCGATTTCTAGCGCCCAGGTTAGCGCGGTGATCGGCCCAATCCCCGGAATGCTCATCAACCGTTCCACACGTTCAGCCAGCAAGCGATCCTGCCGCAGCGAGTGGATCAGAGCGGCTTCCATTTTCCCCAGTCGCACCACCATCTCGCGGCACTGACGCAGCAGCGAGTGCAGCCCGCAATCCATGTTTGGGTTGCTGGCCAGCAGTTCGCGAAAATAGCCGGCCTTGTGCAGCTTCTGCTTGTTGTAGCTCACGCCCGCTTCCATCAGCAGTGCACTGATTTTGATCTTCATCTGCACCATCTGGCGCACCAGCAGGTTGCGGTACCGCAGCGTTCGTCTCCGTTCGCGGATCGCCGTCGGTGCCATGTAACACTCCGGCAGAAAATCACAGCGCAAACAATCGCAAATCTTGTTGGCGTCGATGCGGTCATTCTTCTTTTTCGCCGCAGCAATGGCTCGCAGCATCAGCGGATGGGCTACTTTCAGCTCAGCAGCATGTGGTTTCAGGTGATCGTAGATCCAGCCCGTGAACAGGGTCGCTTCCAGCGCCGCACTCCACGGCTGCGGCAAGTTTTTCATCCAGCAATCCAGATCGTGACGTGTGGCGGGAATCCACCCTTCGGCATGGAGCTTGCCGCTGCTGTCCTTCACGCAATAGCTGATCTTTTGCTTGTGAACATCCAGTCCGATGTAATACATAGGTCCCATGAGGAGCCTCCTTGGTGTCTCTGAATCAGCGCGGTCGCTGAGTTCAGCTTTTCTACACCAAGCGCTCTTCCCTTGACCTATTCATTCAAACAAATCGGGAGTTGAGAAGTCAACGCAGAAACGCATCGCCGCATCAGACGAGGGACTGGGGGACCGTCGAGCCATGACACCACAGCTTATGCGTGCACCGACTCTTGCCATGACGATGTTTATTCTGGGCATGGCTTGTCCCCGGAGTGCTCTCTGTCAGAATGACCAAGGGCACCGTAACGATTGTTCCGTCAGTGAAAGCCTAACGATAAAAAAGTCAGTTCCGGGGACCTACACGAGAGAAGCCACAAGAAAGAATGCCGAAGGGACAGTAGTCCTGTGTTTGACAGTCGACGGACACGGTAAGGTGACGGATGTCAGCCCGATTAGCGGCCCACAGGAGCTTTTGCAATTATCCATGAATGCCGCACGGCAATGGGAGTTTGAAGCGCCCCCAAAAGCGCCTGCGCACGGAAATTGAAATGACGTACAGCTTGACGAAGGCTTGTGCCGAAGGAAAAGGCATGGACCAAGGCGACATCGTCACCACAATAGTACCGACCGAAGAGCATGAAGACGACCTGAAGATTCTTGGCAAGTTGGTCCAACCCTGGCCTCCGTATCCTGAGCCAGCCAGAGCTGAGCGGCGTCGAGGGCGGCTTTACCTCTCCATTGTTGTTAATCCAGACGGAAGCGTCTCGGATGTCCAAATTACGAAGCCTCTGGACGAACTACTCGACAAGCCAGCAGTGGAGACGGTTCGTACTTGGAGATTCAAAGTTTCTCCTGGGAAGCCAACTAGATTCTCTGTTACGTTGAGTTTCCGCATTCCATGCTTGGACGGTGGGTAATATTGACTCGTAGGGGGCCTGGTAACAACGTTCTAGGAAAAATGGAGGCTAGTACGTATGTTTCCGATTGATATCATAACGAGGTCGGCCTCACGACGAGCCGAGTAGACTTACGGTGTTCACCCCGAAGCGCTCGGAACGAAGGAGGCCGAATGCGAATTATAGGATGTGATTTGCACGCTCGCCAGCAGACGTTGGCGATGCTCGACACGGAAACCGGGGAAGTGGTGAATCGCACGCTGCTGCACGAAGGCAACGAAGTGCGCGAGTTTTATTCCGAACTCCCGTGCCCGGTGCTGGTGGGCATCGAAGCGATAGGACCTATGCAATGGTTTTTGAAGTTGCTGGCGGAACTGGGGATCGAATGCCGGGTGGGAGACGCCACAAAGATCCGTGCTGCCGAACCCCGCAAGCAGAAACACGATCGTCGCGACGCCGAGCTGATTCTAAAGCTGCTGGTAGAAAATCGCTTTCCAGCGATTTGGCTGCCTAGCCAAGAGCTGCTCGACCTGCGCGCGCTGCTGTTGCACCGGCATCACTGGGTGCGCCTGCGCACGCAGATCCAAAATGCTCTGCAGGCCATCGCGCTGGCGAATGGGCTGCGACGCGGCCCTGGCCTGTGGAGCTATGACGGGCAAGCGAAGATCGCCTTCCTGCCGTTGCCGCCGCATGCTTCTTATCGGCGGAGCATGCTGCAGGCGCTGTACCGGCAGATGGAAGAAGAAATCGAGCAACTGACCGCACAAGTCTCCGAGCAGGCGGAGCAGCGCGTGGGAGCACGATTGCTTATGACCCATCCAGGAGTAGGCCCGGTCACGGCACTGGCGACGGATGTCTTTCTGGGCGACCCGCAACGCTTCGCGAACGGCAAGGCGCTGGCCAGTTACGTGGGGCTGATTCCACGCGAATACTCTAGCGCAGCGCATCAGCGGCTCGGGGCGTTGACCAAGCAAGGCAGTCCACTGCTGCGCTTTCTTTGGAATGAGGCCGGCGCTCATGCGGTGCGCCGCGATCCCGGGCTGCAGCGGTTCTACCGTCGCAAACTGGTGCAGAAAGGCTTGGGGAAAGCACGCGTGGCAGCGGCCCGCAAGCTGGGCATTCGGCTGTGGATCATGTTGCGCGATCAGATCGATTACCAAGAGTTCTGTCGTCGTGGACCGAAGCAAAGCGGTACTGTCTGTGCGGGGATGCTTGAAGTCGGGAATGGTGCGAACGGTCACCGTCCGGTTGATTAGGCCACCCGCCTCCCTTCGCAGGAAGGGAGTTCGCATAAGTCATCATGGTCCGTAGTGGCCGAAGAGATGGTTGGTGGACAGCACCAAACGGATGAAGCGACACAGAGCCGAGCACAACGGGTGAACACACGAAACGCGAACGAACGGCGCTTTTCAGCAGATACGTAACGGGTGTGCCCGCAGCAGGCCAACACTCCAGAAAAAAGCGCTTGCAACGGCCGACCTCGTTAGAGATTCCCGACTTCCCGGGAGTTGACCCGAAATCGACGGGTCGGCCGGAGGGAATGCGGTCCCCATGAGTCTTTTTCATTGGTCTCCCCGTATTAGGTCAGTATCCAAGTCTCGGGGAGATTCCCCCCTCATAAACTCAGAACCTGCATTGCCTTTCCGTAGGAGGCTGACATGCACGACACAAAGGAGCGGTTGTCTCTATTCTGGATCTTCGCGTTATTAAACTATCTGTACGCGGACGTGCTTGCCCTGTTCGCTATTATTGGCTCGCAAGATCCAGCACCGCATCTCCCACAATGGGCTCTGCTGGGTTCAGCGGTCTTGATGGAAATTCCCATCGCCATGATTCTGGCGTCTCGACTGCTTCCCTTTAGAGCGAACCGGCTGGCGAACATCATCGCGGGTAGCATTATGACCCTTGTGAACGGTTTCCTGACCTTCGTTCTGCCTCTGGCCAACGGTGACTGGCACGAGCATATGTTTCCGTCGTACATATTCTTCGGGACCATCGAAACTGTATGCACCTCGGTCATCATCTGGCGGGCGTACACTTGGTCAGCGTTGAAGCCAGCAGTTAGTTCGGAGCGGGCCGTCGGCAACCCGGAACTAGTCGCCTAGCCCCGCACGGTTTGACACGGAGAATAGCCAAATGAAGAAAAACCTCTTGCTAACCATCACGTCTCTGCTCTCGATCCTCTTCATGACGTTTCACCTGACCGACGACATCGTCCGCGGGTTCGAACAGGGAGGAGTCTCAAACCTAATCGCAGTGCCCATCTTGGTCGTTTGGCTTTACGGAGCGTTAGTGCTCGCCGGACGGCGATCGGGGTACGTCATAATACTCCTCGGGTCTCTCCTTGGGTTGCTTGTCCCCGTCCTCCACATGACGGGGGCACATTTCGGCGAGATCGCCAAGTCCACCGGCGGCTTCTTCTTCGTCTGGACGATCATCGCGCTCGGCGTGACCGCGCTCATCTCCGTCATCCTCTCAGTGCGCGGACTGTGGAGCCTGCGACGGACAACTCCTGATTAACGTTCTAACGACCAAACCGCACTAACCCGAACACGAACTGCTGTCTAGCGTTCATCCTGAGACTTTTCAGCACCGAGCAGCGTACCCATAAGTGAGGAGAACTTGCGATGAAATCCTCGTTAACATTACTCGTGCTTGTTCTACTGCTGGTGAACATTCTGGCCGGATGTGCTGCCGGACCTAATCAGTTCAGAGGAACGGCGACTGAACACAACGTCGTCGCGGGTTTCTGGTTTGGGCTCTGGCAGGGCTTTATTGCACCGTTCGTATTCGTGGTCTCACTGTTCAGAAGCAACCTCAATATCTACGAGCTCCACAACAACGGAGCTTGGTACAACTTCGGCTACCTGTTCGGCCTCGCCTGCTTCTTCGGTGGTGGCGGCCACGGTTCGGCGCGTAGGAAGTGATTATGACGGACAAGTCCTGGGGAACAGCCTACGTATCAGCTGATCCGTTCCCTCAGTGTGTGGCAACGCCTTCCACGATAAATATTCGGCTCTTCGCTGCGCTTTGCCTGATTGGCCTGATCGCCGCATAGGCTGGCGAATCGTACCACTCACGCGCTTTGTCCGCGCTGTCGAAAGCGATTAGCACAATGCCACCCTTTGGCGGCTCGCCCTCAAGGGGCTGGATCTTGCTGCTAAGAACGAGATACTGGTGATTGAAAGGAGCCAGCGTTTCCGGTACCTTCTCCCCATATTTCTGCATGGCCACGGGGTCGATCACTTCGACTTCCGCGATGACATAGCCAGGTGGCGTCTTCCCTTGCTGCGCATGAATCGTCTCGGCGCAAGCAACTCCGAATGAGATACCAGCTAGGACGGCCAGGGCCAGTTTGGAGTTCGTCTTCATGGGGCCACTCTCCCTTGTGTGTTTTTTCGAACAAGCAAGCCATTACACTTTAGACGTGTAACGGCAGACGTAACAACAGAAACCATAACGCCCACATCCGGCCTGCGTTCCACATGACTAGCTGCTGAACGCTGCGAGCGGCCTCGTATTGCAGCGGCTGGAGATTGCGCAACACGAGCGCAGCCATAAAGAGAACAGCGGGAAAGATGAGCACCAGTTCCACGACGGCGATGACGTGCTTGCGCATGTCACTTTCTTTAACAAAGTACTCGCAGGTGTCAAGTCCTGGGAAACGGCGTTACCGCCGAAGTTGATACTAGCCGCCACTTTTCCGATTTTGCGACCACCGGTACGCCCATGGGTCTACCGCGTGGCTACGAACGCCTGCCTCGAAAGTATGTCTGTGGTGTGGTTCCCAGCATCGTCCGAAACATTTCAATGAAGGCACTTACACTGTCGTAACCGACGGCGATAGCGACCTCCGTGACAGATTTCTTTTGTGCCAGCATCTCAAGGGCAGCAAACAACCGCGCCTGCTGTCGCCAACGGCCAAATGACATGCCTGCCTGAGCCGAAAATGCACGCATGAAAGTACGGCGGGCCATTCCGGCAACATCTGCCCAAGCGTCCAGCGTGCGGTCATCCGCAACATCATCCAGCAGAGCATCTGCAACTCTGGCCAGTCTTTCTTCTGTTGGTATGGTCAAACGCAAGGGCTGCTGTTCAGGCTGTCGAATCTCATCACGAAGCGTTGTGATCAAGCGCTTCTTCGCCGGGCTGAGCGGCTGGCGGAGGTCCCAACCGACCATACGATGAACTATGGCGAACAATAGCTCCGATGAGTTGAACATGCAGGGGGTCTTGGGCAGTCCGCGACACATCTCCGGAGACAAGTCCACCATCGCGCCAGCAGCGCCGCCGACAGAACGCGCCGCGTGCTTACAATCTGGTGGAGTCCATGCGCAACGCTGGGAGGGAAACAGCCATCGTTCGTTTTCTGTTTCCACGATGAGCAACCCCTGCGTCAGTGCGACGAGTTGCCCGCGGTGGTGGCTGTGCTCTGGCGTCCAGCCCTCGACCATCCGCCTCTTGAAGTCATATGCCAGCACGGGCGTATCGCTGTCGTAGAGACGGCGCAGTTCTTCCATATTCTGAACCGAGAACATGGATTTACGAGGTTGACCCTTTTCCGACATAGTTCGCCACTTTCCCGTTAGCGGAACAACCAAAACTCAGTTAGAGTACGCGGCGGACTGACGAAAGACAACACGGGGGGATCAGGACAATCCATGAGAAAGCTGATCTACACAATCAACATCACCATCGATGGCTGCTGCGACCACACCAAAATCAAAATGGTTCCCGATGAAGAAGTATTTGGCTACTACCTGCAACTCGTCCGAGATGCTGGCCTGCTCGTTTATGGGCGTAAGACCTACCAATTGATGGTTCCCTATTGGCCTGAAATCGCAAAGAACCCGTCTGAGACAAAAGCGGATAGAGAGTTCGCTCAGGCCTTTGACTCCGCCAACAAAGTTGTTTTTTCACGATCATTAGAAAGCGCCGAAGGCAGAAATACCAGAATTGTTCGTAGTGACCTTCGCGAAGAAATAGTTAAATTGAAGCAAGAACAGGGCAACAATCTCCTCGTCGGTGGCGTAGATGTGTCTTCACAACTTATAGAGCTTGGCCTGGTTGATGAATATCGTTTTGTCGTTGCGCCAATCCTTGCAGGAGAAGGGCGACGGTTGTTAGAAGGTGTGAATCTACCGGAGAAATTACAATTACGACTTGTTGAGTCGCACGTTTTCAAAAAATCGGGATGGATTGCCCTTCGTTACTTAAAACAGTGACAGAAATAGCGGCGACGCTCTGCTGCTTGCCTTCTAGAATGTCAGGCACGTAATTCACATTGCAAAGGCGAAAAAAGATGAGCCCGAACTTTTTGGAGAAGCAAAGCACACGGCGCGAAATGTTGCGGAATTCCGCCGGCTTTGCCAGAAGCGCGTTGCTGGCCCAACTTTTTCCGGCAAGTCTTTTGAGCGCCGGCGTTCCTGGCCTCCGGCAGCAGGCCTCAACGCCTCCAACGGACTCTCTGGCGGCGATGCGTACGCAGATGGGCAGTATACCTATCCAATCGCAAACGCTCGCGGAAAATCTCACCTTGCTTTCCGGGCCTGGCGGAAATGTTGTGGTGTTCAACGGACCTGACGGCAAAATCGTGGTCGACACGTTTCTTATGCCGGCCTGGCCGAAGTTGAAAGAAACGCTCGATGGGCTGGGCAATGCGCCGCTGAAGACCGTGATCGACACGCACTGGCATGTCGACCACACGGACAATAACGCCAATCTGCACGCCGCGGGCGCCACAGTGCTGGCCCACGAAAACACCAAGACGCGCATGGCAGAGCCACACGACAGTGCGCTTTTCGGTTTGCACTTTCCGGCATCGCCTGCGGATGCTTTGCCGCAGCAGACATTCAGCACCAGCCAGGAACTGCAGGCCAACGGTGAAATCGTGATGCTGCAATATTTCCAGCCGGCGCATACCGACACGGACATCTACATTCACTTCCAGAAGGCCAACGTGATTCACATGGGCGATACTTTTTTTAACGGCTTTTACCCGGTCATCGACGCCAGCACCAGCGGAAAAATCGACGGGATGATTGTCGCCGCCGACAAAGTTCTGCCCTTGGCCGACAACAACACCAAGATCGTTCCTGGGCATGGCCCGCTGGGCAACAAAGCCGATCTGACCAAGTTTCGGGACATGCTGGTTGTGGCGCGCGATCGCGTGCAAAAACTGAAGACCGCCGGCAAATCGGCCGGCGAAATAGCGGCGAGCAAACCCTTTGCGGACCTGGACGCCACTTGGGGCAAGGGCTTTTTCAACGGCGATGTTTTTGCGCAGGTGGTGTATTCGGCGCTTTGAGTCGGGATACTCGGCGGGGCAAAGGCGCGGTCGTTCTGCGGTACGCCCCTGTGGCTGATCCAAGTGAGGCTCCTATGAACCGCTGGTCGCCGCACTTTTTGAGCATCGTAAGTTAAGCTCTCATGAGCGCGGGCGCGAGAGAGGGGTCAGGACAATTCAATGAGAAAGCTAATCTTCGCAATCAACATTACCCTAGATGGCTGCTGCGACCACACCAAAACGATTGCCGATGAAGAACTACTTGAATATTACACGCACCTCCTGCGAGATGCTGACCTGCTCGTCTTTGGGCGTAAAACCTATCAATTGATGGTTCCCTATTGGCCTGATATCGCAAAAAGCCATTCTGAGACAAAAGCAGAGAACGAATTTGCTGACACATTTGACTCCATCAACAAAATTGTTTTTTCACAATCATTGGACAGCGCTGAAGGAACAAATACGAGAATTGTTCGTACGAACCTTCGAGACGAAATACTTAAATTGAAAAAGGAACAAGGCAAGAATATTTTAATCGGTGGTGTCACTGTCCCTTCACAACTTATAGAGCTTGGTCTAGTTGATGAATATCATTTTGTCGTTCAGCCAATCCTTGCAGGAGAAGGGAGGCGGTTGCTAGAAGGTATTAGCCTGCAGGAGAAATTGCAATTAAAACTTGTTGAGTCAAAGATTTTTAAGTCAGGATGTGCTGCGCTTCGTTACTTGAAACAGTGACAGAAAAAACTTAGCCTTCAGGATTTGCTTACGTTCACACAGGGGTGGTGTGAATCAGTCCGAGGCGACAGGCCACTGAAAGCACAATTTGTACCCGTCCGGATCGGTCACATAAGTCTGCTTCATTCCGTAATGAGCAATCTTGGGTTCGCTTGCGTAAATCCCCTGCGCGCTCAGGATTGTGTACGCGCCGTCAACGTCCCGGCAGGCGAAATAGATTATGGTGTCGGCATGGGCGGCGACACGGGCCTGGTCTGGCTGCGAAGGGCGAATATTGTTTTCGTACATGTTGTTGACCATCAATTCCACGCCATTGAGGCGCAGCATTGCCCAACCGTAGTCATCCTTGGCATCGGTGAACGGTTTCGAGGTGTTGACCACCTCAAATCCCAACGCGTCGCGGTAAAACGCGATTGATTTTGGGACGTCGAAGACGGCGAGAAGGGGCACAGCACTCTCAATGGGTATGGGCATTGGAAGCTCCTCGTGGAGATATTGTAAGGCGGGAACCCCGAATCCGAATTGTGTGCGTGGATCCGGAGAAGCTACTTCCGAGTTGCCCGTGATCCGCCTCCAATCGTGCAATCGCGGGGTGTAACAATTGAGAGTTGCCAGCGTCAAACCGGCATTTGGTTCATGCCGACGAGCCTTGGGTGTATAAGGGTCCATCATCCAGGACGTGAATGCGGAATACGGGAGGAACATCCGATGAGGCTGTCCGGCGCGGTTTCGGTGGGGCTAGCAGGGTGTATAGCCGCCGTCGCGTTCTTCATGGGCACGGGTTGGGCGAGCCCTCGTCCCGATTCCGGCGAAGCCGTCTATCAACAATATTGCGCCGCTTGCCACGATCACCCCAGCCCGCGAATTCCTCCGCGCAGCGCACTGCAAAAGCTCAGCGCTACCCGGATCCTCCATACACTGGACTTCGGAGTCATGATGAGCATCGCCTATCCGCTCCAGCGCAGCCAGCGCGAAGCCGTCGCTAGGTTTCTTGGCGTCCCTGGAGCCGAGAACGGACCCTCCCCGGCCGCCTTTTGCTCCAGCCGCGAGTTCTCCCTCGCCGCCAGCTTCCCCGCGAGCTGGACCGGCTGGAGCCCCTCCCCCGCGAACACTCGCTTTCAGCCCGCGGTGCGAGCCGGCCTGACTCCCAGCCAGGTGCGCAACCTCAAGCTCAAGTGGGCCTTCGGCTTCGAGGACGACATCACCGCCTTCGCCGCACCCACCGTTCTGGGCGGGGTCTTGTTTGTCGGGAGCGCCAGCGGGGTCATTCACGCCGTGAATGCCAAGACTGCTTGCCTCTATTGGACCTTCCAGGCCGATGGTCCGGTGCGCGCCGCGACACTCGTCGTCAACGATGGAGCACGCCACTTCATACTCTTCGGCGATCAGATCGGTTGGTTCTACTGCTTGGACGCGTCGAACGGGCGCCTCCTCTGGAAACACAAAATCGATCCGCATGACGCCACTCGGCTCACCGGCTCGGCCGTCGCCCAGGGCGGCGTCGTGTTCGTTCCCGCCGCCTCCTGGGAAGAAACGAGATCGTACAATCCGAAGTATCCCTGCTGCACCTTCCGCGGCAGCATCACCGCGCTCCGCATCAGCGACGGCTCCGTCCTCTGGAAGTCCTACACCATCCCGCCGCCGAAAAAGACCGGGGTCAATTCCGCCGGCACTCCGCAATATGGTCCTTCTGGCGCAGGCATCTGGTCGGCTCCTACCATCGATTCCAAGCGCGGCCTGCTCTACATCACTACTAGCGACAACTATTCCCGGCCCGCCAGCAAGACCAGCGACGCCGTTCTCGCCCTCGATCTCAAGTCCGGCCAAATCGTCTGGACACGGCAGACGACCGCGGGTGACGTCTCGAGCGGCGGCGCCTGCCCTGACGACAACTCGCCTTGCGGGCCTGACTTTGACTTCGGCTCCTCCGCCCTGCTGCTTTCCGTGCAAGGCCACGACGTTCTCGTCGCCGGACAAAAGTCCGGTGTCGTCTACGCCCTCGATCCTGACGCCAACGGTAAAATTCTCTGGCAAGCGCGTCGGCAAAGGCGGCAGCACAGGCGGCGTACAGTGGGGCATGGCGGGCGACGCCGACAATGTTTACGTCGCCGTTTCCGACGTCGTCCATCTACCCGAAACTCCCGGCGTCGAGCGGCCTCTCGTGGGTGGCCAGAATCTCGATCCTGTCCAGGGCGGCGGCCTCACCGCTTTGCGCCTTTCTGACGGCAGCAAAGCTTGGTTCGCCCCGAGCTATCCTTGCTCACTCCCCGCGCCGGTTGCAGCCCCGCGCAATCCGCCGCCGTCACCGCGATTCCCGGCGCCGTTTTCTCCGGGTCGCTCGACGGACACATTCGCGCTTTTGCCACCGCCGACGGCGCCCTTCTATGGGATTTCAATACCGAGACCTCCTTCCGCACGGTCAATGGCGTCGCTGCCAACGGCGGCTCGCTCGATGGGGCCGGACCCGTCATCGTCGACGGCATGATGTACGTTAATTCCGGCTATCCCCGCTTCGGTGGCGCCGCCGGAAATGTTCTGCTGGCTTTCGACGTGGTTGATTCCGGAAGAGAGCGACGAAGCAGGAGTCGGTTCGAATCTCCCCAGTCCCGTCAGATTCCTTGATTGAGCCCGTGATTCGTACGCAAAGTTCTGTAATGGCCTTGGTGAGGCTACCCGCATAAGACCGTTGATCTTCATGGAAGGAGATATTAGGAGGGAGAGCCCGCGTTGGATTACAGGCCTTTGGCGGCGCGGAACTCGCGTACTACCGTCGCGACATCCCGCTGATCTGCATCCACTTGTTTATTGAGATTGCGCATTTCTTCTTCCGAGATTTTGCCGCCAAGCTCAGCAAGGGCGGCACGCAACTGTGGATACCTTTGCAATGCCTGTTGCCGAACCACGGGGACCGCGTCGTATGGTGGAAAATAGTGACGATCGTCCTTGAGTGGAACCAGATTGAGCGCCTCTATCAGGCCGTCGGTGGAATTCCCGGCAACAATATCAACCTTTTTCTCGACAAGTGCTCGGTATAGCAAACCCAGATCGAGCACACTAGGCTCACGCCCAAAGCGCAAGCCGTAACGTTCCGTCCACCCGCGATAGCCATCGGGCCGTTCAAGAAACTCGTAGCCGACACCCGCACGCCACTTTGGTGCAACCGAGGCCAGGTCGGACATTTTCGAGATGTGGAAGTTTCGGGCATCCACCGAGCGCACCACCATCGAAAAGGAGTTGGCAAAGCCGAGAGGCTCAGTAACGGCGAATCCGAATCGGCGTGCATATTCTTCGCGTACTCTCTGTAGCACGGCTGCTGAGTCCCCTTCCGGCTTCTCACCAAGAACGGCGGTGAGCGCCGTGCCTGTATATTCCACATACAAATCGACGTCTCCCGCCAGCATCGCCTTCTGCACCAGCAGAGTTCCGCCGAGATTCGATTTACGCTCAACAGGTATGCCGGTACGCGCTTCAATATGTTGGGCCAGCAATTCCGCAAGAACGATCTGTTCCGTGAAAAATTTTGACGCGATCACAAGACGCGTTTTCGAGGAAGGCTCTTTACAGGAGTGGCAGGCCAGCGTGGTGAGCACTGCGATCAACACAATCAACAATACACGTCTCACGCTAGGTTACCTTCAGTTTGCGTTCGAGGAATCCGAGGCAGTAATCCGCCAGCAGGGCCAGGAGCGCCGCTGGGACAGCGCCGGCCAGAATAACCGTATTGCTGACCATCGCGACCCCGCGGAAGATAAACGTGCCGAGACCTCCTGCGCCGATGGCCGCCGCAATGGTTGCGACTCCGATGGTAATCACCGTTGCTGTGCGGATTCCTGCCAGTATAAAACTTGTCGCGAGCGGTAAACGCACTTGGAAAATCACCTGACTTTTCGTCATGCCCATCGCTTCGGCAGCTTCAAGAATGGCGGGATCGATACCGATCAGTCCGACGTAGGTATTCCGCAAAATGGGTAGCAGCGCATAAAGCACAAGAGCGACGATGGCGGTGCGCATACCGATGCCACCCAAGAACGGAACTGGAATCAGGAATCCGAACAAAGCCAGGCTCGGAATGGTCTGAAAAATGTTGGCGATCGAGAGCGCCACGGACCGTCCACGCGGAAAGGCAACGATCAGGAAGCCCATGGGAACGGCAATCGCCACTGCAATGGCCATCGAGATACTGACCAGCACCAAATGTTCGCGGGTAGCCGCGAGAATTTCATAACGGTGGCGGGCCATAAATTCCCAGAGATTCATTGGCCGGCTCCAGCGAGCTGCGACGAAGCAATAAATTGGCGTGCAATGGGATGGTCGAGCTTTAGAAACTCGCTCGGACTACCAGACGCAACGATACGTCCTGCCTCTAAAAGTACAATGCGTGTGCCGAGCAGAAGTGCTTCACGCAGATCGTGTGTCACGAAAACGACCGTCTTTTTGAGGCGGTCCACCAATTGGAGGAAGACCTGCTGGAGCTCGGCGCGGCTAATCGGATCCAGTGCCCCAAACGGTTCGTCCATCAACAAGATGGAAGGATCAGCGGCGAGCGCCCGCGCAATGCCCACGCGCTGTCTCTGACCGCCCGAAAGTTCGCGGGGATACCGGTGGGCATAATCGTCTGGAGTCAATCCCACCAAATCCATGACCTCGCGAAACCGCAGTCTTTTGCGTTCCGCTGGCCAACCTTCGAGCTTTGGCACGATCTGAACATTTTCTTCAACCGTCAGGTGCGGAAACAACCCGGTCTCCTGGATCACGTAACCAATTCTCCGCCTCAATCGGATGACATCCCAGCTGCGAACAGGCAAGCCCTCGACCAAGAGCTCACCGGAAGTAAAGGGGTAAATGCGGTTGACCATCTTGAGCATGCTGGTTTTGCCGCTACCGCTGCGACCAACCAGAGTGACCACTTGACCGCTGCCGATCGCGAGAGAAATCCCCGCGAGAATCGTACGAGGCATTCTATTCCGGATGACATACTCCACATTCTGGAACTCAATCGCGGCGCTGGGCATCTGAGGATTCTAAAGCATTTTGGTTGAGAGCTGCACGAGCTTCACAAGCACGAAGCGACTAATACGGGTGGGTGGCGATCCCAAAATTCATGATCATCACCATCGCATCGTATTGGGGATCTGTTGAGCGGGCTAGGCACACGCCATTTTATGCACCAACCGCGTGGAACATTGGCCTTTGTGCAACTTATGCAGGTTTCTTAGACCGAGTGTCGGGAGTTCGAATCTCCCCGCCCCACCAGATTTGAAGCACAGCTTACCTTGCTCGACGATGTCAGCAGGGTTATAAGAGTGAAGATATATCTGAGTTTGAGCCCTTCGCTGTGCGACGAAGTCTATCAGGTAGACCGTGAGCATGGAGATCTGAACCGCCGAACTAAATGTCGTGAATGACAAATAGACCGGCGGGATTGACTACTCACACGAGGGAATATGATTCGCAAGTTCGGACGGAACGCGAGTCTAGGGCTTCTGGTGCTAGTGGGGGCTGCGCTACCCACTGTCAGTTGGCAAGCGGGCGGCGGGGCGGCACCTGCGGCGCCACCATCCCCTGTGCCGACCGTGGATTTACACCGGGCTGACGTGATCCGGTTTTCCGCACCGGGCCCAGCCGCCGTCTTGTCGACAATGAAGTGCGGACCCGGGGGAGATATCTACGTTATCTACAGCAGCACCTCGTCGCAGGAAATGGCGGCTATCCCGATCCGAAGGATTTCTGTGTTTTCCCGAAGTGTCACGGAATACGCTGTCCCCGCCATTTCGGGCTACAGAAGGTTGGCGCGCCTCAGTTTCGACGTGAGCGCAGACGGAAGCCTATATGCGTTGCTGCAGGCAATCCCGCAGACGGGTGCGGAGAGGAAATCGGACCCTGCGTATCTGATCGTGAAATACAAAGACGACGGCAACGTCGACTCCTATGTTGTGGTAGGGGAGATACCTGGCGAGCGCATCCACCCGACGTCGTTAGCTATGTTCGGAGCTGGAAACTCTCTGGTGTCGGGAACCACTGTCCAGAAAACTGCCGAAGGGACGACCTCGCTGGGAGTGTTCTCTGCGATGTTTGACCGAGGCGGGACCTTTCGCGCCCCAGTCACGCTCATGAATCTGGCCACGCCCGCCGAAACCAGCGCCGCGTCCTCAAATCCGCGCGGCTTTACGGACGCAATTTCGCTCGCAAGCTCAGTGCTCAGCTTTAGCTCTTCTGACGGGAACATCTACGTTCTCCAAGATGCCCACCTGGACGTAGTGTCGCCCTTTGGCTCCGTCGAGCACGAATTCGAGCTGGTGCCGCCATCGGATAAGCTGAGCCCCACACAGATGGCATCGGCAGGCAGCGGCTACCTCTTTGTCTCCTATGATCACATCGCAACCGGGGAGCCGGACGAGGGCGATAAGTATCGCAGTATGATCACGGTTATCTATTCACCGACTGGCGAAGTGACCAACGTTTACCGCATGCCTCAGAACGGAACCGATTTCGCGGTGGCAGCGTGCGCTGCTTCGTTAGGGGATTTCCTGTTTCTCAGCTCGGACGAACAGAATTATCTTGAGGTCGTACACTACCTCCCCCATTAGGTTCACCGGCAGCAGACGTGGGTTGTTCTACCTGATCTCACCTACGGGTGCGCAAAAACGGTTGGGTGGTTGAGCGTGCGGTGGTAACATGCTGCGTTTGACGAGTAGGGCGCCCGCCTACGTATTGCCTCGTGGAGGCTATCATGAAGAAGGCATTGAAATGGATTGGTGTCGCGGTTGTCATCCTGATTGTGATTCTGTTTATCGCACCCTTTTTAATACCGGTGAATAGTTTCCGGCCAACGATCGAACAGCGTGCGTCGGAAGCGCTGGGACGCAAAGTGTCGGTGGGCAATTTGAGCTTGTCGATACTGGGCGGGTCGCTGGGAATGGACAACCTGTCGGTCAGCGACGATCCGAAATTCAATTCGGGGCCGTTCCTGACGGCGAAAAGCGTCAAGGTCGGTGTGGAGTTGATGCCGCTGATTTTCTCGAAGCAATTGAACGTAACGGATGTGTCCATCGTGAATCCGCAAGTGGTGATGTTGAAAGATCCGAGCGGGAAATGGAATTTTTCGTCGATCGGCAACAGTTCGGGACAGCCGGCACAAGCACCGGCACAAAGTAAGCCGCAGCCGAGCGGAAGCAGCAGCGGAGCGCAATCCGTATCGGTAGGGAAGCTGTCACTGGAGAATGGACAGATCACCGTTGGGAATACGAATTCGCAGAAGCGGAGCGTGTATACCGACGTGAACCTGACCGCTTCGGATGTGGCCACCACCAGTAATTTCCCGGTGACGTTGTCGATGAACCTGCCCGGCGGGGGAACGATGAAGCTGGATGGCAAGGTCGGGCCGGTGGATCCAAACGACGCAGCGCTCACGCCACAAAATGCGAAGCTGAACATCACTAACTTGAATCTGACGTCCACGGGATTTCTGGATCCCAGCCTGGGCTTGGCGGGAATGGTGGACATGGACGCGAACCTGGTAAGCCAGGGCGGGAAGATGACGAGCAAAGGAGAAGTGACGCTGACGAAGGCGGTGCTGGTTGCGGGAGGCAGTCCCTCGACGGTCCCGGCGGTGATTGATTTTGACACCACGTATGACCTGGCCTCCGGCGCGGGGGTGCTGAATCCTTCGACGATTAAAATTGGCAATGCCAAAACAGATTTGAGCGGGACCTATAAGTCGCAAGGCGACGAGTTCGTTGTGGACATGAAGGTGAACGGGCAGGGATTGCCGGCAACGGACCTGCAAAATTTCCTGCCGGCACTGGCAATCAATGTTCCTTCGGGGTCGAAACTTACGGCTGGGACGCTGAGCGCCAATCTGCATATAACCGGACCGACGAACAAGCTGGTGACCGACGGTACGATCGGACTCTTTAACGGGAAGCTTTCCGGCTTTAACCTGGGGCAGAAGATGTCCAGCGTGGCGGCACTGGCTGGAATGAAAACCGGAAACGACCTGGACATTCAGAAATTCACCAGCAACGTAAACATGGCGCCGACAGGGTTGCGAGCGAACAACATCGATTTGGTGGTGCCGTCGCTGGGAACCGTAGTGGGCAACGGAACGCTGGATTCGAAAAACAACATGGATTTCAAACTGGTGGCCACGGTGAATTCGTCCGTGGTGACGAATGCGGCGGGTTCGGCCGTGGGCTCACTGGGCGGTCTGGCGGGTTCGGCGCTTGGCGGAGGCAAGAGTTGCAAGAATGGCGGCGTGAAAGTACCGCTGCAAGTTCGCGGGACCACCGCGAATCCGCAATTTGTGCCGGATGTGGGCGGGGCCGCAGCCAGTCTGTTGAAATCGGAATTAAGTTGCGCAGGCGGACCCGGCACGACCGGAGTCCCGACTAACCCGTCCAACGTGGTCAATCAATTGGGTGGGCTGCTAGGAAAGAAAAAACCGTAATCCAGAGCCAAACGAACACCGGGTGGTGCCAATCCTTTTCCGCTGCTGACCGTCTAATGTAAGGTCAGAATGCGGGATGCAATTGAAATGCCGCAGAAGCGACTTATTAAGGTTATCAACGCGCAGGGTTCCATTCCAAAAAACTGCGAATCAAGCTATAAACCCGCTATACTAATCCAACCGTCTCCGCGGGACGGCGCACTGTAATTGGATCTGAACATAGCTACTTAGGGTGTATGAAACTGCATGGAAGATCCTAAGTCCAAGAAAAGTGGCAGAGAAGGTGTAGGTGCGCCCGCGAAGGGCGACAGCTCCGCGGGTAACACGCCCCTGAATCCGATGGAGGGCGCGACGATCTCGGACGCGCCGGTACCTCTCTCCCCACCTGCACCAGTAAAGCCTCCCACGCGCGTCGCAAATCCGGACGCCACGATTTCCGACAGCCTCGCTGCTGCGACCAGTTCGACCGGCCGCGGGCTTGCCGGCATGTACATGAGGGAAACGGTCCTGCAACCGGGGGACCTGATTGGTGCGCGATACGAAATCGTGGCACTGCTGGGCGAAGGCGGAATGGGGGCGGTGTATAAGGCGCTGGATCGGGAAGTGGAGCGGACGGTTGCGTTGAAGCTGATCCGGCCGGAGCTGGCGTCGAACCCGGCGATTTTGGCGCGATTCAAGCAGGAATTGCTGACGGCGCATCAGGTCACCCACAAAAACGTAATCCGCATTTACGACATTGCCGAGGCGGACGGCGTGAAGTTCATCACCATGGAGTTTGTGGAGGGGCAGGACTTGCGCCACATCCTGGTGGAAAACGGGAAGCTTCCGATTGAGAAGGCGGTCGAGATTATCCGGCAAGTGTGTTACGCGTTGGAAGCGGCACACAGCGCGGGGATCATCCATCGGGATTTGAAACCGCAAAACATCATGCAGGAGAGCAAGACTGGGCGAATCCTGGTGATGGACTTCGGATTGGCGCGCACTATCGGCGGCGATGGTATGACGCAAACGGGCGCGCTGCTGGGAACCATCGAATACATGTCGCCGGAACAGTCGATGGGGAAGACGCTGGACCAGCGCTCCGATATTTTTACGATAGGGCTGATTTTCTACGAATTATTGGTGGGCAATACGCCGTACAAAGCGGATACCGCGATGGCCAGCCTGTTGCGGCGCAATCAGGAGCGGGCGGTCCCCGCGGCGGAGCTGGATTCGTCGGTGCCGAAAGCGCTGAGCGACATTGTCGCGAAATGCCTGGAACGCGAATTGGAGAATCGATACCAGAGCGTGCAGGAGATTTTGCATGATCTGGACGCGTTTCAAGGAGCGCGGCCGACGCTGGCGTCCATTTCGATGCCGGGGATTATTCGTCCAAAGACGAAGCCGGCAGTGCCCTGGAAATGGATTGGCGTAGGGACGCTGGCAATCGTGGTGATTGGCGGGGGGTGGGTACTAAAGTCGGTGGTTATGCGCCCCAGCGGGACAGGCGGAGCGGCGGCGGTGAAGGGGCCGGAGCTGTCGCTGGCAATTCTGCCGTTTCAGAATGCGTCGGGCGATTCGGCGTTGGATTGGTTGGGCGCGAGCTTAGCGGAAATGTTGAGTACGGATGTGGGCCAGTCGGCGCACATGCGCACGGTTTCGCCGGATCGTATGCACCAGATTTTCAATGATCTCCGGTTGCCGCCGAATTCGGACATCGATCCGGACACACAGCGTCGAGTGGCGGAATTGAGCAACGCGGATACCATCGTTTCGGGCAAGTACGTAAAGTTTGGGGACAAGATTCATATCGAAGCGACGGTGCAGGATCTGAAGCACGATCGCCGCGTGCCGTTGAAAATTGATGCCACCAGCGAGAAAGAAATTCCCGGCACCGTGGATCAACTGGCGGAGTTGATTCGGCAGAATTTGTCGGTATCGGCAGACGTGGTAAAGGAACTGAAGGTCAGCTCATTTCAGCCATCGTCGAATTCGGTAGACGCGCTGAAGGCGTACAACCAGGGGATGCAATTGTTCCGGGACGGCAAGAATCTGGAGGCGGTGCAGTCTTTTCAAAATGCAGTGCAGGCGGATCCGCAGTTCGCGCTGGCGTTTTCGCGGCTGGCGGAGGCGGATTCGGCGCTCGGTTACATGGCCGATGCGGAGACGAATTCGCGCAAGGCGCAAGACCTGAGCGGCTCGCTGCCTGTCGCGGAGAAGTATCTGATTGAAGCGATTTACGCGCGCACGGTAAAGAACAACCAGAAGGCCATCGCGGCTTACGAGAACTTGGCCAAGATCATGCCGGATGATTCCAACGTGGAAGCGGCGTTGGGAAGCTTGTATTCCGAGAATGGCCAATACGATAAGGCGCGAGCGGAATTCGCAAAGATATTGCAAGCGGATCCGAAGAATACCCAGGCGCTGTGGCAAATGGGAGTGGTCGAGATTACCAACGGCAACCCGCAAGCCGCGCTGGACCCGTTGAGCAAAGGCTTGAATCAGGCGATCGAAGTGGACAACCAGGAACAGCGCGCGTTGATCCAGCAATCCATCGGCGTGTGTTACCGGCTGTTGAACAAGCCGGATGAGGCCATGCGGAATTACCAGGAGTCCATCGAAATCGCCAAGCGGCTGGGATTGAAGCGACTGCAGGCGGCGAGCCTGTCGGAGATGGCCACGTTGCAGAATTCGCTGGGCAAACCGGATGCGGCGATGAGCAGCTATTCGCAGGCGCTGCAATTGTTGCAGGACATCGGGATGAAGAAGGAATACGGTACGGTCCTGCTGAATCGCGGAGTGCTTCTGGAATCTCGCGGGGATTACGACAAAGCTTTGCAGGACTACAAGGATTCGCTGCAAATTCAGCGAGACGCGGACGACCAGAACCTGCAGGCGCTGTGCTTAAGCAACATTGGCGGAGTGTATCTGCAAAAGGGAGACACGGATAACGCGCTGACGTATCTGAATCAGGCGCTGCCTCTGCGCGAGAAGTTGAATAATCCGGAATATTTGGCGCGAACGCTGGACAGTTTGGGCGATGTGTATGTGGCCATGGGTGATTTCGATAAGGCGCTCGAATCGCTGCTGAAGGCGCTGGATATTTCGCGCAAGGCCAACATCACTCCGGAAGTGGCGAGCGCTTCGGAATCACTGGGCATGGTGTTCTTTTATCAGGGGCGGCTGGGCGCGGCGGTGTCTTCGATGCAGGACGCGGTAAAGGGCTACCGGGCCGCGAATAATTACAGCGGCGAGATGGCCGATTCGCTGAACGGATATGCGTTTGCGCTGGCGCATGCGGGCCGCGCGGATGAAGCTAGCGCGCAGCTTACGGAAGCACAAAATGTGGCGAAATCCCTGAAGGATGAAGGGCTGCAAGCGAAAATGTTGCTGACCAAGGGCGATGTGGCGTTTTATGGTGGAGATTTGAAGGGTGCGCGAGCAGCCTATGAACAATCCGCGGCGCTATCGGCCAAAGAGAAGGATAAAGAAGGCGCGCTGATTGCGAAAATGAATCTGGCGCGAGTCAGCATGTCCGAGGGAAGAGCGCAATTGGCGATCAGCGATTTGCGAGGGGCGGTGCAGCAGGCCGATCTGCTGCACTCAAAATATTACGCGGTTCGCGGGTCCGTGGATTTGGCGGAAGCGCTGATCATGGCGAAAGATTACACTCATGCGCGCACGGAACTGGATCATGCACAAAGCCGCAGCGAAAAGATGGGACTGCGGATGGAAAATGCGCGGATCCACTATTTGAATGGGAAACTGCTCAGTCTGACCGGCAAGAGCGGTGATGCCACCAGTCAATACCAGCAAGCGAAAAGTATTCTTGCGGACATCATGAAAGAAAACGGGGCCGAGAAATTGCTGCAGCGTCAGGACCTGAAGGCGATGTACGACGAAGATGGGCAGGGAACAGCGCCGAAGAGTTAAAGTCGAGCACTTCGATTAGCGAGCAGACTCCTCCGACCTCTCGTTAAAACAGGTCGATGTATCCATGGAAAAGAAAAACCCCGGTGCGCCAGGTGAAGGGCGACCGGGGTTTCGGCTATTTCTGAATGTGACTCCGAGCTTATTTCAGGACCTTATAAGTTTCGGAGACGGAGTTGTTTTTGGTGTTGGGGTCGTCGGCGGAAGTGACGGTGGTGACGGAGGTGAACGTGGTGTTCACCGGAGCATTACTGGCTACCGGGATGCTGACCACGAGCACCACGCCTTTACCCTTGGTGAGGCTGGCCAATTGACCGATGTTGCAGATGATGGTGGTACCGTTTACGTTGCAAGAGGTGCCCGAACTTGGGCGTGTGCAACCTAGCAGGCTGCAGGAGACCAGTTCGTAGGAGGCGCTGATGCCGCCGCTACCAAGAACGCCGTTCGGCACGTCGAAAACGGATGTGACGACGACATTGTCAGCGGTGTTGGAACTGAGGTCAATCACCCCGGCGTAGTACTTCCCGGTGGTGCCCTGCGCGATGCTGTCCGTAAAGGGAAGCGCGAGGATGGCTGCGTCCGCAGACTGCACATCGATCTGAAATGGACCCGCCATGACGTTGACGAAGGTCCCGGCCAAATTGAAGACCTGGAGGGTGTTGGTATAAGCCGCCGAATTAACGGAGGTAACGTTCGTAGAAACCTGAACCACCTCGGACGGGCTTCCCTGGATCCCATTTATCGGCGCTCCGAAACCGGACCCGGATTGATTGGCAACATAATTCGGTTCCGTCACCGTGCAAGATATTGTGAGATTGCTGTTATACCATCCGTCGGAATTCGGCGCTGGTGGAGGGTTGCAGGTGAAAGTGGGCTGTTGGGTGTCGATGCCGAAGGTGACGTATTTGAAGGACGCCCAATTGACGGTTGGATTGTTCAGAACCTTGGGATTGAACGACAGTTCTTCCGTGAGGGCACAGTCTGTCGCGAAGTAGTGGAGATTGTAAATGCCATCGCCGGGAGTTAGCGTCGCTGAGGAGCTGAGTGAGGAAGGAGTTCCCGAGCAGAGTGGCACGGAGGAACTTGGGCTTGTGGATGTTCCAGAATTTTGGACGGTGGTGTCGGTCGAAATGGGATAAGTCGTATCCGGTAACGGGCTCAAATACGGAGTGATGCCGTAGGTTAGGCTATAAACCGGTGCAGCAGTAAACCCATTATTTGGTGGATTGGACGCTGATGTTGCGGGGTACGCCGCTGGTGTTTCGGGATATGTCGCGGGGACGGAGCTGAAGTTCACACTAGCCGCAGCCGAGTTCACCCAGCTAGAGGCATTTTGGTTGGTTATCGTGGTCGTTGTAGACGGCAATGGCATGTTGACAACCGGTATGTAGATCGAGTTCACAACCGGAGCTGTGCCGCCGCCTTTGCCATCTGCGGCTCCAAAGAACTGAGTGAGCAGATCCAACGGGCAATTGGTTGTTGCCATCAGAGCCCCGCTTAAAGCGCAGTTATCCGCGGAATACTTTGACTCGCCTACCGTCGTCATCGTGTTGTATTCAAGCGGGGTGCAAGTTGCCGAGGTCGATGCACATAGCCAGCCATCGCCACCCATCAACAAGCCTGGGCCAGTACCAGTAGCGCACGTATCTCCGGATGCGACGTTGCTGCACGCGTTTAGGGCCGTATTGTAGAGATAATTGGTATTGTTCACCGGCCCATCAGGGGAGGCAAACTGCACGGCGTTATAAAGGTACCGTAAGGTAGCTACGCTTGGATTGCAGTTATTGCCCGAGGTTGTTGAGCCGTTGTTGCATTGAACCCAAAAACCTTTGCACATGGACTGACTGTACATATCCAGTTCGCCGGATAATCTCATGCAGACTGCCGGTGCGGCGGAAGTGCCTGAAACCAGTTGATAGAAGAGCGATTGGGGAATGCCAATGTCGGTAATGATGGGGGTGACCGAGGGAACGCTATCACCGTTCTGGGCCGCCACCGAAACGCTCGTGGTCAGAGAAATGTTCTGCCCGCCACCGCTATCGAAGCTGGCGGTCTGCGTCTCACTGGATGGATTGCTCGGATTGATGGGATTGGTGGTGACGCTGCCCCCGGGCGTGACTCCCGCCAAGGTGCAGTTGGTCACCAGGTGCAGAGTAGCTGCGCCAAGTTCGCCACCCGCGTCCATCAATTGGACAGTCAACGACTGCTTGCCAGACTGAAGGATAGCGGGATAGAGGGGACTACTAGAGCCGACAGGATAGATCGCATTTTGCAAGTTGAGTGGCTGTACGCCGTACGTCGCTACGAAGCTGCCCGGTGCGCCGCCGGGATTGGGGTATATTGCCAAATCGGGATTCTGACCAACGTAGCCTGTCGCGGCACTCTCATAGGCAGGCTGGAAGCAGTTGGTGGCGCCGGGATTGGAACTATAAAAGCCGGTGTAATTCTCTAAATTGGTATCCCCGCCGTAACAAACATCTGAAACCGTAGTTGCAGACCCACTATGGGGCGTGTCAGAAACCTGAATGGTGTTGTCCTGAAAAACGTTGCTGAGCCCGTCAGGAGTAGAAGACAGAACCGCGGTGGGAGTTGACGGGCACGAAATATTGACAGTAGCGCTGTTGACGACATAACCCGGGAAACCTGGGGTGCTGAGAGAAGCGTTGACGTCTAGTGCAGCAAACAATTCGATAGCGCCGTACGCGCCGTTCATGGGCACGGTTAAACTGCCGGCCGTAGACGGAATCGTCAGCGTGGCCGCTTCCAACGTTGAGTTGGGAGCCTGCGAAGCGTTGAAATATAGGCTTATCTGGCAAGTATTGGGCGAGGTGAAGGTCTGGCCACTGCACGAATCTCCGCTGATGATAAAGTCGCCCGAATAATTTGTACTCCCGTTCTGGCCGACTGACGCAGAGCCGACCGTGACAGAGCTACTGGGTGACGCACCGACAATATTCACAGTGACGGTCTGGGGAGCACTGGCGGGATAGACGTCGGGTGAGATTGCAGGCGTGCCGGTGGGGACTCCAAAGGAAAGGTCGGTAGGCGAGACCGTCACAGTCGGCCCCGACACTTCTTCGGCTGGCAAACAACGGGGAGCTACGGCGATTGCAAACAGGGCGACGACCAAACACATCATCGGACGGAAATTGGGTTGACACAATTTCATGCGGCACTCCTTGACGGACGAGCAATCCAAGTTCGCGACTTGAATCGGCTGTGATTTTTCTGAATACCTGGGAAGACCACCGCGCCCAGCTTCAATGAGCGCAAAACAGGCCGTATTCTGACTGGCGCGAGAAGAAGTGTCAAGCAAATAGACAACAAAAACGCGGCTATTTACGGGTTCTCTGGATACATTTTTCGCTAGGAATTCTGCGCCAGAACTACTGGTACGCTTTCTGCACCGTCTAAAAATAATTTGCCGAAGAATCAATGAGAAAACTTTTGCAACATTCGGGCAGGCCAACGCAACTTTAGTAACATAAATTCCTACCTTATGATGGCGACCATGCGACGAGTGCTTCCGTTTCTGTGCCTGGGAGGACTCAACATGCTGCGTGGTGCTCGCTTCAACTCCCGGTTACAGGCGATCCATTCATCGACCGAGCTCTAAAAGCCTGCAACTACAGGAAAGTTGTTGGCGGTAGCTGACTTCGCTCGGCGCGACAGAGCGCAATTGGCCGTCAACTCCAACCGACCAATTCGCCAACTTTCTCCAAATTCGCTGAACTCTGTTCAATAATCGCACTCATGGAATACCCACACTCCCCGTCCACTTCCTGAGGAGTATTGTCTTGTGAAGCCTTCCCGTGGGAAGGGGGAAATGAATTGCTTAGCACGCCCACTTCAAGTAGGCCCGTACCGAAGAAAGGAACGATGCTGGTTCTGGGGTCACCGAAACCTTCCACCCTTCCCTAATAACAGGGAAAAATACAGGGGATTTCCAGAGTTTCGGTTAAGGCCCCCGATACAAATCGCAATCGGAGAATACTTTAGAAGATACATGCGAGTCGCCGAGGATAGCCGGATCAGGGAATGAACAGGGAATAGGATTTCGCTGTTACTCGCCTGGCCGCATTGCAGATTTCATTTCCCTTGGCTTTTGGAAGGTGCAAGGTGGTTGCACAAACCCATTGCTTCCTTGCCAGTGTTTCGCTCTTCCAATATCGTCGAGACCCGTAAAACCAGGCGGTCGGCAAATTTGGCGATTCCCTGCCCGACATCCCCGATTCAGTATAGATCTCAAACGGGCCTATTCCGCCCGTGAGTAGCCATTCCAGGGACTTGCCAAATTCTCGACTGATCGCGAGCAGGACTTCCGCCCGACTTCGCTGCCACATTGTTCGACGGCAGAAATGCGAGTGTGCAAAACCTGCCCTATCTTTGATCTCCGCCGATGGTCGATGCCAGAACCTCTTGCAAGTACTTGTGACCGCCCATGCCTTTCTTCGGAAAACCTCTTTGTCGTATTCTTCGACGCCGATCTTGAGGAGCATTTCACAGACTTGAGAGAGTCCAAATTGAAAAGAACATGGTTCCGAAAGGGACAGCCACGAGCATTCTGCCGGCAACGCGCCCCGTCCGGACTGCTAGGTGTGAACTTCCTTTTACTTCCGCTTCACTCGTTCACTCTTTTGGTGCCTTGAGTCCTCGGTTTCGTGCAACTTCTCCTCCTCCCGGACACATCGATCAAGCAGGGACTCGATCTGTTTGTTCAAGGATCGGTGTTCGCGTTCGGCGAGGACGGTTAGTTTTGCCTTCAGGCTGGCCGGTATACGCAAAGGGAGACGGATTCTTGGTTCGCTCATTGGATTAAAGATGACGAATACATAATTACTCTCCGCTTGACACCAGGCCTCTTAGGTGTCAATATGACGCCATAAAGGAGTCATTATGACGCCATATTTACCTTTACCGCAGCCGGCTAAGACGACGTCTAAGATAGATTTAGTACGTCAGAATCTGCGAGTAGTCAAGCAGCTTCATCCTACGCTGTCGAAAATAGAACTTATGTCGCTCAGCGACTTAACGCGAGCGCTACATCTTTCAGTGCGTCAGGGCGAGATTTCATACATTAATGGCAAGTGGTACGTCACCCATGCAGGTCTTCTTCGAGTCGCTCTTCGCCACCGCTGTTGCGGGATCCGCACCGTCTTACAAGAGCCGCAATCCGATCCGATCGCGGGCCGATGGGTGTTCAAGGCCACGGTCTACAAGAGTCCCGGTTCGAAGGGTTTCGTTGGCTATGGCGACGCCGATCCTTCAAACGTTTCCTCTATGGTCGGAGGCGCCGAGTTGCGCATTGCCGAAACGCGCGCTGTGAACCGCGCCCTCCGCAAAGCTTATGGCATCGGCCTCTGCTCGGTCGAGGAGTTGGGTGCGTTCTCGAGTCAGCCCAGCCCTTCCGCCACTCCCCCGCCATCGAACGGACATTCTTCTTCCAATGTAAATAGCAACGGCCAGCCCCGGCTCCGGGATCAGCTCTGCCTGCTGATCCGCCAGTACAACCTCGACGCCAATCTCGTGAAGGCCTATGCCGCGGACTTCTGCGGCACCCAGGCCCTCAGCGAAGCCAGCCGTGAATTGGTCGAGTCCTTCATCTCTCATCTTTCCTCGGCTGCCAAAGAGAACCGGGATGCGCTGATCTGCAAGCTCAACTCCTATTCTCAACCTGTGGAGGCAACATTATGAGACGCCATCTCCCCGGTCTGCATTCCGGGCATCCGGATCTGGTAAGTAATCTCGACGGCCTGTTCTTGGTGCGCATCGAACGGGCCTCGTATCGATGGCACCCGCAGAAGCCGTTCCTCTCACTCCGCTTCGTTATCCTCGAGCCAGCTTCCTTTGAGGCGCTCTCTTTCTCGGGACGTCTTTACTGCACCGAACGTGCGCTCTGGAAGCTCCGCTGGTTCCTACAGGACTTTGGCTACGACACCGAGCTACTTACCCGCGATCAGGTCGATGAAAAAGCCCTCCTGAATCTTCGGGGAGTCGTTCGGACTACCTTCACAAATCTAAACGGACACTCTTATCAGAACCTTGTTTCGTTTGCGCCGGCTTCGGAGTGGGAGGCACTCTCCTGCACGGTGAGCAACCAGGGCGAGAGTGAGAGTAGCCAAGATGACCTATAGCTACACCCAGATCGCCCATTACCTCCGCTGTCCGCGCAGCTATCGCTATCGGTACCTCGATGGTTGGCGCGAAAAGGAAACCCGCGCGGCCATGATCTTCGGGCGCTGCTTTGAAAAAGCGCTGGAATCTTATTTTTGTGGTGACGATTGCGGTGCAGCACTTTATCGAGAGTGGGGTACGTTCCGTGGTACTCCGTTCGATTTCAAAAAGGGCGAAACCTGGGATCGCATGCTCCACCACGGAGTGCACTTGCTCGAGCGTTTCGCCCAGGACAATCGAATCCACATTCCCAAGCCGGAAGAGAATCTTCAAATCAAGGTCGTGCGGGATCTGCCCAACACCAATCAATTTGTTTCTTACATTGACGCGATCGGTGAACTCGATGGCGTCCGTTGCCTCATCGACTGGAAGACAACAGCCAGCCGTTATCCTGGGGAACCAGCAGGGTTACTGAACCTAGACCCGCAACTGATCTGCTATTCGTGGATGACCGGGATTTCCGAAGTGGCTATGGTCGTCTTCGTTCGGAAGCATCAACCGGAGATCCAATATCTGAAAACTTCGATCTCGGAAGAACAACGGTTGGAATTTGGCCACCTCGTGGGCACCACGATCGGCCAGATCGAGTCTGCGCAGTTCCCTTCCCACAGCGGGATTCGGTTTCCTCAGAATGGCTGCATGAGCTGCTCGCAACTTGGGCTCTGCCTTGGTAACCAAGATCTAATTGATTCCAACCTGATTCGTGTCGCGGGAGCGAGTGACCTTGACTGGCTTGACGAGCTTATGGATTAACCGAGGGGCATCGATGCCTCCTGAACTGAATGTCAAACGCGCCGTATTTGTGCTCGGCAAGATCGACGAGATCCTCGCTTGGGAGAAAGAACGCGGCAGAGAACAAGATCTGCGTTTTGTTGATCTGGGTCGGTATTTGTGCGAGGTCAGGGCCGGACAGTACTGGCGGCTCGACAAGATGAAATCGTTCGACGATTTCCTTGCGAAAAGATTTCCAGACTGCCGGCGAAAGGCCTACTACCTCATGGCCATCCACGAAAATCTGACGCGTGTTCCGAAGCAGCAGTTGCGGGAGATCGGTTGGACCAAGGCAAGGGAGCTGGCCAAGGTTGCACGTAGGGAAGGGGAGCGGTTCGAAAGTGCACCCTGGGTGCACAAAGCTCAGGCGCTCCCGAGGGAAGAGTTCAAACGGGAAGTCGAGCGACACCTGACCGGGAAGGAAACGGAACCGTGGGAGATCATCTACTTCAAGCTGTACAAGAGTCAGTTACCGGTAGTCGAGAAGGCCCTCGAAACCGCTGGCCTGATGCTTGGAACTGATAAATCGAGGGGTTATTGCCTGGAGATGATCTGCGCCGATTTCCTTGCTGGTGCAAGCGTAACGGAAAGTGGGCCGTAGGGTTAAGACGAAAAATGCAGCAACCTCGCCAGAAGCGACCCCGACTGAAACTTAGTCCCAAGGAGTACGCTCTACTCCGCCGACGAGTGCTCGAACGAGACAGCTGGCGGTGTCAAAATTGCGGCACTTCGAACGACTTGCACGTACATCATCTAGAGCAGCGGAGCAAGCTTGGGGACGATGCATTGGACAACCTGATCACACTTTGTGTGGGCTGCCATCAAAGGCAGCACCATTTTCTAACTGCCGCTCGCCACCGTTCCGTCTAACCGCGATGGCGTCGGTCCTAGCCCTTGGCACCGACGCTCACGTAATGTGTCGACATAATGTGCGTTTCGGGATTGGACCGTCCAGCTCCGAGGTTGGGTGGACAGGGTCCCATGGAGAATTTCGATGGCCTGTTGTTTGCTGACATCTCCCCGCAAAACCAAAAATTACAAAACGAACTCACCTAAGCATTTTGGATTCTGTAAGTTGACATTTGAAGGGTTTGTTATTTTCGGTCACGGAAGGCACGATTCGGCATCGATGTAGTTCTGGAGGGCGGACCGTGTCATTGCCCGCGCCCATTCGTACTTGCCTGTTCCGTTGATCAAGAGCATCGGAAAAATGAGTGCCTCAAATTTCAAAGGTTGGGCAAGGCAGCGCAACTTTAATAACATAGATTGCGTATCTTAGACGGCGATCATGCAACGACTTCTTCGGTTTCTATGCTTGCTGGGGGTCATCCTCCTTTGTGCTCGATATGGTTTTGCGCAGGACGCTTCTAAAATTATTGAGCAATACGTGAAAGCTATCGGCGGAGGAAAGGCGCTCTCCAAGGTTCAGACAGTTTTGGTCGACGGTACAATCCAGGCAGCCGGCGACGCCACGCCCGGCACATACAGTTTTCGGGCGAAATTGCCGAACCGGTATTACACCGAGCTGCGGACCGGAGGAAACACGTGGATTGACGCATATAACGGCAAGTCCGCATGGCACCAGGGCGAATCGGGCCAGATCGGCACGTTCCTGGGCCCGCAAGCGCTGGAGTTGGAGGCAGCGGCGCAGTATTACAACTCGCGCCTGCTGAACCTGTCGAAGAAAAAGATTGGAGCTGCGTACAAAGGTGCGGCCAATGTGCATGGGCACGAGACGTATGAAATCGAACTGACGTTTCCAACGGGGGTACAGTGGCAGGTTTTCTTCGATCAGAAAACTCATCTGATCGTGGCGGAGAAGGCGACGTTGGAAGGTGTATCGCGCGAAATTGATTACGACGACTACCGGAACACGAATGGCGTCAAGATGCCGTACCGGCTGGAAATTCACCGCGGGCCGGATGTGTACGTGGTCAACGTCACGCGAGCGGAGATCAACGGGACGGTTGGCGAGAGAGTATTTGATTTTCCGATTCGATCGCAAGTGAAGCTGCCAGATTTGAAGCAGCTGTTTGAGGAAATCGACGCGAATCAGAAGGAAATCGACAAGGTCAAAGAGAACTACGCGGGCACGCAGGTGGAAGAAGAAACGCAGTACGACAAAACAGGAAAAATCACCAAGAAAGAGACCAACGAATACACCTTTTTCTATCTGAATGGGGACGAGGTCACCACGCTGGTGAAGAAAGATGGGAAACCGCTGAGCGAAGAGGAACAGAAGAAAGAGAACGAGAAGACGCAAAAGAGAATTGAAGTAGCGCAGAAACAGGAAAAGAAAAAAGAGGAGAAGGAAGAGAAGGCCAAAGAGGAAGGTAAGGAATCGAAGGATAATGACGACCCGGGAATCGAGGTGTTTCTGCGGGTGTGCCAGTTTGTGAATCCGAGGAGGGAACGGTTCCGCGGGCAGGATGTGCTGGTGTTTGATTTCGAGCCGAATCCTGAATACAAGCCGAAGAATATGGAAGAACGGGTGGTGAAAGAACTGGCGGGAGTGGTGTGGATCGACGAAAAAGCCAAGGACGTGGTGCGGTTAGAGGCTTATTTTGTAGGCGATGTGCACATTGGTGGGGGCGTGTTGGCCAACCTGCAAAAGGGAACCAGCTTTGTGTTTGAGCAGGCGTACATCAACAACGAAGTGTGGCTGCCGACGTACGTGGAGGCGCACGTGGGGGTGCGGTTGCTGATGGTGAAGGCCTTCAAGGTGAATGTCACGACGAAATATTCCGATTACAAGCGATTTAATGTGGAGACGCTGAACGCGATTGGCAAGCCGAAAGAGACGACGGCGGAACCGGCGAAGCCCTGACGGTGCAAGTAAGTCAGTGTGATACGGAGGTCGGTGTGGGGATTTGATGCTCTGATCGAAGAGAGATTTCATCGCACGAAAGGCGTGCGATCAAAAATCGTACTCGCTCGCTCGAAATGACGTATTTCGTTTCTGAGGACCCCACACGCAAGGGCGACGTGTGGGGCACCCGCGAAAACAGAGGTTAGCGGCTTTCGAATGGGTAGCGGTCTTGGGCTTGAACCGCGGCAGCAACGCGGCGGCGCAGCGCTATGGTGTCGACTACCGGGCGCTTGCCGAAGCGCTTGAGCACGGCCAGTTGGGTGGTGAGCATGTCGCCTTGGTGGACGGCGGCGATGGCGCGTTTGGCTTCATGATCGACACGTTCGGCGGCATTGGCGATGAACACGCGCGCGGCATCGATCATTGCTGCGGAGGCGGCCTCGCCCTTGGCGGCGGCAGCTTTCTGGGCGCGAAGCAAACTGGATTCCATGGCGTAAATTTCCATGACGATGTTGGCCAGGGCAGCGATCAATTCCTGCTCGTCGGCCAACTTTTCGCGGTATTTCTGTAGCGCCCCGCCTGCCGCTTGCAGGAAAATTTTCTTGGCGTTGGCAATCACGCGCGCTTCTTCGGCGAGAACGCCCTCGGGAGTCTCGTCCAAGGAAGCACCGGCGAGGATTTCGTCGGCCAGTTTCATGGCGGCGGGAATCAGCGCGAGTTGGCCACTCATGGCGCGCTTCATCAACATTTGGATAATCAGCATGCGATTGATTTCGTTGGTGCCCTCGAAAATGCGATTAATGCGTGAATCGCGATAGGCGCGGCAGACGGGATAATCTTCGTGGAAACCGTAGCCGCCAAAAGTCTGGACGGCTTCATCGACCACAAAATCCAGCATTTCGCTGCCATAGACTTTGGCGATGGAACTCTCGATGGCGTATTCCTCGAGAACCTTCATGGTGTTTTGCGTTTTGTTGCCGGAACCGGCGGCAGCGTTCATTGCGGCTTCCATGTAGCCGGCGCTGCGATAAATCATGGATTCGACGGCAAAGATCTGGATAGCCATTTCGGCGAGTTTTTCCTTGATCAGGCCGAAATCCCCGATCTGCTTGCCAAAGGCTTTGCGTTCTTTCGAATATTTCGAGGCAGTTGCCAGGACGTGCTTGGAGCCGCCAACGCAGGAAGCGCCGAGAGTGAAGCGGCCGGCATTGAGCACGTTGAAGGCGACGATGTGGCCGCGACCGATTTCATGAAGTACATTTTCTTTGGGCACCAGACAATTTTCCAGAAACACGGGTGTGGTGGAACTGCCGTGAATGCCCATCTTGTGTTCTTCGTTGCCGGGTTTGCAGCCGGGGAAGGCGCGTTCCACGATGAAGGCGGTCAGTTTCTCGCCGTCGACCTTGGCAAACACGATGTACAGATCCGCGAACCCGCCGTTGGTGATCCACATCTTCTGGCCGTTGAGGATGTAATGCGTGCCTTCCTTGTTCAGCTCTGCGCGGGTCAGCAGATTTTGCGCGTCGCTGCCGGCTTGTGGCTCAGAGAGACAATACGCGCCAATGAATTCGCCGCTGGCCAACTTGGGGAGATATTTTTTCTTTTGTTCCTCGGTGCCGAAATAGACGATGGGCAGAGTGCCGATTCCCGCGTGCGCGCCGTGAGTGACCGCGAAACCGCCGTACATGGAAATCTTCTCGGTCAGAACGGTGGCCGCAACTTTATCGAGCCCGGCGCCGCCATATTCCTCGGGCGTGCCGCCGCTCATCAGGCCGAGCTCGGCGGCTTTGCGAACCAGGTCGGGCATCAGGCCGGGTTTCTTGGCCTCCAGATCCTTCGCTAAGGGAAGAACTTCCTTGGCCACAAATTCTTCGGCGGTTTGGCCAATTAGCTTTTGATCATCGGTTAAATCGGCAGGGGTGAAAATGTCCTGCGGTGTAAGGGATTCGAGTAGAAAGCTACCGCCCTTTGCCGCGGTTTTGGTGAGAACGGAAGTGGCCATTGGTGTTGCTCCTTGCCGGCCGGATGCCGCGCGAAAATTCAAACGATCGTTTGAATTTGGTCTGAGAATTTTACCTTTAGAGGGAGTGATCTGCAATAGAGCTTATCAGGGCGGTTGCTTAGTAGGAGGAGCCTTGCGAGTCAGGCTGTTTTCGTGCGCGGATTTTGGCAGGCAATCGTACTGCTCGATCGCGCGGTGGGAATTTACCCGAGGAGGGTGGTGCCAGAGTTCCGCGGGTCCGTGGTACTCAGATGTGCGAAACGCTGCGTGCCAGAGCGGTGCAACGCAAACAGCACTAACCATGAGAGCCCAGCGATCACAGTGACACCTGCAAACACGATCAGGAATGTGGGAACGATCGTAACAGGCACTGGGTGAATCAGGCCAATGTCCGGATTCGTATGGGGGGCGGCGGCGGAAATCGCCTTGGCTTTCTCGATGGTCACGATCACCGCCAGTAGAATGATAATCATCAGCGTGACGGTGGATTTGGGAAAGCGAAATTCAGATCGCATGGGGAACCTCCTGGACGAGAAGACCGGATTTGGGTGGGGGAATAAGAAGTTGTGCATGTGCTCGTGCAACGCTCCGCGGAGCAAGCCGCCTGTTTCACGAGCGTAAGAGAACAGTTGCGCCATACTGCTTTGTTTCTTGATGTCGGCATCCACTTCCAGGAGCACGCTGATCATTTCTTCTTCGTATTCCCGGCGGTAGGCCGCTGGGTATAACCGCAAAAGAGAAGGGAAAAGGGGCCACATGATTCACGTCGCCTTTCGGGGCACGCGGAGCCCAGCAACATGGGTGAGTTGTTTCAGGCGATCGATTTCCACTTGAAGGTTGCGACGGCCGAGGGCCGTTAGCCGGTAAGCTTGTTTGCCGCGTGAATCGTCGTGGTCTTCGAAACGTTCGATCCAGCCCTCGACAAGCAGGCGACGCAGGGCGCCATAGAGGGTGCCGGTGCTGAGGCGAACCCTGCCGCCACTCATATGGTTGGTGTCTTGCAGGATGGCGTAGCCATGGCGGGGCTGAGAGGCAAGGCTGAGAAGGATGAGCAGAACGGGTTCGGTCATGGGAGGGAGTTGCATAGGTTCTCGTACGACATGTCGTCAGACGACATATTGAGTGAAAGGGATGGGCCTGTCAAGAGGGAATTCGGGATTCGGGAGGCAAAACACCGGGATCGAAGAGAGATCCTCACTCCGCAGACTCCGTTCGGAATGACGGTTAATGTTTGTTGCTTCATCAACACTTTTGTTAGGGAAGAGGACTAGAGGCGCTCGAAGATGCCGGCGGCGCCCATGCCTCCGCCTACGCACATGGTGACCATGCCGTAGCGGGCGTTGCGGCGCTGGAGGTCGCGGATGAGAGAGGCGGTGAGCTTTGCGCCGGTGCAGCCAAGAGGATGGCCGAGGGCGATGGCTCCGCCATTGGGATTGACGCGCGCGGGATCGAGATTCGCTTGCTGAATTACAGCCAACGATTGTGCCGCGAAGGCTTCGTTCAATTCAATGACGGCGAGATCGCGGAGAGAGAGCTTGGCGAGATGGAGAGCTTTGGGAATGGCATATACGGGCCCCAGGCCGAATTCCTCCGGCGGACAGCCCGCCGTCGCGTAGGAAACGAAACGTGCTTGAGGATTGAGGCCCAATTGCTGCGCTTTCGCATCGCTCATGATTACAACTGCGGCGGCGCCATCGCTCATGGGCGAACTGTTGCCTGCGGTGACGGTGCCCATGACGTGGAACGCTGGCTTGAGGCCGGCGAGGACTTCCATGGAGGTGTCTGGGCGGGGCAGTTCATCTTTGTCGAAGAGGAAGGATTGGGTGGACGGTTTCGGCGCAGGCTTTCCCTTGGCGCCATTGCCATTGGGAACTGCGGTGATTTTCACTTCAACAGGAACCGTTTCGTCTTTGAATTTTTCTTCGGCGAGTGCGGCGACGGCTTTTTTGTGTGAGTTGACGGCAAATTCATCGGCCTGTTCGCGGGTGATGCCGAATTTGCGGGCAATATTTTCGGTGCCCAGGCCCATGTTGATGTAGGCGTCGGGATAATGATCGATGAGCCAGGGATTCGGGGAGATTTTGTTGCCGCCCATGGGAACGAGCGACATGGACTCGGTGCCGCCGGCCACAATCACTTGAGCGGAGCCGCCGCGAATGCGTTCGGCAGCTTGGGCGATGGCTTGCAGACCGCTGGCGCAAAAACGATTCACAGTCATTGCGGAAGTTTCCACCGGCAGACCCGCGCGCAGAGCAGCGATACGGGCGACGTTCATGCCTTGTTCGGCTTCGGGCATGGCGCAGCCGAGAATTACATCGTCAATTTCTTTAGGGTCAAGACCGGGAACGCGCGCCAGGGCTTCTTTGATGACCAGGGCGGCTAAGTCGTCGGGCCTGGTGCTGCGCAGTGAGCCTTTGTAGCCCCGTCCGACCGGGGTTCTTACGGAGGATACGATTACGGCTTCGGCCATGGTGACTCTCCAATCGTGACGATTTTCGGTCGGAGATGGGAAAAATGCAAATTGGGGGCTGGGGTTCGCGGCAAGACGCTGGGATCGAAGAGAGATCCCTCGCGTTGCTCGGGATGACGGTTTATTTTTTGTGGAGAGCCGAGAGTGATGACAGGAAAGACCCCACACCCAAAGGCGGCGTGTGGGGCACCCGCAAGACGCGGGGACCGAAGAGGGATTCATCGCGGAAGACGCGATGGAAAACCGTACCTCACTCCGCAGACTCCGTTCGGAATGACGCCGCTAGAACTGGAGGCGCAGGCCGAATTGCATTACGCGGGGGCCGCCGCCACCCAGGCCGGGATTGCCCTGGGCGACGTCGGGAGTTTGCGTGATCAGACCCGCGGTGCTGGCGTTAGGATTTGGGGTGACGTGATCGGCCAGAAAACCGGGCGTGATCACGTTAGAAGGCAGCGCGAAATTCGGGTGATTGAAGATGTTGAAGAACTCGGCGCGGAATTGCAGTTGCAAACCTTCGCGCAGTTGGAAATTCTTTGTCGCCGAGAAATCGTAATTCCAGAATCCAGGACCGTAGATTTGATCGCGGCCCAGATCGCCGAAATAGCCGTTAGGATCTGCTGCGGTAATTGCGGGATAGGCAAAGGCCGCGGGATTCAAGTAGCCGGTAGAGGGCGTCCAATGCGGCAAGATGGGATTGACGCCGGGAAGAATGTCGGGGCGCTCGACGTAATTCGAATTCACGCCACCTTCGTCGGTGATGATGTTGATGGGCCGGCCAGATTGGACGGTGACGACGGAATTGAGTTGCCAACCCGCGCCAACGATGTGGGGCAGATAGTGGAGATATGGAACGGCGTAATTAAGGGCGGTGGTCCAGCGATGCCGCGTGTCGAACGTGGACGGACCCTTCTCTGCAGGGAGATTGGTGGAGTCCTGCGGAAATGCGGCATTGGCAAAATTGAAGTTGATGCCGTCGGAAGCGCCGTCGAGTGACTTGGAAAATGTGTAGGTCGAAAAGCCGGAGAAACCGTGGAACTCGGTCATGCGCACGGTGGTCTGCAGACCGTTGTAGGTGGAATTGGCGCTGTCGGAGAACACGTCGACCGCCGCGTACTGGGGATAACGGGGATCGTTGATGTTGGGATCGCGGCCCTGATTGGCGTCGTAGAGGCGCGTGAGTTTGGTGCCTTTGCTGCCGACGTAACCGATTTCGAAGGCTAGCGCGTTGGTCACTTCGCGCTGAATGTTCAGATTCCAACTCTGAACATATGGGGTGCGCAGGTTCAGGTCGGTTACGAAAATGGATTGCGGGTAGATCGTGGGAGTGAATACGGGACCGGCCGATGTACCGGCCCATGGCCCGGAATTGAAGTCGAGCGCGCCGACAAAGTAAGGGCTGTTGGCCAAAGAGGGCACCGGATTGGTGGCGAGTCCCGCGGAATTGGTGTAATTGGCAATGAGATTATTTTGCGGCGTGTAGTCGTAATAGACGCCATAGGCTGCGCGGACGACGGTTTTATTGGTTGGGCTCCAGGAGATACCCAGGCGCGGGCCGAAATTATTCAAGTCGCGGTGATACACGGTCGATAACATAGGCGAGCCAACTTGCATCAGATTTCCGGCCGAGTCGAAATTCGAGAGCAAATCATGCTTCTCGCCGAGGGGAGAGAAATATTCCCAACGAAGACCGGCGGTAAGCGTCAGATTGGGGCGGAGGCGAATTTCATCCTGGCCGAAGAAGCCGAGATTGTTGTTGAAGGTGAAGCGCTGCGTGTTGCCGGCGTCACCGATGCCATAAATGTTGCCGATATAAAAGTTAGCCAGTTCGTTGACGATGGGGTCGGCGGAGAGTTGCGGGCAGGAACCGTCGGGAAGAGAGACGCAGGTGTTCACGTCAAGTAAGCCGCGCTCGAGGTTATCGTTGAAGCTTTGGACGTCGTAGCGATGATATTCGCCGCCGAATTTAAAGGTGTGACGACCGCGAATCCAGGTGAAATTGTCGAGCACCTGAAAAGTTTCGCTGACGCGTCCGCGAGGAACGCTATAGGCGGTAGCGCCCAGATTTTCCAGATCGCCGTTGAAATCGATTTCCGGCAAACCAACGTGGTCCGTGCCCATATCCAGCCCTAATGCAGCGGGATCGATGTAATTCGGATTGCCGGGAGTGGCATCGGCAGAGTTGAAACTGGTACGAAAACGCGAGTAACCGAAGCGGACTTCGTTAATTTGGGTGGTTGAGAGAGTGGTGAGCCAGTTGACGGAGACGACTTGCACGCGAGTGGGGGAAATTTGTTCGAAACTGGCGAGACGCGAACCGCTGCCGTAACCGCCGAGAGAGCCGAGGGGAAATGCCTGGTCGCTCTGACCGAAGGCATAGCGCGCGCTAATGGAATTGTTTTGATTTAAGCGATAGTCCACTTTGCCGATGAGATTGTCTCCGTCATTTTTGTCGCGCACGGAATACGAGAGGGAATTGGAATCGCTGGTCGGGAACAGGTTGGTGATTTTGATGAGTGCAGGATTGACGGAGGGCACGGTGGAATAAGGATTGTTGACCGCGATGGCTTGAGCCTCGGCGATTTGCGTTTGCGAGGGGACCGCGATCGCGAAATCGGAACCAACACGCTCACGCTGTCCTTCGTAAGCAAAGAAGAAGAACACCTTGTCGTGGAGGATGGGGCCACCGAGGGAGCCACCGAAATTGTTGTTGTTGAAGGGCGATTGAGGATTTGGCGAGCCATCGGACTGGAATTTGGTATTGAAATAGTTGCGGGCGTCAAACCAGGAATTGCGGTTGAATTCGTAGAGCGAGCCATGGAACTCGTTGGTGCCGGAGCGGGTGACGATGTTCACCACGGAGCCGGAGTTGCGGCCGTATTCGGCGCCGAATTGTGCCTGCAAATTGAATTCTTGAATAGCATCGAGGGGCAGAAGCGTCGCGGGCGCGCCGGTGATGCCGACCTGATTGAGCGCGGAATTGTTGAAAAACGGATCGTTGTTGTCGGTGCCGTCCAAATTGTAATTGTTGGAACGATCGCGATTACCGTCGATGTTGAACTGGCCGAAACCCTTTTCTGAACCAGCGACGCCGGAGCCTTCCACGGTGACGCCCGGGGCGAGGGCCACCAGTTTGCCGAAGTCGCGGCCATTGAGGGGCAACTCCTGGACCAGTTGACGGTCGACAACCTGGGAGAGAGTGGTGCCCGCGGTTTCCACTAGCGGCACGCTTTCCACGACTTCCACGCGCTCGGATTGGCCTTTCACCTTCGAAAGTGTGAGGTTGACGAGCGTTTCCACACCGACTTCGACGCGAATCTTTGGAGCGAGGACTTCCTCGAATCCCGTAGCCATCGCGGACACTTCGTATTCACCCGCGGGCAATTCCAGGAAACGATATTCGCCGTCATCGCCGGAGGTGACTTCGCGAGTTTCGCTGGTGCCCAGATTGCGGGCGACCACTTTGGCGGACGGCACATGGGCACCGCTGGCGTCCGTCACTTCGCCGCGGATAGCGCCCCGAAAGGATTGGGCAGACACGGGCACGGCGGCTACAGAGAAACTGAATGCAATCAGAAAAACGAACAGCCATCGCAAACCTGAGGGAGATGCGTTACGAAAATTCATGAAAGTGTCCTTTGCGAGGGGAACCATCGACGATGGTTCCGGCGCACTGGTGAAGCGCCCGGTGCGGTTAAAGCCAATGGAAAATTCCGGTTCGGTCGAAAATCCGGGTCAAGCGCGATGATAGCGGCGACATCGCCAGCGGCGGAGCCAAGTCGTTTTCGACGGCGCAAGCATCATCTTTTGCCCTTTGCCGACGCTCCCTTTTTAGGAATGAAGAGAGAGGCTGGAGGCGTAATTTTGTGCACTTGCGAAAAATTGCCTTGATTCACGGCCAGGCCCACACGGCCACGGGAATCCACGTACAGCAAGGAATCGCCGACCGGAACGTCCATGAATGTTTTGGCGTAAGGAAGGGTGAACGGCTTTTTGTCGAGTTGGAAGGTAACTTTGTCGCCGAGATTGTAGCCGAGCTTCTTGAAGTCCGCGCCTTGAATATCGGTAATGAGGGAGCCAAAAGGGTCATCGAGAGCGATTACGTCGCCGGAAATACCTTTGTCGGTGAGGGTGGAGGTTTTGGGAGTAAGACGGACAAGTTGCGGAACTTCGGGTCCGGCGAGGGTAAAGTCCCAGCCTGCGGCAAGATGCGCGCCGGCGGGAGAAAAAATATCGCGTCCGTGAAAGGTGGAGGAAACCGCGTCGCCGATCATCCAGCCGGTGTTGGTGATTTCACGGGCCGAATCGAGACCGTCGCGTTCCACGACCGGAGTAACCAAGCCGTTGTCTGGCAAAACGAAATATTGCGGCTTTTTGGTTTTGACGATGACGGCCTTGCGGGATGTGCCCACTCCCGGATCAATCACAGCCACAAAAACAGTCCCGGCCGGGTAATAAGGAGTGACGCCGGCCAAAAATCGCGCGCCTTCTTCAATGGAAAACGGGGTCACTTGATGGGTAATGTCCATGATGCGTGCGTCGGGGGTAATGCCAAGCATTACGGCTTTGCAGATGGCCACGGCATCATTGGCGGTGCCAAAGTCGGTCATGAAAACAATGGTGGGGCGCGAGGCAGTGTTTGTTGAGGCGCTGCGAACTTCAGCCGACGGCTTAGTGCATCCGAGAAACAAAATGCAGACCAGCAGGAATGCGGGAAAAACACCAATTCTCTTGTTCGATCTCAATGCTGCCCCCAGTTTTCTGAATCGGCCTGATGAGATCAGGAATAAAAGTAGCGGAAACACGCACGGCTAGGCGAAGGTACTTCGCGAAATAGGATTAGAGATCCTGGTCGCACTTGGCGCGTGTGAACCACACCCTGACTGTCACTCATTATAGGGGAAAGGGAGCGGAGCTGGTCAACTCGTTTCTGGCGCACAGTGGTTGCGGCAGAGGAAGGGATTCACTACAATATCAGCGCTTGTTTTTCGCTGCGTAGGTCAGGGGTCGCTTCTCGTCCGCCCGCGTGAAGTCCAGCTCGTGTCCAGTCTAGACAGAAGAGTGAAGAGGAGGACGCAGATGCGTCGGTGTTTCTTGTGTGTACTGCTAGTGGGAATGTTCGCGTCGGCAGCGGCTGCCGATCAAATTACGCTGAAGAATCGAGACCGGTTGAGCGGCACGATCGTTTCCGGAGACGATAAGACCATTGTGCTGAAGACGGATTTTGAAGGGGACGTGACGATTCAATGGGACGCGGTCGTGGGCATTGAGTCGACACAGGATCTTCACGTTACGCTGAAAAATGGCACGAAACTGGCGGGCAAAATCACCACCGTGGACGGCAAATTCGAAGTAGCGGGCGCGCCGCCCAGCACGGCTCCTGCACCGAAGGATGCCATTGTTGCGGTCCGAAATGATGCGGAGCAGAAAACGTTCGACATCAATGAAGAGAAGATGGCGCATCCGAAATTCAATTACTTCTGGAGCGGCTTATTCGACACGGGCCTGGCGCTGACCCGGGGCAACTCCGAGACCGCCAGCTATACATTGGACGGCAAAGCCGTGAGAGAAACGCCAAAAGACAAACTTACGGTGTATGCGAACTATATTTTTGCAGACAACCAAGTTACGGTGCCTTCAGTGACGACGGCGAACATGTTCCAGGCCGGCGCTCGTGGCGACCTGAACGTAACTCAACATACGTTCGCGTTTTTGTTCACTGACTTCATGACCAACCAACTGCAGAATTTGAGTCTGCGGCAGAATTATGGCGGCGGCTATGGTTATCACCTCATCAAGAACGACAACACACTGTTCGACGTGTTTGGTGGACTCGATTACGATCGGGATGCGTTCAACAGTTACACGTACACGAACACGGCGCCGCCTCCACCATCCCTGTTTTCTGCGGCGTACCAGCAAAACAGCGCCGAAGCGGTGGTGGGAGAAGAGTTCGATACCAAGATATCCACCCGCACGGTGATCAACGAAACGTTCTCGTTCTTCCCGAACCTGTCTCATACCGGCGAATACCGCTTCCAATTGGCTTCATCGGTGGCTTTTCAGATGAAGAACTGGCTGAGTTGGCAGGCGAGCTTCACCGATCAATACATCAGCTATCCGCCACCAGGCCTGAAAGGAAATGATCTGGTGCTGTCAACGGGCTTCCGTGTTGTGTGGGGAAAGACTAAACTCTAGCCGCTTGTATCGGAATTCGACTCCACGATGGAGTTCAGGAGGAACTACTTATGGGGTTACTCACTTGGATCATCGTTGGTCTGATCGCCGGGTGGCTGGCGGGTCAGGTAATGAAGGGCGGTGGCTACGGAGTACTGGTAGACATCATCCTGGGTATCTTGGGCGGTATCGTTGGGGGTTGGGTGTTCGGGATGTTGCATTTGTGGCCGGGCGGCGGAATCATCGGATCAATCATCGTGGCGTTTGTGGGGGCGGTGATTCTGGTGTGGATCACACGGCTGATTAAGAAGGCATAAAAAGGGGTCCCAACAGGGAGCCAGGAACCGCGTGCGAACTGGAAAGGCTCGGCGCGGTTTCGTTTTTATGGGAGGATTGGCGTACCATCCTGGACCAAAAAGGTCGGAGAACCTGTACGGAAGTACAGGTTTTTCCACAGCCCATGGAGGCGTGTTTTGGAGAGCCTTAAGCTCTTGAGCTTGTGCTTCGTTTTCTTACACTTACAATACGTTTATTCCTGTAGATGAGTACTAGAACAGCGGTTGTAAACGGCCCTTAGTTCGCCTGTACCATAGGTTTTCTGCCCATCCCCCTGTCTAATGGGGCAGGTAGAGAGCTTAGCCCTTAGGTCAGGGTGGGATGAGAACCTCAACATCCCTTAGCTTCTCGAACCCGAATAACGGTCTTGAGGAGAGTCATCCAGATGAAGGTGAAAGATACCCGTCGGAAGTGGATGTGGCTATTCCTGGTGGTGCTCGTCGCCCTGCAGTTGTACGTCGTGCGCGAGTTACTGGCGGCATTTGCCATTTTCTTGCTTGGCTTCGGGGCCATCGCGTTTTGCGTGGGAGTGCTCTATTTTGCACATAAAACGTGGGAAGCGGGTGTTAGTTGGGCGGTGGAAAGCAGGCATCCCGTATTAGTAGCGGCACGGCGATCAGTGTCGGCGGCCGGAGAGTGGGCATCGCGCCCGCTGCGGCGACCGGATTCGAGCCTACGCGCTAGTTGATCTTTGTTGTACCGCTGTTAGCCAGAGCATCGGGCTGGGACGGACCTAGGCGTTCGGGGACCGGACTCGGCGAAAGAAAGTGGGGCCAGCCGTCCTGAGAGAGCGGCTGGCCTTTTTCTCTTCGTGGTTCTAACGGGCTCAATTTTTCAGCATGATACTTACTGCGGGCCTCGCAAGCTTGGGCACCGTTCGCGCAACTCGCTTCAGCTAATACGTCGTTGACAGAATTAATACGCCAATGTAGGTTCGCCCGAACCCTCCGTTCGGGCGGAGCAAACGGGAGAACACAGCCATGGCCAGGCGCAGATTCTTGTCACAGTTGGCCGGTCTTCCTTTTCTAGTACTTGGGGTGAAGGCTGAGGAATCGAAAAAAGTTCTGAAGATCATGATGAGGAGTTCCTGGGGAACCGATGACCCGACCCGAGCCTCATTTGTGTTTGCACATGCGCTGGCGTTGTCGGACGCCGGTCACGAAGTTCAGATATTCCTGACTGCTGACGCTACGTATCTGATGCGTAAGGCCACGTCCGATGCAGTGATTCCCATTGGTTGGCCACCCCTCAGTGAGTTGCGCGAGAAAATCGTCGCCAAACACATTCCAGTGTTTTCTTGAGGAGCTTGCTCCCGAGCCCGTGGGGTTTCGGAAAATGATCTTGCCAATTGGAATGCGAAGTTCGGTAACCCAGCCACCTTTGTTTCTTTAGTTGAGTGGGCCGATCGGATTATCGCCGAATAGGGTGGGCGGAACCTCTCGTCGATATAAACCGGAGTTGTGCGACTGTCCCTTTCCGACTCTGCTCAGCACCAATGGAAGCACGCGCATGTTTTCTATCCACACGAAATAGGGCCTTGTCCCGGTAGTGGATCACCACGGAACGCGCGTGGAAATTGAGGAGCGTGAGGAGGAAGAGAGATCCCGCGCGATGCTCGGGATGACAGTTTTTTGGCTGAAAGGACCGCAGATTGTGGGGGCTTGGCGGGGAAAAGAGCGAGTGCGGTGTGCGATTAGTAGAAGGCGGCGCCGCCGTCTACGTTGATGGATTGGCCGACGATGGCTGTGGAGTGGTCGGAACATAGGAAGAGAGCGGCTTGGGCAATTTCCATTGCGGTCTGGCCTCGTCCCTGCAGCAACGTACTGAGAAAGCCTTTCAGTTGGTCTTCCGGGCTTACGCCCAATTTTTGCGCCAGAGTTTTCCCTAGTTCTTTGCTCATGTCGGTTTCGGTGACGGGACCGGGGCAAATGGCATTGACGCGCACGCCCTGGCGGGAAGCTTCCGCCGCCATCACGCGGGTCAGGCCGAGGAGTCCCGCTTTCGCGGCGGCATACGCGGAGCCCCAGCTAAACGCGGCTTTTGCGGACAAGCTGGAAATATTCAGAATTACGCCGGATTTGCGGGAATACATTTCGGGAAGGGTGAGCTTGCTGAGAAGGAAGGCAGCACGCAGATGTACGGCAATTACCTTGTCGAATTCTTCGAGCGGATATTCTTCCACGGGGACGACAGGACCGTAGTGACCGGCATTGTTCACGAGGATGTCGATGCGGCCGAATTGTTGGCGAGCAGCGGCGACCAGACGAGAACAATCGTCCTGGCGCGCCAAGTCTGCTGATAGGTACGCGGCTTTGCCCTGGTGATCGAGAATCTCTTTCGCAACGGCGGCCAGTTCCGCTTCGGTGCGGGCGGATAAGAAAACGGCGGCACCTTGTTGGGCGAAGAGTTCGGCGATGGAGCGGCCGATGCCGCGTCCCGAGCCGGTAATTAGGGCAACTTTGTTTGCTAATAGCATGACGCTGAGACGATATCAGCCTTCCGTGCTGCGGTGCTACTGTATGCAAGAATCTTAATTTGCGTGGTCTGGGCAATAATGTGACAATTACGGGATGTGCCAAACAATTTATCGCGCTCTGATAGTATCCGCGGCTGGATTGCTCCTTTGCGGGATCGGTTTCGCTCAGCAATCCCCTGCTCCGTCCTCTAATCCACCGGCCGGGTCAACCACAGCCCCCGCCACGCCGAAAACAACGACACCGAAGTCCGGAACAACCGCGGCGAAAAAAGCTGCCGCGCCGCTGGCGTTAAACACGCAAAAAGAGAAGGCGAGTTACGCCATCGGAATGAACATCGGGAAAAACTTGAAAGAAAGCATGAAGAAGCAGGATGTGGAAGTAAATCCGGACATCCTTTTGCGGGGTCTGAAGGATGCGTTCACAGGAAATAAACTGCTGCTGACGGACGACCAGGCGCAAGCGGTTCTGACAGCGTTTCAGGAGGATCTGCGCAAGCACCAGAAAGAAGTGCACGACGCGGAAGCGGCCAAGAATTCAACGGCGGGGCAGGCGTTTCTGGCGGCAAACAAGGCGAAACCGGGGATAGTGATGTTGCCGAGCGGGCTGCAATACAAAGTGATTACCGAGGGGAACGGGCCAAAGCCGACGATGAATGACGTGGTGGTTTGCAATTATAAAGGCACACTGATTGACGGAACCGAGTTTGACAGCTCGACCAAACGCGGGAAGCCGGCGACCATTCCTGTGGGCAAGGTTATCCGGGGCTGGACGGAAGCGTTGCAATTGATGCCGGTGGGATCGACATGGCAGCTATTCATCCCGCCTTCATTGGGCTATGGCGAAGCGGGCACAAATGGAGGACCGATTGGTCCGGATGAGACACTGATTTTCGAGGTTCAGTTGATCTCGATTGAGCCGAAGCCGGAAGGGCGGCCAGCGCCTCCGGGCATGGCGACTCCGGGTGGGACAGCGCCACAGCCGAACGGACGGTCGGCTACACCTCCTCCGTCATCGTCGCAGCCAGCGCCATCGTCTCCGGCGCCAAGCACAGAGCCGACGCCAGCTCCGGCTCCTAAACCGTAGTAAGGCAGATACTTCACAAGAAAGAAAAGCCGGACGTTGGAGGCAAGGCGGGATCGAAGAGAGGTTCCTCACTGCGCGGACTCCGTTCCGAATGACGGTTTTGTTTTTTTGCGGAGAGCTGAGGATGATGAGGAAAGACCCCACACGCAACAGCGGAGTGTGGGTCCCCCAGCGTTAGGGCAAGACGGCGGGATCGAAGAGAGGTTCCTCACTCCGCGGAGTCCGTGCGGAATGACGGTCAGTTCGACCTGCTCTCCTCGGCAAATGCGTTCGGAATGACGGTCCCAATGATGCGAGCCCTACTTAAGTCGCAATGACGCGAGCGCTACTTAACTTTCAGGCCCTTTAGAAGATGATTGACGGCCTCATCTGCCTGGTAAGGAGTAATGGTGGGCTTGTTTTTCAACTCTTTTTGACTGATGGCGCGGTAGGCAAGTTTTTTGGGATTGCGCAGAGCGATATCGAGAACGAAGGTGCCTTCGTGCCAGCGCACCGTGCGGTACTCGACTTCGGGCGGACCCCAGCCCCAGCCAGACCAGCAGCCGAACGGGCCGCAAACGAAGCCGGGATAGCCACCTGGGTAGACCGAGGCCACATTGGCGCGCTGGGTCTTCACGGCGACGTGATAATCGACGAGGAAATCCGCGGTGGCGGGATCGTTAACCTGCGCTAATCCCTTGGATCTCAGGGCACGTTCGATGGCTTGCTTGAGCGTGTCCCGATTGGCTTCTGTATTCCAATCCCGGCTACTTTCCATGTGCTGCTCCGGCGGAGGAGCCGGAGTGATGACGTCGCGCGATACGACCGGGCGATTATCATTATCTCGGCGGGCCTGTGGTGCCGGAGGTGGCGTCATTGGGCGCCACGCCCAGGTCATGCCTTTAGCGATACGAATGTCCGGGTCTCGTAGGACCTCAACATTATCATTACAGCCGGTGAGAACCACGCCGCCCAAAAGCACGGCCGCCATGAAACCTGCACTTACCGTTCGCGTTCCCAGATGCACGTTACATACCTCCACAGTATAGGAACACCAATACTGCCAAAAAGTTGGACCTGTTTCGAGTGTTTCTACTTTACTCCCGAAGCGACCCAATCGGCAGGAGGAAAAACGACGGGCCAGAAATTGGGGGCTGGCCGGTCAAACTCGAAGGCCACCTTATAGAATTCCATGCCATCGTCTTCGATGCGCACAACGCGGCAGCTCATATCCGAGCGATTCTGAGGGTTATTCAGGAGAAAGGACTGGCCAACGTGGAGGTGCTGGCGCATCCGGAGAAGGCCTCCATGAGCGTTGACGACCTGGGTTTCCGCGTGTTCCTGGATCTGTTTGCGGTCCTCGTCTTCGGCAACCACCAGGACGGGCATGCGCAGGACGACGCGTTCGCTGCGGCGTCGATTTTGAGGGGATGGCATGGGTTGATGAATTTCTAATGAAACCCCATTCTACGCTCTTTCGAGGGCGCGGGACTGGCCTAGCAGACAGGGGTCCGACCCTGTTTTCGAGTGTAAGGCGTCAGGATAACGAGTTTGGTATGATAGAATTTGGTGCTTTAGAGAGCACAAGGAATAGATGGCTATCCAAACCGAGACAAAAACCTTACTGCGGGTTCGACCGCGCGGATTCTGTGCGGGAGTGGTACGGGCGGTAGATATCGTGGAGTTGGCGCTGGAAGCATACGGGGCACCGGTATATGTGCACCACGAGATCGTCCATAACACCTATGTGGTAGAGCAACTGCGGCGACGTGGCGCAATTTTCGTGGAAACCATTACGGAAGTGCCGTCGGGTTCGGTGTTGGTGTTTAGCGCCCACGGGGTGCCGCCGACGGTACGGCAGGAAGCGAGAGAGCGATCGCTGCGGGTGATCGATGCGACGTGCCCGCTGGTGACCAAAGTTCACCTGGAAGCGCTGAAATTTGCGCGGGAAAAACGCACCATCATCCTGATCGGGCACCGGGATCACCAGGAAATAGTGGGAACGTCGGGCGAGGCGCCGGACCACACATTGGTGGTCGATTCGATCGAGGCGGTAGACGCGCTGAAGGTCGAGGATCCGGAGAAGCTGGCATTTCTTACGCAGACGACACTCAGCTTGTATGACACGCAAGAAATCGTAGCGCGGCTGAGGCAGAGATTCCCGAAGATTGTCGGGCCGGCGAGCGACGACATCTGCTATGCGACGCAGAATCGCCAAGAAGCGGTGGAGCAGGTAGCGAAGGATGTGGATCTGATACTGGTCGTGGGCTCGCAGAATAGTTCGAACAGCAACCGGCTGGTGGAATTGGCCGAGCGGCTGAATGTGAAAGCGCGGCTGATTGATTCCGCGGCGCACATCGATCCCGCATGGCTGGATGGAGTGCGGCGAATCGGGCTGACCGCCGGGGCATCTGCTCCGGAAGTGTTAGTGGAACAGGTCAGCGAGCGCCTGGCGCAGTTCGGATTCACGGACCAGCGAGATTTAGACTTGATCCGCGAGGACGTGCGTTTCACATTGCCGGCGGAGCTTGCATCCATTGCTCCGGCTCCGCGACGATTGAAAGTGGCGGACGCGTAAGGGAAAAGGGTTTGTGTTGCCGGGCAGGGGAATTCCCGGCGTGACTGCCGGAGCCTGGCGCATCCTATCGCAGGAAGAAGGAGCGCAACGTGGCGGTAAAGATCGTCCGTCAGCCGAATAAAATCGCTCTGATCGGCGCGCCGTCCAGTGCCGCAGGTTTTGCTCCTGGCACAGAAAAAGCGCCAGCGGCCCTGCGCGCTGCCGGGCTAGTGGAAAAACTCCAATCCATAGGATACGAAGTGATGGACCTGGGTGATTGCGCGCCACGCGTGTTTGCCGAGGATGACGAGCATAAGCGAGCCCGCAACATTCCGGAAATTGTCGCCGCCCTCAATGATCTGAAGCCCCGAGCCGAAGTCGGCGCCAAGTCCGGGGCCCTAGTGTTGATAATCGGAGGCGATTGCACACAGACAATCGCCGTTCTGACGGGCGCGCGCCGGTATTATAAGCACATTAGCCTGATTTGGATGGACCGCCATGCGGATCTGAATACGCCGGCCAGCACCCCTTCCGGGCGGTTGGACGGTATGGCGCTGGCGGCCATTCAGGGCAGAGGCTCGGCGGAACTGGTCCGCTTTTGGGGCGAACCGCCGCTGGTGCGCGAGCCGGAAACGCTGATCTACGGCTTGGAGGTGGTCGATCCGGCCGAACAGGAATTTCTAAACCGTTCTCCAATGCGGCACATTTATGCCGTTGACGTTCAATTGAAAGGCGCCAGCGCCGCAGCGCAGGGCGCGCTAGCCCAGTTACACACGGATTCCCGCGAATTCATGGTCCATCTCGACTTAGATGTCATAGCTCAGGAGGAATTTCCCGCGACCAATGTACCTGGCAGCGGCGGTCTTTCGTATGCCGATGTCCGGGCTTCCCTGTCTGAATTCGTAAAGCAGAAGAACCTGCTGGCCTTGAATATAGCCCAATACAATCCTGATAAAGATACCGACGGTTCACTGGCGAAAAAAACGATAGAGCTTCTGTCCGAAGTGCTGTCAGCACGGCACTCCGCGCTCAGCGCGCCGACGGCACCCAACGGTTCAGATTCCGAACCAAGCACTCCGGAACCGTCCTCGTCGACGACGGCCTGAGATTTCGTAACCTTTTTACACGGTCAGCACTCAACAAAGCTCAAACGAACTTAAATGATTATTCACATTGCAATGAAACCAACTTGAGATGTACAGGAGTCTAATTAGGAAAACGCGAGTCAGGGTAGCGGTGGATCAATGCTGTTGGTGATGTACACCGCTGGGAGGGAATCATGTCAAGTGCAGCAATGTCCCGAATCGCGGCCTGCCCGGAATACCAACGTTTACTTGATAGCTGTCAAACAGCTTTGGGCGCGTGGCAACAACGCCAAAGTTCCGCGCAGCGGAGACCTTTGACGCCGCAAAGAGTCCAGCAACTGAGACGCCTGCAGCAGGAATATGCAGAGGCGTACGCCATGCTGGAAAATCATGAGCGGCTGTGCCAAACGTGCCAATATATTTCGAAAGTCGGCGGTTTGGACTTTGAGAGTATGTCGAGCGCACTGAATTACACTCACCGGTTTTAAGAATATTCTGAGCTCACGCACACAGCTTTGAATGTTGGCACGGAGTGACGCGCACCCGTGTTCCCACCCGAAAGTCGAATCCACCGGATTGGAAATGTTGATGAATAGAATCAACGTTTTCTGAAAGGGCCGGCGATAGTTAGAATAAGAGCACGATTAGTGTGTCCGATTGGGTGCGGTGCGAACTACAAATCAGCTTAAAGATGGAGAGCAATGAGCGCTGAGCTGCAAGTGATGAAGTTTGGCGGTACCTCGGTAGGAAACGCGGAGTGCATCGCGCGTGTCGCGAAGATCATCGCGGAGGGTGCGCGCGAACGGCGTTGCGTGGCCGTCGTGTCGGCGATGAGTGGAGTGACAAACCGGCTGATCGAGGCCGCGGACACCGCGCAGTCAGGCAATGGTGGCGGGGCTACAGCGGTTATAGAGGCCTTGCGCGCGCAGCATGAAGGCGCGCTGTCGAATCTGGTGAAGGGCGAAAACGACCGAGCGCAAATCCGAAAGAAATTGGACGCGGTACTCGCAGAGGGCTCGCGGTTTTGCGAAGGCACGGCGCTGCTGAGAGAGCTATCGCCGCGAACCATCGACACGATATCCAGTCTGGGAGAGCGCTTGTCCGCGCCGCTGGTTGCGGGGGCGGTGAGGGAGTTGGGGTTACAGGCCGAAGCGGTGGAAGCTACAGACGTGATCGTGACGGATGATTTTCACGGTGGCGCAGAACCGCAAATGGAGCAAACTCGAGCAAAGGCCCAGGCGCGGATTCTGCCGTTGTTGGAGCGTGGAATCGTGCCGGTGGTAACGGGTTTCCTAGGGGCGACGCGAAGCGGGGAGCTAACGACATTGGGGCGCGGGGGATCCGACTATTCCGCAACTATTCTGGGCGCCGCGCTGGATGCCGATGAAGTGATCATCTGGACCGACGTGGAAGGTGTGTTGACGGCCGATCCCCGGTTGGTATCCGAGGCGCAAACGATTCCGGAAATTTCGTACCGCGAGGCGGCCGAACTGGCGTATTTCGGAGCGAAGGTGCTGCATCCGAAAACGCTGAGGCCGGTGGTGCAGGCGGGAATTCCGGTGTGGATCCGAAACAGTTTCGCTCCGGAAAAACTGGGGACGAAAATTACTCCGCAGGGGCAGAACATCCGCGGAGGAGTGAAAGCGCTGACAGCGATTCGGGACGTTACGCTGATCAGCGTGGGCGGGCCCGGGATCATCGGATTGCCGGACGTGGTCGGGCGTACGTTTTCCACCACGGCGGAAGTACGCGCGAACGTGCTGCTGATTTCGCAATCGTCTTCGCAGAACGATATTTGCTTTGGCGTATATTCCGCGGATGCGCAGAAAACGGTAGAGGCGTTGCGCCAGGAGTTTGCGCAGGATCTGGATCATCACAAGGTTGAACATATTCGCGTAGATCCACACATTGCCATCGTGGCGGTAGTGGGGCAGAACATGTGCGGCACGCCGGGAATTGCGGGTAAAACATTTAACGCGATGGGCAAAGCGGGAGTCAACCTGATCGCGATCGCGCAGGGGTCATCCGAGACGAACATTTCTTTCGTGATCGAAGAGCAATCCGTGGTGTTAGCCTTGCAATGTTTGCACCGGGAATTTGGGCTGCACAAATCGGCCAGTTGAAGCGCGGAGTTTCTCAACTGCAAAAAAGAAGGGATTGATTACGGCGGGCTTGGGTGCGCGGCAGCTTCGGCGCGCTTACGGTGGTAACGAGCCAAGCCTAACCACGAGAGGTTTAGCGCGCCATTGAAAAGATAGTGCGAGATTTCCTCAGGGGAAAGAAATCGCGCGGCATCCGCGGCGATTTCCTGGGCGAACTGGTGCATGGCCATGGAGTCTTCGAGATTATTGGAGAAAATGGCGGCGGAGATGTCGCGCCAACGGTGCAGGAACTCACGATAGCTCGAGATGTGAACCGCAGGGTGGTCGGAAAACGAAAAATGGGTAAGAAATAAACGTTTGGGATGGAGGTTGGCAATTGCGTCGAGAGACGCGTCCCATAACTCGAAGGAAATATCGGGAGGAGGAGTGACGGGAAGAATGAAGGGATGCCCTTCGATGGAGATGCCGGTGGTATCGCCGACAAAGGCGATGGAATCTGCCGGATCGAAATAGGTGACGTGATGAGAGGCATGTCCGGGAGTATAGAGAACCTGAAGCTGGCGTGATCCCAGAGTGAGGGTTTCGCCGCCTTCGAGCGCATGAAGATTGGCTGAAGGAACGGGCAAAAATTCGCCGAATAAACTGCCCATGTCATTCCCATACAGACGGGACGCGCTTTGCAGCAACCTGGAAGGATCTGCCATGTGCGCGAGACCGCGAGAGTGGACGTAGACCTGGAGGCGCGGATTTTCGCGGACCAGCGCACCGGTGGCAGCGGCATGGTCGAGATGAATGTGAGTGAGCAGGATGGCGTGTAGATCGGAAACGTTCAAGCCGTGTTGCGCCAACTGTTGATGAAGCGTGGAGAGAGTGGAAGCCGGGCCGGGGTCAATGAGAGCGGCATGGTCTTGCGAACGGAGAAGAGCAGAAGCAATCGAGCGGGAATGACCGGTCCAGTGAAGATCGAGAGGAGTAGTGAAGAGCACAAGAGAAAATAAGTTTAGCGCAAAAAAAAGAACAATAAAGATAGAACTACTAGGATTCAGGGCGAAGTAGAGGCACCCAGGCGGGCCAGGCGGGGAGGGCAGAAAGTCGCAGGGGGCGCTGAGGAAACACTTGCAGAATGATGAAGTTATGGAATATGCTTTCAACGCAGCGGCTCGTTCGATGTGCCTCGCGCTGAGCGAGTCATTTTGTGGAAACCGCCCAAGGTTAACGGAACGAGCAAAACGCAGAGGGTTGTGGTCCCATGGCCGCGGTCATGCACGGCAGGCGGCCAGAGATAGTAAGTGAAATATACGGGATTCTTTAGGTACTTTAGGGAGGAAGAGACTATGCGCAAGTGGTGTGCAATGGTGGCAATGGGAGCGCTGTTAGCCCTGCCGCTCTGTGCCCAGCAGAAGGATGCGAGCACAACGAGTAGTACGAATGGAACGACCGACAACACGGCGACAGCCAATGCTACCGGGAGCGATTTTAGTATTGCTCCTGCATCGCCTACGCTGTTTGCGATGCCGGCAGCCGCTGCGGCCAACCCAGCAGACATATATACAGACTGGGACAACAACCCCTGGAATCGTCATGCCTGGGGCTTGTTGACGCCCAAGTATGAACTGGCGGGAATGTTTCAGTACATCAACTTTATTCCCGCCGGGGGATTTAGGAATTTCAATACGTTTGGCGGAACAGGGTCATTTACGTATAACCCGACGAAGGTGTTTGGCCTGACAGTGGAATATGGGGCGTACCATTTCACGCGGCAGATCTATGCTCCACCGACGTCGACGGGCGCTTATGTGCTCGAACCGGTTTCGGGAAGCATGCAGAGCTACCTGTTCGGGCCCCGGATCAACATCCGCAAATTCGATCACTTCGTGCCGTTCGGCGAGGTGTTGTTCGGAGCGGCGTATGCGGGGACGCAGCTAACCGGTTCCCGCACGCAGTACTCCTTTGCCCTGGCGGCAGGCGGTGGAGTCGATGCCGTCCTGTTCAAGAATATTGCGTGGCGTGTGTTTGAGGCCGACTACTTGATGACCAACTTTACCGGCGTAAACGTGGCTCCCAGCGGACGCCAGAATAACTTCCGGATTGGCACCGGGTTAGTTCTGCGTTGGGGCTACCCGCCGGAACCGCCGAAGCCGATTCATCCGCCGACCGCCTCGTGCTCTGCGGATAAGTCGTCCATTTATCAAGGATCGAACGAACCAGTGGGTATTCATGTGGCGGCAACCGATCCCGACAAGGTCGGGCTGACCTACACCTACACGGCAACCGGAGGAACGGTTGACGGCACCGGCCCAGATGTCCGTTGGGATTCTAACAACGTGGCGATCGGCTCCTACACAATCAACGCCAAGGTCGACAATGGCCATGGCGGAACAGCGTCGTGCTCGGTGGATGTGGCGGTACAGAAGAAGCCCATCAAGCCGCCGACAATCTCTTGCGCGCCGGAACGCAACCCAATCATTGCGGGCGAGCGCGTAGCGATTAATTCCACGGCGACCGATCCACAGGATCTGCCACTGACGTACAGCTACTCGGCGTCCGGCGGACAGATTTCCGGAAACGGGCCGACCGCGCAGTTTGACTCCACCGGATTGTCCGCAGGCAGCTACACCATAACCTGCACAGCCGACAACGAGCAGGGCGGCCGCACCAGCGCCACGACAAACGTGGACGTGCAGCAGCCGGCACCGCCGCCGCAGGCATCCAAGGTGGGTGAGTGCGGTTACAACAAGGTGGGCGCGGGCCGCTTCGACAACGCTTGCAAGCGCGTTGGAGATGACGTGGCACTGCGGCTGAAGAACGAGCCGAACGCCAAGGTTGTCGTTGTTGGCTACGCTGACAAGAAAGAACCGAGAGCGGCGAAGCTGGCACAACAGCGTGCTGACGGCGCCAAGAAGTATCTGACTGAAAAGGGAATCGACGCTTCGCGCATCGAGACTCGAGTTGGTCAGGCTTCGACCGAGAAGGGCCAGGAGAAGGCCAACCGCAGGGTTGAGTTCATCTTCGTACCCGAAGGCGCGACCTACTAAACAGCTGTGTGCGCAACGAGTGTAAACACTCGCTGCGGGCACAAAGATAAAGCGAAAACGGGCTCTCCGAGGGAAGCTTCGGGAGCCCGTTTTGATTTGATGAGAGGATATAAGCGGAGCCGCATCTTGCGACTGAAGATTTTGGCGGGAGTATTGTTAGCACTGAGTGTTAGTGGAGGGGCCCTCGCGCAGAAGTGGGAACGGCTCGGTCCAGAGGGCGGCATGGTGCAGTCGCTGGGAGCCGGGGCAGGGAACCAGATCTATCTGGGCACGTCGGACGGACACGTCTTTGCCAGCGGAGACGGAGCGCGCTCGTGGGAATTGCGCGGACGGGTGGGCAGCCGGTTAGATGCAGTGGTCACGCACATTGTGGCGGAACCCGGACAATCCAATCAGCTGTTCGCATCGGTTTGGTATCAACAACCTGGAACGGGCGGAGGAGTTTTCGAGAGTGCCGATCAGGGACAAAATTGGAAATCAGCGGGGTTGGAAGGGGAAGCGGTTCGCGCGTTGGAAATGGCGCCGTCGCGACCAGAAGAACTGATTGCGGGCACGCTAACCGGAGTGTTTCTTTCCCCGGACGGAGGCAAGAACTGGCAGCGGATTTCCCCGGAAGGCGACGAGGAATTGCGCAACGTGGACTCGCTGGCCATCGATCCGCGCGACCCGCAGGTGATCTACGTGGGAACGTATCACCTGCCGTGGCTGACGCGAGATGGCGGGAAAAGCTGGAAGCCGGTGATCGCTGGGATCATCGACGATTCGGACATCATGAGCCTGCGGCTGGATGCTACCAATCCCGACCGGGTTTACATGAGCGCGTGTTCCGGAATTTATCGCAGCGAGAACCAGGGAGGCGAGTGGATCAAGCTGCAAGGGATTCCGTATGCGGCACGACGGACGCAGGTGATCGTGCAGGATCAAGGCAGCCCGAAAACGCTGTATGCGGGAACCACGGAAGGCTTGTGGGTGACGCGGGATGGAGGAGAGAACTGGTCGCGGACCACGTCGAAAGACTGGGTGGTGAATAGCGTCTTGGTCCTGAGTGGAAAGAACGGAGCGCCAGGAAGAATCGTGCTCGGCACCGAGGGCCGAGGGATTCAAGTGAGCGATGACGCAGGACTGACCTTCACGGAGGCAAATCACGGGTTTACGCACGTAATTGTGAAGCAGCTCGTTCAGGATCAACGCGACCCAGGGCGATTGCTGATGATCGAGGAACGCAGCGGGCCGGAGATTTTGGAGAGCCGCGACGAAGGGAAACACTGGACGAAGGTTCCGTTGACCGTAGAAGGCCGTGGAAAAACGACTACCCTAAATGCGGACCAGGTGCAGGAAGTGCGCGGGAGCCCGACGGGCTGGGTCGTACAGCTCGAAAATGGGGAGCTTTGGAGAAGGGAGGAAAGTAAGGAAGTTTGGAGGGAATGGAAGCTGGTGTTGCCTGCTGCAACGCGAAGGAGCGCGAAAGGCGCCAGCACCCGAACGGCGCAAGGCGTGATCGTTCAGCAACTGGCTCCGGATGCAGCGATGGCATTCTCGCGCGATGGCGCGGTGGTTTCTGCGGGCAGTGGCCTGCTTCGATGCCGTGTGACAGGGAGCTGCGAGCATTTGAAGGCATATAACCACGGCAAAATCCGGGCAGTCTGGCGTTCCGCGGATGGCCGGGACACGGGCGCGGTGATGGACGGGAAGTTGGGCTGGTCTGAGGATGGGGGCGAAACCGCAAGTTGGCGCGACCTGCCGGTCAGCGCGGAGCAAATCTCGTGGATCGACGCGGATGAATCGGGCGGAGGGAAACGCGTGTACCTGGGCACGAGTCAGGGAATTTTCGTCGAGGCGGACGTGGATGGCGATTGGAAAAGAGTTGAGGGAGGACTGCCTGCGGGGCAGGTGGGGCAATGGTTGCGGGGCTCCATGGTGTGGGTTGTGAACGAACGCGATGGCGGAATTTATATTTCCCAAGACAAGGGCGATTCGTGGAGCCGGGTGGATCACGACTCCGAACGAAGCAGACTGACGGGCTTAGTGGAGCTGGCGGGCGGAGGCATTTTGGCTGGATCGCAGAGCGAAGGGCTGCTGCTTTTGGAGTTGGAGGGGAAGCGCGGGTCGAAGTGAGGCTTCAGGGGCTAGCCCCGTTTTGTTTAGGGCGAGTTACGTGGCGGCTGAAGCCGCCACCTCCTGAAGGGGAACGTGTACGGCACGGCGCTCGTGTTACGGGTTAGAGATTCTCTTCGTGATTCAGAGAAGAAGAGAGACTCCTTACTTCGAAGCGATGATGGGAAAACCCCACACGCAAAACCGGCGTATGGGGCACCCGCTTTTCAATCGCCATTCCAAGAGAAGAGAGATTCCTCACTCCGCAGACTGCGTTCGGAATGACGAGGGTCTTCGAAGTTTGAGGGGATCAGGGCTTCAAAGCCCCGTCGCGAGTTAGGTGGCGGCAAAGCCGGTACGTGCTAAGTGCCAAAATCTGTATTGAACATTTACGAAAGAAACAATATCATTGTACAAAACTAAAACGGGAATGCTACGATTCCCTAATGGCACTAGGCCATCCTTCCACAGTGGGACTCGCTCCAGGGACTCATTCGAAAGCAGGGGTATTCCCGAGGAGCGAGCAAATGGCGGACGCATTCGCAGGTACACCGATATCCAAAGCCACTTCTGAGTTTTTGGCGTTAACCGACGGAGTAGTGGCCCGGTCTTCGAACACTTCATTGAATGTATTGGTGGTTGACAATGATCCGCACACGCGCGAGGTGTGTCGCAAGGTGGCAGCGGAAACGGGAATGAAGGTGTTCGATGTAAGCACTGCAGAAGAAGCGCTGGAGGTGCTGCGAGTTTCCCCAATCGATGTATTGTTGACCGAGCTGCTTTTGCCGGGCACCGACGGGCTGGAGTTGCTGAAGCGAGTCAGCGTGACGCATCCGGATGTGGCGGTGGTGATGCTGACGCAACCTGGAACGATCGATTCGGCGGTGCAGGCAACGCGCATGGGGGCTGCCGACTACGTGACAAAACCATTTCGCGTGGAGGAACTGCGGGCGCGATTGGAACAGGTGGCCCATGCGGTGGAGTTGAAGCGAGAAAATCGGTTACTCCGGGAACAGGTTCGGACGCGATCTGGGTTTGGGAATCTGGTGGGAGTGTCTTCGCGGATGGAACGGGTTTACCGGATGATCGACAAAGTAGCCAAGCGCGAACATCCGGTGTTGGTGCTGGGAGAAAGCGGAACCGGGAAAGAACTGGTGGCGCGGAGCATTCATTACATGGGTGTGCGCAAGGATAAGCCATTCGTGCCGGTGGAATGCTCGGCTCTGGTCGCGACGTTGGTGGAATCGGAACTGTTTGGCTACACGCGAGGGGCGTTCACCGGGGCAATGCAAGCTAAGCAAGGCTTAATGGAGTCTGCCAATGGCGGGACATTGTTCTTGGACGAAATCGGCGAAATGTCGCTGGAGATGCAGGCGAAACTGCTGCGCGCTTTGCAGCAGAAAGAGGTGAAGCCGGTTGGTTCGACGGAACGGCGTTCCATAAATGTGCGAATCGTGGCGGCAACCAATCGGGATTTGGAACTGGCCATAAAGAATGGATCGTTTCGCCAGGATTTATATTTCCGGTTGAATGTGGTGCAGATAAAACTCCCGCCGCTGCGCGAACGCAAGAGCGACATTCCTTTGTTGGTCAGCACATTTCTGGATAAATTCTCGAGCCGCTACGACAAGCCGCGTGAAATCACCGAGGATGCCATGCGGCGGCTGATGGCTTACGATTGGCCGGGCAACGTGCGCGAACTGGAGAACGCCATCGAACGTGCGGTGGCCATAGGGTCGGGCCCGTATGTGAGCGTGTACGACCTTCCGACCAGCCTGCACTATCCGAGCAGCGACCGACCGCCCGCAACAGACGAGATGGTGCCGCTGGAAGAATTGGAGCGCCGCGCGATTCTGAGCGCGTTGCGGCAGACTGGCGGGGATAAACAAGCCGCCGCGCGAGCGCTGCGCATTGGCAAGACGACGTTATACCGGAAGTTGAAGCAATATCAGATTGAGCGAACAGATTCCTGAGCTCAGGAGCGGAAGAGGACGTCTTCGCGTTGGAACATTTTGACGGCGAGGAACAGGGCGAGGCCGGCGTAGACGCACGTGGAAAAGAAGATGATGCCTATGAAGTTCCAGTGGTACGTGCCGGTGACGAGTTCCTTGCAGAGCAGGCTGGCATTTAGAATGGGAACGAGCGCGAGTTTGGCGGTCAGGTCAATCGGAAGCATGGCGGCCACGGCGGGAATAATCACGACGAACATCATTGGAGTGACGTAGCTCTGCGCTTCCTTGTAGCTTTTGGCGAAGAGCGAGACGGTCATGAGGCCCGCCGCAAAAAGGACAGCGACCGGCAACACCATAATGAAGATAGATAGAACCGTGGTCAGTCCAATGTGTATCTGAAGCTGGGCGGCATCGGCGCCGGCTTGATCGAAGGCGTGGAGGTGCTCCAGCACCGCGAAGGACACACCCATCGAGGTGACCGAAAGAGCGGAAGTGACCAGGCCCGCGGTGAGCACGAGGAAAAACTTGCCAAACACCAGGTCCACCCGGGCGATGGGGCTGGACAGAATGGTTTCCATAGTGCCGCGTTCTTTTTCGCCGGCAGTGAGATCCATCGCCGGGTACAAGCTGCCGGTCAGGCAAAGCAAGATGACCATGTAGGCGATGACTCCGCCGAAGGCGGCGCCTCCCACCTTTTCCGGCGGTGCGACGTTGTTTTCTTTGATTTCGAAGGGTTTCAGGGCGGAATCGGGGATGTTGCGAGCCGCAAGATTATCGTGGACGATGCGGTCGCGGTATTTTTCCAGGCTTTTCTGAATATCGTCAGTGGCAATGGAGGATTTCAGGTCGCCCTCGTAATTGTCGATGAGCAGGATAACGGATTTCTGCTGGTCCACGTCGTTCTGAAAGCCGGGAGGAATTTCGACCGCGGCGCGAATGTCTTTATTAATGATCTCGTCCTTCCAGTCTGGCTTCAACGGGACGATTTTGAGTTGCTTGGCGCCGCGCAGCTCGGCGAGAACGCTGGGGGAATCTTCGCCACCAATAATCATGATGGTGGGAACTTCCTCTTTGGCTTTGCCGATCAGCGCGGAAACAGCGGCGCCCAGGCCGGAGGTGAGCAGGGGAAAAATGACCAGAGGCACGACGAGAGAGGAGATCAGTGTGCGGCGATCGCGGAGGGCTTCGCGAAGCTCCTTGCGGTAAACGATGGCGATGTTGCGGAAGTTCATGTCAGTTGTTCTCCTGGGAAGCGTAGAGAGGAGCGACAATCTTGACGAAAATTTCCTCGAGATCTTGTTCGGCGTAGCGGTCGCGAAGCTCGGGAAGAGAGCCTTCGGCGAGGAGTTTGCCGGATTGAATGATACCGATGACGTCGCAGAGCTTTTCGACTTCGCTCATGATGTGGGTGGAGAAAATAACGGTTTTGCCGCGCTGGCGGCACTCGCGGATGAAGTCGATGATGGTGCGGGCGGTCATAATGTCGAGCCCGATGGTGGGCTCGTCGAAGATCATCACCTGGGGATCGTGGATCAGCGTGCGGGCGATTGAGGTTTTCTGTTTCATGCCGGTGGAAAGTTTGTCGCAACGGCGATCGCGGAAGGAGTTCATGTCCAGGCGGGAAAAGATGTCGTCGACGCGTTTCTTCAGGGTTGTACCGTTGATGCCGTTCAAGCGGCCGAAGTATTCGACCATTTCCTGAGAGGTTAGGCGCGGGTAGAGGGCAGTGGCGGCAGAGAGAAAGCCGACACAGGCGCGGACTTGTTGAGGTTCGTCGACAACGTCGTGGCCACAAACGATGGCGGTGCCTTCGGTGGGCTCCAGGATGGTGGCCAACATACGCAGGGTGGTGGTCTTACCTGCACCATTGGCGCCGAGCAGGCCGTAGATTTGGCCGGGTTTGCAAGTGAATGTGACGTTATCGACGGCGCGAATTTGACCGCGCTTCTTATCCTCGAAGACCTTGGTAAGTCCACGGGTTTCGATCATGGCGCATTCCTCTCAAATGAAAACAGGGTGGCAGGCACAGGGTCGCTAACAAAGATACGGAAGTGTAAGTCGAAAAATATCAGGGTGCGAGCGGAATCAGGGCAGCAGGGAAGGCTCATCCTTTGTGGCAGTTTGGGCAATGTTTGGCATCAAATTTATCAGCAGGCACACGAAAGACGTTGTTGCACTGGACACATACGCGATGGACGTACCCCTTTGGTGGGGTGGGTGGTTGGTGCGCGTCATTTGGAGACTTGGCGGCCGGAGGGTGAGCAACTTCATTCATCGCGGCATTCTATCATGCGTGCCAGGCCGGGACAGCAGGGGATGGGTGCCCGAAATGGGCGGAGCGGAGCGCGGAAGAGTGTGGAGAAATGGAGTAACCTCCTGATAGACTTTAGGTTAGCAGGCCATCGTCAGCAAAACCGGCCAAGAGGAATACGAAGCTAACGTCCCAAGGTGCAAGTCCGTGGGCGTGGAGCCCATGCGTGCTTATGGGCGACGAAAGAAGGATTACAAGGATTTATGGATAGGAAGTTGCGCAATTGGACCCTGCTGCTGCTCGGACTGGCAGCGGTGGTGGCATTTGTGCTGATTCGCGCGAGCGGACGCCAGCCAGTGGCGAAAATATCGGCGACGCGGCCGGTCCGGCGGAACATCAATTCGTTTATCACCGGCAATGGAAAGGTAGAACCCATCGCGCCATATATAGTCCGAGCGGAGTTGGATACGTTTGTGGAGAAGGTCTACGCGACGGAAGGGCAGAACGTCAAGAAAGGCCAATTGTTGGTGGTTCTGGATGTAAAAGACGCGGCCTCGCAACTAGCGGACGCTCGAAGCAGGCTGTTGCGCGCGGAAGACGATCTGAAGGCCGCACAGGCGGGGGGCCGGGCGGATGAGGCAGTCCGGGTGTCCGGTAACCTAGCCAAGGCGCAGGCGGAACTGGATCGTCTGCAACGGGAACACGATTCGCTCGAGCGGCTGCTGGCGAAAGGGGCGGCAACCAAGGATGAGCTAGCGGCAAATGAACTGGCGCTGGCCAAGGCGCGTTCCGACGTAGAAACACTGACGGCGGCAAAAAAGGAATTTGGGGTGCAGGTCGGCCTGCAAGGATCGCGCGCGGCGTTGGCAGTGCAGCAGGCCCAGAGCGACGTGGCAGCGCTGGAGGAAAAAGTCCGGCAGGGACGGATCACCGCGCCGATCAATTGCACGTTGTACTCGTTGCCGGTGAAAACGGGCGATTATGTGAAGACGGGCGAATTGCTGGCGGAAATGGCGGATTTGCATCAGGTGAGGGTGAGGGCGTTTATCGATGAGCCAGATTTAGGGGCGCTGGAGCCGAACCTGCCGGTAAAGATCACCTGGGATGCGTTGCCGAATGATTACTGGCAGGGAAGAACGGAAAACGTTCCGAAGCAAGTGGTAGCGCGGAATTCGCGCAGCGTCGGGGAACTGTTGTGCTCGGTGAATAACGACAAGTTGCAGCTCCTGCCGAACACCAACGTGAACGTAAAAATCAATTCGAAAGAACGGAACAATGTGATCACGGTGCCGCGTGGAGCGGTCGATACGGAAAACGGAAAACGCTACGTATTTATCGTCGAGAGTGGAGTGGGGAAGGCTACGCTGGAAAAGCGCGAGATTCAAGTGGGGATCGCCGACACGAGCAATTTCGAGGTACTCAGCGGATTGCAGGGAGACGAAGTGATCGCGTTGCCGGGTGATGTGGATTTGAAGAACGGCATGACTGTCCGGGTGGTGAACATGGACACCTCCAACATTGAGGGAGCGAAGGATGCCGGCATATAGGTACACGCTGACGAGTGTGCTCTTTCTGTCGGCATGGTTGGCGCCAATGGCAGCTCAGCAAACCACTCTGGATGCCGCAAGAGCAGCGTACGACAAAGGTGACTATGCAAAGGCCATCGAAATCCTGAAGGCAGCGGGGGCAAAGGACCCCACGAACGGGCAGATTCAATTGTTATTGACGAAATCCTACCTGGAATCGAATCAAACTGAGGAGGCTGTGAAGAGCGCCGAGAAAGCAGTGGCGCTTGACCCGAAAAACTCGACCTATCATCAATGGCTGGGGGAAGCAGATGGCCAAAAGGCAGACCATGCGGGGATGCTGAGCGCATATTCATGGGCGAGAAAGACACAGAAGGAATTTGAGACCGCAGTGCAATTAGACGATAAGAACTTCGACGCTGACCAGGACCTGATCGAATACGATTGCACGGCACCATCGGTGGTTGGTGGCGGGGAAGACAAGGCGCAACCGTTGATCCAGAAAGTGATGAGTATGGACGCGGCGGAAGGGCACTTTGCGGAGGGAGTTTGCAAGGCGGTCAAGAAGGATTATGCCGCGGCGGATGCGGAATACGCGAAGGCCCTGGAGAGCAAGCCGAAAACGGCGGACCGCATCTACGACATCGGCGATTATTTTCTTCAGCGCAAGCAAGGAGACAAGCTGTTGCAAGTGGCCGCGGAAGGAGAAGCATTAGCGCCGAAGGATCCGCGAGGAATGTACTACCAGGCGGTGGGCTGGATTCTGAATCGCGAGAAATACGCGGATGCGGAGAAGCTCCTGCGGCAGTACCTGGCAGCCGGGCCGATGAGATCTACATACCCCAGCCCTTGGAACGTGCATTACTGGCTAGGACAGATGTATGCCGCGCAGAACAACACGAATGGCGCGAGTAACGAATATAAGGAAGCACTGAAGCTGAACCCCAAATTCAAGAAAGCGCAGGAAGCGCTGAAGCAATTGGGTGAGAAGTAAGGCCGACGCGGTCCGAACGAAGACATGCAACTCAAAGAAATAGTCACGGTGGCAGTGGACGCGCTGCGAGCGAATAAATTGCGCGCGGTGCTGACGTCGATAGGCGTGATCATCGGAAGCGCGTCGATCGTGCTGGTCGTGACAGTGGCGCTGACCAGCCGGAAGTACGTGATCTCGCAAATTGAGGCGGTAGGCTCGAACCTGATCTGGGCGGACGTAGTGAAGACGCCCGACAAGGTGCAACCGTTGGATTACCAATTGACGCTGGCGGACATGGAGGCGGTGAAAACGGAGATTCCCGGCGTCACGGCGGTAGCAGGCCTGGCAGACATGCCGATGACCGTAATTGTGCAAGGACAGGCACGTTCGGTGAGACTGATCGGGGTGACGGACGGATACCAGCAGATTCGGCGGCTTTTGGTGCTACGCGGACGGTATTTCGATTCTGAAGATATGCAGGCGAGCAGTAAGGTTTGTTTGATCACCAAGGAATTGGCTGAGAAGGCGTTTGGCGTAGACAACCCGATAGGGCGATCGATTCGCATAGGGGAACTGACCTTCACGGTGATCGGAGTGTTTCACGAGCGCGCGTCTACGTACGGAATGACGGAGATTCAGAAGGAGTCGGTGCTGATACCGCTGCATCTGGTGAGGTACTACACGGGGGACCCGCAAGAGGTGCTGAGCACGCTGTATGCACAAGCGTCGGACCCGGAGCAGGTGAGTCATGTGGAACGGGAGTTGGGCCGCCTATTGAGAAGCCGGCACCCAGCGGAAGCAGAATACGAGGTGTTTACGTTGGTGGCGATCCTTTCGGCGGCACGCTCGATTTCGTTTGCGCTGACGGTTGTGCTGGTGGTGATCGCGCTGATCGCCATGTTGATCAGCGGCATTGGGATCATGAACATCATGTTGGTGACGGTGAGGGAGCGGACGCGGGAAATAGGGGTGCGGAAGGCGATTGGCGCGCAGAGGAAAGAAATCATGGCGCAATTCCTGATTGAGGCGTTCCTGATCAGCGGTGGCGGTGCGGTGCTGGGAATATTAATTGGGCTGGCGATCCCGGTGGCGGTACAGCAGCTTTTACCCGGGAATTTGCGAGTGCCGATTTCCGGGGCAAGTGTAATTGTGGCGTTTCTGGTGTCCAGCCTGACCGGGGTATTTTTCGGATGGTTGCCGGCGAATCAGGCGGCGAAACTCGACCCCGTGGAATCGTTGAGATACGAGTAAAATTAGCTGGCCAGAGTGGTGGGCAGGAGGAAAACCTATGGCGTGGAAGCGTCGTGTGGCGTGTGCCATTTTGTGTGTCGCAGGATGCTACGGGCCATTACGAGCGCAAACGCCGGGGGATGCAACCGGGGGACAGGCAGGGCCAATGGTGTTGACGCTGAAGCGCAGCATCGACTTGGCGCTAGTAAACAGCAAAGATATTCAACTGGCGAAGATCCAGGCGCGCGTCGCGGATAACAATACCAACCTGACGAAATCGCAATTCCACCCTAATCTTTATGCGGGATCGGGCGCGGGCTACACCTATGGTTTGCCCGAAACGCCGGGAGGGCGGCCACCCTCGATATTCAGCCTTACCTACACCGAGGAAGTACTGAATGGGCCATTGAAGGGCCTGGAACGAGAGCAGGAAGAGCAAGCGAGGGCACAGCGCCTGGTGTTGGAAGACACGCGGAATGCAGTGATCGACCGGGTGGCGACGTCGTATCTGGAACTAGTAAAGGTGAGTCATTCGCTGGAACTGCTGCGCAAGGAGAAAGAAAGCGCGGACAAGATCGTGGGGGTGACGCAGGAGCGGCAGGGAGAAGGATTCGAGCTGGCGACGGAAGTGACTAGGGCGGAATTGACGCGGGCTCAGGTGGTGCAACGGATCCTGCAACTGGAAGGGCGTCAAGACGAACTGGAAGTGTTCCTGCGGGATCAACTGGGGCTGGTGCCCGATCAGGCGATCGAGGTCACTCCGGAGGATTTGCCGGGCACCGCCGAGCAAGAAGGCGCAAATCTGGTAGCCATGGCGCTGCAGGGGAATACCAGTCTGGCGTTCGCAGAGTCGGATGTGAAGGGGAAGGAATTCCGTCTGCAAGGGGAGAAAAAGGGCTACTGGCCGACGCTACAGTTGGTGTCCATTTACGATGTGCTGGCAAAGTACAATTTCCGAAACTACACGAATATCTATCAGAATTTTACGTACAACAACCTGAACGCAGGCATAAACGTGAATGTACCGATTTTTAGTTCAAGTACCCGCGCGAACGTTGCGCTGGCGCAAGCCAACCTGGATGCAGCGAAGGTAAATCTTGCCAGCAAACGAAACCAAGTCAGCGCGGAAGTGCGGCAACGGTCGAAGAAAGTGCAGGAAGCCGACGCGGCGAAGGAAGTGGCGCGGCTGGAGCTGCAACTGGCGCAGCAAAGTTTGCAGGTGCTGCAGTCGGAGTTCGGCGAGGGAAAGGCGAATTTGCGGGATGTGGAACGCTCGCGCCTGGACGAAAACGAGAAATGGATGGCTTATCTGGATGCAAATTTCCAGCGGCAGCAGGCGCAATTGGAGCTGTTAAGAACGGCAGGCCAACTGGAGAAAGCGCTGGAGTAGCGCATGCTGGAAAAAGATAGCCTGGCGGTTCTGCGGCAAGCGCTGGAGAAATTGGATGAGGGTTTTGGCGCTCTGCCAGAAACCTCCTCAGCGGCGCCCGGTGCGAATCGAATCGCAGAGGTTTTAACGGCGACGGCGGAACGACTCCAAGACAATTACCCCTATTTTCATCCCCTGTATGCCGGACAGATGCTGAAGCCGCCACACCCCGTGGCGCGGCTGGCGTATGCGTTGGCGCAATGGATTAATCCCAATAATCATGCGTTGGATGGTGGACGCGCGTCTTCGGCAATGGAAAAGGAAGCGGTAAGTGAGCTGGCGCGAATGTTCGGTTGGAAGGAACATCTCGGCCACCTGACGAGTGGCGGCACGATGGCGAATCTGGAGGCCCTTTGGGTGGCGGGCCAACTGGCACCAGGGAAAACCATAGTGGCCAGCGAACAGGCGCATTATACGCACCATCGGATCAGCGGCGTGTTGCAACTTCCATTCGAGAAGATTCCCTGCGACGGATTTGCGCGAATGGATGTTGCGGCGCTCGAAAAACGGGTCACTAAAGGTGATGTGGGAACCGTAGTGGCTACGATGGGGACGACGGCGACGGGTTCGGTCGACCGGCTCGACGAAATTCTTGACCTTCGGAAGAAACACAGATTCCGGGTGCATTGCGACGCGGCTTATGGCGGATACTTCGGGCTGGCAGAGAATCTGGGAAAGGAAACGCGCAGGGCATTCGATTGTTTGCGAGAGGCGGATTCCATCGTAATTGACCCGCACAAGCATGGGCTACAACCATATGGCTGCGGCTGCGTGCTGTTCCGCGAACCGAGCGTAGGGCGGCTGTACCGGCACGATTCGCCGTACACCTATTTCAGTTCAAAGGAACTGCACTTGGGGGAGATTAGCCTGGAGTGCTCACGCCCAGGTTCGGCGGCGGTGGCACTGTGGGCCACGCAAAAGTTGTTGCCGATGGAAAAGGGCGGGGAGTTTGCGCAGGGACTGGAGCAGTGCAGGGAAGCGGCTTTAGATTTTCATGGCAGGATTGTGCGCGACCAACGATTCGTAGCGGGATTCCCGCCTGAACTGGACATTGTGATTTTTGCGCCGCGAGCGAAAAGCGTCAGCGAAGCTTCTGGGCTCAGCCGTCGAATCTTCGAAGCTGCCGCAAAGCGAAATCTACACCTGGCGGTTGCCGAGCTGCCGGTGGAATTCTTTGTGGGGGACTTAGGGGACATGAGGAAGGATCGAGCAACGTTGACCTGTTTGCGATCCGTGCTGATGAAACCCGAACATCGCGAGTGGGTCAGGCGTATTTGGGACATTCTGTCGGAATCGACGGACGAGGTCATGGCAGCCTGACGAGGGCGGGCTCTTCTGGTGGGCCCTGTAAGCGCCACTTAATGCGGTATTTAGCACTTGAGTGCATCTTAGCCGCAGCTCGCAGAAAGGCGTACTGCGATGCAACCAAGTTCGGTAAACTATTATCTAGACCTTAGGGGATCGCGAAGCCTGCTGCAGGCTCGCCATTGTGGCACGCTGGGCACGTTTTGGCGGCGAATTCTAAGACAGGTTGAGGGTAAAGAATGCCAGATGTATTAAAGACATTGCTGCTGAATCCGCCGAGTTTCGAGAACTTCGACGGCGGCGCGAGTTCGCGCTGGCCCGCTACGCGCGAAATCGAGTCGTACTGGTTTCCGGTATGGTTGAGCTATCCGGCGGGATTGATTCCCGGCAGCCGGCTTTTGGACGCTTCTCCGCACAAAATCAATTGGCAGCAAACGGTGGAGATCGCCAAGGACTACGAATTCCTGATCCTGTTCACCTCTACGGTGGGGTTCGAGAGCGACGTGAAGCTCTTGAGGAAGATTAAGGAATCGAATCCTTCCCTGAAGGTGGCGTTCGTTGGACCCCACGGGCATATCCGGCCAGATGAGACGCTGAACGCCAGCGCGGACATCGATTTCATCGTTCGGGCGGAATTCGACCACGCGGTGGCGGAGTACGCGCATGGCAAGCCGCTGGATCAGATTCTAGGCGCGAGCTACAAGAAGGACGGGAAGATCGTCCACAACGCGCCACGGCCGCAGTTGCACACCGAAGAACTGGACAAGCTGCCGTTTGCGACGGACATTTACAAGCGCGATCTGCAAATCGAGCGGTACAATGTGCCGTTTCTGCTGAATCCGTTCGTTTCCTTCTATACATCGCGAGGGTGCCCGGCATTGTGTACGTTCTGCATGTGGCCGCAGACGCTATCGGGGCACGCGTGGCGGATCCGTTCCGTCGATAATGTGGTGCAGGAAGTGAAGAACGCGCTGGAATACTTTCCGCAGATGAAAGAGATTTTCTTCGACGACGATACTTTTAATATTCGGAAAGATCGTTGCATCGAGATGAGCAAGAAGTTCAAGCCGCTGAAATTTCAATGGTCGTGCACGGCGCGTTGCCACAGCAAATACGAAGAGTTGAAGGCCATGGCGGATGGCGGCGCACGCCTGTTTATCGTGGGCTTCGAGTCTGGTGATGCGCAGATCCTGAAGAACATCAAAAAAGGCGCGACCATCGAAATGGCCCGCGAGTTCATGAAGAACTGCAAGAAGGTGGGTATCAAAGTTCACGGCGACTTCATCATCGGGTTACCCGGCGAAACCAAAGACACCATCAACAAGACCATCGACTTTGCCAAGGAATTGGACTGCGAGACCATCCAGGTGTCATTGGCTCACGCCATGCCCGGCACGGAGCTTCACGAGCAGATGTCCAAAGAGGGTTTCTTGCGCGTGGAGGCGCTGGCGGATCAAGGCGGCCACCAGTTGCCGCACATTGAGTTCCCGCATCTGTCGAAGGCCGATATGATGGCGGGAGTTACCCGGTTTTACGATGAATACTATTTCCGGCCGAAGGTCGTTTGGCGCATCGTGAAGGATGCGCTGTGGGACAGCCACGAGCGGAAACGCTTGTACCACGAAGCCACGGACTTCCTGAAACTGCGCGCGGAACGAATGAAGTGGGTGCGCAGCGGTGGAGAAACCCCCAAGACGATGGTGGCAGTATCCGGGAGTTCCGCAGCCAGCGGGAACGACTAACCATAAAAAATGGAATACGAGCGAAGGCTTAGGATCAAGACCTTGTGCGTGGTCCTGGTGATGGTGGTGTGCGCGAATTTGGGCGATTTGATGTTGAAGCGGGGGATGGTGCAGATTGGCGCGGTGCAGATGTCCGCGCCAGGAGTTTGGAACGCGCTGCTCTCTACTATTCACAACGGCACAATCTGGCTAGGGATTGTTTTTCTGATTGGGTTCACACTCACGTACATGACGGCGGTGAGTTGGGCCGATTACAGCTACGTCATGCCTGTCGGCGCGTTCGGCTATGCCATCCAAACCATGTTAGCGGTGGTGATCCTGCATGAAGCTGTAACGGCGCAGCGGTGGATCGGGGTGGTGTTGATCGTCAGCGGAGTACTGTTGGTGGGGCAGACGCGCCCGAGTACCACGGATGGGAAGGCGGCTACGGCATGATTCGAGTGGGATTCATGCTGGCGTTTTTCATCTGCTGCAGCACGGGCGGCGAAATTTCCATGACCCATGGCATGAAGCAGGTCGGGGAACCTGAAAATTTCCAGCCGATGACGCTGTTGCGATTCATTGGGAGAGCCATGAGGAATGGCTGGGTGTGGTTTGCCTTGCCGCTGCTGGGAGGGTCTTTTTATTCGCTGCTGATACTATTGTCGTGGGCGCCGTTGAGCGTGGTGATACCGGCCTCCGCGTTCAACTATGTGGTGGGAACATTCGGGGCAAAATATTTGTTGAGCGAGCAGGTGTCCGCCAGGCGGTGGGCTGGTGTAGTGATGGTGTGTGTCGGCGTGGCGTTGGTGCTGCTTACGGGATGAAGCTAAAGTTCGGACTTCGGCGGTAAAGGCGGTTTCGTCGCAAAATCAAGAGGGATCCCTCGCGTTGCTCGGGATGACGTGCGTTTTGTTTGGGGGCAAGACGCGGGGATCGACTACTTCAGGAAATGATGGCCCACATGGCGATTTGGCGCACGGTGATCCTGCTGCTGGCGATCGTACCGCTTGCTTACTATGTTGTCGCGACTCTTGCCGCCGTGCGATTCTTTCGCCGGGAAAGAACAAAGCCAATTTCAGAGTTCTGCCGACCTGTCAGCATAATAAAGCCGGTGCGCGGGATCGATTTCGCAACCTACGAGAATTTCCGCAGCTTCTGCCTGCAAAATTACGGCGATTACGAGATTCTTTTCTGCGTCAACGAAATGTCCGACCCGGCGGTGGCGGTGATTCACCGGGTGATGGCCGAATTTCCGCAGCGGCCTATTCGTATCCTGACGGGAGCGGCGCAAGTCGGCGCCAACCGTAAGGTGAACAATCTCGCGCTGCTCACGAAAGAGGCGCAACACGAGTTTTTGGTGCAGAGCGATGGAGACGTAAGGGTCGGGGCCAATTACCTAAAAGAGGTGCTTGCACCGTTTGCTGATCCGGCTGTCGGCGTGGTGAGTTGCTTTTATCGGGGAATCGCGGAACCCAGTTTGGAAGCGGAACTCGAGGCCCTAGGCGCTGCCACCGACTTTTTTGCGGGAGCATTGGTTGCCGACTGGATGGAAGGCGTGACGTTTGCGTTGGGAGCGTCGGTTGCGACCACCAAGACATGGCTCCGGAAGATTGGCGGATATGAAGGGTTCGCGAATTTTCTGGCGGACGATTACGAGATCGGCAATCGTGTGCACCAGGCTGGCGGCAAGGTGCTGCTATCGCGCGAAGTCGTGTGGACCATGTACCCAGCCATGAGTTTTCGGGAGTTTTGGGAGCATCAGGTGCGCTGGGCGCGTACGGTGAAGCTGGTGCGACCCGCTTCGTTCTTTGGATTAATCGTGACGCACGGGCTGCCTTGGGCGGTAGCAGCGGCTGTCGTCGCGCAAAACACATGGATTTCAGTGGGCTATTTGGGCGCGTACGTGGTGCTGAGATTGATGGTCGCCTGGGTGGTGGGGGTTTGGGGCATAGGCGACGATGTGGTGCAGAGAAAATTGTGGCTGGTACCAGTCAGGGATGCGATACATTTTTTTGTGTGGTTGGCCGGTTTTACTTCAAACCGCGTGAAATGGGGCGGCACCGAATACGAAATACGACGAGGGAAAATGACCGCGGTATCCCGTATGGCTGACTAAAACATCATTCGACCAACACCAAGCCTCTGTTTGCGAGGCGCACTTGCGTCACCTATATGCGATTGGAGTCAGGAGAGTGAAGATGGCAAAACCAAAACTCAAGCACTACCACGAGTTCATCAAGCCGTACATGGTCACATCGGGGAAGCATTTCCGGCTAAAGGATTTTCCGCCAGACGATACTCACCATCTCAAGTCGGAAGATAAACCCGAAGTGAAAAAATGGCTGGAAGATGGGGTCGAGCAACTTGCCGATTTGCAACAGGTGCTATACGCCCAGGGGGAATGGGGACTGTTGTTGGTTTTCCAAGCCATGGATGCGGCAGGGAAGGACGGCACCATCAAGCATGTGATGTCTGGGGTAAACCCGCAGGGGGTGGACGTCCATTCGTTCAAGTCGCCGTCCGCGGAAGAATTGGCTCACGATTATTTATGGCGGACGAACCGGTGCATGCCGCCACGGGGCAAAATTGGGATATTTAATCGGTCCTACTATGAGGAAGCATTGGTCGTGCGTGTACATCCGGAGCTGCTGGAGAAGGAACGGCTGCCCGATCGGGCAATGGGGAATCACTTCTGGAGAGGACGGTACGAGGATATCAGCGCATTTGAGAGATATGCGACGCGAAACGGAATTGCGGTTTGCAAATTCTTTCTGCATCTGTCCAAGAAAGAGCAAAAGCGGCGCTTTCTGGAGCGACTGGACAACAAGGACAAACATTGGAAATTCTCGCTTGCGGATTTGAAGGAGCGCAAATACTGGGACGAATACCAGGACGAGTACGAAAAAATGATCCGCAACACAGCCACAGAGTATGCGCCCTGGGTGATCGTGCCGGCCGACAATAAGTGGTTCGCGCGGCTGCTGGTGGTCGCCACAATTGTCGATACGCTGGACCGTTTGGACCTGGAATATCCCAAAATGACCGCTGCCGAACTTTCAGAATTGAGAGAAGCGCGCAAGCGCCTGGAAAAGGAATAGAAATCAGGATTTTGGCGGTGCGCCGGAAGTTTCCGGAGGAGCGCTGGGATCCGGAAGAACTTTCAGGCGATTCAATCCCATGTTGTGGAACAGTGTGGGCCAATAATTCTTGAATACATTGCCTGCAAACTTCCAGGCCAGGTCGGTTCCAACGCGCTCTATGTTTTTCCCAGCCGTTTGTTCGGAGGCGGGCAAATACGAATTCGCCAGAGCCTCCGCGGCCATGGTGCCTACGACGCCGGAAGTGTTGAATGTGTCCATACCTGAGTCTGTACGCGTAACGAAAACGCGCTGAGCGGAGTACTTTACGGTGCCCCAAAGCGATGGACGGTTTTGCGGGAAAAAGCGCAGGTCCTGATGGAGAGCAGAAGCCAGGACGAATGTGCTGAAAAAGCTGTTGGAAGAGGCTCGGGCCAGCGACTCGCCAAATCGGCCTCCATAGCCATTCCATCCTGACCCGTACGCGCCGGGGACATTCCTTGCTTGATTGAAGGCGGCGCCAATGGCAGAGGCCAGGATGTATGGTGGAGACATACTCTCGTTAACGAAGAGCCGGAATTTTTCGCCGTTGCTAAGGGGACCTTCGCGTGTGGCAATGTCCGGGAACACGATCGAGGGGTTGGTTACGTAGCCGACGAAACGAGTGGTGGTCTCGAGTGGAGTTTCCTGGGGCTTAGGTTGGGGCGCGTCCGGCAAGGAGGTGGTGCCGGTGCCAGCACCCGCGGGCTCTTGAGCAAAGCTGGGAAGCGAGTAGAAGAGGCTCCCAATAAAAAAAAGGTAAACGAAAATTTGGCTGATAAAACGAAGCGCTCGCGGGTAGAGCTTCATTTAAGGGCTGGCCTCTCTCGTTGAACGACCCTCCGGTGCAGTATTGTCAACCGGAGGCGCCATTTGTGCGCTACGGTCTCCACAGGATATTGGGCCGGCCAAGGCCTTAGCTTGAGCCGATATCTACCTTACCTTAGCTGCAGAGGCGCGGAAATCACGGTGAGGGCGCAAAGTAACATGGGGCAGTTGGGCTCCGCAACCAATCAAAAGTGGTTGTTTCTAAGCTTGCAATCAACCCCGAGAAGTCCAGCAAGTTGACGGGGAGGGAGTACCGTTTTAACCTAGGAAGGTTGAAGTGCGGGTGCGAATCCTTCCTTGCTTCTGCCACTTCCAAGCAGTGTCTCCCTCGGCTGGGAGGTCGTCCAATTGGTAGGACTCCAGACTCTGGATCTGGCTATCCTGGTTCGAGTCCAGGCCTCCCAGCCAAATCTTTTCAACGAATTAGACGCAGACGCGGGCAGCCAGGCCAGCGGTCACGTGTCGCTATTGTCCGGCGACGCCGTTGCGCTTCATTGGTCTTTGCTGCTGGGTAGTTCGCCGGCCTTTTGCTCCTCTTCTTTCGCTTGATCCGGGCGGCCGGTACGTTTGTAAATGCTGGCCATGCGCTGGTGGGGTTCCGGAGCTTTCGGATCCAAGGAGGCGGCTTCCTGCAAATAGCGCAAGGCGGCCGAGTGAGCGCCGGCGCTGTCCGACTTGGCGCCTAAGGCGAGCGTGGTTTGATAAAGCAGCGCGGTGGTGTCGGCGTCCTGGCTGTTGAGTTGATGCGCGTGGTGGAGAACCTGATAGGCCGGGAGCAGGTCACCGAGATTCCAGAGAACCGCGCCGTAGAGTGCGTTCAGCGGGAAGAGATCGGGCCAGCGCTGGACGGCATCTGCGAGAGGTGCACGAGCATCCGCGAATCGCTTCAGGCGAAAGTAGGTGAACGCCAGGTTGTACTGCATCTGGGGCGACTGCGGGGTAAGCTGCGCCGCGCGCTCAAGAGGTTTCAACGCCTGCTGCAGATAGCCATGCTGTCCATAGAGCACGCCCAGTGCGGTGAGCTTTTCGGCATCGTTGGGGTCGTAGAGTTGATCACAGGTTGCAGCGGCCGACTCGATGGGGTCGCGATCAAGCGCCTGACTGCATTGATATTTCAATTGGCTTTGCTTGTCGCTGCGGGCTTTGATTTCCTTAGCCTGCTGAAATGCCTGATTGGCCTCTTCCTGACGGCCAAGTTTCCGGTACAGAGTCGCGAGTTCGTATTCGGCGCGGGAGTCGTCGGGATTCAGCGAGACGGCCTTCTTCAGCCACGTTTCGGCATCGGAGTCCGAACCGTCCTTTAAGTATGCAATTCCGAGGAAAAAGGCGGTGTCTGGAAAAGGAGGATGGGCACTGGCCTTGTTGAGATTTTCTATGGCGTTTTTGTATTGGCGTTCTTCTAGGTCGATCCTTCCAAGGTAATAGGAAATGCCCGGCTGTTCGCCGGTGGTTTGGCGCACAGTTTCAAATTCCTGGCGGGAGTCGGGAAACTTGTGCTGTTCAAAAAGCGCAACCGCTAGCGGAAACCGGGCGCGCATGGCTAAGCTTGGATCGATGGCCAGAACTGCACGGAATTCCTTTTCGGCCGCTTCATATTGCTCTTGCTTGAGTGCCTCGTAGCCCTGACCCAAGTGGACTTGCAGGGAATCCGTGGTCTGGGCAGCCAGGTACGAACGTGCATAGGTGCTTCCAAGCAGGAGCAACAGCAAGATTATGGTCGATCGCCGAATTGTGAGAAAGGTCATGTGCACTGATGCCGAACGCAATCCGAATGCAAGATTATCACAGCCGATTCGTGCATTCAGACGTTGCGGCGGGCGTGAGGTTAACTTGACGCCCCTCGAGGCCGGATGCTACATTGCCGTTTTCTTGGTGACACTTCAGGGAGCACTGTCTGAGCCGGTTGTGGAAGAAACGCCGCCCCATCGATCTTAGCCGCCGCAAATTCCTGCAATACTTTCAGGCAGCTCCGCTGGCATTCCTGCCCGCGGGCATGCCGATTCCACCCTTATTCCCCTTCGTCTCGGAAGAGCAGACGGCGGCGTTGCCCGAATTGCAGCTTCACCCGGAATATCGGGTCAAACGAGCGATCGACTCGATTCTGCGCAAGGTTCCCGCGGGTTTCGACGAGTTCGTTACAGAGAAGTATCAGGATGAAATCGAGGCTGTTTTTCGCCAGTGGACGGTGCAACTGCTGCAATCACCGGAGGCGACCGATCCATTGCGCTCGGTGATGGCGGCGAGTTTTGCTGGCACCTCCTTGCGGCCGACCAAAGAGACGACAGTCCGCGAAACATCATTTCTGAAGGTGTGGAGGACGGAGTACGGTACCGAAGCTGGGCTCGGCAGCAAGGAGTTCTTGGCAGGACTGCGTTCTTCTTTGTCCAACTTTTCGAAACTGCTGACGGCAGAATTTCAAATCATCGGTATCCACGCTGAACCAGCGTCCGTCAATACTGAGCCGGTTTTGTTAGAAACAAAAATCCGTTTCGAACTGGTTGGTACAGGCAGCGGATTTCATCGGGAGCAACGAATCGGGCACTGGCAATTGCAGTGGCGAAAGCTCGGTTCGGGGGAGATGCGTCTGGAAAAATGGCGGACATTGGAGGAAGAGCGCAGCCGCTCCTTCGCACCCATCTTCCAGGATATTACTGCGGAGGCCTTCGGTGGCAATGCTTGCTATGCGGCTCAATTGATTCTGGGGACTGATTATTGGCGGACGGTGCTCGACGGCGCGTGCGGGATCGATATTTACGGGCACAACGGAGTTTCCGTTGCCGATGTGGACGGGGATGGGCTGGACGACATTTACATCTGCCAGCCTGCCGGCTTGCCAAACCGGCTTTTTCGCAATCGCGGAGACGGAACGTTTGAGGACGTGACCGATGCCGCGGGCGTGGGCGTTTTGGAATACTCCGCGTGCGCGTTGTTTGTGGACATTAATAATGATGGACGACAGGATCTGATTGTCGTGCGTGCGAACGGGCCGCTGCTTTTCCTGAATGAAGGCAGAGGGAAATTTCGCCTGAAGCGCGACGCGTTTCATTTCGACAATTCTCCGCAAGGCACGTTTACTGGTGCGGCGATTGCCGATTATGACCGCGACGGCTGGCTGGATATTTATTTTTGCCTGTATTCGTACTACCAGGGCGCGGACCAATACCGTTACCCGATGCCGTATTTTGACGCGGAGAATGGCCCGCCCAATTTCCTGATGCAAAATAATCGCGATGGAACGTTTCGCGACGTGACCAAGAAAACCGGGCTGGACCAAAACAATACCCGATTTAGTTTCTGTTGCACTTGGGGTGATTACAACGGGGACAACTGGCCGGACCTGTATGTGGTGAACGATTTTGGCCGCAAAAACCTGTACCGAAACAACGGCAACGGCACGTTCACAGACGTCGCACGCGAGTTGGGTGCGGAGGATGTGGCTGCCGGGATGAGCGGTGCATGGGTCGATTTCGATAATGATGGCCGTGAAGACATGTATGTAGCGAATATGTGGACGGCAGCGGGCATTCGCGTATCGGAGCAAGACCTGTTTCAGAAAGACGCCGATGCCGCGGTCCGGAAGATGTACCAAGAGCACGCCATGGGCAACTGCCTGTATCAAAACAAGGGTGACCGCTTCGATGATGTAACCATGCATGCAGGAATCGGGGTGGGGCGTTGGGCCTGGTCCAGCGATGCTTGGGATTTCGACCACGATGGGTTCCCGGATATTTACATTGCGAATGGAATGGTGACGGGTACGTCGCGCGAGGACTTGAATAGTTTTTTCTGGCGCCAGGTTGTGGCCAATTCCCCTAATGAATCCAGGCCCAGCCACGAGTACGAGCAGGCATGGAACGCGATTAACGATTTGATCCGGTCCGATCGAAACTGGAGCGGTTTCGAACGCAATATTTTGTATCTCAACAATCATGACGGAAGCTTTTCGGATATATCCGGAATCGCGGGGCTGGACTTCCTGGAGGACGGCCGCACTTTCGCGTTGGGCGATTTTGATTCAGATGGGCGCCTGGAAGTGGTGTTGAAGAACCGCAACAGCCCGCAGTTGCGCTATCTGAAAAACGTGCTGCCCGAGTTGCCTGCTGCAATCTCGTTTCGCTTGACTGGAAAGAAAAGCAATCGCGACGCGATTGGCGCGAAAATCACAGTGGAAACCAAAGCTGGACGGCAAACGCGCACGATTCGCTGCGGGTCGGGCTTTCTTGCGCAACACACCAAGGAGCTGTTCTTCGGCGTAGGGGATGTGACGTCGCGACCGCTAGAGGCGACCATCGAATGGCCGAGCGGACTGGTCCAAAAACTGCACGATTTACCCGCGCAGCATCGCATCTGGGTGGAAGAGGGGGTGCCACCAACGCGAATGGAGCCGTATGTTCGTTCCGTTAGCGTTGCGCGCGATGAAGATTCGTCCAGTGCGGTGGCTTTGCCTGAGCAAGTGGAAACGTGGCTGATTGTGCCGGTGCTCGCTCCGGATTTTTCTCTTGCAGATCAGAATGGACGCGCCGAAAGACTTTCGTCTCATCGGAGCCGAGCAGTGCTGGTGCATTTTTGGTCGGCACAGGTGGTAGATGCTCAGGCAAATTTGCGCCTATTAGAACAGGCTTACGAAGGATGGGCGCAAAAAGGTCTGCAGCTGCTGACGATCAATGTGGACACGGCGCAGAGTGAAGGTGGTGTTAAGACTGCGCCACTCGTCGGGCATTATTCCCTTCCGGTACTAGACGCATCGCCGGATGTCATTGCCACATACAACCTGCTTTACCGTCAATTGTTTGACCGGCATCGGGACATGAGCGTGCCGATTTCGTTTCTAATCGACCGGACGGGAAACATCGTCAAGATTTACCAGGGAACGGTGAGCAAAGAAAGGTTCGAGGCCGATTTCCAACACATTCCGAGTGGGGATTCGGAGCGTTTGGCAAAAGCGCTGCCGTTTGCCGGCTTTCGGGAAACGTACGAGTTCGAGCGCAATTACCTCTCCCTTGGTTTTGTGTTTTATGAGCGGAATTATTTCGAACAGTCGCAGCAGTTTTTCGCTCAAGCTGTGAAGGATGATCCCGGCAGCGCGGAGGCTCTCTATGGCCTCGGCAGCGCGTATCTCCAGCAGGGGAAAACGGAGGAGGCTCGCGACTGTTTCGAACGCGCGCTGAAGCTTACCGCCAGTTATCCGGGCACTCCGCCCAATTGTTGGAATAATCTGGGGATATTAGCCGTGCGCGAAGGGAACTACGACCGGGCCATTCAGTATTTTCAGACAGCGCTTCAGATTGATCCTAAGCACTCCATTGCGCTGCAGAATCTGGGAAGTGCGTACCGGCAGAAAAAGGACTGGCCGCAAGCGAAGAGCACACTGGAACGGGCTCTGGCGCTGAATCCCGACGATCCCGAAGCGAATTACAGCCTGGGCATGGTGTACGCCCAACAAAACGATCCGGAGTACGCGTATGAGTATCTGCGAAAGGCTATCGCTGCGCGGCCTGCGTATCCGGAAGCGCTGAATAATTTAGGCATACTGTACTTGCGCACGAGCCGGCCCAAAGAAGCGATCCAAAGCTTCGAGGACTCCATACGGGTGGCGCCGGGTTACGACCAGGCGTATCTCAATCTGGCCAAGGTTTATGCGATCGAGGGCGATCGGGAGAAAGCGAAAACGGTTCTACAGGAATTGCTGAAACAACACCCCAATCACGAGCAAGCCAAGGAAAGCCTAAAGCTGCTGGAAGAATAGCCGCGTCAGGTTAATTGCATGGCTCCCGCGCCACGGCTAGAATGAAAGCGCGCGGCCAGAGCGCGTGTTTCGCACTGCATGATGAACCTTCCGAAAAGATGGTGTCGCATAGCCGGGATTCTGGGCTTCGGCATCGCTCTGCTTACACCACAACTCTTCGCTCAAAAAGAAGGCAAGACGGTGGTAGAGGGCAAGGTACAAGATGCGCAAAATCATCCTGTGCCAGGGGCCGCGATTACGCTGGAGCCCACGGATGCCGGTCATGCGCTCGTTTCCAAGGCGGATGCACAGGGCCATTTTCGGTTCGAATCGGTCCCGGGCGGAAGTTATACGGTACATGCGAAGCTCGCTGGCTATCAGGAATGCACCGTAGGGCCATTCGTGGTGGACGAGCACGAGACGAAACCCGTGGAACTGTTGCTGTTGCTCACGAAGGCCCAAAAAACGGGCAAAGACACAGCCAATGACATGGCGTTTTCGGATGAGCCGGCGTTTACGGTTGCTGGGGTGACGGATACCACCGCGCTTGGCGGACACGGCTCCGGTCCCATGGTGCGAAACAGCAATGCCTTATCGAAGGAGACAGCTTCGCTGGCTGAGGACAACGGGCCAAAGGAGTCCGCAAGCGATGCCGCTACCGAAGAAGCGGCAATTCGAGCGAAGATCGCGCACGAAGACAATGCCGACCTGCACGTCCGGCTTGCGGAAATCGAAGAAGCGGAAGGGCGGCCCGTTGACGCGGTGCAGGAATATCAGCGCGCTGCGGAGATGCAGCCCAGCGAATCGCATCTATTCTCGTGGGGAGCAGAGCTGTTGTTGCATCACGCTCCCGAGCCGGCTATCGAAGTGTTTGCCAAGGGCCATCGGCTCTACCCGCAATCCAGCCGGATGATGCTGGGCCTGGGAGCCGCATGGTACTCGCAGCGCTCGAAGGAGCAGGCTGAACAAATTTTCTTGCAGGCGTGCGATCTGAATCCCTCGGATCCGACGCCTTATCTTTTCCTGGGGAGATTGCAGGTGACGGAGCAGGTGGTGCCGGCGGGTTGGGTGGAACGCATGAAACGATTCGCGGGGCTGCACCCTGAAACTGCCATGGCGCATTACTTGTATGCGGTGGCATTGATGAAACAAGGGGAGCATCCGGAGCAACTGGATGTGGCGGAGGCGGAGCTGAAGAGGGCGATCCAGCTCGATCCGCATTTTGGCGATGCGTACCTGCAGCTTGGCGTGCTTTGTACGAAGCGCGAGGATTTCCCTGCGGCGATCGCGGCGCTGAAACAAGCCGTTGAGAATACGGCGATGCCAGATGAGGCGCACTACCGTCTGGCGCAGGTCTACCGGCGCACGGGAGACACGGAGAAGTCGCGGCAAGAGATTGCGCTATTCAAGAGGCTCTCGGAACAAAAGGATGAGCAATCCGAACGGGAGCGCCACGAGATTCCGCAGTTTGTCTATACGTTGCGGGAGCAGGGTTCGACGCCGGCCAATTAGCTGATCGCGGGGATCGTTCTAGAAACCATCAAGTCCTCCAAAGTACAGAAAGACGTACCCAGCCAAACGTTTCGTGATGTGGGAGAAATCGAAGAGAGATTCATCGCGGGGGTGATGCACCCAATTCGAAAGGTTTAGTGATTGTGGGGAATTAAAGAGAGATTCCTCGCTTCGCGGACTCCGCTCGGAATGACGGTTTTCTCTGGCGCTGGTGCGCACAAAACGAATGGTGTATCCGTGCCATGCACAAAGCCAACCGCCCCACCAGCCTTCGGATGGGCGGTAGTGCGCTTAAGCTAGATCGCAAAACGCGTGGATTAGAAGGTCAATTTCAGCGCGAGTTGAACCAGGCGCGGGTTGTTTACGGTGGAGTCTACGGCGCCAAAGCCTACGGCGTTGATGTCGTTGACCGGCATGCCGAACTGCGCGTGATTGAAGATGTTGAAGAATTCCGCGCGGAAGTTCAGGCCCATGTTCTCCCAGGGCAAAGCGAACTGCTTGATAAGGGAGAAGTCTGTGTTTACGAAGTCGGGGCCGGTAGCCGGAACGCGATTGGCGTTTCCGAGTTGACCAGCGGGTGCGGCAGGGAAGCACGATGCATTGATCCACTGGAGTTGGCTGTGGTTACCAGCGCTCGCGTTGCACCCGGCGACATAGTCGGGACGGTTATAGTTGTCGCCATTGCCGTTCTGGAAGTAGACACCGGATTCGTTGTTGGAATCGATCAATGGCACCGGGAATCCGGAGGTGATTTTCTCGATGAGGGTTACTTGCCAGCCGCCGAGGAAGGAATTCGTTGCGTTATTCCAATTGCTGCCAAAGCGCTTGCCCTTGCCAAAGGGCAGGTCATAAATAACGCTGGCGGTGAAATTGTTGTTCAGGTTGATCTGGGAAAGCGCCCAGTCCTCCTTGGACCAGTTTGGCAGTGGGAAGTAGGGCGCGCTGAGGACGGAGCCCAAACCATCCGACAAGCCGTTGTCATAGGTACGGGAATAGGTATAGCCGATCAAGGCGTAAATGCCATGCCTGCTGGATTTGGTCTCGGCCTTAACCTGCAAGGAATTGTATTGAGTCTGGCCGCTGTCGCAGACGCAGTAGATGGTGTTGAACGCGTAGGGATAGCTCGCAGGGAAAGCTACATAGGGCGCGCCGCTGGGTAGGCATCCTAAGGTGTAACCGCCGCCTGGAACGCATCCGCTTGGGCTGTTGGTATTGAGGTCGTTTCCATAGACAAGAATGTGCCTACCCTTGGATCCTGCATAGCCGACAGTAAGCAGGATCTGGCCGGGCAACTCGTGCTGGATATTGGCGTTGTACTGTTGCACGTAGCCTAGCTTGAAGTTGGTGGGTTGCGAAAGGAGAGCGCCCGTGAAGGTAGCCGGGTCGGGACGGGTGGAGTAGATCGGGAAGCCATCGGAGATGGCGAGGCCGGATGGGGTCTGTCCCGCGACAGCTGCACAATAGGAAGTCGCAAAGGCGCAGCTGGTGGTGCCGGAAAACGCGTCGGATTCGGCAAAGAACGGAGGATTCTGCCAAAGTCCCTGAGCTCCCATGCTCCAGGCGGAATCATGAAACGCACCATAGCCCATGCGGAGTACGGTTTTGTCGCTGCCCATGACCTTCCAGGCGCCGCCGATGCGAGGCTCAAAGGCGGTCCAATTCATTTGGATACCAGCGTCAGGACCAATTCCCGGTTCGCCGGGAATGAGCAACTGGCCAGAGGATTCAACCAGGTCGGCTTGGCGCCAATGCTCTTCGGAGATCGGCGTAGTCAAATCCCAGGCCACGCCAAGATTCAGGGTAAGGTTCTTGGTCACGCGCCAATCGTCCTGAACAAAGGGACGGTAAATTTTCCAACGACGACCGGTAACCGGGCCCCCGGCGTAAGTGCTGTCGGAGGGGAAGGTCTGATCGTGGATGGCCAAGTTAGTGATGCCCATTAAGAAATCAGCTTCGGGATTATTGGAAAAGGTACCGTTTTGTACCCAATATCCATCCTGGAAGCCTTCGGTGCCCACGTTCATCTGGTTGGCGCGAATGTTGCCGCCAATCTTGATGTCGTGTTTGCCGCGGATCATGTCAAAGGAATCGTTGATGGAAAAAATATTGGTGCCGCCCTGGAAAGGAGCGTAGCCGCGATCGCCCAGGGCCCAGTAGTCGCCGCCGAACTGGGTGGAAGTAAGCCCGCAGCTGAAGCCCTCACACTTGGTTCCGACGCAACTGGTGTTGGCGCCGGGTATGCCGAGGATGGTGGATTCGCAAGTGCCAGTTCCTTGAGAAGTGATGTAATCGAAGATGCGGCTATAGCCGAAAGTAAACTGGTTGACGGTGGTGGGATCGACCACGTGGGTCTCGCCAATCGCAACGCTGCGGGCGTGATTGGCGATGCCTTGGTTGCTGGCGAAAGCGTTGGCTTCGGCGAAGCCGGGAGCGCCGCCGGGGACGTAGGAAACTGCCTGGTCGTAGCTGAAGCGGGCGAAGGCGGAATCGGAGCTGGAGAAAGTCTGGTCCAAACGGACGTCAAACTTGGTCTCATTCAGACTGCGGACGGGCTCATCGAGGAAATTGGAAGTGCTGCTACCGGTCAAGTTCGGAAGGGGATACAGATTGATCATTTTTTGAGCGATGGGATTGATCAAGCCGGACGGTATCACGTAACAAGGGGATCCCGGCGCTTGGCTGCCGTTCGCGGCCACTGCTGTGGGAGTATTCGTTCCGGGAACACATTGAAAATAACCGGTGGTGGGCGAAATGGCAGGATTGGTGCCCACTCCGGCCATATTGGGATTCACGATTGCGCCGTCAGGAACTGGGTTGGCCGCAGTGGGCAGAGGAATTGGATTGCCAAAAGCATCGCTGCTGTAATCACCAGTACGCATCGCGGCCGTAGGAACTAATCCTTCAAAGGTGATCCCATAGCGCTGATATTTTTGCTCGCCATCAATAAAGAAGAAAGTTTTGTTCTTGCGGATGGGACCGCCAAAGGAACCGCCGAACTGATTGAGGTTGAACTTCTCGGTGGAAGTGGCGAAAAAGCTCTTGGCGTCGAGATCGGTGTTGCGGAAGAACTCGAAGAGCGAACCGTGGAAATCGTTGGTGCCGGACTTGGTGGTGACCAGCACGGTTGGTCCCGCGCGGGTGCCGTATTCCGCGGAATAGTTATAGGTAAGAACCTTGAATTCCTGGATGGAGTCGATGGAGGAATAGATGGCGATGCCGCCGGCGGTCAGTTCGTTGTCATCGGCACCATCCAAAAGCCAATCGGTGCTGTTGGGACGAGAACCGCCCACGGAGAGGGAGAAGGAGCCGCGCGCGGCCACTTCGCTGCTGGCGCCGCTGGTGAAGAAACTGTTGGGATTGGTCTCCTGGGTGGTGCCGGGCGTGAGTGACGCAAGTTGAACGAAATCGCGACCGTTCAGGGGAAGTTGCGCGACTTCCTGGGAAGTAATCACCTGGCCGAGCGTGGGATTTGCAGTTTCCACGGCCACAGCGTTGCCAACTACTTCCACCGTTGAACTGACGGTAGCGGGCGCCAAAGCAAAGTCTAATTCGCGCGTCTCGTTGACCTGGAGGACTATATTCTTGGATTCCGCGGTTTGGAAACCCTGGAACTCGACCCGCACGGTGTATGTGGAGACCGGGAGGAAATTGAGATTGTAATGGCCGGTGTCATTGGTGACGGTGTCGCGAGTGGCACCGGTCTCTTGTGAAACCGCAGTGATCTTCGCGCCGACAACAGCCGAACCCGACTTATCCGTGATTGTGCCCAAGATACTGCCGTTTGCTTGTGCGTAGGCGGCCTGTCCGCAGCAACACAACACTGCAATACAGGCGATAAGTGCAATAAGGAATCGCTTACTCATTCTCAACACCCCTCTCGGTCCCCCGGCAGACGAATCGACGTGATTAAAGAAGCCTGAACAAAAACGAAATACCCTCTCGCGAGTCAAAACGCGAATACGTTCAGACACCCGGAAACGGTGTAGAAACTGGTAGACCTCAGGCTCTCCGTTCTGCAAACACCCCAAAGGCAGGAACCGGATTCGATTCCGCCGAAAAAAACATGCAGGAAAATTACTTCTCATTGCAGGTTGTGTCAAGCCAGATGTTGAGGATAACTGTGCAAGATTTTGTCTGGCAATGATTTGCGTTGCGGAAGCAGGCCTGGAATTTTGGCCGTGCATCGGGCTGATATCGAATTTGGCAAGGTAAAGCTTAACAACACCGTTAACTGAATGTCCTACCTTCGTGATTGCGAGTTTCTAGAGAGCCAAAAAGATCAAGGTTCGATAAACTCTTGGGTGCCGATCCGCGGCGGCTGAACCCAGACCTTCCCCAAGGAGAGTGCAGGAATGAAAGTACTTGCGATCGATGTGGGTGGAACGCACATCAAAGTGCTGTTAAGTGGTGAGGAGACCCCGCGCAAGTTCGATTCTGGTCCGTCGATGAGCGCGCAGGAAATGGTCACTGGAGTAAAGAAGATCACGAAGGACTGGAAGTATGATGCGATCTCGATAGGGTACCCCGGACCGGTGTTGCGCAATCGCCCGATCATGAATCCGCATAATCTGGGGAAGGGTTGGGTGGGCTTCCATTTCGAGCGGGCCTTCGGGTGTCCGGTGAAAGTTGTAAACGATGCAGCGATGCAGGCCCTTGGCAGTTACAAGAAAGGCCGAATGCTCTTTCTAGGCCTGGGCACCGGCTTGGGAACCGCCGTGGTTACCGACCACATCGTCGAGCCGATGGAGTTGGGGCATCTTCCCTATAAGAAAAAGACGTACGAGGACCATGTAGGACTGAGGGGATTGAAAAAGCATGGGAAAAAGAAGTGGCGCAAGGATGTGTTCGATGTAGTGGAGCGGCTGAGCGTGGCGATCGAGCCAGATGAAGTGGTGCTAGGCGGTGGGAATGTCAAGAAGCTAAAGAAATTGCCGCCTAATTGCCGCGCGGGGAATAACGTCAATGCGTTTATTGGCGGCTTCCGACTGTGGAACATTGACGCCAAGAAAGATATCCAGCCGGCCCAGAAATCGAATTCGCGGTAAGTCCAAGCATCTTATTTCGAGAAGGAGTTTGATCATGCCAGCACGTACGAAACTCTCGCCAAAAGCTTCGACCATCGAGCCGTTAACCAAGCGCAAAGCGTGGGCGGCGTTGAAAGCCCACCATAAGCAGATTCAGGCGACGGATCTGAAGACACTGTTCGCGGAAGACCCGCAGCGTGGGGAACGGTTTGCCCTGGATGCGGTGGGAGTTTACCTGAATTATTCGAAGAACCTGATTACCCAGGAAACCCTGGATCTGCTGGTAGAACTGGCCCGGGAATCGGGAGTGCAAAGTCGCAGAGACGCGATGTTTCGGGGTGAAAAAATTAACATTACCGAGAATCGCGCAGTGCTGCACGTGGCGCTGAGGGCGCCTAAGGACGCCACCATTCTGGTCGACGGGAAGAATGTGGTGCCGGAAGTGCACGCGGTGTTGGACAAGATGGCGGAGTTTTCGAATCGCGTGCGCAGCGGGGATTGGAAAGGGCATTCCGGGAAGCGCATTCGTAACGTGATCAATGTTGGAATTGGAGGGTCCGACTTGGGGCCGGTGATGGCGTATGAAGCGCTGAAGTTTTATAGCGACCGCAACATGACGTTCCGGTTTGTGTCCAATGTTGATGGAACCGATTTTGCGGAAGCGGTGCGAGACCTGGATGCTGGCGAGACGCTGTTCATCATTTCTTCCAAGACGTTTACAACGCTGGAGACCATGACCAACGCCCATACCGCGCGGGAATGGGCGCTGAAAGGACTCGGTGGAGACGAAACGGCAGTGGCAAAACATTTCGTCGCGGTATCCACAAATGCAGCGGAGGTGTCGAAATTCGGTATCGATACCGCGAACATGTTTGGATTCTGGGACTGGGTGGGCGGCCGCTACTCCATGGATTCAGCTATCGGTCTGTCGACAATGGTGGCGATTGGCCCCGATAATTTTCGAGCGATGCTGAAGGGCTTCCACGAAATGGACGAGCACTTCCGCACGGCTCCGGTTGAAGGCAATCTGCCCATGCTGCTCGGGCTGATCGCGCTTTGGTATACGGACTTTTTCGACGCGCAGACGATTGCGGTTCTTCCTTACGAGCAATATCTGAAGCGTTTCCCGGCGTATCTGCAGCAGTTGACGATGGAGAGCAACGGCAAGCACGTCACCTTGGACGGGATGAGGGTGAACTACGACACGGGGCAGATTTTTTGGGGAGAACCGGGCACCAATGGCCAGCATTCGTTCTACCAGTTGATTCACCAGGGCACGCGGTTCATTCCGTGCGATTTCATCGCGTTCGGAAAATCGCTGAATCCGCTGGGGCGGCACCATGACATGCTGGTGGCGAACGTGTGCGCGCAAAGTGAGGCGTTAGCGTTTGGGAAAACAGCGGAGCAGGTGAAAGAGGAAGGCACGCCGGATTGGTTGGTGCCGCATCGCGTGTTTGACGGCAACCGGCCGTCCAACACGATTCTGATGGAACGCTTGACGCCGGAAGCGTTGGGTAAATTGGTAGCGCTCTATGAGCACTCCGTATTCACGCAAGGCGCGGTGTGGAATATTGATTCGTTCGACCAGTGGGGAGTGGAGCTGGGCAAAGTGCTGGCCCAGCGCATTATTCCGGAACTGGAAGGCCCTGCGGAGCCGGCGCTGAAGCACGACAGCGCGACCAATGCAGTGATCCGGAAATACCGGCAGCTTAAGGGTTAGTTGAGGTAGTGGCCGTTGCGCTGCGGGTGTCCTGGGGCACGTTTAGGCGAATCAGCTTGAATTCGCGCGCATCGTTGCCCGCCGGATCGAAGGGCATTTTCCTGTTGGGATCGCGAGGCTCTACCTGGTTGGCGAGATATTCGCGTAGCAAAACGCGATTGGCGCCGGTGGTGCGGAGGGCCGCGACAATCAAGTGGATCGCGTTATAGGCGTCTTCGGCGGCCAGAGTGGGCATCGGACTTCTTCCAGGCGTATGAAGTTGCTGGACTGCGCTCTGGGTGGCCGTTTGCAGCTGATCCGAGGAGTTTGCCGCGAAGAATTTGCCGATTTGCGTTTGTGGGTGAGAGTCAACAGAGGGGTTCGCGCTGACGTTCCAGGTGTCCAGTTGCGCGGCTTTTCGACAGAGAAATATCGGGGTTGCTGGCCGGAGGTTTTGAATAACCGGCATCAGTTCTTCCGCAGCGGGAGCGTCCGTCCAAATTACGATGGCATCGGGCTGCTTCGTTTGCAGAGCTGTTTGAAATGATTGCAAATTGTTTAACGAATCGACCCATTCGAAACGCAGGGGAGGAGCAGCCTTCACGTCCCGCGCTGCCTTTTCAAACTCGGCGGCGCCGACCCTGCCATCATGGTCCATCTGGGCAATCAACAACACTTTGTACAGGCCCAGGTCAGAATAAATCCGTTGGCAAAAGACGCGAGCCTGGTCGGCATCGCTTGGACCCAAACGAAACAACCACGGAACATTGCCCTGCGTGGTGGACGGATCACTGGAGAGCGTGAGAATCGGAACGCTGATCTTGTTGGCAATTTGTTCCGCCAAATGGGCGGTAGTTCCATTCGCAGAAGTAATGATCGCAAGGGCTTGATCGTCTTCTATCAATTTCAGAATTTCCGTGCTGGCTTGGCCCCAGGGGCCGCTCTCGTCTCGCGCCACGAGTTGCAGCTGGCGACCGCCGGGTAGTGGGCCGAGAGATTGTTCTTCGGCGATTGCCAATTGCGCAACTGCAAGCAGGGCGCGGCCTTCAGACGCCTGCGGGCCCTTTAAAGGAATAATCAGGCCGATTACGGCAGCGCTGCCGGGCGAATGCTTTTCTACCGCGCCGTTTGGACCCCGATACGTGACACTTTGCCGGTCGAGTTTGGCGTAAGGATGTGTGGCATTTGGATCAGACTGGGCGTATGCGGCGGTACTGCAGGCGAACAGGATGAGCAACAGCAGCAACAAGCAAAGAACTAGCGGATGGAGAAAGAACGATACATCGAGATTTGGTTGCACGCACAATGGAGAGGTGGTGCGTGCGTGCATCAATGTGCTCCTACTTCTCTGGGTACTGAGGCCGCGGGCCGCGTTCCAGGTGGAGAAAATACAAATTTGCCGCCTTGTACGCGTGCCATGGTAATGGGAGCAATGTTATTCAAAGTGTGATCAAACTGAGCCTGCCCTGCTACCCCGTCATACGGATGCCCTTGATGGTCTCGGAGCGCATCCATGATTTTCCCGCGATTCAGTCCGGCTGTTTCGATGGCGGCAATCAGAAGATTCATTCCATCGTAGGCATATGCGGCATAAGGATCGGGCTGTTCATGAAATTTGGCGCGATAGCCGGTTTGAAAATCTAGCCATTTTGCATCGTGTCGCGTTGGGTCCAGTGCCGCGGTGGTCACCAAGCCTTCCGCAGCAGCGCCCGCCTGTTCGATGATTAGTGGGTAACACAAACGGCTGGGCCCAAACACTGGCTGGTTCATGCCCATGACGCGCATTTGCTTCAGGATTTTCGCGGCTTCGGGAACTTCGCCCCAAATCACGACCGCATCGACGTGGGCGTTCTTGAGCATGCGCAATTGTGTCGAAAAGTCCTGATCCCCACGCTCGAACTTCACCTCGAGCACCGGCACGTGGCCGAGGCGTTTGGCTTCGTCGAAAAACTTTGCGACGCCAACTCGCGCATATCGTGTTTGCGCGCGGATTACGGCGACCCTCTTCAGTTTACGTTGCTTAAAAACGGCTGCCGCGAGAGCGTAACCCTGCTGGCGATCATCAGGAAAGTTATGCATCAGCCAAGGAATACGAGTTTCCGTCACGGTGGGATCAGTGGTGGCGGTGTCCATGATGGGAAATTCCAGCTTCAGGCTTTCGCGCAGCATGATGTGCGTGGAGGCGCCGTCGACAGATCCCAAGATGCCGACGACGTGTTCGTCGAAAACCATTTTGACGGCCTCGGTGGAGGATGCTCCCCACTGCGCGGAATCAGGGTGTACTTTTAATTGGTAGAGTTTCGGCTGGGCGCTTTCGTTCGCGCGATATCCACCGCGGCTATTGGCTTGTTCGATCGCGAGTTGCGCGCCATGAAGCATGGCCAATCCGTAGGGCGATTCAGGATTATTCTGGATCGGGCCAAGGAAACCGATGTTTACGGTATCGGAGTCCTGCATCTCGACGGAGTTTCGTTCCCGCGCCGCGCCGAAGTAAGCCAGCGTGTCGTCGGTCAGATACCATTCCTTGTAGGCCTTGGTGAACTTTCCAAAGGGAACGGCGTCCTCGGGCATGTTTGCATAACGCTGGTTGGAACCGGCGTCCTGACTGGCAGATTGCGCGCCGGTGGATTTGACGTCCGTAGATTGCCCTTGTGCCGGCATGCCAACCAGAAGGACGAACGCGCAACATACGCCAATGCACATGCAGCCGCGCAAGAGTGCCAGCTTATCCAGCATAGGCAGTCCTCAAGGAACGGTATTCCATGCGTGAATCAATGAAGTGCACGATGTTCTTTAACGTGGAAGGAGAAATGGCTTGTGCTGCATCGCACCTGGGTTTTGCGGCGCCGGGACGATCGTCGGTCACTTCGATGATCAGCCCATGGCTGCCGGACGCGATTGCCGCGCAACTGGCCGGCTCGACCATAGTGGAAACGCCCGTGGCATGGCTGGGATCGACGATCACCGGCAGAAATGTTTCCGCCTGCACGGCCGGGATGACGCTCAGGTCGAGCACGTTGCGCGAATATTCGCCGGAGGGATAAGCCTTGATGCCGCGCTCGCAGAGCACAATGTCCAGGTTTCCTTCCATGGCGATATATTCAGCTGCTCCAAGCCACTCGCAGAAGCTGGCGGCCATGCCCCGCTTCAGCAACACAGGCTTGCCAGATTTTCCCGCCTCGATGAGCAGCGGATAATTTTGCATATTGCGCGAACCGATCTGCAGCATGTCCGCATACTCAGAGACCGTGCCCACGAGCCGCGGGTCCATTACTTCCGTGACCACGGGCAAGCCGGTTTCTTGGCTGGCTGCGCGCAGGATACGCAGGCCATCCAGGCCGAGGCCCTGAAAATCATGGGGCGAAGTGCGCGGTTTAAAGGCGCCACCCCGAAGCATGTTGGCGCCGGCGGCTTTGACGGCTCGTGCGACAGCGAGAGTCTGTTCGCGATTCTCGACCGCGCACGGTCCGGCAATAACTACCGGGCGAGCGTCGCCAAACCGCACCGTTCCCACCGCTACAACGCGGGTTTCCCCGGCGCCGACAGGAGATTGCACTTTCCGGCTGATCAACGGGCAAATCCGGGGAAGATCTTCCAAGCCAACAATACCGGCAATGCTCATTCGAATCCTTCCTTTTTCGGGTCCTTCCGAGAGAACAGAAGAAACCGAAGCAAAAGCAACCGCGCCAGCGAAACTCAGCCGCTAGGATTTGCGATTGGTGGGGAATATCGCAATCGCTTCCATTTCAACCAGCAGTTCCGGCCGGCAAAGAATCGCCTGGATACCGGTAGATGCCGGAAGCGGGTCCAAATCCATTTCCTTGAAGAATTGCGTGCGAATCTGATTAAACTCCTCATAATCGCGCTCGATATCGCGCAGGTAGCAGGTGGTGCGAACGATGTCTTTCCAGGTGGCGCCTTCCGAGGCCAGCAAACCGGTGATATTCCAGTAGGTACGCAAAGTTTGCGCACGGAAATCGCCGATGTGCACGGAATTTCCTTTTTCATCGATGCTGGCGGTGCCGGAAATCAACAAAATGGTCATGCCATTAATATCCAGGCGCATTCCTCGAGAGAACGAGGACGGCTTGGGATAATGATGGGCTTCGTTCAGCACGGATGGGGCTGCGATAGCCTTTTTGCTGACCGTCACACCGTTGCTCGCGGACGGGACAGCAGGTTCAACGACTAGATCTTGCTTGCTCATGGTTTTTACCTTCCTTGTGAGGTTCGTGAAAGCCGTGGCTCAGCCCCGCGGCCGTGGCCACCCAAATGTCTTCGCCCTGAAATGCCAGATTCAAAATGTAGTTGTGAGCGAGGGAGGTTGCCGTTTCGATGGTGTTGGTTTTTTTGTCAGGGGCGGTAATTACGATTTCGCCTTTGCCTGTTTCTTTATTGGGCCGGTAGGTGACCCAGGTGTTGGTTTTGAAATTGAGATAGCTCAGGCCTTTGTCGGTGCAAGCCCACACGTCGTCGCCGCGAGTTTGCGTGGCGTTGATGAAATCGGAGGCCAGGCCGCTGTCGGTGGAAAGATAGTTGAACCAGTTATGGCCATCGTAGCCACTCATGCCGAAATAGGTCGAGGCCCAGAACATTTTGGTATCGTGGTTGTAAGAAATTCCGCTGACGATGTCGTGAATCAAACCTTGATTCTTGAATAGCACGATTTCCATTTCGCCGTCAGGGTCGTTGTAGGGCTTCCAATAGCCGCCGGCGATGTCGTATTCCAAAACGCCGGCGCCCCAAACGGCTGCGTAGACCTTCTCCTCGCCAACGGCAATGCCGTAAGCCCACGGTTCGTGCATGGGCGCGTTTTTTTCGCTGAAGATGGACCATTCCCCGGTACGGGTGTTGAAGCGATTAATTCCAGCGGTGGTGGCCACCCAGACGAATTCATCCTGAATGGCCACGGCGTAGACAATGTCGTTGGCCAGGCCTGTGGTCATGCTGGTGTAGTTCTGGAATTTGCCGCCGGAGAACTGGCTGAGGCCGCCAAAAGTGGATAACCAGAGGTCGCCAGTATTTTTGTTGACGGCAATGCCAGTTATCACGCGATTCGGCAAGCCGTCGGCGGTTGTGTACACCTTGGCAACTTTGGAATTTTCGATAAGCACAAGGCCATTTTCCGTGCCAGCCCAGACGCGCTGGCCATCCACGGCCACACTGAAAACTTTCGCGTCGGGCATGCCATTTGCTGGGGTGAAGTTTTCCCAATTGGTATAAAGTGCAGGCGTTTGGGCGACTGCTGCGGGCAAAATGCAGAGGAATCCGATGGCGCTTAATAGCCAAGTCTTTGGTTGTGCGAGTCTCATCATTTTTCGCAACGACTTTGCACTCCTGCTATAACGTCTTCAAAAATTCCACTAAGTCGTTCAACTGCTCTTTGGACATGTCGGAGGTGACTCCGTGCTTATCCGTCGGGTTATACAAAGTCCAAATTTCTTCCAGCGAGCGGGCCTCGCCGTTGTGCAGATACGGTGGCTTCTGATAGGTGCGATCGAGTTGTGGAACATCGAAGATGCCCGAGGTGTCGTAGGTTGACGCCGTGCCCACATCGAAGCTGGTTTTCGAGGTGTAGTGCGTGGCGGGCGGATGGCAGGTATTGCAAGCTTTCTGGAAGAAAATGTCCTTGCCGCGCTCTTGTGCAGCAGTCAGTTGCCCATCGGGGCTCAAGTGGCGATTGGGAGGAAGGGGGATAGCCTTGATGAAGGCGACGAGATTCGCCAATTGCACGGCGTTGAAGCCCTCAGAATGAAACAGGAACTGGGCGATGCGCGGGCCACATTGAGTTTCCAGATCTGGGTTGTGGCCATTCCATTTGTAGGGTGCAGTCTCGGCGATGCCGCGGAGGGTGCGGTTTGCCACGCGGTCGCGCCCCAGTTGCGGAGTTTCGAGATTCCATGCCACACCATCGATATGATTGTCGGGGTGGCAGGTAGCGCAGGCGAACTGGCCTTGGAAGCAGAACTTTGCGTCATGAAAAAGCTGCTCTCCCCGGCGCAGGTCCGTTATTTCCTTGGGACCGCCCAAGTCGATCCGGCCACGAACTGTGAACTGGGGAATGTTCACGAGCGTGAGGCTGTCGTCCAGGCGATTCACCACATAGGCCGAGCGGCCGTCCGGAGAAACGACGACATCGGTGGGATTCGATTGCGTGGGTAAGCGTCGCAGAACCACGCGTTGTGCGGTGTCGAGGCGATTCGGCAAATCCATGGACGGAATGCTGCGCAGGCGCTGTGCCAACAGTTTGGTATCGATCACCGAAAGAGTTGCGGCTTCCGCGTGGGTGATCAATGCATAGCGGCCATCCGGTGTGAATGCCGCGCCATCTGCTCCGGCGTAGTAACGATCGATATCGTCGAGCAGGATTTGCGTGACCTCGGAGTGCGCTGTGCTCCCGGCGTTTGCTTTCGCGGGCTTTACGATGGCCACGCCGTGGGTCAAAATCCAGCCATTGGCCACCTGAATCAGGGGATTGAGATTCTTTGGGCGTAACAAGGGAACCAGCAGATACCCGCCCCGTGGCCCTGGCGCTTCGGCGATATGCCGTAATTCCATGGCGCCGGGAATCACGATGCGCTCGGCCACAACCTGTTTTTGTGTATCGATAGTCATTAATTCGGATACGGGGGATTCATCGGGGCCGGCAAGATGCGGCAGGAGATTCGAAACGTAGACGAGGCGGCCATCGCGAGAAAGTTGCACATAATGTGGGGAACGCAGGGCGGTAAGCCGTTTTAGTTCCGTGCCCGAGGCAATGTCCAGCACGGAAACGTCGTTGCCGATGCTGTTTGCGACGTAGAGAAATTTTCCGGTGCGGTCGGTTGTCAGGCCTCGCGGGCCCCATCCCGTCTTGAGGGTCTCGCCCACTTGAAACGTGGCCGTGTCTACTACGCTGACGGTGTCGCTCCACTCGTTGGAAACGTACAATACGCGGCCATCGGGAGAGACGGCTAGATCCTTGGGCTGGTGGCCGACGTTGGCTTTTTTCACGACCCGTTGGGACTTGACGTCGAGAGCGACTACGGAATCGTCGTCCTCGCAGACGATGTAGAGTTTTGCGCCGTCGCGGGAGAATTTGGCTGCGACTGGAGTGAGATAGCGGGAGGATGTGGTGGCTTGCGCGTTGGCAGGCCACGGTGCGCTGAAGAGGAGGCCTAGTAGTAGAAATGAGGCTAAATAGAGGGCCTTGCGTTTGGTGGCCTGTTTGGCGACAACGCATGGATCGAAGAGAGATTCATCGCACGAAAAGCGTGCGATGGAAAACCGTACCTCACTTCGTTCGGAATGACGGATCATTCTGATGGAAGGCGGTCTCATCGCGCTTTGCCTGCCTTTGGCTGAGGTTGGCGCTGGCCTGGCTCGGTTACGGTAAGGATTTGATCTGCTTTGACATGATCCAACTTTTGCACTGTGCCGCTGGGCCAGCGAATCGTGAGTTGATCGACTTCAGCGTGCGTGCCCAACCCAAAATGGGGCCGCGGATCGTTCTGTGAGAGATAGCCAGATTGCGGGACATTTTCGACCACTTGATGCAGATCGCCGGCATCGGCCACGATTCGCGCTCCAAAACCATCGCGATTGCTGACCGTACCGACGAGCTTCAAGGTAAGCCAGTGATTTCGCGGGCCCACTGGCGGCTTGGCGTGCAATAGCATTCCGTTACCGCCAAGCACCACGATGAAGGCGTCGGCATAGCCATCGTTGTCGTAGTCGGCGAAACATGCCCCGCGGCCGACGACTTTGGTTTTGAAGGCGCTGCCCGCATCCGCGGAAATATCGGTGAAGGTGCCATTGCTATTGTTGCGGAGCAGGAGCGGCTCCATCGGCACCAGCCAATGCAAACCGCCATTAACGATAAAGGCATCTTTCCAACCGTCGTTGTCGAAATCGAGGAACGCATCACCCCAGCCGACGTACTGACCGCTCATCTGCGCGATACCGGATTGCAATGTGGTGTCTACGAAGAAACCCTCTTTCGGGGAGTTGCGGAAGAGCCGGTGATAGCGCATATCGGAAACGAACAGATCCAGCGCGCCATCGTTGTCGTAGTCGGCAAAGATTGGGCCCATGGCAGAGGGAGTATCGCCGTTGGTGCCGTACGCCACGCCTTGATCGACTGCCACGTTCGTGAACGTTCCGTCGTGATTGTTGTGGTACAGATAGCTTTCCATCTGATCGTTGGCGACGTAGATATCCGGCCAGCCGTCGTTATCGTAATCACCCACGGTGGCGCCCATGGCGCGGCCCGCGGGATTCGCAACACCTGCTTTTTCGGAGACATCGGTAAACGTGCCGTCGCCGTTGTTGTGAAACAGGCGGCTGGCATCGCCTTCGTAGTCCAGCGGCTCGGCAAACGCTTCGGCGGAGTAATACGGTTTCTTGGAATTGGGGTCGAATTTCAGGTAATTGCCGACGAAGAGGTCCAGCCGGCCGTCGCGGTCGTAATCTAGAAAAGCGGCGCCTACACCGAAGTGATTGTTCTGCACACCAGCGGTTTCGGTGACATCGGTGAAGGTGCCATCACCGTTGTTGTGATAGAGAATCGCGGAATTCCAGTTGGTGACGTAGATGTCGTCGTAGCCGTCATTGTCGTAGTCGCCGACGGTGACGCCCATGGCAAAACCGTGGCCGGCAACGCCAGCTTGCGCGGTGACATCGGTGAAGGTGCCATCGCCATTGTTGCGATAGAGATGATTGGTGGAGTCGAGGCCGTCGGCTTTGGAATGATTGGTTACCCCATCGATGTAGCGCCCACTGAGCACATACAGGTCGAGCAAGCCGTCGTTGTTGTAGTCGAACCAGACGCAGCCGGAGCCGGTGGCCTCCATAATCGAACTCAGCTTCTGCTCGCCGAAGGAATGCCGGAAATGCAGGTTGGCTTTGTCGGTTGCGTCTTCGTAAGTTGGCCATTTGCTGGCGGCAGAAATCTGCAGCGATAAGTTGGGCCCAGCGAGATGGCCCAAGGCAATGAGAAAAAACGCAAGTCCTGCTGAGCATATGAGGGTCAGTCGGAGAAGGACGCGCATTTTAGTTGGTGCGAGATGAGCCATGGTCAATCTCCGAGCGGCGTCGGCGTATCGAAGCGCCGAAGTGTCTGCGGCCAATGATTTTCAGGGGCTACCGCTTTGTCACCGTGACAGCCGCCGCAACCACGTTCCTCGCCGGGCCGCGCCCAAATCCATCCGCGTTCTTCGCGAAGGACTTGGCCATTCGCACCCAGAAGTACAAAACGAACTGGCCAGTTCGCCGGAATTTGCACGAAAAATGAACCGTCCGCTTCCACGGGGGCGTCCCCTAAGCTGCGTTCCTGGCCATCGGTAGAGCGCAAAGTGAAAACGCGAACTTTGGAAATTTGCTCTGCCATACGGCCATGCGGATCATCCGCGGAGAGATAACTGTTCAGCGAGATGAAATTGCCGGTGCTCGATTGCGGATTCAGGGTGTGCCAGTAGTGTTTTGGAATCGTGCGAGCGATCACAGGTGTTGGCTGGATGCTGGAAAGCTGCGGGTCACTATAGAGGCGTTCAGCCAGGGTACCTCTTTTTACATTAAGCCGATACAGATCAAATCGCGCGGCAATTTTCCCTGCCGAGGGTGTTTGCTTTGCGACGACTAACTGGTCAGCTGAAATTTGGCGTGGCGCTCCGTAAACGATAGGACGATCCACAACCGGCGTTGCGCTCGCAGCCCCCTGGCGAATCTGCATCAATTCGCCCGCGACCGCCGAGTCCGCGCGTGGTTTTCGCACGAAGACGAGTGAGCCATCGGCCAATTCCTCGGCGCCGGTCTGAACTGCGTTGTCGCTATGGTCGCAGCGGAATGATTCCAACCCGGTGCCATCGGGGCGCAATGTGTAAAGGATGCGAGTGCCGGCTTCGTGTTCGGGTCCAACCAGTGGCCAGGGCGCGGAAGCGACGATTCGACCATCGCGCAAAACAGTTTCGAGTTGAAAAGGCGCCGATCCGAAGGTGATCCGGTGAAGATCGGAGCCATCCAATTTTGCGACTGCAAGATAGGATCTCGGTGCCGTTCCTTGTAGTTCTTCGACGGTGAAGACGATCTCTTCCGCGGGTAGATACGCAGCGCGCAAGCAATTGTCACTGCAGTGCGTGACTTGATGCGGATTGCTGCCGTCCAGGTTGATTTCCCACACTTGCCAGCGACCCGTTGAGGTTTTTTGCGCAGAAAAAAGTATCCGGGTGGTGTCGAAACTGATCTGCGGGTCGGCAGCGGCAAAAAATCCGCCGGTTAAGTGGGCCAGGTTATTTGTTGCTGAGGGATGGAACCGGACGATCATGCTGCCCCTCGGAAATCGTTGCGCCAATGGCCCGGAAACTATCTCGGGGGCTTGGACGAACACGATATCGGGTAGACTCACCGGCGACATGCGTTTTGCTGGAGCGGTTTGGGACAATGCGGAGAGATGGGTCAATAAGAGCAGGAAAATAGCCGACATGATGCTGACCGCAAGCGAGGCTGCACTCCGTGTTTGACCCGGAACCTGGCCCACCACCCACTCACTCCGATACAGGATTTGAGTTCGATAGCAACCAGACGATCACACATGGCCTGCCCAGAGAGGATCCGCTCTCCAGTAATACTCAGCGTTGTGAGAGGAGCGAACGTCTATACCTTCAATTAGCGCCAGAGCGTGTGGGGAACAATAATAGGAAAGGATTAGTTTGGGCGAAATTGTGACATGGATCACAAGCACACGTGCACTGCGTCACGATTTTCGCGCAATGTAGGTGCTGATTCCGTAGGTTCGCCGCAGAATCTGCACAGTTTCGACCACCGGCAACAGCACTCGTTCCAGCACTGAGGTTGGAGAATACGCCAGGTACTTCAAGCTGGCGGCGATGCCTTTCGATAGTCCGTGCGCTCGCCGAAACTCGCGGCTGGACAAGGGCGCATCTTCGTAGGTAAACGGCTTGCCGCGCAGGCGCGTTTGAACCAGAAAAGTGATCCAATTCGGGGGAGCCATTTTGTAGATGGAGCGGCCGTTGTCTTCCGATTCGAGAGCGAACCCACTTTTTTCGAGATATTGCCTTACGGTTTCGCGAGTGAAGAAATAGAGATGACGGGGAACGTCTTCGCCGAAAAGGTATCGTGAGGCCATGCTGTGAAAATTGGTGACGAGAAAGATGAAGTGGCCCCCTTTCTTAGTCACCTGAGCGGCTTTGCGGAAGTAAGCCATGGGATCGTGAACGTGTTCAAGCACGGCCCAGGCAGTGACCGCATCGTAGGTGGGCTGGCTCACCGGTATATTTTGGAATTCCTGCGGGTAGACGGGAATATCGTCGAGAGGCGCAGCATTCTCGGAGATTTCCACGCCTGCTACGTCCCATCCGCGCGCATGCATGAATCGGAGGAAATAGCCGTTACCGCATCCGACGTCCAGCAATCTTCCCGGGCCGCTTTGCTTCTCGATTCGCCGGAGGTAACGCGCTTGCGCCACGGTCCGTCTGGCCAAGTAGTCGCGCAAGCCCGAGGGAGGAGAAGCAGAATAATAATTTGTGGGATAGTATTTGGACATTTCCGCGAAGGTGGGGCGAGGATTGACGAAACCCAGGCCGCAATTATCGCACTCCACGACGGTGAATCGCTCGTCGGGGAAGAATCGCGTGTCGGGTATTTCGTACACGGGTGTGCACTTTGTGGAACCACACAGATTGCAGGCGACGTGTTCCAAACATTCCCCTTGAGTTGCGAATTGCTCGTGAGCCGAGCATGTGCCGGCGGCGAGATCTTGCCGGTTACTGCTGCAGCGAAGCTTGCACTTTCTTCGCGTACTCCTTCGCCTTGGCCATCGCTGCGTCCTGATCCACAGTGAGAAGCTTGCCATCTTTCAGTAGGATTTTGCCGCCCACCACCATGGTTTGCACTTCACTAGCTTTCAGAGCATAGACAATCTGGGAGTAGACATCGTACGCCGGGACGGCGTTGGGCACGTTCAGGTTCAGGATGGCAAAATCGGCTTTTTTCCCGGGTTCGAGCGAGCCAATTTCGTTCTCCATGTGAAGCGCTCGCGCGCCCTCGATGGTGGCCATTTCCAATGAGCCTTTGGCTCCGAGTGCGCGGGGATCCATGCGAGTGATTTTTTGCAGTTTGGACGCCAGATCCATCTCTTCCATCATGTCCAAATCGTCATTGCTCCCGGCTGGGCCGTCCGTGCCCAAGCCCACGCGCACACCGGCGGCGCGTTCATCCACGACCGGCGCGACACCGCTGGCGAGCATCATGTTGCTGGAAGGATTATTCACGCAGCCCACCTGGCGATCGGCGAGAATCTTCATGTCGGTGTAGTTGACCCAAATGCAGTGCGCGGCGAGCACATCGGGGCCCAGGAATTGGATGCGTTCCAAATATTGCACCGGAGTGGCGCCATGCTGTGCCAAGCTGTCAGTCAATTCTTTCGGCATTTCCGCTACATGGATCAGAATCGGCGCGTTATACCTGCGGGCCAGCGCGGCCGCATCCTTGAGCGTTCTTTCGGAGCAGGTGTAAATCGAATGAGGCGCCACGGACGCATGAATCAGAGGATCGCCTTGCCACTTCTTGAGAAATTTCTCGGTGTACGCGGCCATTTCGGCCTCGGTTTTATTGTCGGGGGCGGGGAAGTCGATCCAAGTTTCACCCAGAAACCCTCGGAGTCCCGCGGCTTTTACTTCCTCGGCTTCAGCGTCTTCAAAGTAGTACATGTCGGCAAACGTGGTGGTGCCGCCGCGAATCATTTCTGCCAAGGCCAGGCGGGAGCCCCAGCGCACGAAGTCTTCGGTGACGTTTTTCGCTTCAGCGGGGAAGATATATTTGCGTAGCCAGTCATCCAGGGTGACGTCGTTTACCAGGCCACGCAGCAAGACCATGGGAATGTGCGTATGGCCATTGATTAGGCCGGGAATAAGCAGCATGCCTTTGGCGTCGATGGTCTGGCGCGCCGCAAATTTCGCCAGAACGTCGGTGCTGGGGCCGATGGCTACAATGGAATCGTCTCTTACCGCGATTGCGCCGTCGTTGAAAACGTGGCGTTCGGGATCCATAGTGACGACGGTCGCGCCGCTCACGAGCAAATCGGCGGATTGTCTGTTTGCCTGCCCGTGAGCGGCGGGCACCAGGCAACACAGAGCCAAGCTTGCCAGCACGGCAAAAATCAATGTGCCTTTCATTCTTTCCCCCTGAAACGCTGGAAAAATGCGATGACGGAAGTCTAGCATTTACAAATTTGAGGCATCGAACGGTTTTGGAAATAATTCGCGCATGCGCAGCACTTCGACTTTTCCTTGCAGGTTGGACATAACCACCGGAACATCACCGCAGAATTCCCAGATCAGTTGACGGCAGGCGCCGCAGGGTGGCGTCAACGCATCCGTGTCGGTCACCACAGCGATGGCATCGAAGGTGCGTTCGCCCTCGCTGATGGCTTTGAAAATGGCGACGCGTTCGGCGCAGACCGTCAAGCCATATGTGGCGTTTTCGACGTTACAGCCGCCATAGATTTTGCCGGAGCCGGTGCGCAGAGCCGCGCCCACTTTGAAATTAGAGAATTTGGCATGAGCATTTTCACGCGCGCGCTTCGCCGCGGCGATGAGTGGTTCGAATTCAGACACGATTTCCTCCTGGCATGCTTACAGCGCAGAAGCAATCTGCGGAATCACTGCGCGGAGCAGGCCAATGAATTGGCTTTTGATGCGCTCCGCGGTTTGCAGAACTTCTTGGTGATCGAGCGGCTGATCGAGAATGCCGGCAGCGGCATTGGTCACGCAAGAAATGCCCAGCACCCGAATGCCGCTATGGCGCGCCACGATCACTTCCGGCACGGTAGACATGCCGATTAGGTCGGCGCCAATGGAGCGCAAGAAGCGAATTTCCGCAGGAGTTTCGTAACACGGCCCGGAAAACGCCGCATACACTCCTTCGCCCAGATTGATTCCTAGACGCCGGCCCTCGGCAACCGCTAGCTCCCGAAACCTTCTGTCATAGGCATGGGTCATGTCGGGAAAACGAGGTCCGCACAATTCGTCGTTCAGCCCTACGAGCGGATTTACCCCTTGCAGATTGATGTGATCGCTAATGAGCACGAGACGGCCTTGAGTAAAATCCTGTTTGATCCCACCGGCGGCATTGGTGAGGATGACCGCTTGGACGCCCATGCGCGAGAACACGCGAATGGGGAAGGTCACTTCTTTGGGGGAGTAGCCTTCGTAGAGGTGCACCCGCCCCTGCATGCCCACGACCTGAACGCCTTCGACCGATCCCAAAACCAACTGGCCGGCATGGCCGATTGCGGTGGAGCGCGGGAAATAGGGAATTTTCGAATAGGGAATTCTCACCGCATTCGCGAACTCATCGGCGAAGCCGCCGAGCCCAGATCCTAGAACCAAAGCGATTTTCGGCTGCAGCTTCGTTTTTTTCTTAATGAATTTTGCCGCAGCTTCCGCGCGCAAAAATTCGACGCTTGGGCGTGATGCGGCCTTCCGAGGTTGGGCCGCACTCATGACAGGATTCCTACGATGCAAGCGGACATCAGATTGGCCATGGTTCCCGCCAGCATGGCACGAATGCCGAATCTTGCGAGCTGGCCCCGCTGTTCTGGCGCCAACGCGCCAATTCCACCAATTTGAATGCCAATGGAACTAAAATTGGCGAAGCCGCACAGGGCGAATGTAGCGATGGTGAAGGAGCGCGGATCCAAAGCTCCTTTCATTTGTCCGAGCTTGGCAAAGGCTACGACTTCATTCAGGGTCATCCTGGTTCCCAGAAGATTGCCGATGGCGGGCGCATCCTTCCAGGGGATTCCAATGAGCCAGGCAATGGGGGCGAAAATCCAGCCAAAGAACTCCTCCAGGCTCTGAGGAAAGAATCCAACGTGATGGAGGGCCAGCCAATTGTGCGTGCCGCCGATCAGATAATCGACCAGAGCCAGCATAGCGATAAAAGAGATGAGCATCGCGCCGACGTTGATAGCGAGTTGCAGTCCATCGGAAGTTCCGCGAGAAAGCGCGCCAAGAAAGTTGGCTTCCTTCTGCATCTCGGGCATCTGCACTTTGCCGGCGGTGAGAGGCTGCTCGGTTTCGGGGACGAGCATTTTGGCCATTAACAGCGTGCCGGGAGCGGTCATGATCACCGCGGTCAGCAGGTGCTTGGCCTCGATGCCGGAAGCGATGTACGCGGCCATGATTCCGCCAGAGACATGGGCCATGCCGCAGGTCATTACGGTCATCAGCTCAGATTTGGTGAGGTTATTCAGGAACGGCCGGATGGTCAGTGGCGCTTCCGTTTGTCCCATGAAAATGCTGGCGGCGATATCCAGAGACTCCGCTCCGCTTGCGCCCATCACGCGGGTCATAACCCAGGCAAAAGCGCGAATGAACAGCTGCATCACGCCAATGTGATAGAGAAAGGCAAACACTGCGGCGATAAAGATGATGGTCGGCAGCACCTGGAAGGCGAAGATGAAGCCAAAAGAAGAATGTTGCATTCCGAGATTACCGAAGACAAATTGCGAGCCAACAAATGCGAACCCAAGCAACTTATTCACAGCGTCGCCCAAAAACTCAAAAATTCTGCGGCCTAATGGGAAATTGAGCACGAAGACGCCAAAGGCAAATTGCAAGCCCAAGCCCCACAGAATGGTCTTTAGCTTGATCGCTCTACGAGAGGTGGAAAAGATATAGGCGAGGCCGACCAACACGGCCATGCCGAGTAAACCCGTAAATCGGCCCATTCCGTCTCCTTGTGGTTGCTCCCGTGATGTAAAGCTGTGGCGGCTACCCGCCGAGTACCTGGCGAATCAAGGGAGGCATCAACGGCTGCTGCTTCGAGAAAATGAAACTGTTTTCGATCAATTTCTTGGCTTCGCCTAGTCTTGCTTCGGAATTGTATTGGATTGTGACCAGCTTTTCGCCTGACTTTACCTGGTCGCCAATGCGCTTGTGGAATTCCAGTCCAACGCCGTGATCGATACGGTCTTCCTTCTTGCTGCGTCCGCCTTCCAACATAGACAAAGCGATGCCAAAGTCCCGGCAACGGGTGGCGGCAATGAATCCAGAATTTGGACTGAATACATCGCTGTGGTATCTGGCCGAAGGCAGGAGCGAAGGATCGTCGATGATGCGGGCGTCTCCGCCTTGCAAACGGATACACTGGCGGAAACTGGCCAGGGCTTTGCCCGAGGCGATCATTTCCTGCGCCAGCTGCCGCCCTTCCTGCACGGATTTTGTGCGTTCACCGAGATAGAACATCCAAGCGGAAAGCTCCAGGCTGAGTTCGCGCAGATCCTGCGGCCCATGGCCTTTCAAGACATCGATCGATTCGATGACTTCGTTGGAATGGCCGGCCATGCGGCCGAGAGGTTGGTCCATGTCGGTGAGCAGGGCCACGCACTGTTTGCCCATGCGCCGCGCGGTGTCCACCATGATTTCGGCCAGGCGTATGGCGTCTTCTTCTTTGGCCATGAATGCGCCGGAACCGGTTTTCACATCAAGAACAAGCGCATCGATGCCTTCGGCGAGCTTCTTGCTCATAATCGAGGCGCAGATCAGGCCAATATTTTCGACGGTCGAGGTGGCGTCGCGCAGGGCGTAGATTTTTTTGTCGGCGGGAGCGATTTCGGAGGTTTGGCCGATCAGGCCCATGCGGCATTCTTTGACCACGTGGCGAAATTCAGCTAGAGAGAGGGCGGTATTGAAGCCGGGAATGGCTTCGAGTTTGTCGAGAGTTCCGCCGGTATGGCCGAGGCCACGGCCGCTAATCATGGGAACGGCAAGTCCCCCCGCGGCGACGATAGGCGCAAGGATCAGCGAGGTTTTGTCTCCCACTCCGCCGGTGGAATGTTTGTCCACTTTTTTCATCGGCAGGTCGAAATGGTCGACGATCTCGCCGGAATAAAGCATCATTTCAGTGAGCGCGATGGTTTCGGCGTGAGTTAGGCCGCGAATCCAGGCAGCCATCAGCCACGCGGCCATCTGGTAATCGGGAATGTCCCCTTTGGTATAACCGGCAACGAGGTAAGCGATTTCTTCGCGGGAATGTTCCCCGGCATCGCGTTTTTTTTGGATAAGGTCGACGGCGCGCATGCAATGGCAACTGGAAATGATGCGAGACTAACATCCCACTGGAACAGCCGTCAACGAACCGATCACCCACAAGCCCTTCATTTCTATTGTCGTTGCGGAGTTTGCAATACTTGCTGATTCGTTCGCACTGTTATATTTTCGCTTTACCGCTTAGACAGGAGAAGGCATGCGCAGGCTACCCCGGATTGCTGTGGTCGGAAGCGCTAACACGGATTTAACTACCTTCAGTGACACCTTCCCCAGACCTGGAGAAACGATATTTGGCAAAAGTTTTGACCTCGGATTCGGCGGCAAGGGAGCAAATCAAGCGGTCGCGGCGCGATATTGCGGCGCGGACGTGATGATGGTTGCCAAGGTTGGCAACGACTTGTTCGGCGAAGCCACGGTAAGAAACTTCACAGCCATGGGAATTGACGCGACGCACGTGCGCATCGTGGACGGGGTTTCCAGCGGGGTTGCTCCGATATTCGTGGAGCCTAACGGGCAGAACCGCATCATCGTAGTGAAGGGAGCGAATGACACGCTGAAGCCCGCGGATGTGGACGAGGCGTCGAGCGCGTTGCAGAAAGTGGATGTGATCATCCTGCAATTTGAGATTCCGTTGGACACGGTGTATTACACCGTGCAGTTTGCGCGCAAGAACAATATTCGTTGCATTGTGAACCCAGCACCGGCCCTGCACGCGCAGATCAGCGAATTGATTGCGGCCGATTACTTCGTGCCCAACGAGAGCGAAGCGGAGGCAATCACGGGAATGCCGGTGCACTCGATTGACGAGGCAAAAAGCTGTGCGAGTTCGTTGCTGCAAAAAGGCTTTCGGAAGGTCATCCTGACCTTAGGGGCCCGCGGCTCATTGATTGCGGGCGACGGTTCGGCGGAACTGATTCCTCCCTTCACAATGACCGCGAAGGACACCAGTGGCGCCGGGGATGCGTTCATCGGGAGTTTTGCCGTGTTTTTGGCGGAAGGCTTGCCGGAAAAGGAAGCGTTGTTGCGCGCGAATCTTTATGCCGGGCTATCGACGATGAACATTGGCACACAGAAATCGTTCCCGAAACGGGCTGAGTTCGAGACGGAATGGGCACGCCGAAACGGAAGGCCATAGCTTCTCAGCGCGAAAAGCAAGGCAGGAGCATGCAAAGGAGCAAAAATGTTCGTTTTGCAGAGTTACCCGTGGGCGGTGGTGTTCTGCGTGATTACCATGTTTTGCTGGGGTTCGTGGGCGAACACACAAAAGCTGGCGAAAAAAGGTTGGAGATTTGAGCTGTTTTATTGGGACTACACGATTGGAGTATTGCTACTGAGCTTAATACTGGCGCATACGTTGGGCAACCACGGCACTGTGGGACGGCCGTTCGTCGAAGACCTTCACCAGATGTCGTGGGCGAGCGCGGGCTCGGCGCTGCTTGGCGGAGCGATTTTTAATCTGGCAAATATTCTGCTGGTAGCGGCGATCGACATCGCGGGAATGTCCGTGGCGTTTCCCGTGGGCATTGGGATAGCGCTGGTGCTGGGAGTGGTGCTGAATTACATTGCGGACCCGATCGGGAATGCGGCGCTGCTGTTCACCGGAGTGCTGCTGGTGGTGCTGGCGATTATTCTGGATGCAGTGGCGTACCGCAAACTACCCGGTGGAGCAGCGGGAGTGAGCACCAAAGGGCTGGTGCTGTCGGTGGCCTGTGGAGTGCTCATGGGATTTTTCTACCGGTTCGTTGCGGCGTCGATGTATCCGGATTTCACTCATCCGCTGCCAGGAAAAGTCGGACCGTATACGGCGGTCTTGGTGTTCGCGGTGGGCATCTTCCTCAGCAATTTCATTATTAATACCTTCATCATGAAAAAGCCGTTCGACGGGCCGCCGGTGTCGTACGCGGATTATTTCCGGGGAAGCCTGGGGACACACTTGACTGGAATTCTCGGCGGAATCATTTGGGGAGTAGGAATGTCGTTCAACATTATCGCGTCTGGGCGCGCGGGCTTCGCGATTTCCTATGGACTGGGACAGGGCGCGACGATGGTGGCAGCGTTATGGGGCGTGTTCATCTGGAAAGAGTTTCGCGCGGCGCCCGCGGGCACTTCGCGGCTGATCGCGGCGATGTTTGGATGTTTTGTTGTGGGACTCGCATTGATTATTCTGGCGCGAATGTCGTAACTGATGTGTCGTGGTGGTGATTTTTCCCCGGGGGCACTTCTTGACTCAGACTACTTTGCATTGGCCGAAACCAATTGGCAGCCCGGTGCTGGAGAGCGTGCGATATGCGATTGAATCGTCGCGCGATGTCCAGACTCATTACGACAAGGTTGTGGAAGTTGCTTCGTGGATGGCGTACGAGGAATTGCCCATGCCGGAGTTCGCGCTGCCCTTCGGAGTTGGGCAGGGCAACGCGGACGAAGCCATCGATTTCATCATGGTGGCGGATACCATCGATACGGCGTTCACGGATTTTACCAGCCACGTAAAGTTTCAGGTGGATTACCAAGGGCAGCACTGGTCGGATTCCGAAGCGGAATTTGCGTGCATCAAACGAGCGGTCGACAGCGGTGTCCCGTTTCTCGACGGGAGCTATCTTGCGCGCATCACCCGGCCGGAGTTGAACAAGGTTTTCGAGGGCAATATCGAAATGCCCATGCTGGACGAAAAGCTTGAGGTGCTGCATCAGTGCGGGAAAGTCTTGGCGGAGAAATACAACGAGCGATACCACAACTTTGTGAAGGCTTGTTCGCCGAAACTCTACGATAACGGCAACGGGCTCATCGATCGATTAGTGACGGAATTTCCGCGTTTTAATGATGTGAGCATGCTGGATGGGCATGAGATCAAGTTTTACAAATTGCCGCAATTGGGGATCTGGATGCTGTATTCGAGCTTGCCTCGAGACGGCAAGTTCCGGCTGGACGATCCGCAGAAAATGACCGCGTTCGCGGATTATATTGTTCCGGTGGCACTGCGGCTCCACGGGATCACCAGCTATTCGGAGCGACTGGAAACGGCGATTAATACGCATCAACTGATTCCACGGGATTTCCGCTGGGAGATTGAGATTCGGGCGCAATGCATCTACGCGACGGCGCTGCTGACCGAAGAGATTAACAAGATTCGCCCGGCGGATGCGCAAGTGATCATTCCGCAGATCGACGCGCGATTTTGGACTCACTTTCACACGACTACGTGGCCACACCATCTGACGCGCACGATCATGTACTGATGGTGTGGCACTCCAAGAAGACAGGGTGCAATCGGTGGGATCGAAGAGGGATTCCTCACTTCGTTCGGAATGACGTGGTTTTGTAGATCAAGGGGAGACATTGCGGGGCGCTTTAGGTGCTGTTGAATGTGACCATGGGAGAGAAACGATTTATGAAATGGCTTTATCGAGTATGCATAATCGCCGCGATGTTGGTTGCCGGTGCAGTGGTGGTGCAAGCGCAAGGAAAGCGCAAAGTGATCATCGATCAGGATGCCGCCGGACCGGGCGGCACGGACATGCAATCCATTCTGGCGCTGGTGAATTCGCCGGATACTAACGTATTGGGAATTACGGTGCTGACGGGAGATGCGTGGCGGGATGAAGAAGTGCAACACACTCTGAGGTTGATGGAAATTATTGGGCGGCCGGATATTCCCGTGGTGCCGGGCGCGGTGTTCCCGCTGGTGAACAGCAAGGAGTACATCGAGAAATGGCAGATATTGCATGGAAAGATGGTCTACGAAGGCGCATGGAACTTCGCACCCCATGGTGGCAAGGTGCACGGGCCGTACGAGGTGCCGCCGATGCCGGAAGGGAAGCCAACGATCCAGGCGTCGACGGAGAACGCCGCAAATTTCCTGGTGAAGATGGTGCGGCAGTATCCGCATGAAGTGACCATCTATGCGGCAGGTCCCATGACCGATCTGGCCACGGCGATAGCGCTGGATCCACGATTTCCAGAGCTGAGCAAGGAATTGATCGTGATGGGCGGAAGCATTAATCCGTATACGGACAATCCAGAATTCGCGCTTTCTCCTTCACACGAATTTAATTTCTGGATGGATCCGGAGGCTTCGAGCGCGGTATTGCACGCGCACTGGCCGAGGGCAGTGGTCACCACGGTAGATATTTCGGTAAAGACGCGCATGGATAAGGAACTGATTGACGAGATCCGGAAAAGTCCGACGCCGGCGGCACAGTACGTAGCGAAATATGCGCACGCCAATTTCTTGTGGGACGAACTGGCTGCGGTAGCGTGGCTGGACCCTAGCATCATCACAAAATGGAAAAAATTGTATATGGACGTAGACACCGACCACGGTGCCGGTTACGGGAACACGCTGGTGTGGAGTCAGGGCAGACAGCCGGAAATGGGGGAAATTCTGGCGGACGTGCAGGACGACTTGGATAAAGCCAAATTCTATAAGGAGTACGTGGAGCTGCTGACACGGCCAACGCCGAACGCGAAAAAAGAGTAGTGGCGGATTGGTCTTCTTGAGGTAAGCAGTGCGGCAGGGCAGCGTTTTCACATAGATCCGCCAAAAATGAGAAACTGCAGGTTGTGACTATGACGGACACTCCAATCCAAAACGTTTCGGACACGGCCTTTTGGGTGGCCCACTATCGCTGGGTGGAAACTCAACGCGTCGATGCGCTTTTTCGTGATCCACTGGCGGGCGTGCTGTCGGGAGACCAGGGAAAGAAGATCGCGCTACAGATGCACGGGTCGTTTATGACTGAGTGGACGGTGGCGATTCGCACCTGCATCATCGACGAATACATTCGGACGGCGATAAGTGAGGGAATTGACGCGGTGCTCAACCTCGGCGCGGGATTGGATACGCGGCCGTATCGCATGGATCTGCCCAAGTCCTTTCTGTGGGTCGAGGCGGACTATGCGCCCATGATCGAATTCAAGAAGAGCCGGCTGGCGCGGGAAACGCCGCGGTGCCAATTGGAGCGGGTGACGGTGGATCTGGCGAATGCGGCGGAACAGCACCGGTTGCTCGCAAGTGTGGCCGGCCGAAGCAAGAAGCTGTTGGTTCTGACCGAGGGAGTGATCCCGTATTTGGGTGTCGAAGAAGTCGGTTCGTTGGCTGACGAATTAAAGGCCGAACCGCCGGTTTGTTATTGGATCCTGGAGTATCTTTCGCCCCAGGTACTGAAGTTCCGGGAGAAAAGTGGCGTTGGACGAATGATCCGGAATGCACCATTCAAATTTAAGCCGAACGATTGGTTCGGGTTTTTCGGCGAGCATGGCTGGAAGGTAAGGCAGATGCGATATTTCGCCGAGGAAGGGGAACGATTGAAACGGCCGCCACGACTGCCCTGGCGGCTGAAAGTTTTGATCGGGGTTCGTAAGCTGTTCGCGTCGCGAAAAACATGGGAAGCCTTTCGCAAAGCTGCGGGCTATGCGTTGCTGGAACCGGCGAACGCCGGCAGCGGCAATTGAATTCGCAAGCAATCCGCAGGAATTGGTGTGCTCGCGGAGCATAGGAATGGGGTGGTATCCTCTGCCATTGGAGCCCGGCGCAGAACATCGGTAGGGAGCAAGGATCATGAAGGACGAAGGCAAACCACGGTTGGAGATCACGGACCGGCATGGAAACCGGATTGTGGAAACGCGGGAGCATGTGCCTGCGGAGACAGTGGCTGTGCTTGGTGGACGGCCGCTGGGGGGTAATCGCGGCACCTCGCTGAATCTGGATTGGGTGGAGAATGTCCGCGTGAATACCAGCGCGGTGGAACGACGTGCGGCGACGCTGGTTACGCGCCGGACGGTGAAGAAAGATTGGCAGATTGCCTGGTTACTGCGAGCCATTACCTGTATGGACCTGACTACGCTTTCCGGAGATGACACCGACGAGCGAGTGAAACGGCTTTGCGCCAAGGCCAGGCAGCCAATCCCCCAGGAAATTGTGGAGAAATTGGGGATTCAGGAGTTGCAGATCCAAGTGGGCGCTGTGTGCGTGTACCACTTGTTTGTGGAGATCGCGCGCAAGGCCCTGGAAGGCACGAAAATTCCTGTGGCGGCGGTGTCTACGGGCTTCCCGGCGGGGCTGAATCCGTTTGAGGAACGGCTGGCGGAGATTCGGCGTTCCGTGGAAGCGGGCGCGCAGGAAATCGATATCGTGATTACGCGGGCGCACGTGTTTGGAGCGCAATGGCAGCGCTTGTACGACGAAATCGTGGCGTTCAAGGACGCGTGCGGACCGGCGCACCTGAAAGTGATCCTTGGTACCGGCGACCTGACGACCCTGCGCAACGTGGCGCGGGCGAGTTTGGTGGCGATGATGGCGGGTGCGGACTTTATTAAGACGTCGACGGGCAAAGAAACCGTGAATGCCACGTTGCCGGTGGGATTGGTAATGACCAGGGCGATTCGGGAGTACGCGGAGGAGACCGGCATGGCGGTGGGCTTCAAACCGGCAGGTGGGATTCGGACGGCGAAGCAGTCGCTGGAGTGGCTGATGTTGATGAAAGAAGAATTAGGCAACAGTTGGTTGAACGCGAAGCTGTTTCGATTGGGCGCAAGCAGCATGCTGGGGGATATTGAGCGGCAACTGGAATTTCATGCGACCGGGAGATATTCGGCGGAGTACCGGCATCCCTTGGCGTGAAGACAACCGGCTGGAAGTGTGGAGAGAGAAAAAAGAAACGAAGGCGTAGGGCGTAGAACCACAGAAGAGCGAGAGCACAGGATAAAAGATGAGCGTGATCGAAAAATTTAGGACCATGGAGTATGGGCCGGCTCCGGAGGATCCCAAGGAGTCGCTGAAGTGGCTCGAGGGGCACCAGCGGCGGTTCGGGCATTTCATCGGTGGAGCGTGGAAGGCGCCGGTGGAGAGCAAATACTTTGAGACCGTTGACCCTTCGACCGGCGAGAAGATCGCTGAGGTGGCGCAGGGAAGCGCGGCGGTTGTCGGTCTGGCGGTGAAGGCCGCGCGGGCGGCGCTGAAGGGTTGGCAGGCGCTGAGCGGCCACGAACGGGCGAAGTATTTGTATGCGCTGGCGCGGCAGGTGCAGAAGCATTCGCGGCGGCTGGCGGTGTTGGAGACCATCGATAACGGCAAACCGATACGCGAGAGCCGGGATATCGACATTCCGCTGGTGGCGCGCCATTTTTATTACCACGCTGGTTGGGCGCAACTGGTGCAACGGGAGTTTCCTGGCTACGAAGCCTGTGGCGTGGTGGGGCAGATCATCCCGTGGAATTTTCCTCTGCTGATGCTGGCGTGGAAGATTGCGCCGGCGCTGGCTACAGGCAATACCGTGGTGCTGAAACCGGCGGAATATACGCCATTGACGGCGCTAGCTTTCGCCGAACTTTGCAATGAAGTCGGATTGCCCAAGGGCGTGGTGAACATTGTTACGGGTGACGGATCGACCGGCGAAGCGCTGGTGAAGCATCCAGATGTGGACAAGATTGCGTTTACGGGATCGACGGAGGTTGGCCGCGCGATTCGCAAAGCTACAGCAGGGACGCACAAGAAGCTGTCTTTGGAGTTAGGCGGAAAATCGCCATTTGTGATTTTCGAAGATGCGGATTTGGATGGAGCAGTAGAAGGATTAGTGGACGGGATCTGGTTCAATCAGGGACAAGTGTGTTGCGCGGGCTCGAGATTGTTGGTGCAGGAAAGTGTGGCGGAAAAGCTAACCAAGAAGTTGCAGGCGCGCATGAGCACTCTGCGCGTTGGAGCGCCGCTGGATAAGGCCATTGATATAGGTGCGATTGTCGCGCAGGTGCAGTGGGAACGGATCGACCGCCTGGTAAAACAGGGCGTGGCTGAAGGAGCGACCTGCTGGCAGCCGGAAGTGCTGATGCCGGAGCGTGGGCTGTATTACAAGCCGACATTGTTGAGCAACGTGCATCCGACATCGATCGTGGCGCAGCAGGAAATTTTTGGGCCGGTGCTGGCCGCGATGACCTTTCGCACGCCGAAGGAAGCGGTGGAATTGGCGAATAATACGGCGTATGGACTGGCGGCCAGCGTGTGGAGCGAGAGCGTCAACGTGGCGCTGCAAACGGCGGCGCAAATTAAAGCCGGCGTGGTGTGGGTGAACAGCACAAATTTGTTTGACGCGGCGTGCGGATTTGGCGGATATCGCGAGAGCGGCTATGGCCGCGAAGGAGGCCGCGAAGGCTTGCGCGAATATTTGGAGCCGACGTGGTTCCGGAAGGCGCCGGCTCTGCGTAATGGCAACGCGAAGAGTGGAGAACCGGCGGAAATCGCCAGGCCGAGCGTCGAGCGCACCGTGAAACTTTATATTGGCGGCAAACAGGCGCGACCCGACTCGGGTTATAGCGTGGAGGTTCGGACGAAGAATGGAAAATTGCTGGGCGAATCGCCGCTGGGCAATCGTAAGGACATTCGGAACGCGGTGGAGGCGGCACGCAAGGCGGAGTCCTGGACGAGAACGACGGCACACAACCGCGCGCAAGTGCTCTATTACATTGCCGAGAATCTGTCGCAACGCGCGAATGAGATCACGGGACGACTGGCCGGAGCCGTGGGTAAAAAGCAGGCGGCGCTGGAAGTGAAACTCAGCGTGGAGCGGTTGTTCTCTTACGCGGCGTGGGCGGACAAGTTCGATGGAGCCGTGCACAACCCGCCGTTTCGGAATATTTCGATGGCGATGAACGAGGCCATTGGAACCGCGGGCGTGATATGTCCGGCCGAGGCGCCGCTGCTGGGATTTTTCTCGGGGGTGTTGCCGTTGATTTCGGCCGGTAATACCGTAGTGGCCGTCCCGTCGGAAGATTATCCGCTAATCGCCGGGGATATCTACCAGGTCTTCGAAACGAGTGACTTGCCGGGCGGGGTGGTGAATCTGGTTACCGGGCGTGCCGGAGAATTGTTGAAAGTGTTGGCCGAGCATGACGATGTGGACACGATCTGGTGTTACGGAGATGCGCAGGCTTGCGCCGCGGCGAAGGCGCTGTCGATTGGCAATTTGAAGCAGGTGTGGACCAATGAGGGCCGGGAGATCGATTTCTTTGATGAAGCGCAGGGCGAAGGCCGGTGGTATTTGGAGCACGCGTATCAAGTGAAGAATATTTGGGTGCCGTACGGGGAGTGAAGAGAAATTCTCTCGCGAATTCCGGCATGCGATGATCGCCGCTCAATCTATACCGCAGTAAAGTTGTTGCAACGCCAAATAATCCACGGAAAAGCTAGTGAGAAATAAGAAAGGGGGGCCGAAGCCACCCCTTTTGGTTTTGTGCTGGCTGGAAATTCCGAACAGCACAGATCTAGGTGCGAGTGCCCGTCATGGTGCGTCGTAGAACACGATGAAGCGCGGGCTGTCCTGCGTTGCGACTGCGGGGTCCGCAGTCAGCGCGCCGCCGGAACCAATCGTGAACAGTGAAATGGTGCTGGCGCTCGTAGTGGTGCCGATGTTGTCCACAGCAAGCAGTGAACCAGTGGGATCGATGGCAATGCCCGTGGGACTCACGCCAGTGGGAATCGGTGTGCCCGTGATGGGGGTTGTGGCAGGGACGCCAGCGGCGACAGTGAAGCCAAAGACCTGCCCAGCGGTGGTGCCGTTGCCGCTATCCACGACGTAGAGATAATTGCCGTTCGGTGATACCGCAACGTTGAGGAGGTCGGTGGCGCCGGTAACGGTTCTGCCGCCGGCAACGAGAGATGTGAGTGCTCCGCTCGATCCGATGGAGTAGCTATAAACGGTGCTGTCGCCGCTGTCGGGCACAAAGATGTATGTGCCAGTTGGATCGATGGTCGCATACACGGGCCCAATGCCAGTGGGATACGTGGCGGTGGAAAGTGGAGTCAAATCGCCGGTGGCCGGGTCGATGGAATAGGCGCTGATGGTTCCGGCCGTGGTGCCAGTTCCAAAGTTGGTGACATACAGGAAGGAGCCAGTATGGTCAATCACGATGGATTGCGGCAAGTTGATGTTGGTCGTATAGGCGGTAACCGCGGTGATCGGAGTAAGCGCGCCGGTAGTCTGGTTTACGGTGAATCCAGAGATCGATCCAGTGGTGGCTGACGCTGAGCCGTCATCCGTGACGTAGATGAAACGGCCATAAGGATCGATGGCGCCGTAGTTACTTCCGCCAGCGCCCGCAAGCACCGGCTGAGTAATGCCCGTGGTTTGGACGATTGCGCCGGTGGCAGGGGTAACGGTATAGACCCACAGGTTGCTGCTCTGATCGAGTTCGTAGAGGTACTGACCGTTGGGGTTGAGGAAAGTAAAGCTGGCAATGTTTTGGCTGGTGGTAGCCAGCGGAGTCAGATAAGGAGCCGTTGCGGCGGTCACCGTGTAGGAGGAGATGGAGTTGCTGGCGCTGTTGGTGACATAGGCATAGTGGGCTGAGCCGGTTGTCACCGTGACGGTCACCATTCCAGTGACCGTGCCTTCCGCAGCCGTGATCGTGGGAGTTCCAGCAGCGAAACCAATTACCTGGGCGGTCGCCGCGCCAGTCGCCGCTACGTTCGCTTGACTGGTGGTGCCCGAGGACCAAGTAACCGTCATGGATGGCGGATGCAGCGACATGTCAGCCCACTGCTCTTGAACAGTCAATTGTGTGGAGGATCCAACCGAAACAGCCGGCGCCGTTGGGGTAATCACCAGCGTGGTAGCCGCGGTGACGTTGAGAGTGGCTGTTGCAGTCACCGTGCCCAGTGTGGCGGTAACGGTAGTGGTGCCAGCGGCGACCGCAGTGGCCAATCCGGGAGTAGAAGTGCTGAACGTCGCGACTGCAGTGCTGCTGGAAGTCCAGGTAACTTGATTGGTGACGTCGATCGTGCCGGTGGTGCCGCCAGAGGTGGTATAAGTGGCCACCGCGTCATATTGCTGGGTCCCGCCGATGGAGATCGTCGTAGTGGCAGGAGTAACCGCGATCGAAGTCAATCCGGCAACCGTCAAAATGGTGGAACCGGAAGTAATGCCCAAGGCCGTAGCGGTTATCGTTGTGGTGCCAACCGTAACGCCTGTGGCGACACCGGTGGTGCCATTTATGGTGGCCACGGCGGTGTTCGAAGAACTCCAGGAGGCATTGATCCCCTGGGTGATCGCTCCGTTGCTGTAGTATCCGGTAGCCGTGAACTGGAGACTGGTAGCAGTAGCAATAGTGGAATTAGCCGGCGTGATCGTAATGTACCGCAAAACCGGTGTATTACTCCCGCAAGCAGCTAACAGAAAAATGCACAGCAGCGAGAGCATAATCAGCGCGGATCGACCAGGATTTCTTTTCATTGACGCCTCCTCAGCGTTTGAAACAACACACAAAATCGGAGTTCAGAGGCAAGGCTTGAACGACACACCAAATGAACCTTGACAGAAAGGGCGGCAAAGATACATCAGCGGGCGAGGACCCCACACCCCACTCTAGTCGTCGACTCCCAAGATGCCTCTGTACAGACAGAAACGATACTTTAATCAATGAGGGTCGGCAAAGTGGCTTTTCTGTCATTGATAACAAACTGATAAACATCGCCCTCTGGAGCGGGGACGGGCTGCGAACGCCGAACTCGCAGGACCCGGGGCATTCCGTAACAAATTGAAGCCGGTAAAGTTAACTTCCAGGGCAGCTAGTCTGAGCTCACGGAACTATTATTCACAGTTGCCGCTGGTTCTGCTGTGCTCAAAGATGCGAGAATGCTTGCCTGTTTTGTAGAGACCCAGTATGGCCAGAACACTCACTACCGAAGACCTCCGGCTGGAAGAATCGCGGGCGCGCAAGAAACACTGGAAACGGTGGGGGCCGTATCTTTCTGAGCGGCAATGGGGAACTGTCCGCGAAGACTACAGCGCTGGTGGTACCGCATGGGAGTTTTTTCCCTTCGAGCACGCACACGCGAGAACGTACCGGTGGGGGGAGGACGGACTTGGGGGCATCAGCGATCGCCACCAGATGATCTGTTTTGCCCTGGCGTTGTGGAATGGACGCGATCCTATCCTGAAGGAGCGGCTATTTGGCCTGACCGGAAACCAGGGCAATCATGGCGAGGACGTGAAGGAACAGTATTTCTATCTGGACTCCACGCCTACTCATAGCTACATGCGCATGCTGTACAAATACCCGCAGGCAGAGTTCCCCTACCGGCAGTTACTCGAGGAAAACCAAAAACGTGGGCGGATGCAGCCGGAATTCGAGTTGCTGGATACCGGAGTGTTCCAGGAGAACCGCTATTTCGATGTTTTCGTTGAATATGCCAAGAGCGATTGGGAAGACATTCTGATCCGGATCACGGCGCACAACCGCGGACCGGAATCTGCGGTCCTGCACCTGTTGCCGACCCTGTGGTTTCGCAATACGTGGTCGTGGGGAGAGGATTTGCGGCGTCCGGTGGCGTGCCGGGCTGCGGACACCAGCGGCGGAATCTCCGCACAGATTGAGCACTGGCAGTATGGCCGGAGGTGGCTACTCGCGGAAGGCACGCCGGAACTGCTGTTTACCGAGAACGAAACAAATTACGTCAAGCTGTTCAATTACCGCGAACGTGTGCCGTACGTCAAAGACGCCTTCCACGAATATGTGATCCACGAAAATAAGCAGGCGGTAAATCCGGCGCTGAGCGGGACAAAAATGGCCGCCCATTCGGTCTTTCATATTCCGCCTGGGCAAGCTGCCACCATCAAGTTGCGGCTTACGGACACGGACCCCTTGGGCAGCATGGATCCGGAACTGCCATGGGCCGGCAGCAATGCGGCTGCAGGACAACACACCGCCACCTTGGGGATTTTGGCGCCGGGTGATTTCGGAACTGCGTTCGATACGTTGTTCAGCTCGCGCATGAAAGAAGCGGACGAATTTTTCGATTCGCGGATTCCGCGTCGTTTGTCACCGGATGCGCGCATGGTGGTGCGGCAAGCGTACTCGGGGATGCTGTGGTCCAAGCAGTTTTATCACTACGACGTGGAGAGGTGGTTGGAAGGCGATCCCGCGGGGCCCACTCCGCCGTCATCGCGATGGAAGGGACGAAATAAGGACTGGACCCACCTGTACAACGACGACGTGCTGTCCATGCCGGATAAGTGGGAATACCCGTGGTATGCCGCGTGGGATTTGGCGTTTCACTGTATTCCGTTGGCAATCGTGGACACCGATTTTGCCAAGGAACAACTGATCTTGCTGCTCCGCGAATGGTACATGCACCCCAACGGGCAGTTGCCCGCTTATGAATGGGCATTCGGCGATGTAAACCCGCCGGTGCATGCCTGGGCCGCCTGGCGCGTTTACAAAATTGACCGACGGATGCGCGGAGTGGCGGACCGGAATTTTCTGGAGAAGGTGTTTCACAAATTATTGCTGAATTTTACCTGGTGGGTGAACCGCAAAGATCCCGACGGGCGCAATATTTTTCAGGGCGGTTTCTTGGGACTGGATAATATCGGGGTGTTCGACCGTTCCGCGCCGTTGCCCACCGGCGGCCATCTGGAACAATCGGACGGCACCAGTTGGATGGGTATGTATTGTCTGAACATGCTGGCCATGGCGCTGGAATTGGCCAAGGACGATATGGCCTATGAAGATGTGGCCAGCAAGTTCTTCGAGCATTTTGTGCACATTGCTCACGCCATGAACGACATCGGCACCGAGGGCCGGTCGCTTTGGAATGATGAGGACGGTTTCTATTACGACTTACTGCACCTGCCGAACGGGGACGAGCATTTCATCAAAATCCGGTCCATGGTCGGGCTGATTCCTTTATTTGCGGTAGAGACGCTGGAACCGGAGGTGGTCGACCGCTTGCCGGGATTCAAGCGGCGCATGCAGTGGTTCATCGACAACCATGAGGATGTGCCGGAACATATCGAAATGACCCAACGTTCGCCGCGGGGAGTGCGCCGGCTGCTGTCCTTGGCGAACCGCAAGCAGTTGCGGCGGATCTTGCGAAGGATGTTGGACGAAACCGAGTTCTTTTCGCCGCACGGGATACGCGCGCTGTCCCGCTACCACCTGGATCATCCCTACGAGGTGGAAGTCAACTCGCACACCAGCCGCGTGGATTATGAGCCTGCGGAATCGACGTCGGGAATTTTCGGTGGCAACTCGAACTGGCGCGGGCCGGTGTGGTTTCCGATGAATTATTTGCTGATTGAGTCTCTACAGAAGTTTCATCACTATTATGGTGAGGACTTTAAAGTCCAGTGCCCTACGCATTCGAATCAAGAATCGGACTTGTGGGAGGTGGCCGCGGAAATCTCGCGGCGCTTGACGCGACTGTTTTTGCGCGACAGCAATGGCTGCCGCCCGTTCACTGGAAATAATGATTTATTCAACAAAGATCCACACTGGCGTGATCTGATCCTTTTCTATGAGTACTTCAATGGCGACAACGGCGCAGGTCTCGGGGCCAGTCACCAGACTGGCTGGACCGGATTGGTCGCCAAGTTACTGGAGCAAAGCGGAGAGTGATTTATGTGTCTGCGCGCGGAGGTGCAGTTCGGCCGAGAGGTCTGCGGCGATCTGGAAATCGCGGAGTCACGCGAGTGGCTAGTCACGAACGGATTGGGAGGATACGCTAGCGGAACGATCGCCGGCACAACTACGCGAAGGTATCACGGGCTGTTGGTGGCGGCGCTGGATCCGCCGGTCAAACGAACCGTTTTGGTGAACGCCCTGGACGAAATCGTGCGCTATCAAGGCGTGAGCTACTCCCTGGGCACCAATCGATGGAAGAGCGGATTTGTTTCCCCGAACGGCTACTTGCAGATCGAGAGTTTTTACCTGGAGGGGACCCAGCCGGTGTGGCGCTACGCGCTGGCAGATGCGTTATTGGAAAAGCGCGTATGGATGAAACAGGGCGAGAACACTACCTTCGTGCAATTCGCGCTAGTGCGCGGTTCAGCCATCGATCTCGACGTAAAAGTGCTGGTGAATTATCGGGATTTTCATAACACCACGCACAGCCCTAATTGGGCGACGCGGGTAGAGGAGGTGGAACAGGGCCTGTGTGTGGTGGCGTTCGAGGGCGCCGAACCTTTTTACTTGAAAAGTGTGGCCGGTGCTTGGACCGCGCGGGATGAGTGGTACCGCAGTTACTCGCTGCCGATGGAGTTCGAACGAGGTCTGGACGACGAGGAAGACCGGCTGTACGCGGCGCAGTTTCATCATTCGCTTCGCAATGGAGAGAGTGTCACCGTCGCTTTCAGCACGGAACAGAGTGTCTCTCTTGACGGGGAAGCCGAGCATATAGCGCAATCGAATTACGAACTCCGATTGTTCAACAACTGGCAAACGCACCGAGCGGTAAGTTGCGGCGAGCCCGCCGAGGAGGAACCGGGTTGGCTGTGGCAATTGGTGCTCGCAGCAGACCAATTCCTGGTCAAGCGAATATCGGCCGACGAGCGGGATGGTCGCACCATCATAGCGGGCTATCACTGGTTCAACGATTGGGGTCGCGACACCATGATTGCCTTGCCGGGCTTGGCACTGGCGATGGGCCGGCCCGAAATTGCAAGAAAGATCCTTCTGTCCATCATGCGATATGTGGACGCTGGAATGCTCCCGAATAACTTCCCCGAAGCGGGAGGAACGCCAGCTTATAACACCGCGGACGCGACGCTGTGGATGTTCGAAGCGCTACGGCAATACGTCGAAATGACGCACGACCTGGAGACGCTCGCGCATTTGTATTCGGTTCTCGCGGGAATAATCGACGCACATGTGCAAGGAACGCGTTATGCCATCAAGGTGGATCCTGCGGATGCGTTGCTTCATGCGGGAACCGAGGAAGTGCAGTTAACGTGGATGGACGCCAAGATCGGAAATTGGGTGGTGACGCCGCGAACGGGCAAGCCCGTAGAGATCAACGCACTGTGGGTCAACGCGCTGCACATTATGGCGGAGTTTGCCAAATTGTTGGTGCGGCCGGGTGAGGGCTATCAGCGCCTGGCGGAAAAAGCCACGCGCGGTTTCCAGAAGTTCTGGAACGCCGAGCAGCAGAGTTGCTACGACGTGATTGACACTCCTTCCGGTGGTAAGGATAGCTCGCTTCGGCCCAATCAAATTTTTGCGGTCTCGCTGCCGGTAAGCCCGCTTACGAGCACACAACAGAAGGCGGTGGTGGACCTGATCGCGTCGCAATTGCTGACTTCCCACGGGTTGCGTAGCTTGGGCCCTTCCGAGCCGGGATACAAAGGGCGAGTCTCCGGAGGACCACGGGAGCGCGATTCTGCCTATCATCAAGGAACTGTGTGGGGATGGCTGCTGGGTCCCTTCGCGCTGGCACATTATCGTGTGTATCAAGATGCCGCGCTGGCGCAAAGCTTTCTGGAACCGCTGGGACGAACGATATCCAGCGCCGGGCTGGGCACATTAGGCGAGATCTTCTCCGGTGACGCGCCATTCACTCCCGCGGGGGCAATCGCGCAAGCTTGGACGGTAGCGGAGGTTGTGCGTGCCTGGCAGTTCTTGAGTGCGGCAAGAGTTCCAGCGGGCAAACGCGCTTCGGAAAACCATCAGTCCAGCCGGGGTGCGGGTTCGTAGAGCTCGATCAATACCTTGTTCGCCCCGGGAGCGGAAAGCAGGAAAAAGTTGATGCGTGTTCCATCCGCACCGGTCTGGCTGGCGGGATAAACCGGCGTGAGAGAGAGTTTTTCCTGCAAAATTTGAGTGGCGCGATCGACATCCTTGCAGCGAATTTCCACCTGCTGGACTCCTTCGCCAAATTTTTGCAGGTACTTGGCAATTGCGCCGCTGCCGGTGGGATCTTTGGAGGTAAGCACGTCCATGGACAGGCCGCCGGGCAGGTGCAGCTCGAATTCGCGAGCGTCCTGATCAGGGGGCACCTCCGCCAGCCGCGGCGAACCGCAAGCTTCGCGAATTTTCTCGAAACGCCCCGGAGTGACGGCCAGCCCGACAGTTATAAACGGGCTACCTCCTTCCAGAAGTGAAAATAATTCAGGATCGTCCCACCAGGGAAAGACGGCATGGTTGGCCAAGGCCCGGCCAATGTGGTGGATTTCCGTTGCGGAAGTCATCCGGACTTCGGGATTGCTCGAGCTCATGCCTTCCAATGCGCGCTGCAATGCATCGTTCATGGTTGTCCCTATGTGCTCCCGATGTTCTGCCACAGCATCTCGCTACGACTGTTTTGCTCCAAGGGGTTTTCTGGGTCCTGCGAACAAAGAGAAAAGAGTCGCAAGTAAAAGAATACTCCCGACCACGGCTAATGAGACATGCACCGAGATATGAAACCACGGCTCAGCCAACATTTTCAGGCCGATGAACAGGAGAACCACGGCCAAGCCATAGCCCAGATAACGCAAGTAGTCCAGTAAATCGGACAACAAGAAATAAAGCGCGCGCAGCCCCAGAATGGCGAACACGTTCGAAGTGTAGACGATGAACGGATCGTGGGTAATTCCAAAGATGGCGGGAATCGAATCGACCGCGAAGGTGACGTCGGTGATTTCGACGACCAGCAGAACCAAAAATAGCGGAGTGGCGAACCATTGACCGGCCTGGCGAATAAAAAATCTGGCGCCGTGGTATTCCTTGGTGACACGAAGGTGAGTGCTGGCGAATCGAAAAATAGGATTGCGTTCGTAATGAACCTGCCTGTTGTGCTTCCAAATCATGTGCAGGCCGGTGTAGATCAGGAAAACTCCGAAAACCGGGAGAATCCAATGGAAGCGGGCGATGAGCGCGGCCCCGGCGGCAATCATGATTCCGCGCATCACCAGCGCGCCAAGGATGCCCCATTCCAGAACGCGATGTTGCACCTGCTCGTTGACCTGAAACGCGCGGAAAATCACCAGGAATACAAACAGATTATCAATGCTGAGCGCCTTCTCGATCACGTAGCCGGTGAAATATTCCAAGCCCCGCTGTGCGCCGTGCCAGTGCCAAACGAAATAGCCGAATGCCAGCGCCATGCCGATCCAGATCACGCTCCAGAAGGCGGCTTCGCGAATTGTGAGTTTGTGGGCGCGGCGGTGAAACACCCCGAGGTCCAGAGCGAGGAAAAGGACGACGAATAGATTGAAGGCAATCCACAGCAGGGGTGTGCCCATCTCCGGGAGAATAACTTAATTCGGCATAGTGGGCTAATGGCCTAGGGGAATGAGGAATCGGAGGCGGTCACGCAACGCAACGCCGTGCGCACCGTGTCTGGAACAGGCGGCTTTTATTAGCGTGCGGCGCTAGGGTGTGGCCGCAGTCAGTCGCCGAGTATCCACCGCGTTCAGGTTAGTTAATTCAATGTGCGTTGCTTGGCCGGGGCGCACGGTAACCGGCACGTCCCACACCAGCCGGCGGTCCCCCGATGAGGCATCCGCACCTAAGGTGCTTACCCAATACGTTCCCGGAGCCAAGCCGCTAATGATTGCGTGGCCATCCAAATCGGTTTGCGCTTTCCCTGCCAGGTATTTCACTTGCGCAGTATCCGGGGCGATCTGAGTGATCCTGCTCTTGTGCGTCAAATGCAGATTATCCCAACCGGTTTTCGGATTGACTCCGGTGAGTTCGAGTTCAATACCTTGTACCGTGCCTGGATGGGTTTCGATGAACTTCCGTGTGGCGGCTAAAAATTCTTCTTTTTGTTTTTGGTACCGTTCAGGATTGGCATCTTTATCCGCTTCGCGATATTTCGGCAGGGGCAGGCCTTTGGTGACGCCACCGGAATTCGAGCGTTCATACGCAGCGAAGAATTCCGGAATTTTCATGATGTCGTTTACGGTGAGGAGCTTATCGAGATCCGGTGAAGTGAGGTCAACGATGTCATGGGCCTTCAGCCAGGCCTTCAGTTCCGGAGAGCATGTCAGCTTGTCGATGAATTCATCGCGTGTGGGGAGCACGTCTTGCCCTTCGACTTCCTTGACGACGTCGGCGTAGCTTCGGGTGAGGACGTAAAACGGAAATTGGCGAACGGGCTCGGGCTGAGCCCCGGTGGCAGTCACGCGAGCCGAAAGATCAATCGCGCCGGTCGTGCCTTGGGCGGGTAGGAGGGCCGGTAGAAACGAAACGGCGACGAGAACCAATAGAATGCGTGGAGAATGTCGCATGTGGCTCATCGTAGCAGATTGGTTTTTCGGCGACAGCCTGGAAAGAAATGCGGGTGTCCAATCGGCCAGATAGGCGCGAACGTAGCGATGGGAAGATAGGCTTGGTTCAGGAATGCTCGATTAGTAGAGCCGGAAATTGACTTCGAACGTGACGATGGTCGCCACCGGCTTGCCGGAGGGTCCCGTAGCAGCCTTGCAACGCCATGTCTTCAGGGTCGTCAGGGTGTTTTCATCCAACCCTAGACCGGGGCTCTTGATCAACCGCATGTTCGACAAATGACCGTCAAGATTGACAACCGCCTCCACCAGCACCAAACCGGAATACTTGGCTTTGCGCGCTTCTTCCGAGTACGGCGGGTTGGGCATATAGAAGCAACTGGGCATGCCCACACCGTTTACGCCAGCGTGGAACGCACCGCCGCCTGTGCCACCGCCCTCGCCCGGACCAAGACCGGCTCCACTTCCGCTGCCGATGCCACCGCCCTCACCCGAGCCGATGCCGCCGCCACCGCCGGGTCCATTCGACATGTTCACGGTGGTCGCCATCGGATCACCAAAATTCGAGAGATTGGGATTGGCGACTTTCAGATCGGGAGGGCCGAGCAACGTCGGGTCCATGGCCAGCTTGGGGTTAGGGTTCTTGATCACCGCGGTTGGCGGGGTGAACTGAGTCATGCTGAAACGCGGGGCCCGGCCCTTGGTCGCTGGGAGCGGTGAGCGATCCCCACCACCGCCGCCACCGCCAGCCTTGTCCGCGCCCGCAGGCAGCTTGGCGATGTAAGGAGAAATGTCCAAAGGCGTTACGAGGGTTTGCTTGTTCACTGCCTTCGTGGGCCTGGTGAAGATGAATAGAGGCACAATCAAAAGCGCGATGATGCCGGCGTGAACGGCAAAGGCGATGGCCTGGGTCCAACCAAAATTTTCATCCTTGGACCAAATGTCCTTGACCTTAACGGCCTTGATTCCAGGGGGAAGAGCAGCGGGTTTCGGCGGGTGGATCAAGTCCTTGAGGCGATCGACGAAGCCTCCAAAGTTTCCGCCCCAGTCCACTTCCAAGCGCTTATTCACGATCGTCTTGGAAACCTTCGGTGCGGACAAGAAAAACTTCAGGTTTTCTTTCATTCCAGAGCCGAAGGAGCTCTCGGTGAAGGGCGCGTCGCTGCGTTCGGGTACCTTAACGGGGCGTTCGAACAGAAACTGCTTCAGGTTGGACCAGAAATTATCGGGAATCAGTATGTCGGGCGTACCAAAATCCGGCAACGCCGAGTTGGGCACAGGAACGACTTCTTCGGGTCCTGTGCGCTTGGGCTTAGCTATCTCGTCGGGAAGGAGGTTAATAATTCCAGGCACCTTTACCCCTCTGCTCATTTAGACGCGCTTCAAGCGTCAAAAGTTCGCACAGCCGTTAAGATTCGCGCTAGCTGGGAAAGGTTGCGCGGGCTTACGACTGACACCTTTTCCTAAAGTATTGTAGCAGAACTTCGCCCCGCGGCTAGGGTGCCCTTTGCGCTATAGACCAACAAGGAGCGCCACTTAGAGCTTAAGATATGCACTGGTGCTGCGATTTTCGGCATGGGTAACGGCACAGTAAATGCATTCCTCCCCGGGGTTCATTCTAGGCTTGTTTTCCGGAGAACATCGAACTAGAATCCCGCCACTCGGAAATCAAGTCGGTGCGTTCGGCAAGCTGATGTCTGTCCGTTATGCACATACGCTTTTGTTCGAGTGCCCAGATTGCAACCTGCCCGTTGCTGTTTGAGCGACGAGAAAAATCTGGAAGATGTCGAGGCGCAATCTTTTCGGGTGGGCTGCAAGAACTGCAAGAAATCGTACGTCCTGCCTGCGGTCATAGCCAAAACACATTCCGTACGGGACTGGCCGTTCGGGGCTAGCGCTGGCGCGAACGCGTGAAGCGTTGCCGTTCGCTTTGCTGATGCTAACAGCCGCGTGTACCCGGGAGAGGAATCGAGCCTGTTTCCGCGGCTTTCTTCCGCACGCTTGCTAATGTAACATACGTGGTTACACTGCTTTCCGCATTATCCCGCCGTATAACAGAGCTGTGTGATCTTGGCCCGGTCCCTCAAGGGTGGCGGCGTTAGAAGGGATACAACAAAAATATCGTTATGGACGAACCGCTGGAACTGAAAAAGACACTGAACCTGCCGAAAACGGATTTTCCGATGAAGGCCAGCCTGCCGCAGAACGAACCGAAACAGCTTGCGGACTGGCAGGAATCGAAATTGTATTACCGCATTCTGGAGGCTCGCCAGGGCCAACCCTTGTTCGTTCTCCATGACGGCCCGCCATATCCAACCGGAACGATTCACCTGGGAACCGGACTGAACAAAATTTTGAAGGATATGATCGTCAAATCGAAGAGCATGGCGGGCCACTATGCGCCGTACGTGCCGGGATGGGATTGCCACGGGCTTCCAATCGAGACGCAGGTGGAAAAGGAATTGGGTGGCAAAGGGAAAGTGCCGCCCGCGGAATTCCGCCAGCGCTGCCGCGAATATGCCACCAAATATGTGGAGCAACATAAGCGCGATTTCAAGCGACTCGGCGTTTTTGGCCAGTGGGACCACCCGTACCTGACCATGAGCCACGGGTATGAAGCCACCATCGCTGACGCTTTCTTGGATTTCATGGAAAAGGGTTACGTCTATCGCGGCCGAAAGCCGGTGTATTGGTGCATTCACGACAACACCGCGCTGGCGGAAGCCGAGGTTGAGTATGAGGATCACACCAGCCCCTCGATCTGGGCGACCTTTAAAGTAGTTGGCGGCGGATTCGGAGAAGCGGCCCGGATTGGCCCCGATGTATCCGCGGTAATTTGGACGACTACGCCGTGGACCATTCCGCATAATCGGGCGCTGGCGTTTCATCCCGATTATGAGTACGTCGTGGTCAAAACGGAAAAAGGGAAGTTGCTGCTGGCAGCGGACCGCGTGGCAGCGCTGCAATCGGACTGCGGGATCGAACAAGCGGAAGAGTTGGGGCGATACAAGGGGCTGGATTTTGAGGGCATGAAGTTCCGGCACCCGTTTCTGGCGATTCAAGTACCTGGGGTGCTGGCGGATTATGTCACGCTCGATCAGGGCAGCGGCATTGTGCATACCGCCCCTGGCCACGGCGCGGAAGACTTTGTAACCGGGCAAAAGTACGGGATCGAGGCTTATGCGCCTCTCGATGATCGCGGTGTGTATCTGGAAGGCTTGCCCGAATACAAAGGTAAGGACGTGTTCACAGCGAATCCGATCATCGTGAAACTGCTGGCCGATCGTGGAGCCTTACTGGCGAACCATCCTTATAAGCACACGTACCCGCACTGCTGGCGCTGCCACAATCCGGTGATCTTTCGCGCGACCGAGCAGTGGTTCATCAAGATGGATCAGCCCAAGAAGGGCGCGACGGAAACGTTTCGACAGGAAGCGCTGGCGCAAATCCCCACGGTGAAGTGGCTGCCGGCGTGGGGCCAGGACCGCATGTACGAAATGATCGAGAATCGGCCGGACTGGTGCGTTTCGCGGCAACGCTTCTGGGGTACGCCCATCATTGTGTTTTATTGCGACGCGTGCGGTTCGCGGCTGGAAGACTATGGCGCGCTGCGCAATGTGGTGAAGTGGTTCGAAAAAGAAGGCGCCGATGCGTGGTACAAGCATTCGGCCGAGGAGTTGTTGCCCCCGGGCACCAAGTGCCACTGCGGGTCGGGAAAATGGCGCAAGGAAAGCGACATTTTGGATGTGTGGTTTGATTCCGGCTCTTCGCACCTGGCCGTGTTGAAAGGCAAAGAGTGGCCGGCCGACGTGTATCTGGAAGGGCCGGACCAGTATCGCGGGTGGTTTCACAGTTCGTTGCTCATTGCCGTGGGAGTGCGGGACAAGGCGCCTTATCGCAGCGTGGTGACCCACGGTTGGACTCTGGACGAGCAGGGCCGACCGATGTCTAAGTCGCTGGGAAACGTGGTGCTGCCGACGGAAATTTGCGAAAGGTGGGGTGCGGATCTGCTGCGGCTATGGGTGGCGTCGCAGGAATACCAGGCTGACGTAAAGATGAGCGAGCGGGTGATGACCCAGCTCAGCGAGTCCTACCGGAAAATCCGCAATACCTTTCGATTTGCGCTAGGCAATCTGAACGATTTCGATCCGAACCAGAATGCCGTGCCGAATGCGCAACTGGATGAGATGGACCAGTGGATGTTGGAACGGACCGCGGATCTGGTGAAGCGTTGCCGGGAATGGTACGGATCCTATGAGTTCCATCGCATTTATCACGCGATTCACGATTTCTGCGTCGTGGACCTGAGCGCCTTTTATTACGATGTGCTGAAGGATCGCTTGTACACCAAGGCGCCCAACAATCGATCCCGGCGGTCCGCGCAAACGGCGGTGTGGAAAATCACCAGCGCGCTGGTACGTCTGATCACGCCCGTTCTCGTTTTCACCGCGGAGGAAATTTGGAGATATTTCCCGAAAACGGCCGGCGTGCCGGACAGTGTGCATATGGCCCTGTTCCCGGAAGAATCGGATTTGCGCACGGGAATCGCGCCGGGAAAAGTGGACACTTGGGAACTGTTGGGCAGAGTGCGTAGCGAAGTGCTGAAGGCGCTGGAAAGCGCGCGCAACGAAAAGAAGCTGATCAATTCCGGCTTGGAAGCGAAGGTGCTGCTCAACGCAGACCTGGAGTTGAAGGCCAAGCTCAAGCATTATCTCGCGGTGCTGCCGGGCCTGTTCATCGTGTCGCAAGTAGAACTGATCAACGCGGGAGCTGGGGAATTCAAGGCGGAAACGGTGCCAAGCCTGGAAGTAACGGTTCAGCGCGCCGACGGTAAGAAGTGCGAACGGTGCTGGAATTACTCGATCCACGTTGGAGAGAACTCGCGGTATCCGACAATTTGCGAACGCTGCAGTGAAGCCATTGCGGAGATCGAAGGCGGCCAGTGAGAATGCCAGCGGGTTCAGGTGAAGCACCGGAGCTGATCTTCACGCAGCGATTCTGGTGCGATGCGTACTTTTTGCCATTTAAATCTGGTCCCGCACTCACTTGCTCCATTGCCGCGGCTTTTGTGTTCTTGCGCTCATGATCTTCCCCGCCCGCTTGCGCTGGCTTTGGCTCACCTTGGGGGTGGTTTTTCTAGACCGAGCGACCAAGGCCTGGATTGATTCGCGTCCGGAAGAATATTTCCCGCACGTGGTGGTGACGCGGTTCATCGAAATTGTCCGCGCGCATAACCCTGGAATCGCCTTCAGTTTTTTTGCCGATGCTTCTTCGGCGACAACCCGCTATTTGCTGATTTTGGGTTCCGTGGTGATCATTGGCATAATTGCCTGGTTGCTGGTCGCCAGCCGCCACTTGAACCGGCTCAGTGCCGCCGGATTGGCCTTACTGCTCGCCGGCGCGACCGGCAATCTTACGGATCGCATTCTGCATGGAAGCGTGACGGATTTCCTTCAGGTGTGGCTGCGTTTCTTACCTCTGCATCTCTTCAATCCATGGCCGGCGTTCAATGTGGCGGACTCCGCGGTGACCATCGGTGCTATCCTTATTGTTTTTGATGTACTATTCAGTAGGCAGCATCCTGCACAAACATAGCTAAAAAATCGATTATCTGGCTACCCGCTCGCGCCCCCCCAGATAGAAGGAAGAAACCGCCATGGCTCCTCGGACTTTTGGAATCTCGCGCAGAGATTTTTTGGGAGGATTGGTTGGTGCCGCAGCGATCAGTTCGTTCCCGGGTTCTGCCCGCATGTTGGGCGCGTTTCCTGAAGCTCACAATGTTTTCGCACCGTATCAGTTTCCAAAAGAATTTATCTGGGGCGTGGCGACGGCCTCTTACCAGATCGAAGGAGCATGGAACGAGGACGGCAAGGGCGAATCGATTTGGGACCGGTTCTCACACACAGTTGGCAAGGTGAAGGGAGCCGATACCGGAGATGTGGCCTGCGACTCCTACCACCGTTACAAAGAAGACATCGCGCTGGCTAAGAAACTGAATGTGAAAAGCTATCGTTTCTCCATTTCGTGGCCGCGTATTCAGGCCAACGGAACGGGGCAGCCTAATCCCAAGGGGCTGGATTACTACAAGCGGGTCGCCGACGAACTGAACCATGCGAACATTCGGCCGCTGGCCACCCTGTATCACTGGGATCTTCCGCAGGCTTTGCAGGATGCCGGGGGATGGCCGAATCGCGAGCTGGCGGGACGGTTCACGGATTATTGCGAACTGGTGACGCGCGCGTTGGGCGATCGCGTCTCGCACTGGTGCATTTTTAACGAGCCTTGGGTGTTTACGTTTTTGGGGTATTCCCGTGGGATACATGCCCCGGCGCTGACGGATTTTGACGCCACCATGCGCGCCACGCACGTGGTGAACGTCGCGCAAGGGCAGGCGTTTTGCGCGATCAAGGCGGTCAATCCCAATTTCAAGGTAGGCACGGCATATAGCATGTCGAATTGCGAGCCGGCTACCTCCAGTGCTGAGGACAAGGCGGCGGCCGATCGAGCTCACGCGCTGGGCAATATTTGGTTTGTCAGTCCCGCGCTGAAGGGCGAATACCCGAAGGCGTTCGTCGGGGAGAATCCTTACGAGATGATGAGGGTGAAGCCGGGCGATATGAAACTGTGCAAGGCTCCCCTGGATTTTATAGGAATCAATTATTACCGGCGGCAGATGGTTTCGGCGATTCCGGTTGGTCCTGGGGAGCAATTAGCGGGCGTTCGCAGCTTCGACGCCACCGAAGGACCACTCACACAGTTTGCCTGGGAAGTGTGGCCGGACAGCTTCTATGAACTAGTGATGCGCATCAACCGCGAATATGACAAGCCGGTTTTGGAGATCACGGAGAATGGCTGCTCGTATCTGGATTCGCCCGACGTTCATGGACAGGTTCCCGATCAGCGGCGCATTGACTTCACCCGCGGTTACCTCAGCGCTTTGGGAAGGGCTATGAAGGATGGCGCGAACGTGCGGGCCTATCACCACTGGAGTTTGCTGGATAATTTCGAGTGGGCGGAAGGCTACGCGCAGCGGTTTGGGTTGGTCTACGTGGACTTTCGCGACCAGCGGCGCATCATCAAGGATTCTGGGTATTGGTATGGGATACTCGCGGCGTCCGGCACACTGAGCTAAGCGCCGTTCAATCTGCCGCGCTGGGTCGAATTGCAGGCTCGGCGACCAGCCGCGTGCGTAATTTGCCCGTGCTGAAGTAGATGGCGAACCCTGCCAAGATAATGAACGCGCCAAACACCAGCCCATTCATGTTCAGAATGGTTTCGTGATCGCTTTCCACCATAGCCAGGATCAGCAGCGCTAGCGGGAAGATGCCGCAGCTTACTGCGCCGGCCATGCCGCCGGGCACGCGGAAGGCGCGACGCAGGTTGGGCTCACGAATCCGGAGCGCCACCAGGGTGATGAATTCCAGCATCAACGCGGCGCCGTATAGCATGATGTCCAGGGTGATCAGCCTCTTAAAGCCAAGCCCGAGGCACAGCGCCCAGCAACTCGCGAGAACTACGACCGCCACCCACGGGGTTTTATTCTTGCTGGTCACTTTGCCGAAAATCTTCGGCATCATGCCGTCGCGGGCCATGGCCAGGGGCAGCCGCGAATAACTCATCACCAAAGCGTTGAACATGCCGAAGGCGCTCATCATTCCGCCCACGGTCACCAGGAAGCGCAGCCATTGCACGCCCAGGATCGTGCCGCCAATCTGGCCTGCCACAGAAGCCCAAGACCCATCTTCGGCAAAGGCGGAGGCCGGAGTGCCGGTGAAGTAGACGGCCACGAACGGAACAATATAGGTGAGCGAAACCAGGATCACCGCCGCGATCATCGCTCTGGGGTAGGTTCGCTGCGGGCGTTCCACTTCCTGCGCAATCGTAGAGGCGTTATCCCAACCCATGTAATTCCACATGGCCACCAACACCGCCCCCAGCAGGCCCACGCTGGCGCCCGTTGCGGCTGCGTGAGGCTCGGTGAACGACCCTGCACGCACCGGGGAAAGCAGCACGACCAAGCCGAAGGGAAGCGACAGAAGGAAGAACAGCCAGAGTGAAGTGATGCCCACCACGCGAATCCCTGCCAAATTCAGCGCCGCGCAGGTGATCACGACGAAAAGCCCCGCATAGATGCCGTGATTGCCTTCACCAAACCACGGCGCCATTTCTTTCAGGTAGAACACGAAAAGTGTGGGGTAAATCGCCATATCGAAGATGCTGGCCGCCAGCGACAGCCACGCTTCCTGGAATCCCCAGAAGTTGCCGAGACCGCGACGCACCCACGCGTAATAGCCGCCTTCTTCCGGAAGCGCGCTGGAAAGTTCGCCAATCATGAACGCCGTCGGAAGGCACCAGATCACCGGCAGAAATAACAAAACCAAGATTCCGCGGCCGTAACCCGCACCAGCGATCACCGACTCTGTGCCGTAGGTCCCGCCGGATACCATGAAAAACGTAGCGGCAACAAGCGGCCAGAGTGTCAGCTTGGCGATTGCCTTTCTTGTTGTGGGAAAAACTTGGGAGGGATGCGCGGGGAGCGATGCGGTGCTCAATTTTTTTCTCTCGTCCTCCTAAAATGCGTCTCGCTTTTTCCTGCAGCGAAAGCAAGCGCACTTTTTGAAGAATACAAGTTCTGTGCGTGCACGCAAGAAAAAAATGCAGCAAACGCAAAAAAATTCTGGACGGTAACTGTACTTTCGGGCGGCTGCCGATCCCAGTACAGTTCGCCCAGTACGCGGTCGGGAGCAAACCGTGGAGGCGAGCGAGCCCAGACCACGCAAAGTTCCGCCGGCGGCTCGGCGCCCGCACATGCTCGTGCCAAGCCCGTGCTACACTCGCTGCGTTCGTTTGATTCTTCATTCCACATATCTTCGGGAGATGCTATCGGCATGAAACTCCGCCTGCTGTTCTTTATTGCGGTCTTTGGTTCGACTTGTTCCTTCACATCTGCTCAGCAAAACGCCCAACGGCCCGTCGGCGTAGACGACCTCTTCGGGGTTCGCGAGGTCCACGACGCGCAAATTTCCTCGGACGGGCAATGGATCGCCTACACCGTTGACTCCACTTCCTTGAAAGAAGACAAGGGACAAGAACGCATCTGGATGATCCCCGCTGCCGGGGGCGAGGCTGTCGCCCTCACCACGGAAGACGAAAACTCCTCGCATCCGCGGTGGTCGCCCGACGGGAAGTCCCTGGCGTTCCTGTCGTCCCGCAAGGACTCCGACGGGAACGACGGTAAAACCGAGGTGTATCTGCTGAACCGGCAGGGAGGGGAGGCGCAGAAGCTGACCGATACGATTCAAGATGTGGACGACTTCGCATGGTCGCCGGACGGCAAGCGCCTAGTGCTGGTGCTGCGCGATCCTTCGCCCGAAGAACTCGAAGCGGCCGCGGATAAGAACAAAGACGAGAATGGTGCCGACAAGGCGGGTTCCTCGAAGAAGCCCAAGGCCCAGCCTCCTTGGGTGATCGACCGGCTTTATTTCAAGGAGGATACCGTTGGATATCTGGAGCGGCGCCGCACGCACCTGTACGTGTTCGATATCGCTTCGAAATCGATGAAACAGGCAAGCTCCGGTGATTACGACGACAGCGAACCGGCTTGGTCGCCCGATGGCAAGCTGCTGGCCTTCACCAGTAACCGCTCCAAACCGGACCCCGACGCTACGTATGCGGTGAACGTATGGGTCGTACCCGCCGACAACCCCGACAAGGGAACCACACCCACCCAGGTGACCACCGGATTGGCGGGAGATCACGAACCCGCATGGTCGCCGGACGGGAAATGGATCGCGTTCTCGACGCAGCTTGATCCCAAGCTCTTCGAATACGGCACGAAACATATTGCGGTCGCACCTGCCACGGGTGGACAGGCCAAGGTGTTGACGTTGGCGTTGGACCGCAACAGCGAGTTTCCGCGCTTTGCTCCGGATGGCAACGCCGTTTATTTCGTTCTGGACGACGATGGCACGCAAAACCTCGCAGAGGTAAGCGTGGCCGACATGAAGGTGACCCGGCCGATTGGCGGGCGGCTGATGCTGGACGGCTTCAGTATGGCCAAGGACGGGACGCTGGCCGCCACGCTCTCGACCATGGATCGGCCATTTGAGCTGTACACCGTGCCCAGTGGCAAACTGACCCGGCTCACGCACGTGAACGATGCGTGGCTGTCTACTTTCAAGCTGGCGCCGGGCGAATACGTGTCGTTTAAGTCGAAGGACGGCGCCACGGTTCATGGCTACATTTACAAGCCACTCAACTACGTGGCGGGCACCAAGCATCCGACCATCGTGCGGCCGCACGGCGGACCGGTTTGGGCGTACTACGCGGAATTTCAGGATTTGGCTCAGTTGCTAGCGGCCAATGGCTACGTCGTCCTGCTCCCTAATCCGCGTGGGTCTTCGGGCTACGGCGAAGATTATTGCAAAGCGATATTTGCCGACTGGGGTAATAAGGACTATCAGGACGACATGGCCCTAGTCGACTACGCGATTGCACAGGGCTTTGCCGATCCCGACAAGTTGGGCGTGGGGGGCTGGTCGTACGGCGGCATCTCCACGGATTTTATTATTGGGCATACGAACCGGTTCAAGGCCGCCATCTCGGGGGCCGGTGCCGCGGACTTCGTCAGCTTATGGGGACACGATCAATACGTTCGCGATTACATTGCAGAGCTTGGATTGCCTTGGGAGCACCGTGACGTTTGGGACCGGGTCGCGCCGTTCTGGCATGTGAAGGACATCCAAACGCCTACCCTGTTTATGGGCGGAAACATCGATTGGAACGTTCCCGTGTTAGGCGGCGAACAGATGTATGAATCGCTAAAGGCATTGGGACGCGACACATTGCTGGTCGTTTATCCCGACGAATACCACGAATTCAAGACGCCGAGTCACCTCAAAGACCGCAATGAACGATATCTGGCGTGGTATGCGCATTACGTCAAAGGCGATGGGACGCCCGCCAGACCAGCCGAGAAAGAGCCGAAGGCGGGGAATTAAGAGAGATTCCTCACTTCGCAGACTCCGTTCGGAATGACGGTTGGTTTTTTTTGCGGAGAGAGAGGCATGGTGGGAAAGACCCCACACGCAAAGCCGGCGTGTGGGGCACCCGCTGACGAGCTTCGGAGTTCGGAGCCTAAGGGGCTTATCTGCCCATCTTGGCGCCGATTACCTCGCCGGAAACGATGATTTCCACGCGGCGGTTCTGTTTCCGTCCCGCGGCGGTGGCGTTGTCGGCGACAGGGTCGGCCTGGCCCAAACCTTTCGCGGTGATGGTGTCCGGAGACAGTCCTTGGCCCACCAGGAAGTCGCGTACAGAGTCGGCCCGTTGCTGAGAGAGTTTCAGGTTGTAATCGGGCGTGCCAGTTGAGTCCGTGTGGCCTTCGATGGCCAGATTCAAGCCGGGATGCGCCTGGATAATTCCTGCTAGTTTCGCGAGCTTCAGTTGGGCGTCTTGACTGAGCGCATAGCGGTTGGTTTCGAACAACACGTCGGCCATGTTTACGACCAAACCCCGCGGCGTGTCGGTGGTCTGCAACACTTGATTGAGTTGCTGTAGAAGCTGAGCGCGAAGCGCGGCGGTGGCCGCTTGGGCGCGTGCAGCCTCTTCTCTGGCGGCTTGCTCCCGAGCTTCCGACGCGGCCTGGTCCGCGGCCGCTTTGGCCGCGGCGGCATCGGCTTCCGACTTTTGCTGAGCGGCCCGCGCATCGGCTTCCGCCTTCATCTGAGCTTCCTTCGCGGCGTTGAGTTCGGCTTGCCGCTGGGCTTCGGCGTCGGCTTCCGCTTTGGCCTTCGCGGTGGCTGCGGCAGCAGCCGCATCCTGTTCTCTCTGGATGCGCTCCGCTTCTTGGCGCTGGGCGGAAAGTGCGCGGGCGTCTTCGGCAAACTGGATCGTCTGGCGCGCCGCGGTAAGGATGCGCGTCTTGTCGGCGTTCGAACTGACGTTGTTCTCGGCCATTTGCAAGCTGGCGGTCGCCTTGGAATATATCTCCGGGGCATACACATCGGCCTTCTGCGACTTGGCGATGTCCACAGCATTGCGGGCTTCGTACATGTCCAGGGGGTTTCGCTTCAGGTCCGGGGTCAGCGCCAGTGGATTGCCTAGCCGCGCGTACTGGCTGCGCTTCATCAGCTTATAGTCGTTATCCGGGAAGATTCTGCCCTTGACGTGCTTACTTGGATTGTTTTCGAGCACCACGATTTCGCTTGGCAGTTGCACCGCGAAATAGGGTTCGGCGGTGACGATCATGGCAAACGTTTGCGATTGTACGGTCGCGGCGAGCCGCCCGTTGCCATTTTTGTCGATGGGGATTTCACCGAGATTGGTGGTACTGCCGTCCGGGGTAATGGTCCAAAGGACGTAGGTCAGAAATTCCGCGCCCAAGGTGGTCGGCTGTGGCATTGCTTTGACCTTCAGGTCAATATCCGTCCCGGATTTCTTGGCCTCCACCTTAGCCTCTCCACTGGCTTGCGGAGCAGCGCTGGTGCCCACGAAATTTATCTTTGTGGCGCCCCCGCCGACCTCATATCCGACGGCCTTGATGGATCTGCTGACCACATCGGCGGCCGGAACTTCCTTGTGTTTCTGCGCGCTGAGTATTCCTGGGGCAATCGACACGCACAGAGCCGGCACAAGCAACTTCAAAGGACGGTTCATTTCCACATCTCCTGGTTGATTCGATCGCCAGCGGCATGGGCGGGGAGGCTGGCGGCCGCTAGATTCTACCCTAATTTGGAGCGGCCGTTGATCCTCAGAAACGGGATGGCGAGAGGTTCAATGCGGGGGAGCGCCGGAAGTCCAATCGCTAGCGGACTACCCGAAGTGAATCGTAGATGGGCTCCTGCTTCATGAGCGTCGCGACCGTCATGGCTGCGAACGACGCGGTGAGCATGGGCAGGAGTAACCCGAAAGTTCCGGTTAATTCGATGACCAGAATAATTCCGGTGACCGGCGCGCGCACCACCGATGTGAACAATGCGGCCATGCCAACGATGGCGAACTCGGTAGGAAGGAAAGGACCACTCCCAAACGCATGGCTCCAGGCCCATCCGACAAGCAGTCCTCCCTGGGAACCAATGGTCAGCATCGGTGCGAATAGGCCGCCCGGGGTTTCCGCGGAGTAGGAAATCGGCCCGAGCACAAAACGAACCAGGAAAATGATGGCAATCATTCCATAAACGACATGGCCGCCGCTCAGGGCTTGTTGCGTCAGGTTGTCGCCGCCGCCGATCCAAGTGGGAAAGAACCATCCCAGGATACCGATGAGCGCCCCGATCATCGCCGCGCGCCACTCCACCGCGATTCTGCTGATTTTTCCTTGCAGCGCGATGGCCCCTAAGATCAACCGATTGTAGAAGACGCCGGCGAAACCCAAGACTGTGCCGAGCACCAGGTGTCCAAAGATTTTGCCCACCTCAAACTGCTTCATTACCGCGACATAGAAATCAGGCTGATCACCAAGCATTAATCTGGCTATACCGATGGCGCCCGCCGAAGCTCCCAGGGTGGCGATCGATATGGGAACATCGAATCCTGCGACGAGTTCTTCTAAAACGAAAATGGCTCCGGCAATTGGCGCATTGAAGGCGGTCGCGAGCCCGGCCCCCGCTCCGGCGGCCAGCAACACGCGGCGTTCGTTTTCATTTCTACGAAATGCCCGGCCTAGCAGGTGTCCGATTCCTGCCCCTATCTGAATGGTTGGGCCTTCGCGTCCCAGAGCCAAGCCGCTGCCAATGGCCATCAGCCCACCGATAAATTTCACAATGACAATGGGGAAGTGATTGCCAATCCAACGCTCGCGCAGTTGTCTTTCCACGTAAGGAATGCCGCTGCCGCTGGATTCCGGGGAAAAGCGCCGCACCATCCACGCGGCGACGGCCGCAGCCAAGGTCGTGCCCGCAACGACCAACAGAATTCCTATCCATCCCAAGTGATGAGCCCGGCCGATCCAAACAGTCCGGCGCACATCCAGGTGGAACAGCGCGATGCGGAAAACGGCGCCTACGACTCCCGCAACTGCGCCTACCAGAAGAGAAAGTACTGCCAGCGCGAAAGGGTTGCGGTGCCCTTCGCCTTCCTCGTGCAGAAGTTTTCGTTCCTTTTCCATGAATCGATGTTCGGTTGTCCCCGGCGGATGGAGCGCCGCTGCGGAAGCACCAGGGGGAATATATGGGAGCCTCGGAAAGAGCCTACAATAGATGCCGCTCGCTCGATAACGTTTTGTCGCTGAGCGCTGACGCAACGCCTGTGGTTTGCCCGACTGTGCGGCTGAGCGTATTCTCCCGGAATGAATGGAGGAAAGCTGATGCGTGTGATCAACCTCGTGCGCGGATTACTGCTTGCGGGCCTGGCATTGCTAATGGCCATGCCGCTATGCGCACAGCAGTTGGATCAGAAATTCTATTCGGAAATGCGCTGGCGTTGCATTGGACCGTTTCGCGGAGGACGCACGGTGGCCATCACCGGCGTGCCGCGTCAGCCGAGTGTTTTTTATATGGCGCCGGTGAATGGGGGTGTCTGGAAGTCCGACGATTTTGGCAATACCTGGAAACCCATTTTCGACCAGGAACCCACCGGTTCCGTGGGCGCGATCGCCGTTGCTCCCTCCGATCCGAACATTATTTATGTGGGCAGCGGCGAGGGTTTACAGCGGCCGGATCTTTCCGTGGGAGACGGAGTTTATAAATCCACGGACGCAGGTGCAACCTGGACCCATCTGGATTTGAGCGATGCGCAGCAGGTTACCGCCATCGTGATTGATCCGAAAAATGCGGATCGCGTTTTTGTTTCCGCGGAAGGCCACCCGTATGGGCCAAATCCTGTCCGCGGAGTGTTTCGTTCGACCGACGGAGGTACGACTTTCGAAAAGGTTCTGTATAAGGACGAAAACACCGGAGCGGCCGATGTGGTGATGGATCCAAATGATCCGCAGGTTTTGTACGCCGCGCTGTGGGCCGCGCGTGTGGCACCGTGGGAAGTTCGCAGCGGGGAATACTTTATTATTCCCGGAAGCGGTTTGTACAAATCAACCGATGGCGGCAGCAACTGGCGTCAGATCGTCCAGGGATTGCCTGGGGAGGAGGATGGCCTGTCTCGCATCGGAATCGCCATAGCCCCGAGCAATCCGAAGCGCATATACCTGAACGTGGAAACGAAGAAAGATAAGGCGGGAATCTATCGTTCGGATGACGCGGGTGAGTCCTGGCTATTGGTGAATTCCGATCATCGGGTCGGCGGGCGGGGTCCCGGCGCGATGGGGATTGCGGTGGCGCCGGATGATCCGGATGTACTGTACGTTGCCAACACCGCATCGTGGAAATCGACCGATGCGGGCAAGACATTTGTTGGATGGAAGGGTGCGCCCGGAGGAGACGACTATCAGCGCATTTGGATCAGTACCGACAATCCACAGATCATCGCCATTTCCGCGGATCAGGGTGCGGCGATCAGCGTAAACGGGGGTCGGACCTGGAGCAGTTGGTACAACCAACCGACCGCGCAATTTTACGACGTGACCACCGATAATCGCTTTCCCTATTGGGTCTACGGTGGCCAGCAGGAATCCGGCAGTGTGGCGACGAAGAGCCGCAGCGACTATGGCGAGATTACTTTTCGCGACTGGAGTTTGCCCGGCGTGTTCGAATATGGCCGTGTAGCGGTCGATCCCAAGGATCCGAATATTGTTTTCGGCGCGAAGCTGACGCGCACGCAGCAGGACATAGGCGAGGTGGCGGATGTGGCGCCCGAACCGATCCGGCGCGGCGAGTATCGCTACAATCGCACACTCCCGCTGATTTTTTCTCCGCTCGATCCCAATACTCTCTATTTCGCCGCGAATGTGCTCTTCAAGACCACCGATCAAGGGCGCAGTTGGACGGTGATTAGTCCGGACCTCACTCGCGAGTCGTACGCGATGCCAGCGAACCTGGGTGTGTTTTCGGCCGGCGATCCTGAGCAGGGTAAGCACCGCGGCACGATTTACGCGGTTGCTCCGTCGTACAAGGAAGCGGACACAATTTGGGCGGGAACGGACGATGGCCTGATTCAGATTACTCGCGATGGCGGGAAGACCTGGAAGAATGTTACGCCGCCGCAGCTCGTGCCCTGGGCCAAGGTTTCCATACTGGAGGCATCGCACTTCGATGCGGGAACTGTCTACGCGGCCATCAACACATTTCGGTTGGACGATCTTCGTCCGCACATTTTCCGTACACGCGATTACGGCGCGACTTGGCAGGAAATTGTTTCCGGCTTGCCTCCGGGAGCCGCAACCGACGTGGTGCGCGAAGATCCGCAGCGTAAAGGTTTGTTGTTTGCCGGCACGGAAAATTCCGTGTACGTCTCGTTCAACGATGGCGATTCGTGGGAGTCTCTGCAGTTGAACCTGCCACACACGTCCATGCGCGACCTGACCATCCATGGGGATGACCTGATTGTAGGAACGCACGGCCGTTCTTTTTGGATCTTGGACGACATTACGCCTCTGCGGCAATTAAGCGATCAACTGGCGCGGCAGCCGGTGGTTCTTTTCGCGCCAGAGACGGCCCTGCGTTGGCGGTGGAATCGCAATACTGATACGCCGCTGCCTCCGGAAGTGCCGGCAGGGAAGAACCCGCCCGATGGCGCGATCCTCGATTATTATTTGGCGGCCAACGCACAAGGTCCGGTGACACTTGAGATTTTGGATTCCACCGGGGCGCTGGTGCGCCGTTATGCCAGCACAGATAAGCCGCTGCCGATGAAGCAACTGGCGGCACAACATCCCATCCCGATGTATTGGGTTCGGCCTATGCAAATTCTTTCGGCTGAGACTGGCATGCACCGTTTCGTCTGGGATTTGCATTACGCTCCGCCAAACGCGCTCGAGAAAGAGTTTCCGATTGCAGCGATTTTGCATGACACGCCGCTGCTTCCACTCGGAACGCGAGCACTTCCCGGTTCTTACACGGTAAAGCTGACCGTCGATGGGAAAAGTTATACGCAGCCACTGACGCTGAAAATGGATCCGCGCGTCAAAACGCCCATCGATGATCTCCGCAGGCAATATGAAATGGAAACCGGTGCTGTGCAAGGGATGAACGACAGCTACGAGTCGCTGGAACAGGTAAAGTCGGTTCGCGAGCAAATCAAGGAATTGTCGAAAGGCCTTCGCGGCAACCAGAAACTTGCCAGGAAGATTGAGGCGCTGGATCGTCAATGCAGGGAACTGGAAGGCCGAAAGCAGCACAGTTTCTATGGCATACCCGGAAGTGGCAAACAGCCAGAGAATTTTTCGACCATCAACCAGGATTTCGCCACAATGTTGGCAATCGCCGATGGAGCCGATGCCGCTCCCACCGCACAGGCCAACGCGGCTTACCGCGAACTCGCAGATAGCGAAACAGCCTTGCAACATGGCTGGGCCACCTTACGCGATCGCGATATTCCCGATTTGAACAAGGAACTCACCAAGGCTGGGCTTACTCCAATCGATCCCCACCAGCCGCTGGAGACGGAGCTCAGCGGACCTGCCGAAGGAGACGACGAGCCGTAATCCGAGCGCCCGTATAAGCGTTGGCTTGACAAAAAAGCCAAGGAGGAGCGGAAGTAAGCCGATGATCTCCCTGTAGATGGACCATGGTCGGAGAATGGTTTGACTATAGCCTTATCTCGTGTTATTCTTCACTCGGCGAAGGAGTTGTTCATGGAAGAGATTGCCATTTCAAAGTTCAAGGCTACGTGCCTGGCGGTACTCGCGCGAGTTCGTAAGACTGGTCAGCCCATCATGGTGACGCGTTTTGGCCAACCAGTCGCTCGCATCGAACCGCCGTCCGATGTACCGGGTAAACGTATCAAGCTGGGCGGGGGAGTCGGCAAAATGAAGATACTAGGAGACATTGTGGGCCCGATCTCGGACGTTTCGGACTGGGAGGCAGCTGAGGATCCTGGGGATCAGTCTTGATGCAACTCCTTCTGGACACCCACATCTGGCTTTGGGCGTTCCGCGAACCTCACAGACTCTCTTCCGAAGTGCACCGCGCCATCACTGAGCCGAGCAATTCTCGTTTTCTGTCGCCAATTAGCATATGGGAAACCATCCTTTTGCTCGAGAAGAGGAAGATCGTCATCCATGATGACTTTGGCCAGTTTTTCGATCAAACGAGATCAGAGTTGGATCTACAGGAAGCGGCGCTGGACTGGAGGGTGATGCACGAGGTGCGTTTTGTAATGCTTGGGTATAAGGATCCTGCTGACCGATTCCTGGTGGCCACTGCCCGGGCTTACGATTTGACCCTGGTTACCGCCGACGAGCGTTTGCTGCGAGTGCCGGATTTGAAAACGCTCGCGAACGCCTGAACTCACCTATTTGCACCTGCTTCATCCATCCTTTTGCGATCCACTTGGTGTTGCTCTCAGCGTTCTTCGCCGGTCAGAACTGCGTGTTCGCCGAGTTAGGCTGCCCACTGACCGAGTAAAGATTCAGCGCAATTCGCTGCCGGACTAGGATCGTTTCTGAGGGAGGTCCTTATGTCTGCTGCTTATGCATCTACACTGAAACCTTATAAAGGCCGGGGAATGGAAGGAGCGGTGGCGCGCTGGTACGCCGGGCTGACCAGGAAGTCGCTCGATCGTTTTAGAACGTTGGCGCGCCGGGTTGCCGAACAGATTCCGCCTCGGGCCAATGTCCTTGAAGTTGCGCCCGGGCCGGGATACTTCGCCATCGAACTGGCGAAACTCGGTCAATATCAAATCACTGGTTTGGATATCAGCAAGACCTTTGTCGAGATAGCCCGCTCCAACGCGCGCAACGCCGGAGTACGCGTGGATTTTCGCCAGGGCAATGCTTTGGCCATGCCCTTTGCCGATGAAACATTCGATTTTCTGGTTTGTTCTGCGGCCTTCAAGAATTTCAGCGAACCGAAGCGCGCGCTGGAAGAGATGTATCGTGTCCTGCGGCCTGGAGGCCAAGCTCTGATCATTGACTTAAATCGCGACGCTTCCAACGAAGCAATAGATCAAGCCGTCGGTGAAATGCACGTCGGCGTTCTGAATGAGGTCATAACCAAGTTGACGTTTCGATTCATGCTGCTGAAGCGCGCCTACACGAGGCAGGGATTTGAACAGTTGGTTTCGCAGACCAAGTTTCAGGATATCGACATCCGAGAAAATCTAATCGCACTGGAAGTCTTACTCTCCAAGGATGGCAAAGGACCTGGGCTTATTTACTTTTAGAGATTCTTAGTCTTGAAGCTCTTTGTGGAAGAACGAGTCGATGCGCTTGTCGGCGTCTTCGGTCGCCTCTTTCCGATAGCCATCCTTATTATTGGGATTCTGGAATGCGTGTCCGGCACCCTCGTAGATCTTGATGTCGGCGGTCTTTCCCTGGGACTTCATTTCGGACTCGAAGGCGTGAATGGCCTCCGGAGGAATGCCCCGATCGTCGGCTCCGAAATTGCCCAGCATCGGAGCCTTGATTCTCGCGATGATCGACGAGTCCGTGGGCAGGGAACCGTAATTCACGACAAAGGCTGCCAACTTCGGCTGATCCTCCGCCAGCTTAATCGACCAGCCTCCGCCCATGCACCAGCCGATCACGGCAATCTTGTTTGCTTCCACATCTGGGCGAGAAGACAGATAGGTGAACGCCGCTTGCAGGTCGCGCATTCCACGATCGTCGGGCAGCCCGCGCATTAGAATGTGCGCTTCATCGGGCGTGGTGCCCACTTTCCCGCGGTAAAGGTCGACGGCCAAAGCCACATATCCCAGCTCGGCAAAGTGTTGGGCCTGTTCTTTCACCCAATCGTTCAAGCCCCAAAACTCGTGGATCACGATAATCGCGGGATGCTTGCCACGTGCTTCGGGCAGCGCCAGGTAGCCGCTGACCGTTTCGTTGCCGCTCTTATAGCTAACGGTTTCCGTGCGCGCGGCAACCGCCGGGAATAACGCGGCGGCGCACAGCACTAAAGAAAGAAATGTGGCAACGAGCATGCTACGGCGGACCATGTGAACCTCCTGGACAGAGCGCCGAGCATTGTAGCGAGCCTTTCCCGAAAATTCCACTTACGGAATCAGAGAGCCGCGTGTGTTGAGGGAATCAGCTTCCAGTCTTATCCATCTGGTCGAGCGCGGCCAGAACCTCGTCGCTGTGCTTTTTCACGTCAACATCGGTCCAGATTTTGCGGATTTTGCCGCTTGGATCGATCAGGAAGGTATGCCGGGCGGAGAGTTTCATTACGCCGTAGTTGGTCAAAGAGTCGTATTTCTCGGAAACCTCATGGTTCGTGTCGGCCAGCAGTTTGAAATGCAGCCCGTCTTTGGCGCAAAACTCCTGGTGCGATTTTTCGTCCTGGACGCTCACGCCGAGAACGACGGCGTTCTTAGCTTCGTACTTGGGCAGATCTCGTTGAAAATTGTGCGCCTCGATGGTGCAGCCCGTGGTCATATCCTTCGGATAGAAATACAGAACCACCCATTTGCCCCGATATTCGCTCAGACTGACCGGCTTACCATCCTGCGAGTTTAACGTGAAATTCGGCGCTTCCGTTCCAACCGCGGGGGCGTTGTCGCCCGCTCGCAGATTGTTAGCCAGCAGGGCCAACCCTGCGCCGACAACGAGCAATGCCGCCAACCCGAACATTATGTGAAATTTGGTCATATTCCACCCCCGGCAGACGATACCAAAATTTACCTGTTTTGACACTGGATTTGGATGCGGCCAACCCTGGCGGGGGCTACAGCGTTCTATCCGTGGCGCACCTCACTTTTCGCTCAGGATCGTTTTTGCTGGACCGTCGCCAAAGGAGATTCGTTTGGCTTCGGGGATATGGGGGCTCCAGTCCTCGGGAGGAAAAAACACCCGCCAGAATTGCGCACACGGTTGCGCGAAGGCTACTCCAACTTCCGGGATGTCTGCGGATCCCTTATTAATGTCCATAACCGTGCAGGAAGCTTCTTCGCTGGTGGACAGATGCCTGATTTTCAGCTTCTGTCCGACCACCACGCGCTCGCGTAACAGAATCATCGCACCGTGCGCATTAACCACCTGCGTCTTTGTCTGTTCAGAAAACATCGCCCCACCGGAATGTTGCCCGGTGACCAGGATGGGCACGGACAGCAGTATGCGTTGGCTCCGGCGTGGCTTGGCATAGGTTGGGGGCCGAAGGTTTGAGGTGGGCATAGCATCCTCCCGTTCGTGGTTCCTTACATGCATGAAAGGAGCCATAAGAAAGGAAGTGTCGAGCTAACTTCGGAATCGCCCGGGGAATCGGGCATTCGCTTGGAAGGGTTGGCGCGCTTCCGCATAGGCGGCGACAACTTCGGAGTTGTCGGCATGTAATTGAGGAATTTACGTTTCTACATGGACAGGGGACAACGCAGTTACACGAACTCAAACGTTGTCAGCACACCCATGCGTATGTGATCGAGAAATGAACCAACAGGACGACAAAGTGAGCGGACAGGCCGATGCGAGATCGGAACGCACTGTTCCAGCTTGGAAATGCTGCCGCCTGTCCTGGCTTCGTCGACCCTTCTGTGGCTGTGCCGTTAGCGCTAAGCTTGCCCGCCGGATGCTGGCGATCTTCGCCGCAGTCATTTTTGTTAGCATGATCGCCAACTACCTTCTATCGGGTCCCCTGCTTCTTTCCCATTTCGAGCAACTGGAGACCGAACAAACCAAACAGAACGTCGAAGCCGCGGTGACGATGTTAAACGATGCTTACCATTCCCTGGGCACCACCGCGGCCGATTACGCGTACTGGGATCGCGTTTATGATTTTATGGCCCATCCCGCGAAGAGCGACATTAGTCCCGAGTTTCAGAATGGCGGAATGGAGGGCTTGAGCATCAATCTGATCGTCATTCGGGATATGTCGGGGAAGATCGTCTTTGCCAAAGCGTATGACACGCAAGCGCACGCAGAAGTGGCGGTGCCATTTCGTTTCCTGGACACGCTTTTCGAAAAACCGGAAATGCAACCCGCCTCGGTGGCTACCATGCCCCGGGACGGCCTTGTCGAATTTCCTGACGGACCCTATTTAATCTCCACCCGGCCGATCCTGACGTCGGAGCGGGGTGGCGACTCGCGCGGAGTGTTTTTGGTTGGTCGCCGGTTTGATGAGGAAGGCAGAGCGCAGCTGAGTGATCTTACGCACACCTCTTTAACGTTTGTGCAACTCGGGCATGGACCTTTGCCGAAGGATTTCGCGGTCGCGTTCCAATCCTTGCAACGCAATTCGGAGGAGGTGGAAGTACGGCCGATGAACCGGGAGCGAATCGGAGGTTACACACTGGTTCCAGACGTATTTGGGACGCCTCTGTTTATTCTGCGCGTGGACACCTCCAGGCCGATCTACGCCCAGGGAGTAGCGAGCGCGCGATACACGTTCGGGTCGCTACTTCTGCGTGCTGTTTTGTCGTCGCTTGTTATTCTGTTTTTTCTCCAAAAATATGTAGTTTCACGGATTTGCGACCTGGCCCAAAACGTAAAAAGTATCGGCGAGCGCAAGGCCATGAGCGAACGGGTCGAGGCGCAAGGGCACGACGAGATTGCGGTTCTTGCCAACAGCATCAACGGCATGCTCGAAGAATTGGAAAAAAGCCACGCCCAGTTCAACTTTTTAACCGAAAACATCCATCAGATTTTCTGGGTCAAAACCCCGTATGGCCCCTTCCAATATGTGAGTCCGGCCTTTGAAAAAATTTGCGGGCGTTCCCAGCAGGCATTGCTGGACAAGCCCGATTCCTGGCAGGAACTCATCCATCCGGACGACCGCAAAATCGTGGAGCGCATGAGCTTCCAGAACTCCCGGGGCAAACTGGCCGATTTTTATTTTCGAATCATTGCGGGCGACGGCAGTTTGCATTGGCTGTGGCAACGCTCCTTTCCGTTTCGGGGACGGAACAATGAGTTGCATCAGATTGTTGGTATCACCGAAGACATCACCGAGTTCAAGCGCAATGAAGAAGCTCTGTTACAGGCTCACCGGGAATTGGAACAGCGAGTGGAGCAACGCACTGCCGAGCTTGCCGAACGCAGCGAACTGGTGAAGCTCCTGGTGGATTCCACTCCCGGCGCCATCTACGGCGTCGACCGCCAAGGATACTGTACGTTCGTCAATCCAGCTTGTCTGCGGCTACTTAACTATTCCACCGCGGAGGAGCTTTTGGGCCGCAAGATTCACGACGTCATTCATCACACGCGAGCCGATGGTACTCCGTATCCCGCTGCAGCCTGCCCTGTTTTCGCCAGTTTTAGCGACGGCCAAGACGCGCACGTTGTGGATGAAATATTTTGGAGGAAAGACGGCTCGGGCTTTCCCGTAGAATACGGTTCCCGCCGGATTCGCCGCCACGGAGAAATTGTGGGCGCGGTGGTTTCCTTTGTGGATATCACGGACCGCAAGCGGAGGGAGCTGGAATTGCGCCACAGCCAGAAGCTGGAGGCCGTGGGACGATTGGCCGCCGGCATAGCCCACGAAATCAACACACCGATTCAATTCGTCGCGGACAATACCCGTTTCCTGATGCAGGCCTTCATGGCCGGAGCGAAACTCGCGCAGAAATACGAAGAATTGCATGGAGCTGCGGAGCGCGGGGTAGTGACCCTGGAGTTGCTGAATGACGTTGCGCGGGCGCGCCAGGATTCCGACTGGAACTATTTGGAGCGGGAAATTCCCCTGGCCATCGAGCAGATGCTGGAAGGTCTTGCGCGGGTGTCCACGATCGTACGGGGCATGAAAGAATTTTCGCACGTCGATCGCGCCAGCGAAAAAGCCCCCGGGGATTTGAATCGCGCTCTGGAAAGCGCGCTGGTGGTGGCGCGCAACGAATTGAAATACGTGGCCGACGTGGAAACGGACTTTGGACAGCTCCCCCCGCTGGTTTGCTATTTGGGGGATTTAAACCAGGTCTTCTTGAACCTGCTGGTGAATGCCGCGCATGCCGTCGAAGACGCCACCAAAGGCACCGGGCACAAGGGCAAAATCACCGTTCGCACTCGAACGGATGGCGACTGGGCGGAAGTCAGTATCGCCGACACCGGCACGGGCATTCCGCGGGATATTCGGGAAAAAATCTTCGATCCTTTTTTCACCACCAAAGAGGTAGGCAAAAGGTACGGGACAGGGTTTGGCATTGGCACGGGCCATTGTCGTGGAAAAGCACGGTGGCAACATTACGTTCGAAACGAAAATCGGAAAAGGCACAACTTTTTTTGTGCGGCTTCCCCTGAGTGGAAACGCGGTGCGTGAGGAGGCGCTGATATGAAACGAATTCTGTTCGTGGATGACGCGCTGCAACGCATGCTCCGCCCGATGCGCTCGGAATGGGAAATGTCCTTTGCACTGGGTGGCGAAGCTGCGCTCTCTATGCTCGAAGTCGCCCCTTTCGACGTAATCGTGACGGATATGCGCATGCCCGGCATCGACGGCGCCGCACTGCTGGAAATTGTTCGGGAAAAATATCCCAGCATGCTGAGAATCATCCTGTCCGGTTACACAGAAATGCAAGCATCCCTACGGGCGGTTCCGGTGGCGCACCAGTTTTTGGCCAAACCATGCGAGCCGGAGATGCTTCGCGACGGTATTGCGCGGGCCACCAGTTTAGGCGAAGTGCTCAACAGTAAGATGTTCACCAGCCTCGTCGGATCGTTGCGCGAACTGCCTTCTTTGCCGCGCGTTTTGACTCAGTTGAAGGCTGCCCTGGCGCGTCCAACGACCACCATTGAGCAGATCACCGAAATCGTGGAACAGGATGTGGCGGTCAGCGCCAAGATTCTACAACTCGTCAACTCTGCTTTTTTTGGATTGGTGCGCGATGTGGGCGATATGAAAACGGCCGTGAGTTGCCTGGGCATGAGCTTACTCCACAACCTGGTAGTGACTGTGGAGATATTTCGTTTGCTTACCCCCAACGAATATGTCTCCCAGCAATTCCTCGAAGACTTTCAAGAGCACGCCAAAGCGACGGCGCGCATTGCGGCGGGTATCGCCAAGGATGGCAACCTGCCGCACGCGGTTGTGCTTGCTGCGTTGATGCACGACGTCGGCAAGCTGGTAATCGCCGAGCGCACTCCTGGGCACTTCATGCGTGCTTCCGCTCAGGTCCGGGACGAACATGTGCCGCTCTACCAAGTGGAGGAAAAGCTCACTCACTTCTCCCACGCTGAAGTGGGGCGTATCTCCTTAGCTTGTGGGGCCTCCCGTATTCCATCGTGGAGGCTATCGCCCATCATCACCACCCGCGCCGCGTGCCTGCGAATGGTTTGGACATGATTCTGGTCGTTTACGTGTCGAATCTATTGGCGCACAAGGTTTCCGGACCTGAAAAAGGGGCTCCACCGGCACACTTCGATATGGATTATCTCCGCGCATCTGGGGCCGCCGAGCTTCTTCCGAAGTGGAGCAAACTTGCCGAAACTGTCATGCCAGTTGAAACCAAGCTGGTTAGCTACTGAGACGACACTTTGGGGCACCACCGCTTGCCCCGCCTTTGCGCTCCATTGCTATGATGCCAATCAGGTGTATACCTGTTCCCATGATTCGCATCGAGCCTGAAGTCGAACAGTCCAGCAGTTGGGGCCTGCCCGCTCTCGAACGGGTTCGCGAGGCGCGCCGCTGTCATCAGGAATCCGTAGCCTCCGAGCGTTCCAAATGGATTCGGAGCAACAAGTATTTTTACGGCCGCATTGTACGCTTGTTGAAATTCATTACCGAGCCGGGCAAGCGGGTATTGGAGCTGCGCTGCGAAACAGGCCATTTCCTGGACTGCACCAAACCCGCTTATGGCGTAGGTGTGGAAATCAGCGACGCGATGGTCGCTTACGCCCAAGCAGAACACCCCGAATTTCATTTCGTTAAGTGTGATCCGGAAGATCTGGATCTGCGCGAAACCTTCGATTACATCCTGTTCGACCACATCTTCGATACCGTGGACATCTTGCGCGCTTTCGAACGTGTGCGCGCCCATTGTCACGCCCAGACCGAGCTGGTGATTGTCAACTACAACCATTTTTGGCAACCCATCCTGGAACTGGCCACCAAGCTGCGTTTGCGTTCCCGGTTTGTCGAGCCCAATTGGGTCGGCGAAAACGATGTGCGCGGATTTTTGCGCCTGGCCGGCTTTCGTCTGGTCCGCAAACACCGCCTTATACTTTTTCCGAAGGTCGTCCCATTGCTGAGCGGCTTCATCAATGATTTCATCGCTCGATTACCGGGACTGCGACGCCTGTGCCTGATGCAGGTGATGGTGGCGCGTCCGATTGTTCCGCCCGTCGCGGAATCGGAGGTCAGTGTTTCCGTCATCGTTCCCTGCCGCAATGAAGTGGGAAACATCCAGGCGGCTGTCGACCGCATACCGAAAATGGGCAGTCACACGGAAATTATTTTCTGCGACGATAAATCCACTGATGGCACTGCCGACGAAGTCCGGCGGATGCAGAGGCTCTATCCCGAAAAGGATATTCGCCTGATCGATGGGCCCGGAATTTGCAAAGCCGAAAACGTCTGGACCGGGTTCTGGGCAGCGCGCGGCGACGTGCTAATGATTCTGGACGCCGACCTCACGGTCATGCCCGAAGAGTTACCGTTCTTTTTCCGCGCGCTGGTGCAAGGGCACGGGGGGTTCGTCAACGGCAGCCGCCTGGTCTATCCCATGCAGGAGTTGGCGATGAAGTTCGCCAACATCCTCGGCAACAAATTTTTCAGTCTGATTTTTTCGTTCCTGCTGGACCAGCGCATCAAGGACACCCTATGCGGCACCAAAGTGCTTTGGCGCAGGGATTGGTTGCGGCTTGAACCTTATCTAGGCACTTGGGGAATGCAGGATCTTTGGGGCGATTACGAACTGCTTTTTGGCGCCAGCAAGCTGCATCTGGAAATTGTCGAAGTGCCCGTACATTATCAGGAGCGCATCCACGGGGTCACCAAGATGACCAAGGTATTTTCGAACGGCTGGCGCATGTTGCGTATCTGTTGGCATGCCTGGATGCGGCTCGGAGGCTGATTCTCCTTGGCCGCTTCACTTCTTCGCCGGCTACTGGCTCATCCACTTACCGCTTCGCTGGATCTCGACGATCCGGCCACTACGCAACTGCGCCGCGACATTATTGCTTCGAAGCCGTTTCTGCGTGCAATTTACGATGAGTGGTACACCTTGTTGGCGGAATCCTTGCCTCCGGGAAAGGGCGTCGTTGTGGAATTGGGTTCCGGCGCCGGCTATTGTGCGCGATTCATTCCTGGATTGGTTACCTCCGAAGTTTTTCCGTGTCCGGGGGTGCAAATCGCTGCGAATGCCACGCAACTGCCTTTCGCTTCGAGTTCCCTCCTCGCCATCGTCATGAGCAATGTGTTTCACCACCTGCCCGATGTCCGGAGGTTTTTGGCAGAGGCGGCCCGATGCCTGCAGCCCGGCGGGAAAATCCTGATGATCGAACCTTGGGTTACGCCCTGGTCGCGCGTCATCTATTCTCATTTGCATCACGAACCATTTCAGCCCGACGCGCGAGAGTGGACCTTCCCCTCTTCCGGCCCACTTTCCGGCGCCAACGGGGCTTTGCCGTGGATCGTCTTCGCACGCGATCGCGCCAAATTCGCGGTGGAATTCCCCCAGTTCTCGATCGAACAGGTGCGTCCATTCCTTCCGTTCCGCTATCTGGTTTCCGGCGGAGTGGCCATGCGCAACCTTATGCCAGGATTCACGCACGGCGCATGGGCGGGCTTGGAACGGGCGCTACGCTTCCAAATGCCCGGGATTGCCATGTTCGCGTTCATCGCGCTCCGGAAAGGCCCAGGGCATTCCTGAACATGCTCACTACAAAGACAAAGGTGTCGCTCGCCGGCGCTGCTTACAGGTTCATTTCGTTTGGCAGAAAGCTGCTCGGGAAAGGCGACTCTGCCATCGTGCAGCGCGAAGGCATTCGCTATCACCTGGATCTGAATGAAGGCATCGACTTTTCTATATATCTTCTTGGAGCGTTCGAGCCTGGAACGCAAAAAACGCTGCAGAAGCTCGTGCAGCCGGGTGATGTGGTGTTCGATATTGGCGCTAACATTGGTGCGCACACTCTGACCATCGCGCAAAGTGTCGGCGGCTCGGGCAAAGTGTATGCCTTCGAACCGGCGGATTTCGCTTTCGCCAAACTGAAGCGTAATCTGGCGTTGAACCCGGAACTGCGAGCTCGGACGTACCCACAGCAAATCCTGCTTGCCGCGGATTCTGCCGACCCGGCCGAGCACGAAATCTATGCGAGTTGGCCGCTCGAGAACAGCGGAACGGTTCACCCGAAGCATCGCGGTCGCTTGGTTTCCGCCGAACGCGCCATTGTGGAAACGCTCGACAATTTCGTTTGGCGCGAAAACATCACGCGCCTGGATCTGATCAAAATAGATGTGGACGGTCACGAACTCCCGGTGTTGCAGGGTGCGGCCGAGACCCTAGGTCGCTTTCACCCAACCCTGGTTATGGAGATGTCGCCTTATGTTCACGCTGAACTTCATCACGCGTTTGGCGAATTTGTGGAACTTCTGAAGCATGTGGGCTACGTGCTACGAAATGCCGATACCGGAAAGCCTGTTCCACTCGACACAGCCCCACTAGAGCGGCTGATTCCCGATGGAGCCAGCATCAACGTAGTCGCGCAGTCCAAGAGCCGGCACGGCGCCTAACGGATTATTCGCACGTTGCCGCTGACAAACGTTCCACGTTTTCGACGGTTAGTGGAGGTTGTGGCGCGCAAACAAACTCACAGTGATCCCGCGATCCCTCCGCTCAGCCGGTTAATAGCGTCATCCAATCGCTGAGCCTTTTTCCAGAAGCCAGCCCATAAATCGCCTTTTTCCTTCAGTCGCGCCGGCATGGTCTTGATATTGAGTTTTTCGGGTTTCAAGGTTGGCCGAAGTTCGCTGGGCAGCAGCGGAGTGGAAACCGGAGCCATCGGGAATGCGCGGACCACATAGGGAGCGGCGAGCGGGCGTCCTTCGGCGTTTTGGTGCACGTCAATCAGCACCGTCCCCACGGGGCGCTTTGCCACCGTGCGCTCATTGGTCACCAGCTTGGAATGCTCGGCGCTTACCATGCGCGCCACAATTTCGGCGAATGTGCGTAGCTGCTCGTAGGTATAGATGGGTTCGACGGGAAGATACAGATGAATTCCGGTTGCGCCCGAGGTTTTCAAAAACACGTTCAGCCCCAATTCCTGCAGCTTTTCGTAAACTGCCTGGGCAATTTTCACCACCACGGAAAAATCAGCGCCCTCCGACGGATCCAAATCGAAGAAAAAATAATCCGGATGCGCCAAGTCGGGATAACGGCTGCTCCAGGGATTGTGATCAATGCAGCCAAGCCCGGTCAGGTACAGCAGGGAAGCGCGATCGTTGGCGATGGCATACGGCATCTGCTGGCCTTTGGATTCCGAATCGACCGGAACGGTTTTGAACCACTCCGGCAGGCCCAAGCTATCGTTCATATTTTTCTGAAAAAACGCCTGACCCTTGATGCCGTCGGGATAACGGCGCAACACCAATGGACGGTCCTTCAAAAAAGGTAAAACGTAATCGGCCATACGGTAGTAGTAAGCGATCAGGTCACGTTTGGTATAGCCCGATTCCGGAAAATAGATCTTGTTCAGATGAGTGAGCCGGAAGCGCTTGTCATCCAGTTCCAAGGTGATATTTTCGGCATGGCCTTTAAACAGTTCGGCTTCGATCTGCGCTTTCGAACTTAGAACTTTTCCCACTACCGGAGGCGCATGCACGACCTGCGGACGCCTTTCCGGCTGAGCCGCGGGCGAATCCGTGGCCGTCACCTCCGTTTCCACCTGACAGTCATGTGGCTTTGCATCGTCGCGTAAGCCTTGGAACACGGGGTGCCGCAATCGTTTTTCCTGAGTCCAACTGCTGAAGCGTACGCGTGCAACCAAACGGGGTGAGACCCAGGTGGCCTTCTCGTTGGTTTCGGGCACCTTCTCAAAGGGACATTTCTTGGTTTCCAACGCCTCCAATTTTTCGACAATTTGCTTATGGGTTTCCGCGTTGAATCCGCTGCCTGCATGGCCAATGAACTGCAGCTGGTCTCCCTGGTATAAACCCAGCAGTAATGAACCAAACGGCAGGCCCGCGCCGCGCGGAGCAGTCCACCCACCTACGACCGCATCCAACGTTTTGGCAGTCTTCAGCTTCAGCCAATTCGTGCTGCGCTCGCTGACGTAACGGCTGTCGAAGCGTTTCGCGACAATTCCCTCCAGCTCGTTTTGTTTCGCCAATTCGAATAATTCTTTCCCCTTTTCCAACTGGTGGTCGGAATAACGAATTCGGTCGGAAGTGTGCAGCAAGCGCTGTAGGAGCTGCTTGCGTTCCAGCAAGGGAGACGAGCGCAGATCGTAACCGTCGCAATACAACAGATCGAACGCAAAATACACCACGGGATATTGGGAAATGAGCGTCTGGCTGGGGTTTCGCACGTGCATGCGCTCTTGCAGCTTTTCGAAATCGCTGTGCCCGCGGCTGTCCAGCACGGCAATTTCTCCATCAAGAATGGCTTGGTGGCCACTGAACGCCTGGGGCAGTTCGGCTAATTCCGGATAGTGCGAAGTGATGTCCGAGCCGGAGCGTGCACGCAGTTTCAATTCACCGTTGTCGATCCACGCCAGCGCTCGAACTCCATCCCACTTGATTTCGAACAGCCAATTCGGGTCCGAGAACGGATGATCGCCGATACTGGCCAGCATGACTCCCATTCGCGCCGGCATTGTGGCTTTCCTGGCATCGTCCAGGTCGGCGGCGTGCAACGGCGTTGGCCCGTGTTTGGGCGCCTCTTCGGTTTTGATTTCCTCCAGCACCCGGCCGGTGAGCACCGATCCGTCGTGCGCATCGATATCCCAGTTGGGATCCACGGCGGCATCTTTGTGTTTGATCATCAGCCACTCGTTGCCCTTCTGGCTGTTTTTCAGTTTGACAATGACGAAGCTGCCGTGAAGCTTCTCGCCGTTTAACGAAAATTTGATTTCGCCGCGCTGCAGTTGTTGCAGGGCGTTTCCTTTTCCTTCCAATTGAAAAGTTCCCCGATCCCACACCATCACTTCGCCCGCGCCATAGCTGCCCTTCGGAATATTGCCCTCGAAATTGGCGTAGTCCAACGGATGGTCTTCCGTTTGCACCGCCAGGCGTTTGTCGTTGGGATTTAGTGATGGCCCCTTGGGAACAGCCCAGGATTTCAACGTCCCATCTATGGCCAGTCGGAAGTCATAGTGCAAACGGGCAGCGTCGTGCTTCTGCACCACAAATGTATTCTCGGTTTGCCCGCCAGCCTCGGCTCCGGACGGTTCGGGAGTGTGATCGAATTGCCGCTTTTTTCGGTACTCTTCCAGCTTTCTGGGCTTGCTCATCCGGGTATTCTAGCGCACGCGTTTCTCCTAGCCTTGGGGTACTTTTTAGGCGTTTTTGCAGGGTATTTTGGCTTGCCAAGCGGCCCGGCCCCCCGCTAACCTTAGAACCTCGTCATTGCCCCATCTCGCTCTCTATGGAAGGAGTGCCATCGCCATGGCAACCACCGTCTGGAAGGGCCACCTCACTTTTGGGTTAATTTCTATCCCCGTGCGCATGTTTGCCGCCGCCCGCGGTGAACGCGTCAGCTTCAACCAGCTCCACAACGTTTGCCATTCCCGCCTGAAGCAGCCGCTGTTTTGCCCCGTGTGTAACCGCAATGTGGAACGTTCGGAAGTCGTCAAGGGATACGAGTACGACAAGGACCAATACGTGCTGTTCAGCGAAGAAGAGCTGGACAAAATCGAGCCGCCATCTGCGCGAGTTATGGAAATTGTGGAGTTCGTGAAGCTCGACGAGATGGATCCTCTTTATTTCGACGCTTCCTACTACCTGACTCCCGAGGATCCCGGGCTGAAGGCTTATAGCCTGCTGATGAAAGCGATGCAGGAGACCGGCTATGCCGCCATCGCCAAAATCACCATGCACCAGCGCGAGCACATTGTGATCATTCGTCCCGGCGCAAAGACGCTCACGCTGCACACGATGTTCTATTCCAATGAAATTCGTGCCGCCGAAGCGGTGCCCACCGATAAAGTCGAAGTGAAGGAACAGGAAAAAAAGCTGGCGGAGCAACTTATTTCCAGTCTTGCCGGACCGTTTCAGCCGGAAAAATACCGCGACGAATACAGCGATAATGTCCGTGCTATGATTGCAGCAAAGCTGCAGGGTCAGGAGGTCACCGAGGCGCCTCAGCCGCATCTCGCTCCGGTGATTGACTTGATGGATGCCCTGAAAAAGAGCCTCGCCGAAAAACCTGCCCCGGCGGCGACGGCGCCTGCGGCAAAAGCCGGGCCAGTGGCAGTGCCCGGCGGCAAGAAACCGCCGGCTCGCGCGGTGCAACTGGCGCCCGCAGCGCAAAAACGGGGGAAGAAAGCGGCCAGCTAGTTCTCGATGGGTGCAACAGATCGATTCCGCCCCGAAGATGTTCAACGAATTCTTGGTCTGACCAGCAAGCAGTTGGACTACTGGGACCGCTTGCGTTTGGTTTCTCCCCGCGAGGACCAGGGCACGCCGTACTACGATTTCCGGGATCTCATCGGTTTGCGCACCGTCAAACAGTTGCTAGAAAACGGCGTAACTGCGAACCGTTTACAACGCGCGCTTGCCGCCCTGAACGAAAAGCTCTCCCAGGTTGACACTCCACTCTCCCAACTGCGCATTCTTTCCGACGGAAAAGACGTTCTGGTTGAGCAGGGGTCCGCTCGGCTGGAACCTCTCTCTGGCCAGTTTGTTTTGAATTTCGAAACGCGCGAGCTTCATGAGAGCGTCCGAGTTATGGTCGAACAGCGCAGCGCGGACGACTGGATGGCCATGGCGCTCTCCTACGAAGCCGACGCAGCAAACAAAAACAAAGCCATTGACGCGTACGACCGTTGCGTGGACGTTGATCCTAACAATGTTGACGCGCTGCTGAACTGCGGCACGCTTTACTATGAAAACGGCGATTTCGAGAAAGCCGCCGACTATTTTCAGCGCGCTGCCGCTGCGAATCCCCAGAAAGCGTTGGCGCATTTCAATCTTGGCAGCGTCCTGGAAGAAATGGGCGAGCTCGAAGACGCCCAGCGGCACCTGCGGCAAGCGGTTCGCTTGGATCCCGGCCTATCCGACGCCCACTACAACCTTGCTTTCGTCTGCGAGAAACTCCACGCCTTCTCTGAAGCTCGCGAGCATTGGCAAACCTACATAAAGCTGGATCCCACGGGTCCGTGGTCCACCTACGCGCGCCAGCGCCTCGCCGCCGTGCAAACCATGAAGTCCGCCACCAGCACATGACTCTTACTGGACTCTGGCGTGACGCTGGTGGTGGTATCTATTGCATTCAGCACGCGTCGTAGAAACACTCCAATTGAAAAAAGAGGGAATTCGGGCTAATGTAAGCCCCTGCCCAGGCCTATATCTCCTGTTGGGCCAAACTTACTTTACGGAGCCAACTTCATGACAAGCAAGAATGTTCTTCTCGGCAGTGCGTTGGGCCTCGCATTATTTGGTGCTGGTATGCTTTGTGCCCAACGACCCGTCGAGAATATCGATCCGAACCATCATCCCAATCTCGCAGCGGCACAGCATCATCTCCAGGAAGCGTGGGCCAGCACCGATGCCGCGCAAAAGGCTAATAAGGACGAGCTAGGCGGCCATGCCGAAGCTGCGAAACACCATATCGAGGAAGCCGACCGCGAACTGAAGGCCGCCGCCGAATACGCAAATCACCACCACTAAACAAAACTGAATTTCCTCTCGAAAAGTGCCGAGCCGCTGAAGTCGAGGGCTAGCGTTGGCCCTCGACCCGGAGGCCTCAACTGTTTTGTAGTTCAGAATAGGAGAAAGCCAGTAGTCTGCTGTGGCCACAGTTAGCGGCAGCCCTGCGGATTGCGAAACCTGCACAATTTACCTCCCACCTGATATTCGGAAACCTGTATTTTCCATTTCTCTTTTAACCAGTATTAATTCCAAGCGACTTAAATTGGCGGCGAACTTGCACGTTGCTCTATTTGCTGTAACCGGCAACCGTGCGCAGGCCGTCCCACTATCTGATGACGATGCGATGAAACGCGAAATAGAAATTGATGCCGCCCGTGGATTGATGTTGGCCTGGATGACCCTTACCCATCTGCCCACCGCTCTCACGCCTTGGGTCAATCAGCCGTTTGGCTTCATTTCGGCCTCCGAGGGATTTATTTTTCTGTCGGCGCTGTTCACCGGGCGCATCTACTTTCGCTTGTTGAGCCGCGATGGTGCGCAGAAGATGACCACCAAGTTGCTTTGGCGCACGCTGAAGCTCTATGGATACCACGTGGTGCTGCTGGTTTTGGCGTTCGGCGTCGCCGCTCGCTACGCCATGGGCGAGCATGGCCAAAGCCTATACAATCTCCTGGATTTTTATTTCGCCGCTGGGCCCGCGCGTGCCCTGCGTGACGCTTTGCTGTTAATGTACCGGCCGCCGCTTCTGGACATTATTCCGCTATACATCATTTTTCTGTTTCTCTCGCCGTTCATTATTTTGGCCGCTGCTCGAATCGGATGGAAGGTCACGCTCGGTTCCAGCTTCGCTCTATGGCTGCTCGCACAATTCGGCTTGCGCGAAGCTTGTTACGCCTTCCTGGCGCATCACTTCGGCTTGCAAATACCGCTGAACGAAATGGGCGCATTCAATTTGTGGGCTTGGCAATTCATGTGGGTGGCGGGAATGTGGGCTGGAGTGCGCTGGGCCAAAGACGATCTGCCGGTGGAAGCCTGGGCCCGGCGCACTTGGATCCCAGCGGCCGCGATTGTGGTGTTTTTGTTCACGCTGCGTTACATGCAGATCTATGGCTTGAACCTCACCCGGCTGGCGGTTTTCTTTGACAAGTGGCACTTCGGCATCGTTCGGCTCATTAATTTTTCGGCTCTGGCCATGGTGCTGGTGCGCTTTCGGGCTATTATGAGGACGATTTCGATTCGTCCGCTGGTATTGATGGGGCAGTCCTCACTGCAGGTGTTCTGCACGCACTTCATCTTCTGTTTTATCGGCATTGGCATGATGGGGAATTCCGACCGTATTTTCGGTTGGTGGCAAGTTGCGTTGATCGTAGTTACATTCTCGGCTTTATTGTTGGTTGCCAAAATACATGTTATGCAGGTGGCGCGCGCCGCCGCGGTTCACGCAAAACCAAACAATATTCCGAAGGCGACAGGCCGTTCCGTGCGCCCCGCCGTCGCGTCTTAAATAATCGCTACTCTAACGAGTCTCGTACCCGAACGACGGCCGGCATCAGTTCTCCAGCAGCTTTGGATACTCTCCGTTCGCATTGAAGCCATTCGTGGGACTGACATTGCTCTCGGGAGCAATCGAACTCACATAATGCCAATTCTTCGGGCACTCTGGTGACCCACTGTTGTTGGAGCCAAACCGTGATGCGTGAAAGCGAGGCGAGAATAGTGGTGACCGTAGTAGTTCTCCCGAGTAAGTATACCCGACGCCGACGAACCGGCTTGCCTTGAATAATAAGTTCGTTCAAACGATTATCTGTGATCCCCGTCACGGGTGATCACAGCCCTGATGGTATGAAGAGAAATGGTGGAGGCGGGGGGAGTTGAACCCCCGTCCGAAAAGCGCTACGCCACGGAGCCTACATGCTTATCTCAGTTCGTTAGGTTCGCCAGCCATGCTTGGAACGAGCAAGAAACGCAGCCGGCTAGTCCGATGGTTCTCGCCCAAGCCTTACGGACCGAAAGGCTCAGGCCAGCTCACTGTACGACGCTTCTTTCCGGGCCCGTGAGCAAAGCCCGGGGAAGCGTGCGCTTAATTAATTAAGCAGCAAGTGCCAAGTTGTTGTTGGCAGTTCTAGTTTCCATCCAGTTACGGGCGGGTGGCCCCCGGCATGCCTCCGGGACGCGACAGCTTCCGTCGAAACCGTGTCGCCCCCTGAACTCCTATTTTACCATGCCCCACCGCTCAACCCTCATGCTACGCACGCCAGCTTTCCAGTAGCTCCTTCACCAACTCGTCACCACTTTCCTTTCTGCTGGTTCGAAGCGAGAATGGGTGCAGCTTATTTAGCCCGGTTGCTTACTTTTTCATTTTGATTCGGTTGCTGTCACTGCGCAGTGGCGGAGGTTCTCGAATGTATTCGCAATCATGGCGCATTCGCGTGGCGATCCTGAGGCTGCTCCTCTGTGGGGCCCTCGCATGGTGTGTAATCGCAGTTTTACCTTCGGTTGCAAAAGAGGTCTATAGCGTCAAAGTCGAACGCAACGTTGAAATCAAAATGCGTGACGGCGTCATACTGCGGGGCGACATCTTTCGTCCGGATACGTCGGGCAAATTCCCGGTGCTGCTGCAACGCACCCCGTATCGCAAATCGCCGTGGGGCTACGACATCGATTTCGCCCAGCACGCGGCCTCGCTTGGCTACGTCGTGTTCATCCAGGACGTGCGCGGGCGCTACACCTCCGACGGCGAATGGATCCCGTTCGTCCACGAATCCGAAGATGGCTACGACACAGTGGAATGGATCGCCGCGCGGCCGTATTCCAACGGCAAGGTCGGCATGTTTGGTGGTTCCTATGTGGGCGCCACGCAGATGCTCGCCGCCATCGCCCACCCTCCGCATCTCGCCGGGATTTGCCCGGTGGTCACCGCCAGTAATTATCACGATGGCTGGACCTATCAAGGCGGAGCTTTCGAACAATGGTTCAATGAATCCTGGACCTCCGGACTGGCGCAGGACACGGTCGCGCATAAATTAGAAAACCTCCCCAACTCGCAGGAGGATGTGAACGCGCTCCCGCTCACGGCTTATCCGGTGTTCAACCTGAACCCGCCAGGTGTCATTGACGCTTCGACGCGCAGCGTAGCCCCGTATTTTCTGCAATGGCTCGCGCATCCTACTTACGACGATTTTTGGAAGAGTATATCCATCGAAGAGCATTATCCCGATATTCGCGTACCCGCGCTGCACATCGGGGCGTGGTACGACCTCTTTCTCGGTGGCACTCTGCGGAATTACCTTGGGATTAAATCCAGCGGCGGTACAGAAGAGGCTCGCAACGGACAACGCCTTCTCGTGGTAATCGGTGGGCATTCCGGCATGGGGCGCAAAATAGGTCAAGTCGATTTCGGTCCGGAAGCGGAGAAGGTGGACGAGGACCAGATTGTCCTCGGCTGGTACGATTTCCTGTTCAAGGGTGCGCGAAATGAGTACGCCACTGGCAAGCCTGTAAAGATTTTCGTTATGGGCATCGACCGTTGGCGCGAAGAAGACAACTGGCCGCTTGCCCGCGCGAAATCCACCAAATATTTCTTGCATTCCCAAGGCGCCGCCAATTCTTCCAAGGGCGACGGCGTGCTTTCCACTTCCGCTCCCGCTTCTGAGCCGTCGGACACGTTTACCTATGATCCCGGCAAACCCGTGCCGACCGTTGGTGGCCCGCTCTGTTGCGACGCCATTCACCTTGCTGCCGGCCCCAGTGACCAGCGCAGCATCGAGAACCGCGAGGACGTTCTGATCTATTCCACCCCTCCACTTGCCCACGATCTGGAAGTCACCGGCCCGATCCGCCTGGAATTGTATGCGTCGTCTTCCGCCATCGACACGGATTTCGCCGGCAAACTCGTGGACGTGGCTCCGGACGGCACCGTTATCAATCTCACCGAAGGCATACTGCGCGCCAAATACCGGGATTCGCAGGTCACCGCTACACCGCTCAAACCCGGAACCGTCTATGCGCTTACTCTTGATCTATGGGCCACCAGCAATGTCTTCCGCGCCGGTCACCGCATCCGCCTGGAGGTTTCCAGCAGCAATTTCCCCCGATTCGACCGCAACCTGAACACTGGCGAATCCGCGGCGGATTCCGCCAAATGGGCGACCGCCACGAATACCATTCTCCACGACTCCGCGCATCCGTCAGCTTTGGTGCTGCCAGTCGTGCCCTAAACGACCGCTGCCTGGCCAAGGCTGCCTTTGGGAGCCTGAGGGCCGACAGCCCCTGGGGCGCCAGGGAACCCTATTTCGCATCAGCGCTTTAGGCACACCGGTGTCCTATGCCGTTGACGCGCCATCCTGCAGAACGCAAAATGGAAAATCGGGGGGAACTGCAGGCAAAAGGCCCCCAAAACAGGCATGTCACCAGAACCAAACCCGGTCGAACAAGCGGTCGCGCGGGCCCTACGCGATAACCTGTCGGGCATTCAGCGCTCGGGCGTGGAACTGCAGCAGGCCATAAATGACGTAGTCGCAGCCTGTTCCAGCACCAAGCCTACCAATGCTCTGCCGCCGCTGTTGCGCGCGCAGGCTTGTGCTGCTTCGCTTTCCGCCGCCCTGGAAGTTTTGTCTCGATTCATTGCGCTGGCTTTGCAGCCAGGGCCTCGCAGCCCGCTCGAGGAGAGGATCACCCAGGCCATCGCCGTGCAAGCTCCGGAAGCTCCCGCTGCCCCGGTTCAGCCGGTGCCAGAGATTCCCACGCCTCAAGCCTCCGGTCCCGCTTCGATACGTTTGGCACCCCCGGAACCGCAGCTCCAGGACTTCCCGCCCACGGAGCCGCCGGAAATTCCGGTAGAATTGGAAGCAGCGGAAACGGAAGTCGCGGCCGAGTCGCAGGAACCAGAGTTCGATATCAACCGGTTAACTCCTGAGGAACAGGAGCTTCATCGGCGCGCAAATCGTGTGGCCAAGGTTTCGATGCAGGATATTAAGATGTTACGACCCGAGCAGGTCAGGCTCGGTCGCGAACACAAAGACATCTGCATCAGATTGAAAGACGACATTGAAAAGGCTCATCGAGAGTACGATCGTAGATTCAAACCCATCATGGACCACCCGGTGGATTACTTCTACCGGTGGCTGGTGGAAATTCTCGCCGACGGGGATGCCTCCTTGCTCGGCGAATATCCTTACGCCACGGCCAGCAAATCGCGCTAGCTCCCAATTCCTCTCCGCTGTTACGTTGCGCGCCTTGGCGCTACTGGTTTGCGTGGCTTTTTTCTTCCTTGTAGCTTCCGGCGCTTTCGCTCAGACCACCGCTCACAAAAAGAAGAAACCCACTCACCCGCGATCGCCTGCCTGCCAGACCGGGTGCAAGCTGAATACCACCGCACCCGCGCTCGACGCCGCTACTCCCGAAGATGCCGCAGCACAAAAAGAATTGGCCGTGCTGGCGCGCAATCTGCATCCTTCCAGTCCCGGTGACTACGACAAACTTGCCGCTTTCGCGAATCAACACTCTTCCAGCGTGTGGGGGCAACGCGCGGCACTGGCCCTCGGTTTCGACGATTATACAAAGGGACACTTTCCACAAGCGCTGGCGTGGTTCCAGAAAGCCAAAGCGGATGCGCTGCTTCGCGAGTACACGATTTTCTGGACCGCACAGACCAATCGAGCACTGCGTAAGAATGGCGAAGCGGCTCAGGAATACGCGCTTCTGTTGAAGGATTATCCGGGCGTCGCCTTCAAGGAACAGATCCTGGCGGCTTATGCTCCCACCGCCGCCGAAATCGGCCGGCCGGAAGATGCGATTGATGCGCTGGACGGCTATCCCGCCACGATAACTAAACCGTGGCTGTTAATCGTTCGCGCGCGTGCCTACGAATCGCAACACAAGCTCGTCAACGCCGCCAAAGATTATCAGATCCTGTACTACAAGCTGCCGCTCTCCGATGAATCGAAAGAGGCCGCTACTGCTCTTTCGCGGTTAACCAAGCAGCTGCGCAACGAATTTCCATACGCTACAGCCGAACTCCAGAACCAGCGCGCCGAAATTTTCTATGATGCGCATAAATGGAAAGAAGCGCGCGTTGAATATGACAAGCTGGCCGCGATGTTCAAGGATTCCGCCAATCCCATGCGCCAACACGCGCTTATGCGTTCCGCCGAATCCCGCCAACATCCCAAAGCTGCGCCGTCTCTGCTCGCAAAACTGACAGTTAGCGATCCCGAAGTGGATGCCGAGCGCCTCTATGCATTGTCCCAGGCCTATCGTTCGGAAAAGAACGAGGGCGAGATGCTCGCGAATATTGAGAAGGTCGTTGAAAAATACCCGCAGAGCCGTTGGAGCGAAGAGGCGCTGATGGCCGGAGGCAATTATTACTGGGTCCAGCTCGACCGCGCTAAGGCCGCCCAGTATTACCAGCGCGTCTTAGATAAGTTCCCCGGCGATAAAAACGCGTACAACGCCGAATGGCGCATCGCTTGGGTAGCCTATCTCGATCGTCAGCCCAACGCTGACGAAAAAATCGCGGTCTTCCTGCGCAAGTATCCTGTCTCCGGCGGCGCTGTGAACGCGCTCTATTGGCTTGGACGCAGCGCGGAACGTGGGGGAAACCCCGCTCACGCGCGGGCCTACTACAAGAAGACCATCGACCGTTTCCCCACCAGTTATTTTGCCGATGCCGCGCAAGCCCGCCTCGATAAGCTCGGGACCGGCGAAGAAGAAGCCCCCGATTTCCTGGCGCAGATTCCGCCGGCTCCGCCACTGCGTCCTTTCGACGAGCCGATCGCCGCGAATGTCCTGGATCGCTGGAATCGCGCCCAAGCTCTGCGCACCATTGCCTTCGACGCCTCCGCCGAACTGGAACTGAAAGCTGCATACGCGGCAACCGCTTCTCCGCGGTTCTTGGTGGAAGCCGCGCAAGCCGCTTTCGACCAGGGCCATTTTGCGACAGGCATGAACTATGGGCGCCAGGCGATCGCCAGTTTCGACTCGCGCAAATTTGAGGAAGTGCCGGCCAATGCCTGGAAGGTATTGTTCCCGCTGCCCTACGAGTCGCAGCTGCGCCGCGAAGCCGAGCGCGACGATTTCGATCCTATGTTTGCAGCCGGGCTGATCCGGCAAGAATCCACATTTCAGGCCGATGTGGTGTCCCACGCGAACGCCATTGGATTGATGCAGATTTTGCCCAAGGAAGCGCGCCGGCTCGCCAAGCAGCGCAAAGTGCGCTACACCAAAGCGGCCTTGTTCGATCCGGCCATCAATATCGAACTCGGCATGCTGTACATTTCCGAGCTTACCCGCAGCACTGGCGCGCCGGAGTATGCCGCCGCCGCGTACAATGCCGGCGAAGACCGCCTTACTTTGTGGAAAAACGAACGCGCCTACGACGAAATTCCCGAATTCGTCGAGTCCATACCGTTTACCGAAACGCGCGAGTACGTCCAGATCGTTCTGCGCAACGCCTCGATGTACCGCAAACTCTATGGCGCACCGGCCAAAAATGCCATCTCCGCCGCTATCGGCTCCAACCATCACCCCAGCCGCAAATCTCCCTAAGCGCTGCAAGTCTTGCTCAACCTTCTGCAGCCACTGGCTTCTATGCTCGCGCCGCCGTTCTAGCGCTGGCTTTCATGCCGGGGCCTGCGATCATCCTGCATGAGGCCCCGAGGCCAAATGATTGCACCAACGACGACAGAGCCGATGAGCCGGTTCTGCCTTTTTCTTCTACGTCAGAAATAAAGATTGAGGACTGACCAGTGGATCCTTTACAGAACCCGAATAAGTTATAGAATAAGGCACACCAAGGGGATGCGTCGGTTGTGGTTCCGCGGCCGAGGGTTCCGGCCATCCTGCCTGAGATTTCGTGAATTTCGAGCCCTCGTGTTTTTGAACACCATAAAACTCGCTGGATTTTTGAGGGATTCCAAGTTGGCTTGCGCCGTGCGTTCCATCGGTCGACGCGATGAAGCAAGCACGCCCTGCCAAGGGTTGGAGGATGGGATGAGGAAGATCAATGGGATGCTGAAACTGGGTGGCATCGTTCTCGCCTCGCTGCTTTGTTGGATAGCCGCGGTGGCCCAAGAGGCACCGGCCAACATCGAGGGGAATTGGACGATTTACTCAGCGAATATCGAGAACGGCTTCACAGTGGTGAAGCATCTTCAAATTGCGCAGTTCGGAAACAAACTGTCGGGATTTTTCGAAGGACCAAACCAATCCGGTCCGATTGAAGGAACGATCAACGGGAATCAGTTGCAGTTCAAGACGAAGACACGCAATGTGCTGAAGTTTCAGGGCATGGTTTCAGGAAACGGTATAGCTGGAATGTACACGCTGCGCGGACGGAGTGCCGGGTGGCAGGCGGTGCGCACGACGGGAGTTGGGCTGGCAGCGTCGATGGCGACAGTGACGACATATCAGTCTCAACCGCCTCAGTATCAGCCGGCGCAGCAAACGTATCAGGCACCACAAGCGCAGCAAGCACCTGAACAGCAGGCACCGCAGGATGCGCCGCAAGAAGCGCAGCAAGCTGGGGCGACAGGAACTCCGCAGAATAACTATGGACCAACGCCAGCACCACAATCGACGGATCAACTGAATGCGTTGGTGGCACCCATCGCGCTGTACCCGGACGCTTTGGTAGCGCAGATTCTGGCGGCATCGACGGTGCCGGACCAGGTGGCGATTGCGGATTATTGGTTGCACCAAAACGCGAATCTGACGGGCCAAGCCCTGGCGCAGGCAGTTGACCAGCAAAGTTGGGACCCGAGCGTGAAGGCGTTAACGCAGTTTCCTAACGTGCTGGATAACCTGGCAAAGAATTTGGCGTGGACGTCGAGCCTGGGCCAGGCATTTCACAACCAACAACCGGACGTGATGGCGGCAGTGCAAGCGATGCGAGCGAAGGCGCAGACGGCGGGCACATTGCAGTCGACCGCGCAGATCACCGTGACGCAAGCGACTCCGGGAACGATCGTGATCCAGCCGGCGAACCCGCAGGTGGTGTATGTGCCACAGTACAACCCGACGGTTGTGTATGGCGCACCGATTATCGTGCCGATGTATACGCCGCCAGTGGTGCTTGCTGGGCCGGTCGTAACGTTCGGTGCGGGGATAATGTTCGGTGGTGGCGGCGGATTCGTGGCTGGCGGTGGCTTTGGCTGGGGCTTCCACGCATGGGCGTGTAATTGGGGTGGAGGCGGCGGTAGCACGATCATCTTCAACCATACAACATACATTAATAACAATACGTATAACGGATACCACCCTTGGGGTCCCGGTCCACACGGTCCCGGCCCCTACGGGCCGAATGGGTATCATCCCGATCCCGGCTATCATCCTGGGACCGACACGCACTACGGACCCAATGGCGGATATCACCCTAATGGATATTTCGGGCCGAACGGCGGCTGGCACAAAGATGTTCCTGGAACGGGTCCAGCCAATATGCCCAATGGCGGAGCCAACGGGAACCACGGTTTGATTGGCGGGAACGGCGGAGTGCAGAACCCGAATGCCGGGCGGAATGGTCCGGGCGTAGCGCCAGCCGGGGGTTATAGCAACGGGATGAATAATACCGGCGGAGAGCAGCACATGGCGTCGAACAACCTTGGCTCGAGCAGCCTCGGTGCCGAACACGCCAACGACAGCAGCTACGGAAGCCGCGGGTGGAACCAGAACCGGTCGCGAATGAGCGGAGACGGCGCGATGAATCGCGCGGAGAGCAATCGAGGTCGCGCCAGCATGGCAAGCCGGCGTCCCCAACAACACATGATGCGGCAGCACGCGCCTGCGGAGCATTTTGGCGGCGGCGGCGGACGGCGGCGGTAGTCGAGTGAGAAGGCAAAAGGAGAGCGGGAGTGCTGAAGGAGATCGAAGATGACAATGAGCGAAAACAAAACCGCTAAGTGGATTGTGGTGGTTGTAGTCGGAGCGCTGGCGCTGGCGGGTATCGCCCTCGGTATTCGAAGAATCGAACGGGACAGAGTCAGGAAGGCACTCACCCAAATCACGTTTCAAACTCCTGACGAAGCTGGGAGAGCGCTTGATCAGGCCGCGAAGACCAGCGATTCTGCAGCGCTGGCGAGGGTCGTGGGTGTGGAAACAAGGAATCTGTTGATGACCGGAGACACCGACGCGGATAAGGCCGCCATGGATGGGTTTGACGCGAAGTACCAGCAGATGAACCGCTGGGTGGATATGAGCGATGGCAGCCGGGTTCTTTACATCGGCGCGGACAATTTTGCTTTCCCAGTGCCGTTGGCGAAGAATACGTCGGGGAATTGGTATTTCGATGGCATAGCTGGGGCACAGGAATTGCGCGCGCGGAATATCGGCAGAAACGAACTGCTGACCATCGACGCTTGCGTGGCGTTGGGCAACGCGGAACAGATTTATTTCCAGAACTATAGCAACTCTGGGGAATATGCGCAGCGCATCATCAGCACTTCGGGGAAGCAAGACGGGCTGTATTGGCCGGTTTCCGAAAAGGAAGGTTCCAGTCCGCTCGGGCACCTTAGCAAATTCGTAAAATCGTCGCTGGGTTCGGTTCCCACGAACGAACCTCTAGTCATCGACGGCTACACTTTGCGGATCCTGACTGCGCAGGGAGGCGATGCTCCCGGTGGCGCAAGAAGCTACATTGTAAATGGAAAGATGACTGACGGGTTTGCGGTTCTGGCGACACCGGTGAAGTATGGTGAAACCGGAATCATGACGTTTCTGATGGGCCCTGCCGGATTTGTCTACGAACGGGACCTGGGTCCCGACACAGTGAAGACCGCGGCGGCGATTCAGGAATACAATCCGGACGACAACTGGTCGCTGGTCGAGTAAAGCGTTGCTGCGAGTTGAAGACTGGATAGTGCGAACCCGCCGTGCATCGCGTTTCCACTCTGTAGGCCGCAGAATCCAACTCCGGAAAGCAACTCAATCGCTCAAATAAGATAACAAACCTGTGTACTCGCGATTCTTCGCGCGTGCGCTACAATATTTCCCCATGTCTACTCCTGAAGCGAATATGACGCACATCGCGCGGCGCATGCTTTCCGCCAAGGCGGAGCAATTCACTGAATCGGTCATCCGGGAAATGACCCGGCTGGCGTTGAAGCACAACGCGGTCAATCTATCGCAGGGGTTTCCGGATTTTGCCGCTCCCAACGAAGTGAAGGAGGCCGCGCGCCAGGCCATCGCCGACGACATCAATCAGTACGCCATCACCTGGGGCGCGAAGCCGTTGCGCGACGCCATCGTCGAAAAATTCGCAGCCACCCAAGGCGTCGCCGTCGATCCCGAGCGCGAACTCACTATCTGTTGCGGATCCACCGAGGCGATGATGTCTTCCATGATGGCCATTATCAATCCCGGCGACGAAATCGTGGTGTTCGAGCCGTTCTATGAGAACTATGGCCCCGATGCGATTCTCTCCGGCGCGTCGCCGCGCTTCGTCAAACTGCGTCCGCCGGATTGGACTTTCGACGAAAGGGAATTGGCCGCGGCGTTCGGGCCGCACACTAAGGCGATCATCCTGAACACTCCGAACAATCCCACCGGTAAGGTGTACACCCGCGCTGAGTTCGAATTCATCCGCGATCTGTGTCTGCGTTGGAATTGCTACTGCATCACCGACGAAATTTACGAACACATTCTTTACGACGGCACCGAGCACATCACCATGGCCCGTATCGACGGCATGCGCGACCGCACTATCGTCATCAACGGCATGTCCAAGACATACAGTGTGACCGGCTGGCGCGTTGGTTGGGCCATCGCCCCGGCAGAAGCCACACAAGCCATTCGCAAGGTCCACGATTTTCTCACCGTGGGTGCCGCCGCTCCGCTGCAGCAAGCCGGCGCGCTCGCGCTGAAACTTCCGCAAACCTATTACGACCATCTTGCCGAGAACTATGCGAAGAAGCGCGCCCGCCTTCTCGCCATTCTCGAGAATTCCGGTTTCATTGTTTATAAGCCGCGCGGCGCCTATTACATCATGACCGACTTTTCCCGCTTCCATTTCGATGCGTCTAAATATCCCGCCGAGTCTCGCGACGTGTCCTTCGCCAAATATCTTGTTGAACACATCGGCGTAGCCTGCGTCCCCGGGTCCAGTTTCTATAACAATCCTCAGGACGGCGCCTCGCAGGTCCGTTTCACTTTTTGTAAAAAAGAAGAAACCTTAGCCGCCGCCGAAGCCCGTTTCGCCAACCTTCACGTCTAACGGAAACCCGGATCTTGCGCTGATTCCTTGGTCGTAAAGCCCTGCGGCGTAAAGCCGCAGCTACACAGGCTTCACGTTGCTATGGCAAGGGTCACAGTGTCTGTGTTTGCCTTGTGCTACACTCCCGCTAAATAAACGCAACGTGAAGGGAATACCCGTGGCATTACAATTTTCGTTAATTCCGGCAGGGAGCAAGCTGGAGTCCAATGCGGATGGACAAGCTATCGACGTGTCTGTCAGCGAAACCCACACGTTCCTGTGCCGTCTTATCGTCACCGACCAACTCGAGCAGGAATCCTTGGAGGTCTCCATCTGGGGTTCCGCGGACGGGCAGGACTTTGGCAAGAAGCCGCTTCTGAAGTTTCCACAGCAGTTCTACTGCGGCACAACGAAAATGGTACTGGACATTTCTTCGCGCAGGGAAGTAAAGTTCCTCCGCGCGAAATGGGAACTGAATCGATGGGGACGCGTTGCCCCGACACCCATGTTCGTGGCCGGTTTACAACTTACAGAAGTTCCTCCCATGTTTCGCGACGCGGAGGAAGCTCGCGCCGTCCCAGCCGCCCAGTCCTGATACCGGACGCGGGTGACGCCACCAAGCGCCCCGGAATAAGAAAGGGGTAGGAGACTGTTGGTCGGTTGCCCTGTGGTGGTCAGTCTCCTACCCCGCGAGTGGTCTTGCCTCTATAGACGATAGCTCCTCTCCAAATGTTTCCTCGTTTTCCAAACTTTTTTATTTAAATTGATTGAATAGACCAATTTGGCTGCGGCCCGGCCGTCCATGGAATCCCATTTTTTGTAGAATTCCGAGTTCAAGCCGTTGATCCGAGTCTCGAAGCGGTCCTAGTCACAGGAATGTCTTCTAGATTGATCGGAATTGTAAAATGTCACGGGGATTTGTGTCCGGCCGTGGACCGCGATGCCCTAGATTTCCACCGTATCTAGGTAGCGGGCTACTGCGGCCTTCCACTTGAAATTCTGGACGATCGCTTGTTGCAAAGATCGCGCCGCTTCCGGTTCTCCGTGGGTCAGGTACACCTGTTTGGGCGGAACCTGCAGCCCAGTCAGCCAACGCAGCAACTCGCTTTTCCCGGCGTGCGCGGAAAATTGTCCCATCTCGACAATCTCTGCCATCACTGGCACTGTCTTTCCCAAAAGGCTGAGCGTCTTGGCTCCTTCTTGGAGTGCTCGTCCTCGTGTGCCCTCGGCTTGAAAGCCGCCCAAGATCACGCAATTTCGGGCATCTCCCAATCGGTTGGCCAGATGATGCAGTACGCGTCCGCCTGTCACCATTCCGCTCGCCGAGATAATGATGCAGGGCGTCTTCACGTTGTTGATCTGCTTGGAATCCTCCACACTGCGCGCCAGATGAAATTCATGAACGCTCAGCGGGTCTCCTCCGTTCTGCTCGTCGCGGGCAAACAGCGCGTCATGATCCTCTTTGTACTTCAAATAAAGGTCGGTAGCGCTCAGCGCCATGGGGCTATCCACATACACCGGTATTTCCGGAATGCGCTGTAGATTCTCCAGCTCCCGCAGATAGTACATGAAGGTTTGCGTGCGCCCGATAGCGAACGCCGGAATCACAATGGAGCCGCCACGTTTCACCACGCGCGTTACCACCGCTTCCAGTTCTTGCAGCGGATCGCCGGACTCGTGTTCGCGGTCGCCGTAGGTCGATTCGCACAACGCCAGGTCGATCTGTTTTGTACCCGGTGTCTTTGGATCGTTCAGGATCGGCTGGTCGTACCTGCCGATATCGCCCGAAAAAACCACCACGCTTTTCTTTCCATTTTCCGTGATGGTCAGTTCCAGGCTGGAGGAGCCTAGAATGTGCCCTGCATCATAGGATTCCACATGAAATTCCGGGGAAACATCGAATCCGCCGCTGCGAGGCATGGGCTTCAGCAACCGTAATACCGGATCGATATCCGCGGAGGTATACAGCGCCTGTGGGTGCGGGTGCTTGCTCCACTTGTGTTTCTGCGCGTCTTCGGTTTCTTCTTCCTGAAGGTGTCCGGAGTCTTTCAGCAACAGCGTGGTCAGCTCAATCGTGGCGGGATTCGCGAAAATCGATTTGTGGTAGCCATCTCGCACCAGCACCGGCAACCAGCCAGTGTGATCCAGATGAGCGTGCGTCAGCACCAGGTAATCTATGGTCGTCGGATCTACCGGCAGCGGTTTCCAGTTTCGTTCCTTCAACTCCTCCATTCCCTGGAACAGCCCGCAGTCCACCAGTAATTTTTTTCCTGCTGCCTCCAGCAAATACTTCGAACCGGTCACACACCCAGCCGCACCCAGAAACGTAAGTTTCGCCATGGACTCTCGCCTGACTATTTACCTGCTCGTCCACATTAGCGCAGTTGACCCCGCGGTGCATTACAACAGTCAACTGCGCTTACTTACCGCTGGTCTGTAGATACGCGTTAACGTGTTTCTCCCAATCCGGTCCCGAATTGCGATCGCCCTCGGCCATGTGCCGTACGTGCGCGTCAGCTTCGGCGCTTAGTGCCGTGCGCTGGTATTCCACGTCAACCTGCGTGCGATTATCTTGGGGAGTCAGTCGCAGCGTAATCACCGTGACCAGCGCGTCGGGAATCATATATGCATACTGGATTCGTCCATTCTTCAGATCCAGTTCCGTATTCACCCAAACCGATTGCAGATGATTATGGGCCACCGCGAAAACCATACCCTCCTGGTCGGTCGCTGGCGTTGGATAAATGAATTGCGGATCCCAATGCGGCGCCCACACGCGTTCCTTGTCGGCGCCAAATAAAGGTGCAACTCGTTCCATCGGTCCATTGGCCACAAACGTGAACTTCTCGTCGCTGTGTGCTCGCACTTCAGATGTGCCGTGATGCACTGCTTGGAGCAGTGCGTGTGCATGCGCGTTCACTCGGGGAATGGCCATAAACAGCAGGCCACAAAGCAATCCCACTACGAACAACGCCGCGCCCTTCATGACGCTTTCTCCGTCAGTTTGTGGCTGTCGGTTGCCCGCAACGTGAGCCCGTAAATCTTTTTCAAGTCCGCAATTTGGCCCAGAGACTCCCTGCCGAACGGCGCTTTGCCTTCGAAGGCATGCAAGACAATGCCCTCCAGCAAATCGCCCAAGGTAATGTCCTTCAACTCCGCAAAGGCCTTCAACACCTTTAACAACCGCTTCTCCATCCGTACCCCGGTTTGCACGCGTTCGACTTCAATCATGTTCGCCTCCGTCGTGACACCGACGCTCGCAGCGCCGCCGTGATCAAGGTAACTATGTACCAAGGTACGCTCACTGTCAAGGCGGTGCAAAAAAGAACGGGGCGAGCATGCCTGCCCGCCCCGGTCGTTCCAGCTTTTTCTTCGGCCGACCTCAGACGAGGTCGAAGCGATCGTGATTCATCACTTTGTTCCAGGCGGCCACGAAGTCGTGCACAAACTTCCCCTTGGAGTCTGCGGTCGCATAGACTTCCGCAAGGGCCCGCAACTGGGAGTGCGATCCGAAGATCAGGTCGACGCGGGTGGCCGTCCACTTGGGTTGGTTGGTCTTCCGGTCGCGCCCTTCGTAAACGCCTCCCGACCCGTTGGCCGGCTGCCACTGCGTGCCCATATCGAGGAGGTTGACGAAGAAGTCGTTCGTTAGCGTCTCTGGCTGCTTGGTGAACACGCCGTGTTTGGAGTTCCCGGTGTTTGCACCGAGAACGCGCAGGCCACCGACCAGAACGGTCATTTCCGGTGCGGTCAGCCTCAGCAATTGCGCCCGGCCCACCAAGCGCTCCTCTGCCGATAGGCCTTGTCCGGCGCGGAAATAGTTCCGGAAGCCATCCGCGGCCGGTTCGAGAGGCTCGAACGAGTTCACGTCAGTTTGGTCTTGGGATGCGTCCATGCGCCCCGGTGTGAAGGGAACTTTCACGTCGTGCCCGCCGGCCTTGGCAGCTTTCTCGATCGCCGCGCACCCGCCGAGAACGATCAGGTCCGCCAGCGAAACCTTCTTCCCCTTACTGCCATTGGTCTGGGCGCTGTTGAACTCCCTTTGAATGGTTTCAAGAGTCTGCAACACCTTGGCCAACTGAGCCGGCTCGTTCACTTCCCAGTCCTTTTGCGGCGCCAGACGAATGCGCGCGCCGTTCGCTCCACCGCGTTTGTCGGAGCCGCGGAATGTCGACGCCGATGCCCAAGCTGTGGACACCAATTGGGAAATCGTTGGTCCGGACGCGAGGATTTTCGCCTTCAGGGCAGCGATGTCCTGCTCGTTGATGAGCGGGTGATTCACAGCGGGGATTGGATCTTGCCAAATCAGCGTTTCTTTCGGAACGAGTGGGCCGAGATAACGCACCTTGGGGCCCATGTCGCGGTGTGTCAGCTTGAACCACGCTCGCGCGAACGCGTCTGCGAACTGATCCGGGTGCTCGTAAAAGCGCCGCGAAATCTTTTCGTAGGCGGGGTCGAATCGCAACGAAAGGTCGGTAGTAAGCATGGATGGGGCGCGACGCTTCGAGGGATCCTGCGGATCCGGCACCGTACCCGCGCCTGCGCCATTCTTCGGTGTCCACTGGTGTGCACCCGCCGGGCTCTTGGTCAGTTCCCATTCGTAGCCGAACAGATTCTGGAAGAAATTGTTGTTCCACTTCGTGGGCGTGGTGGTCCAAATGACTTCCAAGCCGCTGCCGATGGCGTCGCGGCCCTTGCCGCTGCCATATTTACTGTGCCAGCCAAGGCCCTGCTCCTCAATAGGAGCAGCTTCTGGCTCTGGACCCACCAGCGCTACATCGCCAGCGCCGTGGGTTTTGCCGAAGGTGTGGCCGCCAGCAATCAGCGCCACGGTTTCCTCGTCGTTCATGGCCATACGGCGGAACGTTTCGCGAATATCCTTGGCCGCCGCGATGGGATCCGGGTTGCCGTTGGGGCCTTCCGGATTTACGTAAATTAGACCCATTTGTACGGCAGCGAGCGGATTGGCAAGATCACGGTCGCCGCTGTAGCGCTCATCCGCCAGCCACTTGCCTTCGGGTCCCCAGAAGATGTCCTCTTCCGGTTCCCAGGTATCCGCGCGGCCGCCGCCAAAGCCGAAGGTCTTGAAGCCCATCGACTCGAGAGCGACGTTGCCGGCCAGAATCATCAGATCGGCCCAGGAAATTTTTCGGCCGTATTTTTGCTTGATCGGCCAGAGCAGCCGGCGGGCCTTGTCGAGGTTCACGTTGTCCGGCCAGCTGTTGAGGGGAGCGAAACGCTGCTGGCCAGCACCGGCACCGCCGCGGCCGTCGCCAATACGGTAAGTTCCGGCACTGTGCCAAGCCATGCGAATGAACAATCCGCCATAGTGGCCAAAGTCGGCCGGCCACCAGTCCTGAGAATCGGTCATCAAGGCGTGAAGGTCCTTGACCACAGCGGTGAGGTCGAGCGTCTGGAATTCCTTGGCATAGTCGAAATCCTCGCCCATGGGATCGGACAGGTTGGAATGCTGGTGGAGAACCCGAAGGTCCAACTGGTTCGGCCACCAGTCACGGTTGCTGTGTGCGGGAGTTGCGCCTGCGAACGGGCACTTGGTTTCTGTTGCCATATTTCTCTCCAATCGTTTTTCACTTTTTTCGCGTTTCGTAGGAAGAATCATCCGGCCTTGAGAGCTAACCCAATGTTGAAGCCAGAGCGATATCGCGGAGCGAGCGAACCTACGCAGCTTCTATACTATGTTTCCTGTAGTCATTGTTCCAATATCTAGTTTGGATAAAATAGATAGGCATAGCCTATAGCAGGCTGGATACCGAATAGTGGTAACAAGACTGTGCTACGCCTGAACGGCTAATTGAAAGTGGCCCATGGAGCTCCATCAACTCCGCTATTTCTGCGCCATCGTCGACACCGGCAGTTTCAGCCGGGCCGCCCGCCAAACACATGTGTCCCAGCCATCGCTTTCGCAACAGATTCGCAAGCTCGAAGACGAACTCGGCGCCCGCCTGTTTGACCGGCTGGGCCGCTCCGTGCGTCTCACCGAGACCGGCCAGACTTTTCTTCCTCACGCGCGCAAGGTTCTGCACGAATTGGAAGCTGCCCGCGGCGACCTGGCGCAGCAGCGCGATTCTGTCGGTGGCACCTTAAGCGTTGGCGTCATTCCGACGGTAGCGCCCTACTTTCTTCCTTCGGTGCTGACTAGCTTCTCGCGAAAATATCCGGAAGCAAGCGTGTCCGTCGTCGAGGAAATCACGCCGGTGCTCCTCGAACGCCTTCGCGGCGGCACCATCGATCTCGCGCTGCTCGCTTTGCCCATACGTGGCAACGAATTCGAGAGCTTCCCGATTCTCACCGAGCCGATTTTTGCCGCTCTTCCAAAGAAGCATCCGCTTGCCCGGCTGCGAACTCTCGCGCTCAAGGATCTGCGCGCCGAACCTTTCTTGCTTCTGCGCGATGGCCACTGTTTTCGCGAAAACGCGCTTGCGGCGTGCGACCGCGCGCGGCTGCACCCGCAAATTGTTTTCGAGAGCGGCCAATTCAGCAGCTTGCTCAGCATGGTGGCCGCGGGCATGGGTGTCTCCGTGGTTCCGGAGATGGCCATCGACAAGAACTCCGGGTGCACCTACATTCAACTCGCCGACGATCATGCCGTCCGGACTATAGGGGCGGTGCGACTCCGTGGCCGCTCGCTCTCGCGCATCCACAATGCGTTCCTGTCTTTGCTGCGTGTGCGCTGACCTTAACTTGCGATGCTCCCAGATCTACTGGGGTTTGCCGGATCAAACCGGGTGGGCGCGGCGTGCTATGATTTTGCATCGCTCCATTCCCGCGGCGCTGAATCGCAGCGAAAGGAGGGAGCTATGCCCTGGTACTTCTACATCGCTCATTTCTTCTCCGGCGCTTTTTTTGTCAACGCGATCCCGCATTTCGTGAACGGTGTGTCCGGTCGTCCCTTTCCCAGTCCGTTCGCTTCACCACCAGGTAAAGGATTGTCTTCGCCTTTGGTGAACGTGCTGTGGGGCACCTTCAATGCGCTGGTTGGATACTTGCTGGTGTGCCACGTCGGACACTTTCAAATCCGCAACATACCCGATGTAATCCTGTTCGGCGCAGGCGGCCTGTTGATGGGGATTATGTTGGCGCGAGCGTTTGGTCGTCTGCCGAACCTAAAATAGATCCGATGGCACGAACTGTTTTCAGGTATTTTAAATCGCCGGGGAAAACTGCAACGGTTTGGTCAAGGGCGAAGGCGATTGTGATAAACTTGCTTTTGCGGTGGGGCCGTGGCGCAGTTGGGAGCGCGCCTCGATGGCATCGAGGAGGTCGTGGGTTCGAATCCCATCGGCTCCACCATTTCACGGCGGTTTAGCCCGGCGACATAAATCAGAGAGTATCGGGGTAGCTAGGAGCCGGTTCGCGCCGCACTTCTCACTTTAGAATGGATTTCGCACTTGGCGCCGGGGTCTTTCGTCGGCCTTGCACTTTGTTCGCTCATAGGCGCACGCTTTGCACGATTACTGGCATGTTACAATTATCGATATTCTTCCACAGCTATTAGAGTGCGGGCGGCAAGTAGCCTAAGTCATGGTCGGGCTATCTAGCTGTAAATACTTGGCTTAGTATCCGTAAATGCGGTGACCACCATCACTTCCTTTTCCTCAGTCGGTCTGGTATCTTCCCGGTGGACAAATTCCACGGCCAACTTGTATCCTCCCCTTTTAGGTCGGGCCGAACCTTTCTAAGGAGCAGTGTTCATGTCAGTCGAAACATCGTCGCAACCGTTCCGTGGTGTCTTGTGTCGTCACTGCGGTAAGCCCGTGCGCGTGCCGAAAATTGTTTTGCGCAAAGACAGCGAAAACCATGGCCATCGCGCGAGCGATGATGCACATTTCCAACTGATCTCCCGCGTATTCGTACTGCGCTGCCGTGCCTGTGAACGAGAATCCATCTACGCCATCGACCAAATCGTGGATTGCACGTTTACGGAAGCTCCCACTGCCGGCCGGATGGCCCACTCTGCTGCTTAATACGTTTTAATGCGGTTTGCACGCGCGCTGGGATTCCGCCGTGTAAGACAAGCGGGCCCCAAAGGTGTGACTCGGTCATTTCTTTTGCCGGCCTAAAGCAACGGCACCGGCATTCTTACCAGTTCCACTGAACACGTGGCATGCATCGCGACGGTCTCCGACACGCTACCCAGTATCAGGCGATCAAAACCGCGCCTGCCGTGAGAGCCCAAGACGATCAAATCCGCCTGCCAATCCTTCGCTGCCGACAAGATGGAGTGGGAAGGCGTGTCTTGCGGCTCCATCACCTCGCTGCTGACGTCCAGGCCCGCCTGGGTCAGCTGTTCCACAGCTTTCCCTACCGCTTGCTTGGCATGCTGCAAACTTTGCTGCGTCAAGTCCGCTACTTGTTCCGGTGCGTAGTAGGGATATTCGCCAATCAGCACGGGGTATTCGGGACTGGCGATGACTTTGAATTTGCTGCCCGCAGGCCAAGGTCGCCTGGCGATGGAGGCCACCGCTGCTTCTGCGTGTTGTGACCCATCGGTGGCTATCAACACCCGCATCCTACCGTCCTGCCGCGCGCCCTCCCGCGCACTTCGCACAATCTCCACGGAGCATTGAGCGTTACGCAACACGGCCTGCGCTGTGCTCCCCAACAGAAGTCGCCGCACCGCTCCCAATTCGTGTGACCCGATTACGATTAAATCCGCCTGCCATTCACTGGCCGCTCGCGATAAGGCGTGCCGCGGGTTATCCAGGAGCAGGTTCTCCTTGACGGACCATCCTGCATCCATGAGTGGCCTGACTAATTCGTCCAAGGACTCTTGCGCAGCCAGCTGTGCTTCTTGCATAACCTGTGGCGCGTGGGAAAAGAAGTAAGGGTCGACGACTGTGGCTACCTGGAATTGCGACCCTGCCGGCCAGGGGCGCTGCGCCATTTCGCGAATCACTGCATCCGAGGACTCATCCACCGCAATCAAGATTTTCATCAGCGCTTTCCCCCTCATTCTCACAAAGCTTCAACGATTGCTGGCCAGTCTCGACAGTGAACGACGACGGCAGCGCCGCGCGGTCCCTGATGCGAACATGGCACCTTCGGTCAGAGCGTCGAGGCTTGCCCGTACTCTACTACCACAACAATGTATTTGCTTTGGCTAATGTTTCAGGAGGGATGGGGGCGTGGGGCCCGAGGGGAGAACTTGAGCGGACTGAGAAACTGGGCGAAAAAGGACCCCACACCGCACCAGTCCATGCAACTATGAGCACAGCGCTGGCCAGGGGACGTTTCTTAACTTCAAGGTTATTAACGATCGCCGGCGAACGCCAAATCGCTGTATGCGTCTTTCCTCTCTTTCCTGCGCTTTCCCACTCACGTGTTTGTGTAACCCCGCTTTCTGGGGGACAATTTCGCTGGTCTCTCCATGGGCTCTTACAAAACCTTAAACATCGAGGCTGGTCTCCCTACGGTCGATGAAGCACGCCGGCTGCTGCTCGGCGAATTGCGCCAAGCTAAGCAGTCCGGAGTTATCGCGATGAAAATCATCCATGGGTACGGCTCAACCGGAAAAGGTGGAGCATTGCGCAGCGGCTTGCGCAGTTCGTTGCTGCGCCGGAGAAAGGAAGGCCTGGTTACCCGGGTGATTTTCGGAGAAAAATGGAGCGTCTTCGAGGAGGATGCGCGCTATGCCCTGGAGCGCTGTCCGGAGCTGCGCCATGATCGTGACCTCAACCGCAGTAATGAAGGGATTACTCTGGTCCTATTCGTCTAGGAATTGCGTGTAGATTTTCCAGAGGGCCGCGCTCTAGCATGGTTGGACTGGAGGGTATACAAGTTCATGGTCACAACACCGCCGGCTTCGCCTCGCCGTAGTGCTTTCTCGGTTCGCCGCGTTCTGCTGGGCATTGTGGCGCTGTTTGTTTTGCTCTATGTTGTCGACTTCGCCTGGTACGAACTGCGCGTCTTCATTCCTAAATTAGGACCCAGCAGCGGGTCGGTTCATCGCATTCGCCTGCTGGCCATCTCGTCGAAGGGCAATAAAATTGAATATGAACTGGACTCGGTTCATCCCGAAGAAGACGTCCCATGCAGCCACTCGATCTTTCCCCACAGCGGCAATCGTCCGTGTTGGTACATGGTAAAACATGCCAACGATCCAATTCCCATGTAGCTCGAAGAGAGATTCCTGGCGTTGCTCGGAGTGACGCTACGTGCGGGCGAAGTGTTCGGCTATGGTTGTGTCTGGGTTATCCGTGGCGCTGGCTCTTATGTCTCGCACATCGTGTTCTCCAGCTATTTTCGCGGAACCGCCAGCATGATCTTCAGTCACACTGACGGTCCCGCTCCTTACCGTTGACGGCTACGGAAGACCTCCGGTGGTTGGCACCGACACTTCAGGTGCCCCTGCCAATGCCGTGCTGAATGAGAATGCCATCTTTCCTGCGCCGGGCGTGATGAACGGAGTCAGTGCGGCTACGGCGGATGTGGTCCCGTTGTAGACCGCCGTCAATCCGTCGGTCTGCTCGTAATTCAAGTTGTCTGCCGGGAACAGGTTGATCCCCGCGAACACTGTATTTCCCGGCGATATGGAAGGAATCGCGCGCGCCAGGGTTCTGTGTTCACTCTCGACACCTTGAATCGCCGAGGCAACTTGCGCGTAGTAGGCCAAATCGGAACGTTTATAGGGCTTCCCGGTGGGATCCTTTTGCTCCCGTTCGTACGGCTCGATCCGCGCAGCCATCAGGCTGAACTCGTGAACCGCTACGAGGTAGGCGCCAACGAAGGCGTCTTCCAGCGCTACGAGGACAGGAAGAAAATTCGTCAGGGTCTTGAACGTATCGTTCGGGAAGTAGAACGTCTGCACTGGATCCTTGGCCGCGGTGGTTCCCCCGGTGAGTTCCCGTAGGAGGTTGCCATGGGTGATTTCCGCGGACAATGCGCCCTGCAGGTAGCCGACATTGGCCAGGTTCGCAGGATCGGTCAATGATCCTGTGGTTCCCGCCAGATTGGGATCGTCAATCACTTCACCAACCAGAGAGTTGTAATACATGGTGGTGGCCAAATCTTCGGCAATCAATGCAGCGGTGAAAATCTGCTGGGCGGTGTCGGTGTTCTTATCGTCCTGATCCCAACCGGGCCTTGCATGGGCCAGCAACGACCCGGTTGTTGCCTCCATTCCGGCGAGCAGGCCCAGGCCCGTGAATCCGGCCGTAGCGAGGCCCGCCCTCTGCAAAAAATTTCGACGCCCAAAGCCGTCGCCAACTTGGCCGGGCTTTTTTTCCATTATTTTCATTGCTCCCCTCTCTCCATTTCAGACACAAATCCCCTTCAGCCGATTTGTGGCTACTTCGCCTAACAAATTTTTTAAATTGCGGAGAAGCCGTGAACTGCTGGCTCCTTCGCGGGACTAACGGGGCGGTACTGCGTCGTTCCAATTTGAGTACGCGACACCTGCGGGTTTGGATTTAAGAGATTTGAAAAATTTCGAGGCAGGGAATTTGCGGCGATTCGTAAAGCGATGTTCTCAAAGGCTAGGTTCTTTGCCGGGCTAGGGCCGTCGAACTGTTTTTTTTGTGGGGCGCAGTAACAGTAAAAGGACGAAGAGAGATTCGTCGCTTCGCTCGGAATGACGGTTTTGTTTTTTGGGGACGGAGTTGGAACGGATGGCTCGGAGGACGGGTTTAAACAGGAACCTAACATCTAGGCACCCGAGTTGAAAATGTGTTGATTCTACAGGGGTTACATTCTTGTTAAGTGTTTTGTTTTGTGTTGGATACGATAGACTTGGATCTGTTGATTCTAAAGGTGGTTAGAGATGCTTGATGGCAGGGGTGCGCTGGATGCGTCTACGCCGCCCCCAGCAACACCTTCGGCCCGGTAGGTTGCGGCGTGCCTCCCACAGGTTCGATGGTGATGGCAAAAGCCTTCGCTTGAGTATCGGCCGGAACGTCCCCAGTCCACATGTTGCCCCAAGGGCGGCCGCCCGGCCCTAGCAGTCCTGCGCTGATGGGCGCGCCGTTGGCAGGCACCAGCCACATTTGATAACTCTTGCCAGCGGGCAATTTCGGCAGGTCTGCCTCGTAAAGCACGATGCCGGCCTTGGCGTTAAATTTCACCAAGCCGCTGGCGGTCGCGCCGGGTTCGGTGGGCGCCAGTTTCACGGTGACGGTATCCGGTGCCGCCAGAACTCCGACCAGCTTTTCGATTTGCTCACGATCCTGAATTAGGGATTCCGCTGCTTTGCGCTCTTTCCGTAACTCCGCGGTGATTCGGCGGTTCTGCCAGGACAGAGCGAAACTGATCACTGCCAGCGCCACCGCCGCCGAAACCAACGCCCAGTTCCACCAACGACTTCCCATATCGGGATTGCGGTTTGGCTGGTCCTTGGCTTTCCGCTGCGCTTCCACTTTTGACGGCCACGCATAATGCTGATCCGCCTCGCGGCTCACGCGAATGCGAGCCATCAATTCCGCTTTGACGGTTCCCGCAGGGCGGTCCTGATTCACGGCGAAGGCCAGGATGGACGCCCGTCCACGGGCCTGCGCCAGTTTGGCGGCGCATTCCGCGCATCCAGACAGGTGGTCCTGCAACGCTGCTTGTTCCTCCGGCGGCAATGCGCCGGGGGCGAGCAGTTCCAGCTCTTCTGGCCGAATGTGCTCTCCGTCCTTGCCGCTCTTCCGCCGTAATTTCGATATCGCCCGGTTGCGCGCGGCGACCAACAGCCATCCGGCCAGCGATCCCTTTGCCGGATCAAACCGCTCGGCTGTGCGCCAGACCTGGTAAAACAGGTCCTGAAGAATTTCTTCCGCCGCGCCGGTGTCCCGCAGGATGCGCTTGGCTTCGGAGAACACCAATCCGCTATGCCGGTCGTAGAGCGCGGATAGAGCGTCTTCGTCCTTTTGCCCTATACGTGCCAGCAACGACCAATCGTTCTTGGACTCTCCCGCTGCGCCTTGTGGACTCACGTGCCAGTTCTGCTCATGGCTTCCTTATGATAATACGCCACGTTGCCACGCATCGGATTGAAACGGTTCGTCAGACCTTCACTTATTTCTTCGCGGGTCGTCTCGGCCTCTGCTTTTGGCATATGGCTCTTATGATCATTCGCCTTTTCTGTTTAGGATTGAAGGACACCGGCGCTCGATTCATGGCCAGGTTAATTAATTCGCGCACTTCGGGCTCATCCAGTGTAGCAGGCGAGTCTAAACGAACGCGTCGCACCCGGGTGCCGCTGCCCGCTAGACGCTTTCCGGGGTCTGGCAGGCCTTTGCCCCAGGCGAAAAACAGATTCAAATATTGCGGGTACAGAGCAATGGAAAATACCGCCTCCGAGGGCCGTTCTCCGGGCGCAAAACCGATCACCAGCGCGTTGTAGTTGTCGTACACCATCTCCACCGCGCCCGGTACCAATTTTCGCAACTTTGCCAATGCTTTCTTGGCCCGCGCAGCTATCGCCGGGTCATACTTGGCCATGAATTTTTCCAATTGCTGGGCAGCGGTCATGCATACCTCCCTCTTTGTGTGCGGAATCTTAGCACTATGATTCGCTGCTCTCGTTCGAGACAGAGACGAGTTTGCGAATCGTTGTAAGTTGCTCCGGGCACTGTCAAAATACGGTTCATGGCTATTCCGGATTGGCTCACTTGGGCGCAGCGGCTTCAGGCCATCTCCCAAACGGGGCTCACCTATTGCAAAGACAAGTTCGATATTCAGCGATATAAGGAAATCCGTGAAATTGCAGCGGAATTGATGGCCGCAGGCGCAACGGGCAGCGAGCCTGCTCGCATCGCCAATCTATTTATACAGCAGACCGGCTATGCCACTCCCAAAGTGGACGTGCGTGTAGCAGCGTTCAAGGACAACGATATCCTGCTGGTCCGCGAACTGGAGGACGGTTGCTGGACGCTCCCTGGCGGTTGGGCCGATGTAGGCGAACCTGCGGGGGTTGCCGCCGCGCGCGAAGCACAAGAAGAATCAGGCTATCAGGTTCGCATTACCAAACTCGCGGCCGTCTTCGACCGCAATCTGCACGGCCATCCGGCCCACGCTTTTCACTGCTACAAATTTTTCTTCCTCGGCGAGTTAACCGGCGGTGCGCCGCAGAATAGTAACGAAACTGCGGATGCCCAGTTTTTCCCGGAGGAGCATCTGCCGCCACTGTCCTTGATGCGGGTCACTCCGGGCCAAATCGCCCACCTCTACGAGCATCTGCGTCATCCGGAACTGCCTACTTCCTTCGACTGACGACCGGCGCGTGTGCCCCAGCGATGGTGGTCCTACGGAGTTTCCCCGATTTCCTCGATTCTCTTGAGGTAACGCAACCGTTCTCGCTCCATCCCGCTCGTACTTGCGTTATATTCTTTTTCCGCCCCAGTTCACGGAGGGATTGATCGCATGACTCCTCAAACGCTGGTTCGATGCGCGGTGGCGCTCTTTGCCGCTGTTGTTTTCCTTTACGGTTCGGCGATGGCTCAGGAAATTCCTGCGCAGATCCAGGCGCCCGCCGGGGAACAACTGTTTCTGACTGTTCATGGCAAAGGCGATCAGATTTACACCTGCAAAGAAGGTGTTACCCGACTAGGATGGGAGCTGAAAGCTCCGGACGCGCAGCTGTTCTTCACCGACGATAAGCCCTTCGGTAAGCATTACGCCGGTCCCACCTGGGAAGCCAACGACGGCAGCCGCGTGGCCGGCAAAGCCATTGCCACCGTGCCGTCGACGGACCCGGATTCCATTCCCTGGCTGCTGATTCAAATCGTGTCTCACGAAGGCACAGGCGTGCTGTCCCGTGCCACTAGCGTTCAACGCATTCGTACCAAGGGCGGAAAAGCGCCGGCTTCGGGTTGCGATTCTGCGAACGCAGGGAAGGAAATTCGAGTTCCCTACACGGCCGACTATCTTTTCTATGCTCCAAAATAGTCTGTTGCCAGCCGCACCGCATCTTTATCGCGCCAGCCATTGACGCCATTGGTACCCCTAAATGAGTACCCGGGTTCCATTCCCGGCTTCGCTGCCCGCTGTCAATCTCAGCACTCCGGCGCCTGAAGCTGCGGTAATACGGGTCTGGACACATGAACCGGTTTCTCGCGAATCTTCGGTTACGTACTAAGTTTCTGCTCTCGATGGTGCTGGTTATTACCGGCCTGACTGGCCTGACGCTGCTGGTGGTGCGTCAGACGGTCCAAGAACGGGCTCAACAGGAATTGTCGGCGAGTGCTAATAACTCGCTTGTTATGTTTAAGATACTGCAGCATCAGCACCGGGCGTTGATGTCTCGCAAAGCCGACCTGCTGGCCACCTCTGCCTTCCTTACGGACAACGACGTGGATTCGTTCATCGATTCCATCAACAATCCACTGGACACGTCTCGCGGCGACTTAATGGCTCTGGCCGACGGGAATGGCAACATCATGGCCTTCCACACCGCTCACAGCGATTTTTCGTCCACTGCCATGGAGTCGTTGCTGCAAACTTCGTTGAGCAGAAAGCGCACCTCCGACTGGTGGTTCAACCAAGGGCGCCTGTACCAGGTGGAACTCCAGCCCATCCGCTCGCTCGACAGCGATACTCAGCCGCGCACTTCCACTGTAATCGTGGGTCAGGAACTCGACGATCGGAGTATTCGAGACCTCGGCCACCTGCTCTCCAGCGAGGTGGCATTTCGCTATGATGGCCACATTGTTGCCAGCACGCTCGACCCGTATCGCCAAGCCGAACTGACCACGCAACTGTACGGTCGCAGTTCGCTGGACCAGGTCACCCTGGGCAGCGATCGGTATTTCGCCAGCTCGGTCACGCTTACGCCCGATCAACCCAATGCCGCCAGCTTGATCGTTCTTCGTTCCGATGCCGACACGATGGCCTTCCTGCAGCGGCTGAATCATCTATTGCTGCAAGTCGGCTTGTTCGCCGTGGTTGCCGGCGCATTGCTGGCTTTCCTTACGTCGCACACGATTACACAGCCGCTCGCCTCTCTGGTCCAAGGTGCCCAGGCTCTCGAGAAAGGCGATTACGACTATCATCTGGAAGCGTATGGCGGAGACGAAGTGGCGCAAGTCACCTACGCCTTCGACCGCATGCGCCACACCCTGCAGCGCAATGAAGTAGAACGGCAGCAACTGGAAGAGCAGCTTCGGCAGTCGCAAAAAATGGAAGCACTGGGACGGCTGGCGGGGGGAGTCGCGCACGATTTCAACAATCTGCTCACCATCATCAAGGGGCACAGCGAGCTGCTGCTGGATCGCCTGAATGTTTCGGACGCGTCCTACAAGAGTGGCGAGCAGATTCACAAAGCTGCGGATCGCGCTTCCGCTCTCACCCGTCAGCTGCTGGTATTCAGCAGGTGGCAGATTCTGCAGCCCAAGGTTTTGGACCTGAACCTCCTGGTCACGGAAACGGACAAATTGCTGCGCCGCTTGATTCGCGAAGACGTGGAATTCGTTTTTCTGCCGGCTGCGGATTTGAAGTGTGTGAAGGCGGATCCCGGACAACTAGAACAGGTGCTGATGAATTTAACCGTCAACGCGTGCGACGCGATGCCGCAAGGCGGCAAACTCACCGTTGCGACCCGCAATGTCATCGTCGATTCCTCTTATGCCCAGACTCGCCCGGGCTTGGTCACCGGGCCTTATGTTTTGCTTTCGGCCACCGATACGGGTTGCGGCATGGACGCCAAAATCCAGGCGCGCATCTTCGAACCTTTCTTCACCACCAAGGAAGTAGGCAAGGGTACGGGGCTTGGACTTTCCACGGTATACGGCATCGTGAAACAAAGTGGCGGCTTCATCTGGGTACAGTCGGCCCCGGGGAAGGGAAGCTGCTTCGAAGTGTACCTCCCACAAGTGCAGGAGAAAGGCGAGCCCGTGGCGAGGATGGCGGTTGCATTGCCCAACGCTGCGGACGCGCGAACCGTTCTTGTGGTGGAAGACGATGTTCCTGTTCGCGAGCTTGCCGCGCGCTTCCTGGATACCGCCGGATACCGGGTGGTTACCGCCAAGGATGGCGTCGAGGCATTGCAACTGGCCACCGAGCTTGGTTCATCGATTGGGGCCTTGCTGACTGACGTGGTAATGCCCCGAATGCCCGGAAGCGAATTGGCCACTCGTGTTCGAGATCTTCTTCCCAGCGCGAGAATCATCTTCATGTCCGGCTATCTCGAGCACATCGAACGAAGCTCCAAGCTCATCGATGACAGCCTGTTTCTCGAGAAGCCGTTCACCCGGGAAACGCTGCTGCGGAAAATGAACGAGGCATTTCGTACGGCCGATTTAGCGCACATCAAGCGCTAGCGGCAAGATGCGCGCATAGACCGCTCGCGGATTTTTGCATGGTCTACGGCTTGGCTTCGGCGGTGGAAGCTTTCGGATCGGCCTGAAGCGTGGCCGGCGGCACCAGGATCAGCCGTTGAGTCTGATCGTTCTGCACTGCATGCAAAAACGCGGTGTAGTCGACGGCGCGGTCCCCTAGAATCTCTCGCTTCAAGAAATCCACTCGGCGAGAAGCCACCACGGTGTTCTGCGTGCTCGAATACTTGGATGTGTACGTGGCATAGTCCCGCACTACCGATGTTCCGGCCGGCGTTTGCACCGTGGCCCCATCGGGGAGCCGCAAGGTCATCGACGTCTGCACATCCAGCGGAGTCCCCAATTCGATCCTCGTCCCCATTCTCCCGTTAGGCTGCGCCGTCGGATCAGGCAAACCAATCTGCGGTAAAAGCGCTGGGATACGCACCGGCTTCTTCGACCAATCCACGAATTTCGTTTGCGTCAGTTGGTACTCTACGGTGAACGGGTCGTCCGTCGATAATGGATCGGACGCATCCGCTCCGGTGATTTGCCCGCGGAAGCCGTCGGAAATCGCCAGCATTGTGGCAATGTCCTTCCATTTGTCTTTGGGAGCCTGATGAAACGCCACGCGAAGCAACAGCTCGTTTTCACCGCGCGTAATGTATTTCACTTTGGCGCTCAGTTGGCCGGTATCGGTGATCGCCGCGTCCACGCTCACTTTCTGGAACGCCGCAAAAGGCAATGTTGTAGGCGTGTTGATCCATTGCTGTCCCGCGGTATTGGTCAACGGAAAATCCCGGCGTAGCAGCAATGCGCATTTGGCTCCCGCGGGAGAAATCATTCCGAACGGCGCCACTTCCAGCGCCGGATCCAGCCAATATTGGTGGTCCGTTGTCGACGCTAAAATCACCAGGTGCTTAAAGTCAGCGGGTATCGCGGGGGCTTTTTTGTCGCAGAACCCTGTTAATACTGGGTCGGCCCGCAGATTTACTGCCGCAGCCAATGCCGCGAACAATACGTATTTGTCCTCCCCGCTGGCGTAACCCGAAGCCAGAATGTCTGCTGCTGGCCGTGCTCGAAATTCGCTCGAGACCAGGGGCAAATCCACGGTGTTGACCTGGGTGGCAACAAATCCGTAGATGGCTTTCAGGCGCTCCACGTCGGTCTTGGAGTTCTGCGTCAGTGCCGCTGCTTTTTCCCGCACCGACTCGACCGTCTCTGGTCTCCGTCCCAATTCCTTCATCGATTCTTCGTGGGATTTTGTTTGCTGCAGGGGTTTGGAGCCGGGCAGCAACAGTTCCGCAAGGCGGGCGGAAAGTTGTTCCCACGAGAATGTGGAAACTGCCACATCCGGCGTCGCAGGGTCCGCGGAGGAACTCGTGAGCCCGGCATTGCCTTTTCCCGGGGAATAGACGTGCTTCCAGCGGTAAACCGTGAAGGCATTCGCCCCTGAGCCCGTTTCACCCTTCGATGCAGGGGCCGACCCAGAGCTGGTGCGCGGTTCGATCTGCCGGGAACTGGGCAAGTCCAACTGATAATGCTCTTCCAACACCTGCCCCGAACGATCGAAGGTGTGTTCGATCCAGAAATCCGGCGCCAAGGGATGTTTTGTCGTGGTGGTGATGACGCGATACTCCACCGTGTCGCCTTCCTGGAGTCCTAGAATTCGCACGGACTTCACTCGCGCGTCCTGGTAGACGGGGAATTGTGCCACCGCGGAGTTGGGCGTGTCGGTTACCGCGCTGGGCAACACCTCGGATGTGCCGCCGTTGGCGTGACCAACGCGTATCGCCGGAATGTCCACTTGCTGAAACGAGCGGTTGTACTCAAACGAAATTCGCCCGAACTGCTGCACTCCCAGAACGTTCAGGATTTTGACGATAGTGTGGACTTCCTTGCGCGAATCTCCATTCGCTTCGAAGCGCACTTGTGTTTCCAGCAACTGGATTTGGAAGGGAAGTTGTGGCTTCTCCGCCGGTTTTTCTTTGGGCGTCGTGCTTTGTGCGGCGATTGGTGCTGGCGGCTTGGTGGGGGGTGCTTGCGTCCAAGCCGCAGTCGCACAGAGCGCCGACGCGATCAGCGGCGCAAGACACCAACCCATTCGCTTCAAATGTGCCACCATGGAAGTTTAGGCGTCCTCCCCCACTCGGTAAAGCTCATCTATATCCGCCGTTTCGGAGCATGCACACTTTGCAGCACCTCCCATCGCGAACAGGAATCTTCCCGCTTCAGGGCTGCGTCTAAGATCGTGTTAAATTGAAAGATTGTTTGTCCGCCGATACGAAGAGAGATCCCTCGCGTTGCCCGGGATGACCCGGTTTTTGTTTTGGGGTTAAAAGGCGGGGATCGGGAACCACGCGAAGGAGTGGAAATGAGAAAATGGTTCGTGGGTATTGCGTTTGGATTGTCACTGGCCGTCTGCAATGTATGGTCCGGTGATTCAGTCAGCCCCAAGGGTCCGGACGAAGACGGCACCAAGCCTGCGCTTACCAGCATTGCAGGGGAAGGTTTCTACAACTCGCACGCCTTCGCGTATCTCACCGAACTGAGTGACAATGTCGGCGGCCGCGTCACTGGGTCTCCCGAAGCGCAGCACGCCATCGATTGGGGCCTGGCTAAGATGAAGACCATTGGACTCGCCAACGTCCACGACGAGAAATGGTCCATGTGGAAGGGCTGGACCCGGGGCACCGCGTCAGCCGAACTGCTCGCGCCGCTTCATCGCTCGCTTACTGTCGACTCCATGGGTTGGACCGGCTCCACGCCTGAAGGGGGAATCGAAGCCGAAGTAGTAACTGCAAATCTTTTCGACATGGACGCCGAAATGGCCAATATCTCGCGCTTCCGGGGCAAAATCGTGATGATGAAGCCGGAAGGCGTGCCCAAGCAAAATTTCTGGATGATTTTTGCGGAGTACGGCGATTTCCTAAAGCAACTTCACAATGCCGGCGCGGTGGGCGTGATCGGAGGGCAGGGTGGATTCAAAGCGGAAGGCATGCACCTCACCCATACCGGGATTCTCGGCTTTGCTCAGGATTATGCGATTCCGGTGGTGGACATGAGCATGGAAGACGAGGGGCAACTCGAACGCTTTCTTGCAGCGGGCAAAACCGTTCGTGTTCGACTCGACGTGCGGAACACGTTCACGGGCGGGCCTGTTGGTTCCGCTAACGTTGTGGGCGAGATTGTGGGCAGCGAGCATCCCGAACAGATCGTCGTGGTGGGGGCTCATCTGGACTCCTGGGATTTAAGTGAAGGAGCGACCGACAACGGAACCGGCGCTACCAGTGTTCTCGCCGCGGCGGAAGCCATCGTGAAGAGTGGCCAGCGTCCGCGTCGCACCATTCGTTTCGTGCTGTTCACTGGAGAAGAACAGGGACTGCTGGGATCGCTCGCGTATGTGAAACAACACTCTAATGAAATGAAAGATCACGTCGCATGCGTTGTCCTCGACAATGGCCAAGGACCCATCAAGGAATTTCAACTCGGCGGACGGAACGATTTGATCGAGTCGATGAAAGCGTTTGCGCAATCGCTCGACAATATTCGCGACATTACCGTCAACGATAAACGCGAATTCGGCACCGATACGGGTCCCTTTATTCTTGCGGGACTTCCCGGAATCAACCTGGATCAGGATTCGCCGGATTACAAATACACCCATCATTCGGCAGCGGACGCGCTAGAAGAAGTGAAGCCGGATATTCTGACGCAGGACGCCACCATCATGGCGCTGACCGCGTTTTGGATCGCGGATCGTCCCGAGCGATTCGCGGCACCGTGGCCATCCGAGCGGACGGCCAAAATGCTGCGGGAAAAAGGTGATTATGACATGCTAAAGTCTTTTAATCTGTGGACGTTCGGGGACTTGGGTTCGGATGCGGGTCCTTCATCTAACTGAATGAAAGTAATAGACTTAACTTTACACTTGGCCGGGCAGGGATCCCTCGCTTTGCTCGGGACGACGTTGTCTTTTTTCGCCACCTCGCAACCGTGGAGTTCACTAGAGGGCGTTGCTGAGCAGCCCAAGTGCCAATTCTGGCTTTTCCACAGGTTTTTCGTCGGGCTTGTTTCGAAAGAAGTTTGACACTCTGCCCTAACTTCTTTATACTTTGTGTTTTGTCAGGGGGTTTTCCCCGTGTAGTACGGCTTCCGCTTAGTGGGGGAAGCCTGTTGGAAGGAAATTCTTCGGCCCAGAACAAAGTTCGATGGAATGGGACGGAAGAGCGGCCGGAATGGGGCGCCAGCCCCGAAAAGCCGAGTAAGCCTCTCCGATTCGATACCGAGAGTCGCAGGTCTGTCTCTTGGATTGTGTACGGAGTTTCTTGCTGGTTCTCTCCGGATTCGCAGTACCTTTCAAGTCAGTGTGTGCTCTCGCGTTTTGGTCCGCGCGCAGCGTGAGAGTGCGGAAATTTTGTGCGCGAAGCACGGCGACTTGTGAATCAGATTTCGCGAGCAGCCGAAGGAAAAAGAGGAACGACTGTGCCGACGTTTTCGCAACTTGTACGGATGGGAAGAGAAGGGGTTCTTTCAAAGACGAAGTCGCCCGCGTTGATGGGCTGCCCCGAAAAGCGGGGCGTGTGCATTCGCGTGTACACGCAGACCCCCAAGAAGCCGAACTCCGCGCTGCGCAAGGTGGCGCGCGTACGTTTGACCAATGCGGTTGAGGTCACCACGTATATTCCGGGCATCGGCCACAACCTGCAGGAACACTCCATCGTGCTGGTGCGCGGCGGCCGTGTGAAGGATCTGCCTGGTGTGCGCTATCACATTGTCCGCGGCACGCTGGACGCCGCTGGGGTGGAGAATCGCAAGCAGGGCCGATCGAAATATGGCGCGAAGCGCCCGAAGGCTGGAGCGGCCGCGAAGTAAGAGTTTTGTGAAGGGGCCGCCTTCTGAGGCGAGCCGATTTGTGAGTTTGCGAAGGAGCGATGAAACGCAATGCCTCGTAAAGGATTAGTCAGCCGGCGCACGCAAGCGACGGACCCGGTGTATGGAGAAGCGATTGTCGAGAAGTTTATCTGCTCGATGATGTGGGAAGGCAAGAAGAGCACCGCGCAGCGGGTTTTCTATGGCGCCATGGATCAGGTGGCCAAGAAGACCAATGATGATGCGCTCAAGGTTTTCAAGAAGGCTATCGAAAACCTGAAACCACTCGTTGAGGTGAAGACTCGCCGCGTGGGTGGCGCTAACTATCAGGTGCCGGTGGAAGTGAATCCATTCCGGCGTCAATCGTTGGCGATTCGCTGGCTGTTGCAGTATTCGAGGGAGCGCGCGGGCAAGACCATGGTCGACAAACTCGCTGACGAGCTGATTGACGCTTCTAATTCGCGCGGCGGCGCCATCAAGAAGAAGGAAGACGTGCACCGCATGGCCGAAGCCAACAAGGCCTTCGCTCATTACCGCTGGTAACGGTTTTGTTTGGCCGCCTGCTGCCGAGGCGGGCAGTGAGTTTTACGAGTTTTAGGAATTATTACTGGATTTGAGGGTTACGTGAGTGAAGCTGTTGCAAACCGATCAGGGGAGAAAAGGGCTGTTCAAGCAATGAGCCGAGCAATCAAACTCGAAGATACCCGCAACATCGGGATCATGGCGCATATCGACGCCGGCAAGACTACGTCGACCGAGCGCATCCTGTACTACACGGGTGTAACTTATAAGATCGGTTCGGTGGATGAAGGCACGGCGACGATGGACTGGATGGAGCAGGAGCGCGAGCGCGGCATCACCATTACGAGCGCTGCCACCACCGCCAGTTGGAACCGGTTCGATAAGAAGTATCGCGTCAACATCATCGATACGCCGGGCCACGTCGATTTCACGGTGGAAGTCGAGCGTTCGCTTCGCGTGCTGGATGGCGCGGTGGCCATTTTCGACAGCGTCGCCGGTGTGCAGCCGCAATCGGAGACGGTATGGCGGCAGGCGGACAAATATCGCGTACCTCGTCTGGCGTTCGTTAACAAGATGGACAAGATGGGAGCGGACTTCGATCATGTGATTCGCACCATGCGCCAGCGTCTTGGCGCTCATCCGGTGCCGCTGCAATTTCCGCTGGGCCGCGAAGACAATTTCATCGGGTGCATCGACTTCCTGGAAGAGAAGGTAGTCGTGTGGCTGGAAGAAACGCTGGGCGCCAAGTTTGAAATTTTTGAAGTTTCGAAGCTTTGGGACCCCGCGTTCATTGCCGGCCGTCCGGATGTGGCCGCGGCGTTGAAGGGTTCGGCCATCGACAAGAAGTTTTACGAGGACCATCGCAGCAAGGTGGTCGAGTATATCGCCGAACACGACGACGAGGTTCTGGACAAGTATCTGACCGAAGGCACGCTTTCGCTGGAGGAAATGCGAAAGTCCATTCGCAAATCTACTCTGGCGATGAAGATCGTTCCGGTGCTGGCGGGTTCGGCGTTCAAGAACAAGGGGATTCAGCCGTTGCTGGATGCGGTAGTCGATTATCTGCCGTCGCCGATGGACGTTCCTCCGGTCGAGGGCATTGACCCCGACACCGAGCAAACCGTGCTGCGGCGTGCTTCGGACGATCAGCCGTTTGCCGCGTTGGCCTTCAAAATCATGTCCGACCCGTTCGTCGGTCATGTCACCTACATTCGCGTGTACTCCGGCGTGCTGAATGCCGGAAGTTATGTGTACAACTCCACCAAGGGCAGCCGCGAACGCATTGGCCGCTTGCTGCAGATGCACGCCAACAAGCGCGAAGAAATTGAAGCCGTGCACGCAGGTGATATCTGCGCGTGTGTCGGCTTAAAGAGCGTCACCACCGGCGACACGCTGTGCGACGAAAACAAGCAAGTCATCCTTGAGGCTATGGACTTCCCGGCTCCAGTTATTTCCGTTGCGGTGGAGCCGAAGACCAAGGCCGACCAGGACAAAATGGGCCAAGCTCTGGCGCGGCTGGCGCAGGAAGACCCAACATTCCGAGTGCATACCGACACGGAAACTGGACAGACGCTGATTTCCGGCATGGGTGAGCTGCACCTGGAAATCATTGTCGATCGCATGAAGCGCGAATTCAGCGTGGATGCCAACGTTGGGCGCCCACAGGTGGCCTATCGCGAAACCATCCGGCGCAAGGCCGAAGCGGAAGGCAAGTACATCAAGCAGACCGGCGGCAAGGGCCAATACGGACATTGCAAACTGGAAGTGCATCCGCTGCCCAGCGCCGATCACGAGAACATGCACGAGATGTCCACCGACGAGCTGGACGCGCTGGCTAAGTCGATTGCCGGTTCGGGCGGCAAATGGCGCTTCGATAAGGAGCATCGCTTCCTGTTTATCGACAAGATTTTCGGTGGCGCGATTCCCAAGGAGTTCGTGCCTCCGATCGAAGCAGGCATCCGCGAAGCGATGGATAGCGGCGGGCTAGCCGGTTTCATGATGGTAGATGTCGCGGCGGTTCTGATCGATGGCAGCTACCACGATGTGGACAGCTCGGAAATGGCCTTTAAAATCGCGGGCTCCATCGGATTCAAGGAAGCTTGCTCCAGGGCCAAGCCGGTTCTGCTGGAACCGATCATGCGAGTGGAAGTGACTACGCCAGAAGAGTACATGGCCGCGGTGTTTGGCGATTTGAACGCCCGTCGCGCGCAGATTCAGGGTTCGGAAACGCGAGCAGGCAGTCACGTGATTCGCGTGCAGGTGCCGCTATCGGAGATGTTCGGCTATGCCACCGATTTGCGCAGCCGTTCGCAAGGCCGCGCGAACTTCACCATGCATTTTTCGCATTATGCGGAGGCGCCCGCGTCGGTCGCGGAAGAAGTGATCAGCCGAGCGACGGGAAAGAGCGCCAGGTAGAAACTTGCAGTGGCCTGTGTTGGAAGTGAAACGAGTTTGTAGGTTATTGAGTTCAGGTTATTGATTTAAGGAGCAGAGGAAGCAATGGCGAAAGAGAAATTTGAGCGCACCAAGCCGCACGTGAACATCGGAACCATCGGTCACATCGACCATGGCAAAACCACGTTGACGGCGGCAATTACCAAGGTGTTGGCAAAGAACAATCCTAAGGTCCAGTTCCGCGCCTTCGACACCATCGACAACGCACCGGAAGAACGCGAGCGCGGCATCACCATCGCGGTTTCGCACGTGGAGTATGAAACCGCCAACCGGCACTACGCGCACATGGACTGTCCTGGGCACGCCGACTACATCAAAAACATGATCACCGGCGCGGCGCAGATGGATGGCGCAATTCTGGTGGTTGCGGCGACCGACGGACCGATGCCGCAGACCCGCGAGCACATCCTGCTGGCGCGCCAGGTAGGCGTGCCGTACATTGTCGTCTTCCTGAACAAGTGCGACATGGTGGAAGACGCCGAGTTGCTGGAGTTGGTGGAACTGGAAGTTCGCGAGTTGCTGAAGAGCTACCAGTTTCCGGGCGACAGCGTTCCAGTGATTCGCGGATCCGCTTTGCAGGCGCTGAATGGCGATGCCAAGTGGGAGGCGAAGATCGTTGAGCTGATGGCGGCGGTGGATGCCAATGTGCCGCTACCGGTTCGCGACATCGATAAGCCCTTTGCCATGCCAATCGAAGATATTTTCTCGATCTCCGGCCGCGGCACGGTGGTGACCGGAAGAGTCGAGCGCGGCAAGGTGAAGACTGGCGAAGAAGTGGAGATCGTCGGATTCCGCGAGACGCAGAAGAAAGTGGTCACTGGCGTGGAGATGTTCAAGAAGCTGCTGGATGAGGGCATCGCCGGAGACAACATCGGGTTGCTGTTGCGCGGCACGGAAAAGGATGACGTGGAGCGCGGGCAGGTGGTTTGCAAGCCGGGCTCGATCACGCCGCACACTAAATTCAAGGCGGAAGCGTACGTGTTAACCAAGGAAGAAGGAGGGCGGCACACTCCGTTCTTCTCTGGCTACCGTCCACAGTTCTACTTCCGCACCACTGACGTGACCGGGGACATGAAGCTGCCGCAAGGCGTGGAAATGGTGATGCCGGGCGACAACGTGAGCTGCGAAGTTACCTTGATTACGCCAGTCGCTCTGGAGAAGGGCTTGCGCTTCGCGATTCGCGAAGGCGGCCACACTGTGGGAGCTGGCGCGGTCACCGAGATCATCGAGTAAGCCATGAGACAAGGAGATAAAATTCGCATCCGGCTCAAGGCTTACGATCATCGCATTCTAGACCAGTCCACGCGGGAAATCGTGGAAACGGCGAAGCGCACCGGCGCGGATGTTGCGGGGCCGATTCCGCTACCTACCACGATTAACCGCTGGACGGTCCTGCGGTCGCCACACGTGGACAAGAAGTCGCGCGAGCAATTCGAAATGCGCACCCACAAGCGGCTGATCGATATCCTCGAACCCACACCGGACACGGTGGACGCGCTGATGAAGCTCGATCTACCCCCGGGCGTGGACGTGGAGATCAAGGCATTCGGGCACGCCGCGAAGTAAGAGGAAGAAAGATCCCTCGCTGCGCTCGGGATGACGGTTTTCTTTTTGAAGGCGTGAAACCCAAGAGGGTTGCTACACCAGCGGAAACGCAGGGAAAATAGATTCAAGCAGCCAATACCGGAAAGGCAAGCTGCTAAGAGAGAGAAGAGAACATGGCAGTCGACGGAATTATCGGAATCAAGTTGGGCATGACCCAGATCTTTGCCGAAGACGGCAACCTTGTTGGGGTGACCGTTCTGCAGGCGGGTCCTTGCGTGGTGGTTCAACGCCGAACGAAGGACAAAGACGGCTACGATGCCGCGCAACTCGGGTTAGTCGAATTCGTCAAGCCGCAGCGAGTGAATAAGGCGCTGACCGGGCATTTCAAGAAGGCCAATGTCGCGCCGGTGAAGATTCTTCGAGAAGTGCGACTGCCGGAATCGAAGGACGAAACCAAGGTCGGCGATCGCGTTTTGGTCGAAAACTTCAAGGCCGGGGAATTGGTGGATGTCAGCGGGGTCAGCAAGGGCCGCGGTTTCGCTGGCGGAGTCAAGCGCTGGCATTACGCCGGGGGCGATGCAACCCACGGGTCGATGTTCCACCGGGCTCCTGGCGGTATCGGCGGCAGTTCTTTCCCGTCGCGCGTGTGGAAGAACCAACATTTCCCGGGACACATGGGCAATGCCCGGGTTACTGCGAAGAATTTAAAAGTGATCAAGGTGGACACCGACGAGAACCTGCTGTTGGTTCGCGGGTCGGTTCCGGGGCCAAGTGGAACGTACATTTTCATCCACAAGGCCAAGAAAGCGGCAAAGAAGGGGAAGTAAGGTTTTTGCAGGGCCTGCTTGGGCGGTTGTAGCGGAAGGCAAAGGGAAGAACGAGTTTTTGAGAGAAGGAACGAAACAATGCCAGTAGTGGACGTAGTTAATCTAAATGGCGAGAAGGTCGGGCAGGTCGATCTGGCGGACGCGGTGTTCGGTGCGGAGATCAACCCGCATCTTCTGCACGAGGCTTCGCGCTGGTATCTGGCGGGGCTGCGTCGCGGAACCGCCAAGACCAAGGACAAGAGCGAGGTAAGCGGAGCAGGCCGCAAGCTCTGGCGGCAAAAGGGCACTGGCCGCGCGCGTGTTGGCTCGATCCGGTCGCCTCTGTGGCGGCATGGTGGAACGGTCCACGGGCCGAAGCCACGGTCATATTCCTACGCGCTGCCGAAGAAGATGGTTTTGGGCGCGTTGCGCTCGGCGCTCTCGGCGAAGCTTGCGGAAGCGAAGTTGACGGTGATCGATGATTGGTCGCTGGATACGCACAAGACCAAGGCGTTGCGTGTCGCGCTGGACAAGCTCAATGCGGATAAAACCGCGTTGCTGGTGGCTTACGGTGAGAACCGCAATCTGGAACTGGCCAGCCGCAACCTGGATGGCGTGAAACTTTCCGCGTCGAATGTGCTGCAACCTTACGACGTGTTGCGCCACGATCGCCTGGTAGTTTCGAAGGACGCAGCCGCGCGCTTGATTCGCACGCTGGACCCGAATCACCAGCCTGCGGAAGCGCCCCACGTGGAATCGATTGCACCGGCGCCGGCCCCGAAGAAGGAAGCAGCTCCGAAAGCCGCCGCGAAGCCCGCGGCTGCGAAATCGAAGGCCGCGAAGAAGCCGGCCACTAAAAAGGGCAAGGAGTAAGCGATGGCAGCGCCGCACTATCAGATTATCCGGCGTCCGATCATCACCGAGAAGGGACTCGGTGTGAAGGAGCTGCAACATACAGTGGTGTTCGAAGTAGCCGCCGCGGCCACCAAGACGGAGATCAAGGAAGCGGTCCAACAGATCTTCAACGTCAAGGTGGACGCTGTGCGTACCGCAAACTTCACCGGCAAGATGCGCCGGCGCGGGCAGGACGAAGGGTATCGCCGCGATTGGAAGAAGGCGTACGTCAAGCTCGCGGAAGGCGAGAAGATGATCGAGTACGCGGAGAATTTGTAAGACCTGGGCTGGCAATAGGTAACCGCGAAGTTGGCGGAAGATTTAGAAGGTAAGAGGCAGAGATGGGACTCAAGAGCTTCAATCCATACACGGCGTCGCGACGGTTCATGACCGTGCTCGACAAGAGCGAGATCACCAAGCAGACGCCGGAAAAAAGCCTGCTGGAGCCGAAGAAGCGCTCTGGCGGACGCAACAGTCACGGCGAGATCGTCATTTGGCACCGCGGTGGCGGCCACAAGAAACAGTATCGCGTGGTCGATTTCCGCCGTGATAAAGACGGCATCACGGCCAAGGTCGCCGCGATTGAATACGATCCGAATCGCAGCTCCAACATCGCGCTGCTGCACTATGCCGATGGCGAGAAGCGCTACATCCTGCACCCCGTGGGACTGGAAGTTGGTGCCACGGTGTCCACCGGCGAATCGGCGGACATTCTTCCCGGCAATTGCCTGAAGATTCGCCATATTCCTCCGGGCACCACGGTGCACAACCTGGAGCTGTATCCGGGTCGCGGTGGCCAGGCGGTCCGCACTGCCGGTGCTTCGGCGCAGTTGCTGAGCAAGGAAGGCGATTTCGCCCTGGTGAAGATGCCTTCGGGCGAAGTACGCAAGTTTTCGGTGGACTGCAAAGCGACCGTGGGACAGGTCGGTAATGTCGACCACGAGAACGAAACATATGGCAAGGCCGGGCGCACGCGTTGGCGGGGTAAGAAGCCGACCGTTCGCGGCGTGGCGATGAACCCGGTGGATCACCCGCACGGTGGCGGGGAAGGCCGTGTAAAGGGCAATCACCCGCAAACCCCGTGGGCGTTCCCCACGCTGGGCAAGAAGACGCGGCACAACAAGCGCACCGATCGCATGATCGTGGAGCGCCGCAAGTAAACAGTTCTCAGTCGCACGTTGTACGGCTGGAACGGGCGATGAAAGGTTTGTTGGGCGCGATCCTGAACGAGAGCGCCCAGGGTAGAACGAGACACAACGCAGAATCCGGCTGCATGTTATTTCAACGGCTGGGAGGAAGCGATGATTATGCGAGCGACACGAACAACACGAACGACACGTTCCACCGGACGCCGGGCGCGCCCTGTGAAACGAGTCACAAAACCTGCGGCGGCCAAGCCCGTCGTAAAACCAGCGGCCAAAGTAGTCGTGCCGCCGGAACCGGTGCTGTACAAGCTGTGCAAGCCCGGCTGGGCGGTCATCGTGGAACGGATACCCAACGCGTTGGGCACGCGATTTGTATGCCCGTTCTGTCCGAAGTCGCATCGAGTGCCTGGTCCGGTGCGTGGGTTTAAGAAGATGCGGCGGGCTCCCTGGGGCCGTTTGCGCCGCGTGGAGGAATAAGCAAGAGATGGCACGTTCATTGAAAAAAGGGCCGTTTGTCGATGGCCACCTGCGCGTGAAAGTCGAAGGGCTAAATGCGCGGAACGAAAAGAAAGTAGTGAAGACGTGGTCGCGACGATCGACGATCGTGCCAGACATGATCGGGCACACCATCGCGGTCCACAATGGTAAGAAATTCATTCCCGTGTACGTGACCGAACAGATGATCGGGCACAAGCTGGGAGAGTTTGCGCCGACTCGGTCGTTCAAGGGCCACGCCGTGAAGGCTGCCCTGGAAAAGGCCGCCGGTGTGGCTCCCGCAGCAGGAGGCGGTGCCGCGCCAGCAGCAGGGGCGCCCGCGCCGAAGGCATAAGACATGGCTGACGTACAGACACAAGCAGGTTCGATAGAAGCTCACGCGATTGCGCGGCATGTCCGCATGTCCCCGCAAAAAGCGCGCCTGGTGATTGATCTGATTCGCGGGCACAAGGCGCAGGACGCGTTGCAGTCGCTGCGTTTCACGCCCAAGCGCGCCGCCAAGCACATCGAGAAGGTGCTGCGGAGCGCCATCGCCAACGCCGAGAAAAAGGCCGAAGATTCCGGCTCGCCGCTGGACGTGGATCAGCTCTATGTGAGCAAGTGTTTCGTGAACGAGGGCGCGCGCTGGAAGCGTTTGCGTCCGGCCCCGATGGGCCGTGCGTTCCGGTATCAGAAGCGCACCGCGCACATCTGGGTGGGGGTTGCGGAGCATCATCGCGCCGCTGCCGAGCGCGTGGCCGCCAATCTGGCCGAGGCGGAAGCACAGAAGGGTGTCCGCGGAACCGCTCGTCGCGTTCGCAAGGCCCTGACTGGCAAGCAGACTCAAGGGAAGAAGGGAAAGAAGTAATGGGACAGAAAACACACCCGTACGGATTTCGCCTGGGGTACAACAAGCCCTGGAAGTCGCGCTGGTATGCGGATCGCGAGTATGCCGACCTGCTCCACGAAGACGTGAAACTCCGCAGGGAATTGAAGGAGCGCCTGAAGAGCGCCGGCGTCAGTTCCATTGATATCGAGCGCGCGGCCAACAAGCTGGTGGTGCGCATCGCCACGGCGCGTCCCGGCATCATCATCGGGCGCAAAGGCGCGGAAATCGACAAGCTCAAGCAGGAAGTTTCCAAGCGCACCAAGCGCGAAGTGCACATCGATATTCAGGAAGTGCATCGTCCGGAGCTGGATGCCACGCTGGTGGCGGAATCCATCGCGTTGCAACTGGAGAAGCGGGTGGCGTTCCGGCGTGCGATGCGCAAAGCGGTCGATTCAGCGCTGCGTTTTGGTTGCAAGGGCATCAAGGTTCGCGTGGCCGGCCGCCTGAACGGCGCGGAAATCGCCCGCAAAGAGTGGTATCTGCAAGGGCGTTTGCCGCTGCAGACCCTGCGCGCGGATATCGATTATGGCACGGCAGAGGCGCATACCACCTATGGAGTGATTGGCGTGAAGTGCTGGATTTACCAGGGCGAGAACATTCCTCGTCGCGTGAAGCGCGAGGACAACAAGCCCGCGGTAGTGGCAGCGTAAACGTTTTTGCAGGGCCCGCTTTCCGAGGCGGGCAGCTAAGAAACAAGATGTAAGCAGTCAGTTCTAAGTGAACTGACAACTGAGAATCGAAAGAGAACAAAGCGATGTTGATGCCGAAAAAGGTGAAGTACAGAAAGCAGCAGCGCGGCCGCCGCAAAGGCAAGGCCTGGCGCGGAGGAAGCTTGTCGTTCGGGGAATACGGGTTGAAGGCGATGGAAGTTGCCTGGATCACCGACCGTCAGATCGAAGCGTCGCGCGTGGCCATCACCCGTTTCATCAAGCGAGGCGGCAAGTTGTGGATACGCATTTTTCCAGACAAGCCCTTCACCAAAAAGCCCGCGGAAACCCGCATGGGCAAGGGCAAAGGCGCTCCGGAACGCTGGGTAGCGGTAGTGAAGCCCGGGCGGATCATGTTTGAAATGGCCGGAATCGACGAGGCCACCGCGCGGCAAGCGCTGGGGCTGGCGGCTCATAAGCTGCCGATTCCGACGAAGTTCGTCAGCCGTGCAGGAGGGCTCTAAGACATGCCTCGGCGTATTGAAAAAATTCGCGAAGAAGGGTCGACCGAATTGGCAGCGCGCGAAAAGGAACTCACCGAACAGATCTTTCGCCTGCGATTTCAGTTGACCACCGGGCAGGCCGAAGCGTTGAAGCGGCTTCGCGAAGCCAAAAAAGATCTCGCACGGGTGAAGACGCTTCTCCGCGCACAGGAATTGACAGCCGGCGCCAAGCCGGTGAAGGCAGGTAAGGCGTAATGACAACGGAAACGCAAGCGCAGGTGGCGCCGAAGCAGGCCGAACGCGGTGAGCGGCACTCGCTCATCGGCAAGGTCACCAGCGCCAAGATGGAAAAAACGATTGTGGTGGAAGTGCAGCGGTTGGTGCAGCACCCCAAGTATCGCCGGGTGGTGCGGATTTCGAAGAAGTTCTACGCGCACGACGAAAAGCGCGAAGCCAAGCAGGGCGACACAGTTCGCATCGTGTCGTCGCGGCCGCTTTCGCGACTGAAGCGCTGGCGCTTGCAGCAAGTGCTGACGTCCAAAGCGTCGGGCAAGTAAGGGAGACAGGGGAGCGAATCATGATTCAGATGCGAACCTGGCTGACGGTGGCTGACAATTCCGGAGCACGCAAGCTGATGTGCATCTTGCCGTTGGGCGGCGATGCGGGATTGAAGGCCGGACTGGGAGACATTGTCACCGCTTCGGTGAAGGAAGCGACACCGGAAAGCCAAATCAAAGAAGGTAAGGTCGTGAAGTGCGTGATCGTGCGGATGCGCAAGGAGTCTCGCCGCAAAGACGGAACGTACATCCGTTTCGACGACAACGCCGCGGTTTTGATCAACGATGCCGGCGAGCCCGTGGGTACGCGCGTATTCGGGCCGGTGGCGAGAGAGCTGCGCGACAAAAAGTTCACCAAAATTGTTTCGCTAGCTCCGGAGGTTTGGTAAGTCATGCCACGCAAAGAAGTGAAGCGTTACAGAATAAATATCCGCAAGGGCGATACCGTGCAGGTGATGGCGGGCCGGGACGTAGGCAAGACCGGGCGGGTGCTTAGCGTAAATCCACGCAAGAACACCGTGATCGTTGAGCACACCCAGTTGATCAAGCGCCACACTCGCCCCAATCCGGCGAAGAACATCAAGGGCGGGATCCTGGAGCGGGAAGCGCCCATCAACGTTTCGAATGTGCTGGTCGTGTGCAGCAACTGCGGGAAGCACGCCCGTATCGGCAACAATGTTCTGCCGGATGGCACGAAGGTCCGCGTCTGCAAGCGGTGCGGGACCACGCTGGATAAGTAAAGATTTTGCCGGCTCCGCTTCTCTGAAGCGGGCCGTGGAAGGGATCAAAGGGAATAGAAGGCGATGAAGAGTCGATTGCACGAATCTTACAGTAAGCAGACGGTTCCGGCGCTGATGAAGCGCTTCAATTGGAACAACAGCATGGCTGTGCCCAAATTGAAGAAGATCACCGTGAACATCGGGCTCGGCGAAGCCAGCCAGAACGCCAAGCTGCTGGACACCGCCGCGGTGGAACTCGGTCAAATTACCGGCCAGAAGGCCATGATCACGCGGGCGAAAAAGTCCATCGCGAATTTCAAGATCCGCAAGGGCATGCCGATTGGCTGTGCGGTAACGCTGCGTGGCGAGAAGATGTACGAATTTCTGGACCGGTTGTGCAACGTGGTTCTTCCGCGCGTCCGCGACTTCCGCGGATTGCCCTCGAACGCTTTCGATGGCCGGGGCAATTACACCCTGGGTCTGAAAGACCAGCTGGTGTTTCCGGAAATTGATTACACCCGCGTAGACAAGATCAAGGGCATGAACATTACCCTGACGACGTCCGCGCGCAACGACGAAGAAGGCCGTGAACTGCTGAAGGGACTAGGCGTTCCGTTGCGCGAAAAAGGAGCAGCACAATAAATGGCACGCACCGCAAAAATCGCCAAAACTCTCAAGAAGCCCAAATTCAAGGTTCGCGTGCGCAACCGTTGCCGCGTGTGCGGCCGCGCGCGGGGTTACATTCGCAAGTTCGAAATGTGCCGCATCTGTTTCCGCGGCATGGCCCTCAAGGGGGAAATCCCCGGAGTGGTGAAATCAAGCTGGTAGGAGCCAGACAGGATAATTATGCAGACTGATCCCATAGCCGATTTTTTGACCCGCCTCCGCAACGCGGCAGCAGCCAAGCACCAGCGCGTGGATGTGCCGGTCTCCAAGTTGAAGACCGAGATCGCCCGCATTCTAAAGGAAGAGGGCTACATCTCGACGTATAAGATGGTCGACGAAAATAAGACCCACAAGACCCTGCGCATCTTTCTGAAGTACACGCCGGACCGGCGCAGTGTGATCACCGGGTTGAAGCGCATTTCGCGTCCCGGCCAGCGCAATTATCGCGGCGCTCAAGAGATCAAGCCCGTGGTTGGAGGGCTGGGCATAAGCATTCTAACCACGCCGAAGGGCCTGATGAGCGGAAGAGCCGCGCGTAAAGCGAATGTGGGCGGCGAGCTTCTTTGCGAGATTTGGTAAAGGCTTTGTAGTGCGTTGTGATCCTGAGGAGCTCAGGTTACGAGACAGGATAGCAACGTAGAACGGTAGCAAGAGTTTAGCAAGAGAGAAGGAACTAACAGCAATGTCACGTATTGGTCGCAAACCGATTCCAGTGCCCGCGGGCGTGAAGATCAACACCACCGACGGCAAGGTGGAAGTGCAGGGTCCCAAGGGCAAGCTGCACGTGCTGGTACCCCGGCAGATTCGCCTGGAGCAGAAAGATGGCGTGTTGACCGCCATTCGCGATAACGAAGAACACCGCGCTTTGCATGGCTTAGCTCGCGCCCTGCTGGCCAACGCTGTTCATGGTGTCACTCAGGGTTTTAAAAAAGAGCTCGATATCGTCGGGGTCGGATACCGCGCGGAAGTCAAAGGCAAGTTGGTGGCGTTCGCTCTCGGCAAGTCCCACCCAGTCGAGTTTCCGATTCCCGAAGGGATTCAGATTGCCGTCGATAAGCAGACGCATATTGTGGTCAGTGGCGCCGATAAGGCGCAGGTCGGCCAGGTTGCCGCGGATCTTCGTTCGTTGCGTCCGCCCGACCCGTACAAGCAGAAGGGAATTCGCATCACCGGCGAGCGCCTGAAGAAGAAGGCGGGCAAGGCCGGAGCGAAAGCTGGCGCGGCTTAATTGAATTTTGGGCGGTTCGCTTTTGCGTTGAGCCGCTAGAAGAGTTGAAGGAGAAACGACAGTGGCATCGGTACCAGTTCGCAAGCTATCAAAGGACGAGCAGCGCCGGCGCATTCACTCGCGCGTGCGCACGCGGGTAGTGGGCACACCCGAGCGCCCGCGCCTATGCGTCTACCGCTCGCTCGGGCACATTTATGCTCAGATTATTGACGACCGCAGCGGGCGGACGCTGGTTTCCGCCAGTTCGGTCGACAAGGAATCGAAGAAGAATCTGAAGGGTGGTGGCAACATCGCTTCCGCCAAAGCGGTCGGCAAGTTTATCGCTGACCGAGCCAAGGCAGCCGGTGTGGCCAAAGTGGTGTTCGACCGCGGCGGTTACAAGTATCACGGCCGCGTCAAGGCGCTCGCGGATGCGGCGCGGGAAGCGGGGTTACAGTTCTAACTTATGTCGAAGCAAATTTTGCGTGACAGTTTGGCAGTGCGGCGGCTCCTGGACGTGAATCCTTCCGACCTGAAGGACGATGTCATCGCGATCAATCGCGTAACCAAGGTCGTCAAGGGCGGCAAGAACCTGAGCTTTTCGGCTCTGGTTGTAGTGGGCGACAGTCGCGGTCATGCCGGCTTCGGAATGGGCAAGGCCCGCGAAGTTCCCATGGCTATCAAGAAGGGAATTGAGCAGGCCAAGAAAAACCTGATCAAACTGAATCTGAAGGGTTCGACGATTCCGCACCAGGTCACGGGTTGGTACGGATCGGCGCAGGTTCTGCTGAAGCCCGCACCGGATGGCACCGGCGTGATCGCCGGGGGGCCTGTTCGTAAGGTGATGCAAGTGGCTGGGATTCAAAACGTGCTGACCAAGTCGCTGGGCACTTCCAATCCGCACAATGTGGTCAAGGCTACATTTTCCGCGCTGCTCGGTCTGAAGGATGCTAGCCAAGTAGCGGAGACCCGTTCGAAAACCGTGGAAGAAATGACCGGTCGTCCCCCAAAGGTGGCGAAGCCGGAGCCGGTAGAAAAGGTAGTGGAGTAAATCATGGCTGCAGAGAAAAAAGCCGCCAAGAGCGGCGGCACGGTAAAGATTAAGTGGGTGGTCAGTGTTATCAGTTGCACCGACGACATGCGCGCGACTATTCGCGGGCTCGGTTTGCGCAGGATGCACCAGGTGGTCGAGCGCCAGGATACGCCCGAGACGCGCGGCATGATTCACAAAGTGCGTCATCTCGTGAAAGTGGTGGAGTAAGTGATGGCAGAAAAGGTAAAGAAGGAACACAACACGGTTTCGCTTTCAACGCTCGGTCCGGCCAAGGGTTCGCGCAAGAAGAAAGTGCGCGTCGGCCGCGGTATCGGCTCGAAGCTTGGCAGGACCTCCGGAAAAGGCAACAAGGGACAGCAGTCTCGCCGCGGCTATTCCCGGCGTCGAGGTTTCGAAGGCGGACAGATGCCCTTGCATCGCCGCATTCCCAAGCGCGGATTCCACAACCCGTTCGGAGTGAAGTATTCCATCGTCAACCTGGAGGAACTGAACGTGTTCCCCGCGGGAGAGACGATAACGCCAGAACTGTTGCGCGCACACGGTTTTATTCGGCGGGCCACGGACCCCATCAAGGTGCTTGGTGATGGCGAGTTGAAAACCAATTTGACCATCCATGCGCATGCGTTCAGCGCCACGGCCAAAGAAAAAATCACCAAGGCAGGTGGGAAGTTCGAGTTGGTAGGAGCGGCGGTAGCGTAACAACGATGGGAAACGAGTACAAATTGTCATTCAGAGCGGAGCTGGCGAAGTGAGAAATCTCTGTTTAGCGTCAATCGAAGAGAGATCCCTCGCTGCGCTCGGGATGACGGGTTTGGCTGCCGAGCTGGGGATGACCGTTTTGGTGGCTGTGTTCGGGATGGCGGTTTTGGTGGGTAACACCGGGGAAATGCAATGAATCGTTTTTGGCAAGCGTTCTTGAACCTGTTCCGGATCGAGGATCTGCGCAACCGGCTGTTCTTCACGCTGGCATTGCTGGCGGTCTATCGCATCGGTGCGCATATTCCGACGCCAGGCATCAATACCGAGGTGCTCACCAGCGTGTTTAACCAGTCGGCTTCCGGTTCGATGCTGGGGATTTTCGACCTGTTCACCGGCGGCACCTTTCGCCGGATGACCATTTTTGCTCTCGGCATCATGCCGTACATCACCGCGTCGATCATCTTGCAGTTGATGACCGTGGTGTTCCCGTACCTCGAGCGCCTGCAAAAAGAGGGCGAACTAGGCCGGCGCAAAATCACGCAGTACACCCGCTACCTGACCATCGTGCTTAGCTTGATTCAGTCTTCCACCATCGCCACAACTTTACAGGCGCAGACTTTTGGTGGGCAGTCGCTGGTATATCACCCGGGATTGGGTTTCTGGCTGATGACCGTACTCACGCTCACGACCGGTTCGGCGTTCATCATGTGGCTCGGTGAGCAGATCAGCGAACGCGGCATCGGCAATGGCATGTCGCTCATCATTTTCGTCGGCATCGTAGTCGGCTTGCCCCGCGCAATTTACGACCTTTGGGAAAAGTCCAGAACCGAAGCTTGGGGCGCGTTCACCCCGATGGTTCTGATTCTCCTGGTTGCCTTGATGGTCGCAGTAGTGGCCTTCATCGTGTTCGTGGAAGGCGCACAACGCCGCATTCCGGTGCAGTATGCCAAGCGCGTCGTCGGCCGTCGCGTGATGGGCGGCCAAGCCACGTACCTTCCGCTGCGCGTCAATTCTGGCGGCGTGATTCCGCCGATTTTTGCCAGTTCGTTGCTGGCGTTCCCGGCCACGGCCGCGTTGCTTCTGGGATCGCGCTGGCCGTTTGTTAAGGGCATTGCCAACGTGCTGCGTTGGGGAGAACCGTTATACACGCTGCTGTATGTCGTGATGATCATCGTGTTCGCTTTCTTCTATGTCGGGATCGTTTTCAATCCCACGGAAGTTGCTGACAACATGCGCAAGAACGGCGGATTCATTCCGGGCATTCGGCCCGGGCGGAGCACGTCGGAGTATGTGAGCCTTATTCTGAAGCGGCTCACGTTCATCGGCGCGATTTACCTGGCGCTGGTGTGCATTTTGCCGGAGTGGATGATCGCAGGTATCGCGTTGAACCACTTGCCTATTTGGATGGGTGGGGACTGGTTCGACCGGCATTTCCCCGGCTGGTTTTTACACGGCTTGGGCGTGACGTTTTATTTCGGTGGCACTTCGCTCCTGATCGTTGTAGGTGTGGCGATGGATACAGTGCAGCAGTTGGAGGCACAACTCGTCATGCGCAATTACGAGGGCTTCGCGCGCAAGGGAAGACTGCGCAGCCGTCGTTAAGGGAGACGACTACGTGGCGCTGGAACAGCGTCCTGTCGGCATACTCGATCGCGCGGTGATATTTCTGGGACCTCCGGGTTCGGGAAAAGGCACCCAGGCGAAAATGCTGGCGGGCAAGTATCGGGTGCCGCATCTGTCCACCGGGGATATGCTCCGCGAACATATCTCCTTGGGTTCGCCGCTGGGTTTGATGGCCGAGCCGCTGATGGATCGCGGTGAGCTGGTGCCCGATTCGCTGGTGTTGAAGATGGTCGCGGAACGGATTGAGCGGCCTGATTGCAGCCACGGTTTTGTGTTCGACGGGTTTCCGCGGACGGTCACGCAGGCGAAGTATCTGGGTGAGTTGCTGAGAAGGCAGGGATTCAGCCATCCGTTCGTGATTCACATGGTGATCGGCTATCCGCTGCTGATCCGGCGGCTGACGGGCCGAAGGACCTGTAAAATAGGCGGGGAGATTTACAATATTTATGACCGGCCGCCGAAAGTGGATTCAGTTTGTGACGTTGACGGTGGCGAGCTGATTCAACGTCCGGACGATCGCGAGGAAGTGATCAAGCCGCGGTTGCAAGCGTACGCGAAGCTAACCGCGCCGTTGGTGAGCTACTATCGCCGACTCGGCTTCTTGTATGAAGTAGATGCGAGCAAGAGCGTGGCGGAGGTCGAGCACGAGATTTGTCAGGCGGTAGAGAGTATGCGCGGGGCGGGCTGAGATGGCGATTCAATTACGAAGCGCCGCCGAGCTGGAAAAGATGTACCGCGCGGGCCAGGTCGTACATGAAGTTTTGAATGCGTTGCGGGAGCAAGTGAAGCCGGGAATGACCACGATGGACCTCGAGGAGATTGCCGTGAGGCTCATCGCGAAAAGTCCGGGGCGGCCAGCGTTCAAAGGCTATCGCGGGTATCCTTGCGTGCTGTGTACGTCGGTGAACAGCGAGATCGTGCACGGGATACCATCGCCGAAACGCAAGTTGCACGAAGGCGATATTGTCTCGCTCGACTTTGGCATGGAAGTCGACGGGTACTTCGGCGATTCGGCGGTTACCGTGCCGGTGGGCCGCATTCGCCCGGAGCTGCAGAAGCTCCTGGATGTGACCCGCGAATCGCTGGACCACGCCATCGACAAGATGCGGCCAGGCAATCGCCTGGGAGACGTGGGCAATGCGGTGCAGAGTTGGGTTGAGCAGCATGGCTACTCGGTAGTGCGGGAATTTGTGGGACATGGCATCGGCACCAAGATGCACGATGAACCCAATCTTCCGAACTACGGTGAGCCGGGACACGGGGCGCGTTTGCAGGAAGGCATGGTCATCGCGGTTGAACCGATGGTCAACGCCGGCGGCCCGGAAGTGCAGATGCGCGGCGAATGGGTGGCGGAAACGGCCGATGGAAGTCCCTCGGCACATTTCGAGCACACCATTGCCGTCACCGCGAACGGCCCTTGGATTCTGACCCGGCCGAAAGAGATGACCGGGCCAAGCTGGTGAGTGTAGTGGCCGGAGTTTAGACCGGCCAGGATTACGAAAAGAAGTTGCGAGGGTTATGGCGAAGCAGCCGTTTGAAGACAAGAAGAGAGGCGATAAGGGCGACTCCGGCAATCCGAAGGAAGACGCGATTGAAGTGATGGCCACGGTTCTGGAGCCATTACCAAACGCGATGTTCCGCGTAGAGCTGGAGAACAAGCACAAGGTGCTGGCCCATGTATCCGGCAAGATGCGCAAGAATTTCATCCGGATTCTCGCGGGAGACAAGGTGGCGGTGGAACTTTCGCCGTACGATTTGACCCGCGGGCGCATCGTATATCGCTACAAGTAGTAGAGGGCCGCTTTCGGAAGCGGGACCGTTCTTAGCAGTGAGAACAGGAGCAAGCAGTATGAAAGTTCGGGCAAGCGTCAAGAAAATTTGCGACAAATGCAAAGTGATCCACCGGCGTGGAGTGGTTCGGGTAATTTGTGTGAATCCGAAGCACAAGCAGCGTCAAGGATAAGGGGAGCGAGGAGAAACCATGGCACGTATCGCAGGTGTTGATCTTCCGCCGCAGAAGCGGCTCTGGGTCGGGTTGACCTCGATCTATGGTATCGGGCAGGAACGCGCTCGGAGCATTGCCGAAAAGGCCAATGTGGATGTGACGAAAAAGATTCGCGACCTCACGGAAGATGAAGTGAACCGCATCCGTACCATCATCGAGCAAGAAGGCCGCGTAGAAGGCGATCTCCGCAAGGAGATCCAGATGAATATCCGTCGGCTAATCGAAATTCAGGCATATCGCGGCATTCGTCACCGGCGCAATTTGCCGGTTCGCGGCCAACGCACGCACACAAATGCGCGCACCCGGAAGGGTCCGCGGCGCGGCGCGGTTGCGGGCAAGAAGCAGGTCAAGGGCAAGAAGGGCTAATAATTCCGTGACCCGTGGTTCGTGTCCCGTGATTAAAGGGCCAACCCGGGTTTATGTAGGGCCGGCCTCCTGAGGGGGACCGTTGGTTTCAAAAGGTTAGGAGCAAAACGTGGCTAAAGAGCAGCAAAAAACAGCGCCAGACGGGGCAGCCCCAGCAACACCGGGAAAGCCGGCGGCGGCATCTAAAAAGAAGAAGGAATTCAAGAAGAAGAAGGAGCGCCGTGCCGTTCCGCACGGGCTGGTGCACGTCTCTGCCTCCTTCAATAACACGCAGATCACTATTACGGATCCAGATGGCCGCGTGATTTGCAACTCCTCGGCAGGCGCGATTGGGTTCAAGGGTTCCCGCAAGGGCACGCCATACGCAGCGCAGCAGGCTTCGTTGGCTGCCGCGAGTGCTGCACGCGATCAGTTCGGGATGAAGAGCGTGGAAGTGCGGGTCAAGGGTCCAGGCTCCGGCCGCGAATCGGCTGTCCGCGCCCTGGCCGCCGCGGGCCTGCACATTGTGGTGATTCGGGATGTTACCCCGATTCCACACAATGGGTGCCGTCCGCCAAAGCGCCGCCGCGTTTGATGGAAGAGATTTTGTAGGGCTCGCTTTCTGAAGCGGGCAATCGAAGAAAGAGTTTCGGGAAGGGAGAATAGAAGTTGGCAAGACATCGAGATGCAGTATGCCGCCTGTGCCGCCGGGAAGGGCAGAAACTGTTTTTGAAAGGCCTGCGGTGCTTCACGGACAAGTGCGCGATTGAGAAGCGCAACTTCGTGCCGGGACAGCACGGGCAGTCGCGGCGCGCCAAAGTTGCCGGCTACGGCCTGCAATTGCGCGAGAAGCAGAAAGTGAAGCGCACCTACGGGCTATTGGAGCGGCAATTCCGCAACTATTTCGAGAAGGCGGTTCGCTCGAAAGGCCCGACGGGTGAAAACCTGATCATCATGCTGGAGCGCCGTCTGGATAATGTAGTCAACCGGGCGGGCTTGGCGTCTTCCCGGGCGCAAGCACGGCAACTGGTGCTGCACGGACATGTCCGCGTCAACGGGAAGAAAGTGAACATCCCGTCGTACCAGGTGAATGTCGGCGAGGAAATCGCGATCAAGGAAAAGATGCACCAAAACGCGATGGTCCTGGACGCACGCAACGTGGCCCAGAGCCAAAGCACGGTACCGTGGCTGGAACAGGACCGTGATCAATTCCGGGCAAAAGTTGTCGCGTTGCCGAAGCGTGAAGATGTGCAGACGCCGCCAATCAACGAGCAACTGATCGTCGAACTGTATTCGAAGTAATGTTTAGGCTTTCGTAGTGGCCATTCTTTAGATTGGCCGATTTTAAAGTCCGGCCACTACACAAAGGTTTCGGGCTGTTTAGGGCAGCCCAGAAGGAAGGAACACGATGTGGAAGGGATTTCAAAAACCGAAGCGTCTTGCGCCAGAGTTTGAATCGCTGACGGAGAAGTATGGACGGTTTTCCGCTCAGCCCTTCGAACGCGGATGGGGCACCACGGTAGGGAACGCCTTGCGGCGCGCGCTGCTTAGTTCCATTGAGGGCGCGGCGATCACCGCGGTGAAGATCGAAGGAGTGTTGCACGAATTTTCTTCGATCCCGGGCGTGGTCGAAGATGCCACCGACATTATCCTGAATCTCAAGCAAGTGCCCATCAAGCTGAACAATGACCTGCCCAAGACGATCTATGTGAACGTCGAGCAGCCAGGTGTGGTGACCAGCGCGCAGATCGAGGAAGACGCGGATTTCGCCGTGCTCGATAAGAGCGTGTATATCGCTACTGTTAGCGAAGGCGGCAAGCTGCGCATCGAGATGCGCGTGAAGAACGGCCGTGGCTACGTGGCCGCCGACCGCAACTACGACGAAGACCTGCCGATCGGGTATATCCCGGTGGATAGCGTGCACTCGCCCGTGCGCAAGGTGAACTTTGCCGTGGAATCCGCCCGTTTGGGGCAGATGACCGATTACGAGAAGCTCATGCTGGAAGTGTGGACCAATGGCGCGATCACGCCTTCGGATGCAGTTGGCCTGGCTGCCAAGCTGGTCAAGGACCACATGAGCATCTTCATCAACTTTGAAGAACCGGTCGAGAACGTTGAAATTCCCAGCGACACGGTACATGATCCGCGGTTGGAGCATCTAGATCGCTCCGTGGAAGAGTTGGAGCTTTCCGTGCGCAGCTACAATTGCTTGAAGAACGCCAACATTCAGACCATCCGCGAACTCGTGCAGAAGAGTGAAAACGAAATGCTGAAGACCAAGAACTTCGGCCGCAAGTCGCTGAACGAGATCAAGGATATACTGGTGAAGATGGGCCTCAGCTTGGGCATGAAGTTCGATGAGCACGGCCGCATCATCTGGCCGCCGCTGCCGAGCCAGACTGCCCCGCCAACTTCCGACGAAACTATTGGGCTGTAAGGGTTTTGTGTAGGGCCCGCCTCATGTGAGACGGGCCGTTACCCCGGATTAAGACTAACAACGAATAACGGAGTTCTTGCAAAGGATCGAGCATGCGACATTTGAAGTCAGGATCAAAACTGGGACGCAATCCGTGGCACCGCCGCGCCACGCTGCGTAACCTGGTGACCAATCTTCTGGAACACGGACGGATCACCACTACGCTCACGCGCGCGAAAGCGACTCGTCCGGTGGCGGAAAAAATGATCACCCTTGGCAAACGCGATACTTTGCAAGCCCGGCGTCAGGCTGCCGCGTACATCATGACCCCCGCGATCACGCAAAAGCTGTTCAGCGAGATCGCACCTAAATTCGCCGATCGCGCCGGCGGGTACACCCGCATCATTCCAGCGGGAAACCGCGTGGGGGATGGCGCAAAGGTGGCTATCCTTGAATTGGTAAGCTACGAGTTCAAGAAAAAAGAGAAGAAGGAAAAGAGCAAAGTACAGGAAGCAGTGGAAGCCAGAAGTTAAGTCCCGCCTCCGCAAAGGCAGTGAGAAGCCCGGCATGACAAGAGTCATGCCGGGCTTTTGTTTTGTGGCCGGGGTCTCATGGACACGAAGCCGCTACTCGGCTGAGGACAGGGACGGAAGCGGGATTTCTCGCTTCGCTCGAAATGATGTGTCGGTGCCTCCGGCTGAAAGTTAGGGCGAAGTGTAGGGGCGTCCGACTCGAATCTCAGGCGAAGTGCAGGTGTGAGACTCGAATTTCGTACGGACCGTCGCACACGATCGCCTAGCTGGGCGTCGGAATTGGGTTGCGCTCCGTGAACTGCCGCTGATGCCAATAAGGATAAATGGAGGTAACGTCGCTAGCTTTATCCAACTTGGCGATCTGGTCGCTGGTCAGATTCCAGCCGACGGCGCCAAGGTTCTGGCGCAACTGCTGTTCCTCGCGCGCACCCATGATCACGTTGGCCACGGTTGGCCGCTGCAACAGCCAGTTCAGCGCAATCTGCGGAACGGTCTTGCCGGTTTGTTTGGCGACTTCGTCGAGCGCATCGCCCACCTTAAACAGATGCTCATTTTGCACCTGGGGCCCATATTGGGCGGTTTTGTGCAAGCGGCTGGTTTCCGGCAGCGGGGCGTTGCGACGAATTTTGCCGGTCAGGCGTCCCCATCCCAGGGGGCTCCAGATCAGCGCCGAAACCTTCTGATCCAGCCCAAGCGGCATCAACTCCCATTCGTACTCGCGGTTCAGCAGGGAGTAGTACACCTGATGGCCCACGTAACGCGCCCAGCCATAGCGTTCTGAAACCCCCAGGGACTTCATCAGATGCCAGCCGGAAAAATTCGAGCAGGCGATGTAGCGCACTTTCCCGCTTTGCACGAGTGTGTCCAACGTTTTCAGTGTTTCCTCGACGGGAGTCAGCGCGTCGAAACCGTGCATATGGTAGATGTCGATGGTCTCCACACCAAGCCGCCGCAGGCTGCCCTCGCACGATTGCACAAGGTGATAGCGCGAGGAGCCCAAATCGTTGGGACCATCGCCCATGCGAAACGTGGCCTTGGTGGAAATCAGCACGCGCCCACGTTTACCTGCGATGGCTTTGCCCAGAATTTCTTCGGACTGACCAAGCGAATAAACGTCCGCAGTATCAAATAGATTCACTCCGGCGTCCAGACAGATGTCCACGAGGCGCGTCGCTTCCGCCACATCGCTGCTGCCCCACGCCTTAAAGAATTCATTGCCGCCGCCAAACGTGCCGGTGCCAAACGAGAGAACAGGAACTTTCAAACCAGAATAGCCAAGTTGTCTATATTCCATAGCTGATAGATGACCCCACTGTGATAATGGGTACAGCTTACTCTAGCAAATCACGATATTGTTTCTAGCCCAGTTAGTTCAGTGGGGAAGTAAAGCAAAATTATCAGGAGGAAGAATGGACTATCCGGAGTTTGGGTTGAGCGGGCAGGTGGCGTTGGTGACGGGTGCAGCGCGAGGATTGGGCCGCGCAATTTCGCTTGCATTGGCGCACGCGGGAGCGAATGTCGCGTTGGGCTTACGTGATGTCCAATCCGATTCTGGCATTACCGACCAGATTCGTAAGATGGGTCGAAACGCGCTGCCATTGCAAATGGACGTAAGCAAAATGGATCAGATTCATCCCGCTATCGAGAAAACTGTGAAAGAGTTCGGCCGCATCGATATCCTGGTCAACAATGCTGGAGTGGCGCCAGGAAATTTAGCAGAGGATGTTGTCGAAGAAGATTTCGACGCGACCTTGGCGGTCAACCTGAAGGGCACCTTTTTTGTCAGCCAAGCCGTCGGGCGGCTGATGATCAAACAGAAGAAAGGCACCATCATCAACATGAGTTCGCAAGCGGGATTTGTGGCTTTGCCAACGGAATCCATCTATTGCATGACCAAGGCGGCTATCGCGCATTTGACGAAGTGCCTGGCTATCGAATGGGGAAAGTATGGGATCACCGTCAACGCCGTAGCGCCTACTTTCATCAAGACCCCGGGGACCGAGGAGTTTTTGTCCGATCCTCGGCGCCTTGTCGACACCGTCGACCGGGTTGCCGCACTGCACCGCATCGGCGAGCCCATGGAAGTCGCAGGTGCAGTCGTGTTCCTGGCCTCTCCCGCCGCGTCACTCATCACCGGTGAAACTCTCTTGATCGATGGCGGCTGGACCGCGCGCTAACGAACAACTCGGCTACGCGTGCGAATGTGTCAGGTAATGCTGCCGCAGGCAACTAATCCAAGACCTCAGGTTCGAACTACGGACGTTATTTGCAAGAAGCGGCGCAAATTCGAGGGAGATTGGCTGCGTTTCACTGGTTCAAATAATATTGAACGGTGGTGACTACGCGCACGGTTTTCATCAGGCTGGCGTCCGCGCCGAAACTCACGTCGCCGCCTTCGCCAGGTTCCCCTGTAGCTGCGCCCTGATCCGCGGGCAAAATCGAGAACACGCCTTGGTTGGCTTGGCGAATCGCGCCCACTTTGCTCCCGGAATCAGACGCGAATCGATCGGCAGCCGCGCGGGCGTTGCGCGTCGCTTCGGTGATCATGTCCGGCTTAATAGAATTGAGGGCGGTAAATTTATACGCGAGCCCTTGCCCGAAATTATTGTTGCCACCAAGCACAATCCCTTTTTGCAGCAACTGCATGGTTTTCTGGGCAGCGTTGGCCACCACATCCACCCGCTTGGTCCTAACGGTAATCTGTTGGTCCACGATGTAGCGGTGCGGCGCGCGGTTCACTCCCCCAAACTCGTTGGCTTGCGTGTCCACCACCCGGACGATTCCCAGCTCAATTTCCGAGGGTTCGATGGATTGCTGCTGCAGAAAATCCAGAATGATTTTCTTGTCGGCTTCCGTCTTGGCGTAGAGAGTGGTGAGGTCGTCGCCGGCTTCTTTGTAACTGAGTGGCCAAATGGCGAGATCGGATTTCACATTGCGTTCTACCAGCCCTTTCACTGTGACGTAGCGATCGGCCAGCCGCGTATTCTTGATTTGCACCCCCAGCACCCAGCCGCCGATGATCAGCCCAAGCGCCAGCAGTAATCCAAGCAGAGTTGTGCCGCCGTGTTCCTTCGCATTCCTACCATTCATGTGTGGAATTCCTCGAGATTCTCCGCCGCGGTTCCGGCCGGTTTGCCGGGTTCCTTTAATCTACCTGCAATTGGCCGTCAGGGTTTAATTGGGCTGCGCTGCCGGTTGCGACTGCCAGTACGCTTGATGACCGAGGTAATCGTCGTCCGGAAGATTGGCGATGATAATGCGGTGCAGTTCCAGTGGATGGATCGGCCCCTGATTTTTGTAAACTACGTCGCCATTCGGATTGATCAGCATGGTGTACGGCACCGCCGCATTCCAGTCGGAATCAAAAGCGCCCAGCAGAGTATAAATATCAGTAGACCCGAGGATCAGATTGCGGCTGGTGGCGTGGAGTTTCTTCAGAGCTGCGAGGGCTCCCGCTTGCTCGTCGGGATAATTGATGCTCACCGTGACCACTTCAAAAGCCCGATGCCCGTACATTCGCAGCATGGTTTGCACTTCTGGCATTTCCTGAACGCAAGGGGCGCACCAGGTGGCCCAGAAATTCACTAACCGCAGCTTGCCAGAGGAATTCTGGCGGAGCACCTTGAAATCATCGGCGGACGCGGGTTCTATATTCACCGGCTGGGCATCAATTTCGGCGAGTTCTTCCTTGCGGCCTTCCTCCTTATAAATCCACTTTGTCGAGCAGCCTACCGAAGGAGTTTTCTTCACCGCGACGGGCTTACCCGCTAAAATCGCGTCAATTGCTTCGCGAGCATCGCGCCGCGTGACCAGCTTTTCCCGCGGATTATTGTCCAACCGGCCTTCATACCGCAGCTTACGTTGGCCGTCGAAAATAAACAGGTGCGGCGTCGCTGCCGGACCGTACAACCGCGCAATTTTCTGATCTTCGCCATCGTATAGATAGGGGAACTTGAAATGGCGATACTCAGCGCGAATTTTCATTTCCTCAAACGAATCGCCGACATCGGTGTAACCCATTTCGTCCAGCCGCACGGCATTCGGATTGTTGGGTTGAATGGCCACCAGCGCAACACCGCGATCTTTATAGTCGGCAGCCAATTGCTTGATCCGCGATTCGTACAGTTGTGCGGTCGGGCAGTGATTGCAGGTGAACGCGATCACCAGGACTTTGCTGGTAGCGTAGTCGGCCAGACAGTGTGTTTTGCCGTCAATGCCAGGTAAACAAAAATCCGGAGCGGCAGCCCCAATGGCCAGCGGCGGGGGGCCGTGTCCCTCTTCGCCAGCGTGGGCCGGCGCAACAACGAGAGCAAAGCACAGAACCGCGATCACAACGCAAATACGCTTAGAGAACGTATACATGACAACCTCAAACCGATTCTACAACGGGCGCTAACAGGCCGGCGTGACCGCCAACACGTTTCCAAAAAGAAGTAACCAACAACCGACTCTTATCCGTGGATGTGAGGGATATGCATCCGGTGTGAACGCGGAATCATTCGCGTCAAACGCCTTCCGCCTGCATCGCTGATTGTGCCACTGAAACCGGGAAGGGAATGCTTCGATCTCTGGATTTGCCGTGACTTTGTTTTACATTTAGATACGTCGCGCGCAACGTGTTTGTGATTGCGAGGGCCTGCTGGAATTTCTGGTCACTCACTTTTTTCAGTTGGTGCACCAAACCGGCCTCGGGTCCTTGGTCTAGCAGGTCGGACGCGATTTTTACAAGCTGCTGCCAATCGTGCCACTCGCCAATGGCGTCCTTTGCCGTCCCTAACATTTCTACAATCTGGGCGTTTTGAGCTTCTTCCGATAATTGCAGGGTATATCGCAGATCCTTCACCTTCTTGCGGTACTCATGAAGATTGGCTTGATTTAGCCGTTGCGGTCTCTTCAGCTCGGAAGCAAGCTGCACCAGGGTAGAAGATTTCGGGGCGTCGTTAACGAAGGACGGTTTCCCCTTGGCGGCCGCTAATTTGGCCAGTTTGCTTGTCAGCAGAGTCAATTCGCGGCGGACACGGGGACGCTCTTTCTTTGCGACGCGCTGAAGCTTTTTTGCGTGTCTGGAACGCTTAGCTCCAAGGTAGTGAAGCAACTGGACAAGGCACTCCTTATCGTCCTGATTGGGTCGGACGCACATCGCGAGCTCGGCCAGGACATCCATGTCCCGGATCCTTCCACAAGCTTTCCTGATGTGCGGCAGGTGGCGCAGCAGTCGTTTTTTGGGCTTGCCGACCTTCAGCGATCGCAGAGCAGATTCCAACCGCCTGGTGCTAGTGCGTACATCGTGAATGTTTTCCGGAGTGGGATTTTTGGGCGCGTTCTTCAGAAATTTGTCTACGCGCTTGATGGCCTTTTGAATCCGATCCATGTCCAATGACATAAGCAGATCCTTTTGTGCGTCTTTAATGTGCGCTTATTATCCCGGAACTCGCGGTGCCAACTTTTGCACATCGGGTGTGTCAGCGCCAAGCCAGTCCGGGTGCTTCGCAGTCGAGTCGAAATGAGAAGTGGTCTTGAACAGCTCGAATTTGCCAGTGGCGGCGACCTGGCTGGTCTTGGAGAGCAATGCTGCCATCTGTTCGCGGTTTAATGGCTGAAATGTTCTGGTGGCTTCGAAGGCTTGGTCCAAAACTGACGGCTTATCGATGCCCGTGATCACCACGTTGGTCGGCAGGCTGAGCGCATAGTGCAGACAATCGATCGCGCTGACCGCGGCGCTTTTCAGAATGATGCCGTCGCCCCCGCCCATCGATTTCATGCCCAGCACACCGATGCCTTGCTTCACCAATTCGGGCACGACCAGTTGCGCGAAGCTGCGGAAGTGCGCGTCCATCACGTTCAGCGGCATTTGCGCGGTGTCGAAGTGAAATCCATGATCGGCGGCCACTTTCAACATATACAGATGGACGTGTGGGTCTTTATGACCGGTGAATCCAATGTAGCGAATCTTGCCGGCCTTTTTTGCCTCGAGCACAGCTTCCATCGAGCCGCCGTCGGCGAAAACGCGATCGGGATCGTCGTACCGCAGAATCTCATGATGCTGTAGCAGATCGATGTGGTCAGTGTTCAGCCGTTGCAGCGAAGTATCGATGTGCCCGGCGGCCAAATCTTTGGTGCGCGCGTCGATCTTGGTCATCAGGAAAACTTTTTGGCGATAGCCGTCTTGCAATGCCGCGCCCATGAAACGCTCACTGCGTCCTTCGTTATAATCCCAGGCGTTGTCCATAAACGTGATGCCACGATCGATGGCCGAGCGGATCAGCTTGACGGCTTGATCTTGCGTGAGCGTGGACTTAGCGATGTGAGATCCGCCCAATCCGATGGCGGATACGCGTTCCCCGTGCAGGGTGCGATAGAGCATGTCACCAGAGCGTTCGCCGGGCGAGGTGGTGAGCGGAATCGCGGAGACGGAATCGCTGGCCTGCTGTTCGGGGTAAAGCGAAGCTTTTGCCATGGCGTATGGGCCCAAAGTTCCGGCCGCTGCCACGGTTGTCAAAAATTGACGTCGTTTCATTGGCTTTCCTTTTTCGAATAGTTTTTGGTCTTATCATTCCGGGCGAGTGTCAGAGATAGAGCCTGAACGCGTTGGCCGATACTGGCAATACACAATTGCTTGCAGTTTGGCGGAAAGCCCGTCGTAATCCTCGCCAGTGGCTAATACCTCATGCCCTGTGGACCAATTGACTATCCGCGTCGCCGAAGCAGTTTGAATACCGGGCGGCCGGTTGGCACAATAGGGACGGTCCGCCCTTCTGTGTCCGCTCCGGCACGAAATCCAATAATCTAATTTAGGAGTCTCAGGCCCAATGGCTGAAACAGCGTCGGGGCAGTGTAGTTGGATTGGGTGTGCGCGGGCGGGGCGGGCGAGAATTTTGGACAGAACCTTATGTTTAGACCACTTTCTGGAGTTTTCCTCTCGCCGCATACAGTGCATTCAACAAACGTTCGGACGTGATTCGGAAGAACGAAATGTGGGTCCCGAAGTTCAGAAGTTCTTATCTCAGGTGATTTCCGAGACCACCTTGCAGGCGGCACAGACTAAGCTTTTGGCGCCGCTCCAACGCGAAACTCTCATGACTCTCTCCACAACCGCAGCCGAAATATACAAACAGATACAACGATCGCCACGGCTCGTTCGCCGTGTGGGATGTCTGGTGCGCACGGGCATCATTTCCACCGAAATCAGCGAGAAATGCTACACCGTGAACATCAGCCAACGAGGCGCGTGTATCGAAGTGCGCTCGCCACTAAAGGGCGGGCGAACTATTGAAGTGGAAAGGGCAGATAACAAGAGATGCAGTCGAGCCAAGGTGCAATGGATCAGGGAAAAGGAACCGAATCGACACCTTGTGGGATTGGAGATTGTTAGCGAAGAGGACTTTTGGGGATTAGGAACGCACGGAAAAGACAAAAAATTCGACACCTGTGGAGCAAAAACATGACCGGCATCCCGGAAACTGTGAAAGAGAGAAGGTCCCGCTTCGGGGTGAAACCTACGATTCTTCTGGTGGACAAAGAGGAGGCTATCCGGGAACTCATCCGGGATATGCTGGATGGCCAAGGATTTGAAATAATTCAGGCAAGTGATGCCGCGGGGGCTCTGGATTTAGCCAGACGAGAAGGGCAGAAGATCGATCTGCTCGTGACAGAAGCCGAGCCGATCGGGATGAAAGCCCAAGAACTCACTCGGTTGCTTTACAAGGTGCAGCCGAAAATGAGGATTTTGTTCATGGCGGGAAAATTCGACGAAGGATTCGCGTTTATGTTGGGCGATCAAGCCGAACGTTTGTTTCTGCTGAAGCCATTCACCCGGGCTGCGCTGCTGCAGAAGATCAACGGCATCTTGCTGTGATAGCGGCCACATGTAACGCAGCCATTGCTCGCGGCGGTCTGAAAATCATCAGCGTGTTATTTAGAGCGCGCGCTTGCGCAAAGGATCTCAGCTCACGAGTTGCACTCCAGCCCGCGAAGTCTTCTGCGCCCGGCTTTCGAGTTGGACGTGGAGCCCGTACCGCGGCCGCAGTGTGAGCGAGGCTAACGGCACAACCAGGTGGCCGGGAACCAGCGTGAAACGGAAATGCTGCGCGATGGTAGCCAGCACCAGCGCAGCTTCCATCAACGCGAAGGAATTGCCGATGCATTGACGCGGCCCGTAGCCGAAAGGGAAGTACGCGAAGCGGGGGATTTTCTTTAGCAGGTCGCTGTCCCAGCGTTCCGGCAAGAATTGTTCCGGCTTTTCGTACCAGCGGGGATCGCGATGAACGACCCAGGTTACGGCGGCAATGCCGGTGCCTTTGGAAACCGGATAGTCGCCGAGTGCGTGATCCTCAATGGCTAATCGCGCCATGGCCCACGCGGGCGGATACAAGCGCAGCGATTCGGAAATGATGTGGCTCACGTACGGGAGACGTGGCAGATCCTCGAGTGTAGGAGTGCGGCCGTTGAGCACGGAATCCAGTTCGGCGTGCAGTTTTTCCTCGACCCGAGAATTTTGCACCAGCAGCCACCATGTCCAGGAAAGTGTGCTGGCGGTGGTTTCGTGGCCGGCGAGGAAAAGAGTTAACGCCTCGTCGCGCAGTTGTTGCGTGGTCATGCGCGAGCCGTCTTCGTCCTGCGCGTGAATGAGCAGCGAGAGAAGATCGCCAGTGTCCTCGTTCGAGTTTCGCCGCTGCTGAATGATGTGGTCGATGATCTGCGTCAGATTGCGTACCGCGCGCTGTGCCTTAAGATTGCGTCGCGTTGGCAGCCAGTGCGGCGTGATCAGCAGGCGCCGAAAATCGAAAGTGTGTTCCAGCAGGACCTGCAGGTTTTCCCCGACTAGCGGCGCGTCCCGTTCCACATCGGCATGGAACAGAGTTTTGCCGACGATCTGCAGGGTTAAGCGCATCATTGCATCGTGCAGATCAATCTGCTGGCCGGGTCGCCACGATTCGGCGAGCCGTGTGGCGCAGCCAGCCATGGTGCCGGCGTAATTGGCGATGCGGTTGCGGTGAAAGGCCGGCTGCATCATGCGCCGTTGACGGAGCCAGAATTCGCCTTCGCTGGTGAGCAGGCCATTGCCAAAAAGGTGCCGATTGGCGCGAAGGACGCGGCCTTTGATAAATTTCCGCGCGCTGTTCACGATCACGTCTTCGATTTGATCGGGGTGGAACAGCAAGTAAGTGCGGAAATGCAGGAAGCGCAGACACACAATGTCGCCATATTCGCGTGCAACTCGGGACATGAACGCCAACGGATTATGCCGCAACGGGCTGCGCAGGCCGTCGAAAAAACCTTGTTCGGGGCCAGGCGGATAGCGAATGGAGGAGCGGGAAGCCATGCGCTGATGGTACGGGACAGAAGCAAAAATAGAAAATTTAAAATTGAGACTTGATTGATTGTCACGTTTCGTAGCGCACGATTAGTGGTGCTGCTTGCTGGCGCCTGGCGCCGGCCAAACCACGTTGCCGCGTAGCACGGTGATCGAGGAGGCTGGCAACTCATAGATAGAGTTGGCGTCAGCATTCACGGTCGTCGACGCTATCGGGCCGTCAGGATCGGCCGTCAGAGTCTTCGGGTGCCATTGATACTGCGTCTGGCCAAAGGTTTTGACGCTCAGCTGGCCCGCGAACGTCCCCGCAGCGGATTGCGCCGCATTATCGAAGGAAATTTTCACGTTATGAGAATTTTCCTGATCTTTGTTGATGATCAAGAGCGACCATTGCCCATCGGGCCGCTGGACGGCGTATGTGGTCACGAGAACGTTTCCAGCGCCATCGGTGATATCGCTGGTCGCGTTGAAGAGTTTGTGTTCGCCGCTGCCGGGCTGCACCCATTCCAGATTAATGAGCTGGCTGGAGAAGTATTGCGAGAGAGGCTGCAGAATCTTGTAGTCGCGATCGGCGGAGAACATTGCAAACGTGCCACGAGACCCATTGATGCCGCGGCCGATGGCTTCGGGCATGTAATGGAAGAAATAAACGGCTTTGCCGCCGCCGTTCAGGAATGAACAAATGTAATCGGCCAACCAGAGTCCGCCGAAAATATCCGGAAACGCTTCGGAGTCCACCCACGATAGGTTCGACTCGGTGATCAGCAGAGGAACATTGCCGGGCACGCCATCTTCCCGCCAGATTTTCATGATTCCGGTGACCAACTTGGGTTCATCGTACAGATTGCTCCACTGAATTTTGCCCGGCTCGAAGGGATAATGCTCGAAAGAGAAGAAAGCGAGTTCGTCGATCTTGCCGTGAGCTTGCAGATAGTTGACAAAGCGGCGGGTCCAGGAAGTTTGCCCGTTGGAGTCCGGCCACGTTTCGATGTCCTTATTCACACCGGTAAAAATGGGGCCGCCGAGTTTAAGTTTTGGATCGACGCGATGAATGGCGGCGGCGAATTGGATGTAGAAAGCCGCGTAGTCCTCAGGATTCATGAAGTGGCCGTCGGGCTCTTCGCCCATTTCTACATAAGAGAGGGGATAGTTGCGCTTCTCAAGATAAGCGAGCTGATTCGCGGCGTCTTCGGGCGTGCTGTAAATCATGGCAATAGGAATCATTGTCGGAAGCCCGCGGGTGTAGCCATCCGGCATGAAGAACAGATCGAAGCCCACTTGCTCTCCAGCGTGTTCGTCCAAATCGCCGGGCTCGTGCCAGGGATCGACGGAAGAGCAATAGGTCATGGTTTGATCCTGATCGGGAGTGTGGCGGATTAGGTCGTGGAACTTGCCGTCCGCGGAGGTTGTGCCAAGGTAAATTTCGTGAATGGCATAGCCCAGGCAATTGCGCTTGTCGGCGGAACCGTGGGTGTCGCAGGTGTTCGACGAGGAAGTCATCAGAATGCGGATGTATTGCACCCAAATGGGCGCGGAGGCGAGTTGCAGGATTCCATTGCCGCCTTTGCCGCTGGTAATAGTGCCGCCTGGGAACGCTTGCCAAACGCCGCCCGTGGGTTTCCTGATGGCGTCTTCGCCGGTGAAATATTGAACAACGAAATGTGTTGCGTAAGGCTCGGCCCAGTCGATGCGAATCGCGTTCACTTCTCGGGGCTTGGCTAAATCGAGAATGACCCATTGCGGATGCAGGGAATCGGATTCACCGGTGTACGGTTCGGCTAGATACGGATTGCTCTTCCAGTAGGTGTTGGGATCGCCGTCCGTCAAACGCGAATAGCCTTCTGTGTCGGTGCCGTCATCGCGCGTGACCCCGCGGTGCGGAAGAGCGTAGCCGTAAGAATGACGAATGGGTTCGGGGCCCGGGGTTGCGTTGCCCACGAAATAGCCTTTGCCAGCCGAATCGCTCCATGTGCCGTTGGGATTCCAGTGCCACGCTTCCATGTGCAATTCCGTGTTCTGGCGGTAGGTGATCGTCTGCCAACCTGCGGAGAGCACCTGCTTGATGGTGTCTGGCACGTACAGCTTATCCGCGGCGCCATAGGGAAGCCGGTCAATGCCCGCGCCGAGCGCCTCGGTGGGACGAATCGTGTTCGTGGAGTGAGAGGGAGTGGCGTCCACGTGAATGGTTTGCGCTAAGGCGAGAGGCGCGAAGGAGCACAGAAGAAGCACGACGAGCGGAAACGGCGCACGACAGGCGGAGAATCGATTCATGGGCGGTCCTTAGCCAGTGCGGTTGGGCCTGGCAATATTCAGAATTAAAACGGTTGAATACACCGCAACTGTAACCCCGGGCTGAGCAGGCGTCAATCGCAAATTGGCCAGCGCCGGGAGCAAGTAAGTGCTGTGGTTGATCTACGTTCGGGTGGAGCGTTGATAGCGCCGGTACAGCAGGAACAGCACCACCAGAGCGAACAGCGCTCCGGTGGAATCTATTAGAGAATCCCACGGGGATGGGCCACGCGACGGCACGAAGATTTGATGGATTTCGTCCAGCGCAGAGTAGACCGCTGCAATGAACCATGCAGCTAAAGCCCAGGACCAGTGCCAAGGCCGCCCGTTTCGACGGGATGCGCGAATGCCATGATAGAGCAGCAGAAAGAAAATGAAATACTCCGTAAAATGCGCGGATTTCCGAATCATATGATGAACGAGTTCCAGGCCGCCTGGCGTGATCGACGGGAACAGCCAACGAAGAATCGGCTCGACTACCAAGCTGGTGTGGGCGGCCGAGAACGTATCGGTGGAGAGAATCGAAATGAAGGCGGCCCAAAGCAAGGCGGGCCACCAGGCGCCCAGCCACGCAGGAACGGAAGACCTGGGAGGCGGCTGTGCGTTCGTTTCGCTGATGAGGGATTCTTCCGTGGGGGACATTTACAATTGGCTTCCACCTCTATTGTAAACGAAGGTCGCCGCGATTGCCGATCAGGGGGCGTTTTATTGCGAAATATTCACAGCGCCCGCAAAGGCCACAAGAGGCGCACTTCCTACATACTCTTACGTGGTTTTTGGCCTTGAAGTAAGATGTGGCCGCGCACTTCGAGAGGGGTGAGACCATGATTCGATGGCTGGCTGCGCTGTTTGCGCTGGTGGTGGGGAGCATTTGCTTCGCGGACGATAATCCGCCGCTTTTGTTGCAGCATCCCACGGTGAGCGTCACGCAAATCGTGTTTGCATATGGTGGCGATTTGTGGAGCGTAGCCAAAGAAGGAGGAACGGCGCAGCGGCTCACGGCGGCAAATGGTGCAGCGTCCCGGCCGGTGTTCTCGCCCGATGGAAGGGAGATCGCGTTCACGGGCACGTATGATGGCAACTCCGATGTTTATGTGATTCCCGCAACTGGGGGCACCCCTCGCCGCTTGACCTATCATCCCGCGCCGGACTTGGTGGTTGGATGGAGCCGGGATGGGAAGCAAATCCTGTTTGCGTCGAGCCGTGGAAGTGCGAATCGCTACAACAAGCTGTACACCGTGTCGCGCGACGGCGGTTTTCCCGTAGAGTTACCGCTGCCCATCGGAGTAGAAGGTTCCTATTCGACAAACGGAGAAGAAATCGCGTATGTTCCGCTGGATCACGCGTTCGAGATTTGGAAGCGTTACCGCGGTGGGCGCACCTCGCCGATTTGGATCGCCAAACTTTCGGATTCCAGTGTCACATCGATTCCGCGGGACAATTCCAACGACTTCAATCCCATGTGGGTCGGCGATCGGGTGTTTTTCCTTTCGGATCGCAACGGGCCCATGTCCCTGTTCAGTTACGACACGAAAACCAAGAGCGTGAAAGTTGCGCTTAAGAATGGGGGGCTGGATTTTAAGACAGCAAATGCTGGTCCCGACTCGATCGTGATCGAGCAATTTGGCGCAATCTGGCTTTACGATTTGAACTCCAATAGAGCCCACAAAGTGGACATCCGAATCGCCGGGGATTTGCCGCAACTAAGGCCGCGATTTGTGAATGTTGCCAATCGGATCGTGAACGCGGATATTTCGCCGACCGGGTTACGTGCAGTGTTCGAGGCGCGCGGCGAGATTCTGACCGTTCCGGCGGAAAAAGGCGATATCCGCAACTTGACGAACACGCCCGGAGCCGACGAGCGGTATCCTTCATGGTCGCCGGACGGCACCCGGATCGCCTATTTCTCGGACGAATCCGGGGAAGTGGCGCTTTACATCAAAAACCAGAACGGCCAAGGGGAAGTGGAAAAGATCGCTTTAGGAACACCGCCTTCCTATTTTTATTTCCCAACTTGGTCACCGGACAGCAAGAAAATTGCCTATACGGACAAGCGCCTGAATTTGTGGTACGTGGACCTGGAAAAGAAGACGCCGGTGAAGGTATTCCAGGATCGCTTCACCGGGCCACAGCAGATTTATGGTGCGAGGTGGTCGCCGGACAGCAAGTGGCTGGTTTATACGCAGCAGGAAGTGAGCCATATGCGGACGGTGTACTTGTACTCGCTAGACACCGGGCAGAGCCAACCAGTCACTGACGGAATGAGCGATTCGTTCTCGCCGGTGTTTGATCGTGGCGGGAAGTACCTGTATCTGCTGTCCAGCACAGATGCCGGACCAACGCTGGATGCTTCCATGCTCAGCTTCGACCGGCCAGTTACTACCAGTGCGTACATCGTGGTGCTGCGCAAGGATCTGCCGTCACCGCTAGCACCGGAGAGCGACGAGGAAGCTGAAGCCAAGGCCGAGCCGGCGAAGGCCGAACCCGCGAAGACAGACGCGACCAAGAACGAAACGCAAGAAAAAGACAAACCGAAATCATCAGAATCCGTGAAAGTGGACTTCGATAAAATCAACCAGCGCATCCTGGTACTGCCGATTCCAGCAAAGAACTACGCCGAATTGATTCCCGGGAAAGAAGGGGTAGTCTTCGTGGTGGAAGGGCCGGCGATCGAACCACTCAGTGGGCCCAGCGTGTTGTCCGCATATCGCTTTGAACTTAAGACCCGAAAGACCGACAAACTGGTAGAAAACATTCTGTCGTTCCACGTGTCGGAAAATGGTGAGAAGTTGTTGTACCGGCAAGCGGGACCAGCAGCATCGCCAGGGGAAACTCCTCCGCCGCAGACTTGGGTGATTGCGCCGCTGCCGCCAGCACCGACGCCTGGTGCTTCAGGAGCAAATGCGCCGGCTGGCGCAGCGACGGCGATTTCTGGGACAAAAACCTTAAACCTGACCACGATGGAAGTGCGGGTTGAACCTATAGCGGAGTGGAATGAGATTTATCACGAGGCGTTCCGGATCGAGCGTGACTTTTTCTACGATCCAGGCTTCCACGGCCTCGATCTGGCGGGCACAGAGAAGAAGTACGCGGCATATCTGCCGGGCTTGGCCTCACGCGCGGACCTGAATTACATATTTGAGGAGGCCATGGGGCAACTTACGGTGGGGCACCTGTTCGTGTTTGGCGGAGACGGCCCGGAAGTGAAACAGGTTCCGGTGGGTCTGCTGGGAGCGGATTACAAGATTGACAACGGGCGGTACCGTTTTTCGCGGGTGTACGATGGAGAAAACTGGAATCCGCAATTGCACGCGCCCTTGACGCAACCGGGAGTGAACGTGGTCGCGGGAGAATACCTGATCGCGGTAAACGGAAACGAATTGCGCGGAACCGACGACGTTTATAGTTTCTTCGAGAAGACAGCGGGGAAGTCGGTGCTGCTGCGCGTCGGTCCAAATCCCGATGGCAGCGGCGCACGGGAGGTCACCGTCGTGCCAGTCGAGAGCGAAACTGGACTGCGCGAATTGGCATGGGTGGAAGGCAACCGGCGCGAGGTTGATCAGCTCAGTCACGGCAAACTGGCATACATCTACCTGCCGGATACGGCGACAGGTGGGTACAATTTTTTTAACCGGTACTTTTTCTCGCAAGCCGGCAAACAGGGGGCGGTTGTCGATGAACGCTTCAATGGTGGCGGCACGAACACCGACTATATTTTGGACTATCTGCGGCGGACATTGATGAATTACCGCACCACGCGCGATGGGCAGGACATGACCACGCCCGTGAGCTTAATCGAGGGCCCGAAAGTAATGATCATCAATGAGTATGCTGGCTCCGGAGGAGACGCGATGCCATGGCATTTCCGCCAGGCCAAGATTGGCCTGCTGGTGGGCAAGCGTACTTGGGGCGGATTAGTGGGTTTCTTTGGACCATTTGAGTCGCTCATGGACGGTGGAGTCGTGACGGCGCCGAGCCGGGGATTCTGGACTCCGAATGGCAAGTGGGAAGTGGAAAATCAGGGCATCGCGCCGGATGTGGAAGTCGAACTCGACCCGAAGTTGGTGAGGGAAGGTCACGATCCGCAACTGGAGAAGGCGGTGGAGATTCTGCTTTCGGACCTGGGGAAGAACCGTGCTCCCGTGTACAAGAAGCCGCCGTACCCGAACTACCATAACGGCAGTGGCACTGCGGCGGCGCATCCGGACCATTGAACCCGCGGCAACGTTTAGATTCGACGCAAATTTTTAACATTGTGTTTACAGATTTTTCGATAATCCCATCCCTTATTGTGCGTATGATCCGCTAGCCGATCGTGCGGTGTCCCCCGCGTCCATGTTTTAGAAGGGAGGCTGGTGGCAAATGAAATTCGATATTGCACTGGTGGGTTCCAATCGAGAGCGGGCTTACGCTAAATACAAGGCGTCTGCGACGTTCACTTTTGCCATTTCCAGCGGGCCGGTGAAGACACACGCAGAAGTGATTCTCACGGACGACAGCCTGGAAGTGATCCAGCAACAAGGCAAGGATGCTCGAGCAGCGGCGAGGCTCGCCTTGGAACGTTTGTTGATCACCGGGTGCGACCCATTTGAAGATTCCATTTTCGTGCAGATCCCCTACCGGCAAGCGGAATTCTTCTCGAAATTTGGAAACTTCTTGCAGAAGTTTCCTAGCTCTTGAATCCAACAAAGGATTCGCCCGACGGCCGCGGTGAAACCGAGACCGCCGGGCGGATAATCGAGGCTGCTGCTATTCGCTGAAGGCTACGCCGCTGAACGCCGCGACGCCGATGGATTTGGACGTGGCGACAGGAGTGAGGTCGCCATAAGCGTCGATCGCGAAGACGGCCGCGTACGCCTCGCCTCCCGCACTGTAAATTATCGCCAGCCATTTGCGGTCGTGCGAAACGGTGATGTCCGTCGGAGAACCCGGTAACGGGACCGATTTGTAGAACACGCCGCCCTGCCCGTCGGTGAAGAAAATCGAGATGGCATCACCCGGCGAATTTCCGGTGTACCACACGTTGCCTGCGCCCTTGGCTACCCAGCACGGAGCATTGGTCGGGAACGACGGAGTGGGACCGGCGATCGGAAACACAGTGCGATCTTCGTTGACGATGGCGAAGCTGTCGACGCTGTGGGCCGGCGTGAATCCGAGATTATTTCCCCAGAAAGCCTCGCCCAGCGGCACGGTATCCGCGTTGCTGGGTAGGGTTATGGTGGTGCTGCTGCCGCTGAGTGCACCATGCTCCGACGTAAGCGGAAGCTGCAGCACCGAGCCGGAAGTCAATGTGACCGCGGCCCAAGTCCGGCCAACCGCGATTTGCGCTGCGGAAGGATCGCTGAGGCTGACCACGGTTCCATCCAAGCTGCCGGCTGGCCACGCGTGGCTCTCCGCGCAATTGCTGCCCACCACGAAAAGATGGTCCTTGGTGATGGCAACTGAGTCGGGTTTCACGCAGTCGTCCGCCAAATCAATGGTGCCTGCCAGGCTGATGTAGTCGTTATAGCGAGCCAAGCGCGTGACCGTGTTGGAACCGTAGTTCGCTACGGCGCCGAAATCATCCTTGAACTGAACGATTCCTGCATTAGTGCTGGCGCCACCCTTCCCGCCCGTCGGCAACATGTTCGCCAGTGTCAGCGAGGGAGTTCCCGCGGTATCCAGCTTGAACACCACCACATTGTTGCCGCTGGAATTATTTGTGCTGGTTACCACAAACACGCTGCGATCCGGCTCCCCCGCGGTCGCCAGCGCAGCCGTCATACAAAAGGCCGCTAGCAGACTGAGGGCGCGATACACATAAAATGTCCAGAGTTTGTGAAGCTTCATCGTATCTCCTTAAATTTGGGTTCAGATTTGGCTGCCCCGGTCACGAGCTGGGACGCGGCGGACAAGCGGAGCATGTTTACAGGTGGGTATTCGGTGCAGGGGAGACAAAAGTTACGCCGCCCGTGCATCGCAGGCTGAAGTGAACAAATTTTAAAAAAAGAACGCGGCGCGTAACTTTTCGATGATGTCCGGCGAATACATCTAAATCGGGGACCGTGCCCCGTGGGCGAGAAGTCCACTTTTAGGCGGAGACCGTTTGCACGGAAGCACAAGTACTGATACACATAGCGCGAAGACGATTCAGCTCATGCACCCGGACGACAATCTGGAGATGCTGATGGCCCGCTATCAGGCGGGGGACTTCGCATCGGCTACTGCGCTCATTCATCGAATCAGCCCACAACTCCACCGCTTCTTCATCGCGCAATATGGCAGCCGCGCGGACGCCGACGACCTGCTCCAGGAAACCTGGTTGCGCATTCACAAAGTGCGGCAGACCTACCGCCCGGGTGAGCCGGTGCTGCCGTGGTTTTACGCCATCGCGCGGCACACTCGCGTGGATCACTACCGGAAAGCCCTGCGAACTACAGCGCGAGAGCAGAGGTTGGAGGAAATGCCCACGACAGCGGCGCCATCGTCAGCAGCACAGACCCATGATCTGGAATCGCTGCTGGCGCCACTGTCGGAGAGCCAGCGTGAATTGATTGAAATGCTAAAGGTGGCGGGCATGTCATTGGAGGAAGTCGCCAGGGCCACCTCTTGCAGCGTGGGATCAGTGAAGCAGAAAGTACACCGCGCGTACAAGAAGTTGCGCGAAAGAATGAGCGCGATGGAGCTCAGGAAAGGGGAAAGCTGAGGCTAACCGTGAAAAACGGAGACGTTGACAAAATACTGAACAAGGCGGCTGGCCAACCATATCAGGTGGCGCCGGCAGTTCTTGAACGCGTCGCGGACTCGATCAAAGCGTCGATGCGGCCGGTGCGCCCGCTGCCACCGAATTGGTTGCTCACGGGCGCGGTTGTGCTGGTTTGCGCGGTTGTTAGCCTAGCGGGAGCGGCGCGGGCGGGATTTCTCGGGTTTGCAAAAATGGACGTGCCGGAACGGGTGCTGATCTTTTTGATGCTGGGCATCCTCGCGTGCATCGCGGGAGTGAAGTTTGTCAGCGAATTCATTCCGGGAGGCAAGCATCGCGTGTCCGCGGGCGTGCTGCTGGGCACAGTGTGCGCGGTGTTGCTGGGTGTGTTTGGGCTGCTGTTCCGGGACTACCGGACCGAGCACTTTGTCTCTGTAGGCATCACCTGTCTGGTTGTTGGGCTGCTGCATGCGATTCCGACCGGGCTGGTGAGCTGGTGGGTGCTGCGGCGTGGGTTTGCCGTGAATCCTGTGACGGCGGGATTGATGGCAGGCATGTTTGCTGGTCTGGCCGGCGTAACTATGTTGGAACTGCACTGCCCCAATTTTGAGGCGTTTCACATACTCGTGTGGCACACGGCGGTTGTGCCGGTCAGCGCGGCGTTGGGAGCGCTGGTGGGATGGATGTTGCGCGGCCGAGGAAGTGCTGGTGTAAAGGCCGACGCTATTCCGAGACCTTAGGTGAGTGTAGCGGTAGCTTGTTTCGTCCGCGGAAACTTGCGAGGTTCCGGCTAATCTGGGATTTCAGTAGAGTGCGCCCATGAGTCCAAAACCAACGCTTAGTGTTCGCATCTGTCCGGTGAGCTTCGCCTGCAAGCTAGGAATACCCTGTACAGACGGGGCAATTTCGTAGGGATACGCTGATCGGTTGTGTGTTGCGCCTCATAGCCACGTGACAGAAAGGCAGCCGCGCTACGGCTTAAGGACCGCTTTGGAATGGCCACCGCGATAACGTTGGCAAGGGGAGTAGAGTCACCACGACGCCGCCAAGTTGCCACCGGTGGGAAAGCCATACCTCGCGATGCCGAACAGCTTGACCTGGAGGTGGACGGCGGCTCCGTTCACCTGACCAAATTGCGGAAGGTCTTCTGGCCGCAATTGGGACTAACGAAACAGGATCTGCTGCAATATTACCTGGACGTGTCGCGCTGGCTGCTCCCGCATCTGCAAAATCGTGCGATGGTGATGAAGCGTTATCCGAACGGGATTGCCGGGGAATTCTTTTTTATGAAGCGCACGCCCACGCCGAGGCCACCGTTCATCCGAGTCTGTTCCATCGAACACGCCTCCGGTAATGTGATCGATTTTCCAGTGATAAAGGATGTTGCCACGCTGCTGTGGGTGGTGAACCTCGGCTACATCGATTTGAATCCCTGGTACGCACGATGCGATGACGTGTATAAACCGGACTATCTGCATTTCGATCTGGACCCGGTGGAGGGAACCGGGTTTGGAAAAGTGCTGGAGACGGCGCTGCTGGTAAGGGATGCGTTGCTGTCGTTGAAAGTGAAGAGCTACGCGAAGACCACGGGCTCGCGAGGTATTCACGTGTATGTGCCGATCAAGCGTGGGCCACAGCAGAAGCAGGTGTGGGCGTTCGCGAAGGCATTTTCGCGAGAACTGGCTGCGCGCCATCCAAAGGTGGTTACCGCGGAACACCGCGTCGCGAAACGGCCGGCGGGGCGCGTGCTGGTGGATTACAACCAGAACGCTTGGACCAGAACGCTGGCTTCAGTGTATTCCGTACGGCCGAAACCGCAGGCGAGCGTATCGACGCCGGTTACCTGGGAAGAAGTAGAACGTGGAGTGGCGATCGCGGATTTCACGATGAAAAACGTGCCCAAACGTCTGGCAAGAATTGGGGATTTGTGGAAGCCGCTGTTGGGGCAACGAGGACGAATCGATTTGGCGCGTCTATTATGAGTTTGCCGATTGCCACCAGCTACGAGCCGATGGAGGCGCAACCCGCGTCGGGACTGCCGGAAGGTCCCGAGTGGCAGTACGAGCCGAAGTGGGATGGCTTTCGGTGTCTTGCGTTTCGCGACGGGCAAAGCATCGAGCTGGAATCCAAATCGCAAAAACCGTTGACTCGATACTTTCCGGAACTGGTGGCCGCGCTCGGGGCTGTGCACGCCAATAAATTCCTTCTTGATGGAGAGATTGTAATTCCGGTGGACGGCAATCTCTCGTTTGATGATTTGTTGATGAGGATTCATCCGGCGGAGAGCCGCATTAAAAAGTTGAGCGCGGCGACACCCTGCGTGTTCATCGTATTTGATCTACTGGTGGACGATAAGGGTGCGAATCTGGCGAACTCGCCGCTGCGGGAGCGCCGCAAGAAACTCGAGGCTTTCGCGAAGAAATACTTTGGGAAGAGCAGCTCGATTCAGCTTTCGCCCGTGACCAAGGATCTCAGCAAGGCGCGCGAGTGGTTCCACATGGGCGTGGGGCTGGATGGAATCGTTGCGAAACGTATGGATTTGCCATACCAGACAGGCAAACGAACGGGTATGGAGAAAATCAAGAAGCAGCGCACCGCGGATTGTGTGGTGGGCGGGTTCCGGTATTTGGAGAAAAAGAAGCAGGTGGGTTCGTTGCTGCTCGGCTTGTACAACGACCAGGGGCTATTGGATCACGTTGGGTTTACCTCATCCATCCAGGCACAAAATCGAGCGGCGCTCACCAAGAAATTAGAAGCTTTGATCAAGCCGCCTGGTTTTACCGGGAAGGCTCCGGGCGGAATGAGCCGGTGGAGTACCAAACATTCGATGGAATGGGAACCGCTCGAGAATAAGCTGGTGGCGGAAGTGCAGTTCGATCATTTTACGGGCGGGCGTTTTCGTCACGGGACAAAATTTCTGCGTTGGCGCCCGGACAAAAAGCTCAAGGACTGCACCATGAAACAAGTGAAGCGAGAGAACCGCTCGGCACTGAACTTGCTTTAGATCTGTTAACGGCGATCGAGCGCGGTGGCAACTTGTTCCAGGCCCTGCGCGGTCACCGCAGAGTTGCCGCCTAGACCGATACGAAAGTGAGCCGGCATTTCGAAGAAGCGGCCGGGCACCACACTCGTTTGATACTGGTCTCGGAGGCGTTGGCAGAATTCATCCACTGAGCCCCGCTGAAGCCGCGGAAAGCGAATGGTGCCGTGCTTGACGTCTGCGAATTTGAGATCCGTGCGGTGTGCCAACGTAGTTTCAAAGGCAGCGTGATTCGCATCCAGCAACTTTTTTGCGCGCGCGGCGATCTTGTCCAGTTGATCGAGAGCCAGAACGGATAAGAGTTCGCCTGCGTAGACAGAGACGGCTCCAAACAAATCGTTCAATTTCCACATGCGCTCGGTTAGTTGAGGCTCCGCGAGAATCCACCCGCAGCGGAGCCCGCTCAGGCCATAGGCCTTGGTCAAGCTGCTGGTGGCAACGAACTGTGGTCCAAGGTGAACCGAGGAACGTGTTGGCTGATCGAAAAGCATTTGGAGGTAAACTTCGTCGACAAGCACGCGAGCGCCCGCCTGTGTCGCAATTTCTCCGATGGCAGCCATCGTGGACTCGTTTGTTAGTACGCCTGTCGGGTTATGGAAATTCGTGATTACGATGAGACGCGTTTTTGGTGTGATGGCCCCGCGGAGTTCGTCGGGATCAATCTGGAAATCGTTTTCGACATGCCGATCGAAGCGTAAAATGTTTGCTCTCAAATAAGAAGCTACTTCGATCATTGGTCCATATGTCGGGCGCTCGACTAGAACGTCGTCGCCAGGGGAAACCATAGCGGCCATCGCCAGGTGATTGGCCATCGCGGTGCCTTGAGCAGTGACAACACACGTGGCATCGACGCCGTTCATCGTTGCTAACCGCTCTAACAGCGGCGCGTAGCCGTAGACCGTTGGGCCATTGATCTCCAGATCTTCGATCGAGACGGTGAGTCCGGACAGCGGATAGCCCATAATCCCGCTACTTGCCAGGTTGTAGCGCGCCTGCGAATGAAGCTTGGCCCATTCGAGATAGGTGGATGCAACCGCATGCGTGGCTTGGTTCATGACTTGGCCCTTATCTGGCTGCGGTGCCAGTAGGCATAAACCGGCAATCCGAGCAGCAGAATAAGAATACCGATGGAGGCGTTGCGCGGATATTTATAGAGAGTATTGGCGACAACCAGCCAACATGCGGCGATGAAGAGAATTGTAGTTACCGGATGGCCGGGCACGCGAAAGCCTTGCGGCGGCAGGATTGCGAGTGTGGCCAGCCGCTCGCGACGGCGAAAAACGAACAAGCACGAGGCGCTCAGGCCAAAGAAGAGAAAATCGATGGGGATTACGAAATTGAGAATCTGTTCATACTTGCCGGTCAACGCGACAACCACGGTCCAAACGCTTTGCAGAACAATGGCGACAATGGGCACGTGGGTATTTTCTGTCAGGTAAGCGACCTTGCGAAAGAATAAGCCATCGTCGGCCATAGCGAAGTACACGCGCGGGCCGGTGAGGATCGATTGGCTGAGAAATCCCAGGGTGGAGATGGCAATGCCCAGCGCGATCAGTCTGGCCCCGGATTCGCCGAAAGCCAGGCGCATCACCGCGCTTGCCGGAACCCGGGTTTGCGCCAGAGCGACGGGGCCAAGGGCGCGGACACAAACCAAATTGACGAGCAGATAGAGAACAATGACCGCTGAGACTCCGATGACCAGCGCTCGAGCCAAGTTTTTCCTGGGATCACGAATTTCTCCGGCGATGAAGTTGGTAGTCTGCCATCCGCCGTAAGAGAAAAGCACCGGCACCATGGCTGCACCGATTATGGTAACCAGATCGAAAGACACTGGGCGATCGAGGATGGGATGGAAGAGTGGTTGGGGGTCTTTGATAAAAAACAATCCCGCGGCGGCCAGGGCAGCAATCGCCAAAATCTTCAGAATCATGAGTACACTCTGGACGCGGCTGCCCGGCTTGACGCCAAGGCCATTGACTGCGGTCAGGATGGTAAGTGTGGCGATCACTACGGAGGCTTCTGAAAAGGGCAGGCGAGTCAACTCCAGGAAATAGCGGGCAAATGTCACCGTCACCGCGGCCATTCCGCCCGTTTGGATCACCAGCAGAAGTACCCAGCCGTACAGAAATCCGAGCGCCGGGTGCAAGGCTTCGCGCAGATAGACATATTGGCCGCCAACTTCGGGCAATCGCGCGCCGAGTTCGGCATAGACAAATGCCCCGAGGAGGGCCACAACTCCGCCGGCAATCCACACCTCTAAAATGAGTACCGGGGAGTGCACACGTTGCGCAACGACATAAGGATTCATGAACACGCCGGCACCGACGATGCCGCCCATGACCATCATGGTCGTGTCAAACAGCCCGATCTGACGGAACACCGGTCCGCGCGCAGCCTCAGGCGAAGGTGTCATTGGTAGGAAATAGTTCCTGAACCGCGAGAACCCGAAGCAAACATGGCTGATATCATTCACGAGTTAACGCGAGGGCGCAACCTGCGAAGCTGGTATTGCCAGCGGTAAGTAAACGTGCACTATGTCATCTATGGCTGAGGTAGATCGTCGCTACGATGCAGTGATTGTTGGCTCGGGGCCAAATGGCTTGGCTGCCGCAATCACGATTGCCCAGACTGGGCGTTCGGTGCTGGTGCTGGAGGCAAAGGACACCATAGGGGGTTCGACGCGATCCGCGGAGCTTACCCTGCCGGGATTCGTGCACGATGTTTGCTCGGCGGTACACCCCATGGGCATTTTTTCGCCGTTTTTCTCCGCATTGCCGTTGGGCGAGCATGGACTCAAATGGATTCAGCCCTCGGCGCCGGTGGCACATTCCTTGGATGACGGTTCGGCGGTAATTGTGGAGCGATCGGTGGAGGCGACTGCGGCGAAGCTTGGAGTGGATGAGAAAAAATATACGAGCGTGATGAAACCGTTGGTGTCGAATTGGCAAGCACTGGCAGAGGCCCTGGTGAAGCCGACAGTTGCGCTTCAGCACCCGATCACCATGGCGCGATTCGGCTGGCGCGCGATGCAATCTGCGTCTCGGGTGGCACGTGGCTTTCGAACGGTTCGTGCACGCGCGCTTTTCGCGGGTATGGCCGCGCATTCGTTGCTTCCGCTGGAATGGCTGCCCAGTGGCGCATTCGGCTTGGTGCTTGGGCTGACGCCGCATGCGGTGGGCTGGCCTTTCGCCGCGGGAGGCTCGCAAAGTATTGCGAATGCGCTGGCATCTTACTTGAAAACGCTGGGGGGCGAGATTGTGAGGAATACATTCGTGCGTTCATTCAGTGAGTTGCCGGAAGCGCGCGCTTATCTGTTCGATGTGAGCCCGAAGCAACTGCTGGAAATTGCCGGACCACGGTTTTCTCCAGGTTTTCGGCGAAGCTTGGCGGCGTATCAGTACGGCCCTGGCGTGTGTAAAGTGGACTGGGCGCTCAGTGGGCCGATTCCGTGGACTGCTCGAGAATGTGCGCGAGCGGGAACCGTTCATATTGGCGGAACTTTAGAGGAAATCGAGGAATCCGAGCGCGCGCCGTGGCACGGGGAACACGCCAAACGACCATTCGTCTTGCTGGCGCAGCCGACGCTTTTCGATGCAGCTCGCGCTCCGGCGGGACAGCACATCGCGTGGGCCTACTGCCACGTGCCGAACGGATCGAGTGTAGATATGAGCGAACGAATCGAAAATCAGGTTGAAAGGTTCGCGCCGGGATTCCGGAACATTGTGCTGAAGCGCCACGTAGTTGTCGCGTCTGGGATGGAAGCCGGGGATCCCAATTTGATTGGCGGGGATATCGGCGGAGGTGCGAGCGATTTACGGCAGTTCTTTCTGAGGCCCACGCGGCGTCTTTACGCCACCACGGAAAAGAGCATCTTCTTGTGCTCGGCATCAACGCCGCCTGGCGCGGGGGTCCACGGTCTTTGCGGACACCGTGCCGCACGGGCTGCGCTGCGTTCCGCTTTCTAATTCAACTGGCGGAAAGTTTCGGGGCATGACGTCGTGGTCCATGATGTTTCGAGGCTCGAGCATGGACTGGGCTCTGGTGGGTCAGACAATACGCGGTGATCTAATGTATGCGCTGTAAGCATTTACTGGGATGGCATCGTCATAATCTGGCGACCAGACTAAAGGGTGGTCAGGCGCGAATTCGACACACCGCGCGTAGTGGTTTCGCGTTTCTGCGATACATCTTTAGCGATCATAGTATTGAGACGATTTCGCTATGTTCGACAAACTGCGCAATAGCCAAGGTTTCGAAGAGGCAGTCCGCGAATCGGAAGCACACCCGAGCCTGGTATCGGGCAATCGTTTCGCTCACGCTATGCCGTTTGGGGCGCAAGTCCTGGCTGGAGGCGGCGTGCGGTTCTCGCTATGGGCGCCACCGCAAAATGGAGTCCGCATTGTTATCGAGGGCTTGCCCGAGCCACTGGCAATGGAAGCACGACCCGCGGGTTGGCACATGTTGGAAGTGCCAGAGGCGCGGGAGGGAAGCCGGTACCAGTTCTTGCTGGAAAATGGGGCGTGCGTTCCAGATCCTGCCTCGCGCTACCAGCCGGACGATGTGCACGGATTTAGCGAAGTCGTGGACCCACATGCTTACGTTTGGAAGAACGCGTCCTGGCGAGGGCGGGCGTGGCACGAGTGCGTGTGCTACGAACTGCACGTGGGGACATTTACGCCCGACGGGACATTTCGATCAGCAATTCAGAAACTCGACTGGTTGGCGAAGCTTGGAGTGACGGCAATTGAGCTGATGCCTGTTGCGGATTTTCCGGGAAAGTACAGCTGGGGTTACGACGCTGTTTTGCTGTTTGCGCCCGATTCAAACTACGGACGGCCCCAGGATTTGAAGGCGTTCGTGGACGCGGCGCACGAGCAAGGAATCATGGTGTTTCTGGACGTTGTGTATAACCACTTCGGTCCTGAGGGGAATTTCCTGCCTTCGTACGCTCCTGAGATTTACGACGATCGGCATCCCACGCCTTGGGGTCCGGCGATCAATTTCGATGGATCGGGAAGCCGGACGGTGCGGGGTCTGATCATTCACAACGCGCTTTACTGGCTAGAAGAGTATCGATTTGATGGATTGCGGCTGGACGCGGTGCACGCGATTAAAGACGATAGCCCGACGCATATTCTGGAGGAATTGGCCGAGCGGGTGCGCGCTTGGGCGGGTTCGGAGAGAATGGTCCACTTGGTGGTGGAGAATTATTCGAACGAATCACGATTCCTGATCCGTACACAGGAAAATAAGCCGAGATGGTATACGGCGCAGTGGAACGACGACTTGCATCACGGATTGCACGTTGCGGCAACACACGAAAACGAAGGCTACTACTCGGACTATGCCGGCGATTTGTGGAAACTGGGACGGGCGCTGGCCGAGGGTTTCAGTTATCAGGGAGAGCCCTCGAAATTTGCCGGCGATAAGAGGCGCGGCGAGCCTAGCGCTTTCTTGCCTCCGCTAGCGTTTGTCAGCTTCATTCAAAACCATGATCAAATCGGCAATCGGGCGTTTGGGGAACGCATAAGTGCGATTGCCAAAGCGGAGGCGGTTCGCGCCATCGCCTCGGTTTATCTGCTTGCGCCGCAGATCCCGCTACTTTTTATGGGAGAAGAGTGGGCAGCGAGCACCCCGTTTCCTTTCTTTTGCGACCTGTCGGGAGGCCTGCGAAAAGCGGTGCGTGAAGGAAGGCGAAAAGAATTCGAGGCGTTTCCAGAATTTCAGGATCCGAAGAAGCGGGAGCAGATTCCCGATCCGGTCTCGCGCACGACATTCGAAGCCGCAAAATTGTGTTGGGAAGAGTCGCAGACGGGGCGACATCCGGAATGGTTGGACTGGTACCAACGAATTTTGGGAATTCGACAAAATGAAATTGTGCCGCGAATTGCGAATATGACGGGACAGGCTGGGTCGTTCACCGTCGAAGGTAACATTATGGTGGTGAGGTGGAGGCTGGGAGACGGATCGCAGTTGATGTTGCAGGCATGTTTGTCCGACGAATCTAGTTTGATGCGATTCGACTGGAGCGGCCGCGTAATCTGGCAAGAAGGTGAGTGCACGCCGGAGTCTAGCGCGCCATGGTCGGTGCTCTGGACGATCCGGTTGGTTGATCAGACTTAGGTCCAATGGTTGAAGTTTCCAGCGACTGACTAAGGCGCTGCCGGATAGATTCTTGCTGCGAACATCCAGCGAAGAGGGATTCCTCACTCCGCAGACTCCGTTCGGAATGACGCTCTTCATTTTGGATTCAAGACACCTGGGAGAGGGGGAGCTTACGGCTAGTGGGACATGTAAGCCCTTACCCCTTTGAGTTGGGAAGACCCGTGAGGCGTGGCAGATAAGGTTGAGCCCACGCACGGATCCGGTTCCAGAGTTTCTCCAGGTCTGCAGCGTCGATAAAAAGTATATAGGCAGACAGCACGTCCCATTGAAACATCGGAACGTTCAAGGAATATTCCAGGGTGAGGTGAAACAGAAGACCAGCCACGAGCATTTTGTAGCGGAACCGTTTCACCCAGATCAGTGAGCCAAGAGCTAATTCCAATACCAGAGCCAGCCACGTGGCAATCTTCAGAATGGCAGGATGAAACAGCCAGAAGGGCAAAGGAAACCGTTGGAGTTGCAGGTTGTGGTAAACGAAAAAGAGCGCGGTGCCGTGAATCCACGGCGCACCTTTTGTTTTCCAGAAGAACGCCGAGAGATATAGAAGGGACAATTGAATCTGAATCAGTCGCTGGGCCCATAGCCTGCGCGGTCGGATTTCCGCGGGCTCTTTCCCGCGGCGGACGCGAATGAGGTGATCGAGCGATATGGCCGCTCCGGCCGGGGCAAATATCAAGAAAAAGCCGGCCAGGCGCAAGAAGGTGTCGCCGCCATGAAGGATGTACAGGTTGCGTTGTTGGATGGAGGCCAAACAGAGATAAACGATCACAGTGTTGGTACGCGAAAAGAAACCGAGCATAAGCATGACGGCGGATGCAAGGAAGACCCAGAAGAAGACGGAGATGTAACGATCGTCTTGTGGAAGGAGCGCGAAAAGACTTAGACGGACGCCAGGCTCGAGTTCACGGACAGTGTGTAAGCTCACCCAGGCATGGGGACCGTACCAGGCAAGCCAATCGGGCTTCAACAGGATAAGCGTGGCGACGACCACCATGCCGTAAGCGATGCGGAACAATGCCAGAGGTATGGGCGACCGCTCGGAGAGAAAGAACCTGTTCCATGCGGCGAAAATGGTTTTCATTCTTACGGTAGGTCCGACGCTTCGACGCGATAGCGATAGAAGGTGCGTGATTGCCAGGGTAAGTCGGTGAAAGTCCCGTCAGGATTTTGCATGAGATTGGACCAGTTCATGATGAGCATAACCATCTCCGGTTTCCTGGACGCGGTACTGGCCTGACGCGCGATGTGCCGCGCAACGTCTGGCCAAACGTCCGAATATTCGTCCTTGACCAGCGTTTCCTCGAACTTGCGGTAGCGCTCTTTGCGGTAGCGCTCCGTGAAGCTCAACCGGTCCATTCGCGGGAAAGTCCAAAATTCGGTGGTGCCGTCCGGGTAAACGAGCATGGCTTCCAGATAGCTATTGGTGCGGCTGGGAACCGGAGAGAACATGTCCCAGGACTGGAACAGGCCGGTGAAGAGGAAATAGGGCTGAACCAGACTTCTGCAGAGAACCAACGGCGCCACATTGAAAGGCAAACACCAGCAAGCGATGGCAATTACATGGAACAGCACGAATATACTGATGGCGACGTTTCGTAAGTGCCTGGCGAAATTCTTCGTTTTTGCTTTGGGCGGCATAGCGGGTCGCGCCGGTTTAGACGAAAATGTGGGATCGAAGTGAGCGTACCGACAAGCTACAAACAAAGCAAGGATGAGCGGAGTTTGATTGCTGCGTGAACGATGGGATGTTGTAGATCAGCTGCACACCTGTAGTGACGTGCTGAACCAGACAATTACGCCGCGGCCAGGTAGGCGTAACGAAGAATGAACAGGATCGTAAGGATCCAAATCAGGAGAGTGATTTCGGAAGATTTCCCGGCGGCCACTTTCACGATGGTATAGGAAATCAACCCGAGGCTGAGGCCCGTGGCGATGCTGAAGGTCAGAGGCGTGGCGATGATGGTGATGAACGCAGGAAGAGCTTCGCTGAAATCGTTCCAGCGAATGTTGGCAAGGGATTGGGACATCAACACGCCGACAACGATTAGTGCGGACGCGGTCGCGTAGGGCGGAATGGCAGCCGCCACTGGCGAGCAAAGCATGGCCAGGAGAAATAGGGCCGCCACTGGTATATTGCTGAGCCCGGTTCGAGCGCCGGCCGCGACACCCGCCGCACGTTCGATGTAGTTGGTGACCGTGGAGGTGCCCGTCAGAGCGCCAAACATGGTGCCGATGGAATCGGCCATTAAGATGCGGCCGACGCCCGGAATCTTGCCATCCTTGACGAAGCCGGCTTGTTCGCAAACGCCGACGAGAGTCCCGACATTGTCGAATAGGTCGACGAACAGGAAAACGAAGAGCATCTCCAGAAAACCGAGGCGAAGCGCACCACGAAAATCTAATTGCAGAAACGTCCCGGACGGATGAGGCCAGGAGAAAAAAGCGGTGGGCCAGCGGGAAACTCCGCTGAGCATGCCGACGAGGGTGGCACCGATAATGCCGAGCAGGATGGAGCCTCGAACTTTTCGTACCATGAGAAACAGCGTCAGAACCAGACCTAAGCAGGCAATTTGAACCTCTTTGTCAGCGAAGTTGCCGATACCGACGAACGTGGCCGAATTGGCAACCACCAGCTTGGCGTTCCGCAGGCCTACAAATGCGATGAAGATGCCGATCCCGGCGGCTGTGGAATGCTTCAGGGCGTCGGGAATGCCATTGACAATTTGTTCGCGCAGTCGAGTTACGGTGAGAATCAGGAAAAGCACACCAGAGAAAAAGACCACCGCGAGGGCCGCGCGCCACGGCACATGCATTCCCAGGCAGACTGAATAGGTGAAATAGGCATTCAGAGACATTCCCGGGGCGAGCGCGATTGGATAGTTGGCGTATAGCCCCATGACCAGCGTGGCGACCGCTGGCGACAGACAAGTGGCGAACACTACACCCTCGACGGGCATGCCGGCCTGGCTGAGAATCTGCGGGTTGACCACAATGATGTAGGCCATAGTGACGAACGTCGTGAGTCCGCCGAGAAACTCCTGCTTCACCGAGGTGTGATTTTGGGAGAGTTTGAAGAAGCGCTCGAACAATCGTCAGCCTTTCCTGGCAAACGGCAAGTATAAAACCAGGAACGCGTTTACTTGAAGGTTTTTCGGGGAGGCAGACCGGGTCACTGGCTGATGCTCTCGACTGCTAGAGCAGGCAATTCCTTGGCATTGAGCACTTTCCCCTTGACGATAATTCCAGGAACGCCGATCTGATTTAGAACGCTATCAGGGATTCGGACGGCGTTTGTTTGCGTAAGGACAACATAAACACGGCCACCTTGATCTGACAGGAACAGTAGCGGGCTGCCCGCGGCGGCGCAGAGTTTGGCGCAGAAGGCGTGGTCATACGCATGGGTGTGATTGCCGAGGAAACAATTTGCGTCCGTGAGTTCGCCATGCAGACTGAGAGGTTTTCCGGGTGCAGCTTGATCCACGAGCAGCTCGATGTTACCTGCACTCGCGAGTTTCTGGGCCTGGGGCAGATTCGCGACGAGAGGCTGCACTTGGGCGAAAGGCATGCTGTTGAGGTTGTTGCGATCGCCGAATTGAAAGGCGCACAATCCGACCGCAGCGAGCAAGGGCAGAAAGGCCGCGGCGAGCCACTTATTTTGAGGCTTGTTGTGCGGGCTGTTCGGCATCGTTCCGCTCGCTGGCATTTTTCTGATTTGCCGAGCCGTTGTACACGACGCGCCAAATGGAGTTGGAACCGTCGTCGGTGAAAAGCAGCGAACCATCTGGAGCGACCGTGACGCCCACAGGCCTGCCCCAGACGTGACCGTTGTCGACGACAAAGCCGGTAATAAAATCTTCATAGTCGCCGCTGGCGTGGCTGGAATGGTGCATGGGCACACGGATCACTTCATAGCCGGAGCGAACCGAGCGATTCCAGGAGCCATGCTCGGAAGCAAAAATGTCGTCCTTGTACTGGGCAGGGAATTGCGAAGCTTCGTAAAAGGTGATTTCGAGGGAGGCATCGTGAGCCTGCAGGAGCACGTCGGGCACCAGGACTTTGTCGCCTAATTCGGGATGTTTGCCCTGGTGGCGGGGATCCTGATGATCGCCCATGTAAAACCACGGCCAACCGTAAAAGCCGCCTGCTTCGACATGAGTGATGTAATCGGGCACGAGATTGTCTCCCAAGCCGTCGCGCTCGTTGACCGAGCACCAGAGGACGCCAGTCTTGGGATCGATGGCCAAACCACCACCGGCGTTGCGGATGCCATACGCGTAGACGTGCATGCCGGAGCCGTCGGGATTAAATTGGAGGATATCGGCGCGATTTTTCTCGCCAGGGCTGGTATCGGGATCGTCTACGTTCGATGCGGAGCCGACCGCGACGAACATCTTCTTGCCGTCAGAGGTGAATTGAATATCGCGTGTCCAGTGGCCACCGCCATGAGGCACGTCGGCGATGTGCTCAGCGGGGCCGGTGGCTTTCAGATCGCCGTTTTTGTAGGGAAAACGAAGAACGGCATCCGTGTCGCCAATATACAACCATTGCGGATTATTTCCAGCGGGATAGAAAGCGATGCCGTAGGGACGGGTGAGTCCCGAGGCAAAGACGCTTACCTCTTTGGGCTTGCCATCCGCGGTGATGCCGCGGAAAACTCGAATCGTTCCTGCGCTGCTTTCGGCTAGAAAGAAATCGCCGTTTGGCGCGGTGCGGATCAAACGAGGATTATCCAGTCCGGTTGCGTATAGTTGGACCGTGAAGCCTTCCGGCGCCTTCGGCCACGCACCAGCGGGCCTGGCTACAACTTGCGGGCCGTTATTTGCGGAATCGGTAGCATAGGGAGCCGGCAACTCGCTGACGGTAATTTTGCGGACTTTGCCGGGTTCCTCCACGCGAAAATCAGTGAATGGCGGCTGTGGCAGTGGAGCAGTAGTCTTCACCGGAGTGAAGGAGGCGGATGGGGAAGCATTGGCCACCGGAGAATTCTTGAGCGACCTCAGGAACGAAACGATTTGCCACCGTTCTTCGGCAGGCAATTGGCCCCAGGCGGGCATGCCGTTGCTCGGAGAACCATTGGTAATGAACCAGAAGACTTCCCCTTCGGGGACGGTTTGGGTGGCTCCTTGCGAAAGAGCAGGAATATTTCCGGTGCCCTGACCAGTGGCACCGTGACAGGAGGCGCAACTCGTGGCGTAAAGCTTCGCTCCGGCCGCGATGGCCGAACTTTGCGCGTCGAAGGGATTCTTCTCGTGAGTGCTCGAGGAGGGTGCATTGTGAAAATGGGCATCCTGCGCCAGAAGCTGCAGAGCGAGGAAGCATAAAGGAAGGGCACAGGCGGCCGGGATTAAGAGGTACGATCGGAGACGGGCTTTCACGGGTTCCTCCAGTGTTTACTGTAGACTGACGATTTCCGGAGTAGGCGAAAACGCAACTGGGCGGCTGCTACGAAGCGACGTGCTGGACCATCAGAAGCTAGCGCGGCTTGCGGGGCCAACGCAACTGCTACTGGGCAGCACCACAATCTGAAGGCGCGGGCCATTTGCACGTATCCTGCTACCGGACGCCTCCATCCAACTTAGGACGGTCAGTTGGATGCGCCGTTTGGCAGTTTCGCTATGCGAATACTTTGACTTTTTTGGCATATCGAAGGGAGCTCTGCGAGTTGTTTTCCGCCGAACGCAAGGGACTGCTCTCCGGGAAGGCAACGCTCGGAATGACATGGGTGGGTGACGCAGCCACAAACTGCCGATATAGAATTAACTGGGAATCTTACAATTGGAGAAATCATGGAGAATAAAAAGCGCTCTGCAAGTTTGGCTGGCTCAGTGAATCTTGGGGGAGAAATTCCTGTGCATCGATTGGGCTACGGTGCGATGCGACTGACCGGCGAAGGGATTTGGGGACCGCCGAAGGATCGAAAGGCGGCGCTGGCGGTATTGCGGCGCGCGGTGGAACTGGGCGTAAATTTTATTGATACAGCAGATTCATACGGACCACATGTGGATGAAGAGCTGATTGCGGAAGCATTGTATCCCTATCCGGCGGGCTTGGTGATCGCCACAAAAGGAGGGTGGAACCGGCCGGGGCCAAACCAGTGGACGCACGATGCCACACCGGCGCACCTTCGGGAAGCGGTGGAGGGCAGCCTGAAGAGGCTGCGGCTGGAGCGAATCGACGTGTACCAATTACACATTCCGGATCCGGTGGTTTCGTTCGACGATTCGGTGGGGACGCTGGCGCAGCTAAAGCAGGAAGGTAAGATTCGGATGGTGGCGCTGTCGAACGTCACGCAAGAACACATCGAGCGTGCGCGACGTATCGTGCCGATCGTGTCGGTGCAGAACCGGTATAGTTTTGCGGACCGCGAGTGGGATTACGTGGTGAGCTACTGCGAGCGCAACGGGATTGCGTTTATTCCGTGGTTTCCGCTGGGAGCAGGCAGAGTTGCGGGCGAGGCATTGAAGAAAGTAGCGGACGCTCGAGGGGCGACTCCTATGCAGGTGGCGCTGGCATGGCTGCTGAAGCGCTCGCCGGCGATGTTGCCGATACCCGGTACGTCTTCGATAGAACATTTGGAAGAAAACATTGCGGCAGCATCGTTGCAGTTGAGCGATGAAGAATACGAAGCACTATCGCGGGTACCTCATTTGGTGGCGACCCGCGGATAAGGGACTAGCGTGTCACAGGGCAAGCCACGGCTCGAGAAGCTTTATAACTTTGCGGCGGATGAAGTGAGAGCAACGGTGCTGGACTTGTCGACGGAAAAACGGTCGTGTTCGTAGGCCACCTCGGCCTTGTACTCGAATCGACGGCCGTCGCCGGTTTCGTAAGGTATGGAAATGTTGAGGCGGAGCTTTTTGGTTTCCTGGCGAACGAGAGGTCCGTCGATTTCGCCCCAGTCAAAGCGAAATGTCACAGGTATGGTATCCGAGGGGAAAACTTCGACGGAGGAAAGTTCTCTGTGCTGGGAGCGGGGAGCATCGTCAACAAAACTGTCGACAGTCAAACCGACATTGAACGCGGGAAAGGTGCCAAAATTCATGACGCCGAAGGTGACGTCCCAATAGCGATTATCCCTTCCGCCGGGGGTCACGCTGGATAAGCCGATGTACGGGCGGTGTAGAGATGCGGCTATGTCCGTGGAGCGTTTGGCCGAGTCCGCGGCCGATGTGGCAGCTTTGACTTGTTCTTCCAAGGTGTTCAGTAGCGCCTGCGCCTGAGTATGCTGTCGGCGGCGATCGATTCGATCCCAAATGAAAATCAGCAGCAGCGCAATTCCGCCGATCCAAAGCGCGATGTACTGGTGTAGTTGCAACCACTGAAACAATTCGGTCATTTGCTTCCCCTGTCGATGCGCGATAGCAGTCTAGAACTGCGTTGACTAGATGGGGGCCGGGGGACGGTTAATCGGATTGGGCCGCGCGCTCTGGGGCAAAAGTCACGCGAACGGTATCTCACCACAATCCATGCTCCGCTGCAAATTGTTTTGGAATGCGACGAAGCCTGTAGTGCTGCGGTTCATGGTCGACTACTGCGTTGCCAATCGATGTGCCAGCGCCCGCCGCGCACAGGAACCCAAACCAGACGCTTCGGCGGAGTACCACGGGAATGGTGATATAGCGCGGCGGAGCGTTCATAGAATCCACGAGTGTGCCAGGAATCGCCGAAGCGCTGGAAATCGAGGTGATGGCAAAACTCGTGGCAGAGCGTGCTGAGAAATGTGCCAAACGATGTGACTTTCTTGCGAACGGCTGTTCTCATCCACACACGGATCAAATGGGAGCCGGGGTTATAGTCTCCGAAAAGCTCGGTGGTGGAATATTCGCGGACGCGCAAGGGGCGTGCAGCGAGCACACGAATGCCGCAACCGCGCACGCCGTAATAGTTCGAAGCGGCGCTCAGAAAAGCTTCGGAAGCTCGACGAACTTCTCCGCTTTGGCCGGCTTTCATCGCGGATTCGATGAAACGGGCGACTCGCTGGAGACGGTCATCGGAAGGCACCGGGAGGGTAGTCAGGCGATCACTTTCCGTGAAGAGTGTGAGTTTTCTTCTGCGTGGCGGAGCATCCGTAAACATTCTTTCTCATTTTGCCCCAAGCAAGAGAGCGCAACAAGGAGGCGAGGAAAGTCGTGATCCGAGTGCGACCACAGGGTGTGATGCGTGTGATACATTAGCGCCATTATGTTCGGCGAAATTGTGATTACCCGTTTGAACTGCTGGCGCAAAGTTGAGCAGCTTGCATTCCTGCTGATATTTTTCAGCACATTGTTGGTTTCACACGCGTTTGGAGGGCAAGTACGCCAGGTGCAGCAGCACACGGCTGGCGGAGTTCTGGAAGGAGAGATCAGCGCGGATGGGAAGGTGCGCAGTTTTAAAGGGGTTCCTTACGCTGCTCCCCCGGTTGGGCCTCTCCGGTGGAAGGCACCGCAAGCAGTTGCGGCTTGGACGGGGGTGAAGCGGGCCATTAAGTATGGCCCAAGGTGCATGCAAACCCGCGTTTACTCTGACATGGTTTTCCGTGATGCCGGACCAAGCGAAGATTGTTTGTACCTGAATGTGTGGATACCGGAGGGCCATACGAGTTCGCGGTTGCCGGTGATGGTGTGGATCTATGGCGGAGGATTTGCGGCAGGGTCGACTTCGGAGCCGCGTCAGGATGGAGCGAATCTGGCGAAGAAGGGGGTGCTGGTCGTATCCATGAACTACCGGCTGGGAATTTTTGGATTTTTCTCGACTCCGGAATTGACGCGAGAGTCGGGCCATGATGCTTCGGGAAATTATGGATTGCTGGATCAGCTCGCTGCACTGAAGTGGGTTCGAGGCAATATTGGTGTGTTTGGCGGGGATCCCGACAACGTCACAATTTTTGGGGAGTCGGCGGGATCGCTTTCTGTTAGCGCACTGATGGCTTCGCCGTTGACCAAGGGGCTGTTCCGCAGGGCCATCGGCGAAAGCGGGGCGTTTTTTGGCTCCAGGTTAACGTTGAAGTCGAGATTGGAAACGGAAAAAGCCGACGTTGAGTTTGCGAAAAATGCTTTCGGGACCGACTCGCTGGAAGCGCTTCGCGCAAAGCCAGCCGCAGACGTGCTGCAAGTTGCATCCAAACAGGACATTCCGAGGTTTTGGCCGAATATCGATGGATATTTCCTCCCGGAGAGTGTAGAGGCCCTCTTTGCGGCAGGACAGCAGGCGCATGTGCCGTTGCTGGCTGGCTGGAACCTTGATGAAGGGGAGTACGAATCGATCTTTGGAAAGGATGCCGCGACGCCGGAAAAGTTTGCGACCCGAGTACGGGCATTATATGGGGCCAACGCTGATGGAATTCTGAAATTTTATCCAGCGACTACGGCGGCTCAGGCGAAAAGAGCGGCTCAGGACCTAGCAGGAGACCGGTTCATTGCGTTTGGCACCTGGAAATGGATGGAACTGCAACTGAAAACGGGGGAGGCACCGGTTTACCGTTATCGATTTGACGAGACCCTGCCAGTGGCGAAGGGCGAAAGCGAATCTGCCGATCACGAACCCGTAGCGCCTCACTCCGCAGAAATCGAATTCGTGTTTCAGGCCCTTGCGTCCAAGGATCTTTCCTGGCGACCGCGGGATGAAAAGCTTTCGGGGCTGATGGGCTGTTACTGGACCAATTTTGCAAAGACGGGAAACCCGAACGGCGAAGGACTGCCGGAGTGGCCGGAGTACAAACCGAAAGCGTACGAGGTCATGCACCTCAGTGGTGATTCTCATGCGGTTCCCGACGAGCGTCGGGCGCGTTATGAATTCTTGGATCAAATACGGTGAGAACGGGCCTCGAGCGAGCAAGCAAAAGCAGATCAAGAAATTGACAATTAGTTCTGTTGTGCTGTTTTGGCTTGCTTCTGGGCGAGTTGGGCGCGAATCGCTTTCATTTGTTCACGGGTTTTCTCGACACGCTTGCGGCCGTCTGGCATAGCATCGATCAGTTTTTCCAGATTAGCGGCGAACTGCGGACCATAGGCGGACCGAATCTCGCCGAGGATCGGTTCGATCTTGGAGAAGACGCCGATATGTTCGCCATTGCTGTCGGTGAACATTTCCAAGCCGATAGCGCCATTGTTGACGAGAGCCGCGGCCATATCCCAATAGGTTATGACCATGCGCACATAGCCGCTCTGTTCGCTAAAGAGTGCGTTAGTGAAATCGGCCAGGGATTCGGGGTGAAACTCCCGGAAATACCAGTTGCGCGCCTTACGCATGGTCTCTTCGCGCCGCAAATCGTAAAGTTTAAGAATGAGGCCGGCTTCTTCTTGTTTGGACATGACGTTAGGCTCCTTAATCGCTAGTTCTGCCGCCGCGCTCGGGTTGCAGAGCGGCTAGCATTCTAGCACCATCTTCAGTGCGTTATTCACCAAATAGAGAAAATAAAGAGAGGATTGGCGGATTGAGTGGGCTAATTCGGAGGGCAGACTATCGCGGCGACGATGTTCGATGATAAAACAATTTGATGCGACTTCAAGGCCATATCCGTATTTTCCTTTTTTATGACGTAGGCGAAGCTTTCGATTTCGAAAAACTGCGATCTCTGATTGACCCTCGTGGTGGGCAAACCAAGCCCGAGTTCCCGCGACGAACCCCCGACTACGTGCGGTTCGAAAATCCGCCGATTGTGGAGCCAAGCGAGCCGCTCACGCTGCGGAGTGGAGAGACGGTGGTCTGCTCGATCAAATATTACGAATACGCAATCGTGGAGGTGCAACTGGAAGTCGCGTTTGAGGGCAGTTGGGGAGCGCTGATGGCGCAAACATCGCGCTGGATGGACGCACCGGATGTGGAACCGGAGGCCCGGGCGGTGGTGACCAAGCACTTACAACGGACCTCTGCGGCGGTGATTAAGCCGCGTGAGGAATGGTTCCAGGAGAACTACGTGGTCGTCGAACTCCATCAGATTAAGGACCGAGATGGCGCGGTCGTGACAGCGGAACAGATTCTGGCGTCGTATGGGGAACAAATCGGGCAGTTGTTGAGAGGAGAACAGGCGCCGCTGTCGCGGGCCACCAATGATCGTTTGCTGCAAGGGAGTCTTTCCTATTACTCGACGGATCTGCTGGTGGTTGGGTTCAATGCCGCGCTGGTCTACGATCGGCCGGAAGAGTCGATATGGACCATTCAAATCCTTGCATATGCCCGGATGCAGCTGTTGGAATTTAGATATTATGATAACTTTATGAATCGCGTATTAGCGGACGTGTACAACAACCTGGACCGAAAGAATAATGTGCTGCTGTCGCGCTGGACGCTGCCGCGAGAAGCCAACCGTCTAAATACCATCCGCCTGGACGTAATGGAACTTACCGAGCGAATCGACAATGCTATCAAGTTCGTCAGTGACAGTTTCTATGCGCTGGTGTACCGGATGGCGGCCACGCGCGCCGGGGCTCCGGAATACCGTGCCCTGGTGGAGAGCAAGTTAAGTACAGCGCGCGAGCTTTACGACTTCATGATGGCGCAATTCAATGAAACGCGATTGTTTCTACTGGAAGCGGCTATCACCATTCTGTGTCTGCTGGATGTGCTGCTGCTTCTTCGTGGCAGATAGGTGCGTAGTGTCGCGACTTCCATCAAGTCTGCTGGCTGCCTGGCGCAACTGCAAGCCGGTCAAAAATAAAACTTCAGCGCAAACTGAATGAAACGCGGGTCGCGAGCGGCAATGGGATATCCGAATTGAGGGGTGCCGAACTCGACGGCCTGCGGCTCTTCGCTGATCGCGCCTGCTGGTCCAAGGAGTGGATTGACATGGTTCCAGATGTTGAAGAATTCGGCGCGGAATTCCATGTGCATTTGCTCTCGAATCGGGAACATTTTGAAAACGGAAAAATCCCAGTTTTGCAAACCAGGTCCGCGCACGATGTTCCGGCCAGCATTGCCGAAGGTAAAGAAGGTGGTGTTGTCGGCAAAGGCGCAAGTATTGAATACGGTTCCGGCAACGCAGGGCTTGGCATTCGGATTGCCGACCAGATTAGGCCGCACTTCGAAGTATCCCACGGTGCCGCCGCCATCGGAGGTAGAGACGTTGGTGATCGCGTCGGTGATGGTGAACCAGTTGCCAGTCTGGGCTGTGGTGATGCCAGCCACCTGCCAATTCCCGATGATCTGGTTGAGCACACCGTGGGCATTTCCGCCGAATCGCTTCCCTTGTCCGAACGGCAATTCGTAAGCGTAGTTGACAACGAAGCGCTGACGCACGTCGAAGTCCGAGTTGCCGTAGTCGATCCAAGGAGTCAGTTGATCTCGAAAGTCGCCGTTGTTGAGAGAGCCGAGGCTGGCGCTGGAGGCGTCGTCAAGTGAGTGAGAGTAAGTGTATGACGCGCCAAATTGAAGGCCGTTCGAGAATCTTTTTTCAAGATGCACTTGCAGCGAGTTGTAATTGGAGAAGCCGTTTGCACGGAGAGTGTCGATGAGGCCGTCGACGGAGGGAAACGGGCGTCTCGGAGCAGTGGGGCAGTTCTCGGGAGTGTTGCCGTTGCTGGTGCAAAAAGCCACGTCGGGCTGAGCTTGATTGCCGTTGTACATTCCGTAGAGATCCGATCCGTGGGAACCTGCGTAGGAAATATCCAGCAGCATTTGGCTTGGCAATTGGTACTGGAAGCCAAGGTGCCATTGCTGCACGTAGGGAGTTTTCAGGTTCATACTTTCGGAGAACAGAGTGGGCGTATTCGGATCGACCAGAGCGCTGGCAGGGAACCCTTGCGCCAGGACGCTGAGGCCTGGGATGGAACAGTTCGGGCCGCTGGGATTCGCCGCTGGTAAAAAGCACGGGGTCGTAAACTCCTGGGTTACGAAAAACGGCGGATTGAAACCGGGACTCGGATTGGAAAATGGACCACTCTCTTCGCCGCCGTAGAAGATTCCATAACCCGCGCGCAAAACCAGTCTGTTGGTGATCTGGTAAGCCAGCCCAAGCCGCGGCGCGAAATTTGTCAGGTCGGGGGAAATCAGGCCAGGAGTGCCCGTCCTCTGAATGGGGATCAAAGAAGCCAGCGTGGGAGTCAGCACGGCGTCTTGACCTTTGGGAACGACCAGGGAGTCGTCGGCAAAATCGAAATTGGCTAGCTGGTTAAAGCGGGCCTTGACCGTGGTGAATATCTCATAGCGAAGGCCGAGATTTAAAGTCAGCTTCGGTGTCACGCGGATGTCATCCTGAGCAAACCAGGCGTAGTTCTGGCGGTGATAATCGACATCGTGCATGTTGGTGATGGAGCCGCCATCCGGTATGCCCAGAAGGAAGGTTGCGAAGGCTTCGCCGCCGGTAGTGAGCGCGCCGGGGTTATCGGTAAAATCGCTGGCAAAGTCCAAGGTGCCGCGGGAAGCCGCCGGCTGAAAAATGGTGAACTCGATGAAGCGCAATTCAACGCCGAATTTCATCGAATGGCGGCCGTGTACCTTGGTCAAGTCTTCCGCAATCTGGTAGGCATTCTGTTTCTCGATGGATGGCAGGAAGCCCGAACTGCCGATACCGGCGGTGCCATCGTCAATCGAAATGCTCGGCAAGCCGCCATTCTCGGGGCCGAAGGGAACACCGGGAAATCCCAACTGCGCAGCAACGTTCTGGTCATAGTTCAACTGAAAGCGATGGGCGTTGATACGGTTATAGCCGAAACGCAACTCGTTGATCATGTCCGGAGAGAACGTATGAGCTTCGCTGATGGCCGCGCTTCGATAGGAATTATCTTGATAGCCGTCCTGAAAGGCGCCGCCATCGAGCGCATTGTTGAAAGGCGAAGGCATGAAACCGGGTTGCTGTTCGAAGCTGAAACGCCCGAACAGCGTGTCTTGGGCACGGAAATTGTGGTCGACGCGAATATCAAAATTGTCTTGACTGGCGCTCCTCTTCGGCTCGGCCAGATAATTCGAACCGTTTACGTTGACATTCGGGGCGGGAAACAGTGCTGCGAGGCGGGCGGCCAACGGATCGATGGAGCTCTGAGGAAATATGTTGGTAGGCGCGCCGGCGGAATTGACACCGATGGGTACACCACAGTAGCCGTCTGGATTCAGCGTGGAAGCTTGAGTCAGGCGGGTGTTGAAAATCTCGCCTGCATAGGTGGGATGCCCGCTACAATCCAATGCCACTTGATTTGTGGGATTGCCGTTCATGTCCACGGCCATTGCAGGCGTGTTGGTTAAGAACGAGGAAAAATCACCGGAAATTTCGGCCGGGGTAGGAACGAGAGACAGTTGCGGCAAAGCCTGGCGAATTCGCAGTCCTTCATAATCGCCGAAGAAGAAGGTGCGATTCTTGATGATCGGACCGCCAATTGTGGCGCCAAATTGATTCTGCTGGTAAGTTTGCCGGCCGAATTCATCGAAAGCATTGCGCGCGTCCAAAACGTCGTTTCGGAAGAATTCGTAGGCATCGCCATGAAATTCATTGGTGCCGGATTTGATGGTGGCGTTCATCACCGCGCCATTGCCGCGTCCAAATTCAGCGCTGTAGGCATTGGTCTGAACTTTGAATTCGGCGAGAGCGTCGACCGAAGGTTGGATGACATAGGAGCTGCCGTTGAGGATGTCGCCAAGGTCGGAGTTGTTGTCGATGCCGTCGAGCTGGAAATTGTTCTGCAGGGAACGTGCGCCATTGGAGCTAAAGCCATAGCTGGATTCGACGCGCGAACCCGGTTCGCTGGGGCCGACACCTGCTCCAAGCAAAGCCAGTTGTGCGTAATTTCGGCCATTTAGGGGCAGCGTCTCGATGGTGCGGCTGTCCTGGACCTGGCCGAGATCGGAAGTGTCGGTCTCCAATTGAGGACCTTGGGTGGTGATGGTGATGGTTTCGGAGACGCTGCCAATCTGAAGCTTGGCATTTATCGCGGGATGTTCCTGGACGTCGACCGTAACTGGGCCTAAGACGGTTTTCTGGAAACCGGTTTTTTCGATGGTGATTTTGTAGCGCCCGATTTTGAGCGGGCTGGCGTTATATTCGCCTTGCGAGTCCGTGGTGGTGCTGACGCTGGTGCCGCGATCCACGTCAGTAATGGTCACTTTGGCGCCGCTTACGGTGGCTCCGCTTTGGTCGGTGACGGTGCCCGTAATCCCGCCGGTATCTTTCTGCGCCATGAGAACCTGAGCGGCGCTGAGTGTGAGGAGGAGAACTAAAGCGGGAGCAAGGAGACTCCAGAAAAGTTTACGGATGTGGTGTGACACGATTACCCTCCGGGTTTCGCCATTACCTCGAGTCAGCACCACTTCGTTGAGGAAGAGTGTACCTGCAATCGAAAGAAAAAGAAACAAAAAGTAGTGAATCGAAACTAGCTTCCCTAACCCGGGTTTTGCGGGCACAGGGCCATGTCGGGCAATGCCACTTCCACGAAGGCGACGACGCTGCTTATTTATCCACTACACTTAGATGTGTATCGATCAAGTCTACGGAATTGCCGCCAACCATGATCTTAAAGGGGCCCGGTTCGACAACACGACGCATGTCACGGTTTAAGTAGGAAAGCTCGTCAGGGCCGAGGGTAAATTCAAGGGTTCGAGTTTCGCCCGGCTGCAGAGTTACTCGTTGAAAGCCGCGCAGTTCCTTGACCGGGCGTGTAACCAAACTGACTTCCTGGCGGATATAGAGTTGCGCCACTTCATCGCCGGGGCGTTGGCTGGTATTGTGACATCGACGGTAACCTTGGTTTGGCCTAGCGGACCAATCGCATCGGGGATCACACGGAGATTGCCGTACTTAAAGGTCGAATAGCTCAGGCCCCAACCAAAGGCATACAGCGGCAATACCGTGGTGCCGAGCAGTTCTCGTTTGGCGGATGGCTTCTGATAGTAGTAGTCGGGAAGCTGCCCGACTGACCGTTGGGACAGTGATAGGCAGCTTACCGCCAGGATTGTAATCACCGAAGACCACGTCGGCGAAGGCCGTGCCGCCTTCCTGCCCCAGATACCATCCGTCGACAATCGCGGGCACATGCTCCGCGATGAAGTTGGTGGAATTTGGCCTGCCGTGTTGCAGAACCACGACCGTCGGTTTGCCGATGGCGAGAATGGCCTTGGCGAGATCGTCCTGGTTGCCGAGCAAGTCCAGATTATCGCGGTCGCCCGGATGATTGGGCTCCCATGCTTCGCGAGAGGTCTGCTCATTTCCGCCGAGGGCCAAGATGACGAGATCGGATGTTTGCGCGAGTTTTACCGCCGGGACGCGAAAATTCGCCCAGGCCATACTTCAATATGACCGCGGCGCGATCCGGCAGGAATGTGCCTTGCTCGTCGACGAACAGGGTGGTTGGATCCTTAACGAATTGGCGATTTTCCCAGGCGCTTTCGAGCTGGGCGACTTTCTCTTCCAGAGTCATTCGAGACGAGAGGTCGGCGACGCGCTGATCGACACGAAGCTTCGGATCCCGGTAGGGAAGGACGTTCTGCGAGGAGGCGGAGGCTGGGAGTATGAAACAACTCAGCGCCAGAAACAGAAGGGATGAAGCAACTCGCGCTCGCGCAGGATTTGGCTGTCCCGGGTTCATGACCGCCTCCAAAACAGGAATGGATAGAAACAAGAAGCGAATAAACGATAGTACAAAATGCCGTTAACGGTATCGGGGCACTGCTTGCGAGCAAGATCTGGCAAGCCGAAGGGGTATTTGCTCGGAAGCTCGGTCGCGATATTCATAACCGAACGCTTGCGAACCGAACTTTGCCATTCCTCGACGGCTTCTGTATTTATCGATAGGGCCAATCTTCAACGTAGTGCTTTTTGGTATCACCAGCGGGGAGATTAAAGGAGTGCTTACAATCCGCGCAGGTTATCGCGAAATACTGGCCGTCGATATCGTTGAGATCTTGTCTGACGCTTAGACAGCCAATGATGATCGGGAATTTGCAGTTCGGACAAGTAAAGAGGAGGGAGTGCGCATATTGTGTTGCCATATTGTGTTGCGGCCGCGGGTTATTGTACCTAACGGTGCCAGATGAAGCAGCAGGTGTTTGCAGCCAGTTGTTCTTATGCGCGATGCGGAAAGAACGTTTTTATGTAGGCGAGTCCGACGTACTAAAACCACCCTAAACTCCCACAGTCAGGGCAACCCTGTACAGAAATGGAGAGGGCGGCCACAAGATGGTCTATTTCTTTACACATACAAGGTTGCTCAGAGGAGGCGTTTCAAACGTACTAGTGAAGTTCATTCTGCAAAATAATTCCGAACGCGAATACCTTTTATTCTCGAATCCTGCGAGTTTGATCGGGAAGGGAGGGTTGATGCACACCATTTCGAGTCAATTCGCGCACATATTTCTGTTCGCCTGCCCGACATGCAGTCGCCCACTGGTCACGACGTGCAACAGCAAACACAGGAGTCTGGAAACAGCAGATGGGTATTACTTTCATCCACGCTGCCATTGCGGATGGAATGGGACAGTGGCCGGATTGGAGGCAATCAAACATTGGTTAGAGCCGTGGTCGGATGAGGCCCCGGTCGGCAAGGGCGTGGTAGGATCTTGCGACGAATAGGTGAGGTTTGTCGCGCGAGTGTTTGGCGTGTGGCCTGGCCCAATTGATCTTTTGGGAATCGGGGTAGTAGGTGGCACGGCACCGATTGTAGCGCGGTCGTGCGAAAACTCGGCGTATACAAGGCGAATGTGACAGATAAGCAAGGCAACCACACGAAAACTCATCGCAAAGACCTGGGGAATTTCGATGGGATGTTGCACACCGGGCTAGGAGCGCATTTTCGCGCAGGCGGTTCGGGGTATTCAAAGAAAACATACAACTCGCTAAATGCGTTCTTGCCGCAACACCTGGCAGCATGGATTCCTCACGTGATGCGATATTGGTTTCGCAAAAAACATCCATTACGGGATTACAGCACAGCGGAAAAGGGCAACGGTATTACCGAATGGAGGATCAGGTAACCTTAGGCCTAGTGGGCGACTGGGGAACGGGAACTGACGAAGCGCAAATGGTGGCGGATTGTGTGCAGCGCTTTGGACCGGCGAGTGGTATCGAATTCCTGCCGTGCAATTAGCGCAGATCATTCACCGGCCAGTGCTGTGGTATTGGGGCCACGAGCATAAGTTGACGATCTATGACCGGCATCACGTCGAAAAAGGAATCGAGGCCTATGGCCGGTGCGTCGGCCACGGTGGGATGCCGGTCGAACACGGAAAGCCGCCTGATCTCGAATGTCCATGGCTTGCTTGGGATAATCGCCGATACGACAATGGTGAGGATATTGACGTCGGGTTCAACGGGCACGTGAATGTGACATTAGATGGACCGAAATTTTGTGCCGAATATGTGGACCTGAAGGGGACACAGTTGTTCACAGAGGAGTGGCGCGTGGATCTCACATCGGGCGTACTCGAGGGGCCGAACCTGAAGAAGGTGCTCAATGACTCGTCCCTGCATTTTCAACACGAAACGAAATAATCTGCGTGCAGAGAGAATTGGGTTGATGGGGCCACGCGCGATTTTGTGACTGGAAACGACTTCTCATTGATAGCAACACCATTCTGTTGCACCCGGTAGCCAGCAGAGTAATCAACGACGTCACCTTCAAGGAAATTCAGGACGCCTCCGTACTGGAAACACGTAAACTGCGAGTGGCACAATTGAGTTCAGATTGAGGTCTATACTGCCAAATGTTTGTTCCAAAGGACCCATTCGTGTAGGTGCATCCTTAACCTTATGAGTAAGAAGCCTAGGAAAGGAAAGCGGAAGCCGAAACCGGCGGTTGAGCCAGCAATTAAGCCAGCGGGACAGGTGACCATCCCGGAACCGGCAGTCGAACCTAGAGAGCAAGTGGACATCTCTGAGCTGGCGAGTGAACCGGCGGAACAGGTGGCCATCCCGGAGCCGGTAGTCGAACCAAGGGAGCCGGTGGACATCCCGGGGCCAGCCGCTAAACCAGCGGAACAGGCCATCCCAGAGCCGTTCAAGATGCCGGTCGAGATGCTTGTCGAAATACCGATCGCGATAGAAGAACTTGAAATCGAAGAGTTGGCGAGATCTGTCGAGACTCCGGAGCCAGTTGAGACTCTCCCAAAAACCGAGAAGCCGGCCACTGAGGTCGAGATGGCTGCTCACGTGGAGAAAAATGACCCGGCCGCCGAGGATATTAAAGGGTCCGGCAGAGGGGTGGATCGCCGGGCGCATCCGAGGGTCGCGTTTGTTGCCGATGTCGAGGTCATATCCGCCGAGCCCAGCGCACGGATAAAATCGCGCGCCCGCGATTTGAGCCAACAAGGTTGCTACGTAGACACTGACCGTCCGCTGGCTCTCGGCACAGCCGCGGAAGTGCAAATCACCAAGGGAGCGAAATCGTTTCAAGCGCGAGCAAGGGTGGTCTACAACCAACCGGGCAGGGGAATGGGGCTGATGTTTACGGCCATCGAACCCGCACATCTTGCGACACTGGATATGTGGATAGCTGAGTCCCGCGAGACCTCGTGGCTGGCGGCGAATCGTCGCAGGAGCCAGCGGGTGCTGATGAAAATCCCAGTGCGGGTGTCAGGTCAGATGGGAAGCAAACCCTCTTTTGAAGAAGAGACTCACACTCTGGCGGTCAGCGCCCATGGAGCGTCGCTTGTGGTAGCGGCGCCGGTATCGCGTGGACAAAGGCTCACTCTGATGAATGTGAGCACAAACGAAACGCTCGAGTGTGTTGTGGCTCATATTGGCAGTTTTCCCGGCGAACAAATGCAGGTGGGCGTGGAGTTCATGCTACCCAACGCGAGGTTCTGGCGGGTGGTGTTTCCACCGAAGGATTGGACTCCGCGTCACCCTGACGCAAAATCAAGTTAAATTGGCGAATGGTGTCGCGTTGCTGGCGTAAATTTAGATTGCCGATCGATTGTAGATCTGAGCATCCAGGAAAACGGCCGGCAAGAGTAGCTAAAGTGAGTACGGGAGGCAAGCCAGGTCGTCTTGCCCCCCGCTTTAGACTAGCCTGGTGGTATGTGGCTAGTCGCTCATGGTCTTTGCATGTATGTTCCCCGAAGCCGGGAAAAAGTTCCTGCAGCGTCGGAAGATTTTTATAGCGTCCCGCGCTATTTCAGGTGAAGGATTCATCGCCGCCGGTTGGTGCGGCGTCGAAGTCGAAGGTGCTAGCGTCAGAGGCCTTGAACGATTTCCGCCAGGAACCAAGTGCGGCGTTCGGTTTGATCAATCCAAACCTCGATCATGCTGGCAGTCGCAACGTCATCATATTTCTCACAGGTTTCATGAGCAGAGCGGAAATAGCGGGTGAGCGCCTGATTATCGGCACTGAGTTCGGACAGCATCTCTTTCGGCGAAAGGTTATCTTCGTCGTTGTCCTTTAAGCGCTGGTGCCGGGAAATGTCGCCAATCGAATGTAAGGTGGTGCCACCGATCTTGCGGGCACGTTCAGCGATATCATCGGTCATGGCAAAGATCTGGTCGGAATGCTCATCGAGCAGCAGGTGATAATCACGGAAGTGCCGGCCGGTCATGTGCCAGTGGAAATTCTTAGTCTTCAAGTACAGTGCGAATGTGTCGGCCAACAATTGGCGTAGCGCCGCGGTGATCTCCACGACACCTTCGCGGTCGAGGTCCGTTGGTATTTCGGGGATGGCGTGATGTTTTTCCTTGGCTTGCGTTGCAGCTTCTTTTGGCATTGTCGATTCTCCTTTACTCGATTCGAGATGTGTGAGCGACCCACGTCTCGGAGACTCTTTATGGCGGATCGATGCACCTCGTCACTTGCAACGCCAGACACAAATCCGTTGAGCAAGGTCGTGGCGTTGGCGCTCGCGAGTGTGCTCGTCCCGCGGTTAGGTTGGGGCAAAATAATGTCACGTTGCATGCCAAATAGAAAGTACAAGTTGGCTTGCGGCCTTGATGCTTAGCCGTAGCCTAACGACTAGAAACCCCAAGAGCCCGCAGGACTCCGATGGATCAAAAAGAACGCCATCGGATTCCGCGAATCACCGCCGGAGCATTTCTACAAACTGCCAATTACCTTTGGCATCCATGCGGTGAATACGAATGGGTAGAGCACCCTGCACATGAAGTTGGGATGCGCACGCCGGACAAGTGAACGAGTGGATGACAGGCCATTTTGTTTCCCGGCACTCCGCCAAAACTGAGGAACGGCATTGGAGGCAAATGATTTTCTTGTTGGCCATCAGTACCGCCCTGCTTAGCACGGTGCTAAACGGAACTATAACTCACTTAGGGATACAGCACATTACATGTTTGTGAAAACGGGTGACAGCTAAGATGCAGCCGAGGAATTCATTTGGATTTCGCGCGATCCTTCCGTGATGGCAGTGGCCAATGGCTACACAGCGTCTTGGAGCGCGCGGATTTTAGCGTAGCCAGGTTTGATCACCGAATAGATGAAATCGCAGCGGCGGTCGTAGGGCAGGAAGGCGCTCTTCATGGCATTTATGGTGAGTTTTTCAAAGTCGCTTAGCGTAAGCCCAAACGCGTCTGCGGCTGCCTCAAATTCCTTGCTCATGGATGTGTTGCTCATCAGCCGATTATCGGTGTTGAGGGTAACCCGAAACTTTTCTTGGTAGAACACCTTGAAAGGATGTTCGGCCAGGCAAGGGGCGGCGCCCGTATGGACATTGCTGAGCAGGCAAATCTCCAGTGGAATCCTTTTGTCGAGGACGTATTGGGAGAGGCCGCCCAATTTAACAACCTTGCCATCGGCGATGGCGATGTCGTCGATTAAACGCGTTCCATGCCCTATGCGATGAGCGCCGCAGTATTGTATAGCTTGCCAGATTGATTCTTTGCCGAAGCCTTCGCCAGCATGTATGGTGATATTGAAGTTCTGGCGCTGAATATAATGGAAGGCTTCCACGTGTTTCTTAGGAGGGAATCCGCCCTCCTCGCCTGCCAAATCGAATCCCACCACGCCGAGATCGCGAAAATCAACGGCGAGTTCCGCCATCTCCAGAGAGCCATCCATATTGCGCATGGCACAGATGAGCAGACCCGCGGAAATTCCGAATGCCTTGCGCCCCCGCTCCAAACCCTTGAGCACGGCTAAAATTACTTGCTGCAGGGTCAACCCGCCGCGACTGTGAAAAATAGGAGCAAAACGAGTTTCGAAATACACCACGCCGTCACGGCTTAGGTCTTCGGCTTGTTCATAGGCCACGCGTTCGAGAGCCTCTTCGGTCTGCATTACGGCGATGGTGTGCGCAAAACCCTCCAGATACTTCGGCAGACTTCCCTGGTTAGCTCCCTGGTGAAACCAGCGGGCGAGTTCTTCCGGATCCTGGCTGGGGAGTTGGTCGTAGTTTTCGCTTTTCGCCAACTCAATCACGGTTTCCGGGCGTAGTACGCCATCCAGATGTTCGTGCAACAGCACTTTTGGGAGAACTTTCAATACATCGCCGTCCAACTTCATGAGACCCTCCGAAGGGCGCTGTTCTTTCCCTCGGGAAAGAATCAGGGACTAAGGATATGGTACAAAAATGTCCGCGGCGCAAGCTGTAAAGCACCAATACGAAGGAACAGCCACGCTAGCTGCGGCAGTAGGCAGTTTGGCGATAACACGACGAGACAGCGGAAGCATGTGCTCGCAATATGCGCGAGCGGTTGGCGGTGGCCCGGGGTCTTAGTGGAATATGCTTTCGAGGACGAAACGGCCACCGCCGGTTGTGGCGATCGCGAAATTCATAAGAATCATGATGACGTCGTAGCTCCAACCGTCCGTGCCGTGTTTTCCCCAGAAGCCGGTGTGCCATTTGAATATTTTTTTCTGGATGGCGCCGAACATGATGAGGATGAGACCGAAAGCCGCAAATTGCGTGAGGACACCGAAGGCCACACCTAGAGCGCCCGCACATTCTGCGATACCCAGAAAACGCGTGAAGCCTGCACTCATTTCGATGTCCTTGCTGCGGGTCTCGGGGTTGGAGGCGTGCTTCCAACCGCTGGTGAAGAAGATGAGGCCCACCATCAAGCGCAGCAGGAGGAGCGCGAGATCGGTAAAGTTGGCCAGATAAGGAAGCATCACAATTCTCATAGTAAATGGTCTGTCAAGTAAAGATCTCCCCCTAAGGATTTGCCTGGAGTTTCTCCGCAAGGAAATTTTTGATCTACGCGATCAAGATTTTGTGTAGTTGAAATAACAAATTCCTTACGAACCTCCCAAGACTTACTTAGGTCTTCCCGAAGAATGTAGCAGCGGTCATCCATTCACCGCTCAAATGGGAGGCTTCGGATGCTCAAAGGTAACATTTCGCTAGGCGTTCTATTCGGTCTATTGGTGATAATGAGTCCTGTGGCTACGGTTACGCGTGCCCAGTCTACCTTCGGGAGCATCCGCGGCACGACGGTAGATCAGACTAACTCGTTCATTCCTCAGGTGGAAGTTAGACTACAGAGTATTGATGAGAACAGTGATTTCAGGACGACCAGCGACGATCATGGAAATTTCGAGTTTGAGAATATCAAACCAGGGCAATATAGCCTCTCGTCGAGCAAGGAAGGTTTCGCTGAGGCAATTGTCGACAAGGTGGAGTTGGCGGCTCGGCAGGATCTCCGCGTAGACGTGAAGCTCGGTTTGGCTTCGCAAAATTTAGTGGTCGAAGTGAACGATGCGACTGCGCAGATCAACACCGAAAATGGCACACTTGCCGATTCTAAGCTCAACAGCGACATTACCCAGTTGCCTTTGAATTCAAGGGCTGTATCAACTAGCCCACTAGCAGCACTGGCTACTTCTCCGGACGTGGTCAAGGACAGCCAGGGCAATATTGCGGTGGCTGGTGCGACGGCAGCCCAGACTGGGTTCTCCGTAGATGGAGTGTCGACGGCCAATGTATTGAAGAATGGGGCCCTGCAAGACGCTTATCCCTCCTTAGAGGGAATTCAGGAGATGACCGTCACTGCGTTTAACAACAATGCGGAGTTTGCGCAAATTGGCGACGTGACGTTCACAACCAAGAGCGGTACCAGCCAGTTTCATGGCAGTTTGTTCGAGTACCTGCAAAACGACGCGCTGGATGCCAAAATTCTAAACTTTACCGAGAGAGCGCCAAAACAGTTCAATACCTTTGGCGGCAGCCTCGGTGGGCCGGTAAACCTGCCCAAACTCTACAGCGGTAGAGATAAAACATTTTTCTTCTTCGACTATGAGGGAAACCGCAGGCACACATCCGCTCCGGAACAACTCCTGGTTCCCACGCAGCAGGAAAGAGACGGCAACCTGAGCGCTCTGGTAGCCACCCAGGGAAGCCCTTTGCTGGATCCCTTTACCGGTAAACCGTATCCCAACAACACCATTCCAAGCGGTAGCGCGTGCAGTAATCCGAAAGACTGTATCAATCCTGTCGCTCAGGCTCTTTTAAACTACTATCCGCTTCCGAACGCGAATCTCGGCGTGGCCATTCCGTCCTACAACTATCAAAACTTGGTGCCCATTCCTTCGAGCACCAACGGATGGGATCTCCGAGTGGATCAGACCATCACACCGAAGCAGCAGATCTATGTTCGATATAGCTGGAAAAATGCGCTATACAATGAGGGCGCCATGGGGGCCCCAGCGGGCCAGTTTTTGCCCAATGTGGTGGCCCACGATCAGAACCGCAGTTTCCTGCTCTCCTACAACTATGTGATCACGCCGAGTTTGATCAACGAATTTCGTTTTGGATTTGCGAATTTCCATGAAGATGACAGTTTCCCGATTCAGGGCAGTTCCGCAATCAGTCAACTTGGTCTGCAAGGCATAAATATCTCTCAGCACCCGACGGGCGACGCCTTCCCGACATTTACTTTTTCTGACGACACGTTCTCGTCCATCGGCCAGGATCGGACGGGAACGACAATCTCCAAAAATATGCAATTTACCGATAACATCTCCAAAATTTTAGGTAACCACACGCTGCGGTTTGGCTTCGATGCGCGCAAAGTAAGCTACAGCGGGGTCATGTTTTTCGTACCCTCGGACGACTACGGCAACTTCACCTTCAGTCCGGGCCTGTTTACGAATTATTCTTTCGGGGACTTTCTACTTGGCCTGCCGCAGCAATCCTTCTTCGCCGTAACCTGTCCGCAGATTAACGCGGGAACAACGCAGTACGGCGTCTACGGCCAAGATACATGGCAAGTGAATAGCCATCTGACGGTGAATGTTGGCCTGCGCTGGGAACTGCTTCCACCATTCAACGAAACGATCGGAGATTTGGCTAGCTTCGATCCTCAAAACAACAGCGTCCTGATTCCCAATAAGTTTTTACAGACGATCGCCAATAACCCCGACCTAGGAAACCAATACACCGGATTTCTGGAGTCCTTTAATGCCTGCTCGCTTCCTAGCAGAAACAAGGCTTTGGCATGCTCCAACGTGGAAACCGCCAGCCAAGCCGGCGTTACCCAAGGGTTACGGCAGCTGTATCTGCGCGATTTTGACCCGCGAATCAGTGTGGCCTACCGGCCGTTTAAAGATACCAAAACGGTCATACGTGCCGGCTTCGGCATCTTCACCATGACCACTCTGGGACCGATGTCTTGGAACAATGCCGGCAACCCGACGTCGGACTTGATTACCAATGTGAATTCCATTGCCAATGGCACGCCACAATTTCAGTTTCCGCAGACGGCTCTGGCGACATCCTCGATCATGTATGGCGGAGGCAGTCTGGAGGAAGCCAATGATCCGAACTGGCGCGATCCGCAGTCGGCGCAATGGAATCTGACGGTAGAACGGCAGATTACTGCCAACACCATCGCTCGGGTGAGCTACGTCGGCATGGCCTCCTACCGCTTGCCGTACACAATTGATTTGAATCAAATTCCCGACAGCACCACGCCCTATACGGTGCCAGCGGGGGCGTTTGTCGATCCGCGAGCGCCGTATCAAAACTGGCTGCTTTTGATGAGCTCGGTGAGCGAAGGCAATGCAAATTACCAAGGGATGAAAGCGCAAGTGGAGCATAGGTTTTCTCACGGTTTGTCGTTTCAAGCGGGTTACACCTGGGCGAAGAATATCAGCGACGCGCAAGGCAGTGACGCTCCGGTAGCCTTCGCTGGCGAGGAACCCTACGCGATAGAGATTGCCAATCGCTTTGACCTCCGGCAAGATCGCGGCAACGTGGTGGGAACGCCTCGGCAACGACTGTTGGTGACAGGTACTTATCAATTGCCTTTCAAGGCGCAGTCGCGATTTCTGAAAGCGGTCGTGGAAGGGTGGAACGTCAGCACGATCACAACGATCCAGACGGGCCAGTGGCTAACACCGACGATTAGCCCGATCTACGATCAATCCAACACCGACATGATCGTTCGGTCTGGTGGAGGAGCAATTGCGCGTCCGGACTGCGTGGGAAATCCCATCCCTTCCAACCAAACGTCCGCAGACTTTTTTAACATCAACGCGTTCGCTCCAACCCCCGTAGGCGCTGGCAGGTTTGGTAATTGCGGTTTGGGCATCCTGCAGGGGCCGGGGATGATTGATGTGGATGCGGGCTTGGCCAAGCACTTCCAGATCACAGAGCGGCTACGTTTGCGATTCGAAGCGACGTTCACCAATGTGTTGAACAACACCAATTTCGCGTCTCCGGCGACGAATGTCAGCAACCCCAATACGTTTGGAGTCCTGCAAGCAGCGCTGCCGCAAGGAGCGGGGGGGAATCGCACGGGGCAGCTCGCGCTACGTCTGGACTTTTGAGACGGAGCTTATATTCCCTATGCGGCGTCTGTACTTCGCACCATATAGTGCCGAGATCGATTCTTGTGTTTAGGTCGTTCTGGATACGCTGTTTGGACATGCCCCGAAATTGAGCCGTATCCCGAGCGCATTTCACAACGAGGTTCAGGTCGAAAACTAAAGAAAATCCATAATCTCCCGCGGGACTAAAGCCATGGTGTAGTCGCGCCCATATAGGTGTTGGCGGGGCGATTTCCCCAATCTGCCACATTGGCGCGTGGATGTTACGTACGGAGTCCGCCTGTGAGTCAAATCTACGATCTGCGCTTGCGAATAGAAGAAAAGATTAAAACGGACGGCCTGAATGCGATGGACGTAAAGGGGAAACTCGGGCTTCGCAGCGGCAAACTCCTTTCACTCATCACGCCGTCTACTCCGGACGACCCGGATACTATCGCGAAACTGAAGGAAGCTGCGAAAGCAATTCTAAACGTTAACTTGTGAGGACTGCTGCTATGAGATGGAACTCGATTCGCACCAAAGTATTGGCCGCGCTATTGGCCTGTCTTGTTCTGGGACTCGCGGGCATTGTGGCCCTCAACCACTACAGCTTCGAAAGAAATTCGCGGATCCTTGCGGATGAATCCGTTAGCGGTGCAGAGAGGCTATTCAACATTCTGGAGGCCCGGGAGATCAGCAAGATGACGGCGGTCAGCGAAACGCTGATCGCCAATCCCGAGGTGCGGGATATGTTTGTGGCCAAAAATCGCAAACAGCTAAGCGTTTTAGCTGGGTCGTTATATCCGAGTTTAAAGAAGGAAGGGATCACCAATTGGATGTTTCACACCGCAGAACCGGACATGATCGTATTTCTGCGTGCCCATAATCCCTCCAAGTTCGATGATCACCTTAACCGGTTCATCGACCACGAAGTCGTACGCACACACGGAATTGTGACCGGAAACGAATTAGCCAAAGCTGGATTTGCCGTGAGAATAATCCGGCCGTTCTACGACTCGCATGGCGCGGTAACCGGCTATGTAGAGTTTGGCGAAGCACTCGGGCAATTCATTCACACCATGAAGGATCAGACCGGTGATGATTATGCACTGCTGCTCAACGAACAATTTGTCGACCGACAATTCTGGGCAGATTCCAGCGCCGCGTGGAAGCGTCGGGACAATTGGGATGATCATCCCGCATTTGTGATCGCCGATAAAACCAGCCAGTCCGACCGCATAATTCAGTTTACGGGCGACCTTGCCGGTGTCGGAGAGCATGGCAGGGTATTAGAGCGCTTCCAGGATGGCAACTCCGTGTTTGTGCGCGGCATTTTTCCGATTCGAGACGCAGCGGGAAAAGTAGTGGGCGCAATGTTCGTTGTGCGGGACATCTCGGGCTTCTACACGGCAATGAAACACACGCAAACCGTTCTGATCATCGTCACGGTGGCGGCGCTGGCAATCGGTATGGTTATCGTCCTCATCTTGCTTAATAGTCTGATCTTTCGACGCTTGGACCACATCATCGTAGTGGCAACACGAGTGGTGGGCGGGGATTACGAGACCGAAATCCATGTCAGCTCGGACGACGAAGTGGGACAATTCGAAAAACTATTTGAACAGTTCCGGCGGGTATTCGTGGACGTGCTGAAGCACATGCCTGAGCTCCAGGAGAAGTACTGAGTTTCGCCGAACTGGGGTAAGCCAATGGCGCGAATCTACTGAGGTGATTCACTTACCTGAGGGCGTTGCTTACGATCTGTCGCGCTTCCGCGATGATGGCGTCCAGGTGGGAAGCATCTTCAAAGCTTTCGGCGTAAATTTTGAAGATGTTTTCTGTGCCGGAAGGTCGCGCAGCGAACCATCCGTTCTTAGCTACAACTTTCAGGCCTCCGATGGGAGCGCCGTTGCCAGGGGCGGTAGTCAGTTTGTTCAGGATGTGTTCGCCAGCCAGGTCGGATTCTTTCACATCCGCCGGAGAAAGCTTCAGCAACTTTGCTTTTTGGTCCGGGGTCGCTGGAGCATCGATTCGGGCGTAGTAGGGCATCCCAAATTCGGAAACCAACGCCTGGAAATGTTCACCGGGATCTTTGCCGGTAACCGCGGTGATCTCCGCTGCGAGAAGATCCATCACCGGGCCATCTTTGTCTGTGGTCCAGACCGTGCCATCCAGGCGGAGGAAGCTGGCTCCCGCGCTTTCTTCTCCACCGAAACAGAGTGAGCCGTCGAACAAGCCGGGCACGAACCATTTGAAGCCCACAGGCACCTCGTTCAGTTTGCGGCCCAGCTTCTGAACCACCCTATCAATCAGGCTGCTGCTGACCAGGGTCTTACCGACGGTGACGGATGCCGACCAGTTCGGACGGTGGGTGAGCAGATACTGGATGGCCACCGCAAGATAGTGATTCGGATTCATTAGGCCTGAAGAAGGTGTGACGATGCCGTGGCGGTCGGAATCCGGATCATTGGCAAAAGCCACGCGATATTGATCCTTCAGGCCGACAAGTCCAGCCATGGCGTAGGGACTAGAGCAGTCCATCCGAATCTGGCCATCGTGATCCACGGTCACAAAAGAAAAGGTCGGATCAATCACCGGATTGACGACGGTAATGTTCAGTCCGAGCACCGCATTAATCGGCTCCCAATACGGCCTCGCGGCTCCGCCCAACGGATCGACGCCAAGCTTCAGGTGCGCGCCTCGGATGGCATCAACATCAACGACGTTTCGCAGATCGTTCACGTACGGGAGAACGAAGTCTTTTTGGTGGGTGGTGCTGGCTTTTATGGCGGACGAAAATGGGGTGCGCTTCACTTCCGAATTTCCGCTACGAAGTAAATCATTTGCACGGTTCTGAATCCACGTGGTGACATCAGTATCTGCTGGGCCACCGTTCGGAGGGTTGTACTTGAAACCGCCGTCTTGAGGGGGATTGTGAGAGGGGGTGACGACGATACCATCCGCGAGATGGTCTTTGCGGCCTCGATTGTAAACGAGGATCTCGCGGGATATCACTGGCGTCGGGGTAACACCGTCGTCGCACTGGATGACGGTCTCCACTTGGTTGGCGGCCAGAACTTCCAAGGCGGTGCGCTGCGCGGGTGCGGAGATGGCGTGGGTGTCTTTGCCCATATAAAGAGGACCATCGATGCCTTTGCCGTGGCGGTATTCGCAAATGGCCTGGGTAATGGCAAGAATGTGAGATTCGGTGAAGGTGGCACGGAACGGAGAGCCTCGGTGGCCGCTGGTACCGAAGCTGACCAACTGGTTGGGGTCGTTGAGATCGGGTCGACGTTCGAAATAATCGCGCTCGAGCTTCCCTACGTCGATGAGCATGTCCTTAGGCGCGGGCTTACCCGCCAAAGGCGATATACCTTTAGCTGTTTGGTTCTGTTCCGACATGAAACACTCCGCTAGGGCACTGGGCAAGGTGCCGTTTTCCAGATTTCCGAACTGTATTGAGCGATGGTGCGATCGCTGGAAAAGTTTCCCGAGCTGGCGACATTCAAGACAGCCTTGCGTGCCCAAGCGTCCGGATCAGCAAAAAGATGGCAGAGCCGCGCATCGGCTTCGAGATAGGAATTGAGGTCCGCAAGGTGCATGTAGAAGTCTCCGTGGGTAAGGAGCGCGTCACGCAAAGCGCAAAAATGCCCGGCTCATTGCGACTGAAATAATCGGAGAAAATCAAATCCAAAGCAGCACGGGTCTCCGGTTCATGATCATAATGCCAGTCAGGATTGTACCAGCTACGGCTTTCGGCGACCTGTTGGGCGGTGAGGCCAAACAGGAAGAGATTATCTTCACCGGCCTCCTCCGCCATTTCGATGGTGGCGCCATCCCGCGTACCGATCGTGAGGGCGCCGTTCACCATAATTTCATATTACTGGTGCCGCTGGCTTCATAGCCGGCGGCAGAGATCTGGTTGGAGACATCGCTGGCCGGGATGAGGTGCTCGGCAAGGGAAACACGGTAATCCGGAAGAAACAAAACCTGCAGGCGGCCTTTAACGGCCGGGTCGTTATCGATGGCGGAGGCAAGATTATTGATGAACTTAATGATTAGCTTTGCGAGTTGATAAGCGGGTGCCGCTTTGCCTGCGAAGAAGAACGTGCGCGCGGGCATATCAAGGCTGGGGTTTTCGCGCAGCCGGTTATATAGAACAACGATGCGCAGGCAGTTTAGCAACTGCCGTTTATATTCGTGGATGCGCTTCACGTGCGAATCAAACATCGTTTGGGGATCGACTACCGCGCCAGACGTGGCTTTCAGCCAAGAGGCGAACTGCATTTTCGCCAAGTTTTGAGCCTTCAGAAACTCAGCGCGGAAACTGGCGTCGTCGGCAAGTGGTTTCAGCCGCGACAGTTGCGTGAGGTCGGTGATCCAGCCATCACCAATCGCCTGAGCGATGGTGCGGGCCAGGGGTTCGTTACAAAGGCGCAGCCACCGGCGCGGGGTGACGCCATTAGTTTTGTTGTTAAAACGCTCTGGAAAAATGGTGGCAAGATCGCGGACTGTTGTTGTGCGGAGGAGCAGCGAGTGGATTGCGGCCACGCCATTGGTGCTGTGTGAACCTACGATCGCGAGGTTGGCCATGCGAACTTTGCGAACGGCGCCTTCCTCAATCAGGCTGACTCGCGAAACCAGAGCCTCGTCGCCAGAAAATCTCTTGCGCACGTCGTCGAGGAATCGCCGGTTAATCTCATAGATAATCTCCAAATGGCGGGGTGCGACGCTCTCAAACCACTCCACCGGCCACTTCTCCAACGCTTCCGGTAGCAGCGTGTGATTCGTATAGGCGAGCGTCTTTTGGGTAATGTCCCAGGCCTGATCCCAAGGCAGATACGCTTCGTCCAGCAGGATGCGCATCAGCTCGGGGACCGACATGGCCGGGTGTGTGTCGTTGAGTTGGATGGCAACTTTATCGGGGAACGAGTTCCAATCTTGATTGTGGTGACGGAAGCGGCGTACGAGATCGGCGAGCGAACACGCCACCAGAAAATATTCCTGAACGAAACGGAGGGCCTGGCCGATGCTCGTGGAATCGTCGGGATACAGTACACGAGTGAGAGATTCGGCCGCCAGGGTTTCCGCGATGGCGCCAACGAAGTCGCCAGTGCTAAATTCCTGGAAATCAAAATAATCCGGCGCTGCCGCAGCCCACAGGCGAAGAGTATTTATATTTTTACCGCCATAACCGACAACGGGCCGATCAAAAGGTATACCGGAGAGATAGGAGTCACGGCCTGCAATCGCACGTAAAGCGCCGTCACGAAGGATGAACGAGCAATTGAATTTGATATTTACGCGCGCGTAGGGACGAGCCACTTCCCACGGGTCGGGATGGCGCAACCAATTATCCGGCAACTCTCGCTGCCAACCATCCTGAATGGCTTGCTTAAACATGCCGTATTCATAGCGAAGGCCATAACCCATCGCGGGAAGTTGCATAGTGTGCCATGGAATCAAGGAAGCAGGCAGCCAGGCGACCCAGGCCGCCATTCCCCAAACCGGCATCCGGCTCTTTTTGCAGCAAGGCCAGCCAATCCACATTTTTTTGATCTATGACATCCTTCAGCAGAGGATCGAGCATGAGATTGGTCACGTTATTGGCGAGGGAGCGCCCAATAAGGAATTCCATCGAGAGGTAGTAAACGCGCTTGGGATTGGCGCGATGGTAGGTCCTATTGGTAAGCACCCATCGTTGAGAGAGGATGTCTCGGACCGAACGGGCAAAGGCTTCATAATGCTCGCGTGCATTAGTAATAGCTGGGTCCACATCATTATCGAAAAGAAGGTGGCGCTCATAAAGTCCCAGGAGAGTGCCCGCAAGGTGAAGCGGTTCAATTCCGTACTGAGAGGTTAGATTTGCCAGCGCATCGGCTTCGTTCGGTTTCGGGACAACTGGAAGGCTCTCAGTACTCATAAGGATTCCTCTATTCTGACCATGACGGACAGAAATTTGGATGCTTGCGTTAGGGGTAGAGGGTGCAGACTAGCAATCGGTTCTGCGCCCTGTATTTGCGTCCAAATATTTTCACATTTCGATTGATGGCAGGTTACAGTCGGATTTCTATGACAACTCCGAAGCTTAAATGCTCGACCTACTGAGAGACGGAGGTGCGGGGAGAGGCGGGCTGCGCCGGATACATGCGCTCAAATTCCGGGTCTCCATGAAGAAGGGCCAGGTCGGGATCTCGCCGCGCCCAAACCGAATCCTTGGAACCGGCTTCCCAAGCCTTGCGCAAGGTATCGAGAGCCTCCGTTTTCCTCTTGAGCAGACAATAGACGCAGGCGGCATTGTAGAGGATGGAGGCTTCGTTGGCGCGCAAGGTAACTGCCATGTTGAGCTCGCGCAAGGCGTCTTCTTCGCGGCTCAGTTGGGCATAGTAGGCGCTTAGCAAGACGCGCGCCCGGGCATCTTCGGGCACATGTTTCAAATGATTTTCTAACGCGATAATCATTTTTTGAATCATCTCGCGCCGAGATTCTTCTTCGTGCATCGCGCCGAAAGCGTTGATGATAGGCACGTATACGTTGTAGTCTTCGCCGCTGGATTCGAGAGCAGCTTGCGCGATACCGGCAATTTCCTTGTAGCGCCCTGCGGCAAAGAGGGCGCGGCAGAGCAGGTAGTAGGCGCCATCGCAGTCACGTTTGCGTTCGATAGCCTTTTTGACCATACGCACAGCTTCGTCATACAGCCCAGCGGCGTAGAGAACCCAGGCTTGGCTAACATGGGTTTCGGGCAGGTCCCAGCGCAGCGCCACAGCCTTGCCGGAAGCCTCGCGGGCGCGTTCGACCCAGACTTCATCGCGGCTGAAAAAGGAGTAATACATCGCGCAGGCGTTGGCACAGGTGGCATATGCCATGGCGAAACTGGGATCAAGCGCGACCGCGTTTTCGAACATCTGCAGGGCGAACTCAATGTCCTGACGGGTTTGCCGTCGAGCGTAGCGCTTACCGCGCAGGTAGAGGTCATAGGCTTGCAGGTTTTCGGTGGGCTTGTCGGCTAGGGCTTCCAGTTCTTGAGGGGAGAGGGTCACGCGCAGGGCTTCGGCTATCTTCCGGGCCATTTCGTCCTGCACTTCGAAAACATCCTTCATCTCCCGGTCGAATCGTTCCGACCAGAGCGGAAAATCGGTACGTGTATCCACGAGCTGGGCGCTGATGCGCAAACGCGCGCCAGCGCGGCGCACGGTGCCGGTAAGGACATAGGCCGCGCCGAGTTGCTGGCCGATCTGCGCAGGGGTCACCGGCTTATCCCGAAAAGCGAGAACAGTCGGACGTGAAAAGGTGTTCAGTCCACGGATTTTGGAGAGCTCCGTAATCACATCCTCGGTAATGCCGTCGCGCAAATATTCGTCTTCTTTGACCCCGCTCTGATTTTCAAAGTAGAGGACAGCAACTGACCTCTTTGATGGCGCGGAGGCAGCCGGAACCGGCGTCGATGCGGCGCTCTTGTCCGCCCCCGGGCGGCGGTTTGAATCGATGTCGCGCTTAAGGCGCTTCAGGTCGGCGCGAAACTCAGCGGCGGTCTGATAACGCAAGTCGGTATCTTTCTCCAAGGCCTTGCCAAAGATATTTTCGAGGGCCGGAGGCAATCGCGAATTCAATTTCGTAGCCGGAGTTGCCTCGGAATGCAAGATGCCATCGAAAATTAAGGCAACCGTCGAACCGGAAAAGGGAACCGAGCCGGTGGCCATCTCATACAACACGATGCCAAGCGAAAACAGATCGGACCGCAGGTCCAGTTCTTCGCCGCGCGCTTGTTCCGGCGACATATACGCCACCGTACCAATGGAGCTGCCGGGACTGGTGAGCAGAGCATCGTCGGCAACGCGCGTCTGTGTCCCCAGAGAAGCCTCGGTCAGGGTGTCCGTCGCTAGCTCGCGCGGGTTTGCCAGCTTGGCCAAGCCGAAGTCCAAGATTTTGGCGGGTCCTTTATTTACGAGAAAAATATTCGCGGGCTTGATGTCCCGGTGGACGATGCCCTTGGAGTGGGCAGCTTCAAGGCCATCGGCAATCTGGATGCCGATGTCCAAGAGTTCAGATATTTCTATGGGCTTGTTGCCAATGCGTTGCTTGAGGGTCTGGCCCTCGAGCAGTTCCATGGCGATAAATGGTCTGCCTTCGAATTCTCCAATATCGTAAATCGTGCAGATATTCGGATGGTTGAGAGCAGATGCGGCTCGCGCTTCGCGCCGAAATCGCTCAATGGCCTGGGTATCTTGAGAAATGTCGTCGGGAAGGAACTTGAGAGCAACACTACGGCCCAGTCGAGTGTCCTTGGCTTTGTAGACCACGCCCATGCCACCGCCGCCTAATTTTTCCTGGACGCTGTAGTGGGAGATAGTCCGGTTTGCGATAGAGGAAGTATCTGTCATTGGGCATGGAGTTTACCCCAGCACCCCGATGCAAGCAATCGCACGATTGCGGCACCGATGGTGCACGGCAAATCAAGAAAATAAAAAGGGGAACGTAAGCACGTTCCCCTTTTGGACCCGGGATGCGTCGGTCTACGTTACCTGACTAGCGGGCGATGTTTGCGGCAACAATCACGAGTTCTGGCTTCTCATGATTCTGTGCGAACCGGGCTTCAGAACGGTTGTTCTGGAATTCGCGTCCCCAATTTTGGCCCGCGATCCATGTCTGGTATAGGGCGTACTTGTTATCGCCCATCCTGCGGAAAACCAATTTGGTTTCTGTCGAAGGTGTCAGGCTGGTGCACGCAATCGATAAAACCGAAGCGGCTTCCGTTTGCTGCGCCTCCTCAATACGCATAATGCCAGCGTATTGGCTCAGCGCTTTGACGGAATACTCACCCGCAGGGTAAACGTGGTTGCCGACCACAAAGTCGAATGGAACAGTAGCGACGATTTTCGTCTGTTGAGCCTGAGCGGCCGTGGCCACGAGAAGTGCCGGCAAAACTAACAGTGCAAAACGTAGGGTTTTCATAAGACCTCCTTGCATCGAAAGCGAAGAATGGCAGAAACGGATGCTCCGGCTTCATGGACCACCTCGTTGCTGCTCTCTAACCACTCACGCATTCGAATGGTGCAAGGCACGTGCCAAGTGAGGCCGAAGGTTTCAAGACAATCCGATTGGCACCTTACGCTTTTTTGTTGCGAAGTTAGTCTGCTTTTCTTTCGATCAAAACCAAGCTGCCGTAGATGTGAGTTACCCGCAAGACTTGCGCTTGTATTGGATTAGATGAACCGTTCCCGTTCGAAATTTTCTTAGCGACAAACTTCGGGCCCACACGCCGATCGGATAGCCAATCTATCCTTTCGGATAATTGCCAAGGATCTCGGTTCACGAACGATTTATGCAACGCGGATAAGTCACTCTCCGGAACGCAAAAATCGGATTACTCCGAACGAGGCGGGAGGGTCAGCGACTTAGACAAACTGAACGTGAGCGCCGACTCTGCCGGGATCTCTATTTGCTTGTTTCCAGTGAATGCGCCTCCAGCCAATCCTCCAGCGGCGCCCACAAGAGCGCCAATTCCGGCGCCTTTGCCTCCGCCCGCCAAGCCACCAATCAGCGCACCTCCGGCTGCTCCTCCGCCAGTGGTAACGGCGGTTCGCTTGCCTTTACCTTTGACCGCGCTATCCAAGGTGCCAGTTTGAATCGAGTAGTTTTGTCCCCGGACTGTGATACTGGTCAGAGCCAAGCTCAGTTGACCCTCGCCCTTGATTTTGCCTTTCTCCTTGGCCGTGATCACAGTGCCTGTAACGCTCGATCCCTTCGGTATCGCGGTCGTTCCTTGCACTGACACAGGTTGTGCCAAAGTAGCCAAGAATGTCTGGCCGCTTTTACTGGTCTTGGAACTCAACGCCTGGTCCACGGTGACAACCAGTGCGGTACCGGCAGGCACAATGATAGGTTCGGGCTTCGGCGCTTGGACGGGGGGTGCGGGTGGCGCAACCGCAATCTGATCGTTCACGCCAGTGGATCCGGGTTCTTCGCGGGCGATCTGCTCGGCTCTCTGTTGCGCGGCAGTATCGTTAGCAGTGCCACTTAACGTGACCTTGCCGTCTTTGGCGGTTACCTTGACAGCGGAGTCCTTTGTGGCGGGATCCGCTGCCACCTTGCTTTGAACATCCTGCGCAATTGTGTCATCGCTGACATGCTTGGAACATCCGACCGTGAAACACATGGCACCAACGAAGAAAGTAGCAATTGCTCGTTTGGAGAACATCACCATGAAAGCCTCCTTAAGTGAGAAACTGGTTGCCGCTTCGGACTTGCTCCTCGCCATTTCAACATTAGTCATCACTATGAAAATGTAAACGAACCCCGGGTATGGAATGCCAGCGGAGGCGCTACCGCTCTGAAGAAGCTGTTCAAAATTTGAGAAGCGAGACCCAACACACGCATTCCACGCTGTGACTTTCGGGCGGATTTAGTCTTGCACAGTAAACTACTTCGTTAGATTTTTGTCTAGAGCAACAGATCGCATCAATTGCATCGGAGTGAACTGACAGGTTCGCAAGAGTATTGGTGGGCGCTAACGGCAGTCTGCCTTATATTTTCAGTTGTGGACCACGAGGGTATAGCAATAAGGTGCTCAGGAATGTGGCGCGGTTACCAGCCCACTTGGCGCATGCGCTCCAGAATGAGTGTGCTGTAACGATTCATGTGATCGGGGCGCCGCTTGAGGGGCGAGGGCAAAACTGCGGCGAGCCGGGCCGACTGTTCGCGGTCAATGTTGCGGGCCGAAATTCGGTAGTAGTAACGGCAGGCGGACTCCGCACCATAGACGCCGGGGCCCCATTCCACCACGTTGAGGTACAGTTCCAGAATGCGCTGTTTGCCCAGAACCAATTCCGCCACCGGGACAAGCGTGAACTCTGCGCCCTTGCGCAGGATGGAGCGGCCGGTCCCAAAGAACAGATTTTTTATCAGTTGCTGTGTCAGTGTCGAGCCTCCGCGAATGCGGCCGCCCTGTATATCATCTTCCGCAGCGATTTGGATGGCGTGCCAATCGAATCCGTGATGCTGGTAGAAGCGGGCATCTTCCGCGGCGATCGCGGCATGCTGAAAATCGGTCGAGATCTGGCTCAGCGGAACGAACTCATATCGTTCGTGATACGGCTTGTCGTGAACCCAAGCCTGGAACCGACGCTCCATGTGCACCGCGGTGGTTGGCGGGTCGATCCACCGGGCGGCTACCAGGATCAGCACAGCTAGCAACCAAAGAAGCGCCAGTCCGATGAAAAACCATTGAACGAATAATCGGAGCGAGAGCCGACGAGGCGAGGTCTTGGGGTGTATGTCTGGATTTTGCGGCACGTTTCAGAATAAATCGTTTGGCCTCGATTGACATAGCGCAGGCGGGGCGACAGCTTGAAAAAAACACTCTTGTAACTCGGTAGACAAAGCAAAGCGCGGCTAAGGCCTAAATCGAAATTCAGGGGCGAGCCAACAGGGTCCGCCCCTCGGTGAGAGACAGTAATGAGAATCAGTGAGCGGACTTGGTCTTGAGTTCGACGAGGACGGCGTCCACGGACTTGTCGCCGAGATTCTCGGGCAAGTGAGATCCAGCGGGAGTCCATTGGGCATCGTGGGCCTTGCCGGTGGCTTCGACGGACTTGCCGTCGGGAGTGGTCATCTTCATGTGGGTATCGGTCTGGTAGATCACGACGGCGTCGGGATGAGAATGCATGACCGATTTTTCGTGGGGACCGTAATGAATCCGGAGAACGCGGACCTGGTCGTTTTCAAATATGACCTGGTAGTGCTTCGGATCGACTTTGACGGGATCTTGCCCGAGCGCGACAGAGGCTGTGAAACACACGAACGCCAGCAAAAGCAATGAGCGATGCATCAGTGATTTCTCCTTATGTGGAAAAGCGAAGAGGCCAACCTGATGGGCGCCACAGTAGCTTTGCGGGAACGGGTGTGTCAATCGATTATTGGAGACGGCTACGAGCGAAAGGCATTCGTCATGACAGCACGAAAAAAACAGTCTCGCCACGCGACTACCCGCAGGCGTTCTGGTGGCAGTGGCCTGACGTGCGAATCTGAATCACGTCAATTCTTTTGCACAATGCTGGATTTTTCGCGCGATCCCTGCATCTGCAGTGCGCCCACTCTCCCGGCGCAGACCGGCGACCCCACGAAATCGTGCGTTGGATCCACTTGGACAGCGCGAATCGAAAGTGAAGGTTCCGCAGGAACGCACCAGAGTAACCGCTTATTTGGGAGAAACCTTCGCGCCAGGTAGTGGCGGCCAAAAGCGACCTTACGCTCTGCTCCATCGACTCCGAACGGACTGTACAGCGATCAATTTATTGTGCTATTCTACTCCCCCCGTCATTCTTGGTTATCCGCGATTGCGGCGCCCTTGAGGCGCACTAGAGTCCGACGCTATGTCAAAAGCATACTCGGTTTGGTTAGGTCGCCAAGTAGTCTTGGAAATAGACACGGGCGAATCGCGGGTTCCACTACGGGGGCGGGTCGTGAATGAATCGAGCCAGGCTCTCCGATTTCGCCTCGACGGACGATGGGACGTGGACATTTTCAAGGAAATGATTGTGCGAGTGGAAGCAGATAACCTACCTGTTCCCAACTTGAGTACTCCGCGATCCCGCAACAGGGCATTCTCGTTGCCCGAATCCGGACAAATGCTAATACATAACTGGAATTTTGCCTTGGAGGTTTGGTGGTCTAACAATTTCTCGAAGCGAGTGTGTTATAAGACCATGGCGTGGACGGCATTAGCCGGGAGTATTCTGTATATACTGGCCTTGCAGATCGGTGTATCGGAACCCGTAAGCTTCTTTATCCGATTCCTGGTTGGCTTTCTGGGACTAGTGCTTTGCGCGGTGTCGTTGGGCTGTGGAACGTGGATGCTGGGCGATTTGCCTCTAATGCAATCCCAGATTGTCCCGTACTGTAACAAACTCTTTGCGTCTTTCCTTCGCTGGTCACGCCAACTCATCCGCCCGTAACCGCAAGGCAATGTGACCCTTGGTAGTTTTTCAGCAGCGACTCAACAGCAACTTCCAACATCGAACCACTTTCCTTTGTTAGCTTGCGGCAGCAGTGCCGGAGGCAATGACTCACCCCCGTTCTTTGGACTCTTACTAGGGAATCCTCGAAACAAATTTGCTGCTTCGCGACCGCGATCCCAGCGCACCCGTAAACGGCACACGCGCAAGGAAGCCCCGAAACGGATTGGATCCCAATCGGCTTTCCCATAAGCTGTATGGTATTTCTTAGGGGAACGAGCCCTTGCACACAAGACGTTTCGGTGTCTCCAGGGCGGCAGGCTCTCTCTGAAGCTCGAATCCAACTCTGTCGCCGCAGTGGCAGTCGAGCAATGATACAACTTGAAGATAGCGATCCGGGAGTGTGAAGGTCAGAGGCAGGCGGAGCCGCGATCCTTCAACGGGCGGGCTAATCAACGGTTGCGCGGAATCGATCTGCCCGCTGGCCAGTTCGAGAGCAAGAATGGAGAGGCCGATTCCGAACATGCGAACATCGAACTTCAAGGTTCTGACTGCAATTACGCTTTTCTTGATTGCGAGCTGTCTACTCCCAAAATTCAGAGCCACCTGCGTACCTGAACCCTTCGTTGCCCGCCGAGCAACGGGCGGCGGACTTGATACACCGGATGACGGTAGATGAGAAGGTCACGCAGTTGGTGAATCAGGCGCGGGCGATCCCACGGCTGAATGTGCCTGCCTACAACTGGTGGAGCGAGGCGCTCCACGGAGTGGCATCGAGCGGTACCACGGAGTTTCCCGAACCCGTCGGCCTGGCCGCCACGTTTGATACCGAGGCAATCCACCGTATGGCAATCGCTATCGGGATCGAAGGGCGCATCAAGCACGTGCAATTCGAACACGAAGGGCACAGCAATGTGATGGAGGGTTTGGATTTCTGGGCGCCCAACATCAACATCTTTCGCGACCCGCGGTGGGGACGCGGGCAAGAAACCTATGGGGAAGATCCGTTTCTGACGGCGCGCATGGGTGTTGCGTTTGTGACCGGGATGCAGGGTGACGACCCGAAATATTTTCGGGTTATCTCGACGCCGAAGCACTATGCCGTACACAGCGGGCCGGAGCCGACGCGCCACACGGCCGACGTAATCGTAAGCAAGCATGACGAGTTGGATACGTATCTGCCGGCCTTCCGGGTGGCAGTAACCGAAGGCCAAGCTGGATCGGTGATGTGCGCGTACAACAGCGTCAACGGGCAGCCTGCGTGCGTAAACGAGTTTCTGTTGCAGGACCAGTTGCGAGGGAAATGGAATTTCCGGGGCTACGTGGTATCGGACTGCGGCGCGATTATCAATATTTTCCGTGACCACCACTTCGCCAAGACGCAGGCTGAAGCGTCGGCGTTAGCGGTACAGCGAGGCATGGACAATGAGTGTTTCTCCTACGCAAATGTGTCCGACGATCACGACTACCGCCCGTACCTCGAGGCGTACCAACAAGGTTTCCTGAAAGAAAGTGATATCGATGCTGCGCTGATCCGGTTGTTCACGGCGCGCATCAAGCTGGGCATGTTTGATCCACCGGCGATGGTGCCCTACACAAAGATCGATGAAAAGGAACTCGACAGTCCTGCGCATCGCGAACTGGCCCGCCAGGTGGCCAACGAGTCAATGGTGTTGCTCAAGAACGACGGTACACTGCCGTTGAGGAAGACGGGCATCAAGATCGCCGTGGTGAGGCCAATCGCCGACCAGACGAAATATCTGCTTGGGAACTACGCTGGCAGGCTGACGCATACGGTTTCCGTGCTCGATGGGATCAAAGCGGAGTTTCCCGACGCGCAGATCACCTTTGTCCCGGGAACACAGTTCCTGCGCAACGATGGAGACGCGGTTCCGGCTTCGCTTTTGACCGCACCGGATGGACAACCGGGGCTCGCGATACAGTTTTCCACCGGCGGAGATGTCTTCGAAGGAAACCCAAACGTGCTGGCCACCGCTCGAGCGAGCGAACTGGATTTGAAAGCCGAGGAAATTCCACCGGCAGCGTCGGGCAAATATCCCCTTCAAGTAGAGTGGAATGGCTTTTTGACGCCTACGGAGACGGGAAACTACACGGTTGGCGTTCGCCTGCAAGATGGGTTTACGCGGGTGTTCCTCGATGGCAAACCAGTCGCCCAGGGGTCGGCCGGTAAGAACGAAGTGGAGGTGAGGGCGGGCCACGTTCGTCTCGAACAAGGAATGAAAGTGTCGCTGAAAGTTGATTATTCACAAGCGGCTGCCGGGCCGATACGAGCCCAGTTAATCTGGTCGAAGTACGATCCAACACCAAGTCCCGAGGCCGTGGAATCGGCAAAGAATGCAGACGTGGTCGTAGCGGTTCTGGGCATCACTAGCCAATTGGAAGGCGAAGAGATGCTGGTCAGCGAGGAAGGATTTAAGGGAGGGGACCGCACCAGCATCGGTCTTCCCAAACCCGACGAGGATCTGTTGGAGGCGGTGGCGGCTGTCGGCAAACCGATTGTGCTGGTGCTGGCAAACGGTAGCGCATTGGCCGTGAATTGGGCCGAAGAACACGTGAACGCGATTCTGGAGTCTTGGTATCCCGGAGAAGAAGGCGGGACGGCAGTGGCGGAAACGCTGTCAGGCAAGAATAACCCCGCGGGCCGACTGCCGGTCACATTCTACACGGGAGTGGACCAATTGCCGCCGTTTGAAGACTATTCGATGAAAGGGCGCACCTACCGCTATTTCCAGGGCAAGCCGCTTTATCCGTTTGGCTACGGCCTCAGCTATACGAAGTTCTCGTATAGAGAACTGCAGCTTCCGAAAAAAGAAATCAAGGCGGACGATGCTCTTTCGGCGGAAGTAACGGTCACCAACACGGGAAAACGCGATGGCGATGAGGTGGTACAGCTTTACCTCAGCTTCCCCAGTGTGCCGGGAGCTCCGTTGCGTGCATTGCGCGGATTTAAGCGGGTGCACCTGAAAACAGGCGAGTCGCAGAAGGTGCGCTTCGAATTGAAAGATAGCGATCTCAGCATGGTTAGCGACGCGGGAGAGCCGATTATCGCTGCGGGTAGGTATTTAGTGTCAATAGGCGGGGGACAGCCGAATACTGGCGCTCCTGTGGTGGTGGGAACGTTCAAGGTGAGAGAGACAAAGACTCTGCCGGAATAGGAGCAGGAGGCATTGCACGGTGCACTCGAATGTGAGGATTAAGGTTTGAAAATGTACACATACTCGCTAAGGATACAACGAGCTGGGCCGTTTGAAAATTTCTGGCTTCCAAATTCGTACTGTAGTATACGAGGTTGACCTATGTTGGTTTGAACCCGTGCCTCGCATGGGACCTTAGGCTGATTAGATCGCCTTTAAGGAAAACAAAATCGCTCGCTGCCTCGATAGCAAAACAGTTTGCGTAATGCTTCTGGCTGTTGTCCTGAACAGTGCGATGCTCTTCGGTCAGAGCGCTGAGACGCCTTTCTTCTCTGCGCACATTGACGTGCAGCCGTCCGAATTGCTGTCGACGCCACCTTTAGCGAACTGGCCCTCATATAACGGCGACTACACCGGCAGACGCTATAGTGCTCTTCGGGGAATCAATACTCGTAACGTCTCTCAGCTTCGCGCCCAGTGGGTCTTTCATGCGCCGAATAGTAGTCACCTGGAAGTTACGCCGGTGGTGGTCGACGGAGTCATGTTTGTAACTGTGGCGAATGATGCTTACGCGCTGGACGCGCAAACAGGGAGGACCGTCTGGCATTATGCGCGCCCGATCACCGAAGGGCTGATCGACGATGCTTCGCAACACCACAATCGTGGCGTGGGCGTTTTGGGCGATCGCATCTACATGGAAACGGACAACGCCCATTTGCTTTGCCTTGATGCTCGCTCGGGTCACTTGATCTGGGATGTCGCCTATACAGACGGAAGCAGAAATTACGGGGCAACCAGCGCGCCCTTGGTGGTCAAAGGCAAAGTCCTTGTCGGAACTTCGGGTGGCGATGATGGTGTGCGCGGATTCGTCGCGGCCTATGATGCCAAAACAGGGAAGCAGGATTGGCGTTTCTGGACCATCCCTGCGCCCGGACAATTCGGTTCCGACAGTTGGCCCGGGGAGAGTTACAAACTTGGTGGCGGGACAACCTGGATGCCGGGAACCTTTGATCCTGAACTCAACACGATCTTCTGGGGCACAAGCAACCCTGCGCCCGATTTTGATGGGGGGCCGCGTCCTGGCGATGACCTTTACACGGACTCGCTCCTGGCTCTGGATCCTGACAATGGCAAATTGAAGTGGTATTTCCAGTTTACCCCGCATGATCTTTTCGATTACGACGCCGTTGAGACGCCCGTCCTCATCAATGCGAACTTTCAAGGTCAGCCGCGAAAACTCGTCGTTCAAGCCAACCGGAACGGGTTTCTGTACGTGCTCGATCGCACCGATGGCACATTTCTCTCCGCAAGGCGTTTTGCCGAAAAGCTGAATTGGGCCACCGGCATTGACGAAAAAGGACGCCCGGTTCGAACACAACTCCAGCCCACCGAAACCGGTACGCGCATCTGTCCGGGCATGGTCGGGGCTACGAACTGGCACTCACCCGCCTTTAACCCGGAAACTTCTATGTTCTACTTCATGGCGCTGGAGAGTTGCGATATCTATATGGTCAAAGCGCAGAAATTTGTGCCTGGCCAGCCTTACTATTCGACCGGCGTGGCACGCAGCGAAAGCGATCGGAGCCAAAAAATTCTCCTGGCCTACTCTCTCCAGGGTGACAAACCCATGTGGCGCTATGTCCAGTCAGGCGATGGCCATTCCTCTGCCGGTGCCATGACCACTGCGGGTGGGTTGCTTTTTTTCGGGGATGACTCGCGATTTTTCGAAGCGGTGGATGCGGCAACCGGGCAGCCGTTATGGCATTTCAATACCGGGCAGAACATCAGCGCGTCGCCGATGACCTACGCGGTTGGCACAAAACAGTATGTGGGCATTGCCGCAGGCAGCGATATTTTCAGTTTTAGCCTGCCGTAAACCTGGAAACAATTCGGAAGGTTTCGGAATAATTCGCAACTGGCTCATTCTAAAATGAATTACCGTTAGCCTGACACTGCTCCGGCGAAAATTTCGATTCACGAGATATAATTTTCGCGGCACAGCGCTTCAGATTGTCTTGACTCCCGTAAATTTTCATCTTACACTCCGCGACCAACTGGGGGGTGTTTCGTGGCCATTCGCTCCAAGACTGTCGTTGTATTCGCTTTAATCGTTTTAATACTTGCCAGTTATCCAGTTGTTATTCACGCAGACGTAACCGGCTCAATTCAGGGCTTGGTGCGCGATGCTTCGGGAGCAGCCATCCCGAACGCGCAAATCACCATAACCAATGTCGACACGAACCTGAAATACCAGGCAACTTCGGGTGCCGACGGTTCGTACCGAATCCTGGCTCTGCCCGCGGGCAAATACCAACTAAGCGTAAGTGCCGCGGGTTTCCGCAATTTTGTGGAAAACGACATCGTTGTGAAGGTCAACGACCAATTGGAGATCAACCCGACCATGCAGGTTGGGTCGGCACAACAGGAAGTCGTAAACGTGGAAGCTAATGCCGTGCAGGTGCAAACCGAGAGCACGCAGCTCGGTGATGTGATCGACTCGAAGAAGATGCTGGCGCTGCCACTGAACGGGCGCAGCTACATCGACCTTTTGGGCTTGCAGGCGGGCGTAGCGCCCACGACGGCCGGGACGATCGGCGGCGACCGGCCGGTGTCCGGCAATTTGGCCGCGGGCAACATTTCAGTGAACGGCCAGCGCGAAACGGCGAACGCCTTCCTAGTGAATGGCGGAGACGTCAGTGAAGGGCGGAACCTCGGCGCGGGTCTGATTCCGAATTTGGATTCGGTGGAAGAATTTCGCCTCATCACCAACAGCTTTGACGCGGAATACGGAAAATTCAGCGGCGCGGTGATGAACGCGATTACGAAATCAGGCACTAACGACTTTCACGGGGACGTCTTCGAGTTCCTGCGGAACGACGCCTTCGATGCAAAGAACTACTTTGTGACCTCCACGTCCGAGTTGCGTCAGAACCAGTTTGGCTACGCGGCGGGCGGGCCGGCCTGGAAAGACCATATATTCTGGTTCTCAGACTACCAAGGCACTCGTCAGGTGGCTGGGGCGGAGACCGGGCTGGTTACGGTGCCAACAGCGGCCCAGCGGCAAGGGGATTTTGATCCTTCACTCCTGAGTGGCACAATCGACGGGCCTTATTGGGCTTCGGTTCTCAGTCAGCGGTTGGGATACACAGTGACCCAGGGCGAGATTTACAGTTCGCCCACATGCACCAGCACGAACGCCGCGTCGCCGACAGGATGTGTGTTTCCGGGTGGCGTGATCCCACAATCGGCTTGGTCCACACCGGCTGCAAAAATCCTCCCTTATATCCCGGCCCCAACTCTAGCGGGGAGCGTAAACAACTACGAAAACAACAGTGGAAGAAACATTGTAGACGACGACAAAATCGGGGAGCGGGTGGATTTCAACAACAAACTGACGGGAAACTGGTCCTGGTATTACACCTATGACGACGCGAACACTCCTACCGCTCTTGTTGCTGCGGGAGACGGCGCCACTGTGGCGGGTTTTCCTTCGACCTCGATCGACCATGCGCAGCAGTTTGTGATGAGCAACACCCATACATTTGGAGCTACGGCGGTGAACGAGGCGCGGTTCAGTTTCTTCCGGACCGCGCTGCACAAGGATAATCCGACGGGGAGTTTCGCGAGTCTATCGTCGCTTGGTTTCGTGACAGGCGCAGGCACGCTAGGCATTATCCCCGACACGACGCCTAACTATCCCCAATATGTACCCCAGATAATCTTCAACAACTACACCATCGGCGTGCCGCCGTTGAATACCTATCAGCCCAATAATACTTTTATGGTGAGCGACGTTTTCTCGAAATCCGCGGGGAAGCATACCTGGAAGTTCGGCGGGGAATTTCGCTACCTGCAAATCAACGAACGGAACTACGCGAACCCGAACGGTGGCTTCGTGTTTAATGGTACGGTAACGGGCAGCGATTTCGCGGACTACTTGCTTGGGGCGCCGGCGACACCCAACGGTTACACGCAAGCGACCTTACAGTTGCTGGACTCGCGAACGAGGTACGGCGGCGCGTTCGTGCAAGACTCTTGGAAGGTGACACCCAATCTGACGCTGAACCTGGGCTTGCGCTGGGAAGTGAGCATGCCATGGTACGACACACAAGGAAAGATCCAGACGTTTAACCCTGGTGAACAGTCGGTGGTGTTTCCGCTGGCACCTCCGGGATTGGTGTTCCCGGGCGACCCCGGCATTCCGAAGACATTGGCTCCGACGCACTACCCGAACTTTGGACCGCGCCTAGGGTTGGCATACTCGCCGGGATTTTCAGACGGAATATTGGGGAAGATCTTTGGCGGCCCGGGCAAGAGCAGCATCCGGGCGGCCTACGGGCTATATTACACTTCGATCGAGGACCTAAATCTGTTTTACGAAGTGGCGGACGCTCCTTTTGGCCTGTATTGGTCGACGCCCGCGCCGGTCATGTTTAACGAACCGTTCCTGATTCGAACCACCGGACAATCCCTGGGACAACGGTTTCCGTATACATTGCCGACTCCGGGCAGCCCTGCGAACAAAACGCTAAGCTTTGCGCCGTTCGAGCCGTTCACTTACTATCCCGGATACAACATTCACAACAAGTTGGCATACGCGGAGCATTTCAATCTCTCGATTCAGCGTGAACTGAGCAGATCCACAGTCCTAACCTTGGCTTATGTGGGGACCGAGGGGCATCACCTGATCACACAGGACGAAGCCAACCCCGGGAACTCGGCGCTGTGCCAGCAATTGACTGCGGAAGGGGCCATGGACGTGACCGCTGGAGTAACCGGATGTCAGCCCAACAATGAAAACGACGTGTTCCAGTTACCTAGCGCCACGACGCCCTGCACGACGGTCAGTCCGACGCCTCTGCCCGGATGCGTATACAGCACCCGGCTCCGCAGCAGCACATTTCCATACGCGATCTCAAGCTCCAATTACTGCCCGGAATCGGCGACACTGGTGTGTTTTGGCTACGGCAACACGAACACACTCCTTACGGCCAATTCCATCTACAACGCCGGCCAAATCACCGTGGAACGCAAGGCCAACGACGTGACCTTCCTGGCAGCGTACACCTTCGCGAAAGCCTTGGACGATTCGTCGGCGTTCGGGGACCTAGTGAACTTTGAAGATCCAAAGTTGAGTCGAGGGCTATCGTCGACGAACATCACGCACAACTTTGTGGCCAGTTACATTTGGGCTATTCCTTTCGACCGCGCTTTCGGCAATGCGCCGAAGCGCCTGACGCAAGGCTGGCAAATGCAGGGAATCACGAGATTCGCGACAGGATTTCCGATCCAGATGAACCAATCTGTCGGAGATGCATCGCTGGTTGGAAGTCCGGCCACAGACATGCCAAACGTCGTAGGTCCCGTGGTGAAAGTAAATCCGCGAAATGCGAACCCTGGTTGTCCCACCGTCACTGGTTGTTACTTCCTGCCAAGCGCCTTTGCGGTCAACACGGATCTGGGGACGTTTGGCACAGCCAACCGGCGATTCTTCTCCGGGCCCGGTTTCAATGAGACGGATTTCGGGGTCTTGAAGCGGACTCAGATCAAGGAGAATTTCGCTTTCGATCTGCGCTTTGAGTTTTTCAACATCTTCAACCACGCGCAGTTTATGAATCCCTCGGGGGACATCAGCAACTCGAGCTTCGGGATTGTCACTAACGCTCGGCCGCCCCGCATTGGGCAGGTAAGCGCGAAATTCTACTGGTAGCCGGGGCGCGCGTCTGAGATCGATTGAGCGGTTGATCTGGCTCAATCTCGCGTGGCTTCTAAGCGCGTGTTAGTCTTGTGCGATGAAGTACGGCTGGACGGACTTAGTGATGCGGTACGGCAGGCTCCTTGGGGTGGTGTTCACGCTTACCTTAGTTCTCGCTTATTCGGCACCGGTGCTAGGTCAAACGGCACAGCTCTATCGTCAACAGGCACATGCCTTTGCACAATCCAAATCGTGGGATGAGGCCATAAACGCATATCGCAAGGCCCTGGAACTTGAGCCCAATGACGCCCTCACTCACTACGATCTCGCGCTCGCTCTCAAATACAAAGGATATAGCAGCCAGGCTGTGGAAGAATTCGAGGCTGCGATTCGATTGAAGCCAAAGTGGTCCGACGCGCATTATGGGTTGGGTGCAGTCCAGTACGATCTGCATGATTATGGCGCCGCGGTTGCAGAGTTGCGCAAAGCAGTCGAGTACGATCCGTCGAACGCTGATATGCATCGTTTCCTGGCACACGTGTACGTGGATCAGAATGATTTTCCCGCCGCAGAGAACGAGTTGAAACGGGCTCTTACCTTGAAACCATCTGCGGAAACCTATTTCGACCTGGGGCAGATTGAAGGCCAGCTTGGGAAATTAGACGCGGCCGCGATCAATTTTCGCGGCGCGCTCCGTTTAGACGCGAAGCTTGCCCGCGCAGAGGTAATGTTAGGGATAACACTGCGTCGTCAGGGAGATCATAAGGCTGCTCTTGCGTGTTTTCGAAAAGCCGTCGACCTCGATCCAGCCGATTCCAACGCGCAATATAACCTTGGCATGGACCTAAAAACCGGAGGCGACACTGCTGGTGCGATCGCGGCGTTTCGCCGGGCCATTGAGTTAAAGCCCGATTTCGAGCAAGCCCATTACAACCTTGCGATCGCTCTGCGCTCTCAAGGAGATTCCGCCGCTGCAAGCAAGGAACTGAACGAGCTGAATGGCTTACACGAGTTTCGCAGCCGTCTTGCGCAAGCAAAGCTTCTTATTCTCCAAGGCGTGGATGCGCTCAAGAAGCAGCAATTGGATGAGGCGCTGTCTTTGTTTCAGAAGGCGGTCGAGCAAAGCCCCGAGCTGCCGACCAGCTACTATTATTTGGGGGTGACCTGGGCCCGCAAACAAGACGTCGCTCGTGCCAAGGAGGCCTTCGATAAAGCGCTCGAATTGAAGCCAGATTACGCGCAAGTGCATTCGAGTTTAGGGCTCCTCTATTGGCAGCAAAACGACAGTGCCCGCGCACTCGAAGAGTTTCGCCAGGCGGTCATGTCTGACGCGGATCTCGCTGAAGCGCATTACAACTACGGCCTTGCTTTAGCGCAAACCGGTCGACTCGACGATGCCGTGCGCGAATTGAACGAGGCCCTCAGCCTCGATCCTCAATACACGGATGCGCGCATTCAATTAGGATTGGTTCTCAGCCAGCGGAATGATACCGCTGGTGCCATCAGCGTCTTTCGGGAACTGGTACGTCGCGATCCGAGCTTCGCGGAGGCACACAACAACTTGGGATTGGTGCTCTTGCAGTCCGGGGATGACACCAAAGCGAAATCAGAATTTCTCGAAGCCCTTCGCCTTAAGCCTCAATATGCGGAAGCGCACTACAATCTAGCACTAGCACTTCATCACCAAGGAAAGGAGGCAGAGTCGCAAGCGGAGTTCGAGAAAGCCTACGAACTTGCACCGGAGTTGCGGAACGCGTCTCGCCCTTGAGAAATGAACTCATCCAGGAATCTACTGTTGGTTCTTCTCGCCTGCGCAGTGGTGCTTTGCAGTTTGCCCGAACCGCAACTGTCTGCCGCGGCGACACCCTCGATGGTAGCGAACGACGATTCTTCCCCTAAACGCTGTGAATTTTTGCCACCGGGAGCTTCCTTTTCGATTCCCTATGTGTCGGGCAATCCTGAGTTGAATACGGATCCGGCATCAGCCACCTGGGCAAAGGCGGCCTCGACCTGGATTGTGAAGGACTGCTCACACGAAATCGACTATCCGAAGCTCAAGACGGAAGTGCGAGGCTTTTGGACCGACTCCGATCTATATCTCTTGTTCATTTGTCCCTACACCGAACTCAATCTCTGGTTGCCCGCGGACAACAGCAAGGACCGGCTGAAGTTGTGGGACCGCGATGTCGTGGAGTTTTTTCTCGGCGACGACTGGCAGGACATCAAGATCTATAAAGAATTTGAAATCGCACCGACGGGCGACTGGGTCGATCTTGCAATTGACCTAAATCATGACGCATACGATGCCAAATGGAATTCGGGTTGGCAGCGGCAAGGTCGAATCGATGAAAAGAATCATGTGTGGTATGCGGCCGCGCGCGTGCCGTTACATTCGGTAAGTGAAAAGCGGGTTGAGGCTGGCACTAAGTGGAGAGCGAATTTGTACCGCATCGACGGCCTGGGTGCTGACCCCGTGCGCCATTTTATGTGTTGGCAGCCGACCTGCGTAGTAGATCGCGATCCGAATCACGTGCCTGAACACTTTGGGACTCTGATCTTCACTAAATAAAATCCCAGCGAGAGGAAATCCTATGTCAACCGCGAAGGAACCGAATCGTCGCAATTTCATGAAAATGTTGGCGGCGTCGCCGTTGTTAGCCCAAATTGCCGCGCAAGGGCTTTACGTAAAGTCGGCAATGGCGATGGGAATCGACCCAAAGAGCAACGTGTACAGCCGGCTCGGGGTGAAGACGGTGATCAATTGTCGCGGAACGTGGACCTACTTAAGCGGCTCACTACAGTTCCCGGAGGCACGGCAGGCCCAGGAAGAAGCCGGAAAATATTTTGTGAATATGATCGAGTTGCAACAGGCGGTCGGACGCCGCCTCGCCGAGCTTACCGGAGCGGAATCTGGCCTTATCACCTCCGGCGCCGCGGGGGCGATGGCCGCCGCCACGACGGCTTGCATGGCCGGAAGCGATCCACAGAAAATTTGGCAGCTGCCGGATACGACTGGACTGAAGCACGAAGTGATTATGGTGGGAGGCCGCAGTGCGTTCGACAGTGCCATCCGCCTTGCTGGCGCGAAGCTGGTCCTTGTCGAGAAACCCGACGATATGGCAAATGCCATCAACGCTAACACAGCGATGATTTACACCACGGATCTAAAAGACAAACTGGAGCGCGAAGCGTCTATAGCCAAACAACATAACGTGCCGCTTTTGCTGGACGACGCCGCTGGAATTCCACCAATCGATAATATCAAACTGTACGCCCAGATGAAGCTCGACTTGTACACGTTTTCCGGCGGAAAAGGTTTGCGTGGACCGCAATGTAGCGGCGTGCTCCTTGGTCGAAAGGATTTGATCGATGCCGCGCTCCGCAATTCTTGTCCTTATGAAGGGGCCGTGTGCCGCCCCATGAAAGTGGGAAAAGAAGAGGTTATCGGCTGCCTGACTGCCATCGAGACCTGGTTGAACACCGATTCGCAGAAGCTTTACGACGAGTGGAATGCGCGTGTCGATCGCATCGCAAAACTGGTAGAAACTGTCCCGGGAGTCCAGACTGAAATTTACATTCCGGACGATGGGAACCGTTATCCGACGTTGCGCGTGTCGTGGGACCAGCAGGCTTGGGGCTTCGGCATCAGGGATTGTGTGCAGAAACTCCGCGAGGGTGACCCGGTTATCGAAGTACTTGGCGTGGATAATCCCAGTCTGGTGTCTGCGGTGCACGAGGGTGTGGAGAAACCCAAGCCCGCCACAAAGGAACTCAAACAGCAAAATCACATCGAGTTGGTCTCCATGACCATTCAACCTGGTGAGGAGATGATCGTAGGCGACCGGCTGCGATCGATTCTGAATTCCGCGCGCAAGGGAAAAGCTGCGTGAAATACCTTTTCTTCTCGGCTGTGCTTCTGCTGTTCTCCGGTGCTTGCTTACGGGCTCAGCAGTTTCCTGCCGCGTCTCCAGCGAATTTGGGTCCTAACGGCTTCGATGCCGGAGACTACGTTTATATTTCAGGTCAGAGTCCTCACCGTCCCGACGGATCTGGTCCCGCTGATTTTTCCAGTCAAGCGCGTCAGTCACTTGAGAACGTCAGAAAAGTGGTTGAAGCAGCGGGTCTTACAATGGATCACGTGGTTTACGTCCAGGTTTATCTCGAGGATATAAATCACTACCGCGAACTAAATGAAGTCTTCGCCAAGTATTTTCCCCACGACCCGCCAGCTCGCGCGGTATTAGGCGTTGTGCGCATTCCTGAGTCTCCTGTGCAAATCACCGCTGTCGCTGTTCGTGATCTCAAAGGCAAGCAAGCCGTGTCGTTGCCAAATGTCGCGCCAAACGCGGCGTACTCTGCGGCCATGTTGACGTATGACCGGCTGTTTGTTTCCACCATGCTGGGGAAAGATGCCGCAAGCGGAACGGTTCCCCACGAGCCAGCGGAACAAGTAAATCTGGCGCTCGACCAGCTAAAGTCGGTGCTTCAGGCGGCCGGGCTCACGTTAGCCAACATGGTTTTCGTGAATCCTTATCTGACGTCCGCCGTGCCGATGCGTACCATGAATGAGCAATATGCGCGCCGCTTCGAATTTGGAAACACTCCCGCTCGCGCCACCATCGAAGTCTCAAGTCTGCCCGAAGGCACGCAGATTGCTTATACGGGCGTTGCCGTGCGTGATCTGAGTCAGCGTCGATCAATTCGACCAAAGAACATGCCGCCGAGTCCCACCGCCAGCCCGTGCGTTTTCGCGGGAGACACATTGTATTGTTCCGCTAAAAGCGGATTCATTCCCGGACCGAATGGCGGAGTCTATGCTGCTTCGACCAAGGACCAGACCCGGCAAACCATGCGGAATCTTCTCGATAATCTCGAGGAAGCAGACATGAATTTCGCGGAAGTGGTATCCACCACGATTTATTTGGACGATTTGAAGGATCTGCCGGAGTTTACCAGCGCGTACAAAAACTATTTCAAGGGCGCTCTGCCTTCTCAGACCGTAATTCAGCAACTCCCGCCGGGCGACCGGAAAGCCGACAAAGAGGAGCACTACCCGGATCTGGAACAGGTTTCACTCATTGCCGTGCGAGCTCAGAGCAACTCAAGCACTCGGCCTTTACCGTGATGGTTTCAGCCCGCAAAGGCGGAATGGTCGGTCGCATGGCCGGGAGGGCCTCGCAAATGAAAAGGCTCATCGTGGTGCTGTTGGCGATTGGGCCGGGACTTCTCGCTCAGGAAAGGACAGTCGATCCCACTTGGTTGTACCGCGATGCGGGTGCCCTCCATGAGCGCCACATTGACCTAACCACTGCCTCCTGCCACTACACTCCGATCTTTGGTGAAGGAGATGTTGAGTCCCGCTTTCCACTGAGCGTAGCCCGCTTCGGAGAACTCACGATTGACGCGCATGGTGCCTGCCAGCCAATCCAATATCCGCGGCAAGAAGAGCTCTATTTTGTGCGTGACGGGAATGGCCTTCTGCACTATGGTGACGAATCCCATACATTGGCACCAAATGATTTTACGTATGTGCCACCGACCGTCCAGCACAGCGTCTCCAATCCGTCCGGCCGACCACTTCAACTTGTGGTTACCACCATCAGAATCTTTCCTGACATTTCCATTTCGCCATCGGCGAAGGTAGAAGTGGCCAACCTGAGTGAACTGAAGGAACAGACGGTGGAAGGCCACCCCACCTCGGTGCTCTACAAGCTTCTGATCGGGCCGCATAACGCCAGACGTGACCGCATTAACGCGACCTATGCCGTCGCCGACTTTTTCCTGATGGATTTCGCGCCCGGTGGCACAAATTTCCCGCACCATCACGAAGTAGCGGAGGAGATTTATCTGGTGTTAGATGGAAACGGACAAATGGCGGCAGGCGGCGGAATCGACGGCGTGGAGGGTCTGCATCGTGCGAAGGCTGGAGACGCTTATTATTTTCGCCCCAATTGCACCGTCGGCTTCTACAATCAGAATACCCCGGGTGCAAAGGCTCACATTCTTGCCGTCAGGGCTTTCGTCCCGTTGCCGAAAAACTCGGACTGACCTGCCGTTTCCGTAAATCCAATCGAAGATTTTTCTACCGAAGCGTACCGGCAGAACATCGCAGCACCATTTTACTGTGTGCGAATCCGTTGAACGCGTTGCTCTTCCGGCGACATCAGTGCGACGGCTCGATTGAAATTGCTTAAGCAGCCTCGCGCAACGGCAATGCTGCCATAGTAATCGTTGTACCTAAATCCGTTTTCGCCATGCCACATTGGGAATGCGCCGCACGCATTCAACCAACGATCGAATACGGACGTTATATCCAAATAAGTGTCCGCGGCAAAGCCGGTGGCATCTTCCCAGTTGTCGCTGAAAAAGAGTTTCTTGATTCCATGCGCCGGCTCTTGCCGAACCACGGCGGGAAGCCCTGCGTAAAATATGGCATCCTGGACAATCTCATAGCAGGCGCGATGGTCCTTATGCCAAGTTCCTTTCCAGTGCGTCACGATCGTCGAAGGTTTGTATTGACGAATCAAATCACAGACCGCAAACTTTGCTTCCTCATTTACTGGAATTTCTCCGTCTGGATACGTAAGGAAAAGAGCTTTTGCACCGATCAACGCGGCAGCTTTCTGTGAGGCTTCCCGCTGTAACCCTCCATACTTTTCGGCGGATATCGACGCAGACCCTCTTTCCCCCAACGAGAGACTTAGCAAAGAGGCTTGGCCGCCGGAGTGTCCAGCAATGGCCACGGGGGCGCCCATGGCAAAAAAGGCGTCACCAGGATGGGCGGCGATTGCCATGACATTTGAAAAGTCTTTCTCCTGTCCGGTAGAAGATCCACTTGGAGGTCGCCCCGGTAACTGACCGGCGTCGAGAATTCCCGTTCGCGCCGAAAAGGCAACGGCACCCCCACCAGCAACCGCTAAGAAATTACGTCGCGAAATTGAGGACATAATTCACCTTGTCGAATTCTGTTGAAGCCGTGAATTCAACTGAATAATACAGTGCTCCTGTCCACCTGCGAAATGGACATAGTCACAGGTCACCATCGGCTGCGGGAGATTTGAAACTCGCCGGTGACGGCGTGGGAACGGCCAGACCAACATGGGCAAGGGCGCCGATCATGTCACAGATTGAAGGCAAAAAGCAGAAGGCGTGTAATGAATAGGTCCACGACGAGGACCACCACGGAGCCGACCACGAATGCCATAATTGTGGCGCGGCCCACGCCCTCTGTACCGCCTTCCACTCGGAATCCGTTATAACAACCTACTGTCGCAATGATGAATGCGAAGACGATGGGCTTGGTGAAGCCTATACAGAGGTCCCCGAAGACGAGCACATTGATGGCGTGAGACATAAATTCGGCCGCACCAAGATGCAGTATCAAATGTGCGACCAGGAATCCACCCAGCAGCCCCGCACAGTCCCCAATTGCCACAAGTAAGGGTAGGGTTAAAACCGTGGCGAGCACGCGCGGCGTCATCAGCTTGCGGATAGGATCGATACCGAAAGCTCGAATCGCGTCCACTTGGTCAGTTACCACCATTGAGCCTAATTCCGAGGCCATCGCGGTCGCGTTTCGGCCCGCGACGAGAAGCGCCGTGAACACTGGCCCGAGTTCCCGGATCAATGCGAGCGAAACGGCGTCACCCGTTAAAACCGTCTCGCCAAAACGGGCAAATTGTGAAGCTGCATTTAACACCACCACACCGCCCACGCAGAAGAGTGCAACGATGACAATCAACACCGAACCGACTCCAATCTGATCCATCTGTTCGATCAAGTCGGTTAGGTAACGCCTGGTAGCAAAGATGCTGCGGACCGACCGGATAGTCAAAAGTGAATAGTCCTGGAGGGAGAAAGTCCACATCTTCAGCGCGTTACCAATGATGGCTGTAGCGGAAGTCGAATTCATTGTCCTACTCCTCGTCAATGGTTAGGGTGACTGTCTGTTGCGCTTATTACGACCGGCTAGAAGAAGCGGCCTCCGACCTTTGGAGGCAGCGCCTTCTTCTTGAGCTCCGAGATGAGTTCATCCATTTTGCTTTTCAACGAGAGGCTGGCGCTCATAGACGGCGTAATTGTACAAAAAGCGAACCGAGCTGGCACAGTTATCCTTCTTCTCGACAGGTTATCGGGCTTGTTTGTTCCAGTCGGATCGGATGGTTCGAAAGCCCCTTTTTTCTAGCTCCTGTTTTGCTTTTTGCGCGGCGTCCGCGCCATTATAAGGTCCGACGATCACGCGGTGGAATCGGGCCGTGGGGCTTTTCAATACAAACGCAGGAAAATTCAATTTGCGCAAAGACTCTGCGAGCGCATTCGCATTTTCCTCATGGGCCATAGCGGCCACTTGAAGCACGAACGCGGTACGGTCTACAGATGGTCGCGGACGGGAATTGGAAACAGCGCGCTCCGAGGCAGGCCGGGCGTTGGAAGCGAGATTTGCGGAAGACTTGAGGGAGGGTTCAGATACATTTTGGGAGGACAGCACAGGCAGGTTCAGTTCTGTTGTTGTTTCCGGAGCTTTCTGTGCGGTGGCTGTCTTTTGCAGATAGTGGCGCAGGGGGATAACAGCGAACAGCAATAACATGACAACCAGCGTCGACCCAACCACGCGTGTTGGGTGTTCCGAAAAGCGTTTGATTACGGTGGTAATCGTGTGCTCTGAAGCGGTTTCGTCGGTTTTCGTTTCCCTCATTGGCTCAAGCAGCGGGAGAATCGGTGCATCGGTTTGTGTCTCGGTGCTGGATTCAGATAGCGGACAAGTCGATGCGTTGCTTGGCTCTTCCGGGACCGTTTCTATCTGAGAATCAGGTATGGCATTCCTGGCCACGATTTCTGAAATTGCCGCAGCCCCTTGTGTTTCGGTAAAAGCTCGAACCGACGGGAAAATCGATGCTTCGCTTCGATCCTCAAGGACCAGCTCCACCACGGTGGATTCAGGGAAGGGAATTGCGCCGGGGGATTCGGAAGCAGGAATTTCGGAGCTAAACGGTTCCGTTTTGGGGGACACCTCTCGTTTCGAGAATCCGTTCTCGTCATTCAAAAAAATCAAAATTTGTATTTGCTTACGCGTTTCCATCGGCAGATCGAGAAATTCCACCCCGGCCACTTTTTTCGAATCACTCTTCCATGCAATCCGGCCTTTTGCTTCGATCCAGGCCTCCGATTGCGAGAATTGAAAGCGTATTTTTGGCAACTCGTCGTCGGTCAATTCCTCGGCGGCCTGGAGAGCTAACCCGGTTGGACTGATATTCAGGACCACGCCGTGATTGTCAGGGCCCAATTCCACTCGGGAAAATAGGAGCTTTTGCCGTCGGTGAATGCGGTGTTCGAAAAGTTGAGGATGCTCGCTAGACTGAAACGCCTTTGCCATATTCTAAGACGACCCCGCAGGCACGCTGCTGAATTGTTGAAATTGTAGGAAGGGTAAGGAGACACGAGCAACCGAAAAGAAGGTGGGATAGTGACTGCATAGACATAAACAGGTAATGGGACCCACTTGCGCGTACGTTTTGCCCCTTTTAGAGCGGCTACGCTCAAATTTACCCGACCCAGAGAAAGCAAAGCAGGTAAACGAGAAAGGTGAGCCTTCTCGAGGTGACAGAGTGCAAACAACCCGATGCGTTATTCGCGAGTGGAACTGAGACTGGCACTATACTCCCCTCAGGAGTTCCAATGAAAATGTTCAGGCTGCTGGTGTTGACTATGTGCATCGCGACTGCATGCGTGGCGGGGACGCGTGACTGGAAAGAGGCAAGGGTGATAGACACTTCAGAAACCGATGTCACCGGGGACGTGCGCGGCCAAAAAAACACTGTGCACTACACCATCGAGACCCAAGATATGGTGTATTTTGTCGACTTTGTCTATAAGCCGACCCAGCACAGCGGTAACCACGCACCGGACATCGCGGTCAATGTGCTAACGAAGATCGCGATCGACGGGAGGCACGCGTACGTTCTTGACGCAACCGGCAAAGAAGTGAAGCTGCACATCGTAAAGAAAACGAAAAAGTAGCCTGATGGGTAAGCTAGTTTACTGGGCGGATTGACTGCGGGAGGTCGCATGCTGGCGTTCGAGAGCGTAGCGGTCCCATTTTCCTGGCGTTGCTCCTGCTTCGTAGGTACTCTGGCAAAAATCAAGTAGCGCGGCACCGGGAGACTTGGCGCTCCTGACCTCGTCATACATTAGAAGGAATTCCCGGAGTTGCGCGTCGTAGCGGGCAGCCGCAGGCTGGACACGCCAGTCCGCGAACCCCGGCGGCTCCGGAGCGGTGTACGAATAAAACGCCGGTCCCGACACGTTTCCGCCGCCCGGCCAAAATCCGACGCTGCTTACCTCGTGAGAATATGCTTCTTGTGTGACACGATCTGTTCCAGGACGCTCGGGAGCGCGGCGGCCGGAAAAGCGCGTAACCGCCAGATCAAAGCTACCCCAGAAAAAATGGATCGGACTGCATTTACCGATGAATTTCGACCGGAACTCGTCGAATATGCACTGGATGCTGAGCAGAATCTTCCAGAAGGTCTTCGCCGCCTCGGGATCGTAAGACGCATGCACACGATCTTCGCTAAAGGGGATGGGATTGGGCACCTCAACGGGCATTTCCCAGATCTTTACTTCAATCCCAGCCGATTGCAGCATGTGCATCACTTCGTGGTAGAAGTCAGCTACTGAGCGAGGAATCAGTGGAAGCGTTTTGCGTGAACCGTCGCTTCCGACTAATACAAGTTGATGATCAACGAAGTCAAACCGCAGTTCGAAAGGTACGTTGTGGTACGGGATCGCCGACGTAGTTAGCCCACGAGCGTTTACGTACAGCGGCACGTTCCACCAGTGGTTCTGAAGAGGCGTCAGAGCGAGGCGAATCTTGCCAATGATCTGCGACCACATGTGCAGCGTGGAACAAGTGTCCTTCCACTTGTCGAGCGGAAGGGCTGGCCAAGCGTCGGGGAAATTGTCATCGAATTGCATGCTCACCTCTAAATGAGGAATGCTACTCCATATCAGAGCGCGCGAGAAGATGAGCGAGACCGCAGATGTCACGCAATAAAGAATGAAGTTATCGCTCGATTTCGAGCTCGCTCTCCTGTTGCTGGGATGCGCCATCGTCCTTGTCTTGGTCCAAATAGTCCGCCAGCTGCAGTCGGAGATTCCCGGCGTTGGTGGAGTAACTCATGCCGGTCTCGAAGTCGACCGCACCCTCGCGGATCAATCTTTCAATCTCGGCGTCGAAATATTGCATTCCGTCCTGCGAACCATCGCGCATGGCGTCAAGAAGTGTTTTGCCCTCGCTCTCGCCTTTCTCAATGTATTCACGCGTTCGCAAGGTGGCCTTCAGAACCTCAAGAACCGCGATTCTCCCTTGTCCCTTTTTGCGAGGCAGCAATCGCTGAGAAACGATAAAGCGGAAGGCCTTCGCCAACCGCACGCGGATACTTTGTTGCTCACCCAAGGGGAATACCCCGATGATCCGCTCAACGGTCTTGGAAGCGTCGATGGTGTGCAGCGTGGACATCACCAAGTGTCCCGTTTCGGCTGCCTCCAGCGCCACTTCGATGGTTTCGCGGTCACGCATTTCACCCACCAGGATGACTTTGGGAGCCTGACGCAAAGCCGCTCGCAGGGCCAGAGCAAAGGTCGGCGTGTCCATATGCAGTTCGCGTTGATGGATGGTGGCCTTGTTATGATTATGCGCAAACTCTATGGGATCTTCGATGGTCAGGATGTGAATGGAGCGTTCCTGATTCATCCTTCCGACGATAGCCGCCAACGTCGATGATTTTCCCGAACCCGTGGGACCTGTCATCAATACCAGCCCATTCCGCAAGTTCACAATCTCTTGAATCACTTTCGGCAAACCCAGGTCTTCGAAACTGGGAATCGCCCGGGGGATCGCACGCATGACGATTGCGCAGGTTCCACGCTGGCGAAAGATGTTCACACGGAAACGCCCCACACCTGAGATTCCGTGGGAAAGATCGGTCGAGCCATTTTGTTCCAGTTGCTTCATATGATGTTGACTATCGCCAATCAGGTCCCGTGCGATCGCCAGCGTATCGTCAGGAGTGAATCGATTCAATCCGTTGAACGCCAGTTCAACCAACTGGCCATCTACTTCGATCTGCGGCAGACGCCCGGGCGAGAATATCAGGTCGCTGATATGGGGATGACTTTTCATCATGGCCCGGATGAGTTTCACGGTGCGGGAGACCGGTGGGTCAGAGGGCGCAGCGGCCGTCGACGGCCCGTTTTGCGGTGTTGTCGGTATTTTCGTAGAAGGCAGAGTACCGTTGCCGCCGCTTAGATCCGGAGGAGATGCAATAGTCATGGCCGTCCTTTATCAGGGAGCCGGGTTGCAGACACGAAAGAGGTGAAATCCCGAGCCCGAAGGGTTTTGAGAAAATCCTAATTATTGTAAGCGTTGGGCTGTTCCCCCGAAATCAGCGATCAGTAACATCCGCGACAACTTGATAACTGTTCGAAAGGACAGCGAAGCTCAAGGAAATGCGAACGGGATATGTTTAGTTTGGCGAGGTCACATCGTCTGCTTAGACCGGTCTCTGGGATGGGTACGGATAGCATACAATTGTTAGGACTTGAAACCTCTCACGAAAACATTCTCGAAAGCTGGCTAGTTTATGCCCGAAATAATTGATTGGAAGCCGACACCGCGGCGCCATCGGCTGTTGTTCGTGGTTCTTGCGATCCTTGCGATTGTCCTTTTTGGTAGCCGGACGGCATTGTCGTATTACGTCGACGCCTTGTGGTTTGGCTCCCTCGGATATGGAGAAGTGTTCTGGAAGACCCTGAGGCTACAGTGGACGGTCTTTGCGGTATTTTTTGTTGTGACATTTGTTGTTGTTTACGGACTGATCCTGGGTTTGCGGCGGGCGTACCAGCGTGATCTTCCAGACGATCACATGCTGGTCATCGGCGGGCAGTTAGTAAAGTTGCCGGTAGCACGCATTTTGCGCCTCGCCGGGTTGGTGGTTTCGCTGGTCGTTGCTTTGATTGCCGGCGCCAGCTTGATGGTGGAATGGCCAACCTTCGCACTGTATTGGTACGGACCGCGCGCCACCGGCGGTACTGTAGATCCGATCTTTAGCAAGCCGGTCAACTTTTATCTATTCACTCTTCCGGTATGGCAGTTCGTCGTGGGATGGCTGTTGACTCTGGCCGTGATCGCCTGTGTTATCGCTGCGTTTTTTGCGCTGGTCACTGGAAGCAGCCGAGCCCTTTCGGGGCGCCGAAGCGGATACAGCCGATTGCCCTGGCAGGGGTTTTCTTTTGCGTTTGCGTTCTTGTTATTGATCTTGGCGGCGCGCGCGTACATCTCCCGATTCGAGCGATTGTTCGACGATCATACGATCTTTGGTGGTGTGACCTATACGGACGCGCACGTCACGCTCACCGGCATGCTGGTGGTTAGCGTGGCACTTGTTCTCGGCGCTGGGATTGCCGTGTACAACGCCATGTCGGAGGCGCGAGTACGCTGGATAGTGGCAGCGATCCTACCGGCTATGGCGTGTTATTTGGCGCTTCAGATATTGGGTTGGTACGTCAGCAACTTCATCGTGAAGCCCAATGAGCTTGATCGCGAGCGTCCGTACATCGCCTATAACGTCGACCTGACACGCCAGGCTTTCGGATTAAACCGTCTCACACAGCGGGAATTTCCAGCGGAAACCACGGTAGATGCCGCGGACCCAGCGAACAACCAACCCACGCTGCAAAATATCCGGTTGTGGGATTGGCGCGCTCTTCAGGATACCTTGCGACAGATTCAAGAAATCCGCACTTACTACGACTTTCCGGATATCGACATTGATCGTTACGAGATCAATGGCACCATGCGTCAGGTGATGCTCGCGCCGCGCGAGCTAAACGTCGATAAGCTTCCAGAAAGCAGCCGCAATTGGATCAATGAAAAACTGATCTACACTCACGGTTACGGTATCACCATGAACCCGGTGAACGGATTCACATCGGAAGGACTGCCCACTTTAATCCTGAAGGACATGCCGATCCAGAGCACCGTACCGAATATTGTGGTAACGCGGCCGGAGATCTATTTCGGCGAACTGACCAACACCGACGTATATGTAAAGACGCGGCAACAGGAATTTAACTATCCGCAAGGCCAGACCAACAACCTGATCTCCTATCAAGGAAACGGCGGCATCCGCCTCGGTGGATTCTTTCGCCGGACGCTCATCGCATCCGACCGCGGTGATCTGACGAAGGTGCCGTTCAGCGATGATATCAACGAGCAGAGCCGCTTGCTCATGCGCCGGAGTGTGCGCGATCGCGTGGCCACGCTGGCGCCTTTCCTTACCTTCGATTCTGATCCCTACATCGTCGTCGGTGACGATGGGCGGCTATCGTGGATCATGGATGCATTTACTACCTCTGACAGCTACCCGTACGCAACTCACTATCCGTTGGGCAACGATTCGATCAACTACATGCGCAACAGCGTCAAGGTGGTCATCGACGCGTACAACGGGACGACTACGTTTTACGTGTTTGACCCGGAGGATCCCATCCTCATGGCGTATCGCCAGATTTTTCCAGTGCTGTTCAAGGATGCGGCGGCCATGCCAGCGGACCTGCGTAAACACGTGCGCTACCCAGAGCTGTTGCTCAAACTACAGGCGGCCGTGTACGGGCTGTATCACATGACCGAGCCGCAAGTGTTCTATAACCGCGAAGACCTGTGGACCGTCGCTTCCGAAGTGGGCATGGACGAAACGGGGCAGCAGAGGACCCAACCGATGGAGCCGAATTTTGTGCTGATGAGGCTGCCGGGTGAAACGGCCGTCGAGTTCGTGGAGATTCTGCCTTTCACGCCAGCCAACCGGAACAATCTTATTGGCTGGATTGCCGGCCGCAGCGACGGTGCGCATTACGGCACGTCGGTGGTTTACGACTTCCCGAAAACGAAGCTGGTCGACGGGCCGCTGCAGATCGAAGCGCGAATCGATCAGAACGCGCAACTGTCTGGACAACTGACGCTCTGGAATCAGCAAGGCTCCCACGTGCGCCGTGGAACGCTGCTGGTAATCCCGTGCGGGCGCGCGCTGTTATATGCAGAGCCGATTTATCTGCAGGCGGAGCGCAGCCCGATGCCGGAGTTGCGGCTCGTGGTACTTGCGCTGCAAGACCGGCTCGCCTACGGGCCGACGTTCGATTCCGCCATGAGGGCGCTTTTCGGTGGAGAGGGCTCGTCACTCACTGCGCCGAGCCCCTCCGCCGTGGAACCGGCACCCAGCACAGCGGCCGCACCTCCCGCCCCGGCCAAGTCTGGCGAGGATCTAAACACTCTCATCTCTGGTGCGGCCAAAGACCTGGCCGATTACCAGCGGCTGACATCGGAAGGGAAGCTGGGTGAAGCTGGGCAGAAGCTGGAGCAGTTGAAGCGCAAACTCGATCAGTTGAACGCCCGGCAAAATTGATTCCCTTGCGGGGCGCCGAAGAGCATTATCATTTCCAGCGTAGTTCATTCGACTTAAAATCAAACACGATTTGTCTGGCGTTGAGCGACGCCGGCCCCAGATATCCCGCGACATCGTTGAGGTTGTTCCCGGCCGGCGGAGCAACAAACACCACTTGCCTATCAAGATCCTGATCGCCAAGTCTAAGTTGGAGCACGGTTACCACCCGATTCTCTACCAGCCCACCCATGCTTTGCGCTACGATTCGTCCTTGTACTCTGTAGTTTTCCAAGATTGATTCGGGGCCGCGTTCATAAACGATGGTTCGCAAAACGCCGGTGTCCGCGATCATCCAAACATGGCGGCCGTCCAATTCGGCGTCGACAGTTACTCTGGTTTGGTTGGCTCGCAGCGCTGCGCCGTGCATCCCGGTGGTTTCCGCTGGTCCAAAAACAACGCGACTGGCCGCGTAATCCACGAGGAAGCTTTCGCGATGCAAAAGATCCAGGCCGATGATGCCATCGACTGCTGAGTCGCCAGCGCGCAAATAGCGCAAATCTTCGATCATGACCGTGACGTTGAAGGCCTGTTGAGGGCCAAGGCCCAGTTCTGGAACCTCCGTTCGTTCGACGGTGACTAACTTATCGAAGTTGACGAGTTGGGTGCGGTGCCCGGCTAAGCCCACGCGCTTGGCGACTTGGCGGTCGACCGTGGTGGTGCTTGTGCCGGTATCCAGCAGAAATCGGAGACCGTGGAGGGAGCCGATGGAACCCTCCGCAACAATCAAATATCGGTCATAAATCTTCACCGGGAGTTGGTTGCTCACGGTTTCTGTGTCACTCTTGTTTGCCGCCACGCTGGAAGTTGTCATAACCGCGAATCCAATAGCCACCAAGAATAACGTTTGCCAGTTCATGATGCCGCCTCCACCGCGGTTGCGGGAGCGTCCACCCTGCCGAATCCCGGCAGCACCTCCATAGCGGCACAATGACTCCTGCCTGGAATATCTCTGACGTCTTAAGTCCCCGGCCGAACAAGATTTGCGCGTACTTCTGACATGCACCTCAGAAACATTCGCCCTTGCTGCTTCGTCTATACCGTCGCGGACCTCAATGGCAGGTACTCCACAACCCGTGGTCGCACCGTCGAGCGTGGTTCACTATCGGTTTGGCACGTTCGAACTGGACACCAGGTCAGGCGAACTGCGGCGCAACGGGGTCAAGCTTCGCCTCCAAGAGCAGCCATTCCTCGTGCTTCGCACGTTACTGGAAAGTGCGGGTGGCATCGTGGCCCGCGAGGACCTCCACGCTACTCTGTGGCCGGCCGACACTTTTGTGGACTTTGACACCAGTTTGAACACCGCGATCAAGCGGCTTCGGGAGGTTCTCGGCGATTCAGCCGACACTCCGGTATACGTGGAGACGATTCCGCGTCGTGGCTATCGGTTTTTGGCTCCAGTGCAAGTCGTAGGAAATGGGGCATCTTCGCCGGTGCGGCAGCATCTCGCGCAAAACCCGGAGGAAGGGCTGTCTCTTCGGAATCGTCGATTGCTCGTGATGGTTGGGGGTTTACTTCTTGCATGTATTATCGGCGGGCTGATCATCTCGTTTGTCTCGCCGCTGCGGGTACCGCGAGTAATCGACTCCACGCAACTGACTTTTGATGGAGTGAACAAAAGTGATCTTCATGTGCGCGCTGGAGAGCTCTATTTCAATGAAAGGGTGGCAAACCGAGTTGCGCTTTTGAAGGTTCCTGCGATTGGCGGTACTCCGATGGTGCTCGCCTCGTCCTACCCTGGGATTTACCTTGGCGACGTTTCGAGTGACGGCTCAAAACTTTTGGTGGGCACTCCTACAAACCTGATGAAGGGGCCATTTCGTTTGGAGCTGATGGATTTGCCTTCGGGCTCGTTGCAAGGGCTGTCAGGACTTACAGTAGACGATGCCTCCTGGGCACAAGGTGGGAACCTCATTCTCGCGCGGGGCAACGAGATTTTGCTGGCGAGCGCGGACGGGTCGAACCCGAGGAAGCTGCTCACGGCGGCCGGTCCTGTGTATCATCTGCGATACTCGCCTGACGGCACTCGCCTACGTTTTACGGTCGGCAACAGGCATGCGGAATCAGTGTCCATTTGGGAAGCTCGCCCTGACGGCTCCGGTGCGCATGAAATACTCACCAACATGACCGACTTTCCGAGTCGTTGCTGCGGTGAATGGTCTCCTGATGGCCGCTATTTCTACTTTCAGACCATTCGTAATGGAAGCAGCAGGATCTGGGCTCTTGCAGAGCGGCACCCGTTCTGGGCAAGAGCATCTGCGCCAGTAGAGCTCACCACGGTACCCCCGAATTTTTATGTTGGGGGGACCAGCCCGGACGGGAAGAAACTCTACGTGACTGCCTCTCAGCCGCGCGCCGAACTGGTTCGCTACGATTCGGTGTCCCGCCAGTTCGTACCTTTTCTCTCGGGAATCTCTGCGGGCGGCGTGGAGACGTCACGCGATGGCGCCATGCTTACTTACATCCGTTATCCGGAAGGAGCTCTATGGCGATCGAGGGCCGACGGTTCGGAAGCGGCGCAGATTACCGGGCCCTCCCTACGCGCCGCGCTGCCGCATTGGTCCCCGGATGGCACGCGCATCGCCTTCTCGGGCGCGCGTCCAGGCCGGCCGTGGAACATTTTTCTTATTGCTTCCGCAGGAGGTCCCGCCGAACAGGTCACAAATGGGTCTTTATTCGATCTCGATCCGACGTGGTCACCTGACGGCTCAATCCTCGCCTTCGGTCAGACCCGCCTGCAAGATGACGTGCAGACAGTTTCCATTCAAATGCTGGACTTGGGAACCCGCCGAATTGTACCGTTGACTGGCTCTGCAGGCCTATGCTGCCCACGTTGGTCTCCCGACGGGCGCTTCCTAGTGGCCGCTAGTCCCTTGGGGAATGAACTCGAGCTCTATGAATTTGCCACTCAAAAATGGCGGGTGCTGCCAAAAGGCCAAGATGTTACCGGGTATATCGCATGGTCCCCAGATAGCAGGGAGCTTTTCTTCGACACTCTTGATGGGCCCAATCCCGCATTTTATCGCCTGCGCATTTCCGATGGGCACTTGGAGACGGTTGCTCCTATCGGCGATATTCGCCGGTATTACTCCGAATTTGGTCCTTGGACGGGAATCGCGGCCGACGGTTCTCCGCTGTTAGTCCGAGACATTAGCAACGAAGAGGTCTACTCCCTGGACTTAGAATTTCGTTAATCGAAGGTGTTTTGCTCACGCCGAAAAAAGGATCGAGCGCTGCGGTCAACGTGTTCGCACCAGATCAATTTGCGCAGTTCTAATGTTTTAAGTCGTGTTGCTGCCTCGGAGCAGGCGTACCAGCGTCGAACCAAGTCAAGGGACGGATACAGTCACTTGGCTCGAGTAAACACTCTCTACTCCTGCGGTACTCACTGTAGTAACCACATAATAGTATTGAATGCCCGTCTGGGCGGTGTTGTCGGTGTAGGTGGTGCTCACCACGGGGGAGCTTACGATCTTGGCGTAAGATCCGCCGGAAACGGTAGATCGATAGACGTTGTAACCGGCCACTCCGGTGGAAGTGCTGGCGTCCCATGTCAACACAACGCTATGCGTGGCTGTGGTCGAGCCAACTCCAGTAACAGGGATGGTAATCGTGCTTCCGGTGGACGCGTTGGTGGAAATGGTGATGCTGCCGGAAACAGTGGAAGCACTGTTCGGCGCAAACGCGATTGCCAGGGCAGTGGACCGACCCGAGGCGATCACGGCACCGCTGGTCACGCCGCTGGTGCTGAAACCTGTGCCGCTGGTGGTCACGGAGTTTATGGTGACGCTGGAGTTTCCGGTGTTGGACAGCGCCACAGTGGAAGTGGCGGTTCCGCCGATCACGACGTTCCGAAAACTGATGCTCGGAGGATTGGCGGTTAACACGCGGGTGGCGGTTACGGCATTACCCAGCAGTGGAATCACCACAGACCCGCCTCCGTTTAGCGAGAGTGTCAGCATGCCGCCCACAGTTGCGGTGCTAGTGGGCGAGTAGGTGACGTTGAATGTGGATGTGGTTCCGGCCCCCAGGGTCGCGGGCACAGTTAATCCCGAAGTGGCAAATCCAGCGCCTTGTATCGAAGCGGCCGAAATGACTGCGCTGGTGGACGCGTTATTGCTGAGCTGAACCGTTTGAGTATTCTTGGTCCCGACCGGAACATTGCTAAACACCGCGCTCGAAGGGGTGGCGCTGACGCTCGTTGGGGCACTTGCACCTGCGGGAGCACTACTGCCCGCCGCTCTAAATGTGGCGACTTGTGCGGTCCAGCCAGCGGGGTCGGTCCCGTTCCAAGTTGCCGCGGTCAAGCCGGCGGTGGATTGGATTTTATATTCGCTGGCCAACCAGGACTGCGGTGCATTGTTGATGAGAGTGAAGCCGCTGCCCGCTGTGGGTGACTGAACGTTCTGCAAAACGCCGAGGACAAGTTCGTCGCCGCTGGTGGTGGTGACGTTGCTGCTAGAGGGATTGGCGGTGGTACCGTCCTGTTGGGTGGCCTGATCGAGTGGGTTAGACGTAGCGATACCGGACCATTCCTGGCAGTTCATGGCGTCCCAAGGGCCAGCGCTTCCCGGTGTGCCAGTAATTTTGGTGGTTCCCGCTTTGCTGTTGGCCAGGTAGAACTGTGCCGTGGTCTGTCCGCTCGCCGGATCGAAATGGACAGTGTTGGCCAAGGACCATTGACCGTTCAGATTGTCACTCACGGACAAGCTGGTGCCACCGGGATTGCCATAGGTGAGGGTACAGGTCAGCAGATGCCCGCTACCTACGCTGTCGAGAGTCACCGCTATGGGACCTGAGACGGCACTTCCGTCGTCGGTCGAACCGTGCTGCACGAGAGTGATGGAGCTCGTCGTTGAAGCTACGTTTGCCTTTGTGGTGCTGATCCGGGTGGTCGTCGGAGTACGTCCGTTGGAGGCTTTGATGCCGGCGTTCTGCGTCACACCGGAGGTTGTTCCGGAACTCGCCAGGACTGGCGCGGAACCAACGATGCCAGAATTCGAGATGGCCACCGGAGCGGATGCGGGCTCAGGAGCCGCGTTGGCGTTGGCAGCATCCAGGGTGTTGTTTCCCGATTCCTGGGATGCAAAGGAAATCCCTTCGCCGTGCAGCGAAACGTAGACGCTGGCATTCGACGCATCGCTCTCGAAAACAATGCTGCCAGTAACCTGCCCGATATTGCGGGGATAAAACTGCACGGTAAAGGTGGTTTCCTTTCCAGGCTCCAACGTGAGCGGCAAGGAAAAACCGATCAAATTGAATTCGACCCCGTCCAGTTCCTCTTTCGAGAACACGACTTTGGAAGTGCCGGAATTTGTCAACGTTACGTTGACCGCCTGCGACTGGCCAATAGCGACAGACCGGAAATCCACTGAGTCCGGCGCAACGCTCAACTGCCCTTGGGCGATGGCGCGCCCTGCGCCGTGCGTGAGCAGGGTAAGGGCGATGCAAAAAATGGTGATGCACAAGTGGACGCGCGTGCGGGGCCGTTTCGCGCTCGAAGCAGCGCATAATTTTCTGTGAACATAATGGTTGAGTAACCAATCGAGGCTCATAGTACGTAGAAGTCTGGATGGCGGGGTTCGCGGAAGAAACTGAACAAGGGAACGGACGAGGTCTCAAGTGCAGGTACGTGGCAAACCTGCACTTTGGTACAGGGTTCGAACTCGAAACGTTCACGCCGTAATAACATGCCCGTAACTGGCAACCCATCGCTCAACCTCGATGAAAAGGCCTGAGCGTTGCAATCCACACGGGGAATCACATAGCTCGCTGTTACACAGATAACGGTATTGTGACGGTCTCGAGCGCATTGTCTACTGGTCTTGGTGCCGCGTTGGATTAGTGAAAACCAGCAACAGACGTTTCTTATGAGAAGAGCACACGGAAATTCTGAAAAGAGTATCGCGGCGGGCCCCGGAAGCCAGGTTGCCTCGCAGCTAAGGTCAGTCCAGCGGCAACCCTTCAGTCCAACAACCGGGCAGGACGTTGGCTGATGAGTGTTGCTCGAGAGCACCAGCATCCCAGTATGGTCGCACACACCATTTCTCGGTCCACTGATCGCGGCCAGTGCCGTAAGCAGTGGGGCGGCGGCTATGTCTCTGGTAGGCGAGTGCACCCGCGACGAAACGGCGATCGAACCGATGAATAAGATGGAAAATGCCAGTGTCGTGGCGGAAGGCGTGTGTCTGAGTGCCTATCTGGGAACCGCGAAAAGCGCCGGCAAGCCATTAGTCTCGGGCAAGCAGGCCAAGCTATTTTGGATCGGAACTGTGACGCTGGGCATGATCATTCCGGCTCTGTTGCATCGCCGCAAGTCGCGGCCTGCGAGGATCGCCAGTTCGTTGCTGACCATAGCCGGCAGCCTCGCATTGAAATGGGCCATTATCCATGCCGGGCCCGAATCCTCACTCGATCGCCAGCTTGCGAATCAAAACGCCAACCGTGGCGGCTGGTCCGTAGAAGCTTCCGTTTCGCGTAACGCGTTATAGGTCGAATCTCCACAGATCTCGCCGTCGCAACAGCTACAAAAACGGCGCTATCGCGGTTCTCGGGGACCTGCTGAATCCCGGAATTCGGCGAGCAATGTGCGAGCGGCGGCAAACGAACTGATCTTCCCGCTGCGAACCATGTCCTCAATTTGCGGCAATCTGGCCTGAATTTTCGGATCTCGTCGAAAGCTGGTCTCCAGATCCGCGGTAATCATTTGGCGCATAGCGGCGAGCGCCTGTTCGCGGCGGACTTCCGCGCGCAAGCCTTTCTGCAATTGAAACTTTTCGTGTTCGAGAATGCATTCCCATACTTCGGGAATGCCACCGCCGGTTTGCGCGCTGCACAGCAATACCGGTGGAGTCCAGCCGCCGACAGCAGGAGCGAAAAGGTGCAACGCGCTTTGATAGTCTGCCTTCGCAATCTGAGCGCGTTCAAATTGTGAGCCATCCGCCTTGTTGATGGCGATGGCGTCGACCAGTTCTAAGATCCCGCGCTTGATGCCCTGAAGCTCGTCTCCGGCGCCGGGCAAGAGCAGCAGCAAAACAAAATCGGTCATGGAACGAACGGCAATCTCCGATTGGCCCACGCCGACCGTTTCGATCCAGATGTTGTTAAAGCCGGCGGCCTCGCAAACCAGCATGGTTTCACGCGTTCTCCCGGCGACACCGCCGAGGGAACCACGCGAAGGCGACGGACGGATGAACGCGTTGGCTTGAGCGGCGAGGTTTTCCATGCGCGTTTTGTCGCCCAGGATGCTGCCACCGGTAATCGGGCTGGATGGATCGATGCTCAGGACGGCCAGCTTTTCACCGCGGTCGCGAAGAATATGCATTCCCATCTTGTCGAGAAATGTGCTTTTGCCGACGCCTGGTACCCCGGTGACGCCGATGCGGCGGGACTTGCCGGTGTGAGGAAGAAGGGCATCGAGGATGTTTGCGGAAAGCTGGTTGTCGGAAGGCAGGTCGCTCTCGATAACGGTGATAGTGCGAGCGAGAGTTGCGCGGTCACCCGCGAGCACACCCGACACGTATTGTTCAGCCGGCAGCCGGCGTATGCGCAATGCTTACCCCTGCAAAGCGTGCAGGACTTCCTGCGCGGAGAGCGGAATGCGCGTTCCCGGGCCAAAGACGCCACCAACGCCCGCTTGCCTTAGGTTCTGAAAATCCTGAGGAGGAATCACGCCGCCCACAACCACCAGAATATCTGGTCGGCCGAGTCTCTTCAATTCCTGGATCACCTGTGGAACCAGGGTCATGTGTCCACCGGCGAGGGTGGAGACGCCCAGGATGTGAACATCGTTTTCGACAGCCATGCGGGCGGCTTCTTCGGGGGTTTGAAAGAGTGGGCCGAGGTCCACGTCGAACCCCAAATCGGCAAAAGCGGTGGCAATCACCTTTGCGCCCCGATCGTGGCCGTCCTGGCCCATTTTTGCGACCAGAATCCGCGGACGGCGGCCTTCGGATTTAGCAAAAGCTTCCACCATGTTTCGCGCTTTGACGAATTCCGGATCTCCGCGGCTCTCGGAGGAATACACGCCGGAGATCGTATGATGCTGGGCCTGGTAACGGCCGAAGACTTTTTCGAGCGCGCTGGAAATTTCACCCAGGGTTGCGCGTTTGCGAGCCGCATCCACGGCGAGTTCGAGAAGATTGCCTTGACCCGAGGCGGCACAGTTCGTCAAGGTGGCGAGAGCAGCTTCCACGTCTTTGGTATTGCGACGAGCTTTCACGTCGCGCAAGCGCGCGAGTTGATTTTCCCTGACAGCGGCGTTGTCCACCACCAGCACATCGATCGGCTTCTCGCTGGCAACCACATATTTGTTTACTCCGACAATCGCCTCCCGCCCGGAATCGATCCGTGCCTGGCGTTTGGCGGCGGCTTCTTCGATGCGCATCTTTGGCAGGCCGGACTCGATCGCCCGGGTCATGCCACCGAGTTTCTCGACTTCTTGAATCAACGTCCAAGCTTTTGCGGCAAGTTCGGCAGTGAGCGATTCGACGTAATAGCTACCGCCCCAAGGATCGACAACATGTGTAATGCCAGTTTCTTCCTGCAAGTAGATTTGCGTGTTGCGGGCGATGCGAGCGGAAAAATCAGTGGGCAGCGCCAAGGCTTCGTCGAGAGCATTGGTATGCAAGGATTGGGTCCCACCCATGGCAGCGGCCATCGCCTCGACGGTGGTGCGTATCACATTGTTGAATACATCTTGCGCAGTCAAACTCCAGCCAGATGTCTGCGAATGCGTGCGCAGGGCCATGGATTTGGGATTTTTCGGGTGGAACTGCTTTACCAGCTTGGCCCAGAGTAGCCGGGCGGCGCGCATCTTGGCGATTTCCATGAAATGGTTCATGCCCACGGCCCAGAAAAAGCTGAGGCGGGGAGCAAACTCGTCGATATCCAGCCCCGCATGCAAGCCGGTACGAAGGTATTCCAGGCCATCGGCGAGGGTATACGCCAACTCGATGTCGGCGGTCGCGCCCGCTTCCTGCATGTGATACCCGGAGATAGAAATGCAATTGAATTTTGGCATGCTGGCGGAGCAGAACCCGAAAATATCGCCAATGATTCGCATGGATGGGCTGGGCGGGTAAATATAGGTGTTGCGCACCATGAACTCTTTGAGGATATCGTTCTGGATGGTGCCGGTTAACTTTTGGGAAGCAACACCCTGTTCTTCGGCGGCGACGATAAAGAAGGCCATTACCGGGAGCACCGCGCCATTCATGGTCATGGACACGGACATTTGGTCCAAAGGAATCTGATCGAAAAGGATTTTCATATCCTCGACGCTATCGATGGCTACCCCGGCCTTGCCGACATCACCGGTGACGCGCGGGTGGTCCGAATCGTAACCGCGATGGGTGGCTAAATCGAAGGCAACGCTCAATCCTTTTTGGCCGGCAGCGAGATTGCGCCGGTAGAAGGCGTTAGAGTCTTCCGCCGTAGAAAATCCCGCGTATTGCCGGATGGTCCAGGGGCGGAGCGCATACATGGAGCTATATGGGCCGCGCAGGAACGGCGGGAATCCCGCGGCATAATCGAGATGCTCGATGCCCTCCAGGTCCGCGGCGGTGTATACGGGCTTGACCTCGATGCCTTCCGGAGTCATCCACTTCGGGCGAGTCATGTGAGGGCCTCTTGCCAGTGCGACAAAAATTTCACCGCGTCCATGCCCAAGTAGGCGAAATCCTGCACACCAGCGGCTCGTAGTGCGTCGATGTGTTCCTTGGGATTACCGGCGACGATGACAGGCGATTTTGTTTGGGCGCAAACGTCTTGCGCGAACGCCAGATACTCGGGGTCGGAGCTGCACAGCACAATCAGTGCGGCTGGTTCGAGGGTCTCTGAAGTCGTTACCTCAAACCCGGCGCAGCCGAAAAGATTCAGGCAGAAATTGGCGCGGGCCATCTTCATCTTTACATCTCCGCGCTGCAGCAGAAGCACCCGCGGGCGCCTGCCGGATTTTTCGACGCGGTGACGAATCTGTTCGAATGGCACTGCCATGCGCCACGGAGTTGAGGGCAAAGACGCATCGGGAGGCAGCTTCTCCTTGAGGTCCGGATAATTGTTGACGCCGATCAGCGTACGTTTGCGTTGCGCAACGGCCTTTTCTTTGACAGCGCGGGCGGTGGCGATGGCGGAGTCACGGGTTTGCTGGCCGGTTTCGTAAACTTTCCACGCCTCGTTGGCGATGGACGCGGTGAGCGATTCGATATAGTACGAGCCGCCGCCCGGATCGGAAACGTATTCGAGATGCGACTCCTCGCGCAGGATCCGCCCCAGGCTGTGGGCCAGATGTTCGGCGAACCGGGCGGGCTCGATGATCAGAAAATCACAGCCGCCAAACACCGCGCTCATAGCCTCGGTGGTGCAGCGCATCAGGTTAGCCGATGGATCGTACAAGCTCTTGTTGGCCAGGGATGTTTTAGACCAGATGATCATGGGTTCCGAGGACACTCGAGACCAAAGCTGGCGCGCCGCGCGCAATTTAGCGATTTCGAAGAAGTAGTTGCCCCCGACCGAGAACACGAATATGTTGCGTTTTCCTTGCGACTCCGCGAGCGCAAATCCGAGTTCCTGAACTGCGGTGGCGCCTTGCTCGTGCAGTAGATCGGCACGCACGGCGTTCCTCGGGATGTCTGCTGCTGTTGTAATTTGCCAACTGCCGGTGAAACGAGCTTGTCCGGTTGTACCTGGCAGATCCTCAGCGCGGTAAAAAGGGCGAACGGTAATCCCTTCTTCCGTGCGCCAGAGCAACTTTTTGTCGTAGTCCGCGCCCTTAAGATCGGCGCGGATGGACGCTTCCCATTCAGCTGTCGGGATCGGGGGAAATTCCTCCCACATTATTTTCCGCCCTCCTGTACGACTTCAATGAGGTACCCGAGCGCAGCCGTGTCGGTCGTCTTCGGATGAACGAAAAACACAGTGGTGCCGCGGGAACCGGGACGTGGCGCAGGGTCCAGGATATGAAAGCCCTTTTCCTTTAAATATTGAAACGCTTTGTGGATGTCGGAAACGCGCAAAGCGATGTGCGCGAAGCCGCCACGGCCGCCGGCTTTTTCAATTTGTTTGGCGACCGGCGAATCCGCGGAGAGTGGTTCAAGGAGCTGAATCAGGTTAGGGCCTGCGCCGATGCGCAGCAGCACCTCACGGACCAAATCTTTGCCATGTACGTCTTCGCGGTGAATCTCGGCGAAGCCCATAAGCTTATAGGCGTTCACCTGGTTTTCCAGGTCACCCTGTTTCACGGCGATGGCCACATGGTCATAGAACAGAAATCCGGGAATCGCATTCGTGTCTATGCCCATGTCAGTACCACCTGTCCACTTTTGACGCTGTCGCCCACCTTAACCTTCACCTCCGCAACCTTGCCCCCGATCGGGGCAGTAATTTCGGTTTCCATTTTCATCGCTTCCAGGACAAACAAAAGATCGCCGGGTTGAATGATTTCGCCGGCGCGTACGTTAGATTTCACCGTGATTCCAGCCACAGGGCTGCGGCACACTTTGCTTTCGTCCCCACCGGAATCCTCCACAACGGATTCAGCTTCGGCAGGTGCGGGCCGGACTGCCGGAGCAATCGCGCTTCCGGATTGCGCCGAAAATGTCGGCAGCGTTGGCGTTGGCTCGGGAGCTACCTCAATATCCACCTCATAGACTTTGCCATCGACGGTTACCTTGAGTTTCATGACTCACCTAGTCTTAACGACTTCCACGAACAAATTCAATTCCATGAGAAGCCTGAACCGTAGCACGCCCTTGCATGGCCCAAGGAGTTTCACCCGTTAAATGGATTTGCCGTATGGATGCGCGCTTGCCGAGGAAGGCGGCGACCGCGGCGGAGATCACCAGGACAATGTCTGGTGAATCCTCCTGGCTGGAGGGCGGCACAGCAGTGTTATGCAATCCCTGTTGCTGCTGCGTTTGTCTGGCCAGCAGCGCTTCGAGGTTGGCGACGCGCTCCCGGAGCTCCACTAACTCTGCTTCCAATTCTTGGGGTGTGCGGTTTGTCATAAGCAGTCCCAGCTCAGAGAGGAATCAATCCGTGCTTTTTGGGTGGCCTCAATTCTCTCTTGGTGTGGAGAAACTCCAGTGCTTGCGCAAGCGCCCGGCGGGTGTCCGCGGGCTCGATCACATCGTCCACCAGGCGCCGGCCGGCCGCCACATACGGATTGGCAAAAGCGTCGCGGTATTTCTCGATCATTTCCTTGCGCTTTGCGGCTTTATCTTTGGCCGAGTCAATTTCCTTCTTGAACACGATTTCGGCAGCGCCTTCCGCGCCCATGACCGCTACTTGCGCAGTTGGCCACGCATAGACCCGGTCTGCTCCCATGTCTCGTCCGCACATGGCGAGATACGCTCCGCCAAAGGACTTGCGCAAGATGACCGTGACTTTGGGCACGGTTGCGGCGGAATACGCGAAAATCATTTTCGCGCCGTGACGGATAATCCCGCCATGCTCCTGATCGATACCGGGCAGGAAGCCTGGAACGTCGACAAAGGTGACCAAGGGAATATTGAAGGCGTTGCAGAAACGGATGAATCGCGAGGCTTTATCGGAAGCATTGATATCCAGCACTCCGGCGAGTGCGGCGGGTTGGTTAGCCACAATCCCAACGGTTCGGCCGATCATACGTGCGAAGCCCACAACAATGTTCGGCGCATGGCCTGCCTGCACTTCCAGAAAGTCGCCGGCGTCAATGACGTTTACGATGACTTCGCGGACATCGTAGGGCTGTTTGCCATCAACGGGAACAATCGTCGTCAACCGCGGATTCGGCTCGACATTGCCGTCGTTGGGCACTTCCGGGGGATCTTCCGCATTATTGGAAGGCAGGAAACTGAGCAGCTTCTTGCACAGGAGCAACGCATGGCGATCATCCTCGGCGATAAAGTGAATGACCCCGGACTTGACCATGTGCGCTTCGGCGCCGCCCAGCGAATCGGCCGTGACGGTTTCGCCGGTCACTTGCTTGATGACGTTCGGACCGGTGATGAACATCTGTGCCTGTCGCGTTTGAATGATGAAATCCGTGAGTGCCGGGGAGTATGCCGCGCCACCTGCACACGGGCCGCAAATCAAGGAAATCTGGGGCACCGCGCCGCTCAACATCACATTTTGATAGAAGACCTGGCCATAACCGGAAAGCGAATCGATGCCTTCCTGCACACGAGCACCGCCGGAATCGTTGATGAATATAAAAGGCGTTCCGGTCTTCATGGCCTGCTGCATGGTTTCCGCAACTTTTCGGGAGTGGACTTCGCCAGCGGATCCGCCGGCCACGGTGAAATCCTGGCTGGCGAGGTGCACGCGACGACCCAGCACTGTTCCTGCTCCGGTAACCACGCCGTCGGCGGGAAAGCTCTTGTCCATCATGCCAAAGAGGGTGGCGCGATGCTCGGCGAACATCCCCGATTCCTGGAAGCTGTTGGCATCGCAGAGTTCATTGATGCGTTCGCGAGCGGTCAGTTTTCCGGCTTGATGTTGTTTGTTGATGCGCTCTTTCCCGCCGCCCAGCGCGATTTCCGCTCGACGGCTGTGTAATTCTTCAATGCGCTGGTCCATGGTTTTCATCGACTCGTCCTTTATGCTGGCGACACGGTAACCGAGTGCTTCTTGCCTTCTAATTCCACTTCATACTTGATGGTTCCGCGAACGGGCGTACCCGCTCCATTGCCAGAAGGTGTCGGAGCCGCTGTGGGGGTTACGGTGCTGGGCTCTTGCGACAAGTTCTTTGGCCCCTGAGCACGTTCGGAGAAGAACTTGGGTGCCACTTTCGGAAACATGGCGTAGGTCAGAATGTCCTCGTCAGAACCATCGCAGCCATCCAGAGCGATGGCTGCGGTGCGCAACTGATCCCATTCTGGCTTTAGTAGATCGGCAGGACGCATCATGATCGGGGTCTTCTTAGTCTGTTTTTCGCAACGGGCCATCACTTCGCGGTCCCGCTCTCCGATGGTTGATCCGTAATAGCCCAGCATGAGATCGGCAAATTCGGCGGTGATCACTTTGTAGCGGCCCATCAGAACGTTGAAGACCGACTGGGTTCCACAAATCTGGCTCGATGGCGTCACCAGCGGGGGATAGCCTGCGGCCTTGCGCACCTCTGGTACTTCCTTTAGTACTTCCTGTAACTTGTCTCCCGCTCCTTGCTGTTTCAACTGGCTCTCCATGTTCGAAATCATGCCGCCGGGAATTTGACTGGTGAAGATTTCAGTGTCGACCCCGGTAATATTGGAAAGAAATTGGCTATACCGCGGCCGGACTTTGGCGAAATGATCGCGGACCCGCAGCAAGCGTTCCATGTCGAGATTGGCGCTATAACCTGTCCCTTCCAGCATGTGTACGAAGCTTTCTGTGGGGTTGTGGCCGGGACCCAAGCTCAATGAGCTGATGGAGGTGTCCACTCCGTCTGCGCCGGCTTCAATGGCCTTCATCAAAGAGACCATGGTCACGCCCGTTGTGGCATGGACGTGAACATGCACGCGGACCTGTTCGCCCAATTCCGATTTGATGGCTTTGACGATGTCGTACGCCGGCTGGGGCTTCAGCAACGCCGCCATATCCTTAAGGCAGAGCGAATCGGAACCCATATCCACCAATTGTTTTGCAAGCTTTACAAAACCTTCCACGGTATGCAGGGGACTGATGGTATAGCAAATGGTCCCTTGGGCGTGCTTTCCCGCTTTTTTAACGGCTGCGATGGAACGCTTTATGTTGCGAATATCGTTCAGCGCGTCGAAAACCCGGAACACATCCATGCCGTGATCCGCAGCGCGCTCGACAAACCGATCTACGACACTGTCTTCGTAGTGCCGGTAGCCGAGTAGATTCTGGCCCCGCAACAGCATCTGCAGACGGCTGTTTGGCAGTAACTTGCGGAAAGTACGCAGACGTTCCCAGGGATCTTCGTTCAGGAAGCGGATGCAAGCGTCAAAGGTGGCGCCGCCCCAGACTTCCACGCTCCAGAATCCGGCTTTGTCGATATCTTCGCAGGCCGGGATCATGTCTTCCATGGCCATTCGGGTAGCCATCAGACTCTGATGCGCATCCCTGAGGATGAGCTCAGTTACATCGATTATTTTTGTCATTAGTGCAATCCTTACTCGGTGCCGGTGGGTTAGCTGGGGACGGCCCGGTGGATGTAACAACCTAGTTTAGCATTGCGGCTGCGAATTCATTGTGACAAGTGAACGGCCTAAATGACCGCGTCGTTTGCCAGGTAAGCGTCCTGCATGATTTCTTCCAGTGTGTACGCTGCCCAGAAATTGCCATTCAGGCGGCGGGTTTCGGCCGGGCACACACGCCCGTTCCCGTAATCGCAACGCCATAACGAGTCGCACCGTCCTTTCGTAATTCCTGACGGACAACACGACCTGTACTATGTACACACGAAAAGGCGCTACCGGAAACTTCGACGGGTATCCGTAATTTCAAAAGGACCATACTCCCGACATCCAGCTTTTTGGCGCTGATCATCAGCAATCCGTAAGCGGAAACATTTTCGGTCTCAGCGGCGTAATCGGAGGATTCGTCTTCATCGCTCACGCATTGAAACTGTAGGGAAAAACCCACCGGAATGCGGGCGTTCTGTCGTTTTTCTGGGTAGCGCTCCACAAGCGTCTCCTCTAATTTGCAAATTAATCCCAATTCCGTAATGAAGACGCTGGGCACGCATCATCAAGCACCGGGGCTGTTACTCAAGATAAGGTTAGCGCGCCCCAAGAATGAGTATGTGATTTACGTCACAGTCTGAATTACCATGCGGTTAATATTGAAATCTCGCATTCGTATGCGCAGCAAACAGTCTATTTGGGCTTTGCCTATGATTGCCTTAAAGCACTGTTGCGTCTCCAACACCAGTGCGGCGCACAGAACATAAGCGCTCCCCATCGCTAATCTGGCGTGATAAAATCCTTCCTGCTGAAACCGAAGCTTGTTGGATCAACAGCATGAAGGACCTACTAAACGAACATTTTACCTTGCGATTTTTTCAAGAGCGTACCACCGCCGAATTGAGGCTTGCCCTCGACGAAGTCAAATGGTGGAAAGATCGTGTAGCCAGTGGTCAAGTAACCCCGGAACGTGCCAAACGGCACATCGAAACCGCCAAGCGCATCATTAATAACAAGCGCCACATCCTGGGATGCCCTGAGTTTCCTAGCTGATTTTTTGACACCATCTGTTTCGCGTCATTCCAAGGTCTAATCGCATGAAGCGGTTCAGCAGTTTCCGCACTCTTTTCGTCGGCACGGTTGTTTTTCTGGCTTGGTTCGCGGGGACAGCCGCAGGCCCTGCTACGTCTTCACAGCAATCGTCTTCACAGCAAACCCCTTCGCCGGCAGGGCCGCCGACTCGTGCGGATCTTCTACGGGGCGCCTACGGTCCCTATCGCGCCAATAATCACTTGCTCTCATACGATTTAGACGTTCGTGTCAATCCCGAAAAGAAGACCATCAGCGGCAACAATACCATTCGTTTCAGAATGCTTCAGGACAGTACCCGACTCCAACTCGACCTGCATCCTGCGCTGCAGGTCGACAAGATTCTCCAAGGTGTCATGCCGCTGCAGTATGTGCGCGATTCAGGAGCGGTATTTGTCGATTTCCCAGAGACCCTGCATGCCGGCCAGGACTACACCATCGTTTTTTACTACTCAGGGCATCCGATCGAAACCGGGCGGTTCGGCGGCTTCACCTTCGGTAAGGACCCTGCCGGCCGGACTTGGATTTACACGTCATGTGAAGACATTGGCGCCAGCGTGTGGTGGCCAAACAAGGACCAATGGCGCGATGAGCCGGAAAGTATGCGAATCCGCGTGGCCGTTCCGAATAACTTGGTCGACGTTTCGAACGGGAGGTTCATGGGCAAAACGGATTTGGGGGATGGCTATACGCGCTGGGATTGGATGGTGCACTACCCGATCAATAATTACGATGTGGCGCTGAACATCGGCACCTATGTTCATTTTTCCGATCGGCTGGGCGATCTGCCTCTCGATTATTACGTCTTACCCGAGGATTTGGACAACGCGAAGAAACAATTCGCGCAGGCCAAGGGCATGCTGCAAGCGTATCAACATTATTTCGGCCCCTACCCTTTCAAGAAGGACGGCTACAAACTGGTCGAAGTGCCTTACGCTGGAATGGAACATCAGAGCGCGGTAGCATATGGGAACCACTTCACCAATGGCTATCTGGGGCGCGATTGGACGGGCGTAGGAATCAGTCCAAGATTCGATTTCATTATCATTCACGAGAGCGGGCATGAGTGGTTTGGCAACAGTGTCTCGGCCGCGGACCGTTCTGACATGTGGATTCACGAGGGTTGGACTACCTACCTCGAATGCCTGTATGTCGAATACGCCTTCGGTTACGAAGATGCTCTCCGGTATGTCAACGGCTATAAATCGAAGGTGAAAAATCGCGACCCGATCATTGCGGAGCGCGGGATTGCCGCTACTCCGCCGCAGGATATGTACTTCAAGGGCGCGCTATTCCTGAACACCCTGCGCAATGTCGTGAACAATGATGCTCGCTGGTGGGCCCTCATCCACGATTTCTACCAACATTTTAAATATCAGAACATCATGACCGACGATGTGGTCCACTATTTCAACCAACAGACCCAGATGTATTTGACCCCGGTGTTCGATCAATATTTACGTCATCCTGACATTCCCACACTTGAATTGAAATTTGATGATGCCGCTGGCACCGTCGCCTATCGCTGGAAAGCGGATGTGCCGGACTTCGCTATGCCCGTGCGCGTGGGAAAGAGAAGCGACTGGCAAATGATCCAGGCGACCACCTATTGGCAAACCATGAAAACTTCGATAACCAAAGAGCAATTTGACGTGGCTACGGACCTCTTCTACGTCAATGTAAACAAAGAGTAGCGATAACCAGATTAGCTTCCGGGTACGACCGGCAGGCTGATGAAGCTGCCCTTGTCTGGAGTATGCCAAATGCGCTGTGTCGCTTTTTGATAATCGGTTGGCCTGGCGTAGAAAATGTTGGGGACAAACGTTTGCGGGTTGCGGTCGTACAGCGGGAATAGCGTCGATTGCACCTGAACCATGATGCGGTGCCCGGGCAGAAAGACATGGTTCACGGTGGGCAAGCCGAACCGGTACAACAGCGGCTGGTTGGGCATAGCTGCTTCGGGATGTTCGAAACTCGTCCGGTAACGCCCCCGGAAAATGTCCAGAGAGATGGCCAGTTCGTATCCACCCATCGGCGGCTGTGACGGCACAGTGTTCGGGTAAACATCGATCAGCTTCACCACCCAATCGCTGTCGCTGCCACTGGTGGAAGCATACAAATTCACCTCGGGCGCTCCACTTAAACGAAGCGGCTCAGTCAGCGCCTCACTGACATAGGTGAGCACGTCTTGGCGGCCATCGACGAAGCGCTGATCGTCCACCAGCCACTGCTGCCATGCATGATTATCTGTGGGATCTAACGGCCTGGGCCGATACGGAATCGGATTCGCCGGATCAGAAACATACTCATCATATTGAGAACTCGCGGTTCCCGGTTTGTCGAACGACACGCGACCGCCCGCAGTCAGATAAAGTGGCCGCGGTTTGTTCGCGCATCCCTGATCGCAGCTCAGCGGCCACGACTTCAAGCGGTCCCAATGATTTTCGCCGGTATTATAAATAAAGACGGGCGGGGTATCGGCTTTGGGAGCGTTGTCGAGCAAATATTGATTGAAGAAGGGAAGCAGCACTTCGCGGCGGAACTGGTAGGTCGTGTTGCCTTCCCAGAGAAGCGGTCCGAGCGAATAGCCGTCGTAGTTGACCTGGCTGTGACGCCACGGGCCCATCACCAGGAAATTTTTGTCGTTGCCAGTGTCTTTGGGTTCAACGGCTTCGTACGCATGGATTGCGCCCCACATGTCTTCCTGATCCCACAGGCCCTGCTCCCACATGGTTGGCACTTTCAGCGGGAGCGAGGCCATAATTTTGGCGAGATCCTGGCCTTGCCAGAAGGCATCGTACGCAGGGTTTTCTTCGATTTTGCGCCAGAACGGCAATTGCTCCAGCCCAGCGTCACGGGCGAAATCGCCAGCGGACCCCTTCTGCAGAAAATTGGTGTAATCATCGTAATTTTCGCGAGGGATGGCCGGGCCTTCGCCGCGCGCGGTGGTTTGCTCGGTGAAGTAATCAACGCCGGCTTGGCGAAACGCGCCGTAGTGAAACCAGTCGTCGCCCATCCACCCATTCACCATCGGGCTCTCTGGAGCGGCAACCTTTAATGCTGGATGAGGATTAATCAGCGCCATCACAACGGTGAATCCTTCATAGGAAGAACCGACCATGCCCACCTTGCCATTGGATTCGGGCACATTTTTCACCAGCCAGTCGATGGTGTCGTACGCGTCGGTGGTGTCGTCGATTCCACTGGAATTGAGAGGACCAATCGGAGGCGGCGTCATTATATATGCGCCTTCCGAGCCATACTTCCCGCGCACGTCCTGAAAAACGCGGATGTACCCAGCGCCCACGAATACATCGTCGCCTTGGGGAAGTTCGTCGAGCATATAGGGTGATTCGGTGCGCGAAGTGCGTCCTGCGGCGTTGTACGGTGTGCGCGTTAACAGAATCGGGGCGTGCCCGGCGCCTTTGGGAACTACGATGACGGTGTATAGCTTAACACCATCGCGCATTGGGATCATCTCAACGCGTTTCGTGTAGTTGTAGTCGGACCTCGGCGGGACAAATTTCGGAGGAACGTCGGATTGCTCAGGCTTTCCTTGTGGAAAGCAGGGAAAGCACAGGAGCACCAGCACGAAGGCACCGATCACGGCACGGCGAAATAGATACATAAGAGTCCTCTAGCTCTTGACACAAAGCAGAGACTTTAGCAGCAATGGGCATGCGAAAACAAAGTGAATGGCTGAACAGGTCGAGGGAAAAAGCTTTATTGGCATCCCCGATGAATCTTTCTTCCAGTTGGCCCAAACAAAGAGAGATTCCTCGCTGCGGATGACGGCGGCGTTTGTGCGCGAGCAGTGAAGCTGTCGCCTGCAGAGAAATGCTCGGAAGTCCGCGAAACGACACTAGGGATTCTTGCTCAGGCGTTTATAGTACTCGGCAACGGATTCCTGATATCCGGACGGTACTGCATCGGCTTTGCCAGTGCGGGCTTGGGTGGCGGCGGCGTCACGCTGTAACTCTAATTCCAGTTTGTCCACCGAACTGAGCACGTCGCGGTGCATTTGTTCCAGCATAGCCGGATTGCCCGGAAAGCGGCTTGGATCAAGGAGCTGCATCTGACGCGCCAGCTCCGCCACTTCTTTCGCGGCCTGCGGATCGTTTTGCACCAATTGCCGCAGTTGGCTCAATTCCCGCATGCCTTGCTGGTACGTACGTTCGGTATCCGCTGGATTGGCTGAGGCATCGGCAGGAGCCCGTTGCTGTCCAGCACGGTCGTAGCGGTTGTTGCCGGTGTTGAGGTTGCCCCAGACGGTGCCATCGGAAGCGCGGCCGGCACCGTAGCGAGTGTCGCCGCTCTGGCCGCCGAGATCTTCCCTATGGTCCCCACCGGTCTGACTGCGCTGGTCTGTGCGGTTTGCCCCCTGCTGAGCCCCGGCCGCTCCGCCTTGCGGGTTGTGGCCTTGCGTGTCCGTTGCAGTTCCAGCAGGGTTGCCACGCGGTCCCATCATCGATTCAAGTTGATCGCGAAGCCGCTCCACCCGGTCTAGCGCGGCGGATTGCTCAGACTGCTCCGAGCTGGGTTGCCCCGGTTTGCCTTGGCCTACCTGCTTTTGTGCATCCTGGAGCCGCCCGCTCAGTTTCTGCAATCCTTGGGCGATCTCGTTTTCAGTGCCATTGGAATTGGGATTAATACCGCGACGCAACCAGTCGGCGGTCCTTTGCACATGGTTATCGAGATCGGACTCGTCCATCTCCGAGAGAGCCTGGCGTAGTTTTTGGGCAACGCCCGGTTGTGCGGAAGCCATCCCGCGTGCGGCATCGCGGACGTTTCGCTCCAAGCTCGAGAGATCATCGGAGAGTTGCTGGCGTTCCTGAGCAAGGTGGTCGCGCTCATGAAGCCGCGTCATCATGTTATCCAGATTCGTCGGGTTTGCATCGGGGATCTGGCTGGCAAATTTATTGATGCGGTCGGCCTGGGCACGCTGCTCCTGCGTGAGCCGGTTCGCTTCGCGAGCCAGAGAGTCCACCTTGCCCGAGGCGAGTTGCTGCTGGGTACCGGAGAGCAGATTCGAAGCTTGGCGCAACTGGTCGGCGGCTTGCTGCCCGGCGGCATTGGTGTCCGGCTGCTGCGCGCCGGAGCGCTTCATCGCGTCGGTCGCTTGGCGCAAGCGTTTGAGTGCTTGCTCTACCCGCTGGTCCGCAGATTGGCGTGCCGCTGAATCAGAGGATTGGTTGCCGGCCTGCGTGCGCGATGATTGCGAACTGTTCTGCGACGCTGAATTCTGCGGCTGTGCGTCCTGCGGCGACCCATTCGAGCTTTGCTGGCCATTGCGAGTCAACTGTTCCAATTGGCGCTGCAATTGTTCCGCCTCGCGCCGCAGCATTTCCTGCTGCCAACGCTCCTGGAAGCTCTGCTGCGGGTTGTTCTGTTGATTTGCCAGATCTTCCTGGCGTTTGGCGAGGGCATCGAGCTTCTCCAGCGCGTCCTCCACATCCTTTTCGTGCTGCTCGGCGGGAGAAGCGGTCTGGGCGGTCTCATACTGGTTTTTTTCCGTGTCTAGTTCCAGGTCGAACAGACTGGCCAAGTCGCGCCCGGCATTGCCGCCGCCTGCTCCACCGCCACCGTTCTGTCCAAAGGCCACTTCGATTTTGCGGAAGGTCGCTTCTGCTCGCAGCAGCGCTTGGAGCGCCTTTTGCTCCAAGGGAATCGCATCCGTCCAACGCATGCTTTGCAATTTATCCGCCGAAGGAGCCATAGCCGCGGCTGCATCTTGCATGTCCTTATCGAAATCGGTGAACTCCTGATTGGCCTCCGAAATGTCACGGCTCTGCATGCGAAGAGAGAGCGCGGTTACTTGGTCCCGAAGCTTGCGCTGAGCGTCAGAGAGGAATTGACCGGCCGCCGCGGCATCCTTGGGTGTCGCATACTTGTCGTTCTGCTGCTTCCAAGTGGCCGCGATGAGTTCCTTCTCGCGCTTGGAAATTTCCGTCTGGTTATTTGCACCCGTGCCACCGCCGCCTCCACCGGCCTGTTGCGATTGCGAGAACTCGCGCTCAAAGGGCTCAACTTGAATGAAACTAATTTGGGTGCGTGCTTCGCTATGACCGTCCTTCGCCGTGGCATACAGGCTTACTAAATCGCCCGGGATCAGCTTGAAGTCCTCCAGTGGCAAAGTGTAGGAACCATTCGCATCCTTTTCGCCGGGAGCCTTGAGTAAATTCACATCGCGATCCGGACCGCCATTCACCGAATAGTGCAGGTGCATGTCATGTAGACCGAACTGATCCGATGCCTTAATCCCTACGGTGACCTCCTCGATCGGACTGGCGCGATAATCTCCACCCGGGCGATCAATGGAAATTTCGGGCGGAATGGCTTTGTCGGTGGCGATGAAATAATCCTCGGACAAGCGTACTTGTTGGCCTTCCTCCGTCCCAGCCAGGTGATACGCGCCGTCCTTTGTCAAGCGAATCGAACCACGATAGGTGTTGCCGGAATCGCTCTTGAGAGGAACGAATTGGCGGTCGTCGAGCATGAGCTGGCCGCCCTTCAATGGACGATCCATCACCACTTCAATTGCGGCTTCGGTTCCTTCTATCGCCCGCAGATCGCCGGAATGCTCCTCGCTGGTGGGCTTCATGCCAGTCCACGATGGATAGTGGTAGGTGACGCGGATGTCCTTGACCGACGGCAGATCTACAACGCGTACTTTGTAGCGCGAAGAAACCAGTGGTCCGGCGGCAACATAGTACTCGACGTTTTCAGGCAGTCCCGCGAACACAAATTGATAAGTCGCGCCGCCTCCCGTGTCCGGCTGATTCTGCATGTTCACGGGCTCCCAACCAGAGGCGCTTTGATAACGCGCGAACAGTTGTGCTTTGCCAGGCCGCATGCCCGTGACATGCGCGGTAATCAGTTGGTCGCTGTTTCGTCGCACGGTGACGTCCCCCGGCTGGACCGCGATGGAATAGATCGGAGCAGCGTGGTTGTTGGTCCAAAGCAGAGAAGCGCCGTATCCGAGATACCCCGGACCCGCGGCTATCATCCATACCAATATGACAAGGCTTGCCAAGCCCGCGCCTCCCAGCGCAAATAAACGATTGTCAGGCACCAGCGAGGCTGGCTGCGTTTGACGCGTACGGGCAAGCGTATCGGCGGCGAGCAGCTCTAGAAATGGATCGTTGCCCCTGCTGGCGCGCTCTTGGAAAGTGGTCAACCGTTGCTGCAAGTCTGGATTCGCGGCTTCGGCATTACGCACCGCCCACTCCCGGGTCACGCGAATCAGTGGCAACGCAATGCCAAACACAGCCGCGGCCGCGAGTGCGGCGAAAATCGCCAGTCGCGCTGCGGTGATCCCACGGGTTGGAAACGCAAACTGGTTGAGTGCCAGGACGAGTGTGACGGTCACAGCAAGCGCGGTACCCGTAAAAATGGCTGCACCGCGCAGCCATGCGCCTAGACGCAACCTGTGTTGCACTTGCGCAATATAGGAATTGAGCGCGCTATGGTTGCTCATACATCCTCTCGCAGCGTGCCCAGGTAGCCGCTGGCGAATGCCGTTTCCAGCAAGGCCACCAACAACGCTAAAAACATAACGTACCACCACAGGCTTACAGCACGATAGTTCACTTCTATCGTGGTGTCGCCGGCTTCCTGCGATGGGCTGCCTTTGGGGTTTCCGCTCCAAAGCTGTTGCATATCCTGGGCCATCGGTTGCAGATCCGATTCGCGCCGGTCCGGATTCACTCCGATGACTGCATCATGCCCATTAGCAAATCGAATCCGATAGAAACCGGCGCGTTCCAAACGAAGCGATTGCGCGGAGCGGGCTTCGCTCAACGACAAAGGCCTTCGTCCGTCCGGATCAATCACCTCTACGCTGGTTGCCACGCCTGCCGCTTCAGCCGTCGACCGCAGTTGCACGAACGAATCGACCAACCGTGATCCACTCAACTGCTCAGTGCCGGAGAGATAATGTGCGGTGTGATCGACGAATGCCACGAAGACCGGATGGAGAGGCAGATCGTTGGTCAAATTATCCAGCCCCGAAGTAAACACCAGCACGTGGCCTTCGCCGACTTGTTTGTCGAGCAGCAAGGGTGTGCCGTCGGTAAGGCGCGCTGCCACGCGAGAAGTTCCCGGATCCAAAACTGCGGCATAGAAAACCTTTACGTCCGCCCAGCCCCCATTGTCGCGGCCAGGTTGTGGTTGTTCCAGCGCGGGATGGGTGAAGTCCACCTGGCCGACTGCTGCTTGTGCGCCTGTGCGTGCGTAATCGTGCACATCCTTTACATCTCCGTCCCACAAAGGAATCCGCGCATGGGCGGCAGAAGTTCCTAAACTGATGAGCACGCTTCCGCCCTTCGCCACATATTGTGCAAGCGCGTGTTCAAAGATCGAGGGCAGCGTCGCCGCATCCGACAGCACAACGAACGCGAACTTAGATGGATCCAGGTCCGTGGCCTGCTCCGCCGCAACGGATTGGAGCACAAACGAAGAGTGCGCGGCAGCTTCCAGCGCAGACCCAAAGTAGAGCGCAGAGCGCGTGTCGCTGGCCGCGTGCACGAACAGAACTCGATCCGGGTCGGAGCGCCGGACGGCGAATACGCTGGCGTCATCGGCCGGGAAAGCATCGCCGCCGTCGATGCGCACTTCGCATCGGTTGAAGCCGTATCCGATATCGAGCGGCGCAAAGTCAATTGGCGCCCGACCGTTCGCCGGGATCTCCACTTTTCGCGTCGCCATGACTTTGCCGTTCACCACCAGTGAAACTGTCTTCGTTGCCGCCGGTGTGTTGAACCCTGTGATTATGGCTTCGACGCGAGAGCGCTTTGGATCTTTCGGATCCACCAGCACAGCCGGAGCCTCCACGCTCTCTACCGTCCAGTTCGGCGGCGCAGCGCCCGTTGCCACGGGTGCCAGCTTTAAGGTCACGTTATTCGGCAGAACCATGCCCGCAAAGTTCGCCGGCACAGCGGTGCGCTGCATGTCGCTAAACAAGTGGAGATCCATGGGCGCGCGCACGGTTTCGGCGAGCGTTCGGATGGCGCGGCCCAATTCGCCGAAATTGGCGCGGCCGTCGCCGGGCTGAATGCTTTCGAGGGCGGGGCGCAATTGTGTGTCGTCGGCGATCGGCTGCGTCAAAACATTCAGTTGCCCGCCGAGAGCCATGATTTGCGCCCTCTGAGCGTGTGGTTTTCCAGCCAGCAGCGCCAGTGCTTGCTGCTTAGCATCCGAAAACCGCGTTCCGGCGCGCATGCTGAAAGAATTATCCAGCACAATCAGAAGCAAGTGTGCGTTTGCATCTGCCGCTGGCCGTCGCACAAACGGATTGGCAAAGGCGACCACCACAAGAAGCAGCAAAGAAAATCGCAGCGCGAACAATAGCAGGTACTTGAGCTGGCGATGTTTTGTCGAGCTTTGCGTTCCTCGTTCGAAAAACATCAGCGAGCTGACCGGCCGCGGTATGCTTTGGTGGCGCCGAAGCAGATGCACAAAGACCGGCACGCCCAGCGCGACCAGCCCACCCAGAAACCATGGAGCAAGAAAGCCCATCAGTTACCCGCCTGCCGCAGCGAAAGATATTCGCGCAGCGCCGTATCGAGAGGTTGATCTGTGACCAGTAGCTGGTAATCCATCCCCGCCGCGCGCGCGCCTGAGCGAAGCTGCTCGATGTGCTGGTCAATCTTTGCGCGATAGGTAGTCTTGGTATATTCGGGTACAACTTCGATTCGCTGATCGGTCTCGAGGTCAACCAGAATCGCCGACCCTTTCAGCGCGGGCCGAATCTCTTGCGGGTCGAGAATATGAAACAGCACAACTTCATGGCCATGGAAGCGCAGCGGCGCGATGGTGCGCACGATCGTGTCCGGCTCCTCGTAAAAGTCCGAGATCACGATGGCAATGCCTCGTCGGTGTAGAAAATTCTGGAAGTGCCTGAGTGGCTTGGCAAAATCGGTGCGAGCGCGTGGCTCCGCCTGGTCGAGCCCTGCAAACAGACGGGCAAGCTGGCCAGGCCTTGTGGAGGGCCGGATGTATTCGCGCACCTCGTCGTCGAACACGATCAGGCCTGCGGCATCGCGCTGATTGTGGATGGCTAGGCAGAACAGCGATGCGGCGATGTACCGCGCGTAATCCATCTTCATCGGCGGCCCGGAGGTGTACTGCATGGAGTTGCTCGCGTCTAACAGCACGGTGAGTTGGCTGTTGGTTTCGCCCCGATAGCGCTTGAGGTAGCAGCGTTCGGTGCGGGCAAATAGGTTCCAGTCCACGTGGCGCAGATCGTCTCCCGGAACATACGCGCGATACTCGGCAAATTCCTGGCTGAACCCAAAGTCCGGCGAACGATGCAGGCCCGCGACAAAGCCATCCACCACCGTTTTTGCCAGCAGGTCCAAGGAGGAAATGCCGGCCAGCACATTGGGATCGAGGAAGCGCTGCATCAACTCTCCTTGGGCCTCTGCATCTGGGCGATGAGCTTGTGAAGAATTTCGTCCGCGTCGATGCGGTCCGATTCCGCGTGGAAGTTGAGTAGAATGCGATGGCGCAGGACGGGAACAGCCACCGAAGCGATATCGTCGTGGCTTACGTGATAGCGTTTATGCGAGAGCGCTCGAGCCTTGGCCGCGAGCACAATGAACTGCGCCGCTCGTACACTGGCGCCATAGTTGACGTACTTCTTCACGAATTCCGGCGCGTTGTCGCTCTTGGGCCGCGTGGCACGCACTAGACCTACGACATAACGCGCAAGGGTGTCGGCAATGGGCACCATCCGGACGAGTTGCTGAAAATCCAGCAGGTCCTCGGCGGAGGTAACCGGCGCAACCTTGACATCGCGCGTAGCGGTTGTGCGGTCGACGACATTGAGTTCATCGTCGGCGCTCAAGTCATCCAGGATTGCGTTGAACAGGAAGCGATCCAACTGCGCTTCCGGTAGCGGATAGGTTCCTTCTAACTCGATCGGGTTCTGCGTAGCCAGCACAAAAAACGGCGCCGGCAGCGGGTACAGATGGCCGCGCACGGTGCAGGAGTGCTCTTGCATCGCCTCTAGCAGCGCCGACTGCGTTTTGGGAGGGGTGCGATTAATTTCGTCGGCCAGGAGAATGTTGCCGAAGATTGGGCCTTCGACGAAAGTCCACTTGCGATGCCCGGTGGTCAAATCCTCTTCGATGATGTCGGTGCCGGTGATGTCGGATGGCATCAGATCTGGAGTGAACTGGATGCGCCGGAATTGCAAACCGAGCGCGTCCGCAATGGTCCGCACCATCAGGGTCTTCGCGGTACCCGGCATCCCGGTCATCAGGCAGTGGCCGCCCACGAAAATGGCGATCAGGATCTGGTCCAGCACGTCTACCTGGCCCACGATGATTTCGCGCACCTGCTGCAATATTTTTTCCCGCACCGCGTGGAAGTGCTCGATGCGCTGTTGGAGAAGTGCTGCATCCTTATTTAGTCCGACGGAGGTCATCGATGGGTTCCCTTCAATTCGATTTTGCGGCCGATCCTTGCAACTCCAGCAGAAGCTTCTGCGCGGGGCGGTAACCGGGAGCGGTTTCCAGAGCGGCCAGCACGCTCTCCTGGGCTTTGGCCGTTTGTCCTGCAGCAAAATACGCTTGCGCCAATTTGAATTGAGCGCCAGCCTTGTCTACGGGATTGGAACTCACCAGGGCGTTGTACTCCCGGATTGCCCCGTCATAGTGTTTCTGCGTATAGAGCAGATCTCCAAGCTGCCGGTGCAGCTCTTCGTTCTTCACGGGATAGATGTAGTTCACTCGTTCGAGTGTGGCGGAGGCCAAGGTGGGCTGCCCGGCGGATGCTTCGAGCGTCGCAAGGCGTTGGAGCACATTCGGCATCTGGCCACCCGCGTGTTCGTACGCCGTCAGAATCGCCTCCTCCGCTTTGGCATCCCCGTGCGCTTTGTCTGCCTCGGCCATTAATTCATAGACGTTCGCGTCGTCTACATACTCCGGATACATGGCCAATATTGCGGGCCCTTGCTGCATCACGGTGTCGTACTGTTTCTGTTGCGACACGGCCACCAGCGCCTTCAGCTTTTCCCGCCATTCGTTGAAGTGCGCTGCCTCCGCGCCATATCTCTGATCGATCCACGCCAGGTACTGCTTATCGAACTCGTCCGCGCTGAGCCCAAGATCCTGCTGAATCACTTGCGGCGTGGTTTGCAACTTCGCGTAGGAGTGCGCCATGTCCAGAAGTTTTTCTTCACTCCACTTGGCCTTCACAAAATCACAAATGCTGCCCGCCTGGAAATAGGACACCACCACCTGAGAAGGGTATTCCGGATAGACAAAGCCGCGATCCAGCTTGGACACCGGCAACAGTTTCTTGTCGCGAATAGCGATCAGCACCTCGGGCGTCACGCGGTTGCGCCACTCCGGCGAATGCTCGCCTTCCTCATGTACCGCCAATCCCTCTGTGAACCATCGCGGCACACGACGATTTGTCGCCGTCAGAATAAAAACGTGGCTCATCTCATGCCACAGCGTTGAGCCCCAATTGAAATCTCCGGGCTTGCGTGCGGAGGGGCTGTCCATCGCGACCACTTCACCAAAGGTCACTCCCAGCGCCCCAAGTCCAGGCATTCCGGTGGTGCGCACGGCAAAATCTTCGTGGTTGGGATAGACCTCCAGCTGCACAGGCCCCGGCAACCTCATGTGGTACTTCTTCTCGTAAGTCGCCAGAATCGTGTGCAGCTCCGCTTGCATGTAGGGAAGCAACAGCGCGGATTCCGTCTTGTTCAGCCTCAGGATCGTAGCGCTATCATGAAACGTCTCGAAATTTTTGTAGCTGTCCAGCAACCGCAGGCTGTTCACCGTCGCGGCGTCGCGATACCCGTTGTTGTAGCTCAGTTCCAGTTCGCGGAATGGCTCATCTTCCTTTCCCAATCGCATCAAGTCGATTCCCAAGGCGGAATGCGCCGCCCACAGCCGCGGATCGGCCTCGATCGCCTTCCGGTAGTACGTGACCGCGTCCTCGTAGCGGTAGTGCAACTCGAGCTGACGCGCGACGCGAGCGTACGCCTCGCCATATCCAGGGTTGATCGCGTGGATTTTCGCGAACCATACATCGGGAGAGCGGTCCGCGATCAGTTCGATGGCAGCGTGAATCCCCATGGCGTCCAGCGCGTCGTTCTCTAGCGCGATGGCTTTATCGGCCCCGGCACCGGCCAAATCACGATCATCGTTGGCTAACGCAAGGTCGGCCATCAATTCGTGGGCTTCGGCAAGCTTCGGATCGAGTGCGGTGGCCTTCGTTAAATACTCCGTGGCTTTGCCATCGAATCCATCCGCGGAAACAACAGCAAGGCCGAAATAAGCTGCTGCATTCGATGGGTCTTTGGCCAGCGCCTCGCGGAACAGGCCGGCCGCATCACTATCATTGAAGCGTTCGTGCAACAACATCCCCCAGCGCACCTTGTACAACGCTTTACTGTCCATAGGTTGCGTGGCCAGCCGGAAATGTTCATTCGCTTGCTGCCATTCTTCCAGCCCCCAGAATCCTTCGGCGCGAGAGTACGCGTCTCCGCTTCGCGTCAGCGTTTCGAAACAGACGCGCGCTTCTGCGCGATGGCCGTCTTTGCGCAGCTTCCAGCAATCTCCAGGTACAGCGGCATGCACACAAGTAGCGCAGGCCAGCAGCAAAGCCGGAATCACGGCGCGCAGTCTCATTTGTCCAGCTCCTGTTGCACCGTGGCGAGCTGCACTAGCGCATCGGTCAATTGCTTTTTGTAATCGTCGGGATCCATCGCGGCTTTGCGGAACTTCAGCGAATCGATCTTCTGCTCCAATTCATCTTTCTTATCAAGCAGCGCGCGCTTGGCCGGATTACTAGCGGCCTGTTGGCTGGTGCCGAGCCGCAGCAAGGTGAAGCTGGACATCAGCACGCCTTGGCCATTGCCGGCTTCCCTCACCGGCTCGCCGCTGCCCACATCGTTGAAAACCGCGTGTTCGGTGGCCAGGCGCTTTTGCGAATCATAAAACGCTGCGGTCTTTTTTGTGGCGTAGGTAAACGCTTCCATGGCGCTGATGGAGTCGCTCTTGTCGGCATCGGCCGCGGGATCCTGAAGGGCTTCAACCCAGTAACGCGCGAAGACCGTCGCGTTTTTTTCGGTTCCCGATTTCGTCGCTGCGATTACTGCACGGCCAGGCCGTTCGAACGCTTGCATTGCTCCCCCGGCTGCGCTCGTCGTGTCCACAATCAGCTGACGGCGAGTTCCGATATGGTCGCACATGGCGGCGATCTGTGCTGCCGTTACATCCGGTCCGGCCAAGTTGAATTTGTAATCCACGCCATCGAAAGAACCGTGGCCGATCAGGATGAGCGCGAAGTCGTCACTGGGGTTGGCCTGTCGCGCCACTTCGTTCATCGTTTCCGTGAATTGCGCGGAGGTGGCGTGCGCCCCAGTCAGCGTATACACGTGAGCCGTCGGGCTTGCGGCCTTGAAGATTCTGTCCAGATCTTTCGCCGCCGCCGTGAAGCGCTGCTCGTAATCCGGTTCACCACCAAGTCCGGCCACGATCACGTAGTAGGTGGCCGCCTGCGTTTGCGGCGCCAGCAAGCACATTGCCGCCAACAACAAGGCCAGCTTCATATAACACCCCACTTGCGCCGCAACAGCCACTCGGCGGTAGGAAGCCCGAGCAAGAGCAAAAGCACGATCGGCATATCCCACAGCTCTTTAATATTGCGAACGGAGATGCCCGCCTCGGAGTATGAGATATCGCGCGGCAGATTCTTAAGTTCCGACGGTTTCCAGTAACGCCCTCCAGTTTCCTTGGCCAGTTGCTCCAGCAGTTGGCGATTCTGTTCAGTATGGAAGTTCTCCGCCACGCCATCCTCGCGCTGAAATGTCACCACGTCGCGCCCAAGTTCCTGAGGCTGGCTGTCAGCCGATTCCGCGACAACCTCCGCAAGATAGGGCCCGGACTTCTCTGCGGTCCATTCGGTTTGGTACAGCCCGGGTGTGTTCGCGGATGGCGTCAGGTCCACCATTGCATTCATGTTGTCGGGTCCAACGATATGAGCGGTGACATGCGCGTTCGCGGCCTGCTGAAATTGCCGATCCCGCACTTGCGCGATCAATTGCACCTGCCCTTCATCCATCAGCAGCCGCTCCGGCATTGATGCCACCACCGGGCCGGGCGACTCTGCCACCAGCCATCGGAGCAACTGCTGCCAAAAAAGATCGTGCGACGGATCGCCGAGAGCTTCGCTCATTTGCCATCGCCATGTACCCCCGGTGGCCAGGATCGCGGTGCGCCCGTGACCGTAATTCTGCGTGACCAGGAGCGGCAGTTTGCGCCGGCCCGCGTGCAATTCGGCAAGCACGGTCGCGCCGGGTTTGGGCGACCCGGCATCCTCATAATCAGCAAGATACGTCAGCTTCTTCCAGCGCTGCGCGTTCTTTTCCGGATCGTCTAGGATCTGGGTGATTGGCGAATCTACACCTTCGGCCGTCAGTTCCACGGTGGCAGCGTTGCGATGAAAATTGTGGTTTCCTGCTGGCAGCAGGGTTGGCAGCAGATCGTTCAAGCTCGATGCCGCCCACCCGCCATCACTCAGCGCCGAGCGCCCTCCCAGAAAAAGGATGCCGCCGCCGCGACGATCGACATATTCGTGGAGGAGTTCCTGCTGGAGGGGAGTGAAATAGTCGGCGTCGACAGAGCCGATGATGATCCCGGAATAGCCGAACAGATCTTCAGGGCGGCTAGGAAAACCGTCGGCCAGCTCGTTGGGACTGCTGATGCCCTGACGGTAAATCTTGTTTTCACTGGTACGCAACATAGACACCAACTGCACGGTGGGATCGTCTCCTTCCGCCCGCCGGATGAACTTGTATTCCCAGCGCGGTTCACCCTCGACATAAAGGATTCGCCGTTTCGCATCGTTCACCAGAATTGGGCGTGTCATCGTGTTGTTTGCAAGATTTTCTTCGCCCTCCAACGGTTCGATGCGAAATGTCAGGCTCTTCGCTCCGGCTGCGCCAACAGGGAAGAAAAGCTGCTCGGTCTGAATTCGACCGTCCGTCGCCAACGTGACCTGGCGTTCGCCCAGCACCTTATCTCCGTCCTGCACCGTGAGCTTCGCATTCTGTCCCGCGTATCCGTGTTGTGTCAGGCTGACTGTCGCGGACATGCGCGCATTGGCGATGGCGCTTGCCGCGATGCTGACGTCTTCCATCTCGATGTCGCGCGCGTGTTCTTCCTTACCGAAACCAATCGCGTGAACCGGAAGCCGCCGATTGCGCAACGCTTGGAGCGCATCTAGACCGATGCCCGAGCCGCCGGCGCCAGAGGTATTCTGGCTACCGTCGCTTAGTAAAAGGACGGCACCCACAGGCAAATCCGCGGTGTCGGCTGTGAGTTGTTTCAAGCTGTCTCCAATGTGCGTAGCCGCTTCCACCGGCGCAATATTCTGCGGCCCATCGACTCCGGTGAGTTTGCTGCCGAGCCGATAGACGCGGGTCTGAAACTTCTTCTGCAGTCCCGCAAGAACACCGTTGTCCAGGGCAGAAAGTGCCGCAGCCTCACGCGTTTTGCCGCCGCTGTCGTCGATGTTCATGCTGCGCGAGTCGTCCACCACCACCGCAATAATGTTCTGCTGCGAGTTCAGTTCGCTGACCGACATTGCCGGCTGCCAAAGCAATAGCAGGATCAGAGCGAGTAGCACCGACTGCATTCCCCAACTCACCCAAGCCCGCGACCTTGGCATCTCCGGCGTAGCGCCGCGCAGCTTCCAGCGAATCATCAACGCAAGCCCACCCGCCGCCGCAACAATGAGAACCGGCAGCAGCCATGCAGGCCAGGAGCCGAGAAGCACGAAGTGCCCCTTGGTGAACACCGGACTCGGATACTTGAATAGAAACTGAAACATCCGCCCTTTCTTACAACGATTCCAAACCCGTTAGCCCCGGTCCAGTTTAATGCGTCATCCCATAAAGGATGTAATCCAGCCCTACCCGGAAGGCCATGGACGCGAAAGTCTCCGGATAATTGGGGTCGTCGGCCCATTCCCAAGCGTCCCCGAGATGCATGTTGTGGCAGATAGCCACGATAATGCGCCCTTTGTCGTCTCGAATCGCTCGCCACTTGGGCTGGTAGCCATCCTTCTCGTAGGTACGTCCGGTCCAAACATACTGCTCGCCTGGGATCTGCATCTTGTCGTCGATGTCATAGAGTGTGTGGAAGATTTCATCGCCGCTCTGCAAGTCTTCCACGGGACGATCGGGCAGCACCTGCCGCATGCCATTCATGAAGTTTTCCCAGTCCTCCGTCCCATGGAAATCATCCACCATCAGAAAACCGCCCTTCAGCAGATATTCGCGCAGTCGTTTCGCCTCGGAGTTGGTGAAGGTCCACGTCTGCACCTGCACTGCGTAAATCCACGGGTAGTTGAAGATCTCGTTGTTGTCCAGGGTGACCACTTGTTCGGTGGGACGTCCATCAATCCGGGTCAGCCGGTGCATGGCGATCAGAAACTGCCGGTCCGCTTTCGGGTAATCGCGCGACCACGATCTGTACCAGCCGTGACGCCCGTATCCCGCGATGCTGGCCATATTGGACGAGTACGCCAGCCGCGACCAGTAGAACTCCGCTTTCACGTTCGTCGGCGAGTCATCATCCCCAAAACCGAAGTCCGCCGTCCGCTGGGCAAAAAGCCCTACGCACCAGGACGCGCCCGCTATCGCTGCCAGCGCCGCGTGCGCAAGCTTCATTAGGACCTCCGCGGAAGGGAGTTGAAGGCGAGAACAGTTAGACGACAGAAGCCCTCTGTTGGTTGCAGTTTGGGGTTTGCCGCGCGAACTTGTCGCCTGGCTTTCACCGTGAGACCATCCAGGAATGTCCAGCCGAGTCGAGAATGACGATTGTGAACCGGCGCGATTTTCTCCAACTCGGCGGAATGGCGCTCGGACAGGCCGGCGTGACGCGACTTCCGCTCTTGACTCAGGGTGCGTCGACACCAACGCCAGGGTCTGCCGCGGATCACATCCTCCGAATTGCCCCTGTCACCGTTGAACTCGACCGCTCCCACATTTTGTCGACCACCGGTTACAACGGAACCGCGCCCGGTCCCGTCCTCCGCATGCGCGAGGGCAAGCCCGTCACCGTCGATGTCATCAATGACACCGATACCCCAGAATTTGTCCATTGGCACGGAATGCTAATCCCATCCGAGGTGGATGGCACGGAAGAAGAGGGTTCGCCGGTGGTGCCCCCGCACGGCCAGCGTCGCTTCCAGCTAACGCCAGGTCCTGCTGGAAGCCGCTGGTATCATTCGCACGCGATGGCCATGGCTGATCTGCATAAGGGCGCGTATACCGGCCAATTCGGATTTGTCTTCGTCGATGGCCCGAACAATCCCGGTCAGTTCGATCAGGAGCTTTTCCTCGCGCTGCGCGATTGGGAGCCCTTCTTCACCAGCGCCATGGACGATGAGGACGACGACACCCACAGCGGCCCGCTCCTGGAAAAACCTCCCACGCTGAATACGGATCCCGACGGGCTTGAAGTCAGTTCAATAACCTACTCGATCAACGATAAATCGCTTGGATCAGGGGATCCGATTCGTGTTCGCCAGGGCCAGCGGCTGCTGATTCACTTTCTCAACGCGAGCGCCATTGAAAACCGCCGAATCGCGCTGGCCGGACACAAAATGAAGGTCATCGCGCTCGATGGCAACCCGGTTCCTACGCCGCAGGTGCTCGATTCGATCTTTATCGGCGCAGGGGAACGCGTCGATGCGGTCGTTGAGTTGAATAATCCAGGTATCTGGATCCTGGGTTCGACCGAAAAAATGATCCGTGAATCCGGCCTCGGTGTGATTGTCGAATATGCCGGCCAGCACCAGCAGCCGCAATGGATTGATCCTCCGAAGACCCCCTGGGACTATACGATTTTCGGCGTAGCGAACTCGGACTCACCCACGCCGCAACAAACCATTGAACTGATCTTCGAAAAGATTCCCGGTGGTGCGGGCAAGTTTAACCTGTGGCTCGTCAACGGCAAGCCGTATCCCCACGAACGCGAGTTCGTGCTGCAACCAGGAACGCGCTACCGCCTGGTCATGCGCAACCGCACCGATGATGCCCATCCCATGCACCTTCACCGCCACTTGTGGGAATTGGCGGAGATCAATGGCAAGAAAACCGCGGGCGTTCTGAAGGACACTGTCGTGGTCCCCTATTACGGCCGCGCCATTGTCGATTTCACCGCCGACCAGCCTGGTCTCACATTATTTCACTGCCACATTCAGCAGCACATGGACTATGGTTTCAAAGCGCTGTTTCGGTATTCCTGACCGATCTGCCAAACTCGATGACCGACTTCCGCGAGCCGGCGGTGTCGAACTCGCCAGCCACTCAAGTTAATGTTTGCTCCTACGCGATTTCGGCAGCCCCGTCTTAGTGATCCATCGTTCGCACGCCAGCGCCTGATAGGGACATTTTACCCAGAGCATTTGTTCCAGTAGCCGCCATGCATTCTGCCCCTTGCGATCTAAGAGCCAAACGCGTAGATCTTAGTCGCCACTAGCGGGGGCCCTGGTGTGTCTTAAAGGCAAAGGTCGTTCCGTCAAGAAGGAGTTCTATATGCGCCTTATTCGCTTAAGCTCTCTGACGGCCCTCGTAATCTTGGTCTCTTTCGCTGCTGTTCCCGTGGCTCATAGCCAGACCCGTCTGGCCGTGCCCTCCTACCAGAATCCAGGTACCTCGGTATGGAACAGTTGGGACTCGGTCGGGTCAGCTGCGTTAGGAATCATGATCGTTGACATCGACAACGGCGACGACATGACCTACCACTCCAACATCGATACGGCCATCCAGCAAACGCGCAAGAAAGGCATTCACGTTCTTGGCTATACCTATGCGGACTACGGTGCCCGCAACCCAACGGTCATCCATCAGAGGATCGATGCCCTGTATAAGAATTATCTTGTGGACGGAATATTCTTCGATCAGGCCCCTACTGACTGTAACGCCACCAATTCTTACTACCCGAACAATTTTTTGTACTACCAGGAACTCACTAACTACGTCCGGCAAAAAGTGGGTGCACGTATAACGGTGTTGAATCCCGGCGTAAACAGTCCAAACGACTGCTGGATGTCCATCACCAACATTCTTATGAACTGGGAAAACTCCGGCGGCTATTCTGCTTACCAGAGCAGTTACGTTGACTATCCCTGGATCCATCAATATCCGCCGGACCGTTTCTGGCATGTCGTTCTGGGAGTTCCTCAGGCTGAACTGCAGGCCACCATCAACCTTGCACAGACCCGCAATGCAGGGTGGGTATATGTCAGCGACAGCGCTTACAACGGCTACAATCAAGTTCCCGTGTATTGGACGGCCGAGTCAACCGCCGTCGAACAGCAGGGCGTACAAGCCCCTTACGCCATTGCCTGGCCACAATCCGCCAATAGCACCGGAGCGGTCATGAACGCCCGCGTTTCGTTCCGTTGGCGTGCGGTCAACGGCGTAGTCTGGCAGATTTATCTTGACACCGATCAGAACGCCCTTACCGGCTATCAAAATAGCTCGTTGTCCATCGGTGCCGAGTACATGATTGAGAGTAATTCCGCAGGAAACTCGCAACTCTACAAGTACGACGGCGCTGGCACCGATTGGAATTGGGTTGCTGTACCCGCGAATGCCCAGGTGACCTTCCCCGACACCGGTACCAATCTGGTGGCCTTTGACCAGGAGGGTATCGGGGCGCCGCAGGCGCTCAATTACCAAATTCAGTCCCGGGATGCGAATTACAACTTGTTGTACTCCAGCTACGCGATCCCGCTCAGCCTAAACAACACCGGCTTGATTCTTGACATCGCCAATCACCTGCAGTGATAGCAAACTTCGACAACGCGCGAGACCAACTGCAACATATCTCCTCACCTACTCGCGGATCAGACTCGTGCATGGGAAAGTTGGAACTAAGTGGCGGCGCGCTGGTCCCCGTCCGAAACCCAATGCAACCCGAGACTCATTTGGATACTCATTGCTAGCTGGCATACCGAAATAGCGCCATGAAGCCGAAATCCATGTGCATCTGTTGGTGGCAGTGGAACAGAGTCGCGCCGGGATGATTCGCCAGCAGATCCACTTCCACGATTTGCCGGTGGGGCACCACCACGGTGTCTTTCATGATGCCCGCGGTACTCTTGTCGGCCACGTTTTTTAGCTCGAACGAATGGCGGTGCAGATGGACGGGGTGGTCGTCGTCGCTCTGATTGTCGAAGCGGAGGCGATAACGATGATTTTCCCGAATCATGATCGGTTCGGACTTTGCATATTCTTTGTCATTGATCGTCCAATGATCCACCCAGTTGTTGCCTGCAAATTTGCGCCGGAACACCAGCGGCAAAATTTCAAATGGTGGCTGTCCCACTTGCGAATTACCAGAAGGGTTTTCAGCAGGGGATCCGAAAATCGTGTAATCCCATTCCACCTTCGCCGGCGCAATCCACCGAGGACTCTCCTTGCGATTTTCGTATTCCACAACGACGCCCAGCCCTAGCTTCCTGAGCTGGTCGTCAACTTCACCCAATATCCACACACCCGGAGCATTCATGGTAACGATGGCGTCCACGCGTTCGGCTGGCCCAAGGGACAGAACATCCACTTTGCGCGGCGTAGGCACGGCATTGCCATCGAGGCTGACCACCTCAAATTCGTGACCGGCAAACGCGACCTGATGGTGCATCGTGGCATTCGCGTTCAGGATTCGGAAAAGTGCCCTTTGCCCTTGGCGGACGCGGATGGGCTCCCCGTGGCCGAGAGCGTGGCTGTTCACGGAAAAAAGGTTGTAGGCCGGCTCGAGGCTTCCTTCTCCGGAGCTGTTGTCCAGATAAGGTTTCCAGCCGTGAAGGCACAGGGCAAATTCCGCATCGTATTGCCCGGGCTCATTTTTGGGTTCGATATACAGCATTCCAAACTGTCCCGTGTAGGTAGATCGCTCCAAGTTGCGGCCGGCTGACACGTGCGTGTGATACCAGCGCGTACCAGAAGGCGCAACCACAAACGAGTAGCGCTGGGATGTTTTTGGCGGAATGTACGGAGTGCCTTCTTCGGCCGAACCGTCCACTTCCGGCGGGATGAACAGCCCGTGCCAGTGGACTAATTCCGGTTCCTTAGTGTCGTTAAACACTTGGATGGTAACCCGCTGGCCTTCGCGAAAGCGCAGAACTGGACCAGGCGCAGAGCCGTTGTAACCGATGGTTTTAATGGTTTTGCCTAGTGCGATTTCCAGTTCGACGGGGGAGATGTGCAGGGTGGCGTCAGGTGGGTCTGGAAGAAGTCGCGCGAAAGAGGGCATCACCGCAAGGCTGGCGCCGGTTCCGATCAGATTCAGAAATTCTCTACGATGCATGGGGATATCTTGCCATGGTTGAGGGTCACCCCTACACCTCACAGAGGACAATAATGGAATTGTCAGGATGCCGACCCGCGTGTCGATCTAAGGTGCCGTTACGTTGACACAAAAACAACCAGAGCCTATATTCGGGAAGTCCCACCCGCATCGAAGTGACTACCAATGTCTGGCTACTCGCAGGTCCGCAGGTCACAAATGGGGGCAAGGGAGGGAACTACGGTCAGGCCCCACGAGAAGCGCCGCTTTCACAGCATGCGATGGATAGTTGTTGCCTTGATATTGCTTGCGTGTGCTTGCGGAACGCGCGCGCAGGATACCTCCGGAACAGACAAAAGTGGCCAGACCAGCGCAACTGCGGCCACTTCCAACAATTCCAGCGATACGCAGACCAAACCCAGCCAACCGCAAGCAGAGCTTTCCAGCAAGGATACCGAAACCACCTTCAAGCTACGTGTGAACCTGGTGCAGGTGAAAGTGGTGGTGCGGGATTCCAAAGGGGAGTTGGTGCGGGATCTGAAGAAACAGGATTTCGAGCTTTACGATCAGGGGAAATTGCAGGCAATCACTACATTTGATGTGCACACTCCGGAAGCGCGCAAGAAAAGAATGACAGAAGCGGCCAATACACAAAAAGGAGCGCTCGAGGAAGGCGGAGAGAACGTGGCGCTGCCGGAACGCTTCGTGGCGCTGGTGTTCGACGATGTCCATCTGAAGCTGGAAGACGCCACCTTTGTACGGGTGAGCGCCAAAAAATTGATCGACAGTATGACGCCAACGGACCGAATTGGAATCTATACCACATCGCAACAGGTCACTGTGGAATTCACCAACGACAAGGCCATGTTGGAGAGAGCGCTGAATCAGATCATTCCCCGGCCAAAAATGGGGAAAATAAACGATATAACGAATTGCCCGGACGTGTCGCACTACATGGCGGACATGTCCATCAACAAAAGTGACTCGATGGTGTTGCCGGTGGTAACCCAGGAAACCTTGCAATGCATGTTTCAAGGCAATCAGCAAATGCTGTTGCAGGCGCAGGCTATGGCGAGTTCCGCGTTACAGCAAGCGTTGATTGCTGGCGACACTGATAATGAATTCACGTATCGCGCACTCGAAGACACCATGAGACGTTTGGGATCGATGCCGGGAGATCGAGTGCTGGTACTGGCGTCGCCAGGATTCTTGCTAAGTACCCAGTACCTGGACGAAATGGGGATCATCGATCGCGCGAACCGTGCAGGCATTGTCATCAATACGGTGGATGCGCGGGGACTGTATACGCCCGACGTCCTTCCAGACGTGAGCAGGCCGGTTATAGATACCCCACAGACGGCGGCATTCAAAACGCAGTACCGGACGGGGGAACAGACGGAGAATCAGTTTGTCTTGATGGATTTTGCGAACGGCACCGGCGGGACATTTTTTCACAACTCGAACGATGTGGCCGCCGGATTGGCCCAGGCCGGGGGAACGCCGGAGGTTTCGTATGTTTTGGGGTTCTCGCCCCAGAATCAAAAAATGGACGGAAAGTACCACACCATCAAAGTGGTGCTCACCGACAAGCGAAAGTACCAGATTCAGGCCCGGCGGGGATATTACGCGCCAAAAAAGGTGGACGACCCACAGGAACAAGCCAAAGCGGAAATACAGGAAGCGGTATTTTCGCGAGACGAGATACAGGACTTGCCGTTGGATTTGCAGACGCAATACTTCAAGACCAGCGAGGCGGGAGCGCACTTAAGCGTGGTTTCGAAAATCGGCTTGAAAGGGATTCGCTTCCGTAAAGCCGAGGGCCGCAATTACGACGATTTAACCGTGGCGACAGTGGTTTTTGATGAGAACGGCAATTTTGTGACCGGCGGGGAGAAAATCCTGGAGATGCGGCTGCTGGACAAAACCTACGATCGATTGAGCCAAACAGGCGTGGTCATGAAATCAAGTTTTGATCTGAAACCGGGAAAATACATGGTCAGACAAGTGATCCGGGATTCCGAAGGGGCGCAAATGGCGGCAAAGAGTGGCGCCGTGGTGATACCGAACTGACGGAGAATGGGGGCGATCATGAAAGTCGCGCAGAAGGATCGGTTCAAAAAATATGTCGGCGGTTTAATGCTGGCCGGCTTGTTGTTAGGCGCATGGGGATTGCGGTCGCAGGGGCAACCGCAAAGTCAGGCTCAGGATGCTGCAAAGCCGGCTACGGAATCAGGACAAGCCGTTCCAACCAACATGGTGATTTCCACTGAATCCCGCATCGTGCTGGTCGATACCGTTGTGACCGACAAGAAGGGCAAATACGTTACCGATCTGAAGCAGGGGGATTTCAAGGTTTACGAAGACAACAAAGAACAGACGATCACCAGTTTTTCGTCGGAGTCCGAGGGGACGGCGCAGGCGGCCGGACAAAAGCACTACATGATTTTGTTTTTCGACACCACAACGATGGACGTTGGAGAGCAAGCTCAGGCGCGCAATACCGCTTCGAAATTCGTGGAAAGCAATGCCGGTCCGGACCGCTTAATGGCGGTGGTGAATTACACCGGGAGCCTGGTGATTCAGCAGAATTTCACGCCGAACGTGAAGTTGTTGCAGGCTGCGGTGATGGGCAACAAGGCGCCGAACATTGATTCGAATGCGCAGGTGGCCTCGGCGGGGCCGGTGCAGGTGCCGGTGCCGACGAGCGGGTTGCCGAGCTTCAGTAACGCGGAGGCGGACTTTGGCGTGCGGTCGATGTTGCTAGCGATCCGCAGCCTGGCAAAGGATTTGCGGGGAGTGCCGGGCCGGAAAATCCTGGTGCTGTTTACCGGGGGATTCCAGTTGTCGCCGGACAACATGAGCGAGTTAACGGTGACGATAGATGCGTGCAACAAGGCCAATGTGGCGATCTATCCGCTGGATGCCCGCGGCTTGATGGCACCCACGGTGAAGCTGCTGGTACCCGTGAATCCGTTAAAGCGCAACGGACAAGACACCGAGGGCCCACGCCTGGTGCTCGCAAGTTATGAGGTAGCGATGCCCGACCTGCAGCACACCGGTGGGGGCGGGGGAGGCACGGGTAGTGGAGGAGGTACGGGTGCTGGAGGAGGCCATGGTGGCACTGGCAGCGGCGGAGGAGGCACGGGTGGCACGGGCGGCAGTGGTGGGGGCAAAGGTGGCACGGGCGGAACCGGTGGAACTGGAACAGGCGGAGGAAAGGGAGGAGGAACGCCAAGCTCGACCTATTCGAACTATTACAACAATCCGATGAACCAACCGCAGGTGCTGCTGCCGAAGATCCCGACCATGCCATCGCAGAACCAGCAAGTGATGCAGATGCTGGCGGAGGGGACCGGGGGATTTGCGATTTACAACACCAACGATCTGCTGGGCGGACTCCAGCGCATAGCCACGGAAATGAATCAATTCTATCTCTTGGGGTATGTGCCCCGTGAGACAGAAGAGGGCAGCTGCCACACGTTGAAGGTGAAGGTGAACAACGGCGGATTGGAAGTGCGCTCGCGCAGCGGTTACTGCAACGTGCGGCCAACCAATCCGTTAGATGGTAAGCCCATCGAGAAGCAGATGGAGGCGCAGGCGAGCGGCGCGAAACAAGGAACCATCCACGCCAGTATGGAAGCGCCCTATTTCTACGCGGCCCCGAACATAGCGCGGGTGAACCTGTCGATGGAAATACCAGGCGACGCGGTGGTGTTTAATAAGGATAAGGGCAAATATCACGCCAATGTGAATATCCTCGGGATCGCATACAAGCCAGATGGAAGCGTGGGAGCGCGGTTCAGCGACACGCTTAGTATGGATATGGAAAAGGATGAGTGGAAGGAGTTCACGAAGGGGCCGTACCGCTACCAGAACCAATTTGACGCTGCGCCGGGAACGTACAAACTGGCGGTGGTGCTGAGTTCCGGTGGGGAAGGATTTGCCAAGCTGGAGCAGCCGTTGCAGATCGATGCGTACGATGGCACCAGGTTCACGCTCGGCGGAGTGGTTCTGTCGTCCAGTCTCCAGCGCGTGGACGAAATTTCTACCGATGTGGATGCCGCACTGCTCGAAGATCGCAAGCCGCTAATCGTCAAAGGAACCCAAATCACCCCCGCGGCGAGTTACCAATTTAAAAAGGCCGACAACATCACTTTGTATTCCGAACTGTATGAGCCGCTGCTGAAGACGGAGCCCACGCTCAAGGTCGCCGCGGGATATCGGATCTTCGACTCGACCAACAAAGAGGTTTTCTTCACCGGTGGCGTGCCGCTGGACGGATATGTGGAAAAGGGCAACTCGGTCGTTCCATTTGCGTTAAAAGTGGATACCAGTAAATTGGCGCCCGGTACGTATCGGTTGGTATTACTGGCCGTCGATGAGAAAAACAATCAGGCGCCGCAGCGGCCCGTGGAATTTACCCTGAACTAGCCCTGACGAAATAAGGCCATTTGTCGCGGCGAAGTTTCTATTTCTACGGCGAGTACATTGGATTTCGCCTCTGAACCACGCCTATCTATAGGTAACACCTGCCCCAAGGGTCAGCAACTTTCAACGCTCAGCAGGGTTATTCTGTGGGACATGCGCATCGACCCTGCTCCCAAGTGCGTCGACCCGGCCCAGAGCGGAAGCGGCCCGCATGGAGTTCGCATTTATCGAACACCGCAGTCTCTGCTTGCGGTCCTCCTGACACTATCGTCCATTTTCACCCTAGTGCTGGATTTGCCCGCGCTGGCCGCAGCCTCCGCAAACAATAAGAAAAAAAATGCGGATCCGGCGTTGAAGGGTTTGCCCATTACGGAACTAAACGCGGATGAGGCCATCCAGCACGCATTAAATCGGCTGGCGTATGGGCCACGGCCTGGGGATGTGGAACGTATCCGCCAAATGGGATTGGCAAAATGGATTGATCAGCAACTGAATCCAAAATCGATTGATGACCATGCGGTGGAAGCGCGGTTGGGTGTTTATCCCACATTGTCGATGACTACGGCTCAGTTGATGGCCGAATACCCGAATCCGAAACAGGCGGTTAAACAAGCCGAGCAGCCAAAACAGCCCCCGACACAAATGGAAGTTGCTCAAACGCAGGCCGATTCCGCCATTACCGCGATGGCGCACGAAATGGACTCGGAGAGTGGCGGCGGCAATGCTGCGACAGAGAGCAATGGAACTATGGCTGCTACGGCTCCATCGGATACGCCTTCGCCGATGAAATTGAATCCGCCTACTCGCGGCGCAGGGAAACGCGATCCGCTAGGTATGGATCCCAACGCGGTTCCGCGCGCCCTTTCTGACGACAGCAAGCGGCCGGCCCGGGTCGTGGAAGAATTGGCAATGGCCAAAATGACGCGCGCGATTTATAGCGAGCGCCAACTGCAGCAAGTGATGGACGATTTCTGGCTCAACCATTTCAACGTCTTTGCTGGAAAAGGTGAAGTGAAATGGTATCTGACATCGTACGAGCGCGACGTGATCCAGCCGAATTCACTGGGGAAATTCAAAGACTTGTTGACCGCAACGGCGAAGAGTCCGGCGATGTTGTTCTATCTGGATAATTTCCTGAGCGCCGACCCGAATGCAGCCCAGCGCCTGGCAATGGAGCGCGCCATGAGGCAGCAGATGCGGCGCGGGCCCTACGCCTATCCGCCCAGGCCTCAGCCGGCACAAAACAAAAAGCAACAGCGCGGCCTGAACGAAAATTACGGGCGGGAATTGATGGAACTGCACACCTTGGGCGTGGATGGCGGCTACACACAAAAAGATGTTACCGAGGTCGCGCGGTGCTTTACGGGTTGGACTATCGAAAAGCCGCGTGAAATTGCGCAATTCAAATTCGATGACAAGCTGCACGACCCGGACCCGAAAGTAGTGTTGGGGAAAAAGATTCACGCCGGTGGCATGAAGGATGGCGAGCAAGTCCTGGACCTTCTGGCGAAAAACCCGAACACCGCTAAATTTATATCCACCAAGCTGGCGCGTAGATTTGTTTCCGATTCACCGCTGCCTGCTCTCGTCGAGCGGATGACCAAAAGCTTCGAGAAGTCGGGTGGAGATATTCGCGAAGTGATGCGCACCATGATCTATTCGCCGGAATTCTGGTCGCGGGACGCGTATCGCGCCAAGGTGAAGACGCCCTATGAGTTGGTAGTCTCGTCGGTGCGCGGGCTGGGAACAGACGTGGATACCCCCATGCCGCTGGTGCAGTGGGTCGGGCGAATTGGCGAGCCGCTGTATCAATGTCAGCCGCCGACAGGTTATTCGGATAAAGCGGAAACGTGGGTGAATTCGGGGGCGCTGTTGAATCGGCTGAATTTTTCCTTGGCGCTGGCCGGCAATAAAGTCCGTGGATCGCGCAGTGATTTAGCTGCGCTGCTAGGAACCGAGAGTGGCAGTGCACCGAAGGCAATCCTTGATCGTGTGGTACAGGTTTTCCTGGGAGAAGCGGGCCCGGGCACCGTGGATACCCTGCAGAAGCAGCTAGACAATCCGCAAATATCCCAGGCGAAGCTGGATGATCCGGTGAAACAGGTGGATTTGGGAGTGTTGACGGGATTGGTGCTGGGCGCGCCCGAATTTCAGCGAAGGTAATTTGGAGTATGCCGGCCGGTCCCGCCGTTGAGATTGCAGCGGCGGATACAGTCGGTCGCAAAGTAGAAGCGAGGAATTATGAGCGATAAATGTTGCGAAGGGGCGAGGCCGGCGAAATTCTCGCGACGCTATTTCTTGACGCGCAGTGGCATTGGCTTGGTAGGGCTCAGCACCATGCCGGCTTTTTTGCAGCGGGCCGTTGCTTCCACTTCTGGCCTGGCGCACAAGCAACTCGTTGTCTTGTTTCAGCGAGGCGCCGCGGATGGCCTGAATATCGTAGTGCCTTTCGCTGAGCCGAATTATTACCGCATGCGCCCGACCATCGCGATCCCGGCCCCCCGTCGTGGTGTCCAGGATACCGCCGTAGATTTGGATGGTTTTTTCGCCCTGCATCCTGGCTTATCAGCGCTCGCTCCGCTATTTCACGCGAATCAATTGGCCGTTGTGCACGCAGCAGGATCACCGGACCCGACCCGTTCGCATTTCGACGCCCAGGATTACATGGAATCTGGCACGCCCGGTGTGAAGGCCACCGAAGACGGCTGGCTTGATCGGGCGATCGGCACAGTGCCGGAAGAAAACGTGTCGCCGTTTCGCGCCGTAGCCATGGGCCCGAACTTGCCGCGAATGCTGCAGGGCAGCACCGCAGCAATTGCCATTCCGGATTTGCGCCAATTCAAGGTGCAGCCACAGACCGCGGCAATGGCCAACGTAGCCGAAGGCGGATTTGAGGCGATGTATTCGCAGTCCGTGGACCATGCCTTGCACGGCACCGGCGCGGAAACGTTTGAAGCGATCGATATACTGCGCAAGATCGACACCACGAAATATCCTCCGGAAAATGGCGCCGATTATCCCAAGAGCGCGGTGGGCCAGCGTTTGCAGCAGATTGGCGTGATGATTAAGGCCGACATCGGTGTTGAAGTCTTGTTTTTGGATTGCGGCGGTTGGGACAACCATGTGAATGAGGGCGGAGCCCAAGGGCAGCTGGCGAATCTGCTGAAGGACTTGGGGCAATCGCTCGCGGCCTTTCATCAGGATATGGGCGACCGCATGGCGGATATCATGGTCGTTACCATGAGCGAATTCGGGCGCACCGCAAAGGAAAACGGGAATCGTGGTACCGATCACGGCCATGCGAATTGCATATTCGTCATGGGCGGCGATGTTAAAGGCGGCCACGTCTACGGACGATGGCCGGGGTTGAGTGATCATCAACTGAATGAAGGGCGCGACCTGGCGCTCACAACGGATTTCCGGTCCGTGGTAGGCGAGATTTTGACCGCGCATCTAGGAGTAAAGGATTTGAGCCCAGTATTCCCCGGGTTCGATAATCATCCACGGAAATTTGTGGGATTGCTGCGGGCATAGGGCTCGCATCGCCAGAGTTTGACGAGATCGGGTTACGCCGCAAGAGCGGAAGCAACTCTCCCGCACTCCAAATTACAGCTCGCGAATCCAGACATTACGGTAACGCACAGGGTTTCCGTGGTCCTGCAGAGCTAACGGGGCTTTGTCCGGGCCGGGTATATACGTTGGTACGTCGCCAATAGCGGTGCGGCCCCGGATCTCCACGTTGTCTTGCACCAGAACTCCATTGTGGAATACGGTGACACGGGCGGGTTTAACCAGCTTGCCCGACTTATCGAAATGCGTGGCGTGAAACACTATGTCATACGACTGCCACTGGCCCGGCGGCCGCGAAGCATTGACCAATGGGGGATATTGGCCGTAAACGGCGGCGGCCTGCCCATCGGCATAGGTTTTGTTGTCGTAGGAATCCAGCACCTGAATTTCGTACAGCCCCATCAGAAAAACGCCGCTGTTCCCGCGTTCCTGGCTTTGGCCCTTTGGCGGAACCGGCTCGGAAAATTCCACATGTAGCTGGCAATCGCCGAAGGGTTTTTTCGTGTGAATGTAACCGGTGTGCGCGACCACTTCGAAGTATCCGTTTTCCACTTTCCACTTCGCCGCCCCGCCATCCTCACCGAGCCACTGAGACAGGTCCTTTCCATCGAAAAGCACGATAGCGTCCGATGGTGCCTTACCCGCTGCATCCTGTGTACTGGAGGTTCCGGGAGTAATTACCGGAGGAACCGGCCGATTAAGATCGTGGATTTTCCAAGCAGTGCTGCCTTGCGCGTGGACGATAGTGGCGGAAAGAAGAAGCATGCAGCTCGAAACAAACCAGAACATTGTTTTCATGAAACGCACCTCAATGTACTGAACGGATTTTAGCATTTCTTGGAGCGCGGCGATTCGCCGCCGCTTTCGCAAATTTGCCAATGCTGAAAAGTGTTATTCGACTTGCGCACCCTTGATGCGCATACCAAAAAATGAACGGTACACGAAAATGAACGACACCACGAAGAACCCAAGGGCTAGCAGATGCGACAGCGTGTCGCTTTTGAACGTTAATTTGACGGCCAGCTCCACCGCCAGCAACCCGAACAGGGTCGTGAACTTGATCACTGGATTGAGCGCTACGGAAGAGGTGTCCTTAAAGGGATCCCCGACGGTATCGCCGATTACCGTGGCGTCGTGCAGCGGCGTGCCTTTCTGCTTGAGTTCCACTTCGACGATTTTCTTGGCATTGTCCCAGGCAGCGCCGGCATCGGCCATGAAGATCGCCTGGTAGAGACCGAAAATGGCGATGGAGAAGAGATAGCCGATGAAAAAGAAGGGTTCAACGAAAGCGAAAGCGAGAGTAGCGAAAAAGACAGCAATGAAAATGTTGAGCATGCCCTTCTGGGCGTATTGGGTGCAGATTTGGACGACCTTTTTCGAATCGCTGACGCTGGCCTTTTCCACGCCTTCCAGTTTGATGTGGGCCTTGATGAACTCGACGGCCCGGTAGGCGCCCGTAGTCACGGCCTGGGTGGAAGCGCCGGTGAACCAGTAGATCATGGCTCCGCCAGTGATCAGCCCAAGGACGAAGGGAGCATGGAGAAGAGAGAGGTTATTGACACCCGAGGTTAAGCCATTGGTGAGCGCCATAATGATCGAGAAGATCATCGTGGTGGCGCCGACGACGGCCGTGCCGATGAGCACAGGTTTAGCAGTAGCTTTGAAAGTGTTGCCGGCACCATCGTTGGCTTCCAGAAGATGCTTGGCCCGCTCGAAGTCCACGTCGATGTCGTAGTCCTTCTTCAGTTCCGACGCAATATTTGGAATTTGCTCGATCAGCGAGAGCTCATAAACCGATTGGGCATTGTCGGTGACTGGACCGTAGGAATCGACCGCTATGGTGACTGGTCCCATGCCCAGAAAGCCGAAGGCTACCAAGCCGAAGGCAAACACCGGCGGCGCCAGCATAAAACTGGCCAGCCCCAGGTTACTGATGAGATATCCGATGGACATGAGCGCCACCATCGTAATACCGAGGTAGTACGCAGAGAAGTTGCCGGCTACAAATCCGGACAGAATGCCGAGGGATGCGCCGCCTTCCTGAGCGGAGGTGACCACCTCCTTGACGTGACGCGATTCGGTAGAGGTGAACACTTTGACCAATTCGGGAATCACCGCGCCTGCCAGCGTGCCGCAGGAGATGATGGTCGCGAGCTTCCACCACTGCGAGGAGTCACCGTCGAGGACCGGAATAATGAAGGCGGAAACCAAGTAAGTGAGGGCGATGGACACGAAGGAGGTGATCCAAACGAGCCAGGTAAGAGGAGTCTCGAAGTTCATCTCCTTGGCGTTGCCATAGCGGGCTTTTTGGATGGCCCCGTTTGTGAAGTAGGCGATGGCGCTGGCGATGAGCATGATGACGCGCATTACGAAAATCCAGACGAGTAGCTGAACCTGGATGGTCGGACTCTTGACGGCCAGAAGAATGAAGGTGATCAGAGCGACGCCGGTGACACCATAGGTTTCGAAGCCATCGGCCGTTGGACCGACTGAGTCTCCGGCATTGTCGCCGGTGCAATCGGCGATCACGCCGGGGTTGCGAGCGTCGTCTTCCTTGATCTTGAAGACGATTTTCATAAGGTCGGAGCCGATATCGGCTATCTTGGTGAAGATGCCACCGGCGATGCGGAGAGCAGCGGCACCGAGGGATTCGCCGATAGCGAAGCCGATGAAGCAGGGGCCAGCATAGTCGCCGGGAATGAACAGAAGAATGATGAGCATCATCAGTAGTTCAACGCTGATCAGCATCATGCCGACGCTCATGCCAGCCTGCAGCGGAATTTTATTGATCGGATAGGGAATGCCGCGGAGTCCGGCGAAGGCCGTCCGGGAATTGGCGAAGGTGTTTACGCGAATACCGAACCAGGCCACGCTGTAGCTGCCTCCCATGCCGATGAGGCTGAACGCCAGAATGACCGGAAGAGTGACCGCGACAGACTTCCCTGCCACCGGTGCAAGTACACCAAAATAGAGCACGATGATGACGGCGATGAAAATCCACAGGAGCAGAAGAAATTTGCCTTGCGTGACCAAATAGGTTTTGCAGGTTTCATAAATCAGTTCGGAAATTTCCCGCATGGCACGGTGAACCGGCATGTTTTTCAGGCGCACAAAAATGGTCATGCCGAAAAGCAAACCCAGGATGCAAATGCCAATGCCGAACAGCAGCAATTTGTGGCCATCGATCCCTAGGAACGATACCGAAGAAAGATCGGGAAGGCGAAGGTTGGCTTCACCCCCAACTTCTTCGGCGGGAGCAGCCAGCAAGGCCGCGGCCGAAAGCAATGACAGAGCGAGTGCAGCCGAAAGGCGTTTCGCAAGCACGCCGCACTTGGCCCAGGCAGGGAACATCGGGATGCACATGGATTTCCTCCAGAAACATTGACCATTCGATTTTGTGGGGCAGAGCGTCCGAACGGAAAGCCCGTTAAGGCCCCAACCACTACCAAACACACAACCGGTTCAACGGAAAGCAAAGTCCATTGAACCTGCAACATCATTATCCACAGGGAGCGTCTTACCGGTAATGATAAGCTCCCACACTTCGGACGGGAGAGGAATCCATAGGCGCGCCCACGATTCCCTCAGACCCCTGGGCGGGTCTAGACCACCCCGACATACCCTATGTCGCGGGAGAGCGAATGGATAACATTGTTTTATAACATCTTGTGAACGATAGGGTCAAACCATTTGCGGGCAATGCGGGCACTTCATCGAAAAAACTGCGCTCTTATGTGACCTGCGAAATGGCCTGAATTCGATAGCTGATGATAGTATGAAGGGCTACGAAGTAGTTGCTAATACTGCCGGGCCAGGTGGAAAAAACAAAATGAACAGGGATGGCGAAGCGTTAGCCCAGATTACCGGCGAGGCTGAACCGCGGTACGACTGGAGCAAGAGCGAGGTGCAGGAGATTTTCGATACGGCGCTTCCCGAACTGGTGTATCGCGCACAAACCGTGCACCGCGCGTTTCACAAAACCGATCGCGTGCAAACCTGCCAGTTGATTTCCATCAAGACCGGGGGCTGCCCGGAAGATTGCGCCTACTGTCCCCAGAGTGCCCATTATGATGCCGACGTGCAACGGCACGGACTAATGGATCCCGCGCATGTGATTGATGTAGCCCGCGAGGCCAAGACCCGGGGAGTAACGCGCATGTGCATGGGCGCGGCTTGGCGCGACGCCCCGCAGGGCAGGGAATTCGACACCGTTCTGGAGATGGTCCGCGGAGTTTCCGCATTGGGCCTGGAAGTGTGCTGCACGTTGGGAATGTTGACGGAAAACCAGGCGGTGCGGCTGAAAGATGCGGGACTGACCGCGTATAACCACAATCTGGATACGTCCCCCGAGTTTTACGGCTCGATTATCACCACGCGCGTCTACGAAGAAAGATTAAAAACGTTAGCCGCGGTCCGCAAAGCGGGTATTACTGTGTGCTGCGGGGGCATTCTGGGAATGGGCGAAAAGGCTAGTGACCGCATAGGGTTGCTGCATCAACTGGCCACCTTGCGGCCGCATCCGGAAAGTGTGCCCATTAACATGTTGGTCAGAGTCGAAGGAACGCCGCTTGCTTCAGTCCCTCCGCTGGAACCCCTGGAGATGGTGCGTGCCATCGCCACCGCGCGAATTCTGATGCCCAGTTCCCGGGTGCGCCTGGCCGCCGGCCGGAAACAACTGTCGCCCGAAGCGGTCACGTTGTGCTTCCTCGCTGGTGCGAACTCCATATTCGTTGGTGAGAAGTTGTTGACCACACCAAACCCCGGCGAGGACGACGATATGCAGTTGCTACAAAGCCTGGGAATGAGGCCGTTGGAATCTCATGCCGGATGACGTCCTATCAACTTGGAAGGCCGCGCTGGAAAAAGGGCTGCGTGCGCTCGAACAACAGCACCAAAGGCGCACCCTCGCGGAAATTCGTGGCATCGATTTCTGTTCCAACGATTACTTGGGATTGGCCGAACATCCTTCGCTGCGCGAAGCCGTTGCGCACGCAGTAACGAATTCATCAAGAATCGGAGGCACTGCATCTCGGCTGCTCTCTGGACAAACGGAAGGATGGCGTAGGTTGGAAGAGGAGTTTGCAGAATTTGCGGGCACCGAGGCCGCGCTCTTCTTCAGCAGCGGTTATGCGGCCAACGTCGGCTTGCTCTCCTCGCTCGTCGGGCCGGATGACGTTGTGTATTCGGACGTATTGAATCATGCCAGCCTGATCGATGGAATGCGCTTATCGGGGGCGCGCAAGGTCATCTATCCGCACTTGGATCTCGATGCCCTCGAAGATTCGTTACGGCAAGACGCCGGTGCGCCGTGGCGCAGAATCATCGTGACCGAAAGCGTATTCAGCATGAACGGAGACATCGCTCCGCTAAAGAACATGGCTGTTCTGGCAGAGAAGTTTGGCGCTGCGATGATCGTAGACGAGGCCCATGCTACGGCAGTGCAGGGCAAAAGCGGCTGCGGGCTGGCTGCCGAAACGGGCATACTGCCGCAGGTGCTCGCTACAATTCATACTTGCGGAAAGGCCCTGGCATCTGCAGGAGCGTTTGTGTGCGGACCGGCGGTCATGAAAGACCATTTGGTGAATCACGCCAGAACCTTTATATTCAGCACGGCCTTGCCGCCGTATTTCGCGGATCAAATCAGTGCGGCATTGAAACTGGCGATCGCCATGGATATGGAACGCCAGGTCTTGCTGAAGAGAGCCGCTGCCCTGAGTCATGCCCTCCGGCAAGCGGGCTTCGACACCGGGGCAAGCGCAAGCCAGATTGTGCCAGTGATTTTAGGTAGCAATGAAGATACCATGCGCGCGGCCGACCACCTGCAAAACAGCGGATTTGCTGTGCGCGGGATTCGGCCGCCCACGGTTCCAACAGGAAAAGCGCGGCTACGGCTGTCGCTTACAACGCGAATCCCGGAAGAAGAGTTGAATCGCCTGGTCACGTCGTTGACCCAGTGGAAAGAAGAAAAAGCGCCACGGACGACAGCGAGATACGCATGAGAAGCCACTTTTTTATTACCGGTACGGACACCGGAGTCGGCAAAACCACCTTGGCTGCACTACTGTGTGCCGCGCTGGACGCCGTGTACTGGAAGCCCATTCAGACCGGCACGCTGGAAGGCTCCGACCGGGTCACGGTTATGCGCCTTGCCGGGATTGGGACCGACCGCACGCTCGAGGAAGTCTACAAATTTGTGCCTCCGGTTTCGCCGGATTTGGCCGCGCGATGGGCCGGCGTGGAAATCGATCTGAACCGCATCAACCCGCCCACCAGCCTGTTAAATGATTGGTTGATCGTGGAGGGTGCTGGCGGTGTGTTGGTGCCGATCAATGGTAAGCAGTTCATGTTGGACATGATGGTGAAATTTAAATTACCAGTAATTTTGGCGGCACGCAGCGGATTGGGAACCATCAATCACACCTTGCTGACACTGGCGGCTCTGCACGCTGCGGAATTGCCCGTCCACGGAGTGGTCCTGATCGGTGATCAGAACCGCGAGAATCGCGAAACCATCGAAAAATTTGGCCACGTTCGCGTGATTGGCGAAATTCCCAAGCTTCCGAACTTACATCGCACCGCCCTGATGCAGGTTTTTCTGAACCACTTCGACCGTTCTGCATTTGCGCAATGACGTCTTCGCTGAAGATTTGGCATCCCTTTACAAATAGTGCGCTTGATCCTCCGCCGCTACTGGTGCGTCGCGCGGAGGGCGTGTATCTGCACCTGGAAAACGGTCGCAAAATCATTGATGCGATTTCGTCCTGGTGGGTTAATTTACACGGTCACGCCAATCCGCGGATCGCTGCGGCGATCGCGGAGCAGGCCCGTAAGCTCGAACATGTGATTTTGGCGGGATTTTCGCATGAGGGCGCGGAGGAAATGGCAGCGAGGCTCAGCAAATGGCTGCCTGCGGAATTGAAGCACCTTTTCTTCTCCGATGACGGGTCGACAGCGGTAGAAGTGGCCCTGAAATTAGCAGTTCAGCATTTTCAGAATTTGTCGCGCCCTGAAAAAACCGAGCTGGTTGCGCTGGCCCACGGCTATCACGGCGACACCGCCGGGGCCATGTCGGTGAGCGACGAGTCGCCATTCACGCGACCCTTCCGTTCCATGCGCTACCCGGTCCATCGCGTCAACTCTGCGTATTGCTATCGATGTCCGGTAGGATTGAAGCGGGAAACTTGCCACATCGAGTGTACACAGCAATTGGAGAAATTGCTGGAGGAACGGAGCGACCGCATTGCCGCGTTAATCGTCGAACCTTTGTTGCAAGGTGCGGGTGGAATGATCGTGCATCCGGTGGAATATCTTCAGCGCGTCCGTGCTCTATGCACTAGGTATGACGTTTTGCTGATTGCAGACGAGGTGCTGACCGGATTCGGTCGCACCGGAAAAATGTTCGCCTGCGATTTAGCGAATGTAGTGCCCGATTTGATGTGCGTTTCGAAGGGCATTACCGGCGGCTTCCTCACCATGGGCGTAACGCTTTGCACCAACCGCGTCGAAGCTGCATTTAGCAGCGAAAACCGGATGCATACGTTCTACCATGGGCATTCTTATACTGGAAACGCGCTGGCCTGTGCGGCGGCCAACGCCAACCTGCAGATTTTTGAAGATGAGCCGGTCTTCGATCGAATCGCCACGATTGCCAGAATTCACGGTGAGCGTCTAGCGCCATTGCGCCAGATGCACCAGGTCGGCGATGTGCGGCAGATCGGCACGATGGGAGCAATCGAGTTGAACGCGGATGACGCCGGCTATCTTTCGGCGTTGCGCCCGAGACTTTATGGATTTTTCCTCGATCGTGGCGTCTTGCTTCGCCCGCTAGGCAATGTCGTCTACGTCTTGCCTCCCTATGTGATCGAGCCGGACGAATTGCACCGCGTTTACGACGTGATCACCGAATCCATTGAGACCTTGTTGTGAGGGGACTGGCACAGGCCAGTCCTACATGGACGACAAAGAGAGGGGCCGCGCTTGGTTTCGCCGTTGATTGAGTGGAAACACAGAATTCTCGGCTTTGCCGCTTCTATCGGCGCGCCAGGATTGTTCCTGATTTCCTTTCTCGATTCCTCCGTGCTGACTTTTCCGGTGATCAACGATCTTTTGTTAATTGAGCTGAGCATTCAGAAGCCTTTGCGTATGCCGCTCTATGCCGCCATGGCCATGTTGGGTTCGGCCCTGGGGTGTATTGTGCTGTATTTCATCGCCAGGAAAGGCGGCGACGTTTTTTACCAGAAGAAGGCCGGGCGTCGCGGAAAAGCAATTCAACGTTGGGTGGTGAAAAACGGGTTCGGGGGAATTCTGGCAGCGGCGCTGCTGCCTCCGCCGACGCCGTTCAAAATCTTTGTGTTCGCCGCGGGCGTATTCAAAGTACCGTTTCGGAGTTTCACGGCTGCGATCGTGCTGGCTCGCGCCATTCGATACTTTGGCGAGGGCTATTTGGCAGTTCGCTATGGGGACCAGGCGCTGCCGTTCATTGCGCAACATAAGGTACAGGTTTCGCTGGGCATGATTGTTGTTGTGATTGTCAGCTATTTGTTGTCCCAGCTCGTCTTGCGGGAGGTAGAGTAGCGCTCAGCTCGGCACCTCCGTTTGGAATCCTCAGCGCAGATGCAGGTCGCGTACCCAGACCAATTCTTGGCTGGCAACCGCAAAATTAGAATCCACTTGAATCAGTGCAGCGACTCGACGCCGCGTTTCATTTTCCGCCAGATCGCGCATCGACCGAATCACCACTTCATAGCCACTTTCCGTTTTGTCCACCACCGCGCGCGGGAACGGCATGGCTTGCAAATATTCTTGCGCAACGCGCGTTTTCTGAGCGGCGTCCAGTTCCGGAGAAGGCTCCGGCTTGTGCAAACACTCGGCGCTCTCGGGGTCGAAATTTCGCCCAGGCCCCACGGGCACTTCCGCCAGGCAAACGAACGAACGTGTTTCCACTACCCCGTGCCAAGTAGCAATCGAAAGTGTGTCGGGGAACGTTCCTACGTGATGAGCGGATTCTCCATGATAAGAATGAGGCTCCAGCAGCGCCTCGCTACTGGAATGAATCGTTGCGCGCGCTCCAATGTACAGCGCCACGAAAACCATGGCGACAATCGCACCGTTGCGGCCCCGCGGCGCTTTATCGCGTGCCCCAATTTCCGAAGATACCAACCGCAACAGCTCCGGCACTAGGATTCCCGCCACCAGCAGCGCCAGAATCCACGGATCCAGCGGCGGCAGCCAATCCATCGCAAAACGCTTGTGCCGGAACGGCCACAACAAGGCGATGCCCTCCGACTGAAAAACATCAAGCGCCAGATGTACAACGGCCGCTACCGTAACCGGCAACACTATCGCCGAGAATGCTTCGGGTGGTTTCTTGCTGATCGCGCACGTGAACAGCGCCGCCAGAAAAAGGATCACCACGGTACCCAGAATCGAGTCCGTGTAGATATGCCTTGTCGCGAAGTAAGCCGCAGGACCGGCGAAGGCGCTCAGTAGGTCAACGTCCGCTACAGTCCCCGCTAAAATCATGCCCACCGCAACGGGCCAGCGGTGGCGCGGGAAAAATCCACGCGCGAGCACGTAAGAAGCGAGAGCATGCGTGGCAATGTCCACGATCTAGCTTTTTCCGGCGTCACCATTCGATCGCACGGTTCCGCGGGGCACCAGCAATTTCAGTGCCCGGGGCACAATCGAAAATTCGATCGGCAGGCGGGTCAGCGGTTCGCCATCTGCCTGCGCATAGACCGGCTTGGAATCGAGCGGTTCACAGACCAACGATTCAGCTTTCCAGAAGTGCACGTCTTCCTCTTTGCGGAGGTTTCCCATCCACAACGTTGGAAGATAGCTCAAATAGCGGAAGCCGCTCTGGGTCGTAAGCGCCATCACTTCAAATTGGTCTTCGAACAAGTCCGCCTGATCCGTAATCTTGAACGGCCCGCCATAATGTTTCGTACGGCCGACAACGACCAGCGTCGCTTCCAGCTGGCGGTCACCCGCGCGAACGCGAAAGCGCGGAAACGTATACCGCAACACTTCACGCGCGCCTTGCCACCAGTACGCCAGAATGCCCACGCGCGCCTTCAGCCCCAGGTCGACCGAATACACGATCATTCCATCCGGTCCCGCTCCAGCTACCGACAGAAAGTAACGCTTACGCGCCGGTTGCTCTACCGGGGTTGCCAGTCCTAGCGCAATTTCGCGAATTTCGCCGTTCACCAGCCGCCGCGCGGCACGCGGGATATCCCAAGGGAGATCCAGTTCTTTTGCCAGAATGTTCGCGGTGCCCCCGGGCAGAAGCGCCAGCGGAACGCGATCGCCATTCGAAGATTGGGCCAGCCCGTTGACAACCTCATTCAGCGTGCCGTCCCCACCGCACGCGATCACCAGTTGCCGCCGGTCGCGTACAGCTTGTTCCGCGATTTCCGTAGCGTGACCCGGCCCGGTGGTTTCCGCCAGATCGGCTTCGATGCCGTTCGAAGCCAGGATCTGCCGAGCCTGGTCGACCAGCCGCCGCCGGCCATTGCCGCCATTCCCGGCGTTAGGATTGTGAATCAGTAGAGCGTTTTGGATGAGCGTGTCCATTAAGTCGCCTGCAGACAAACCTTTATTGTAGCTGAAAGTTCCTATGCACAGCTGAAAAGGTCCCATGCACGCGAACGCCCAGAATGTACCAACAGCTAAATATGCAAAGCACCAGAAAGAATGCACTAACCAATGCGGCTCGAAGTGCATAGCCCGGGCTGGCTCATCGGGAAAAGCCGACAAGTGATGTGCTATGGTGGCGTTTGGCCTCCTATGTTTGTAATCATTTTTATCCTCGGGTTCTTCTTCATGCATTTGACGGACGGCCGCATGTCCCCCAACACTCTACCGAGCGGCCCACAAGGGGCAAACCCACAAGACACCTCTGGCGCAATAGTGCACCCATATTTCGAAGAGCCACTGAAACAGCTAGAGAAACGTATTCCGGAGTTGCGCGGCATTCGCCCAGCGTCCGACCAGCAGCCATTGCAGATCATCCTGCGGAAGACCGGCGAGCAGGTCGACCAGTTTTTCGAGGATTTGGTGGATGTGGAAGCGAATGAGCAGATTCAGCAGGAGAGGTTGCTTGGGTTCGGATCCGGCAGCAGCCGCGTTTCCATTCATGACAGCTATTTGATTGTTCGGCACGAAAACGGCGCCCACGCGGACTTCGAGGAATATCGCACGGACGACCAAGGCAATCGATTGGACGCCCCCGGCCTTCAACGTGGATTCTTGGTTACTTCCGGCTTCGCTCTCCTCTCTGCAAGTCTATCCACGAACGCGCAGTCCGAATCCACTTACCGATACCTTGGCGATGAAAAACTTCGTGCGGGTGACACGTACGTGGTGGGGTTTGCCCAGCAGCCCGACAAGGCCACCTCGAGTGTCACAATGATTGGTCCAGAGGGCGTCGTGCATCTGCTCACCCAGGGAATCGCCTGGGTGGACAAGCAAACTTTCCACATCCTGCAAATCAGGACGGATCTGTTGATGCCACAGCCTCAAGTCGGGCTCGAGGAGCAGACCACCAAAGTCGACTTCAGCGAAGTGCGCCTTGCGGATGTCTCCACGTCCCTGTGGCTGCCTCGTGACGTCACCGTGTATATGAAAATCGGCAGATTTGGCCAGCACCAAGTCGAAGAGGCGTTTCGAAACGTTCACCATTATTCGGATTACCGGCGTTATCGTGTTTCCATCCGCATGGTGCCTTCGCAATAATGAGTACGCCAGGGTTGAAGCCTGTGTAGTGGCGGGTCTTTAGACCCATACCTGGGGTTGCTGCCTGGATCGCATATAATACCGACCGCGATTTCTCGCCGGATATCGGCGCGATATATTGTGTCGGGAGTTGTGGGTGGAAGGGTTTTCGGGATAGCAAAGAGCAGCTATGGCCAAAGCGGACGGAAAGGTCAAGAAGGACATAGAGAAACTACGGGGAGAAATCCGTAACCACGAGTATCTGTATTACGTAAAAGACCAGCCAGAAATTTCCGACGCCGAATTCGACAAGCTGATGAACCGCCTGAAGGAGCTGGAGGCGCGGTTTCCAGACTTGAAGACTCCGGACTCTCCAAGCGTTCGTGTTGGGGGCGCCCCCCGCGAAGGCTTCAGCACAGTGCGTCACGCCCGCCCGATGCTCAGCCTCGACAATGCGTTTTCCTTTGATGCTTTGCGAGACTGGGACCGCCGCGTCCGCGAGGGCACCGGTCGCCTGGTGAACGAATATATCGCCGAGCACAAATTTGATGGCCTCAGCATTTCGCTGCAGTACGAGGATGGCTTGCTGGTTCGTGGAGTGACCCGTGGCGACGGTACCACCGGCGAAGACGTTACCCCCAACGTGAAGACCATCCGATCGATTCCGCTGCGTGTGGAAACTGGCACACTGAAAAAGCTCAAGCTACAGAAAAGCTTCGAGGTACGCGGCGAAATCGTGATGACGCGCAAATCCTTCGAGGCTCTGAACCGCCAACAAGACGAAATTGGCGGCAAGATTTTCGTGAATCCCCGGAACGCCGCGGCCGGCGCGGTACGCGTGTTGGACCCCGCCATCACCGCGCAACGCAAGCTGGATTTCTTTGCCTATTACCTTTACGTGGATGGAAGAGTGCCATTCGCCAAGCATTCAGAATCGCTGGAAGCGCTCAAGCAGATGCAATTCCGCTCCTCGGATGACTGGAAATTGTGTGATGGCATCGACGCGGTCATCGCCTATTGCGAAGCTTGGGACGGCAAGCGCGAAAAACTCCCCTACGACATCGATGGCGTGGTGATTAAATTAAACTCGACCGCCCTGCAAAACGAGCTGGGGTTCACCTCGAAAGCTCCCCGCTGGGCGATTGCCTACAAATATCCCGCGCGGCAGGAACAAACGGTAGTGAAAGACATCGTCGTGCAGGTGGGACGCATGGGCACGCTGACGCCGGTAGCTGTGCTGGAGCCGGTGCAGGTGGGTGGTGTCACCGTAAGCCGGTCCACTTTGCACAACATGGATGAAATTGGGCGATTGGGCTTGCAGATTGGCGATACGGTATTGATCGAGCGCGCCGGCGAAGTGATCCCGCACGTCTTGAAAGTGGTGAAGGAAGGCAAAGACCGCATCCCGTTCCTAATGCCCAAAAAATGCCCGGTCTGCGGCAGAGCGATTCACAAAGTGGAAGGGGAAGTGGCCTACCGCTGCGTGAATTCAGCCTGCCCCGCGAAACTCAAGGAATCGGTGCAGCACTTCGCGGGGCGCCATGCCATGAATATCGACGGCCTCGGCGAAAAGATCGTCGACCAGTTAGTGGGGAAGGGCATGGTGAAGGATGTTGCGGATTTGTATTCGCTGACGGTAGATGCAGTCGCCAACCTTGACCGCATGGGAGAAAAATCCGCGCAGAATCTAATAAATGAAATCGAGGGGAGCAAGAAACAGCCTCTCGATCGCCTGATATACGCGCTGGGAATTCAGTTTGTGGGAGAACGCACGGGACAGTTGCTGGCGCAACATTTTTCCTCGGTAGACGAGTTGGCCAAAGCGACTACCGAGCAATTGAAAAACGTGCCGGAAGTAGGTCCGAAGGTGGCTTCGAGCATTACCGAATTCTTCAGCGAACCGGACAATCGCAATTTGATCAAAAGGCTTAATAAGGCGGGCGTCCATCCGAAGGCGGAAAAAAGAGAAGTGAAGAGCCAAAAACTCGCTGGCAAGAGCTTCGTCTTCACCGGTGGGCTGGCCAATCGTTCCCGTGAAGAAGCCGGCGAATTGGTCCTGCAGCATGGCGGGAAAGTCAGCGGCTCCGTCAGCAAGAAAACAGATTACGTCGTGGTCGGCACGGACCCAGGGTCAAAGTACGACAAGGCTAAAGAACTGGGCGTTGCGATCCTCACAGAATCGGACTTCGAGAAGTTATTGAGGCAAACGTAGATCCCAATTTCTTGCAGTGATCCGTCCGCTCTGCCTGGGCGTGAAAGCCAACGCTATATTGGATATACACGGTATAATCAAGATGGCGGGTGAGCTGGACGATCGCTGGTCTGCCCTGCGCAAGCAGGTCGGACGGGAGGAAAGTCCGGACACCACTTTGCGCAAGCAAAGTAGGGCAACGCGCCTGGTAACGCCAGGGGAGCCGCTCACGGCCTCAAGCCGGTGATGCGGTTCACGGAAAGTGCCACAGAGAATAGACCGCCTGCGTGGCGTGCCCCGGTGATAGACCAGAGGAAAACCTCTGGGACATCTTCCAATGGAACGCGACGACGGTAAGGGTGAAAAGGTGGGGTAAGAGCCCACCGCGGCATCAGCAATGCTGCCGGCACGGAAAACCCCGCGCGGTGCAAGACCAAATAGGAGGCCAGAGCTGGCCCGGCTCGCTGAGCGCGCTCGCAAGAGCGGGCTCCCTTTCCTGCTGCGTAAGCGGCATGAATCGATGAACCCTCGGGTAGGTCGCTCGATCCCGGTCGCGAGGCCGGGGCTAGAGGAATGATCGTCGCAGCGCAACTCGCAAGAGCTGCGCTACACAAAATCCGGCTTACAGGCTCATCCGCTACTTTCTTTATGAGTTACCCGCAGTGCCCCCTTCCGCCTCGAGCGGTTTAACCGTTTTCTTCTGCGACAATCTCTAACTGCACTTCAAATATTTGGCGAGTTGCGGGTGGCGCTGCATTGGATTAAGCGTCGGCGTCTACTGCTGGTTCGAAACCTTGTCGTACACCGAAACATTGTGGAAGTGCTTCCCATTCGAATCCGTTCCCTTTGTCGTGATGGTGAGCACTTTTCCATCCTTCGATACGACAGCGGTAGCCGTAGCTACCAGCTTGTTCTGATTTTTCAAAGTCGCTTGAATCGTATTTGGATCCGCCAAGTTGGATGCAATCGTATTCGCTCCATAGGGTCCAGCGCCAGTAATTGGATAATCTTTGCCGTCCAGATTGGTCGTGTACTCAAATTCTTGCGTATTGCCGTCGGCGTTCACCCGTTTGACGCTAACCCTCATTCCTTGGGCGCTAAATTCAACTACGCGAGTTTCACTTTTCCGGCTTTGGCCAGTTGAAAACTTTGATTTGTTGGCGTCCAGTTTCCAAGTGCCGGCAAAATCGTCCTTTTTGGCAAACGCCAGGCCGGCCATAATTAGAAACAAAAACGCAACTGATATAACCGCGAGTGTTTTTTTCATTGTCGTCCTCTCTAGGAGAATTTCCGTCGGTTCACCGGGCCAACACCTTGCTACCTTTCAGGACTGGAAGGTCGAAGCGCCTTTTGCAGAAACTGCTCGACGGTCTGCTCATAAAGGTTCGGCGCAGTCGCATACGTGGCATCGTGCTCCGCGTTCGGTACGATCAATAACCCCTTTTTAGAACTCAGCGCCGCATCATACATAATCCGGGTATTTTGCGGCGGGCAAATCTCGTCGCGCTGTCCCGCAATGAACAGGATCGGACGGTCGCCGATTCGCGGTATTGCCTGCAGCACATTGGCTTTCTGACTGCTCGGCCAAACTCCGGTTCGCAAATAGTACATCGGTATCACTGCCCATTCGGCAAAACGCGAGCCCGCCAATTCCAGCCCCAACCTATCCAAATAAGATCGCTCCGGGTCTTGTGCCAGCAGCGTGGTTGCGCGCTTCATCATATTGTCAAAAGAAATGAACGCACCATCTGCAATCACCGCAGCGATGTCCGGGGATTGTGCAGCAGCGTACAACGCTGCAACTGCACCGTAAGAGTGGCCGAACACAACAATGGGGCCCTCGATCTGCTGAGTATGCCGAAGATATGTCAAAGACCCGAGAATATCGCGCGCCTCCACGTACCCGGGTGTGGCATAGTCGCCGCCACTTTTGCCGTGAGCGCGTAGGTCCACCAGCAGGGTATTGTAATGCGCGTGCTCCAGGAACCACGCCCGCGGAAGCATGTCCGAGCTGTTCCCATCGATGCCATGTGCCAAAACCACGGTTCCGCGAGCTTCGCCCTGCGCCGGGACGTACCAGCCGCGAAGTGGAACGCCGTCGAGCGCCAAGAATGACGCGTCTTGAGCCCTGAGGCCGAAATCATCCGGCTCCGCCCTCCTCTCCCGCCAGAACGAATGATTGCCGACCACCGGCATGGTCGCCAGATACCCTGCCAGCGCCCACGCCCCAAGCACCACGACAATAATGTATGCAAACCGGACCAGCTTGAATTGAAAGCGGGACGATATTGCTGGAACGTTTGCTAAGCTAGCGGCATTACTGGCATACATGGGAATGGTCTTTGTAGCACCCGATTTCAACAGCAGGACAGCACGATCTGCCAATCCTGGATCGCTTTTGAACGAAACGCTCCAGCGCACGACAGCAGATAGTATTTCCACATGCGGTAAAATTGCTCGCTGTAGCTGGCTTTCAGCTTGTCCCAATTGGATTGGAACTGTTCGTACCAGGCGATCAGGGTTTTTTCGTAATATTCCGCCCAGTCCCGCAGTTCCTCCATTACAAGCAATCCATCTAATCGACGGCAGCACCGCTCCCGGGAAAATATATTTGTCCGTCCACGGGTTCAGACCGTGCCCCGATTCGTGCGCGCCAATCGTATTCAGGAAAAACAGTCCATTCCGTTTCAGGCAGCTTCGTACAGTTTCCATGTACCGCCGGTAATTTTTTTGACCCACATGTTCCAGCATGCCCAGGGAAATGATGTGGTCGAATGGTTCGTTCAAATCCCGGTAATCCTGCTGCCGAATTTCTACCGGTAAATCCGCGCAGATTTGCCGCGCATACTTGACTTGTTCCTCCGATAAGGTGATGCCTACTACCTGAACTCCATACCTCTGCGCGGCGCATTTGGCGAATCCGCCCCAGCCGCAACCGATGTCCAAAATCTTCTGACCCGTGCGCAAATTCAGTTTCTGGCAAACGAATTCCAGTTTTGCTTCGCCCGCTTCATCCAGATTGCCCGCTTCTTCCCAATTCGCCGACGAGTACAACATCCAGCGGCCCAGCATGTTGCGATATAGGTCATTGCCGCGGTCATAATGATGGTGCACGTTCTCGGTTGCGCCTGATTTTCGCTGCCGGTTCCCACATTTGGCCTTCAGCCACACCAATATGGCGGACCAATTCACTGCGCTTTCTCGATCCAGATGTGCCTGTAGCAATTGGCAAAACATCTGCGCGAGATCGGCGCAGTCCCACCAACCGTCCATGTACGATTCGCCCAGGCCGAGGGCGCCGCGCGAGATCACATTTGGATAAAAGCGCTCATCATGCACCTGAATGTCCCATGCACGGCTGCCATTGATGCGCACATCTGCTCTTCCGAGTATGCTTTCGACCGTAGTTTGGAGGCTTCGCTTGAGCATCACGGGCCACCTTTCGGATTCTAGGGTCCAACATCGATACCAGTCTCTCCGTGGTTCGCCTGAGTGTACCCCGTTTGTCTCGGTACCGCTGTGATCCCCCAACTCAAGACTCGCACGCTCCCGATTTCGCCACCAAATACTCCACAAGAGGGGAAACGATAGATCTACAACCGGGCGAAAAGAAAAGCGTCGCGCTGAGACTCATCGAAGCAGAAATCGATTAACGGTCGCATCCGAGCTTTTCGAGTGCGCCAAAATTTGAATTGCATTGTTGTCTGTTGCGGGTGTAAAGGCCTGCCGAAGTCCCCGAACCAGGTTCGTACGAAACAGACTTTCCTCGGGAGTTCGCCATGACCTGGAAAACCTCGGTTCCCATCTGTGTTGTTTTCTGCTGCCTTTATGCCTTTGCCTCCTCGCTTACCAGCACTGCAACTTCATCCACCGCCGACAAAACTCAGTGGATTCGCTACGCCGATTCTGCCGAGGGCGCTTTCTCCATAGATGTCCCTCTGGGCTGGCAGGTCCAGGGTGGCATGTACCGCTTCGGTTATTTTGACGTGCGCTGGATGATCGATATTCGTTCTCTGGATGGTAAGGCTATCGTGCGGCTCGATGATGTGAACATTCCTCCTTATGCGCTTCCCGGTCCCCGCACCGGACGTGAAGGCCAAACTTATGCGAAGCCGCAGCAGTTCCAAATGGTGGTCGCGCGCTATCAGGAAGCGCAGCCCTACGCCGAACTCTATGCCAAGCACCGCTTCTCGCAAATCTGCCGGAACATGACTCCTCGTGCTCCAGACTGGACTCCGTCCATCCCTGCGAAGTGGGAAGAAGTGTCCAACGCCAAGTCGTCGGACGCCGCGGTTTCCTTCAACTGCGATACCTCCGATGGACCGCGCGTCGCCACCGTTTTCGTCCGCAACACCCTCGATTCCAGTTCCGCTTTCTGGGTGGCCATGCCCATCAGTATTCTTTCCGCTCCAGACCGCCTCGCTCAGGTCCACGCGATGACCCAGCACATGATCGATTCCTGGGAAAAGAATCCTCAATGGGTGCAATACCAGGATCAGCTCACCCAGGTCGGCTTGCAGCAGATTCGTGCCAACTTTTCTCAGTTCATGCAGCAAATGCAGGCTTACCATCAAGCGCGCTCGGCCGCCATGAATCAGCAAGTCGCGGGCTACATGGCCCACCAGCAGGCGCAAGCGCAACAGGCTTCCAGTTGGGGTGAAACCCTGACCGGGCTCGTCAACGTCTCCGATCCCAAGACGGGTACTCAGTTCCAAGTCTTTAGCGGGCCACAGTCGAACTACTACGTGAACGGATTGGGCCTCAAAGTGAATTCGAATATCTCCCCTGGTCCCGACTTTCACCAATTGAACGTGGTTCCCCAGTAGCGGCACACAACACGATTCCGCACCAGCTACCGCTAATCTGCATCGGATGGTAATCTCGCAAAAGACCAGAACCTACACTGCCGGAGCAGCCGTAGCGGCCATAGGGAAACCGCTTAAGGAGACATCATGGCAAAGGAATCGGGCTCGACCTCGATGGAAGTGCCGCCGCCCGAGCCACCACCTTCGAATCGCACGGGGGTGGACGCGGACCAACCCAGGCCTACTAGCGATTGGGCCCGCACTGGGCGAAAAAACCTGCTCATTTGGGTAGCCATCGGTTTTCTTCTTCCCGGCGTGATTGCCTACCTATTCTTTCCCATCCTTCGGCACAAGGTTTCGGTCTTGACCATCCAAGACGAATTGCCTATCAAGGCGATCATGGCATCCTTCATGATTTTGGCCACGTGGGTCGTTTCCCGCCGGGAGCATCGCCCGCTCGACGATTACGGCCTTCCCCTACGTCAAGCGTTTGGCAGCCGCTTTTGGGAGGGTGCTCTCTGGGGTTTCGCGATGCTATCGCTGGTTCTGCTGCCAATATGGGCCACTGGGCACTTCCATGTGGATTCTGCCGCTCTGACTGGCGCGGCCGTTTTTCGCTACGCTCTCGGCTGGGCTTTGGTGTTTCTGGCGGTCTCCATCGGCGAAGAACTTAGCTTTCGCGGCTATTGGCTCTTTCTGATGTCCAGGCGTGTCGGTTTCTGGCGCTCTGCTCTGTTCCTCTCCATCATCTTTGGCGTGGCCCATTTGGGCAACAACGGGGAAAACATCTTAGGCATCCTTCAGGTGTTCGCCGTCGGGATGCTCTTTTGCTTTACCATTCGCCGCACCGGCACGCTTTGGTTCGCTTTGGGTTTCCATGCCGCTTGGGACTGGGCCGAAACTTTCTTCTATGGCACCCCGGATAGCGGCCTTCTCGGCGTCGGCCGTTTGCTGAACACTTCCGTTCAAGGACCGGCATGGCTTACTGGAGGGTCCGCGGGGCCCGAAGGGAGCATCCTTGTATTTCTCGTGCTGCTCTTCTGCGCCTTGCTGATCCACTTCCGCTTCCCTAACGTGATTTATCCCGATCGTCCTCTCTAGCACGCCTTCAACCCACAGTGGTCTTAGTGCGTGGCGATACAGCCGTTGCGGAACCGCGCGATTTCAGCAGGGAAGCGCCTAATCGATACAGCAGCAAGACAGCGAGGATCGCACCATAAAGCAGCGGCAGCCGGTGGTCCGATTTCACCAGCCAATAATAGTGCACCACACCGCAAAGCGCGCTCACGTAAATCAGCCTGTGCAGTAGCGCCCAGTTCTTTCCACCGAGCCGCCGTATCCACTCCTTCGTGGACGTAAGCGCCAGAGGGATCAGCAGCACAAATCCGAGAAATCCCACCGTTATGAACGGACGCTTCGCCACGTCCTTCCACATTCCCGCCAAATTAAAAGCTTGGTCCGGGCCTATGTACGTTAGAAAATGCAGGCACACATAAAAAAACGCGAACAGCCCCAGCATGCGGCGGAAACGAATGAGTTCCGGAACATTCGAGAGCTGCCGCAATGGAGTGACGGACAGAGTGATGAGCAGGAACCGCAGCGTCCAATCGCCCGTAAAGTGTTGAACGAATTCCACGGGATTGGCGGTCAGTTGGCCGTGATACGCGCGCCAGCCCAGATAGACCAGTGGCAAAAGACAAATCAGGAACGCCGCAACTTTGGACCATTTGCTTAGCAGGATCTGCCGCACATGCTCGCGCACGTCAGAAATACTTCCTCAGGTCCATGCCATTGTAAAGGCTGGCCACCTGATCGGAGTAGCCGTTGAACATCAGCGTCTTCCGCTTCAGGAACTCGCCTAAACGCCGCTCGGTGGCCTGACTCCACCGCGGGTGATCCACGGTCGGATTCACGTTCGAGTAGAATCCGTATTCATTCGGAGCATAGCGGTTCCACGTCGTGCCTGGCTCGCTTTTCACAAAACGGATTTTAATGATCGATTTGATGCTCTTGAACCCATACTTCCAGGGAATCACCAGCCGCACCGGCGCGCCATCCTGGTTTGGCAGTGTTTCCCCGTACATCCCCACGCACAGCAGCGTCAACGGATGCATGGCTTCGTCTAGGCGAAGCCCCTCTTCGTACGGCAGTTCGATCCCCGAGCGCGCGCCCCACGGCATTTGGCCGGGATCGTAATACGACTGAAACGCCACGAACTTTGCCTTCTCGGTTGGCTCCGCGCTTCTCAAAATCGTGTTCAGCGAGTAGCCGATCCACGGCACCACGATCGACCAACCCTCCACACAACGGTGCCGGTAAATTCGCTCTTCCAGCGGCGCTAGCTTCAGTATGTCCTCCATACTGTACTTGGCTGGCTTTTTCACTTCGCCTTCCACCGATATTGTCCATGGCGAAGTACGAAATTTCTGCGCATTCTTGGCCGGGTCGCTCTTATCGGTTCCAAACTCGTAAAAGTTGTTGTAATGCGTGACGTCCTGAAAAGAGTTCATCGGCTCCGTCGTGCTGAACTGGCTCTTCAGCGCTACGTTGAGCTTCGACCCCGCCTCCACGGTCGCCGGCGGAAACGCCAAATGCGACAACGCCTTTCCGGTTGCCAGGGCCGCTCCGGCCAGTCCCATCGCGCGCAGGATTTGCCGGCGATTGAAATAGACCGACTTCGGCGTGATGTCCGCTTCGGTCAGGTCGCCAAACTTACGCATTGTGCCTCCCAGGTCAGGGGCCCGTTCTTCAACAGGTGTGATCCAGGGCACCCGCTGAAGTTACAGTAAAAGTTACACTAAATCAGATGCTCCGGGCTGGCCTCGGGACCAGGAGACGCAAACCTGCAACCAGTGCACCTGAAAACGCCGCAGAAATCACGGGTTGTTGCTGATCCCGATTGACACTTGACTTTCCGTGCTGACCCGTACATCTTTATTGGCTTTGCTTCTTATCTCGGATCCGTCGTAGGAGCGCTCGTCGGTTACGTTTATGACCACGGTTCGACTGTGTTTCCATGATCGCTGCTTTGATGGTGCCGCGTCGGCTGCCCTCTTCTATCGCTTTTATCGCGAGAAGTTCGATGCCAACGCGGAATTTCGCCTCAGCGGCATGACCCATAAGGCCAAACACCCTTGGGAAGATACTCTCTTTGATGGCGACGAGAACGTCATCGTCGACTTCAAATACTCGAATTCGCCAAAGGTCACTTGGTGGTTCGATCATCACCAGAGCGCCTTCCTCACTCCCGCCGACGCCGAGTACTTTAAGCGCTTCCCCGGCAAAAACATGTATTACGAGCCGGACTACAAATCCTGTACCAAGCTGATCGCCACCGTCGCTAAGAAAAAATTTGGCTTCGATACCAAGCCTCTGGCTGACCTGATTCACTGGGGCGACATCATTGACGGCGCCCAGTTTCCATCCCCTCAATTCGCCACGGAGCTTTCCGAGCCGGCCACCCAATTGGCACTGGTGATCGAGGCTGCACCGGAAGACGGCGTGCCGGCCAAAATCATTCCAGAATTGGCCTATCGCCCGCTAGCAGAAATGGTGAAATTGCCCGTAGTTGCCAAACACCTTGGACCGTTGTTGGAGCGCCACCAAAAATCCATCGAGATTTTGCGCCAGTGCTGCGAATCCAAGGACGGCGTGATCTTCTTCGACGTCAGCGATTTGGATCTGGAAGGCTACAACAAATTTATACCCTACCTTTTGCATCCCGAGGGCGTCTACTCCGTCAGCGTAAGCGCCTCACCGGTGCGCGCCAAAGTTTCCTTGGGCACTAACCCGTGGAATCAGGCAACCGCCGACAAAAATTTAGCCTCCCTTGCCGAGCAGTACGGTGGTGGCGGCCACCCCCGCGTTGCTGCGATATCTTTCGATCCACAGGACCTCGAGCGCGCCCGCAAAGTCGCCCGCGATTTAGCAACCGCCCTGCGCGCCAAGTGACGAGGCCAGCGACGAAGTTCCCCGAACCTCGCAAACTTCGCGCAGCACGTCCGTTTGACTCGCTAGCGACCTTCACCGCTGTCGACAGAAATTTCACTTCTATGTAGAATTAAGAATTCCCCGTGGACCGGTAGCTCAATGGTAGAGCAGTTGACTCTTAATCAACGGGTTGGAGGTTCGAGTCCTCCCCGGTTCACCACTCCCTTACGAAACAATAAGTTAGATGTCCAGAAAGTTGATTCCCGTCGTTTTAGGCACCATCGGGCACCAACTTCCCCGCCATTTCTGCAAGAGGCGCCGCAAAATCCTCCTGTAAAACATGGCCGTAAACATCCAACGTGGTTCGGGTGTTCGGGTGTCCAAGCATTTCCGACACAACCTTTGTCGGGTACTTTCGGAGTGCCCACGTCGTTACCGAGTGGCGTAGATCATGCCAGCCACCGATACGAAAACCCAGTTTCGCGCAGGCTGGGTGGATATACCGCCGCAAAGCATTTTTCTGATTTATCGGCGTTCCTGACTCGGCTTGTGAGCGAAAACAAAAGCCGTCTCCATCGGTGAGGCACTTCACGCGGTCCGCCAACCAAACAGGAAGTGGTAGGTCTCGCGCGGACTTCTTGGTTTTTAGTTCTCCGTAGTCGCCTCCACAATTCCCCTGGTAGAACCGGTGGCGCAGACGGAGCACGTTCCCCTCGAAATCCTGACGTTTCACCCCTACGGCTTCGCTGATCCGCAATCCTGTAGCAGCAAGAAAAAGCACTAGCGTTGAGTACGGCTCTTCCAACTCGGACGCCAATACAATCACTTGCTCTGGTTTGAGGACGGTGCGTTGCACTTTTGTAGGGCCTTGGGGTACGGGTATGCCAACGGAAGGGTTTTTATCCAACCAACCACGCTATCGACCGCCCATGAAAGCAGACGATTCAGAACGACCCGCATACTGCGAATTGTTGAGCGGCAGAATGTTCTTGCCTTTTCCGCTAAGAAAAGCTCCACATCGAACCGAGTAATGCTCTTTATTTCGCGCTCTCCGAATGCCGGGCTAACATAGGAAGTTAAAGCATACTCGTAATGGGCCGCCGTGGTATTTCTCAGCGTCGGGACAACTGCCGCTCGCCAGCGGGAAACAAGGTCCCGAAAAAGCATGTCCGCTTTAATCGGTGTTCCCGTTCCCATTCGCTTCGCGAGTTCCTGTTTTGCTGCGTATTTCGTCGGCAACTCCGTGAGTGTACCGAGGCACAGATTTTTTTGAATGCGAAAGAGTTTCCCTTCGGCGTCGAGTCGGTCCTCCCGGAATTTGCCGTACCACTTCACTGTTTTCTTGCCCTTTCTGTAGACCCGCCCTGACTGATAGCGGGTTTTTGTCGCCTGAAACATAGAGGCATCGCCTTTCTGTTTCACGCGACTTCCCGAGCTAGTTTTATAGGAAAACTTTTGATGGAGCAACTGCGAATCAAATCTCAGGCGGGAGCCAACGCGGACAAGGGGCAACTCGACTTGGCGCCGACGCACCCAGCTCGTCGATACACCCAGGAAACTGGCGGTTTCCTCAACGTTCCAGAGTAAATTAATCGGTGACACGGACTAGCACTCAAGTATCATCTCCATGAGTGGCATGTCCGCCGCCGAGAACGACGATTCGCGGTTCTAACCGCACCGCGGTCCAAAACGCTACTGTTTCAACGCTAGCAGTAGCCGAGGAATCCGTCAAACCGTGAAAAACGCTTGCGTAAAATTGGAAGCCACGGCGTGTATCGCGAGGAGGCTCTGGGACGTGCACGCTAAATGCCAGGAGATTTTCTGCGCTGGCAACTACTACGATTTCTGGTGGGCCACTGGTAGCCCGATTGCTTCTATGGCGATGGCCTGCGCGCGACCCAACTTAGTGAGATGGGCCCCGCCTACTAGGCCGCACCTACGGCTGGGCCGATATGGGATTGGCAAACCTGAATGTGCCGCTTCCAGAAGCTCGTGCGAGAATGATTCACAGCAGGGCGTGTAGCTCAAATATGAAGTTACTCTAAGCTGCTGATTCGACGCCACTAACACCCTCCTGATGATCTCCAAATAACCCAAACCTTGGACCCAAGTTTGGTCCCAAGTGGACCCAATCTGCTGGGGTGAACCCTTCTGTTGGCACAAATTATTTGTTCACAGCTTCCGTTTTCCTAAGACCGATTTTGCATCTCCTAGCAGGAGAAGGGGTCTGGGGAAGGGGACGGCATTTGAGTCCCTTTCCCCAGAAGCCCTTTCGAAATCTTTTTGACGTTCTCTTTGTTCTCAAAGTACACCAGCGTTGCGCTTCGCTCCTCGCCCGCTCGTGCATGCTGCTCGAACTCTTCTGGCGATCGGTAACCCAGCGCTGAGTGCAACCGTTGGCGGTTGTAATACTGCTCGATGAACTCTTCAATGTTTGCCTGCAGGTGCTCCAAGTCGTCATACTTGTTGGCGTAGACTTCCTCTCTCTTCAACGTCTTCATGAAGCTTTCACAGCTGGCGTTGTCGTAAGGATTCGCCGGTCTACTCATGCTGGGGACCATGTGCCACTTCTCGAGGATGCCCACATATTCGGCGCACGCGTATTGGAACCCGCGATCCGAATGGTGTACCAAGCCTGGGGCTGGCTGTCGCTCTCCTGTAGCTTGTTCGAGTGCTCCGATGGTAAGGCGGGCCGCCAGCGTGCGGTCCAGAACCCAACCCACTACCTTTCGCGAGTAGCCATCGAGGATCACAGCCAAATACACAAATTCCGTCTTCAAGCGGATATAGGTGATGTCAGCCACCCACAGTTGATTGATCCCCGTCAACTTCATGCGGCCGGCAAGATTCAGATAGATCTCACACTTATGCCTGGAGTTCGTGGTGACCACAAATCGCTTCGGTTGTATTGCTAGCAGGTCATCTTCCCGCATGATGCGCGCGACGTGCTTGTGGTTGACGGCCATCCCGCGGCGGTGCAACTCCGCCGTTACTCGCCGATACCCGTACCGCCTCCGGTGCTCCAAGAAAATCTGCTGGATCACCGAGCGTACCTCCATCTCAGCCTCAGCCGGCCGCCGTTCTTGCAGCGATCGGTAAAAACCCCGCCGACTGACAGACGCCAATTGGCACATGCGCTCGATACTCAGACTGCCTTGCAGTGACATCACCTCGCGGACCTGCTCGTAGATGTCAGCCCGCCAGAGTCGCCTTTCTTCTGGCGTCGAGCCTCGACCTTTTGCAAGGCACCTTTGAAAAAATCCACTTCCATACTCTTCTCGGCCAGCAGTCGCTTGAGCTGTTGAATTTCCTTCCTGTAAGAAGCCGTATGCGTGCTCGGACGCGCCGCTTCTTCCCCAGGCTCTACCACCTCGAGCTTGGTACGCCATTTGTAAAGGCAACGTCGGGTCACACCCAGTTCCCTAGCTAATTCCCCTACATCCTCACAGGTCCTGAGACGCTCGACAGCCATTCGTTGGAATTTCCGGGAGTATCGCTTCCTCTTCACTGCTGTTTCCTTTCCCGGAAACTGTGCCCAATTCTCTGTGCCACTTCAAGGGTTCATTCCACTGCATGTCTGCTCACAAAAAGTGGTCGTAATCTCACCTTCTCTCATTCGACGAGGTCCCAATTCGGTGTAGTTAAGATTCCTCGTTCAGTCCTTCAGTTTTTCATCTCAAAACGAAAATTTGTCCGTCCCCAAGAAGGAGAACCATGAACGAATCTGCTCGTAGACTGCTTATTCTGGCGCGGCTGGTGTACCTGCTGCTGGGCAATCCGCAAGAGGCAGTAACAAGGAAGATTTTCTCTAAGACTTCGCGCAAAAGCCGACGGTCGCAATTCTCGAACCTAGCAACCCTTCGGTTAACAGCCGAGGAATGTATAAATTCAAATGCCTTGTTTGGTGTCGCTTACCGGGGAAAGGCAACGTGTTTTCAGTCCCTCAGTTGGGCTACTTGGGCTACCACGAAAGAGCTCCGCATCAATTTCCGATTGGTTTTTGAGCTTGATTACGAACCAGCATCGTCCAAGTTCACTTCCGAACAGATGACGAGCACCCTCGGCAAAACGAAGGGGCAAGCGCAGATGCTGATTCCGTTGGCCGATTACGACTGGTCTTCGCTTGGGCGAATTGCTCGGACTATCGGTTGAGGATGTGTCCGGCGGGAATGACAATTACTGTCCTTAAACAGAGGTACCGTGATCGAGTGTCAAAGAGACTTAAAACCTCGAACGCTCATCGTGTGGTGGATGTTTATTTACGCGCCTACGGCTCCGCCAAGTTCTGTAAAGCCCCAGTTCAGTAAGCCGCATTGACGTTATTGCAGGAACTCCAGACCGGCGCCTTTGGATGGCTCCGTCGACAAGCGTCCGGAACGAATCGCCGATTTAAAAACACCGAAATCCCGTTCTGCCTGATCGGCATATGCCGTCGCGTATTTCACCAAAGCCTCATCAAACGTGTCTTTAGACCCTAAGTATCCAGCGATCATTGCCGCATCCCCCGCTTTTGCATGGGCCCGCGCGAGGGCCCAGCCGCACATAGTGGCGTAGTTAATCAGACTGCCAGATCGAAAGTTTTCAACCTCGGCGGTGACCTTCATGTCTCGGAGCTGGCGGATGTAGTAATCGTGCCCGTTCGCCGAGCGAAACCAACCCAAAAAAATATCGCTTGTCGCCTGCATGAGACGCTGGCCAGCTACAACGCGGAAACCCTGATGCGGAAACCGGCTCTTCCCCCTTGGCGACTCGAGCACTGACCTGCGCGCTTCCTTGGTTTGAAGAAAGAGCGGATCATCTTCGTCGGCGAGTAGTAGATGGACATAGCAGCGCGTCCCGACGCTACCAACACCAACCACTTTTATAGCGGTGTCCTGAAATCGATAGCGATCGAGCAACTTAAGTCGATCGGCTTGCAATGATTTTCGATATTGCTCGGTGTGGTACCGATTTACCTTTTCAAAATCCCGGACGTTTTGCTGAAAATGAAAGAGGACCGGAGGATTGTCTTTGATTTGACGACGCCCATCCACTACCGCAGTGAGCTTCGGAAATACAGACTCAGAGGTTTGCGACCGGGCCTGCTTTTGCTTCTTCAACAATCTGGCTAAGAAGTCCGGATCATGCCGAAAACGCTCTAGTATGGCCTCAGCGTTAACTTGTGCGTACCATATGTCAAGCACGTTCATGTCGGCGAAGGCAGACATCCTTTTCCGATAGGTCACCGCAGCAGCTCGAACGGCATCCTTCGCGGTCTGCTTGGAAAGACTTCGATCCCGGGCCGCCAGTACGAGGCTGGCCCCCAATCGCTTCAGGTCCCATTCCCATGGCGCGGGAAACGTCTCGTCGAAGTCGTTAATATCAAACACTAGTGCCCGTTCGGGTGTGGCAAAGCCGCCAAAGTTCATCAGGTGGCAATCACCGCATGCCTGAACTATGATCCCCGACACTCTCGCACTTGCGAGGTCCCGTGCCTGGATAATGGCTGCGCCGCGGAAGAATTTGAAAGGCGACTCAGCCATCCTCTGATACTTTAACGGGATTAGACCGGGAATTCGATCGACATCTGATTCCTCTAGCAGCTTGATTATGTCTTGAGACTTCGGTCGCGGCTTCCATTCACTATGCGCAATGCGCGGGCACTTTTCGCGAAGTGCCTTCCCTTGTCCACGTCGTTCCTTCTTAGACAAACTTGCGACAGATCCCATCTCAGATTACCCCTTTTCGCAAAGCCGATTGATTTGGACGGCTTCGCGGATCGGTACGAGGCCGCTCCGCTGATTGTATTACCACAGATTTAAAGCGGCCATTGTCAAAAGTAACAAGGCGGCGGAGGCTGAATGCTTAGGTAATTGCAGTAACCGTCCTTCTCATCTACAGCTTTCCGCGCCAACACCGACGGGTCCGGCCGATTCTCAATGAGCATCAGTCCCTGCCCCTGTGCTTATCGTGGGAGAGCCCAGAATCGGCCCCACCTGGCGCTCACTATTAGTTTCCTCTTGCGCAGCAACTCTTGGCTTCGCCTTTCGGACGGCCAGGAGAATACTTTGTCCGGCCGCGCGAAACAAAATCCCCAGCACCAGGAGATTCGCCGCGAAAACCGCGAGAAGCGCCGCAATAGCCACAAACAGCACAAGCTCGTGCACGAAATAAAAGTGCCCGAAGAATATACCTACCGCGATGCCCAACACCGCAACGATGAACAAGGTAATAGCTTTTCTCGGTCCGCTTGTTCCTTTCTTAGTTGCTTGGACTTGATCTTGATTTTTCACCGGATTCTCTCCTCTGAAGCAGGCTTGAGGAGAGGTGGCTCCACAAGTCCTGCGGCTTGGTTGGGAGATGATTTGGCCGAGTGGAAGGCTTAGAATCTGAATTGAACGCCAGCCTGGTAACGGAGGTTGCTCTGGTTGTTGTTGCCAGCGGTAAAAGAATTGCCAAAGCGAGTCAGCAAGTACTCGAACTGTACCGGACGGATGGCTATGTGTTCCCCAACCGGAATGTCAATGCCGCCACCGATCAGGAAATCAAAGGCATTGTTGTTTGGAGACCTGCTGGCAACCGTGCAGCCAATCAAACCGCAGTTCTTGTAGAGATTTCCGTAGAAATTGCTGTGCGCTCCGCCGAACATAGTCTCCACGAAGGGTTCGAAATGAGAGAAGCGGACCTTTACGATCGGACCTACGTTATACGTGAACAAATTGCCCGAGACAGACAGGGGGCAAGAACCGCTCGGGCAGTAGTTTGGGTTGCTAATCGTAAAATTGTGCGTAGTGCTGCCGTAGCCCTCCATTTCCCCTTCGATTCCGATGTATTTGCTAAAGAAGAAGGCACCGGAGGCACCACCGCCATTTAAAGAGAAAGTGGGAACGATGTTGTTGTTCTGGGGATTGGCATGAATGTACGAATAATCGCCGGTAATCTCGATCTTGTGATCGTCGTCCTGTGCAAACGAGATAGTTGCAAACAGCAGAGCGATCCCAAAAATTAGCGCACTTCTGATTCTCATGATCTTCTCCTTTTTTTCTAAAGCTTCCGCGAATCCAGCTGCGAATCGCGTGTGAATTAGCCTGGTTGGCGAAGAATAAGGAACACGTGCGGAAGCGGCTATTCAATTTCGGCAAAATCAGGCAATTTCCAAGAGAAATTTGCAATCATGGCTGCGTTATTCGTCAAAACGGTACTTAGGCGAGAATCTCCGTTTCAAATCGACTACCTGTTACTTTTGACAATTACACGCGTTTGGGACCTAGCGTATCCTCACGCACAACAACCCTGCTTTCGCGGCGTTTAGAGTCGACGGGAATCAAATGCCTAAGCAAACCTTCTCTTCGTTCGAGGCTTTCTTTGACGCATTCCGGTTCGCAAGTATGCGCGCGATGGTTCTCGGGCCCGCTGGTGAAAATTGGGTGCTCTCCACCCTGGTTCTCAACAATTTGAGCATTCAATGGGGACAGGCAGAGGCCAAAGCGGTCGTAGAGGGAACCCCGAGGGCGGCCGGCGTCTCGATCTTCCTTCCGACCCGGACGCCCGCGGCATGGCGGTGGAATGGGCATCAGTTTGACGAACTTTCTCTGATGGTCGATGTGCCGGGTGCCGATTTCTGCTTAGCCGCTGCCGCCGCCCCAAGGAGTTGGTGTGGTCTCTATATTCCGAATCAGGAGCTTGCGGGCGCAGACGGAGATGTGACAACCGCTGTCGGTTCCAAGCGTGGTTTTTTTCAAGTGTCACGTCAGCGGATCATGAGGTTTCGATCGGTCATTGGGCAGCTCGAAGCGATAGTTCGGGGAGCGCCGACGGTCTTGGAACCAGCTGATGGGCAGAGGGCAGCAGAGCAGAAACTGCTTCGAGAGGTCCGTAACTTGCTTGCTGCACCGAACACAGTCGAAATCGCACCTGGCCGCCACGTGTTTCCGCGAAAACAGATCATTCGCATGGCCATGGATTTCGTCGAACAGCATGACCGCGAGTGCCTGTCCGTGGAACAGCTCGCTACTGCGGCAGGTGTGTCTGAGCGAACACTCCGTGATGCCTTTCTCAGGTACTTCGGGGTACCGCCGGTGCAATATCTGAACCGGAGAACCCTACACCAGGTTCGTAAAGCACTGAAAACCGCTGATCCTTCCGTGGCGACTGTCACCGAAATTGCCACCCGGTTTGGGGTCTGGCAGTTCGGCCGGATGGCACACGATTACCGCGTCCTCTTCGGTGAGCTCCCATCCGAGACTTTGCGCTACCAGCATTGAGTGCCGCGCAAGAGCACTACCCAGGGATGATGGACGGAGCTAAGCGGGGAATTCAATGCGGAGGAGCAGCTTTGAGGCAGGTCGCTTTAAAAAGAGATTATTTATTTCAATTTTGCCGAAATTGAATAGCCAGGCACAGAGGATCCTCTTAGGCTCCCCACACAGGTTAATCCACAGGTAATTTGCAGCAGAATTGCTGGTGAACGGAAGAATTGAGAAACAGCCATGGTCAGACCAGAGGACATTGGTTCGCTTACTGATTTTAACCGGAATACGAAAGCCCACCTGAAAAGACTTAGGCGGACGGGACGTCCCGAGTTGCTGACGGTCAATGGGAAGGCTGAAGTGGTGGTACAAAGCGCTTTCGCGTATGAGCGTTTGGTCAAATCGGTGGAAAAACTGAAACGTGAGTGAGGGAAACGAAACACATCCAGCTTGAGAGGGTCAGAAAGGGAGTCGCGGAGTTTACGTGCAGTAATGATGTAACAGCCGTTGGGTTGGGCAAAGCCGAGCCTGTGGCGGATAACAGTACGAACGAGGGACGGCAGAAAAACCGCCGCGTCGAGATCATCGTCTCCGGCGAAGTTATTGGAGCCAAGATCGGTTAAGCCACAACGATTTAGGTGGCTTAATTCCCCTTGCCTGAAGATTTGAGAACCCGGGTAGTAGTTTCTTGCGGACTATAAGTAATGAAAGGAAGGCTTCATGCGATTGACTATTCTCTTTCTCTTAGCGGTCACTTTATTCCCTTCAACAAGCCGAGCTCAGGGTCCGGTCGCGGTCATTACCAAGGAAGGCAGCTCGATTAAGTTCAACGTGAAGGCATCCGTACCTATAGATGGGACTTTCGACAAATGGGACGCGACCCTCACATTTGGGTCTACTGACCCGACGTCAGGGGTATTGGACGTCAAGATTCAGGCAGCCAGCGTGAATACCGGAAGCGGCATGAAGGATGGCAAGCTGAAAGGAAAAGACTTTTTTGATGCCGAGCATGATCCGTTAATCACCTTCCACTCGAAGAAGATTTCGCAGACCGGTCCCGATAGTTTCAATATTGATGGCGACTTTACGATACGCGGAGTGACTAAAGCCGAAACGCTGACGCTAACGGTTGCCGGCGAGGGGACCGGCTCCGGCGAAATTAAAGGGACAATGGCCTTCGACCGTAAGGACTACGGTATGAACAGCGGTATTCCCTTCATCAAGATCGCTGATCGCGTCGAAGTGACCGTCGACCTCAAAGTAAAACGCGTCAGTGGCCCTCCCTTGGTCCCTAAGGCGTAGCCATCCACCCGAGGCATGCGTCCGTCTGCCATTCGAGCGGTTTCACGGGAGAACAGATAAATGGAATGGCAAAATAACTCTGGCATTAGCGGCTGTTGCCGCACTGTTCGGGCTGTGTACCACACCCACGGCGCAAGCCTGAGCACAAGGTCGGCGAAGACTTCAAGGGCTATCAGAAGTGAAGTGCGAAACCAGAGTAATTGCGATCGCAGGGTGATGAAGGTGCATGTGAAAAGTAAAAGCAAATGTCTGGTCCTCTCCACGGCGATGGCGTGCGTGCTGGCGTTGGCGGTGCATGCTGCCGAAAGCGACAAAGAAAAACAGCAGAAAGAAATCAGGAATGTCGCCCAGGAGACCCTTCAACGACTTTACAAAGCCGAGCCAAAGACCAAAGTAGCGATAAGCCACGCGGCTGGCTATGCAGTCTTCAGTAACATGGGAGTGAAGATCCTCGTGGCCGGCTCGGGCAATGGCAAAGGCATCGCCGTGAACAATAAGAGCAAGCGCGAAACGTTCATGAAAATGCTCCAGGTCCAGGCCGGACTCGGAATGGGAGTCAAGAAATTTCGGGTTGTCTTTGTCTTCGACAACGAAAAGGCGCTCAACAGCTTCATCAATTCAGGTTGGCAACTGGGCGGGCAATCTACGGCCGCAGCCAAAACGGGGGACAAGGGTGGCTCGATGGCGGGCGCGGCGTCCGTCTCCGAAGGCGTCTGGATGTATCAGTTGACGGACAAAGGATTGGCCGCGGAGATCAGCGCCACTGGGACAAAGTATTACAAGGATGACGACCTGAACTAGAGAGTGATCGAGCGATTGCGGAACGGAGGAAAAATGAACATTGCGAGTTGCACTCGGTCCTGCATACGTGGATCGTTAGCTCTCGCCACTTTGGTTTTCGTTCTGTTCGTCCCCATTTTGAAGGGTCAATCCGAGGACTTCGACCAGTACAAAATCAGATTAGATGGAGCGTGGTTTTACTCCAAACCGACCGGAAGCATCAGAGCTGAGGCTGATACCGTTCCCATAGATTTCACCACGGACCTGAACTTCAGCAATTACTCCACGTTTGCAGGCAAACTGGACTGGAAATTCACTCGCAAGAACCATTTCTACGTGGTCTTCATTCCGCTGTGGATTTCGCAGACCAACACCCTTAGCCGCGACATCGTCTGGGATGGCCAACCGATCCACAGCGGTTCGGTGGTGCAGAGCTCTCTCCATTCTCTTGAGATCGCACCCGGCTATCAGTACGACATCATCCGCAGAAAACGTGGGCATCTCGGCATTGCCGTACAAATCGACCTTTTCGACATCACCTCCGCGAAAATTAGTGCGGCGGCACAAACGACCGCTGACGGCACACACCAAGCGGCTGTCTCGGCGAGCAAGTCGCTGCTGGCCCCCATTCCCGTTGCTGGTCCGCAATTCCGTTATTATCTGACCAACTCTCCACGTGTCTTTATCGAAGGAAACGTCTATGGAATGTATCTGTTCGGCTACGGCAACTTCGTGTCCACGGCTGGCGACATTGGCGTAACCCTCAACAAGCTCATCACCGCCAATGCTGGATACACGTTGGGCAGTCGCCTGAATGTTAACGGCACATCCGACCGCATCGCTCTGGATTTGACGCAGAAGGGCCCTCTCGTTGGGCTAGAACTTTCTTTTTAGGACAGCCGATTTATGACCGAACGGCTAAATGGCAATCCAACTTGGTTATTACTTTTTACAATTTCATCGCGGCGCGGTCCCGAGCAGTCTGCATAAACAATTTCTGGCAGGACACGAGAACAGTATGACAAAGGAGAACGACGAATGGAAAGAGATGACAAAACGGAGAATGGATCGAATAACGATTTAAGCCGGCGTGACATGCTGAAGGGGGCATTTGCGGGTGCGGCTGCGGTTGGCCTTACTGCCGTTGATCCGACTTCGGCGGCTCAGCCGCCGGCAGGCGCGGACGAGCCCAAGAATCCCTATGGTGGCGGGCCAAGCACCGGCCTGCAGTTCCCGGCATATTACAAGCCAACACCGTCCGTCCGAAGTCGCATGAACTATTTCCCCGGCAGTGAGCCCATCGGTGCGGACGAGATGCGCATCTCGTTCGTCGGCAGTTGCCCCTTCCCGCCGCGGCGCGACCAGGCCGGCACATGCATCATGGTGGAACTGGGCAACGGCGACCGCTTCTTCTTCGACTTCGGTCCGGGATGCATCAAGAACATCCTCGCCATGGGTGTCCCAGTCCCGAGTATTAACGACATTTTCATCACGCACCTGCACGTGGACCACTACCACGACCTTTCTTACCTGCTGCCGTTCTCGGCGTGGTCAGGACGATGGAGGATGCCACTACGGGTCACCGGGCCTTCCGGACGCACGCCGGAACTTGGCACCAAGGGCATGGTTGCAGGCATGAAGCAGATGCTCAAGTGGCACCTGGAAGCCTTTGACGCCTGCCCCATCGGAGACGGCTACGAGGTCGAAGTCAACGAGTTCGACTGGAAGGACGAGAACGGCATCTGCTACGACAAGAACGGCGTCACCGTCCGCCATTGGCGGCGCTCACACGTCAAAGATGGCGCCTCGGCCTATCGACTCGACTGGAATGGCCTTTCGTTCGTGTGGACCGGCGACGGCCGGCCGGACGAACTGACGGCCAAGTATGCCAAGAACGTCGATGTCTTTGTCACCGAGATCCAACCTGATCTAGCGCGTATCAATCAACTCAAGTATGGACTGCCCGAGTTCCTCTTCAACTACACTGTGGACATCCACCATACCTTGGCATACGCCACGGGCTATCTCATCAAGCAGGTCAACCCTCGGGTCGGAATGGTGACGCACCTTTGTTTCGACAATGACACGCTCAACGAGCAAAGCGCGGATGTTCGCGCACACTGGGACGGACTGTTCCTCTATGGTGCGCCGGACGTGGTGACGGTCAACGTAAACAAGGACGCCATCTGGCAACGCGACGCAGTCCTGCCAGCATTCGCGGGCCAGCCGTTGCCGAATCCCACGCTGCTCTTTGGAGATCCGCTGCCACTCAATACCGGCCAAGGCGTTGTCCCACAGCCGCGGTTGCCTCGCGAGGAGCAGCAAGAGCAATTAACTCGCGACCTGGAAATTAATCCGCACAAGTACTATCCACCAGACGTTTACCGCGAGCCGCTCACCAAGCTCCCGAACCCGCAACTAGTCGATCTCATGGAGATGGCGAAGGTCATGGGCATCGACATTAGTAAATTCAAGAAGTAGCCATGCTCGCGGCGTCCCGCCGTGCAGGTCGCGGCTGGACGCACTAGGGTCGCATTGCAAATGTTTCTCGTTCGAGCGGCTAAATTTTCCCAAAGGAAACTCTGGTGCAATGGAAATCATAAACGACAATGGTAAAACAACTCCGATAACGATCCTCACCGGCTTTCTCGGAGCGGGAAAGACCACGCTACTCAATCGGATCCTGACCGGCAATCATGGCCTGCGCGTCGGCGTCCTCGTCAACGACTTTGGCTCCATCAATATCGACGCCGAACTGGTCGTCGGCGTGGACAACAATATGATTAGTTTGGCGAACGGCTGCGTCTGCTGCCAGATTCGCGATGACCTCATCGAGTCCGTTGTCGCGTTGCTCGCACGCCCAGAAGGCATCGAATATATTTTGCTGGAAGCCAGCGGCGTCGCTGATCCCGCCGGTATTTTCGCGACCTTCAGCGATGCTAATCTCCGGGACCGCATCAGACTCGACAGCGTGATCTGCGTGGTGGACGCGGACCAGGTTTTCGCGCACCCGGAATATCCCCCGCTCATGCAGCTCAAGCTCCTCCAGGTCGGCTTCTCGGACATGTTGATCCTGAATAAGGTGGATCTCGCTGGTCCCGCGCAAGTCGTGAAGGTTCGGGCGTGGCTCGAGGAACATTTCAACCGTCTGCGCATCGTCGAGACGAATTATTGCGAGGTGCCCTACGAAATTCTTTTGGGTGTGGGACGTTTCGATCCTGCTCGTGCAGGCCTTAACGCGGATGCCGTCGAGCAGAGTTGCACCGATGCGAGCTGTCAGGACGAACGCCATGCGCACAACAAGAACGGTCCGGATCACTCGAGAGTGTTTAGCACCTGGAGTTACGAGACCGACCAGCCGCTCGCGCTAGAAGCGTTGCGGGAGACATTGCGTAGGTTGCCCGGAAGTATTTACCGCGCCAAAGGTGTGGTCCACAGCATCGAGGCGCCACAACGGCGCGCAGTGTTGCAGGTGGTTGGCCGGCGCGTGGATATTTCCATTCAAGAAGAGTGGGGGCAGCGCGCACCACGCACGCAGATCGTAGCCATTGGCGCCGCGGGAAGCATCGATGCGAGTCTGCTGGAAAAAACTTTCGCTTCCTGCATTTCGGCCGAGGCCGTAAATAGGTGAGCATGAATCCAGGAATGAACCCTGATAAGAATCCGCCAACCATCTCCGCTTTGGCAGAAGATTCCCTCGTGCGAGGAGGCCTCTTTTACCGAGCGCAGCATGCGATCAGGCTGATACGTCCGAATCGATGGGATCTCGGCCGCCGGATTGCATTTCTGCTCGCCATTGGCTGGCTACCCCTGTTTCTGATCACCGCAATTACAAATCCTGGTGGTCTGCTTTCCCTGCTCATGTCCTATCGCGTCCACTCCCGGATGCTCATTGCTGTTCCTGTGTTGCTAATCGGCGAAGTTCTTATGGATACCCGCCTACGCACTGTGTTCGCACATATCCGCACAGCGCAGCTATTAGAAGCTTCTGACCTGGCGCACATGCAGGACATAATCGCCAGACTCGTGCGCCTGCGCGATTCTCTCTTGCCAGAGTTCGCAATCCTGCTACTAGTGATGGTCCGTTCTGTGACCGCTTACAAAGGTTTAGTAGACGCTGTACCATGGCTTGGGCACGGGTCCGGCGCCGACTTCCACTTAACTGCAGCGGGCTGGTATGCGGTTGCGATTAGTGCACCTATTTTCTTGTTTTTGCTTAGCCTCGGTCTCTGGAGGTGGTTGCTCTGGACATACTTTGCGTTTAGATTGTCCAGGACGAATTTGAAGCTGGTCCCTACCCATCCTGACCAGCACGGTGGGTTAGGTTTTCTAGGTCTAACTTCCGCGGCCATTGCGCCGATCGTGTTCAGCGCAACCACTGTCATCGCGGCGACCTGGCGCAATGATATTCTTCATCACGGTGCCCACCTCATGGACTTTAAGCTACCCGCGATTGTCCTAGTTGCTCTGGTGGCGTTGGTGGCGCTCGGGCCTCTGGCCTTTTTTGTTCCTCGCCTAGCGGCACTCCGTCGCAGAGGAATCCTGGAATATGGAACCCTTGGCCAGCTTCACAGCGCCGAATTCCACGAAAAATGGATTCTACACCGGGCCGGGCATGAAACTGAATTCCTTGTGGCACCCGAAAGCATTACTCTCAATAACTATGGTCAGGCTTACGAGAAGATCGGAGAGATAAACGCTTTCATCGCAGACAAGGGAGCCCTTTACACCTTGGCGGCCGCCGTGCTCATTGCCGCGCTACCTATGATTCTGGCGGAGGTCCCAATCGCTGTCGTCTTGAGAGACCTTCTCGAAGCCCTCTACTGATTTGTTTTGAATAGCTTTGTTCCGATCCCGAAAGGGGAGTTAGCCTGCGAAGGACAAAGATTGTAGCGCTCAATCCATGACCATGAACCCCCAAAGTGATGCAGTGAAGGTAGCCGAGTTCGCGAAAACAAGGAGAGTTCTAATGAATCTTAAAACTAAATGCATGATGATCATTGGCGCGGTAATACTTCTGGCCGTCGCCCCAACATTTGCACAGAATCCTGAACTTCAGCAGAAGCTTGCAGCGGTAAAGCAGTCTGTTGCCGAGAACAAGCAAAAACTGCTGCAGTATGAATGGACCGAGACACAACAGTTGACGCTCAAAGGAGATGCGAAGCCTCCATCTAAGAATTTGTGCCGGTATGGTCCCGATGGGAATGTTCAGAAAACAGCAATTGGCGCTCCGCCGGAACAACCGAGTGGTGGCAGGATGAAACAAAAGGTCATCGCGAAGAAAAAAGCCGAAATGAAAGATTATATGCAGGACGTGAAGGCTGTCCTCGGTATGTATGTGCCACCTGACCCTCAAAAGATGCAGGCAGACTACCAGGCCGGAAAACTCTCCTTCAACCCCGTGCCTGGCGCGATGAACTTAGTCTTTGCTGATTATGCCCAGCCCGGGGATAAAATGACCCTTACGTTTGACACTGCCACTAAGAAAATCACCGTCTTGAACATCAGTACATACATGGGCCAGGAGAAAGATGCTGTGACGTTGCAGGTGCAGATGGGCAGCCTGCCGGATGGCACTAATTACACGCAACGGACCGTTCTTAACGCAACCGCGAAACAGCTCGTTGTGACCACCACGAATTCCGATCACCAAAAACTGTGATGTATTTCGATCTCGGAATGCGGTTAATCATCCTAGCATGCCATTTCAAGTCCCGATAAGTCGGGCCGGTAACTTGGGCACTAACCTGAACTTTTTCGATTAGCGCTGATCAGGCATTTGCCGCGTGTGTCCAGCGTTAGTGGACTTTTTTCGGTAGCAGCCCGTCTTTCTCCATCTGCTTTGGAACTTCTTTGACCAGGCCATCGGCGATTTTCTTCGCTGACTTCGGATTGAAGGACTTGCTGACGCCGTTCCACACTAGGTCACCGTCTGGCTTGCCGGTGGCGTAGACGTTGGTCTCAATGCTAACGGTGGTATCTTGCCGCGTATATCCCGGATCGTAAACCATGGGATACACAGCGCCGAGGTAACCGTAGAAAGAGTAGTAGTAGGGGAATGGGGCAATGTAGGTCGAGCTCGGGACGACGGTCACTTTCTTATCGACGTTCAGCAGACGCGAGACGACGATAGCGTCAATGTGGTTGTCATGGATCCGCCTCGTCCAAATTTCATCGATTTACTATTTATTGGATGAAGGTTGTACGATTGTAGTCGTTTGGGGGTGGTTATGGCCATCGACGGATGCGGTAGAAAAAGCCTTCCCCGGGAAAGAGGAGCATCTTCCTGAGGACATGGTTATCTTCGCGGCAAAATGCGTCCTTCCAGAGTTCGTTATGGATGCGTTCGATACCGTGTTTGGAAGACTCGACCGAAACGCTCAGTTGGAACGAGCAAAACACAACCTCCCCAACAGTGGGCATTTTATCGGGCGGGACGTATCAGATGATTAACCTTTACTTGTCGCGTTCATCGGAGTAGGCTCCCGCTAGTAGTACACCCCGTTACAGAACTACCAGGCCCCATATCCTTAGTCGCTTCGGCGAATCTGCCCAGAGAATCGCTATGAAGACACTGATCACAACATTAGCGGTGATGTTTTGGTTTGCAGCGGTTGCCTCCGCCCAGACGACATGTCGGTCATTGGACATCAGCAAAGCTAACGAATGGAAGCTCCAGTCTGATGAGACCCTCACAAAAATTGGAGACAATCGATACCAGGCTTGCCACACGCTGCAGGCAAAGCCCCCAGTGGCGGCCACTCAACCTGCACCTCCTCAGCCTGACGTTGTTGCTGCTCCCGAGAAAAAAGATTGTCGAGTATTAGACAGAAACAGTAACCCCATTCTTGAGCAGGGTGAAGAGGTAGTGAAGATCGGACCCAATCAGTGGCAGGCTTGCCATACGAAGGCTCACACTACCTCCGCTCTGGCTGTACCAGCACAGACCGCACCTGCTGAAGTTGCGCCTGTTCAACCTGCATCTGCACAGCCCTTATCTACTCACGCTACTCAGGCTGCACTTGCTCAACCCGCGCCAGCGCAGCCCGTATCTACTCAGGTTACACCTGCTCAACCAGGACCCACACAGTCTGTACCTGCACAACCAGCGCCTGCTCAGAACGTAACGACTCCTGTAGTTCCCTCTCCACCACGCGATGGCAAGATCCGCCTGTTTGTGACGGATGACCCAATGTTCGAAAGCTTTTCCTTCTATAGAGCAAGCTCGGGCGCAGCGGCAAACTCCGGTGGCTTTGTTGCTGGCTCTAGCAGCGCTGGGTTTGCGACCAACCCGAATGGAAAGTCTGACCCACGGACTGTCGAGGTTCAGGCTGACCTGTGGAAGTCGTGCCCTGCCTTCACTATCACCTCGGACATACACAATGCGGATTACATCCTATGGTTCCGGCGAAACGACCAGCACCGCACCAAAATGTTCTTAATCGGCGGGGTGTACGGACTTGTCGCGTCAGCAGGACAGAAGGTAAACGGAGCTTCGTTGTTCAATGCTTACGGCGACATGGTTTATGCAACGCGCGAGGCGACCGTTGGCGGGACAGTCAAGGACATGTGCATGCATGTCATCCCGACTCCCCAGCTAAAGTAATTCCATGCGTGAGTGCGAGTGCGTGAAAGGAGCTTAGTTACATGCGATTGTCCAGATTCATATGTGGAGTATTGTTCCTCGTTTTGCTCTCAACGGGATTCGTCTTCGCTCAGAGCAGAGTAACGGCATCTGAAGCCAAGAACCACGTGGGTGAGAGTGCCACCGTGTGCGGCGATGTTGTGAGCACGCACTACGCAGCCCGAACAAAGGGGAGTCCTACCTTTCTGAATCTGGATAAGCCATACCCGAATCAGATTTTTACAATCTTGATTTGGGGCAGTGACCGGTCCAAGTTTGGCGATCCCGAAGAAAAGTATGGAAACAAAAAGGTGTGCGTTACTGGCTTGATCAAGAATTACAGGGGTGTTCCTGAAGTTGTTGCTGAACAGCCCAGTCAGATTGAGATCAGCACGCCTAGGGAGCAGAAATAAAACGCACACTCCAAAGTTGCACTGGATCGGGTGGGTCCTTAACACCTTGCGCTCCGATCTCGGCGTCAGCTTTATCTCGGTTACATGAAAAATTTTGATCTACGAATCGCAAAATCAGGGACGGTTGTCCTGTAACTCGATTCTTCCCTGCCCCGTCTAATCGATGTACAAATAAAACCCTGCAGTGATGAGTAAGGTGCACCTAGCCATCACAACGGGAAAAACAAGGAGCTGTTTATATGAGAATGTCGAGGATCGGAGTAACTTTTTTTGGCGCGGCGCTCTTCTTTTCAGCGAGTGCGTTCGCCGGAAACAGCGACAAGGGGACACTCCGATTGGGCGAGAAGGTTACTGTAGACGGGACTCCGCTGAGTCCTGGCAATTACAAGGTCGAATGGAACGGGAACGGACAAGATGTTCAGGTCACTCTCCTCCAGGGCAACCGCAAGGTCGCCACTTTTCCCGCGCACCTAACGGAAGAGACAGCGGCCTCCGACAATGACGCGTACGGCGCCGCGAATCAGCCAAACGGTGATAAGAGTTTGACCGCCATTTACTTTGGCGGCAAACATTACTCGCTGCAGGTCGAGCCAACAGCCGCGAATCGGGAGAGCCAGCAAACTAATCCAAACTCGGGGAATTAAAAGATTCCTGCTACAGGCGCATTATCGGCGTAGCGTTACGCTTAAGTACTAGCGATTGGCTAACCTCCGTCAAGCTGATCGAAACACCGGGAGGCAGGTTGACCTGACTCGCCTCCCTCCTTTTTGTGATCAAGAGTTAATTCGAACCACCCCGACCCCGATCTTCTTCCGCTCTCGCTCCGGATATTTCGAGCGCGCTTTCTTTGCGAGTTGTTTCGTTTTGGATGGCTTCGACAGGAAAGTGATCTCGCCATCGACGTACCTAAACAACAAAAATCCGCTGAGTCATGAAGATGTTGAGAGTCGTTTCGAGGGCGAGCTTGCAAAGAAGATGGACCGTTGGAAGATGTAAATTCATTCCGTCACTTAGAAAGGGCAGCTTTGACTGACTACACGAAAATGCCGCTTGGACCTTTGGCACCCGACAGAATCGGGGAGATTGTTGAGTGCCCCCATTGCCACGAACATACCCTAAAGGTCGAGGACTTCAAAGACCCGATGTCCGGGAGCAAAGAAAAGGAAACGATATACATACATTGTGAGGGCATGGTGCTGCAAAGAAAGTCGGAAGGCGACAGGCTCGCTGAGGAATACCTAACCACAACAAAAGCCTGTCCGGTTAAGGATAACCAAGAGTCTTCCGAAAAAACTCAACGCGCATAGGTGCAATATTGCCCTTCGTAGTTCCGCCGTTTTCGATAAAAAGTGCTTACTTCGAAAGTATCGGAGTCTTCCGCCCCACCGCTCGCTTGTCACGGACGACGTTACGCTCGCCAGCTACTCGACGATAATCCGGTCCGCCCACTCCACAATCGAGACAAAGATTGGTGGACTGCCGAATTTTGCTCCCCATTGATTCAATTCCGCTTCCGTGACGTCGCGGGCACGGGAGCACGCTCCGCAGGAATAAATCGGAATATGTTTTGCGACAACTTTTGCGAGTGTCTCGCTCAATGGCGGCCAGCCAACTGGAAAAATCGCGTTCACCGTGGACCTTCGCATCAAAGACGTGGCGTCCGAGAGTAAATAGATTTGCACGTTGTGGCCAGCTTCCGCGAGTGCGAGTCCGTGGAGAAATGGAAATGACGCCCTTGTCGATTAGATTGGTAAGCCGTTGGCGCGAGGCTAGTTGGAGTGTCGCGCGGGACAAGAAGATGTCTTTTCTTGATTCCACTAAGTGTCTGTAAAACGGGTTGCGAGGGTCAGACTGGAGCAGAAATGCCGAAGGCGAGAGAACCGGAAATCATCTTTATCTCTCAGGGGGTTACACCGGAATGGGCGTGCCAGATTGCAGGGGAAATGGGCTGGAAATTCATGACGAAACCGAAACTTGGGCCGAACGTAGCTTACGGTGATCACCGTACGTTTCCGCATAGGTGTGAGCGAACCGGTACCTGAGCGACGCTTATTGAAGAAAATGCAGTCGCTGCGAAGAGGCAGAGAATAACTAAATCGCATGAATTCCTTCGTTAAACTCAAACGGCGACACATCATTGCATGAGACTTCGCTTTTCGTTCCTCGTTCACAGTGTTCCTCCAATATTTCCGTCGTTCGACGTTATCACAGACAAAATTCGGGCAGATTACGACTTTGGCGCGGCTAGTTTGGGAATGGCCAAGGTCCATGCGCCACCGAAACAGAAGGTGGTTCCTAAAGTGTGAGTAGAAGCCGAGTATTCGTGATAGCCCTTAAAAAACAGGCTGAAATTCTTCGCGGGAAGAATGTAGTTGAGTTGGCCACCGATCGCGTGGACCGAGTAAGAAGGAATCGCGCTGGCAGGGATAATAACTCCACCAATAGAAACGGTGCCGCTATTATTGGTAACCTGCCACTGGTCGTACCCAACAACGCCGACTTGCAGTAGCTTGCTTAAGTCTTTTTTCAGCGGAAGTATCTGGCCCACTCCCCATTCATCGGTGAAAGCCTGCCCTGGCGTTTTATAGGTGCCGTTGGTACCTTGGCGCGGGCCGTGAACTTCCCAGTCGGTGAAGAGATTTACACTGGTCCCTTTGTCTTTCGTGATGTAGTAGGTGGTTCCCGTTTGCAGATGGTTGCCGAAGTAGCCGGACCCAACGTTATTTGAGGCTCCTGGCGAATAACGTCCCGTAGGAACCATGAACGCGTCTCCCACTTGAATATCCCATCTCCTCAAGTGCCAACCAACAGTGAAAGGTTGCAGCCAAAGATCGGCGAGACCAGAGCCGCCCCCAGCAGCACCCAGGTTGGTCACTCCCTGAACATTGATGTCGGCAACCAGCGAACCGGTCGCGGGAGTGGGAAACATGACGTCGAATCCCAAATTCCCACCGAGAAATTTGGCGTCGGGCACGAAGTAGAATAAATTTTCGATGGCCCAGACGTTGTAATTGCCGGTAACCGGAATGGCGTTGCCTTTTGGTCCGTTCAAAGTTCCTGCGTCATAGTTCTCGTCAATGTTGACGTATGTGAATCCAGGGGACGGCAGGATTCCCGCATTCAGTCCTACTTGCCCAGGCATCCATTGCGGCTTTAGTTGTGCCAGTGCGGATGAAGCTCCCGTCAAGAAAATACATGCAAGCACGCTGATGCCAAACTTCATTCTAGAGTTCACTTTGGTCCTTTCCGCCGTAATTTCCCAAGGCGGATTCTCTATTTGGGTTTTGCATACCCAGTGAACTCCTCACCAGGCTTGATATTCGGGTATTTGGCGATGCTCTTCTCGTACTCCATGACATACGGGAAGACGATTTCCATCATCCAGCCAATGTCCATCTTGTCGAGGAACAGGCTGTTTCTCTCGCCGGGGTCGCTACCTAGATCGAACGCCATCGGAAACTGTGGCGCGACGATAGGCTTGTCGAAACCTTCGCTGTACTTGAACCACACTTTGATGTTGTGCGACTTGACCGACATTAGGGAGCCGTCAGGCCCGAAGAACAAGAGTCCGTCCCGCCCCGTGGTCTTGCTCTGACCGAGCAGGAACTTGGAGGCATCAACTCCATCCATTGGGCGGTCAGTCGGCACCTTGTCCGAGGCCCCCGCCAGTGCCGCGAATGTTTTATACCAGTCGTGCGCCGAGAGCATCTCATCGGTGACCACGCCAGCGGGAACCTTTCCCGGCCAACTAACCATCGCCAAGGTTCGCATCGAGCCTTCTGTTGGAGGGGTGGAGAAGTCTCCTCGCCAAGGTCCATTCGAACCGCCCCATACGAAGGCCGGAACAAAAACAGTCGCGTTATCGCTGGAGAGCACGATGAGCGTGTTGTCGGCAATCCCCGCTTCCTTCACGGAGTCGATTACCTGTCCAACCCGATAGTCCAACTCTGCGATTAGGTCCGCGTACATTCCCAGCCGGGTCGGGTCGGTCTGGTCGAAGTCCGGATGTGGCTTCTCCGGTGGATGGATGTGAGAGAAGGCTATGTAGGTGAAGAACGGTTTGTTGCCCTTGGCGGCTCGCTTAATGTAATCGGTAGCCTTTGCCGCGATTAGCTCGTCGAGCACGGGACGCACCTTCATGTCCAGTTCACCGACTGCGGTAGACTTCTGGCCCTTCTTGCCTTCCCATAGTTTGGGAGTCTCAATCCCGTGGGCCTTGGCGAACGCTCTGTAGGCAGCGTAAGCCGTGTAGCCTGCCTCGTCGGCGGAGTTACGATAGCCCCACCATTCGTCGAAACCCTGGTCGGTAGGCAGCCGGCCTTCGACTTCACCTAGATGCCACTTACCCCAGAGCGACGTGGAGTAACCAGAGTCCGAAAGAAGTTCAGCAATCGTGTACTCCCAAGGCGCTAACCCGCTTTTACCTTCTCCAGGGTATGGCACCCTGAACGTCCCGCTACGGATCGACTGGCGGCCCGTCATGATCGCGCTGCGCGACGGCGTGCATTGTGACTCAACGGTATAGTTGGTGAAGCGAATTCCCTCGCTGGCGAGCTTGTCCATCCGGGGCGTTGGCGTGCTTCCACCGTAGACCGATAAGTCTCCCCACCCGACATTGTCGAGCAGGATGAACACGATATTGGGTTTCTTGCCTTGGGCCCTGGCAGTGGGTGCGCCGAGAGCGCCGAACAGTGCAGCAACCGTCGCCAAAGCGAGACATGTTCTTCCGTTCCACTTCATAGAGTGTCCTCCAATGCGTTTTTGGAGCGAGAGAGTACACAACAGGTGCCGCATCCGCCGAGCACGCTAGGCGCGACCTGAGTTGTGTTGACGGTACTACCGGACGCGAGAAGCGCCTATTGTCAAAAGTAACAATTAAAGTCTGGGTGATTTAGCCCGGGATCGACTCATGCTGACGGCGCAGTGCCTGGTTAACGGGGTGGTCTCAATGGGTCGACGCAACACTTTCTTGAAGTTTACTCGCCGGAGTCTGAAAGCCCAAAGTTTCTCGCGGGCGTTGATTTAAGCGTAGCGCCACTTTGTTCAGATCCGACTGGGAATAGTCGGTGAGGTCTGCGTTCTTCGGGAAGTATTGTCGTAAGAGTCCGTTTGTGTTTTCGTTCGAGCCGCGTTGCCAGGGGCTCTGCGGATCACAGAAGTAAACTTTTACATCCGTGGCCACCGTAAAGTCCTTGTGTTTGGCCATCTCTAGTCCGCGGTCCCACGTCAGCGATCGCCGCAGGGTGGCGGGAAGTTTACGAACGTGTTTACTCAATGCCCCGACAACCTCCGCCGTATCTTTGCTGGGTATCTTGATCAGCATGACAAAGCGCGAATGGCGTTCCACCAAGGTCGCGATGTGACTGTTCCCTGAGCCGCGTAGGAGATCGCCCTCCCAGTGACCCGGAATGGCGCGGTCTTCCACTTCCGCAGGCCGTTCCCTGATAGAGATAGCCTCAGGGATTTGACCGCGTCCGTCTTTAAAGATACGAGAGTGCCGCGATCGGCGGATGCGACGCTCGGATCGCAAGTGCTCCAGCAGCTCCTTTTTCAACGCTCCACGGGCTTGAATGAACAGGGTTCGGTAAATGGTTTCGTGGGACACACGCATGCTCTCATCATCGGGATACTGGGTTTTCAGCCAGCCGGAGATCTGCTTCGGCGACCAGTCCAGAATCAGTTTACTCGCAACAACGCTCCGCAACTTCAGGTTGATGGAAAGAAGGCAACGCTTGGGTCGTAAGGCTGACTGCCAGGCTTCGTTGTCCGCTTGACTGGCTCGATACGCAGGACGGGCACCGTGCCGTGCGACCTCCCGGCTCACGGTTGATGCCGGTCGCTGTAAACACCTGGCAATTTCACGGAACGACCAACCGGAAGCCAGCCCACGAGAAATTTCCTCGCGCTCACGCAGCGTGAGCGCGAGGAGCGCACGCCGTCGTACTGCCGGAGCAATCCCACCATGACGCGACACCAAACACCGAATGGAGGAATGTTCTTTGCCAAATGCGCGCCCGATCTCATGCAGCGTCTGCCCTGCTTTCCAACGACGCCACACCTCGAGTTTTTGCTCTGCTGAAAGACCAAACCGTCTTCCTTGTCTCATAAACACCACCTTTGAAAACAGCTTTATACCAGATGGTGTTGCATCGACCGTTTGAGCCGGCAGGGATTCCCGGACAAGTGGGTTTTAGTACGTACTTTTCCGATTTCCCGGGTGGTCTCAATAGGTCGTCGCAACACTAGGAGGAAGTCCCATCTCCAGGAATTCCAACGACTAAGAATCATCCGCGAGCACAAAATCAAAGAAAAGGCGTCCTGTTTAGGTAAAAGCGGACTGCAACCCCAAGGGATCGGTCCGCTTGAAACGTATTGCCAGATCAAATGACCAGAGGGGTGTTGCATCGACCGGTTGAGCCGGCAGGACTTACCAGGCACTTAGAATCACCAGGCACTTAGAATCAATTTTTGTTGTCTTTCCGGTCAAGTTGCACATACTTTAGCATTCTATTGGAATGCCCTCTGAACGTTGGCCAACTGAAAAGGAATTACCATGACCTTTCTATCGAATCCGCGTTTCCTCGTGGTCTATTCTGGCTTGCTCACGCTTGTTTTTGCAGCGGTAGTCATATTTGGCGCATCAGCTTTACGCAATCGGACATTTGGGACAATTACAGCTCGTCGAATTAACATAGTTGAACCCGACGGGACAGTTCGGTTGACAATCTCAAATCGCGCTGATTTTCCCGGGGCATGGAACAGAGGGAAGGAATACCCTCGCCCAGACAGACGAGACGCTGCAGGGATGCTTTTCATGAGCGAAGAAGGAACGGAGCAAGGCGGATTCATATGGGGTGCCGGGCAACTGCCTGACGGCTCCATTCAGAATCATGTTCATCTCAGTTTCGACCAATACGAAGAGAACCAGGTTTTTGCCATCGATGCTGGACAGGCGGGAGTGGAAAAGTTCTCTCGCATAAGCGTGGACGACCAAGGGAGCTACCCGATTGATGAAAAGAGAAAAGCCAATGAGGCGATCGAAAAGCTACCACCGAGCGAGAGGGATGCAGCTTGGGACAAATTTTTCGCAACCCACAAAAGTGACGTCAGGCGGATAGAACTTGGACGCTCTCCCGACGGGTCAGTGGGGTTGGAACTGAGAGATACCGACGGCAAAGTGCGAATCCTTCTGTCGGTGCGCCCGAACGGAGAGCCTATTCTGCGGTTTATGGGTGCAGACGGAAAAGTCGTGCGAGAGTTAGTCGGAACCGGAGAATAGGTAGATATGGGTGCTAGGTCGAACTTTACCGGTTGATGTCATAACGAGGTCGGCCTCACGACGAGCCGAGTAGACTTACGGTGTTCACCCCGAAGCGCTCGGAACGAAGGAGGCCGAATGCGAATTATAGGATGTGATTTGCACGCTCGCCAGCAGACGTTGGCGATGCTCGACACGGAAACCGGGGAAGTGGTGAATCGCACGCTGCTGCACGAAGGCAACGAAGTGCGCGAGTTTTATTCCTCCCGCGCCCTGTGCTGGTGGGCATCGAAGCGATAGGACCTATGCAATGGTTTTTGAAGTTGCTGGCGGAGCTGGGGAGCAGAAAGGGAGTTCGCATAAGTCATCATGGTCCGTAGTGACCGAAGAGATGGTTGGTGGACAGCACCAAACGGATGAAGCGACACAGAGCCGAGCGTGAAGGGTGAACACACGAAACGCGAACGAACGGCGCTTTTCCGCAGATACGTAACGGGTGTGCCCGCAGGAGGCCAACACTCCAGAAAAAAGCGCTTGCAACGGCCGACCTCGTTAGAGATACCCGACTTCCCGGGACCTAACGGAAAAAAATCACCAATTTGCGATCGCTGGCGAATCGCCGGTCTTATGGTCCACGATTTGAAACAGCAGAAATGCGTGCACGGCGTCTGTCGTTTCCGGACTTGATGTTTTGATCCGAATCTTTGCACCCTGCGGTACTTCAGACAGGGTGTACCGGATGTCAGATTTCAGACGAATCATTGTAGCAACGCCTGGCGGGTTCGTATCATGAATCACCATTGGGGCGTTGAAATTTCCGTTTGAGAACATGCTGACAATGTGCCCCAGGTGCATCCGAATCTGCTCAATACTTGCTGTGTCCTTCGGGTCGTTTGCGGTTACAACAATCTCGCCCCCGTCCTTCAGCAAATGGAAGTGATGCATGGTCGACTCATGCGAGAAGCCCATGACATGGTCGCCTCGCGGATCGACACCGTCTTGCCGCGATTGACCGGACGTCGAGGATTGATGTGCTAAAGACCCGGCACAGAAAAGGGCGAGGAAGCAGGCCGAGAGACAGGTTCGCATTCGTCCTCCATGGCTATGGCGAACATGATAACAGTCCGCCGGGCTCACTTATGAATTGACGCTGAATAGGCAGGAACGTTGGTACTGTGAGCTACTTTTCCGATAAGCCGACTTCCCGGGACAAATCGGGAGTTAGGCTCCAACAAGTCGCAATTTGGACCACTGGCCTATGATTTCGAGCGAAGTAAGAAATCTGACAACACATTCTCTAATTGCCCAGTTGCGTGAGTGCGGCACGCAGCGTCGCGCTAGAGATCTTAATTAGTCCGTGGTATGGCGAGTACAACTCGAGGATCAAGAAGATCGCGGCGGATACCGAAAGCGCGGAGACTAACAAACTAGTGACCACCGTGCCATTCGTGGGGGCATACAGGCCGAAACTGATGAAGAGGGCAGTGAGCCAGGAAACCAGGATGATGAGCATTGGCATGGATATCGAGCCGGATTGCTGTTCATAGATCAACCAGCGGGTTTGTCGGATCTCCTTCAGAACGCGCAAAGCTTCGCCTTGGATTGAACGTTGCCTGTCATCCTTCGGCACGAGTCCCTGGATCTTGGTGAAAATAGAGTCTATGCCCCGAGTTCCTACCGCCACATGCACGGGAGGGTTTTTCAGTTCCATCTGATTGAGTGCATTCGCAACGACACTGCGGAGAAGATCGCGTACCTCCTTCGTATCCTGGCCATAGCTCGCCAATATTCTGTCCAGCAGGATGACCTCGGATGATGATCCCGTTAACTCGCTGCTTAGCGCGTCGAACGAGCTTTTCGCTGACGAGATCAGCAGGCCAAGAACAAGCCCTGTCATTGTGGCGACTAGCCCCATTGCGATCATTACGCTAGCTCTCGACCCATCACTCAGGTGATCCTTCGGCAAAACGGTGCGAAGAAACATCCCGAGCAGCGCGCTTCCGAACACAACCGCGAACACAATCGCACTGACGGCGACGGAACTCATGGTCACTCCCGCCTCTTGCCTCATTCTAGGGTCGCCGGAAAACCCGCAGCAACCAAGTTCAACGCTGCCCTTCAAAACCTAACTTCACTCGTACGAGAATGTGACTCCCGGACCCAAGGAATGGAATTGTCAAAACTAACAGTAAGTGCGCTCGGCCAAAACGATTTAGGCCTAACTTACTCAACTAACTTCAGGTAGTACCGGGGTAACGATGCGCTCTATTGCGTGACGAGCGGCATAGTCGCCGCTTCTTTTTTGATAGGAGGCGGATTCCACTTACCTGTTAGCGCTGCACTCTGCGGCGCGTAGAGTCGCATGGTCAAATTGAACGGTCCCTTCGGTGCTGGGAGCCAGTTCGCTTCCTTGTCCTTGCCCGGACTGTCGCACTGAAAATAGAGGTCGAGCGAGCCGTCCGCGTTATAGGTGAACGGCATCCAGCTGCTCACCGCGAAGCGGTTCAGAACGTTTGCGACCTGGAAGCCTTCCGAGTCGTAGAGAGTGAGGGACCAGAACCCGTCGACCGGCGGAGTGGCACCCTTCTCGAAGTGAATCGTGTAGCGGTTCGCGCCGTCAAGCGGTTTGCCAGTTTCGTCGGCCAAGTTCAGGGGATAGATGGCGTCCTCTGCTAGGTTGGCCCCCAGGCCAAGTTGCGTCACTATGGCCCGCTTAAGGTAATAGTTCCCGTACACGCCCATGGTGTCCGTGTTCATGGACCAGTAGTTTACGACTCTCGCCAGCGTCGGCACTTTCCACTTCATGAGCGCCTGCGCTTCCTGCGGTGCTGCTTCCACACCCTTGCGCACGGCCGGACTGAGACTGGCGATGTCAAAGCTCTTGCCCGGTTCGATTCCGATGCGCTTCATCTGAGCGATGATGGGCTCGTCCGTCAGGTGGGGAGGCTGGAGCTTGAGCAACTCGGCCGCATAGGCAAAGTAAGCGCCCGCCTGCATCGTGTCCACCTGCACCTTGGGCGGCGTCTTCATATCCACAGACGGATCAATCTTGGCTTCCACCGGTTTGGGCGGCTTGTCCCATTCGGAGAGCGGGGTGATTTTCAGTGCCGCCTGGATCTTGTGCACTGCGTCATAGTCGGAGGGGCCGTCCGTCTTGGTGCGCCCGATGATCCAGACGTAAGGGGTCGGAGCATCAATGAGCTGGGTATCTTTCGGAAGTTTGTGTTCCTCGATTGCCCGGTCGCGGCGATCGCCACGCCATCCCGGTGGGATGACCAGGAAAGTGGCGGCCTGCGTCCCTGTGGTCCTCCAGCCCGGCGAAGCAAAAACGTCCGTCCACATATCCAGCATGGGCAGAAGGTAATAGCGCCCGTTCGTGTCCGGCACGCTGACGATCATGGGCTCCTTGGTCATGTCGAGGAATGCGCTCGAATACAACGTATCGAAGTTGGGCCGCACAACTGCCTTCATGTCTGCCGCCGGAAAAGCCGGGAAGTTGTGGAACATGTTCATTGGCCCGAAGCCTGGCTTCTCGCCCGACGGCAGGTTTGTCAGTTGTTTCCGGGTTATATCCGTCGTCACAAGCGGATAGAAATACAAATATGCGTCGGTGGCGATGGCGCGCGCTTGGTCCTCCGTCATTGCGGAACTAGAAGCAGCGGCCGTGTTCTGGGCGGAGACCGGCACGACGGCGCAGATCGACAGCACGAGGCAAACTCGGGCAAGCAGTGAGACCCCAGTCAAAATCTTCATTCGATGCTGGAATGCTTTCATTTTCTTAACCTCAATTACTTGTATGGAAGGCTTTGGGTGCGTTGGCAAAACTAAAGTAGCTGTGCCTATCCGCCCAACGGCGCTACCAGCAGTCTGTGCGAGGTAGATAGCTCCCATATGTGACTAAGGTCACCACAGCTAGACGCACATGAGGGACAAGACATCCCGCCCTGCCTTCGAAATAGTCCATGACTGACGCAGCCTATCCTGGACCCGCTCGCGGATTTTATGAAATCAATGCGCGTCTGACTGTTCAAAAATGCACATATGTTAGGTGGACCTCAAAGGTCCTGGTTAACGGCCTTACCGCCGAAGTTGGTACTGGTCCGTACTTTTCCGATTTCCCGTGCCGGCTCAGATGGTCGACGCAACACTTGCTTGGAGTTTACTCGCAGGAGTTTGGAATCCTAGAGTTTTTCTGGGACGTTGATTCAAGAGCAGCTCGACCTGGTCGAGCTGCTCTTGAGAGATGCAAGACAGGTCGGTACCTCGCGGGAAGTATTGCCTCAGAAGTAGATTCGTATTTTCGTTCGAGCCGCGTTGCCAGGGACTTTGCGGATCGCAGAAATACACCTGCACATCCGTTGCGACCGTGAACTCTTTGTGCTTGGCCATCTCCAACCCGCGATCCCACGTCAACGAGCGGCGCAGGGTTGCCGGGAGTTTACGGACACGGTCGCTCAACGCCGCCACCACCACCGCCGTATCTTTGCTGGGCACCTTGACCAGCATGAGAAACCGGGAATGCCGCTCCACTAACGTCGCCATGTAGCTGTTCTTTCCTCCGGCCAGCAGATCCCCTTCCCAGTGACCGGGAATCGCGCGGTCTTCCGCTTCCGCCGGTCGTTCGCGGATGGAGAGGGCATCGACGATCTGCCCCCGGCGATGGCCATGTTCGCTGGCATGACGCGAGCGGCGCATACGCCGCTTCGACCGCAGGTGGTCCATCAGCTCTTTTTTCAGCACTCCTCGCGCTTGAATGAACAGGCTGCGATAAATGGTCTCGTGGGACACGCGCATGCTCTCGTCACGGGGATACTGCGTCTTCAGCCACCCAGAAATCTGCTCGGGCGACCAGTCCAGAATCAGTTTACTCGCAACCACGTTGCGCAACTCGCTGTTCACGGCAAGCAAACAGCGTTTCGGCCGCAACGCTGCGTTCCAGGCTTGCTGGTCCGCAGCATAGGCGCGATAGCCAGGTCGGCCACCATGGCGCGCGACTTCCCGACTCACCGTGGAGGCCGCTCGATGGAGACAACTGGCGATCGCACGAATCGACGAACCGCAAGCCATCCCTCGCGAAATGTCCTCTCGCTCAGCGAATGTGAGCGCCAGCCGCGAGCGGCGACGAGCCACAGGAGGAATACCACCGCGAGGCAGCAACACGGCACGAATTGTGTTATGACACTTGCCGAAGACCCGCCCGATCTCATGCAGCGTCTGTCCGGCCTTCCATCGACTCCAAATCTCACGCTTATCGATCGCAGAAAGCCCCAACCTCCCTGATCTCATACCAACACCACCTTCCCAACTCAGATTTACATCAGATGGCGTTGCATCGACCTGTCGAATGCACCCGACTTACCAGGATTTAATCCTCCGCATATTCATTTTGTGATAGTTTCTCCGGCATCCGCCGACGGAACTCGCTCTTCGAGCGATGGTAAAACAATAATCGCCAGGTCAATGCGTGGGAGATTCGCGGATGAACGCGACTGGCGTCTTCGCACCGGCAGTACCCATGGAAAATTTGACCGCCAGCTTCGACCCGGCGTGAACGTCGAAACGAAAGTGTACTTACGATGAGCTCCGAAGCGCTGACCTTCCCTTTCGAGCAGGTCGTCTGGCGTCCGAAGGTAAGTCCTTGGGCGATTGCCGCCACCGTTTCGATGGCGGCATTTATCGAAATTTTAGATACCACCGTTGCCAACGTTGCCTTGCCATATATCGCAGGAGGTTTAGGAGCCAGTTACGACGACAGTACGTGGGTACTCACGTCGTATCTCGCAGCAAATGCCATCATCCTGCCCATGAGCGGATGGCTTGCCGAAATAATCGGCCGCAAACGGTATTTCATGCTCTCCCTCTTTGTTTTCACGACGAGTTCTTTGCTTTGTGGACTCGCGCCGAGTCTGCCTGTATTGCTCTTATTCCGAGGTGTGCAAGGCATCGCTGGAGGCGGATTGCAACCGATGGCGCAAGCGATTCTCAACGATGCTTTTCCTCCAGAGAAGCGCGCCATCGCATTTGCTCTCTACGGCATTTCTGCGGTTCTTGCCCCGACGGTGGGCCCGATGCTCGGAGGATGGATCATCGACAGCTATTCCTGGCGCTGGATCTTTTTCATGACCTTGCCCGTAGTTTCTCTTGCTCTCTATTTGACCTATAGACTGGTCGAAGATCCACCGTTCCTCCGGCGGTTAAAAAGAGGAGGTATTCGCGTAGACTTCATCGGAATATCCATGCTGGTGCTCGGAATTGGTCCGCTGCAGGTGCTTCTGGATAAGGGGCAGGAAGAGGATTGGTTGGGCTCTCATTTCATCACCACCCTGGCGATAACCGCAGCCGTTTGCCTAATCACACTGGTCATCTGGGAATGGTTCCGAAAAGATCCGATCGTCGACGTCCGTATGTTCAAGAGCTTTAACTTCGCCGCGGCCAACCTGATGATGTTCATGATGGGCTTCCTGCTTTTCAGCACCTTGGTTCTGATTCCCGAATTTCTGCAGACGCTGATGGGTTACACAGCCGGACTCGCAGGTCTTGTTCTGTCCGGAGGCGGACTTGTCTTGTTAATAATGATGCCCATCACTGGCCGGCTTACTTCAAAGATTCAGGCCAGATACTTGATTGCGGCGGGATGGCTGTGTCTCGCCGTCGGACTATTCTACTCGGCTCAGCAGCTCGATTTATTTATTAGCTTCCGTTTTGCAATGTGGCTGCGCATCACGCAAGTAGTGGGAATCGGATTTCTTTTCGTCCCCATTACGGCGGCAGGTTACATCGGAGTTCCTCCAGAGAAAGGCGACAGCGTCTCCGGAATGATCAACTTCGTGCGCAACATCGGCGGCAGTATAGGAACTTCATTGGCGACCACTCTGATTGTTCGGCGATCTCAGTATCACCAGCAAATCCTCGTCGGCCATCTCACTCCCGGTACCCCTGCTTTTCGTTCCGCGTTCCATACACTGAGCTCTGGAATCGCCCATTCTGGGCTTGGCGCGACGGACGCCCGCAAACAGGCCATTGCGAGGTTCTACGACTTAGTGAATCAACAAGCACACGTGCTGTCTTACATGGACACCTTTTGGATCCTAGGCGTGTTTTGCTCGTTGATGTTCGCTCTCGCATTTTTCTTGAAAAAGAATGATCCAGGAGCGAGTGGAGGGGTGGCAGCCGGATAAGGATATGCGCAATAATTCAAGCAATTACAATGGTGGGCCGTGTTGGTTCAGCCTGAAATGGAATGAGGGCGCTTTCCCCTAGACCCAGCTCTTTCGGGCGCGAATGTGGTCGGGAAGTCAAACGAAAACACTCGGCTCTCATCTTCCGGTGGTGGCAGGATGACACAAATTCATCGAATCCCCATCATGATCCCGTTGGCGGTGGGCATAATTGCCTTCGCATGTACGATTTTTGTCCATGTCCTGCCTGTAGCCGCTACGGTCACCATTGCTCGCCGCGAGAAAAAGCTTGGGCCAGTGGGAGTGAGCTTCTGGAGCGAGTTTGCAATCATTGCGATGATAATCTTATTCGCGCTGGTGGCACACCTAATTGAAATTGCCTTGTGGGCGGCAGTGTTTGTGATCTGCGGAGAATTTCACGAGTACGGCCTGGCGTACTATCACTCCGCCGCCACCTACACAACCCTCGGCTATGGTGAACTGATCATATCGCCGAAGTGGAGATTGCTCGGACCGCTGGAAGCAGCAAACGGAATTCTAATGTTCGGCGTTTCGACCGCGATGATTTTTACCCTCATTCTCCGGTTGACTCAGGCGAGGTTTGCAGATCTCAAGGACTGAGAGCCGGCATCCAGGAGTTTCTCCGCAGCGTCGCTGCACATCGAAATTTGGTTTGCGGTAAAATTGTTCTTTGGCGAAGGGGGGCGGCGCCTGTTTCGCCTGCGAGGGAAAAATGTCCTCTCTACCAATACCTAGCGCACTCGACGCTCGGACCCAAACCTTTCCGGTGTTGATGGAGCCGCAAATAAACCGCGTTCGTTCGAGTGGCAAACTGCGACAGGTCAAGAATGGCGAAATCCTGTTCGAGCCCGGTGATATCAATGTGCCGTTCTTCGTTGTGCTTTCCGGGAGGATAGAAATCGTACAGTCTGACCTTGCGGGTGAGCATCTGATCGCAACCCTCGGTCCCGGCCAGTTCACGGGAGAGATGACGATGATCTCCGGGCGGCGGTACCTGGCGCTGGGTCGCGTGACCGAAACGGGGGAATTGTTGGAACTGAGTGAGGATGGCTTGCGGTCACTGGTGGCCAAGGATGCGGAGCTCAGCGAGATTTTCATGCGAGCGTTTATCCTGCGCCGTTTGGCGCTCATCAGTCACGGGTACGGCAACCTGATCCTGCTGGGTTCGCGGCACTCGGCCAACACGTTGCGTCTGCGCGAGTTTCTTACGCGCAATGGGCATCCACATACGTACGTGGATCTGGATGTGGACAAGAGTTCGCAGGAACTTCTGGACCGTTTTGAGCTGAAGTTGGATGAAATACCCGTGGTGATATGCCAGGCGCGTGCGGTGCTACGGAATCCCACGATTCAGGAACTGGCTGATTACTTAGGGTTAAACAGTGCCATCGACGAAGCGCAGGTGCGCGATTTGATCATTGTCGGTGCCGGACCTTCCGGACTAGCCGCAGGGGTCTACGCTGGTTCGGAGGGCTTGAATGTACTGCTGATTGAGACTGCCTCACCGGGAGGGCAAGCCGGATCTAGCTCTAAGATCGAGAATTATCTGGGCTTTCCCATGGGAATTTCGGGTCAGGAGCTTGCGGCTCGCGCGATCGCTCAGGTGGAGAAATTTGGAGCGCAGATGATCGTGGCCCACAGCGTTGAGCGACTGGAGTGCGAAAAACGTCCGTATAAAGTTCGGCTGGACAACGGCGACAAGCTCGCGGGCACGCGCGATTGTCATCGCTACAGGGGCGCAGTACAAGAAACCGCGTCTGGCGAATCTGGAAAAGTTTGAAGGCCAGGGCATCTACTACGGTGCGACCTTCATGGAGTCGCAGCTGTGCGAGCAAGAAGAGGTTGTCGTGGTGGGCGGAGGGAATTCCGCCGGACAAGCGGCGGTTTTCCTGTCAGAGACGGCGCCAAAAGTGTGCATGCTGGTACGCTCGAGTGAATTGTCCAGCACGATGTCCCGCTACTTGGTTCAGCGAATCGAAGCGAACCCCGCCATCGAATTGCATTTCAAAACGGAAATCGTTGGCCTGGAAGGTGGGAGGCACCTGGAGCGGATTACCTGGCAGGACAAAAGCAGCGGCGAGACGTCGACCCACGAAATTCGCCATTTGTTCATTATGGCGGGAGCTTCGCCGCGAACCGAGTGGCTGAGGGGTTGCGTCGCTCTCGATGAGAAGGGATTTATCCTCACCGGGCAGGATTTGGAGAGAGAGGCAGAGGCATCGGGCTGGACACAGGCCCGATCTCCATACATGCTGGAAACGAGCCTGCCGGGAGTCTTTGCCGTAGGCGACGTTCGTTCGGGGAATGTGAAGCGCGTGGCTTCGGCAGTGGGAGAAGAGGCGATTGCCATTCACCTGGTCCACCGCGTGCTGGCCGAGCTTTAACTGCATCTCTAACGAGGTCAGCCGTTGCAAGAGTTTTTTTCTTGGGGTGTTGGGCTCCTCAGGCACACCGCGCGCGAGATTCCCAGAACCGTGACCATTGACGTTTTTTGTGTTCACCCAGCGCACTCAGCCCGTGTCACTTCATCTTTTTTGGGTGTTGCCCACCAAGCATCTCTTCGATCATGACGTTTCTGGCATCCCCGCACAGGCTTCACCGCTTTGCTTCTGCCCGCGACGACAGAACTCTTCATAATCGATCTCAATCCCGCAACATGATCCACAGCCGATCCCCGCTTGCGGGTCACCGCCACACAGGCTTTCCCCAGTCCTTTCTGCATCAGTTTGCGACGATAGAACCGTTTTAACTGTGGATCGCGCCGTACTGGATGAGTGCCGGCCTCACCCCACAAAAAACGCAACAGCGGACTGCCTTGTTTGGTTATTTTACCGAGTCGCGCCGCCTCGTTCTCCGAGATAAGCCCGCGAACGTGGCTGCTCCGCTTGGGGACGGACTAGGCACAATTTCACACGGCCGTTGCAACCGAGCAGACAACAAACCGGGCAACAACCTAGGCAACAACCGCGCCTTCTGGTGCCTAATTATGCCCAACCCGAAAGAGGGAAATCGCGGGAAACATTGATATTTAAGCATTTCGGGTTCGGCTGCGACTATCAACGGGTTGGAGGTTCGAGTCCTCCCCGGTTCACCAAAATCCCAATGTTTATAAGATATTTTGAATGGTTAGGTAGTCAAGGGCTGCCTCGTTTTACCTCCGTTTTACCCCCAGAAGATAGAATGGACATTTAGATGGATTTTATTTTGCCGTCGTAATTCGACTTTAGCGGCTTTCCTGTATTCACGATGCTCCACAACACTTTTGCCTCTTCAACTGCGGCCGGTATTGTTTGTGTTTTGTCGCGCGACGCCAGGATGGCGGCGAGGATTGCTATGACTTGTTTCTCTTCCATGTTTAGTTCCTTTCCGTAACTCTGGCCAGTCGCTGGCTCATTGCCACCGACGATAAGTCAGTTCGGACATCAAGCGCTAGATGAAAAGAGTACCGAGATGTTAAATGAACCCATTGGAGACGAGGACCGCAGGTATAACATATGTACAGTTAGAAGATGACTAGGAGGGCCTACCCAGCATGGCTTCTTCGTTCACATACACCAGCGTTCCAAATTCACTCAGGCAGTTTCTGAAGGGAGTTCCGAACCGAGGTATTCCTCCGAAGGTAAGCGGGAAGCATCTTAAATCCATAGGCCTGAAGGAGAGCAACGATCAATCGATCATAAGGGTACTAAAGTTTGTAGGCTTGCTTAATTCCGACGGTTCGCCATCCGAGATCTACAAAGGATTCCGCGATAAGAGCCGGGGGCCAAATCTCTTGGCCCAGCAAATCCTAAAGGCGTACAAGGATCTTTTTGATACATACCCCGATGCGCAGGCACAGAGCGACGAAAATTTGCGAAATTTTTTCACGGGGAAGACAGACCTCGGTAAGGCGGCCATAGGATTCACCGTGAGCACTTTTAAAGTGCTCTGCGAATTTGGAGATTTTTCCGACAGCAAAGGTCCCCTCGCGTCCGGTTCATCAGCTGGGCATTCGGCCTTGGGCGCAGGTTCCGGGGGTGGTGCCGGTGCTGGTTCAGGCTCGGGCCCAGCGGTCCACATCAACCTGCAGATACATCTTCCTGAAGCAACAGACCCCGCCACGTATGATGCGATTTTTGCTGCGATCAACCGGCACCTGGGAAAATTGCTATGACCGAGAGTTGGTCAAAAAATGCAAAGGCCGCGACCTCGGCGGTGCACGCTGCGATTGATGACGTGGCCGCACTGGGCGTTAGGGGGAAAGCAACCCTACAACTCACGGCTCAACCGTTCGGAGTTGAAAAGGTTGTCTCCGTCCTGGAGCAATTTCCAGCCTGTGTTCGGTACTTGAATACTCGAAGGTCGAGCGGAGCGGTCATCAACATCAACAGCGAAGCTGACATCCAAGATGTTGTGTACTTGATGCTCAGACCATGGATTACTGACCTTGTTCCTGAAAATCCTACCGATAGAGCTGCCTCGAGATATTCAATTAAGGATTTCATCTCAGTGGACCTCGAGACGGTCGTTGAGGCGAAATTTATAAGGGACAGGAAGCATGGGCGCGACATCAGCAGAGAAATGCACGATGACATCGAGATGTACAAGAACCATCCTCACTGCAAACATCTCGTGTTTTTTACGTACGACCGTGACAGTGTCATTCCTGACATTGTGGCGTTGAAGAGACAAATCGAAGGTGTGCGGACCTACGAAAGCAAACGATTAAGCGTCTTTTGCGTGATCAAACCTTAAACCTTTTCACGTTGCACGGTTGCCTGCGTTCATAGCGTCGTCGCTGTGAGCGGCATGAAACTCCTGTGCTACACTCCCGCCCGTGGCGACGAGACAGTTCAAGCCCGGCCAGCGCATCCACATCAAGCTATCCGGTGGCCGCATCGCGGAGGCGACGATCCGTGCCGTCGTCGAGCACACGGACGGAGTGCGGCTGCAAGTCGACTTCGGTCACGACCAGACGGCGCTCGTCGAGCTGTGGCAGGTTGTCGAGGAGTGAGAGGATAGGCGAGGGCAGATTTCCAAACAGGTGGTTGATGCTTTATAAGTGCCCATATTGCGAGAAGCTTCGGCCAGATGATGGGCGTAAGTGCCCTCACTGCGGAGCAGACTTCCGTGGGAGCGTTCGTGGCGGGAAACATGCGATCGAGCCGCGTGACTTGAAAGCTGGATTGAAGCAGTTCCGCTGCCCGCACGGTTTCCTCCGTGATCGGCCATGCCCGAAATGTGGACGCTCGGAGGAAGAGTGCAAAGAGAACTATGAAATACCCGTTCTGATGCACCTGAAGGAACTGCTCATCAAACTAGGTCTTGTGAGCAACGCTCAGGCTTGGGAGAAAGCAAAGCTGCTACGCGCTCAGATTGACGAGAGCGACTCAACTGACAAGGACGAATAGGTATCATTGTCGTCTGCTTCGATAATGATTTTCGGTCACGACCAGACGGCGCTCGTCGAGCTGTGGCACGTCGTGGAGGATAATTAATCGCTTGCCGTGGGCAGAACTAGAGGCTACGCTCACGCGAACGGTTGGTGGGGCTGATGGAATCTAACTCACCTACCGACAGACGCAACCCCGTTGGCCCCACCTTTTTTCTGGCGCGCTAAGCGATGCTTAGAAGAACTAATACGAAGCAACCTTGCTGCTGCGGCCACGGCAAGACGATTCACCACCCGCGTCGCGACAACAAAGGCGAACTTCGTCTGACCTGCCATTTCCCAAATTGCAAGTGCCGCGAATATCGGCAGAAGGTCGTGTAGATGGAGCTGAGGAAATGAACAAGGTTCAGTATCCGGTGCCTGAGTGCATCCGAACGAAATGCGATCAAGCAAAGTACGCGCGATGGCTGGACGCCAAAGCGTGCGTCCACGTCAGGCGAGACAGAAAGCGGCTCAGGAAGTGCACCGTCGCGGAGTACAAGGCCGCAATACACGCGGCGGTTGCCGACGGTGGCAACCTGGACCACTACACGGGCGAGGAGCTCGACTGGGGTCTGGTGAGCAGCTACAACAACGCTGCCGCTGTCGAGGGACGGGTCAAGTACAAGAGGTCTTTCGCGTTGCTGCCTACACTGGACCACACGGAGGACGAACACGGCCAACCTCGATTCGTGATCTGCTCTTGGCGAGTGAACGACATGAAGAGCGACATGACCGGGAGCGAGTTCCGCCAACTCTGTGCCCGTGTTCTGCGGCACGGAGGGGTTCAAGGTGGCCAGAAGTCCCTGCTGCAGGGCCGTTTTGAATGAGGCGCGCGAGGAGTGGCGGAGGACACAACGAAAATGGACTATCTAGCACTTAAAATGTTCTGCCAAAGAATCATCGAAGAAAACAAACTTCCCCTGCCTGTCAACATCAAACTGTTTGGGCTTGGCATGAACCTGATGTTTGAGATGAACGCGGTGAAAATGAGAGAAGGGATCTACGATTGGTCAGACGCACACGAAGTCGGGTCTTACTCCGGTCCTTACACAGTGCGGTTCACGGCTGCCGGAATAGAACTCATCAGGGATTATCCAGACTATCCAGGCTGAGTGGTCAGATTTTCGTCCTTTTGTTTGGCGCTCCCAAAGTGACGCGAAGGCCTGGACTTGGCGGCCAAGCGTGAAGCAAAGCGAACGGGACAACGGTAAGTCGCACTGAGTAGCTATGTTCACCATCAAAGAATGGCACGAGTTTCTGTACGAGTGCGGTCTCATAGGACAGCAATGGTTGCACGCCGATCGCGTCGGTATGGCATATCTTTACTGGCGAACAGGTGAAACAGACGATCCGTTCAAGCAGGAAAAAGTTCAAGCGATGCTTGACGCCTTCCGCGCGGATCCCGCAGCGGGTGAGGAAACACTCTTGAAGTTTCTCTCCGAGCCCCAATGGGTAGGCGAGGGCGCCACGCGGACGATCCCGGAGGAAACGAAGCAGCGAATCGTGAAGATGCTTCACTTCATTCTGAACGAAGAGCCAAATCTTGGCGAATGGGTTAACTGAGCCCTTCGCTTGTGTACGAGAGTTCACTTCCCCTTCGCGGTTCACAGGCACTTCCGTTGACAAGGCATCGCACAACCTAGCATGCTGGGGACAAACCTCTGAACTAACAGAGAACTGGAAAGTAAAAGGTGATTGTGATGAGTGACGATCTCGGCGGACCGTACATTGCACTAGCTGTTTTCTGCGAGAAGGCGCTTCAGGAAAAGGATGGCGTTCTCAGCATCATCAGAGTAATTGACCGACTCATTGTAAATACGTCCGGGCCTGCGGCGCCTGAACAGATGCCCGCAGCGCAGCTAAGTTTTCCACTTGTCATCGTCCTAAAATCAGGTTTCGTAAACGGAAAATACAACCTCAAGATCGTCCCGAACTCTCCTTCCGGAAAAATACTTGGCGACATGAACATAGGATTGCTGCTAGAGGCGAGAATCCGCATGAAACTCCTCTGATGCCGTCGAATGCCGGGGCCACCGGCTATCCGTCCGGGAACTCGCAATAGCCTATACGTAAGAAGGTCCTGCAGCCTTCCCCCCGCCCGAACCGCAGGTTTCCACCGATGGTCCAAACTAAGGTCTCTTCGACAGAATTCCTGCTGATTAAAGCCACGTAACCTCCTGAGGTGGCGGGGAGCTGATTGAGAAATGATGTGGCTGGTCCGTGTCGCTCTTCAGCGGCCCTACACTTTTGTGGTGATGGCGATGCTGATTGCCATCCTCGGAATCGGCTCGATCTTTACCATGCCGATTGACATTTTCCCCGCGATCAACATTCCGGTTGTCAGCGTGATCTGGACTTACACCGGCCTGCTTCCGAATGACATGGAAAAGCGCATCGTGCTGATCTGCGAACGCGCGATGACCACCACCGTGGATGATATTCAGCACTTGGAGTCCCGTTCGTATCCTGGCGTCGCTGTCATCCGCGTTTACTTCCAACCCAATGTGCACGTGGAGTTGGCGTTTTCCCAAGTTACCATAGGCTTCCTCTCTCCCTGTCGACGACTTGCCCTTCACGTATTGGGTGAGCGCATCAGCCGAATCGCGTCTGGCAGTGCCCCGCCACCCGAACCACCACCATTGTTTTCGCCGCCGTCGTCCGGCTTATCTCCCTCTCCCGGCGCCAGAAATAAATTCGATTCCACGGCGTGCTGCTTGTTGTACAGCTCAAAATAGCGTCCCTGTGCGGCATACAAACTCTGATGCGTGCCGCGTTCCAGAATACGTCCATCCTGAACCACCAGGATCTGCTCCGCGCGGCGAATGGTGGACAGCCGGTGGGCAATCACGAACGTCGTGCGCCCGCGCATCAAATAGCGCAGTCCTGCCTGTATCAGCGCCTCTGATTCCGAGTCCAGGCTCGACGTAGCTTCATCCAGGATCAGGATGCGTGGGTCCGCCAGTAGCGCTCGTGCAATCGAAACCCGCTGCTTCTGCCCTCCGGAAAGCCGTACTCCGCGCTCGCCCACCACGGTGTCGTACTTTTTCTCGAAAGTCTCCGCAAACTCGTCCACCCGCGCGATCCGGCACGCCGCCATAATCTCTTCTTCGCTGGCATCCGGCCGGGCATACGCCACGTTCTCTCGAATCGTCCCGTCGAACAAAAACGTCTCCTGTAACACCACACCAAGCTGCGTTCGATACGAATCCAACTTCACCGTGGCCACATCAATGCCATCGACCAGAATGCGCCCTCGCGTCGGCACGTAAAACGCCGAAATCAGCCCAATAATGGTGGATTTGCCTGACCCCGACGGACCCACCAGCGCTGTTACGGTACCCGGCTCAGCCACAAAGCTGATTCCGTGCAGCACCTCTTTGCCCGCTTCGTAGGCAAAGTGCACATCTTCAAATTGCACGCGTCCCTCAATCCGGTGCAGCGTAACCGTGCGCTTGGGGTCTTGATCCTCTTTCGTTTCGCTCAGAATTTCCCGGGTACGCTCCAGCCCGGTGACCGCCTCGGTCATCTGTGTTCCGATATTCACGATTTGGAATACTGGCGCGACCATCAGCACCAGATACGCCGAGTAGGCAATCAGGTCCCCTTTGGTCATGCTCCCCGCCAACACTTGCCGCGCGCCCAAATACATAATGATCGCGCTCACAATTCCCATCAGCGCGGCGCCCGACAGGCTCATCAGCGAGGTGGTCGTCAGCGTCTTCAGCACGTTGTCTAGCAAACGCTGCGCTCCGCTGGCGAAAACCTGTTCTTCGCGATCTTCTGCGTGATAGCCCTTCACCACGCGCACTCCGCCGAGCGATTCCGTCAATCGCCCGGTCACCTCCGCATTAATTTTGGGCCGCGCGCGGAATATCGGCCGGATCGCCGCAAACGCCTTGTTGAGGAAAAGGGCAAAGCCCACCAGGACAGCAAACGCCACCAGCGTCATGATTGTGCTGGTTCGTAGCAAGATAATCAGGGCCAGAATCGCGGTCAGCACCCCGCCCACGAACTCAACCAGTCCCGTCCCGATCAGGTTCCGAATCCCTTCGACGTCGCTCATGATGCGCGACACCAGCACACCCGTCTTGTTCGCGTCGTAATACGCTACCGGCAAGCGACCGATGTGAGCCTGCACTTGCTTCCGCATCTCCGTGATCATCCGCTGGGCCGACTTCGACAGAAGTTGCGTCAGCGTGAACGAGGTAATTCCCTGAAGGAAAGTGGCGCCCAGAACCGCTAGCACGATCGGAACCAGCAGTTTCACTTCGTGCTTGTCGATCACATTGTCGAACAGGTATTTACTCGACCCGGGCAGGACCAACCCCGAAACGCGGTTGATGGCCACCAGCACAAGCCCAAGCAGCAGCACCCCACGCCGCGGGTGCAGCAACGCCCAGATTTCGGGCAGCGAACTCCACTTGATCTTTTTCTTCGCCGGTTTCGCGCTATCCGCGACACCGGTCACAGTGCCAGCAGTCGTGGCCATATACGTTTTAGTCCTTTGAAAGGATACCCTGTTCGATGCGGGAGCGGTCCAACTGAGTACGCGCCGGTCAGCTTGGGGTGCAGCCGGGATCTTATTCGTAGTGGGAGCAGCGAAAATACAGGAGTTACACGTAGTCGAACAAACTCATGAATCCGAAGTCCATATGTAGTTGCTGGTGGCAGTGGAACAGGGTTAGGCCGGGATTGTCTGCCACGAAGTCAATTTCCGCTTCCTGATAGCCGCCCACCATGACCACATCTTTCATGATTCCCGCCGTAGCGACACCGGCCATTCGCGTCAACTCGAAGCTGTGCCGGTGCAAATGGATTGGATGAACATCGTCGCTCGCATTGCGCATTTTCAGCCGGTACCGTTTCCCTTGTTTTAGATGAAAAGCTGCCGGCGCCCGGTCTTCCTTCATCGGGTAGGCGACCCCATTAATCGTCCACAAATTGAATCCTTCATGCGCGGCGTTGTCTTTTGCAAACATCATTTCAATGGTCTCGTCCGGGGTCGCCGCCTCCGCACCGGCTTCTCCGAACCGAGCATAGTTCCATTTGAACGCTGCTGGTGCCGCCCACGCTGGTGTGCCTTTGTGATTGGCATACTCCACTACGATGCCCATGCCGTGATGCCGGTCGTCGTCGGCCACGTCACCCAAAATCCATACTCCAGGATGCTTCATCTCCACAATCGCGGAAATGCGCTCGGCGGTACCGAACCACAGCACCGGCACCTTTACGGCATTCGGCACTGGGTTTCCATCCAGCGCCACAACTTCAAAACTATGCCCAGGCAGCGCCAGGCTGCGAATTTCCGTAGCGCTGCCATTCAAAATATGAAACAGAACCCGCTCTCCCGTTTTCACTCGAATCGGGTCGCCATGCCCCAACATTCGCCCATTGATGGTGAACGAACCGTAGCCGACCTCGAAGCCGTGAGGCATGCCCTTGGCCAGCGACGCCTTCATCGCCGCCTCGCCCGCATCTTCCAATGACTTCACCCGCGCCGCCGGAGAAAGAAAATTCATGTCCATGTCGCCGCCCCGGCTAAACGTCGGTTCGAACTCCTTCATCACCAGAAACACTTCGCGATCATAATTTCCCGGTGAAGATTTCGGCTCGATATAAACCGGCCCGACCTGCCCGCTGTATTGCCCGCTGCCCAGATTCGCGCCCGCGCGGTTATGCGTGTGATAGAAACGGAATCCCGATGGATCAGGCGTAAACGTGATCCGGCGCGTTCCGTGCGCGGGAATGTACGGCGTGCCTTCTTCCGCCGCCCCGTCCACATCGTCGGAAACTTTCTGGCCATGCCAATGGAGCTGTTCGGGTGTGTCCGTGTCGTTAAAAATCTCAATAGTAGCGGACTGGCCTTCCTTGAACCGCAAAAGCGGTCCCGGGAATTGACCGTTGTAGGTGGTCGTGCCGATGATGCGCTTGGGCGCGATCTCGACCGCCGAGTTCTTGATGTGCAGCGTGTAATCTGCCGAAACTTGCGCAGCCGCGCCAGGCAACGTTCTACCCGCAACATACGCGCCCGCAGCCAATGCGCTGATTTGCAGGAAATCGCGACGCGATTCTGAAATATTTGCCATGTCTATCTGAGTTTCACTCACGCCGGAGGCACCCACGCCCCTAGCGCAAACTCTCGCTGCTCTCACTTCGGTTCTGCAAGCGTTCCCGGCGGCGCGTGCAGGTGCGCATCCAACGAGAACGCTCCGGGTCCCGTCACAATCAGAAAAATCAGGCCGCACAGCATCGCAAAATCCGTGCGTGCGTCGCTCACCATATACCAGAAGCCCTGCGCCGGTCGCGCCAGCTCAGGAAGTTTCGTAGTAACGATGGCAGTACAGATGATCACCAGGAGCGGCACCGAAGCGGCTCGCGTACGTAGCCCCACCAGCACCAGCAATCCGCAAATAATTTCAAACGTGCCCACAAACCGCGCCGTGAAGTACGGTTCAGGAAAGCCGATTCGTGCAAAACGTTCCACTCCCAAATGCGGATCGGTAAATTTCAGGATGCCTTGCGTGAAGAAGATCAGCCCCACGGCAAGCCGGATCCAGAAAATGCTGGCGGGACCACGCACGTGTCGAAAAATCAGCAAAAGCGAATTCATGGCTGGCCGCTGACGGTTCGGGCTTGACTGGCGGGCGCCACCACCCCGACCTTATCTACACCGCTGCACGCGATATACAACCGGCCGTCAGAAGTTGCAGCCATATTCCGCACCACTCCGCCTCCGGAAGGTATGTCGGCCCGCGCGAATGTCTGCGTCTTAGGATCGAAGCGGATAATCGTGTTGGGCTTAACCCCCGATTCGCTATACCACACCATTCCATCGGGCGTGATCGCGATTCCATAAGGATTCGATTCTGGGCCACCGGGCGAATCATACATCTTCACCACCCGCGTCGTGGTGTTCAGCGTTCCCAGGTGTCCGCTCTTAAAGTCCGTGAAATATACGGTGTCATCCCGCGCAATAGCCAGGCGCCGGGGCCGCGCCGATTCTGGCAGCAGGTATTCGGTAATCTTCAGGGTCGCGGGATCGATCGAAGCCATCTTGTTCGTGCCCAATTCGCAAAAGATCGGCACTCCCTTGCTGTTGATCTGAATCCCGTACGGCAGCGCGCTTTCTGTCGGCACCTCCTTCAACTCGATCTTTCCAGACTTAGGATCGAGCCGCCCCACCATGTTGCCGCCCTGTACCGTGAACCACAGAATCCCATTCGTATCGAATACCGCGGTGTGCGGATCGTCCGCCTTTTCGCTTGGCATTTTGTATTCGGTTACTTTGCCCGTGTTTGGATCGAGCTTCCCGATGTACCCACCAAAATTCGCGGTGAACCAGATATTCCCGTAACGGTCGGCAATCAATCCGTGTGGGCCGGAGTTCTTGTCCGTCGCCAAGGGATACTCTTTGAACTTTCCAGTCGTGGGATCGAGCCGCCCAATCTTGTTGGTCATCTGCTCCGTGAACCACAGCGCGCCATCATGGCCCACCGCTGGGTCGTGCGGGTGCGCTCCTTTGGTGGGCACGTCCCATTCGTGGATTGTCACATTCAGTTTGGTGACATCACCGGGCTGCCCGGGCGCGTGATGCTCCGGCGCCGCGATTGCGACAAGTACCCCAAGCAGCACGACGGTAGATACGGCCAGCGTTCTATTTTTCATGATGACCTCCCGCAACTGCCAGCGAGCCCTGGTCGTCGGCGCATTGCATGTCGCGTGGCGGCTTTACTCCAACTTGGACGCACCATAGCGGTTGTTTGATACACCGCCCGGCCGCCGCACGCAACACCAAAAAAATGCCCCAAAAGACGCCTCCTTCAAATCAACTGCCCCACCCAGCAACTCACTAACCGCTGCCGTGCTCATCGGTTACGCATAGTGCCCACGCTATTGCGCTAATCAACTCGACAGTGCCATCATCTAGGTAGTTCCTTCCGTCGCGGTGAAAGTTGCCGCCATCGTCCCCTCGCTCCTTGGATTCGGGACCTGAAGCGCTCGCTCCAGTTGCTCAAGGTCTCACTAGCCATCGCGCTGGGGTTCCCCTCGGGTGGGAACGAGGACAACCTTATGGCAACCACGCAAGAAGATCTGCTCAACTCAAAAGAACTGATTGCCCTGGAAGATACGTATGGGACGCGCAACTACGTTCCTCTCGATGTGGTTATCGAACGTGCCGAGGGCTGCTGGGTCTACGACGTCGAAGGCAAGCGCTACCTCGATTGCCTGGCCGCCTACTCCGCCGTCAACCAAGGGCATTGCCACCCGCTTATCTTCGCGGCGCTGTTCGAACAGGCGCGCAAAGTAACCCTCACCTCGCGAGCCTTCCGCAATGTCCAATTGCCTCTACTCTACAAGGATTTGCACGATTTGACCGGCATGGACATGGCCTTGCCGATGAACTCTGGCGCGGAGGCCGTGGAAACCGCCATAAAGGCCGCGCGCAAATGGGGCTACACCAAGAAGGGCATACCCGACGGCCAAGCCGAAATTATTGTGTGCGCCGGAAACTTTCACGGGCGAACCGTAACCGTGATCAGTTTTTCCAGCGACGAACAGTATCGCCGCGGTTTTGGCCCCCTTACTCCCGGCTTCCGGATCATCCCGTTTGGCGATGCGCAGGCTTTGCGCGACGCCATCACGCCAAACACCTGCGCCTTCCTCGTCGAACCGATCCAGGGCGAATCCGGCATCGTGATCCCGCCCGAAGGCTATTTGCGCCAAGCTGCGGCAATTTGCGCCGAAAATCGCGTGTTGTTGATGGTCGACGAAATTCAGTCCGGCCTCGGCCGCACCGGCAAGCTCTTTGCCTACATGCACGAAGGAATTCAGCCGGACGTCCTGATTATCGGCAAAGCGCTCGGCGGTGGTTTTTATCCCATCTCCGCGGTGCTGGCCTCTCGGGAGATTCTCGGGGTATTCGGTCCCGGCGACCATGGCAGCACCTTTGGCGGGAATCCGCTCGCCTGCGCGGTGGCCCGTACTGCGCTTCGGGTGCTGAAGGAAGAAAAACTGGTCGAGCGTTCGGCGGAACTGGGTGGCTATTTCCTGGCGAAACTGCGGGGATTGCACAGTTCCGTTATTAAAGAAGTCCGAGGCCGCGGCCTCTGGATCGGCATCGAATTGAACACCCCTGCGCGCAAATACTGCGAAGCCCTCAAAGAAGAAGGCGTCCTTTGCAAAGAAACCCATGAGCGCATCATTCGCGTAGCGCCGCCCTTGGTCATTCAACGGCAAGAAATCGACTGGGCGGTGGAGCGCTTCCAAAAAGTCTTAGGGTAAGTGTAGTGGCCGAACTTGAGATCGGCGCGCCGCTTAGGTCATCAATCCCCAGCGGGGTGGGACGCCGGGGTCTTTGTCGAAGGATGATCGAAGCGAATCACGCTATTCACGAATTGGCTTAACGTCCCGCCCAGATGGCTCAAAACCCGCGCCTTCAACGTCGTGTAGTCCTGCGTTCCACAGAACAAATCGGACAGCAACTGCCGGAACACCGCGTTACGCTGCAAGAATTGCACCATGCGCGTGGTCACCGCGGTCCCCAGAAAAGACCCGCGATAGAACCGCCGCACGATGCGCGCCGCAAATTCCAATTCCATGGAGAAGGACGAGCGCACCCGCGCCGCATACTTTTCTGGCGCACCCTCGGCCAGCGATTTGCCTAAGATTTCCCCCGAGCGCATCGCGTAGAACAGGCCTTCGCCCGTCAAAGGATCCACCCACGCCGCGGCATCCCCGCAAAGCGCCCAGTTTCGCCCGATCACCGCGCGCTCGGCAAATGTGCGCACCTGCGGCGAGGGCAAAACGTGGCTATAAAACTTCGCTTTCCCGGTCTCGATATTTTCCGTTGCTGCAAATTGGTGCAGGTGTCCGCGCAACTCACTGCTGGTATGAGCCTGCATGCTCCCGCAAATCCCCAGCGAAATATGATCGGCCCGCGGGAACGACCAGATGTACCCTTCGAATTCCGACAGAAACTTGATCTGGATTTGTTCGGCCGTTTGCGGCACGAAATACCCTTGGGTCATCTCCAGTTCATCCCGCGCCAGCGCCCGGGTCCCGGGAAGAAATTGATTCCGCGCGCCGCCCGCTAGCACCAGAAATTTCGCTTCTCGCCACTCGCCATCGACGGAGTACCGCGGCTGGTGGGTAGACGTGTCGATGGCCTGGATCCGCGAATGATGAATCCGGCAGCCGGCATCGCGTGCCCGGTCCAGTAGCATCCCGTTCAAGATCGTCCGCGAATAAATGACGATCGGATGTTGCAAGTCCAAAGAAGCGCGGTGATTTTCCGCGCTGATGATCTCTACTTTGTGAATTAGTTTTTTGGGAAGGGGATTATCCAGCAGAAAAGGGAAGCACTGCGTCGCCTTGTACGTTAGCCCGCCCCCGCACGGCTTTTCCCACGCCAGGTGCTCGTCGTGAATGTCTACGGTGTGCCCGGCGCGCGCGAGTTGTTCGCCGCACATGGCGCCAGACGGTCCACCACCGACAATTACATAGTCAGCCATTGATCACCGCAGCTTGAATTGTTTCCATCTCCGGCGCAGGAGGGATGGGCCACACAGGGACGCTAGCGTCTTTACGTCATTGGAAAGAGCACCAGGCAAAACCCTGCAAGGAGTATAGCACCGAAAACTGCAGCTGCCGTTGGAGAGCCGCTCTCCCGGCGTACCAATTGGATACCCAGGCCCAACAGCACAAACAGTAACGCGAAATACGGCGACAACAGCACCAACAGGATCGCTCCACTTCGCAGGTACAGCACGCCGCACGACAGCGCCAGCCATGCCAACACCGGCAACATCAACCAAAATAAGAATCGTTCCAGCCGGTTGATCACCGCACCCGATATCAGTTCCATCCCATAGAAGAACGCGAACGCCGTGATGGCGAACAACGGAAGGTGCAGCCATCGGTCCAGGCTAAGCCACGAGCCCGTAGCCGTCAGTTCGAACCAGCCCGTAACCAAAAGGTGCAGCAGCACCGCCGCAACTGCAGCTCCGATCACCGCACCCGCAGGACACCGAAACCCCTTCCGGGCCAGCCTCAGGTGTAAAAGGATCAACCCCAGCCCCGCGAGCAGGAAAAAGCTCGACAAATAATCACCTTCGAACAGGTGAATCATGCGCAGCGGCACCCAATAATGAAGAACAACCACGCCCAACATCGAAAGCATCGCCATCTCGATCGCTCCGCGTACCCGCCCCACGGAATCACCAATCTCCGGATCGCTTGCAGGTTTCCCTCCCGTCATTTCCCGGATGAACGGTCCTGCAATCAGCACCACGCCCACAATGCCCAAAAAACAACCCAGCAGGTTCGCGCGCGACGGTAACGGGGTATTCTCGGGATTAGGTAACCCCAGCACATGAGCGGCCCATTCCTGCGCGTCCCGTGCCGCCGTCGGCGAAAACATCATGCCTACGTGCGTGACCCGGGGAATCTTCACAAATTTCACCGGCGCAACCTGGGCGTTCGTGGCCAACTCCTCGGCATTGTCTATGATCGCCGACGGTTCGAACTGGCCCACCAGGATGAGTGTATCGGGTGTAAGGTGCGGCGGCGTATGGAACAGTAGATTTTCGCGGAGCATCCCGTGCGCTTCGCTCGATGGCGCTGGCGAAATCGCGATCACTCCTGCGGGCCGAAACTTCTCCGCGATTCTTAACGCGATCGCCGCGCCCATCGAATGTCCCGCCAGTATCGTGCGGTCCGGCAAAATCATTCCTCGTGCCGCCAACCCTCGCAACAGCGACGCCGAGCAACTTTCCGCCTTCTCCGGCGAAAACGGACCCGGGGAGCGTCCGTGCCCCGGGAGGTCTGGAATGAATACGCGTAGCCCCAGCTCCGCAAACGCGCGGGCCAGATATTGCATAATCACTTTGTTCGCGGAAATTCCGTGAAACAGCACCACGGCTCCATTGTCGGGCTTGTCCACCATGTCCGCGCGGGTCACTATGATCAGGTCCATGCGGCACGCCGCGGCATCCACCACGTACCGCCGTTCCGCGTACCCGTTCATGGAACGAAACGCCAGCAGCCCTCCCACCAGCAGGCACAGCATCCCCGCCACCGCTCGTAGCATTTGCTTTTTCTTATTCAATCCGTCCGCTCCCGCAAACGGCTAAATTTAGGGGCATGATAAACTAGTATTTCGAAACGACAGCGTTCCCGCTTCTTCAGCAAACACGGAGAGCCTTTGTCAGCAGCACTCACATTGGACGAAGTGATTGTGCGGTTTGCACGCGAGAAACGCAACGGCAAGCGCGTCGTCTTTACCAATGGCTGTTTCGATCTGCTGCATCCGGGACACATTCACAGCCTGGAGGCAGCGCGTGCCCTGGGCGATTACTTAATCGTTGGCATTAACAGCGATGAAACCATCCGTATACTGAAGGGCGAAGGGCGCCCGTTGGTGCCCCAGGAAGAACGCGCCGAGATTCTGTCCAGCCTGGATTGTGTCGATGGCGTGGTGATCTTCGACGAGCTCTCTCCTCGTGATCTGATCGCGGCACTTTTGCCCGATGTTTTGGTCAAGGGAACCGATTGGCCCGGCAATCAAATCGAGGGCAGAGAAGAAGTCGAAGCGGCTGGCGGAAAAGTCGTGTTGATCGACAATGTCCCTGGCTATTCGACCACTGAGATTTTGCAAAAGATTCGCGCAGAGGCCCCCAAGTGAATCAGCGAAAACGAGTTTGAGTACACACCGCACGTGTTGCAGCAACGCGCCGGGCAATGCAATTGGGACCGAACCTAGGAAGAAATGATACTGCCGGCGGTGAGAGAACGACTCGAACGACTCCTGCGCCACCCTGCTCTGGAGGGCGTGGTGGGAGAGCTGCGTTCGGGCGCCAATCTAGTCGGTCTTTCCGGCCTGCACGAAGTCGCTAAAGCCCTCGTAGCCGCTTATGTTGTTCACGAACTCCGCCGCCCTGCCTTTTTTATCACCGAAAATAATCAGCGCGCGGAAGACTTGACCGAAACCCTGCGTTTCTTCGCTCAGATCTTTCCGGGTCCCACCGGTGGCATTGCCGTGCTGCCCGCCTTCGATAGCCTTCCTTGGGACCCGCAAACCCCGCACGCCGACATTCTGGAGCGCCGTGCCACCACGCTGTACCGCGTGACCAACGGAGAAGCTTCCCTCGTCGTTGCCCCTGTGGCAGCCGCCTTGTGGCGCTATCAAGATCCCTATATCTATCTGACCCTCGCCCGCACCCTTGCAAAAGATACCGAAGCGAATCATCAAGAGCTGATCACTCATCTAGCCGGCATCGGCTACTCCCGTACGGAAATGGTCGAGCTTCCCGGTCAATTCGCCGTGCGTGGCGGCATCATCGACGTATTTTCGCCTGAGGCTTCGCGCCCTGTGCGAATCGAATTGCTCGGCGACACCGTCGAGTCCGTGCGCGAATTCGATCCGCGTACCCAACGCTCCATTGCCCCCGTGGTCAGGACCACCCTTCTCCCTCTGGCCGAGTGGAGCGTGCCTGCCCCCGGCAGCCGCGAAGCCGAAGAGTGGGAGCCCGGTGGTTGGTTCGGTGTCATGCGAGAGCCGGGTGGCAGCGCTCTCTTCGAACTCGCGGAAAGCTCACTGAAGCCCATTGTGTTTGTAGACGAACGCGAAACCCTGCGCGAAACCCGCAAGCAAATCCTGCAAGCCGCCACCGAAAATTACGAACGGCACGGCCAAGCCAACGCCCCGCTGGTCACCGATTTCTTCTGGAGTGAACAAGCCTGGGAGAACGCGCTGAACAAAACCTCGCGCGTCGAACTGGAGCAGTTGAATCTTGCTCCGTCGGGTGGCAAGCGCTTCGAACTAATCTCCCGCCCCAGCACCCGCTTTCACGGAGACGTGGTCGCCTGTTTGGGCGAGATCCGCTCACAACTTGCCGAAGCTGGCACCGTTTTCCTCACCGCGGCCAGCGCTGGCGAACTCGAACGCTACGCCGATATTTGCCGTGAATACGAAGTCCCCTACGTCCTCGGCGAAACCGAAGAGGCCGCCGCCGGGTTCACTGCCGAGAGCGCTTCGGAAACCGCGCACCTGCTGTTGGTCCGCGCCCCCTTCGAAGCGGGCGTAGCTTTTCCCGAAGCAAACCTCACTCTATATGGGAATGGCGATCTGTTCGACGTTCGTCCCGCCCTTGAACGCCCCAGCCGCAAGATTCGCACCTCCGGCTTTTTCGCCGATTTCGCGGAGTTGAAGCCCGGCGACTTTGTCGTTCACGTCGATCACGGCATCGGCCAGTTCGAGGGACTCCGTTTGATCGAGTCCGACGGCCATCGCGGCGAATTCATGCTGCTCCGCTACGCCGAAGACTCGCGGTTGTACGTGCCCTTGGAACGCATGGACTTGGTGCAAAGCTACCGTGCGGTCGAGGGCACCCATCCGGCCCTCGACAAACTCGGCGGCACCGCCTGGAACACTCGGAAAACCCGCGTCCGCAAATCTCTCGAAGACATGGCCGACCAGCTCCTGGCCCTTTACGCCGAGAGGAAAACCGCCCTTGGCTTTGCTTTTCCGCCAGACGGCGTTTGGCAGCGCGAGTTTGAAGATGCCTTTGAGTTTGAAGAAACTCCCGATCAACTCACTGCCATCACTGATGTGAAGCGCGATCTGGAAAAATCATCGCCTATGGACCGCCTCATCTGTGGCGATGTGGGCTACGGCAAAACCGAAGTGGCTATGCGCGCCGCCTTCAAGGCCGTCAGTGAAAACAAGCAAGTCGCCATTCTCACTCCCACCACGGTTCTTGCTTTCCAGCATTTCGAAACCTTCAAAAAACGTTTCGCGGCTTTCCCCACGCGCATCGAGATGCTCAGCCGCTTCCGCAGCGCCGCGGAGCAGAGAGTCATCTTGGCCGACCTGGAGGCCGGGAAAGTCGATATAGTCATCGGCACCCACCGCCTGCTCTCCAAAGATATTAAGTTTCAGGATCTCGGTCTGCTCATTGTCGACGAAGAACAGCGTTTCGGGGTCGCTCACAAAGAGCGCCTCAAGGAAATGCGCAAGAATGTCCACGCTTTGGCCCTTTCCGCCACTCCCATTCCGCGCACCTTGCACATGTCTCTGGTCGGCTTGCGTGACATGTCCGTGATCGAAAGTCCGCCCCGCGACCGTCTGGCCATTCAAACCTCGGTCTCCTCCTTCAATGAGGAAATCGTCAAAAAAGCCATCGAGAACGAATTGGCGCGCAACGGCCAGGTCTACTTCATCCACAATCGCGTCGAGTCCATCTATTCGTTAGCGAACCTGGTCAGCAAGCTTGTTCCCAAGGCCCGCGTGGTTGTCGGCCACGGCCAATTGGGTGAACGCGAACTCGAGCAGGTCATGCTCAAATTCATTCGCGACCAAGCCGACGTCCTGGTCGCCACCACCATCGTCGAGAACGGCTTGGATATTCCCCGGGCCAACACCATTTTGATCAACCGCGCCGATCGCCTCGGTCTCGCCGAACTCTATCAACTCCGCGGGCGCGTCGGCCGTTCCAGTCAGCGCGCCTATGCCTATCTATTGGTTCCCCCCGAACGCGTGCTCACCGATGTAGCCCGCAAGCGCTTGGCTGCCATGAAGGAATTCAGCGAATTGGGCGCCGGTTTCCGCATTGCCGCACTGGACTTGGAATTGCGCGGCGCGGGCAATATGCTCGGTCGTCAGCAGCACGGCCATATCGAAGCCATTGGATTCGACATGTACGTGCAGATGCTCGAGCGTGCCGTCGCCAAGCTCAAGGGCGAAGAAGCCGCTCCTGAGTTGCGCACCACCCTCAGCTTAGGCATGGACGTTCGCATCCCCCCAGAATACATACCCAGCGAAAATCTCCGTTTACGCACCTACAAGCGCGTTTCTTCCGTCGCCAGCGAAGCGGAGAAGCAGGACGTCCACAAGGAACTGCAAGACCGCTTTGGCCCATTGCCAAAAGCCGTGGAAAACCTTCTGGAGTTTGCTGTCCTCAAATCCATGTGTGAGCGTTTGCGCATCGCCGCCGTCGAGCGCCAGGGTACCAAGGTCGCTCTGCGCTTTCACCCGGAGACCACCTTGGAACCTGCGGCCGTGGTGAAAGTAGTCCGCTCCCGTAAGGGTATCAAACTCGATCCCAGTGGCGTTCTGTGGATGGAAGTGGATCGCGGTGAGTCCCTTACCCTGGCTTTACGCAAGGTTTTAACCGGTTTGGCGGGCCAAACCGAGGCTGACACTGCGGGAAAACCACGTTAAACTCTCATTTGGGTAACTTATGAAAAAATTTGTACTCTTTGCCGGACTCCTGATCGTGTGGCCTGTGCTGGCCCAGGATCCTCCTGCGCAAAACCCTCCGGCTCAGAACCCTCCCGCCCAGACTCCGCCGCAGAGTCCGGCGCCGCAAAACCCTCCCACGGAACAGCCCAAACTGGAGCAGCCGAAAATGGAGGAGCCGGAAACAGCGCCAGCCGAAAACGCGCCCGGAGCCAAGAAAGACAATCCGGCCACCGTAAAGCCTGCCAAAAAGTCCGGCGATACCGAAGCTAAGGTCGTCGAGGAAATCATTGCCCGCGTTAACAACGAGATCATCACCCGCTCCGAGCTCGATAAGGCCAAGGCCTCCGCTGCCGAGGAAGCTCAGCAGAGTTGCGCCGGCAAGTGCACCCCGGAACAGTTGCAAGTAGCCATCGAAGACGGTCAGAAATTCGCCCTCCGCGATCTCATCGATCAGTCCCTCTTGGCCCAGCGTGGCAAAGACATGGACATCAACGTGGAAGCCGACTTGGTCAAGCAATTGGACCAGATTCGTCAGCAGAACAAATTGAAAGACCTGGACGATTTGGAAAAAGCCGTCACCTCTCAGGGCATCAATTGGGAGGACTTCAAGAGCAACATCCGCAACCGTCTGCTTACCCAGGAAGTCATCCGTCGCGAGGTGGGCTCGCACATCAACATTCCCCACGACGAGGCCGTCAAATATTACGACGACCACAAGAAAGACTTCGTGAAGCCCGAACAGGTGGCCTTGAGCGCCATCGAAATCAAAACCGAGGGCAAGAAGGAATCGGAAATCCCGGAGCTAAAGGCCAAAGCCCAGAAGTTGCATGATCGTGTCAAAGACGGCGAAGATTTTGGCGAACTCGCCAAGCGTTTCTCCGATGGCGCCACCGCCCAGCAGGGCGGCTACCTCGGCGTGTACAAGCGCGGCGAGCTCTCCAAAGAATTGGAAGACATGGTCTTCAAGCTGAATAAGAACCAGATGACCGACGTTATCGAAACCAAACAGGGCTTCCTCGTTCTCAAGGTCCTCGAGCACTACGATGAAGGCGACCAGCCCTTCGATAAGGTTGAGAACGAGATTATGGACCATCTTTACAGCCAGAAGATGGAACCCGCCTTGCGCGAATATTTAAAGACTCTCCGCGAGCAGAGTTACGTGGTCATTAAGCCCGGCTACCAGGAAATGGCCGGCGGCGGAAATTCCGAAATTCAGGAAGTGAACGCGACACCCGAAGTCACCAAGGCCAAGAAAGCTCACAAAAAGTATCTTTTGTTTGGAAAGACGACATAACCCAATTTATGAAGAGCCCTTTCGTGAAGGACCTGACGGCGGATCAGGTAATTACCGGGTTTTTCCTGGTGCATGAGAAAGAGGTTCGCAATACCAACACCGGTAAGCCTTATCTCCGCATGGAACTCGGCGACCGCAGCGGCACCGTCGAAGCCCGCATGTGGGAACAGTTTGAAACCTTGGCCAAAGCCGTCAATCGCGACGACTTTGTAAAAGTTCAGGCCCGCGTCGAGATTTACCGCAACAAAACTCAGTTGAGCCTCCAGCAGTTTCGCCTGGCCAAGCCCGCCGAAATCGACATCGCCGATTTCCTTCCGCATACCCCGTTCAATGTGGATGAGCTCTATTGCCAACTGCTGGCAGATTCAGCGGCGATGAAAAATCCCTGGCTGAGGGCACTGACCACCAGAATTTTGGGCGACCCGCAAATTGCCGCCCGCTATAAACGTGCTCCAGCCGCCAAAGTGATGCACCACGCCTATATTGGCGGATTGCTCGAACACGTTGTCGGCTTGTGCGGCCTCGCCAAACTGGTTGCGGCCCACTACTCCGAATTGGACCTCGACTTACTCCTCACCGCTGCCATGCTCCACGATGTTGGCAAGCTCGACGAGCTGTGCTACGAGCGTTCCATTTCCTATTCCACCGAAGGCCAGCTGCTCGGCCATATCGTTATGGAATTGGAAACCGTTGCCGACGCCATCGACCAAATTCCGGGCTTTCCCGCCAAACTGAAAGCGGTGGTTCAACACATCTTGATCAGTCACCACGGTGAATACGAATTTGGCTCGCCAAAGCTCCCTATGATTCGCGAAGCCCTGGTGTTCCATTATCTGGATGACTTGGACTCCAAAATGGCCGCCGTGCGCGCCGCCTTGGCTATCGAATCCGGTGAAGACCAATGGTCCGCCTATAGTGGAGCCCTCGGCCGCAAATTCCTGCGTCTCGACAGATATATGGCCGAGAATGCCGCCGAGCCGCCGGTGCAACTCTCGCTGCAAACTCCCGAACCAGAAAAGAAGGACGAAAGCCATTAATTGCGACAATCCACAATTCGCCGACCGCGCCCGCAGCATCCTCGGCTCGGGCGAGCGGCTCATCGACTCCACGGGTTCCTCGTTGATCCCGGCCGAATATAAGGTCCGCGATCTGTGTATTCGTCCGGCTGCAATTTTGGCCCCAATGGCCGGCGTCACCGACACGCTCTTTCGCCGCGTGATTCGCGGTCTCGGTGGCTGTGGCCTGTTAATGACCGAGTTCACCAGCTCTGAAGGCATCACCCGCAGTGCTAAGAAGGCCGAAAGGTATCTGTACTTTCAGGAGGACGAGCACCCCATTGCCGCGCAGTTGTTCGGTGCGAGTCCGCAGGTGATGGCTGACGCCGCGCGCATGGTCGAAGACCTGGTCTACGACGCGGTCGACATTAATCTCGGCTGCCCCGCGAAGAAAGTCGTCAAGTGCGGTGGCTCGGGACTCTTGCGCGAATTGCCGCTACTCCAGCAAATCTTTCAAGGAGTCCGCGCAGCCGTGAAGATTCCCCTTACCATTAAATTGCGGGCGGGATGGGACGAAAATTCCATCGTGGCTAAAGAAGTGGTTCACATGGCCCAAGACTCCGGCGTCGAGGCCGCCGCCATCCATCCGCGCACCCGCCTGCAAGGTTATTCCGGCAAAGCGAATTGGAGCCTTATCGCCGAAGTGAAGCAGTCCTCCAAAATCCCCATCATCGGCAATGGCGATATTCAGTGCCCCGAGGATGCCGCGCGCATGGTCCGCGAAACCGGATGCGATGCCGTCATGATCGGCCGCGCCGCTGCCACCAATCCCTGGATTTTTGCGCAGATGGAACAGTTCAGACAAACAGGGCGGTATTCCGTGCCCACGGAACAGGATCGCCACCGTTTACTTTCTGACTACTACAAGCAAATTCTTAACTCCCATGCACCGGATAGCATGGGAAAAATGAAGCAGTTCGCTTGTTGGTTTACCCACGGGGTCTCGAATGGTGGCGAACTTCGTAGGATAGTGCACTTGGCTCGCACGCCCGCGGAAGTTCTCGAAAACGTGGAACGCTTCTTCGAGCGGAAAGCAGCCGTTTGGGGGAACTCAGTTCATGAGCCCGGCATCCGAGAGGACCATCCAGCAACGGTCCGAACGTAGGATTTCTGTGCGCCTGCCACTCAGCGTCCGTGGTAAAGACGCCCGAGGGTTGGCCTTCGAGGAAGATACTGCCAGCGAAAATTTGTGCCGTGGGGGCGCCGCGTTTCGCACCCGCTTCGATGTGGCCGTCGGTTCCAGTCTGCAGATTCGTATACCTCTGCATGGCTCTCCGGCGCGTCGCCAGGAGCACGATTTCGAAACTCAGGGCCGCGTCGTCCATGTGACCGAGGCCCAGCCGGGTGGCGAGCGGGTCGTCGGCGTTCAGTTCGTTGGTCCACGTTTCCAGCGCATGTTCCACCCCGAAACCGCCGTTTGAGCGCTCTCACCTGATCGCGGATTGTAACTATTCCGTCGACGGCGGGTTCTCGTCCAGCAATTGGCGGTACGCGTCCCGCTTCGTCATTCCACGCTCCCTCGCCGCCAGTTTCAGCGCTTCTTTGCGATCCAGTTTCGCCTGGTGCATCAATTCATCCACCCGCGCGGCCAGCGACTGAGCCGTGTCCACGTTCGCTCCCGCTGCGCCTTTTTCGGGCGGCCCAATGACGAGCGTCATCTCCCCTTTGGCGGGGTGTTTGTGAAGGCTCTGAAAAATATCCGTCAACTTCCCCCGGCGGAATTCTTCATGCACTTTCGTAATTTCCCGTGCCAGGCACGCTGGCCGGTCCCCCAGAATTGCCACCGCGTCCGCGAGCGTATCTGAAATCCGATGAGGGGACTCGTACAGCACCAGCGTCCGCTCTTCGATGCGCAGCCGTTCCAGCGCCCGCTGTCTCTCTCCGCTGCGCGCCGGCAGAAATCCCAGAAACACAAACTCTTCGCTAGGCAGCCCTGACGCCGAGAGCGATGCCAACAAAGCGGCTGGCCCCGGAATCGGGATCACCGGAATATGGTGCCGGATCGCCAGCGTCACCAGCCGGTGCCCGGGATCAGACACCAGCGGCATGCCGGCGTCACTCACCAACGCCACTCGCGCTCCACGTTCCATCGCCAGCACCAGTTCGGGCGCGCGGGTAATCTCGTTGTGTTCGTGGTAACTCACCAGCGGCTTGTGGATCTCAAAATGGTTCAGCAATTTCAGCGTGTGCCGCGTATCCTCGCACGCGATCTGCTCCACTTCCTTCAGAATCCGCAACGCGCGCAACGTGATGTCTTCCAGGTTGCCAATCGGCGTGGCAACCAGGTACAAGCATCCGCGCCGCGGTTGCTCCTGGGATGTTTCAGAATGCAGCTCTTCCGTCATAATTCGGCAGAGAGCCAGTTTAGCATGCCGCCGCTGAACGCTTCGCCCTGCATGCTATAATCGAACTTTCCAACATACCTAGGAGGACGGACTGTGCCGCTCTACGAGTATCAGTGCACCAAATGCCACAAAAAGACTGAGAAAATCGAGCACGTCGCTGGTCCGCACCTCAAAAAGTGTCCGCACTGCGGCGGTAAAGTCGAGCCAGTAATCTCCGCTCCTGCCATTCAGTTCAAGGGTGCTGGTTGGTACGTGACCGACTACGCCGGAAAGAAATCCGGGGACACCGACAGCAAGCCTGCCGCCAAGGAGTCCTCCACCGAATCAGCGAAAGACTCCGCCAAAGAGTCCTCGAAGGACACCGCCTCCAAAGAAACCAAAGAAAAGAAACCCGCAAAAAAGTGACGCGCTCACAAAAGCAAAATGTAAATCTGAATTAAGATTTTCTTGTATTGTCTAGGATCTGCGGTTGCTAGCTTGTCTACGTTTCGCCGTGCACTACAGCTTCAGCGATTTCAGGTACTCCCGAAACGGTTCACCCAATTCCTTATTCTGTAGCGCGATTTCCACGGTCGCCTTCAGGAATCCCAGCTTTTCCCCTGCGTCATACGAAATTCCCTCGTAGATCAACGCCCACAGTCCCTGTTCTTTGGCCAACAGACGCATCGCATCCGTCAGTTGGATTTCCCCGCCTGCGCCCGGCTTGGTTCGCTCCAGACAATCGAAAATCTCCGGCGGCAGCACGTAACGCCCCGTGATCGCCAGGTTCGACGGCGCCTTCTCCGGACTGGGCTTTTCGACCAAGTCACGGATTCGCAGTAAACGATCCCCAAACGGCGGCTGCGGCGCCAGCTCTCCATCCACAATGCCGTACAGATAGGTTTTTTCTCGCGGCACTTCTTCCACGGCGATGGCCCCGGTCCCAGTCGCTTCGTAAACTTCGATTAGTTGTTTTGTCGCTGGATTCGGACCGGGGATCAGCACGTCGCCAAGGAGCACCGCAAAAGGCTCATCACCCACAAGATCCTTCGCCACCAAAACCGCGTGGCCCAGCCCGAGGGGCGCTTTTTGCCGCGTGTAGCTGACCTGAACCATGTCGCCGATGTCCCGCACTAGTTCTGCCTGCTCGGATTTCCCCTTCTCCTCCAGGTGCCGCTCCAGTACCGGCGAATAGTCGAAATGATCCTCGATCGAATTCTTCCCTTTGCCGGTCACGATAATCACGTGCTCGATCCCGGACGCCACGCATTCTTCCACCACATACTGAATCTGTGGCTTGTCTACCACCGTCAGCATTTCTTTCGGCTGTGCTTTTGTGGCCGGCAGAAAACGCGTGCCCAGCCCGGCCGCTGGCAGCACCGCTTTGCGCACTTTGCGATACGGAGACACTTTGTTTGCACTCTTTTTCTGTTCTTCGGTCATCGTCGAGTGTGAACCCGAATGTTCCATGGGATTTTGCTCCGTTGGCACAGTATCTGCCCATCGGCAATTTTGTCAATCGCCGCAAACCCTGTAGTTTTGCCTGGCTAATTGGTACTGAAACCGGTCTCGGCGATTTCGCTCAGAGCGTGATAGCATTTGCCCGCATGAATTTCGGCTTTTTACCCTCGGACGGACCGCTCGCATGACTTTGCCGGTCAAGCATGTCGCTACCGCAACCTTATTGGTCGTTGTAGCCCTATCAGCGCGAGTTGCCGGCCAGGCGCCTGACCACCCGGGCGTAACCTCGACCGAAATAAAAATCGGGAACATCACCTGCGTCACCGGATGGGCCAAAGACTACGCCACCGTCGCCCGTGCCGAAGCCGCCTATTTTGCCATGATCAACGACACCGGCGGCATCCACGGCCGTAAAATCAAATTCATCAGCCTGGATAACGGTTGCGATAGCCAAAATTCCCTCGCACTCGCCAAACAATTAGTCGAACAACAAGGTGTGCTGCTCCTGTTCAGCACCCTCGGCACCGAATCCAATCTCGCCCTTCGCCCTTACCTCAATGACCATCAGGTTCCGCAACTTTTCCTCGAATCCAGTTCCGCTGTCTTCGATGACCCCGTCCATTTCCCCTGGACCATGGGATTCTTCACCACCTATCGCACCGAGGGCCGCGCCTACGCCAAATACATTTTGCAGAACAGGCCTGCGGCAAAAATCGCCGTTTTGTCTCCCAACAATGAGGCTGGCCGCGAGTTTGTCTCCGGCCTGCGCGACGGCCTTGCCCTCAAAGCCGCCTCGATGATTGTCAAGGAAGCCATCTACGCTGATTCGGACCCGGACTTGGACTCCCAGATCCGTGGGCTGAAGCAGTCGGGTGCGGATGTGTTCGCGAATTTCTCTTTAGGAGAGTTTGCTACTCAGGCCATTCGCAAGGCTTTCGATTTAGACTGGCATCCCTTGCAATTCATTCCCAATGCCTCGCTTTCCATCGTTGCGTTCCTCGAACCGGCCGGCCTCGACAAGGCTGCGGGCGTGATTTCGAATGCCCGGTCCAAGAGTTGGCACACTCCGCAATCGCAACGCGATCCCGATGTCCGCGCCTTCCTCGAGTGGATGAGCAAGTACAATCCCGATGCAAATTTGCGCGATCAGAATAATGTCGCCGGCTATGAACGGGCCGCCGCCCTCGTCCAGGTGCTGAAAAATTGCGGCGACGATCTCAGCCGTTCGAACGTGATGAAACAGGCCGCCAGTCTGGATGTGGAACTCCCTATGTTGCGCCCCGGCATCCGCGTCAAAACCAGCCCCACTGATTATCAGCCCATCAAACAGCTTTTTCTGATTCAGTTCAATGGCCGGGAATGGCGCCCCATCGGCCCCATCAGCAGTGAATAATCCCGGGCGAAAACCCCGCCAACCGTAAACGCCTCCACCGATGTGCTACGATGAAATCCCGCGCAGAAAATGAGCACATCCGCCACTATCACCGGCATACGTATCCTCGGAATTGAGTCCTCCTGTGATGAGACCGCCGCCGCGGTGGTGGTCGAGGGGCGCACCATCTTATCCAGCGTCGTGTCCTCGCAGATCGATATTCATCGTAAATATGGCGGCGTTGTTCCCGAATTAGCTTCCCGCGAACACCTTCGCCAAATTGTTCCCGTTGTGCGCGAAGCCATGGAACAATCCGCCTCGAGTTTCGCGGACCTGGACGCGATTGCGGTCACCCAGGGACCTGGATTAGTGGGCTCCCTACTCGTCGGCATCACTTACGGCAAGACCTTGGCGATGTCGCTCGGCAAACCGCTGATCGGCGTGAATCATCTGGAGGGTCACATCCACGCGGCGTTTCTGGAAGCCCGCCAGCTTGGACACGTCCCGACCCTCCCCGCCGTCTGCCTGATTGTCTCCGGTGGCCACACTGTTTTGTACGAGGTGAAGGCCGCCGATGCTTTGTCCGGCAGCACCTTCGCATATCGCAAGCTCGGACAAACTCGCGATGACGCCGCGGGCGAAGCGTACGACAAAGTCGCCAAACTCCTCGGCCTTGGCTATCCCGGTGGCCCCATCCTGGACCGGCTGGCAGCCGCAGCGGGCCATGCCCCCGCTCCCACAAAGTTCGGACCCACCAAAACGCGGGGCAATCCCCTGGATTTTAGTTTTAGCGGTCTAAAAACCGCTGTGCTATATCACGTCCGCGAACATCCCGAATACGCCGGCGAGATTCGTAAAAGGGAAGAGGCGCTTCGTACCGGCCATCGCAAATTCCAGGACGTGCTGCCGCTGTGCAGTCCCGAAACACTCGGCCTGGTCCGGGAATTCCAGAACGCCGTAGCGCGGGATCTGGTGGAGCGGACCATGACAGCGGCGGAAGAATGCAACGTCGAAACCATTCTGGTATCGGGAGGTGTGGCCGCCAACAGCCAGCTTCGCGCGACCTTCCACGAACGGGCAACCGCTCGCGGGCTCAAGATTTATTTTCCTAGCAGGGAATTGTCCACCGACAACGCCGCCATGATCGCTGCCGCTGCCTATCCCCGATTTCAGCGCCAACAATTTGCCGATGTAAGCCTCAACGCTACCGCCAGCATGCCGCTTGCGTGAAAAGTCGCTGCCACTACAAAAAAAAACGGGCAACCCATAAGGCTGCCCGTTCCACGAGTCCTATATTCTCAAAATGAATTAATCGACTTTTTCCTGCAACGCCGGGAACTGCAATTTCGCTTTCGCTAGCGACTTCACCACCAAGCCTTCGGCGTTTTCGGCGGTCAAATTGCGCGCGGTGGCCATCTCGCTCACCAACAGGTACTTGGCGCGTTCCAGCATTTTCTTTTCCCGGAACGAAAGGGGTTTGCTACGGCTCAGGGATACGAGGCTTTTCAGTACCACAGCCACTTCCAGGAGAGAACCCGTGCGCATGCGCTCGGAGTTTTCTTTGAAACGATGTTTCCAGTCATGGTGCGAATTTAGTTTGCCTCTCTCGAGGAAACCCAGCACTTTGGTGGTATCGTTGGAGCGGATCACAGACCGCAGTCCCACCGCGGGCGCGTTCGATGAAGGAACCATAACGCGCAAGCCGCTGGAAAGAATGCGTATCATGAAATACCGTTCTGTTCTGCCGTTGAGTACTCCGTAACTGATTTGTTCCACTACCCCTACGCCGTGGTTCGGATAAACGACTTTATCGCCGATGTTGTATTCCATGCTTCGGTGGCCCCCAGAAAGGATAAATTTAGTGTAGAGAACTGTGCTGCAAGAGTCAAGATATATCCAGTGAAATGAGCCACATAGCGAAGTCTATCAAGGGATTTGGCAGCCCAATTGCTCAGAAATCACAGTAGGTTTGCCCAAACGATCCCTGGCTTTTGGGTATTCTTCCCTTTAGCTGCCCCCACTCTATTCCTGTAACTATTCTCCAACGCCCTCAGCTTAAAGGAGTAAGCTCGATACCTGTGACTACCCTCCTGCGATGATTACCCTGGCTCTCGACACTTCCGAAGCTCGGGGCAGCGTCGCACTCCTGCTTAATTGCTCTAGAATCTCCATTCGCGACCACGCAGACGGTTCGGATTACTCCGGCTGGCTCCTTCCGGCGGTCAACGAAGTCCTCCGCGAAGCTGGTACCAAATTGGAACAACTCGACCTGCTCGCTGTATCCACCGGCCCAGGCTCGTTCACTGGCCTGCGCGTCGGCTTAACTACCGTGAAGGCTTGGTCGCAGGTTTACGGCACCCCCATCGTTGGTGTCTCCCGCCTGGAGGCCATCGCGCGATCACACGAAGCCAAGTCACAATTCGTGGCTGCCTGTTACGACGCCCAAAGAGGCCAACTCTTTGGGGCGCTTTATCTCAAAAGGGGTGATCGCCTGGAGCGTGTAGGCGATGAAATGGTTTCCGACCCGCAGGAATTTGTTTCCTTCATACACACCACTACCGGCAAACAGCCGGTTACGTGGATCTCCCTCGATCCTGGGCTGATTCGCAGTACAGAAGCGATGAGCGCTCGCATCCCGCTCGGCGACACGACTCTCACTGCTCCCACAGCTCTTGCACCAGCCGTTGGTACACTGGCAGAAGAATACGCCTCCGAAGGGAAGTTGACGGATTCACTCTCGCTCGACGCCAATTATGTCAGGCGTTCGGATGCCGAAATTTTCTGGAAGGGCTGACGGACCCGTGTGCGCCGACTCATCCAAGGACAATCTCAGCGCCGCGAAGAATCCCCCGCGCATAGCACCCTGCCGCCCGCAGGATCTCCACGAAATTGAAGCACTCCTTCAACTCTGTCCGGAAGCGTCCATTTGGCCCCTCGGCAGCCTGACCGACACTTTCCAAAACCATCCTGCCCACTTCTTTGTGGCTTGGCACGATAATGAAATTGCAGGCTTTATTTCCGGTCGCCGGGCCGCCGGGGAAGGTGAAATCTTGAACCTCGCCGTGAGGCCACAATCGCGGCGCCACCATGTCGGCCAATCCCTGGTCCGTGCGTTGCTGAATGCCTTCGCCTCGGAACACGTCTTTCAAGTGTTCCTCGAGGTCCGCGAGTCCAACTCACGCGCCATCGCCTTCTACAACTCTTTGGGTTTCTGTCAGGTCGGCCGTCGCGGCGGCTATTACCGTAACCCCGCCGAAGCTGCCCTGGTCTTGGCCCTGGGCAAAAACTCCTGACGCCGTACTGCTTAAAGGTATCACCCGTACCATCCCCCAGAAATTCACACCCGCAGTACTAAATTACCCTTGACGCGGTAATTCCCAGTGCTAGTCTGCGTTCATGTAGTGTTAACAATCCAACTCAGAGGAGACACGCATGGCAACAGCGCAGCGGAGCCCTCGGGACGTAATTTTCGAAGCAGACGCCGAGTATCAGCGTCTGGCCGAAAAGCATCAGCAGTACGAAGCGGAACTCCAGAAACTCTCCCACTCTCCCTACCTCAATTCCGAAGACCTGATCGAAGAAATCCGGCTAAAAAAACTGAAGCTCCACGTAAAGGATGAAATGGAGCGCATCGCTGCGCACTTCCACAGTGCGCGGGCTAGACACACCCAGTAGTTCTTCGCGAAACCCTCCCGGCATCGAACTGTCGTAAAATGACCTCAGCCCTCCCGTGGCCTCGCGCCACGACGGAGAAGGGAAGGTTATGGTTCGGGAAGGGTACTGGTTCGGTTTACCTCCATTGCTTTTTGGTTTGCTCACCTTGGCCTATGCCAAAGGGTGGTGGTTTGCCTGTGGCGTAATCCTCGTTCTTCTTGGACTGTTTGTTTTTAGTTTCTTCCGTGACCCCAATCGCGCCATACCCTCGGAGCCCGGCCTGATTGTCGCTCCAGCCGACGGCCGCGTCGTCGTACTCACAGAGGAAACCCGCAAAGACCGCCCCGGCAAGCGCATTAGTATTTTCCTGGCCATCTGGAATGTTCACGTAAACCGCGCTCCTGCCGCCGGTACGATTACCGGACTCGAATACAAGCCCGGAAAATTCCTCGCCGCCTGGCAGGAAAACGCGTCCCTCCAGAATGAGCAGAACATCTTTACCCAGACCACCGAACACGGCGAAATCGTCTATAAGCAAATCGCCGGATGGATTGCCCGCAGGGTCGTGGCTTGGAAGAAGGCTGGCGATCCGGTCGCGCGCGGCGAGCGCATCGGCTTGGTGCGTTTCGGTTCGCGCATGGACTTGTGGCTGCCTGCCGCAGCAGAACTTCAGGTGAAAGTGGGAGATCATGTTAAAGGTGGGTCCAGCGTGTTGGCCCGCATGCCCGTCCCCGCCTCACCAACGAGTTTCGAACCACAGCTTGCTTCCCGCAGCTCGAATCAGAAACTGCAGGATGGCCGCCACTCGTAGTACTCTGTGCTAGCGCAAAGGAATGGTGATGGACGCTCTCGAACAGCAAAGTATTCCGTTTCCAGGTAAGAAGTCGCGTCGTTTGCGGCGAGGAATCTTTCTCATCCCCAGTTTGTTTACCGTCGCCAATTTGTTGTGTGGCTACTACGCATCTATTGCCTCGTTGATTGGCCGCCCCGAAGATTTCGACCATGCCGCAAAGGCCCTCGGCATCGCCATTTTATTTGACTCGTTGGACGGTCGCATCGCCAGAATGACCGGCACCAACACCGAGTTTGGCGTCCAATTCGATTCTCTCGCCGATGTGGTTAGCTTTGGCATTGCCCCCGCGATCCTCGCCTACGCTTGGGGATTCCGCAGCGGTTTCGCCAGCATCGAAGGCCACCACGACCTTGGCAACTTCGCCTGGCTTTGCTGTCTAACTTTTCTCATCTGCTCTGCCTGGCGTTTGGCGCGCTTCAACGTTAAGGGCATGGAGCCCGGTGGCAACAAGAATTTCGTAGGCATGCCTACCCCCGCGGCCGCCGGTGTCGTGGCCGCCATCGTTCATGCTTTTCATTGGCAGGGTCCCATCGAATCAAAGCATTGGTCCATCGCGTGGTTTATTTTGCTGCCGATTCTGGGCGCGCTGATGACCAGCACCGTCCGTTATTACAGCTTTAAAGATATTCCATGGACCCGCCGTCAGCCCTCCATCACCATTGTGCTGCTGTTTCTGCTAGTGGCCGTAGTGTGGCGTTATTCCGAATATGTTTTGGTGATCTTTGCGTGTACTTACGCCGCTGCTGGGGTTGCCCTGCATCTAGTGCGTTTCGCCAGGCGTCGCCTGAAGCCTAGGACCGCCTGAACATGCCTACAGATCGTCGTTCACAGAAAATCGTGATTGCTGGTGCGTCTTCGCTTCTCGGCAGCGAACTCAAATCCGTGTTGGAAGAAAGCCGGTTTGCGGGATGGGATCTGCGGTTGGTGGACGAGGAAATCGTCGCGGGCACGCTGACCGCAGCCAGCGGCGAGCCCACCGTCATTCAGCAGATCGAAGAAGATTCTTTCCACGGCTCCCGCTATGCCTTCCTCACCGGCTCCCGCGAATTCGGTATGCATTGCCTGCTGCCCGCCCGTGAGGCCGGTGCCCGCATCATCGACTTCTCGCGCGCCAGCTTGTCCGAACCTGATGCCACCCCGTGGTTCCCCCGAATCGAAGCGCTCACGGGAAAAACCATCGCCAGGAACGCCAAACTCTTCTCCGTCTGTTCCGCGGCAGCCACGGCCATAGCCACATTGGCGCTTGCTCTGCGCGGTTGTGGCCTCCGCCAAATGACCGCCATTCTGTTTCGTCCTGTTTCCGAGGCGGGTCGCCCCGGAATTGAAGAATTAGAGACGCAAACCTCGCAACTGCTCTCCTTCCAGAATATCGGTGCGCCGGTTTTCGGCACCCAGTCAGCGTTCAATCTGCTTCCTCGCTTCGGTACCGAGAGCCATCAGGATTTACATGAAGCCCTCTTGCAGATTCGCGCCGAAGTCAGCGGCGCCCTAAGCAATCCAGTCGAAGACGCCAAAATAGCGTTGAACTTAGTGCACGCCCCGGTGTTCTATGGCATGACCTTCAGTGCCTACGCCGATCTTCAGGAAAACACCGAACCCGCTCGCCTGATCGATTCCATAAAAGACGCCGGCTTTACTGTGGTTCCCGCCACTGAGCCGGGACCCAGCAACGTCAGCGTGGCCGCGGAGACCAGCATTTACCTCCGCGCGCCAGAACCGGATATTTCCCGTCGTGCCGGTTGGTGGTTCTGGGGCGCGGCCGATAATTTGCGTTTGCCGGCTTGGAACGGCTGTAAACTTGCCGAGTGGCTGGAAGAATGAAAATTCGCAATTCCTGTTTCTCTCTCTTTGCTGTGTTCCTGGCCTCCATCGCATCCGGTTGCGGCTATCACGTCGCTGGCCACGGTCCCGACGCATTGCCAAAAACGATCCACGTCATCGCGGTGCCGGCCTTAGAAAACAAGACCAACACCTTCAAAATCGAGCAAAGACTCACCGCCGCCACCATCCACGAATTTCTCGCCGCCACCAAATACAAAATCGTTTCCGATCCTAACGCTGGCGATGCCGTTCTCACCGGCAAAGTACTTTCTCTGGATGTTTTGCCTCTGTTGTTCCAAAGTTCCGCTTCAACTACCAACACCGTCGCCCAGGCCACCGCTATGATTGTCACTATGAAATGCGAAGTCACTTTGACTGAACGCGACAACGATAAGGTCCTCTACCATAACGACAACTTCGTTTTCCGCAACCAATATCAGTTGGCCACCACCTGTGTCCCCGGCCCCGGTCAAATTTGTCCCGTTTCCACCAACACCAGGGCCCAGGTGGAGTCCTTCTTCCAGGAAGGAGAACCAGCCAGCGACCGCATGGCCAGGGATTTCGCCGCCCGATTGGTTTCTGCGGTCACGGAAAACTTCTGATGCAACGCCTCAACCTGGCTCAACTCAAGGAACGCATCGATAAGGGCAAGCCCACACCCGCGCTCTTGCTTCTTGGCGATGAGCCGTATTTGCGCGATGCCGGCCGCGCCCTTTTGATTCAGAAATTTGTGCCCGAGGCTGCTCGTACATGGGCCCTCTCGCGCTTTTCTGCCGATCGCGGCGAGGTGCAAAACGCTTTGGATCAGTGCCAGTCTCTGCCCATGCTTTCCTCCCGGCAGGTCGTCTTCTTGGAAGATGCCGAAGCCATCGAAAAGTTCGGAGAAAAGGTCAGGGAAGCTTCTGTCGAATCCTTGACCGCCTATCTGCAAGACCCCGCGCCGTTCACCGTATTCGTCATCGAGGCTGCCAGTCTGGATATGCGCATGGTTCTGGCCAAAAAGCTCGTCGATCTCACCACCGTTGTGGATGTCTCCTTAGGAGAACGAGCGGAAGATCGCATCGCTGCCGCCGAGGCTTTAGCCAACACCCTCGCAAAAGAGCAGGGCATCAGCTTCGAGAAAGGCGCTGCCGAAGACTTGGCTGAGTTTGTGAATGGCGATCTGATGCGGCTGAAAATGGAATTGGACAAGCTTTCCACCTTTGCCGCTCATACAAAAGCCATTCGCCGCCATGACGTCGCCACCCTGGTCGTTTCCGAAAAGAGCAGCACTATTTGGGAAGTGGCGGAGTTGTTGGCTGCCCATCAGCCGCGGAAAGCACTGGAGTTCATCTACTGTTTGCTGCGCGAAGGAGAGGAGCCTGTGCTCATGGTCGGTGGCATGGCTTGGATGTATCGAAAGCTCGTGGAAGCCAGCGAAGTTCGTGGTGTGACCAACGGCTGGCAAGCCGCCCGCGCCTTGTCCATGCGCCCGGAGCAAGCCGAACTGGCCATTCGTTGCGCCCGCAACATTCCCCGCGAGCGTTTGCTCGACGGCCTTTGCGCCTTGCGGGAAGCCGACGACCGGTTGAAAGGTGGCGCCAAGGACGTACGGGCGGTAATGGAGTTTCTGGTCTGGCGTTTAAGTGGCGACCACGCCACTGCCTCGAAATAACTTACAGGCAAAACTAATCCTCGCAGGGCCTCCTGCGGGTGCAACCACAATGCAACCTGGATTCAGCACAAGGGCAGCGTCGCCACCACCGTCGTCCCTTTATTCGACGACATCACTTCTAAACCGCCTCCCAACTGCCGCATGCGCTCCTGAATTCCCATCATGCCAATTCCGTGAATCACCTTGCCATCTCGCAACCGCTCGGGGGCAATCCCTTTCCCCTCGTCTTTCACCTCGACCCGCACCCCTTCGAGGCTTCGCGTGAGCTCGATCTTCGCAACCGCGCTGCCGGAATGGCGGTGAATATTGGTCAGGCATTCCTGCACCACCCGGAATATCGCGATTTCCACGTCGTCTGGCAAGCGGTCAAACTGCTCACTGATTTGCAGGTTTACATCGATGCGGCTGCGTTGCGTGAACCCTTCCACATACCAGCCCAGTGCCGACGCCAATCCCAGTTCTTCCAACAACGGCGGATGCAGCAAATACGACATGGTGCGCAGGTGCCGGGTCAGATCTTCGTTGATCGCGATGGACTGCATCACCAGCCCTTCGGAATCCTTTCCGCTTACCTCCCGGCACAATCGATCCAAGCTCATTTTCATCGCCGCAAGCATCTGCCCCGTGCTGTCGTGCAACTCCCTCGCCAGCCTCCTCCGCTCATCGTCTTGCAATTTCAGAATTCGTCCGGTCAGCTCCCGCACTTCTTCGTTTCGTTCATCCAATTCCTTTGTACGCTGCTGCACTTTCAGCTCTAGTTCATCGTGAGCTTCTTTCAACCGCCGTCGTGCTTCTTCCGCTTCCGCCGCGTGCATCTGCGCGTTTCGTTCCGCCTGCTTCAAACGTAGCAACGCACCGACCGTCGCCAGCAATTCCTCGCGCGAAATTGGCTCCGCCAGGTAAGCGTCCGCCACTTGCAGTCCACGAACGCGATATTCCGTGTCCACGAAAGTCGCGGAAATATGCAGGATCGGAATATGCGAAGTGCGCGGATTTGCCTTCAATAGCCGTCCCACTTCAAATCCATCCCGGTCCGGCAGGTGGATATCCAGCGTAATCAGGTCCGGGCAGTCCTCCGCCAACCGCAGAGCCTCCGCTGCGTTGCGTGCTTCAATCACTTGGTACCCGCCGCCCTGCAGCGTTCGAGATAGCGAGTACCGCAGCGCATCATTATCGTCTACCGCCAAAATCCGGATGTTCTTGCTCTCTGCCATAATCCACTCTCGCGAAAAGTCCTCCGGTTAATCAATCCATCTTACGCAAGGCTTCGCAACCCGCTCGATTCCTTCTGCAAGCCCGCGCGTACCAGCGCCTCGGCAAACCGCGTACCCGTCTGCTCCCGCGAGCCAGTCTCCTTCGAAACAATATCCACCGCGGCGTGCAGGCGTTCCCGCTGGTGGCTCTCCAATTGTTGCGACGTATAAATCACTACCGGAATGTCTTTCGTCGCCGAATCCTGTTTCAGAATATCCAGCAAATCAAACCCACTGATGTCCGGCATCGACAGATCCAGCACAATCAACCTCGGCTTATTCTCTCGCGCGATCCTCAATCCTTCGTTTCCTCCATTTGCCTCCAGCAACCGGTAGCCCCGGTTCGCCAGCAAATTCTTCACCACGTACCGTGAGATTTCGTCGTCGTCCACGATCAATATCCGCTCCTGCTCCTCCGCTACGATGCTTCGCAGTTGGTTCAGCAGCCAACCGCGATCGATCGGCTTCGCGTGAAACCCCGTGGCCCCCAGAGCCAGCGCCTTCTTCTCGTTCTCTACGATGGTCACCACCAGCACCGGAATGTCTTTTGTTGCCGGATTCTCCTTGATGTCCTGAAGCAGTTGCCAGGAATGCTCTCCCTGCAGCAGCGCGTCCAACAACACCGCAATCGGTTTGAACATTTCCAGCGCCTTCCGTGCCTCGCTCAAATCGTGCGCCGGAACCACCTGAAATTCCGTGCCCTTCAGGTATTTTTCGTAGATGAACAGCGCTTCCCGGCTGTCTTCCACCACCAGCACCGGCAATTTCGTCGCGTCCAGTTCCCGCGTCACATCGGGTACGTAAACTACCTCGCTTGCCCCCTCGTATCGGATTGGAATCGCCGCAAAGAACGTCGAACCCACGTTCAATTGGCTCTTCACATAAACATTTCCGCCCAACAATTGCGCCAACTTGCGCGATAGTGGCAGGCCCAGCCCAGTCCCCTTCGCGGTCTTCGCCACCTTGCCTTCCACCTGCTCCCATTCTTTAAAAATTCGCTCTTGATCCGTAGGCGCGATTCCTATGCCCGTATCCTCCACCGCGAACACAACCGTTTCGTCATGTCCCGCGCGCGCCGAAACCCGCACTTCTCCTCGCTCCGTGAACTTCAACGCGTTGGAAATGAAGTTTCGCAATATCTGCGAAACCTTGGCCTCATCCGTGTGCAACTCAGGAAGCTCCACAGGTTCTTCAAATACCAGCGACACCGACGTATTTTGCATCAGCAACGGCCGCAGCATCCCGCGCAGCGCCGCAAACAAACTCTCCACCGAAAACGGCGCCGCCCGTATCGTCATTTTCCCCGCTTCCACTTTCGCCAGGTCCAGTAAATCGTTCACCAGGTCCGACAGGTCCTGCGCGGAACGCCGGATGAACGCCACCTGTTTTTCTTGCTCCGCCGTCAGCTCCCCGTCCATCCGATCAATCAGGATTTGACTCAACGCCAGGATGGAATTCAATGGCGTTCGGAATTCATGGCTCATGTTCGACAGGAAATGGCTTTTCAACTCCGAAGCGCGCTGCAGGAAGTCCGCCTTGTCGTTCAACTCCGCATACAGCGCCACCACTCCTCGATTCGTTTCGTCCAATTCCCGGTTTAGCTGTGCCAATTCCAGTTGCCGCGTCCGCAGTTCTTCCAACGCCCCTATCAATTCTTTGTTTTGTTGCTGCAGTTCCTCGTACGGATCGTGCGCAGCCTTGGCTTCTACCGATCGCAGCAACTCGCTTAAATCCTCTGAGGTGAGTCGGGTGAATCGTTGCGGAACGATCTTGCCCATCGTTATCGTTGTGCCTGCTGGGCTGCTTTCTATTCGGAAAACATCCAGCAGCCGCTTGGCTCCCAGCATTCCGATTCCCATTCCCGTCTTCGATACGTATTTTCCGGCCAGGATTTCTTCCAGGTTCGTAATCCCTTTCCCTTTGTCCCTCACCGAGACCAGGAACATCTTCTCCGCCTCGGTCTCTAACTCGAAGTCCACCCACCCACCGCCCGCGTATTGAAACGCGTTCCGGGCAATTTCCGATACCGCCGTGGCTATCCGGGTCTGCGATTGTCCGTCGAACTTCAGCGCAGCCGCGATCGTTCGCGCTCGCTGCCGCGCCGACACTACGTCTCGCTCGTATCGTATTTCCGTCGTTAGCAACTTAAGTCTCACGACCCGCTCGTCTCCCCGTGGTTCTTGGCTACCAGCACCGTCACATCATCCCGGTCCCGCGTGAAATCCCGATACAATATTCCCGCGATCAGCGCTGGGTGCTTGTTCCGAATCCCCGGATATCCATCCAGGTTCCAGTTGCTTTTCAGTCCATCCGAGTGCATTACCAGCATGCTCTCCGCACTCCACGGAAACGTGAACTCCTGAATGGTGCTCAGATGGTGACCGAGCGTTCCCGCGTGAGAAGCCATCCCTCGGCTGCCACCTGGCGTTAAAACCTGCGAGCCGATGTTCCCAACCCCCGCGAACCGTAACAATTCCTTCTCCGGCTGCAACGACACCATCGCCATGGCCGCGCCGCGCGTTTTTTTCAAGCCGTCGTGACAATCCTGCAAAATCTCGGTGAGCCCTCCGTGCTCCGACTCCCCCACGATCCGCTCAGCCTCTCTCGCCGCTTCCGCCGCCAACACTCCATGACCAAGGCCGTCCACAACCATCAACAAAACCGACTGCCCAGCCTTTCTCACTTTCCACCCATCGCCGCACACTTCTTCGCCCTTTATCGGCACCGACAACACCCCCACATCCACTGGCAGGCTCTGTGGGCGCCCCATCGCTTCCTTCGGCCAAAACTCCGCCAGCACCGCCGTCCCCATATCCGGCCCGCTGAAAATGTCGAACGAATGCGACAATCTTTTGATCGCTCCCAGCCCGTTTCCACTCGTCCCTGTACTGGAGTATCCGTCGCGCAACGCCGCGCTCACGTCCCGTATTCCCGGCCCTCTGTCCAGGCCCAGCACCCTCACTCCCGTACCGCCGTTATAGCCAACCGGTTCAATCAGCAGCATCCCGCTGCCAGCATGTTTCAGCAGATTGGTCGCAATTTCCGTCACCGCGATGCCTAATGCCCCCTTTCCACCTTCGTCCAGTTTGGCTCGCTCCGCATACACCGCCGCATTCCGCCGGGCCTCTCCCGCGTGTGTCGGGTCGGTCACATGTGTCACCGCAGTCATGCTTACTTCCAACGGGTCAGGGCAACTTTTGTTCCCTGGCCGACCGTCGACTCGATGTGAAACTCGTCCACCAGCCGCTTGGCCCCCCGAGTCCCAGGCCCAATCCGGTTCCGGTCGTAAACCCATCGCGCATCGCCAGCTCTATGTTGGGAATTCCTGGACCCTGATCCCAGAATGTCAAACGCACCCCGAGTCTCGGCCCATTAAGCGATTCCAGCAGCAACGTCCCGCCATTTCCGTACACCACCGTGTTTCGCGCCAGCTCACTCGCCGCAGTCACCAGTTTCGTCTGGTCCACCAACGACAGTCCGGTCTTAATCGCTGCCTCGCGCACACGTCTCCGCACCGTTACGATGTCAGATTCCGAAGCCACGGGAATCGTTTCACTATCGATTACTGCCATTCGTCATGCCCTTTTGGCCATTCAGCGATTCCCTTAGTAGCTGCATTCCCGCATCCACGTTCAGTGCCGTCTTTACTCCCGGTAGCGACATCCCTAGCTCCACCAGCGTAATCGCCACCGCCGGCTGCATCCCCACCACCACCGTCTCCGCGTCCAGCACCCGCGACATCGCCGCAATATTCCCCAACATCCGCCCGATAAACGAGTCCACAATTTCCAGGCTGGATATGTCGATCAACACCCCATGCGCCCCGCTTTCACTGATTCGATTGGTCAGGTCCTCTTGTAACTCCATTGCCAGGCGGTCGTGCATGTCCACCTGAATGGTCACCAGCAGATATTCTCCCATTCGCAGTATCGGTATTTTATCCATTGGCCTTATGCGCTCTTCGCATGCTCCAGGACGATGCCCGTCTTTTTCAGTGCCAACGCAAACGCATCGGAAAGCGTCGCCTTGGTGGTCACGTCCAGCAGGTTGATTCCCAGATGCACTATGGTTTGCGCGATCTGTGGACGAACCCCGCTGATGATGCAATCCGCTCCCATCAACCGTGCCGCCGTCACCGTTTTCAGCAGGTGTTGCGCCACCAGCGTATCCACTGTGGGTACGCCGGTAAGTCGATGATGGCCACCCGGGAATTGGTCTTCACAATCCCTTCCAGCAGGTTCTCCATTGCCACTTGCGTTCGCGCGCTATCCAACGTTCCAATAATCGGTAGCGCCAAAATTCCTTCCCACAGCTTCACCACCGGCGTGGACAGTTCCAGCATCTCCTCCTGCTGCCGGTGAATAATATCCGTCCGCGTTTTCAGGTAAACATCGGTGGTGTACAGCCCCAGGCCGTCGATGATTTCCGTCGTGGTCCATAACTCTGCAGCCAGCGCATCTGGATCGGAACCCTGACGCTCCCGCAAAACTGCGAACAGCGGCTTCTTTACGGACAGCACGAAAAGGGCGGTTTCGCTCGGCGTGAACCCCTTCTGCGCGCGGCTTCCGGAAATCTGCGACAACAGCTCCCGCGCCCCCTGCCAGCCCGGCGACTGCAAATCCAAATTCCCAGACTCGATGCCCTGCCGCAGCGCCACTAGAAATTGCGAACACTGCTCGCGCAGGTCGGACTCTTTCAGCAGATCCGAACGCCTCGTGGCACCACTATCTCTACCGGAAACGCTGTAGCACGCCCCGCTGAGGACCCTAGGCCAGCCTCCACCCAGTTATTCGAGAGCCACGCTGCTCTCGTCTCATGACAAACGATGACGTGCCCTGACTCTGAACCCGTCGTCCCAAGCAGGGAGGGATCTCTCTTCGATCGACCCAGAGGCACCATTCCGATTCAATACCACTGGACAGCAGCACAACGTCGGCTTACTCTTTATTGAGATTGCAATCCGTAGGTTGGCAGATTTCTGACTTTGTAATGGGGCGACTCGTCAAGGGTCGCCCTTTCTATTTGCCGGGTGACCACTTTCCCAAGCTCCTTTTTTCCGCTATCGGCGTTCTAGGATCTCGACATCAATGAACGTCTGATGAGCCCTTGGGACCTGCGTCACTAGTCCGGTTTCCGATTGGGTTGAATTCAAAGATTAGTTCTTTCTCGCGTTCTTTTCTTTGTTCCTCGCTCGCAATGGTCTCGGCGAAGAAATGGGTCACGCCCTTGATTGGTGGATTGTTGTAATCCTCAAGCATGGCTGTTTTCAGGTCGCTGGTTTGTCCCACAAACAGGCAGGTGTAATGGTCGGGGCGGAAGGGAAGATCTGCCTTGAACAACCCATAAACGGCTCCTGCCTCATTGAGTTCCTTCAGCGTCGCAGAATCACATGAATGGCAATTTCCACTGAATGGCATCACAGTTCTTCTGTTCTCATTGGTCGTCTAAGCGCATTCCAGATGTTTGCTGTTTGTCAGCGGATATCGCGACGGATCGGTTCTCCCCAGGCTAGCCACAATCGGCCCCTTTTCAACTGCACCGGGTCCTTTCCTGACTCGAGTCATCGCGTACACCATCAACATCAGCAGAATTACCCCGGCGAACACGAATACCAGCTTCATCCGCTTTTCCGCAATCCTATCTTCATGCCGGTTTTTTCTCTCCCATGCAAGCCATCGTAAGTTTTCCTTTGAGCCGTGCGACTTCTCAGAAAGTGTCATCATCGTATCCATGACCGCATCGTGCATTCTGCCTGGCTTGGGCGCTATCCAATACTGGACATTGCCGAGGGAGCGACGAACCGCTGGAAAGCTGGCTCCCTAGAATTTCCCATTTGCGATCCCGACAGTTCCTCGTCCCCACCAACACATGTCCTCATTTGCACAGTCTCCAATCGAGAATGTCTTTATCCTACTGGTGTACGGAGGAAACTTCGTTCCGCTGAAGCAGCGATCGGCGAGCCTCCGAGATTGAGCCTTTATGCCTGCACGTACTGGTTTTGTTGTGGGCGTCCGCCGCCTGTCCAGGGTGGTTCGCGCGTTGCTGAAGAAGTTGCGGGGTACGGAAACGGAACCACCTGAAAAGGGGTTCGCGCCGCAGCGAATGTGCCCATTCTGTGGGCTCATCACTCCGCGACACAAACGACATTGCCTGGAATGCGGCAAATCTCTCAAACCGGCCTAGTGGCCGATAACTTCGCCGCGGCATCCGGCCGGTGGCCGGAAACCCGCAACGTAAATCGATAACTCTTAACTGTTAGGCGGCTTGTCGAGTGCGGGCTGGCTTCTCCGCTCTGTCCAGGATTGCGCTACGGAAAACAGCAGAACCGCGATGCAAACCGCGTCCAAAACCAGGAAGGTAACCCGGGAGAGTGTAATCAAGGCGAAAGGATTGAACAGCACCGCCATCGCTGTGAATCCGGCTGCCCAATAGTACTTTCGGCCGTACGCTGCTACGGCCACAAGTGTGAGCGCAGCCAGACAGACCATGACGGAAAGCACCTCCATGTAACCCCCGTCTTGAACTGACCATCTCAGGCCCTTCGCAGCGAACCACCAACCGAACATCAAAAACAATGCGGCTATCGAAATCAATTTGACCGCTTTCGGATTCATCGTTGTTCCTTGAACTTTTGAGGGTTTCGATTTTACGGATCTTGTTGTTGCTTTGACTCTGGGCTCTCACTGCCGCAGTACGACAGTGGAACGAAGGCCCGATCGAATGGTCGAGCCTCCGCGTTTCTTGATTGCCCCCGTAGCGCTACCTTGTTGTGCCGGCGGCTTTCGCCTTTCCGAGTTCGGGCACGACGCCGAGATGCTGCATCAAGCCCAGAGCATCCCAGTTGATCCAACCTTCCGCCATCTTTCCGCCAACGAACCGGGCGATGCTTACTCCGGATATGGCGAATTGCTTCCCCGTAGGTGCAATTCCATTGAGATCACCCCTGTGCGTGCCCCGGCAAGTCCAGCGCGCAACCACTGTCTCGCCCTCGGCAATCGTGTCTTCGATCGTAAATCGAAGGTCCGGGAATGCCGTGCGGTACAGCGTTACTCTCTTCTTCTCACTTTCGGGACCACGCCCAACATCGGCTGTTGAAGCGTCGTGGTGCGTGTAGGTCGGAGCAATCAGTTCGTCTGCGACCGCTAGATTGCCTTTGCTCCACAGCTCATCAAATAACCGGCGGACATTCGTTTTGTTTTGTTCGGACATTCTAATTCTCCCTTTTTTAGAAGCTTGATGTTCCCGGTCGTTTGTTGCGAACGGGCTTATGTGGTGGGCCTATAAACCGCTGGCGTTTTGGGCATGGAAACCTGTACGTCGAACAGGAGGTAGGTCTTCGCACGAGCTACTAGACAAGAACCCGGTAGGTTCTGCACCGTTTGCTCTCATTGTGAAGCTTGGCCTTAAAGAACTGCTTTTGGACTACGAAGCGGGAGTCTCGCCCATAAGACCGAAACTCCGACGTGAGCTTGTTCCTCGCATCCGTGCATGTCAAGGACAATCGTAAACTCTTTTCGCCATCACGCGGTGCCGCCTCTTTCCCTGACTTTAGGTAGGGCCTGCGACATTTCAACGGTCAGGTCAAAAAGTGTCGCAGGCATGTGGTAAGTTTCGTTACGGGCAAAATACCTGCTCGCGAACCTGCCGTCTGTACACAATAGAACAGAGCAGCAAATCCCCAACTTTCTTCCAGTATTGGTCATTGTGGGGGTTGCACAGACCGAATTGGCCCCCTGGTACTTGTCCGCAATAGAACAGACACCGCCTTGCTGCCCGGCCTACCATGATCTGCGTAAGGATTGGGCTGAGCTTCGTTGATGTTATCATCCGCGGTTTCGGTGAGGCCGCCCAAAGGCATCTATGCCGCATCTCGCTCAAAACGAACATCCATTTGCTGGGGGAAATGCCCGCCCAGAAAGCTCGTCTCGCCACCGCCAACGTTCCCTCCGTGTCCTTTTTGTTCACCGCGTCGCACAGGTGATTGACAGTTGTCTGCGAGAACTGGAGAAAGGGCAATTCACCGTTAGCTCCGATATTGCTTTGGGCTCGGCGCACTGCGCCGACCACCTCCGTCGCCATACCTTTGATGTCATCATTGCTGAGCATCTCCATCCAGACTGGGAGACCTCGACGGCAGTGCCGCTTCTCCATCACACCGGCCAAGAGATCCCCGTCATTTTTGTGACCACCGAGCTTAGCGGTGAACACGTCGCGGCGCTGACCGCTCACGATGCCTTCGACTACGTCCAACTCGAACATATCTCTCAGTTGCCCATGGTTATCCGTCGTGCATTGAATAATAAGAAGCTGCGTGAGGAATTAGAAGAGGCGCGAAAAGCACTGAAGCATTCGCGATCGCTCTATCGTGCGCTGGTGGACAATCCCATGTATGGAATCTACCTGAGTAACGCGGAAGGTCAGGTGACCGACGTCAATCAGACGCTGGTGACCATGCTTGGCTACGCCTCCAAAGAGCAACTCTTGGCTGCGAATCAAGAATCTGCCATCTTCCCCAATTTGTGCCAGGGGTCACTTTTCGCTCAATCTCAGCAGGAAACGCAGGAAATCCAGCCTCTCGAAGCCGATTGGAAACGCCTGGATGGCACCGTTTTGAAAGCCAGATTGAGTGGCAGGAATATCCACGACGACAATGGGAATTTTGCCGGCCAGGAAGTAATCGCCATTGACATTACCGAACAGCGGTTGCTGGAAACGCAATTACGCCATCAGGCGGCCAGCGATTCGCTGACCGGTTTGGCCAATCATCGCAAGCTTTTCGAAGTACTCCACGCAGAGATCTGCCGCTCCAAACGCACCGAACGTGAATTTTCGCTTCTGTTGCTGGACCTGGATGGATTGAAGCAGATCAACGATCGTTTTGGCCACCTGACCGGGAATCGGGCCCTATGCAGGCTGGCGCAGATCTTGTCGGACTGCTGCCGCTCGGTAGATACCGCCGCGCGTCATGGCGGAGATGAATTTGCCATCGTGTTGCCAGAGACTGGCATACAGGCCTCCACCTTGGTAGGACACCGAATATGCGATTTGCTTGCGAAAGATAACGAAGAACCGGCTCTCTCTGTCAGTTTTGGCGTTGCCAGTTATCCGCGCGAGGCGGATACCGTCGGAACCCTTCTGTACGCCGCGGACACCGCGCTCTATGCCATGAAATCGAAAAGGGCCATCCTTGTCAAAGCAGCTCACGCCTCTTCTTCACCAAAAACAGATTGATTCCACAGTCATGCCTGGTAGTGGGAACGGAAGGCACGTCAGTTGCTTCAGTCGTGGAGCACTACACTCAGCAGGGAAGTGTTGATCTGCAAGCCACCGTTGTACTTGATGAACCCCAGTTTCCTGAACTTGTTCATGAAAAAATTAACCCGCGAGCGAGTTGTCCCGATCGTCTCTGCCAACATCTCTTGCGACACTTTGTGAACTACGCCGTGCGGTTGGTCTTCTTGGCCGTAGCGCGCCAGCAACAGCAGGGCCCGCGCCAGGCGCTTCTCGCTCGAATTAAAGAGCTGATCGACCAGGTCCTCTTCGATTCGAATGTTCCGAGTCAGCATATGCGCGATGAACAGGTCCGAAAATGCATGTTCCGTGCGCAGCACTTTCATCATCTCCGCCTTACCAATCGATAGTATGGACGTTGCCCCGATCGCCGTGGCCGTTCCCATGCAAACAGGCTGACCCGCCAGGCATCCCTCCCCGAAAAAATCGCCCGCGCCCAGAACCGCTACCACCGCTTCCTTGCCACCTTCATTAATCACTGAAAGTCTAACGCCGCCTTCCTGAATGTATTTCACGCTATCCGCAGGCTCGCCCTGACGGTAGACCTTCTCTCCTTGTCGAAATTTGAGCACGCGGCGGGTTGCGCCGGCAGTATCAAGGAAGGCCCGCAAATCAAACGTAAACTCTTTCCGAGGAGTGCGGCGGGTCTTGTTGGGAGTTGCCTTGGGCATACTTGGTGTCCCGCACAGCAACTAAGTTGGCTTAAGCAGACAATTCAGAATGTAGGGCAACACTCGCGATTATATCATCGCTGAAGGCATAAGGGACATAAGCAGCCTCCCCAAAAGCTTTAAACCTGTACACAAGTGAACAGATATGTGCGGTAACAAGGCTTAGTATTGCTTTGCTGTAAAGACCGTTTTCTGGGCAGTCCACCCCGAAGCTTATTTCCCACGGCAATCACAAGCCTCAAGGAAATCGAACGACAGGTAAATAACAGCCTTGGCGCAAGAGATCGTACAGTCTTCGTCGAGTCAAGGCGTCCCATCGGATTCTCTAAGTCGGCCTGGAAGTGGTTTAGCAAGAAGAACAGAAAGGAACAAAAAGCATGCCTCTCACGCAAGTCCTAATTGCCCTGATCGTCGTGGGCGTTCTGTTGTGGTTGGTCAACCGCTTTATACCAATGCAAGGCACGATCAAGTCGATCCTAAACGGGGTCGTAGTGATTGCGGTGGTCTTGTGGCTCCTAAACATCTTTGGGCTATTTCATTCTCTCGCGCATATACACGTCGGAACGTAATCAATGTCGATGAGCGGCTGCGTCGACAGTCGCGATTCACGGACCGCAACCAACACTCGACAAGCATCACGGGCCAGCCTTTGGACGCACGCATACGCAGTACCGGAGGTAACAAGTGAAAACAATTCGAGTGATCAGCTCTATCGTCGCCTTTCTCTTTCTGGGTTTTGTTGTTCCCAGTTACGCACGACAGGATAAGCCGGAAAAACAAGAAGAAAAACCTCCCAAACAGGAGCAGCCCGCCAAGCCCGAAAAGCAGGAGCAAGCCAAAGCCCCGAAGCAAGAACAACAGGCCAAGCCCGAAAAACAGCAAGAGGAGGCTAAGGCTCCAAAGCAGGAGAAGCAAGCCAAGCCCGAAAAGCAGGAGCAAGCCAAAGCCCCGAAGCAAGAACAACAGGCCAAGCCTGAAAAACAGCAAGAGGCTAAGGCTCCAAAGCAGGAGAAGCAGGAACAAGCCAAGTCTAGCAAACCGTCGACTCCCCACACCCAGCAAGTCAAGACGGTACAGTCTGATCAAAAGCAGACCGCATCTTCGAAGGGCCCCCAGCGCACGCAGGAGGAAACGGCTAATCAGCACGCTCAGCCGGCGCTCCGTCTCAGTGCCAGGGGTAACGGTCGGATTCCCGACGCCCGATTCCGTTCCAACTTTGGCCGCGGCCACGAGTTCCGCATGGGCAATCCAGTTATGGTCGATGGTTATTCTCGTTTCCAGTACGGCGGCTATTGGTTTGGATACGTTCAACCGTGGCCGGCTAACTGGTATTACACCGATGAGTGCTACATCGATTACGTCGATGGTGGCTATTACATGTATAACCCGTATTATCCGGGCACTCGTTTTGCACTCACCGTCGTGCTCTAGTGCCATAACCGCAAGTTCATCGACGACTCCGCCCTGGCTTCGACAACTTCCTGGCTTAAGGATTGCCCTAGGACCAAAACCCGGCCCCGAAATTCACAATGGACTTCAGCAGAAAAAGGAGTGAACTGTGCTTGGAACTATCTTGATCGTGATCCTAATCTTGGCCCTCATCGGAGCCTTGCCACGGTGGTCTCATAGCCGGGAATGGGGCTATGTCCCGACCGGCGGCGTAGGGCTCGTGCTTCTCATCGTGGTCGTCCTCGTGCTCATCGGCCGGATTTGAGCCGGCTCATAACTGCCAATGGAGCCAAGAACGTCCGGGCTTTAGCCCTGGAGGATCGAAACTTTCCATTCGCGCCCGGGCCATTTGAAAGGCAAGATCTCGGTTGTTTTCGATACGTGCCGTAGTTTCGTCATTCCCCGTTTGAGAGTCGGGCAACGCATTACCCTCTCTAAACCGCTGCACCCAAAATGCGTTGAAAGTTCTTCAACCATACGTTTTCCAGCACGAGTTCCTTTGCAAAGAAGTTCTGACCATGGAGGTCTTCAGTGAAAAAATATTTGCTCGCAGCAGCATGTTTTACCCTCGCGGCAAGCTTTGTGTCTGCCCAGGACTTGAACAAGGAGCAAAAACGCCTCGAAGAAAGCGGCGTGGTTTTGCAGGAAGTGCTGAACATCCCGGACAATATTCCTCATGACCTGTTAGAGAAGGCCGAATGCGTCATTGTGTTCCCATCCGTAATGAAAGCCGCCTTTATCGTCGGCGCTGAATACGGACGAGGTGCGATGGTTTGCCGCACCGGCCAAAAGTTCCGTGGACCGTGGGGCGCTCCCGCAATGTACGCCCTCGAAGGCGGCAGTGTCGGCTTCCAGATCGGCGGAGAAGCTACCGACCTGATCCTGCTCGTCATGAACGACAGCGGCATGGAATCGATTCTCAGCAGCAAGGTCAAACTAGGTGGCGATGCTTCGGTTGCCGGTGGCCCGGTGGGCCGCGACGCTTCTGCCGATACCGACGCGTGGATGCGCGCGGAGATCCTCAGCTACTCGCGTTCTCGCGGTTTGTTTGCCGGCGTTTCCCTCGAAGGCTCGACCCTTCGTCCCGACGATGACGCCAGCGAGCAGGTCTATGGACACGCCATCAAGGCCAAGGACATCGTTAGAGGAGTGCATACGAGCGTGCCTGCCACAGGCCGTCAACTCGTAGACGTTCTGGAAAAGAGTGCACCGCATAATGAATCGAAGCAAGCGGCTTCGATCAAGTAAGTGACTTAAGCGCCTGCCGGGATGCCCTCATCCCGGCAGGTAGCCCTTCGAAAAAACTCCTTTAGTCCTGCGAAAACTTTCCATTTATGTTCACTTCAGAACAGATTTCTGCTCACCAACTGGCGTTTAATTCCACAGAGCAAAGACCGATTCCTGCAGAGGGACGGCCTCCAGCTCGCCACCCCGGGGCTGGATCTCACAGAAAGGCAGTGCCAGTTGTTCTGCGCGAAACACCTAGTCCTGCCCGCCTCTGCGTTGCTCTTCCTGTTGCCCTTGGCAATTGTTGGCCAGGCGCCTCCCCTCAGTGCCACCAGCCTCATCATGGAAAGTGGCACCCCTGTAAAACTCCAACTAGCGCAGACAATTTCCTCTGGACGTGCGTATAAGGGTGAACGCCTTGAGTTTGTAGTCCATAAAGACGTGGTCATCGATGGATTCACTGTAATCAGCGCCGGGGCTAAAGCGGAAGGTTCGGTGGTCAGCGTCAAACGAAAACGCCCCCTGGGAATCGGGGGAGACCTGACCATCAAGCTCGATTCAGTAGAACTCGCCACTGACGAGGAAGCGCCATTGACCGCGCGCAAGGAATTCAAAGGGCGATCCCGCACTCTTCGAATGGCTTTGGGCATAGCCATTACGGCCCCGATCTATTTGCCCGCCGCGCCCGCATTCCTTCTGACGCCCGGCCGCGAGAGCACCGTCTTGAAGGGCTCGGAAGTGACCGCGTACACCAAGAGCGATTTATCGGTAGACACAAAAGATTTGTCCATTGCGCAGGAAAACTCTTCAGATCTGGGCGAGTTGATCAAAGTGTTGCCGCCACGGGTTCTGGATGGTGAAGGCCACGAGGGCGATATGTTGAATCTGATTTTCGCGGCCAAAGAAAACGATTTGCAGGAAGCCTTCGCACACGCAGGTTGGGTCAAAGTGGAAAAATCCACACCGCGAATCATCTGGCATCTATTGTGGGAAAGAAAACACTACATGAAGTTTCCAATGAACAAGCTTTACGTTTTTGGAAGGTCCCAGGACTATTCCTATGCGCTGCCTGACCCCAGGTCGATCGTTGCGCGCCGCCACCACCTGCGAATCTGGAAAACAGACCGGATGTTAGACGGCGTTCCTCTTTGGGTCGCTGCAGCAACCCACGATGTTGCTATCCAACTTGTGAAGCATAAGTTTCGCCTCTTCCATACAATCGACCCGGATGTGGATGCCGAGCGCGACTTCATCGCAATGGATCTGGCCAAGACCTCGCAACTTACCCGCGAGCACTTTGTGCGTTGCATCGCTCCAGTGTTCAACGGGCGAACGGCCACTGGGCAGACTTATTACTCTGACAGTAGAATGCTCTTTCTGGAACTGAACCAGCACTCTGACCTGGCAGCCGCGGCAGGTCCCGCCAAGTGATGTCTCGGGCTATTACTTTGGATCAAATTTAGATAACCTGGAATTATTGTCACTCGTGCAGGACAACCGTAAGCAACGATTTGTTGACCTTGATTTTGCCGTTGTACTCGATAAACCCTAGCTTGCGGAATTTGTTCATGAAGAAATTCACCCGCGAACGCGTCGTTCCGACCATGCTCGCCAGCGTTTCCTGCGAAACCTTCGGCAGGATACGGTCGGGTTGTTCCTGTTTCCCGTATCGCGCCAGCAGCAGCAGGGTACGCGCCAGCCTCTTTTCGCTGGAGTTAAACAGCTGATCGATCAAATCCTCTTCCACCCGGATGTTATGCGCCAGCATATACGCGATGAAATGATCGGACAACTCGTGCTCTGCGTGCAGCACCCGCAACAATTCATCCTTTTGAATCACTAGCAGGGTAGTCGGCGTAACCGCTGTCGTCGTGCCCATTCGAAGCGTCTGGCCCGCCATGCAGCCTTCGCCGAAAAAGTCCGTCGGGCCAAACATCGCAACCACAGCTTCTTTGCCCGAGCCATTCACTACCGATAATTTCACTCCGCCCTTCTGGACGTACATCACCGTTTCCGCCGCGTCTCCTTGTGAATAAATAGATTCGTTTCGCCGGTATTCATTCACTTTTCTCGCTATCCCGGCGCTGTCCAGAAAAGCCTGCGCATTGAAAGAGTCTTCCTTTCGATGGTTCCTTGGTTTCTTTGCTTTGCCATTCATGTTGAATCACCGCCCAGACACCGACGTTCCGCGCCATATTTATCCTATCAGCAGGATTTCCACGGAACTGTGCAAAACAGAACAGCGGGTTCAGTTGACAGTCTATAAGATGTGGCTTGGATGGTCGGCAGCGCGCCACCGGCCCAGGCTATCGGGATTCTGAACTCTCACCTTCCACAAGGTCGAACCTGATTTGTTTCAGGGGCTTAGCCCAGTCTCCCCGAGTGTATCCAATTCGCCGGCGCAACGAGGAATGTATTTATTTACTTGCATGGATCGTTATCGGGACGTTGGTTGGATGGGCAGCGGGAAGAATGCTCACCGGGGAGGGCTATGGTCCGTTCATGGACATCGTCATGGGAATCGGTGGGGCCGTGGCAGGCGGATACTTGATCCGCTCCGCTGGCTTCAGCGGCTTTGCAGGCGCGATCGTCACAACTTTGGTTGTGGTGATTTGCGCCGCGCTTTTAACAATTCTTGGCGCCCTCGTGAACGGCCGGAGGATTTACGCCCGTCAATCCTGAACAGCAGCGGCTGGCAGGCGAAGGCAACGGCCACTTTTTGAGCAGCCTCAAATGACAAACGACTACATATTTGGAACCGTCCTCATCCGAGAGAACACACTTTTGCCGGTTGGCTTAGCCATCGAGACAGCAGTCGTGTTCCCCGGCTGGAGAACCGTCCGGGACCTCGATGGTTACAAACTCGCCCGGGCACTCCAGAAAACCAACTGGAACTTTTTTTGTCTTGCCGGAGAGATGCACGCAATCGCCTTAGGTCGAAAGTGGCCAGCATCTACACGCCGGGCAGTTCGAAGGATCCTGAAGAAATTGCAAGGGCAGCAGTTTAACTGCCTGGAAATCACGGAAATTATGGAGAAGCGTTTTCTCGGCCTTCCGTTTGTGAGTGTCTCCGCGAATTCGCGACACATTCAGGAAAGCGCATACCTGGTTCCCCTAGTAGGCCCTGTCCTCGGGACGCCGGCTGCAGCCGCGGCTACGCCAGCGACGAAATTGGATATCAACGAGGGGCTGCTGCATCCCTCACAAGGGTTCACAAAACAAGATGCGGCCGTGATCTGAACTCTCTTAGGTGCTTCTGGAGATATGAAAATGAAAACGATTCGCAGTTCGATCCTTTGTCTTGGTGCTTTGCTCTTTACGGCCTCTTTGCTCCACGGGCAGGACCTTTCCAAGTATCGCGGCTTTTCAATCGGCGCGAGCCTGAGTAACGTTTTGAGGCTTAGCGAGCGCAGTTTGGCGGACGTGAGGACGATTCACACCGAACCGATGCTGATCCAGGAACTTACTTGGTGGCCGGCCAGCATCCCAGGACGTTCTTCCCAACCCGATAACGTGGAACAGATTCTTCTCTCATTCTCTAACGGCGAGCTCTACAAAATCTCCGTGACTTACGACCGGACTTCCACGGAAGGACTTACCGCGCCCGATATGGTGAAATCCATTTCCGCGAAATACGGTCCCGCGACTGGTGTTCAGTCGGAAATCGATCCGGCAATGGACGCGCTCTATGACACCAAAGAAGGGCCTCTTGCGTCATGGCAGAATTCACAATATGCCTTCGACCTTGTGCGTCCTTCTTTCAGCGATGTTTTTGGTGTGGTCATTTACTCCAAGCAGGTCAATGCCGAAGTGCAAGTTGCTACCGCGGAAGCCGTGAAACTGGAGGAACAGCAGCGCCCTGAAAAGGAAGCTGACGCGAAGAAAAAGGAAGCCGGCGATCTCGAAGCTACCCGGGAAAAGAACCAAAAGAGTTTTCGTCCGTAGCGCCGGCCTCAGACCACTTGTTCTGCCTTTTGCAATACATCACATGGAGGTTAACCAAATGACTGTCAACATCACCCCTCTTCACGACCGAGTGCTGGTACGCAGATTGGAACAAAAAGAAACCGCCAAGGGCGGGATCATCATCCCCGACACCGCCAAGGAAAAACCTCAAGAGGCTGAGGTCATCGCCGTTGGCGCCGGCAAAATGGAGAAGGGCCGTCGCGTTCCCCTCGACGTCAAGGCAGGTGACCGCATCTTGTTCGGCAAATACACCGGCAATGACATCAAGATCGACGACCAGGAGTACCTGATTCTTCGCGAGGATGAAATTCTTGCGAAGGTCGGCGGAATCGCAAAAGCGGCATCCGGAAAAAAGTAGCACTACAGGTTTGGGCGAATTGAATAGTTTCATCACCCAGGAGGGTGAAGTCTTATGGCAAAACAAATTGTAACTGGTGCGAATTCACGTCAAGCCATTTTGCGCGGGGTCAACATCCTGGCGGACGCGGTAAAAATCACCCTCGGCCCGAAGGGACGCAACGCGGTAATCGAGAAGAAGTTCGGGGCGCCGATTATTACCAAAGACGGCGTCACCGTGGCCAAGGAGATTGATCTCCAGGATCCACTCGAGAACATGGGGGCACAGATGGTGCGTGAGGTTGCCTCCAAGACCTCGGATGTCGCTGGCGACGGTACCACCACCGCCACCGTGCTGGCGCAAGCCATCTTTCGCGAGGGTGTCCGAACCGTTGCCGCCGGCGCGAGCCCGATGGCGCTCAAGCGCGGTATCGATAAAGCCGTGGAAGTTGCGGTGGAAGAGATCAAGCGGCTCTCCCGCGAGGTGAAGGGCGACATGATTGCTCAGGTAGGCTCGATCAGTGCCAACACCGATAAGCAAGTTGGAAACATCATTGCCGAAGCCATGAAAAAGGTCGGCAAGGATGGCGTCATCACCATCGAAGAATCCAAAACCATGGACACCACCCTTGAAATCGTCGAGGGTATGCAATTCGATCGCGGTTACTTATCCCCTTATTTCGTCACCGATCCGGAGCGCATGGAGTGCGTTCTTGAGGACGTCCGAATCCTGATTCACGAAAAGAAGATCAGCTCGATGAAAGACCTGCTCCCTTTGCTGGAGCAGACCGCCAAAATGGGCAAGCCGCTCCTGATCATTGCGGAGGATGTAGACGGCGAAGCCCTAGCCACCCTGGTCGTCAATAAACTTCGTGGCACGCTCCAGTGTGCCGCCGTGAAAGCACCGGGCTTTGGCGATCGCCGCAAGGCCATGCTCGAAGACATCGCTATCCTCACCGGCGGGAAGGCCATCACCGAGGACCTCGGTCTCAAGTTGGAGAACCTGAAAATCGATGAACTCGGTAGCGCCAAACGCGTCACCATCGACAAGGACAACACCACCATCGTCGCCGGCGCCGGTAAGACCACCGAAATCGAAGGCCGCATCAAGCAACTCCGTTTGCAGATCGATGAAACCACCTCCGATTATGATCGAGAGAAACTCCAGGAACGCTTGGCCAAGCTCGTCGGCGGCGTTGCCATCATCAAGGTCGGCGCGCCCACCGAGACAGAACTGAAGGAGAAGAAAGCTCGAGTTGAAGACGCCATGCACGCTACTCGCGCGGCAGTTGAGGAAGGCATTGTGCCCGGTGGCGGCATTGCTCTTCTACGTTGCTTGCCGGCTCTGGAAAAGCTCAAGCTCCACGACGATGAGGCCACTGGCGTAAATATTGTTAAGCGCGCTCTCGAAGAACCGCTGCGCCAGATCGCCATGAACGCCGGCCACGAAGGTGCCGTCATTGTCGGACGCGTGCGCGAGTCCAAGGAGGACAACTTTGGCTTCAACGCGGAAACCGGTGACTTTGGCGACCTGGTCAAAGCGGGCGTGATTGATCCTGCAAAGGTCACTCGTCTCGCACTCCAGAACGCTGCATCGATTGTTTCCTTGATGCTTACAACCGAAGTCTTGATTGCCGATTACGGCAAGGAAGACAATTCCGCCGCTGCTGCAACAGCAGGATATGGCGGAGGCATGAGCGGAAGCTACTGACCGCTCGCCCCTGGCAGGCATATAACTCCATGTAGCTTCGCTTGCCAGGCGCTTGCAAGCAGGTAAGTCTCAATCCCGGCGTGTAAATCGAATGCCGTTGTCAAACATTACTCCAGTAGAAAGGGCAACTCTCATCGACTCCCAAGACAATTCGAAGGCAATGAATCTCGTTCGAATGCAGGAAGTGATCAGCATTGAGCCGCTGCTCGTCGAAGAAAGATTGGTCCCTCTATGGCCCATCCATCCTCGACCGGTGCTTCCCAGCAGAATTGCAATCGTTGGAAACTACCTGCCTCGCAAATGCGGTATCGCCACCTTCACCACGGACCTCTGTGACGCCCTTCACGCGGAATACGCCGCCACCGAGCTTCTCGCCTTGCCCGTCAACGACACCGAAGAAGGCTACGACTACCCGGCACGGATCCGGTTTGAACTCTCCCAGGACGAGCTGGCTTCCTATCGCCAGGCCGCGGAATTCTTGAATTTCAGCAACATCGATTTGGTTTGCCTGCAGCACGAGTATGGAATATACGGCGGCCCCGCGGGTGGGCACATATTGGAGCTTTTGCGCCGCTTGCACATGCCAATCGTCACTACCTTGCATACCGCGTTGCGCGATCCGAATCCCGATCAGCGCGCCGTGATGCAGGAAATCGCGACCTTGTCGGATCGCTTGATCGTCATGAGCCGCCAGTCTGCCGATATCCTGCAGGAAGTCTTTCACGTCCATCCGGAGAAGATCGATCTCATCCCTCATGGCATCCCGGATCTCCCGTTCACCGACCCCAATTTTTACAAGGACGCCTTCGGAACCGAAGGGAAAGAAGTTCTGCTCACGTTTGGTTTGCTGTCACCGAACAAGGGCATCGAAAACGTGATTCAGGCGCTGCCGGATATCCTCGCGCGCCACCCCAATGTCGTTTACATGATTTCCGGAATTACCCACCCGCACATTCTTCGTCACGACGGCCAGGACACCTACAGGCTATATCTCCAGAACCTGGCCCGCGACCTTGGGGTTGAGGACAAAGTTATTTTCCGTAATCGTTTTGTCAGCGCTCAAGAACTCGTCGAATTGATGGGCGCTGCCGACATTTACATCACCCCCTACAAACATAAGGGACAAGTCGTTTCCGGCACCCTCGCCTACGCCCTCAGCGCCGGCAAGGCCATTATCTCCACCCCCTATTTGCATGCCATCGAATTGTTGGACGATGAGCGCGGCGTGCTCGTTCCCTTCGACGACCCCCGGGCCATTGCCGCCAAAACCATTGAACTGCTAGACAACGGCACCGCGCGTCATGCCATGCGCAAACGTGCCTACCTTTATGCCCGGGACATGGTCTGGAACCGCGTCGCCCAGCAATACATGGGCAGCTTTGAACGGGTGTACAACGAGCGCCTGCGCAGTCCGCGTGCCACCTTTTCCGCCCAGAACACGGAAAAGATCCTCGACCGCCTTCCGACCGTAAAACTCGATCACTTGCAGCGCATGACCGACCACACCGGCATCGTCGAACACGCCGTCTTCGTCATCCCCAATTATCCGGAGGGCTACTCAACGGACGACAACGCCCGCGCCCTCATCGTCGCCATCCTCCTCGAGCAGTTTGGCAGCACCGTCCCGCCCGGCTCCCTCGACCTCGCCTCGCGTTACCTCGCTTTTCTGTGGCTGGCTTTCGACCAAACCACCAAACGATTCCGAAATTGTCTCAGCTATGAACGCCAGTGGCAGGAACCGGAAGGTTCGGAAGACAGCCACGGCCGCGCCTTGTGGGGATTGGGCACCGTCCTGGGCAGAACCAAAGATGCCGGACTCAGGGGCGCAGCCGGCCGTTTGTTTGAATTAGCTGTTCCCTCGTCCGTTGAATTCAAAAGTCCACGCGCCTGTGCTTTCGCCTTGCTTGGCATCGAGGAATATCTCGACTCCTTCCCTGGGGATCGCGCCGCTCTCAATGCCGCGGACGCGCTCGCAAATCGTTTGCTCAATTCCTACCGGGCACACTCCTCGGCGGACTGGAAGTGGTTCGAGAACGGGCTTGCCTATTCCAATGCTCGATTGCCACAGGCATTGATTCGCGCTGGAATCCGCAGCGCCAACCTCGAAATGGTTTCCGCTGGTCTCGAAGCCTTGGAGTGGCTCGCGATAATCCAGCGCTGCGAACTCAAGGGGCACTTCGTTCCCATTGGCTCTCACGAGTTCTATTCCAAGAACACGGAAAAAGCCCGTTTCGACCAGCAGCCCGTCGAAGCTTGCGCCATGGTTTCCGCCTCACTCCAGGCATATCGAGCAACCGGCCAGAGTCGCTGGCGCAAAGAGGCATGGACCGCCTTCAATTGGTTCCTGGGCGATAACGACCTCCAAATCGCCTTATACGATCCCACCACCGGAGGATGCCGTGATGGCCTCCATCCCGACCGCGCCAATGAAAACCAGGGCGCCGAATCCACTCTGTCCTTCCTGATGGCGCTTCTCGAAATGCGTAAGCTGGAAGAATCCAGTGGCACCGGCAACAATTTTCAATCACCATCGCGCGACACTTTATAAATTCACACTATCAGGGAAAAGGCTCATCAATGACTGCTACAAAAATCTTACTGAATCCTGCGGACACCCGATACCAGAGTCTCTTCCACCGCCACCCCGCCAATCCCATTCTCAGCGCAAAGGATTGGCCCTATTCCATGAACAGCGTTTTTAATGCCGGCGCCACTTTGTTGCCCGACGGCTCCACTCTCCTCCTCTGCCGCGTCGAAGATCGCCGTGGACTCTCACACCTGTGCGTCGCTCGTTCCGTGAATGGTGTCGATGCTTGGCGAATCGATCCCCAGCCCACCTTGCTTCCCGATCCCGAAAAATATCCCGAGGAGCTGTGGGGCATCGAGGATCCTCGCATCACTTACGTCCCGGAACTCAAGCAATATGCCGTGGCCTACACCTCCTATTCTCGCGGTGGCCCGGGCGTATCTCTCGCGCTCACCAAAGATTTTCGCGCTTTCGAACGCCTGGGCGTGGTCATGTCGCCCGACGACAAGGATGCTGCGCTGCTGCCCCGAAGGATCAACGGACTTTGGGCCCTGGTGCATCGCCCCATGACTCCTCTCGGCTCTCATATCTGGATTTCGTACTCTCCCGACTTGCGCCACTGGGGCAATCACAAACTCATCCTCGAGGGCCGCCGCGGTGCCTGGTGGGATGCTAATCGCATCGGCATGTCTCCTCCGCCCATCGAGACTCCCCAAGGCTGGCTGATGATTTACCACGGCGTCCGCAGGACCCCTTCAAGTTCCATCTACCGCCTTGGCTTGGCTCTCCTCGATCTGGAGCATCCCGAAAAATGTCTGGTTCGCGGCGATTCCTGGATATTTGCTCCCGAAGCCGAGTACGAGCGCCATGGAGATGTGCAAGACGTTGTATTTCCTTGTGGCTATACCTTGGATGCCGACGGCGACACGATTAATCTCTACTATGGTGCCGCCGATTCCAGTATTGCCTTGGCTTACGGCAGCGTTCGCGCGCTTCTGGCTTGGCTGACCGTCGACGGGCATTCCGAACAGGCTCACGACCGCAGGCAGCGCCATCCCTAATCCGTCTCATGCACGTCAGAAGAGAATGCCGGCGACTTGCTCGGCGACCAGATTTGCTTTTTTGCGGCGCATTTCCTTCAACATGGAAGGATCATGTTCCTCGGTGGAACTTACGCTTACAACAAACGCTTGATTGCGCACCCGGCCCACCACCTTTTCCGCGTATGCATTTTCATGGGTCATGCCGCTGCACATGACGGCTTCATTGCCGATCGCGCGAAGGTGCTCGCTCTTCGGGGGACATTGCGACAGGTATACGTGGAATTGCTTGGAACTGTCCGTCATAACGTTAACCGACACCATCAACCGGTGAACCACTGCTCCTCGCTCCCCAGAGAATTCGCAGATGGTGTGTTGACCGCTAGCATCGACCGTTACGGTTACAGTTACGGAACTTCCCAAAATGCCGCGGGCGGTGGCTCCGTTCAGCCAAGGGCAATTCGATTGAGCCTGGCAAACTGCGGGAAACAAGATTGCCAACGCAATCAGGATTTCATGGTGCACGTGCGTTCTTGCTCGCTTAGGTGTTTTCATGATTGCGTGGCTAGGACTTCGTTGCCGGTTTCAATGCCTCTGCCTTCAGGATTTTGCCTCCTTCCTGAATGACGTAGAGTCGGTTGACCTCCAGATCTTTGAGTTGATCGACTTGGCCACTCAACCAGCGAATTTCTATCAGGTCCACCTTGGTTGCCTGCTCCAGCCCAAAGTGCATGCGCATATCGTTCTGAGAGAAATAGCTGCCGCCACTGCGAAGTTCATCCATTTGCACCAGGGGCTTTTTCGGGCCTGGGACCGTGCTAGCTGTGACGATGACCCGAGTGCCAATGCCGCTGCGGTTGGATTTCACGCCCGCGAGCTTGATCTTGATCCAATTGCGGTTGAGCGTGGAATCACATCGCAAAAGCTGCGGAATGGAATTGATGCAGTTGACCGCTATATCCAGGTCGCCATCGTTGTCGTAATCTCCAAACGCACAACCGCGAGCTGGCGCGCTCTCCACAATACCGGGTCCGCCTTGACTGGTGACTTCTTCGAAGCGGCCATTACGCAAGTTGCGGTAAAGATATTTATGCTCGGCGTACTTTAGATCGGCCTTGGACTTATCCACTTCGGGGTAAACGTGACCGTTGGACATTAGAATGTCGAGCCAACCGTCATTGTCCATGTCGAAGAACCCGACGCCCCAACCGAGCAAACGGGTGTTGACCCCGAGACCGCTGGGATAAGTGTGGTCCTCGAAGACCGCGTCGCCCAGGTTGGTGTAAAGCGAATCCGTGTCGCCGGCAAAATTTGTTTTTACAATATCCAGATTGCCGTCGCGATTATAGTCGCCAATCGAAACGCCCATGCCGGCCTGGGGCTTGGCTTCGGGAGAGAGCGCGGCCCCGTTTTCGATGGCCACGTCTTTGAAGGTGCCGTCCTTCTGATTGAGGTACAGCGTGGCGGGCGCGGAATCGTTGGCAACGTAGATGTCTGGCCAACCATCGTTGTCGAGATCGGAAGCTGCGACGCTCAGGCCGTACGTCCCAATGGCGTTCCACATTCCCGCTTTTTCACTGACGTCGCTGAAGCTTCCGTCCCCGTTGTTGTGATACAGAATATTTTTTCCGCCGTTGAGTCCCGGAGGCCCGCAGGCGACGTCGATGCCTTTGTAGGTGCACGGCCCTTCTTCGGGAAGAGGTGCGGTTTTAAGGTCAAAATCGACATAGTTGGCGACGAAGAGATCGAGGTGCCCGTCGCGATCGTAATCGACCCAGGTGCAACCCGTATTCCAGCGCGTTTTTGGGCCGGGCTGGAGCAGCCCCGCGCGTTCGGTGACGTCGGTAAACGTCCCGTTACCATTGTTGTGATACAACGCGTTTTGCCCGTAGTAAGTGATGAACAGATCGTCGTAGCCGTCATTGTCGTAGTCGCCGACGCAACACGCCTGTCCCCAGCCAGTGCGTATCTCCAGCCCGGAACCCTCACTCACGTCGGTGAAGGTTCCGTCACGGTTGTTCTTGAACAGACGGCAGTGCGGTTCGTGCCCTTTGGCAAATCCTTCCAAGCGCCAGCCATTGACGAGGAACACGTCAAGCCAGCCATCGTTATCGTAGTCATAGAAGGCCAAGCCGCAGCCGGTAGTCTCGAGGAGATATTTATTTTTGCCGACGCCTCCATACGTAGTCGCCACGTCAAGTCCCGAGCCTTTGACCACATCGACAAAGCTGACACCTAGGGGCGTGCCTTCAATTGGCGATTTGGGGCCCGGCGGGGGAGGAGCTGGCTTGGCCTCGTAGCTGCGCTCCACGGGACCAATCTTCTGTTTGGGTGGCGGAGTGTCTTGCTGCTGCTGCGGAACGGTGAGCGCAAGAATATCTGCGAACGGCAGCACTAAGGCTGTGCGGCTGAGCGAGCGCAGAAACTTGCGCCGATTCGAACGAGACACAAACCCTCCTGATTAATGCTGGCCAGCGCCGGCGCCGCTGGCAGCAAGATTAGTTTCGCTGTGCGGTAGGTCCGTATGCATGTGCCAGGGCACGCTTTCGGTAGAGATTTCTGGATGTCTGCGCAAATAGTCGAGTGAATATGTGGGAGCCGCCGGATCGATTCTCTTGGTGGCATATAAGGCTGCTTGGGCGGCGGCCTCCGCCTTCATCCCTTTGCGACGATACAGGATGGCCAGATTGTAATGTGCTGAGAGATCATCCGGATCGATGGCTTGCAATGCTTGAAACTGCGCCATAGCTTCGTCGGAACGATGTTGTTGATAGTAAGCGATCCCCAGTTCGCGGCGTGCGTCGCGCGATTGCGGATATTGCTCCACGACCTTCTGCAGATCGGCTACTTCTGCTTCGGGATGCGCTTCGCGCCGCTCGACCAATGCAAGGTAATACAGCGCTCGCGCGTAGTCGGGATGCAACTGCAGAGCTTTTTCCAGCGCGGGCCGTGCCAATGAATATTTTTCCCATTCGATGTAGGTTAGGCCGACATTGACATAGCCATCGTCGTAATCTGGGCGAAGTTTCACAACCTGTTGGAATGCGTCGATGGCCTCGGAGTATTGCTGCTGGTCGAGGAAGCCGATTGCAACATTGTTCCAACGCATCCAATCCGGATTGTCTGCGGCCGCTGCCGGAATTGGCTGGTTTGCGCCGAGATTCAAGTCGCGCGTGCGCGAAGCCAGTTCGACAACGGGATAAAGCGGGTGATCGGGGCCAAAAACATTATTCAGGTAACTCTGCCGGAGGTGACGGTAATTCACCGCGGCCGTAATGCTGAGCGGTCCCTTCGCATCCTGTGGAATTCGAAATTCATAGCGAACCAGGGCGGAGCGTCCTGACTGGATCGAATTGTCATAGGCCATGGAATGGATGGTCCAGACCTTGTGATTGTCCACAAACTCGCCGGAAAGATTGACGGGCCGGTTGGTGAAGCTGTGAGCGCGCGTGTCCAGCATGCCGTCGGGCTTCAGAAAACCGCTGTGATAGATATCCTTTCCGGCGGCGTCTTTCACCGTCACCTCGACCCATGCTTCGTACAGATCGCGAACCTCGGGAATCAGTGAATGGCCGATGTTTTTGTTCTGCACCATCACATACGCTTCGACGAGGTCGTTTGGCGCAAGTTGGAAGGGAACAGAGCCAAGCGGCGCGATCAGCTGATCATCGTCGTTTTTCTTCAGTGCGAACACGTCCACGTTGAGGAACCTGCCGGATTTCAGGAATTCGATGGTCTTCTGAAGCTGCTCGTCGAAGCCGTAGTAGAAAGGCACAGCGGTATTTCCGGCTGTCCAGCGATGCGACGCGAACATACCGTCCTTGGCGCCGTAGTCGTGAAGAGCGGTGGGCGCGCGGTGCATGTGGCAATCCTGGCATCTGACGAAGTCGGCCGAGTAAAACGTGAGCGGATTGCGCTGGGAAAATTTTGAGTTTTGCCACTCGTCGTAGGTAGTAAACGCACGGATGAATTTGTAGTCGTTCAATGGGCTCGGCAGGTTGGCCTTGTGGCAAGCGGCACAAAACTCGGGAGTGCGATAGAACGGCTGCATCACAGCTTGGGAGTGACGCTCCGGATGTTCAATGATGTCGCCGAAAGGAACCTCACCAGGAATGCGCTTGCCATTTTCGTCGACCATCACCGCGGGTACGCCCATCACATAACCGCCGTTTCCAGCGGTGGACTGCAATTGCTGGATGGAATGGCACGTGGTACAAGTCAAGCCGTCCTGGTCAAAAGAACGATCGACCTGCGCGTCCTTGGTCAGCGCACCTGACACCACGGCGATCGGATTGTGGCAGCTATCGCAATGCCGCGAATATTCAATGCCTTTGTTCCGGATGAGGATGTTCACGCTAGCCCGGTAAAACGGCGTTCGAAAAGAGTTGGAGTGGAGCGCCTGGCGCCACTGATGATAAGCCTCCTCATGGCAATGCCCGCAATACTCGGCGGGAGGAAAGGCGCCGGGTTGAATGAACTGGTTGCCGACCGTGGCGGCATTCCCCGGTAAAGAGAAGTCGTCCTTAGCGAAAAGGAAGTTAAAGGACTTGCGGATCTCGTCGGAATAATTTTGTCCGTCGGCGCTGCCCCCAGACTGGGCTTGCAGGGCGAAATGCGTGCTACCCCCGATGAATGCAGCGATAGCCAAGAAACTGGCGGCGACCCCTAGGATGCGGCCCACTCTTGGCTTCATCACGACTTACCTAAACAACCAGCACGCGATTTTTCCCTGGGATGGATACATCGGATATGTACTCGCAGCGACTGGTGCAAAAGCGTTCCATACATCCGGTTCCCATCCCCTACCCCGGCAAATGTTGGAGTTCCTGTATAACGCATCGCGGGACCGCTGTAAATGGCGGCGTTTGGCAAAAATGTTCATGGGGGGACAAAAGTCAGGGCTGGGATTTGTCCAGATCGTCGGCTTTTTGGCGTTCGGCTGCGGCTTCGGTTGTGTCGCCCTGGCGCCCAAGGGCTGTCGCTAAGGCACGATGCGCTTCTGCGTAGGTGGCATCTTCACTGATCGCCTGGCGATAACGCTCGATGGCCTCTGTGATCTGCCCCTTTTGCAGCAGCGCATTCCCCGAATTTGTGGACACGGTTGCACGCTGGCGACTCATGGCCACTCGCTCCAGTTCCGCGCCTTTCTTGCGCTCGGCGGCCGCGTCGGCGGCGTTGCCCTGCTGGGCCAGGACTGCCGCCAACATAAGGTGAGGATCGGGCTGATTCGGTGATTGATGAATCGCTTCTCTCAGGGCGTCAGCGGCTTCTGGAAGTTTGCTCATCTTCAGGTACAGGCTACCGAGAGTTGCCCAGCCCTCCGCGTTATCGGGATGCAACTTCATCGCTTGCGAGAGTTCGCGAGCCGCATCGTCGAACCGCCCGTCCTGCATATAGAGAATGCCGAGTGTGTAATGGGGCTCGTGGGCAGACGGATTAAGCTTGGCTGCGCTCTCCAGTTCAGGAATCGCGGCTGCATTGTCGTCCTTCAATTTGAGCGCGAGGCCGAGATTGTAGTGGAGTTGGAAATTTTCGGGGTTGCCGGCGAGGCCGGAGCGCAAAACACGGATCGCCTCATCAACTTGGTTCATTTGCAGGTAAGCCGCGGCTAGATTCTCGTGGACGATAGGATCACGCGGTTTTTGTTTAAGTGCATGTTCGAGAAACGGGATTGCCTCTTTTGGCTTTCCAATAATCAGGAATGCGGCTCCCAGGCTCGCAGCCGCGTCTGCATTCTTGGGATCAGCTTCCACCACTTCGTGAAGCAAGGGCACCGCGTCTGAGTCATGGCCCGTCCGCTGCAGCACAAGCGCGAGTTGATACTTGGCGTCCGTGTATCTTGGATTGAGACTAATCGCACGCTGGAATGCTTGAATGGCCTGGCCGTCCTCATTATTTGCAGCGTATGCTTTGCCCAGTTCAGTGGCTGCGGCAGCATTGTTCGGAGCCAGCTCGAAAGCCAAGCTCAGTTCCTGAATAGCGGATGGCACTTGCTGCTGGGCCAGCAGGGCGGCACCGAGATGGATATGCGCGGGCGCAAACTGGGGTTTGATCTGGATCGCTTTCTGAAATTCCGCGATGGCCGAAGGCCAATTCAGTTGCTGCGCGTACAACGAACCCAACGCGTCATGCAGCTCGGAACTCTGCGGTGACTCGGCTACCGCGGTTTTCATTTTGGCCATCGCGGCTGGTAACTGCTGCGTGGCTGCCAGTGCACGGGCGTATGCTGCCAAAACAGACGAAGTGAGCGCGCGAGTAGCATCGGAATTGGGATTTGCCCGCGCCTCGCTTTCGATCTTTTCAAATAGAACCAGGGCTTTCTTGTAAGCGCCGGTTTGTTCGTAAGCCCAAGCGAGATTGGTTTGCGCCGAGACGTCACCGGGCTTTAGTGCGACAGCTTGCTCGAGTTCTTTCACGGCTTCCGGAAATTTGCCAAGCCGTATCAGCACGGCTCCTAAGGCGCTGTGGCCTGCTTCGATTTGAGGAACCAGCTGAACGACTTTTTCCAATTGTCTTTCCGCGGTGCTGAAATCGTTATTCATCGCCGCTGTGGTGCCGGCTTGATACGCTGCTTGGGCCTGTTTGTTGATGTCCGCCTGCGATCCCGAAGGTGACGTCGTTTGGGCGAAACACGCGAGGCCGGTCGCTGACGCGAACAGAAACACAAAAGCGATGCGAACGCTTGGTTGCACGGGCCACTGCGCACTGACGCCCATATACATTCAGTCCGTGATGCGAGCTATGCACACACCGTAGGGCCGGAGTTTCACAGTGGTCAAAGTTCCATCCGGCACACTCGCCGCATTCTGCACCAATGGCTGTGCTTTCGGCGAAGCGAACCCCTCTTTAGACAAATCGAAGGTCGGATTCTGCGCTGTCGCTGAAAAATTCAGAACCACCAGAATCGTTCCCGAGTTGCTCTTTCGAAGATACGACAGGACATTCGGGTCAGACGGATTCAGAGGAATATACACTCCCTGCAGCAAAGCTGGTTCGGTTTTTCGAAGATGAATGACTTGCGTGTAGAAGGAAAGTATGGAACCGGGTTCCTTGCGTTCCACTTCCACATTGTGGGTCTTCGCTGACGCCGGAATCGGCAGCCACGGCTTACCTGTAGTGAAACCAGCATTGGGTCCGTTGGTCCATTGCATCGGAGTGCGCTCACCGTCGCGCCCTTTTTCTTTGGGCCAACCCAAAATGCCGATGGGATCTTTTACGTCTTCTTTGCGTTTGGGGTCATTGTTGGCCATGCCGATTTCTTCGCCGTAATACATGATGGGCGTGCCGCGCAAGGTCAGATACAGGCCCGCCATCATCTTGGCGATATCGTCGTTGTGCACGCCATCGCCATAGCGCGAGTAGGATCGCTCGATATCGTGATTGGTGATGACATACGTGGGCCATCCTCGCGCTGCGTTCACTGCGTTGATGTGACCGCGAAAAGCCGCAGCGGAGAGCGGCAGGTTGGTCAGCATCAAGTCCATGGGCAACTGTAGTTCGTTGCCACTTTCGCCGTAATATTCTTCCAATTCACTAACTTTGGAAGTCCAGGTTTCGCCGATTAGGACCGCTCCGTACTCGTCGGCAACTTTCCGCAGGCGCTGTAGAGTTACGTGCATCTCCGGTAGCTTCTTGTTGTACTTCTCCTCCATGTTGGGCCGGCCGAATTTATCGGTGCCGGGCAGCACCGGATTGTTAGTGAGATTCGGATCCTCGAACAGGCTGTCAACCGCATCCAGGCGGAATCCGGCGACGCCGCGTTTGTACCAGAACCGCGTTACGTCAAACATGGCATGTTCCACCGCAGGATTCCGCCAATTCAGGTCGGGTTGCTGAGGATAGAAGTAGTGGTAGTAATACTGATCGGTTTCCGGATCGTATTTCCACGCCGAAAGACCAAACGTGGACAGCCAGTTATTGGGAGGCTGGCCTGGGCCCTTGCCATCGCGCCAGATATACCAGTTGCGGTGTGCGGAGGTGCGTGAAGATTTGGAATCGAGAAACCACGGGTGCTGATCGGAGGTGTGATTCACGACGAAATCGAGGATCACCCGGATGTTACGTTTCTTCGCTTCACCGACAAGCCGGTCAAAATCAGCCAATGTGCCGTACATCGGATCAATGTTGTCGTAATCGGTTATGTCGTAACCGAAGTCGACCTGGGGAGACGGGAAACAAGGAGTAATCCAAATAGCATCGACTCCGAGGTCATGGAGATAATCCAATTTTGAAGTAATTCCATTTAGGTCGCCGATACCATCGCCATTCGAATCGTCAAAGCTTCGCGGGTACACCTCGTAGAAGACCGCGTGTTGCCACCAAGGCTGTCGGGAAGTGTCCTGGGCAGTGGTCTGATCGGTTGAAACGCAAAACCCAATCACGGCCATTAGAATTACAAGCATCCGGAAGTTCGTTCGAAATTTCATGGAGAACTCCTGATCCCAAAATGCCTTGCATACCCCCGCGCTATTGTGGGACACCACGGTCTGTCAAACCAACCCGAATTTCCACGGGAATCACATTTGTGCCATGTTCACCTGCAAGCCACAATTCTGGGAGTATGGCTGATTGTGCATTCGCTTGCAAAAGGGAAGCGGAGTCGCCCAATATAAATGACTCGGGTCAACCCGATGTCAGCGAAACAGGGAAGGTAAGGTCTTGCCGTCGTCACGCCGCCGCTTTCTGAAATCGCTCTGCCGCTCCTCGCTGGTGCTTCCTCTCGAAGCCATTCTTTCGCAAGTTGTGCCTGCTCACGGGATTGGAAAGCAAAAACCGGACGACGCTTCCCCCGCAGTGGAGGGATCGCCGGTTGGAGTGAATTTCGTCAATACGGCAAAGGCGTCCGGCCTGAATGCAAAAACCATTTTTGGGGGCGAGCACAAGAATAAGTATTTGCTGGAGACAACTGGCTGCGGCGTCGCCTTCTATGACTACGACAATGATGACTGGCTGGACATTTTCCTGGTGAACGGCACGCGCCTGGAAGGTTTTCCCGCCGGCCAGGAACCGACGAACCATTTATTCAAGAACAACCGCGATGGCACGTTTTCGGACGTCACCATAAAAGCGGGACTGGCCCATTCCGGCTGGGGTCAGGGCGTTTGCATCGGCGATTATGACAACGACGGTTGGGAAGATTTGTTCGTAACTTATTTTGGAAAGAATGTTCTGTATCACAACAACGGGGATGGCACGTTTACAGATGTCAGCGAAAAATCTGGTGTCGCCGGAGGTGGCAAGCGCTGGAACACCGGATGCGCGTTTGTCGACTGCGATCGCGACGGCAAGCTCGACCTGTTTATAGCCAACTACATCGATATGGATCTGGCAACCGCTCCAGTTCCGGAATCCGGGCCGTGCTTATATAAGGGCATCATGGTCGCGTGTGGGCCCCCGGGGCTGAATGGCGGCAAGAATCTGCTGTATCGCAACAATGGTGACGGCACATTTACCGATGTTTCGCAGAGCGCGGGTATTGTGCAGGCGAATGGCACCTATGGATTGGGCGTTTTGACCGCCGATTTTGACAATGACGGCTGGCCGGACATCTATGTGGCGGATGATTCCACGGCGAGTTGCCTGTATCAGAACCAGAAAAATGGAAAGTTTCTGGACATTGCGATTGACGCGGGTTGTGCCTTGAGCGCCGACGGAAAACCGCAGGCGGGCATGGGCGTTTCCGCAGGCGATTACGATTTGGACGGAAATCTGGACATCGTCAAAACTAATTTTGCCGGCGACACTCCGACGCTGTACCACAATTTGGGCAAGGACACTTTCGAAGACGCCACGTTTCCCGCCGGATTGGGCCTGCACACACAATATCTTGGCTGGGGATGCGGCTTCTTTGATTTCGATAACGATGGTTGGCCGGACATCCTGATTTGCAACGGGCATGTCTATCCGGAAGTGGAACAGTTGCGCACCGAGGCTGGCTACGCACAACGCAAACTGCTCTACCGCAACCTGCGAAACGGCAGATTTGAGGATATTTCGTTCAAAGCGGGCCCCGGAATTTCTGACCCGAGTCCTTCGCGCGGCTGTGCATTTGGCGATTTCGATAACGACGGGGACATCGACTTCGTGGTGAATAGCGCCAACGATTTGCCACAGTTGGTCCGTTGCGATTCCACGCTGGAGAACAATTGGATTAAAGTGCGCCCCATCGGCACGAAATCCAATCGCAGCGGAATTGGAACTAGACTGCGATGCGTCGTGCAGATGCCCGGCGGCTCCAAGCCGCACCAGCAAATCGACGAGGTCCGCAGCGGCGGCGGCTATTTATCCCAGAGCGATCTGCGTGTGCATTTTGGGATTGGCAAAGCGCAAAAAATTGATCTTCTAGAGCTGCGCTGGCCGAGCGGTTTGGTGGAGACTCTGAAGGACCTGCAACCGAATCAGTTAATTTACGTGAAAGAGGGCGAGGGAATCGTCCGCAATGTTTCCTTCAGCGCTCACAAAAAGAATCAAGGGAAGGCTTAACAACTCGATATCTATTCGGGTGTGTTCGACGCGGATTTGCCCTGACCTTCGGTCAAACTCAGAATCCTGTCGGCCGGGGGACTTTCAAAGACTTCCTTGATGCCGCTGGGCCATCGGATTTCGATCCAGTCAATTTTACTGATGCTTCCCAAGCCGAAATGCACCCGGCGATCACTGTTGGACAAGTAGCTTGAGCCGCTGCGCACCTCGTCTACTAAAATCCTCCCGCCAGCCTTGACACGAATCTTTGCGCCTAAACCATCGCGATTGGATTTCCGCCCGTTCGTTTGGACGGTGACCCAATGGTGGTCATAACGGATTTGATTCACCAGCAAACTGGGGGATGCGTTCATGTTACTGACCACGGCCGAAATCCTTCCGTCGTTCCACAGATCGCCGACGGCCATGCCGCGCGAAGACTTTGGTACGGTAATGCCTGGGCCCGCAGTGGCGGAAATGTCTTCGAAAGTTGCGTTGCCTTTGTTGTGATACAAAATGCGGGGCTCCTGGTAATCACTGCCCAAGTGAGCCTGATCCACTTCCGGGTAAACGTGGCCGTTCACCACCAGCAGATCCGGCCAGCCGTCGTTGTCGAAATCAAAGAACATGGTGCCCCAACCCAAATACTGAGTGTGCAGGCCCAGACCTGCGGCGAACGTAGCGTCGTTGAACGTGCCGTCTCCATTATTTCGATACAGCGTGGAAGTGTCGTCGGAGAAATTCGTTTTGAAGATGTCCAGTCTGCCGTCGCCGTCGAAGTCGCCCACAGTCGTCCCCATGCCCGCCTGTTCCATTCCGTCCTCGTTGAACGCAGAGCCGGCAAGCACTGCCACGTCGGTGAAAGTGCCGTCATGATTGTTGCGATACAGTATGCTGGGCGTGCTATCGCATGCGACGTAAATGTCGGGCCAACCGTCGTCGTCGAAATCGAGGGTGGACACGCTCAAACCGTAATGGCCATTGGTTTGGTCGATATGAGCCTTCTTGGTGACATCTTCAAACGTGCCGTCGCCTCGGTTGTGGTAAAGAACGTTCGAACTCCATGGCAACCCGCGTGGGCCGCACATCACCGGAACACCCTTCCAAATACAATCGACCCGCTCACCCGGTTTCGGAGCGGTGGTCAAGTCGAAATCCACATAAGTCGCTACCATTAAATCGACTTTGCCATCCCGGTCGTAGTCGACGAAAGCGCAGCCAGAACCCCACTGTTTTCCGTTTCCGGCCACGCCAGCCTTGGCGGTGATATCCGTGAAGGTGCCATCACCATTGTTGTGATACAGCACGTTTTTCCCGTAGTAGGTGACGTACAAGTCTTCGTAGCCGTCATTGTCATAATCGCCGGCGCACACACCCTGGCCCCAGCCCGTGTGCAGCAAACCCGCTCTTTCGGTCACATCCGTAAAAGTGCCATCGCGGTTGTTATGGTAAAGATGATTTGTCAGAGTCGAAGCCGAAGAAGGACTGTCGGTTAAGGTGGTGCCGTTGACCACGAAAATGTCCGGCCAGCCATCGTTATCATAGTCGAATATGGCGACGCCGGTTCCAGTTGTTTCAATAATGAATTTCTTGGAGTCGACCCCGCCAAATACGTTCTTCATGGTAAGTCCGGCTTTAGAGGCATCGTCGACGAAAAAGGCTAGCGGCTTCGCGGGCTTTGCGGACTGCGGTGAACTAATCGATGCGTATAAGAAGAGAACGAAACAAAGAGCGAGCAAGCCCGAGATGCCCTGGAGCGGAGAAAATCGAAACGAACACACAAGGTGTTCATCGTAAGGGCCGCGCGTCGCGCGGTCAAGTTGCTTGCTGTCGTGTTCGCAGACCGTTCGTGGACTGATGCTAGTATTTGAAATGTCTGGAGTGTTAAACCTGGGTTTTAAAATGTCTGAGTGGATGGATAAATTTTGTGGCTTATTGAAAAGCGGCGTCCTGCTGATGGTATTTGCCAGCATGATCCCGCTTTGCTTCGCCCAGACTGGTTCGGAATCCAAAAATAACACGGCACGTCAGGCGGAGGAGCTCTACGCTCAGGGCTTAGCAGCTCTTAAGGCTGGAAACCTTACAACCGCTCGAGCGGCATTCGAACAAGTGGTTCGAGTGCTGCCAGCCAGCCCCGATGCCCGTAATTCGTTGGGATTCGTGCTACTCACCCAGGGGAACTACGACGAGGCGATTGCGCAGTTCCGCGAAGCCCTGAAATACCAGCCCGCATTTTTGCAAGCCCGAACCAATCTGGCGAACGCATTCCTCGCGAAAGGAGACATCTCCGAAGCCATTCGTGAAGCTCGCTCCACGATCACGCTTGCCCCGAAAGACGCCGAAGCCCACCGCATATTAGGGCACGCGCTGGATGCGTCCGGAAAGATCGGAGATGCCACCAGCGAACTGCGCCGAGCCATCGAACTGGATTCCGGCCGTCCTGAATTACACGACGACCTGGGTTCGTTGCTGGCCCGGCAATCGCAGACAGAACAGGCGGCCACGGAGTTTCACGAAGCGCTGAGGCTGGACCCGAATTTTCCCGATGCGCATTTCCACTTGGGAGTTTTGCGCTATCAGCAGAAAGCCTTCGAGGAAGCTTCTGCGCACCTGCGGGCGGCAGTACAGGGAAACCCGTTGGAACCGGGAGCCCATTTTTACTGGGCGCTGGTGCTGCGAAGACAGGGAGATCGCGACGGAGCCATTCGCGAACTGCAAAGCTGCGTGCAGTTGAAACCCAATTATCCCGAGGCACAAAACACTCTGGGCCTGTTGTTTCAGGCTCGGGGAGAACTAGAGCAGGCTGCGGTTGCCTTTCGTGCCGCGATAGCACTTCAGCCGGACAACCCGGAGCCGCACAATAATCTTGGATTAGCTCTGCTAGAAGGCGGGGATGCTCGCGGAGCCATCACGGAATTTCAAGCGGCTCTACGCTTGCGCCCGAATGAACCAGGGTACTTGGGAAACTTGGGTGCCGCTTATTTACAGATGTCTGAGTTTGCCCTGGCGCTGGCGCAGTTCGAGGAAGGCCTGAAGGTGGCACCCCAAGACGCCACGCTGCATTACGACCTGGGCTTGACGTTGAAGCTTCAAGACAAATTAAAGGAAGCAGAAGTGGAACTGCGCCAGGCCTCGGAATTGGATCCGAAGCAGGCAGACGCCCACTACACATTGGGCATTACCTTGTGGCAAGAAGGGAGTCTTGACGCCGCGACCACGGAACTGCGCGCCGCCACATCCGTGAAGCCCGATTACGCCGAGGCGTTCTATACCTTGGGCACCGTTCTGAAGCAAAAAGGAGATCTGCAGGGAGCGGCCACATCACTGCGGGAAGCCATTCGTCTGCAGCCGGAATTTGCCGGAGCTCATACCACCCTGGCTGCCGTGTTAAGGCAGCTTGGCGACAAAGAGGGAGCTGCCGCGGAAAGCAAACTTGGCGCGGAAATCGCAAAACAGGTAAACAGCCAACAGGCCGCCGTCTTCGCCACCAACTCGGGCAAACGGCTGCTGAACGCCGGAGACCTGGATGGTGCTATCTCGCAATTTCGCGCGGCGATCAATGCGGCCCCTGATTTCGCCCAGGCTCATTTTGAATTAGGCCAGGCGCTGAGACAAAAAGGCGAGAAAGAAGAATCGCGGCAGGAATATCAAAAGGCCGCAGCTCTGGACCCACACTTGATACTCCCGGCCCAGAATTAACACCGAGTGGTTTTTCAATTAGAGATTCTGTGCAGGGCTACCAATTCCGATCCGACCGGTACACCCCTCACCACTTTTGCATGGATTACTGCTTCAAAGGGTTTTAGTTCCGCGGGTGAGGAGACATGCAAGCGCTGCAGTAGCTCGCTCAAGGAGCCCGGATCGCACACGAACTCGGCTGCGGCTTGCGTGCCGAGCGTGGTAGTCCCCGCCAGGATCAACGCCGAATGTGTCGGCGTCAGTCCTTGCACGAAAGCGATGACCGCGTAGTCTTCGGTCAAAGGCTGATTCGAAGGGGTGGCTATGTACGATGTCTTTTCGCCGGCGGCAGGGCGATGATTCACGATTTCGACGTTCCCCTCCCTGGAGCAGCAGTGCAGCGTTTCGAAAGAGAAATCCCTGGTCGTCGGAATTTCCAGCAGCGTAAGATTTTCAGAAGGGGATCCCAGAAAAATTAGATCGTTGTTCTTGGCGTCGTCCAACGAGAACAAACTGCCGCGCTTAACGCGGAGATCCTGATGCAGCTGGCGATAGACCGAGTCTAGCGCGTGTACAGCCAGCACTTCGCCCACCCCGGTGTAATGGTCAAAGGTCAGCACCTTCTCGTCGCTTTTGGGATTGTAGTACCGCATTCCGGTATCTGGCCGGCCAACGAACGAGGCATTGCTGAAAATGACCCACGGCGCTTCGTGGGTACCAAGAAATCCACTCCAGAAGATGCGCACGGATGGCGCTGCTTCTTGCTCGGGTGTCGAATGAGCCTGAGCCACTCGCCGCAGCAGCAGGCGATCGACCGTAACGGCGAGGCCTGCGGTGAGAATCATCGAAAGAATGACCAGCGCGGGAATCCAACGAAGGTGAGCAGGAGGTTGCGGAGCCGCCATTGTCGCGGGCTCGCGAGACCCCCCGGCCGGTTCGGCTGCGCTGACAGCCGGGCGCTCCAGGAACACTAAGCCATAACTGCCCTTCGGCAGTTCCACGATAATCGGGTCGTGTATGCCCTCCGTCGCGTAATACTCGGCTAGCTTCGCCCGCAGACGGCCGACCTGAACCCGAACCATGGAATCCTGATGCGGGTCAAAATCCTCGGGCCTTCCGAAAACTTCCGTGGCAATTTGATATTCCTTAGGGGTGCTGCCCGGTTGTTCTAGGGCATGGTGGGCTAAATAACGAAGTAACTTGCAGAGCGATTCGGAGCCATGCAAGGCATGGCTAACGAGCATTCTGCCAACCTGGGCTTCGCGTTCCTGCTTGCCAACCATCGGGACACTTGGTGGGGGATTGTAACACCAAAGTTAACCCCTGTCTGAGGTAATTGAAAAAAAACGAATTAGTGAAAGTAACAGTTTCAGAACCCCAAGAGACTTTGCAGACCACTCAGGAAACTGTTAGGAGCTATCACAATCGTTGAGGCTTGTGTCGGCTCGACCGAGGTTCTGAGTAAGGTCGTGTGAACCCGGCGGGTTTGATACGAGGCGCACTGGTGCCTTTGTGGGGGCCCGTGTCTCTGAGTTATTGGCGAAGTGTCGACAACCTACCGGCAGATGTGCAGGTCATCGCCACTCACTCCGTTCCAAATTTTACAGCACCACGGACGCGGCTGGTGTATCGCGTCCGATGGGCGGGCATTGGCTGGGCTGATGCCTCGTTTTAACCGGAAACTGACTTAGCTTCTTAAGGATGTGAGGGGGATAAGGAAATGAAAAGGCACGCTACCCTGGGGGCGGCAGTTCTTGCACTTTGCATCCTGAGCGCGCTGTCCGCGACTGCGGCGAGAGGACAAGCCGTTTATGGCAGCATCATCGGAACGGTTACCGATCCTCAAGGAGCCGCAGTAGTCGGAGCACAGGTGACCATTACCTCCGTAACCAAAGGGACTTCGGAGCAGGCCACCACCGACGAAAATGGCTACTACACTGTCACCCATCTGATCCCGGATAGCTACAAGATCAGGGTAGAAGCAAAGGGATTTAAGGTTTATGAGGTGCCCTCGGTGCCGGTTAGTGCGGATACCTCGGCGCACGTAGATGCGCAAATGCAGGTCGGGGACGTTACTCAGTCCGTCGAGGTGACCGGAGAGCTGCCTCAACTGGAGACGGATCGTGCGGACGTGTCGAATGAATTCAATCAGATGTATGTCTCGGACCTGCCGATTCTAAATCGCAATTTCACGAGCCTGGAATTGCTCACGCCCGGAACGCAAAAGCTGGTGGGCTGGAGCCACGCCGCAACGGAAAATCCGCAAGCGGGCCAGCAAATCTTCGCGGACGGCCAGCACTTCAGCGGCACGGCGTTTATGCTGGACGGAACCGATAACCAAGACGCGATTTTGGGAATCATCGTAGTCAATCCGAATATTGACGCCATACAAGAAACCAAGATCACGCTGCAGGACTACGATGCGGAGTTCGGTAAGGCAGTCGCCGGACTAGTAACGGTTCAAACGAAATCGGGCACCAATGAAGTTCATGGCGGCGGGTTCTACGATTACCGGAGCAGCGCGCAAGAAGCCCGTGATCCGTTTACACAACCGGCGATCTCCGGAGTTCCTAACGCGAGTTATAAAGCGTTCGGCGCGCAGGTAGGCGGACCGATCATCAAGGATAAACTGTTTTTCTTTGGCGATTACCAGGGTGTGCGTCAGCTTAACGGCATCACAAATCTATTGACGATTCCGACTGAGGAAGCTCTCAAAACGTGCAATCCAGCAACGAATGGAGCTAGCGATACACCAGGTTATTGCAACTTGAGCCAATATACTGCAGCAATTTCTTCTGGCTCCGGTTTGATTTATAACCCGACAACGTCCACTAACTCGTTAACCGGAGCCGGCCGGACTCCATTTTGCGGGCCTGCTGGTTGCGCGACCGAGCCAAATTGGATTCCGATCGGTATGATCTCCCCGCAAGCGGCCGCTGTGTTGTCGGAATTTCCGGCACCTAATCATGGCTCTGGCATAACCAACAATTTTGTCGGCTCCGGTTCGGGACCCTACGATCAGAATGCGTTCGATGTTCGTATCGACTATAGCGCCCCTCACGGCTATCAAGTTTTCGGCCGTTTCAGCTTGGATTATTTTCATCTCAACGGTTTGGGGACATTGGGAGACCTCGGCGGCGTTGGGTTCGGCCCAGGCGGACTTAACGGAGAGTCTACAGTTCATAATTACAGCTTGGCCGCAGGCTTCGACAAGGCTATAGGCACCAACCTGCTGACGGATTTTCGTTTCGGATATTTCAAGTACAATCCGCGAACCGAGTACTCTGATGCGGACAAAAACCCGATGACCGGGTTTGGCATCCCGGGATTGAACCTCGGCACCACGGAGACCGGCGGGTTATCGTCGTTCTTCCTGAACGGCAACGGGGGCTTTTCTGCGTTTGGTGATGGCCTGAACGTAGGCCGCTGCAACTGTCCACTGATCGAAAGTGAGCAGCAATTCCAGTTTGTAAACAATTGGACCAAGATTCGAGGCGCCCACCAAATCAAGTTCGGCGCCGATATCCGCTACGCCATGAACTTGCGTGTTCCCAGCGACTCCAACCGGACCGGCATTCTGAACTTCGACGCTGATGGTACTTCGCTAGCCGGTGCCGGTGGGCTCAGTCTAGCCACAATGCTCCTTGGCGATGTCACCTCCTTCCAACGTTACGCCAGCCCTGTCATCGACGCCGCGGAACGCCAAAAGCGCTGGTTCTTCTACGGTGAGGACACCTGGCGCGTCACGCCGAAACTCACTTTCAATTACGGACTGCGCTGGGAAATCTACTTCCCGGAAAGTGTAAACGGGAAAGGTAACGGCGGATTCGCGAACCTTACGCAAGGTGTAATTCGCGTGGCTGGCTATGGCCCGTACGGCACCAACGGCAACATTGAAAATACATGGAAGGCGTTCGGACCAAGAATGGCGCTCGCCTACCAATACGATCCGAAGACGGTGCTTCGCATGGGGTATGGCCGCAGTTTCGATCTTGGCGTGTTCGGTTCAAACTTCGGTCACGCGGTGACCCAGAACTTGCCGGTGTTGGCAGCGCAGTCGCTGGAGGACAGCAACATCAACCCACTCGCGACCAACAACATCAGTCCGGTTTTCACCCTCGCGAGCGGTCCGCCGGCTTATTTGAATCCGACCACCTATTTCGCCAACATCGATTCGGAGATTTCGCCGCAAGGCACACTGCCGCTTTTGGGCCCGAACGGCACCGCGGCTACGCACGTTCGACCGACGATACAGCGGTTGCCTACCGTGGACGCGTGGAACGCCACGGTGCAAAGGCAAATCACACCATCGATTTCTATGGAAATAGCGTATGTGGGAAACAAGGGCACCCACGTCATATTTCCTAATGGACCATCGTACAACGTGAACGCCCCAGCCGTCGGAAATGGCACCAACCCGGTCACCTGCACGGCACCGGGAGCTTGCTCACTCACGTCGTTCGTGCCCTTCGTGCCGCAAGCGGATCGTCGTCCACTGTACCTGAACGGCGTACCCGCATTCACCTATCCGGGTTACTTCGTTACGCAAATCGTCGATGGAGTGCCTACGCAGGTGCCGCTCACCTGCTGCGCTGTCGATGTGTCGAACTATTATGGCAACGACGCCAGCACCAATTACAACTCCTTGCAGACGAAGTTGGAGAAGCGTTTCACCAACGGGCTGCAATTTATGGCGCACTACACCTACTCGCATTCCAATGCGTACGATACTACGCAGAACTACTACAATATCGCGCCAAAACTGGAATATGGCCCCGACCAGTACAACCGCGACAGCGTGTTCCTGCTTACTAGCGTTTATGAATTTCCTATTGGCCGCGGGAAAAAATTCCTGAGCAATATCAGCCGCCCGATGGATTACGTCATTGGCGGCTGGCAAATGTCCAACACACTGACGTGGTCTAGCGGCTTGCCCTGGACCGCCAGCATCGGCGAGTGCGGTGAGATTACCGACACCGGCCCGTGCCGCCCCAACCTTGTCCGGGGACAGTCGTTTAACACCGGCCCTCACACTATAACTTCCGGCTGCGCCACAGGAGGCGAGTGTGGCCTGTACTATTTCACTCCTGTCGCTCCGCTGACCTACAACTTTGCTGGCGTCACCAGTGGCACAGATTCATGCACCTTGGCCAGGCCCGTTTCGGGTGCGTTCGCACTCCCCGCTTGCGGTCAGATCGGCAATGCAGGATTTGACACCTTCACTGGTCCACGCGCGTTCTTTTCGGACTTGTCGCTCATGAAGAATTTCAGGATTACCGAGCGGCTCAACGTAGCGTTCCGATTCGACGCCTATAACATCTTCAACCATCCTGTTCTGGGCTTCAATTCGAACCAGGGCAACACCTGCGTGGATTGCGCAACCAACCCCAGCGCAGGACAGATTACCGACATCGAAGGGGACGCTTCGCCGGGTACACCAAACGGCATGCGTCAATTGCAATTCGGTTTGCGCGTAACTTTCTGAACTACACCCCAAACCTGGACGGGGAACCCGCGAATAGGTTCCCCGTTTTTGTTGTCGGGCAGCGTGGAACGAATGGCCACGGATCGTTTGCAGTTCGCCAACCGGCACAGTAAGATTTCTGGCGGCATGCCCTACGCAAGTGTCAGGTTCGGTCCGCTGCGCCGCTTTTCCGTTGTCTTCGGAACAGTCCTCGCGTTACTACTGCCCTTCCTGGCCGTTGCTCAAAAAACAGCTGAAAACCTTGATGGTGCGCCGGCGGATCCGTTCTCGTCTACTGGCGCAAAGGGAAAACCCGTGGTCTTGCTGTTCCTGCGCACAGATTGCCCCATTTCCAATCGCTACGCGCCGCTGATACAGAAAATGAGTGTGGAGTACCAGGGGAGAGTGTCATTCTGGCTGGTATACCCGAACCCGAAAATTGACGCCGAGAAAATCCGCCAGCATGAACGGGGGTATGGCTATGACCTGCCAGCGCTGCGAGATCCCCACCACGCTCTTGTTGCGCAGGCGCAAGTGCAAGTTACTCCGGAAGCGGCCGTATTCGACGGGAATCGCCACTTGCTATATCACGGGCGCATTGATGATTTATACCAAGCGTTTGGCCGCACGCGGGCTCTTGCCACTACTCACGAACTCGACGATGCTATCCAGGCTGCCCTGAGCGGAAAAAAGCCCCCCGCTAACGCTCCGGCGGTGGGATGCTACATCGCGGATCTGGAATGACGTTTTCCTTTCGAACTTTCGCGATCGTTGGACTAGGATTCAGTTGCGCCTCTGTTATGGCGCTTGCCACTCGCGAACACACATCCCCGGAAGCGAACGTTACCTTCAATCACGACATCGCCCCCATCGTGTTTCATTACTGCGCCCCATGCCACCACCCTGGTGAGGCTGGTCCGTTCCCCCTGCTGACCTACGAAGATACCAAGTCGCACGCCCGACAGATTGCAGCGATTACTGCAAAGCGAATCATGCCTCCTTGGCTGCCCGCGCCACAGGAACTGCGCTTCGCCGATGAACTACGATTATCTGACCAGCAGATTGGCTTGATCCTAAAATGGGTGCAACAGGGAGAGCAACAAGGCGTTCCCACAGATCTTCCACCCGCGCCAAAGTTTGTGCCCGGTTGGCAGTTGGGCCGTCCAGACAAAATCGTCCAAGCCGAAACACCTTATGTCCTTCCCGCTTCCGGCTATGACATGTACTGGAATTTTATTTTTCGTTCTCCAGTCGATCGGACGCGTTGGCTACGGGCCATTGAGATCCGCCCAGGCGACAAGCGCGTAGTACATCACGCGAACATTCTGGTGGATCGCAATCAAACGGCCCGAGCGCAAGAGCCGCAGCCAGGCGCGGGATTCCCGGGCATGGAATTGAAAATCGAATCGGAGGCGTTTGATCCCGATAGCCATTTTCTATTCTGGAAGCCGGGCACCGTCATCCAGCCGGAGCCCAAAGGCATGGCATTGCGAATCGACAAGAATACTGACCTGGTTCTGAATGTGCACCTGCAACCTTCCGGGAAACCAGAGAAGATCCAGCCAAGCCTGGGACTGTACTTTACCGACGAGCCCGCCACGCTTTTCCCCTTATTGCTACAGATGGAAAATGACCGCCAACTAGACATCCCGGCGGGTGCGAAGGATTTCTTGGTGACCGACGAATTTACGTTGCCGGTAGAGGTGGATGTGCTCGCGATCTATCCGCATGCGCATTATTTGGGAAAGGATTTGCAAGCAGTAGCTATGTTACCCGACGGTTCGTCCAGAACACTGATTCACATACCGCAATGGGACTTGAACTGGCAAGCGGTGTATCGCTATGAACAACCGGTGCGATTGCCTAAGGGAACCAAAATCTCGATGCGCTACAGCTATGACAATTCCACCGGCAACATCGCAAATCCAAACAACCCGCCACGCAGGGTAGTCGCCGGCAACCGCTCGACCGACGAGATGGCCCACCTGTGGCTGCAAGTGCTACCGCACTCCTCGAATCCGAATGTGGATGCCCGCATGCTCATCCAGGAAGCCATGGCGCGACATAACATCGACAAAAACCCGGGTGATTTCGAGGCGCACTATAACTTGGCAGCCATGTTGCAGGTCCAAGGTGCGCAAACCGAGGCGATCCAGCAGTTCGCGATTGCTGTGCGTCTTCGCCCCCAGGACGCCACGGCGAATAATGCATTGGGCGCCTCGCTGCTTGCGGCAGGGCAGGTCGCCGACGCTATACCTTATCTGCAGGCCGCCCTCCAGGTGCAGCCGAACAATTTCGACGCGCATTACAATTTGGCGAATGCCTTTGTTTCCCAGAACAGATTTTCCGAGGCGGTAGAACAGTACCGCGCGGCCACCCGCCTCCATCCGGACGATGGGAACGCCGAGGCCAATCTTGGAGGGGCGTTGGCCATGACGGGAAAATTAGCAGAAGCGAAGCAGCATTTTGAACGCGCATTGCAGATCGACCCGAACAACAAGTTAGCGCGCGAGAACCTGGCGCAAATCGCGAGTGATCCCAAGGTTCAATAGTGGAGATGGGGGAACTGAGTGTTCGCAGGACGGCAGGTCCGCGGTGAATTGCTGATCGGGATTGCTATTCTTCATTTGCTTTGCGGTGCCAGTTTCGCATCATCCCAGCAGGGCCCAGCCAAATCCATTTCTACCGGTACAGCGGGAAATGATTATGTGGGAAATGAAGCTTGCGCCAAATGTCACGTCTCAATCTACAACTCCTATATCCGATCGGCGATGGCTCATGCCAGCGGGAACGCTGATGAAAACCTGATCAGCGGCGAATTCACTCACCAACGATCGGGAGTCCATTATTCGATTTATAGCGAAGCAGGGAAAGTTTGGCTGGCATTCGAACGCCCCGGCGATCCTTTGGTCCACGGTAAACGCGAACTGCTCTATTACATTGGGGAGGGACGTCGCGGACGCACTTACCTTTTTTCGGATGATGGTTTCGTATTTGAATCCCCGGTGAACTGGTATGCGGACCGCAAGATGTGGGATATGGCGCCTGGCTATGGGAACGCCAGCGAGATTCCTCTGAATCTGCCGGCGCTGACCAGTTGCCTGAACTGTCATGTCAGCGGCGTTCGCGCTCCCATCGACGGCAGTGAGAATAAATATGCCACTCCGGTTTTTCTCTATTCCGGCGTCACCTGCGAACACTGCCACGGGCCCGGAGCTGCACACGTACGTGGTGGTCCGATTGTGAATCCAACCAAGCTCCCCGCTAAACTGCGCGATCAAGTTTGCATGCAGTGTCACCTTGAAGGAAACGCTGCAATCGAACGCGCCGGCAAGCACCTGTACGAGTACACGCCAGGGTCCGACCTCAACGATTACGTGCGCTATTTCGTTCTGAGCGGCAATGTTCCGCAAGGACTACGGGCAACCAGCCAGTTCGAAGCGCTAGCCCAGAGTGTCTGCCAGAAAAAATCCGGGGACGCCATGTCTTGCGCCAGTTGTCACGATCCGCATCAAACGGTTCCACGTGAACAGCGGGTTGCCTTCTATAGAGCCAAGTGCATCGCCTGCCACGCCGAGGCCTTCGCTGCCAAACACCATAGAAAGCAGCAGGACTGCACCTCCTGCCACATGCCTGCTTCTCCGAGCACCGACGTAGCCCACACCGAGGTGACCGACCACCGAATTCTTCGAAGACCGGACCGCGAGCCTGCTTCACAACCGTCGACCGCCTCCCTGCCGGAGTTAACGCCGTTTCCTCACTCCGAATTGGCTGAGCAAGACGTGCGGGAATTGGCGCTGGCGTGGCAATCGATCGTCAACTCGGGGATGACCATGGCGCAAGCGCAGGCGGAGCGATTGTTGCTAGCGGCTTTGCGACAATTTCCCGATGACCCGGTGCTTTTATCCGCACTGGCATACTCCGCGCAAAAACGTGGGGATGACAATCGGGCGCGAGCGCTGTACAACAGAGCGTTGCAGAGTGATGCTGCGTCCATGGATGCGGCCGTGAATTTGGGAGTGCTGGACGCCAACCAGGGTCACATGGCGGAAGCCATTAAGCTCTGGCAAGGTGCATTTGAGCGCGCCCCCGGGAGGAGCGAAATCGGGATGAATTTGGCTCGGGTTTATTGCCAAGCAGGCGAATTTAATATGGCACGCACTTCCGTGCTGCGCGTGCTCCAGTTCAACCCGGATCTCGGACCTGCAAAAATGCTGCTTGGAGGACTAAACGCGGATCCCCCACGGTGTGCCCGATGATCATGTCGTTTCCATTCGCTGGTCTCGCGATAGCGCGGATCACAATACTCTCCCTCTCTGTACTTGTTATCGTCTATGCCTCATCTACGGCTAAGTTGCTCGCGCAAGCCCAGCAGTCAGAGCCCGCAGCGTCCGCAACTCCGTTCCCGGAAGTAGACCGTTTGTTGCAGCTCGGAAAGTTTTCCGAGGCTATTACCCAACTTGAGGCCATGCAAAATCAAACGCCGCCACCGAAGGGTCTGGCCCGCGAATTGGGTGTCGCCTATTACAAGAAAAGCGATTATGTAAAGGCGGTAGCGAATCTGCGTAACTCACTCGAGGAAAATCCCAATGATCCGGAGGCAATTCAGTTGACGGGGCTTTCGCTTTACCTTAGCGGAAAGCCCGCAGACGCGATTCCTTATCTCGAGAAGGTACAAACCTGGTATCCACGCGCAAACGTCGATGCGGCGTATATCTTGGGCGTTGCATACATCCAGACGAAACAATATCCACAAGCCAGAGTGGCGTTCGCGAAAATGTACGGCGTCCCGCCCGATTCAGCGGCCGCCTATCTCTTCTGCGCGCGAATCCTGTTGCGCTTGGATTTTGGGCCCATCGCCGAAGAATACGCGCAAAAAGCGATCGCTCTGGATCCGAAACTGCCGCTGGCACATTACCTCCTGGGCGAACTTTACCTGTACCAATCGAAAGTGGACCAGGCCATCACCAACCTGGAACAGGAAGTTGCCATTAATCCCGCGTATGCCAACGGGTATTTCAAATTAGCCGACGCCTATTTGCGCGTGCGAAGGTATGACGAAGCGGAGAAGTTGTTGGAACGTTCCATTTGGTTGGACGCGAACTCCACAGGTCCATACATCCTGATGGGAAAAGTGCTAGAGAAGAAAGGCGAGACCGAACTGGCAATTCGCGCGCTACAACGAGCCATCAGCATGGATCCCGGAAATGCCATGGCCCACCAGCTTTTGGGACAGGCATATCGCGCCCAGGGACTAACCGCGGATGCAGAAAGGGAATTGAAGCAGGCTGACGAGTTAACCCGCAATCCTACAAAGCCGTGAACACTCTCGGGACTCGAACTTCAGTGAATGCGCTCCAGTTCAGCCCGCTTGGCCACCGGAAGCGCTGACAGGAATTCCAGATACGCCGCGTTTGTCCAGCCAAAACCGACCACGTTGATTTGGTAACCAATCGTTACCGGGGTATCGGTCGAGCGAGTCTCCGCATTGTACTTTTCTACGATATACCCTTGCTTGTCGTAATTTTCCGCAACGGTACTGGCGAAATCAAAGGAAATGCGGTCGGCATCTTTATCGAAACCGTAGCGCCGAAGGCCGTCCACCACAATCATCTGCAAGGACGCCCAAGCATACGGAGCATCCCATTGCGCCCCGGTCTCATACGGACTCATCATCGCGCCGCCTGGTTTTTCGAACACCTTCAATTTGGCTTCGACGGCCATGGCTTGCTGCGGCGTGGCCAAGCCGGTCCACAGCGGATAGAAAGTGCTCAGGTATTGATAGGTGGATTGACTGTGGTTCATAAAATCATAGTCGAAGAACTCTCCCTGCACCTCACTCCAAAGGTATTTATTGATTGCTTCGCGACGAGCATTCGCCTGACGGCGCCACCCTTCCGCATCCGGCTTTCGCCCGAGAATGTAGCTCATATCGGCTAGGTCCATCTCGGTCTTGTAAAGCAGGCTGTTTAAGCACACCGCCGCATAATGATGGGTTGCGGCGCCGAAAGGTCCGAAGCGGAAGGAAATGTCGAACCCCGATTCGCGCATGGCCCGATCCCCTTTATAGAAATCGCGGCTAAGCGTCAGTTCTCGAAGTTCATCGCAGTTTGGCTCAGCGGTTCCGTGGGGCAGATCGCACAGCCGCAGAGAATAGATTTTGCCGGGACCGAGTTCGCTCGTTTGTCCAGGCAATCGCTGGTCAAGGCGTTCGGCGCTTTGCTCCGGATGATTCACGAAGTAACCTGCCACTTGGCGGTAATGATCCACTTCGTCTTTCAGACTCTCCGGAGCGGGCCCTTCGCCAAAATCAAAGTAACGGGAAAGCCCGGTATCGCCGGCAAGCAGTTCCGGTCGCAACCACATTTGGTGGTCCCGTTTGGCGTAGTCGTAGGCGCGCTCAAGCCAGGCGCGATCCTCGTGACCCGCGCGTTTCTCCGCGTTGTACACGGCGAAAATCATGGAACTCAAGAATGGTTGCTGCGCCCGGCTGAGGTAATACGTGCGATTGGCGTTGAGCACGCTCCCGTAATGATCGATTTCAAAAAAGAAATTTTCGACGATGTCGCGAGCCAGATCGACTCGATTGTCTCGAAGCAATCCACGAATAATAAAATAACTGTCCCAGCCGTACATTTCATTGAAGCGGCCGCCGGGCACGACATAGCGTTTCGGCAAATATAACAACCCTTGAGGGTGGAAGGAGTTCGTGTCGATCTCGCCGGCCTTTACGATGACTTTAGGAAGTGGCCGGATCTCCACGCCACAGCGCCTTTCCAGTTCGTGCAGTTGCGCCGTCATCGGAAAGTCTGCGGGTATGTAGAGAACGGATTTCGTGGTCACCTTGGGATCGGTGATCGTTCCGCAATCGCTCATCGACCGTGTCAGAACATCCCACCCTTTGGCGATGTAATCTACAATCGGCGCTGGCGTTGTTATTGGAGCGGTCGTCGTCTGCGCGGCGCAAGGTCCGGCAAAGCCGTAAACGATAATGGCGAACAGAAGCAGGGTACCGAGTCTTTTCCCAGCAAGCACCGGTGCACCTCCTGACTGGGCGAAAACTCAAAAGGTCAGCGCAAGGTAATTGCTTGATTATATATGGCTTAGGGGCGATTTGCACGCTCCGCCCGCCCGGCTCAAAGCAGTGGTCAGACCTTTGAACTGTCTGCTTTTTGAAGGAGCACACCATCGCACCATGCCAAAAAATCTTCAAATTGATTTCCACTGGATGTAGGCATATTCCTCGGTCCGTAGCAGTCGAACTATGGCGAATTTGAATCGTCTCGAGGCCAGCCTACCGAACTTCTTTTTTCGTTGAGAGGGCGCTAACGAACGGGCTGTCCGCCTCAAAAAAACGCAGCAGCCGGCCCACCTCTTGCGTGATGCCGATGCGTACTGCGGTGCGAATGCGCGTAGTCTTTCGAACCGCAGTCCCAAGCCAAAGCGGACCGTCGGCACACAGGTCAACTCCGTCCAACCTCCGGTCGATTTGCAATGCAGCCGCAAGCCGTCCCGGCCCTCTCGCCAAATCTACAAGTTTGTCCGTTTTGCGGAGCCGTTTCATTAGGTTGATTCCTTCAAGAGGCTCAATGGCGCGCAGCAGCACTCCTGCGCCAACCCCCGGTTCTTCAGCCGTCACGTTGAGCATGTATGACGTCCCATAGATGAAGTACACATAGGCAAATCCCCTGCCCAGAAATAGGGATTGCTTTCTGGCCGTTGGTCCATGATAAGCATGCCCACTGCGATCGCCCGGTGGGTAAGCCTCTGTCTCGACAATACGACCGCTAATCCTGTTTCGCCCGGTCTTGCGCACTATGGTTTTTCCGATGAGATATCTGGCCAGCTCAACCGTATCACTTGGCAAGCTGGCCCGTGATAGCCGCCGGACTTCACGAGCGAGATCAACCGCGGTCTGCAATGGAATACCCTGATCCAGTCTTCCAGGCCCACTTCATCCAGAAATCTTCATTGCGGCGTCATTGCCCGCTGAAGCTCCTCCAACCCTCCGGAGCCCAAATCTTGCATTGCAAGCCCAGATTCTTTCAGCGGCAGTCTGCTGTGCAGACAGACTTTTTCAGGGAGGGAATTTCCGCGCGTGGAGTGGTGCCGGGGGCCAGAATCGAACTGGCTACGCCCGCCTTTTCAGGGCGGCGCTCTACCAATGAGCTACCCCGGCTCTGAGCTTAATTAGTGTAGAAGCCGCTCCTTGCACTGTCAATTCACTCCAGCAGGTTCACCCGCGTGCTCGATTACTTTCGAAGCAATACCATTTGCGCTCGGGTTGCTCTCTTCGTCCCATTTGTGGTCGACTACTGTTCATGACCACGCAAACCAAATCCGCCGACCTGATTCCTGCGCTCGACACTCTCGCCAAGACGTCGTCCTCTGCCGAGGCCCTCATGAAAGGCATTGTCGCTCTGCTCCATGAAAAGCTCACTCGCTACAACTGGGTTGGCTTTTACATGCTCGAGAAGGAGGGCAACCGCGACATTCTCGTGCTCGGACCTTTTAAGGGCACCATGACGCCCCACACTCGCATTCCTTTGAATCAAGGCATCTGTGGCGCCGCAGCTTCCACTGGCAAGACCATTGTCATCGACGACGTCAATTCCGATTCCCGCTATCTCGCTTGTTCTCTGGAAACCAAATCCGAAATTGTCGTCCCCGTGTTCGTCCACGGCAAGGTCGCCGGCGAACTGGACATCGATTCCCATTTTCTCGCCGCGTTTGGTCCCGAGGATCGCAAGCTCTGCGAACACGCCGCCGCCCTGCTTGGCAAGTTCATGGAATCTCATCCCTAAGTTTTTCTGCAGTGTGCCGCAGCCGTGAATGGTCGCGCTGTGTTGCGCGAATGCCATCGAAGCGAGAGCCGCTCACTTCTCCCGATCATCAAACTCCTTCATCCACTCGCTGCCCTTTAATACTTCGCGCGGCCGTGTTCCATCGGGCGGTCCCACGATTCCATCTTTCTCCATCAAATCGATCAGGTGTGCGGCGCGTCCGTAGCCGATCCGCAGCCGCCTCTGCAATGTGGAAGTCGATGCGCGTCCCATCTCACAGCAGATGCGCACGGCGTCGTGATACAACTCATCGTCCACGTCCTCTCCTGCGCTGTCTTCACCGCTGTCTTCGTCTCGAACCCCCGCCTTACCCTTATTTGAAGTTTCCTTCCCCGCTTCGTCCTTCGGCGGTTCCAGCAATGCTTCGTTGTATTTCGCCTGCGCCTGCTCTTTCCAGAATTCGCACACATTGCTGATTTCGTCTTCGGTAACCAACGGCCCATGTATCCGGTGCAGCCGTGCCGAACCCGCGGGCAAATACAGCATATCGCCGCGCCCCAACAGCGATTCCGACCCATTCGCGTCCAGAATCGTTCGCGAGTCCACCTTGCTGGCCACCCGGAACGAAATACGCGCGGGGAAATTTGCCTTGATTAAGCCAGTGATCACGTCCACCGAAGGCCGCTGCGTGGCCAGGATCAAATGAATGCCCACTGCTCGCGCCATTTGCGCCAATCGCGTGATCGATTCTTCCACGTTGTTGGTGTCCACCATCATCAAGTCCGCCAATTCATCGATGACGATCACCAAATAGGGAAGTGGCTTGTGTTCACTTTCCTCCACATTGTCAAACAACGACAGCGATTGCTGCTTCTGGAACGTCCGGTTGTACTGGTCGATATTCCGCACACCGCGTTGTGCCAGCAGCTTCAGCCGGTTTTCCATTTCTCGCGTGGCGTTACGCAACACGTTCGACGCCACTTTCGGGTCTGTCACCACTGGGGCCAGCAAATGCGGGATGTCTCCGTACAAGCTCAACTCCAGCCGCTTCGGGTCCACCAGCACCATCTTCACTTCATCCGGCGTGGCTTTATACAGAATGGACATCATCAGCGAATTGATGAACACGCTCTTGCCCGTACCGGTAGAGCCTGCGATCAGCAAGTGCGGCATCGACGCCAAATCCGTCACTCGGATGCGTCCGTGCAAGTCCCGGCCCATCGCCAGCGTCAATTTGCTCGGGGAATTGGCAAACTCGGTTGCCTCGAGAATCTCCCGTAACGCAATCGTCTGTCGCTTGTCGTTCGGTACCTCAATCCCCACCGTCGATTTTCCCGGGATTCGCTCGATCAGGATCGATTCCGCCTGCAACGCCAGGCACAAATCTTCGGTCAACCCGATAATCCGGCTGTACTTGATGCCCGCTTCCGGTTTGAACTCAAACGTAGTCACCACCGGCCCCGGATTGATCTGCGTCACCCGTCCTTCCACGCCGAACTCGTGGCACTTCGCTTCGATGGCCCGCGCGCGCAGCTTCAATTCGTCTTCGTCCAGCTTCTGGCTGCCTTCGCCTTGCCGCAGCAGTTGAATCGACGGCAGTCGGTAATTCGCCACGCCTTTGGCGATCTTTGGCTCAACTTTTTTCATCTTGCCTTGGGCGTCCGCGGATTTGTCCGGGCCCAGCATCACCACCGGTGCTTTGTGCACCGCATCCTTTGTGGATTCCTTTTCGTCCTCCGCTTCCTCCACAGCCGCCTTCTTGTTTCGGAAAACATCTCCCGGCTCGTCTATATGAATCGTCTTGGCTGCTTCCGCTTCCGCTTTCCCAACGATTTGCGGAGCCACCGGCTTGCGCCCGCTCAGTTTCCGCTCTTCCACTGCCCGCCGCATGCGCGCCTCTTCGCGATCATCCCGCCACTGTTCCCAGCGAGCCCGCGCGCGCTGCAAAATCGCGAACTTCTCGATTTTCCCCAGCGGCCCTTTCGAACTGCTAGCCCACGCGTGCGCCCCGCTGAAGCTGAAGCTGGTGGTCAGAAATAGCGCCACGATCAGAATCGCCACCGCCACCAGAATCGCGCCCCAGAAATTAAACCCGCTCTGCAATCCGTGCGAAACCGCCCCGCCCAGCAATCCTCCCGCCGGTATGGCCCCGCGCACGTCCGGGAAATGGATCATGGCCAGCAGGGAAGGGAGCGACAACAGCAAAAGTCCGTAGCCCACCAGTGCTGCCCACTGCGAGTCCACTGCCCGGCTCCGCAGCCACCGGTACCCCAAAACCCCAATCGCCACCGGCAACAGAAATGCTGCAAACCCAAAAATCTGAAACGTCAGATCGGCTGTGTACGACCCCACCGGTCCAATCCAGTTCCGCACCAGATTGTCTCCCGCCGAAGCAGCGCTCACATTGAACGCAGGGTCGCGTGGCGAATAGGAAATCAGTGCTAATCCCAGCAGAATCGCTGCGGTGATACACAAAAAGCCAATCAGCTCGTTGAGCCGCTTATTTTCCGTCGGTGTCAGGAAGCGCACGAAATTTCTCCTCAGCAATAACCATGCACTGGCTGGCGAAGCCTGTGTAGTGGCCGGACTTTAGACCGGCCAGACCGAATTAGCCAACACGTGGGGCCTTAAGGGGAAGGAAGAGTGCACACGCATATATCCACGTCCGCGGCAATTCTCCAGGGCGCGGCGCTGTTGCGCCCCAATTGGAGGAACTACCGCATCATATCATCCGCGACACCCGGCACAAGCCCCTCGTCTCTCCAAGTTTCCCGGTGCCCCACACGCCGCCGTTGCCCGTGGGGTCTTCTTTCCCGCATCCCACGCGTTGCCCCAACAACTCCCTCATGCTACAGTCGGCCCCCTATCTATCCATCAGTCGGGCCCGTTTAGGAAAACAAACAATTCTGAGGAGACAATATGAGGAAGCTATCGCTACCGTTTGCGCTGTTGGTCTGCTTCGTCTTTGCTGCGCCAGCCTTCGCGCAGAGTCCAAATTACGATCTCGGTCCTATCTGGCGTGTTACCTACTATCACATCAAACCGGGTATGGGCGATGCGTTTTGGAAGGACTTCCACGACCATCTCAAGCCGGTGTATGACGAAGCCAAAAAGCAGGGCTGGTTAGTGGACTATAAAGCCTTTACCAATCCCGTCACCGACCGCCCAGATGATTGGGATGTTGGCGTCGCGATTCTCTATCCGAATTGGGGCGCTATGGATCAAATCGATTCCAAAGCAGCAACGATTGTCGCCCAGCATTATGGGTCGCGCGAAGCAGCCATGGACGCCGCCAAAAAACGTACTGAGTTCCGCGAGGTGGTCGCCAGCCACCTGGCCCGCGAAGTAACCCCGAAATAATCGCTGGTTTTTTCCTGTCGGGTGCCCACACGCCCTTGTTGCGTGTGGGGTTCTTGTTCATCCATTTAAACGGTGCCGTTCTTGACGTGCACTCTGTGATGACCGTCTTCACCCCATCAGCTTCGACGCGAAAAACAACACCGCAATCCCTAGAATAATCCGGTAGATCGCGAACGGCCCGAATCCCCTCTTCCGCACCCACGCCATGAACCACGCCACGCTGCCATACGCCACGATAAACGACACCACAAATCCAATCGCCAGCACGATCCATCCATGCATATCAATGTTAGACACCCCGATGGGGTTTTCCGTCTTGCTGCCATGCAGCGATTTGAACAGCGTATACAACGTCGCCATGGCCATCGTCGGCATCGACAAAAAGAACGAAAACTCCAGCGCCGACGCCCGCGACATCCCCGCCACTTGCCCCGCTGCGATGGTCGACATCGACCGCGAGGTACCCGGAAACACCGCGGATAAAATCTGGCACGCCCCGATCCACACCGCTTGTCCCAGGCTCATTGCTTCCATGTGCCACGTGTGAATCAAACTTCCCTCCGCCCCTTCTCCCGCGGCTTCCGATTTGCTGTTCCGCGCGTCCACAAACCACATCACGATTCCGCCGATTAGCAGCGCGGCTCCCATCACGTAAGGATTCTCCAGATTTTTTCCCACCACTTTGGTCAGCAAATACGCCGGAATTGCCGTCACCACAAACGCAATCATCACCAGGCTAAGCGGGTGCGTGAAAATCGTCCGGTCGCCCCGCTCTCCCTGCGGAAATGTGGATACGAACTTCGCGATCCGCTCCCGAAAATAAATCGGCAACGTCAGAATCGCGCCCAACTGAATCACAATCGAGTACATCTTCCAGTACCCGCTGCCCAGATCGATGTGCAGCAACAACTCGGACAATCGCAGGTGCGCCGTCGAACTCACCGGAATAAACTCCGTCAGCCCTTCCACAATCCCCAAAATCACACTCAGCACATAATCATTCACGCTCATCTCCTGGTCTGTGCACAGTCACTCCGAACCGTGCTCTTGGGGTGGTCTTAATAAATCACCGCGTGCGTCGCCTTCTTGGTGTAAGGGTGGGTCTTGGGTTCCAGCTTCCAGTGGGAATCCTGCAAAGTTGAATCCCGAACTTCATTGGCCGAGGCCCGCACCGATGTCAGCATGAATTAAAACTACGCGTCATTCTGGGCGAAGCGAAGGACCTCAATCCACAATCTTGCCAAAAACGTAACTATTCACCTCGCGTTTCGATTGTGGAGTGGCCGGACTTTAGACCGGCCAGCCTGGCCACGAATTCTAAATCGTGGGCCTTCCGCCGCTACTTCACTCCAGCCGCTTGCGCATCTCATACGCGTCCACTTTTCCCAAATAATACCGTTTCAGCACCGCTTCTGTACGATATCCATGATGTTCCCAGAACGCAATCCCGCTTTCATTGTCCACCGCCGTTTCCAGCAGCACCGAGCGCACCTCGTGATACCGGAATCTTTTTTCCATTTCGTTCAGCAACAAGCTGCCCAACCCACTTCTTCGCTTGTTCGACGCCACGTCTAAAGTAATGATATGTGCCAGCGGCGGATTCTCTTCTGCCAGTAGAAATCCCACGATCGTCCTGCCCTCTTCCGCCACCAGGCACTCCGCTTCCGGCAGGTTCAGAAAATATTGCAGCGACCATTTGCTGTACGCGATTCCCGGCAAGAAACACGACTGGTCCAGTCGGTACATTGCCGCAAAATCCCGCGCCTCATATTGTCGTATGGCCACTTCCGTCACGCGGGCAATCCTACCACGCCCCACCGCCGCGGCTATCTATGCCTCCCTGAGTTGCTCGTCGCGAAGCCCTGCCCAGTCGGATGAATGCCAACCTGCGCCGTATTTGCCGGGACACAATGGTTCCAGGTCCTCCGCGCAAAAGGCGTGCTCAGGACACAACAACGGATTCACATTTCTGGTGCGAGAAAATTCCGGCCCTGCCGAGCCGGATGCCTACAGCTTCACCGTAACCGTCTTCACCTCGGTGTAATTCGCCAGCCCATATTCCCCGAGCTCGCGTCCGATGCCAGACTGCTTGAACCCGCCAAACGGCGCCGCCGCGTCAAACACGTCGTAGCAATTCACCCACACCGTTCCGGCCCGCACGCCATCGGCAATCGCGTGCGCCTTGGTAATGTCCTTGGTCCACACCGCCGCGGCCAGCCCATACAGAGACTTGTTCGCCCGATCCACCACCTCATTAATGTCCTTAAACTTCAAGATCGACATCACCGGCCCAAAAATTTCTTCTTGCGCGATCTTCATATTGTCTTGCACATCGGCAAAAACGGTTGGCTCGATGAAGTATCCTTTCTCGCCCACACGCTTTCCGCCTGCCAGCAGCTTGGCCTTCTCGTTCTTGCCCGCTTCGATGTAGCCCATTACCTTATTAAATTGGTCCTGATCCACTTGCGGGCCCTGTTCGGTATTCTTATCAAACGGATTGCCCACCGTCCGCTTCTTCGCCCGCTCCACGCTGCGCGCCACAAATTCGTCGTAGCACTTTTCTTCCACATACAACCGCGATCCCGCGCAACAACACTGTCCTTGATTAAAGAACAGCGCAAAGTGCGCGCCTTCAATCGCCTGGTCCATATCTGCATCCGCAAACACAATGTTTGGACTCTTCCCGCCCAGCTCCAGCGTCACCCGCTTCAAATTCGATTCCGCTGAATCCTTCATGATCTCGTGGCCCACTTCCGTCGAGCCCGTGAACGCCACCTTGTCTACATCCATGTGCCGCGCCAGTGCCCGGCCCGCCGTTGGTCCGTATCCCGGCAGGAGATTCACCACACCTTCCGGGAAGCCCGCCTCCATAATCAATTCGCCCACACGCAACGCGGTCAACGGCGTCTGTTCCGCGGGCTTCATCACCACCGTGCATCCCGAAGCCAGCGCCGGCCCCAGCTTCCACGCCTGCATCAACAACGGAAAATTCCACGGAATGATCTGACCGACCACTCCCACCGGTTCATGTTTTGTGTAGCTGAAGTAGCGCCCCTGCACCGGAATGGTCTTGCCCTGAATTTTGTCCGCCCAGCCCGCGTAATAGCGGTAACACGCAATCGTCAGCGGTAAATCCGCCGCCAGCGCCACGTGGTACGGTTTGCCGTTATCCAGCGATTCCAGTTCGGCCAATTCTTCTTTATGCTTCTCGATCAAATCCGCCAGCTTGTTCATCAGCACGCCGCGAGCCGACGCGCTCAGTTTCTTCCGCCACGGTCCCTGGTCGAACGCCGCCCGTGCCGCCGCTACCGCCTTATCCACATCGGCAGCATCCGCCTCGGCCACCTGGGTGATCACTTCCCCCGTCGACGGATTAATCGTCGGGAAGGTTTTCCCGGACGCCGCATCCACCCACTTGCCATTAATCAGCAGTTTGTTTGCGCTTACCTTTACTTTAGGTTCAATCACGCTAGTCGCTGTCGCCATAATGTCCTCCCAGCCGGTTCGGCAAGGCTACACCTGCGGGCCCCGAGAATCAACAATTCCGGTAAGCCGCATCCACAAAACAGCTCGTTGTCTTGAGCGCCCACTTCAGCCCAACTCCGCGGCACCTGCCGCCGACTGCCGTCGCGTAACCACCCCCGCCATGACCAGCGCGCCCACCAACAACGCCGCCGCCAAATAATATGGCGCCCCCGGCACGGGCAGTTTCGTGTGCTCCTCAATCGCCCACGCAAACACCTGCGTAAACAACACCGGCCCCGCCATTCCCGTCAGCGCGCGCAACGAATTGATCGCTCCCTGCAATTTCCCTTGCGATGACGCATCTACCCTTTGCGACATCAGCGACTGCATCGCCGGGCCCGCCACTCCCCACAACGCAATAAAAGGGATGGCCGCCAGCATCATCCAGCCCTTCCACGCAAGCCCAAAGCCCACGAAACCCAGCGTCCCATACAGCAGTCCAGTCGTTAGGCTAAGCCGCTCCCCGAATTTCTTCACGTACGGCCCCACCAGCCCGCCGGACACAATCGCTGCGCACACGCCCACCACTGCCAAAGACAGTCCGATGCTCCGCTGATTCCACGCGTAGCGGTATTCCGCGTACAGCACCCACACACTCTGCAGCGACTGGTGCGCCAAATAGAAGAGGATCACCACGATCGATAAGCCCGCCAGTTCTGGGTGCGATCGCAGTAGGGTCAACGAGCCTAACGGATTCGCCATTTGCCACGCCGATTTGGCGCGCTTCTCTTTCGCCAGCGATTCCGGCAGCACCAACAGTCCATACAAAAAGTTCGCCAGGCTCAGCGCCGCTGCCGCCCAGAACGGCGCCCGCAAATTGTATTGTCCCAGCAACCCTCCGACGGCCGGACCCACTACGAACCCGACGCCAAATGCCGCGCCCAGCATGCCGAATCGCTTTGCCCGTTCCGACGGCACCGATATATCCGTGATGTACGCAAACGCTGTTGACACATTCGACGCCGTGATCCCCGATATGATGCGCCCCACGAATAACCACTTCAGCGACGGGGCCAGCGCCATAAAAATGTAGTCGAGTCCCAACCCCAGGCACGAAATCAGGATCACTGGCCTGCGTCCGAACCGGTCGCTCCACGCACCCAGCACCGGCAAAAACAAAAACTGCATCAGGTTCCAGATCAGCCCGAAATAGCCCACCATGTCCGATGCGCGCGCAATGTTGCCTCCCTCAAACTGTTTGATTAAGTCCGGCAACACTGGCGCAATGATCCCAAACGCCAGAAAATCCAGCGTCACCGTCACAGTGATGAAAATCATTGCCGCCCGCATTCCGGATCCGTTCGCCGGAGCAGGGATTCGCGTCGGATTGGAAACAGGTTCCTCGAGCCTAGCCATGCGCGTTAGATTCTACCCTCTTCGCGGTGCATCCACCCTGGTTCGTACCTTCAGTGTTGCCGTCCTTACCTCCTTCTGCCTTGAACACACGCCCAAACCGTCATTCCGAGCAACGCGAGGAACCTCTCTTCGCTCTCACGCTACGCCACTGTCCTATGAACTTGAGGGTGGCCCATCCTTCGCGCCTTTTGCGAAGGGTGGGGTCTTACGCTCTAATGCCGCAATCTTTCTTCTCCGCGCCTTTTAAGCACCCCAAAAAAAGAAAACCCGTCATTCCGAACGGAGTCTGCGAAGTGAGGAATCTCTCTTCCATCGACCTGTAAAATCACTAGATCCAACTCCCTCAAATCTTACACAAAACAAACCACTTACGCCGCCCATAAACCTAGCAGAATCAACACATTTTCAAATCGGAGCCAGGCTCATGTAGGGTCCGCCTTCCGAGGCGGACCGTTCCACCCAATCCAGCACTCCGCCGTCAACCATGCTCAGCAACGGAGCTCTAAGCCAACACATAAAATGTCACGAAAAACGGCCTTCATTCGCCGAGGAATTGCCTTGAGCTTTCCGTGGTAGCCACTTCTGTGTGTGAGGGAAACCGCTAAACTTCCAGGATCACCGGCAAAATCAGCGGCCGCTTCTGCGTCTGCTTATTGATGTACTTCTTCAAATCCACGCGAATCTTTTCCTTGATCACCGACCAGTCCGCGCGCTCTTCCAGATTCGACGACTCCACCGTACGCGACACCACGTCTCGCGCCCCGGCCAGAAATTCATTGCCATTCTCGCTCATCAATCCGCGGGTCACGATTTCCGGCGCCGATTCCACCTGCCCGGTATGCTTATCGATCGCGATGATCGGAATCACTACGCCTTCTTCCGACAAATGCTTGCGATCCCGCACCACCATCTCCTCAATTTCTTCCAGCGAGCCCGAATCCACCAGCACGCGTCCAGTCGCCACCGGATCGCGCCGGTACGCGCCCTCTTCGGTGAACTCCACGCATTTCCCGTTTTCCAGCAGCATGATTTCTTCGCTCACGCAGCCCAACTGGTGCGCCAACGCCGCGTGCCGGAACAAATGCCGGTACTCCCCGTGCACCGGAATGAAATATTTCGGCTTTACTAGCCGCAGCACCATCTTCTGTTCTTCCTGGCTGGCGTGCCCGCTCACGTGAATCGGCCCGCTGGTGTTGTCGTAATACACCAGGGCGCGCCGCCGGAACATGTGGTCCAGCATCCGGAAAATGGCTTTCTCATTTCCGGGAATGATGCGAGCCGACAAAATAATCGTATCGTTCTCGTCGATGGTCACCAGCCGGTGATTGTCCACCGCGATCCGCGACATCGACGACATCGGCTCCGCCTGCGATCCGCTCACCAGCAGCAGCAATTTCTTCGGATCGAACCCGCGAATGTCCTGCGGCCGCACCACCATGCCATCCGGAATCCGTAACAATCCCAGGTCGTGCGCGATCTCCACGTTGTCCACCATGCTGCGGCCAACGAACCCGATCTTGCGCCCCACCCGCTCGCCAATGTCGATCACTTGCTGGATGCGATGGATCGATGACGCAAAGCACGACAGCACCACCCGCCTCGGCGCCATGCGCGTCAATTCCTCGATCTTCGGCACCACCGCCCGCTCCGACGGCGTGAATCCCGGCCGCTCCACGTTCGTGGAATCGCTGAACAGCGCCAGCACCCCCTCGTTTCCGTAACGCGCGAACGCGTGCAAGTCGAACGGCGCCCCGTCCACCGGAGTCTGGTCAATTTTGAAATCGCCCGTGTGGATGATCACGCCAACCGGCGTGCGAATCGCCAGCGCTACGCAATCCACGGTGCTGTGCGTCACCGGGATAAATTCAATTTCGTACGGCCCAATTTCCACCAGCCGTCCCGGAGTCACTTCAAACAGTTTGGTGGATTCCAGCAGCCCCGCCTCTTCCAGGCGTTTCTTCACCAGCGCCAGGGTGAACCGTGTGCCATACACCGGCACATTCAAATCCCGCAAAATATACGGTAGCGCCCCGATGTGATCTTCGTGACCGTGGGTCAGCACGATGGCCTTCACGTGCTCGCGGTTCTGCTTCAGGTAGGTGATGTCCGGGATGACCAGGTCCACGCCCAGCAATTCCGATTCCGGGAACATCATTCCCGCGTCCACCACGAGGATGTCTTCCCCGTAGCGAAACACCATCATGTTCATCCCAAATTCGCCAAGTCCGCCAAGAGGGATTGCGGTCAGCGTCTGAGTCGGCTTGCTCAACGAGTGTTGATCTCCAGCAACGAACTCCAAATCGTATCACACTGGCTGATTCCGCGCCCTGATCGCACAGTTGCGCGATCCGCCGCTGTTTTGCCGTTTCCGTTACCGCTGATTCCCGCCAAAGAACAAATGCGCGATGGACACCAGCACCACCGCTCCCAGCGTAGCCGCTGCCAACGAAAACAAAAACGTGTCCGTGTGTACAATCCCCAGTTGGGTGAAGATCCATCCGCCGATCACCGACCCGATCAATCCCAGCACGACATCCCCGATGCACCCGAATCCGCGGCCGCGAGCCAATTTCCCCGCCAGCCATCCAGCAAGCAGCCCGATCACCAACCAACCAATCAGCCCTCGATGCCACCCCACCACCACCACCCGTTCCTGCAGCATCCCCACCACGCTCAGTCCCGCCATATTCCCCTCCGCTGGCTTTTCGTCTGCACTCCTGAGCTCACTGTTTTACTCAACCGCTTCCACTGGCCACTCCTCACTCGCCGCTGCTTTCCTGCTGCGTCATGCAATGCAGCGTCCCCAACCCCAACACCAAATCGCGGCAATGAATCCCAACCACCTCGCGCCCCGCAAACAATTTCGCCAGCGTATTCAGCGCCACACGATCATTCGCATCATTGAATGTCGGCACAATCACCAATCTATTTGCGATATAAAAATTCGCATAGCTCGCCGGCAACCGCTGCCCATTGAAAAATACCGGTTTCGGCATCGGCAGCGTCTCCACCTGCAATCCACGCCCATCCTGATCCTTCATGGCCCGCAGCCGCGTCAGATTCTCCTGCAGCGGCGCATAGTTCGCGTCATTGCGGTCCTCTTCCACCACGGTCACCACCGTGGTCTCGTTCACAAACCGCGCCAGATCGTCCACATGCCCGTGCGTATCGTCGCCGGCGATGCCATTGCCCAACCACATCACATTGGTCACGCCCAGATAGTCTCGAAACACTTCGCCATAATCGTCCTTTGTGAATCCCGGATTGCGCTCCTGCACTTTGCTTTGCAAACACTCTTCCGTGGTCAGCAGCGTCCCTTTACCATTCACGTCAATGGACCCGCCCTCGAGCACCACGCGCTTCCCCTTGTGCATCGGCACAAACACGCGTCGTTTCAAGCGCGCATTGACCCGAGTGACCGCAGCCGCATCTTTCCTATGGTTCTCATACTTAGCCCAGCCATTAAATACGAAATGGTTGTAGGCCACTTCGCCGGCGCCATTCTTCACGCAAATCGGGCCCGAATCCCGCATCCATCCGCGATCGGTCGGCACGCGAAAAAATTCCACCGACTCCAGTTTTGCGCCAGCTTTCTTCAGTATTGCTCGCGCGCGTTTCTCCGCCTCGCGGGTCTCCACCAGCAGGAACACGCGTTCCACTTGCGATAGCAGTCGCACCATTTCCGCGAACGCCCACGGAATCGGCTCGAACTTTCCCGGCCAGTCCGTCAACTCATGCGGCCATCCTAGCCAGGTTGCCTCATGCGTCTCCCACTCCGCCGGCATTCGGAAGCCCATCGCGAACGGCGTCTTCCCGCCCTCCGTCTTGGTTGTCATTCTTTTCTCGGCGATCCTCTGCGCGTCAGCAACCACTGCCTCTTGCCTTCACTTCTCTCCAATCCACCGTTCCAAAATTCCTCCATACGCCTCAATCCTCCGGTCGCGAAAGAACGGCCAATTCCGCCGCGTATCTTCACTCTTCGCCGGATCGCACTCCACCACCAGTATTTCTTCCTTGTCGTTCGACGCCTCCGCGATCACTTGCCCCGAAGGATCGGCCACAAAGGAATTTCCCCAGAACTCAATGCCTGGGTCGCCTTGATCGGGTTTGCCCTCGAATCCCACGCGATTTACCGCCGCCACATAGACGCCATTGGCCACCGCATGCGCCCGTTGAATGGTTTTCCAGGAATCCAGTTGTGCCGCGCCGAACTGCGCTTTCTCGTGCGGATGCCATCCGATGCTGGTCGGATAGAAAATCACCTGCGCGCCTTGCATCGCGGTGATTCGCGATCCCTCCGGATACCACTGGTCCCAGCAAATCTGCACTCCCAGCCGCGCATACTGCGTATCGAAATTCAAAAAACCCAAATCCCCGGGCGTGAAATAAAATTTTTCATAATACAGTGGATCATCCGGAATGTGCATTTTCCGGTATTTCCCCAGATATTTGCCGTCTGCGTCCAGAATCGCGCAGGTGTTGTGATAGACGCCGGCAGCCCGCCGTTCAAACAACGAAACCACCAGCGCCACTTTCTTTTCCTTGGCAATCACTCCTAGGCGCTCGGTCGTCGGTCCCGGCACTGGCTCCGCCAAATTAAACAGGTCCGCGTCCTCGGTCCGGCAAAAATATTCCCCTGCGAACAGTTCGTGCAGGCACACAATTTGTGCGCCGCGCGTAGCCGCCTCGCGGATCTTCTCCGCAGCGCGGGTCAGATTCTCTTCCTTATTCGTCGTGCATTTCATCTGCACAAGTCCTACAGTAAACTTATTCGCCATTCCCGCCCTTTCCCATTATTTCTCTGTGTTCTGTGTGTCCGCTGTGAAGAAACTCATGCGCACTGTGCACAGCACCCGCCACTTTCCACTCGTCCATGAATTCTACTTTCCTTCTTGCTCAGTTTGTACTATCAATTCTCCTAGACATACAATTCTTTCGCCCGCATTTTAAATTTTTTGGGCCACGTCATTCAGGTCCTTCATCTCTGTTCTAAGGGAGTCGCGATGGCCAAAAATCCAAGCAAGACTGTGACCGGCCGCGTTCTTCACGATCCGGTGAAAGATAAACTGCGGCCCATTTATCCTCTCGATCTTTCCAAAATTAAAACCATCGACGATCTCGTTCGCGCCATGGGTGACACCGCCTATACCGCGCGACAGATCGGCGATGCCGCCGACGTACTGGAAGCCATGGCCCGCGATAAAGATTGTTTCGTGGTGATGACGCTGGCGGGCGCGCTCACCGTGGGCAAAATGGGGCTGATTTTCTGCGACCTCATCGAATCCGGCATTGTCAAAGCCATTGTCTCTACCGGCGCGCTGATGGCTCACGGCCTGGTCGAGGCCACCGGCCGCTCGCATTTTCGTTACGATCCCAGCAAAATGGATGACAACGAACTTTTCCTTGCCGGCTACAATCGCGTCTACGATTCGCTCGAGCCGGAAACCAATCTCGATCACGTCGAGGAAGTTGTCGATGGAATCCTTGAGAAATGGGACCCCGACGAAGTCGTCTGCAGTTGGAAGCTGCACCGCTGCATCGGCGAATTCCTGAAAAAAAACACCAAGGGCCGTGGCATCCTCAAATCCGCGTATGAGCACAACGTCCCGGTGTTCGTCCCGGCGTTCTCCGATTCCGAACTTGGCCTGGACTTTGCCCTCAATCAGTACGCCCGCAAGCGCGACAAGCGCCCCGTCCTTCGTTTCGATCCTTTCGAGGATTTCGAGAGCTTTGCCAACACCATGATGGCCACCAAGAAAATGGGCATCTTCACCGTCGGTGGGGGAGTGCCGCGCAACTGGTCGCAACAATTCGGGGTGTACGCGGAATTGATGGCTCGCCGCGGCTACAAGAGTGTTCCTCTTAAACGTTACAACTACGGGGTGCGGATTTGTCCCGAGCCAGTGCACTGGGGTGGGCTCAGCGGCAGCACGTACACCGAAGCGGTCTCCTGGGGCAAATTTGTGCCCCAGGAAGAAGGTGGAAGGCTCGCCGAAGTGCTCGAGGACGCCACCGTCGCTCTTCCCCTGGTGGTTGGCGCGGTGCTCCAGCGCATCGGTTTTCACAAAACTTAATTTCGCCAATGTGGTACTTTTCAAGAATGAAGCACTATCCTCTGCAATTGTTTCGTGTCCGCGCCATCTCTTGTTCATTCGCAATTCTTTTAGGCGCAGTTATCCTGTTCGGTCACGGCCGGCGCGCGCAAGAGCAGCAAGCACAATCCCAACAAACCCAACCACCGCAAATCGTCTGGACCGATCAGGAAAAGCCCATCCTGGATCAAATTAAGATCCTGCGGAAATTACCCGACGATGAACGCGCCCACACCACAAAAGATCTGGCACTGAAGATTCGCGCATTGCCGGCAGGCCCCAACAAACTGCGCCTGGCCTTCAACCTCGCCAATCTTTCCACCGAAGGCGATTTTGGCCACGATACCTTGCAGGAAGTCTCCACCACTTTACAAAACGCGTTGCGTGAGCATCCTCTTCCCGCGTCGCCCAAAGGTCCGGCCCCGCCCTACGTCGAACTTGCCCAGTTGGTGCGCTACGAGCATGTGCAAGGCGCGCTAGACGATCCTCAATACGCCGCCGCGGTGGCCAAGCTGGAAGCCGATGATGCGCGCAATCAGCACGCCAATTTTTCCTTACTGGATCTGCAGGGCAATCGCTGGACGCTGGCGCAACTCCGCGGCAAAGTGGTCCTGGTGAATTTCTGGGCCACTTGGTGCCCGCCTTGCCGCGCGGAGATGCCGGATCTACAAGCGTTGTACGAACAATTTAAAGAGCAAGGCTTGGTGGTGCTGGGCATTTCGGATGAGGACGCCGCGAAAGTGGGCCCGTTCATCCAGCAGTATCACTACAGCTATCCAATTTTGCTGGATCCCGACAGCAAAGTGCACGCCGCCTTCAGCGTTGAAGGCATACCCAAGAGCTTTCTGTATGACCGCGAAGGAAAATTGGTGGTCCAGGCCATCGACATGCGGACCAAGCGCCAGTTTCTGGAAATGCTAGCGCAGGCCGGAGTGCAATAGTCGATTTTTAGCAAGCGGACTGATTTTGTTCCAGGAAAGCTGGCCGATCTACAGTTCGGCCACGACACTAACCGGCTGGATTTATTTCTGTGGTAGGTAGGGGAACAGAATGGCTGAGGGAAAACGAGATCGAGAACTAGGGATGGATCGCCCAATTTGCCGGCGTGATTTTCTGAACGGCATTAGCGTGGCCATCGGCGCGACTTTAGTAGAGCCCGGCAGTTTCTGGGCTCGCGTCTTGGCGGATTCCGACAAGCCGTATGCCCCGGAGAAAGAACCGGGATATTACCCTCCGGCGAAGACCGGGATGCGTGGCAGCCACGACGGCTCTTGGGAAGTGGCCCATGCCATGCGTGACGGCAAGACTTGGAATAATCCCACTCCGGATTCCGATTCCTACGATCTGGTCGTCGTGGGTGCGGGAATGAGTGGGCTCTCCGCGGCTTACTTTTACCGCCAGAATGCCGGGCCCAATGCGAAAATTCTGATCCTCGACAATCACGACGATTTTGGCGGCCACGCCAAACGCAACGAATTTCACAGCGGTGATCGCCTGATCATCGGCTACGGCGGCACGCAGACCATTACCGGACCCAACCTTTATAGTCCGCAGGCAAAACAGCTTCTTTTGAATTTGGGCGTTCAGGTGAAACGCTTTGAAAAATATTACGACCAGAATTTCTACAAATCGCGCGGAATGGGCCAGGCGATTTTCTTCGATAAGGAAACATTCGGCGCCGACCGCCTGGTGACCGGCGCGTACCAGACACCTTGGCCCGAATTTCTGGCCAAGACTCCGCTTTCCCCCGCAGTCCAGAAAGATCTGCTCCGCCTTTTCAGCGAGGAAGCCGATTATTTGGCGGGCATGACTCCCGATCAGAAAAAAGAGTATCTCGCCAAGACCAGCTACAAGGATTATTTGCTTAAAAATGTGAAGGTGATTCCCGAGGTCATTCCGTTCTTCCAAACCTCGATGTACGGCCTCTACGGTGTGGGGATCGATGCGGTTCCCGCTGGCGATATGGCTGGCCTCGGCTACTTACCAGGATTCGCGGGACTAGGAATCAAAGACACCGATGGCCCGGGCATCGGTCTGGAAGTAACTCGCCAGGATCACGAGCCTTACATCTATCACTTCCCGGATGGCATCGGCTCCGTGCCTCGCCTGCTGGTGCGATCGTTGATTCCCGGAGTTGCGCCGGGAAACACCATGGAAGATGTTGTGCTCGCGAAATTCAATTACGCGAAGCTCGATGACGCGGGCTCAGCGGTGCGCGTGCGCTTGAATTCCACTGCGGTGCACGTGGCCAACGCCAAGGACTCTTCCGGTGTATTGGTGACATACGTTCGCGGAGGCCAGGCTCGAGTGGTGAAGGGCACGAACTGCATCCTGGCTTGCTGGAACATGGTGATTCCTTACCTGTGTCCGGAAATGTCCGACACGCAAAAGGAAGCGCTGGCGTACAACGTGAAGGTGCCTCTCGTGTACACCAATGTACAGCTCAAAAACTGGAAAGCGTTTGAAACCCTGAAAGTTCAAAACATCCACTGTCCCGGCGTTTTCTTTTCGGAAGTGGAAATGGATTTTCCGGTGAGCATGGGCGGCTACAAGTTCACGCAAAAATCCGATGATTCCTGTGTGATCCACATGCAATACGTGCCGGTGGGTCCCGGCGCTACCGCCCGCGAAATGCAGCGAACCGGCCGCAAGAAGTTGCTCACCACCGATTTCGCCACTTTTGAAAGAAACATTCGCGACCAGTTGGCTCGCATGTTGGGAAGCGGTGGTTTCGATCCCGCCGTCGATATTGAAGCCATCACCGTCAACCGTTGGCCGCACGGATACGCCTACGAATACAATTCGCTGTACGATCCCGTTTGGGCTCCCGGGCAAGCGCCTAATGAAATTGGCCGCAAACCATGCGGCAACATTCATATCGCCAATTCGGATGCGGGCGCGTTTGCGTACACCAATGAGGCCATCGATCAGGGTTACCGCGCTGTGCAGGAGATCGTCGTAAAGAAGGCCTGAAAATGAAGCGCCGCAAAAAGAAGCTGGATAAGGGCACGGAGGCCCGCCGCGCCGCGCGAAAGTCCGGACTGGCTCCCGCGGTGACGCGGGTCATCGCAGACAAGCGCCAGAAACCGCCGAAGCACAAAAAGAATTTCTTGCGAGAAGACGTGTTGTCCTGAGCTGTGGTTAGGTCCAGACCGGACCTAGTTTTTTGATCCTCATCCAGGTTTGTACGCGGGAACAATCTCGCTGGGCAGAAACAGCGGCGCCGGTGAACTATTCTGCTGTGTGGAAAGCTCGCTGGCTATTTTCTCCAAAGCAGCCTTGTCGAAACCCATGCAGCTCACTTTCACTTTGCCGTCGGGAGCAATCAGAAATGTCGTTGGCACGTTGGTAAGCCCATACGCGTTGGAGACTGGATAACCTGGGTCGTCCAACAAGGTCGGAAAAGTCACCTCGAAATCCTGGTTGAATCCTTTGGTGCTGCCCGCGTCGTCCTGGGAAATGCCGATGACGGAAGCGCCCTGGCCCGCCAACCTGTCGGCGATTCGCTGCAGGAAAGGCAGAGTGAATTGGCACACCGGACAGGAAACCTTGAAAAACGCCAGCACTACAGGACCGTGGGAAAGCAACTCATCCAGTGAATATTGTTTTCCGTCGAGGGACCTAAGGGAAAACTTCGGAGCCAGGTTGCCCACTTCAATATTTGTCAAAGGCGCCTCCCGTCCGAGTTTGCGTGCAACGTTCTTCCACCAGGCCATGGCTCATTCTAGCGCAACCAGGCGTTTGCGTGATTGCATGAACCGCAAGGGGCGAACACCGGTGGCTTTCCTGGGAAATGGGAGATAACACGCTGAGGTTGAGATGCTTCGTCGCAAAAGACGCTCCGCAGGATGACAGCGCGTTTGGCTTTGATCGACATTTGTTGTGGGAACCAAACGCACGCACCCGCTCCGGTCTTTATTTTGGACCCGGAGCGGGCACATTTTACTGCTTGGTGATTCGATCTACTTAGTTCGCGCCTTGCGCGGGAGATTGCTGGTTATTTGTGTTGCCGGAGTCGCTGGAGTTGTGATCAACGGTTAGCACGACGTCATGCTTCGCCAGGTAAATTTGTGTCAGAGAAGGGGAGCCATTGGGCCCCGGGCCTGCAGAATACGCATCTTCAGCGGCATTGGCCTTCTGTTGACCCACGTGAGCGGAAAAGGCCGCCACGGTGTCTTTACCTTGCACCAGTTTCACTTGGACCTCCGGACCGTTGCCGGTCCACTCGACCCTGTATGTGCCGGGGTTGAGCATGTGACCATCTACGCTGACCTTGTCTGTTAGGTGTAGTGTTCCTTTATTCACTGGTCCGGCGAAGGCCATGGAAGCGCACAAAAGCGCGGCGCTGGAGATCGTAAGCAGCATTCTCGAAAGTTTCATTAATAACTCTCCTTTTAATTTTTCCGTTTCCGCCCTGCAAGGACACGGTAGGAGCGGACCCACGGAAATGAAATATTTTTGTTCGTTACTAAATTAGACGTGGTGGTGGGGCGCAATGGTACGGGAAAAAGCAATGGATCAATGAATATTAATCTAAACGATTGACTGTAGGGATACGCGGATAGGGCTAGTGGATCGTTTTGGTTTTGCGCTGCATGTAATCCATCAGCAGATACTGTCCCAGCGTGTACGGCGTGGTGAAATACGCTTTCCCTTTGCACATCTGGGTGATTTTCTGCACGAACTGCACCAGACTGTAATCTGAGGCCAGCATGAAGGTATTAATCATGATTCCGGCGCGCTTGCACTTGTTCACTTCCTCCAGCGTTTCGCTGACCACAAATGGATCCAGCCCAAACGCATTCTTGTAGATGCGCCCGTCTTCCAGCGTGAGCGCCGAGGGCTTGCCGTCGGTGATCATGATGATCTGCCGCATATCCTTGCGCTGCCGGAGCAAAATGCGTTGCGCCATACGCAAACCTTCGCGCGTGTTGGTGTAATACGGTCCGACTTGTACCCGCGCCAACTGCGCCAGCGGCACTTCTTCCGCGGAATCGTGAAACAGCACCAGGCTTAGCGTGTCGCCGGGATATTGCGTCCGAATCAGGTGCGACAATGCCAAGGCGACGCGTTTGGCTGGCGTGAAGCGATCCTCTCCATACAGAATCATGCTGTGGCTGCAATCCAGCAGCACCACCGTCGCGCAGGAACTCTGATATTCGCATTGGTGCACCATCAGGTCCCGATACTGCATGTCAATCGGCACCTTGACGCCCTCGCGCCGAATCGCGTTGGATAGCGTCTGGCTGATATCCAGGTTCAATACGTCGCCGAACTCATACGGGCGCGAAACTCCCCCGGATTCCACTCCAGTAGAAAGGTCGCGCGTGTCGTGCCGCCCAAAACTGCTGCGGCCCAGCGAGCCCAGAAGATCGCGAAGCGTTTTGAATCCCAGAAAATCGATGGCCTTGTCGGTGATCTCGAAGCGCGCTTCCGGATTACGTTCGGTGGCTTGCCCGAGCTGTCCCCCGGGAGTCGTTTGCGGGGGCGGGGTGACTTGGGGAGGCTGCTGCGGATTGATAAAACCTTCTTGCGTCAGACGCTGGATAATCTTTTCGATCAGGTCGCGCACTTCTCGATTGTTCAGCGCACCGGGATCCTGCAACAATTGCCGCAGCTCTTCACTCATCGAGTCTTCCGGGACCAGGTCGCCTTCCTGCAGCGCCCGCAGAATGGCATCGCGCAACGCTTCCATGGACTGAGCGGCATCGAACTCCGAGAGCCCGTAGTACTGCGACTCAAAGCCGCTCTGCAGTAGGAAGTCGCCCAGACGTTTCATCAGCTCGTCCAGGTCGATTTCGTCGGCTGGCTCTCCCGTGTATTTCCCGTAGTTGACGAACTTCATCCGGTAACCTCAAATTTGCTGTGCGCTACCTAGTTATAGGTGCGGCGCGGACGATTGGGATTCTCGCGGTCGCGCGGTTCGTTGATCCGCTGCGGTTTTTCGGCGTAGAATCCGCGCTCTTCGCTGCGGCCAACGCGCCGGTGTGCCCACAGACCTTCCAGGACCATTTCCGCGGCTGCGGCTGCGGCGGCTTCATCCTTGCGATTGGTCACGCCGAGCTTGCAGACGTGTTCCATTAAGCTTTGCACCTGCGAGAGCAGCTGGAATCGTTTGTTGGTGGAAACATCGTCTGCAATTTTTAGCTCGCCGCCAGCTTCAAACCACTGAACCACCGGCTGAAAACTGACTTCCGGAAAATACCGGCTGAAGACGCGTCCGATCGCCGTGCGGATCAATTCGCGCGCGATGGTTTCCGCGCCCTTCAGCTCGCCTTCATATTCCAGTTCCAGCTTTCCGGTAATCGCCGGCAGAGCGGAATACACATCGGTCACCCGGGCCACGGTGTGGGTTTCCCCCAAACGCGCCGCGTGTTGTTCCGCGCTGCTGACCACACTTTCCAGCGTGGTAATCGGCAAACGCTGGCTCACTCCGGAGCGGCGATCCACGCGCTTGTCCTCGCGCGCCTGAAACGCAATTTCCTCCACCACCTGGCGCAGATACTCGGGAATCTCCACCTTGATGTGCGAATCGCGTTTGGTCCACGCTTCCTGATTGGTGATGGTCATGCCTTCTTGAATGGTCGTCGGGTAATGCGTGCGAATTTCGGCGCCAAGGCGGTCCTTCAAAGGAGTGATGATCTTGCCGCGCGCGGTATAGTCCTCGGGATTGGCTGTGAATACCAGGAGCACGTCCAGGGGCAAGCGCAACGGGTAGCCCTTAATCTGAATGTCGCCTTCCTGCATGATGTTGAACAGGCCTACCTGAATCTTGCCGGCCAGGTCGGGTAATTCGTTGATCGCAAAAATGCCCCGATTTGCGCGCGGCAGCAAGCCATAGTGAATGGTGAGCTCGTCCGAGAGGTCGCGCCCGCCACGGGCCGCGCGAATGGGGTCGACATCGCCGATAATGTCCGCGATGGTCACATCTGGAGTAGCCAGCTTCTCGACATAGCGCTGATCGCGCGGCAGCCAGGCGATGGGCGTGTCGTCGCCCTCGGCGGCGATGCGTTCGCGGCACGAGCGGCAAATGGGCCGTAGCGGATTGTCGTTAATCTCGCACCCAGCCACTACAGGAATTTCCGGATCCAGGAGCTGAATCAGTCCGCGCAGGATGCGGCTCTTGGCCTGGCCGCGCAGCCCCAGAAGAATGAAATTGTGGCGGGAAAGCACCGCGTTCACGATCTGCGGGATTACGCTGTCTTCGTAGCCGTGAACGCCGGGGAACAGCGGTTCGCCCCGCTCAATCGAGCGCAACAGATTCCGTCGAATCTCATGTTTCACCGGCAGCGTGCTGGAGCGCGCGTCAAGATCCGGGATACGCTTGAGTTCGCCGATAGTGCGCGGCTTGGAATGTCCCGCCGATTGCTGTGATGTCATGAAGCCCCTATTCCCCGAGTCGAGGGACCCGGGCAAAGCTAGTTCAAACCGTGGCCGTTACCTGGTTCCTGAAGGTGTTGGGAGCCTACCTTGTGTAGATGCAGCGCCCACTCCCGGAGATACCTTAACAGCCGATCCTGCCGTTCCGCTTCGGAGCGCAACTCCAAAAGCTGTTGCTTACACAAAAGATCCAACGGCAACGCGCTGCCGATCGCAAACGACAGCAATAGCGGCGCAGACTCCTCGATCTTCTTGGGCATGTCGGAGAACAACAAGGTGTGACACACCTCGTACACTTCGATCAATTTCTCGCGATTTTGCGCATTGATCGCGGACTCCTCATCCTCAAGGTAATCGACCAGGCCCTCCAACAGCGGATCGTCGGTGAACAGGTCCACCACGCGATAAGGTTCGCGGCCAATGGCGAGGATGTCCATACGACCATCCTCGTATTGTTTGGTCACTTCCAGGATTTCCGCGCTGCAACCGACGTGGGCGATGCCGCTCGGCAATCCCAGCAACATGCCGAAGGGCGATTTGCGATCCAGGCATTCGCGCACCATCCGGCGGTAACGGGGTTCGAAAATGTGCAAGGGAAGAAGTTCGCCGGGGAACAGGACGACGTTCAAGGGGAAGAGCGAAATGCGATCCGGCCGCATGGGTCCCAGGAACAGATCATACCAGAGCCGGCCAGGAAATGTTGCGGCAAGGGCAGCAGGGAAAAGGTTTGGTAGCCGTTGGCGGGGGCAGTTTTTTCGCTACAATCCCGCGGCGTGCGAATTCGAGGCCGCCAGCGACCGCAGGGTGTAGCGAATATTGAAGAATGGCGCGGCCGCAACGACCTGTTGCAGTTCGGCGTCGGCAGCGTAGCGCCGCTTAGGAATGCGCCGGGCCAGAATCGCGAATTCCAATGGGTCGCGCCGGAATGGATACGGGTCCAGGCTGAATTGATTCTGACCGGCGGGGCGCAGCTGCCAGTCCACCTCCGCGCCATCATCGTTGGTGGGCACGCCTTCGATAGAGCTGTCCTCCGTGGCCCCCAGGCAGAAATACAAAGAGAGCCGGTCCAGCGCCTCCATGCGTTGCACGTTGGCCTTGATCAGTTTTTCGTCGGAGAAGGGTTTGGTGTCCGGGTTATTGCGCAAATCCACTTTCAGGCGCAGCATCTGCAGCCGCAGCCGCTGCACGAAATCGTTGGCCACGTGCTGTTCTTGAGAGCGCACATATTTGGCGGAGTAGCCAGGCATGGTAGCCCGCGCGCGGTCGTACAGCCCCATGCAGTGCGACACCACCAACAGACCTGCGTATAGATCGGCCTTTACCATGCGCTCGATCCCGCGCTGATACAAGAAAATGTGCTCCTCGGTCGGCACGGTCATGAAACTGTACGGTACGAATGTCTTGGGATCGATACCCGGCGCGAGTTCCCATTCTTGCCAACCGTTATCGTGTTCGGCGGCGGCCAGGCAGAACGACGAAAATGGCTCAGGGCGGGAAAACTTGTCGTTGCCCCATTCGCGCGCAAAGAACCCCGACAGAAACGCATGGTCGGTCTGGCGAATCACAATGACCGGGTCAGTCGGTTGGAGTATCAAGGTTCAGCCTTTTATTCCCCTTTCGTTGTTGCGGTATCTCACATTATCCACGCACCTGTGGCTGGATTCCAGCGAATCTGGCTGTCTGCCCGACAGGCATTCGGTCCGGAGCGGCGGGTCATCGTGATGGAAGGACTTCGTAGGGCCTCATCATTTCGTTGTCCTCGTGCTCGAGGATATGGCAGTGCCACACGTACCGGCCGGGATAGCCTTCGAAGCGCGCGATGATACGCGTCATCATTCCGGGATGCGCGCGCACGGTGTCCTTCCAGCCCACTTCATCGGGGTCCGGCGGAACCGCGGGCCCGGTGAATCGTATTTCCTGATGACTGAGGTACGCGAAGTTCTCGATTTTCCGGCGGTCCAGGATTTGAAACTTCACCAGATGCAGATGGATCGGATGGGAATCGTCGGTCGGGTTAACGAAGGACCAAATCTCGGTGGAGTTCAGCACCGGATTCTCCGTTACGGGATCGTGCCAGTTCTTGCCATTCAACAACATTTTGACGGGATTTTGCACCAGGTCGTCGATTTCATCGAGGGAGAGCAAGCGCGTTTTCGTGGCCCCGGATTCCGGCAGTTTTTCAATGCTCCGAAGTACGGTTGGCAATGCGCTTTCCTCCTTGACGCTCGCGCTGGAGACACGAAACTGCATCAGTGGAACAAATTGATCGTTGACCACGATCTTGGTGCCAGCGGCGTCCTTGAAATCCACGATCAGATCCACTCGCTCCCCCGGGGCAATCATAATGTTCTGTAGGGCCACGGGTGCGCTGATCAGTCCTTGATCCGTGCCGATCAGGTGAAAGCCCATTTTGTTGGACAGCGACAGCTGGTAGAAGCGGCCATTGGACGCGTTCAGCACGCGAAACCGGTATTTTCGCGGCTCAACTTCCAGGAAGGGAAGCAGCTTTCCATTGATCAGGGTGGCGTTGCCAAAAAATTCGGGAATCCAAGGGTTTTCGGGTTTGTCGGAAACGGGATAATAGAGTTGGCTGTCTTTGTCGAACATGCGGTCGCAAATCACCAGCGGAATCTCGTATTGTGCGTGGGGCAAGCGCAGCGCTTGCTCGATTTCATCGCGCAGAATATACGCGCCGGCCATTCCCGCGAAAATATTCAGGCGATTAATGCCCATGGCGTGATCGTGATACCAGAGCATGGCCGCGTCCTGCTGGTTGGGGTAGTGGTACACGGCAGATTTTCCGGGCACGAACCAGCTTTCCGGGTAGCCGTCGCTCTCCGGAGGGACTTTTCCGCCATGCAAGTGGGCCACGGCGCGAACTTCGGGTTGATCCGGCTCCGCTCCGTGAAGCGTGTGGTCGATCGGCAAAAAATGTTTTTGCGGAAGCTCATTGGCCCATTCCACCAAGACGCTTTGGCCGCTCTCCAGGTCGAAGGTCGGCCCAGGAAACGTGCCGCCAAATCCCCACATGCGCGTGGGTTTCATGTCGCGATGGACGGTGGTCTCGAACGACTGCATGGCCATGCGGTAATACGGAATTTTAGTTTTCGGGTTCAGCGGGCTGGGGCGTGTTCCCTGGCTACGGGCCAGCGCTGGAATCGGCAGGGGGTCAACGAAGGGAGTCAGCGTATTGGGATCGAGCGCAGGGCGTGCCTGCACCGTTGGTTTACTGCTTGAGTGTTGCATCACTACTGCGCTGGCAGCCAATGTGCCCTGACGCAGGAATTCCCGCCTGCTGATCGGCATCCCTTCACCCTTTCGTGCGTGAGAAACGTGGTTGCAAGAAAAAAGCAGCAGGCGCCCGAATCCGCATCCGGCGCCCGCTGCATTCTATACTTACTTGCGATGAAATGACTCTGCGATTGCGGTTAGCAATTACTAAGGGTCATTACCAGCCGTACTGCCTTTGTATCTGGCCGGTGCTTGGATTCAGGATGACGATGCCATCCTCATTGCGGCAATTTTCGAAGTCAAACATGTTGGTAATCGTTCCGGCGATGGCATCGAAGGAACCGTTGCCGACGCGTTGGCCGCCCAGCCAATTGTCTTCGATAAAGCGGATGGTCGAGGTCTGGTCGGTGGTGGTGTGATCGACGAAGTTGGACTTCGCGAACGGAGAAACCACGACGTACGGGAGACGCGGACCGTAGCCGCAACGGCCCTGGGCGCTGGAGGCGGTGGTGCCGGCCAGGATGTTGGTGGTGCTCTGACCGCACAAGCCCGGGCCGGTCAATTCATCGGCCGCGGTTTGCGATTGGTTCACGATGGGGCCGATCTGGTGGTCGTACCAGCCGTCGGAATCGTCATAGTTGATGATGACGGCGGTGTTTTGCCACTCCGGAGTGGTCATCAGGAAGTTGATGACGTTGACGATGAAGGTTTGCTCGTCCAGCGGATCGGAATAACCCGCGTGACCATCCTGGTATCCGGGCGCTTTCAGGAAGCTGACCGCAGGGAAGTTGCCCTGCTTAACTGCATCGAAGAAGTCGTGGGTGTCGTATTGATGATTCGCTGGACCGTCATGTCCGATTTCCAGGACCGAAGCTGGCCGGGTGTGCGTGGGGTTCGCCGTGGAAGCGTAATACTGAAATGGCTGGTGGTGCGGAATGTAATCGGCTTTGGTGATTCCGGTCACGGTGGAAGTGGTGGTGCGCTTGCATCCGGTGGTGCCGTTTGAATTCGTAACGGTCAGGTCGAAGCCGCCCTCGAAGAAGCCCCAGCTCACGCCCGCGGCGTTCAACAGATCTCCGATATTTTTCCCGTTCATATCGAACCGCTCTCCCGTCGACGTAGAGCACACATCGCCATTGGGATCGGCGTCGCTGTTTACCGTATATCCGCCGTTGCCGTCTCCGACCAATGCGCCGGTGCCATTGACATTGTTGATTGCACCGTTGGTTTGACCGGAGATCAGGTTCAGGGCGCCCGGAGTGGACGGGCCGAAGTTGGTGTCGAAGGAACTGTCATTGATGGCGAAGTGCTGGGCATAGTTCCAAAATGCAGTCACGGTGTTGCCATCGAAGTAGCCCATCACTAAACCCGTGGTATTGAAAATCGGCGGTGTGCCGGTTCCACCGCTGGCGGTTCCTCCCGCGCCAGTGTACTTGGGGAACAGGTCCATGACGCCGCCGTCAAAGGCTTGCTGCTCGGGCGTGTAGTCATGATCCTGATCTGCGGTGGAGGCCTGCGAGGGAGCTAGGCGGAATGGATTTGACGCTCCCGTTCCATTCGCGGGGTTCAGGTTGGGGTTGAACGTCAACAGAGCTGGACCGTAGCCATTCACCGTCGGAGTTCCCGGAGCGGCGTGAAACCATGGTTCTCCCTTGAGGTTCAGGGCGTTCGGATAGCTACCGAAGTAGTGATCGAAAGACACGTTCTCTTGAAAAATGACGACCACGTGTTTGATCGGTGTTGCAGTGCCTCCGTACTTCTCATTTTGCGGAGTTGCCCCGATCAAGCCCGGATTGAGCATGAACCCGGCCAGCAAAGTTGCGAAAATCCTTCGCATGTTTTTATGTGTCCTCCATTATATTTTTTGACCGGCAGGCTGGAGCCGGCCGACAAAGCCGTTAGAGGCTAGACGCGCGAAGTTAATTCGGTGTGAACAACAGATGCAGGTTTCGTGAACACGATGTGCCGCTGATGAAAACGTGCCCGCGCAAGAGTTCTTGCGAAAACGAAATGGTAAGGACCGAAGAATTTCGTGCGAGTTTTCGGTTAAAAACTATCGCAGATCACCAAGCAAGCCGACGCTAGCGAATGAACAACACCAGTGGCACGGCGTCGGCCATCGCTCGATATCCCCTCGGTGAAGGATGCAAGTGATCTCCGCAATCGTAGGCGGGAAGCAATCGATCGGGATGAGCCGGATCGGCCATCACTTTATCGAAGTCAATGACCGCATCGAAGTGGCCCGGGGTGCGGATCCACTGGTTGACCGCAAGGCGATCGGCTTCGGTAGCGGGATCGGGATGATAGTAGTCTGAACCCGTGAAGGGAAGAATCGTTGCGCCGTAGACCTTGATGCCGTGAATGTGCGCGCGAAGAATCATCTGCTCATAGGCGCCGATGATTTGATGCACCAGCGCTTCATGATCGGCGGGCGGGACGCCACTTTCGAGGGCGAGCTTGCCGAGATCGTTTACCCCTTCCAGGACGATCAGATAGCCAACGCCGGTCTGCCCGAGTACGTCGCGATCGAATCGAGCGAACGCGTTCGGGCCCAAGCCATCGCTCAGAAGATGATTGCCGCCGATGCCTTGATTCAAGACGCCCAGAGTTTTTGTTTTGCGATTTGCTTGTAAGTTTCTGGCTAGAATATCGGGCCAGCGATCATTGCCGTTGGTGGTGGCGCCATGCCCGTCCGTAATCGAATCGCCTAATACCACAATAGCGGCGGAATTCCTGGGCGCATTCACGTCCACTCCGGCGACCCAATACCAATGATCGATTTTCTTTGCTCCGGGGAGATCCGCGGAAGCCACGCTGTTGCCATGTGCGAGATAGGAAGTTGCGCGCGATCCGGGATGCCCGGTCTGCTGCGCCGGTGGCACAACCAGATGGAAAGAAATGGCCAAGTCCGACAGGGCGGTCACGGGATAATCCACCGCGTCGGAAATGTATTCCGCGCCCGCGGGAATGAGCACATCGCTTTTGCCGGAGAAGGTGAGCGGCTTATCGGAAGCAGGGTCGATCCGGGCTTCGGAGGGCGAGATCGGGCGCGCAATGTGAACGGAGAGGAGATGCAACGGAGTGGTGCCGAAGGCATTCGAGAGATGCACTCGCAGGGTCGTTCCACTTACCGAAAGATGAACAATCTGGCGCAGTGTGGCGTCGCGTAGATCATTTGTGTCCAACGCGTTTGCCGGCTCGGGAATTTGTTGCGACGCGGCCCACGAGCCGACCCAATCCGGAATAATCCGATGAGATTTGGCGATCCCTAGGCACGCGCTGAGGACGCAAAGAATCCCGGAGAGCAGAATTTTTTGCGGGCTGAGTTTCATGAGCAACCAAAGCGAGAATATCACCGATGGATGTAACCGGTAGAGTGCGGAGAAGTGCTTGGAGAAGACACACAGTCGAGCCGGTGTTCAAGGATGTGCCATGCGCCCCGGTGGTCTCATCTGTGTAATGGAAGTACGATGGTGTCCGCAAAATAGCGTACATCGGGGGAACCCGTGCGGGTGCGTTTCCATTGGCTAGTGATGTGGTTGGTTTTTGTGGGCGGCGTGGTGTGCGAAGTGGGCGCGCAGAACGGCGCGGGTGGATCGCCTCCGGCAGTTACGTTCACGGCAGAACAGGATCATCAGAACATGATGGACCAGCTTGGAATCCGGCAACTACGGCCTGGACCGAGCGGCGATGAATCTGCGCCGAATCATGCAAACTACGATGCTGCGGTGGCGAATCCGTTCCCAAATTTGCCGGACCCGCTGATGCTGAACAACGGGAGCAGAGTGACAACGGCAGAAATGTGGTGGAAGCAGCGGCGTCCCGAAATTGTAGAAGCGATGGAGAGTGAAGTCTACGGCCGCATTCCCAAGAGTTTGCCCAAGGTGACCTGGATGGTGAAGGTGACCGATAAAGAGCGCGTCGGTCGCGTGGCGGTAATTGCCAAGCAGCTTGTGGGGCATGTGGACAACTCCAGCTATCCGGCGAAATACCGGCACGGGCGCCTTCGCTTCCGCGGGAGTCACCGTAATGATGTTTGGGCACAGCGTATTGCCCGCTCCGGCGCAACCGACAGCACAAGAACTGGAGCAGATCAACAGCAAGCTGAAGGCATTGCTGGCGCAAAACGATCCGGCGATTCAGGCGATTTTTGAGGCGTATCCAGCGTACAACCCGGTAGTGGCGAGCGCTGCCACACGTGGGCCTGGCTTTCCACCAACGGAACCCACTCCCACCGAGGAATTGATCGCGGCAGGTTGGGGCTACGCTTTGATCGATCCGGCGAGTATCCAGGCCGACAATGGCGCAGGCCTGACCCGAGGGATTATCGGCTTGGTGAACAGAGGGCAGCCGCGAAAGCCCGAGGATTGGGGCGCCTTGCGCGCGTGGGAGTGGGGAGCGGCGCGCGGCTTGGATTATCTGGAGACGGATCCGGCGGTCGATGCCAAACGCGTGGGGATCGAAGGCGTCTCGCGTTTTGGAAAAGCGGCACTGGTGACGCTGGCGTTTGAACCGCGCTTTGCCACTGGCTTGATCGGCTCTTCGGGAAAAGGCGGAGCAACGCCACTGCGCCGTAACTGGGGCGAAGCGGTAGAGAACCTGACCGGCACCGGCGAATATCACTGGACGGCCGGAAATTTTCTGAAGTATGGAGCGTCGGAAGCGAAGTTTGGCAGCAAGACTCCTGGCGACGTGCCGGTGGACTCGAATGAATTGATCGCGTTGTGTGCGCCGCGTCCGGTTTTCATTAGTTATGGCGTGCCGGAAAAGGGCGATGCCAAATGGCTGGACCATCAGGGCAGCTACATGGCGACGGTGTCTGCGGGTGCAGTGTACCGGCTGCTGGGCGCGAAAGATCTTGGCGTGACCGCGGACTACCATTCCGCAAAGATGCCGGGGGTAAACGTGGGGCTGCTGGATGGGCAGCTTGCCTGGCGCTAGCACGATGGTGGACACACAGATGCTCCGAATATGAAGTACATTATCCCGTGGGCGGACAAATTCCTGAGGGTGAGTTCTGCGAATGCAGGCGTGCACTGAAGAGCCGCTGACCGAAGGAAAAAGCTGCAACCTTAAGCCCAAAGGACACGGCATCCAATTCGCTCAATGATTCTCAATGGTTGAGGACGCGACTGGCTATTCTTTGACTCTATTCCAGACGACGTGCACTTGTTCCACGGTGGAGACTTTGGGTACTGAGACGCCGGAGCCGGGCGTGAACGGCGAACGCCGGTCTCGTTTAGCGAGGAGAAGACCAACCAGCCCGAGGCTTTAACGTAATTACGTAACATACAAGGCCGCGGCAGGGTAGGGCCGCAGATAAGCTGATGGCGTTAGGGATGTTCTATCGGTGTGCCGGGCAGACGCGGCTAGAATGCGGGACGCGCGAGACGGACCAGCGCGACGTGCTATACCTAGATTGAAATACCGCGGATATAATCGGCCAGCGAAGGATGCAAGTCAGACAACAGCGAGAGAGGAAGGCAGATCGAAATGGCTGAGGGTTTAGAGGCTGCAAAGCATGCAATCATGGAGCAGTTTGCGGTCGAGGACATGGTAGAAGGGTATGACCCGGAAGCTCTGTGTTCGGCGATCGGATTCAACGCGGAAGGCCGCCATTTTTCGGTGCGCGTCTCTCAGGAATTCGATGACGATTATGCGTCTGGCCAAGTGACTGTTCATCTTTCTGAATTAGGAGAGGTTCTTCGCCGTTCAAAGGATGGAAAAGCAGTAGTCAGAAGAGATGGAATCCTTCCAGGTTGACCATTAGTTCGCGCCGACTGTGTCCGGCGTACGGGCAAACTCACCGCTTATGCTTCGGTCTGCGATGGTGCTTCGCGGTGATTGTGCTGCGAATAGATGTTGCTGGAACCACTTCTGCTGCGTGCCGGACGTGGCGAGGGATTTTCGAGGTTGTTGCGATACAATGTGCAAAGCCGCCAAGGGCGGATGTTGAGCCACGCGATACAGCGTCGTAGACAGTGCGGGAGTGGCGGAACTGGCAGACGCGCAAGACTTAGGATCTTGTGGGGTAACACCCGTGGAGGTTCAAGTCCTCTCTCCCGCACCATATTTTGGGAATCGCGAAGTGCAGGCTGGAACAGTGGCTCCTCGCTGCGCCCGGGACTGGCTTTTCTCGCCGAGGTGAACCGGCGATCCGATCTGACAGAGAAGCTTGCTCGTTGCAAGGCATCTGGCGCTACCAACGTGGATTAGCGGCGCTCGTTTAGGCGGTGCGCCAGGCGGATCTCGCGGCGCTTGGCTGCGCCTTGCCACCTGCGGCGCTCCTCCGCGGTTTTTATGATGAGCGGCGGCACCGGCTTCGGTTTGCGGGTGTGCTCGTCAATCGCCACGAAAGTTACGAATGCGGAAGTGGTGTGTTTTCTCTCGCCGGTCAGGATATTTTCGGAAAAGACCTCCACACCGACTTCCAGGGAAGTGTGAAACACGCGGTTCACGTGCGATTTCAGCAATACGATTTCGCCCAGGTTCACCGGATTGCGAAAATCGATGTAGTCCACCGACGCTGTGACCATGTGGCTATTGGCATGGCGGCTGGCGGCCATCGCCCCCACGATATCGACCAGATGCATGACGTGGCCGCCCAGCAATTTCCCTAACGCGTTGGTTTGCGCTGGCAATACCACTTCGGCCATTTCCGAAGCCGATGCGCTCACCGGCTTTCCTTTCATCGGCTGTTCCCTAAACTTCTCCATCCTGGCTTCCTCCGATCGCGCCATCTCGGTCCTCTTTCCAATTCGCTTTGGATGCGTTCTTGCCTGCACGTATAATACGGGATCGCTTATGCCCGAACAAAAGAAAAGCCGGCGCGAAAAGCTGGAAGAACTGCTGGCCAAGAATCCCAAGGATGCATTTACGTTGTATGGCCTGGCGCTGGAATGCGTGAATGGCGGCGATTTCGCTTCGGCTGAAACTCATTTCCGGGCGCTACTGGAATCGAATCCCGATTACGTGCCGGGCTACCAGATGTACGCGCAAAATCTGGCGCAAAACGGCCGGACCGACGATGCGAAAGCGGTTCTAGCACAGGGTATTCAGGCGGCCAGCCGCACCGGAAATGAGCACGCCAGGTCGGAGATGGAAGGGTTGCTCGGTGAGCTTGGATAGCCGAGCGCGTTGCCAGCAGTCTTAGTTGGCGAAGCTGATGCGGAGTTCGTCAGCGAGCGACAAGGCATATTCCATACAGGTGCCGATGGCGGGCCCGTGGAGATAGTTTCCCGCAAAGTGCAGGCCGGAGAGGTTGGCGCGGAGTTTATCGAGGGCGGCCAAGCGGGCGGTGTGGCCGAGGTTGTATTGCGGAAGGGCGCGAGGCCAAACCGTTACGTTGGAGAAAATGGGTTGGTTTCGAATGGAGAGCAGCGGGGCGATTTCGCTGTGAACCAACGCCACCAGTTCCTCTGGGGATTTCTGGAGAATGGCCGGATTGGTGGCGCCGCCGACGAAACTGGTCAATAGCGCATATCCCTCGGGAGCGCGGCCGGGGAAGAGCGAGGAGTTCCACACGCTGCCCAAAGCGTTTAGTCCGGAAGAACGTGGAATCAGAAAGCCGAAGCCCTCCAAGTTGTGCCCCACATCGGCTTTTCGATAGCCCAACGACACAACCGCAATGCCGGCGTACTCCACCGCACCGAGCAGAGTGGCAAATGCGGGATTGAGTCCGGCTAGCACTCTGCCAGCGCATTTCGGGGAATTTGCCAAAACCAGCCGCTCGGCTTCGATGCGTTCCTCACCGCGTTGGGTCCGGACGGTGACAGCGAAACGCGGGGCTTGCGGGTCGCGGCCGGGACTGAGGGAGGTAACCGAGGTGACTTGCGCATCACAGCGCAAACAATCGCCTAAATTTTTCGCCAAAGCGCGGACCAGCGTGTCGTTGCCTTCGCGAAACGTTTGCAGGGTGGACTTTTCGCGTGGCGTGTTACCTCGCTTGGCTTTTCGGGTTTTCATTACCGCGAACGCGCCTCGAATCACGCTGCCCTTGGCAGTTTCCGCTTCATAGAGGATGGGAAATGCGGCGCGCAGACTGAGTTTTTCCGGATCACCGGCGTAAATGCCGGAGACGAATGGGGCGACCAGGCGTTCGAGGAGAGTGGGGGAAAATTTTCGGCGGATGAAATCCGCGATGGACTCATCGGGCTCGGGCGCGTGACTGGCGCCAAAAAGATCGCGCAGGATAGCGGTGCGTGTTCCCCCGGCGAGCAACGAGGACCACAGAATGCCCGGACCCATGGGCACGTTCTGGAGCTTGCCATCGATCAGGATGAAGCGAGGAGCTTTGGGATCGGCGAACAAACGCTGGTCCATAAGGCCCAAATCCTGGCAGACCGCGGTGATGCTGGAATTGCCGCTGAAACTTTGCGGCCCGTATTCCAGGAGAAAGCCTTCGCGACGGACCGACTGGATGGCGCCGCCAGGACGCCAAGCGCTTTCGAGAACGAGAGTCGAAATGCCGGATTTTTTCAGCGCGTGGGCGGCGGTGAGGCCGGAAATGCCCGCGCCCACCACGAGTGCCTGGACCTGGCTGGACATGTGAAGGGACCTCGGCAGTTACAGTGTTTTTGAAAACAAGGGGCGCGCAGCCAACTGCTGTTTTTCCAAATAAGGATCGAAGACCATGGCGAGATTGCGGATGAAAATGCGACCGAGCCAGGCAGTGCGGATTTCCTTGTCGTTGATCACTACCAAGCCATCTTCCTGAGGCATTTTCAAGTGCGCCAGTTCCGGAGCGAAGTATTCGTCGAAGTTTATACCGAATTGCCTGGAAATTTCGTCTTTGACGATCACCGTGTGGCACAGCAGGCGGCTGATGACTTCGCGACGGATCAGATCGTCCTGGGAGAGGCGATAGCCGCGCATGGTGGCGATGCCGCGCTGGTTGACGGCGTTCTCCCAAGTGGGGATGTCGCGAAAATTCTGGGCGTAGATGTCCTGGATGCCGCTGATGGCGGTGATGCCCATGCCGTAAAGGTCGGCCCCGGCTTTGGTGGTGTAGCCCTGAAAGTTGCGATGCAGGGTGCGATTGCGTTGAGACACCGCCAGTTCGTCGTTTTCTTTGGCGAAATGGTCCATGCCAATGTACAGATAACCTGATTCGAGAAATTTCAATAAGCCGTTGCGGAAAATGTCGAATTTATTCATGCCTTCGGGAAGGAACTTGACGAAGGATCCCTGCTGCTTTTTGAGCCAGGGCACGTGGGCGTAGCTGAACATGGCGATGCGATCGGGAGAGAGGCCCACGATCTGCTCGACGGTGTGAGCAAAGCTGTCCCCGGTTTGATAAGGCAGCCCGTAAATGAGATCGACATTGATGCTGTCAAAGCCCAATTCGCGGGCCTTGGCAATGAGATCGCGGGTCATCTCGTAAGGTTGAACGCGATGGACCGCTTTCTGGACTTCTTCCTTGAAATCCTGGATGCCCATGCTGAGGCGATTGAAGCCCATGCGGCGAACGGTTTCGAGATGGGCGTGGGTGGTGACGCGCGGATCGATTTCGATGCCAATTTCCGCATCGGGCGCAAAGGTGAACCGCTCTCTCGTGTAACCGAAGAGATCCTCGATCTGTTCGGGAGAAAGATAGGTGGGCGTGCCACCTCCCCAGTGGAATTGCACGACCGGGCGATTGCGGGACACGCATCGAGAAATACGATCGATTTCCTTTTTCAAAGTATCAAGATAGGGAGGCGCGACGCTCTTGTCTTTCTGGATGATGACGTTGCAGGCGCAGAACAGGCACAGGCTCTCGCAAAAAGGCAGATGCATATAGAGTGAAACGGGCGAGCCCTTGGCGTCGGCGTCCTCGATGGCGGCTTCAAATTCGTTCGGTCCAAAGGTGTCGACCCACACAGGGGCGGTGGGGTAACTGGTGTACCGGGGACCGGGGCGGTTATAGCGGTTGACGAATTCCTCGCCGACCGAGAGTTCGTGCTGCATTTCGTTGAGAGTGGGATTCATGGTGGTCACGAGATGGGCCTCCTCTCGGACGCAGAGAGATTTCTCACTGCGAATACTCCGCTCGAAATGACGGGTTTGTGGTGGTCGTTCATGGCGCAATGGACGCGGGCTTGGCCTCGTGGATCGCGGCTTGCTGGCCGGTGGTTATGAACAGTTGCGCATTTTCCACGGGGGTGTGCTGCAGAATGCCGTGGCCGAGATTCAGGATGTGACCGTGGCCATGGAGCTCCGCCGCGATTTCCAAAGTAGACCGGCGGATCTTTTCCGGTGGGCCAAAGAGAATCGCGGGATCGAGGTTGCCCTGTAAGGCGACTCGCGCACCGGCCAATGCGCGTACGTCGCTGAGGGACGCTCGCCAATCGACGCTGAGCACGTCGGCTCCGGCCTTAATGATCGAAGGAAGGAGATGATGCGACGCCTTGGTGTAATAGATGACCGGGACGGTGTTGGCCAATCCGGAAATGACTTGCTGAACGGAGGGAAGAACGAATTCGTTGTAGTCGTGGAGATTAAGTTCGCCACACCAAGTGTCGAAAAGTTGAACGGCCGAGACGCCGGCAGCGATTTGCGCCTTCAGGTACAGGATCGTGGCTTCGGCAATGCGATGAAGTAATTCGCGGAACACCTTCGGCTCGCTATAGAGGAAATTCTTTACAGTTGCAAAACCTTCCTTGGTGCGACCTTCGACCATGTAACACGCCAAGGTCCATGGTGAAGCGGCGAATCCAAGCACGGGCACATCCTGGCCAGCGTACTTGACGGTGCATCGTAGCGCCTCCATCAGGAAGCCGGTATCCACTTCGGGATCAAAGATACGCAGTTTCTTGACATCGGCCGCGGTGCGCACCGGTTCCGGAAGATTAGGGCCTTTATCCTCGAGTTCCAGAGGAAGGCCCATCGCTTCGGCGGGGATCAGAATGTCGGAGAAGATAATGATGGCGTCGACGCCCAAGCGGCGGAACGGCTGGACAGAGACTTCCACGGCCAGATCGGGAGTCTTGCAGACTTCCAAGAAGGAGTGCTTGGCTCGAATTTCGCGATATTCGGGCAGGTAGCGCCCTGCCTGGCGCATCATCCAGACCGGCAGACGCGGAACCGGCTGGCAGCGGCAAGCACGCAGGAATAGCTCTTTGCGGGTCACACTAGGGGCCTGAGAAGTCATAGATCTATAGCAGCAGGATAGCAAATCGCTGGGATTATTGTCTGTACGCAAGCACACTGCGGCAGGTCAGGGAGTGCGGTATACTCGGCGCATAAACGCGCAAACTGGGCTAGGATGCGCTTTTGCTACCCTCCCAGATCGGCGTGGACATAGCCGATGACTCAAACCTTTGTAGTGATTACGGTATTAGCCTACTTGGCCAGCATGTTTCTGTATTTCCGCTTTCTGAGCAGCGGGAAAGAGGTGACCGGCCGACTGGCTACCGCCCTGATGTTTTTGGGCTTAGTAGCACATTACTTGGCGCTATTGATGCGCGCCAAGGGCACGCATACGGTACCGTACCACGACTTGCAAGGGTCCATGTCGCTATTCGGGTGGCTGCTTGCGGTCATTTATTTATGTCTGGAGATTTACCATCGGCAGCGGACCGTAGGAGCGTTCGTTCTACCGATTATTTTGGTGTTTTTCCTGTCCGCGTATTTAATGCCCGACAATCCCAGTGTTCCTCCCGTGGCGGCACATGGTGTGGCTTTTGCGTTGCACGTGACCTTGAGCATCCTGGCGTATGCGGCGTTCGCGCTGTCGTGTGTGCTGAGCCTGATGTACTTGGTGGAAGAGCGGCTGCTGCGGATCCGGAAATTGGGGGATATGGTTTGGAGGTTGCCGCCATTGGAGTTGCTGGAGCGCATGAGCCATACCAGCGTGCTGTTGGGGCTGATTACCATTGCCGGGGGAACGGGCCTGGGATTTTTGGTGGTGGACCGCCAGCCGGGGCATCCCGCTTATTTCGATCCGAAGTACGTGGTAACGCTGGTGGTGTTGGTTCTGTACTTCGCCTACTTCCAATTGGCGCGCACCACGGCGTGGCGCGGGGCCAGAGCGTCGAAGCTGTGCGTGTTCAACTTTGTGTTGGTCATTTTGAGTTTTACCGTGGTGAATCTCTACTTCTCGCAGCACCATCGGTATTTTTAGGAGCGCGCAAACCGCAGCATGGAGATTGTCCTGGTCGGCCTGAACTACCGGACTGCGCCCGTGGAGGTGCGGGAAAAGGTGTCGTTTTCGCATGAACAGGCGCAACAGGCTTCGGAGGAATTGCGCTCGAGCGGAATTCTGGAAGAAACGCTGGTGCTGTCCACCTGTAATCGCAGCGAAGTGTATGGAGTGAACGCGAATGGGAACCGCGAATCGGCGGGAGCGCTGTCGGGCTATTTGTGCAAATTCCACCAGTTGAAGCCGGAGGTGCTGAATCCCTCGCTGTATCACCATTACGATCACGACGTGGTGCGGCATTTGTTTCGCGTGGCGGGTGGACTGGAATCGATGCTGCTGGGCGAAGCGGAAATCCTGGGACAGGTGCGTGAGGCGTACTTGCGGGCGCACGACGGGCATGCCACCGGGCCGGTGCTGAACCGCTTATTTCAAGCGGCGCTGGAAATTGGAAAGCGGGTGCGGGCGGAAACGGAATTGGGAACGCGGCCGATGGGAGTGGCGTCGGCGGGGATGAAGTTAGCCGAAAGAATTTTTGGGAAGCTGAATGAGCGGAGCGCGTTGGTGCTGGGCGCGGGAACGATCAGCGAGCAGGTGGTCTCGCAGTTGCACGAACGGAACATTAAGCATTTGTATTTGAGCAACCGCTCCAGAGAAAAGGCGGAAGAGTTTGCGCGCGAGTACAAGGGCCAAGTGATTGAGTGGGGCGAATGGGATTCGGCGTTGAAATTGCCGGACGTGATCGTTTCGGCCGTTGGAGTGCAAGAGCCGCTGCTGACCAAGCCGCTGATCGAGAAGGCCATGGCGGCCCGGGGAAACCGCGCATTGTTTCTGATGGACCTGGGCTTGCCGCGAAATATTGCGCGTGGTGTGGCTGACTTGTACAACACGTATTTGTACACGATGGAAGATTTGAGCGAGATAGTGCAGCAGAACAAGGACGCGCGACAGAGCGAAGTGCCCAAGGCGGAAGCGCTGGTGGAAGAGCACGTGGGAAAATTTATCTCTTGGCAAGCCAGTGTGGAACTGATTGGCGTGTTGGATACGTTGCGGGACCGCTTGAAGATGCGGCGCGCAGCGTTCTTGCAGGAAAAACTGAATGGCAGCGAGCGGTTCAGCGTGGAGCAACGCGAGCAGTTGGGCGGGTTAATGGATGAATTGATAGAGCAACTGCTGATCGCGCCGGCCGAACGATTGCGCGCGGAAAAAGAGTTTCGAAAGAAAATTCAGAGCGTGGAAGCGATCCGGGAATTGTATCTGTCGGACCGGGAGAAACCGTGAGGCATCTACGCATTGGTAGCCGTGGCAGTATTTTGGCGCGGTGGCAGGCGGAGTTTGTGCGCAAGCAACTCTTCCAACTCACCGGGATGGAAGCGGAAATCGTGATTATAAGGACGTCCGGCGACAAAATGCAGCAGGCGCCGCTGACACAAATTGGAGGGAAGGGGATTTTCATCAAGGAGCTGGAAGAAGCGCTGCTGGATGAGTCCGTCGATTTGGCGGTGCACAGCGTGAAGGATATTCCGACAGAGACGCCGTCGCGATTGTTCTTTCCCGCGGTGTGCAGGCGCGATGACGTGCGAGATTGCTTGGTGTCGAACAATGGGACGCTACTGGCGAATCTGAAGCAAGGGGCTCGGGTGGGTACCAGCAGCTTACGGCGGCAGGCGCAGTTGCGGCACTACCGGCCGGCCCTGGATATTCGCGAGTTGCGCGGAAATGTGGATACGCGGCTGCGTAAGGTGGAGAGCGGGGAGTACGACGCCATCGTGCTGTCGAAGGCCGGGCTGGACCGGCTGGGATGGAGCCAGAAAATTACCGAGCCATTGTCGACGGAGATTTCGTTGCCTGCGGTGGGGCAGGGTGCCATCGCGATCGAATCGCGCGTGAAGGACGAGGAAGCTACGGAAATTCTAGGGAAACTGAACGATGAGGAAACGCGCACGGTCATTATCGCGGAACGCGCATTGATGGCAGCGTTGCAGGGGGGCTGCCAGGTGCCTATGGGCGCGTGGGCGCGAATGGAGCGAGGCGAATTGGTGATGGAGGCGGTGGTTTGCTCGGTCGACGGCGTGCAGTACGTGCGGCAAAAAGCTACAGCTCCACCCGCGCAGGCCGAGGAACTGGGACAACGCATGGCCCGGATGTTGGTGGAAGGCGGAGCGCGGCAGATATTGGATGAGGTGAACCAGGCACGTGGGTGAAGAAACGGGCAATTCGCTAAGAGGGAAGCGAGTGGTGGTGACGCGTGCGGCGGAGCAGAGCGAAACGTTGGTGCAGGCGCTGCGGGAAAAAGGGGCGGTTCCGGTGCTGCTGCCGCTGGTGGTGTTTGCGCCGCCGGATGAACCGGGATTGCTGGACGGGGCGATTCGCGGAATGGCGAGCTACGATTGGTTGTTCCTGACCAGTCAGAACGCCGTGCGAGCGCTGCAGGAACGCAGTGAAATTCTCGGTGTTTCGTTGCCGCAGGCGACGGCGGCGGTGCGGATAGCTGCGGTGGGACCGGCTACTGCGGAAGCAGTGAAGCACGCCGGGCTGAAAGTCGAATATGTAGCTGCGAAACACCAAGGCACGGCGATGGCCGAGGAATTGGCGGAGAGAGTTAAGGGCAGAACGGTCTTGCTGCCCCGCAGCGACCGTGCGAATCCGGAGTTGGTGGAGAAGTTGAAAACGCTGGGCGCGAGCGTGACAGAAATTGTGGCGTATAAGACGGTGCGGCCGGAGGAATCGGTTTCACAGCGAGCTGAGGACCTGGTCAGGGATGGAGCGGATGCGGTCTTATTTTTCAGTCCTTCCGCGGTACATCATTTTCGGGATAGTTTGGGAGATGCAAAATTCCTGGAATGCTCGCGGCACGCGGTGTTTGCGGCGATTGGGCCAGTGACGGAAGAGGCGATGCAGAAGGCAAAGGTTGAACGTGTACTGGTGGCACCGGATACTTCGGTGGGCGCAGTAGTAACGGCTTTGATGGAGTATTTCTCGGCAGAGGGAGCGAAATCGCCCGTAGGAGCGAAACCACAGTGAGTTTTCCATTGCACCGACCAAGGCGCTTACGGCGCACCGAAAAGATTCGGGGCCTCGTTCGCGAAAACCGGCTGAGCACCGCCGGATTCATTTACCCGATGTTTGTGTGCCCGGGGACGAAAGTACGGAACGAAGTGAGCTCGATGCCGGGGATTTGCCAGCAATCGGCGGATCAGATTGTGGAAGAATGCCGCGAAGTGGAAGCGCTGGGGATTCCGGGAGTGATTTTGTTTGGATTGCCGGAAACGAAGGATTCGGAAGGAAAGAGTTCGCTGGCAGCGGATGGCGTAGTGCAGCGAGCGATCGAGGGAATCAAGAAAGCGAAGCTGGATTTGCTGGTGGTTACGGACGTTTGCCTGTGCGAGTACACGGATCATGGACATTGCGGAGTGCTCGACGGCAGCGACATTATGAACGACCCGACGCTGGAGATTCTGAGCGAGCAGGCGCTTTCTCATGCGCGGGCGGGTGCGGATTTCGTGGCGCCATCGGACATGATGGATGGGCGCGTGGGGGCGATCCGGGCGAAATTGGACAAAAACGGCTTCCAGAACGTGTCGATCATGGCGTATTCGGCGAAGTACTGCTCGGGATTTTATGGGCCGTTCCGCGAGGCAGCTCAATCGGCGCCGCAGTTCGGGGACCGGCGCAGCTATCAGATGGATCCGGCGAACGCGCGGGAGGCACTCAAAGAAGTGGCGCTGGACCTGGAAGAAGGCGCGGACATTGTGATGGTGAAGCCAGCGCTGGCGTATCTGGATGTGATCCGGCGGGTGCGCGAAGAGGTGGATGTGCCGGTGGCCGCGTACAATGTCAGCGGTGAATATTCCATGGTGAAAGCCGCGGCGAATAAGGGATGGATTGACGAAAAGCGGATTGTGCTGGAGATTTTGACGGGAATCCAAAGAGCCGGTGCGGACATTGTTCTGACCTACCACGCGAAAGACGTGGCCCGGTGGTTGAAGGATTGAGCATATGAGTCAAGCGGTGAAAATGGTGAGTCCGGAACGGCGACGTTCGCGGGAGATATTCGAGAAGGCCGAAAAGGTGCTCGTCGGCGGAGTGAACAGCCCGGTGCGGGCGTTCCGGTCCGTGGGCGGGGATCCGCTGATTATCGAGAAGGGCAGCGGGCAATATTTGTATGACGCCGACGGAAACATGCTGGTGGATTACGTGTGCTCGTGGGGGGCGATGCTGCTGGGGCACGCGCATCCGGCGGTGACCGCGGCGATTGCGGACCAAGCGCAGAAGGGAGCCAGCTTTGGAGTTACCACGGAACTGGAGTTGGAACTGGCGACCCTGATCCTCAAGGCGATTCCGTTTCTAGAAAAGGTACGCTTCGTTTCGAGCGGCACCGAAGCAACGATGAGCGCTGTGCGGCTGGCACGAGGCGTGACCAAGCGCGATCTGATCGTGAAGTTTGAGGGTGGCTATCACGGACATGCCGACAGCTTTCTTTCGCAGGCGGGATCGGGTTTGGCGACGCTGGGGATTGCGGAGTGTCCCGGAGTTCCGCAGGCCTTGGCGGCGCTTACCTTGAACGCTCCCTACAACGATTTGGCCGCGGTGGAACAGCTGTTCGCGCAGCATAAAGACAAAATTGCCGCTGTGATCGTGGAGCCGGTGGCCGCCAACATGGGAGTGGTGTTGCCGAAGGAAGGATTCTTAAAGAGCTTGCGCGACATCACGCGAAAGAACGGCGCGCTGCTGATTATCGACGAAGTGATCACCGGATTTCGCCTGAAGAATGGTTCCGCGCAGGATGTTTTTGAAGTGGGAGCAGACCTGACCACGCTGGGGAAAATTATTGGCGGGGGATTACCGGTGGCGGCGTATGCGGGACGGGCGGAGTTGATGAATCATGTGGCGCCGCTTGGGCCGGTGTACCAGGCAGGAACGCTGGCGGGCAACCCGCTGGCGATGCGCGCAGGAATTGCGACGCTGAAGGAACTGAGCCGGATCGGAATCTACGAGGAGATTGACGAATTGGCGAAGAAGCTGGTGGCGGGACTGCGGAAAGCGCTCGCGGATGCGGGTATCGTGGCGCAGGTGAACAGCATCGGTTCGCTGTCGACAATCTTTTTTTCGCCGGAACCGGTTTCGAATTACGCGGATGCGAAGCGGTCCAATACCAAACTATATACGGCGTTCTTCCGGGAGATGTTGAACCGGGGAATTTTCCTGGCGCCCTCCCAATTTGAAGCGGCGTTTGTGTCCGCGGCACACACCAGTGCGGATATTGACCGGACGATCATCGCGGCGAGCGATGCGCTACGATCGATTTCCGAATAACCAGCAATACGAACCCAAAACAAGGAGAGGCAACCAATGCCTGAGATGATCGAAGCGCCCGAATCCGGGGAGCACGCTAAAGAACTGCCGTTCATGCTGCCGGTGGCGGTAACGCTGGCGATTCTGGCAGTGCTGGTGTCGATTGCCACGTTGTTGGGGCATCGCGCCAGCACGGAGATGCTGATGGCGCAGACCAAAGTGGCGGATCAGTGGGCGTTGTATCAGGCGAAGAATATACGTTTTCGCCAGATGCAAGTGGGGGCGGACATGTTTGGCGCGTTGATGCCGGCAGACAAGGACAAGGCGGCGGCTGCGCAGGAAAAATACGCGAAAGAAGCAGAGCGCTACGACAAAGAAAAAGAGGAAGCGGGGCAGCAGTCGAGAGAAATTGAAGCGGAACGAGATGTAGCGGCACGAAGGGAGAACCGCTTCGATGCGGGAGAAGTGCTACTGGAAATCGCGCTGATTGTGTGTTCGTTGACGCTCTTGACTAGGAAGAAGGGTTTCTGGTTTTCGGGAATGGTCTTGGGCGTGGTCGGATTGGTGGTTACCGGCAGCGGTTTGTTCCTTCGGTGATTGTCTGGCAAGTGTGAGGCCGAGCCTGACGATAAGAGGGATCCCTCGCGTTGCTCGGGATGGCGGTTTTTTCTGTAGGCGGCGTGTCTCCTCGCAGCTCTCGGGATGACGGTACGTGTTGGTGGGAGACAAGCGCAACGATCGCGCCGTATTGCGAGACAGCAGCCCAACGGAGTAAGAGCCCCACCCTTCGCAAAAGGCGCGAAGGATTAGCGACCCTCAATTTCTTAGGGGACGCGAGATATCACCAGTCGATACGGCTCGGAAGTACATGTGTGTGGGGCACCTGTCCTAAAGGACAGTCATGTTTTCGCAACGCTTAGGGTTCTCCTGATTTACGCTTCGGGGGAAATTTACTACCGTTAAAGCAGGGTTCATCTAGCTTTCAGAATTGCTTGAGACAGGCACGTCAGACCTTAGGAGGCTTCCGAACGTCCTCTGGGCGGCAGTTCGCTTCCGCCAGTGCGAAGCGCAAACCTCATGAAACAACCATTCGTTTCTGAGCCAGGAATCGTGCTTGGGCCTCAACAGTTCGCGGTTTTGCTAGACTCCAGCCAAGAGCTGATTGGAGTTCTTGGGGCCGACGGACTTTTCCGGTTCGCAAATGACACATTTCACAAGGTGCTTGGGTACCAGCAGGATGAGTTGCTGGGACGGAATATCCACTCCATCGTGCACGCGCTGGACGTGGATATCATGCGCGAGCGGTTGAAGAAGGTATCGCGGAAGGTCGACGCGAGCGTATCGGATCGCTGCCGGTTGCGTTGTGCGGACGGCTCGTGGCGATGGATTCAGTTTAATTACCGGAATCGGCTGGGTGATCCGAACTTCGAAGGGGTTCTGTTTCACGCCAGTGATGTCACCGACCTGCACCGAATGGAGTCGGAACGCGCGGTCAATTCACAAATCGTGCACGCGCTGAATGAAACCTCCAACCTCGATCAGCTCCTTTCGCGCATTCACGCTTCGCTGAAACGGATCCTGCCGGCAGAGAATTGCTTTGTGGCGCTACACAACCCGGAAGACGACACATTCTATTTTCCGTTTCTGGTGGACGAATATGACACGGTGCCACCCCCGCAAAGGGTGGGCAGAAGCTGCACGGCGTATGTGTTCCGGACGGGCCGGGCGAGCTTGATTCCGCAGAGTGAATTCGACCGCCTGGTAGCGGTAGGCGAAGTGGAACTGGTGGGCTCGCCGTCTCCTGCGTGGCTGGGCGTGCCATTGAAAACGCCGACGGCAACGATTGGCGTACTGGTGGTTCAGCATTACCAAAACCCCAACGCATACGACCTGCGAGATTTGGAGTTTCTGGAATCGGTGGGCGGGCACATCGCGCTGGCGATCGAACGGCGGAGAGCGGAAGAAGAATTGCGCAAGAACGAGTCGATGCTGCGGCTGCTGTTCGAGTACAACCCTTTGCCGACATGGCTGTATGAGATCGACACGCTGAGATTCCTGCAAGTCAACCAGGCTGCCAGCGATCTGTATGGCTATAGCGTGGAGGAATTTACCAGGATGAACGTGCTGGAAATCCGGCCGGTGGGGCAGCGGGAAAAAGCGCTCAACTACATCAAGGAATTGGGAGCGGACGCGGAGGAGCACGAATTCTGGCTGCACCAGGCAAAAAATGGGCGGACGTTCGAAGTGGAAGTGATCTCGCACGAATTGCGGTATGCGGGGAAACGGGTGCGCCTGGTAGTGGCCCAAGACATCAGCGAGCGCAGGCAGTTGGAAGGACAACTGCGGCAGGCGCAGAAAATGGAAGCGGTAGGCCGGCTGGCCGGTGGAGTGGCGCACGATTTCAATAACCTGCTGATGGTAATCAAGGGGCACACAGAGCTGCTGCTGAGCGCACTGGAGCCCTCGAACCAGATTGCGCGGAAGATCGAGCAGATCGACAAGTCGGCCGACCGCGCGACCGCATTGACGCGGCAACTGCTGGCGTTCAGCCGCATGCAGGTGTTGCAGCCGCAGATCATTAATCTGAACAGTGTGGTGGAAGAGATGGGCAAGCTGCTACCACGGCTGATCGGGGAAGACATTGAATTGATGATTCGAACGGACGACGACCTGGGAACGGTGCGTGCGGACGCCAGCCAGATGGAACAAGTAATCATGAATCTGGCGGTGAATGCCCGCGACGCGATGCCAAACGGCGGCAAGCTGGTGATTGAAACAGCGAATGCGGAACTCGATCACAGCTACATTGCCAGCCACCCGCTGATGAAGGAGGGGCCGTACATCCAGTTGGTGGTGACGGATAGCGGAACAGGAATGGATGCCGAAACGCAGGCGCATATTTTCGAGCCGTTTTTTACCACCAAGGAAAAAGGCAAAGGCACTGGCCTCGGGCTGGCTACTGTGTACGGGATTGTGAAGCAGAGTGGCGGGTTTATCTGGGTGTACAGCGAACTGGGCAAGGGCACCTCGTTCAAGATTTATTTGCCAAGGCTGGATCAAGCGGAGGAGCGCACCGGTGCGCCGAGTAAGCCGGCGGAATTGCCCAAGGGCACGGAGACGGTGCTGCTGACCGAAGACGAGCAGGATGTGCGCGAAATTGCGCGGGAATTTCTGGAGTCGGGCGGGTATCGGGTGATCGAGGCGAAAGATGGCGCCGAGGCCATCCATTTGGCGGCGAAACATCGAGGCGAAGTGAAATTGTTAGTGACGGACATGGTGATGCCGGGAATGACCGGACAGGAGCTGGCAGTGAAGCTGCAGGGGGAACATCCGGGATTGTGCGTGGTGTACATGTCGGGATATAGCGAGCACGCGGCGACCGAGATGGCCAATGCGGATCCGTCGGTGCGGTTGTTGACGAAACCGTTCAGCCGGGCGGCAATATTGCGAACCGTTGGGGAGATTTTGCGGGGCGCAGCAAAGGGTTGATGGCAGGGGTTAACGCTAGGGCGTTCGTTGGTTGTTAGTTATTCCCATAGAAAAATGGCGCAATGGTGGGTTGAGTCCTTGGACTGCAGACGGCGGTTCATTAGGACAGCTTTGGATGTTTGCGGTGGAAGTCGGTGAATTGCTGGAAGGTGCGGCCTGCTTGGAGGACGGCGTCGTCGTCGCCGGCGCGAGCCACAAACTGTAACCCTACCGGGAGATTTTTATCCGTAAAACCGCACGGGACGGAGAGCGCCGGAAGTCCGCAAAGATTGCCGATGGCGCCGAGCGGGTCGGCGTAGGCAATCCCTTTCGAGAGGTCCATGTTTAACGGAGTAGCGGAAATGGGCTGCGAAGCAGCGGCCAGCACATCATAATCTTCGAAAAAGTCTGCCATTTTTTCCTGAAGAATTTCGCGGATACGCAGGGCCGCGGTGTAATCGGCGCCGGAAACGGTGAGGTTCGGATAACCACCGATCTTGCCGAGCGGATCATTCAGTTCGGTGACCTTGCCGGAGCGGATCAGGTCGGCGAATGCGGAAGCTCCCTCACAAGAGACGATCAGGTTCGCGGCGTCTTCCCAGGGACCCTCCGGAAGCGCGGAGCTTTTGAGCGAGGGGAAATGACGCTGCAAGGTTTTGTGCGTGGCATCGATGACCTTGTGGACCGCGGGATCATAGTCCTTTTCGTTCCAGGCGTTGGTCAACCAGCCGATGCGTAGTGTGCGGGGCTTTAGTTCGGCGGCGGGGGAGAAAGTGAACGCGGCTTTGTCGATGGGAAGAGTGCTGCGATCCAGAGGATCGTGGCCGGCGATGGCGGCGAAGATTCTGGCGCAATCGTCGGCGCTGCGCGCCATCGGGCCGATTTTGTCCATGGAGTAGGCCAGAGCCATAGCGCCGTAGCGGCTCACGCGGCCATAGGTAGGACGCAGTCCGCTGACGCCGCAGAATGCCGAAGGGCAAACAATGGAGCCCCAAGTTTCGGTGCCAATGGCGAAAGCCGCGAGCCCCGCCGCTACGATCGCGCCAGAACCGGAAGAGGAGCCGCAGGTCCAGCAGGCGGTGTCCCAGGGATTGCGAGTTTCTCCTTGCAGCGAGGCGGAGGCGTACATGTAGCCAAGGCCGCCGGCGAGTTCGATCATGGCGGCTTTCCCGAGGAGAATTGCGCCAACGTGGTTTAGATGATCGATGACCGTGGCGTTGTAGTCGAAGACTTGATCGGCGAAGGGTTTGGCACCCCAAGTTGTGGGAATATCTTTCACGGCGAGAAGATCCTTGGCGGCATAGGGAATGCCGTGAAGCGGGCCACGGTAATGGCCGCGCTGAATTTCTTTTTCCGCGGTTTTTGCCTGATCCAGAGCCAATGTTTCGGTGATGCGGGCGTAGGCGTTGAGCTTTGGCCCCAGTTTTTGGCTGCGTTCGAGGTAGCTTTCGGTGAGTTCGACGGGAGAAAGCTGCTTGGCCTGGATTTGCCGGGCGAGTTCGCCGACGGATGCGAAAAGAGCCGATTCCTTCAGCATTCGCGGGCTCTCATGACACCTGCCGGGAATTGGGCTGGACTTTCTTTTGGCGCTCCACCAGTGGCTTCAGATACAGAGCCGGTGCGTTTCCATTTTGCAATTTGAAGTTGCGGATTTTTTCGAGAGTGGGCTGCAGCTCCGCGCACATCCGTTTGATGTTCGCTTTTTGCGCGTCGTCGAGCCGGCTGCCGTAGAGGCTAAGAATTTGTTGATAGCGGGAATCGGCTTCGAGCTGACCTTCCGGGGAGAGTTGAGGAGCGGTTGGCGCGGTTTGAGGCGCAGGCGCCGCCGAGGACGAAGAGGGCAGAATCGCTTCGGCGGGAACCAGAGTGGCAGTTGCGGAAAGGACGGCGGCGCGGCGTGCAAATTGTCTGCGGGAGAGTAATGAACCGGTTTTCTTGTTCATAGTGATCTCCTGTTCGCGACGGGAGAAAACCTAAAGCGAGGCTATCCAATCCCGGGAAGTGCGTCAACTGGCCCGAGGGATAGGTGGGAGAGGGGCTGGAGAAATTTCTGAAGCAAAACCCGGCCCGCGATGCTGCAGCGCTGTGCTGCCGTCATCTCGCGGCATTTTGGTGGTTGTTGTGTTTTGCGGTAAACTAACTACTCCCGCGAAAGACCTCTACCCGCAGTACATCTCCGCTTATCGAGGTTGGAAATTTCGATGGACAATACGAATACACAAATGGCATCGGCGTCGGCACTCGATTGGGCACATCCGATCGTGCGGGAATGGTTTCTGAGCCGGTTGGGAGTGCCGACGGAGCCGCAGGAGCAGGGCTGGCCGCACATTTTGCGGGGAACAACGACACTGATATCCGCGCCGACAGGTTCGGGCAAAACGCTGGCGGCGTTTCTGACATGCATCGATCGAATGTTCCGCAAGGCGCTGGCGGGAGAGCTACAGGATCGGACCGAGGTGCTGTACGTTTCGCCGCTGAAGGCGCTGGGGAACGACATCAAGACCAACCTGGAAGTGCCGTTGGGGGAGATTCAACGCCTGGCCCTGGAGCGCGGGCTGCTGATGCCGGAAATTCGCGCGGCGGTGCGTACGGGCGACACGCTTATGCACGAACGGCGCGCGATGCTGCAGCGTCCGCCGCACATCCTGGTGACTACGCCGGAGTCTCTGTACATTCTTCTGACGGCGGAAAAAAGCCGGGAGATGCTGAAGACCGTGAACACCGTGATTGTGGACGAAATTCACGCGGTGGCTGACGACAAACGCGGGACGCACCTCGCGCTGTCGTTGGAGCGGCTGGAAGCGCTTACGGACAAGCGACCGCTGCGAATCGGATTGTCGGCGACGCAAAAACCAATTCAGTTGATCGCACATTTTCTGACTGGCAACGGCCGGCCGGACCCGGTGATTGTGCAGATCGGGCATCAACGACAAGTGGACCTGGCAGTGGAAGTGCCGGGGAGCGAACTGGGCCCGGTGGCGTCGCACGAAATGTGGGACGAGATTTATAACCGCGTGGCCGAACTGGTGCGGCAGCACCGATCGACGCTGGTGTTTGTGAATACGCGCAGGCTGGCGGAGCGCGTGGCGCATCATTTGGCGGAGCGATTGGGGAGCGATGCGGTGGCGACGCACCACGGGAGCTTATCGCGGAAATTGCGGCTGGCGGCGGAAAAGAAGTTGAAGGCGGGAGAGGTTCAGGTGCTGGTGGCGACTGCTTCTCTGGAACTCGGAATTGATATTGGAGCGGTGGACCTGGTTTGCCAGCTTGGATCGACGCGGTCGATTTCCGTGGCGTGGCAACGCATCGGCAGAGCAGGGCATTGGCATGGGGCGATCCCCAAAGGGCGGATTTTCGCGACAACGCGAGACGAACTGATCGAGAGCGCGGCGCTGGTGCGGGCCATGCGCGAAGGGGATCTGGATAGCATCGCAGTGCCGGATGCGCCGATGGATGTATTGGCACAGCAAATTGTAGCGATGTGCGCTTGCGAGGACTGGAAGGAAGACGAACTGTTTGAGGCGGTGAAGCGGGCCTACCCGTATCGTGAACTGAAACGAGAGAGTTTTGATGCCATCGTGGAGATGCTGTCGGAGGGGATTAGCGCGCGGCGCGGGCGGTATGGCGCGTACCTGTTGCGCGATCGGGTGAATGGGCGGCTGCACGGACGGCGCGGAAGCCGGCTGACGGCGATTACGAGTGGAGGCGCGATTCCGGATAACGCGCTGTACACGGTAATTGCGGAGCCCGAAGGCACATTGGTGGGGACCGTGGACGAGGATTTCGCGGTGGAAAGTCTGGCTGGCGACATCATGCTGCTGGGGAATAGTTCGTGGAAGATCCGCCGGGTGCAATCGGGGCGGGTGCTTGTCGAAGATGCGCATGGAGCCGCACCGAGTATTCCGTTCTGGCGGGGAGAAGCGCCGGCGCGTACGCCAGAACTTTCGCAGCAGGTGGCCGAGGTGCGGGCGAAGGTGAGCGAACTGACGCACGGCGTGGCGCCGGGGACCGATTTGCGCGCGTCCGAGGAGGCGCAGAGTGCGGTGGAGTGGCTGCAAAAGGAGTGCGGGCTGGATCGTTCGGGAGCCGAGCAACTGATCCAGCACGTGGTAGCCGGACGCGCGGTGCTGGGCAAGGTGCCCACACAGTCGACGGTGATCGCCGAGAGATTCTTCGATGAGAGCGGCGGGATGCAACTGGTGATTCATGCGCCGTTTGGCGGGCGAATTAATAAGGCGTGGGGATTGGCGTTGCGGAAACGTTTTTGCCGGTCGTTCAACCTCGAATTACAAGCGTCGGCAACGGATGACGGGATAAACATCGCGTTGTCCGAACAACACAGTTTTCCGCTGGCGGATGTGTTCCGGTTCTTGCATCCGTCTTCGGTGAAAGATGTGCTGGAGCAGGCGGTGCTGGCTTCGCCGATTTTCACGGCGCGGTGGGGATGGGATGCATCGCGCGCGCTGGTGCTGCGACGATTTCAAGGCGGGAAAAAAGTGCCGCCGCAGATTCAACGGATGCGGGCGGACGATTTGTTGGCCGCGGTGTTTCCGGATGCGGCGGCGTGCCCGGAAAATCTGGACGCGCAACCACAAATTCCCGAGCATCCGCTGGTGCGCGAAGTGATGAAGGATGCGTTGACCGAGGCGATGGACCTGGACGGGCTGAAGGATGTGCTGACGTGGGTGCTGGACGGGAGCATCCATTGTGTGGCAGTGGATACGCCGGTGCCATCGCAATTCTCGCACGAAATTCTGAATGCGAATCCGTTTGCGTACCTGGATGACGCGCCGCTGGAGGAACGCCGCGCGCGGGCTGTGGAGATGCGGCGGATGTTGCCGGAAACAGTAGTGTCGGAAGTGGGCAAGCTCGATCCTGCGGCGATTGCGGAAGCGCGGGCAGAGGCTTGGCCGGATGTGCGCGACGCGGATGAGTTGCATGACGTGCTGCAGACGTTGATGGCGTTGCCGAAGATGGATTCGGCTTTGGAGTTGCGGTGGGGAGCCGTCGGGAATTTGGTTCGAGAATCTCTTGCTTCGTGGCGTGCTCATTTCGACTCTCTGAAGGAGCAAGGGCGGGCAACTCTAGCGACCGTGGCCGGGCGGACATATTGGGTTGCCGCGGAACGGGCCAAGAGCTTTGTGCGGATTTTTTCCGATGCACAGTTTGCTCCTGAGGTTGCGGATGTGGAGGCAGAGCCGGCCGAGCGAGACGAGACTTTGCGCTTGTGGGTAGCGGGATGGATGGAGCACTGCGGTCCGGTGACAGCGGCCGCGCTGGCGGGTGTGCTCGACGTGCCGGTGGCGGCAATTGATAATGCGTTGCTGCGAATTGAAGGCAGTGGCGCGGTGTTGCGCGGGAAGTTCACGGACACGTCCGGCGAAGAAACGGAATGGTGCGGGCGGAGGTTGCTGGCGCGCATTCATCGTCTGACGCTGGGCAGGTTGCGCAAGGAGATTGAGCCAGTCACAGCGGCGCAGTTCATGCGATGGCTATTCCGGTGGCAGCACGTAGCGCCGGGCACACAGCTTGTGGGGGAGCGTGGAACGCTGGAAATTCTGCGGCAGTTGCAGGGGTATGAGGCTCCGGCGAATACATGGGAACAGCAGATCCTCGCGCGACGGCTACTGCACTACGATGCGAAGAATTTGGACCAATTGTGTCTGGGCGGCGCCGTAGGTTGGGGGAGATTATCGCCGCATCCGGGACTGCTGGTGGATTCCGGGGAGCGCGGAAGGCGGGTGACGCCAACGAGTGTTGCGCCGATTACCTTTTTTGTGCGCGAAGAAGCGGAGTGGATGGCGCACGCTCGCGGGGAACAGGGGTTAACAGATCACCGCGGGTTGAGCGCGGGAGCCCGGGACGTATTGCAATTTTTGAAACAGCATGGCGCATCGTTTTTCGCGGATATCGTGCGCGGCACGCGAAAGCTGAAGGCTGAGATTGAAGAAGGGCTGTGGGAGTTGGTTGCCGTCGGCCTGATCACGGCGGACGGCTTCGATAATCTGCGTGCGTTGATCGATCCGAAACGGCGAGCGGGCCAAGGCAGCGGACGAAACGCTCGGCCGAGGGACAGTGTGGGACGGTGGTCGCTGCTGTTTACCGGCGAGGCGGGAGAGCACGCGGCGCAAATGCAAGGGATTTGCTGGATGCTGCTGCGAAGGTATGGCGTGGTGTTCCGCGAACTGCTGACGCGCGAATCGATCCTGCCGCGTTGGAGAGAAGTCCTGATCGCGTTGCGCCGGCTGGAAGATCGTGGAGAGATTCGCGGCGGACGATTTGTGAGTCATTTTCTGGGCGAACAGTTCGCGCTGCCGGTAGCGGTGGAGTCGCTGCGAGCCAGCCGGACGGAGGCGCCCAGCGGTGAGATCATTACCGTGTCGGCGACGGATCCGTTAAATCTGGCGGGGATTATCGTGCCGGGAGAAAAAGTTGCGGCAAATTCGCGGCAGTTTGTAAGTTTCCGGGACGGCGTGCTGGTCGAGGACGACCGGCGGCCGGAATACCTGCACGCTATCGGGCAGTAAGCCTGCTAGTTGAAGTTGTAGCCAATTTCCCAAAGGAACTGATGATTGCCTCGAGTGAGGTTGGCGTTGCCGATTTGGTAGGCGCCGTAGAGCGTGAGTTTGGACGTGAGTTTGTAGATGGCGCCGGGGTTGACATAGCCGACCGCCTGGTTTCCGGTGTACCACTCGGCGGCGAGCGTCAATTTAGGGGTTAGCTGCTGCTCGAATGTGAATTGGCCACCGGCGCGATTGGCGTCGGCGACGACGCTGCGGGTGAAGTCGTAGGCGCCTAAAGTAATGCGCGTGCCGTGCTTCCACCGCTTGGCGAGCGCGGCGTAGAAGTAATTTCCGGCGTTGTATTCGCGATCGCGAATGGGGAAAAAGACGTCGTCGCCAACGTAGAAGGACAAACCCGATGTGTCGCGATTCCACAGGCGCCATTTCATGGTCGGAGAAATAACGAGTTGATCTAGCGTGGGTGCGCTGAGGCCATCGAAATTTACGCCGATTTCAATCTGGTGACCGATTCCGATCACCGTGCGCGGTGTGAAGGTATAGAAGGATTGCGATGTATTGATGGTGCCGTCGAGTTCGCCGTAGACCTTGCCTTTGTCGAGGACGTCGGCACTGGGCACGTCGAAGACAGTTTCCTGCGCGCGGGCGGAACGGGCCGCGAGGAACGCGACGAGCAGAAGGCAAAACCTGAACAAGGGGATTAGGCCGAATGATCGCAAGGTGGTTAGGAGTATTGTACTTGATGTGCGGATGGGGTTGCGGCGAGTGTTTTGAAATCAGATGAACTGAAAAAACTTACGCTGCCACTGGTGCTCGCCGCTGGCCACTGACTTCCCGCGGTCATTGGGTGCTCATGGCTAGAATCCAGAAGACAAAGGTGCCGAAAGCGCACACCGGAGCGAGCCAACGAACCGCGCCTGGACTGGCTGTACCCGCCACGCCAAATACAATTCCGGTTAAGGACAGGAAGCAGCCGCAGGCATAGATTTTGATGAGCGTTGGATCGTGCATCGGGAAGCTGCTGACGAATCGCGCGTAAAGATGTGTGGCAATGGCCACCGTGGCGGAGGCGGTGGCAAGCGAGAAACCGAGAAGAGAAAAGGTACTAGCGCGGGTTCGGGGCGTGTCGTCCTGGGAGAGCCGGACCCACCCCCAGATCAGCAGTACAGGAACGATGAGGGTAATTGCGACGACGATCAGCCACAGAATTGAAGCGAGCATTCCGCCTTGATGTCAACCTCCACACAATTATGGCGCTGGAGCCTGGGAAATTCGCAAAAATGCGCGCCAGGGAGCCGTAACTGTATATAGAGATGCACCACGTGTCCGGAGCCAAGAAACTGGAAAATGAAAGCCGATTCGGCCCGCCGATGTGTATGCCGACATGCAGCAGCAGCCGGCGTGCCGCCGGTTCTGATCTCACAGGGACAAAAGCGATTTAAATTACGCTCGAGTATGACGCCTTCTGTGAAGCTCGCTGTTATAGCCGTTGAGGAAGTCTCCGAGGATGCCGCCCAATCTGGTGGCTGCAACGCTGATGAGCGCGCCTTTAAGTGCTCCAAAGGTCTCGGAGGACTGCTTTGCTTTCTTATCGACGACCCTCGTGGACTTTTCGGGGGCGCGATGAGCGCTATCGCGGACGGCAGCGCGATCACGATCCGCGGAATGTCGATCGCGCTTCGAACGCATCGGAATTAATGCGGAAGCCAGCGCCCCGCCACCAAAAGCTACTGCGAGCAGAGTGCCGGGACGGTCCTCCAAGTAGGTGCGCCAATCGAAAGCGTCTTTAGCTTTCTCTTCCAGCTCCCGAAAATTTTCGGTCAGATCGCCACGGGAACGGTTAATTTGTTGTTCTATTTCGTCTGCCCTTTCGCCCATTGCACATTCTCCTTTACGTTTTGAACATTTCCTTTGACTGTTTCTTTGACTGTCTGAACTGTTTCTTTCACGGTTTGAACGGTCTTTTCAGGAACCGGATCAATCTGTTTGAGTGCGGATCGGCTGGCGCTGATGAGAATTGCACCGATAATCGCAAGCACGGCTCCGACGATCAGAGCGGCGAGCCAAAGCGCCACGGCCATGGCCAGGGCATAAACTGCGGCCAGAAGCAGAAATCCCACTCCATAAAAGGCCACAACGCCGCCGATCGCCAACCCTGTCACCGGCTTGGCAGCCTTGGAGGCTTTGTCGCTCAATTCCACTTTAGCCAAACGAAATTCGGAACGAATAATCTGCTGGAGATTCGATACGATATCTTGCAAAACATCGGCGACGCTTCGTTGCGTTGGTGATGCCCCCATGGCGTACTCCTGAAATCAAACAGTTACTGAATCAAACGGCGCAACCCGCGAGCCAAGAGAAAACCCGCGACGGCCGCGACCGCAATCGATTTGCCTGGATGGCGCTTCACGGTTTCTCCTACGTCGCTGAAGATGCGCTCCAGATCGGTTTCGCGAAAATAGTCCGCGGTGTGCTCCAACTGTTCGGCAGCGGAATGCCCGAGATTGGAGATCTGCTCGGCCCCGGAATGCAGGGAAGATGCCGTCCACTCCAGCGCACCCACAGTGGATTGGCGAGAGGATTCCAGTTTGTCGGCGGCCTCTCGCGCGACATTGCGCTTCATGCGCGCTGCAGTACCCGCGCCGCCTGAGCTGAAGCCAACATCCGCGGCCGATCCCCGATTATTAGCGTCCATCACTTTCCTCCCCATGCGACAGAACCGTCCCTACAAAATGCAACGAGCGGCCCTTTGTTCCATGGAAGGCTACGTCCCTGGTCAACCCGCTACTATCCGGTAAAGAAGGTAGAGCACGGGTTGCCAAATATGAGGAGCGGAAAGAAAGGCTTGACGCTACCTTCGCGCGTCGTAATACGGGAATGTGCGGCGGCAACGTACATAACACTTAGCGAGTGCTGTAAGTCTTTCACGGGATGCGGGGGCGAAGAGGATAGATTCAAATGGCGCTCTTGGATGGTGATCACACCACCAAGAAATAAAAATGAACGAACTGTCTTGCCTTGGGGTCCTTCCGCTTCCGTCGAAACCAACTATTTAGAGCCCAGCAGATTTCGAGTCAGCAGTTCTAAAAGGAGACTTGATGTATCACCACGTAACGCCATCGGCGTCGATTGTAAACGTATGGGGAATCGCGGTAACGGAAAACAACTTGGCAATCGAGCCGCCGAATCCTCCATCGCGATACTGCAGCCACACCATTTCGTTTTTTCCAACGAAATCGCGCCATATCTGCTCATCACTATCGAGGCTGACACTGAGGATGACCAGCGGTTGGCCTTGGAATTTCTTGGCAATCTCACGCATGTGCGGAAGGGCCTCGCGGCACGGAGCGCACCAGGTGGCCCAGAAATCGAGCAGAACTACCTTGCCTTGTAAATCGTCGAGAGAGAGGCGGGTGCCGTCGAGTGTGGTGACCGCGAATGGCGGAGCCATGCGGGCACGAGCAAGTTCCGGGCGAGCGATGTACCGTAAAGCACGCTGGCGGTCGGGACTGTCATTGGTCTGTAATTTCAAATACTGATCGAACTTGGCCTTTGCCGCATCGTCCTGATGGAGGTTGGCGAGGGCCTTGCCATCCAGAAAAATGGCGTCAGGGAAATTTGCGTAAGCAGTCAGCGCTTTGGCGATTTCATCATGAGCGCGAGAGAAATATTCATCTTTGTGCTTGGTCAGACCCTCTTGCATTAGCACGACGGCGAACTGGTAATGCGACACAGCTTGATCCCGGCTGTTTTTGGCCTCCCCGACCATTTCTGCGGCGGCAAGTTCAGCGGCTTTCCAGTCGCCCAGTTGGACAGCGTATTTGATGATGCGTTTCTGGCAGGCAAGGCATTTTCCATCGTCTTGTTTGTCAGCCTTCTTGAACTCATCCAAAGCAATATCGGGTCTTCGTTCCTGCAACTCTTTCAGGGCTTCTTTGTAGGTTTTTTGAGCCTTCTCGCTTGTGGGCCCTTCTAAGGAATCCTGAGCGAAACAGGGAATCAGACACAGAGCAACGAAACTGCCAAGGAGGAAAAAGCGCATGGAAGATCTCCGCCGTTACCCGCACATGAAGTAAAACTGCAATTAACTGTGAGCTTAGCATCATGGCTTGTTGATAGCGTCCAGAACCGGCGGCGCGATTGCGAGGATTGAATCAGGCTGAATGCAAGCGCGGTGGTCAGAGTGAGTTATGATCGAACATGAAAGAGACGCATTTGCTGTTGGGAGGCGTGGTCATCTACTCGCGGCGGGAATTTGTCAAGAATGCGGCCTTTGGTGCGGTAATGACGGCTATGCCGACTGTCAAGCTGAGAGCTGCAGCACAGGAATTTGTTTCCAAGCGTCCCGAGGTGGGGCGGCGAAAATTTGTTTCGCAAACGGTTGAAGAAAAGATTGTTCGCGTGAAAGCGGGCATTGGGGATCCGGAACTCGCGTGGATGTTTGAGAATTGCTATCCCAATACCCTCGATACCACAGCCGAAGTGGGCGGCACGGAAGAGAAGCCGGATACGTTCATCATTACGGGTGACATTGACGCTATGTGGCTGCGCGATTCGGCGTGCCAGGTTTGGCCGTATGTGCCCCTGGCGAAGGGTGACGCGGATTTGCGGCGGTTGTTTCGAGGGCTGATTGCGCGACAAGCGCAATGCATCTTAATCGATCCTTACGCGAATGCATTTTTGCCCGACCCCAAAAGCACCAAAGCGCTGGAATGGGCCGTGGGAGATTTGACCGACATGCGGCCGGGAGTGGCCGAGCGCAAATGGGAAGTGGATTCCTTGTGTTATTGCATTCGCCTGGCGCACGGATATTGGAAGGCTACAGCGGACGTGGCGCCATTCGATCCGCAATGGGCATCGGCGATGCGTTCGGTGGTGGCCACTTTTCGAGAGCAACAGCGAACGGCCGGCCCGGGGCCTTATCATTTCCAGCGCCGAACCGAGAATCCGACCGATACGCAGGCGCTGGGAGGATTTGGAAATCCTGCGCGCCCAGTAGGAATGATTTATTCGATGTTCCGGCCCTCGGATGACGCATGTCTGTATTCGTTCTACGTGCCTTCGAATTTATTTGCCGTGGTGTCGCTCCGGCAGTTGGCGGAAATGTCTGACGGAGTGCTGAAGGATGCAGCTTTCGGCGCCGAATGCCGGGAGCTCGCCAGTGAAGTGGAAACCGCGCTTGCGAAATACGGGCACATTCAGGGAAGAGATGGCGGGGCAATTTGGGCATTTGAGGTCGATGGGTACGGCAATCAACTGTTCATGGACGATGCCAATATCCCTGGACTGCTCAGCCTGCCTTACCTGCGTTGCTGCGATGTCAACGACCCGGTGTACCAGCGCACGCGGCGCATGGTTTTGAGTAGCGACAATCCTTATTTCTTTCAAGGGACTGCCGCCAGCGGTGTCGGCGGCCCGCATGAAGGTCTGAACATGATCTGGCCCATGGCGCTGATCGCGCAGGCGTTGACCAGCCGCGACGAAGCGGAAATCCGGCAATGTTTGCGCTGGTTGACGACCACCCACGCAGGTACAGTTTTATGCACGAGTCCTTTAATAAGGATGATCCCGCGAAATTCACGCGGGCATGGTTCGCGTGGGCCAATACGCTATTCGGGGAGTTGATTGTGAAGTTGAGCGAGGAACACCCGAACTTATTGAAGAGTGCCTGACATTTTGTCGCATGAGATCTTCGAGGAGCCCAGGCGATGGCGAAAAACGTGACCAGAAGGATGTTTCTGCAATCGGCGGCGTTGTCCAGTTTGGCGTTGACCACAAAAAACAAGTTGGAGTTGGACGCGCTCGGCGCTCTCCACGACGAGAATACTAACGGCAAAGGACTCACTCAGTTCGTGGATGTGTTCATCGGCACGGGCGGACACGGCCACTGTTACCCTGGAGCGACCACGCCATTTGGCATGGTGCAACTGAGTCCGGATACCGGCGTGGGCGATTGGGACCATTGCTCCGGATACCATCACGACGATACTTCGATCATGGGATTCAGCCACACGCATTTGAGCGGCACCGGCGCGGCGGACTTACTGGACATTCTGCTTATGCCGGGGACCGGAACTGTGCACACCGAGTCGGGAAGCCGCGAAAATCCCACGGACGGCTATCGCTCCCGGTTTTCCCATGCGACGGAACGGGCCGAGCCCGGCTACTACAGCGTGTTCCTGCAGGATTACAAAGTATTAACGGAACTGACCGCGACGCCGCGCGTCGGTCTGCATCGCTACACGTTTCCCGAGGACCCAACCAGCCACTTTGTCATTGACTTGGTGCATGGCGCGGTCGATCTTCCGCAGCGCAAAGTGTGCAATGTGATGAGCGCGGAGATTCACGTGGTGGGCGACGACACCATCACCGGCGGGCGGCGTGTCGAGGAGTGGGCGCCCGGAAGATACATTTACTTTGCGATGAAATTTTCCAAGCCGTTTGCTGCCGCGGAGATTATTTCGGATTCGAAGCCATTAGGACCTGCCGTTCGCGATGCGCAAGGGAAATTTGTGAAGTGCGTGGTGAAGTTGCCGACAACCAAAGACGAAGTGGTGCTGGTAAAGGTGGGACTTTCCGCGGTGAGCATCGACGGGGCCGTCCGGAACCTGGACGCCGAAGTGCCCGGGTGGGATTTTGATGGCGCGCGCCGCGCGGCGAATGCAGCGTGGGAACGCGAACTGGCCAAGATCACCATCGAGACAAATCGAGCGGATCACCGGAAAATTTTCTATACCGCGTTTTATCACACGCTGGTTGCGCCCACACTGTTCAGTGATGTGGACGGCCAATATCGCGGGATGGACTTGCAGGTACATCGGTTACCAGCGGGAGCGAACAATTACAGCACCTATTCGCTGTGGGACACGTACCGCGCGTTGCACCCGCTTTACACACTGGTGCAGACGGAGCGCCTACTGGGTCTGCTGAATACCTTGATCCTGATGGCCGAACAGAGTCCCGCTGGCGTGCCGGTGTGGCCGCTGCAAGCGGTCGAGACTGGATGCATGATCGGATACCACTCAGCGCCGGTGCTGGCCGAAGCGTACATAAAGCGCATTCCCGGCGTGGATTATGCCAAGGCTTATCCGCTGTGGCGGAAACGCGCGATGGACGACAACTATCGCGGCCTCGGCTACTACCGAAAGATGGGATTTATCCCGTGCGATTTGGAAGAAGAAGCGGTCAGCAAAACGCTTGAGTATGCCTACGACGATTGGGCCGTGGCGCATCTGGCGCGCGCGGCGGGAGCGGAGGATGACTACAAGCTGCTGCTGGCGCGTTCGCGGAATTACAAGAACACGTTTGATGGCTCGATTACCTTTATGCGTGGACGGCTGGCCGACGGAAAATGGGCGGAACCGTTTGATCCGCGCGGCATGGGGCATTCGAAAAAGTGGCGCGACTTCACGGAGAGCAATTCGTGGGAAGCGACATTCTTGAACCAGCATGATTTGTACGAATACATGAAACTGTTCGGCGGCGAACAGGGATTTGTGGCGAAGCTGGACGGATTGTTCAATGCCAGTTCAGAATTGCCGCCGGACGCTCCGCCGGATATCGCGGGCATGGTTGGACAGTATGCGCATGGCAACGAACCTAGCCACCACGTGGCGTATCTGTACGCATATGCCGGTGAGCATTACAAAACGCAGTCGCGCGTGCGCATGCTGCTGGAGACCATGCATCACAATGATCCCGACGGTGTCGCCGGCAACGAGGATTGCGGGCAAATGTCGGCGTGGTATGTCCTGAGCGCTCTGGGATTCTATGCGGTCGATCCAGTCAGCGGGAATTATGTGTTTGGCGGGCCATTGTTCGATCGCGCTACCGTTCAGCTAGGGAATCGCAAAACATTGGTGGTGGAAAGCGTGGGGAATAGTGGTCCCGGCAAACCGTACATCCAATCGGTGACGTGGAACGGGAAGCCGTATACGAAGAGCTGGTTTCGTCACGCGGATATAGCCGAGGGTGGGACGTTCGTGATTCAGATGGGCGAGCAGCCGAACGAGAGGTTTGGTACGGTGATGGAGGACCGGCCGCCGTCGTTTGCATGACCAGGTGAGCCAACTATTACTGCGCGCCGAGAACCGTGAGCCCTTGAACTATGTGGACACACCGCTAATCGCTTAATCCCTTTCCCTTGAGAATCTGCTGCATGCATTTTTCAATCCTGGACTCGCGGGTTTTGGATTGTTTGGGCTGAGAAAAATGAAGGAGGTAGGCTCTTTGTCGCCCGGGCGTCAATGCATGGAAGGCGGTTTTCAAGGCAGGGACTTCATTCAACTTATTTTGAAATTCCGCGGGAATCTTGAATTCGGAAGTTGCCTTCAACTTCATCTTCAACCCGGCTTTTTCGACTTCCATGGCTTCGCGAACATAGGCTTTCAGGACGGGTTCCAGCTCAACGATTTCTCGAACATCCTTGAACCGAATCTGGCGCGTCGCCTGCACATTCTCCGTTTGCTGGACGAGAATTCGCTTGGGGTCCGTTAACAAGGCGCCCTTGAAAAACAGGAGCGCGCAGTATTCTTTGAATCCATGGATCAGAACGATGTTTCGGTTCTGAAACGTGTAACAAGGGGTGCCCCACTTCATTTCTTCGGTCAGCTCAGAATCAAGAAGGATCGTTCGCAACTTCTTGAACTCTTGCTGCCACTTTTTGGGTTTGCGCAAAAATCCATCCACCTTGGGATTCATTCGGCTTGTCATGGGGTGTTATTTTAATTCTTTTGCGATCTCCCTCGCAACGCTGCCACCGGTGTGAACGTGACTCCCCGGGTTGCCCCGCGACAACGCAAACAACGCCCACAAAGGATCGTTTAGTACTGAACCAAAACAGCTGCAGGATGGTTTGAGGCAAAAAAAAGCCCTCTCCCCGATGACCGGGGAGAGGGCTTTTGTGGTTAGGACGAATCTTAGTCGTCTAGGTCAGCTTTAGCGGCGGGCACCTTCCTCTTAAAGTCGCTCGCGGGGCGAACGGCCTTCTCGCCGGGGAAGGGGACCTTAAACCCAGTGGCCTCGTACCAGTCGAAGTGGCTGACCGTGTCTGGGTCTAGGGAGTCGGGAATGTGATATTTGGCGGCAAAGACCTCCGTTTTCATTTTGAGCCAGCCCGCCCGCAGAGCCTTGGTTTTAGGGTCATCCGGCAGGGCCACAGTTGTGGTGCTGCAAGTGTTGAGGCTGGGGGGGATGTTCGACGGGGGCGTGTATCCCGCGACGCCGTAACACAGCGGGACCTGATTCGGCACGTGCGTCCACGGGAGGAAGTTGTCTTTGGGTGGATCGTCAACGAAGAGCGTCTTCATCGGCGAGGCCACCAGGTCGTTCTGGTTCATGGGCGTGAGACCGAGGATTTGCTCGATCGTGCGGGTCATGTTGACCTGCGTGTAGAAGGTGCTATCTGCGACGACGCCGGCGCCGGTGCCATCTTTGTTTACCTGCTGCTTGACGTAAGGGCTGACGATATAACCCGGGCTGCGGTGACCGTCCACGTGGTCGACGCCGTTCTGCGCGTCGTCTTCCTCGATGAAGATCGCCGAGTCATTCCACACGCTGCTGTGGCTGATGATGTCGATAACGCGCCCAACGGCCAGGTCGTTATCGGCCTGTTCGGCTGTTGCGTTCGGTGGGCCGGTGGTGTGGTCGCTCATGATCCACAGGAAGCTCAACTGCGGGACCGTACCGGCGGTCACGTCCTTGGCGAAGTCCTGCTTCCAGACATCGACCCGGTACTGATCGGGGATGCCCAGATCGAATTGCGGGTAGTTTTGCACCGTGACCTTATACAGGTTCGGCAGCGGTGTGACCGAGCCGATGACGTCGTAATACTGCAGTTGCGGCTCCTTGCCATTCTCATATTCCAGGGTGTCGTTGTAGAACTGGATCCAGCTCGGCTCGCAACTGTCGGTGACGATGAAGGGTAACTCCACCGCCTTGCCGGGGCCGTTATAAGAATTAGTCTGGGTATAATTATTCGGCGTGCAACCCGGCACGGTGAACGTGTTGTACTCGACGTACTCGCCGTAGTTCTTCACCTTGATGCCAGCCGTGGCCGCCACATCCCACAGATGGCCCTTCTTCTGATAAGCGATCGCATCGCCTCCGTTGGAGGGGTAGTCGCGGAGCCAGTCCGGAGACTGGATGTCGTCGGCGTAGGGCGCTATGGCCTGGGTAATCCAGTTGTGACCGTCGGCCGACTGTCGGCTCGGGTCGTAGAAGTTGTCCAGAAGCGGGAAGCGCTGCACCAGCGTGTGCGCGTTGGGCGTTACCACGGGGTATTCGGCATAGCTCGAGCGATCACCGAAGACTGCCAAAGATGCGTCGCCGTTGCCTTCGGCCACGTCGCCCAACATCTGATCGTAGGTGCGGTTTTCACGAATGATCACGAAGACGTGCTTGATCTTCGACGGATCGCCGATCTTCTCCGGGATCGCGACCGGTTTGGCCCACCGGTTGCCCCCTGCGGCCGACTGGATGTTTTCCCACAAATCCCAGTGGTTGTTGTGGTAGACCTGCTGGGTCATCGTCCACAAGGCAGGAAAAGTGGGCACGGGTACGATGCTCACGGTGCCAAGGTCCTGGTGGGTGTTAAAGGAGGACACGCCATAATATGTTGCGTACGAATTTTCGGGCGTCTTGGTCGGAGGGGTTGCCACACCGAAGCCTGTGGTGCCGATGCCCTTGTCGTTGGCAACGAGCAGCGCATTGTCCACGGTGTCCAGCACAACCGAACTCGGCGCATAGGCTACCGGGATCAGGCCCAGGACAGGCCTAAACGGGTTGTTGAGGTCGACTACCGCGACCGCATTGGCGTTGTATAGCGCGACATAGGCGATGTCGTTTTTGGCATCGACGGCAATGGAGTTTGGCCCCGCTCCATACGCGGATTCCCATTCGCCAGGCACCGCGACGGGCAGCCCAAGGTCGATCTTCCGCACTTCTTGGTTGCTGTTCGCGTCGATCACCGAAATGCTGTCGCTATAGGTATTGGCAACCAGCAGGTTCTTGCCCCAGAACGCCATGCCGGTCGGGTGGAGACCAGTCTCGATGCTGTCGGTAACCGTGAACGTGGCCAGGTCGACTACGGAAACCGTGCCAGTGCGCGTGGAGCCAGTCGGATAGTGGGCCACCACCGGTGTGCCGTTGGAGTATTCCTGGAAATCGTTGGAGGTGGCAATCCGGCCGGCCTCGTTGGAGACGTAGGCGGTCTTGCCATCGGCTGACACCACGACGCTGTGCGGGACATTTCCGACGCGGATCTGCGCACCCTGAACCGGTGTCGTCTGGGTCAGGTCGATCTTGGTCAGCGTATCGTTGTTGTCCAGCACGGCGTAAGCGGTCTTGCCATCCGGCGAGATCGCGATGCCCATGGGATAGGAAGTGAATGTGTCATCTGAGAAAATCGAATAGGGGTAGCCGCACGGGATTTCAAAGCTGCCTGTGGTCCCCCCGGGGCTGTTCGAGAAGCAAGTGACGTTCGTCAGTTTGCCCACGCTGTTGACCGCGATCGGAACAGACACTTGGGTGTAGCTCGAGAGCAAACCTGTAGTTGGATTGACACTGGCGATGGATACGTAGCTGGTAGGGCCGTAACTGCCGTCCTGGCTGAACAGCAGGTACTTGCCGTCCGGCGTATAGGTGATACCGGTGGTGCTGCCGTCTGCGTCGCCGCCGAGGCTGCTATAGGTCTGCAACACTGCCCCGGTCTGGGTATTGAAAATTGTTACGGCCTGTGGCGCGCCCATCTGAAGGACGGCGGCGGTGTGATTGCCGGTGGGGTTCAGCGCGATCGCCTTGGCGCGGGTCGTTGTGCCGAGGTAGACCTGAGTGCCGACCGGGGTGATGATAGCGCCGTCACTGACGACCCACGGGGTCGGCAAGGTCGACGGGTAGTCGGGGGCCTGCGACCCGTTCTTGTTCTCACCTACCTGGTAAGTCGGGAACGGCACAGACTGAGCAGCGGCGAGCGCCGCAAAAGTCAGCCCCGCCACCAGCAGACCGGCTAGCGGACGCAGAAGCTTGATCCTCGAATTGCTTCGAGGGAATTTTTGGAACATATACGGTTCTCCTCTTTCCTCCGTGAAATTTTTTTCGTCAGGGGGATGGGTTCCCTGCGGTATGCGAATCTAGCAGCGCAGCGCAAACGCCAAGATGACAAGCACCTTACATTTTTGTCATCTTGTGTCCGGGACTGGAACACGGATAGGGACACCCTATGCAAATCGTGTCCCGCGGTGGTTGCTGGGCAGTAACGAAGCGATGAAGCGACACAGAGCCGAGCTTCCGAGCTTGGTGCTGATGTGCATCGAAGTCAGGTGAGCGTTAATCGGGACTGAAGTTGCTGGCGAAGGTCATTCTGGCTGGTCGCGGCGCCGGTTCAGTTCTGCGAATACTTTGTCGAAATTGCCATTTCGTTCGGCCCAGCGCAGCTGTTTGGCCCGTTCAACCAGAACCTCTCCATTTGGTGGGCTCGCTTCAGAGAGCAACGCCAGCGTTTCAGCAATGAAGTCAACAGATTAATGACGAGCGATGAAGCTGCCGACAATTCGAAAGAAGTCCTCTGGTTTTTCAAGTTCAGTGAGCTCACCGGCGTCTTGGATGACTACCAGTTCGGCGCCGGGTATGCCGCGGGCGATCTCCTCCGAGAGCGGTAATGGCGTGCAGAAGTTGTGGCTGCCGCAGAGGACCAACGAGGGCTGCCGGATGTTACCCAGCCGCGGAAGCGCATCGTGGTTCATGATCATATCGATTCGCTTTAAGGCAATTTCACGATCCTCCGGTCCCGCAGGGTGGCCTGCCACTTGGTCGATCCACGCCGCTACCTGATCGGGATGCTCCCGCGTGAACCTCGGGCAGAAGAGGAAGAGCGCATATGCGGAGAACAGGGAATGCCGATCCCATTCGGCGGCCATTTTGCGCCGCACGGCGAACTCACGTTGCGTGAAAGCGTCGAAACGAGCAAAGCTGGAAGAGATCGTGAGAGAGCGCACCGTCTGGGGATGGTTCAAAGCCATATACTGCGCGATGGCGCCGCCAGTCGAAGAACCGACGACGTGCACGGGTCCGACAGCAAGATGTTCGATCAGCGAAACCACGTCATCGGCCAGCTGCTCTATGGTGTAGCCTTTCAGGGTATGCGTGGTTCGGCCGGTTCCCCGGTGATCCGGCACAATCACGTAGTGGTTTTCAGCAAAACGCTGGATCTGCGACCCCCAGCTTTTTCCCACACCGCCCAAGCCACACAGCAGAAGAACGGGAGGGTTCGAGGGATTCCCGTGAAGTTCGTAGTAAAGGGAGATTCCGTGGGTGTCGAGTGTTGCCATTGTTTGACTCCATCTTGTTTGTTAGACTTACTTAGGTGATCTAATATTTAGATAATCTAAATACTAAAATGAGGATTGCTGCTATGTCAAGCGCGCAAATGAAAGTTTATGTGCCTCTAGTGCAAGCCTTTGCTGCCCGAGTCTTGACGTTTCACTCGGTCGTGGCTGAAAAGCTCGGTCTCCACGCGACGGACCTGAGAACTCTCCGGCTACTTTCTAAGCAATCGATGTCCGCTGGGGAGCTCACGGAGGAGACCGGACTGACCGGGGCGGCGGTCACAGCGCTGATTGACCGGCTGGAGAGTGCCGGATATGTACTCCGCGAACGCGACACCGACGATCGCCGCCGGGTTACGGTTCGTGCACTTCCGGAAAAGCTTCGTGAGGTCAACCGGCTTTATGAAGGGCAGGGCGCCAGGATGTCGAAGCTGTTGGACAAGTACAGCGCGAAGGAATTTGCCGTCATTGCCGACTATTTGAAGCAAACCACGCAAGTTCTTGCCGAGGAAGCGAAGAAGCTTCAGGCTCATTAAGGCGCAGCGAGGCAGACAAGGACTTTTTTGGAAGAGCCTAGCGACCAAAACGCAAACCAGCAATTGAGAAACAGAGGAGACTCATGGACAAGGGCCAGCCTTCTCGTGGAAGGACCTTGGATGCAACCTTGCAAATCTTGAGAACTGTCCCGTATTGAACAGATTTCCGATCATCTTGGCGATAACGTTTCCAGACATTTCCCGGCCCCAGATTGCCGAAAAGTGAAACTGGTTTCGCGGAAATATTTCACACGACACGATTCGAGGCCGCGCTCAGGCTTTGGAGACTAGTTTACCGTCCTCCTGATCGACTCCCTTCGTCAGAAGAAAGAGAGTCCTATGTACGCTCGCAAGGTTTCTCTATGCTTGAAATCAGAATCTGCCAGCCAGTTCCTGCAAAAAGTAGAACATGAGGTGCTGCCACTGTTGCGCAGACAGAAAGGTTTTCTGGACCAGCTCATTCTCCTGTCGGGTAACGGGCAAATGTTCTATGTTTACACCTTCTGGGAAAACAGCGAAGATGCCGAAAAATATGACCGCACGACCCTTCCAGCGTTGAACCAACTTCTCACTGCCGTTGTTGACGGCGCACTCCGCGCGCACGCCTTCGCAGGCTCGCGTGGCTGCTTGTCTCATGTTTCGAAATGAAGAGTTAGCGTAATGGCCAAGAAGCAACCGTAACGCCATGCTCGCCGAGGTGAATTAGGCGAAACGAGCGATAGAGTTTTCCCATGCGCCGCCTAAGCTTGGTCGCATATCCGGGAGTCAATTTCCTTTTGTAGTTGGAGAAGGGCATCCTGTGCGGTCTTGAAAGCGCCCGTCCACTTTGTGGCCATCCCGGTGGTGCGCTTGCCCACCTGCCATTCGCCTTCTTGCGAGCGGGGGCGGACATTCCGAATCAAAAGATTCTGCCCCTCAGGTAGACCCTCAACGGTATAAATTATGACCGGCCCAGATCCGTATTCCAGGCCGTTATGGGACTTGGCGACTGGTTTCAAGATTAGTTTGCTCGTCATTGCTTACACAATGCTGCAATCTACGCTCAATGGCTGGGCCGAAACTGTAGGGCCGGGGCACGGGTTTATCAGGAGCCGAGACGTTCCTTTAGTTTCTGCCAACTACTGTAGCCGTACTCGCGAGCAACTATAAACAGCGCATCGTCCAACCTTGATCCGAGCAAGCCAGCCACAGGATCATAGGATTGGAATCTACCGAATGCAGCAGCGTCTCGTCGTCGTAAGGCACGAAGAAGGTCCCGCGCTTCTCTCCTTATGTCTTTGAGGCCTGCATCGAAGGGCAGTCTGCGACGATACATGGTTCCAACCTCCTAAGCTCCATTCTCGGGAAGGGAGGCAGTCCAGGTCGTCCTGCCTCCCTTTTATTCGTTGGCATCTTAGGGATTTGCACTACTGCTGACTGTTCAATATTGAACAATTTTACCGGGACGGTTCAGCGATTCATCGCTTTCGCGGGCGCCCGACGACTCGCCATTGGTGTTTCGCGACGCGGGCAGCTCCGATGTTTACTGGCTGGACTGGGAAGAGCCATAGCAGACCGCTAGCGTCGTCTGTGATGTTGCAAAAACGTTGATTAGCGTGTGCCTGATTTACTCGACGCGCCGACGTGTTACGTAACCTATCATTGCGTGGAGATTCCGTATAAATTGAAGCTGAATGAGCGTGTAACGTAGGACAAGGTGAAGAAAGGAATGAGCGCGAAAGAGGTTGTGAGTGACTTGTTCCAAAAATGGGAGGACGGGGATTCTTCTGGCTTCTTTGCGGCGGTTGCGGATGACTTGAAATGGACCGCGATCGGCCAGCCAATCTCCGGTGTTTCCCACAGCAAAGCCGAATACATGAAGAAGACCTACTTGCCCCTCCAAGATGTGTTTGCGGGCGGTACTTCATGCAAAGTGAAACGGATCGTTGCGGAGGGTGACGTCGTGGTGGTGGAATGGCACGGCGAGACTCCGCTGGCAAAGGGCGGTGTGTACATGAATGATTACTGCTGGGTAGTCCGGGTAAAAGGCGAAAAGCTCGCCGAGGTAACCGGATACTTCGACACCGCGGCGGTCAACGCTCTGTTTGCTTAATGTGTGATTTCACTCCTTGGTGGGAGGCTTGCTTTCAATGTCGATGGAAAACGCCGCAAAGACGACTGCCGGCGCAAAACTGGTGATTCGCAATATTGGATTGCTGCTGAGCGGCGATTTGCAGAAACCTATTCTGGATGCGGACACTGTGGTTATTAAGGATGGACGCATCAGCGCGATTGGAAAAGGGAAGGAAGTGGACACGGAAGGAGCAACTGGCGTCATTGATGCGAATGGAACTGCGCTGGCGCCAGGACTGATCGACAGTCACGTACATCCGGTGGCGGGCGACTGGACTCCGCGGCAGAACCAACTGGGATGGATCGACAGTTGTTTGCATGGCGGCGTGACCACTATGATTTCCGCCGGAGAAGTTCACATGCCCGGCCGCCCGAAGGACCCTGTCGGCGTGAAGGCTCTGGCTATTACGGCGCAAAGAACCTTCGCGGCGTTGCGGCCGAGTGGCGTCAAAGTGCTGGCGGGAGCGCCGATCCTGGAGCAGGGAATGGTGGAAGAGGATTTTCGGGCGTTGGCGGAAGCGGGAGTGGAATTGCTGGGGGAAGTGGGACTGGGCAGCGTGAAGGACGGAGCTACCGCGCGGCAAATGGTGGGCTGGGCGCGCAAGCACGGTATCCAAAGCACCATTCACACTGGCGGCCCTTCGATTCCGGGATCAAACCTGATTGATAAGGATGTGGTGCTGGCGGCAGATACGGATGTGATCGGACATATTAATGGCGGGCACACGGCGTTGCCGGATGCGCAAATTCGGGAACTGTGCGAAAAATCGCAGCGGGCGCTGGAAATTGTACACAACGGAAACGAGCGCGCTGCCCTGTTTGCGTTGCGGGCTGCGCGGGAATTGCGTCAATTGCATCGCGTCATTCTGGGCACCGACGCTCCGGCAGGGTCGGGCGTGCAGCCACTGGGAATTCTTCGCGTGATCGCCGCGCTTGCTTCTTTGGGCGAGGTACCGCCGGAGGTGGCGTTCTGTTTCGCTACCGGCAACACGGCACGCATGCGCAAGTTGGAGAGTGGGCTGGTGGAAGTCGGGCGCCCCGCCGATTTTGTGTTTATGGATGGTCCGCAACATTCGGCGGGCAAAGATTTATTGGACAGCGTGCGACTGGGTGATTTACCGGGCATCGGCATGACCCTGATTGATGGAATGGTGCGGAGTGAACGGAGCCGGAACACGCCGCCGGCGACGCGGGTGCCGGTAGTTGTGAAATAATAGTGCGGGCAGCCAGTGGTCGTGCGGGTTTTTCTTGAGAATTGCAAGCACACTGTAAAGAAAGAGCACGCATAACGATTTGCATAACACCCGCGCGACTGAAGCCAAATATGCGGCGAAATGTGCTTCCGCTGCCCCCCTCGTCCGATGTATTATTTCCCGCAAGACGTGTGTTGGCTGCCTTTTTTTGCAGGGTGTGCGGGCTGCATGGCGATTGAGGTTGAGAGATGAAGGCCTGTGTGCTGCGCACACCCGCGCGAATCGAAACGAATCCACTTCAATATACGGAAGTTGACCAGCCGAGACCGAGTTCGGGCCAGGTGCTCGTGCGCGTGCAGGTCTGCGGAGTGTGCCGCACGGACCTGCATGTGATCGAAGGGGAACTGCTGCCAAAACTGTCGCCCGTGATTCCGGGTCACCAAGTAGTGGGAAGAATCGAACAACTGGGAGCTGGCGCGACGCGATTCTCGAAGGGCGCGCGAGTGGGGATTGCTTGGTTGCACAAAACGGATGGAACCTGCGAGTACTGCCGGCGGGGCGAAGAAAATTTGTGCGACGCGCCGTTGTTCACCGGCTACACCGTGAACGGCGGGTACGCGGAATGGATTGTAGCGCCAGAGGATTTTGTCTATGCAATTCCGGAAGGGCTTGCGGATGAACACGCGGCACCGTTGCTGTGTGCGGGAATTATCGGCTACCGCTGCCTGCGTATGGCGCAATTAGAGCGCGGCGCAAAATTGGGTTTCTTCGGATTTGGCGCCGCGGCACACGTGGCCATCCAGGTAGCGCGGCATTGGGGCGTGGAGGTGTACGCGTCGACGCGCGACGTGCGGCATCAGGCTTTAGCGAAAGAGTTGGGCGCGAAGTGGGCCGGTGGCACGTTGGAGGCGCCGCCCGAAAAACTGGATGCGGCCATTGTGTTTGCGCCCGCGGGGGAAATCGTACCCGCAGCGTTGCAGGCGCTGCGCAAAGGCGGCCGCTTGATCCTCGGCGGAATCCACATGAGCGACATTCCCAGTTTTCCCTACGACCTGTTGTACCAGGAGCGCATGATTCGCAGCGTAGCCAATAATACCCGGCAGGACGGAGAAGAGTTCCTGAAATTGGCGGCGGAAATTCACATCCGGACGCACGTACGACTCTATCCATTGCATGAGGCAAATTCCGCACTGAACGCGTTGAAGAACGACGCAATACCCGGAGCGGCGGTATTGCAGGTACAATCCTAAAAACCTGGCTCAAGGAAAAAGGACAGCTATGAAAAAACGGGCGCTGCTGTTGGTGTGCGTGGCCTTAGGTTTCACCGGCATGGGCCCAGCCGTCTCTTTACAGCCAGCGGGCCATGCAACGACGGAAGGGCAAACTGCGGCAACGGCCGGCGCACTTTCTGCAGCGGGCCAGCAGCAGCTTCGCGCCATCGTAAATAGCGGGAAGTTGAACGATCTGCAATGGCCTAACTTCTCCGAATACCAAGCCGCGGTGAAGGAATTTTACGACGAGGGCGGATGGCGCTTGGGATGGAGCCGCGGAGGCAAGCCGACGCCGCAAGCGATGGAGCTGATCGAAATTCTGGAGAACGCGGATCAAAAGGGACTCGACGCCAAGGATTATGATGCGGAGCGCTGGGCCGGAAGGTTGTCGGCGCTACAGAGTCCCGGCGGGGTTTCGGAAACGGCGCTGATTAATTTTGATGTGGCACTTACGGTTTCGGGGGTTCGGTATGGCTCCGATCTGCATTTGGGCAAGGTGGATCCCAAGGTATTGCACAAAGATTTCGATCCCGATCGTGAGAAACACAATCCCGGCGAATTTCTTTGGAAAAGGGTGGCGAGTGCACCCAGTGTGAAAGAGGTGGTGGCGTCGATCGAGCCGCCCTATCCCGGTTATCGGCGCACCTTGCAAGCATTGGAGCAATATACGCTGATGGCTAAGCAGGAGGTTGCCGATCCTCTGCCGCAAGTGGGCAAGCCGGTGGCGCCCGGACAATCTTATGAAGGCGTGGCCAAGCTGGTAAAAAGGTTGCAGTTTCTGGGCGACCTGCCGGCTTCCGTGCCGGTGCCTGAAAATTCGCAGGATTATTCGGGCGAAGTGGTGGATGGCGTGAAGCGCTTTCAGGAGCGGCACGGGTTGGAAGCCGCCGGGAAATTGGGGCCGCAAACCATCACCGAGCTAAATCGGTCCATGCGAGAGCGGGTGGAAGCACTACGCTTGACATTGGAACGCTGGCGATGGATCCCGGAAAATTTCGAGCACCCACCCATCATCGTGAATATCCCGGAGTTTATTTTGCGTGCCTACGATGCGCCGGGAAAGCCTGCCCTGACCATGCGAGTGGTGGTGGGCCGAGCGGTGCGAACGCAGACGCCGTTGCTGGAAGAGGATATGAAGTACGTGGTTTTCTGGCCCTATTGGAATGTGCCGCCCAGCATTTTACGGGGCGAGCTTATTCCGAAGATTGTCAAGGACGCCGCTTACTTGCAGAAAAATAATTATGAAGTGGCAACCTATTCCGGACAGGTGGTGACCGACGGAGTGGTGAGCGACGAAACGCTTGCGCAATTGCGCGCGGGAAAACTGATGGTGCGCCAAAAGCCGGGACCCGAAAACGCCCTGGGGCTGATCAAGTTTATTTTTCCCAACGACCAGAACATTTATTTGCACTCGACGCCATCACAATCGCTGTTCAGCGAGAGCCGGCGCGATTTCAGTCATGGCTGCATTCGCGTGGAAAATCCGAAAGCTCTGGCGGAATGGGTGCTCCGCGATAATCCGGGATGGACAAACGAGCGGATCGAAGCGGCTTTCAAGGCGCAAAGGGAACAACAGGTGAATTTGATCCATCCCATTCCCGTGTTCATCGTTTACGGTACCGCCATCGTCAAAGAGGATGGCCGGGTGTTCTTTTTCAATGACCTGTACGGCTACGATAAAGCGCTGGCCAAGCGGTTTGACGCTGCGTACGGAACAAATTGAACGGAAGCCCAGCGGGCTCTTTCAGAGAGTCGTAATTTATTCGGCTGGGGCGTGGGACGAAGAGCAGCCATAGCACCACGTACGAACGCGGCCAGTGTCTACGTGCACGAAAGCAGATCGCGGATAATAGCCCACACCGCCGCGTCCGAGCGCCAAGGCCGCATTGCGTAGGGTCAGCGTGTCCACTCCCCGAATGCGAATATCGATCGCGTGGGCCTGCATGTGCTGACTGTTCTTCGCTACGCCCGCGGAATGGGCGCGTAGAAATTGGTTGCTCCAGGGAGTACGGTACCCGCAGATGACGTCAATCTCGGCATTCGGATGGCCGATGGTCGCAGCGAGATCGGAGAGAATATCGAACACATGAGGGTCGTAATGTTTCACGTCTCCGGTGCGATGATCGCGTAGAAAATAGTCGAGCTTCGCTTCCGCTTCGGGCAAATATTGATTGCCGCGACGATAAACGATGTCGATATGTTCGCCGGTGTGCGTGTGATACAGCCGGAGATGATGCTCTTGCGTCGCGGATAGATCAGATAAATCGCCCGCTGCAGACGGGCTGCTGAAGAGGATCACGGCAAGGATAGAAAGCGCAATAGAAATGGAAACCAGCGCGATAGTCTTCAAAAAACGATACCCCCAGAGAAAACGGATAGCGAATCGACCGATTACCGTTGAACCAGTAGTTTACAGTAAAGGCTGGGAACGGGCGAAGAGCGGCTCTTGATTCAAGCAGATGTGATTTGCCGCAGAGCGGAGAAAAACCATTGGCAGGACCCTTGATCTTTCGTAAATCTGAAGACGGGTGTACGCGCATTGCAACGATGGCTTGACGAATTGCACCAGAAACCTATTTTGCTGTGCCTCTTGCTGGCACTGGCCACGCTGCTCCTCTACGCCCCAGTCACTCATCATGCTTTTCTCGTGTTTGATGACGGCCCGTACATCGTTAAAAACATCCACGTGAATACGGGCCTGAATGTTGGCAATTTCGTGTGGGCATTCACCGCCGTATATGAAGCGAACTGGCATCCGCTAACGTGGATCTCGCACATGGCGGATTGCCAACTGTTCGGGCTCAATCCCGGACCTCACCATTTCGTGAACCTTGCCCTCCATGTGGCCAATGTTCTACTGCTTTTTCTCCTCCTGCAAAAAGCCACGGGCGCTGCATGGCGAAGTTTGTTTGTGGCCGCGCTGTTCGCGGTGCACCCGCTGAATGTGGAAACGGTCGCGTGGGTGGCCCAAAGAAAAAGCCTGTTGAGTACATTTTTCTGTCTGCTCACGATTGGCGCCTATGGGTTGTACGTTCAAAATCCCGGTTGGAAACGATACCTTGTCGTGGTCGTGGGGCTTTGCCTGGCGTTGCTGTCCAAGCCCATGGCGGTGACTTTGCCGCTGGTATTGCTGTTGCTCGATTATTGGCCGCTGGAGCGATACCAGGAATTTCCAGCGAGAAAGAGATGGCCTCGGCTGTTATTCGAAAAGCTGCCCTTGTTGTTGCTGAGTGCGGCCAGTTCCGTAATCACGATGTTCGCGCAGCGTGCTGGCGGTGCGCTCGCGGACATATCCGCGCTTCCGCTGAAATTTCGAATAGGAAATGCAATTGTTTCCTATGTTGGGTACATTCAGAAAACAGTTTGGCCCGCTAACCTGTCGGTCTTCTATCCGCACCCCGAACAGTCTCTACAATGGAGCGCGTTTTTTGCATCGGCGGTGTTTTTGATAGCGATCACAGCGGTGGTGCTGTATTTTCGCGAAGCGCGATATCTGGTGACCGGCTGGTTCCTGTTTCTGGTGACGCTGGTTCCAGTCATCGGAATCGTGCAGGTCGGTAGACAGGCCATGGCCGATCGTTACGCGTACATTCCTTGCATCGGCCTGTTTCTGATGGTGGCGTGGGGTTGGAACACTCTGGTTCAGGCGATCGGTGGTTTGCCTCGAGCGATACCGGCGGTAGTGGCATTATGCTTGATCACCGTGTACGGCATCGACACCTCGCGTTATTTGGAGCGCTGGCAGGACGGCGTCACCTTGTTCACCGACGCGAGCGCGGTGGCCAGCCGGCCCGATCCAGCGCTGGAAGAGGCTTTCGGGGATGCGCTGGTTGGCGCCAACCGCTATAACCAGGCCTTTGAACATTATCGCGAAGCATGCACACTGCGTCCCGGTTACGATTTTTGTCACTACAATATGGCGGAAATTCTGTACCATCGGCGCCAACTCCAGGACGCATTGGAGCAATACCAAACCGCGGGACGGCTCACAAAAAATCGAGACATTGCGCTTTCCTGCCTGATCAATTCAGGAGAAATACTGCTGAAGCTTGGCGATTATCAAAACGCACAGAGGCAGATTGCCGGAGCACTGCAAATCGATCCGACGAACAGCGCGGCTTTGCAATTAGGTGAGCAACTATTGCAGGCTACAGGGCAGAGTCGCTGATCGTTTAGTGGCTATAAGTTCGATGGAAAACCCAACCGCGGATTGCAGTTCAGCAAAGCGCTCAAATGCGCGAGCAAACGAAAGTGGCCGGCAAAGCAAGGCCATCGAAATGCTGTGTGATTTCACGTCACATTTGAGCTAAATGACCCAAAGAACGTATAAACTGACCGTACCATACGTGTCGCCCGTCACAATTTCGAGGGGGTCTAAGTCGCAGCAGTTAAAGGGCTTCGGGTGGATGTGGCAAATTGTGTCACTTCTGCCCAATTCGGCACAGCAGGTGCATTCAGGAGCATCGCATTTCGGGGTCCACCCAAATTTAGAGATGGCGAAGTCGGCCTAGCATTTCGAACTCCTTGGCTGAAGGACAAATGGGTATGACGGTGAAAACTCAAAATCGCTCCCACCGGATCGCGTATTTAGTGATGCTGCTGCTCTTTGCGGTGGCGCTAACCACTGCACTCGTACTGGCAGGCGAAAGATATCCGGAAGCAAAGAAGACAAGCACCCTACAGACGAACACCGTCCCCATGCTGCGCGTCGTTTGCCTGTGGGGGAAGAGCAATGCCTGAACTCCCGGTCCATTCCAAGAAATATGCTGGAATCGGGCTGGGCCTGCTCGCGGGCGTACTCCTTGTAGTAATTCCCATCCACGCTGACATCCATCCTGTACCACTCGACAAGAATGCCGATTCCGCGAAATGCCTGGAGTGCCACGCCGACAAGGCCAAAGGAAAGAACGTACACACGGCAGTGGCAACCGGTTGTACAAGCTGCCACGAGGTTCGGGTCAACAAGGATGTGACCCGCGTGAAGCTAATTACCGCGACTCCAGCGGCGCTCTGTTTCACCTGTCACGCGGACAAGAATCCCGCAGATATAAAAGGTACGATCCACAAGCCCGCGGTTCGCGATTGCCTGAAGTGCCACGATCCTCACGAATCCGATTACAAGAATCAATTGCTGAAAGCTACCTCGGGCGATCAGAAAGATAACCTTTGCCTGACCTGCCACACCACAGGAGTGAACGTCCCTGAAAAAGGCAGCCGGCACGCAGCGTTGGACATGGGCTGCGACACCTGTCACGTGACCCACAAAACCGGAGAGCCGGGGAAGATCGAGTTTGATTTCCATCTCACGAAGGCGCCGCCGGCCTTGTGCATCGATTGCCATGACCCGAAAGACGAAGCCTTGCAGAAGGCGCATGACAATCAGCCATTCGCCACTGCGAATTGCGTGCAGTGCCACGATCCGCATCAATCGGCCGCGCCAAAGTTGCTGGCGAAGTTTACGCATCCGCCGTTTGCCGACAAGCAGTGCGACACCTGCCACGCGCCGGCCAAAGACGGAAAAGTCGTGCTGACGCAGACGGACGCGAAGGCCATCTGTGTCACCTGTCACGATGAGAAGGCCAAGCAAATTGAAACCGCGAAAGTGCAGCACCCGGGGGCGGCCGGCGATTGCACCGATTGCCACAATCCACATGCCAGCAATCAGCCGGGACTACCCAAAACCAACGGCGTGGATATCTGTCTGGCGTGCCACTCGGACATCGCCGAGCTGGCCAAGAAACCCGTGCACCACCAGCCCGCGTTTGTTCAGGGTTGCGCCACCTGCCATGAGCCGCACGGGGGAAGCCGCGAAAAACTGCTTCGCGCCGATGGCAACAAGCTGTGCCTGGAATGCCACGGGCCTGACTCGGTGCCGGTGCCAGATAAAGCCGCGGGCGTCATCAAGATTTTCGACGGCAAAGTTACGCTGCCCGACGACTATTTCAAGAAGAACAAAGTGGTGGTGCTGCCGCTGGAATACGGCAAAGGCCATCCCACCCTGGGGCATCCTGTTTCTGACGTGATGGACCCCACCGACGTGAGCAAGGTGCGCCAGAAACTCAGTTGCCTGACGTGCCACCAGCCGCACGCCTCGGCCCATCCGGATTTGTTGGCCAACGATCAGCAAAATAACGCGCAGTTCTGCGCCACCTGTCATAAGGATCTGACCAAGCGGTAAGAGGGAAGGTTCAGGAGATCGCGATGCGGAGAAACACAGCAAAATTCACGGGGCTCTGGCGATCGGTTGGCGCACTGCTGGCCTTGGCCATGCTGGCGGCGCTTTACCCGCTGGCGCTGCACGCCGACAAAAAGCAAAAGAAGGACGACACTCCGGCGGTCGTCAAGCCTATCGACTATTCCTTCATTGTATGGCCCAACCCCCCCGCGATCGCGAGGATTCGGTATATCGATTGGTACTCCGCGGACAAAGAAAAAAGAAATCTGCAGGGAAACGTCCAGAAAAAGAATAAGTGGATGGATCGCCTCGCGGGCACCCAGTCGAATGATGAAGTGTTCAGCATGCCATTTCAGTTGGTGGAGCCGTACGGAGTCGCGGTGGATTCGCAGAAGAGATTGTATGTGGCCGACCAGAAGGTTGGGGCGATCTTCATTTTCACAACGGACGAAACGAAGAAGGTCGAGCTGATCAAAAACGGCGTCGATGGGCACTTTGTGCGCATTATAGGGCTGGCCATGGACGATGACGACCGTCTGTTTGTTTCGGACCCCGGCCTCCGGCACGTGCTGGTATTCGACAAAAATCATAAAGCGCAAGACGTGATTACGGACGGAATGGTCGAGCCCGGTGGACTGGCGATTGATAGCCGAAACCGGCTTTTGTACGTTACCGACATCTCGTTGGATCAGGTTCTGGTCTATGACGCCGACACTCTCAAGCTACTCCGGAAGATCGGCACTACTGGACACAACCACGAACTCACCACACCCGGAGATTTCGCGAAGCCAGCCGGGGTGGCTGTGGATGGCGAAGGGACCGTCTATGTGGCCGATACCATGAACAATCGAATCGAGTTATTCGACGCGGACGGCCAATTCATTAGTACTTTCGGAAAGAACGGAGACGGACCCGGATACTTCTCCCGGCCCAAAGGTGTGGCCATCGATAGCGACCGGCACATCTGGGTGGCCGACGGCATGCAAGACAGAATTCAGGTCTTCAACCACGAAGCGCAACTACTGATCGCCTTTGGGGGCCACGGACTGCTGCCAGGTCAATTTCAGGGCCTCGTCGGGATTGCGATCGACAAGTGGGACCGCGTTTTCACCACCGAGATTTTTCCGGGACGCGCCCAGGAATTTCAGTATGTAACTGACGCGCAGGCCGACGCCGAACGCAAAAAGCGGGAAGAACAACGGGAAAAAGCCGCAGCCGAGAAGACGAATGCGGCGAGTACCACAGCTCCCAATTCACCCGCAGCAACGCCGCCGCCGACCCCCGCTGCGGCCCCGACAAAACCGTGACGCCCACATTTTGATCACCGTCTACGAACGTGCAGACTGTCTAGCGGACATGGCTGGTTGTTTGCGGGCAACCCCAGATGCAAATTGGCTGCGAATAAAGAGCGAAAGCGAGCGGCTGTGCAGTTGACCATACCAATTGTGACCGCTAACACGTTTACTTTCGTTACGGGAGTCTGTGTGAATTCGCATCACTCTGGGCCATATGGCGCAAGGCGACCGCTCCAGAATCGGGCGTCCGGCCCGCCGCAAGTTCAAACCGTTCCTCGTACTCCACAGAAAATTAAAACCTTACGCGTTCTCCCGGAAAACGGGGCGTTTGTGTCGATTCGGCACCCGGGGTGCACTTTGGGACATCACAGGCTGCGCCCGCTCCAGGCGCTGGCTATTCGAAGTGTACGTAAGAAAGTGTTGCAACACCAATGGAGGTTTTACACTCAACATGAAAAAAGCGATTTTAGTAGCATTTTTCGCACTGGCCAGCGCCGGTTTGGCTATGGGACAGGCTTGGTCATCGACCATCGACGTCCTTGGCGCTCACAACAATAACGGGCGCGGTTGCGCTGGCTGCCATTCTCCTCACAGCGGCTCTTGGGGATCCGGCCATGCTCAGACCACCGGAAGCGACACCGGAAACTATGCTTTGTGGGGCCAGGATGCTAGCCCGTTATACGGAAAGTCGCTGGCATTTGGTGATAGCGGCCGGTACGTCGAAGTTCTGCCTTCCACACTGACTGCGGGCGGTACTGAAGTCAGCGGCATTATGTTGTGCCTCAGCTGCCATGACGGCAACGTCACAGCAAACAACATGATGACGAACCAGTCTTATGAGCAGAGAATTGGTTATCTAAAGAACACGGCGTACGGCTCAGCGAAGATTCCGACCTTACTTGGTAACGATGGCACCACACCAGGGAACTATAACAACGACCACCCAGTAGGGCTGAACGCAACCATCAGCACCACGACGAATGGTCTTGTGTGGAGCGGCACCGCATTCACCGTGACGGCCGGAAGTCCATTTGCGACATTCGTGGCGAACTACGGTTGGCCAGCCTTGGCACCCGGCGCGCACGGAGCCCCCTATGGCGTAACCGCCGCGGGTAAGCCTTACGTAGCCTGCACGACTTGCCACAACCAGCACGTAATGACTGTCTACACATCGTCAACCGCCAGCCAAATCGCTGCGGACGGTGGCGGCAAGTTCTACGCAACCATGTTCTTCATCAATGGTCCCTACAATCCGAACCTAACCCCGAATCCGTCCGGCACCACGGCAGCCTCGACGACTCAGTTCTGCCGCCAGTGCCACTTTGGGGAAGCGAACGAGTCCAACAACACCATGGGTATTGGAACCACGTTCCAGTGATGATCACTGACGTGCCAGGGGGAGAGAAAAATGCTCTCCCCCTCTCTTTTAGAAAGGTTAGGAGGCAGTTCATGAAGTACCTGGTAGTCTTCGCTCTACTACTAGCGGCGGCAGCAAACGCAAATGCTCAGGTTTCCTCCCACAATTCTACTGGCATTCCCAAGCAAGCTCCTCCGGCGGCATCTCCCAATTCCTCCTTCCAAGTCAGCGACAAACCAGTTGCCAAAGTGAATGGGGCGGTTCTAACGGACCGCGACCTGTTACGCGAGATGCTCGAAATCTTTCCCTACGCCCGCCAACACAACGGATTTCCTAAGGCGCAAGAAGCCTCCATCCGTCAGGGCGCATTGCAGATGATCGTTTTTGAGGAATTGGTGTATCAGGAAGCGGAGCGGCGCAAATTAACGGTGCCAGCGCGGGAATTAAGGCAGGCGGAATTAGATTTCAAATCTCAATTTCACACTGCCGAAGAGTACCAACGCTATCTGAATGAGGAGATGGGTGGATCCAACCAGCGAGTGCAGGAGAAAATCAAGCGCTCTCTGCTGATCGAGCAATTGTTGCAGACGGACGTCAAAAACAAATCAGTAGTCACGTTGACGGAACTTCGTGCCTTTTATGACAAAAATCCCACCAGATTCCAGATAGCTGAAGGTTTTTCCTTCCAGTCCATTTCGTTCCTTCCGCCTCCGAACGCCACTGCCAACCAAGTGAACGAAGGATTGAGGAAAGCAAATAATGCACTGCCGCAGGCCAGGGCGAGCAGGACCTATGAGGATTTCGGTCTGCTGGCGGAAAAAATCTCCGAAGATGACTTCCGTGTGAACATGGGTGATCACAAAGTGGTGCCGAAAGACAAGTTGCCGCCGCAAGTCGTGAATGCGCTGTCGGCCATCAAACCCGGACAGGTCACCGATGTCATCCAAGTCGAGCAGGCTTATACCATTCTTCGTCTAAATGCATACATACCGGCCGGAAAACAGAGTTTTGAGGAAGTGAAGACCGGGCTCCGTACCGAATTGGAAAAAGCGAAATATGAAGGCCTGCGCAAGGCCTTGGATAAAAACTTACGAGCAAAGGCGAAAGTCGAACTGTTGTAAGCGCACAGGGTGATGAGGGTCGGCGGCACGTTAGAAGAAAAGCAGCGGCGAGCAACTTCGGATTGTCCCCAGAACAGCGAAATGGAATACGCGGCTCATAGATCGTCTTCTCGTCATTTCGAGCAACGCGAGGAATCTCCCCCGTACTGACGATTGAGAACTGGCCGACTGTTGAGGGATTAAGCACTGAGAAATGGGTGATATGTCGCAGCGGGGATGGAACACAGCAGGAAACGGTGCCTCGGGCCGGTGTAAGTAACGGGGAATAAGAGGGATGAGAATTTTCTGTGACATCAGCACATGGCAAGGGTTGTGCAGTCACAAAGGGTGATTCGTGCCATTTCAGGGCGTCTTTTGTGACCCTACGAAGGACCAAGCAGAGTGAGAGGAATTCTTAGATTCGCTGGGGGCCTGCTGCTTTTGCTGTTTGCCAGAGCAACGATGGCACAACTGCAGGTCGGCGACGATTTGAATCTGGGGCTAAACGGCCAGGTGACTGGGGGGTATGCAGGGGACTATGGGAATCAGATTCCTTCCGATCACAGCCTGAATCTCGGCGGAGCGGCTGACCTTAATGGCAATTACTACAATCCCAATTTCTTGAACTTTACGCTGCAACCTTACTACAACCGCTCCAACGCCAATTCCACATTTTCCTCGCTAACCGATGCCAGTGGCGTGAACGCGGTGACGAATCTGTTTTCTGGCAGCCGGTTTCCGGGCTACGCCAGCTATAACTATACGTACAACAATACCGGAACTTTCGGTGTACCGGGAGCGCCTAACTTCACCACAGTGGGCACTGGGCACGGTTTCGGAATTGGATGGAGCGCACTGCTGCCGGATTGGCCCACCTTTTCGGTGAGTTACACACAGGGAAGCGGTAGCGGGAATGTGTTCGGGACCAACGAAGAATCGGCCTCCTCTACCAAAACACTTACTTTGAGGTCGTCCTATCGTTTAGCGGGATGGAATTTGAACGCACTGTACATGCACCTGGATCTAGATTCCCAAATTCCCTATTTTATTACCGGGGCTACCGGAAATGAAACTTTTAACTCTAACGGTAGCAATTTCGGTGTAAACGGCACCCATGCTCTCCCCTGGAATGGGACGGTGTCCCTTACATATAATCACGCTACTTTCGATGGGAATTACGATTCGCTCATCGAGAACGGCACCAGCGACCAGACCAGCTATACCACGAATTCAGAAACGGCAAACGTTCAGTTCCACCCGACCCAGAAACTCTCCTTGTTTGCATCGCAGCAATATATTGATAACCTGAACGGATACTTTTACCAGAACATCATCAATAGCGGAACCGGCATCCCGATTGCGACGGAGAATTCGACGTCGAATTCTTCAACACTTTCAGGTGGGGCCTCCTACAATTTTCTGCCCAACCTGTATGGCCAGGCGCAGATCACTTATTACAATCAGAGCTATTTCGGTGAAAGCTACAGCGGAAGTTATGTGAGCGGGACCTTGGGATACAACAAGCGGATCCTACATACCTTCACCGTGTCCGCGACGGTGATCGACAGCACCAACAAGTTCACCAATAACGCTCTCGGTTTCATCGGAAACGTGAACGCCTTCCACTACTTCGGACCATGGGAGACAGAGGGTAACTACAGTTACGCGCAGAATGTGCAAACCATCCTGGTCACCTACACGTTGTCCTACTCGAACTATGGGGGAAACGTGCACCGCCGCTTTAGTCGAAACCGGCAATGGACCGGATCCTTTAACGGAAGCCATAGTGGCTTCACAAATCAGCCGGGAACCGATAACAGCAGTGAGGGGTTTGCGACGAGCCTGGGGCTACGGACACTAACGCTCAGCGCCAATTACGTACAGTCGAGGGGTCAATCTATTTTAACGAGCACGGGCATACAACCCATCCAGCCTACCGCGGGATTACTTCCATTTGGATTGATTGTCTACAATGGAAAAAGCTATGGCGGAGCTGTGTCAGTGAATCCTTTGGCCCGGCTGTCGCTTTCCGCCACCTATTCTCATGCGACGAGCGATACGGACAGTAATGGAATTCTTTCCAATAACAAAACCGAGATATTCTATGGCCAGCTTCAATATCATTTGAGGCAGATCAGTATTTTGGGCGGGTTCACGAGGTTTTCTCAGGGTATCAGTGCCTCCGGGTTCGCACCTGGCACGGAAAACTCGTATTTCATTGGCGTGCAAAGATGGTTCAACTTCTTCTGATGAATAGCGACGCGAAGAAGCTTCGCGGCAGAATCCTGGCTGCGTGTGTGGCCGGGTTGCTGCTGGTGAGCCCTGCGTTTGCGGCCAAGGACAAGAAGAAGGATGTGGCGCCGACGCTGGTTCCGGATCTTCTTATGGACGGCGGCCGCAAACTGAGCTACGAGCGCGCGTTTAGCAACGAGCACGAGGTGAAGCCGAAGCGCGGGTTCTGGACCAAGGTAGTGGATGTGATGATCGGCGCGCCCAATTACAAGGGCATGGTCCGGCCGTACAGCATCGCTACCGATTCGACAGGCCGCATCATCATCACGGACCCGGGGGCGCGCGGCATTCACATTTTCGATTTTGCGAAACAGAAGTACAAATTTCTGTCGCGCGCGGATACCGACAAGAATCCGCTGGTTTCCCCGCAATGCGTGGCGGTGGACGCACAAGACAAGATTTACGTAACCGATTCGGAATCGGGCAGGATTTTTGTTTTCGACCCCAATGGAAAATTCGAAAGAACCATTGGCAGCTTGAAATACGGAGAAGGATATTTCAAGCGCCCCACGGGAATCGCGATCGATTCCGCGGCTCAACACATTTACGTGACAGACACGCTGCGAAATCAAATTTTTGAAATGGATATGCAGGGCAGCGTTTTGCGCAAAATCGGCAAGTTGGGCACGGGAAACGGGGAATTCAATTATCCGACAGAGTTGCGGCTGTACGGTGACAGCATCGCGGTAGTGGATGCCATGAATTTCCGCGTGCAGGTGCTGGACAAGAATGGTGAGTTCAAATACGCGATCGGCAAGATCGGCGACGACGTAGGCGGGATGTTCCGTCCAAAGGGTGTGGGCTTCGATTCTGAAGGGCATCTGTACGTCGTGGATGGAATGTGGAGTGTCGTGCAGGTGTTCAACCGCGAAGGCCAGCTACTTTATTATTTCGGGAAGTTGGGCACCGATCGCGGAGCATTTCAACTGCCGACCGGTTTGAGCATCGATGGGCAAGACCGCGTCTATGTGGTGGATTCGTTCAACCGCCGCGTGCAGGTGTACCACTATTACCCGGCGACCGCGGTCGCGGGGAGGACACAGTGAAACGCACACTGATCGTCCTCGGGCTGATGTTGACTTTCTGCAGCGCTGCAATACGCGCACAGACTACACCGCCACCTGTTCAGGGCGACGTGCTTGGAATGCACAATTTGTCAACCGGCAGCGGGTCCTCGGTAACCACGCAGGGCGGACTAGGTTGCACGTTCTGTCATGCGCCGCACAGCGGAATCGGTGGCATCACGCCACTCTGGAATCAGACGCTCTCGACGCAGTCTTACACGCTTTACACCAGCACCACTTACAAGCAACAGGGAACACAGCCCACGCTGGGAAGGTCCAGCAGCCTGTGTTTGAGTTGCCACGATGGTACTGTCGCCGTCGGCCAGTCGGCGGTCTACGGCAAAATTCCGACTACCGGCACGATGAATAACATGGACGTGCTCGGGACGAACATGACCAGTTCGCATCCGTTCAGCATGGTGAAGCCGCTCAAGGATTCGGCTGACATGGCCGCGTCGCTGGTTGCGCAGGGCGTTACGGCGGACCCGACGGGCAAGGTGAAGCTGATCGCGGGCAATGTGGAATGCATCAGTTGCCACAATCCACACGTACAAGGAACCGACCAGATCGCGCAGAAGTTTTTGGTGCGCGACAGTTCGAATGGGCAGATGTGCCTGGCGTGCCACGATCCGAATCGCGTGATGACCGGTCAAACCAATTTGCTGAGCGGATGGACCACCAGCATCCATTCTCTCGCGACCAATCAGGTCTCCAATACCGCAAACGTCGGCTTGTATAACACCGTTGCCGTGAATGCCTGCACCTCGTGCCACACGGAACACAATGCCAATGGACCGGCGCGGCTGATGCGTCCGGCGACGCCGCTGGCCACTGGGGTGGATCCCAGCACGCAGGACTGCATCACGTGTCACAATGGCGGCAACAATGTTTCTCCGGTGGCGCCGAACGTGTACGGTGAGTTTGCCAAGATTTCGCACTTGCTCCCCGCCGGATCGAATTTGCACGACCAGGCCGAACCCGCCGTTCTAAGTAACAATCGCCACGCCACCTGCGTCGACTGCCACAATGCGCACGCAGACCAGCGGATGACTACGTTCACTTCGCCACCCTTAATTCGCGCGCCGCAGACAAGCGTGACTGGCGTGAGCGCCATTGACGGAATAACCGTGCTGACCCCTGCGGTCAACCAGTACGAGAGTTGCTTCCGCTGTCACGGCACCAGTACTGGGAAACAGGTTTTGCTCAAGTATGGCTACTTGCCCATTCGCTTGGTGTTTGCGGCCGACCCTTTGAACCTGGTGCCGCAGTTTAGCCAGAACGCGACTTCGAGCCACCCGGTCGCGCATCAAAGCAACAGCCCTCTGCCGCAGCCAAGCTTGTTGACAAGCATGCTGAATCAGAATGGCACCGCATCCTCGCGGTTGATGGGCACGCAAATCTTTTGCACCGACTGCCACGCCAGCGACGACAACCGCGAGTTCGGCGGCACTGGCCCGAACGGCCCGCACGGGTCCATCTACCCGCACATTTTGGAACGCAATTATCAATTCAGTCAGGCTGCAACGCCCGGCGGCACCGTCACAAATCTCTATCCCACACCCGACTTGAGCCCTCAGGGACCATATGCGATGTGCGCAAAGTGTCACAACCTGACCAATGTTCTGTCTGCTACCGCCAGCAGTTGGTCGCAACACAGTCTGCACGTTTCGCAATACGGATTCTCCTGCTCGGTCTGCCACACCGCGCACGGCTTAGGTGCGGTGAATGCGAACGTGTCTGGCCAGCGTCTGATTAACTTTGATATCAGTGTGGTGGGTCAAAATCAGGGCGCGCCGATTTCGTATACTCAAGGGACGACGGACACCTGCACGCTGGTATGTCACAACGCGGCACACAATGCGGATGGTACGGTCAACATGGTTGGGTCCACATCATCGCAAATCCGCCGGGCGCCGAAGCATTAGCGACCTGGGAAGAATGTTCTCCCGAAATATTTCTGCGTGACCGCTAATCTACGTATGCAAACTGGGAATTCTCTCAACGATGCACGCCATCGGTTCGGAGGAAGCTTATTCCGGATCGCTGCGGTAGTGATGCTGCTTAGCTTTGCCGCGGTTTGGGAAAGTTTGCAACTGTCTTCGCTGGAGAATCAGGAAATTTGGAGCCACCTGCGGATCGGCAGTTGGATTCTGCAGAACAAGAGTTGGCCGGAAGTGGGGCTGTTTTCGACAGCCGCTAACCATCCATGGCGCGATTTGCACTGGGGATACGATGCGCTGGTGGCGGCCGGATATCGAATACTGGGCCTGCGGGTAATTCCAGGATTAATGATGTGTTTTCGTTTAGCGTTAGCGGTACTCACGTTTTTTCTTGCTGGCGGGCGGCGGAAACTGTGGAGTGCAGTAGCACTATCAGCGGTGGCGCAATATGTGCTGGCTTATCTGGGGCCGGACTCCGCGTCCATGTCTGTTCTGTTTTTTGGCATCACGTTGCTACTGCTGTTGACTGCGCGAAGATCTGGTAAACAGCGGGTGTTATTTGTCCTGCCCGTAATGTTTTTGGTTTGGGCCAACCTGGACATTGGTTTCATTTACGGCACCGCGCTGTATCTGTTGTTTCTGACTGCACTGCTGTTTGTACAGGTTTCCGTAGTAAGGAAAGGGCAATTGCCGGAGCAATTGAGTCGGAAGATTCCAGTTCGTACGGCCGCGCTGGTTGGAGCGGGCTCGTTGCTTGCCACCCTGGTTAATCCGTACAGCTACTACGCTTACGGTGCGTTCTTCGCGGATCAGAACAACGCCGCGAACAGTTATCTGCCGGACTACAATGCGATGCGGTTTCATCAGCCGCAGGATTATTTGCTGCTGTTACTGGCTATGGCCACACTCTGTGTGCTTGGGATGCGCCGCACACGCGATCCTTTTTCGATTGGCGTTCTGCTTGGGTGCCTGATCCTGGCGTTCTACGCGCAACGCGACACTTGGCTAGTCACCCTTGCGGCGGTCGCCTTCATCGGCGATAGTATCACCCAAGCTAGCAGCACTGCGGTGCCAGAAAAGGTCGGGCTTTCGCGCTCACAGGAGATCCGCGCAGTCTTTGCAGCAGTTGTCATAGCGGTTGTCGCATTCGCGGTTTTCGTACCGCGAGATCACAAAACGCTGTTGGCCAAAATAGCCAAACACTATCCCGTGCGCGCTAGCGAGTACATTCGTCAGCATCATTTGCCCGCTCCACTGTTTAATTCCTATGCGTGGGGAGGATTTCTGACCTGGTATTTGCCCGAATATTCTGTGGCGATCGATGGCCGGCGCGGACTTTACCCCCAGGACGAAGAGGTCGACTATTTCAAAGTTATGAAGGCGGACATCCCCTACCAACTGTATCCGCCGATGAGTCTGGCTCGCACTTTACTGCTGAACAAGACGGAAGTGATGGCAGAGGCTTTGCGGACGCTCCCTGGTTTTCAGGTTGCCTATGAAGATGACATCTCGGTCGTGTTGTTGCAAGAACGACAGAACGACGGACGAGGACTTTGACCATAATGTCTCCGCGAATATCACAGCAGTTACTTCCATCACTGCCGCTGGTAAACCGTGGCGATGTCATCGTGGTACACCAGCCGGAATCGCGGATCGATGCTCAGTATTTTGGCCAGAGGGAGGCGAGAATCCAGCACCACTAAGTGTGCCTCATTCAGGTATGGGTCGGTCTTATACGATGCATAGGCCGACTGCGAGTCAAAGAAAAGCTTGTCCAGTTCGTCTCCGTAAAGATCATTCCGGCCATCGACTGCCACCGGAAGCTCCGGAAGATACCACATCAAAAAACCACCCCAATTGAGATTATTGTAGAGCGGACCGGAGAAAGAACCGCTGCGCAGGGAATTAATGGCGTTCACCGGATAGTTCTCGCTGATGGCCCGGTCGAGTCCGCGCGCGCTGAAATCGGTGAAGGGAGCGGCGGCAAACAGCAGCAGGATGAGGCCGGCGGCGACGACGGCAAGATCGGGCCAGGATTCGGAGCGATGCGGCGCAGTCTCCGTCGCAGTCGCGGAAGAGTCTGCAATACATGCAGCCGCGGAGAAGCAGATGAACCATGCATCACGCATGGTGCGGAAAGACACCACCGCAGCGACGGCGAGCAGCGCCAGCTTGAATGGATCGATTTTCTTCTGCCAGCCGACCGCGTAGAAGCCGGCCGCCGCCAGAAGCAGCTCGATGTAATTGCTGAGTATGCGGAAGGACAACGGTTGTAGCTCGAGGATAACGTTATAGGCAAACTTGGCCTTGCTGTACGCCAGCACAACCAAATATGGGTGGTAGAAATTTGGACCAACAAATGTGGCCAGCACGCATAAACCAGCAACAAGCACAAGAGGCTTTGCGGGAAGATTCGAGGTGGAAAGATAATCTGACCGAAAGTTCAGCCGCCACAGAACCTCCTGCGAAACATGAACGCCCACAAACAGTCCCACAACGAACAACCCGTACACGAATTGGATATGCAGGTTAGCCCAAAGCACAAACAGCGGCGGCAACCAATAGAGCAATCGAACCCGCGCCGTGCGCTGAACTTCAAATAGCCGCGCGAGAACGATGCAATAAAAAATGTACGAGAAGAAGACCGGCCGGGGCGACCCGTCAAACAGGAACGCCGCGCAAGTGATTCCGGCAAGAATCCAGGCCAGCCAAAACCGGCCGGAGATTCGCAGGAGCATCCAATAAGCCGCAAAAGCCACACCGACGGTCAGGGCGGTTCCAAAGATTCCGATACCCAGCAGGCCCATCGAAGAGTAGGCCAGCGAAAGCAGCACTTCGTAGCCCCAACTGTAAGCGACCCATGCGCGGTCCGCTGCCGTGCGCGAAAGGATGCCGGTATGCGGCAGCCCGGAGTGTTGGATGATCCAATCGCCCACTTTCAGGTGCCACCAGGTATCGTAGTCTGTAACGCAATATTTTAACCGGAGAGCACGCGCCCCGATGCCAGCGAGGAGTGCAACGAGAGCCGTTAGCTGGATCCAGCGATTGCGGAGGATGATCATGAACCGGCCGTAGTGGCGACAGTGCTGTTCCACCCGGAAGCGGATTGCGAACCGGCTTCTCCAGCTTCATGATATTCACCATCTTCATTGACGGCCCAAACGTCATATTTCTTTTCGCCGGCGAGAATATTTCGAGCCGTGAGCATAGCGGTCATCATGGCATGATCCTGATTGTTGTACTTGTGCATTCCGTTGCGCCCGATCAGGTGCAGATTTGGGCAATGCGTGTCCACGGCACGGCGCACCAATTCTACGTTTTGCTTGTAGTCGTCATCGTATACGGGATACGCCTTGGGTTGGCGAATCACGCAACCATCCACCACATCGGAAGCCACGGCCAGTTGAACCTGCTCCAGTTCCTTTGTCCCCAGTGCGAGTAAGTCTTCATCGTCCATGTTCCACAGGCCGTCGCCTTCGAAGCAAAAATATTCCAGGCCATAACAGCAGTACTTCGGATCCGGAACCATTTCCGGCGACCAGGATTTGTAATTTTGCACGCGCCCGACCTTCACATTCGGATCGTGAATGTAAATCCAATTGTCAGTGAAACGATTTCGTTCGCACAAAATCAGCCCGACCGTCAAGAAATCGCGATAGCGCAGGGATTCTGCGGCGCGAAGAGCGTTCTCCGGGAGCCGGGGTTCAATCTGCGCGACCAATTGGCGAATGGGCATGGAGGAGATCAGGTGTTCGCCGCGATATTCTTCCACCGTGCCATCCGCCGTTCGGGCCCGAACGGTCCACGACGTAGTCGCCGCATCAAAACTGCAACCATTCACGCTGCGCCCGAGCAGCACCTGCCCTCCCATGCTGCGCACTCTTGCGGCGCAGCTTTCCCACATCATCCCAGGGCCAAAACGCGGGTACCGGAACATGTCGATCAGCGTTTTCACGATTTGCGTGCGATCTTTGCCAACCCGTTTAGATAAAAGTGCATTTTTAATGGCTGATCCCAGAGATAATCCCTTGATCCGCTGAGCAGCCCAATCCGCCGAAATTTCCTTACAACTCATCCCCCAAACTTTTTCCGTATAGGTTTTGAAAAATATGCGAAACAGCCTGCGCCCAAACTGATTCACGACCCAATCTTCGAACGACCTTGGATTTGGGTTGGGACTTAGCCGAGCGGCAAGGAACGATAAGACACACAGACCGGACTCCAGCAATCCCAGTTTGGACAGCGCTTCAAACGGTTTCAATGGATAGGAATAAAACTGACCACCATAGTAGATTTTCGACGAGCGCGGCCGCTGCAGCATGTCGGACCCGAGAATCTCGGTCCAAAGATCCTCGACCTCGTGCGATTTGGAAAAGAAACGATGGCCGCCAATGTCAAAGCGATATCCGTGGTAATGAACGGTTCGCGAAATGCCGCCGACATACTCTGGATCACTTTCCAGCACGACGACGGGTTGGCCACGTTTCGCCAACTCATACGCGGCGCTCAGTCCGGCCGGCCCTGCTCCCACGATGATGGCTTTGACTGGGCGGTCGCTCATCGGCTTACATTCCTAGGGAGCGGCAAAGGGAACTGGAGCAGGAAGAGCAATACAGTTTCAAGTTCAATGGGCTTGTGCTTGGCTAATCAATTGCGTCACGTTTTCCGCGTTCGCATAATCAGGATTGGTATCCAGCAATTTCTGCCAAGCCGCAATCGCTCCCTGAGCGTCTTTCTTACCTTGCCACTTTACAATACCTAGATTGAAAAGCGTGTCCGCTTTCGTCGGCTCCAGCGCCAGCACCTTGTTGAACTGCACGATTGCCGTGTCGGGGTCGCCCTTATACCAATACGCAGTGCCCAGGTCCGTTCGCACCGAGGTGTCGTTGGGCTGCGCCTTCAAACACTTCTCGTAATAATCGATGGCTATTGGATATTGCTTGGCGTCGTAATAAAGGTTACCGACTTGCGCCAGCAGTGCCGCGTTGGCGGTGTCGCCCTTCAGTTGTTCCAGCAAGGGAGCACCTTGCGCGTCCGCGGCTTTTTTCAAGTCCTCGGCCGTGGGCTCCGCGGGAACCCAGCCGAAGTTTGGTGGAAGTGCCTGTGTGTTAGATGGAACCGGCACGTTAGCCACTTGGTCCACCGACGGCGGCGAAGCCGCGAAGGATCGGCGGATCAACCACCCGCCGCATACTCCTAAAAGTAATGAAAACACCGCCAGCGCCAGGGCTTGTGGCCTGGTCCATGAATTATTGGTCACCGTTCTTAGTTCCGTCACCGTGTTTGACTCCTCGCCCAGAATAGCAGCACGGTTACTTCTTCGCTTCCGTGCTGGCCTTGGCTTCGGCAATTAGTTGTTCGACAATCGGTTTGCGATCCAGATTGGGGTTTTCCCTCAACAGTTTTTGCCATGCGGCAATCGCTCCCGCGCCGTCCTTTTTCCCGCGGTACTTGATCATGCCGAGATTAAATAGAGCGTTCACGTCTTTCGGGCTGTATTTCAGTACCTGGTTCAGTTGGTCCAGGGCAGCATCGACATCGCCAGAATAATAAAGACACGAGGCAAGTTCTGTGCGAGCCGATACATCCTTGGGCTGAATTTTCAGGGCTTTCTCAAAGTAATCCGCAGCGTCTTTAAACTGGTGGGAACCTAGGTAGATTCGTGCGATCTGCAGCAAGAGGGTAGCATTGTTCGGATCGGTCTTCGCTTTCTCCACCAGTCCGGACGCTTGAACATCCGCCATTTGCTTCATCTGTTGCAGGGTTATCTGCGGATGCGTGGCTGCGTTCCCGGGTATGGAATTTGAAGCGGCCGCAGGGGGGGTTCCACGTCCGATCGTGGGGATAGCTCGCGGTCCCAAAATGGTATAGCCCAGCAGTAAGCCCACTACAAAGCAGAACCCGGCGACTGCGTACACTTGGTTGGCGGGCAGGCCAGAGTCGGTGCCGGGGCTGCTGGTAGCTGATGCAGTGGCCATCTTTTCTCCTGACGGACGACTCATGTCCTGATATGCCATGACCCTTAGCGGCGGCCGATCCAAGGTTTGCCCACTACACCTGGGGCATGGCACTAAGCGTATTGGTTCAAGGGGCTTATATGTCACCCGAATCCAACCACCTGGCCCGTCTCCGTGGACAATCACGAACAGCATAAGGCTGCCAAGAAAAGGGTACGTGGCAAGGAGAACGGGGTGCCGCGCTGCACGTCACAATTCATTGTGATATGCGTCACAATGACGCCTCGCGCTTTGCTCTCATCCCTGACCCCATGTATCCTATCGGCTAACGCTTCTGCTGACTGATGAGTAGTACGATTGACGTTAGGCCGTTATGAAGAGGAATGCCGGAAAATCGTGGGTCGTGGTTTCCTTCTCACTGGCGTGCCTGGCCGCACTCGGGATTGTCATTGGATTCCAATCTTCGTGCACAAGTGCGAACCGTCCGGCTGCAGAAGTGTTCTTGCATCGAGCCGGCGCGCGCTTCGTGTTCGCCGACCTTGACGGTGACCGCAAACCGGACATGGCGCTTGTGGAGATGCAAGGGCAGGGCGCGCCTAATGGGAACTATTCCATCCATGTGAAATTGAGTGCGGGTTCGGAATCAGCTATCGGAGTGGCTGGTCCCATGGGAGGTCTTCGAGTCGCTGCCCGCGACGTAAATGGCGACGACAACCTGGACCTGATCGTCACCTCCGAGCTGGATGCGAATTTTATAGAAGTTCTGCTGAACGATGGACACGGCAATTTCACGATTGCGACACGCGGTGAATTTTCACGTTTGGAAAGAGAGGCCGAAGGATTCTGGAATCCACCCGCAGGTCCACAGGCCGATCGCACCACCCTTGCGTCCGTGCGATCTTCGCTTGACGCCGGGCTTGGGCCAACTGGCGACCTCGATGAGGTGTTTGCCTCTGACTCCTTTCCCCCGGCATTGACGAGGCGAATTCGTCCCGCAGTTTCAGCGTTACAGGTGGGCCGTGCGCCGCCTGCTGTCCTTTCGTAATCTAGTAACCGTCCATTTACCACGCTGTTATAAATTTGTTGGGCTGAGGCGGCTATCGCATCAAATGCCAACCAACTGCGTCTGGCACTCTTGTGCGCTAATCCTCTAAACTGGCCGGAACACGGGCAACACCCAGTTTCCGCGTTCACAAAAGCCAAAGGATGCGAGGGTACATTCATGTGTCGTTTTATTCGAGGTGTATGCCTGGCCGGCGTATTGGCCTGGGGCTTCTCCAGCCAGGCGCAAACGCCCAAGCCACTCACATGGGATGACGTAAAGGCTCGCTTCGAGGCCAACAACCCGACTCTTGCTGCAGGCGTGCTTGGAATTGAGGAATCCAAAGCCGAGGAAATCACTGCGTACCTCCGGCCGAATCCCCAAGCCACCGTCGGTGTCGACCAGATTGGCCTCACCAGCAAAGGCCCTTTGTCCGAGGCGGTCTTGGACGCCTCGGTCAGTTATCTTCACGAACGCCAGCACAAGCGGGAACTGCGACTGGAAAGTGCGCAAAAGGCCACCGGCATTGCGGTATCTGGCCAAGCCGATCTCGTAAGAAACCTTACGTTCAATCTGCGCAGTGCGTTCGTGGGCACTCTTCAGGCCAAGGCGGTGCTCAAAGTCACACAAGAGAACCTGGCGTTTTGGGACCAAGTGCTCAAGATCAGCAAGGACCGCTACGACGCTGGCGACATCGCCCAAATCGATTACCAGCGTCTGGAACTGCAACGCGTCCAGTTCGAATCCGACCTGCAAACCGCTGAGGTCAACCTGCGCACCGCAAAGATTCAATTATTGATGCTGTTGAACGATCGCACGCCCGTCGACGAATTCGATGTGCTGGGCCTGTTCGAATTAAATGACCAGCTTGCCCCGTTAGACCAATACCGGCAGATCGCTCTCAATAATCGTCCAGACTTGAAAGAGGCCATACAGTCCTTCGATAAGGCGAAGACGGATCATCAACTCGCCATTGCCAATGGATCAACAGATCCGACCATCAATATTGACGCTGGATTCCCGACCATCTCGCGAGACTACTTGAACTACACCCCGTACCTGTACCAATACGTGGGCGTCGGCGTCACCATCCCACTGCGGATCTTTGATCGTAATCAAGGCGAAAAACAGCGTACGCAGATCGACATCGACCGCAATCAAAAATTGCTCGACGCCCAGCAGGCGCAGGTTTTCAGTGATGTGGATTCGGCCTATGCCACGATAAACAGCAACCTTATTTTACTACGACCTTACAAGGCCAAATACCTCGATGAGGCCACACACGTTCGCGACACGGTGCGCTTCTCGTATGAACACGGCGGTGCGTCGTTGCTGGATTTTCTCAGTGCCGAGAACGACTACCGCTCGGTGCAATTGAATTACGTCAACCTCGTCGGCGCGTACTTAACGTCAGCAGCCCAACTGAATATGGCCGTGGGCCAGGAGGCTATTCGATGAAACATAAATTTGCCGGTCTCATTTTGCTCGCCACGGTCTGCCCGCTGTGGAGTTTTGTCCTTTTCGGCTGCGGCGGACACCAGGAGGACATCAAGGCGGAAGCTCCTCCACCGGCCCAAGTCGAGCAGGAGATGAACCCGAACGATTTCAAAGTGGATAATCCTGACCGCTATGCGCTGGTTACCGCCGTTGAACGGAAAATCATTCCGGAACTGAACGTAACCGGTGTAGTGCAGCCCGATATCAACCGATCCGTGCCGGTGCTTTCAATAGCTGCGGGACGTGTCGTGGAGATAAAAACCCGCCTGGGTGATCAGGTCGAGAAAGGGCAAGTGCTTCTGCGAGTGCAAAGCAATGACGTCTCCACCGCGTACCAGACGTATTTGAAGGCGGTGAACGATGAGCACCTCGCGCGTGTGCAATATGAGCGCGCCAAGACTCTGTACGAAAAAGGGGCGATCTCCAAAGGCGCTCTCGAACAAGCGGAGGATACGGAAAACGATGCAAAGGTCGATCTCAACGCGGCGCTCGAACAACTGCGGCTTCTGGGAGTCGATAAAGATCATCCATCCGCAATCGTGAACGTCGTCGCGCCAATCTCGGGAATCGTTACGGATCAAGAGGTGACCAACGCTGCGGGTGTGCAGGGACTTCCCGGTCCCTATCCCTTCACCATTTCGGATTTGTCGTACGTATGGATCATATGTGATGTGTACGAAAATGACTTGGACGCGGTGCATCTCGGTGAATTCGCGGACATCCACTTGAATGCATATCCTGACAGGGTTTTTAAAGGGAGGATCGATAACATCTTCCCGATTCTCGATCCCAATATCCGCACAGCCAAGGTGCGCCTGGAAGTCCCCAATCCCGGAAAAATCATGAAGATCGGCATATTTGCCACTGCAATGTTCTACGGCAAGAAGGCGCAAACGCGTGCAGTGGTGCCGGCCAGCGCGATCTTGCACTTGCATGATCGGACCTGGGTGTACGTCCCGCTCGGTTCGGGCCACTTCAAACGCATTGAAGTGCAGACAGGCAACATGCTCCCGGACAATCAAGAGGAAATCCTCTCGGGAATTCAGCCCGGAGCGCAGGTGCTCCAGGACTCACTGGCCTTTAACAACGCGGTGGAGCAATAAATGATTCGGCGATTAGTCGATTTTGCGCTGGAGAGTCGCTTGCTGGTCTTAGCGGCCGCCATCCTGATATTTATCTGGGGCGCGGTTTCCTTCCACCAGCTTCCCGTCGAAGCGTATCCGGACGTAGCCAATAATTATGTGGATGTCATCACCCAGTGGCCGGGAATCTCTGCGGAGCAAGTCGAACAGCAGGCGACTATTCCGATCGAGATCGTCATGAACGGCATACCCCACGTGGTCCATCTGCGCTCGTTTTCCCTCTTTGGGCTCTCCTATGTTGAACTCATCTTTGACGATGAGGAAAGCAATGCCTGGAATCGGGAAAGAGTCTTAGAGCGCCTTTCGCAGGTCACCCTACCTCCCAACGTCGTTCCCCAGATGGGCACGGACTATAGTCCTGTCGGCCAGATCTATTTTTACACCCTGAGAAGCACCAATCCGAGCATAGACGTAATGGAGTTGAAGTCCATCGAGGATTGGGTCATTGAAAAGAATCTGAAATCCGTTCCCGACGTGGTGGATGTGAATAGCTTTGGAGGGCCGACGCAAGAGTACCAGGTCCGCTTGGACCCGAATAAGCTGGTGTCCTACGGACTGAGCTTGGCGCAAGTAGAACAACAACTCACCAACTCGAACGCCAACGCCGGCGGAAGCTTCATCGAAGCCGGTTTCCAGCAGATCAACGTGCGAGAGGTTGGGTTGGTCCGAAGCGTCCAGGACATCGAAAACACGGTCATTTTGACGAAAACGGGAACGCCGCTACGAATCAAGGACATCGCGGTTGTTGCCCAGGGTCCCAAAATTCGCCTCGGCCAGTTCGGCCGAGCGTACCACCGGGAAGATGGAAAAATCGTCGATAACGACGATGTGTGCTCCGGTATCGTGCTGTTGCGCAAAGGGGCCGATGCCGAGAGCGCCCTGAAGGGCATTCACGAAAAAGTGAAGGAGTTGAATGACCGAATCTTGCCTGCCGGTGTGAAAGTGGTGCCCTTTCTGGATCGCAGCGATTTGGTGCGGTACACAACCCACACGGTCCTGCACAACCTCAGCGAAGGCATCGTTCTGGTTGTCATCATCCTGTTTTTATTTCTCGGCAACGCGCGAGGAGCGTTTATTGTTGCGCTGACCATTCCGTTTTCGCTCTTATTCGCTTCCACTTGCTTAAAGCTCAAGGGTATTCCGGCGAACTTGCTTTCGCTGGGAGCGCTCGATTTCGGCATGGTGGTGGATGGGGCTGTCGTGATGGTCGAGAACGTGGTTCGGCACTTGAACCACCGGCAGAATGAAGACTTCCGGACGCCATTAGAGCGCATCCGCGAGGCGGCTCATGAAGTACAGCGGCCAGTCTTCTACGCGATCGCCATTATTATCACCGCATATCTACCGATTTTTACGCTTCAACGAGTCGAAGGGCGATTGTTCCGGCCAATGGCTTGGACCGTGGCCTTTGCTTTGATCGGTGCTTTGCTCTTTTCCATGTTGATTGCTCCCATGCTCTGCTCGTTCTTTTTTGCCAAGGGCGCCGGAGAGTGGCGCAATCCCGTGATGCAGTGGCTGACAGCTGTGTATCGCCACTCCTTGCGGTGGGCCATCGATCACAAATTCGTGCCAGTGGGCGTGGCGCTCGTCGCCTTGTTGGTGGCGGCTTACGTGTTGTTCGGTGGCGTGGTCGGTTCGGAGTTCCTTCCGCACCTGGATGAAGGAGCGCTTTGGGTACGCGGAACCTTAGCTCCAAGCGCGGGGCCCACGGACGGTATCCAGGTAATGAACCAGGCACGCATTGTGCTCTGTTCGTTTCCAGAGGTTCCGCAGTGTACCAGCCAGACCGGACGTCCGGATGATGGCACCGATCACACCAGCTTTTTCAATACCGAGTTCTTCGTTGATTTGAAACCAAAAGAACAGTGGCGGCCGGTTTTTCATCAAAACAAAGACGAACTGATCGGCGCGATGCAGCGGGAACTGGACAAAATCCCGGGGGTCATCTGGGGTTTCTCTCAGCCTATTGAAGACAACATGGAGGAAGCAGTTAGCGGCGTAAAGGGAGAACTGGCTACCAAGATATATGGCGACGACCTGAATTTCCTGGAGGACAAGGCCGAACAGATTGTAAACGTCATGCGCCAGATCAAAGGCATCGAAGACCTGGGCGTGTTGCGGGTTCTGGGCCAGCCCAACCTGAACGTCACAGTGGACCGTCAACAGGCCGCGCGCTATCAGATCAATGTGTCCGATGTGCAGGACGCCATCCAGACCGCCGTTGGCGGCAACGCGCTCACGCAAGTGTTGCAAGGCGAGCGCCGCTACGACTTGACCCTGCGCTATCTCCCTCCGTACCGCGATACCAGAGGAGCCATCGCCAACATTCGCCTACTAGCTCCCACTGGTGAGCGCGTCTCGCTCGCCCAGCTTTGCAAGGCCGAAGAAAAAGATCAGGGCTCGGAAATCTATCGCGAAGGCAACGAACGCTACGTGGCCATCAAATATAGCGTGCGCGGTCGAGCGCTGGGTGATGCCGTAGAGGAGGCCATTGCCAAAGTGAATGCGCAAGTCCAATTGCCCCGCGGTTACCGCATCGGCTGGGAAGGGGAATATGAAAGTGAGAAGCGCGCGGAGGCGCGGCTCCTGATCATTGTACCACTCACGGTGTTATTCATTTTCATTATCCTTTACACCATGTTTCGCTCGTTCAAGTGGGGGCTGCTGATACTCGGTAACGTAGCGCTCACTCCCCTCGGGGGATTACTTGCCTTGCTGCTCACCGGGACGCATATGAGCGTTTCCTCCGGCGTCGGTTTTCTGGCGCTTTCGGGAGTGTCGGTGCAAACCGGTGTCATTATGCTGGAATACATTAACCAACTTCGCGCCCGGGGCCACTCCATCAAAGACTCGGCTGTCGAGGGCGCGGTGTTGCGGCTTCGTCCGATTATGATGACCATGTTGGTCGCCACTTTAGGGCTACTGCCTGCAGCGACATCCCACGCCATCGGTTCAGATTCGCAGCGTCCCTTTGCCATCGTCATTGTCGGAGGACTGGTCTCGGCATTGATCATGAGCATTTTCGTTCTGCCTACGTTGTATGTGTGGATCGCCAGGGATGGCGACCAGTTGCCCATCGCGGAAACCAGCTTCGAAGAAAGCGTTTAAGCAAACCGAGACAACTGAAGTACTTACAAAACCCAGCCGAACGAGAGTGACGTACATCACATGCGCCCGTTCACCCTTATTTTAAGCTAGTTCCTGTTGATTCCTTATTCACCGCAGCCCACAGTTCTGCCCTGCGTATTTGCTCGACGGAGAACCCAATGAGTCGAAAAATGTCTATCGTCGACGGCAACGAAGCCGCCGCCGCGGTCGCGTACCGCCTGAACGAAGTGATCGCGATCTACCCGATTACCCCTTCCTCCCCCATGGGAGAGTGGTCAGATCAGTGGAATTCGGAACGGAAGAAGAATATTTGGGGAGCTATCCCGGATGTAATTGAAATGCAGAGCGAAGGCGGCGCCGCAGGTGCGCTTCACGGCGCTCTACAGGCTGGCGCGCTGGGCACAACATTCACCGCGTCCCAGGGCCTGCTGCTGATGATCCCCAACATGTACAAGATCGCCGGCGAATTGACGGCCGCGGTCATTCACGTCGCCGCGCGCACACTGGCGACCCACGCGCTCTCCATTTTTGGCGATCACAGCGACGTCATGTCCACCCGCGCGACCGGATTTGCACTGCTCGCTTCGAACTCGGTTCAGGAAGCCAGCGACTTTGCCTGCATTGCGCAGGCGGCCACACTCGAATCCCGCGTGCCTTTTGTGCATTTCTTCGACGGCTTCCGCACCTCACATGAAGTGAACATGATCGATCCGCTGAGCGACGACGATCTGCGCGAGCTGATCGACGACAAATTTGTACGCCAGCATCGCGAGCGCGCCATGACTCCGGATCGTCCCATCCTGCGAGGCACCGCTCAGAATCCGGACGTTTTTTTCCAGGCTCGGGAAGCGTGCAACCCGTATTACCGCGCATGCCCCACCATCGTGCAGGACGTGATGGATCGCTTCGCGGAACACACCGGGCGTAAATACCACTTGTTCGATTATTACGGTACTGCGGATGCGGAACGCCTGGTCATCTTAATGGGTTCCGGAGTAGGCGCCGCCGAAGAAGCGATCGACGCGTTGAGCAAGGCCGGGGAAAAGGTCGGCCTGCTCAAGGTGCGCTTGTTCCGCCCGTTTGCCGCCGATGTGCTACTGAAGGCGATTCCTTCCACGGTGAAGTCGATTGCCGTTCTTGATCGCACCAAGGAGCCTGGGGCGCTCGGCGAGCCACTGTACCAGGACATTTTGACCGCCTACATGGAGCGCTACGCAACGAACCCCGGCGCAGCCATTCCGCGAATCATCGGTGGAAGATATGGACTCTCTTCCAAAGAGTTCACGCCCGCGATGGTCAAGGCCGTTCTGGACGAACTGAAAAAGCCGGAGCCAAAAAACCATTTCACGGTTGGCATTGTGGACGATGTAACCCACACCAGTCTGACGTACGATCCCGACTTTTCGACCGAAGACCCGCGCACGGTTCGCGGATTGTTCTACGGACTTGGGTCCGATGGAACCGTCGGCGCCAATAAGAATTCCATCAAGATCATTGGCAAGGGAACCAACAATTTTGCGCAAGGGTACTTTGTGTACGACTCGAAGAAAGCCGGCGCGGTCACCGTGTCGCACCTGCGCTTTGGCCCCGATCCCATCCGCTCGACCTACCTGATCACCAAGGCGAACTTCGTGGCGTGCCACCAGTTCCAGTTCCTCGATCGCATCGACGTTTTGGCGGCTGCCGAGCCCGGCGCGACTTTCCTATTGAACGCCCCCTTTGGCGCAGACGAAATCTGGCAACACATTCCACGGCAAGTCCAGGAAATCATCATTAAGAAGAAGTTGCGCTTTTTCGTGATCGACGGCTATGCCGTGGCTCGCGCCGCAAGCATGGGCACCCGCATCAACACCATCATGCAAACCTGCTTCTTCGCGATCAGCGGGGTGTTGCCGCGGGAAGAAGCCATCGCCGCGATCAAGAAAGCCATTCAGGATACCTACGGCAAACGCGGCGACGCCGTGGTTCAAAAGAATTACGCCGCGGTGGATCATACGCTGGCGCACCTGCACGAAGTAAAGGTTCCTGATCGGGTGAGCGCAGCCTTTGACATGTTGCCGGCCGTAGCGCTGCAAGCGCCTCAGTTTGTCCGCAACGTGCTCGGCACGATCATCACTGGAAACGGCGATGCCTTGCCGGTCAGCGCGATGCCCATCGACGGAACGTTTCCCACCGGCACCGCCATGTGGGAAAAGCGCAATATTGCCAAGGAAGTTCCGGTGTGGGATGAAGATCTGTGTATCCAGTGCGGCAAGTGCGTTCTGGTTTGCCCCCATGCCGTGATTCGCGCCAAGGTTTACGATTCCTCGCTACTAAACAACAAACCGGAAACCTTCAAATCCGCCAAACCACGTTGGCGTGAGTTTGAGACTCTTCGCTACACGCTGCAAGTCGCCCCGGAAGATTGCACCGGGTGCAAGCTGTGCGTGGAAGTGTGCCCGGCAAAGAGCAAGACCGAGGTGAAACACAAGGCGCTGAACATGGCTCCACAAGATCCTTTGCGCGATGCGGAGAGCCTCAATTGGGAATATTTCCTGTCGCTGCCCGATTTTGACCGTAACCGCATCTCGCACTCGCAAGTGAAGGATTCGCAGCTACTCGAGCCCTTGTTCGAGTTTTCGGGTGCCTGTGCCGGCTGTGGCGAAACGCCTTACATCAAATTGTTGACCCAGTTGTTCGGCGACCGCGTGATGATTGCCAATGCTACCGGCTGTTCTTCTATTTATGGCGGCAACCTGCCGACAACTCCGTATACAAAGAATAAGGACGGACGTGGCCCCACTTGGTCTAACTCGCTGTTCGAAGACAACGCCGAGTTTGGCTTGGGCATGCGCCTGGCCGTCGACGAGCAGAACCACTATGCACGCGAGTTAGTGACTCGCTTGAACGGCCATCTCGGCGATGAACTGGTGAAAGGTTTGCTCGAAGCGGATCAGTCGAAAGAGCCCGGCATCCAAGAACAGCGCCGGCGCGTTGCGGAACTCAAGAACAAGCTGTCTGGACTGAATCTCCCGGAAGCGAAAGCGCTGCAATCGGTAGCGGATGCCCTGGTGAAGAAGAGCATCTGGCTGCTCGGCGGCGATGGTTGGGCTTACGACATCGGTTTCGGCGGCCTCGACCACGTACTCGGCTCTGGGCGCAACGTCAATGTGTTGGTGCTGGACACCGAGGTTTACTCCAACACCGGCGGACAGATGTCCAAGGCCACGCCCCGTGCCGCTGTCGCCAAATTCGCGACTGGCGGAAAGCACACGGCCAAGAAAGATTTGGCCATGGAAGCGGTGAGCTACGGTTATGTCTATGTCGCCCGGGTGGCTATGGGCGCCAACGACACGCACACGATCAAAGCCTTCTTGGAAGCGGAAGCCCACGACGGCCCATCCCTGATCATCGCCTACAGCCATTGCATCGCCCATGGCTACGACATGGTCCTCGGACTGGATCAGCAGAAAAGGGCGGTGCTCAGCGGTTACTGGCCACTGATGCGCTACAATCCCGCGCTGCGCCTGGAAGGGAAGAACCCGTTCATACTGGATTCGAAGGCGCCCAGCATTCCGCTCAAGCAGTACGCCTATCAGGAGGCGCGCTACACCATGTTGGTTCGCAGCGATCCTGAAGCGGCCCGCGAATTGCTGAAGCTTGCTCAAGACGACGTCGAGCGTGAATGGCGCGTTTATGCCAATCGCGCCGCCATGCCCGGCCGGTCGGAATCTCCGCACATTGCTCCCGAAGCTCCAGAAACGGCGCCGGAGCCGGTGAAGAAGGGAGGGGAAGAGGAATGAGCGACCTCTCGACTACCTATCTCGGACTACATTTGAAGTCGCCCTTGCTGGCGTCCGCGTCTCCACTGACTGAGTCGGTCGACAATATTAAACGGTTAGAAGACCAGCATCTGGCTGCGGTGGTTCTGCCCTCGCTGTTCGAGGAGCAACTCCAATTAGATAGTTTGAGCGTCGATTCGGATCTCGCGCGAGGCGCGGACAGCTTCCCGGAATCGGCACATTTCTTTCCGGATTTGCAGACCTACAATCTAGGACCGGATGGTTACCTGGAACTGATTCGCCACTCCAAGGAAAGTGTGGAAATTCCGGTCATCGCCAGCTTGAATGGCGTTTCCAAGGGCGGTTGGCTGGAGTATGCCCGTCTGATGGAAGAAGCGGGGGCCGACGCCATCGAACTCAACATCTATTCCATTGCCACTGATCCCGCCGTCAGCGGCAGCGAACTGGAGCAGGATTTTATTGAGTTGGTGCGGCAGTTGAAGCGCAGCATTCGCATCCCGCTTTCCGTCAAACTGTCTCCCTTTTTTAGCGCGCCGGCAAATATGGGCGTCCGTTTAGACGAGGCGCGTGTCGATGGCATCGTGCTGTTCAACCGGTTTTACCAGCCAGACTTCGATATCGAGCACCTGGAAATATCGCCGAGCCTGACCTTAAGCCGGCCGGAAGAACTGCTTTCCCGTTTACATTGGACGGCCATTCTTTGCGGGCACGTCCGGGCCGACCTGGGAATCACCGGCGGAGTTCACAGCTCGCGCGATGTGCTGAAATGCATCCTTGCTGGCGCTAAGGTGGCGTTCATGACATCGGCACTGCTGCGCAATGGCGTCCAGCATGCCGCGCACGTTCTGACCGAAATGGATCGCTGGCTCGACGAGCACGAATACACCTCGGTACAGCAAATGTGCGGAAGCATGAGTCATGGCGCGGTACCGGATCCCAGCGCGTTCGAACGTGGGAATTACATGAAGGTGCTCAGTTCCTACACGCTGCGAGCGAACGTCTTCAACGATTAAAGGCAGTTTGGTAACTTCTGTAGCGGGAACGAGCGGTGTGCCACAAGCGAACACTCCGCGTTCCTCGGCCCAAACTTGCACATTCCCGTTTTTCTTCAGCAGCTTTCGCCACTGATTTAGCCATTTGCTCCTACTACTTGCTACCTGACGCGCGCACTCTCGCGCACTCTATGAGCCCAACGGAGATCTTCAACCGCTTCCTGGCCCGCCAACCCATCCTCACCCGCGACAAAAGCTTCTTTGCATACGAAATCCTCTCCCGTTATGGGCCGGAAAATTACTGTCGTCCCGCGCCGGGACGCTCCATAGCCGAAAAAGCGATGGACGAACTGTTCCTGATGGGCGTGCGCATGATTACCGAAGGTCTGCCCGCCTTTATGAATTGCACGCGAGAGTTTTTGATGAATGACTATCTCACCCTGATGCCCAAGGAATTGGTCGTGGGCGAAATTCTGGAAACTGTGCCCTCTGACGAAGAGGTTTTGGCGGCCTGCTACCGGATGAAGGAACAAGGGTACTTTAAGAAAGCGCTGTTGGGCAAACCCAGCCGGTACCGGCCGATCTTCGAAGTCGTACTCGATTATGAATCGGGAACCTAGGAACAGTTGGCGAACTCCGCCGGACGCATTGGTCTGCATGAGGAGCTTTTGCCGGATCTTTACTTTCGCTCGGTCCGTTGGGTTACGGAAGTTCTCGCTGATGCCCCGATGATTATCGCTTGACCACCCGCTCGTTTACTTCCCGCCTTCGTCCAAAACTTCTTCCGCGATGTGAAACGCGGTATTCGCCGCGGGCACGCCGCAATAAATCGCCGTTTGCAACAACACTTCGCGAATATCGGAGCGTGTCACGCCGTTATTTGCTGCCGCGCGTAGGTGCATCCGTAATTCGTCCGTGCGATGAAGCGCCACCATCATGGCAATGGTGATCATGCTGCGGGTTTTGCGCGGCAGGCCCGGACGGGTCCAGATTTCTCCCCAGGCGTAACGCGTAATTAAATTCTGGAAATCGGAGTTAAAACTGTTTTCGCTGGCCTGGGCGCGATCGACGTGAGCATCACCCAGAACGGCGCGCCGCACCTTCATGCCTTTTGCATAACGCTTCCGCTCGTCCATTGCCCGCTCCTTCACGCCAAAAGAAATTTCAAAACCTGCTGGTTAAAGTTATCGCGCGCCTCAATGTTGGACAGATGCGATGCCGCCATCTCCGCATATATCGCTGCCGGGATCGCTTTCGCCAGCGCTTGGCCGTCCGCGGGCGTGGCTCCTGGATCGTGGGTTCCCGCGATCACCAGGCACGGGAGGTGAATGTTCGTCAAGGCGTCGCGCTGATCGATATCGCGCACGGCGGCGCAGTTTGCCGCGTAGCCTTGCGGGTTGGACGCTTCCAGCATCGCCAGAATTTCCTTGGTCTCTGCGGGACGCGAAGAGCGAAAGTTCGGCGTCAGCCAGCGCTCAATCACCGAATTCGAAACCGCCTTCATTCCATCTTTTTCGACCGCCGCGATCCGCGCATTCCATGTTTCCGCGGTTCCGATCTTTGCCGCCGTATTGCACAGCACAATTTTATGAAATCGGCTGCGCGCGTTTGCTCCCAGAAATATGCCGGTCATTCCGCCCATGGAAAGCCCGCAGAAGTGCACCCGCTCCAACTGCAGTTCGTCCAAAAGGTGCACCACGTCCGAACTTAGTTGCGCAATCGTATACGGGCCGGGCGTTACACCCGATTGACCCAAGCCGCGCGTATCATAACGCAGAATGCGAAACCGTTCGGAAAAGGGCTCGATTTGCGGATCCCACATGCGAATATTGGTGCCCAGGCAATTCGAGAACATCACAACGGGTAAATGCGCTTCGCCGCTGAATTCGTAATAAATCTTCACATCCTGCAAATTTGCAAATGGCATGACGAAGTCCTTTAGTGTTTCAATTTGTGGGCGGAAACTCGCGAGCTTGCGCAATTACGCGTTCCACAAATTCCTCTGCGCTGCCCAGATAATTTCTGGTGTCGAACAGACTTTCCAGATCAGCGGCCGTTAAGTGCCCACGCAATCCAGGCTCTTCGCGTAAAACTTCTTTCAACGCGCGATTCTCTTGGCGAGACTTCTTGCACGCGGCCTCCACGAACAGATGCGCGGGCATTTTGCCCATGCGATCCGCGAGCGCCATGGTCACGCCCTCTGCGAAAATCAGCCCATTGGTCGCCTCGAGATTCTGCTGCATACGGTGTGAATCTACGTCCAAATGCGGCAGCATCTCGGTCAAATGATGCAGTGCTCCGGCTGACAGGCGCACAATTTCCGGCAGGGTCTCCCATTCGGAATGCCAGCCACCCAATCCACGCTGTTGCTCCTGCGGCATTGCCGAAAGCATGGTGCTGACCAGCCCGGGTACGCGTGCGGCGGCCGCTAGCACCACTGCGCACGTGACCGGATTGCGTTTGTGCGGCATGGTTGACGAACCACCTCGTCCTTGACACGCGGGTTCGAACAATTCCGCCACTTCCGTCTGCGTGTGCAACGAAATGTCGCGCGCAATTTTCCCCAATGTCCCGGTGAGCAGGCCAGAAAACGTGGCAATCTCTGCCATTCGATCACGATGGGCATGCCACGGTGCAACGGGCATGGTCAATTGCAATTCGGCCGCGAGAGCACGGGCAACCTCGGGGCCATCTCCTCGGAGCGCCGCCAGGGTGCCGACTGCTCCGCCAAATTGCAGAGATAATACGCGTGGCCGAATCTCCAGCAAGCGCCCCCGTTGCCGTAGGATCGCGTCCAGCCAGCCCGCAACGATAAAACCAAACGTAGTGGGCAAAGCCTGTTGCATCCAAGTGCGTCCAACGATCACCGTGGTTCGGTGCGCGTTAGCCAGCGCTAGCAAAGTTTCGCTTAGCCGCACCATGTCGTTCTCGACCAGCCTCAGAGCATCCCGCAATTGCAACACGAAGCCCGTATCGATGGCATCCTGACTGGTAGCACCCCAGTGCACAAAACGCGCCGCATCCTTATCTTGGCGCGCGACAGCCTCCGTCAGCATTTTAATCAGGGGAATCGCGATATTTCCGGCGAGGGCTGCTTGCCTGGAAATTTCCTGCAGATCAAACTGATCCGCGCGGCAGTGCTCCGCAATTTTGCCGGCCGACCCTTCCGGAATTACGCCGGTGCGCGCCTCGGCAATCACCAGCGCGGCCTCAAACTTCAAAATGCCGTTCACTCGCGACTGGTCGGACAGTACCTCTTGCATTTCCCGGTAGGAGAACAGTTCGTCGTAAAGGGTCATGTACCGGAGCAGCTCCGCGCTTCAACAATCAAAGAAAACTGTTTCGTCCTTGCCCTGCAAGTGTACATCCCAAAGCAATATTTCCGTGTCGCTGGAACTCTCCCGCCGCGCGATTAGCGTGCCACGGCGTTCGGGTGGAACCCGCGCAAGCACCGCATCCGACTCGTTCGAAGGCTCTCCGGGAAAATAGATGCGCGTGACCAAACGCCGCAGCAATCCGCGCATGAACACCGAGACTACCAGATGGGGCGCTTGCGGCTTTCCGTCTCCGCCACTCACCTGGCCGGGCTTGATCGTGATGAATTCAAATTTACCGTCGTGGTTTACCGGCACTCGCCCAAATCCGAAAAAATGGTTGGCGGTCATGCGTTCGGCCGCGTCTTCGGGATGCGCATAGCGTCCGTCGGCATCCGCTTGCCAGATTTCCAACACCGAGTCCGGCACAGGCTCGCCGGCTCCATCGATGACTCGCCCGCGAATGGTAATTCGCCTTTCGACACCGGACGGCCCAGTCAAATCCCTGCGCTCCAGCCACGCGAAACCAATGCTGAAATACGGCCCCACGGTTTGCGACGGTGTACCTCGCCCGCTCATTTCTGCTCCATCGGCGTGGCATTGCGACCGCGCAGAATAATATCGAACCGGAAACCCAAAGAAATCTCCGGAGTGGTGGTAGCCCAATCAAATTTCGAAATCAAACTGTTGCGCGCCGCTTCATCCGGTACGCTATGGAAGATCGGGTCAAATTCCAGCAGCGGATCACCGGGAAAATACATCTGCGTAATCAACCGCGTGGCAAACGCCGGGCCGAACAGCGAAAAATGAATGTGCTGCGGACGCCAGGCGTTCGGATGATTGCGCCAAGGATACGCGCCCGGCCGGATGGTAATAAAACGATAATGGCCCTCGGTATCGGTAAAGGTCTGACCCACACCCGCGAAATTCGGGTCCAGCGGGGCATTGTGCTGATCCCATTTGTGCAGGTAGCGGCCCGCGGAATTCGCCTGCCAAATTTCCACCAATGAATCACGCACCGGTCGGCCATCTTCATCCAGTACTTTTCCGCCGACCTCAATACGTTCCCCCACCGGCTCACCTTTGGCTTGGCGAGTCAGGTCGAACGCGTTTGCTCCCACAATTTCCTTGCGAAAAATCGGCCCGGTAATTTCGGAAAGCGTGTCGGGCAGAGGGATCAATGGACACGTTGGCGCTCGCTTCAAAGACGAAACATACGGAGGATGCAGGTAATTCGGCTGTGATTCGGGCGCGGGCTTGCGATATCCGAGCAGTGACTTCAAGCTTCGCTCCTGCTACACGCGTTCCAGTATCACCGAGATGCCCTGGCCAACACCAATGCACATGGTGCACAGCGCATAACGGCCATGCGCGCGCTTGAGTTGATAGACCGCGGTTGTGGCCAGCCGCGCTCCGCTGGCGCCCAGCGGATGCCCTATGGAAATCGCGCCGCCGTTGGGATTCACATGCCCGGCATCATCGGGCACTCCCAGTTCGCGAAGCACCGCCAACGCCTGCGCCGCAAACGCTTCGTTCAACTCGATCACGTCCATTTGGCCGATTGCCAAGCCCGATTTCGCCAGCGCTTTTCGGCTTGCGGGGACTGGCCCCATGCCCATGATCCGCGGAGCGACCCCGGCGGCTGCGGACGTGATCACGCGCGCTCGAGGCGTCAGCCCATATTTATTCACCGCCGCCTCCGAGGCCAGCAGCAGCGCGCAAGCACCATCGTTCACGCCTGAAGCATTCCCTGCGGTCACCGTGCCTTCGGGTTTCACGATGCCTTTCAGTTTCGCCAGTCCTTCCAGCGTGGAGTCTGGGCGCGGTTGCTCGTCCACTGAAACACGCAGCGGGTCACCCTTTTTCTGCGGGATGCACACCGGTACAATTTCCTCCGTCAATCGCCCCGCCTTCATTGCCTCTGCTGTGCGCCGTTGGCTGCGCAACGCAAAGGCATCCTGATCGCTGCGCGCTATTTTATATTCTTCGGCCACGTTTTCGGCGGTTTCCGGCATCGAGTCGGTTCCGTATTTCGCCTTCATCGCCGGATTCACAAACCGCCAACCGATGGTCGTGTCTTCGACCTTCATCCCGCGCGAAAACGCCGTATCCGCTTTGCCCATCACGAACGGCGCGCGAGACATGCTTTCCACGCCGCCGGCAATCACCAGATCGACTTCGCCGCTTTTGATCCCGCGGGATGCCACCGCCAACGTGTCCAGGCTGGAACCGCACAGCCGGTTCACGGTGCTGCCCGAAATTTCCTTTGGCAAGCCGGCCAGCAGCAGCGCCATGCGTCCCACATTGCGGTTATCCTCCCCGGCCTGATTGGCGCAGCCGTAGATCACATCATCCAGAGCGTTCCAATCAATCGAGGGATTACGCTCGACAATCGTTTTGATCGGAATCGCGGCAAGATCGTCGGCCCGTACACTGGAAAGTGCTCCCCCGTAGCGGCCAAATGGCGTGCGCACCGCATCACAAATATAAGCTTCAGACATGGTTATCAGTCATTCCTCGCCTAAGTCTACCGTAAACGCACATGCGAAAACCAAATCCCATGCGCTGAGAACCGGTCTGCGGTAGACTCGCCGAAGGCCACATTGGCCGGGTGCTCTTTCAGCGAATATGCTCATCCATCGAACTGAAATTCAAATCGAGTGGGGCGATTGCGATCCCTTCGGCATCGTGTTTTTCCCGAGGTATTTCGAATACTTCGACGCCTGCACCAACGGACTCTTTCATCATGCATTAGGAATCAAGAAGGCCGAGATGCTTCGGCACTACAAGATTGCCGGAATTCCACTGGTTCAGGCGAGCTGCAATTTCTTTGTGCCATCGTCGTTTGGCGATGTTGTCCACGTGGACTCTTGTGTCACAAACTGGGGCAACAGCAGTTTCACCGTGCAGCACAAGCTCTTTCGCGGAGAAACTTTGGCCGTCGAAGGAATCGAAAAACGTGTGTGGACCGTGCGTCTACCGGGCGATCCTCCGGAAGCGAAGGGCCACGCGATTCCCCAAGGAGTGATCGACAAATTCGCCTGACTTGCCAAGATGACCCGACCGGATTCATGACGAAAGTTCGCACACAGATCGGCATCATCGGCGCCGGCCCAGCAGGATTGACCCTTGCTCACTTGCTGCATCTTCAAGGGATTGAATCCATAGTTCTGGAACGCCAGTCCCGTGAATATGTGGAGACACGTGTGCGCGCCGGCGTACTGGAGCAGGGCACCGTCGATATGCTGTGTGAGTCCGGAGTCGGCGATCGCCTGAAACGCGAAGGATTGCAGCATCAGGGAGTCGAGTTGCGATTCGACGGGCAAGGGCACCGCATTGATTTTCAGGAACTCGTGGGTAAATCCATCACGGTTTACGCCCAGCAAGAGGTCGTCAAGGATCTAATCGCCGCGCGCATCGCAAATAACGCGCCAATCTTTTTCGAAGCGGAGGCGCTGCGTATCGAGAATTACGACTCGCAGCCTAAAATCCACTATCAGCAGCAAGGCACGGGCCGCCAAATCTCCTGTGATTTCATCGCCGGCTGCGACGGATTCCATGGCATCTGTCGGCCCGCGGTTCCGGAATCTCAAGTGCAAATCCACGAACGCCATTATCCGTTTGCGTGGCTGGGGATTCTCGCGCACGTGCCGCCCGCTTCCCACGAGCTGATTTACAACTACCACCAACGTGGTTTCGCCCTGCTGAGCATGAGGTCGCCGGAAGTTTCGCGCCTGTATCTGCAATGCGAGCCCGACGAAGACATCCAGAACTGGCCGGATGACCGTATCTGGGAGGAACTGCGCACTCGCATGGCAACGCGGGAAGAGTTTGTTTTGAAGGATGGTCCGATTTTCCAGAAGGGCATCACTCCCATGCGCAGCTTCGTGGTTTCCCCTATGCAGTTTGGAAAACTGTTCCTGCTCGGCGATGCTGCCCATATCGTTCCGCCGACCGGGGCGAAGGGATTGAATCTGGCGGTCGCCGATGTGCGTGTCCTGACACGAGGACTGGTGGAATTTTATAAGCACCGTAACGAGGAGCCCTTCCGCCAATACACCGATCGTTGTTTGCGGCGCGTCTGGAAATGTCAGCGCTTTTCTTGGTGGATGACGTCCATGTTGCACCGGTTCCCCAACGAGGACAGCTTCTCGCATAATATCCATCTGGCCGAGCTCGATTATGTGACCAGCTCTCGCGCAGCCTCCACCACGCTAGCCGAAAACTACGTCGGCCTGCCTTTCGACATGCCCGGACTATTCTGACTTGTACACCGCCGATTTCACGGTTGACGAATCCCCGTGTATACTCGACTCACTGCTTGACACCATTTTTGTTGGTCAAAAGGGGAGAATCTGCATGAAGAGAATTTCGCTCTTGGCGCTCATCCTGTTTGTCCTGGGGATTAGCAGCGCCGTAGCTCAGGATGTGACCTACAACTATGACCAGGGCACCGATTTCTCGAAGTTCGAGGCTTACAAATGGGTGAGCATCAAGAACGCTCAGCAAGTCGACGACATCACCGCCCGACAGATCACCGCCGCTCTCGACGCGGAATTGGCCAAGAAGGGCCTGACGAAAACGGATGCCGATAACGCCGACCTTTATATTGCCTACCAGACTGCCATCGGTTCCCAGAAGCAGTGGAATGCTTACAACACTGGGTGGGGTTATGGCCCGCGCTGGGGTGGCGGAATGGGCACGACCACCGCAACCTCCCAAACCATTCATACCGGCCAGCTCGATCTCGATATATACGATGCGGCGAACCAAATGCTGGTCTGGAGAGGCGCAGTGTCGAAGACCATCGATCCAAACGCGAAACCGGAGAAGCGGCAAAAGAATCTGGAGAAAGCTTTGGATAAGCTCCTGAAGAACTATCCCCCGAAAACGAAATAGCAACACCATGCCTTGACCGGAAGGATCAAACCAAGAATAATGCCACAGCGGCTCAAGACTCTAACAGCACCACACGATCGCAAGCCGTGAAAAGCATCCGTGGATTCCGTTTGTTAGGCTCGGCACTTGCGCGGACTGCCTGCATCTGGATGATGCTGGCTTCTCTGCCATCCATTATCGTTGCCCAGGAATTCGAAGCCTCCACCCCAAACCCGGAAATTTCTGGGAACGTCACGGTCACGCGGGAGTCCCATTGCCGCATCGTTTACTTGGGTTTTGTGGGTGCGTTGGAGCCGCCGAACAACAAATATTCGGGCGTCGTTCAGATTGAGCAAACGCTTCAGGGGCACGACTATTCGGACGTCTGCGCCAAGTCCTTTTCTCCCTACGTCTGGCTCGACGGCCGCGACTGGTTGCTGAAACATTTTCCCGCGCACACCGGCGCACTTACGCCGCAAGAATTAGACCATTCGCCAAAAGTGATTCTCGTTGGCCACAGCATGGGCGGATGGGCCATGTTGAGCGTGGCTCGCGAGCTCCGCAGCAGAAATATTCCCGTCGAACTCACCATTCAGGTCGATAGCGTTGGGATTACGGATTTCACCATTCCCGGCAATGTGAAGTCCGCCGCGATCTTCCACGCCAATGATATTTTGATGTTCATGACCACTAAGCACGTGCACGTCCAGGATCCCGCTCGCACCAAAATCCTAGCCGATGTGAAAGTGAATGGCGCTGGTCACGAATCCATCACGCGCGATCCGCGGATCCGCGCGCTCGTGATGGCCACAGTGGAGAGCCTGCGCGCAGACTTCGCTGCCAATTCTGCCCCCGCTGTCGTGCAACCGTTGCCGGAACCGGCGCGAGGGACCGAGCAGAAATAACCCGTAACCATTATTCCGATTAGCTGGCTCTTCCAGAGGAGCTACCAGCCTGTACGGTATTGGCGTGAAAGGTATTGGTTTGCGCCGGGAACGTTGGTAACGCTCATATTCGCGCCGTCATAATTAATCTTCTTGCCGGCCCGCAGTGCAACGACGCCCAGGAGCATCACTTCCGTCAGTTTCGCCGAATACTCAAATGGCGAATCGGCTTGTGTCTTGCCTTTGGCGGCATCCACCCAGTTCAATTCGTGTTCCTCGCCCGGTATGCGCGCCAATTTTTCCGGCGGGTTGCCGACGGAATCCTGCAGAGATTGCGGAAGCAGCCGTGGATGGGCGCCATAGGTGCTGTGCATCAACTTGCCTTTACTGCCAATAAGAATGGCGCCGCCTTCTTTAATGAGTTCTTCATCTCCCAACTCTTGCGGCTTCGGCGGCATCAGTCCGCCGTCGTACCAGGTGAGTTTCACCGGCGGCATGGAACCGCGCGCCGGAAACTCGTAGAAAATCAGCGTGGCGCTTGGATAAGAAGCGCCGTTGAACGGAGTGGACACGGTCTCGATCGAAGTAGGCAAACCCAGATTCAGGGCCCACATAGAAACATCCAATAGGTGTGCCCCCATGTCGCCGATCGCCCCGCAACCCCAATCCGTCCAGCCGCGCCAATTAAACGGGTGATAGATCGGATGGTACGGAACCGTGGGCCCCACTCCCAGGAACAGATCCCACGACAACGTGTCCGGTATCGGGTAATTTCCCGCCATCGCAGCGGCGAGCCGTGCGTCCACGCCCGCCTGATCCCACTTCAGCGTATCCAACGGTTCGACAGCCGCCTGCGGCCGCGGCACGCCCTGGGGCCAGAAGCCCACCGGCCGGTCGGTCCACACGTGAATCTCGCGCACATCTCCGATCGCGCCGGACCACACCCATTCAACCGCCTTGCGGGTATCGTCCAGTGAGCGGCCCTGATTTCCCATTTGCGTGGCCAGCTTGGTCTCCTTAGCGCGCTTGGCCAGTTGCCGAGCTTCGTCCACGGACCAGCACAACGGCTTCTGCACGTACACATGCTTTCCAAGGTCCATGCAGGCCAGCGCGATCGGTGCGTGCATGTGGTCCGGCGTGGCAATCACCACCGCATCGATATCTTTCTGCTGATCCAGCATCTTCCGGTAGTCGGAAAACCGCGCAGCCTTGGGAATCTGGTCGTTCTTCAAGTGCAGAATGTTGTCCAGCCGAGCCTTGGTTTTTTCCGGATCGACCTTAGGAGCAGGCTTGCCATTGGCAGGAGGCGCATCCGGATGATCGATGTGAGCCTGCAGGTTGGCCACATCCGTATCCAGCCGCGACAAATTCTTGTCTGTATAACCCCAATCCACGTCGCAGAGCGCCACGATGTTTTGGCTGGCCAGATTAATCAGGTTGCTCCGGCCCATCCCGCCCACTCCCACGGCCGCAATGTTCAGCACATCGCTGGGCGGCGTGAACCCTCTGCCAAGTACGTGTCTCGGCACAATCGAAACCGCTGCTCCGGCGACCGCGGCACCACGAATAAAGCTACGACGGGACATCTCATCTTTAGAGTTCATTGGCGGATTCCTCCATCTCCCGAGCATTATGACGCTAGAAAAACGTTATTTCGTACGACAGAGTTGCACACGGATAGAGCTTCCAATTGGGCCGCGCACATAGAGGTTCGAAGAAGGCGTTGGCTGCAAACGCCAATGGTGTCATCAGTGCATGAGGATGAATCGCTTGTTGCGGGCGGAACCTCGGACAAGAGAGCCAGACCTCCAGTTGCGGGATCTGAGAAAGACAGTAGCCCGTTTGGCACAGAAGGTCAACGTGACGAGTTGTCGCAGGCGCGATAAGACAAACCTAAATCCTGTGCCAAATTGAATGCCCGCCTCCCGGAATGAACAGACGCCCTAAGGAACGCCACAACAACAGCCGGGCCACCCGCTTCCAGCACATCTTGACCGACGCTTTAGCCTGTAAGTTCACAAACGAAGTGCAACAGGCTGATAAGGTTGTGTTGCCACGAATGCGAACAAGTTTAACGAGACTTTTTCTCGATAAAGGGTGTGTCCGTCCGATACATGATCTAAAACTGGATAGTTGTGATGAACGATGGCATTGTATTTTGCGTTGGCCCAAACAGGAAAATCAAAATTGGTCTGAGCATTGAACCATCGCTAGTCTTTATCCATTGTAAAAGGCTAGCTCATATGACGAGTAGCCCGGTGCCGTATTTGGATCGGGATCAGTTAATGTGGGTGAACCTGGCTGTGACACCGAGCGCACAAGGTGAGCAGATTTTCTTCAGCATCATCGCCAAGCTCGCTCCGCTTCGTTAAATGATGCACGTGCAAGTCCTTCGACGAACCGCACTGCTGACACCGCCAACCATCCCGTTCGAGCACGCGTTTACGGAGTAAAGTGCATGCTTCGACCTTGAGCTTCAGTCTAGGTCGCTTTTGGCGAAGTTGCCGCATTGTGCTTTTATGACTCGCTGCCTTGGAAATTGGCGCCAGCAAGAAAATCTGCGCAAATCATCTCAAGACAATAACCCCTGGACTTGTCAGTGCCGAGCATTAATCCGGCCGTCTCAAGGGCTTTCTCGACCACCGGCAACTGACTCTTGTACAGCTTGAAGTAGACGATCTCCCATGCTTCCGTTTCCTTCCCGGTGAGGTGGCGCTCGACCTCCCGCTGGAACTCCTCTTTGGGGAGCGCTTGAGCCTTGTGCACCCAGGGTGCACTTTCAAACCGCTCCCCCTCCCTCCGCGCCACCTTGGCGAGCTCTCGCGCCTTGGTCCAGCCAATCTCCCGCAGCTGCTGCTTTGGAACACGCGTTAGGTTTTCGTGGATGGCCATCAGGTAGTAGGCCTTTCGGCGGCAGTCTGGAAACCTTTTCTCCAAGAAATCGTCGAACGATTTCATCTTGTCTAACCGCCAGTACTGTGCTGCCCGGACCTCGCACAGGTAGCGACCCAAATCCACAAAGCGCAGATCCTGTTCTCGCTGACGGTCCTTCTCCCAAGCAAGGATTTCGTCGATCTTGCCGAGCACAAATACGGCGCGTTTGACATTCAGCTCAGGAGGCATCGATGCCCCTCGGTTAATCCATAAGGTCGTTAAGCCAGTCAAGGTCACTCGCTCCGGATGTCCGAATCAGATTGGCGTCGATCAATTTGCCATCCTGGAGGCATAGCCCGACGTGAGAACAGTTGACGCAGCCATTCTCCGGGAAACGTATGCCGCTGTGAAAAGGGAACTGGGCAGATTCGATCTGGCCGATTGTGGCTGCCAGAAGCCGACCAAATTCCAAGCGCTGTTCTTCTGAGATGGAGGTCTTCAGGTATTGGATTTCGGGTTGATGTTTTCGCACGAACACAACGAGAGCCACTTCGGAAATGCCAGTGATCCAGGAATAGCAAATCAACTGCGGGTCGAGAGAAAGCAGCCCGACGGATTCCTCGGGATAACGGCTGGACGTCGTCTTCCAGTCCATAAGGTACCGAACTCCATCGAGCTCACCGATCGCGTCGATGTACGAAATAAACTGATTTCCGTTCGGTAGTTCCCGGACCACTTTGATCTGAAGGTTTTCTCTGGGTTGGGAAATACGAATGCGATTGTCCCGAGCAAAGTGCTCGATCAGATGAATGCCCTGGCGGACCAGCCGGTCCCAAGTCTCTCCTCTTTTGTACGCAAACCCCGCCTCCCGATACGCGCCCCACTCACGGTATAGAGTGGCCCCGCAGTCACCCCTGGAAAAATAAGACTCCAACGCCTTTTCAAAGCAGCGGCCGAAGATCATGGCCGCACGGGTTTCCTTCTCACGCCATCCATCGAGGTAGCGATAGCGGTAGCTACGCGGACAGCGGAGGTAATTGGCGATCTGGGTGTAGCTATAGGTCATCATGGGTACTTTCACTCTCCCCTTGCTTGCTCACCGTGCAGGAGAGTTCTTCCCATTCCGAAGCCGGGGCAAACGAAACGAGGTTCTGATAAGAGTGTCCGTTTAGATTTGTGAAGGTAGTCCGAACGACTCCCCGGAGATTCAGGAGGGCTTTTTCATCGACCTGATCGCGGGTAAGTAGCTCGGTGTCATAGCCAAAGTCCTGTAGGAACCAGCGCAGCTTCCAGAGCGCGCGTTCGGTGCAGTAGAGGCGTCCTGAGAAGGAGAGTGCCTCAAAGGAAGCTGGCTCGAGGATGGTGAAGCGAACCGAGAGGAACGGCTTCTGCGGGTGCCATCGGTACCAGGCCCGTTCGATGCGCACCAGGAATAGGCCGTCGAGATTACTTAGCAGATCTGAATGTCCGGAATGGAGACCGGGAAGATGGCGTCTCATGATCCTGCCTCCACAGGCTGAGCATAGGAGTTGAGCTTGCAGAGCAGCGCATCCCGGTTCTCCTTCGCGGACGAGGACAGATGGGAGATAAAGGACTCAACCAGTTCACGGCTGGCGCCGCTGAGAGTCTGGGTGCCGCAGAAGTCCGCGGCGTAGGCCCTGACGAGATTGGCATCGAGGTTGTATTGGCGGATCAGCAGGCAGAGCTGATCCCGGAGCCGGGGCTGGCCGTTACGATTTCCATTGGAAGAAGAATGTCCGTTCGATGGCGGGGGACTGGCGGAAGATCGCGGCTGACTAGAAAACACGCCCAACTCTTCTACCGAGCAGAGGCCGATGCCGTAAGCTTTGCGGAGGGCGCGATTGACGGCGCGAGTCTCGGCAATTCGCAGCTCAGCACCATGGACCAACGCCGAGACATTAGATGGATCAGCGTCGCCATAGCCAATGAAACCTCGCGAACTTGACGATTTGTAGACCGATGCTTTGAAAACCCACCGGCTAGCAACTGGGTCACAGAATTCACGGACCTGTTGGACGTGAATTCCATGGCAGCGACTGCGCGCCGCTAGCCGCAGAAGCCCGGCGTGTGTCACATACCACCTGCCTTCGAGAAGCAGTAAATCGCCGAGCGCAACTGAGAATCCGTAGTTTTCGGTGAGAGACCCGAGAGTCTGTAGAAGTGGTTTTCCTAACTCACCGAGCCATTTTCCTTTTGCTAGCTTTGTGTTTCTCCGCGCCAACGGGCCAAAAGGTTTTTTCATAGGGCCTCCATGTAACGCAAGTGTAACGCTATATGCGTTACGCGTCAAGGGATTTCGAAATACCCTACTACTTGACGCCTCGCAAGCGCTTCGTTAGCATCGCCCTCAGATTTGCCTGAGGGATAAATGGCGAAGACCGAAACGCTAAACCTGCGTGTGTCTGCTGAATTCAAACGACGCCTCATTGAGGAAGCAAGAAAGGAGAAGAGATCGGTTACCAACTATATTGAGGCGGCTATGACAGAACTCTGGAACGCGAAGTTTGTCGCTCCCAGTCGAGCGAAGACGAGAAAAGGAGATTGAGAACGCGAATCCTGGCTATAGTGACGGCTATGCGGATTCGATATTAAGCAGGCGGATTTCTGGTCGAATTGGTCTTAGAGGTGGGGCGGCCGAGGTCCTCCTGCTAGCGATCATTGGAGAATTCGGTGAATCCCCGGAGTGGTTACTCACGGGCGAGGAGTAATTCGGCTTGGCATCAGCGCTTAGGGAAACAGCGAATCGTATTCCCTGTTTATTCGCTGATCCGACTACGCTCAGCGATCCCCGTTCACCTTCTAAGGTACTCTCCGATTGTGATTTGCACCACGCGTGGCAATGGACGAGCCCCCGAATTCCCTGTATTTTTCCCTGTTACCCAGGAGAGGAACGAAAGAGGAAAGGCCCTCATTCGTGTTGCGCCGGAGTATTGATTCGGCGCCACCTTCTGCGCACGCAAAACCTGAAACTGCAAAACGAACTCAGGTAAGTTGTTTATAATCTGGGCGTTGGCTTCTTAGCAGTGCCCGCGTTTCGAGGGCCAGCAGGCGCTGGTGAAGAATCAGGACGTCCTGCTCGTCGATCCAGAGAGGTATTCTCACTTGGAGAGAGCGTGGAGCGTGTTGCGATATCGGCCGATAATCTCTTCGGCCTTTTTGAGTTTCTTCTCGAAAGTGGGGTCGTAGGGCGTGAGTTGGTAGGCGCCGTTGGGGCCTTCGATGAGGAACAAACGGTCGCCTTCGCCGGCGTGGAGACGGGTGACGGCTTCTTTGGGAAGAACGACGCCAAGAGAATTGCCGATCTTGCGAAGTTTGAGTTCGACCAAGGTCTACTCTCTTTATAACAATTGTAGCGACCCTTTAGGCCGACTGACAATCCTTTTGGCGAGCGGAAGAGGGATCCCTCGCTCCGCTCGGTATGGCGGTTCGATAGAATACGGCCGAGACCTTCACGCTGAAGCCCTTTGTAATACCAGCAAGCTGGAATTGCTACGTGTGTGGCACTATTCGTGGTGGAGAGGAGGTGCGTGATGAAGATGGTATTGGTGCTGGCGATGACGTTGGGGCTGTTGGTGGGGGCGCCGGTATTTGCGCAGAAGGCGCCGGAGGGAGTTTGGGAAGGATATGACGGGGAATGGATGCATGTGTCGGAGCAGTTGGTGGCGCTGGCGGAGGCTACGCCGCCGGAGAAATTTGCGTGGCGGCCTGCGCCGGGAGTGCGCTCGACCAGCGAAGTGTACATGCACATTGTGATGGCGAATTTCTATTTGTTGAGCGTGACGGGCCCGAAGATGCCGGCCGACCTGAAGCAGGATGCCGAGAAAACCGTTACGTCGAAGACCGAAGTGATTGCGTGGCTGAAGCGTTCACTGGAAGCGGTGAAAGTGGCGCATCTGGCGGTAACGCCACAGGATTTGCAGCGCAAAGTACACATCGCGGACCGGGACGCGACAGTGGATGGAATGTACCTGCGGATCATCGTGCACGCGAACGAGCATATGGGGCAGTTGGTAGCGTACGCGCGGATGAGCGGCGTGGTGCCGCCGTGGTCGAAATGAGGCGGTGGCGAGTGGCGAACACGGGTTCCAAATGAAAAGGGCGCGGCGATTGTCGACGCGCCCCTGAATGATGGGTTGAGGACGGCGGCGTAAAGCCGCCGCTACATGCTAGCGCATGCCGGTGCTGTTGGCTGCGCTGGTGCCTTTGGCGTTCGGATCCAGGCTTAGCAGGCCTTCGGTGGCGGAAACGGCGACAATGGAGCCGTCGTGACGCGTCCAAACCGCGGGGAAGTAGCTCTGGGAAAGCGGATCATCCATGCGCTGCCAGGTCTTGCCGCCATCGAAGGAGGCGACCAAACCGTGGTGCTGGAGAGCCGCGACGTACGCGCTACCGTTGCCGGCGACGGACTGGAAGGACAGTTCGCGAACTTCCGCGCGCTGCCAAGTTTTGCCCGCATCGTGAGAGCCGTACAAACCAATGTTGGTGGTGATGAAGAGGGAAGAATCGTCGACGCGGTGAATGCGGAGATTGCCCGCGTTACCGAAGGCGAGATCCTGCGAATCCCAGGTCTGACCCTTGTCGGCGGAGTAGATCAGGCTGTGATCCACGATGGCCCAAACTTGATCGCCGTCTGCAGAAACTTCCACGGACTGCGCGAGCTTATGGACTAGCGGATCCTTGCCATCGGCCTTCCACTGCTTGCCCTGATCGGTCGAGATGAGTAGGCCACCGGTGGTGGCTGCGTACCACGCGTCATTGCCGAAGGCCATGTCGTTGACGAGGAACGCGGAGAGGACCGGAACCGGCTTCTTGGCTACAGGAGCTTTTGCGGCAGCGGCCTTGCGGCTCTTGCCGGTGGTGGTCTTTGCGGCGACGGGCGTGGGCTCTGGAATATACAAACCAGTGCGAACCCACTTCTTGGTGGTTTCGTCATACTTGGACCAGCCGCCCTTGGTGAGAGAAGCCAGCCATCCGTCGGGAGTCGCGTAAACGTGGCGAAGTTCGGTGCGCTTGAGTCCGGGGCCGAGAGTGGTCCAGGAGTTGCCGCCGTCGTTGGTGGCGATGAAGGCGTTCTCGTCGAAGGTGAGCACGACGAGGGCGCGGCCGGGACGATCGCGGTCAACGGCCACGTCGGAGATGTGCATGTGATGGAAACCGGTGTTGGCTGCGGTGAAGGTCTCGCCGCCATCGGTGCTGATCTGCACGCCTTCGCGTTCGGTGCCGATGATCAGCTTCTGAGGATTCTTTTTGTCAATGATCATCGCGTTGATGATCCAGTCCACCGGCGTGACGCGACGAAAATCCTTTTCGTTGGTGGTCTTCCAAAGGCCGCTGGTGGTGCCGGCGTAAAGGATGTCGGGATTGCTGGGATCCATGCGCATTAATTGGGTGCGGCGGAAGACGTTGGGAATGCTCTTGTACTTCACCCATTCCTGGCCGGCGTCCAAGCTGTGATACATGCCGGAGCAGGCGACCGCGTGAACGTTATTGGAATTCGCGGGATCGACGAGGATGTTCATCACGTCGGAATCATCGATCATGCCTTTCACGACAGGAAACCAATTCTTGCCGCCATCGGTAGTTTTCCAGGGCAGGTGATAAGTGCCCGCATAGATGACGTTATTATCCTTGGGATCAAAGGCGAGCGAATCGAAGCGATTCAGGTCCGGATGATTTTCCGGAGTGATGCGCGTCCAGCTTGCGCCTTCATCTTCGGAGCGGTACACGCCGGTAAGCGAACCCGCGAGGAGCAGCTTGGGATCTGTGGGCGATTGCGCGAGAGCGCGAACCGTTTCGTGGGCCAAGCCGACGATGTTCCAGCTGTGGCCGCCGTCATCGCTACGATAGACGCCGCCGCCACCCGAGTAAAGGGTCCAGCTGCTGGCGTACAGGCGGTTCGAATCGCGAGGATCGACGATGATGTGAGTGATCACGTCATCCTGGCCCGTGCCGATCCGGCTGATGAGTTGCCAGTGGGAGCCTTCGTCGGCGGAGGTGAAGACATGACCGTCGGAGGTACCGAGAAAAAGGCGGTTGGTGTCGTTCGGGTCTGCCGCCAAGGAAATAACCGTACCGCCCGGAGGGCCGGCCTGTTTCCAGACCTGAGCTGGGACGGAACTTGCAGCGACCGCGGTAAAAGCCGCGAGTGCCAAAACGGAAAGTGCTCGTTTCATATGCATGCGATTCTCCCCTAAGGGCAGCTAGGCCCACAAGGGAGAAGTCTACGTAGATGTGGAGAATAACAACGCTGGCCAAGAGACCAGAAAATGGGCAAGTTATTCCGTACTAGTACCTTTTGGACTGGCGGCGCACATAAGGTGCACATAAGATGATGGCAACTTCTTTCCTAGGGATGTGTTTTATCCAATGGAGGCCCTTCCGAGGATACTTGCGATAGGGCTCCGGGGCTGTAGTCAGGAAGTTGGCCCTTCAGGGGAAAAGGCTATGAACCCACATTCGATACGGTGCAGAGTTGGCGCGATGGTGACGGCGGTGGCCACCTTGCTATTTCTGGTAGGGCCGACTCGCGGTCAGGAACAATCGACTCAAAATCCGCCAGTTCAAGACCCGCAGGTGCAAGATCAGCCCGCTCAGGATCAACCACAGAGAGTCGACCAAGCGCCGGTTAACACGCCGCCGGACCCGAACACGCAGATGGACCCGAATGGGGCGAATCTGCCGCCAGTCGACGATAACGTGACCAGCGATGAGTCGCAGAATCCCCCGTCGCGAGTGGCAAGAATCAGCGTGGTGGACGGTTCGGTTTCCCTGCAGCCTGGAGGCGCTGGCGATTGGGGCCTAGCGCAACGGAACCGGCCGGTAACCATTGGCGACAAAATTTGGGTCGACAAAGATTCGCGGGCCGAATTGCAAGCGGGACAAATAGCCATCCATATGGGCGGAATGACCGCGCTGTCGTTTCTGAATTTGGATCAGAACGTGACGCAGATTCGTTTGCCGGAAGGAAAAATTAATTTCCGCGTTCGTGAAATACGTGAAGGGGAAAACTACGAAATCGATACGCCCAATCTGGCGTTCACGGTGAAGCAGGCAGGCGCGTTCCGCATAGATGTGAATGAGAACGGCGACTTCAGCAGTGTGACTGCGATTCGCGGAGCGGGCGAAATTGCCGCCTCGGGGCAAGTGTATCCGGTGAAGGCGGGCGAGCGCGCGGATGTGACGGGAGCGGATGGCAGCGTAAAAGTTTCCACGGGACCTGCGGCGGCCCCGGACCAACTGGATCAGTGGGCGCAGCAGCGTGACTTGGGCGAAGATAATTCCGCTTCGTCGAAATACGTGAACCGCGACACCGTCGGTTATAGCGACCTGGACGATTACGGCACATGGAAACAGGACGAGAGCTACGGGAATGTATGGGTGCCGAATAATGTGGGCCCGGACTGGGCACCGTACAGCGACGGGAATTGGGCGTACGTTGCGCCGTGGGGTTGGAGCTGGGTCGGTTATGAGCCCTGGGGATTCGCACCGTATCACTACGGCCGGTGGCAATATTTCGGTTCGTACTGGGGGTGGTGCCCTGGGCCGATTTACGCCTCTCCTTTTTATGGACCCGCATTCGTTGGATGGCTGGGCGGGTTTGGCTTTGGTTTCGGAGTAGGGTTTGGATTTGGCTGGTTCCCGCTAGGGTGGGGCGAGCCGTTCCGTCCGTGGTATCGCTGCGGGTATGGGTACTACCGGGGAATCAATGTGCATAACGCTTACTTCCACAGCTTTAATGCTCGTGGAGGGGCGTACAGCCACTTTAATTATGCGTACGCGCACAACGTGCATGCGGTAACGACAGCTTCACGCAGCGCGTTTGTGAACGGCCAAGCGATCAACCGAGGAGCGCAGCATTTGACGGAAGCTTCGTTGCGCAGCGCTCAGGTGACCAGCGGGATTCACGCGACACCGACGCGGGCCAGCGCTCTTGGCTCGGCCAACATGCGCGGAAACGTCGCGACTCCTTCGAGAAACGTAGAAAATCGCAGCGTAATGGCGCGTACGACGCCGGCCGCCGCCGCTTCGCACTCTTCGGTGCGCACGATGAATACGTCTTCGTTGGCGACGCGCGGAGCAAGCTCAACGATGGCGCACTCGACGTCGAACGCCAGCGGGCTGAGCTCCAGCCGGCGCTCGGAGCTTTCTTCGAGCCGTCCGCCATACGCGACGCAACCCGGCAGCAACGGGGCGAGGTCAAATGCGTCCAGTGGTGCACGCTCATGGAGCGCACAAGGCAATCGCACCGATTCTGGTCGCGCCCCGCAAGGGTTTGGCAGTTCGGATCGACCAAACAGCTCGATGGGCGGCGCTCGGAATTCTACGAGCCGTCCGCCCTATGCGGGGTCGGGCTCCTCGTATGGAGGAGCTCAACGCTACAGCACGAATCGGCCACCATCGTCGTACAGCAATCGTTCTTATAGCGCACCGTCCTACAACGGAAACCGCGGGTATTCGGCACCACGCGGGTATAGTTCGGCTCCTCGTGGATACTCTGCGCCACGTTCCTACTCTGCGCCCCGCAGCAGTGGGTCCGGAGGCGGCGGGCATGTCAGCGGAGGTGGCGGTGGTGGGTCCCATGGAGGAGGCGGAGGAGGCCACGCTGGTGGAGGCGGAGGCGGTGGACACCACTAGTTCCAGCTAACGCGAAACGTTATTGGCCCGCTCTATGGAGCGGGCCATTTTTTTGAGCCGCACGTGCATGTTTAGCCGCAGCTCTTGCGCCTTGCACAACTGTTTTACTTGGCTCGTGTTACAAGTAAAGAAGGCGGATATCCAGGTCAGGGTCCCGAACCAGCCGGGAGCTTTTCGTGCGTTGGACAATCCCTGGACCGACATCACTAAAATTCCAGTGGGAATGAACCGGGTGGTTCGGATTCCGCCGCGAGGCAATGCGTTTTAGGAGAGAAGAACACAAATGAGGACCCGTTCACAATACTGGCTGATTTGGCTCAGCGCCCTTTTGAGTTTGGCAGTCCTGTCACCGAAGCGAGCGTTTGCTGACGGAGACGATCCGCCCAGCCGAGTCGCGCGACTCAGTTTCGTGGACGGGCAGGTATCTTTCAGTCCCGCGGGGACGGATGACTGGGTGGGGGCGACGCTCAACCGGCCGATCACAACCGGAGACAAACTGTGGAGCGACCAAAATAGCCGTGTGGAATTGCATGTTGGTTCTGCGGCGATCCGTCTTGGAGATCAGACCGGATTCTCGTTCCTGAATCTGGATGATCACATGATGCAGATGCGCCTGACGGAAGGCACTTTGAGCGTTCGCGTGCGACGCCTAGGGCAGGGCGAGTCGATCGAGGTGGACACTCCGAATTTGGCGTTCTCGATTCTGGGTCCGGGCCGCTATCGCATCAATGTGAATGAAGCTGGAGACACGACCATTGTGAATGTGCGGGATGGAGATGGCGAGGTCACCGGCGAAGGGTCATCTTACACCGTTCATCCGGGGCAGCAGGGAATTTTCACTGGAACGGATACGGTGAACGCGGACATTGAGCCGCTGCCGGAGTTGGATAATTTCGATAGCTGGTGCGACGAGCGAGATTTGCGTGAGGATCACTCGGTGGCGAAGCGGTATGTGTCCGACGATGTGATTGGCTACGAGGACCTAGATGATTACGGGGGATGGCGTCCGGTGCCGGATTACGGCACGGTGTGGTTCCCGCATGTGGCGGTGGTGGGCTGGGCGCCATACCGCTACGGGCATTGGGTATGGGTTTCCCCATGGGGCTGGACGTGGGTGGATGATGCACCGTGGGGATTCGCGCCCTTTCATTATGGAAGATGGGTGTTCGTACAGAGGGGCATGGGGCTGGGTGCCGTGCCCGCCACCGGTGGTCGCGGTGGCATATGTAAGACCGGTGTACGCGCCGGCGCTGGTGGCGTGGGTCGGCGGACCGCACTTTGTGGCGGGGATCGGATTTGCGGGCGGAGGTCTTGCAGCGGGAGTAAATGTGGGCTGGTTCCCACTTGGACCGCGAGAAGTGTTCGTGCCGTCGTATCCGGTGAGCCGGGTGTACGTGAACAACGTGAACATTTCGAACACGACGGTGAATCAGACGGTGATCAACAATTATTACAACACTACGGTGGTAAATAAGAATGTCAGCGTGACTAACGTGAGGTATGTCAATCAGGGCGTGCCGGGCGCGGTGACGGCTACTTCGCCGCAGGCGTTTACTTCCGCTCAGCCAGTGGGCCGGAATCTGGTGGCCGTGAACCAGCGGAGAGGATTACCAGTGCCCCCGCAGTGGTACGCGCACCGGCTGTGGTGCCGCCGAAACAAGCGGTCTTGGGAGCAGGCGTTCCCACGAATGTGCATCCACCGGCGGCGATTCAAAATCGCGCCGTGGTTGCGAAGACAACTCCGCCGCCACCCCCGCCGTCGTTCGCAGTACGGCAAGCGGCGATTCAGAAAAATCAGGGTCAGCCACTTTCCGCGGCGCAGGACCGACAACTGCAGTCAGCACAAACGCGCTTGGCACAGGTGCGAGTGGCGCCTCCCGCGAATGCGGGCACACCTCATGGGAATGGCGTGCAAGGTGGAAGCAAAGCCGGCGAGCCGGGACCGCTGAATGCCAGCCGGCCGAATAACAATCCGGGACAGCCCAATAATCCGGCAAACACGCACGCGTATATGGATCGGCCACCTGCCTCGAGACCGGTGAATGCCCAACTGGAACAGAAACACCAGCAGCAGATTCAACAACTGCAGCAGAAACAGGATCAGGAATATCAGAAGCTGCAGCAGAAGCAGAACCAGGAACGTCAGCAGCAGGCTGCAGAAGCGCAAAAGGAACAGATTCAGCAAAAGCAGCAACAGCAACTGCAAGAACTACAGCAGAAACAACAACAGGAACAGCAGAACCTGAAGCAGAAGCAGGAGGCGGAACACGCCAAGGCATACAAGGAGCCTCCGCCGAAGCCGAAGGGCGAAGAAAAGCATAAGTAGTCTTTGAGAGTGGGTGAAGAGTTGTGCGCGGGAACTGCTAGCCAAACGCGAGCCAGTGTCGTGATCCTCACTGAGATGTAGTCCCGATTCTGGAGATTCGTTCTTTGAACCTTGGAATCGTGGCGTGATATCGTTGAATTACTTCGCTATGTCAACTCCACCGGTTTCTTCTGAATTATTTCGACGTGTGATGGGCAGTTTTCCGACTGGCATTACGGTGATCACGGCGGAAAGGGAAGGCGGGCAGGTTCACGGGATGACCGCGAACTCGCTGACGTCTGTTTCGCTGGAACCGCTGCTGATTCTGGTGTGCGTCGATCAGAACGCGCGACTGCTTTCTTATTTAAAGGCGCAGCGGCGGTTCGGGGTGAATATTCTGAAGAACACGCAGCAGGCAATCTCTGAACTGTTTACCAAACCCGAGCCAGATGCCGACGAAGAGCGACGTTTGGGAGTACGCTTCCGGCGGACGGGAACGGGCATTCCTTTGCTGGAGGAGGCGCTGGCACATATCGGGTGCAATGTGGTGGCGCAATATATGTCGGGAGACCACACGATTTTTGTAGGGGAAGTGGAGAGCCTGGAACTGAAGGAAGGCGAGCCGCTGGTGTATCACCGGGGAAAGTACCGGGAGCTGGCGGCGGGATGAGATTCTCCAAACGAACAGAAAAACCTCAATACAAACACACAGAGCGTACGAAGAAAATCAGGAGAAGAACTGGGGGTTAGCGGTCGGAGCTGCCGCTGGGGCGCGCAGGTTCTGCGAGTCGCCCAATTCCTTGCGGTGACTTTTTACTTCGCGGAGTGCGTAGATGGG
>CAVTTX010000008.1:0-351387 GCA_963737645.1 Candidatus Acidiferrales bacterium
GCACTCGGGTGACCATCATCGAGCGTGGCTCGCAAGTCGCGACGGCGGAAGATCCCGACGTCTCGCAAGCGATTCGTGAAAACTTCGCGAGCGAGGGGATCGAAGTATTGCTCGAGACACAAGTGAGAAAGGTCGAGGGAATCTCAGGTCAAAGCGTACAGGTGCACGCCGAAACCGACAGTGGAGAACAGACGATAGAAGGTAGCGACTTGCTGGTCGCGGTTGGACGGACTCCGAACACGCAGGAGATCGGGCTTGAAACGGCCGGAATCGAGCTGGATTCGCGTGGCTACATCAAAGTCAACGAGCGATTGGAAACCACCGCGCCGGGGGTGTGGGCGATGGGGGATTGCGCCGGCAGTCCTCAGTTTACTCACGTCGCGTTCGATGATTTCCGCGTGGTCCGAGACAACTTGAACGGCGGTAGCCGCACCACGCGCGATAGGCTTGTGCCGTTCTGCATGTTCACGGACCCTGAGCTCGCGCGAGTCGGTTTGAGCGAATCGGAAGCTAAGAAACGCGGCATCGCCTATCGCTTGGCGAAAATACCGATGGCCGCCGTTCTCCGGGCCGTGGCTATAGGCGAAACCCGCGGCTTCGTCAAAATGCTTATCGACGTTCAAAGCGACCGCATTTTGGGATTCACTGTGTTCGGCATGGAAGCGAGCGAGATGATGGCAGCAGTTCAGACGGCGATGCTGGGTGGCCTGTCATACACCGTGCTGCGCGACGCAATTTTCACTCATCCGACCACCGCAGAAGGCTTAGGCCCGTTGCTCGCCACTGTTCCCGCAAGAGCCTTACAGCAACCTGCCTAGCCTCTTGCCCAATGGAACTTTTGCTAATCGTAAGAAAACGTCGGAAGGAGAGATCACCCCACAAGCGCGCTTATGTTTACGAATATCGCGTCGACTTCTGAGTAGTTGGCCATCCGAGACTGACCATAAACGGGCTTGTGTGAGTTAGAGGGGGCTCGTCGGCTCTCCAAGGTCTCGCATTTAAGTGGTCGAATAGTCGGCTTTTCGCTGATGTGACTGAATGCAAATAGCTCGTTCACATCTGCGGCACTTCCCTGCTCAACAGCACTCGCATTGAGCGTGGAAACGGAGATCCATGCCGCCAGGAGCATGACGAAGAAACGCTTCTGTGTTAGTATGAAACTCGCATGAGCGCACGAATTCTTATTAGCGGTTTATTAGCGGTTTTGGCAGGGACAGCTGCCATTGCATGCACCGCAAGCAAAACGTGCGCTGTAGGCGAAACTTGCAACAGCCTTATTCCTTAGGGCTTTACGGCAAGTTGTTCATTCCACGGTTGGGGACGTAGTTCAGTTGGTTAGAACGCTGCCCTGTCACGGCAGAGGTCGCGAGTTCGAGTCTCGTCGTCCCCGCCATTCTTTCTCAAAGAGTTACCGATGTGACACCGAAAACTCCAACCCACAACTCAACCCACAGATTTTAGTTCACTGCTGCGCTCATCCCTACAGCGTTGAGGAATTCGCCCTGTGCGGCCCGTGTTTCGTCGCTGTCTTCCTGCGTATACAAATCGAGTGTGGTTTGAATCTTGCTATGACGCAGGATTCCCTGAACGGTTTTGGGTTCGACTTTCGCTTTGTTCACCAGCCAGTTGCTTAAGCTGTGACGCAAATTGTGAAGTCCGAACCGTTGGCCGTCCTCGACGTGTACTCCGGCTTTCTTTGCGGCCGGTCGCAGATAGTCGGCGACGAATACAGAAGAGCAGAGCGGCTTCTTCCCCTTGGCTCTGAACGACGGAAACACAAAGTCGGTTTCGGTCGCATGCGGCGTCTGGCGTTGCCACGCGCGAAGATGCCCGGCTAAAAGCGAATGTAGCGGGACGTAACCGTCCGACACATCGGTTTTTGTTTCTCCGTCTTCTCCCTTGGCCCAGCGCTTTGAAATTTGAATCCTTTCCTCGTGCCAGTGCACGTCTGCCCAGCGCAGCGCGAGAATCTCCGACGAGCGGAGTGCAGTCGCCGCACATGTGAGCACCAGCGTGTAGTGAAGCGGTGAGGGTAGGGATTTCAGAATCGCCACGGTCTGGGCCGGGGTGATGATGATTGCGCGGTAGGTAGACTTGGAACGCGTCTCGACGTGCGTAACGGGATTCTTCGCGACGTGTTCGTGCAGGATGCCGACCTTGTAGATACGGTGCATGAGGCCCCGCATCTTTGCTATCGTCGTCCATGCAAGCCCGCCCGTTTCGTTAAGGGACTTGAGCCACTTCTGTATTTCAAGCGGCTTGATGTCCTCCGCGATTTGCTCACCAAAACGTTTGATCAGGTAATCGCGGACATAGTGCTCAACGATGGGGATGGTGTTTGCCGATTTCGGGCGCACAGCGTCCGCCCCAAAGTCAGCCTTCAAGTAATGCTCCGCAAGAGAATGGAATGAAGCACGACCGTGGGCTGGAGCGTCGTTGATTCGCACTCCGAGTCCGAGTCTGTCGACTTCGCGCCATGCGTCCCTATCCTTCGGAAATTCCCGGACAAGTCCGATAGTTGCGATGTGTTCGACTCTTCTTCCGTCCGCGCTTGTGACCCGGTATCTAAGCACCCAGGTCTCCCCTTCCTTGCGTCGTACTTTCTTTAGTGATCCTCGCTGATAAGCCATAACTCCTCGCTTTCAGCGGGGACTGCCAGATCCGATCGTACACGGTTTTTGAGGTTTTGGAATCGAGGTTTCATTCCGTACAACGGAGGCCGCGAGTTCCGACAGTCGAAACACCCAGATTTTGCGCTTGCCCCCTGTGCCAAGCGCATAGGCTCCGGCGATGCCTCTGCGGGCGAGTTCCAGTAGGTAGCGACGCTTGACGCAGAGGAACTGCGCTGCCTCGTCAGACGAGACGAACGGCTCCGGCGTCACGGGCACTCGTCTCGACTCTGTCGAAGTGATAACCGTTGCAGGAGCGCAGAAAGCACCGGCACTATCTCCCGTAACTCCCCCTGTGGCCGCGTCCAGCGGCATACTAGTGATTGACTCGTCCGGCTCGCTTGCACGGGATGCCAAAACTGGAGTCGGCTGTCGATACTGCAAACCTCTTGGGCGAGGTTCGGACATGGAGGGCAAGGAATCCACTGCAGAACGCGAGGCATGCCGTCTTGACGACGCTGTGTTCTCGCGCATGTCGAGTTGTGTCGATGCGTCCTTCATTTGTGTTATGCGGTCTCTTTGAGTCCGCCTCCCTTGAGTTCGTGAATCTTTCCGTCGCTTAGCTGTTGGCCTAGCCAGGCTTTGAATTCGTCATCGCGTTTGAACAGGACTTTCAGCGCTTCCGTGATGACGTATGACGGAGTGGAGTCGATGAATTTCGCATACTGATCGAGATGTTCTTTCACGGACTCTTCGACTCGCGCCTGCACCGTCACTGACTTTGGTTGTTTAGGTGGTGCCTTGATGATTGCCATGTTGTTCTTCTCTTCCTCCTCGTTGGCTTTGTCTTACGTTCTGTCTCACGTCTTGCATTCTCCGACTCCTGCACGCGGGCAAAACACGGTCACCGTTCTGTGGTGACAGGCCGGGAGCGACCCCACCGATGTTTGGGCGGCTGAAGGCCGTCCAAAGTGGGGTCGCTCCCGGCCTTCTGAGTGTTTTGCCCGCGTGCATTCTTGCCGTCCTCCTTCTTGCATCTCTTTATTCCTCAGGCGTTTCGCGCTGCTCATGGGTGAACCCCAATCTGAAAGCTGGGCTGAAAGTCGGTTGGAGTCCTTTCTTCACCGGAGTGGTCTCCTTCCGCGGCTTTGGATTTGTCGAACTGGGCTCGAAAAGAGCGGTTTGACCGTCCACGAGTTCGGTTCGGAATGACACGTTCCGTCTCGGTGCCAACCTTCGAAACTCTTCCGTCACGGCACTCACGGGAATCTGTCCGAGAAGCCACGGGCGATAAAGCGCCTCAGTCCTTGGGTCTTGATACCGCTCTGCTGCATCCTTTAGAAATTCGACTCGTTCCGCGTCCAGCTTTGCGTATTCCTTGTTCTCCCAGTAGTGCCGGTAGGTGAAGTAACGCAAGCCTTCCTCGCCAGGATCGGGATCAGTAACCCGAGGAGCCGTCACTTCGAACAGCTCTCGTGCTGCCTCAAAGTGGGTCGGACGCGTGGCAATGTAAACGAACCGCACGTGCGGCAGAGCCGAAAACAGGCTGCTATAAGCAAAGAGATGCGTATCAAAACTCGCCAGACTCAGGAGTCCGGGGTCCACAAAACTAAAGGTGACCACAGGTGGTGAAGAAGACTCGGGCGAGAAAAACATCGGGAATTTATCTACGAAATGTCGGGCGGTTGTTCTCTCCCGGATCGCTCCGGCATAGTGTTTTGCGGGCAGCACGAAGCTAGCGATGCCCAGATCTCTGCAAAAGTAGGCGACCTTATCGTCCTCGGTTTCGAGATACCGGTAATCGAGATGCCCAAGTACAAAATCCAGAATCGCCAGTTTCGTGCGCATGTGCTCGACGGAATGTTCGCGGCGGTTGCGAAGATGTTCCAGGCCAATGGCTCGATAGAGGAGGCGCGAAAACAGGTGATAGACACGACCGTTTCTGAGCAGCATACGGGCCACGGCATGACCTTTTGCTAGAACCTTCTGAGTAAATGCCATGCTCCTCTCGCCGCTCTTTGCACCAGCAAAGGTCAGGTACTGGCGGGCCGAGAAGTATCCCGAGTGCAAGGCCACGAGGTAAAGGAACCCGGCTTCGTCCTGGGTGTAGCCAAAGCTACGGAGGTTCTCGATGCTGGATTCCCTGAAGTTCATAAGCTCAAAGACTCAGAATCGCCGTCATAATCTCCCGTTCGTCCCGCACTCGGCGGAGGCCCTGTGCATCCTCAGACCGGGCGTAAATCTGAAAACCCGCGTGCGCCTTTTCGGCGAGATGCTGGGCATGGTAGTGGCCTGTCGCCAGTTCCAGGTCCACGCGCGAGATTTCCATCTCTTGGTTCGCGTACTCGATCCGAACGTCAGGGAAGGCGACCTTGCCGTTCACGAGGGGCAGGTGCAATTCACGGGCAAAGGCAATCTTGGACCGCTGGTTCCGGCCATCATCTTGCGTCTGCGCTTTGCCGAGCTTCCGATAAAGTTTTTCTTTCAACTCGTAGTCGAGCTGAACGCGGAAGACCTTCCCACCCTTCCGCTCGATCTCCCCAGCGGCCTTTTGATAGAGGCGGTAGAGCGATGCGTCGTGATTGGCCTCCTTGGGCTTTACGAGACCGGAGTAGATCGTCTGGTCCTCCGGCACCAGACCATGCCGTCGCAGGAAACGGTGTCCCTGTCTGGTGAGGGTCAGGACGTGCTGAGATTCTTTCTTGAGGGCACTCGTGCCACGTCTCTGCAGGAGGCCTTGCCGCACCAGATTGCGGAGATCACTGTCCATTCCGGGGCGGTCGCCGGAGTAGCCGAGACTCGCGAGGTCTTCGACTGCTACGACGCGAAACCTGCCGACATCGGTAAGCGTGTGGATCTCCGATGGCCTGAGCGAATACGTTCTGTCGCGGTCGCTGTACTGGGTCCGTTCGCGGTCAGAGCGAAGAGGCGAATTGCGATGGTCTGGAGACGTAGCGCGACTGATCTCTGCCTGCGAGACGCGACGGTCTGAGATTGTTTCCCTCTCGCGCAGTCTTTGCAGCTGTAGTCTGACGCTCGCGCCAGATGGAGAGCTGCCTCCCCTGCCGGCACCAGTTTCCCTGCCACGGTCATAGGACTCGGACTCCCGGAAATCGTCCATCCCGAAAGAATCGAAATCAAATCCTCGCGACATGGTCGTTTCCTCCCGCCGGAAATGGGCTGCGCAAGAAGGCGAGGCGTCCGCTTCCGTCCAATACAAACGGCTTCACAGGGGACAACAGCGACGGGCACAGGAGGCCGACTGGATGAAGCCGGAAGTACGACGCGATACTCATCGGAGTGGATGTGCTAGCTAGACGGCGGGATTCGTCGTTGCTGGTTGTTCGTTCTCCAGATACAGAAAAACCTCTTCCACGTTCTTTCCAAAGACACGCGCGATCTTGAAAGCCAGCAAAAGACTCGGGTCGTACTTGCCGGTTTCAATGGCGTTGATGGTGCCTCGCGCCACGTCAACATGGACAGCAAGCTCGGCCTGCGACCATTCTTTCTCCGCTCGAAGCACGCGCAATCGTGTCTTCATCGGTCCCGCCAGGAATACAGAATTAGCCCAAAGCTCCACAGGACGACCATCCCTGCAGGAAGCCCGAGCCAAGACACGGAATGGAATCCAAGCTGTTGAGCCAAGCCGACGACTAGCGAGAAGACGAGTGTGCCGACAAACGCAAACGTCAGTGCGCGGTAGTTAATCTGGCGTTCGCGTTCATCTTTCGAGCGCAAGAAGAGTACGAGGAAAAGGGCGGCGGCTAGAGCTACTGCGAGCGCGAGAATCAATAGAGGCCAGTAGCAAGAAGCTGGCGCATAAGGCGCAGTGCTGAACACAATCGCGGACAGAAAAGCGGAGGAATAGAAAAGCCACAGCACGCTGCGAGGATGACTGGAATCGAAGAAGAACATAGCAGACTCCGGTCAATTAATGTACGCTATACAGAGCACTATGTCAACTATAACGGTCTCTCTGTTCGATATGGCGCTCTTGACTGGACATAGCCTATGAGCTATATTCCTTCCATGGAATGGGAGGTCGAATTCACCACGGAGTTCGAATATTGGTGGAACAGCCTCTCCGAAGACGAACAAGCCGATGTGAACGCGAAAGTGATCCTGCTGCAGAAACTCGGACCAAGCCTTCCGCGGCCTCATGCGGATCTGATTCATTCTTCGCGGCACGCCAACATGAAGGAACTTCGGATTCAGCATTCCGGCAGGCCCTATCGCGTGCTGTTTGCGTTCGACCCGCGCCGCTGCGCCATCCTGCTGATTGGTGGCGACAAGACGGGCAATGATCGCTGGTATGAAGAATTCGTTCCGGTCGCGGACGGACTCTACGACCAGCATCTTGAGACGCTGAAGAAGGAACAGGAGAAAAAGTGACCATGGCCAAAAACTTCAATGAACTTCAAGAGAAGATGCCGCGCGAAGCGCGTCTCCGCAGCGAAGCATCTGCCGAGAAGATGATTTCGGAAATGGGCCTTGCGGAACTTCGCACAGCCATGGACATGACACAGGAATCGCTTGCGAATGCGCTCCATGTCAAACAGGCGTCGATCTCCAAGATGGAACGGCGCTCGGATATGTATATCAGCACGCTCAGCAAGATCATTGAAGCCATGGGCGGCGAGCTGCAAATCGTTGCCAAGATGCCGAATGGAAACGTGAAAATCCGTCAGTTCACCCAGATCCGGCAAGACGAATCTGAAACTGCGTCCGCCCTCAGCTAAACGCCGGGACGAATAGTTGCCTACCTCGGAATGGGCTTCATGTACTCGCGGATGACGTGGAAGTCTCCACTCTGCCAATCGTTGAGTTCAGCTCCAACCGCGAACATATCGCACGCGTAGCGGATACAAAAGCTTGTCTGGTCCGTGAAGCGGACGGTGAAGTACAGCGTGCCGTCATCAATGGTATGAGTGATGAAGTCCACCACCTTGCCGTGGACTTCGGGATATTTCCTGCGCAACCGCGATTCACGCTGGTTGCTGCGTCTTTCCAATTCTAGGCGTTCCTTCGAAGTCATCGGTGTCATGGTTGCGCCATTACTTCCGAGGCTTTCTGCGGCGCGTCTTCTTGAGTTCTTGCTCTGCCTCCCAGCGTTCTTCCGCTTGGGCCACTGCGGAGTGCGGAAGAATACTACCGATAACACGCGGGGGCAGCCCCTGCTTCTTTCGTTCTTCCTCGCGGCGCTCGACGTCGATGTACACATCGTCGGGGTCTCGCCACTTCTTCTCAAATGCTCGACGCTGCTTCCAGAAGTGTCCTTCATCGAAGCGTTCGCTGTCTGCTAGGTGCTCGGTGAAATCCGCGTTCATATCGCAGCGGACTTCCTCGATCTCGACAATGGCACACTGCATCGAATCTTTGTCGGCAAACGGAAATTTCCCCATGTCGCGCAGGAGCGCGACGACGTGGTCGATTCCCTCGTTCAACAGGAAAAGACTTTCATAAATACGTAGCTTCGGGGAGCGTTCGGGATGTTGCGTGGGAAATGGGGAACCGATACCTTCATTACTAGCCATCGTTGCCTCCTAAACAGGTGATGGTGGTCAGGGGCGCATGCGTGTTCATGCACGAGTGCGCTCCGCTGTTTTTCAGGTGCCTGCCAATAGCGCCAGTTATGTTTCTGCATGCGCATAGCGCTATGTGCATAAGAAGCATGACAGGAAGACGCGGCTAAGTCAACTTCCAGAGTTGGTCGGGCCCAACTCAATCCCGTAGAATGAATCCATGAGACGTGACTTGATCTCCGAAGTGATGCGCGAAATGGGCAGAAAGGGCGGCAAAGCGGCCAAAGGAAAGGGCGTGAAGGCTAGGATGGCGGCGCTCAGCCCTGAGGAGAGAAAAGCGCTAGCAAGTAAAGCGGCACACGCGCGGTGGGCGAAAGCCAGAAGGGCGAAGAAGATACGCGGCAAAGGAAAATGAGGTAGAGGAGAGGAGACGGCTCGAGTGTAGGCTTTAAGAAATGTGGCCCAACCGGGCCGGACGGCAACTGGGTCTGGAGGCTTCTCTAAGGTCCTGTTAGCGATTTTCCTTGTCACTTTTTCTTTCGCGGTTTTACGATGGTCTTCCTCGGTTGCGGCTTGCGCGCCTTCGTGACCTGCAGCGCGTCGAGGTGCTTCTCGTGCTTGGCGAGTGCCTTCAGCAGGCGCTCGGCGTCGGCGACTGTATTCGCCGTTATGCTGGTTCTTCCATTCTGCAATTTGACCTGTCGGCCCTTTCGTTCCTCGAGCCAAGCCCGAATGATGGCGGCGAGCGCAACGGCATACGGCACTCCGGCTTTTGCGGCCTCCATAACAGGAATCCACCATTGGTCATGCGTGATCGGATTCCGGGCGCGGAGCATGCCGGTCTTCACGCCCTCAGCGTCCAGCAAGGCGACAACGTCGTCCGGGTAGTGAATTCCTTCACGGGCGGCACGGTGAAAAACAAGCGTCGGACGGGTGCCGCTGTCGGAGTCACCGAATTCTCGCGCAAGAGCCACAGTTGGCATAGATGCCTCGCTTCAACTAAGACAGGCCTGAGTTCGTTTAGCCGAGTCAGCGGAGAATTTTGTCACACGCAAAGTATCCACGCCAGGGATTGCGCAGTTATTTGTCGCGCTCTCACAATTTCCTTGCGGTGTTTCATAACTGAGGATAGTGAATGCTAAAGGACGTTATCATTCATAGTCTTAGCTGGTTCAGGTGGGAGATGAAAACAGGGCTTAAGGTCGATGGGCTGCTGGGGCTCGGGTCCGCGCTGATTGTGAACCTGCCTCGCGGATTTGATTTGAAAACCGAATTGCTTGACGCTCAGTCGATCAAGCTTGCGACGGCGTTTGCGCATTGGACGGGCTGGAAGCACTTCGAACCCCACGTGGAGAAGACTTCTGCAAGCGTGAAGTTGCTCAGCGGGCTCTCTTTTTGCCAAACGGAACCGGATGTTCTCTACGATTGGCTTGAGCGCGCACAAAACGGTCGTGTTAAGGCGCGGCTATTCACAGACGCGACGACAACATTTCATCCCAAGGTGCTTTTAGTCAGGAGTTCTCGACGCGCGTTCGTAGTTGTGGGTTCGGGGAATCTTAGCGAGGGAGGCCTTTTACAGAATATCGAATGCGGGCTGTATTCGGATGACCAGGGTGTGTATTCCCGCATGGACGATTGGTTTGAAGGGCTTTTCGGTGATGATTCACTGAGTACAGATCTAACGGAGCCCGACATCCGTCGCTATAAAAAACGGTTCGATGCGGCGAAGAAGGCGCGGAAACAGGTTGAGAAGCTTCAAGAGCAGGCGGAGGAAGACATCGGCGAACGCCATAGGGCCGGCATGCGCCGTTGGAAGCATGCCGTGATCCTCGCGCGGAGATTCTTTAAGTCGAAGAAGTTTAAAAGCCACTACGCGCCGCAACGCCCCCGTGACGCAAAAGAAATCAGAGATGCGCTGAACTATCCGCAATTCGATTTTGATCGAGACGGTCTGGAGGCTTTCTACAAAATCCAGTCGCTCGGGCACTTGATTGAAATCGGAAAGCCGCAAGCCTGGAGGCAACGAGCAAGGCTTAAACGTGCCCTGCGTCATCTGATTGACGATTCAAGGCCCGTCGAAGCGAGGCTGGACGCGGTGTTGAAGGGAAAGTATCGCGTTCAAAGAGTAGGCGCGGCTTTCTCTACGAAAATCCTGACGGTTCACGATCCGAAGAATTTCCCGGTATGGAATAAGGTTGTGGAACAGGCAATGAAGGACTTCGGATATGAAAAGCCCAGGGGGACTTCGCAGGGAGAACACTATCTAGAATTTGCAAATCTCATGAGGCGGTTTCGCGAAGAGTCGGGTGCCCGCTCCATGCTGGACTTGGATGCGTTCTTTTACGAGCACTACGACAAGAACCTCCGCCCAGAAGAATAAAACATGGCAGAAGACTCAAGGACGCAGCAGACCGCTATCACGCAAGCTCTTCACCTGCTTCAAACATTTCGTGGTGCGGATTTAACTCAAACGATCTATCAGATTGAAAAATCAGTAAAAGGTGTCTCCGCAGAGAAGTATTCGGAGGTTGTCTCGACGAGCGGAGCCAAGGCGGAAGTTCTTGCAGCTGCCGGTTTGGTGAAGCAATTAGCCGGGCAGATCAATGTGGTGATACATGCCCTGGGGATACTGCTTTGCCTTCCACAAATTCTGCGGCCGGGAGAAATCATTGAATATGTGTCGCTCGGTGCCGGAAACACAGGACGGGCTTTTGATCTTGAGACGAACCTGCGTGTCGCGGAGTTCAAATTTATCCATTGGCAGGGTGGCCCGGAATCGATCCGGCAAAACTCACTGTTCAAGGATTTCTATCAAATGGCGGAGCATGACACAGTAAAGAAGAAGTATCTGTATGTGCTCGGAACCCAACATGCGGAGAAATTCTTCAATGGCCAGCGCTCTTTAACCAGCGTGTTGAAGGGCAATGTGACGCTACGAAACAGATTCCATGAGAGATTCGGAGATCAATACCGTACGGTTCGCGAATACTATCTTCCCAGGAAAGGATTCGTGATTATTCAGGATGTCTCGCCGTTTGTGCCCGAGTTGGTGGCAGCGGCTGTTGAGGCTGCTGAAGTTGAAGAGGACTGATCCGGTGCAGCTAGATGCTGGAATTCTTATCATTGGCTCGCTGCTGTGGGATAAAGATCGGCAACAATGGCGCAACGAGCGCCTCTATCCCAATCAGTCAGAAGTAGTGTCCGCACCGATTCGGTATGGGCGACGGTCGGGCAAACGGCGCGGATACACCTATACAATGGTTTTCTCCAAAAGCGCTACGGCAGGTCACGCGAGGGTAGTACGCTGCTCCCACGCTATTACATCGGCCGACGATCTCATGGTCGAGGCTCTGCGTTTGTGGGAAGCCGAGGAACTTTCTCGGGATACTGGCCGAATTTCCGCAAATTGGGGATGCGTGGCATTGCTGTGCAATCCCAAACGCACAATTCCTGACGATATTCTGACAGCGTGGGCACAGCGCGTAGAACGCGAGCCAGGCTATGGGAATGTCCGGCAGATAGCCGATGAAGGGGTGCTTATTAGCCACGAGGGTTTGCTGCAGATCGACTGGCCGCGTTGTCTTACACGAGGAGCGCCGGTTGACCTTGATCTACTGCTGGTCACCGCGAATGATCCGACACTCACCGGCACACCGCTGTCCTATCCAGCGGTAGAGACGATAGTGAACGCCTGGAACGGCGCGGCTCCAGAACATGCCGAATATTTCTGGAAAAACACCGACTGCGGGATTACGACATTTCAGGATGACGACATCCGCGCAGCGGGACTCCACCCAAGGCAACAGGAGAGCGCATGACGCTGGACGAAATTGTGAACGACTATATTCGTGAATATCGCGACCATGCTCGAAAAGAAATGCGCTTCTTTGAAATCCAGCGCAGTCCGTCTGAAGCAATTCGCAAAGCTGCGCTGTGTGAGATGCCCAGCGGGAAACGTCACCCTCATCAGCGGCGCATTCCGAGAGCACTTCTCGAACAGGTGGAAGCGCTGCTTCAAGGAATCGGCCGCAAGCTCGCACGAGCAACGAGTTTCGATGACCTGCACCAGGCCGTGGAGGATGAGGTAGGAAGCCTCAAGGGCATCGGCGCGTTGACTGTATACGACATCGCGCAGCGGATCGGTTCTCATTTTAGGAAGGCACCGGAGCGCGTGTATCTGCATGCAGGCACGAGGACCGGCGCTCAGACGTTCGGTATCAGCGGTGATTCTTTCGATCCGAAGGTCCTGCCCAAACCCTTATCACGCCTGGCACCCTCAGAAATCGAAGACTGCCTCTGCATTTATAAGGATGAGCTTCGCAACGGCCTGCACTCGCGAACCAGTCGCCGTAAGCCTGGATGTGCTGCTGCCTTTCGGCAACGGTGCTCATGATCTTCGTAAAGGCCCTTATCATTCGTGCTTGTCGTGGATTTGTCCGCAAGAACAAGCCTATGGAGCTTTTGGATCTGCTGCGGTAGATGACAGTGGCTGTTGGCAACTACTATTTTCCCAAAATACTTCGGCCCTTCGATTCTGTGTCTCTCTGTCCAAAAGTCGTTTTCCATCATCTTTCAAATCGATAATCCTTCGCTCGGCCTTCATAGAGTCATAACTTTCCCACGGAGTGGCCAGCGTCGCTTTTATCTTCGCATTGAGCCAGAGAACTTTCTGAACTTCCCGCGCTCTGGCGTTCGCTAATTGCTTGTTCAGGTCATCACTGGTTTCTCCGGGTGGCGGAGCAAAAGGAGCAGAACTCGCAAAGCCTCTCACATAAATGCGGCCCCGCCCGCAACTCTCGAAGATTCCAAGATTCCGGATGAGATTTCGGCTTTCGGAAGGAGCAACATGCCAGTCAGCATTAGGGAAGAGCACGGAGATCGCGAATTGGGGATTGGGAGGCTGGGTAAACGGCATTTGGGATCTGTCGCGATTGGCGAGCGACCCATTTCCTGGATCGATAGATGCCACTATTGCGCCGGTCCCAAGGCAAAGTGCGGCAACCGCTCCAGCAGAAAGGAGGGCGGATTTTTTTCCCGAACTCAGAGCTGCCAAACCCACGAAGAGCAGAGATGAAGCGAGGACAGTAATCCCTATGACCGGCAGGCGTGGATTAGCCCGTAAAGGTACGGGAGGCTTTCCTTCATAGTCCAAGCCGTGCAACACCAGATTGCGATAGGTGAGCACACTCAGAATACAAATTATCCATAGCAAGATATGTATGCCAATTCTCTTCTGTCTTTGCTCGAATTTCGAGAAGTCGAGGGCGGCCATTATGGTGCGACCCTATGCCTGTTGATGACTGCAAACAAAGTCGGCGTCGTTCCCGCTACGGTTCCGGACCATGACTTTGCCCGCGCGTCGAGCGGCGTTACGGTGGTTGGACTCAAGGTCACGGTGATTCCCCCGCACGTCACCTGGCAGCATTGTTCTGACGCTCGCCAGTTATTGATGGTCATATCACGGCATCCGGCGCGAGGAACTCTGCCTGCTGCGCCTGCGCGACCTGCAGAGCCGGCAGGGTGTCATGCACTTCCGCATCAAGGGCAAGCGCGACAAGATCCGCTTCATTCCCGTAGATCCCATGACCCTGCGACTCATCGCGGAATATCTGGAGATGCTGGCGAAGCACGGCGGCGGGCTGGAAGGTGAAGACAAAGACATGGATGGTCCCCTCTTCCGCCCCGTCAAAAACAACCGCACCGGAACGCTGGACAAACATCTTGAACCCTGCTCGGTCTATCGCAACATCGTCATCAAATATGCGAGGGAGACCGGGATCAGCGCGGAGGCCATAGGCGTCTGTGTGCATTCAATGCGGGCCACGGCCGCGACGAACGCACTATCGAACGAAGCGGACATTGCAAAGGTGCAGGAGTGGTTGGGCCATGCGAACATTTCCACGACGCGGCTCTACGACCGGCGCAAGACGCGCCCCGAAGACAGCCCGGCATTTAAGGTGAAGTATTGAGACACCTATTGATCAAGAATCGCGCGCACCAGCTGGCGACAGACTTCTTCCTCTCCGAGCTGATTCCAGTCGAGTCCTTTGACATTGAGCAGGCTTGGGCTGTAGTCGTAGACTTGTTGCTTTGTCACCCCGTACCACACTGGAAGTACGAGCTGCCTTTCTTCGAGTATTTCTCGCGTAAATATTGAATCGAATTCCTTCTTCGTCCACCCACCGTTTGAGAAAAAATTGGGGCTTAGCACGAGAATGCACTTCTTGCATTTCTTCAAACCGCTCTCGATGCTGTCCCTTAGATTTGCCCCCACTACCAAAGAGAATTCGTCATACCAGACAGGGACCAGGCTCCTCTGGAGATTGAGGGCAATCTTCTTGGCTACCTCTGCCTTCTCGCGCGAGTCGTGGCTTATGAAAGCCATCGGGTTTTCGTGTTTAGATCGTTCTACCGCATGGTTCGTGGATCTAAACTGCACTCGCAAGCCAAAGTCGCGGCCCTTTTCTTTTAGCTGAAGTATCTCGGCTTCCGTCAAAGGCGATTCTGAGTAGATAAAAACTCGCGTCGAGGTCTGGATTTCCTTGGTTGACATCCATTCTGGGTCCCCATGGAATTTCGCCCGAATCTCAAAAGGATTTATATTTCGAATCTCTAGCACTCCAGGGAATAGCCTGGCGGGCGGCAGATTTACTCGACCATCCAGATTTACTTGAGATTTGCCCGGTTGGAGCGCTTCAATCAATCGAATGAAATCCTGGAGCTCGTACTTTTCGCCGGGCAAGTAACACGACAAGAAAGCCGTGTAGGCAGAGAAATCGTAAAACAGGCCGACATCAGCATCCGGATGCGAGGTCAGCTTGACATACACGCGCGTGGCGTAGTTGAACTCTGCGTCGAAGTATTCTCGGAGCGTTGCCATCGTAGTGAGTTACCAAAAAGTGGCGAACTAAATGTATAGCTCATCTGAGCCGGGAGTGCTTCCTTTTTCAAGGCAAATGGCGCGCTAGAAACCGGATTATCACGTACTGAGGATCGCGCCAAGGGGCATCCGCAATCGTTAAGGGGATTTTGAGAAAGTGATGCTCACGTGCAACGGCAGTCGCTTAGGCACAAAAGAGAAAGCAACGAACAGGGCGACAACGCGGCGCCCATCGCCTACATTAAGAAGGAAACGGAAAGAGAAACTACGCGATCGGAAGCAATCATGGGAACACAACCTTCGTTGGGGGAAGTCGAAACCGAAGTCGTGGTGCTGTTAGCGATCTACGAATTGATCGACTCGATTGTGCACAAGGGCATTCTTGACGTTTTTGAGGGGGCGGAAACCAGCGAAGTACGCTTCAAGGATGGAGTGTGCGCTCGATATTTCAATCTTGTCCTGACGGACCTGCTTTCACTGACCGACAAGGATGGTCCGGTTATTCAGCGGAGTTATATAGGAGCGCTGACGGAAATCTGCCAGCACCCAAGTTTCGATGTTGGTGACAGTATCCTGCCGCTTCGTGGTGCCGCCCAAACGTTTCGAAGCTGGCTACAGGAGACGATCATCGTTCCGAAGATGTGGCTGCCGACACTCTCTCTAGAAATCGACCTGAGGATTTGTCGTATTGAACTCCTCAAAATCGCTGGGAACATATGCAAACATAACGTGCTCCGGTCTGTGCAAACGATGCGTGCCTTTCAGAAGGCTCTTGCGGACAGTGGTGCCACCCTGGATTTGAATCAGGTATTGCTGGCTACAAATGAGGCGTATGACTGGCTTCATACGCACAAATTTGTTGCGCAAAGCAACGCAATTGTCGAATTCCTGAACAACATTAGGTGGGGAATATGCGATTATTTGGCTCCTGAATATGCTCGAAGCAAGGTCAATCATCCAGACGGAGTCGGTTACTCATACACCTACCCGGCAGAGATCACGGATGATTTCGCCCGCGCCAGTTATTGGGATTTGATGAACAAGCTCAGATCGCAGCCGTATCTACCGCGATTCCGCGTCCGACAATTCTGGAAGGGCGAAGTTGATAAATACTAGGGCGACTTAACCGTGTGAGGCACGACCCCGTCGCGTGATGGCGTCCCGCGCGGAAGCAACTCGTGCTCATTGCGGAAGAATTACCCGCCTCAACGACTGGCGGCAAGACGGGACCCTAGGACGCCCGACATTTCATGTGACGTATTGAAGCCTCTTGAAGAATGACGTAACCTTTCATGCACTTGAACATCGGGGAGCGTCGGATGAGCCCGCAACAGCAATCGATCCATGTCTGGCAAGACAACGAAACGGAAATAGACCTTCTTGGTTTTGACGTTCACGCCGACCTCATTCGTTCGGTTATCACCGATCCGAGCGTACTTCCTGTGACCGTCGGCGTCTTTGGCGATTGGGGCGGCGGAAAATCGAGCATCATGAAGATGCTGCAGAAGGAACTTTCAAACGAGACGACATATCCCAATGTTGTTTGCCTGTACTTCAATGGCTGGACGTTCGAGGGGTACGAGGACGCGAAGTCTGCTCTTTTGAGTTCCATTCTCATCCAGCTCGGGGAGCACAAAAGGTTCGGCGAGAAGGCGAGAGATTGGGTTGTGAAGTTGCTCAAGCGGCTGAAGTGGATGGAAATGGGGAAACTGGCCGTCAAGTATGTCGCGATTCCTGTAGGCGCCGCCGCGGTGACGGGCGGTGTTGCAGCAGTTCCCGTGGTAGCAGCCGCGGTGGCCAGCGCCGTCGTGAGCAGTGCTTTGGGCAAGCCGACGAGTGATGACGATACCGCTTCTCCGGAAATCAACTGGTCGTCACTCATCGAGGCCAGTCCGGAAAAACCCGATCTTATGGGTGTCCGGAAATTTCGCGAAGAATTCGAGAAGATGCTCGCGAAAACGGGTATTTCCGTGTTGGTCGTCCTTATCGACGATCTTGACCGTTGTCTGCCGGAAAGACTGATTGAGACGCTGGAAGCGATCAAACTTTTCGTTTCTGTGCCGCGAACTGCTTTCGTGATCGGCGCCGACCCCAGAATTGTCCGCCACGCCATATCAACCCGGTACGTTAAACGTCAGCTCGAACACTCGGGCAACGCCTCGGAGCTGCGACAGGAAGAGGAAGGACTCGTTCAGGACTATCTTGAAAAACTGATCCAGGTGCCTTACCAGCTTCCTCGCCTGTCGCCGAGTGAAATCGAAACCTACGTCAATCTCCTGGCCTGCGAGAAATTGCTGGACCCCGCGCAGATACCTGCCGTCCTGGCCGCGTGGAGGGGCACACGGGCACAGAATATCTACGCCCCGTTCACGGCGGAGTCGATACATAAAGCGCTAACCGGCGGCGCCGTGCTGCCTGCAAATCTGAAAGAGCAATTGGACTGGAGCAAGGCGGTTGCCTCGGTGATAACCGAGGGATTGAAGGGAAATCCCCGGCAAGTAAAGCGAATGCTCAATGCGATGTCGCTACGGAAACAGCTTGCCACCGTCGCTAAGATCTCAATTAAGGAAGAAATCCTCGCGAAGCTGATGGTGCTTGAATACTCAAACCTCCCGCTGTTCCACGAACTTAATCAGTGGCAGGCAGCGGAGAAAGGTGTGCCGTCAAAACTCAAGGCGCTTGAGACGGAGGCGCTGAAAGAGGAGGACGCTTCCGAAACTGCACCACCGGAAGATGGGCTCGCAAAATGGCGAACGCCTTCGATGCTTTCCTGGCTGCGTATGCGGCCGCCTCTATCAGGGGCTGATCTCCGTGATTACTTCTGGCTCGCGCGCGACAGGACTGGTTCAACTCTCGCAGGCGTCACGATGGTTCCGCCGAACGTTCAGTTGGCCCTGCGAAAACTGCTCTCCGATAACGAAGGGGAAAAGAGTCAGGGTTTGAAGCTGGCGCCCGGCCTTTCTGCATTGGAACTGCCTATGCTTTTGGATTTGCTGAAACAGGAAGCGGAACACCATCCCGACCGCCTCGCGCCGGTCGGTGCTTTGTACAAGCTTGCCATCCAAAAGGTTAGTGGGGCCGGTGCGAAGCTGATAGACACTGCCCGCAGCATACCTACAATGTCGCTTTTGGCTTCTGTTCCCCAGAACATTTCGGAACTAGCCCAGACTGAACCGCAGCTGCGGGACTCTGCGACTGCGGCTCTGAAGGAAATAGCAGCTCAGAGCACAACGAAGGCGGGCAAAGCAGCAAGCAAAGCTTTGGAATCGATGCAAAAGAAGAAATAACGATGGGAACTTCAAGCGGTTACAAGATGCCGACAGGGGGCAGCTGGACGCCCCTGAAAAATGATGCGACGGATTTCGTTCAGGGCAGCGGAAACGCCGAAATTACGCCATCCAGCCTAGTTACCGATTTCATTCGCGCGACTGGCGGTCTTGCAGGTTTGCTGCGAGGACATGGTGGTACCGTCCCCCTAAGCGGAGGGTCAACGGGCGCTGGATCGAAGAAAACTGGGAGCGGAGGTGTCGGCGGCGCAGGAGGGACGGGAGCCGGAACATCGGCCGCAGTCGGAACGGCCAGGAACCTTGGCGGATTCCTGTCGAGTGTGGCAGATGTTGGTCTTGAAAAGACGCTCCGTGAAAGAGGACTCGAGGGCTCAGTCGGAAAATCGGCATCAGACTTGACGGATACCCTCCTGGATGAGTTCGCCGGCCCGGCAAGTACGCTAGATAACGCCCTTGCGAGAGAGTCGCTTGCTGAGATCAGAGATGAAATTCTCAGCGAAGCTGAGACCTTTGAAGATGTGGAAAAACAATTGAATGCCTCCATCGACGAACTGGGAATCTTCGGCATTCTCGCGAGTTTTTTCGGGCACTACATATTCAAAATGTTTTGCCGGAACTTCTACGAAGAATGGGTCAAGAAGGTTGGCGAAACGAAAGCAACGAGCAGCCTCAAGGAAATAGAGGAGTACATTCGATCATCCGTACGGGCCAAATTCGCCGGACGCAACGTTACGGCGGCCGACTGGAAAAAAGACGAAGGCAAGCAGGTTACCGAAACCGTCCTCACGGAAACGCTGGAAGTCTTCGGGGTGACAGGATGACCATCTCGGTGAAGTTTGACGGCAGCAAGCGGCGCGATGACGGGCTCGCTCTCATCACTGTGGAAGGACCGCAATTAAAGCGTGTAGAGGTCGATCTGCCGTTTCGGAATCTTTATCGATCCCTCGGTTCACCCAACCCGACGGCCCTTGACCTTTTAGTGGTTGCAGGTGCCTGTTATGTGGTCGATAAAGCCGTTAAGCGCACGTCGGCTTCGGATTGGTGGACGCGGGACTTGCGTGTAAGCTTTCCGGTTTCAGATCCTAAGCGCTGGGAAAAGGTTGCTGACCGCCTCAATACGGCGCTCTCCTTTTTGTCAGGAGATGTCTGGCGAACCTCGTTTCGTCAATCTCCGTGCGAACTATTCGTTGCGCCAAAAACTGCGCCGCAAGAAAGCGTTGCCGCCCGGAGAGCCGGACACATTCGAAGCTGTGTCGCTGTTTTCTGGTGGATTGGACTCACTTATCGGAACGACAGATTATCTTGTGGCGAATCCCGCGAATCATCTGCTGATGATCGGACATTACGATGCCTCTGGGCCGCGCAGCCAACAAAGAGGCGTCTACGACCAAATGCGTTTACGCTTTCCGGGACGCACAAAACTAGTGCAGGTGCGTGTTGCGCAAAGACCCAAGAAAAACTCCGAGTCCACTTTACGTTCCCGCTCCATAGTGTTTCTGGGGTTGGGCATATACGCAGCTTCGGAAGTAGGTGCAGCCGTTCCGCTGCTGGCACCGGAAAATGGAATGATCGCTCTTAATCTTCCTATGACGCCGTCCCGCAGCGGGTCGTGCAGCACCAGAACGATGCACCCGTTTTATTTAAACACTTTTCGATCTGTCCTAAAGGACCTGGACCTAAGAAACGCCCTCATTAACCCGTTGGAACTAAAGACAAAAGGTGAATGTGTAAGTCAGTGCGGTGATCTCAGCCTCCTAACTAGTTTGGCTTCGCGGACCGTTTCCTGTTCCCACGGAAGCCGCCGCCAAGACTGGAAAAGGAAAAGCGCCACAAATTGTGGCTATTGCGTGCCATGCCTGTTCCGCCGGGCATCGCTGCACGCCTCCAAGCTGGACTCAGGAAAGCAATATGGCATCGATGTATGTGAAAATGAGCTTACCGTTAATTCTGACAGAGACAGCGCGGATGATCTGAGGGCGGTTACCAGCGGCCTCCGGCATTTCACCACTGACGCAAGCATCCGAAAAGCGATTATGAGTGTAGCCCGCGTAGAGCCGCTTGGCGGGTACGTTGACCTGGTTCACAGAGGCCTCAAAGAATTGCAGACCTGGATTGCTGACACAGGTTCAGTGTCTCTTCGGAAAGCGGCTGGCATTAGCGACGACCGCCATGCTTGACGCACACTGTCACCTAGACCTGTATCCAGATCCGACGCAAATCGCTACCGATGCCGAAAAAGCTGGCGTATTCACCGTCTTTGTAACCAATCTGCCTTCCGCCTTTGATGCCGCATATTCGCACGCGCAGCGATTCAAGAAGGTCAGAATCGCTCTAGGACTGCATCCGCTTACCGCAAGCATGCATAACGAGGATGAATTGAGACGATTTAAGGAGCTTGTAACGAAAACCTCCTTCATCGGAGAGGTAGGGCTTGATTTCTCGCGTGAGGGTCTTGCTACGCGGGACCGGCAGTTGGCATCCTTCAGATTTGTTTTGCGATGCCTTGAAATGAAACCAAAGTTCGTCACCATCCACTCTAGGCGGGCGGAGGACGCAGTGCTGGAGATGCTGGCGGAAGAGTATCCGCATCCTGCGGTATTCCACTGGTATAGCGGAAATCTTAAGAGCTTGAGTCTCGCAATTGAACGAGGCCATTTTTTTTCAATCAATCCGTCGATGTTATGGAACGAGAAAGGGCGGACGGTGATTGAACGGATACCGAAGGAAAGAATCTTAACGGAGTCCGATGGCCCCTTTATTAAGGTCGGGACAAAAACAGTAGTTCCGGCGAATATTCAATTGGTGGAAGAAGGTTTAGCCAAGATTTGGGGAGTTGACTCTTCAGGGGCAAGAACCACGGTGGCGCACAATTTTCAGGCGTTGATGAAGCCGATGAAAAAGTCGATGTAATCGGCGGAAGTGCTAAATAAGGTTGCCCGTCAGCGAGAGTGTGCGCCTTACATACCCCTGAAGTTCGGTATCGTCGATCGGTTCGTTCGCGGCGTTCGGATTCTCCGCGTGGTGATATTGACGGCAATAAATATTCATTTCGTCCAGATCATCGGCAAGCGGATAGAGCGTATGCGAAGGCCCGGCCGTCCTGATTTTCCCGATGATCACACCCATCATGTCGCCATCCAGAAACTGAGCGGGAGAAAAATTCCGGCAGAAGCCTTCCAGCACCGGCCTTATCTTCTGTATTACATCCCTAGGTTCGCCCTCCCCTATGGAAAAGTACCGTTGCAGCACGTCGAGGTCCGCGCGGTAGCGCGCCTGCAAGGCTCGCTCTATGTCCCACTCCGCTATCGTCGTGTTTTCTTCGCCCACGCGCCAGCTGGAGCGTCTTGCGATCCGCAGGGAGGAGCCGGTCCCACAGTAATTTCAGAAATCCCGGTTCATGCGATAAAACGATGACTTGCGCGCAGGTTTCCCCACATTTGTAAATTTGATAGACGGTGTTATTCCGGCGGAAGCCGTCCTGACTGTTGAACGGATCATCAAATAGGACAACTTTTCGGGCACGGTTCTGGTCCTGTTCGAGCTGTGCAAGAAAAAACGCAAGAGCCAGTGTGCTTTTGTCTCCTGCGCTCAGTGTGTTCCTAAAGCTCGGCCTGTCATGGGGCGTGTCGGCATCGCCAAGGTCAACCGGGTGTTGGTTGATCACGATCTGATAGCTCGTATTCGGCGTGCCTCCGCGATAGTTGTGGGTCGGCGGGGTAATACGAAAACCCGCATTAACGCGTTCCAGAAAATGATTGATGCGCTGGCCGTACGCGGTGATGACCTGGCTGGTATGCGTGTCGAGCTGCTCGCGGGCTTGATTTTTTGCTGTCTCAAACGCGCTCTTTTCACTTTGGAGACGGGTATCGGTCGCGCATAGTGCCTTGACATTCTCGGTATGGCGCGCGCGGAAAGCTTTCAGACGCCCCAATTCGTTCTCTACTTCGTTAAGATTGGCGACCTCGGCCTGGCGCTTTCTGGCCTCGATGATCGCGTTTGCCGCGGCAACGGCGGAATTGTATTCGCCGATTGCGCCGCGCAATGCCTCAAACCCCGCGAGCGCTTGTGTATAACGCTCGTCCGGCGGGACGGGCTCAAGAGGCCTCGCCTCTTTCATATCGAGAAGCGCCTTCGCCGCGTCGCGCAGTGTCCTCATGACTTCAGGGGCTTTCTCGGCAGCATTCAGAACAGGGGCGGTGAAATTACAGTATTGAATCCAGAATTCCGCGTTGTTGACGTTCTGCAGCAGCGTCTGCGTTAACGATGCGGACACACGGTCGCTGATGCCGGATTCGATTTGCCTGCCGAGCGCCGCAACCTGGTCCCGTAGTGCGCGATATTCCGGGCCGAACAGTTCAGTGTAGACCGGAAGGATATTGGTGGGTCCGAGGTCCTGCGTGCAAAAAGGGCATGTATCGTCGGTGATGAAGGAAAGCCCTTGAGTCAGCCAGGCCTCTCCCCGTCCCTCCATCCGGTGCTGGGCGACGTGCTCGGCGACGCGCGTCGCTGCATCCGAAGAGACATTGGCAAACGTCTTCGCCAGGACTTCGGCGAACGAGGGAGGAAAAGCGGGCACCGCAATAGGAGCAAGGATCGCCCGTTGGCGCAACTGGGCGGCCCGTTGTACGGCCTGAAGCTCCTGTTCTTTGGCCGCAATTTTGGTTTCGATGGCAGGGTCTTCTGCAAGAGCAATGAAGGCCTCGACTGTCATGCCAGCCGGAATGTATTGCTGCAGGCGGGTGCGAAGTTCCCTTATTTCGGTGTTTTTGGCGCGAATTTCATTGTCCAGTTCATTCACGCGGGCCGCCAGCGTCACACCCTGTGCCCCGACGATGACCCTGTAGAGATTCCGCCGGTGTTCGGTATCGACAAGATCGCCGGCAAATATGTTTTCGCTCACGTAGGTGGCGTCAAAAACGGCGATGTCCGGAAATAGCGCTGACCAGTTCCCCCCGCGGAATAGGACCGGCGCCCCTCCCATCATCAGATGAATATCCGGCGGATCAGGATTGCCTAATGTCTTGCGTCCCAAGACGATTGCGGGAACGTTCGCAAGCAATGATCGAAGAATTGCGCAAAGCGTGGTCTTGCCACGCCCGTTTTCGGCGAATACAAGCGTGAACCGCCGTAGAGTAACGTCGCCGGCGGCAACACAATTCTTAAAGCGACCGACGCTCTTGATATGAACGATTTTTTGCAGCATAGCAGGCACACACCAATGCAACGGTCCTCTTGGAAGCGCCCAGAACAAAAGGGAGACACGTCACCAGCTACTACATAGCACTATATTCGGGATTTGTCGCAATGGGCAAGATTTCACCTTGGCCTGCTCTGGATTGTCACTGTGATCGCGGAGTCTTAGCAGCAACGTCAGACTGCCGTGAATCCCATGATGAGGGCACCGAACTTCTCTCGCATCAGCGCGACTACGTCGTCTATCGACCGAAACCCTTCTATTTCGGCGCGTGTCACGACCAAAATCTTGATATTGTCGCGATCAAATGCCTGACGAATGATGTCATTAGCTGCTGTGCGCTGCTGTGCGTCGCCCGTTATCCCACTCGCCGCGACGAGAACGCCGAGTTCGAGTCGAGCTGCCCGCACCTTTGCAATGAAGCTCGCAACCGTGGCGCTGTCCACTGGAGCGGCCCAGTTCTTGCATTCGAAGATGAGATAGTCCGTTAGAAATGGAAGGCCCACAGGATGGCGCTGGTTAAAAAGCAGGATGTCAATTTCTGACGAACCGGCGTTATTGGTTTGATCTCGGCGCATAAAGCCGATTCCGTGAACCTTGCAAAACGAACTTATGACTACGTCTTCTAATGCAGCACCCTTCTCCTCTGTAGTTGCGGCCTGATCGCCTTCAGTAAGCCTCTTTGCGATCGCCCGATGAGAGAAGCGCCCCATGATTACCGCAACCCATGTGCTGCACGGTTTCGTTCCTGACGGAGATAGCTGGCCAACTCACCTTGCGTTACCAAACTTCGGAATTTCTCGAAGTCCAACCTGAAGATGTTCAGCAATGGATTCCCACGAAATTCTCCTCGCGCTTCCAGCCCAAGACCTCGCACGATGAGCAATCCTGTACGAACGCCGGTTTGCTGAAGAAACTGCAACAGTTGGTCTTCCGCGGCGATCAGCTGCTGGGAGGTCAACAGGTGTCCTTTCAATTCGACAACTGCGGGATTCAGCAGCTCGATGTCTTCGGTGGGAAGCCGAAAAAGTACGTCGGGTGTGAACTGTCGAGATTCGCCTCCAAGCCGGGGGTGGAGCAGCGTGCGCCCCCCGGCACGCTCAATTAGAGTCACGAGCTCCCCTTCCAGGGCGCTTTCGGGTTTCGAATCGTATTTCACACTGCTGCGAAGGCCAAGATCCGGGAACTGACCTATTGACGTCTTTCCAGTTTGTCCGGATACCGGATAACGTGGCCCTTGGCGTGAGCTGCGAATCAAAAGGTCAAGATGCAGTGCGAGGGCCGTCTCATCGTCCAGAGAAGCTTGCACGCTCGCAATGCCAGCAAGATCGGTGGGCACCTTTCCTTGGTTCGCACCGACGAAGCAGAACTGGTTTCCCCATCCCGACGGCCAGTCCAACCTCGAACATGATGTTGTCGCTGGACGATCCGCCAAGAATTACTCCGATAACGAAATCCACACCTTTTATGATTTTTCGCAGATCACCCGGCAGCCTGTCTGAGATGTCCAAATTTGACCTAGCCCATTCCCATTGAATTTCGGCGCGATCAAGCACGCGTGGAAGGGCACCGAGACTCGCCCCGAACGGGGCGCTGATGAAACAGCTCTTGAATTCTCGATTCGTAGATTTCATGCCGTCCCCGTGTGCTTGGCTTCAAAAAGCACGGAACACTCTGCCTGCGCCACTGGATTACTGTCGTTGAGGGCATGGTACAGCACCGATTCGAGAAGATCCTTCGTGCGTTCTTGAGCACCCGTAATCTGGGATTCCAATTGATCGCATAGACCCAGCAACTCATCTACCTTTTCGACGATGCTCCGTTGCTCGGCGATTGGCGGCAGAGGGATGATCATATTTCGTAACTTTGATCCATTAACGTTGGCCTGCCCGCACTGCTGTCGAAGTTCTGGAATAATCTGCGTCTTACGGAAGTACGGTGCATTCATAGCGATGTTTACGTAGGCCGGGCTTACGAGATCACTGAAAAATCTTATGCGAATGAGATAAGAGGCGAAAGTGTAGGCGTCGTCGTCTCCAAGGTAAATTCCGGTCTTTCCTACGAGTTCGGCGCTATTGGTTCGGTTGTAGAGGAGATCAAATCGCTGGAGGAACAGCCGAGGCAGATCTTCGATTTGACGCCGCACCTTCTTCCGCGCATTAAGGATTACCCGACCGTCCTGGATATCGCCCATCGCGAGAACGGGAACACCGTCTTCAATCTGGTCCGATTTCACTGAGGTTCCGTACTCAGTTCCCCACGCGCAGGTGCCTATTCGTGTCCATCTCCAATTTCCCGGCAACTCGAAGGGCTTTTGCTGTTCGGCTATTTCAGCTAACGGCTTCTCCTTCCGCAAACTGCCTTGCTGCACACAGCGGGCCTTTTCAATATGAATGCGCTTGAGAAGCTCGACCGCCGGTTCGTCGCCGGGAGCTTGCGGAACAAGGTCACCTCGGACAGCGAGACTCAGGATAGTCTGCCGCATTTGGGGGATTTGCTCTGGATGGAAGGAAACATCGGGGAGATGGTTAATGTAGAAACGCCCATACTCACGGATCTGTTCGACAGTTGAGCCGTTGTTCAGATAATGCAGTGCGGAAGCCTCGAGCTGCGTTCGGCGGCTTTCGCGCGTGTGTTGGGCCCGATCCAGTTGGTCGCATAGAGCCATGAGTTCTTGGACCTTGGATACAACGCGATTCTGCTCTCCAAGGGGAGGCAGTGCGACTGGAATTCGGTCCATCCGGTTCTTCGGTAATCCGCCGCGGCCAGCGCCGGTCTGCTCGCTCAGAACGAAAGACTGGAAATAGGGAGACAAGACGAGCTGATGCAGATAGCGTTCCATGCCATCAATCGCAACCCTGATAATCGCCACGTGCTGACTGACGTTTGCTGGGCCTATGCCGGCCGGGAGAATACAACAACGGCCGATTGAGCCGCCCGTGATGTTCAAGAGAAGGTCGCCTGGTCGCAGCGCTGTTCCGGACATCTTTTCGTGAGTCTCAGTCGTAATATACGCAACATCGTCAAGACGCAGGCCATCGTCGTGAACATTCTGGGACCGAAGAAATGGCACCCCGTCGCGTTGATATACCGCTTTGCCCCCGCGTGGCGTACTGCCTGATCCAGTCTTTGAACACACATCTCCAAGTCGCAACCATATCCAATTCGGTGGAATCTCAAATGGGCGTTCATCCGCAGGAATGAGTTCTGCGTCGGTCGGTATACCCAGTTGCCCTTTTTGCGCTCGGATTTTACCCAGCAACGACACGGCTGGTTCGTCGTTTGGGTCTTGCTCGATCAGTTTTCCCCGTACAGCAAGATCAAGAATGAACCCACGTAGACGGCCAAGCGCATCTGGCGCTTCGCTAATTCGGTCGAAATGAGCCAGCAGTAGGTCCGCGTTCATCTCAATAACGCCTCTGCAAGGATAGTCTTAAGCCGATCACGGAGCGCTCCGACTTGCGCTTCAGATTCGCGGAGTCTTCCCAGTAATTCTTCGGGATCAGCATGTTCATCCGTGATGGTATGCGGATTCTTGATGTCGAGGTTATAGTTGCGCGCCTTCACGTCATCGGCTGAGACCTTCCACGCGAATTCTGTTTCCACCCTCCCCTTTCGCCCAGCGCCGCCCCACCAATCCACGCAAGTCTTAAGGTACTCGACTCGAATGGGCTTGGTCATCGAGTAGGCTTTCTGGCTGTCCGGAACGCGGTGTTCGTAGTACCAGATTTCCTTCGTTGGTTCGCCTTTCTCAAAAAACAATAAGTTCGTACCAATATTCGCGTAAGGCTTAAAGACGCTGTTAGGCAAGCGCACGATGGTGTGGAGATTGCATTCTTCCATCAGGTGCTCTTTAAGCCGAGTCTTTACACCTTCGCCAAAGAGTGAGCCGTCCGGCAGAACCACCGCAGCACGACCACCTGGTCTCAGTATGCGGATGATAAGTGCTAGAAAAAGATCGGCGGTCTCACGGGTCTGGAAATGCTTCGGAAAGTTGCTCTCAATCCCATCTTCCTCGCGACCACCGAAAGGTGGGTTTGTGAGGATGACATCGACGCGGTCGGAAGCGCCATAGCTGATGTACGGTCGGGCGAGCGTGTTGTCATGGCGCACGAAACTAGGATTCTCGATGCCGTGGAGCAACATATTCGTGACGCAGAGCATATGCGGAAGTTGCTTTTTTTCTACCGCGCGTAAGCCCTGCTGCATTTCTTGCTCGTCTTCCACCGTTTTTACATACCGCTCGCGCATGTGGCGAATAGCGCAGGTGAGGAAGCCGCCCGTGCCACAGGCAGGGTCCAGTAGAATTTCGCCAGGATGGGGGTCGATGCGTTCCGCCATGAACGCGGTCACGGCACGAGGCGTGTAATATTCGCCGGCGTTGCCGGCGCTCTGAAGATCGTTAAGAATTTGTTCGTAGATGTCTCCGAAATGCTGGCGCTCCGCAAGATTGTTGAAATCCACTTCGTTGATTTTGTTCACGACCTGGCGCATGAGCTGGCCAGACTTCATGTAGTTGTAGGCGTCTTCAAAAACATCACGCACCACGCGACGACGGTCGTTCTTCTCGCCGGCAACGGAGAGCTCTTTCAGTTTGGGAAAAAGTTCCGTGTTAACGAATGTGAGCAGCTCGTCGCCAGTGATGCCTTCCGGGTCGGATGCCCAGGAACGCCACTGCAATGGCTTCGGAATCGGCGAGCGGTAGCCGTCCTGCATCATTTCGATCTGCTGGTCCTGATCGTCGATGATTTTGAGGAAAAACATCCAGCAGAGTTGCGAGATCCGCTGGGCATCACCATCGACGCCTGAGTCCTGGCGCATGATGTCTTGTATCGATTTGACGCTGGTACGAACGGACATTATTTAAGCTTCCTTTTGGTAAAGCGCGGATTGTAGCTCCTGCACCGCAAACATGAAATCCGCACGCGTCCCGAATTCCTTGATGAGTTGGACGGGCGTTCCCATCGCGTCGAGTGGTGGTATCTGTAATATTCGTGCATCGCCAAGGTCAATCACACCCTGATCCTGGTATTTTTGCAACAGCGCTTCAAGCACGGCGCGGGCCTGTGGGCCGTATTTCGTGAAGACATTCCGCTTGCGAACGTTTTCTGCGCGTTCGCGCCGCGTCAGCGCCGGTTGATCAAAAGCGACGTGGCAGATGAGGTCGAAGGGATCGAGGTCTTTGCCAACTTCATCGGCAAGGGGTTCGAGGGACAAACCTTCATTTTCGAGTTCCTCAATGATGGCCTGCTTCCGCTCGGCAGATTTCCAGCGCTTAAGAAAAGCATCGAGACTGGCGAAACGCTTCTTCAGGGCGTTCTTGGTGAAGTCCCGAAGGGTTTCCGTGACCAGCCTTCCCTGCTCGTCCAGGTATTCCACACGCTCTGCGACGATGGTGGCCCCTACCCCATCGACATAGATCTTGCGGAACGGGTTCCGGATTGGTATTGATGGAAATATCAGGCGGTTGATCGACGATCACTTCGTCTTCGCTCGGCTGGGGTGGAATCGGGTCGCCGTTTTCGTCTACTGGCGCGACATCGTCGGGCGGGACAATGGGATCATCCTGGCCTGGCTCATAAATCTGGACTGGCTCGCCGTCGAATTCCGGATCAGCGAAAGTGGTTGGTGGCACCCCTAAAATCAATCAGCGTGAAATAAAACTTCTTCGTGTCCTCATGAACGCGAGTGCCACGGCCGACGATTTGCTTGAATTCCGTCATAGAGCCCACGGAACGGTCCAATACGATGAGGCGACACGTCTGTGCATCCACGCCCGTGGAAAGCAGGCGAGAGGTCGTCACCAGCACGGGATATTTTGCTTCCGGATCGATAAAATTCCCGAGCTGCGCCTGCCCTTCGGTATCGCTCCCCGTGATTCGCATGACATAGCGGTGATTCTCGTTGCACAGGTCCTTGTTCTCGTTGATTAGAGCCTGTCGCATTCGTGCGGCGTGTTCTTCATCCACGCAAAAGACAATCGTTTTCTGAAAACGGTCGTGGCTCTCCTTCAGGAAGTCGGAAACTTTCTTGGCGACGAGCTTGGTGCGGTCGTCAATGACGAGCGTGCGGTCGAAATCCTTCGTATTGTAGATGCGGTCCTCGATCTCATTGCCGTCTCGGTCCACATCTCCCCGCTCCGGCCGGTAGCCCTCGACATCCACATCGATATGGACCTTGACCACCTTGTACGGGGCAAGAAAGCCGTCTGCAATGCCCTGCCTGAGGGAGTAGGTGTACACCGGCACTCCCAAAATAATGAATATTGGAAACGTACTCGGTCTCCTTGGGCGTGGCCGTGAGTCCGATCTGGGTAGCGGCGGAGAAGTAGGTGAGAATCTCCCGCCAGGCTGCGTCGTCAGCGGCGCTGCCGCGATGACACTCATCAATCACGATTAAGTCAAAAAAACCTGGAGAGAATTCCCGAAAGAGCTTCTGACGTTCCTCCGGGCCGGTAATGGCCTGATAGAGCCCCAGGTATATTTCGTAGGCCGTGTCGATGCGGCGCTTTTTATCCAGCGCCGTGGTGAGTTCGACTTCGGAGCCGTCCTGGCGCTCGATGGTTTTCGCGCCGGTGCTGAGCTTGGCCATCGCCGCGCCGAACGGGCGGAAATCGTTGACCATCGTTTGATCGACCAGAACGTTGCGGTCGGCAAGGAAGAGGATGCGCTTCTTGCGCCCGGCCTTCCACAAGCGCCAGATGATTTGAAACGCCGTGTAGGTTTTGCCGGTGCCGGTGGCCATCACGAGCAGGATTCGGTTCTGGCCCTTAGCAATCGCTTCTATCGTCGCGTTGATGGCATTTGTTTGATAGTAGCGGGGAGCTTTGCCGCTGCCGTCGTCGAAATAATCCTGCAGGACGATCTCTTCCTCTTTGGGAGTGAGCCCCTTCCATGCGCAGTATTTTGACCAGAGTTCCTTGGGTGACGGGAATTGGTCGAGCGAAAGCGATGCCTCTTTCTCCTTGGACGCACCAGTGCGGTCGTGAAAGACAAAGCCGTCGCCGTTGGATGAAAACACGAAGGGAATATTCAGCGTCGTCGCGTAGTCGAGCGCCTGCTGCATTCCGTCGCCGACGCTGTGGTTGTTGTCTTTTGCCTCGACGATGGCAATCGGAATGTTAGGCTTGTAATAGAGGATGTAGTCAGCGCGTTTGGCTTTGCCGCGGGTGACGAGCTTGCCGCGCACGATGATGCGGCCTTTCGTGAAGGCCACCTCTTCGCGAATCTGCATCATCCCGTCCCAGCCCGCGCGCTTGATGGCGGGGCCGATGAACTTGGAACAGATGTCGCGTTCGCTGAGGTCCTTCTTGTTCATTCGGCCGTTCCGGCGTCGTAATTGGGCATGCGCTGTATGGCTGAATCGGCGCAATAGTACGCGGCCGGATTGTGGTCCAAACGCATGGTTTCCTGTGAATTCCTATCAGAACGGTGCTGGGCTGTCAGCGCAAATGTCTGGCCAGCAACCCGAGGGCAACGCTGCGGAAGCTGAATGGCAGCAGATGGCCCCTCCCCGTTTATACAATTATTGCGATTTAAGTGCCATTTACGAAAGCAGGTAAGACATCTCAAGGTAACTAGAGCGTCCGCCTCGGCAACCATAACATCTGCCCCGCCGTGAGACGGCGGAATACTTCATTCCGCCATGGCAGGCAAACGCCCGCAGCGGAGAGACTGTCAAGGAGAGCGGCTTGTCGCAACCGCGCGAGCGGCGCGAAGCGTCCTTGACTGGCTCGTGAGCGGAGGGCATTTCGTTTCGACGTGAGGTGCGGTACGGAAATCGGATCAAACATAGCTGGTTGAGCTTCTTTGTGATTCCTCAGACGGATTTCGAACAGAGAATAGAGCCCAGCCCCCTGCCCTTTGGATTTGCCCCAAATTCTTTTCTGGTTAGCCGCAATCCTTTCCACGGAGTTTGGCAGTAGGGCGTGGTAGTGACGTGCAACAACGTTGCCGGGATGGTTTGGAAGCGCTGGCCTAGAGAAGCCCTTCCATAGGAAGCGAAAGCCCTGGTATGGGCTTGAGCTTCCTAGACCCATGCCGTTGAAATCGAGAGAGGCCGTGTTACGTTAAAAACCAGAAAGTTATCCCCTTCTTAGAGATTCAAATTCTCTAATTCTTAGTTCTCCAAAAAAAGCGTTCCGGAAATTCAGTGGGATACGACGGCGGTCAACACGTAATGGGGGATTTACGTCACTTTTTGGGGGGCCAGCGCAACGCAATGGGGGCGTAACGTAACGTTTGGGGGTACGCGCCCGCAGACTTCTGCGGATACCGTTCCACGCACGGCCAGAAATCGTTGAGGCGTCGGCCGGGAAAGCTGTGATTCTTGCGACTTTCCGGTACGAGTTGCGGGTCGTAACTTATTGGGGGAATGCTCCCCATCGTAACTTATTGGGGGCGACTGAGCAGGCACCAAAAAGTACAGGAACAGGCATTTAAATTGCGCGGAATCAGCCAAGGCGGCCAGGAACACGCCGCTACTTCGTGACAACGATGCGTAACGTAACTTTTCGGGGGACGATTTCCATCTCATCGTAACGTGGTGGGGGCCAGTCGAACGTAACGCCTGTTGACATAATGTTACGTTACGAGTACGGTTTCTGATTATGCAGTTCAAAACGATAGATCAGAGGCCGAACGGCGACGAATTTGCCAAAGCGCGCGAGTTGATTGAAATTCGCGGCAGCGGAGGCCTCTCACTGCAGGATCGTCGCGTCATGAATGTCCTGTACGCCAATGCGGGCCATCATTTGTGCGACGAAGTGAATCACGTCATAGGCATCGCTGACCTCCGAGGCTCACACAAGGGCGGTGAGCGGGTAAAGGATTCAATCCTGAGACTGATGAAAACTGTTGTAGAGCTTCCCACAAAGGATAGCAAGGGGCGCCCCGCCACCAAACTCGTGCAGATCCTCTCAGATACGACGCTGAGCGACGACGATGATAATCCGACCGGCCAGGTGGTCTACTGCTTCTCTAAAGGAATGCGTGAAATCATCAAGGATTCGACTCTGTGGGGTCGCGTCCGGCATGCAGTAATTTTTGCGTTCACGTCGAAATACTCCCTTGCACTCTATGAACTGATCGCTGCTCGCATCAACCTCAAGCACGTGTGGCAAGAGGAGTTCTCCGTCGAGGACTTCCGGGCGCTGCTGGGTGTGCCGGATGGAAAACTGGAACGGATTCCGAATCTGTTGCAGAGGGTCATTCAGCCTGCGGTCCTTGAAGTAAGGAAGATGGCGGCGTTTGGCGTCGAAATTGAACCGATTCGCAAGGGAGGCCAGCAACGTGGCTTGGTGACTGGATTCAAGGTGTCCTGGTGGCGGAAAGACGAATCGGAACTTAAAGAAGCATTTCAGGAACTGAACCAGCCGAAGGTCGGGCGAATGGCCAGATTGCGCGACGAGGTAGAGCAAATAGATTTCGGTTCGGCTCTCCCCTCCCCTAACCCGAAAGAAAAGATCGATGCAACGGTCGCAGCCATGAGAGCCGGGGGTGCCCCGGAGGAAGACATCGTAGCATTTATCAATAGCCAGGCAGCTTAATCAGTCATTGAAACGCTTTTTCTGCCTCGTATTTTGCGACGAAATCACGGACGGCCTCTAGCAACATATCCTGCTGCGAACGACGCAAATCAATTCCCAATTTTTGGAATGCAATGACAGTGGGATGATCCGGATAGTAATAGCCGCCGACATGGAGCTTCGCGATGCGGCTGGGTTTGATCCTGGACCCAGATCTGGCTACCGCCGCGGGTTCCGGTAGTTGCTGCGTTGTTACGCTCGGTTCCGGCGGAACCGTCTTTTCCTCGCGAACGGAAGTCAGAATTGAGCGTCTAGCCATTGGCGGCCTCAATGAGTTCGGTTGATGTTGAAGGTGTGCACACCTGAAGTTGTTCAAGAACCCAATTCTTCAGTTCCAGAATCTCCTGGGCGGCTTTGCTGTTGGGCTCGGTTTCGATCACCGCTTTCCCAAGCGGCCATGAAGCGCGGTAAGCGCTCCGCTCGCGCAGTATGGTCGGTGCTGCTTTGAGCCCCTCCTCTTCCGCGATGGCGCGCGCGTCCTCCAAAAGTGTCGTCGCGCTATGGGGCGCTGCGTTGAAAACGACGAAGGCCGGGACAGCCAGCGATTTAATAAGCTGTGCGGTGCGTTTTATGGCGTCGAGATCAACCAGACTCGGCCGACACGGAATTAGAATAAGATTAGCGGCCTGCGCCGCGGAGAAAGCTTGGGGTCCAGCAGCTGGCGGAGTGTCGATGAAAGCTAGTTCGAAGTTCCTGCGCTCTGCGGCTTTAAGCCCTTCCGCGAGTCGGCGCTCCGTGAGAAATTCCACATGAGGCATATCGCTTTTGCGTCGGTCGGCCCAGATGGTGGCGCTCTCCTGCTGGTCCAGATCAAAGATCGCGGCGCGCATTCCGCTCGCTATAGCGAGATTGATCGCGAGCGTCGTTTTCCCCACTCCCCCTTTTTGTGCAATTAGAGCTATCGTCTTCACAACTTCAATCCTTCATTTGTTCATCACATCAGGTGTGCACACCTGAAGAAATGATATTTCTTAGCTCGGATGTCAAGCCTGGTGCGCCTCCTGATCCGACGCACCTCTGAATCCCGACATTTGTGCAACTCTTCAGGTCTGCATATTTGAAGGTGTGCACACCGTCAGATTTGACGTTAAGAATGTGTGCACACCGTGGTTTCGTCAGTTTTGATGTTTTGCGTTTCTGCACACCTGCATATTTGTTGGTTCGCATTACATCAGTTTTGATGGTGTGCACTATTGGGGTTTTGAAATATCAGAATCTTGAATTTAGTCACATCTTCAGGTGTGCACACCTTCAGTTTTACAAATTTTCACAATTGAAGTTTTGACCGTGTGTTGGATAGCAAAGTGGGAGGGGAGTCCGTCGGGTAGTGCCGAGCGGCATAACGGCCGCATGGCCAACCAGAAGCCGAGAAGCGCGTTGTGCTTCACTCCTGAAGGTGTGCACACCTTCAACTTTGAAATATTGAAGAAGTGCAAGACTGAGGTGCGTTCGATAGTAGCGCGTCGAAAAGCCAATGTGACCAGAAGAGGGTACAGCCGCCTGCAGTCCATGCTGTACTCGACGGCGAAAAGGCTGTAGAACCAGTTGTGATTTGCGGAGAGAGCGATGCTCGACCACATTATTCTTACTGTCAGCGACATCAAGCGTTCGCTGGCCTTCTATGAGGCGGCGCTGAAACCGCTCAATATCAAATTCTTCATGCCCTTCAAGGGCCAGGACGGTCATCCCGATTTGTGGGGATTCGGCGACGGCAAGAAGGCGTACTTCTGGCTAAAGCAAGGGAAACCTAATCCAGCAGCCATTCATTGGGGCTTTATGGCCGAAAGTAACGATAAGGTTGATGAATTCTACAAGGCCGCAATGTCGGCCGGCGCCAGGGACAACATTTCACCGCATGCACGACTGGAATACTATCCGGGATACTATGCCGCCGATGTATTTGATCCCGACGGATATTCGTTCGAGGTCGTCCATAAGAGCTAGCCTCAGAGCCACGGCGCTGAATTTCCAACCCACAACTCAACCCACAATTCGTGTGGTCTTGTGCGACTTGGCGGTACTTTGGCAGTCCCCGCGGTCTTGTAAGTTGTTGTAAAACCAATCCACGCTGCCCTGTCACGGCAGAGGTCGCGAGTTCGAGTCTCGTCGTCCCCGCCATTTTCTCAGAGAGTTACCCATCGTGAGACGGAAAACTCCAACCCACAATTCAACCCACAGGTTCTAGTTCACCGTGGTACTCATTTTCGCCGCGTTCAAGAATTCATCGTTTAGGATCGCGAAATTTTGCGGGCTCATGCGACGTAGCTAATACATGCGCCCAGACGCCTTCCAGCAGCGCAGGCACCCACTTTTCTGCCGGACAGCGGCTCCAACTCTGACTGAGGAAGACGAGATCCCGATTCGCTGCACCTTTGCTCGCGCTTCCTAGCCCAAGGATGAAAAGCGAGCCTCTTCTAAAGGGGCAACCGCCGACCTCTCCGGAGGTGTTCGCCTGGCGTACAACGGTGGCCGGTGCGAAAAGGCATTGGTCCACGGCAGTATCCGTCGTTAGTGAAGAGAGAAGGGCTGGATTGGCAGCAAGTTGCCGCATTTTATGCATACCATCAACAATGTGATGCAGAGCAACACTTATCCCGTTAACGGCGGCCAGATCTCCATTCACCATGGAAGCAAGAAGCGTTTTGGCCCGGTCCAGCCTGCCGCTGATGCGCCACCACAACAGTTTAACGACATTGGAAGAACTTGCAGCTTCAAGCACTATACAAGCCGCTGCCCAACTCTCATCGGTCGCGGTAAACGTTTCCACGAATAACCTTCCCACGCTCTGCTGCACAAGCAAACCGATCCGCTCCGCAGTTCCGATCCCTCGGACCCATTCGGCCAGCGGCTCCAATTCGACGGTTCCCTGCTTCACTTGGTCAGCCTTAGCGTTCAGTCTCGACCACAACTCGTCTTGCGCGGCAGCACGGCTGGGGTTGGTGCGCGGCAGCATCGTCGGGAATAATCTGCCGTTGACCGAGAAAATATGGAGCATCTTTTTGAGGCGTTGCCGGTTGCGACGGGAACGTGTCCCGCGAAGTCCCTGTCGAACCTCGGTTCATTTGAAATTGTCCGGATCTCGACCGGATCCGTGACGACTACAATGTCAGTAATACCGGGAAAATACGTGCGTTTCATTCCGTCTGTCCCCGATTCCCTACCCTTTTCAACGCAAGGGCGCGGCTATCGCTCGCGTCGTGCCCTCAGCCTCCGGAAAGCAAATAGAATCGTCTGCGACACCCGCCCTGCTACAGAGGCGCTGGGCAGCGAGGGGGTTTCCGTAAAGAGGCTCCTGTAAAATAACATCTATTTTTTATCGTGCTGCGTCGGATTTTGAGTAATGCAAAGCTAGCCAAATGGTACTTCGCTTCTCGTCTGTCCACTCAACCCTATGGCGCGTGTGGGCAGGAATGTTAACAAAATTTCCGGGATGTAATATTCGTAGACCTTCTTCTCCCTCGAAACGCAAACCCGCTGCACCGGATAACAATACAACCCATTCATGCTGCTCCTGGTCATACCATTGCCCACCTGGTGTTGCCTGACCGAAAGAGATTATTCGTTCTAATCTAAATCTTTCCCCGTGGATTATTTGCTGAAAGACTTCTTCCGAACGTGATTGGGGCAGTTCGGCAAAAATATTGCCAGCAGCGTTAGCCATCATGCGGTCCCCCTCTGGATTGCCAGCAAATACTCTCACCGTTCCGTTTGGTGGCGCTACTCACATTTCGGCTGCCATTCGAAAACCGAAGCGCTCCGGGAAGTAACATCAGCGAGGATCTCGCCGCCTTCCTGGATGACATAGAGGGCGGTTGGCGTCGAGGTTTTTTGAGAGGTCTGGCTGGGAGGTCAGCGGATTTCGGCGTCGGCGGTTTAGGCTTGGTCGAGGCCGAAGTCCAGGCTAGCTATTCATGGACTCATCTCGCCTGGCACGAAGACTGCACGATCCGATACTGAGCCAAAGCAATACTTGGGTGATTACGTTTCGGAATGCCGTGAGGGGTAGCGGCTCGGCTTCACGGCGCGAGATGTGCGATAAGAGTCCAGTTCCGCGGAAGTGATCGCGTATTCGGTTTCTGATGGATGATTCGCGTGGGTGGCCAGTTCAGCTTGGAGCCGTTGCGCACAGATGTCTGGCCCGTCCTGATAACGGGCGAGTCGTGAAAGGAAAGCGTCATTGGCAATGCTCAGTGTGAATGCGCGTTCTGCCCCGGCCTCGCGCACTTGAAAAGAATACTCACGCACCAAGTGTTTCGCCTGAAAGCCGAGATACTGGACGATAATCCCGTCGATCATTTCGCACCTGGCACGAAAACGCGAGATGCGAGCGAAGGCTCCGGTTTTGGGGTCTTGACGCGCTTGGCGCGGCGACGCTTGGGAGGAACCCCTTCCGCTGGCTCAATGGTCATCATGGTAGTGACAAAGAGCTTGAGGCCGTGCTCATCGAAGTCAATGGTGGTGCGCTCGGAGTCGCGTTTCACGATAACTCCAGAGCCATATTGAAAGTGTTTAATATACTGGCCCGTTTCAAAAGTCGCCAAGAATCCTCCTTATAAGAAAGCGAATCTCCGCCTCGCCTAGACGGCCCTTTCTTGCGCCGAGCAATTAGTAGCTCCGGCGGCCACCGCCTCCGCCTCCACGCCCTGACCGTCCTCCGGAATTTCCCCGGCCTCCTCCAGAACGATCGCCACCGCCACCACCTCCGCCGCGGAATTCTTGCGGACGAGCTTCGTTGACCTGAAGTGCGCGGCCATCGATATCGAGGCCATTAAATTCCCCAATGGCCTTGGCGGCGTCGTCTTCCGCCCCGAGTTCGACGAATCCGAATCCGCGTGAACGGCCGGTTTCCCGGTCGGTGATAATGCGGGCCGACCCGACCTTATATCCTTTCCCCGTGAACAACTGCAGCAGGCTGTCCTCGGTCATGCTGAACGTAAGATTTCCAACATATAGCTTTGTCATGAGCTTCCTTTGTTCTGATTCGATCGACCGCCCCGCCATCAGACAGCAGTGTTGTATTGAAAATGCCGAAGATTCACAGCCAGGTTGAGAAAGACGACCCCCAGAAAGGACTTTGAAGCGAGCACGGTGATTTCCAGGGAATTGAATTTTCGGCCTTTCAAATCCGCGAGTATCTGGGCCACACCCTTACGCAGGATGTCCCGTCGCGCACGGCCCATCACTTTAGTTTCCTTGCCGCCGCGAAGCTGCAGAAAGCGCCAATTGGACTCTCTCATTTTTTGCCGGAACGCGTAATTATCGAAATTCCTGACCACTCTCCAACCGGGTAGAAAGGCTGCATTCTCCGTCGACAGGTCCGGAGGCAACTCGGCACCCTCTCTAACAAGAAGAATCGTGGGTTCATATGCATACGACACGGAACTCATGTAGGTCGGTTTCCTATGCCAAGAAAACGGCGCCCTGCGAGCAAGGCAGGAGCCGGCAAGCTGTGAGAAAGAACCGGCACGTTCAGGAAGCGGCAACAGCAGCAATTTTGTGGAATGTGGAGTTGGCGACCATATAGGTGTGGATGCGCAAGGCGCCGTCAAGCAGGTCCGCAAGAACATGGGTCACTTCTCTGAATGCCGTGCGGTTATACCGTTCGGCATCTTCGCTGTTTTCCCAGAAACTATAAGCGTAAATTTCTTTTCCGCTCTGGGAAACGAGGGTGAGTTCATCAAGGAAGCCCTTCTGCTTACGCAGCAGAGGAATGATTTCATCTTCCATCTTCTGGATGAATGGGCCAGCAGCGTCCGCTTTAAGGCGGACGGAAACTTTGCGACCGAACATGGGGCTCTCCTTGTGAGACCAAGGGAGTCGTCAGGATGCAACCGACGGTCTGAAAGACCTGAAAGCAACCTTGATCGCCAGAACCAGCATGCCTTAGTTTACCAATATTGTCAAGTTTAGGTCTTTCCTGTAATGTATACTTTACTCGTATAGTTAAGCACGGGAGCGCACATGGATGTTTGCCTGGTAATCCAGCAGCGACTGAAGGAATTGGGTCTGGAACAGCGTGACCTCGCGATCGCCGCGCAGGTAACGGAGTCCTATATCTCGCAACTACTCACCCGGAAAAAGGCTCCCCCGGCCGCGAATCGTACGGACATCTACGACAAAATGACCACCTTCCTCCGACTGCCCAAAGGGCACCTGGCCGCGATGGTGGAGGCGCAACGGCAAGAAGATTGGAAGAGGAAAGCCGACCCACTGAAGCCGCTCTACCACGAAGTCCGGGAAGTGGTCATCCGGAAGTGCCAGCGGGAAAGGCAGAAGCAAGTTCGCGGCATTTTTGAGAAGGAAACGTTTGGCGAGTTGGAACGGCTGGTAACCCAGAAACTCCTGGATGTGACGAAACGGATCGCCAGAGATGAACTGGAAAATGAGCAATGGCCACGTAGCGTAGCAAGGCTGCGAAACCATTCGTACGAGGAAGCGCGGACCATCATTTTGGACTTTCTGGATACGGACGTATTCAATGTTTCCATCGCTCACTGCCATACATTCTTAATCCCCATGATCGAGTCCTGGGATATCGATGTAGCAACTTTCGCCATGAAAGTGGCCTTGAACCCGCTGCTCTCTCCTGTACGGCTTGTGAATGTCGAATTTACCGAACGCGATGAAGTGGATCAGGTTGAACCGGGCTTCGTGGAGTTTTTGGGAAGGCCTGACTTGCGGGGAGATGCGACGTCCGAGGAACTGGAATTCTTACGTAATCTGAGATTTCGAAGGCGGCGGCCTACCGCGATGTTCTATTACCAGGAACTCCGGAATCTTCGAGATCCCCTTCATTTCCGCGATGGTTCGCTGACTCGGCTCCACAAGCGAGGCGACACAAACAGTGCGGAAAAGCAGAAGCAACTTGACTCTCGAAAGAGGGCAATTGGCCGGTGGACAGAGAACCAAAGAAATCTTCGCAAGAAGAACGGAAAGAACAACTGAAAAGCAGTGGACCGGTCGGACGCATATCGAGGAGACGGTCCCCGCGCCACGTTTCACGCCGGAAACGCGGAGTTCTTTCTTATTAGTGAAAATTATAGTTATGTGTTATGCTGTTTCTACGCTTAATGCATGCGGTTGTGTTGTGCGGTCCCTCTGCTTTACGGCATCTGAGAACACCCGCCCTCCGTTTCCTCCGTTCGTCTTCAGCGTAATTCAAAAATGAGTCTGGCAAACCGGACTGCTTTGTTCGCCCGAGTGTAGGCGCGTCGCAGCAGTCCCGCCAGCAAGAAAGCAAAATGCAAACTTTTTCAGAACTGACTGTTTCTCCTTCCCTGAAGGAGAAACTCAAAGCGTCGCAATTCGTGACGCCAACTCCGGTGCAGGCCGCGGCAATTCCGCAAGCACTGGCCGGAGCCGATGTGATCGCCACGGCGCAGACGGGAACCGGCAAAACGCTGGCCTTCCTGATTCCAGTGGCCGAGAAGCTGTCACAGCAGAAGACCGCGGGCGTTGCCGCCCTCGTGCTTGTTCCCACGCGGGAACTGGCGATGCAGGTGGCGGCGCAGTATGATGCGTTGCGGTGCAAGGACACGCGACCCGCGGCGCTGGTAGTTGGCGGCCTGCCGGAAGGGCGGCAACTCGATGCCATTCGCGAGGGCGCCAAGCTTGTGGTGGCAACTCCCGGCCGATTGGAGGATTATCTCGATCGTCGGCTGGTAACCCTCGGCGGCGTGAAAACCCTGGTGCTAGATGAAGCGGATCGCATGTTGGACATGGGATTCCTTCCGGCAATCCGGCGTATCGTCGGAAACCTACCCAAAGAGAGGCAGACGCTGTGCTTTTCCGCGACCATGGAGGGGGAGGTAAACCGGCTATTGAAAGATTACACCAGGAATCCGGTCCGTCTAACGTTTGGTTCCACTTTGAAGCCTTCCGAGAACGTGCGTTTGCAGGCATTCGAAGTGTCTGATGATGGGAAGCCCGAAATGCTATTCAATCTGCTGAAAACGGAAAGCGGCCGTTGCCTGATTTTCTCGCGTACCAAGCGCGGGACGGAACGCATCGCGAAAAGCCTGAATCGGCAAGGGATCAATGCCGCCATGATTCACGGAGACCGCTCGCAGTCGCAACGAACGTCGGCGCTGAGCGGGTTCCAACGCGGGCAATATCGCGTGTTGGTTGCCACGGACGTGGCCGCGCGCGGAATTCACGTGCAGGACATCGCGCACGTCATCAACTACGATCTCCCGGACGTGGCTGAAAACTTCATTCATCGCATCGGTCGCACTGGGCGCGCCGGCGAACGTGGAGTTGCTTCCACACTCTTTTTGCGAGATCAGCGAACGGAACTGTTTCAATTGGAGCGGACGCTCGGTATTCGGATAGAACGCGCGACCGGTCATAAAGAACGTTCCGAGAGCACAGAGAATCCTCGCGGAAACAGGGAACGGGTGTCCGGGACTTCCCGGAGTACCCTGATTCGCCTGCCGGGCGAATTTCTGCAAGCACAGATAGGGGACTAACCTGATTCGGTTGGTAGACTGATCACCGAGATTTCAACAACAGGTGCCAAGGCTCCCGGTTTTCCGAATAGCCCGGGGTGTACACTATAGAAGCGAATCTGGAACCGAATCCAGAAAACTTCGTTCACAGCGAGAGAAGAGGCGGGGCGGTCGCGGATAGCCGCGAATCAACACTGTGTTCCCTGCCCCGTGTCGAGTGCGTGTAGGTGTTCACGAGGTCGACCGGAATTGAGGAAGGCCGGCCAGTTTCGGCATTGGCTTGAGGGGAGACTTCTTTGTCGAATCAGGACAATCAGACCAAGACGCGCGATCTCCTGCAATTGGCCAGGGAACGCGGTTATGTGCTCACAAATGAATTGAACTCGGCGCTTGCGGTTTCAGAAGATTCGTCGGAAGAAGTTGACGACTTGTTTTCCGCGCTGGAGCGAGACGGCGTACAGATTTACGAGGACGCCTCGGAAGCGATAACCGCAACGGCGAGCGCGGACGCTGGGGCCAATCACGAAGATGCTCCGGTGGCCGAGGAGATTGCGCCGGGGCCGGCTCAGGGACCTCCCGCAGCGGGGAGTGATCCGGTTCGCACCTATCTTCGCGAAATGGGTACGGTCCCGTTGTTAACGCGCGAACTGGAAGTGGAAATAGCAAAGCGCATGGAGCGGGGCCAGTCGCTGGTCATGAAGACGATTTCCCGGTCACCGTTGGTGCTGAAGGAGCTGATTGCTGCCGGCGCGGAGGTTCGCAGCGGCGCCGTGCCTATCAAGTCGCTGATCCACTTCGATGAAGACGAACTGGTCGAAGGCAAAATTGAGGAAAAAACCCGCCACACCCTGCGGATCCTCGACAAGATCCAGAAGTTGCGGGAAGCCGCCCTCGATCAGGCAGTCCAGCTGGAGCAAGCAACAAAGGCACCTCGCCGGAGGCATCTCCGGCTCGCGACGCGACTGGCGCGAACCAAAGTCGAGATGTCGCGGCTTACCCGCTCGATCGATCTCCATGAACGTGAGAAGAGGCGCCTGATCGCTTTGTTACGGACGACAGCAAGAAGGTTTGAAGCTCTCGAAGATGAGATCGCCAAGCTGAGACGCCGTTCAACCTCTATGGGAGCAGTGGCAGCCGCTGCGGCTCGCAAGGAACTGCACGCGCAGCGTTCGCAACACAACCACCTGCTGCAATCCACGGAGGTCAACAGTACCGTCCTGAAGCGCGCTCTCTCATTGATCTCGCGAGGCGAAGCGCAGGCTGATCAAGCGAAGCGGGAGTTGACGGAAGCTAACCTGCGTCTGGTTGTATCCATCGCCAAGAAATACACGAACCGTGGCCTACATTTTCTCGATCTGATTCAAGAAGGCAACATCGGCCTGATGCGGGGTACCGACAAGTTCGAATGGCGGCGCGGGTATAAGTTTTCTACCTACGCGACCTGGTGGATTCGTCAGGCGATAACACGCGCTATTGCCGACCAAGCCAGGACGATTCGCGTACCGGTGCACATGGTCGAATGCATAAATAAGCAAATTCGGACAAGCCGCCAATTGGTCCAGGAACTCGGCCGCGAGCCAACTGTTGAAGAAATTGCCAGACGCATGGATGTCCCGGTCGATCAAGTGCGGAAGGCAAAGAAAGTTGCGCAACTCCCCGTCTCGTTTGAAACGCCTGTCGGAGACGACCAAGACGCCCGTTTGGCTGATTTTATAGAGGACAAGGGCGTGGTATCGCCTTCCGACGCAGCTATTCAGATGAATATGAAGGAACAATTGGACAACGTGCTGAAAACGCTGTCACCCCGAGAAGAAAAAATTATTCGAATGCGCTTCGGCATGGAGGATGGCAGTGAACACACCTTGGAGGAGGTTGGTCAGACGTTTTCGGTCACGCGCGAGCGTATTCGGCAAATTGAAGCTAAGGCGCTGCGAAAGCTCCGCCACTCGTCGAGGTCAAGCAAGTTTCGGGTGTTTGTCCAAGGTTCCTACTGATCCGTTGGTTCGATGCTGCAGGATTGAGGTCTGAATATTCCTTCTCTAGGAGGCCGTATGGCAATTACCTTTCAGAAACGCCAAAAGGAAATGAAGCGTCTGGAGAAACAGCGCATGAAAGAGGAGCGCCGTGCCCAAAAGAAACTTGAAAAGCGGGCAAATGCTCAAGAAACGAACGAAACCGCCACGGCCGTGGTGGAAACTCCTGAGCAGGGTGCTGATCGCGAGTGAGGGGCCTAAGCAGTTGAGGATTTCCGCCGATGGCCGCGTGGTTCGGAACAGTCACGATTGAGTACGACTGATCGCATCGATCTGTGCATTCAGGCCGGATACGACCACCGCCAGTTCTTCATGTCTAATTTTCGACCATTGCATGGCGCGCAGAGAGACGCTTCGCCCTGATTGGAATGCCAATAACCCTGAAATAAGCAGCAACGCTTGAATGCGGGCAGCCGGATCGCGTTCATCACTGCCTTGGATTCGAGCGATCAATCGTGCCGTGAGTTCGACGCCGGGCCGCCAAAGGCTAGTATACAGAATCTCAAACGCCGGGCCGGGGTCGCGCAATTCCCTGGCGACGAAGTGGGCCCAGGGCGCAGCGTCCGTGGACCCGACCAGGAATCCAGCGAGTGCTCCAATGACTCTCTTCAGGTGCTTCCGAGCCGTCTCGTGCGCGCAACCACCGTTCAACGCTTCGACTGCTTCCCTCGCGGCACCGGTCGTGTGGGAACGGTATCGCGCCACAATGGCCTCAGCGCATGCAACATAGAGACCTTCTTTGCTGCCGAAATAATATTGTAGAGTCGGCAGGCTAACCTCTGCTGCCTGCGCTATCTGGCGGGTGGTCACGGCCAGGAGAGAAGCTTCGCCAAAGGCCTTTAGCGCCACGTCCAGGATGCGCTCTCGGGTCTCCTCTCCCTTTCGGTAGCGGTTGTGCGCCGCCGCTCCCACTTTTGACGTTTTGGGTGGAGCCGGAACGGTTTCCAACAATTCTCTGCTAGCCATCGAGGGCCTCCTGCGGATGGAGTGGCTGAACGAGGCTTGAGACCGATCCGCGCTTGCAAACAATCCTATCATATGATAGAACTTCATCCTATCGCGTGATAGATATCCATAGCCTTGATCTCAACATTGAAGGCCTCTAGGAGCATTCAGCAATGGAGACCCCCATCGCGGAACTTAGCGGGACGGTGTCGGCGCAAGCCGAACAGATCCCCTCGATCTATGGTCAAGTGGATTTTTCCTTTACACCGGAACGCTTCACGGCGGAGCCCGGTGACGAGAACTACCTTGAGCCGGAGTTTGCAGAAAGGCGACCGGAACTGCTCGCTAATAAAGTGCAGGTGGCCCGCATCAAGGCCTACACGATGCATGGAGACCCGGTCGCCGATGCGTACGCCGCACGAATACCGGAGCACGGGTTCGAACCGTTGATGAAGATGCTAGAACAGGCGTGCGATCACGGGCTGGAGAGCGTCCCGTCTGCTCCACCAGAACTGGTCCGCTTCATCCACGAAATGGAACGGTTCCCTGCATGGCTGGACATGAAATTGATTGAAGAAGGCGCGCGGATCGAGCGCAACGCCTACGCCCACAGGGTGCCCTACATGATCCGCGGAGGCTTCATCGGAACATTCATGAACAAGTATTGCGCTCTTCCGATGGCCCTGACCGGCGCCCTGTCGAACAGGACGGCAGCGCACCGCGTACACGAGACGGCGACGTTTTTCACTACTACGGTGATGCCCGGCGCGCTGGATCGATCCGGTGCTGGTTTTAAAGCTGCGGCGATGGTGCGCCTGATGCACGCGATGGTTCGATTCAATATCCTGCATCGCGGGCTCCAGTGGGACGTGAAGACGTATGGCATCCCGATTCCGCAGGTCAACCAGATGCCCGCAGGCCTCATGTCGGTCTTCCAACTTGCGCAGAAGGCGCTGCGCCAAGGCCGTACGACCTTCACGCCTGCTGAGCGCGCGCGTGTCGAATTGGCGCGGTACCGATGCTTCCCGCTGGGACTGCCCGAGGACCTGCTCGCGGATACCCCACAGAGCGTCGTCGATATCCTGTTGACGCGCCACGCCACTCTCCGAAAAGGATTCGACGAAACCTGTGGCGCCCTCGTCCGCGCAACGATGGCCGCCGATCTCACGTCCGACCACTCTCTACCAGGGCGCCTGCACATGTGGATGGAGCGCGGATTCGCCAAGGTGTTTTTCGTTGCGAACTTCATGCGGGGAGATAAAGACGCAGCAGCCACGGTCGGGGTACGGGTTGGTTTGGCCGACTACATTGGAACTGCGGCCGCAGGCATACTGATAGCCGCAAGGATGGCGCCGTATGCGATTGCCTCGCGCATACCAATTCTCAGCGATGCGGCAGACCGCTCACTGGTGCGCAAATTAACCAAGCAGCTGGCGCGATACGGGCACGCCGAATTCATCACCAATGCGGACGCATATCGTCCCGCGCACACCTAGATACCGACGCCGACTGTGGAGTTCACCGCCTTGAGAGTAGATGGAACACGGCGTGTGGAGATTAGCTTTCCGGCATAGTGAAACGCAATAAGACGATTCCCTTCCATCCGCATTCGGCTACACTCTCTTTGAGGAAGAGCGACGATGGGGCGCACGAAGTTCCGTCGCCGGGCCAAATCGTGCAAAGAAAATCGCCGAAGAGAATAGCGTAACGATCTGCATGGCGATTTGTGCAGGCTGCCGGCCAGCAAGTTCGGCAATTTCCGACTCATGAACGAAAAAACTATTCTGCCAGATGAACTCGCAGGGCTCATAGAGAGATTCACAAGGCTCTACGGAGGGCAGCCTCTGCTGGTGCAGGCTCCGGGCCGAGTGAATTTAATCGGAGAGCACACTGACTACAACGAAGGATTCGTTTTTCCGGCGGCGATCGGGTTCCAGACGAGAATCGCGATCGGAAAAAGGCCGGATCGTAAGCTGGTTGTGTCGTCGGAGAATTATGGCGAGCGAGTGGAATTCGATCTGGACGAACTGCCGAATGCACCTCGCGGTCATTGGAGCGATTACGTCTTGGGGGTGGTCCGGCTGACGCAACGCGTGGTGCAAGGAGTCCCCGGCGCAAATTTGCTTCTAAACGGCGATGTGCCGCAAGGCGCAGGACTGAGTTCTTCCGCTTCGCTGGAAGTGGCTGTGTGCAAGGCTTTTCTGGAACTTTCCGGACAGAAGCTGAATGGAGTGGTGATCGCACAACTATGCCAGCAAGCGGAAAACCAATTCATTGGGGCTCGTTGCGGAATCATGGATCAATTCATCTCCGTACACGGGCAAAAGGATCACGCGCTAAGACTCGATTGTAGAACGCTGGAGTACCGGCTGTTACGGATTCCCCCGGACACCAAGCTGGTGATTTGCAACACCATGGTGCGGCACAGCCACGCGGCGGGCGAATACAACCAGAGGCGCGCAGAATGCGAAACGGCGGCCCATTTTTTTGCGCAACGCGTGCCAGGTGCGAAAACCCTGCGGGACGTCACCATCGAGGATTTTGACAAATGGGCGATTGAATTACCTGAAGTGATCCGCAAGCGCTGCCACCATGTCCTGAGCGACAATTTGCGGGTCCTGCAAGCGGCAGAAGCGCTGCAGTCAGGGGATCTTCCATTGTTTGGGAGATTGATGGCGAGCTCGCACGCAAGCCTGCGAGACGACTTTGAGGTGAGCTGCAAAGAATTGGATTTGATGGTCGAACTTGCCCAACACAGGCAGGGCGTGTATGGAGCACGGATGACCGGCGGCGGATTCGGAGGCTGCACCATCAACCTGGTGCAGGAAGCCTTCGTCGAAGACTTCAAACGAAGCGTCAGTGACGGATATAAGGGAGCAACCGGCCGGGAGCCGGAGGTTTACGTCTCTTCCGCGGCGGATGGCGCGAGTACGTTGGCCTGAGAGCGAGGGATCGCCTCCAACTTAGGAACAATACTGTGCCGCCTCTTTTGGTTGGTTTGTCTTCAGGCCCGTGTTGTTTTTTTTGTTTGATATACATATATACCATATATAATATAGCGTATATGGACACGGAAGAACGATCACTTTCCCGAGAGTTGTTGGACCTGAGTTCGGCCCTGAAAAAAATCGTCAGGCAGGAGCTTAGGGCGCAAGCCGGCGCACAGGCGCCGACCCTGACTCAATTCAGGATCCTTCATGCTATCAAGCGCGGAGTCTGCCATGTGGGGAAGCTTTCTGAAGAGTTTGGAATTAGCCAGCCCGCTACTTCCATCATGGTGAATGCGATGGTCAAGCGCGGACTCCTGAAAAGAGTTCCCCACCCGAAGGACCGGCGTCAGATCGAATTGCACCTGACGCCCAAGGCAATCGTCAGCATGGATACCATCTACAAGCGGGCATTTTCTAAAATTGACAGAAGGCTTTCTCCGCTATCCGCCGCGAGAAGACACTCACTTGCGAAGGAGATTCGCGAGGTCTCGAGCTTGCTGTCCCAATCAGGGACGTCAGGAGCGCCTGTAGGCAAGAGTGGTTCGCTGGCCAATGGAACACAAGCTAAAGCATAGACCCGGGAACGCATGAAATCCGACGAAACTCTTGTTAGTCCCGAAGATATCAACGCTGGCCTCGCTCCTGAACAAGGATGGCGGAGAATATTCTCAGCACTGCGCAATCCCAATTACCGCTATTTTTATGCCGGGCAAACGGTTTCGCTAACGGGCACGTGGACGCGCACGGCTGCGCTAGGCTGGGTTGCCTTCCAGTTCACGCACTCGCCATTTCTGTTGGGTCTGGTGTTCATGCTTAATTCCCTGCCCATTTTCCTGTTCGCCATTTACGCCGGCTCTTTGGCGGACCGCGTTCCCAAGCTGACCATCTTCACGTTCACCAGCTGGTTTGCGCTGCTTTCTTCACTGATTCTAGCGATCATGTTGTTTCGCGGCCCTGTTCACATCGGTTATCTGATGGTCTTCGCCGCGCTTTGGGGGCTGGCGGTTACGTTTGAGATGCCGGCACGGCAGACGCTAATGGTGGAACTGGTCGGCGAAAAAGATCTGGTGAACGCGATAGCGCTGAACAGCGCGATGGTGAATTCCACGCGCGTGATCGGCCCTGCCATTGGTGGCCTGTTACTGGCTTCTTTCGGGGCCGCGTGGTGTTTCTTGTTCGATGCCATGAGCTACCTGGCGGTTCTTTACGCGATTCACAAAATCCAGCTTCCGGAGTCGCACTACGCACCCAAAAACGTGAAGGCCGACTGGAGATACACGTTGGAGGGATTCAGGTATTTGAGGACGAACTCAACCATCGCCAAGGACATCGCGCTGCTCTTGGTTATGGGATTGGGAGGGTGGGCTTATCTATCCCAGTTACCAGCTTTTGCGGTAAGACAACTGCATATCAACGCTGGCGGATACGGATGGCTGCTGGCGGTGAACGGATTGGGCGCTTGCACTGCCGCCTTCTTCGTGGCAGCTCAGGGCGCGCGCATCGTGCGGGTTCAGACGTTGTATGCCGGGACCGCCATTTTCGGGATTTTCATCATTCTTTTCGGGTTCATGCATCAGCCGATCGGCGCAGCCGTTTCGCTGTTTTTTTCGGGTTTTGGGATCATTTTATTTTTCTCCATTGGCAACAGCATCATTCAAACACAGTCGCCAGACCATCTGCGGGGCAGGTTGATGGGCATCTGGGCGCTGGTATTCGGCGGAGGACTGCCACTTGGCAGTTTTTGGATGGGCCTTCTAGCCGCGCATACGTCTTCGGGTTTTTCGATGCAAATGGGTGGTCTGTTTTGCTTATCCGGTGCGCTAGCCGTCCGCTGGATTTTCAAGCGATAGCCTGTTCAGAAGACTTGCGTCGATTTCGTTGAGACAAATCGGGGGCACAAGGTACCAAAGACTAGAGCCTGCGAAGACCGTTAATCACGCGCATGCGTGCGACGGCAAGGCCGGGAATCAATCCACTGAACGCTCCCACGATCAGCGCCAGGGCTAAACCGGAAATGGCAATTTGCGGAGAAAGAGCTACGTTCGGCAGGAGGCCACTTAAGAGTTTGGCTATCGCGGGAATTGCCACCACGGCTACACCCAGCCCCAAGGCGCTGCCGATAAGCGCGATAATCAGGGACTCGGCGATCACCAACATGAGCACGGTGAGATCGGAGAAACCAATGGCACGGCAAACGGCCAGCTCCCCGGTACGCTCGCGAACGGCTATGGCCATAGTGTTACCGGTAACCAGGATCAAAGTAAAAAATACCACAGCACCGACGAGCAGGATCAAGGTCTGGATGTTGGTGAACTGTTTCATCATGTCGGCAGCAAAAGTGGATTCGACCTGAGTTTTGGTTTCATAAGGAGAATTGGTAAATTCCTGGTCTATCGCTCTGGCAATGCGAACGGAATTGGCCGGGTTGTCAACGCGAATTACATACCAGCCCACTTTTCCCTTCATGTAGGTCGGCACTTTTTCATTGCGATAATCCCAACGAAGCCAGAATTGGTTTTCGTCATCCTGCGGATTCTTCCCGTGATAGATGCCGACCAGGTTCAGTTCCCAGACGCCGGTGCCATTGGAGGTTTCCGTAAAAGGAATGCGGTCGCCGATTTTCCAGTGAAAGTGCTCAGCCGCTTTGACGCCAGCGATCGCACCTTGCCGGTCCTGCAAAAACGCCTGCCACTGATCGTCTGCAATCTGGAACTCGGGATATACCTGGCGTTGACCTTCCGTGCTGATGGCGAGCCCGCCGAAGGGATCTTTGCCATTCTGATAAACGCCGATAAACCAACTGCTATAGGTGATGAATTTGATGCCAGGAATACGCAGAATCTTATCTTTGTAAGATAAGGGAATCGAATAGAAGTACGAGGCGCGGTTGACCACGATGAGGCGATCGGCGACGGCATTGTCCTCCCAGAAACGAAACGCAACTTTTACCACGCCGAGAAAGGCAAAGAGAAAGAGAGCCACCGCGAAAGATCCGGTGGTCAGGAGCAAACGGGCTTTGCTGCGAAGAAGGTTGGCGAGGATAATCCGGGCGAATTTCACGCCGCACCTCGACTGGTTTGCGATTCACCAGCGGGAACATGGCCTGTGTGAAGAGCCGTTAGGTATACGAATTTTTTGCGGCCAGCGCTAGCAACGTTTTCGTTGGACGCAAGAGTCATTATCTGCCGGATGCGGGGGTGGGTCGGTGACCTGGCTCACTGCTACCCCAGAGTGGCGCTGGAAAGAGTACCAACGGAGGATCAAATCTGGGCAATGTGCTACTGCGCAAAGGGGCAATGGCGTCCAACGCAGGCCAGCGAGGCTGACCAATCACGCGGCACATCGGTGCAAGGGTGAAGGTGTAGACAAAGTGCCCGCACCTCAATATGCTTGGGGTACCCACCGCCGCTCCCTCCGGTAGCAGGAGGCTCTATGCAAGCCGCAATGGCACCACAGAAGTTCCGCGGTGTGGCATGTCGCCATTGCGGGCGGCCGATTCGCCTGTCATCTTCCATCCTAAGGCGGGAAATCGTATTTCATCAAAATGAAACAGATTCGGCGCTACAGTGGCGCTCAAGAGTCTTTTCTCACCGGTGCAGAATTTGCGGTGAAGAAGCGATCTATGCGCTCAATCACATTGTCGATTTCGAAGATAACTCCCCGATTTAAGAGCCGCCCTTAGGACGTCATACGAGAGTGCAGGAGGATCACCCGCAAGAAGCGCGGCGGGAGTGAGCCGTGTGGAGGAATCTACATGTCATCGAAAAATGTCGTAATTCTGGATGGCGCGAATTCCGGGGACGCAGAGCTTTCGCCAATTCTTAAAGTGTTGACCGAGGTACTGCAGTCCAGCGGCGCGCAAGTGCAGATTTTCACGCTGCGAGAAATGAAACTGGCGCATTGTCTGGGTTGCTTTGACTGCTGGATGAAGACTCCGGGGATATGCGTGGAGGCGGATGCGGGTCGCGATATAGCCAAAGCTGTGATCCTGAGCGACGAAACCATTTTCTTCACGCCTGTGACGTTCGGAGGCTACTCGCCGGAATTAAAGAAGATGGTAGATCGGTTCGTTCAACTGATTCCTCCTGTCTTTAAGATGGAGCACGGAGAATTTCACCACCCGCCACGCTACGCGCATCGACCCCGGCTGATGATGGTGGGAGTCCAGCGGAATCCCAACCCAGCCGAAGCTCAAATCTTCAAGATCCTCGCTGGACGTAACGCGATTAATTTTCATCCTCCCAGCTATGCCGCCGAGACGGTGCTTGCCACGGACAACGCGGACGTGCTCCGCAGTCGGTTTGAATCGCTACTGACACGCTGCGAGGCTTTGCCATTTGGGGATGCGGCTGCGGCGCTAATGCCTCCGCCCGTTCCGCCGGGCGTTATCGCGGAACCGGTCGCTGCGCGACGCGCGTTGTTGATCGTGGGTAGCCCTAAGGCCGGCGAGCCGAGCACATCGAGTGCCTTGGGCAACTTCCTCGTAGATCGCCTAGAGAAGCTGGGTTGGAAGACCGAATCGCTCACGTTGCGAGCCAAATTGAATCGTCCGGAGGGCGAAGACGAACTGCTTTCCGCAGTGCAGCGCGCCAAGCTGATCCTTTTGGTATTTCCCCTTTACGTGGATGCTTTGCCCTATCTGGTGACCAAGGCGTTGGCGGTAATTGCAGCTCATCGACGGACTGCGAATGAACCTGGCACGCCGCGATTGGTGGCCGTGGTGAACTCCGGCTTTCCGGAGACGCACCAGAATTCGATCGCGTTAGCCATCTGCCGAGAATTTGCTTCGCAGAGTGGATTCACGTGGTCCGGCGGCCTTGCGTTCGGAGCCGGCGGGATGATTGGAGGTCAGCGTCTCACTGATGGGAAGCGCCCAGGTCCCCCAGTCGGACGAACCGTCGCCGCCTTGGAAATGACAGCTGCGGCACTGGCGGAGGGACAGCCTGTACCCGCCGAGGCCATAAAAAAAGTCGAGAACAAGCGCGTGCCTTTTGCGCTTTGGAACCGGCTGTACGGATGGATGGCCGCCCGGAGCTTTGAGCGAATGGCGGAAAAGAACGGGATCACCAAAGATGCGCTGAGTGCGCAGCCATATGCCGCTGCGTAGCTTGATTATGTCCGGCTAGCCGATCTCACTGTCGAGCGGTATTCGCTTGACACGCATTCCCCCGCATCGTAGGTTATGTGCCCTGTCCCCGTTTGAGCTCGCGATGAGGCCTCACGCTCCGGCCTGGCTCTGAAAGGAACGAGTCCCATGGCTACCCCAATTCGAGAATGTGTTTCCGTCGACCAACAAATGCTGGAACATTTGCGCTACAGCGGAATCGAACGGGAGAACTTAACGGATTTGATCAATTTGTTCGTGAGCCTGAAAAACAAATATGGGCTGATACCGTTCGCGATGGCAGCGGAGAGCCTGCCGGTGCCGAATGCGGTGACCGCCCGCTACATCGTGGATTCGCTCACTCTGAACAAGATCACCAATGTGTTGCTGGACACGCCGCGATTGAACCGTGTAAGCATTTGTCCGCAGGGAGTCATCCGGTCTGGGCAATATGAATTGTCCGTGACACTCGGCGGCTAGTTGGTGGCGCTTTCTTCTCAGTAGCAGCTTAGGCAGGGCTTACTGTTCGTAGCTTTCGACGATTTTCGAGGGCCGAATCTGCGCCTTGTCGGGATTCTCTCCGAATTCGCCAAAGGCGCGGCGCTGGCGCAGCAGGTCCCAGTATTGGTCGAGTTCCACCTTCAACTGATTTAACCGGGCACGGTCGTCGTCCGTCAGTTCGCCCTTGGCGTACAGACGTTCCTCTTCCTTCACTAATCCGTCGATGTGGTTGAGTACCTGCTGCTCTTTGCTTTCGCTAGCCATGGAAGTTCCTTTCGCGGCGATCGACTGGAGTTAGATGCGCGACGGGGAGCTTTGGAAACACAATTCAGCGAGGCCGATAGCAGCAGGGCCTTGGGGTTCCGAGGCTCAGGCGAGCGAGGAGGTTGTCGATTCCTGGGCTGGATGGATTTCAACAGCGCGAAGGACTAAGTCTCTCAGGGCAGCGATGAAGGCTGGCGAGTCGCCTACGGCGGGCATCATGCGGAAGCGCTCGATGCCGGCTTTTTTGGCGTCGGCTCGCCCGTCGATATTGATTTCGTGCAGAGTTTCAATGTGTTCAGTGACGAAGCTGATGGGAACGACCATTGCTTCTTTGACACCTTGATGGCCCAGGTTCTCCAGCGTGCCGAGGAAGGACGGCTCCAGCCATTTCGCTGGACCAACCTTGCTTTGGAAGCAGAGTAGGTTGGTTTTGGGCCAATTGCGAAAACGGCCGCGGCCTTGCTGGCAGACCAGGCGAACCGTTTCGTTTACGTGCTTTGGATAGGGATCACCCTTCTCTACCAGGCTCATTGGCAATCCGTGGGCACTGAAGATCAGATGAATGCGGGAAGCATCCGGAAATTGGCGGAGGCATTTACCGATGTTGGTGACCAGGGCTTCGATATACAGAGGATGGTCGTAGAACGCCTCGACGGTGCGCTCCGGGAGGGTGTCGAGAGGTTCGCCGTAAACGCGACGCCATTCTTTCAAGCTGCTTAGCGTGGTGGCGTAGGAATAGTGAGGATACAGAGGGAGCAGGACGAGTTCGTCTAGGTGACCGGAGCTTTTCAGGGCGGCCACGGCATCTTCCGTTAGCGGCTTCCAGTAACGCATCGCGGTGACGGAGACGGGATCGATGTAAGGGCGAAGAGATTCGACCAGGCGGACGCGTTGGCGTTCGGTGAGGATGGCGATGGGTGAACGGCGACCGATCATAGCGTAACGGGCAGCTACCGGGGGCGTGCGTTTTTTGGCGATGTAACGAGCCAAGGGATCGCGAATGAAATTCAGAGGACCGAGCGGGATGATGTCGGGATCGAGGAAGAGATTACGGAGGAAGGGCTCCACGGTGGTGAGAGAGTCTGGGCCGCCGAGTTGGAAGAGAACGACGCCGACGCGTTTTTTGGTGGTAGTCACGGTCAATTCCCTTTCGTCGGTAACATCACTTCTCGGAGCGGCCCGCCTCAGAAGGCGGGCCCCACAAGGCCAAGAGCACAGTCAGAAGGCTTACTTATTCCGCGGCAAGGTATTTCTTAGGCGCTCGATTTCGCCGCGAAGGTCGGAAGTGCGCTTCGCTATGGATACGTAAAAGAGGAAGAATACAGCCCAGCCGATGATATACGCGGCAAAGACACTGTCGAGATTTTTCATACCGCCTCCGCTTCGCGCTGCAAGATGTCCACTTCGTTTTTCATCTTCTCGAGGATGTAGCGCTCGATGATCAAAAATGCCGCCAGGACGTGCATGGCGAACACCGAGAAGAACAAAACCTTTTCCATGGTCGGCTCCAGGCCGGAACCGGCACCACCCATGATGACGGGTGAGGGGTGCTGGGTGCGCCACCAGCGGATAGCGCCAAAAACTAGTGGAACATCGAGGAAGGCGAATATTCCGAAAAGCGAGCTGAGCAGCGCGCGGCGATCGGGCTCTTCGATAAGCGTGCGCAACAGGAGATAGGAGAGGTACAGGAGCCAGAGAACAAAAGTAGAAGTGAGGCGAGCGTCCCAGGTCCACCAAATGCCCCAGACCGGATGTGCCCAAATGGGGCCGGTGATGAGAACTACGGTGGTAAGAACCAGGCCAACTTCAGCGGAAGATACGGCGAGCCAATCGTATTTTGGCGCGCGCTTCCAGACATACAGAAGATTGCAGATGAAGCAGACCAGGAAGGCGTCCATGCCCGCCCACGCGCTGCCTACGTGAAAATAAAAGATGCGATAGATCAGGCCCATGGTGCGCTCTTCCGGGGCGACGAAGAAAGAGCCGTAGGCAGCCGCGATGACCAGCACGATAGCCACAGCGCCGAGCAGTATGCGTTTACCCATGACAAGTCATTCCTCCAAGAGATATTCGCCGAAAAGCCATAGCGCCGTCAAAAACACCAGATCAAAAACGCCGAGGAATGCAATTCCCTTCCATTGCACCACCGGTTCGCGATCGAGCAGACTGACGCTGACGGTGGCGCTAACCACGAGAATGGGAGTAAGCATAGGAAGAAGAAGAAGAGGAAGCAGTAGCTCGCGCATCCTGGCCTGCGCGGAAATTGCGGAGAGTGCGGTACCAGCGACGGAGACGCCCAGGCTGCCGAGAAACAGAACCAGAAGGAGATAGTGGAGCTGAGGCAGGACGGGGATGTTATAAAAAGCGGCAAAGAGGGGAAGCATCAGCACTTCCGTGACCAGCAGGAACAAGGTGTTGGCAATGAGCTTGGCGAGAAAAATCGCAAATGGGTCGCTGACCGCAAGACGTAATGAACTGAGGGTGTCATTGGCCTGCTCGCGGAGAAAGCAGGGCTGAAGCATTAAGGACGCAGCGAAGAGAATTGCCAGCCACAACAAGCCTGGGCCGAATTCGCGAGATTCTTCGGTGGTGGGATTAATGGCAAAGCTAAAGAGGATGAGAACGACAAGAATGAAGACGACGGTAGTGGTGAGCAGTTCGCGCGAACGAAATTCCGTGCGCAATTCCTTACCGAGGAGGGTGGCGGTGTTGGAGAGTAGGCTCATAGTGGCGGGCTCACGCGACTCCGAAGGTGAGAATGGAATGCAGCGAGGAGCCGGATTTGGTGTCGGCCACGACGGATCCGGCATCGAGCTGGACCGCACGGGTTGCAAGCGCGGAAATTTCCGACTCGCCGTGCAGGCTCATCACCACAGTGCACCCGGCACGATTCACTTCCCCGAGAGTCTTGGCGAGCCAGGCGATGCCAAGCGGATCCAGGCCGGTCGCTGGCTCGTCGAAGAGCAGGACGCTGGGGCGATGCACCAGGGCACGGGCGATGGCGATGCGCTGACGCATGCCGCGGGAGAAGGTGCGGACCAGAGAACTGCGGCGTTCGTGCAGGCCAACTTCGGTCAGCAATTCTTGGGCGCGCTTGGCGGGTTCGGGGACATTTTGGAGTTTGGCAAAGAGAATCAGATTTTCTTCGGCGGACAGCTCGTCGTAAACCATGGTGGTGTGGGCAACATAGCCCGGACGATTGTCGGTCGTCGATTCCATAGTGGTGCCGGGAAAGGACAACCTGCCGGCACTGGGACGAACGATGCGCGCGGCGATGCGCAGAAGAGTGGTTTTGCCGGATCCGTTGCGTCCGGCGAGGACGACACATTCGCCGGGAGCGATTTCGAGGGATACCCGGCGGAGCGCGAAAAGGCCGCCATAGCGCTTATCGATGTTATCGAAGCGCAGACCGGTTGGAGAAGGAGTTGGCGGAATCACGACAATTGTTTGGAGGCCCCGCTTGCAGGTGCTTCCCATTCCTTCGGAGCGAACATCAAAACCTGGCTTCAGGGGCTACAAACCCACTTTTAGCGTGAGCTCTACGCAGGAGCTAAAGCTCCTGCCTCCTGAAGAGAAACGAAAACGGGAATAGCGCAACAGACTGAAAAATCGACAACATTAAGACAGATCCACGTCAGCCCTGAACCATGTCGCGAAGAAGTTTGTCGAAACGAGCTTTTTCATGGAGGTAATCTTCCTCGGAAATTGTACCGGCTTGACGGCGCAGTTCCAGGCGAAAAATCTGATCCTTCAGGGAGTCCATAGTTTGAGCCACGTGATTGTCGACAGCCGCGGAAACGCTGGGGGCAGGAGCGCGCGGCACAGTACCTGACGCCGACGCAGAAGTTTTCTTCCCTTTTCCCGACGGACTGGATTTTTGCGCATTCGCTGCAGGCACTGCGATATTTTGATTCTCTTCCCCGGCGGCAACGACGACCTGTTTGCGGGAAAGCAGCAGCGCACCCATAGCAAAGATGGCCGCGATCCCAGCGAACAGATACCACTTAAAATCATTCAGGCGGCTGGGCGCGGCGATCACTTCGGGACCCTGGCGCGAGTTCCCTTCCTGAGCGTTGGCCTGGCTTTGATCGTCGCCCCCGGGCGGCGTCGTTGGTACGCCGGAAAGACTGACGGTCAGGACGCCTTTTGGCGGGAGTGGATCGTGCGTAAACACGAACATGCCCTGTTCTTGACCAGCAGCGGTCAAACCATCCCCAGTCACGGTAACGCCCGGAGGAACTACCACCAGTAATTTCGCCCCGGGATAAGTGGCCGGGAGTTTCAAGGCGGCGGAATTGTTGCTGTACGGAAGCTCGTACGACAGCCGCACGTTAGTCTCGCCCGGGCGAAAGGGATAGGCGATGGCGTAGCGGCCTTTGCCTTTGTCGATGGAGGCTTGCGGTATGGCCATACCCATGGCGGTGGTGGTGCTAACTTGCTGGAGCGTGGCATGGTCCGGAATCGCAAAATCGAAATTACCTTCGGTGCGGAAGTAAGCGACGGGCGGCTTCGAATCGTTCTGAAGCGAATATTCTTCCGCGCCGATGAGCTTATTATCGTGGGGCTCGAAAATAATTACGTGCGATGGAATGGTGACGGTCTTGGGATCTTTGGAAATGTCGTAGACTTCGACGTCAACGTTGGGGCTACCTGGAGGAGAGAAAGTATTGAAGCTCACGTCGTGGAACGTGGCGCGAATCAGAACCGGAGCCATGCCGATGGAATCTTTCGTAACGGAGAAGTGCCCCTGCGCGTCACTCTTGGCGGTGGCAAGTTCAGCCATGCTCGCTGTGGGACTAAGCAAGTCGAGGTCGACATCGGGTTCAGGCTTACCGGTGGTGCGATTGATTACGGTGCCGCTGAGAGTGCCAGCATCGACGGCGGCAGTGAGGAAGAAACACGTAAGAAGAAGAGGAAGGGAGCGCGAAGCAATCGCGGTCATCTAGCGCTCCGCTCGGAAGTGACAGGACGGACCGGACGCGGACGCCGGATCTGAGATTCCGTGACTTGTTCGATTTCGGTGAGAACCAGAGCCGCTTCTTCTTCGAGAGAGGTTTTCATCAATTCGTAATCGCCTTCGGAATACTTGCCGGCGCGGTGTTCGAACTTAAGATCGCGCAGATTATCATAAATTGTATCGCGGCGTTCGAGGAGTTGATCAAGTTTGGTTCGATGAGGCGCCAGGTCGGACGCATCTGGGTGAATGTAGAAGACGAAAAGAAATACCGCGGCCAGCAGAGCGAAACAAGCGCCCAGGGCCGCCCAATCGGGAAGCGCGGCTAGCAGCAGAATTTGGCAAAAGGCGAACATTTGTGTCAGTCCTCGGTTTCGCGTGCGGCTTGCGCCCGGGCGCGATCGAGTGCTTCGTTGTGAACAGTAGGCCCCTGCGCGGAGGAAACTGCGGAAGGGTGTACTGCCCATTTCCGCACCACTACGACCAGCACGGTCAGGCCAACGACCGAATAAAAAATGGGCATCAGCCAGGCAACCAAGCCAAAACCCTTCTTCGGTGGTTCCACGTAAACGACGGTGCCGTACTCGGCGACGAAGGCGTCGATGATCTGCTGCTCGGATTTGCCTTGAGCGAGAAGCTGATCGATTTCCTTTAGCTCGCTTTTTGCGGTGTCACACGGACCGGAAAAAGAGCCGCCAGGATGGGCGCACAGGCCTGCGCTCATGTCGCAGCCCTTGCACATGCATTTCAGGTGCGTGCCGATTTGCTTCGCGTGTTGCGAATAGCCCACTTGCGCGGTGACCAGGGGAGCGAAGGCTAAGGCGAGAAGGACAAACAGGAAGGCGACGCGCTGCGGGAGGTGAGCGCGAGAGAAGAGAGATTCGTCACTTCGCGGACTCCGTTCGGAATGACGGCTGGCCTGTAACGCCGTGCGCCTCCGGACGAAGGACAGATTTTTGAAAAGACGATTAATCATGGCCTTCCCGTAGGGTAACTTTGTGCGTGGTCAACACTGGTTCGCCCGGAGTAGCGGCAGGCTGCGTGGCACCAGCCAAAACCAAAGTGGCGCGGCGATTCGGCATGAGAGCTAGTAAAGTACCCATGACGACCCAAACGCCACCCAGCCAAATCCATTTCACCAACGGATTCAGGAACGCGTGGATCACCGGCACATTTGCTTCTGGATCCATACCGGCATAGACGACGTACAAATCTTCACGCAAGGTGGAATAGATCGCCACCATGGTGCCGGAAGCTTGCTCGGTACCCTGGAATTGGCGTTTCTCCGGATAGAGCAGCATGATCTGCTTATCGCCCTTCAACACTTCCACAATCATGCGCTGGGCGGTGTAATTTTTTTCGGCTTTGGTGTCGGCACTCTGCAGAACCAGAGTGTAAGGACCCAGCTTCATGGAATCGCCGACATTCATGGCTTTTTGAGTTTCGGTGTTGAACGCGGCGCCAGCCAAACCAATGAACACGAGAACCATGCCAAAGTGGACGACATAGCCGCCGTAGCGACGGGTGTTGCGCATGGCAAGCTCGTGGGCCGACATCATCATGCTCATGCCTGTGCGCGCGCGAATTACTTTGGCGCCGCGATAAAACTCCAGAACGATAGTCCAGGTGACAAAGCCACAGAGGAAAAAGCAAAGCATTGCGGCGCCTTCGCGATAGCCCATAGCGAATGCGGCGATGGCGGAAATTATTCCGACGATGAGCGGCCAGCCGAAATTGCGTTTGAGGCTTTCCGTGGAAGTTTTACGCCAGGCCAGCAACGGACCCACGCCGGTGAGGAACAGAATGGCCAGCCCGATGGGAATCATCACTTTGTTAAAGAAGGGAGCGCCAACGCTGATGCGGTTGCTGGTAAACCATTCGGAGAAGACCGGGAAGAGCGTGCCGGAAAGCACCGCGATGCAGGCAACCAGGAAGAGGAGATTGTTGAACAGGAAGCTGGATTCGCGGGAAATCATGGAATCCAACATGTTTTCGCTCTTCAAGTAATCGCGATTCTTGAAATAAGCCACCAAGCACACGCAGATAATCACGATGATGAATCCGACAAACCACGGGCCAATGTGGGAATTGGCAAAGGCGTGGACAGAACTGACTACGCCGCTGCGGGTAAGGAAGGTGCCGAGAATACACAACAGGAACGTGGAGAACACGAGCCAGACGTTCCAGACCTTCATCATGCCGCGCTTTTCCTGCATCATCACGGAGTGAAGGAAGGCGGTGCCGGTAAGCCAAGGAAGTAACGAGGCGTTTTCGACGGGATCCCAGCCCCAGTAGCCGCCCCAACCGAGAACCGCGTAGGCCCAGTGAGCACCGAGGAGAATGCCTAGAGACTGGAAGCACCACGCAACCATCGTCCATTTGCGAGTCAGGTGAATCCACTTCTCTCCGGGATAGCGCGCCAACAATGCGGCCAGGGCGAACGCAAACGGAATGGTGAAGCCGGTGTAACCGGAATAGAGGTTCGGCGGGTGAATGACCATCTCCGGATACTGCAAGAGAGGATTCAGGCCGTTACCGTCCATGCGGGTGAAGGGTTCGAGCATCCCGCTGGCATTCACGGTAGCGAGAGTCTTGAACGGGTTCTCAACAAAATTATTCAGAATAAGGAAGAAAACCTGAACGCCAGCCAGAATGACCCCGACGTAAGGCATCAGCTCACCGTTTTTGTGGCGATAGGCGAGCAGAACGGAGATGACGTAGACGGAAAGAAGCGTGCTCCAGAACAGCAGCGAGCCTTCCTGTCCCGCCCAAAGTGCGGACACTTTGTAGAACGCGGAAAGATCGCGGTTAGAGTGCTGAACTACATAGGCGATCGAGAAATTGTCGGTGAACAGCAGAAATTCCAGGCTAATGGTGGCGAGAAAGATCAGCACGCAGGTGGCGATTCCAGCCTGCCGGGTGCTCTTAATCAGGAGGGGATGACGCGTTTTGATGGCGAAAATTCCGCCGACGAAGGCGTAAACGGCGCACACGAACGCGAGCAGCAGCGAAAAACTACCAAATACATCCATAGGCCGTTTCGCCCTCCCCTAGACTAGATTCACTGGGCGCCGTAGGTGCTGCTCGTGGTTTGCGCGGTTCCGGTCGGAACGGGTTTATCGCCGCCTGGTGCGGACTCATACTTGGAAGCGCACTTAGCCTGAACATGTTCAGCAACGAAGCGACCATCGTTGGAAGGACGACCTTCGACAAGAGCCTGAGACTTGTCCACAAACGTATCGGGCAAAGGATCCGTACCGATGTAACTTACCGGCAAGGTGTTACCTTGCTCTTCCAATACGAATTCCACACGGCCGGGCAAGTGCTTGATAGACCCGGGTTCAACCGTACCCGCAAGACGCATGCGGTGACTGCGCGCTGAGCCTTGCAGAGACTGATACTCAGCGATGGTGTGGTAATAGGTCTTGCTCTCGCCGTAGCCCAACCAGGCCATGAAGCCGAGAGCCACCAAGATGACCCCGATTCCCACACCGAATTTGGCTCGAGTTTGCAAAAATCACCCCTTGAGGAGTGCGCTCCGACTGAAATAGTAGCATACCGGAAAGCAGGTAAGCACGGTATGAGTTTGAGGAGCAGAGTCACTGGGCACAGTGACGTTCATCACACATCTAACTGCTACACAGCATGTGCATTAGAGATTGCCAAGGCTGAGCGAAAGGCCCGGAAGTCGGATTCTGTGGGTGCGCTGGAAGACAAGAACACGCCCGACGCGAACGGAAAGACCGGGCAGCCTAAGTCCACTTCCCGGAATTTGCCAGCATAAGGTTGGAGCTGTGGGGAGAGCAACAGCACTCGCTTGGGTTTGAGCGAACGACGAATACGAGCCATGACGGCGGGCAGCTGTTTTTCAATTAAGGACCGGGCGTCGGATTCGGATACATCGTCTGCCAGGGGACATTCCAAAACGTGAGTGAACATGAGGCCAAGCTTCTGGAATTCAGTCTGGATCCCTTCCGGCGATTGCCTTGTTGTGGGAAGCTGGACGGCGTTGAGGACCATCCCGGCTTCGCCCTCGAACAATGCGTTCGGGGTGTAGAGGAAATGCGAGTCGAATTTTGGGGCGATGCCGCCGAGAAGGAGCGCTTGTATATGAATCGGCCGGAAGCGGGTGGCCCAGGCAAGGCGTTCCAGGCGCCGCGAGATGTGGGCGGAGTCGACGAGTTGGCCGCAACCATCACAAGGGAGAAGCGCGAACGTAGACATGGAAGAAAAGCGTAGAGGAAGAAGATACGAGACGCAAGACGAGGGCAGCCCGTATAGGCGCCCACTCTCGGCACTGCTTTCGCAAATCCTCGTGGCGTACACCGTCGAGTTGGATAACGAATTCGAACGAAGAATGTCTGAAGCCGGTTACCCGGGCGCAGGGATTTCGCTGAGCCTCTGGTATACGGTGATGCGGTTTGTGGGTGACCAGGGTTTGCGCGTGCAGGAGCTCGCCGAGCGCAGCTCCGCAGCTTTGGCTCCCATCAAATTTGAATTGGGCTGTTTGGAACGATGGAGGTTCGTGACACTGCAGCCGGACGTGGCCGATCAGCGGCCGATTCCGCGCACACTGCACAAAAGAGCGGGCCGAAAGTTGCGCGCAGGCTGGGGCAGCGCACGCGGAATTCGCGACGAGTGGATCGTTCGCGCTACCCCGAAAGGACAAAAAGGCATTGAGGTTTGGACGCCGTTGGTGGGAGAAATCGAGCAACGTTGGGAGAATCGATTCGGCCCGGAAGTGATGGGCGGACTGCGCAAAGCCTTGTCGGTAGTCGCGGAGCAACTCGACCGCGAACGGCGCGAGAAGTTGTCCAACAGCAGCAGGACAAACGAGAAAACGACTTCACGGAAAAGGCGGAGCGCTGCGGAACTCAACTTCCCTGCCCTGCTTACCCGATTGTTGATGGCGTTCGCGCGGGAGTTTCGTCGCGAGTCGAAAGTTCCGTTGGAACTCTGCGCTAATACGTTGCGCGTGCTTGGAGAGAAACCAATTGCGGAACGAGAAATTCCCCGTTTGACGGGTACGTCCCCGGAAACGAGCGGCATTAGTTGGCAGGTCAAGCCCTTTGTGGTGATTGAACCTGACCCAAGCGCGCGCCGGGGGAAGGTCGTACGGCTGAATGCACTTGGGCTGGCCACACAAGCAGGCTATTGGAGATTGGTTGGGGAGATCGAGAAGCGTTGGGGAGAAAGATTCGGCGAAGAGAATGTGCGGGAAGTGCGCGAGCGATTGCTTGGGATATTTGCACTACGGGACAAAGATGGATTGCTGCTGGCACAAGGACTGCGACCTCCCGAAGGAGTAACTCGCGCGGGTCATCAGGCTCCGGCGCTTGGCCGACGGGATGTAGGATCGGCGGCGCGACAACGAATGCGAGACCTGGTGGCACAGACTGGCGAGTTTATGCGTGATCCCACGAATGCCCTGCCGCATTATCCGCTGTGGGATATGAATCGCGGATTTGGGCCATAGGCGGCCGCTCCCTCAGGCCGAGTTTTTTCACACGGCAAGACGTTTGGATCGAAGAGAGATTCCTCGCTGCGAAGACTGCGCTCGGAATGACGAGTTTTTCTGTCTGATTAGCAGACAAGGCGCAGAGGTTGAGATCCTTTGTCGCGAACAACGCTCCTCAGGATGAGAACGTTTGTTTTTAGAGCTGGGAAAAACAGCGGCGTAAAGCCGCCGCTACATGAGGGCGCGGTTACCTGGAGACGGCGGCGTCGGAGGGGAGCTTGGCGCGCAGGCACCACTTGAGTTCCTGGCTCAGGTCGGTGACTTCCATGCCGGGCATGACGATGAACTTGCAGGAAAGCATTTCGCGCGGCTCGTCGTCGTCGGGAAGCTGGCACATGACCCGGCAGTATTGGCAATCCTGATTCCAGCAGAAGCGGCCGTAGGGTATGGTTTCCGGACTGATGAACTGAAAACAGCGCAGCAGCGAATTGCGCTCGGGCACCTGGAATTTCTTGCCCATGACGGTGATGTCGACGAGCTTTTCGTACGGACGAAAGGGTTCCGGCATGATCTGACTTATCCTTTGCAAACGGTGCGGAGTAAGTTGCCCCGAGGCGATGGGTCACACGCTGCTAGTTCAGAGTAGAGCGGGAATTGGTGGGAGACAACGGAAGATCGAATGAACGTGGCCAATGTGCTACGGGGGCAAAAAAACAGCGACAGCTTACTGATTAGATAGCGGAAATTAAGAGGCGACGTCGAAGAATTGGCACATTCGGCGGAATTTTTCGTAGCGATCGTGGACGAGTTGGCGCGCGGAACGGCCGGAGAGTTCCAGGATCTGGCGTTCGAGGACATCGCCCAGTAACTTGGCGGCACCTTCATGGTCGCTGTGAGCACCACCGTCAGGCTCGGGAACAATTTCGTCGACGATGCCCAGATCGCGAAGATCGGTGGCCATGATTTTCATGGCGATGGCAGCGGTTTCAGCCTTGGTGGAATCGCGCCACACGATGGACGCACAACCTTCGGGCGAAATTACAGAGTAGAAACCGTTCTCCAGAATATTGACGCGATCGCCGACAGCGATTGCTAACGCGCCGCCGGAACCACCTTCACCAGTCACAGTGACGACGACGGGTACGGGCAAGCGGGCCATCTCGCGCAAATTGCGGGCGATCGCTTCGCCTTGGCCACGTTCTTCGGCGTCGATCCCCGGGTACGCGCCGGGCGTATCCACAAAAGCAAGAACCGGACGGCCAAATTTGGCGGCCAGTTGCATCACGCGCAGGGCCTTGCGGTAGCCTTCGGGCTTGGGCTGGCCGAAATTGCGGATGACCCGCTGCTTGGTGTCTCTTCCCTTTTGCTGGCCGACCACCGCCACGGGACGCCCGCGAAATTTTCCCAAGCCGGCGACGAGGGCCTTGTCGTCACTGAAATTGCGGTCGCCATGAAGCTCGATGAAATCCGTGAGCATCAGGTTGATCCAGTCGAGGGTGTGCGGGCGCTGAGGGTGACGTGCAATCTGGGCGCGCTGCCATGGGCCCAGGTGAGTATAAAACTCGCGGCGCAGTTCAAGCACTTCGTGCTTGAGGCGCTCAAGCTCCGCGTCGTCACCATCCGAGCCGTTCGCCGACAAGCGGCGCAATTCCTCGACATCCCGTTCGAGGCGTTCGATCTCTTTCTGACGCTCGATGGTCTGCAGGGCCTTCTTGTCTTTCCTGGCAGCGCACATTAGGAAATCCTCTGAATGCCTTCGTCGCCACAGATGCGATCCAGAGCGGCGATGAAGTCAGGCGTGACCCGTATCTTACGCTGAGATTGCACCACAGCAGTAGTGCCGTCATTGGCCTTGACCTCGAAGACCACGGTGCTGGGTCCAGCGGCTTTGGCGAAGAGTTCCTCGAGCTGAGCCAGAGCGTCTTCGTTCAAATGTTGCAGATCCAGTTTCAGGCGAAATTCCTGCGGGCCACCATTCTCCGCAACTGCGTCCAGGCGGCGCGCTTCCTGGAGGGACAGGCGAGTGCCTGCTTCTTCCACCTGCACTCGCGCTTTCAGAAGCAGCGGCTGTCCTGGCTTCAGGATATTCTCCAGCCGCGCAAAACTCTCCGGGAAAGCCAGCAATTCCTGAATGCCAGTCATGTCCTGAAGCGTAAAGATGGCCCAGCGGGCGCCCTTTCTGGAGCGCATCGGGCGCGTGCCGACGATAAGGCCAGCGACAGCGATTTCCTTGCCATTGCGCTGGCCTTCTACTTCGTCGAGCGAAATGACGTCAAGATCGTTCAGGCGCGAACCATATTTTTCCAGCGGATGCCCAGAAACGTAAAAGCCGAGCATGGCGTATTCGCTGGCCAGGCGCTCTTCCTCGGTCCACGGAGCGGCGTCGCGAAGTTCAAAGTGAACTTTGGGCTCGGTGGTTCCCCCGCTGAAGAATAGGCCGTGTTGCCCCGATTCCTTGGCTCGAGCGGCACGCTGGATAGCGGCGATAGCGTCGTCGACAGACGCGAGCATGGGCTCGCGCGGCCCCAGAGAATCCATCGCCCCACAGCGGATGAGGCTTTCGAATACACGCTTGTTGAGGAAACGAGATTCTATCCGCTCGCAAAAATCGTATAGGGATTTGAACGGACCCTGGGCGAGGCGAGATTCGCGAATAGCCTTGGCCGTATTCTCGCCCACGTTCTTGATAGCGGCCATGCCGAAGCGAATAGAGTCGCCCACAGGGGTGAAGAACAGATCGCTTTCATTAACATCGGGAGGCAGTATAGGAATGCTCATGCCTCGGGATTCGTTGATGTATTTCACTTGTTTTTCAGCGTTGCCGGTTTCCGAGGTGAGCAGCGCGGCCATGAATTCGACTGGATAGTGGGTTTTGAGCCAGGCGGTTTGGTACGCCAGGAGCGCGTAAGCACAAGAATGCGATTTATTGAAACCGTACCCCGCAAATTCTTCCATCAGGTCGAAAATGTGAACGGCTTTCTTCTCGGGAATCTTATTCTTTTCGCAGCCAGCCAGGAATTTCGCACGCTGCGCGGCCATTTCTTCTTTTTTCTTCTTGCCCATGGCGCGGCGCAGGATGTCGGCTTCCCCAAGGGAAAAGCTGGCCAGGCGATTGGCGATTTGCATGACTTGTTCTTGATAGAGGATCACGCCGTAGGTTTCTTCGAGAATGTCTTTGAGCTGAGGAAGCTCGTAGGCCACCTTGGTCTTGCCGTGCTTGCGATTGATGAAATCGTCAATCATGCCGCCCTGGATGGGACCAGGACGATAGAGGGCGTTCAGGGCGGTAAGATCCTCGATGCGTGTGGGCTGGTAACGGCGAAGGATGTCGCGCATGCCGTGCGACTCAAACTGGAAGATCGCCGTCGTATCGCCCCGGGAAAATAGCTTGTATGTGGCCTCGTCGTCGAAGGGCAAGCTCTCCAGGTCGATCTTTACATTACGGTTTTGCTGGACCATTTTGACCGCGTCGTACAGAACCGTGAGCGTGGTCAAGCCGAGGAAATCCATTTTGAGCAGGCCGATACGCTCGAGCGCGGTCATGTCGTACTGCGTGGTGATTTCGTCGCGGTTGGTCTTGTAAACGGGAAGAAGTTCGGTGAGTGGCTGCGGCGAGATGACCACGCCGGCCGCGTGAGTGGAAGCGTGACGCGAAAGTCCTTCGAGGCGGAGTGCCACCTTCATCAAGTCTTTCAGCCGCTCGTCCGCGTCTACCGCCGCTTTCAGCTGCGGAGCTTCTTTAAGCGCGTCCTCGAGCTGGATACCGAGTGTAGTGGGAATCAGCTTAGCAAGCCGATCGACTTCGCCATAGGGAATGTCCATGGCGCGTCCAACGTCCTTCACGGCGGCTTTGGCGGCCATGGTCCCGAAGGTAATAATCTGAGAAACGTTTTCGCGGCCGTACTTGTGGGTGACGTACTCGATCAACTCGCCGCGGCGACGCATGCAGAAATCAATATCAATATCCGGCATGGAGACCCGTTCCGGATTCAGGAAGCGCTCGAACAGCAGGTTGTACTGCAGCGGGTCGACGTCGGTGATGCGCAGAGCGTAGCTGACCAGGCTACCCGCGGCAGACCCGCGACCGGGGCCCACGGGAACTTCCTGCGCGCGCGCGTACTGGATGAAATCCCAAACGATCAGGAAGTAGCCCTCGTAGTGCATCTTCTTGATCATCTCGATTTCGGAAGAGAGGCGATCTTCGTACTCCGAAATCGGATTGCGCAACAGGTTCTGCTTGGCCAGACGCTCCAGGTTGGGAAGGCGCTGCGCAAAACCTTCGCGAGCTACTTTATCGAAATAGCTGTCCGGCGTGTGTCCCGCAGGCACTTTGAACTCGGGCAGCGCGTTCGGGATGTGGTCGATCTTCACGTTGCAGCGCGCGGCTATATCGACGGTGCGAGTCACCGCTTCGGGAACTTCTCGGAAGACCTGGGCCATTTCCTGAGCGGTTTTGAAATAGAACTGGTCGGTGGCAAATTTCATGCGATGAGGATCGCTCATGGTCTTGCCGGTCTGGATACACAGCAGGACTTCTTGGGCGTGGGCGTCCTCGTGGTGAAGGTAGTGGCAATCATTGGTGGCCACGAGAGGGATACCGGTTTCTTTAGAAAGGCGAATGAGTTGGGTATTCACACCCTTTTCGATGGGTAGATTCTGATCTTGAATCTCCAGAAAGAAATTGCCTTTACCGAAGATGTCGCGCAGGCGGTAAGCGGTTTCGCGCGCTTTGTCGTATTTATCTTCAACGACCAATTCGGTGACCGGGCCGCGCAGACAGGCGCCTAACGCGATGAGTCCTTTGGAATGCTTGCTGAGCAACTCGAAATCGATGCGGGGCTTGTAGTAGAAGCCTTCGAGAAAACCGGCGGATACCAGCTTGATGAGATTGTGATAGCCCTCAAGATTCTCGCACAGCAGCACCAGATGATTGCTGCCGCGTGTGCCGGGCTCAAAATCGTCACGGTCGGCAGGATTGCCGGCTTTTTCGCCGCGATCATGCCGGCTGCCTTTGGCGACGTAGACCTCGCAACCGATGATGGGCTTAACGTCGCGCTTACTGGCCTCATAGACGAAATTGGCAGCGGCGAACAAGTTGCCGTGATCGGTGATGGCAACGGCCGGCATTTTCTGGCGCGACGCTTCGTCGAGAAGCTCGGAAGTCTCGCAAGCTCCGTCCAGCAAACTGTAATCCGTATGGACGTGCAGGTGAACAAACTGGGGGTTGCCCATGAATTTAATTTTAAGACGTGGAGGTGTGAATTGCGAACGAATGGTTTTAGGGATTGTGGATAAGTTGGCCCTAAATGGAGTGGGCTTACGCACGCCGTCTCGTCTCGCCGGCACGCAAAAGCTTTCTCGTTCTACGCGACTGTCTATTTGGACTTTTTCTTTCCTACTGGCTTTGCCGGTTTGAGAGGCTTTTCAGGCTTCTCGGCGCCCTTTGCGGGTTTCTTTTCCTTTTTCTTAGGAGCTTCCTTTATTCCAGAAAGCTTACGCAGCATCTTCTCGCGTTCTTCGGGAGTCTTGCCCCGACCGTTCAACTGCGCGGCGAAAACATCGTTGATAACCTGATCGAATTTTGGTCCGTGAGGCATACCCAGCCTTTCCAATTCCGTGACTACCACGGGCAATGCCTGCCGGATGGGCCGCCATTTGTTCAGGTACGCTTTGAGCTTGGAGACTGCGGCGGAGTTATTCGATTCGGCCAGCAAATAGCCGACGACTTCAAGAGGCAGCTTTTCGATAAACTGGTACGCTTCGATTGGAGTTTTGGTCTTTTTGCCGGTGAGCTCCTTCTGCGCCTCCAGGGCATTCTCGGGAAACTCTTCGATCTGTTCGATCTCCGCGGAACGAAAACCCAATTTTGAAAGCACGTTGGAGAGTTCGCGATCTTTCAACCTGCCCAGAATAGCGAGCATCATCGGTGTAGCCAGGCGTGGACGAAAACCGGCCATAAAAAGCTCATCGCGGATCTTAAGCAAACGGGAAATGGCCTCGTAATCGGGGTGCTTCTTGGCCAGCAGCGGGTGAACCAGTTCCAGGAAATCCTGCTCGTCCCATTCTTTCAGCACCAACTGAGGCCGCTCTTCCTTGGCAAGAGCGCGCAATTCGTGGCCAGCATCTTCGGGCGTGATGGTCTTTTGCAACTCGCGTTCGATGGCTAAGTTGAACCATTCTTGCGTACGCGATTCCAGTTTAAAACCCATGCGCGCGGCCATGCGCAAGGCACGCAGCAGGCGCACGGGCTGGTTGGTAAAACTGTGAATAGTCAGCGCGCGGACTTCGCCGTGCTCGATATCCGATAGGCCGTTGGTGGGATCCAAAAGAAGTCCACGAGAAGCCGGATTCAGCGAGATGGCGATGGCGTTCATAGAAAAATCGCGCCGCCGCAGATCCTCCATGATAGTTGACCAACGAATTTCGGGACGAGTTCCGGGCCGCACGTAATACTCATCGCGTGCAGCGGAAAGGCTGCCATCAACGTCACCGGCAAAGAACATTTCCACGTGTCGCAGCTTTTCGTCCTCGGAAACGATCTTGGCTCCGCCCTTTTCCATTTCACGGGCCACTTTCGAGGGATTGCCTTCCAGGGTGAAATCCAGGTCGCGAAGAGTAGCGCCGGTAATCAGGTCGCGAACGGTGCCACCGGTGAGGTAGACGTTGAGGCCCATCGCAGCAGCCAATTCCTGCACGCGGAGCATGGCGGCACGCTGTTCCGGAGAGAGGCGGCTTTCCAGCAAGAACATGTAATCAGGCATTGCGCTCCTTCCACATTAGGGTGGCGGCCAACAGAATGACGCGGCACCCGCGGTAGTACCTTCCCGTGCGCTAGGCGCGCGGGTGATGAGCCTTATAAATTTGCTTCAGGCGTTCCTCCACAACATGGGTATAGATTTGCGTCGTGGAAATATCACTGTGGCCCAACATCAACTGCACCGAGCGAAGATCCGCGCCGCGCTCCAGTAGATGAGTGGCAAAGCTATGACGGAGCATATGCGGAGTGAGTGCGACGCGCAAACCGGCCTGGCGGCCATAAGCTGACAAAATTTTCCAGACACCAACGCGGCTTAGACGGCCACCGCGGCGATTGAGGAAAAGAATGGGAGAGTGCACCGATTGTCCTTTACCGACCAGCTTCGGGCGCGCATCGCGAAGGTAACGATCCACCAGCGCCAAAGCCTTCTTGCCAACCGGCACGATGCGCTCCTTGTCTCCCTTCCCGATGCAACGAAGGCAACCGACGGAGCGATCCATGTCCATCACGCGCAGGCCGGTCAACTCCGACACCCGCAAGCCGCTAGAGTAGAGAACTTCCAGCATGGCGCGATCTCGTAGCCCGATAGGCGTTTTCTCATTAGGCTGAACAAGCAACTTCTCCACTTCCTCCAGGCGTAAGTAATCTGGCAGAGAGCGGCGAATCTTGGGGGACTCGAGGTTGATCGAAGGGTCGTCCGTGATCAACTCCTGCATCTGGGCAAATCGAAAGAAATTGCGCAAAGTGACTAGATGCCGCGCTACGGTGCGGCTCTCCAATTTATGATGGAAAAGCTCGCTCAGGAAATCCATCAAGTCATCCCGGCTGATGGAAGTGAGGGTGAGTTTTCTCGGTTTGGCAAATGCTTCGAATTTGGTCATGTCGCGGCCGTAGGCGGACACGGTATTCGCGGAAAGACCTTTTTCGACGCGAACGTGGGTGAGGAACGCGGTGATGGCAGCAGAAATTTCCATTAGGAGCCCGCCAGTTCTTCGGCAGTTTCGCGGTGGGTAGCGATGCCGTAAACTTCTTCAATCTCCGGGCACCGGAACACCCAGGTAAGACCTATATACAGAAGTGTGGCGCCGCCGATGAGAGCGATGAACACCAGCAGTTGTGTGAAGAAGGCGGATTGCAGGGTGTAATTGGCGTAATGATTGCCGATCATACAGCCAATCCCCATCAATGCTGCGCAAAGACTGATTTTGCCGATGGAACGGAAGATTTTGATGGTGCCGAGTGGGCCGTAACGAATGCGGAAGATAATGAACAAGGTGAAGAAGTCAAAGAAGGTGGCAAGCACCGTGGCAAGAGCGGGGCCACCGTTCTGGAAACGGCGGAACAGGAAATTCAGAAAGATGATGTTCAAGGTAATGTTAATCAGAAACGAGATTACCCCTATGACCACCGGAGTCTTCGTATCGCTGGCCGAGTAAAAGGCCGGAACTATCAGTTTGACACAGGCCAAGGCAGGCAACCCAGCCGCATAGTAAAGCAGAGGGCGCGCGGTGAGGCGGGTGGACTCCGCCACGAATTGGCCGTGTTGAAACAACATGCGGATAATCGGCTCGCGAAGAATCATCAGGCCAACCGCGGCGGGAATGGTGATGTAGGCAACGATGCGAACCGCAAACGTCAGTGTGCGCTTCATGCCTTCGTAGTCGTTCGCAGCGGCTTGATGCGACATCATTGGAAGAATCGCTGTGGCTACCGCGATAGCATATCCGCCCAGAATCAGCTCCATCACGCGATCGGAAACATACAGAGCGGCGAGGCTGCCGCGCGGCATGCGCGGCGCGGTGACAAAGAAGGTGTCCACGAAAAAATTGATCTGCGCCACGCCCATTCCAAAAAAACGGGGAAACACGACCTGAGCGAAGCGCTTCACACCGGGATGCGTGAAGTCGATACCAAAATCGAAGCGCATGCCCCGCCGGACGAGTTGTGGCACCAAAATCAGAAATTGCAGGGCGCCCCCAACCAGCACGCCGACGGCAAGGGAGATGGCCGGGCTTTGGAAGTAATGCCAAACCAAACCAATGGAGAATATGATGATGGCCAGGTTCTGGAGGGCGGTGGTCGCGGCCGGCAGTGCGAAGTGATGAAATGAATTCAGGATGCCCATGCCCAAGGCAGCCAGTCCGGCAAAAAACAGATACGGGAAAATGATACGATTCAGCGCAATGGCTTCTTCCCAGCTGTTGGCGCGGTCTTGCGGAGAGGAAAACGACTGGATCACCACGGGAGAAAAAACCACACCCAGCACGGTGACGATGGCGAGCACCAAAGCGAGCGTCCAGAACAGCCGATTGCCGAATTTCCACAACTCTTCAGTCGTGGATTCGCGCATGTAGGTGGTAATAATCGGGATGAACGAAGCTGTCACTGTTCCTTCGGCGACCAGGCGACGAAATAGATTGGGCAGGCGGTAGGCGAGAACGAAGGCATCCGCCGAAAGCGTGGTGCCCAAAAGAAAGGAAATGCGCTGATCCCGGAGATAGCCAAAAACCCGGCTGACGATGGTGACCAGGGAAATGATGGAGGCGGATTTGAGGATTTGCGTCTTTTCGGTCAAAAGCGGCCCTCGGGGAGCTAAGCCCAATAAATACAATGACTTGACGGGAAAGTCGAGTTAAACTTAACATAATCAGCGCTTTTTCGCAATTGTTTCGTGATTTTCGCCGGGAAAGGTCCGTTTGAAGAGCAAAACTGCAACTTCTACCCACAAAAAGGTGATCATCGAGCTTCTGGATAAGAAGCTGGTGCCCGGGTACCTCAACCCCAGCCGGCTGACCCAGGCGGAAACCATTGATTTGCTATCACCGGAAGGGACCCACGAGGAAGTCTCCCTGGCTAAGGTTCGAGCGGTTTATTTTGTGCGTGACTTGGATAACGACATCCACATGGGACGCAAGAGTTTCCTTAGCCGGCCGAAGTTGGACGGTCTGTGGGTCCGTTTGCGATTCCGCGACGGAGACAGCCTGGAAGGAGTGATTCCGAACGATCTGCTGGGACTGCAGGACAACGGCCTGCAAATAACACCGCCCGATTTTAATTCCAACACCGACCGAATTTTCGTGCCGCGCTCGGCCCTGACAGAGTTTACGGTGTTGGGCGTAGTGGGAATTGCCCGACGAAAGCCGACGACCAAAGCGGTGCAGCCCGGACTGTTCACGGAAGACGAAGAATCATGAGCTTCAACCGAGTGCAGGACGCACTCTGTGACGCATCTCCGGGATTGTCGACTCTGAAAACGAAAACGTTGATCACCAAGTGCCGATTCGGACGACGGCCTGCGTGGAAATTTTCAGCCCTTCTTGGGGGTGGATATTGGCTACGTCGTTGATCCAGTTTCGGGTGTATTCGAGATTCAGGATGCGCCAAGCGAACGGACGTGTGACCACCCAATCGAATCCACCACCGACCGCAATGCTGGGACCGTTTTGCGACTTCTCGGTGGACCAGGCGCTGCGCATCGGATAATGCGCCAGCGTGCCACCGCCGTTGTTCCATTCCTTCAGGAGTTCAGCTTTTAGCGCCAGGTCGTCCACTTCCTGGGTGACTTTTCTTCCACCAAACATGAATTGTCCGAACGGGGAGAACCGGCGGGCCGCCATGGGGGTCCAGCGAAATCCACCCCCGTAAAATAAAGAGTCGCCACTGATGTTGTATGCGGCCTGATGCATGATCAGGCAGCCGCTGACTTCAGTGATCACCTGTAACCTGGGATTCACGCGGGCCGCTCCACTGCCGCCACCGCCGACGCAGGATCCTCCGCCAAGAAAGGTTTCGTAATAAGGAAACGCGGTAAGTTCGATGTCCGCTTCTTTGGGATGCGGGTGCGTGAACTCCACGCCCGCCGGCTTCCATTCATCTTTCACGTAGATGAATGGCTTTTCCCCGACGCCATTCCTGTAATCTTCCACCAACATTTTGCGAATTTCATAATCCGGGCCGAAAAGACGGAGGCGAGTATCGCGGCTCCATGGCATGCGAAAAGCCATCAGGTTGGCAAAGGTGCGGCCGGGATTCAGAAAGCTGCGCACCACGATGATGACCACGCGGTTGCTGGTGCGATTTTCGATTCCCATGATGACATAGCGATCTGCGGCATCTTCCGCCAGCATGGTGCAGAAACCGAGCGTAGGGGTATCGACGAGAGTAATGAAGCCGGGCGATGCATGGAGCATCACATTGCCGATGGAAGCTTCACTGGCGGGCCCGATTTTCCATTGGGTGTGCCAAACCGCGGCGTAGGCCATGGAACGGAGCGTGCTGATCCAATATTCGCGGCCATCCCCAAATTGCACCAGGCGATAGTTGGGATCATTTTGCCGTTCGATAAAGCCAAAGATGGAGCCTTCGATCGGATGGCCAACATAGGGAGCCATGAAGTGGTCACTGTCGCTCCAGCCGCGAAGCTCCGATACGGAATGCATGTAATTGTCAAACCATTTCCCATACAGTGCATCGCGAGTGCCGGCTTCGGTAGCGAGATTGAAGGTGTGCATGATACCGGTGAACAGCAAAGACTCACCGAACGCGGGCATCCAACGAAACCTGGTGCCGACAGTGTGCTCGTCATTCTGGGCTAGCGGGTTGGGGCGGATGCTGGAATCGTTGGGACGCGTGTCGCTGGCAACGTCCAGCGGAACCTCCATAATGTAGGGCGAGTCGTCGACAGGGTAGTCCATCGAATAGTCCACCACATCGGCCACCGGAGCAGGTCGAGAAACAGGAGTAAACCACGCTTGATCGATGGACTGCAGGAGTTGCGATTGCGCGTAAAGGACGTCGGAAGGTCCGGAAGCGAGATCGACGATTTCCTGCGCAGAGACGGAGGAACTTAGCGAGCAAAAGCCGACCAACGAGAGACACAACACGCACATCCAACTGGCTCTCACGAAAACCTCAAACTCCTTTCGGGCGGTTAAAGATTAGTACCGGAATTACCTACATTGCAGCAACATCCAAGTCAGAGCACGGCAGCCAGCAGACGATTGCCCATTATAACGACTCCGATGCAGGCCGCAAACCCAAAGTTGCCGTGAGCGTAGGAAACCCTGGGCACCTGTACTTCTCGCTTTGGCCTATGCGAGACTCAAGCAAGAACCCAAGAAATATTGTCGAATTGGGTGCAGGAGTGGATTCCATGAAACTGCAGGAACTCGCGCAGAAGCTCGCATGCAGACTGGAAGGCAATCCCGGAATCGAAATCCGGGGCGTGGCGGGAATTGATCACGCCGCCCAAGGGCAGTTGACGTTTCTGGCGAACCGGCGCTACTGGCCGTTGCTGAAGACGACGAGGGCTTCGGCGGTTCTGGTGGAGGAGGGTGTGGGGTTGACGCGCGAGCAGGGCTTGGAACCTTTAGCGGCATTGCGCACGGCGAATCCTTACCTAGCATTCGCTCACGCGCTGGAGCTTTTCTATCAGCCTCCGGCCTACCCACCGGGAGTGCATCCGACTGCAATCGTTGCGCCATCCGCAAAGATCGGTCGAGGAGCACATATTGGGCCTTACTGCTTCGTCGATGAAGGCGTGGAAATTGGGACCCAGGCAGTGCTGCACAGTTTCGTAACGATCTATCGTGATGCCAGGATCGGAGCGCACTTTTTTGCTCATGCACATGCGGTGGTGCGGGAAGGCTGCATCCTTGGAGATCGAGTAATCCTGCAAAATGGAGCGGTCGTCGGAGGCGATGGGTTGGGTTATGCCAAACGCGGAGACGGTAGTTGGCACAAAATGGTGCAGTCCGGACCTGCGGTACTGGAGGACGACGTAGAGGTGCAGGCGAACGCGTGCGTCGATCGTGCCACCGTGGGCGAGACCCGGATTGGGCACGGCACTAAAATCGATGATTTGGTGCTGGTGGGTCACGCTTCGCAGGTGGGAGCAAATTCCATGTTGTGCGGACAAGTCGGGCTTGCCGGATCCACGAGAATCGGCGAAAGCTGCATCCTGGCCGGACAAGTGGGCACCGCGGGCCATTTGAGTGTTGGGGATGGGACGGTGATCACTGCGCAAAGCGGCGTGCCGAACGATGTGCCTGCTCGGGCGCTGTACTCGGGTTATCCGGCGGTTGAAAACCGGGAATGGCTGAAGATGATGGCGGCTCTGAAGCGCCTGCCGGAATTACAAAAAAAAGTACAGCAGTTAGAAGAACAATTGGCAGCCAAGAGGCAGTGACCAGCTCTGTTTCCGAGAATTGCATGACGCAACGATATGGCCCACTAGCAGGGTTCGCGATTATGCGGCGCCCGGGAAGCCAATCGGGCGTTGATCCGGGGGAAGTCCCGCGGCAACGCGATCGTGGAGCTCCTGAACCAGCGCTTCCCGGTTTTCGAAAGAATACTTTGTAGAGTCGATGGGATCGAGAAATTCGACCAGTATCGTTCCGGGATGAATGTGCAACTTACGCTTTTCCATGACGCGATGGGCACCGGAACACGCTACGGGAACGATGGGCACACCGGACTTAATCGCCATGACCGCAGTTCCCTTCTTGAATTCCTGTAAACGGCCATCGGGACTGCGGGTGCCTTCGGGATAAATCAAAAAGGACTGGCCAGCTCGAAGAGCCTCGGTGGCCTGTTCCAGGCTTTCGATTGCCGACTCACGATTGAAACGATCCACAGGAATGAAATGAGCGAGTCGAAACGCTTGTCCGACGATTGGCCAATCAAACAGGGACCTCTTCAGTAGAATAGCGATGCGCCGGGGAATGGCTCCCACAACCGCGGGGGCGTCCGCGGAACTGGTGTGATTCGCAGCGAAAATACAGGTAGCCTTGGGAATTCGCTCGGTGCCTTTGACCTCGACGCGCACTCCAACGCAGTTGACAAAAAACATTACCCCCTTGATGCCGGCCCAATACAACGGATCAACATGCTTGGTGATGAAGGTGTAAATAAGCAGGGGCGGCCCTACGATGAGGGTGTACAGCGAAATAGAAATACAAACGAAGGCGGCCCGGAGCATTTGAGTAAGAGAAACTGTCTCGAATCAGGCGCCAATGGTCAAGTGATGGCGTCACCTTGCCAGTGTGCGCGAGCAGTAACCGGATCTGTGGTACCGTGAAGCATGCCATCGCGAATCCGCCGCGCGCGATCCGATGCGCCTTGCGTCTCGACGACCTGATAGACGTTCTGGCGTACCACACCGAGTTCGACATCCAGATTCATTTCGGTTTGGTCTCGACGAATATAAAGATGCAAGGGCTCGCCGGGTTGGCGCAGCGCGGCCCAGCGCTCGGGGCGTCGCGGCACATCGCCATTGTTCCAACGGAGAATGACGTCGCCGACCTGCAACCCACTCTTCTCCGCGTTGCTGCCGGACTCAACGGTGGAGACCGAGGACGTGCCGTCGGTCTCGCGCTGGATACTAAAGCCAAGGGTCGGACGAACTGATTCTTTTTCTTGTAATGTCAGACCGGCCTTCGTGAATAATTCGTTATACGGAAGTGGCTCAGCTCCACTCACATAGTTGTTAAAGAAATCTTCCAGTGAGCCGCCGATAAGTTTCTCGGCGGTCAGGCGTACATCCAGGCTGTCGCGATAAAACTTCCCAGTTTTCGCAAAGTCCTGGTTCATCGCGCGCATCAAATCGTCCAGGCTGCGCTGGTTGTCGGTGCGATCGCGGATGACAATGTCCAGCAGCACGCCGAGTACTTGTCCCTTGGTGTAGTAGGAGACGCTATCTTGAGGCCGATTGTACAAGCTGTATTTATCGAGCCACGTGTCCAGACTTGACTGTTCCGCGCTCTGCCAATGCTCGGCGGGTCGGGTTTCCAGTTCGCTGATCTGGGAAGAAAGATCCTGATAAAACTCCCGCTTGTTCCAGATGCCAGAACGAACCAGCGTGTACGAACCGTACGTGTTGGTCACACCCTCGGCGAACCATAGCGCGCGGGTATACATTTCCTGGGTGTAATCGACGGGTTCGAGGGATGCTGGACGTATGCGCTTTACATTCCAAAGGTGGAAATATTCGTGGGCGGAAACGTTGGCGAGATAATCCCCCGACGGAATGTAAATGGCGGTGGAATTGGAGTGCTCCATGCCGCCGCCCCCACCGCCTGCGGCTTTACCGATGTGAAAGATAAACGTGTATTGGTTGTAGGGCGCGCCGTTCATCAGCTTCAGTTCGTACGTGCAGATTTTACGCAGCGCGGACTCCACCTCGTGCTTTTTATAGTTATCGCCGTGGATGATCACGTGAACCGGCGGAGATAAATCGTGAATGGTGAACTCGTCGAAGTTGGAAACTTCGATGGGATCATCCGTGAGCGTATCGAAACTGGGTGCTTCGAATCGAAATGTTCCGCTCGGATTATCAGTGCTATCCGCGAGCGACGCGGATGCGACCTTCCAGTCCGCCGGTACGTTCGAAAGAAAGATGGTGCTGGATTCGCTGCGGCGCTCGGGGACGTATAAAAGGATCATCGCGGGATTGATAAAGGCGTGATCAGAGTTGAGCTGCGAATTAAATGGACCCACGTCATCCCAGAAGGTGGCGTATTTCACAGTGACGGTTCCGGTGGCTTTCACATCCCAAGTGAGTTTGTTGAGCTTTTCGATTTCCACGGCGTGACCATTGGCGAAAGCCTGCACCTGCTGGACATGACTGCTGAAGTCGCGGATTTCGTACAAGGCATTCCACGCTGCCATCTGTAGTTTCACTTCACCGTGCACTTCGGGCACTTCCATGGTGACGTGGAAGAGGTGCTGCTCGGGATGGTCGAGGGAAACTTCATAGCGTATTGCAGCGGCGGCCGACGAAGGAAAGAAGACAGCTAGAAGCAGCGCGATGCCCAGAAGGTACTTCACAGCGGACGGGGAGTTGGGTAGCTGCGGGCCGCGGCGCGGACGTTTAGGCCGTGATACAACTTTTGTCCGGGCTGGCCAGACTGAGGGCTGGCCACTCCATGGAGATGCATTCACCGGGCGGAAACCTCGGAACTCCCCGCGCTCAGGCGTTTGAGGAGCTTTTCGCATAATCCATCGAAACTACCATTGGACATCACCAGGAGCAAATCGCCCGGGCGCGCTTCCTGGGCTACAAAGTCCACGATACTGTCGGCGCTTGGGAGGACGCGGGCGTCCTTGCCAAGCCGGCGCACCGCGGAAGTGATGGTTTCGGGATCGAGCCGCTGCTGGTCTGTTAGTTGGGTGGCGCGATGAACACCGCCAAGAATAACGCGATCACCGAGGGCCAGCGATTGCGGCAAGGCATGTTGAAACACACGGCGGCGCATGGAGTTCGAACGAGGCTCGAGAATGGCCCACAACCGGCGGTTCGGCCAGCGCAAACGGGCGGCCTCGATGGTGGCGCGAATGGCAGTGGGATGATGCGCGAAATCGTCGACGAGCAGAATGTTGTCAATCTCGCCCTTCACATCCATGCGGCGTTTGACGCTCTGAAATGTGGAGAGCGCGGAGCTCAGCGCTTCGGCGTTGATTCCTCTTCCCTGCGCAACGACGAGCGCAGCCAGAGCGTTGAGCACGTTATGCCGGCCGGAAGCCGCAAGAGACAATTCGCCGTAGAGATCACCCTTGTAGTGCACCCGGAAGTGCATTTGGTCGTCGACGATGGAAACATCGCTGGCAACCCAGTCATTTGCGGCCTCGAAGCCGTAGGTAATCACGGGACAGAAGGCTTTCTCGGTGACCTTGCGCGGCGCTTCGCCGCCATCGGCATCTCCCCAGACGATCACGCGGCCACGGCGAGGCACCAGGTTGACGAGGCGTTTGAAGGCTAACTGATACACATCGAAATCGGCGTAAATATCGGCGTGGTCGAATTCCACCGACGTGATGATCAGGTCGTCGGGCTGGTAGTGCAGGAATTTGGCCGCTTTATCCCAATAGGCGGAGTCATACTCGTCGCCCTCGAGAATGAATTCGGGGCCACCTGCCAGTCCGTAACTCTTGCCAAAATTTTCAGCGACACCACCCACCAGGAAATTCGGCCGTTTTCCCGCGACGTGGAAGATCCATGCGAGCATGGCGGTGGTGGTGGTTTTGCCGTGAGTGCCGCTAACCACAATCGAGTGTTTGCCGGGAAGAAACTCCTCCTCGAGAATCTCCGGCAACGAACGATGCGGCAGTTTACGGTCGAGCATTTCTTCCACTTCCACGTTGCCGCGAGAGATGGCATTGCCGACTACAATTAAGTCCGGAGCGGGCGTCAGATTTTTGGCGTCGAACGAGGTGGCGAAAGAAATTCCTAGCGATTCGAGCAGCGTGGAAGCAGGCGGATACACCCCAGCGTCCGAACCGGTCACCTTGTAGCCGCGCTCGCGAAGCATTCCCGCCAATGGGGCCATCGCCGAGCCACCAATACCAATCATCTGAATGTGTTTCATTTTCTTAGATGGGGTTTTCATTTCGTCGCACCACAAGTTCATTGCACCACAGCGGGTTCGAGAATTTCCAACCAGCCGTCGTTCGAAGACACCAACCGGGCTTTTACGCCGAGGGGGATCGTGAGCATCGGGCGTTTCGTGTGGCCCACGGCTGCGCCAAAGACCATCGGCACATTCAACGGCCGCAAAATTCGTTCACAGACATCAAAAACCGACGGGCTGTTTTGCACTGGAAGCTCGGAATCGGGAAATTCGCCCAACACAATCCCCTTAATCCCGCAAAATTTACCGGCCTGCTTCAAATGCATGAGCGCGCGGTCCAACTGATAAGGACGGATGCCGCGGTCTTCCAGCAGCAGGATCGCACCGGTCGTATCGATTTCCCATGGCGTGCCCAGAGTGGTTTGCAACAAGGTCAGGCAGCCCCCTAGCAGCCGGCCCTCCGCAACGCCTTCGACCAGTGACTTGCCATTCAGGGCAATTTTCCAACCGGAATTGGTATTCCCCACGGCTTGCAGAAACGAGTCTTCGTCATAGCCGTAAGCATCACCAGCACCACGATTCAGACCGGCAGCAAGCATCGGCCCGTGGAAGGTTACCCAGCCACACTTTTGCCACAGGTAGACCTGCAAAGAGGTAATGTCGCTGAACCCAATGATGCATTTGGGTTTGCGCAACTGTGAAGAAAGATCGCCGTCCAATAAGTAGTTCGCCCCGTAGCCCCCGCGTAACGCCAATAAGCCAGCGATTTCCGGATCTTGGGCAGCTTTCAGGAAACCCTGGAGCCTCGAAGCCGCCGACGCGGCGAAAAACCCTTCCGCACCGGGCAACTGCACCGGGGTGAATTCATAACCAAGACGCCGCAATTCGGCGAGTCCCGCGGTGACATCCAGCGGCTCGGCGGGGGAAGCGGGTGCAAACACGGCAACCTTCGATCCATTTCGAAGGGCTTTTGATTTGCGAGGCACTGCGGGGGTAGTCATACGTGAAGAAACAATTTCCTCGACTTGGTGCCGAATGACAGTTAGGGCTTCCGCAGGTCGAACCACCTAGAGGAAACCTGCGGCAATTTTAGCGGACTATAAAGTGAACTGGGTGAGTTTCGAGAAGTGCCGTGCCCTGGCGTGTATCTCGGAGCGTTTCAGCTTCAGAAGTCGCTCCAGGCCGAAACGCTCGACCGTGAAGCTGCCCAGAACCGAGCCGTAAACCATGGCACGCCGCAGGGCCGCATCACTCGTGCTGCCAACACTCGCCAAATAACCCATGAAACCACCGGCAAACGAATCGCCCGCTCCCGTCGGGTCGTGCGGCTCTTCCAGCGGGAACGCTGGAACGCAGAAGACGCCGTGCTTGTCCACCAGCATGGCGCCGTACTCTCCGCGCTTCACCACCAGCGTGGACGGCCCCATCTTGAAGATGCGTTTCGCCGCCCGCAGCAGGTTATGCTCGCTGGAAAGCTGACGAGTTTCCGAATCGTTGATCATCAATATGTCGACATGCTTGAGGGTTTGCAGAAGGTCGGCGTTGGTGCGCTCGATCCAATAATTCATAGTATCCATGGCGATGAGCTTCGGCGTGCCCTTCACCTGCTTCAAAACGTCGTGCTGCAAGTCTGGGGCGATATTGGCCAGGAAAACATATTTGGCGTTGCGATATTTCTCGGGCAAACGCGGTTTGAACTCCGCGAAAACGTTCAAGTCCGTCGTCAAGGTCACGCGTTCGTTCAGATTCTCGGAGTAACGGCCGGCCCAGAAAAAGCACTTCCCCGACGCACGTTCCAGACCCTCAATATCGATGGCCCGTTTGCACAGGCAAGCCTCGTCGTCCGGATGAAAATCGTCGCCAACAACGCCGACAAGATTCACGTGGGTGAAAAACGCCGCGGAAATAGCGAAGTAGGTCGCGGCACCACCGAGGGTGCGCTCCACTTTCCCGTAGGGGCTTTCTAAAGCGTCGTAAGCCACAGAACCAACTACAAGCAAGGACATGAGTTTGTCTCCATTGGAATAGGAACCGGGGTGCTACCCCAAGTACTTGCCCACAATCGCGGCAAGCTTTTTCTTGGTTGATGCGGGGATGACTTTTGGATCGGTAAGAATAGCGTGCTTCAGAGCGCTGCCGCACTTGCAATTGCGTTCAGCCGGAAGCGTCTTGATGGCTTCACGCAAAACATTTTGCGCATTGGTGGCGTTCTGGTTCAGCGTCGCGATAATCGTAGCCACCGTGACCGAATCGTGTTCCGGGTGCCAGCAGTCGTAATCCGTGATCATGGCAATGGTGGAATAGCAAATCTCCGCCTCGCGCGCCAGTTTGGCCTCAGTTACATTCGTCATGCCAATCACCGAGAATTTCATCGCGCGATGAAACTGAGCCTCCGCCAGTGTCGAGAATTGCGGCCCTTCCATACAAATATAGGTACCCTGTTCGCGCACCGGAACGTTCTGCGCACGGCAGGCGTGGCCGAGGACCGCGGAGAGTTGCGGACACGCGGGCTTGTCGAAGGTAACGTGAGCCACGATGCCGTCGCCGAAAAAGGTAGACTTGCGACCCTTGGTGCTGTCGAAGAATTGGTCCGGTATCAGGAATTCGCCGGGACGTAGATCCTCCTGCAGCGAACCGACCGCGCTGACGGAAATAATTCGCTCTACTCCCAGCAGCTTCATGGCGTAAATATTGGCCCGAAAATTCAACTCTGTGGGCATGAAGCGATGCCCGCGACCGTGGCGCGATAAAAACGCAACGCGCTTCCCTTCCAAAGTGCCGACGACAATCGCATCCGATGGATCGCCAAACGGAGTCTTTACGCGGACTTCGCGAGTTTCGCCCAACCCGGCCATGGAATACAGGCCGCTGCCGCCGATCACGCCAATCTGGATAGGAACGGTCTTTGTTCGCGCAGTCTTGCGGTTGGCTTTGCGTGGGCTGGGCATTCCTGGTTCTCCTGGGATTTACCAGTTCAGATCGACCGTTTCGACTTCGACTTTTCCATCGTGTTCGTGGAGAGTCGCAGCGGCGACATCCGGATCGTGACCGAACACAACAATCCATTCTCCATTAAGGATATAGCGAATCCACTGCCGTTTGGTTTCCAGTGACTGAAGCGGATACAAATCGTATGCCATGATCCAGGGCAGAGAGATATGGTGCCGCGTCGGCAATAAATCCGCAACATAGGCGAGGGTTTTGCCGCCACCGTTGATCAGCACCGCTTGTATGTTGGATGTGTGCCCGGGAATGCGAGCCACCGAAATGCCGGGCAGAATTTCCGAGTCGCCCTCCACAAGATCCCACAGGCCATCCTTGGAGATGGGCGCAAAATTATCCGGAAAATAGCTGGCGCGATCCCGCTCCGTGGGATTCATGGCGTGTTCCAGTTCTCCGCGCTGAACTACGTAACGCGCGCGGCGAAACGTGGGAAGAATGCGACCCTTCACGACGCGGGTGTTTCCGCCGCAATGATCGAAGTGCAAATGCGTGTTGATCACCAGATCGATCTGCTCAGGTTTGACTCCGGCCTGTGTGAGCGAGTCCATCAGCGGATCGCCATCCTGAACGGCATAAATGTTGCGTAGCTTAGTGGCCCATTTCGTGCCATTTCCGGTTTCGATCAAGATATTCTTGCGCCCGGCACGGACCAGCAACGAATTGGCCCGCATGCGAATGCGATTCTTTTCGTCGGGCGGAGATTTTTCTTGCCACAGCACCTTGGGAACGACTCCGAACATCGCGCCGCCGTCGAGGCCGAACGAACCGCCATCCAGATACCGAACTTCGATGTCACCAAGGTGCATTGTGGTCCTTAGAAGCTACTAAAGTGACGCTCTCACGCAAACTGTTTATCGAAACAAATTGTACGCTCGAAACGGCATGCACATGCCCTCTACAACAATCCCGCGCTGCTCAGGATTTCGCTGACGGCCGAAAAGGGATCCTTCCGCCGTTCTGCCACTGCCAGCGCTAACTCCCGTAAACGCGCCTCGCCTACTTTCCCACCCAGGACCTTCTCGAGCAGGCGCGATTCCAGCATTTCGATCAGACGGCTCTGCCAATGCTCGATGTGCTTCTTTTGCCGTTGGCCGCCAGATTCAAAGTGTTTGCGAAATTTGTCGACGGTCGCGGCAAGTTCCTCGATCCCACGGTTTTCGGTGGCAACCGTGCGCACTACCGGAGGATGCCAGCCATCCCGTGGCATCACCAGGGAAAGCATGGCGTGGAGTTGCTCTTGCAGCCGGTCGGCACCTTCGCGGTCGGCTTTGTTCAGGACGAAAATATCGCCAATCTCCATCAAGCCAGCCTTCATATTCTGGATGTCGTCGCCCAGTCCCGGAACCAGAATCACCAGCACACAATCGGCCAGGCGGACGATATCGATTTCGTCCTGGCCGACTCCGACGGTTTCAATCAGCACCTGCCGTTTGCCCGCCGCGTCAAGCAGCAGAGCCACTTCCGCCGTGGATCGCGCCAAACCACCAAGAAATCCACGCGTGGCCATGGAACGAATGAACATGCCAGTGTCTGAGGCATGACCTTGCATGCGGATGCGGTCACCAAGAATCGCGCCGCCGGAGTAGGGGCTGGTGGGATCGACTGCGATGACGCCAACCCGCTCGTGGCGCTGCCGATGAATGGACGCAAGCCGATCGACTAGTGTGCTCTTGCCGGTGCCGGGAGCGCCGGTTACGCCGGTTAGATAGGCCTTGCCGGTGTGCGGAAAAAGCTGCTTCAGCAATTCTTCGGCTTCGGGCGAATGGTTTTCGATCGCGGTAATAGCGCGAGAAATAGCCCGTACCTCTCCCTCCAGAACCTTGGCGGCCCAAGTGTCAGTTGCCACCGTCATTGTGTGATGAACCCCAAGAAGAAGAGCAGGCTGCTGTCTGCAGGAGGACGCATCCTTCTATTATTTCTTGCCCAGCAGTTGCCGCGCAATCACCAGGCGTTGAATTTCGCTGGTGCCCTCGCCAATGGTGCAGAGCTTCACGTCGCGGTAAAATTTTTCCGCGGGATAATCCTTGATGAAGCCGTAGCCACCGTGAACCTGCACGCACTCGTTGGCGACGCGCACGGCTACTTCGCTGGCGAAGAGCTTGGCCATGCTGGATTCGCGGGTGAAACGCACGTTTTTCTGATCGGCCAGCCAGGCGGCCTGATAGACCAGCAGGCGCGCGGCTTCCACCTGCATGGCCATATCCGCAAGTTTGAATTGGATGGCCTGAAATTCGGCGATGGCCTTGCCGAACTGCTTGCGCTGTTTGGCATACTTCGTGGCAGCTTCCAACGCGCCTTGAGCCATCCCTAGTCCCAGAGCCGCAATGGAAATGCGTCCGCCATCCAGGATTTTCAGGCTGTCGATGAACCCTTCGCCCAACGCACCCAACAATTGCGACGAAGGGACATGACAATCGCTAAAAATCACTTCGGAGGTGTCGCTGGCGCGCATGCCAAGCTTGTTTTCTTTTTTCCCGGGGCGGAAGCCTGGCGTGCCCTTTTCCAGGATGAACGCACTGATGCCGTGCGATTCTTTCAATTTGTCAGTGACCGCCATGGCCACGCAAACGTCGGCATACCCGCCGTTGGTGGTAAAGGTCTTTGAACCGTTCAAGACCCACTGGTCGCCCGCACGGGCCGCGGTAGTGCGTGTGCCGCCCGCGTCGGAGCCGGCTTCAGGTTCCGTCAACGACCATGCGCCGAGTTTCTTGCCTTGCGCCAACGGCACCAGGTATTTTTTCTTTTGTTCTTCGCTGCCGAATTTATAGATGTGATTGCTGCACAGCGAATTGTGAGCAGCAACAAACAAACCTACCGACCCGTCCACGCGAGCGAGTTCTTCGATGACGCTGGCGTATTCCACATAACCCAGACCCGCGCCGCCGTACTCCTCGGGAAAGATCACGCCCATCAAGCCCATTTCGCCGAGCTTGGGCAGGAGTTCCAAGGGGAAATGGGAAGCTTCGTCCCACTCCAGTACATGCGGACCAATCTCGCCCTCGGCGAATTCGCGGACAGACTTACGAAGGTGTTTTTGTTCGTCGGTAAAATTGAAATCCACGGTCCCCTCGCCTAATAGTATCTCCTATAATCCCTGAAAGTTAATCTTATGGAAGCGCGTAGAATTGTCTCAAAGCGAGCGGTTAAATGCTTCGAGATAGAGCCGGCAGACGGGCAGCAGCGCTATAGCGATGTGATGAGTTGCACTAAGGTGCGCAGGCTCACGCCGGTGGGCCCTTTGGCCAACCACGGCTTAGACTCGTCGTTCCAGGCGGTTCCGGCGATATCCAGATGGATCCACGGCGTGTCGCCCGCAAACTCGCGAATGAACCACGCGCCGTTGATAGAGCCGCCGCCTTTGCCGCTGCCGATGTTCTGAATGTCCGCGAAGCTGCCCTTAATGAACTCGCGATATTCCTCATCCATGGGCATTGGCCACATCTTTTCGCCTGCCTCTTTCGCGGCGGCTAACAATTTGTCGGTCCAAGCCTGATCGGAACCGAACACGCCCACGTTGACGTTAGCGAGTGCCACCACAATGGCGCCCGTCAGCGTAGCGGCATCGACCAGGTGCGTGGCGCCGAGTTGTTTCGCGTAATGCACGCCATCGGCAAGAATCAACCGGCCTTCGGCGTCGGTGTTCAACACTTCGATGGTCTTGCCAGACATGGCGGTCTGAATATCGCCCGGCTTTTGCGCCCGGCCTCCCGGCATATTTTCCGTTGCAGGAACCACGCAAATCACCTTGACCTTGGGCTTCAGTGCGGCGAGCGCACGCATGATCCCGATCATGGTTGCGCCGCCGGCCATGTCGTACTTCATCTTTTCCATCCCGTCGGCAGGCTTAATGGAGATTCCGCCGGTGTCAAACGTGACTGCTTTTCCAACCAGTCCAATGACCGGAGAATCGGGTTTTGGATTGGCTGGGGTATACGTGATCACGATCATTCGCGGTGGTTCGGTGCTGCCCTGGGCGACGCTGAGCAATGCACCCATCTTCAAATCGGCGATCTTTTTCTCGTCAAGCACTTCGACCGACAGCCCGGCTTCTTTGGCCATGGCTTCGGCCTTCTCGGCCAAAATTTTGGGCGTCAGCTTATTAGAAGGCTCATTGACCAGGTCGCGGGTGAAATTCTGGGCTTCGCCGATGATGCGGCCACGGGCAATTCCCTTCTCGCCCGCGGATTTCTCTGCATCGCTATAGCCCGAGATCCCAACGGAATCGAGGTACTTCTCCTTTTTCTTCTCGGTCTTGTATTTGTCGGTTTCGAAATCGGCAGTAAGCACGCCTTCCGTGATGGCTTGAGCATTCTGCTCGGTAGCTGCGCCTTCGCGCGCTACAAAAACAAAATTATGGACGGAACGGCCCTTCAGGTAGCGCGTCGCTACGCCGACAACCTTCCGCAGAGTCGCTGCATTGAATTGTTCGCGTTTGCCAGCGCCGATAAGAAGCAAACGCGCGGTCTTCAGCCCGGCGGGGGAATGAATCAGCGTGGTTTCCAGGGACTTGCCTGTGAGCTCGCCAGTTTTGTTCAGCCGCGAGAGCAAGCCACCGGTCGATCGATCCAACTCAGCGGCACGGTCTTGTGGTCCGTCGTTGTCGTCGAACACATAAGTGACCAGCGCTTCGCTCTCGATGGCCGCCAACGGTTTCTGTTCTAGGATGATTTGCATGTTGTGTCTATCGCCTCCGGTTGCGATACATAGCTTGTTCCGCTTCCCTGCGGGCTTCCTTGGTGCGCTCGTCCTGGCGGCGGTCCCACGACTTCTTGCCCTGCGCCAAGGCAATTTCCACTTTGGCGATACCGTCGCGGAAATAAATCCGCAGGGGAATGACGGTTAGACCTTTGGACTCGGTACGGCCCGAAAATTTGTGGATTTCCCGCCGGTGCAGCAGCAGCTTCCGATCGCCGAGCGGCTCGTGATTCCACGGACCACCGGGCATGTACTGAGCGATGTGAGCATTTACAAGGTACGCCCCGCTGGGCTTAAAGTCCACGAAGGCATCGCGAATGTTGGCCTTGCCCTCGCGGAGGGCTTTCACTTCGGTACCATGCAACACCAAACCTGCTTCCAGCTTCTCAAGAATATGGTAATTGTAGGACGCAGAACGGTTCTGGGCGACTATCTGCTCCCCGACCCGCTTGGGGGTCTTCCCCGGTCTTTTATTCGCCTTGGCCACAATCTTTCATTTTACCTGATGCTGCGTCTAAAGGTAACGAAGCGGGAGATATCTTTGGTCGGTAAGCCCAGCACCGCCGCTGACCGGTATTTGTAGAGCCCTCGATTGGTACGCCCGGTCCATAGACCCGCAGGGTTGATTAGGAGAGCCTCATATAATGGGAAAAGTTTTTCACGGTGCTCCGACGCCGCCTCCTTGCCGCGTCAACGAAGCCGGTGCTACACTGCGGAGTACTGTCGAGACAGAACTCACAACTTGTAGAGATGTTGGAGTGTATATGCGCCGCTGGAGTTTGTTAATTGTCTGGGTTTTCGTGGGTTTGGCTCTAGCCGGCTGCCCAAAGAATGGAAATCAAAGTTACAAGCAGGGCGAAAAAGCTCTGGATCTAAAGGATTACGACGCCGCAGTGGATTATTACAGCAAGGCGTTAGCGGCAGACCCGAAAAATCCCTTTTACCGCATCAAGCTGAATGACGCCCGCTTCGAGGCCGGGCAATTGCACCTGCATCGAGGCATGCAGCTCAGGGAAAAGGGCGATTTGCAAGGCGCCATTTCCGAGTTCCAACGAGCCCAGGTCTTGGATCCTTCCAGCGCGATCATTGATCAGGAATTGAAGAAAACGATGGACATGCTGGCGCAGCGTGTCAGCACTAACGAGCAACAATCCGAACAACCGCTAGTGGAAAATGGCGCGCCGACGTTGGCGCAGGCACCCCCGGAATTGAAGCCGCTCTCGCGCGCGCCAATCAATCTGAAAATGTCCAACGACGCCAAGATCGTGTTTGACACCATCGGGAAATTAGCAGGACTCACGGTGGTTTACGATCCCGACCTTCAAGCCCGGCGTATTACCGTGGATTTGAGCAACGTAACGCTGGAACAGGCACTCAACATCGTTTCCATCGAGAGCAAGGCCTTCTGGAAACCCATCACCGAAAACATCATTATGGTGATCCCGGACCAAACGCAAAAGCGCAGAGATTATGACGAAGAAGTCGTCCGTACGTTTTACCTGAACAACATCGCGGTGGCGCAGGACCTGACGGAAATAGTGACCGGCCTTCGGCAACTTTTTGATTTGAAGAAGATTCAACAGGTGAACGCGCAGAACGCCATCATCGTGCGTGATACGCCGGATAAGCTGGCGCTGATCGAGAAGGTCATCCAGGACATCGACAAAGCGAAACCCGAAGTCCTGATTCAAGTGGAGATTCTCCAGGCCAGCACGGACAATCTTAAGAATTTGGGAATCCTGCCACCCCAGAACATCAGTGCGACACTGAACCCAAATGCCTCCTCAACCAGCTCGACGTCCACCACCACGACCACCAGCACAACATCCTCGAGCAACGGACTTCAACTGAACCAGCTGACGCACTTGAACCAGAGCGATGTGGTATTCAGCATTCCCACCGCTACGGCCAACTTCCTGATGACCGATTCGTCCACCAAGATCATTCAGAATCCGGAAATTCGCGCGATCGATGGCCAACAAGCCAAGCTGAATATCGGGCAACGCGTTCCAGTGGCGACAGGCAGCTTCCAAGCGGGTGTAGGCGTAGGCACCACTTCGGTCAATCCCTTGGTCAACACGCAATTCCAATATATCGACGTCGGCGTGAATATCGACGTTACTCCGCACATTCACCCCAATCGCGACGTCAGCATGAAACTCCAGGTCGAAGTGTCCTCGGTAGCCAGCTACGCGACTATCGGAGGCATTCAGCAACCGGTCATTGCGCAGAACAAGACGCAGGAAGAAATTCGACTGAAGGAAGGCGAGGTTAGCATCCTGGCCGGGTTGATCCAACGGATTGATACCAAGACTTTGAATGGATGGCCCGGGCTCGCCAACGTTCCGATCATGAGGTATTTGTTCGCGGCTGATAATACCGAGCTTCAGGACAGTGAAGTTTTGATCGTTCTGACTCCGCGGATCGTGCGCATGCCAGAGTGGACCAAGGCAAATCTGCGTGCGCTGTACTCGGGAACGGAAACGGTCCCGTCCGTGCGCAGGGAACTCGATGTCAAGGCGCCCAGCTCGAATCCCACGCCTTCCGCCGTACCTTCGGCAGCGATTGCGCCTTCAGGCGGCACCGTCCCGGTTGTTACCCCCGCGAGTGGAACTCCAGCCCCCGCAGCTAATGTTGCTCCGCCGCAGGTGAGCGGGCCAAGAATTCGCTTTGAGCCCTCTTCCCTTGATCTCACGCCCGGGCAGACTTCGACGGTGGGCATCGCCGTGGATAATGTCAGCGATCTATTCTCTGTTCCGATCATGATCCAATATAATCCCGCGGTGATCAGCATCGAAGAAGCACGACATGGCAGCTTCCTCTCCGGTGGCACGCAAGACATTGCCGTGGTGCAACGCGTGGACAAGGAGCATGGCCAGGCGATCATCTCCGCTACCCGGCAACCCAATACCCCCGGGGTGAGCGGCAGCGGAACATTGTTGGGAATTGTGATCAAGGCCGTGGCGCCGGGCACGTCGAATCTATCGATTGTCCAGGTGAATGCCAAGGATTCCCAGCAACACACGATTCCGCTGGTGACCAGCGAAGCAACAGTTCGCGTACAATAGACCGGAGTGGCCCAAGGAACGACCGTACCGATGACGTTGATCCGCAAGAATCGGCGCACCTCGTCCGAAGCGGGGATGACCCTGCTGGAACTAATCGTGGCTTGCGCCATTTTGATGATCCTTTCCTCGGCAGCCCTGCCGATTGCGCGATGGACGGCTTACCGCGAGCGAGAAAAAGAACTGCGGCGCGATCTGCTGGAGATGCGTCAGGCCATCGACCGTTACAAAGATCTGGCTGATCACGGACAAATTCGCGTGGATGCTCTGTCCAATGGCTACCCCCCGGACCTGGAAACTCTCGTAAAAGGGGTCCCACTGGTCAGCCTGACTGGCGGAGCCGGAGGTCAAGGCAAGAAAATTCACTTTCTGCGGAGTATTCCGATCGACCCCATGACCAAACAGGCTGACTGGGGTTTGCGCTCAGTGGAAGATGATCCGGACTCTACCGATTGGGGCGGAAAAGACGTGTTCGATGTGTATTCCCGTTCCAACGATACCGCCATGGACGGGACAAAATATTCGGATTGGTGAAATGATGGGTAGACCGAAACATATTGGCTGCACCACTCGCTCCAGGCGCATTGATGGGTGGCCTGTGCAACGCGGCTTCACGCTGATCGAACTCATGATCGTGATCGCGATTATTGTGATCCTCGTCGGCATGGCCGCGGGTATTTATACGACCACCGTGCAGCACGCTCGCGAATCGGTATTAAAAAAAGACCTGCAAACGATGCGCGAAGCGATCGACAATTACACTCTGGATAAGCAGCAGGCTCCGCAGTCTCTTCAAGATTTAGTCGATGCCCACTATTTGCGGCAGGTTCCGATTGATCCCATCAACCAACAGACCGACTGGGTGCTGCATTACGGCGACGCGGTGCTCTCGCCCGATCAAAGCAGCACGGGTGTGGACGATGTGCACTCCGGATCCGAGGCCATCGGAAGCGACGGCACGGCGTACAACACCTGGTAGTTCGTCTTCTCTTCTGTTAACAATCTTTCATGGCCCGGCGCTCTGTGAACTGGCGAACCGCCGTGTGCGAATTGTCACCGATCCGCGGCCGCGCCCAGCGCATCGAGCGACTCGTTTGCGGCGGGAGCACAACTCAGGTAATATGATTACGCGGGGTGGAGCAGCCTGGTAGCTCGTCGGGCTCATAACCCGAAGGTCGTCAGTTCAAATCTGACCCCCGCAACCAATTATTTAGTTCAGATACAACGGCTTGGGAGACTCCACTCCTGAGCCGTTTTCATTTTTGCGTCCATCTACGTCCAACTGGCGTCCAATTGCAAGCAACGCCCCCCACACCACATGGCCCAGTTGAGCCGCAACCCGCTTGCCGTCCTCGCTGATCACATGCGTGTAAACCGATTCTGTGACTGGCGAGCCGTCGGCGTGGCCGAGTCTCTCCTGGCGTAGCTTCTGCAGAGCTCCAAAGCTACTCATCAATGTGGCGTTCCCGTGACGAAGAATGTAGAAGCCATCACCGCGCGGCAGTTGAATGCCTAGCGCCTTTATTAACGGCTTGAACTTTCGTTTTAGAAGCGAATTCTGATCCCACGGGGTTCCATTGCGCGTCGCAAAAAGCAGCCGGCGTTCATTGGGACGCCAGGACGTTAGAAACGTTTTCAGGTGCTCGCAGGCGTGCGGCGATAGCTCAACGACGCGAATGGAATCGTCCGTTTTCGGATCGCCCAATTTTCCCCGCCACGCACTCCGTTGCACTTGAAGTAGTCCGCGTTCCAGGTCCAGGTCGTCCACGGTCAACCCGCAGAGTTCACCGGGCCGTAAGCCCGTTTCCCGCTGCGAGTCCGTAAAACGTACGGTATGGCTCCTTTGCGGTCGCAATGATGAGTTGGATTTGCTGTTGTGATGCGAAGAAACGCTGTCTCCGTTTACTGTCCGGGAGTACAACGCCTTCCATGACGTTATAGCGCCAAGCTTTCGCTGTGGCCCACATACTCTGGAGTGTGATGCAAATGTTTCGAGTGGTCTTCGGGGAGACTGCTGAGCAAGAAACGAAATGCTGGATCAGTTCGGGGTTCACGTCCTTCATCGCGTATTCACCCAAGAACGGAACGAGGTGCTTCCGAATATGGGTGCGATAGTTGATGGCCGTTGATTCGCCGTATTGACTCAACACGTCCTTCTCCCACTTCCTTGCGAAGTCCGCGAATCTGGCTGTTGGCCTTGGGCGATAACTGAGGTCGTTGACGTGCTCGATCTGCCTGTCCAACTCACGTTGGGCAAGCCGTTTCGTTGGATATTCACGACGTGTCCCAATCTCCTCCTGTACCCGGACACGCTTACGAGCGCCGTCAATGAGAACATCTTCGCGCCACCGGCCAAACCAAATTTCACCTTCCAACCACAACTGCCCTTTCTGATACTTCTTTCGTGCCATCGAGCCTCTTTCGCTCGCTGACTCAATTGCCTTATGGGGCGAGAGTTTATCAGAATTTGCGTTCATTACTTGGTGCATTGAGGGCACTGCTCTGGAAAATATATTCGCGCCCTAGACTTTCGTTCGACCGGTCATTCGTGGATCTTTCTTTTCCCCTGTGGTCCCGTTAGTACTTCAAGCCTTACTCACGGTTTCAAAAAGAGAGCCGCCGTTGGACTTGGGATGGTCACCGTTATGCTCGTCTAACCAGACACGAAATTCATCGTCCTTCCTAAAGACAAGTTTCAGTGCTTCACTCACAACATAGGATTCCGAGGAATCAATGAATTCGGCGTATTTCGCCAGCTTCGACTTGATCTCCTCCTCAACCCGCAGTTGGAGTGTTTCATTCTTCGGTGGTTTGGGTGCTGTCTTGAGAATTGCCATGTGGACTTCCTTTCCTGAATGCGCGTTTTATTCGCGTTTTATTAATGTGCGCATGCGAACCTGGTTGACTCCCTTGTTGCTCTCTCTGTCTGACCGTGTAAGATGCGAACAACAGGGCGAGAGCGACACGGAACGACCTTTTGGGCGACTCAGCCGGAAATTTCCGGGGTCGCTCCCGCCTCATCCGCGATTTTGGCCGCGTTCTTTTTACTCTTCTCCGCTCCATCAATACATTGATTTCTCGGGTGGATAGCTGCTGCGTCTAGGTTGAGTGAATGGTGAAGTAGCCGGTGAAGTGGGAAAGTGAAGTACACTTCACGCTTCTCCCGTCGAACCAACGACATCTCCCGCCACGTTGCGAACCACGTTGACCAGAAAAACGCGAGTTCTCTACGCTGATCGTTCGTGTGCTGCTGCTCTCGGCATACAACCCTAGAGGACAAGAAAGTGATTCCGGGATCGCCAACGACTGTTTTGTAGGCCATTAGAAAAGCCGGAAACGGAACGGCTCCACTGACACCCAGGGCACGAGGCGTCAAGCTCCACTCCGACCGGCAGGAGTGGATCGAGGACGTTTTGGCGGGAATCGGAAGCTGTTGCACTGGATTACCTCCCGAATGGGGCAAAGGAGCAATTTGTCCCCATACTTAACCTAATCTGCGTACGGAAAGAAAAACGTGTCGCACCAAATTGAAAATAGTTCAAAATTTCCGCAATTTGCCCAATTCGTCTCGATTTGCGACGGTTTCCAAGGTGTGCATGCACGTGGACGCAGTGGGGGGAATTGAGATCCACAATCGGAGGAAATGACAGAACGACCTAATCGGAGGGTGCCACAGGAGGAGAGAAAGCAATCGTTGCTGGCAGAGTTGGCTAGGAGTACTGCACTCTGGAATTACAATCGCAAGAGAGCTCCCATGATGTCCTCAATCTTTCCGCCGTATGAGTTCAGTTTCAGAGCCGTCGGCGCTGCGGGCGTGAAAGTTGCTCCTCGTACTCGAGAACCTCGTTCCAAAGACGGGTCACGTCGTACAAGGGCTAGCGAAAGCGGAACCGGTCTATCCTATTTTCGACAGCGGTCTAGTCGAGAAGCTCTTGCGACGTCCGTAGGCTCCCGGCGTTTGCAACTCCTTAATACCCTTGCGGGGGCCGCTAACGAACGGGCTGCCCGCCTCAAAAAAACGCAGGCGGCGGCCTACCTCACGCGTGATGCCGATGCGCACAGTTGTGCTAACGTGCGCAACATCTCGAACCGCAGTCCCAAGCCAAAGCGGACCGTCGGCACACAGGTCAGCTCCGTCCAAGCGCTGGTCGATCTGCAATGCAGCCGCAAGCCGTCCCGGACCTCTCGCCAAATCTGTGAGTTTGTCGGTTTTGCGAAGCCGTTTCATTAGGTTGATTCCTTCAAGAGGCTCAATGGCGCGCAACAGCACTCCCGCTCCAATCCCCGGTTCTTCAGCCGTGACGTTGAGCATATACGACGTCCCATAGATGAAGTACACATAAGCAAACCCCCTGCCCAGAAATAGCGATTGGTTTCTGGCCGTTCGTCCACGATAAGCATGACCACTTGCGTCACCCGGCGGGTAAGCCTCTGCCTCGACAATACGACCGCTGATCCTGTTTCGCCCAGTCTTGCGCACAATGGTTTTCCCGATGAGATATCTGGGCAGCTCCGCCGTATCACTTGGCAACCCGGCTCGCGATAGCCGCTGGACTTTATGAGCGAGATGAAACGCGGTCTGCAATGGCACGCCCTGATCCTATCTACCAGGCCCACTTCATCCAGAAATCTTCATTACAGCGTCGTTTCGCTGCTAAAGTTCCGGCGGACCGGACGCTCCAGGGCCCAAATCTTGCAACACCAGATTCTTTCAGCCAGTAGTCTGCTGCAATTGGCTGCACACTTCCCACAGGAGACCTCTCCGTCGAAAATAAAGCCTCGCACAGGGACATCTTTTTCCGCGGGCACTTAATGTCGGGCAGACGCGGTTCAGCGCTTCTGGTATGGGTGGAAGATGTAGTCCTTCGCCTTCACGACCGTATGGCATGCGTTTCCGCAGTCTGAGAGGCTTTTGGGATCCGCCGTGAACTTGTCCGATGCGGCTTCGTAGTTGAACACCGCGTATCCCATCCGCCGGTTTTCGGAAATCTCTTGCTGTCCTTTTCCATAACGAAAGCCTGTTTAAAAACGTCTGGCACATCCACGGCAAACTGGGCCTCCGTGCTCTTCTTCGGCTTCCATTGGAGCTTTACGATCATGGAGCCATCGGGGAAAGGCTGGCCGTTGCCCGGAACGCCGGCCTTGTACGCATTGATCATGGCCAGGTTGGCGACGATTACCTTGAGCACTTCGTCGCTCCTGGCGGAAGAGACGACAGCCCAGTCCTCGTATCCCCTGAAGCCGGAGAACGCGATGCCGCTCGGCGATTTCAGCGAGTACTTGTCCTGCGCGTAAACGGCTGCGGCGACGAGGAGGGCGAGCACTGCCACGGCTGTCGCAACGATGCTAAAGCCGGCAATACGTTCCACGGCGGTGCGTGCTTCTATCTTCTGTCCTTGTTGTTCTTGCGCCACAGATTTCGTCACAAGTTCAGACATGGTGTGTTCTCCTTCACAAAAAAGTTTTCTAAGCCCAACCAACGTGCCTCTCGAACGCTTGCGATTAGGCCAGAGGCGAGAGGACTAAAACAATTGGACGATGCTATCGACGATACCTTCGTATCAAGAGGGCGGAGGAGGTTTCCTTCGCGTTGGTTTTGGTTGGTTGAGATTTCACTTCGCTTTTGCCATTACTTCTTCCTTCGGCCGACCCTCCGACCAGTCGATTCTTATCTCTGCACTCGGCGTTCACGCGTCACAGCCCCTTTGGCGCCAATCTTCTATTCTTTCGAGGATGAATGCCCAGGTCGTGCCAGGACGTTTCCGCGAGGTTGACGTCGTAGTAGTTTGCAGCTTTCTCGATGTTCGCGAACGCCAAAGCACGGTCGGCATCGGAGACGTCGATGACTTGATCGAACCGCGCGACCGCGTTATGCACATGTTGTGCGTCGGTCAGTGGTTCTTTACGCTGCTTCGGAAACGCGTAGACGCTGTCGAGTAAATCACTCTGCATCGTCAGCCGTCCGTGTTTCTCGTGAGGTTTCCAGGTCGCATTCGGCATATCTTTGCCATCCTTTCTTTAAATATTGGGGTAGAGGACTCGTCGTCTTTGAATGTCGTGAACCCGCTAAGGTAGGAATCCGTCCGCCATTCACTTAGCGAATAGTTCAATGCGAGATTGCGGCCAAGGACCTTCTCCTCTTGGCGGTGGGGGCGGCATTACCGCGCCGCCGATTCCCCGGATGCGATCGTAGATGGCAGCGGCGTGCTTTTTGACGTCATCGTAACTTCCCAGGTTGAACGCCTTGCTCATGCCTCGAATGTCCTGTTCCGTAAAGAGCGGGCGAATGTCTGTTTGAAAGCTCGTCGTTTTCGTCATTGCGCCTCACAGTCACTGGATTGTACGGATGTCGCGGTCTTGTTCGCGAATCTAGAACTTCCTGTCTCTTAACGTCAAGTTATAGACTTTTCGTTTCAAGTTTGAACCGACGAACTTAAGGTAACGTTGATCCGCCCAAGGCTGAACTCAAATCTCGCAAGCCCGGATTCTTCAGGTAGCAGTGTGCTGTGCAAATGGCTGCACTTCCCGCAAGAGGCCGGTCTCCACGTCGAAAATAAAGCCTCGCACAGGGACATCTTTTGCGATCCAGGGATGCGACCTGACTATCTTGATCTGCTCCCGGGTATTTTCGTCCGGGTCCTTATAAGAGAAGAATCGCATAGGAGCCGGCGGCGCATCACCGGTGGAAGTGCTCAGCTTCGCGTTCATTTCGCTATCTGTGAATGTCGTGAACCCGCAGCCGGTGTGGTTGAGAAGCAGTATCTCTGTGGTTCCAAGTACACGGTTTGAAACAATAAGTTCCCCGAGAACATCTTCTGTTACCGCGGGTCCGCCGGTTCGGATAACGTCGCTATCGGCTTGCGGCAGACCCAAGATTCCAGAGAGGTCCGAGAGACGAGGATCCATGCAGGTTACAACTACGATTTTGGGGGCCGGATGCTTTCCCAGCGTTGAATCGTAATTCTTTGCATAGTTGCGGTTTGCTTCTGGCGCGCTGTCGATAATACTCATCGTTTTGCTCCTGACGGGCGAACGGTGCGGCCAAGCCCGTTTTTTTAAGTGTCGCCCTTCCGACCGAATCGGCTGCGATGGAGCGATTACACCCGAGGTGCTCCGGCGAAGCAATTGGACGATGATATTGGCGATACCTTGGTATCGGGGTATTGGGTGGGATAAAGTAACTACCACTCTGTGCCCATGTATCCCATCCATACTCTGGTGGTAGATACGTTCGTCCGATAGATTCGTCGTCGTGATTCTGGCCGAATCAAGGTTAGGGTGATCGGAGCAATTATGAACACTGCAATCACTGTCTCTCATACAAAGCACTTCGACGCAATCAGTATCGGGACGGCCCAGGCGGGCCCGTCCCTGGCAGCGCGGTTTGCGGGTGCCGGAAAAACCGTCGCTATTATCGAACGCCATAAATTTGGCGGAACATGCGTGAATACGGGATGCACCCCGACAAAGACGCTCGTGGCCGAGTGCCTATGCGGTCCATGTTGCCCGTCGAGGCGCGGAATATGGTTTCGCCACTGGCGATGTGCGCGTCGATATAAAAGCGGGTGAAAGCCCGCAAAGATGCAGCCTCCGCGAAGTCCAGCGATGGAGTGGAGGAATGGCTCCGAGGAACGACAAATTGTACGGTCATTAAGGGCCATGCCCGCTTTCAGTCGTCGAACACTGTCGTGGTCAACGATGAAGTTCTGCAAGCCGACAAGATCTATATCAATGTTGGCGGGCGGGCCTCTATTCCCGACATGCCGGGCATTCACGACGTCCCATTTCTCACCAACTCATCGATGATGGACATCGATTTCTTGCCCAAGCATTTCATCATCGTCGGCGGAAGTTATGTTGGGCTGGAGTTCGCCCAGGTCTATCGCCGCTTCGGGAGCGAAGTCACGATTGTGGAAATGGGACCGCGCTGATTGGACGGGAGGACGAAGACGTTTCCCAAGCTGTGCGCGAAATCCTGGAGGCTGAGGGCATACTCATCCAGCTGAATGCGAAATGTATCTCACTGGCGAAACGCGATGGCGGTGTCGCCGTCCGCCTGACATGCGAAGGAGGTCCGCCAGAAGTAGTAGGCACTCACGTTCTTCTGGCCGTGGGACGTACTCCCAACACAAACGACTTGGGTCTGGACCGGGCTGGGGTTGCCACCGACTCCCGCGGCTACATCATCGTTGATGATACGTTGCAAACGAACGTGCCCGGCATCTGGGCACCGGGAGACTGCAATCGCCACAGTGCCTTTACGCATACTTCCTATAACGACTACGAGATCGTTGCAGACAATCTCTTCAACACCGACCATCGCCGGGTTTCCGACCGGATCCAAGCCTACGCCCTATATCCTATATATTGATCCGCCGCTAGGGCGATGCGGCATGACGGACGCAGAGATACGGAAATCCGGACGTCGTGCCCTCGCTGCGAAATATCCGATGAATCAAGTAAGCCGGGCCTACGAAAAAGGTGAGACACAAGGTTTCATCAAAATCTGCGCCGATGCAGAACTGGCAACCTACTCTCGCGTAGTTGACATAGAGCGCACCGCAATAATGGACGCGCGCCAAGCTCTGACCCACGAGGTTCGCCGCGGCTTGATTAGACGCCCACGCTGCTGACTGCCTATGATGACAGCGATGGAATCACCGCGGCGTTCAACCTGAATGTCCTTCATCGTCTGAATAGGGAACTGGGGGCCACCTTTGACACCAGTTGCTTCCGCCATCGCGCGCTTTGGAATTCCACGGAGTCTCGGATCGAGATGCACCTCGAGAGTACGCAAGAGCAGGATGTAAGTATCCAGCACGCGGAGCTTGATCTTCACTTCAAGCGATGCGAAACGATTCACACCGAGAACAGTTACAAGTTCACGGACCAGGGCATTCGAAGCCTTCTCGAAGACGCCGGTTTTGAGATCGGGCGAACCTGGAAGGACAGTCTCAAGTGGTACACGGTCACGCTTGCGTGCCTGTGAGGGCGATTGTGGTGGGGGCGGCAATCCACGCGAGTGAAGCCGTGTGGCCTTCGACATTAGTCCTGCGATTTGGTCCAGCGCCCGTCCCACTCTTTATGGAGACTCGTAAGAAATGCATTCCACGTGACCGCGGAGCGGGAACTAGGGTAAAGTTCGGGGCGAATCGGTTTTTCTGAACTCCAGACGATCTCGAATTGTCCACCTTCGACAATCTTTCCGAGTCGCACCGTCTTCCAAGTATGTTGAGTCTCTGAATCTATTCGGACAGGTCCGCCGGGAGCATCGAATTTCTGCTTCCTTAGCGCTTGCCGGATGGCCGGCGTGTTCGTCGTCCCCGCTTCCTCTACAGCCTGGGCCCATAGATGGACGCCCAAATACGCAGCTTCCATCGGATCGGCCGTCACGCGCTGGCGCCCATACCGGAGGCGAAATTTCTCGACAAAAATGCGGTTCTCCGGGCGGTCGATGCTCTGAAAGTAGTTCCAGGCGGCATAATCGCCGAGAGTTTCTTTCGTGGACAGGCTCAGCAATTCAATCTCGCCAATGCTGAAGTAGACAGTGGGAACTTTCGCAGGTGTAATTCCGGCCGCGCGGAGAAGGCGTGTGTAAAACAGGTTGGTGTCGCCGACCAGGGAATTGAAGATCACGTCTGCCTTACTCTTCGCGATGGAGCGAACAACCCGGGTAACCTCCTTGCTGTCAGGGAGCACGTACTCTTCACCAACAATCTCACCGCCCAACGCCTCGACCTCGTCCCGAATAATCGCGTTTACGGCCCGCGAATATACGGAATTCCACCCTACCAGAAAGAACCGCTTCTTTCGCAGGAATCCATATGCCCATTGAACCGCGGGGACAATTTGTTGATTGGGCGCCGCGCCCGTGTAAAAAATATTAGGACACTGCTCCATCCCTTCATACTGAGTCGGATAAACCAATAGGTGGTCTTTCTTTTCCACGATTGGGAGCACCGACTTCCGGCTCGCGGACGTCCAGCACCCGAATATCGTGCAGACCTCTTCCATAGCGATCAACTTTTCGGCATGGCGGGCGAAAACTGTTTCTTCCGACTGCCCATCCACGACCACGGGCAGAACCTCTCGTCCCAAAACTCCCCCTCGCCCATTGATCTCTTCGATTGCGAGCAAAGTGGCGTCCACGACTGGGCCTTCGGTCCAGGCCATGGTTCCGGTCAGGGAATGGAGAATCCCTACGCGCAACTTGTTGTGGGTTTTCTTGGGCTTCGTTTCCCGCGGTGGGGCATCGGTACGAGCACTGGCTGGCGAGGAAGGCGTCTCAGGGTCAACGCGAAGCAAAAAGCGATAGCCGCGCGCCGGAACGGTCTCTATGTACCGCGGCGTCTTTGCATCATCCCCCAACGTTTCGCGCAGTTCCCGGATATAGCCTCGGAGCAACTCATCACTGACGGTCGTATCCGTCCAGATATTCTCGAGTAGCTCTTGCTTGGTTACGAGGCGTTGAGCGTTTCGCGCAAGGTAGAGCAAAACCTCGAAGGTCTTTGGCCTCAGGGGGAGCAAGGTGGATCCTCGCCACAGCTGCTCGTTGGCGACATCGAGCCGAAATGGCGGGAATACAAGTGTGGCGTTTGAGGTCACTTAGCACCTAATCGACATTCAAGGCCGGCCCTTATTCTACGGAAGTTCCACGAAACTTCCACGCTCCTTCTATGGTTCAAGACGCCCTATGGCCGTACCGTCAGGCCATGACGGAGTATAAAAAGCCGCAGAAGGCCAAAAAGGGGCGAAAGGAGACACATTCGTCGCCGGAAGCTGCACGGATGCCTCCGGAGCATGCGTTCGTCGTTCAGTTTCGCCAGTCCACGGAATCGGAGCCCGATTGGTTCAGCGGGCGAGTGGAGCACATGATGTCTGGGCAATTCGCGAGCTTTGAAAGCACTCGAGAACTGACGGCCTTCTTTCGAAGGGTCCTGAATCAGCAACTTTCTCCGTTGCAGGAGGAAGCCGTTGGTCGCAAAGTCAGAACATAAGGAGTTCTGGAAGCGCCTATCTGCTTACAACCAAATGTGTCTGTCGTTTGCGCTTTCCATGATTTTTTTGTTTATAGTAACGGAACATGCGAAGCAAACAGCGGAAACGGCGTCGTTGTGATCGCGGCCGTATGCCTGATTGTGTCCCGTGTGCCGCGAGCGCAGAATCAGAGCGTTTTCCGAGGTAATTGCCATGCACCGACGGACCGCGGGGACAATCGCAGAACTTTGGCGGTATCCAGTCAAGTCCATGCTCGGAGAGCAGCGAAGCCAGTTGGCCATCAGCGCGCGAGGAAGCCTTGGCGATCGTGCCAAGGCATTGCGCGACCTCAACACCGGAAGAATCGCGAGTGCGAAGAAATTCCCGCGGCTGCTCGACTTCCGCGCGCGGTACGAAATTGAGCCGACGTACGACACTCCGGGGCGAATCGAGATCACAACACCAGCGGGTCGGACCGTCTGCGCTGACGATCCGGAAGCATCCACGATTATTTCCGATGAGCTTGGGCACCCAGTTCGATTGGAGACCGAGCCAGGCAGTCAAGAATTAACGGAAATCATTCGCGAGACTGTATTCGGTGACGTGCCGGTCAACAAGTTTAAGCCGGACTGGACGCCCGAAACGATGCCCGATCACTTCAAGTTGATGAAGGAATCGTTTTTTGAAATAGGCGCGATTTTTGTGGTCGCAAGCGGGTCCGTGGATCATTTGCGCAAACTGCAGGGCGGAGCGTCGAAGATCGATCGGCGCCGGTTCCGTCCAAATATTTACATCGAGTCTGGGCCGGCATCGAGCGGTTTCGTGGAAGACTCCTGGATCGGTGGCTCACTGGAAATCGGAGGAACCGTAAGAATCCGGGAATTTCAGCCAACGATTTGGTGCGTCACCTCAACGCTGGCGCAGGAAGACCTGCCTCGCGATCTAAGCATTCTTCGTACCATCGCCAATAACCACAAGGGCTGCTTCGGCGCCTACGCGACTGTTTCCAAACCAGGGATGGTGCATGTGGAAGATCTCGTCATTCTGCTGAATGAAGAAACGTCTGCGGCCGCCAGCGCCTAGTTGCTGGATCGTCAAGATTTATACGCCGTTTCATTGATCGCCTGTGATTAAGTCGTGGGCTTGAGAACTCCGTTTCGCTCAAGGAATCGAACGTCCATGCCCGTACCCCACTGCCGGTTTTATAGGCTCTCATTGGATCGGGATAATTCCACGGAAATTCCACGGGAGTTCCACGTTCCTTCTATAGCTAGGCGAAGGGCACCTTTGTATTCTCAGCTCAATCGACGGAATGTTAGCCGGGTCAGCATAGCGATACGTACTAGAGAGTACGGAATAAGGAGCAAGATATGAATTCGGCCGTCATTTCGCAGGGACCCAGGATGAGTTCAACGCACTTGTTTAGCCCCGCTTTAGGGGCATCCGTTATGGCGGATGTCACACCAATCGTGTTTGTCGCCGATGACGACGTTTCGGTGCGCGAATCGCTGCAACGGATGATCCGCTGCGAAGGCTGGCAACCGCGAGCATTCGCGTCCCTAGAAGAATTCTTCGCGCGGCCGCCAGTTGTCGCGCCCAACTGCCTGATACTGGACGTTTCGCTTGCCGGCCTCGATGGTCTCAGCGTGCAGAGACGCATCGCTATCGAACGACCCGAAATGCCAATCATTTTTATTACCGGAAACGGCGATGTGCGCACCACGGTGCAGGCGATGAAGGCAGGAGCGTTTGAATTCTTGACGAAGCCGTTCTCTGACGACGTGATGTTGAACGCCATCCGCGAAGCCCTCGAACGCAGTCACGTTGCCTTAGGGCACGAGGCGGAGATGAACGTGCTCCGGGATCGCTATGCGTCGCTCTCACCCCGCGAACGGCAGGTTATGGCGCTGGTGGTATCCGGTTTGTTGAACAAGCAGGTCGGCGGAGAACTCGGCATCAGCGAGATCACGGTTAAGGCTCATCGAGGTAAGGTCATGCAAAAGATGGAGGCCGATTCTCTCCCCGATCTGGTGAAAATGGCGGGTAGGCTCGGTCTAGCCTGGTCTAAAGCCTGATCGAGTTCTCGCGAGCTGGGAGTTCTTTTTTCTGCGGCCTGCAATGTGCCTTCGTTGAGCTACTTCGAAAATCAGGTCGAGCGCTGCGGGCGTGTCGAGCAGCGGACTGGCGACGCCGTTGTTGAAGGGCCGCTAACGAATGGACTTCGGGGCAGGGCGGTTCAGCGCTTCTGGTACGGGTGAAAGATGTAGTCCTTCGCCTTCACAGCCACATGGCACGAATGCCCGCAGTCTGCGAGGCTGTTGGGATCGGTCGTGAATTTGTCCGACGTAGCATCATAGTTGAACACCGCATATCCCCACCCGCCGGTTTTCGGGAATCTCTTGCTGTCCTTTTCCATGACAAAAGCCTGCTTAAAGACGTCCGGCACATCCACGGCGAAGGGCGCCTCCGTGCTCTTCTTCGGCTTCCACTGGAGCTTCACGATCATGGAGCCTTCGGGGAAAGGCTGGCTGTTGCCCGGAACGCCGGCCTTGTAAGCATTGATCATGGCTGGGTTGGCGACGATAACCTTGAGCACCTCGTCGGTCCGCGCGGAAGAGACGACAGACCAGTCCTCGTATCCCTTGAAATCGGAGAACGCGATTCCGCCAGGCGATTTCAGCGAATACTTATCCTGGGCGTAAACGGCGGCAGCGACAAGGATGGCGAACACGGCCACGGCGATGAAGGTAAAGCGGGTGAATCGTTCTCCGGCAACGCGCTCCCCGGCGGTCCGCGTTTCTATCTTCTGCTCTTGTTGCGCTTGCGCTACAGATTCCGTCATGCGTTCAGACATGGTGCGTTCTCCTTCACAAAAGCGGTTTTCTGAACCCCATGAACATAACTTTCGAACGATTGCGATCAAGGCAGAGCTAAGGGAGAAATACAATTAGACAATGGTGTCGGTCACGGGGAGCGAGTCGCTTCATGCGTGATTCTTGAACCAATCGACGGCGATTTCGGTGTATTGGCCGGCTTCGATGAGGTGGCCGTCGGGATCACGCATTGTAGCAGCGCCATTCCCAGCCGTGATTGTCTAATGGCTCGGTAAGAAAGAACGCTCCTTTGTCGCCCCATTGTTTGTAGCAGGCCCATATATTGGCAACAAGCAAATTCAGAAAGCTATTTACTCTGTTCAGATCCGAAGGTGTTTCAAGAAGGACGTCTCGCTTGTCAGGAGTCGGGCCGCCGCCGGAATTGAGAATGATCCACGTATTAGCCAGCTTGATGTAGCAGGGATTGTCCGGCGTGATTACTTTCCCACCAAGACTTCGGACATAAAAGTCCTTCGATTTGTCCTGGTCGATTACGGTGAAGAAGTAACTTGCGAAGAAGTCTTCGTGTGCAATCGGCGCGTCAGGTAGATACATGCAGTGCCTCCTGCTGTCGATAAATTAGGACGCGCCAGGAAAGGCCGACGGCCTGAACGAAAGCATTTCATCCGCTGGCTACCCCGTAACGGGCAGCTAGTGTAGGAGCGATTCCCAGTTGGCCGGCACCCTCCCTGCGGGTCCAGGTGCGGGTTGATTTTTTGGATGCGAATGCGGCGGAAGCAACTCCACGCCCTTGATTGTCCCCTGCTTCTCGTAATCGTAGAACCAATCCTCACCTGGCTCGAAGCTGGAAATGATCGGATGCCCTGTCGCCGCCGCATGTTTGGATGCATGCTGGCTCGGAGAACTGTCACAGCATCCGATGTGCCCACACTCCGCACACCGACGGAGATGAAACCACCAACCATTCGGTGACGCCAGGCATTCCACACACCCGTCACCGCTTGGTTTCGAAGCGGGATTAATTCCGCGGTGAACTTTCTTCATTTCGATTTTTCCTTTAGACTTTGCATGTCCAGCAAAAAGTTCAAGGCACCAGCAAGATCTTCCCGGTACCACCCTTTTCTGCCGCTGCTTGAGCCTCGGCCGCTTTACTAAGTGGCAGTTTCTGGCTAATCGGGATTACGAGCTTGCCATCTCGCACCGCTTCAGCCATGAACTGGAGCGTTTTCCGATCGAATTTCGAAAATACTGGCACCACCTTCACAGATGGGTACTGCGCGGCGTTCTGCGGTGCCCCGAGAACCGTAGCAAAAACTCCTCCCGGCTTGACCTTGGCGATCAGCTTCTCGGCGGTTCTTCCGCCGACTGTATCCGCAACCGCATCGAGCGGCGGAAGATTCGCAATCGCGGTGTCGTCGTCGGTTGCGACCACCTGATCCGCGCCGACAGTCTTCGCCTCATCCATCTGCCTCTTCAAAACTCCCGCGATCACGGCCGCCCCGCGTGCCTTCGCAGTGAATACCGCGGAACGCCCCACATTTCCTACGGCACCTACAACTATAACCGTCTGGCCCGCTTTGATTGCTGTCGCGGAACTGAGCTGGTTGCCAGTCGTCGTCACCAGCGGCAACGCCGCTGCCCGGATTAAATCGAGCCCCATGGGGATCTTCGCCAAGACCGATGCATTTACGACGCAAAGTTCGGCGTAAGTATTGTCCGCCATAGCGAACACCTGGTCGCTGGCAGAAAAGCCTTCCACCGCTGGCCCAATCTTGACCACAGTTCCCGCGATATCGACTCCTATGAGGCCCGGGAACCGGATGGGATAAAAATCCTTCGTTAATCCGGCACGCCGCTTGTAGTCGATCGGATTCACGCTCGTGGCGGCGACCCGCACGAGGACTTCGCCCTGACCGGCCACTGGATCAGGATAGTCCTCAAACTTCAGTACTTCCGGACCGCCATATTGGTGGACAACAATTGCTTTCATATTTCATTTCCTTGCGAGGTGCGCTAGCAGTCACCAACAGACTCTCTGACCAGTGGATTCTTAGCTCCGGGCTCGGCGTTTGCGCGTCACAGCTCCTTTGGCGGCAGCCTCTTTTCTGTTCTTTTGAGGATGAACGCCCAGGTCATGCCATGACGTTTCCGCTAGGTTGACGTCGTAGTAGTTTGCGGCTTTCTCGATGTTCGCGAACGCCAAAGCACGGTCGGCATCGGAGACGTCGATAACTTGATCGAACCGCGCGACCGCGTTGCGCACATGTTGTGCGTCGGTCAGTGGCTCTTTACGCTGCTTCGGAAACGCGTAGACCCCGTCGGGTAAGTCACTCTGCTTCGTCAGCCGTCCGTGTTTCTTGTGAGGTTTCCAGGTCGCTTCAGGCATATCTTTGCCATCCTTCCTCTGAATATTTAGCTAGGGGGCGAACACAGTGTCAGCCCGTGCCCCAAGGCGATTAAGCCACAGGCGGCTTGCGGTGGTCGTTCCCCGTGTCCTCTTCCCACCGAAACGGCCGCGATGGAGGAATTACATCCGGGTGCCCCGGCGAATCAATTGGACGATGGTATTGGCGATGCCTTGGTAGCAGGCCCCGTGGAATAAAGGACGCGCCCCACCAGCGCCTCCACTTTAGCGCAATATCGGGGCTTTTTCCTGCGGCACCTCATACCATCAACCGATACCAAGGTCCAATTGTCTGTCTCACAGCCTTCTGGTGTCATGCCTCTTGAGCAGCCCGATTCAAATCGGAATGCAGCACAACAGGAACGAAGGAGAACGAACGTGAAAATACTCATGGTGCTCACATCGCACGATACACTTGGCAACACTGGGCTTAAAACCGGCTTCTGGCTTGAAGAATTCGCCGCCCCGTACTTCGTTTTCAGCGATGCAGGTGTACAACTGACCCTCGCCTCACCAAAAGGTGGGCAACCACCCCTCGATCCGAAGATCGACTTACCAGAAAATCAGACGCCAACCATGACGCGGTTCGAGCAAGACCCTGCGGCACAAAAGGCGGCCAAAGCCCTTCGGCGAAGCGCTCGGCTTTGACCCGATCACGTCGACTTTGATCTTCGGCGAGTACGATGCGGTGCTGGCGGACGCAATCATGAGGTGGCTGAGGCCGAGGCTCTCGCAAATTGGGTTGCTCTGCACAAGCTAAGATCTCGGGAAACAGATTCGATTTCAGAGAGGAGAACAAAATGACAACAAAAGGAAAAGTCTTGGTGCTAGTCTCGAGCGGTCACGGCTTGCCATTGAAAGATGGCAAGGTTTATGCCGGCGCTGGCTACTATCTCAACGAACTGACGGTTCCGGTTCGCGCCTTGATGAAGGAAGGCTACGAAATCACTTTCGCCAACCCCAAAGGCAACACGCCGCAAATGGATGTCCATTCAGCTGTCGCCGATTTCTTCGGCGGGGACGAGGCTAGGCTTCAGGACTATCTAAAATTCCGCGACAGCCTGACTGGGCTCAAAAATCCAACTCGCATCTCGGATGTCATCGCATCGAGCCTGGATCAATATGACGCTGTTTTCGTCCCCGGCGGCCATGGCCCGATGATGGATCTTCTCGATGATCCCGACGCTGGCACGGTGATGAGACACTTTCATGAAACATCCAAGCCTACGGCGGTGCTCTGCCACGGCCCGATTTCACTTCTCTCAGCTCTTCCGAATTCGACGGAGGTGGTCGGAGCGCTGGCAGCGGGCGATGCCGCTGGGGCGCGGGCAAAGGCTCAAGGATGGATTTATTCTGGATATAGGATGACCATCTTTTCGACGGCGGAAGAGCAGCAGCGGGAGCCGCTCGAGATTGGTGGTAAGGTTCTCTTCTACCCAGACTTCGCCTTGCGTACGGCGGGCGGTGACGTAAGTGTGGTCGCTCCATGGAAGAGCTACGTCCTTCAAGATCGCGAGTTGATCTCAGGTCAGAACCCGTTCTCGGACGAAGCGCTTCTTAAACTTCTTCTACCGGCACTCAGCGGGAGAAGAAGTCAGGGGGCTGGCGCATCCTCCGTTGGATCGAGTCTCCGCTACTAGCGCAGCCATAACCTACATCAACCGCCGATGCGAATGTTTCGTCGCGCATGATGGGGGGTTGCACCTAGTTGGAAAGGGGCCGGAAATCGGGATGTCGAAGTATCGCTTCGATACCTTATCCAATTGTTTTCTTTCCTCGGCAGGCTTAGAGTCGGCAGCAAGGTATGAACACGGAAGAACCAGAATCAGTAGACGAGCACTGTTTATCGGAATGGGAGCCGTCCATGGGGGATGTCGAAGATCGGCTGGGATACTACCTGGGCCAAATCGCGCGTTAGTCCGGCGCCCGACGTGATTCTCAACTCCGGGACATTGAGGATGGCAGGCTTTCGAAGCCAATCTTAGCGGACATGTTTCGAAATTCTGTGGTGATGTTTTATATTTTCTGCGCGAAGGAGGTTGCATGTCTCAGAAAACCAGCGCCGTAAAGCATGCTCAGCAAAGCGAAGTCCGGCCTCACCAACTGGGGCAGGAGGTTTTCAAAGCCATCTTGTCCGAAGATGTCGATTGGAAACCGTTCCCGACTTTCCCACCTTCCGTCCGGCTGGCCGTCGTCGTGGGTCAGCCATCGCAGCCCGGGCCCTACACAATCAGGGTCAAAATGCCGCACGGCGAGAAGCTGATGCCTCACAAGCACCCAGAGGATCGAGTCTATACCGTGATTTCCGGAGTCTTTTATATCGGACTGGGTGGTGAGTTCGACGCGAGTAAGTTGGAAGCCTATCCGCCCGGCGCCGTAATCATACTCCCTGGCAACACGTCCCATTTCCACTGGGCGAAATCCAGCGAGTACGTCGCGCAAGTAACTGCGATGGGGCCGCTTGGACTGGAGTACCTCAGCGCGAAAGACGATCCGCGAAACAGCAACTCGTAGGAGGAGTTTTCTCAAGGTGAGCGACCATCAGAAGAACGCGCAGTATTCTGGAGTGCGCGATGGGGATGCGCCTCTTGACCGCAATGTTCAACCGATACTTTGGTGCGGATCGATGCTTTCGTGCAAAAGACTTCGTCGTCGCGCTTCTGGACGACGTACATGTAATGGGCACTATATCGAAAGGAGTCATCAATGAACGCCGTACAAGTCGAACAGAAAGGCTATGAGATGCCCCCGCGAGAGGGGATCAGCATCGCGTATTTTCTCACCGTCGCCGACGTCGAGCGATCGGCTCGCTACTACGAAAAGGTCTTCGGCGCTCGCATTCTGACCATGGGTGACGGCAACGCGCCTCCGTACCTTCAGCTTGCGAATATCTGGATGATCCTAAACGTTGGGGGCGGGCCGACCCCGGATAAGCCGACAGTAACGCTTAGCGTCCCCGATCCGAATCACATCAACAGCTTTATGAATTTCCGCGTCGCGGATATTCAAGCCTGCTACAAATTATGGAAAAGTCGAGGAGCCGAGTTCATCACGGAGCCCATTCCTAAGTACGGCGAGATTCGCTGCTACATCCGCGATCCTGACGGTTACATTATCGAGGTCGGACAAAGCACATCCCTCAAGTACGGTTAACGCTCGGCCCCGACGAGATGCGGATTTAGACGCTTACGGATGTTCGCTTAGTGCTAGCCCATTGGCGCGAGCGATACAACGCTGTTCAGCCGCACAAGGCGCTGAATCGGCAGGCCTTCTAGGTTCAGGGATAGAAAGGAGCACCATATGAACTTAAGGAGACCACGCATATGACCGCCCCCATCAAGTCGAACACGCTTGGTTTCAACGTCTTTACCGCACCGGGAAAGGTGATGGTAAGCGAGCGGCCAAAGCCCTTCGGCCAAGCGCTCGGCTTTGACCCGATCACGTCGACTCTAATCTTCGGCGAGTACGACGCGGTGTTGGTAGACGCAATGATGACGGTGGCTGAGGCCGAGGCTCTCGCGGATTGGGTTGCTCTGCACAACCGCAACTTGGAGACCATCTATATAACGCACGGCCACTTCGACCACTTCTATGGTCTGAGCGTTCTGCTCGACCGTTTCTCAGGCGCTCGGGCGATAGCAACGCCCAAGACGGTGAATGCCATGCAGATGTCTTTCTCTCCCCCAGTGGAGCGGCTAGCCCGTCGGCTCTTTCCTGGGCAAGTGCCCACTAAGTTGGTTGCACCCGAGCCCTATGGGCACGACACGTTCACCCTCGAGGGCCACGAATTGCGCATCATCGAGCAGGGCCACACCGATAGTGCCGATACGACGTCTCTACACGTTCCATCGATCGGCCTGATCGTTGCTGGCGACGTGGTGTATAACGAGTGCCATATGTACGTCGGCGACACCACCCCCGAGAACCGGAAGAACTGGGTCGCGGCGCTGGACGGGTTGGCAACGCTGAAGCCAGCGATTGTTGTTGCCGGTCACAAGAAGCCTGGTGCGCCCGACTCGCCGTCGGCGATCCAGGACACAAAGCGCTATCTGCTGGACTTTGATCGGCTGCAGCAGACCACGGCGTCCGACGAAGAGCTGTTCAACCAGATGACCGAGCCAGGCGACGATGACTACAACCGCAACATTCAGATTGCCGATCTCAATGCATTGAACGCCGCGCTCGCCGTCATCAAATGGAAGAAGCTCTTCGGTTTTTACCGCGATCTGAAATTCGAGCATCACAGCCAGTTCAGCATCGATACCAATCTGCTCCTCAACGAGGATCGGCCCAATGAAGCCGGAAATCCGCCTCAAGCATGAATTCGTCGAGTTCATTCCGGACGAGCTGGAGCAGGGGGCGATCTACGTTTCAATACGCTTCGCCACGGCGTCGCATCTGTGTTGCTGCGGCTGCGGGCACAAGGTTGTAACGCCTATCCGGCCCACCGACTGGACTTTGATTTTTGACGGCAAGACGGTGTCGCTGCACCCTTCGATTGGCAACTGGAGTTTTCCCTGTCAGTCCCACTACTGGATAAGAAACAACCGCGTCAAATGGGCTCCGAAATGGACCCTCGAACAGATCGATCGCGGACGGCTTCGCGATGGTTATGCAAAGCAAAGCTACTTTGGCGCCGCCGAGCCTCCGACCGAGCACAGCACAGGCAGGCCGGAAATCAGCAAGCCAAAGCGGCGGTGGTGGCAAACGATCAAGGAGTGGTGGTCATAGCAGTTTCTGCGCGAAGGTGTTGCCAGCGCGCCCGGCGCGACCGGGGCGGCTATAACCCGGAGAAGTCGGAGAGCTTCTTCGCTACATACTACATACTAAGGATGTAAGCTGAGTTTGGGGTTAGCGCATACCGTGTTCCGGACGGGTGAAAAGTCGGATTTCGGGCGCATGCTGGACGACATAATCGGCAGCGCGAGAGCCGCAGCCATGGCCACATCGACACAGGTGGAACACGAATCCGCCGCGCGCGGCACGTTGCTATCCTCCGGCACCCCTATCATCATGGAGCAGCGGCTCACGCCCATTCACGAGGCCGCTCTCGTAGACACGATGAGACTCATCGTTCAGTTCTCCGAGCGCACGGGCATTCCGATCCCAGAATTGAGCGAAATGGCCAGGTCGAAGCTCGTAACATTTACCTCTGACATCACGGTGCGCTTGGTGAACGCAACGAACCGGATGCAGCCGAACCAGCTTCTCAGCCAAACCCACGACCGGTTCAACCGCCGCGTCGAAAATGCCCTTCGAGATGTCGAGATCGGTTTCATTCAAGGCAGGAGCGCCATTGTGACCGAAAACTCCACAAATCAAAGCAAGGCTCTGCGACTTCTGCGGGCCCTCTATGATGCGACACGCGCAAGGACTGAGCCTGTGTTCATAGAAGAACTGAATACGGGATTGTCCGAGGAAGATGCAAAAGCTGCGTGGCGCTATTTGAGAGACAGAAGACTGATCGACACTTTCAACATCGACTATACCGCGCGCATAAATGGTGCGGGGATAGACGCCATAGAGGGGGCGCAACGCCGCCCTGACCAGCCGAGCGCGAATTTTCCCTCGGTGAGCTACAACATCGTCTACAACACCATGCACGTCGGAGCAATGAGCAATTCGCCAGTCCAACAGGGAGGAGTGCACTCGACGCAGAACCAGACAGTCAGCTACCCTCCCCAGGACCTTGCCGATCTCAACCGACTTGTTACCGAATTGACCTTGCATCTTGGCGAGCTGCAGATCGACGCGCGGCAACGGCAAAAAGCGGAGGCGCAAATTGCGACCATGAAGGCCCAGCTCACCGACGAGCCCGCCCGATCCAGTGATTATCAAACAAGCCGGGAGATCGCTCCGCAACGTCACCGAAGGCGCCATCGGAAGCCTGCTCGCCACGGCCGCACAACCTACTGTCTGGGTCTGGGTACACGAGATCATGCGCAAATTGTTCGGATAAGTCATCACCGTGCGCGCCCCCGTGTTTTCAATATTGTGGCGACAATGAAGAAATTGAAAGCGTTTATTGCGGAGTCCGTCTCTCCGGAAGAATTCTACAACCGTGACTGGGAAGGCCACGTAGCCGAAGAGATCGTCCGCCTGCTCGGCGGGAAGGCATGATGGCGAGCAACGTGGTCAAGCATAAATTATGGATCGGCGGAATCCATTAAAGGAGACCCGTGAAACATGAAAGTCGGAATCTTAGGATCGGGTGATGTTGGAAAAACTCTCGCTTCTGGTTTTCTGAAGCATAATCATGCCGTGATGATAGCCACTCGCACCCCTGAGAACTTGCGGAGTGGGGGCGAAAGAACCCGCGGGTCGTGTTGGCGGCTTCGATGAAGCCGCGAACTTCGCAGAATTGGTTGTGCACGGGGCGAGTTTAGACGCCAAGCCGGCGTCAGGCAAGGGTGGGCCGGGTGGATCATCAACGGCATCTGGGCTGACCCAACGCGGGTCGCCGTTCTCTTTGTCGGTCCCGGTAGTGCTTGGTGGTTATTGGGGTGTTTTTGGGGGATACCATCCTTAACCGCTCGCTCTGCCCAAGCAGATGTGAGCTTGCGAAACCTCCGCAGGATGATGTGCCCAATTAGATGCATGAAACCAGAGAGTCCCACTATCGTGATAGTAACCATAGAAGCTGGCGCCATATGCCACCAACGAGACAATCAATCCGAGCCCGATCACGAGGAAACGCCAAATTCGCACTCTCCTTACCCAAACCGCTACGGATGAAGCCGCTGGATCGAAAAGCGCATCTTCCCCACGTTGGCAGGTATGCACCAAGTATGCGTAAAGGAGATTTGCGACCAGTAGCGCTGAGGGAATGAGCCACTACCCTCGCACCGCGTGTTTGAGAAACGTGTCGTTACTTCCCAGAGCGAAAGCAAAGGCAACGCTTTGAACAAAAGCGAAGGCGACGATAGCATCTGCATAGCTGGCCAGCTTATTTCCGAGTTCTTTCGGGTCACGAGGCATGCGATTTGCTCCTTTTCCTTGGTGGCTTGTTGGGTTTTTTCACTGGGTTCCAGTACATTAATTGAGTAACAGCCCAAGGGCGGCAGTCGAGCCGCCCCTTTCTATTTGACAATGCCAACTAGCAGGTATAGGTTCTTGATCTCCATCGTGACCTAAACAGGCTGTTACGACCTCATCGCAGCGTCGTGGCAGCCCTTATTTATTGCCGTGCGGATGCGTGTGATAAACCGCGCTGCCGCCTCACGGAGACTGGAAGGACCCGGAATTGGGGAGCGTTCACGGGAGAGAAATCCACGCGGCCGTCAGGATAGGTTGTAAGCGTGAACCGCTGGTTGTCCCAGCCCTCGGTTTCCCCTTTACACCAGTATTGGATGAGGTAAGGGCCAGTTGCGTTCGCCGTCACATCGGCGCACTGCCCGCTGTACACATTGACGAGTTGCACGATTTTGCCGTCTTGAGATGTAGGCCAGATGTCCCATCGCTGGGTGCAAGACTCGGTCTTGTATGTGCACGGCGGGTCGTTGTCATAGGTCATCAACAGGATGGATGTACCCGGTTCCCGAAGGATTAGTCTTGTACTCGCGAAAAGCTCAAAAATCAGGGCAACAGATTCACCGACTTGCGGCCCCTTCGGAAACAGCCCTTTAGAGTCGCGACGGTTTTAAAGGACTTAGCGAGTCCGCCGCCCTGGTACCGTGGGTCACTCTGCAAGTAGAATGGCGCTTGCCGCGCATCACGCAGTTCAAAGGGACAAAATGAACACGCGTCGAATTTTGTTGGCAGCGCCGCTGTCAGTTCTGGCCTTTGCTGTTCCCGCATGGAATCAGAACGCGAAGCGAACCTGGATCACTGACGTGACGATCGTTTCCCCCGAGAGCCTTAATCAAATTCAGAGGGGTAGTGTGCTAATCGAAGAAGGGCGAATTGCGAGAGTTGAGCGAGGTAAACCGGGGAAGAAGCCTGCTGGAGCAGAGGTCGTTTCCGGACGCGGGCAATATCTGATTCCGGGATTAATCGACTCGCACGTCCACCTTGCCAGCGTTCCGGGAATGTCTTTTTCCCAACGTCAAGGCAAGTCGCAAATGGTGAAGAAGTATTTCGAGCAACTCCCACGGTCTTACCTTTACTACGGCTATACGACGTTGGTGGACCTGGCCGTGGTTGATCAGCACGTATTAGACGATTTCCGGGATGCCCCCCTGCATCCGGATTTGTACGATTGCGGCGGATCGCTACCCTTCGCCAATGGCTACCCGATGGCGTTCGCGCCACCCGCGGAACGGTTCAAGCCTTTTCCGAATTTCATCTATGACCCGAAGCAGGCCGGTCGCATTCCGCCCGAGTACAATCCCGGAGATCACACGCCTGCCGCGGATGTGGCCCGAGTGAAGAGCGCTGGCGGGATTTGCGTCAAAACATACTTTGAGCGGGGCTTTGCTAAGGACAAGAACTTGCCGGTGATGAGTCCAGATGTGCTTGCAGAAATCCGCAGAGCGGCGACCCAGAACGGTCTGGTGCTGATGATCCATGCTAATGGGTTTGAAGCACAACAGTTCGCCGTCGAAGGAAATGTCGATGTTATCGCGCACGGAATGTGGCACTGGCAGGCGCTAGACAAGCAAGAGGAACTGCCTGCTGAGATCAAGCGACTCCTCGACCAGATTGTAGAAAAGAGAATTGGCTATCAGCCGACGATACAGGTGTTGTACGGCGAGCTGGCATATTTCGACCCCGATTACTTGAAACTTCCCGCCATCGCCCAGGTGGTGCCGAAGGAAATGGCGCAATGGTTCCAGACCCCAGACGGCCAGTGGTTCGGAAAAGAGCTGAATGAAGAAGGTGCTCCCGGCGCTTCGATCATTGAGGACTACGAATACGGCCCCCTACGGCGTGTGCGGCAGGTCGTTCGATACCTGGCGAACAAAGATGCAAACTTTGTCTTCGGCACGGATACGCCATCAAGTCCCACCTATGGGAATCTGCCTGGCCTGAATGGCTACCTGGAGATGAAACAACTCCAAAGCGCGGGGATGTCTCTCGCGCAGATTTTTAGGGCCGCGACCATCAACAACGCACGCGAGTTCAAGATGGAATCGCAGGTCGGAACAATTGAGCCCGGAAAGATCGCCAATCTTGTCCTGTTGAAGAAATCGCCATTGGAGAGCGTGGATGCATATGACACCATCAGCATGGTCTGGTTGCACGGGAAGGCGGCTTCTAGAGAGTCGTTGGCCGTTAGCCCGAACTGATGGCCCGTTCCCGGGTGGGCGAATCATCGTGTTCCCGCACAAGAGTGCGGATGGAAGGGTGGCGACAGAGGCGGCTTGGCTGAACGGGAAAAGAGAGAAAAACTCATGGAAAGAGCAACACACTCTTGACAGGGACCGGCCTTCTCATGGAAGGACTTAGCCAATTGACACTCCTAAGATGCCAAGGTATTTTCTCCAGCACCTTACCGGATCGAGCAAACTCAGGAGAAACCAGTTATGGCTAGACGCAAATTCTTGTCGCAGTTATTGGGCCTACCACTTTTAGCACTGGGCGCGAAGGCCCAGGACGCGAAAAAAACTCTGAAGATCATGATGCGGAGTTCCTGGGGAACCGATGATCCCACTCGAGCTTCGTTTGTATTTGCGCATGCCCTGGCTTTGTCGGACGCTGGCCACGAAGTTCAGATATTCCTGACCGCTGACGCCACCTACCTGATGCGCAAGGCGACATCGGATGCGGTAATTCCCATTGGTTGGCCACCGCTCAGCGAATTGCGCGAGAAGATCATCGCCAAGCGCATCCCTGTGTTTTCCTGAGGAGCTTGCTCCCGAGCCCGTGGGGTTTCGGAAAATGATCTCGCCAACTGGGGCGCAAAGTTCGGCAATCCCGCTGTTTTCGTTTCTCTAATTGAGTGGGCCGACCGAGTTATTTCGGAATAAACGGGATTCAACCGATCTGACCAGTCCCATTACGAACTTGACTGCATAAAAATGTCGGCTCCTCGACCCGAGTAGACTGCGGTTGTCTGACGACCACAGGCTCGGGAGAAAGGAGCCGAACGTGATGTTGATAGGCAGTATCTGATCTTTTGCTTGTGCACATCCAGCCCGATGTAATACATAGGAGTTGACAAAGTTTGCGCGCAGAATTTCAGCAAGAACTACTGTAGTTTCGCGTACTCCGCCTTGGCTTCTTTCAGGATGGGAGTGTCAGGGTCGGCGTCTTTCCATAGCGTGAGGAAATCCTGATAGGCCGCTTTGGCCTTGGCGGTGTCGCCTTGCATGGCATACGCTCTGCCGATTTGGAGATGCGCGAGTGCGCCGATAATTTCAAAGGTCACAACGTGACGATGGTCGAGGATTTTCTGGAATTCGGCTTCGGCTTCGCGGCCTCGGTGCGCGGCCAGAAAGGCCATCCCGCGCACGTAGACAGGAAATAGAAAGGGCACAAAACCATCGTTGCCGGGTGCCCCCAGTTCGTAAGGAATGGCAACTTTAAGAGCCTCGATGGCTTTAGACGGGTCTTTGCCGTCGAGCGCCATCTGTGCGCGCAGAGTCGGCAAGTAGCTGAACTGTACGATGGTATCTTCTGGAAAGCGTTTCCCCAAATCATCGGCCAACGATTGGGCCCGAGCCACATCCCCTGACATTGCCAGCGCCAGCGCCGCTCCATCCTGTACACCCTTGCCCGTCGAAAGACGGAGTGCCGCCGCGGCTCGCTGACGAGCTTCGGCTGCATTGCCAAAGAATCCTTCCCGTAGGGCCGCTACGGCCTCCCAATCCGCTGCTGTCTCCCTCTGTTCGGCCCAAAGGGCGGAAGCCACCGCTTGGCGCAAAAACTCCCGGGCCTTTCTAAGCCGCCCGGCATACGCAGCCCTTTCCTCTTCCGTTGCCAGCAGCGTCTGTTCCATTCCCGGCTTGCCTTTAGACCAGGCTACCTGTTCATCCATCCCCGGTGCATCGTTCTTCAAGAAGGCAAGAATGTACAAAAACAAGTGCAGGCTAGGAGAATCTAGATTCTTCGCTTGCGCTGCTTTGGCCGTAGCCTCGGCCTCCTCCAACTTATTCACATTTATATAGCTGAAAACAAGAAGGGAATAAATGAAAGCGGACTCCCTATGGCGGAGCGCCTCCCGATATTGCTCCAGGAATTTGTCATATTGCCCAAAATGCCAGTAAATAGTGGCTAGGTTCCCGTACGGAGGGCGTCGCGGATAGGTCTGCGCCCACACTTCACAAACTTGGCGGTCCTTTTCCAGGTTGCCGGTGACATTCTCGTAGTAGTGCGACTCAATATAGAATTTCTCCAGTTCGCTAACGTGCTCGCGCAACTCGTAAGCCTTCTTAACGTTCTCACTGGATAAACTGGGCTCACCGATTTCGTCATAGCTTTCCCCTAGCACGCCGTAGGCCATGGCAAAATTCGGATCCAAACGGATGGCCCGCTGGAAGAAGCGTATGGCCGTGGCTGAGCCTACGCCTTCTCCTGCCCTGGTCTTTACTCCGAGGCTGAAGGCCTGTAAAGCTTCGAGCGATGAGGTCGTGGCCTGCACAAGCGGCGTATCAAACTTTTGAATCGTGCTGAGGATTCGCCCAACTTTTTGCGGATTTCTGAACCTGCTTTCCCCACAGCCTCCAGGACATGACTCTTGTCACTCGCCTCAGCTTCTGTGCTTGTGAGTGATTCTCCATTCGCACAGTTCAGAGCTTTCAGAATCAGACTATACCGACTGCCAATCTGCGCGATCGAGCCGTCAATGACGGTGGTGCTCCCTGTCCGTTGGCAAAGTTCTCGGGCTATCTGCGGTGTGAGCTTGGTATCGGCTGGTTGTCCCATGAGGCTTAGGGTCTCCTGGATGCGCTGGTCAGAAATGAGGCTTAGGAAAGGGGATTGTTCGAGTTGCACCGCCAGGCCCTGACGAAGCGTGCCGTCAAAAACAGGGTCCCCCGTCTTGTTGTCGAAATCGGAAAGAACGATGGTGTCCTTGTCCGTAAACTTTGGCGCACGATGGAAATAGAAATAGCATGCCGAAGCGAGTGCCACGACGCTGACCATTACACCAGTTACTCCCCATTTAGTGCGGAAGTTTCGAACAGGTACTGTCTCCGGTAGCGGGTGGGAATTGACAGGAGCCATGAATCGGTAACCACGGCGGGGGAGTGTTTCGATGAGGTGGGGAACGTCGGCGGAATCGCCGAGGGTCGCGCGGAGTTTGTTGATGGCGAGATTGATGGCGTGGTCGAAATCCCCAAAGCTCTCCTGCGGCCAGATGAGTTTGTGGAGTTCCTCTCGTGTGACGACTTGGCCGGGATGCTGTAGCAGAGTCGAAAGAACCTTGAAGGGCTGGTCCTGTAGCTTCAGCCGAATCCCGGCTTTCCCACAGTTCGCCGGTTTGCAGATTTACCTGGAAATCCTGAAAGCGGAGAAGCGGCTCGCCTGGGATCGAGTTGCCCATGGCGGACTCCAAAATGGAGCGAGGGGCCCGGGACCTGGGAAATCGCCAGAGGATGCTGAAGCTAAATCCTGCCTCATCAGAGCACTGCGCGGAGACAAAGTCAATACACGGAAGAGACTTGCGGCGAATTGAACCGTTTCTAGACCAGTTGGATTCTCGCCCCAGCCGCCAACCGGGCGGCGGTGAGCGCAACGAATTTTATGGTTCTCACTTTGGCTTGGAAACTACGGAGGTGATTTATGCGCAGTAAGCAGGCCCATTCCTTGAGCAAGATCCAACTAGCAATCATTTGTTCCGTGATCGTGGTTGCTGCCGTGCTTCTAGTGGCAATCCCGGCGGCAGCACAAACCACGACGATTAAAATGGTCCCCATCACTTACACAAATCCGAGCGCAGGAGATCAGATGTACGCGAAATACTGCGCGTCGTGCCACGGAATCACGGGACAAGGCAACGGCCCAGCAGCGCCTGCCTTCAAACATGCGCCTGCAAACCTGACCAAACTGACCCAAAGCCACGGTGGCACATATCCCCGGATGCTGGTTTATGAAAGCGTGATGGAAGGCGGAAACGTGCCGGGACACGGGAATGCCCAGATGCCGGTGTGGGGAGAGTTGTTCGTGCGGATGGACGGTTTTCACTCACAGGTTCCCCAAATGCGGCTGAAGGCACTGGCTGACTATATCGAGACTCTTCAGGCGAAGTGAGCAAGAAACGGAAGCTTCCAAGACACCGATTTTAATCAACCACGCCGCAGTTCGTAACCCGGTGGCAGGGGTGGCCTTCGTACAAGCCAAGGCCACCCTTGCCGTCTTCGGCGGGCGGAAAATTTCTAGGTCCTGATTGACGGCCTTCCCGGACAAGTAGTTTTCAGTACATACTTGATTGCATAACAATGTCGGCTCCTCGACCCGAGTAGACTGCGGTTGCGTAACGACCACAGGTTCGGGAGAAAGGAGCCGAACATGATGTTGATAGGCGTAGACTACCACCCGAGCTTTCAGACGATTGCATTTTTTGTGGAAGAGACTGGTGAGTGCGGTGAGCAGGAACTGAACCACAGTGATGGACAAGCAGAGAAATTCTATCGAGACCTGAAGCTGCGAGGAATTTGCGTGCGGGTAGGCATGGAAGCTACCGGATGTTCACGCTGGTTCGAGCGGCTACTGGCTGAATTGGGTTTCGAGCTGTGGATCGGAGACCCTGCGGAGATCAAAGCCAAGCGCGTGAAGAAGCAGAAGTACGACCGTGAGGACGCCCGACTCCTACTCCGGCTCTTGCGGGAAAATAACTTTCCGCAAATTTGGATGCCGGACCCGGAGAATCGGGATCTGCGACAACTTCTCTGGCACCGTCATCGGTTGGTGCAGATGCGCACGCGGATCATGAATCAGTTGCATGCCTTGGCGATGAACGAGGGCTATCGCTGGAAGAAGAAACTATTCAGCGAAAGAGGACGAGTAGTGTTAGAGAAACTCTCGTTAGCTCCTTGGGCCAGTCGCCGTCGGCAAGAGTTGTTGGGGTTGCTCGACCGTATGAATCCGATCATCGAGGAGTTAACTGCAGCCGTCGAGCGGGAAGCCAGGAAGCGACCTGAGGCGCTGCGGCTGATGACTCATCCCGGTGTCGGTCCGCTGACGGCACTCGCCTACGTGTTGATCATCGGAACTCCGACGCGGTTTCAATGCGGCAAGCAGATCGGCACGTACGTGGGGATGATTCCGTGTGAGAATTCCAGTGCTCGCAAGCAGCGACTTGGACACATCAGCAAGCAAGGCAATTCGTTGTTGCGCTTCTTGTTGGTGGAGGCAGCCCAAGCTGCGGCGCGCATTCATCCTGACTGGAGACGTCGGTACATGCACCTGGCGATGCGTCGACACAAAAGCATAGCCAAGGTAGCGATGGGACGCCGGCTGGCGGTTCGGTTGTACTGGATGTGGCGGAATGGTTGTGAGTATTCACCGTCGTTAGAGTTCGGTTCGTACGCGGGACAGCTCGGAATCGGAAATGGCGTGAAGTAGAGCGCCGTCCACTTGACTGGGCGTCCCGCTCCCTGCAAAGGGAGTTTGAATTACTAATCATGGTCGAAGTACCGATCGAAGAGATGTTTAGGTCGGACTGAAGCCGACCGAAAGATTATGAGCGAGCCGTGGTCGTCGATGCAGAAGATCAAGAACAAATAAGACCACTCGCAGGAGTGGAGGAAGAGGTCTGCTTCAAGAAGGATTTGACAGGGCCGACATTGTTAGAGATTTCCGATTTCCCGACTTACTAAGAGCTAGGGTGGAGAAAAGCGATCAGTGGCAGCACGAAATCCGCAAGGCCCGGTAAGACAGCCGTTACATGCACCCGTGACTCCACGCACAGAAAACCTGCCTAGAGACACGGATGCTTAGGGAAGCGGAGCCCGATCTTTTCCGCGCAGGCGAGAAGCGAATGTCAATTCGGGTTGATTCGGTCGTTCGGTGGACAGCGCGGGTGACTGCGGTGGCCGTTGCGGTCATCTTTCTTATATTCGTTCTCGGGGAGCCACGGGGCTCTTTGCGCTTTTCTCCGCGGGACTGGGCCGGCATGATGTTCCTATTCGGAGCGATTGCGGCGATGGTGCTTGCTTGGAAGTGGGAATTTCCAGCGGCACTGATTTCTCTGTTCGCGCTCGGGGCGTTTGCCACGGTGGTTCACATAAACCGGTACGACGTTTTAGCCATCCTGGCGATTCCGAACGTTCTGTTCCTGCTTGATTGGACGCTGCGACGTTTGCATTCCACAGAGATCAGTAAAGCCAGCTGAATTTGGGTTGGATGCTTATCGGGCTATCCCATAACGTTTTCAAACAGAAAAGCCTCTCGCGTCCGTAGGGAGCGGTATAGATGGAATCCAACCGCCGTGGATCGCCTCGCTACCCAACACCGCTCGGGGTTCTATAAAGGCAGATATACAGATTGCCTTTGCCACCGAAAAGCAAATGAAGTTGCCTCCCCTGAAAGAGGCCAGTCTCGCCCTTTGACAATCTGGCCGGGAACTGATGCGAAGGCTACGCTCAAAATGAGCTAATGACTGTCCAATATGGGACAGTTTTTGAGAATTACATGGTTGCATCCTTCTTATCACTGATTAGCTGATGAGCCCCTGGCTAATGACAACTCCCCTGATCGGGGAATACAAAGGGGAGGCGAGATTAGACCTAGCTTGCCTCCCCTGCGTTCTGATGGCAGCGGCAAACCGCGCAATACGCTTATCTAAATGACAGCTACTACTTTCAGTTCCGCGGCTTGTGGTTTCAGGTGATCGTAGATCCAGCCCGTGAGCAGGGTCGCTTCCAGCGCCGCACTCTACGGCTGCGGCAAGTTTTTCATCCAGCAATCCAGATCGTGACGTGTGGCGGGAATCCATCCTTCGGCATGGAGCTTGCCGCTGCTGTCCTTCACGCAATAGCTGATCTTTTGCTTGTGCACATCCAGCCCGATGTAATACATAGGTCCCATAAGGAGCCTCCTTGGTGTCTCTGAATCAGCGCGGTCGCTGAGTTCAGCTTTTCTACACCAAGCGCTCTTCCCTTGACCTATTCATTCAAACAAATCGGGAGTTTGGATTGACAGAGTCAAGGTCTCCGATGTTTTTCCAAACGAAATTAAAGAGGGCGGTCCCATTCGAGCCGCCCTTCCAGTAATTGTAATTTGACTTGGCCTCAGTTGCTGCCTGTAGGGGGTGCGGTTACCGCTTCCATTACGCGGTCGAGGCTGAAGCTGCCGGGCTTCATTCGCGGAGGGAATTCGCGGAAGCTCTGCAACCACTGCCCGACGTAGGCGGCGGGTGCCAGCATGAACATGCGAGGTCCGACCCAGTCGATGTAGCTGGTGGATTCGTCATTGGCGCGTTCAAACGGGTCCATGCGAAGATTGGTCAGCATCGGCCAGCGCAGTTCCTCGAACGGGGTTTCCCAAACCTTGAATCCAATGGAATTTTGCCGCAGGAAGGTCATCTTCCAGTTGTTGTAGCGCAGCGCCGCCACACTGCCGCCGTCGGTCCAGTAAATGAACTCGTGACGCGGGGATTCGGCCACCTCTCCTTTCAAGAATGGCATCAGGTTGTAGCCGTCGAGGTGGACCTTGTAGGTCATGTCGCCGACCGTCTTGCCCTTCAACAGGTCCTCCTTGACGGTGGGGTCACCCGCCGCCGCGAGCAGTGTCGGGAACATGTCCTCATGGGCGCCTATGTCGTTGATAATCGTGCCGGGCTTGACGACGCCTGGCCAGCGAATGATGCAGGGGACGCGGTATCCGCCTTCCCATTGCGTGTTCTTCTCGCCGCGGAACATCGTTGTGCCGCCATCAGGCCAAAGGAAGAACTCCGCACCATTGTCGCTGGAGTACATGACGATGGTGTTGCCTTCAATGCCTAGCTTCTGCAACTCGTCAAGCAATTCACCAACGTCACTGTCGTGCTCGACCATGCCATCCGCCTCAATACCCAGGCCGGTCTTGCCTTCCCATTTAGGGCTGAGGTGTGTGTAGGTGTGCATACGGGAGGAGTTCCACCAGATGAAGAACGGCTTGTCGGCCTTCGCCGCGTTGTCCATGAACTTGATCGCTCCGGCGGTGATTTCGTCGTCAATCGTCTCCATGCGCTTGCGCGACAGAGGGCCGGTGTCCTCACACTTCTGTTTTCCCATCATGCCGAAGCGCGGGTCATCGGTAGTATCGTCCTTGTCCGTGGCGAAGCAATGCAAGACGCCGCGTGGGCCGAACTTCGCCTTGAACGCCGGATTCTTTGGGTAGTCCACATTCTCCGGCTCCTCTTCCGCATTCAAGTGGTAGAGGTTGCCCAGCCACTCATCGAACCCATGTACCGTGGGCAGCATGTCGTTGCGGTCGCCGAGGTGGTTTTTGCCGAACTGGCCAGTCGTGTAGCCGAGCGGCTTGAGCAATTCAGCGAGAGTCGGGTCAGCTTTGGTCAGACCCTCCTTAGCACCGGGCAGTCCGACCTTGGTGAGGCCGGTGCGGATGGGCGACTGCCCTGTGATGAACGCTGCGCGTCCGGCGGTGCAACTCTGCTGGCCATACCAATCCGTGAAGAGCGCACCTTCATGGGCGATGCGATCAATGTTTGGCGTTTTGTACCCCATCATGCCCATGTTGTAGGCGCTGATGTTGAACTGGCCGATGTCATCGCCCCAAATTACTAGGACGTTTGGTTTCTTCGCCTGCGCCTTGGCGGGTGGTGCTGCCGCACTAAAAAGCGTAGCAACGGTCGTCAAGGCGAGGCTTATTCTCCCAGACCATTTCATAAAACGTCCTCCCTTATGTTTTGTTCAAACTAATCTCTCAAGATTCAATTGCTATGGGGTGGCGGCGGCTCTTGTTCCAACTGTTTCAGTTTCTGCTCCATCAACATCTTCTCCTGCTCCTTGGTTAGCTTGGGAAACAGCAACACAAACTGCAAGCGCAGGCCCCAAGGCGAAGTTCCCGGCGGATGAACGGCGTTGCCATAGAACTGCGCGGTGACGTTCACCGGCTGGAATCCAAGCTTCATGATTCTTCCCACCCCTCCGCCGAAGGGCACCGTCCACACGTTACTATCGCCTCCCCGCCAGTTCGCTGTGACGATGGGCGAAGTGGTGAGGTACCACCCTTTCTTCATGTTGTAGTTCACGAACCATTGCAGGAGGAACTGGTTTACGGGAGGCTTGTTGACCTGGCCTGCGGAATTGAAATCGGAATGACCGGCCACAGACCAGACGTTATTTGCAAGAAATCCGATAGTCCAATGTGGCGGTTGCACCAGCACGACGACCGATGGCCCCACGCTGAGTTTCCCCTGCCCGAGATAAGTCGTATTGGTTGCTGTCGGCAGCACGACAGTCGGCCCGACGCCCCAGATTATTTTGCTCTTCTTTGGCACTAGGAAAAACGAAGGGTTCATGTCGCCTAGCCCATAGACTCCAGTGGATTGCAAAGGTGTCCCGGGTAGTTGTGCCACGGGAAGAGGTTGGTAGATGACTGGGGTAATCCAGCGGACGATGAGATTCCAGTCTTTCGACACGCTCATCGGAATTACCGGCTGAATGTTAAGGACATTCTGGGTGCGGTCGGCCGGACCGATGCCGAAGTTGAAGTTATCCTGCAAGGGAACGCTGATGAGGCTGGCCACCGGATTCTGCGCCGCGTTTCTCAACGCGTCGGTGTTCACTGCTGCGGCTGGTGTTGCCTCCGTCGCAACTGAAGTTCCCTCAGGACCAACAGGCGTGTCTTGTGCGAACAGCGGCAGAGCTGACAGGAGAAAGACTGCCAGTGACCCCACAGCAAGTCCCTCTCGCGTTGGCCAGTTCATAGCTGTCCCATCACTTTCCTCTCGATGTATTCGGCGAGCGTTTGGATGGCAAATGGTTCCAAGTGGTCTCCGTCAGGAGGCCTGAACCGACGGGAGCGCGTCACGTGCATTTTCTGGGCTGATGTTCTCTGAAATATTCAGGGGATGTAATTGTCAAAACTAACAATGCACGGTTAGAAGGAGGCAGTTTCAATTCCGCAGACACGTAATTGTCGGTTACCCGAGGCAATTTCATTCCTCCACGTCTCGACCAACGCGACGCCTTGAAATTCCACGGCTTGTCGCTGAGTTCGACCGATTCCATCTCGGCCCCTGTAAAGACGATGTCCTTCTGACCACTGCTAGGCACACTATTCTTTGAACACCAACGGAGGCCCGCTGACTCGCTTTGCCTGGAGGTTAACAGTCACCTCGACGCGGTCGGCGATCTTGATGAAGGGAATGCCACTGTTCATACCGAATTGCTTACGGTCGAACGCCATTGTCCCTTTAACTTCCCCTTGGCCTGACCCTCTCTCACCGGAAACCACTAGCGTCAGCGTTTCGTCCTTGGACACGCCACGAATAGTGAACTTTCCGGGCATCTCAAAGGTGTTGGGGCCAGTCTGCACAATCTTGTCTGAGTGAAACGTGATGTACGGATCATCTTTGGCATTGAAGAAGTCCTTGCCCTTTAGCTTGTCGTTCTTCATGTCGCTTCCGGTGTTCACGGAGTCGGCCTGGATCTTGATATCCATCACGCCGGTCGTCACATCCGTTGACGGAAACGTTAGAGTCGCGTCCCACTTTTCGAATTTGCCCTCGATAGCAACCGACGCCTTAACGAAGAACTGAACCGTGCTTACTTCCGGCGTAATCTTGAATACGGGAACCTGGGCCCGGCTTACTGACGGCAGCATGGCAGGGACTAACAGGCAGAGAAAAGCTAATCGCATGGAATTCCTCCCTAAGCGTGAACGTCACGACGACATCGCGTTCTCCTAGGTTTTCACTCGGGAACACTGATTGCTATTGTCAAAAATGACATAACGTCTGGGCAGAACCGGAATGGGCCTCTTGGTGAAAACCTAACAACCTGACATGCTGAGTCCCGATTAACGGGGAAACCGCCGAAGTACGTACTAGCTCGAACCTTTCCGATTACCCGACATCCATGATAGGTCTGTGTCAAAAGGCAAAAAGCTCTCCCGACGCGCTCGGGAGGAGCGCTGGTGTAAATTCTTTTTCTGCTTCAGCGCGTCGTGTTGGCCTCTCGGCCGCGATTTCTATTCGCGAATAGAACCAGACATCCATTGGCTGGCACAGCTCGTTTGACTGCCCAACAAGATTGAGTTTGTGTTCTCCTGCCAGTCTCGAAACAAATCAACGGGAGCATCGGGAGCTTGCGTTCTCGTGCTCAGTCGGTTTAACGGCAAGACCTGGCTGGCCACGCGCTGAAAAATTCGTTTCTCTCCAGCCTAGCTTACGCGGCGGCGCAGCTGTCGCGGTCCAGCACCAGAAAATGCGTCTGCCCGCGATCCACAGCCGTCAGATAGGCCACCAACTTTCGTGCTACCGCCAGGGTGGCGCGATTGGCATTGCCTTTCTGTTTTTCCTTGTCGTAGAGCACGGCCAGCGTTGGGCTGTAGCGCGGCGCCATCTTGGCGGCTTCGATCAGCGTGGTCTGTAAGTGTTTGTTGCGCTGCTTCGATAGCGGCGTGCGCTGCATATGGTCTGCGGAACTTCGCTGGTCCCCGCACAGTCCGCAGTAACTGATGGCTTTCTTGATCGACGAGAACCGCTGCACCTCGCCGATTTCTAGCGCCCAGGTTAGCGCGGTGATCGGCCCAATCCCCGGAATGCTCATCAACCGTTCCACACGTTCAGCCAGCAAGCGATCCTGCCGCAGCGAGTGGATCAGAGCGGCTTCCATTTTCCCCAGTCGCACCACCATCTCGCGGCACTGACGCAGCAGCGAGTGCAGCCCGCAATCCATGTTTGGGTTGCTGGCCAGCAGTTCGCGAAAATAGCCGGCCTTGTGCAGCTTCTGCTTGTTGTAGCTCACGCCCGCTTCCATCAGCAGTGCACTGATTTTGATCTTCATCTGCACCATCTGGCGCACCAGCAGGTTGCGGTACCGCAGCGTTCGTCTCCGTTCGCGGATCGCCGTCGGTGCCATGTAACACTCCGGCAGAAAATCACAGCGCAAACAATCGCAAATCTTGTTGGCGTCGATGCGGTCATTCTTCTTTTTCGCCGCAGCAATGGCTCGCAGCATCAGCGGATGGGCTACTTTCAGCTCAGCAGCATGTGGTTTCAGGTGATCGTAGATCCAGCCCGTGAACAGGGTCGCTTCCAGCGCCGCACTCCACGGCTGCGGCAAGTTTTTCATCCAGCAATCCAGATCGTGACGTGTGGCGGGAATCCACCCTTCGGCATGGAGCTTGCCGCTGCTGTCCTTCACGCAATAGCTGATCTTTTGCTTGTGAACATCCAGTCCGATGTAATACATAGGTCCCATGAGGAGCCTCCTTGGTGTCTCTGAATCAGCGCGGTCGCTGAGTTCAGCTTTTCTACACCAAGCGCTCTTCCCTTGACCTATTCATTCAAACATACCAGGAGTTGGCCTGAGACCAATTGACAATGAAATTGGAAAGGCACAGAATCACCCCGATGCGACTGCCTATTCTCTGTCTTTTAGTATCTCTCGTGCTCCCATCACTGAGTCGAGCACAAGTTCCCGTTTTTGTCTTTTCGAAGGAAGGAAGCGATGTTCAGTTCTCCGTCAAGGCATCGGTGGCCATCGAGGGCAAATTCGACAAATGGGAGGCCACCATGACATTTCCTTCTACGGATGTTACGACTGGCGTCTTGGACATTAAGATTCAGGCGGACAGCGTGAATACAGGTAGTGGCATGAAGGATGGCAAGCTGAAGAGCAAAGACTTCTTCAACGCCAAGGACGATCCGTACATCACGTTTCACTCAACCAAGGTTGTGCAGACTGGCCCCAACACCCTTGATATTCCTGGAACGTTTACCATTCGCGGTGTCTCTAAGCCAGAGACACTGACGTTTACAATTACTGGCAAGGGGACCGGTGAGGGCAACGTTAAAGGGACAATGGCCTTCGATCGCAAGGAGTTCGGCATGAACAGCGGCATTCCCTTCATCAAGATCGCCGACCGGGTCGAGGTTACCGTCGATCTCCATGGCAAACGAGTCAGCGGACCACCGTTGGTCTTCAAGGAATAATCTGCCTAAAGCAGAATTTCGACTTATGCCATCTCAACGGTTAGTATGGCCAAGCCAGGCTCGCACGACAAAAAAAACACACCGGTCCGCGCGCCTGAATTGTGTAACCCCCATGGTCATCGCGACGTGCGCCCCCGTCACGGCCTATTTAGAGCATAGGTCAATATTGAGATAAATCCTGGTAAACGGCCTTCTCCGAAGTTGGTACTATGAGGAACCTTTCCGGTTTCGCGACGCAAATCCTGCAAGTTGGATTACTTCCTCGTTTGGCTTTACGGAACGCTAGTGCTCGCCGGACGGCGATCGGGGTACGTCATAATACTCCTCGGGTCTCTCCTTGGGTTTGCTCGTCCCCGTCCTCCACATGACGGGGAAGGGTGTCGGCGGCGAAATCGCCAAGTCCAGCGGAGCCTTCTTCTTCATCTGGACGATCATCGCGCTCGGCGTGGCCGCGCTCATCTCCGTCATCCTCTCGGTGCGCGGACTGTGGAGCCTGCGACGGACAACTCCTGATTAACGGCCGTACGAGTGGGTAACGGTACGGGAAATGTCCGGTTCCCCCCCACGCTCGCTCGATCCGCCAAACTCCACTTGTAGGTGCTATAGAATTAGGATGTGCTCCCTCGCATACAGCCCATGCGCCTCCGTCGCCAAGCCTTTCAGTGATCCCGACTACATCTTCGAACTGAAACACGACGGCTTCCGCGCGCTCGCCTACGTAGAAGAGGGAAAGTGCAGACTGGTTAGCCGCAACGGCAACTTGCTGAAATCGTTCGGCTCCTTGAAGAAATCATTAGGCAAGCTTCGAGTTCAAAACGCGATCTTGGACGGCGAGATTATTTGTATCGACCGGAACGGGATAAGCCAATTCAACCAGCTTTTCTCGCGACGGGGCGCGCCAGTGTTCTATGCTTTCGATTTGCTATGGCTCAATCACGAAGACTTGCGGGATCTCCCGCTTCTCGACCGGAAGCAACATCTGCCGGAATTGATGGAGAGAAACAAGCCGGAAAGAATCATCTACGCTCAGCACGTCGAAGGCCATGGCAAGCTTCTGTTTGAAGAAATTTGCAACAACGACCTGGAAGGAATTGTGGCGAAGTGGAAACACGGCGTCTATAAAAGCAACAGTATCGGCTGGCTCAAAATAAGGAATCCAAAGTATTCGCAGGCGGAAGGCCGACGCGACTTCTCTAAGCGTGCGGCGAAGAGATAAGGCCCAAACGTAGCGGCAGAGGGAGGCACGATGAGTCTGCTTTCATCACTCTTGCCAAAATGTCCTACCCATTTCACTTGGATGCAACCAACGCTTAAACCGCGCCAATGGCGATGCAACGTCCCGATGATTGGAGGTCCGCGATGTCCCGAGAGCGAAAGTTATCGTTGGTGGCGGCCTCCTGTCGAGTTTCCTCTGCGTTTACCTGATATATCATGCGTACCGCAAGGTAGTGAGCTCATCGAAAAGTATGAATAAGAATGCTCTAAGAAGCATCGGCGCCGTCGTCGCGGGCACGCTCGTGGGCATCATTCTCTCCGTCGGCACGGACACGTTGCTGCGAGCCGCGGGGATAGTCCCCGCGCTTGGCCAGTCGGTCTTCTTGCTGGCGGCGGCCTATCGCACGGTTTATGGCGTCGCGGCCGCGTACATTACAGCTCGACTCGCGCCCATTCGGCCCATGTTACATGCCCTGGTTCTCGGTTCGTTGGGTCTTGCCGCGAATACCGTAGGCGCAGTTGTAACCTGGAACAGCGTTCCCTACTTCGGGCCCCACTGGTATCCCCTCGCGCTTATCGCGCTTGCGATTCCACCTGCCTGGCTTGGTGCGAAGCTTCGACTGATACAGTTGCGCGGACGAGTCGCCGACTAGTAAACGGTTATCGGACATCTGGCTAGTAGCATCCACGTGGACGGTTAGGGCTAATCGGGAGTTACAGCAGGCAAACACACAAGTTTCCATTCGTGGAGCTGCGCGATAAAACGTTTAGGGGGCTTATCCTTTGAGGAGATCGTGGCGCGAAATCTCTAGTCTTAATTCGGCCGACCCAACCAGGAATATTGCCACGATATGGAGACGTTTTGATAGTTTCCGCCGAAGATAATATATGTGCCGTCGCTATAGCTGACTTTGACTGATTGGTGTTTGCTGATTGGGAATGAAGCCGTGGCTCCAATGCGAGAACCGGTCTGCTTCGTCGCTAGGTTCCGTATGCCGCCCAAGCTAGTAATGCCGCCCGACCAGAAGTTCGCGTCCAGCGACACCCAGAGGCGCTGCCTCAGGTCGTGGCTCAGGTGCCCCTCCAGAGCGCCGATCGGCGTTTCATCTTGAGGTTTGGTGACCGGGCCAGCGTAAAATGCCGAGTTTGTGGTGTAGAACCACACTCCTGCATAGCCGTCGAGCACCCAATGGCCCCAGCGTTCGGAATATCCCAATTCCGGTTTGAACGCCCACCGATTGCTGCCCCAGTTGATCAGTTTCTTGCCGCTGTATTGTCCGGTAGGTGCAACCATCCTTAGACTCAGTCCCAATAGCCTCTTTTGCTTCCACTTTGCAAATTCTTCCGGTTGCATCGCCGGGCCGCCCATCAGGTTCACGGAAAAGCGAAAGCTGGAATCCAGCAGGCCTGAACGGTACACTGATCTGTGCTGCTCAGAGAGGTCACCCTGAAAGGTTCCCACCCCGTAGGGGAGGTAGGCTACGATGTTTGCCGAGCGTCCAAAGAAATTCAGCGAGTGGTAGTAGCTGAAGATCGATACGGAGTAGGTACCGGTGGCGTTAGTGACCGGTATTGTTCCATTGAAGTTCACGCCTCCTTCATAGAAAGACCAAGTGATATTAATTGCGTTGAAATGCACTGGCGTTATTACATAGGCTCGTGGTGCCAAGTCTTGCGCGTAAAGCTGCGCAGCCGCCGACGCGAGTGAAACTAGCAATGCCACCACGAAGCGATTTTGCATGACCCACCTAAGTTAATCCAGAAATCGTGCCATAGTAGTTGAGTCGGCGCTACCACCTTAATTGTCAGGAATATCCCACAACGGGACGCTCATACTTCGAAGAAGTTTGTCAGCGAAACTTGGAAGGCATCGTCCCGCTACTCGGCGCTAGTCTGCGCTTTATGAAGGTCGGAATTTCCCTACGCACCTTGTTGAAACGGCTTCTCGCGAAAGTCAGAGAACTTCTCAACAGGCCCACAGACGTACACTACACAAGTGCTCCACTGTGGAGACCATGGCGGGACTTCTAATCTTGCCCAGCATTTGAGCCGAGCGCAGTAAGTCCTGGTAAACGGCGTTACCTTCCATGTTGGTACTGGTCCGTACTTTTCCGATTGATGTCATAACGAGGTCGGCCTCACGACGAGCCGAGTAGACTTACGGTGTTCACCCCGAAGCGCTCGGAACGAAGGAGGCCGAATGCGAATTATAGGATGTGATTTGCACGCTCGCCAGCAGACGTTGGCGATGCTCGACACGGAAACCGGGGAAGTGGTGAATCGCACGCTGCTGCACGAAGGCAACGAAGTGCGCGAGTTTTATTCCGAACTCCCGTGCCCGGTGCTGGTGGGCATCGAAGCGATAGGACCTATGCAATGGTTTTTGAAGTTGCTGGCGGAGCTGGGGATTGAATGCCGGGTGGGAGACGCCACAAAGATCCGTGCTGCCGAACCCCGCAAGCAGAAACATGATCGCCGCGACGCCGAGCTGATTCTAAAGCTGCTGGTGCAAAATCGCTTTCCGGCGATTTGGAGACCCAGCCAGGAACTACTCGACCTGCGTGCCTTGATCCTGCACCGGCATCACTGGGTGCGCCTGCGCACGCAGATCCAAAATGCTCTGCAGGCCATCGCGCTGGCGAATGGCTTGCGGCGCGGTCCGAGCCTGTGGAGCTATGATGGGCAAGCCAAGATCGCGTTCTTGCCGTTGCCGCCGCATGCTTCTTATCGACGGAGCATGCTGCAGGCGCTGTACCGGCAGATGGAAGAAGAAATCGAGCAACTGACCACACAAGTCGCCGAACAAGCGGAGCAGCGCGTAGGAGCACGATTGCTTATGACCCATCCAGGAGTAGGTCCGGTCACGGCACTGGCGACGGATGTCTTTCTGGGCGACCCGCAACGCTTTGCAGACGGCAAGGCGCTGGCCAGCTACGTCGGACTTATTCCCCGCGAATACTCTAGCGGAGCGCATCAGCGACTCGGGGCGTTGACCAAGCAAGGCAGTCCACTGCTGCGCTTTCTTTGGAATGAGGCCGGCGCTCATGCGGTGCGCCGCGATCCCGGGCTGCAGCGGTTCTACCGTCGCAAACTGGTGCAGAAAGGCTTGGGGAAAGCACGCGTGGCAGCGGCCCGCAAGCTGGGCATTCGGCTGTGGATCATGTTGCGCGATCAGATCGATTACCAAGAGTTCTGTCGTCGTGGACCGAAGCAAAGCGGTACTGTCTGTGCGGGGATGCTTGAAGTCGGGAATGGTGCGAACGGTCACCGTCCGGTTGATTAGGCCACCCGCCTCCCTTCGCAGGAAGGGAGTTCGCATAAGTCATCATGGTCCGTAGTGGCCGAAGAGATGGTTGGTGGACAGCACCAAACGGATGAAGCGACACAGAGCCGAGCACAACGGGTGAACACACGAAACGCGAACGAACGGCGCTTTTCAGCAGATACGTAACGGGTGTGCCCGCAGCAGGCCAACACTCCAGAAAAAAGCGCTTGCAACGGCCGACCTCGTTAGAGATTCCCGACAAACCAGATGGGATGAGAAGGCCGGTCTCCTTAGCGGGATGCGATACGCTCCCAATGTTCGACGTGCTCGAAGCACAATGAAAAGGAGACCGGCAATGGAGAAGATTAGCACTATGCGCACGAGTGGAAAAAACATTTTCCAGGGGCAACTGACCGTTGGATTGGATCTGGGAGATCGCTCCAGCGCGTACTGCGTCTTGAATGAAGCAGGAGAGATAGTTTTGGAGCACAAACTGGCGACCACACCGGAAGCCGTGAAGCAGGTATCTGAAGCTCCTGGCCGTGACGAAGATCCGCCCGCCTGCCACCGACTATATGGATATTCTTCCCTTCGCCGGCGGTCCTTCTATCAGGCAATTTGACATTCCGGTTCTATCTATGGTGGAAGGCTTTTTTTCTGGAGTCGTGATTCGAAAGGTTTAATGTTCCTCGATTCTCGCGACGGTGTCGGCAATGTCTGGCTTCAACCGCTGCAAGGCGGCAAGCCGAGACAATTAACCAATTTCTCTTCTGACCGGATTTATTCTTTTGATTGGTCGCCAGACGGCAAGCAACTTGTCGTGGCCCGGGGCAACTCCTCCAGCGACGTCGTCCTGATCAGTAATTTCCGGTAATCTAAATCTGAGCGGGGGCCGTGAAAGTGTTTACGCTGAGAATGTAATCCCACTCTAATGCAAAGCCAATTCGTGTTGGCCGTTCGCGAGCCTACAGATTTGCATTGCAGCCTCATCTACATCCCGGAGAGGACCCTCGAATCGCCTTTTTGTTTTATTATCCAGCATCTGCCACACCGAATGGGTATAGTCGATGTCACGGCTGTCAATTCCGATGTCAAACGTCAGACTCCAACCACTCAAATAGTCCTTCATGGCTTCGTCGCCAACAGGGTCGTAGCTTATGTTAATGCCTTTACAAGCCCGGCTTTGGAGAAAAGCGGAAGCAAATTTCCCCCTCAAATCATCAGCCATCTGTCGCGGAATCCGTACACAAGCGTTGTTTGAGGTACGTGTGTAAACCTCACAGGCATTCTTCACATTTTCACGATTCCAGGATTGATCCAAGAATATTGTCATTTTGCGCGTTTGGCACCCCGTCAATATTCCAACCAACAAAATCGCTGTGAATAGGTGTGCTTTCATTTTCCAGAACTCCTTAAGCACTGCCTTCTTGGGCTCGGATGTGTTTTCCTGATGCGAGCCGAATCCCCCATCGACATCGGTGTTACGCGGCCCTACAGCCGCTCCTTGTGTTCATTCGTACAATCTCTCCAACTCGCCACGTGACCGTTCGTGCGGATCCTCAAGCCCCCAGATCAGTAGCTCCGGGTGGCGCTTTTCCAACCACGCGTAAAATAGGTCCACACCAAGTTCGTTACGTTCATCGGCTGGTCGCGCCTTGAACAACTGGCGCACGTGGATTCGACGCACTGTGTCAGAATCGCTCTCAATCATTTCTGCACCCCTTGATCAACCAGACGTATCGGGCTATCCCGGATGGTAAGCGAGTCCTATGGAAGTTTTCCCCTTCTCACCTCTTGATCAGTGATTCTGAATTGTCAGGTCGTTGATTCGTGCAACCTGCTCGTCTGGTGGCCGTGTGCACACTTCAAGCTCCGAGTCTTCCAACCAGACGTCGGGGAATGTCCATTCAATCCTGGGGTCTTGGTGAAACAGGAATAAGGCGTGGTCCTTATCGAAGCGGGCTGCCTTGACGGTCCCTATTCGGTTCGGGTCTGCCACCATGTGGACGTACTGACCGATCATGCTGCGCCTACGGTACTTCAGAAACGTTTTGGCGAATTGAGGGCTCGCTTACACTGGTGACGCTATGGCTATGGACACAGTGAGTATGTGACTGCAGTCACAGATGCGAGGCCAAACGAACTTAAATCGGTGGGCAGACTCTTACTCAGAGACAGTCCCTCTCCTCCTCGTCACGCATGTTCTTTTGTTCAGGCTGGTGATGCGGAAAAGAGGTTGCCGCGCCCTCGCGTGTCTTAAGCTGCGGGACCCACGGCAATCGGCACGTTCGGTCCGACGTTGCTGTCTGCTCCCGTCAAAATTCCAAAGACGCAACATGATGGACAGTCAACTCAGCGCCGACGAGTCTGGCGGATGATATGTAGAATTCAATCGGTCAAGCACATGCTTCGGACCCAAGCGCGTTCGAAGCCTCGTGCGGCAAAACGTCATGGAATTGGGTGGCTTCGGTCGAACCAGCCAGCGCTGTCGTGGACGAGTGGCCGCTAGAGACGACCTGGGCAATTTCGTCGAAGTAGCCCGTCCCGACGAAATGCTGATGCGTGATGGCGTGGTAGCCGACTTCCTGCGCCGCGAACTCTTCCTGCTGGAGCTTGGAGTAGGCAGTCATACCGGTCTGCGCGTACCCGCGGGCAAGATGAAACATGGCCATGTTCAACGAATGGAAGCCGGCAAGCGTAACGAACTGAAACTTGTACCCCATCTTGCCGAGTTCCTGCTGGAAATTGGCGATGTTGACGTCGTCGAGCTTTTTCTTCCAGTTGAACGACGGCGAACAATTGTAGGCCAAAAGTTTGCCTGGGAATTTCGCATGGATGCCATTTGCGAATCTCCTGGCTTCGGCCAGGTCCGGCGTAGAAGTTTCGCACCAGAGCATGTCGGCGTAAGGTGCGTAGGCCAGGCCTCGGGCGATAGCGGCGTCGATGCCGCCCCGGAATTGGTGGAACCCTTCGGGCGTGCGCTGTCCGTAAATGAACTCCCGGTCGCGCACATCGGCGTCGGCAAGAAGTAGACCAGCGGAGTTGGCGTCGGTACGCTCGATAAGAATTGTAGGCACTCCGCAGACGTCGGCCGCAAGGCGCGCGGCGATGAGTTTCTCGATGAACTCGCGCGTGGGAACGACGACTTTGCCGCCCAGATGACCGCACTTCTTGGCGGAAAAAAGTTGATCTTCGAAATGGACCCCGGCGGCGCCGGCTTCGATCATCGATTTCATCAGTTCGTACGCGTTGAGCGAACCGCCAAAGCCGGCTTCTGCATCAGCGACGATCGGTGCAAGCCAGTAAGTGCCTGAGCTTTTCCCTGCGGCGGACTCGATCTGATCGGCGCGCAGGAGAGCGCGATGATGCGCTTGACCAGGTTTGGCGTGCTATCGCAAGGATAGAGGCTTTGATCGGGATAGACATCGCCGGCGGTGTTTCCGTCTGCGGCGACTTGCCACCCGCTGCCGTAGACGGCCTTCAGCCCTCCCTGCACCATTTCAATAGCTTGATTCCCGGTGATGGCACCCAACGCAGGAACGTAGGGATCGCTATGCATCAAATTCCAGAGTCTCTCGGCGCCCAGGCGCGCGAGGGTGTACTCGATCTGAATAGAGCCGCGCAAGCGCAACACATCGGAAAGAGAGTACGGGCGCGAAATGCCGGACCAGCGCGGATTCGTAGTCCAATCCGCGTGATTATGATTGTGGTTGCCATTGGCCCCGTTAGTTCCATTTGCTGACATTTGCGTCTCCTTGTGCCTCAGTTCTTGAGGTACTGTGAATCGACGACAGGCCCCACTTCTACAAAGACCAAATCACACTGGATTAAACTCACCGCGGCGGATCATTTCTTCGCTGATGCTGCGAGCCTCGCGCAGTGTCGCCGCAACCTGCGAGTCATTTCCTTTTCCCGTTTCGCGCAGCAGCCGATTAAGCTCCTCTTCAAACAGTTGCTGGATCAGCTCTGGCGTATGGCGAATCTGAGCGCCGGCTTCATCGAAAATCTCGATCGAGTCCGAATGCATCATGCGCTGCGCGATCATCAGACGGTAAATGCGGTCCGTGGCAAGGTCTTCCATGTAACCATCAAGCAAGCTGGCCCCTTTGCCGTTAAGGACGCCGTTGCGATAACGAATCACAGTTCGAATCGCGGCGCGTGTTCCCGCAAGCGTACGCTTGCCGACACCCGTGGGAAGCGGATGAAGATCGGGTCGGGTGTGCACGATTGCCGGGCGCGCTTGGAGCTGATTGGGAACGGGAAATTGCGAGACGGCGATTTCGTTCTGGTCGGGATGGCCGGTCCACGCTCCATCCATCAAGGAAAGCGATTCATTCTTCTTATCCTCAGCGAGAATCTTCAGTGCGCGAGCGTTTAACTCGGCGTCTTCACGGCTGGGATATAGAGCGGTCATGCCACCGATCGCAAGCATGCCATGCTTGTGGCAGATCTCCGGCATGAGATTGCGCAGATTCTGGAAGAACCCGACGTCGTGGGGAATCGTGTTGCGGTCGGGAAGCACCCATTCCGGGTTTTTGAGATTGAAATGGATCAAGCTGGCCATGTAGTCCCAGCGTCCGAGATCCAGCCCGAGGATGTGGTCGCGCAGATTCCAAGCGAACTCCTCCATCTGAAAAGCCAATGGATACGATTCGACGAGCGCCATGCACTTGATGGCATTCGATGGCAGACCCTTGGCCCGGGCAACCATCTGGAACAGATCGCGCCACCACAGTGCCTCGTCCGCACACTCAGATTTTGGAATGTAGAAACACAGCGGGTGCTTCAGCGCACCGAAGTCCGCTTGATAAGCCACCATCGCGACGTCGAACAGAGACGCAGGTAGGAGTTCGCCGGGAAGAACTCCGGCCTGATGAAGATGCAGGCCGCGGGGTCGCGTAAAAATGACGGTCGCGCTGCGATTGATGGCGACGGTCAAGTCGCGTTTGCGGTCGAAGTACGTCAATCGGCCGGCGAGGGCCTCGAGAATGTTGTTGATTCCGCGCGCGTTGTGCTCCCAGGTGTTTGCAGTCGAGTCCTCGAGATCGAGCATGACCCCGGGCGCGCCGGAGTTCAGCATTTTCACCACCAGATCAGCTTCGTCGGCGGGACCGGTCATCTGATTCCGCTGGTCGAAACACCACTCAGGAAGCTCGATCCGCCAGGAATTTGTGGTGGCGACCGAAGGCGGCAGATAGTCTGGAGGCTTACCGGCATGCGCTTCGGCCAGGGCACAATCGCGGCGAGCAATAAGTGATCGCTGGCGAGAAGTGAGCGCAGTGTGGAGTGGGACCAGAAATTCCATGAAGTCCTTAGGCAGATCGCGAGTAGCATCAAAGTCGTCCGGAGCGGAGTTGACCGGAACGACGCGATTCCAACAGGACGGAGGCTCAACGGTCGTGCTCATCTTTGTCGTTGTTGTCGCCATGCTCTCTGATCTGTCCTTTCCCGCCGGCTCCCACAGAATTGGTGAACCGCTTTCCTCCTGATGGAGTAGACTCCCCGATAGCCTCCCTGTCAAAATGACTAGTGCGAATCGGACTAGTGTTCAAATTGGGCCAGTCGACATCTGTTTTGGTCGGGATCCGAGTTCTCGGAATGTAATTCGCTCCGCAAGCGAGGCAAGGCATGCCTTCTTCCCTCACACATAAGCGATCGGCAACGCACCACGCGGGAATCCCTGACGAATTCCTGAAACAGCTCAAGGACGATGTTGCTTGGCGCAGAATCGATAGCGGCCTCAGGTGTCTCGCTGCCCACAGAGAACTGGTAGAATCCTGCGAGCTGCCGCAGAAAAACGCGGCCGTCCTGCTGGGGTATTTCGCCCAATGGATCGACCTGGGGTTCTCAGGCAAAGCACTACTGAAGCGCCTTTTGTCGCGCTCTTCCAGCATTTGCCCCGAGGCGCTTTCTTTGCGGGAATACGCCCACCTGAGTTTGGCTAACGGACTGGTGGCCATGTCGGAAGAGGAATTCGGAAAGGCGATCAAGTGTTTCGAAGCTGTCCTCGCGGTGGAGGAAGAGATCAGCGACAAACAAATGATCTCCATTGCGAATTTCTGGATGGGACGATGCCTGCGGCGCCAAGGTCGGTACGATGACGCTCTCGCGTACGTGGCACGAGCACGTGAATTTGCCTTGCACTTGAAGTGTCCCAAAATGGCCGCCGTCATGCGGGTATTGGAAGGCTGGATCGCCTTCCAGAAGGGTCAGCCGGAGGAAGCGGCTAGGATTCTCAGTGAAGCAGAAGAAGTGTTGGCGGACACTGACGATTACGTAACTCTCGGAAACATCAGCTCGGCCTATGGCAGAATCGCGCGTCGCCGAGGTAACTATCAGCAAGCACTTTCCAAGTTCCAGAAAGCGATTGAGCTGTATAACAAAAGGGACCCCTACAATCGCAGCCTGGCGCGGTCTTTCGTTAACATCGCATTCGTGAAGAGACTCCTCGCGCTCCAGCTTGGCGACAAGATCGATTCAGAAGCGGCGAAATTCAGAAAGACAAGCCAGCGTGCGGCCCCTGCCCTTTCCAAGCCTCGGGGACGCGAGCAACTGACTCGGCTTCGCTCGGAAGCGTTCGAACATCTCGCCAAGGCTCATGAAATCTATGACCGATACGACGACCATCGCGGCAATGGAAATGTTCACGTCACTCGCGGTTATCTGAACCTCGATAACGGAGAACTCGATCGCGCCGCAGCCGACGGAGCTACGGCGTTCCGACTGGGGGACCAAAAAAAAGACAGCATACTCAAGGCGCGGGCGCGCATGCTGCAGTCTGCGGTGGAACGCGCGAAGTTCGAAGAACAGATTGAGGAAGGATCAAGTCTTGTCCCATCGTCGCAACTAGCTTGTGAATTTGCACGCGAGGCTCAGGAGTGTTCAAAGAACACACAGAATAGCCGTCTGAAGGCAAAGGCAGATATCGCCTTAGGCTTGGCGCTCTGCCTTGGTTTTCCGGAAGATCCGGAAGCGGCCCGGCAGTGTGCGGAAGCGGCGGCAGCTCAACTTAAGCCCGCTCATCAGGATTACGTTTGGAGAGAGCTGCAGGATCTTAAGCGCAAACTTCGCGGAGCCGGCAACATCAATGTAACGCTCCGGGAGTGGTCTCAGGGCATCGTCGGCAACAAATCGTTCCAACAGGTGAGCGAAGAATTTGCTGCGATCGTGATTCCAAAGGTATGGAAACTTGAAGGGTGTAAGATAGCGCGGGTCGCGGCGCGATTGTCGATCTCGCCCAAAAAGGTGCGTAGGCTCTTGAGGGACCAGGGATTGCTGAACGACAAAAAAAGATGATCGCTTTTAAGCCTTAACAACATCCGCAAACCCGAGCAAAGATCTTCGTAGGAACCTCTTTTGTAGACCTTTGTCCTTTTGCAGGTCGATGAAATACCTTTCTACCCCGATTCGGAAGTCAGCATAGAAGTTTTCGAAATTGATGATTTTTTCTCCATGCGACCCAAGAGGGTCATGCGCGCTTGGGTTCTGGTGAATTAGCGCGACTCCGTCCCCCATTGTATAGTTGTGAGCAAGACGGCAGCGGATGCTCCGATAAACATATTTGGCGCTGTAGTGGGGCATATATTTTTCGACGAATCTCTTATAGATTTTGCCTGAGGAACTGGGATCGAAACTGTCGATACCCTCAAGAAAGCCCCCCATAAAATCAATCGCAGCGGAGACTAAGATAAATGCCGCCAAAGGAGTGCTGCCGTTCTGGCCGTACTTCGTGGCGTCGTAGGTTGCATCGATACTGCCAAGAATCCAGTTTGTGTATTTGTCTTTTACTCGTGCCAGGACCGACTGGAAATTGTCGCGCATTTTAGATTATCCGTTTCTGTTGTGGATTTTACTCCTCGGAATAGAGAACTTGTAGGTAAAGCTGTGTCGACATTCATAAACATTTTCATGGAAGCCGTCCGGTCGCGACGCGATCGACATCGTCTCCAGCGGAGTCGTTCCAATTCGTCTCCGTCGCCGGAGGAATGAAGCTCATCGCCCGCTCGGTCAGCGCGGTAATGGTCAGGCTGGGGTTGACTCCGAGGTTCGCCGCCACCACGGACCCATCACAGATATACATATTCTTGTAGTGAAAAACGCGATGGCGAGAATCGACCACGCCGTGGAACGAACAATCTGCGATCACGCAACCTCCGATACAATGTGCAGTACCAGGAACATCGAAGAGGATTTCCGGAAGCATGCTCATCGCAAAACCGCCGGTGAGTTGCGCGAAGTTCTTCGCGAACTCGTTGGCCTTCGGAATGTAAGTGGGTACCTTCTCGCCGCGGCTCACAAGAAACTTCCGGAACGGCCAGAACCAGGGGCGTTGCCAGCGCATCTCGATCTCGCCGTCAAGCGCCTGCATGCAAAGCAGAATCACAAACTCCCGAGCCCATCCCACCGGTTGCAGCACTCGCACCGTCTTGAACGGATGACGCAACAGAGAAACCATGATGTTTTTCAGCCAGAGCGCAATCCGCTGCGGACCTGGGCGCCCATCGGTCAGAATCGTAGTCAGGAATCCCATAGCATCGGAGCCACTTGGGTAGCGGACTGCTTCGATGTGAGTGTGCTCGTCGATATAGACGCCGGAACCGATCGCTATGCCTTGCGACAGATCCTGGGAATAGCCTGGTGTGCGCGCCCCGATGAGTGATTCGGAATTGGTGCGTACATGTTGGCCTAGTTGGTCGCTGATAGCCGGCAACGAGCCGTTTTCTCTAAGCTGAAAAAGTAGTTCCATGGTGCCCAGCGACGAGGCCGAGAAGATGACACCGCGACAAGTGAACCGCCGACGCTGGCGGTGAATCCACGACGTAGACCTTACGGTACTTACTTCATAACCGGCACTGCCATCGCTGGCGGCCAACGGTTTGACGTTCACTACCCTCGTTTCGGGAAAGAGCTGCGCTCCGTGCTTTTCAGCTAGATATAGGTAGCCAAGATCCAGTGTGTTTTTCGCTCCATACCGGCAACCCATGATGCAACCACCACAGGCGGTACAGGTGGTTCGTGTTGGGCCTTCTCCACCGAAGAATGGATCAGGGAAGGACTGATTACCTGCCTCTCCCTCCGCCGGCTGGAAGATGCCCACCTTTGTACAGTAGAACGTGTGCCCAGAGCCCGCTGCTTCCGCCGCTTTCTTCAGCAGATGATCGGCCGGTCCGAGGATCCTGTTCTCCGTCACACCTAGCATCCGCGCGGCCGTTTCGTAGTGCTGGGGCATCTCCTTTTTCCAATCGGCCAATCCCATCCAAGAGCCAGCGCCCCACACTTTATCTGGAGGAGGAAGCAAGGTGCACGCGTAGGTTATTGATCCTCCGCCCACCGCGCAGCCATGAAAGATGGTCACGTGCCGGAAAAACCGCATGTTGAAAAAGCCCCGCAGACCGAGCTTGGGACGCCAGAAATAACGATGAATCGACCAACTGGTGCGAGGCAGGGTGTCAGGCGTCCAGCGCCGGCCCATTTCCATGATCGCAACACGATAGCCCTTCTCCACCAGTCGATGCGCGGACACACTGCCGCCGAAGCCCGAACCGATGACGATAAAATCGAAATCGAATTGATTGTTACCATGTGCCATAAAGACTCACTGCGAACACATTGCGAGTCGCGCCCTGACCCTTTCGTCGATCACTCGGCCAATCATCGACAGCGCCTCGAAACTCTGAGGCGAATCAGGCCCAAACATCTGGAAGACATGGTTCATGTCCTCCCAGGTTTGCAGGACAACATCCGCTCCCTGCTTTTGGGCACGATCCGCGAAGGCTTGAATACTGTCGTACAGAATTTCCGCGCGACCAGCCTGTATATAGATAGGGGGAAGGCCGCTTAGATCGGCCCGTGCCGGCGACACCAACGGATTCCATCGTTCAGCACCATCGCAGAACCAGTCCGCCCACTGCTCCAGCATTCGCTTCTCAATCCAGTCAAATTTCCAGTCGCCGATAGGATCAAGTTCGAAGTCAGTTGGCGGCGAGAGCGCAATAACCAGTGCCGGCAAAGGAAGCTTTGACTCCCGCGCCGCCAGAAGCAAAGTCAAGGCGAGATTGCCACCAGCCGAATCGCCGGCGAGAATGAGACTGTCAGGATCGGCGCCCTCTTGCAGCAGCCACCTGTAGGCGCTGAGCGCGTCTTCAAGCTGCGCCGGGAATCGATGTTCCGGTGCGAGACGGTAATCGAGGGCAAACGTTCTGGATTTCGCCACCAGAGTAATCATCGCGATAAAGTTGGCGTAGGCCTGCGGATAAAAGGAATATCCGCCGCCATGAAAATACAAGACCGTTACACACGGTTCTGTGTTCTTACCGGTGAACCAGCTTCCCTTGAACTTCTCTTGAACCACCGGAATAATGCTTACCTTTGAAAGCGCCGACGAACTAATCGCGATCGAGTCAAGATAGCGGCGCGCTTCCCTCACATCGCCCATCCGGAAGGCAGCAAACGTGTGCCGCTTCAACATTTGTGTAACCACTTCTACGAACCAATTCCAGCCACGCATGCGCGGGCCTTTAACTGCCCGGCGGGCAGACACCTCGAGAACAACTTGGATTAACTCGATGGCGCAGCGCACCCGGTAAGGCAGCGGGCCTCGGAAATGTATGTGGACATTCATGCCTATCCCTAGCCTCTACGTACACAGGGAAACAACGTCGCGAACGTAATTCGGAAAATGCAAGCGAATCGGCGGGTTTGGCGGCGGCGCGGCCACAACGGTCCGCACAATTCCGTCCGCTTGTTGCCACCAACCGCGGAAGGTCCGGCGATCAACATAATGCACTTGCATTGGGCCCCAGCCATGCAAATCGAATACTGCATCGCCGGGTTTCACGATTACACTGCGCGTGTCTAACCGAAGACCCTCATGCAGGGCCTTGAGGAGGCTTTCCTTGGCGCTCCAAACCATCGCGATGAGACGTGGACGATCTGCGGCAGATGCTTGCGCAATGAACGATTGCTCGGCGGCCGTGAAATAATCAGCGATAAAGGCGTCGCTACGCGGTTCGACCATTTCCAGATCGCAACCCAATTCCACGCTAGACATTGTTACCGCGCAGGCCGCGATGCCGGCGCGATGGCTTAGCGAAATAGTGGCCGTCGCCGGATGGTTGCCGAAATAGGCTTCGGGCGCTCCCGTAGAGGCTGATCGTATCTCTAGCTTCGCGAGAACCTGTGAATCAGCAGGGAGCTTCAGATATAAGAAATACAGTGCCAGGGCATTCTTGGCCGTCCAGCGTCCCAACCGCCAGTCGCTACGGCGTTTGGCAAAACGCATAACGTTCAGCAGAGCCTGCTCGTTCGGGCTCAGCCAGTCGTCTGCCGTGGGCAGGTCTGCTTCGGTTTGTTCCAACCAGTACACTTCCATCAAGAAGCCCCTGCGGCAAATGCAGCCGCCACTTCCACTCTCGCTTTTCCGTCTTGGTGCTTTCCGGAATGCAACCCCTCCTCTCTCGCGATGCCGCGTTCGACCGCATCGATGAGGTAAGGCCGCAACTTGTCGGGTGGAATTATGCAATTGAGAGCACCCACGTCGAGCGCCCTCTGGACGCTGTGTACACGGTCGAACTCGGAAGCCATCTCGCCCAGCTGCTCGGAGTGCACAAGTTTGAAAAGTTCATCCCACTGGGAGCGCAACCGGCCTTTTTCCGCGCCGTCAGCCAAAGCTATCGCTTGATTCAGTGATTGCAGGCGGGCATCTTTACGCGCTCTGGCTTCTACTTCACCTGCGAACACCACAGCTGCCGCCGGAGCGCCGCCGATGACAGAGGCGTACGTTCCTTCGAGCGCTGCCACTTCGACGTTTTCATTCAGCGCCCGCGAGAAAACCACGTAAGCGCCTCCGTGATAACGCGAAATCACGCAAAAGACGATCGGTCCTTGAAAGTTCACTACGGCCCTGCCAATCTCGGCGCCGTACTCCAGTTGCAGTCTGCGCATGGACTCGGGCGAGCCATCAAACCCCGAAAGGTTGGCTAGGACCACCACCGGTCGATTGTTGCTGGCGGAGTTTATCGCGCGTGCCACCTTCTTCGAGGATTGCGGGAAGAGCGTGCCAGCGCACCATTGATCCGGCCCGTCGGCAGGGACAAATCCTAACCGCGGTATTGGCCGGGATTCGATGCCGATGAGGCAGACGGGATAACCGCCGAGATGCGCGTCCCACACGACCGCAGTCTCGGCGGCGCGCATGCCGGCCCAGCGCTCGAGCGGGGGATGGTCCTGGTCAGCAGTCGCCATCATCACTTTGCGAATATCAAATGATTTCTTGCGACCGGGATTGGTCTCATCCGATAAGATGTCGCCAACCAGTTCGAAGCGAATTTCCCCGTTCCGGCCGTGAGGATGGACTCGCACGTCCCGGTCAATGGGATCAGCAGTCGCGGCCCGTCTGGGGAAGCGCTCGGCCGGAGCCACATAGGTATGTTCATAGTGGCGCAATAGAATGTGGCACGCGTCATCGATGTCGTGTGCCCAGTACTGTGCTTGGCCGTTGGGACCCATGATGCGATCGTAGCCGCCGATCCCTTGATTGTCCTCGGCCGAGACGCTCCCGGAGTAATCCAATGCCCGCTTGCCGGTGAGCACCATTGCCGCTTTCGGCGTCATGATCAGAATGCCTCGGGTGTGCATCAGCATGGTAGCTTCGGCATTCCAGTACGGTTGTGCGCCGACGTTGATCCCGTTAACCACCAGATTCACTTCGCCGCCGGCTTGCGTGAATTTCACCAAGCCCCGTAGTACGCGGGCGATCCAGTCCATATTTTCCACCCCGCTGTCCATGGCGATCTTGGCGCCAGCCGAGATCGGAAACCATTCCAGCGGGACTCCCTTGGTTTGGGCCAGATCCAGCGCTGCGAGGATGCGTCGGCATTCTGGTTCGGCTATGGCGCCCAAATCCTTGCTCGGGTCGCCCAGCAACAGAACGCGTGTCATGCCTTCGGGAAATTTGTTTGTGAAGTTACGGATGATGCCGACTATGATGTTTGCCTTGTTTTGTCCATACGGACGGTCGATGGGGACAAGACGGCCTTGGTGGTCGAGATCCATTTCCACAAAATCGCCCGGAGGAAATTCTGCTCGTGTGTGTTCCGGAGCCGGCGCGAGTATTTTGATAACTTCGTAAGGGTAGATCAGTCCGCGCTGGCGCATGCGGACGACCTTCTGACCATATTCGGTCAACGGTTTGATTGGTTGTAGTAGCTGATCGGCAGGCCGGAAGGTTATGAGCATACCCGTGCCGCCAGGGCTCGAGATACGCACCACCATATCGCGCAACTCGCCAGTTGCCGGACTGGGAATGCGTACGCGTACAATCACTTGTTCCAACCCCAGGCCTTCGGTGGCGGGCGCGAGTTTATTGACCAGGTCACGCAATTCATCTCGTCCAAGATTGAGCGTCGGCCACACGTTCAGCAATATGCGATTCCAATAGAGCCGTTGATAAGTGGGCCGTCGCGACTGAAACAACCGTATGCTAGCCATCGCTTCCATTAACATTCGCTCGAGATGGGGCAGTTGAACGATGCGACCCGCATCATCTCGTATCGGCGTTACGTCGCGTACTTCGGCGCAGGCGAATAACCGCTCATCCTTGGAGTTATCGCGGGCCACTGCATGAATCAGATAAACATCTTCGACAGACGGTAGACGTTCAATGTTGAAATTGCTAAGCCGCCAGAGATGCAAACGTTTTGCCAGCATGGGGTGAATTCCGCGATAGAGTTTCTCCTCCTGATACGAACCGGCGTTGGGACGATAAGTGAAATGCATGCCGACGGTTCCCTGGCTGTGCCCGGTGCCGGCCACTGAAGCGACGATGCGCCGGATGGAGCGCGAGAAGCCGACTCGGTTGAGCATCGAGGACACTTGCTCCTGCGTAGTCTCCGGATCGCTCAACCTGCCGGATTGAAAAGCGTAAAAATCGATAGCGATGTCATGATCGAAAGGGACTTCGGAAATCATTGGAAACAGTGCTCGCGCTGCAGTGTGGAGCTTGTTGTACTCGGAGTGCGTGGTAAACACGTGAAGGTGCTTTCCCTCATGATCATACTCAGCCGACACGCAGCACTGTCCCTCCACGACAAAGGACCGAAAATTCCTGAGTTTTCGAATCCGGTAGTAACGCCAAGTCAGCGCCTCCAACATCAATTTGCGCAGGGACTGGTCAGCGGTTGCGAATCGGCTAGAGATTAAGGCGAACAGTGGCTGCGGACATTCAACTAACGCACGGACTCTATTGTGACGGTCCGCGGAATCGGGATTAGCAGCCAGATAGGCGAGGTGTTCTTCCATTTGCTCGTAGACCTGTTGACGTGCCCGCTCGAACAGCGCTTGGTCGAAGTAGCGATAGCGTACTTCTCGGGCCAGGTCGGTAATGGCGGGGAAAATCCCATTGGTGATCGAGGCGATCCGGTCGAGAAGCGTTCGAAAGGACTCATCAGCGTGCGGCGACTGGATCTGTAGGCGTCGTTCGAGGATGCTGACAACGGAGGCGACTTGTTGTTCCGCGCGTTGATGTGACTTGTAGATCCAAAGCAGGCTTTCTTCTAATTCAGGGGAGCGTTCTAGCGTTTTCACATCGTAATGAGCCAGTGCTCGTTGGAGCGCGCTGACAAAGGCCGATGGGAGTCGTTCGCCGCGGGTCTCCAGCATGCGCAAGTACGAAAAAAGATAGGCCTCGGCACCTGGTTCTTCAGCGCTGGCCCGATGGTTTGGCTGCGGCTCACTCTGAAACAGGGAACGTATATCTAAAAAAATGTTAAGGATCTCATCTTCGCGTTGTCTTATTTCGTCGTTGTCCAGTGGGCAATTCTGGCTCCATTCGGCGACCAGCCGCACGGTATGCTTCGGATTCACGTCGAAGCCCAACATCAGTTGGCGGAGATCATCTAGACTCTGACGGCCGATGGATTGGACGGCTTCTTTGTTTCCATTCGGGACGGCCGACGTTCCAAAGACCACTCGCTTCGAGTTCGCCACGGTGTCGCCAGCGGCGACGGGGTCGATCTGCAGGAGCGGAGCTCCAGTGTCCACCTGAACGTTGGGTATGGCCATCACCTGCCGGACTTTTCCGGAAAACGGAGCTACCACTTGCATCTCCATTTTCATGGCCTCGAGCACAGCCAGACGGTCACCAATCGCAACCGTGTCGCCCGGCTTGACGAGAATGGAAACGACTACCGCCGGAGCCGGTGCGTGCACCACGCCCCCATCATCTCGATCAATCCGGTGCGATACACCATCGACCTCGATCCGGTAATCTAGTCCCTGGACCACGGAAACGACACGAAAACGTCGCCCGAAAACGGTGAGCCAACATTCAAACTCATCCCAACGGTCGATCTGGGCATCGATGCGTTCGCCATCCATCTCCACCCGGTATCGCTGAGGTCCGAGGCGATAGGTTTTAGGTGCATAGCATTGCCCGCGATAGCGCAGCTTGGCGGTCCATCCCACATCGCGGCATACCTGAGGCCTCCCACGCACCGCCGAAGCATAAAATTGCGCCTGCTCTACGGCCAGCTGCGCATCGTACGCTTCGATCGCGGCTTGAACCAGAGCCACGTCCGCGTAACATCTGGAGACATGTTTACCGGTCGCCGCTAACTGGTCCAGCCACCCGTTATCGAATTCTCCATTCTGAACCTCAGACCGGTTCAACAAGTCCATCAAGAATGCTTTATTGCTGGTGCCGCCCTTGATAACGACTACGGTCTCGCGCAGCGCCCGCTGCAGGCGGGACAAGGCCTCCTTGCGATTTCGCCCGTAGGCGATGATCTTTGCGATCATCGAATCGAACTCCGCAGGGATGGCATCGCCCTCAGCTATGCCGGTATCGACGCGCACGCCCGGTCCTAGCAGAATTCTGAATCGCTCGATAAGACCTGGCGCCGGAGCAAAGCCGTTATCTGGATCTTCGGCATTCAGACGCACCTCGATGGCATGGCCGCTAGTGCGCGGAGGTTCGCCTTCCAGGTGCCCGCCGCGAGCGACGTGAATCTGTAGTTTCACGAGATCGAGGCCGGTAGTGCATTCTGTAACCGGGTGTTCGACTTGCATCCGGGTGTTCATCTCCATGAACGAAAAGCGGTCGATTTCTGGTTCATAAAGGAATTCGACAGTGCCCGCGTTGTGATAAGCCGTCATTTGACTCAGGCGCACCGCGGCCTGGCGCAGCGCCAACTCTTGCTGCGGAGAAAGCGCTGGCGACGGTGCTTCTTCGAGGATTTTTTGGTGATGGCGCTGGATGGTACAATCACGCACTCCGACGGCCCACGCCGTTCCATAGTGGTCGGCAATAATCTGTACCTCGACGTGACGCGCGCGTTTCGCGAGTCGCTCCAAAAAAACGGTTTGGTTCCCAAAGGCTTTGAATGCCTCGGCCTGTGCGCTTGCAAAAGCCTGTGGCAGGTGTGCTGCCGAATTCACCAATCGTATTCCGTGGCCTCCGCCTCCCGCAGTGGCCTTAATAAAGAGCGGATAACCCAGACGCTCGGCATGGCGCAAGGCGGCTTCGACGGTTTCGACCGGCCCATTGCTCCAGGGCACAACCGGTATCTGTGCCTCCTCGGCCAGTCGTTTTGAGGCGATCTTGTCACCTATGCGACGCATCACATCGCCATCCGGACCAATGAAAACGATTCCCAGTTCGCGACAAAGGTCGGCGAATGCTGCGTGCTCGGCCACAAAGCCCCAACCTAGCCAGACTGCATCCGCTTTCGCGATCGCCAGCGCGTGTTCGAGTTGGTGATAGTCGACGTAACTACTCTTGAGTTGCTGTGTGTTTGGGTCGACGATCTGGGCGGGACCAAGACACACTGCCTCGTCCGCTTCGCGCACAAAGATGCTGTGACGGTCAGGCTCGGTGAAAAGAGCTATCGTTCGTAGCGATGTGCCTTGTTCTTGATTGAAATCGCGGGCTGCATGGATGAAACGCATGGCCGCTTCCCCGCGATTCACGATGGCCACTCGTTGGAATTCTTGTGCCATAACGCCTCATTCGGCGAGTCTTCCGTGCAGGAAGTTACGCTTCCGACACCGAGACGGCCTGCAATTGCTTCAACGGTTCTGCATCAACGGTGTTAGGAAGCGCCACGGTGCGGTAGCCACGCATTTGCACGTATAGGTTTCCCGCAGTGTCCACTACCTCCGCGTCGAAACTTCCCTGATCCGGTTTTGGCGTGACTACGGCATACAAATCGCCTTCGGCTCGCTCCGGGCTTCGTAACAAGCTGACCCGACCGATGTATTGGGGCAATCCCATACGACCTAGCGCGCTCATCTCCCAAAGTCCAGAAGTTTGAAAGCAAAGTTCGATGAGCCGCGGCGCCATGGGTGTTGGCTTTTCGGATGGAAAATGGTTGCTTGGCAAATTCTTAGCCATCTTTCCAAAAACCTGACCGCCATCGAGCCACGCTTGCTCTAGAACCTGGTAGGCGGGTCCATGGAAGTAAAGGCGGTAAATATCGGCGGCCTTGATGATGTGTCCGTCTGGCAGGCCTGGCGCCGGTAGGATCACCGCTTTGGGCATATGTTTCGTAAGTCGCACGCGGGCGGTGAAGTGCGTTGTCACGTGGGGCTCCGACCGGTTGGGGATCGACCGGCGGCCGCTCAAGCGGCATTCTGCCAGCAAGGTGTCGCGCTGCGAATGAATGGTGGCTTCAACTGTCACTACGCGCGGTTCATTCCGATAAAACTTGAACGGCGCAAAGAAGTTCACATTTTCGATGGCTTCCACATACCAATCGGGGAGCAGACATAGCGCAGCTTCGGCGAACGCTTCGATGCCCATGACTCCGGGCAGCACCGGCGTGCCATCAATTTGATGATGGTGCAGAAACGGCTGAATTGCCGGGTCCAGTGTGGTCTCGATTGTGAGGCCGCTCTTCAGGGTCATGTTTGTTATCTTGCCGATCATTGGACCTTGTCCCGGCAAACTCTTTGAGGCTTCAGCCGCTGAGGGATCAAGCCCGCCAGTGGAATCCCATTCGCTTAGCAGAACACCTAGGCGTTGTCCGATCACAATTTCGCCCCTGGTGCCTCCCACGGTAAGTTCGCGGCGAATCAGGGGAATTCCTGCCTCCGGTGGCAACATATCGATTCCTGCCAGTTCCATCATTTTGGGGATAGAGCCGCGCGTGGCCATCCCGATGCCTCCCCACGCTGTCCAGTCAACGACGATGCCGCGTGTTGCTGCACGCGTAGTGCGGAAGCTCGAGGTGATCTTGCACAACAGGTCGTTGGCCGAGCTGTAGTCGCTTTGCCCGCCGTTGCCGAAGCGTCCGGCAATCGAGCTGAACGCTACAGTCGCGCCAAGCGGCATGTCGCCGATGGCATGCAGAAGATTGAACCAGCCGTCACTTTTGACATCGAAGACCAGATCGAATTCACGCTGATCTTTGTCCGGTAGGAAGTGGCTACGTTCCGTCCCAGCGGCGTGCATAAGCACATCGATGTGTCCGCTGTGCTCGCGTACTTGGTCAATGATTTTGGCCACAGCGTCCGCGTCCGTGAGGTTGACGCTGAAGTAATGCGCGACACCGCCAGCGGCTCGCACCGCAGTGATTACGCTGTGTGCTGCTTGCGCTCGCTCGAGGGCGGCCAGCTCTTTTTCGACGAGGGCCGGCGTGGCGCGTTCGCCGCGCGCTTGAATGCGTGCGAACAGATCACGCTTGAGGGCCTCCTTATCGCTCACGAAGCGCTTGAGGTCCGGATTTTCTGGATCAGGTTCGGGCACCAGATCGAGCAGGTAGAATGTGCCTCCGGAGGCCGTCGCCAAATCCGCGGTGATTGCCGATACGATACTTCCGGCAGCGCCGGTGACGAGAAAGACGGTGTTGCTGTCGAGTGTCAGAGCGGGCTTGCCATCGGCAGCGGTCTGTTCCTGCAGACCAACCGTCCAGCGCAGCCCTTGCTTGTAACCAATTTCGACGGCGCCAGGATCGCGCATTGTTTCCTCGATCAGGATATCGGCGACCTCGGATGGCTTTCGTTCCGCCTCGAAGTCGACCGCCTTGACCATAGCGTGCAACCGCTCGCGCTTGTACGTCTTGGTGAAGCCCACGACAGAGCCACCTAATGGAGCTGTTGCTCCGGCCTCGTCGTAGCCATGCTGTCCGCCCAGTCGGGTCGCCGAAATGAGAAACGTTCCCGAGGCGGCAATCTGTTCGTAGAGAATGCGCATGGTGGTATAGAGCGATTTGACACGCACCCGAACAGCTTCATGCCAGGTGGCGATATCCATATCCTTTAAATGCCCCTCGTTGTCCAGCGCAGGCAGCCAGTACACTCCGTGTACCGGGCCCGCAGCGGTCCAGCTCTCCAGCAGACTCTTCAACGCGTCTACATCCAGCGTCTCGTTGAGGCGCAGGACTTCTACACCCATCGTTTGCAGCCGTTGGGCCAGCGCATCTCCTACACCCGATTTGTCCGGCATAACGATGACTCGCCGACCGGACCCGACCGTCACACCGGTTGGCTTGCAGAGAGTGAGCGGCGGACGCAAGTTCGGAACCGGTACGCGACGTGGAATACGATTGGTGGCATCGAAACTGGCGGGGATCGGACGCACAGTCGAAGCCTCCTTCGAGCCCGAAGGTACCGGCGCTGCCGGTTTTTCCTGCCCCGGTGCTTGTTTCTCTTGCGTGACAGAAGAGCTGAGAGCAGGCCCTTTAGCCAAGCCGGGCTGCCTCTCCCGGGCAAATTTGATTACATGGGCTAGAGTAGGAAACTCGCGCAGCTTGAGATTGTCGTCGCGCGGAATGTTGTACGCGGCTCGTACGGCCGCAAACATCTCCGCCTGTTTGACGGTGTCGATACCGAGATCTGCTTCCAGATCGAGATCCAGGTCTAGCATGTCTTTGGGATAGCCGGACTTCTCGGCCACGATGTCGAGCACCTTCTCCTGAATCGCGTCCATCGCATTGTCCGTGGCCGTCTCAACCGGGACAGGGGACCGAGCGGGCGCCGGCGGCGCGCTAATGATTGGCGAGGATGGAGCTACGGACACGCCAGTCAGGTCGCGGCGCTTTTCATATACAAAACGGATTACGTGCGCCAAGGTTGGGTAGTCGCGCAGTTTTCGGTTCTCGTCGCGTGGAATGCCGTAGATCTCGCGGATCGCCGCGAACATTTCGGCTTGTTTCACGGTGTCGACGCCGAGGTCCGCTTCCAGATCAAGATCCAAATCCAACATGTCCTTTGGATAGCCAGTCTTCTCGACCACCAGTGCCAGAATACGTTCCTTGACAGTGTGGCCCACGGCGACTTGCATAGACGCCGCAACGGGAGCTGCTTGCTCGGCGGCCACGGTGGTTTTTGGCGCGGTGAGTTGGACTTCTTCCTTCGTGACGACTGGCGCTGTGGCCAGACCTGGACATTTGTCATACACGAAGCGGATTACATGCGCCAAGGTTGGGTAATCGCGCAACTTGCGGTTTTCATCGCGCGGAATTTGATAGATCTCGCGGATGGCGGCGAACATTTCCGCCTGTTTCACGGTGTCAACGCCTAGGTCTGCTTCCAGATCGAGATCCACATCCAGCATGTCCTTCGGGTAACCAGTCTTCTCGGCCACCAGCGCTAATATTTTCTCTTTAACCGGATCGCCGTTTGCCGCCGGTTTTGGCGGTGCGGAGGTGACCGGAGCTGAGACTTGAGCTCTTGACGCTTCAACGACTGGGATGAACGGCGCCACCGGTTTCTTATCAGGGACCGGCGATGGCGGCTGGCTGGCTGGCGCCTGCGGTTTTGCTGTTGCGGTTGGTAACTGCTGTGCAGCTTCAGGGACGTGCGCTTCCGATCCCGCATCGCGTACCCGCAGGGTACGATGCACTACTTCCAGATCAGCAGCCGGATGGCCCGCGACGCTATGGAGCCAAGCACTCCAGGCGGCAGCATCGGCAATCCGATAGGCATAGCCGAGATCGCTCGACCTGGGACGCTTTCCGTCTTTTGCTTTTATCCAATGCAGCAGCATCATGCTGATCTGCGACCCGAAGCCCGCTCCCAAGTGCAAAGCGTACTCCACGGGATAGAAACCGCCTTTGGACAGGTTTAACTGTCCCAATTCGGGATCAACTTCTTTAAAGTTGGCGACCGGAGGCACACAACCGGTTTCCAGCGATTTGACCGCGACCACATCTTCGATGCCCGCGGCCATGGCGTGACCAGTGAGGCCCTTGGTGTTGGCAATCACCACTCGTTCCGCAACCTCGCCAAACACACTTCGAAGCGCGTGGATTTCCGCGGAGGCACTGCCGCCGCGCGCTGGTGTATAGGTTTCATGGGAAACAAAAACTGTCTGTGGCGCTATTTCGCGACGCGAAATCTTGCCGCGCGTTTCGGCTTTGGCCATCAGGCTCTCCATCACCTGGCCAATGTGCTGGACATCGAGGCGCGTACCGTGGAAAGCGCTGTTGCCGGTCTCCGTGGCCAACACTTCGCAGATAGGCTGTATTCCTCGTTGACGCGCCGCGCCAGCGCTCTCCACCACCAGAGCTGCGGCACCCATGCCGATAATCATGCCGTGTCGCCGGCGGTCGAAAGGAACAGCTGCATCTGCAATTACCTCGTCGGTGGCCGCTGCCCCACTAGCCAGAAAGCCTGCGCCCATCCAATCGATCAGATGATCGGAGCTCACATCGTCCGCGGAGATGACGATTACGCGGCTGCAACGTCCGGCGTGGATCCAGTCCTCTGCCAACGCCACAGCTTGCGTAGTGCTCGCGCACGCAGAGTTGATTTGAGTGTTAGGACCGCGGGCGCCGATGAATTCGGCAAATTGGGAATGTCCCATAGGCAGGACTCGAAGCAAGAAGCGCCGGTTGAATACGTACGGTTCTTTCTGGATGGCAGTACGCAACTCATCGATGCGCCGGTTGATCGCGTGCACCAGCATGGAATGGTCGTTCCCCTCGATCGCCCGAGCGAGTAGATTCTCCAGCGTGGCCAGCTGCTCGTGGCGTTCGTGATCCGCGTAATAGCGACACATCTCATCTGCAAATGAATCGCACCCAGGGAAGGCAGACGCAAATATGACGCCGGTGTTGTCGCGCAAAACCTCAGGCAACCCCCAGCGATCCTGCAGTTGCGTGCCCCTGGTCGTGGTTTTGTAGCGCATCATCAGCGGGATGCCGGCGTCACGCAGCGCGTCGATGCCCACGCCAATCGCCAGTTGCGTGACACGGTCGAGGGCGCCTACGCGATCGGAGGAAACTCCGAACTCGGCTTCCAAATCAAACGCTCCCGCGCGTCCCGCCAGCTTGATGACATCCGCAACACTGCCGATGGTCTCAAACCTGGCTTCGCCGTTCTCGCTCTTCACCAGCCTCGTTATGTGTTTGTCGAGCATGGCACGCCGGAAGCGCGTAGGAATCGCATCGATAAATTGATCGCCCCGCAGAATACGCGCGATGTTGTCATCATCGAAGATGTGCTCAGTTCCGGGCAGGCCTAACGCTGCCCCGGTGATAACCACCGGGACACTGGTCGCAACGTTATTTTGGCCGTGGACGATTTCATAGCCGCGATCGAGGACTTCGGCGAACAAATGGCCGAGGACATTGTAGCGATCGCCGTTCGACGGCCTTGCTCCCGCATCAGCGGCACCGGTTGCGGACGGCGCGATTGCCGCGGCCTTGTTGGTTTTCTGTGGTGTGGAAATGGTTGACGCGGCCGCTGCCGCACCCTCGCGCAAGTCTTCCGCCATTCCGCGCCCCAGTCCTGCTGCATAGAGACCGCACAGCGCCTGGTTGAACGCGGCGATATCACCGATTTTTGGATGATTCGTGAACAAGGAAACCACATCGTCGTGGGAGCCGAGCACATCCTCGGCAAATCCCTGCAATGCCTTCTTCGGTCCGACTTCAACAAACATGCGGGCGCCGGCAGCGAACAGCGTGCGCAAACCCTTAACAAATTGCACAGGAGCGGCGACCTGCTGCGTAAGGATGTCTAGCATCCGCGGCACTACGTCCGGCCCGACGGGATAAAACTCCCCGTTCGTATTCGCGACGATTGGTAAACGTGGCGATTGAAGATGCAGGTGTTCCAGAACTTGGCGCAGCGGCTTGCTCGCTCCGGCCACGATGGATGTATGGAAAGCATGGCTCACAGGCAACGCTGCCACGTCGTACCCCGCCTTTTGGAACGCTTCCATGGCCTGCTCTACTGCCTGGCTCGCGCCGCCAATAACCGCCTGCCGGTTGCTGTTTACGTTCGCAATTACGACGTAGCCTTTGACCGTTTTTAGGATTCGCTCCACTTCTTCCAACGGGGCGAACACTGCGGCCATGCGGCCGTTGTCTTCCATTGCAACTTGCGTCATTCCACGACCGCGAGCGCTGACGGCCTCCAGAGAATCCGCAAAGGGCAGGGCGCCGGCGGCAACCAGCGCGCCGTATTCTCCCAAACTGTGCCCCATGGTGAAGTCAGGTTCGATGCCGTAGACCGCTAGGAGACGGGTCAGCGCGAGGTCGGTGGCCAGCACGGCTGGCTGAGTAATCGCAGTTTGGCGCAGATCGTCTTCCGCTTTGGCGATAGCATTTGCGTCGTTTGAGTCCACGAATATGAATTCACTAAGCGGCTTGCCGAGGAGTGGCGTCATCACGCGATCGGCTTCGGCAAACGTTTCCGCCACAATTGGCTCCGTTGCGCGGAGCGATTGCAGCATGTTTACGTACTGAGAGCCTTGACCGGTATACAGAAACGCCACTTTCCTGGCCGGACCATGACCGCGGAAGATGCCTTGTGCGCGCAGCGCTTTCCACATCATCGGCTGATTGGCTGCCAGCGCTTTGAGTGCATAGCCTACCTTGTCCGCCAGATCGTTGGAATCAACATAGTCAATTGCCACACGCTCGAGCGCACGCAGATCCTTTTCAGCCGGGACAGTTGGCGCAGGAGCTCGGCCAGATTTCGCGTCTTTTTGCACCGCCCGCAAACGTTCAGCGAGCGTGCCGTGGGAAGTGGCGCCGACTACCAGTGCTCCGCGCAACGGAGCTTTGCACGGCGAAGAGTTAAGACTTGCGGAAACATCGTTCACGTTCATCATTTTGACTAGCATTGGTTCTTCCACTTTCGACGGCATCTCACTGACCGCCACCGACCGCTTGCCGTTTCCCTTCAGGCGGCTGGGAATGTATTCCTCGAGCACTGCGTGAAAATTGGTGCCGCCAAAACCGAACGCGCTCAGACCGGCGCGGCGCACGCCATCTGCGGGCATCGTCCATGGTTGCAGTTCGGTATTGACGTAAAGCGGAGAGTGGGCAAAGTCGATGTCCGGATTGCAATGCTCGCAATGCACGCTGGGTGGTAGGACCTTATCCCGAAGCGCCAGGACGATTTTCAAGAGTCCGGCAGCGCCAGCCGCTCCTTTGAGATGCCCGAAGTTCGATTTGACCGAACCAAGCGCCACTGAGTGCGAGGAAAGATGAAAACTGCTGAGCACATCGATCATGCTTTGCACTTCGACGACGTCGCCCACGCGGGTGGATGTACCATGGCCCTCGATCAGCGTCGCGGTAGCTGGCGATAATCCGGCATTCTGCCAGGCGCGCTCGATGGCAAATTTTTGGCCGATCGGGTTGGGCGCGGTGATGCCCTTCCCCTTGCCGTCGCTCGATCCGCCCATGCCGCGCAGCACGGCGTAGATTTTGTCGCCGTCGCGCTCGGCATCTCCGAGACGCTTGAGCAGAAAGATCGCGGTGCCTTCTCCCATAACGAAGCCGTCGGCTCCTTCGGCGTAGGGACGAGTGCCAGTTGCCGATAGTGCACCAATCTTGCAGAACTTGACGAAGGTCGAAACGCCCATGTTCCGATCAATGCCGCCCGTGACTGCCACGTCGAAATCGTGTTCGACCAGTCCTTCTGCGGCGGAACTGAGCGCTGCCATCGCAGATGCGCAGGCGGCGTCACAAACGTAGTTGGGCCCGTGGAAGTTGAAAACGTTGGCAATGCGACCGGCAATGCAATTGGCCAATTCGCCGGGCATGCTGTCTTCGGTAATCTCAGGAAGGAGCCTTCCCATCCGGTCGTGCAATTCGCGCGTAATGTCGCGACGAAGCGCCTCTGGCAACGCCGCGAAACTGGCAGTTTCGGCCAGTTCCCGCGCGTATTCCGGAAACAGTACACGCATAACGGTGAGATAATGTTTTTCCCCGGCCATGGCATTGCCGAGGATCACAGCCGTGCGATCAATGTCCAGCGGCCGCTTGGGATAGCCGTAGTCTTCTAACGCTTCGCGAGTGCAGGCGATGGCCCATTTTTGCGACTCATCCATGGCATCGACCACGCGCGGCGGGATAGGTAAATGCCACTTGATCGGGTCCCACCCATGCTCACGGACCCAGCCGCCGATCTTGGAGTAAGTCTTGTCCGGGGCTCTGTGATCGGGATCGAAGTAAAGCGCCGGGTCCCAGCGATCGGCTGTAACCTCGCTGATGCTATAGCGGCCATCCTTCACGTTGTGCCAGAAAGACACCACATTCGGAGCATCGGGTAGAACGGCGCCAACTCCCACGATTGCTATGGCGCGATAAGAAGTGTTTTCCATGATGAGACTCCTGAAAAATCCGTCTATAAATGCTACGCAGCCACTGCCGTGGGCTTGGCCACGCGGCCGTACAATGCGTCTGCAACGTAATCCATGTCGGAAATGAGGCCCGACTGGGCGCGGTGAATGGCAGGCAATCCCAAACTGGTTTCAAAACCGATCATCTCGCCGTCGCTTATGCCCCCGGCTCCAATTACCCAGCGCAAGCCGTCTTCACCCACTTTGAGTGCGGCCTCACGAGCAAAGATTCGGCTGAGTGCTGCGAGCGCTCCTGGATCGAAGCGCCGGTTCGCTTTTTCACTTAACTTGCCTGCCGACAAAAGTGCGGCTCGGCGCGACAAACTGCCTGCGCACTCGGCATAAGCGATTAACTCGCCCAGGCGCAGCAGAATGTGTTGATGGCGAGTCAGGCGTGCCACTCGCGCTCTTTCCATAATTTCCGCCAATGCGTGCAAGGCCAGTGCCGCTATATCCGCGCCCATTTTCGGATGGCGGCCGTGCAACGCTTCGCATTCCCGCGCCCGCTCGTGATAATGCAGCCCGCGCGTTTTCAGATGAGACTGCCAACGGTCCCGGCTGATGGTCATCTCCATGATCTCGGAGGTGCCTTCGTAAATCGTGGTGATACGCACGTCGCGGCTGATTTTTTCCACCATGTATTCGTGCGTATAGCCGTAGCCACCGAGCGCCTGGATGCTGGCCTCGGCAGCGGCATTGCCGGCCTCCGTCGCCATGTACTTCGCAATGGCGCCTTCTGTGTTCAAGCTTCCTTCCGCACCCGCATCGATGCGCTCCGCAGTTTCCTCGATATAAGCGCGAGCTGCCTCCAAACGCGCGACGTGCGGCACGATCAGCTTGTGCGTATAGCCCTGTTTTTCCGAGAGCGGTGCCCCGGCCTGGATGCGCTTAGTCGAATAAGGGATAGCTCGATCGAGAGCAGCCCAACCAGCTCCCAGACCGAATGCCGCTACCATCAAACGTGTGTAGCCAAACACGGCCTGCGCTTGATTCAATCCCTGTCCTTCAGCGCCGCCGACCAGCCGATCGGCGTCTACATACACGTCGTTGAATGCAAGGGCCGCCGTGTTGCTCAGCCGGATTCCGTGTTTATCTTCCGGTTCGTCGTGGGTGAAGCCCTTCGTGCCTTTCTCCACGATGAACCAACTCGGACCGCCGGGCGTATTGGCCAAAACTGTATAGGCGTCCGCCACTCCGCCGTTGCTGATCCACTGTTTGTTCCCATTGATTTTGTAACCGATGGTCCGGCCTTCTTGGATGACTGGGTCCGCCGTAGTGCGAAGCGCTCCCAAATCGCTGCCGGCTTCTGGCTCCGTCGCGCCGTAGGCAAACAGCAATCCCTCCTCTGCGATACGCATCAGCCAAGTTTTCTTTTGCTCCGGCGTCGCGCCGACGGTGATCGGATCGCTGCCCAAGAAAGTAGCGAGTACCGACGTGGCAACACCCAGGTCGATCCGCGCCATCTCCTCACAGACGCAATACACATCGAATGCTCCGCCTCCCAGGCCACCAAACTCTTCGGGAATGAACAGGAGTTGAATTCCTAATTTGTCCGGGCTGCACATATCGCGGACAACCTCGAGGGGACATTCATCGCGTTCGTCGAGATCCCGGAGCACTTCATCCGGCAGGCGTTTTTTGGCGAAGTCCTTCAGCGATTTCAAACTTAGCTTCAGTGTTTTGTTTGCGATCATGGGCGGTGCCCTCACTTTGCTGCAATGTTGTGCATTTCGCGGACTTTGTTTGTCATTTCCGGCAAGAATTCCAGGATGTCATCGACAATCCCGACATCCGCCACCTGGAAGATCGGAGCTTTCAGATTCTTGTTAATGGCAATCAGGAACGGACTGCCCTTGATGCCTGCCAGATGTTGGAACGCGCCGCTGATGCCGCATGCCAGATACACCTTGGGCTTCACCGTTTTTCCGGATGAGCCCACCTGGCGTGACTTTGCCATCCACTTGGCGTCGACCACGGGTCTCGAGCAGCTCACCGCCGCACCTAGCGCGTCCGCCAGCTCCTGCGCGATGGCCACGTTCTCTTTTTCCTGAATGCCACGACCAATCGAAACCAGGACGTTGTACTTGGTGATATCGACATCCCCCGCTTCGGCGAAGACTGTCTCCAGATAGCGTCGGCCTGCAGCAAGAGAGCCCACCTCGCTTGATTTGTCGACAATTTCGCTGCGCCCCGCTGTAACCCCTTCAGCCTTGAACGTACCGGGGCGTATCGTGATCACCGCGCCCGATGAAATATCACACCGAACGTGAGCGCTCACCTGCCCCCCAAATTCCTGGCGAACTACTTTGATCTCAGCGCCTTCGATGCGACCGATATCCAGCACGTCGGAAACGAAAGCGCCGTCCATCTTGATGGAGAGGCCCGGCGCCAGATCGATTCCGAAATGCTCGTGGGCAACTAATAAAATGCTATTTCTCGGCAGCACCTTCTGCAGGGCTTTGCGGACAAACTCTGCGTTGGGGTACGCGAGAGCTTCATTTGCGATTTTCCAAATCTCAGGGTAGGAAGCACCAAGGGTATTACAAGCGGCATCGAGATCGGTACCCCACCCGGTAAGAATAGCTGTCGGTGAAACGGCGGGATCGATCTTGCGCGCCGCAGCTGCCAATTCGAACGCAGAATCACCGGCGATGCCAGCTTTGTGCACGATGTAAGCGAAGATGCACGCCATTACTTCAGCCCTCCTTTGGCTGCCACTAACTCCAGAACTTTGTCGATGTTTTCTTCCCGGCTGCCGCGCAGAATCTCTGCGCCCTTACCCAGCGAGGGAATGAAGTAGTCCATTCGTTTCACTTTCGCTGCAGCAGCCCCTACGGTGTTCTCGCCAATTTTCAATTCCGCTGCGCCGAAGCTCGGGATCGGCACTGAGGCCACCTGCCGAATGCCCCGCATGCCGACATAGCGTGGTTCGTTGATACCGGTTTGAATCGAGAGCACACAAGGCAGGTCAATCTCATTCATTTCCTTGTTGCCGCCCTCGATTTCCCGGCTGATTTTCAGCTTCCGGCCTTCGAGCATCTCGATGGAATTGACCAGAGAGGCGAAGGGATAGTCGAGCAGCGCAGCTAGCATTCCGCCGATCTGGGCGCCGCCGGCGTCGGCCTGAACTCCGGTCAAAATGAGGTCGTAATGCTCCTTCTGCACGAAGGTTTTCAGGATAGTGGCGATGCCCCTGCCATCTGAACCGTTGAAGGCTTCGTCTGTGAGCAACACGCCTTGGTTAACCCCCATGGCCATTTCCCGGCGCAGGACTTCTTCGTCATCTTCACCGCCAACCGTAGCGACGGTGACCCTTCCGCCGACCTTGGCGACGATCTGCAAGGCCTCTTCGACCGCGTAGTTATCAGGTTCGTTGATCGAATAGACCAGCTCGTCGGCTACGATTTCGTTTCCGGCACTGTTGACTTGAATCTCGTTCTCCGTCGTGTCGGGCACTCTTCGTACGCAAACTAGAATTTCCACATTCACCTCCACGCATGACCAATAAACTTCACTTGAGACGATTGGGCCCAGCCGTCACACATTCCTTGGCTTCACAAGGTTGCTCTGCTTTTGAATCTGGGTGTTCGCGCGCGGTTTGTCTGTCCACCAGCTCCGCCAGGTCGATGGCGGTCATTTTTCCTTCCATACCCGCGACCTTGATCGCATCCTCTATATTCACCATGCAGAATGGACAGGCCGTCACGATCACATTGGCCCCAACCGCCGCTGCCATCTGCACTCTCTTCACTCCCATCCTTTGATCTTCTTTCGGCTCGTAGAACAGCATCAGTCCACCGCCACCGCAACAGAATGAACGGTCCCGAGACCGGCTCATTTCCACTCTCTTCAAACCAGGAATCGCATCCAGCACATCTCGAGGTTCGTCATAAATCTGGTTGTGCCGTCCCAGATAGCAGGGATCGTGGTAGGTGTAGACATCGTTTTCGTTCTCCACCGCATTGAACTTGATTTTCCCGGCTGTCACTTCTCTGGCGATCACCTGGCTGATGTGCTCCACAGGCGGGACGTCCTTGTAGTCGTGTTTCAACGCGTTGTAGGCGTGCGGGTCAGCAGTGACGATGCGCCGGACTCCGGATGCCTTGATGGCATCGGAATTGTGGTCCCGCAAGGCCATGAAAAGCATCTCCTCGCCGAACCGCCGAACTTCATGACCGCTATCTCTCTCCAGCGCTCCCAGAATTCCGAAATTCTCTCCGATGTGGGTAAGGATTTTCCCCGTTGCCTGCGCGATAGTCTGCATGCGGTCATCGTAGGAGGTGATGCTGTCGACAAAATACAGCGTCTCCGTGCCGTTGTGGTCGCTGAGGGCTTTCACACGGCACATCTGCTGGAACTCCCGAGCGCTTGCCCAGTCGGCTCTTTTCTTTTCCATTTTCCCGTACGGATTGCCGCGACTCGCCAGGGCCTTCAGCGGCTTTTGCAAGGACTGGGGCACTTTCCCGTCATCGACCATGCCTCGCCGCAAATCCACGATCTTGTCGATGTACTCCACCAGTAACGGACATTCTTGTTCACAAGCACCACAGGTCGTGCACGACCAGATTTCATCCGCTGAGTAGATACTGCCGACTAACGCTGTGCCGTTGTTCACCCGCCCAAAAACCGGATAGTGCTGGAAGCTGTAATCTCTCCCCTTGATGGTGATGAATCGCGGCGACAGTGGCCTTCCTACGGTATTGGCCGGGCAGTTCTCTGAACACCGACCGCAATCCGCGCAGGAATAGAAATCGAGCATATGCTTCCAGGTGAAGTCTTCGAACCTCTTTACCCCGAAAGATTTCACCTGATCCAGATGCTCATCGCCGACGCCCCATCTCACCGGTTTTAAAATCTCCCGGTCCAACTTCGCGAAGTAGATATTGAAGAGAGACGTTTCTATGTGGAATTGAATTCCAAAGGGCCGGTAGCAGAGCAGGAAATAGAAGGTCAGTTCGTGAACGAGATAAGCACCAAAGTAAAGCCTCCCCAGAATGGGCAAAGGAGTTAAGGCGAGCGCACTGCGCAACATCCACGGGAGTGAAAGCGTGGCTAAGGCTTGGACAGATTGGGCTTGTGACGACCCAGCGGCACCCTTCGCGGCTGCAAAAAGGCTGTCGGCCAACATCAGGAGCGCGATCAGCCCTAGGAGGAAGATGGCGTCGGCCGTGTGGCTCTTGCCGTATCTCGCCGGCACAGCATACCGCGCAGGTTTGAACACTACACGGCGAATCACGGCGATCACCATACAGAGGAAGACAATGGTGGCGGCGTAGTCTGTAAGTATGTCGTAGAAACGACCGGGCCTTCCTGAAAGGCCGGGCATGACGAAATTCGGGGAGACGCCGACGATCAGCACGGAAAAGGCGCGAATTGCCAGCACCAAGAACCCAGCAAAAATGAAGATATGAAGAGTTCCTGCGGCCCTGTAGCGTGGTTGCTTCCATTGTCCCAGCCAATATTTCAGGACCCTCTCTAGCCGAATCCATGGCTGGTCAAAACGAAAATCACGTTCACCCCGAATGAGCGGTACTAGGCGCTGCGCCGCAATGTAGAAAAAACAGGCGATACCTAACACATGAATGAGTAAGAACAGGGTCTGCCCCGTCACCAACCAGCACGTTACTTGAGCAACTGACTGCATGCCTTGCACGTCTACCCACTTGGTTCATGGTTCTAGGCAGTTAGCTCTGCCAAAACTTTTTTCTCCGTGTCTGAGGACCCAGGTGATTCTACTGACTCGGCTGAAGGGGCTGGCCCAAGGGTAATGGTTACTGGATCTGATGCCGGTGGAGGCGCTGCCATTGGCGCCGATGTTGACGCGATCTTGTGTTCCGACCGTGCCCTTGTATCTTTCTTGTTCTTTGCCTTACGTGTAGGCCTGACTCCGGCGGCATCTCGCAGTTCTTTGAAACTTAATTGCAGAAGCGTTTCCATACGCCGCAGATCCGGCGCTGCGTGCACTTCTCCACTGAAACCGAAATACGCCGTGCCGTTATACGTCAAGATCGCGCAGTTGAGAGCCATCTCGCCCCCAACCGGCACATAGGGATAACAGTGCAGCATCTTGTAGCCGAGCAAATAGAGCGGATACTGTGGTCCCGGCACGTTGGTACAGACCATGTTAAATGGCGTGAACTGCAGCCGGTTCAGGATTTGGCCGCCAACCGCCTGCGCTGAGTTCGGCAGCAGTCCAATTAAACCGCCGGCCAAACTCACCAATTCGGCCGCATGCGCGCGCTTGAGAAACTCCGTTCTCTGATGTACGGCGGCGAGCAGCTTCCGGGGCTTGCGAATATCCAGCGGAATCGTCACCGGCACCAAGGAGATGCGGTTCCCTAATTCGCCCGGACTTTCGTTGCCGCGCAGACTCACCGGAATCATCATGCGAAACAGCCGTCCCTTAACGTTATCGCCGTGCAGTTCCACATAGCGCCGGACGGTCGCCGTCACCAGCGCGAGAATGACATCATTTACGCTGGTCCCGCAGGTCTGCTTTATGGCTTTTACTTGTGCCAATGGAATTTCTGTGTAGGCGAATTTCTGCGGCCCACGGTACAAAACGTTGAACCGCAAACGCTCGGTTGGCGCGATGAGTTCCGGAAGCAAACGGATGAACTCGTCCGTGGCCAGATTTGCCGTGTTCACCGCGAAGTGTTCTGACATGCTCGATACGTCTGCCAGCGCGTTGAGAATTCGCTTGATGACTTCAGAATAGGAATCGACACACCCAGTCGCTACCGAAGAGAAGAAGTCACGAGGCGGCGGGACACGGAGCCTGAGCCTTCGTTTGGGCAGACGGGGTACCAGGGGGCTCGCATCCATCAGCACATTCATGATTTCCACGCCCGCGATGCCATCGGCGAGGCAGTGGTGCAGCCGGAGTATGAGCCCGGTGCGATTCCCTTTTAGACCATGCACGAACGTCAGATCCCATAGTGGGTGTTGCCGATCCATTACGGTGCTCAGAATCTTCCCCGCAAGTGCTTTCAACTCTGTATCGTTGCCGCGCTTGAGCGTCACCTCACGTACGTGGTTGCGGATCTCGAACGCGGAGTCGTATTCCCAGCTGGGAAGACCAATATTCAGCGGCGGAGCTACCAGACGCTTGAGGTAGCGGGGAATAAGCGGCAACTTCGACTCGATAAATTGGACGCAATCCTCGAAAGCGATATCGCCGTCAAACACGCAGACGCATGCCACGTTGAGGGGCATGCCCTCGCGTTCGAGATGGAGGAAAACCGTGTCACCCCAGGAAAGGCGGTCACCCTTCACATCACCTTGCCCATTGCTGTGCATGTCCGATCTCCTGCTCAATGTCATCCAATCACGCAACTCAGTTGACGAAAGAAAATCTCGCTGACAAATTCACCAACTTCAGCACCTTGTAAATGCCGACGCTAACGCCGCACAATACGACTCTGACACCCTTGTGTTCTGCCGTGCTCGCGAAATCTTCCATCCCTCTGATTGCACTCGAACCGATCCGGCGCACCGAAGTAAAATCCAAAACCACTTCGTCCTCGACGCCGTCCAATTTATCCCCAGTCTCTTCCAGCACTTGGACAATGCGTTCTTCATCGGTCTTCAGCAACACAACTGTCATTGACATATGTCTACCCACGCTAGATGGTTTTACGCTGAAAGGCCTTCGCCTGCTCTCGCCCGTGATAAGCCTCCCAAAACAGCTCCGCCAATTCGCTCATCAATGGCATGCGGGGGTTCGATCGCCAGGACGGATCGTCGAAGGCAAGCTTCGTCAAATCGGGCATGGCGCGCTCGAATTCTTCCTTGGAGATTCCCAGCACGGCAATCGAACGCGGAAACTCGAGTTGGTCGAGTAACTGTTCTGTCGCCTGCACGAGGTTCCTTACCTTTTCTGCAACCGTGTGGCCACCCAATCCCAGCAAATCCGCTATCGTTGCGTATTTCTTGTGCGCGACGAATCCCTTCTGATACGGCGACGGCAGGAACTTGGTAGGCACAGACGCGTTATAGGCAATCACGTGCGGCAACATCAGCGCTATGGCCCGGCCGTGCGCCACTCCGAAGCGCGCCCCGAACGCATGCGCCAGCGCGTGGTTCACGCCCACCGACGCATTGGAAAACGCCATCGCGGCAATGCACGCGGCATTGTGCATCATGCAGCGAGCTTCTTCATCGTCAGGATGTTGATACGCGATGGGCAGATATTTGAACACCAGCCGGATCGCTTGCATTGCGTTGGAATCGGTATACGGCGAAGCGTATGTGGAGACTCCAGCTTCCAGCGCGTGGGTGAGGCAATCGATCCCGGTATCAGCGGTTAGGCCCTTCGGCATGCTCATCACAAATTGAGGGTCGACGATGGCCACATCCGGGCTCAGCGAGTAGTCGGCCAGCGTCACCTTGCGCCCACGCTCTTTGTCAGTCAGAACGGCAAACGGAGTGACCTCACTTCCTGTTCCGCTGGTGGTGGATATGGCAATCAGCCGGGCCCGCACAATTTTCTCGGTCGGGTACTCAATCACGCGCTTTCGCAAATCCAGAAAGGGTGCCGCCAGTTCCTCCAGGTCCGCCTGCGGCGATTCGTACTTCAATTTCATGATCTTGGCCGCATCGATCACCGACCCGCCGCCCAACGCGATGATTTGATCCGCTTTATAGAAATTGAGCGTCTCCACTCCTTGCATGACCACTTTGACCTCGGGCTCCGCATCGGGAATCACCAGCACGTGGACGCGAGTTCCCTCTGGAATGCACCGTCGCACAAGGTCTACGTGCCCTATTTGCTCCAAAGCTGGACTGGTCACGATGGTGGTGGAGCGCGATGGAAACCGGCGTATGTTGTCCACCGCGTTCATGTTGAAGTAGATCTGATTGGGAACCCGGTACCACATATGTGCCTGTGTCCTCCGAGCCACACGCTTGATATTCAGGTAGTGATAGACATTCAGGTTATCGGTGGTGCTGTTGCCTCCACCGGTGCCGCATCCGAAAGAGAAGGTCGGCACTAGGTCGTTGTAAACTCCGCCCACGGCTCCGACCGATCCCGGCGAGTTCACGATGATTCGCCCTGCGTTCATCACCTCACTGAACTTGCGTATGAGTTTCTCGTTGCGCGAAAAGATCACCGCCGTATGTCCCAGCCCACCGGCATGATTCACGTCGACGCACACCCTCAGCGCCTCATCCATGGATTTCGCTCGGTAGACCGCTAGAACCGGGAACAGCTTTTCAACTGACAGAGGGTATTTGCTCCCTACCCCTTGGATCTCCGCTATTAGCAGTTTCGTGCCTGGATTTACGGTAATGCCCGCAAAACGCGCGATATCCATGGCCTTCTGCCCGACAGCCATGGGTTGCATAAACCCGGTCTGGGGATCGATCACCGTGTGCGCTAACAGTTCCGTCTCGTTCTCGTTGCAAATGTGTGCGCCGAGGTCCGCAAATTTGTTCAGCACCAGATCATAGATCTCATCGTCAATCACTACAGTCTGTTCGGAAGCACAAATGGTTCCGTTATCAAAGGTCTTTGAGACGATGATGTCCACCACCGCCGTATTCAGGTCCGCAGTTTTTTCCAGATAGACGGGCGTGTTGCCAGGCCCTACACCCAGCGCTGGTTTCCCGGAGCTGTAAGCGGCTTTCACTGCTCCCGTCCCGCCGGTCGCATCAATCAGCCCCACATCTTTGTGCCGCATCAGGTAGAAGTTGTCCTGCAGCGTGTGCGAAGTCAGGCAGGAAAATACCCCTTGCGGCGCGCCATGCTTCACCGCGGTTTCGTACATGATCCTCACAGCCTCGGAGCAACAGCGCCAGGCGTTTGGATGGGGACTGAAAATGACCGCGTTGCGCGTCTTGATGGCCATGATGCACTTGAAGAGCACCGTGGAAGTAGGGTTCGTGATCGGCGTGATCGAGAAGATCACTCCGATCGGTTCAGCCACTTCCACAAGATTGCGCTCTGGAATTTCGCGAATAATCCCGACGGTGCGTTTATCCTTGATGTAGTTATACGTGAATTCCGTAGCCACCATGTTCTTGATGACTTTGTCTTCCATTACTCCGAGCTTGGTTTCCTCGGCCGCCATACCCGCGAGAGCTTGCGCGTGCTTCAGACCCGACAGGACCATCGATTTAACTATACGGTCAACGTCCTCTTGAGTAAATTGTGAAAACACGACGGCGGCGGTTTTGGCTTGACGAACCACTTCCTCCAAATGGGCAATGCGCTCTTCAGTCAGGCATCCGGCGGCTGGCGGAATCGGCAACTTCTCCTGCACTGCGTCGCGCGTGATCATGCTTGCTCGCTTCGCGGTTGCTCGTTCGCAGAAAGAGCGCTTCCAACAACCCGAAACGATCCCATGCTTATGATTGATGGTCTCCGCTTCGTATCCGGATGGCCGCGGTAGGTAAGGCCAAGGTCATTTCTACAAATTATTGGTAGGAGTCCGGCATCTGCGCGAGTTCTGGATCGCACGTCTCTGCGGTCGAGAGGTACCGCAAGTCTAGACCGGGCTTGCATTCCCGGCTCCTTAGTAGGCCTGATCGATACAGCGACACTATGAGCCGGACATTCACACGTATGTGACCCGCGTCACTCTACTGAGTGAACGATGTACGCGAACGTACCAAGGTTGCGGCGGATGCACGCGCCAATCCAAAGCACAAACTGCGCTTGTTGCATCAATATAGCTTGCGGGTTTTGCCTAGGTCGTCTGCTACGCGGGATATTCCGAATTCACTGTCCGGCCAGGCGGTGTGCCACAACACTGTATACCAGCGGGCTGAATACCATTCCGATGTGCGTGGCAGAGATTTCCACGTCGACATCCGGGTCGCCGGTTCGGCAAACATGCCAGTCCAAGATGCCGTCCTTCTTAGTATAGATAGCGGTCTGACGCACCGAATTCGGCAGCTTCCCCTTCAATGACTCGACAAAATCGCAAGTGCAGCGCGACGTGTAACAAGCAGGCAGAACGCGACGGCCGTGTTTTTCCAGAATTTGCCTTCGCACCAGATCGGCGGCGCGGAGGATGGAAGCATGGCCGGCAACACCGCGGATCGGTGACCCCAAGGTAATCACCGAAGCCACGCAATCAGGCATCTGCGACGCGACCGCCAGCGCAATCGCACCGCCCAGGCTGTGCCCGATGAGATGAATTTTCCCGCGACTAATTTTGCAGGCCTGCTCGATCGACTTGTTTACGTGTCGCCGGATTAAAAGGTTGGGGCAATCTGCGTTCAGTTGGATTCCAGAATAAAATGGTTCGTATCCGATGCGACGCAACCAGCTCCGGAACTGCGTCAAATAAAGATCAGTGCCTAGGAATCCTGGTACCAGCACCACTGCCGAACCGTCTCCGTGAGGCACACCATACCCCCAGTAGAGCGGCGAAAGCCTCAGAAAAGCCATTTCCACGCCCACCAGCCATTCGTGCCAGGCGTGGGACTGCGACGACTCTCCTCTTTGCGTTTGCGCTTTTGGCATCACGCGTTGGCGAGGTAACATGTGCGTCTCAGTTTACACACAGAAATGCAGAATGCAACTTGCGGCAGCTTGTGAAACCGCAAATCGGTTAACCTGCTGCCGATTCCCACCAGTAATTAGCAGGAATCGGCAACAAGGCTCAGCTGTGTTTGAGTAACATCGGCACGTGACAACGGGAATAGCTGAAACACCGTATGAGCGGTTAGTAGTTGCCTTGACTACTTGTGCCGCCCTCTCGAAGCGGCCTAAGCAGTGACTGGTTCCCTTTCTGCCCCTCTCCGGTGCGCTGTCACGTGCACGTTCTTGCCGCGTGTCTTGCGGGTCTCGTTTTTGGCCGATCTCTTTGGTTTCATTGCCAAATCCAGCAGCGACTTCTCCGCCGCCACCAGGTTCTTGACGCTCTTTTCTGTCAGCTCTCCCCAGGAGCGCTGCACAGGCTTTCGCGCCGCCACTTTGCGTCCGTCTTTGGCTTCGCTAACCGCCTCCAGTTGCTCCATGGCCAGGTCGAGAAGCTTCTTCTGTGCATCCACATACTTCTCGGCGCCTTCTCGAGCAAGTTTAGTCAACACTTGCATCCGCTCTCGCGGCTTTCCACTGGGCTTGCCGCCATTGGTAGCAACGCTCACTTCATGCGCTGTTAGGTCTAAGAACTTCTTCTCGCTTTCCACAAAGGCTTCGATGCCGCGGCGCGCCAACTCCGCTACCTCCGCTCCGGCCATCAAGCCTTCGCCTTCTTGATAAGACTCCGCCATCGCGTGCGTCTCTTCCGCAGCTACATCCAGCAGGCGCTTTTGCATGCCAACCAGTGTTTCCATACGATGCCGCAGAACTTCGGCCGCAGCCCCTGCCGGCACCGGAAGCCGTAGTCCCTCCTTCACCCCATCCACCACCAGCGCGGTCTCTCCGGCAGCGAAGTCCAGTAGGATTTTCCCTGCGGTAGTAAAGTTCTTGATACCTTTTTCGGCCAGTCCTGCCAGCATAGGACCGGGACGGAAAAGTGGTGTCCCCAACTGGTCGCGCACCATTCCGAAGACCAAGGCATTTTCTTGGGCCGCCAAATCCAACACGATTTTTTGCGCCGCAACAAGACTCTCGATTCCTTGACGCGTCCAACCCATCAACGGGTTCGACGGCGGGGAGGCTCGAGGCGATTTCTTTTCTCTCGGGGGCATGATTGAATCTCCTCTCGTTCCTCGGTATACTGCATTGCAGTATCCGGCTTCACTCTACGGCCCTGCCTCCTCCGTGTCAAGCTCTTTCTCGGGGCCGAGCGCAAGCACGGCATCGTGAGGCAGTATGAAAAACTCCGAAGTCCTAATTCGCAAATACAGTGATCGGCGACTTTACGATATCGGTGCCAGCCGCTACGTTAAGCTCGACGATATCGCCCGCATGGTTCGCGATGGCAGCAATGTCCGCGTGGTGGACGGGCGCACCGGCAAGGACCTGACCCACATCATCCTCACTCAAATCATCGTGGAAGATGCCAAGGAGCGGCAGATTGCCCTGCCGCTGGAACTCCTAACCCAGATCGTCAGGGCTTCCGATAAGGCCACTCACGATTTCTTGTCCTGGTATCTGAACAGCACACTCGACCTTTATCAGAAGGCCCAGAACACAGTTAACACCGGGTTCTCGGAAGCGAAGAAGGCCGTCTCGACGCCGCTCGATTATGTGCGCAATCTACTGGCGGGCCACTCGTGGCCACCGGCACCGGAAGACGGCGAAGTCGAACAACTCCGACGCCGCGTCGAGGAATTGCAAGGGCGCCTGGCACAGCGTAAGAAACTAGCCCGTCGCGCCGCTAAAAGCAAGCGCCGAGCCTGACGCAGAGTGCTAAATTCGTGATTGGGGGAATGGAATGCCCCATGGCGCAAAGCAGACATCGCTAAAGCCTCATACCTTGAGGGCTTTTGAGGCCTATGTTCGCAAAGCCGAAGTGCAGATGGAACAGACGAAACTTGAAAGCACCTCGTTCTTATGGTCTGACGCCAGTTCCGAGACATCCCAGCAGATTCGCAACGGGCAAATTGTGGCGCAATTCTGGTCCGGCCAGGGGCCTGTCAAAGTGGCGGATGGTTTGATCCACGATTGGGTCGGCGCCGCATTCCTCCCGACCACGAACCTCAAAAAAACGTTGGCCCTTATCCAGGATTACGACAACCACAAGTATATATACAAACCCGAAGTGATGGACTCCAAACTGATAAGTCGTCGCGATAACGATTTCCAAATCTATTTACGACTCCTTAAAAAAAAGATCATCACCGTGGTCCTTGACACCGATCACAAGGTCCATTACGACTCTCTGGACGCAACGCGCTCGGTTTGCCGTTCGTACACCACGCGGATTGCGGAAGTGGAGAACGCCGGAAGCCCAAAGGAAAAGGTGTTGGCCCCCGACACTGGTTACGGGTTCCTATGGCGCCTCAACTCCTACTGGAGATTCCAGGAGGGGGATGGCGGTGTATGCGCTGAGTGCCGTGCCATTTCATTGACGCGTGACGTGCCCTTCGGATTGGCATGGATTATCAAACCCATCATTCAAAATCTCCCCAGGGAATCGCTGATAAAGACCCTCGACTCCACGCGCCAAGCGCTGCACGCCAGTGTCGCAGGGCACCTCCCAGGGTGATGGGTGGTACAGCAATGTTCAACCTGCGGGACTAACAACACGCTGGTACGCAATGCACAAGACCCCAAAAGTTGAGGGAAACAATCGAGCCAACCAAGCCAAACGTGGCGACCAGATCCCGAATTCCCTGGACATGGTCTATGCGGGAAGAGACATTCACTGCAACTCGATATAGTCCGACTCTTGGACGGGAAGTCGTCGTCCGTCTCACCTACAGCGTAGGTGAAGGGCCCAGACCGGACATCGTACGGTGGTTTCTTGTAAGAGAGGACGTGCTGGAGATAAAGGACCGCCAAACCCCAGCGCCGCAACTGGACGAGTCGTTGGAAGCCCATTCACAGGATGTTCCTCAAAGATAGACTCGGGGCTCCGCTCCGATCTCCCGCCGAATGTAGACCTTTGCTCTGGCTTCGATGATGTTGGTTGACGTCGGTCCGAATCATAGTTTATGAGGGTTAGCGTGACGTGTATCACTGTAGAAATTTAACTTTCGTAACAAATTTGACCCTACCTCCCTGTAGTCGCGCGGCAACCGTGCCCACGCAGCAGCGGAAGTACTCCTCGGTTAGTACAGAGTCTAGATCCTCGCGTGGGGTCTTATGGGACTATCCCGTTCCTTTCTAAATGGAAGTGGCGAATATATGAAACGTGCGCTGTTTTGTGTACTTGCGATGTCTGTTTGCTTGCCAGCAATGGCGCAGCAGACTGATATAAACCGTTACACCCTGTATACCGGATTTGATTATCTGATCAGCCCAGCACGTAACCTGACGCAACGCGGCTTTGACGTTGATTTCGGCGTCACCGTGAAGTCTTGGCTCGGTCTGGGCGGAGATTTCAGTGCCAGCGGGAACGCGATTATAAGTGGCAGCGGGACGATCAACGGGAGCGAGACTGTCTACGCCCCAACGCTGACAGCGGCCCACGCACAGAACCCGCTCGTCCCGCTTCCAAACATGATTTCCGTACCCTTTAAATCGACCACTTACACCTTTGCTGTGGGGCCGCAGTTTTATATCCGCAAGTGGAAAAAGATCACTTTCCTGGCGCGCCCCGGCCTCGGCGGAATTCATGAGTCGGCAGACCTCACGTTCCCGCCGGGACTGGGCGGACTGTTTCAGTTGCTCAATATTCCTCCGCCGAATTCCCATCAGTCCGATTTGAATTGGTTCATTGGCTTGGGGGGCGGCTTCGATCTGAACTTGTCTCGACACGTGGGGCTCCGGTTTACCGCTGATTGGATAAACACTCACCTGTTCTCTGACTTGCTTACGAACCGACAAAACTACGCCCGCTTCACCATTGGACCAACTTTTCGCTGGGGCCATTTGCAGTAGCAGGCAGCGAGAGAGAATATGCACGACCCAACACCGATTGGCTGGTTGTCCAGAGACCGCCAATAGACGTTCTCCCACACCGCCAGGGGACACTTTCCGGCATGAACCCTGGAACCATTAACGATATCTTCTTCGCCATCGTCGAACGCGGGCAGCCCCGGATCATGCTGTTTCGAGAAGCAAACAAATGGGTCCCCCTAAGTTCGCAAGAGCTTTACCAGAAAGTGGCCAGCGTGGCGCGGGTGCTCCGCCAATGGGGACTGTCGAAGGGAGACCGCCTGGCCATCCTCAGTGAGAATCGGTTTGAGTGGGCAACCGTGGACTTCGCATCGCTCCTATTGGGCGCGGTGGTTGTGCCCATCTACTCGACACTGACAACCCAGCAAACGGCTTACATTTTGCGCGACTCCGGAGCGAAAGTTGTCGTGGTCTCCACGGAGAAGCAACTGGAAAAGGTCCTCTCCATTCGGAATCAGACTGCCGTGCAAAAAGTAGTGGTGATGGATCAGGTGAAAACTGCCCATGCCACTCAGATACACCGGCTTATGGGCGAAGGTCCCGTTGAACGCGATCCAGAATTAGACGCCCATGCCCGCACCATCACCGCTGACGATCTCGCGTCCATCATTTACACGTCGGGAACGACTGGCGACTCAAAGGGTGTGCAGCTGAGCCACGGCAATTTGACATCCAATATTCAGCGTTCGCTTGACGGTTTTGATGTTCATCCAGGGCAGATCAGTATTTCCTTTCTTCCACTATCGCACGTGACCGCGCGTCATGCTGATATCGCGTTGCTATATCGCGGAGTTACCTTGGCCTATTGTCCCTTCATCGAACAGCTGGCTCAGGCTCTCATGGAGGTTCGGCCCGCTATTTTTGTCGCTGTGCCACGCGTGTACGAAAAGATTTACAGTCAGGTCCAACAGAAAGCCAAAAGATTTCCGAAACGCTCGCTTTATCGCTGGGCCCTTTCGGTGGGCCAGGCACATAGACCCGAGATACTCGCCGGCAAGGTTCCGGCGTCATTGCGTTGGAGGCTGGCCAACAAGCTCCTGTATTCGAAAGTGCGTGCTCGAATGGGTGGCAACGCTGAGTTATTCGTCTCGGGCGGAGCACCGCTGGGCAAGGAACTGGCCGAGTGGTATGCGAATATCGGGATTCGCATCCACGAAGGCTATGGCTTGACGGAAACCTCGCCAGTCATTGCGCTTAACTCGCCGGCCGCCCACAAACTAGGAACGGTGGGCCGTCCCCTGTCCAATGTTGAGGTGCAGATTGCGGACGACTGGGAGATTCTGGTGCGCGGTCCTTCGGTCTTCCAGGCTTACTGGAACCGTCCCGAGGACACCAGAAACGCATTCGTGAATGGCTGGTTCAAAACCGGGGATATAGGCCACCTGGATGAGGAAGGATTTTTGTCGGTAACGGATCGCAAGAAAGATCTGCTCAAGACATCGGGCGGCAAATTCATCGCACCGCAACCAATCGAAAATACCCTTAAGCTCAATCCTATGATAGGAGCTTCAGTATTACTGGGAGACCGACGAAAGTTTGCTTCCGTGATTATTTCACCCAATTTTCCTCGCCTCGAGGATTGGGCGCGTGCCAACCACATAACGTTTTCCACCCGAAGAGAGCTGGTTGCACAGCCAAAAGTGAAGGCGCTCTACGACGCTATCGTTGGGGAGTTGAACAGAAGTCTTGCCCGGCACGAAACGTTGAAAAAAGTCCTGGTGGTGCCGGAAGAATTCACAGCAGAAGATGGCACACTTACCGCGACTCTGAAACTTCGTCGAAAAGCCATTGAGGAACGCTATCGCAAGCAGATCAATGACCTATACGACGACGCGGAAGTATCCACCGCCGCGGACCACGAAAAGACCATGCGGCACTCGCCCTAACGATCGCTCGGTAGGAACCGCGATCTCAGAAGGCCCTGGGAGCAAGTTCCACGGACGGAGCATCGCCCGGTAGCAACGACGTTACCAGCAGTTTGACTGGCACCATGCGAATGGTCCGCTTTCCCAGCTCATTCGCGCCAGATTTACGCTCGTCCCTTGACGTATACGTTCAAACTAACCAGGCACAAGCGAACACTGTGGTGCTGGACCTAGGGAAGAGTCTACTTTCTTCATCGCGTCCCGCTAGCGGCTGCCGCTCGCTCAAGAACTGACGCAGCCTTCCTGACGTCTGCAACTCCGAAAAAGACCAAAGCAGCATTTGTAGTTGGATCTAAGCCACAATATGCATAATTGATATTGATATGCGCTTTCCCTAGACGAGATGCCAGCCGCGCAATTTCGCCGGGGCGGTGCTGAATTTTGATTTGTATTATGTCGCTCTCGGCGTATGTTAACTTCTCGCTGTTCAGGACCGTTTTGGCAATGCCCGGATTGTCTACGATAAATCGAGTTACAAATTTCCCCCGGGTCGGGAAAGATTCAAGTGCGAGTATGTTCACTTCTTGATCGGCGAGCGCCTGGCAGATTCTTCCGAGCATGCTTGGCCGATCCTCGACTAAGACCGTAAATTCTTTGGTGATCGGCATTGGCCACCTCCAAAATATGCATACGCTCTTGCGGCGACAAATGCAGTGGTGTTGGACGTCAAACAACACGCCCCCAAACACAAGTTCTTGCGTGACCTGCACCTTGAAATTCAATCCAGACAGAAGTTAGCTTCTCCGGGTATTGAACGGTCCCCTTTTCCTGTGCTATCCCGAAAGTGAGTCTCCGACACTTGTTGTGCTTGTGAATTCCTGCACAGTGCTCCAGCGACCGTAATAAGTCACCAAGGTATGTGATCGAGGTCACTGCAGGGCCCGCCTCAACGAGCCAGGTTATCTTCGTCGAGTTCGCGATTCGCGTTTGTGGGAGGACCCCATGCCAATACTGGCCTCCCGGACTCAGATTTCACTTCGAAAGATTCTCTTCGCGACTGATTTCTCGTCTTGCTCCGAAACAGCTCTGCCGTATGGCCTTGGCTTGTCCCGCCGTTATGGCGCCACACTGTACACGGTGAGCGTGGTGTCTGCGGAGCTTACCTATGATGTTCAGCCACCCGACCCCTTCCATCTCCGGCATTCCGCCGAGACCAAGATGGCGAAACTCGTGGACTCCGAGCTGTTCCAGGGAATCAAGCATGTCGAACTTGTCGAAGAAGGGTTCGACTCTGTCTCAAAAGTGCTTTTGGAATTGATCGATAGACTCCAGATTGACCTAATCGTCCTTGGTACGCATGGCCGCGATGGCATCAAGAAGCTGGTGCTCGGTTCCGTGGCCGAAGAAATACTGAACCGTGCGCCTTGTGCCGTGCTCACGATTGGCCCGAACGTTCTCCCGAAATCGCTGTCGGAATCGAAGCTTCGAAATATTCTCTGCGCGACCGACTTGCGGCCTGGTTCAGAGAGGGTGCTGGGGTACGCGCTGTGGCTGGCGAAGGACGAGTATGCCCACCTGACTCTGCTTCATGTTCTCAAAACGCGCACCGATGCTCCCTGGGAACAACCAGAAGAGGAGAGAAACTTTGCCCTGAAGCAGCTTGTGCAATTGCTTCCGGCCGAGCCGAGCGCTTCCGTGCAAGCGCAATGCATCGTGGAGTTCGGCGTACCGGCCGAACGCATCCTGAAGGTAGCTGAAGAGCAAGCTGTGGACCTGCTTCTGATTGGACCGCACCATACATTCCACCCTCGTGTATCCGCACATCTGCCGTGGGCCATGCTGCACCAGGTGCTCTGTCATGCCCGGTGCCCCGTTTTGAAAGTGTAGAACTGATGCTATCTGACAAGCCGTCCCAACGTGAGAATGAGGTGTTTCTCCTTCTTACTCTGGCAATCGGTGCCATGACGGGCCTGGCGGTTGTTGCTTTTATTCTGCTGACGGAACGCCTCGGGATGCGGCTTTATCCCGTGGGCAGCGCAGCGTGGCGACGGATGCTAATCCCTGTCGGGGGCTCACTTGGTATCGGGTATCTGCTCTTCCGCTATTTCCCGAACGCTCGAGGAAGCGGCGTGCCGCAGACCAAAGCTGCCTTGTTCGCCCGCGAAGGTGTAATTACGTTACGCACGGCCATCGGAAAATTCTTTTGCACAGCGATCACACTTTCAGTTGGCATCCCCCTCGGGCGTGAAGGACCTGCTGTTCAAGTTGGTGGTGGCATTGCCTCAGTGCTGGGCCGGCATCTAAAATTGCGACCCGAGAAGGTAAAGGCGCTCCTTCCGGTAGGCGCGGCGGCAGCAATCGCGGCCGCATTCAACACCCCACTGGCCGGGGTGCTGTTTGCTCTTGAGGAAGTCATGGGCGATCTCCATGCCCCGGTGCTGGGATCGGTGGTTCTGGCCTCAGCTACAGCATGGTTGGTGCTGCGCCTGCTTCTCGGCAACAACCCTCTTTTCGTTGTGCCGCAATATCGACTGGTCCACCCCTTAGAATTCGGTATCTACGCGGTTCTCGGTGTCATCGGAGGTTTGGTGTCAGTCGCCTTCACCAAGCTCCTGCTGGGTATGCGCAAGCGGTTCTTGCAGTTTCCACGCAAGACCCTGTGGTTCCAACCCGCGATAGGTGGCGTATTGGTCGGTTTGATGGGCTGGTTTGTGCCCCAGGTTTTGGGCGTGGGATATGGATATGTCGGCGACGCTTTGAACGGGAGACTCGCGTTCAAGTTGATGGTCATTCTGGTCGTGCTGAAACTCTTGGGTGCTTGCACCAGCTATGCTTCGGGCAATGCCGGCGGGATCTTCGGCCCGAGTCTATTCATTGGCGCCATGTTGGGAGGTGCGGTGGGAGATTTGGCGCATCACTTGTTGCCAACGTACACCGCGACATCGGGCGCCTACGCGCTAGTTGGCATGGGTGCGGCCTTCGCCGGAATCGTCCGTGCCCCTATGACGTCGGTCGTGATGATTTTTGAGACCACGCGAGACTATGCGGTCATTGTTCCGCTGATGATTGCCAATTTGGTGAGTTTCTTTATCTCATCTCGATTGCAACGACAACCCATCTATACCGCCCTAGCGTTCCAAGATGGCATTCACTTGCCCTCGGCTGAGACTCGACAGCGGCATCTGCAACATCAAGTAATCCAGGTCATGCGTAGCGCAACCGAAGTTCTCCCGGCTCACATCACGATCGGCGAGGCATTGGAACGAATTCGCTCAAGCACAATGAGAACATGGCTCGTAATCGATGGACGCGGTGTAGTAGGTGTTATCAGCTTGGCCGCGCTCGAACGACAATCCGCAAAAGGTGCCGCTACCGAATTGTTGAGTGATCTTCTGGATGCAGGCACCTTCCCCCACCTACACAAGGATCAACCGCTTGACTTGGCGCTTGAGCGTATGGGAGCGGCCAGCCTCGAACTTCTACCAGTGGTTAGCCGCGCTGACATACACAAGTTGGAAGGTATCGTGACGCTGCGCGATGTGTTGGATGCGTTTGGTGTCCGTCCCGTGGTTCAGCCCCTGGAGCTTGAACTAACCCGGCAGTGATTGCCGCGCGGCAGAGAAACCGAGGTCCCTATTATCAACGCGTGCTTAATTCCGATCCCCGGCGATTTTTGGCAGACATGGGGTTTTCTGTTTCTTCCAGTTCCAGAAAATTACATGTGTGTGCATTTATCGATAGGGGGACCAAGTCTCGCTGATCATCCTTGGCAACGAGCCGTGTAACCGAAGCCAAGGAAGCAATTATTTCGGATGCAACGATGCAAGGCGAGTCGTCCTTGCCAGACGGCTTCCGATATAAGACTGAGTTTATTGACCGGCAAAGCGAAACTCACCTCGCCGCACTGCTGGAGACATTAGAACTAAAGCCGTTTGAATTTCACGACATCTTGGCAACCGGCGGGTCGCCTCCTTTGGCCTGCGCTACAACTATGACCGGCGCGAAGTCCTAAGGGCCACCAAAGTACTGACTTTCCTGCATGACCTCCATGCAAAGGCTGCGCTGTTCGCAGGCTGGTCACCGGAGGATCTAAAACAAGTGGGAATCAACGAATATAAGCCAGGTGCAGGCATCGGATGGCACCGGACAAACCTGAGTTTGGCGATGTCATTGGTGTCTCACTTTTGTCGCTGACAAGAATGCGCCTACGTAAGCGCCATGGCGAGAAATGGATTCGACGAGCCATCCTTTTTGAACCGCGTTCGATCTGTGTCCTGTCGGGAGCCGCGCGGCAGCAGTGGGAGCACAGCATTCCTCGTGTTGCTACATTACGTTACGCGATCATGTTCCGGACCCTGCGTGGCGGAGAGGATGACGAACCAGGAGATTGCGCTCAAGCTCAAGCGAACACACCGTGCGGAACTACCTGCTTCGGATCTACGATAAATTGGGCATCTCCAGCCGGATGGAACTGGTGCTCTATGCTGTTAGCGGGACTCAGTCGCCCGAAGCATCTGCGAAGCGATGGCGCGTTCGGCGTTTGCCTGACCAGAAGAACGATCTGTGAGCCGTTATAGTACGCCACGCTGAACGTATGTCGGTGCACAGCATAGATAGCTGTGAATCCTGAAATTTTCACCTGCAAGTCCAATTGAGACCGTAACATCTTGGTTCCAGCTAGAAATTGTTGTTAGGGAGCATGTGATGGGAACCCACCACTGGGGTTTGGATCCTATGCCAGTCGGATGAGTGGTCAATCGATCCTTCGTTGGCGCGCAACGTAACGGCAAGGTTTGGTTTGCGATGGTGCCTTGTTCACACCGTTTCCTTTCTCGACGTGAATCACACCAGCTCTTTCGCAAATTTCTGGATTTTCCGCCAAGCGGCGGCGATTTCATTCATATCTTCTTCGTCGCCGAGAAGCGCGGGCTGTGGAATCCAGATGGTTTCGAACGCAGCGCGATGCGTGTGCGGATACTTGACCTTCAAAAATCCGTGCGGTTCAGTGGCCTGAGAGCCACATAGCCGCTTCCGGTACTCGCCGTTCTGGAAAACATCAAGCGCGTGAACTGGGGGATAGCTGGCCTGGTTGGGTATGCCTTCAGCAATCATGGCCTGGATCAACTTCTCTGGGCTTGCGCCGGCAAACTGCTGCGAATCGACTTGGAAGATATACGCATAGTGCCCGTTTCGCGTGCAGCGCGAATCGAGTTTTTGCGGAGTGATGCCGGGTATTTGTGAAAGAAGTTTGTCGAGAAGTCTGGCGTTCTGATGGCGGCGCTGTGTTTGCGCGTCAAGACGCGTGAGTTGAACGCTGAGGATCGCGCCCTGCCATTCGTTCAGGCGATAGTTGGAGCCGTTAATGTAATGACTGTAGAACCATTCTCCGGGCATGCGGCCGCAATCATGGACGCTGCGCGCCTGTTTTTCGAACGCATCGTCGTTGGAGATAATCACGCCGCCTTCGCCCGCGGTCATGAGCTTGCTTGCCTGAAAACTGAACGTGCCGGCGGTGCCATGCGAACCGATGCGCTTGCCCTTCCATTCGGTAGCATGAGCGTGGGAACTGTCTTCAACGAGGGCAATTCCCTTTTTCTTTGCGATATCGCCGAGCGCATCCAGGTCGGCAGGGTTGCCACCCATGTGCACGGCAATAATAGCTTTTGTACGAGGAGTGATGGCCGCTTCGGCAAGCTTGGGATCGATGCAATAGGTTTCCGGGGAAACGTCAACCGTCACGGGCATGGCGCCGGCGTAGAGAACAGCGCTGGCGGTAGCCACGAAGGTGAAATCTGGAATGATCACTTCGTCACCAGGGCCAACGCCGATGGCTGACATGGTGACTTCGAGGGCGGCTGTGCCGTTGGTTACAGCAAGCCCATGCTTGGCCCCATGGAATTCCGCAAACTCCTTCTCAAAGGCAAGAGTGCGCGTGCCCGGTGTTCGCCACCAAATGCGGCTGTCGAGCACATCGAGAAGCGCTTTTTTCTCCGCATCGTCGTACTGGGGCCAGACGGGAAATGCTTTTTGCTTCGACTTCTTACCACCATTCACTGCGAGTTCCGCCATAGCAGTCTCCTGGACCGATATTAGCAGCGATTAAAACTGATTGAAGCCGGTTGCGTAACGAAACGCTTCGACAAAGTGCCCATCCTTGTGAGGCTGCTCTCCGCGCAGCTCTTCCTTGGCCTTGACAAGATCCTTGGGATCCCAATCCGGTCGGTATTTATTCACCGCGGGTTCGAATTGGCTAACCTGTTTGAGGGCAGCGTCGACTTTCAGATCCATCACGCTATCAATATTCACGAAGTAGTTGGCTTCCTGCGGCGAGGGATAGAAGAAATACATTTCCGGGACCTTGTACGGTTGCAGGCCTTCCTGGAGCTTTTGATTCGGGAAGTACAGCCAGAATTCGGCTGCGCGAACCGCATCGATGGTATTGAAGGCGGCCATGCGGTGGTCACTCTTGTGCCAGCGCTCGTACCATTCACCCGGATCGACGCTGAGTAGGATGTCGGGGCGAATGCGGCGGATGATGGCGGTGGCCTCTTCGGTGAGCTTTGGTTGTGCGGCGTACTCCAACATGCCGTCGTCGTATCCCATCCAGAGAATGTTTTCTTTCGGAGTTCCCAGCAAACCTTCGGATACTTCCTGCTCGGAACGCCGGATCTGCGCAAGCCGCTGGGAATTCATGTCCGGATCGTAGGAGCCTTTGTCGTCATTGGTGTAAACCACGATGTAAACCTTGTTGTGATTCCGGTTCAGGAGGGCGATCGTGCCCCCGGCCCCGAAAACGTCGTCATCCGGGTGGGGCGTGAAGACGAGGATGGTCTTGTTCTGAACGTCTTCTAAGCGCTTCGTTGGCTGCGTTGAATTGTTCTGGGCAGGGCTGGCACAGACAAAAATGAATGCGAGAAATACTCCAAAAATAAACCTCATAGGAAGGCGCTCCTCCGTGCAGGGATCTCTAATTTCTTCGCACATCAATCACGTGTAGCGGAAAATTGCTGCACCTGGTGAACAAATCTTACTTGACAGAACCAAAAAAGAACAGTAGTAATTCGGTTTAATAAATGCATTCATTGGCAGGAGGGGAGTTATGCTGATCCAGGTCCGCACTTTGACTGTTGCTTTGCTTGTTTTGGGCGCAATTCTCAGTCTCTCTATTGCCGCATCCGCACAGGTAGACCGCGGCGCCATCGTCGGAACGGTAAGCGATGCAAGCTCGGCCAGAGTGGTCGGCGCAAAAGTCATAGTCACCAACCTGGAGACCAACCAGGCCGTGGCGCTTTCTACTGACGAGGAAGGTAATTATTCGGCGCTGCTGCTGAAGATTGGGCGCTACTCCGTGCGCGTGGAGAAGGAAGGCTTCCAAAACTCCGTCGAACCTGGCGTGGATGTCGGTATTAATCAGGTGATACGAGCAGATTTTACATTGAAGTTAGGAGGCACATCGGAAACGATTGAGGTTTCCGGTGCTGCCCCGCTGCTTCAGACAGAAACTTCGTCCCTGGGTACGATCGAAACTGAGAAACGAATCACCGATTTACCTCTGAACGGAAGAAATTTCATTCAACTGGCCTATCTTGGCCCGGGTGCAAACGGAGGGCAGACCGGCTCTAACGTCAGTGGCGGTGTGTTTGAAAATGAACGCGCCGACGAAGCAATTTCCGTCAACGGCCTGCGTGTAACCAATAACAACTTTCTCTTAAATGGCGTGGACAATAACGAATTCGGGCTCGGTGGGACGATTGTCCTTCCACCACCGGATGCCATCCAGGAATTCCGCACCGAGGAAAACGCCATGAGCGCAGAATTTGGCCGTGGAGGCGCAGCTGTCAACGTGGTACTCAAATCCGGCACCAATGGGTTTCATGGCGGGGCTTACGAATTTATCCGGAACGACAAACTCGATGCTCTGAACTTTTTTGCGAACCAGCAACTCCCCTTTCAGCGAAACCAGTTTGGGGCTTTCATTGGCGGCCCTATTCGTAAAAACAAAACATTTTTCTTTGGCGACTACCAGGGCTATCGTCTCCGCGAAACTGATCCCTACATCTCTAGTGTTCCGACTCTTCCCGAACGCACCGGAGATTTTAGTGAGCTGCTTGCAATTGAAAATGTTCAGCTCGTCAATCCATATACGGGGCTGCCTATTCCGGACAACCGGCTCGATCTAGCGGAAAAACCGAATGGTTCCCCGCTGATCGACCCTGTGGGATTCAATGTTTTGAATATCTACCCGAAGCCAACGATCACCGACCCTGGTTCTCCATCCTATTTCACCGAAAACTATCTGGCGAATCAGAAGACGCTAAATGACCAGGACTCCTTTGACATTCGCGTTGACCAGCAGTTCCGGCCCGAAGATTTTGTATTTGTTTCCTACAGCTTCAGCGACGTCCGCAGTTCGCAACCTGGTCCTCTTGGCGATCTAGGAGGCGAAGATTGCTGCCCGAGCAACAGCAAGTCGCGCGGCCAGCATTTGGGGATCGGCTACACCCACACGTTTTCTCCATCGCTATTGAACGACCTCCATGGCGGCTACTTCCGCTACGCGGTGAACGCACTGCCATTCAACTACGGCAAGGATCTGGGAAATCAGTTGGGTATCCCAAATGCTAACCGCGGCGATTTGAACTCTTCAGGATTAACCAATATCGACGTGGCTGGATACACCCCGCTTGGAGATTCCGAGTGGCTACCGGAGCATGTCTTCGAGAATATCTATCAGATTGCCGATACCGTGACTTGGGTTCACGGCAGGCACTCCATGAAGTACGGCATTGATTTCCGCAGGCAGAAACGGAACTTTTACCAGGTAATGGCACCCCGCGGATTGTTCCAGTTCAGCGGACTTTATACCGGCGATGGATTCGCGGATTTGGCGACAGGGATTGCGAATTATACGGAACAGGACTACTTGCAGGGCAACTACCTGACGACCTATTGGGACCTCGCCGAATTTGCTCAGGATGATTGGCGCATCACCTCAAACTTAACCTTGAATATTGGCTTGCGCTATGAATTGACCTCGCCTGCGGGCGGTCGTGTCAGCAATTTCAATCTCCAGACGGGGTTGATGGACGTTGGGTATGGACCTGGAGCCCTGCCCCATGCCGGTGTGAACTTTGACAAAAACGGATGGGCTCCGCGCATCGGCCTGGCGTGGAAATTGCCTCGGAACACGGTTGTGCGCTCTGCATTCGGAATTTTCCATGCCGCGGAATCCAACATTTTTGATGATCTTGGCCTCAACCCACCGCAAGACACATTCAATGCAGCACAATACAGCGCGGCAAGTGCCCCTGTCACCGCACAATTAATTTCCACGGGGTTTCCTAGCGAATTCCCACCCTACGATCCGCAGAATCTGTCCGGATCCGTTAAGACGACGGGGCCTGAGCGTGTGATGCCAAAAATCCTGGAATGGAATCTGACGTTGCAGCATCAGTTTGCTCAGAACTGGGTATTTACGGCGGGTTACGTGGGAACACATGCGTATCGGCTGTGGAATCACGAATCCACCGACTTCAATCAGGCATTGCAGCCACTGGACAGCAACTTCAACGGACCGGTGCCTTCTGATTGCCTCGCGAACAACTATGGGCGGCCGTATTTTAGTCAGCAGCCGTGTCTGGTCTCAATTTTGCCGTTGGACTATGCGCAGCTGCATACGATGTACAACGCATTCCAGACCTCGCTGAACAAGCGATTCTCGAGTGGCTTCAACATGTTGGTGGCCTATACCTACGGAAAGAATCTTGGCAACGCCGATGGCAACGTTGGCACGTATATTCAGAACTCTCATGATCCCAATTCGGAGTATGGTCCCGCAGCACCGGACCTGCGCCAACGGCTGTCCATCAGTGCTCTCTATGAACTACCGTTTGGCCGCGGTCGCCAGTTCATGAATAGCTTGAATAAGGTTGCTGATGCATTCCTAGGAGGATGGGAGATCGGGAGCATTATTACGGCACAAACCGGGGAAGCGATTACCGCGGTTCTGTCTAGTGACACCACCAATACAGGAAGCTTTAGCCCGCGTCCAAACCAAATCCACAACCCATATGACTTCTCTTTTAACGTGGCCGCCCAGAAAAACGTGTTTCAATGTTCAGATCCTGGCCACCAGACGCTGGATTGCTGGTACAACCAGGCCGCTTTCGTGATTCCTCCGCTGGCACCCGGTCAGAGCTTTGCGACCACATGGGGAGATTCCACTATCGGGAATCTACGAGGACCTGGTTTGGTCGACTTCGATGTCGTCTTTCAGAAGAATTTCAAGATTCATGAATCGCAGCAAATTGAGTTCCGGTCGGAATTCTTCAATCTCTTCAATCATCCGAACTTTGGCTTGCCCGGTGCCGGAATTGCTTCAAACACAGGCACTGCGAATCCCGACGTTGTGGGTGGAGCAGCAATCACTAACACATCAACCGCCAATCGACAAATTGAGTTCGCTCTGAAATACACATTCTGAGTAAGCGCGAAGTTTCAGGAGACATCCATGAGCACGAGAAGTCGTTTGTTGTGTACGACCCTGATTATTGCATTTACTGTGGCTGCCTCGACTTTGCAAGCACAGACAGTCAAGCTGCATGTTTCCTCGAGGGGTGGGGACCGGTTGGCGGCGAAACCCGATGCTCAGTTTTTGGAGGGAAAAGCGGGGAGCGGCGAAACCTTTCAGATCGATGATTCCGTGAAGCACCAGAGGATTGCGGGGTTTGGTGCGTCGATTATGGAAGCAGGGTTGATTACGCTGAACACGTTGCCTGCGGACAAACAGGAAGAAGTATTGCGAGCATTGTTCGACCCGAACGAGGGTGCCGGATATACCGCGATGAAAACACCGTTGGCGGGAACAGACTTTCAATCGGCTGGCCCTTGGTTCACGTATGACGACACGCCGGGCGACGTCGAGTTGAAGAATTTTTCCGTGGAGCGTGATTTTGCGCCGAATGGAGTGGGAACGTACATCCTGCGGGCGAGGAAGTATGGAAACTTCGCATTGCAAGCTCCCATGGATTACCCGCCGGACTGGATGCTCTACGACGTGAAGAAGCACCAGGATATCCCGCCCAAGTATTATCCCGTCCTTGCTAAATACTTTATGCGCTACCTGGAAGAGTACAAGAACCGTGGAATCATAGTCGATTATCTAAGCCTGTTTAATGAGCCCGAAGAGGTCTACACCAAGATCAAATATCCTGAAATCCGCGTCCTCTTGCGGGATTTTGTGGGTCCGGCACTGCAGCAGTCCGGGCTGACGACCAAACTGATGATCAGTGAGGCGCCAGAACGCAAAGTGGCGTACAAGCGGTATCACGAAGTGCTGGACGATGCGGAGGCCCGGAAGTTTGTATCCGTGGTGGCATATCACGGCTACGATTTCAAGAATTACGACAAAATCGAAGAACTCGAGAAAAAGTATTCGCAATTTCCCTTTTGGATGGATGAACTCTGCTATGCGTTCGAGGCGGGTTACCCGAAAAGCAAGAAGCTTCCGATCTACGAATTCGACGATGGGGATGTGTGGGGAAATATAATTCTTAACGATCTGGAGGCTGGGACGTCAGCATGGCTGTACTGGAATGCCATCCTGGATGAAACCGGCGGCCCATGGGCAGTTTCGCCCGTGCACGGGAATCCCGACCCGAATGCGCAGCATCCCGTGGTGATCATTAACAAGACCACGCACGAAATCACCTATACGGGGACGTATTGGTATTTGGCGCACTTCAGCAAGTTTGTGCGGCCAGGAGCCGTGCGGGTGGAAACCACGGGCAAGGCTAAAGGTCTTCGAGCGATGACGTTTGAAACGCCCGGCGGTGGCTACGTGGCCCAATTGCTGAATAGTCGGAATGAGAACGCGGACGTCAACCTTGAATCGAAGGGCAAGACTCTCCACCTGATGCTCCCTGCACGGTCAATCACTACGGCCGCATGGTGAACTCGGCCCACTCAAAACGTGGCGGTGCTCGAACGCGCCTTTGAACAGTGCTGGGATCTCCGCGTTATCGATTAGCTCCCGCGACGCGCCCAGTAGCTTAGCTACAGATTGCCACGAGAAGATACAGGAGGCGGCATCCGCGGGGTAACATGGTTGTGAACTCCTCCCCGAAGGCAGATGCTATGGTCACCATTCGAGATGTCGCAAGGAAATGCGGACTGTCGGCGACCACCGTCTCCATGGTGTTAAGTCATGCTCCTTTGGCAAATTATATTCCGGAATCAACTAAGAAGCGTATCATCCACGTTGCGGAAGCGATGGGCTACCAACCCAATCCCTTCGCCCAAGCTCTGCGAAGCCGCAACAGCCATACCATCGGCGTGATGGTGCCGGACATCGCCGATCCGTATTGCGCCCAGATTCTGCGCGGCATCGAAAACAGCTTTTCGCGATCAAGTTTTCTTCCGTTTTTGGTGGATATCCAAAACAACCGCTTACGCTTCAAGAAATATCTTAATGTCTTGCTGGGACGTCGTGTCGAAGGGCTGATCGTTCTCGCCAACTCGCTCTCTTTTGAAACGGAGCTCCTGAGTGCTTTGGAAGGCCAAAAAATTCCTTCCGTCGTTCTGGGCCGAGAGCTTGGGAGCAACAACTTGAGCTGGGTCGCCACGGACAACAAAGCCGGCACGCAGCAGGCCCTGGAGCACCTCTATCGGCTAGGCCACCGCAAGATCGCCTTTGTTCGAGGGCCCAAGATGATTGTCGACAGCCGTCACCAATGGGCTGGAATCTGTTCCTTCGCCAATGCCGTTGGTCTGGAATTGGATCCACGGCTCGTTATGACTTTAAGCAGTCCTTTCTCGAGCTATGAGGGCGGCTACGAACGGACCAAGGAGTTGCTTGCCCTCAATGTTCCGTTCACGGCGCTGGTGGCTTTCGATGATATGACCGCCTTCGGCTGCATCCGGGCGCTCATCAGCGCAGGCCTGAGCGTTCCCCTAGACTGTTCGGTGATCGGATTCGATGATATTCCCGCCGCTGCCTTCTATAATCCCGCTCTGACCAGCGTCCGGGAACACATGGAAAGCCTGGCTTCGACGGGAGCGGAGATTCTCATGGAGGCCATTCGTGCCCATCGCAAGGACACGACGGTCGCCCCGGTTCACCGTAAGATCAAACCGGAATTGATTGTCAGGGAGTCGACCGCCGCGCCCTCGGATTTAGACGGGAAGTAGGCATCGGCGAACGTTCGGTAAAATTTGTGGATCCGCGGGTGCCGCGAGTGCTCCCTTTAAAGGTAGTTTCGCATTGTCTTGAAATTTGGTCCAGGCCATGACCTGGCTTCCCCGAGTTTGATCCAGACTAAGTTAACTTCTCCCCTTTAACCGGCCAAGTGGGGATATGCTGTGCTGGGGGTGAATATGCTTCCAAGAAACCGTATTCTCTTTGGGACCGGGCCGCTATTCCTTGGAATCTTCTTTTTAGCCCAAGACAGCGGAATGACACAGACCACCAACAAAACCCTGAAAGAAGTGCCCACCTCTCAGAGTCTGCCTGACTCTGGCAAGCAAATGTACAAGGATTATTGCGCCGCATGCCATGGAATAGACGGTAAAGGAAACGGGCCAGCAACTGAATTTCTGAAGGTACCTCCGCCCGACCTCACGACCATCGCCAAGCGCTACGGTGAAAAGTCCGTCGTACCGAAGGTCACGTTCATTCTCCGCTCTGATTGGGAAAGCAAAGCGCACGGGACGCTTGATATGCCCATTTGGGGACCAGTGTTTTCGTCCGTGAGTCACCACAATGACCAAGTCGTTCTTCTGAGGATTCACAATCTCTCTAAGTACGTGGCCTCCATCCAACAAAAGTAAGCTACGTTCCCACTCAGAGATATTGCCGAGTACAATTGCGACCGGAACGACCTTTGGTTTCTGCGCTGGTCCCAGCTATGCATGCCATTGAAGTGGAAGGTGAACCTCAGGTCAAGACTAGAGCCGGGATACGGCTTAGGGAGACGTCCAAAAGGCGCAGCCGTGCGAATCGCGCTAACAGCTGCTTCGTCCAACTGCCTCTTTCCCGAGCCAAACTCCATTCTCACGGAGTTATCACGCAGCATCCCGTCTTTTGAATCCTGATCCGAACCGCCACGGTTCGTTTCTCTCCACTCACAGTCGATTCGGGCAACGTTGCGGGAAGGCTCCTCTGGACAGATAAGTAAACGCCGCTCAAAGACCCACAGAGCTGCTGGACTCGCCATTTCTGTGAGATGGTTCTCCGGGACTATAATCTTGCTCACTCATGACGTTGGCGCCATTTCGAAGTGTCTGTCTGGAATGGGACAAATTCATGATTCGCTATCGCAATTTTCGTGTGCAGCGGAAGGAGTATGGGGGATGAAGTACAGGAAACTGGGGAATACCGGGCTCATCGTGAGCGAACTGGCGCTTGGGACGATGCAGTTCGGCGGCAAGATGAACATGGGCAATCTCGGTCAGGCCGACACAACCCGAATGGTGAAGCTAGCCCTGGACAGGGGCATCAACTTCATCGATACAGCTGACGTGTACAGCCTCGGTGAAAGCGAAACTCTGGTGGGTAATGCTTTGAGGAGCGTGAGACGAGAGATCGTACTGGCCACCAAAGTCCGGCTTCCCATGAGCGACAATCTCAATCGAAGCGGCGCGACCCGCGTGAACATCCTCCGCGAATTGGAGGGCAGTCTCCAGCGGCTTCAGACCGATTACATCGATCTGTATCAGGTGCATGGATGGGACAGTAACACGCCGCTCGAGGAGACGCTGCGGACGCTTGATGATGTGGTGCGCCAGGGAAAGGTCCGCTATATCGGCCTCTCGAACTTCATGTCTTGGCAGGCGGCCACCTCGATCCTGCTTCAGGAGCGACTGGGCTTGGAAAAATATGTGACGGCGCAGATGTATTACAGCCTCGTCGGCCGCGGCCTTGAATACGAATTCCAGTCGTTTGCCGAGTACCACAACATCGGTATCCTGGTTTGGAGCCCACTTGCCGGTGGCTTCCTCACGGGCAAGTACAGCCGTACGAACCCTGCTCCTGCCGGCACGCGATTCGCAGAGGCAGGCTCGTTCGTGCCCTTCGACAAAGAGATGGGCTACCGCGTCGTGGAAGCGCTGAAGGACGTGGCTGGGCGCCATGGCGTAAGCCCGGCCCGTGCGGCGCTCTCGTGGGTACTGGGACGGGCGGCCGTCAGCAGTGTAATCATCGCAGCCCGGAAGGCCGAGCAACTCGAAGATAACATCGCCGCCGTGGACCTTCAGGTCTCGGATGAGGACATCCGGCAACTGGACGCGGCGTCGGATCCGGGCATTCCGTATCCTAAGTGGATGGTTCTTCAGCTCGACACCGCAGAAGACCCGCGTTCAAAAGCCTTGTATCCCGAGAGGTACGCAGAAGGCGGTCCTTGGAAAGATCTCCGCGGGAGCCGGTGGTCCGGCTGAGAGCGCTCTGTACTCCCGGCGATCAAAGGCTCGAAACAGGAACAATGATGTAAAGTCACAGAGCGATGGGGCGCCGTGAAAACAAGAGAATGGAATCCGCGCAGCGCTCGCCAAAGGACAATCAGACATGAATGCGATCACATCAGAAAAAAACAAACTCGGATTTGTAGGAGTCGGCTACATGGGCCGGCCGATTGCGCAGAGGTTGCTGGAATCCGGCTTCAGGCTGACTGCCTATGACCGGAACCGCAGCAAAGCCGAGGAGCTAATTCGATATGGCGGCACGGTCGCGGAAAGCGTTGCGGAACTTTCGTCCAGTTGCGACGTCGTGTTGTCGTGCCTTCCGAGCGATGAAGCTGTTCTGAACATTTATAAAGGAACAGACGGCGCCTTCGCCAATGCGCATCGCGGGTCGCTGGTCATCGATATGAGTACGGTGTATCCAAAGACCTCGCAGGAAGTCTCGAGACTAGGCTCTGAGCGTGGAGTTGCCGTCCTCGACGTAACCATATCGGGGAGTACACCGGCCGCCGAACAGGGAGCAGTGATCCTGTTCGGCGGCGGAGATCAGGGATGCTTCGCCGCCGCGGAGTCGATCTTTAGAGTGATCGCCCGAAAATATTTCTATCTGGGGCCGAGCGGTTCCGGAGCGACCATGAAGCTTGTCGTGAACAGCTTGTTGGGAATCGGCATGCAGGCGATTGCCGAGGCCGTTGCGCTCGGTGAGAAATCTGGGCTCGATCGCAACCGCTTGCTGGGCGTTCTTTCAGAAACTGCGGTGGTCGCTCCGGCACATGTGGGCAAACTGGAAAAAGCCATGAAGAAGGACTACAGCCCTCAATTTCCGCTTCGGCTCATGAACAAGGATTTTGGCCTGATTCTCAACCTCGCAGCGGCGGTCGGCGCGGAGATGCCCGCGACTGAAGCCGCATTTGCGGTCAACACAAGGCAATTGGAGCAAGGTAATGAGCAAGACTTCTCAGCAGTGATTCTGCAAATGGAAGCTCATTTGGGATCCAAAAGCAAAGGGAAACACGATTCGGAGCGAGATTCCTAAAGTTAGGTACCGGGACCGTAGGTTAGGGCTGTTCCAAACAGGAATCGCTCCAATAAATGTCCTTTGAGACGTCCGCCCGATTGTCAACGCTTAGCCGTGCCAAAATGACGCGGCATACCATTGGGGGCTGAAAAGAACGCTTGGGAAGTATAGTCCGGAGATACGCAACGGAATCAACACGCCACAGCTGCCCTTTTCTTGTAAGAGTGTCGCCTGTTGAGGGAATTGGTACAGAATCATCACAATCATGTTCGCTGTCCGACTGGAGTCCGCCGGGTATGCCAGCATTCTTATACTGATACACAAATGTTCGAGCCATAGAATCCAAGAGGCCAGTCTCGCCTCTCGTCAAATCTGATCGAGAACTGACTGCGAACGCTACGCTCAAAATAACCTAAGGTCTGTTCAATATGAGACAGTCTTTAAGAATTGGATGATCTAAAGAAACAGCACCCCGTTCGCCACTGGCGGGGTTTTATCGCCATTGGGCTGATTCGTGAGTAGAATCGCCGGTGGCGCGGAGGAAAGCCATGGAGAAAAACGAGCAGATATTCTTTGCGGCCAGCGATTTTACTCGCCGCATCAGTAGGACAAACGCACGAAGCAGCTGATGCAAAACAAATTGGTGTCGCGGTGGACAACCCGCACCGATTATACGAGGCAGTAGAGAAACGTCGTGCGGAAGTCAATGCTCGTCCAAATTCCTAACTCACAGATCGAACGCAGAGAAAAGCCGAGGCTATTGTACGCGCAACATTTCGAGGAATGCGGCAAGAAGTTCTTCGCGGAAATGTGTCGGCGAGATTTGGAAGGTATCGTTGCCAAAAGAAAAATGTCCATTAATAAGGATGACGGTCAGATTTGGATTAAGGTAAAGAACAAGAACTATTCGCAGTCCGAAGGGTGGCATGAACTGCTGACACAGCACCCATAAACTCTACCTCGGCTGCACCCGCCACAACTCCACTAGCGCGGTCTTATGGTTCCCGTAATCAACCTGTAGGTGCAGATCGTCAGTTCTTTCCACGATAGCCCTGATCGTCCCATCAACGAGGCCTGTGTTTAGCGTGACAGATACGCGGTCACCGGCCTTGAATTGGTGCTCGGGCTTCTTACCGATACATCGGTCCATTTTCACGGTCAATCCCTTTTTGCTTCAGGTCGGTAGTAACGCAGGCTTGACGCGACGTCATACAAACCTTCCAGCCATGTCGTCGGTGATGCGAGATTTGGAGCCTTTACATAAGCCTCGCGGACGGCGGGCCAGAAGAATGCGCGTTCGATGGGGGACATTTGATCACGCGCTGTTTGCGTATTTCCTTTGCCGTAGTAAGTTTCAAGGCAGGACTTCAAGGCAGAAATCTTCCGCTCATCCATCGCTCTTTCAGCCCGACGAGCCATTTCCAAAAGCCCGTCGATGGTCGCTCGGCAAACGTCCTCTGACTCGATACCATATAGGTTGGCCATACTAAGACCTCCAACCTGTCCCCGATCAATACGAAATGAGGGACGACACGCTTGCAGTGAGGTTCCTCAAGAACAAGAAGCATTCGGAAGGGCTGTTCTGTCCCTAATTACAGGAGAACCCCACCACATCAAAACACTGAGGCGTACAGCAGACACCTGTCAGTGACTTGGGACACACGATCATACTTCGGAGATGGGTTCGCAGTTGCTGGATGTTAAAGCGGTTTATGCCAACGCTTCCCTTCGGTCCATCCAAACTCAGCCATAGTAATCCTCTCGTCTCATAAGAATGGCCAATTTGTCGCCGAAGCCCGCAAAGTTAGAGCCAGAGCTAGGTACGTGCGGGAAATGTGGGTGCAAGATGAACAAATGGGGTCGCCAGTTGTAGTACGAACTTTTGCGGTAAGCCAAGCGAACACCTTATTCACAATGATGTTCATCAAAAAAAATAGGAGGCCGCTTTGTGGCGACCTCCTGATGGAAATATGACAGTTTCGGCATCGACGATCTTACCGCTGTGCATGTTCACGGATTTTGTCGCCAACCTTAAATTGGCCCGAGACTTGGTTGGACTTTTTTGGGAGACGGTGCCGAAGGTGAATTTACTAACTACTCGTTCCGTCACCGTAAAGATGTTCCGGGATTGCAGTGCGTCGATTGTGTTTCATGGGTGGCATATCGAAACGACCAGCCGCTACCTTGCGAAAGACGAATCGAAAGCCCGAATCGGCACCCGGACAGCGTTCAAGGACTTGGACTGATGGACAAATTATTATCAGCGAAGCAGGTCGCCGATTATCTCGGCATGCACCCGAAGACCTTGTACAAGGCTCAGGAACTTTGAAAAGTAGCGCATAAGAGCCCTAGTTGGGGGAGTGGGAGAGCCGCTTGGAGATAAGAGTTGCGTGGAGTACACCGGACTTGTCCCAGGTGCCCGTGCAAATCACGCGGTCCCCGTCCTTAACCTGGCTGGGGTCAATGTCGTTGACCTTGCTGTCGCCGTGATACTGACTGACCCATTTCGTCGAACTGTCGTACTGAACGGTCCTCTCTAGCGTCGTCGAACCCACCTTACGAACAGTCAGAGTAGACTTGTCCTTATCGCTTCTTATGATATTTCCTTCCCAGCGAACTTCTTTCGCCTGAGCAGAGGCCTCTTGCGCGAACACCGCCGTTGCCAGCGGGAAGACAACCACAGATGCGAACAGCGGAATGAGTAGCTTCTTTAGCATGTCTATCTCCTATCACTGGATCACCAGAAGGTGCGGTGAATTGCATGGACACTAAACCAAGAGACCGAAAAGAGCAAGCCTCATCAATTGCCAGCCGCCAAAACGGTTCGCGGAGAAGCTAAAGCTTCTGCCAGCGCGGCTTCTCAACTCTGGTGGCGGTGTGTAGTCAATTGCGATGCAGAGTGTTAGTAGAGCACCTCGTTCTCGCCTTTTTCAGTGATTAGTTTCTGGAACAGCTCCACGATCTTGTCCCGCCGCGCTATCACGGCTTTCACTTCGTCTTTGGTCAAATATGGCTTGGTTTTTTCCGCCAGTTCGTTGGCATCCAGCGTCTTCAGTTTCTCAAATAACTGGCGGTCGCAGCGCACCAGATCCTTGGTGCTCTGCAATTCTTTGTAGGTTCGGAATGCCCGGCTGAAATCAATTCGCCAAAGTTTCCAATCCTCACCAATCAGAACATTCGTGAGGTTGGGATCGGTATCGTAAACTAGTTGGTCGAAGACACGTATTTTGTACATTTGATTGTTCCAAGCGTTTTGATCCGGTGGTTCCAGCTTCTGCTTCACGCGATCGGCTTCATCCATCTTGACGGGCAACCACCAGCTGAGCGACCCTGAATGGCCTTGCCACCTGCGTTCGACGTACACTGGCATCATGTCGTCAAAACCAATCAGTTCCGCCAGCGCATAAGCGGCGATATTGTACTTATAAGAGTCTACAAAGTTGACTTCGTTGCGACCATCGGCAAACTTCTTTAGGGTACTGTGCTCATCGATTGGTTGAAAAGAAGCATCGTGTGTCAACGTTCCATCACTCAGTGTAAGCCGCGAGGTATTGGTGACGCCCTTCTTGGATCCGTGACTTCCCACCACCTTAGCGGTAAGAAGGAATTGCTTTATCTGCTCCTTGTTGAGAGTGGGCTCGTCTGTGGCGGTCAATATGACCGGGCAAATCATATAAACCGCTGCTATAACAAGCAATCCTATCCACGGTAGTCGGGTTTTGTACATCGAACCAACCTCCTTAAACCGTAGCGCCCAACTCTACTCACATTTAACCCTCGGGGCAAGCAATTGTGTCGCCAGCAAAAAGCGCAAAATCAGCCGAGTTTGGCATACCGTTGGCAAGAGTAAATTCTGCTGGACGGCGTCAGAAGCGCAGAACTGAGGCCGACACACATCAACGTTCCGTCTGAGACTGCCCAAGAACTGATGCGTCAGGCACTGCGGGTTCTGAAGTAGCTTGTGCCCAGGCGGCGGAGTCCCGAGACGAATCTGTGAAGCCACGTTCCCTAATTAATGGTCTTACCGGGGACGTTTTCCAGAAAAATTGAGTGCAAAAATTGAGTGCAGTGACGCGCTCGCCGATTTTGCCCGTTTCGAAATAGCCGCTAAAAGATTGGTCCCGGAGGAGGGAGTCGAACCCACACGGGGAGTGATCCCCGGCAGATTTTGAGTCTGATTTCGACCCTTCCGAGTACTGGGAAATATGCGTTTTTGCTGGGGAAATGCATCGTACGCTTACTTACGCTTACTCCTGTTTACACCCGATTGAGTCTTATTGAGTCCTTCCAATCTCTGGCGCATCAAGTCAAGGTCACCTTGCTTCCCGATGTTGTAGCGGTCAAACGTGGATCTGGTGACGTGACCACTGATCGCCATAATGCGTGATTCATCGGCACCCGTGTCAGCCATGTTCCGTACAGCCGTGTGCCTTGTGTGCTTCAGCAGCGGTCCCACGTAGCGCAGAGCCTTCAGGCGTCGTTTCCCGTGCTCTGGGCACACCTGACCCTTGCAGCTTGCTCCGCACGCGGAGCACACCCACTGGCCCACGCCGACGCGGACACACACTTTCTTCCAGTGATCGAGGTATAACTCTGGATCCAGGGGGAAGACCAGATCATCGGGTTTCCCGGCACAAAGCTTGAAATCCGAAGGTAGAAAGACGTCACGCGGTTCGCCTGTCTTCGTGATCCCCAGGTGAATGACCCTGCCGTCAACGTCCTTCCAGCGCAGGCGCATCATCTCGTGCACCCGCATCGCCGTCCAGTAGCAGACGACAAACGCGCTGCGCAGCGGCTCAGGCAGTGCACCACACAGCTTCTTATACTGCTGCTTGTCGATATAGACGGGATTGACTGCCTTCCGTGATTCCTTCATCTGCGGGAAGTAGGCCGGGATCTCGGCGAGGGTAAGGAGTTCGTTTTGGACGGCCAGCTTGAACATGCGACGCAGCGCTGCCATATGCCTGTTGAGTGTGGACTGAGATTTTCCCTGCGCGAGGCCCTCGGCGCGGTATCTCTTCAGATCGGCCACGCTGAAGTCGGACACGCGCCACCCACCGAAGAAACGATCTAGTGGTCCCGTCTTAATCGTTCCGCGCCGTACGCTGCGTTTGCCGGTAGCGATTGCGTCGGCCACCCACGCGTCGCGGATGTCTTCATACGTCAGTTCCTCCGCGCCAACGTGACGGTGTCGGCGTCCGCCGATGCGTTGGAGTTCTGAACGCAAGGCCCGAAGCGCTTGGCTCCTATCCCTGGTGTGCGTCGATCTTTTATGTTGAACGTACTGCATAGATCCATCTGGCTTACGGACCACTTCCCTGAAACGTATGTACCAGATATCGCCTTGCTTGCGTAGAGATCCGTCACCGTATCGCGCTTTTCTGGGCATGCTCCGAGAATATCACGTTTGGGGTAGTGATCCAGTCTATTGCAACACAATGAATTGTTTGCTGTGCGATCTTTCAGATCGGCGGCCACTGCCCATTTTGGCCAGTGGTGCCGTGAAACTCCTGCATTCAACTTTTATTTTTCTGATGGATAGCCCCGAGGAGCAGGGTAACGACGAAGCAATGTTGTCTCTCTTGCTCCTCGCCGGGGTCGTCCAGGAACAACACTTCAATTACAAGTTGCACCGCGCTCTGCGCTTTCGCGAAGTAGGCGCGTCATGACAACGGTTGATCTTCTCGTTGAGATGTACAGAACTTACCAGCGGGATCTGTCCCTTGTGCTTCTGACAGCTGCCGTCGTTCTAGGAATGGCAATCCTAATCGGATTAGGAGAACTCCTGCCATGACCAAACTCGCTCTATTTCTGCTGGTATGGCTCCTCGTTGCAATTCCAACAGCGCTGCTATTTGGCGCGATCTGCCACTTCGGCGGTTCTGGCACTGACGAATTCAGCAAGGATTTGCCTGATGTGTATCCGAGGAAGCCATGATCGACCGACGCGAACTTTTCGAGAAACTCCTTTTTGAGTCCCGAAAAAGACTACCCGATTTGTCGCTCGAAGAGATCATCGATGCCATCGTTTTCGAGATTGCTCGAAAGGAACAGGAGGCACTGGATGCACCGAATTTTGACGATGGAAGTGCTTCACCATAGGTTGTGGATCTCAATCAATCTCGTCGACGTCGGCGGATATCTAATGGCATTAGGCCTTGCTGTACTGCTGGCAATGTGGGTAATTCATTAAGGACGCGTCGGAAGGGTCACGTCCGGAAAGGAGACAATTCGTCTGGAATGTGCAAGGGCTCACCTCGTACGGGTGGGCCCTAATTTTTTAGTGACAATGTTGATTCGGCACTAGCTTCACGCCGTGAGAAGCACGAATCCAACAGCCCTCGGCGTGCGTATTAATGAAAAGGTACGACCAGAGTTTGTCGCCAACTTGAACGGATCTCCACTCTTCGCGAGAAAGTCTGCCCTTCGGGATCCACGCTCCGTGCGTTGGCGCTTCATCGATGATGCAATTCAACCCGCGCTTTTCACGGCGAGTTACCGTCAACGAATATCTGATCGATTTGTCGATCTGAAGCATTATGTTCGTTTCAACGGACGGAGATACGTTCCATCGATTTCGATCTCACCACGCAAAACTAGATCGTCAAGTACTTCGTTGACCCTCGACGGATCCACTTGGCAATTGTGCAGCGCTAGCATGTGGAGACGCTGGCGCGATAGGCCGCGCTCGTCGTCGTGCTTCGCAATAACGTCTTTCACTAATTTGTGTAACTTTGTCATGTTCTGTCCATCCTCTCGTAGTAAGGCGCGATGTCCGAGGTAGCCATCGCGCTCCACTAAGCCCACGCGGCCTGTATTCCGCGAGGGAAAATCTGGAGGTCGACAGCGGTGTTCCAAAATTGGTTGTTCCGTCGACCTCGCCCCCGTGGAAAATGAAATAAAATCACGGGGGGAATTTTTTAAAGGGGAGTCAAGAGTGCAACTGTGCCGTGGCACTTGTAAACCGACTCCCCCCACATGAACCGTTCGCGCTGAACGGTAACCCGGTCACGAATGGCAGGCTAGGGCGGCCCAAGTCGGGCGTGCAGGCGGATTCGCCAAAATCCCACAATCGCCACGACCTACCATCGAAAATGCGCAAAGCCCCGCTTCAATGAGCCCTTGCGCTTGCCAATAGCGTTGTATACCTAGTGATTTTACTAGTCTGATAACCCAGTAGTCGACTGACCCGAAAAGCAGCACGTTGGCGTTTGCTGTACCAGACGAGGGCATCGAGTTGGAAACTGCATAGCCATGCCCCATCAATTCAACTGCAGGCTCGTTTGCATCACCACCTGTGTTCAGCGACTTCCTGATGTTCACCAGTGGTCTACCAGCTGTGTCGGTTAACATACTCAAGTTATCCAGGGTCGTCTGGCTCCCCACGAAGATAGAGCGACGTCTGTAACCCTCGTCAACGACCTTCATAAGGTTCCAGACATCGACGCTCGAAATTTGCTGGAGGTATGAACCAGACAATCCATTATTCAGTTGCGCACCTTGCGCGATCACTGCCGGAACACCGGATCCCACAACTGACGCCAGGATACCTAGGGGTTCTGTCCCGCCCTGACCGCGAATGAATTTGTAGGCCATCTGGCGGCACAACCTCAAACCCAGACAACGGGTCATGAGGCTCGCGAGAGGGAATGTCTCATTGATGCTTGTGATCCATTCCAACGACGCTGGAACCAGCCCGCTCGAAAATCTGTAATTTTGGAGGGGCAAAATTCCAAGTGAGGTGTCTATTTCCTCGCCCTGCTGATTCTCGTTTTGGTCGAGGCCCTGATTTTCCGATTCTAGAAAAACTGGGATGGGCAGGATCCCGCCCTTCTCGGTTGTTATGGTTGTGTTCGACCAGGGTGCGAAGCACGCCTCGTCCGCAAGCCTGCTCGTGACTTGGAAATAAATGTTTGAGAAGTCCAGCGGAGCGACCAGGTACTGACCTTCAGCACCCTGTGGATACAGCGTTGAAAACGCTGCTTCGTCAATTGTGCCGACAGACAGAGGTTGCGCATATGCACGCGCTTCACCCTTCAGAATCTGACGCCACTCGCGTTCTGATCGATCATCCAAGCGCTGCAAACGAGCCCCACCGGAGAGACGAGCCGTTTCCAGATTGAAACGAGTGTCCTTCGGGAGTGCCTGCATCGCTTTCATGATTCGCTTAGAATGCTGAATCACGAGGTCCGCCTTCTTCTGATCCTTCTTCGTCATATCAGAATTGAGCAGGTCACGCTCTTCGCGATCAAGGGCAGCTAGTTCGGCGTCCAGATTAAGTTTTACATTGACTGTCGGATTAGAAATTCTGTTTCGAAATTCCATTGTCGTCCCCTGTGGAAATATTTTTTCGTAACTACGACCACCTATAGCGCCCATTGAAGGGTTATTCTCGATTGAAGCGGATGTGCGACTGTACGCGGGGCTGGATACCAAAGAGATTTCTCCGAGGCGAACTCCGGAGCGTAGCGTTCTGACAGTGCAGCGCACCACATCTCCGTGTTCGTCGGTGATATCTTCTTCGTCGAATTCCTGACCCTCTGGATCCTCTGCGACAAATTGGAAGCTCATCTCGTCACAGACCTTCGAACGAATAAGCGAATACGCTGCTTGACAAGCAGGATTCGTTAGATCGAGCGAGGCGCGATAGTGCACGCCAGTCTGGTCTGATTTGATTTCCAAGTTACCAGCTCGGACCCTCGCCATGATCAGTTTTGGATCATGCTCGCGGGTCAGAAAAATTTCGGGATCATTCAGATTACTGAAGCAACCTTCCTTCAGTCTTTCCCTGAATGTTCCCCGGCCACCATCGAGTTCTTTGCTAAGGTGATCATACCGACAGGCATAACCACTTATAACGGGGACACCATTTTCACTACGCAACTCAACGTTGCTACTGAAGTACCTTCGTTCTAACATGGGATTTGTTACCTTTGACTTGAATTTAATTTCACGCAAGTGAACTGCTCCGCTCTTACGTCAGCGGTTTTGTCGAGATCAAAAAGTCTCGACGAAAATCTTTCGAGGCACTCTGCCCTTTTCTTCCATGACCTTTTTGTCACAGAACGCCGCGTCGCTTTTATTCCGCTCCGACATTGTTTTGCAGTGAGCCTCGATCTGTTTATCACTAAGGCACAAAACTTGATCAAGTCCTAGTCCGAATTCGGCAAACCATTCGCCAGGAGTTTGACCAGGGCGAATTGTGCGGTGCACTTTTTGGTAAAGTTCAGAGTCTTCGTCCCAGTTTTTTAACCTGCAGTCGGACAACGGACGTGGGGGGCGCAGTTTGTGTAAATCTTCGAGATATTTTCCTACAGAATATTCCTGTTTCTTTTGATCAAATTCTAGTTGCTGTTTCGTCTTCATTTTGGTTCTCCCTCGGTTTTGAATTCTTCTCATCGAACAGATGAGAAAACTTGGCGCGGAGCCCCTTCACACGTTGATCAGCTTGCGTATGCCATTCCAAGTATCCGGCGCGTACGTGATCGGCCTGCTTCAGGATTTCTTCGAGATTGTTTTTCCGTAATGACATCTAATACTCAATTCTTCGGGATAAACTACGCCCCAGCCTGCTCTCAGATATACAAAGTTCACCATCGATAGTTACGTCATCGGGCTTGTAAGGCTTGCGGCGTTTGCGACGAGACAGGAATCTGGCGCGACGATGGCAGAACGGGCACACATCATCGTCATAATCGCGATGAAAGAAGCCGCAAAATTCGCAGAAATAAAAATGGAGTTGCGCGGTCATATGTGAATCTCCCACGTTGTGCGAACGAAAAAGTCAGTAGCGCCCTCTCCAGGGGGAACAAGATCACCCTCTTTCATCTCGACCCAGTCCGACGTCTCGGGCCGGTCTGACGGATGATGAAAATCGCACAAACAAACCAGATTTGACTTCTTCGTCACAGGGTGAAAAACAAAAAGGAATAAACTTTTATCGATCCGTGGGCCGATGCAATGGTGCGTGACTGCGCTCGGGTTTATACAACGGACCAGCCGTCCATCGATGTTAATCAGCTTCTGGCATTGCGGATTCCGGGCCTTTACCGCAGCTGAAAGCCCGATGCGCGGAGACTTCCAAGCCCTGCTTTGATAAAGGTCGTCCACGTTATCGCGATCCGCGCCACGATGTTTTGCGCAAAACCCGCCATTATCCACAATGGCGGAGCATCCGGCTTGGCGGCAAGGCATTCTTCTACTCATGGATGAAACTCCGCAGCATGCAGATCGATCAATGAGACAGCCGCCTTAAATGTAAGTTTCCGCTGAAAGTTATTAGACAACATCCTTATAAGCACATAGCCGTGCTCCTCGTTGTAAGCACGCATGGCCCCCAGTAGTGCTTCACGCTTCGCGAGTCGCACACGCTCCCGCTCTTCATCGGCCTTCTGCTTCAATTCCCGCTCTTCCGAGATCCTGCGCTCTGAATCTGCGAAAATTCGATTGATGTCTATCGTCTCTGCAGCAGCAGCCAAGAGGATCGCCTTGATCGGTTCGACTGGATCGGACGGCGACGTTAGCACCTTCTTACCGTCCACGATGCGAAGGGAGTCCCAGAAATATTTCACCATAGCAGCGACGCTCGATGGATCCTTCGCAGCGTGCTCGGAGATTTCCGGCATAAACATATCCCCGATGAATGGCAGTGTTGAGGGTGCCCATTTGTCTACGGGTACAGGGACATACTTTTCGCCAGTAACAGCGATCTCCTTATCATCGAAACCCACGCGTCGAGCCTTGCGCCCCGTGTCCAGTAGTACACGGGAAAAATTGAAATCACCCTTAAACATCACGCAGTTCTTTTTCCAATACGGCCAGTAGGGGCACTTGGCGAAGGACTTCTCGTTCTCGTTGACGAAGAACTCGACTGTCTGGAGGCCACGAGTGACGTAGGCAACACAGGCCATATCTTCGTTGAATGCAACCCCCGCTGAGTCGTAGACCTTGAGTTCTGTGACTGGTGCCGGATGATTCACGAAGATCAGTTCGCCGTTCATAGTGGGCGATCCTCCGCGCCGTTTGTGACCGTGCCTTGCTCCCAATCTATAAAAAAGACCCTCGGCGCACGCGGCGTCTCATCTAAAGCCACGAGCGCGATAGACCTGAGCGCCATGATGCAAGCCACCGCGCTGTCGATCTTCAGCGAGTGATCAGCGGGGCGAATTGGTTGCAACATATTTGATCCGATGGTGCGACAGCGAAGATGTCCGAGACACCAAATCAAAATCTGAGAGTTCGTATGTAATCTCCCACTAGCGACGGCTTCCTGCAACTCAAGCACCCCCGGTGTCAGGTACTTTGCCGATTGAGCGACTTCTACCGTCGAACCAGTGCGCTTCTTTTCGAGGTGTGTGACCAGCATGGAACTCTGAATCGGATCGAACGAGATTTCTCGCACCTGAAACTTTTCCATTTCGCCAGTGAGGTGGGTTTCGATTACGTCCTGATCGGTTGTGGTCCCGGGCGTGAAGACCAGTTCGCCGCGCTGCTCCCACGCGGGGTACGCGACGTTTGCCTTGCGCTGCGTCTCCGGCAAAAAGTTCTTACCGAATGCGTAGTGATGAACCTTCCCATCGATGCGCTTACTGTGGATTCGATAGCAGGAAGCCAAGTCCAAACGGGACGCCAAGTCGCAGCCTACAGCACACGGTGTGCCTGCGAACTGTGACTCGTCCAGGTCAGGCTCGTAGCACTTTCGGATGGAGATCTCATCGAGGAACGGGATTTCTCCGCCGTTCATGATCCATTCCGTGAGATGCTTGGTTCTGAAACTTGCCTGACTGCCACGAATCTGCTGTGCACGCTTGCAGTCGTTCATCATCGTGCGCGGATCGATAGTGACGCCGTAACTCGGATTCGCGCAGCGATGTGCTTCATTCGTTCGCCAGTCCATTTCAGGGTCGATACCGTAAAGGGCAAAGAAACTTGAGTCGTCCTCGACTTCATTTACTAAAAGTTTTTCCGCAAAATTGTGAAGTTCGTACGCTACGCCACTGGCGTCGTCGCCTGCGGTGCTGATGCACCAGAACAGGCTGTCATTTTTCTTCGAACATCCGAGGGCCAATGTATCGAATAAACTACGGCCCCGGGCAGCATGCAGTTCGTCGAGGCAGGCAAAATCAGTCGAAAGTCCTTCTGCGGATGAACTTTTCGCAGGCAGGGCCCACAGAACGGAATTCGATCTTGGTTGGATGATTTTGTTCGCTCGGACTTCCAGCCCCAAGAGCCTACAGAGATCTGTATTTGCTTGGCACATCCGCCGTGCGCCGTCGAGCACGATGCGTGCTTGGTCTTGCATTGACGCAGCACAGACAACCTGTGCACCACCGACACCCTCGGCGAATGCTGAGTAGAGCACTACACCCGATGACAACGCAGACTTTCCGTTGCCACGACCCATTTCGGAATAGGCACGACGCACACGGCGCTTACCGGTGTCACGCCAGACCCACCCGTATACACTGGTAAGCACCCAAGCCTGCCAAGGAAGTGGAACAAATCTGTCACCAGCTTTTGTGAGAATGCTGTCCTGCACATGTTGCAAGCCAGTGAGGAATTCACAGATGCTGTTAGCCTTGCCTTCGTCGAACAGATACACCGAATCATGTGCCGCGAAACGATCAAAGTCCTCTTCGCTCCTCTTGCACGCGAGACGGATCCAACGATTCGCGGGCGTCTTGCCATCTAAGACTTCGTTCGCGTACTGCCGTCCGATTTTGACCCAGTCCATCATTGAACTTGCTTGCGAGCCCTTCTAAATGCAGCATGAGTCTTGCGCATCTGGATCAGATACAAACTGCGCATCTCCGGGACGACTCCCTCTGCAGCACGTTGCGCCAGACCTTCCCAGTCGTCGGCGTCGATCAACTTCGCGCAGGGTCCGCAGGCACCCCACACACTCGGCGCGAGCGTCATAATTCCCACTGAGACTTCCCCGCAGACATAATCTTTCCCCGGCCAGCAGTCATCGCGACCACAGAAGTCACAAGTATTTCCTTCTTCTTCGATACTCGCCACAAACACATCATCAGGCGTTTTCATTTTTGATCTCCTTCGGAGCCCATCGTGCAAAGTGGGAATTAGCTAGTTCCTGCGCGGAGGTCACGGCTTTCTCTTCCTCGTGCAGTTCCTTCAATCGCAACTCCAAACTTCGGATTGTCGCGCCAATCTCCCGCAGACGACGCATCGCGGGGTGAGGCTTCCGCACCATCTTTGATACGCGGCCATGAAAGACTTCCACCTCGATCTCCGAAGGTTCGTTCCTGAGCGTGGCCATCGCGTCGCGCAAACGGGTTTGCAGGACAGCCAGGGTGGCGTCGCCTTCGGCAATCAAACCCTTCAACTCTTCAGCAGTCATAACCCCTCACCAAAATCTGTTTTTGGTCTTGCGGTCCCTTCACCAAAATCTGTTAGCATTCCGCATTCACCAAAATTTATTTTAGGTCTCGCGTAAGAATTGTATGCGCGTCGCTGACGACGGAGCCTTCGAAAATGTTTGGAGGTGCCCCTCCCCGTATGTTGCTGATTCGCAGAGGTTTACCGTGATGTATCATGACTTAATCATACACCTCGGAAGATTCTCGCCTCGCTTCAATTCTGCAAAGCGCTTATGAGCTAATCCCTCAGCCACGTCCAGGTCGTGCTGATGTTCCTCTTCTGCTGTCATTGCAGACATAGCACGACGCTCGCTCCTCAGCAGCATTCGGTTCCGCCATTCAGGATGACGATGTCTGTGAAACGCACGCCAGAGATCATTTTCGATAGCACGCTGCTCAGCCTTCGCGGCTAACAGCGCGTCTCTCGTTGCGGCACTTGCGTTCTGTCCACTGAGTTCAATGGTCAAACTTCTGATCAGTTGCGCCTGAATGTCCCACGCATCTAACAACTCGTCAGAGAATTCATTGTTATAAAAATCATGCTTTGCAGCATCGTCCATAAAACATTGAACGTTGTGCTCGTCACGGAAGTAGGCCGTGCCCGCTGCGTTCTGTAATTCGAGCTTCCTTTGACTGTGCATTGAAACAACTCCTAATTAATTTGTTCTTCTACGACAACTTCGATACGAACTCTGTCAGTGAGCACATCCATTCGTTCACCCCATTCCCGCAGACATTCGATAGAGCACCACGAGTCGACAATGATCGGCTCAGGTTTCGGCGCGTTGTACACGCGGAGCAGAATCGCTTGATGCTTATCGCATTGGACACAGAGAGTCATCACTCCTGAATTCCACACCGGGGGAGTTGAGGGCCTTGAGGTACTGCTCCAAGATCGTGGTGACGATTGCCTGCCGGCTCAAATGCCGGTCAAACCGGATCGAGTCCAGCTGCAGCATGATGCGGGTCGGGATGTGAACCGAGGTTGCTTGCTCGCGATAGGTCATTTTTACATCCTCCAGGTTATAGTACTAGTGTGAACCTTTTTTTCACTTTTGTCAACGAAAATCGTTGACAAGCTGTCCACGCGGGGTCATATTAGAGGGTTTTGCCTTTACGAGATCGGTTCCAGCCCGTTTTCGGCTTCCCGTTAGCGTTCACTCGTTCACTCAACACCTATTTCTGTAAAATCCTATATGAGGTTTTCCTATAGAAAAGTTTACAGAATTGGTGTTGAATGAACGAACGAACGATAGACCTCCCTCAGAATGGTGTGTGGCTCATAATTTCGAGGCCCAAGACCACCCACACATAGTGTCCGTAGCTATTCGTCTCTTCCCCGACCTGGAATCCCCGGCTCTCCAGCCGTTCCTTCAGGGCACGCTGCCCTATGATCTTCCTCTTGGCCACCCCAGATGCCATCGCGTAGTCGCGGTACTCTGTGACGAAGTATTCCAGCCGCGTCGTCGCGCCTTCCTTGCGGATGCAGTGCTCATCGATGAACTGCTTGAGCATGTCAGAGTCTTCCTTGTACTTGTCGGATGCCTTCCTGATCACGTCGGGGATCTCCAGGACACGTCCGCGTGCATTCCAGCGTCGCAGTCCTTCGATCACGCGGTTAAAGATTCCTGACCGTTCGGCCCAGAGCTTCTGCGGAAATGCGCGATCCTTCCGATCTGCCGGGATCGTTTGGTTGAACGGAATGACGCGCAGCCGTCGCCACGTGCCATGATCAGACGAGTCGACGCGCAGCGCATAATTTGAATCAAGAATGAATTTCATTCTTGGTTGAAACTCGAACGGGTGACCGTACTTCCGGCACGCGGGGATCATACTGGAGTCGCCACTGGTAAGAGCTTTCATCACCGCTACGCGCAGAATGTCGCCCTCTTCAAATTCGGAACAAGTCACGATGCGCTTGCCGAGAAGTTCGGCGACGTCGTGCGCAGGAACTCCCTGATAACCGTCCGCGAAAAAGTCACGCTTCACTACGTGGCCGTAATCTCCGCCCATGTTGCGGAAGAGATCGGACGTTGTGGACTTCGCGGTGTCACCGTCGCCGAGCAGAAGGTGGATGCACTGTTCGCCCGTCGAGCCTGAGTAGTTGTAGGCCACCATTTCCAAAAAGTAATCACGTACCCTTGGATCCGGCAACACGAACTCCATGTGTTTGTCGAACAAAGGGCACGAAGCACTAGGCTCAAAACTCACCGGGATCATGCGCGTGATGTAATCCGTCTGCCGCTGCTCGCGCACTTCACCCGTGCGCAGATCCAGCGTGCCGTTTTCGAGGTTCAGCAACTCGGGATCCGCGTCCAGTTCGTCGGGACGCAGGCTGATGTACGGTTGCGCTTCCTTCAATAGCGCGTCGATCTTGTCGTCTGCTTCACTGGCCATCGCCCAGCGCGTGAGCCGCTTGCGGATGTCCTCGTCTTCCACCTGAGCAGCTTCGAGCAGGATGCCGCGCACCACATCATGCGCGAGTCGCCGTACATACTTCACAGCGTCCGGTGCCCAGCGGTGACCGTTCCAGAAATACCAGCCCATTGCGCCAAACGCGGGAACGTAGCGCACGCGGTCAGCATACTTGATGACAAAGCGGTCAGCGTTGCCGAGGTCGGTGCAGTCGTGAATCGGCAGCACCTTGATCTTCATTTCCAGACCAGCACGCCAACCACTGTTAATCGTGCTCTGTGCTTCGCGCTCTGGCAGTCCGATGCGTCGTGCAATGTCCAGGAGTTCGCGATGCACCTCTTCTGGCTTGACCAAAGGATGATCTGAAAGACGGGCGCACCACCACGCGGTTTTGTTCAGGATAATATTTCGGTCACCCTTTTGGGTGCGGCGGAGTTCCGCGAGTTCCTTGTTGAACTTCTGCCATGCCCAGCGCGGGGTCACCTCGCGCAGTCGCAATATTTCGCCGTCCGCTTGCTTGACCAGGATCTTTAGGAGCCAGTCCGGCAAGTCGGCACGCGGCGAAGGGTCTTCAATCGCATAAACCCCACCAGAGGGGTGATACGACGGCGGGAGGATGACCTGCCCGCCGTTTCCACGGACGTTGATCTGGTTTGGAAGTTCCCGGTCAGAGCAACCAATTTTTTTGCCCTTGGGATAATTAAAGTACAGGTGGCGTCCGCGTCCCGTCTTGACGGTGTACGTGCGCGGGATCTCCGCGTCGTTCTGTTCCGCGATCAGGCGCAACTCTTCAGCTGCGAAGTCTGAATCCACGTCGATCACCACGCGGTTTGTGCTTTCGCCTGTCGGGGATCCGATGATTGCGGTAGGCCACTTGTCCCACCATCCGCGTATCGTCTCCTCGTTGGTGCTGGCCTTATTCGGCCAGTCATCGATCAATGGGCTTTTGTTTAGCGGGTGGCACGGAATGACTGGTGTCCCTTGTCGAGCAATGCCGAGTGCAGCTTCTACTAAAGATGGTTTCATGTTCGTTTACCTGTCTTTTCTCTCAGTTTGCTCAAGGACACTTTCCAGCCGTAGCATCACTTCTTCCTGTGACACAGGTGTCGGCGAGATGTATCGATCTGGCCCAAAATATAATACAGTGGCGAATTGCCAGTTTTCGCCATCTGGAAAGTGTTCGTCGATCATTTCGATTCGGAATCGGTACTGAAGTTCTGTACACATTTGTCGCATCCTTGCAACTTTCCGCATCGTCGGCGAATTTTCCCGGTACTGATGAACACTGTCCATTTCGGAATATAGGTCACGGAAAAAGCGATGCATCTCTTGCAACTTCTTCCCTAGTTCCTGATGCCTTCTTACGCTCATCTTTCTGTGTCGAAGTTTCATTTCAATTCTCCTGTCGTGCTTTGCTGTTCCCTGACGAACGTGTTTTCGAGTCTCTTGAGATCTCTGTCGACGTCTTCGTCGTCTGTGCCCAAGAACATAATTGTCCGTGCGCTTTCGAGCATGTTTTCACCGACGATTGATCTCAAAAATTCGTAATCCATAATCAACTGCTTGTTTTCGATAAACAGACTTTTCATTTCGATTCTCCCTGCATCCTGATTTGTTCTTCACGTGTGCACTCCCAGCACAGACACGTGCTGACGCGGTGTCCGCAAAAAGCGCATGCGTTCTCAATTAATTCTGAAAATTCATTCGATGGAGATGGATCCCGAAGTTGTTTGATGAATGCGGCGTCTTCTGGAGCGAGGAACATCTGCGTCCCTTCGATCCATTTCTCCGCGTCTTGAGCTGCGTGCCGGAAAAGCATGGCGCGGAACTCATCCTTACTTAGCATTACGATTTCTTTCTTGGTTCTCATCTCGTCCTCCGCTTATTTTTCTGAACTGACATCCTTAACTCCGTTGGCCCAACTGCATAACCTTCGCCTTTGAACACCATTGCGTTCGCTCTTTCTGGTGTTGTCTTGCCGACTGGCCGGCCAGTCACGTCGTAGACCTGGATGGTCCGCTCCGCTTGATCGAGGATTTCTTTCGTTGTCCGGTACGCTTCCTGCACTGCTTGCAAGGTGGCGACGACTCCCAGCTCGCGGATCCCGTATTCAGCCCAGCGCACGATGTTGTTGCGGAGTTCGTCGGGGGTCATGACGTCACCTGCTTTTGCTCGAACTTATCCGCGTACTCGGTGTACAACTTCGCGATCTCGCGCAGCATCCAAACGACACTTTCGGACGCATCTTTAGAACACTCTGACTTTCCAGCTACCCAGTCGTCTAACATCACGATCACTTGGTTCTCGCAGCCGTCACCTGTAAACGGAAGCATTGGACGCAGTTTCCTGATCAGAGGGAAGACCGGGTTAGGCTCGTGCTTCATGTGCGGCTTATCTGGAACCGATTCGGTTTCCTCTATAAACTTGTTCACGCTCTTAACTTCGTCGGCAGTAAGATCCCTGAGTTCCAAGTCGAATGAGGGTTCGAGTTCCCCCGGCTTGAGTCCTTGACCCATTCCCGCCCCGTAGCCGAATCCGCAAGGCTTGACGCAGACTTGTTTCGCAGCATTCGGCGTTTCTCTTTCCATCCAGTCGCGGAGATCGTGCACAGCTTGGAGGTGCTTCGGCGGAGTCACATACTCTGGACGCGAACATTGTTCGCTTCGGCCATATAAGAGATACTCGACGGCGCGAAGGGACCTATTTAAGTGCTTCTCGGCAAATTCGGTTTTCGTCGAGCACCCCATGATGGTCTGCCCCGGCTTCAATCTCCTGAATCGCGACCAGAGTTCCCTTAAATAAGGTTCCAGTGCGCGGAGTTTCTGGACGCCAGCGATCACGTGGTTGGCGACTTCCTCGTTGGTCAGGTCTTCAAGTTCGAGTTGCTTGGCTACGATTGCAGTGGCACTCATCGCGCACCTCGACGCCTCGCGGCCCAGCGTGCTGCAACTGCTGGGCGTGTGCCCTTCCGGTACGGCGCAACGATCTTTTTGCAGCGATTGAGGTACGCGTCGATGTCGGCCATGTCAATCAGGTAGCCCTTAGACACACCTGGAACGGCGCGGATCAATCCCGCGTGAATTAATTTTCGGATTGTTCCTTCGGATGATCTGCTGTGACGTGCTGCTTCTTCAACGGTCAACCATCGAGAGTCCATAACGGCAACCTTCAAGGCAAGAGGCGCAGATTGCTCTGCGCCCCTGTACCGTTATGGATCCGCCGAGCTGACGAAGCAGGGCGAAACTGTTTTCGCTTGTGTTCTTAATTCGTCGGGAGAGATCCATATCGGTACGACTTGCCTAACTTAATTTCCCGATTGGACCCGTTTGGTACTACGCGTTACTGCGATGCCCGGATACTTTCACGCCACCGAGGCGGTAGAGGGGAAATTCTTTTTCGTGTCTCTCCCAAGTCGCCAAAGGGATGCTGGTCGACTCATCTATCGAACTCTACGAGTACAATTTTCCTCTCAACTTCTGAACGTGTCAAACCGCTCACTAAAGAAAATTTAAGACTTTTGGAGTGAACAAGTTACAACTCGCATGTCGCGGACGACCACCCCAGGTCTAAAAATTGAGTCCTAAAATTGAGTCCTCCCGCCGAGAAGTGAAAACGGTGAACTGCGAAATCGCCTGTAAAACATTGGTCCCGGAGGAGGGAGTCGAACCCACACGCTACAAAGTAGCGGCAGATTTTGAGTCTGCTGCGTCTGCCAGTTCCGCCACTCCGGGCGAACCACTATTGAAAATAGCACGTGCAAACGCCTGGGTAAAGCGACCACCCGGATTCGCCGGTACGAGGCAGGTTGTGTAGTGGCCAGTCTTTAGACTGGCCATCGCCCAAAATCCAGCAAGTTCACGAGTAGCTCGGCAAAGCTCGACTATTTCTCAGGAGCGCCGCGACGCCGTGTCGCTTTGCCAGGCCCATGAAATCCAGCGACGTTCGCGAAGCGGATCTCATCCTCTCACCACTTTCGCTATTTGGCTTAGCACTTTTGCACACCTGTTCGAAACCAATCCCAATATTTCATTTACATATATTACCCACATGGTATACAATGGCGCGGTGTCATGAGTACTGCAACACCACCCTGTTCCGAACCTCCGCGCCGGATTTTTCCCCGGCTTGCCCCCGCGTCGACTTCCCTTCTGGAACAAAATGAACCAAATATTCTCCACACGTTCGTCGGGGCGCGACCTAAGGTCTTTACTTCCCACACATACAGCCCGGTTTCCCGTAAACCTCGCAGTTCCCACACTTACGAGAATGCCGGGGGGGTACCCCTCCATATGTACCTATTAGTAATGAGAGGCGGCCCCAAGGGAATACCGCTAGCCGCCAGCAATCGCGCCAATAATCAGTAGCGGCTCTTCTCCCTTGGCTACCGCTTCGGGCAGCACCGCGTCCGGGGATTCGTGCGATAAATCTTCTTCGCACGCAAAGAAACGCAAGAACGGTCGCCGCTGCTGGGTGACATGGTCGCGAATAGTGCCGCGCAGCATCGGATACCGCGCCTCCAGTGCATCGACCACCGATCGCTGCGTAATGGCCCCGGCGATCTGCAGCTCCACCTCGTCGCTCACCCGCGCCAGTGTCCGCAAATGTGCCGGCAGCACCACTCGAATCATGACAGCGTTTGTACCTCCACCGACAGCACCGCCGGCAAATCCCGAACGATGGGGCTCCAATTGTCGCCCGCATCCGGCGACACATACACTTGACCGCCCGTGGTTCCGAAATAGATGCCGCATGTGTCCAGCGAATCCACTGCCATCGCGTCGCGCAACACGTTTACATAGCAATCGCGTTCCGGCAAGCCATTCTGCAACTCTTCCCACTCGTTGCCGCCGGAACGGCTGCGATAAACCCGTAGTTTCCCGTCCAGCGGAAAATGCTCCGAGTCGCTCTTTATGGGCACAACATAAATGGTTTCCGGCTCGTGCGTATGGACGTCAATCGCGAATCCAAAGTCTGTCGGCAAATTCCCGCTCACTTCTTGCCACAAATCCCCGCCGTTGTCGCTGCGCATTACGTCCCAATGTTTCTGCATAAACAGCACGCCGGGCCGCGACGCATTCATCGCGATGTGATGGACGCAATGCCCCACTTCCGCGGTCGGATCGGGAATGTATTTGGAATACAGTCCCTTATTAATCGGCTTCCAGCTCTGTCCACCGTCCTCGGTGCGAAACGCTCCCGCAGCCGAAATGGCGATGAACATGCGTTCCGGATTCTTCGGATCGATAATAATGGTATGCAAGCACATGCCTCCCGCTCCCGGTTGCCAGTGCGGGCCGGAACCGTGCTTGCGCAAGCCGCTCAATTCACTCCAGCTTTTCCCTCCGTCGCTGCTGCGGAACAATGCCGCGTCTTCTGCGCCCGCGTAAACAGTATCCGGATCGTCCAGCGACGGCTCCAGGTGCCACACTCTCTTGAACTCCCACGGGTGCGGCGTTCCGTCGTACCACTGATGCGTCCCGGCCACCCCGTCATACACAAATTTATTGTCCACCGGCTCCCAGCTTTTGCCTCCGTCGTTCGAGCGCTGGATCAACTGGCCAAACCATCCGCTCGTTTGCGACGCATACAGCCGGTTCGGATCCGCAGGCGATCCTTTGACGTGATAAATTTCCCATCCCGCGAAGTGCGGCCCATCCACTTGCCATGTTTTTCGCTTTCCGTCGGACGTCAGCACAAATGCGCCTTTTCGCGTTCCCACCAACACTCGGACTCCGCTCATTCCTTCTTCCTCCATATTTTTAAACGAACGTGTGCTTCGCGGTTGGCCGTGGGCTGGCGCCTGGTCGCCGCCGCAGACTTGCAGTCTGCCCGAACTCACTTGTCTTTTGCAAGTAAGCTTATGCTATTGTCTGTTTATGGCGAAAACGAAGCCCGGGCCCAAGGGGCGGTCCGGCTGTCCCCTCAACGCTTCCGTCGAAATGCTGGGGGATCGTTGGTCCCTGCTGATCATTCGGGACATGATGCTGGGCGGCTCTCGCATCTTCAAGCAATTCCTCGGAGGCTACGAACACATTGCCACCAATATCCTGGCCGACCGCCTGCGCAAGCTGGAAACTTACGGGATCATCACCAGCCAACCCGACCCGGCCGACCGCCGCAAACGAATCTATCTGCTAACGCCCAAAGGAATCGATCTCGCGCCTGTGCTTACCGAGATGGTGTTGTGGGCCGCTGCGCACGAACGAACCGGGAACCAGGCGCTGGTCCGCGAAATGAAAAAAGATAAGCAAGGATTCATCGATATGGTCCGGCAACGCGTTTTGACGGCGCAAAGGTTCGCGAATAACCGCAAGGCGCAGCTTTCTTGATGGGCGTTGGTTTCAGATTCGTGGACGTTCACTCCATGTGGAAACCGTTGGTTCCAATCCACAGCGGAGTGATTGCATGCAGATTCCTTCTGTAGGTGCGGGAAACGCTGAACTCCATTCCTCCCTTTAGGCGAACGACGTTCTCTCGGCTCGGCGAGGTTAGAATTTCCTCGACAAACGCTCCGTTTATAGCCACGGAACGATGAATGCGCACAAATCCATACGGCGCCAACTTCTCCGTCACGCTGGACATACACCCGCGCAAAAGGTCCTCGCCGGATTTCCGGCGCAGCAGCACGTAATTGCCCTGAGCCTCGACACTCATAATCTCGGCAGGATCGACGAACAGGATTCGACCTTTGGCCTTGATGGCGATTCGTGGCGGCTTGGCGAGCAACCGCTCGACGCGCGGAAATATCTCTAACCCGGCAGTAAACGTCTTTTCATATGTGGCCATAGGTTTCCCTCGGCATAGCACCGGCGAGCAGCAGAGCAGCGCCTGCGAACGCCAGCGTATCAGCGAAATAGTCCAGCCCATTATCGATGTCAGCCGGGGACGCACCCAAAATGGGCAGATACACGAAAATCATCAACACCAGCACGATCGCGCCGACGCACGTAGCAGCCAACCGCGTGTGCCGATTGGCAATCAGGAATGCGCCCGCGACCACGAAAATGACGCCCGCAAGATAGGCCAGTAGTTTGTGCCCCGGAATCCACTCGGGAGTGAGCTTTTCCAAAGGTACGCCGGAAACGTACTCGGGATGTAAGAGCTGTTCGACGCCGAAGAATAACGTGGTGATCGCAATACAAACGCGGGGAATCGCAAGCAGCGCACTGTTCCCATTTGTTCGCCACGTCTGCCATTGAGTTTCCGCGAACGCCAGTGCGCCACAACTGAAAGCCAGATCACGAAAAGCGACGGCCCAGCCGATTCGGTCATCCGGTTTGCCGACCACCCTCGGAATGTGCAACATCAGGACGAAGAGAAACAGCATGACTGCGAGCAGCGTAGCCGCCAAACCTGCTTGCTTTCTTGTGACCATGCTGAGCGCCGCGGAGAGCAGCGCGACTCCTACCAAGGAGGTCCAAAACCACGCGCCCGGCATATACTCGGGGATCATCTTCACGATGAATTTGCCCTCGGTGAAGTGCTGCGCGCCAAATACCGCCATGGGCATCGCAAAGAATGTGGGGCCTAAGGCCACAATTTTGTCGGGCCCGCGCGCGGCGTTAAAGTCGCCTTTGGCGACGTATAAACCGATCACGGTAATCACGATGCCCGCAAAATATGGCCAAAACACAGCCGTTGGAATCCACACGAGTATTGCTGCGATGGGAAGAAGAACAAAACCGGACATGGTTGGCATCGATTCCTGTATCGGCGGCAGTTTGCGCCTCCCCAGTGCAGCATTGTGGTTTACAAAGTGGTTGCCATCAATGACCACTTGACGCCATTTGGATATAACCACTATTCTTCGCCTGTGAGGACCGCCGCCAGTTTTCCGCCGCTTATTGCCATTCATCGAAAATCGGCCAAGCCGCTGCACCGGCAGATTTACGATGCGTTCCGTTCCGCGATCGTCAGGGGCAATCTAGCTTCTGGGCAACCAATTCCATCCACCCGCGCGTTGTCCGTGGAGTTGGGCATTTCGCGCATCCCGGTACTCAACGCCTATGCGCAACTGCTGGCCGAAGGATATTTCGAGAGCCGAACCGGGTCCGGAACTTTTGTGTCCAGCTCCCTTCCCGGCCAAGCCGCTCCTTCGGCGAACCGCCGCACTCCACAGAAGAGAAATCCGAAATCCGATCGTATCGGCGCTTTTGCGCAGCTACTTCCCCGCCACAAGCGCCCGCCATGGGTACGCAACCGTGGAGCATTCAACGTGAGCCAGCCTGCTCTGGATGTATTTCCGTTCAAGGTGTGGGCCAACCTGGTTGCGCGCCATAGCCGGAATCCGCTGAGGGCCAGCCTGGAATACGGTAATCCCATGGGGCTGAAACAATTGCGGGAAATCATCGCGGTCTACTTGCGCACCTGGCGGGCGGTTCGCTGCGAGCCGGAGCAAATTATGATCGTGAGCGGATCGCAGCAAGCGCTAGACCTTTCTGCCCGAGTGCTGCTGGATGTGGGCGCTCCAGTGTGGGTCGAAGAGCCGGGCTACTGGTTGGCGCGCCACGTACTGATGGCCGCGGGCTGTCAATTGATTCCGGTGCCCGTCGACGCTGAAGGACTGAACGTTGCAATGGGAATCAAGCTCTGCGCTAACGCCCGAGCAGTGTTTGTGGCGCCGTCGCATCAATATCCGTTGGGCGTAACCATGAGCGCTTCGCGGCGATTGCAGTTACTGGACTGGGCGCGCCGGGCGGGCTCGTGGATTATCGAAGACGATTACGACAGCGAGTATCGCTACGGAAGCAAGCCTGTGGCATCGCTGCAAGGTCTGGATGAGAACGATCGGGTCATCTACATTGGTACATTCAGCAAAGTCCTGTTTCCGGCGCTTCGCGTCGGTTATGTCGTGATTCCCCTAAGCCTGGTCGATCACTTTCTAGCTATGAGGCACGCTATGGACGTGAGTCCGGCACACTTGTATCAATCAGTGCTGGCGGAGTTCATCAGCGAAGGACATTTTTCGCGGCACATTCGCAAAATGCGAATGCTTTACGCGGCACGACGGAAGGTGTTGGCCGACACACTGAACAAGGAATTCGGCTCGTTTTTGCAGATCGTCGGGGATATGGCGGGTATGCATCTCACGGTCAAGCTGCCAAAGGGTTTCGTTGACGAAGAAATTTCAGTCCGCGCCGCGCAAGAAAATCTTTGGTTGTGGCCGCTGTCCCCCTGCTATATCGGCAAACCTGCGCAGCACGGTTTCATACTTGGATTTGGCAGCACTACGGCGGGCGAGATACCCGGGGCGGTTCATCGCCTGCGCACAATTCTCGGTCGTGGCAAGCACGAATGAGGCGGTCAGATTGCTGCCGGCGGTTGCCGCGCACGCTGGAGCCTGTTTGGAGTGACACTTTGCCGGTGAGATTATCGGGCCTCTCTGTGCGCTTTACCGCTTCCCGGTCCGGGTGTTACCTTGCTTACCATCGGGACAGATAAATCGGCGCCATGACCGCGCAGAAAAAACCAATCCTGCAATACACCTGTCTGGCCATTATGTTTGCGGTTGCAGCTGCGTACCAGACGCGCGCCACCATGTTCTCCTTTCCTGATTACTTCCACATCCGGACTGTGGCATGGCCGTTCGTAGCGAACTACATACATGGCGAACCCCACGCGGAGTTTGTGACCGATTCCGCGAGGAAAGCCGGGGTAAGGGAAAACGACATCGTGGTCCGCGTGAATGGCCATGCATTCACGGGCCTGGCCGTCTTCGGCGAAGCGATGCGTTCAGCCAAACCCGGCGAGGATTTGCGCGCTGGAGCAGCGGCAAGCTCCAACGGTAATTTGGGCCCTTCTGTCACTCGTCTGTATCAAGTTCGTTATGCCGGTTTTCTGTCTGTTACTCGGAACCTGGGTAGTGGCGGTTCGCCCGCGCGATGTCTCCGCATGGCTGCTGTTTCTGACGTTGCAGTTTTTTTCTGCTCTTTATAGCGTCGGTATCGAAAGTTGGGGTCCGGTTGTTCGTGATGTGGCCGAAACGTACAGAATTGGCCTGATCAGCACCTGGCCGATTTTCATGCTGCTGTTCGGCCTGTACTTTCCCGAGCCTTTCCCCGACAAGGAAGCGGCTTCCTGGAGATGGGCCAAGCGCATTCTAATTCCCGTGCTGGCCGTGTTCGCAATTTCCTACGTCGTAGAAAGCATCGGCGAACTGGCGAATTATGCTTCGGTGGCAGGCTTGGCCACGGCGCTGGACCATCTTTCGAAGCTCTATTTCATCGTAAGCTTCGCAGCCACTGGATGTTTCTTCGCTGCGATCGCAGTGAAGGCAGGCAGCGCGGTCACGCCGGATGCCAAACGTCGCCTGAGGCTTCTGCAGTGGGGCACCAGCATCAGCATGGCTCCGGCGTGCGTCCTGTTTGTGGTGCAGGCGCTGACCGGCACCGCCATCGAGAAAACCTTTCCGGCTTGGATAGTGCTGTTTTCGTTTGGATTGATGTTGTGGTTTCCGGTCACCTTGGCTTACGTGATCGTGGTTCATCGCGCTCTGGATGTGCGAGTGGTAGTTCGCCAAGGTTTACAGTATGCGCTGGCCACGACCGGAATTCGGGTACTGCAAATTCTTTTGACGGTGATCATTATCAGCGCTGGAATCACGTTCGCCACGAACCACCAGTCTAGCCGCGCTGAAGAGATCGCCATTATCGCGCTGCTGATTACGGCGGTGATATGGCTCCGTCGCGGTGCGATGAAGGTGCGAGCATGGATTGACCGCCGGTTCTTCCGCGATGCGTACAATACAGAGCAAATCTTGGCGAGTCTCGGCGACGAAGTTCGCTTGATCGTGGAAACGCGCCCGTTGCTGGAACGCGTAGCCGCTAAAATTGCCGAATCGCTGCACGTCCCGCGCGTGGCCATATTTCTGGAACAAGGTGGATTCTATCGCCCGGCCTACGCCCTCGGTTACGACGGTGTCCCGGAAGCGCAGTTCCCCGAAGCCGCGGTCACCGTGGAACGTTTACGCAAAGAACCGGAACCCGCGCGAGTGTACTTCGACGACGAAAGGTCCTGGGTAAATACGGAACTACCCAAGGAGGAGCGGCAAACTCTGACGGCGCTGGAACCACAATTACTGATACCACTGACAGTGAAAAATAAACTGCTGGGACTGGTGACACTGGGCGAAAAACGTTCGGACGAGCCGTATTCCGGGAACGATCTTCGCCTGCTGAAATCGGTGGCCTCGCAAACCGCGCTGACGCTTTCCAACGCGCAACTGTCCGCGACAGTAGTGGAGGAAGTGGCACGCCGCGAAAAACTCAATCGCGAAATCGAAATTGCGCGTGAGGTTCAAGAGCGGCTTTTCCCGCAGCGGCTCCCCGAAATTGCCGGGTTGGACTATTTCGGGCTATGCCGGACGGCGCTCGGCGTAGGCGGCGCTTACTACGATTTTCTGCCGTTAGCGCAGGGCAAGCTGGGTGTCGCGCTGGGTGATGTGTCTGGCAAGGGTATCGCCGCGGCTCTGACGATGGCCAGCCGGCAGGCCTCTTTGCGTGCAGACGCGATGAGGGCCGGTGACGATCTCGGTGGCCTGATTGAGCGCGTGAACAATATGGTGTACGACGCGTCGACCGCAGACCGTTACGCGACGCTGTTCTACGCTCAATACGACCCGATGTCGCGATGTCTGACGTACGTGAACGCCGGCCACTGTCCGCCCATACTGCTCCGCAGCGCAGCCCACTGCCACGAAGTCGAACGTCTGGACAAAGCGGGAGGCACAGTTGTCGGCTTGGTTCCCGACGTCCCTTACGAACAAGCTGCCGTGGAGTTAGGCCCGGGCGACCTGCTGGTGATCTACACCGACGGGTTTAGCGAGGCGATAAATCCCAAACTAGAGGAATGGGGCGAGACGCGGCTCCTGAATGCCATCCGATCGTGCGATGGATTGGCAGCTAAAGATGTGATCCAACGAGTCATCCAAGCCGCAGACGCGTTTGCGAACGGTGCGCCCCAGAGTGACGATATGACGTTAGTAGTGCTTCGCGCCGTTTAATCATGCCTGTCCTGATTTGAATCTTCAGTGGACTGTCACGAAGACGATATATGCGGCCAAGACCAGTGCCACGAAGAGATCGCTCATCATTGCTGTATTCTGATTACGGCTCCGGATTTTGTCCGTGGCGTGCCGGATGCCGGCAGCGCCAAAAAATATGGACGCCGTAATTGCTGCGGGCAGAACGAAGCTGGGCTTGGCCAGCGCAACGATTCCCACTATTCCGGTTGCAAAATTCGCCACGCCGGCACAAACGGCAATGCATCGCTACTTCGGATGCCGAAGATCTGTTCGGCGGTAAATTGTGGTTGGAGAAACTGCCGTAAACCTGCGCTGGATAGCCGGATTCCGGCGGCCCAGAACACAAACCAGTTTCCAACCAGAACCATCACGTGCAGGCTGCTGTGGAAATAGAAATATTCCGCGGCGATCGAGCTGATCGGCAATATTGCCATCAACAGAACAACACTCAGAAGATACACTGAAGTCCCCCCCGAACTTGCTGAACCGCCACACATCTTAGTGCTTGGATCTGTTCCACGGCAAATCAGGACAGAAGGGCGTGGAGATGATAACCTTGCGGGTTAACTTGACCGGTTCCGGTTGCCTGCCTAAAATAGAAGATTCACCGTGACTGAATTTTTCGATCCGTTGCATTCATCCACCGGCCCAGCGCCTACCCGCTGGGCTGCGTTGTTTTTTGGCCTGAACTTTTCCAGAAGCCGGTCATTTGGCGGGCCATTTTGTTTCTGTCGCGGCCGCTCGTTAAACCGCGCGTTGCACCCGCGTCACCCAATTAACTCGCGAGGTTCATATGATTGATGGTCCTATTCCGGAAGGGCTTACCTTTGACGATGTGCTCCTTCTTCCTGGCCGCTCGACGATATTGCCTACCGAAGTCAACACTACGACATGCTTCACCCGCAAACTTCCCATCAACATTCCGCTGGCCTCCGCCGCCATGGACACCGTCACGGAATCCCGCTTAGCCATCGGCATAGCGCGGCAAGGCGGAATTGGCATCATTCATCGCAACATGTCGCTGGACCGGCAGGCGGAAGAAGTGGACCGCGTGAAGCGTTCGGAATCGGGCATGATCGTGGACCCGGTGACCATCTCGCCGGACATCACCATCCGGCAAGCGCTGGAGATCATGGAGAAATATCGCATTTCCGGCCTGCCAGTCACGCGGGGCACTCGACTGACCGGCATTCTCACCAATCGGGATCTGCGCTTCGAAAAAAATCATGGGCAACTGGTCGGCCAAGTGATGACCAAAGATAACCTGGTCACCGTTCCTGTCGGTACTACGCTGGAGCAAGCGGAAAAAATTCTGCAAAAGCACCGCATCGAGAAGCTTCTGGTTGTTGATCAGGATTTCAACCTCAAGGGACTCATCACCGTAAAAGACATCCAGAAAAAGCTGGAATATCCGCATTCGGCTAAAGACGATCACGGCCGCCTGCGTGTTGGAGCAGCCGTAGGAGCGACTGGCGATTTCCTGGAGCGCGCCGTGGACATGGCCAAAGTCGGCGCCGACGTATTGGCGATCGATACCGCCCACGGGCACACCGAGCGGGTGATGGAAGCGATCAAGGCGATCCGGCACCGGCTACCCGACATGCAAGTGATCGCCGGGAATGTCGCGACCTACGACGGCGCAAAGGAATTAATCTCGCTGGGCATCGATGGCTTGAAAGTGGGCATAGGCCCCGGTTCGATCTGCACTACTCGCGTGGTCACCGGCGCAGGCGTGCCACAGCTCACGGCAGTCATGGAAGCTGCGCGGGCCGCGCAAGGCACAAACGTTCCGATCATCGCGGATGGCGGCATCAAATATTCCGGTGACATCACCAAGGCCATCGCCGCAGGTGCGAGCGCGGTGATGATAGGCAGCTTATTCGCCGGCACGGAAGAAGCCCCCGGCGAAACCATTTTGTATCAGGGCCGCACGTTCAAGTCCTATCGCGGCATGGGTTCCACAGGCGCGATGGAAGCAGGATCGGCCGACCGTTACGCGCAAGAAGGGGCGGAGCGTGGCAAGTCGGTGCCCGAAGGAGTAGAGGGTCGCGTGGCGTACAAAGGCCCACTCTCCGGGCTGACCGACCAACTGGTAGGCGGGCTAAAAAGTGGCATGGGTTACGTAGGCGCGCAAACGCTGAAGGACCTGACGGAAAAGAGCCGGTTCATTCGCATCACCGCGGCTGGACTGCGCGAATCCCACGTGCATGACGTGGTGATCACGAAAGAAGCCCCCAATTACCGCATGGAATAATAAGAAGCCTGTAAAAATCCGCGGGTGTATACTCATGGCCTCGTTACGCCGAGCAGCTTCGTCCCCCATGTCTCAGCGCTCCGAGGGAACCAGGTCCCGGTTCTGAACCCAGGAAAAAATTAAATTTTGCAGGAGGACAGGATGAGCCCAGCCACCGCGCGTATGTTTGTCTTTACTCTATTGCTTTTCGCCCTCATTCCAAATTGTCGTGCACAGTATTACTCCATAACGGACCTTGGAACTTTGCCCAACGACACTACCAGCATGGCTTGGGGAATGAACCTATCGGAGAAGGTAGTGGGCGCTTCGGAGGGCGGCGGCAGCAATGGGATACATGGCTTCTTGTGGACGAAAGAAAATGGAATGACGGATTTTGGCTGCGGGCAGAGTTTTGCGAGCGCGATCAATACCGGCGGCCGAGTAGTCGGCAGTTGTGGGCCTAACAGCATGACCGAAACTGCGTTTCTCTGGACCGAAGCTGGGGGGCTGGAAAACCTGGGCGCGCTGCCGGGCGGTACCTATAGCGGAGCCAATGCCATAAATGATGCGACCCAAGTGGTTGGCACGTCCGGCACCGGGGGCGTGCCCCCAGGCAACCTACATGCGTTTTACTGGACAAAGAGCGGTGGCATGGAGGATCTGGGCACTCTGCCTGGCGGCACGTTCAGTCTCGGGAACGGAATAAACGATGCAGGTCAAGTTGTGGGTTACGCCGCCATTGACGCGCAATCCGACTATCACGCCTTTATGTGGACGAAATTGGGTGGCATGGTGGATTTGGGAGTGTTGGCGGGTGGAACACATAGCGATGCCGCAGCAATCAATGCCGAAGGCCAAATGGTTGGGAGCTCCGATTCAGCCAACAGTTCGCCGAACGTGCGTGCAACCTTTTGGACGGAAGCGGGTAAGATAAAAAACCTGGGGAAACTGACCGGTGCGAACTACAGTTTCGCCGCCGCGATTAACGATGCCGGGCAGATCGTCGGTGAGTCTGGCCCACAAGGTGCCGATGCATCTCACGCGGTAATCTGGAATCAGAACCACGATCTCAGCGACTTGAACAGTGCGCTCTGCCCAAATTCAGGTTGGATCCTGACTTCGGCGCGTGCCATTAATGCGTTGGGGGAAATTGCGGGGTACGGCACAATCAATGGCCAAACCCACGGATTCCTGGCGAAACCCATCGAGGCCTGTAAGTAAGCCTTGTAGGCTTGCAAGGCGAACAAGAAGTTTCCACTCAGCTCGGATGGGAGCATTCCCAAAGCTATGGTTTTCCCTGGTAGCCGGGAAGAGTGTCTTAGATCTATAACCTCGTTACAGATACAAGTATGGGCCTTTTGGGGGGCGCGCCGGAATGTGTTTTTTTCATCGCAAAGAACGCGGTGATGCGAGAGGATATTGCGATAATTCTTGGTAGCCCACGTTACCCGAGGAGAGAAAATGAGATCCCGGACGATACTTACGATGGCGGTACTTTTTGCAACCATCTGCAACGCTGGTCAGACACCGCAGGCGGCGACGATTATTTCGGAAAAGTCCGTTGATTGCGGAGCCCAGAACAAAGGAAAGAAAACGGTCAAATCTTCCGTCTCCCTAGTTTGTCAGCAGTATGTCGTGCATACATCAACGATTGAATACCAGATCCGCCAGCCTAAACCGGCTCAACAAGAATTATTGGCCCCGAATACGCCGATCGAATTCACCATGGATAAAGACAAAATGAAATTTAAGCTCAATGGCAAGAAATATGAATTCCTGGTTGTGGGCACCTCGGCGCTAACCACGCCCTAGCCTGTATCATCCAGGATTACCTGACACAAAAAGAAAGAGGCGCCAGCATTCATGAACGATCTGCGGAGATTGTTTCTCTCGTTTTCGGGTTTGCTATTACTCTTGCTGTGCGCCTTGCCGGCAACGGCGAAGGTGGCCATCGATTTTGATCCCAATCTCGATTTCTCGAAGTACAGGACCTTTACGTATCTCGGCGGACAAGAACAGCTTCAGCGGCTGCAGTTGAACCCCGACCAGTTCAACGATCGGATTTGTCGCTCGATCGTCCGAGAACTGACGAGCAAAGGACTTCGCGAAGTGAAACTGGAAGAGCACCCGGATTTGGTGGTGCGCTATTGGGTTGAGACCAAGAACGAATCCGGCGTAGCTTATAGCGCCAGTTGGGGTACCTACGGAACCTATTGGACCGGACACTGGAATGTCCAGTACGTCTCCATGCACACGCACAGCAGGGACGAGGGCACTTTAGGGATTGAGCTAATTGACGCAACGACGCGCGACCTTGCGTGGCGCATGTTTGCTACCGAAAAGATCTACCACACGGATCCTGACAAAATTTGGAGGGTCGCCGACAACAGCATCAAGAAAGCCTTCAAAGGATATCAACCTTCCGCGCAAGACATCGCAGCCAAGAAACAACAATGGGCCAAGGAAGACGCGGCGCGGAAAACCCCGCAACCATAGTTCTTGTTGCAGGCAAGCATTAAAGACAACGCGATCGAACTAATGGTAGCCGCGTTTAGAAAGAATTCGAGAGCTAAACTGACGAATTACTCTCTCCGCTTAACACGCGGGTCCGTTGCTAGAGGGTGGGGCGGCGCAGGGGCTGCTTTTTCGCTTGGGCGGCTTGCGCGGGCAGGAGCGTGGCCATTTTTCGGATCATGGCAAGAACGAGGCGCTTGTCGCCATCGGAAAGCGTGGTGCTGTACTTCTTGATTTCGGCGAGAAAGCGAATTTCATCCTGAGAAAGTTCGCCCAGCATTTTCTGGGTTTCTTTGTCGCGAGGAGTTTCCGTGCCCGGGAAAAAGTCGGCCAGGGAAATTTCCATGGCTTCGGCGATTTTCGCCAGGGTCTCGAGCGAAGGAACGGTGTGGCCGTTCTCTACGCGGGAAAGATAGCAGCGGAGCAAACCGGTGCGGCGTTCAATGTCGCCCTGAGACAAACCGCGTTGGCTGCGGTAGGTTTTAATCACTTCGCCGATATTGACCTGTGGTTTCTCTTTGGGCACGGGTTTCCTCCATCACAAACAGTAGCTTAGTGGGTAACAGTCGTGGTGACAAGGGTGAAAACGGGGTGTGGGATTCCTAAAGGTAACGATGAACTTGCGACGAGGTGAATGATTTGAGAAGACAGACCTGCCGTTGGCCGATCCCGTGTCTGGTCAGGGCAAGCTAGGGTTCGGCCAGTGCTGTGGTTTATCGCTAGCGCGATAGGTTGAAGGTTGCAGGGCTGATGTTGAAGCCGTCGAGTTCGAGGACTATCGGCTTGCCGTCGGCGTCTGAAACGCTGTAGGTGGCGGTTACGATTTTTTCTTCGCCGGGGAGCAGCGAGAAATAGTTGTCGTCCCAGAAGATGGGCACGACGTCGTCGCCGTCTTTGCCCTTGGTGACCCGCAAATGCACCTGGAAGGCCACGTTGGTGCTGGGATTTTTCACGTTGGCCGTGATGGTTCCCTGCCCCGCGTCAACGTGAGCACTGGGCGTCAGATCCAATTTAATTTGCGGCAGAGAATTCAGCCCGGTGAGGTCGGCAAAGTCCTTCTGCGGCGTGTATACGGTATCTTTCCGTTTGGAATAGTCGAGAGTGTCGAGCTTAGTGGAAAGCCAATAGAAACTCTCGCTAACCAGTTTGCCGGAAGCGTCGTGAAGATACAGCTTCAAGAAATAAGTTTTGGAAAGATTCGCCGGCTTAGGCAGATCGAAGGCTTTCACAGCCACGTCGGCAGGTAGATCAACCGTCTGATTCTTTGAGTCGATCTCTTTTCCATCGATATTGAAGAGCCGTGCGGTGACTTCGAGACCCGGGATGGGTTCGTAGGTGCCGTTAACGACCGCGACGGAATTGTCCGTGTAGTCGTATTGGACGTGAACGATTTCCTGGGCTTTCTTGGTGCCGAAATAACCGCCAGCCGGCACGAGATAGTAATCGTAGAGATGCCAGATGAGCGAGGGCCAGGCGTTGTCGAGCATCCATTGGATCACACCGGTGGAGACATACTTATTCCGGGCATAGGCTTCAAACATGGAGCGCTCGTTGTCGTAAGCCATGGCTTGCGCTTTGCGCTCGTAATCATCGAGCGAGGTTGCCGTCCCATAGCGCTTGTTCAGCGCGTCGGTGAACACATTCACCGTGGCGAAGCGGTCGCGCCCGGAATGGAAGTTCCAATAGTCGTCGATGGGCCACAGATGGTCCTTGGGAATAAATTTCTCGAGGCTCTCCTTTGGAGGGATGGCTGGGCCAGGGCTGGTTTCGGTGTTGTAGCCGTACGCGCCACCCGCTTGTGTGTCCTGCAGCCAATACACCGGCGGAACATATTCGTAAGGGCCGGTCATCTTCACGCCGGATTTGCCGGTGACAGTGGTGGTCTGTTCACTTGCAGACGAAACGGTCGGATTGGGCCACTCGGTTTCTTTGAAAATGTCCAGGTACATGTGCTCGATTTCGGGAGGAGGCGGATTGTCGCTGCCATAGAGCCAAACGAAGACGCTGGGATGGTTGCGCAATCGCGAGAGCTGGTCGGTAAGCGAATCGGCGGCAATGGTCTTGGTTTCGGGAGTCCAGTGCTTCCAGCGTTCCCAAGCATCGCAGCAACACCATCCGGGCATGACCAGGAGGCCGAGCCGATCGGTCTTGTCGAAGAACTCGTCGCGATCGACCTTGCCTTCCAGGCGAATGGAATTCAGGCCCATGTGCTTTACGTAGTTCAAGTCGGCGTCGAGGCGGTTGGAGGACCACCGGAGGAGCATGTCCGGAGCCCAGGCGGCGCCGCGAATCAGTACTTTCTTGCCGTTGACCTGGAATAGCCGGCCCCCATTGCTGGTGATTTCCGACGTCACCTCACGCACGCCGAAATTCACGATGGAGCTGTCAGACTCTGCACCGTTGGACACCACGCGGAAATTCGCTTTGTACAGATAAGGTTCGCCCATTTGATACGGCCACCATAGACGAGGCTGCGCGAGCTTCAGTTGCGGATATTGGTCGGGGGTCAGCCGAACGGTTTTGGATTCCTTAGCGGCGAGTGCGACGGGCTGGCTGATGTGCGTGCCGGCGAGCCCTACTTCCAAAGTGGTGTTGACGGCGTGATCGGTCGTATTGGTCAGCAGCGCGCTGACCGTCAGAGTCGCCGATTTGTAGTCCGACCCGAGCTTGGAATTAACGAACGGGCGTCGCAGCGATACATCGCCGGTCTCCGACAGAAACACTTCGCGCCAGATGCCCATGTCCTTATCGGGAGGGGTCGGATTCCAATCGACCCAGGTAATGCCCAGATCCCATTTTTCCGGAGCGAAGATTTCCACCGCGAGCGCGTTGGATGAATCTTTCTTCAGAGCGTCCTGCACGCGGAATTCAAATTCGCGGTAGGCGCCCGCCACGTCGGCCTTGTCGGCAATTTTTTTGCCGTTCAGCCAAACGTTGGCACGATAGTTGATGCCGAGGAAATGCAGCCAGGGGGTGGGACGCGATGAGTTGGCCACCGCGAACTCGGTGCGGAACCAGAAGGAACAGCGATACGGACTGTCCGCGGGCATGTCGCGGGTGGCAAAAAGCCCTTTCGTGTCGGAGACAAAACCTGGGAACGATTTCAGGTTCATGCCGTAGTTCGGATCGGGAAGCACCTTGTCGGTAACTTGTGCACCGACCACGGTGCCGGGAACTTCCGCAGGTATCCACTTGGAGGCGTCGAAACCTACGGCGGAAATTTGCTCGGCTTTGGAGCTATCCACACAGGAAGACTGCATGCGCCAGGTGCCATCGAGATATTGGCGCGCGGCAGGCGTTTGTGCACAAGCGGCGGATGCGATCAGGATGCAGGCACAGAACAACAACACAGAGAAACGACCAGGGCGGAATGAACACATAGGATCCCTCGCAGAAAATGGCAGGATGCGACTCTCCAGCATAACTGGCGCAAGTTTACATTAAATCGTTTCAAACATGGAGTGGATTCTTCTACCAGCGCGTTCTCTGGGGTGCCTCATCCTCAAATTGTGAGGGTAGGTCCTTTGGTTTTCCCGCACTTGGGACTGCGAGCCTGCTTCTGCGTTTGCGCAAGAACCGCCGGCTACAGAAATAGTGTTTGCAGACGCCGCACTCCGAAAGCCCGATTATTTCCAGCCCCGAATCGATTTGGGGCTGATCAGGGTCTGCCTGTAATTCTGGCGCACGCTGCTCATGCGCAGCGAATACCCGTTGGCAAGATAATCGGGAATATCGTGGGGATTGGCGAGAGGAATGTCCGGCCCTTGCCTGGTCAAACTGACACGATAGCGGTCGTCTTCGAACCGATGTGGCAGCAGACGAGTACCGGCGTGCTTACCGCGACGCACTACAGCAAAAAGCATGGCATTCCTCCGTGGATGATTGGATCGAGAGAAACGCAACTGTGAGGGAATGCGTTGAGCAGTGCAAGAGAATAGGAACAGTGGAGATTGTGGAAAGATGAGGAAAAGTGGAACGCGGAAAGGCCAGAAAAGAAATTCAGACCGCGTATACTGCGGGTGGCAATATCGTTGAACGAATAGCAAACGACTCTCTCATGAAGCGAACTATCGCCGTAGTTACTTCTTCTCGCGCCGACTATGGGCATTTGTACTGGCCGCTCCATGATTTATCAAAAGCGGATTCCGTGGACCTGCGAATCGTGGCGCTTGGACCGCACCTTTCGCCCGAATTTGGCAATACCTTTCGGGAGATCGAAAAAGATGGGTTCGCCATCAATGCTCGTGTGGAGTGCCTGCTGAGTTCGGATAGCGATATCGGAATGGCCAAGACGATTGGTGTTGCTGTTCTGGGACTGGCGGATTTGCTCGGACGGATGCGGCCAGACCTGTTGCTATTGATAGCGGATCGCTACGAGATGCTTGCGCCGGCTTCGGTTGCGCTGGCCTTGCGGATTCCCATCGCGCACATCGAGGGCGGGGAAATCAGCGAAGGGGCCATCGACGACGCGGTGCGAAATGCGTTGACGAAGATGAGTCACATCCACTTCACCTCAACACAGGCCGCGCGGCAAAGAGTAATCGACATGGGCGAAGAAGAATGGCGGGTGCACCGCGCCGGGGCGCCGTCGTTGGATCATTTGCGGCGACGAACTTTATTGCCGAGGCAGGAGCTTGAATCACGATTGCAGTTGGATCTGTCGAGTCCACCGATGGTCGTGGCGTATCATCCGGTGACTCTGGCCCGAGACACAACCGAAGAAGCAGACGCGTTGTTCGGCGCTCTGCACGAGGTCCCAGAGCAGCTATTGTTTTGCTATCCGAATGCGGACGCGGGCAGCCGCGCGCTCATCGAACGGACCAAATCGTTCCTGGCGAGCCGGGGCCGAGGAGCACTGCATACGAATTTGGATGCGGTTACATACTGGAGCTTGCTACGCGAGGCCGGAATGCTGGTGGGAAATTCGAGCAGCGGAATTATGGAAGCGGCGTCATTCGCGCTGCCGGCCGTCGATATCGGAATGAGGCAGCAAGGACGGGAGCGGGCAAAAAATGTGTTGGACGCGGCGGCCGACAGGGAGGCGATCCTGAAGGCAATTAAGATCGCCCGAACGGCCGAGTTCCGGCAGTCGCTTGCGGGCATGATTAATCCCTTTGGGGAAGGCCATGCTTCGGAAAAGATCGTGGAAGTGCTGACGACGGTGGCATTAAACCCGGAACTGCTGCTCAAGCGCCATAAGCTGCAGTGAATTTGTCGCAAGGGAGAGTTAGGGAAGAGCGTTGCGGCGAAGCCCTTCGCTGCGCTCAAGAAAATCATCCCTTTTGGCTGCGAGCCATAGCAAGAGAAAGCTAAACGGTGGAGATTGCATGCTGCTTGTGGAGAAGGGCCAGGAAAAGTAAGCTAGGACCGGCACGAACAGAGGATCAGGGCCGAATGCCCCAAGCACCCTCGTTACCAGGTACAACCGATCGAAGACTGGCTGCACTGCTGACACTACTGTCGGAGAACGCCACGATTGTTATTAGTGGTGCGCGCATTGCTCGAGAGACGGGCATGTCCCGCTCGACGGTGTGGCGTTGGGTGGAAGAGCTGCGGAAGCTGGGTGTACACGTTAAGGGACAGCGCAGTACCGGTTATTTCCTGGAGAAGGTTCCCGACGTATTGACGCCGGACTTGTTGCGCAAAAGGTTGAAGGGCAACCTGTTTGGCAAGCGCGTTTTCCATTTCTTTAAGATCGATTCCACCAACCGTGTGGCGATGGAACTGGGTTATGCGGGCGAGCCGGAAGGAACCGTGGTAATGGCCGAGGCGCAAACGGCGGGACGAGGGCGGGCTGGGCGGTCGTGGCATTCCGAGAAGGGTGCGGGTTTATATTTCACAGTGCTGCTTCGGCCGCGACTTTCGCCCGCACAGGCTCCGCTGCTCACAATGTTGGCCGGGGTTTCGGCGCACACGGCAATTGTGGCGCAGACCGGGCTGGTGCCGGAGCTGAAATGGCCGAACGATTTACTGCTGAACGGTAAGAAACTTGGCGGAATCCTGACGGAAATGCACGCGGAACCGAATTTGGTGCGATTTGTGATTGTGGGCATAGGGATTAATGTGAATCAGGAAACGTTTCCACCGGAATTGGCGGCGATCGCGACATCGATTCGAAAGGAATCGGGACGCATGAGCTATCGCCTGGAATTGTTGGCGCGGTTGCTGGGGCAATTCGAGAACGATTACAATCGATTTCTGCGCGAAGGACCTGGATTTGCCCTGGAGCGGTTTGAAAGCGTGTCGTCGTTTGCCAAGGGGCGGCGCGTGCGTGTGGACAGCGGGACGGAAACCTACACCGGGACCACTGCGGGGCTTAGCCCTGAGGGACTGTTGCTAGTTGCCAAAGAGAGCGGAGCGCTCGTGACCGTAATTGCCGGAGATGTGACCGAGGTTCGATAAGCGATGCTGCTGACCATCGACGTGGGCAACACAAATACGGTGCTCGGGGTATTCCGGGAAGAGGAACTCATTGCGAATTGGCGGCTGACTACTGCGCGGACGCAGACCGTGGATGAACACGGAGTGCTGACGCGGAACCTGTTCTCGCTTGCCGGATTGAACAAGGAAGTGATTGGTGGAGTGATCATCAGCTCGGTGGTGCCGCCGCTGAATTGGACGCTGGCGGAAATGTCGCGGCTGTATCTTGGGAAGAAAGCGCTGTTTGTGGAAATGGGAGTGAAAACGGGAATGTCTGTACACGTAGACAACCCGTCGGAAGTGGGTGCGGACCGGATCGTGAACGGGGTCGCGGCATTTCACCAATATGGCGGACCGTGCGTAGTGGTGGACTTTGGCACGGCGATTACCTTTGACGTGATTTCGGCGCGGTGCGAATTTCTGGGTGGAGTGATTGCGCCGGGGCTAGGCATTGCGTCTGAGGCGCTATTTACGCGAACGGCGCGCTTGCCGAGGGTGGAGATCAAGGATCCCGGAAAAGTGATCGGCACGAATACGGTGACGAATATTCAAGCGGGATTGTATTACGGCGCGGTGGACATGGTGGACGGGATATTGGCGCGGATCAAGGCGGAGATGAATGCGGAGCCCGCGGTGGTGGCTACCGGAGGACAGGCGCGTTTGGTGGCGCGCGGATCGAAGCACATTCAGCATGTGGACGATTTTCTGACTCTGAACGGACTGCGCCAAATCTGGGAGAAGAATCAGCCTGGAGAAGCGCACCGGGAAGTTGGCAACACTACACCCATCAAAGCCGATAGCTCCACACCTAAGAAGGTTGGCCGCTAAGGTTTGTTGATTACTCGAGAAAAATAAAAGTTTTGAGAAATGCCGCAGGGTTGGCCGACCCGCGCTGTGCGACAGAATGGTAAATATTGTGGTGAGGTTGGGTGTTCACGCAAGATGGACAACTGGAACTACTTTAATTATTTCACGGAGATCGAAGAATATTTTTGGAAGAAGCGCGGGGCGCATCTTTTGGTATCTCCGCTGGACTGGGCCATCATGGAAACGTGGCAGAAGGCCGGCGTGCCGCTGGATGCGGCATTGAAGGGCATCGACCGGGCATTCGAAAGTTACCAGCGGTCTCGGCGCAGCGCGGGAAAGCCGCTGAAAAGCCTGGCGTATTGCACGGATGCAGTGCTGGAGGCAGCCGAGGAGCAGCAGGAAGCGGCGGCGGGAGCACAGCCAAGCGGGCAAGCGCAGGCCAAGGAACCATTTGCACGCGAGGAGTTGCACAAATTTCTTGAGAGGAATGCCGAGTTATTGAGGAAGGCCGCCGAGCGTTACGAATTGGGTCAGGCAACTCTTGCGGCATTTTTGCGGGAGGCGGCGGAGAAGTTGACGTCCGCGGAAACACTGCTGGAAGCGCCAGGAAGGATCGATCTGGAGAATTTGGAAAGACGACTGACGGTCCTGGACGAGAAAATTCATGCCGGGCTTTTGACACACGCTTCGGAGGAGTTGATGGTGAAGATCCGGCGGGAAGTGGACTCGCAGTTGGCGCATTACCGGCGGAAAATGAAGGCGGAGCAGTTGGCACTGGTGGAGAAGCAGTACTCGCAAAAACGCCTGCTGGATGAATATCGATTGCCGCGATTGAGTCTCTACTATTTTTGTTGATGGCATTTTTGTTGATCGCCGCACGCCCGAAACTTTATGACAGAAAGAAAGACAGGATTGAACAGATATGACTGATGAGTTACAGTTATCAATTGAGAAGCTAGTTTATGGCGGAGATGGATTGGCCCACGCTGAAGGCAACACCGTGTTCGTGCCGTTTGTGCTGCCGGGCGAATTGGTGCGGGCTGCGGTGCGCACCCGAAAGAAGAAACTGATCCACACTAAGCTCGTGGAGGTGGAAAGGGCCGCGCCGACCCGCATAGCCCCGACGTGCCCCCACTTTGGAGTGTGCGGCGGCTGCCATTACCAACATATCGAAGTCACGGAGCAGGTTAGATTGAAGACAGAGATTTTGCGGGAGACTTTATCGCGCCTAGGTGGTGTGCAGTGGGACGGGCCGATTCAGGAGCACACAGCGCAGCCGTATGGTTACCGCAACCGGGCGCAGTGGGCGTTTCGCGATGCCATGCCAAGGGCGTTTGGCTATTTCCTGCCGGAGAGCGGGCACATTCTGCCGATCGACGTGTGCCCGGTGCTTTCGCCAAAGCTGGCGGAGACATTCGGACAACTGCAAGAGCTGGCGCGGTCTAATTCCCTGCCCCCAGGAATATTGGAGATTGAAGCGTTCGCGGACGGCGCGGATGAAAAGATCGCTCTGAATGTGGCGTTCGAACGCTTTTCCAAACCGGCGAAGGCGTTGGTACAGGAATTCCGGTCCGCGATTCCCGCGCTGGAGAGCCTGTTGATGCTGGACCAAGGCAAAAACCGGTTTGAATTGGAGGGTCCCGGCTATTTAATTCAAAAGGCCGGAGGGTTCACGTTCCGTGTGAATCATCTTTCCTTTTTCCAGGTGAACCGGTTCCTGGTAGAGGACCTCCTGCAAACAGTGGTGGGTGGCGCGAAGGGTGGATTTGCGTTGGATTTGTATGCGGGAGTGGGCTTCTTTACGCTGCCGCTGGCCAAGTCGTTTTCGAAAGTGGTCAGCGTAGATGCAAATCTCTCCGCGACGCGTGACTTGCGGCAAAACGCGGAGGTGGCGGGAGCTTCGGTGATTTCGGAGAACGAACACACCGAAGAGTTTTTAAAGAAGGAGCTGGGGGAGCGACCGGATTTGGTGGTGCTGGATCCTCCTCGAGCAGGGCTTGGTGCGGAAGCTGCGGCGAGATTGGCGAATCTGGGGGCTGGCGATATTTTCTATTTGTCGTGCGATCCGGCCACACTGGCGCGCGATTTGGCGGTGCTGACGGGCTCGGAACGCAAAGCGGAGAGTCCGGTGACTGCGGAGCAGCGGTATGAGATTACGGAAATGCATCTGTTTGATCTGTTCCCGCAAACTTTTCATATCGAGACATTGGTGAGGTTGCGAAGGGTCTCATGAAGCTGCCAGCCTTGGCGATAGCCGCTGCGTTTGCCGGCGGCATATTGCTTGGGCTGTTGCGGTTGCCGGTGCGAGTGGCGGGACACCCGATTGCTGCGTGTTTGGCGCTTGTCATTTTTTCCCTTCTGATTACCAGCACATTGCTGGCTCTGCGCGAGTTTCTTTGGCCCGCGGCCATTGTGTCTTTGGCGGCGTGGATGGGGCTGGGAATTTTGGCTGGCGTGCTGGCGAACCAGCCCCTTCCTGCGGAGCACGTATTGTCGCGCTTTGCTGCTCATCAGATTCCGCAGAAAACACCGCTACGCTGGCACGGCACATTGCGAGGTGAGCCTTCCCGGCTCCCGTGGGGATACAGCCTGGACTTGAGCATTTCGGGAGTGGAAACAGCGGATGGTTACTCGCCGGTCAGCGGGGGGATGCGCTTGGGATTTACGCCCAGGGAAAATGATCCCGCTTTGCCGGAGGTACATGCAGGAGACGAAATTTGCGCGTTGACGGAAGCCCGCCTTCCGCTGGTTTATAAAGATGCGGGAGCATTTGACCGGCGGGAATTCCTGGCACGGCAAGACATTCATGTTCTGGCAACGCTGCGTGCCAGCGTGCTGCTGGAGAAAACAGGTGCGTCGCCGTGGAGGGTGCAATTTTGGATCGCAAGGGTGCACGGAGGACTGCGCGACCGGCTGGATCGAATGTTTCCCCAGTCGCCGGCGACCGCCGGTATTTTGCGGGCGATGTTGCTGGGCGACCGAAGTTTCGTAGAGCGGGCCGAATCCGTCGATTTTCAAAAGACGGGGGTGTTTCACGTTTTGGTTGTGGCGGGATTGCACGTGGGTGCGCTGGGTTTCTTTTTATTCTGGGTGGCGCGAAAACTGAGGATGACGCAGGCGGCAAGGACGCTGTTCGTGCTGGGAGGGCTGTTTGCGCATGTCACGGTGGTGGAGCAACGCGCCCCGGTGCTACGAGCCGCATTGATGGCGGGGTTGGTAATTCTGGGTTCGTATTTTTACCGGCGACTGGAGCTGGTGAATTCGGCAGCGCTGGCTGCGACAGTGCTGCTCGTGGCTAATCCCAAGTTTGTCACGGACACTGGTTTTCAGCTTTCATTTTTGGCGATTGGCGCAATTGCCGGGCTGGCGCTGCCGCTGATTCGGCGGTCGGTGGAACCGTTTGCGCGTGCGCTGAAGAATTGGAGAGACGTGACGCGAGACGCGAGCTATCCGGCGGCTTCGGTGCAATTCCGTATGGATTTTCGGGATGCGATGTACGGAACGACGGGATGGATGAAAGAGCGCTACGCGCATTGGGCACAAGAGTTCGGAGGCAAAACGGCGCAATTCAGTTGCCGGGTGGCGGAACTTTTCGTTCTGTCGTTTGTTCTGCAGCTCGGCATGCTGCCGCTGATGGCGCGGGAATTTCATCGCATTTCGTTGCTGGGACCGGTGGCCAATCTGCTGGTGGTGCCGCTGACCGGGGCGATCGTGCCATTCGGTTTTTTATGCCTAGGTTGCGCTAGCGTGTGGCCGCGACTGGCCGGTTTGATGGCTCATCCGCTGGTGTGGATGGTACTTTTGCAACAGAGAATGGTGGCCTGGCTAGCGGCGGTCCCACGGGCAAGTTACCGGATCCCCGGGCCGCCGGTTTGGGTGATGTTGTGCTTTTTTCTGGTCGCGCTTGTTGCGGTGATTCGGCTGCGCTCCGAACGCGTATGGCGTCGATGGGAAGCATGGCCTGTGTCGATTCTGCTGATTTTCGCGGCAGCGGTTATGGCCGTTTACCCATTCCGGCCGAGGGTAACCGCGAATCAGTTGGAAGTTACGGTGCTCGACGTGGCGCAGGGCGATTCGATTCTGGTGGTGTCGCCAAATGGCAGCACGCTGCTGATCGATGGTGGAGGAGCATTTCAAGGATTCCAAGGGCGCGAAGAGCATCTAGGACCTGATCCCGGGGAAGAAGCGGTTTCGGCGTATTTATGGTCGAGGGGATTCCAGAAACTGGACGCGGTGGCGCTGACGCATGCGCACCAGGATCACATTGGCGGGTTGACGGCGGTGCTACAGAACTTCCATGTGTCCCGGCTGTTGGTGGGCCGCGACACCGCGGCGCCGGCGTTTGGGAAACTGCTGAAGCTTGCGGCAAGTTTGCATGTCTCTGTGGAGCACGAACGAAGGGCGCAGAATTTCTTGTGGGATGGCGTGCAGGTGGATATCCTGTGGCCCGAGAATGCGCCGGAGGATGTGGCGCCGCTGGCGAAAAACAATGATTCCCTGGTGATCCGACTGAAATTCCGGGACCGGACGATTCTCTTGCCGGGGGATGCGGAAAAAGAGGTGGAATACCAGATGTTGGGAGAAAACGATCGGGCTTTCTTGCACGCGGACGTGTTGAAGGTGGGACACCACGGGAGCAAGAATTCGACCATGCCGGAGTTCCTTAGCGCCGTGGGCCCGCAGATCTCGATCATTTCGGCAGGAGAGGAAAACCCGTACGGACACCCGAGCCCGGAATTGTTGGAACGATTGGATACGAGCGGCACAACGATTTTCAGGACCGATCAGGATGGTGCCGTGCAGGTGTTGACCGATGGCTATGCGCTGAAGGTGAGTTGTTTTATGGGCTGTTCCGGGCGATCGGCGGAGCGAGGGTTAGTGGAGACGGAGCCGCCAAATTAGAATCAGGCCAATCAACAATAAAGCAAAACCCAAGGTTGCTTGGTACTCGTGGTTCTTCTGGTATTGCACCCAGGAAAATCGTTTGCCGCCAATGGCGGCGTTGTTCGCAGCGCGCAGCCTGGGGAAAAACAGAGGCACGGAGGACGCGTAGGCAACAAAAGCAGCGCCATGCTGCTGCTGTAACTCCAATTCTTCGCGGCGCATTACAAAGGCATAGACCACCGCGAAATAAATGAGCAGCGGCGCGGCGGCCAATACGGAATTGGTGGCGAGGGCAGCGCCGAGAGCAAGGAAGCTGCTGCCGAAATAGAGAGGATTGCGGGTGTGGGCGTATGGTCCGGTTATGGTGAGGATCTCCTGTTTGTGGAGATAACCCGCGGCATAGGCGCGGATACAAAGGCCAATGATGCCCAGGACAGCGCCAATGGCAATGGAGCGAGGCGTTGGACGCGCCAACAACAAGACGACGATAGTAAGGAGATAGCCGAGACGAACACGCCAACGTGCAAGAAAATCGAGCGCGGTCACTTGGTGGTCTCCAGGCGGCGTTTGACTGCCGCGAAGACAGCGTCCACGGAAAGATCGAGGAGCGAAGAATCGGTTTCATTGGACCGGCCGTAGGTGGTGACCGCTTTCGAACTGCGTAAAACAATTGCTCCCGGAGGGTAGGGGCCGTTACGAACCGGATCGGTGGGGCCAAACAGAGCTACGGCCGGAGTACCGAGAGCGATAGCGAGATGCAGTGGTCCGGTGTCTCCACCCACGATACACAGGGCGTCGCGCAGGAGAGCTCGTAGCGTGTTGGTCTGGCCGTCATAGGAGGCGGGCTTCAATGGTCCGCTGGCCATTTGGACTTCGGAGGCAAGTGACGCTTCGCCAGGGCCATAGTTCACCACGCATGAAATTCCCATTTCAGTGTGAATGCGCTGGCAGAGAGCGCCAAAACGGTCGGCTGGCCAACATTTGGCGCGCCAACCGCCGCCAGGACTGAGAACAACATAACGGCCGAGGCCTTCTTTCGCCAAATCTGTACGGACGCGCTGGGCGTCCGCGTCGGCAACTTGCAGGGTGAAAGGGGCAACCGGCCGCGTGGCACCCGCGCGTAGGGAGAGTTCCCCATTTTGGTCGGCAATGTGGGTGGCTTCGCAGACGACGCTGTCGGTGTAAAGGATGGGCACGCCGAATTCGCGAATGGTGTCGGAAGAAAAGCCGATGCGCCGGGTGATACCACCTAGGAAAGGAAGAAGGGCGGACTTCCATAAACCCTGGTAATCGATGGCGGTGTTCCATTTGCGCTGGCGAATTTTCGCAAGGATGCGGCGGACACAAGCAAGGTCGCGGGAATCGACCGGCCAAATCTCCGAGGCGAGGGAGCTGCTACCGACCAGCTCCTCAAAGCGAGGATGAGTAAGCCAGACGATTTCGGCAGCGGGAAACGATTGCCGCAAAGCAGCAACGGCGGGGAACGTGTGCACGATGTCGCCGAGGGAGCCGAGGCGGACGATTAAGAAGCGCTGGTCACCCATGCGGACCTTTTCGAATGGAGTCGAGAAATACTCTGGTGGAGTGGGCTTTGGGATCGCCTACGATAGCAACACGAATACCGAGACGGTCCGACACGGCCCGCTCTGGGACACTTTCCAAGGTGTAGTCGGTTCCCTTTGCATGGACGTCGGGATGGAGATCGTGGAGCAAGGATTCCACGTTGGGCTCGGAGAAGTGCAATACGAAATCGACGTCGCGCAGGGACGCTACGAGCTGCGCGCGAGCTTGGTCATTGAGAATCGGGCGCCCTGGACCCTTTAGATGGCGAACGCTGGAATCGGCATTGACAGCCACGACCAGCACGTCGCCTTCGCGCTTGGCGCCGGAAAGATAGCGGACGTGACCAACGTGGAGAGTGTCAAAGCAACCGTTGGCCAAGACGACGCGCTTACCTTGAAGTTGGAGTTTGCTGACAGCGGAGCGAACGGCTTCAAGTGTTTGGATTTTGGATTGGGCGGAACGCATCGAGTTGCCTAAGGGGCCACCCCCGAAGCAGTTTTTCGAATTTCTTCCAGGAGTTCGTAACGCGAAACCGTGGCCGTGCCGCGTTTCATGACCACCAGGCCGCCTGCGATATTGGCAATGTGGCCGGCTTCTACGGGAGAAGCTCCACTTGCCAAGCCAAGGGTGTACGCCGCCAGAACCGTGTCGCCGGCGCCAGTCACGTCTACGGCTTGATCGCTACCATGAACGGGGATGTGCACGGCGGTTTTTTGGTTTGGCTCGAACACGGCGAGGCCGTCCCTGCCTCTGGTGATAATGAGGGATTGGAGCTTCAATTCACTCAGCACTTGACGTCCGCTGCGTTCCAGTTTCGAGATGTCCGGACCGATGACAGTATTGTGCAGTGATTCGATTTCCGGCTCGTTCGGAGTGGCGCTGGTTACTCCAGCGCGTTTATAGGCAAGCAACTGATAACGAGAATCCAGGGTGACGGGAATGGTCCGTTTCAGTGGAGCGAGGGCGCGGCGAAGCGTCTGTGGGCTGGCAACGCCGAAACCATAATCGGAGATGGCCAGGGCATCGGCCTTCTTGAGCCTAGTGGCAAGAAGCGATTGAATTTTTCTTTGATAGGTTTCCGAAATTGGCGAGTGCGGTTCGTAGTCAACGCGCAGCACCTGCTGCCCGACGGTATGCGCCCAACCGGCCAAAAAACGGGTCTTCATCGGGGTAGCGGCACCTTTGATTCGGAGGATTCCGGAAACATCGCAGTGCATCTCGCGAAACTTGTGCAGCAGCCAATCGCCCGCGGAATCATCGCCGACTACGGTGATGGGCACAACGTGCGCACCAAGGGAGGCGAGATTATTGGCGGCGTTGGCGGCCGCACCAGGAAGGAGACGGGTTTCGCGGTGACGCAAGATCAAGACTGGAGCCTCTCTGGAAACGCGGGTGATCTCGCCATATTGGAAGGAGTCGGCGACAAAATCGCCAAGGATCACGACGCGCTTGTCCTGAAAGCGCTCGACGATCTCCGCGAGAGCAAGCAGATCGGCGGAGGGTGAGGCGGGTTCGCGATTGATCTTGCGGGTCATTTTTGTTGTGCCACGATCCAATCCGCGGCTTGCTGCAAATTATCTAAAATTGCGTCCGGTGGCCGGGGCCAGTCCTTGCCATGCCACAATTCCTCACCTAACCCGTAGCCAGTGCGCACAAAAATCGCTTTGCAGCCGGCCCGAAAGGCCAATTCCATGTCGCCGTAGCGGTCTCCGACGACATAGGAGCGGGTCAAATCCAGATGGTGTTCCCGAGCAGCACGCTCGATCATTCCCATCTTCGGCTTGCGACATTCGCAGTTGTCCTCCGAACTATGCGGGCAATGGTAAACCGCATCCGCGGGAGCACCGGCCGCGGCCAGTTCACGCTGCATGCGTTCATTCACTCGCTGTACCAGCGACTCCGGAAAATAGCCGCGGGCCACGCCGGATTGATTCGTAACGACGATAACTGCGAAGCCATGCTGATTCAGGACACGAATGGCTGGCGCCGCAAAGGGAAACATACGAAATCTGTCGAGATGATTCAAGTAACCGACCTCTTCGGCAATGGTGCCGTCACGATCGAGGAAGACGGCGGGTTTGAGCGCGGAACGGTCAGGCAGAAGTCACCTCCGCGAGCCGGACGTGAAGGGCGGATTCGACCATGGCGGGTGCCACTGCAGTCATGCAGCGATGATCGGTGGGGCAATGGCGCAGGAAGCAGGGGCTGCAGTAGGGCTTTTGCTGAACTATCGTGGCATTCGGAGTCACGGGAGCGGTGCCCTCGGGATCGGTCGGTCCGAAAACGGCGACGACGGGCAACCCCACAGCAGCGGCGACATGCATCGCGCCGGAATCGTTGCCGAGGAAAAGGTGGCATTGGGAGAGTAACGCGGGAAGATCGGCAATGGCGGTTTTGCCGGTCAGATCGATGGGGGCGCGGCGCAAGTCTTTGGCGATGGCCGAGGAGACGGGGGCTTCGGCTGCGGTGCCGAACAGGATTACATCGGTTTCGGTGCCGGATCGAACCGCGTTAAGAGCTTGCGCAAAGCGGGCGGGCGGCCAGCATTTGGCTGAACCATAGGAGGCTCCCGCGCCCACGGCGACGCGGATCGCATTGCTCCGCACACCGGATTCCGCAAGAGTGAGGGCGGCGCGGCGGCGAGCAGCGTCGGGAACCTGCAGCGTTATGTGCAAGTCGTCCGGGAGTTTCTCGACCCAACCAATGCGGCGCAACAACTCCAGATAATAGAATTTTTCGTGCGACGGAATTTCGCCGCGTCCGGGTACGCGAACCGCCTTGGTCAGAAGGAGGCTACGGGCGTCGCGGGCGTAGCCGATCCTTTCCGGCACATGCGCGCGCCACGCAATCCAGGCTGCATCAAAGGCGTTTTGCAGCAGCAGGGCTACATCGAAGTGGCGAGCGCGCAGATCTTTGGCCAGGAGTTCCCTACCCTTCCAGCCGCGGTGTGGGCCGCTGGGGTCGTAGGCGATCAATTCATCGCAGATGGACTGGAAGCGATAGATATCGGCGACATAGGGACGGGCAAGTATGGCGATGTACGCATCAGGAAATTTTGTGCGGACGGCACGCAAAGTCGGAAGGGACATGATCGCATCACCGACCCAGTTCGTGGCTCGAATCAGGAGCTTCATGCTACAAACTCCCTTGCTTCCAGCTTTTCGCGGATCAGGCCGAGAAATGCCGCTTCCTTGGAGATAACCAGGTCGATCACGGCGATGTACAAGGGTAATTCGGAAAAGGCACAGCCAGCCAGATTCTGGGCGTCCTTTTCAGTGGTGAGCAGGGCCTTGGCACCCCGAGTGCGCGCGGCGGATTCCAGTTCGGCGACGTCACGTTGATCGTAGCGGTGATGGTCGGGAAATTCGCACTTGGAAACCAGTGGGACGCCCCAGTTTTTCAGGTCCTGGAAAAAAGCGAGCGGGTTGCCGATACCGCAAAAAGCATAGAATGGGCCACGGCCCAGTTGATCCAAAGGCATCAGCTCGGGCCCTGCGCGGAAGCAACGAAAACCTAAAAGATGGGTAGCCGCGGAGAATATGGGATATTCGTTAAATTTCTCGACGGCTGCGCCGGTGCCGGGCACGGTTTCGGTACGCGTGAAGACGAGCAGGTCAGCGCGGGCGATGGCGGAAATAGGTTCGCGTAAGCGTCCGGTGGGCAGCATAGTTTGTTTGGCAAGAGGCTGAGCTGCGTCGATCAAAAGGATATTCACGTCGCGCGCTAACTGAAGATGCTGAAAACCGTCGTCGAGCAAGAAAAGGTCGACGCTGGACTCCAGCTTCTTTCCTAGCTGGTAGCGGTTCGGGCCGACAGCAAATTGCGGGCGATGCTGTAAACGCGACTTCATTAATTCGATTTCGTCGCTGGTTCCCGAATGGCCTTTGTAGCCGCGACTTAAAATGCCGACGCGCTTGCCTTCGGCCAAAAAGCGCTCCGCGAGCCAGATTACCATTGGAGTCTTGCCGGTGCCTCCCACGGTCAGATTACCGACACTGATGACCGGGGGATTCAAGGCGTGCTGCTTGAAAATTCCATGCGAGTAGAGGGAGGCGCGCCATCGGGTCACAGCTCCATAGAGGAGTGCAAATGGCCAGAGCAGCAACCGCACCAAAGGCGGCAGGGTCATTGCGCGACGCCATCCAACTGCTCGGCGATCTCGGCCATCACCCGATCGAGCGCGCCTCTGCTGCTTTCCACCAACTGTTTTGCAGCATTGCCCATGCGCTTCATTTTTGCCGGATCTTTCAGCAGGTGAATCCATTCGACGCCGGCGTCTTCCGGACTTTCCACTTGGATCGCGGCTCCGGCTTGGACGAAACGCGCAGCGATGTCGGCAAAATTTTCCATGGAGGGTCCGAAGACAGGAACTTTGCCAAAAGCCGCGGGCTCGAGGATGTTGTGTCCACCGGCTCCTACGAGAGAGCCGCCGACAAAAGCGCCATCGGCGAGAGGATAGAGCGAGGCGAGTTCCCCGATACTGTCGAGCAGGACGACGGTGACGTCCTCCGCAATGCTGTTGGAGTTCGCATTCGGTTTAGGAGTGATGCCCGGCCCGGGTATGGGCAATTCCGAGCGGCGCACGAACTTGCGGTGCGATTCTTCAATGAAGTCCGCGGCGGCGGCAAAGCGCTCGGGCTTGCGCGGGGCGAGCACGAGCAATGCGTTGCGAAAGTCTCCCTGGACGACACCGAAGGCGATGAGCGCAAGCGGCTCCTCGCTGGCGACTACACTTCCGGCGACAATTACGGGCCAACGGCCTTGGCGCTGGCATTCTTCTTCGAGCCAAGTGGAAAGAGGCGTCGCCTCTGGCAGGATCATGTCGTATTTCAGATTGCCGATGACCTTTATCCGTTCGGGGGGCGCCCCCAGCGCGCGGAGGCGATCGGCGTCCGCGGGCGTCTGCATCAGGAACGCCTGCGGATTTCTTAGAACGGACGAAAGGAAAGGACGCAGATAAAAACCAAAGAGCCGAAGATATTTCTGGTATCGCGCGAAGGAACGATCAGAGATGCGGCCGCTAGCGAAGATCACAGGAATGTTCCGATTGTGCGATTCGCGAAGAAAGTTGGGCCAGATTTCGGTTTCGAGGACGATGATGAGAGCGGGATTCACTGCGTCCAAAAGCCTGCGAATGCTGAAAGCCCAGTCGAACGGAAAAAAGATGATGGCATCCGCAAAGGGCACGCGCTCTTTCGCCAGGGCTCGGCCGGTAAGGGTGGTTGTGGAGATAATCAGCGGACGATTCGGATAGGCTTCTTTCAGTCGCTTCATTAGCGTAATGCCTGCGAGCACTTCGCCGACGGAAACGGCGTGAATCCAAATAGTTTTGGGCCGCTGCGCAGGAAGCTTGCCAAGCGCGGGAAGCGAGAAGCCAAGACGTTCACGGAAATTGGAAAGATATTTTCGGTGACGAAGGCCCTGAATGAGCCAATATGGTGCCGTAAGCAGGGCTGCAACGCCCATCAAAACGCTGTAAACAAAGTACACTTGAATAGGACTCCGGTCGATCCGGGAAACGTGAAACGCCCAAGGCCAACCAACCAGGGCAACCCCGCTTGTGGCACACGAATCGAAGGCCTCAGGATGCGAACAATTCATTATAGCGTTATGAGAAAGGTCCTTGCCTCAGTTCTCTTCGCGATCTGCGCTGCGGCGACGCTTCCTGGACAAGATGCCAATCCCGCTCAAGGTCCTGCAAAGCCGGCGGCGCCAATGCACGCGGTAGTAACCGATTCGCACGAAGGCATCACCATCGGAATCGATCCATGGACGCAGGAAAGCCGCTATAAGCAGAAATTCCCTAAGAAATCTCCTTTTTCCAAAGGTGTGGTGGCGTTACAGGTGAGTTTCCGGAATGACAATGATCACGGGGTGAAAGTGAATCTGCAGAGCATCCGGCTAATTGTGCAGTTGGATGAGGATAATCGGCAGCAATTGTATTCCATGTCGGCCGACGATGTTGCCGACACGGTGATGCTAAAGAACAATGGCAAAGACCCGACGGCGAAACGAAACCCCTTTCCGGTGCAACTGCCGACGAGCGGCGTTCCCAAGTCCGCGCGAGATTCCAAATGGACTGCTTTCCGTGATGACTGCCAGAACGCAGGAGTGCCGACGAATGTGGTGGCGGCCCACAGCACGGTACAGGGCCTGATCTACTTTGATTTGCGAGGAGAAGTGGATCTGCTGAAGGCGGCGCACCTGTATTTACCGAATATCGTGTCGATGAGTGACAATCAGCCGATCTCCTACTTCGATATCGCGCTTGCTCACGAATCCTCTGAATAGTTCGTATTACAACTTACGCAGAAATTCCACAGGCGGTGGATTTGCCCGTCTCACTCTGGTCAGATACCATTGAAGTTCGAAAAAAATCACGCTGATCCAATCCAATGAAAAATTCTCTAGAACAATTGAATCCCGAGCAGCGGGTTGCCGCCGAAACTACCGAAGGGCCGATGTTGATCCTTGCAGGGGCAGGCACGGGGAAAACGCGCGCGATCACGTATCGCATGGCCAATCTAATTTCTAAAGGTGTTCCCGCCGAAGCGATTCTGGCGGTGACCTTCACAAACAAAGCAGCTGAAGAAATGCAGAATCGAGTAACGGATCTGCTGCTGCGCGCAGGCGTGCCTCCCGCGCGTCCGTGGATTTCCACATTTCATTCGCTGTGCGCGCGGCTTCTGCGGCGAGAGGCAGCCCATGCAGGACTGCCGAAAGATTTCGCTATTTATGATGACGACGACCAACTAGCTGCAGTGAAACTGGTGATGGGACGGCTGCGCATTGAGGAAGATGGGATCACGCCGCGCAATGTGCTGAGCCGCATCAGCTATGCAAAGAATCATGGACAATCGCCAGAAGTGATGCGAGCCGAATCGTTCGCGCCAGATAGCCGGAAAGTGGCCGACACCTTCGCCGGGTACGAAGAGGTGCTGAAAAATAGTAGAGCGTTGGATTTTGACGACCTGCTACTGCGATCAGCGCGGCTGTTGCGAGACTCGTCGGACGTGCGAGAACGCTGGCGGGCGCGATTCGCATACATCCATGTGGACGAGTATCAGGACACGAACCGCGTGCAATATGACTTATTGCGTTTGTTGACGAATGAACGGCGCAACATTTGTGTTGTCGGAGACGAGGACCAGTCAATTTACCGTTGGCGCGGGGCGGATGTGTCGATCCTGCTGAGTTTCTCGCAGGACTTTCCATCGGCGCGGGTGGTTCGATTGGAACGAAACTACCGGTCGACGCAGGCGATTCTGGATGCGGCTGGGGCGGTAGTTTCGAACAATACAGATCGACTAGGCAAGACCCTTCGCGCAGAAAAAGCGCAGGGGGCGAATCTTCGGTATTACGAAGCGCGCGATGCGCAGGCGGAGGCGGAATTCATCGCCGGGGAGGTTGAGCGGATACTGGGCGAGGATCCCGATCAGACCTGCGCGGTGGAATACCGGACGAATTTTCAGTCGCGGGCGTTCGAGGAAGTGTTTCGACGGCGGGGACTGCGGTATAAGCTCGTTGGCGGGTTCAGCTTTTACAATCGGGCGGAAGTGAAAGATACGTTGGCGTATGTTCGGCTGGCGCTGCACCCGGAAGACGACATTTCTCTGCTGCGGGTGCTGAATGTGCCGGCGCGTGGAATTGGCAAGACCACGGTGGACAGTTTGCGGGAGATCGCCGACCGGGAGAAGGTGTCGCTATGGGACGCGAGTGAATCGCTGATCACCAGTCCGGCTTCGACGCGTGCGGTGGCTCCGCTGCGGTCGTTCCGGGAACTGGTGATGAGCCTGCGACAGGCGTACGACAGCAAGGAACCGGCGGATTTTCTGCGGTTCTTGCTCGAAGAGACGGGCTATATGCCGATGTTGAAGGACCGCAACACGCCCGACGATGTGGCGCGAATGGAAAACCTGGAAGAATTGGCGCGGGCGGTGGCGGAAAGCCAAGAGCAAGGTGAATCGTTTACGGACTTTTTGGATGCGGCAGCGCTGGTCAGCGACGCCGATACGTTTGAGGATAAACCCGGGGTTACGCTGATAACGCTGCATAGCACGAAGGGGTTGGAATTTGACCACGTGTTTTTGAGTGGGCTGGAAGAAGGCATTTGCCCGCACAGCCGTTCGGTCAATGAAGATAAGGAAAAAGGCACGGACAAATGCATCGAAGAAGAGCGGCGGCTGATGTATGTAGGCATGACGCGGGCGCGCAACTCGCTGACGCTGACACGCGCGGTGTACCGGCGCATTTTCGGGAACGAGCAGCAAATGCGGGCTTCGCAACCCAGCCGATTCCTGGGCGAAATACCGTCGGAACTTGTGGAAACGGTGCGCGGGTCGATGGCAGAGATTGGGGAATCGCGGCGCTATGAACCGGACCCGGAATATTCGTATTCGGCGGAGGAGTTTGTGCGGCGTGCTCGAGGAATGACGGCACCGGCGGCCCGCACACCACAGCGGCGGCAATCATCGCCTTCCTTTCGGACTCCCTCGCTGAGACGCGGCCAGAGCGCTGATCCGCTGCTAGGGCAAAAAGTCCGTCACCCGGAATATGGAGTCGGTACGGTCGTGGGCGTGGAAGGCGAAGAGGACGATCGACGGCTGAGCGTCAGTTTCCCAGGGCGTGGCACAAAGAAATTCTTAGAACGGTACGCACAACTGCAGCAACTGTGAGCAGTCCCGGAGAGATGGGCAGAGGGGCTTGGCCGGTTGCGCACCGCGGTAAGTCGCGCTAAAGTGAGGCGCTATCATTCCTATACACCGTGTCCAGTTGGTGCCACGATCTTCCCGTGCGCGGACACGATCGGAGAACCTGGGTGGACCCAAGACTTTTTCGATGTAAGGACATCGACCAACTGATTTCGGACTCCGAAGATCCCGACAAACGATTAAAGAAGACTTTAGGCTGGATCAGCCTGACGGCGCTCGGCATTGGCGCGATCATCGGCACCGGCATTTTCATCCTGACGGGGACAGCGGCGGCTGGCGAAGAGGTTCTGTACCCCTCGATATTGAAGGCTCCAGTGTTGGAAGTGTTGATGCACGGGTCGCACGCTCTGGGGACCTCGGGACGGCCGGGAGCCGGGCCTGCGATCGCCCTTTCATTTTTTCTTGTGGCCATCGTGTGCGGATTTGCGGGGCTTTGCTACGCCGAGTTGGCGTCGATGATACCGATTGCCGGCAGCGCGTACACGTATACGTACGCGACGATGGGGGAGTTGGTGGCCTGGATCATTGGTTGGGATCTGATACTGGAGTATGCGGTTTCGAATATGGCTGTGGCCGTGGGATTTTCGGCCTATGTGAATAGTTTATTAGGCACCTTTGGCATCCACCTGCCGGATACCTTGAGCACGCCCGCGTACCAACCGATGGTTGGCTGGTTGCCGCATTTCAATGTGATCGGGTTCTTGATCGTGATGCTGCTTACCGTATTGCTGGTCACCGGCATCAAGGAATCGGCCGCCTCGAACAGCGTTATGGTGGGAATCAAGCTGGTGGCGATTTTTGTATTCATTGTGTTCGCGTCGAAATATATCCATCCGGTCAACTGGAAGCCGTTCGCACCTAATGGACTTCAGGGCATTTTGACGGGTGGGGCAATTGTATTCTTCAGTTACATCGGGTTCGATTCGGTGTCGACGGCGGCCGAGGAATGCAAGAATCCGAAGCGAGACTTGCCGCTGGGCATTATGGCGTCGTTGTTTATTTGCGCAACGCTGTACATCGGCGTGGCGGTAGTGCTCACCGGCATCCAGCCGTTTGCGATCTTTAAGGGTGACGCGGCACCGGTGGCCACAGCCCTGCACAATATCGGGCTGGATAAATTGCAACGGTGGGTAACGATTGGCGCGTTGATGGGCATGATCTCGTCGCTGTTGGTTTACCAGTACGGCCAGGCACGTGTGTGGTTCGCCATGTCGCGAGATGGATTGCTGCCCGGAGCGTTCTCCAAGGTTCATAAGCGTTTTCGCACACCGCACTTTGCAACCTGGATCGCAGGAATCGTGGTGGGAATACCGGCTGGAATTTTCGACATCGGAACGCTCGCGGATCTTTCGAACATAGGCACGCTATTTGCGTTCGTGCTGGTGGCCGGGGCGGTGTTGGTGCTGCGCAAGACGCAACCGAATCGCTCGCGTGGATTTCGAGTGCCCTGGGTGCCGTTTTTGCCGATTCTGTCGATCGTGACATGCGTGTTGCTGATGGCCAGTCTGACGCTGGAGAATTGGATCCGGTTTTTTGTGTGGTTGATCATTGGACTTGTGATTTACTTTGCATATAGCCGTCACCGGAGCACGTTGAATACGGGAAGCAAGGCATAAGCAAACTTCATGAGCCGTGAGCGCCATCTGAAAGTGCTGAGCACGTGTGGGGAGTTCCTGACGCTGGTGGTCTGCTTCGGAATTTTACCCAGTCCCGCGCTCTGCTGGGGAAACAACGCGCAACGAGTGATCGTGAGCCATGCGGTGGATACTCTGCCCGCCGATATAAGAGCGTTCTTCGAAGTTAACCGAAACTTCCTGGTCCAGCATGTAAACGATCCTGTGAACCTGCTGGAAAAACATCCAAAAGAACGCGAGAACCATTTTATCGAGCTGGATAAATACGGAAAATTCCCGTTTGAGGGGTTGCCCCGCAGTTACAAAGCGGCGCTGGAGAAATATAGCAAATACCGAATCGATTCGACGGGACTGCTGCCCTGGGAGATTGGCGTTTATAGCGCGAAACTGACCGATGACATGAGGAACGGGAGATGGGACGAAGCCAAAATAGATGCTGCGTTCCTGGCCGATTATGTGGCCGAAGCGCACGACCCGTTCAATACGACCGAAAACTATGACGGGAAAATGAGCGGGCAAAGCGGGGTGAATGAGCGCTTCAATACCATGCTCGTCGACCGCTTCAGCTCTTTTTTTCTGTTGAATCCGCACGACGCGTTCTTCATTACCGATCCGACCGACTATGCCTTCGACATGTGCTTGAACGCGCACAGTCTTCTGGAATCTGTACTTCTGGCAGACCGCAACGCGAAGCGTGGCCTGAGCTCGTATACGGATGAATATTACGACCGGTTCTACAATTTGGCAGCGGCGCCCCTGATCAAGCAACTGTCCGATGCATCGACCGACGTTGGTTCTTATTGGCTTACCGCATGGACCAATGCCGGCAAACCTCCCTTGCCGCACTGAAGCGGTTGCCGTGAACCATAGCGACCTTTCCCCACAGATCCAAGCGATGTCCAAGGCGGAGTTGCATGTGCACCTGGAGGGCTCGGTTCGGCCGGCGGTGGCAGTGGCTCTGGCGGCGCGTCACGGCATAAAAATAACGGAAGAGGAAGTTCGTCAGCGGTACGGTTGCAATGATTTCAGCGGGTTCATCGAGGCGTTTAAGTGGGTGACGTCCTTTCTGCGCGAGCCTGCGGATTTTGCGGTGGTGGCCGCGGATCTTGCGGAGCAATTGTTGGCGCAGAACGTGACCTATGCCGAGGTGACGCTTTCCGTAGGTGTGATGCTGTTACGTAAGCAGAATCCGCAGGCAAATTTTGAGGCGATTCTGGCAGCGGCGGAGCCATTCGAAAGCAAAGGGCTGCGACTCAACTGGGCGTTTGATGCGGTGCGGCAATTTGGAGCCGATCTGGCGCTTCAGGTGGTGAACTGGGCGGCAGCTTGTAATTCACCGCGAATTGTCGCATTTGGAATCGGCGGCGATGAGTTGAGCCGTCCCAGCAGGGATTTTCAGTATGTTTACAAGCATGCCTCGCATTGCGGTTTACATCGGCTGATTCACGCGGGAGAAATTGGCGGACCAGAGAAAATCCGGGAATCGGTAGAGTTGCTGGGCGTGGAGCGGATCGGGCATGGGATTGCGGCGATCCACGACGCGGCGTTGATGGATTTGTTGGCGTCCCGGCGAATCGTGCTGGAGGTTTGTCCGGTAAGCAACCTTCGGACCGGCGCGCTGGCACGGCAACTGCGAATGGATACGCCGACGATCCAAGAGCATCCGTTGCCGCGGCTGATGCGGCATGGAATACCAGTGGTGCTTTCGACCGACGATCCGGCGATGTTTCAGACTTCACTGAGCGAAGAGTACGATTACGCCGAGAGCATGGGACTGACCGATAGCGAATTATCCGAACTGGTGAGAGCCGGATTTACCTATTCGTTTTCGCTGCTGGCCAAGCGGTGAGTCTGAAGCCCAGCGGCGAATGTTATACTCACAGCATGAAAGCTCATGTCTGGGTAATGCCAAAACGCACTGTACTGGATCCACAAGGTCAAACCATTCAACACGCGCTGACAGGCCTGGGGTATTCGCAAGTGGCTGATGTCCGGCAGGGCAAGTTTTTTGTGTTGAACCTCGATGGCTGGAACCGGGATGAAGCGCAACAGCAAGTAGAGCGAATTTCGAAGGAAGTACTGGCGAATCCGGTGATCGAGGAATATCGTTTTGAAATAGTGGACTGAGCAGAAACGATGACTCCGATTGCGTGCCCGGATCGAAAGTCCCTAGCCGGTATAGTTACACTGCTTACGTGTTGCCTACTGCTAGGTGCCTGCAAGAACGCGTTCAAGGTCGAAGATCCCCAATTGAAACCGATCGAAACAATGTTGGATCAAAAGCTGCCCAAGGGCACTCCAGAAGGGGCGGTGGAGCAGTTCATTTCGGCGCGCGGGTATCCGACGGAACCGTCCGAGAAGCCAGGGACGCTGGTGGCGATCATCCGGCACATTGACACGGAAAGGATGCAGCCGGTAACGGCGCGAGTGACCTTTTACTTCGACGCGAACGAGAAGCTGAATACGTACGAAATTGAGCGCACGGTGAATGCGCCAATCCCGCAATAACTTTTCCGCGTATCGAACCGCCTTTTTCAGGCCGGCGCTAGGGCACGTGCTAAGCTGAAATCCTGACAGGTTGGTGAGAATTCAGAGGTGTTATTCCGCGGCTGGTCTGCCCCAAGAGTCCGGTTTTGCCTTAGGTGAAGCGCACAACAGGTATGTCGCTTCACTCGGAATGACATCTTTCCATTGGCCTGTTGGAGAGCAGGAGATCGCTCATGTGCGGCATAGTTGGCTATATTGGGCCCAAAAAGGTCGTGCCGGTAATTATTGAAGGCCTGCGGAAACTGGAATACCGCGGATACGACTCTGCGGGAATCGCGGTGGTGGATTCCGCCGGCAAGCTTCACCTGCGCCGGGCACCGGGAAAACTGCGCAAACTGGAAGAAGTCATCCAGAATTCGCCAATCGAGGGAACCTACGGGATAGGACACACGCGCTGGGCTACCCATGGGCGGCCTACCGAAGAGAACGCGCACCCCCATCGCGACTGTACCGGCCAATATGTGGTGGTACACAACGGGATCATCGAAAACTATCTGGAGTTGAAAGAAAAGCTGCAGCGCGAAGGCCACAAGTTCGTCACCGAAACGGATACCGAGGTGATCGCGCACCTGGTGGAGAAGTATGGGAAAGATTTGCCGTTCGAACAAGCGGTGCGCAAAACACTGAAGGATTTGCGGGGAATCTACTCGTTGGTGTTCCTTTCTGCCAAGGACCCGCAGAAATTGGTGGCGGCGCGAATTGGGCCACCGTCGGTGATTGGGCTGGGGGACGGGGAGTATTTTGTAGCCAGCGATATTCCAGCGCTGCTGCAACACACACGCAACATTTTTTTCCTGGCGGATGGCGATGTTGCCGTGCTGACCAGAGATGGCGTGTGCGTGACCGATCTGGATGGGAATCGAGTTGACCGCCCCGCGCACCAGGTCACCTGGGATCCGATCATGGCGGAAAAGGGCGGCTACAAGCATTTCATGCAGAAAGAAATCTTCGAGCAGCCTCGAGCGGTGCGCGAAACTTTGCTTGGACGCATTTCACAGGACACCGGCAAAGTGTTTCTGGATGATATGCAGATTTCGGAGCAGGAGTTTCGCGGGTTTGAGAACGTACGCATCGTGGCCTGCGGCACCAGTTGGCACGCGGGATTGGCCGGGAAGTTCATGATCGAGAGGCTGGCACGGATACCGGTGGAAGTCGATTATGGAAGCGAGTTCCGGTACCGGGATCCGATCCTCGATTCCAGGACGCTCACCGTTTGCATCAGCCAGTCTGGCGAGACCGCTGACACGCTGGCCGCGCAACGGGAAGCCAAACAAAAGGGTTCGCCTACGCTGGCGATCTGCAACGTCAAAGGCTCGATGATCACGCGCGAGGCGGCAGGAAATATCCTGACCCATGCCGGCCCGGAGATTGGCGTGGCATCGACCAAGGCGTTCACGGCGCAAATTTCAGCGCTGCTGCTGCTGGCTTCCTATCTGGGGCAAGTGCGTGAAAGGCTTTCTCCGGAGGACGCCCGTAAGTTGATGCTGGAGTCTCTACAGATCCCGCACAAGATGGAGATGGTGCTGCAAGCTGATGGGCGTGGACTGTACGAATCTCTCGCCCGGCAGTTTTTTCGGCAATCGGATTTTCTGTACCTCGGCCGCGGGGTGCACTATCCAATCGCACTGGAGGGAGCGCTAAAGCTCAAGGAGATCTCTTACATTCACGCGGAAGGGTATCCTTCCGGGGAGATGAAGCACGGGCCGAATGCGCTAATTGACGAGAATTTGCCGGTGGTGGTGCTGGCCACGCGGGACGAATCCGATCCAGCCTCAATGACGCTGTATGAGAAGAGTGTTTCGAACATCAAGGAAGTGAAAGCGCGGGATGGCATCGTAATTGCGATCGTGACGCAAGGCGACCATCTAGCGCGAGAGGCTTCGGACCACCTGATCGAATTGCCACCCACTTCCGATCTCTTGTCGGTACTTCTGGAAATAGTTCCGTTACAGCTTCTGGCGTATCACATCGCGGTGCGCCGAGGATGCGACGTGGACCAACCGCGCAATTTGGCAAAGTCGGTCACCGTCGAATAGTTCCGGTATCACAGCGTGGTGCTGGTTTCTTTGCGATCGTTGGGATATCGCACTAGAATCAGACTGCCCGGCAAGCTCGTGCCGATACGCGGAATTCTCCGGGAGGCCCCATGAAGGCGATCTGCCCTCGCTATAGCTTGTCCATTCTTTTGTTTGTGGTGGTAAGCGCCGTGCCGCTCAGCGCTCAGACCAACCCGCCAAGAGCAATCGCCATCACGATTGATGATCTTCCCGCCGGGAGCGCAAACAATATGACCGGAAGCGAGATTGTGGAAATGACCACGAAGCTTCTGGGTACGCTACGGGATCAGAAGGTGCCGGCGATCGGGTTTGTGAACGAGCAGAAATTGTACAAGTTCGGCGAAGTAGACGACCGTATCAAAGCGTTGAGCCTTTGGGTGGACAATGGGTTCGAGTTGGGGAACCATACTTTTGCGCATACTTCGCTAAATCGGGTGACGCTGCCTGTTTGGGAAGAAGAAGTAATGCGGGGAGAAACAGTGACGAGGATGCTGCTAGCGCAACATAAAATGAGATTGCGCTTTTTACGGCACCCTTATCTGGATGCGGGGCAGGATTTACAAACGCGGCGTGAGTCCGAGGCGTTTCTGTCCTCTCGTGGTTACCGGATTGCGCCTGTCACTATGGACGCGTGGGACTGGATGTATGCAGGGGTGTACGAAGACGCCCGCAAACGGGGGGACACAGCGCTTCAGCAACAACTTGTGAGTTCGTACCTGTCCTATACCACTACAATTTTCGACTACTACGAAAAGCTTTCGAAGAGTCTGTTCGGATACGAGCCGAAGCAGGTGCTGCTGATGCATGCAAACTGGCTGGAAGCCGACCACATCGGGGAAGTGTTGGATCTGCTCCGCAAACGCGGTTATCAATTCATCACGCTGGAAAATGCGGTGAGCGATGCGGTGTACAGCATGCCCGACGATTATGTCGGAGAGGGCACCGGCTGGATCGATCATTGGGCGATCACGCGCGGGCAGGCTCCGCAAGGGGAGCCATCGTTTCCACAATGGGTAATCGATAAGGCGAGAGAGCTCCATCCACAAACGACCACGTCGGCTCCGTACTAAAAAAGGGCTTGTGACGTGCGAACCAGCGGGAATTTTTCCGATGAGCTAATATAAGCTCATGCGGTACAGAGTCTGTTTTTTTGTGTTCGCCTTTTTTTTCTCTCTCGCCCTGGCGCCCCAGTCGTATCCACAAACCGCGACCCTCAAAGGGATTCATGCGGAAGGCATGAAGACATTTACGGAGGCACAGGTTGCCGAGCTGTCCGGGCTGCAAATGGGCGAGCAGGTAGGGCGCCAAGAATTACAGGACGCCGCGGACCTGTTGCTGCGGAGTGGACTGTTTGCGAAGGTGAACTACAAGTTCGACACCCACAACGATGAGGTAGTGGTGACGTATCGAGTGGAGGAGAATCCGCGTTTCCGCGTGGCCTATGACAATTTCCCCTGGTTTGACGATTCGGAATTGACGGACGATATTCGCAAAGACCTGCCGTTCTACGATGGCACGCTGCCGGAAGGCGGGACGGTGGTCGATCTGGCGGGTAATTCCCTAGCATCATTTTTGACGGCCCACGGCCTGAAGGCGGAGATTCAACACTACGTACTGGCTAATCCGCTGATTGACGCTTCCGAGCAGGAATTCCAGGTGACCGGGGTCACGCAAACGGTGGCAAGTGTGGAGTTCAGCGATCCGGCGCTGACCAGCGACCTGGCGGTGCAGCAGCATCTTTCGGACGTTCGCGGGAAGCCTTATTCGCGATTGATGATTGATGTTTTCCTGGCGGAGGCGATTCGCCCGATTTACCTGGCGAAGGGTTATCTTCGCGCCAAGATTGGACCTGCGCAGGTACGCCTCTCGGGTGATCCGAACAAAAAGTTTCCGGAGGCGATTCCGGTGTATGTGCCGTGCGAGCCAGGACCAGTCTACCACTGGAAAGAGGCCCAGTGGGAAGGAAACAGGGCCGTTCCTTCCGAAACGCTCAACCGGGTGCTACGGATAAATGCGGGAGACGTGGCCGACGGGATGGCCATTCAGGCGGCTTGGGACCGCGTGGCCGAAGAGTATGGCCACTCGGGGTATTTGGATGCCAAGGTTGAGCCGGTAGCCAGCTATGACGAGCAGACGCACACGGTTTCCTTCAAGGTGGCCATCAGCGAAGGCAAGCAGTACCACTATCACGACATGACGATTACGGGCATGTCCCTAGCCGGGGAACGAATGATCCGCGACTCGTGGCCGCTGAAGCCTGGCGACGTGATGGACAAGACGGCCTTTGAACAGTTGCTGCTGAAACTAGAGTCTCACCGCGAATCGATTTTTAAAGATCTCCCAGTACACTACGAAAGCGTAGGCCATTGGTTGCAAGCAGATCCGAATAACGACAGCGCCGACGTGTTGCTGGATTTCAAGTAATTCCGTAGGGCCGTTACCGTATCCGCCCAGAATACGTCTGAGATATACTCAAAACGGCATGAAAACGTTGATTCAAATCCAGGCTGGCGAATGGTCCGAGCAATTAGCGGCAGAGAAGGAGCGCGATCTGCTGTCCCGGCTGGGCGCACTACCTTCGATCATCGTGGCACTTTCGGGTGGAATTGACTCGGCATATCTATCGTGGGCCGGGCATCAGGCCTTGGGTGACCGCGCCTTGTCGGTGACGGCGATATCTGCAAGTTATTCCGGATTCGATCGGGAGCAGGTAGAGATCTTTCTTCGCACAACTGGGGCGAGGCATGAGTTTATCGAGACACGTGAGCTGGAGAACCCCGCTTACCGCGTGAATGACAGTAACCGGTGCTACTACTGCAAGGATGAGCTGTTTTCGGTGCTTGATGCGATGGCTTCAGAACGGCAAATCGCAGCAGTTGCGTATGGTGTGAATGCGGACGATACGTCGGACTTTAGGCCCGGGCAACGGGCTGCCGCCGAGCATAGGGTGCTGACGCCGCTTCTGGAAACACAGCTTCACAAGGCGGAGATTCGGTTTTTGGCGCAACGTGCCGGACTGCCGATGTGGGACCGTCCAGCCTCGGCGTGCCTGGCCTCCCGACTGCCGTATGGAACAGAAGTAACGGAAGAGAGATTGGGACTGGTCGAACGAGGCGAAGCGGCTCTTCGAGCGTTGGGCTTCCGGCAGTTCCGGGTGCGGCTGCATGACACCCTAGGCCGGGTGGAAGTGGCGCGGGACGAACTTCCCCGTGCCATGACGCCAGAAATGGCGTCAGCGATAGCCAGCGCTCTGAAGGCGGCCGGATTTAGCTATGTGACCCTGGATCTGGAAGGGTACCGCCAGGGATCCTTGAACGAAGGTCTGCACAAAGCAGTGGGAACATAATTGCTCTAAATTGCGTTTCTTATACAGGAGGCGGAGAGGAGCATATGAGTTCCCTGACCGTAGTAAGCCGTCGAGTAGGCATTCCGGCAGTTCTCGCTATTTATGCTGGGCTGGGCCTCGCACCCGCGAACGCAACCGCAGCGGACAACACGTTCGAACGGACCCTGAGCGTTTCCGGGCCAGTACGATTGGAGCTGAACAATGGTTCGGGGAATGTGGAGATTCGAGGTGGCACCGACGGTAAAGTGCACATCTTCGGCAAAGTCACCGCGGGCTGGTCGGTTTTCGGTGGTTCAGAAAAAAACATCCAGGAAGTGGTAGCGAATCCTCCGATTGAACAGAGCGGAAGCGTAGTGCGAGTAGGAAAAAACAGCTCTTCGATGTTCCGAAATATTTCGATTGACTACCGAATCGAGGTTCCGCACGAGACAGATATAGATGCGGGAGTGGCGTCCGGGGGAATGACCATCGACAACGTGCGCGGGCCGGTCAAGGCCTCCTCCGCGTCCGGGTATCTGCACATTTACAATGTGGGAAGCGACACTCAAGTTTCAGCAGCGAGTGGAACGATTGAAGTTTCGGGAGTGACCGGAGTGCTGCGTGCAAACAGCGCGTCTGGCGATGTGACGTTGGCGGATGTGAAAGGCGATCTAAGCGCCAGGGCAGCCTCGGGCGCAATTCGCGTGACGAATCCAGGCGGGCGCGTGGACGTTTCAGCAGCAAGTGGCTCCATTGAGATCAGCGGGGCGAAGAACGACCTTAAGGTGAACGCGATATCCGGGTCGATCAATGTCATAGGCGATCCGAGCACGAACCGGTATTGGGAACTAAAGTCGGTCTCCGGGAGTGTGGATATTCACGTACCGCCGAACGCGAGTTTCCTGTTGACCGCAGAAACGACTTCCGGCGATATCCGGACGAATATTCCGGTGATCCTAGAAGAACAAGGTAAACACTCGCTGCGCGCACACATCGGCTCGTCTGCGGGACGGATTGAAGTGCATACGGTGTCCGGTGGCGTGGACGTCCAGGGTTCCTAGTGCGCATTACTCGAATTAAGCACCGGGCTGCGGTGGAGTCCTGCAAAGTCGCGCTTAGGTCGATACAATAGAGTCTGTGCTTAGGCGCCGCCCAATTCCCTTACAATTTTTGGCTGCTTTGTGCCTCGCACTAGCTGTGCCGGCGTTCGGACTGGCACAGGAACCCGCGAAGCCGTCAGGAACGCCCAGTGTGATCCCTTGGGCCCCCGGCACGCGACCACCCCAGCAGGAAAACAACGAACGCCAGGAACTTCAGAAAGCCATCGAAGAAGCGGGTAACGATCGAGCGGCGCTGGTGAAGAACCTTGAGGGGTTTCTAAACAAGTATCCGGAGACGTCGCTGCGGCCGCAGATTTACCGCGCGCTGGTGGAATCCACTATCCAATTGCGAGACTTCCCTCGCGCGCTGGATTATTCCGAGCGGCTGGTGTCGCTGAATCCTCACGATATTTCGAATACGGTTTTGACGATTCAATTGCTGAATCGCTATGGGGACGTTCCCGGGTACCGTCGAGCCGTGTTTTACTGCAGCAGGGTGTTGGAGGTGATCGATCAGGCGCCCCAGTCCGAGAAATCTCCCCGGGTATCCGCGGAAGAATGGGATGCGTCCAAGAAGAAGGACAGATCTTCGCTATTGTTGATGCGGGGAGAGCTTTACGAGAAGCTGAACGACCCGGAAAACGCGCGGAAAGACTACCAAGCCAGCTACGCGTTGCTGCCGAGTGCAACGGCGGCAGAACGGCTGGGTGGCCTAGCGGAACGGACCAAGGATCTAAACACCGCGATCGAAGAATATGCGCGCGCGTTTGCTTTGACGGATGGCACCAATGGAGCGCCATCGCGAGCCGAGCTACGCAAGAAGATTGGGAATGCCTGGAGGTTGGCTCACGGGTCCGAAGACGGCCTTGGCGAATACCTGTTGCGTACGTTTGACGCGACTAACGCAGCCAACTCTGCGGTCAAACCTACGAGAAATGCAGACGCAAAGGATCCGTACGATTTTGTTTTACGTAAGGTGAGCGACAGGAGTCCGGTGCACCTTGGGGATGCCAAGGGAAAAGTGGTGGTGCTCAGCTTCTGGGCAACCTGGTGCGGACCATGCCGGGAATTGGAGCCGCTTTTCGAGAAAGTGGCGGCGCGCTATTCCGGCAAATCTGATGTGCTGTTTTACGCGCTGAATTGCGACGATGACGAATCGCTAGTGGCACCGTTCCTGGCGCAAGAAAAAGCCAAGACCCCGGCGCTATTTGCCGATGGGCTGGATCGGCTGTTGCGCGTGGATTCCTATCCAACGACGGTGATTCTGGATCGCACTGGGAAGATTGCGTTTCGCGCAGATGGTTTTGATGAGGATGGCTTCGAAAAATCCCTAGCGGACGCGATTGATCGAACGGCTGCGCCTGCTGCCGCGACTCCTTCCGCGGCGCTGAAGCCTTAATTCCCTGTTATAAGAGATTGCGCGAACTGGGTGGCGGTCTCTTTTGCGGCGACGACGGTGTTGGTGTGGATCTGTACGGTGTCTTGCAGGCGACGCGCGTATCCCCCTGCCAAGGTGGTGACTATGGGGATGTTGCGCTTCCGCGCTTCGACGAACACTTGGCGATCGCGCGCTTTCAGACCATCCATCGAGAGGCTTAGACCACCGAGTTGGTCGTCGCGGTAAGGGTCGGCGCCGCCAACGTAGAAAACCATGTCGGGACGGAAGGTGTCGAGGCCGTTCTGGACCGCGGGGAGCAAGGCGGCGAGGTAATGTTCGTCGCCGACTCCATCATCCATATTCAGATCTACCGTGGAGGGAGGTTTGTGCGCCGGGTAGTTGTTGCGCTGATGGATGGAGAGACTGAAGACGGAAGGATCATCGGAGAAGATCGCAGCGGTGCCGTTGCCTTGATGCACGTCGGTGTCGACGACCATGGCTTTGTGAATGGCACCATCGTGTTGCAGGCGCCGGATAGCCACGGCCACGTCGTGGATCGCACAGAAACCTTCCCCGTGCCCAGGATACGCATGGTGAAAGCCACCACCAAGATTGCAGCCGAAGCCATCGCGCAGGGCCGCCTGTCCAGCAGCAATCGAGCCACCCGCTGCGAGCCAAAAGGCATTCACTAATTCCGGCGAGTAGGGTACTTCGAGCTTCATTTGCTCGCTGAGCGTTAAAGTTCCGGTCTTGAGTTTCGTAACCCAATCGGCAGTGTGCACGCGCAGGATGTCTTCATCGCTGGCCGGCGCAGGCCGCAAAAAATCTTCGCTGGTAGCGATGCCGTCTGCCAGCAGCGTTTCTGCAATTAATTTGAATTTTTGAGAGGGAAAAACATGGACGCCCAAACTCAGATCGTAGCCATCGTGGTATACAAGTTTGAATGGCAGCATAAGCGTGCCTCCGATATTCCTACAAGGAAAGGACCTTGGGCAGGTGCGACTAGTTCTCGCGTTCGAGGATAAAATCGGGCAGGGCTAAGAGTGCGCGACCGTACTCCGCATCGCCACCGCCATTGATGCATGCCTTCGCGCGGCGGGCATAATCGAAAGCCAAATTCCGGGTGCGGTCTAGTGCTCCGGACTCACGCACGAGCGCCACGACAGTCTCCGGCTGGACGGAATGAAACTGCTTTTCTTGCAAAACACGGGCGACCATTTCCCGGGCTTCGCGGTGACCGTTGTCCATCGCGTAGATCAACGGTAGGGTTACCTTACCTTCTTTCAGGTCGCTGAGCACGGGCTTGCCAAGCTGCTGACTGGAAGCCGTGAAGTCGAGCAGGTCGTCGACCAGTTGGAAAGCCAAACCGGCGTAGCGGCCGTATTCGGCTAAGGCGTCCTCGTGTTTTTCGTCGAGACCGGCAAGGACCGCGCCCAACCGGGCACATCCGCTGAACAGGCAGGCGGTTTTATGAGTGGCGAGTGTAAGCGCGTCTCCTTCGGTTACGTCAATGCGGCCAATCTTGGATAGTTGAATCAACTCTCCTTCGACCATTTTCTGGGTCAGGTCGATGAGGATGTCGAGAACGCGAAAGTTTCGCTCCTGGAGGGCAATCTGGAAGGACTGCATGTAGAGCCAGTCTCCGGCGAGGACGCTGCGGTGATTGCCCCAGCGGGTATTGGCAGAGGGGCGTCCGCGACGTGTGTCGGCGCTGTCTATAACGTCATCGTGAATTAAGGTTGCGCTGTGCAGCAGTTCGACCACCGCGGCCAGTTTGATAGCACTCCGGCGGCTCACCTTACTGCCGACGGCATAGCCATGGCACAACAGGAGCAAGGCAGGCCGCAAGCGCTTTCCACCGCCACCGAGTAGGTACGTGGTAATCTCCGAAATGGGTTGGTAGGCGGAGGCGCTTTCGCGGGATAGCTCCAGCTCGACGCGGACCAAGTCTTCCCTTACGAGCTCGAAAATCTCTTTAACCGTGAGTAAAGCGATGGCCGTTCTCCTACACGAGCACCTCGGTCAGCGAGGCATCACAGCCGGGGACGCGCTCGGCTTGGCGAGATGGAAGAAACGGCGGAAATTTGCCGATGTGAAAGCGGCCGTTTCTTCGGCCCCTAAGTTTCTCACACTCGCAAGGGTCTTAGCCACCTCGACGACGTAGGCCGGCTCATTTCGTTTTCCCCGCACCGGCTGGGGAGCAAGGTAGGGAGAGTCGGTCTCGATAAGAATACTTTCGAGGGGCAGATCTTTGGCCACGTCACGGATGTTCTGCGCTTTTGGGTAGGTCAAATTACCGGTGAAGGAGACCATAAAGCCCAGATCCAAACCGCGGCGGGCGTGTTCGATGGTGCTGGTGAAGCAGTGCAGCACTCCGCCCAAACCGGTGTGTTTCCAGTGTTTGTCCAGCATGTCGAGACAGTCCGACCAGGCATCGCGACAATGGATGATAATCGGCAATTTGGCCTGATGCGCTAGTTCCATCTGATCGCCGAAGACGCGCTGCTGCACGTCGCGGGGGGAATGATCGTAGAAATAGTCCAAGCCGATCTCGCCCCAGGCGATTACCTTAGGGTGCTGGGCCAGCCGAGCCAGAGTGTATAGATGCGCCGGAGTGACTTCTCTGGCTTCGTGGGGATGAATGCCTACCGTGGTGTAGATCCAATCGTGCGATTCGGCGTACGGAATGGCGGCGTCGAGCTTCTGCGGGCCTGGTCCTACGCCGATCGCAAGGATCGTGTTCACGCCGGCGGCGCGGGCGCGGTCCAGCATAGCGGCGCGGTCTTCATCGAACTGCGGGAAATCGATGTGAGCGTGAGAATCGATAAGATCCATAGTCAAAGGTTCGGTGTCGGATACATATTAGATTTCGGACAGAAGAAGCCGGGCAACCAGGACTAAAGCTAATATTTTAAGACTGCTCGCCGGTTACATCACCATCCCTTGGTCACTTCAGGCGGGCGCCGACTTCGACTTCCTCGTGGAAACCCGCCAGAACGGGTTTCCCGTCAGGGCCAACCGAGGCCGCGACGATCATGCCATTGGACTCGACACCGCGCAGCTTGCGAGGGGCGAGATTCACGACAACAACGACCTTGCGGTCGATCAGCGATTCTGGTTCATAATATTGCGCGATTCCGGCACAAATTTGGCGAATCTCGGAACCGATGTCGACGGTGAGTTTGAGGAGCTTATCGGCGCCCACGATCCGTTCCGCGGTCTTGATCTGCCCGACGCGCATTTCCACCTTCGCGAAATCCTCGATGCCGATCTTTTCGGCTGGAGCCGCCGCTGGAGTCGCAGAGGCGCCCCCAGGTGCGCTTGACGCAGGAGCGGCGGGAGTGGGATTCAGTTCTTCATTAGCCATAGCTTCGATCCTCTCTATTGCTTCATTTTTCTCGACGCGAGGGAAGAGCGCCTGGAAGTTGCCGAGATTGATATCGGGCGCCAACTGGCCCCAACGGAGTCCGTCCAACTCAGTTGCTCCGATTGCAGTTGTCTGACCGAGCAGGCGCCAAACTTTAGTGGTGCTGTCTGGCAAAACTGGGTGAGCCAAAGCGGTCACAATGCGTAACAGCTCCGCGGTGGTCCAGAGGATAGTGGCCTTGCGCGACTCTTCCTCAGGCGAATTTCCCAGGGCCCAAGGCTGTTCTGTAGTCAGATATTTATCTGCCGCGGCAATTGCGCTCCAGATGGCCTCAAGGGCACGAGCAAATTCAAATTTGTCGTAGCGCTCAAGGACTTCTCCGATGGCATTCTGGGCTTCTTTCACCAAAACATCGTCCTGCGGCAAACGCGTACCCGGCTTGGGCACTTTTCCGGCGAAGTTCTTTTCCAGCATTGCGGCCGTGCGGCTGGCCAGGTTGCCTAGACCGTTGGCCAAATCGCTGTTGTAGCGGGTGACCAGCGCGTCGTAGCTGAAGTTTCCGTCCTGGCCAAAGACCACCTCCCGCAACAGGAAATAGCGGAGCGCGTCCATCCCTAACATATTGGCGATGGGGCGAGGCAAAACTACATTGCCTTTGGACTTGCTCATTTTCGCCGCGTCCATCAGGAACCAGCCATGCGCCCAGACCTGTTTCGGCAGCGGCAGCATCGCGGCCATCAGAAATGCGGGCCAATAGACGGTGTGGAATCGGATGATGTCTTTGCCTACCAGATGCACATCGGCAGGCCACAAGCCGCGCTTTTCGTATTCGGGACCGCCGACTGCGCTCAGATAGGCAGTCAACGCGTCGAACCAGACGTAGAAGACGTGGGGCTCTTCGCCGGGCACGGGAATTCCCCAACGGATAGTAGTACGTGTAATGCTCAAGTCCTTCAAGCCGCCCTCGACGAAACTAACGATTTCGTTTTTGCGCGTCTCGGGTTGAATGAAATTCGGAAATTTTTTGTAAAAATCGAGCAGCGGCTTTTGGAAAGCCGACAGTTTGAAGAAGTAGTTCTCTTCGGTCACCGTTTCGGTGGGCCGGCCGCAATCCGGACAGGGGTCGCCGGGCTTGGCGTCGTTAACGTAGGCGTTGTCGTAGATGCAGTATTGGCCCGTGTAGTGTCCCTTATAGACGTAGCCGTTTTCTTTACACAAACGGAAGAGCCACTGAACGGTGCGCACATGGCTCAGATCGGTGGTGCGGATGAATTCGTCGGCGGTGAGGCCCAGCTCGTCCCACAAGGCGCGCCACGCGTCGGCCATCCGCGCAACAAATTCAGATTCGGGAATGCCTGCGTTTTTCGCGGCGCGCTCGACATTCACGCCGTGTTCGTCTGTACCGGTGGTCATCACGACGTCGTAGCCACGCATCTTTTTGTAGCGACGAAGAACATCAGCCACAACGGTCGTGTAGGTGTGGCCGATATGAGGCAGGCCGTTGGTGTAATAAATCGGCGTGGTTATATAGAATTTTTCTTTTTGCTCAGCCATGCTATGTGTCCGGTATCCTCAACGCGCGGGTCGTGCTACGCACGCGCAGCGCTATCTACTTGCTACTTGCTATGTTGCTCTTGAAACCGGAGCATCGCCTGCTCCATTACTTCATGCAGGGGAACCTTTTTCTCCTCTGCCAGTTTACGGCAATCGTCAAATTCCGGCGAAGCATGCTGCACGCGGCCGCCGGCACGAGATACTTTCATGCGCACGTCGCCAAATGGGGTAGAAACGCTGACAAACTCCCTTGGCAGCGCATAGCGCTCTACGAGATGGCTTCTTACACCGAGCGTGGTTGTCTCCGCAAATAGCATCTGCTGAAATTTGTGCTCGTCCTCAGGGTTGCACAAGATGGTCACCAGCGTTCCGGGACGATTCTTTTTCATGTGTACCGGGGTGGCAAAAACATCCAGAGCGCCAGCGTTGAGGGCCCTCTCGAGGAGATAGCCGAAAATTTGCGGGTTCATGTCGTCCAGGTTGGCTTCCAGTACGCGAATGGTGCCGGCGTGGCTGTCGGAGGTGGAACGCGCCAGTTCACCAGCCATGATGCGCAAGACGTTTGGCTGGCTTTCCAGATCCGCGGAGCCCGCGCCGTAGCCAATTGCACTAACGGTCATGGCCGGTTGGGGGCCGAACGAGTCGCACAACGTTGCGACAATGGCGGCGCCTGTCGGGGTGACAAGTTCCTTCTGCACACCATTCGAATAGGTTGGTTTGCCGATTAGCAGGCGTGCCGTAGCCGGCGCCGGAACTGGTAACGTACCGTGGGCCATCCTCGCGGTACCGCCGCCCACATTCAGGGCTGAACACGTGAACTTTTCAAAGCCTAGTTCCTCGAAACCAATGCAAACGCCGACGATATCAATAATTGCGTCCACCGCGCCCACTTCGTGAAAATGAATTTTCTCAATGGGAACGTCATGCACCGATGCTTCCGCCTGACCCAGGTTGGTGAAAATAGCACTGGCGCGTTCTTTCACGCGCTGCGAAAGATCTGATTTCTCGATAATTCCTAAAATTGTCGTGAGTGATCTGTGGGTCTGAGTATCTTGCGTTTTGACATCGACGAAGGTGGCGGCCATGCCATTCTTCCAGACCTTTTCGTCGAGGATCTCCCAGCCTGGCACTTGCAAAGTTTGCAATTTTGCGCGCAGGAGGTCCACAGAACAGCCGGCATCGAGCAAAGCGCCGAGAGTCATGTTGCCACTGATTCCGCTGAAACAATCAAAATAGGCTGTTTTCATGCAATTCTCTGCGAGCGAGGTGCACTTCGATACTATCGGCCCCGGTGCGAGGCGTCAAACCGCGGGCTGCGAACACACTTGCTTGAGGTGGGTGGCGACGGGCCGCGGGGATGTTTGTCAGACAAGCTGGGTTTTGAGTTTTAGGACGAGCGTACGATCCAAGCGAAACCTCATGGTTGTTTCGGCTGGGACTTTGACGGTCTTGCCGCGCGTGAAGATCTGGGTCAATAGACCGGCGCCGGCGCCAGCCGCCGCACCGATGCCAGCTCCACGCCCACCGCCGAAGATAGCTCCCATCAACGCACCAAAACCTGCTCCGCCACCGCCGTACTCCAGAGTCCTTTTGTTGCCACCGATGCCCCTTTTGGCATTCACTTCCACATCGGAGCTATCCACGCGATATTCTTTGCCGGCAATATCCACAGAAAATAGATCCAGGGCAAATTCCGGGCTGTGCACCGCACCACCGCTGGTAATCTTTCGAATGACAAGCTTGACGCGAGTGCCGCGAGGGATGGCAATTCCACCGAGGCTATCGGGAACATCTTCGCTAACGCTGCCGGAAAAGAGTTTGCCAGTGGAAGAAGAATCGGAGTCGATGGTTTCGTCGGTATGCACCACGATCTCTGTGCCACGAGGAATGACCCGAGCGACGCCGCTGCTGGAAGGAGCGGGGGTACTCGGCGGGTTGAACACGATGGTTTCGACGTCACGGAGGGGAAAGTTGTAGTCGATGCCGAGGCCATCCCGGAAACCGATCGATTCCGGACCGTCATACTGGCCAGAATAAACTTTGCCGTTACGCAGAGTGACAACGTCCTGGTTTCGAGAAAAGGTCAGGGATTGCACATCGGCAAGAGGAAATTTGTATTGCACGCCCTGTCCGTCGGTAAAACCGATTTGGCCGTTAGTGGCAGTGGTGAACTGGCCAGAATAGCTGGTGCCATCGCGTAGGATGACGGTATCCGCCCGCGCAGAAGCGGAGCCGAGAATAAATGTAAATATTAAGGCGATCCAGAAGTGTTTCATCGCACCCAATCTTTTCAAGTTTCCTGACCACAGGTTGGACAGCCACGGAAATTGAATCCGCGACTGCGTAGACGCAAAAGTTTACACCAGAGACCGTGAGACGACATTAATAATTTAGGGTAGTGGGTTGACTGACCGGCGCCATGGCTGCGGTGCGGCATCGGAGGATTCGATGCTGGTATACTCGAAAATTCCAGGCTCGATCAGGAAAAGACAGAGGGACCGTGTATCTAACCATCCGGAATCGGCTGCGCGATGCTCTTGCTGCGTTCATCCAGAAAACCTATGGCATCGAAGTTCCTGTAGTTTTGGAGAGACCGCCGAAACTGGAGATGGGTGAAGCCGCGTCGCCTGTCTGCTTTGAACTGGCAAAGCGCCTGAGGAAAGCCCCGCGGGCGATCGCCCAAGAAATTGCGGCATCTCTTCCGAAGATCGAAGGCATTGCGCGGGTCGAAGTGGCGGGAGGCGGGTACCTGAATGCATACTTCGATCGCGCTGGGTTTTGGAAATCGCTGCTAGGGGACGGGGACACGAAGCAGAAGAACGTTGCCCAGGCAACGCGAAAGGTCATTGTCGAACATACGAGCATCAATCCGAACAAGGCGGCGCACATCGGGCACCTGCGCAATGCCGTGCTTGGAGACACGATGGTGCGGTTGTTGCGGCACGCGAATAACGACGTGCTCGTGCAAAACTACATCGATAATACCGGGGTACAGGTAGCGGATGTGGTCATCGCGTTCGAGCATATGGAAAGAAAAAGCTTGAACGAAGTTAAGAGGCTCGCTGAAGAACCGAAATTTGATTATCTCTGTTGGGATCTTTATACGAAGGCCACACAATTCTTCGAAGAAGACGCGAAACGAGCAGCGAACCTGCGCGGCGAAACGTTAAAAGCCATCGAAACCGGCACGGGGGCAACGGCCGAGATGGCCACGGTAATTGCCGACACGATCGTCGGTGACCACCTGCGTACAATGGCGCGGCTGGGCATTTATTACGAATTACTGCCTCGCGAAAGCGAAATTTTACATTTACATTTCTGGGACGCTGCCTTTGAAAAACTGAAGGCGAGTGGCGCGATTCAGTACGCGACCAGCGGCAAGAATGCGGGTTGCTGGATCATGCCGTGGGCACTGGAAAGCAAGGGGGTGGCGGAGGATGCATCTACTCCTTCGTCTGAGTCGTCAGCATCTCTGGCCCCGGTCGTAGAAGACCAAGCCAAAATCATCGTCCGATCGAATGGGACAGTAACTTACGTCGGCAAAGATATTGCATATCAGCTTTGGAAATTTGGGCTGCTAGGGAAGGACTTCCATTACCGGAAATGGCCTGATCCGCCCAACGAAAAAACGGTGTGGGCGACTACGGCGGGACCAAACGAACCGGGCGCGCCACACTTTGGCGGCGTGGACGTGGTCTACAACGTGATTGACACGCGCCAGGCGTACCTGCAAGACGTGGTTGCGGAGGGATTGCGGGCGCTCGGTCATGCAAAAGAGGCTGCGAATTCAATACATTTTGACTACGAAGTTGTGGCACTCACCCCGCGATGCGCCGAGGAGATGGGCTACAAAATTGAGGGACATGAGGCGAGATCGTATGTTGAGGTGAGCGGGCGTAAGGGACTGGGCGTCAAAGCGGACGATTTGATCACGCGGATGCTGCAAGCTGCGCGGGCTCGGGTGCTGGAAAAACAGGCGACCATGGCACCCGAGGAACTCGCTCACACCGCGAATACCCTGGCCATCGGCGCGCTGCGTTTCTTCCTGCTGAAATATACGCGAAACACGATCATCGCCTTCGACTTCGAAGACGCGTTGAAGGCGGAAGGAGAAACCGGGCCGTATTGCCAGTACGCGGTGGTGCGGATCCGCGGAATTCGCCGCAAAGGGACCGAATCCGAAGGGGCGCGTGCAACAATCACAGAAGAAGCCTTGAAAACGTATCTGGATGGGCCGGACGCGGGCGATATTTGGGATCTTTTACTGCTGAGCGGCTCGCTGGATTACGCAGTGGATGCAGCCATTGGCGCGCAAGAACCTGCTTTCGTTGCAAAATATGCGTTCCAGTTGGCGCAGGTATTCAATATTTTCTATCACAAGCACCACATTCTGTCGGAGGCTGACGACCAGAAACGGGCGTTCCTGCTGCGGGTAACTGAACTGGTGGAAGAGCGGCTTGTAGAAGCGCTGGTCCTGTTAGGCATTGAAACCTCGGAAAAGATGTAGGCCCTCAGGCGCTGTTCGACGAGTGGCGCGCCGCCTGGCGTGAATTCTAAGCGCCTTTGCCGTGCTGCCTTTGGGCCAGGGCCCGCAATTCCGTTAAGGCGCGGTCGATGCCGACACGATCTACATTCCAGTGCGTAACCATGCGGACGGAATACACAGAGGTATCCTGAGCCCAAACGCCTTTTGCGTGCAGCGCGTCACAAAGTTCGACGGCGGTCATGCCGCTGGCCTTGCAATCGAAGATCACAATGTTAGTGCGCACGCTGGCCGGGTCAATTTTCATGCCGGGGATTTGGGCAACTCCCTTAGCTAAATATTGAGCGTTTTCGTGGTCCTCGTGCAGGCGACCTGGCGATTTCTCCAGCGCGATCAGACCCGCTGCTGCAAGGATGCCCACCTGGCGCATGCCGCCGCCGAACATCTTGCGATAAACGCGAGCGCGCTCGATGAATTCGCGAGAGCCGACGATGATCGAGCCAACCGGAGCGCCGAGGCCCTTGGATAAGCAGAACATGACCGAGTCGCATTTCTGGGTCATGCGCGCCACGTTGTCTTTCAGCGCGACGGCAGCATTGAAGACACGAGCGCCGTCGAGATGAACCTTCAATCCCAGACGATGCGCCTGGTCGCAAATTTCGTGAACAGTTTCGGTGGGATACACGGTTCCGCCAGCCATATTGCTGGTGTTTTCCAGGCACACCAGTGCGGTTTGCGAGTCGTAATAAATGTGAGGGCGAATGGCAGTTTCGATTTGCGGCCAACTCAGGATGCCATCTTCGGAACCGCGCACGGCACGAGGCATACATCCGGCAATGGCAGCCATGGAAGCCAGTTCGTACAGGTTGACATGGCTGCGGTTTTCGCAGATTACTTCATTGCCGTGATGGGTCCAGACCTTGATTGAGACGAGGTTGCCCATACAGCCGGTGGGAACGAAAAGCGCGGCCTCTTTGCCGAACATTTCAGCGGCGCGTTTCTGCAGAAGGTTCATGGTGGGATCTTCGCCGTAAACGTCGTCGCCGACTTCGGCGGCGGCCATGGCGCGGCGCATTTCTTCGCTGGGGCGAGTCACGGTGTCGCTGCGAAGGTCCACGGCGCCCTCGACAGGCGAGACGTGATCGGGATCAGCTAGTTGATTACCTTTTGCGATGGTGTAAGTCATTCTGGCCTCCAGTTGAAGCTCTCAGGGGTCGATAGCCTCCGGAAAGCGTCTTCGCAATTGCGGCATTCAGCGGAACAATTCCACGAGAATTTCGTTGGAAACGTTTAGCTTCGTCGGGGAAAGCCTGAGGATGTCACCCTGTTGTTGAACCATGCCGGACGAAGCGAGGCGATCGACTTTGTGCTTGAGGTCGACACCGTATTGGCGTTCGATGCGAGTCAAGTTGATTCCGGAGAGTTGCCGCAAGCCCAAGAAGAGTTCTTCCTCGAGTGCTGATTCCCTGCTGACCGATTGCACATCTTCGATAGCGGGCTTGCCGGAACTGATTGCGGTTACGTACGCAGCGGCATCGTGGTTGTTCGCCCAGCGTTGGTTGCCGGAGAAGGAGTGTGCCCCTGCGCCGAAACCGAGGTAGGGTTCGCGGCGCCAATATTTTAAATTGTGGCGGGAAGCGAATCCCGGCTTTGCCCAATTGGAGATTTCATATTGCTCGTAGCCCGCAGATTTCAGCTCGCCTTGGGCTAATTCATAGAAGTCCGCCATAGCTTCATCGGTGGGCAGGTCCTTAGCGCTATAACGCCAACCCCCACGCAAAACTTCCAGACCGAGGCGCGAACCTTCGTCGATTTCCATCATGTAGACGGAAACGTGTTCGGGAGAAAGCGCAATGGTCTCCCCGAGGGAGTGGCGCCAGGAATCGTACGTTTGCTTGGGCAGGCCGGCAATCAAATCGAAACTGATATTCGCAATTCCGGCGTTGCGCAAGACCGATAAGGCGCCGTAAATATCGCTACTCCGGTGCATCCGTCCTGCGGCTTTCAATTCTTCATCGACAAAGGATTGAGAGCCGAAGCTGATGCGGTTTATGCCAGAAGTGAACCATCGGCGGGCTTTCCCGAATTCGATGGTTTCGGGATCAGCTTCGAGAGTGACTTCTTCCCAAGTGCACGAAAAGGACTCTCGAATGGAATGCAATAGCGCAGAGAGGAGATCGGGATTCAGGAGGCTGGGGGTACCGCCGCCGATGTAAATGGTGTCAACCTGCGGCTGTGAATCGGCACTTATCGGCCAATGGATGCCTGCCGTGCGGAAAAGATCTGGTGCGTTGGAGATTTCCTGTTGGATGGAGCTGATGTAAGGCGCAAAGCGGTCGGAGGACACCACGCCGGTGTGAAAGTTGCAGTAGGTGCACTTCGTCTGACAGAACGGAACTTGAATGTAGACGCCCAGGTTTGCCATTCTTCAAGACTTTAGCATGGAACGTTGGCTGCTACTTCAGAGGGAAACAGTCGAGGTCGTTTGCAAACACCAAGGGGCCTGAGTATCGTTTTCGGATTTCCGATTGGGTTTCAGCCTCTTTTCCTAGGGTGCGCAACATGCGATGGGACAAGACCAGACTCTTGACATGAGCATCTGCGGCAATTTGCCCAATTACGGATGGGGGCATGTGCAGGCGCCGCTCCACGCCGGTAGCACCTTCGGGAACCGCGTTGTGGGCGATGAACAGATCCGCATCCGCGGCCAGACGCACCAAGCCTTGGCCATTCCCGTTGGTATCGCCACTAAAAACGATGCGCTTGCCCTGCAATTCCACGCGCCATGCCAGGGCCGGAACACCTCCGTGAATAACACGGACGGCGCTGGCTGCAAGACCGCCGCTTTGGAAGATAACCTTGGGTTCCGAATTGGCGATTACGTTGTGAGGCTGCATTTTGTAGCTGCCTTGTTCGTCCGGCACCAGGAGTTCACTGAGATACCGATAGGCACCGTGCTTATCGCCAAACAAATCGTTCACAAACTCCTGTATGGAAGGCATGAAGTCATTTCCTTCGGGGCCATAGATCGGCAAGGGGCGGTTGCGATCTTCGAACCATGAGGATTTGATCAATGCGGGGAAATCGGCGCTGTGATCGACGTGCAGATGGCTGAACAAAATCACATCCAATTGCGACATTTGCGCGCCACTCTGTCCGAAGCGAAGAGCGCTGCCTCCGCCCGCATCAACCAGGACTTTGGCTTGGCCGTCCTGCCAGACGAGATAACTGCTGGAGGCGCGCTTGTCTTGCAGTTCTGGCCCTCCCGAGCCAAGCACTTGGACCGCGTTGCCCTTTGCGCCGCAGGACTGCGCAGCAGCGGGAGGCAAGAATAAGCAAACGTAAAGCAGGCAAGGGCCAATGGCAGAACGCAACCAATGCGAGCCCCAAAAAGTCAGGAGCATTCGTCGATAGGTCATTTTAATTTCTCCCGGCAATCGAATTCTTGCAATTGGTCGGTTAGAGTTTAGCCCAGGACGAGACGTGGAGATTTGCGACTTTACTCAGACGCGGTCCGGGAGGACCTTGACGTAGAGTTTGCGTTCCCGAGGGCCATCGAATTCAGCGAAGAAAATACCTTGCCAGCGGCCGAGGGCAAGCTTGCCTTCCTCGACGAAGACGAATCGAGTAGTGCCTGTGAGCATGGTTTTGATATGGGAATCCGAATTTCCTTCGGAATGGCGATAAGAACCGGCGGAGGGGATCAAGCGATCGAGCGCGCCTTCGGCATCGGAGGCCACGTCCGGGTCTGCGTGTTCGTTGATCAGCACGGCGGCCGTGGTGTGCGGCACGTACAGAAAACACGTGCCTACTCGAATGCCGAGCGCGGCGACGATGCGCTGGACGTCTTTGGTGATGTCTATAAGTTGGGTGCGGCGGGACGTTTTGACGGTAATCGATTGCATAGCACCTCCAAAGGTATCGGTAATTTTGAAGCCGGGCTCGGGGAACGACAAGTCAGGGGATCGGTACAATCAGGTGGAGACCTGCTTTCTTAGCGCCGGCCAATTCCTGCAATTCATTCAAGCCGCCAGTGCCCCAACGAGCAAGAAATGGCAAGAAGCAGAGATCGCGGGATTGCAGGCCCTTTTGGGGGAAAAGTGAATTTTCGAGAAAGGCCTGATGTTTGGCAATGACCTTTTCATGGCGATCGAGAGCTTCGCCGGTTTTGTGGCGCAGTTTTTCGAGTTGGTAGCGGATGCGTTTTTCGGCACGCGCGATAGTCCCCTGAATGGTGGGATCGACCTTGGCGATAGCTTTGTGCAGCTTCTGAACGCTCTTTTCGATGTGATGGATATTTTCGCCAAACTGCCTCGCCAGTTTTTTGGGGATCGCTGAGTTGTACATGCGATTGCGAAGCTGTTGTGAGCCGCTCCACACATCTTCCACGTCGAGATCATATTTTTTCAGAATGCGTTGGGCCTTTGGATCGACGAGGGTAAAATCCGCGCGAGGCAGCAAGACCGGCATGCGACCAAGGAGTTTCTTGTACAGCACTTCGGATTGCGCGAAGTAGGCAATTTCCGCCGGGCCACCGAAATAAGCCACCGTGGGAAGGAGGAAGTCCTGCAACACCGGGCGCAAAAGGGCATTCGGGCTGAAGTGTTCCGGCGCTTCTTCAATGCGCACAAGCCATTCCTGACGTGGCATCACGAGGGAACCACTGGCGAATTCGTCGTTCGCAGCGGTGATGACCTGGCGTTTCTCCTCGTGTAAAGAAAACAGCAGTGTGCTGTGCGCGGTCACCTTCACCTGAACTTCGTATCCAGCGTGCTCTAATTCCTTACCGCGCCGCAGCAGCAGATCGTTCAATTCATCGCGCTGGGCCAATGCGTCGCGAAGGAACGGAGCAGCAACCCGATGCAGCCGATCATCGAGAGGATCGAGGAGAATCAAGCCGTGGTCGGCAAAGATGTGCGCGAACAGAGCGGCGAAGGCACTGCTGTAGGTGGCAACTGGAGTGTAAGTCTCGTGCAGCAGATCGCCGAAGGTTTGTCCCAGCAAGGGCTGAGCACGCACGACGAGTTCGTGAATTTCCGGGCCCAGCCGTATGCGTCCCACGGGAACGGAATCCTCGGGCGGCTTGGGAAGTTCGAACTGCTGCAATTCCCCTTCGTGAAACCAGGTGACATGACGCACTTCGTCAACGTCGTGATCTTCGGTGGCCATCCAGAAGACCGGTACCGCATCAATGCCTTTTTCGGAGAGCTCGTGAGCGGCCTGGATGGCGCTGAGCGCCTTATAAACCGAGAATGCAGGGCCACCGAAGAGTCCCACTTGCTGACCGCTGACGACGGCAAACGCTCCATCGCGCAAACGGTCGAGATTTTTCTGGGTTTCGGGGCCACTGCCATAGAGCACATTTTGCTGGCGAAGGATATCCGCAACGGAAGCGCGGCGCTCGGCGGGAAATTTCAGTTTCCTGGAAAAGTGGGTGGCGGATTTCAGATCGGGAGCGTGCTCATAAAAAGCTTGGAGCTTGGAAAAATGCTCTACGTAGTCGCGGAAGAGCTTCGACGTGTGAGGCAACTGGTGCGGTTCGAGGGCGCGACAGTCCATGAGCGCTTAGATGATGAACACAGAAAAAAGTGACGCGAATTCAACTTCGCTTACACGCGCGCTGCTGCCGGATGTAATTGTGATACGCACTCTGCAATAGCACGCTTCTTTTCTTCCACCAATGGCAGCAAAGGAAGGCGAGGCACACCGCCCTGATAGCCACGCAGATCCATCGCGTACTTCACGCCAGGAATTCCGTTTTCGGAGACGATGCGATTAGAGGCTTTGGCCAAAATGAGCTGAAGCTTGCGGGCCTGTTCGTGCTGACCGCGCTCGAATAGTTCATAAACCTCGGCGCACTTTTCGGGCAGCGCCGCGGCTAGCGCCAAAATAGCGCCACGGGCACCTACCGCAAGTGCGGGATAAACTACGGCCGCGCCTCCGGTGAGGACGTGGAAATTACCGGGAGCACCGGCAGCAATTTCGGCGACGCGCTGAATGTTGCCGGAACTATCTTTGATGCCGGCGATGTTGGGATGTGCGGCCAGGGCGAGAATTTCTGGCGTTTCCAGAGTAATGCCAGTGAACTGCGGCACGGAGTACAGCAGAATCGGTATCGGAGAAGCGTCGGCGACAGCGCGATAATGCCGGAGGTAGTGCTCCCCACGATAGACCGGCTTGTAGTAGTAAGGTGTCTTGACAAGAGCGACAGGATAGCCGATAACGGCGGCGCGTTTGGTGCGCGCGATGGTTTCGGAGGTGGATTCTGCACCAGTGCCGGCGATGAGGAATTTTTCGGGGGCGGCAGCCTCTTTGGCAGCGACGAGTATGGAATCGGCTTCGTCGCGCGAAAGCATGACACTTTCCCCGGTCGATCCAAGGACCACATACCCAGCCACGGCGGTCTGGTTGTAGCGCTTGATATTTTCCTTCACGGCAGCCAACGAGACGGACTCGTCCGCGTTGAACGGTGTGACCAGTGCCGGGAAAATACCACGAATTTCCATGGTTTAATCTCCCACCGAGGAGCCGCCCGCCGTGGCTACACCGGATCCGTGCAGATCCTGAAGACAGTTTACTTCACGCTGGAGCTCGTGGAGCGAGTGAATACCCCGGACGGCAGCCTGCGCGGCAGAGAGCGTGGTGATGCAGGTGATGTTGTAGCGGATGGCAGCGCGACGGATGGACTTTTCGTCGTAGAAGGACTCGCGGCCGAGCGGTGTGTTGATGACGAGATGAATTTTTCCGGTTTTGATGAGGTCGACGATATTGGGGCGGCCTTCGTTCACCTTGAAGACTTCCTCGCAAGGAACCGCCGCAGAGCGAAGAGCAGCGCAGGTGCCGCGGGTGGCGACGATTTTGAAGCCGAGAGAGACGAGTTCTTTGCCGAGAGGGCCGATGCTGCGCTTGTCGCGATCGTTCACGCTGATAAAGACGGTGCCACCACGGGGAAGTTTCTGTCCCGCGGCCAATTGGGCTTTGGCGAAAGCCTGGCCGTAGTCGCTGGATATGCCCATGACTTCGCCAGTGGAGCGCATTTCGGGGCCAAGAATGGTGTCCACGCCGCGGAATTTATTGAACGGGAATACCGGGGATTTCACGGAATAGTATTCGCGGACGGCGATTTCGGCGACGCCATTGTGGTGGACGATGGGAAGCTTCATGTCTGATAAGCGGCGACCAACCATGAGGCGGGCGGCGACTTTGGCCAGTGGCACGCCAGTGGCTTTGCTGACGTAGGGAACGGTGCGCGAGGCACGCGGGTTCACTTCCAAAACGTAGACGGTATCGCGTTGAATGGCATATTGAACGTTCATCAAGCCGACAACTTTGAGGGCCAGTGCGAGGCGTTTCGTATAATCGCGGATGGTCTCCAGCACTTTAGGCGAAAGACTGACGGGAGGCAGCACACAAGAGGAGTCGCCGGAGTGCACGCCGGCTTCTTCGATGTGCTCCATGATGCCGCCGATTACGACATCGGTGCCGTCGGCGAGCGCGTCCACGTCCACTTCGGTGGCTTCTTCCAGGAATTGATCGATCAGCACTGGGCGAGCAGGGCCCATAAGTGCGGCTTGGGCGACGTATTCCTGAACCGTGTTGACGTCGTAGGCGATGACCATGGCACGGCCGCCGAGGACGTAGCTAGGACGAACGAGCACGGGCAAGCCAATCTCGCCGGCTACACGCGCGGCTTCTTCGGGAACCAGCGCGGTGCCGTTGCGGGGCTGGGGGATTTTCAGTTCTTCGAGAAGGCGTCCGAAGCGACGGCGATCCTCGGCGAGATCGATGGACTCCGGGGCGGTCCCGACGATGGGAACGCCGTTACGTTTCAATTCGAGGGCGAGATTCAGCGGCGTTTGCCCGCCAAATTGAACGATCACCCCCGAGGGCTTTTCTTTGTCCACGATGGCCAGAACGTCTTCCAGGGTTAATGGTTCGAAATACAAGCGGTCGGAAGTGTCATAGTCGGTGGAAACTGTTTCCGGATTGCAATTGACCATTATGGTTTCGAAACCACCGGCGCGGAGAGCGAAGCTGGCGTGGCAGCAGCAGTAATCGAACTCAATTCCTTGCCCGATGCGGTTAGGCCCGCTACCCAGGATCATGACTTTCTGTTTCTGGGAAACGTTGGCTTCGTCTTCATCTTCATAGCTGGAGTACATATACGGCGTGAACGATTCAAACTCCGCGGCGCACGTATCGACGCGTTTAAAGACCGGCGCGACACTATAGCGGGAACGTTGCAAGCGCACCGCCGCAGTGGTGGTCTTCCAGAGTTGGGCCAAGTGCTCGTCGCTGGTGCCGATGCGCTTCACGTCACGGAGCAAATCCTTAGAGGCGGTTTGCACGGTGACCGAGGCGGCGCGCCGATTGACCTGGATGATTTCCTCGATCTGATGAATGAACCAGGGGTCGATTTTGGTGAGGTCACAAATGTCGCGCCCGGGCATGCCGCGTTCTACGGCGGTCAGGATCCAATAAATCCGGTTGGGGCGAGGAGTAGCAAGCTTCTCGCGCAAGAGCGAATCGGGAGTTTCCGCGGGCGCACGCCAAGGGGTGCTCGGCTCCAGAGAGCGGATTCCCTTTTGCAGGGCTTCTTTAAAGGTGCGTCCGATGGACATGACTTCGCCCACGGATTTCATCTGGGTACCGAGGGCGCTGTCCGCGCCGGGGAACTTTTCGAACTGCCACTTGGGAATTTTAACTACCACGTAGTCGATGGTGGGCTCGAACGATGCAGGCGTTTTCTGGGTAATGTCGTTGGGGATTTCGTCGAGGGACATGCCGACCGCTAGGCGAGCGGCGATTTTGGCTATAGGGAAACCGGTAGCTTTGCTGGCCAGTGCGGAACTGCGGGAGACGCGGGGATTCATCTCGATCACAACCAAGCGGCCATTTTCAGGATTGACGGCAAATTGTACGTTGGAACCGCCCGTTTCCACGCCGACTTCGCGAATGATCGCGGCGGCGGCATCGCGCATGCGCTGGTATTCCTTGTCGGTGAGAGTCTGGGCCGGTGCGACAGTGATGGAATCACCGGTGTGTACGCCCATAGGATCAAAATTTTCGATGGTGCAAATGACCACAAAATTGTCGCGATAATCGCGCATGACTTCGAGTTCGTATTCTTTCCAGCCGAGCACGGATTCTTCCACGAGGGCTTCGTGGACCGGGCTCATGTCGAGGGCATGGGAAATGGACTCTGAAAATTCTTCCTTGTTGTAGGCGATGGACCCACCGGTGCCGCCAAGTGTGAATGATGGGCGAATGACGAGGGGAAAGCCGAGTTGATCGCAGAGGCGCATGGCGTCCTGGGCGCTGTTGACGAGAGCGGAGGCGGGAACTTCCAGGCCAATCTTGCGGCAGGCGTCCTTGAACCATAGGCGATCTTCAGCGACTTTTATGGCGCGGAGGGAGGCGCCGATCATTTCGACTTTGTGCTTTTCCAGGATGCCGGATTCGGCAAGTTCAACGGCGAGATTCAGAGCGGTCTGTCCGCCGACGGTCGGCAGGACAGCGTCGGGGCGTTCTTTGACGATGATTTCCTCGAGATATTCCTTGGTGAGAGGTTCGATGTAGGTCCGATGGGCCAATTCCGGGTCGGTCATGATGGTGGCGGGATTGGAATTGACCAAGACGACTTCATAGCCGTCGGCACGCAAGGCTTTGCATGCCTGGGCGCCGGAATAGTCGAACTCGCAGGCTTGGCCGATGACGATGGGGCCGGAGCCAATGATCAGGATTTTGTGAATGTCTTTGCGTTTCGGCATTTATTCTCTTTGGCGTCCTGCGTTATCCTCTCGAACTCCCTGGACGTGCAAACTCCTTCATCATGTCGGTGAACTGGGTGAACAAATAATGCGAGTCGTGCGGACCCGGAGAAGCTTCGGGATGGTACTGCACGCTGAAGAGCGGCAGACTCTTGTGGCGCATGCCTTCGTTGGTGTGATCGTTCAAGTTCAAATGCGTCACCTCCACGTCGCTAGAGGGTAGCGAGTCGGGATCCACGCAAAAGCCGTGATTCTGGGCGGTGATTTCCACCTGATTGGTCAGGAGATTCTTGACCGGATGATTGGAACCATGGTGGCCGAATTTCAGTTTGAAGGTTTTTCCGCCAAGTGCAATGCCACAGAGTTGGTGACCGAGGCAGATGCCGAAGATGGGGACGCGCCCGGCCAACTTGCGAATATTTTCTTGCGCATAGGCGACCGGCTCCGGATCGCCAGGGCCATTGGAGAGAAACACACCATCGGGATGAAACCCGAGTACATCTTCGGCCGAAGTGTTCGCGGGAACGACGGTGACCTCACAATGGTGATCAACGAGCAAGCGAAGGATGTTCTGTTTGATTCCAAAATCGTAGGCAACCACTTTGAACTTGTGATTGTCGGGTGCTTCGCCGGATTCCCCCATTTGTTCGGCCCAAGGCGAAGTGGCTAACTCGATCGAGCCTTTCTGCCAATCATAGGGGTTGTTGCAACTGACGCGACTGGCCAGCTCCTGGCCGGTCATCAACGGAAGCTGTTTGGCTTCGAAGACCAATTGATCGGCGGGGGTGCCGTCGGTTGAAACGATGCCGCGGAGAGCGCCCACTTTGCGGAGGTGCAAGACCAGCGCGCGTGTGTCAATGTCCCAAATCACGGGAATTTTGTGGCGGTTCAAGTAAAGTTGCGCGCTCTCGCCGGAGCGCCAATTGGAAGTTACTTGAGAAAACTCACGAACGACCAAGGACTCGATGTAAGGCCTGGGTGCTTCTTCGTCGTCCAAATTCGCGCCAACATTTCCGATGTGCGGATAGGTGAGACAGACAATCTGCCCGGCATAACTGGGATCGGTGAAAACTTCCTGGTAACCGGTGAGGCTGGTATTGAAAACGACTTCGCCGCCGCGGCGCGTGATGGCTCCGGCCGCGCGACCTTTAAATGTGCGCCCGTCCTCGAGCGCAAGTGTGGCAGGTCTGTGCTGAACGTCCGTCAGTGGATCCTCCGTCTAACGTCATTTGTCGCTGGCCTCGGTGGTGGACAAGGAACCGAAGTGATCGACGGGCCAGTAAGCGAAAACCGCACGGCCATAAATATACTGGCTGGGTACCGGACCGAAGACCCGGGAATCGTTGGAACTGATGCGGTGATCGCCCATAACAAAGTAATCGCCGTGCGGAACTTCGATCGGGCCATAGTCGCTCACATCGGCGTATTGGGGAGGCACGTACGGCTCGGCGATTTCCTGGCCATTCACATAGACGATACCGCGGCGAATCTCTACGGTCTCCCCGGGTAAAGCGATGACGCGCTTGATAAAGGATTTCGAGTGATCTAGGGGATACCAGAACACCACCACATCGCCACGATCAATGGGTTCGAAGCGATAGACAAACTTGTTGATGAAAATGCGCTCCTGGTCGGAAAGTAGCGGGGCCATGCTGGTCCCTTCGACCTTAACTGGCTGGTAGAGGAAGACGATAATGACGAGCGCTAAGCCAATGGCGATCAGCAGATCGCGGGTCCAAACGCGGATTTCGTGGCGAAGAAGCTGATGCGGCGCTTCGGGAGCAGCGGATTCAGACGCCAAAGAAGATTGCGTGGCGGTGGAGGGATCGCCTTGGGGACAAGAGCTGTTGTTCTCGGCGGGTGTGGGCATCTCGTACTGCCTTTCATTTATAACATGCAGGCCTAACTTAGGCCAGCCACGAATTGATCGTGGGGCTGGACTGCAGAGCGCATGTGATTGGATTCGAGCTAAGCCGTCCGTTGTTGCTTGATCGAACGGGATCACCGGTGCAGCGTTGCTCAACCCTTAATTGGACGATGGATTTAAGCATTTGGATATCCAAAGAGAAGGAGAACTGCGTAAGATTTCAAGGCTTCGACAAAGCAAAGTTCAAAACCGCCAAGGAGGCCACCACCGCGGTTTCGGCACGGAGTACGAGCTTGCCGAGGGAAGCTTCGCGGAACGACTGAGCACGGGCCGCGACGAACTCCTCATCAGTCCAACCGCCTTCGGGACCAACGGCCAGGACAATCGATTTGCTATGAACATCCGCCAAGGCGTCGCGGATGGGCGGAGCGCCGGGCGCTTCTGACAATAGGATGCGGACACTCTCCCCATACGCTGTGAATGCAGCGCCGGGCTTGGCTAATGGATCCAAGACCGGTACTTGCACCCGGCGGCACTGCTGTGAGGACTCCAGGAGAATTTTCTGCCAACGGGTGGCGCGTTTAGCGGCTGCCACAAGCAGAGCTTTCTCACTGCGCGCTGAAGCCAGTGGAACAATTCGGCTGACTCCAAGTTCGGTGGCCTTCTCGAGAACCCATTCGAATGGTTCGAATTTAATCACCGAGAGCAGCAAGATCGTGGTGAGCACGGGAACTTCGCCCGGGAGCTGTTCGACCAGAGAAAAGTCGACGTGGTCGCGCTGCACGGTATCAATACGGCCTAACCAAACAGAGGTTCCGTCGCTCAATTCGTAAAGTTGGCCGGGTTGAGCGCGGAGCACGCGTCCGAGATGGTGAGCGGCTTCGCCTTCCATGAAGGCACGTTGATTTTCGAAGCGATCTACAAAGAAGCGGCGACGCATGAGTGGTTATGTGGCACCGATGTGAGTGATTAGAACGGTTATATCCTTGAAAGCGGGGGCGCGCAAACGAAGCGAGTTCAAAAGCGCTTGCACCCAAATTAGCCGAAGATATCTTTAACCTTGTCGAAGAGCGAGGAGCCGCGTTCGGCAGGTTTGTTCTCCACTTTCATGGTGCCGTGGAGCTGCTCCATCAGCTTGCGCTGCTCTTTGTTGAGCTTAGTCGGAGTCACTACGCGCACGTGATAATACAGGTCACCACGCCCGCCCCCGTGGGGGTCCGATAGACCTTTGCCCTTAATTCGAAACACTGCCCCGCTCTGCGTGCCTTCCGGAATCTTCAGGCGCTCCTCCCCGTTTAGGGCGGGAACTTGCAACTCCGTTCCCAGCGCAGCCTGGGCTACGCTCAGCGGAATGGTGCAGTACAGGTCGGCACCTCGACGCTCGAAGAAACTGTGCTCCTTCACTTCGAGCACAACATACAAATCCCCAGCGGGACCGCCATTCGGCCCGGGCTCGCCCTCGCCCTGAACGCGCAGGCGCGTGCCGGTGTCCACCCCCGGGGGAATGCGAAGCTCGATGGTCCGTTCCCGATCCACGCGGCCCTGCCCATGACAATCCGGGCAGCGCTCTTTGACGATTTGGCCGGCACCCTGACAAGCGGGGCAGGTTCGATTGATGGTGAAAAAACCTTGCTGATATACCAACTGGCCGCGCCCACCGCAGGTCTGGCAGGACACCACGCCAGTTCCTTTCTTGGCACCGGTTCCGTTGCAGGACTCGCAGTATTCCTGGCGCGGAACACGAATTTTCGTGTTCACGCCCATGGCCGCCTCGTCGAACGTGAGGGTCATGTCGTAACGAAGATCGGCACCGCGTTGCACGTGGCCGCGACGTCCGGTACGTCCACGGGCAGCACCGCCAAAGAGTTCGTCGAAGCCGAAGAAGTCGCCAAGAATGTCGTGAAAATCCTGGAAGATGGTCTCGTTGAAATCGGTCTGGGCACCGGCATGAGCGAGGCCGGCGTGGCCGTAGGTGTCGTAAATCTGACGCTTCTGCGGATCACTCAAGACGGTATACGCCTCGGTGCACTCGCGAAAACGAATTTCCGCCTCTTGCTTATTTTCCGGGTTGCGATCGGGATGCCACTGCATAGCCGCTTTTCGATAAGCGGACTTAATCTCGTCGACGGCAGCGGTTTTGGTTATGCCAAGTACTTCGTAAAAGTCTCGTGGTTGGGCTTTGGTCATAATTAGTTCGCGAACTTATTCGATGCCGCCTTGGGCGGAACGGCTACGCGCACCATGGCCGGTCGCAAAACCCGTCCGTGATATGCATAGCCCGGCTGATAAACCTGCAAAATGGTGCCATCCGGATGCTTGGTGGTTTCCTCGCGTTCCACGGCCTGGTGAAAACGCGGGTCGAAGGGCTGATTCTGAGGTTCAATGCGCTCAACCCCAAGGCGCACCACATTGTCCAGCAACTGCTTATGGATGAGTTCAAACCCTTTGCGATAGTTCTCGTATTCCGCTTCCCGGTGTGCCGCTAATGCATGTTCGAAGCCATCGATCACTGGAATGAGCTGTTCGATGATTCGCGCGGTGGCCCTTTGACCGGCCTCGCGATTTTCTTTTTCCGCGCGTTTGCGAAAATTCGCAAAGTCCGCCTGATGGCGAACTAATGTCTGACGCATGTCTTCCAGTTCGGCGGCCAGCCGTTTTGCGTCGGCCTCGTCCCGTGCAAGGTCTTCACCGGCAGCTTTATCATCCCCGGTCGTGGGAGATGGCGGGTTGCTGTTGATGTCGAATTCAGGGTCCTTCATAACTTCTACCTCTATTCTTGACGGATAGATTTATTCAATCTTGCTTAAGGCTTCGCTGAAAAGCTGGGCCACGTAGGCTACCGCAGTCATGGCCCGCTCGTAGTGCATCCGGGTGGGGCCAAGCACGCCAAGTGAACCTTGCACCTTATCGTGGGTCAAATAAGGAGCGCTAATGAGAGCGATATTCTCACTCGATTGCGATATTTCCTTCACCCCGATCTGGACGAAAACGGGTTCGGGCGTTTCGATACACGAGTTCAGTACGGTGATGAGCCGGTGCTTCTCCTCGATGGCAGAGAGCAACTCGCCTAACTGGGCCTGATCAGCAAATTCCGGTGCAGTTGCAATCTGCGCCGCGCCTTCCACATAAATCTGCGATTGTGGGTTGTTGCCCAATATCGCTGGATCGCACAGAGTCAATACACTGTGTGCAAGTTTCTCATACCGTTCGCGCTCGTTAGCCAGTTTTTGCAAGAGATCGGCCCGAATAGCCTCAAGCGTCCAACCGGTATAGTGCTGGTTAAGAAATTCAGCAGTGGCGTCCAGCTCTTCCTGAGTGAACGGTCGTGGAGGACGCAAAACCTTGTCGCGAGTATTGCCACCGGGCGAAATCAGCACGACCACGACGCGCCCGTCGGGAATCAACCACATGCGCGCGTGCTCCAGCACGGCTTTGCGCAGTGGCGGGGATACCACGATGCCCAATCCTTTGGACACCTCGGCCAAAACGTGTCCTGCTCGTTCGGTGATTTCCCCAGGACTGGAGACGCTAGCCATTTCGCGGTGGATCCATTCGCGGTCCTCTGCGCTCAAGGTGGCCTGCGAGGCGATCTCTTGAGCGAAGAAACGGTAAGCCGCCGCAGTAGGCACGCGACCCGCGGACGTATGTGGCTGATACAAATAGCCGCCGTCCTCCAAATCGGCCATTACCCCCCGAATGGTCGCGGTGCTAAGGGGTTCTTCGTAACGCCTGGAGATCGCGCGCGAAGACACCGGCTCGCCCGTTTCAATGTAGGTGCGAACGATGTCAGCCAAGACCTGGCGATTCCGGCGTTCCTGGAGAGTCGGATACCGCATCAGCGCTCCTCACCGGTTGCTACTTCTATTTTAGAAAAGCTGTCAAGTGCCGTCAAAGCGGTTCATCGCCACGTGTGCCCGCAAAGACGGCCACGGCAAAGTTACTGCCTTAAATCAGTATAATGTGTTTGTTCATGGAAGCTACCAACCGAAGCGAGGATGCGAAGGCCGAATACTCGAGCCGGTTGCAATCCGCGACAATCCAGAGATCCAACCACGAACAAAGTCATAAACGGCTGGGGATCGCAAAATTAGGTATCCTGTTCCTCGTCGTCGTTCTACTCGCCTGGTACTTAAAATCCAAGGCAGTATCACCGCTTTGGCTGATTGTGCCGGCAATTGCCTTCGTGTTCCTGGAGGTTGAGCATTCGCGGGTGCTCGGATCCATGCGGCGATGCTCGGGGCTGATGGCGTTTTACGAACGAGGACTGGCACGGCTCAATAATGAGTGGGCCGGAACAGGCGAACCCGGAGACGTGTTTCTCGACCCTGCGCACCCCTATGCGCGAGACTTGGATTTATTCGGTAAAGGATCGTTGTTTGAGTTACTTTGCACCGCTCGAACATCCGCGGGTCAGGAAATTTTAGCCGAATGGTTGAAACGCGCAGCTTCTCTGGAGGAAATAGCCAGCAGGCAGGCAGCGGTTATGGAACTTAGGCCCCGGCTGAATTTGCGGGCGGAATTGGCAAATTTTGGGCAAGGGATCCGCTCCGAAGTGCGTCCGAATGCGTTGATGGCGTGGGCTGAGGCAGCTCCGGTGTTGCAGCCCCGGCGGGCCAGAATCGTGGCGCTGCTGTTTTGCGTTTTGTGGTTATCTACCATAGTGATTTGGGCGTTTTCGGGGTTATGGCAATTTGTCTTGTTAATTGCGGCGGTGAATCTGGTGGTCAACTGGAGATTCAAGCCGTATGTGACCGAAATTATTTCTGCTGAGAAGTTCGAGAATGATCTTACGTTGCTTGCTGGAGCACTGGCCCTCTTCGAACAAGAAAGTTTTTCATCGGCGAGACTGGTGGAGCTTAAATCCGAGCTGCGCGCCGCGGGCGCATTGCCTTCGCATTCGATCGCAAGGGTTCGGCGGCTGATCGAGAGCCTGGAATCACGGCGAAACCTGGCGCTGAACGCGATCGATCCATTTATTCTATGGAGCGCGCAGCTTGCATTTGCGATCGAGGTATGGCGGCAGAAGTTTGGGGCTTCGGTGCGCCACTGGCTTGCGGCTGTGGGCGAAATGGAAGCACTGATGTCGTTGGCGGGTTACGCGTACGAACATCCCGCAGACATTTTTCCCGAGTTCATCGAAGGCAACGCGCTGTTTGAGGTCGAAGGATTGACCCACCCACTGCTTCCGGAGAGCCGTGCGGTCGCAAACGACCTGAAGCTTGGCGGAGAACCGCGGCTGATGATCGTTAGTGGCCCCAATATGGCAGGGAAAAGCACACTGATTCGGGCGGTAGGAATCAACGGAGTGCTGGCACAGTCTGGCGCGCCGGTGCGGGCACGCAAACTGCGGATGTCGCGACTGCAAGTGGCGGCTTCCATCTGTATTCTGGATTCATTGCAGGGGGGTGTTTCGCGTTTTTATGCGGAAATTTCGCGCCTGAAGTTAATCGCGGAACTTGCAAGTGGGCCGCTGCCGGTTTTGTTTCTACTTGATGAATTACTGAGTGGCACAAATTCCCACGACCGTCGCGTTGGCGCGGAAGCGATCGTGAAAAGCCTGGTGGCCAAAGGAGCCATGGGAATTATAACCACGCACGACCTGGCACTGACACTAATGGCGGATGACATGAACGGGCAAGCCGGCAATTTTCATTTCGAAGACCGCATTGAGAACGGCGAACTCCATTTCAACTACGTGTTGGTTCCGGGAGTGGCGCAAAGCAGTAATGCGCTGAAGCTAATGCGATCTATCGGTCTAGACGTTTGAGCAGGCTGGTTTACGCGGCAGCGGCCTTAAAAGCTAATTGTTGTCGATCTGTGCGCGCTGCAGCTTGTCCGAGTAATCGATGTAAATCGATTTCCATTCGGTGAAGAAGTCGATGGCCGCCACGGCAGCCTCGCGATGGCCATTGCCGGTTTGCTTAGTGCCGCCAAACGGGAGGTGCGTTTCAGCGCCGATGGTAGGCGCATTGATGTAAACGATGCCCGTGTACAGATCCCGAAGGGCAGCGAAGGCAGCATTGACGTTGCGCGTATAGACTGAGGCGGACAAACCATACGGCACATCGTTGGCCACATCAATTCCCTGTTCGAGGCTGTCGATGGGAATAACGGAAACCACTGGACCAAAGATTTCTTCGCGGGCGATGCGCATGCTGGGGTCGCAATCGCCGAAAACGGTAGCCTGGTGGAACCAGCCGCTGGCATACTCTCCCTGGTCCAGGCGGTTGCCGCCGGTTAAAAGCTTGGCACCTTCTTTCTTGCCAATATCCACATAATTCATGACGGTGTGAAGCTGCTGCTGGTTGATGACCGGCCCCATCTCCGTGGCTGCGTCGAAACCGTTGCCAATCTTTAATTTCTGGGCGCGCTCGACAAAGCGCGAGACGAATTCCTTGTAAATCGACTTGTGAACGCCGATGCGGCTGGCGGCGGTGCAACGCTGCCCGGTGGTCCCAAATCCGCCCCAGATGGCGCCGTCCACAGCCAGATCGAGATTGGCATCGTCGAGAACCAGAATTATATTTTTGCCGCCCATTTCTAAACTGCAATGCTTGAATTCCGGCGCACAAATTTGTGCGATGCTGCGGCCGGTTGAGGTGGAACCCGTGAAGCTGATCACCGGAGTATCTTTGTGGCTGGCGAGCGGGCCACCCGCTCCGGGTCCGTCGCCACTGACGAGATTCACTACCCCGGGGGGAATACCGGCTTCCATCATGGTTTCCACTAAGTGATAGGAAGAGAGTGGAGTATCCTCTGCGGGCTTGAGGACAACGGTGTTGCCGCAGACCAGCGCCGGCATCATCTTCCAAGAGGGAATGGCCATGGGGAAGTTCCATGGCGTGATCATCCCGCACACGCCAATGGGTTGGCGTACGCTCATCGCGAACTTGTTGGGCAACTCCGACGGGGTGGTCTGGCCGAAGAGCCGGCGGCCCTCGCCAGCCATGTAGTAAGTCATGTCGATGGCTTCTTGAACGTCCCCACGCGTTTCGGGGAGGATTTTACCCATCTCGCGAGTCATATCGCTCGCAAATTCTTCTTTGCGTTTTAGCAGTAATTCCGCTACCCGGAACAGGATTTCCGCGCGTTTCGGCGCAGGCAGCAATCGCCAGGTCTTGTAAGCCTGTCGCGCAGAGGAAACCGCTGCATCCACGTCTGCCTGAGTCGAAAGGGGAAATTCTCCGAGAATTTCCTGAGTATTCGCCGGATTATGATTGAAGTAGGTCTTGCCACCGTGGGGCGCGACCCATTCCCCGTTAATGAAGTTCTTAAAAACGCGCGCAGAAGCCACCGTTGCCATTAACCCTCCCGCGAGGCATCGAGTGTAGCGGGTTCCTCGAATGAGCGTCAAACCAGGCGAACGGCGCCATGCGCCTGTTTCGAGCGAGAAGGAGAAGAGGGATTCTTCGCTGCGAAGACTCCGCTCGGACTGACGGGTCGGCGCCGGGAACGGTGCGGGAGAGAGCGGTCTACGTGGAGCCTACGGTTCAACCAGTGTCGATGGCGAGCTCGACGTGTATGGCATGAAGCCTAACTAGGTAGTGGATTTGGAGGCGCGGGGCGGAATCGAACCGCCGATATGGGTTTTGCAGACCCATGCCTTACCACTTGGCGACCGCGCCACCGTCCTTGGCAGTTCGAGAGACAGAGCCGCCTTGGCTGCGACCCTTGCCACTGCACGCGACGAAAACCGGGTGAGATACTTTGTCAGGCTGGCACAGACCGGAGGAAGCTGCGCCTAGGTTCACGATGCGTGGACCGACCAACCCTAAAAAAACCCATCAACCAACATTGCGGCGATGGGTCCTGAACTTCGATTTGGCTAAACTTAGCGGTTCAGCGTCCCCAAGGCCGACGAGACTGGTGGTCTACACGCGAAGCAGCAACACGTGCCAACAGTCTTGGGTAGGTCGCTAAACATACGAGGAGATTACGTAAAAAGCTGAAAGTGCGCAAACGCAAAATTGCGATGGGTTAGATTGACGGTTTGTTAGCAGCGGAAGGCCATTCGAACAAAGGATCTAATTGCTGGGTTCGGAGGTTAAATTTCGTAATCGATTTGTAGCGTTCGGGGGAGGGATCGGGGCAGCCAAACCAGCCGTTTCCGAACCGAGTCCAAGCTTCTGCAGGGTCAACGCGTCGAGCTTCCCGGTGGGGTTCAGGCCATTGGCGGTCTGGAACTGCTTCATGGCGTCCACCGTGGAGTCATCCCACTCACCGGTAGGAATACCTGAAAAGACGCCTTTTCTGGTTAGTGCTTGCTGGATTTCGGTGATGCGCTCGGGCGTAGGCGCCGCCTGGCCCTTTACCTTCTTGGTTCTCGATGTTTTCGAACCGCGAGAGCTACCTGTGTGCGAGGCTTTCTTGCCAGACGAGACAGTTGGATGGGCTGTGACTTTGGCTGAGGATTTACTCGAATGCATCGCATTCTTAGTGTGCGCCGCATTCTTGGTGGTCGCCGTGGAACTCTTGGGTTCTGGCTTTTTCGGTTGTGCTGCCGCAGCGGTACTCTGCGCTGCGACGGCGGACACGGTAAGTGTGCCCGCCGCCACAGTCACGAGAAGCAATCCACGAAGATTTCTCTTGCAGAGTAGTTGAGCCATAACTAATTAAAGGTACCTGCTATTTGGTTACTTGCTGTCCGCCGGAACCACGCCCGCGAGGAACACGGTCATAACGCGATCCGTATTATTTTTCCGCAGGACCTTGAAGACGATGTTTTCGCCGGACTTCGGCTTGTCTACAGCCTTGCGATACTCGTCCACGGTGGTAACCGGTTGCCCGTTCACTTCAGATATAACGTCGCCCGCGGTGAACTGGATGTCATCGGCAAAGCTGCCGGGCTCGACTTCGCTAACCAGCACGCCCTTTTGGCCTTCCACACCGACGTGTTGGGCCCGTTCGGGCGTGAGGCTCTCTACACGCAATCCGAATTCGGCAGGAGCGGAATCATCGGGAGCGTTGTTGACACGGCCCGCGGTGTTGGGAAAGACGTGAGTGCGGTCCTCGACCGTAGCAGTGGTTTCGCGCAGTTCCTTATCGCGGTAGTAGGAGATCTTAACCTTGGAGCCGATGGCGGCAGCAGCAATGGGATTGACCAGGTCATTGCCAGTTTTAACTGGCGTGCCGTTTACTGCGCTGATAACGTCCCCGCCCTTCAACCCGGCCTTTTCCGCAGGGCTTCCCGGTTCCACTGCTTCAATCACGACACCATGCGTGGCGCCCAGCGACTTCAAAGTGATTTGGTTGGTCCCCAGTTCTTCCTGGAACTGTACCCCGATCGAACCACGAGTGACGCGGCCATTCTTCACGATTTGATCGTAAACATTGATGGCGGTAGTAGATGGCATGGCAAAGCCGACACCTTCGTAACCACGGCTGCCTGTCAGGATAGCGGTGTTGATGCCGATCACTTGACCAGCCATGTCCACCAGCGGACCACCAGAATTGCCAGGATTGATAGCGGCATCAGTCTGGAGGAAGCGCTGGAACTGACGGCCCATGCCGCCGCGATCCTTCGCGCTGATAATGCCGGCGGTGACGGTGGCGTTCAGCCCAAAAGGACTGCCAATGGCCAGAACCCAATCACCCACTTGCACGCCATCGGAATTCCCTAACTTGGCTGAGGGCAATTCTTTACCCGCATCAATTTTGATCACCGCCAAATCCGTATCTTCATCTGTCCCGATCACCCGCGCGGTGTACTTGGTGGTGTCGCCATTGAGTTGAACTTGAATCTTGCTGCCCTGATCCACAACATGATTGTTGGTGAGGATGTAGCCGGCCTTATCCAAAATGACGCCGGAACCCAGGCTCCGCTCGGCTTCGGGCTGCTGCTGCTGTCCCATGCCCGGCTGGCCATCGAAAAAGTGGTAGAAAAAATCCTCGCTGGGATCGTCATCGCCCTGCGCGTGATGGCGCTTGGATCTGCGGTCAATGACTTGGGTGGTGGCAATGTTAACCACGGCCGGCTCAACACGATTGACGATACCGGAAAACGAATTGGAAGACGGGATTGGATCTGGAAGCGAAAGCGGGGTCGCACTTGTTCCGGCAAAGGAAAAACCTCGCATTGCGGAAACTTTACCGTTAACTAACGTACCGATAAAGATTCCGATCACCAGCGTGGCCGTAATCGAAACGGTTGCGATTAGTTTACGCCTCCGTGTCCAGTCCACCACATTCCTCATTGAATCCATCTGCAATGCTCCTATCTATTCCGTGGCCCAGTCCACCTGCCGAGAGTATAACACCGCGATGCGGCCGGGCTTCCTCTCGATGTAAGATGCGCCTCGACGTTAACTGGCCATCCGGCCGGGTCTCACTGGAGACGTTTGTGCGTCACGTGGTTTGACGTAAAAAGTTAGCAAAGCGGTGCTCGTCCATTGGGGGCATAACTTTCATCTTGACAAGTACTTCGAGTTCTAGCATAAAAGAAGTAGCCGCGATTGCGGCGTCACGTGGCGATTTAGGGCGACTTGCTCCACGTAAAAAACTGCTAAAGAGCTGGTAGAGTTTCCGAACCCTCCAAGCTTTTTGGCACGGAGGGTTTTTTATTGTGCCTTCCGCGCTGCCCTCAGTCAATTGTCCACGTCATTTCACACATAGGCCCGACCCAGGCGCGTGGCCTAGGCGGTCCTAGCGCGAGGTGACTTATGAAGGAAGTTTATTTCTTGAGATGTAGGGAATGTGGCAAGAAACACGCCAACATCCCGCAATCGTTCTGCGAAGACTGTTTTTCACCGTTGGAAGTGAGTTACGACTATGAGGCGCTGGGCCGCTTGGCCAAACGCGAAGCGCTAATGCACCGCGCGTTCAACATGTGGCGCTATTCGGAACTGCTGCCGCTGCCGGAAGGGTTCAAGCCCAGCGCCCCAGTAGGCGGCACGCCTCTGGTAAAGTCCAAACAGCTCGGAACGCGATGGGGCATCAAGAACCTTTTTTTCAAGAATGATGCCGTGTGCTTCCCCACTCTTTCCTTTAAGGATCGCGTGGTGGCTACCGCGTTGGCGGCGGCGCGGCGTTTCGGCTTCAATACCGTGGGCTGTTCCTCTACCGGCAATTTGGCTAACGCCGTGGCATCGCAATGCGCGCAGCAGGGTTTCGACACTACGGTCTTTATTCCCGCCGACCTGGAGCCGGCAAAAATTCTGAACACGGCCGTTTACGGAGCACGCATCATCCGGATCGACGGGAACTACGATCACGTGAACCGGCTGTGCACGCAAATCGCCGACCGGTTCAAGTGGGGACTCGTGAACGTGAATCTGCGTCCCTACTACGCCGAAGGCTCTAAGACCCACGGCTACGAAATCGCCGAGCAACTCGGTTGGGAACTCCCGGATAACGTGGTGGTACCGATGGCCGGAGGCTCGCTGATCGGCAAAATCGCTAAAGCCTTCTGCGAATTGGCGCATCTCGGCTGGGTTGAACCTAAGCACGTGAAATTCTTTGGCGCGCAAGCGACGGGCTGCTCTCCTATCGCCGATGCGGTGAAGCGCGGCCTGACGCGTGTGGAACCCCAAAAACCGAACACCATCGCTCGTTCTTTGGCAATTGGCAATCCCGCCGATGGCCACTATGCGCGACGACTGATCACGGAAACGGGCGGCTGGTCCGAATGCATTTCGGATCCGGAAATCATCGATTCCATTAAGCTGTTGGCGCAAACCGAAGGTATTTTCGCCGAGACCGCTGGAGGCGTAACCGTCGGCGTAACCGCCAACCTGATTGAGCAGGGCCGCATCCGCCCGGACGAGACTACCGTGGTGTGCATCACTGGCAACGGCTTGAAGACCACTGATGCGATCGCTGCCGACTTCCCCGCAACGGATGCGATCCCGCCGAAACTGGAAGCGTTTGAAGCGCTGCTCGCGCAACACCTGGACGAACCTGTTCGCGCAAGCTAACCGGAGCCGCAGGCAATTTGCCTGTGGTCTCGACGGGCCGAACCAATCGCATTGATAGAACATCGAATACCTAGCACTGGAGAAGATTACATGGCAATCACGATCGAGATTCCTACAGCCTTTCGCCGCTTTACGGATGGCACGCCGAAGCTAGAAACCGGCGCGCAGACCGTAGCAGCTGCGCTGAACGACCTCGTCACCCGCTACCCGGCCCTGTCCCGCCACGTTCGCGACGACGACGGACAAATCCGGCAATTCATCAACGTGTACCTGAATGACGAGGATATTCGTTTTCTCGGCGGGGAGTCGTCCTCCCTCAAAGACGGCGACAAACTGCTCCTGGTGCCCTCCGTAGCCGGAGGCTGAGCGGCTAAAGAGGTACGACGGCATCGTTCTTGTAACGGCGACTTTATCCCATTGGCAACGGCGTAAAGCCGCTGGCTACTCTCCACGGGACTGAGTTTTCCGCAACGTGTTCGGCCACCGTGCAACGGTCCGCTAAGCCCCTGTAGAATCAACACTTCTAAGCCATCCCGAACCAATAGATAACAAACGACTTGCATGATTACTAACTCCTTTAGAATCAGCAGATTTTAAATTATTGGGCACAAAAGCTAGCTGTAAATCAAGCTGACTAACGCAAGACCGGAACTCCTCAGGCCAAGCCGGTTGACGAAAGCCCGGTCGAAAAAGTGGCGTCCCGCGTCCTTTCGTGCCTCAGGGCCAGCGGAAGGCAGACGGGACGAAGGGCAAGCACCCGGCAAACTGCGCCGAGCGATTTGGGCAAGGGTTGCCGGGTGTTGCGTGAGGAATCACCCAGATGTCCCCTAACTCCCGCGATTGCGGCACGTTTCTGAATGGCTCGAGCGGCATGGTGCGCGCTTTCTGATGGGCGGCACTAAAGTCAGAAGCGCGATGTGCCGATAGGTACTATGGGCGAGAATGCCTCAGGAGGAGAATCTAATGTCGATCGCAGGTATTGCCGCCGGGAGCAGCTTGTTAAGTTCGCTTGCTCAGGGGGTGCAGAACAATCGCCAAACGTTTCAGCAGGAGTTTGAGGAGCTTGGGCAGGACCTGCAATCCGGCGATCTGTCTGACGCGCAATCGCTATTTTCCACAATGCAGCAGAATATGCCGCAATCGAGTTCATCGCAGAGCAGCAACCCGATAGCGCAGGCATTCACTCAGCTATCGCAGGATTTAAAGTCGGGCAATCTCTCCGCGGCGCAGCAGGACTATTCGACGATTCAGCAGGATTTTCAGAGTCAATCGTCTTCGTCTTCGCAGTCCCAAGTCGCGCGCGCTGGCCACCATCACCGGCATGTCAGCGGCGAAAACAATAGCGACAGCAATTCCAGCGCGATCACACAACTCATGAGTGAACTTGGCTCTGCGCTGCAATCAGGCAATCTCTCAAATGCGCAGCAAGCGTACAGCTCGCTGCAACAAGACCTGCTTCAGTTCACTCAGGGCGGGGCAACTAGTTCGAGCACCGCAAGTTCCGCTACTGCGAGCACAAGCGCCGGCACTTTGTCGGTGAATGGCTGATTTAACTTTCGCTTTGGAGGTACCGCTCGCCCTGTGCCGGTACCTCCTGAGCCATCCGCAAGTCGCGAATCAGCTCGCGTCCGTACTGCTGGTTCCATGCCCACGGAAATGCCAAATCTTCGTAACTAAGTTCACTTCACCTCTTTCAATCCGACACCGTGGTACGCTATTTTGTGTTAGCCCATTCCGGGTCGGGGGAGGTTGGAATGGCCTATTTCGCTCTTTTCTACGAGGTCGTCGACAACTTCGTTGAACGTCGCGGACCATTTCGCCAGGAACATCTGAAGCTGGCCGACGCGGCCAATCGTCGCGGGGAACTCGTGCTGGCCGGGGCTCTGGCCGAGCCTGCTGACAGTGCGCTGATTATTTTTCGCGGCGACGATCCCACAGCGGCTTCCTCCTTCGCAGAGCAAGATCCGTATGTCCGAAACGGGTTGGTGAAGCACTGGGAAGTACGCCCATGGACGGTGGTAGTGGGCGGCGAGGCACGAGCCAAAGTGTCGAATATTCCGGGAGACATCTGAGATGGTGGTGCGATTCTGGTCTGCCCGAACAACGCAAGTGCGATTTCCGGAATACCTGCACCACTTCAATGAGCATGTGCTGCCCAGCCTGCGCGCGGTCGATGGATTCCTGGAGGCCCGAGTAATTTCGCAATCCGATGGCGTGGTGGTTCAATTCATCGTGGAGACGCTTTGGTCTTCTATGGAAGCCATCTGTCGTTTTGCCGGGCCGGATCACGAAGAAGCGGTCATCGCGGATGAAGCGCTGCACCTGTTGACCTCGTATGATCGCAGGGTGCGTCATTATGTCGTGGATTTATGTGAAAATCATCGCGCCGCCGAGGCCTCTGCATAAGCCGACTGACTTGCCGACGTTTTTCGGAGTGCTAAAATGGAGTGATAAGCCATGACACCGAAAACCTTATACGAGAAGATTTGGGATAAGCACGTAGTCCATGAAGAACCTGGAAAGCCTTCCCTCATTTACATCGATCGCCACCTGATTCATGAAGGCACTTCGCCTCAGGCTTTCGCCGGGTTGAAGGCTGAAGGGCGCAGTGTGCGCCGGCCCGACTTGACGTTTGCCGTGATGGACCATTCCGTGCCCACAAAGGATCGCTTGCTCCCGATTGTTGACCAGGATGCGAAGGCACAGTTCGATGCGCTGGAACGGAATTGCCGCGAGACCGGCGTACGGTTGTTTGACATGCATAGCAAGAATCAGGGGATTGTCCACGTTATTGGACCAGAGTTGGGTATTACCCAGCCGGGCCAAACGATTGTCTGCGGAGACAGCCACACCTCCACCCACGGCGCGTTTGGCACGCTTGCTTTCGGGATCGGCACCAGCGAAGTCGAGCACGTGTTGGCGACGCAGTGCTTGGTGCAGAGTGAATCGAAGAAGCTGCAAATCATCGTGAGCGGCAAACGGCCTAAGGGAGTGACCGCGAAGGATATCATCCTGGCGATCATCGGGAAGATCGGCATCGACGGCGGCACCGGCCACGTCGCGGAATATCGAGGCGAAGCGATTCGGGAACTGTCCATGGACGGGCGCATGACCGTCTGCAATATGACCATTGAGGGCGGCGCGCGCGCCGGGATGGTCGCACCGGACGACACCACGTTTGCTTATCTCGAAGGCCGCCCGTTTGTACCCAAAGGTAAGGAATTCCAGGAAGCTGTGGAGCGTTGGAGGCTGCTGCATACCGACGAAGGCGCGACGTTCGACATGACCGTAGAGCTGCGCGCGGACGAAATCGGTCCGCAAGTTACTTGGGGCACGAATCCAGGCATGGTAACTAGCGTGACCGGCCGTGTGCCGGATCCGCACGACTTCAAAGATTTGAATCATCAGAAAGCCACCGAAAGCGCGCTGAAGTACATGGACCTGAAGCCGGGTACACCGATTGTCGATATTCCGGTCGACCGCGTGTTCATCGGCTCCTGCACGAATTCCCGGTTGGACGATCTGCGGGCCGCCGCCCGGTTGGTTGCGGGCAAGCATGTGGCCAAGAACATCAAGCAGGCACTGATTGTCCCCGGCTCGCGAGGGATCAAAGCAGCGGCTGAGAAAGAAGGCTTGGACAAGGTTTTTTCGGAGGCCGGATTCGAATGGCGCGACGCAGGGTGCAGCATGTGCATCGGCATGAACGCGGATGTTTTGCCGGCGAAAGAACGCAGCGCCAGCACATCCAACCGTAATTTCGAAGGGCGTCAAGGACGCGACAGCCGCACGCATCTGGTCAGCCCAGTGATGGCCGCAGCAGCCGCAATCGCCGGCCACTTCGTTGACGTCCGGGAATTGGACGTAGCGCAAGTCGAGTAACAGAGGAAAATGGCGATGAAACCGTTCACTACTCACATTGGATTGGTGCAACCGATAGACCGCGTCAACGTCGACACCGACCAAATGGTTCCGAAACAATTCCTGAAAGCCCTCACCCGCGAAGGCTTCGGACGCATTCTGTTTTATGACTGGCGCTACCTTCAGCCCGGCGAACGCCCCAATCCCGAATTTATCCTTAATTTGCCCCGCTACAAAGGCGCCTCCGTCCTTCTCGCTCGCGCCAATTTCGGTTGCGGCTCCAGCCGCGAACACGCCCCCTGGGCCATCGGCGATTACGGATTCCGTGTCATCATCGCGCCCAGCTACGCCGACATCTTCTACAATAACTGCTTCAAGAACGGCATCTTGCCCGCAATTCTCAAGGAAGACGAAGTCGATGAACTCTTCAAGCGCACCGAAAAGGAAGAGGGCTACTCGCTGTTCGTGGACTTACCAGAACAAACCATCACGGACAAACACGGCCTGATTTATAATTTTGAAATCGCCCCATCCCGCAAAGAAGTGTTGCTACAGGGCCTGGACGACATCGGAACCAGCCTGCGTTACGCCGACAACATTGCAGCCCACGAAAAAACCCATGGCGAAACCGCCCGAATGTACGAACCTGTGGATGTTAAGAACTATTCAGCGGCTCTGTAGCCCGCGGCTCAACCACCACAACGAACGGACTTTTGGCCTACCACAACAGCGGCGTAAAGCCGGTGCTACACGCCTAAGCACCGACTGCTACGGCAATGGCGCCTGCGTTTCTTCGAGGACCCACTTGTCCGCAGTTTCCAGGTGGCAGTCGAAGCCGTAGAAGCGATCGTGAAAAATGTGCTGGAACAGGCAGGCGCGTTGGCCACGCATAATTGGATTTCCCGCCACCGGCTGGAAGTCGCCATCGGGAGCGCTCGCCGAGAACACTTTGACTTGCCACTCGCCTTCCGGATTGTCGCTGTAGCGATGCGGGTAAATTTCCGTAGCCATGTAATAGATGCCGGTCCTTTGGCCCTTCGCTTTGACGTACAGCAATGTGGGCGCCGCAACTGTTTCCGTGGAGCGGATTAGGATCTTGTCGGGAGCCTTGTCGAGGTCGGTAACCTTATCCGCGTTGCGGCTGATGATTTCGAAATGATCGTTGTCGTTGCCGCGATAAAACGTCAGGAAGAATTTGCCAGACAGTGGATCGCGGAACAGATTGGGATTCTGGTTGCGCTGGTTGGGCACGCCAGCTACTAAAATTTTCTCCTCTTTCAAATTGATGCCATCGCGCGTGGTGGCCAGCACGACGTGGCTGCTGGGTGTATCGTAATCGCGGGTGATCGCAAAATAGAGCAGACCGGGATCTTTGGGATCAACTTTTTCCAGAACAGTGGGCCAGCGGGCATTCGTCCACAGTGGATTTTTTTCGTACTTAGTCCAGTGAGCCAGATCATTGCTGCGAGCTAGGCCGATTCCCTTGCCTTCGTTCAGACCGTACCAACCCCAGTAACGAAATCCATCGCGGTTCAACTCCAGAACGCACATGGTATGGGGATATTCCTTATCTTCCCAAGGCTGGGCTTCGGGAAGCGCGATTTGCGGCCTAGTCAGTTTGAGGTACTGCACCGGAGTGGAATCTTTTTGCTGCGCCAGAGTGACGGGCGCAACCAGAGCGAAAGTTGCAAACGCAATTGCAGACAGAACGTAACAGCTCTTATGCAATTTGAGTCTCCTTTTTCTGAAGAATGGTGGCGTTGGTGATGAGCGGCTTGGCCCAGAATCCAACGCTCAAGACACAACCAAAAGTGAGATAGAGAAAACACATGCCCGCGCGCAGCCCGAAGACGTCTCCGAGACGTCCGATGATGATCGGGCCAAACGCACCGCCAACAATGCCGGTGCAGAGAATGCCAGCAAACGAACCGTGATGCTCGGCAACGGAGTTCAAGGCCAGCGAAGAGATTACGGGCCACATGATTGAGGCAAAAAAACCAATCGCTGGAAACGCAATGATGGAAACCTTGGCCGGGCCGAACACCGCGATGGTCAGGCACAGCAGCGTGGCGATACTGAAACCGATCAGCACATGGCGGCTGTCGAAAAGTTTGAGGAGGAACATGCCCAGCAGGCAGCCTAGAGTGAGAAGTCCCCAGAACCAGGAGACCGCGTTCGCGCCGGTGGTGTCTGGATTCGCGTGATGATAGGTGGCCAGGAATTGGGATATCCAGTTGGCGGTGCCCTGTTCGGAGGCGACGTAAGCAAAGACGCAGCCGAAGAAGAGCCAAACTACGCGCTTGTGGAGTAGATCGCGATACATACTTAGGGTGCCAGCCTGTTCATCAGCCTGGCGCTCCACGCGAGGCACGTGTGAGAAGGCAAGGATGCCGATCATGACGGTGGAAGCGCCCGCGAAGATCCAGTAGATGGCCACCCAAGGAAGCTTTGCGGGCGTCAGGCGATCGAGGATTTGCAGCGGAGAAATCGCGGAGGCCGAGTAGGTACCACGATGCTCAACGATATAGGAATACACTCGCGGACTGAGAAACGAAGCGGCGCCGAACACTAATTGGGCAAACGCGGAATTGAAGGCGAAATGTTCCTCGCCTCCGGCAACGCGGAGCAAAGGATTGATGGCGACTTGCAAAGAGGCCATGCCCGCACCCACAACAAAGGAAGCGACAATGATGACCAGGAACGAAGGACGGAGCGCGATGCTGAGGGAACCGGCAAGGCCCGCGGCAAACGAAGCGATCATCACGGGCTTTTCGGTGTAGCGCTCCACCAGAAAACCCGCAGGAATGGACATGACGCCATAGGCGCTGAAGAAGAAGAACGGAAGCAGCGCGACTACCGTGAGGCTGACGCTGAAACTGGTGATGATATCCGGGATGATCGCTCCGGGGATGTTCGTCAAGAAAGACATGACGAAAAAGATGAGCAGGATCAGGCCGACGATGTAACGGCTACGAACCATTACAGAGCCTCCGACTAGCGGCAAGAGAGCGATTGGTCACGCGGCCAACTCTATCCGAACGGAGGAATTGCAGTTGTCGGGCATCGGCTACTCCGTCGTGGTGATTTTGCTGGCCAGCCGAAATTTTCCTGGCTCGCGGCCATTTATAGCTGCAAGAGCGAGGGTCAGCATCTGCACCGGAAGAATCTCCATTACCGGCAAAAGGCTGGGGGAAACCGTTGGCAGGCAGTAGGCGCACTCACCGGCGCCTTGTGCAACGATTTCGGCACACCCCTGGTTGGCGCGGACATCTTCGAACAGTCGCTTGTTTAGCTGTTTTGTCTTGGAGTCGCCGGCAAAGACCAGAACAAAGGTTTCCGGGCCGACCATCTCGAAGGGACCATGGCGAAAGGACGCGCTCGATAAACCTTCCGCGGGATATTGCGTGGACTCCTTCAGGATGAGAGCGCCGGTGCCGACGGCGGCAAGCGACGGTCCACGGCCAACCAAAAAAAGTTGGCGAGCTCCAATAAGGCGCGGAACCATGAATTCCACGTGCTCTTTCCAGCGCGCGAGATAGTGAGTTGCCGGACGCAGGATAGAATTGAGTTCCTTGCGTGTCCGGGCGATGGGAACGCCGCAGAGTTGATCTCCAAGAAATTTGAGAGCGAGAAGGGCGCAGACATATGTTTTGCAGGAAACGGAGTACTCCTCGCCTGCGCGGGTGACCACCATTGCGGTACTACGACGACCGAGAGGACTGTCGACAGTGTTAGTTACGGCGATAATCGGAGCGCGTCGATGGTTTTCGTTCAGCAGACGAATCATCTCGATGCTGCGGCCGGATTGCGAAACTACAACCAGCAACGAATCCGGATTCAGCAGGCGGCGACGGTAGTAGATGAGCTCCGAGGTTTCCACGTGGATAACCGAATAGCCCGAGTTCGTCAGCTGAAGAACAAGCGGATGGAGACCATGGAAAGACGAACCCATGCCGGTAAGAACAACGGATTTGAATTTGTGTTTTTGTAGACGGGAGGCGAGAGTTTGCAATTCTTTGGATTCGACGAGTTGTTCGAGCGTGTCGCGGAGCGAATCTGGCTGGCTGAGCAGGTCGTGAAAGTAGTCGCCCTTAACGACAGAGAGGTCAACGGGCATGGGCGTCTCCGGCTGGAGCGAATTTGTGATACCAGACCCTGGCCGCGCCGATCAGATTCGCGTCTTCACCCAGGGAGGCCAAGGCGATTTCGCAGCGTTCGAAGGGAACGAAATGACAACTAGCGGCAATAGTTTTGTGAATGGTATCCAGGAAGAGATCGGAACTGTTCATCACACTGCCGCCGAGCACGATGGCATCAGGGGCATAGAGTGTGACGAGATTGGCGAGACCAAGGCTGAGATAGCGGGCTTCTCGTTCGACCGCTCGAGCGGCGAAATTGTCACCAGCGCGAGCCAGTTCGCAGATTTTTTTCGCAGTGAGATCCGCCTTGTGCGGATAATCCGCGGGAATATTGGCAGCCATCCACACTTCCATGGCAGGGCCCGTGGCCAAGGATTCCCAGCAGCCATGAAAGCCGCAATAACACGAAGGACCGGAGGGATCGATCAGGTGGTGGCCGATTTCGGGATGAGAATAGTCGACGCCGCGATAGACCTTGCCATCAAAGATCAGACCGACGCCAATGCCGGTGCCAACGGTGACATAGATCAGGCGAGACTTATTGCGCCCCGCACCCCAGCCGGCCTCGCCGAGGGCCGCTGCGTCCGCGTCGTTTTCCAGGGCAACCCCGACATGAAAGGCCTGATCGAGGTCCTTGACCGGGTTCTCGCCATTCCAGTTGGGGAAAAAGTTCACGTCACCGATTTCGCCGGTGAGCGGATAAACAGGACCTGTAGAACCAATGCCAATTCCGGCGATCTTCCGGCTCGTTTGCTTTTCGGCGGAGCGCAGCATTTGGATAGTCGCATCGATAGCTTGGCGGTAGCCAGCTTCGGCGTTGGTGGGAACCTGGGAACGGGCTAATACACGGCCATCGGGGTCGACGATGCCCGCGGCGATTTTTGTGCCGCCGATATCGACTGCACCAATCATGAGCTTCTCCGGGGTGGTGTTATAGGGTATGGACTCATTGTTTCCATTCGAGGACAGTAGCCTCGTAGGGACCGAGATGGACTTTGGGGTTGGCGCCTTCGAGCGGAAGCGGCTTGCTGCCGTCAGGATTGATTGAGGAATAGGAGTGAATGGGCACCGTAGATAGAATGCTTGGGTCCTGGGGGTTGGCGCTGTGATTCACGACCACGAGATAGCCGCGATGGTCGCCTCTGAGTGAGGAAACTTCCACTTCGGATCGATCCGACCAGAACGCTGGTTTCACGCCAGTCCATTCGCGAAACGCTTCATAAAGGTTCTTGGTGTTCTCCGGTTCATCGAAGGCAGCCGGGACGCTGGCCAAATAATGCTCGATCGGATACGCGCAAAGGAGCGTTTTGCCAGAGCCGATTGAATTGATCACCAGCGCAGGATGGCCATCCTGGTCTACGGCGATGACCTTGCCGGTTGATACTTCGAGCAGCACGCCCCAAGATTGAATGTTTTGCGCGGGAACAACGTAATGGAATGTGTCGCCGGCTTTTAAGTTGCCGAATGGCTCAGTCATTTTTATCGTGACTTCCGAGGAAATAGCGCGATCCACAATGCGCGCGCCAAACAGCGAGTTCATTTCAGGCACGGCACCATCGGAAGCAAGGGATGCGTATACGAATCCGCCCTTCTGAACATAGTCCTTGGCTTTCTCGTAGAAGTCGGAATGCACATGCGCCAGGAATGGGTCGGAAGTGCTGGTGATTGGGGAAGGCATGAAGAGGATCGGACGCGTTTCCCAATTCGAGTACTCGCGGGGAAAATCGGCTTTCAGTCCAGCTTGTCGCGCGAGGATGAACGAGGTTAGCGCAGACGACATCAGCCACTCATTGGCCGCGCTGGCATCCGACTGAGGGCGGCCGGGAATCGCATCGCCGTCGGCGGTGGAAACATATGGCGTAATCGCGGGACCGGTGAGGCCCATGTGCGAGAAATCGCCGTGGACTTTGGCCCACTCATCCGGAATGACGATGCCGACATCGGCGGGAGCAGGAGCGATGCCGGTGAGATCGAGATGAGAGACCACTTGGGAAAACTTCTTGAACTCGCGCGCGAGCGGCTTGTCTTGGCGATCCCAAGTGACCATGCCCCAGCCGGTTTCTTGCGGCGTGCGTAGATATGGGGCTTTGTGGAATTGTCGCGGCGAAGCGTCGGTGTAGCACCACAGGTCGACGCCGATTTCGCCCGCGCCTAGACCCGAATACATCTGCGCACGATCGTAGGCCGCTACACGTTCCGGGGAAAACTGAGCCGTGGACGCACCCATTTCGTGAATCATCACCGGGTGTCCCGCGCCTTGGGAAAGCGCGATCTCGAAGGCCGCGCCGTAAGTGCCGCGTGCGGAAAGCAAGGCGTCCGGAAACAGATCGGTGGAGTACAACGTGAAGGGATGAACGCTGAAGAAGTCAACAAACTTGGCTATATCGTCTGCGCGAAAAGGTCCACGGCCAATTTCTTCGCCACTGGTGCCCACCACGATGGGATGGAGTTGGTCATGTTCGCGAATGCCATCGACGATGAGGCGCGTCCAATTGATGGCCATGGAGTCAGTGGTCTGGGGATACGGCACAATCCAGAATGGCGGCTCGTCGGTCAGATCCCAGCCAAGAATGGCGGTTTCGTTGCCATAGCGGCGGCCGAATTCGGCGGCGAAATTCGTTTCCAGGCGTAACATGTCGGGATCCCCGTGGGGATGACGGCCTAAACGCCAAGGCACGTCCCAATACGCTTCTCCGACCTCGCCGCCAATGAACAGGCTAGGGTGCAGGTAGATTTTGTATTTGTGAGCCAGCGAGATCAGATAGTCGAGCTGCTGAAATGCGGCAGGATTGTAGTCACCGGGGCGCGGTTCGAACCATGGCCACATCACGTCGAAGCGCGTCACGGTGTAGCCCAGTTCGTGCATTTTCGCGAAGTCGGCTTCGATGTCCTTGGGATCCCACTCGACGTTCCATTGCATGGCGGCTTTCGCGGGAACCCAGTGCGCTCCTACGGGCAGGAAGCGTTTGCCGTTAGCAGTGAAGTAGGTGCCATCCAGATGAACGGCGGGAAGTTTCGAACTTGCCTGCGACGCCGCGTCTTGCGGTAAGGCAATTTTCGGCGAAGCGATCAGCGCACACCCGAGCAGGACTCCCTTGAGCCAAGCATAATTGTGTTTCTTCATTGAGCCTCTTTACGAGGAGCGAGTAAAACGATTCTCTCAGAACTTGAAGCGCACAGCGATCTGGATCTGGCGCGAAGAATGAACCGTGCTGCTGATGGAACCGGACAGACCAGGAATATCCACGGTGGGATTCGGGGGAGCGAACTCCGGAGTGTTGAAGAGATCGAAAATTTCACCGCGGAGTTCCATGTTCAGGGACTCCTTAAGCTGAAATTCTTTGAAGGCGGAAAAGTCCACGTTGTATTGCGCTGGACCGCGAAGAATGCCCGTGCCGGCATCGCCATATTCACGGGCAAAGGTCTGGCCGGGAGCTAACGCGGGATAGTTGAACGTGGTGGGATTGACCTGCCCAAAGGCATAAGGGTTATACCAGCATTGCAGGGACTGCGCATTCGAGGGACACCCGGCCTGAGCGGCGTTGGCGAAGGAATAAGGATTGCCGTAAATGTTGGGCCGTGCTCCGCCGGAACCGGTGTTGGTGTCGTCGTAGGAGAGCAGCGGGGTGATCGATTGGCCAGAATACATGGTCACGATACCGTTGAGTTGCCAACCACCGATAACCCAGCGGGCGGGACCATCGGTATTGAAGAAACGCTTGGCGGGACCAAAGGGCAATTCATAAGTCCAGGCGGCCGTGAACTGGTGCCGGAAATCCGGAGGAACATCGCCGCGCTCGGCGCGCATGTCGTAGGTGTTTTGCGGCTCGGGGCCGACCACTTCGTCCTCGTCGGCCACGCCAATACTGTGTTGGTAGGTGTAGCTGGCCAACATCGTCCAGCCCGCCGAAAATCTCTTTTCGAAGTGGACCTGCAGGGCGTGGGAAATCATGCTGGCATCGTTGTTGGCGGTGCGAATCGGGCCAATTTGCGGAACGCTGTCGTAGTAGGGGCGGCCGTAATTTGAGGGTAGGCCGTCGGCACAGTAAGGATCCGTCGGAACGGGGCAAACCTCGAAGTTGGAATCGAGCGGCTGGAGCGCTTGATTCAGGTTGCGCAAGTAAGTGAGATGCACGCCGTGTACGCCGACATAAGCGACTTGCAGAATGGTGTCTTTCGCTAGCTGCCGCTCGATATCCAGGTTCCATTCCTGGATGGACGGTGTGGGGTTGTGGAATGGAATGGCGCTAGCGCGGCCGCTGGGGTCGGTCAAACTGGAGGGAGGCAGGCTGCCGGATGGGTCGGAAGGAGTGGCAAAACCTGTGGAGAGTTGCAAGGACGGAATGGAGTTCGCGTTGAACTGAATAGTTTGGTTGCGGAACAGGCCGGTGGGATTGTAAGCGAGTTCCGCGTCATTCTGATCGGCTTGCAGGCTATAGAAGATGCCATACCCGCCGCGTAGAACTGTTTTTGAGTCGTTAAACGGCGAATAGGCAAAACCGATGCGCGGGGCAAAATTTTTGTAGTTGGTTTGCACGTTGCCGGTGTCGCTTACGCCGGGCTCACCCGGGGCGACGAACTCACCGGTGGCAAAATCAAAATTCGCGATGCGATCGTGATCCTCGACCATCGGAGTAAACAGGTCGTAGCGCAGACCCAGGTTCAAAGTGAGCTTGGGCGAGAGGCGAAGATCATCCATGGCGTAGCCGCTGGCTTCCCACCAGCTCATACCAAACGATCCGCCCAAGCCATCGCGGAACGCATAAATTGGATTGCCGATCAGAAAACTGGCCAGCGAGCTCCCGGGATCATCGGTGAGGTCGTTGAGATTTTCAGTAAATTGCTGGTCGAAGGTAAAATCGCCGCGGGAGTTTTGCGTTTGGAAAAATCCGTGTTCGCGGCGAATGAGGTCGCCGCCCACTTTGAAGGAGTGGCGCCCGTGGGTCCAGGAGAAAGAATCTTTGAGCTGGTAGTTGTCCTCTTTTAGGACTTCGGGAAACCAATCCTGATTTCCCAACGCGCTATAGCCCGAAATCATGATGTTCGGCAGGCCATACGTGGCGGAATCCCCAGGGACGTTGATTCCGGGAATGCCCAAATCCGAAGCTAAAGGCACGTTCGAAAAGAAAGGGACAGCGTTCACTTCATAACGGGTGTAACCGATTTTTAGTTCATTTACTTTGGTGGAAGAAAACGAGTGCACATCGCTGATGCCCGCCACGTAGGAGGTGTTGTGAATGTTGCCGGAGAAAGAGCCGCCACCCGCTTCGCCCGGAAATGGATCTGGCTGGATGGAATCGACATCCCCATAGCTGAAGGTGAGGGCAATACTATCCGAACGCCATTGATGATCCAGGCGGACGTCAAAGGAATCCTGATTGTTACTGGCGACCGGATTGTAAAGATAGTTGTTCGCCGTGCCGGCGCCGGGAATATTGGGCAACGGGAAAAGATTGATAACGTTGAGAGCCGCGGGATCGAGGCAACTGCCGCCCGACGCGCTACGACGCGTGGAACCAGCGCACGGAGAAATAATGTTGCCGGGGAAGGCGGTGCGAGCGTTCGTGACAGGGTCGGTGGTCAAAGGATCGAAAATCTGCCCGGTTAGACCGCCCTGGTTATTGGTGCCGAGGAGATCGGAAAAATTGCCAGTGCGCTCGGCGGCCGTCGGCACGGTGGAGATAAAGGTTTGCGACTGGCGAATCCGCGTACCCTGGTAATCGACAAAAAAGAACGTGTTGTTTTTCAGGACGGGGCCGCCCAGCGTGCCGCCGAACTGATTCTGCTTGAACGGCGGAATCGGGCTGGTTGGGCTGTCGAAGAAATTCTTCGCGTCCATATAGGAGTTGCGGAGAAATTCGAAAGCGCTGCCGTGGAAGTTATTGGTGCCGGATTTGATGACCACGTTTACGACCGCGCCACCTTTCCCGATGTCCGCGCCAAAATTACTGGTTTGCACCTTGAATTCGTCGATAGCTTCCACGGGCGGCTGCAAGATTTCGAAACCGATCTGCTGCTCGTTGTTGTCGAATCCATTCAGCAGGAAATTGTTATTGGTGGCCATCAGGCCATTGACGTGGATGGAACCATTGGCGCGTTCGTTCTCCGGGATTCCACCCTGCTGCACTGCGCCGACTTCGCCCTCGTTGACGCCGGGGCTAAGATACGCGAGCTGAACGAAATCGCGGCCATTTAACGGGAGATCATGTACCTGAGTTTCCTCAATGACTTGACCGAGCGAGGAAGTTTGCGATTCCACCAGCGGCTCGGCAGCGGAAACTTCGATGTGTTCGGAAATGGCACCCGGCACCAGCGAAATATCCACACGGACCACCTGATTGATGTCCAGCTTGATATTGGATTGCGTGGCCGTTTTGAAACCGGCTTGTTCGATCGAGATGCTATAGATACCGGGATTCAGGTGATTGACGTTGTATTCCCCCTGATCGTTGGTGACGGTCTTGTGTGAGACGTTGGTCTGGGTCTCTATGACCGTCACGCTTGCGCCGGTAATGACACCCCCGGATGCGTCACGGACTGTGCCCACAAATGTGCCGGACTCGACCTGGGCCAGGATTGGGATGGGAGCCACGCAGAACAGGAAGGCCCCCCAAGCAAGAATCCCGAGCATTTTATGTGTGGAGCGGCGTGCACGCACAAAAGCAGGCATGACGTAACCTCACTTCAAGGAACGAGATGCACACCAGGGAAGAGCGGGCCCGGGCGTGATGTAGCTACTTAACATCATATGTGGAATTGTTGTCAAGTGCTTCGTTCGGAGAACTCGAATAGACTCACGCAAACATGCTAAGCGTTGTTGCTTCTGCGGCTTACGTGGGACAATCTGAAAAGCACTTTGCTGAATTGGACGAAGGTATTATGATTTGATATTAGGATTCCCGATTTCAATGGTGCTTGCGCAAAACAGCGTCGGTCTCACTCGGTCATCGCGAATGTACTCGCTGCGTTTCCTTTTGGATCAGCAGAGCTTCGTACCGTACTACGAACAGATCGTGGACCAAGTGCGAACACTGATCAAAGAGAGAAAACTGGTGGAGGGCGAGACGTTTTACTCCGAGGGAGAAGTCGCGCGAATGTTGGGCATCAGCAAGATGCCAGTGCGCCAGGCGTTTCAGAAACTCCGGTCAGAGGGATTGCTCGTGGTGTCTCGCGGGAAGCGGCCGGTGGTCGGTTCCGGGAAACTACCGTGGAATTTTCAGCAACTGCGCGGGTTCAGCGAAGAGATGCGCCGGCGGGGATTGCAACCTTCGGCCAAGGTAATTTCGCTGCAACGGAATGAGGCGGACGGCGAAGTGATGCAGGCGCTGAAATTAGAGGCGGGCGAGGAAGTGTATTGCCTGAAGCGGCTGCGGTATTTGGACGGCAAACCGGTGGCGGTGGTGACGAGTTACTTGCCAACGGCAATTTTTCCCGATATCGACAAACAGGACCTGCAAAACCAATCGCTCTATCACGTGTTCGAACAGTTCTATAAACGCAAGCTCCATTGGGCGGAAGAAGTGATCGGCGCCGCGATTGTGAACCCAGAAGATGCACCGTTACTGCAGGCGGCGAACGGTAGCGCGGTTTTGCTGATTAAGGAAACTACCTACGACACCACAGAAGTCCCGGTCGAATATAGCGTTTCCGTGCTGCGGGGAGACCGGTACACCGCGTCCGTGGTTTCCGTTCGCAAGAAGTAACTATACATACACTATATATATAGAATAAATAAATCCAGTTTTCTGTTTTCACCCAGGTGATATATACTGGGCCTTCGCTCCTTCCGGTCAGAAGCGATGCCTACAACTCTAAAAAAACCTCCGTTACCTTCAGACGATAAACGCTGGCGAATTGTAAATGGAACGATGCGGCGCCACGGCTTTGCGCGCGACGCACTGATCGAGACACTACACACAGTGCAGGAGTCCTTTGGGTACCTGGACAAACCGGCGCTCAAATTTGTGGCGGAATCGTTGCGCGTGCCGTTGAGCCAGGCTTATGGCGTGGCCACTTTTTATCATTACTTCACACTCAGGCCGCCAGGGAAACACACATGCCTGGTATGTCTGGGGACGGCTTGTTACATCAAGGGAGCCGCGCAGTTGCTGGCTACCGCCGAACAGTCGCTCAACGTCAAGGCTGGCGAAACGACATTGGATGGAAACGTTTCTCTGGTCAGCGCACGCTGCATCGGCTCCTGCAGCATGGCTCCAGCGTTCGTCTTCGATGGGGAGACCACTGGCAATGTCACTCAAGAGGTTCTTCACCACAAGTTGGAAGGGTGGAAAGACTGATGACTCTCGAAGAACTGGAACAGATTGCGAGTGATGCGCGGGCGGCCAAGGAGAAATGCCCTAGAGAATTAAACGTGTGCGTTGCGGCGGGGTGTTTGTCCCTGCATAGCGACGTGGTTAAGTCTGCCTTGGAAAAAGAAGTGCAAAGAACCGGAGCGAGTTGCCGGGTGCGCGGAGCGGGTTGCATGGGGCTGTGCTCACTGGGGCCGCTGGTGAGTAGCGAGCCGGCGGGTGTGTTGTTGAAGAACGTGGTCGAATCCGATGCTCCCGCGATTGTGGAGAGCCTGGAGCAGGGCGGTCCTGAACGGCTGCGGTGTTCGAAGAATCAGCCATTTTTTGAGCGCCAAGTCGGGATTGTGCTGGAAAACTCCGGACGGGTGGACCCAGAGAAAATTGAGGAATACATAGCGGCAGAGGGTTATCAAGCTTTGTTGCAAAGTTTGATGGAGCGTACTCCCCCGCAGATCGTTCAAGAAATTTCCAAGAGCGGCCTGCGCGGGCGAGGAGGAGCTGGTTACCCTACAGGTCTGAAGTGGGGCACGGTAGCGAAGACTGGCGGTGCAACGAAGTATGTCATCTGCAATGCCGACGAGGGCGATCCAGGCGCGTTCATGGATCGCAGCGTGTTAGAGAGCGATCCGCACCGGGTACTGGAAGGAATGATTATCGCCGGCTACGCCGTGGGAGCGAGCCACGGCTACATTTATGTACGCGCGGAGTACCCCTTGGCGATTAAAAGGCTAGGCATCGCGCTGCGGGACGCACGGCGAATGGGATTTCTAGGCAGCCAGATCTGCAACACGAAGTTCAGCTTCGATATTGAGATTCGCATTGGCGGCGGTGCGTTCGTGTGCGGAGAAGAAACGGCGCTGATTGCGTCGATTGAGGGCCGACGTGGAACGCCGCGGCCGCGTCCTCCCTTCCCTGCTCAATCCGGGCTGTGGGACATGCCCACGTTAATCAATAACGTGGAAACATTCGCGAACATTCCCACGATTCTGCGGCGTGGAGGCGATTGGTACGGCTCGCTGGGTTCCAAGAAAAGCAAGGGCACTAAGGTTTTCGCACTCTGCGGGAAAGTGCGGAACGTAGGGCTAATCGAAGTACCCATGGGTATGACGCTGCGACAGATTATTTTCGAAATTGGTGGTGGCGTGCCAGAGGGACACACGTTCAAAGCAGTGCAGACGGGCGGGCCTTCGGGCGGTTGCATCCCGGAGCAGTTTCTGGATCTCCCGGTGGATTACGAATCGCTGAAGGAAGTGGGCTCGATTATGGGCTCCGGCGGCATGATCGTGATGGACGACAGCGCGTGCATGGTGAATGTGGCCCGCTATTTTATGGAGTTCTGCATGTCGGAGTCCTGCGGAAAATGCATTCCCTGCCGGGCGGGCACGGCGCAGATGTTTGAACTGCTGACGCGGATGACCAAAGGAACCGCCACACCACGGGACCTTGAGTTGCTGGAAGAGCTTTGCGATCTGGTCAGCAGCACCAGCCTTTGCGGATTGGGGCAAAGCGCGCCGAATCCGGTGCTCAGCACTTTAAAATATTTCCGAGATGAATATACCGAACATATCGTGCAGAAGCGTTGCCCCGCAGGCGTGTGCGAATGTGGCCACATGGCGGAGGTGTCCGCATGAATCCAGCACCCGCGGTAAAAACGCTATTGATCGACGGGACGGATGTGAGCGCCCGAGCCGACCAGACCATTCTGGATGCGGCGCGCGAAAACGAGATTTCGATTCCAACGCTGTGCCATCTGGACGGACTTAGTGAAGTGGGGGCGTGCCGTTTGTGTCTGGTCGAGGTGAAGGGTTCGAATCGACTGCTTCCCGCGTGCGTGACCCTAGTGGAAGAGGGCATGGAAGTCACCACGCATTCGCCGCGGCTCGAAAAATACCGCCATATGATCCTGGAGCTGCTATTTGCCGAGCGGAATCACGTCTGCTCTGTCTGCGTGGCGAACAATATGTGCCAATTGCAGGATTTGGCTGAGGCGCACGGGGTAACGAACATTCGTTTTCCCTACCGTTATCCGAAGTTGAACGTGGATGTTTCGCATGAACGTTTCGCTCTGGATCACAATCGCTGCATTCTTTGTACCCGTTGCGTGCGAGTGTGCAACGAGATTGAAGGGGCGCATACCTGGGACGTGCTGGGGCGTGGAGTCAGTTCCCTGTTGATCAGCGACCTCGAACAGCCGTGGGGCTCCTCGGACACGTGCACGAGTTGCGGGAAGTGCGTTCAGGTTTGCCCGACGGGCGCTCTGTTTGACAAGAGCAAGGTGGGGAGCAAGGTGCGCAAGGATCCGGATTTCTTGTCCTATTTGAATGACATGCGGGAAGGCCTGCGATGAGCAAACCGACCCTGGCTACAGTGTGGTTGGATGGCTGCTCTGGTTGCCACATGTCTTTTCTGGATATGGATGAACGGCTGGTGGAATTGGGCGAACAATTCGAATTGGTGTATTCGCCGCTGGTGGACAATAAACAGTTCCCTACTCACGTCGATATCACTTTGATTGAGGGTTCGGTCAGCACAGACGAGGATGAACGTAAATTGCGTTATGTGCGGGCACACACGCGGGTTTTGGTATCGCTGGGAGACTGTGCGGTTACGGGCAATGTACCGGGAATGCGCAATCCTATTCCCGTGGCCGCGCTGATGGATTCCGTATACAAGGAAAACGTGACGATCCAGCCGCAATTGCCAACCGACCGGTTGCCCGCACTATTGCAACGGGTGCGGCCACTCCATGAAGTGGTGAATGTGGACGTGTTTGTACCGGGCTGTCCACCTTCGGCCGATGCTATCCACACGGTAATCAGCGAATTGCTAGCCGGGCGCGTGCCGGACGTTGCGGCATTGTCGCGCTTCGGGATTTAGAAAGACAGGACCATGCCCAAGACGATTACGATCGACCCGGTTACCCGCATAGAAGGCCACTCCAAAATCACCTTGCAATTGGACGAGCGGGGCGAGGTCGCGGAAGCATATTTTCACGTCACCCAATTTCGCGGCTTCGAAAAACTGTGCGTGGGCCGGCCTTTTTATGAGATGCCGTACCTGATGGAACGCATTTGCGGTATTTGCCCGGTAAGCCATTTGCTGGCCTCCGCGAAGGCCTGCGACGCACTGCTGGCCATGAAGGTGCCGCGCGCAGCGGGCAAGCTGCGACGCATTCTGGAATTGGCGCAACTGATTCAGTCACACGCGTTGAGTTTTTTTTATTTGTCCTCGCCCGATTTTCTTCTGGGAATGGATGCCGATCCCAGAGAACGCAATCTGTTTGGAGTGATGCAGAAGAACCCGGAACTGGGACGAGGCGGAATCCGGCTGAGGCAGTTTGGGCAGCAGGTAATTGAAACTTTGGCGGGGAAACGGATTCATCCGGGTTGGGTGGTTCCCGGCGGCGTGAACGAACCATTAACCATCGAGAAGCGGGATAAGATTCTGGCGCAAATACCGGAAGTAATCGGCATTGCGCAGAAAGCGCTGGCGTGGTTCAAGATTGAGTTTGAAAATTTCCGCGAAGAGATTCGCACGTTCGCAAACTTTCCGAGCTTGTTTATGGGCCTGGTGACGGTGGATGAACGGGCGGGCTTTTACGAGGGGAAGATCCGTTTTACCGACTCGCTTGGGGACATCGTAGCGGACAAATTAGAACCGGCAGATTATCCGGAGTTTCTGGGTGAGGCGGTCGAACCGTTCACGTTTATGAAGTTCCCCTATTACAAGCCCTTGGGTTATCCCGATGGCATGTATCGTGTGGGCCCGCTGGCGCGGCTGAACCTGGTGGACAATTGCGGAACGCCGCTGGCGCAACAGGAGTGGGTGGAGTTCCGGGCACTGGAACGCAGCGCGGTGCAGAGTTCATTTCATTATCACTATGCGCGGCTGATCGAGATTCTTTTTGCGCTGGAACATATTGAGGAATATCTGGTCGATCCGGTCATCACGCAAAGGCATGCGCGGTATTCGGCTTCGCTGAACAATTTGGAGGGAGTGGGCTGTTGCGAAGCGCCGCGAGGTACGCTGATCCATCATTATCGTGTGGATGAGCAGGGCTTGATCACCTGGGCCAATCTAATTATTGCGACCGGGCACAACAATCTGGCGATGAATCGCGGTATTTTGCAGGCCGCGCGGCATTTTGTTCGGAGCGAGAAGTTAACCGAGGGCATGCTGAATCGCGTGGAGGCAGTGATCCGTGCGTTTGATCCTTGCTTGAGTTGCTCCACGCATGCAAACGGGCACATACCACTGTGGATTCGCCTGGTATCGCCTGACGGGAAACTCTTGGACGAAATTCGCAGGGACGCATGAGCCGTGTGTTGGTCCTGGCCTGCGGGAATACGCTGCGCGGCGACGATGGCGTGGCACCTTACATAGCCAAACGTTTGCGAAGTGAGCTAAGTGACCCGGAAACGGAGATTCGCTCCGATCAACAATGGGCGCCGGAGCTTGCGGAACTGATCAGCCAGTCGGAAGTTGTGATTTTTGTGGATGCATCCGCGAGCTTACCGCCAGGTGAAATAGCTTGCCAAACGCTCAAGGCATCACGCGGTTCTGCCGCGAGTCTTACGCACCAAACATCACCCGCAGTATTGCTGGCGTTGGCTGGGGAACTTTATGGCAAGTATCCTGCCCGCGCGTTTCTGCTTACGATTGGTGGAAGTTCCTTTGAGCTGACCGAAAAATTGTCTGAGCCGGTGCGCGTCGTGGTGCCGGAAGCGATCGAAAGAATCAAAGAGATACTCCTAGGCAAAGAACGGCCTTAGAACCTATGCTGAATTCTCGAATGCATTCTGCGTTTTATTGTGTGGAGTAGTAGCCGTCTCTAGCCTGCACGACCATGTCTTTATTCTTCGTGGTGAGCTGAATCTTATGGTAGCCCGCGCCAGTATCTTTGTCCGGAGTGTAGCCTAGGCTGTATTGGTTGCGCAATTCTTGCTCAATCTCGCCGTAAATTTTGTCTACCGTTTCCTTCTTCGAAACTTGATAGAGTTGGCCGCCAGTGGCCTTGGAGATTTGCTCCAGGATTTTCTTGCCGTCGGGACGCTCTTCCTGAGGGTACCTGCCCCCGTGACGGCCGCCGCCGTATGGCCCCCGGCCCATCATTCCGCTGGGATAGCCTCCATAGCCTTCTTCATCCTTGAATAAGATCGAGTAGACGACAGTGTCCGCGCGCTGAGCGGTTGCGATCGCTTCGTTCAGTGATTCCTTACTGCCATGATCGACGCCATCGGAAAGAATGATCAGCGCCTTGCGGCCTTGCTGCTTGCTCATCAGTTCGTCGGAAGCCAGGTAGATAGCATCGTAAAGATGCGTCCCTCCACCGGCGTTGTGGTGCGACCCACGGCCACCGTAACCACCACCGCTGTTGCCGCCACCACCGCCGGACGAACCTCCGTTGTTACCACCGCTGTCGCTGTCGGGTTGTGGGGTGTGAAGCGTCTGCAGCGCCGCCTGCAATTTAGGGCGCGAGGGAGTGAAATCCTGGAGCAGTTCGATATCTTTATCGAAATGAATGACGAAGGCGAGGTCTTTGTCTTGGCGCAGGAGATGGTCGAGGAAGCTGTAGCTGGCATCGCGCTCTTGATCCAGAACTCGCCTTTGGCTCATGCTGGTGTCGACCAGCAGGCCCAGGCGCAACGGTAGATCGGTCTCGCGGGCGAAATAATTTATGGTTTGTGGACGGCCATCTTCTTCAAGGGCGAAATCGTCCTTGGTGAGATTCGAGATAATCTTGCCGTGTTTGTCATGAACCGTCGCCAGCACGCTGACCGTTTTCACTTGCACCGCTATATTGGAGGGTGCCCGTTGTGGCGTCTGGGGTGGTTGCTGGCCTGATGGAGATGCCGCAGGTTGTTGGGGTTGCTGCTGGGTCTGCGCAGTTACGCCGAGTGCCCCGAGGCAAAGGACAAGAAATAAACGGAATAGTTTTGAACGCTGATGGTGGAGATTGACGCTAAACTGTCGCAAGATACGGCTCATTTCGCTCCATAGTTAGGTCCCAACCTGCATAATTGGACGCGGATTCTCTTACTCCTGTTGTACCGTCGCACACCAACACCAAGCCCTAACATACATTCCCATTGTGCGGGCGATTAGTTCCGGCACCGCGCTATTTCTCCTTAAGGTTCGGCTTTGAGATGGTCGTTGTATGAGTGGCGAGCCCAACCCAGATAATGAAGGTTAGTGCGGTTGGCCCCGTCAAGTGTATCGAGCATTCGCGGGAGCAGTTCGTTGTAGTCAGGGGTGCGCAGAGCGATTGCCATCTTGGCAAGATGGTGGTCGCCTTCCAAGCCTGCATAAGCCATTTCCATGAATTTCCGACTGGTTTCCTGAACTTTTTCAGCTTTCTGGTCGGGGCGTGTTCCATCTGTGGGATTGCTGAGCTCGTACATCATCAGGGTAAGCCGAGGAATGGCAGACAGAAGCATCTTGCGCTGACCAAGATCGCCTTTGAGTAGTTTGTTCTGAATATCGGCGTTGACGGTCAGACCGGCAGGCTGAGCCAGGCTGACCACAGCCCGATAGGCGTCCGCCAAACCTGGTAAGAACCGCAGATTTCCCGGGCCTTTATTTTCTGGACGCTGTTGCGGCTCGATATCCAGGTGAATCCCGTCGAAACGCTGCGCCGAATGCCTGCGATTGAAATCCAATATTCCTTGGACGTGGCGGAGCAGCGTGTCACGATGTTTTCCCGGCTCATCCGCTTCGGTGCTCGACAGCAAAGCTTCCACTTTAATACTGGAACGATGGAGCAGAGAGATGAGGCGAACCAGCTTGGCTTCCTCCTCTGCTTCGCTGCGTTCCGAGATGGACACGTATACTTCGTTGACGTCTTCGGAGCTGCAGAAATCGCGCAAAGATTCCACAGCATTCGGGGCTTCCAGAACCGTTGGACTCTTCCAAACCCACAACCCGTGAACGGTGGTGGGAGGCGTAGGCGCAAATGCCGAAAAACCGAACGCAGCGGCAAGGAACACAGAGAGAGCGAGGCACCAAGGAGTACGGCGCGCAAAAAAACGCCGTGCACAGTAATAAGCGCCTAGCCTTGACAGATTACACCTCGACGTTTCTGAGCAGAAACTGGCTTGATGGCCCGTCTAGACCTTGACGGCTCTGCCTGTTCTGGCGGCTTCGTAGATGGCCATCATCAGAGTGATGTCGCGGAGTCCTTCCTCGCCTGGCGTTAGCGGCTGTTTATCTTCCATCACGCACTGCGACATGTGATCCATTTCCATCGCAAAGTGATCGCGTTCGGGTAGAACAATTTCGTCGACGGTGTTTTTGCGCCCGACCCTCATGCGCAATCCGGTATACCAGGTGGCGGGATCCAAATCGAGCCAACCCTCCGTTCCGATTACGCGATAGTGGCTCTGTGAGACATAGCCGTAACTGGAAGTGCAATTCGCGAGGACACCGCTGGGAAAACGCAATTGGAAGTTGATGGTTTCTTCCACTTCCTTGAACCGCGGATCCCCTGGGGCGTTGTACATCATGGCATTAATTTCCGCGGGCTCCTCGCCGGTAAGATAACGGGCGGCGTTGAGGGAGTAAATGCCGATGTCCATCAGTGAGCCGCCACCGGACAGGTCCTTTTTGAGACGCCACTGATTGGGATTGGTGGCGCTCCAGCCGGCATCGGCGACGATTACTTGGGTGGGCCCAAGCTCGCCTGAACGTGCGACACGAATGGCTTCCTGATTATAAGGTTCGTAGCGGCAGCGATATGCGACCATGAGTTTCTTGCCGGCTTGCCCGCCCGCGTCGATCATTTTCTGGCAGTCGGCCGGAGTGCAGGCCATGGGCTTTTCAGTCAGGACGTTTTTGCCGGCCTGGAAACCGCGGATAGTGTATTCGGCATGCATGGAGTTGGGCAAAACGATGTAGATGATATCGACTTCGGGATTGTCTCTGATGGAATCGTAATTTTCGTAGTTGTAGATATTCTTTGGATTGATTCCGTAGCGCGCGGCTAATTTGTTGGCCTTGTCTGGATGGCCGCTTACGAAGGCAACAGGCTTGGACCTTTCGCATTTGGCGAACGCGGGAAGAATCTGGTTAATGGAGAGACTGCCCAGACCGACGATAGCCCAACCCATTTTCTTTCCGGGCGGATCGGGCACAACCAATCCCTGTTGCCCCATCGCTTCCTTCAAGAATGAGCCTGCGGCGGTCGCAACAGCGATACTCCGACTGACCTTGCCTAAAAATCCTCGACGCGAAATTTCCGGCACTAAAGTTTGCGGCGTTTGGGTATCTTTTTTCATCATTGCTGCTCCGAACCACGTTGTTTGTGAAGTTCATCCAATTTTTTCTTCAAATATTCCTGATACTCTTGCTTCAACTTGGGATCGGTCGGACTGGAATAGATTTCGCTGGATTTGTATTTTCCCTCGGCGAATTTCATCTTGGTCCATTCGTCATGGATGTGGATTATGTCGGCACGATCTAGAAGTTCTTTGACGAATTGCGGAGGGACGAAGTAGACGCCTTCGCGATCTCCTACGGCCAGATCGCCGGGCATGACCATGGCATTGCCGATGCGAACGGGGACATTGATACCGGTAAGCATTACGTTGCCCATGGGCGTGGGATCCACAGACTTGAAATAGGCGGGCATATCGATTTCGGAAATTCCGTCGAGATCGCGGACGCTGCCGTCGACGACAAGGCCGCCTTTGTGCGTCGCGGTCATCACGTAGTAGAAGAGATTGTCGCCGACGATGGTGCCATCCACTTTCTTGCCGAACAGATCAACCACCAGGACATCGCCGGGCTGGAGCATATCGATCGCCATTTGGTTGGTCAGAGGCGGCAGGCCGCGGTCCTTTGCCTTTTTCTCCGCAACTTTATCCACGTCGTCGCGCATGGGCATGAATTGCACGGTAAAAACACGCCCCACCATATTTTTGCCAGGATGTAACACGATAAATCCGTCGGCGTACTGATTATTGAATCCTTTATCCTGGAGTACGTCCCAGACTTCCTCGGCGGAAAGATCGCGCGCCCGCTCAATGTAGGATTCGGGTATCTTGGGCCGGCCATCCGGAAAGCGATCGAAGGGGTTCGCGGCAGTGTAGTCGATCAGATCCTGTTTGGAAAAAGTGACTAACTGCGCGTTTGCGAAGGCGGGGACGGCCAGAACGATTGCGCACGCGAAAAGAACAATCCTCGAAGCGATTCTTGCGGTAGCGCTAGGAAGTGCATTAAACATGCGGGACCCCAGTTGTGCTGATAGTGGTGTAGCGATCAGAAATCCTTTGGCGGTTGCAATCGCACGCGGAGAGTTTCATTCGCGCGCCGAAGGTCTCGAATCTGTGGCAATTTATCACGCTCGGTTGCAACGCGGCAAATGGTAGGATGCAGTTTGAATGCTTGCAGCGATGATTTGACATTTTGGGGGCTGCAACCGTCTCCTTGAGGTTGCTCCCAGTGTGCGCAACTAGTTTGACAGTACAGTCAGGAGACCCTCCCATGAACAAGACTGGCAGTGACGTAATCGGTCGCCGCATCGTGCTGAAAGCTTCGGCGTTGGCGCTGGGGGCTAGTCTGCTTTCGAATGATGCTGTCGAGGGATACCCAAAAGGCGTAAACACCAACTCCAGTCCGTCGACGTTGAAGATTACCGATCTGCGTGTCGCGACGGTCGCAAAGCCGGGGCCGAGTCCCTGCCCGATCATTCGCATCGACACGAATCAAGGCGTATCTGGTTTGGGAGAAGTGCGTGACGGAGCGAGTGCTACGTATGCGTTGTTTCTGAAGAGCCGCGTTGTGGGACAGAACCCTTTACAGCTCGACAAAATTTTTCGGGAGATTAAACAATTCGGTGGGCATGCACGACAAGGCGGTGGCGTCTGTGCGGTTGAGATGGCGTTGTGGGACATCACCGGCAAAGTCTACAACGCGCCCGTTTATGCTTTGCTCGGCGGTGGAAAATTTAGAGACAAAATTCGAATCTACGCGGATACCACCGAGTCCAATGATCCCAAGGTGTATGCGCAACGCATGAAGGAACGCAAAGAAGTGATGGGGCTTACCTGGCTGAAGATGGATTTGGGAATTGAAATGGTGGCAGGCACGCCGGGAACCGTCACCAATCCGACGGACATCGAACAATGGCAGCCTCACCAGTTGCCGCATCCTTTGTTGGCAATGGAAGTGACCGACAAGGGCATCGCCATGTTGGAAGAATACGTAGCAGCGGTGCGCGACGCGGTGGGCGTGGAGATTCCGCTGTCGATGGATCATCTGGGTCATTTAGGCGTGAAGTCGATCATTCGGTTGGGCAAGGCTTACGAGAAATATAATTTGTCGTGGATGGAAGATGTGATTCCATGGAACTACACCGACTTGCTGAAGCAAATCTCCCTGGAAAGCCCCACGCCGATTCTTACCGGCGAGGATATTTATCTGAAGGAACCGTTCGAAGTACTCTGCGAGAATCACGCGATTGGCAAGATTCAGCCGGACCTGGCTACCTCGGGCGGCATTCTGGAAACGCATAAAATTGGGGACATGGCTGAGAGTTACGGCGTTCCCATGGCACTGCACTATGCCGGCACGCCAGTGGGCTGTATGGCGAGTGTCCATTGTGCCGCGGCCACGGAGAACTTCCTTGCATTGGAGAATCACTCGCTCGACGTGCCCTGGTGGTCATCGCTGGTTGAAGAGGGCGTGAAGACTCCGATCGTAAACCATGGGTGGGTCGAGGTGCCCGGCCGGCCGGGGCTGGGCGTGACGCTGAACGAAGACGTGGTACGACAACATTTGGCGCCAGGGACTGGATATTTCGAGCCGACACCGCAATGGGACCAGGAAAAGTCCTGGGATCGATTGTGGAGCTAACGGCGCACCTGAGCGATTTCCGTACAGCCGAATAGCAGGTCGTGAGATTGCCTGGTTCTGGGTTGCTGGGGTAAACTCCAGGCCCAATGACAGATACCTCCTCTATCGCGAACCGGACCATCTCCCACTACGCTGTCATGGAAAAATTGGGCGGCGGTGGCATGGGTGTGGTCTACAAAGCCAAAGACACGCGCCTGGGCCGCAGTGTCGCTCTTAAATTCCTTCCCGACGACATTTCTCACGATGCCCAGACGATCGAGCGATTTCGGCGCGAAGCGCGGGCCGCATCCGCTCTGAATCATCCGAACATCTGCACGATTTACGATATTGGAGAGTTCGAAGGACGACCATTTATCGCCATGGAACTGCTCGAAGGCCAAACCCTAAAACAACGCATTGGCGGCAAGCCCATAGACATGCTCGAACTTTTGGAGATCGGCATTCAGATCGCGAGTGGACTGGATGCGGCTCATTCGAAGGGCATCGTACACCGCGATATCAAGCCTGCGAATATTTTTCTCGTGGAACGTGGACAGGCCAAAATTCTAGATTTTGGATTAGCGAAGCTCGCGCCGGCAGTTCTCCAAGCCGCCGAATCGGTAGTCGGGGCATCCGGAAATACACTGACGCAAATGGTTTGCGGGGAACAACTGACGAACCCTGGGAGCTCGATGGGGACGGTGGCGTACATGTCGCCAGAACAGGCGCGAGGCGGCGACCTGGATGCACGTTCGGATCTGTTTTCGCTGGGGGTTGTTCTCTACGAGATGGCCACGGGCTCAGTACCGTTTCGCGGCTCAACCGTGGCAGTGATTTTCGATGGAATCTTGCATTCTGTGCCCACGCCTGCCAGAGAGCTAAACGCGCGTTTGCCTTTGGCGCTGGAAAGCATTATCGGTAAGGCGCTCGAAAAGGACCCCGACCTGAGGTGCCAGACGGCCGCAGAACTACGAGCCGATTTGAAGCGCCTCACGCGCGACATTGAATCAAGCCGCCGGCCCGCTACGGAGAAGGCCGTTACAGCTTCCGGCGCTCACGCGGTTCCCTCCAGACAAAAATCGGTCGCGGTGCTGTACTTCGAAAACCAGAGCGGGGCGAAAGAGGACGAATACTTCCGCGACGGGATCACCGAAGACATTGTCACCGAGCTATCCAAGATCGCTCAACTGGAGATTTTCCCCCGCTCGGAGATGCTGCCTTTCCGCGACAAGGCGGTCACGGCTCTGAATGTAGGCCAGCAGCTGGACGCCAGCTACGTTCTGGAAGGTTCCATCCGGCGAGCGGGCAACCGCGTGCGCATCACGGCACAGCTTGCGGAAGTCTCGACCAGGCATTCTGTCTGGGCTGAACGCTACGACCGCCAGATGGAAGACGTTTTCGCCATTCAGGAAGAAATCGCCCGAAGCATTGCTCAAGCGCTGCGGATCACCCTGACCCCGCAAGAAGAAAAAACGATTGCGCGCAGGCCGACCGAGAATCCCCAAGCATACGATTTCTACCTGCGCGGCAGGAGTTATGCGCGGCGCGAGAATTTAGACTACGGGCTGCAAATGTTTGAACAGGCCATTCAGTTGGACCCGAACTTCGCTTTAGCCCATGCAGGAATTGCCCACTTATGTGGACTGGTCTACGAGATACGCGAACATAATCCCAAATGGATCGACCGAGGACTGGCTGCGTGCGATCGAGCGACGGCGCTAGCGCCCGACCTGCCAGAAGTTTTGGTCGCGCGTGCGCGTATCTGTTATGCGCAGAAGAAATATGAGGAAACTGCCTTGCTGGCCTGGCGGGCCATCGAACGTAAGCCGGACTGTGAAGGATCCTGGAACATGCTTGGTCGCGCATATTTTTCCTGCGGCCGAAACGAAGAGGCCGCTGCATTGACGGAACGGGCCATTGAAGCCAGCGGCGACGACTACAATACTTATATTCCTTTTAGCCGGGCGCTGGAACGGCTGGGACGAAAAGAAGAAGCCGAAAACGTTCGTCAGCGCATGTCGAAAGTGCTGCGGCAACAACTGGAATTGGTTCCGGAAGACGTGCGTGCGCGCATCCTGTTGGCTAGCAACCTGGCCAATTCTGAACAAGACGCCGACGAAGCCATCAGACACCTGCAGACAGCGGTTGCCCTGCGGCCCGGCGACCCCAATACCCTCTACAATGCGGCATGCACTTACGGCATTCTGGGGAGAAAAACGGAAGCCTACGAGACATTTAAAAAGGCTGTTGAGGTCGGCTACAGCAATCTGAATTGGGCGGCTAAGGACTCCGATCTCGATTGCCTGCACGACAACCCGGAATTCCAGAAACTAGTTGGGCTCAGCAAAGGCCCGGCGGTTTAGGAAATTCTGTACTGGCTTCGAGACGCCCTGCGTGAAAGCGCCGTTCAGATTTACATGTTGAAGTGACCGCAAGAAACTGGGATTAGCTCCTTGAACTCGTATCTTTTGAAATGCTCGGTGGTAGGAGCTCTCGGCGGTCTTCTGTTCGGTTTTGACACCGCAGTCATTGCTGGAACCACTCACGCGCTGACCCTGCAATACAGTCTGACTCCTGGCACTCTCGGCCTGACCGTTTCTATTGCGTTGTGGGGCACCGTCCTGGGCTCTATGTCCGCCGGGGTGATTGGGCAACGCCTGGGAGGACGGGAGACCCTACGCATCTTGGCGGTGTTGTACGTTGTGTCGGCACTGGGATGTGCCTTTGCCTGGAGTTGGCACATGTTGGTGCTGTCCCGCTTTGTCGGCGGAATCGGTATTGGGGGCTCTTCAGTTCTTGGTCCGGTCTATATTGCGGAAGTCTCTCCCGCAAAGCAACGCGGGCGTTTGGTCGGCTTATTCCAAATCAACGTGGTCATTGGAATTCTCCTCGCCTATTTCTCCAATTACTGCATTGCGGCTCTCCGTTTGGGAGCACATGAATGGCGCTGGCAGCTCGGAATCGCCGCAGTCCCCGCAATTCTGTTCCTGATTCTGCTTTTCGGCATCCCCCGCAGCCCGCGCTGGTTGGCCACCAGAAGCCGACTGGATGAGGCAAGATCGGTGTTGCAAATGATTGGTTCGCTCGACACTGAAGGGGAGTTGCAGGAAATTGTTAGTTCGATCCATCTTGAGCGTTCTCAAACTTCGGAGTCCCTTTTTCGCAGAAAGTATCGCTATCCGATATTTCTCGCGGTGACGATTGGAATGTTTAACCAACTGTCCGGGATAAATGCGATCCTCTATTACCTCAACGATATTTTTTCCAGTGCGGGATTCAGTGAAGTGTCTGGCAATTTGCAGGCGGTCGCTGTAGGAAGCATGAATCTGTTGGCCACCATGTTGGCCATGACGCTGATTGATAAATTGGGCCGCAAGACGCTGTTACTCATCGGTTCCGTCGGTACGGCGGTGTGCCTGGCAGGAGTGGCGGGGATTTTCTTCAGCAATAAACATCAAGGTTTTTTGCTTTGGCTGCTGCTCGGCTACATCGGATTTTTTGCAATCTCTCAGGGCGCAGTCATCTGGGTATACATTAGCGAAGTTTTCCCAACGAGGGTGCGAGCTAAAGGGCAGAGCCTGGGAAGTTCGGCTCACTGGATCATGAACGCGCTCATCTCCGGAATCTTTCCGCTCATGGCCAAGTCCTCGGGTGCTTATCCTTTTGTGTTTTTTGCATTAATGATGGTGCTGCAGTTCTTTGTGGTGCTCTATATGTATCCGGAAACCAAGCAGGTCAGCCTCGAGGCGCTTCAGCAGCATCTGGGAATTGAGTAACGATGTATTGCGTTGTCAACGTCAATCACGCGTAGGATGCGGTCACTCCGGTGTGGTGTTCGCGGCGCTCTCTGGTCACGCGTTCCAAGTAACCGCTCTCACGAAAGGCCTTCAGCGGATCTTCAGGCAGGCCGCGCGATTTTCGCCACTCCGTGAGGGTTGGCCGCACGTCGAACCAGAACGCGCCGCGCAAGCATTCCTCGGCATCTACAAGTGAACAGCTCTGCTGTAATGCCGCCAGACGTTCATGATCCACGGTAGCAGCCTTGGCGTACAGCTCCTGTGCGGTGCACACGGTCTGGATCATGGCTTCAATTTTCCCTTTCAGGTTGTGGCTCTGGTCCACCATAAACGCGATGTTGGTGGCTGCATTGCGTTCCGCCTGAAACGCCAGAATTTCGTGGAAAATGCGGAATGCCTGGTAAGGATCGATGGAGCCGAGAGTGAGATCGTCGTCCGCGTAGCGGCGATCGTTGAAGTGAAAGCCGCCAATCATGTTGTGGTGCAGCAGCCACGCCACAATTTGCTCGATGTTTTGCCCTTGGTAATGATGGCCAGTATCCACAAGGACATACGCTTGGGGACCGGCGGCCTTGGCCAACAAAAAGGCCATACCCCAGTCCGCGACATCGGTATGATAAAAGGCGGGCTCGAAAGGCTTGTATTCGATCAGCAGCCGCTGGCCGGGGCGAAGTGCTGCATGTACTTCGCGCAACCCCTCTTCGAAATAACCAATTCGATGGCGAATATTTTGCGTGCCGGGATAATTGGAACCATCCGCAAACCACGGCGAGATATCCTGGCAACCCAGCGCTTCGGCGATGGCGATGCAATCGAGAATATGTTTTAGGGCTCTGCGCCGAATCGATTGTTCAGGATTTCCAAGCGACCCATGCTTGTATTCCTGATCCTGAAACACATTTGGGTTGATGGAGCCGGGCTGGATTCCATGTTTGTTAGCGAGTGTTTTTACTTTGGCCGCATCTTCCAATCCTTTGGGCAGGTCCCACTGTACGTGCAAGGCCAATGTCGGACAGGCGCCGGTTACTGCATGAACCTGAGCGGCATCGCTGAATTTCTCTTCGATGGTGGTGGCGGCGGCTGGTTGGATGAACTTGCCAAAGCGTGTGCCGGTGTTCGCGAAACCCCATGACGGGAGTTCCACGCGGAGACCGTCGAGTGCCTTCCAAACCACGTCAACTTGTTTTGTGCTCATGGTGTCCTCAAGTGTGACCGCAAACAAATGTTGTCGCTAATGGTGTTTGGTCAATCCGCGTCCCGCTTGTGCGTGTCTTCCAACAACGGTTCGGCCAATCGCTCGGCCCATCGTGTTACCTCCGATGGCACCACGCCTGTGCTCTCGTTCCAGCTTCCGCGCAGGGTTGCCAGTTGGATGGCGAAATTACCCAGGGTTGAGCTCTCGGCCGAACCAAGCATTACCTGCAGACCAGTCCGTTCCGCAGTGAGCCGATTCAATAAGGAGTTCTTGCTGCCACCGCCCACAATGAAAAGGCGCTTTAGCTTTTTGCCGGTAATCGCAGCAACGGATGCCAGTACCTTTGCATAACGCGCCGCCAAGCTGTGGAAAATGATGTTGGCGATCCGAGGAATATCGCTTGGTTCTGGTGAAAATGGGCGGTGACCGGAGCGTTTGAGTTGCGCATTTATCTTTGCGAGCATGCCGCCGGGAAGCGTCAATTGTGGGTCATCGACGTCGATCAGATGATCTGGCGGAGGAAGCGCGGCAGACGCTTGCACCAACTCTTCCACGGTGATCAACATACCGCCTTCCTCCCACTCTTCCATGCACTGTTGCAACAGCCACATGCCATTCACATTTTTCAGAAAGCTGGTGGACCGGCCAACGCCACCGAGGTTGGTAAAATTCATTCGCCGCGCGTCTTCCGTTACACAAGGACTCTGCAGAACCGTGCCCACCAGCGACCACGTGCCGGAGCTTATGAATGCCCAATCGTTACCCGTGGCGGGAATCGCAGCAATCGCTGATGCAGTGTCGTGGCAAGCGGGAACGACAAGTTTGGTGCCGCGGAAGGCCGGAAGTACCCCCAGTTCCCCACCTACATCACCAACCACGGATCCGGTAGACACGATCGTCGGAGCGGCTGCGACGTCTAACCCGGTCGCTTGAAATATTTCCTGACACCACGACTGGGTCCCCAATCGTACTAACTGGGTGTGCGTGGCATTGGTGTATTCGGCCACGCGTTGCCCGCCCAACCGATAGGTCACATATTCAGGCAGGTTGAGCCACGGTGTCGCGGGATTCACTCCCGCCTCTTTGTCGGCGTAAAGCTGATACAGCGTGTTCAAAGGAAGCAACTGAATACCAGTTAAGGAGTAGAGCTGCGATGGATCTATAAGCTGATGGACCTTCTTTTGGGCTTCTTGCGTTCTTTCATCCCGATAGCAGTAAGGATCTGCAGAAGCGTTTCCGTTTTCACTCAGGAGAACATAATCAACGGCCCAGCCATTCACACCGACCGCCGCGATTCCTTCGGGTGCGGCCTGTGCGCACAAATGCAGGCCCTGCTGGACTCCATCCAGGATTCGGCCGATGTTCCAACGCAAGCCGGCCTGTGTGGGGATCGGGGAATTGGGGAAACGATGAATGATGTGAATCCGAGACTGGCCACCGTTCCATTGCAACAACGAGACACGGCAGCTCTGTGCACCCAAATCAACGGCAACAAGAGCCGCTTTTTTCTCCGCCGACTCCATCGCTTTATTCTCGATCCGCCCTTGCCGCCGGACATCTTTGCGGCAAGGGCACTATCTTAGGAAAGCTTCTGTGAGCCCACCATCCACTGGGATGAGATGACCTGTCGTGCAACGGGACTGTGGTCCGGCCAGAAACAGGATGGCCGCCGCACAATCCTGTGGCTCGATAGGCTGATGCGTGAGCGTGCGCCGGGCGTAAAACTCAGATAGGAGTGAGCGCAGTTCTTCGTCCGTCGCGTTCACGTCAAAGTTGATTTCATATTTCTTCAGGGAGGTAATGACGCGGTCGCGCGGGAACATAGTCGATCCCTTTACCACCGTCGCGGGGCTAATTCCGTTCACTCGCACCTTAGGCGCAAGCGATATGGCCAGTTCGCGGACCAAATGACTGAGTGCGGCTTTGCTAACGTCGTAGGCTTCGCTGCCGCGCTTAGGGACTACAGCGTTGGCGGAACTCGTCAGCACGATATTTCCCTGCAAATTCTGCTCGCGGAAAATTCGGGAGACCTCGTCGGCCAATCGGTAGTTCGCGGTCACATTAATATCCAGCGTTGTATCCCATTGCGCATCGCCAATGACGCCATCGGGCGAGGACGGAAATATCGCTGCTGTATTGATTAGAATGTCGATGCCGCCGTAGGTGGCAATGACTTCTCGCCAAGCCTTGCGGATGGCCTGACGATTCCGGATGTCGACCGAAAGAACGGCGGCCGCTTCCCTGCCCGCAATCTTTTGTAGTTCTGCGCCGGTTTTTTTTGCTGCATCAGTATCGACGTCCGCGACGATGACGTGGGCTCCACGTTGCGCCGCTAGCAGAGCAGTGGCGTGCCCCACACCGTTTCCGCCTCCGGCCACCACTACGATGTGCCGGCTTAACTCCTTCTCGGGTGGCTGGCGCTTAATTTTCGCCTCTTCCAGCTTCCAGTACTCGATGCGAAAAGCTTCCGACGGCGGAAGGGCAACATAATTTGAGTAGACCAAAAAGCTCTCTGTCTTTGCTGCAGGGCCTGCCTGAGGTAATTCCACCGGAACCTTGCCAGATTCGAGAGCAGTGGCCCCTTCCATGACGTGAATGGCATTGGTATAGAATTCGCCGGTAATACGCGCTTCGGTCTTGTTCTTGCCGAAACTGAACATGCCGATTCCGGGAATCAGCACAACGGTGGGATTGGCATCGCGCATTTTTGGTGAATCAGCGAGCGCGAACGAGTGGTAATACTGTTGGTACTCTCCCCGGTAAACCTGCAGCGCAGCGTCGATGCTCTGGCGTAGACCATCCAAGCTACTGGAGGGTTCCCAGGGCACAAACAGCGGACGAATTTTCGTACGAATGAAATGGTCCGGACAGCTGGTGCCCAGGTGCGCCAGCTTCTGCGCATCCTGAGAATTAACGAAGCGCAGAACCTCCGGGTTGCCGCTGAAATTTCCGATCATGCGCTGTTGGCTGGAAACGCGTCCGCGGATAAATGGAAAAATGTCGACTGCGTGTTCGCGATGGTTTTCCAGCGCGGGGAAGAGATTGCCGCTGAAAAGGGTATTCCCTTTCTTTTCCGCGTGCTTCGTAACGAACTGGCCCAAGTGATCGATGACTGTCAGCGTATTGAGATAGCACTCGCGCTGGGTCTCTCCCCAGGTAAACAGCCCGTGTCCACCCAAAACAATCCCATCACAACCCGCACAGTCGTTCACTGCCTGGCGCAACATCATGGCCAACTCGAATCCCGGGCGTTGCCAGGGCAGCCAGACCAGTCGATGATCAAAGGAACGATTGAACTCCTCCAGTTTCTCGCGCCCGTTGGCCGCTGCAGCCAAGGCAATTCCCCAATCTGGATGCAGGTGATCAACGTGGGTAAAGGGAAGAAACGCATGGAGAGGCGTATCGATCGAAACCGCTACGGCATTGCTGCCAAAAGCGCATAGCGGGTACATCGCCACCATCTCGTCCTCAAACTCTACGCCACGATAAAGTTTCTCCGCGGCATGCAACCTCTGAAGATATAAAGTGGCGAAACCTTGACGTTGAATGCTTCCGAGATCACCGCCACTGCCCTTAACCCACAAGACCGTGGCATGGCAGCCATCGAGCGGATCCCGCTCTCCGATTTTAGAACTAGTGTTACCTCCTCCGAAGTTGGTGATACGCAGATCCGAGCCCAATAGGTTGGAGCGGTATCGCAGCAATTCAGGCTGGTCGAGGTCGTTCGCGATCTGATCGTCCCAGCGATCTTCCAAGTATCGAAGTTGCTCTGTTGTCCTCATGAGAAAACCCTTCACGCGTCCCCATTGTGCGAATTGCCTATGATGGACCGCCTGGTACGCCAAGGCGCGCCAGACGATAAGATTACACGAGAGACGCAACACACAATAATTCTTGCCCGAACCGTAATTATACGTTGCATGGTTTGGGTATGAAGAAAAAGTTCGTTGGACACTCCTTCGGCGCTGTGATTTTTATACCGAAATTCGTTTGACGTTTGACAAGGTAGCTGCGCTGGCCATAGAGTCGCGATTCGCCGTGGTTTCCTTTGCGGTGGCGGGATTTTCGGGGGAGTGTTCGCCCCGGTTGGAAGTAAAACAAAGAGGACTATTTGCTCGTACCAAATCCGCCCTTGGGCGTTTTCTTACATTGGCTCGGAGGCTTGGCGTCCGCAAGCTTCTATGTTCCGTTCCGTCGCGTGAAGCTGTGGTCTTGGGAGACTTATTGGCTGGTGGGCGGTTTCTTCAGTTGGATCATCGCTCCATGGTTGCTGGCTTTCGTGATGACCCGCAGCGTGCTTCAAGTACTTCACGAAGCCCCGGCAGGCAGTCTCTTCTGGACCTACACGTTTGGGGTGCTTTGGGGTCTGGGCGGTCTCACCTTCGGCTTGACCATGCGCTATCTGGGCATGTCCCTTGGCATGGCGGTTGCGCTCGGATATACGGCTGTTTTCGGAACGTTGATGCCACCCATTTTTCGTGGTGTATTCCGGTCCGAGGTGTTGGGCACGTCGTCTGGGCGGATCATCCTGATTGGTGTCGCCGTTTGCGTTTTGGGCATCATTTTTGCCGGAGCGGCGGGAATGTCTAAAGAAAGGGAGATGTCATCGGAGCAGAAACGCGCCTCGATCAAAGAATTTGATTTGAAGCACGGCCTGTTGGTGGCCACCTTTTCTGGAATTATGAGCGCCTGCTTCGCTTATGGCCTGGCGGCCGGCGATCCGATCAAGGCCCTCACCGTGAAGCATGGCACTTCGCCAATCTGGCAGGGCCTTCCGGCGCTCATTGTGGTGTTGCTCGGCGGATTCACTACGAACTTCATTTGGTGCGTCATGCTGAATATTAGGAACCACAGCGGATATCAATATTTGTCGTCGAAGGTACGTCCAGAGGTGCTTGAGCGAGCCGACGAACCGATTCTGGAAACGGCCACGGACGCGCCGGGTGAGGAAATGGCCGCAGGCGTCGCGATTTCTGTAGAAAAGAGCACATTAGCGATAGCACCGATGCTCGCGAATTATTTCTTTTCCGCGCTGGCTGGAACCACTTGGTACTTTCAGTTTTTCTTTTACACCATGGGCGAAACGCAGATGGGCCGCTTCAGATTTTCCAGTTGGACCCTGCACATGGCCAGCATCATTATTTTTAGTACCCTGTGGGGCATCGCACTGAAGGAATGGAAAGGCGCTGGCATGCGCACGAAATTTCTGGTGGTGCTCAGCCTGTTGGTACTGGTGGGATCCACGATGATCGTGGGCTATGGCAATTTCGTTGCCGTAAAAAGTGCGTCGTAACTAAGGTCTTTTCTGGAAGCCGCGTTAAGCGTGATCCTGGATGGTCTCGGCGCTGGCGTCCCAATACTGCTTGCGGCCGGACCAATACGCTTGCGCCGACATCATGCATGCCACGGAATGCGCAAATCCATCTTGAACGGTGCAATGCGGCTGTTGACGGGAGCGCATGCATTCGAACCAGTTGGCCATGTGTTCGGTGCTTAGATCGTCGATGCCCATAGGCGGGAGATTGTTCTCGCCGGGGAGAAGCACATATTTCGAAGGCCTCCGTTGGTCGATGTTGGCATCGTCTTCGTGATTGCCTCGTTCTTCCACTAATTGATAACGCGGGCTGCCTTCGCCTCCAATGTTCGTGAGAGTCGCCTTCTTTCCCATGTAGCGCGTGAAGCTTGGCGCATCGTTGCCAAAACTCGTGGAATAGCTGAGCAAAAAGCCTTTTGGATATTCCAATAAGGCTTGGAAGGTATCGGCGTTCTCGCGTCCATCGTGCCAGGCAAAGACACCACCGTGAGCGACGACAGAACGGGGAAAGCTATCTTTCATGTACCAATGCACCAAGTCAGTCGCATGACTCATCCACTGATCGGGAATGCCGCTGGAAAACTCCCTGTACAAACGGAATTCGCAATAGACTTTCGGATCAAACGGCCGATACGGTTTAGTCAGCAACCACTTGCTCCAATCCGTGTCTTGCTCTCGAATTAATTTCGTTTCGGGCCTCCCGCGCCAACGGGGGCCATGGTAATTCCAAACAATCTCGACCTTGCTCACGTCTCCCAAAACGCCGCTCTGCACTAATTCGTAGCCTGCCCGGGGATAAGGTTCGCTGCGATGCTGGGTGCCAACTTGAACGATGCGTCCGCTTTTCGTGACCGCATCGCGCGCCGCTTTCGCCTCTTCCAGCACGTTACCCATGGGCTTTTCCACATAGGCGTCCTTGCCCGCATTCATAGCCATTGTCAGGATGGGCGAGTGCGAGTGCTCTGGCGTCGAGATGATCACGGCGTCCACATCTTTAAGCGCCAGGACGTCTTCCACATATTGAAATCCGCGGGGAGCGCGGCTGTAATATTTCGCATTCGTCGCTATCGCCTTCTCACGGTTCACTCGCCATAAATCGCAGACGGTGGTCATTTCCACTTGATGGCTGGTTTGTAGCTGCGATGCGATCCAATCCAAGTCATGGCCTCGGCTTCCGTTGCCGATGTGGCACAAGGAAATCCTATCGTTGGCGCCCGCGATCTTGCTATAGGAGAGAGCCGTGCTAGCAATCGCGGCGCCTCCGGCGAATAAGGCGGCGGAATTGGTCAAAAACGTTTTGCGGTTCATTATGGTTTTCTGGTCGCTCATTGTTCCGTCTCCACAATTCAGTTTGAACCGCGGCGTGCACGCACGGCGCGCAGTGCAACCGGTACATGCAAAGAAGTCTCGTCACGAGAGAGAACATCACGGGGCTAGTATGATGTCAAGGCAATGAGAACATGGCGTTCAACACATAAGCAGCGCAGTTGCGCCAACCGCATAGCTGGAGGCACTGCACATGGTTCTCAGGATATTTGACGATAAGGCTTCACTCGCGAGAACGGCAGCCGATCAGGCCCTCACGGCCATTCGTTTGGCGATCGCTGGTCGTGGTGGAGCGCGCATTGTAGCGGCCACCGGAGCGTCGCAGTTCGAATTTCTCGATGCACTCACCTCGATTCCCGGAGTCGAATGGAAAAAGGTAGAGCTCTTTCATTTAGACGAATATGTCGGGCTGCCCATGACCCATCCTGCCAGCTTTTGCAAATACCTTCAGGAACGATTGATTAATAAGACAGAAATCAGCAATGTTCATGTGCTGGACGGGACCTCCGATCCTGCCGAGATGATCCATCGCGTCGGCCAGGCCATCAGTCGATCGCCGATTGATATCGCCTTCGTGGGCATCGGTGAGAATGGGCATCTCGCATTTAACGATCCGCCCGCGGATTTCCAGACTGAGGAACCGTACATAATCGTTCGTCTCGACGAAGCGTGCCGAAAACAGCAGGTTGGTGAAGGATGGTTTCAGAATATTGCCGATGTTCCCAGCCGAGCAATCTCGATGTCCATACGGCAGATCCTGAAGGCGAGAGAAATCATCTGTGTCGCTCCGGATGCGCGCAAGGCTAAGGCGATTCAGGCATGTTTCCAAGGTGAGATCAGTCCCCTTGCGCCTGCTTCCATTTTGCGGACGCATTTCAACACTACCGTTTATCTGGATCGGCAATCCGCGGGATTGCTCAGCCCCGCTACGCTCGCTGCTTTCTCGGCGTCGGAACCGTGAAGAATCATGCTCAGTTACTGGTGGTAGCCGCGGTCTTGGGTGCGGCTTGGTCATAACCTAGCGAAAAAGCCGTCGTTGCAGTTGCGCCATTTACGGATACGGCTGAAGATGTCTGCGAAAAAACTTTACCGTCAATCCGAGCGAAGCGAGGAATCTCTGTTGGATCGATCGAAGAGAGATTCCTCACTCCGAAGACTCCGTTCGGAATGACGAATCTTCGGAACTTTTCCCGCAAGCTCGCCAAAGGACCACACCCGCCAGTCTAAAGATTGGCGACTACACAACATAAGAGACCCAAGAGCACTACTGCGATTCAGTTGCTGGCAATCTTCGAGTTTGCGAGCACCAACACGACGATGCGTCCGTCGGAGTGGAACTCTCCCCCGGTGGCAGTTTTGGCGGTGGTTAGGGGATCTGGTGGAGTAACGTGATCGCGCTGAACGACTAGGCCCGTGCCGGAAAGCGTGCCGTTTACATACTCGCGCTCGCCGTCGACGTTTGGATCGATCTTGTGGGTAATGCCGTTATTGCGTTGGTCCCGCTCGAAACCAATGTCGTGGGTAGCGGCCACGCACCACACAGGGCGGCCGGCAACCACGTATGGAGATTTCCAAACGCGGAGATGATTTCTGGACATGGCTACCCTCACTGGTTCGGCATGAGCAAATCCATAGTCCTGGGAACGGTTGAAAAGAAAAAGCATGCTCATCGGCATCGTCAGGTAATCTTTTTTTTCGAGCGAATCGACCAAGGCAGTAAGTGCAGTATTCTGCACCGTCTTGTCTACCTGCACCCATCCTGCCGAAGTGAAGGCCTGGACCATTTGGTCTTGAGTTCCGATGATCAGGACGTTCACCATGTCACCCGGTTTGCCGTTGGGATCGGTAACCCGGCGTGGGATTTTGCTGAGCAAATCCGGGGTGACGCCCGGCACATGCGATTCTAGCGGACCTCCTGCGTTTGTCGCATCGGCGGAACCTTCGGCAAGAATCTCGATCTTTACCTGAAAGCTTCCCGTCGCGGTTGCGGCTTCGCTCATGCTTTGATTCAGACCGACCCACAATCGCCCTGCTACGGGCACATCGTATTCTTTGCTTTCCCCGATCAGAAATGCCTGGCCATATTGGTCGGAACCGACTCGGCCGATAAGCGCGCCGTGACCGGCGTTCTGCACGGCATATTGATGAATCAGATCAGCCCATCCACGCTGAAGCCCATTCGGGCCAAACGTTCCGTGCGTTCTGGACTTTCCGGCGTAGGAATCATCTGGTGGATAGGTGATCTGACCGGTGGCCGTGAAGCGCAGCTTTGCGCCTCCGCGAAGATCGATTTTCGTGTCCACCCATTCCTGTGTGGCGGGGACAGTAATCTCGTACGAGCGGTTGCTTCCGGCCCGCGCCGCGGTCGTCGCCGGTGCGGGTGCTGCCGAAGCGCGCCACAACCCGCCAGCCACACACAGAAACAACAATACGAAACTCATTGCGATCTTTCTTTTCATAATTCTCATGGCGAATCCGTGCCTTGGTTGGTCGACTTACTCGGAAACCGAAGGAGGAAATAATATATCTCCGTGCCTGATCTTGTGCAACGACACGCTCCAGGCAGCCCTCCAAATAAACAATCTCCGCCCAGCCGAAAAAGAGAAGGCAAAGCAGGCGTTAGCCTGTCGAACTAAATAACGAATACGGTTGGTAACCGAAGTAAATGGTCGCGTGCACGGAATCGAAAGCCTGTACCAAGCGGGAAGTTCGATGTCCCCCCGACCGGATTTGCGAACCCTACGTTGACGATCATGGCGCTTCGGCTTGCGGATCACCTGAGAAACAGCAAGTTCACATGCTGTTTCTTCCCTGCCTCCCTTGGTGTCAGTCGACTACCCCGCGTGCACATTAGGCCTGCGGCTGACCCATGACGGAGAAGGATCAAAGTTGACGCGGTGGCCCCGCCGACTGGCGCACGATCAATTCGGGTTCGACAGCAATCTCTGGAACAAACACAGAGTCCTGCTCGATTCTCTCCAGTAATGTCTGCGCAGCGATCATGCCCATTTTTTCCAGAGGCTGACGAATGGTGGTAAGTCGGGGAAGCGAATAAGATGCGATCGAAATGTCATCGAAGCCGATCACGGAAATATCCTCCGGAACACGCCGCCCCGCCTCTTGAAAAGCTCTCATCGCGCCGATCGCCGAAATGTCGTTATATGCAAATAGAGCGGTAAACGGAATATTCCGCTCCAGCAAAGCCTTGCCGTAAGGATACCCGAGTTCCGGAGTAGAATCCGTGTCTTCGATTTGTAGGACGAGTTCCGGCCGGATCTGGATCTCAAAGCTCCGGGCCACATCTTTGATGGCTTCCCATCGCGCCTCGGAATCTGAGCTTTTCGGAAGCCCGCGAAGAAAAGCAATCTGCTCATGGCCTAATTCCTTGAGATATCGCAAAGCAAGTTCGGCGGCCCGGTGATGATCCAGAATAATATTGGTGACATTTTCGACGCTCTGATGGCCGGCGACGGCAACCGTGGGCAGCTCCGGCTCCTCGTGGATGGAAGTGTCGATGGTGATCAGGCCTTCGACTCCCCGCGAAATGAGCAATTGAGAATAGGTTCGCAGTAGCGTGGGGTCGTGCCGGTGAGCCACGGTCAGGAAGAAGAAATTACTCTCTCGTAGAAAGGGCTCGATTCCACCGACAACCAAACTACCGTAGGCGTCTCCGATTTCTTCCACAATCACGCCAACCGTATAGGTTCGTTTCACACGCAAGGAGCGAGCCAGGAAATTAGGCTGGTAGTTCATCTGACGTGCAGCGTCGATGATGCGTTTGCGGGTGTTCTCGGGGATAGTACGGGCAGCTTTGGTATCATTCAGGACTGCGGAAACTGTTCCCGGGGTCAATCCTAGATGTTGGGCAACCGCTTTCAGGGTTACTGCTCCGCCGCGTTTGGTACGGGGCGGTTTTGCACCGATCATTGAATGATCCCTTCGGTGCCGTCACTGGCACCGTCTTCTTTCTTTCGTTGCACTGATCTTATTCCAGTGGAGACAGAGAGTCCACCGCGCTGGGCCGGGCCGACACTCTTACATGGCCGGAGAAATCGCGGCGAGAGCATTAGCAGATTGGCTCGCGGCCCTCTGACCGAGGATTCTGGCACAACTGATTTATTGTACTCCGTTGTTCAAGTCTTCCACGCGAGAAACGCTATCGGTACCGTGGTAGCTTTCGGGTGGTCCAAGATAACTGGGCCTGACTGGGCCAAGTTTGACCACTAGTTTCTCGAGAACGATGCCGGGATCAACCATGCAAAACTTAAGCGTGTGGTAGCCGGTGCCCTCAACAGTATGCCAAGAGTTGCTGGCTCGGACGTTGTCTTCCACCGACCTGGACCAATCCTCTGTCGAGTTGCTCGCAAGGGCATCGATGATTTGCCGTGGCTGATCATCGAACGAAACGCCATATCGAAGGCCGCGGCCCGGAACGAAATTCAGTGATGGCGCGAGAAGCGCTTCAACCTCAACCCTGCCTGGATTGAAAAAATACATCTGATATTCAAGGCAAGCAGTGCCGCCTTGCGAGGTCACACTCGCCGCATCGACCGGGAAGACCGACATGGCAGAGGCGGTGCGTCCGTAATCCGTGATTACTTCCCAACGAGCCCCCGAAGTATCTAATTTGTGAGTGAAATGTTGTGCTTCAATCGCCACATAGCCATCGGACTCTACAAACCCGCGCACCGAGTCACGAGCGAGATGCTTCGGATTAAAGGCAGACAGCTTCACGGTGACGGACTTTCCACTCGACGCGGTAATGGTCACGGAACCCTCGTTGATACCGGTTGGAACCCTTTTCCAGTCCATGGTGACCTGCAGGCGTTGTTCTTTCTCGATTTCACCCGAGGGTTGGCTAACAATGATCCACGATTCGCTAGTGGCCGCCGAAAAGTGAAACGGAGCGCGCCCGCGATTGAAAACGTCGATGAACCGGGACTGCCGGGCAAAATTGTCGAATTGAGGAAGTACCGCTTGTTCTGATTCGCCGGGCCAAGCTGAAGTGGAACCTTCCACTGCCACGCCCATTTTTGCGGGCGTAGGAATAGCTAATTCGATCAACTGCGGCATCACATTTTCCGGCGGATCATGCCAGCCGGTGTAGCCGATGTGGGTTTGGTCCATCATGTGGTCCCATTTACCCTGGGACAAGACGTGATTGTAGTAGGAAGACAGATCCGCATCAGACTGAAATAATGCGCGGACCTGCGCTGCCATATCGTTGGTGCTGGCACGACCCTGTTTCGCGTAGAGTTCGTTCTTTCCCGCTGTGATGTAAAGTTGAGTGACTAGCGCGGGCGCCTTGATAGGAAACAGCACAAGTTGGAAAAACGCGTCGCGATAATTCGCAGGTAGTTTCTGATAAATTTGGGCGGCTTCCTCTAAGGCGGACTGGTATTCCGAGTTGACGCGATCCGCCTCTCCATAGTTGACGAGACTAAAAGTAGTCGGGTCGACGAGCTCGGGTTTGCGCCTGCCCGTATATTTGCCGAACTTCGAGATGAGATCGGCGATTTCCGCGGCGTAGGTGGGCCCGAACTGGTGCTCGGCCCAAAGTTCCGTGAATTCACCAAGCTTTTCCTTAGGCCATTTGTCAGGATCCCTGGCGAACGTGAGGAAAAAATCCATCGGAAATTCCATGGGTTTCAAATCCCCGACATTGACGATCCAGATTCGATTGGCGCCGTAGTGATACGCAAGGTTCATCTGCTCCCAAACTTTGGGAATGGGATTCGTATTGATCCACTTATAGGAACGAGGGTCGCCGACGTAATCGAAATGGTAATAAATGCCAGCGCCCCCGCTGCGATGACGTTCTTCGGGAGTGGGGAGCCGCCGAATGTTGCCCCAATTGTCGTCGCACCACAGCAGCGTCACGTCATCGGGAAGGCGCATGCCCTTCTCATAATATTCTTGCACTTCCTTATAGAGCGCCCAATTCTGGGGAATTTTGGTCACGTCGGGATTCATTTCTTTAGCGAGGATATTACGTTGCTCGGCAACAATTTTCTCCAGCAGATCGACATTGCTCTGCTCGGACATGGGCATGTCGCCATCGCCGCGCATGCCAAGGGTGATAATGCTCTCGTAATTTTTGTTGCGCTCGACGCCCTCGGACCAGAACTGGCGCAACTCCTCGCCATTCGTGACGTAGTTCCATGGACCTTTCCCGTGGCGTTTCCATTCCTGTTGCGCACGCAGCATGGGTTCATGGTGAGAGGTGCCCATCACGATTCCGTATTCGTCTGCCAGTTTCGGATTGAGAGGGTCATCCTCGTTGAAGGCACTGCCCCACATGGCAGGCCAAAGGAAATTGGCGCGCAAGCGAAGGAGCAACTCGAAAACCTTTACATAAAAGTTGTGATTGTAGCCGCCGAATTTCTCATTGACCCAGCCAGTTAAGGACGGGGCTTCATCGTTGAGAAAAATGCCACGGTATTTGACGGCAGGCTCCCCTTGAAAATAACGACCTGGCTTAACAAAAAGCGCCTCGCGATGCGGAACGGGAACATCGGCCCACCAATACCAGGGGGATACGCCGATCTGCTCGGAAATCTCGTAGATGCCGTAGATGGTTCCGCGCTTGTCGCTTCCAGCAATAACCAAGGCCGATGGAATTCCTGGGAACGGATGGGCGACAGTTTGAACCAGGTAAGACTCCCATTTGTCTCGAAGAGCTGAAACATCGATTCTGTGTTCGCGAATCAGTCGTTCGACAAGAGCGCTTTTCCCGACGGTACCGATAAGCACAGCGGCGCCGCCCAAAGCGGATAGTTCGTGAACACTAGCTGGAATTCTGCCAGTCACTCGCTGAATGTCTTGCGACAGATCACTTGCTGCACGAGCGACTCCAGGGTAGTCGTTGGAATCGACATACAGCGGAGCAACTTGTTTGCCTTGGACGAGGATGAAATCGCCCGGTTGACCCTTGAACTCGACATATCCGGCTTGCCCGAGCGCAGTACATATTTGCGGAAAGGCAGCGATCCCGAGAATCACTAAAAAGCAAATATTTCGAAGGGTGGTCACGAAGGGCATAAAATCCAGAGCATATTACTTCACAGCGGATTCCTTTACGTGGAGAATTTGATCGCCCGTGACGTCGTGAAGCGTTTGAACGAGGCCGGAAGGCCAATGGATCTCGATCACTTTGACTTTGTTGTCCGAGCCGAGTCCGAAGTGGACCGGCCCGTAACTGGAGGAAGCGTAGCCGACGCTCGTGGTCATGTGATTGTACTGAGATCCGGTGGAAGTGACGATCTTAATGCGTGCCCCGATGCCGTCGCGATTGCTCTTTGTGCCTTCCAGAGCGATGTCAAGCCAGTGGCCGGAGTTCTCCGAACGATTCATCCAAATCTCTGCGTTTTTGGCCAGGGCTGACACCACCACATCCACTCTTCCGTCGCCATCGAGATCGCCAAACGCAACGCCCCGGTGACGGGCGGGCGGCGCGGCCTGCAAGCCTGCTTGCGCAGTCAGGGCTTGCCATTGCCCATTAGCGCCAAGATTGCGGAACACGGTATTGTACTGATCAACCTGGTAGGTCGGTGTCGTGATCGACTCTACGTGGCCACGCGAAACAAATAAATCTTTCCAGCCGTCGTTGTCGAAATCGAACAAGCCCGGACCATACCCAGACATGCCCAGAGAGAGCTTCCGCAGGCCACTGGGTGACGTCACTTCCTCGAAGCCTTTTCCAGCTTTGTTCTGGAATAAAGGAAATGTCTGATCGTTTAGCGCAACAAAAACGATATCGGGATAGCCGTCGTTGTTATAGTCGCGAAAATCCAAGCCCATCCCGGAGATGAAGCCGCCATCTTCCACCAACGCGACTCCTTGTTGAAACGCAACTTCTTCGAACTTCTCTCCAGTGTTGTGGAAAAGGAAATTATAAGAAGTGTCGTTGGTGATAAAAAGATCCGGTCGGCCGTCAAGATCGTAATCAGCAACCCCCACTCCCATTCCCTTTCCGACGTGTGAGCGCAGCCCCCACTTTTCCGAAACATCTTCGAACGTCCCATCCCCACGATTCAGAAATAACTGGTTGGGCTGGCCTGGGTAGAGCTTCGGGCTGCAGTAATCGAATCCGCCAGCGAACGGACAGAGCTTTTCTGTGTTTATATCCCAACGCAAATAATTGATGACCACCAGATCGAGAAGACCGTCGTTGTTGACGTCCACCCAAGCCGCTGCGGCTGTCCAAAGGGGACCGAACTGAGGATCGACCGAATGGTTCAGCCCCGCCTTCGCAGTGACATCTGTGAAGGTTCCGTCTCCATTGTTGTGGTACAGCGTGTTGCCGTGAACTCCTCCAACAAATAGATCGGGATAGCCGTCATTGTCATAGTCGCCGACGGCTACGGCGATGTCATAACCTGTTCCGGTCAGCCCAGCTTCCTTGGTGACGTCCGTATAGCTGCCATTGCCGTCATTTCGGTAAAGATGATTAGAAAATCTTGGTGAATCCTTTTTTAGAGTTTCGATGTTGGCTCCATTGGTGAAAAAAATATCCGGCCGACCGTCGCGGTTATAGTCAAACACGGCGACCCCTCCGGCCATGGTCGCCGGAGCATGGGGAGTCTTTAGAGTTTCGTCTGAGTCAACACTGAAGGGAAGCGTTTGCAGAGAGAATCTAATTTCTGGCGCTGCAGGGGCCTTGGATTGCGAGCTTCGAGGAATAGAAGCCGGGACGGCAGCCAACAAAAGAGCTGATAGCGCTGCTATAGAAGCGATGTTGGCACGACTAACAAACAAGGAAAGTCCTCCGGCTGGCAGTGCGCCAATTAACCAGCAGATTGATTCTACTCATCCCAAAAGAAGAAAGCATTTTCTCGGGCGGAGGGGGATAGATCGAACTACTTCTCGTGACCCTCGGTCACAAAAGACTTCCTCCTGAATGTTTTTTCGTGCGCGAACCATGGCGGTGGTTGCAAGTCGAACTCACGGGGCGCTCACATCTGCCGTCTAGCGTGCACGTTAACGGTAAGGTCTTTCCATTTGACATTTCCTTTTCGGCTAATGCGGTAGTATAAGTTGGAAACGTAAACATTTCGAACGTCAAATCACTCTGCGCCGGTGCACCGCGCATGGAGTCAAAGGAATGCGCAAAGAGAATCGCGGAATCCATCTGATCGCCGAATTGGCAGACGTGTCGATCGGCACGGTTGATAGAGCGCTGCATGGCCGCGAGGGGATTAAGGAATCGACTCGTCTACGAATCCTCCAAATCGCGCGGCAAATCGGGTACACCCCCAATCTGGCGGCACGCGCCTTATCCGCTTCACGAGCGAGCGCCCGGATAGGCGTTTGCATGCCCAGGGAAATTCGGTTTTTCTACGATCAGCTCTGGGGTGGTGTGCTAGACGAGGAGAAACGGGCGTCGCAACTAGGGGTCCAGTTCGTGAATCGGTCCGTCCAGGTACTTGGCGATGGGGAAAACGAAGTTTTTCAAGCGCTGATTGACAGCGGTGTCGACGGGATCATTCTGACGGCAGGAAACCCCAAAGACCTCAAGCCCCTAATCGATTCCGCTGAAAACAATGGCACGCGCGTCCTCTGCGTGTCGACGGATGCTCCAGAAAGTAAGCGTTCCAGCGTTGTTTGCGTTGAGCCATATCTAAACGGCTGCTTGGCCGGGGAACTTATGGGGAAGTTTGTCCCTCCAGGCTCGAAGGTAGCGGTCGTTGCCGGGATGCTAATGGCGGAGGATCACCGAAAGAAGGCCGACGGCTTTAGAGACGCGTTTCCACAGCACTGTCCAGGCGGCAAAATCGTCTCTGTGATTGAAGGACACGAAGACGAAGATGAGAGCTTTCAAAAAACTTTTGATTTACTCGGTCGCCTTCCCGCACTCGCAGGAATTTATGTGAACACCGTAAATTGTCTCCCGGTTTGCCGTGCCCTGGGAGCGCGGGGTCTGGGAGGAAAGGTAAAGCTGATCACTACAGACCTTTTTGCGGAGATGTTGCCCTACTTCCGAAAGGGCACAATTGCTGCGTCGATTTACCAGCAGCCGTTTCGCCAAGGGCAGATTGCAGTTCGAGTTTTGGCCGACCATCTTACCAATAAGGTGAATTTTCCGCCGGCGGTCCATCTAAGTCCCGGCGTAGTGATGTCCTCAAATTTGCATTTATTCCGGGAAATGAGGCCGTTGGAATCGAAGTCCGCCTGACGGCGAAACCGGTATTTCTGGTGGGTCCTCAAACCAGCACGTTTCCCGGTTGTCGGGCTTCGCGCCCAACAGTGCGAGCATCTCAGGGCCAAAGTTTTCATCCAGCAAATCAAAAAAAACGCTTGACAGTTACGTTGCCAAGGAGGATTGTCGTGTACGTTAACGGGCCTGTTGGAGACGTCGGTCTTCGGGGAGTGGTCCACATGCCTTCCTTGCGTTCCTCGCTGATTCCAATCGAGTTCTGGGCGAATGGCGGTTGCTATCCTAGCCCGGTCGCAAGAGACGGAATTTGCGGCTTTGCCTCTAGAAAATCGATATTCGGCATCAATAAATCAAAAACAGTGCTTGACAACCAACATCCCGGGGAGTACATAGCAGGTATTAGAACGCACAAAGGTGTCGATTTTGTACGTTCACGCCATGCCTGTAAGGGGCAGTCGCTGGGCTAAGTAAGCCTAGTTAGGTCCGTCTTTGCAGCATGGGTAGGTGCAGGTGCTTGGGGTGGTCGAGTACAGGCATTGCCTGGGTTCATCTCCAATTCTCCGATAGGTGCTGGTTCAGACGAGGTAACGGTAAAGGTTGCTAAATCTTTGCCGCGCATCTCGTGCGTGAGGATCTGCATGGCCAGATTCGGATGTCCAGCGGTTGACTTGCCGTAGGGCGGCGCGAAGTCGCCCGAGGCGGAGGCAAATAATGAACTGTGTTTCGTCCTTTTGTTCTCTAAATCTTGCGCGTGCTGTGAGGAAGTTCTCGATATTGCATTTCGTGGTATTGGCGTTGCTACTCTTTGGAGTCGCATTCCTTACCACCGCGCAGGAAGCAACCATAGTGGGAACCGTAACGGACCCGAGCGGGGGGGTAGTTCCCAACGTGACGATAACCATCACCAATGTAAAGACGGGATTGCTGCGCACGCTCACTACCAATGACGTGGGGCAGTATGTGGCTCCTGGTCTACCGATTGGAACTTATGATTTGAAGGCGGAAGCGTCCGGCTTCAAGCTGGAAGAGACTAAGGGAATCGTACTGAACGTCAACGACCGCATCCGCATTGACTTTCAGATGAAGATGGGCACCAAAGCAGAAACTGTGTCTGTGGAATCGAACGTCGTTCAAGTGCAGTCCGACAGCAGCGAGGTAAGTTCGTTGTCCAGCGGCACGCAGATGTCGGAACTGTCCACCAACGGCCGAAGCATATACACCTATGTGGCCTTAACGCCAGGCGCGAATAACCTGATGCCATCGTTCCAGGCGCCGACGTCTGTAAGCGCCAGCGCGAACATCAGCTTCAACGGCAACCGTCCGGGGCACAATTTGTACTTGTTGGATGGTGGCGAAAACTACGACCGCGGTTCTGGGGGCACTTCCAGCATCGCTCCATCGATTGACGCCATTGCGGAGACGCAGACGTTGACTTCGAACTACAGCGCGGAATACGGGCTCTCCTCGGGCGGTACGGTCAGCTCTGCAGTGAAATCCGGTACCAAGGATTTCCATTTCTCCTTGTGGGAGTTCTTCCGCAACGACGCCTTGGATGCCCGGAACTACTTTAATCCTGCTCCGCAGGCCGTTGGGGAACTCCGCTATAACCTGTACGGCTTCAACGCCGGTGGCCCAGTGACCTTTGGGAAGTTGTATAACCCGAACAAGAACAAGACCTTCTTCTTTTACAACATGGAATGGCGCAGCCTGATTACCGCCGGTTCACCGATCAATCAACCCGTTCCCCAGACAGCCTTCTACGGTGGCGATTTCTCGACGGCAGGCTATAGTCTGGCGCAGTTGCACGCCCCGGCGGTTTGCCAGGTATCGGCGGCCATCCAAGCAGAGTTTGCGGCTGCGGGACAGGCGCTCAGCGGCTGCACGGCCGGCGCTCCTGACGCTACCAAGGAAGTACCTTTTAATGGCAACGTGATTCCCGCAAGCTTGCTGAATGCAAATGCGCAGGCGTTGCTAACGGCTGGTGGCAAGTATGGCGGTATCTTCCCTGCCCCCACTAATGGCTCGAATTTCCAGGCGCCCGTGGCCGCACCGACGAATGTGAGGGAAGAAATTGCCCGCGTCGACGAAAATGTCACCGACAAGCTGACCATCTTCGGTCACTTCGTGGCCGAGCAAGTTGCGCAGAACTACACCACCACGATGTGGAGCAGCGACAACGTGCCAAGTGTCGGCAACACCTTCGGCAATCCTTCTTATGCTGCCGTCGTGCATGCCGCGTACGTCATCAACCCGTCGCTAGTGAATGAAGTGGCCTTCGGTTACAACGGTAATCGCATCCACATTCTTCCGTCTGGCCTGTACAACGCTCCATCGGACTACACCTTCAACCGCTATTTCGATGGGCCGAACCAGGACAACCGCATTCCGACGATCCAACTGGGTGGCAGCACCGGAACCTATTACACCGCCAACTGGACACCGTGGAACAACGACGCAAACAGCTATCAGTGGCGCGACGATCTGTCTTGGACGAAGGGTCGCCACCAGTTCAAGATCGGCGGCGATTACCTGTGGTACACCAAGGCCCAAGACTGGTTCCAGACCACCCAGGGCCAATACAACTTCAACGGTTTCTACACCGGCAACGACTTTGCCGATTTCCTGTTAGGCTATGCCAATAGCTACAGCGAAGACGCCGTTAAAGAAACGGGGCAGTGGAACAGCAAATCTATCGGTCTCTATTTCCAGGATAACTGGCGCGTAAACAACCGCCTGACCCTGAACCTGGGCCTGCGCTGGGATGGCATTCCACACACTTACGAAGCTAACTCCGTCATGTCCAACTTCTACCCCAACCTGTATAGCGCAGCCGATACGGCAATCCTGAATCCAGGCAATCAGAGCATCAATCCAGCCAGCCCGGGCTTGACGACCAGCCCGAATCCGATTCTGGCGAGCCTGCCGCTCTACACTAATGGTGAGGTTGTCTGCGGTCAGGATGGCACTCCCCAGGGGTGCGTGAAGGGCGCTTGGTTCAACTTCGGACCGCGCCTGGGCTTTGCCTACGACCTCACTGGTAAAGGCAGGACCGTGATTCGTGGCGGTTACGCCATCATGTACGAGCGCATTCAGGGCAATGACATGTATGACATGGCCGGCAACGTTCCGTTCGCCGCAGGCGTGAGCTTCCCGAACGTGCTGTTGTCCAATCCCGGCACAAGCGTGTTGACCAACACCACGGTGACCGCTGAGCCGCCGATCAGCAGCATTCAAGGCATGCTCAACAATGAATATGCTGCGCCCAGAAGCACCCAGTTCAGCCTGGGTGTCCAGCAAGCCATCGGCGCAAGTTCGGTGTTGTCGATATCCTATGTAGGTAGCCAGAACCGCCATCAGAGCTATCTCTCGGTTATCGACCTTCCGCCGGAGAGCCTGTTGCCCGGGATGCAGACCAGCAGTGCTTTGGCGAATAATTACAATGCCTATCTGCCCTACATCGGCTACCACGAAATCAACATGGCACAAAACGAAGCGAACGGAGACTACAACTCGCTGCAATTCAGCTTCCGTGGCAGCGCACTGGGCAGGTCTCTGACCTACCAGGTTGGGTACACCTATTCGCACACCAATGATCCAGTCAATGGCACCAGCAATGACTTCGATCTCAACAACATCTCTAACCCTTACGCGGGGTGGAAGTATGATTACGGACCGTCGTATTTCGACATCCGCAACAACTTCTTTACCAACTTCGTCTATGACATCCCACTGCTGAAGAACAGCGGGAATAAATTCATGAAGACGACCCTGGGTGGATGGGAAGTCTCCGGCATCGTCACAGCGATCAGCGGCGCGCCATTGAACATCGGCGTCACCGGCGACAACGTGTGCAGCGTGGTTCCCAACTGTTCCAATCGTCCAAACGTGACCGGTCCGCTCAGCAATCCGCATACTGTAAACGAATGGTTCGACACTGCCGCGTTCTCTATGCCCGCTCCGGGCACCTGGGGCGACGAACCCCATAACGGTGTCCGTGGTCCGGGCCGACAAAACTGGAACATCTCCCTGTTCAAGAACTTCATGTTCAACCAGGAGCGCGGCACCAATCTGCAATTCCGTGCCGAGTTCTTTAACATCTGGAACCACCCACAGTGGATCGGCGACGGCGTCAACGGTGGTATCAGCACTAACTTGGGTGCCAGTAACTTCGGTCAAGTTACCAGCGCCTACGATCCCCGGGAAATCCAGCTAGCACTGAAGTTCACCTTCTAGCTCGGATTGCGAGAGCAGTTCCCTCCCATGCGGCGTGCGAGTCACCCCTCGCACGCCGCATTTTTTTGTGCCGCTTCACGCGATTACGACGGGGTTCGGAACGATGTGATGTGATTTGCTTGGAATTCTACGGGGTAGGATTCGATTGAGACTGTATCTTCCCATTAGCCGCAAGGCCATCGAGCCAGCGTCGCGCGGTGGACGCGTCCGTGTCGCTGGGATTGTTTTTCAGGAATTGCCGAAGCACCTGCGCTGAATCCTCGTAGCGGCCTGCGGCCGTCAAGCACTGTGCGAAAAGCAATTCCACCTGAGGAGTTCCGTGGGCGCTGGAGTGAGCTTGCTGTGCCAATTTAAGCGCCTGTTCATACTGCTGCTCGTAGTAATACGATTTGGCAAGCGCCCACTCAGTCTCCCATGTTGTGGCGGGGTCCAATTGAAGAGCCTTTTCGAGAGGGGGAATGGCGTCCTTATATTTCTGCTGATTGCACAACGCTATTCCCAACGCAGCCAGAACGCGGCCCTGGTTGGGATCGATCTGAGAAGACTTTTCCAGCGCTGCCTGGGCTTGAGACCATTCCGAGCGTTTCACGTACAGCATGCCTTGAACGTACAGTACTTCGGGATTATTGGGGGCGAGTTTCATGGCCTGGGTGATATGTTTCTGCGCATCGTCCAGTTTATTCTGCCCCAAGGCTTGCAAGCCCTTTACCAACTCTTCCTTGGCTTTCGGCGCAAGAATGGGAGCACCAGGAACACCGGCACTTTCGTTAGAGGCCAAATTCCGCTGGAGGTTGATATCGATTTCGGCGCGGATGGCCGTCGTTAAGGTCGCATCTTTTTGCGTGGTCCTGTAGCCGGCGGCTTCCACCACGATCGTATAATCACCCAGGTTACGAAGCACGAAAAAGGCGCGCCCGTGTGCCGTCGATGATTGATCCACGGGTATTCCATCTTTGTATAGCTTCACGGTCGCAGTGGTGGCGAGAACGTGCCCCGAATCGTCAAGCACCGTGACGGCTATCTCGCCCCGGTTGCCGCGGGACATTGTGCCTTCCTCAGCGCTGTCCTGGCAGTGGGCAGGAAAGGGCCACAATACGAAACCAAGCAGGCATGGGAGCGCCAGCCGCGAAACCCACATCAGACAATCCTCCGTGGGACGGTCCTTGCAGAGTAGCCCTCGCAAACGCGGGCGTCAATAACAGCGTTCTGGTGCCTGTTTGGGTAACGAAACGCTACAATGTTCAGGGACAACTATCGAATGGAGAAGACGAACAAACGTATGCAGGACTGCCGCTGGCCCCTCCTTTTTGCAACTCTTACGCTTTATCCAATTTATACATATAGCCAAAGTGTCACTTCGTCGGAGGCCGCCGCGCTGGAGCAGGAGGGCAAGCTGGAAGAGGCAGCCCAAGCATGGACTACGGTCACAAAGGAGAATCCAAAGGATGCTGGGGCGTTTGCCAGTTTGGGGCTGGTGCTCTCTAAAGAGCAAAAATATGCGGAGGCTGCAGTGGCTTACCGTAGGGCGATCGCGTTGACTCCAAAGCTGCCGGGCGTGCAATTGAACCTCGGATTGGCCGAATTTAAACAAGAGCATTTCGAAGCCGCGATTGAACCGCTGCGTAAAGCGTTGGCCGCGGACCCACAAAGCGTTCAGGCGACCATGCTGTTGGGCTTAAGTTGCTATGGGGCAAAACGTTTTGAGGAGGCCGGCAAGTATCTGGCCATTGCCGCTGCTACTGATCCAAACAATACAGAGTTGCTGCAAATGCTGGCGCAGAGCTGTATGCTGACCAAGAATTTTCCTTGCGCCCTGGAGCAATTTCGAAAGCTCCAACAGTTGGATCCGAATTCCGCCGCGGTGCATATGTTCACCGGGGAAGCGCTGGACGGCCAAGGGAAACCAGATGAAGCCATCGCGGAGTTTCAGGTCGCGTTGAAACTCGCTCCACGGGAACCCGGGCTGAATTTTGCTCTGGGATATCTTTACTGGAAAACTCACCGATACGATCAGGCAGCAGCCGCGTTCGATACGGAACTCGCGATTGATCCCACCAGCGGACAGGCGCTTACCTATCTCGGTGACATCGCGATGAAAAAAGAAGACACCGAAAAGGCGCTGGTGTTGTTGCGAGAAGCGACTCAGATGCAAGGTGGCGACATCCGCCTGGCCTATATGGATCTGGGTTCTATTCTCCTCGATCAGAAGCGATATCCCGAAGCGCTTTCCGCTCTTGAACAAGCCGTTAAACTCGATCCAGATCAAACCGATGCTCATTTTCGTTTGGGGCGGGTGTACAAATTAATGGGAAATGACGCGGCCGCAGACAATGAGTTTGCAAAGGTGCGTGAGCTGAAGCAGAAAGAGGATGATCTAGCCCGGAAAACGGACAAAAGCCCCGCCCCGTGATCGTGAAACGTTGTTATGTGTGTGGCACCGGGAGGGGGTTTGCTTGCTCGGCAGAAAATTGGGAGGTGAGTATGCGCTTGCATGATCTCAAGAGTCTAAGGCACCGCAAATTTTGCGTTTTTCTGGCGATGGCAATTTCTCTAGTCGTTTTGGCCGCTGTGCGGACGTCCGGACAAGCCGGACTGGGAATATTTGAAGGAAGTGGTGACATTGGCACGGTCTTGCATCCCGGGTCCGTCGCGTTTGATGCGGAAAATGGGAACTACACCCTGGCTGGCAGCGGGGAAAATATGTGGACCGGCAAGGACGCATTCTATTTCGTGTGGAAGAAGGCGAGCGGCGATATAGCCATCAGCGCGGATGTGGCTTTCCTCGGGGAAGGCAAGAATCCGCATCGCAAGGCTGTACTGATCATTCGGCAGTCCCTGGATGCGGATGCGCCGTACGCCGACGTGGCGCTGCATGGTGTGGGATTGACCTCGCTGCAATACCGCGAAACCAAAAGTGCAGATACCCAAGAAATTCGAGCCGACATTTCTGCTCCTCAAAGCTTGCAACTCGAAAAGCGCGGCGATCATTTTTCGATGTTGCTCCGCGTTGCTGGAGGAAAGCTGGAACCAGCAGGCGGTTCGGTGCGGGTTCCGATCACAGGAGAATATTACATTGGGATTGGAGTTTGTTCGCACGACAACGATGTCATCGAAAAGGCCGTTTTCTCCAATGTGAACGTGCGCCCGCTGAATTAGACAGCGCAAGCCTCCTTAGAGCACCTGGGAAAAGGTTAGCTCGTTATTTCGCTGGCGGATTGAGCGACGGGTCGAGACGATGAGCTTCGGAGAATTCGCTCTGAGCAGCTTTCGTATCGTTCAGCCGGAGCAACGCCATACCGAGATTATAGTGGGCGTGAGCGAACGAGGGATTCAGGCGAACAGCTTCGCGGTAATTTGCGGCGGCTTCCTGAAATTTCCCAGCATTAAAAAGAGCGGTACCGTAATTGAAACGGACGTTCGCATCGTCGGGTTTCAGCGGCACTAATTTCTGATACGTCGAAATGGCGGCGTCTATTTGATTCGCAGATAACTGGCTGGCGCCTAGGCCCACAAGTGAATCCGGGAAATCGGGCTTTTGCGCGTAAGCCTTTTCGTAGTACATAGCGGATTTCGCGTAGTCTTTTTGCGCGTAATAGGCGTTCGCAAGGTTGTAAAGTGCGTAGAAATCGTCGGATTTCAGGGCCAACACCTTCTCGAAAGACGGAATGGCCTCGGCAAATTTCTCCTGGTCGGCTTGCGTTTGTCCAAGTGCGAGAAGGACGTCGGGCTGGTCCTGTTTCAGCGCGAGGCTCTTCTCGAAGGCAGAGGCGGCCTGGTCGTAGCGTTTGGACTTGTAATAAAGGTGGCCTAGTTGTGCCCAGGCCTCTGCTCGATCCGGATGCTTGAGGGTGAGTTTGTGATATGCAGCGATCGCTTCGTGAGTTTGGCCGGTCTCGTCCAGAGCAAGCGCGTAACTTTCCAGAGACTCGGGGACGTCCGGGCGAAGAGAGTGCGCTTTACGAAGAAAAGGTAGCGCTTCTTGCGGCTTCTTGTCCGAGAGCAAAGCAGAGCCAAGATTGCCCAAGGCATCTGCGTTTTTGGGATTGATGGCCACGGCGGATCGAAAGGCGGAAATGGCTTCTTCGGTTTTCCCCAGATGCAGCAGCGCGGCACCAAGCCCATTCTGTGCCTCGGAAAACTGCTTATGGTGTTCCAGAGCTTGCCGATATGCAGCAGCCGATTCTTCATATTTTCCCACGTGAAACAGAGCCATGCCTTTATCGGCATAGGCAGCGGCATTTTCAGGGGCTAGCTGGATGGCTTTCTCGAAATCGGCAATCGCCTCCTTATCTTTGCCAGTCGCCTCCAACGCTTTGCCGAGATTGTCGAGTGCGCCCGGAAATTCCGGATGCAATTGCAGAGCCTCGCGGAAGTCGGCGATGGCTTGATCATATTCTTTCTTGTGGAGGTGCGTGAGTCCACGATCATTTAGCTTGGTAGCTTGCTCTGGGGGCATTTGTGGCACAGCGCCGGCCGTAATCTGTGCGGCGCAAAGCAAGGCCAGTCCTAGAATCGCCACAACCGTCTTGCGATTGATAAATTGCAACCTCATATTATTCTTGAACTACGACGTTTGCGTGGTTTCTAAGTG
>CAVTTX010000009.1:0-107803 GCA_963737645.1 Candidatus Acidiferrales bacterium
AAACGGACTCTTACGACAATACTTCCCGAAGAACGCAGACCTCACCGACTATTCCCAGTCGGATCTGAACAAAGTGGCGCTACGCTTAAATCAACGCCCGCGAGAAACTTTGGGCTTTCAGACTCCGGCGAGTAAACTTCAAGAAAGTGTTGCGTCGACCCATTGAGACCACCCAGGGAAACGGAAAAGTGGAGGCTAGTGGCTAGATGTAAAGTTTGCCGGGCAGCAAGGTCTGGTTAACGGCTGTTGCGCTAGCCTTCGGGAGCGACGGAAACGGTCTTCAATAATTGGCGGCCTTTGTCGGTGACGCGAATGAACAGAAATTCTTTGGCGCCGCCAGGTGACTGATGATCGGCAATCTCGGTCGCGAATATGTATCCATCGCGTTTCAGCCCTTCCACGATGGATGATTCCGACTTCTCACCTCGGTTCAGGCGTTCCAATTGCCGTTTGACCGTATCCATGGGTTCCTCATATACCGAAAGCAATTTCGACGATCGGGGGATAACCCGGCCAGTATCTATAACGCAAGTAAAAGTGCAAATAGATCTTTAGAATTACTAGGCCTGGTGAGTAATCAGGGTTTAGCTGTATTAGCGGTTTGGGCAAAGTTGTGCCGTTGCACACCCGGTTACCGAGCCGTCTTTGGGCCTGATGCGCGGTGAGGCGCATCGTTTTAAGGAGATCGGACAGGGTTTAGTGTGCGCGCTCGCCCAAGCTGAGTTTTTCGTTTGTGTCGGAAGAATCCGGGAAAAAGGTCTGTCTGCGAAGCACCACGGCATCGACGGCGTCGAGCAGGGTATCGGTGATATTTCGTTTGCTGACAAAGCCGCGGACGCCAATTTCCTGAGCGTGGCGGATCAACTGCGAGCCTTCATGCATGGAGTAAAAGATGATGGGGATGTCGGGTACAATTGTGCCGCGATGGTCGAGGCGCTCGCGAAGTTTTAGAAGTTCGACGGCGGCTTCGAAACCACCCATAACCGGCATGGTCAGGTCGAGGATAAGAAGATCGGGTTTCAGCTCGAGAGCCTTGTCGATGGCTTCTCGTCCGTCGGCCGCTTCGCCGCAGACCTCGATATCGGCGCGAGAGTGCAGGATGGTGCAAACGCCTTTGCGCACGGCAGGATGATCGTCGGCAATCAATATACGAATCAGAGAAAACTCTTTCTAAACGTAAGTTAGGAAGCGCACCGAGATTGTTAATTCTAAAACTGCTCAGGTGCGGAACAATAAGGGGAATACTGTAGTTTTTGTTGGTTGCGGCTAATCGCCGAGCATGGGCGCGGCACCATGCCCGATGGCATTCCCGGCGAAATGGCGAAGGGGAACATTGCAGGAATGCGTGAAACCCACAGACGACGTACACAATTCGCGGTATGCAGGATTTCGTGGGTGGAAGATAAATTTCGGGAGGCTATAGGAGGGCCCGATCGCGAAATTGCCAGCTGGTGAAGGTGTGCAATGACGCGGGCGTCTAAGTGCTGGAGGAAATGCGGTGAAAGTCCCGACCTACGAAATTTTTTCCGGACGTCTCGATAAGAATGCTTTGTGGATTGAGAGCGTTGAAGGGCTGGGAAACGCGTATCAACGCATGACTGAACTAGCCGACCAGGTTCCGGGCTCGTATTTTATTTTCTGCATACAGACGCACACGATCTGCGGTTCTATTAACACATCACAGGTAGCAGGGAAGTGGATGGGCGCGTCTGCTTAGCCACCACCTCTTGAAGAGGAACGCGTATCGCACGGCGGTAGTGTTGTGAGATACAAATTCTCTGCGTATCATTCGCACATGGCTGCAGAACTGTCAGAGGTTGAAGTGCGCGTGCTGGGCGCGCTGATGGAAAAGGAAATTACCACGCCGGAATATTATCCACTGTCGCTGAACGCGTTGGTCAACGCATGCAACCAGAAATCCAATCGCGATCCGATGATGACGCTGGACGAGGAAGCGGTGAGAAGAGCGCTGCGATTGCTGACGGAGCAAGCGTTGGTGCGTTCCGCAGGCGGAGACTCGCGAGTGGCGAAATTCGAGCATCGGGTGAACGAGTTGTACAACTTCCACCGGCACGAGATGGCGGTGCTGTGCGTGTTGATGCTGCGCGGTCCGCAAACTCCCGGGGAAGTGCGCACACGATCGGAGCGCATGTACGCGTTTGAGGACCTGGATGCGGTGCATGCGGCGCTGAATCTACTGATGAGGCGCGAACCGCCGCTGGTGAAGGTATTGCCGAGACAGCCGGGCACGAAAGAATCGCGATACATGCATTTGCTGTCGGGCGATGTGGCCCCGGCGGAGGCTGGGCCGAGCGGCGGACGGTGATCGACTGCGCAATTTGGAGGAGGAAGTGAGCCAACTGCGCAGAGAGTTGGAGACGCTACGCGAGCAGTTTGCGTCGTTCCAGAAGCAATTCCAATAATTAAGCGCGCGGGCGGATGTGCCGCTGGCTTATTTGCGAAAGACCGCACGGACAACCGCAGCGGTGCCACGGTGCATGTGGCCTTCGTCGATGTGCACTTCGATTTCCGCCAGTTGCAAAGGTTCCGCGGGCGCGAAATCGTCACGCAAGATCTGCTCGGTGTATAGAAGCTCGATCTGCTTTGGTCCGCCAGAGGAATGTTGCAATTGCCGCGTTGTAAAGGCTTCTATGATGATCAGGCCACCGGGCCTTAGTGCGCGCAACATGGAACGGTGAACGTTGGCGCGCGCTTCGGCGGGGAGATGCAGAAAAATCGATGCGATGGCATCGAAGTGCTCCACCGGCCAATTCCACAGAGAAAGGTCGGCGTGTTCGATGTTCATGGTGACGCCAACTGAGAGCGCGGTTTTCCGGGCGCGCTCGACGCCCACTTGGGATAGATCGACCGTGTGCACGTGAAACCCTTGCTGGGCCAACCAAATGCCATTGCGGCCGTAGCCATCGCCGGGCACCAGGAATCTCGTTCTGGGCGGGAGCCGCGACGCCTGGGTGGCCAGGAAGGCATTCGGGGCGTGGCCGTAGACCGGTTCCGGTTGCGAGAATCGCTCATCCCACATCTTTTGCGGATTAGCCCACTTGTCGTCTGGCATGCCGCCGGTCCCCCTTTACGATGATATTCCAAAACAAAAGAAAGACCGCAGCCCGGCCACAGAAGGTTCTAAGCCCCAGGTTCTTGTGGCATAGTGCGCGAGAAGGACTATGCTGTTTGCAATCGGAGTTATTCGGTCAAATCAAACGACCTGGTCAGGAGGGGATCATGTTGGGAGGTTGCTGTTCATAGTGTGCGTCATTCTGCAGTTTCATTATCACGACCCAATTCCATGGTTTATCTGGGCGCTCGCACTGCTCGCGCAATTGGTTGCTTTCGGCGAGCCAGCAATAAGGTCGGCAGGAGCTAAGAAAGCCTGAATCGAGTTGACGGGTCTCCGCCTGGCTGCAACCGATCCCTACGCCAAAGGGCCGCTGGGGTGAATGCCGGACCCTAGAGAAGAACCTTGCCCACAGTTACCGGGGGGAACCCGCGCACCGGTACCTCGGCCTTCCCAAGGCGGCTTTGTGAGGCTATCCATTTTTCACTTTAGTGAATGCACCTTGTTTTCCGGAGATTACCCTGAGTTTAAGGCAAGTTTGTGAATGGCTGAGTTTGTTGCAATTTTGGGGGCACACGGTAAGATAGCAAACGGGCTGAGGGGAATTCACGAGCGAACGGTTCGAAATGGTCACTTACGACGACAGCAGCAATCCTTCCCCATCCTGGACGTTGAACCTACTCTCGCGAGTCTTCTCCACGAAGCACAAGACCATTGGGCTGGAGTATCTTTGGCTGTCCCTGGCCAGCGTCCTGGCGGGCATGGTGTTGTCGACGCTTTTGCGTGTGCACAGTTCTTGGCCAGACTCAGCGATTCCATTTCTGCGTGGTTTCGAGGCGACCCCGGAACGCTACGCGGCAGTACGGTTGCTGCACGGTTCGTTGATGGTGTTTTTCGTATTGACCGCCGCGCCGCAACTAGGCTTCGGAAATTTTTTTCTTCCTTTGCAGATTGGCGCGGAGGAGATGGCGTTTCCGACGTTGAATTGCGTGTCGCTGTGGCTGACGGTGGGATCGTTAGCGGGCATGAGTGCTTCGTTTTTTCGCCCGATCAATGAAGGTATTAACGTTTGGCTGGTAAGCGCGGCAGTACTCTGTTTGGCGGCACTGTTCAGCGCGCTGAACTTCTGCGTCACGACCATTTGCATGCGAACGAAAGGGATGACACTGCCACGAATGCCGGTGACGGTGTGGGCCTGGTTCGTCAATGGGATTTTGAGCCTGTTGATCTTCAGCGTGCTGCTGGCCGGATGCACGACGATTTTGTCGGACCGGGTGCTGGGCTCTGATTTTTTCAGCTCGGCGGCATTTCTAGCGCAGCAGCCAGTAAATCTGGTGCGGGGAGCCAGTTTGCCGGTGTTGTGGCAGAGGCTGTTCTGGTACTTCGCACAAGCGGAAGTATATGTAGCGATGCTGCCGTGCTTCGGGATCATTACCCATCTGGTGGCCACATTTTCGCGCAAGCCGGTGTGGAAAGAACGGTTAGTGGTGTTGGCCATGTGCGGCGTGGGAGTGATCGGGTTCTGCGTATGGGGCTACCACATGTTCGCAACGGGAATGAACCCGTATGCGCCGTTGGTGTTCGCAGTGTTGGCGTCTTCGTTGGGGATTCCCGCCGCGTTTCTGCTGGCCAGTTGGATTGGTACGCTGTGGAATGGACGCGTTCAGTTCACCACATCGTTGCTGTTTGCCATCGGCTTCATATCGCTATTCATCGCGGGAGGGTTTTCCGGACTATTCCTGGCCCGTCACGATCTGTCGGTCGCGGCGGTAAGCCAGGATTTTGTGATTGGCCACTTCCACCTAGTGATGGGGGTAGCGGCGACGTTTGCGATCTTGGCGGGGCTGTTTTTCTGGTTTCCGAAATTGTTTGGGCGGCGCATGAATGAGACTTTGGGGAAATGGCATTTCTGGCTGACATTTGCGGGTGTGTACTGTATTTTCATGCCCATGCACTGGATGGGCTTGCTGACACAATCGAGTTTGTTGCCGGTGGCGCAACGGATGGCGGTGGCGTCGGCCGGTGAATCGATACGCACACTGGTGACCGTGGCGACAGTGTGGACGGTAGCGGCTCAGGTCTTGTTTGTAGTGAATTTTTTCGGTAGCCTTTTTCGCCCGATGCAGACTGAAATGGGTAACCCTTGGCACGCCACGACACTCGAATGGAGTATAAGCTCGCCCGCGCCGGAGGATAACTTCGGCGGGCTGGTCCCCGTGGTTTACCGCGGGGCCTATGAACTCTTGGGCATATCGGGGGACGAATTTGCGCCGCAGCACCTTTCGCCCGAGTTGCTGGCACAGAAAGTACGCTGAGTGCAGGAAAGGATCGTTATGCCGGCAGCCGCGCCTCCAGACATTGAACTGATTATCGACGATAAACACGGAGGAGGGGGCAGGGATCTGCCTCCGGTGCGGAGGTATGGAGGGGGCGACGACGGCAAGAAGCGTCCCAACCGGCCGGTGTCGCCGACGAGGTATTACACCGGGATCGCGATCGGGATCATTTCGGTATTGATGTTTTTCATGGCCTTGGCGAGCGCGTTTCTAGTGCGCAAAGGCAGCTCGGATTGGGTGCCGGTACACATTCCGAAACTTCTGTGGTTGAACACCATCGTGTTGCTGGGCAGTAGCGGGACGTTGGAGATGGCCCGGAAAAGGCTGGCGCAGTCGGATGTAATTGGCTTCAAGCGGTGGTGGCTGGCGACGACGGTTCTGGGCTTCGCGTTTCTGGCGGGGCAATTGGTGGCGTGGCGAATTCTGGTCCACCAGGGAATTTATCTGGCCAGCAATCCCGCAAGCAGCTTCTTTTACATTTTCACCGGCGCGCACGCGCTGCATCTTCTCGGCGGGGTTGGAGCATTGATCTACGTGGGCCGGAGGAATTACGAGACAGCGAAAATCACACGGGCGGTAGCGGCGGAAGTGACCTCCTACTATTGGCACTTCATGGACGCGCTATGGCTGTTCCTGCTGGTGCTGATGTACCTGGGGCGATAAGAAGACTCGCTGTGGAGGATTCTACTCCCAGGTCATTGCTTGCGCGTGTTCTGCTAAGGTGGGCAAGAACAAACGATCAGACAAAAAATTGAGGCGCCGGAACCTTGCGGTTCTAGCGCCCCTTTTGATTGTGCTGGCAAGTTTTTAAGGCTTCCCGGCTCAATCTGGGGACACTCTATTCCGCACGGCAGAGCTTGGCAAGAGGTCTCCCGCTTTTTTCCTGTGCATTTCTGTGCATGACTGTGCAAAAGCCATTGCTCAACCCCACGATAGCGACCAGCTTCCGGTGGCAGCTAGGGCTGAACCGGCTGCAAACCACCGGAGGCTGCTCCCGGCGAGGTTGCGGAATTGTCGTGGCGGGAATGCGAATCCTGCTTGCCGGTCTTAAATGGCGAAACTTGCCCGGAATCGACGCGCCGTAGAAGCAAGGTGCTGTCGCCGTCCTCGAAGAGCAACTGCACTTCATCCTTGCTTATCCAGCGGACTGCCGCAATGGTGACATTTTGATCCGGGAACAAGAAGCGCACCGACCAGGAAGCGGCATTTCGTTTGTCTACTGTATACGTTCCTCTCGTTTCCAAGCGGTCGAAGACACCTTTCTCAAATTCATTTTCGCCAAAAAAAATCCGTTCCGGGTACAGCTCCAGAGGGCTTTCCGCCGTTGGTTCATTCTGCTGTAGAATCGCCCACGATCCTCGCAGTCCGGCGAGTGGAATCTGCGCAGCAATTTCCGCGCTGACATTCTTGTCGAGTTCCTGTTTACGGGCCAGCGCTGCGGTGCGCCTGGCATTCCCAGTGGAATCCCCGAAGATCGACAATGGCAATGGCGCCGTCAAAGTCAAGCAATGGATCGCGCCTTGGGCCTTCGCGGCCTCGGTGGCTTCGATAGCGACAATTTCGGTGTTGGGACCAAACGCATCCCTAATCTGCAGCAACGCGGCTGACTGCAGGTCCAGCTCGTAATCCTTAAAGGACGGGACAATTACCTGGCGGTATCCATCCGTGCCGTTGCGCACCAGGGCATTCAACACGCTCGGATAATAGGTATGGCCGTTCGCGGGAATTACGGGGAACGGCGAAGGCACCGGCACCACCTCGTACCCCAGGCTAGTGAGCGTTGCCGCATCGGACTGCATGGCCAGTTCGGCGTTCATGGCCAAGTCGCGCTCGGCATTGCTCAATTTGCTCCAATATTCCTTGGCGAAGGATGTGGACAGGTCATAAGAAGCCAGCAGGATCCGTTTGCCTCCCACGGGAAGCGCAAACATATCGATGTGTTCGATCACTGGACCAGGGAGAGGATCGAGATAGGTGACCTGCTTGCAGCCGCCGATCCTTTGCAGTTCCTCGTCGACATTGAGGTTTTGCTCTTTATTTCTGGAGAGCAGCACTCGCGTCGTGAGGCAACGACCATCGTCCAACTTGAAGAGATTACCGCCGTCCAGGGCTACCGGCGAACTTTTGTAGTTAAAATCCGGAGAGGCCAGCACCGCATCGGCAATGTCGTATGCGGAATTCTCGTCGTTGGTTCGTTGCGGAGAGGCGTCGTTGAGGATCTGGGTGTATTCGCGAAGGAGGTACAGTTTATCGTCGATGGTGGCAGCCACGGCTTTACGCGCATCCGGTGTGGACTCTCGCGCGAAGGCGTCGGGCTGCTCTTCCTGTTGGCGGGTTTGCAGCAACTTGAGGCGCACGGCCTCCAATTCCTGCAACCTCTCTTGCTTAGCCTGTTCCGTGCGAACATCGAAATATCGCCAGTGCACGACGTATGCCGCTTTGTCCATCTCCTGAATTTGAGGGCCGAAATCGCGGATCCATACTCCGTCATGAGCTACCACTTTCATGCGGACGCGATCGCTCTGCAGCAAGCCGCAAATCTGGAATTCCTGGCATCGCTGATAGAGCGCGGACTTGGTGGTTTCGTCGGGAGCCAATAACAGCACCGGGCCGAACCTGGCGGTCTCACGAACAATATTCATCTGAATGTCGAGCAGGTGCTTCTCGACATTGAGGGTTGCGCCGGAATCGGCCAGCAGTCCTTCGCGGACTTGTCGCTGAAGTTGAACGCGAGGGTTTAGCGCTTGCAACGAAATTATGACCACATCGTTGGCCACGGGTATTGGCGTAACGGGGGCGTTTTGAGGTTGTGAAGAGGCAACAGGGAACAGCAAGAGACAGAGGAGAAAAGCGAGGCAAGCGGGACAGGTGCCATTGCGAAGCATTCTGGCCAGAATCACGCGACTTGTCCGATCATCAACAACCTTTCCATGCACGTAGATCGCGTTGTTGGTTTGATGAGTGCTGGTTCTGAGTTCCACTTGTAATACCGTACCAAGTGCGGAGGTTCCCGGGCAAGAACCGCAAACTGTGAGACACCCAACCCAAGACTCAAGTACTCTCGGTCCTGTCGTACACTTGGTTATGGTGTCCTACGGGGGTTAGAGACATGGCTGCTAACGTCGCGCCGGGTTCTAAGTTGAACAGCATCGACTTCCGCAAATCTCTGGTAGAGACCTTTGCCATTAACGAGAAGGCAAACCAACTGTTGCTCAGTCACGTGGCGGACGCGGCGTGGCAGGCGCCACCTCCTTCCGGCAAAGGACGTTCTATTGGAGCTATTGCCGCCCACATTCATCACGTCAGGCTCATGTGGCTTACGGCTGCAGACAAAACCGCCAAGCATCCGGCCAAGCTGGACCCCGACAAAGCGACGCGAGCTCAAGTGCAAGCTTCGCTGAAGGCCAGCGCGGAGGGTCTTCGCGCACTGCTGGAAAAAGCGCTCGACGATCCTGCGGGTAAAGTGCCGCACTTCAAACCCGATGTGGTGGCATTCGTCGGTTATTTGATCGCTCATGATTCGCACCACCGGGGCCAAATTGCCATGCTGGCCCGGCAGGTGGGGCATGCGGTGCCGACACAAACGGGTTTCGGATTGTGGGAGTGGGGCAACTTGTGGCGCGAGTGCGGTTTCGGCAAATGAACAGCGGATCAGGAACAATTATCAGGATCGCAGCGATTTTATGGTTGGTTGCATTTGAGATGATGACACCCGTTCACGGGCAAACCCGAACCGCAGCGCAGGGCAGTGGCGCGAAGACGATGACGTGGCACAGCCTGGAATTTGCGATTGTTCGGTTCAATGATAATGCCCCGAATTCCTGGAATATCTATCATTCCGAGAAAAAAGGGATTTTTCTGGTGCGGCTTTGGAAGCGTTACCTGTTGGTGAACGTGGACGATCAGGAAGCTTACGACATCGACCCACAGAAAATAAAGGTCAGCGGAGACACGGTGGAATGGTCAGCCGATGATCTGCCCGATAAACCCATCGACACGCCGGATTTCTTTTCACGGAATATTGGAACGATGGAGCGCATTCGGTTCCGGTTGGGCAAAAACGGCCACGTGCTGGAAATTCAGATACCGCTGGGCATGAATGGGCGTCCGCTCTATTGATTCGGAGTAGGTGGGGGTGTGGTGGGCGGCGCAGCTTTGTGCTGGTCGGAATGCATGTAGGTGTCGGCGGGGAGCGGCACGTGCACTTGTCCCGCGCGATAAACTCCATAAAACCAGGGAATGTCGATGGCGCCGGGTTCTACGCCCACATTGATGCGATCGCCGGGGTGAAAGCGGTCATAGTCGTCAGGATCGACGGCCAGGCGTTCATACCTTCTGCCGTCGCGCCACGAGTACACAAACAACCGGCGGGTGCCGCGGACGATGCCCTTCATCAAGTAGCGGCCCTCGACGGTAGTCTGGTGATAGGTCACATGCTGAGGGGAATCCAGTTTGCCGTTGAGGAACAGCGCGGCGGAAAGAATGAAAGGAATCGGGAGCAAGCCGGTGAACAAGTGACGGAGAGTCTCGATGTCCTTGCGCGCCCGCGCCTGGCGGTCCAGGAACAGTGCCAGGGTAAGAGTAATGAAGAACACCAGGCCAAAAAATACCAACATGGCGTCGAGGTCCAGCGGGGGATACACTTGGCTGACATAAGGAAAGAGCAGCGAACCAACCAGGAATAAAGCCATTTGACGGAGAAGCCTGCGGCGAAACACCAATTCGGCGGCAGCGGAGGTGAGACCGCAGTTTGGACACTGATCATTGATGCGCGGCGAACCACAATCCAAGCAACGAGTCATCAAATCTAGTATACGGGAAGGCTAGCCCCCCGCCAGTTTCGCGAGCAACTCGCGGTAGTGGCGTTCGCTTTGATCTTCGCGAAGTTCGACGGTAACGCCCATGCCGTGGCCGGGTTCCACGCGTCTGACGGAGCATTCCATCCACAGGGGGCTATCGACGGCCAGGCGAGCGCGAAAGCCAGCCCCGACCCAGAGCACATCGTCCGCCTCGATAAACATTCCGCCTTCGCTAATGTCGCGGGTGCGTGCCGACAAACGAGCGGAGCCCCATTCGATTTCCAAGGGAGCCTGGTAATGATAACGGGGCGCCCTTCGTCGCTCCAAACGGTTCACTTCCGAATCTCCTGTCATGGATAGCACTCTCGGGATATATGGCGCGCAAGGTCGAGCCCGAGCAGCGTGCCTATGCCCTGAAGATACGACAGGAGAAGCTCCGTTGTTTCAGACACCGCAGGGAAGTGTTTTGTTCCCGCCAATTGCCACTTGAGCACAAGAAATGTCCGAGAGTTACCTCGGCGCCACGTAGCTCGTCTTTATTTCCGTACATGGCGAATATATATTGCAAGTGTTACCGCAAACTCCCAGGGAGAGAACAATGAATGACAGTTGCAGGAGCAGAATAGGCGTTGGATTGATTTTGATCGCGAGCGTTTTTCTTGCCGCTGCCGCAAGCGCCCAAGTCGAACGAAACTCTCTAGCGCAAACTCCTCCGATGGGGTGGAATAGCTGGAATAAATTTGGCTGCAATGTCAGCGAAGACTTAATCAAATCCATTGCCGACGCCATAGCCGCCAACGGCATGAAGGACGCGGGCTATCTATACGTGGTGATCGACGACTGTTGGCAAGTGAGCCGCGACGAGAACGGCTTTATTGTTGCTGACCCCCAACGGTTTCCATCCGGCATGAAGGCGCTGGCTGATTACGTGCACTCGAAAGGTTTGAAGTTTGGACTGTATTCGGACGCTGGCACGCAAACCTGCGCGGGACGGCCCGGCAGCCAGGGTCATGAGTTTCAAGACGCGTTGCAATATGCGCGCTGGGGTGTGGATTACCTCAAATACGATTGGTGCAACACGGGTACGCGCAATGCCGAGGAAGCCTACTCCACCATGAGCAACGCCTTGCTCGCCACCGGGAGGCCTATTGTGTTCAGCATGTGCGAATGGGGTACCGCCAAGCCCTGGCTTTGGGGCAACGGTATTGGCAATCTGTGGCGCACCACTGGCGACATCAGCGATGTATGGAGCAGCAACAAAAAGTGGCCGGATGGAAGTTGCTGTCAGTACGGCATGGTGGACATTCTGGAGATGCAGGCAGATCTGTATCCGTATGCCGGGCCCGGTCACTGGAACGATCCGGACATGATGGAGGTGGGCAATGGCGGCATGACGATCCCCGAATACCGCGCGCATTTCAGTTTTTGGGCATTGCTGGCTGCGCCGTTAATCGCCGGCAACGACGTGCGATCCATGAAACCGGAGATCAGGGAGATCCTGACCAATCCCGAAGTGATCGCCGTCAACCAGGACAAGCTTGGACGCGAGGGGCGCCGCATCGCCAAGAACGAAGTGCTGGAGGTTTGGGCGAAATCCTTAGACGATGGGACTCGCGCTGTAGTTCTCTTTAATCGGGGCGAATCCGATGCCAACATCGCCGTCACCTGGCAGCAGCTTGGATATCCCGATCATCTTTCCGCCAAGGTACGCGATTTGTGGGCCCATCGGGACCTGGGATCCTTCACCGGCAGCTATGCCGCAAACGTTCCGCCGCACTCGGTCGCGATGCTAAAGGTTGCCCCGTAGCCCATTTTTTTGCGCGCCATAGTACGGGAAAGGAACAGGAATGGACTCCTGGCGACATCGTTCGACGCTGGCGATTGTTGTGGCGACCTTCTTGCGTGTGTTGGGATTGGCGATGAGTTATATTTGGTCGCCACGCGACACCCTGGCTCCATTACCTTCCCTGCGAAGAAGGAGGCCTGCATGCCTGACATTCCCGAACACGGCATTGTGCGGATCGCTAGCCAACACTCCGTTGCGGACACGGTGGCCAAGTTGGAGTCCATATTGACGGCGAAGAACGTCGAGCTTTTTGCCATTGTCGATCATAGTGGGGAAGCGCAAAAAGCTGGCTTGGCGATGCCCAATACGAAGCTGCTGATTTTTGGCAATCCCAAGGGCGGAACGCCGCTGATGCTGGCGGCGCCGAGTGTGGCCTTGGATCTTCCACTAAAAATTCTCGTTGCCGAGGATACCGACGGAAAAGTGTGGGTGTCGTACAACGCACCGCAATACCTGCAGCAGCGGCACAACTTGCCGACCAATCTTCTTGCGAACATCGCGGTTATCGAAACGCTGGCCAGCAGCGCATCGACTTAATCGACAACTCGCTGTTGCACATTGTTCTAGCGGAATCGTTTTCTCTGCTAAAACGCTGGTGGGTGCTTGGCCGCGCTGGCCATGAATTGTTCGATCTGGGCTACCGGTTGGATGCCGCCGCGCGCCCCGGTTGCGGTGCAATTCAGTGCGGCCGCAGCACAGGCAAACTCAAGCTGCCGTTGCAACGGCCAACCTTGCAGGAAGCCATAAATAAATCCGGCATGGAACGTGTCGCCTGCGCCGGTAGTGTCCACAGGTTCGATCACATACGCCGGAGCGTAGTGGAATTGCCCGCCGTGCCACACCAGCACGCCATTCTCTCCCAAGGTGGCACCGGTCAGGCGGCAGCCGTAGCGTTTGTGCACTAGCGGGAGCGATACTCGCAAATCATTCTCCTGCGTAAGACGGCCGGGACAATCCCTGCTGGTAATCAGGAAATCGATATTGTGTAACAGACATTCATAACCGGGGTAGAGATTGTCTATGTCCGCGAATACCGGGACGCCGTCGCTGCGCGCCCACTGCGCCGCTTGCGTAGCCGCTCGCGTATCGTGACCATCCACGTGCAACGCGCAGGCGTTCACGATCCATTCGCGGTGGAGTTCTTCGGGCATCAACGTCAGTCGCGGGTCGCGCTTCCACAGGACCGTTCGTTCGCCAGATGGATCGACAAGGATGAACGCTTGTTGGCTCGCGCAGCCCCGCGCGGTGTACAGGTGAGTTTCCACGCCCAGGCGCTCGAACTCTTTGCGATGCAGAAGCGCCGCATGGTCTTCACCGAGTTTGCCAATGTAACGGGTTGTTAATCCCCATTGCTGGCACGCAGCGACTGCTGAAGCCACTTGTCCGCCGAGCAGTGCGTTGGCGGAATAAATTTCCACTTTAGACCCGCGCTGCGGAAAGTGCGGCACAGGAATGAGGGTATCGGTGGCGTTCAGGCCGACCCCGACCAAGTCGACTTTGGCAATCTCGATCACTCGATAGTCACGGGAGCGCGTCTCCCTGAAACGCGCACGTTATTCGCGGCCAATCCGCTCAATGTAACTTTATCAGTGGAAGCGCGTGGTGCGCCAAAGCTTCATCCCGCAAATGAGCAACAGCAGCACGAGCGCGGTGGTCAAGAACAGAACAGGCGCCCAGCGTATCGAAATTTGGGGCACCCGGGCAACCGTGGCAAATCCCGCCAGAACAGCCGTCGCTGCCGCGACCACCAGCCAATCCACAGCGGTTCGCCTTGGCAAAGCTTCACTGGCAGCTCGACGGCCATCGAACCGGGCGGCTACATATTCAGCGGAGACGCTGTAGCGTTCGCTCTCCCGCTTCGCCGCTTCTTTCCAGTGCTTCTGCTCCGCACTGGTTGCCGAAGAAAGCGCAATTGCCGCCACGCCTAACATCATGAGTAGGGACCCGCCGACTATTTGCAGGTACGTGGCGTGGCTTTTCCCCTGTAATTCACCAAAAACGAAAATCCCCCACAGCAAACCCCAGAGCTGGTTTGTGTTTGCGATGGGTATGCCGCGGCCGATGCCCACATATTTCGCCGCGTATTGTTGAAACAAATCCCCAATCACCCAAATGAATCCGCCGAGCATGAGCCAGAACATCACCGCGCGCGCTGCCACCAGTTCGTGCCACAGCGGGGCTAGGCCGTCATAGCCGATCGCCAGGGCGCCCATCATTCCAAGTTCACCGAACGTGAAAAACGTGACGAACGACAGTGGGTTCATGCCGGTGAGGTAGGCCTTGCGATATGGGATGTACATCGTGCCCCATAGCACTCCGGCGCCCAGTGCGGCCCACGCCCCATTCAGCGAATGCGCCGATGAAGATTGTGACGAGGACGCGATCGCGAGAATTGTAGCCCCAACGCACATCACCGCCGCGCCGCCAAGAACGCCAGCCCACCTTCGCCATCCGGCCTGGCGCAGCTCGTTGAAAAACAGAAAGCCCCAGAAGATTCCGAGCAGGCTATTGGAGTTCCACAGCGGAAACGCGATGCTGAGGCCAACATCCCGGATCGCGAAAATGGTTAGCGTGTTCGCTACTGCCCACAGGCAGCCCGCCAGCAGCGCCCATAGGATCAAATGCGGCGCGCGGGCTACGTCGGCGCGGACGGAGCTGGTGCCAAGAACAAGGGCGGGCAGACTCCACCGCGCCAGGAAAACTCCAACCACCATGATCAGGGAAATCACGATGGGCGAGATGCCCAGGTTCACCAACTTGGTCGGCGCTTCCGCCGCGCCCAGCCACGCACCCGCCGTGAATCCGCACAGAATGCCAAGAAGTTGCAGGCTGCGTTGCCGCGCTGAACCTTGCATAGTTGGGGAAGTGAGCGCCGAATCGACTGGCATGATTCTCCGGGAAATTTCAGTGCAGAAATTTCAACAGCAATAAGCCGCCAAGCAGCACCAGCGCGGGCACCCAGAAATGCACGTCTCTCAATATGCTGGCCGTACGGCTGCGGGTTGGCTCACTTGGACTCATTTGTTTTTGACTAAACCTCGCAATGACCTGACGAGCGGCCACCGAGGACTGCTGTTCTATGAAGAGGCTGCCAAAACCGCGGAAAAACAACGGCCCGCTTCGGAAAGCGGGCCCTACACCCACCATGGTACCTGGGATTAGCCACACTGTCGTCTGGAAGTACCCGAGCTTCGGGGATCTACCCTCGTGCGCAGCTTTCCACACCGCGCGAAAAATGTGGGTTGCAGGCGTTTTGGCGACGTGCTAGCCTTGGCGAACAAAAGGCGAATAACGGAGATTCTCTATGCCAGACTCTCTTGCGGTGCGCTTGGCTGCTGTCACTCCCATTGATATGGCTCGCTGCGATCCTGTACGCGGCTCTACTGCGCTGGCCCGGGTGTCGCAAATTCTGGACACGTTTGCAGAGCGCGATCCCAATGGCGAAATCCTGACCGCGGTTCGCCATTGTCCCGCCCGGGAGGCGCAGTGGGCGGAATTTCCAGAGTGGGTGCATGAGGATCTGCGGGCGGCATACCGAGCCAAAGGAATTCGGCAGCTCTATACGCACCAGGCCGCGGCGGCGGAAGCGGTACATGCCGGCAAAAACGTGGTGATCGTTACGCCCACAGCCAGCGGCAAAACACTGTGCTACAACTTGCCGGTCCTGGATGCGATTCTCGGCGATTCCGACGCGCGCGCGCTGTATCTTTTCCCCACCAAGGCTCTGGCTCAGGATCAATTGGCGGAATTGTACGATTTGAATCAGCGGCTGGAAAACCGCTTCGGGGTTTTCACCTACGACGGGGACACCCCCTCCGACGCGCGCAAGGCCATTCGCGAAAAGAGCCACATCGTTTTGACCAACCCAGACATGCTGCACACCGGCATTTTGCCGCACCACACGCGCTGGACCCGGCTGTTCGAGAATTTGCGCTATATCGTGATCGATGAATTGCACACGTATCGCGGCGTTTTTGGCAGCCACCTGTGCAACGTGTTGCGGCGGTTACGCCGTGTTGCACAGTTTTACGGGCGCACGCCGCAGATTATTTGCTGCTCCGCGACCATCGCTAACCCGGGTGAGTTGGCATCGCGGCTGATTGAAGATGAAGTCGAGGTGCAGTCGGAAAATGGCGCGCCCGCGGCCGAGAAGACTTTCGTGTTCTACAACCCGCCGGTGGTGAATCGAGCTCTGGGGATTCGCCGCAGCTACATCAATGAGGCGTCCCGCGTTTCGCAGGAATTTCTGAAGCACGATTTGCAAACCATGGTGTTTGCCAATTCCCGCCTGCATACGGAAATCATTCTGACTTATCTGCAGCAGGCCAATCCGCAATTTCCCGGCAAGCCGGAAACCATTCGAGGCTATCGCGGCGGCTACCTGCCATCGGAACGGCGGGAAATCGAGCGGAGGTTGCGCGAAGGACAAATTCGCGGCGTGGTTACCACTTCGGCGATGGAACTGGGCATCGACGTGGGATCGCTGGATGCGGTGGTCATGGCTGGCTATCCCGGCACGATCGCTGCCACCTGGCAACGCGCTGGACGCGCGGGCCGTCGCAGCGGTAGTTCCTGCGCCGTGCTGGTGGCTTCTTCGGCGCCTCTGGATCAATTCATCGTGCGCCACCCGGACTATTTTTTCGGCAACACGCCGGAACATGCGTTCATCCAACCGGACAACCTGGAAATCCTGATCAATCATTTAAAGTGTGCCGCGTTCGAGTTGCCCATCGCGCCAAACGAAAAATTCGGCGAAGTGGACGTGCAGGATTTGTGCGCGCGGCTGGCCGAGGCGGGCTATCTCCATCGCGCGGGAGGAAATTATCACTGGACCAATGAAGCGTATCCCGCGGACACGATCAGCTTGCGTTCGGTCACCAGCGACAATTTCATCATTATCGATATTACCGGCGCGCCGATGGTGATCGGCGAAGTCGATTTCGTCAGCGCGCTAACTACTGTGCACGAGAAGGCCATTTACCTGCATGGCGCGCAACAATATCACGTCGAGCATCTGGATTTCAAGGAGCGCAAAGCCTACGTTAAGCAGGTGGACGTGGATTATTACACCGACGCCATCCGCCATACCCAGGTTCGGGTTCTGGAAATTGCGGATACCAGCTCGTCGCACGCTTCCACACAGTCCGCCCACTCTCACTCTCATGGCGACGTCTTGGTGCGATCCCAGGTCGTGGGCTTCAAGAAAATAAAATTCTTCACCAACGAGAACATCGGCTCCGGCAAGCTGGAACTTCCCGAAAACGAAATGCACACGACGGCTTACTGGATGATACTGGAGCGCCCCTTGCTCGAATCGTTGCCCTTCTCGATCAGCGAGCGGCAATCGGGAATGTTCGGGCTGTTACACGCGATGGAATCCGTGGCCACCTTGCTGCTGATGTGTGATGGGCGCGATCTGGGCACTGCGATCGGCGAACGCCCGCCCGCTCCGGATAGTGGCGAACAGGTCATCCTGAGCGAAGCGAAAGACCTCAATTCCAGCGCTGTTGAACCGTGGATGAGCGGGCAAAAGGAATTTTTCGAGCCCAATCTGTATTTGTACGACGCGTATCCCGGGGGAATCGGATTTTCGGAGCCGCTGTTCCGCGCGCACGAATTGCTGATTCACAAAACCCGCGAATTAATTCAGGCGTGCCCTTGCGACGGCGGGTGCCCATCGTGCGTAGGCCCCGCGGGAGATTTGGTCCCTCGGGCGAAAGAGGCGGCTTTAGCAATTCTGGATCGCTTATGTGTGTAGCAAGCCGCCACAAAATCGTAAGCACGGAACGCAGTCGTATAGGAACGCAGCGATGCTGCGGCCAAGGGAACTTGGATGGCCGGCATGATTGACAAATTCGCGCGAGTGGCCGCGTTGAAACCTGCACGGACGTTCCCGGCACGCCCGCCGGATTTGCGCCTCCCGGATGAAACCGACCCCATCAGCTTGTTGTTAGGCGGGGGCATTGCGCGCAATCGCTACGGCGAGCATCTGGCCATTCGCAATTGGTTCTCTACTCCGGAATTCGAATCGCCTTCGCCGGTTGCCCTGGAACTGTTATCACGAGCCCGCGACGAAAAGATCACTCGCCGCACGCGCACCGCTCTCGAAGATCCACAAAAATGGCTGTTCCTAGATACTGAAACCACCGGGCTCGCCGGGGGCACGGGGACCTATGCCTTCCTCGTGGGGCTGGCTTGGTGGGATGCCGGCGGCTTACAAGTCGAGCAGCTTTTCTTGCGCGACCTCCACGAAGAATATTCCTTACTGGAGGAACTGGCTTCGCGCCTGTTTGAGCGGCCGGTGCTGGTCACTTTCAACGGCAAAACGTTCGATTGGCCGCTGCTGGAGAACCGCTTCACCATGACCCGCACGATTCGCATCCCGCAACTGGCGGCGCATCTGGATTTGCTGCATCCCTCCCGGGCTTTGTGGAGACTGCGCTTAGGCTCGGTGCGTTTGGTGGAACTGGAGCGCCACGTTCTCGATCCTGTGCGTCTGGGCTGGAAGCGCGAAGATGACGTGCCGTCGGCGATGATTCCACAGCATTACTTCGAGTATTTGCGTGGTGGCACTGGCCAGCCTCTCGCGGGCGTGGTGAAACACAATCAAATGGACCTGCGGGGCCTGGCAGCACTTTTTGGGAAGATCAACGCTGTACTGGAATCGCGTGAAAACGGATTTGGGGATGCGAATTCGCTGGACTTGTTTGGCTTGTCGAGGTACCTGCACCGCAAGGGCGAGAAAGAACTGGCACATTCGGCGTGCTCGTACGCTCTAGAGGCGGGCTTACCGGCGGAGTTTCGACCTCAAGCCACACGCGAATTGGCGCTGATGGCCAAACGCCGTGGGGATCGCGAGCGTGCCGCGTCGCTGCTACACGAACTGGTTTCCGTCCCTCACGAAATGGTGTTTGCGTGCGAGCAACTGTCTATTCACTATGAGCGTCACGCCCGCGATTTTGCGCGAGCGTTGGAATATGCGCAGCTTGGGCTGAAGACGTTGCGGCGCCAATTTGGCGGTTCGCGCGATCCCTATGCGAGCGGCCGGCAGGCGCGTCAGGCGGAAAAATTCGTGTGCCGGGTGGAGCGTTTACAGCATCGCATTAGGAGCGCGGACGCCCTCTCAGGCGCTCCGTTGTTGGCGCAAGCTGCGACTGCGAACGTCCCGCGCGGTGGCGCAATCTGATAGTTTTCCGCACCTCTACTATGAATGGAATTTGGAGGTACAAACCGGATGGATTCCCCAGGCGCAACTCAACAAACTAGTCGCGGAGAAACCATGGCTACCGCAGAGAACGCATATTTTCGAACCGAACTGGAGCTTCGACGCGAGCGCCTGCTGACCGCAACGCAAGCGAATCCCGCGGACAGCGCGCTGCCGTTATTGCTTGCCAGCGTGGATGCGGCACTTTCGCGGCTGCAGGCCGGCACCTTCGGCATCTGCGAAAAGTGCCACGACACCATCGAACCGGACCGTCTGGTCTGCGATCCATTAGTGCGCTTCTGCCTGGATCATCTTTCCAATGACGAGCAGCGAGCGCTGGAGAAGGATTTGGAGCTGGCCGCCGGAATCCAGAAAGCACTGTTGCCGCGGCAGAACTGGTCCATCGACGGCTGGCGCGCATGCTATCACTATCAACCGGCGAATTTAGTCAGCGGGGATTACTGCGACTTGATCGAAACCGAAGGTGGCTTTTTATTTTTGTTGGGCGACGTTTCGGGGAAGGGGGTGGCCGCGTCGATGCTCATGAGCCACCTACACGCCACGTTTCGAACTCTTGCGGGCCAGAATCTTTCGCTGCAAAAAATGGTCGAGCACGCCAACCGGCTTTTTGCCGAAAGCACCAACGCGGGACAATTCGCAACCATGGTGGTGGGCTCGGCTAAGGCGGATGGACATGTCTCGTATGTGAGCGCGGGCCATTTGCCGGTCTTCCACATTTCCGCGGCAGGGGTGCATGCACGAGAAGCTACCGGCGTTCCTTTGGGAATGTTTTGCACAACGAATTTCCCGGTGTGCGAAGTGACGCTAGCCCCAGGGGACAAGCTGCTGCTCTACACCGATGGATTTACCGAAATATTCAATGCCGCAGGGGATGAATATGGAGTAGGACGGGTGCAATCGTTGGCCCACAAGCATGCATCGGTGGAGCCGACGGCATTGCTGGGTGCGTGCCTGGAGGAAATTCGGAATTTCTCAGCTACGTCGAAGCAAGGAGATGACCTGACCCTGATGGTGTTGCACCGCACGCACTAACCTCCGGGGAGGGCCATTTAGCGACCCTCGCTGGCCGCCATTTCCAAAGACCTTAGGATACCGGTTGTCACTACCGGGGCGTCGGGATTCGGACGCGAAGGCGGCGGAAGCGGCCATGCCAATTTCCTGGTCCACTGTGCAAATTGCTTTTCGTCCCCGCCCTCCAACGTTATGCATTCCTTGCCAACACATTGGAAGAAAACTCCCCCGGCGGCTGGGGTGTCAAACTCCAGATCTTGCTCAGCGGTCAGGATCGGAGTTCGTTGAGGATATTTTTTCTTCAAAGCCTCGGAATACGCATAAAAGAAATTGCTGGCAGCGTCCGGGTTATTGAAACGGACGCGGGTAAATAACATTAATCGCTTCTTATCGTTCTGCTCGTAGGTTGCGTAGTCGTCGCCATTCCAAGCGAATGCCAGGCTACTGGCTCGATTTTCGTCCAGAAATTGCTGCAACACTTCCTTCCAGCCAAATTCACCCAAGGCATTCTCTTCTAACCGGTTCCAAGCTTCGCCCGGTACGCCGTCGGGCAGGTCCACTTTTACCGACTGGGGAACCACTCCGCCACGGTAAAGTTCCGGATGCATGATCTGCTGGGTGTTCGCCGGGGGCTTCGCGAATACCGCATCAAAGCCGCCCCATCCTCCCGTCCGCAAAATCGACATCGAGAATCGCAAGCCGTCGAAATAAGGGAACATCAGCGAATCCTTGATAAAGGGCGGAGCCTTTTTCAGGATGGGCGTATCACCTAGATCGCCGAGGAAGGCAGATGGATCGAAATCCGGCAGGTCGCTCAGCTTGATGCCTTTGTCCTTCAGGGTGTACTCCAGCATGCCCGCGGTGGCGCTCCCCTCCAATACCGAATCCCGCGCCAGTTCCGCATCATCATTGGGCCTGGCGGCGCGTTCCCAAGCTTCGATGTGAAAATATTGATCCTGCAGCGCGTGGGTAAGCTCATGGGACATCACCATTCGCTGCTCGTCCGGCTCGATCCAATCGGCGATATAAAATTCGTGTTTTTTTGGGTCATAGAGGCCAGCGATTTGCTCGGTTAGCAGATCGACCATAAAACTGTCCAGGTTGAAACCTTTAGGGATCAGCCCAAACGCTTCGGCACTGCGAGCGGAAGCATAGCGCTCCTTAGCATCTTTCTCGTCGTCCATTTCGGAAAGAATATAAGCGTGTATCTCCGCGCGGGTGCGAATGGATTTTTTCAGGGGAACCTTCAGTTTCCACCCAGTGATTTCGCTCATCTCGTTCAGCACTTCGTCGGCTGTGGCCAGAAATGCGGGGTTCGTGGTGCCAGGCGACGACGCGGGAGCCGCCGGAGTCGGTGACGCTTGTTGTGCGCGGACAGGCGCAACCGCAACCACGCACACTAGCACGCCCCCAGCAACAAGCTGGCAAAAACGCCGAACGAAGCACGTCCCAAGCATAGTGGCTCAGGATAACAGATTCGGCTGGGAGCGCCCTGGCACGCACCTGAGATGTGGATAACTCGCTGTTTTTAAGTGGATTACCGGACAGCTCTGATCTAAGCAGACGGCCTTTTCACCCCTGTTCGAATTCCACAGCTAGTTCTGTTGTTCCGTATTCGTAACATAGTGGTAATTGCTTATAATGTGAACATGGTTATTCCATCCTAAGGAGTCCCCCAAATGTATCCTCCTGGTCTTCGTTTGCGGCAAGCTCGCGAGAAGCTCGGTTTGACCTATCGGGACGTTGAGAGAGCCAGCTATCAGATCGCCGCCAATCGTGGCCGCCCGGATTTCATCCTGCACATTAGCCGCTTGGCCGACATCGAGAACCGCGACGTTGTACCCAGCCTGCACAAGCTCTATTCTCTGTCGGCCATTCTTCACCTGGACCCGATAGAAATCTCCGGTTGGTACGATGCGCCGTTTCGCCAAGCCTTTCATGACGGAGCCTGTTTCCCGCCTCCGCGCACGTACTTGAGCGCATCACCGCCGCCGCGAGAGTTACCTACATCGACAGACCATCCAGTTGGGTCGGACACGACAGAACTCCTGCCGCGGCGGCCAGCGACCGTAGTTCCAATGGTGCCCGGAGAAAACGCAAGCCAGAGCAAACATCGCTACGGGTATGTGGGCTTGTCGGACCGCCGCATGGTGCCGTTACTTCGTCCAGGGAGCACCGTACTCATCGACACTACACTGCGGCGGGTGGAAGATGCGCAATGGTCCAATGAATATGACCGGCCCATGTATTTCGTGGAGATACGAGACGGCTATCGTTGTGGGTGGTTCCAGAAAGACAAATCTCGGCTGATCATGCAACCTCACACGCTGTCACGATGCGCACCGGAAGCTTGGCGCATCCCCGAGGAAGCGGAGATTATAGGACAAGTGGTGGGGGTGGTCAGCTATCTGGGTGAGCCCTGGACTTATCACCTAGCAATTCCAGAAGCGCGCGCAGATTGGAGAAGTAAAGCTCTTTGAGATAGGCCGGAGCTTTCGCCGGCGCCCAATTGCCGGAATTCTGCCGGCACCACGCTATGTTTTCTTGCAGGGTTCCTGGCAGCGACTCTAGATAATTGCGCAGGTCCTCTTCCTGCCCGCGTAAGGACATTTCCAGCAGCCGCTCAAAAACCTGTTCGTGACAGTGCGCCACAACTTGGTCCACGGCCGCTGCACTATACACCTCGGCCAGTCCATTGTGGACATACTTTGCCGAAGACTGCTCCAGCAAATTGGACAGGTACTCCAGGCGCTGATACGCACCGTTCAGAGGCTCCAGGTAATTTGCGCTTAGGTCAAAGAGAATCTGTTCGTGTGTCTGGAAATCATCGAGCATGAAGGATTGGACTTGCCACCTGTTCCGTGATCGGAACTTTTTACCAGCGACTCACGAACCGCCAGAGATAGCTGCGACCCTTTGTATCCAGGAGGGTCGACATGAAAAGAATTTCGCTAACCCAGGTTCTCGCGCTCGCAGCCAGTTTAATCCTAATTTCTTTGGTACTCCCGGTCAATCACTCGTCTTTGGTGTTATCACAGCAAACCTCAATGCTCTCCACGGATGGTCCGGGTCCTTCGCCGATTCCACCTAAGGTCACCGATGGTCCTGGCCCCTGCCCACTTCCGCCGCCAGCTTGCACGGTCGTGGCGGATGGTCCAGGGCCTTCGCCAATCCCCCCCAGTGTGACGGATGGTCCAGGCCCGTCGCCAATCCCGCCAAGTGGGGGCTTGGTGGCCGATGGTCCGGGCCCTTCACCGATTCCGCCCAGCGTGGCGGATGGTCCGGGTCCTTCTCCAATTCCGCCTAAGGTTACCGATGGTCGGGGCCCGTCGCCAATCCCGCCGAGTGGTAGCCTTTCCGCGTAGTCAGCCAAGCAAATGCCAGACGGGAGTAGCGGGTGCGGTTGAGACTGCTACCTCACTAGATAACCCCGTTGTTGGGCTACACTCTAGGTATGTACTTGCGAGTTAAGTAATGTTAATCTTCTAGAGATGGCCGAGCCCCTCAATTTCGACACTCTTGCCTGGGTACTTACCACGGTTCTAGAAGTAATTCTCCTATTTCTGCTGCTCAGACGAAAACTTCATCGCTCGTATCCGGGCTTTTTTGTCTACGTCCTGAGCGTGATTGTGCAGGGCCTGCTGTGGAAGGGCGCGGAGTTCCACTTTGGGGAACGGAGCAAGCAAGCGTGGGCGGTCTACTGGATGTTTCAGGCAGTGGTGGTTTGCGCGCGCTGGATTGCCGTGGTGGAAATCACCAGTAAAGTACTGGCGGATTACGGAGCGATCCGTCGAATGGCCAGTCGCATCCTGATGGTGCTGGGCGCCGCGGTGCTTGCGTATTCGTTCGTCGTATCGGACTTTAGTTGGATGCTGATGGTGTTAAGTGCGGATCGCGCGGTGGAACTCTGCATCGCCAGCGTGGTGGTTTGCATGTTTCTGTTCGCGCGGTATTACCGCTTGCCGATGCTCGCGCTGGAACGTCAACTGGCCGTTGGTTTTTGCCTGTACTGCTGTTCCAGGGTGGTCAACGATTCGGTGCTGGAACACTGGCACGGCAACCGCTGGAATTTTCTGAGCTACGTGAATGCTTTAGCGTTTTTGGCGAGCTTGCTGATCTGGATTGCGGCTGTACGCGAACCTATCGAGTCTCGGAATTTGGCCGCACATTTACGGCTTACGCCGGAGAGGTATGGCGAGCTTTCCGAGAAGTTGAATTCCCGCTTACACCTACTCAACCACCGATTAGATCGCTTGTCCCGTTCAGGGGGTTCACGCTGATGAGTATCACTGTGATGTTTTTCATCGTGTTAGCGGTAATACTGGTAGTTTTACTAGCGTGGTCGGTTCGTCCGCCGAATAGGGTGGTTCTTACTGTCGATGAGGTATTCGACGCGCTCTCCGCGACCCGCCACTATGAGAGATTGCCGCAAATCCTCCAGTCGTTGCGTCCGGAAGACACAGGTTTTCTTGTCGGTAGCGGGCATCCTGAGCTGGCCATCCGGCTGCACCGCGAACGCAAGCAAATTGCGCTACGGTACCTGAACTATCTTGAAGATGAATACCGGCTACTATTAGAGTCGTCGCGAATTTTGGCAAAATTGTCTCCAGAACTTTCCACCATGGACGAGTTCCAGCGCTTTCGGTTGAACGTGCGGTTCATTCTGAGTTGCCGGTATCTGCGCTGGCGTTTGCGCGCGGGATTGCAACCGTGGGATATTTTCGGGACTCTTTCCGACATGGAAGGGGATATGACCCTTCAACTCGAGGAAATCACCAGCAGGATCGGGGAACGCGCCGTCATCGCCTCGGAATTTCCTTCATTCCTGCAGAATCGGCGAGGGGACTCGTAGCTTCGCCTCCACAGCTGCATACAACTCCGCAGGCTGAAATGGTTTTTGCAGAATAGCCGCATCCGAGCCTAGAAGTCCGGGTGATACCTTTTCCATCGCCGAAACCGAGCTGGTCCAAACCACGCGTGGGCCTAAACCATGCTCCACAGGACTGGCGGCGGTTTTGTTGGACCCTGAATCTCCTTGGAATACTATCTGCCAGTCGGCCACCACCAGATCAAACTCGTTCCCCGCAACCATTCGGCGGGCTTCCACTAAAGACTTGGACGTGGTCACCACATGGTCATTGCCGCTGAGCAACTCCGCCATCGTTTCCAGCACCGATTCGTTCGAATCGAGCACCAGGATGCGCGCACCACGAAAGGTTCGAGAAGTTTTCCGGTCGGCGCTCTTTGGCGCACGCAGGTTAGTTCGCAGCGGCAGTTCGATCCGGAAAATTGCCCCTCTCTCGGGAGCATTCCTGACGCGAATGGTTCCGCCATGTTCAGTGATAATGCCGTAGCAGATGCTGAGACCCAATCCGGTGCCCTTGCCTACGGGCTTGGTGGTGTAAAACGGATCAAATACGCGCGAGGGGTCCTTGACCCCGGATCCGCTGTCGATAAACTCAATGAAGACTTGCTCACCCTCGACTCCCGTGCGCACCCGCAGGGAACCCTCTGGGCCGGCCTCCAGGATGGCGTCGATGGCATTGTTGATCAGGTTCAGAAATACCTGTTGAAGTTGATATGGATCTGCGAGCACTTCCGGCGAATCGCTGGCAAGATCCAGCTGGACGCGAATTTGACTCATGCGCAGGTCGTAATCGCGCAGCGCCAGAGTGTCTTCCAGGATCGAATTCAGCTTCACCGCCGCTCGCTCGGGCTTATGCTGGCGCGCAAAGCTCAACAGGTTTTGAACGATGCGATGGGTCCGAAGCGCCTGCTTATAGAGCTTCTCGCTGTATCCCAACGCCTGTGGGCCAACTTCGCCACTAGCGGATAAAAGTTGGCTATAACCCAGAATCGCCGTGAGCGGGTTATTTAGTTCGTGCGCTACGCCGGAAATGAGCTGCCCAACCGCCGCGAGTTTCTCGCTATGGACCAGTTGTTCCTGAGTGCGGCGAAGGTTTTCGTAAGCCAGCCGCGTCTCCTCGTACAAACGGCTGTGGTCTACGGCACTCGCTACCTGGCTACCGACAGCGGTCAGAAGGCTGATATCCGCCACCGAGAACTCCCTGACGTGGCGGCTGCCGACAATCAGTCCTCCGACAATTTTCTCCTTGGCCCACAGCGTCACCACGTATGCTGACTCGATACCTTCTCGCTTTTGCAATTCCCGAGCCGCAGGAGGCAACGGCAAACCCTGCACCGACAGGAAGGTGGCATGTGTTGCGCGTAGTTGTTGAATCAATCCGGCCGGAACCGTGACTGCCTGGAAATTTTTGGCCAGCTCCGAACGCTGGCCGACTGCGGCGACACGCCGCAAGGTAATCTCATCTTTATCGAGCAGATAAAGGGATGCCGTATCCAGTTCGAATAACTCGAGCATTTGGCGCAGGGTCCGATGCACAGACTCGGTCAAGTCCAGCGTGTACGAGAGGGTTTCCCCAATCGAGTTCAACACCACCAGCTCGCGGTTTCGCCGGCGGATTTGCTGCTCGGCCCGCCGCCGTTCGCTCACGTCCAAAAGGAATCCTTGATAGGCAATGACGTTTCCGGCCGCATCTCGAACCGCGGTGGACGATTCACTCACTGTGCGGATTTCCCCATCTTTCCGCCGAATATCGAACTCGAAATCATTCACGGCTCCGTGTTCATGCAGCAGTTTTCGTAGCCGTTCGTACTCAGCGGGATTTGCGTACAGCTGCTGCCCAATATCGATGGCCAGCAATTCGTCGCGGTTCTCATGCCCGGTGATGCGCATCATGGCGTCATTGAAATCCAGGAAACGTCCGCTCACCGTGGCGATGAACACGCCTTCCTGCACACTGGCCACCAGCGTTCGGTATTTCTCCTCGGCCTTCTTTCGCTCGGTGATGTCCTTCAGCACGTGAATGGTGCCGAGTTTGCGCCCGGCTGGATCAGTGAACTGGGAATTGGACGCCAGAAAATACCCTTGCAGCCAGGGATCCGGGTAATCGCCTTCCCCGGAAATACCTTCACAATAAGGACAAATCACAAACGGCTGATCGTGCGCACTCAACAATTCTTTCACCGCGCGGCCAAAGATGGACTGGGTCTTACGGTCCAGAAGATCCGCTAGCCGCGTGTTGGCGCGCAGAATGCGCCCTTCCTCATCATGGACCAGGATGGGATCGCCGATGGAATCGAAGGTATACACCCACTGTTGCTGCACCGACTTGATTTGCTCGAAAAGGTTCACATTTTCGATAGTGGTGCCAAGAAAATTCGCGACATTGACCAGGTAGGCCAGCTCGTCTTCGTGTAACCGCTTTCCCGGTAGCGTTCCCACATTGAGCAACCCTACCGGCCCTTCCTTCCCGCACAGGGGCACGGCAACCAACTGAGTGATTCCCGCCTCGGCCATCTTGCGCCGGACTCTGGGATCTTTTTCCTCGTCAAACCTGGTAATGCGATACTCTCTCTTCAATACTTCCTGCGCCCACGGACTATGGATAGAAATGGTTTGGTACTGTTCCAGGTAGGCTTCGCTGAAGCCGATCGAAGCGCGTACCACAAAGTCCCCAGTATCTCCTTTGACCTCCAACAGACGGATGGTTCCGTGAGTGGCATCCACGCTTTCGGTGATTTGCGTTAACACCCTTTCTAGAAGCTCTTGAAGCGCGACCGACTGGCTACTGGACGCGGTCAGCATCGTGAATTGGCGCATTTTTTCGCTGATTTCTTCAGAGCGGGCCCGCGCTGATTCCAGAAGCATGACGATCATGCCGATGCCCAGGCCGGCATTCAGAAAGTGATCGAAGGCGAAGCGCAACAGGTGTAGGTCGGGTTGAGTCCACAGAGCGCGGTCCAGATTATTCAAGCCCAGGAGCACGAATGCGCCGGCCAGTAGTTTGCCGCCATGACCGGTGCGCAAGCGGGACGCTCGCAGTAGTATGAACCCTGCGGCCAAACAGATGGCACTGTAAAGCATGGCCACTTCTAAGGGTGTTTGCTCCCAACCGGGCATCTTGCTTTGGTAAAACCCAGCCGTCAGCGCCACCAGCACGATCAGCCACCACATCGGCCAATACAGGCGGTTTGGGGTCATCGCATATTGCACGATGGACGACAGGAACATCGCCAGTGCCCCAGCGCCCGCAGCGCAATACACCACTTGCAACATCACGTGGGGCTGATAAAACATGGCCAGCTCGGCGAACGACGATACCGTCAGGGATATCCATCCGAAGAGCCAGAGGCGGTAGAAATTTCCGGGATTTCCGCCTTTCAGGTGCAGGAACAACACCAACAACGTGAGGCAGACAGTCGCCTCAAAGAAGGCAATACCCTGGAGGCCTTGGTTCGGCACCACAGCAGTTCCTCCCTGCAAGGGGAAACGGAATGAAAGTGAAAACGAGCCCTGGGTTCTGCCCACGAAAAAGGGCATACGCCGTGTTCTTCTGACGCTAACACGCTATTTTCTGACTGGGCAATGGTACGCAAAAGACGCTGTGCCGTCCCTTATAATGCTATTTGGGAGAGACACCACAGTGGAAGCCGATCATATCCTGGTAGTGGATGACGAAGAGGCTATTCGGGAAGTAGTGTCGACCATGCTGGAGTCCCGCGGTTACCGTTGCACCGCGGTGAGCAACGGTCGTTCGGCACAAGAGTATGTCCGCAAGGAAACCCCCGATTTGGTTCTCAGCGATATGATCATGCCGGAAATGGATGGCATTAAGCTGCTGGATTGGTTGCACGGATTTGACCCGGAAGTTCCGGTCATCATGGTGACCGCGATCCACGATATTTCGACGGCGTTGGAAGCGATCCGCCGCGGCGCCTATGACTATATTTTGAAACCATTCGAGAAGGACCAGCTCTATCACGGGGTGGAGCGAGCGCTGCAGCATCGCCGGCTAGTGATCGAGGTTCGCAATTACCAGGCCGACCTGGAGCGCAAAGTCGAGCAACGTACCGCGGAGCTGCGGGCGAAGAATTTCGAACTGGAGCAGTCGTACGACGACACCTTGGAAGCACTGGGGAGCGCCCTAGACTTAAAGGATGCGGAGACCGAGGGGCACTGCCAGCGGGTAACGGCGTTCACCATTTCCATCGCGAAAACGGTTCCGGTGCCGCTGAAGTACCTACCGATTCTCGCGCGAGCCGCCTTTCTTCACGACATTGGCAAAATGGCCATTCCGGATTCGATCTTGCGCAAGCCCGGCCCGCTGGATAACGACGAAAAGCAGATCATGCGCACGCACTGCGAAATTGGTTACAACGTGCTGACGCGCATCCCGTTTCTTCGCGATGCCGCGGAGATTGTGCTGGCGCACCAGGAGTTTTTTGATGGTACTGGATATCCCCGGGGTCTGCGCGGCGAACAGATACCGCTCGGGGCGCGGATCTTCTCCATCGCCGATGCTTTGGACGCCATGATCAGCGACCGGCCCTATCGCAAAGCTTTGGCGATGAGGCATGCGTGCGAAGAAATTCGCCGGTGCGCCGGCACGCAATTCGATCCCAAAATTGTGGATGTGTTTCTGTCGATACCCGAGGAGAATTGGGTCGAGCTTCGCGAGAATCTCGGTTCGCCATTCCGATTGGCGCAATTGAAGAATTTGCGCGCCTAACGCGTTCGCCAGGCTTCGCTCCATGTTATATTTTGCTGGAGAGATCCCATGGCCCTCATACCGATAAAGACCGCTTCCGAAACTGGTTACTGCGACTGCGTTTGTGGTTGTTACGAACTGGCCAGCCAACGCGACGAAGACACCGGCAAAAGCTATTGCCCCGCTTGCGCTAAAGAACACCTAGAACGGAACGCGGGAATAGGCATGTGCCAGCCCGCTCCGAATAAGCTCGAAGCGAACAGCAACCCGCGTAACGGTGTAAAGCCGCTTCCTCCCGGCGCGGATCCGCCGGCCCGGCTGCGCTAGCGCGAAAAGCAGTATTCCTGAGAGCCCGTGACTTTTTTGATGAAGCTGGGATTCCCAGCTATCCGGCGGGTATACTGCAAAAAATTGAGGGCGCCGGAACCTTGCGATTCTAGCGCCCCCGTTGGATTGTGCTGGCAAGTTTTTGAGGCTTTCCGGCTCAATCTGCGAACACTGTAATCCTCCCCCAAAAGCTTGGCAAGAGGTCTGCCGGCGTTTGCCTGTGCATTTCTGTGCACGAGTGTGGAAATCCTCGACGGCGATCTGTGAGCAGCGGTGCGACCCGAGAGTTCACGGCGAGGCGGTTGGTTCGACGTTACTTCGCTATTTTCCGAGGCTGAAGACGGCCTTGCCGGGGTGCCCTGCGGCTACGTAGGAGTAGAGTTTGCGCGCATCCTCGAGAGAACCGCGTTCGGCTATGGGAGAGGGTTTGAGACGGCCGGATTCGAACAGAGGGGAGAGGGAGGAGAGAAGATTTGCGCCATCCGTTACGGTGATGGCCAGGGAATCGACGCCGAAGAGAGTCAGGCGGCGATGGTAAAAGTCGATCAGATCGAAACTGACGCGGCGGGTGCCAACCGAGGTGATGGCGATGTGACGACCGAGTTGGTGAAGGGTGGAGAGGACAGGCTCGAAGAGTTCGCCGCCGACGCAATCGAAGGTCACGTCGACCCCTTGGCCGTTTGTAATTTGGTGGACGGCGTCTTTCAGGTCGGATTTGCTGGTGTCGACGTAACCGAGGAGGTCGAGGCCTGAGAATTTGGCGGCTTCGAGGGGCTTGCGGTCGATGGCGATGAGTTTGGTTTTTTGGGTGTGCGCGAGTTGAAGAACGGCGGAGCCGACGCCACCCTGGGCGCCGGTTACGAGAAGGGTTTCGCCGGGTTGGAGATTGGCGCAGCGAAAGAGGCCCTCGTAGGCGGTCAGAAAGCTGACTCCAACGCAGGCGGCTTCCTCGAAGGAAAGGTTTTGGGGTTTTGCGGAAACGGCCGAGGCGGGAATGACCAGGAATTCGGCGTGGCTGCCGTCGCGGGTGAAACCGATGTCGCCACCGCTGCCCCAAACTTCTTTGCCGATAAGGTCGGGCGGCCCATCCACGACGATGCCGGCGAAATCGCGGCCGGGAGTGCGGGGAAGTTTTGCGGCTGACATTTTACCTTGAACGTTTTTCACGTCGCTTGGATTGATGCAGGCAGCGAGGACTTTGATCTTGGCTTCTTCGCGGGTGATTTGGGGATCGGGCAACTGTTCGACCGAGAGATTATCGAGATTGTCAGCGAACCTGGACATGCGCAGAGCCATCATGGATGGTGACCTCGTATGAAGTGTGACCGAGTGTTGCGGTGAGACGCCAGCATGGGCGGAGAAAGCGAGCATACCATGAGAGGCACGATGCGGTAGGGCGGACGGCGGAAGGGGGGTGGGGAATGGCGGGAAGGCGGGGTGAGCGTCGTACAATGCTGGTAAGTCAGGGGGCCGGGGAAGTTGGGTCGGCGGTTCCCTATTTTGGGGATTGTGAGGGGCGATTTGACGACGCTGGCGTGGAGGGTCGTAGAGCGAGTGTACCCGCGGTGCAGCACGATTACACAGGCGATCGCGTATAACGTATTCCTGGCGTTTTTCCCGATGCTGCTGCTGGCGGTGGGCTTGGCTTCCACGTGGCTCGGGAATAAGGCCGGGACACTGGAGGCGTTCCGGAATTTCACGGAATTTCTGCCGCCGGGAAGTCAGGGGATTGTGGCGGATTTTCTGGACCGGCGTGGACCGGACGTATGGAAGTATGCGCTGGCTGGAGTAGCGGGGGCGCTGATCGGCGGAACGCAGGTGATGAGGCTGTTGATGCGGGGGATCCACCTGATCTACGGCGAAGAAGAACGGATCGGCTTCCTGCACCGGCAATTGCGGGGATTGCTGCTGCTGTTGATCACCATGGCGCCGATCGTGGCGGCGGGAATTTTGGGGGTGTTCGGCAGGCCGTTGCGGCATTGGCTAACCGGGCGGCTGTGGAGGAATGCGCCGGTACATGGAATGTGGCTGGTGTTTTTCCCGCTGATGGCGATGGTGCTGGCGATGCTGGCATTGACGGTGATCTATTGGGTGGCGCGGCCGAGGGAGAAACACTTGCGGCACGTCTTGCCGGGAGCGGCGGTAGCGACGCTGTTGTGGTGGTTGGTGAACGCCATATTCGGAATTTATATGAGGCGAATGCCGGCGAACCTGGTGTATGGGGGATTGGCGGCGGTAATCGGTTTGCTGGTGTGGATGCAGTTGTCGGCGATTATCGTGTTTGTGGGCGCGGCATGGAACGCCGAGCAGGCGGCTAAGCACAGCGGTGCCGGTTGAGGAGAGGCGCGTGAGCAAGGTGCAGGTGGAAAGCTACGCGGGATATAAGGCCGACGAGCGACCACTGCGCCTGAAATTGGGAGACCGGACGCTGGAAATTGTGGACGTGGAAGATCGTTGGTATGCACCCGGGGAAACGTATTTTCGAGTGCGAGTGGAAGGCGGGGACCGGTACGTGCTGAAACACTTGGAAGCGCAAGACGTTTGGAGTTTGGAAGGATACCGGAGCGGGGGGAATTAGGTTGGCAGTGCGGAACGTACCTGGGAGGCAGTTTTGGTCCAACGCCCAGACGAAGAGAGATTCCTCACTGCGCCGACTCCGTTCGGAATGACGGGGTTCGGGGTTTTGGGAAATTGTGAGAGCAGCGTTTGAGTATACGCCGGCTATGGCGCGATCGCGATGGCAGACGAAGAGAGATTCCTCACTACGCGGACTGCGTTAGGAATGACGAGGTGTGGAGTTGGGGGCTTCAGCGGCTAAAGCCCAGTTTATTTGTTGCGGATTACGCCGGAGCGGAAGCCCGGCATCCTAAGCGAGAGTGACGGCGAACACAAGAGCGCACCTTATTCTGCGAGTTTGCCTCGCAACACTACGATGGACGCTTTGGGCAGCACGTATTGGGCTGCTGGTCCACCCTGCACGGTTGTTTTTGTGGCAGGTCCGTCGGGGTCGGCATGACCGGCGTTTCCTTCCGCGTGCCACTGATACTCTGCGGGTCCGAAGGTGATGCGCTCGACCGAGCCATCGAAATAGCGATTATGCTTGGTTGCTTGGTCCGCGAAGGTGAGGCTCACCTGGTGATCATTTTCCCTGTCCTTGTTGATGAGCAGGACCGACCACTGGCCGTCAGGCCGTTCGACTGCATATGCGGTGAGCAAGGCGTTTCCGGAGTCGTCGAGCAAATCGTTGGTGACACGACATAAACGATGCGGCGCATCCACGGGTTGCACCCACTCTTTGGTGATCACCTGAGCGGCGAGATATTGCGGGGGATAATTTGTGACTCGATATTGTTTGTCGAGAGCCAAAAATTGGCCGTGACCGCCAGCAGTGGGCATGTAATGAAAATAATAGGTGCCGCTGGCGCCCTCGGACATCATGGCACCGACATAATCGGCGAGCCATAGAGCGGTCTTCACGTCTTTCGGGCTGCTCCATTCGCCCATGTTGCCTTCGCTCATAAAAAACGGGAGATTCGAGGGCAAGCCGTTGTCTCTCCAGGCTTGCACGACGTGATGTACCAGACTGGGTTCGAGATAGAGATCATTCCACGAGGCGATTTCGCTTTTGCCCATGAAGGGATAATGCTCAAAGGAAAAAAACGTGAAGTCGTTGGAATGGCCATGGCCGTTCAGGTAATTGAGGAAGCGGCCGAGGAACGAAACGCGGCCATTGGCATCGGGCCACACATCGACATCGCCGAAGGTTCCTTCGAAAGCGGGACCGCCCAATTTAGCTTCGGGGACGAGTTTGTGAATGGCAGTGGCAAACTGAATGTATAGCGCAGCGTAGTCCTCGGGCAGCATGTGTTGTCCATCTGCCTCTTCGCCCATTTCGATCCAGGAAATCGGATAGTGGCGCTTATAAAGGTAGGCGATCTCCGCGGCGGCATCTTCCGGAATCGCATAGAGCATGGCGATGGGCACCATTGTTGGCAGGCCCCGGGTGATGCCGCTGGTGAAGAAGAGGTCAAAACCAATTTGATCGCCGCGGCCATAGTCCAAATTGGATTCGGCGTGCCAGGGATCGACCGACGATGGCCAAGTGACGGTCTGGCGGCGGCTCGGAAAATGTTGGACGACGTCATTGAAGGTGCCTGTTGAGGAAAGTGTTCCGACATACAGTTCGTTGATGGCATAGCCGACACAATTGCGAATGTCTTGGGAACCGTGGGTGTCACAGGTGTTGGAGGACTCGGTCATCCAGATGCGAAGATATCTGGCCATGATGGTTCCGGTGATTAATTTCAGTGTTACCGTGCCGCCAGTCGATTCGGTGACGTAGCCCTTGGGGAAAGTTTGCCAGGTGCCGGCTTCGGTGCCGTCGTAGAAGGGTTCGAGGAGGCCGGTCCAGAACTGCACGGCATAGCGACGCGCATAGGGGTTGGCCCAGGCGATGCGGATGGCGTTCACATCGACTCTTGCGCCCAAATCGATCATTACCCATTGCGGGTGCAGGGAATCGTCTTCACCGGTGAAGTGTTTCGCGAGATAGGGATTGCTCTTCCAGTAAGTGGACTCGTCGCCGTCGGTAAGGCGCGACCAGCCATTGCCGTCGCCACGGCTAAAGCCACGGTGGGGGAGGGGATAAGCGTAGGAGTGACGAATGGGCTCCGCCAATTCCGTGCTGCCGGCAAAGTACCCTTCTTTCTTTTCGGCGTTGCTCCAGGTTCCGGCCGCGTTCCAATGCCAATCTTCGACCATTAATTCGGTGTTCTGGCGGTAGGTGACGGTCTGCCAACCCGCGCCCAGAATTTCTTTCAGGACGGGATCGCTAAGGAGCGTGTCGGTGTTTTTGTCGACCTGCTCCTTGGTCAGATGGGTCTCTTCTCGTCCTGGGGCGCCTTCGCCGGCGCGCAAGCGGTCAATGGCGCCGCCCAAAGCATGAGGTGGGCTAAAAGTGTTCAGCACGTGAGATGGAGTGGCGTCGACAACTACATTTTGTGCAAGCGCGGAAAGCGGAACTGAAAATGATCCAAGAATGATGCCAAAGGCTAAGATCCAGCGGTTTGTCTGTACCGGCATAGTGACCTCCTGGGGCCTATCCCGCAACCTGGTGGGAAGAAACTTTATATGCAGGATACACCCATTCTGGTAAGTTTAAATCGTTTCAATTTGAGTAAAATGAAGGCGCCGAGCGCCGATGACGATTAAAGCTTTCGAAGGGAGAAAGGCGATGGAGATGAATACTCGACGGAACTTTTTCGGGAAGATAGCGGCAGCAGCGGTAGTGGGAGGGGCGGCAGGGTTGTTCGCGCAGGAGACTCCGAAAACACGAGCAAATGGCGAAGTTGTGGCCGCGCGACCTCCGCATGGCACGCATATCTGCGATGGGATCTATTATTTTTCCGGAGTTGGGTCGAACGATGGTTATCCGAAAGAAGATCACGTATTGGTGACGGACCCTTTCGAAAAACACGTGACGCGCACGATGGATGCATTGAAGAAGTCAGTGGAGCGTGCGGGCTGCACGATGGACAGCATCATCCACCTGCGAGTATTTCTGTGCCTTCCGTTGACGGACACGATACCAATGCCCATCGGCAAGGCGCGTTTCGACGCTCACAGGGCGCAGTATGATGCGCTGAACAAAATTTACGGAACTTATTTTTCGCCGGGGAAGGCTCCGTCGCGGGCGTGCATGGCAGTGGAATGGATTCCTGGCGACTCGCTGATTGAGATTGTGGGGAGCGCAAAGGTAGTATCGGCGGCCGCCGAGAAATAAATGCAGTGGAACGGTAAGGTCGAAACGGAGCAGCCATGGGTCTGAAGTTTGCGTGGAATCGTCGTGCATTTCTAGCAGCGCTTGGAGCGATGACCGGAGGGCTGGCGGCGCCGGGTGAATTGAACGCGGCGAGTCTTTTTGGCAAAAAGAACAAGTCGCATACGCCGTCGGTGGATGGAAGCCCGATTGTGCCCATCAACAGCGGCTTGGGTTCGACCGGGGACATTTACACAGAGCTCGGGGTAACGCCGCTGATCAATGTCAATGGAACACTAACGGTTATCGGCGGCTCGGTGATGAAGCCGGAAGTCATGGAGCTGATGCGGAGAGGCAACGAGCATTTCGTATTGATCGACGAGTTGGAGATCGCGGCCGGCAAGTACATGGCGAAGATTTGCAAATCTCCACCGGGCTACACGGGCCTGGTGACCGGCGGCGCGGCGGCGGCGATGGTGGTGGGATACGCGGGAATGATGACGGAGGATCTGGAGCCGCGCATGCGGGTGATTCCGGACGTCAGTGATTTTCCGAGAAACGAAGTGATCATCCAGAAGGCGCACCGGTATCCCTTTGACCATCAGATCCGACAAACGGGGGCGAAGCTCGTGGAAGTGGAAACACGGGAAGAGATGATTGCTGCGATCAACCCAAAAACTGTGGCAATCCACTTCACCAATATTTTGTCGGACAAGGGGCAAGTTAGCGGGGCGGAGACGGTGGCGATCGCCAAAGCGCACAACGTTTATACGTTTAACGACGCCGCGGCGGATGTGCCGCCGAAGGAACGGCTGTGGGAATATCCGGGAATGGGATTTGACATGGTGGCGTTCAGCGGCGGCAAGGATATTCGCGGACCGCAGGCATCGGGCGTGCTGATTGGCAAGGACGAGCTGATTCGCTACGCACTGCTGAACATGAGCCCGCAAGAAGGCCGCATCGGGCGTTGCTGCAAAGTGGGGAAGGAAACGCTTTTCGGGTTGCTGAAGGCGCTGGAAATGTTTGTGAACGAGGACTTCGACGCGACACTGAAAATGTATGACCAGCGGGCACGGGTGATCACGGACGCAGTGAAAAAGTTCGGAGTGACGGCGCTGCCGCGGCAATTTAATCCCGACGCGCTTGGGAATGTCACGCCGCACTACAGTTGGCGGATCGATCCGGCGAAGCTGAACATTACCGGGCCGGAGGTTATGCAGAAGCTGGCGGACACGCGGCCCATTGGAATTGGCAGTATGGGTGCGGGCGCCAGCGGCATGCGGGGACGAAATCCGAACGCGACGGCGAAGGAGGCTGCTCCCCGGCGGCATACTGCCGACCCGCAGACGTTCGGTTTTGCGATGTGGCAGCTCAAAGAAGGCGAAGACAAAGTGATTGCGGAACGGTTGGTGGAAATTTTCAGGGGTGCGTGAGTCACCCTGTGACGAGACGAAGAGAGATTCCTCACTGCGCGGACTCCGTTCGGAATGACGAGGTTCGGCGTTTACGCTGCCTAAGGCACAACCGCCATGCCTGAGGAAGAGAGACTTCTCACTGCGCAGACTTCGTTCGAAATGGTGAATTAAGAATAAAGGCGGGACCGTGGCGCGTTGGCGTGGCGGCGAGATATTAGGCGGGGGCGCGGCGGACCAGGGGCAAGCGAATTTGGAATGAGGTGGAACCTGGGCGTGAATTGAGGTGGATGGTTCCTTCGTGCGTATGGACAATGCGCTGAACGATATCGAGGCCAAGACCAGTGCCTTCGCCCACGGGTTTGGTGGTGAAGAAGGGCTCGAAGATGCGGCCGCGAATTTCGGGAGGGATGCCGGGGCCATTATCGGTGAATTCGACCAGGACATCGCCGGGTTCGAGGACAGTGCGAACGGTGAGGGTTTTTTGACCGTTGGGCTGAGAGTTCATGGCACCGATGGCATTGTCGATGAGGTTGGTCCAAATCTGGTTGAGTTCGCTGCCATTGGCGGGAATTTTGGGGAGGTTGCCGGCGAACTCGCGTTTTACTTCAAAACCGTGCTTGAGTTGATGTTGAAACATGCGGAGGGTGACGTCGATGCCGCGCTCGACGTCGACTTCGCTGGTGGGGGTTTTGTCCATGTAGGAGTAGGACTTGACCGCTTGGACGAGATCGGAAATGCGGCGGGAGGCTTCCTCAATTTCCCGAGTGAGGCAGAGAATCTGGTGGTCGTAAACAAGAATGCGCATACCGTGAATGGAATTTTCGTGGGTAAGCAGGTTGGTGAGCGGAGTCAACTGTTCGGCGCGAATTCCAGCGTCGACGAGATCGCTGGCGAGATCGGCGGGAAAATTTCGCTGTTGGAGCCAGTCGGCAAGCTCAGCTTCGCGATCGGAGCGCTCGAGAGCGTCCAGTTTGTTGGTGCCATCGCCACATTCGGCGATGGTCTCGCTAAGTTTGGTGATGAGCGCTTGTGCTTCGGGCGGGATGACGTGGCCGTGCAAGGCGATGGCCTCAATGCGGCGATTGTTGAGCGCCTCGCGCAAGAGAGTTGCGGAGCGTACCGCGGCGGAGGCGGGGTTATTCAGTTCGTGAGCGAGACCGGCGGAAAGTTTGCCGAGCGCTAACATTTTAGAGGTGCGCTCTTCTGAACGAGCAAATTCTCGGGTGCGATCGGTCATTTCGCCGACGAGCTTTTGCGCGAGATTGGGCGCGCGATAGACCAATTCGCGCAATTCTGTGGCGGGCATAACCGCAATGCGAGTGTGGCCGACCGCGATGCCCCGGCCTCCGATCACTTTTATGCGCGAGAAGGGAAGTACGCCGGTGGGCATACCAGCGGAGCGCACGAACACAGGAAAGTAGGGATCGGAAGGCCGGCGAAAGTGGAGCTCACCCTCGAGGATGACGAGGAACTCTGTGGCCGGGGAACCTTCCTGGATTATGGTGTCGCCGGATTCATAGCGACGGACTGTGAGGTGATCCGCGAGCCATTCGAGCGCGGCGGGATCATCGTCGGCAAACAGGGGGATGCGGGCGAGTTCGTCGGGAGTCAAGCGCTCAGGGGAATCAACGGGCACGGGCAGACCTCCTTACCTAACGATTCGCCAGATACTGATGCACGAAGTATAGGACAACGGAGCCTTCGCCGACGCTGTTGGCGACGCGGCGGACGGCACCGGTGCGAACATCGCCGACGGCAAAGATACCGGGAACATTGGTCTCCAGCAAAGCGGGATCGCGGTCGAGAGTCCAACCGGGAGGGCGCTTGCCATCGAGGAGGAGATTTGGGCCGGTGAGGATGAAGCCCTTACTGTCGCGACAAATGGTGCCATCGAGCCAATCGGTGCGAGGCTCGGCGCCGATGAAAACGAAAATAGCTCCGGCGGGGCGGTGCTCGTCGGTTTTAGTGTCGTGATGGCGAATGGTGAGCCCGGAGAGGTGATCTTCCCCGTGAACCTCGATGACTTCGGTGTGCGGTTCCACCTTAACGTTAGGGAGGGTATGAATGCGCTCGATCAGGTAGTGAGACATGGAGTGGGAAAGCGAATCGGCGCGAACCAGCATGGTGACGGAGCGTGCGTATTCGGAAAAATGCACAGCGGCCTGGCCAGCGGAATTGGCACCGCCGACAATGTAAAGGTCCTCGTTTTTGCAAGACGAGGCTTCGGTGTTGGCAGCACCGTAATAGACGCCGGCGCCGGTGAGGCGATCCATCCCCGGAACATCGAGACGGCGCCATTGGACACCCGAGGCGATAACGACGCAGTGGCCGACAAGTTCCTTGCCATTGGAAAGCTTGACGACGCGATATTCCCCTTGAACGGAGAGAGATTCCGCCTGAACCGGCGCGAGGACCTCCGTACCGAAACGTTTGACCTGTGATACGCCGCGACGCGCGAGGTCGGCACCGGAGAGACCAGTGGGAAACCCCAGATAATTTTCGATACGGGAACTGAGGCCGGCCTGACCGCCGGGAGCTTCGCGCTCGACGAGGATGGTGCGCAGGCCTTCGGTGCTGCAATACAGGGCACAGGCAAGGCCGGCTGGACCCGCGCCGATGATGATGACATCGTAAAAGTCGCGAGTCGGCGTGGTGGTGAGTCCGAGTTTAGTGGCTACATCCGGAAGCGTGGGCTTATTTAGTATCGAGCCGTCCGGGAAGATGAGGGCGGGAAGATCGGTGGGAGATTCGCCGATGGCAGCATGGATGCGCGGGTCGGAGGTGGAGCCGGGTTCGAGCCAGCGATACGGGATCTGACTTTTGGCGAGGAAATCTTTCAGTTCGTGAGTGCTGGCGGACCAGCGGGTGCCCACGACGTAAATACCCTCAAAGGATTCGCGGCTGGTGGCGTTCCAATCGTCGAGTAGGTCGGCAAGAATGGGGTAGAGATTTTGTTCGGGCGGCTCCCACGGCTTCATCAGGTAATGGTTCAGCTTAACTTTATTGATGGCATCGATGGCGGCGCTGGAATCGGCGTAGGCGGTAAGGAGGACGCGGCGAGCGTCGGGCTGCAACGGGAGGGCATTCATGAGGAATTCGGTGCCGCTGATCTTAGGCATACGTTGATCAACGAGAAAGAGAGCGATGCGATCGCCGCGGGCGGTGAGTTGCTGGACGAAATCCATGGCCTTGTCAGGATTATCGACAGCGAGAATGCGGTAATTGTTGGCGAACCTGGACTTGAGGTCGCGTTCGACGGCACGGATAACGGCGGGATCGTCATCCAGTGCGAGGATAAAAGGTTTTTTTCCCATGACAGAAGAACCCCGAAGAACGGTCTACAGCGGACTGCAGAGCGCATGAATGGATTCATTTTCGATGCAAGAAGCAGCGGATACGATACGTTAAAGATGAAAGAACGCCCAGTAAAAATAATGTGAGTGAGGCGCAGGGCGTAATGCTGGAGGTGATGGGCGGGTGGAACACCTGTACTCCCGGACAGGTGTAGAGGCCCGTCGAGTGATGAGACGCTATAGCTGTCAGCGAGAGGAAAAGCTGCGTCGCTGGGTATCGGGCCGAAAAGGCCGTCAACTATGGCCGACCAAACAGAAATTATCGAGAGTTTGCTGCGGGTCATCAATACGGTGGCGCGCACAGCCAACGGATGGGTGATGTGCTGCAAGCACACCTTCGGAAAAGTCCGAGCGTCCTCGCCCTCCTGGGAAATACCGCTGGAGCTGGTGACGGAATTCGAAAAGAAAAACCCGGAGCTGAAAGAAGGGTGGAACCAGCGATTTTATGGATGCGATGTTTGCCTGCAGAAGGCCGAGCTGATTTGTAAACTTCTGAGCCCCCCGCGACAAGAAGACGTTCCGGTCAAGAATGTGGTCCGCTGAGAACGCGGAAACAGATAATCGAGACAATGTGGTACATCAAGGCTTGGTGACGTCGATTTCGTTGTCGTCGGCGATGCGGTCGACCAGCTTGTTGTAAGGATCGATTCCGGCGCGGGTGGGCATCTCGTCAACAATAATTTCAAAAGTGTTTTGTTCCTTGGTGAACTTTTCTTTTTTCAGATAGAGAGTCTTCTCTTCATCTTTCTTGCCATTGAGCACGCCGATATCGATGTAATCATTGAGCGGCATGGGCGATTCATTGCCGTTGCCATCGGCGCTGACCTTGCGGGCCTGAACCGTAAGAGTGACCCTGAATTTATGATCGCTGGTGGGAGTGACGGTAGCGCTGAGCGCCTTATTGTCGTAGAGAACGATGGATTCGAAGCCATCGTTGATGAGGTATTGCAAGTCGGGTGGCGTTTGCGCACGGAGGGCTTGCTCGAGCTGGCGTGTGTCGGGATACGGGAGGCTTTGCGAGGTATCCGCGTTGGCATAGCGGTATTGCATGAGGAAATTGTGTAGCGCGGCGTTGACCTTATCCTCGCCAATGTAATCGGCGAGAGTGTACATAATCTGGCCACCTTTTTGATACCAAACGTAAGGTTCGCGCTGAACCAGGGCTAGCGGCGGTTCGCGGCGGACTTCGCCGCCGCGGCCGCGGAGATACTGATCGAGTTCGTGACGAAGGAAGCGGTGCATCTTATCGGGGCCGTACTTTTTTTGCATGACCATGAGCGCGGAGTACTCCGCCAAGGTTTCAGCCAACATATTGGAGCCGCGAACATTGGCGCCAATCAACTGGTGCGCCCACCATTGGTGGGCCAATTCGTGCGCGGTGACGAAATAAGTGAAATCGATATCATTTTTCCGAACCACGCGTCCGATAAAGCCGATGCTTTCGGAGTAAGGGATGGTGTTGGAGAAGGATTGCGCGAATTGGCGATAGCGGGGGAACTCCATGATGCGGAACTGTGCAAACTGATAGGGACTGTAAGCGGCCTGGAAATAATCGAGGCCGGCTTTGGAAGCGGCCAGCATATCGTCGATGTCAAAGTCGTGCCCGGGATTGTAATAGACCTCGAGATTGACACCTTTGTAGGTTTCGCGTTTCACGAGGTAGCGAGCAGACAGGTAGGCGAAAAAATCCAGGATATGGGTGGAACCCATATCGTACTCATAGAAGTGACGGCCACCTTCTTGCCACTGGCGTTTCAGGTAGCCGGGGGCAATGGCGATCTGGTCCGAAGAGGTGCTGACGATGGTGTGGTAGGTGATCCAGTCGGAGTCCTTGGGAAAAATATTGTTGACGGACTGGTCGGGATCGCCACGTTGCGCCATCTCTTCCAGTTGGCCGAGGTGCTCTTCACGGCGGCGGCGAGGGTCGTCGAGTTCGACGCCCTGGGTGTAGCCAATGTAGGGAAAATAGTCGGAGTCGAAGAAGGTGCCATTGTAGGCGAGTTCCGGGCGCTCATTGCCATCACGGAAACCGTGGGTGTGGTAGGCGACCTCGAAGGTGAGTTGGAGCGTGTCTCCGGGCGCGAGCGGCTGATCCAGCGCATAGATGGAATAAAGATGGCGCGTACTGGAACTGACGAGCCGGAAGGGACGGTCGAAGTGGACGTCGGAAACGGATTGCCGCTGATCGGTAATGTGAATCTGTGAGATAGGCTGAGAAGTTTTGTTCTGGAGGGTATAGCGGCCCCAGCCGGAAAAGGAACGGTGCGCGGGATCGATGTCGATCTGAGTGTCGACGGCGGTGATTTTTGGCTGCGGGAGGTTCTCGTATTTTTTGAAGCTGCGTTCGTAGTCGGCTTGGATGGCGCGGCGCTGCTTGGCATTCAGATACTCGTTCAGGACGTGAGCGTTGTAGTAATACCAAGTCCCGCTGCCGACGGCGATGAACAACAACAGCAACGCCGCGGGTACAAGCCGGGGAAAACGCTCGCTGGCCAGATGGAGGCGAGCTTTCCATCCGAATTCCGCGCCACGGCGGGCAAAGGCGATGGAGATGACCCCGAGGAAAGCGGCGATGGACAGCCAATAGGTGATGGACCAGAACAGGGCGGAAACAAAGTGGCCATAGCCGTTCATATCGCTGTAGGCGTACGGCGGGACGTTTCCAAAAAGGTAGAGGGTATTTTCCCAGCCAAAGCCAAAGATGATGGGTACGAGCACAAAAATACCGATGGCAATGGTATGGCCAAGAAACTTGTTGGGGACCAAGGTCTGAACGAATAGAGCCAGCAATGCAAAGGTCATGATCTGGGGGAAGACCACAAGGTACAGCTCTTTGCAGTATTGGAGAATCTCGTAGTGGTAGTAGCCGGCGAAGGTCTGCATGGCGATGCCGCAGATCATCGTGACGGTGAGCAGAACTAATTCAACGAAGGCGATGGCGAGAAGCTTGGAGAGCCAGTCGATACTTTCGCGCATGGGGAGTGCATCGTGGATGCCGTCGAAGTGAACGTCACGCTCGCGCCAGACAAGTTCGGCGGCGTAAAGTGCAGCGACGATATAGAAGAAGAGAGTGGCGCCCCCTTCGACCGCTTGCAGCATGAGGTAGGTGACCGGCCACACGTCGACGTCAGCGACGCGTCCGGCGAAGTAGCCGTTGTTGACCGCGAAAACAATCATGAGCCCGACGATGGCCCAGAAGGGAATTTCGGTGAGGATAGTGCGGATGCGCAGGATGGATAAGGATATAAACTGCGCCCAGGTGGTGGCAGGGGAGAAGACTTGTTGGACCTGCGGAAGGTGCGCGGCAACGAAAGAACGCACGGGGCGAAGTTCGAAGTCTTCCTGCTGTTTTGCCTTGGCGGCGCGACGACCTTGGGAACGGGCGGTAAGCGCTTCGACGGACATGGGAAATAGCGCCCAAACCGCGCCGAGTGAGACGCACCCGACGGCCAGCCAAAGAAGGCGATTGTAGAGGAACACGCCTTGTGCAACGTAGGGGGACCAACTGAAGAGGAGAGTGTTCCGCTCGACGACAGTCCAATAGCGGGTGATGTTGTCCAAAAGCACGAGACCCACGGGGTCGAATATGCCGGACCAGAAGCGCTCGAGCGATCGCGTGGCGCTGAATACGGTGATGCCAATCAGATAGACCATGAATACAGCCGCGCCCTGGACGTATACGACCATGAGTTTGCGGGAGAGCGCGGCAACGGCGAAGAAAAGCGAACCGAGAAAGAAGATTTGGACGACGGTGATGGACAGAAAGGGCTGAAGGTACCACCAGAGATGATTCGGGCCGATTCGGGTGTGGTCGGCCCAGGGAGCGAAGGTGCCGACATATTCTCCAAGCACCCCTCCCGAGAAAGCAAAGACGGTGGTGACGAAGGAGCCAGCCCAGCGGCCCCCCAGATATGCGAATTTGGAGATGGGCTTGGTGAAAAGCATCTGGTAGGTATCGCGTTGAAAGTCGCGGAGGATGGAGGTGCCGAAAATGGCGGCGATGAGGATGACACCAAAGAGCGAGCAGAGGAGATTGTACATGGTCGAAGCAAATGGACCATTGAGGAGAACTTTGCCATTGCCATTACCGATGGGGCCGAAGCTCTCGGACGCGACGCACAGGAAATTGAATGCAAACCAAAGCAAGAAATAGATGTAGGTGGAGATGCTCTTGCGGCGAAGCTTAAGTTCGAAGGTGAAGAATTCCCAGAACAGTGCCATACGGGTTAGCCTCGCGAGTTAATTTTTCGCCTGTTGGGAAAGGTTGAGGAAATAGACGTCTTCGAGTTCGGATTCGACGGGATGGAAACCCTGGCCCGGATCGGATTCGGAGTAGACACGAACCTCATGCTGGCCGCTGACGAGATGGGTGGAAATAACATGTAGCTGGGTTTCCAGGGAGCGGAGTTCATCATCGCTGGCAATTACCTTGCTCCAGATCTTTCCGTTCAACGCGGCCATGGCATCCGCCGGGACACCTTCGACGAGCAATGCGCCATTCGCCATGATGGCCATGCGAGGGCAGAGTTCACGAACGTCTTCAACGATGTGAGTCGAGAGGATGACGGTGACTTCGCGGCCGATGGAACTGAGGAGATTGAGGAAACGATTGCGTTCGGCGGGGTCCAGTCCAGCGGTGGGCTCGTCGACAATGATAAGGCGGGGATTGGCGAGGAGGGCCTGGGCAATGCCGAACCGCTGCTTCATGCCGCCGGAGAAAGTGTGGAGCGATTTCTTGCGCACGTCCCAGAGATTGGTTTGCTGCAGGAGCGCATCGACCATCTCCTTACGCTGAGCCTTGGAGAGGACTCCCTTCATCACCGCAAGATGGTGGAGCATGTCGACGGCGGACATTTTGGGGTACACGCCAAATTCTTGGGGCAGATAGCCCAAAACTTTGCGAACTTCATTTTTATGGGTGAGCACGTCGAGGCCGTCCAACTGGACAGACCCGGAGTCGGGGTCCTGCAAGGTAGCGACGGTTCGCATCAAGGTGCTCTTGCCGGCGCCGTTAGGGCCGAGAAGTCCAAACATGCCGCTGCCGATGCTGAGCGAGACGTTATTTAGAGCTTTAACCCCGTTGGGGTACGTCTTGGATAATCCAGAGATGGTGATGGCCACGAGGGCAAACCTCCTAGGTTTTGGGACCACCACTCGCGGCCTGCAATGTAACACGAATGGAGGATTTCCTCATAATTTGACGGACTTTGGCGATGATGAACGCAATGGGTCAAGCGGGATTTTCCGGTTGAGCGCCTAACAAGGTATTCCAGTCGAAGGGCAGGCGGTAGGCAGCGGCAAGGGAACGGAGTGCGGTCATGGCGGCTTCGTGGAGAAACGACATGGTTCGCTTACTGAGATCCAAGTCTATTTGAGGCACGGTGCTTCCGTGCGCGATGCTATTTTTCAACTCGTCGGCGTCCACTAATTTTGAGATGCGAAAATATTCGGGGTCGGCGGGCGAGAATTTGGGGTGATGGCGAATCTTGACGTAGCGAAAGAACAGCTCGGCTCGGGAGGGAAGCGGCTTGGCAGCCACTTGGTGGCAGAGCTTGTCGAGTTCGAGGGCAAAGACACCAGCCGCGCCTTTCTCGCGCAGGAGACTCAATGGGATTTTGCGTTCCATATTCAACTCAGTAATCCATTTTGCGGGGTCCAAGTCTATGGCCGATTCGCAAACAGAAGTGAACACGTCGTCGGCGGTGGCGTGGGACAGAAGCACCACGGCCGATGCGATTACGTTTTCGCCAGTGGCAGATGCCTGCTGGATCAAAGCCTCTGCAATCTTGTCGAGGTCTGGCGAAGAATCGGTCGGCTGAGGCGAGGCCATGTCCCTCAGAAACTCTGGTAGAGCAGAACCGCTCGCAAAAAGTTCACTGGAGATATGTTGCTGGAACGCCTCGGAGAGTTTCGGAAGCTCCAGTGCAGAGCTCATATTGACCTGGTTGAGAATGACTCTGCGGAGGGCTTCCGCATGCTTCCTGCTGGCGAGGGTGAGGCGGGGAAGGTCAACGATGGGCCGTTGTTCGGGGGTAGCCATAGGCAGGGATTGTATCGAAAGAAGGGGTCGATGGGGAGTTGGAATATGAGCCCAGCGGAATTGAGACTTCAGGGGCTGAAGCTTAGCTCATTGCAAACATATACGTGGCCGCTGAAGCGGCCGCCTTCTAAAGAGAAATGCTCGGAAGAAAATGGTCGAAGCTTCCGGGACACGATACCAAGTGAAGTTTGCAATCATAGCTTGAGCATTCAGCAAGATTAAGGCACGGTTGATTTTTGGATATGGGCGATCAGGCGATCGAGAAATGCTTGCTGCCCTTTGAGGAGTTGCTTGCGGGCATCGGGCAAGGTGAACCAATCGGCGCGATCGATTTCGGGGAATTCCTGTTTTCGTCCAGACTTTGGTGGCCACTCGATCGAAAAAGTGTTACTGCGAATTGCGATGGGCGAACAATCGCCTTGCACCGCCCATGCGCTGACTATTTTCCCGCCAGGTTGCTTCAATTTATCGAGGGATATGAATTCTCCATGTATCTCGATTCCGGTTTCCTCTTGGAATTCGCGTTTTGCAGCGGTCAGTGGATCTTCGCTTTCGTTGTACTCGCCCTTGGGAATAGACCAGGAACCAGCATCTTTGTTCTTCCAAAACGGACCACCGGGATGAACTAGGAGCACCTGGACGGCGGAGTCACACTTCCTGAACAGCAAAATGCCGGCGCTAAGTTTGGGCAAGCTGTGTCTCCGAACACGGGCACTATTTTTGGTGCCGCGCGAGCCAGTTCTTGAGTGAGTTTAACTGAATGGGGCGATCAGCGGGAGATGTTAGCAGACACGAAAAGCAAATCCTGCTGAACCGGCTGCGAAATTTGCTTTTCTAATGCGCCAAGGGACCACCGTTGTTATTGTTGGCGGTTTCATTTTCATCGCGCGAGGGTGACGGGCGTCCCGCATCCACGAGAGTTTTGCGATCCTGTGTGAGAAGCGCATCAAGAGTGGTTCTGGAGTGCTCATCCACGGCGCCAACAGCGGCGACCAAGCAGGAATATAGGAAAACTTTAATTCCTTTGTGAAATTCTTGGGTGGCGCGTTCGGCAGAGAGAGCCACTTCGGCCTCAAGAGCCTGGCGTCGAGCCTCACAGGAAGCGCGACTTTCTGCGTCAAACGAGGAGAGAGCGGATGCGGCGCGCTCCTTGGTTTCGGCAAGGGTCATATTGACGTGCAATTCGGTCTCGCGGCGAAGTTCCTCGAGGCCAGAATTCACGGCGGTCTGCACCAGGGCCTGTACTTCGGCTGAGCGCGCATTTAATTTCAGGAGCGCCTCCTGTGTAACAATCTGGACGTTTTCGCGCAGGCGTTCGTAGCGGCGGTCCATGATGAGCACCGCCGTACCTTCAAAATCGGACGCGGCCTGGGAGACGGCGTCGTTGAGGCGCGCGGGGACTTGTTGTGGGACCTCGCGGGTCATCTTGTCCACAAATTCTCGAGCGTTCGCGAGTTCACTACGCAATTCGGCGGCTTGACGTTCCAGGCGCTGAGCCATCTCTTCGGTTCGAACTCGATGGACGTCCATCTCCGTTTTCCATTGCGCGATGACTTCAGCGACGGAGTCTTCCTCTAACGAATCCTTTACCGGTTCGATTCGCGGCGGGACAAGTTCCTGAACTTCTTGAATCGTGGAGCGGCGGGCATCCTCGATGGAGCTGAGCGCCTTGCGAACCACATCACTTACCTGTCTGCCGACAGCAGATTGCACGGCCTTCTCGGCCTCGTGTTGTAGTTTGCCGTGGATCGCAGAAATAATTCCGTCGGGTGTGACGACGACGCGCTGTGGCTCAGGGGGCTTTGTTTTTTTCGTGGCCGGGGCGTGAGCAGGGGCCGGGGAAGGAAAGCTGGCGACCTGAGCGATCTTAGGTTCGGGCGCCTTCACAGGTTCGGAAACGGGTACTGTCTTCGTCGCAGATTCTTCAGGGGGCGCAACGATCGCCGGCAGCTGGGCCGAAGACGTATTGGTTTTTTCGTCGCCCAGCCAATCTTTTGGAGGCTGCATGATGCCCCACACGTTCGAAGGACTTTCCAATTCGACGCCAACCTGCTGGAGTTCGCGGGAACTTGCGGGCGGATGGATGGAGCGGACCATAGCGCGAACGGTCGGATGCTTTTCCTCGGAACCATTTAAATCCACCAACTGGAGAGTGACCCAGGTGCCGACACCATAATCGTGACGCGAAGCATAGCGGCAGCCATGTTTGTTGAGGCTGACGGAGACCGTCCGTTCCACGAAGGGCTCGCCCATGCGGTTCTGGCCCAAGATGATCAGCGGGATGGATCGCTCAATGCGGGTGCTGCGGCGCAATTCTGCCGGCGCGGAATCTCCGTGGGCATTGACAGTCGATGGTTGATTCATGTGACCCCCTACGAGCAGTTTTCCGGAAGTCAATCGGCTGGACGGTATTTTGTATTCTAGGTGTTTGCGCGCAAGCGGAATCGAACTAAGTTGTCGAGCAATTTCGAATTGGTTAAGGGGTGCAAGCAAAAAAATGGAGAAGCTAGGGCGAAAATAGGAGTTGCCGTGACCGTACGAACGGGTGGCCTTTCCGTTTTCCTGCGGAAGCCGTAAAGGTGGCATCCTTCCTGGAGACGTCGAACCCCAGCACGCAGGCGGAGTACCGAGTGGGCAGTTGTTTTCTGACTGATAAGGACAAGTACGAACAATTTGATCCATCGGTATGCTTGCGCCGAGATGCGGCAAAAAAGAACTATTTGTTAATCGGTGACAGCCACGCGGCGCAACTTTGGTATGGACTCTCATCGGTTTTCCCGGAAGCGAACATCATGCAGGCAACGGCATCCGGGTGTAAGCCCTCGCTGGAGCAAAACATCGGCGCAGACGAAAAGTGCTACCGGCTCATGCACTACATGCTTTCTGATTACCTGCCAACTCACCCGGTCGACACACTTTTGATTGCCGCGCGGTGGGATGGGCGCGATCTCAGCCGGATCCCGAAGACCATCGAAATGGTGAGGCAGCAAGCGCATGAGATCGTGCTCTTTGGCCCGATTATTCAATACGACTCTGCTTTGCCGCGGCTACTGGCATTGTCAATCAAGCAGAAAGACCCGGAGATTCCCGCGTATCATCGAATCGCTTTCTACCAAGTCCTTGACGCCGATATGGAAAAACTTGCCGAGGAGCAGGGAGTGCGCTACATCTCTTATTACAAACTGTTGTGCCAGCAGGGAGGTTGTCAGGAATACGCGCAGAAGGGAATCCCGCTGCAGTCGGACTACGGGCATCTGACCGGTATTGGATCCATGTTTATTGCGACAAGAATTCGCGAGGTTGCGGGATTGCCGTAGGGGGTCGCGCGTGTCACAGGCAGAGTTGAATGCCGATCGTATAATTTGTCTAAGTATGAAAACTTCAGGGGCTGAAGTCCAATTCGCTCCGAGTCCGGTACGTGGTGGCTGAAGCCGCGATCTTTTAAAGTCGCCACCTTCCAAATCTGCCACCTCTTAAAGCCGCTATCTCCTCCCTCCTAAAGCTGGCACTGCCTAGAACAAATCGCTGGGAAGACGAATTCACGGCACATCTGGGGCAGTAGCGGTGCGCCCGGCGTTCAGCGAGTCTTAGTGCAGAGGTGTGTGTGACTGATTAGATCGCGACACCCCAGAAGGAGGCGTCCGGTTTAGCAAGGGCGATGCCGATGTCCCATGCTTCGTGACCGCGCCACACTACCTCGCCTTGCGTGCTGCGGCCCTGATCCGGGAGAACCAGGCGGACTTTGCGGTGCAGGGGCAGATCGGCACCGACGACGGCCATACAACCGGAATGGCTGACATCGACAGTGACGCCGTTGGCAGAGCGGCGTCTGTCTCCATCTTCCCATTCGACAAGAAAGCGCAGACTGGCGACAGCGCGTTTGTGGGAGCGCATTTTAGCCCACCGTTCTTCGAATCGACGGGATCGGATGGACGGTGTTTCTAGGGTCGGAGCGGACATAAAAACCTCGATGGAAGGATTACTGCCAGGGGCAAGGGCAAATGAAAATGTAGTACCCAGTAAGAGGCATGTCAATGGTACTCGAAACAAAAAATAAAGGCACTTCTGCAACCAAACGAGACGTATTTCAAACCGGACGTTCGCGCAACTTCTTATTATGCTCGCGCAGACGCATGAGCAGGCGGTGCAATTGCGGAGCGTCCTGAGCAATTAAGGATTTGATTTTCATTCCCAATCCGCGACCGGAAGCGGAGTGGCGCACTACGGCTTCCGCTCGGATCGGGCCTTCTTGCACGAGGAAGTGGAGATGCAGCATGTCGCCCTCGTGCTTTCTTGCCTTGGTCTCAATGAAAAGGCCAGAAGGACTTAGATCTTTGACGCGTGAAATGTCCCGAGCGCGGGAAAGTTCGCGGCCGGACATAGATTCCCAGTAAACCCAAACATCATCCCAAACATCGTTGGACACGGAAATTCGGGACGTCCGTCTGCGAGAGGGAGCCGTTGAAAGTTGCATCAAACCCACGGTGTGCACCCAAGCGCAAGCTGTATTCCGAAATGGCTAAGAGTGGAGCCATACGGGGGCGGGGAGATAGATTCTGGCAAGGAGGGCAGTAGAAGTCAATAAGAGAAAACTGATTTCGACGTGGGACAACAGATTGACGCAAACGTGGGTGGTCCGAGGGGCGAAACGACGGGGTGCGCAGAAGCATCCCATTTGGGAAACAGAAATGGACCCCTGTCGGGCTGCACTTGCTCGGTAACAGGACAGAGTGCGAGCCTGGCAAATGACAATTGTTGCTCGAGCAAGTTGTTACCCAAAATTATCCCAGTCAGGAGTCGTATCTAAGACTCCAGCCAAGGAGGCGTGTATGACCATTTCCTCAGATACACTGCGTCGTCGAACCACCCAGGTGTCGTTTACGCTGTTATGCCTAATGTTGGTCGGAGCCAGCGCGCTTGCGCAAACTCCCAGGAGCACTGGCCAAGGAACCAGTGACTCGGGCCCGCAAGGCAAGGAGATCACGAAGGTCGTAGGCCATTTGCCGCTCGAAAACATGCATGTAAACCAGCTGTTCCTACAACAACGCGGGGACAAGTATTACTTGTACCTTCACCGGCCGGGCAAAGATACATTTGCGCTGGTGGATGTGACGCACCCTGACAAGCCTGTTTTGGTAAATCGCGATGCCCTGAAGGGCAGCGTCGGTGGCCAGGTACAGCCGCCGGAAGGCGGATCGGTGATGGCGTTGTCGGTGGTTCCGGAAACATCAGAGCATGCGGCACCGGCCGGCCCACTGCCAACCGAGACGGTGCAGTTGCTGGACATGTCCAATCCCAAGAACATTAAAGTTCTAAGAACACTTAAAGGAGTGACCGCGATGACGCCGGATGACGGGCGCAGACTGGTGTACCTGGTGAACAATGAAGGGCTTTGGATCATCAGTCATCACATGACACATCCGCTTCCTCTGTGCAATTCGGAGTCTGCGCTGACACCCGAGCCGGACTGCCAGTAAGCTTTATTCCTGGCACTGTCAGAGTACGGGGGAACGGGCATTGTCCCATCCTAGGGGGTGTGGTGCCGCCCTTTTTGGCGGACTGGCGTGACCGGTATCACCGAGAGCCTGGAGTTCGCAACAATACAATCCGGTTAGCGGAGGCGTGTTATGACCCGCAACGATGTACTGCAGTGGTTAGTGCTGCGCGCCGGGCTTTCTGGATCTAGTGGTGAGCTAGGCCATCCCACAAGCGTCCCGGAATTGTGCCAGCAGGCTAAAGATAGCTGTTTTGAATGCAAGAGAGACGAAGTGCTGGATGCTCTGTACACGATGCCGAGGGAATATGCGGCGCTGATCAAGTTCCTTTCGGTGGGCGAAGGAGTTCACCCAGTCAGTTTCGAGCGAGCACGGAATACCATAAACTGGACAGAGTATTTCGTCGATGGCGACTTTCACGTCAAAGTGCTGCCAGAAGGAAGAGCCTATTACGAAAAGCTCTCGCAGCAAATGGAAAGCACGGTTAGTCAAATAACCGGATGAACGGGGTCAGAAGATTCCTAGGCCTTCAAAGGCTGAGCGGCGTTGACGCCAGGGACAGTGTCCTGTGTGCCTCGCGATGATTTTTGCGCCAGCGGTTTGAGCCACAGCAAAGCCATAAAAGCGGCAATCACGTCGCAAATAATCATGGCCCAAAAGACCTTGGTCCATGATCCGGTTTTCTCGAACAGCCACGCCGCGCCCGGAGCGGCAATCATGGTTGCCAGCCCCTTGGCGGTATAAACAATTCCATAATTCGTGGTCGCCCATCTTCTGCCATACAGGTCGGCGGTGATGGATGGGAACAGCGAGAAGATATTGCCCCAGGCGAAGAAACACAAGCCCGAGAGGACGATGAACCAGATTGGACGGCTGATCAACTGCAGCAACGCAAAAACCGCCGCCGCTTCAAGCATGAACGAAATGAAAATGGCATTTTCGCGGCCGATGTGGTCGGAGACCCAGCCCCAGAAGGGGCGCGTTAATCCGTTGAGGATGCGATCAATTTCGATCGCCAGAACAAGGGCAGACATACCGAACGCGACGACGATTTTATCGACGTGGTAGGAAACGGCCATCGGGCTGAGCTGCACGGTAACCACGATGCCGCCAAAAGCGAGCATGGTCATCATCAGGTAGACAATGTAAAACGACGGCTGGTGCAGCATTTGCCAGGGCGTCAAATCCTTCCCGGAGGTGTTCACACGTGATCGAACCGCAACTTCTCTTTGCTTCCAGCCCGGCGGCGACCATCCCTCGGGAGGCTTAGCCAAGAACAACGCAGCAGCCATAATGATGAATCCCTGGACGATGCCCCAAACAATGAAAGTGTGCTGATAGCCGGAAGCCTTGATCATATTGGCAATCGGCGCGATGGTCAGAGCTGTGCCTATACCATAAGCGCCGGCCGTTAGACCTACGCAGAGCCCGCGGCGATCCGGGAACCACTTCAATGCATTCCCAATCGTGCCTCCGTAAACAATTCCAGCGCCAACGCCGCTTAGGGCGTACCAGAAATACAGGCCGGACATACTGTTGGACATACCCGAGCCAATCCAGCCTAGGCCGACGAACAGCGAGCCAATGCCGAGCATAATGCGCGGGCCAATCCGATCCACCAAGTAGCCTTCTACGGGCACGAGCCAGGTTTCCAGCGCAATGAACAAGGCGATCGTCCATTGAACCTGGGTGAGCGTTACGTGCATGTGAGATTGAATCGGTTTGGTAAAGAGCGTCCAGGCGTACTGCAGGTTGGCGATGGCCATCATGGCGAAAATTCCGGCCACCAATTGCGCCCAGCGGTTTACTATGCGGGAAGGATGAATCAGCGGAGCGGCGGACTCAGTCATAGACGAACCTCCATGACGAACGGCTGGACATCAGGCACCGGAAAGCCCAATCTGGTCTACCGGAGTTGTTGCTTGCAAAGTTCAGCAAAACTTAGTCTCAGACTATTTTCTACAATCAATCGAAAATACTGATGGTAGCGAACATGAAATTAGCCCGACAAACATGGCGAACAGCGCAAGCCCCTGAAACGGAAGCAAAATGGGGAAAATCGGACAGCGTGATAAACTGGTCCGATGAGTGAACCACTTTGCAGCGAGGAAATTTAGCACCGTGATTTTGGTATGTCAAGAATCGAATAGCTGTATCCGAGCAGCTGTGCCGGGAGAGGAAACGCCAATGTCGGCTCCAATTCCGGGACGGTCCAGACCAGGATCGCTGGGTATAGGAGAGAGATGACGACGCAGGATTTACGAGGGCAGATCGATCATTACACCACCCGGCTGAAGGACCTGATCCGGAGGGGTGCGCAACTACGGGACGGGTTGCTGAGTGGTTCCGGGGATCAGGGCACGATCCCAGCGATCCGTGCATGGCAGGAAGAGTGCGGCGTCACGATCAATCAGTTGTCGGGAGGAAGCAAGGGGCACTGGCTTGCGCGATCGTTTAGCGAGGCGTTCCTGATGCGTTCAAGTGGTGGTCAAGCAGCCGAAGGGGCGCCAACTGAGGAGATCGTGAAGCGGCTGATCCAGGTTCTGGAGCAAGGTACTGCCGCACTGTCTCAAAAAGACGACGTGGCGATCACGTCCGGTGCGGCAGCGGCGGAACCTCATCGATTCGATTTCGTGCACAATGCGGAGATTCGGCCCGTTCTCGAACAGGCTTATATTGAAGGCCGGCAAGCGCTCGAGCAGGGAGAGTATGAACTGGCCATTCGCACTTCGTGTGGCATCCTGGAAGCGATCGTGACCGACGCGCTAGAGCGCAGCGGAGTGCTTGCTGCCTCGGGTCTAGATGTTCCACCTGGAAAAATTTCGGAGTGGCCGTTTGAATCCCGCTTGGCGATTGCAGAAAAGCTCCGTCTCATTCGCGGTGGCTGCGCGCGGTTGCCACAAGTGGCTCGAACCTACCGAGATTCCGATGAAGCAAGCTTGCCGGTTACCGAGCAGGATGCCAAACGTACCAGCCAAGTGCTCCACGTCATCATGCGCGACCTTAACCCCGGCCGTTAGAACCTCCAGACCATGGAGGGTTTCGCAGATCGAGCGGTAAGATGAGTCTAGATGCCGCACCCTTGGGGTCGAAGGGTGCGGGTTTTTGCTTGGATTTATTGCCTTAGTCGAGCGGAGCGAGTGCTTGGGGGCTGGCCCTAACCTTCGAATCCTTCTTTGAAGGCCGGTTGCGAGGGATCCAGGCTGCCATCGATAACAGCTAGACGTAGATCATCGAATGCTTGGGTCGCTTCGGCTAGCGTCGCGTAGCCACATTCACGCTGCAACGCCCCACTCTCGGAGTAAATCAGGGTGAAATAGCGGCCGGAAGCATACTGAAGTTCGAGCAGCTTGTTCGGGATATCTGGATCGCCCTCCTGGCCGAGCACGTCCATGAGCGCTACGGTCCAGCGGCGGTTCTTAGGGTCGGTGACGACCTCGCGGTCAACGTAACGCCACTCGTCCATGTTCCACAGAGGCATAGCTATTTCAATAGGTCATCCAAAGCCCTGGCGACTTGCGAGCCGGTGAACGGTTTCGGAATCAGCAAAACTTTATCGGCATTACGGGAACGGAGACTGGCGTCGGCTTTTTCCGGCGTGTCGCTGATGAGCACGACGGGAAGCTCGCGGTAGTCGGGATGCTGGCGCACGATGTCGAACACGGACTCACTCATATCCAAGGTACTGCAGTCGAGGACAAGGGCATCGGCGCGCAGCCCGGCAAGCAAATCGTTCACCGTATCGGTAAAACCCTCGGCGAAGACCTCGTGACCGTGGTCGCGCAGGGCGAACGTAAGGAGCTGGGCAATTTCCGGGGTATCGTCAATCAGAAGGACGCGGCTCAACCGAATTTTACCCTTTATCGCCAGTACCGGGCAGGCGCGGTTTCTTTCCTTGGGCGGGCTCCAGATCCAAGGACCAGATGCGGCCTCCGGCGGTGTAATACGCACGATGGTCGTTCTCGAACATGGCGCCCCAAGCTTCCAGAGTACGCATAGCGAAGGTAATGCCCTCGAAATTGTTGCGCAGGTGGCTAAACACCTCGTTGGTATGCCAGTTGTCGGTCAGGATCGCGTCACCGCCGTGCACACGGACGACCGTGTAGAAACGGTCGTACGCAGCTTCCGGGCGTACCTCGCGGGTTGAGCCGCGCTTCTTGCCCTCCGTTACGATGTAACTTTCCTGGGTGTCGGGCGCCGCACCAACGGGGCTTGCAGTTGGAGTGTTTGGTTTTGTGCTCATAGTGTTTGTGCCACCGCCTCGGCTTCTGCTGCAGCCGACATGTTCACTTGATTCTTGGGATCAGCAGCCTGGATCAATGCTTCCGGTAACTGCACACCCATCATGCGCCATTGCTGGTTGGCAAACTTCTGCAAATTCGCGATGTGCTCGGCGTGAAGATGACCGAAACGTCCCTGCAATTTGAGGTAGTCGGCAACTGGCCGAATGTTCTGGGGACGGAAGCTGTAATCATATTCGCGTTTTTCTGGATTCCATTCCCAGATGGGGTAGAGCCCGCATTCGACCACGAGACGTCCCAGATCGATGGAGCGCGGAGTCTCGTAGACGAAACCCTTCTGACATGGCGTATAAACCATCAAGTAGGCGGCGCCTTTGTGGTTAAGCCCCTTGCGGACTTTGTTCATCAAGTCGATCGGGTAGCCGACGCTGGCGGTGGCGACGTAGCAGTGCGGGTGGCCTGCTGCCATCATGCGTGCGAGATCCTTGGGATACAGGGTCTTTGCTTCCGGGACTTTCGGACCCGGGGGCGAGAACGTGGTCATGCCGCCGTAAGGGGTGCGTGACGAGGCCTGGATGCCGGTGTTGGCGTACTGCTCGTTGTCGTAGCAAATGATAAGGCAGTCGTGATTGCGGTAGAGGGCGCCGGAAATCGAAGCCAAGCCGATATCCGACGCGCTGCCATCGCCCGCTTCGCAGATGATATTCGGGAAGGTACCCTTCCACTTGCCTTTGCGAATCATGGCCTCATAGGCGGCGGCCACGCCCGCGGTAAAGCTGCCCGCGCTGCCGATCTGGGTGTGAGCCCATGGCACGTTGTAGGGCGTACAGAGATACGAGCTGTTCGCCACGTACATGCAGCCGGTCGGGCCGACCAGAATGGTATTGTCGCCGGAGGCTTTGCTGGTCATCCGATACTGAATTGAGGGGCCACAGCCGGCGCAGGTCCGGTGGCCGGGGACGAACGGCTCGGATGCGGGCAAATCAGGGTTGTAGAAGCGCGCACCCTGATTAGGATTATCGAGAATAGGCAGGACCTGTCTCTGAACTTCTATCACTGGCATATCCATTCCTCCTAAGGAGAGGGACCAAGTCCGAGTCTCCATTAATTTCGTACCGCAAAATCTCTTACGACTGTTGCCGCACTACTCCTCGAAACCAACCCAATGGGTGCGCTTTTCAATCTTTCCGCGCTTCTGCGCGTCGGTCATTTTCTGAGTCATCCAGTAGAATTCCTTCATGACGATGGCCTCGCCACCCATGCCTGCCATAAAGGACATCACCAGAGGACGCTTTGGACTTTCATATAGAGCCGCGCAAGCTTCAGCATAGAGGGAGCCACCGCTGCTGACGCTGCCAAGCCCCATGTTGGTTTCGATCACGCCAACGACCTTGAACTTGCTGAGAATCTCGCAGACGCGGTCGGAAGGATAGGGCCGAATGGTGCGCAGGCGCACCAAGCCGACTTTTACACCCTGATCGCGAAGATGCTGAACGGCGAAACGTGCGGTGACGGCGTGGCCACCCTGCATGAAGAAGACCACCTCGGCCCCGTCGGTCATGTACTCTTCCACCCAAGGATCGTAGCGACGCCCGAAGATCTGGGCGAACTCCTCATGGACCTGCTCGATGACGGCCATCGAACCTTCCATGGCGCGAGCGCGTTCCAATTGCAGCGGGGGGCCTTGTTCGGGCATGATTTGCGGCCCGTGCGAGACCGGATGGCGCGGATCGAGGGGATAGGGATGCTTGTAGGGCGGCAGGAATTCTTTCACCTGTCCGGGATCGGGCAATTCAACATCAGTGGTGATGTGCGAAACGAAGAAGCCATCCTGGCAGACCATCTGCGGTAAGAGCACGCGGCGGTCTTCGCCGATGCGATAGCCCATCAGATGATTGTCGAAAGCTTCCTGGGCGTCGCACGACCAGCCCATCAGCCAGCCCATGTCGCGGGTGGATAGCGCGTCGGTATGCTCGGAACCGAAATCACCGGGAGGATCCAAGGTGCGGTCGGCGATCATCATCTGCACAGGCATACGGCTGCCTGAGATGGGCGAATAGAGTTCGTAGGCGAACTGCACACCAACGCCAGAGCTGCCGGTGAAAACGCGCGCGCCGCTGGAGGAAGCGCCGTGAGCGATGCTTAGTTGCGAGTGCTCGCTATCGGCCACGATGTACTCGGCATCGAGTTCGCCATTCGCCACCATCTGCGCGAGGGCCATCATGGTTGCGGTGTACGGGCGAATGGGATAGGCGGTAATCACATCAACGTCGGCGTACTTGGCCGCCTGCGCCGCAGCAACACAACCGTTGATGCGTACCGTTTTCTTCTTCGTATCGGTAGCTGTTGGCATGCTATATCTCCTTTGCCGGACGGCTGGCCAGATTCACCAGTTCTTGCGCCTGCCGGCCATGCAGCCCAGGCGAAATGGCGAAAGCCGTGTCCATACGCACCACGCCAGCATCGAAATCCAATTCGGGCACGCCTTCGAGACAGCCCGTAGGGCATTCCTCGATGCATACGCGGCAACCTTTGCAGTAATCGACCAGGATTTTATATAGACCGTTGGAACGGGCCGGACGGGCAATGCACGGTTCCGGACAGACCAGATAACAGTTGTCGCAAGCGTTGCAAGTACCGCAACTAAAACAGCGGCTGGCTTCTTCAACGGCTTGCTCTTCCGTGAACGCCTGGATCACTTCTTCTTGCGTTTTGCGCCGGCTGGCCGGGTTCAGCATGGCCTGCTTCACGCGCGGGAAATGCGGGAAATAGGTCATGTTCATGCGGTTCAGGTCCATGATGACGTCGACCGGAATTTTTCGAGGCTGCAGGGGCTCTCCCTTCAACACCTTGTCGAGGTTGAAGGCGACACGCTTGCCATCGCCGACGGCGTTGACGACCATCAAGGGCTGACCAGATCCCAACTGAACGATGTCACCGGCGGCGAAGAAGTTGGTTTCGCCGAGGCGTCCGAAGCGGTCGATCTTGATGATGCCGCGCTCGTTCTTGAACTCAGCAGGCAGCCAAGCGAGTGAAGGGTGCTGCCCCACGGCGATAATCACGTTGTCGACAGCAAAACGCTCTGGCGGAACTTCCTTGTTAATGGTGATGGGCGAAGCATTGATCGCGCCAGAGAACCGCGCGGGATAAAGTTGCAATGCCTCGACCTTGCCGTTGCCCAGAACGGCCGTCATGGCGCGGCCGTGGATCAGTTCCACGCCTTCCTCGAGCATGTCGTGCAAATCCTCGGGAACACAGGGCATTTCCTGTGGATGCGCCTCCACGGTGATCATGGTGACTTCCACGGCGCCTTGCCGCAGCGCTTCGCGAGCGCAGTCGATAGCAGTGTTCCCGCCGCCGATGACGGCAACGCGAGCGCCCAATTTGACATTCGACGTACCCATGCCGATGTCGCGCAGGAAGGGAAGTCCATAAATTACGCCGTCCTTATTCTCGCCCTCAGCGCGGACGCTGTTGGGCTCCGTTAGACCGACGGCGAGGACGCAGGCGTCGTAGTTCTTCTTCAGCTCGTCCCAAGTAACGTCTTTGCCGACTTCGCAATTGGTTTTAATGGCGATGCCGAGTTCAATGAGGCGTTGAATTTCGCGATCCAGCACATCCTGTGGAAGCACCCAATCTGGAATGCCACCGCGGTTCAGTCCGCCGGCTTTCGGGGATTTTTCCAGGATGGTGACCTTGTAACCGAGGCGCGCAAGCTGATAGGCAGCGCTGTGGCCGGCAGGACCGGATCCGACGACAGCAACGGACTTGCCGTTGGGCTTGCCAGGCTTCACTACATCGCGAGGGAGCGACTGGCCCAGATCGCCGAGAAACCGCTCGACCGCACGAATCGATATGGCTTCGTCATATTGGCCACGGTTGCAGGCCTGCTCGCACGGGTGATAACAGACGCGTCCGGTGACCGATGGAAAGGGCATGTCTTCCTTGATGAGCGCGTAAGCATCGAGATATTTGCCGCGCTTGACCAAGTCCAGATAGCCCTGAATTTTTTCATTAGTGCCGCAAGCGTTGTTGCAGGGGGGAAGCTTGTCGCGATACACCGGACGAATAAAGCGCCAGTTGCCGGTGGGGAACAAGTCCTGCCCCTTTTCTTGAGATGGAGCGGGAGTGATACCCGCGAAGGGAACGGTGAGCCATTCCGGAATGTGGGTGCCCTTAGTCGACATGTGATCCTTTCCTTATACGGCCACTGGTTTCAGCGGCATGATGTGCAGTTCGTTAAATGCTATTTCGAAGATTTTCTTATTGGCGATCATGGGCTCGATGGTCTCACGCTTGACGATTCCGGTGCTCTTCACTACAGCGGCGATCAGAGGAGCGGCGATATCGGGCGCGATGGCTTTGCTGCGCTCGGCGGCGCCTTCGGTGGAGAGGCGATCAAGGCCGAGTTGTCCGAGGCGGTAGTATAGCCACTTATGGTCGGCGAGCTTGGCGGCGTCAACGCAAACCAGTTGCGCCAAGCGGTCAGCGCCGGGCACGAAACGAATCATGTAGTCGGGCGTGTACTGGGTGTTGATCACCAGCGTGCCGCCGGGAGGCATGCCGCGCATATAATCCCAACCCTTCACCATCGTTCCTTCCACGAGCACGACGATATTGGGTTTCTCGTTTTCGTAGGTGAGTTCGTTTTCGAGCACTTGGTCGCTTATGCGGCAGTACTTGCGCGTGGGGGCATTGGTGCGGTCGGGATTGTCGACATAGTTTTCCATAGCCTGCGAGTACTTGCCTTCGATGCGGGCGGATGCAGAGATGGAATTGACGATGTCGCGCCCTTCCTTGTCCATGATGATGCCGCGCGTCCAAACAGTTAGTTCGGTATAACTCATAATCAAACCTCGTCAGTACCTGGTATTTGTAAACGCATCTGGGCACAAATTCCCGGCGTCATTGTTCGGCGGGTACCCTTTGGGTTGCGAGGAACCGCCGCGATCAGAACCAAGGATCGCCAGGAAATGGTTTTGCGCGACGGTGAACGGCTCAACGCGGGCACCGTGCTGAAACTCCGTAATCGCGGAAAGCGTGGCCTTCTTGCAGACGCTTTCGATGTCGGCCCCGGTAAGCCCTTCCATCTGTCGAGCCAGTTCGGTGAAATCGACGTCGGAGGCAAGTGGCACACGGCGGCAGCAAAGACGAAGAATCGCGGCGCGATCGGCAATATCGGGCTTGCTGAAACGGAGGATATAGTCAAAGCGCCCGCTGCGCAGAAGCGAGGGCTCGATGCGTTCGGGCCGATCGGTGGCCGCCAGCAAGATGACGCCTTTGACGTCGCGCAGGTTATCGATCTCGCGTAAGAGCTGGCTCTGTATGCGCTGATAAACGTCGCTGGCGAGTTGCTCAGCACCGAATTTTGGAGCCAGGGCATCGATAGTGTCGAAGAACAAAATGCAGGGAGCAGCCCTTCTGGCCTTCTTGAAAACTTCGCGCAGAGCCCTTTCGGAATCGCCAAGCCATTTGGAATAGAGTTGCGGCCCATCAATGGCGATGAGCGGCAGTTGCTTCTCGCCCGCGAGCGCCCGGGCCATGGCGGTCTTTCCGGTGCCGGCGGGTCCGACCAGCAGAATGCCACGAGGAGGAGCCAAGCCAACGGACTCGTAGATTTCCGCATGCATGTGAGAATGCTCGACCACCGCCTCAAGCAATTGTTTCACTTCATGGAGACCACCGAGGGAAGCAAAGGTCGAGTCACTTTTCTCGATGAAAAATTCACGGGTAGCGCTGGGCTCGACATCTTTGAGGCCGGCCAGAAAATCGTCCCGGGTAACTTGGAGCGAACTGAGTTCGGATGCTGCAGCATCAGTTCCAAGCGAGGCAGATGAAAGGAAGCGGCGCAGCGCGGTCATACCGACCTCCTGCCCGAGGGCTTCCAGATCGGCGCCGACGAAGCCGTGAGACAGTTCGGAAATTTCCTGGAGATCGACGTCTGCTGCCAGCGGCATTGCACGAGTATGGATCCGCAGAATCTGCAGGCGAGCTTGCGTGTTTGGAACGCCAATCTCAATCTCGCGATCGAAGCGGCCGGGCCGTCGCAGCGCGGGATCCAGAATCTCGGGGATATTGGTCGCACCGATCACGATCACGTGGCCGCGGGCGACGAAACCGTCCATCAGGCTCAATAGTTGAGCGACCACGCGCTTCTCGACCTCGCCCGCAACTTCCGCGCGTTTCGGAGCCACCGCATCAATTTCGTCGATGAACAGAATCGCCGGCGCATGCCGCGCGGCGTCTTCGAATACTTCGCGAAGCTTGGCCTCGCTCTCGCCGTAAAACTTGCGCATGATTTCCGGGCCGTTGAGGTGAATAAAATGGACACGACTCTCGGCAGCTACCGCACGTGCAAGAAGGGTCTTGCCCGTGCCCGGCGGTCCGTATAACAACACACCTTTCGGCGCAAGAATTCCAAGGCGCTCGAATACGTGCGAGTACTTTAGCGGCAACTCGACAATTTCGCGGACGCGCGCGACTTCCCGCTCCAGCCCCCCGATGTCCTCGTAGGAAACGGAAGGCGTGTGGGCGGTAGTCTGCTCGCTTTCCACCACGCGAATGTCGGTGCGCTTTCCAATCACAACCGGTCCCGAAGGAATGGTGCGCACCACTTGAAAATTGACTGCCTTCGCAAACGTGGGCACGCGCACTGCATTGCCCGCGATCACCGGCACGCCCTGTAAATCCTCGAGCATGCGATCGGGAGCAATCGTCGCAGGCGCAGCACCTACCCACATAGGGGTCAGGCGGACCGCGACAGCCGGCGGTGCTTCGATTGGCGTTACGGTGACCTGTTCTTGCAATCCAGCGCTGCAGTTGGAGCGGCAGGTGCCGTCGATTTGGATCAAGCCTTCGTGGAGATCGTCGGAAAGTTCGGCACGTCCGACGCCGACGCTGGTTCCAGTGATTTTGAGAATCGCGCCAGGCTGTACCGCCATGCGCAGCAGGTCCGCGGGTGAGACGCGTGCGATGGCGTGACCGACGTCTTCGACGCGCGCTTCGCTTACACGAAGGCTCAGCGTTGCTCCAAGTTGCTCCGCCGGACGAACGCTGTCGCCAGCAGGCACATGGGAGCCAGCAGTCGTGTTATTTCCCAGGTCGGTCACTCTGCTCGCCCTAAAAGTTTTTTTGAACCGAACATCTACAACCGTGCTTGCTCACTCGAACTGCCCTACCCGTAATCAAGACTTGATGATCTTAAGTACAATCTCTTCCACGTCTTCAATGTGGCGGCGCATCGCCATCTTTGCGGCTTCTGAGTCGTGCCGCTTGATTGCGGCCAAGATCCGCCGGTGGCCCGCCAGCGATTGGCGTCCGCGGCCTTCGGCCTGTAAGCTGCGTTCGCGCGAGCCGCGCAGCAAGTCCATCAGGGTGTCCAAGACTTTCAACACAACGCTGTTGCCGGAGGCCAACGCGATAGCGTAGTGGAATTCGGAGTCTTCTCCGACGGCGCTCTCTTCCGAACGCAGTTTCTGCTCCTGCCGATCAAGAATCTCTTCCATCTCTGCAACTTCGTCCCGGGAAACACGCGTCGCAGCACGCGCTGCCAGTTGCGGCTCGAGCATCTTACGAAAATCCAGCAGTTCGGCGATCAGCTCTTCCTTTCGTTTGAGGGCGTTGGCCAAAGGATTTACCAAGGACTCGGAGGAAATTTCGCGAACGATGGTGCCGGCGCCTTGACGAGGCTCGACCATGCCCATCAATTCCAAGCTGCGAATGGCATCGCGAATGGAACTACGGCTGACTCCCAAAGATTCTGCGAGCTCACGTTCGGATGGCAATTTGTCGCCGGGTTGAAGTTTCTTGAGGATCAGGCGTTCGATCTGCTTGGCGACACCTTCGTAGACCTTATCCCTACGGACGATTTCGAAGTCGGGTTTGAGAGTAGCGGGCATGAAGTGGTCTGATAAGTGGACCAGCGAGGAGTATATACCTAGGCTTGGGCTTGTCAAGCCCTCCAAAAGTACTCATTTGGGGCTGAGGAATCAACTAAACAAGGGGTGCAGGAGCGCCCAAAATGATCACTGGTTAGCGGCTCGAGTGGCTGTGGCGTTGTGCTGTCCCAGAAGCTTGGCGCAACTGTACACCGTGCGGGTGTGTGGCATGGGGAGTCCAAGGTGCTCACCCAGTTCGAGGACCGAACCGACCAGCGCTTCCAGTTCCATAGGTCTGCCGGCCTCGAGATCCTGAAGCATGGAGGTTTTGTGTTCGCCGACTTTTTCTGCGCCAGCCATGCGCTGGTCAATCGAAACGGGCAACTCCATGCGCAGCTTGAGCAAGACCGCTTCCACTTCCTGCATGATGTTTCGAATGACGGCAGAAACATCAGTGTCGCGCACCATCTGTGCCAAGGTGGCGCGTGTTAATGCGCTCACTGGATTGAAAGAAGCGTTGCCGAGGATTTTGACCCAAATCTCTTGACGAATGTGACTAGTGATGGGACAGCGCAACCCCGCGGCGACGAGAGCGCTTGCAATTTGACGACAGCGAACCGAGCGCGAGCCATCCGGTTCTCCGATGGAAATGCGGTTGCCATCTGTGTGTTGGACCACTCCGGGCGCGCAGATCTCCGTTGAGAAATAGACGATCGATCCCACCACACGACGGGCTTCGATGGCCGAAGAGATCACGCCGCCGGGATCGATGCGTTCCAGACGAAGCCCTTCCCACTCCCCGCCAAGTCCTTGGAAATACCACCAGGGAATTCCATTCTGGGTGCTGACTACGGTGGTGTGGGATCCCAATACAAACTTCAACTGGGGAGCAAGTTGCGGCAGACTGTGGGCCTTGACTCCGAGGAAGACGACGTCCGCAGGGCCGACTTCTTCAAGTGAACCAACAACTCGCGGGCGGGCCTGAAAATCTCCGTCACCGCTCTTCACTTGTACGCCGTCCTCCTGCATGGCCTTCAGGTGTGGCCCGCGAGCAAACAAAGTGACATCGAAGCCGGCACGCGCCATGCGCGCACCGATGTAGGCGCCAATTGCTCCGGCTCCCGCGATCAGAAATTTCATGTCTGGTTATCCAGCAAAGCTGCAGCGACGGCACGGCGGCGAATCTTTCCAGTCGAAGTCGTTGGGATGCTCGGAACGAGGTAAAGTTTTTTCGGGCACTTGAATTCCGCGAGCCATTCTCGACAGTGTTTTAAGAGCGCAGCCTCACTCGTACTGTGTGGCTCGTGCAACACCACCGCCGCGGCGACCTCTTCGCCAAGTGTGGGATGCGCACAACCGAAGGTAACCGCAGCGGCAACCGCGGGATGTTTCAGCAAAACCTCGTCGACTTCGTGGGGAGCAATATTCTCGCCGCCACGGATAATGATGTCTTTAATTCTGCCGGTCAGGTGCAGATAACAATCCTCGTCGAGGTAGCCCTCATCTCCGGTGCGGAACCAGCCTTTCACCAGCATACGTTCATTGGCTTCCGGATTATTTTCGTATCCGCGAAAGACGCTTGCCCCTTGAATTACTATTTCACCTCTCTGGTTATTGGCCAGATGATTAGCTTCTTTGTCCATGACACTGATCCGAATACCCGTGCCGACGCCGACCGAACCTGCTTTGCGATGGCGGGGAGGGAGAGGATTGGAAGTCATTTGGTGAGCCGCTTCCGTCATTCCGTACGCTTCGACGAATGGCACGCCGAAAAGTCCTTCGATTTTGTGAATCAGATCAGACGAGAGGGGGGCGCTGCAAGAGCGGATGAAACGCAAGGTTCCCGCTTCCGCGGGCTTGTGATGGGTGCGCGCCAATAAAATCTGGTGCATGGTTGGCACGCCGGAATACCAGGTGACTCGATGTTCCTTAACGGTGCGCCAAAACGAAAGAGCGTTGAATTTGGTGGGAACAACGACGGTGCCGCCGGTAAGAAGTGTGGCCATGGTAGAACCGATTAAGCCGTGAATGTGGAACAGCGGCATGATGCAGAGGGAAATATCGTCCTCGGAAAGGGCATAAGTATTCGCAATGTTGGCGGCCGACACGGCCAGTTGGAAATGCCGCAAGGGTACCCGTTTTGGACGGCCGGTGCTTCCGCTGGTGTGCAGAACCAATGCAATGTCTTCGGGAGTGGGCGGAGTTGCGGTGGCTCCCGTCGGTGCATCCACCAAATGAACTTGACCTTTGTCGTTCATTCCCACAGAGAAAATGGGAATTTGGCGGTCGGCGCCGGCACTGCGGGCAAATTCGGCGCCCACACCGGGGCAGAGCAAAACCTTGGCGCCGGTATCGCCGAGGAAGAAAAGGAATTCTTCGTACGGATAGGCGGGATTTAAAGGAGCAGCGGTCCCGGCGATGGAGGCGGCCAGGAAGCTGACAACTGCGGGCAGACCGTTGGGAAGCGCAATGGCGACGCGATCACCGCGGCGAATCCCTGCCGAGGCCAAAGCATCAGCCATTTGCAAAACCTGTTGGCGCAGAGAGTCGTAGGTGACCAGAACTCCCAGTTCTGGAATGCCAATGGCCGCGCGGCTATCCGCGAAATGCAAGAGATCGAGTAGAGTGTCTGCCGACTTCAGCGTCATTGGCTCCGTCGCCTTTCGAGATTTCCTGAGGGAAGGTTCCACTTTTTGACAGTTATCCGGCACAAAGTCAAGTACGACAAACACCCCAAGGCGTAGTGCCTGAGATCCAACCCATTCGAAAGATCTCAAATACTGCATTTTGTCTGTCCGCCTGAGGTGGGTGGCGATTCGTGAGCTTCGTCACCGACCCCAGAACGCGAGGCGCTCATACTTTGGCAAAAGGAGAAAAATGTTCTCTGCTCAATACGATAGGATGTGCGAACAGGTTTCGGATCTTTGCCGGACTCCAGCGAGGCCTCTGGGCTTGCTGAAGTCCGGCGCGGCCTCGGATTTTGCCCCGTTGCTGTGGAGCAGCGAATTTGGGTCGGGAGGCGAATTGGATTCTGCAATTCTCTCGCGTTCGGCTCGGTTGAAGACCGCTTTGTACGGCGGGCGGGTTTTTGTGATCGTGCCGATGTATGTGACCAGCATTTGCCAGGAACAGTGTGTTTACTGCAATTTTCGCGCAGGGAATAAGGGTATTGGGGTTGAGCGGAGTCGCCTGAGCGACGAGGAACTGAAGAATGAAGCGCTGTATTTAATTCGAGAGAAGGGAATGAGAGTGCTGGAACTGGTGTATGCGAGCGATCCGCGGATGGGCATCGACGCGCTGTGCCGTCACGTAGAGTTATTGCGAGGATTGCTGGAGCAACATGGTGGCGGGCTGGTGGGACTGAGCGCCGAGCCAATGGAAGAGAGCGATTATCGCCGGCTGATGGACGCGGGCTTGTGCTGGTCGGTGATTTGGCAGGAGACCTACGACAAACCTCGCTATGCGGCCTTGCATCCGGGAAAGACCAAGAAGACGAACTTCGAATATCGCCTGGATTCGTATGAACGCATGCTTGCGGCTCGAGTGCAGCACGTGGGAGTGGGAGTGTTATCGGGCTTGGCGGACTGGAAACGGGATTGGGCGATGCTGATGCTGCACGAAGAGTACTTACGCAAGCATTACGCAAATGGCGCGACTATTGTTGGAACTCCACGGCTGAAACTTGCGCCCGGTGCGGTTTTACAAGAATCAACATGCACACCGACGCGCCAGGAATTTGTGACCACGATGGCGCTGCACAATATATATTCACCGACGACGGCGCCTTTTGTGAGTACCCGCGAACCATGGGATATATGCGTGGAGTTGGCCAAGGGCGGGGGCTGTCTGTTCACCCTGAACTGTTCCACGACTCCTGGGGGTTACTCTCATTCGCACGAAGGATGTCAGTTCACTTCGGGTACCTATGATGCGCCCATCTATTCGCGCAAGTTGCAATTGGAGGGTCTCGACCCCGTGTTCCATTGGCAGGCGAGCGATTTGAACGTTGATCAGCGATCCCATGGGGTGGCGGGTGGAGGAGGGGTTTAGAACTCGAACGGCCCAGCAATCCTGCCGAGCAGGAGCTGGCAAGTTCAACACAATCTGCAGGAACAATTCTGGCAATCCGGTGGAACGAAACCCATGCCGATTATCTCAAGTTGGGACAAGCTCACGTCCAAGGCCAAGGAAGCGCTGCAAGGCGCCAATTATCTTGCGTCCAAGCAGGGTCACCGCGAAGTAATTCCTTTGCACCTGGTTGCTGCTCTGCTCTCCGATCGGGAGGGCGTGGTGGTGGCGATCCTTAGTAAGCTGGGGTTGGATTGCAGCGCGCTGCTCGGGGAAACTCGACGCCAGATCGATCGCTTGCCCGCGCTATGGGCGGGGGGTACGTTAAAAGCAGAACCATCGGGGGCTGCCAGTGAAGTTCTCGAACAGGCCTTTCACGAAGCGGAAGAACTCAACGATGAGCGGGTGTCCACCGAACACTTGCTGCTGGCCATACTAGGCCTGGATAGCGACGCTGCTCGTGCGCTGCTCGGACGCCACGGTGCTAACCGCGAAGCCGTCCTAAAAGTGCTTATCAGCGAGCCAAGTGTCCCGCGCAATGCCGAACGTGCCACGGAAGGGCGTGGCAGAGCACTAGACTTGTACGGTCGCGATCTAACCGAGTTGGCACGTCGCGGCCAGCTTGACCCGGTCATCGGCCGCGACGACGAAATCTGGCGGGTCATTCAAGTGCTGTTGCGCCGCACCAAGAATAATCCAGTGTTGATTGGCGAGCCCGGAGTTGGCAAGACCGCTATCGTCGAAGGCCTGTCGCAGCGCATCGTTGTAGCAGATGTCCCCGAGCCGCTCAAAAACAAACGGGTCGTGGGCCTAGACCTGGGTGCCATGGTGGCGGGCACCAAATACCGGGGTGAATTTGAAGATCGTCTGAAGATGCTACTCCGTGAAATCGAAGAGTCCGACGGGCAGACCGTCCTGTTCATCGACGAATTGCATACATTGGTGGGAGCGGGCGCTGCGGAGGGCGCGATTGACGCTTCAAACATGCTCAAGCCTGCGCTGGCTCGTGGTGAATTGCGGGCTATCGGCGCAACCACGTTATCCGAATACCGGAAACATATGGAAAAGGATCCGGCCCTGGAACGCCGTTTCCAAACCGTGTTGGTCGCGGAACCCAGCATGGAAGAGACAGTCTCAATCCTGAGGGGTTTGCAAGAGCGCTACGAAACGCATCACGGAGTGCGCATCAAAGACTCCGCCCTGGTTTCGGCGGCAACCCTGTCGCATCGCTACATTGCGGACCGGTTCTTGCCGGACAAGGCGATCGACTTGGTGGACGAAGCCTGCTCCGCGGTACGCATGCAAATCGATGGTGAACCGCGAGAGATTGACCAGTGTCAGCGTCGCGCAGCGCAATTAACCATCGAAAAGCACGCGATCGAAAGGGAAGAAAATGGCAACTCGCGCGAAAGGCTGCGTTCTCTCGAAAAGAAGCTCGTTGTCCTGCAACAGCAGCTCGATGTCCTCACGGCTCGTTGGCAAAAAGAGAAACATGCCGTCGGCCAAATTCACGAAATAAAGCAAAAAATCGATGAAATGAAACTGCTCGAGCAGACACCATTTCGCGACGCAGGTTTGCACGAAGCTGCCGATAACGGCCACAACACTCTGCGGCACCTGCAGCGGGAGTTACACAAGCTGCAGGGCAAGCTGGATCGGCAGCGCGGCTCATGCCTGGTTAAAGACCAAGTGGACGATGACGAGATCGCGGAGATTGTTTCCAAATGGACCGGGATTCCGGTGTCCAGAATGTTGGAAGGCGAGGTCAGCAAGCTCCTGTGTATGGAAGACCGGCTGCGCGGCCGGATCATTGGGCAGGATCCGGCTTTGGAGCGTTTGGCCGACGCGATCCGGCGCGCCCGTACCGGGCTTTCCGATCCCAAGCGTCCCAACGGTTCGTTTATTTTCCTGGGCCCCACCGGTGTGGGCAAGACCGAACTGGCCCGGGCTCTTGCGGAATTCCTGTTCGATGATGAACACGCACTCGTCCGCATCGACATGTCCGAATATATGGAAAAGTACGCGGTATCGAGGCTGATAGGAGCACCGCCGGGATATGTAGGTTACGAAGAAGGCGGCCAACTTACCGAATCCGTGCGGCGCCGGCCGTATGCGGTGGTGCTTTTTGATGAGATCGAGAAAGCCCACCATGATGTATTCAATGTGCTGTTGCAGCTGATGGATGATGGACGCCTCACTGACGGCAAGGGCCGCATGGTGGATTTCCGCAACACCGTGCTCATCATGACCTCCAACATTAACTTGCTTCATCTGACTGCTGAGTCGCTGCGCGGCGCAGGGAATACAGAGGAATCACGCAAGCAACTGACGGATATATTGCGCATGCACTTCAAGCCGGAATTTCTCAACCGCGTGGACGACATTATCGTTTTCAACTCCTTAGGCAAGGAGGAGCTGATCAAGATTATCGACTTGCGTTTAGAAGAAGTGCGCCGGTTATTGGCGGACCGCAAAATCAACCTCGACTTCACTCCGGCCGCCAAGGAGCTACTGGTTGCTATGGGTTGTGATCTCAACAATGGCGCGCGGCCTCTCAAGCGCTCGATACAGCGAATGGTACAAGACCCTCTAGCGAAGAAAATTCTGCATCGGGAAGTGTGCGATGGCGATGCCGTGCTGGTGCATACGGAACAAGGCGGATTGAAATTCACGGTGACGGCACAGGCGCGCGGGACTCTGGCGAAAAGCGAGGAGTAGAGAAAGACGGAGTCTTAAAGACAGGCAGAGATAGTTCGCTCAGCACATCACGAGGTTCATGGGTCACGTGGAAGGATGACGTCGGTCACTGCGCCGTTGGATCAAAAGTGGCGGAATGGGAAAGTCAAAGGTCAGTCATCGGACCATTACTCGTGCCGACATCCGCACCCTCCAAATCCGGACTTGAAGCGATCCCGCGAAATCGGGTTTACACCAAGGTGGCCGAGCAACTACAAGCTCATATCGTCGACGAGCTGAAGCCCGGGGACATGTTGCCGCCAGAGCGCGAGCTGGTGCGCATGTTTGGGGTGAGTCGTAGTTCCATCCGCGATGCGATTCGGCGGTTGGAAACGGTGGGTTTGCTGGAACCGCGGCAGGGAATCGGCACGGTAGTTCGCGATATTTCCGCGGATGCGTTGTTTGCTCCCGTGACTGGCGTACTCTTGCAAAAGCGACGGGTGATCAGCGAGTTGCTGGATGTGCGCATGATCATCGAACCGGCCTTGGCGCGGAGAGCGGCGCTTCACGCCTCACCGGAGCAAATTGCCGAATTGACCGAGATGCTCGATAAGCAGGAGGAGAAGGTACAGCAGGGCGAACTGGCCACGGAAGAGGATTCAAATTTTCATTACACCATCGCGCTGGCCGCCAGTAACAGCGTGATGCTGAAGCTAGTTCATGTCCTGATGGATTCGTTGCGCGAGTTGCGGGAGCGGTCGTTGGAGGTGGGGGGGCGCCAGGCGAAGTCGCTTGCGGCGCACCGCCGTGTTCTGGCGGCCATCAAGCAGGGCGACGCTGCGGCTGCTGATGCCGCCATGCGCCGGCATTTGTTGGAAGTCCAAAAACTCATTTTGCAGAAGCTCTAGAAAATGGAGGTTGTCACATGGGCCAGTTAATAGCGGTGGAAATTATTTACCGTGGGGTATTTCAAAAGACCCTGGCTAAAAACATAACGCGCGGGATCGTGCTGGCCGCTCACAACGAGGGCAAGCTGGGCATTTCCTTCGGGCGTTATAGCGATGCACCAGAGCGCAACGGAATCCCGGCGAAGAGTTTTGCCATTGTCGCGAACAATGAGCAAGAGCTGGAAGCAGGGATGGCGCAATACGAACCCAAGGCGGTGGATGTCACGGTGGTATTGGACGACACGCTGTGCAAGGGCACGGAGTCTTGGTCCTGGTATGGATTGCGTCCAGTGAACGGATCCATAAAGCCCGGGCGTACGCTCATCGTGGTGTCGCAGCATGATGGACCGGCGCTTCTGAAGTTCCTGCATCGCCGCGAGCAGCCGTACAAACTAGGAATTCTCAAGGGCATTGCCAGTTTCTCTGGCATGTGGGTTTACAAAGACGATCACACCGATGTGCGGGTGCTCGGCGCGATCGCGAAAGCTCTGCCGGGGCTTGTGAGCCTGAAGTCGGTCGAACAATACATAACCGAAAAATTGAAGAGCTCAGAGAAAGTAGCCTCGGCGCACGCCGCTTTTGAACGGTTCAGCGCAACCGAGGTGAAGCCCGGCCAAGGGAATCCCGATGCCGTGGAGACCTACACGCTGCCCAAGTGGCAGGAAATGCGGGAGGGCGTGTCTATCAAGGGACAGCCGCAGGGCGGCCCGTATCAAGACCCGGTCACGAAAGAAACCGGCGGTTTCCGCCCCGTGCGCAACGAGTTGTTCAAGAAGTTCTCCAGTCGCCAGGCGCGCCCGGTGATTAACTTCTCGACCTGCACCAAGTGCACGTTGTGCTGGTTGAATTGCCCCGATGGTTCGTTCGACGTAACCCCAGACGGGACCTACGACATTGACCTAAAGAGCTGCTGTGGCTGCGGCATCTGCGAAGCGGTTTGCCCAGTAAAGAACTGCATCAGCATGGTCAACGAATCCGAATTCCACGATAACGACCGCCAGTGGGTTCGTTTCAGGAAAGATTCTGACGCTTACCTAAAGTGGCTTGAGACGACCATCAAGAAGGCCGAGCCGATTGCCCAGCGCACGCAAGGTTTCCGCTATCGCGGCCAGTATAAAGAAGAAATTCCCGCAGCCCTCGAAGCTGCTCGGAAAGGCTGAGCCGGGGCGCTGAGATAGAAAATCAGGAGAGTGAAATGACAACGACGACATTGCCTGTAGAGAATAAAAAGAAGATTCACGAGCAGGAAGCCCTGATTACCGGCGCCGAGGCCATTGCGGTTGCTTGCAAGCTGGCCAACGTGGATGTAATCACGGCTTACCCGATCCGACCTTACGACACGGTGATGCAGTACATCAGCCAATTGGTTGCAGACGGCGAAATGGACTGCGAATTCATCGTGGCCGAAGGCGAACATTCCCAGTTCGAAATTGTCAAGCATGCCTCGATCTGCGGCGCTCGCACGTTCTGCGGCTCCAGCGGAGTCGGCTGGATGTACGCCATGGAATGCCTGACGGTCAGCCCCGCGCTGCGCGTGCCGATGGTTTGCATGGTCGGCAACCGCGCGCTGGACGATCCAGGGGCGTTCGGTGTGGAGCACAACGACGCGCTGGCGGTCCGCGATCTCGGCTGGCTCTTGAACTGGGTGGACAACGGCCAGGAAGCACTGGACACCGCGCTGATCAGCTACCGCGTTGCGGAAGACAAGCGCATGTTGGTGCCGACGGCTATCAGCTGCGACGGGGCCTTCTTGACCCACTCCCAAGCGCTGGTCAACATCCCCACGGCAGAGCAGGTAAAGGAATTCCTGCCCCGCTATGACCGTGGCGAATTGCTGCTGCATCCCGATAACGTGATCTCGGTGGCTCCGCAAGCCAACGAAGATTGGGTGATGGAAGTGCGGCGTCAGAACTACGCGGTGACCGAGCGCGCTTGCGATGTGATCCGCGAAGTGTACGCCGACTTCGAACGAATCTTCGGACGCAAGTACGGAAACCCGTTCTTCGAAGAGTACATGACCGAAGACGCGGAAGTGGTTCTGCTGGGCATGGGCACCATGTCGACCTCATGCAAAGTTGCGGTACGGAAACTGCGCGAGCAAGGCAAGAAGGTCGGATTTGTGCGGCTGCGCTGGTTCCGTCCATTCGCGGGCAAGGAAATCGCCAAGTGCCTGGAACGCTTCAAGGCCGTCGGCGTGATCGACCGCGATTTCTCGTTTGGTTCGCCAGATCTCAGCGGTGTGGTAGCCACTGAAGTTCGTTCAGCTATGTACAGCAACGCCTCGACCCGGCCACCGGTTCTGGATTTCATCTGCGGTCTTGGTGGACGCGAAGTCACTCTGCCTGACGTGGAAGAGATGATTGAAATCGTCACTCAGGCCGGTAAGGGCAAACAACAACCTTTGACTCAGTGGATCGGGTTGCGCGGATGAGTTTCCGACTCACTCACTCTTGAAGCCAGAAAGGATATAGAACAAATGAGCACTTTCGTAGAAACCAAACCAACGCAGAACCTGGAAACCTTCAAGGGTGTAAAGAAGGTTCCGCATGAAGAATATTACACATCCGGACACCGGACTTGTGAAGGGTGCGAATCGGCACAAATCATGAGGCTGATGGCCAAGGCTGCTGGACCGCGCACGATCATTCTGGGGTCCACCGGGTGTATGTACGTAGCCAACACTTCCTATTATTCGACCCCCTGGGGAGTGCCGTGGATGCACACACAACTCGGCAGCTCCGGCTCGGGCGCATTGGGTGTGGCTGCGGCTTTGCGCGCGCAAATGCGCAAGGGCTCCATGAAAGACGAGCCCATCAACGTCATCGCCTTCTGTGGCGACGGCGGTGGTGCGGACATGGGCTTGGGCGCCATCTCGGCGACCATGTGCCATCCGGATTACAACCTGTTGATCCTGATGTACGACAACGAGTCGTATGCCAATACCGATATCCAGATTTCCGGGACATCGCCGTATGGCGCCAACACCTCCTTCAGCACACCGGGGAAAGTAAGGCGGATCATGAATCACCGGTGGAAGAAGAATGTCGCGCCATTAATTATTGCCGGCCATCCGACGGTCAAGTACGTTGGGACGATTTCGACGTCCTACCCGTTGCAAGCGATGAACAACGTCCGCAAAGCACTGTCCATCGGCGGACCAACGTTCATTCATTGTCTGAACCCGTGCCCAAAGGGCTGGGATTTCGACCCCGTGCTTTCCTTTGAACTTGGGGAGTTGGCGGTGAATACGGGCCTTTGGCCTTTGTACGAGGTCGAGCGTGGCAAGCTGACGCTTTACGGTAAGACCGATCAGATCGCCAAGGGCAAGTTCAAGAGGGTGCCTGTTCGCGAATATTTGTTGAAACAGGGCCGATTTGCACATTTCACCGACGAAGACATAGCTTTCTTCCAGGGCAAGGTTGATGAGATGTGGGAAAAGTGGCTCATTCCAGGAGTCATTCCACTCGAGAAAGACATTTAAATGTTCACAACCCGCCCGCTCTAGCAGCGGGCGGGTTGCTTTTTGCCCGTGCTCTCTCAGCGGTCGTTTTGGACCACGCGCGAGTTTCGGGAACAGAGCGACTCATTCGGGTCGGTGTTGTGATTGTCGCCAGGGAGTTTTCCACCAAGCTTGCGATCCAGTTCGCCGCGCGCAGGCTTGGAGAGATTGGTTAACTGCGAGATGCTGCTTGCATGCGTGTCTCCAGAGAAGGAGAAGCGCTTGAGTACGCAAACCATTAGTGTTAGCGAGCAAGGCAGCGCCAAGCAAGTTCAAGCCGCCGTCGCTCCGAACCGGTGGATTCAATTGATAGCCGGCATCGTGGCCATGATCGTCATTTCGAATTATCAGTACGCCTTCACGTTGTTCAGCCCCGGCATGAAACAAACCTTTGCCGGGGTGCCCTACGCCAAGATCGCCGCGGTTTTTGCGGTGTTGATTGCCTTCGAAACATGGCCCATGCCCGTATCGGGATGGTTCATCGATAAGTTCGGCATCCGCAAACTTATGGCCATGGGGTCGGTCTTCATCCTGTTGGGTTGGGTCCTGTGCGGCACCGTCGCGCATTCGCCGATGGGCTTGTATATCTACTACGGCGCAATTGCGGGGACCGGTTGCGGCATCATTTACATTTCCTGTGTTGCCAACGCCTTGAAGTGGTTTCCCGACCGTCGCGGGCTTGCTGCGGGCCTCACCGCTGCAGGGTTCGGTGGGGGCGCCGCCTTGACGGTTATTCCGGTGGCTCACACCATCCACACGATGGGTTGGCAGAAATCCATAGTGGTTTGGGGCATCGCGCAGGGCATCATTGCTTTGATTTGCGCGTTGATTCTGCACCACCCGCCTGCTGGTTGGGCGCCTGCCGGTTGGGTACAACGCTCGAAACAAACCACCAAGGCTGTGGCGCAATCCAAGGTGAATTACACCTGGTGGCAGATGCTGATGCGCCCAGAATTCTATCTCCTGTATGTCATGTTCATCTTTGCCAATCTCGGCGGGCTGATGGCGACCGCGAACCTGTCGCAGATTGCCAAGGCATTGAACGTGAACACAGCCACAGTTTGGGGATTGGCGATCGTACCTGTCACGGTGACGCTGACCTCGATCTGCAACGCGCTTTCGCGCATCGCCTGGGGCTCGGTTTCCGACAAGTTGGGACGCGAAAACACTATGTTTTTGGTGTTTGGAATCGAGGCTGTGCTGGTATTAGCGGTGACCAGAATCGCGGGGCATGCGATCGCATTCTTCATTTTGTTCCCGCTCATTTTCCTATTTTGGGGTGAGATTTACTCGCTCTTTTCCGCAACGAGCGGCGATATCTTCGGCCCCAAAAACGCGTCGGTCAATTACGGGTTTTTGTATACCTCCAAAGGTCTGGCTTCTTTTCTCGCCAGCTTTGGAGCAGCCACTCTCGCGGCGCACTTTGGCGGTTCGTTTAGCGCTTCATTTTACACTGCGGCCATCCTGTGTGCCGTAGCCTCGATCCTTGCCATTGCTGTGCTTCGTCCGTTGCTCAGAAAGAGAATCGCCAAAGAAACGAGCACAGAGGTTGCGGTGAAGGCTACCGCGTGAACGCGGTTGAAGTGCAGGGAGTGAAAGGGAATTTGCGGCAGAAGCAAGAAAGTCGACACGCGGTATGCAATTGTTTCGGTAACCGGGATTACTTTTCATAGCGAAGCGGTTGGCGTAAAGGCTTGGGGTTAATCCCACAGCCGTGCAGCCCAACCGGTCGTTTGGTGTTTCAGGTCTTGTGCGGTTTGTGAAGGATACATTCCGTCCGAGGAGTCAGAAACGAGCGGGCTGATAACTGTTAGTGCACAATCAGCTCAAAACGCCTGACAGTGGGTGCTCGCAATGTGGTGTAGTTCCTCCAATGTCCGTGGTTGATTTACGTGGGCTTTTGGGGGCAAGGCTCTGACAGCGATGTGCTGCGGAGGGGGTGCTGTTCGTTGTTGCATCTTCGAACGTTGTGTGCGTTACCGCACACGGCAATATATCCGCAAATTTCAGTCAACACGTTCCACCCGTCGAGGGATGAGCGCGACAGGGTGCAGCACGTATGGGCGGACCCAGCGTTTAGCGTATTCTGAATAGTAGCGAACAGTTTTTTTTCTTGACAGGCATGCCAGGTTTGAGCTAAACGCAGACCAACACAATGGTCCGATGGTCCGACCACTTATTTTGTGGGGAGGGGAAATGAACTCACTGAAGTTGTGCTTTGTGCTTGCTGTATTGGTCTTCGGCCTTGTGGGGACGCCCCCGCCAGTTCTGGGCCAAAGTGAGAAACCCGTCAACGATGCGAAAGCCAGCAAGGCGGAAGTGGATGAATTGCGCAAGGAAGTGGCTTCGCAGAGGCGGGCGATCGAGCAATTGCAGGCCTTGATTGAACGGATGATTGACACCAAGGCGCCAGCAACTACCCTTCCGACCGATGGGGCTCACCTAGTCAATGTGACACTGACCACTCCGATCGCGGAAGCCACGCCTGCGGCGGCCCCGGCCGCGACGGCTGCCGTTTCCTCCGAGTTGGCCGACGCGTCAATGCCTGCCGAGCCGCTCGAGACGCAGGCGACGAAAAACGGTGCTCCACCCGTTACGTCCGGATTCAATGGGGAACACTTTTTCATCAAGTCCGCCAATGGTCAGTTCCAAATCATGCCATATGGTTACGTGATGACGAATTACAGCTCATACATCGGTGACGGCTCTCCTGCGGACAGCTTCGCTGTACGGGTTGCCCGCTTTGGTTTTCAGGGCAACTATGGCGACCACTATCAATTTGGGCTGTTGGTTGATGCCTCCTCCTCCAACACATCGGGGGTCCAACAAGCGATTCTGCGGGATCTCTACCTGAATTGGAAAATCACCAACGAGTTTCAGATCCAAGCCGGGCAGTTTAAGGAGCCGTTTTCGCAGGAAGAACTAACCGGCAGAACCAACCTGGATTTCGCCGAACGCGGCATCGAAACTCGGCTGTATCCCTCCGCGGTGTCGGCTTTCCGCAGCCCAGGTATTACGATCCATGGCGACCTCAACCACGGTGTTGTGCAGTATTGGGCCGGGGCTTTCAACGGAAAGGGCTATGCCGCAACCAACACCACCAGCGTCCCGGAGACCGTAGGCAGATTGCGCTTCTATCCTTGGCGCAATAGCAAGAACAGCGCGCTGAACAACTTCGCTTTCGGCGGCTCGATGTCCTTCAGCAGGACTCGTGGGCTTTCCGGAGAGCAGACTCCCACCATGGTCATGAACGACGGTGCGTACACGTGGTTCCCGGCCTTCCCGGTGAACGGCAATGTGTGGCGGTACTTGGGTGAGTTTACCTATATCAAGGGCCCGCTGGCTTTCCGTGACGAATACGTTCTGGCATCGTTCAATCGCACCGGAGTCGGCACAGAACAATTGGGCGGCCTGGGCTTTGCCAATCTCCCCAACATCCGCTACCAAGGTTGGGGCTCCGCGGTTACTTACATGCTTACCAAGGAACTCCGGCCTGAGAACGGGACGCCCCGCGTGACCCATCCTGTTTTTGGTCCATCGAGCGATGGCGGTAATGGCCGTGGCTGGGGAGCTTGGGAAGTTGCCTTCCGCTATTCCGGCATCCAGGGCAATGAGCCCGGCGTATATTTCGACAACGTCTTCACGCCGCAACTGGTGCCAACGTATAACATGCACACCGACCAATTTACCTTCGGCGTCAACTGGTATCTGAACTACTGGATTAAGTTCCAGTCCAACGTTGATCTCGATCGGTTGAAAGACATAAGCACCATCGGCGTGGTGCCGCAGAATTATGCGGTGTTCATCCAGCGTTTGCAGTTCCGCTTCTAACTCCGAGGATTCTCTATGCATGAACACGGATTCGCGGATAGTCAATTAACCCAGCACTCTGACGAGCTTTCTTCCTTTCGAAAGCTGCGCAATCACTTAGAGAATTCCAGCGGAATGCTTAGAGGAGGATTTTCGATGAGGTCTACAGTAGCAAAGATAGTTTTGGGAATGGTCACGGCATTGGCTCTGGCTTTGCTGCTCAACGGCTGTGGCTCGCAGCCTTATTGTCCCACTTGCGGCACCACGGTCAACGGGGCGTACAGCATTGTCGATGTCATTCCGGTGCCCGAACATAACCCGACCGGCGAACCCGGTGGTCCCTTCAACTCTTTCGACATCAGCTGGTTCGATCCGATTCTCCAGCGCGATTATATCTCGGACCGTATCGGCATTGACGTCGTGGTGCTGGATGCGGTGCATAACTATGCCGTCAACACTATCGGCGGTCTCAACGAAGTAGCGAATGCTGGCAACAACGCCAGCCCTTGCTGGGGCCCGCAGAACGTGTCTACGGCCCTGAGCGCTATTCCTTCCCTCGTGACGGGTTCTGGCAGTGTCCGTATGGCCAATCCAGCAAACGCCACCAACGTTCTTACTCGCTACGGCTGCCGCAACGCTCCATACTTTGCGTCGTTCTCCACCTACTTTCCGGGCTTCGGCGCCAATGGCATGTTCGGCGGCTTCCCTGGCGCCCAGTGCTGCGCCGCGCGCGCCAACGGGGTGAACCCTCTTTCCGGACCGGATGGAGAAGAAGTAACTCCAGACGGCAAGACCCTTTTCAGCGGCACTGGTAGCTCCAGCGTGGTGGTCTTCGATTTGACCACTAACCCGCCTGTGGTTATTGCGGACATTCCCACTGGCGCATCACCCGACTTCGACGGACCGGCCGGCGGCGGCGGTTACGGCGGCATCGCCAATTGCATCGAGTCGTGGAACGGCGGCGCCGGTAGCGATCCCACCTGCGGCGACGATCGCGGGGATGAGCTGACCTATGGAACGGTCGGCGGTCACGACATCCTGGCAATCACCAATGGCGACCCCGGCCTTCCTTTTGTCACCTTCATTGACGTAACTGACATCATCAATCGCACCAACACTCCGCCGTTTACTCTCGCAGGAGGAGTGGGCCCTGCTGGCGGAGGTTTTGGACATTGCTTGCCGATCAGCTATCCCGCTTACAACGTTGTGGGCACGGTCGCTGATAACTACGTTCCGGGTGCTAATCCCCCGGCCTGCATCATCGGCCAGATTTATTACGACGGCGTTTTCCCCCAGACCCCGGACGTTCCCGTAGATAGCGCTGGTGGTCCCTGCCCGGATCCCTCCGAAGCCGTTCCGTCGGGCGTTTCCGGCATCTACGTCCCGGCCACTGGGCCCTTGGCCGGCACCACCGTTACCATTCCTTGCCATCACGCTCCCATCGTCGATGCCAACACTGGCACATTCATCACCAATAACGGATCCGCGGGACCAGGCCAAATGGCCGAAATATCTCCTGCTGGGCTCGGCGGCGCTGCCTTCAATCCCTTCCACGGCACGTTCTACGTCTTTAACTCGAATTCTACCGTGTCCACTTCTTCCACTCAGGCCAGCACGGCGGTTGGAAATGTTGACGAGGTTGACCCCAGGATCGGCAATCCAAACGGGCCTGTAGTTATCGCGTCAATCCCCATTCTCAATTGCATGCCCACCAGCATGGCACAAGGCCCCGGCCACGATTTCTTGGTTGGCTGCGCTGGCCACGACGGCACACAGTTCCCGCCGCTAGAAGTGATTATCGATGGCACCACCAACCAGATCGTCACCACAATTGACGAAACCGGTGGCGTCGACGAAGTTTGGTACAACCCCGGCGATAACCGCTATTACACCGCCGGCAGAGATATGCCCAACGGCCCGGTTTTGGGCGTAATTGATGCTGCCACGCGCTTGTGGCTGGTCAATGTTTCCACCAACTCCAACTCCCACAGCGTTACGGCAAACCAATTCACCAACCAGATCTTCGTGCCTATGCAGGCAAACGCGAAGTGCACCACACAGAGCGCCAACGGTTGCGTGGCCGTTTACTCCAGGCAATAGCGACTTGCTGATCTTCGCGTGGCTCCGAGATTGCTGCCTATCCGGAGCCACCGCGAGGTCGCAGTGAGCTGCTACAAACTGAACCCGCGCTTTTACCCCAGCCGCAAGTGTTGCACAATGTTTTGAGGGTTGACCGCGCAGCGCTAGTTCTTGCCGTAAGCAATATTCTTTCGATTAGCTCCCGCGTGGTTGCAAGGAGGAAGGGATGAGCCATTTTCGACTGGGATTCGCAGGCTTGCATTTCCGTCAAGTCTGCCTGGCGTCCACGGTGGCAATGTTTTTTCTGTGTGTGCCGGGTGCTTTTGCCAATAACGAAAAACCTACCGAGGTTCCCGCAAAAGTAATCGCCCACTTGAGTTTGGAAGATGGCCCGGGTACCCAGATGCTGCTGCAAAGCAAAGATGACAAGAAATACCTTTACGTCCAAAAGGCTTCCAAGGACGGCTTCACCATCGTCGACGTAACCACGCCTCAGCATCCAACGGTAGTGAGGACCAGCGCTGCCACCAGCAGCGCCACTGCCGGCAAACTAGAGATGGCCGGCTCGGGCTTGGCTCTCGCCGTGGTTCCCGACAAGAACGCCAAGGGCGTCCTCCACAATACTGACAATCCCACGCAAACCGTCAACATTCTGGACATGAGCGATCCCACCCACCCGAAAGTCATTCAGACCTTCAAGCATGTGACCAGCATCCTGCAGGATCCTGGCCGCGGCTTGATCTTTCTGGCAAATAATGACGGACTGTGGATATTGAATTATCCCAAGCCCGGAATTCTTGAAACCAAGCCCAAGCCGATGAAGCGCTGTGGTTCCGAAAGTGCTATTCAGGCCATGCCCCCGGACTGCGAATAAAACACAAGTTTCTCACCGACAGGGCTTGCATCCGAGGCGCTTTAACGGCCGCGGAGGAGTCGTTTTAGTGCAAACCCAACCCGGCCCTGTACCTTCCAGGGCCGCGGTTCGCGGCTCGGCCCTCGATTACTTCACTTTGGTCTCTTGGTAGTGCATTACTTTCCACTGCCCCTCGCGCTTTACCCACACTTCGCCGATCAGCAGTTTTTCGAAGCGCACCACTGACTTCGGCGGAAAATTGATGAACACTTCGTAGCGGACAAATGCCGCTTCGGGGCACAGTGGGGTGACCTTCAGAAACGAAAGCTGGTAGTTGGTCACCGCGCTCCCCTGAAGTTCTGCCTGCGCTTTCCATTTGTACCGTTCGCCTTCCCGGTCGGCCTCGACGCCAATAAAATCGTCGGTCAGGAACTCGCCATACGCTTTTTGATCCTTGTTCTTGATGGCTTCCCATTCCGCGTGAATTTTAGCGTCGAACATATTGGTCAGCTCTTGCGATGCAGCGGCATTGGCGGTCTGATCCGTTGCGGCCTGGGATTTCACCGGTGCAGCCTGTTGGCTCGGCGGTATGCCTGTTTGATTCTGGTGGTCTTGGGGTTGCTGCCCGAAGAGGGAAGTTCCCAGCAAGCAAGCTGCGCAGGCTACAAAAAAGTAATTCCGCATCAATTTCCTTCTCCCCGTCCATTCGCTTAGTCATGGTTTGCTAAGGCTATTATGTAAGTTACTGTAATTATAAGCTTTACGGAAAAGTCACCAAAGCTGCAATTGACCACTAGGATGCTAACTGAATCTTAGTGATTGCGACGAATCCTCATGCGAGCCACGATTTCTTCAAACGGCCCAAGTCGACTCGTATAAAGGAGTGAACCCATTATGACATCTTGGGGGCGCAAGTTCGTCGCCTGCGTGGCTCTCGTCCTGCCGATGATCTTCTGCAGTTTGCCAGCGTATAGCCAGAACGCGATCGCTGTGGTCGGCAGTGGATCCAACCTTCCTACTCCGCTGTACACCCACTGGACAGAAGAATACAACAAGCTCAGTCCTAAAGTGCAGGTGCGCTATCTGAGCACCGGCACAATGAAGGGCATCGATGATATCTCCCGGGGTGTCGGGGATTTTGCCGCCGGCGAAGTACCCATGACCGATGAACAGATGAACGCCTCGCGCGGGCACATTTTGCAAATTCCCACGGTGTTGGTGGCGATCGTGCCGATTTATCACCTTCCCGGTGTCACCGGGAATCTTCGTTTCTCCGGGCCGCTCCTGGCGGAAATTTTCCTCGGGAATATCAAGAACTGGGACGACCCGAAGATCAAGGAACTCAATCCGGGACAAGCGCTTCCCCGCCTGGAGATCGCCGTAGTGCACCGGACAGATGGCAAGGGTTCCAATTACATCTTCACGGATTTTCTGGCCAAGTCCAGCGCCAAGTGGCGCAGTCAAATCGGAAAGAGTCCGTCGCCGGCGTGGCCTGTGGGTGTTAGTGCGAGCCGCGGCGAAGACATGCTGGAAAAGGTAAAAAATACGCCGGGCGCAGTGGGCTATATTGAACTGGGATTTACGACAACCGACCACAACGTTGGGGTTGGCTTAGTAGAAAATGCTAGCGGAAAGTTCGTGAATGCGAACCAAGCGACCATTGCCGCGGCTTACCGGTCCTCGGAAAAAACCATTCCGGGGGATTTTCGGGCTTCGCTCACCAACGCCCTAGGCGCGGATTCTTATCCGATCATCAGCTTTACCTGGTTGTACGTTCCGGAAGCATCGAATGATCCGGAGCGAACCAAGGCTCTAGCCAACTACATTGAATGGGCGCTCACCACCGGGCAGCAAAGCGCAGAGAACCACGGGTACACACCTTTGCCATCCTCGCTTGCGCCTAGAGTGCTGGCAAAGGTACATTCCCTGCACTGAGTGCAAACAGAAACGCGAATCGTCCTATTTCTTACCAGATGTCATCGCAAACCAGCCTGATCTCACCAGAATTGCCATTATCGCTGGGCTATGGAGCACCTGGTGCTCGCTATGAACAAGGTAATCACAATATGCTTGACCAGCCCACGTCGCTACCGGTAAAGAATCGCTTCCTTCTCCAACTGCTTCACGACGAGTTTGACGAGGCCGGCTATCGCTTTGTCGGCGTTCTTGGGATTAAAGCTGTCGCTTACGCCAGTCCAGACGAGATCTTCCTTGGGCGGCGTGACGGAATACAAGTTGGTTTCTATCCGGACGCTGGTGTCCTGGCGCAAATAACCCGGAGTGTAAACTTGCTGGTAAACGGCGCCGTAATAGCCATAAAAACCGTTGTAATACGCATAGGGAACCGCGTAGCTCTGGCCGGGAACGTAGGTCACGGTTCTATCCACTTTGACCATGCGCGAAACAATCGCCCCATCAATGTGGTTATCGTGGATTTGCCCTTTTAGATAGTCGAGGTTCACATGAGGCGAGTCTGGCCGCAGCAGGATGGTATTGCCCGGAACTGCTTCCAAACCGTCCCTGGTGATCTTCCCCGAAAGGGCGTCTTCGAAATCGGCTCGGATCACGGGGTTTTCACTCATGCCAATTACGAGAATTCTGTGGAAGTGCTGACCAGAATAATTGGGGTTCTTCCAACTCATCACTAATTTGGTAGAGGAATACGCCACGGTCCATGCCGCTAAAAGGATAACGGTAAGAAGGATCGCTCTCAGCCAGCCCCTCGAATTGGGAATCTCGGACATACCAAATCCCTGCCTAATAGACTTCCGGAATGAAATGATGTTCCTTTAGCGACGCTTGATCGTCATAACTGCCTTTTCCTGAGCGCTTGGGTAGCTTGACCCTCTCGCGTGGCACCTTCTTGTAGGGAATCATGCCGAGGAGATGCGAAATGCAATTGAGCCGTGCTTTGCGTTTTTCGTCGGAACGGATTAAATGCCACGGGGCGTGCTTGGTGTCCGTGGCTTTGAGCATTTTGTCTCGCGCCCGAGAATACTCATACCAGCGGCGAAAGGATTCCAAATCCATGGGGCTGAGCTTCCATTGACGCAGTGGATCCTTGAGCCGCGCTTCGAATCGGCGCTGTTGCTCCTTCTTCCCGACTTCCAACCAGTACTTGATGAGAATGATCCCAGCGTCGACGATGTATCCTTCGACCGTCGGGCAAAGGTCGAGGAACCCGCGATATTGTTCCTCCGAACAGAAGCCCATGACATGCTCGACTCCCGCGCGGTTGTACCAGCTGCGGTCGAAGACTACGATCTCCCCCGCCGCCGGGAAATATGGCATGTAGCGTTGCATGTACATTTGACTTTTTTCTCGATCCGACGGGGTCGGCAGAGCGACGAGACGAAACACCCGTGGGCTGACGCGTTCGGTGATCGCGCGAATCGTGCCGCCCTTGCCAGCAGCATCGCGCCCTTCAAATATGACTATCACGCGCAGCCCTTTATGTTTGACCCAGTCCTGAAGTTTGCACAGCTCCGCCTGCAGCCTCCGAAGCTCTTTCTCATACTTTTTCCGTTTCAAGCGGGATTCATCGTTTGAGCCTTGCTTGTTTGCCATGGAGATCTCCTCTTCACTCATGGGGACGGCGTCGGCGTCCCAGGCGGCGTTCCACCACCAGCAGGCCACTGCGCGTCACTGAGGTTCCATCCGCCACCGAGAGCCTGGTATAGGTTGACCAGCGCCAGTTTGCGCCCCAGGTCGTAATTCACCATCGTGCTTTCGGATGGGTATATCTGGATCTGCGCGTCAATAATTTCCAGATAACTGGAAAGGCCACTGTCATAACGGATGGTCGAAAGCCGAACCGATTCGCGATAAGCCTCCACGGATGTTATTTGCTCGCGGTACGCGTTGGCCAGTTGCTGATGCGCCGAAAGGGCCGTCGACACTTCGCCAAATGCGTTGGTCACTGCTTTCTCGAACGAGATTCTTGCCTGATCGCGCGCTGCCAGCGACGCATTGTATTGATTTTTCAATCTGCCGCCAGTGAAGATCGGCCCGGTAAAATCGCCGGCCAACGTCCACGCTTTGCCGGCACCGGTCAACTCCGACAATTGCGGGCTCACACCACCAAATAACCCTGACAAGGAAATCGTGGGGAAAAAATTGGCCTTAGCGACGCCCACATTCGAGTTTGCGGCAATCAGATTCTGCTCTGCCTCGCGCAGATCGGGTCGACGCTCCAGCAACGACGCCGGCAATCCCACAGGCACATCCGGAGGATCGTACTGATCAGCCAGAGCAGCACCGCGCGCAATCGGGCCGGGATTCCGCCCTAGTAGCAGGTCCAGCGCATTCTCCTGAGCAATAATTTGCCGCTGAAGGTCCGGAATCACGGCCGCGACATTCGAAAGCGCGGCTTGAGCCCGTGACGTTTCCAGCGCCGTGGCATAGCCGCCCTCCAACCGGTGTTGAAAGATTTGCAAGGTGTCTTGGAAACTCTGCACTGTCTTTCGCGCAATTTCGAGTTGCTCGTCCAGCGCCCGCAACTGGAAGTATCCTTGGGCCACCTGCGACATGATCAGTAACCGCACGTCGCGCCGCGCTTCCTCGCTAGCGAAATAGACCGCGCGCTGCGCTTCCGTCATCTTACGGATACGCCCGAAGAGATCGATCTCCCAGAAGCTGGTAAAGCTATAGGCGTAGTAGGTGTGATTCGGTACTGTAAGCGACTTCTGCCCCGAGATATTCCCGTCATACGCTACTTGAGGGTAAAACTGCGAACGAGTCACCCCAAGCAAATAGCGTTGCTGCTCCATTTGGGCGACAGCTAATTGCAAGTCATAGTTATTTTTTAGTGCCTCACGAATCAGGCTCTGTAAAACAGGATCCTTGAACAAGTCCCACCAAGCGAGATCGGCGGCGGAAATCTGGCTGGCCTGCTCCTCGGTGTAGAACGTTGCTGGAGGTTGGAAGGTTGGGCGATTGTACTTTGGACCAAGCGTGCAGCCAGTCATCAGCAATGGGAGAAGAGCGACCGCGAGGAGTTTGCGCATCAGTCGTGTCCTCCTTCCAGCACCGCTGGGCTTGGGGCTTTCGCGGGCTCCGTTTTCTTTTTCCCAGCTACGCGCTCGACCACCACGAACAAAACCGGCACCAAGAAGATTCCCAGCACGCTGGCCGCGCCCATGCCGGTGATTACAGAAGTGCCCAGGACCTTACGCCCGGTTGCTCCCGCGCCTGAAGCCGTCCACAGGGGTACGCATCCGAGAATGAAAGCGAAGGACGTCATCAGAATCGGCCGTAACCGCAAACGCGCACCTTCCAGCGCCGCGTCGACGATTCCTTTTCCCTTGGCGCTTTCCAGGATCGCAAACTCGACGATTAAAATTGCGTTCTTGGCGGTAAGTCCGATCAGCATCACCAGCCCAATCTGGGCGAACACGTTGTTGTCAAATTTTCGTAAGAGCAGCCCGCCGTAGGCTCCGAGGACCGCCACTGGAACGGACAGAAGAACGCTGAAGGGCAGCGACCAGCTCTCATAGAGCGCTGCCAAGATGAGAAAAACGAATAAGAAGGACATGCCAAAAACGATGGCTTGCCCACCCGAGGCTTTATTCTCCTGATAAGACATGTCGCTCCAGGCATAACCAAATCCTGCGGGCAAGACTTCGTTGGCAACCTGCTCCATTGCCGCCATCGCCTGTCCCGAGCTATATCCTGGGGCCGGCGAGCCATTGATCTGGATACTTCGGAATAGATTGAAACGGTTGGTGTACTCCGGGCCGGAAACTCGCTTAATGGTGACCAACGAGGCCAGCGGCGTCATGTCTCCCTTGGCGCTGCGAACGTAAAAATCGTTGATTTTATCCGCGCTCGAACGATACTCCGGCTCGGCCTGTAAATAGACTTTCCACTGACGCCCAAAGCGATTGAACTGGTTCACATAGGCGCCACCCAGGAACGCCTGAAGAGTTTGAAAGACCTCTCCGAACTGCAACCCTTGCTTCAATACACGATCCTGGTCAACCTCCACGTAGAGCTGCGGCACATTCGGGCGAAACGTGCTGACCAGCGAACTAAGTTCGGGCCGTTTTCGCGCAGCCGCGGACAGTTTGTCCAGCATGTCCGCGAGTTGCTGGACGGTCCCACCGCTGCGGTCCTGCAACATAAATGTAAACCCGCCGGCGGTCCCAAGACCCGGGATAGCGGGAGGACCAAAGGCAAACGAAATGGCCTCGGGAATTTGCGCTCGCATTTTCTGGTTCAACGACTGCATGATTCCGGCGGCGGAAACATCGGGCGTTTTACGCTCTTCCCACGGTTCGAGCTCAAGAAAATAGAAACCGCTGTAACTAGAGGATGTATTGGATAACAGGCTAAAACCGGCGATTGCGTCGTAACTCCGCACGCCGTGAGTGTGCGCCAGGATTTCATCAACCTTGCGCATGACCGCATCCGTGCGCTGCAGAGAGGCAGCATCGGGCAGTTGCAGTTGGATGAATGCATATCCCTGGTCCTCTTCCGGGATGAAACTGGTGGGAAGACTGTTACCCAAAAGCACGCCACCAACGGAAATCCCTACCAGAAGGAGCAGCGCGAGCACCCATCGACGAATAAGAAAGTGGCTCCAATTCACATACCCGCCAGTCATCTTCCCGAACCAGCGGTTAAACCAGTCGAAGAATTTTCCGAGAGGGCCTCTGGTCTTCTTCCGCGGGCGCAGCAAAAGTGCGGAGAGCGCGGGTGAGAGGGTCAAGGCATTGAAAGCGGAAATGAGTACGGAGATGGCGATGGTAACCGCGAATTGCTGGTTCAGTAGTCCTTTAATACCGCCCATTGCTGCCATTGGGATAAACACCGACGAAAGCACCAGGGCGATGCCGATGACGGGACCCGAGACTTCCTCCATGGCCTTAAACGTTGCATCTTTTGGCGATAAACCATGTTCAATGTGATGTTCGACTGCCTCTACCACGACAATGGCATCGTCCACCACCAGACCAATGGCGAGAATCATCCCAAACAAAGAAAGGGTGTTGATCGAAAAACCCAGCAACGGGAAGATGGCGAATGTGCCAATGAGCGAGACGGGAACAGCCAGCAGAGGGATGAGAGTCGCGCGCCAATTCTGGAGGAAAAGGAACACGACGATGATGACCAGGACGATTGCTTCCAGCAGTGTGTGGGTGATCTCCTTCATGCCCTCGGTGATGGGCAGCGTGGTGTCCAAGGAAATAACGTAGTTCAGGTCCTGGGGGAAGCGGGTTCGCAGTTCTTCCATCTGTGCTTTGACCAGATTCGAAACGGCCAATGCGTTCGAACCCGGTTGCTGGTACACACAAATGATCACTGCGGGTTTGCCGTTGTATCGTCCGATTTGCTGATAATTCAGCGATCCCAACTCAATCCGCGCGACATCCTTTAACCGGACAGTCGAACCGTTAGGATTTTGCCGAACGATGATATTGCCGAATTCATCCGGGTTTGCAAGGCGGCCCGGCGCACGAACTGCGTAAGTGAATTGCTGGCCCTGCGGAGCAGGCTCAGCCCCGATCTGGCCGGCAGGATTTACCGCGCTCTGTTGCTGAATGGCGTTGGTCAGATCCGAAACCGTCATACCGAGCTTGGTCAACTGATCGGGTTTCACCCAGATGCGCATGGCGTAATCGGAGGCGCCAAAGTTCGTGACCTGCCCGACCCCGGGCACGCGCAGAAGCGCATCATTGATGTTGATGGTTGAGTAGTTTCCCAAGAATTGTCCGTTGTATGTGCCATTCGGCGAATATACAGACAAGACCAGGAGTGGAAGGCCCATCATTTTCTTAACGGTCACACCGTACTGGTTAACGGAAGTGGGAAGATTCGGACTGGCCTGAGAAACTCGATTCTGGGTGTTCACCTGGTCGATATCCACATTGGTGCCGATGTCATAGGTCACCTTCAGTGACATGGTGCCGTCATTGGCGTTGGTGGACATCATGTAGAGCATGTTGTCCACGCCGTTCATTTGCTGCTCGAGCGGCGTGGCGACAGACTGCTCAATTGTGAGGGCGTCGGCACCGGTATAAACGGCGGATACGCTGACTTGTGGGGGCACGATGTCGGGCAGCTGCGCGATGGGCAGCTTGGTCATTGCCACCACACCGATGATTACGGTGAGGATGGAAATTACAATCGCGACAATCGGCCGGTTAATAAAAAATTTAGCCATAGCTATCCCCCGCCACCCGCTGCGCTTGCCTGCGTATCCTTGAACGGTGTCGGTGCTACAGTCATGCCGCTCCTGACACGTTGCAAGCCGTCGACGATCACCGTGTCTCCGGGTTGCAAGCCGGATTCGACCACCCACATATCGCCAAACTGTGGGCCGAGCTTGACCAATTTGATATCCACCTTGTTGTCGTGTCCCACGACTCCAACCTGGTACACGCCTTGCAGCTCGGAAACAGCTGCCTGAGGAATCAGCAGCGCGTCTTTGCGCAATTCCGTGACCGCACGAATGCGCGCGTATTGCCCGGGGCGCAGGACGTTACCGGGATTGGGAAATTCTCCTCGCACCTGAATCGTGCCGGTTCGAGAGTCGACTTCACGGTTTACAAAAAGCATGTGCCCGCGATGAGGGAAAATTGTGCCATCGCCAAGAATCAAGTCCAGGTTCTGGCCGCTGGATTTGCTCGATTTTGCCCGTGTGAACCGGAGGTAGTCCTGCTCCGCTATGCTGATATCCACGTAAATCGGATTGACGCTCGAGACGGTGGTCATGACGGTGGTGGGAGTCATCAAATCTCCGATTCCGACCTTGGCGACACCAGCGATTCCGGATATCGGTGAAGTCACCGTGGTCCAACCAAGATTCAGCTTGGCGTTATCGAGCACGGCTTGATCCGCGTCTACCGTGGCCGCTGAAGCTCTTTCGGAACTCTGCGCTTTATCCAGTTCGGCCTGGCTGACTGCTTTTTGTGCGACCAGCGGTGTAAAACGCCGGACATCAATCTGCGCCTGTGCCAGCGCAGCGCGGGCTCGCTCGAGATTTCCAGTGGCCTGTTCCACCGCCGCCTGGGTCTGGCGCTTGTCTAGTTGGAACAAGGGCTGGCCCTTTTGCACGTAAGAACCTTCGCTGTAAAGTCGGCTCAGCAAAAATCCTTCAACTTTTGGCCGGATATCTGCGTCGACGTTGCCGACCATCGTTCCAACCCACTCTTGTTGGATCGGCACATCCTTCTGAACAACTGGCGCAACCGTGACACCCGGAGGTGGAGGCGCTGGCTTCTCCGTGTTAGAGGAACACCCCGCGCAGATGGTGAGTGCGACTATCAACCAGCCCACAAATTTGGACCTGTGGAATTCAGCATCTTTTGTCATTCGTTTTGCTCCGGAAGGTGGCCTAGAGCATACACAACTAATGGAGGGGGATGAAAGTTGATAGTTTAGAAGATTGGCAATTTGAGTTGATTTGTGGTGTAACTGGGTCCTACCTGGCAGCGGCAACCCAGACATCATCGGGAGCTAGTATCTCGGAATTTGGGAGTTCCGTTTGGACATTGACACGTTGTAGACCAGCTTTCTTCCTGGGTGCCGCAAGGAAGACCAGGTAATACTGATTGTCGAGTGTCTTCTTAAACCGGTCCAGGTAAGGTTTGAAACTCACGAGATTCGAGGTTCCCAGGGAGTAGCACTCTCCTCCGGTTTCCTCGGCTATTTTAGAAAGTCCGCCAAGACCCAGCTCCAGATCCCAAGAGCTGCGACCCGCGCGCCCAACGCCGGCGGCATATAGAGAATAAACAATGACGTTGTAGCGTTGACTGATTTCGCTGGCCGAGGTCGCATCGACGCTGACAATGGGCATGCTGTGGTAGACCGGGCCAAAGCCAGGTCCAAGTAGAGAGGGGCTCGGCTTTTCGCCGTGAAGCCGGTCAATACCGTCAGTAAGCATCAAAACCTCGCGTCTAACGTTCTGCTGGGGCCATCCCTTTACCAGACTGATGAGGGAAAGGTACGGACTGTTCATGGCGGACAATGCACCGCGCGGCAGACGCACGGCCTTTACTGCCAGAGCATGATCCGCAGTGAAATTCTGAACCACATTTACCTGGGCGTTGGACATATAGCCGATTCCGACAACCGTCGAAGAGGGCTGAGCGCTGATAAATTCCTTGATGTCATTGAGATTGCCTCCAACCGTTGTGTTGAGGGTATCGTCAATTAAAATCATCAGTTGCAGCGCGGCGTTGTCTCCCTGCGCGGGAATGAGCTGAGTAACTTGCAAGGAAGTTTTGCTCTGCTTGACCTTTACATCCTCTTGTCGAAGACGCGGAAGCTCACTGTCAGTTTGAAGAGACGCGTCTGTGATCACCATGTGAACTTGAACTGTGGCGGGACTTGCTTTTTCTTGCGCACACACGATCTGCGCGTTTAACAGCAGGACGAAAAATATTGACGATATAGTTGCTACCTTGGTGCGAATATTCATGCGCTCCTCCGTTGATCTAGGTCGTAGCCCTCAGGCATCCGCGGGTTCAAATGTGGGCGTGTCCCGACTCATAATTTTGCCCGATCGCAATTCATGATTACTGCCCCGGCATCTTCTTATTGTCGTTAGTTGCTCTGTAAAGAGTGACGAGAATTAACCGCGTGGGTTTTGTCCCAGTGGTGAAACATCCTAAACCAATATTCCTAGGTTCGCCAGGGTCAATCGACTCGTTAAGTTACCCCGGAATTCGCCGGATAGGCTAGCAAGATGTTTCGCTCCAGGCAGGAGCGTACGCCACATTCTATGAATCGCACAGGTCGGTGTTAGCCTACTGGCATCTTGAGCGTGCCGGACGGATCGCCAATCGCGAAAGTGCGATGGGGAATTCTTTAGCACTTGCCTTCAGTCGATAGGCACACTTTAGGGAGAGAACATGAAGCAGAAAAGAATCAGACTCCGGTGCTTGAAGATGGCTATCGTTTGCTTCCCGATTTTGGCGCTGCTCTCACCCGTTAATCGAGCGCAGACCTCCGCGGGGGTTCCCGTGTACGAAATTAGGCCGGTAGAAAGCGCGATTAAGTTTAATGTTCAGGCATCTGTGCCTATCACGGGTAAGTTCGACAACTGGAACGCTACGCTGACGTTCGCTTCTGCTGATTTGGCAACCGGGGTATTGGACATCAACATTCAGGCCACCAGCGTGGATACCGGAAGCAGTATGAAGAACAGCAAACTGAAGGGAAAGATTTCTTCGACGTCGAACACAATCCGCTGATCACCTTTCATTCCACCAAGATCGTGCAAACTGGCGCCAACACGTTTGAAGTGGACGGTGACTTTACGATACGCGGAGTCACAAAAGCGGAGAAACTCACACTCACACTTTCCCGCAGAGGTGGAGGTGAAGGACCATTGCGGGAACCATGGCCTTCGACCGTAAACAGTACGGAATGAACAGCGGCATTCCGTTCATAAAGATCGCCGACCGCGTCGAGTGACCATTAGCCTCCACGCGAAGAGAATCAGTGGGCCGCCGGTGACCCTAAAGCAATAGGCCACGCCGTACATCACTGTTGCTTTCGATTAGCTTGAACAGGAGATCCTTCGCGGGATGGCGGAGAGGGTGGGATTCGAACCCACGGTACGGTTCCCCGTACGCTCGCTTTCGAGGCGAGTACTTTCAACCACTCAGTCACCTCTCCGCAGTGGTCGTAAGTGCAGTTTAGCAGACCTGGAATCGCCAATGCTATCGTGGTAAATCGGTGTTTGCTTGCCGGACCTGCGAAACCGGCGGGTCGAATCACCCGGTTAGCGCCGCTGAGAAAAGAACGCTTTCAGCAGGGAAGCGGATTCTTGAGCAAGCACGCCCGGAATTACGTCAACGCTGTGGTTCAACTTGGCGGAAGTAAGAATTTCAAAGCAGGAACGAAATGCGCCGCCCTTTGGATCGTCGGCCCCATAGACGATATTCGGAATACGTGCCTGAATGATGGCCCCGGCACACATCGCGCAGGGTTCCACAGTAACGTAAAGGGTGCAATTGGACAGGCGGTAATTGCCCGCAACGCGCGCAGTTTCGCGAATTACCACCATTTCGGCGTGCGCGGTTGGGTCATTATCACGTATGGTTCGATTACCGGAGCTAGCTACGACAACTCCATCCTGCACGACCACAGCACCAATTGGGACCTCTCCCGCATCGGCCGAAGCCCGTGCTTCGTTCAGTGCTAGCTCCATGAAACTGAGATCATCGGTCATGAGAGCCCGAGAATACCATGTATAGGCCGTGGCTTATGGTCGGCCAGACGCGAAGAGAACGGCAGACGAGCGAGGAGCAATCTCGTGCCATGGGTCCTTGACAACCAGGGGTTAGGGAAACAGACTGAGAACATGAAAGAACTGGTCTCCCGCATATTTCAGGCTGATTTCTTGAAGGGAATGCGCGTTACGTTCCGTACGCAGTTTCCGAGTAACATTTATACCGAACAGTATCCGCTGGAGCGGCCTATGGTAGCCGAGCGCTACCGCGGAGCACCACGCCTGAACAAGAATCCGGAGACCGGGGAAACGCTTTGTATAGCTTGCAATCTTTGTGCCCTGGCGTGCCCTGAAAACCTAATCGTAGTGGGCTGGGAACGGGACGATGCCACTCGCCGAAAAGTGTTAACCTTTTTTACATACGATACGTCACGCTGTATGTTTTGCGGGCTGTGCGAGGATGCTTGTCCAACCGATGCGTTGGAACTTACCCAGGATTTTGAAATGGCATATTATGCGCGGGAAGGCGCGATCTGGGATCGCCACCGGCTCGAAGAAGGTCCCACCCCGACGCGCTACACGCGATAACTAATACATGGAAATTCGACGAGATCCCGTATCGCAAAGCTGGGTTGTAAGTGGGCAGCGCGAGCGCATCGAAGACAGCGAACTGCCTTGTCCCTTTGATCCCGGCGTGGTCGAACAAACTCCCAGCATCATGACGTGGCCGCCCGAAGGCACGTGGCAGGTACGAGTGATAGCTCATCCCAATCCACTGTACCGAGTGGAGAATGACCCGGCTCGCGTCGCGGAAGGCATCTACGACAAGATGGGGCCCCTGGGCGCACACGAAGTTGTTGTCGAAACTCGCCAGCACGATAAACGGCTCTCGCAACTGAGTGATGATGAAATTGACCGAGTCCTATGGGTATGGGGATCGCGGATTGCTGATTTGAAGAAGGACGCGCGGTTCAAATATGTGAGCGTGTTCAAGAATCAGGGCGCGATTGCCGGAGAAGAGTGGAGTCATGCGCACTCCGAAGTGACCGCAACGATCTTCGTGCCACGTCGCATCAAGTACGAATTAAGCGCAGCGCACGAATGGTACAAAGACCGCGAACGGTGCGTATTTTGCGATATCGTCCGGCAAGAGGAAAAACAGGGCAAGCGGATTGTCGATGTCCAAGGAGACTACTACGCTCTGTGCCCCTACGCGTCCCGCGTTCCCTTTGAGGTATGGGTGATGCACCGGCGGCACAACCACTTATTCGAGCAGGCACGCCCCGGCTCAAATCGCCGGCAATTAGCTACACTTTTGGGACGTGTATTGCGAAGAATTGAGAAGATTGCGCCCGCGTTTCACATGGTGGTGCACACGACTCCCAATACGCGGAATAAAAAGGGCGAACTGGCAGGGTATTGGAAAACCTTGGCGGAAGACTATCACTGGCACATCGAGATCATGCCAATCGTAGAAAAGCGTAGCAAATCCTATAGCATCAAAGAAATCTACTTCAATGCCATTCTGCCGGAACAAGCTGCGGAGCAGCTGCGCGCGATTGATCCGAATACATGAAGCGGAGATTAACGAACAAAGCTGAGCGTGGGGGAATCATCACGACTCTCATTGCGCTTGTGTTTGTTTTTGTATTCTGTGCGGCGCTGTATTTCGCCCGCCATCCGATCATGCGATTCGCAGCCGAATCGTGGGTAGTTGACGACCCAGCGCCACACACGGATGCGATTGTAGTTTTGAGCGATGACAATTTTTATGCCGATCGAGCAACCCACGCAGCGAAGCTATATCGGCAAGGCGTCGCACCCATAGTGGTAGCGAGCGGTAGAAGACTGCGCCCCAATGCCGGCATCAGCGAACTGATGGAACATGATTTAGTGGAACGGGGAGTTCCCAAAGACAAAATACTAAAGTTTGCGCATGATGCCGACAGTACCCGGGAAGAAGCAGATACTATTGGAAAGCTGGCGACGGCCAATCGTTGGAAGAGTCTTGTGATCGTGACGTCCAACTATCACACCCGCCGAGCACGATACATTTTCAGCAGAGTGCTGCCTGCCGGAATCACGGTAAGCGTCTCAAGTGCACGCGATGGCGACTTTGACCCTGAGCGATGGTGGGAAAAGAGGAAGTCGATCAAGCTATTTACGCACGAATTAGCGGGAATGGCCGAAACGATGTGGGAGTTGCGTAATGTGAACCGAAGCACAGCCAGCGCTTTGATCGCCGCGACGGTTCTAGAAAACGAATGCGGCATGAACAAATTGGTCACAATTGTGGAAGGCACGGGACTTTCCCTTTACATCGAGTAAGTGCTGTCCTATCATTAAGTTTCTGAGTCGCGACGGACTTCCAGCCACCACGGGCGACTTTGGAATGAGAATGAGTGTTCTAGAGGTGTCCCCATGTGGCGCAAGGAAGAGGCAAATTCCCAGGTCCCCGAAGCGCAAAGTCATTCGGGCAATGCGGCGAAAGCTGGGACTGGTTCTATTGGTGGTACGCCAACTGCTGGCCAGCAGTCTCCAGCATGCGTCAGCCAAGGAATAAAAATTAAGGGCGAAGTGACGGGCACCGAAGACCTGTTCATCGATGGCTCCATCGAAGGCAAAATCTCGCTCGGCGATGCGAGTGTCACTGTTGGCCCAAACGGTATTGTGAAAGCGGAAATCACTGCGCGTGAGTTGATTTTTCGCGGCGTTGCAGAAGGGAAATTTACCGCGCGGGAGCGGATCCAGATCTGGCATACCGCGCACGTGCAAGGAGATTTGAAGTCGGAGAAGATTTCGATCGAGGATGGTGCCGAGATGCGCGGCAAGGTAGAGGCCGGAGCTGCGGCTAAACCGTCCACGGTCGACTCCGGAGCACGCGTCAAAAAGACCGAACCCGGCAAGTCGGAAACTTCGACGAAGGACGCAAACCTCGCGCCTGGCACGGCGACTGCCGGAGCGGATTAAGCAATGAGCCTTCTGAACAAGCTCGGTATCGGGACCGGTGGGCACTCGGCACGGGAAGGCGCAAGATCGCTACCGCAACAGAGAAAGGGAAGCAACGGGCATACCACCGCAATTGCGGTCGGAGCTCATCGCCAACCAGAAATGCACGAAACCACGCGCGTTTCCAACGGACTAAAAGAACTTCTGTGGAATTTGGACGGCTTGGGGCGGGGCACCTTGCTGGATCTGGGCCCAGCGTGGCAGACCACGCTCAATTTTTTCATCGAGCGCGGATTTCGAGTAACGTCCGATGACATTTTGCGCGATTGGTCCGATTTTCAGTCGGCACAATTAGCCCCGAAGAAAGAGTCGTTGACCGCTGAGGATTACGCGCAACGCACCCCAGAAGCTCTCGCGAAGAAATTCATCGAGGAGAATCTCCAGTATCCGCCGTTATCATTTGACGCTTTGCTGTTGTGGGATTCTTTGGATTATCTGGAGACGGCGGTTGTGAAGCCCATGGTTGCCCACTTGACGGAGATGCTTCGTCCGGGTGGTGTAGTGCTGGCGCTATTTCACAGCAAGAAGCCGGAGAGTTTTCAGCGTTACCGGGTGATGGATACCAACACACTGCAAGTGCTGAGCGCTACACCAATTTTGCCCGCGCAGAAACCGCTTCAGAATCGCGAAATTCAGGAACTGTTTTCAAGATTCCGCACCATGAAGTCCTTCGTTGGCCGCGACCAGCTCCGCGAGAGTCTGTTCATCAAGTAGTCCCTGCAAATTCTCGCGTTCTAACGACCGTACAGCCGAGTGGGCATGGCTCAGTGGACCTGCCCAAAATAGGTCTTGCAGCCATCATGCCCAGGGCGTACAAGAAAGCTGTGAGCTGAAGAGCTCTGAGGAGGTTTGATTGACTCCACCGGGCTTAGAAGCGCAACCAAGCTGAACACACCGCGCACGCGGTGCGAGTCACGAGCGAACGGGTGCGGTCGAACTGCTCGCAACGTGACCCAGCAAAATAAAAAGGGCCTCGGTATAACCGGGGCCCTTCTGTTTTAAATCGCACCCTCCCTCGCCTTAACTAGCAAGCCGCGGATTCTCTTATTCCAAAACTGATATCACGTCTTGAAGCACTCACTGCGCGGCGTGCGATGAACGGTGATGGTGGTGTCTCTTGCCGTGATGGTGCGCGGTATGGTGAGCGCGATGATGTGCGGTGGTGGTGTGATGTGCAGGAGTGACGGCCGGCTCAGAAACATTCTGAGCTGCCGAAGCAATGGAAAACGAAAATGCAAGCATGAGTATTGCAAGTATACGGGTCACGTCTGGCTTTCTCCCTGGATAAAATCTACGGAAAAATCTGTTACAGGAATATTGAAACACGCGGTGGCCAGGAAAGAAGAAGAAAAGAAGTAGAAGGGCGCCGGCTTGTAGCGAAAGGAATAACGGTAAGCTTAGCTTCCAAAACGGGATTCGAACATGCGAATGACCGCATTCTGTTTGGCAATCACTTGAGCCTGCCATACCAGGACGATCGACATTATACTCATCGCGAAAATGCACAGAGCCATAACGATGCCCGTCTGAGTCTCGGTCGCGGGGACATTAAAGACGCGGCGAATCCAATCCATGGGCTGACTCCTAGAGTCGTAGAGTGGGATCCAAGGAGCGGTCCCACAGGATGCGAGTACTTATGTGGCAATTCGGTGACCAGAAATTGGGGCCAGTTACAGAACGATCAGTACTTCGTTTTACAAGGGTTTTTCGCATTTTTGGCGAACCCATCATGGGACAGCGCATGGCCATGTGAAAAACGGAGCACACATTGGAGATAAGTTTTCTGTGCTAGAAATGTCTAGTACGGATACTCTCGATGGCTTCTTCCCACGAATGCTGACCGAACAGCGGTAGCGCTTTAGGGGCGGGACCAGATTTTGGCTTGTCCGTGTCCCCGGGGTACGCGCGGTCGCTGAAAAGAATCGCGCGATCGCAAGCGGAAAACAACTCGACGCCATCCGGAGCAGTCGCCACGGCCACCGAAAACGCTGCCTTGTGAAAGGCCCGATCATATAATTTGCGCAGTTCGCGCACGCAGGTCGGGAGGCTTGCTTTTACAGCCAGCGACCATAACGAATTGTTCGGACGAACGGCGAGCTTGAGCTGCGCGGCCTGCTGCCGAAATCGCTGAATGTCTTCGTCGGAAGCGCCCGCAAAGAAGAAAAGCTCGTCGAAATCGCGCTGGCGGATCAAATCTGCTTCCGCTCTCGGAAGGCCCGTATTTTGCATTAGCTCCCGGGGCGAAAGCGAACGAAGCGGCACCACGGTGACGTTGGTTTGCTCAGACAGGCGATCGAGGGCATCGGCCGCAGCGGGCTGTGGCTCTGCTACAGGAATGCCGATGAATCTTCCGAGACGAACCGTATGCGCAGGTTTCAGATGGAAATAATCCTCGCTGGTATAGACGCACGAACCTCCTTCCGCAATGAACGGTTCGGAATGACCCAACTTCCGAAGACTCGCGTCTAACTGGTGACGATTTCGGGATGTTACCCAGACGCATGGGATTCCCGAATCTGCCAGTGAATGCGCAAATTCAGCGAAACTCGTCAGAGGCTTGCTGGAAACGGGGATCAAGTCATCGATCGCGCAGAAAACGACAGTATTGGAAGAGTGCAAATCCGTTCCTCGGAATGGAAAGGGGATTGTAGCGGAAATTTGGGCCAGAAATTCACTTGGACAAAAAAGATCGGCGGAAGGCTCAAAACCTTCCGCCGATGCACGGGAGCGATAGTACGAGACTAACTGCCCGACTTGGTGGTAGCTGCGGCAGTTGCGGGCTGCGCATTCGGCTTCGGAACGCTCAGGTAACCGCTGATGGTGTTCTTTCCGACCTTGTTGATTACCAACTCTTCAGGCTGATGTGTGCCTGAGAGGTAGAAGAACATGGGGCTATTCACATTGGCATTCTTCGCTTCGTAGCTCTTGTCCTCAACGGTATAAACGATGTTGGAGCGGTTCTTCTTCTCGTTCACGCCCTTGAGCACGATGGTGACATTCCCAACCTTCTGAGGCTGATTCTTGCCGGTGATGGTGAATTCGGTGTAATCGCGCTCACCCTGGCGGCGAAGCACATCGATCTCGTCATGGTTGCGGGCGATCAAAGTGCCGAGTTCGCTGCGAGCCATGTTGAGATCGCTGATGGTCTTATCCAAGTCGGTGCTGACCTTGGAAACCTTGGTATCGACGGTTTTCACGTCGTCCGAGGAAGCCTTGGTGGCCAGTTCGCTGTGGACCGAGGTGTCCAGAGTCTTGACCATCTGGTTGGTCTCGGAGTTAATTTCCTGCGCTTCTGCACGGGCCTTCTTCAGTTGGCCCTGGGTGATCTTGAGCTTGTCGGTGACGACTTTGAGGTCGCCCTGCAGTTCGGTATCGGCCTTTTCCGCTACTGCCAGGCGATCCTTCAAACCGCTCATATCTTGCTGGTAGGTCTGCTGAAAAGCCTTCATCTGCTCGGCAGTGGCCTGCTTCGCTTCATCGACCTTTGCCGAGTTACTCCAACCGTAAGCAAGCCCTCCAAGAGCCAGCAACGCCAAAATGATGATTGCCGGCAATTGCCAGGAAGGGCTGCTCTTTGTCTCTTGGATATATTCGTCTGCCATATAAAACTTTTCTCCTTGCCCCAGAGGGGCACGATGCTTAACTTGGGCGCCGCTCTGCGGCTGCCGCCCCATAGTCCATGACCAAAATGGTGCACGCGTCATGCCGCGGGGAGCCTGTAGGGTGCCACTGGTAAGTCACTGTATATCGGTCAGTTGTGGAAAACTCCGCAAAGCGAGTGAGTACTAGTTCCTGCAATCTTTACGCACAGATGAATAAGCCCAGTGAATTCCTACGTAGTCCTATACCGTCTCTATCCCTAACGCTGAGAAGTCTTTGCGGAGCTGCTCCGGATTGCGGAATTGGATCGCAGCGTAGCCCAGGGCCCGTGCAGCGTCCACGAAGGCGGCAATGTCGTCTATATAAACCGCTTGGCCGGCCGTGACCTTGCACGTACGCAAGGCTTCACGAAAAATTAATGGATCCGGTTTACAAGCTCCCACCGAACAGGAATAGGTACGTACAGATTTCGGGAAGTACTCGAAAAAGCTGTAGGTCTTCTCCAGATAGGCAACGTGGATGAGGTCGGTATTGGAAAGCAGTCCCAGACGATAGTGCTTGCCGAGGTACTCGAACAGGCTGTCTGGGTGAATGGGATTCGGATCCAGGGCAGAATTCCAGGCGCTGGTGAATTGCTCAAAATCCAGGGAGAGCCCAAGGCGTTGGCACAGGTTCAGGTGCCAGTCACGCGCGGACATACGGCCCTGCTGCCAATCAAGCCAATGTGGGTCGTGCTCGATGGCGGACCAAAGCTCTTCGGGTGTAAGCGACAAACCATTGACCAGTGCGATTTGTGCCCGCCGTATATCCACTCGGACGAGTACACGCCCTATGTCAAAGATGATTGCCCGAAATTTACCGGCCATGGGTTACTTACTCTCTGCTTCGGGTATTGCAGGTGCTGCACTGGTTGGGGCTGTTGCGCTGCGGCGCGAACGCCAGATGCCAATGATTGGCGGAAGAATTGAAAGCAAAATGATGGTGCCGATGATGTAGTGGAGGTACTGACCGATATTTGGGATTCTGGAACCCGCCACATAGCCTCCCAAAAGCATGCTGCCAATCCAAAAAGTTCCGCCAAAGATGTCGTAAACCACGTAAGTGGAGTAGCGCATCTGTGCGGCCCCGGCGACAGGTGGACAGAAGGTACGAACAATCGGTACAAAGCGCGCCAGAATCACCGCGCGTCCCCCATACTTCTCATAGAATTCATGGGCCCGCTGAAGATGGCTGCGCCGGAAAAACAGCGAGTCTTCTCTGCGGTACAGGGCGGGTCCTGCAGAGCGGCCAATCCAGTACCCGAGTTGGTCACCTGCTATGGCGCATAGGATTCCCGGCAGCAGCAGCCAGCGCAGCGGCACCACGTTCTGGCCAGCGAAGATGCCTGCAGTGACCAAAAGGGAATCACCGGGAAGAAAGAACCCGACGAAAAGGCCGGTTTCCACGAAGACGATTAGCCAAACAAGAGGAGGGCCTCCCCAGCGAATCAGTTCTCTGAGCCCCTCGGGATTGTAGAGTTCGCGAAGAAAGTGAAGGATCGAGTCGAACAAGCGGTTTGGTGCCTCGCAAAATTGGGGATCAGGGCCGTCTTATGGGAACGGAGAACTGCAGAAGCGCCCCAACTAATAAGGTAACAGAAGATCAGCAGATTCTCGCCACTTTCCTGCCACAGGATGGCGGCATGAGCCAACAACAAATGACAGCGGCGATAATCAATCATGGAGCGCCTGCACGAAGAGGAATTCGCCTTGACGCCCGAATCGAAACGGCTCCTGAGGAGGCGGTGCAAGGAGCTTTTGGATGCGTGGAAGGGCAGCGCGTGCGGCGGCGGCCCCAGCCTCTATGGCTTCGTCAACGCGTTCGAAGTCGTCCCATTCCAAAGCCTGGACCGAAGGTCGCAACACGATATCCGCGTGGCGTTCCCAACTCTCGAGCTGATGCTTCTGCGCCGCGCTGACTGCGCGACTCACCACTTGAAAAATGTTGGTGGGGGCGCCGCGTTGCCCGTCATGCAGCCCGACCGAGATTCCCACGACAATTTCGGCGCCCAATTCGCGGGCGGCTCGTGTGGGCACGGGCGCCACCAGGCCACCGTCCGCTAAACAGCGCGTGCCAATCTGTATGGGCTCGAATAGCCCCGGAAACGCGCAACTGGCTCGGATTGCATCGGCCAGATTGCCTTGTTTAAACACAACCGCGTCGCCCGTTCCCAAATCCGTGGCCACGATGGCAGTGGGAATGACCAGTTCTTCAAATTGACGTGAGTCAAAGAAGCGATGTACCAGTGCACCCAACCGGTCATTGCTAGCAAGACCGAACCGCGAGACCCTCCACCGTGCGAAATCCCGGAAACGGATTCCCCTGCATTCCTTGATAATCCGACTCAGTGGGGCTCCACTTGCATATGCGGCTGCCAAAATGCTGCCGATACTACTGCCGGCGATGCAGGCGATGGGAATTTGCTGCTCTTCAAACACCCGCAACACTCCCAGATGTGCATAGCCCCGTGCGAAGCCGCCGCCGAGCGCCAGGCCGATACCGTGCGGGACATAAGGGTGTTTCGCGATCTGCAATCGTGAATTAAGGTCCGAAATCACGAATTCAACCATCTCAAATCGAGTTCGCGGGAGCGATGGGACCGGCGTAAGGACACGACGGTACCAAAGAACTACGTGCAACATGCTGTAGCGGAAAGGGAAGAGCCTTTCCGGCAGTACGGAAATACCACCGGAAGTACCCTCCCGTACCATTGTGACTCTGCTAAGGAAACGCCAATATAGCCCTCGAAACGCACAACATTCTTTTCGGGGGCGGACCATGCAATCGGGCTATCAGGTGTGGCTGGGGCAACCGGTGGTTTTGCAAGTGGCTCTCGGTGACATCAGGGTTCCGTTACGTGGCAAGCTCCTGAACGAGGGTGGGGATACCGTGCGGATGAGGATCGGCGAAGGATGGGACGTGGACATTTACAAGAACATGATTCTGGGCGTTGAGCAAGACACGCTGACTCTGATACCGGCTTGAGGGAGAAATCATATGGATAACCAGATACCGAAATATGTTACGCAGGCTCGCGCTTCTTATCTGCTGGGATTGCCAGTCGACGAACTCTCCCGCATCTCCCACGATGCCGGCATTGGCCACATGGAGCGTGCTGGCAACAAGGAGGAGTGGTTCTTTACCCATGAAGAACTACAAACGATTTGTACGTTAGCTGCGCAACCCGCGCTTCACACCCATTAACCCGAATTTCCTCCGGCCCCCCTCTGGAATACCCCCGCCCCGGCTCGTCACCCCCAGCGAGCCGGGGTTTTTCTTTGTGGGCGTTCAAATGGTTGTCTATTGAAACGGTTTATGAAAGACTTTGACTTCCTTGTGAATCCAAACGAAACTGAGTTCGACCCACACATTGCGACCAGGAAGCGTGTGAACGTGATGCGCGTCCGGCGGTTGTCGCAGAACTCAGCTTGTTCCAATCAGGGCGCGTAATGCAGTTGTCGATACCCTCTCGTTTACACGTGAAAGCGAAGGCGCAACTATGACGGAACGCGGCGCGGTGGTTCTGGAAAGTAGCAAGGCCGGATATAACCGATTCCTTTTACTTGTAGCAGGACTCGGTGGCCTGCTGTACGGAATCGATGTCGGAATCGTAGCCGGGGCTTTGCCTTATCTGGAAGCCACCTCCCGTCTGAACGCAGGGCAGCTATCGATCGTAGTTGCCGCGGTGCTCCTCGGAAGCGTTATCTCAACCCTGTTTGCCGGGTTACTGGCCGATTGGATGGGGCGAAAGTGGTTGATGATTCTCAGCGGCCTGATGTTCGTGATAAGCATTCCAGTGATTGCGTTATCGCAGGGCTATGGGCCGCTGGTGATGGGCCGGCTGCTGCAAGGAGTCAGCGCAGGTTTGGTCGGTGTGGTTGTGCCACTGTACTTAGCGGAATGTTTGTCGGCGGCCAGTCGCGGGAAGGGAACAGCGATGTTCCAGTGGCTGTTGACGCTGGGAATCGTGTCGGCGGCGCTGGTGGGGATGTACTTCAGCATCCGTGTGGACGAAGTGGCTAAGTTGGGTGATCCCGCAAAACTCTTCGCGTTTAAGGATGCGGCCTGGCGGAGCATTTTCTGGGTTTCGCTGCCACCTGGCATCTTGTTCGTGATTGGCAGCTTTATGGTGGCGGAGTCGCCCCGCTGGTTGTTTCGGCGTGGCAAGAAAGAAGCGGCATTGAGCGCGTTACTGCGTTCCCGGACGACTGAGCAAGCGAACTCCGAATTGCGCGAGATGGAAGAGACCTCTGCGGCAGAAGCCAAGGGTTCCCTTAGCGGCAAGGTGAAGGAATCACTGTTACGCCGAAAGTATGTAATCCCGTTTATCCTGGCTTGCGTAATCCTTGCCTGCAATACCGCGACGGGCATCAATTCCGTCATCGGATTCAACACCAACATTCTATTACAGAGCGGCCTTTCTGACGTGCAAGCTCACTGGGGCTACGTGATTTTCACATTGATGAATTTCCTGTTCACCATTGTTGGCGTGTTGCTGGTGGACCGAAAGGGAAGAAAATTCCTCCTTTCGATAGGTACCGCCGGAGTCATTTGTGCCATGTTGTGCACAGGCTTGCTGTTTCACAAGACCGAGAAGTTGCGAGTCGACGCGCGAGACGCTGTGCAGGCCATCGTCCGGCCGGATCAACAACTTTCCGTTTTATATGACGGCAGGACCGTTGACGCATTGTTGGGGAAAACCGAGATTCCCGGCCAGCGGAACACAGCGCCAACATCGTTGAGCATCATTTATTCCTACGGAGATTTCCGCGCGGCTTCGAAAGTGGTGCGTTCGGACGACCTTTCCTCCAAGCCTGTGGAGATCGCTCGAGAAAACAGCATACCCGCGAACAAAGTGATTGCTTTCTTTTCAAATCCCTTCGGGAATCTGGATGCGGCACGCGTGGCGCCACTGAAGATCGATAATGCGTGGATTACTCCAGTGCCGAGTGCACAGAATGGCTGGTTGGTAGCAATCACGCTATATATTTTTGTGGCGTTTTATGCGTCGGGACCGGGTGTCTGTGTGTGGCTGGCCCTTTCGGAGCTGATGCCCACGCGCATCCGTTCAAATGGAATGAGCGTCGCGCTGTTGATCAACCAGGGAGTTTCCACCACCCTCGCGGCGATTTTCTTACCGACGGTTGGCAAATACGGATACGCCACAATGTTTTTTGCCTTCGCGGCATTTACTGTCATTTACTTTATCACTGCGACGTTCTTCCTGCCGGAAACCAAAGGCAAAACGCTGGAAGAAATCGAGGCCCATTTCGAGCACGCCACCGCCTAGAGATTGCCGCCCACCTCAAGCGAGGCGTAATGACCGAGTCTCTCAACAAACCCGGAGCACACCATGCTCTTCTAGCCGGTTTTCTTGGCTGGACCCTGGATGCATTCGATTTTTTCGTCATTGTTTTTCTCTACGACACGCTGGCGCGGGAGTTCCGGGTTTCGAAGGAAGCCATTGTTCTCACAACGGCAGCTACACTCGCGCTTCGGCCGGTCGGAGCATTGCTCTTTGGTCTCCTCGCGGATCGCTATGGCCGCCGGATTCCCCTCATGGCCAATGTCATTTATTTTTCGGTGATCGAGGTCCTCTGCGGATTTGCGCCAAACTACACAATTTTCTTCATCCTTCGAGCGATGTTTGGAATCGGCATGGGCGGTGAGTGGGGAGTGGGCGCCTCGCTCGCAATGGAAGCGGCGCCCCGACGTTGGCGAGGGATTCTCAGTGGAATTTTGCAAGGCGGATATCCCATGGGATATTTGCTGGCTTCCGTGGCCGCGCGATTTGTGCTGCCGACGTTGGGATGGCGGTGGATGTTCTGGCTTGGGGCGGTACCGGCTCTGCTCGCGCTGTACATTCGCACCAAAGTGCCGGAATCCGAAGCGTGGATCTATCACCGCGCGGGTAGCATGACGCAAGTCCTGCGGGTGGTTGCTTCGCAATGGAAGCGTTTCGGTTACCTGGTCGTGCTGATGACCTTCATGATGTTTCTTTCCCATGGCACCCAGGATTTGTACCCGGATTTCCTGAAGGAAGTGCACCACTTGAGCCCGTCGAGCGTTGCCAATATCGCGATTCTTTACAATTGCGGCGCGATTGTCGGGGCCATACTCTTCGGCGCATTTTCCCAGAAAATCGGCCGCCGCGCGGGCATGCTTACTGCTCTCGGTTTGTGCCTGGTGGTGATTCCGCTCTGGGCGTTTGGCAGCGGCGTCCTTGCCGTCATTGTTGCGCCGGTTCTACTGCAGATGGGAGTGCAAGGCGCTTGGGGGGTGATCCCTGTGCACCTGAATGAACTTGCTGCCGACGCCGCGAGGGGACTGATGCCCGGATTGACCTACCAACTCGGCATTCTCCTGGCTTCGCCCACAAACGCAATTCAATATTCTCTCCGCGGCCACTTTGGCTACAGTTGGGCGCTCGCCGGGTTTGAAACCGTCACCATCGTTTCACTGGCGTTCCTGCTGTGGTGGGGCGCTGAGGCTCACAACAGAAGTTTCGTGCCCGAATCACAACAAAAAACTGCGCCAGCAGAGTAAGCCATTGGGTGGAAGGCTCTCGATGCACTGTGCTACGATAATGGAATTCGGGTGCGCCCTTAGCTCAGCTGGATAGAGCGTCTGGCTACGAACCAGAAGGTCGGGAGTTCGAATCTCTCAGGGCGCGC
>CAVTTX010000010.1:0-1125851 GCA_963737645.1 Candidatus Acidiferrales bacterium
TGTTAACCAAATTGGAAATTTTAAAATCAAAACATTATTCAAAATAAAGATTAAAGATTTTTTTTAACATACGATAAGGGGCAAATCCATGGAAAATAAATATGGGATAGCTTTGGACATAGGTACCAGCGGTATCAGAGCACAAGCAGTTGATATTGAAACTTCAAAGATAATTTCAACGGCCATCACTCTTAGACATCCTCTTCGGGGGCTAATGTGGTGGATCATCTTCACTTTGCAATAGAAGTGGGTAAGATTACAGCCCATACAACGTTTAATCGAAACCATAAACAAGGTAATACAAAATTTAGGTATTAATCTTGAAAACATTGTAAGAGTTGCTGTTTGCGGTAATCCAATACAACTCTCAATATTCCAAAACGTCGAGATCAGGAATCTGGCCTACTGGGGAGAGAACATTCTCAAAAGATTAGATATTAAAACCCCTTCAAGAGATGCTACAATTGTATCTGCAGGTGAAATAGGACTTACAATAAATAAACAAGCTCAAGTATACATCCCGCCTGCTATTAAACATGAAATTGGTGCTGATGCACTCGCTATGCTTTTTAAGTCGGATATTTTAGAAAAAAAGGGTATTTACTTGGTGATCGATTTCGGTACGAATGCCGAAATAGCTTTGGTAATGAATGGTGAGGTTTATACTTGTTCAGCTGCTGCAGGTCCTGCAATAGAAGGGCAAATGATAGAAAAAGGAAAATTAGCTTCTCCAGGTGCTATATGTGACTTTAAAAAGATTGATTACGGATGGAAGAGCCAAGTACTGGACAACGAATTAATGGTTAAAGATGGAAATACAGTTGATCCTGTTACTGGAAACACTCTCTCTAAGGGGGTAATGGATGGAAAATCCAATGGTATAACTGGAACCGGAGTTATAGCAGCTTATAGTTTAGGAATGGATATGGGTATAGTATCCGCACCCAAAATTAAAAGTCCCGATCATAAGATCAATATGCAGGATGGCATATACCTTTCAGAAAAGGACATAATAATGATTGGAAAGGCATTAGGCGCATTTAGAGCAGCTTTTTTGACTCTTGCTGAGGAGGCTGAAATACTATTAACTGATATTGATTCTACTTATATGGCGGGTGCATCGGGTTTCTATGTTGATCCACACAAATCATTAGATGTTGGACAGATACCACCATCTTCTAAGGATATTTACCAACTCGGAAACACCTCACTTGCAATGGCAAGCGATATTGTTATGAATCCGGATTTACTGGGAAAATTGCAGGCAATAGCAAAGAGTATGCGTAGTAAACACATAATGCTTGCAACATCACCAATTTTTGAAAAGATATATTCTTTAGAATTAGCAGTGTCAGAACAGGGTATGCCTTTATGGATGTATAATGACTGGTTAAACAAATATGACTACCAAAAAATCCCCCCTAAAGTAACAGAACCCAAGATACATAGAATTTTTGAAAGGGACATCAAAGAACTTGGAAAAGACGGTCTTAAACTTGTTAAAATTCAATCATCACTTGAGGCAATTTTTGAAGGTTGCACCAACTGTCAAACATGTACAAATAACTGTCCTGAATGTGCTCTTAAAATGGAAAATGGAAAAGCAACAGTTAGAACAGACCTTTGTAATGGAATGGGATGTTTGAAATGTGAATTATCGTGTCCTAAAAAGGTATTTAAATTTGGAAAGTTTCTTTCATCCATAAAAGAAATATAGGCATGTGATCAACTATAAAATAGTTTCATCATAATTTATAAAAAGATTAAAGACCATAATATTAAATGAAACTAATTTGATTAATATGGAGGTTAAGCAATATGGTAGATCCGTAACAACAGTAATTGTTGTAATTATAATTTTAATCATTCTGGGACTTTCAATAAGAATAGTAAATCAATACGAGAGAGGTGTAGTATTCCGTCTTGGTAAGGTAATTGGAATTAAGGAACCTGGATTGCGAATAATAATACCACTAGTGGATCGTATGGTTAAACCTTCATTACAGATAATAACCATGCCAATTCAGTCTCAGAAAATTATTACAGAGGATAATGTTTCAATAGATGTGGCTGCAGTGGCTTACTTTAAAATTGTGGACCCTTACAAAGCAGTTGTAGAAGTAGAAAATTACACCCGGGCTGTGAATCAGATATCACAGACAACTGTAAGGAGTGTTGTTGGTCAGTTCAATTTAGATCACGATACTTTCAGAAACACCAAAAATCAATCTTAGAATAAAAGAATTAATAGACAACCACAGTGAACCGTGGGGTATTAGTGTCACAACAGTTGAAATTAAAGATATTACACTTCCAGAAAATATGAAACGTGCAATTGGATTACAAGCTGAAGCTGAAAGGGAGAAAAGAGCTAAAATTATTGCTGCTGATGGTGAATATTTGTCAGCTGCTAAATTAGGTGAGGCAGCAGATATTATATCTGAACATCCAATTGCATTACAGCTCAGGATCATGCAGGTACTAAACCAGATAGCTGTCGAGAAAAACTCTACCATTATATTCCCAGCTCCTCTCATGAACAGTATCACTGACATTTCAAATTTCCTTAAAACAGAGAATGCAGAAGCAACTAAACCTAAAAAAAATCTTGATCGATTAAAAAATGATGATGTAACAGATAACCAACCAAAAGCAGTTTTAGATCTACTAAAGCTCCTAAAACAGATGAAACACAACCTGAGGGAACTACCGAAAATATTGGAACTAAAAAACCCGATGAGAAATAAATTTGAAATTTTTCTGTGGTTTTTTAATTGGGGACAACATAAATTGGAGTTTAAATTTAGTGCAGAGATAATTTAAATTCCCATAAATTCTTTTTTTTATAAAAATTCATTTTTTGTAAATTATTTTGGAGTATCTAAAACAAGGGCAACATATGAGACACGAATATAATGGCATAGAAGTATTGGACTTAAATCCTTTGCAATATCTATTTTTAAGAGTTGATGCTTCGTGATTGATGCTGAAAATCTCACCAGAAAATTTGGTGATGTTAAGGCTGTGGATAATGTAACCTTTCATGTTAATAAGGGAGAGATTTTTGGTTTTCTCGGCCCTAATGGTGCTGGAAAAACAACAACTGTGAGAATGTTAAGTTGTCTAATATCTAAGACTAGTGGAGAAGCACATATAGCTGATTATGATGTTAGTAACGAAAAGGATTCATTAAAGATAAGAAGAATTATTGGACTAGTGCCCGATAATGTGGGCCTATATGGTGAATTAAGTGCATATAAAAACCTCAGATTTTTATGGAAAACTATATGAATGTTCAAAATCGCAGAGAAAAGAAAATATTGAACGTTTGCTTGGGATGTTGGGAATTTGGGATAAAAGAGATGTACCTGTTGGAACGTTTTCTAAGGGAATGAAACAAAAAATTGCAATTGCAAGAGCACTTATTCATGAACATCCAGAGATACTATTTCTGGATGAGCCAACAGTAAATCTAGACCCTGAATCATCGAAAATAGTTCGAGACTTCATTTTAGAGTTAAAAAAAGAGAAGAAAACTATTTTTTTAAACACACACAACCTTGATGAAGCACAGCGTATATGTGATAAAATAGGAATATTAAACACCGAACTTAAGGTAATCGGAACTCCAACAGAGCTTGAAGAATCTTTATGGGGTAAAAAGACAGTCATTCAATTAGAACAAGTGAGTGATTCGATTTTAACAGCTTTAAACAATTTTCAGCTAGAAGAATTGTTCAGGATAAAAATAAGATAATTATTGATGTTGTAACTCCTGAAATCGAGAACCCTAAAATAGTGAATGCTATTGTAAGTGCAGGTGGCCATATTCAATATGTTACGGAATTGAGTCCAACTTTAGAAGATGCTTATCTGAAATTTGTGGGGAAAAGCTGATGAAACTCTGGAAATCATGGGTTATCGCGACCAAAGACTTTAGTATATTCCGAAATAAAAAAGAGTGTAATCTATTCTGTGATTCTTTTACCATTATTATTCTCTATTGGTCTGCCATTAACAATTGGTTTATCTGGTTCAGATACTGGAAGTATACCCTCAGCAGTACTTCCTCCTATATTAAATGCATTTTTATTCTTCTTTGTAATATTAGCTGCATCCATTACAACTGTAATAGCATCTTACAGTTTAATTGGGGAGAAAGTTCAAAAGAGTATAGAACCTCTTCTTGCAACACCAACAACAGATAGTGAAATATTATTGGGAAAATGTTTTGCATCATTTTTACCATCTATCATTGCAATATATATTGGTTTCATCATATTCATGGTACTTATAGATAAAATGACTTACAACACATTGGGATATTTCTATTTTCCAAATTGGGACATGGCTGTAATGATGTTTGTGGTTACTCCACTTGCATGTTTACTATCTGTTGAATTGGGTGTTGTTTTATCTGCAAGAGTGAATGATGTACGAACTGCTCAACAGCTGGGACAATTAATTATAATTCCATTCTTTGGTATCTACATCCTGAGTGAGATTGGATATATTGCGTTACATGTGAATAATTTACTAATAATTGCCGCTGTCTTGTTAACAGTTGATCTAATCCTTTTTTACATAAGCACACTTACTTTCAACAGGGAAGAGATACTTACCAATTGGAAATAAATTAATTTAGAATAATATATTAAATTTTAGTATCCTATAATCTATATTTTTGAACAATTTAACTCAATTTTTTATATTTTAAAACCAGATAATGGGCTTAAGCCCTTTTTAAGGGATATCATTCAGTTTTTTAATTAGAGCTGTTTTTTTTAGTAAATTTATTTATGGCACATGCAGAATTTTGTTAAAAGATTCAATCTTTTTAATAATTTTAAGTATTATAAAAAGTTTTAATTTTGATGATTTTAACCAAAAATATATTATAACAAATAAGAAATAGTTTACATTATAATAGTTTTCAAGGTTTTGGTTTGTAACATTTGATGGATGTTGATGATAATTTGGAATGTACACTTATTTTAACCATACGAATATAAAGCTTAGAATTCAAAAAAAAGATCTAATATATATTAACAAAAAAAAATATTTGACCTATAAAGTGTTTGTTTTTAGTGGGGGAGTTGTGTAGTGACTCATTTATGTTGTGATAAATGTGGCAAGTGTTATGAGCTTCAGCCGGGCGAATCTCCAGAAGACTTTGATGATACATGTGATTGTGGTGAAAAATTAACTGTTTATAATAACCTTAAAGATTTTTATAAAAACAATCCACAAGATACACCAACGAAAGGGGAAAGGGGTAAAAAATATTATTCATTAATAATAATCCCTGTTATCATAGTAGCATTAGCTTTTATAATGATGGGAAGTAATGCTGGTGGTTCAACGACTACATTATTAGGCTCGAATAGTTTAGGTTCTGTTACTAAGGTGGTCTATACACATCCTGGTGATACAGGTCCTGTAATTGCGGTTATAACCGGTATGCATCCAAGGGAAATTTCAGCTAAAGAAGTTTTACCAGGGGTTGTAAAAGCATATTCACAAGCCCATAACATTGAAATGGTGAATTATCAAGTTAATGTCACAAAAGATCTAACAGACTTCTCGGTGGGACGTGCTAATGGTCAAGATTTGGTTGCTCAGTATGTGATACCGGATATTAAAAAATCACATTACAGTCTGGTTATAATCGTCCATGACCATGAAAAGGGATATGGTAGTAATGGATATTATATTGCAACTCCGAGTATGGATAATAGATTTGTTACATTAGGTCAATCTGTACAAAAAATTCTCCCGAGTTTCAACTACTACACCCGAAATACAAATCAACAACCTGAAGGAACCTCAATTGAACAAGTTGATGATCCAATAGTTGCAACAGGAACTCCTGTATTTGTTTATGAGATTCCAGAATGGCTTCCTGATTCCAACGTTTATCAAAACTCCACAAACTTACTTGCAGCTGTATTTAAATCTCTTTAATAAAGAAGATTGTTTATTATTTTTTTTGTAAATCTAAAAAATTAAAAACAAATTTGCATTGTGAATTATAGCAATGTAAAAAAAAATAAATAAATATTATAATTTATCTGTATAGTGTCTGGTAATATGTCCTATCGCTTAGTTTAGTTATATGGCCTGATTTTGGTGTGTAATATGTGAAATTTGTTGTTTCAAAGCATTTAACATTGATTTTTCTTCATCCGTGAAACTTTCAACTTTACCAACCGTTGTTGTTCTGGTAGTTGAATAGTAACTCCCTGTATTGTAGGTTATGTTTGTGTCGATTGTTATTACAACTTTATCAATGGCTGGATTGTCATTGTTATCCCAATAGACCGAGCTGATTTTTTTTGTTGTACTTGCCGTTGCAAGTCCTTGAACGACAGTAGGATCAACAACATCACAAGTAAACTCACAATTTTTTTCAACATTTTTCCACTTCCCTAGGGTAATACATTTTATTTAATTATTAATATTGTAATTTTATGTATTTGAATCTTTTAGCAAAAATCGTACAAAAATCGTACAATAATTAGACAATAATTTATTTTGAGTTAAAAAAAATTTAAATTTCAATATAGGATCATAGAAACTAATAAAAAAAAATAGATCAGAAATGAAAGTATATCTTTCAAATATTTCCAAAGAAAATACTCTTTCTATAGGATTAATCGATTATTAATAGTAATATATTAAAAATCGCTTGTGGAACATCCTATCCAACAGTTTATTAAATAATTTGAAATAAAACCACCCTAAATGGTGAATAGTATAAACCAAATTCGATTTAGTTTCAACTCCATGTAACTTTCATCAAGATAACTAGGCCTATGAATTCACTCAAACTAACTAAAAACATTACATTGTGTTCTAACCCTCCCCAAAAATTTTGATATGTCAAAAAGGTTAGTACATACAGTAAATTATGGATCAATAAAAAAGCAGCAAATAATACCAATCCTAATGAGAATTTAGTTCTGTAATGCTTATAACTTCTCCAGTAGATACTGATCATGTTAACCCCATTATCAGACAAATATTTGCTATTCCTAATATAATATCAACTGGATGGTTTATTGTGTAATTTAATGTTGATATCACAAACCCCGGCAACGCAGCGATGCGCGACGATGTGATCTTCGAATTCGTTGCGGAAGTGGCGAAGTGTGGTGAGGACAGGATTCGGGGCCGTTTGGCCCAGCCCGCATAAAGAACATTCTCGAATGTAGCGGCCGAGTTCGTCCAGCAGTTCCAGGTGATGCACGGTGCCGGCGCCTTCGGTCACTCGGTTCAGGATGCGCAGCGATTTGTTCAGACCAACGCGGCAGGGGATGCACTTGCCACAGGATTCCGAATGGGTGAACTCGATGAAGTAACGAGCCACATCAACCATGCAGTTGTCTTCATCCATGACGACCATGCCGCCGGAACCCATGATGGAACCAAGCCGAGAGAGACTTTCGTAGTCGACCGGAGTGTCGAACATTTCGAGAGGGATGCAACCGCCAGACGGGCCACCCGTCTGGACGGCTTTGACCTGGCGGCCATTGATGCCACCCTCTCCGATGTCGTAGATGAAGGTTTTGAGAGGAGTGCCGAGAGGCATCTCGACTAGTCCGGTGTTATGCACCTTGCCGACCAGCGAAAATACTTTTGTGCCCGCACTTCTGGGGCTGCCAGTTTCGGTGAACCAGGCCGGACCTTTGGTGACGATAGGTGCGATGTTGTACCAGGTTTCGACGTTGTTGATGTTGGTGGGCTTCCCCCAAAGGCCTTTTTGCGCTGGAAACGGCGGCCGGGGACGCGGTCTGCCGGCGTGGCCTTCCAGGGAGGCGATCAGGGCTGTTTCTTCGCCGCAGACGAACGCGCCGGCACCTTCGACGATTTCGAGATTGAATTTGAAACCGCGGCCGAGAATGTTGTCGCCGAGAAGGCCATATTCGCGGGCTTGCTCCAGTGCACGGTTCAGATGATGCACGGCCAGCGGGTATTCGGCGCGAACGTAGATAACGCCTTCGGTGGCGCCCATCACATAACCGCCGATAATCATGCCTTCGAGCAGCGCGTGGGGATCGCTTTCAATCTCATTGCGATTCATGTAGGCGCCCGGATCGCCTTCGTCGGCATTACAAATAATGTACTTCTGATCAGCCTTTGCTTTGGCCAGGAACTCCCACTTATTGCCGGTAAGGAAGCCCGCGCCACCACGCCCGCGCAGCTTGGCGGCTTTAATTTGCTCAATGACATGGTCGGGGCGACCATCGATCAGCACTTTGTAGAGAGCCTGGTACCCACCAACGGCGATGTATTCTTCGATATCGTCTGGATTAATAAAGCCGCAGTTGCGCAGAACGATTTTCTTCTGACCCTTGAAGAAGGGAACGTCACTCCAGAGAGGGATTTCAGGATAACCGCGACCGTATTTGACTACGCCAGTGATGTGGTCCCACTCTTCAACCTTACAATAGGCTAGTTCGCGTGGGATTTTGCCTAGCGAGATGTCGTGGAGGATGCGGGCAGCATCGTTGGCCTGAGCACGACGCAAGATAACGAGAGGAAAGCCAGGGATGCGAACATTGGTCAGTGGCTCTTGGAAGCAAGAGCCGAAGCAACCGACATTAGTAAGAACCACATTGGTGCCGCTCTGCGCCAGTTCCTCGGCGAAGGCGTGGTACAAACCTTCAGCGCCATTGCCTCGTCCGCAGGTGCCCATGCCGACGGCGATACGGGCAACCGAGGGGACCAATTTGGCTAAGCCCGCTTCACGAACGGCATTGAAAGCGCCAAAATCCAGGATGGGGGGCATCAGTCACTCTCCCGCTCGATGGTTTGAATCTCACGCTGGAGCGTGCGTTCGTTCACGTGTCCGCAGATGCGATGATTCACTTCGACTACAGGAGCCAAAGCGCATTGGCCGAAGCACGCCACCGTCCGCAATGTGAATTTCTTGTCTGTGGTGGTGAGGACAACCTTGTCGGACTCGCCTACTTCCTTGCCGTCCGCTGCGGTCAAACCGAGTTCCAAGCGAGCGCTTTGCAAGAGATTGCGCGATCCACGAGTGTGGCAGGCGGTGCCCCGGCAGATGCAGATGGTGTTGTCTCCCTGAGGTTGCAGATTGAAGAGCGCGTAAAAGGTAGCCACGCTGTAGATGCGGGCGAGCGGCGTGGACGTTTTCTCCGCAACATACTGAAGAGTTTCGGGCGAGAGATATTTGTGAGCATTGCGCTCTTGAACCGTTTCCAAGACGCCAAGCAAGGACCCGGGGCGACAACTCAGATGGGTGACGGTTTGATCGATGAAAGCGCGATCGATTGCGGACAGCGTCTCTGAGGTTTCTGCGTGCATGGCACTCCTTTCGAAGGGACCAGCACTTCGTTCCCAAGCAGTTCTATTGCCCTTGGGGGCAGCTGTACCGCAGGCTTGCAGGCAGGGTGCGCAAGCAGATCACGAGCCGAAGGGAGCGGCCCCGTTAGCCGGCGGCGTCAGGTGCATACTAGACACCTAAGTGAAGGCTAAGGCGGGCAATGGGGGAGCGCTATGATGCACGTCACACGATGCGGATTTGGTTGTCTGAGAGGTAATTCGAGGGAGCGAGGGAAGAGAGCAGCATGAGATGAGATTGCCTTTAGTTATTTGGAAATGGTCTCACTTGGGCAGTGACAATCAGCCGGAAGGCGACATCAATAATTGGGACCAGATCCGGCTGGCCTTCGTTCCGAGTCTGGTTAAATCAGCCGCTCTTGCGGGCGAAACGGTGCGACGGTACCCAACCGCGCAAAACCTCTGGGTGGAAGAAGTTTATACCTGCGAGGCAAATGGTACCGTAAAAGTGAAAATCCAAGATAGTGGCGCGCAGCGTGCGCACGAATATCGCCTCGGGCGATGGGCCAAACGAGCCAAAGAGCGCGTAGGCGGCCCGCCGTGTGAAAAAGTCGAATGACGTTCCGCATGTGGTTCATCCGATTAGTCAGAAAGTAATTAGTTTGAGGTAAATTGGGATCGCGGCATACCACGCATTTATTCGTTAAACACCTGGTTTTTGCTCCTGCTTCCGGCTCGATCACACATGGCCAGAGATCTTCTTGACGGTTCGAGGACGATTAATAGCTGCGACAAATAGCCAAACATCAAGCTCAGGGACCGCATTCCTCTTTGAACTCGTTTTCGGCTTCGGACTACAATCCACAATGTGAACCTTCGGATGGAGGTGATTATGCGAACAATCATTTCGTCTATTCGTATGATGGCGTTTGGCGTATTGACGCTACTGTGCGGCAGCATTGTCTACGGGCAGCATGCTCCTTATGACCAGCTAGCTCTAAGAACGACCACTTCAGTCGGGGGCACCCGGGTTCAAGGAGCAACGGAGACCGCTGCTCAGAACCATGGCGTGATTCACGTTGACGGGGCAACGTACACCAGTGCGAATGCCGCCCTGGCGGCCTGCCCTCCAGGGGGTTGTGTCATCGACATGCGAGGAAATCCGAGTTCCGCGGCACTTGACCTCACCTCATTCGATCCTGGTGGCCTATCAGTAACTCTTCTGTTGGGCCCTTACACTTACAATGTAGAAACGATCACGTTGCGGTCGAACCTAAACATCACCGGAAATGGCACGACGCTTCAATCAGTCAGTAAAAACAATAAGCCTGTTTTCGTTTTGCCCCAAACGAACAACACACCCGCAAGCAACGTGACTCTGCAAAACTTTCGAATGTTAGGTGCACTGGGCAATACTTCCCAAGATGGCTTCGACCTGGATTGTTCAAAGACTGTCGGCAATGGATTGTTTTATTCGCTGATTCGGGGGATTACGATTCAACGATTCAACGGCGTATCGATTCGCCTTCGCGGCCCGAACAATGGTTTCGCCTCCAACAACCAGTTCAGTACATTTGAGAACATATTCGTGTTTCGGGGCTCAAGCCGAACGAGCGGCGAGGCTCTCAGGCTCGAAGGAGCCAATAGTAACCTGACGTTCATCGAGTGCCAGCTCGATGGTAATTCAGGCCAGTGGGTAGGAACCAACGTATATCTGGGCGTTCTAAAGGGAGGTAGAAACGGATATCCGCTGAGCGTGCATTTTTATGGCACGATTTCGCAGGCCGCAGATGTTGCGGTAGTTATAAATGGTAGCGTGAACCTTGATTTTCACAATACACATCATGAGGCGATAAAAACGGGCGGATACCTTATTACGAATGGTGCGTTCAATATCGGTGTACTAATCGAGCGGACTTACTTCGCTGCCGATGGCAGCTACAACAACTCGGGTGAGGGTTATCTCGTAAAAAGCGCGTCTGGTTCTGTCCAGAACGATATCGTATTCACAAACAACGTTTTCGGGCAGTTTGGGAAGGCACCAGATAATGTGCTTGTAGGTGAGGCACAATGGACAGCGTGTGGGAACTTCGGGCCGTCCACGACATTTCAACCTTGCCAATTTACTGGTCAGGTAGTCCAAGCGGCAAACTTTCAGGCTAATCAGGGAAAATTGCAGAGCTCTACGAATATTTCACTTGGAGCAGGATGGGGCGCCGGAGCAAAAGTGACGGACGTAAAAGGGTGGACCCAGACAGAGCAGTTTATAATCAACTCAGGTTCAGGTTCGTTCGCCACTGCGCCCACAGTGTCGGTTCGTTTTCCAAATCCGTTTCCCCAGCCGCCGCTGTGCAGTTTGACAGTACAAGACGTTACAGGAAACGGAGGCGCAATTCTATTTAACTCCACGTTTCTGAGTGACACGATGGCGACGTTTACGGCTGAGAACCCGGGCGGGACGGCGTTTACTCCTGCCTCTGACGAGAAATACACAGTCCTGATGAGGTGCGGACCGTAGAATACCAGAGACGATCAGTCTTTTGCTTACATCGGGAAAAGGTGTATAAAGGTTCGGTCTGAAATCAATGGGGAGTTTCGGACCAAGGACAGCCGTCCTAGTCAACTTGTAAGTATTCCAAAGCCTGGAGAAACTTCGGATGGTTTCAAAACCACCGTGCGCTTTTGTTATGGTGTGCCTGGCAGTATGCGTTGCAGGTTGCGGCGGATCAACCTCGATGCCTATCACCATTAGTGTTAGCCCTTCATCGGTGGCGATCGGCCCGGGGCAGTCGCTCCAATTCACCGCGACGGTCAGCTACAATTCTAACGGAGCGGCTGGCGCTCCCGCGGAAAAAGGCAACATAGATGCGGTGTGGTGGTCGGCCACGCAGGGTAGCATTGACGCCAACGGCAATTATAGAACGCCATCGGGTATGCAGAGCACGACGGCAGTGGTGATAGCCACGAGCAAGGAAGATAGATCCAAGTCGTCCTATGCCCTGGTACATGTGGTGGAGCCAGGAACGGTTATCAATACTGCCAATCCTCAGGTCGCAAAGTATTCCTTGTCACCGGGTGCGGCTGCGAATGTCTACGTGCAGTTTGGGTCTGATACGAGCTACGGCCTAACTACATGGCAGCAACCTTCGGTACAGGGCGAATCCATCAATTTGCTTGTAGCGGGAATGAAGGCGAACTCCCCTTATCACATGCGCGCTGTGGTGCAATTTGCCGATGGAACGAAGTTCGCCGATGCTGATCATGTGTTCACTACCACTGGCAGTTCGTCGCAGTCGCCAAACATAACCACAACGACGACGGCTGGAACGACTCCGCAGAGCGGAGTGGAACTTTTAGATCTAGTTGCCGGAACGGCTGAACCAACAATTACTGATCTAAACGGGAACGTTCTGTGGACCTATACGGGGGTACCGGGTGGGACTGTCCCGAACCCCTTCAAGATGTTACCGAACGGGCATTTTCTAATTAACTTTAGCGATAGTAGTGTTGATGGCTTGAATTCGGTATTGGAGGAAGTGGACCTCACCGGCAACGTTATATGGCAGATGACCGCTAAACAACTGAACGAGGCGCTTTCGTCCGCGTCATGCGCGGGTTGCCACATAACCGTGACTGGAACACATCATGATTTCGCCATGCTTCCCAATGGGCATCTAATAGTAATTGCAGCCACCCAGGAAGTCCTTTCTGGCACGACGGTGACGGGCGATGTATTGATCGACCTTGACCAGAACCATAAACCCGTTTGGATTTGGAATGAATTCGACCATCTGGACACCAACCGACGTCCGTATCTGTTTCCAGACTGGACGCACACAAACGCCATTCTGTACTCCCCGGATGACGGAAACCTAGTTGTGTCGATAAGGCACCAAAATTGGTTGGTCAAAGTCGATTACGCCAACGGAACGGGCACAGGAGACATCATTTGGCACTTGGGTTACCAGGGCGATTTCACGCTGGTTGGCGGCACCGACCCGACCGACTGGTTCTACGCGCAGCATGGCCCATCGTTTGCGACGGCCAATACGACGAGGAAATTTTCGATCATTTTATTCGACAATGGCGATGACCGCGTGTTTCCCTCAGACGTGACATGCGGCACATCCGGAGCCCTTCCTTGCTTATACAGTACCGTCTCAATGCTCCAGCTAGACGAAACAGCGATGACTGCCACTTTAACATTTCATCCCACGACCCCTACTTATTCTTTCTTCGGAGGAAATGCAGCGGTCCTCGCAAACGGCAACATCGAGTATTGCGAAGCTGCCGGAGGGTCAAGCGCAAACTCTGGGGAGATTTATGAGGTCCGACAGAACAACAGCGGACAGCCGATCTGGCACATGCAAATTGCAGGGCAGTACGCGTACAGGGGACAGAGAATCCCCAGTTTCTATCCTGGTGTGCAATGGTAACGAAGAAATTCATCAGGTATGATTGATTCCTGGTTTGGCAGGTCAACTGGGACTCATAGATCATCGGTCCCAAAATTATTCAATTTGATTCCAAGTAGAGCCTTGCAATTGGACGATCGCACAGGCCGTGATGTACAGGAGTAATTTGAAACTGAGGGTAACTGGGCGGATGAATCGGACCAAGTCCATTAAGATATTTACTCTCGTTGCCCTCGGACTTTGGTTAGTTGCATGCGCAAAAAGCACTGGAAGCAACCGTGATTTGATTTCGGTTGCCATCACGAATGCGCCGTCATCTGTGGTAGTTGGCAGCAACACCATCTTCACCGCGGTGGTCAGGAATGACAGCGCCGGAGCTGGGGTTACATGGTCGGTGACTTGCGCAAACACGGCGTGTGGCAGTGTCGCTCCCACCAGTACGAAGGGAGACAGTTCGTCGACAACCTATACGGCCCCAGCAACTGTACCCACCGGAAATAAGGTAACCATAACCGCGACGTCGTCAGCGGATACAACGAAGTCCGCATTTGTTTCGGTAATGATTACGACGTCTTCCGAAATTTCTGTCAGTATATCGGACTCACCGACCTCCTTGGCTGCCGGTGCCGCCGCAACGCTGACGGCTAATGTCAGAGGAGATGACACCGCTGCCGGCGTTACGTGGGGCGTGAAGTGCGGGAACTCAGCGTGCGGCAGCTTCAATCCCACGACTTCCACAGGGAACAGCGCAACAACAATTTATACAGCGCCTTCCGCCGTTCCCAGTGGCAATACCGTTACGGTCACTGCTACTTCGATTGCCGACAGTACAAAATCCGCATCGGCCACGATTACGATCACAGCGTCGGGGCCGCCAGTGTTAGCAGACGGCAATTATGTCTACCGCGCTTCTGGGGAAGATGGAAATGGTCCGTACTTTGTTGCGGGTGTTTTCACTGTGACAAACGGAGTGATTAAGGCAGGAGAGCAGGACTATGTTGACCGCGCTCAAGGTACCGAGAACACGATTGTGCCAGCAAACAGTAGTCTAACCACTGCATCCGACGGCAATTTCCAACTTGTAATTGCTACCGGTAATTCCGATCTTGGAGTGGAGGGAACAGAGACGTTCCGCGGGACAATGGTGTCCGGAACCCGCGCGTTAATAACAGAATTTGACACCTTTGCTGCGGCCGGTGGCACTCTAGATCTCCAAACAAGCACCGGCGCTCCTTCCGGTGGATATGCGTTTAATGTCGGAGGCGTAGACGGGTCGGCAAACGGTAATCCGCTGTTCATAGGTGGCGTCATCAGCATAAGCGGGACTTCCATTGTCGTCGCCAACAGCGAGTTCGATTATTTTGACGGTGGCGCGGTGGGACAGAATCAGAACTTCGGTTCAGGGAATGTTACTACACCGGATTCGCTAGGCCGAATCATCGTTACCCTAACTCCGAACCAAGCTTCCGGCGATCCGCAGTTTAGCTTAATCGGGTATGTAGTAGGTTCAAACGAGATTCAGCTTGTGGAATCCTCGACCGACGCTTTGGGCGGAACGCTTGGGGGATCCGCGCTAGGACAGGGATCGAACGCGGGGACATTCTCAGCTAGCAAAATTGGCGGCAGCACGTATGTGTTCGTTGCTGTGGGAGCCGACAACACGAGCGGCATAGCCACTTTTGGAGGCAGGTTCGCTCTGAGCTCAGCTGGAACAGTGTCGGGCGAACTAGCATATAACGACGTGGCTTCCGAGCAGACTTTACAAATTAACGGTGGAAACTGGGAGGTCGATTCTCTCGGCCGGGTAGGCTTGAGCAATATCACGGTGACTGGTTCTAACATAGGCAACGGTCCCTTTGCCTTTCAACTTTACTTAGACGGAAATGGCAATGCGTTAGAGCTTGGAACCGATACTATACAGGGGTCAACCGGCCCTTCTTATGTTCAGACATCTACGCAGCAAGTCAGTCGAGGCAAATATGCAATCGGAGCAGAGGGATTTGGCAATACAGCGAATCTGCCCGTTTGGTCTGCCGTAGGGACTGCCACGCTGGATAGTTCTCTCAATTGGACGGGATTCACCGACTACAACGTTTTCGGGACACCTACCAGCGATGTGGCTCTTTCAGGAACGACTAACACGACCGAGGCGCTTTTCTCTGTGACGGGATTAAATGCTGTCAGCCCAGTATCCAGTACACCTGAATTTCACTACTATCAAGTTGACAGTACAACAGTATTAGCAATTGAATTGGACAGCAATCAGTTGGGCGTGTTTGAGCTCGAAAGCATCAGCCAATAAACAGGCCGGGCCAGAAGCGGCCGCGAGGCAGCCGGGCTGATCGAACCTACGATGAGCAGATCGTGATGGCGTGCGGAGAGAGGTTGGCGCACGGCTACCGGCGACTGACGTCGTGGCTGCAGCGGAAGAAAGGGCTGCCCGTGAATCGCAAACGAGTGCTGCGGGTAATGCGAGAGCGTGGCTTGCTGATACGCTCGCGTCGTCTAAGCGCACGAGTGGCCGCGTGGACGCAGCCGAGCCGAATCAGATCTGGCAATCGGACATGACCAAGATCTGGGCGGGTCCTGCGGTGGGCTGAGCGTACTTGGTGTGCGTGATCGACTGCTGCACGCGGGAGATCGTGGGCTGGAATCTTTCGCACCGTTGCTGGACCGAAAATGCGCTGGCCGCGTTGGAGCAGGCCATGCTCGAACGAGTGCCCTCGGGCAGCCGTGAAGAGAACGTGACGCTGACGACGGACAATGGGACGCAGTTCACTCTTCGCGCTTCTTGGAAACGCTGGGGCGGCTCGGCATTACACATCGCCGCACCGCCTACCATCATCCGGAAGGCAACAGCTACATCAAACGATTCCATCGCAGCTTAAAGGAAGAGGAAGTTCTGGACCGCGGAGTATCGCAGCTTGGAAGAAGCACGGGCTAGCGTCGCTCACTGGATCGAGGAGTATAGACCGTGAGCGCTACGTGAAGCACAGGTTTCAGGAATCGAGAGGTGGAATTTCCAAAGCATCGCACCTGGCAGCGTGAGCTTGTTTCCAGCGGTCAGGAAGCCAGGCGTCGAGGTCGCTTGCAGGCCACGAAGGGAGATTCATCAGCAGTTGCATGAAGTAGAGTTGCGGGTCCATCTCGTGCCGGCGGCAACTGCTGGTCAAGCTGGCCAGGATCGCTGCTGTTCGTCCGCCGCGAGGATTACCCACGAAGAGCGAGTTCTTGCGATTCAGAACCACGCGCTTCATCTCCCGTTCGCTTACATTATTATCGATGGGCACAGCGCCATCCCCGGTGAACACCGTCAGTTCTTCCCATTGGCCGAGCGTGTAGTTCACCGCTTCTGCCATGGGATGCTTTGGCAGCAACTGTTCCTTCCATGCCAGCAACTTCTGTCGCAGTTCGGCCAGCACCGGCACCGACTGTGTCTGCCGCAAGGCTAGTCTCTCCGCCACGGATATATCCTTGGCCTGTTTTTCCACCGCAAACAGCCGACCGATCAAATCTACGGCTGCACGGGCGATCTCCGGCGCCGATTTCTCGGCCTCCACGAACTTCCGACGCGCGTGCGACCAACATCCGGCACGCGTGATCGCGTTGCCGGCCACTACTCCGTTGTAGCCGCCATAGGCATCCGCCAGCAGAACTTCGGTGTAGTCTTTCAGAAACTCTTTCGGTCCCTCTCGTCCGCGGTTCAACGTGAAGTTGAACACGTTGTATGGATTTGCTTCGTCACCAACGTACACCCACATGCGTGACGACTGTGTCTGCCCCGGTCCGAGCATCGGAAAGATCGTGTCGTCGGTGGCCACCACATGCGACTGCCTTACTCGTTCCGCCATCCGCCGGTACAGAGGTTCGACCACATCCGCTACGTCACCGCACCACACCGACTGGGTGGCCCGTGAAATCTCAAAACCCTGCCGTTCGAAAATATCCTCCAACCTATAGAGCGGGAGGTAATCAGCAAATTTGCTGGTAACAATGAACGCCAGCAGTCCCGGACCGGCAAAGCCCTTCTCAATCGCTGTCTCCGCCTTGGCCGCTGCCTCGATCTGCGGATTTTCGCCCGCTTGTTCGCAACGGGAGCAGGCATACTTCTTGCGCACATGCCGCAAGCGCTCGAAGTGTCCGGGAAGGTATTCGATCTGCCAGCTCTCCTCGCTGCCGATCCCTTCTCGCTGCTCGCCGCAGCAAGAACAGAGTCGTTGTTCTGCAGTCAGCTCATAGACGTGCGTGCTGACCGGAAGGTGGTCGAAATTCGCTAAGGCCCGCCGCCCTTTGCGCCGCTGCACGCGTCGCACTTGCGGCTCGACTTCTCTTTGCGGAATGCTCTCTGCAGGTAATGGTTTTTGTTCCAGTTCTTCGGCAAACTCGAGCAGCGCCTGCGCCAGTTCGTTCTCGGTTAAGCGATCCGCCCGCGGCCCGTAGGTCGCCTTCTTGTAGCGCAACAGCTCTTTCTGCAGCTGCAGATTTTCCAAGTACAGGTCGTCGGCGCGCTGTTGCTGCTGGTCGCGCTGCTGCATCAACGAACGCAGGATCGCCTTCAGTGCTTCTTTATCGTCAGGCAATTCGGTCAAGGAATTCTCGACGGTGGGCATATCTGCTTAGACGCAGCGTCAGAAACTTGGTTGCACACACGATGATTATTTTATGCGTTGTTTTTGTTTTTTTCTTCGCGAACTTATTTATTCTCTGCTTCGCACTGCGCGTTCGTAGCGCGGCACGCGCTTCAGCTTCGAAACATCGATGCCATCCAGAATCATCGCCAGCTCGCTGGCACGCAACTCCACCGATCGCGCGCCCTGTTCGATTCGCGGCAGTTTGAAAACCCCAAGTTCCAACCGCTTGTACCACAGTACGAAGCCGTCCCGGTCCCACACGAGAATCTTCAACCGATCGCCGCGCCGCGAACGGAACACAAACAGATGGCCGCTTTGCGGGTTCTCTCCGATCACTGTCTTCACGCGTTCCGCCAGCCGATCGAATCCACAGCGCATATCCGTCGCTTCACTGGTCATCCAGATCCGCGCTCCTTGGGCGCGATCCATCGCCTGCAAACTTGGCAGCCCAATCACCCCGCTGCCTCCACCACCGCCAGCAACGCCCGCACATGTTCAGCATCGAATCCCGGCCGCACCATTAGGCTTCGCCCATTCTGCAATCGGATTTCAATCACGTCACCGGATGGCGCGCTCTCGGTTACCTGCACTTCCAGAAACTTCGCCCGCGTATCTTCCTGCAACCGCTTCTTCCACGTGAAAAAATACGGCCGGCACAGCCCGCGGTCACGACAAAACGCAATAACCGTCTGCCCGCTGCGTGCCTGTTCTCGGATCAATCTTCGCCACTTCGTCCACGCCTTCTTTGTACGTTTGGTCATGGCGCAACTGTGCGGCGCGACGGAATCTTTCGCAAGATGGGGTTCGTTGAGCGCTCACTATAGACCTAAAAAACGAGGCCCTGACCGTGTAAATTAGCGGGGAGCAGTACAGTTTTCTAATAGCCCTCCGCACGAAATACTGCTGGAATTGTTTTAAGCAGGATCTTGAAGTCCAATCCCAGACTCCAATTTTCAATATACTCAAGATCAAGGGACATGTTTGTATCGAATGAGGGATCTTTCCTGGCAGTGACTTGCCATAATCCTGTCAATCCTGGACTAACGTCCAAGCGGCGCAGATGCTCGATCGAATAGAGCTCGTAATCATCGACAGGGTGTGGTCTAGGTCCCACCAGGCTCATCTCACCTTTGAAAACGTTAACCAGTTGAGGTAGCTCATCGAGACTCGATCTTCTTAGCCAGCGCCCTATCTTCGTGACACGCGGATCGTTGGCCAATTTAAAGAAAGGTCCGTTCCGTTCATTGGCGCTTCGGAGCTTTTCCTTCTGCAACTCCGCGTTTACAACCATGGTGCGAAACTTATGACATTTGAATCTCCTTCCCTTCCGACCGACACGATCGCTAGCGTAGAACACTGGCCCCGGAGAATCACATTTTATTAACAATGCGATGACTGCAAACAACGGAGCTGTTATGACTAGGGCAGCAATGGCTAAGGTGACGTCAATTAATCGCTTTGTCACCAAGCCCACTGCGGGTATGGGTTGCCACAGAAGGTCCATGACGGGAAATCCCCCAATCATATGGATCGGAACCTGCCACCCAAAACCATCGTATAGGTCTGGTACCAGTTTCAGCCCAAGGCCGAGTTCACGTGCCTCGACAACAGTTTTCTTGACGAGCTCACGGTCTGCTGGCAACGTGATAAACAACTCATCGACGAAATGAGTAAGAGCAATCCTCTCGAGATCGTTCACGGAGCCGAGAACCTGACCGTCAGTGGACGGTGCAGAATCAAGGAAGCCAGAGACGAGATAACCCAGATGAGGCTTCTCTTGGAACCAACGCGCTAAAGCTTTACCTATCCGTCCCGAACCAACTATGAGAATGCGAGTCACTCCGATACCCCGGACCGCACGCCGCAATATCCAACGTCGCTTGAAGTATCGCCATCCTGATAGGGTAATTACATTCAACAAAGCCGCGGAGAATATCACTAGGCGCGAGATGTCTTTGTGACCCGAAATGAAAATATACAAAACGAGAAGTACAGTTGCAGCCGTTACGGCTTTCCCTACCATCAAACTTTCATCTAGTACGCTACGGTCTCTCGGGGTGCGATATAGACTTTGGTTCGCGCAGCCCAGTACCACTAATGTGGCGTACAGAAGAAAAAAGCCGGCATACGCCTGACCGACCGCGTGGTCAAATTCAAAGTGACGGGCTGCGAATGGAAATGGCAGACCGAATCGCAACCACACTAAAATAGCGCCAACTAAGAACACTAAAGTCGTATCGATAGCACCATACGCGATTTGAACCGATAAACCGCGAACCAAATTACGTCCTCGACCGCGACCATTGGGGCTCGTGGGAAGTGAAAATTCACCGTCATTTAACAATTCCTCGGGTGGTAGCTCCACTGGCAGCAATGCCGATAACGAGCGACGCGCACCTGCACCATTCATCGAGTGTTGTTCCTCCCTAGACTGCGAATTCCATAAGGACGCTCAGGTTATTATTCGGATTCGTTTTCGTGGCGAGACCACTAGGGATGCTTATCGACTAATTCGCCTGACGTCCTCGCTTTGAGGTAAACCCTAAGCCCTTCTTCCCAAAGCCGAAATGAATTTAGCCTCAATAGCTTCAGAGCACGATTCTCTAGTACGGAGTATTTAGGGCAAGAAACTTTCATTGGAAATTCCGCTGGTGAGGCGATTGTAACTTTCGTTTGAATATTTGCAATTTCGAATATTTTTCGAGCAAATTCGCACCAACTGCAACTCCCCTCGGCCGTAGCGTGCTACAACCCATAATGATTGGGCCCGACTGAGAGTGACTATTTGTTTGGCCAACTCCACAGTCGAAGTGGGGCTAATAATCTCATCGTCAACCACGTGGAGTCCATCGCGCTCTCCCGCTAGCTTCAGCATAAGTTCTGCGAAATTCTTCCCGTCCTTTGCCCGACAAGGACTTTTGCCGTACAGGGCAGATGTCCGCAGGATGAAATACTTGGCGGTTGACCCTTGCAGGAACGTTTCGCCAGCAGGTTGGGCATTTCCGTAACGTTGAGCGGTAAGGCTTGATCTTCTTCTACGTAAGGTTGGTTCTTGAGGCCATTAAAAACATAGTTCGTGCTGACATGCACCAACTTCGCATCCAGTTCACGTACTACAATGGCCAAATTCCGGGTACCGATAGCGTTCACTTCGTAGGCACGCGAAGGTTCCTTCTCGCAGTTTTCAACGTGGTGCACGGCGGCGGTGTCCACGATGACATTGGGAGCAATCGGAACCAACGCGCTTCGAGTCGATTCGAGCGAGGAAATATCTATGTCGGTATGCGTCGATGGCGCGACGACATCGCCGGATTTCACGTACTCGGAGGCGACACCCACCCCCAACTGGCCATTGGCACCAATTACTGCTATCTTCATGTTCCAGCCCCAACTTGTTTCCCCAAGGCGTGATCGCTAATTTCGTTCTCCAACTCGCGAAACATCTGAATGTTGTAATACAACGGATTATTCCAGTCCGAAAATTTATCCATTTCGTCAACCAATTGGCGAACAATTGCCCGAATGTCGTGTTGCGGATGAAAACTGAGCACGTTTTTCGCTTTCTCGAAGCTCACTTTGTAATTTCGAAAGTCTTGTACGTGACGGATCATCAAGTTAACTTTGGTACCCATAGTTTGTTCGATTTCGGCTTTCACCAAGTCACCGACTTCGCCAACGGTATAATTCCCTGAAGCTATATTGAAAATGCCCGAAATGGTTTCGTGAGCTTCAATGACACGAATGTACGCGCTAATCGCGTCTTCCATAGCGAGTATCGGGCGCCAAATCGACGGATTGTTTATTGTGATCGTACCATCTTGCATAGCAGTACGAAACATGGTGTTCACAATAAGGTCCAGGCGCATCCTCGAGCTATACCCGGAAATTGTCCCTTTGCGCAGCGCCACGACTGAGAAGCGATCGTCCATGAGGTTCATGACAGCTTGCTCGCCCTGCAGCTTCGAAATACCGTAAGGGTACGCCGACGCCACTGGTCGGCTTTCGTCATATAGTTCGTTGACCGTGTAGCCATAAACAGAACATGAACTCGCGTAGATATATCTTTTGACGCCGGCCTTCTTGGCTATATACGCCAGGTACGCAGGTGCTGCTGCGTTATAAACGAAATTCTTGCTCGGCGAGTACTCCGCCATAGGATCGTTGGATAGGCCCGCGAGGAAGATCACTTGGTCATAGTCTTTTAGGTCTTCCACCGTAACATGAAACAAATCCTTGTTTAATAGTCCTGTCTCAGCCGGTAGGTTATTACCAAACCAAAAAAGGTCAACCACATCCACCGTATACCCACGCTCGAGCAACCGAGGAATCAATGCGGACCCTACGTAACCGGCGCCGCCTGCTATAAGCAATCGCATCATCAATCTCCCTGAAAGTGATTTATACGGTTACCGCCTTTTGTGCATACACGAATTGCCTGGAACTTGGGGAAGCCAACCAATCTGCTAATGTTTGTGCTTTGCGGTCTTTCTCTGAGAGGGCCGGATTCTTAACTGGCCAGTCGATCCCAATCTCCGGATCGTCCCACCGGATTGCGGACTCCGCTTTCCCGTTGTAGATTCCCGTGCACTTATACTGTACCTCTACATCATCCGTTAATGCACAAAACCCACGGGCAAAACTTGCGGGCACCCACACTTGTTTCCTGTTTTCTGCCGTTGACTCGATCCCTACCCATTTACCTAAGGTCGGAGAGCCGAGCCGCAGGTCGACTGCGACAAGGAACGCAGCGCCGCGCGTGACTCGCATCAATTTGCCCATAAGTGGATCCCATTGAAAATGTAAGGCGCGTATGACACCTTTCCTAGAACACGAATGGTTGTCTTGCACAAAAGTGCCCGGCAGCCCCAATTCGAGAAGGTTGTCTTCTCGATAGGCCTCCATGAAATATCCCCGATCATCCGAAAAGGCCTTCGGCACAACTACTACGACCTCACCCAGATGACGAGATTCCAATTCAAATGCATATCCTCGACCCTCCATATGCGATATTCTCGAAAGAACCACCAATCGAGATAATGCTGAGCGCCTCGGTGACTGCGAAATCCTTGCTAAGGATGCGGTTAACCGTTTCCACTCGAAGAAATTGCCACCACACACTGTTCCTGTTGTGCGTGTCGGCGCGTTAAGGTCGAGTGAATCTTGGTAGGATCCTGGCCTTTCGCCAGCTGTATGAAAAGCTCTTCATATTGACCTGTGATCATCTCCCAGGTGTAAGCTTGACGGATTCTGTCCGGCGCCCGAAGCTTGAATTTCGCGGCAATGTCAGGATGGTCTTCGAGTTGCTGAATTTTCGCAGCCAAATCCGCTGGGTCATTGTTGAAATATATGCCGTAATCCTGCAGTACCTCTCGATTAAACGCTGTTCCCAGAGCCAGAATGCAGTTTCCAAATCCTAGTGCTTTCAGCAACGCGGGATTTGTTCCACCCAAGCTGTGACCGTGTACATACGCATACGCATTGCAATGCAGTTCCTTTACATGTTCAGGATTTCCCACGTGTCCCAGGAAAATCACTCTGGGATCCTTTGTTTGTTTCAGGCGATCTACAAACGAGCTCCGGTAATTGGCATTTCCGGCAATCGCCAATAAACGTGGAGTTTTCACCTTTTCAAACGCTCGGACAATGAGATCCGCATTATTCTCTGGAACAAGCCGGCTCGCTAAAAGGTAGTAAGCAGATGGTTCAAGGCCATATTGTTTCACGACTTCCGGATTAACAGATTTTTCTATGTTCGCACCATAGGCGATGCTCACGCTAGGAGTGTGAAACTCGTCGAGGTAGATTCGGCGCATCTCCTGCGCATCTGTCACTACACCTTTCGGACAAATCTTTCCAACAGATTTGGCATTCCAGTAGAAGAAAGCCCTACCTAGATGCCCCCATTTTCCTCGTTTCCAGTCCAGCCCATCAACGTTGATGGCAACGTTCTTTCGCAACAATACAGGTAAGAGACAATGGAAGGTGTTCACAACATTCACTACGAAAATCACATCTGCGCGGCGAAACAATACATCGAACATAGAGACAAGGGTATGAGTCAGTGTGCCCAGCGTCTTCGTTTCGATACCAGGTAGATAAATCAGCTTAACACCCTTGTAAGTCGAGGGTCGCTGCTGGAACAAGCTTCGCCGACAATAGACGATGACTTCGTGCCCGCGAGCCACAAGGCGAGGTCCCACTTCGCCGAGGAATGCCTCGTAACCGCTGTAGGTGTGCGGTATACCGCGCGAACCCAACATTGCGATCCGCAACTTGGGCGAGGATCGCTGCGTGCCAGTTACCGTTGTCTCAGCCATGCGTTTGTCGACTCTCCATCCTTAATCGCTAAATTCCGCTACTAGCCCAGTTGGCGATACACAGTCTCTGTCTTCATTGCCATCTGATTACAACTGAATTGGCGGCTGCGGAGAAGTCCCCGTGCACTGAGCTCTGATTGCAATCCCGAATCCGACGTTACTCGCTGTATCGCAGCGGCGATTTCCTCATCGCACGAAGGATCAACAAGTACTGCCGCGTCTCCAGCAATCTCCTCGAGCGAAGACCCCAACGAAGTAATCGTTGGTGTGCCGCAAGCCATCGCTTCCACAACCGGGAGCCCAAAACCCTCACAATTCGAAGGATATACGAATACGGTGGCCGCATTATAAAAATATGGAAGATCATTTCGCGGTACGTAACCAGTTACGAAAATATCGCGTCTGGCAGCATTTTCCCGAAGAGCGTTAAATGCTTCGGTCCAAAGCCACGCCTTGGGCCCGACTATTACGAGTTTGTGGGGCAAGTGGTGTTCGCTCTTAAGTTGAGCGAATGCAGATAACAATCTCGGAATATTTTTACGAGGCTGGATGGCGCCCACGTATAGAATGACGTCGCCATCGATTCCATATTTTTCTCTTAAAATCCTCGTAGATTCACGTTTGTCTAGCGGGCGGTAGCAAGCGTCCGGACCGGGGTACGTAACAGTGATTTGCTCCGGATTCAGTCGGTAAAGGTCCACAAGATCACGTTTGCTCGCCTCGGAAACTGTAATTATGTGATCAGCGCGACGACAAGACCATGGCACTCCAATCTTATGTCGGTAATAATCGGATCTCGTAAAATACTCAGGGAAGCGTTCATAAAGCACGTCATGCACTGTAAGAACAGTTCGACATTTAAGATGGTACGGAAGCAGGTATTGAGCGTGAAACACATCAAGTCGTTGTGAGCGGCTTTGGATGGCGAACCCAATGGGTATTCTGACGAACGGATTGGCAGGCCGGATCGGTTTCAGCTGAAACGCTCGATTGGAACACAATTCCAACCCGTTCTTGGTTGTTCCTCCAACATACACGGTGTACTCGATGCTGTCTTGATCGAGAAACGCAAGGTACTTTACGAGCGTGTAGGTATATGTTTCGTTGCCCGTCTTCTCTTGGCCCAAGCAGTGAGCGTCAATACCTACTCGCATCTTACGTGTCCCTGTCAGGCCACACATGCGCGCGTGCGCTGTGCAACGTCTTGGATTCCCGTATCGACACAGCCTCGTGGTGAGATCGGTTTGTAAAAAAAGCGAAAATGCCCTCGAGAACAGCCCACGCAGAACGGTAGTCTCTTCTTACCGTACTCAGTGCAACGTAGAACCCCACATATCGGACAAGAAAATTGGGCCAGAAAGTCAACCATTGGATGATGCCGGCATGCTTCCGCATGACGTAGAGTAGGTTTCGAGTTCCAGTAAATTTCCTCAGATATTCTCCAGCATTCTTGCGATAGTCGACGCCCTCTTTGTGCCAGAGCTTGGCTCTTGGCGCAAACCAAATCTTGTAGCCGGCGTTTTTCATGCGAAGAGACAGATCCAAGTCCTCGGCGTTGCCAAAGAAAGTCTCATCAAACAGGCCGGTCTTGCGTAAGGCGTCGGTCCGGATTAACACAGCACAGCCGGTGGCCCAATCCAGTTCAACATCAAGGTCAAATTGACCGACATCCCTTTCTTTTCGACCAACGTGTCTCGCCATCCCCGTCCACAGGCTGAAACTCCCACCAGCCCACCAAAATCGATCCGGCATGTCCCAGAAATAAATCTTTGGGGAAATCATAGCTGCTTGAGGATGGTCTTCCCCAAGTTGCTGCAACTCTGACAGGAAACTGGGGTCAACGACGGTGTCATTATTGAGCGGCAAAACATATTTGACGCCACGCTCCAGAGCCGATCTCATGCCGACATTACATCCCGCAGCAAACCCGAGGTTGCGATCCTGAGGAAGGATCGTAATTTCAGGAAACAAGCTATGCAAGTATTCCGGAGAAGAATCTTTCGAACCGTTATCCACGACAATGATTTCGTAATCTGTTGCATTCATGGCTACGATACTGCGAATACATTCGGCAGTCATCTCACGACTGTTCCAATTCAACAACACGATCGCCGTTGTGACGCGCGTTTTGGTTTCGGCAGAAAGGTTCATATCGGAGGGACGGGACAGATCGACTATTAGGTCCTGGCCCTTTACCGTATCGGGCTCCATTGAGATACAGGAGTCCATTGCAATCCTTGAATCAGGTCATTCCTGACAAAAGTAATAGAGCCGTTGACGGTAACTGAACTTGCGCCCATCAAATTGATATTCCCGCCTGAAGTGAATGTAAACGGTCCATCAAAGGCGAAAAAAGTGACGATTTCTCCGGGCCCCAAGGAACTCTGAATTGTGGAAATGGGCGTAGTAGACGAATTGAGGCCAACCGAATGAACTCCCTGAATATTAATTATTGCAGCCGGACTCAATTGCGTAGTGATACCGGAGGTGATGGGTACGTTTGTTCCACCCGAGCCGTTATCCTGATAGACGACACTGGCCAGATTCGTACTTTTCACAATAGAGTCGGGCGTTCCGAGTACCTGGTTGTGAGTGAAGGTAATCTGGCTGGCAAAACCCGTCGTAACATTTAACACATAGCCCGCACCACTGTTACTTCCAACACTACCTGCAAACGAGGAATCGGAAATGGTTAGGCCCCAAGTGGGAATGCCGTGAGTACCGTTGATTTGATACCCGCCCCAGAGAACCTCGTGGTGAGATCCACGAAACGTGATGTTGAGAGCTCCATCAATTTGGACTGCGGTGGCTGCGGCTTGAGATACCAAGCCCTCGAACACAATTGACCAAGGATAACCACTTACACCGCCACCTGAACCGCCAATATAGATGTTCGTTCCATCGCCAATTCCCTGGCCATCGAATTCACAGTTGACAAACCGCAGTTCAAAAACGCCCCCCTCCAATTTCAAAGCGTTGCCTCCGCCCCGAGTGCGGAACACAATTATGTTGTTGAAAAGCACCCACTGTGTGAGCGCTGCAAAACTGTTACTGGGCCCACGAACATGCAACCCAGTCCCTGCGAAACCATCTATGTAAATGTCGTTGAACGTCGAATACCACAACCCGGACGAGAAGTTCGAACTGGTATCCAGGAAAAAACCATCCTCACTAGTATTCCCTGCGGATCCAGCGAGATGAAAACCCGATAGCAGGACGTTCACCGCGCGCACATAATTGGCCTGAGGAAGGACAAATACTGGATTGTTCCCATTCACGGATTGCAGAATGGTCTCGGTTCCACCCATCCCTATGATCTTTAGGCCGCTTCGAAGAGTAATCTGGTTTACGGTATACGTGTACGGGCCGAGATAGATGGTGATTACCTTAGAACCGGGATCGATAGTGCCGAGATTCAGATTGACGTTCGGCGATACCGCATAGATTATACATCCACTAGCAGGACACGCATTTACAGCAGCCGGGACACCTCCCGTAAACTGATCAGCGAAGAGAATATTCGCGAGGTTCTGCATGGTGACGGTGCCGTTCTGATCTGCGATCTGAGAGTTCACCAAAGACGAAGGGCCGGAAAACTTGGGGATGGTGTTGGTGGTTCCACCGGTTGCAGTAACATCCAGCTTTGTTGCGGAGGTCGTAGCCGGCGAATTCGATGATACGGCAGACTCCGGGACACCTATCGTGGTATTGGATATAACCGAACTCGCAGTACCGGAATTGGAACCAACCCTGGCGAAAGCCGACGCTGGCAGGCCGCCGAGCGTTTGCGCGTTTTGGGCTTGCAGAGCGTAAGGCACGCTGACCAAGAGAGCTCTTGATTGTTCGTCCTCTCCCGGAATCAAGGCTTGGACGCCCAGCCAACGAGGTTCACCAGATGCGAAAAGGTTTAACGGAATCCCGTCGCTCTCGGTTGAGCCGAGCATGACGTCATAGTGTCCATGGTCATCCAGTCGCACATTCTGTACTTCTTGCCAAAGAGGGGTCCCGCCCACGGCAGCATCATAAATAACGAATCTGATCGCTACGATTCCATTGGCTGGAACATATCCAAGAGGTTTCAGTGATCCGCTAAACTTAACGAGATGGGGCACGACGGGAGAACAGGAACCTGTTGTCGTCGTACATTGTGCGGCAGCAGAAAAAGAAATAAGACAACTTGTAAAGGCCAGCACTGCGAATGAAGCTACTGGTTTCATTCGTTTCCCCTGGGTAGAGCTCTGAATTTATTCAATTGTGTTTCACGACCGGTACCTCTTCCACCATCTGAGACTTCGTCTGGCGCATAAGCTCTCGCCAATCCACATTTGGCGAGAGCGCTTGGTTGTTGAGATGCGTGGCCACTCCCGGGATCGGCACCCACAACATCCATTTCTTGCCAAACAGAATTTGGTACCAGTGGTAAAACCAAGCCTTAATAATAAATTTGCTGGAACGCGGAGGTCTACGGAGGTGTCCAAAGAAAAAGCGGGGACTAAACACCCGACCTTTGGTCAATCCTAACCACAAACTGCAGTCGCAACTTCCACGATTATAGCTGCGGAAAATGGCTGCTGTTTTTCGTAGTGTGTCCTTTCTGGTCAGAAAGGTCAGGCACGTGGAAGCGGCAGTCCTCCAATGCCTACCCCCGTGTACCTTCAACCATTTGGGCTGATGGTGTAACTCCAGCTTATAGCAATCCAGATGATCGTAAGGTGAGATGAAATGCACATCTTCATGCTTAAGTAGAAAATCGATCATGCAAGAGAATTGACCAGGGAGGTAAAAGTAATCGTCTTCAGCAAAATAGACGACTTCACTGTCGTGTTGTTGCAGCAGAAGCTCTATCTGCTTATCAAAGGTCGCCCGGTTCCCCAGATTTCGAAGAGAAATAAGGACCAAATCTTCGTCGTCGAAGTACTTTCGAAAGAGTTGGGTGTATTCGTTGGGACACCTATCAAGTAAGACCCACAGCTTTACCTTTAGGCTTCCGAGAGACTGTTTAAACGACCGCAGGCAGATTTCAGAAAGCTCCAGTTTGTCTCCGCTGAATGGAAGTCCGATCGCGGGTTTTGCGACTTGCGGATAAATTCGGTACGCAACTGCGAGATCATACCCGGGCACAATCAAGCGTCTGTTCGGGTCGATAGTATTTGTATGCATGTGTCGCAAAACGGCTCTGCTCCTCCGGCGCTGAGGAGGTGTGCGGGAATGTACTAACGTACCTTGGCGCATCCTCCAAAGTTCCTGTCGCGCTATTTCATCAAGGACTACTGTTTCTGGGCAAGAACAATAATGTCCATAGCCAGATTTGGAAGCACATCTCCGGTGAACGCTAGTGCAGGAGCTTTAACGTCGTCGATGAAATGCTGCGGAATGAACGGAACCCAATTACCCGTTTGCCGCACAACCCGAAAGCCGTGGGCGGACAGTTGCTGCTTTAATACACGCGGAGTGTAGGCTCGAACGTGCCCACTGCCTTCCAAATTGTAGTTGACCCATTTGGGATAGATGCCGAATAACAGGCGCACTCGGTTTTCAAACGAGGCGAGATTTGGAGTCGTGAGCAGGACATTCCCGCCGGGTTCGCAACAGCGTGACACCTCCGAAAGGAATCCATCGGTGTCCACCAAGTGCTCGATAACTTCACCGGCAAAGACCAAATCGAAACTGTGGTCGGGAAAAGGAATCGGGTCATTATTCAGGTCACAGACACGCGCGTCGACGCCTGCCGCTTTCGAGATAGCTACGTTTTGACGATTTACGTCGATCCCTGCAGATTTCCAACCGCGTCTTTGCCAATGTGCAGCCCATTCTCCCCGCGAGCAGCCTATATCCAACAGGCGACCGACGGGTAACGCCTCGATCAACGAGGCGCATTTTCGGAGCCTGCTTTCGCGGAAGTTGTAGCTAAAATCGTGGTTCTCGTTATAGGTAGAAAGTCGCTGCATCCCAATAATTGTCTCCGACGTCTCGGTGTCCATCATCCGTTCGGTCTAGAATTCAGAAACATGTTCAGTTGCAAGGGAACATGCTGAAGATAGTAAGCCCAGATGAACCCAGAAAAAAGAAAGCATCGTTCCATCTGCCGACATGAAGGCAATCGCATAAACCAGGCACCCAGCCAAGAGAACAATAACGATGTTTCGTTCGCGGGCCGAGCCTCGAATTACTTTTTTGATATGTTTACCAAGACTGTAAAGTATGGCGGCAAACAAAAATAATCCAACGATACCAGTGTCATGTACAACGCGAACTGCCGAATTTGCAATCCAGGCGCCGTCACCAAGTCTGGCGCCAGCTAAAAGTCCAAAGCTAGCAGTACCATTGCCAGCGACCGGATGCTGCCAAATATCGTCCAGAGCTAGTGTCACAGATAGTAGGCGTCCCACGGTCTCCATATCGGTTTGAATTGTATCCCCAGACAGATTTGCGAAACGGTCCACCAAGTTCTTTCCGCTCATAGCTGCAATCGGGGCAATGAAAATGGCCAGTACCAGGCAAATCGGCAAGAGTTTTTTCATCTTCACTACTCCGCTGCGAATGCCAAACAGCAGCAAGATAAAGGAGGTAAACACGAAACTGAGAACGGCCGCCCTGGAAAGCGAGACTAGGACGCTAGCAAAGGCAATGATTGTCCCGCCAGCGGCCCAATTTGTCCTATGCGGGGTGAGGAACGCAAGAACAAGCAGCATCACCGCCAAACATGCGGAGTAGCTTCCCAAGATGTTTGGCTCATATTGAGTTCCGTAAATACCACCTAAGCCTGATAGGCTGTATTGACCTACCTCTACTCCGAATCCAGTGCCGAATAATTGGCGAGAGGTAAAACATACGACGGCGTAGGCACATTCGATGACTCCAACGGATAAAAATGCCCTGAATGTCCAACTGAGCATGCGGTGGTCGGCAATGAAGACTTGGATTAAGAAGTAAGGCAGCACTGCAAAATTGGTAAGCAAAGCCCAACGCAAAGTCAGTCTAGGGTCTGGGGACATTAAAGCAGAACTTACATAACTCCAAAGCAGATAAGCCGCTACCCAGCGGTCCGTAGCTGCTAAAGAAAACTTACGGACACCACGTTGGAGTGGTGGCCGAACTAAGAACACGCTCAAAACCAACAATGCAACGCAGTGCTCCGGTCTAGCATGCCATCCTCCAATGTCGACTTTGATGCGGGGCATCACACTCGCGATCAACAGTACAAGCAACGCTCCGTATGGCCATCGGGCGGGAATAATTGCACAGGCGACCAGTAATCCAGTTACTCCAAATACCACTGCAGGCGATGCCAATTGTGATAGCAAGACCGCTGTGAGAATTAGGCAAACCGCCAGCAAACCTAGAACGAACCCGTTGTCACCAGCCTCGTGTGATCCAATCGCCGGGACGCTCATCGGATAATTCCAAGTCCGCTCCACGGACGTGACATGCTTGCCATATCTTCCGTCAAAACATTCTGTGCAAAGAGCGTCAAATGAACCGTCTCGACCACAACCGTGCCTTTCATAATCAAATCCGAGGACTGTGGGCAAGTAAGACTATGTGATGCGGTTTGACGACCTCCTGCGCACTCACCGTCAGTCCAATTGCCTCCAGTAGCCCGCGGCTGTTTGATTGATCAAAGACATGATGATGCAAACAACGATTTTCAAGGTTCCGCAGTGAGCGTTCGCGAAAAACATCGGGGTCGTGACAGCCAGGGTCGAGAGACAGATCGTGGCGTTCGAGGATCTCCGGCAAGTGGGACAGATCTGTTTCGTCCATGCCCTTCTCGTAGTCCTCGATCATATGCGCTACAGGAGTCGGCTGACGTTTCCAGTCAAAGGTGTAATGATAATCCGGCAGAACGACGATAATGGCTCCGCCAGGTTTCACAACCCTCGTCCATTCCTTAACGGCGCGGATGGGATTGGAGATGTGTTCCAAACTGTGAGATGAAAGTACGAAATCGTAGCTATGGTCGGCAATATCGTGTAGATCCGTGGCTTCTCTGATGAAATTGAAGCCATTTTTCTTTCGGCGGTCGTAAGAGAATGTTTGGCCTTCAGCTCTCTTACCTTCCCAAATGGTTTCTTGTGAGAAAACGCAATTATCCAACCCTGCTACGTAACGGTAGACGGGAAGCTCTCCTCGGTCGCTAAATACGCAACTTGGACCTCCTATTTCCAGTCCGCATTTGTTAGTCACCTGAGCTTGAAATATTTTCTGCGATACAACGCGGCATTTCATCGCACGCCTCATTACCTGGACAATGGGCTCAGGTAGAGACCTGAAAGCGCGAAATTGCAAGCGATCCGAAATTGAGATTTTCATAATGCGCCTTACATAGACCGGTGGGTTGGGAAAGATAATGGGCTTCGTAGTTCTCCGCCTGGTGATTTAATTTTTCTGCCTAGTACAAACCCACACGGTATCAGGATGCATTCTCTTGGAGCGAATCCAGGCTGCCGTTTTGCGAATATTCAGGCTGTCGTGCCACTGGCATTTACCCCAAGGAACTAGCGATAAAGAATTCACGGTGAATTAAGTGTGCGGTGTAGCCCGACCGCTATGCCCGTGTTAAATCTAATCTAGCGACGTTGGAGCGTGGTTGCTTGCGCATCGCAGGATGATCGAAACAGCAGAGCGAATACATTCGGCGCAACCATAAGCGTTCCCCGAAAGGACGCATTTCGGCGAGCCAATCATCTCTGTCGAACTTTCTCCACCTATGCGAGGAATTGAATTCCGCTATCGCCGCGTATTCACCAGTAGACCTCGGGGTCAGGAACCGCAAAACATCATCGAAATAAAAGGATACAAACGGAAGCAGCAAAGATGCTTCTGCACTTCCTAAAGCATTCAGGATCGCCTCCGAACCAGAGAAATAATCTACGTCGACGGAAACAAAACCAATGGGCAGACGCGATGGCTGCGACAGCCATCGCGGAAGTGTATCTTCTACCAGGCCAATGACCAATTCTGTTGTCGTAGGAACTGATCGGCGGAGTAGGTCTACATCACATGGGAAATCGCCAGGCTGCCAAAGCCAGGGCACGTCTCGATAGTCCGAACTTAGTGGCAAACCCATCCCAGTGTCGAAACCAACTACGTGAATTTCTAAACCTGTCCGCTTAGATACCTTTTGTGCGTACACGGTTAGCTCTCGCAGGCCATTTCCTCCTGCAACACCAAACTCAAGCGCTGTGAACCCTCTCGCGCCCGCAAGTCGCGCGTAACGGCAAGCAGTCTGCAAACCCAAAGCGTAGGCCGGATACCGGACTGCATCGAATAGTGCGGCCCACCGGAATGCATAACGAAAAGCGAGTGGATTGGAGAGCATAATCTTAACGAGTAAGCGAACCGGGGGCTCGAAGAGCAGGTTACGTAGAACTCTATTATTCATAAGCCTCGAAATGCTAGTGCGGGTGCCACTCAGTACGCCCGAGAATACCGTCGAAACAGCCCCGCACGATACTCATTAACTTGAAAATACGTTGTTCTTCGAAAAGGACGACGCAGACGAACAACTTGATCCACGCCCATACGTATTTACCCATCCATTTAGGTTCTTGGAGGAAGTACTTACCGACCATAATCAGACTGTTTCGTGCCACAAAGTAGTGACGCATGGGTGAGTGATTCGACGCGACGACAGTCTTCCATAGCAATCGGTGTTCAGTTGGGTGCCCTATAGCATGCTCCATAACTGGCCTAACGGTCTTCAACACGTGAAATCCCTTTGAGCGCGCGCGCAGGCAATATTCAAAATCCACGCAGTCTATAAAGAAGTCAGCACGAAAACCGCCAATAGCCTGGAACACACCCATGGAAAGCAAACTCCCCGACATAAGTACAACTACCCTTTCCACTGCCGAACAGCTCTTGAGGAGGGCATCGCCGTCGGAGGAAATCCAACCGTTTCTTTTGTCCCGGCGATTTGATCCGATCACTGCCAACTGGTCCGGACGTGGATAGCAACCGAAAGCTTCACTGAGTGTCTCGACCATATCAGGCATGGCCACTGTGTCCTGGTCCAAGTAAAGCACCCAGGGATAGCCGTGTTCTGCAGCCCATTGACAGCCGGCGTTTAGCGCATTGGCAAGTCCTTCGTTGCAGTGATTCAGAACCAACTGCACGTCAAGATCTCTAGCCAGTGTTCGTAATTGCTCCACGCAATTACTCGAAGATCCATTGTCCACAACTACCGTATCGCTTACTTGAGAAACGATTCTCCTGATGCGATCACAGAGGCCACCGTCTGGGTGATGCGTAACTACAACTGCGCACACGGTCGCGCAAGTCGGCGGAACAAATTTCGTACGCGGGAATGCGTTCTCTGGACAAGTCCCCAAATCGGCCGAAATCACCGGCCCCCCGGCGTTACACGGCTCAGGTTGCGAGCTGCTCGTCGCCGACTCTGATATTGATGATTCGTTCTTCACCTCAGAGTCCCCTCCCAGGCCCACTAGCGATAAATCCGAAACATCGCGCGGTACAGGCCCCATGGCAACGGAATCCTACAATCAACCAGAGGCTTAACCGGAGAAAGAACCGGTGCCAGCAATCTCTTCAAATGCCTCGTAAAGGAGGATGGTTCGCGAAGTGAATCGATGCATGGGCGGCCTGCGTCCCTGCGACCGAAAATCGCAGCCGCTGCTACCGATTTCTGGTGGCGATTGCACGCGTCTTCAAACGAGATGAACTGCTCGTGGTACGCAACAGCCTGTGGATTGTAGAATAGCCTCATACCGGCCTTTGAAAGGCGGAAGCCAAGCTCGATATCCTCAAAAGCCGCCACTTTGAATTCCTCGTCAAACATTCCGTTCGCGAGGAGAAAATCTTTTTTCAAGCTGATGTTGCAAGTGTAGAAATATCTATAATCAACTTCAGTTTGGGCATTGATTTTACTGAAGGCAAACAGAACCTCTGAGCCATACCAATCCATGAACGGAGTAGGTGCAAGGTCTGGTAGCCACGTAACGAATCCTAAAACCGCCGTACTTTCTCCCGCGTGTGCGTTGTGAAACTTGACGTGCTCGGCGACAAGATCATGCTGGGGAATGATGTCGTCGTCGGTAAACAGAATTAACGGACTTTCTGCCACTCGGATTCCCAGGTTGCGGGCGGCTGCTGGCCCTTTATTTTCCTGCCTGATATAGCGTATGGGTGTGACTGATTCCTTGGCCATCCGGTTGACCACGGTTGATGTGGAGTCAGTCGAGCCGTCATCTATCACGACGATTTCTGAAATTTCTTGTAACGCTGTCTGCGAGCAATATGCAGAAATTGCCTTTTGTAAAGTCTGAGGCCGGTTGTGAGTAGGAATTACGATACTTAACATGGTTCTGGCTTGGTCTGGATCACTGCTTTGGGTTGAAGAACAACAATCCTTCGGTAGTACGGCTCTCGGTCAAGACACCTCAAGACGTTCTCGACAATCTTTGGGGCAACGGCAAGCAGGCGTCTGAATATGAAATTCCACACTGGACTGAGCTCTCTGTTCATCATCCAAAAATGAAACCGTACGCTCTCATTTCCAAAGCTGCTCAAATTCCAATCTGCGTAAAACTCATCAAACAATTCCTTTGCCGGGAAACCGTGAGACATATGTTCGTCGAGCCAGGCTGGCCGCAATAGATGATGGCGATTATACACGTCGCCAATCCTGCGGTCGCAATCAAAAGCCTCAGTACCGGAAGGAAACCCAAATATCGCCAGTTTGCGGGTGACGCGCAGGCTTTCTTCTATTACTCTCTTCCTGCACTCGGGTGGAACGTGCTCCAAAACATCGGACGCAATCACGGCATCGAAAGACTGATCATTAAACGGCAACCGTGATGCATTTGCAACGACTGGCGACATGGGGGGCTGCGGCTTGATGGCAAAGACCACGTCGCATCCCACGAAGGGAGACTTGTAAAACTTTCCCAGTCCTATCGAGCCCGAACCGATTTCCAAAACCGCGTCACTGCCATTCAGATGGTGCTCGAGCACTCTTACGATTGGGAAATACCGGGCGGCCCAATTCAGCATTTGGAACGATTCTCCTGACGAAGGATGGGACACGGATGACCGAATCGATTATTGCTAAATCAACAGTGTCAAAGAACCGGAGAAGCAGCAGTATTACTAAATATCCCGCTCCGAAAAGCACAGCGCATGCAAACAAGCCGACCCATGTGAGCTCAACTGTGCGGATGAGGAAGAACACGACGCCGGCTATCAGCGAGGCGGAAATAATTGGGCGAATGTATGCAACCTTCAGTAATTCGATAACGGAGGTTTCGGTTTCTCGCCAAAATTGGTACTGAAACAGGAGCGAAGCCAACAAAAGAGAAACGGAGGTCCCAATCACGGCCCCTCGAAAACCATAAAGGCGAATCAATACCAAACTGAGGGTAACATTCAGTGCAATTCCAAGGATGGCGCTATATAGTCCGGGTCGCAGATTACCTTTGCCGATTAAAATAAGAAAACCCGGTCCGGTCAGCAAGTTGAAAAAGTTGAACGCAAGGAGAATAGACAACGGTAACGCTACGAATGCCAATGACGGGCCAAGCCATAAAGTTACGAATTGCTTTGAAACCACGGCGGTGAAAACCACCATCGGGATGCAAATGACCGCCAAATATTTGTGCACTCGATGATAAAGGTCCATCAGCTTGCTCTCATCTCCGCGCGCATCCAATTCTGAAGCTGCAGGCATCACCGGAGTTAGCACTAAGCTTGGAATACTGCGGAGCTTAATGGCCAGACCGCTGCAAATCTCATACCATCCAACCGGAACGACTCCTACAAATCGAGCCAGATAGAATTTCTCGATCTGGTTGTGAATCGCGATGGCTATCTGAGTAACGTAGGTCTGGATGCTGAAACTCAGAATTTCGTGGGCGACTGACCAACGGCATAACGCGAGTCTAAAACGAACTTCTGGCAGAAGGTGCCGCACTACATACGCATACAGAATGGTTAAGGCGCAACCAGCCAAGACGTAACCGTACAGAATCCCTCTAAGGCCCATGCCTTCATGGAGAAAAATTACACTCAAAGCTGCACTCAAAAGTGAACTCAAGCTATTTATGCCAGTGGTCAGGTCTATCCTCTGAAGGCCTATCACGACCGAAGAAAAAAGCAGTGTGAGAATATTTGCAAACACAAGTACGATTAGATACTTCCACAAGTTAAATAGCTCCATCGCAGGCACAGTGCTGCCTCCAAATAGAGCCGGTACTAAAGTGCTCGCACTAGCCCATAAAATCCCTGCCACTGCGAAAGCAATCCCCAAATAAAGTGCCAAGCCCGTGCTGATCAGTTGCGCGAGCGCCCGGAAATCCTTAAGTGCGTAATACTGCGCCACGTGCTTGCTTACGCTTGTAACCAGACCAAAGTCTGCCAACGACGTCATCCCGTTCACCGCAAGGAACACCGCCCATGTGCCATAACCTGCGGTGCCTAATTTTTTCAGAAAATAGGGAATTAAAAGGAACGGCAAAGGTGCCAGAATGATTGAACGCGTACCCGCATAGAAAACGTTACGAGTTACTTTGGCGCCCAAGGGAATACGCTCAGGCTTCAGAAGATTACCAAGAGCTGTCATTCGTTTTGTTGTGTACTTGTCGTGGCAGTCAGCGCGGTTCTTCTTCTACATCGGCTTCATCTGCGTCGACGGAAACCGCTCTCTGGATCAAAGAGATAGAAACGACCAGCCGGAGTCTCCCCTTCCTTCGCAATAAAATCCCGCTCATTCCAGCTAGAGGCCCACGTTTGATCGTTACCCGCCGCCCGACAGTGAGGAAAGGATGCGGCTCGACTCGTGAACATCCATCCAAACCAGCACGCAGGCGGTCCATCTGTTCGTCAGGTAATGGGCTTGGCAGGCCACCAAATCCGACCAAGCGGACCACTCCAGGAACCTGAAGGACTTTGAGACGTTCAAACAATGGAAGATGCACAAAGACGTAGCCTTTAAATAGAGGTAATTGTAGTTCGACACGGCGGTCACTCCAGCGCCGAGCCGTGTGATAGAGGGGTAGAAAGGCTTCGACGCCTCTGCGCAAAATCTCCGAGGCTGCTTTTTTCTCACGGTTTGCGCAGGTGTAAGCCGCATACCAGCGGGCCTCAGTTTCCGCAAGGGCATGCTCTCTAAAGGCGTCAGCAGTTTGTCGAATAGCGTTCGAAATTGTACCCATGTACCTGTCCGGATACAGCTTCGCCCCGTCAGCCACAGGGGCGAAACAACCCTAACCAGTTGTGTTACAGCAACTTAACATCAAGCCTGCCGCGAATCGCTTCCATTCCGCTCTTCAGACAGACCTTTGCCATTGGAACGGAGCTTTACCCAAACGCGATTTGTCCAAGCCCGAACCCGAGAGCCATTAGGAGCCGCCCACGGCGTCATCGCGTTAAAGGACTGAAAAACCTGTTGCGCGAAGAGTTTGCCGGAATCGTCGGGACTAATCGCATCCCAGCGTTGTTTGCCAATCAGAAACGCTGCAGTAGCACACATCGCTAACAGCGCGGCAGCCAAAATGATGAGCCCACGCGGCGGAAACGTTTTGCGCTCCGGCATGCTTGCAGGGTCAAGTACCTTTACACTAGGCGTCTCTTTAGCTTCCTCGACCTTCGCGAGTTCGTACTGCTTTGTGAGTGCTTCGTACACTGCTTCCTGAATCTCGACACGCCGGTACAGATCAGCATAGGTGACACCGAGTAACGGCAGATTCTGAAGTGAAGGGAATGTTGAGTCCGTGGAGCTTGCCCCCGACGGCACCTTCTCGGACGTCGAACCACCCAGCTTCGCCATTTCACTGCGCAATTCCGCAACGCGACCCTGAACAGCTCGGACGCGCACGTTGCTATCGGTGTATAGCGCTTGCAGTCCCTTGAGTTCTGATTCTGCGGCGATCAACTGACCTTCGATAGTCGCGGCACCTTGGAGCATCGCTCGTGCTTCTTCTTTAATATCGATCGTTTTGTTCTTGCTGGCAAATTGACTGAAATCCACGGACGCTTGATCGAGATCACGCTTGACTCCGATGAGACGTCCTTCCAGAAAAACCCGCTCTCGGTGGGCGGAAGAGGTCGACAATTCAGCCACTAGTTGATTGAGTTCTTCAACATACGCATTGGCAATAGCCATCGCGCGCTTCGGATCAGTATCCGTAACCGTGATGAAGATAATTCCACTCTTACGGTCCTCGTCGATACTCGTGTTTGCCGCCAGGATGTGCCGAGCACCCTCCTCATATCTGGCTTTATAAATGTGCCGCAAATTGAATCGCTGGATTAGTCGGTCCTCGACAGTGTTACTTCGGAGAATTCCTATGAACAAGGCGCTGGAATTTTTCGCGCCGAGCAGGTCACCAGCGAGAGGACTCAAACTGCTGGTGCCAGTAGTCTTCGTAGTGAGAGCTGCCAACATTGCGAGACCCGAACTCGATTGCTCGTCTGGGGGCATAAGCCGGGTGGTAGATTCATAGCGTTTGGAGAGCGAAAATGCCAGCAAGGCCCCCAAAACCAGACCCACAGCGGCGGCCCGAAGGATGGTACGTCTGCGGCCCCAGAGAAAGTTCAGGTGGGCAAACGTGGTCTCTTTGAAGCTGGAGCTTGGAACATCCAGGCTAAGCCCATCTTCTGGAAGTCGTTGCTGGACTTGCGATCTGGTTGCTAGTCGAGTCACTATTTAAGTTCCCATCACCTTACTTGCTTTTCTTGCCCAATTAAGTGGTCTTGGTTCCCCCATGTATAAAAATATCAGCGGTCTCGGCAAACAACCACTCAGTGATTCCATCGCCAAGACTCCGGATACAAAGTAATCCCGACGGACGAAGTCCAGTTGGTCTGGGGCTTCGATGCGAGCAGCGGATAATTCCAGATTTCGTACTGCAGAAGTGCAGTTGCGTTTACACTCCCGTGCACCCACCAATTAACGCTTACGGAAGCATCGTTAATATTGCCACCCTCAGGAATAAAATCAGGCGCAACACTGGAGTGACGATAGCCAAACTGCAACCAGTTACGCGCACTAACGTGATACGTACTCCAAGCCTGATAGCTATGGCCTTCGCGACCAACGGGACTGCCGATCAGAAATCCCTGATTCGTGTATAAATCATGATAGTACATGTCCCAATAAATGTACTGACCATGCGCGTCAAGTGGTACACGGGGAGGAGTCCACACTTTCGGTGTGTCGGTGTAAGCGGCCTCAAGTCGCAAATCGAGTTTCGAGAAGATTGGGAAATGGGTCAAATAAATGCCCGGGGCAAAGCCCGCACGAGGCAGGTCAGCGAATGCGGTCACGTTGTCCGTACTGATGGAGTCCGTATATAGCGTAATCCAATTCCGCAAATACGGAATCCGGTAATTCATATCAAAGCTTGAGGTTCGCTTGCCTGGGCTGACACCTGTGTAGTTGTAGCTATTTTTGAAACTAACGTAACTCTCCCAGATGGACTGGGGAGTAATCGGACGTCCGACTCCACCCATTTCCGCAGTCCTGGAGAAACCAAACTCCAAATTCGGTGATGGCTTAAAGGTAAACTTCTCGCCGTGCAACAACGGTCGCGGAGGGAATTGATTTCCGGACAACTTGCCAAAAAATGCCTCGATCTTCATGGGACCTAACAATTCCGAAACCCAAGGAATCTCAAAAGGAGCCTCTCTGCTAACATGAAACATATAGATGGGCGCGGCATTGTCGCTCATCATGAAGGCATTACTGTAATCGGGAGACCACCAGAGGCTTTGCTTGCCGAAGGACAATAGCCAATTGGCCTGATTGGAAGAGACATAAGTGTCCATCAGACGGAACTGATTGGTGGTGGGAAATGCTCCCGACTGCACCGGATTTTCGTCCATAACCGCAATTGCATTGTTCACGGCGGCCGAATACGTGGGGGAAGAAGGCGCGTACTCATATTCACCGCTGGCATAAATGGCGAATCTGCCCTGGGTGATCCACGCCGAGCCGCCGGCGTCGGCATTCACGCCTTCGGCGAACGGGCGCCCGAAATTGTCGTAAAGCGTCTGACCAAAATGGTAGCTATCGTTCAAAGGTGGTCCACTGATTCCCGTGATGCTGGTATAGGCGGATTCAATGCGCGCAGACCTTTCGCTGGCGGTACCGCCACCGATGCGTTCGGTGTCAGACGCAAACTCCCTTTCGAGCGCGGTGTACAGGCCACTGATTTCAGAAGTCACATTTGGTGAATCAGAAATACGTTCGCCAGCTTCTTGCACAAACTTTGCACATTCCAAACGAGACCAAGGTTCCATATCCATGAATTGTGATTGGATATAGCCCAGTGCAATCAGGCGCTTCAATGCGGGATAAATCCAACTGCTGAGCGGCACGTAGGTGGTGCCGAGGCTAGTGTTAGCCTCGTTTGAGCCATGATTCTTGAACTCGCCGTAGCTTTGCCAATCTGCACCGCCGAGTTCGGGATCATGGTGGGAGCGATATACATATTTGCCAACGTACCAACCAATAAAACTACCGACCAGTACGTCTGAAGGAAAATGCTGTTTAGCAGTGATACGCGCCAGACCGATTGACGAAGCCAATCCATAAGCGAACGCCGAGGTCAAGGGACCAGGATATTCGTGAGCGATAACTCCTGCTATCGCGTAGGCCACCGTGGCATGTTCCGAGGGCATTGAGGCTCCACCATGCCAGAAATCACCGGAGTATTGAGGTTGATTGAGAGGACGCAACCGTCCAAACGAATATTTCATCGCCTCGGCGATTAGAATTGCATCCAGCGCGCTCTCGCCCGCCAAGAACCCGGTTTCTTTCTTGTGATCGTCGTGAGTGAGATGGCCCCACACATATAGACCGCCGCCAACTCCTGCCATGGCACCGATCCCGTAGTTCGAAAAATCTGTGCTGTGTTTGAGGCGATTCGGCGAATTAGATAGTCCCCGGCTGAAGTCCGAATCAGTGGCCAGGAGTCCACCAGTAGCCATACCGAAGGGCACGATAATGTCGGCGTCTTCCCAACTCATGTGACGAGGAAACGTCCAAAGCCCCCATTGGTCCAAAGCAAACCGTTTGAACAGCCCGGCATTGATTGCAGTGCTGTAGTCCGGCTGCGGATCTGCCGATGCAGACACGTTTCCTTGAGGCTTAGTGTCCTGGTCGGTTTGCGGGGTCTGATTCACCCGCGTGTTCTCCTGCGACGATGGATCAACCGACGGAGCCCCGGTCTGCGCGTTGCAGATTGAGGAGTGGTTACAAGTGAGCATCGTCAGCACAATTAAGCCAGCGAGAAGATTGAGCGACCAGCTGGCCAATGGAACCCATCCTTTCTCCATACGGACCGTAGGGCGGTTGCGATCAGCTTTGTTCCATAATACGGGTCAGCTATATATCCATTCTGGTTGAAATGCAGCGTAATAGTCCCCTCCCAACTATGGGTGGATATATGCAACTGCGAGCGCGACCGAAGAGGCGACCTGTGCCGTCTGCATTAGCGTCGCCCAATTTGCTCCTCCAACCTTTGGTGTCTTCTCTGGGACAACCACAGTGTCTCCGGCGCGAAGAGAGCCATTCAACGGGTCACCTAAGAACCAGACCGCACCTGTATTCTTCGCTGCCAAAACCGATCCATCTGCACGGATGACAAACACGCCTTTTTTGTCTGCGATAGGAGTTAGTCCTCCTGCCTGCCCCAAGTACCAACGTGCTGATTTGCTGGATTGAGTAGTGATGGCAGTAGGGTTGAACACTTGACCAGTTACCATTACAACGTTGGCCTTCTTAGGAATCATCAACACATCTCCGTCCCGCAATACAATGTCTGCCGGCGTGTCTTTCCATTGCTTAATGTTAGAAGAAATGTGGATAACAACTCGGCCGACAGGAGGATTCGTAGAAAGCTGGCCGAGAGTGGCATCGGTCTGGGCCAGTGCGTTTAGTTTGGTATTCTTTTGATCTTCAGTCGTTTCTGGGAGGTCCCTGAGCTGTAAACGTTCCACCTTTAGCCTGGTAACGAGTTCCATCTGATTTCGCGCTTCCAACTCGCGCACTTCTCGGCGCATCAGGACTGCACCGTATGGGTAGGCTTGACCGGTATATCCGCCTGCTCGCTCCAGAACAGCACTCAACCGTTCCCCGGGTTGTATACCGTAGGTCGAGGGATGCTTGACTTCCCCGCTCACTTTAACGGACGCGCCGATGTCGGTCCAACTGGGCACCTGACGTATTGCCAGTACATCGCCACTTCGCAAAGGTATATCTTCGGTAGCGTTCCCGTTGTTCAGTGAGGCAAGTGAAATTTGCAACTGCTCCGAGACACCCCCGGAGGCCGCATAGCGGGTCAGGTCGGCGGTGTTGGTGTCGGCACTGCGCTTCAGCCCGCCAGCCGCGCGAATTAGATCCTCGACATGCATGTTCTGGGTATAAGGATAGAGACCAGGTTTTGCTACGGCACCAGTAATTTCGATGGTGCTGGGATCGACTTGTGCGGTATTCCGGTGAATTAGGAGCCGGTCGCGCGGCTGCAAAAGAATGTTATCAGCCGCGTTTCCGGCCAAGGCTTCGCGGAGATCAACGCTAAAGATTTTTGAGGTTCCGTCGGGATTGATTCGGAAGAGTTGTGATGTGTCCAAAGCTGCGTCTGGAGTCAAACCTCCGGCTAAGTACACTGCGTCGCGCAGTGACGCCTGTCCCGAGGTGCGATAAGTTCCCGGTGAACGCACTTCCCCCACAACGGAAACCGTGGGGGCTGGCTCAAAATCGAAGCGACTGAAAATTCTGACAGTATCTAACGGTTCCAACGCGGGCGCAGTTGCCGGGTCCTTCAAAGCAGCAGCAAGATCAAAACTAACCACCGTCGGATGAAAATCGGGCGGGTCCAGACGGATAATCTCGCCATAGTGAGCGGCTGGCTCAGGGAGTATGTCCTTATAACTCGTTACAAGGTCGGTGAGTTTCATCCCGGTGCGATACGAATAGCGTCCTGGGCGAAGGACGTGTCCTTGCAGATAGATCTCGTCCTGATTGTAAGGCGCAATCGGGAAAATATGAATTTCGTCGCCATCTTGAACCTTAAAAGAGCTGAGCTGAGGATGGGTCAAGTTATCGGGTGAAAGATCGAGAGTCAGCATGGTCCGCTTCTCGTGCGCTTCCAGTCGCTGTACTTCGACATGACGCAATGCGGCCGCCGGAAGTATTCCTCCAGCTAATTCGAGTACATCTTCGACTGATTTCTCTCCATCCAATTCATAAATCGCCGGGCGCCTCACCATTCCTGTGACGGTTACTTGCGGCCCAAGTAGCGGAACCATTAGAGTGTCGCCATTTTCAAATATCTTTGCGTCGGGAGTAACGCCGCGCAATAACAGGTCGTAAGCGTCGATCCTTTCGATCGCTTCCCGTCCGCGCACGTGTTTGAGGTTACGGAGTGACCCGCGTGCAGTGGCACCACCGGCGGCCACAAGAGCGTTCAGAGCGGTGGACAGCGAACTGATGTCATAAGCTCCAGGCTCTTCCACTTCACCAACCACGTACACTCGAATTGTACGCAAACGCGAAACGGACACGTCAGCTTGTGTATCGCGGAACTCTGTGCCGATTGCTTTTTGAACAGCAAGCTGTACTTCGCCGAGCGATTTACCGCTAACGAGGAGTGGACCAGCCTCCGGGAGTGTGACGCGACCTTCCCGGTCCACGACCCGAACGATCTTGGTCGATACCCCACCCCACAGATCAATGGACAAACTGTCACCGGGTCCCACAACGTAATCGGGACCCACGGGCAAATCCATTGGTACGCTACGAGGATCTCGGAGTCCGTCGCGGAAGACTTCGGAGCCAAATCGCCGAGGAGGGCGATCTCTCGAGGGCGCCTGTTCATAGAGGTCATACAGAGAAGGAATATCGGCGTAAGGACTGGGGCGATGTACCATCTCGTTAGACAGAGACTCCCGTTCCGTAGTAAGCCGCGGCGCACGACGATAGAGATACCCCATATCCGTTCTCATGTCGGACTTCGCCTCAGGCAATGTACTGCCCTCCTGATAACGGTTACCCAAAGCCTGCGCTACACCGGCCTGTAATCGATCCGGCGAGACAGAGCCCGGAAGGTTCGAGCCCATGCCCATGCCCATGCCCATGCCCATTCCCGTGCCCAGTCCCATGCCCATTCCCGTGGCCAGTCCCATGGTCCCCAGATTCGAGGAGCCACCGAGTTGCCCGAGAGGGTCGGATATGCTTTCCAGCAAAGCACTTTCGTCCGCCGATCCCCCATATTGCGCGCGGTAATAATCAGAACCCGTGTCTGTTTGCATTATTTGAGGCGTTTGGGCCTGTGGTTCTTGGTTCTGATAGCTCGGATAATTCGGATAGTTTTGATAGTTAGGATAACCAGGATAAGTTTGATCCGGGGTTATATTTCTCTGAGGTACATTCTGACCGGGATTCGTAATTGATTGGCTGCTACGACCAGATGCCCCTTGCACACATTCACGATCGTCGTAGGATTCGCAGGGAACGCTCGAAGTTCCGTTCGTTTCCGAATTTTTGGACTTTAATGAGTCCGCGTCCTCCTCAATTTGCGCCAACCGCCGTACTCGTTCTTTAATCAGAAGGTCTTGTTCCTTGCCCTTGTCTGACTCGGGATTAAAGCCTGGCATTAGGTATCCATAACGTTGCACTAGGCGGGTGGCTACAGAACGGAACGGAACATCATTGGTCAACCTGTCGTATATCGCATCGTCAGTCAAATTTTCATCACTGACGATTTGTCCATTGTCAGTAGCTTCCTTGGCCGTCCATCGTTTTAGCTCGACCATCAAGCCAGGATCTTTCACGAGCACTTCCCGGAGCTGAGCCGCGGAAGCGGCTACACGTGACAAATTTTCCTTCTCGAGAGCGGAAAATTCCTTGTTGAGCGAACTTCTTGTGTTGTAGTCGGTGGGACGATTACTCTGCTCGTCCCGGGTATTTTGGTTCTTAGGCTCCTGTGCTATCGCAAAGGTGCCAAGACCGAACACAACAAGGACCAACATGCACTGCGAAATTTTAGCGAATCTAAAGAACTTTCCCATGCTCTGGTCCTCCCTCAATTGACATTGCTGCCCTTGCTCACGGTTTCAGCTACGCTCCTGACCGCAGTGAGAAACCCCTGTTCGGAGGCTTCTATGTCGTCAGCATGAATGTCCAAAGAAGCCCAGTAACAAACGGAATAGCTTTCCTGCGCCGCGACAGCAATAATACGTAGAGTCGGGAACTCACGCAGCAGTTCATCGCAGATGGCTGGCCGGTTACCCGGTTTCTCTGCCGTAACGACCAACAGATCTGGTGACGTCTTCAGCACCAGGTCACGTATCTGGGTTTCTTGTGTAGCTTCCCCGACGATTTGAATCCACGGCTCCTCCGCCAATACCTCGACGAGGAGTTCCCGCATGAGTTTGGGCTGATTCGCCATGAGGACACGGAATGTCTTAACCATAGCCATCCCCTTTAGTCCATCAAGTATTGACTTTTCAGGGCAAACGGCTAGGTCCAAAAAAGCGCCAATTCAGGCGGCCCTGGCGTGCGGAAAGTGGACTATGGCTACGGCAGGAAAACGAAGGGCTCAGGGCTATGCCGGCGGAGTAGCCCAAGGACTAAAGAAGCTTAGTGCTTTAATTCTTCTCAGGTGGCCACTGTCGGTTGGCGCATATTGTCCTTTAGATTACACGGTACTTTGTCGATATTTACGATGTTGATTGACATCCGGTTACGCGACTCATAGACTCTATGGAGCCCAATAAATGCAGTTGCTGTTTTTTGACCCTTAGAATCAATAGCTTAGCCCTCTCGCCAGATCGGAATGGAGCAATTGCGAGTGAGTATGACAGCAACAGAGAACTGCAAGTTGTGCCAAGAAGTGAAGGTGTATCTGTTAGCCGAGAACCGTTTATTACGGGACACCCTAGCTCGCCTGTTGAGAAAGCGGTCGGAAATTAACGTCGTCGGAGTAAGTCGCAGTTCGGAGACCTTCAAGGACCACATCCTGACATCCCATTGTGACGTTGTTCTGATGGATTCATTTGACAATGTCGCATGCTCATCCTTCCTATGTGACCTGCTCGAACAAGATTCCGGTATTAAGGTGCTTTTGTTCGGCATGAACGAAGACCCCGAATCTTTTTTAAAGGCAGTGTACTTTGGCGTATGTGGTTATTTGTTGAAGGAGGCATCGGCGGCGGAAATTGTAGCGGCAGTTCGGTCGGCCGCGCGCGGAGAGGCCACCTGCCCCCCCAGTCTGTGTATGTGGCTGATCCAATACCTGAGCAAGAAGAAACAAGAGCGGCTCGACTCGTTGGAAATGACCACCCAAAAGACTCTGACCCCCCGTCAGTTGCAACTGGTGCAACTCGTCGCCGAAGGACTGACTAACAAGGAAATCGCCGCGAACCTCAACTTGTCGCAGTTTACCGTTAAGAATCACCTCCGTCGCGTAATGCGGCAGGTTGACGTGGCAAGTCGGCACGATGCGGTTGACGTACTTAGGGCCAGCGGCCAACTTGGCGCGCGTTAAGACAAAATAAGCTGAATAGTTCAATCTGCAAAGATAACGGAACCAGCGGACCGCGTGAGTACACGGAAGAACCGAGGATGCACGAACCCCAGGCAGCTGGAGAGTGTTCGTATCTCGGGCCACTTCATCCGAACGAATCGGGAAAATCGGCTCGGAATCAGACCGGTCCAACGTGGTCGCTAGGCTGGAACACCTTGAGCGTGGATGCTCCCACCGTTTCGATCGTTTGCTGATCTCGAGTACTACGCCTAGCAGTACGTTACTGAAACAGCACAAATTTCGTGAACTCCCCTCTATTTCGTATTGTCAACCGGAATGGATGGTCGTAGAGTCCACCTACCAGCCTGGACAGACCCGCAGCTGTCCCAAGCTTCACGCACGAACCATGTACACAAACCTATTTCAATATTTTGGCCTGCGGGAGAACGCTTTCCACGTTTCTCCTGATCCGCGCTTCTTCTTCTCTACTGGTGTGCATGCTTCGGCATTAGCCGAGTTGTCCGCGGGGGTGGATTCGCATCAAGGTCTAATCGTCCTAATTGGAGAAGCCGGTACTGGCAAGACCATCCTTCTGCATAAATTCCTGAATTGGTTGCGAGCACGGCGGCAATCAAGCTCCTACATATTCCAGTCGCAACTAAAGCCACTCGAACTGTTTGAGGCCATACTGCGTGATTTCGGGGCGCCTTTCGATTCACGGCGCAAAGGGGACCTGCTCGCCGCTATGAGCGAATGGCTGATCCACCGCCATTCCATGGGCGATTCGCCGGTCTTGGTCATCGACGAAGCACAAGCAATGTCGTTGCGAACTCTTGATCGCCTTCGAATGCTGCTAAACCTGGAGATGCCCGGGCACAAGCTGCTGCAGATCGTTTTAGCAGGCCAACCGCAATTGGAGGAGAAGCTCCGCCGGCCCGAACTATTACAATTACGCCAGAGGGTCATGTTTCGTTGTACCCTTCCTTCGCTCTCCCTGGAAGAAACAGCGGCCTACGTCAAACATCGTTTGACCCATTGCGGAGCTGCCGAGTCGAACGTATTCCCTCCCGAGAGCCTGGAAGTGGTTCACATCTATGCGCAGGGGATTCCACGGGTGGTGAACCTCTTGTGCGAGCATGCCCTAATAACAGCGTATGCGGAGAAGAGCACTGTGGTTACTCCAGACATGATTAGCCGGGTGGCGATGACCTTCGAATTGACTCCGCAGTCGGAGTCGCTCAGCAGGCGCGAAGCCGTCCCACAATTCGCGCCTTTTGTTCACCTTTCGGCAGAGGACAGGAACGTACACGTCACGACCATGAACACCACAGTGGCGGAGCCAATTTCAGAGTTGGACGAGATGGCTTGCGACGAAAATACCCAGGACGGAACAACATCGCGCCTCGCAGCGTTTTCAGTCGCGGAAATTAAGGCTTCAGAAATCGCAGACGCACCGGTCATTGTTTCAGAAGGACCTCCGGGCACTCCGCCTTCGCCAGTTCCAGTGGCCACCCGTCTCACTTCGAAGCTGCAGGCGGTAAATCAAGTGGCGTCCCTGGTAGCCCACAAGCTTCAGCACATAGGCGCTCGTTTGGCCCATTGGCTCGAATCGAGTCCTCGCACACCTGCGTTTTTGATGAGTTTCCGAATCAAACTAAGGCAGCAAGTCTTGGCAAAGCCAGCATTCATTTCCGTTCCCGGAAGACAAGTGGCCACTCGCTTCCTTCATTATTGGGTCGAAGTGGGACAATCTTTCGTGCACGACTGCAAGCATTTCACCCAAAGCTACACCCAAACACGGAAGGTGCCGGGAACCCGTTCCTCGGATGCCTGACCTACATAGCCAACGAGATCTCCGGCCGGCGGTCGCCATTCAGATCGGCCGCGATCATGAGATGGGGTACCGTTGTCTTCACTGCCTTCATTGATGCAGACAAAGCACCCAACTGTTCGTGTCGAAAGTGCTCTCCAAGACTCAGAAATACCTCGTCGCTTCAAGGGTCGGAAGGTTGTAGCGATAGGCGGTAGTCGGCAACCTTTGGCTTCATTGAGCAGGCGCCGCATGGGTTTGTTTCAATGCTTTGTTCAACCCCGGGAGTGTAATTAGGTAGCTTCAGTGTTTGGCGCTAGCGTTTGCGTCCAACCTCTAAAGGTTGTTTGGCTTTCATCCAGAAATGGAACGTCAGGAATCACGATGAGTGAATTTGAGATACTGCCTGCGAGTTAGGAACCAATCCTTCCATGGCCGAAACGTTGAGATCACCGTAAAGCGCACGCCGCGATCGCGCAGCCAAGGCACCCCCGAATTGTCGCAACAGCGTAGTTCCCGCTAATTTCCGATGAGCGAGTGGATTTCTTGCTCTGTAGTAGTGATCCGCCGCAAATTGTCCTCGACGGCCGGATTACCGCGACTCTTCGCTTCCCGAGCATGCTCCAAAGCTGCCGTCGCGACGCGTGTGATTTGATGGAGTAGCTTGCGGATCTCGGCTTCTAACTGACCCTGGCTCTGCTCGACGCGTTCCATGAGATCGGATTGCACCCGAGTACTATTCATCTCTACTAGGTAGTCGAAAAACGCCATGGCATCTTTTTGAATTGCGGAGCATGCCCCGACTAGTCCGAAAGCGATGTCGGCCAGGTAACGCAGCGGTGAAGCCGGCTGTGCAATGTTGATTAGCTCCTCAAAGCGGAAGCGAGATCCCACGCGGAATCCTTTTTCGGAGTTGAGAGCGTTTGGCATGCGCGAGAGCTCCGGGATTTTCGATTCCGAGAGTTTCGCAAGAAAATCGTTGCCAATATTCACAAAGCGCTCTGCCGCCTTGCGATACTCCTCTTCTCCGCTCGCCTGTTCCTTCGCGAGCCAAGGAAGAACGCGGCTCGCCGAGATCGTTTGCGCCACATGCATCGCCTCCCGGCGGAATCGGGGACCATACCCACGGCGTATTTTCCGTAATTCCCCATTTGCTTCCGCTTTTGCCGCAGCCAGACTTTCGCTGAGGAATTTCTTTCTACGTTCGAGAAACAGATCGGAAAGGCGATGCTTTTCCGCCATGAACAGGTATCCGATTTCGCTCAGCGACCGTTCTGTTTCTGCGATGGTTTCTCGCATAGCGGAAATGCGTCGCTCAGATTCCTCGATGGGCCGCAACAACGCTTCCCTTTCTTCGAGCGTTACGCAAAGCATCTCCTCGCCAAGCCGTTGCAAACCTCGCTCACCGGCCGTGCGAACCAGCGCGCGCCCAGACTCTTCCACCAGATTCTGCAGCGACGCTACCAGCAGGTCCCAATCCCATCCCGTTTTGTTCTTTTCCAAGCGTTCGGATGCGCTGATTTCGTATATGAGTCCCACCGGACGCCCTAATCGCTTCTCCAAGACTTTTCGCGTGAACGGCCCAGCGATCCGCCGTTCTGCCTCGGTCGCCCGGTCTGCCTTGTTGAGGACGACCAGAAGCTGTCGGACGTGCTTACCCACCTCTTCCACCAGTGCGAGCTCTTCTCCCGCAATCGGTGGGTCGGCTCCGACCAGAATAATGGCAGCATCAATCTGAGGGACAAACGCCTGCGTCGCAGCTGTATTGCCAGCGAAAATTGATCCTAGTCCCGGCGTGTCCACCAGACACATACCATCCGCAAGCAGCGGGCTAGGAACGAAGACCTCAACGCCTGCGACACTCTTCGCGTTCTCCGGGTTGTGTTCCTCGGAAACATACTGCACCAGTTCTTCAGGCACCAGATCCGTCCAAGTACCTCCCTGGAAGCGAACGCGCGCACTTCGTTTCTCACCGTAACGAAGCACCGTCGGAACTGCCGTGATTGGGACAACCCCAGTAGGCAAGACGGAATCTCCGACTAGGGCGTTGAGTAATGTGGACTTTCCCCGTTTGAACTGCCCGATGCACGCGACGTAGAAGCGCCCTTCTTGAAGGCGCTCCGCAAGGCTCGTGGCTTCCTCTTTCACCTGTTTCGACCCGAACGCGTCCGCCAATTCCGCCAAACGTGTCAGCTTGCCTGCCACATCGACAATCTCGCCCGAATGTGTGGGCGCCCCCTTTTGCTCGTTCGACCCGTTGACAGTCGTTTTTCCTGATGAAGAGCCCATGTTCCGTTCCCCACTGCCCTAGCTAAATTCCACCCTCGTGACTGCCATGTTGAGCGATTCCCTGACAGCGCTTCATGAGATAGTCCAGATGCAGCAACTTCGTCTTGATGCGCCCGTCGAAGTGATAATGACTGCTCGTAGCAGCCTTGCACATTCGAAGGATCGCACCGGGCAATAGGCCGCTGAACTCCAGGATGTCTTCGCGGAAACCATCGAGATCAAACTTCGATAGCCCGAATCTCTGGATCGCCCATTCGAGAAGCTCATTCGCGGCCGCCGGGGACAAGGCTCCGACGTGCAACCTCTGCTGGTCGTTCCAATAGAGTTGTGCGGCATGACCAAGTTCGCGGTACGTCCACCCGGGCGCAACGGAATAAATCGGCGTCTCCTGATTGATCATGAGTTCTTTCACGATGCGTGTCAGGATGTGTGACATCGGCGCAAGGTCTTCGAGGAAAATCCAGTACTCACCAACACCCGCAGCGCGGTAGAGCAGTCCGCGCAAACGGAGACTAGTCTGCTCTTTGACCCAATGCGAAAACGAAGCTCCAAATCCCGTCTCGGCGCGGAATTTGGAGCGGAACAGCGGATCTTGGGCGAACCCTTGCGCGATTCCGCGAAGAATTTCGTGAGGGCTTCCGACGCCTGTCGTGCAAATGCACCGTTTGGCAATGCGCTCAGGGAGTTCGGACAATGCCCGCGCAACCAAGACGGTCTTTCCTGAATCGGATGCTCCCCAGACCAACAGACTCTCTCGCTTCTGAATCGCTTCACACAATCGAGAAAGCTCGTTCTTTCGTCCGAAGAACACCCCGGACTCGAAAGCGACGTCTTGCATGGGGCGGGCTATTACCATTGTTAACCCTAAGGTCGCGCCACTTCCTGGTGGACGTACTTGATCACTTCCACCTCCGACATGGCGATCAGTCCTTCGTCGACCATGCCGTCGAGCACCGGAATCAGCTTTCGGATCTTGTCCTCCGCGTCCACGATACTGACCATGATGGAGCATCGTGCGATACCGATAACAGATGGGCCCGCCGGATGATGGTGCTGGCACCGTAACCTTCGATTCCGCGGTAAACGGTCGCGCCGGCAATATCCAGCTCGCGGCACTTTTCGACGATAGCCTTGTAGAGAGGCTGCCCGTGCCATTTGTCGTCTTCTCCAAAATGAATGCGAAGCATCTTGGCTTTTCCTCCGAGTTTCATGCCCGCGACTCCTTCCGCCGTTCGTCGCCCACGTAATCGTGTGTGTATTTGATGATGTCTACGTCGGACAATACGACGAGGCCCTGCTGAACCATTTCATCAAGCAAAGGCGTCATCTTTCGCAGGTTTTCTTCCGTGTCGATCACCGAAAGCATAATCGGACAGTCGTGGGATAAACTAAGCGCGGATCCCTTGTGCATGCGCCGATTTGCGCCATAGCCAAGGATTCCTTTGTACACGGTGACGCCTGCAACATCGTTTGCACGCAGAGCCTCGACGATCGCCTTGTACAGCGGCTTCTCGTGCCACTTGTCGCTTTCACCCACGTATACCCGCATGAGCTTGGCTTTAGTTTCCCGCTTCAGTGCAGGTACCTCTTCGCCACGAAATTCCGGCTTCTTCGCCAACTCTGCGGGCTTTACAACCGTGGTGTCTTGCACTTCAATCAGTCCCGTGCCTGCCATTTCATGCAGCTTAGGGAGGAGTTCCTCCACTTTTTCAGGACTCTCGATGAACTCAATCTTGACCGGCAGGTTTTCCGTCAACCGCAGAATGCGGGTGCTGTGCAGGTGATGGTCCGCGCCGAATCCTGCCATCCCTCGCACCACATTCGCCCCGGATACCCGGTGATAGAAAAGGTAGTCGAGTATCGCGGTATAGAGCGAATGGCCGTGATATTGGTGATCCTCGCCCACGTAAATTATGACTTTCTTTGCAGGTCCCACCTTCAGCATGGTGTCTCCTCTCCAGGAATACCTCGCTGGCAAACCAGAAACTCCGCAACACGCCCTAGAACGCCACTTCCGGCATGCTGCCCATGCTGCGCTTGAACGGCACATTTCCGGAGGTCCGCGTCCAGTTCCTCAGCCGTTCTTGCCAGAACTTCTTCCACAAGCGCGCGTTCCTTCGTCGGCAGTCTATGCGACAACTGCTGCGCGTGCCACAAGCATAACGTGCCGCTTTGCCTCATCGATTCCGCAAAAGAGGCCATTTTCATCTGCTCGACCAACTCGTTGAGCCTCAAGGACTCTTCTCGTCGTAAGTCCGCGCAGAAGGCGCAGACCCTTGGAGAACGGGCTCCTTGCTTGCGCTGTGCTTCAAGAACTTGCGTATAAATTTCGGTTGCGAGCGCTGCTGGCGCAGATCGTGCCAGCAACCAGGCATGGTGGTTGCACAGGTGGGTGGCCTTTGGCAGACCACTTACCTCTACCAACCGCGTCTGATGATGACGGAGGACCGTGCAGACAAGACACGACCTGTGGGCTGCCGCCTCCGTTACGGGAACTGTTCGAATTGCCTTTGCTCCGCTCATGAGCTCAACCTCCCCACATCGCCAAGCCACACCGCAGCAAAACCCACAACGACGCTAAGAATGATGTTCAAGAACGCGATGAGGAATTCACCGTCTTGAACAACGCGAAATGTCTCGTACTCGAATGTCGAGAACGTGGAGTATCCCCCGATGAAGCCGATGGGAATTAGGAATCGAAGATTCGGGCTCCAATGGGTCTTCTCGGACAACAGCGTGATAATGAAACCGATTAAGAACGAAGCGGTACAGTTGATGAGAAAGGTTCCGTACGGGAACTGACTGCCGCTCCTCCCGCTTACTGTTCCGCCGACCCAGAAACGGAGCACTGAGCCCAGCCCGCCTCCAATTGCAACCATGAGATACTTGACCATCACACCTGTCTTTATGCTTTACTGCCAATACTTTTCTGTCGATCGTCTTTCACTCTGTGGACCCGACCGAAACACCCGTTTCGGTGGCGATTCCTCCGAGTTCATGCACGTCCTTCAATAACGCGCTTTGCTCCCTACTTTCCAGCGCCGACGTGCTTTGCGCTCTTTCCGCTTGGGCTCGATAGCCGTCCGCATACGAAGCGAACCGTTTCTCGATGACATTCAATATCGCGGTCGTCCATTCCCCAACTACGCCGGAATAAACGGACAGGCTTTCTACGAGGGACTTTTCAAGACGCGCACTCACTAACCGGCGAGCACTCGCGCGTAGGCCCGCTTTTCCAAACAGGCGCGTCCACGACGGAGAAGAGCTGGAAAGATTCCGCGCAGGAGCGAAATCGAAAACCGGCATCGCCCGAATCACGGACAAGAATTCTTCCTCAGACGGCCCATTGGGCATCCCCAAGGCTTTGGCGGCACGTTCCAACCCGGAGTGGAGATCGCGCGCCAGACTCTCGATTTCCTGGTGGTAGAACTTCGCCTGCTGGTGCACGTCCGACACAATGCTCTCGAAAACAACGGCGTCCCGGCCGGCGGGATCACCGTTCTCGGACCATTTCTCAGTCAACCGAATGGCTGCCCGTTCGAGCAACAATTCACTGGCTCTTCCCAACGCACGAATGTCTTTCTCCAGTCGATTCCGTGTTTCCGTTATCCGGCCAGTGGCCTTCCGCAGGCTGGCTTCAATCTCACGAATCTCTTCCTGGTCGGCTCCAGAGAGCCCTCGGCTCCTGCGCACCTGCATCGTAAGCGCGGCAACGACGGCGTCACGAAGGGCTCCTACTTTGCGCCGCACGGACGCTGATTTGAGCTCCCGGCAGCGCTCGTAAAGCGGCAGGATTTCTGCTGCAAACCATTGGTCGAGATCTTTTCGACGCTCCGAGATCGCGCTGACCGGATGAACGGGCAGTTCGATCCGATATTCGTCGGCAATGCTCTGCCGCACATATCCGACCATGCGCGTGATGTCCTCGGGAGAAAGCAGGTCCGCTTTGCTCAGGAGCACCTGCACTGGGATTCCCACTCGATATAGCGCCTGGATCGTTTCCAGGTCTTCATGGGTAATCGTGGAACCCGCGTCAATCAGCACTACACCTAAATCACAACTGGGCAAGTAAGCCAGCGTCTCCGCGGTTCCCGTTGTCGCCAGTGAACCTAGCCCCGGGGTGTCCACGAGCGTCACACCGTCACGAAGGCGCGCCGAACCCAGGTGTACAACCATGCGTGCCACTCGCTTCTGGTTGTTCGGGTTTTCTCGCTCACTTGCGAATTCAGCCAGACGGGAAACATCCATTGTTTCTGTGGGCCGTTCGGCGTACCACACCGTGAGCAACGGCGTCTGGTGATAACGCAGGCGCGTCGGTACGGCGGTGATTGGGGTGACGCCAACCGGCAGAATTTCCTCACCCAAAATCGCATTGAGCAAGGAAGACTTCCCCGAACTCACCCTTCCGAACACCGCGATTTCGAGACTTTGGTCTTCCAGCCGGTCCGTAATGCTCGCGATAGTGCTTCGAAATTCTACGAGCCCCCGCTCCGTGACAATGCGTTCGATTTTAGCCAGGAGTTCGATCTCGCCCGAGGTTTGTTCCAGTCGTGCGAGCCGTTGGTGTAGGTCTTGTCCCGCATCCTCTATCAGGTAGCGATTCAGACGCGCGACTAAGCCGCGAAGTTCGCCGCTGATTCCTTCGAGTTCCGTCGCCAGCTCCGGCGGCACCTCGCCATATCCCTGCATGTACCGCGGCCGCAGCTCCTCAAGAGCGATGTCAATCGTGGTTAATGCTGTATAGACAGCTCGGCTCGTGGGAATCCACGCCTCCGGACGCGGGATTCCTTGCCCGTCGAGAACGCGCGTGAGCTGTGCGCGAATCCGCGAGAGATGGTCCTCGATGGTTCTTCTCTGCGTTGGTGCAATGTCTTGGATATAACGAGGAAAAGCAGCTTTCGATGTGGACGAATGAAGAATCTCTCCAATTTCGCCGATTACCTTGTCCACATACTGGCAAGTGACAGTGAGACCCCGAGCCTGAAACTCGTTCAAGCTCGCTGGGCTGTTGTTGTCTTTCGAAGTCACGTCGCCCTCACGATTACTACCCACCGGTTCTTGCTCATTGCCTTCCAAATCGCGGTTGCACACTGCGGTGCCCCACCAGTAGTGTCAATGCCTGGTTGGGAGCCTGCCATTCCTCTTCCGTAATCAGGTCGCTGCGCCGCCCTTCATGTCTCAGCGCGTAACGCTGCAGGTTCTCAGCGATCCGTCGAAGCGTCTCGCTTTCCTTCTCGAGTAACTGCTTCGCCGCCGACGTGTCGCGTAGAGTGAGCAGCATCTCTTCCAGGTGGGTCAAGCAGAAGCGTCGATCCGCATTTCTGTTTTCGCTCGCCCGCGCCTCCAGCCGGTCGGCCATTTCTCGAATCGACTTTTGCGCCACTTCCCGAGCCTTCCGGCAGGCGGGACACGTTTGATCCGCCGGCAATGGAGGCCCGGCAACGCGTGACCAACACGCGCCGCTTCCCGCTACATTCCTCTGATCCTCCACCTGTCTCCATCTCGGTGCGCAAGGATGCCAAACGGGCCAGCAACTCTTCACGTTGCGGCACGCTGCTCCCCGCCAGAAGTTCCGAGGCGCGGTCGCACACCTGCAACAGAAAGTCTTCCTGCTTGTGCGCCGTGATGTAGTCCACGATGTCTTCTTCGAGTTTGGGGAGGCCACTTTCCAATAACTTTCCGGCGTCGAAATTCACGCGGGAGGCGAGCCATCTTTTGCAGAAACGGCATACACGTGCACCTCAATGTTTCACGAATTCCACCACCTCTTTGCGCTCTGCTTCGGAAACGAGGTCCATCTTGTTCACGACCAGAAACATCTGCCGAACCGAGGAGCGGCACTCCCGGAGGTAGCCTAATTCGTCTGCCGTCAAAGGGGCGTCACAACTGGTCACAAAAATGATCGCATCAGCGCTCGGCAGAAAATTCAACGTTGTAGCCGTATTCTCCCGGACGGCAGAGCCCAGTCCGGGCGTATCCACGAGGAATAAAACCGCGCTGCAGGATTTCGACGGGGAACCCGCACTTCCGCTATTTCGATCCGTTCCCGATTCCCTGGATTGATGCGTTCCGTCACAAAATCCGCCAGTTCTCCAATACCGATTTCGCTGGTGAGATTGCTTCCCGCCCTCCGCAGCACGATCTTCTCGCGGCTGCCGTAACTCACTGCCGTAATTGCCGATGTGGTCGGGACGATTCCGGACGGGAGATAATCCTTGCCCAGAATGGCGTTCATCAGCGTGCTCTTGCCTCGGCTGAACTGGCCCACCACCGTGAGATAGAACCGGTCCTCTGCCAGTTTGCGGGTAAGCTCTCCAACCGCGCGCTCCAGCCCGTCGTTCTTTGTTTCGTAAGCGGCCGCATGAATCTCCCGCAGAATTTGGGCAATGGCGTGTTTGTCCCGCTCATATTCGGCAAGGACGCCGCGCGTATCCTTGCCGGTGCCGCGTTCCTTCTGCCAATCTGTCCCTTCGGGTGCCATTCCGCTCATTCTCTTTCGGGCCGAAAAACTACTTCGCCATGGACTGCACTTTTTCCAGAATCCGCAAAACAGGGTCCGCCAGAGGTTCGCCTCGCGCGGCTAGCCTACGTACTCTCGCCGCCTGCGTGATCAGCTCTTGCAGAAAGACATAATTTCGCTGTAGGCATTCCTGAATGCGAATCTGTAGGTACCACTTCCGGGAATCGAGAGAACGGATCAGAAACCTCGCGGCTTGCTCTCGCTCTTCTGCCGGAGCCCAATCGACAGCTATCTCGGCGGCCATGATTTCGATTTCCGGGTCGTCATCCTGCAACAACGGTTTCAACTCGTTCCAGTCTTCTTCCTTCAACACCGTGTCCGCGAGAATACGGACGACCGATCGCCGCCTTTGTCTCTCGGATGGCTTTTCGTCTTCGTGGGCGTTGACTCGTCGCGCCGCTTGAAGCAGCACGGGTTTCACTTTTTCCGCAATCGCGCGAAGAGCTCTCTCGGCTGACGGCCGACTCACGTCATCCCCGAGAGCGTTCACCAACACCGGGGCAGCCTCCGGCCGCTGGAAGTGCGCTAAGGCATCCACCACACCCGGGAGCATCAGCCGTTGCGCCAGATTCATCAAAAATTGGAAGACTTCGTCGGTGGTCCATCGCGCGAGTTCACGCGCGGCTGTGTTTTCCACTGCTTCCTCGCCAAAACGAACCACTGCGTCGGCAATCACTCGCCTTTGGGAAAGATATTCCACCAAAACTTCTTTCGCGCCGAGTTCTGCCAGCGCCTCCACCGCTCGCTGTCGCGGCTGAAACACGCCGCGCGGCCTGCCGTGCAACAAAAACTCCCGCAGCGGAGCAACCGCTCGCTCGCCGCAACCCACCAGCAGCGACACCGTCAGATCGCCGCCTGACAAAGACTCCAGGTTGCAGACGAAAGAGCGAATCTCTTCGTCCGTGTAGTCTCTGGCTGGGGTAAAACCGCCCATTTGTACGGTCCTACTCATTCAATCCTTAACGCGCATGCGCGACTGCAACAGGAAGCTGATAAGCGGTGCGCCCCGCATAGACAGCACGAGAACCGAACTCCCGTTCAATTTCCATGAGCCGGTTGTACTTGGCCACGCGCTCCCCGCGGCACACCGAGCCGGTCTTAATCTGTCCCGCTCCCGTGGCGACCGTCAGGTCCGCAATCGTGGTGTCGTCCGTCTCTCCAGAGCGATGCGAAACCACGGACGTATAGCCGTTTTCTCGAGCGAGATCCATGCACGCCAGCGTCTCGGTTAACGTCCCAATCTGATTCAGCTTGATGAGAATGGAATTCGCTATATTCTTGGCGATGCCTTCGCGGAAGATGCTCGTGTTCGTAACGAAGATATCATCGCCTACCAACTGGATTTTCTTCCCGAGTTGCGCCGTCAGTTTTTGCCATCCGCTCCAGTCATCCTCCGCCAATCCGTCCTCCAGCGACAAGATCGCCGGATACTTCCGGATCCAGTCCACCCAGAGAGCAATCATTTCGTCGGAGCTTTTCCGTTCGCCGCTCGACTTGCGGAATACATAGGCGCCGTCCTCATAGAATTCGCTGGCGGCCGGATCGAGGTGGATGGCAATCTCCGATCCCGGCTTGTAACCAGCCTTCTCGATGGCGTTCAACAAGAGTTCCATCGCCTCTTCGTTTGACCGCAGTTTCGGAGCGAATCCTCCCTCGTCCCCAACGGACGTCGAGTAGCCTGACTTATGCAACAGCACCTTCAACGAGTGAAACGTCTCTGCCGCGGCCCGCACCGCCTCGGAAAAGGAAGGCGCACCAACCGGAGCCACCATAAATTCCTGGAAGTCCACGTTGTTGTCCGCGTGCTTCCCTCCGTTCAACACGTTCAACTGCGGAAGCGGCAACTCATACTGTTCCCGTTTTTCCAAGTGCTCATAGAAAGGCAATCCCCGCTTTGCCGCCGTCGCGCGCGCAAACGCGAGTGAAACACCCAGGATCGCATTAGCTCCGAGCTTGGCCTTGTTGGCTGTGCCATCAAGATCGATCAGCGCTTTGTCGAGAGTGCTCTGCTCGGCGAAGTCCTGACCCTTGAGCGCCGGCGCAATGATCTCCTTGACGTTGCCGACGGCTTTCAAGACTCCCTTCCCGTTGTACCGCTTCTTGTCGCCATCGCGCAGTTCTACGGCTTCGCGCTTTCCGGTGGAAGCCCCGGAAGGTATCTTCGCTACACCCACCGCTCCACTATCGAGCGTGGCCATGACTTCAATGGTGGGATTCCCTCGCGAATCCAGAATTTCGAGTGCATCAAGCTTCGTGATTTTAGACACGCTTTACCTCTTTCTTCGATTTGGGTACCGCTCCTGATTGCAATATTTTGACCAGGAATTCTTTGGTGGAAGCACTGACAGGTATGGAGTGCACTCGCGCTGCGGTCTTCTGCACCGGGTACTCATATTTGTGAAGCCTGACCGAGCTATTTTCCCAGATCGCGTATGCCGCGCGGGCCGTGCCCGTCTTCGGCTGCCCTATACTTCCGGGATTTACGACCGACTGCTCTCCCTGGCGGAGAGAAAATTGCAGGTGCGTGTGGCCGACAAACAGAAAATCCGTTCCCGCCACGGAGAGTTCCTTCCTCCATTTTCGAATGTCCTCGCCGCAATAGGCGTGCAGGGGATCCGAGGGCACAGCATGACAAGGTCCACCGGCCACGCTGGACCCAGCGGTAGTGCGGAAGGTCCGCGAGATAGTTTTTGTGCTTCTCATTCAACACGGAACTTGTGTATCTGCGGGTCTCTTCCGCGGCGCTGCGGAACGCCGGCGAACACTGCGGATCGCGGTCAAACGCCACCGCGTCATCGTGGTTCCCGCGCACCACCAAAGTCGCCCACTTTCGGACGAATTCGATCACTTCCGCCGGCTGCGGGCCATAATTCACCAAGTCTCCGAGCACCCACAATTCGTCGAAGTGGTTCGGGAGCACCTTTAGCGCCTCAAAATTTCCGTGAATATCGGAAACGGTGGCAATTCTCGGAGTTCTTGTGGGAAGAAACCGTCCTGCGCTGTTCCTCCGGGCCCTATTTCGAGAGTTTCGCGAAGTCCTCACTCGTCTTTTCTTTCTCCCTTTATTTTCCTGCGTTATCGCACAACCATTACCGGACAATGCGCGTAGCGAAGCACCTTCTCGGAAGTTGATCCCACTAACATCTTTTCGAACCGCGACATCCCGCGGCGCCCGAGAATGATCAGGTCCACGTGATCGGCCTCGGCCCTATGCACGATTTGCTGGATCGGATGTCCAACCGCAATCGCGGTTTCCAGGCTCACACCCAACTCTTCAGCCTTCTTTGTGATTCTCTTGAAACTCTCTTCAAAATGTTCCCGTGCATCGTCGAGCATGGCGTCTACTTCCACGCGTGTGGCCGGCTCCGGGGGGCGAGCGACCGCAAAGATCAAGATTTTGCAATCCGTCGACTGGGCCAGGGAGAATGCGATCTCGACTGCCTTGTCCGCAGGCTTCGATCCGTCGTAGCCCACCATCACCTTCCGGAAGTGGGGATTCTGCCTCCTGTGGGGGTAATCCATGACTTCCTCCTTGATGTTGCTTTCAATCGGCATCGGCGGCTTCCTGTTGCATAACTGCCGCCCTCGAAGGCCCAGCCGTTTCCTTCGGCAGCAGGTGCCGCGGCATGAACCAGGCGTTGGCGAACATCGTTGGCACAACTGCGCTCCCAATGACCGTGGCTACCAAATGCGAGTATTGGTTCTGGTCGATGATTCCGTGAGTGAGTCCAAACAGCGAAGAAATCGTTCCAAAGGTAAGCCCCGTGGACATCATCAGCGTGAAATACAATCCTTCTTCGCGCTGGTACTTGAACGCCTTCACCGTAGGAAGCAGGCCTATCACTTTCGACAGCATTTTCCCCACGAATAACGCCAAAAACACGAACGGCGCGGCAACCAGTGCGGGAATCGAAACGAACGAGCCAGCACGGATGAAGTAGAAGGGCGTCAGCAACCCGAAGGTCAGCGTTCGCAGCCGCCGGATCAACACGTGGTCCTTCCCCACCGTTCCCGCCAGCACCATGCCGATAATGTAGGCGGGCAGAACCGCTTCACTTCCCGACCACACCGCCAGCCCACCCATGCCGAACAGCAGGAATAAGAGATACTTCGCCTCTAATTCGGAAACTCGGCCGCCGTAGTACTTGAAGAAGCGCGGCGTGACAAAGGGCAGGATGAAGAAGACGATGACACTGACGGTCACGAAGACCAACGTGCGGTACGTGAACGGCGAAAAGATCAGGCCGAGAGCAATCACGGTTCCCAGGTCATTCACGAAACATGCCGCGAGGATGGCTTTTCCGAAATCCGTGACATTGAAGCCCAGCTCCAACATGACCGCGTAAACCACCGCAACCGACGTGGTAGATAGAGCTATGCCAGCCAGCCAACTCGAACGCAGTGTCCAATGCAGCAGGTGATGGGCAATCGCGGTACAGCCGAGAAATGGACCGAAAAAGCCCACCAGGCCAACAACAGTTGCTTCTTTCCATTTCGTACGGAAGATTGTGGGATCGAGTTCCGCGCCCGCAAGGAACGTTAAGACGATAGCCCCCGTTCCCGCGAGGAACGTAATCCATTCGCTTTTTCCCCCGAGGCCAGCAGTGCCTACGAGTGCGCCAATGACAAGCTGGGCCACCGTTCCGACAACGATCTCTGTGAGCGCCGTCGAAATCTTGAACCAGATGGCTAGTAACGTGGCGATGAGCGCCAGACCAACCCACACGGAAGCTAGGACCCACACGTTTCCCATGGGCTACCTCGTTTCGGTTGTTTGGGATCCCTGCCGGTGGACATGACTCCTCGACAAGAATCCTTGTCAGGAGTCATCATCTGTCCCAGTTAACGGTAGGACAGCGGTTAGTGGCGAACTCCTTCGCCTGAGCGCATTGTAGCAAGTCGCAAGGCCAAGTCAATGGGCCGTGTCACACGAGATCCTACGACTATCGAGGGAGACCTGCGCAAGTGGATAAACCCAGCAATCGGAGACCTAACTCTGGCATAAGTGGACAACCCCACCAAACCAGCCACAACAGGGTATAATATCAGTCGTTTAGCGAAAGCGGCGGGCGTGTAGCTCAGCTGGGAGAGCACCTGCTTTGCAAGCAGGGGGTCAGGGGTTCGAATCCCCTCACGTCCACCAGAATCATTCGCGAACGACATTTAGAGAAGCTCGGCTAGCATCGAACATAGGCGCACTACCCGAACGGATTGCAATGCCTTCTCACCGATTGTGGCGTCTTGGTTTATTCACTACTACCCGAAGGATGGATTCCTGAAGTGCTAGATAGTGCGCTTGTGGAACTGGCCGTCTTTCATAATTACCCGAAGATTCGTCGGCTCCGCAAGAACAGAAACGTCTGTCAACGGATCACCATCCACAACGAGCAGATCAGCTAACGCTCCTTCGCAGATAGACCCTAGGCGGCCAGCCTGGTTGAGTATTTCGGCATTGACGACACAAGCTGAACGTAGAATTTCCAGAGGCGGAAGCACCCGAGCGCGCAACGTGAACTCTGTGCTTTGCCGTACGTGTTGAGCGCCCAACAGGTCCGTGCCAAAGCCCATTTTCACGCCAGCCCGCTTGAGTATCTCCAAGCTAGACAAGCCGTGATCGGAGACTTTTCGAAGCTTCTCCATGCTTGCCGGGGGCAAACCTAACTTTTCGCCCTCATCGAGAAAGGCGAAGATGACGGCGATCGTGGGCACCGCGAACGCGCCCCTCTCCGCCATGAAGGCTGCCGTTTCGTCATCGATCAAGGTACAGTGTTCTATCGAGCGTACGCCCAGTGCCGCTGAGCGGCGGACCGCCTCCGCAGGGTGACAATGCGTAGCAACGTAGGACCCAGCTCTAGTCGCCTCATCGACCGCCACTCGGATCTCTTCGTCGGAGTATTGGCAGCGTTCCAAAGGATCAGTGGGCGACGCCACTCCTCCGGAAGCCATAAGCTTGACATGCGAGGCACCTCGCCGCAGTTCTTCTCGCACAGCACGACGTACGGCGTCAACGCCGTCCGCCACAACAGTAAGTTGATCCGCGTGGCACCCACAACACCCCATTTGCAGGGCGTAGTCTCCCGGCCGGAAGTCTCCGTGGCCGCCGGTCTGGGAAATAAACCGGCCGCCGTAAAAGAGCCGAGGCGTCCCTTGCAACAATCCCTCTCTGATAGCTGTTGCGAGGCCCACGTCGGCGCCACCAACATCCCGAACTGTCGTGAAGCCCCGATCCAGGCTCGAACGCAGAAAACGCGCCGCGAAATGCGCAAGATATGTGGGCGGGGACTGAGCTACCCGCGTAACGTTCAAACCGGAAGCATACACGTGAACGTGTGCGTCAATGAGACCCGGCATCAGGACACGTCCGCCACAATCCACAATCTCCATGCCTTGATTGACGGTTATAGGAGATTCCGAAATTTGTCGGATCACCCCATCGGCCACCAACAATTCGAGCCCAGTCCGCAAATGCCCAGATTCCCCGTCAAAGATACGAGCTGCACGAAAAACGAAACTACTCGAAGTTTCCACTACGCCTCCCTTGGTTCGTTTGCGTTTGGAGCAAGCCGCTCGCGATCCGATACATCAACAGAGTATCTCGGGCCCTTCCTGAGTACTCATCAACGCCCTCCTTACTCCCACAATATATCCCTCATCAGCTTAAGTGCTGTTTTAAGATATCCGGCTAAGTCATGCCTCCAAGGACAGCGTCAATAAATCGATTGAAAAGTGATATGCTGCCACCATTGCTCTTGGCTACCAAGGAGGGTTGTCCGACTGTCCCCGCCGCCGGCTCCGAGGAAACTGGGAGAATCAAAGCTCGAATCATAGGGGGCCTCATGAAGTGTCTGAAAGTCGTATTGTCATTCTGCGCCGTTGTCCTCATTTTGTTCCTGCTATCAAGTTCATTAGCCAATGCACAAACCACGGCGGCTAGCACCACTCCAACTTTAACCAAACGATTAATTGCAGACTACGGATATTGGAGTCAAACCCAAACTCCACCGTACAGCTCGGCCCAGATTCCTTATACCAAACTGACGCACATCAACCATGCCGGTGTGAGTTTCGATGCCAATGGCAACTTGATCGTTCCGTCCGGTTTTATCGAGAAAGCCTTGCTGACCAAGGCCCATAACAATGGTGTGAAAGTTTTGCTGCTTCTCGGCGGTGACTTCACCGGTCTGGAGGCTACCTCTGGTGGTCTTGCCGCGTTAATCGCAAACCTGAACGTTTTTATTCAGGAATACGGCTACGACGGGGTCGATATCGATTGGGAGTACCCCGAATCCAGCCAGGACGCCGCGTTTTTCCACAGTCTGATGCTCGGACTTCGTTCGATACTGCGCAGTCCCAATCTCATCTCTGCGGACGTGGCGCCATGGGGCGGAACCGGCTACGACTTCCCAGACACCAAGCTCATCGTGGATTACTTCAACATTATGACTTACGACTGCGCTGGGCCGTGGACTGATTCCGCGCAGCTGAACTCCGCAATTTTCTGGGATAACAACGATCCCGAAGCATACAACTGCCAACCGGGCGGAAGTGTAAACGACGCGATTAACATCTACGAAGGGTTGCAGATACCGCCAGCCATGTTGAACATCGGTACTCCGTTCTACGGTTACGCGTATCACCAGGCCGATGCTCTGTGGGGCTACTGCCCGGATCAGAATGCAGCTCAGGACTGTGGCGGTTCGGTGGACTACGAAAATTACGGAACGTTTTTCAAACCGCGCATCAATGCCATGGGCTGGCGCACTTACTACGATCCTTATTCGCTCGTACCGTACATGCTTAAGGCTGATGGAAGCGAAGGATTCATCACCTACGATGATGCGTCGTCAACTTTTTATCGCGTGTGGTTCACGGATTGGGCGCGAGGACTAGGCGGCACGTTCATCTGGGAAATCGACGCGGATTACGACGGAACAACCCAAGACTTGCTAGAAGCAGCGTACAATGCAAGCTTGCCGCAAACGAAATAACACGACGGCTAGTCACGAATGCATTTGTCTAGCCGGTAGCTAAACCTCAACACTTCGTTAATCGATTGGTAGCAGCGATCTGTTTGACTTGTTCAACTTTCCCAAACCCTAACCGTCGAGGGAAATAAACCGAAAGTAAACTTCATCCCAAGCCTCCGGAACCAAAACGATTGGTTCCGGAGGCTTGTCGTTTCTGGCACAACAAAAATACTGGTAGCGTTTCGTGTCGTCAGTCTTAGCAAGCCAACTGGCTCTGGGCCTGCCCTTGTTGTCGCCTATGTATACTTGACAATAATGTTACTATTACCATAGGTTCAGGAAAGTATGGAGCCAGAAGCTTCCCTCTCGTGGCTGGCGCTCACCTTGACGCCGGGCATTGCCGCTCGTTTAACAGGGCGGTTATTGCGTGAGTTCGGCACTCCCGATGCTGTTTTCCACGCCAGTTTAACAGCACTCGAAGAGTGTAACCTGCCCGCCCCCGCAGCGCAAGCCATCTTCAAGAAGCAAACCTTTTGGCGTGCGGAAAAAGAGCTGGATGCGATCCGCCGGATCGGTTGCCGCGTCGTAAACTGCACCGAACCCGAATAGCCGCAGGCGCTCCTGCAAATCTATGACCCACCCGCTCTCCTCTACGTGCGTGGTCATGTCAGCGTGCTGAATGCTCCGTGCCTTAGCATCGTAGGGACACGTCGCCCGACCGTCTATGGCACGCAAATCGCAGAACGTATGGGCCGCGACTTGGCCAAACGAGGTTTGGTGATCGTTAGCGGTTTAGCTCGGGGCGTGGATGCCTTGGCGCACACCGGCGCTACTTCGGCCGGTGGTCGGGCCATCGGAGTATTGGGAACGGGTATCGACGTGTGCTACCCCAAGGAGAACAAGAAGCTCTTCGAGAGAGTATTGGAGACAGGAGCCATTATCAGCGAACTACCCACCGGCTCACATCCCGCCCCGGAAAACTTCCCTGTACGCAAGAGAATCATCGCCGGCATGCCGCTGGGGGTGCTGATCGTGGAGGGCAAGCAGTATAGCGGCTCGTTGATTACGGCGCGTCTGGCTCTGGAATTCGGACGCGAAGTGTTTGGCGTACCGGGAAACGTAACTCAGGAGGTCAGCTTTGCACCGAACCTGTTGATCAAGCAGGGGGCAAAACTGGTAACCAAAGCTGAAGATGTAATTGAGGAGCTGCCAACACCGATAAAAGCTGCTTTGGTACAGGCCGAGGCCGTGGAGTCCGAGCAACGCAATCTGCTCGCCTCAGACGGCTTAAACCCATCAGAAAAAAGGATTTACGAACTCCTGAGTGCCGAAGAAACCCGTCATATTGACGACTTAGTAGAAACCACCGGATTGAATTCCAGTGAAGTTCTCGCTACCCTGTTCGAACTGGAGATGAAAGGCATTATTCGGCAATTGCCAGGAAAGCAGTTCACCAAGGTCCTTTTATAAAAAGCAGTCCCCGTCGGCGCGGCCGCCGATGCACCGGATGGAAGCCAAAGCGCATCAGAGGTTGGGCATTCGCTGCGAGCCTATTCATTAAGGTAGCGAGAAGGACACATACCGTTCTGCTGGAACTCCAGGCGGAATCAACTAAGGTTACAAAGGAACACATGGCTCGATCACTCGTGATCGTCGAGTCGCCAGCGAAGGCGAAGACGATAAATAAATATTTGGGCAAGAATTATACGGTTAAGGCCTCCATCGGCCACGTTATGGACTTGCCGACGAAAACGATCGGTATCCGTCTGCCCATCGAAGAAGAAGAAATCAACAAGAGGAAGAAGAAAAAGAAAAAGACCAAGAAGGGCTCAAAGGCCGCAACTCCGAAACCCACGTTGAAACCGATTTCGCTCGATGATCCGAAGATCTTTGAGCCTACCCTCCAGATCATCCCAGGCAAGGGCAAGGTTATTAATGACCTGCGCAAGGCCGCGACCACCGCTGAAGCTGTGTATCTGGCAGGTGATCCCGACCGCGAAGGCGAAGCCATTTCCGCTCATCTGGCGATGGTTTTGTCGAAACCTACGAAATATCTGGTCCCAGAAGAGGAACTAAACGGCAACAACCCCAAGAAAAACGGAACCAATGGGGACAAGGTGGCGGAACCTCCCCCAAAGAAATCTCTGAAGGCCAAATCCGTCAAGAAACGCTCCGACCGGGACCATATCGAAATTGAGCCTATCGATCCGAAAAAGATTTTCCGTGTTTCCTTCAACGAGATCACCCCACGCGCGATTCGGGCGGCATTTGAGAAACCCCGCCAATTGGATGTCCAACTGGTCGATGCACAGCAAGCCCGTCGCGTCCTGGATCGGATTGTCGGATACAAAATCTCACCTTTGCTCTGGGATAAGGTTCGGCGCGGGTTAAGTGCGGGGCGCGTTCAAACCGTGGCGCTTCGGCTGATCGTCGAGCGCGAACAGGAGATCCGCGCCTTCGTTCCCCAAGAGTATTGGACCATTCACGCCATGCTCGATGCCGGCGAACCGCCAATCTTCGAGGCCAAACTAAGCAAGAAAAACGGCCAAGACATTGAAGTGAAGGACCAGGCTGCGGCGGACGCAATTGTGGCCGCGGTGAGCAAGGCCAAGTGGCAGGTCGAAAATGTCACCCTCAAGGAGAAGCGCCGCAACCCGCCTCCGCCATTCACTACCTCCAAATTGCAACAAGCCGCCTACAATCGTTTGCGCTACACCGCTAAACGGACCATGGCTCTTGCCCAGCGCTTGTATGAAGGTGTTGAGCTCGGCGAAGAAGGGTCGGTCGCACTCATCACCTACATGCGTACGGATTCGGTCCAGGTTTCCAAAGAAGCTCTGGCTCAGGTTCGTGAACTGATTCCTGAACGATTTGGAAGCGATTACCTGCCTGCGGAGCCGAACTCCTACAAATCCAAGAAGGACGCCCAAGGCGCTCACGAAGCCATCCGGCCGACAGAGGTCTCGCGCTCCCCGGAAGATGTGCGTAAATATCTCCCGGACGATGTATTCAAACTTTACCAGTTGATTTGGCAGCGGTTTGTCGCATCGCAGATGTTGCCGGCAGTATACGATCAGACCAGCATTGATATCTCGGCCGGAGATTACACATTTCGTGCCAGCGGTTCGATTCTGAAGTTCGATGGGTACCTGAAGGTTTATCAGATTCCGGCGGTACAGACCGATCGGGAAGAGGACGAGCGGGATGATGAGGGCGAAGGAAAGACGCTCCCGCGCGTGATCGAGGGGCAAGTACTCAAACTGGATTCCATCCGTCCGGACCAACACTTTACCGAACCTCCGCCCCGTTACACCGAAGCGACCCTGGTGAAGGAATTGGAAGAGGATGGTATCGGCCGTCCCTCCACTTACGCGTCAATTATTTCCACCATTGTTGAACGTGAATATGTCAAGAAGGATCAGGGTCGCTTCACACCCACTATGCTGGGTGAACGAGTCTGTATGCTTCTGGTGAAGAGTTTCGAAGACGTTTTTGATGTGAAATTCACGGCGCGCCTGGAAGACGAATTGGATGAGATTGAAGAAGGCAAATTGCCTTGGCGCGAATCGGTGAAGGAGTTCTGGGAAAAGTTCATTGTCGACCTGGAAAAGGCCGACGACGAGATGGTTTCGTATAAGGCTGGGATTCCCACCGGCAAGACCTGCGAAAAATGCGGACAAGGGGAACTCCTCGAGCGCATCAGCCGTCACGGATTCTTTCTGGGTTGTTCGCGATATCCAGACTGCGATTTCATTCAGGATATGCCAGAGGAAATTCTGGAAGACGCAGAAAACAAGATTGAATATTGTGAGAATTGCGGCAAAGAGATGGCTCTGAAGCGCGGGCGCTTTGGTGCCTTTCTCGCATGCACTGGCTATCCCGATTGCAAAACCACCCGCCGCTTAGTTGCTGGAACGCGCATCGCTCTCCAGCCGGATGAGTCGCTCGACGAGAAGTGCCCGCAATGCGCCAACGGCTTAGTAAAAAAGCATGGCCGCTTCGGCGAATTCATCGGCTGTTCGGGATATCCAAAGTGCAAGTACACCCGGCCTATCACGCTGGGAATCAAATGCCCGAAGTGCAACGAAGGCGAATTCGTGAAGCGCGGTAGTATGGGCAAAGGCGGAAGAGGCAGATTCCGCGTATTCTACGGATGTTCGCGCTATCCGGATTGCGATTTCACTACACCCTACATGCCGATCGCCGAGCCATGTCCGAAATGCGGTGCCCCTTTTATCGTGGAAAAGAAGAGCAAGATCGGCACCGTATATACTTGCCTCAAAGAGGGTTGCGATTGGGAGAAGTTGGCCCCGGAAGAGACACCCGCAAGTGCGCCTCAAACCGAAGAGGCACCAGTGGCCGTCAAGTCATAAGTGATCGCATTTACGAACCGAGCCGTCCCGAACTAACTCATTCGTCCCGATGCGCCTTGCTGCTTGGGAAGTGCGTCTATAATTGGAACGTGAGGACGGGATGACGGCTTGGATCGGCAAATTCCTTGAGTACCTCCGTTTGGTACGCAACGCTTCTCCGCATACCATCACGAATTACGGCAAGGATCTCGACCAGTTTCAAACTTTTTTGACTCCACCCGGAACTACGACTCTCGCGGTTAAACAAATTAATCACCATGTCATTCGTGAGTATATCGCTCACCTCCATGAAACCGGTCTGGAGAGAAGCTCTATTGCCCGAAAATTGGCTGCTTTGCGGTCATTCTTTCGTTATTGCGTCCGCGAAGGCATGTTGAAAGACAATCCCGCTCGGTTTGTCGCCACCCCTAAATTGCCCAAACGTATCCCCAGTGTGCTGTCTGCTGAAGAGATGAGCGCCTTCTTGGATCAGTTGGCTGACATGCAGGCTCCCGGTGGCTTCCGGAAGAGAAAAACGCGCCCCTTCACCACGCCAATCCAGACCCATGCGCTAATCCCCCGTGAGGACGCTCTCCTGTTGCCGCGCGACAGAGCGATTCTTGAACTCCTTTACGCCGCTGGCCTACGAGTCAGCGAATTAACCGGCCTCGATCTTGTAGACATGGATCAAAATGATCGAGTAGTGCGGGTGTTGGGAAAAGGCCGCAAAGAGCGCATTGTGCCCTATGGCGGCAAGGCTGCCGAAGCTTTAGCGCTTTACTGGCCCGTGCGACAGAAATTGTTGAGAAGGAATCGCGCTGACGGAACAACCGTCAATTCAGGAGCTATCTTCCTGAACTACCTGGGCACCCGGCTTACTCAACGCAGTGTCGGGCGGATCCTGAAGAAATATGTGCGACTGGTGAACATCAATTGGGACTTGCACCCTCACTCGCTCCGTCACGCCTTTGCAACTCACCTGCTTGCCGATGGAGCAGATCTTCGCGCCATTCAAGAATTGCTAGGCCATCAATCCCTCTCGACCACGCAAAAATACACTCATGCGTCCATCCGGCAATTAATGGATATTTACGACAAGTCGCACCCTCACGCATGAGGCTTCAGAATTGGTTGCATAATGCGGAACGTTGAGAACTTCGATGGTCAGTAGAACACGGCTGTTTCTGGAGTGACTCATTGACGATACTCGCGAGTCGTTTCGCAGCACTTGGCGGGATTGTTCTCTTCGCGTTCTCACTAAGCGCGAATGTTGCAACGGCTCAGGACAACTATGAGATTCAAGTCTATGGCTCCGAACTCGTAGCACCCGGTAATACCATGGTGGAGTTACATAGTAATTTCACGTTCCAGGGCTTCAAATCCAGTGTGGATGGGATGTATCCCACCAACCATCAACTCCATGAAACCGTGGAAATTACTCACGGCTTCTCTGATTGGTTTGAGACCGGTTTCTACATTTTCACCTCTGCACAGTCGGGCGTGGGGTGGGATTGGGTCGGCGATCACATTCGTCCGCGAGTCTCTGTCCCCAAAAAATGGAATTGGCCCGTTGGGCTGAGTCTTTCGCAGGAGATTGGGTACCAACGCCGCCAATATTCTGTGGACACTTGGACCTACGAATTGCGCCCGATCGTCGATAAGCAGTTAGGCCGCTGGTATTTCGCTTTCAATCCAGCATTTGATAAGTCCATCCATGGCCTCAATGCGAGTCAGGGATTTGTTTTTTCTCCGGACGCAAAATTCAGTTATGACTTCACCACCAAAGTGACGGCGGGCTTTGAGTATTATGGGTCTGTCGGCCCGGTAACTGGGTTTTCGCCAGTGGCACAGCAGCAACAGCAGATCTTCCCGGCTCTCGATCTGAATGTTTCTCCGAAGTGGGAGATTAATCTCGGAGTAGGATGGGGCTTAACCCGATCGACAGACCACCTGATCGCGAAAATGATTCTGGGTTACAGGTTTGATTTTTAGCCGCGGGCTGCTCTGGTCGAGCCTATGTAAGATTTGAAGAAGAAGGTCCGCACAAGGCCTTGATTGGACAGGGTTTTCTCCTGATTGCAGTCTGTCGACCTATTCTGCTAATACAAACTCTCCGCTGCTGCGACACCAGGATTGCGTCTTGGCCGGCGGTCATGGAGCGCATGCAGCCCAACCTCAAGAACGAAGCCTTTCCAGGCCCACTCGAGCCGTCCTTATCGCCAGCCGCCTTACCCGCATCTACTCAGCGTTTACTGCCATGGATGATCGCCGTCGCCTTCTTCATGGAATCCTTGGACACGACGATTCTCAACACCGCAGTGCCCACCGTCGCAGAAGCTCTGCACGTCGCCCCACTAAGTATGAAGTCCGTCTTGGCCAGTTACACCCTCAGTCTTGCTGTATTCATTCCCATCAGCGGCTGGATGGCGGACCGCTTTGGCACGCGGCGGGTGTTTGCGTCTGCCATCGCCATATTTACCTTGGGATCTGTCCTGTGCGGACTATCAAGCAATATCCACCTGCTAGTCGCCTTTCGCATCCTGCAGGGTTGCGGCGGGGCCATGATGGTGCCCGTGGGTCGACTCACGATGGTCCGGAGCTTTGCCAAATCCGATTTGGTTCGCGCCATGAGCTTTGTCGCCATACCCGGCTTGATCGGTCCGATGCTGGGCCCCATCGCTGGCGGCCTCATCGTTGGGTATTTTCATTGGCGTTTAATTTTCTTCGTGAATATACCCATTGGATTAACGGGTTTGTACCTCGTCTATAGGCACCTGCCGGACTATCGCGAGGAGCACGTTGATCCTTTGGATGTGGTCGGCCTGATTCTTTTTGGGTCCGGAGTTGCGCTGCTTTCTTACATACTCGAGGTGTTTGGCGAAACTACACTGACTACTGCCCAAATTTTCAGCCTGCTCGCCCTCTCCTTAACTCTGCTCGGCGCTTACGCTTTCCATGCGACGAAGACCCCGCACCCAATGCTGCGCATGACTCTATTTCGTATTCGCACCTTCCGTTCTGCCGTCAGCGGCAGCTTCGTTACACGGCTCGGCATCGGTGGCATTCCCTTCCTGTTCCCGCTGCTATATCAGGTTGGTTTGGGCTTTACACCTATTCAATCCGGGCTGCTGATGATGCCGCAGGCCATAGCCGCAATGAGTCTGAAGATGACCATGCCAAAAATCCTGGCGCGCTTCGGCTACCGCGCCGTGCTGATTTCGAACACTATTATTATTGGCCTGTTTATCTTGCTTTTTTCTACTATCGGCATGAACACGCCGGTTTGGCTGATCGTACTGATCGTATTCTGTTATGGATTCTTTACTTCGCTGCAATATACCAGCATGAATACCTTGGTTTACGCCGACATTTCCGAGGAACAGGCCAGCAGTGCTAGCTCGATTGCAAGCACCATGCAACAAATGGCAATTAGCTTCGGCGTGGCGTCGGCATCGTTAGTAACGGCGTTCTTTTTACCTGATCGCTTCCGGTCCAACCCTACCGAATTCATGCATGGCATTCACAAGGCATTCTACGTACTCGGTGGAATGACCGTGCTTTCCACTATGGTGTTTAGTGAGCTAAAAAGACACGATGGCGAAGCAGTGAGCCAAGCACGGCATCTTCACGAATAATGGCGGTAAATGGACAACATAAAGGTGGAAATTGGATGTATTGACGCTGCCCCAAAGCGGCCCGTATAATTAGAGTTTGTCCTAAGAGTTGGAGGAGCGATGTACGCCGTCATTAAGACCGGGGGAAAGCAATATCGTGTCGCACCCGGCGACACCATCCGCATTGAGCGCGTCAATGGCGGTGTGGGCGAACAGGTGAAGTTCGGAACTGTACTGGCCGTGCAAACGGAAGATAAGAAGATGCTCGCGGGCTCGGACGCATCCCAGGTCACCGTCACCGGCAAGATCGTCGAACAGGGCCGCGCCAAGAAGCTCGCGGTTCTGAAATATAAGAAGACCAACCAATACAAGATTCAGCGGGGCCACCGGCAAAATTACACTGCCGTGCAGGTCAGCGAGATCAAGCTTTAATACGAGAGGAATTCAGTCATGGCACATAAGAAAGGCGGCGGTTCGTCTACAAATGGCCGCGATTCACACGGACAGCGGCTCGGCGTTAAGCGTTTTGGTGGGCAACTCGTCAATGCGGGCACCATCATCGTCCGGCAGCGAGGCACCAAGCACCGTCCTGGAGTAAACGTCGCCCAGGGGAAAGATGACACCTTATTTGCCTTGGTAACTGGCTACGTGGAGTTTAAGGACCGAGGTCGCAGCGGTCGGTTTGTCAACGTCAAGCCCGTCGAGGCAGAGAAGGCCTCAAGCTAACGCAGACCAATTTCGCGTGGCCCCGGTCCATCCGCCGGGGCCATTTTCGTTTATGCTGCGATCCTCTCAAACCGCCATTACCGGGTGTCCCAAGGTTCGCGTTTCGAAGCTGGACTCTTGGGGTACGATGCAGAAGTCGAATCGGCAAGTTGAGGGACTGCCCGGAACCACACAAGACTCATGTTCGTCGACGAAGCCAAAATTTCCGTGAAGGCTGGTGACGGCGGGAATGGCTGTGTAGCATTCCGCAGGGAGAAGTATGTCCCGCGAGGTGGCCCATCCGGAGGCGACGGCGGCCATGGTGGTAGCGTTTACCTCGAAGCGAATCCAAACGACAACACCCTGCTCCGGTACCGCTACAATCGCGAGTTCAAGGCTGACCGCGGCCGCCACGGCGAGGGTTCGAATTGTACCGGAGTCTCCGGCGAAGACATGATTCTAAGAGTCCCCGTCGGCACTCTGGTTTTCGACAGCGACAACTCCGAGCTGCTCGCAGATCTGAAGCAGCCCGGGCAGCGCGTGCTCGTCGCTCAAGGTGGAAAGGGTGGTCGAGGCAACCAGCACTTCGCGAAGCCTTGGCATCAAGCGCCCCGCGAAAAAGAAGAAGGCGAACCCGGCGAGGAACGGAGCTTGCGCCTGGAATTGAAACTTCTGGCGGACGTCGGCTTGGTCGGTTTCCCAAATGCCGGGAAATCCACGTTAATTTCCGTGATCAGCGCAGCGCGTCCCAAAATCGCCAATTATCCGTTCACCACTCTTGAACCTCACCTTGGCGTGGTCAATGCGGATGGTGGCACTGGCGGCCATGGCACTGAATTGGGCCGCACGTTCGTGGTCGCCGATTTGCCCGGCCTTATAGAAGGTGCCAGCGAAGGTGCAGGTTTGGGGATTCGTTTCCTTCGCCACGTGGAACGCACCCGCCTGCTCGTACATCTGATTGACACCAGTGACGTCGCGGAAATGGATCCAGTGCAAGCCTTTCAGGTCATCGAAGCCGAACTCTCTGCCTTTAGCGAATCGCTCACACAAAAACCGCGCATTGTCGTCGCCACAAAGCTGGACGCCACCACCGATCGTGCCAAACTTGACGAGTTGCGCCAATTTTGCATCCAGCGCGGCCTCGAGTTCCACGCTATTTCCGCGGCTACCGGGGAAGGTGTCAAGGACTTAGTCCGAGCCATCGCTGACGCGTTGGATCGCATTCCGAAACAGCAGCTGGACGAGCACGCTGCACTTAACGAAGTAAATGAACCCGACGACTCCGAGGTTGCCGACGGCTCGGAAATTTAAGGAAGGAAGGGCGTTTCGGAAACCGCTTTTTTCGTGAGACAATTCCAGCGGTTTCCCTCGACGGAGGCGGATTGACCACAGCGCAAGCTCACCGTACTGCCGCAAAGCATCAACCCAGGCGCATTGCACTTTTCGGCGGCTCGTTTGATCCCATTCATTCTGGCCATCTCGCTGTGGCCCGCAGCGCGGACCGCCGTTTCAATTTCGACGAAATTCACTTCATCCCTGCCAGTCGGCCACCTCACAAATTGAAACAACACCTCGCTCCCTTTCCTCACCGCTTTGCCATGGTGGCGCTGGCCTGTTCAGATCACCCGCATTTTGTGCCGTCACTGGCCGAAGCGGGTGAGGATTTCAGCGGCACTCAACTGCATTACTCCGTGGACACTGTTCGTTATTTCCGCCACGTCTACAACAGTCCGGGCGACCGCGTGTTTTTTATCGTCGGCGCAGACGCGTTTCTTGATATTCCGATGTGGAAGGAATATGAGGCACTGCTGGGTCTTTGCGATTTCGTGATTGCCAATCGCCCGGGAATCCGACTGGAAGCGCTGCGCCTGGTGATTCCGCCGGATTTACAAGCGAACGACGCCTCCTTGAATCGGTCCGATAAGAAAGAGGAAGATCCCATAGCGCCCGGTTCGCCTATTGTGACGAACTTGCAGCGCACCACAGTATATCTGCTGGAGAACGTGTCGAGTGAGGCCAGCGCCACCGACATTCGCAAAAAAGCCAATCGCGGACAATCGATTCATGGCCTTGTGTCGGCACGCGTGGAGGAATACATTCTAAAACAGGGGTTGTATCGTTGAAGTTCGAAGCGCTTCCTCAAGGCGTGCGTTTGGCAGTCCAGGCCGCGCAAAGCAAGAAAGCCGGCGCCATCTCCGTGCTGAATCTTGTTGGCCAAGCTTCGTTCACGGATTTTTTTGTGATCTGCACGGGTTTTAGCACTCCGCAACTCCAGGCCATCTGCAACGAAGTTGAAGAAGTGTTGTACCGCGAACTGAAGCGTGCTCCCCAGCACCGCGAAGGGCATCGCTCCGCCGATTGGGCCCTCCTCGATTTCGGCGGCTTTATCGTTCACGTCTTCGGCGAACAGGCCCGTCGGTATTACGATCTGGAGCGGCTCTGGCGCGCAGCTCCGTCGCTCGTCTTGCCGGATGAGCCCGATTCCCCCGAGCGCAACTCGCGCCCGTCCGAAGATTATCTCCAGCCATAGCGCCGCGGTGTCGTTTTGGGTTGAGCTGAACAAGAACCCGTCATTCCGAACGAAGTGAGGAATCTCTCTTTGATCCCCGCGTCTTCGCTGCTAGGCCTGCTATAAATCTGTGCCTTACCCTCGAACTCTTCGCGCCCTCCGTTCCGCCTCTGCATTCTCTGTGGTAGTGGAATCTCCCCGAATCCGCGCCGCTACAAGCAGATCAAGGTAAACTCACCTCATGAAACTCCGGCTCCTCATGCTCGGCAAAACCCGCCGCCCGGAACTCAACGCCCTGCTCTCCGACTATGTTCAACGCATCAGCCGCTCCTGCCAAATCGAAATCACCGACGTCCGCGACCAAGCCGCCGCATTAAAGAAACTGGACGCCGACCGCGCCGCAACCGTGTTGCTCCTCGACGCCGCTGGCAAGGTCCGTGATTCCACCACATTCGCCAAATGGCTCGCTGAACAGCGCGACCGCGGCACTCGCGAACTAATCTTCGTCTGCGGCGATGCGGATGGTTTTCCCGAGGCGCTCCGTGAGCGTGTAAAGCAAGAAATTTCGCTGAGCCAAATGACTTACTCCCACGAACTCGCCCGCGTCATGCTCGCCGAACAGCTCTACCGCGCCTTCGCCATTCTCTCGGGCAGTCCATACCCTAAATAATGCAATCCACAAACATGGTTTTCATTCGATCCTCGCCGCCAGTATTTTTGTCCTTGCACGAACCAGCTCTTGGCGGGACACTCTATGCCCATGCGCATTGCTCCAGACAAAAACAAACCATCCGTTGCCATTGAGATCCCACTGACCAAGCCGTTGCCGGATTACGATTTGCATGAGGTCGAGCAACCGACGCCACGGGACATCGACGGGATACTGGTATCGCAGGGCTTCCGTGATTTAGTCGATGATGCCCGCGGCATCCTAACGGATCTCGTGGCCCATCCCCCGGCGGCACAGAACGGATCGCATTTCGTCGACTTGCATTTGAAAGGTGACCACCAGTTGGAAATTGCTCAGTTGACCGGAGCTATCTGCCCCGGCGACGAAGAAGTCTACCGTCCAGGATTGTGGATCGTCCTGAAAGATACTCAGGCGCTGCCCACTCACCCCCTAACCGAAACTGTCCTTCAGCAGGTTCAACTCATTGCAAATGCCTTGGTCAAGAAATTGGGTCTGTAATTAGGGTGTTCGCCACGCGCCCGCGCAATTATGTGCAGCCTATGTGTCAAGCTACTGATTGACGTTTGCACTCCGCGTCACTCCACCCCCGCTCGTCTCAAAACTGGGTCTTTTCGTCAACTACTACTGCGCTCCGCTGCTAAACTTGACGTTTCGTAGTCAACTCCGCACACTGGAATTCTTCACGTTTGCGCCACACCACTGAGGACATCGATGCCAGAAGGAAAAGGTTTGCTAATTGTTTATACCGGACCTGGCAAGGGTAAGACCACATGTGCACTAGGCACAGCGTTCCGTGCGGTTGGCCAAGGCCTGCGCGTTCTGATGGTTCAGTTCATTAAAGGTTCGTGGCATTACGGCGAACTGGACGCGGCAAAAATGCTGGGCGACGATAAATTTGAAATCCGTCCCATGGGCCGTGGGTTCGTGAAAATTGGTGGCGCAGAGACCGATCCTGAAGATATTCGCATGGCCGAAGAGTGCTGGGAAACCGGCCGTGTAGCAATCTACAGCGGAACCTATGATCTCGTGATCCTCGATGAAATCAATTACACCATCAGCTACAAAATGCTCGACCCGCAAAAGGTGGCCGAGGCTCTGAGAGATAGGCCGGCGCAGGTCCACGTCATCTGCACCGGCAGAAACGCGCATCCGTTACTGGTGGAACAAGCCGACTTAGTCACCGAAATGAAAGAAGTGAAACACCCTTATACCAAGGGTATACTGGCTCAACGGGGCATCGATTACTAGCGGGCAGACAGGTTCTGAAAGTCCATCGATTTTCGCGGTTTCGCGCCCGCGATTAGCCGCTTTTACTTAAAACTGATAACGTAGAACTTACACTCATGGCTTGGTTTAAACGAGATAAAAAAGCGATCGACCAACCCACTCCGCCCGAGGAACGCCGCGTCCGTACCGAAGGCCTGTGGGTGAAGTGCGAATCCTGCCGCGCCATCGTCTTCCGCAAGGACCTCGAAGAAAATCTATTGGTCTGTCCCAAGTGTCAGTTTCACTTTCGCATGCATGCAAAACAACGCCTCGAAACCCTCCTCGATGGCAAATGGACCGAGCACGACGGCGGGATGGTTTCCACTGATCCGCTGAAGTTCGTGGACACTAAGCCCTATGCAAACCGGATCAAGGATGCTCAGAAAAAATTGGGAATGAACGACGCAGTCATTACCGCGGAAGGCCAGCTAGCCGGCAGACCGGTAGTCTGCTGCGCCATGGAATTTGGGTTTATCGGCGGCTCGATGGGCGCGGTCGTTGGAGAAAAAGTCACTCGTGCGATTGAACTGTCCATCGAAACACGTCAGCCCCTCGTCATCATTTCCTGCTCCGGCGGCGCACGCATGATGGAAGGTACGATCAGCCTGATGCAATTGGCCAAAGTTGCTGCGGCACTCGCGCGGCTGGACGAAGAAAAACTTCCGTATGTGTCCGTATTAACCGATCCAACCACGGGCGGCGTCACCGCAAGCTTCGCAATGCTCGGCGACCTGAATATCGCTGAACCCGGCGCGCTGATTGGGTTTGCCGGCCCACGCGTGATCGAACAAACTATCCGCCAGAAGCTCCCCGAAGGTTTTCAACGCTCCGAATTCCTCCTCGAGCATGGCTTCCTCGATGCTGTGGTGCATCGCAAGGACATGAAGGGCTTCATCTCCAATACCCTTGATCTGTTGATGTCCTAGGATGGACTACGCAAACGCTGTTCGGTATCTCCTCTCCCTCGGCCGCGAACTAGCCGCTCCAACGCAGGCCGCTGCTGCGAAATTTGATTTGGAGAACATCACTGTGCTCATGGAGCGCCTCGGCAGGCCCGATCGCGCCTATCCCACCATCCACATCGCTGGAACCAACGGCAAGGGCTCGACCGCTGCCTTCCTCGAATCCATTTTGCGTCACGCCGGCTTTCGCACTGGGCTGAACACATCGCCACATCTGGAACGTATCAACGAACGGTTTCGTATTGACGGTGAGGAAATCAGCGATGAACAATTTGCAGAGACCTTCACCCGCATTCATTCCGTCATCGAAGAACTCCTCGCCGAAGGCAAACTTCGTGCCCATCCTACTTATTTCGAATGCGTAACTGCCCTGGCATTCGAAGCCTTCGCGCACGCACGTGTCGAAGTTGGCGTTATTGAAGTGGGGCTCGGCGGCCGTCTCGACGCCACCAACATCATCACACCCGTTGTGAGCATTATTACCCGCATCGATTTCGACCATGAAAATTTCCTCGGCCATTCCCTGCGTGAAATCGCCAGTGAAAAGGTGGGCATCCTGAAACACGGCGTACCGGTGGTCAGCGCCCGCCAATTGCCGGAAGTTTGTGAAATTCTCCGAACTCGTGCGATCGAACTACATTGCTCGATGACCGATACCTCAGACGCGTTTCGCGTCGACCAAACCACTCTACAGAATGGCTGCATCCGAGCGCGCGTTACAGAGATCGCCAGCGGCGGGCAATTCCACCTGTCGCCACAATTACCGGGGCGCTTCCAATTACAAAATGTGCTGAACGCCGTGGCGGCCGCACGCGTCCTTCAGGGCAAGGAGTTTCGAATTTCCGATGAGGATATCGAGCGCGGGATCGCCGAAGCGCAGTGGCCCGGCCGCCTCGAAAAGCTTCATTCCAACCCGGATGTTTATCTCGACGGAGCCCACAATCCCGGTGCTGCACGCGAACTCGCAAGCTTCCTCGAAGAAAATTTCATCGGACGCCGCGTTGTTCTGATCTACGGTGCTATGCGAGACAAAGCCGTCGACGAGGTCACCGGTCTTCTCTTCCCTCTTGCCAGCGAAGTCATCTTCACTCAACCGAACACGCCCCGTGCCGTCAGTGCTACCCAATTGTCCGAAATGGCCGCTCATCACGCCTCTCATTGCTCCGTGATCCCTAACGCCGAAACCGCTCTTGAGATGGCGCTCGCTAACGCCGGCCCCGACGACGCCGTTTTCATCACCGGCTCGCTCTATCTTGTAGGCCAACTCCGGCATGCCTGGCGGGAACGTACAAAGTTCGCATCACCGGCCGAATCGCCGTAGAATTGAGCTTCGTTTTGATTCTGGGCTGGCTGCTCGTCCGGCCGTTTAATTGTGACCAAGGATCAATCTCGCCGATCATGACAAAACTGGGCTCTTCGGATCAAAAACCGCTTGTCGGCATTATTATGGGTTCTACATCCGATTGGGAAACCATGGAGCACGCGGCGAAAACTCTGGAACAACTTGGCGTTCCCCACGAGACTCGTGTCGTTTCGGCTCACCGCACACCGGACCTGCTTTTCGAATATGCTTCGTCCGCCGAGCAGCGGGGCATAGAAGTAATCATCGCCGGGGCTGGAGGAGCCGCACATCTCCCGGGTATGACCGCCTCGAAAACGGTCTTGCCGGTCCTCGGTGTGCCAGTCGAATCCAAAGCGCTCAAGGGCCTCGATTCCCTTCTCTCGATTGCGCAAATGCCCGCCGGCATTCCTGTCGGCACGTTGGCCATCGGCAAGTCTGGAGCGATTAACGCCGCTTTGCTTGCGGCCGCGATTCTGGGTAACAAATATCCCGAGATTCGCGAGACCTTGCAGAAATTCCGCCACTCGCAAACCTCTAGAGTCCTTGCCACAGCTGATCCCGCCGCAGGAGTTCAGCCCCTGACAAAGAGCAATCCCGTCTCACGGTCACCGAAAAGGAAAAAGAGCGCATGACTGTAGGCATTCTGGGCGGCGGCCAACTTGGATACATGCTCGCCCTGGCCGGTTATCCGCTGGGCCTGCGTTTTCGTTTTCTTGATCCTTCGCCTGAAGCACCCGTAGGACGTATCGCCCACCGTGTCACTGCCGAATTCTCAGATGAGCAGGCTCTGGAAAAATTCGCTCACGGCCTTGAAGTAGCTACATACGAGTTCGAAAATGTGCCGGTTCAAGCCGCCCGCTTCCTGGCCGGCCGCGTCCCTGTCTATCCGTCACCATCCGCGCTCGAAGAAGCGCAGGATCGTCGTAGAGAAAAGCGCCTGTTTCGACGGCTTGGCATTCCCACCACTGAGTTCGTGGAAATCTCCAAACGCGCTGACTTCGACACCGCAGTCAAACAGGTTGGCCTTCCAGCGGTATTGAAAACCTGCCGCCTCGGTTATGACGGCAAAGGCCAGTGGCTGCTACGCACCATCGAAGACGTCGAGCGTGTGCGCATCGAGATGCCCGATCCACCGCTGATCCTCGAACAATTTGTTCCCTTCACTCGCGAACTTTCGATTATTGCTGCCCGCAGCCTTACCGGCGAAATCGCTTTTTATCCCCTTATCGAAAATCATCATCGCGGCGGCATCCTACGCCTGTCTCTTGCACCTGCACCCCATCTATCACCGGGACTTCAACAATCGGCCGAGCAGGCAAGCCGTAAGATTCTCGAATCTCTCGAGTATGCAGGCGTGATCTGTTTGGAACTCTTTGAAGTCGATGGAAAGCTTCTGGCAAATGAGATCGCCCCACGCGTCCACAATTCTGGCCACTGGTCCATCGAAGGCGCAGCCACCAGCCAATTCGAAAATCATCTGCGGGCGATTCTCGGCATGCCCCTGGGCTCAACCGCCACCGTCGGCTGTTCAGCAATGGTGAATCTGATCGCTGAGCTCCCGGACTCCGACCAGGTTCTGCGGGTGACCGACGCTCATCTGCACCTTTACGGAAAATCCGCCCGTCCCGGACGAAAACTTGGTCACGTTACCCTGCGCGCCGACAAGTTCGAAACATTACAGCGACGATTAGCCGAGTTGCCGGTTTTCTTCCAACGCCCTGAGTTTTGTCTTCAGGAAGTTCGCTCAGAAACCCTCGCCAACCGCGCGTAACCTTGGCAGAGCGCGTCGCTGCTGGCAAACTGATACCATGTACTTCCGCAACCTGCATCTTTCGGCGCTCCTGTGTCTACTGTTAACTGCTTCCATAATTTCTCCTCAGCAGCCCAGACCAGCAAGTACCTTCACCGTCCAAGGTGGGAAATTCTTTCTCAACGGCAAATCTTTCCAGGTCATTTCCGGTGAAATGCATTACGCCCGCATCCCGCGCGCTTATTGGCGAGATCGTTTTCGCATGGCCAAAGCCATGGGGCTGAATACCATAACCACTTATGTTTTTTGGAACGTTCACGAGCCACGCCCAGGTATTTACGACTTTTCCAGCAATCTCGATGTCGCCGAATTCATTCGCGAGGCGCAGCAGGAAGGGCTGTACGTCATCCTCCGGCCGGGTCCGTACGCTTGCGCGGAATGGGAATTCGGCGGTTTTCCTGCGTGGTTGTTGAAGGACCATTCCACAATCGTTCGCAGTCGTGATCCTAAGTTCCTTGAGCCTGCCGGTCGATGGATCAAACGGCTTGGCCAAGAGCTTGCCCCGCTGCAAATCGGGAATGGCGGTCCGATTCTCCTCGTACAGGTCGAAAACGAATACGGTTCATTTGGCGACGATCACGATTACATGCGGGATATTCATCGCGTGCTCGTTGAGGCTGGATTCACGAAATCCGTGCTCTACACCGCGGACGGCGCTGACGAAATTCCCGCGGGCTCCCTACCTGATTTGCCCATCGGAATCAATTTCGGCGGTGGAGACGCTGGAGCAGCACAGCAGGAATTCACGAAACTGAAAAAATTTCGGCCAACTGGCCCCTTCCTCAATAGCGAATTCTGGGACGGCTGGTTCGATCATTGGGGCGGGAAGCACGGCGTGCCCAACTCTGACAATGAAGCTGCCAATCTGGATTGGATCTTGCGACAAGGCTATTCCGTCAGCTTGTACATGTTTCATGGCGGCACCAGCTTCGGCTGGATGAATGGCGCGAATAGCGATGGCAAGAATTACGAACCCGACGTAACCAGTTACGATTACGATGCCCCTCTCGACGAAAGCGGCCGGCCTACACCGAAATACTTTAAGTTTCGCGATGTGATCGCCAACGCTACAGGCAACAAGCCGTCACCGGTTCCGGCCGTCTTACCCGCAGGGAAAATTCCGGAGTTCACCTTGCGAGAATCCGTATCCCTTTGGGACGTGCTGCCGCCCCCCGTGCATTCCGAGCAGGTTGTCAGCATGGAAGATTTGGACCAGGCTTATGGCTACATTCTTTACCGCAAGCATCTCGATGGCCCTGCTGAGGGCGACTTGGTTCTAAACGAGCTTCACGATTATGCGCAGGTATTTGTGGACGGAAAACTGGCGGGCACGCTGGATCGCCGACTCGCGCAAAATCATCTTGCATTGAAAATTCCATCAAGCGGTGTGCGGTTGGATATTCTGGTCGAGAACACTGGGCGAATCAATTTTGATGTGGTTCTTCGCGGTGAACGCAAAGGTGTCACGAAACAGGTGAGCTTCGACGGCAAAACTCTCCTGGGCTGGAATATCTATTCCCTGCCGATGATTGACCCTGCAAAACTCCCCTTCACTCGCGCTTCGTGCACAGGACCATGTTTCTATCGCGGAAGCTTCCACGCATATGGGTCGTCTGATACGTTCCTGGACACCAGCGCTTTCGGCAAAGGCATCGTTTGGCTGAATGGCCAACCGCTCGGCCGCATCTGGAATATCGGCCCGCAAAACACGCTCTTTGTGCCCGGGCCTTGGCTCCGGCCCGGCGAAAACGAATCCGTCGTCTTTGATCTCAACGGTAGCTCGAGCCCAACCCTCCTAGGGCGGGATCACCCGATCCTCGCTGCCAGCGCGGCGCGATAACCAAGTGTGACCAAGTTAACACCAAAATGTCGGTCAGTCTTTGAATTACGGGAAGTTTTTTCCTGCGGGAGGATAGGCAAAAAAATGAGGGGAAGAACGAACCGGCCCAGCCCTCAATCCCCTAAAGGGATCCTCGGCTCGTCTCCCCCACGCCCGTGAAGGCTGCAAGCGGGTCGCCACTAATAACTGTCCTTCTTTCAATGACTTAAATTGAGCACCCTCGGTAAAAATGCGCTACCCCCGGGGAAAAAATTACAACGGCCCCCGTGTGAAAATCCCTCTGCCGTTTGCCCTCGGCTCAATTCGCCCCGCCTTGACCACCGGCTACCGTAGTTGCTATGTTGAAAGACTATACTGGGCTCAGTCTATTCACTGGGTGCCAGCGCTCCTGTGGAGGGAGCACTTTTCTTTATGGCTCTCAGCAAGTTAGTTGTGCGTGGTGCCCGCCAGCACAACCTGAAAAATATTAGCCTGGAAATCCCCCGTAACTCACTCACGGTAATCACCGGTCTTTCTGGTTCCGGCAAGTCGTCTCTCGCGTTTGACACCATTTATGCTGAGGGGCAGCGAAGATATGTCGAATCTCTCTCAGCCTATGCCAGGCAGTTTTTGGATCAGATGGAGCGCCCGGAAGTGGATGTAATCGAGGGCTTATCGCCCTCCATCGCCATCGAGCAAAAGACGACTACACGGTCTCCACGGTCCACAGTCGGCACGATAACCGAGATCTACGATTACCTGCGTGTCGTTTACAGCTCGGTGGGCGTTCCGCATTGCCCGAATTGTGGCAAACCCATTACCCGCCAATCCAGCGACCAAATCGTTCAGGCGATTCTTCATGGTGAGCTGTGCAAACCTGACGATCGCATCATGATCCTCGCCCCAATTGTGCGCGGCCGCAAGGGTGCATATCGCAAAGAACTCGAAAAGCTGGCACAGGATGGCTTTGTGCGCGTCCGCATTAATGGCGAACTTCTTCCACTGGACCAAACGCCGGTACTCGACAAGCGCAAGAACCATACGATTGAAGTGGTAGTTGACCGCTTGTTGGTCAAACAGGGCATCGCGTCACGTCTCGAGCAGTCCATCGCCACGGCCCTGAAACTGGCTCAAGGTCTGGTGACCGTAGCGGTAGTCAGCGGTAACGAACACACTTTTTCAGAAAAGCTGGCATGTCCCGATTGCGGACTCTCCGTGCCTCAGCTTGAGCCTCGATCATTCAGCTTCAATTCGCCCTACGGCGCCTGCCCGGAATGCCATGGCCTCGGATCCAAATATGACTTCGATCCCGCGAAGGTTATCGTGGATTGGACGCGTCCGCTATTGGATGGGGGGCTCGGTCCGGGTTCCGGATCGGCAATATTGAAGCGCACGCTCGAACTCGGCGCTTACGCGCACGGCTTTCACCTGGATACGCCGTTCGAAAAATATCCCGCGCGCGTTCAGAACCTTTTGCTCTATGGGTATCCTCCATCTGGGGCAAAAAAGATCCCAAGCGATGAAAAATCTAAATCGTCCAGCGCCGAAAAGGGTTTTCGTTTTCAAGGCATCCTCAAGTTCCTGGAACGCAACTTTGAAGAGTCCAATTCCGATTCCTATCGTGAGTGGATGACCCAATACATGTCCGCCACGCTCTGCAGTGCGTGTTTGGGCCGGCGTCTGCGACCCGAATCGCTCGCAGTTAAGTTGGGCGGCTGGTCCATTTCCGATTTCACGGCATTAGCTCTCAGCGATGCTCGGCCTGCCGTAGACCGGATCCTTTCTCTTCTTTCGCCTCGGCAGAAAGAGGTCGCCGCCAGGCCTCTGGGCGAAATTGCGGAGCGCTTGGATTTTCTGCTCGCCGTTGGTCTCGGCTATTTGAGCCTGGAACGTTCTGCGGCGACGCTTTCTGGCGGTGAGGCTCAACGGATTCGTCTGGCCACGCAAATCGGCTCGCGTCTCCGAGGCGTGCTTTACGTGCTGGACGAGCCCTCTATTGGATTACACGCGCGCGACAATGACCGGCTCCTCAATTCTCTGGAACGCCTTCGCAACCTTGGCAATACAGTTCTGGTCGTTGAACACGACGAAGACACCATTCGCCGCGCCGATTATGTAGTGGACCTTGGTCCCGGCGCTGGAAACGCCGGTGGCTACCTGGTCGCTATCGGGAAACCGGACCAGATTGCCGCCGCGCCGGATTCGCTGACCGGTCGTTATCTTTCTGGTGTTGCCGAAATCCCTATCCCTGGTAAACGGCGCAACCCGAACGGAAAAGCTATCCAGATTCTGGGTGCCCACGCCAACAATTTGGAAGATGTCGACGTAACACTTCCCCTTGGACTGTTAACCGTTGTAACTGGCGTCTCCGGCTCGGGCAAATCCACCCTGGTGAATGACATTCTGTATCGTGCGCTCGCCCAAAAGCTCTATCGCTCGATGGAGCCGCCTGGAGCACATAAGCTGATTCTCGGCATCGAGCACATCGACAAGGTCATCGAAATTGATCAGGCGCCCATTGGGCGTACGCCGCGTTCCAACCCTGCCACCTACACCGGGGTGTTCGCGCCAATCCGCGAACTGTTTGCCATGCTACCCGAATCGCGCGAGCGCGGGTACAAGCCGGGCCGCTTCAGCTTCAACGTGAAAGGCGGCCGCTGCGAAGCTTGTCAGGGCGGAGGTCTCCGTCGGATCGAAATGAACTTTCTGCCGGACGTGTATGTGACTTGCGAAGTTTGCCGTGGCCGCCGCTACAATGCGGAAACCCTCGCGGTTCGTTACAAAGGACATAACATAAATGACGTGCTCAATCTCCCTGCTTCCGACGCCCTGAAACTGCTCGAGAATATCCCCAACGTGCAACAGAAACTTGCCACCATGGTGGAGGTCGGCTTAGGCTACGTGCAATTGGGCCAATCCGCCACCACGCTGTCCGGTGGAGAAGCCCAACGGATCAAGTTGGCGCGCGAACTTTCGAAACGCCAGACCGGCCGCACCGTTTACATCCTCGATGAACCCACCACTGGTTTACATTTTGACGATGTACGGAAACTGGTTGACGTGCTGCAGCGCCTCGTCGATCTCGGCAATACGGTCCTGATTATCGAACATAACTTGGACGTTATTAAACAGGCCGACTGGATCATCGATCTTGGCCCCGAAGGAGGTCAAGCCGGCGGACGCATCGTTGCGCAGGGTACCCCGGAGCATGTGGCCCGCACGAAGAAATCCTACACGGGGCAGGCTCTCGCACGCGTCCTACACCTGAACGGCGCAAGCGGCAATAACAATAACGGTGATCACAAGGTTGCCTAAGAAGCCTAATTTTCTCGCTCGGGTTCACCGCGGGGAGTTTTACCGCAATGTCCCTCCTTGCACCACGCGTGCCTTCCCCCGTACAGTAATGAGGCTCGCATGAGTGTTTATCCTATCCAACCCGTAACGCTGGCCGGTGTTCGAACATATCCGATCGCCACGCGCGAGAGCAAAGTCAGTGTAAGCGATCTGGCGAGCCCAACAAGCCGTGGCGCCTCATTCACGAAATTCCTCGATTCACTTCCGAAAACTCTAGCGGCCCAGGACCTGCGGAAACTTGGGGCATCGATTCATGCTGCCCGCAGGAACAAGCGGGCAATTCTCTGGGGCATTGGTGGCCATGTCATCAAAGTCGGGCTCGCGCCCGTGCTGATCGACCTGATCGAAAAGGGCTTCGTTTCTGGCATCGCCATGAATGGTGCCGCGTTGATTCACGACTTCGAACTGGCGATGGCAGGTGGTACTTCAGAAGACGTGGAAGCAGCGCTGGGTAAGGGTCAGTTCGGCATGGCGGAAGAAACTGGATGGGGCATCAATGAAATCGCAAAGCTCGGGCAACGTATTCGTATCGGCTACGGAGAAGCTGCTGGACAATACTTGACCAGCGGAATTGTTGAGCCGAAGTATCCCGAACTCAGCCTTATAGTCGCCGCTTACAAAAAGCGCATTCCCCTCACCATTCATTTGGCGATTGGCACCGATACTCCTCACATGCATCCTTCTGTGGATGGTGCCGCCCTCGGAGCCGCTTCGCTCCACGATTTCAGACTTTTCTGTGCGTTGGTTAAACAAATGGACAGCGGCGGTGTATATCTGAATTGGGGTTCCGCAGTTCTCTTGCCTGAGATATTTCTGAAGGCGGTCTCGGTCATTCGCAATCTCGGCGCGCCGTTGCGCTCCATCACCACCGCCAATTTCGACTTTATCCAGCACTACCGCCCCATCATGAATGTCGTAAAACGCCCTACTTCCGCATCCAACCTGAAGAAGGATCAAGCGTCGAAAGGCTTTGCGATTACCGGCCACCACGAAATTATGCTTCCGCTGTTGGCTGCGACGCTGGTGAATGGCTGGCCTCGCCCGGGAAAGCGCACAAAGTGATAGATCCATTCGAGCAAGCTCCGCCGCCCGAGACCGGTGTTCCCACGGAACCTTCGTCGCGGCGCGAGACACCAGACATCCCCGCATTGCCGGTGGATAACTCCCAGACTGTTGTCCCAGATCAGAGTCACGCCGGACCTCCGCAGCGAACGTACCCGCCTGATCTTCAGATTTCCTGGTCTTGGCATCATTTAATCGTTTTTCTCGTTTTCATTTTCATCTGTTTGTTAACGGTCCAGACCGCATTCCTTGGCTACTATGCGCCGCATCAGAAGATGACCTCACAGCAGTTGGAAGATTACATAATGTCCAAGCCTCAGGTTGCAATTGGCAGCACTATCGTCATTTATGGTCTGCTCTTGTTTTTCCTATATGTCACGTTGGCACTGCTTCGGGGACAGCCATTCTGGAGCACCCTCGGATGGCGTAGGATCGATCCGAAGAGCCCCAGCTTGCCCACTCATCCGTTGGTTTACTTCTTCGTCGGTTGTGGACTCTCATTGTTTGTTTTCGGTTTAACAGCGTTATTCAAAACGCCAGAAAATACTCCCATTGAACAGATTTTCAAATTCAAACAAACCGCAGTGCTTTTCATTGCCATGGCCGTACTGGTCGCTCCACTCGCCGAAGAGACCATCTTTCGTGGTTACCTCTATCCGATGTTCGCGCGGTGGTTTGGCGTAATCCCGAGTATCGTGGTGACTGGAGTTCTGTTTGGGCTGATGCACGGCCCTCAACTCGGCGGGGCCAAAAGCTTGATCGCGATAATGTCTTTAGTGGGTATCATTTTCACTGCGGCACGCGCCCGTACCGGCAGCGTTTTCGCCAGCTATCTGATGCACCTCGGGTATAACTCCCTGATTGGTGTCAGCTTGTTGTTAGCCACCCACGGATTTACACGCGTACCCACGAACCATTAACAGCGGCACATTTAAGGAGAATTCGCGGACAATGTACGTCGCGCAACCAATTGAATGGACCGCTAAAGGCGTAGTAATGCTGGATCAACGCCGCCTGCCGGCGGAGGAGATCAGCCATACCTACACGGATTATCGTGATGTGGCGAAAGCCATACGCGACATGGTCATCCGTGGAGCACCGGCTATCGGTGTCGCCGCCGCGATGGGAGTCGCGCTCGGCGTGCAACAGTCTCATGCAAGTTCCGTCGATGGATTGGAAGTCGAGTTGAATGAAATCTGCGACACTTTAGCCAAAACCCGCCCTACCGCGGTCGACCTTTTTTGGGCCTTGGATCGCATGAAGCGGCGCTTCCAGCAATTGGTGCAATCTCGTGCGGACATTGCTTCCATTCGCACTGCCATGATTGCCGAAGCACGCCAAGTCCATCTCGAAAAACTGGCAACCGACGAAGCCATCGGCAGGTTTGGCGCGGAATTTATGCCCAAAGAGGGCCAAGTTATGACCCAATGCAATGCCGGTGCGCTTGCCACTGCCGGGATAGGTACAGCTCTCGGCGTCATCCGCGTCGCTTTCGAGCAAGGGCATAAGTTGCACGTCCTGGTGCCTGAAACCCGGCCCTATTTACAAGGCGCGAGGCTGACCGCTTGGGAACTCTACCGCGGTGGAATTCCACTTACGCTGATCACTGACAACATGATTGGACACTTTCTTAAATCCGGCAAAGTGGGCGCCGTTGTCACCGGTGCTGACCGTATCGCCGCGAATGGGGATACCGCCAATAAGATCGGCACTTATCAGATCGCGGTTCTGGCTCGCGAAAACGGAGTGCCTTTTTATATCGCCGCGCCCATCTCTACTCTCGATCTTTCCATTTCCGATGGCGACCATATTCCTATCGAGGAGCGTTCGGCCGAAGAAGTAACTCACTTTCGGGGGATCCGTATCGCCCCCGACGTTCACGCGGCTCACCCAGCCTTTGATGTCACTCCTTATCGTTACATTCATGCCATTTTCACCGAGCGTGGTGTCGCGACCGCTCCCTACGGCGATAGTCTCAAAAGACTTGCACTCGCTCCGGCGGTCGGGGCTGCAGGTTAATCGCAAATCCACGCCTTAGGCCGTTTTTACAGCAAATGCGGTATGGCCTAGATTTCGTTGGCTAGGCACAATCAAATCAATTCAACATTCTCATCCTGACCAACAGGGGACGCTTCCAAAGCGTCCCTTCCTCTTTAAGGGCTCCATGGGCCATGCCAATGCAGATTCTGCTCTTCAACACGGGATGGTCATCTCATTTGAGTAAAGCCGGTGGATTCTTCGGGGCAAGTTAAACGCCAGATAGGCTGGCTCGCTTGGCTCAACTCTGAGCCGGCACAAGTTCTTCGCTACTACCGCTAATTCTAGCTATGACAACGGCAGATGCTCTCGCCTTGATTCGAACTTGGGCTTCCGAGCAAGTTACTATCCGCAACGCGAGGACCTCAGCTCGTTGATCACCTGCGTCACAGCACTGGGATCAATCCGCGGGCTGACATAGGAGCCTTCTCCAATCACTACTCTTAGCGCCTTCATTAACTCTTCTTCCGCGTCTGCTTTCAACAAGTAGCCGGTAGCTCCAGCGTGAAATCCGTTTCGAAGCACTTCCGCTGACTCATGAAGAGTTAACAAGATAACCTTTGCTTCGGGGTGTGCCTCATGGATAATCCTGGTAGCCTCAAGTCCATTCATTCCCGGCATAGTCACATCCATCAACACCACATCCGGTCGCAGCCGGTCGACTAGCTGAATTGCGTCGCTCCCATTGCTGGCTTCGCCACAAAATTCCCATTCAGGAAATGATTGCAAAATGGTTTGCACGCCGCGTCGTATAAAGGCGTGATCATCAACAATTAACACCCGTGGCATGAATAGAGGTCTCCCGCAGACACTACGCCACCGCGTGCTCCCTTGTTCCTGAAAGTGACAGGACGTACCCCAACCGCTTGGGCCTTCTGACCCAATACGCTAGGCTTCGATGATCTGGTTCTTGATTGCGTAACGCACCAGTTCACTCACGGAGTGAATTTCCAGTTTTCTCATTATGTTCGCACGATGCGTTTCCGCCGTTTTGACGCTGATTCCCAACGCGACAGCCACTTCTTTGCTGCTTTTTCCTTCTGCAAGCAGTTGGACAATTTCACGTTCCCGGGCTGTCAACCTGTTCCTCGCAGGAAGCTTCGGCTCCGCTCCGGGCGACTGCCAGGAAAAATCACTAAGCAACATTTCCGAGGCTCTCGAAGTGAAAAACGTCCGCCGTTTAGAGATGGAGTCGACAGCCGTAACTAGATCCCGATCCGCATCGGACTTCAAGATGTATCCCCGAGCCCCTGCTTCCACGACCTCACGAACCAACTGATCCGAGAAATGCATCGTGAGAATCAGGATTCCTGTCTTGGGCAGAGCTTTGTGAATTCGTCGCGCAGCCTCCAATCCGTTTAGGTCCGGCATACTGATGTCCATGACGACGATCTGTGGCTTCAGTTGCTCGGCTAGCGTCACTGCTTCCTTTCCAGTCTTTGCCTCTGCACAAACTTCCCACCCCGGTTTCGCGCTTAGCAGGTCCTTCAGACCCCTCCGGATGATGTCGTGGTCGTCTGCTACCAAAATATTCAGCGTGCTCATATCCGTGCTGGGCATCGGGGTGCTCGCAGGTTCATTTGTTGTTTCAAAGTCCCTCATAGACATCTTAGCTCCACCTAGGAATTGGATCTCGCGTAAATCAGTAAAACGCTTGGGCCTACAGGGATGAATACCACAATCACTGTATTTCCAGAGTTAAAAACGCTCGCTTTCCCGCGGCCCCAGCAGAACTATCTGGCACACTTCCTACGACTTAACCTTTAGCTTGTTGCTCACCTTATCCGGCCCCCCAGCCAAGTCCGCAGCCTTAGATTCAATAGTCTTCTTCTCGGCTTCGGATGCTACTGGTCCCTTCAACGTGACTTGCCCATTCCGAACAATCACCTTCACGTTATGCCCGTAGGTCGAAATTGATTTGTCTTCCATCAGTGATTGACGGATCTTCTGTGCCAGCTCGCGATCAGCCGAGCCATTCTTCCCTCCTATATCCAATTAAGAATAATCCTGAAAATCGGTTCGGTTCCCATACGCCTATCTGCGTCTCTGCGTGGATTGGTGTCACTTTTCTCGCCCCATCACCAGGATCGCTACTCCACCAATCAACGCCAATGCCCCCAATATCGGTGGAAGCGGCACAGTGTGTTTTTCGTCTTTCGTAACGTGTATCGGCCCGACATCCACAGCCTTCTTCGGCACTGTATAGCTAAAGCCCTGGTATGCCAGAGCAATAACCCCCAGTATGATCAAAGCAATTCCCAACATCGACTTTCCACTCATTTAAAAACCTCCTTGTGGTACGAATGCTTTTTTCCAACCACCACGTAACATTCATCCTCACTCACGTGCGTCGGGCTACATAGCCAACCAGGCTGAATAGGAAGAGCAGCAAAAAAATAAAGAAGAGGATTCTCGCGATTCCAGCCGCGGCCAACGCTATATCGGAGAACCCGAGAGCTGCGGCAATTAATGCAATCACAAAAAATGCCACCGCCATCCGTACCATGGAACTCCTCTCTTCACTTCTAGGGGTAAATAACCATCATGGCCGCGGAACTTTCGCCACGATGCGCTAATTGTATTGGCCACCGTGAATCTCGCTATCAGTTTGTAGCTGTATTTGCATACATCGTTCACAGCAATTCTCCGGCCGATATCCACAACTAAAGCTCTTCATATCCATGCACCCAGCAATCCCCCTATATCGTTCGAGGCTCTGCTACGGTTTATTTAAAGGCGGCCTGTTAATTTCTTGATCAGTGCGGTGACGCTGAAACCGGGCCAAACAAGGAGGCTGTCCAATGAATTGGGATCAGATCGAAGGCAAATGGAAGCAGTACTCCGGAAAAGTCAAAGAGAAGTGGGGAAAGCTGACTGACGACGACCTGACCACAATTGCAGGCAAACGGGATCAGTTGGTCGGCAGGATACAGGAGCGCTACGGCGTTGCCAAAGACCAAGCTGAGCGGCAGATTGATGAATTCACGCACTCTTTGAGCGACACTGACACGAAAACTCGTGGCGCCGGTTACTAGCCTTTCAGTTTCGCGCTGCCTATCGGTACAATCTGAGGCGGGCTGACTGCCCGCCTCAGATTTTTATGGCAGCAAAAGGTACGGGATAAGATTCGATGAATAATCTTATGCGCCATGGGTTGGCCCTTTTACTTATATTCTTGATAATTTCCCCGGTTCCTTCTTCGGCCTATTCGGTTTTAACTCACGAAGCAATAATTGACGTCGTCTGGAAGAGTGATCTACGCCCATTGCTGTTGAAGCGCTTCCCGAGCGCCACTCCCGACGACCTGCTCCAGGCACACGCTTACGCGTATGGCGGTTCAATCGTTCAAGACATGGGGTATTACCCACACGGAAGCAAATTTTTTAGCGATTTGACCCATTACTTTCGTAGCGCGGACTTTATCATCTCCTTGCTACAAAACGCCTCAAATCTCAACGAGTACGCCTTTGCGTTGGGTGCATTGGCACATTATGCCGCGGATAACGAAGGGCACCCCTTGGCTACGAATGTTGTAGTTCCGATGTTGTACCCAGAGTTGAAAAAGAAATATGGCCCTGTGATGACCTATGAAGACGATCCATTGGCCCATATAAAAACGGAATTTGCCTTTGACGTCTTGCAGGTAGCTAAGGGCCGCTATGCTCCAGACACCTATCGCGATTTTGTCGGTTTTCAAGTATCTCTTCCATTATTGGAAAAAGCCTTTCAAAATACCTATGATATTGATCTCAAGTCCGTTTCCAAGAATGAAGTACGTGCCGCGAACTCTTATCGCTATAGCGTAAGCACACTCATTCCTAAAGCCACCAGGGTTGCCTGGAACCTCAAGCAAAACGATATTCAGCGGGATATTCCTGGAGTTACAAAACGCAGATTCCTATATAACATCTCACGCTCCAGCTATGAAAAGCAGTGGGGTAAGGATTACAGCCGTCCAACTACCGGCGACAAGGTTATTGCTTTTCTTATCCGCATCCTGCCTAAAATCGGGCCGCTTCGGATATTGACATTCCGCACTCCCACCCCACAGGCCGAACTGCTTTTTGAAAAAAGCTTTAATGCTACTGTTGACCGTTATCGCCACCTTCTTGCGGAAGTGGGTAGCGGGAACTTGCAACTGCCCAATATGAACTTTGATGTCGGGACCGAAACTGCGCTCGGCCAGTACAAGCTGAAAGACAAGACCTGTGCGCAGCTGCTGGATCGCCTTTCCAAAGACAACATGTCCACCCTTGATCAGAACCTCAAAACCCACCTGTTAGCTTTCTACGCCGGGAAGGATCCAGCCGCGGGCAAAAAACACGATAAATCCGCTATGAAAGTCGAGCAGCAAATCAAAGCGCTCCAGAACGCAACGGCCGTTCCGGTTGAGTCGGAATATTCGCCTTTAGGCGGGCCAATAAATAAACCGGGCGCCTTTGCCGGAGGACATTAGAATGTACGTGGACTCAGTGTAACGGCTGTCCTTTTGTGCGAGACTTTTGGCATGCGAATCGGCCGTGTTCCCCGAAAATGGTGGTGGGTACTTCTACCGGGCACGTTCGTTTTACTGTTGCTGGTCCTCTCGGTTTACATCTATTTTTGGCCAGATGCCACTGAGAACCAAATCCGCCTCGTCGTAACCCGCACTCTTTCGGACCGCTTCCACAGCGATGTGGATTTAAGAACCCTCGATATCAAAGTTTTCCCGATTCTCCGTGTTACAGGTGGAGGCTTGGTTCTGCATTATCACGGCCGCAAGGATGTTCCCCCGCTCGTGCAAATCGAGAAATTCTCGTTCAACGCCGGTATCCTGGGATTGTTGCATCGGGTGAAGCATATTCCGCTAATTCGCGTCCAGCACATGATAATCAACATTCCACCGCGTGAAGCCGGATCCGCGCATGCGCAAACTGCTCCTCACTACCCCGCGAGCGCACGTGACATCCTCGTTGATCGCGTGATCTGCGACGATACCGACATCCTGATCTACCCACAGAAAGCAGAAAAGGGTCCGCTCGAGTGGCAAATCCACAACCTGGTGCTCACTTCTGCTGGTGTAAATAAACACTTCGCTTTTGAGGGCAATCTGACTAACGCTAAGCCTAAAGGTGAAATCGCGACGCATGGCCGTTTCGGACCGTGGAATGCCGAAGATCCGGGCGGCACCCCCGTCGCTGGCGAGTATCAATTCACGAATGCTGACCTTGGCCCATTCCCCGGCATCGCTGGGATTTTGTCCTCCACCGGCAAATACGATGGCGTGCTGTCGCAACTCGAAGTTCAAGGCGAAACCGATACGCCGGATTTCTCTCTCGATAAAGTGGGCAAGCCCGTTCCTCTTCACACCGATTTCTCAGCTACCGTTGATGGCACAAACGGCGACACCTATCTCCATCCTGTCAAAGCTACGCTCGGAAAATCTCTGATCATCGCGGAAGGCAAAGTTGTACGTATGCCGGAGAAGAAGGGTCACCTTATTTCGATTGATGCTACGGTCACCGACGGACGCATCGCGGATTTTCTGAGCTTGGCCGTGAATTCGGACAAGCCGTTGCTGACCGGTCCGGTGAAAATCAATGCCAAGCTCACCATTCCCCCGGGTCATCAACAGGTGATCGAGAAAATGATCCTGGACGGCCAGTTCGGCGTCGAGAACGCAAGCTGGAGCAGCGCCACATTACGAGAGAAGCTCGCGTCACTCAGCCGCCATGGAATGGGCAAGCCACAAGACTCTGAGGCTGGCAGCGCCGTTTCCGACCTGAGTGGCAACTTCCTTCTCGAAAATGGTGTCATCCGTTTCCGCCGTCTTAATTTTAGTGTCGAAGGGGCGGCAATCGACCTTACAGGCACCTACGCACTTGTGCATGGCGACCTGGACTTCGCTGGTCATCTCCGGCTTCAAGCCAAACTTTCCCAGACCGTCACGGGCAAGAAATCAGTTTTCCTTAAGGCGCTTGATCCGTTCTTCGAAAAAGGCGGTTCCGGCACCGTCCTTCCAATCGACATCACAGGCACGCGCGACAAGCCCGTCTTTGGGGTCTCGGTTTTCCACAAGAGATTCGATAAGCATGTCAGCGCCAACAAGTAGGTCCTCATCTCGGTTGTTGAATAATTGCGAAGCATACAGAACTTACCCTGTCTTTTCTCCATTCGAACCTTGATGGAAAGCGTAAGACCTCTGGCATACAATGTGTGCCTGTCCCCGCGAGTGGATGTTTAATCGCGTCTGAGACCATTTGCACGATTCGCCCGGTAAGTCCGGCTGTTATTCGGCGACCGCCGCTCATGGAGCGGAGGAAGCGAAAGCTGGTCGGGCAAAAGGAAGGATCATGCGCTCACTTCTCTTTGCACGTTCATTCTTGCTTGCAGTTGTAATGTTAGCCTTCTCGGCCGCCTGTTTTGCACAGGTTGGCGTAGCCATCTCGGTCGGTTTTGCTCCACCTGAAATCCCGGTCTATGAACAGCCCATCTGCCCGGGCGACGGCTACCTCTGGACTCCTGGCTATTGGGCTTGGGATGGCGAAGATTACTATTGGGTTCCGGGCACTTGGATCTTAGCTCCGCAAGTCGGATTCTTTTGGACGCCGCCATATTGGGGCTGGGGCGGCTCGGCTTTTATTTTCCACGAGGGGTATTGGGGTCCGCAAATCGGCTTCTACGGCGGGATCAACTATGGCTTCGGCTATTTTGGCAATGGATTCGTCGGAGGCCGCTGGGACAACGGACACTTTTTCTATAATCGCGCGGTCGCCAACGTAAATGTCACGATCATCCACAACGTCTATGAAACGCGCGTAACCGAGAACAACACCCGAATCAGCTATAACGGCGGCGCAGGCGGGATCAATGCGCGGCCCACTCCCCAGGAGGAAGCATTCGCGCGAGAGCGCCATGTGGGTCCGGTCGCGGCGCAGAATCAACACATGGAAGCAGCCCGCAACAATCAACAATTGCGTGCCTCCGTAAACCACGGCAGGCCACCCATCGCCGCAACGGCCAGACCTGGAGAGTTCAGCGGTGCGAAGCCGGCTACTTCCGAAGCGCGTTACAATCCGCCGGCCAGGGCGGCCAATGCCTCCGCAGATGCCGGGCGCACCGCGGTTCATCCTAACGAACTTCCCCCTCACGAGCGAGCTGCTGCTCCAAACACCGGCAATCCCAAACTCGACCAGAAATACCAACAGCAGCAGGAAAAGCTTTACGCAAAGCAGGAACAGGAGCGCCAGAAGCTCCAGCAGAAGCAGGACCAGGAGCATCAGAAGGCTGCCAAGCAAAATGCCAGCGAAGCGCAAAAACAGCAAATGGAACAGCGCCATCAACAGCAAACTCAGCAAATGGCCCAAAGACACACTCAGGAGCAACAAAACATGGCCCAGCACCAGCAACCGCCGCCCCATGAAGCGACAGGCAAACCCAGATAACCTTAGCCACAAAAGTTACTGGGCGTTAACATGCGAGCCCTATTTGACACCTAAACGCTCCGCGAATTTGTGCTGTGTGCCTCCGTCGTGATGGCTCGCGCACTTTCGTTTATGTCCGCAGGAAGCTTGAGAGTCTAAAATCATAAAGCAGTAGCATACCCCCCTACCGGGTGTGATAGGGTTAACTCTCCTTTGGCCTGAGATATACTGCTTTGACCGCCCAAAAAGGTTCTCTGGCTGCTAATGAGTGGTCCAACTTCCAAACAAATTTTACTCACCTCTCGCTCTCTGGTGAGCATGTGCGGTAGAGGCATCTTAGTTTTTGTTGTTTCCTTCTTCTCAGGGCGGACGTCGCTTGTGCATGCACAAACGGCCTCTCCCATACCCAACATTTTTAGAAGTGAATCAACACCTGCTGATGCTATTCACCGGCTGTCCGTATTCGCGCTCATCATCACAGCCCTGATTTTTGTAACTGTTTTTACCCTTCTCGTATATGTAATCCTCAGATATCGCCATCATGATGGCGACGGCGACCGTGAACCGCCCCAAGTCTACGGGAGCATTCAAATGGAGCTCGCCTGGACGGTAATACCTGTTCTTATCGTTCTAGTTCTCTTTTTCGCCACTGCTCGAGTCATTCAAACGATCCAAGACGCTGCCCCTCCTGCCGACGCCGTGCAGGTCACCGCGATTGGACACCAGTTCTGGTGGGAGTTCCGCTATCCCACGCTCGGCGTAGTCACTGCAAACGAACTACACGTTCCCGTCAGCAATCAGGCGCACCCAACGCCGACGTTCGTCAAGCTATTGTCCGCGGATACCGACCATAGTTTCTGGGTGCCGCAACTGGCCGGGAAAACTGAGTTGATTCCCAATCGTGTCAACTCTATGTGGATCGAACCGCACGCCACCGGCATGTATGTTGGCCAGTGTGCTGAGTATTGCGGCACGCAACACGCCAAAATGCTGTTGCGCGTGTACGTCGACTCTCCCAAACAATTTAACGACTGGGTTGCAGCCCAAAAACAGCCTGCCAACATCTTGGACAGTGTTAACGCCGGTCGACAGCTTTTTCAGCATTTGGCATGTGTGAATTGTCATACCGTCTCGGGCACTATTGCCGATGGCCGTTATGGGCCGGATCTCACCCACTTGATGAGCCGCCAAACTATTGCGGCGGGTGCGGCCCTAAACACGCCCGAAAATCTCAAAGCCTGGATTCGTGATCCCGATTCGATTAAGCCTGGGTGCACTATGCCCATGATGTATTTGGATGACGACGATCTAGATGCCATGGTCGCCTATATGGCATCCCTAAAATGAAATTGAAGGTCTCGCTCCATGTCCTCTGAATCGATAGCACTCACGGCCGTGCACGAAACCTCACCGCCACTGAGCGCGGTTCTCCATTCGTGGGTAACTACCGTAGATCACAAACGTTTGGGTATTTTGTATATTCTCTTGGCCATTTTATTTCTGGTGGCCGGTGGCATCGAAGCCACCATCATGCGGATTCAGCTTATGGTTCCGCATAACCATTTTGTCTCTCCGCAATTTTTTAACCAAATGTTTACGATGCATGGCACCACCATGATCTTTTTTGTCGCCATGCCTTTGCTGTTCGGCTTCGGCAATTACCTCATCCCTTTGATGATCGGCGCGCGCGACATGGCCTTCCCTCGGGTCAATGCATTTAGTTTCTGGCTCACGGCGTTTGGTGGCTTGCTCCTTTACTTCAGCTTCATCGGCGGTAATGGCCTTTATGGCGCAGGACTGGCTCCCGATGTGGGATGGTTCGCGTATTCACCGCTTACCTCGAGAGCATTTTCTATAGGTCATAGCACGGATTTCTGGATACTTGGGTTGCTGGTATCAGGTTTGGGCAGTATCGGCGCCGCAGTGAACTTTGTTGTCACCATTCTTTGCCTTCGCTGCCCCGGCATGACCCTTGGGAAAATGCCACTTTTTGCCTGGCTCAACTTGGTGATGGCTGGTTTACTGCTGTTCACTATTTCCCCGCTCACCGCCGCGCAAATCATGCTTGCCCTTGACCGCTTCCTCGGAGCACATTTCTTCGACACACAGGCCGGTGGCTCCGCGGTCCTTTGGATGCATTTTTTCTGGATCTTTGGCCACCCGGAAGTGTACGTCTTGATGATCCCGACATTTGCGTTCGTTTCCGAAATCGTTCCGGTCTTTTCCCGCAAGCCCATCTTCGGTTATCCCGTCATGGTAGCAGCCGTCGTGGCCATCGCCTTCATCGGCTTCGGAGTCTGGGCTCATCACATCTTCACGATTGGTATGAATTCTTACGCCACCACCTACTTCACGATCGCGAGCATGTTGATCGCTATTCCCACTGGAATCAAGATTTTCAACTGGCTCGGCACAATGTGGGGTGGCAAGCTTCAGTTCAAAGCGCCGCTGCTGTTCTGCGTCGGGTTCCTGTTTCAGTTTCTGATCGCCGGTCTCACCGGAATCATGCTCGCCACTTCCCCCTTTGATTGGCAACTCAACAATTCTTATTTCGTCATCGCACATTTTCATTACATGATCGTTGGCGGGATTCTGTTTGGCACCTTCGGGGCGTTTTATTACTGGTTTCCCAAGATGAGCGGACGGCTCTACAACGAGACATTCGCCAAGTTGCACTTTTGGCTGTTCCTCATCGGCTTTCATCTCACCTTCGATTTCATGCACATTGCGGGCATTCTCGGCATGCCTCGCCGTATTTACACCTACGAACCTGATCGAGGTTGGAATATCTGGAATCTAATTGTCACCATAGGCGTTTTTTTTCAGATTCTCGGCACGATCGTGTTTTTAGGCAATCTCCTCTATGCCATCCTCCGCGGCAAAATCGCTGGAAATGACCCTTGGGATGCCTGGACCCTGGAATGGTCCACGTCCTCGCCGCCGCCCGAATACAATTTCGCGACCATTCCGGTCGTAAGCAGCCGACGCCCCCTTTGGGACATCAAGCATCCGGAAGACCCCGATTGGCAATACGAATAGGCCACCAAGGAGAAACATATTTGAGCAGCGCAGCCATCTCACCGGGCTCAATCGAATCGCAGTGGACTCTGCCCTACAAAGGACAAGTGGGCATGTTCTGCTTAATTGCCGCGGAATCTGCCATCTTCGCTATTTTCGTAGTCGCTTACATTTATTACATAGGCAAAAGCATCTCCGGACCCACGCCGAAAGAGGTTCTCGACCTCCCGATTTTTGCTACGGTTTGCCTGCTCTCCAGCAGCCTGACGATCCATCTTGCGATCTCAGCGCTTCGCCGCGCGAAGCACGCCACCTTCCGCTTGCTTTGGCTTCTAACCCTGGTTTTGGGTCTAACATTTCTTACCTTCACCGGATTCGAATGGCATCGCCTTATCTACCAGAAGGGTCTGACCATTAGCACCAACCTGTTCGGCACAACTTATTACTCGCTCGTAGGACTCCATGCATTTCACGTAACCGTTGGCGCTCTAGGGCTAATCACGATTCTACTGTTAGCTTTTGCGGGGAAAATTCAACCACAGCACGTGAAGAACGTCGACACGTTCGCATTGTACTGGCATTTTGTAGACGCCGTCTGGATCGTTGTTTTTACGGTTGTGTACATCGTCGGCCGTTAAAGAAAGGAGCCAAATGTCTTCGCTAAATCTGGAATCCGGCCATAGCAACGCTGCTCCTTCGGCCGTGATGATGCCCGCGCCTACCGCGTGGCCCATTGTGCTGGCTTTCGGAATTATGCTGTTATTCGGCGGACTCGTCACCAGTTCCTCGCTAACAGTTCTCGGCGCAATTCTCAGCGTCGCCGGCAGCGTCGGCTGGTTCTTCGATGTGTTTCCGGAAGAAAAACACGTGAACGTTCCCGTGGTGACTGTGCCCATCAAAATCGAAAGCACCCGGTCGAAAGTTTCTCGAGTCGAATTTGCACCGGAACTCCACCGCGCCTTGCTTCCATTGGAGACTTATCCTGTCTCCGCAGGTGTAAAAGGCGGGCTTGCCGGAAGCGTCGCTATGGCCGTCCTCGCCTGTCTTTACGGTTTGATCAGTCAAAAGAGCATTTGGTACCCCATCAACCTGCTTGCTGCCACCGTTTATGCGCAATCGGTGAGGTTTACCCCCGCAGCTCTAAACGCGTTTCACTTGGATAGTTTTTTGATAGCTGTGGCCATCCACCTGATCACTTCGATCCTGGTCGGTCTACTTTACGGCGCGATGCTCCCAATGATCCCGCGCCACCCCATTTTTCTTGGCGGTGTGGTTGCCCCAATTCTGTGGTCGGGCCTGCTCCGCGCCATGCTGGACCTGATAAATCCCCTCCTTAGCCAGCACATCAACTGGTGGTGGTTCGTTGCTTCTCAATTCGGGTTTGGCATCGTCGCGGGTCTGGTTGTTGTTCGGCAACAGCGAGTACCCGTGAAGCAGTTCATACCCTTTTCCGTACGGGCTGGTCTCGAGACTCCCGGTGCTTTCGAGAGAAGGCGTGAGGATCGCCACCGATGAAGCACCCTCTGAACAGCGTTCTCCTGCTTTTGGCCGGATCGCTTTTATTTTCCGGCTGCACGAATTTGCCGGGTCGACCTTCGCCGACCTCCATTCCCGTCGATCCTGACGACGTCACCGATTTCAATCTGCTGTACCGCAACAACTGTTCTGGCTGCCATGGGGCCATGGCTCGAGGCGGAGCGGCACTTGCCCTTGGTGATCCTGTATATCTCGCGATCGTGGATGATCCTACGCTAAGGAAAATCGCTAGCAACGGCATTCCCGGTACATCCATGCCGGCCTTTGCAAAAAGTGCTGGCGGTATGCTTACGGACAAGCAGGTCGATATCATCATCCAGGGCATACGCCAACACTATGCGAAGCCGAATGTCTTAGCGGGTATCCCTCCCCCACCGTATGCCGCGAATGAACCCGGGGACGCCAAGCGCGGTGCCACGGTTTACAACACCTTTTGCAGCTCCTGTCACGGGCCCGATGGCCGAGGTGGGCCAAAGGCCAGCTCCATCGTAAACGGATCGTTTCTTGCCTTGCTAACGGATCAGGAGCTTCGCACCCTCACAATTGTGGGTCGTCCAGACTTGCATGCTCCCGATTGGCGAACCAACGTTCCCGGCAAGCCCATGTCCTCGCAAGACATTTCCGACGTTGTCGCGTGGCTTTCCTCCCAACGTCCACAATTCGCTGGGCGTCCTTTTCCCCGTCCGGCGAAGCCCGAGGCGGAACGCCCATGAAATTCTCCGAGCATCTCTCCCGGCGCGCGATGCTCGCCAAGTTAGGTATCTTTTTCAATAGCATTGTCGCATTGCTTCTAGCTGTTCCCATTTTTCGCTACCTGCTATCTCCCGTTTTTTCATCCCACAGCTATGAAAGCTGGCTCATGCTCGGCAGTATTGATCAATATCCTATTGGCCAGACGCGTTTAACAACCTTTCGCAACCCGGATGTCCAACCTTGGGACGGCAAAACTGCGGATAGCGCTTGCTGGGTGCGCCGCATGGATGCCCAGGCCTTTCAGGTTTTTGCCATCAACTGCGCGCATCTGAACTGTCCCGTTCGCTGGTTCCCCCAGTCTGGCCTGTTTATGTGTCCTTGTCACGGTGGTGTGTATTACGAAGATGGCTCCCGCGCCTCAGGGCCTCCGGAACGCGGTTTATTCGAATATCCATACAAAATCCAGGGCGGAAAACTCTTCATCAAAGCCGGAGAAATGCCCACATACGGAAGTCCCAGCGCCTTGGTCAAATTAAACGGAAAGTCCCGATGCTCCTGATCTACAGAATCGGCAAATGGCTCAATGCTCGCCTGCAGATCGCCGGGCCGCTGAAGGAAGCCGCGGAACATCCAGTGCCTCCTGAAACGGCCAGTTGGTTTTACGTATTCGGCAGCGCCGCCATGGTTGTGTTCGGTCTGCAGCTTGTCACTGGCATTTTGCTGGCGATTTTGTATGTCCCCTCCGCCGGAGAAGCGTGGAACAGCTTGCAGGCACTCAATCACTCCGTACCCTATGGCTGGTACATCCGCGCTCTGCATGGGTGGGGATCGAACTTCATGGTTGCCATCGTTCTCATTCACATGGCCCAGGTCTTTCTGTTCGGCGCATATAAATTCCCTCGCGAACTTACCTGGGTTGTCGGTGTTTTCCTGTTGCTCATGACTTTAGGCATGGCTTTCTCCGGCCAGGTTTTGCGTTTCGATCAGGATGCATTTTGGGGAATTGGAATCGGTGCGTCGATCACTAGCCGTGTTCCTATGATTGGCGGTTGGGCGGTTCACCTTTTGCTCGGTGGTCCGATCATCGCGGGAGCCACTCTCTCTCGCTTTTTCGCGCTACACGTTTTTGTCATTCCCGGCCTATTGATTGCGTTCATCGGCCTGCATGTTTGGATGGTTCTGAAGCTCGGCATCTCAGAGTGGCCCATGCCCGGTCGCATCGTTCGGAAAGCCACCTACGAGGCTCAGTATCAGGCCGCCCTGAAAAAAGATGCGATCCCGTTTTTCCCCGCTGCAGCTTGGAAGGATCTATTGTTCGATGGGACTATTCTGCTGGTGATCGCATTGGTCGCCGCCTATTTCGGCCCCTTCGGCCCAACCGGCCGGCCCGATCCAACGATCATTCAAACCGCTCCACGTCCCGATTTTTTCTTTTTGTGGATTTATGCACTGCTCTCGTTGCTTCCTCCCAGTATGGAGACCCCCGCGCTCCTGATTGGACCCGTTGTCGGCATTCTCGCACTTCTATCAATTCCGTTCGTCTTTGGCGAAGGCGAGAGGAGTTGGCGTCGCCGGCCTATCGCGGTTCTCACGATTTTGGTTGCTGGAGTGGCACTCGGCACATTCACTCAGCTTGCCAAGGAGGCGCCCTGGAGCCCTATCATGGACGCCTGGAGCAGCGATCCAATTCCCCCAGCATTCCTTCAGAATCGCACTGCACTGGAACGCCAGGGCGCGCTCATCTTCCAACTGAAGCAGTGCCACAATTGCCATTCGCTCGGTGACGTAGGCGGTAAACGCGGCCCAGCTCTCGATTCCATCGCTCTGGTGCAAACCGAAGACCAGCTCATTCGACAAGTGATTCAGGGCGGCGGGAATATGCCTGCTTTTGGAAAAAATCTCAGTCCACCGGAAACAACTGCTCTCGTCGCGTTTCTCAAAACGCTCCACCCCGCCGGACAACAGCCGGCCCGGGATGCTTCGCGCACACTCGCGGATCAGACGCAGAAGGCCACTCCTGGCCGGGAGTTTTGATCATGTCGCCCGCAGAGCAGTCCCTCCTAAAGGAATGGTCACCGCCTCTCGCGCTTGACCTGCTCATCATCCTCGCCGTGTTCGTTTATATTCGCGGCTGGATTCGTTTTCAGCAGTCGGCGCGAGGCCTCGTTCCTCCTTGGCGCCTGGCTGCTTTTTTGGCCGGCATGTTTTTCCTATGGTTTGCGATTGGCTCGCCTCTTTCTGCATTCGACGAATCATCCCTCACCATTCACATGGTCCAGCACATCCTGCTCATGCTGGTCGTTCCTCCTCTGGTCCTGGTCGGCTCACCGGCTCTGCCGTTTCTGCATGGCCTACCTCAGTGGTTCGTTCGTGTGCCACTTGGGGCTTTCCTTCGCTATCAACCCATACGGCTCTTAGGAAGGGTCCTGGTTCATCCGCTGGTGTGTTGGATATCGGCCGCGGTCGCCTTGATTGCCTGGCATGTCCCGTCGGCATTCGAACTCGCTCTCCGATCTGACTACTGGCACGAAGTCGAACATATCTGCTTCCTTTCCACGTCTATCCTTTTCTGGTGGCCGGTCGTCCAACCCTTTCCATTTGAGGCACGTTGGTCACGCTGGTCGCTTCCCGTTTATCTTTTCCTGGGAATGATTCCGAGCAGCGCGCTCGGCGCATTTTTAGTCTTTTGCGATCGAGTGCTCTACCCCTCGTACAACAAGGAGCCTAGGCTTTTTGGAATGACCGCGTTGACCGATCAGATCATCGCCGGGTCTCTCATGTGGGTGTTCGGAATGTTGGTTTGTATCATTCCCGCGGTGTTTATCACTGTGAAGTTACTTTCACCACGGCTTGTTACCCCGGGCACCGAACTGTCTCCGCATCCTCGTTGGCTTGCTTAGCCTGCCAAACTCTCACGACATCGTTCCCAAAGAATTTTCCTCGCGGCCCCTACTTCGCGGCTATAATCTCGCCAATCTATGTCGACATTAACTCGAGAGCCGCACCACGTATCTGAGGGTCCGCATCAGTCCCGAACCGCTATTTTGCACATGCAGATGAGCGAGTTCTGGTCCGGCGATCTTGGGCTTACGCTTGTCTCCATCTCCCTGGGGATTCTGATTTTTATAATTTTCCCGCTGCGCCAGGACGGCCTCTCCGGCAGGTTTTTCTTCGACCTGGTCATGGTCACGCTGATGGTTTCGGGCGCCTTGGTGGTCAAGCAACACCGAATTGCCACCATTGCTACGGTCGCCCTGGTTATTATTGGCGTCTGTGAACTTGCAGCATCTCGTATTTTTCCGTCACCGTTGCTCCACCATCTCAGCAGCGTTTTTTCGATTATCATTCAATTGCTGTATGTCCGGATCGTATTACTGGTGATGTTCCGTCAGGGCGCGGTCACCTGGAGTCGCATTCAGGGGGGCATCTGCGCCTATCTTCTGGTTGGAATGGCTTGGTCTTACGCTTTCGACCTCGTCGAACAGCTTCATCCGGGTTCGTTCCACTTCATTTCTCAGCCAGCCAACATCGATCAGCTCACTTCCAAGCTGATCTATTTTAGTTTTACCACTCTGACCACCGTCGGCTATGGCGATATCCAGCCCATAGCTCCCTTTGCCCGTTCCCTCGCCATTGCGGAAGCGATGGTCGGGCAGCTTTTCCCCGCCATTCTCATCGGTGCTTTAGTGGCAATGGCCATGCAAGCTCGCCCAAAATCCTGAATGATTGTATTGTCTAGTTTTCACACGCCTGGTTAACGACCCACGCAACTCGGATAAACACACGGTTTTGTTCAAATCAGGGATTTATAGCGCCGCGCCGCCTTTCAAGTGCACCCGTCCGCCAATCACCAAATCCGGCACCACGAATTGCGTGAAGCCATCCACATGGGACGGCTTCAGCTCCTCGCAGCAGCCCCGTTCCGGACTTTCATATCTGACCGAGCCAAATGTTCCCTTCACCTGTACCTGAACCTGTGTGCGTTCTTCGTCATAATTGATGAGTTCCACAGTCGCTTCGCCCGGCTTCGCTCCAGGATACTCCGTTACGATCGTAGTCAAGGAGTTCCACAGGCTCACCGGAATTTGATCTTTCTCCATCAACCGCCGCACGTCTTCCGCAAATGTCTCTGGGTCAGCGACTGCCTCCCCCAATTCGATCACCCGTCCCTTTCCTACCGTGTAGGTCGTCGAAGGATCGCTCTTTTTCGAAGCCTGGGCCGAATCCCAGGGATACGTACCTGGCAGATTCACCAGCACCGCCACGCCTCCTCGTTCCGCAAACTTCCGAATCGTTTCTGTCAGGTCCTTACTGAGTGCGGCGAACGCAATCACTACGTTCAATCCATCCAAGTCTTGCGATTTCACGTCGTCGGAATGCAGCACGCAAAAGGGAATGTTGTGCCTCGCCATCAGGTTGATTGCTTCGTAGGATAGGTCGTAGTCGTTCGTCAACACGCCCACGGCCATTGCCTCTTTTTGACCGTCTCCCGGCTGATAGAACGCAATCGCCCGTTTCACCTGCTCCCAATCCGCCAGCGTCTGTTTATCCCCGGTCTCTAATCCGTTCTGCTGGCGTTTGTGTAGTTCCAGAATCAGGTCTGCGTGAAAGGCTCCAGCTTCCGCCACCGCCAGCGAATAATCCGCCGGGCTCGGTCCGTACGCCTTCACCAGCGGGTCGGTCTCATCCCATGAGAACGTGTACAGCGGTGCCTGCCCACCCTCAAACGCCCGTTCATATCGCACCATAGCTAGATTCTCATCGAGCCACGGCTGGGATGTTGGGCTCGAGACTTGCAATATTCCATCCTTTTTAAATACCAGCCATCCCCGCATTTCCGGCTGTTTCCCCCCGGCGCTCAGCGCCAGTATTTTCAGCTTCGGGTATTTCAACCGGAGCTTGCCTGCGCTTTCTTCCACTTGGCTCTCATCCGCCGCGCTACCCTTCAGAATGATTCCAGCGATCCCCGAACTCGCACTTGCTTCTGCCACTGCTGTCGATTGCTCTATACCCGTCAGTAGGTAAACTCGATATCCTTGTTTCTTCGCGGTGATCGCCAGACTCTGGGCCTGGTCGCTCCAGGGAATCACCAGTTCGCTTACCCCCAGCGTTTTCGCCGGTGGAATGTTGCCCTCTGTCCATTGGATGTATACCTTGCCCAGCGCCACGGGCACCGACACCATCAAGACCAACAGTACGAAAATTAACCCTCGCAACGTCGTCATCACTTTTCCCCTCGGAACCAACCCATTTCTTCTCGAACTCCCGCTGATTTTGTTCTTTCTGCGTTTCTCCTACCAAACGAATTGCCGGTCCGGTCGTTATCGTTTCCGTTTTTCCATTAGCAGAAACCCAAATGGCTGCCGTCTCCGCAAGTTCCTTCACAATGGACTTGCCTTTGTCCGGGCCAACCAGCAACAAGGTTGTCGATAGCGCATCGGAAGCGGTTCCCGTTTTCGTGACCACACTCAACGCATATTGCGTTTGCAGCGGCTTTCCATTGTCCGGGTCAATAATGTGTCCCGCTGTGTCGTTTCCCAGCAGACTAGGCGGAGTCTGCTCCGACGTCGAAACGCTGTTCTCTCTCAGCAAAACCGTCGGGTCCACTCGATTCGAAGGATCACGTAAGTGAACTTCCCAGGCACTCTGCCCCGGTGGCGCGCCCATTCCATAAATGCTGCTTTGCCCTGCATCCAATAAAGCATTTTTGATCCCGTTCGCGCGCAGGATCTCCACTGCCTTATCCAACGCGTAGCCCTTGCCAATGGAGCCGACATCGATTCGCATACATGGCGAATGAAACTCCACTGTGTCCGGTGGGGTTAACTCGATTTTCTCGTACCCTACACACGCCCTCTGCTTCTGTTGTTCCGTTTCGCTAGGCGCTCGGCTCCCTAGCAGCGCTGCTTTCCACATGTCCACCAACGGGGCCACTGTAATGTCGTATTTGCCCTGAGACAGTTTTGAGTACTTAACCGATTCCTCGATGACTCGATACAAATCGGCCGACACTTTAATCGCATGAAAATGCCCATTTCGGTTTAGCTGGCTCAGCTCACTATCCGGCTTGTAGTTGCTCAACACCCCATCCAGCCGCACGATTTCCGCCAAGGCCTTGTCGATAGCCTGCGACGCGTGCTCCGGCGACTCGTCGTATGCGGCAATTTCGTACACCGTTCCCATCGTATATTTTGTCTTGTGAACTAAGGGTGTTTTCGTTTCCCGCGGAGTTGCCAGTACCAGTGGCATTGACGCAATCACTCCTGCGGACGCCAGCGCTTTACTCCAACGCATACACGTCACCTTCTTGGCTCGTTAGGTACATCGTTTTCCCAGAGATTACCGGCGCATTCTGTACTCCGGAACCAAGCCCTGCGCGCCAGATGACCTTTCCGTCGGTCGCATCCAGCGCGTGCAAGCCCCATGACTGGATATAAATCACGGAATCGCCAAACACTGCTGGGCCGGTAATCACCTCGCCCGCCAGAACCTTCCATCTCAGCTTCCCGCTGCCCACTTCCAGCGCATACAAGAATCCATCCTTGCTTCCAATGACCGCCACATCTCCGGATACAGCCGGCGGCGCCGCAATTCCTAACCCGGTCTCATACTTCCAACGTACCTTCCCATTCGTAGCGTCCAAGCCATAAACAAAAAAATCTTCCGAACCAATCACCAGCATGTCTCCTATGAGAGCTGCCGACGAGTCGATTCCATTTCCGGTCAACGTGCTCCAAATGCCCTTTCCCGTTGCTGCGTCCAGGCAGTGGATATGGCCATCCCCGCACCCGACGTATACCTTCTCCTCCGCCGCATACGCAGTGGAAAATACTCGGCCGCCTAGTTGCACTTTCCACCTGTGTTTTCCCGTTTTCACCTCGGCGGCGTACATGTGCCCGTCAGCGCTTCCGAAATACACCAACCCTTGGCGTACCACCGGTGACGCCCATATTTCGCCTCCGGTCGCTGCTTCCCACAACTTTGTGCCGGATTTCCCGTTCACTGCGTACAGCTTTCCGTCATCACATCCGAACAGGACGATCTCGCCGCTCAGCGCCGGGGTCGAATGTAGTTGGCCGCCGGCTTTGTATTTCCACTGTTGGCGGCCCGTATCGGTATGAATCGCGTACAAGTATCCTTCCGAAGCCGCCACGTACAGCGTGGCTTCCCGTAACACCGGCGCCGAACGGATTGAGCTGCCCGCCCGCGTCTGCCAACGCGCTCTTGCCGGAGATGCCAAGACAGGTGCCCCTAAGCCCCCCGTTCGCGCGTTGTCCTTCAGTAGCGTTACCCAATCGTTTTCCGAATCGCTTGGAACTTCAGGCACTAAGGATTTGTCTGTCATCGCGTTAACTGATCTGCAGTTTCCTGTGGTCGATCTGATTTAAATCGTATACGCCAAGCCCTAATTTTCCGGCAGCTTCAATGTGTCCCGGCTGCCGGTAAAACAAATTCGTATGTGCATCTTCGAAAAACTCTCGAGTGTCTTTCACCAGACTTTTCGGGTCGTGTTCCCAAACCGATGGCGCGCCTTCTTCCCGGCGCTTTTTGTCGATTGCCTCCAATTCGATCCTATCCATTGCCACCGGGTCTGTGCTGACCAGCAACAATCCTGCGGGATAGATGAACTTCTGATTCTGCGTCAGCGGGCCTCCATGCCACACCATGCGCGTACCATCCATGATGTTCAGCACTACTTTTGACCGCAGCGGCTCGACCGTGCACATCACTCCAATCAGAGGATTGGTAAAGGAGTACGGCTCCTTATGCGACCGCGCCACGTTATTGAATGTTCCGTACGCCACATTCTTCAGGCAGCCCGTCACTCCCGACGCGGAATGATCCTTCAACGTGGGCACATTGATAACTTTGTCCAACCTGTTCGCCACGATGCTGGCCATGTACGAACGTGTCTCCCACTCTCCGAAAAAATTCATTTCACAGTACACGTTCGCATCATAGCCGGACGCATCGAGCAATCCGTCCTGAATTCCAACCACGGGCACTCCCGGCGGCAATAACGCCTGGTAGCTCCCCAGATCCATTTCATAACCGAAGCGGTCATATACGACGATGTTTTTCAGCGGCACTCCGATCGAATTGACCCCGTCAATAATCTCCCGCACTACCTCCGGAGAAGAGCAGCACGCCGGCGCGCCCGATGGGTTGATTTTGATTCCCACCACATCATTTGGTTCGATGAACTTTGCATATGCCGCCTTTGCTGAATTTTCCCCCGTCAATTCCTTCAGTGCGCGTTCGAGCATGTCGTGGACGACCGGCTGCGAGACTCGATTGTTCGCAATGACGCTACTGTCCGCCACTTCCACTACTCGCCCGGGATACAATCCCGGCATCCTCAATGGTGATTTCTTGATGGGGGGCGCTTCATGTACATTGATTGGCGGTGCCTTGGGCAGCCCCACCTGTTCCGTGCCGGGCGTGGGCACTCCCCCGAGAAACAGTCCTGCGCTTCCGACGCAAGTTCTCTTGACGAACGTCCTTCGATCCATCCCCATGTCGGCTCCGAATTTTCGCTGACCAAAACCGATGCAACATTCCTCTTGAAGCTCCAGCTTACTCCCATTTTCCATTTTTCACGAGGGGTGACAACTCACCTCAGACTGAGTAGACTTGCATTGATTCGTTTTAATAGCGACGATCAGAGTATGCCCAATTTGCTCCCTGTTCGGGCCTTCCGTTCCTGGATGCGTGGTTATACGCTGCAGCGTTTTCCATTTGGACGGGCTTGTGCGCTACACCTCAATCATCGTCTTCCAGGCACTCTCGCTCTCGCTTTTCGAAACACACACTTTTGTAGATACTCATGTATCAGCAACCCGTAGAAAGGACCTGTATGAAACCTTCCTTAGCAATCGTTCTGCACTTAGTCGCTATCCTCTCTCTCCTTGTTCTTCTCCCCTCTGCTCAAGCGCAAACTCCTCAATATGATCTTCTGCTGAAAGGCGGTCACGTTATCGATCCGGCCAACAACATTGATGAAGTGATGGACGTGGCTGTTTCCGGCGGGAAAATCGCTGCCGTTCAGAAAGATATTCCAGCATCGTCTGCGGGCAAGGTGGTCGATGCCACCGGTCTTTACGTCACTCCCGGCCTGATCGATATTCACGTTCACATCACCACCGGTGGCGCGCCTCTCAATTGGTTTGATCCCACAGCTCGTTCTCACATCCAACCCTACGCCATCCCCGCGAACCTACCCCTCACTTCCGGTGTAACCACAATCGTCGATGCCGGTACCGCTGGCGCGGAATCGTTCCTTACAGAAAAGGAAAGCGTGATGGATCACGCCGAGATCCGTGTTTTAGCTTTCCTCAATATCGTCGCCAACGGCATGAGCGGCGGTCTGGAACAAAGTGTCGACGAGATGGACGTCAAGCGCTGCGCCGACACCATCAACAAATATTCGGATCTCATCGTCGGCGTGAAAACCGCCCACTACTGGGCCGACAAACCCTGGGACCCCGAACATCAACCGTGGGTCGCTGTAGACCGCGCCATCGCTTGTGCTGCGGCAACCAACCGGCCGGTGATGTATGACTTTTGGCCGCGCCCCGATCGCAGTTACGCCGATCTGATCCTTAAGAAGGCCCGCCCGGGAGACATTCATACGCACGTATTCGCGCAGCAATTCCCGATCATTCTGCGGGACGGCAAGTTGAATCCGATTATGCTGGAAGCTCGGCAGCGCGGAGTGTTTTTTGACGTTGGTCATGGTGCTGGCAGTTTCTGGTTCCGCAATGCCGTGCCTGCTGTCAAACAGGGTTTCCTACCCGATTCCATCTCGACCGATCTTCACATCGAGAATTACACCATTCTCAGCTACGACAATGTCCTTTCGAAATTTGCCTCCATGGGTGTGCCGCTTGCCGACCTCATCAAGCGTGCCACCGTCAATCCCGCCCACGAAATCCATCATCCCGAGCTTGGCACGCTTTCCGTCGGTAAGGACGCCGACATCGCTGTCCTTCAGGTGGATCACGGCAAATTTGGTTTCATCGATTGTGGTTGGGCGCGCATGGATGGCGATACCAACATTACTGCGCGCATGACCGTCCGCGCCGGCCGCATCGTTTACGATCCTTCTGGCCTGAGCATGGTCGAATGGGAAAAGGCTCGAAAGGAATATTTCACTTCTCCCATTCTCGGCGGCGATCACCCGTCCACTGCGGATGATTTTCCCCGTCATTAGTTCGATATCTTGTAGCTTGATCTTTAGATGGCTATTCGAAAACGAACCCGGAGGTTTGCATGTCTGAAAAAATTGCTCGTCGCAAAATGTTGGAAAAAGGCGCTGGTGCCGCGCTCGCTGGAGCCATAAGCGCCTATGCCGCTCCAAGTTTGCGGGGTGCCGATCCGCCCTCCGCTCCCCCTTCGTCAAAGGGTGTCGATTACTACGAAAAGCTCGGCGTTACTCCGTTCATCAATGCCGCCGGCACCTATACCGTGCTCTCTGCCTCGACCATGCCAGAGGAGGTGCAAGCCGCCATCGCGATCGCCTCGCAAAAGCCTGTGAACATCCTAGAGCTGCACGATGCTGCCGGATCGTATTTGGCGCAGCGGCTGAAATGCCAAGGCGCCCTGGTCACTGCGGGTGCCGCGTCCGCGCTTACCCTTGGCGTAGCGGCTTGTGTGACGGCTGGCAAGGAGAACGCAATCCTGGGTATTCCCACAAACATGGGCGACCTGAAGTATGAAGTTATCGTCCAGAAAGCCCATCGCTACGACTACGATCACGCCCTTCGCAATTGCGGGATCAAGTTCGTCGAAGTGGAAACTATGGACCAGTTCGAAAAAACCTTCAACGACAAAACCGTAATGTGCCATTTCTTCAACGCGGCCCAAGGCGGCAAGATCTCCCGCGAAGACTGGATCCGCGTCGCTCACCAACACGGCGTGCCCTGCTTCAACGATGCCGCCGCCGATGTTCCCCCAATCTCAAATCTTTGGAACTACACTCAAATGGGCTTCGACCTTGTGACCTTTTCCGGCGGCAAAGGCCTCCGCGGCCCGCAAAACACCGGCCTGCTTCTTGGCCGCAAGGATCTCATCGATGCCGCCAAGCTCAACAATTCCCCCTATTCCAATACCGTGGGTCGCGGCATGAAGGTGGCCAAGGAAGAAATCGTCGGCTTGGTCGCCGCGGTCGATTGGTTTCTCAACCAGGAAGACCCCGCATTCCAAGCTGAGTTCCAGAAACGTGCCGACCTCATCGCCGCTAAGGTCAAAACTCTTCCCACTGTCCAAGCTCAAACATTTGTTCCCGAAGTCGCCAACCACGTTCCGCACCTGCTCATCACCTACGACCAAAACCGCATCAAGCTATCCGCTACCGACGTGATGAAAAAGCTGCGAGCGGGAACTCCCCGAATCGAATTGAACCCCGGCACCGGAGGCGCGCCCGCCAGCGCCGGACTGCCCGGCGGTAGTAACACCATAATCGTCGGCGTGTGGATGCTCCAGCCGGGAGAGGACTCCATCGTCGCCAGTCGTCTCTACGATGCTTTGCACGCCGGATTGCAAACTTAAGCACTACCACCTGAACTCAGGAGCGGTTCATCTGCCTGTCTTAATGTTCGGTGCAGCGCTATGCCCGACAACATTCCTCCGATCAGCATGAAGCAAATCATGGAGCCCAGAAAGACGTGAGACGCCCCCGCTTTGGCCAAAAACACAAACCATCGATCGAAACCTAATCCCAGTCGCGCCGGAGTGCGGTCGCCGAGGTGATGCGTCAGCACTCTGACTTGGCTCCACAGCGAGTAGCTCATCTGGTAGTTCCAATTACGGCCGTAATACACTCCGGCAGGCACCTGCGATTCCATAAAACTTGTTGCTATCGAGATAACCTGAACTGCAAATCCCACCAGCGTCAGCGAAATCACAGCGATTCGCGCACCCTTCCCCAGGTTCGACATCATTGGTGCAATCGCTATACATAGCAGCGCGAGCGTGGGAACCAAATACCGTGGTCCAACGCAATAGCCGCCTTCCCACTGGCTATATCGCGCGTAAAACAATAAATACACCGGCAGAGATGCAGCAGCCACGGTAGCTAATCCGCGATCCCCCTTCCATAGCCGCGGTATCCCCACGAGGGCCACGATCATCGGCGGTGCAAACAGAAAAATCGATTTGCCCGGCGAAAACAAGAATCCAAACAGCCCCGTCAGAATGGGTGTCTCAAAAGAGTTAAGACGCTTCCCCCCTTCGGCCACTGCGGGATATCCAAATTCGAGCGCATTTCCGTACAGGTGAAAGTTATACAGCAGCAATACCCCAAGTCCGATTGCCGAAACAATCGCCAATGTGAATGCAGGCCGTAGGCCTCGGCGGCCATCTCGCAGCAACAGTGCGGCAAAAAAAACCGCGGCCACCAATACATGCGCTGGACGAACAAATACCGCAATCCCGAGTAGTACCCCCCCAATAACCGCCGAACCAACGGGAACGGCCTCCCCTTGGTGGCACGCGAATACGAAATAGGCAACCGCCATCATTAACGCCGTCGTCAGCGGCTCAGAAAAAAACCAGGAGGAATACGCGAACACCGGCGTCGCAATTCCCACGATCGCAGCGGTATAAAGCGAATTGTGAAAGCTAAGTCCCAGCGCGTGGCAAATTAAGAATAGAAACACCACGATGGCTGCGGAAAAAAACGCGCTGCTAAAACACACCGCAGCTTCCAAAATCATTAGGCGCGCCCTCTCTGGCATTCTGGCGAGTGGTTCCAGCACAAACCGTCCGGCAAGGTACCACGGCGTGGCGAGCAGAGGATGCCCGGGCGGGTAAGGTGCCCGCGGCTGTCCATGAATATCGTATTTGCCGTAATAATAATTGAGTTGCACAGCCTGCGGCACTGCTGTCGAATGCCGCAGAACCAGGCTTTCCGTTTCAAAGAACGCCATGTACTCGTCGATCGTGCGGACCCGCCCGCTGGAAGTCAGCAAGTACACAAAACTGAAAAATAGAAAAATCAGTACCGCGCAGCGTTCCGTTTTCGCAGTCAGGTGCGCTGAGTGGCTAACTTCCATGCGTTCGTCGACTGCCGTGGGCATTTCTGTCAGTTTGGAACCCGAACCCATACCGGTCAAGCGACTGCACAACCGGTGTTAGCGCAACGTTACCACGTTGATTGACGGCATGCGCGTACCGCATTCCACGCTCTGTTCTACAGCTCGTGCTGAATGAGGCACCCTCCCCTTGTCCTGCCTGCATTCCTCTCGTACTCTGCCACAGTGCTCCTGGGAGCGAAATGCATGGACACGTCAACTCCCCCAACAAAATCCGTCTTCAAGAATCCTTATCTCTACTCTGGAATTATCTTCGGCGCCGTCATCTGCTATCTCGTTGTTCTTTTCCTTTATCGCTACGAATCCAATCGAGATTACCAGCGGCACAACGCCCAAAAGACCGCCGAACAGCGTCGCGAAGAAGATCAAGCTGCCATCGAACAACTTGGCGGTTCGGAATTGTCCATCCGCGCTCTCTACATTTCTCCCTCTCTCGTGCGTCGCGGTGAAACCGCACAACTCTGCTATGACGTGGCCAATGCCAAGACCGTCACGGTTGATCCTCCCATCGGCGAAGTCTGGCCGTCGCACAATCGTTGCCTCGACGTTTCTCCCGGAAAAACCACCACGTATACGCTTACGATTACGGACGCTGCTGGTAAAACCGCCACTCAAAGCGTCGAACTTCAAGTCCGCTAGGGTCACAAATCCCGGTCAACTATCAGATATTTCGGTACTTGCAGCCATCGTCGACTCGCCTACCACCCTGCCCCTTGTACCACCATTTCTCTCCCGCTTATAATGTTTGCCAGCGGAGTCTGGCCTGGCCGGATTCCGCATCATTTTTCTCAGGACGTTGGTAGCGCATGACTGACCCTATCTCCAAAATCAAACAGAAGCTTCAGCGGGAAATCGATTTGCTGGAACATGAGCTCAACGTCGAACTTCCCAAGGAAATCGCCGTAGCGCGCGCTCACGGCGACCTCTCCGAAAATGCGGAGTACAAGTACGCCAAGGAGCGCCAGGGCTACGTGAACGCCAAAATTGGTCAGCTTAAAAAGCGCATGGGCGATCTCGGCATGCTCAATCTTACGAATATCCCGAAGGATCGGTCCGGCTACGGCTCTCGCATACTTGTGCTTGACGTGCAACGCAACATTGAGGTCGAATACAAGCTGGTCAGCAGCGAAGAGGCCGACGTCGAAAAGGGCCTGATCTCCACCACTTCTCCTATCGGCCGCGCGCTTCTGAATCGCCAGGTTGGCGATGAAGTGCAAGTTGCCACCCCCGCTGGCAAAAAAGAATTCGAAGTCGTTCGCCTCGTCACCATTCACGACGAAGCTTGATTCTTTCCGCCCAGCCGCGGTGAGGTCTTATGCTTTACTGGGGTTCCGGTCCAACTCTCGGCCTTCTCACTTGTCTCGGTTACGCCGTCTTCGTACTCGGCGCGTTCACCCTTTGGCGGCATCGCGCGGAATTTTATTTCTGGGTCGATAACGAACTCTCCACCCTGCGCCGCAATTTCTCCCGCTATGTTCCTGCTGGTCCGTTTTACGAGCGCCGCGGAGAGTCGCGCCTGCGCGTTATTCCGATTAGCTTTTTCCATTCCGTTGTTCAACTTCCACGTAGGCGGTTTTCCTGGGGCGCCTTCCTTCTGTTCCTAGGCCTCTTCCTTTTCATATTGGATTTCTTCGTATAACTCTCGGTTCGCCCCCTGAGCACCCATCCACCTTATGAACATCTGCTATCCTTTTCCTCCATGCGACCTTCTCTCATCGTTCACGGTGGCGCGTGGGATATTCCCGATGACGCTGTCGAGCCCTGCAAAGCCGGGTGTCTCCGCGCCCTTCATGCCGGCTATGCGGTCCTTTCCAATAGTGGCCACGCCCTCGATGCTATCGAAGCGGCGATCACTGTGCTCGAAGACGATCCGGTCTTCGATGCTGGTTACGGTTCTCATCTGAACCTCGACGGCTATGTGGAATGCGACGCGATTATTATGGACGCCTCCACCCTTCGCGCCGGCTCGGTCGCTGGCCTTCGTCGCATCAAAAATCCAGTCCAAGCCGCGCGTGCCGTCCTCGAAAAATGTCCTCACATGATGCTGATCTCTCAGGGAGCGGAGCAGTTCGCCTTCGATCAAGGCATCCCCTTATGCGATCCAGAGGAACTCATTGCCCCCGCCGAGCGCCAAGCTTGGGAACGCTGCCGTCAAGGCTCGCACAACGCCGAGCATCATCGTGGACACGAGCAGGGTACTGTGGGTGCGGTCGCTCTCGATGAGCAAGGCCGCCTCTTCGCCGCCACGTCTACCGGTGGCACATGTTGCAAACTGCCCGGCCGTGTCGGCGATTCGCCTCTTATCGGCTCGGGTTGTTACGCCGATTCCGAAACCGGAGCCGTCTCCTCGACTGGATTTGGCGAAGCCATCATGAAAGTCATTCTTGCCAAGACCGTCTGCGACTTCCTGCGCCCTGCGGGATCTAATCCCATGCGCGCTGCACAAGCGGCTATTCAACTCCTTGCCCGCCGCGGAAAGGGCACCGGTGGCGTCATCCTGCTCGACAAAAACGGCGATCCCGGCTTCGCCTTCAACACTCCTCGTATGGCCTACGGCATAGCCAATTGCGAATCCGGTTTCATCACCGCCGTATGAACGCCATCGTGTACTCAAATCACTAAAAGCACAGGTACGCACCTGAACCATTCGCTTGCTATAACCCGGCCAGTTGACCCCTTCTCCATCTGCCTCTACCATCTTCTTATGCATCGCAGACTTTTATTTGTCGCCGCGCTGTTTCTCATCGTTCTTCCGGTCTCGGCGCAATCAGTGGACGACGTTATCTCCAACTACATCGCCGCTCGTGGTGGTGTGGAAAAGATCAAATCGGTCAAGACCGAACGCGTTAGCGGCACGATTTCCTTCGGTCCCGATGCCGAAGGTCCTTTTGTAGTCGAGCGCAAGCGTCCACTGAAAATGCACATGGAAATCACCCTCAATGGCCAGACTCTGATTCGTGTTTACGACGGCAAGGCTTCCGGCTGGGTCTATAATCCCTTTACTCCCAACCCATCCGTCCAGGCCATGAGCGATTCCGACATTCGTAACATTTTCGATGAAGCTGATTTCGACGGCCCATTCGTCGATTACAAAGACAAGGGAAACCAAATCGAGTTCGTCGATAAAGAGGAGATTGTGGGTAAGCCCGCATATAAGCTCAAGCTCACCAGTAAAATTGGCGACGTCAGCTTCTTCTACTTCGACGCATCGACCTCTCTTCTCCTCAAGTGGGAAGGCAATCGTAAAATTAATGGAAAAGATGTGCCATGGGAGTCTTTCTTCCACGATTTTCGCGAAATTAATGGACTGAAATATCCCTTCCTGATCGAATCGGATGCACCGGGTACCGATCAGACTCAAAGAATCACTGCCGAAAAGATAGAAGTGAATATGCCAATCGAGGATTCGCGTTTCGAGAAGCCGAATCCGACGCCTCCGACTGCCACCACTCCCGCGGATGCGCCCAAACCCAATTAGTCCGGAAGATTGCAAATATGTCGGTCGAACCTAAACTACCAGACCCCTCTGCCGCGCTTGGACTATGCGTCAATTGCATTCATGCTCGTCAAATCGCTTCCTCCCGCGGCTCGCAATTCCTTCTTTGTCAGCTATCCTTGTCCGACCCGCGCTTCCCCAAGTATCCACGTCTTCCGGTTCTGTCCTGCTCCGGTCACACTCCTAAGACGCCCTGACCTTCCTCACAATCCTGCGAATATAAATTACTTATAGTATACTTAACGTATTGGGATCTGTTATGCTTCGTCCCTCTCTGAGCTTCCTCATTGGCCTGTTTATAATCCTTATCTTGTTTCCGTTGAGTTTTCCTACCCCGGCTTCACCCCAATCACTCACGATCACCAGCAATCCTCCTGGCGCAACGGTCGAACTGGACGGAGTCCCCGTCGGCACGACGCCGCTCGAGAAAAAATTCCCAGGTGGCTATTTTCATCGGACAAAAACCGCACTTGGTCCAGCGCCTCGGGCACGCCATAGTCGCTCGTGTGTCCCTGGCTGGTTTCGTTACCCACGAAATTCCTCTTACCGAAGGCCCGATGGATTGGGTCGATCTCCATGGCAGGCATCATGGTCAGTATTGGCTCTTCAAGTCGGATCACTTCCAGGTCGACCTTGTAAGCGTTGCCAGCGCCTTTACCGGCTCGGTTTCCGCCACACCCGGTCTGCGACCTCTTGCGGTTCAACCCGAGTTGACGCTTGAAGAAGTCGTACAACGCACCAAACCTGCGGTTGTTCGCTTGAAAGCTCTGAACAGCTCCGGCTCCGGATTTTTCGTCACGGAAACCGGTATCATCGCCACCAATGCCCATGTCGCCCGCGGTGATTCCAGTTTGTTGGCCTTGCTGCCGAATGGCGCGCAATTGCCCGCCAAAGTCGTCTACATCGACGCCAACGTTGATCTCGCTCTCGTGAAGGTTGATCCGCCATCAGCGGATTTCATGTTTCCCCATCTCACATTGGCTGACGCTTCCCTCGTCCGCCAGGGAGAATCGGTTCTGGTCATCGGCAATCCCGGCGACGCCATGCTTTTTAGCGTCACCAAAGGTATCGTCAGCGCCGTCGGGCAGTTCCCCGCTGCCGGCCCGGGCACATGGATTCAAACCGACGCGCCCATCAATCCCGGCAATTCCGGCGGTCCGCTGGTGAATATCCGCGGCGAAGTGATCGGTATCAACACGCTGAAAGTCGTGGGCAAAAATGTCAGCGGCATAAGTTTTGCTCTCAGCGCCGGCGACCTCCTGGCTCTGCTCCGCCGTTTCTATCCCAACACGGCACCGGCGCAACGCGCTGCAAAAGCAACCGCCCATCCTTCCGCCGTAGCAGCAGACACTCAGGAATTAGCCTATCCCGCCACTCCAGCTCCTACCGAACCTATGGACTCCTTCGTGCCCCCTATCCCACCCACCTCCTCTCCACAAGATTTCGGCACTCTCACCATTACTTCCGATCTGGAGTCCGCCGAAATTTATGTCGACGCGAAATTTATCGGCAATGCGCCCGCCACTCTCAAAATTCCTGTTGGCCCACACTCGGTTCTCGTCAAATCCCCTGGCCTCCCGGATTGCGTGCGCGTTATTGACGTCCCTCGATCCAGCAAACTCATCCTGAAGGCTCTATTCCTTGTTCCGCCGTCGCCGTGAGCCTCCTCCTCGTTGCCGCCACCATTTCCCTGTGCTAGCATCGGCTCGTTAAGAAGAGCGGACCAGGGATTATTCGATCCTCCTTCGCCCCGCTTCTCGGGACCCAGGGTCGGGCCGCGCTCTCCTTCAAAATCTACAACCTCGCCAGGCGCGGGCCCGCGCCTTATTTCTTCGGCGGACCGTCGCCCGGTGACCTTGTAAGCCACCCCACGCGGAGGTCTGTCATGAAAATTTATCCCACCAAGGACATCAGAAACGTTGGCATTGTAGGTCACGGCGGCACCGGCAAGACGCAACTGGTGTCGTCGTTACTCTTCACCGCCGGCGCGACCCAGCGCTTCGGCAAAGTTGCGGAGGGCACCACCACTACGGACTGGGACGAAGAAGAAATCGCCCGCAAGATTTCCATTCAGACTGGCCTAGCTCACGCCGAATGGCCCTGCACCCTCTGTTCCGGCAACAACGTCAAAATTAATTTCATCGATCTTCCCGGCTATTCCACTTTCATCACCGAAACTAAGGCTGCTCTCGTTGCCGCCGATGCCGCGCTCATCACCGTCGACGCTCATGTCGGCGCTCAGGTCACCACCGAAAAGGTCTGGGATTATTGCGCAGAATACGATATTCCCCGCGCCTTTGTGCTCACCTGGATGGATCGCGAACTCTCCAGCTTCGAGCGTTCCATGGAATCTCTCGTTGAACTTTTCGGCCGTAACGTAGTCGCCCTGCAAATGCCCATCGGCAGCGAAAAGGGATTTCGTGGCGTGATCGATCTCGTTTCGATGAAAGCACATCTGTACACGCCCGATGGTGACGGTAAAGCCGCTATCGAAAATATTCCCGATGCTCTAAAGGATGAAGCGGAAGAAGCACACGAAAAACTCGTCGAAATGATCGCCGAAGGCGACGACGAGATGATGGAGGAATTCTTTCGCGAAGGGACCATTCCGGTTCAGGATCTGATTCCTGCGGTCCGTAAAGCTATCGTCACGGAAAAGATTATTCCTGTGCTCATGGTCTCTTCCACGCGCAATGTCGGCAGCGCCAGTCTGTTAACGTTCCTCGCGGATGTCTTCCCCCATCCGGATGAGCACGCACAAGTGGGTTACACGCAACCCGCCGGCAAGGGTGACCGCATCGATCGCAAGTACGACGATTCCCAGCCGCTCTCGCTCTTCGTTTTCAAGACGCTCGCCGATGCCTTCGCCGGCCGCATTAACTATTTCAAGGTGAAGAGCGGTGTCCTTAAAAATGACGCTACTGTTCAGAATTTCAATCGCAATATCCCGGAACGCTTCCAGCACACCATGATCGTGCAAGGCAAGCAACTCACCGAAATTCAGGAGCTGCATTCCGGGGACATTGGCGCGATCGCAAAACTCAAGGAAACCGTCACCGGCGACACGCTGGGCGACAAGAACGCCCCCATTTTCTACGCTCCCGCGAATCTTCCGGAACCTTCCATCACCTTCGCGGTGGAACCCAAGTCCCGCGCGGATGAAGACAAGATCGGCGTAGCCATTCACAAAATTATGGAAGAAGACCCGGCGCTGCGCTTCTCGCGCGACCCTCAGACCAAGGAATTTCTGCTTGCCGGCAATGGCCAGCAGCACGTCGAAGTCGTTGTAGCCAAGCTTCAAAAACGTTACAACGTCAATCTCACTCTCAAGCCGCCCAAGGTCCCCTACCGCGAAACCATCCGTGGCAAAGCCGACGCCGAAGGCAAGCACAAGAAACAATCCGGTGGCCACGGCCAATTCGGGGTTTGTCGCGTCAAATTCGAACCGACCGAACGCAACAAGGGTATCGAATTCGTCGACGACATTTTCGGCGGCGCCATTCCCAAAAACTGGATACCTTCCGTCGAGCGCGGCATCCGCGAAGCCGCCGCTCGCGGCCATCTGGCCGGGTTTCCCATGACCGATTTCCGTGCCATCGTCTACGATGGCAAATATCACGACGTCGATTCCTCGGATATCGCCTTCAAAATTGCTGGCTCTCTCGCTTTCAAGGAAGCCATGAAACAGGCTCGGCCCGCCCTGCTCGAGCCGATTATGCGCGTGGAAGTCTTCGCCCCTGATCAGTTCTCTGGAGATTTGATGGGCGATCTCAGCTCTCGCCGTGGCCGTATTGAAGGCAGCGAATCCCGCGGACACAACGTTATCGTCAAGGCCCTCGTGCCGCTTTCGGAGATGCTGTCCTACGCCACCGACCTAACCTCCATGACCCAGGGCCGTGCCAGCTACTCCATGGAATATTCCCACTACGACTATGTCCCCAATGAATTGGCCGATAAGGTTATCGCCGCTCACAAGGCCGCCCACGGCGAAGCCCTCGTCGAAGAAGAAGCCTAGTCTTTCCGTTGGTTCAACGGGCCCCGCGCGTCTATCCCGCGTGCGGGGCCTTTTTTTTCGCGACGCGGCCTGCTGGTAGGGTTTTCTTTTCCGCCTACGCCGGCAGCGGTTGCCCCTTTGTCTCGTAACCGAGCGGGATGAGCAGCAAACCCACCAGAAACGCCAAAGCCGTGTAGGCCACCGGCGTGCCGATTGAATGGAAATGACCCACGCCCGCGCCCACCAGAAAAGTAAACCCGGCCCCAATGAATCTTCCTACCGACGTGGCGAAGGCGAATGCGCTGCCCCGGCACTCCGTCGGGTATTGCTCCGGCAACCAGAGCGTGTACATCGCGAAATTTGCTCCACCTAGCCCTAGAAAGAACAAGCACACGAAAAACAGATTCGTCGTGTTGCTCGGCAGATAAAACACGTAACCAAATCCAACCGAAATCGAAAACATCATCAACGCAAAATACAGCGCCAGCGTCCAACGCCGCCCGATGCGTTCGGCAATCGGCGGCAAAATGATACAGCCTAAAATCGTCGCCACGGAAAGAATTATCGTGGCCAGCGAAACCAAATGGGTCACCTCTGCCTTGGTCATGTTCCCGCGACCAGCAATCTCCGTCACCGCCGCAGGAACATACACCGACCCGGCCCACAGCCCCACGATGGACACCAGCACATACGTACAATTCAGCAATGTCCGCTTCCGGAATTCCGGGGCGAACAATACCGCAACAGGCCGCAACAGGGACCAATTCCGAAGCTCCTTGGCTTTGTTCTCCCATCTCCGTGGCTCTTTCACTCCATAGCGAATGAAACTCACCAACAGCGCGGGTAAACCGCCCACCGCGAACATAGCGCGCCATCCATAGCGCGCCCCAATCAGATAGTTCGCCACTCCGGCGAGCAGGAAGCCCACGTAATACCCGGTGTGCATCCAACCCGCCGCCATCTTCCGGCGGTCTTCGGGCCACTCTTCTGCCACAAATGTGCCACCCATAGCCCACTCGCCACCGATGCCGACCCCCGCCATAAAACGGAATATCGCCAGTTGCCACACTCGTGTGCTCAAGCAGCAAAGAAATGTAAATAACGAATACCAAAGAATCGTCAGCATCAGAGCGCGCACCCGCCCATATTTGTCCGCGACCGGACCCCACAAAAATGCGCATCCCCATCCCATCAAGAACAGCGCGAACAGCAGTCCTCCGTAATAGCCGACTCCAGCCACGTCTGCTCGCAATCCCGACTTCGGCAGAAGTTCCTTCAGCGCCGGCACTAGCACCAGCGCAAAAATGTACGAATCCATCCCGTCCAGCGCCCATCCGCCCCACGACGCGAAGAAACCGTTCCACTGATTTTTGGTTAGAGGTGTTGCAGTTTGCGGAAGCATCCTTAGCCTTCCGCACACTACTGGCTTACCCGTGTTTCAGCAACAACTTTCGCTCGGATTATGCTTTTTCTGGCGGTTAGCTCAGGAAGCCGCGGCGCTACTTTTCGTGGCCCTCTCCGAAGTTATAGATCAATCCCACGGTCGCTCGAATCCCAGTTTGCCCCTGCACCGTTATACTTGGACTGAAGAATGACGTATGTAGAAAATCGGCTCCACCCCGCGCCGCGAACGATCGCGACAATCGATACTCGACGCCGCCTCCTACCGCCCACGCAAATTTGTTTGTGTATCCGAGCAGCAAGTCTCCATCGTGCTCGAAATTCACGCCTGTTTCCCTCGCTCCGCCCAGCAATACACGCGTATATACATTCATGTTTCGTTTGCGTACCGGGTAAAACACCGGTCCCGCCATATACGTCAGAATATCCGCGCTGTGTCTGGCGCTGAACGCATCTGGATTTCGCACATAACCAAGGTCCGCCGCAATTCCGAACCAGCGAGTGAAGTCGGCGTTTCCGGTCAGAAACGCCCCGTTCATCCCCAGCCGGCTCTCTGACGGCACGCTTGTATTTACATACGAATACCCACCACCAACCTCGAATGTCGGCGCGACTCCCGCTACTAAGGGATTCTGTCCGCGAGCCACCGGCACAACCAGAATCACCAGCAGCAAGAGTTTAATCGTTGTCTTCATGCATTCCTCAGGCAGCTTGATCCGTTCCGCCCTCCAGGCACTCTGTGATTCGGATCCCGAGGGTCCACGATTTATTTCTCAGCCTGCATTAGTGAGGGGGGCTATTTACGAGTATAGGCTCCAAGAACTGGTGGGTTCAATGCGACTAATGTACAGGGCGTACCGAAAAGATAGTACGGCAGTTCGCCAGAGTTGTTTTTTCGCTAACGTGCTGAACCCCAGATACTTAGATACGCCTATCGCACACCGTTCCGGAGTTTCCTAAGTCCACTTTGGTAAAAACATTCCGGTTTGCCTGGCATGTTCCTCAAACCTGGCGCCAAACTCTTCCGAAAGGAACCGCTCTTCTCTCCGTGCTTTGATATAGAAACCTGCCAGTATGATTCCTACTCCTATCCACCCTTTCAAATGTCCTTGAATCATCTGCGTTCCCACCATGCCCACCAAAATGCCTGTATAAATGGGGTGCCGGATCCTGCGGTACAACCCTTTTCGCACCAATTCATGGTCCTTCTTCAGTGTGACGGTTCCGCTCCAGTTCGTTCCCAAGCTTAGCCGCGCCCAAATAGCCATGCCGATTCCAATGGCCGTAACCCCCAATCCGAGTCCCCAAACCAACGGAACATTTGGGAGAAGCCGCACATTCATCCATTCCCACGCAACGCGCGGGCCGAATAACAGCCACCCACCCACGAGCAGCAGAATCAAATAACCTGCCCGTCCATTCCATCTTTCCCGCTTTTTCGCGCTCTTTGCTCCAAGCCACAGCACTATCCACACGATCATCAGCAACTGCCATAATCGTTCCGCCCATTCCCAAGCCAAGTCCTGCGTCAACCAGTCCCAGTGCATCGTTCGCGTTCTTCTCCCTCACTCTTTCTACGTTCCAAGGTATCCATAGCTTTCACTAGCCAGATACAGTGCGGACTCTTCCGCGCCAATTTGGAGGTTGTCGCCCAACTGTGCGAAGCCAATAATCTCACCATGAAAAAACCCGCCCACCAGTACCGGCCCCAAACTCGTGCCATTCACGCCGGCGAGCCTCCCCGCCACGGAGTCGGTGCGCCGGTAACTTCCCCCATCGTTCGCTCCTCCACGTTCACCCTTGCTTCCACGGAAGAATTGAAGCATTGGGCCGAAGGAAAAAGCAAAGCCTTCATGTATACCCGCGACGGCAATCCCACGCTCGCGATGGCTGAGGAAAAAATTGCCGCACTCGAAGGCGCCGAAGATGCGGTCGTTACCTCCTCCGGCATGGCAGCGCTTTCCAGCACCCTCCTGACTTTTCTGGGTAATGGAGATGAGCTGATTTCCACGGCCCGGACGTACGGCGGAGCCTACCGCCTGATGCGCGATATCTTTCCGCGGTTCGGCATCACCGTTCGGCACGTAGAAACCTCACTTGAGGGGCTGGAAGCAATAGTTACGCCAAAAACGAAATGCCTGTACGTGGAAACGCCGACCAACCCTACGCTCTCTCTCGTCGATCTTCGCAAGGCCGCCGCCTTCGCGCGGAAACATCACCTCATCAGCATCGTCGATAATACGTTCGCCACGCCTATCCTCCAGAATCCTGTCGAGTTTGGTTTCGATATCGTGGTGCACAGTGTCACCAAGGGCCTCTCGGGCCACTCGGACATTCTCGGCGGTGTCGTGACTGGTAAGGCCGAATACATCGCCAGAGTTCGCCACATGGTCTCTCGCTTCGGCGGGTGCATGGATCCCGGCGTTGCCTTTCTGCTGATGCGTGGGATGAAGACTCTTGGCGTGCGCTTGGCTCGGCAATGTGAAACCGCACAGCGCGTTGCCAGGTTCCTCGAGAAACATACTAAAGTCGCTCGCGTTCACTATCCTGGCCTGAAGTCTCATCCGGATCACAAGCTTGCCAAGAAGCAGATGCGCGGTTTCGGCTCTATGTTGGCTTTTGACCTGAAGGGCGGTCTGCCTGCCGCCAGGAAGTTCTGCGATCGCGCCAAGCTGTTCTTACTCGCCGCCAGTCTCGGCGGCGTGGAATCGCTGATCATTCTTCCGATTTATAGTTCGCACTACAACATGAATCAGGAAGAATTACGTCGCGCAGGGGTCCAGCCTGGAACTGTACGCGTCTCCATCGGATTGGAAGATGCCCAGGATCTGATCGATGATCTGCAGCAGGCGTTGCGGTAGACTTCTTCTGGTTTAGCGGCCGGTCACTTCCTCGGCAACATCCCACTCTTCTTTTTCTGGCAGCATCGATTTCACTATGTCTTCCAATTCGTGCGAACTCTTCACGTGCTCCGGGTAATTGTGTGCGGTCAAATCGAACGACGTTCCATACCGGGCGCGCACCGGCTGCAATTCCTCTTGCAATCGCAACGCGATTCGTTTCGCATTCAACGTGTCTGTCTCCGGCAGGACGATTCCAAACAGGTCGTCCGAGAGCCGGTAAATTGAATCCGTCGGCCGCAACTTCTTGGACATCGCCTTGGCGCCTTCGCTCAAGGCGGATTTCTGATCGTTGGCCGACGCGCGCGGCCCGCCTTGCACCCGAACCAGCACCAGGGACATCGTCTTTTCCATCGTCAGCGCCCTCCGGAATTCCATGGTTAAACGATCCCAGAAATACTTCTGGTCCGGCATCGATTTCAAAATGTCCGTGCTCGCCTGCAGCTGCAGCGCAACATTGCGTTCTAGCTCTGCCAGCAAGTTATCCTTCAACTTATTGAACGTCCGCTGCCGGTCGAACAAATAGCCCACAAACAATACCGTCAGGCCGCAGAATCCAAAAAAAGCCACCCGCAGGGTCCATTTATTGCCTTCCGGATGTACGAAGACCAGCGGGTACATGAACATGGCTAGTCCGCTGGCCAGGACCATTACAAAAACGGCTGACAATATCGTCAGTTGCAGCCCTCGTCGTTCCAATCGGTCCAGCTCTTGCCGGTCTATGGTGGCCATACTCCACTCCGTCCGCGGCCCGAAAATCCACCTTGGCCGCGCAGGGGACTACGCCTGGACCACAGGATCAGCCTTGGGCGCACCTACAGCAATAGACCGACGGTACTTTGTTATGAAAGAGATACATGCACTCGAAGGCCGAGGTTCAGCGGGAGCCTGGCTGAGTAGATCGGCATTCCAATTTAAGGGTTCGCGCTCTCTGATCCGTATTCCGTTTGATCGATAAACTCCGCAGCGCTTCCCTTCGGGCCGACCGCCCACCCTTTACCGCTAATGAATGTCACTGCGTTTAGGCCGGGCGAATCGATGTGCACCCAGTGGCTCCCATCACGACTCGTTTCGGCTCCATTCAGTCCCACGGCGACGAACCCGGCATCGAATGTATCCACCGCCGAACGATATCCCGAAGGTAGTTCCTCCGGCAAATGCCAACTTTTCCCTCCGTCTGCTGAATATGCCGCCGTCTTTTCGCTTCGGTTGGGCGCACTATAATCTCCGCCCACAACCACTACGGTGTCTCCCGCGCGTACGATAGAAAAGATGCCCTGAGATGGTTTCCCACTCAAAATCGGCGTCTCGTTTACGCTCCATGTCTTTCCAAAATCGTTCGAATAAAAAACCCTGGCTTTCGTTCCGCCCGTTGCAAAATAGATTTCCGATTTTCCGAAAAGCAGAAGGCTCGAGTTACTTGCCGCAAATGCGCCCTCTTCTTTCAGCGCCAGGGGCATCTGCTCCCGCGGCAATTCCTTCCAGTTAGTCCCGTCTGTAGTCGCAAGCAGCAGAAACTTTCCATCCACTGGATCGCTCAAGGCAAAGCAGTGGGTTTCGTCGGAACATGCCAACGCATCCAGAAAAAAAGCTTTGCGTTTGTCCGTGTACTGCATTTTCCAGGTTGTCCCGCCGTCCGTCGTTTTGTAGATCCGCGATTGTTCCCCGGGTCCGCTGGACATCACGTAAATGCTTTTTCCGTCGAAGGTTTGCACACCGCGAAAGTCCATCTTCTCCGTACCAGCGATGTGTACTGGTTCCCAACTCTTCCCGCCGTCCGTCGACCTTACGATTGCCCCGTTCGATCCGGTGGCCCAGATCGTCGTACCCGCGCGGCGTACTACCAACGCCACGCCACGCAAATTGGAATCCACACGAGTCGGCTGCAACGCCCACCACGAGGCACTCGCCGCAAAAATCAGTAGCATGCTACCCAGGATCAAACGCATGGCACACTACTTTATCAGGATCTGGTCTGGCTTACTTCTTCAGGGCGGGTGTGCCAGTCGATACCGTTCGGGCTTCCGGGTGTTTCGGGCTCCAATCCTCGGGCGGAAACGCTACGCGCCAGAAAGTTGGACACGCCACCGAGAACTCCAGTCCAATTTCGGCTTTGCCGGAACGGACCGGCCCAAGGAACACCACTTGGCACTCTTGCTCTTCTTGCGTGTGCTTGTGCTGCATCAGTACTTTACCGCCGCTCGTCAGACGCGCCTGCAATTGGATCAGCGCTCCATGCGCGTTGATTGCCAACGTTGAGGCTTCCTCTTCAAACGGTTTACCTTGCGCGTCACTTCCCCGCACTCTTACGGCGACCTGCATCAATACCCGTTGGCTCCGTCTGCGGGGAGTGGAATGATTGGGAGGATTCGGAATTGTGACCATAGGACCTCATACCTTCAATATAACTCTGCGACTCGCAATGTCGAGAGGTAAGGGCCGTCTCCGTATGCAAAAAGGCTATGAGCGATTAGAGAAATATTTGAGGAAGCTTACAACCATTCGCCCGCTGGCTCTTACCCAACTTTCTCCTATCAACCCCTCTGATCGAGTGGGACGTACGGTCGGGTGTTATAGCCCAGATACACTTGCCGCGGTCGCGCAATCTTCTGCTCCGGATCAAGTAGCATCTCTTCCCATTGCGCCACCCATCCGGACATGCGCGGAATAGCAAACAAAACCGGGAACATCGTCATCGGAAAGCCCATCGACTGGTAAATCAGCCCGGTGTAAAAGTCAACGTTCGGATACAGCTTCCGCTTGATGAAATATTCGTCTTCCAGTGCGATCCGTTCGCATTCCAGGGCGATTTCCAGCAGCGGATTCTTCCCCATAAGGTCGAATACTTCGTATGCGATTTTCTTGATGATTCGCGCCCGCGGGTCATAATTCTTGTAAATGCGATGACCGAATCCCATCAGCCGCGTTTCCCCCGCCTTCACCCGCTTAATAAACTCCGGAACTTTTTGCACCGAGCCGATTTCCATCAGCATCCGGAGCGCTTCTTCATTCGCTCCGCCATGCAACGGGCCATACAGCGCCGCGGTTGCCGCCGCCGACGCGCAGAACGGATCCGCATGGCTGCTTCCCACACTTCGAATCGTATTCGCCGAACAGTTTTGCTCGTGGTCCGCGTGCAGTATGAACAATACGTCCAGCGCGCGTTCCAGCGTCGGATTCGGCCGGTACCGCGTCTCGCTCGTGCGGAACAACATATTCAGAAAATTGCCCGTATAGCTCAAATCATTATCCGGATAAACGTACGGCATCCCCAGCGTGTGCCGGTACGAGAATGCCGCCAATGTCGGCATCTTCCCAATCAGCCGGTAGGTCTGCTTCTTTCGGGATTCGGCGTCAAAAATGTGTTTGGAATCTGGATAAAATGTGCTCAGTCCCGCTATCGTCGAGATCAACATCCCCATCGGGTGCGCGTCATAGTGAAATCCATCCAGAAATTTCTTGATGCTTTCGTGAATATAAGTGTGATGAGTGATGTTATATTGCCATTCCTTCAATTGCGCGCCGTTCGGCAGCTCCCCTTTTAACAGCAGGTACGCGGTTTCCAGATACGTCGACTTTTCCGCCAGCTCTTCAATCGGATATCCCCGGTAGCGCAAAATCCCTTTGTCGCCGTCAATGTAAGTGATCCGGCTGATGCACGAGGCCGTATTCCCGAACGACGGGTCATAACTCATCATCCCGAAATCGCCTTCGTCAACCTTGATTTTCCGTAGCTCTGTGGCGTGAATTGTGTCGTTGGTTATCGGGATTTCGTAACTTCTGCCCGTCCGGTTATCGATGATGGTCAAGGTGTCCCGGCGACCCGAATTTGCCTCCAGGGTTCTTGTTTGCGTTGACGGAAGTGCGGATTCCATACCAGGTTCCTCAATTTTGGGCGCCCTGAGCCCAGCCATGTAGTTTTACCACTTTACACCAAAGGGATGTAGGAGGAAATGCGCCGGACTTGGTATCCGGTCGCGGAAAAAGGCCCATTCGAAGGCATCTCCCGTCCTCGCAAGAACTTACGGGTTGCCAAAGCATCCAGAAATACACCTCTTGACAATAGTCGTTATAACGAGTATTATCTCCCTCGACTTAAGGAGGCCCCTATGATTCGCATCCACAAAAGTGACCAGCGCGGCCATGCCAACCACGGCTGGCTCGATTCCCATTTCTCGTTTTCCTTCGCCGAGTACTTCGATCCCGAACACGTCCAGTTCCGCACCCTTCGCGTGATGAACGATGATCGGATCGCCGGTGGCGGCGGCTTTCCTACCCATCCCCACCAGGATATGGAGATCGTCACCTATGTTCTCGAAGGATCGCTCGCGCACAAGGACAGCATGGGCAATGGTTCCGTAATTCGCCCCGGCGATGTGCAATACATGAGCGCCGGAACGGGCGTGGCACACAGTGAATTCAACGCCTCGGCCAAGGAACCGGTTCACATGTATCAGATCTGGATGTTCCCGGATAAAAAGAACTATCAGCCCACTTACGATCAGAAGCACTTCAGCGAAGCTGACAAGCGCGGCAAGTTGCGCCTGGTTGTTTCTCCCGACGGCCGCGATGGTGCGGTGAAGATCCGCCAGGACAACGAGCTGTACGCGACAGTTCTCGGCCCGGGCGAATCCGTGAATCGCGAAATCAAACCCGGTCGCCACGCCTACGTTCAGGTTGCTCGCGGCAATATCAAGCTCAATGGTAAGCAACTGGAAACCGGCGACGGCGCGGCAATTTCCGAAGAGCCAACTCTGCAACTCACCGGACTGAAGGACGCGGAAGTCTTACTGTTCGATCTAGCTTAATCGCTGATTGGAATTGAGCAGCAGTTTGCCGGAAAGTGGCGGGAGAAATCCCGCCTCTTTCTTATTGTCACACTGTTGGGCTGGGGCGCGGAGTCCATGTACTCACAGCGCACAAAAGACCAATAACAATAAACCCGAGCAGAATAAACAGCGCGGTGGATAACATTTCCGGCTTCGCGGTCATAAGGTAGACGATGCCGATCGCCAGTAAAAACCGCACCCGGATAAGCGTCGCGATCATGGGGTCTTGAATCCGCGCCAGGATCACTTGAGGCAAATCCACATTTGCCTCTGGCAGAGCGGCACGTAGCCGTCGCATGCGCGGCAGCAGGAACACGAAACCGAGGCCCAGAGCGAGCACTATCGCCAGTAGCGACGCGGAGATCCAGCCCTGCTTCATACTCCCTGTCACCGACGCCATGTAACCTCCGCTGATAATCAGGATCAGCAGGCCGGGTCCAGAAATCGGTAGCGACAATTTGTAGACACGCAACCAGGCGCGCGCCTGATCCGCCACAGTCGAACGGCGCAAAAGCGAGGAAGCAGCCCATTCGAGCCCGTAACCAACGAAGAGACCAACCAAACCCACGAAGTGAATGAACAGCGCTATCGCGTAAGGGTTCATAGTGAACCTAGTGTACTGCGGACGCTTCCTGCAAAGTGCCCCGATTTTCCACTTAGCTCGCGCTCATCCCCGTGCGCGTTGGAATTCCCGCATATACGCCACCAACGCTTCCACCGCGTCTTGGCCCACTGCATTGTAGAGCGAGATGCGCATGCCCCCCACGGAGCGGTGTCCGGGAGTGCCGATCAGATTGTCAGCCGACGCGCCCTTGGCAAATTCCTTCTCGACGGTCTCGTCGCCGCCAGCCACCCGGAATACCACATTCATCAGTGAGCGCGACGTTTTCTCCACTGGGCAGCGATAGAAGCCGTTGCTATTCTCGATCGTGTCATATAGCAATTTCGCTTTCGCCTCGTTGCGCCTCTGCATGCCCGCCAGCCCTCCTTCTGCCGCGAACCACTCGGTCACAAGTCCAAGGACGTACACAGCAAACGTTGGTGGTGTGTGATAAAGCGACTTTTCTTTGATGTGGGTGCGGTACTGCAGGATCGTGGGTAGGTTTTTATCTGCTCGCTCGGCCAAATCCTTGCGCACAATCACGATGGTGACCCCGCTCGGCCCGAGATTTTTCTGAGCACCGGCGAAAATCAGCCCGAACTTGGAAACGTCCAACGGCCCAGAAGCGATATCCGACGACATATCCGCCACCAATGGCGAGGCGCTGGTCGGAATCGTATGGTATTGTGTGCCTTCGATCGTGTTGTTCGTGCACATGTACGTATACGAAGCGTCCCTGGAAAGCGCGATTTCGTCCCCACGCGGCACGCGCGTGAACTTCTCCCCTTCGGTGCTAGCCGCGATGTTATGCAGGAAACCTTTCTTTAATTCGGCGATCGCTTTGGCCGTCCACGCGCCGGTATGAAGTACATCAATCGGCTTGCCCGGCAGCGCTAGATTCTGCGGCACCGAAGAGAACTGCAAGCTGCCCCCGCCTTGGACAAAGATCACCGCGTAGTCATCCGGAATTACCAGCAGCTTGCGCAGATTCTGTTCCGCGGCATTATTGATAGCCTCGAACTCAGCGGAACGGTGAGACAACTCCATCACCGACATTCCCGTTCCACGATAATCAAGCAGTTCCTCGCGGATGCGCTCCAACACTACAAGGGGCAAAGCCGCTGGTCCGGCGTTGAAGTTAAAAGCGCGCTTCAGAGGGCGTGCAGGTGCACTGGTGCTCACAGTTAGAAACCTTTCGCAGATATTTGCGGTGCGTCCCTTAGCGAGGAATGATGCAACCCTCGCGGACTTTACTCAGGGTAACGAGCAGACCGCTTTATAGAATAACAGAAGCTGCTGTGTCGGACTCGTCACTATAATTTTGCCCAAACTCCTGATCGAGTGCCGAGCCGCGAGAATCGCACTCCGAACCTCGTCATTCCGAACGGAGTCTGCGAACTGAGCGTCCCCAGCTCACTTCCGGCCGTTCGGCCCGAGGAATCACGGGCGCCGCCCGCCGCGTGACAGTCTCCACCTGTCGCCCCCACCTAGATACGAGAAATCTCTCCTTATTTTCTTCGGCTCCGCCGGGTGCTCCATCCCAGGTTTGCTAGGGCGGCCTCTTGGGGTTCCGACCCTAGCGTCATCCACAAAAAAAACTTGAGGGTGGCCCATCCTTTCTGCGCACTTTGCAGAAAGGGTGGGGCTCTTACGGTCCGACCTCCCAACATTTCGGTCTTTTCTCAAAAAAACTCCGAAGCCACGTTCTTCGTGGGGAAGCGACTGTCTGAAATGTCAAACGGTATGTGTAGCAAATTCGTTTCGGACCAGTGCCACAGGCAGGACCGCAGTGGAAAGAATGACCGTCACAGGGGAAAATCTGCGCGCGGCGCAAGATAGCCCGTGCCTCTTAATAAATACCGGGAAGATTAAGTCCTGCGGCGCGATACAAGTAGGCGTCTACAGGAGAAAAGGTCTAGGGAGTGGCATCTTTAGTGCATTATTCATCCCACCGACCAATACTCGAAGGGGGAAGGTTCCATGATGCATAAGATTTTAGTCGCGGCTTCGTTGGGAAGCATGTTGCTGCTGGGCACTCCCGGAGTCATGCTGGGACAAGCCCAAGGGCAGCAGGGGCAACAGTCCCAACAAGCCACAAAATCGGTGACCGGCAAAGTAACTGGCATTGGAGATCAGGGCCACTCGTTCACAGTCGAGAGCGATTCAAGCACCAACAAACAAACCATGCAGTTCGTGGTCGACAAAAATACCCAAGTACAAGGCCAGGTCAAGGTGGGGACGCCTGTTCAAGTGGAGTACGAAACGCTGAACGGCGGCCAACTAGTCTGCGTTCGCGTAAGCGCTCAAGGCTAAGAACGTAATCTGCTGCGCTTCCAGTTGCGGCGATCGAGGCTTCACGTTTGCCTCGGTCGCCAGCCTCAAATTTCTCTCCAATTTCCCAAATCCCGGACCCCAATTTTCCACACCGTGCAATCTGTGCGGCTCTCTCCTTTTTGAATTTCTTTCCTCGCGGTTCTCGTGTTGCTGTAAACTTTTCCTCCATACGTCACATTATTAGGTGACCCCTCAGTAGTCGAAGGAGCACTATGTCTTCATATTCTGCGAAACTTTCTCGTAGATCTTTTCTCGGCGCTTCCGCAGGCGCTCTGGCAGTCACTTCGATGCCGGCCTTCGCATGGCCCCCTGCACCCGCAGGCGCACCGCGTAGAATTATTTTGGATACCGACCCAGGGGTCGACGACGCTCTCGCCATTTTCCTCGCGCTGCGCTCGCCTGAACTCAAAGTCGAAGCCATCACGCCCGTAAGCGGCAACGTTCCTCTCGCCTTGACTCTTCCCAACGCGCTGCGCTTGGTAGAAATCGCCGGCCGGACCGATGTGCCGGTTGCCGCCGGAGCGGCAACTCCGCTTTTGCGTCGCCTGGTGACGGCTACGTATGTTCATGGCGACAACGGCTTGGGCGGTGCCGATTTTCCGGAGCCTAAACTCAAACCTGTCTCCGAAAATGCCGCACAGCTCATCTGTCGGATGGTCCGCGAGAGTCCTGGGCAAATCACGATTGTTGGGATCGGCCCCCTCACCAATGTGGCCACAGCTCTAAAGTCTGACTCGGACTTAGCGCCCAAGATCAAGGAAATCGTGGTGATGGGCGGATCGCTGAGCGCCGGCAATATCACGCCATCCGCCGAATTTAACTTCTATGTTGACCCGGAAGCCGCCAAAATCGTGTTCGACTCCGGCGTTCCCATCACCATGGTCGGCCTAAACGTCACCGAAAAAGTCCTGCTCGGCGAGCAGCAGATCAACATTTTGCAGTCAGCAAAGAACCCTGTCAGCCAGGCCGCCGCTAAAATCCTGCGTTCCACGCTCGAGCATCTTCGCCCGGGACGGGGCATCAACACCAAAGCTATGGCTATGCACGACCCGCTGACCGTTGCGTATCTCATTGACCCGACAATCCTCGGTGTAAAGGACTATCTTGTCGATATCGAGACTACCGGCGAATTCACGGCCGGCGAGTCCGTGGCCTACGAGTACTCGCCTGCGCGATTCTCTCCTCCGATAAATAACGCAACTCCTTCCGCTGAAGCTTATACCGTCCAATTCAAACCGAACGCGAAGGTTGCCGTAGGCGTCGATGCGGGTAAATTCTTCCGTTTGCTATTGTCTCGGCTGACGGCGGCGTGAGGCTGTGCCGATGTTTCGATTCTTTGTGTCCGCTGTTCTCATCGTTTGCGCCGCTGTAGCGCTCTCGTTTTCGGCGCGGTCGGCGTCTGACTCATCGTGGCATCTCACACCTGAGTCCGAGGCGCTCGTGCCGGATCAAACCTTGCGCAACCAGATTTTTCGCGCTCTTTCCGCCGCCGAAACTGCCGGTACCGACCCTTCCATCTCTCATTTCAGAGTCCGCGCCGCCACCGTCATTACCAAAGATGGCCAGGATCATGTTGTTTTGGGCGGCAACACCGAATACGCGGTTCCTGAAGCCATTCATGGTGAGACCTCGCTCATCAATCACGTCACCGCTCTGTATGGAGCGGATACCACCCGCCACGCTCTGCATTTCGTGGCTTTTTTTTCACAGCGTTGTGGCCTCAGCGGCAGTTGCGGCGACTGTCGCGACTACCAGAAAACTTCAACGGACTACTCCCATTTGTTGATTGTCTGCGGACAATCTTCCGATCACACCGTGCGTGTCACTCGCTTCACCGATCAACTGGTCGACGAGGATCGATTCCCTGCCGCTTCTCCTTCTTCATTCTCGATTACTTCTGGGGAGCTGGTTCGTCTTCTCGATGCCGCGCAGACCGCCAGCCTTGGCGGCGTCACTCTGTTCACAACTTCACGTCACACTGCTGCTGCCGCGCTGTCGTATTCGGGAAAAATCTATCGAGCTGCCGGAGCGGATGACGCCGCTTTCCATTACCGCTATCCCATCGGGGGCGTCCTTCAACAAGCCGCCACCGAACGCGATTATTTCCTCCGCGCCATTTTAGTTGTGGGAGAAAAGGGCCACTGGCCGATTATCAACTATCGCGACCGCCAATATGGCTACGAATCCAGCAGCTTCAACCGTGAATCGGGCAAGCCTCCAATCGCCTTGATTATTTCCGATGGTTTGGGTAACTATCGCGCAACCACCTTCGAGTCTGCCCTGCCCAACGCATTTAGTACTGCGAACTTTATGCCCCAGGCTGTGAAAGACTTTCTTCGCACTCACGAGTCTCCGAACTCGAACTAGCATTCATTCGGTCCTCATCTAGTTCCGGAATGCGCCGAAGCCAATCCGCACCTGCATCGTGTTGATTCCTGGGTTGGGATTCGTCATCCCGGCGTTGGAGATGTGTTGAAATCGTACTTCCGCGCTGAAGTTATGCTTCTTGCCCAGAAAATGTGCGCCGATTCCACCGCTGGTGGTGAAATTGATCTGCGAAGTGCCTTCCGGAACTTTGGTATTCGTGAACAAAGCCCCGCCCTCAATCTGAAAAAACGGCTTCACCTTCTTAGGCGAGTCGAAAATCCACTTGAACGCGAAAGGATCTACGCTGCCTCCATACGCGGTGTTCGTCTTTTGCGCGATCACCCACACCGGTACTACGTCGAACGCATATTCCAGTTGCCCGCGCAGGATCCCGGGCAGGTGTGGCGACGTCAATATCAACCCGTAACGCAATCCCAGATTCCAAACGCTTGTGCCAGACTGGCTTCCGTTTATGCCATGTCCCCCGCCGGTCCAGATCTGCCACTCTCGCGACGAATCCTCTGGGCTCGCCTGAGCACTTAGGCGCGCAGCGTTTCCGAATGTAAACAAGAGCAGCGGTATGAATCCCCAAAAAAATGTCTTCTTCAACGTTGGTCTCTCCCCGGATCGATTCAGCACATTATCTGAAAGCACGGGCACACACAATCCTCGAAATCGCAGGCGCCACGGTCTTGCCACGGATCGCACCAGTGCGCACAAACAACAGCTGTCCCCAGCGCCACAGAGCCTCGCTCGCAACCGCCGTCAGCAACAACACGACTGGATCGATTGGGTGCCGGTAACGGAGTGAGGTGTGAGTTACATAGTATAGAAACGGAAACACCACGGGAAACGATACAGCAGCTATGGCGTAGGAGTTTCGCTTAAAGAACAACGCCAGCGCGCCCAGCAGCGCGCCGACCGAAGAAATAAAATTCCCCAGCAGTATGCCGCGTGCCAGCCATGAGTCGGTACTCAAAAACGTCCGCCACGGGTCCGGAACCCCTATCCAGAAATCCACAAAACGCCAGGCGAACAATTGTAGTTCTACGCGCGGGTGCGACCCGATAAATTGTAGGGCCTTCCTTTTCTCTTCATCCATGAACGCGGTTTCTCCCATTCTTAAATAGCGCAACGTTTCCAGATCTTGGGTTATCACCGGAGCCAATCCTCTGCGCCGCTCGTCGTAATTTTCGTTATTTCCGATGTACAGCTCGTAACTCAAATTGGAGCGGAACGGAATGATGCGATGAAACACTATGAAGTTTCGTACTGTCCACGGAAGACAGCAGAGCAGGGCGAGCAATGCCGCAGTCGCGGGCCTCGCTAATTGAAATTGGCCCTGGCGAGTCATTCGGTATATCAGCCATCCGAGCAATACAGGAAAGAGCGAACCCAACGCAGGGTTGGTCATCAGCGTAAAACCCCACAGCAGGCCATACAAGCACCAATCGCGCCACCGCATAGATTCCGGCAAGATCAGGGTCAACCACAAAATCGTCGCTGCCAACAACGCCGCAAGCGATGTGTCCCAGATCCACTCGAACGAAATCAGGATCGCATTTGGAAATAGGGCCCATAGCCATGCAGCGGCGGCACCAACAGCCAGCCCCCCAATACGTCTTCCGGCGTAATAAATGGGTACGCAAGTCGCCGACGAGAAAACGATATTCAGGAACACTGCGGCCAGGAAGGATGCGCGCGTGTAAACGCCGAATACTTTGAAAATGCCCGCAATCAGCAATGGATAAATCGGAGTGAGCCACGCCGTGGGTCCGGAATCGCGCTGGAACGGGGATGCAAATCCTCTACCTGTAGCTAACGAGTAAGCGATGTGTCCCGTTTCTGTCTGAAACGGCACTGTGCCAATGGATTCAGAGGGTATCTTTCGGATTTGACTCCACGCAAATCCTGCCCTCAATCCAAACGCTACCAACAGAATCAAAAGGAGCGACGTTGCAGTCCGACGAATTGTGGCTCCCATGTCCTTGATTCCCCGGTTTCAACATACCCGTTCCGTGATCTTCACGCCATCGCCTAAGCTGCCGGAAGCGCCATCTTCTGTCAAAAATACTGCAAGTATTCAACTTGTAACGCGTTACTCCTACGACCGATTCTTCCCGTCGACGCCCAAAGGAAAATTCCCGCGATGTTATAAGTGAGATTGGTCAGAACAGGAGGGTACCAATGAAGCGGCGCGAGTCCATCCTGGAAATGGACCGGATGCTTGGTGGGCCAGCGGGGACAATTCCGGCTGCCCAAGCATTGGACATCGCCGCCGATTTAGACTCCACTTCTCTGATCCCGGCGGACCTCCAGCAACTTTATCAAAATCGTTTCTCTGAACACTCGGAGTATCGAAACCAGGTCTGGCAGGCCCTCTGCCCGTTTTTCTCACGCTGGATTTCTCCCGATGACGCCGTTTTGGATTTGGGCTGCGGTTGGTGCGAGTTCATCAACGCCGTCCAATGCCGCACGAAATTTGCCATGGACCTGAACCCCGATTCCGCGAGCCATGTTTCCCCTGGAGTCACGCTCCTACACCAGGACTGCAGTGAACGATGGCAGATTCCCTCCCAGAGCCTGAACGTGGTCTTTTCGAGCAACTTCTTTGAACACTTGCCCAGTAAAATAGCGCTGGAAAATACCTTTCTCCAAGCTCATCGCGCACTTAAACCCCGCGGCAGGTTAATTGCCATGGGGCCGAACATTAAATTTGTCCCTGGGCAATATTGGGATTTCGTCGATCATCATTTGCCGCTGACCGAACTGTCCATCATGGAACTGATGAGAAAATGTGGTTTTGAAGGCGAGTTTTGCGCGGACCGCTTCTTGCCCTTCACCATGTCGCAGGGGCAAAAACCCCCACTGTGGACCGTTCGGCTATACCTTGCTCTTCCTTGGGTTTGGCGATTCTGGGGAAAACAGTTCCTCGTCGTCGGCCGGAAGAAAACACGTTAAGCGTCAAACCAACCTCTTCGCATACAGACGCACTTAATCGCTATGAACTATTGGGAGAAAAAGAAAAGAAGGGAGGCAGGCCAGGTCTTCCCGCCTCCCCTTTATTCCTCTTTCGAGGAATCCGATTAGCCTGACGGAGGGCGGCTAATCGGTCGTGTGTTGGCCTGCTAGTGAAATGCCGCGGCGGCGAAAATGGTTACAACTATTTTTAAAAAATGCATAGAATGAAGAGGTCCTCGTCGCTCCCGAAAGGCGTCCTGCCATGCCTCGGCCTTCTAAGCTAAGTATCGATAATGTTATTCGTTTTCTGCAACTTAGAAACGACCCGGTGGCGCTTCAAGAGCTTTCCCTTTCGCTCGGGCTGAAGAAAAATGACCAACGGCCCCTGGCAAGAATGCTCGAAAAGCTGAAAAAGCGAGGCCTCGTCGAGGAACTTTCTCACGGCCGATTTCTCTTCCGCCAATCACCCAAACCTCCTGTTCCTTCGAACGACCACAAGGGCGCCGTACCGCAAGACAAATTTTCCGAACACAAAGCCACTTCGCGTGACGAAATCAAGGGACGACTGGTGCTGCACCAGGACGGCTACGGCTTCGTTGTTCCCGACGTCGCACTTCCGAACCTGGACGGCGATATCTTCATCCCCAGAGACCATGTCGAAGATGCCATGCATGGCGATACTGTTATCGCCCGGCTCGTCCGCCTCAGCGGAGTTCCCGGTGCCCGTCGTGCCGAAGGCCGCATCGTTCGCATCGTTGGACGCGCGCACCCATCGGTTGTCGGCTTGTTTCGGTACACTTCCCAGGGTTGCATCGTCGTTCCCTATGACACCCGCGTCCAGCACGACATCGAGTTGACGCCAGGCGACGAATTGAGCGCTGCTCTGCGCCAGAAACTCTTCGCTGGCAAGAAAGAGCAATCCGGCCGCGCCAAGCGTCTGCCGCACATCCCCAAACTCGACGGCGCTGTCGTCAACGCCGAACTCCTTAATTACGGACGTGGTGGTTCGGCTCCAGTTGGCCGCGTCGTTGAAATTCTCGGACGCCCTGGCGATCTGGGCGTCGACACCGAGATCATTATCCGCAAGCACCATCTCCCCCACGTGTTTGCCTCTGAAGTCCTGAACGAAGCCCAGCGCCTGGCGCATCCGGTCACCGATCAGGAGCGCGCAGGCCGTCAAGATTTTCGGGACCTTCCAATCGTTACCATCGATGGGGAAACCGCTCGCGATTTCGACGACGCCGTGTACGTCGAACGCCGCGACGATGGCGGCTGGCTCCTGCAAGTCCACATCGCCGACGTGGCCCACTACGTTCATCCCGAGTCTCCTCTGGATCGCGAGGCCCGCCTCCGTGGCAACTCCGTTTACTTCATTGATCGCGCCGTTCCTATGCTCCCTGAACAGCTCTCCAACGGCATGTGCTCTCTGAATCCCCGCGAAGAGCGCCTGGTAATGAGCTCGATTATGCACTTTGACGCCGCCGGCCGCCCCCTCACGGCGGTTATGGTTCCCGGCGTAATCCGGTCGGCGGAACGGATGACCTACACGAATGTCAACAAAGCTCTGAGTGGCGATCCGGAGATGAGCGAACGTTACGCTCACATGCATCATCATTTCCGCGCCATGAAGGGACTGGCACAGCTCCTGAATTCACGCCGCAGCGAAAACGGCTCCATCGATTTCGATCTGCCTGAGCCGGTCATCGAATTTGACGAACAGCAGCAGATGACCAACATCGGACGAAGCGAACGTAACGTCGCTCATCGCATCATCGAAGAGTTCATGCTCGCTGCCAACCGTGCCGTCGCGCACTATCTGCTCGAGCGAGGCATTTCCGCATTACATCGTGTCCACGAAAAACCAGATGCCCGCAAGGTTCTTGAATTCGAAGAACTTGCTCGCGCCTTCGGTTATTCGTTAGGAGTTGAAAATCTCTATCAGCGGGAAGTCGCGGTGCGCCACGGCAAAGTACCTTCGCCCGCAAAAGCAGGCAAGCCCGAAACTCGCGGGTATGGACGCGAGCGCCAGCAGCGCGTTTCTCTTCCCGGCACGAACATCAATATCACCCCTCAGCATTACCAGAAACTCGTCGATAAACTGGCCGGACATCCGGAAGAGCGCATTCTTTCCTACCTTATGCTTCGCTCACTGAAGCAAGCCCGCTACGCTGCAGAACCTCTCGGCCATTTTGCCCTCGGCTTTGATGAGTACACCCATTTCACCTCACCCATTCGTCGCTATCCCGATCTCATCATCCATCGTATTCTGAAATGGGCCCTGGCCAATCCAGATGCCAAGGCGCCTTCCTATATCAAGCCTCCAGTCGGCGCGGAAGCTACTCTTTATTCCCATAAACATCTGGAGGAAATTGCCGCCGAAACGTCAGAAACCGAGCGCCGCGCCGCTTCCGCCGAACGCGAACTCATTACTTGGAAAACCGCACAGTTTATGGAGCAGCATCTGGGCGATGAGTATGATGCGCTGATCATTTCTGTGCAGAAATACGGCTGTTTCGTGGAACTGTTCGAAATATTTGTGGAAGGCCTCGTCCCCATCGGCGCATTCGAAGAATTCGCTGGCGCCCGCTGTCTCTATCGGGAACGGGATCATGCCATCGTCGCTGTACCCGGCAATGAAGGTCGCCGTTCGCGCAGTCAGCGCAAGCAGGTCAACGCCCTAATCTGGAAACTCGGCGACCGTGTCCGCGTTCGTGCCGAACGTATCGATCCAATGCGCCGTCGCGTCGAATTCGCCCTGCTTCCTAATTCGGCAGGTGCCGCTTCCGCCTAGTCTGGCATTGGCTGCGCGCGCGCTCACCCCCTAACGAATACCGAAAACCAAGTGGATGGCCACGGCGCTCAACAACGCGCACAGCAATGCCAGCGGCATGGCGACCGCTCCAATCTTGAAAAAACTCCAGAAACCTACGTCCAGCTTTTGCTTGCGCAACGCGATGAGCCAAAGAATCGTGGCCAACGAACCAGTGATAGAAAGATTCGGACCCAAATCCACTCCGATCAATAGAGCGCTGGCCATTAAGGAACACCGAATTGCATCAGCCATCTGCCCAGCGCCGGCATTTCTTTGTGAAACACCACCAGGTTCGCAGGATTCGAAATCGGCAGCACAAACGAGGCGGCATTGGCGATGAACGCGCATGCAAACAGATACGGCAGCGGCTCAATCCGCGCTTTGCGGATCGCCACCAGGATTGCCGGTGTTAACACCACCGCCGTCGCGTCGTTGGACATGAAAATCGTTACAACCGTGCCCGCAGCGTAAACCAGAAGAAATAACCGGGCGGTCGAGCCGCCCGCACGACGCACCGCCTCCGACGACAGCCAATCGAACACTCCGTGTTTGGCAGAAAGTTCTGACAGCAGCATCATGCCGGTCAAAAAAAGATACACATCCATTCCTTTTTTTGCCGCTCCCAGCGCGCTGGCGATGGGTTCCAGGCGGAAAACCAGTAGCAAAAGCACTCCCGAGGCAATCCAATACACTTCAGGAATATTCCGCGCGCGCACCAGCATCAGCAAAATGCTGGTGATCACGATGAGGGCGAGCCAAAACTCAGCGTGTGGCAATGAAAACACTTATCGATTCCCTTTGAAGTGTGCTCCAGCAACTCGACAGCTTTAATCGTTACGCGTCCCGAAGGGGCCGGCCCGCATCCCCAGGCATACTATGGTTCTGTTTTGATCTCCCTGGTCGCTAGGGTTGGACGCGAGGCGTACAGGCAACGTTACGGGACAGTGTAAAGAGAACACAGTACTGGCGTTGCGCCGATACAGTACTCGAGAACCGGGCAACCAGGAATGAAGCTTATGTGGAGCGTTCCTATTTCTAAACTCCAGGTCCCACGAGCATATTTAAAGTGGTCGACTTGAATTCCGTCTGACTTTGCAAATTAATTTTCCAATTTCGATTTTCCATTTTCCAACTTCACGTCACACCGGCTTAACCCGCGTGCCCGCCAGACTTACTTCCTCCAGCGGTGTGCTCGGCTTTTCGGGCGGAGACGGCTTCAGGTACAAATCTACCGCTTCCGTCATGCTCTGCGCTTCCTGCTGCTTTGTTGTCAACCAATTCCCAAAGGTCGCCTTCTCCCGCGCCATTCCGTCCAGATTCCTCCGCAGCCGTTCTGTATATCTCGCCTTTACTCGTTCCAACTCCGCTTGAATCTGTGTATTCTCCTCGGCCTTGCGTGCCAGTTGCGCCTCAAACTGTTTCCGCTGTTCCGCCTCATACGAGTCAATGGCGTCTTGGCGTGCCTTGGCGTCCTCCAACACTTCCTCCACCGTAATCCCCGCCGCATCCAATGCCATCAGCACCGACGCCCGCTTCATCTCCTGCGACAATCCCCGGAGATGCTCGCTGTGCAGCATGTCGACGACCTTGTTGATGCTGTAGCCCTTCCGCGGATTTAAAATTCCGGCCATCCGGTAGACATCCTCCATCGGAAGCAACTCCAATTGCGCGTTAGCCGCGTGCACCTCGCCCGGCTCGGTCGCAACTGCTCCCTTAGGCGTGACTGTAACAGCCATGCTACCCACCTCCTCTTCAACTTGATTCGCAATCTCGCTTAGGTTTTCCTGGCTTTCCTCTTTGTGTCCCCCGTCGAACCATTTGCGCAGCATATGTTTCCCTCGCTTACCAGCCTTCTCCCGGACAGGCTCTCGAATTTGTTGTTTCTGCATCGCAATTCCGTCAAGTCGGTGTGCCAAAGGCGTCTTCTTTGTTTCCATCTTGTACCGTTCCGGCCTGCCCTCTTGTTCAACCACGGTGCCCACACTTTCAAGGTCGGTAGTGCCCACCAGCGTCACGCGCTCCTGTCTGGTTTCATGACCGTCGGGCAACACCCTTTGCTCTCGGGCCCTGGATCTGTCCATGAGCGCTTCCACATCCGGTATCGCGCTCATCTCCGTTCTCTTATCTCCTCGGCCCACCACCGTTCCCACCACCCTCGTCGGATCCGGCCAAACCGTTTGATCCTTCTGAATCCCTACCAGGTAATCCCGCCCGTCTTTCCGGCAATAGCGCGCCTCGCCCGAAAATTTCTCCCACTTCCCTTCAATCCGCAGCTTTGTGCCCACGTCGACCCGCCTGTTCAATCGGATGCATGCGCCACCCGTAGACTTGTTCTCAATTCGCGCTTGGCCTGTCTGCATTGTGCCGCTTTGATCTTGCCAGCTCACCTCCACCATGATCATTACCGGTGTTCGTGGTTCTGGCGTTCCGTCTTCCATGTCATTCTTTATCGGCAACCCAGCAGCAAAATTCACAAATCTCCGCGAATGAGTGTCCCATTTGGACACTCGGCGCTGTTCGCCCAGAACTATCAAGCAAGAACGTGACCAATACGCACGCTGCGCTATTTCTCTCTGACTAGCGGCTGTCTGAAGTGAATTGGGCTTCAGCCCGCAAGTTCCGCGCTTTGTTAAGCCGTTTTGAGCACACACACTACCTCATACCAGCCGCTCGGCCCTGGTGATATCTAACTCATGATCGACCATTGCCTCCGCGTGCTCGATGAACTTTACCGTGTGCGCCATTTTGGCGTGCACCTCGAACGCTCGTTCATCCTCCCAGCGTGAGTGTATGTAAAACAATCTTTCATCTCGTTTTGATCGGTACCCATGTATTTCTAAACAGCCGGGCTCTAGTCCAGAAGCTTGCACCACTTCGCGTAGTGCCTCAGAGAAAGCACCCTCTTTGCCAAGCCGCACATGAAACCTGCCAAAAATAAACAATTCCATTTGCCCTCCAGGCTGGCAGTTTATCCCACCGGTTAACATATCCGTTATTTAATCATCCGCGTATGAGCAAAGCGCGTCACGTATTGCGATGACTGTAGATGAACTTTGTTTCTATCGAGCCCGCGCTCTGGCGTGCAAACAATTTGTCTACGACTTCTAGATCGTCGATGTCGGATACTGTTTTGTCCGTTCGAACGCGAACAATTCGAGGGAACCGCAGGGCATATCCGCTGCTATGGCGCGCTGATTTTTGAATGTTGTTGAAGGCGACTTCCAGAACGACGAGGGGCTCGACGGTTCGAACGTGTCCTTGATCCTCAATTGTATGCCGGAGAAAAAATTCCGTGTACTCCCGAATTTCCACATCCGTCAAACCCGAATACGCCTTGCCAATGTTCAGTAGCTTTTCCCCGTCCCGCACCGCGAAAGTGTAGTCGGAAAGTACGTTGTGCCGCTTCCCATGACCGTACTCTACCGCGGTGACTACGACATCCAAGGTGGCGAATGGCTCCTTCAACTTGAACCAGAAACCGCCACGCCGGCCCGGGGTGTACAGAGAGTTCGCAACTTTCGCCACGATTCCCTCGTGACCGGCCGCCAGGGAGTTGCGAAAAGCCAACTGCACCTCCTCGGCAGTTTTGCACTCGGTGCGTCCCGCGACGCGCAATGCTGCTGGAGCATTAGCGCACACCGCATCCAGGCGCGCCTTGCGCTTTATCAATGGCTCGTCCAGCAGCAATTCTCCGTCGTGATAGAGCAGGTCGAACGCAACGTACTTCACAGGAATGTCCGCTTGCAGGAACATGTCCAGATGTTTGCGTCCCAGTCGCTTTTGCAACTCGGTGAAGGGTAAAGGACGAGCGTCCCGCCAGGCCAAAATCTCACCATCCAGGATCAGTTCTCCCGCCAATAAACTGACCGCCGGTAGCAGTTCGGGAAACTCCGTGACCTCATCCAGCGTGCGAGAAAAGATGCGGACTTGGCCGCTCTTATCCTTGTGTATTTGGGCACGAATGCCATCGTATTTTTCCTCGATCAGGAGCGAGGGCACATCTACGTCGGTCAGCTCTTTGTCAAACAGGTCGGCCGCGCTTTCAACTGGAGTCGCCAGCATGAAGCCGATTGGATGAAACAGACGTACCACTGCACTGGACAGGCGATTCTCTGCCGCTAACTTTAAAGTTTCGCCGATGTCACCGGTCATCATGTTTGCCCGGCGCACATCGGAAAGTGGCTGGTCGAATGCCTTCGCTATGGCTTCTTCAACCAGGCTTTCTTTCGAGCCAATCCGCAAATCGCCGGTGATAATTTTCACAATGTACTTCACATCCCCGCCAGTGGCGCGTTGAAACGCATTCGCCAGTAGCTCAGCCTTTTGCGCCTGTCCTCGCGCGGCTGCCAGGGACTCGAAAAGCTGGGCCACCTCTGCGAGCGATAGATCGCCTCCGTGATGCTGACCACGCAGGAGTTCTTCAGCCATGTCGCCCAAGTCCCCATGCTTTCGGTACGCTGTTCCCAGGTTTGTGGCCGTTTTGCCGGCAGCTTCCCCAATCACACGCGAAAGTTGCGCCCCGCCAACACCCAGCGTGCGTTCCTCATTCCTCGGGAAAACGTGAGCCGAGAAGAAGCGCGCCGCCAGCGATGCATCCGCAATACTCAAAGATTGCACATATTCGCTGAGCAGGCGCACCTTCTCGAGTTTCTTGGTGGTGGCACCGATAGCATCGGCAGTCTGTACAAAGCTGCGCATCGCTTCCAGTTCTAGCTCCCCCAAAGCATAGGTCATAACCGCTTGGCTTGGACATTGGCGATTTGTCGTACTTGCTGCGCTCAGGTTGCGGAAAAACCGAGCTTGGCATTGCTGGTCGGGGCTTTACCTCGGATATAACCCCTGGGCTCTCAATCGGTTTCAAGCCCTGAAGAAATGCCAGCTCGACTTTTCCGCAACCTGTTCCATCCGTGCTTTATGGACCAATTGTCTTTCGACCATGCGCTGAATTACAATAATGGCGCCCGCCTTCCTTTTTCCCATCCAAGGAGCACGCATGCCCAAGAACCCCAAGGTTAAGAAACCGGGTGTAGTCCGCAAGATCATCAAGCACCCATACGAGCCCGAGAAAGCCGAGATCAGTATTGTCGGAGCCGATGATCTCTATCGAGAGATCCGCATCGAAAACCGGTTGGAAAACGAAGAAGGCGAGCAGGTGAAGCTCAAGCAAGGTGCTCAAGTCGAAGTTATCGTCGAAGCCGATAAAAAGGACACCGTCTCGACCGAGGGCTAGTCCATCGATTCGGGGGATTATCAGGAGACGAAAATGGTGCCCAAGAGAGGACTCGAACCTCCACGACCGTAAGGCCACTAGCTCCTGAAGCTAGCGCGTCTGCCAGTTCCGCCACTTGGGCACTGAAGCTACAATGCGAATATCAGTTTGAGGCTGGACCGGGGGTTTGTCAACGGAACGGGGTTCGTAGCGACAACTCGCCGGCTTGCAGCTTCCATCCCAATGCCCGCGTAAAACCTGATTACCAGCGGAACGCGACTCCCGGTCCGAGCACAGCGATAAAGAAGATAGACGCGAGGAACGCCGCGAAGATCCACGGAAAGCTGCGAGAAATAGAAGCTGCCGCAGCACTACGTTCCCGGCCAAAAACAGGGAACAGGGCGGGCATGCGAAGCAGCCCGACAGGCGCGGCAAAACCCGCAAGAGCGCCAGAGTTGAGAACTTCCTTCCAGCCATACGGGTCCAGAGCCGCGCCGCAACAAGCGATTAATCCACCTCCGAAATAGGAGAGAAGCATGAGCCGGCGCACGCGGAAGCGCCAGTCGGAGTCCTCCTCCGACACCAACCAATGGAATTCGGCGGCAACCCAGCGCATAGCGAGACGGTACAGAGCGATTCCCGCGACCACAAACAGAGTGCGCCAAAGCCAGAGATGAGACGCTTTGCGAATCAGGGCATACCAATCTCCATGGCCCACCACGCCACAGAAGATCAGGTAGCCAAACGCCCAAAAGAGACTGTAGGCCATCAACAGGCACAGGAACAGGCGCAAACGTGGCACGGCACCACGCACCAGCCGCTGCGCCAGCCAAGCTAACCCTGCAAACAGGAGATTGCCGGCCGGGCCTCCCATGTCGTAGATGTCCGCGTGCAGGCCGGACAGCCGTTGGGCACCGATGATACGGGTTGTGGTGAATATGCCCGAGGTGCCGCCACCGAGGAAATAGCCCACACCGTGGCCGATGCTTTCGTGCGCGATGTCCGCCAGGATGAAAGCCAAAACGGACACGGCGACGATGGTGACGCGGTCGTCCGCAGGAATTACAGAAGGGGAGTTGGCGCGAATAGGCATCAAGAAAAAAACCGAAGCTCAAACCGCTCCATATTATGGCTTTCTGCGGACGCGCAGTGCAATTCGGCTCTCCTAGAGGTGGAAAGCCAGTGCGATTCGAATGTCAGAATGTTGCGCACGCAAAAAGCCTGGAGGAATTCATGGCAGAGAAAACTTGTCCGAAATGCGCTGGTGCTCCGGTGATGAAAGCCGCACCGGTGGCGGGAATGATTCCGGCGAAAGACGCTCACACGCTGTCCACAAAAGTGATTAATGAGGCTTGCGGGTTTCCAGTGAGGGCCTACGAATGCCCTCACTGCCACCTCGTGGAATTGTACCAGGAAGCATGAGAACTGCCTCTCGGTTTTTCAGTTAAGCGCCCAGCTTCTTGAGGCACTTGTCGCAGTCGTCCTGCATTTTCTTGACCCGCGTTTCCAGATCCTTGTCTGGCTTGGCCTGCAGCAATTTTGTCGCTGTATCGAGGTTGCCCCGAACGACCTGATTCACGATGCGAAACTTGTCTGGTTCATTCAGGCCTTTCGTGTCAAACATAGCGCCAGTCCGCAGAAAACTATCGCTCAGCACAACTAGATAAACGCGCGGATCGACCTGCACTTTGCCCGCATCATAAATCTCCCGGCCTTTATTGAGGTTCTGGTCGGCGCCGGCGAGCGCACTTAGGACCCTGGCCAGGCAATTGCGGTCAAGCTGGAGTTCGGCGTTCAACCGCTCGTTGTCGGAAACAAACAGACCGCCCTTAATTTTTGCCAAGGCCGGATCGTCTGCACCAGTAAATCCCGGAAATGGCACGTCGATCGGCATGAGATTGCCACTCAATTTTGAGCGGTGATCCATAACCGATTGCATCGCATCCATCAAATAGCTGCGAGCGGCATTGTTGTAGTCGGAACGCTCTTTGTAGAACCCGTTGACTTGCGCATGCGCGGCAGGTTGTCTTGCTCCGACGTGATACGCTTCGGCCATTTGCTCGTTAGCGTCGGCCAAAGCGGTTACCAGCGCAACACGCACCAACAGCGCTTGTTGACGCAAAGCATCGTTATTCGTAGTCTTGATCGTGCCGTCGAGATTTTCCAGAGCAGCTTTGAAATCGGAAGCAATGAAGTTGTTCTTGGCGTCCGCGAAATGCCGAACGTCCAGGGCCGTCTGCGGGGCACTGCATGCAAAAAGAAGGATGGAAAAAGCGAACGTGAGGAACTGCAACAGTCGGTGCAGCATGTTGATTACTCCTGTCTGAAGAAAAGGGAAGACTTCAGGTTGGAGCGCACCTGAGCGCGATAGTAAGTCCGGAATGTGTGCGAGTCAATGACGGGTGGGCACAAAGAGCGGGATTCCAACACAACGATCGAATTGCGACCAGTTTAGTCCACTTTGGCAACCCAATCGGTCCTCCCAGATGCCGTAATCGTATCCCTCTGGTAATCCCGCCGCGCAGTGCTATACTCCGCCGCAGAAGAGCTACCTGCCACCGCACGGCAGGTCCGACGACCGGTTCCAAGGGAGGTCACTATGGAATTGGGATCTGTGTTTGAGGGACCACTCCTATATCTGCTGATCGCGTGGGGCGCTGTAACCGCTATTTTCCTGGTTTTGATCGCTTGGCGAAGCGTTCTTTCCAGCCATGAGGATGACCAGATCTTTATCGATGCTGCCGAAGCCCACATGGCCAACGAACAACGCGAGTTGATTAAGAAGATCAACAAACTGTCGCCGCCGATCCTGACCAGCGGAATCACCTCCGGCGTGCTGCTCTTGCTGATTGCCGGGATATTTGTTTATCACGGCCTGAAGAATTTTTAAGTCTGCCCTGCCTTTTTCTCCTCAAGACCTCAAGGCTTTGCGGGCGCGGGTTCTGCGGGCTGCGGCGCGGCACTCGCGGGGGGCTTGGATTCAGAGGCTTGGACGAGCGACGTGTGGTTGTGCACGATGACCCATGCGTCGTTCTTCTTTTCTAAGACCAGCGTGGTCTGACCTTCCGCAGCCATCGGCGCGCCGTCCACCACCGCGCTGAAGTCCCATTGATAGCATGCCCAAGCGAACTGCCCCGAAGGAACAATACGGATCAGCGTATTGCTGCGGTCCATGCGCACTTGTTGCATGCGTGAGCGTTGTGCCTGGTACGCGGCAACGTAATTGGTCCAACCAACCGCGGGCGGTGTCCAGGTGCCAGCCACTACAGAAATATCATCCGCGACATCCTTGTGCATCTTCTCGATGTCCCCGAGCTGCCAAGCGCCCAAAAATTCTCCAATCACGAAATCGATTTTGGCCTCCTCGGGCGCGGAAGCCGACACGCTTGGAGGCTGCGTGGGCTGCGAATCGTCGGTCTTTTTTTTCTTTTGCGCAGCGGCAGTGCCGGCACAGGCCAGGCACAAAGCAACCAGAAGAAGCGCGCCTGCAAACCGCTGGAGGCGCCGGTCGCCGTTCACTGCACTGCCATTGCGGTTCATCATCGATACACTCCTGCCGAAAATTATGCGCCTGGACTCGTTGAGAGAATAGCAGCGCCCAGATTTGTGACATTCAGGATACGAATGAGGATAGCGCAGTGCGAAGGATTCGGCAGGAGCATGTGCTCTTAGAGTCAGAGGCGAGGTCGGGAGATTAGCTGTTGACGGAAGTTTAATTCGCTTTGGACGCGGCCAGCAGATTGACGAAAAGCCGGTACGCTCCGGGAACACCGTCGGGCAGTTCGCGGAAGAACGCCAGCCCAGTATAGATGTACGTTCCTTTACCGTATTTGGCGTAGACCAGCGAGCCAGTTAGATCCTTCTCGCCAGGATCGTGCATTGAGAGCAACGGCGTGTAACGAGAATCAAAATCACTCCAGAAATAAAGTCCGCGTTCCTGAACCCAGCTTTGGAAATCTGCATCCGTGATTTTGTTCGGACGGTTGAGCAGAGGATCTTCAGGCTTCAGGAATTTCACTTCAGCAGTTTCGTCCGTAATGCGGGGAGTCGGAGTGCCGATTTTCGCGGGATAAGGCGCGGGAAGCAGCTTATCCCAAACGAAGTCGCGATTATATTGAACCACCAGCGTTCCCCCGTTGGAAACGTAATCGAGCAGCCGCTTATTGGCACCCGCAAGTTCTGGACGTAACTCGTAAGCGCGCACGCCAACCACGATGGCGTCGTATTTCGAAAGATCACCGAATGCCAGCGCGGTCGTATCCAGCATTTCAACATGGATACCGAGTTGCCGAAGGGCGTCGGGGATGGGTTCCCCTTCCGCAGAAATGTACGCGACTCGAAGATCCAGCGGTACGTTGATATCGAAAGCATGAACGACGGTTTGCGCTGGTTCGCTCCACAGGAGCGTGGGCACGGAGGGAAGCGGCTCAAGCGAGGTGGAGAATTTGTCATCCCCACATAGCGCATACGCCGTAATCGTGAAATTGCCAGGTTCCAGCTTTACCGGGGGCGTGACTTTCAAACTCACGTACTGGTCGCCAACGCCTGGGAAGTTAACTTCCACGGGAGAGCTAGCTTTAAAACCGTCGGGAACTTCGAGACCAACCTTCACTTTGCTGGAGTTTGTGGAATACGAGTGTACCCGAAGAAATATATCGAAGGGCTGGTGTTGCGCAGCAAGCACTTCGATCGATTGCCGGGGATCAACCGAAAGCGTGTACGCAGGAACAATTCGGAGAGGAACGCGGGCGACATTCGTAGACGTACCGAAAATGTGCGTGACAGGTTCAACCACGGTCATTTTGTACCCCGCCACCGTAATTTCCTGGCGCGCCGTGATGAGCGGAGGGGGATCCGGACGTAACGAACTCAAATCATTGCTCTGAGGGACCGCTCCTTTCCCGGTAAAAGTGACAGTGAATTCGAAGCCATGGTCCGCACTGCCCTTTTGCGACGATAACGACATATTCGCCGGCACATCCAGAGCCAGAGCACCAGGAGAACTGTCCGCTTGGGGCCGGAAGGTGGTGCGCGCCGTTACATGAAACGTGTTACCTGCCACCAACTCACTCGTGTCTGCATCCGCCCTCAGCTGGATGCCCGCGACCAGCGCTAGCGCTCTTTCGATGCGCCCACGGCTCCGACCCACATCCTCCACAAACTGCAATTGGGATGGATTCGCAGTCACCGCATATCCGCACTTACCAGTCCAGTCCACGAAGTCGTTTGCGGCCTCGGCCACTTGATGCGCTGCCGTCCCGATGTTTCCTTGCAACATGGCTTCGCGCGCTTGGCCGAGCGAGTCATAGGCATTCGCGAATGCCTTGCATCCCGGGTACAGCGACGTCAGGGGCTGCGCAAGCTCCGTGGGCGCGAGGGTGCCACCTCTTTCCGGAACCAGCGCGACGGGTCGACTCAAAAACGGCGAGTTGATGAACCCTGCGATGCCCTGGGTATGGTGATTCACAAAAGCGTCGAGACCAATTTCACGCCAACTTTTCCCATAGAGGAAGGAAATATCGTCGAGCGGAAGGACGTACCCTTTCGGGGTATCGCTGCGATCGAGATCAAGAACCAGAACGGGCGTCTGGGGCTTCCAGGGAACTTCGTCCGTCGGGATTGGCTTCCTGCCAGTCGGGTCGCTAGGGTTGTAAGAGCTGTCACCCGCAAGCTGAACCGCTTTTGGAGTCAGCAATCCGGTCGCTTGATGATGCCCGTGACCGGAGTGGACGCCGCCCCAATGGTTAATCACGATATTCGGGCGGAATGCCCGTATCACCCGGACCATGTCTTCCAAGACTTGGCCATCCCAAACTTTCTCCGTCTCTTCCGGAGTTTTGGAAAACCCGAAATCGCGAGCCCGCGTGAAATAGAGCTTCACGCCATAACCGCGAGTGGCCGCCAGGAGTTCTTGCGTGCGGATTAATCCAAGTTGCGGCGCCTGTTCGGGACCAAGCGCGTTTTGGCCGCCCTCGCCCCGCGTAACGGAAAGCAGCGCCACATCGGCGTGCAACCCGCGGGCCAGATAAGTGAGCACCGCAGCCGATTCATCGTCCGGATGAGCGGTAATGTAGAGGATGCGTGTTGTCACGCGGGCGCTGTCGATAGCTTCGATGGTTTCAGGCAAGCCAGGACCAGTGCCTGGAGCAGGAGGAAATTGCGCGAAAGCCGGAACCACACACCAACTGGCGAGCACAGCTAGTGCTATCAGTGACCGCAAAATTCTCACGTATCCTCCACGACGGGCTGCTGTTTCGCCGGCAACGCGAACGGCCATTGTCGCATTTCCCTGGTCCAAACCAGAAACGCAATCACCCCCAGCGCGACTTCCAGCAGGCCCCATTTGCGCACCGGACCGGTCTGCCAGAAAAGCCAAGCCCACGCCATCATGGTCAGCACCGCGGGCGCCGGATACAGCCACATCTTGAAAGGAAATCTCGCGGGTCCCCAGCGCTTGTGCAGAAGCATCACGCCGACCGCCTGACCGATAAACTGTACCAGCAGCCGCATGGCAAGAATCGCCGCAATCGCCGTCTTCAATTTCAGCGTCAGGCTGAACGCGAACGACAGTCCCCCCAGAAAAAGCAAGGAAACATGCGGGAAATGTTTTGTCGGATGCACTCGAGCGAAAATCGGCAAGAAATTGCCGTCCAACGCCGCGGAGTATGGCACGCGAGAATAGCCCAGCAGCACCGAAAACACGCTGGCCATCGCGATCCAAAGCACCATTCCCGTGACGAAACGAGCGGCCCCATGACCGTACAATCGCTCCACGAACAAACTGGCCAGGAAAGGCGAATTCTGCGCTTCCCGCCAGGGGATAACCCCAAGAATGCTGGTCTGCATGGCTAAGTAGAGAACAGTTATTCCAATGATCGAGAGGAAAATTCCACGGGGAATGTTTTTCTCCGGATTGCGGATCTCTCCGCCCAGATTGCAGATGTTGTAGTAACCGAAATAGCTGTAAATCGTGCTGACCATGGCTGCGCCCAGCCCCGCAAACCATATCGACGAAAGGTGAAACGCGCCCGGTGGAAAATCGAACGCCATTTTCGCGTCGAAGTGACGTACTCCACCCCAAATGAGCCAAAGCATCGTGCCGACAACGCCAACCCACAAAAGCACCGAAATTTTGCCGATCGTGGTGATCCTCCGGTACAGCAGAACCACCAGCAGGATAACTAAGCCACCGGCAATCAGTTTTGCCTGCCACCAATTAAATGGGTAAATGAATTTGGCATAGTCGGAAAAGCCAATCGCGGCAGACGCAACAGAAAGCGGCGCTTGAATCAGCGTCTGCCACACAAACAGGAACGACATCAGCCGTCCCCATTTTCGCGGGCCGTAGGCTTCATGCAAGAAAACGTAGCTACCGCCGGCCTGTGGCATCGCCGCTCCGAGTTCGGCCCATACGAATCCGTCCAACGTGGCCAAAAGGGCTCCCGCCAACCAGGCGATCAGCGCCTGGGGACCGCCCATCGCTTTGATTACCAGGGAACTTACGACAAACGGACCAATACCAACGATTTCAATCATGTTGAGCGCGACGGCTTCTTTCAAGCCCAGGCCGCGCTCCAGTTGCGGTTGTAGTGATGCGGAATTTTCGACTTCGCCGGGATTTCCCATCCGCTGCGAGAATAACAAAGGAAATGACGCCGTGCCTAATGCTAGCTCCGCAATGCGTGGCATAAACGCAGATTCCGGCGAGCACGCCATTTCTGCACAAACCATTTCCTTTGGCGTGTTCGGCGGAACAGCTTAAACTCGTGCCAGGGAAGGTGTGCAAACGCCGGAGTTCTGCCGGCACAATCCATGTTTCGAATCACTCGATTGCTCGCGCTAGCGTTTGTGTTCTCGCTCGTAACCCAGCGTGCTTTTCCCGAGCCCGCCAGGAACCTGACCGTTCCCACTAACGTTCTCGTAATTCTTGATCATATTTATTCCGGACGGCGCGACTTGGCGTTGCCGGAAGTGCGTGCGCTTCAGGTCCAAGCCCCCGAAGACCCACTGGGTTATCTGCTGGAAGCGGAAACCGAGTGGTGGAAAATCTGGTGCGACTCCACCGAATTTAAATATGGCATGACCATGGCGCGGCACCATGAAAAGAGCCCGAGCGACCAACATTATCTGGACTTGACAACTAAAGCGTACTCGCTAGCGGAGGCGAAGCTGCGTCAGCAGAACACCGGAGAAATGCATCTTGACGCCGCCATGGCGGATGGACTTGCAGCGAGAATGTATGCAATACGGTCCGAGTACCGCGCCGCAGCCCACGCTGCCGTGCGCGCTCGTGAAAACTTTCTCGCTGCCCTGGCGTTAGATCCGACCCTAATAGACGTGTACACCGGCCTTGGTCTCTACAATTATTACGTGGACACGCTCTCCGCGCTGGCAAAGGCTCTGCGCGTGCTTATGGGCATTCCCGGAGGATCAAAGGTCGAGGGGATTCGCCAGTTGCACCGGGGCGTAGCGGGCGGGCAGATCAGTTCGTGTCTTGCGCGCTTTTATCTGGCTATGAACCTTTTCAATTATGACCAGCGGTACGAACAGGCACTTGAGGTGATGGGCCCGATGGCAGAGAAATATCCTCAAAATCCCCTGTTTCAATTGACCATGGGCGACCTGAATGCCAAGTTGGGTAGAAAGCAGATTGCCGAAAGCTATTACCACGCTGCCGAAGCTGCCACGGACGCGGTCCCGGAACCTGAATGCCGCGTTAAAATGAAGCAATTGGCCCGGCAGTCGCTCGCCGCACTGGAAAGCAAGTAGTCCAGCCATCCCAATTTCCCCGGATTCCACCCGCGAATCGCGCCCCCAGACTTTGCCGGAACCGATCCGTGCAGGGTAATATAAGAGGGGTTTCAGCGCTCGCATCGGGTAAATCGCAGGGTACGAATCAACGCGAGCGCGATTCTTTGCATCTCAAACCATATTAATTGCGCCAGTCTCCTTGGGGAATTCCCTGGTCGGGTGGGGCGCACGACGAATGTACCTTAGTGAAGGAGAATCGATGAAGCGGTCCTGGACAGCATTCGCTGTCAGCTTTCTCGCAATCTGCGTGTATGCCGGTTGCAACGATTACAACAATTCCGTGCAGTATGATACGGGTGCCACGCTCACGAATCTTTCTCCCTCTGGTTTGCCAGCAGGAACGCCCACGGCCGGTACAATCCTTCAGTGCCCCGGTACACCGTCAGGCCAAAACAATCCGTGTTTCACCTTGTTCATCATCGCAAGCGCCTCGAATCCGTTTAGTAGTACGGCCGCCACTCCCGTAGTCCGGTGGAACGGCAAGAGTGTCGCCACTACCTACATCGACACGACCAACCTTTCGGCACAGATTCCCTACAGCTTCGTGGCTAATCCCGGGATTGCGTCTGTGGATGTCTATCAACCAACCGGACAAGGTACGGGATATAACGGGCTTTCGAATTCCCTAACCTTCACCATTTACGGCAAGGCTAACCCATATCCAACTCTCTCGTCGGTCTCGCCTACATCGGCACCCTACTGCGATTCCACTTCGGCAAAGTGTGCCAGCGTGCCGATCACCGTCACTGGCACAAATTTCCTGCCAACCTCGCAAAACGGCGGATCCTCGGTCACCATTACGGGTGCTTCCACCTACAACCAGGAGACCGCGGTCACCGTTACCAGCATTTCTCCGACACAGATGAAAGCATCGATTCCTGGCACGCTACTTTGCGCCAGCGGCCCCGCGCAAATTAACGTGATTAATCCGCCCAGCGCGATTTGCCTGCTGAATTGCCCGAACCTCGGAGGAGGCGACACCAATAATCCTCCCTCCGGCCAGCCAGTTACATCGCAAACCTTTACCATAACCAGCGCGACTGCGGTGAACACCTGCCCTGCGTATGTCCCTCCGAATCCCAATCCACAGGTAACCGCAGTCCAAACGCCCGCAGTCAGCCAAGACGGGCGGTACGTGGCGTACACATCGGCGCAAAACGGAACATCGCAAGTCTTCTTGCGCGATACCTGCCTGGGCGCTCCGAGTGGGTGTGTAGCCGCAACTACCGCCGTGTCCGTGTCAACGGACGGAACTGCAGCCAATGGCAATAGTCACGATGTATCGATGACCCCGGATGGCCGGTATGTGGCTTTCAGCTCCGCCGCAACGAACCTGGTCGAAAACGCTCCGACGGGGGCCCAAGTGTATTTGCGAGATACCTGCAACGCAGCAAATGCTCCTTGCAAGCCGAGCACTCAGTTAGTGTCCACGGATCCCAGCGGCAAGCTCACCGGAACCGGAGCGATCCTTCCCGCGTTGAGCGCCTCGGGCCGATTTGTAACGTTCCTGGCCGTCACTCCGAGCGAACCGTCCACTTCGATGAGTGCTGCGTCTTCGTCAAGCGGCACCGTCCGGCAGGTATTTGTACGCGATACTTGCTTGGGAGCAGCGAATTGCACGCCCAAAACGACTCGTATTTCCGTGCTGTCCGCGCGTGTTGCCGATGATGCTCCCTCGATCAGCGGGGATGGACGATATATTGCCTATACATCTTCGCAGACCGGCTCGTGGCAAATTCTGCTAAGTGACACCTGCGTTGGAGCGGCAAGCGGCTGCAATCGGTCGACGCGCGCTGCATCCATTTCGGCGGACGGTGCTCTGGGAAATGCCGCAAGCCACGATGCGGTGATGACTCCAGACGGGCGTTACATCGCGTTCAGCTCCGCCGCTACGAATCTGATCGGGAATGCGCCACTGGGCCGGCAGGTGTATCTGCGGGACACTTGCGCCGGAGCGCCGGGAGCATGTAAGCCAAGCACGGCGCTGATCTCCACCGACCAAGCAGGCATGCTGACCGGGACCGAATCGATTCTACCGTCCGTCAGTATGTCGGGGCGATACATCGCGTTTCTGTCCATAACGCCGAACCAACAGAGCACTGCGGCTGCCCCACCAAACAGTGGGTTGCGTCAGGTTTTCGTCCGCGACACTTGCTTGGCAACCGCAAATTGTGATCCGAAGACCACACGGATTTCCCTTCTGCCTAACGATGTGCCGGGGACAGGTGTGAAGCCGGCGGGGCCGGCAATTGCCGGGCTTGCAAAGCAAATTGCTCTCGCGGACGGCGAAATCTCCACAATGTTCACGTCCACGGTAGCCGTGGACGATCCGGTCCTACTGGCGATTCCCGCCGAAAATAAATAGCGATCGTCGTGTCCCAGAAGTTCCCAGCATCCAAAATACGTCATTCCGAACGGAGTCTGCGCAGTGAGGAATCTCTCTTTTTGTGGACGCTCCCAGACCGACTAATTCTCACGGATCGCACACTAATTGAATCGAACCTTCACATCGGGCCGCTTCTCCAAATGTACGGAATCAATAAACCGCACTTGTCGGTCGTCAAGCGTCAGAATCATCGAAGACGTCCGGACGCCTTCGCCGAAGAAGCGTACGCCTTTGAGCAAATTCCCGTCGGTTACGCCTGTGCACGCGAAGATCATTTTCTCGCCCGGCGCCAGATCTTCCGTCCTGTAAATACGACTGGGATCCTTCACGCCCATTTTTTTCAGCCGTTCTTGGTGTTCGGGCTTACTTACTACCAGCCGCGCAAGGATCTCCCCATTTAAGCAACGGAGTGCCGCCGCTGTCAGTACGCCTTCTGGTGCGCCGCCAGTGCCCATTACCATGTGAACGCCAGTGCCGACCACCGCAGCGGAAATGCCCGCGGAAAGATCGCCATCACCGATCAGGCGAATGCGCGCGCCCACTTCGCGAATCTCGCTAATCAGTTTTTGGTGCCGCTCCCGATCCAGCACCATCACAACCAAATCCTCAACATCGCGATCCAAGCGTTTGGCCACCGCTTTCAGGTTGTCTGCGACCGGGGCGTCCAGGTCCACCGCACCCTTACACGAAGGCCCCACAACAATTTTCTCCATGTAAAGATCCGGGGCGTGCAGCAATCCACCGCGTTCGCTGGCGGCCAGGACCGTAATGGCATTAGGAGCGCCAGTGGCACACAGGTTGGTGCCTTCCAGCGGATCAACCGCAATGTCCACTTGGGGGAATAATGCCTTGGGCGCATGCGTCGCTAAGCCGACTTTTTCACCGATATAGAGCATGGGAGCCTCATCGCGCTCGCCTTCTCCGATAACGATGGTGCCATCCATCTCCACCTGGTCCATCGTTTTGCGCATGGCCTCTACGGCCACTTCGTCAGCTTTGTTTCGGTCACCAAATCCCATAATGCGCGCGGATGCTATCGCAGCGTTCTCCACCACGCGCAAAAATTCCAAACTCAGACGTTCTTCCATGAACACACCCTCCGCCGCCGCTTATGTTAGGCCAAAGTTAGGCTTATCGTCGAGGCCGGTGATGCCTTAAATTGTACGATGCGCGTCCGTATTTAACTTAAGGTAATTGCCTTGTCACACGAATAGACCAGAATAGTGGCTTCGAAAGTTAGTGCGGTTCAGGGCCGGAGATGGGCTGGATCAGGGCGTTCACAAGACGCGGCTCAGTGAAATCGGTTTCCTGGCCGGCGTTTTTACCAGAGACGGGGAGTAAACGTGCAGTGAGCGGTTTGTTCCACTTCACCGAAAGGGTAGCCACGTCTCCGATGATGCGGGTTAATTGCTCTACGGTTATCGTTCCAGGCAGCGGGATGGTGTCGAGCCCGGTACCGCACACCGCCGAATAGCTAAGTAGAGAATCGAGTGACACCACGCCAGCGCTCCAACGTTCCGCCAGCACCGGGTCTTCCAGCACCGGCAACATCACCCCGGAAAACCCGGTCTTCCGCAGGCCGATTTCTTTTATCGCAGTGGCGATTACTCCGACTGCAGATAGCGTGCCGTTAGATCCGATGGGCTGGTGAGAAATGCTTTCGATCGCAGTAACGATGGAGGCGTCCTTCGATGGCGCAGGAGAAAGATCCAGTCCCAGATAGGTCCACCCGCGTTCACTGTCAATGCGAAGCGCCACGTTTTCCACGTCCGAGGCTAACTGAAAGAAAAGATCGTTCAAGCGGCGCTTGGCCGTTGGTGAATCTGGAACATCGTGCACTGCTGCCGCGACTTCGTTCGCGGATTCCAGCCCCACCGCAAATTGGTGTCCCAAGCCAGTCAGGTAGGCTGCGGGAAAAAACGGCGTGGCTTGGGGCACACTGGCGAGAGCGGCAAAACGGAAATTCCCTTCGCTGCGTACACTGCCATCCTCCAGTTTCTTCATGACGCCGGCTGCTGCTCGAACCGCCGGCCAATTCACGCCAGAGTTGCTTGTCACATATACGCTTCCATAGAGCGATTTAGAATTATTCAGAATATCCGCCAGCAAATCGGCCTGTGCATCTTCCGCATCCCCGGCAACGTAAGCGGGACCGATGGAAATAATGACATTCTGCATTTGCGCCAGGCCGTCCAGGTTCTTGAAGAACTGCATCGCCTGCTCGTGCGTCAGCCCTTGCGTGTATTCCGGAAAAGGCTGTGTGGCGATGCGAAGCGTTTGCACACTGAAGCCGCGAGACTCAAAAGTGGTTTGCGCAATTTTGAGGAAATTCACGGCTTCCGAAATTTGCAGCTGGTAGCTGGCGCGGTCGAGGCGCACGAATGCAGTAATACAGCGGATGCTTGTCTTCAGCGCTTCGGGCGCCTTGGTTTGCGCGAAGGCGCAGGAAGCGGACAGAAATAGGAAAAGAAATGTGCAGAAAATGCCGCGCTGCGGGGAGTGAAGGTTCATATTCCTCACATAAAGGCGGAGATTCCGGTGATCTTTTCGCCGATTACCAGCTTGTGGATGTCGTTGGTGCCTTCGTATGTAAACACGCTCTCCAGATTGTTCATGTGGCGCATGATGCAGTAATCGTCGACGATCCCGTTGGCTCCCAGGATGTCGCGCGATTTCCGTGCCGTTTCTAGCGCAATCGCCACATTATTCATTTTCAGCATGGAGATGTGGCTGGGATCAGCCTTACCCTGATCTTTCAAGCGGCCCACCTGGTAAGCCAGCAGTTGTGCCTTCACAATTTCCGTAATCATCCAAGCGAGTTTTTCCTGAACCAGCTGATGCGAAGCTATCGGCTTGTTTGCGAATTGTTTGCGCGTCTTGGCATATTGCAGCGCCGTGTCGTAGCACGCCATGGCCGCCCCAATTGCGCCCCAGCCGATTCCGTAGCGCGCCTGGTTCAGGCAGCTCAACGGGCCGCGCAACCCGGTGACCCCCGGCAGCAGGTTTTCCTCTGGAATTTCGCAATCGGACAGCGCTAGACCAGACGTAATGGAGGCTCGCAGCGACCATTTCCCATGAACGTCCCAAGCCTTGAACCCCGGCGTACCTTTTTCGACCAGAAACCCGCGAACTTTTTCGTCCTCGCACTTGGCCCAAACAACGGCGACGTCTGCGATGGACCCGTTGGTGATCCACATTTTTTCGCCGTTCAGAACGTAACTGTTTTCTTTTTTCACCGCCCGCGTGAGCATGCCCCCCGGATTCGACCCGAACTGTGGCTCCGTCAGACCAAAACAGCCAACCGCTTTGCCGGACTGCAACGCGGGGAGCCACCTGTCTTTTTGCGCGGCGCTACCATAGGCATGAATCGGGTACATTACCAGGCCGCCCTGAACCGACACAAAGCTGCGCAAACCGGAATCACCGCGTTCCAACTCTTGCATCATCAGTCCGTACGCGATGTTGGACATCCCAGCGCATCCGTAGCCTTCGAGGTTGGCGCCGAAAAAACCAAGTTCCGCGAGTTGCGGCACCAGGTTCAACGGGAAAGTCGCTTCCCGACTGTGCTTCTCGATAATCGGGATAATCTCGTTATCCACGAATTGACGCGCCGTTTGGCGCACCAGTTTTTCTTCGTCGTTTAATAACGAGTCAAATTCAATGAAGTCAACTCCAGCAAATGAGGGCATTCAGGCTTCCTTCGGAGCGCAACTGCGAGAGACAAACGAAGTGTAGCAAGGCCAGCGGGGTGTCGCCAGCGCCCACCGACACCGCCACCCGTCATTCCGAACGAACCGAGGAATCTCTACTCCTCTAACAAAATGCCCTCAGATCAATCACACCACAAACCACTCACCACACCACGACCCGTCATTCCGAACGGAGTCCGCGGAGTGAGGAATCTCTCTACTTCTCTAACAAAATGCCCTCAGGTCAATCACACCACAAACCACCCACCACACCACGACCCGTCATTCCGAACGGAGTCCGCGGAGTGAGGAATCTCTCTTGGATCGACCCAAATCCAAGGTTCAGAACCGTGGGGGCTTTGGAAATTGCCATACATATACTAATACGTTAGTATATTCTGCGGTGAACGCCGCGTCAGAACTCCACGCGATTCCTTGTTCTCCACGGTGTAACCACCTTTAGAATCATCACTTCTGGACCCTTCTGAATCTGTGGAAAATAAAGGCGCTTACGCCAGACTTAACCCCTTTAGATTCAGTAGATTTTTAACCTGCGGCCTAATTGTTAACTAAACTATTACCACTCAACCGTGAATACCGGCTCTCGTGTTTTCCGTTTCGAACTAACTGCACGCATCTTTTCGACTAACAATGGTCGGCGCGCCGACCGCGATTACCGCAGGGAAACATTCCAGAACATAACGCGGCTCTGGAGTCTCCAGCGTAGTCAGAAATGCGGTGCGCACTAAAATGTATAGCGCAAGGATCAGCAAGGCGGGTCGCGCGCCCGGACACCGCCATAATTTCCACGCGCCGCCAAGCGCCAGGGCCACATAGAACACATTGATCAGGAAAAACAGGATGGTGACTTCCTGGTCTACCGGATCTTCTTCGCGCTGGTACGCCAGCGGAAACACGTGTCCTGCGACAGGCAGATATTCGATGCGCGGCGTGAACCAGATACGCACGCCGCGCAGGAATGGAATCCACAGATAGGTGCGCAGCGGATGCCGAGCGGTTCGTTCCCGCGCCAGTTGAGCAAAGATTGCGTCTTCGTCCTCGGTCCATGTCTCGTCATCATTGTATTTGTCCAGAACCGCGGCCACCCGGTCGCGTTCTTCAGGTGTGTCGAATGCGGAGTTCGGTATGTCGTCGAGGTGGATTTCGTCGTCGTTCAGCTTCCAAGCCACCAGATAATTGTCGCGCACCCGGTACATCCAGGTTCTTTCCCACGCCATGAATCCTTTTGGGTCCACCTCGCTCGGCAAGGTTGTGTCCTTGGGCGCAAGCGGCTGGAATTCATGCAGTGTCAGAGCATTGCGAATCATCCAGGGAGCCAGCAGCACGAGGCACGCCATCCCCATCAAGGTGCAAAGCACGAACCAACGTTTCGCCTGACCATATGGCACCATCAAGAAGGCCAGCGCAGCGAACGTAGTGATGAGAAGCAGTGGGGTTTCTGGACGCATCAGGGCGCCAAGTCCCACGAAGACTCCGGCCAGCACCGCTCCTTTCCATGTGTCTTGGTCGCGCAGTTCCCGGCCACGCAGAAGCGGTGCCGCAGTTCCGGTTGCCCGTGTTGCGACCATCGCCAAAAATAAAAACGCCAGCGCGGTCAGAAAAACAGCCCAAACTTCCGTGAGCGGCACTGCCACATAATTCGCCGTGAACGGACAAAGCGCCGCCAGCCATAATGCGAACAAGAACACCCGGTGCGTTTTCGCTCGCGGACCGCATAAACGCGCCAAAAAAACGGCCAACGCTGCGATAACGACGCACGCGGCCAAATCGACAAGCACTTGTGCGAGCATCACTGGAAAGCGGGCACTTTCGCCCGTGCGCCCGGTCAGGGCATAAATGATGGCCAGGAACGCTGGATATCCAGGCATGCGCAGGTCCACGGGCGTGGGCTGGCCGTTGATGTCCATGGCGTATTTCCCAAGCTTCAGCCAATTCGTGGCGAACTGTTCATAGAGGACCGTGTCGCCTCCGACTGCCGGATACCTGAGCACGAAAAAGACGCGGAAACAGGCTCCGGCAGCGAGCGGCAGCCAGGGAGTGGAGAAAAAACGTTTCATTCGCTTTCCCGCATCTTACAATAGGAAGGTTCAGGTTCGTTGACGGAGTGCCATTTGCCTCGCCCGGTGCCGCAAGGATGCGAGGCCTCTACGCTGAATGAAAGAACGCAAGCCAATCTTTTACGACTCGGAGAAAGTTAGGTGGCGGCGGACGCGCCGCGGCCTGGAGCTTTGCGGCGTATTGTTGACGCTGCTGCTAGTGTATTTCTTCGTTACCGTCGCGGGTAGCGTCGAGCTTCCGTCGGCCTTGCTCCCAGACACACGTCCGGTCTACCACGCTGCCAAAAAGAAAAATGTGAAGCTGGTTAACACGCGAGAAGGCCGGCATCGACGAATCTCGCGGATTGGCCAGATTCCGGAAGGCTACGATCCGCTCCGCGCCGCGTTCTATGTGAGTTGGGACGCCAATAGTCTCGCCACCCTGAAGAAACATTATAAGGATTTGGACTTGCTCATGCCCGAGCAACTCCACTCCGTCTCTGCGGACGGCGCGATTACCGTGGTCGACTATGAGCGCAACCAGACCGTCAGAGTGTCTCCCGCGGACGCGCTTTCCCGATTGAAAGACGACAAGCTGCATCGCTGGATGCGCTCAGTAAATCCGCCCATAGAGCTTCCGATGATGGGTTTGCTGAACAACTATGACGGCGTTGTTTGGCGCGTGAAAGAAATGGACGAGATGATGGCCAATGCGGCGGCGCGCCAGCATCTGGTACACGACGTTGTGGAATACGCGGTCGACGCCCACCAACCCGGCATCGTTCTGGATTTCGAGGAAGTGCCGCTGAAGAACCAACCGGACTTCCGCCAGTTTGTGGCCGAACTGGCTGCGGGACTGCACGGATCCGGGCTGAAGTTGATGATCGCTCTCCCGGCGCGCGACGATGATTACGATTATGCCTTCTTCGGCCGCGAAACCGACGCAATCATCCTCATGAATTACGATCAGCATTGGCTGACTTCGCCTTCTGGCCCCATCGCCGCTCAAGACTGGTTTATGGAGAATTTGCGGCAGATCCGTGATGTAGTGCCGGCCCAGAAGATCGTAGTGGGCATCGCCAGTTATGCGTATGACTGGACAGAATCTACCAATCCGAAAGGGCGAATCGGGCAGGAATTCAGCGTTCAAGAAGCCTTGCTGCACGCCTATGAATCGGAAGCTGATATTGACTTTGACGCGGCATCGTTGAACCCCCATTACTCCTACGACGACGAGCAAAATCACACGCACAACGTCTGGATGCTCGACGCAGTGACCGCCTATAACGAGTTGCGAGCGTGTGAGCGGCTGGGCGTGCAAGGCACCGCGCTCTGGCGTTTGGGTTCCGCGGACACTTCCATCTGGCCTATTTGGGATGCGATTCACCCGGATGACGCAACCCGGGCCAAATTGCAGGATCTTCCACCCGGACCAGATTTGATTCTCGAAGGCGCCGGTGACATTTGGCGTATCAACGACGTGCCCAAACCAGGCCGCCGCAGCTTCGCCTACGACAACATCAGCGACCTGATCACCAGCGAAAAATATGAAGCCATTCCGCTCTCTTACGATATCGATCAGATTGGCGACGCGAAGAACAAAATCGTCATCTCCTTCGACGATGGACCAGACCGGCGATGGACTCCCAAGATTCTGGACGTTTTGAAACAAAAACATGTTCCTGCGGTATTTTTCGTGGTGGGTGAAGAAGCCAATTCAGCCCCTGACTTGTTGAAGCGCGAATATAACGAAGGCCACGAAATCGGCAATCACACATTCACGCACCCGAACTTCGACGAAATCTCGCATACACAACTGAAGTGGGAACTGAATCTAACCCAGCGGTTAATCGAGAGTACGCTGGGGGTGAAATCCATCCTGTTCCGCCCACCTTATGGAATCGATCACCAGCCCGAGTACGCCGAGGAAATTCAGCAATTGCCGTATCCACAGGAATTGGGATACCTCATCGTTGGCCAGAGAGTTGACCCAGATGATTGGCGCGTGGATGGTCCGCGGCCGCAGCGCCCGGCAAATGAGATTGTCGAAGACGTACTGCGGCAGGCCAATAAAGGCAACATCGTTTTGCTGCATGACGGCGGTGGCGACCGCGCGCAAACCGTTGCTGCTCTTCCGCTGATTATTGACGGATTACGCGCCAAGGGATATGAGCTGACGTCGGTCGCAGCCCTGCTCGGCCAGACACGAGCCAGCGTGATGGTGCCTCTTACGTTTCGCGAACGAATGATCGCGCGGGCCGATGGACTGATTTTTGGGATCTTTCAGTGGCTGCGCTTCGGAATTGCCACCGTCTTCATTTTGGGCATTGTGCTGGTCAGCGGACGCGCGCTGATTATCGGGATTCTGGCGATTATCGAAAAACTGCGCCCGGACCATGCGAAATTGGCAAGTCCACCCCCGGGGGTTACCGTGCTGATCCCGGCGTACAACGAAGAATCGGTGATCGTCCAGACGGTGAACTCGGTCCTGTTGTCGGATTTGGAAGGCATTCATGTGATCGTGGTCGACGATGGTTCGGCGGACAGCACTCTTGAACTGCTGCAGAGCAATTTTGGAAACAATAAAGCCGTCCAAATCATTCATCAAGTGAATCGGGGAAAAGCTGCGGCTCTGAACAACGCTTTGTCCAACTCGGACACCGACATCGTGGTTACCATCGATGCCGATACCGAAATCGAGCCAGACGCGATTCGCAAATTGCTGCGCCATTTCTCCGACCCTACCGTGGGGGCAGTTGCGGGCAACGTGAAAGTTGGCAATCGTTCGCGCTGGCTGACCCGCTGGCAAGCGCTCGAGTATGTCACCAGCCAGAACATGGAAAAACGCGCGTTCGATCTGCTGAACTGCATTACGGTCGTGCCTGGTGCGTTGGGCGCTTGGCGCAAAAAAGCGATCGAGGAAAGTGGTGGAATTACCGCGGATACAGTGGCTGAGGACGCGGATCTAACCATCGCCATTCGGCGCCATGGTTGGCGAATCCTCTACGATGAAGAGGCAATCGCCTGGACCGAAGCGCCCGTGAGTCCCGGAATGCTGATTCGCCAGCGATTCCGTTGGACGTTCGGGACATTACAGTCGTTCTGGAAGCACAGCGACACGTTGTTTCGGCCGAAATACGGGACCTTGGGCTGGATCGCTCTGCCAAATATATTTGTATTCCAGATCGTGCTTCCGTTGATTTCTCCACTGCTGGACTTGTTGTTTTTCGGAAGTATTGCGCTGTGGGGCTTGGCGCAACTGCACATTACGCAGATTCCGCAACTGTGGACCACCGCGGACGTGCAACGCTCGGTGGTCTTTTTCCTGGGATTTCTGATCATCGATGTGCTGACTTGCGTGATCGCCTTCGCGCTGGAGCGTCACGAGGATTGGACGCTGCTGATTCCTGTGCTGCTGCAGCGCTTCTATTACCGCCAGTTGATGTATATCGTACTTTTCCGGTCTGTTAAGGAAGCGGTAAGTGGGCGAGCCGTCGGCTGGAGGGGCGTGGAACACGAACCACCTCGGCCCACACCGGAACCCGCGACGCCCGTCGCATAACAACAGTCTCGTCCTTTCCCGCTGCTACACGCCCCACGGAATTTGAATCAGGGAGCCGGTTCGGGGGCGGGAGACGCGTCCTGTCCGGGAGGCAAGAAGAACTGGCGGGGAGCGGCCCAGAAACGACGCCACAATGTCCGAAGAATTTCCTGCTTATCGGCGGGGGAAAAATCCTGTGCGCGGAGGGCTAGCCGCAGGGCGAGATAAAAACTCACACCCAGGTTCATCACGAAGGTTACGGCAATCCCCAGGCCTGCCCATATGAGCGCCCCGCTTCCCAGAACCACTGGGCCACGCGAAGTAATTCCCAGGGCCAACGTGCCGGTCGAAAGCGTAACGTGACGCACGTCTAGAGGAATACCGAAAAAATGACCAATCGATGGCGTCATGCCCAACATAAATCCCAAAACAATGGAGCTGCCCCACGGTGCAATGTTCTCCGCAAATGACTCGGAGAAGCGTTGAACCCTTTCCGGCTTGAATGCCGAACCGAGACGATGTTCCGCAATCGCCCGGGGGAGCTGGTGATACACCGCCCAATTTTCAATCCAACCGCCCGCCAGGCTGGAGAGCCAAAGAATCACGCCAGTGAGTATGGCGAAGAAGATCGTGCCACTGCGAATTGGGTTCATGGACTTTACCGCGTATTCGGCGGTTTCAACGCTCAGGAAAGCCGAGCCAAACGCAAATCGCCAGAGCAAGCTGAACACCACCGCTCCTGCACCCACGGCGATGATGTTGCCAAACGCGGCGGCGAGCTGAGAACGGACGATGCGCTGAACGTAGGAGACCAGTTCGTCGCTACGCGCGTCGTCGCGGCACCGATGCAGAATGCTGGCCAGGGCCGCGCCGGTCATGGAGGGCTGCTTGGTTGCCAAGGCCAAGTGAAAAATATGCATCAGGACAAAACTGACCGCATAATTCAGGCCGGCGAGAAAGCCTTCGACGAACGGCGGCCACCCACGATGCGTGACTAGTCATTTTGATGGCAGCCGTACCCACAGTGAGCAGGCCTCCACCTAAAGCGGCGTACCACATCTGGCGATACTCTTCGCGATTGTTGGTGACGTAGTGTTCGCCGGTTTTGCCTGCCCATTCCACAATTTTCTTGGCCAGCAAACGAAAACTGTTCTGCGCTAACCCGGTTAGACTGCGGTCCCGCAGCCGTCCGCGAATGACGTCGCGCAAGAGGCGCAGCACCGTGACCATTTTGGCCGGGCCCGGAGGCGAGACGAGCGCGCCCGAGATAAGCTCCATCCGCCGCAGGCTCTGCTCAATCACATCCATGGCATAAACCACATCGAGATTGACGCCGCTGGAATCCAGGTGATTGACCACAATCTGAAGTTCCGTACGGCAATCCTTAACCGCCAACTTCCAATTCTGCGCAGCCTCCGTGGTGTCCTGATTGTTTCGAAGAGCTTCCAGCAACGCGTCGGAGGTACGCATGAGGCGGTGGAACGCTGACTGCTGAACAGATCCGCCCTGGCCTCGGACACGCAAGTTTTCAGACATTCCCAGGCCTTGCCCGCGAGCTGCCAGCAGGTAAAAGGCGTCCTGCAAGGCTGCCAGGGGCTTTTCCCAAGCCTCGGGAAGATCCACGGGTGTGGCGCGAATCGCCAAATCCTGCAATTGCTCTTGGGACTGGCTGAAAAAACGCTCGACCTCCTGTTGCGTGGGAAACAGCCTGACGAAGAGCTTGGAGAGGTCATTTTCTTCGCGCGGAGCGGGAAGCACGATGCGAAAGAAGCGATCTAACGATTCAGAGAGGAGACCGCGGTCGGTAGGAAGGCCCGATTGGGCGAAGAGCGATACCGCGTCAGTCTCTTCTAGAATAGCGGCTATGCCGGCATGGAAGCGATCGCGCAATTCTGGACAAAATTCGAGTATGGATAGCCAGACTCGCTCGCGTCTCCACTCAGGACCGGATTGAGAGAATTCGGCGGTAGTGCGTCGAAACTCCGGCAAGCGGTGGTCTCTTCCGCGCAACCACGAATACAGCGCCACCAACGCGTTGAGGCGCGCATGCAAGGTCCCCGCCCTCGTGAAATCCTCTAGAAGGCTCGCCAACGTCTGGAGCGAGCGGTTGGCGCGCTCTTGATCCGCGTACAAAGCGAGAACTAGGTCTCGGGTGGACTCCACAGTTGCTGCCTCGGGCGGCGTATTTGGTTGCGGTACTTTCAGGAGGTGCTGCCTACCGAAAGAGCGTTATGGTATCAGTTCGACGCCTTCGGCGGCAGTGCCTTCGGATTTAGGTCGAGTTCCGCCCGATTCCGCCGCTTTTTCGCACATTTTCGTGTATGCAGGGAGATAGTGTAGGATAATTTTCCGACCCGAGGGGAGGCATCCCATGGCCGTCACGTTCACGCTAAATGGAAAACCCACCACCGTCGAAGTCGACCCACAAATGCCGTTACTGTGGGTGCTTCGCGATACTTTGAACCTGACCGGAACGAAATTTGGCTGCGGCATGGCGCTATGCTGCGCGTGCACCGTGCACATCAACGGCGACCCGGCGCGTTCGTGTATCACCCCGATAGCAAGCTTGGCGGGCAAGAAGGTCACGACGATTGAGGGCCTTTCCAGTGATGCGTCACATCCGGTGCAGGTGGCTTGGATCGAGGAAGATGTGCCGCAATGCGGATACTGCCAGTCCGGGCAAATCATGTCGGCCGTGGCGCTTCTGGAGAACAAGCCCAATCCCACTGACGCCGACATTGATGATGCCATGAGCGGCAACATTTGTCGGTGCGGCACTTATCAGCGTATCCGCAAAGCGATTCACCGCGCCGCCAACCTGCAAGCTACGAAGTAAACCGATCTTTTTAGGCACGCTGCAGGCCTAGCCCTGCTCTACGGGCCCACACGTGACAGAATAGGGCGTGGCCCTTTTCGCAACTATTCTGGCTGGACTTTCCCTTCTCATTTGGATTGTGCTGACTTTTTTTCGTGGCGCCTTCTGGCAGGTTCGTGCGTTTGATGGCGACATTGCCGCCGACGAACCGCCACCGGCTTGGCCGCGAGTCGTCGCGATAGTTCCGGCTCGCAATGAGGCGAAAACCATTAGCCGCTGTCTGGAGTCGCTGGTGGGGCAGGATTACCTCGGAGAATTGCACATCATTGTTGTGGACGATCACAGCGAAGATCGCACCGCTGCGCTGGCACTGGCCGCGGCTCAATCGGCCGACGCGGTAAATCGAGTGAAGATTCTGCAGGCTGCGCCGTTAGAACCTGGATGGACGGGAAAGGTTTGGGCGCTACAGCAAGGGTTAAACGGTGCGGCTGGGCTTGCACCCGAATATTACTGGTTTACAGATGCGGACATCGTACACGCCCGCGATACCGCTTCGAGACTGGTGGTGCGGGCGGAGCGACGCGCGCTGGATCTAACATCGTTGATGGTGCTGTTGCAGGCAAAGACAGTTCCTGAGCGGCTGCTGATTCCAGCATTCCTCTATTTTTTCCTGATGCTGTATCCGCCGAAGTGGATCGCCGAGCCGAGGGCCAGCACGGCTGGTGCGGCAGGGGGGTGCATTCTGCTGCGGCGGGCGGCGCTGCAAAGAATCGGTGGGATTTCCGCGATTCGTGCAGAAGTGATTGACGACTGCGCGCTGGCTCGGGCCGTGAAGCAGAGCGGCGGCGCGATCGGGATGGGGTTGACTAGGAAGAGTGTCAGCCTGCGTGGATATAACACCTTTGCGGAGATACGCGACCTGATTGCGCGTACAGCCTTTACGCAGTTACGTTATTCGGGTTTGTTGCTTATCGGTACGATCCTGGGATTGCTACTGACGTACGTCGTCCCAGTCGCGCTGTCATTCCATCCCGAGCCAATTGTTTGGCGAATGAGCTTGGCTACCTGGGCAATGATGACGGTGAGCTATTTGCCTACCGTGCGGTTCTATGGGTTGTACCCTTTCTGGGCGCCGCTGTTACCATTGGCCGCGCTGTTCTATACGTACGCGACTTGTCTCTCGGCTTTGCATTACTGGCTGGGCCGAGGCGGCCAATGGAAGGGGCGAGCACAAGCCCGTGCCAAATCGGAAGTTTAATTGCGCGTAAAATTTTGGAGAGGGTTCGGTCGCGAAAACGTCGGGAATTGCCGGAAAGCTTGCCCTGCATCACGGGAGATGGTGACCCGGGTCACTTTTTGCTATAGTAGGGCTGTCTGGAACAGGGCTGTACCCTGAAGGTAAGGGACGGCACCGGAGGCCGACATGAGTATCCTGCCTAACCAGGGCAACGGTAAAGTTACCGTACCCGATCTGATCCAGCGGAAGAATTTAGCCGCCGCAAACTCTGCAATTAAGAAAATCACTTGCCTGACCGCGTACGACTATCCGACTGCTCGGCTGATGGATGAAGCCGGGGTGGATATCGTGCTCGTGGGCGATTCGGTGGCCATGGTAGCGCTGGGGTATGAAAGCACGCTACCGCTCACGCTGGAAGAGGCGCTGCATCACACCAAAGCGGCACGGCGCGGAGTGAAGCACGCTTTGCTGGTCGCGGACATGCCCTATGGCACATACCACGGTGACATAAACGAGTCAGTGCGCAATGCCATGCGATTTGTGAAGGAAGCTGGCGCGGAAGCCGTAAAGGTGGAAGGCGGCGAGCGGCGTCTGGAGCTGATCGCACGGCTTACCGAGGCGGAAATTCCGGTGATGGGACATGTGGGCTTGACGCCGCAATCTGTGAATGCGCTGGGTGGCTACCGGGTGCAGGGCAAAACGCCGGGAACGGCGGATCAGCTTTTGCGTGACGCACGATCGGTAGAGGCCGCGGGCGCGTTTTCCATTGTGCTGGAAGCGGTGCCGCGCGAAGTGGCAGCCGAAATCACGCGAGCCGCGCGTATTCCAACCATCGGAATCGGCGCGGGTCCGGATTGCGATGGGCAGGTGCTGGTGCTGCACGACATGCTGGGACTGACGTTTCGGGATGCGCCGAAATTCGCGCGGCGCTATGCCAACATTGGCGAGATTATCTCAAACGCCGTTCGAGAGTACTGTGCGGACGTGCAGAATGGCAGTTTTCCTACCGACGCCGAGTCTTATCACGCCCCCGTGAACCTGAAGGGCCGCAAAACCATTCCCATCGCACGTTAAGCAATTAAGGAAGCACGCACGCGGGGCGCTTATCGCAGACCGGGCGCCCCTGCAGCCGTTTGCTTGGGAGGACAGCATGAAACCAGCGGAAATGATAGCTTTGTACGAATACAATGCCTGGGCCGACCGCAGGGCAGTACAAGCGGCCAGCGCCTTGAGCAAAGAACAGTTTACCAAGCAGCTTGGATCCAGCTTTTCCTCCGTGCGCGATACGCTGTCGCACATTTACGGGGTAGAGTGGTTGTGGCTCGAACGCTTCCAGGGACGTTCGCCTTCGTCTATTCCAGACGATGCGGAATTCTCGGACGTCGCCAAACTGAAGGCAAGTTGGACGGAGTTTGAGCCGAAACTGTTGAACTTTGTGCGAGGCCTGTCGCAAGAGGATCTGGACCGGGTGATGGAATACAAAACCATGAAGTTCGGCGTGTATCGCAATCCGTTGTGGCAATCGATGCAGCACCTGGTGAACCACGGTACCTATCATCGCGGCCAGGTAACCACGATGCTGCGTCAATTGGGAGCGGAACCCATTTTGACCGACTTGATGCACTTCTACCGCGAGCAAGCTTCAGCGGCAAAGGCCTAAGCGCTGGATGGAGACAATTCGAACCATCTCCTGGATGAAGGAAAAAGCGCGGGAAGCGCGGCAAGAGCAAAGGATTATCGGTTTAGTCCCGACCATGGGAGCCCTGCACGTGGGCCACATGGCGTTGGTGGAACGGGCTCGCAAGGAATGCTCGCCGGTGTACGCTTCCATTTTCCTGAATCCCACGCAATTTGGGCCGAATGAGGACTTATCCCAGTACCCGCGGCCGTTGGAAGCGGACATGGAAAAGCTTACGAATGCCGACGTGGACGGGCTGTTTCTGCCGTCCGCCGAAGAAATGTACCCGCCCGGGTTTTCGACGTATGTGCATGTGGAGGGAATCAGCGAACGGCTGGAGGGCAAATTACGCCCGGGACATTTTCGCGGGGTAGCGACGGTGGTGCTGAAGCTGTTCGAGATTGTGCAACCGCACTTTGCGTATTTTGGCAGGAAGGACGCGCAGCAAGTCCGAATCATCCAGAGAATGGCGCGGGATTTGAATCTGGATGTGGAACTGGTCGTATGTCCGACCGTGCGAGAGCCGGACGGCTTGGCATTGAGCTCGCGAAATGCGTACCTGAGGCCTGACGAACGCAAGTCAGCGACCGTGCTTTATCACGCGTTGCAAGCGGCCGGAAAAGAACTAAGTTCGGGAGAGAGAGACGTATTGGAACTGCAGCGAGTGATGAGGAAAGTGCTCGACAAGGAACCGCGAGCGCGCGTGGATTATGCGGAAATCGTGGACGCGGATACCTTCGAACCGGTCATGCATGTCGCACGGCGAAGCTACGCGGTGCTGGCGGTACGCATCGGCGCCATTCGATTGATTGATAATATGTTGATTGAATCCGCTGGCGACGAGCTGGCCGTCGAATTGTGAGCGAACGGAAACCTTAGGCGGATAACTTCGACAATACTTCCGCAGCGTGGCCTTTGGCCTTCACCTCATCCCAGATTTCTTCCACTTTCCCGTCGGCACCAATGAGAAACGTGCTGCGGACAATCCCTTTGAATGACCGGCCCATGAACTTTTTCATGCGCCAGACCCCATAAGCCTCGATCATCTTGTGAGTAGGATCGCCCAGCAGCGGAAAATTCAGTTTCTGCTTGGTTTTGAAATTCTTCAGGGCTTTTTCGGGGTCCGCGCTGACACCCAGGACGACCGTATCCTCTTTTTGAAACTTCGATTGCAAGTCGCGAAATTCGCAAGCTTCGATGGTGCAGCCGGGCGTGCTGGCTTTCGGATAAAAGTAAAGAAGAACGCGTTTGCCCTTGAAATCTTTCAAGGACACGTCCTTGCCTTCATCCGATTTGAGGGTGAAATCCGGGGCTTTGTCGCCAACCTTGAGCATAAGTCCTCGTCAGGATAAGAGTTTGCGAAGCGTGTCGTTGATGACCTTGGGATTAGCCTGCCCTTTCGTGGCTTTCATGACCTGGCCAACGAAAAACTTGAAGACACCCTCATTGCCGGCCTTGAATTTCGCCACGTTGTCAGGGTTTTTCGCGATGACCTCGCGGGCCGCTTGTTCGATGGCCGCATCCGTAACCTGAACGCCAAGGCCCTCTGCGGCGACGATATCTGCGGCGGAGCGGCCGGTCTCAAACATCGTGGCAAACGCTTTTTTGCCGATGGCAGCGGTGATCTTGCCGGACTCGACGAGCGCGACAAGCTCGGCCAGAGATACGGGAGTAACTGGACTCTCGGCGATTCCCTTCCCGGAATCGTTCAGCCTTCGCAGCAGTTCGGTCTGCATCCAATTCGCTGCGGCTTTTCCAGGCGCCCCGGCTTTCACGACGGATTCAAAGTAATTTGCCAGGGCCTGCGTGTCCGTCAGAACTTCCGCGTCGTAAGGAGTGATGCCGAAAGCGGAAACGAAACGAGTACACTTGGCAGTGGGCAACTCCGGCAACGAGGAACGAATCTCTTCGCGCCACGCATTGCTGACGTGCACTGGAAGAAGATCGGGCTCCGGAAAATAGCGATAATCGTGAGCCTTCTCTTTGGAGCGCATCGGTTCCGTGCGGCCCGCCGGTTGATTCCAGAGGCGCGTTTCCTGGGTAATGCGCCCCCCAGCTTCAATCGCAGCAATGTGCCGTTCGATTTCAAATTCGAGCGCCTTGGCGAGATAGCGGAAGGAGTTGAGATTTTTTACTTCCACCTTGGTGCCAAATTCGTCTGAGCCGCGGAGCCGCACACTGACGTTCGCGTCGCAGCGCAAGGAACCTTCCTCCATATTGCAATCGCTCACGCCGGTATACAGCAGGATCTGGCGGAGAGTGGTGAGATAGGCGTACGCCTCATCGGGCGAACGCATGTCCGGTTCCGAGACAATTTCACTGAGAGGCGTGCCGCAACGATTGAAGTCGACGTAGGTTTTCTCGCCGGAATGCGGAAAGCCGTCGTGCAGAGACTTCCCGGCGTCCTCTTCGAGATGCAGGCGGGTAATCCCAATGCGCTTGGTCTGGCCATTATGCTCGATTTCGACCCAGCCGCCGGTCGCGAGGGGCAGCTCATATTGGGAGATTTGATAGCCCTTGGGCAGATCGGGATAAAAATAGTTTTTCCGTGCAAACCGCGAGTGGTTGTGCACGGTGCAATTGAGTGCGAGTGAAGCGCGGATGCCCATCTCCACGGCGCGCTTATTCAGCACCGGAAGAGTTCCAGGTAGACCGAGACAGACCGGGCAAACATTGGAGTTGGGCGCGTCACCAAAACGCGTGGAGCAGCTACAAAAAATTTTTGTTTTCGTGAGTAATTGTGCGTGAACTTCCAGGCCAATTACCGGCTCGTATTTGGCGAGCAGTTCAGGCGTTATGGCGGATTCGGTGGCGAATTTGGTCATAGGATAAAAGGAAATTATAGCAGAGGGAGCGCTCGAAACAGGTCATTCGACGTGGTCGAGCCGCGGCGATGAGCTCTGGCTGCCCGCAAGAGCAGGGCTGAGGCGCTGAATAAGAGCAAAGCCTCCGAACAAAAGGACCATATAGAAGCAGTCACTGGCGAGAGTGTTACCGAGATAAGGAATTCCCGCCACATAACAGGTGACCAGGCCCGCCGGCGAATGCGGGTAGAAGTTCGACATGGCCCAGACGCCGAAATTGGTGATCAGGAAAAATTGCAGCGCGCCGAGAAAAGTGGCCGCAGCGAGCGGTTTCAGAGACTGCCGCTTGCGGAAGGCCATGCCGATTAGCACGCTGACACAAAAACTTAGATAAACGACAGGCATGAGCCGGTGAAACCCGATGAACACATCGCCGCAGAAGAGTGCGGCTAGTGGAAACAGGAAAGCTTTCCAAGAGCGACTGAGCTTAGCGCCACTGAAGAGAGCTACCGCGCCCAGCGGGGTGAAATTCCACGGATGTGGGAATATGCGCACAATGGCTGCAAATAAAATGAAGCTCAGAATGATGGCGATACGATACATCGACGAATTGCTGCCGGAATTCATTTTGCGGAACATGGATTTCCTCCTTACACTACGGGTAACAGGTCGCAAAAAATAAAAGAATCGCGCTCTACAATCTGCCCAACTTTCACGGAGACAGGAGAGCGGAAAATGGGGCCAGCAAACACGAAGGTGTGGAACTCACCGTTTTCGCCGCAGGGATCGACCCCGGCCGGAAGATCTTGAAAGAAGGCCGCATCCAGCTCGCGACCGGCGAAGGACTTGTCGAGTTTTCGTGGATCGATGCAGGCGGCGATGGCGCGGAAGCCATCTTGAACAAACCGCGCGGCCAGTTCGCGTGTGTCTATCTTCCAGATCGGAAAGAGCGCAGACATGTTGGCGCGCGAGAGTTTTTCTTCGCGGTAGGAACGCAAATCCTCCAGGAAAATGTCGCCGAATGCAACGTGCAGAACGCCGCGTTCGCGAAAGCGGAGAACCGTTTCGGCCATGCGCGTCTCATAAATTGTGTTGGGACACTGAGGCGGGATGCGGACTTCCTCGACCGGCAAGCCAATGGATTCGGCCTGCCGGCAAAGGAGTTCCTCACGAACGCCATGCATGCTGATGCGTTCGTAACCTTCGGTTACGGTAGTTAGCAGCGAGACCACCTGGTATTCAGGGTTTTTGAGCAGAGAATGCAGCGCCATCGCGCTATCTTTCCCGCCGCTCCAAGAAAATAGAACGGAAACAGGCATCTCAGTTCCGGCCCGCGAAGCTGTAGCGCATGCCGAAGGTGTAAGTCCGGCCAAGCGCGGGATAGCCGAGGGCGTCCTGATATTGCTTGTCGAACAGGTTCCAAACCCGCGAAGTCAGCGCCAGGCTATGCGTTAGGTTGTAGCTCGCGGCCATGTCAAAGCGAGCATAGCCGGGATTGTTCGCCGGTTCGAGAGTGAAGAAATTGACGTCGGTGCGAATTCCGCTAAAGTAGCCGATGAAGTTCCAGTTCACCCGCGCCCACAACGCGTTGAGAATGATCGATCCTGAATTTAACGGCCGGCGCAAAAGTGGTTCTCCCACGTTGTAGGCTGGGTCGACTCCGGCTTCTCCCGCTTCCAGGACGCGTGTGGCGTCGTACGTGTAATAGCCGTTGACGCTGAGCCATTTTTTCATGCGCAGCTCGGTAGAGAGATTCAGGCCGCGGGCACGGGCTAAATCGGTGTTGAAGTAGGTGCCGCAGTAATTGGGATTGGGTTGAGGGTTCGGAGCATAACTGATGATGTCTGTGAATCGGCTGGCAAAGAAACTAACGGAAACGTGAGCGCGATCGGACATCAGAAATTGGTCGATGGTGGCGTTGAAGGTTTGGCTTTCCTCGGGCTTCAGGTTGGGGTTGCCAGGGTAACAAGGATCGGAACCAAAGGATTGCTCGAGCGCCGGTTCCTTGATGCCCTCGCCATAAGAAAAACGCAAGTTGGTCCCGCCCCAAAAGCCCTTGCCGTAGCGCGCGGCATAGACCGCGCCAGCGCTGGGCACCGTGCGAATACCAAACGTGGTGTTGTCTTCCACGCGGAAACCGGCGCTTAGCACCACTCGGTGCACTGGGAACCACCGGCCATTGACGAAGCCAGCCTGATTATTCCGCCTGGCATGCGTGCCTCCAACGATCCCGCTGGGGTAGCCGTTTTCTACGTAATACTGATAGCCAAGAGCGATCAACCCTTTGGTGAATGAGTAGTTAGATTGTTCGTTGAAGCCAGCCGTGTTGTATTGGTCGACGAATGCTGGGCCGTCTCCAGGAATATAGTTGGCATCGACAATCCGCGAATCCCAACCTGCCAACCGATGTTGCCACTGACTCCCGGTATTGAAAGTCCAGGACAGATTCGTGGTGAGATCCTGATATGCATAGTATTGACCGACGGTCGGAGGTTCGAGCAGCGTTGGGCCGGGAATTTGAGCCCAACTGGAATTGCTGCGAACCGTGACACGAAGCTGGTCAGTGTCCGAGAAGCTGTAGCCAAAATTGCCGGCGAACGTGCGATTGATGAATGCGTCATTGGGTCCCTGACCATCCGTAGTGAGATACGAGCCTGCCCCGGAATAATCGAAATGGCCAAGCGCACCGCTGACTTGCCCGCCTCCACGCGCCGAAGACAGATTGCCTCCTTCAGAATACAAATCAAATGACGGGACCTCGGTCGAGCCACGATGAGAGAAGAGTTGAATCACGCCGGACATCGCGTCAGAACCGTAGAGAGCGCTTTCCGCACCGTGGACCACCTCTACTTTGTCGATATTGTCCAGCGATAGATTGGAAAAGTCGAAATTGCCGCCAGGTTCGTTTGCGGGAGTGCCGTCAATGAAAACTTTGGTGTAATTGGAATTTCCGCCGTCGAGGAAAAGCGTGGTCAGGCCGCCGATCGGGCCCGTACGCGCAATGCTGATCCCAGGTTGGGTGTAGAGCAGATCAGGAAGGGTGATGGCCTGGCGCTGCGTGATTTCTTCGTTGGTCAGAATGGAACTGGGGGCCGGTGATTGTTCCTGAATGGTGGGCGCGATTTGGCCGGTGACTAACACACTGGAGGACATCGGAGCCAGTTCCAATCGAAGATTCAGAGTTACAGTTTCACCCGGCTGCAATGTGATGGCGGCTTCTCGAGAGATGAATGAATCCTTGGTGATGGAGACGCGAAAACGTCCCGGCGGTAAATCAAGCCTATAGCTTCCGTCGGTGGACGATTCCGTAGGCCCAAAGCTGGTGGAATTCCTTTCGGACTTGGCTATGATCCTGGCGCCAGAGACACTGGCCCCGGAAGGATCGGTTAGTGTGCCGGTAACATGGGCGGATGAAAGTTCAGATTGAGAAAATACGGGTGGTGCGAACAGAAAACTGACCAAAGACAACAAAGCCAGGACGGCATTCGGATTTTTCATGGTTCCTCCGCTCCCTCACGCGCGGGAGAGTAAAGGTTGACCAGCACAATGAAACTGCGCTGGCTGCAGACTTCGCCGGTCTCCTGGCTTGGCGACGATTCGCTGCTCCGGTGAAACTGAATCGCCCGAGCAGCAAGCTTGCGGCCTTCCCGCAGCGAAATGCTGCAGTGGCATGCAAGCGAAAGGTTCGCCTTACAGTCGCGCGGCGGCGACGGCTTCACACCGTCTTCCCGAGCACGAGGTCTGCGATGGAAGTGGAGGGGCAGCGCCCACTGTGGGTTACAGTTTTGGTGGCGTTTGCAACGGAACCGGCCACCCGTTTGGGTTATTAAGCAGCTTACGATTTATCGAACAGCGTCACGCGAGGCCGTCCGGACGACGTCATCTCTACCGTCAGCGGCGCCTGAAAAACGTGTTCCAGCAAATCACGCTGAAAAACTGTCGCAGGCGGACCTACGCGCAGGCATTTTCCCTTTTGCAGAAGGACCACCTGGTCCGCATATTCTCCCGTGAGATTCAGTTCATGCGTGACCACCAGAACGGTGTAGCGATTCTCCGCCGCCAAGCGCCTCAGCGACTCCAGCAAGTCAACCTGCGCGCCGATATCGAGGTGCAACGTGGGCTCGTCCAAGAGAAGCAAAATCGGCCGCTGAGCCAGAGCGCGCGCCAGGATCACACGTTGCTTTTCGCCGCCGGAGATTTTGTCCATCCAGCGGTCCGCGAGATGAGATGCACCCACCTGGGCGAGGGCGTTGCTGGCGATGGCCATGTCCTCGTCAGACACAAAACGCAAACCGCGCCCGTGGGCGTGGCGTCCCTGCAGAACAAATTCTGATACGCTGGAAGGAAACAACAGGCGGCTCTCTTGCTGAACCAGCGCAATCCGCTGGGCACGAAGCTTTGGCGGAAGAGAATGGGTGACAAATCCGTCGAGGAAAATACGGCCGGAGAGTGGCTCCAATTCCCCAGAAATCAATTTCAGGAGCGTGGATTTGCCGCTGGCATTCGGGCCCAGAATTGAAACAATTTCACCGGGCTTGGCCTGAAAGCTGAGGGCTTCCAAGGTGAACAACGGAGCCTGGGACGGATTGGGAGCGTATGCGTAGCTGGCTTGCTCAACGCTCAGGCGCACATCGGGATTGCCTCGAGGCTGCTCCGACGATTTCGAGGGCGAAGGCGTGGGTGTCCGCAGGGGCGTACTCATGCGAGCCTCCGGCGAAGCAAATAAATAAAGAACGGCGCTCCCACGAGGGCGGTGACCGCGCCGACGGGGAGCTCCGAGGGAGCCACGACCGTGCGCGCCAGCGTGTCCGCGACAACGAGCGCAATGGCCCCGCCCAACGCGGAAGCGGGAAGCAGCATGCGATGGTCAGACCCGAAAATCATGCGCATTGCGTGGGGAACCAACAAACCGACATAACCGATAGCGCCGCTAACAGAAACAGCGAGTCCGGTCAGAACCGAAGCGGCGAGGTACACCACGATGCGGACGCGGGGCACATCGACGCCAAGATGCATGGCTTCTTTTTCGCCGGCGAGGAGAAGATTCAGATCGGAGGAGGTGGTGTAGATGGCGCCTGCGGCTACCAAGAAACCGATTCCCAGGAAATAGAGAAGGCTTTTGGGAGGAAGCGTGGAAAGGCTTCCCATCATCCAGTAGGAGGCTCCCCGGAGATTGCTGCCAGCCAGAGTGGACATTAGGAACATGATGACGGCGGATAGAAACGAAGCGGTGATCACACCGCCGAGCAGCAGCGTAGTGCTGTCAATCTGTCCTTCGCGGCGTCCGAGAAAGTACACCGCAGTGATGGTCAGCGCGGCGCCAATGAATGCGCCAAGCGGAGTGATGAGTCCAGCGAGCTCAGGCGAAAATGCGAGTTGGTCCTCGATCATCAGCGCGACAATAGAACCGACAGCAGCGCCGCTGGAAATGCCTAGGACGTAAGGATCAGCGAGCGGATTGCGCAAGAGCGCCTGAAAACTGGTGCCGGCAACAGAAAGAGAGGCACCCACGAGGACGGCTAAAAGTATGCGAGGCAGGCGAATATCGACAACGATCATGCCGTAGTCGGTCGAAATCGAGCTGCTCTGGTGCAGCAGCACGCGGATTAAGTCGCGTCCTAAACCGTAAAGCGAAACCTGAACAGCGCCTAATTTGAGTGCGATGACGACAACCAGAAATAGAATGACCGCAAGAATCCCGCAACGCGCCAGCAGCCGGCTGATGGTCAGAGGGCGCATGGAGACTCCGGTGCGCTTACCGGACCGAGCACCAAGGCAACGCCGTTCGGTTCGGAAGACGGCGAGGTTAAATGATTGGTTGGCGCGGATTCCGGATTCGCATTCGGATTGCCCTGAAATACGTCTGGATGCAGTTGGTGTGCCAGATCTTCTATAACCGAGACGATGCGGGGCGAAGGCCGAATAATCGCCTCGCTCACAACCGCAAAATGTCGATTGCGCACTGCATCCAGGATCTGCCAACCCGGGCGATTCGCCAGCTCCTCGAAATCGTGATCGCCAGCACCTGTATGGGAAGAGGCAAAGACCAGGAAGTCGGGCTGTAGGCGGGCAATTTCTTCGAGGCTGACTTGCGGCCAATCCTGATTGGAATCAACCACCGAAATAGCCCCAGCTTTGCGAAGCGCGTCGGCGACAAAGGTCTTTTGCCCCACGGACATGAGCGGCTCTGGCCAAACAACGAACAGCACGCGTTTTGGTGGTACGCCGCTAAGCCTTGACTGCAAGGCGTCCAATCGCTGCTGGAGGTCATTGGTTAGCGTCTTACCGGCGGTTTCAACGTCCAGCACGGCGGCGAGCCTTTGAATAGAGGAGATGATCTGCGCGATGCTGTGAACATCGGTGGCATAGTTGGGAATGCCGAGATCGTCGAGGGCTCGGACGGTTTCCAGTAAGTTGCCTTCCTTCGATAGCAGAACCAGGTCGGGATGCAATGCGGCAATCTCTTCGAGATTGGGATTGACCACGCCGCCTACCTTCGGCTTTTTCTGCGCGTCGGGCGGATAATCGCAATAATCCGTGTCGCCCACGAGGCGGCTTTCAGCGCCAAGAGCGTAAACCGTTTCGGTCAAGCTGGGAGCCAAGGAAACGATCCGGGAAGGATTTACCGGTACGCGGACGGAGCGGCCATATCCATCGGTGACTCCGCGCGTAGCTGGCGAGGCCGGTGAGGAGGACGAATCCGCCTGTGCCGCGATTGCCCCGGTGCAAAGAATAAACAGACTAACCGAAAGAACCAGGGCGCGCGTCGTGGAACTGGGTATAGAACTGGGCACGAATCTCCCCTGACGAGAGTGCGCGAGAATTTCCAATAAAAAAGCCCCGCGAGCCGGGGCATTTTCTGGCCGTATTCTCTCTCGCGAAGGACACGCGGCCACTGCAGCTTGGGAGGGTAGCCTGGCTTACGGCATGATGCCGATCACAGTGGCGGGACCGCGGCCGGTTTTCACGGCACTTCCCCACTTCCCGAGCCTGCAAATTGTAAATTAAGTGTACGGTGGGCACCCATGAGTGTCAACGAAACGTACCGCGTTGGGGGCGTTAGCGGTTCTTCCAATTCGGTTTACGTTTTTCCACTAGAGCGAGCAAGCCTTCCTGGGAGTCCTCCAGGCGGTAAAGTTCGTTGAGGAAAATGTTCATGGAATTTTTCAGACCGTCGCGAAGAGACAGGCCGACACCGCCGAGGATGGCTTTCTTGGCCATGGTCAAGACCGGACCGGAATGGCCGGTAATGCGGGCGATCAGATCACTCACGGTCGCTTCCAGTTTGGCTTCAGGCACGAGCCGATTGACCAGTCCTAGTTCGAAAGCCCGCTCGGCGGTTACGGGTTCGCCGAGAAGGACCAATTCGAGCGCGAGTTTCGGGCCGACCAGAAAAGGCAGGATGGTGGAGGCGAGCGGGGGAAAAACACCAATGGTAATTTCCGGTTGGGCAAACCGGGCTTTTGGCGTGGCCACTACGAGGTCACCAAACGCCGCAAGCTCCGCTCCTCCACCAATTGCCGGGCCATTCACGACCGTCAGCACCGGCTTGGAAGTTTCCATGATTCCGGAAAATACCGAATGAAATGCGTCCAGCATCTGGAAAACACGCTCGGAAGTGTATTCGCCGACGTCGATCCCGCCACAGAACACCTTGCATGAGGAATCGATGACAATCAATTTGACATCATCGCGTTCGCCAACAAAACTGATGCCATCTGCCAATTCCCGGAGCATGGGTTCGTTCAGCAGATTATGTTCTGGACGGTTCAGGGTCATCCGGGCTACCCCGGATTCGATGTGATGCTTGATGTACTGAAATTCGTCGGGATGACGGCGCTTGGGCTCGGTCTTAACCTCGACATTGAAACGACCTGGCACGGTGGACTCCTCTAACACGAACAATTCGGCTTCGAAACCGATGCTAGCATGCAGGCGAAAGAGAGCTACAGTGGGTTCGCGGCATGGTGCGCAATGAGTAGTCTGGTGGTTTCTTCAGTGAAGCTGTTAAAGGTAATTGATCGCTAGTCAAGCTAATCCAGATTTCTTTCTCCTCCTGAAAAACAGCGCTATCGCGCGCGTAGTCGTGTCGGCGGTCGGTCCATCAGATCGATAAAGGCACTTTCGATCACAAAGATCGAAGTTCCTTCAACTGGACGCCTCGAGGGTACGCCCAGAGGACTGACCGACTGAGAAAATCTAAGGAGAAGAATGGAACATGTTTAAAAAGAAACCAGGATGGCTCGTGGTGGTGACCTGTGGTGCTGTTCTGTTGACGGCAAGTCTCGCGATGGCCAAACCAAGGCCAGAAAAAGATATTGTTGACACGGCAGTCGCTGCAGGTTCGTTAAAAACTTGGCGGCTGCCTTGCAGGCCGCGGGGCTTGTGGATACGTTGAAAGAAAAAGGCCCCTACACAGTGTTCGCGCCCACGGACGAAGCGTTTGCAAAGCTGCCGGCGGGCACTGTGGAAGACCTTTTAAAGCCGGAAAATAAAGAAAAACTGCGGGCAATCCTGCTGTATCACGTTGTGCCCGGCAGAGTGACTGCCGAGCAGGTGATGAAGGTCGCTTCCGTGAAAACCGTGAATGGCGAGCCTCTAATGATCAAGGTAGAAGACGGAAAAGTCATGGTGAACAACGCGACCGTGGTGAGGGCGGATGTGGAAGCATCGAACGGGGTGATCCACGTCATTGATACAGTGCTTCTGCCGAAGTAAGGCTGGGGAGTGAGGACGGGAGGGCTGAGGCTCTCCCGTTTATTTTTGTGCTGGTCGCGGTGGTATCACAGAAATCGGTTACAAGCCTGATTTGTGAGCCATGAGATGAAGAATTCACGCACATTGATCTTGTTCTTCCTGTTGTGCTACTTGGTCGCCTTTGTTAGTGGGATGCTTACGAGACCGGAGATCCCGCCATGGTATGCCGGGTTGGCAAAGCCGACTTGGCGACCACCCAACTGGCTTTTTGGCCCCGCATGGACGATTCTGTATGGACTGATGGCCCTGGCAGCTTGGAGAGTTTGGCGAGCGCCTGGTTCGAAGCGGAGAACAATGGCCCTAAACCTTTTCGGTATTCAATTGGCTCTGAATTTCCCATGGACTCCCGCGTTTTTCGCCTTGCATCTCATAAGAGCAGCGTTTGGGATTATTGTGCTGCTGCTTCTATGCCTGTTGTTTTTCATCGTGAATGCGAGAAAGGTTGACCGATTAGCAGCAGCGCTGTTTGTTCCGTATGTTTTTTGGATCTGCTTCGCGGGAGCCCTGAATTACACTATTTGGAGCATGAACTCGGTTCACGCCTCGGAGCGACCTGCTCTTCCCACCGCTTATGCTTTGCGCTTGAATGAGCCGTTAGGGGCTGAAGCGCTTCCGTCACCTGCATCTTGGGAGAAGGCGCCGGCAATTCAATTTGATCAGGACTGGAAGGGCGAAAACGCAGATCCGCAGCGAGCAACAGAAGTTCGCCTTCTTTGGACTCCCGATATTTTGTATCTTCGCTTCCACTGCAATTACCGGAACATTTTTCTTTTTCCGGACGCGCGAGCGGATGGCTGGCGCTATGAACTTTGGGACCGGGATGTGGCGGAAACGTTTCTGCAGCCGGATTCCACAGACGCATTTGTGTATCGCGAATTCGAAGTGAGTCCGAACGGATACTGGATTGACCTGGCGGTGTCTCACGGCAAGATCGAAGAGTTGCACAGCGGGCTGCGGCGGAGAGTGGTGATGGATGAAAAATCCAAGACCTGGACGGCCGAACTGGCGATCCCGATGAAGTCACTTACCACCCAGTTCGATCCCCAAAAGCCATGGCACGCGAATTTTTATCGCATCGAGGGAGATACAGAACCGAGATTTTACTCCGCATGGAGCCCGACGTTTTCCCCGAAACCGAGCTTTCATGTCCCCTCCGCTTTCGGAACCTTGGATTTTCGCCAGTAAGGCTGCGGCCTCTGCTAAGCTCGCGAATTGATCACTATGCATTTTGGCCTTGGTAAGTCAAAAGCTCGCGGGCGTCGCTCGTTGGTACTCGCCGCCGTTTATCTTTGCCTGGGTTGCTCACCATGCCTTTCCGCGCAAGAGCGAGTTGACCCGAACGCTCCAGTAATCAGCAAAGTGGAACCACCAAACTGGTGGATAGGATTGACGGACAATGTCATGGTGTTGCTGTCTGGCAAGAATTTGCAGGCGATACATGCTCAATGCAATTTGCCGGAGGTCGTGGTAAGTCGCACTCAATCGTCGGCCAACGGAGATTATCTGTTCGTTTGGCTGAAATTGGCGCCCCAATTAAAAAGCGGCACCGCAGTTTGCCGTATTGCGACTGGGCACGGGCAGACCTCATTTGAATTTCCGATCGTGGCGCGCAAACAGATCCTTGGTAGAAACCAGGGACTTTCGCTGGACGACGTAATTTATCTGATCATGCCAGACCGCTTCGCCAATGGCGATCCAACAAACGACGAACCGAAGGAATTTCCCGGGTCGCTCGACCGTGCGAAACCTCGTGCATACCACGGCGGGGACTTACGTGGGATCGAGGAGCATCTTCCTTATCTAAAAGATTTGGGCATCACGACGCTCTGGCTGACACCCATTGTGAAGAATGGAGCGCCGGCAGATTATCACGGCTATGGTGCAGTGGATCTTTATGCCGTCGATCCTCACTTGGGAACGGTCAGCGATTATCAGGAATTGGTAAAAGCGGCGCACCAGCAGCGCATGAAAGTGTTTTTCGACATTGTGCCGAACCATGTTGGGCCGTTGAATCCGTGGGTGAAGGATCCACCGTTGCCGGCTTGGTTCCATGGAACGGCAGAAAATCATCTCTCATCATTTTCGCCATTCCGGGGCGATTTCTACGGGCAGACAGCAAAAAAAGACGATTGGGATTTATTTGAACCATTAGTGGATCCGCACACTCCAGCCCAGATGAAGAAGAGCCTAACGGACGGCTGGTTTTTCGGCATTTTGCCGGACATGAACACCGAAAGTCCAATTGTTGAGGAATACCTGATTCAGAACGCGATCTGGTGGGCGGAAACGTCCGGCCTGGACGGCTATCGCATCGACACGTTTGCTTATGTGCCGCGGCTATTTTGGGAGGAATGGCATCAGCAGTTGCGGCGCATTTACCCGCGCCTTTCCACCATAGGCGAGGTTTTCCATCCGGACCCTACGGTGACATCTTATTTTGCAGGCGGACGCAAGGAATGGGATGGGATCGACACGCAGTTGACAACCTTGTTTGATTTTCCTCTTTATTTTGTTGTTCGCGATGTGCTTCTGAACGGTGCTCCCGCCGGACGCATCGCGAATATTTTGCGCCAGGACTCGTTGTATCCACATCCCGAATTTCTGGTGCCGTTTTTGGGGAATCACGACACCACACGCTTTGCCGGTGCATCAGAGGCAACACCTGACAAGCTGAAACTAGCTCTCGGACTGACACTTACGATCCGGGGAATTCCCCAGCTTTATTATGGAGACGAGATCGCAATGTCCGGCGGCAGCGATCCGGACAACCGGCGGGATTTTCCAGGGGGCTGGCGAGAGGATACGCAAAATGCGTTCACGCGCGAAGGCAGAACGCCGGGACAGCAAGAGATTTTCGACTACGTGCAAACACTGTTGCGATTGAGGCGCGAACACGATGCGTTGCGTGTAGGGAAGCAGTGGCACCTTGTGTCCAATGACACCACTTACGTGTTTTTGCGGGAATCGGACGAAGAAAGATTGCTAATCGCCTTCTACGATGGGGCGAGCGCGAAGACACTGGAGATTTCGCTGGATAACACGCCGGGGCATGACACCGCCGGCATCGCCCCACTGTTTGGGAATGGCAAGGCGGAACTGCGAGGACGACAAGTGAAGCTATCACTCCCGGCGCAAAGCTTGACGATTTTCGCGTTGCAGTAGGCTGCCAGCAGGGCGCGCGGTATGGGCAGGAACTCTCATATAGTGCTAGGCTGGCGTGTCTGGTTTGTTGGGGGGATCCAATGCAGAAACTCTTTTTGCTAATAGCGTTTTTGGGGATGAGCGCGATGGCAGCGGAAAAAACGATTTACGATTTCACCTTGAATTCTATCGACGGCCAACCAACTCCACTTTCGAATTTCAGAGGTAAGCTGGTAATGCTGGTGAACGTGGCAAGTCGATGCGGGTTCACGCCACAATACTCGGGGCTTGAAGCGCTGTACGAGAAATACCAGGACCGAGGATTTGTGATTGTAGGTATTCCGGCGAATAACTTCGGCGGGCAGGAGCCGGGCACGAACCAGGAGATCAAGACATTCTGCACGGCGAAATATCACGTGAGTTTCCCGATGATGGCCAAGGTGTCGGTAAAAGGAAGCGACATCACGCCGCTGTACGCATTCTTGACGGACAAGAACGCCCATCCGGAAACGGGTGGAGAAATTGGATGGAATTTCACGAAATTTCTGGTCGGACCCGACGGGAAGGTGATCGCCCGGTTTGATTCGAAGGTGGAACCCGAGTCACCGGAAGTAACCTCGGCGGTTGAGAAAGCATTGGAGAACTTGAAGAAATAATCGGCGTTGCTACCAGCGCTGATTGCCGCGGATTGTTGAACGTTTCCACCGCGAGCAAACGCAAGCAAGATTCATGCCTATCCTGTACCTCCAGCGCGTAAGCAAAAATTATTCGAACAATGGCCAGAGCATCCGCGCTCTGCACGACGTGACGCTGGAGGTGCAGGCGGGCGAATTTGTGGCGCTGGTGGGGCGAAGCGGTTGCGGTAAGTCCACGCTGCTGAATCTGGCCGGCGCAATGGATTTTCCCAGTGATGGCGAAATTCTGATCGATGGTGTCTCGACCAACGGGCTGGACGACGCGGGACAAACCAGCGTGCGGCGTGAAAAAGTGGGATTCGTGTTCCAGTCGTTCCAACTGCTGCACACGCTGACAGCTCTGGAAAATGTGGAACTGCCGTTACTGCTGGCGGGCAGCGCCGGTGCGCGGGAACAAGCCCGGGAACGATTGAAATGGGTGGAACTTGACGGTTTGGGCGAGCGCTTTCCGCATCAACTTTCCGGCGGGCAGATGCAGCGCGTGGCCATCGCGCGGGCGCTGGTGCATGCTCCTAAGCTTCTGTTGGCTGACGAACCCACGGGCAACCTGGACACCATCACCGGAGCGAACATTTTACAGCTACTGAAGCAATTGACCCGCGAGCACCAGACCGCGACGGTCATGGCAACTCACAGCGTGGAAGCCGCCGATGTGTGTGACACCCTGGTGCGGCTGCGCGATGGCCACATCGAAGAGATCAAACGGCGATGAAATGGGACGGCTGAAGCTTTTTTATCGATTGATGGTGCGGCCAATGGTGCGGGAACCGGTGCGCATGGCGTTGACCATTCTCGCCGTGGCAATCGGTGTAGCGGTTGTGTTAGCTATCGAACTTGCCGGAAACGCAGCGGCCGGCTCTTTCCATGCGTCCATGGAAACTCTCGCAGGGGATTACACGTTCGAGATTGTGGCCGTTGGTGGAGTGCCCGAATCGGTGGTGGGCATGTTAGCCACGCAGCCCGTTCCGCTGCAGTATTCCGCGCGGATCGAGGATTATGCCACGATTGTCGATTCGAAAGAGACCGTTCCGCTGATTGGAATCGACTTGATTGCGGAGGGAAGCAGGTTCGCTAGCGCCAGTCAGGAACACGACAACTCGAAGCTCGGAACGGAACCACGCGAGTTTTTGAACCAACTCGAACAGCCCACGAGTATTTGGGTGAGCGCTACCCTCAAGAAGAAGCCGGGCGACACAATCGAACTGCTCATCAACGATCAAACTGAAGCTTGCACGGTTCGCGGCGTATATTCCGATTCGGATACAAACGGAGACGCCATCGTTATGGATCTGGCCGGCGCCGAGCGGGCTCTGAAACAGTCGGGCCATGTGGATCGGATATTACTCAAATTACCGCAAGGCGCACAGGGAGAAGAATGGCGGAAGCGTATTGTTTCGCTGCTCCCTTCCGGCGTGGAACTTCGTCCGCAAGGAACAGGTACAGCGGAAAACCGGAAAATGCTGGCGGCGTTTCGATGGAATTTGCGGTTGCTAAGTTATATCGCGCTGGTGGTAGGGGCTTTCCTGATTTACAACACAATTTCAATTTCCGTGGTACGGCGAAGAGCGGAGATTGGGATTGTGCGCGCGTTGGGAGCGAGCCGCCGAGATGTTTTGGTGGCATTTTTGGGCGAGGCTACTGCTATCGGATTAGCTGGGGCGTTGCTGGGAATTCTGCTTGGCAGGCTGCTGGCCAGTGGCGCGGTGAAGCTGATCGCTCTGACGGTGGACATGCTGTATGTGAGCAGCCGGCCGGGAACGATAGCTCTCAGTGGCGACACGATCGCATTGGCACTGCTGATCGGAGTGGGAGTTTCGATCGCGTCGGCGCTCGGGCCTGCACGTGAAGCTATGCAAGTTTCGCCTATTGATGCGATGGCTCGCGGAGGACGGGAATACGCAGCGAGGTTAAATAAAGGCCGGGATCTCGCAATTGCTGTGATCTTGGGAGTGCTTGCCGCGTTACTTTCGCGATTGCCTGCCGTCGGTGGTAAGCCGCTGTTCGGCTATGTGGCAGCCATCTTCTTAATCGTGGCGATGGCTTATGCGATACCCGCGGTGGTGAACTTTGTTTCATCGGCGACCACGGAACTACTGCGAAGGCTTATCGGGGTTGAAGCGATGCTGGCGTCGCGAAGTTTGGTTGGATCGCTGGGACGCACTTCGGTGCTGGTCGGGGCGCTAGCAACAGCGGTGGCCATGATGACCGCGGTTGCGATAATGGTCGGAAGTTTCCGGCAAACGGTGGTGAGCTGGATGGATCACCAATTGCCCGCCGATTTGTATTTACGGCCAGCGGGAAATGGAGCTGCTGACTGGCGTCCGAAAATATCGTTGGAGTTGGTGGAGAAAATCGCGAAATTGCCGGGAGTGGCAGCGGTAGATCGCTTGCGTGCGTATCAGATCAGCTACCAGGGACTGCCGATTACCGTGGCTGGGATGGATGCGCGGGTGCTGCGCCCGTACGACAGATCAAATTTCTTCTCCGGAAGACCTGCGCCGGAGGTTCTTTCGGAGTTGCTGGGACACGACAATGTTTTGGTAAGCGAGCCATTCACCTACAAGCATCACGTTCAACGAGGGGATTCGATTGAGCTTACGCTCGGTGAGTCGCGGGCACGTTTCCGAATTGTGGATGTGTACTACGACTATTCGAGCGAACGGGGAACCATTTTGATGGATCGCGGCACCTTGCTGAAGTATCTGCCGGATCCGACGGTTTCGAATTTAGCCATTTTCGTGGAACCCAGTAAACAGACAAGCGAGGTCCGGCGGGAGATTTTGCAAACAGCGGAAGGTCACCACATTTTGATCACCAACGATCGCGAGCTCCGCGCAGAGGCAATCCGAGTGTTTGATCGAACATTTGCGATTACCTATGCGCTGGAAGCGGTGGCCGTGCTCGTGGCGGTGATGGGAATCGCGGGCGCGCTGCTGGCGGTGGTAATCGATCGACGGCGGGAACTCGGTTTGCTGCGATTCCTCGGCGCATCGTCGGCACAGATTCAAAAACTAATTCTGGTCGAAGCAGCGCTGCTCGGTTTACTGGCGAATGTTGCGGGATTTGTTCTTGGTTATTTCTTGTCGCTTATTCTGGTTTTCGTGATCAACAAACAATCGTTTGGCTGGACGATTCGTTTTCACTGGCCGGTGGCTGTACTGTGTGGCGCTCTGACCGTGGTGTATGTAGCCACCGTATTTGCGGGGCTGTATCCGGCCGAGGTGGCAGTGAAGCTAAACCCGCTTGAGGTCGTTCATGAAGAGTAGTGCTGGGGCGTTGGGGCTGCTTCTGGTCTCGACCATGGGATTTGCGCAGCAGACTCCCTACAAATTGGCCCTGCCCGGCTATCATTACGAATTCCCGCGGGACAATTTCAGTCATCCGGACTTTCAAACGGAGTGGTGGTATTACACCGGCAATTTGACCGCGAAAAATGGCCGCCGGTTCGGATTTGAATTGACGTTCTTCCGCATCGGAGTGAACCGGGATGCAGGCAAGGACAATACATGGGATCTTCGGGATTTGTATTTAGCACATCTGGCGCTCAGCGACATTAGCGGGAAGACCTTTTACCATACCGAGCGTACCAATCGCGCGGGACCTGGCATCGCAGGAGTTGACGCGGAGCAAGGTCGAAACTGGAATGGAAATTGGAGCGCGACCTGGAAGGGCAGCGATCAAGTGATGCGGGCGATGGACCCGAATTTTGCATTTACGTTAACTTTGCATCCGAAAAAACCGCCAGTCATCCATGGGCAGAACGGCGTAAGCCAGAAGGGGGAGGGCCCTGGCCGCGCGTCCCACTATATTTCGCTGACACGGCTGGAAACGAACGGGTCAATCGAATTGAATGGGCAAAACTATCCGGTCTCGGGGCTTGCCTGGATGGATCATGAATTTTTCACGAACCAATTAGGGAGAACGCAGGTTGGCTGGGACTGGGTGAGCCTGCAACTCAGTGACGATACGGAATTGATGCTGTACCGGTTTCGTCGCACAGATGGTACCGTCGATCCGTATTCGTCTGGAACCTATATTGATGCGAATGGCCGGGCCTTCCACCTGAGCTGTGATGACTTTTCTCTTACCCCGACTGACGAGACGTGGCGGAGTCCGGTCACGGGTGCGGTGTATCCGGTGCATTGGACAGTATTGGTCCCGAAACTGAATATCGCGGTAGAAGTGACGACGCAACTGAAGTCACAGGAACTCGCCGGAAAATCCAATGTGGTTCCAAACTACTGGGAAGGAGCCATTGACGTGAATGGCCGTGAGGGCCAGCGAAATGTGACCGGCGTCGGTTATTTGGAGATGACCGGTTATGATCGCGCGGTGAAACTGGGGCAATGAAACTTTGGATTAGTTGTTGACGATGGATTCGAGGCCTTGCTTGTTTTTGATGACCAGGGTTGAACCCATCACCTGCAGGATTTGCCTTTTGCGGAAGTCGGCCAGTAGCCGCGTTACGGTTTCGCGAGACGAACCAATCATTTGGGCGATTTCTTCGTGGGTCAGAGTTAGTTTGATGCGGATCTGACCCTTTTCTTCTGGATAGTTGGACGCCCATTCCAGTAGGAAGCGAGCTAATTTTTCGCCGGCGCTATGGGAGAGCCCGATGGTGCGCATTTCCGAAATGGCGGAATGGTAAGTTTCGCCGAGTTGCTGAGCCACCCGGAGAGCCGCCTCGCCGTTGTCTTTCAGGAAGCCCAGGAATTCGGTTCGGCCGATGAAATTGGCTTGAGCTGGCTCGATCACATCGGCGGTTAATTCATAAGCGGTGCCGGTGACTGTCGCGGGCAGGCCGAGAACTTCACCCGGTTCGGCGATGCGCAGAATCAGGGTCTTGCCATCGGCGGAAGAGGTCGATAGCTTGACGCGGCCGCTACAAAGAATGAACACACCCCGGGCTGGCTGCCCTTCGACAAAGAGAGTAGCGCCTTTCGGATAGGCAGCGGAGGATGTGATGGTAGCCAAAGACTTTACGGCAGCATCAGAGAGATTGCAGAAAAGACGCTCTTCCCGGTGCGGACACGCAAGGCAATTTTCGATAATTTCCAGGCCGTAAGGAGTGCGCATACCAGCTCCATCGGGAAGCAAGTTGTTGCCTTCAACTTTGGTCACAAACTGGAACCGATTGCCGTTGCGGCGCCAACCAGTAAGCATGAAATCACCTGCATATGTGATATTGAACCCGTAATGGGTGTGATTTCCGGTGACTTCTATCACCCTTGAATGTGATTTTAGTCACCGACACTGCGACTTTTCCGTGAGAAACCTAGTATGGGGGTATAGAAGCATGCGGGATCGGAATCGGCTCACAGCAGTTCTGCGAGCGGAACTGGCCTTCCTGGAACAGGGTGGATACCGGCGAGGACCACGCTATCCATGGAGACCCAATTTTGTATTCGAAGATTCTCCTACATGTATCAACTTTCATGGGACGCAAGAGCGGCAACCGTGCACGGAGTGTCCGCTGATCGATTTTGTACCAACAGCAGGGCGGGAGAAGCAGTATCCCTGCCGCCACATTCACCTGACGGAACGCGGCGAAACCGTAAATTCCTTCTATGAGTGGGGAACCGAGGAAGAATTAGAAGCCGCACTGAAGGCATGGCTAATAGGTACACTCGAAGAATTAGAAGCTCAAGATCAGACGCAATCGCAGACCGCAGCGTAAAGTGATTCGGAACTAAGCAGCCTCAAGCATTTTCAAATCAATCTTCAATCGGTGAGGAAGTGGCGGCCATACGCTACGCCGCGTGGGCGTACATGTGCCAGCCGAGGTAGCGAGTGGCGGCTTCGTGGACCGCCGGAGCCGTGGAGGAGAAGTTGGCGGCCACGTGATGTTCGAAGCCGTTCTCGCAGATGTAGTGCAACAGCTTCTGCAGGCCGGGAATTTCCACCACTCCTGCGCCGCCAAACGTTTCCAGCGGATCGTCGGTGAAACGGCCGCTGCCGGAATAGCCGCGAATGGTGCCGTTGGCGTCGTCGGTGGAAAAACGCGCAAAGCACATGGCGCCGGACTTAACAATGCCGGTGCAGGTGCCGAAGGTATTCTCCTTGCCGACCGTGCCGGCGATGATGGCTTGATAATCCATCTTCACATCGCGGAAAAAATGCTTGGGCAGATTGCTGCAGTGAAAGCACACCGCCTTGTCGGGATCGTTGCCGTAGTTGTTGTTCCAGTCGAGTAATGCGCTGGGAGTTTCCGAGGCGAGTTGCAGGGCATGCATGCCGAGAACGCCGCAAACGTCGACTTCACAAGCACTGGAGAGCAGTGAATCGCTCATCATGCTCATCACCGTACAGGGCACCACGCCCAGATTTTCTTCCAGCGAAGTCCAGCACTGCACGGCGCTGATCTGTAGGTCCGTGGCTTTCATCCAATCGTCGATAACCGCGCCGAGCTTGGCCATTTTGAGCAGCGCGGCTTGCGGAACATCGCTGGTGGAAACGTATTTCTGGATGAATTGCAATTTGCGGACGGCGGATTCATCGTTGTCTTTCATGCGGCTGATGCGGCCGAGAACCTCGGAAAGATCCAGAGTTTCGACGGAAATGCCACTGGCTTCGAGAAGTTTCTCGCTGTAGCGCACGGTGTTGAACGCCGTGGGACGGGCGCCGAGCGCGCCGATGCGCAGATTGCGCAGTCCTTTGACCACGCGGCACACGGCGGCGAACCATTCCAGGTCCTTGGCAAATTCCGGCGAATCCGGAGTTTCCGTGTGCAGCGTGGTGAGGGAATACGGGATGCCGTACTGCTTCAGATTGTTGCAGGCGGACATTTTGCCGCAGAAGCTGTCGCGGCGATGGGTGATACCCATTTTGCCGGGCGTGTCCGGGGTAGCCTGAATCAGCACCGGAACGTGCAGATGCGCCAGGCGCAGGGTGCCGGCAATGGCGCGTTCGTCGCCGAAATTCGGAAGTGTCACGATGACGCCATCGATCGCGCCAGCTTTGGAGCGGAACAGTTCCGCGCAGCGCTTCGCTTCTCCGTGAGTTTCTACGGCTCCGTACTTGCTCTGCTCCGGTGTCAACGCCACTACGTCGTAACCGCCCTTTTGCAACGCCGCAAGCATTTCTTCCCGGCCCGTTTTAGCCAGGTGATCCGGGAAAAAGCCTCGGTTCCCTACGATTAAACCCATGGTCATTTTTCGCTTGCCGGTCATGATGAACTCCAAGAACGCAGAAAATTGCTCAGTTACGACCTCTGCCAGGGGCGAAATAGATGCAGTAAATCGCTCCGATGATAGTTAAAAGTGCGCCCCACCAGACACCGGCGTGTAAATGAAACAAAACGACTGGAGTCCGCGGCGGGTGGATCAACTCGTAAATCCCCGAAGCGAGGATGAGCGCTCCGTTGACAAACAACGAGAGCCCGATAAAGAACCAAATGGAGATGGAGCCGCCTTCTTTCATAGAACCTCACCAGAAAATGATATTCAGGGCCACGAAAACGATACCGACAACCAAAGCCCAGAACCACGGACGATGAAGAGTAGACACATAGGTTTCCGAAGGGATTTGGGTAGCGCCATAGACCAAACCGTCGAGTTCGGCTTCCGGTTTGGGACGGCTGATCCAGCTGACAACAAAGGTAACGATGATGCAGAGCAGACAGGACCATAGGGCGCGAAACATGTTTTGCGCCTGGTCTTGCGCGTGGGAAGAGAGAGCCACGTAACGCACGGCGTTGGCGTCCAGCTTGACCCAGATGTACATGCCAATGGAACTGAGGGTGCCCGCAAACAGTCCCCAGAAACCAGCGGCGGGAGTGGCGCGCTTCCATAACATGCCCAGCAGGACGGTACCGAAGAGCGGTGCGATGAAAAAACTGAAGAGCGCCTGAACATAGTCCATGATGCTCTGCGCTTCCATGACCAGGTAGGCAGTACCGATACTGATGGCCATGCCGATGAGAGTGCACCACCGGCCCATGCGGACCTTGGACTCGTCGGAAGCTTGCTTGTTGATAAGCGCGCCATAGATGTCGTAGGTCCAGACGGTGGCGAAGGCGCTGACATTTCCGGCCATGCCCGACATGAAGCCGGCGATCAAAGCGGTGATACCGAGACCGAGCAAACCGGGTCCGCAATAGCGAGCGAGCATCAGCGGAAGGACTTCATCGAAACTGTGCAGACCTTGCGCCTGGCCGGCTGGGGACCATGCAAGATTGCCGGGGACGAGGCGAAGAAGGGCGCCGGTGTGCGGATCGCGGAGAAGAGCAATTCCAAGCAGGCCAGGAAGAATGACGATGAAGGGCACCATCATCTTGAAGGCGGCGCCGATGATGGGAGCAAGCTTGGCGGAACGCAGGTCTTTCGAAGAAAGGACGCGCTGGACGACCAGGAAATCGGTGGTCCAATAACCCATGGCAATGACGGCGCCCAAACCAAACACAATGCCAACCCAGTTGATGCCCATGGGATTTTTGTCGAAATTGCCGAGGGTGGACCAGAGGTGCGTATATGCACCGGGATTAGCAACATGCTGCTCGGTGAGGTTTTGCAAGATGCGGGCCTTCAGGCCAGTCCAGCCACCGGCTTCGACGAGACCAAGGATGGGGATGAGCAAGGCGCCCGCCCAGATAAGGAAGAACTGCAGGACCTCGTTGAAGATGGCGGAGCGCAAGCCGCCCAGAGCAACGTAGACCGCAACGGTGATGGAAGAAACCCAAATGCTGAAATGAATGTCCCAACCGAGGACCACGCGCATGACGACTGCCATCGCATACATGTTGATGCCGCTCATGAGCACGGTCATAAACGCGAAAGAAATCGAGGATAGAGCCTGGCTGGCGGGACCGAAGCGCAGACGAAGATAGCCGGGGACGGAGTGAGTTTTACAGATGTAATAGAAAGGCATCATGACCAGAGCGAGGAAGAGCATCGCGGGAATGGCGCCAATCCAATACCAGTGGGCGGCGAGGATGCCGTATTTGTAGGCGTTCCCGGCCCAACCCATGAGTTCGAGGGAACCAAGATTCGCGGACAAGAATGCCAGGCCAGCGACCCAGGCGGTCATTTCGCGGCCAGCCATGAAGAAATCTTCGCCCGTGTTGGACCGCCCTTTCAAATAGAAGCCGATCGCGAGGACCAAGGCGAAATAGAAAATAATGATGATCAAATCGACGGCAGAAAGATGAACGAGGCGATTAGTATCCGGCAACAGGAGCGCGGAAATCATTTAGCGAGGTGTCTCCTCTCTGAGGCGAAGGGAATATACGGGACGCGGTACACTCGGCAGTGGGAGCTTGTTGGTGAAAGAGAAAGGATGCCAGCAAGTCTTGTCTTCCATTCCAATGTTTAAACTCAGAAACGGAGCAATAGACACCGACGCTGTTTTTGGCGGTGCGCCGTAATGATCGTAACGATTTTATGATCTCCGGATGAGAGAAACAACCTGCAAGGCACGAGAAGGTTAAGGGGCGTTTGGTGAGGCTTATCAGGGTGTGCTAACTTTTCTGTTTCATGAATAAAAGAATTGGCGTGCTATTGAGCGGGCGCGGATCGAATTTTGAGGCGCTCGCTGAGAGCGTGGAGGCTGGTAGAATCCCGGCTGCAGAGATCGCGATTGTCATCAGTAACCAGCCGGACGCGTGGGGGCTGAAACGCGCGGATGCCCGTGGGATCCCCACGCGGATGATCCCGTCGAAAGGCTCGCAGCGGGAAGCGTATGATCGGCAGGTCGTAGCGGTGTTGCAAGAGTATAAGGTGGACCTGATCTGCCTGGCGGGGTATATGAGGCTGCTGTCACCCTATTTCGTGGCGGCCTTTCCGGAGAAGATCCTCAATATCCATCCATCGCTGTTGCCCGCATTTCCTGGATTGGAATCACAAAGGCAGGCGCTGGAGCATGGCGTCAAGTTTGCAGGCTGCACGGTGCATTTCGTGGACGAAAATCTGGACGCGGGACCGATCATCGTGCAGGCGGTGGTGCCAGTTCTGGATAACGATGATGAACATTCGTTGTCGCAGCGGATCTTGAAGGAAGAACACCGGATTTATACCGAGGCGGTCCAACTGATTCTGGAAGGAAACTGGCGAATCGAGGGGCGGCGTGTGCTCCGGACGAGCGCGTAAAGCGCGATGACACAATTCAAGAGCGTAGACGAACAACTGGCCTACCTGAAGAAGGGCGTGGCCGAAGTAATCCCGGAAGAAGAGTTGAGGCAGAAGCTTACGAATTCGGTGAAAACCGGGAAACCCTTGCGGGTCTATCTCGGCGTGGATCCGACGGCGCCCGACATTCATCTGGGTCATACAGTGGTGCTACGGAAGCTAAAACATTTTCAGGACATGGGACACACCGCTATTTTCCTGATCGGGGATTTTTCCGCGATGATTGGCGATCCGACCGGGCAATCGGAAACGCGTCCCCCACTGAGCCGCGAACAGGTGGATATAAATGCGAAGACGTATCTTGCTCAGGTTTACAAAATACTAAATCCGGATAAGACGGAGGTTCGCTACAACAGCGAGTGGCTGGGGAAAATGTCCAGCTACGACGTGGTGAGGTTGTGCGGACATTACCGGTTGGCGCGCATGCTGGAACGCGAGGACTTTCGTTCGCGGCTTGAAAAGAATTTGCCAATCGCAGTGCATGAATTACTGTATCCCTTACTTACCGCTTATGACGCGGTTACGTTGCAATCCGACGTGGAGCTGGGTGCCACGGAGCAGAAATTCAATATTTTGGTGCATCGCGAGATCCAGCGCGAGTACGGACTGTCGCCACAGGTCGTAATGACCATGCCGATTCTAGTAGGGCTCGACGGAGAACGAAAAATGTCGAAGAGCCTGGGGAATTACGTGGGGATTACGGAAGCGCCGGGGGAGATGTTCGGGAAAATGATGTCCATTCCCGACGAATTGATGTGGTCGTATTACGAACTGGTGACCGACCGGACGCCTCAGGAAATTTTGGAACTGAAGAAAGAAGTGGCGGACGGGAAGTTGCACCCAATGGACGCAAAGATGCGGTTGGCGGAAGAAGTGGTGAGCGATTTTCAAGGAGCAGAGGCGGCACGCAAAGCGGCGGAAACTTTTCAGCGGGTATTCCGCGACCGCCAGGCGCCGGAGGAAATGAAGGAGATTCGGTTCGCGCGTTCCGAGGGCGTCCTAAAAGTTTTGCACCCCAGCGCCTGGGAGTCCAAAACCTTTATTCTGCCTGCGAATTTGCTTGTGAAATGGTCGACGATTCTGGCTCGCCTTGAAGAGGTGCCATCCATTTCGGAAGTGGAGCGCATCATCAAGCAGCGAGGATTCGAGATCAACGGTGAGATTGTCACGGATCCTGCCGTGAAGTTGGACGCGGGTAGTCCTGCGACGTACGAGCTACGGCTGGGCAAAAAGAGATTCCTGCGATTCATCGTGGAGTAGCAGTAAGTCCAAGACTCCGGAGGGATTCCTCACTCCGCGGACTCCGTTCGGAATGACGTGTCACAGCTTTTTATCGAACAACCGTCTATTGCAATACTTCACTCACCAGCCGAGCAACGTGGTTGGCGATGGCAGGAGCGGCGGTTAGGCCTGGGGATTCGATGCCCACCAGTTGGATAACCTGAGGGAATTCGCGATCAGGTTCAATCACAAAATCAGCGATGCCATGGCCTGAAGGGGGGACAAGTTTCGGGCGCAAGCCGGTATAGGCGAGTTGCAGATCTCGTTCCTCGATTTCAGGGACCATTTGCTTCACGTCGTGCGCAAATTCGGGGATGGTCATGCGTTCCCTCTCGTAGTTTTCTTTGCTATCGACATACTTTGCGGTTGGGCCAAGCAGCAGCGTCCCCCACAAGGTCTTGGTGAAGTGCAACCCGAGGGAAAGCCCGTCGGGATGGGGCAAGGGATAAACGAGGTTGCGAACGAGTTCAGCATGCGGGCCACGAATTTCACAATATTCGCCGCGAACGGGATAAATACTCCAAGGACGGGGTCCGAGCAGCCGCGCCACTTCATCCGAATAAAGACCGGCAGCGTTAATAACACACCGTGCTTCCACAGATTCGATTTCCGAATGTTCTTCATCGCCGACGCGGAGAGTGACTCGAACGAGGTCATTCTGTGGTTCGAGAGCTTCGACTTTCGCGTGATTTAGAAGGTTCGCACCCTGTTGCTCGGCAACGCGGGCATAGGCGTGGACGAGTTCTTCGGCGGAGCAGATGCCGGTGGACGGCACGTCCAAAGCACAATAGGCACGAACATGCGGCTCCTTTTCCTGTACGGCTGCGGAATCGATTATCTGGAGGCATTCGACTCCATTTTCCTGGCCTCGCTTCAGCAGAGCATGTAGTTGCGGTTCTTCTTCCTTAGATTTTGCGACAACGAGTTTACCTGTGGTGCGAAATGGAACGCCGTGTTTAGCGCAGAATTCCTTGGTGAGACGATTTCCTTCCACGCAAAGCTGGGCCTTGAGCGAGTTCTTCGGGTAGTAGATGCCCGAGTGAATAACGCCACTGTTCCGGGTGCTAGTAGACATGCCAAGGCGGGGGAATTGCTCGACGAGGAAGATGTCTTGCCACTGGCGGGATAGCACTTCAGCGATGGCACAACCGACAACGCCGCCACCGATAATCAGAATGTTGACCTGGTCCATAACCCCATACAGTATGACAAAAAACGTGTTGCAAGCGAGAAGACGGCAAAGAGAGATTCATCGCGGAAAACGCACCTCGCTTCGTCGGAATGACGGCGCGGCCTTTGGATTAAGGGTAGTTCTCCAAATTTGTCTTAATCCTCTTCGTGGCCAACCTCATCGAAGTACGTTTTGCATGGTTCGAGGTGAGCCTGTGTGCCGTCGTGCACCGCGAACTGCGCAACTTGGTTGGGCTCGTAGCCATTCTTCCAGAGAGAAGCACTACCGTAGGCCCCGTCCTTGTTCAGGGCATAGTAGTAAAGGTGGAACGTACCTAGCCTCTGTTTATCTCCATTGTAGTTGCGCACCACGCGGCCAAGAGCTTCCAGACAAGCATCGGACGGTTTCATGCCTTTGCGCATCATTTCTACCACCGTATGGGCGCCGGCGATTCTAATATTTTCCTCGCCTTTTCCGGTGGAACCTGCGCCGCCGACATCCCCATCGACAAACAATCCCGCCCCAATGACCGGCGAATCCCCCACTCGGCCGGCAATCTTCCAAGCCAGACCGGAAGTAGTGGTGGTGCCGCTGACTTCGTCCTTTTCGTTCACGGCGAGGCAATTGATGGTGCCGGTGGGCGGATTCTTGATGACGCGCATGGCGTAGGCAATTTTCTCCGGGTCGTTATCAAATATTTGCGTGACTGTGGCTTTCCACTCTGGACTGTCGGTGCCGGGCCGCCAGTTCACACTGGTCCGTGCTTTCCACGCCAACCAGATTTTGCGGGAATGATCGGTGAGAAGGTTCATTTCTTCGAAGCCTTGATCGACGGCAAAATGTCGAGCGCCCTCGCCAACGATCATCACGTGATTGGTACGCTCCATGACCGTTTTTGCCAGGCGCGCGACATTCTTGATGCGCTGAACCGAGGCTACACTTCCGGCCCGGCGCGTGGGACCGTGCATGACCGAAGCGTCCAGTTCAACCACACCATCTTCATTCGGGAGACCGCCATAACCCACAGAATCGTCGTTGGGATCATCTTCGACAACGGTGACGGTGGCCACGACCGCATCGAGGGTGTCTCCGCCGGACTTCAGAATATTCATCCCCTTATCGAGGGCGTGCAGCCCATTTGCGGCGGAAATCATAAGTGGTCGCTGGCTGCCCGAGGCGACCGTGGAAGACACAGGCCCAGGCAAGAATTTGCCCAAGAGATTGGTGGTGCCGACTAGAGCAGTGCTTCCGACAGCCGTGGCAACAAATCTCCGACGCGTCCAATCCTGCATGGGTGGCCTCCTGACCTGGAAATTCGCTGAACGTGTGGCACTGTAGTCTAGATTTAGGAAGAAAGGAACCTTGAGGGACCGATAGGGCGGCCAAATAGACGGCGTGGCGCACAATCAAGGAGAATTGAATCTAGTCCGTGCCCCCGAGGGGAAGAAAATACTGGGTGCCTTTGACCGGTTCCTGGAGGCGGCGCAGCAGTTGTTGCAGGTCTTCACTGCGTTCAACGAAATCGATTTCCGAGGTGTCGATGACCAGCAGATCCGCTCCCTCATAACGAAAGAAGAAATGTTCGTAGGCACGGGAGACTTCCTCGACGTAGTCGGGAGAAATCTGTTTTTCCTCGCGCGCCTTTTTCTTGGCGATACGTGCGCGGAGCACTTCCGGCTTGGCCTGTAAGTAGATGACCAAGTCGGGTTGAGGGAGACCCGCTGTGAGGACCTCGTAATACCTCTCATAAAGCTTGAGTTGAGAATCGTCAAGATTGAGGTTGGCGAAAATGCGATCCTTTTCCATCAGGAAATCAGAGATAACCGGGCCGGCAATGTCAGCAGCAAGGGCCTCGCGTATGCGCTTTTGCCGTTCCATCAGGAAGTAGAGCTGGGAATGAAAGGCAGCACCCGGTTTTTCGGCGTAGAAATCAGCCAGGAACGGATTGTCCTCGCAATCGTAGATGCGACGGGCGTGCAGGCGTTCGGCAAGAATGCGAGCGAGAGTGGTTTTACCGACACGCAGAGGACCTTCGATGACGATGAAGTGCGGTGGTTTGGAACCTGGCTGCGGCTGGCGCGCGCGTTTCGCTGAAGACGAATCGGAGGGCGGCATTTGTGGTCTTCCCGAATAAAAAATAGCTATCGGCGCGAATTATAGCAGTTCTGAGGCGCTCAATCCGAGTGGAATAAAAGGAGATGCCCGGTTTCCCGGAAGTACCAGGGGGATCGTGACCAACGGGCCAGTGACGACTGTACAGCCGTACAGTAAAGTGCGAAAAGTTGCAGCCAGCGACTCTCGCAGAGTCTGCAACGACTGAGGTGGTTATTGCTGCTCACCGCGCTCGTTTTTTTCTGCTGTCCCGTCGTGCCTGGCAACCCTGCCCAAATTGCGGTCAAGGCTACCAATTCCGAAGTAATCGCAACAGCTTCACATATTCCCGCTGAAGAAGCCGCACCCGTTAAACCTGACGCGCCAGTCCCGAAGGCTGCGGTATCTGCAACTTCAGCGAACGGATCTGAGCTTATGTCCACTGGAGACTCAGGCTTCTCGGAAATGGAACCAGGATACGAAGCACCCATTAGGCCACCCACTACGAATGCTTATGAAACAGCCCGGGAAAGAGAGATTTGGTTCGGACTGATGATCGTGGACCATGGAACCGCTGGATTTGACGCTTGGACTACCCGGCGGGCGATTGGCGGAAGATACGGAGTGGAAGGCGATCCGTTGGAACGGCCATTCGCGCGTTCGGGCGCGATTTACGCAACGACCCAGGTTACGCCGTTGATCATGGATTATGTGGGCTATCGGATGATGCGAAGTAGACACACGTGGATTCGGAAGGCGTGGTGGGTGCCACAGGCAGCAAGCGCCAGCGTTTCGTTGGGCGCGGGATTGCATAACTATAGCGTTGTGCCTTAGAGGCGCGGCACCGCAATTTTTGGTTTTGCGGCAGAATCTAGCGAGCCACTAGTAAGAGCACAAAACTACCAGGCTTCATTGAGCCGCGGCGTTCGCCTTCTTTGGGAGGAAGGAAATCTGCCGCGGGAAGCACGATGTTGTGGGTCTTCAGGTCTAAACCCATTGTGCGAGCACTTTTTTTCGTCGGAACATTGTCCAGCACGGAGTATTTATCTGGACTGTCCTGTTTGATGACGGTCAGCGTGCCTTCGCCGTTGGAGGCCAGCGCAAAACCAGTGCCTGGGTCGTAAGCGGTGGCATCCACGCCTTCGCCGATGGCGGGAGTGGCAATAATTTTACCGGAATCGGCGTTCACAACAGCCATGAGCTTGTTTTCGCAGCCAACGAATAAGCGACGATTCTTGCGGTCCATAGAAAGTCCAGTCGGAGATTCACAAGGGCTCAAAGACCAGCGATGAAGTATCTTGAGCGCTTGAGCGTCAAGTTCCACGAGTTCCGAAGTGTCCTCGATATTCACGAAAATGCTTCCCCTTCCGTCGGCAGCGGGGAACTCCGGCTTACCGGCTAACGGGATGGTACCCGCGACCGTGCCATCGGCAGCGGAAAAGGCGGTCGCATCTTTGCTTCCGCCGTTGAACGTGAAAACGCGCTTGGTGACGTGTTCGTAGGCAATGCCATCAGGATTCTTGCCTGTGGTTACATTGCTAAGGGGCTTGAGAGTCTTGAGATCGAAAATGGTTGCGGTGCCCGCGCGGCCATTACTGGTGAATCCGCGGCCGAGATCGGCGGCGATGGCAATGCCGTGAACACCCTCGGTTTCTGGGATCTCACCGACGAGCGAGAAGGAATCGGCGTCCAGGACCAAGACTTTGGTTGCATGGGAGATGTAAATGCGTCGAGCGTCGCTATCCACAGCGACATAATCCCAAAAGCCGTCTCCCAGCAATGGAATCGTCTTGACGAGTTGGTATCCCGAGGCGCCGTCGGGATGGAGCCTGCCCTGAACAATGACTGACAAGCCGAGAACCGCAAACAGGATAAGAAGTACGCAGCGAACCGATCGTGTCATGGGTTTCTCCGAGGACAGTTGGCCGAAATCCTTCCAAGGAATAGTAAATTTGGAGTCCTACTATAGTCCACATAGCCGCTCGCATATCGTCCATAATGCGATATAGTATGCCTATCCTGTCTGAGCCGTTGCCCGCCTCGGCGCGTCCTTGGACATAGAATTCCTTCAGACAGGTTCACGATTTCGACCCGGGAAAGCAGGCTGAAAGCGCGAAAGCGTTGGCTATACAGGCAAAGGGGACGTGTATGAACAAGGCAGCAGTCGGAGTGATATTGCTGGTTGGGATGGCCTGTGGGGTAAGCGCCCAGGAACCAAGTGCGGTGCAAGAGCCAACGATTAGCGGGACAAGTATGACACTGAGTTCAGCGCCCCAAGTTAGCTTGTTATCGCCCAGCAATAGCAGTGATTCTTCACAACCGAATGCGACTCCCGAGGCGAACGCGGCAGCGTCGCCGACGCCGGCGGTCCCAGCTGATCCTAAGTATGTGTTTTTCGGCGACCGAGACGATTATCGCTGGCAACTGGGAGTAGGTGTCGAGTATCTGCGGTTCCAGTCAAACGCATTCAATGCCAACCTGGTGGGATTAAACACCACAGTGTCTTACTACACGAATAGTTGGTTCGCGCTGGAAGGGAACGTAGTTACTGGCTTTGGGGGCGATATTTATCCCGACTCACGCGCCAAAATATTTGGAGGAGCCGGAGGTATCAAAATTGGTGGCAGGCGCGCCCGTTGGGAGCCGTGGGCGCACGCACTGGTAGGCGGAGGTCACCTGCAACCGCAGACAGCATTTGGAGGTAAGGGTTCGTTAATGGCGCAAGCGGGAATAGGAGTAGATTTTCGACTGCATGCGCGACTATCTTTGCGCGGTGAAGGCGACTGGGTATACACGACATACTTCAATCAGACGCAAAATAATCTTCAAGTGGTCGGCGGGATCGTTTTTCATTTCTAACAGAAGCGCAGGCAGGTCGAGTTCAGGATGTCGCATGGCATAGTGGGCGCACGCACACTAGTGCGCAGAGCTCAGCCGTGTTGGTGTGGTCAGCGGCGTTACAAATCATCAAAATTTGCGGCAGCCTGTCGGCGAATCCCAGAAATGCGGGGCGTGGTAAACTCCATAAATGATCGTTATGTCTGTACGTTAGACGGTCGTAGCAGATAGGACCAGGGCGTACCCCTTGATGTAACCAAACGCGGGTCGCTATCCGTCAATGAATGAGGCACGTTTGTGTGCCAGGTCTGGTTTTGACAGTTCTAATCGTGCCGAGGACAAATCCACTTGCCGACTGACCAAAATGCACATCCGGCCAACCAGCCGGAACATCAACAACCTGTTTCGCAGGTAGGTAAGCACAAGGGAGTTCGAATCGTCGTATGGATCATATTGCTGCTGGTGTTCGCGGCGGGATTCGTGATCGTGTTACGCCGCCATGACACCACCAATACCTCGAGGCCGCAAAGAGGAGGCGGAGGGCCGGTAACAACCTCGACGGCCACCGCGCAAAAAGGGGATATCGGCAACTATCTGGATTCCATCGGGACGGTAACACCCGTGTACACCTCGTCGATAACCAGCCAGGTGAACGGAATTGTGACGCAAGTCTATTACCGGGAAGGGCAGATCGTTAAGAAAGGCGATCCACTGATCGACATTGATCCGCGGCCGTACCAAGCGACGCTGCTCCAGGCGCAAGGCACGTTGCTAAGAGACCAGAATGTATTGGCGCAGGCACAAATGGATTTGGAGCGCTACAAAGACGCGTGGGCCCGTCGAGCCATCCCGAAGCAAACATTGGACGATCAGGCGAAGTTGGTGGCCCAAGACGAAGGGACAGTAAAACTGGATCAAGGATCGGTGCAATACGACCAAGTGCAGTTAGATTTTTGTCACATAACCGCGCCGATTAACGGCAGAGTCGGACTGCGTCTGGTTGATCCCGGAAACGTGGTGCAATCGAACGGAACGGTAACCCTGGTGGTGATTACGCAAATCCAACCCATCACCGTGATTTTTACGATTGCAGAAGACAATCTATTTGAGGTGCAACAACGCCTTCGCCAAAATACAAAACTCAGTGCAGATGCATATGATCGCGCAGGGGTGAAAAAACTAACGACGGGCACACTGATGACGCTAGATAACCAGATCGACACGACAACCGGAACTGTGAAAGCGCGAGCGTCATTTGAGAATAAGGATGCCCGGCTGTTTCCTAACGAATTCGTAAACATCCGGTTGCTGGTCAACACGATCAAGGGAGCCACGCTAATTCCTTCGTCCGCGGTTCAACATAACGGGAAAGCGGCGTTTGTTTACGTCATACAGGATAATGTCGCGCACGAACGTAGTATCCAGACGGGCGTAACTAATGAGGGAACAACCCAGGTAACCGGGGTCAACCCGGGAGAAGTGGTAGCCACCAGCAGCTTCGATAAACTGCAGGACAATTCCAAAATCTTGGTTTCCACAGTTCCGCCCCCGACCACCGAGAATTCGCCCGGGAGTGCTGCTCCTTGAGTCCGTCAACACCGTTTATTCTTCGGCCTGTTGCAACGTCGCTGCTGATGGCCGCGATTTTGTTGGTGGGGATTGTCAGCTATACGCAACTTCCGGTCTCGGCATTACCTCAGGTCGACTATCCGACCATCCAGGTTTTAACGTTTTATCCCGGAGCCAGCCCGGACGTGGTGGCTACCACGGTTACTGCGCCACTGGAGCGTCAGTTCGGCCAGTTACAAGGCCTGAACCAGATGACCTCGACAAGCGCAAACGGCAATTCGGTGATCGTGATGCAGTTTGCGCTGAGTCTCAGCATTGACGTCGCGGAAGAAGAGGTGCAGTCGGCCATCAACGCAGCGCAAACATATTTGCCTGCTAATCTTCCCGCGCCTCCGATTTATAACAAGACAAATCCGGCCGACGCCCCGGTATTAACTCTAGGTGTTACATCCAGCTCGATTCCCCTGCCTCAGGTGGAAGACCTCGTCGACACGCGACTGTCTCCGAAAATTTCGCAGTTAAGCGGCGTGGGATTAGTAAGCATCAGCGGGGGCCAGAAGCCGGCGGTGCGGATCCAAGCGAATCCCGCAGCGCTGTCGTCGTACGGAATCAATATGGAAGACCTGAGGACGGCAGTTACGCAAGCTAGCGTGAATGCCGCCAAGGGAAACTTCGACGGAGAATACCAGGACTATCAGATTGACGCGAACGATCAACTAGAAACTAGCAAAGACTATCGCAAGGTAGTGGTTGCCTATCGCAACGGCGCCCCGGTGATGCTGACGGACGTGGCAAAAATCGTTGATGGCGTAGAAAACAACAACCTCGCTGCCTGGATGAACAAAATCCCGGCGGTGATCGTGAATGTGCAACGCCAGCCGGGCGCCAACACCATTAGCGTGGTGAAGCGCATCAAGGCGCTCATGCCGCAACTGGAAAGCAATCTCCCCACGGGAATTGACGTCACGGTTTTGACGGACTTAACGACCCCGATTCAAGCCTCAGTGTCCGATGTGGAATTCGAACTCATGCTCACGGTCGGGCTGGTGGTCATGGTGATGTTTCTGTTTTTGCGGAATGTGTACTCGACGATCATACCCAGCGTTGCGGTGCCACTCTCGCTGATTGGTACCTTCGCAGCCATGTATGCGTTGGGCTACAGCCTGGATAACCTGTCGCTGATGGCGCTAACGATTTCGACGGGGTTTGTTGTGGATGACGCGATTGTGATGGTGGAAAACATTTCACGTTATATCGAAATGGGCGAACCGCCGATGCAAGCGGCGTTAAAGGGAGCAGAACAGATCGGATTCACGATTTTGTCTTTGACGGTTTCGTTGATTGCAGTGCTGATCCCTTTGCTGTTTATGGGGGACGTGGTGGGGAGGCTGTTCCGGGAGTTTGCGGTAACCCTGGCCGTTACGATCGTGGTGTCGGCTGTTGTGTCGCTGACGCTGACGCCAATGATGGCGTCTCGAATCTTGCGGCACAATCCGGCAGAACAGCAAGGCCGCTTCTATCAAGTTACCGAGCGGGCGTTCAACGGCATGATCGACTTCTACGGACGAACGCTGAAGTTCGTTTTGAAGTATCAGACTATAACGCTGCTGGTTGCTTTGGGCACACTGCTCCTCACCGTATTTCTGTACGTCATCATTCCGAAGGGTTTCTTCCCTATTCAAGACACGGGAGTGATTCAAGCCATCTCTCAAGCTACGCCGACAATTGGTTTCAAGGCCATGACCGAAAGACAGCAGCAATTGGCGAATATTATTCTGCAAGATCCAGCCGTCGAGAGCCTTTCGTCTTTCATCGGCGCCGACGGAACAAATATCACCCCCAACAGCGGAAGAATGTCGATCAATCTGAAACCGCTGGATGTGCGAAAAATCAGCGCTTCGGATGTAATCCGCCGGTTACAAACAAAACTGAGGAACGTGGAAGGCATTCAGTTATTTATGCAGCCGGTGCAAAACATCACGGTGGATGACCGGGTCAGCCGCACGCAATATCAGTACACCTTGGAGGATCCCGATCCGAATGAATTAGCTGTATGGACGAATAGATTCGTCGCGAAATTGAAGGACCTACCAGAGCTAGAGGACGTCGCAACGGACCAGCAACCAGGCGGCCTCGCCGTTTCCTTGGTCATCGATCGGCCTACGGCATCGCGCGTCGGAATTGCTCCAACGACGATAGACAACACTTTGTACGATGCATTCGGCCAACGCCAGATCAATACGATGTACACGCAGTTGAATCAATACCACGTCATTCTGGAAACTGAACCACAGTTCCAAGTGGATCCGAACAAGTTGAACAAGTTGTACATACAGTCAAACTCAGCGGCGAACACCACCGGGGCAGCCGCGACCTCCACGAGTAACGGCTCGACGTCAGCCGGTTCCAATGCGTTGACGAGTTCTGCATTGTACACGCCAACGGCGAACACGCTGACACCCGCAGTGTCTGTCCTTACACCAAGCACTTCAACGACGACTTCCAGCAAAGGCTCCACGTCCGCGGGCAATACAAGCTCGATGACCGCGAATGCCGTACCGCTGGGCGCATTCTCGCATTTTGAAAGACAGACAGAGGCGCTTTCGATCGCCCATCAAGGGCAGTTTCCGGCTATCACCGTGTCGTTCAACCTGTCGCCTGATGGGGCACTCGGAGGAGCAATTTCGGCGGTCACCAAGGTACAGAACGATCTGCATATGCCGAAGAGCGTGCAGGCGGATTTCCAAGGAACGGCGGCCTCGTTCCGGAATTCACTTTCGAACATGCCGCTGCTGATTCTCGCGGCACTGGTCACGGTTTATATCGTGCTTGGAGTTTTGTATGAAAGCTTTATTCACCCGGTCACAATTCTTTCCACATTGCCATCGGCAGGCGTTGGGGCATTTCTTGCACTGATTCTGTTCCACCAAGACCTGAGCGTAGTGGCGATCATCGGGCTGGTACTGTTGATCGGTATCGTTAAAAAGAACGGCATCATGATGGTTGACTTTGCGTTGGAAGCGGAACGCCAGCACGGAAAAAGTTCCAGGGATGCTATTTACGAAGCGTGCTTGCTACGTTTTCGACCGATCATGATGACAACGATGGCGGCACTGCTGGGTGGGCTACCTCTTGCCTTGGGTAGAGGGTTCGGCTCGGAATTGCGCCGGCCGTTAGGAATTGCGATGGTCGGCGGCCTCTTGGTTAGCCAAGTGCTGACGTTATACACCACTCCGGTAATTTACATTTTCTTCGACAATCTGGCCCAACGAGTGTCGCGAAACCGCAGAAGAGAGCATTCGGGGCACGAGCCACTCGCTTCAGAGCAAACATGAACGTCTCGAAGCCATTTATTTACCGGCCAGTTGCAACTACGCTGATAACGGTTGCCATTGCGATTGCCGGCGCGATTGCCTTCAAGGTGCTACCGGTGTCTCCGTTGCCTCAGGTGGACTTCCCCACGATTTCAGTGGGCGCGAGCTTACCGGGCGCGAGTGCGGAGATCATGGCATCGTCCGTTGCGACTCCCTTAGAGCGACAGTTTGGTCATATTGCGGGGGTCACGGAGATGACCTCGGCGAGCAGCTTGGGAGCGACCGGGATCACCATCCAATTCGATTTGAGCCGGAACATCGACGGTGCGGCACGAGACGTCGAAGCGGCTATTAACGCGGCGCGCACCTATTTGCCGACCAATCTTCCCTCCAATCCGACGTACCGTAAGGTCAACCCGGCGGACGCGCCGATCATGATCCTGGGTTTGACTTCAGACAAATACGGGCCGGACAAGCTGTACGACGAAGCATCGACAGTAATGGAACAAAAACTGTCGCAGATTCAGGGCGTCGGACAAGTTACCGTAGGTGGGGGCGCACTGCCCTCTGTTCGCGTGGAAGTAAACCCCACAAAGCTCTACAGCATGGGCTTAACTATGGCGAAGTTACAAACCGTGCTGAGCCTGCAAAACTCCGATCTCGCCAAAGGCCAGATCACTGACGGTAGCTTTTCAGCCGACATTGTGGCCAACGACCAAATTTCCCATGCCGAGGACTACAAGCCAATCATCGTTGGATATAACAATGGCGCCGCGGTGCATCTGTCGGATGTGGCCGATGTAATTGACTCGGTTCAAAACGTCCGGGTGGCGGGATATTTGAATGGCAAACGCGCCGTGGTGGTGATCATCTTCCGTCAGCCTGGGGCCAACATCATTGAAACCGTCGATCGCATCCGTGACGAGCTGCCGTCGATAGAGGCTTCGATTCCTCGGGGAATGGTCACCACCATAATGCTCGATCGCACTACAACGATTCGGGCATCGGTGAAGGATGTCGAGCGGACGCTGACGTTTTCGATCATTCTGGTGATCATCGTTGTATTTGTGTTCCTGCGGAATGGGCGTGCCACGCTGATTCCCGCCGTAGCGGTTCCGGTATCGCTCATCGGCACATTCGCGGTCATGTACCTGTGCGGCTACAGCTTGGATAATCTTTCGCTGATGGCCCTGACCATTGCGACTGGGTTTGTGGTCGATGATGCGATCGTAGTGATGGAGAATATATCCCGTCACCTGGAAGCGGGCATGGAGCCGTTGGCGGCGACATTGCAGGGGGCACAGGAGATCGGGTTCACTGTTCTGACGATTAGCATTTCGTTGATCGCGGTATTTATTCCACTGCTGGCAATGGGCGGAATTGTTGGACGGCTGTTCCGCGAGTTTGCGGTCACACTGTCGACGGCCATTCTGGTGTCGATGGCGATTTCGCTGAGCACGACGCCGATGATGTGCGCGCACCTGCTGAAAGCGGAACACCGCGAGAAACATGGCCGTCTATACATGATGACGGAAAGGATGTTTGACGGGGTTCTGAATTTATACCGGCATACGTTGGCGTGGGTGTTGGAAAATTCGGTGCTCACGTTGGTTGTGCTGTTCTTGACGATCGCCTTGAACGTTGTACTTGTTTTCAAAATTCCCAAAGGATTTTTCCCACAGCAGGACACAGGAGTGCTTGTGGGAGGAGTACAGGGACCTCAAGACGCATCGTTTGCATCGATGAACGAGTCCATCAAGAAGATTGCCGGGGTGATTCGGGCCGATCCCGCCGTTCAAAATGTGATTGTGTTCACCGGTGGACAGGGAGCCACGAATACCGGATTCGTTTTCATAGCTCTGAAGCCACTGGATGAACGGAAAATCGGGGCTCCGCAAATCATCAACCGGCTTCGCCCTAAATTGAACAAGCTATTGGCGGCCTCCGTTTTTATGCAAGCATCGCAAGATTTGCGTATCGGAGGACGAAGTTCCTCCGCGCTTTATCAGTACACCATTCAATCCGACACGGTTGCTGACCTGCAGACCTGGGGCCCTCGGCTGCTTGCAGAGATGAAACGACTCCCGGGCTTGCAGGATGTGAATACGGACCAACAAAACGGTGGTCTAGACGTGTTGTTGCACTATGATCGCGTGACCTCGGCTCAATTGGGCCAGACCGCGACTTCCCTAGACAACGAAATCTACAACTCCTTCGGCCAAGCCGAAGTTTCCATCATCTATACGCAGTTGAACCAATACTACGTTGTACTGGAAGTCGATCCGAAATATTCCCAGGATCCTGCGGGATTGAGCAACGTCTATTTCCATCCAGCGGGAACCAGCAGCCCAACCGCGGTTGGCAACGTTCCCCTCGATGCTGTATCGGCGAACCAAGCTAACACGATACCTCTGGCCATCAATCACACCAGCTTGTTCCCTTCGGTTACGATCTCTTTCAACTTGGCGCCCGGTGTGTCGCTGAGCGAAGCCACTCTGGCCATTGAGCAACTGAAGGCGCGAATGGGCGTGCCAACAACGGTCCGGGGATTCTTCGCGGGCACGCTTCTGGCTTATCAACAATCGCTCAGCACCGAGCCCATCCTGGTGTTAACGGCGCTGCTGGCGGTCTACATTGTTCTTGGAATCTTGTACGAAAGCCTGGTGCATCCGCTCACCATCATATCCACCCTGCCCTCCGCGAGTGTAGGAGCCATGCTGGCACTGATGATCTTCAAGGAAGATCTGAACGTTATATCCATTATAGGGATCGTGCTGCTGATAGGCATCGTGAAAAAGAACGCGATCATGATGATCGACTTCGCGCTGCAAGCGGAACGGGAAGGGGGGATGACGACGAGAGATGCGATTTTCGAGGCTTGTATGCTGCGCTTCCGTCCAATTCTTATGACCACAATGGCCGCGCTGTTTGGCGCCTTACCGCTGGCCTTTGGCACGGGCACGGGATCCGAGCTTCGGCGGCCCTTGGGTATCACCATTGTCGGAGGTCTGATCATGAGCCAACTCCTTACGCTGTACACCACACCGGTTGTTTATCTCATGCTGGATCGTCTGCGGCTCCGAGTGCTGGGCAGAGAGAGAGATACTTTTCACCCGGGAGATGCGCCGAGTCCGGCTGCAGCGGATTAAAAAATGAACAAGACTGAGAAAAGGAATTCCTGGAATCTGGCTGCGAGTGCCGCAATGGTTGCGCTGATGCTTGCGGGGTGCATGGTCGGACCAAAGTATCGTCAACCTGCGGCGACGGTACAGCCTCCTCCCCCCGCGTACAAGGAGGTCCCTTCGCCCAACGCGGAGACAGGCCAATGGAAAGCAGCGCAACCGCAAGATTCCATGCTTCGCGGAAAATGGTGGGAAGTTTACAACGACCCCGAGCTGAACGCTTTGGAAGACAAACTGAATATCAACAACCAGAACATCAAGCAGTCCTTCGAAAATTTCATGGCCGCACGGACTCTGATCGCGCAGGCGCGTTCTCAGCTCTTTCCCACCGTGGGTACAACGCCGGCGTACACGCGATCGCACACGTCCGCAAACGCCTTTGGTGGGGGAGCCGGTTCAGGAGCCGCAGGTGCGGGTGAGACGAACAACCTCTTCGCTCTTCCCGCGACGGTTTCTTGGGAACCGGATTTGTGGGGCAGAATCCGAAGCACTATTCATGAGTATCAGTACAACGCGCAAGTCAGCGCCGCGGACATTGAAAACGAAAGATTGACGGAGCAGGCGAGCTTAGCCGTTTACTTCTTCGAACTGCGGGGCCAGGACGCGTTACAGAAGCTTTATGACGACACCATTGAAGCCGATCAGAAAACTGTAGACCTTTCTCGCGCGCGCTATGAAACCGGCGTAGATGACCTGATCTCCCTGGTTGAAGCCGAAAATGCATTACAGACTGCTCAAGCTGAGGCGACCAGCCTGGGAATCGCCCGCGCACAGTATGAGCATGCGATTGCCGTGCTCATCGGTACCACCCCGACCAGCTTTTCTGTGCCGGTGAAGCCACTGAATGCGACCGCACCCCCGGTTCCGGTAGGTGTGCCGTCCCAATTGCTGGAACGGCGCCCAGATATTGCGGCATCGGAACGCACAATGGCGGCTGCAAATGCGCAGATCGGTATCGCTGTTTCAGCCTACTATCCTAATCTCACTATTAGTGCGGACGCGGGTTTTGAAAGCACGGCGGTAAAGAATCTTCTTACCTGGCCCAGCCGATTTTGGTCCGTAGGGCCGTCGCTTTCCGAGACGATTTTCGACGCGGGTTTGCGGCGAGCGACTGTAAATCAATATGTCGCCTCGTACAACGCCGACGTAGCCGCTTACCGGCAAACGGTTCTGACCGCATTTCAACAGGTGGAAGACAATTTGGCGGCAGAGCGCCTTACATCCAAAGAGATTCAACAACAGGAAGCGGCCGTGCACTCGGCGCAAAAGTATCTGGAGTTAGCCCTTGCGCGATATGAGACAGGAGTCGATCAGTATCTGACTGTTCTGGTGGCGCAAACTACCTTGCTCACAGATCAACAACAACTTGCCACTCTTCGCACGCAATACATGACTTCGTCGGTGCAGTTGGTTGAAGCACTTGGCGGAGGGTGGGACGTTTCGCAACTACCCACGCCTGCGCAAGTGTCTCAACCAGTGACCAAGAGTGCGATCGAAGCGCCAAATCAGCCGGCCAATCAGTCGCAACAATGAGCAGATCGGCCTAAGGCTTCACCCAATCGGGATGGAACCCAGCCAAACCTACGATTGTTCCGGGAATCTGAAATTTCGTTAATCTGCAGCGGGAACTGCGGCGTTATCTTAACAACCATGTCCACCCTAATCAAAAATGCGTTGTTTGCCGCCTTAATTGCCGTTGTGCTAGCAGTCTCGTGTTCATCGAGAACGAACGAAGAGAAGCTGGCGTTCACGGAAAAATCGGCAGCCGTGGAACTGAAAGTGCCGGACGCTTTCCGATTCGTTGCGTACGGAGATCCGCGCTTTCACGATCCCTCAGATACGGAGCCATCTAATGCTGCTGTCCGGCGGGCACTGGTCGCTGCGATTGATAAAGAGAATCCGGCGTTTGTGTCGATTGGCGGGGACATTGTTTATAACGGGTACGACGGGAAAGACTGGCAGGTCTGGGATACGGAAACGGCGGTGTGGCGAGAGCACAAGATCCCCATCTATCCGGCGATCGGCAATCACGATTTGCACGGAAATTTGCAAACGGCGTTAGGTAATTATTTTGCGCGGTTTCCGGAGTTGAAGGAGAGCCGCTATTATTCGGTGCGCGTGGGCAATGCGGTGATGCTCGTGCTGGACAGCGCGTTGGACGAACTGTCGGGGCCGCAGGGTGAGTGGCTGCGGGACCAGCTCGATCATTTGCCGTCGAGCACGGATTTTGTATTCATGGTATTTCATCACCCGCCGTATACAAGCTCGTCGGATGACAAAACGTTTGGAGGGGGCCATTCTGCGCGGGCAACCGAGCAAGCGCTTGGTAAATCCCTGGAGGAGCGACAACAACACACACGCGCGCGATTCGTGGTGTTCAATGGGCATGTACATAACTATGAACGGCATGAGCACGGCGGAGTCACATACTTCGTTACTGGTGGGGGAGGAGCGCATCCCTACCCCATCGTGCGACACAACGACGATCTCTACAAAGATAACGGCGTGAATTACCACTACTTGCTTGCCGAGGTGGACCACAACCGCCTGAAGGTGACCATGCATAAAGTTGAAATCAAGGATGGGAAGGAAGTCTGGAGCGAGCCTGACTCGGTGACCATCGCCGCGCCAATTGCTTTGCCAGCGGCGGCGGATTGACTTGCCGCTTTATTGCACACCCACAATTTGCCGTATGATACGACCATGCGACTGTTGCTGGTTGAGGACGATTCGCGTATTGCACGTTTCGTGGCCCGCGGGCTGCGAGAACAGGCCTACGCCGTGGACGTAGCGGTCAGTGGGGACGACGCGCTGTATCAGGTGGAGATAAACGACTACGACCTAATTGTTCTAGATGTAATGATTCCCGGTAAAGATGGATTTGCCACATGCCGGGCGATCCGCACCATGGGCAAGCGCATGCCTATACTGATGCTAACCGCAAGAGATGCGGTGAATGATAGGATTCTCGGCTTGGATTCCGGCGCTGACGATTACCTGACCAAACCGTTCGAATTCGGCGAGCTTCTGGCGCGGCTACGCGCACTGCTGCGCAGGCCGAAGGATTTGCGACCTTCACAGATCGTTGCGGGAGATCTTCTGCTTGACACAGCGGCACAGACAGCCAAGCGCAGTGATCGGCTTATTGCTCTGACTGCAAAAGAATACGCACTGCTGGAATTTTTTGCCCGCAATGCCAATCGTGTAGTCGGCCGGGCTGAGATCGCGGAACACGTTTGGGACGAATCATTCGATCCCTTTTCCAATTTGATTGAAGTGTACGTGAACCGGCTGCGCCGCAAACTGGGCGACCGAGATGGTGTGCCGCTACTTCAGACGCGACGGGGCAGCGGCTACATTCTATCTGTTCCAGAACCGCCGGGACTGCCAGTGGACTCCGTAGGTCCTCGTAATCCGCGAAAGTCACATGCTTGATTCGGTGCGGGTGCGGCTTACGCTGTGGTATAGCGTGGTACTGGCTGCGGTATTGATCTCAGTGGCGGTGCTGACATATTTTTTATACTGGCACAACATCTCGCAGCGCACCGATAGCGACATCAAACAGCTCTCCGCAGCATTTGTCACGACGTTTAACGCTGAACTTGCTTACGAAACGGGGCCAAGTGCCGCAAAAGATGCCGCGCGCGAGGCCATGCTGGAACATCGCTATCGCAACACCTTTTTCGTGTTGATGGACGACAACCACACGGTGCAACAGAGTTCGCTCGATTTGCCCACGGCTGAGCATCGCAACTCAACGCTAACTAGGGAATTCCTTTCTTCCCCACCATTCGGCTCATTTGCGGCCTCGAAGGATAGCGGCCTACACACGATTCGCGGCGGAAAAGACGGATACCGGGGATTGGTTCTCCCGCTTTCGGCCGGAGGACACGCTTACACTCTAGTGGTTTTGCAATCCCTGCACCTACAGACGGAAATGTTGGAGAATATTCGAGACACATTCTTCTGGGCAATACCGATCGCATTGGTGCTGGCGAGCGTGGGCGGCTACTTCCTGGCGCGCAAGAATCTGGCCCCGATCGCTGCGATGGCCAGCCAGGCCCGCGAAATGGGCGCGGCTAACCTGAACCGTCGGTTGCCGATTGTCAACGAACGCGATGAGTTGGGCCAGTTGGCGCATACGTTTAACGAACTATTGGCCAGATTGGAAGCATCCTTCGAACAACAGCGAAGATTCATGGCTGATGCCTCACACGAGCTACGAACGCCGGTAGCCATTTTACGCGGTGAAACCGAGGTGACCCTCGCGAAAGCGGAACGCTCGCCCGAGGAGTACCGCGAAACACTTAGTGTGCTTCGCGAAGAATCACGGCGGCTGGCAAAAATTATCGATGACCTTTTTACCTTGGCGCGTGCGGATGCGGGACAGTTTCCGCTAAATGTGCAGAATGCGTACCTGGATGAAATCGCAGGCGAGGCTTTGCTGCGCGCTCGATCCTTGGCGCTGTCAAAAACCATTACGCTGAGTTCGGAAATCGAACCAGAGTTGCCGATCTGCGCCGATGTGGCCTTGCTACACCGTTTGTTTCTGAATCTCTTGGATAACGCCATAAAGTATTCACCGCCGGGAAGCGTGGTCACCCTTGCCTGCCGGCGGGAAGGGCATGGCTATGTCGTGTCGATCTCCGATAATGGGCCGGGAATCCCAGCGGATTTACAGCCCCAAGTGTTCGAACGCTTTTTCCGCGCGGACAAGGTGCGTTCCCGTTCCGACGGAGAAACCGGAGGCGCCGGACTCGGCTTAGCCATTGCTCGCTGGATTGCGGACGCCCACAAGGGACAACTGGAGCTGACGCGTTCGGATACCTCGGGTTCTACTTTTACGGCTACTCTCCCGGCGACTCTTCGCGTTTAGTTCCGCTACGGTTTATCTTGCGTTTAGGTCAGTGTGAATAGCCTGTTAATCAGACTGTAGTCATCATTTTCTTAGAGTCAGGCGTTTTCATGCGATGGAGTAATGACCTGATACGGAAGATATCGGCGTTGCGATTTCTGGTTCCGTTTTTTCTTTTTTTTACGGCGATGAGCTCAACCCACGGTCAGGGGGGGCCGCCCTACTACACTAATGATCCTGGAACTCCCGGCAATCTGAATTGGGAAATAAACATTGGGTACATGCCATTTTTCTATAGCAACCAATCTGTGTCTCACGTGCCAGACATCGATATCAATTTCGGATTGGGAGATCGAATCCAGTTGACGTATGAGAACGCATGGTTGCGGGTGCAAAATCCCGGCGCCACGGCGAAGTTCGGCGTGGGCCAATCAAACCCTGGGGTAAAGTGGCGCTTTCACGACGGAGGTGAGGATGGCCTGTCGGTTTCTATCTTTCCTCAAGTTTTCGCGAATAACCCGGATAATGCGGTGCGTCGCGGAATAACGTCAGGGACGGATTCATTCCTTATGCCGGTCGAATTTACAAAAAAGTTCGGCCCGGTCGATGTGGACTACGAAGCCGGCTACGAGTTTGTGCACAAAGGACCCGATGGCTGGATCATGGGCCTGGTGGTTGGTCACGACGTCAGCGAGAAGCTGGAACTGGACATGGAACTCTATAATGAGGGAATGTACCACCCCACATCGAACCAACCTGTGATTGATTTTGGTGGGCGCTACAAGCTGCATAGTCCCGTTATCTTGCTGTTCATGGCTGGGCGAGCGCTTGAGCCTGTGGCCCCGAGAGAACCGTATTTCGTCGGATATTTTGGTATTCAGCTTCTGCTGCCCCCGAAGTCGTACAAGTAACCTTCGTCCCGCAAAGCATACAAAATAGAACGGATTCGACCGCGAAGAGTCAGTGACTGGAACACTTCGAAGTCCTGAACCAGGATAAGACATTCAATTGTAATGTGGTGTTAACGAACCTTTCACACACCACAATCTAGCCTTATCCCCAGGAAATCCCTATGCATGTGCTAATCGTCGAAGATGAGCCGGAAATGGCGCAACTTCTATCCAGAGGACTGCGCGAGGAAGAGTTCGAAGTCAGCGTTGCCCGGGACGGCCGCAGCGCGCTCGAGAAATCTGAACAGACTTCGTTTGATGTCATCCTGTTGGACGTAATGCTGCCGCAAATGAACGGGTTGGAAGTGGCAAAGCGGCTCCGGGATCGCGAGCAGGAAACTCCCGTGCTGATGCTCACGGCACGCGATTCCGTATCTGACATCATTAGCGGATTGAATGCGGGCGCGGATGATTATTTGACTAAGCCATTTTCGTTCCTGGAATTGCTTGCACGCATTCGCGCGCTGGTGCGACGGCGACAAGTCCGTCGAAAGACGGTGCTGGAAGTGGCGGATCTGGTGCTGGACGTGACGTCGTTTCGAGTGTTCCGCAAGGGCCAGGAAATTCATCTTTCGCAGACGGAATATCGATTATTGGAGCTGCTGGTCCGAAATTCGGGGCGGGTTGTGTCCCGGCAGGAAATTCAGACGAACATTTGGGGGCACGGGCGCGAAGTCACGGAAAATACGCTGGACGCGTTTGTACGACTGCTGCGCAAGAAGATTGACCAGGGTTCTGAAATCAAATTGCTGCATACCCATCGGGGATTCGGATATTCGACGGGCATAGTGGACCCGCTGTGAAGCTCACCATCCGTGCTCGGCTCACCCTTTTGTATTTTGTGGTTCTGGCCGCTTCGTTCGTGGTGTTCTTCTGGATTTGCGATTATGGTTTCCGTCGCGGCATTGAAACCACCGTTAACGACGCGTCGCGGAGCAATCTGGAACTAGTTCAGAGAGTCCTGACGATTTCCTCGTCTAAGGGTGTTCCGAAGGTCGAGAAGGAATTGAAGGAACTATCGGAACTCTGGGCAAACGGCGCCATTTTCCAGGTTTCCGTAGCGGAGGGCACCTGGCTGTTTCGCTCGCCCCGTTTTCTATTTACCCAAGACCCTCTTCCAATTCCGCCAAGTTCGGGAGTTTCTTTCCTCACTACAAATTTGGAGAGCCAACAGTATCGCATCGCGCAGAGTCGCATTTGGGTTGATGGTCAACAATTTCTCATCAGCGCGGCGGTGCCCACGGAACCATTCGACCAGGCCCTGGACCGTTTTCGCCTTATTGAAAAGCGCTTCTTGCCCTTGCTGGTCATTCTGGCTTCGCTTCTCGGATATTTTCTCAGTGGCAGGGCGCTTGCTCCGGTCAATCGAATTATTGAATCCGCAGAACAGATTGGACTGCAAAACCTTTCGCAACGGTTGGAAGTCCCGAAAGCCTCCGATGAGTTACAGCGCTTGACCGTGACGCTAAACGATATGCTGGAACGTATCGAAGCATCCGTGAAGCGTATCCGCCAATTTACGGCTAATGCTTCGCACGACCTGCGCACACCGCTTTCGCTGATTCGGACCCACGCGGAACTAGCTTTACGACGAACCCGCAGCGAACTGGAATATCAAGAATCCTTGGCACGCATTCTGGCGATTTCAGAAGAAACCACCCGGCTTGTCGAAGCGCTTCTGACACTGGCACGTGCCGATGCGGGTGCCGCGAGCATCAGGTTGGCGGAGATAGACCTCAGGCCGCTGCTTCAGAAAACTGGCCAGCAGGTTGCCATTCTGGCGCAGACCAAAGGCTTGTCGTTTTCCTCGGCTATTTCTGATGAAGCTTTGCTTGTGTGCGGGGATTTCGCCGCGCTCGAGAGCCTTCTTCGCGCCATTCTCGACAACGCCCTCAAATACACTCCCTCCGGTGGATCCGTGGAGATGCGTGCGTTTGCGAATGCGGAGGAAGGCGTGATTGAAATCGAAGACACCGGAGTTGGGATCGCCGCGGACGACCTGCCACGCATATTCGATCGCTTTTACCGCGCAGACCAAGCCAGATCGCGTGAGGTTCCGGGATCGGGGCTTGGATTATCGATCGCTCGGTGGATCGCGGAAACGCATAAAGGGCGAATCGAAGTGGAAAGCCGATTGGGAGAAGGTTCGGTTTTTCGCATTGTTATACCGCTGCTTTCGGCAGACGCGGGAGCGCAGCTAGACAATGGTCAACTACTTGATTCTCAAGCCAGTGTTCTCTGAAGAAGTCTTCAGATGAAAGGTTTTTCAGGCCTTTTTAAATCATTTCTTTACGAACGTTCATCGGCGCTCAAGCGGCCTTTGGCCTAATGGGACCAGCGCTAAGTCCTCACGAGTCTTTCAGACAATTGGTTAAACGCCGTGGTCGGGGTGCATTCACTCGGAGATACGTGAGGTCTCCCAGGTGGAGCAAGAAGGCAAGCAGGCTCGCGGGGTCGGTCACCCCAAACGACGCAGCCCCCTGACCTAAGCCGCGAGCGAAAGGATAAGCAGTCGAGGAGATTTTCAGGCTGAACGTCTGCCCATACTCTTGGAGGTAATGTTTTTATGAAGAGATTTGGCCACTTTTTCACGATTCTGTCAGCGGTCGTGGCTTTATTGTTTGCTCAAAGTACAGCGGGACAAACCGACAAGGGTACCGTGACCGGTCACGTTATAGATTCATCGGGCAGCGTCCTTCAAGGCGCGCAAGTTGAACTACAACCGGCAGGGATCACCATGGTTTCCAACCAGCAGGGTGCATATTACATCAACAATCTTCTTCCCGGTTCGTACACCCTCACGGTCAGCTACGTCGGGTTCGCTGTATTCACCAAATCCGTTGATATTACCGCCGGACATACCATGATCGTGGATGCGAAGATGGAAGTGTCGTCGCAAAAGGACCAGGTCATTGTGACCGCTCAGCAGGCTTCCGGTGAGGCGGAAGCCGTTAACCGGGAAAAGACCGCAGACAATCTTCTGCAGGTCATGACCAGCGAAGTGATCACGTCGCTGCCGAATGCAACGATTGCGGATGCGGTGGGGCGCCTGCCCGGCGTTAGTCTCGAGCGGGATGAAGGTGAAGGCAAATATATTCAGGTGCGGAGTCTCGAGCCGCGCCTCACCAACGCGACAATCGATGGTGTCAACGTGCCTTCGCCTGAGCCTGGCGTGCGCGAAATCAAATTCGATGCGATGCCCGCCGATCTGGTCGAATCCGTCGAAGTCAACAAGACTCTGCAGGCAAACATGGATGGCGACGGTATTGGTGGCTCGGTGAACATTGTTACTAAAACCGCCGGCGAACGCCCGACCATCGACCTTTTTGGCGGGGGCGGTACCACTCCAATCATGGGCAATCGCAATATTGTCCAAACTGGGGGCACCATCGGTGAGCGCTTCGGTGCGGACAAGCGCTGGGGAGCGCTGATTGGCGGCTCCTATGATTGGAATGGCCGCGGGATTAATGACATCGAGCCTGTTCCCGATGTCGCTACGTTGCCCGACGGTTCAACCACTCGCTATTTTGACACTCAAGATATCCGCGAATATCAATACAAGCGGAGCCGCTGGGGACTCACCGGGAGCACCGATTATAAGCTGGGAGAAGGTTCGGATATTTACATTCGCGGCATTTATTCCAGCTTCCATGACTATGGCGACAAATGGGTCTACACGCTTACGGATAACACCCCAGGAGTTTCACTCTTGAATGCGAACGGGTGCCAGACCGCTGGCGGAGTGACCGTTCCGCCGTGCAGCGGCGTGCCAGCGTTCAGCGAGTCGAATCGCGTTCCCATTTTTAACATCGGAAGCCTGGTTTTGGGTGGCAAACATGTTTTGAGTACCACCTGGATTGCCTGGGATGCGTCTGTTTCCCGTTCGGAGGAACTCAAGTCTGGAGGGAATGAGGGGGCAGACTGGGCTTCTAACGACACGACCAGTTCCTGCCAATTCAGCCCTGCGCTTACGGTCAGGAAATATATTCCGCAGTGGACTCCAAACTGTTTCACAGAGGCGTACCAGCCAACGAACTACAGCCTTACCGACATTACCACCTCGTTCGGCAAGTCCCCGCAACTCAACCTGCAATTCGGGGGAGCAGTGGGCAAACGCTACCACATCGGCTCACACCTCTCCACAATTGAAATCGGCGGGAAATTCCGCAACGCCCACAAATTCGATGATTCCTACACTCCGGTCTATGATCCGAATGGGTCCCTATCGATGGTGCCATTCCTCGGGCGGTTCAAAAACAATAACTACTATTCCGGCAACTATCAGCTTGGGCCGGTCACAGACTGGTCTAAGGTTATTAACTATTTGAACGCTAATCCATCGGCATTCACCCTCCAGCCTGGGACAGTGGGCCCGAATCCCGGCAATTTCGATTTAGTGGAAAAGGTTTCTGCCGGCTACGCGATGAACACCATCGACTTCAACAAGTTTCGAATCGTCGCTGGCTTGCGTATCGAGGGAACAAATCTGGATACATACACCTATCAGTGTGACACGGCGTGCCTGGCTACCACGACTCAACAGGGCAGTGTGTCACTCAGACTGAAGGGTTCGTACGTCAACTTCTTGCCGAGTGCTTCGGTGCGCTATGACCTGGGCCATGATTCGGACATCCGCGTAGTGTATAGCCGCGCGCTGTCGCGCCCCGATCCGCAAGACATTGCGCAAGCATTTAGTGTGACGCTGAACCAAAATCCGAACTTGCTATCCCTTGGCAATGCCAACCTCAAGGCGGAAAAGGCGAACAACTACGATGTCCTATGGGAACATTATCTGAAGCCGTACGGCATGATTTCGGGTGGGTTCTTTTACAAGCAGTTATATCTCCCGATCGTCAGCCAGGAGACTTACCAGACCGATTACAATCCGGATCCAAGCAATCCCCTTTACCCCACAGGAAATTGGCTAATCTCTCAGGCCGTCAACGCGGGAAGCGGGTGGCTTGCAGGATTAGAGGTCGCCTATGTCCAGCAGTTCACGTCCTTGCCCGGCATGCTGGGCGGTCTGGGGCTAGCGGCAAATTACACCTATACAAACTCAGCAGCCTGTGGATTGCCCGGGCGGTCCGATTGTCCCGCACTGCTGCGGCAAGCGCCGAATCTTTTCAACATCAGCCCGACTTTCGATCACGGGCGGTTGTCGATGCGCGTTGGTATGACCTATAACGAGCACAGTATTTACCAATACCAATACCAGGACGGTACAGGAAGCAGCAACCCCGCGACCGGTGGTGCGGGAGCGACTCCTGGCGGACTCTATGGACCACTCGGAGACAATTACCTTTACTCCCACTTTCAACTGGATGCGCAAGCCAGCTATCGCCTGAAGTATGGTTTCACCGTCATGGCTTACGGCCTCAACCTGACGAATGAGGTCTTCGGCTTTTACAACGGTCAGCCACAATATATGGTGCAGCGCGAATACTATGGACCTACGTTTGCGCTGGGCATGCGCTGGTCGCCAACACACGAGAAGTGAGCAGCACCGAGTTCGGGCTCTAGATTCAACACATATGAGGTAGCTCCTCCAGCGACAGGGAGTGTTTTGTACCAAAGGGCCGGTGTGCACTTGCAGCGTGTGTTCTGGCCGGGTTGAGCGGTATCAAGTAGGGAATTTAGGGCTGGTTTAGGAACGATCTGTTATTCCAGTTCCAGAGATCGGGAGGAAGGATGAAGAAGATTCCAGTTCTATCTTGCTGCGTGATGTTATTGGTCGCCATTGCGGGATACGCTGCCGTCAATTACCAGCCGCTAAAGAAAGTAGCTGTTCCTGGCAGCGGTGGTTGGGATTACCTCACAGTGGATGCCGCGGAGCGCCGAGTGTATGTGTCGCATTCCACGCAGGTGGATGTGTTGGACGCAGATTCGTTCACCATTGTGGGCACAATCCCGAATACGCCTGGAGTGCACGGCATTGCCATTGCACCCGAGGCTGGGCGTGGTTATATCTCGGCGGGCAAAGCGGACGCGGCGATTGCGTTTGATTTAAAGACCCTGAAGACACTGGACCAAATCAAAGTAGGAAAGAAACCGGACGCCATTATCTATGAACATCTAACCAAGCGGATTTACGTAATGAACGGGGATAGCGAAAACATTAGCGTGCTAAATGCGGTGGACGGCAAAGTGGTCGGAACGATTGCGCTCGGAGGCGGCCCGGAATTTGCGGTATCCGATGGCAAAGGTAACCTGTACGTGAATCTCGAAGAGCAAAATGAAACTTTGCATATCGACGTCAACACGTTGCAAGTAAAAGATCGTTGGGCGCTTGCCCCTTGTGGCACCCCCACGAGTTTGGCGATGGACATCGAAAACCGGCGTCTGTTCGTCGGATGCCGCAGCAAGCATTTCGCGGTACTCAATGCGAACACCGGGAAGATCGTGTTCACCGCTCCCATCGGAGACCATGTGGATGCCGCGGCCTTCGACAGCAAGACACGCCTGGTTTACTTGTCAACAGGAGATGGAAAGGTCTTCGTTTTCAGGCAGGATTCGCCCGATCAGTACTCTGTGGCCCAGGAAATTATGACGAAGCCCGGTGCGAAAACCATGGGGTATGACCCACAGACAGGCAACCTGTTTGTTCCCACCAGCGAAAACGGAGCGATGCAGGTTCTGGTTCTATCGCAAAAACTTTGACCTGTGGTTCCAGAATCTCGAAACGACGCTTGCATCAGAGCGGCTGTGGCTCATTATGCTTTTCTTTCTTAGTGTCCCCCAGATGCTTCTCTAGAAAACCGCGGGCTAAATCCTGGCCGCCCAAGCCAAATGCGATAGCTAGTCCCAGCATTGTGGCGCCAAACACGATGGAAAAAGCCGAGATGACGGCTTGGCTGGCCAAACCCAATTCTTCCAGCGTCATAGTGATGGCCAGAATCCAAATGATGAGCCGGACTGCGCCGCTGAGTATTCTGGCGGACGCGTAGCCGGCATTGACGGCGGCCAGAAGGGCCGCACGCGACAAAAAGTTCGCGATGGCCACACCTAAGAACAAGATCAGGATTGCGATGAAAATTTCAGGCAGAAACCGGAGCAGACGGGAAATCTGTTCCTGAAGACTGGGCACACCGAGAACGCTCAGGCCAACTAAAATGAAGCCGAACCAAGTTATCCAGAAAAGAGAGCGGCTGAGCAAGTCCGTCATGCCCGGTAGATGCGCCATGCGGAGAACTCGAGAAGCTCCGGCTTCTTCCGATACGCGGTCGAGTCGCGTCAGACGCAGAAGCGTGCGTAAGACGTACTTGAACACGAATGCGACCACCAGGCCGACGGCAATAATGATAAGCATTACCAGAAGATGCGGAAGGAATTCCGCGATCATCCGGACAAAATTGTTGTAGGCCTGCTCTAAACCTTGGAGGATGGTTTCTCTCATGATTTCACCTCAACTCTTGCGTTCCATCTGTCCCTCAAATATGGCTTTTGCAGCTCAAATTCGGAGCAAAGCATTTCGTTAGCCGCCTCAATCTCTGCCGGAGATGAATCGGCATGTTCTAGAAGGAAGGAGTGGGTCATACCGCGATAGAGTGGCGCCAAAGCCTGAATGACATGATCGCGGTTGATAACAGCGTGGTGATAAGCAGCGGCAAAGTCATAAAGGGTCCTCACCCAAAGATCAACGTTGAATCGGAATTTGCCTTCTTCAATGGCGACGATATTCTTAATCGCGGAATAAGTCTCTGGATCTAGAATCGAGCCGAGGACCGGCGCCAAGTCGGTCACGCCGGTTCGAAACATCTCGAAGATGCGGTGTCGATCCATGTCGGTGGGCTCTACTGTGAGCAATTGCGCGGGTCCAAACGTAGGCGCGGATTGGACTCCGTCTCGGTCCATCCATAAGGACTGCTGAGTCTCCAGGCACCAGAACAAAGTGCCCACGGTTTCCCGGAGGACCTCGACGATGTCGATGGGGACACCTGTACGCGGCGGTAATTTTTCACCGAGAAAAACCTGGCAACACCGATAATCACTGGCGCTGGCGGTGATCGCCGTCCAGCCTTCAGGCCTTGCGCGTATGGGCTCGGCTTGCCAAACGTCCTGGTTTAGCCAATACGATGCAGCGCGTCCGGAAAATGCCCACTCGGCAGGGAAAATTTCGCGGATCCCACAGCCAAAGGTGGCCCGGCTCATCGGATAGAGAAGATTGCGGATAAGCAAGCCTTGATATTTATGCCGGCTGTAGAGAGGTGCGACAAAATCGAATTTCTCGCGGTAAACCGGAGCAAGCAGGTTGGAGATCCACTCAGAGGTGAGATTCGGAGTAAATGGTGAAACCACCGCACAAGCACGAGCCCCCGATAGATCCGCGCAAGCCAGAATTGTGCGCAAGGCAACACCGGGGGCCGGAGGGCCTGCGAAATCGGCGATTAGGCGGTGGATGGTGCGCAAGGAACTTATCCCATGGACGCGCACATTTTTGGGCGGCACATCGTCAGCCGCAGCTGCCAAGCTCGTTTTGGTAACTAGGCCATTGTCCATGAGGACAATGACAACGCGCTGCCTGCCAAAATGTTGCTGAAAACTCTGTTCAATTGCCTGAACTGTGGAAGCGACTGCATCCGGGGCGGCAAAGGCAGAAACACCCACAAGGAGGTCCACTTCTCCAACGCTCATCAATTGGCGAAGTAAGTCGTCCGCTAAGAAAGTTTCTTCGGCCACGATACCTAAGCTTTCAATCTGAAATTTGCCGGCTATCCGAATAAACGATGCCGTCAAAAATCGCTCGGTCAAATCCGGCGAAGTTGAAACCAATAAAACTGATAAGGGCCGAGGGTAAGCAAATAAGGCAAGCTCCCAAAGCGCGGGAACAAGCTTCTGCCAAACATCTCAATTGGAACGTAGCCCTTATATCGTTGCACATCCAATTCGACAGCCTGGGCGGAATTCGAAAGATTATTTACCACAAGTACGATCTCGTGGCCGAATTCACGGATGTACGCCAGCACGCGGTGGTTGGACGGGCTCAGAAACTGCATGGTGCCGCGACTGAAAACCCGGAATGCATTCCGCACCTGGATCAAAGACTTCATCCAGAGAAGCAAGGAATGCTCGGATCTTTCCTGCGCATCGACGTTGACGGCTTGATAGCCATAGACCGGGTTTGAAATTACAGGCGCGTAGAGTCGTTCGGGATCGGCGGAGGAGAATCCTGCATTGGCGGCGCTATTCCATTGCATCGGAGTGCGAACGCTGTTTCGGTCGCCGAGGTAAATATTGTCCCCCATGCCGATTTCATCTCCATAGTAAACGATGGGCGTTCCAGGCATAGACATCAACAATCCATTCATCAATTCAATCCGTCTGCGATCATTGTTCATGAGGGGAGCCAAGCGGCGGCGAATGCCACGATTGATGCGCATGGACTTATCCATGGCGTATTCATCGTACATGTAGTCGCGCTCGACTTCGGTGACCATCTCCAGAGTAAGCTCGTCGTGATTGCGAAGGAAAATGAACCATTGGCAGGTATCCGGGATTTCCGGTGTCTGTTGCAGAATCTCGACGATGGGCTTGCGATCTTCCAGTTTTACGGCCATGAACATGCGCGGCATCAAGGGAAAATGAAACGCCGCGTGGAATTCGTCATTGTTGCCGAAATAGGCGCAGACGTCCGCCGGCCATTGGTTTGCCTCGGCCAGGAGCATGGTCCCGGGATACTCCAAGTCCAGACGGCGGCGGAGTTCGCGGATGATGGCGTGGGTTTCCGGCAAATTTTCACAGAGGGTGTCTTCGCGTTCCACCAGATAAGCGACTGCATCTAAACGGAAACCGTCCACGCCAAGACCCAACCAGAACTTCATGACCTCCCAGACGGTTTCAAACACCGCGGGATTATCAAAATTCAGATCCGGCTGATGACTGAAGAAGCGATGCCAGTAATAGGATTTCGAAACAGGATCCCAGGCCCAGTTGGAGGTTTCCGTGTCGACAAAAACAACGGGAACCCCCTGATAGCGGGTGTCCGTTTCGCTCCACACATACCAGTCGCGCTTAGGATTGTCGCGGGAACTGCGAGCTTCCTTAAACCACGGGTGTTGGTCGGAGGTGTGGTTCACCACCAGTTCGGTAATGACGCGTATCCCGCGGTTGTGAGCCGACGTTAGGAAGGTCTTGAAATCCTCCAACGTTCCGTAGCTTGGATGGACTGAAGTGTAATCCGCGATGTCATACCCGTCGTCGCGCAGAGGTGAAGGATAAAAGGGCAGAAGCCAAATGGCGGTAACGCCAAGCTCCTGCAAGTAGTCAAGCCGTTGCGTCAGGCCGGCAAAATCTCCAATACCGTCGCCATTGCTGTCACAGAAAGTGCGGACATGGAGTTGATAAATGACGGCATCTTTGTACCAGAGGTTTTCCCGAGGTGGCGCCAACAGCTGCTCTCCTTCTTCCCTTGAACAGAATCAGCGTACATACGAGATATACGCGAACGTCAACGAACCAAGCCGACCCAGTTTCCCGGCTGCACTTCAAAGATATCTTGGATTGTGTAGCAAGTCATCCCCAACTGCGATGGCTCTGTACGTGGTTTGCTTTGCGTGAAAATTACGAGTTAAGGTAGCTTGGGTAATCTTGAAGTGGCTCCCCGGGCTAGATTCGAACTAGCAACCCTTCGGTTAACAGGTGCAGCGTTCAATTTCACGACCAGATACGATCGTTTGCTAGCACGTTGATTCTCCGCGCTAGTACAGGCGATTTTCCCCCTTGCCCCACTGCCACCGTTTGCCATAGTTTGTGACCGGGAGGGGGCACAAAATGGGGCACAGTCCCGCGGTCCCCGGGAGCCCCGAGTTGTCCGGCGCGGCGGCAAGCGATGACACGGACATCTCCCGGGCCACCACACGCTTTTATTTTTTATTTTTCATGCCGCAACGCTGCTTACTCGTCCGGCAGCTATGGGGCACTCCAAATACTTTTACCGTCTTTGTCGAACAGGACCACTGAAGCAGCCGAAGTCTTGCCGGTAGCGCCCGTACTCGGTGTACTTAGTGAAGCTTTCCCGACGATGGCTCGAAAGCCCTGGGCATCGGAAAGTGTTAATGATGGTCCATCTGGACTGGATTCAAGAACCACCTGCTTATCCAAATTCGCAGGACCCTGGCTGAAAAGAGAAATGGACGCTCCCTCGGACATTCCACGGAGATCCACTCGTGTCTTATGGTCCGCGCCACTGAAAAGGAGGGCTGGTCCATGGTCCGTGATGTGGGGCTGACCTTCAACCAACTTGTAATAAATCGCGGTGGAACTGCCCAGTACAACGCGTGTCGTACCGTTTGAATCTGCAAACTCAATTGCCTCGGTGGTGAGATTGGCCCTTGCCCGCCCATTTGCGTCGATGAGATTAAGAGTGGGTTCGCCACCGTGAAATCCGAGTGTTGCGCGCACAGTTCCGCTGCTGTCCATTAGCCGAAATTCGCTGGCCACTATGCTTCGGCTTGCCTGAGCCTGCCCCATCGTCACAATGGCACCGACTAGCGAGAGGATTGCGAGCCCAAATCGCTTCAGCGTCCGGTTCTGCTTTTCGATCTTTTCCAAGCGTTGTGCGATTGCTTTCAAGTCTTGTTCGTCAGCAGTCATTGGCGTGGGCTCCTGTCACTTTCGCTGCGGCTATCGGGAATTAGCCGTTGGTGGCCGTATTCTACTCCGTCGCGTTCATAGGTGGCACGCACCTGTCTGTCATTCCTACATCGTGTGACCCCACGCGCTGCTTTGTGTCGCGTGATAAGCTCCGCAGTATCACTCAATGTAAGGGCAGGAGGACAAGGCGATGGACTGGAAATTTGGAGTACTGCTTATACTCCTTCTCTTGACTATCCGAGAAATTAGATTGCTCAGGAGTTTACTGTCGGCTGTGTGCGACCTCTGCCACCCGATCAGCCAGCACTTCGGGCGATTAGAGGCGGAAGAGCGGGAAAGAAGAACCGCCGTCGGGTATGCCGAGTACGAACAGGAAAGCCAGAGGAAATTCGAGGCCCAAGCGGAGAAAGAACGCGGAGGCTCCGGGTAAAGTTGTTTGCGTGCTAGGACCCACACTTGACAGCCGTGATGTAATCAGAAAAAGGAAAAGCCCCGATTCGCGGTCGGGGCCTTTAAGTATCGCGACAAACTCATGCGCAAAATAGCGCAGGAGCTTGTGCCATGTCAACAGAGATTCAATCAGACGGAACCGAAAAAAGGTCGCAGCGGAACATATCGGAACTAAGACTTAACGATTCGGGATATTTGGATGGAGATAGACCCGCGGCGATCAGTCCTGCAACTGTAGCAACATTGTCGAAAGATGCTCCAGACAACTCCAGTTTTATATCATCGCCCTCCTCTGTGTGCAGCGCTAACACGTCCAGTTGTTCGTCGAACTTGGAGATGCGGGCCCGAATTATCCGCGCGGATCGAACGTGCATGTACTTCAGCGATAGTCGTATCAGCGAGGAATTATCGGTCCATTTACGCAGCAACATTCGCCCTTCCCTTTCGTCGTCTGAACTCATATTCATCCTCACAGCACAGGAGCAAGGTATCAGACGCGCAATCTTTCTAGCGTCCATATTTCACTGGAAATTTCAGCGGCCATTGCAGGCGCTACTCGCAGCGATGAATGAACCCGGCAAAAGTTATACCAAGCGAAGTGCAAAGGCAAGGCCGCGCCGGAGTGATGCGCCATTGAGGTGCGTCGATGAGTAGGCCACGCAACGGTGGGTCGCGTTTCAAGGGTCTTGCGGCTACTCCTGGCAACGAAAATGTAAAGCCGGCCGGGTACATCGTTCAGCCTGCGTTCGACGGGATGATCGCTTCGGCCTGCGACCTGGGGATTAGCCTCGAAGCGTTCATCGAGATGACGCGGTCGGCCAGGATGAGTGACGCCGCGGTTGTGCGGTTCCTTGACGCTTGGGACGCGCTCAGCCCTTCCGAACAGCAGGCTAAGCGAACGGCTGACGCGATATGCGAGCGGATAGGACTCGCACCCGTGGAGTTGCTCAAGGCCACCGCGGATGCGACATACCGCTTCTCGATGTACACGGCACGGATCCTCGCAGCGGTCGCTCTGCCGTCCGTCGTCGAACGCAGCATCGAGGTAGCCCTCACCGACAAGGGAATTGCCGACCGCAAGATGCTATTCCAGCACTCTGGCTTTTTGCCGACGCCAGCGGGGTCACAGACCAACATCGCCGTCATGCAAAACGCTCAGCCAAACGCCACTGCGCGGCCTGTCATCACGGTGGCGCCTCGGCCCGAGGAAACCATACGCCGACTCTCTGACAGGCTCAACGAGGCGCGGGTGAAAATGAACGGCGGTGAGGAAGAAGATGGCAAGTACTCGCATATGCACCGATAGCGGGCAACCTGAGTCTAACGGCCCGGTCCTCTCAAGCAAGGACTGGAACCGCGTGCGCCACAATGGACAGCTTGTTCGAGACGAAGTTACGCGCCCCTTGCCGCCGATGCTGCGCCCCGTAGCCTGGGAGCAGTTCCAGCAAATGCCGATGGCCCGCTGGGCCTGCTTCCTGCTGTCACTTTTGGAGCCACCGGACAACGCGGGTCTCTACCGCCGCCGCTTGCGCCGCCCTGCCGGCGCTGGCCTGTTCGATGACATCCCATCGCCCATCCAGCGAGACAAGGCCGAGAAAATCTATGCCGAGCTGTGCGCCCGCCACGCTGAGCGCCTGCCCTCCCGTCCTTGGCTGCTTCCCGTCCTGGCGGGCAGAGCACGCGATCTGGCGCTGCACCCGCACGCGCACGGTTCCGAGCGCGGCCGGCGAATACGACGCATCAAAGGCGGGATTCATGTCCAGCGTCGGTACCGGGAACAAGGGTGGCACCCGCTTGCCTCGGTGCGAAAGGCCTGGGGACTGACCGCCGACTGTCCACAAGGCACGAGTACACCATCCGAACCCGGCGTCAAGCTATGACGAAACGTCTTTTTGGAAGCAATTTACCGCGAGGGCGTGCGTGCGAATCGCGTGCCGACCGCGTTTCTCAGGTCACTGCATCCAAAAATGTCGCTATATGGACTCCCAAATCAGCGAAACGGAGCCCATCAAAATTGACGGTCGTATTGGCCTGGTTATCCAGCTTATCCGCGACACCGCCACATCCCGCATCTGGTGGGGGCTCACGGATAGAGCGCTTGGAGAATCCATACAACTCTCTCGCTAACATCCACATATTGCTCCACCCCCTTCTTGGAAACTGTCCTCTCAATTGGCAGTCTGCGCGGAACACGGCCCCTTTAGGGGGCCTGTGTTGTTCCGCCTCTGCGAGACCGCGTTTGCAAGGCCATGCGGAACAACCCCAACGCTGCAGCACATTGAAGCCGTTGGACTTCGCATGCATCGCGGAACAGTTGCGGAACAAGAACGGAACTACACTCGAGACCGCGGGCCGGAACAAGGTACGGAACTATATATCCGGCTACTTCCCAGGTCATCGTTCGGAGCGAACCTTGCCTTGTTCCTCGCGGATTTTGCGCACGTAGCGCTCGCTCACACGAGCCCGCTCCGCGACCTCGCTATTGCTCGCATCTGGATCATCAGCCAGCTCTTGGATCACAGCTTCCTTACCCGAGCCTTTGGGCCTTCCCGAGCCGCCGTAAACAAGCCCTCGTACGCTGGAGGCGTCATCCTTGTCGCCCTCCGTTAGCAGCTGCAAGTGGAAGCCTTCCTGTACAGTTCCAAGTTTAGAATCTACGACGACGTGCATTCCTGTTCCGCCGCCGCTAAGCTTCAGCTTTTCGTAGTGCAACGTCACCGCGAAGTTGGCGAATTGAGTAATTGTGCCCGCCGCGCGCCGGTGTTTCTTGTTCCAAGGGCTATGCGTGATGACCACTAGCGGACAGACCCGAGAAAGGCGCACGATCGATGCGTTTACATCTTGCATGTCCTTCTGAGTGGTCCAATCGCGTCCAGCCAGCATGCTTTGGAGCGTGCTCAGCACGACGAAGTCCGGCTGGTGCTTCTGAAACAGTCCCCTTAAGCCGGGCTCCTCTTTTACCAGGTCGAACGGCCCGGGACAGAAATAGTGAAACCCGGGCACATCCTGATTGGGTGCAAGCCGGAGACCCTTAGCAATCCCCTGGATGCGCGCGTCAACCATCCACACTGGGTCTTCCGACTCGATGAACAACGCCTGTCGAACATTGCCAGCCTCGAAATGCTGCCACACGGTATGGAGTGCAACAGCTTCCAGCGCGGCATTCAGCCATGATAGCGACTTCATGCCGTGTGGGTGCGCCGAGACTTGTGTCGCGCCCCCTTCTACAACCAGTCCTTTCACTTTCCATGGAGGTTCCGTAATTTTGGACTGCTGAGCGTCTAGGTAAGTGCGTTCCTCCCATCCGAGTGCGCCTTGCAGTGGGATCTCAGGGGAGAGGAGGGGAAGTCCCTTTTTGGCACGCTCCATTTCTGTGATGCAGCGGCGCACCTCGCATTCTTCAGCTGCCGTCACGTGGCCGTGAGGATTAGCCTGGTGCTTGGCTGTGCGCCATTTCGCAATGCCAGTCTCGACAAGACCCTGAATTTCGCGTTCGGCTTCGGTGAGCGGCTGCACGTGGGCATGCGTGTCTTCCTGGCTGGATAGCTCGGTACCCGGGCTAGAGGGATTAACGGTTTCTTCCCTCATCATCACCTCGGGTGTTCCGACAGTCGTCTGGCTTGATCGTCTCGGTCTTGCGTAACAGCACCACGTGGCCGGCTTCGAATCGAAGCTCGATGGTGCCGTAAAACCGCTGCTCGCTTAGGCCGCCAAGAATTCGCTGGATAGACTGCAATACTGCTTCGTACTGATTAGGGGCGGCCACGGCTATCCTCCCGCGCGGGGATGGTGTTCCGCTCGATGAATTCCTCGACGGCCTGGCGCGGTATCCGAACGGCACGTCCGCATGAGACTCGCGGTAGAATGCGACGGGCCAGCCAGGCCCGAATTGTGGACGGTCTTAAACCAAGTAGAGTAGCCGCCTCATCAACATTGAGAAGCCCGCGCTCAGCCGCATCTCGGACGGAGAGCCGTCTTGCGGGCGCGCCCATGCTTCCCATGTTACTTGTGCCCCGTTTTCCCATCACGTCACTCCTCGCTGGATAGTTGCAGATGCGGTGTGATGATGCGGCACTACCGGCATTCTTGTACAAAGCAGATTGTCAGAAACTTTCGGGGGATTTTTCGGCCTGTTGTGCCTTGTTGGGGAGGAAACGGCGGACTGCCTCATGTACAGCCTGACAACCTCGGGACCTTGTCGTCTGTTTCTGGTACGCAGGAATGAAATCTACTTTCGCAACGCCGAACGATGTCCAATGGGCATTTCGTATCATCGCAACGCGCACTTCGGATTCATGCCCTGACAGGCCGCAGCCGGAACGAAAAAACCAGTACAACTGAACCATGCTGAGCATCACCGGGCCTTCCAGTGCCGGGTATTCGCTCTCAATCGACTGGTAAAACTCAGCAGCGGTAGTGTCCTCCTTCAGCTTTTGCAGCGTCTCCAGACAGGTTTTTGTGGCACGCACGTGCTCCGAGCCCAGCAACTCGTCCAGGGTCTCTGCATACTCTCGCAAATCCTCCAAGGCACGGCGCGCCTTTCCAAGTTTGCGAGTAAGCACACGCGTTCGGCTTGGCGCTTCGCCGGCAAGTTTTTGTACCCGGTTTGCGCGCCGTCGGTGGGCTCTGTAGCTCTCTAGGCAGCCAAAGGTATCTAAGAACAGCGCGGACAGCTCCTTTCGTTGTCGGTCGTTCAATCCGTCTAGCACATGCCGCGTTTCAGGATGCCCCAAGATTTGGTTTTCCCCGCGCGACAACTCCCGGTATAGGACTTCGTCGGGGAAGGGGCGCTGGAGCTGGGGATAGCGCGCCATCATTAAAAGCCGACAGCGGGCAAACTGGAACGGAGGATGTTGTGACCAGTCCGCCGTACTTGGGAACTGTCGTACCTCTTGATCCAACCATTTCAACCAATTGAATGATGACGGCTTGCCTGCGCCGACCCGGCCGCTGGTGATGCGTTCGGCCATTGCCACCTCCCGCGTGGCATCCCGGTTTTGTGGAGTGAGCGCGGCAGGCAAGGCGGGATGCCCTGGCTCTTCGGTGCGTCCACCTAGCCGCGCAATCTGATTATGACCCTGATTTGTGTGATGGTCACACTTGACAAAATAACCTAAACAGTTTAGGTTAACGATATGAATCGGACAGACCTAAAGAAGTTCACCAGTTGGCTTGGGAAGCGAAGCTATGCCGCGCGCGTGGATCGTCTAGGCATCGAGCGGATTCGCGAAATTGCACGAGAGAACGGGAAAAAGGGTGGCAGGCCGCCAAAGAAGGGAAAGAAGCCATGAATTTGTCATTTTTTGAGTGGATGGTTCTTGGGAGGATACATGGAGGGCTCCTTTTGATCGCCGTCTGTTTGCAGGCCATCCATAGGTGTCTAGGTGAGATTCTCGACGAAATGACAGGCCAGGCACAAAGAAAGAGAGACGAGACTGACTTTTATGACCGTGGGGACAGGGGAAAGGAGTAACGATGAGCCTCTACAAGCGTGGAGATGTATGGTGGTACAAGTTTCGATTTGCAGGGCAGGTGATCCGCGAATCCACGAAAAGTGATTCGCGGACAGTTGCTCGCGCTGCTGAACATGCGCGGCGTAGAGAGTTGGAGCAAGGGTTCAACCGAATCGAACGGCAACGGGCAGCGCGGCTGTTCTCGATTGCCGCCGAGGATTGGCTCGCGGCGAAAAAAGCCCATCTCTCTCCCCGTAGTGTTGCAATCGAGCAGGCGAACCTCAAGCACTTGAATCCGTTCTTTGGCAAGATGCTGCTCTGCGATATTCGCTCGGATGACGTTGCACACTACCAGACTGCTCGATTGCAAGAGAAGGCCGCGCCTAAGACGGTCAATCTGGAGATTGGAACTCTTCGCGCGGTGCTGCGCAAGAATCGCTTGTGGTTTGCGATTCAACCGGACGTGCGGATGCTCCGGGCAACGGACGATGTAGGCCGCGCGATCAGTCGCGAAGAGGAGGCTGCCTTGCTCACGGCCTGCCAGTTGAGCCGTTCTCGTTCTCTCCACACCGCCGTGCTGCTTGCGCTGAATACCTGTATGCGGTACTCCGAGCTTCGTCTTTTGACCTGGGAGCAGGTTAACCTTGCCGCGCGGACGGTCACGGTCGGGCTATCCAAAACTGAAGCAGGCGCGGGCCTGATCATTCCGCTAAATGCCCGCGCTTTCAGCTTGCTTAGCTTTTGGGCGGGTTTATTCCCGAACCGTGTGCCGGACCACTATGTTTTTCCTTCCGAGAAGTACGGCATAGCTCAACGCGAGGAAGAGAAAAAGGGGCTGACACGCACCTACGTGTACGACACCGATCCCACAAAGCCGATTGGCCGCTGGAAAGAGGCGTGGGAAGCCGCGAAGATTCGTGCGGGCGTCATGTGCCGTTTCCATGATCTTCGCCACACCGGATGCACGCGAATGCTGGAAGCGGGTGTGCCGTTCTCGGTGGTAGCAACGATCATGGGATGGAGCGCGAGCACGACAGTGCGCATGTCAAAGCGGTACGGCCACATTGGGCACACTGCTCAGCGTCTCGCAGTCGAGGCGATTTGCGAGCCTGTTGTGCCAATTTCTGAAACGGATGGGGCACAAAATAGGGCACAGTCGCAGGGGGCAACTGAAGTCGTTCGCACTATGTGATTGAGAAGATTGGCTCCCCGGGCTAGATTCGAACTAGCAACCCTTCGGTTAACAGCCGTGCGACCAACTTAATCAGAACTTGCCGGAGTTGGCCCTAATCGAAGGAAATCAGCAATTTGCGATGAAACGGGACGAATCACTTTCTCCTTCTTTATTCACCTTTCGTTTGCATTTTCCTCGATTGATCACAATTAGTACTACATTTTTACGACAGTTGAAGCTACGGCAAAGGACGCGCCGTTCAGCATTTCCCCAACGAGTAACTTCGGTGTAGCCCAGATCACGTGATACAAGCGCGTTTCTCGTTACCTATCTGGTGAGACTTTCCACATCCGGACTTCTGGCTCGCTTCACAGGACTCTGAGCGAATCAATCAGCTTGCAGAAATAACTTCCGAGTGCCCCTCATCCGGGAAGAACCGTCCCTTGATACCATACCCCCATAGGGTAGTCAACGAAAATCGTCAAATTAATACGATACCGGGTATGGTATGCTAGAACCCATGAGCCATACCATCAAAGAAAAAGAAAACCTGCTTCTCCGCGCCAAGCGCGTCCAGGGCCAGGTCGAAGCCCTCGTGCGTACCCTCGAAGAAGAACGCGATTGTTCAGATGTGCTGCAGATCATGAGCGCCGCGCGCGGCGCCATGAACAGCCTGATGGCGGAGATGCTAGAAGGCCACATCCGCAGTCACGTGCTCAACGGAAAGCACAAACCGACCTCGGGGCAGGTGAACGCGGCGGATGAGGTCATTGCCATGGTCAAGTCGTATCTGAAGTAGGAAGCTCCAGCCGCCAACGAGGAGGATTAGGTATGAGCGCTTCGCCAATCGTCGGAAGCAATCACGCAAACGGTTCCCGGTTAAAACAGAGCGGGAAGAGTCCTGGCGCGGAGGCGATCCATGAAGGCGACGCCCGTCGGAATGGCGAAGGGGAACACAGGCACGCCATTGAACGGGCGGACCTTCTCCGCATTGGTTTTGTCATGCTAGCGGCCGCCGGCGTGTGGTTCCGGATCTGGGAACCCTTTTCGCACGTCAGCGTGATCGGGATTGTTGCGACCCTCATCGGGGGCTATCCGATCTTCAAGGAAGCGTTTGAAAACATCGTCGAACGGAAGATGACGATGGAGCTTTCGATGACCATAGCGCTTCTCGCCGCTCTGGCCATCGGTGAGTTTTTCACCGCTCTGGTAATCACGGGATTCGTGCTGGTGGCCGAGGTGCTGGAAGGACTGACCGTAGGACGAGGCCGAACCGCGATCCGCCGCCTGGTCGGGCTCCTGCCGGCAAGAGCCACCGTGCGACGGAATGGGATGTGGCAGGAAGTCGAGACCAAAGAAATCAGCTCCGGCGACACCGTCCTGGTGAAGCCGGGCGCCAGCATCCCTGTCGACGGCACGGTCACGGGAGGCCATTCGTTCGTCGATCAGGCGACGATCACCGGAGAATCCATGCCCGCCGAGAAGAGCGCCGGGAGCTGGGTGTACGCGGGGACGATCAATCAATCGGGAGCGCTTGAAGTACGAGTGGACCGTTTAGGCCGTGACACCACGTTCGGGAAGATCATTGACGCTGTCGAACGCGCAGAGAAATCGCGTGCTCCCATTCAAGGCATCGCCGACCGCCTGGCCGGATATCTGGTGTACTTCGCCCTCGGGGCTGCGTCACTGACATTTCTCGTGACGCATAATGTGCGCTCCACAATTTCGGTCGTAATTGTCGCCGGTGCGTGCGGGATCGCCGCAGGCACTCCCCTCGCGATTCTCGGGGCCATCGGCCGCTCTGCCCAGCTCGGGTCCATTATCAAAGGCGGAATCTATCTGGAGTCGCTCGCGAATATTCACACGGTTCTGCTCGACAAAACCGGAACGCTAACTTACGGCACGCCCGATGTGGTTGACATCCGTCCTGCTGGTGCCGTCTCGCCAAAGACATTGTTACAGGTTGCGGCAACCGCAGAATCACGCTCCGAACATCCGGTCGCGAAGGCCATCTCGAGGAAAGCGGCCGCCATGGGTGTAGCAGGTGAGGACCCGGATCATTTTGAATACACTCCCGGCAAAGGAGTCGTCGCGAAGCGCGCCGGCGAGGAGATCGTTGCCGGGAACCGATTGTTTCTCGCGGGCCATGGTGTCGTACTGCCCGCTGCCGCAGACTCGACCACCAATTCCGAGATTTTTGTGTCGCGCCGCGGCCAGTTCCTTGGCACGTTGAGCATCGCCGATACGCTCCGGACGGAAGCCACGAAAGCCGTCCAGGATCTCAAGGCCATGGGGATGAAAACGGTGCTTCTGACCGGCGATGCTAAGGCGGCGGCTGAAGATATTGGCCGAAAGCTGGGGGTCGATGAGATTGCCGCTGAGCTATTGCCGGAAGACAAGCTCGCCTACGTTTCACGACTAACGCAAGAACTGCAGAACGTGATCATGGTGGGCGATGGAGTCAACGATGCACCGGCGCTGATGAAGGCGACGGTCGGGATCGCGATGGGCGCCGGGACCGACGTGGCGCGCGAAAGCGCCAACGTGGTTCTGATCGGAAACGACTTGTCGAAGCTTGTCGAGACGCTCGAGATTGCGCGGCGGTGCCGACGTACCATTCTCCAGAACTTCGCTGGAACTCTCGTTGTCGACACCGTGGGTGTGGTCTTGGCCGCTTTCGGGTTCCTGAATCCACTCTTAGCGGCGTTCATTCACGTGTCCTCGGAGATGGCGTTCATCCTGAACTCCGCGAGATTACTACCGCCGCTGGGGGCCGCGAAGGCAATGATGCGCGGGCCTGTGACGCCACAAGAAGAAGCGGCAAATTCCTAGAGGGCATGCGCTCTTACTTGAGATAGGTTCGGACAATCTCGATGACGTCCTCGGCGGCCTCTTCGGAGGATTTGGAATTCTTGGGCATGTGATTGCGGATATGGTCCTCCATGAGCTCTCCCATAAGAGCGTTGATGGCGCCGCGTGCGGCGGCGAGGCGCTGCAAGACATCCGCGCAATGCTCGTCCTCATTGAGGCCACGCAATGCGCTTTCCAGTTGCCCAATGATCTTCTTCGTGCGGTTGACCAGATCCAGTTTTTCGCGCGAGGTGTGCGTCATCTTTTCACCTTGACTACCCTATGGGGGTATGGTATCCAGGGCAGCCGCTGTACCCTAGGGGGGTAGAGTAGCAATACCTCCCCTCCCGTTCAAGTCTTATGGGCAAGCGTCGCGCGGTAAATTTCGTCGTTCAGGAAAACGGAACGGGAATCGTAACAGTTCTGTAATCTCGACGCCAAATACTGGGTCATTTGATTGCGCCCGAACTCGTGTGCTGCGTTGTCGCAACAGGACGGGTAGGACATGGGTTTGTTGGCGCAGTTTGCAATAGCGAGGAAGCGTTGCCGTTCGTTAAGGAGGATACATGGTAAGGGTATTTCGATCCGTGTGCTGGGGCGTCTTCCTCACCATGGTGTTTGCACGCGTCAGCGTGGCACAGAGGCCGCTCAGCTGGGAAGAAGTACGACAGCGCTTTGAAGCCAACAACCCGAATTTGCGCGCCGGCCAGTTGGGAATCGATGAATCGAAGGCTAATGAGATTACTGCCTACTTGCGGCCGAATCCCCAAGCCTCTATTGGTGTCGACCAGATTGGTCACAACAGCAAGGGCCTTTTCTCGCAGGCCGTTGTGATCTCCTCACTCAGCTATCTTCATGAGCGGCGGCACAAACGGGAATTGCGGCTTGAAAGCGCCAAGGAAGCGACGGACATTACGGTGTCGGGTCAGGCCGACTTGGAGCGGACGCTGCTGTTTGAATTGCGCGGCGCGTTCGTCCAAACGCTGCAGGCCAAGGCCATCCTGGACTTGGCCAAGGAAAACCTTAAATATTACGACCACTTCCTGGACCTCAATCGTGAGCGCTACAAGGCTGGGGGCATGGCAAAGATAGACATGCAACGTCTTGATCTGCAGCGGGTTCAGTACGAATCGGACCTTCAGACGGCCGAAGTCAATCTGATCACCGCGAAAGTGCAACTGCTTCTACTCCTGAACGACAGCACTAATCCCGAACAGTTCGATGTGGCCGGACCGTTTGATTTTGCGAGGACTATTCCTCCCCGCGACGCAGTGCGCCAGGCCGCTCTCGATGCCCGACCCGACCTGCGAGCAGCGCTGCAGGCGGTTATCAAGGCCAAGACGGACCACCAACTGGCGGTCGCGAATGGATCTACAGACCCGACCATCAATGTTGACGCTGCATTTCCTGGAGTTTCCCTAGACTACGGAAACTACACGCCATTCCTGCATCAATACGTGGGTGTCGGTTTCAGCATTCCGCTGCGGATCTTCGATCGGAATCAGGGGGAAAAGCTTCGTACGCAAATCGATATCGACCGCAACCAGAGGTTCACCGAAGCAGCCAAGGCGCAGGTTTTGAGCGACGTGGATTCAGCACACGCGACGGTGAACAGTACCATCCTTCTTCTTCAACCGTACAAGGACCATTATCTCCAGGAATCGACGGAGGTTCGCGACTCCATCGAGTTTGCGTATGAACACGGCGCGGCGTCACTCATCGATTACCTGAACGCGCAGGCAGAGTATCGCAGCGTGCAAGTCAATTACCTGAATTTGATCGGCTCGTATCTAACGGCGGCGAGCCAATTGAATTTAGCGGTCGGACGCGAGGTCATCCAATGAAGCGATCAACCTTTGCTGTACTTTTTGCATTTCTGTCGTTCGGCTTATTCGCCGTGGGTTGCGGCGACCAGAAGCTCGGCCCGAACGAGGGAGCTCCGCCGGCATTGAAGGTCGAGACTGTCGAAGACCGGAATCTCTTTCGCGTCGAGCACCCAGAGCGGTTTCCGCTTACGAAGGCCGTGGAGCATGTGACTACCTCCGAACTGCGAGCCACCGGAACCGTCAATCCGGATATCAGCCGGACGGTGCCGGTCATTTCGATTGCCACGGGCCGTGTACTCGAGATCAAGGCACGTCTCGGGGATGTGGTGCAGAAGGGCCAGCTCTTGTTGCGCGTGCAAAGCGCGGACATCGCCGGTGCCTTTTCCGATTACCAAAAGGCGGTGGCCGATGAGAAGTTGTCGCGGACGCAGTTGGAACGCGCGCAACTTCTGTATGACAAGGGAGTGATCTCCCTAAACGATCTGCAGGTTGCCGAGGATACCGATGCAAAGGCCAAGGTGGACGTGAAAACGACGGCCGAAAAACTTCGTGTGCTGGGAAATCCCAACCTCGACCAGCCGTCGGGCATCGTGGAAATCCGCGCTCCGGTGTCCGGCGTCGTCACGGACCAGCAAGTCACCAATGCCGCGGGGGTTGCGGGGCTGGGCACGCCCAACCCGTTCACGATTTCGGACCTTACCTACGTCTGGATCATCTGCGATGTTTACGAAAACGACCTCTCCAACGTGCATCCTGGGGAGAAGGCAGACATCCGCCTGAACGCCTATCCGGACCAGGTTTTCACCGGAACCATCAACAACATTGGCCCTGTTCTCGACCCCAATATCCGCACCGCTAAGGTGCGCCTCGAAGTTCGTAACCCAGGACTCATGCGGCCCGGAATGTTCGTGACGGCAACGTTTCACGGACACAAGAAGGAGACACGGGCTGCGCTCCCGGCCACCGCTATCTTGCACCTGCAGGACCGCGATTGGGTCTATGTCCCCGCAGGGGAGAAGAGCGTGCGACGTATCGAAGTGAGAGGCGGGGCGATGTTGCCGGGGAATATGCAAGAGATTCTGTCCGGGATTTCAGTAGGACAGGAAGTGGTTTCGAACGCGCTCGAATTCCAGAACACGGTGCAACAGTAATGATCCGCAATCTGGTTGATTTCGCTCTCAACAGCCGCTTCATTGTCCTCAGTCTCGCCCTGCTTTTGTTTGTGTGGGGCATTATCTCGTTCAAGGCGCTTCCCGTGGAAGCCTATCCGGACGTCGCCAACACCTGGGTCCAGGTCATCACGCAATGGCCCGGTCGCGCCGCTGAGGAAGTCGAGCAGCAAGTGACCGTGCCGATCGAAATCCAAATGAATGGCATGCCGCACGTGCAGCACGTCCGTTCGGCCTCCTTGGCCGGCCTGTCGGTCGTCAATCTGATTTTCGACGACGATTCGGATAACGACTGGGACCGCGAGAAAGTGAACGAGCGCCTGGGGCAAGTGACGTTGCCACCGGGTGTCACGGCCCAAATCGGCCCGGATTTCAGTCCAATCGGTTCCATCTATTGGTACACGATCAAGAGCGACAACCCGAATTACGGCGTGATGGAACTGAAATCGCTTCAGGACTGGGTGATTGCCAAGTACATCAAGTCCGCCCCGGATGTGGTCGACGATTCCTCGTTTGGTGGTATCACCCGCGAATACCAGATTCGTCTCGACCCGGACAAGCTGGTTTCCTATGGTCTCAGCCTCGCGCAGGTGGAACAGCAACTGACCAACGCCAATGCGAACGCGGGCGGAAGTTTCATCGAGCAGGGAGCGCAGCAGATCAACGTACGCGCTGTGGGGCTAGTTCGCAACGTTCAGGACATCGACAAAACGGTGATTAAAACGCAAAGCGGCACCCCGTTGCGCATCCGGGACATCGCAGTCGTCACTCAGGGCCCAAAGATCCGTTTAGGACAAATCGGGAAAGCCATCCACCGCTCCGATGGCGTCGTGGTGGACGACAACGATGTCGTCGAAGGCATCGTGTTCATGCGCAAAGGTGCGGACACAGCGACTACGCTTGAAGGAATCCACAAGATGGTCCAGCGGCTCAACGAGGAAATCCTTCCGCCCGGAGTCAAGATTGTTCCCTACTTGGATCGCGACGATCTGGTCCACTACACGACTCATACGGTCATGCACAACTTGACCGAGGGTATGGTCCTCGTCGTCATCGTCCTCTTCATTTTTCTGGGAAATGTGCGTGCGGCCGTCATAGTAGCGCTCACTATCCCGTTTTCACTCTTGTTTGCGGCGATCTGCCTTGACTTGCGGCATATCTCCGCCAACCTTCTGTCCTTAGGGGCGCTGGATTTCGGCATGGTCGTTGATGGTGCCGTGGTCATGGTGGAAAACATCGTGCGCCATCTGAACCAGCCGACTAAGAATCACCTTCGGCCTCTGGACAAAATCCGAGAAGCGGCCCATGAGGTGCAGAGGCCGGTCTTCTACGCCATCGCGATCATCATTACGGCGTACCTGCCGATCTTCACGTTGCAACGCGTCGAAGGAAAGCTGTTCAAACCCATGGCTTGGACGGTCGCCTTCGCTCTCCTTGGGGCCTTGATCTTCTCCATGCTGATTGCACCGGCACTGGCGAGTTTCTTCTTCCGCGCAGGAATGAAGGAGTGGCGGAATCCCGCTATGGAGCACCTGACTGTGCAGTACAGAAAGGCTGTCAACTGGGCGATTCAGAATCGTCGCCTCACGATCGGCGCGGCGCTGGTTTCTTTTGCGTTCACCATTTATCTCGCGTTCGGAGGGGTCATCGGGTCGGAATTCCTACCGCACCTCGATGAGGGTGCTATTTGGGTCCGCGGCACCTTGGCTCCAAGCACTGGGCCCACGGAGGGTGCTTTAGTTGCCGAGCGCGCCCGCCAGATTCTCTGCTCCTTCCCGGAAGTGCCCCAGGTCGTCGACCAGCTGGGGCGACCGGACGACGGCACCGATACGACGGGGTTCTTCAACACTGAGTACTTTGTCGATCTGCTTCCTAAAGAAAAATGGCGTCCGGTGTTTCACCAGAACAAGGAATTGCTCATCGAGGCCATGAACCGGGAACTCGAGAAGATTCCCGGTGTGATCTGGAACTTTTCACAGCCGATTTCCGACAACCTGGAGGAGGCGGTGAGCGGGGTAAAGGGCGCGTTGGCCGTGAAAATCTACGGCGATGATCTGAAACCGCTCGAAGAGAAGGGCGATCAGGTGGTCGCGGTTATGCGTGACATCCGGGGTGTGCAAGATCTCGGCCTCTTTCGCGTACTCGGACAGCCGAATCTGAATTTTGAAGTCGACCGGGATGAGGCGGCACGGTTTGGGATCAATGTGTCCGATGTCCAGGACGCGATTCAAACCGCAGTCGGAGGAAACGCTCTCAACCAGGTGCTCATCGGGGAGCAGCGGTATGACCTGGTTCTTCGGTATCTGCCCGACTATCGGGACACCCGCGAAGCCATCGAGAAAATTCGCCTGCTAGCTCCCACGGGCGAGCGAGTCTCTTTGGCCCAACTCACCAAGATCAGCGTAAGTGATGGGGGGTCGGAGATTTATCGTGAAGCGAATTCTCGCTACGTGGCGATCAAATACAGTGTCCGCGGCCGGGATTTAGGTAGCACCGTGGAGGAAGCGATTCGCAAGGTCAATGCGGCCGTCAAGCTCCCCACAGGGTACACGTTTGACTGGGCCGGGGAATACGAAAGCCAAAAGCGCTCGGAACGCCGCCTCTTGGTGGTTCTGCCGCTGACGGTCCTGGTGATCTTCGTCATTCTGTACACCATGTTCCGGTCGATGAAATGGGCGTTGCTCATCCTGACAAACGTGGCTATGGCGCGTCTTGGTGGACTAGTCGCGTTGCTCGTGACGCACACGAACTTCAGTGTCTCCTCCGGCGTTGGTTTCCTCGCGCTTTTTGGCGTTTCGGTGCAGACGGGCGTGATCATGCTCGAATACATCAATCAATTGCGCACGAAAGGCTACTCGATCGAGGAGTCCGCCGCGGAAGGCGCGGTTCTGCGGCTGCGTCCGATCATGATGACCATGTTAGTCGCTACACTGGGTTTGCTTCCCGCAGCGCTGTCGCACGGCATCGGGTCGGACTCGCAACGTCCATTCGCCATCGTCATCGTCGGCGGGCTGATCTCTGACCTGGTAATGAGCATCTTCCTGTTGCCGGCGCTCTATGTGTGGTTCGCGCGTCCGGGCGACAAGCTTCCCGAGCCGGAACCGGAGGAGGTCCTATGATGGGTGTCATTCAATCGTCGCGAAATCTTGCGGAGAGACGGAGAGGATTCGGAAAATGAACAAGAGTGAAACCTGTGCACGAATTCAGGAAGTGGGAATCATCCCTGCGGTGCGCGTTTCTTCCGCCGAGGAGGCGCACTTCGCTGCCGAAGCCGTATGCAGCGGCGGCATACCCATCGTGGAAATTACACTGACGGTCGCCCGTGCGGTTGAGCTGATTGCGCACCTGTCTCACTATCATCCCAAGATGGTTGTGGGCGCGGGTACAGTCCTTTCGACCGATGTGGCGCAAAAGTGCCTGGATGCAGGCGCTAGTTTTCTGACCAGCCCTGGGCTGAATCTCAAAGTCGTCGAGTTCGCGGCAAAAAACGGCATTGCGGCTCTCCCCGGAGCATTAACGCCAACGGAGGTGATTGAAGCTTGGGAGGCTGGAGCGGATTTCGTGAAGGTATTTCCCTGCATAGATGTTGGCGGCGAGAGATACATTAAGGCGCTGAAAACCGCGCTGCCGCAGATTCCACTGGTAGCTGCGGGTGGTGTGAATCAGCAAACGGCGGAGAATTATATTCTCGCGGGGGCTTCCGCGATTGGCGTCGGCCACGAGTTGATTCCACCGGAAGCAATCGAACGACGTCAAGCGAAGCGAATCAAGGAGCTGTCTCTGCGTTTCGCTGGCTTTGTTAAGGAGGCGCGGGAACGCATTGAACCGCCTAAGCCGGTCGCGGTCAGCAAGTTCAAGAAAATCGAAGAGTGCGAAAAGGAATAGCCCGCTTCTCTCCCGCCACTTGGCTGGAAAACGCGCGATGCGCAGAAGTGGTCGCACTCGGCGCCTTAATCCAAGCTGACATACGAAATAGCTTTCTGATTGTCTGCTAATCAGAAGTTGGTCAAAACGGCGTTCTGGGAAATGATGACCGATGTTCCGAACAGATTGTCGATCACTCGGAAGTGATCTTACGCTCGCTTACCACGATTAGTAATGGGAAGTCCGCATCTCGTCAGGAAAACAACCACTGAAGAGATGCGCGTTTGTGAGGAACAATATTTCGGCCTGAGATTCCGTGTGTCCCCGACCCTGAAATGCGAGGTACAGAGGGCACCCTAATCTTGGTTGGAAGATCGCGGAGGCCGGGGCCACCCGCACTATACTTGACTGCGCGTAAGAGGACTCCATGAAGAAGATGGACTACACCATTGAATTCGAAGCCGGACGTCCGGGACAGAAATGGACGGCCACGGCCTTGACGGATCGAGCGAAGGAGCGGACGCCGGAACCCGTGACGTTCGCGGGCCGTCCAGAAGCATTGACGTTCCTGAAGGACTCCCAGGCTGAAGGCTACCGGGTTTCCGGTGCGGGATTTGTTGACCCGGAGCAGAGGCTAGTCAAGAATCGCTACTTCGTCATTGGCGGCAACGGACAGCTTACGCTCTCAGGTGAGGACAATGGCCCGCGCGATACGGTTTGGGAGATCGGAGACGTGATGCCCGGACACGATAGGAGCGTGGGAGTTGAGGCTATCGTTGAAAACATTCTTCAGGGCTCGGGGGTGCGAGAAAGATTTGGATGCGACCTCGCGTTTCTCCTTCGGCTACACGTGGCCGAGCGAAAGAATCTCGCTATGCTGTCGATACCGCCATTCGACCCGGCGAAGCCCTGTCCATGCGGTCTCCACGGGAAGGCATACGGTGACTGCTGCAAGGATAAAGGCATACACGCTCTCGGGAACCAGATGCTGCGGGGAACGGCTCCAAGAATGGTGCCGGGCGCTCTATCGCAAATTCAGTCCAGCATGGTCAAGGATGAGACCCGGTTTCGGATAGTCTGGAACACAGTCTGGCACTACCCACAGCACGAAACATTCCATCAGTTCCTTGATGCGCTTGTGGTCGCGACACTCGGCAAGGAATGGTTTGAAGAGCAGCTTCTACTGCCACCTAAGAATCAGAACGCGATTGTCAAATGGCGCACGGCGATGGTTGAGCTCCTTCGCAGGCCGGGAGACGCAAACGATGGCGTTAGCACTGGCCATACTCTCACTGGCCCGGCAAAAGCCTACCAGTGTTTTGGCTACGATTTGTATTGGCTACAGTTGGTTCACAAGCTGCCTGATTCCGTCATCGAGAGATTGAAGGATTTTCGAGCCTTTCAGGGCGCGCGCTATGAGGTTCTAATCGCTGCCATTTTCGCGCGTGCTAGTTGTGAGGTTGAATGGATCGACGACAACAAGGCGTCCGGCAAGCACCCAGAACTTATCGCAACCCACAAAGTTACGGGAAAGAAAGTTGGAGTGGAAACGAAGAGTCGGCAACGCCCGGGAGCAATGAACTACATCGGTACGGTCTCGCCCGAAACACATCTCAAAGGCGACGTTTTTGACCTCTATGAGAAAGCGATAAAGCAAGCGCCCGATGGTGACATACCGTTCCTGATTTTCATTGACGCCAATGTTCCCGACAGTCCACAGAAGGGGCTTCCGTCATACTCGGATATCCCTGTCGATACGGTTCCTTGGATGAAGGAGATTCGTGACCGTCTCGTCGAGATTTGGAACACTGCCACTGAGCCTACGCCTGAGAGCGCGGTTCTGATTACAAACTTTCCGTTTTACTACGGCGACCACGATAGTCCTTCTCCCACCGGGATGGGCGCGTTCTTTCCGTCGCTGAAACCACGAGCGCCGATCCTTGGCGATCCGATGATTGGTGACCTCATATATTGCTTACAGACTTATGATACGGTTCCGCGACAGATATAGGCCGCGGGCGGGTGGCCTGCTCCTGGCCTCCATGAGGCTACTGGATTTTGGGCTACCCGGCACATGAATCGGTAATGCGACCACAATCACGGATTGAACCGTGCCGAATCTGCGGTAAACACTAGCGGACTTGTCAACCGCTACGCGACATCGCCGTTGCATATGCCTCCGCAGCGTGGTGGCCTGCCCCCAGCCAGGCTGAAGACAGTTCTTGAATTCATCCACGCGAATCTCGACAAGAACGTAAGCCTCTTCTCGATGGCGGATGCCGCGAATATGAACATGTATTACTTTGCCGCGCTCTTCAGAAGAAGTATGGGCGTGAGCCCACATCAATATGTTCTCGACCGGCGTGTCGAACGCGCCAAACAACTCCTATGCGACCGTGAGCTAAGCGTGCTCGACGTGAGCCTGCAGGTCGGGTTTGATCATCCGAATAATTTTGCACGCGCATTCCGCCGCCTGGTCGGGGTAAGTCCCACACAGTTCAGACGCGGCTGTCCCTGACCTTAAAAAAATCCCAAGAATTGCCGCAAACTGCAAGATTCGATAAGCAGCTAAGCCGTTGTCGGCGTTAAGGTAACTGCATGGTTCGGAGCACGAACTGCCTTAAATAATGCATCAACATCATTCGGCCTACGACAGGTCGGGTGGTGGTAAGAGTTCTGTAGCAGCACGATCCCTTCCCATCAGGCTCCCTCAATGATCACCGTTGAGCTGGTGGCAGATGCGCGATAGCTCGCGTCTTGTGTAGCTCACTACGGGAGCGGGAAACGGGAGGTTCGTTTGTCGGGTCTAAAGAGCAGCACTTCCGCAAGGAAAACTTACCATCGTCCCACATGCACTCTGAAGCCGATCTCTGAAGTCGGCGCACTCCTTCGCAAGAAAATATCCGATCGCGAAAACACGTCGGAAACTCACGAGGTGTCTGCCTCAGTTGATATGCCCATACTCCTCGTTGAGGGCTACGAAGGTGACCTGAGCCTCATCAGGCACACCACCCGCACTCCAGCACGTCAGTTAGAGCCATTCTCCATCTTGAAGGGCGAGGGACTGGTTGAAATGCAATTCGCTGACGAACAAGATGCGGCCTCGCCAGAGACCTTCTTGCTGCTGGACCTGCGACACCGCCGTCACGGAGAACGCGGACTGCTCGAATCGATTGGGCGGAATCCCAACCTCAGCGAAGCCCTCCCCCACGTCATCCTCGTTTCTTCCATGCAGCAGTTTCACGGTTGGAGGGGGATTGACGCTGCGCACTGCTGGCAATTACGGGGTGGTGGTTCTTCCCCAGTTGATTTGGCGAACGCTCTTCGATCGTTCTTGCACTTGTGTGCGGTTGTGGCGAACCGGCCGCCCGATGAAAGAACTGTCCTCGACAAAGCTGACAATCATGCCTTGACCGGCAAACCTAACAAAGACTGAACCTTTTGTTGACGCTGGCGCTTGTCCCGGTTAGCGCATCGAGACCGTCGTTTTCCAAACTTAGATCACACAGCGCGCAGCCAATCATTGCGGAGCATCAGTAAATGGCTAATACCTTGGTATCCTTGAAGGAATTTCTTCAGGAACGACACCTCACGCGAAAGAATAACGGCATTCCGTCAGCACAGGCGCGGCAGCGTCTGGCACAATCGCAGCTGTTGAAAACAATGCGAGACATTTGTGCCGCAATTAACACAGAGGCCGGAACCGTCATTGTGGACGAGCATCACTATCTTCCACCGGAACCCGTAGTAAGTAGCTTTGCGTTTGTGCGGGGCCAAACGGAATATGTAATGCGATTGGAGCTCTCTGGTCCAACACCCTCCCTGGCATTTGTCACGCGTAAATGGCGCGATGCTTCACCAAACAGACTTTTCCGCTGGATCTACTGGTTCGCAGAGCTGGAGCCACTCAGTGTCAATCTCAAATTTACCTGCGAGCTCCAAGAAGAGGGCGTTTCCGCAGAAGAGGTCAAACGATGCTTTTATTATCTTCTCTCGGGATTAAGCCGCTCTTACACTCCGTCGTTCCGGTTCTGCAAAGACACCTCTAAAGGGAGAGGGAGGGAATGACGGAGGCTCCCGAGGCGAGTTTTCATGACCGGATGCAGCAAGTTGATCCGAACGGGCCGCCCCAATGATGACCAGGCCGAAGCTCCTAAAAAACCTGAAACGAGAATATAACTGGGGCCCAGCCTCCCCACGGATAAGCAGCGACGCTTAGGCGATCCGGATCCGCTCCTGTCCCCTGTGGGATTACGACCGGATCATTGTAAGTAACATCTTGAAGCGTGTCACCGCGCGGACGGCATGCGGTTGGCTGGCGGGCAGAAGCAGCGCTTCGCCAGCCTTCACCAAGAACGGCTTCCCCGCTATCGCCACCTCTGCCTGTCCATCCAACACTTGCACAAGCGCGTCGAATGCCGCAGTATGCTCGCTGAGTCCTTGGTCCTCATCGAAAACAAATAAGGTCACTGTACCAGTGGCACGCTTCACCAACGTACGGCTGACGACGGCACCTTCTTGGTAACCGAGGAGAGTAGTGAGGACCACCACTTCCCCGTCGGGCAGTTCACTTTTGCTTTGTGTTCCTGTTGCAGCCATTTCTGCCTACCTTCCGGCCATGGGATGCGCCGCTTGGTCAGCGTTGGAAACAAGCCGCTGGTAGCCAGCGCTGGGAACTGGTGACTCCCAATGTCCAGTCAGCTTTGCAAACCCCGCGATACAGAAGAACACTGTCGCTACCCCCAAGGCCATGGCCCAAACGCGTAACACTGCCGGCTGCGCCTTCGCGGGACCGAAGTGCGGTAAGCCCATGAACAACGCGCCCTGCGCCGGGCAAACTGCCACGCACTCCATGCAGCCCGTGCACTCCATCGACTTGATGGATACCAATTTATCCACCGGCAGTGCGACGGGGCAGGCCTTTGCGCACTTTGCGCAATCGATGCACGCTTCCGGATTGCGCTGGATACGCGAAGGGCTTAGCAGTGAAGCAAATCCCAGCAAGGCCCCGTACGGACAAAGAAACTTGCACCAGAAATTAGGCACGAACACCGATGTCACCACAAACACACCTAGCACGATCAATCCCATCTCGCCAATATGCCGAAAGAAGTTCAGCATTTTCACGTCGGCGATCAGTCCATAGGGACTCAACATGAACTCGCGAATGCCCTCCACAGACATCGTCGAAATGGCCCAAAGAAAAAATCCGAGCAAGAGATACTTCAGGCCACGCAAAGGTACATCGATCCAGCGTGGCAAATGGAAATTGCGCCCAAAGAGTTTCTTTCCCACCCGATACAAATATTCAGAAATGGTACCGATGGGACACAACCAACTGCAAAACGCTTTCCGGAACAAAAACGCGATCGACATAAACGTGATCAACAGAAACATCGCCGCAGGATGTACCCTCGGGATTTGGCCACTAACTATCCAAAGCTTCAGGTTCATCAGTCCCGCGATGGGTAGCCATCCCTCGACGCCCGCGGGGCGACGAATGCTCACTGCAGCCGCGCCCGCTTCAAACGCGCGAACCCAGAGATAAAACTTCACCCCAATCCATAGATTCAGCAACGCAAACGTCCCCTGAAAACTGCGCCGATAAAGTTGCGAGTAGTCTTTGCCAGCGCGACGCACCAGTTTCTTTTTTGCGCTGCGGCCTGTTGCCGCGGCGGATGCAACCCCAACCAGCACTGAGGAAAATGGTGGATCTGCCGAAACGGGAAGCTGGGTTGCCATCTTGGATCAACCTCATTTTCAGGCTAGCGCCCTTCATCACACCCGACAGTGACTAAAGTCACCGCGCTGCTACCACGCTGTTAGAGGTTATGAGTAGTTTCTGGTGGCTTTTGGAATCCTCGACGCAACGGACTATCGCTCTGGTAATAGCTTGGAAAAAGAAGAATGCAAGAGAGGCGGGCGTGGAGCACCGCCCGCAGCTACCCCAGCGAAGCAAATTCAATCGCCAACTGAGACCGGAAGTGCGTCCGGATGGGCTACTTCCTTTTCGGACCCATGGGATTTCAAAGTAAAAACGAAAGTGACCAAGATGAATGCGCCGAGTGCAAATAGGGTGTCCCCAGGTACACGCATCCAACGGAGAGTCTGCATAAGCGGAGTGCCCAGGAACTCTGAACTTCGCGCATACCAGTAACCGTGATTTACGGAGGCCCACGTCTGCATCAGACCGACGGGCAATAGACTCCCAACGCACATCGAGAATAGGCCTGTATTCATGAACCAGAACGAAGCTCTCAGCCAGTTCTCTCGCCACTTTGCGTCTGGGCTCATGGCGCGGAGGCAGACGAGCATGAGACCGATACCGAGCATCCCGTAGACGCCGAAGAGCGCAGCATGTCCGTGAAGCGGAGTGGTGTTCAGTCCCTGCATGAAGTAGAGGGCAATCGGCGGATTAATCATGAAGCCGAAGAGCCCGGCACCGATCATGTTCCAGAACGCTACGGCCACAAAAAAGTAGATCGGCCATTTGTAGCGTTGCGCCCAAACGGTCAATCGGCCGCGACGCAAATCGTCGACCGCGCCGTAGGCGACCATAGTCAGGGGCACGACTTCCAACGCGCTGAAAACGGAGCCAAAAGCCAGCGCGACCGTAGGCGTACCGGAAAAATAAAGATGGTGGCAAGTGCCGATGATGCCTCCCGCGAGAAAAATAGTGGCCGACAGCAAGGCAGCCTTTGCGGCCAATTTTGGCTGGATGAGGCCAAGCCGCATGAAAAAGAAGGCAATCACGGTGGTGGCGAACACTTCAAAGAAGCCTTCTACCCAGAGGTGGACCACCCACCAGCGCCAGTACTCAACAATAGAAAGATGCGTATGCTGTCCCCACGTCAGCCCGGCACCGTAGAAAAGAGCGATCGCAGCAGCAGACATGATGAAGAGCCACAACAGGGGCCTATGCTCACCCGGCGTCTTCAATGCGGGCCGGACTGCGCGCAGGACGAGGAACAACCAGATTAACAGACCGACAAACAGAAGGAATTGCCACGCCCGTCCTAGATCCACGTATTCATATCCCTGGTGCCCCCAGAGAAAGGAGTTCGCGGGACTAAGTTTGTGATGAACGCTCAGCCACTCGCCCGCCATCGAACCAGCGACCACCACAAGCAGAGCACCGAAGAGAACGTGCACGCCCAGTGCCTGAAATTTAGGCTCGAATTTGCTGACCAGAGGTCCAATAAAGAGACCCGCCGCCAGCCAGGCAGTGGCGATCCAAAAGATGCCCAGCTGCACGTGCCAGGTGCGTGTGACGCTGTAGGGAAGAATCTGAGAAAGCTTGATGCCATAGAAGCCGTCGCCTTCCACTCCATAGTGGGCGGTGACAACACCCATCAGGATTTGCACCAGGATGAGAGCGGAAACAACCCAGAAATACTTGAGCGTTGCGCGCTGCGACGGAGTGGCATGCCACTCACCAAGAGGATCCTTTGCCGGAAGGGCATAGGCAGGCTCTTCTTTCTTTTCGGCTGCATACCACCAGACCATCGCACAGATTCCCGCAAGCAACATGATGATGCTGACGCCCGTCCACAGGACGCTCTCTCCCGTTGGACGATTGCCGACCAACGGCTCAAAGGGCCAATTGTGGGTGTACGTAATGGTGTCGTGGGGGCGATTCGACGAAGCCGCCCAAGCGGTCCAGAAAATAAATCCTGCAAACTGCCGCATGTGTTTGTCGGTGTCTACGCTGCCGGGAGGGATGGCGTAGGCCTTTTCTCCCTTCATGAAGACATTGGAGAAGTGCGTCCGGCATGCTTCAAAGGCACGGGCGCGTACAGGATCAATGACGATCGAATTCGTTGAGGCATCATAGGAGTTGCGCCGGTACATCTCTTCGAGGCGGCCACGCAACTTGGCTTGGTTTTCAGCGGAGAGCTCCTCGTAAGGCGAGTTGAACTCCTTTACGGCCCAGTCATTCAACACGAAAGAAGTTTCACGGTGAAGCCAGTCGGCAGTCCAATCCGGAGCTACATAGCTGCCGTGACCCCAAATCGAGCCGACCTCCATACCACCGAGAGCCTGCCAAACGTTTTGACCGCGCCCAATATCGCCGTCCGCTAGGACGACGGTTCCATCCGTAGTAACCACCGTTGAAGGGATCGGCGGCATTTCTTGATAGATCCGGGTTCCGATCCAGCCAAGCACGGCAAAGGAAAGACAAAACACGACCGCAAAACTGATCCACAGTTTTTTCATCACAATTCCTTTTCACCCAATAAGAGCATGAAGGAAAGTTACGATCTAACGGCACAAGAGGCGATGACTAAAGTCACTGGGGTAGCCAGGCAGGCGAAATGGATGCCGAGCTTTCCCTGCCTGTCCCTCACCAAAATTCTATCCACGCCGAAAATGACGCGCTTCTCTGTCCCCCGACAGCGTGAGAGGTCTGAACTCGACTAAGCATTGCTTTGAAGTTCTATTGAGCGGGGATCGGCCACGGACCGCCTGTTCGAGGACACGAGTCCTACACCTTCAAAACGGGGCATCGGGCATTACAGAGCACCTGATGAAGCATGGCCCACGGCACATGCGCGGATACCCGAGGGTGGAGGGTGTGGTGCGGTCCAATCACTAACAAGTCTGCACCTTGCTCTTCAGCCACCTTCGGGATGAGTTCCCCCGGTACCCCGATCTCCACGATGCATTGTGCTCCCCCGAGAGCGCTCGTCTCCGGCGGAAGCAGTTGCACCAGCTGCTTCATGGCAATGTCCCCCTCCGCTTTTCGCTGCTCTCGAGGAGTATCGGTGGGCAGCTTGAGAACATGAAGCAAAGTCAGCTGGGCGTTCTCGTCCTTCGCCAGCGACACCGCATACGTAAGCACTCTCGCCGACCCGGGCTGCAAGTCGGTGGCGCACACAATTCTCCGCAGCTTCAGTTCCGAATTTATTTTGGGGGGAACCTCTGGCCCAACGGTAAGCACAGCACAAGGCGCGCGGTTGATCATCTCTTCTGCCACCGAGCCGAGCACGAGTTTCTGGATGCCACCGCGGCTATGCGTACCAAGCACGATCAAGTCAATTTGAAATCTGTCGATCAACTCCAAAAGTACCCTTGCGACAGAGTCAAACCCCTCTTCGACGAGTTCGCGATGCTTGATTCCCTGGAACAGCCCCGAATCCACAAGTTTCGCCATCTTGTTTTCAGCGGAATGCCGTAGGTAGAACGGGTCCGGTGGCTGAACATCGTAGGTAATCTCCGCAGACACTACACTCACCGTGTATAGCGTGGCGTCATAACGGCGGGACAGGCCAAGGCCATATCGCAGGGGCGTTTCAGAACCGGACGAAAAATCAGTAGCGCAGAGGACGTTTCGGAGTGAAACGTGGGTTCGGAAGTCCGATACCGTCATCGGATGGATCAGGGTCAGAGGACCGCTGCCTCCAACTCCACGGCACGTGGAAATAGAATGTTGTTCTCCAAGTGAACGTGTTGATGCAGATCGAGCTCGAATTTGCGCAATTCCTGGAGCAGCGCCTTGTAACTCGTGCACGCATCCGCTGGTTCCGCGTACTCCGCGCTGGAATTGTGAATCTGTTTCACCAGGGCTCCTGCAGCATCATGCTCTTTCATCATGGCGTGGATGGGATTTCGCACGCTCTGAAAGAACGGAGGCTCGATGCCGCCCTTCTCGTTCGCAGCACGGTCAAGCGCTTCGATATAAGGGAAAAGGATCTGTTCTTCCTTTTGCATGTGCATGATCATTTCTTTGCCAACTTGATGGAATGAGATTTTGATTTCGGCAAGTTCGGGGTGATTCTCCCCGTGTTTTGCTTGCACTTTTTCGAGCAACGTTTTAATGCGGGGAATTGCCTCGCGCACATAGCGATGATGTTGGTTCTTGATGTGCTCCGTAAGTTCGCCCAGTGGCGCTGAAGTCCAATTCGATTCGGCTGCGCTCACCTGCTGGCTGTTTTCACGCAATCGCGCGAGAATCTCCTCCGCGCTCACACCAGCGTGTACACAGGCTTCCTGGAGGGACTCTCCTCCCCCACAGCAGTAGTCCACCTTGGCCTCTTCCAGGACTTGCTTCGCGGACGTGTTCGAGAGTGCAATATCCTTCACTTTGGTCTGGTTGTTGAAATTCATGACTGCCTCCCCAGCAACGACAGTTTCGGTTGTGGGTCACAGGGAGGCAGTGACCAAAGTCACTCACCCCGGCAACAATCTGCAATAGCTAAGATTATTCGTTCGCGGACTGCTCGCGCTTCAAGCCTTCGAGGTCTTTCACAATGATCTTGCGCCCATCGACTTCCAAAAACCCTTCGGCCTGAAGTCGTCCGAGGTTTCGCGAAATAAGCTCGCGCACGGTGCCCAACTCGGAAGCCAACTCCTGATGGCTTTTGGTCAGTTCTATCGAAACTCCCGATTTTGCAGGAGAACCATTCGTCTGTGTCAGCCGTAGGAGGAGAGCGATTAAACGCTGCCGCACGGTGGTGAAAGACAATTCTTCGATGATGCCGACCAAGCGTCGTAGTCTGGAGCCTACGACGGCAATCACCTTCAGCCCGACTTCCGGGTGCTCGCGGCAGAAATTCTGGAAGTCTTTGCGCGAAATGAAAAACAATTCCGCGTCCTCGAGCGCTGAAGCGGAGGCCGGGTAGTTACCTCCGTCAAACACCGGCAGTTCGGCGAAAGAGCTTCCCGGCCCTTCTACAGCCAAGACCTGCTCGCGGCCACTGGATGACAGCTTGAAAATGCGGATCTTGCCCGCGGCCACAAGGAACAGACCTTCGCAGGTGTCCCCTTCGCTAAACAGCAGTTCACCTCGATGAAATTCTCTGCGGCTGACACGAGTCGTCAACGCGCTCATCTCTTTTTCCGTCAAATTTGCGAAGAGTTGCGTCTTTCGGAGGATCTTTTCCACGCCTTTATCCATTCTGTTGGGCCTCAACACAAATATGCTCCGTCACACTTGCGCGCTGCTTTTGAACGAGATCCATTGCGAGCGCATGTTTCAATCCTGCCTCCAAGGAACGGATGGATGCGATCTGCAACAATTGCCCCCGCTGAGCAAAACAGATTGCCATCGCTGACCACGATCGAAATCTGCAGAATTGTGTGTAGCAGCTAGAATCCTGCGACAAAAGCCATCGGATTGCCTAGGAAATAAACACTTGCGCGATCCATGACCTCAGTTGCAGTGATGAGTTTTGCTGCCTCTCGGAACTCCTCGCTCTTGTGTCGCAACCAGCGACTCCAGGTTCGTTCTCAAACCAATCTGAGTCTCCGGTCGGGATCAATGGACATGTCTCGGAAGAGAATTCAGATAAGCTACGATCGCTTTGGCATCCGCATGGCTCATGTGGTAAATGTGCATCGGTGGCCGCAAGGTCTCTCCCTCCGGTCCGATTCCCTTCTCCAGCACTCGCTCCGCCTCTTCTTCGCTGAACCCAGGCAACCCCGCGATGGAAGGTGCATGATCGGCCCAATTCTGAATTGGCTTTACCGGTTCTATCCAAATCGGAGCACCTTGGAGCCAGGCTTGTTGGTTCAACTCTCCTTCGTCGTTTCGAGGCGTATGGCATTCGCCACATTTGGCCACTTCTTCTACAAGATATCTGCCCCGTTCAATCTCACTTTTGTCGTCAGGTTTGTCGGCCTGGACCATACGACTTCCCAAGAACAAGCAACCTAGCATCGCAAGCGCCACTCCTGCGATAACTAAGGTCCATCGCAGACGCCGCATCACGATTCCTCCTTGACCTGCTTGCATGGCAATTTCTCCCGGCAGGCCAACTAGCTTTGATATCGCCTGACACTTATTCTCTTGTGCGTCCATTTTCAGTTTGCCCGAAGACTCCTGAATCACGCGCTTTTCCCCGGGCATGTACGATGCACGCTTCTGCGTTTCACTCCTCGAAGTTGCTCCTCTCGCATTACAGAACTTGCTCGTCAGAAGGAATACCTCAGGAACAGAATTGCCAGACTGCTCAGGCCGGACTTTGCGTTTTGCCCTCGAAACGGGACCATTCTACGCCCATCTCGTCAGTTCACTGAACGTGACAGATGTCATGTCTGGAGATACAAAAAGCCCATTGCGGGTGGAGCGATCTAACGATTAAAAAAGCATCTTAGGAACGCCTTCTTTCGTGTCTACGCACCGGTTCATGCGCGGCCAGTTGAGCCTTCCGATGAAGAGCGTAACGATTGTAATTCTTCTCACACTGATCCTTGTCCCCTGCAAGCTTGCCGGGAGTCAAGGAAATGCGGCGGCCGGACAGTCGCTGTTCATAAGCCAATGCTCTATCTGCCACGGCGCGGATGCATCCGGCAGGACCCCCATGGCCAAGTCGCTCGGTGTCACCATCCCGGATTACCGCTCGAAGCAAGTCCAGACCCTCACGGACCAGGAAATCCGAAAAGTCATCACCGAAGGCAAGGGGAGCATGCCGCCTGTAGGAAATCTCAGTGACAGTGACATCACGAACCTGATCGCTTTCATCCGCAGCTTCCCCATCGAGCAACCGGAGGAACCCGTCGAGGCAGGATCTCCGCAGCGAGGAGAGCAGTTCTTCACCGGGAGGCTCTCTTTTCGGAATGGCGGACCGTCGTGTTCCACGTGCCATAGAGTTTCCGGCCTTCCTTTTCCAAGCGGTGGGACGCTCGGACCGGACCTTACGCGAACGTACTCGAAACTCGGCTCCGACGGCTTGGATACCGCGCTCCATACCCTGTTCTTCCCCGCCATGGCCCCTCTTTATGACCGGCACCCCCTGACTGTGTCCGAGCAGGCGGACCTCAAAGCGTTCTTCAAAGAAGCAAACTCCCGGCCCACGACCAGCGATCTGACTCCCATTGCCGCGGCAATCGCTCTCATCGGCTTTGCCGTCCTCGTGTTCCTTACCTGGGTGATCTGGCGTGAACGCCTGCAAGGTGTGCGTCAAACCCTTGTGAAAACGGCTACCGCTAGGGAAAGCGTGCATCTATGAGCTGGATCAAAGACATCGTCAATCCAAATCTCCGGCTCTGGGAAGAGTTTTATAGGAACCGCTGGCAGCACGACAAAGTCGTGCGCAGCACGCATGGAGTGAACTGTACGGGCGGTTGCTCCTGGAATATTTATGTGAAAAACGGGATCGTAACCTGGGAAATGCAAGCGCTCGACTACCCGAAATTGGAGTCCGCGCTTCCTCTTTACGAGCCACGCGGCTGCCAACGCGGGATCGTCTTCTCTTGGTACATCTACAGCCCCCTCCGCATCAAGTATCCCTATCTGCGCGGCGTCTTGATGGACCTCTGGCATGAGGCGCGGGCCAAACACGAAGATCCTGTTTCCGCTTGGGCTTCGATTGTGGAAGACGAAGTGGCCCGCTCTCGTTATCAGGCAGCGAGGGGCAAAGGGGGGTTCCGGCGTTCGAATTGGGACGAATGCCTGGAACTGATCGCCGCCTCGATGCTCTACACCGCCAAAAAATACGGTCCCGATCGTGTGATCGGGTTCTCACCCATTCCGGCGATGTCCATGTTGAGTTATGCCGGCGGCTCGCGGTTTTTCCAGTTATTCGGCGGTGTCCTTCTTAGCTTTTATGACCTCTACGCTGATTTTCCTCCCGCCTCGCCGGAAACTTGGGGCGAAAAAACGGACGTGGCGGAGAGCGCTGACTGGTTCAACAGCAAATACATAGTGACGGTGGGAAGCAACCTGAGCATGACGCGCACTCCGGATGTGCACTTCGTGGTCGAGGCGCGCGGACACGGGGCCAAGCTCGTCGTGCTCTCCCCCGATCTCAGCCAGGTTTCAAAATTTGCGGATTGGTGGATACCCGTCCACGCGGGCATGGACGGAGCGCTGTGGATGGCGGTGAACCACGTCATCCTGAAAGAGTTCTACTGTGATCGGCAGGTGCCCTATTTTGTCGACTACCTGAAGCGCTTCTCCGATGCCCCGTTTCTCGTCGAGTTGAAGAAGGAAGCCAAGGCATATACTCCCGCAAAATTCCTGCGTGCGAACCGGCTCGCCCGGTATCGTGACGTCGAAAATGGGGAGTGGAAACTACTTGTCTTTGATGAGACTCAACGCGAACCCAGAATGCCGCTGGGTGCGATCGGCTTTCGCTGGCAGACCGCGAAAGGCCAGTGGAATCTGCAGATGAAGGACGGCCTCGACGGCTCGGAAATTCATCCGCAGTTAAGCCTGTTGGACGGAAATGACGAAGTTGTTTCCGTTCAATTCACCGACTATGGCAGTGAACGGGTTCTGACCCGAGGCGTGCCGGTTCGCTACGTGGAGACGGAAAGAGGCCGTGTAGCGGTCACAACGGTGTTCGATCTACTGCTTGCCGAATTGGGCGTTTCGCGCGGGTTACCCGGTGAGTATCCAGAGAATTACGAGAACGAAGACAGCGCTTATACACCTGCCTGGCAGGAAAAATTCACCGGCGTGAGTCGCAAAACGGTTCTTCAACTCGCCAGAGAATTCGCGACCACGGCGGAGAAGACCAAGGGCAAGTGCACGATCATCGTCGGGTCGGGCGTAAATCATTGGTATCACAGCAATCTCTATTATCGTTCGGCGATCACAACCTTGCTCGTATGCGGATGCGTGGGCGTCAACGGCGGCGGGCTAAACCACTATACGGGGCAGGAAAAATTAACACCGATGGCGTCCTGGTCCACGCTGGCGATGGCGCTGGACTGGACCCGCCCCCCTCGTCTCCAGAACGGGCCGTCGTTCCATTACGTTCACAGTGACCAATGGCGTTATGAGAAAGGTTTCCCGGAAAGTCCTCCCGCCCACGGGCCGTTTTCGAAAAAGCACATCATGGATCTCCAAGCGGCCGCTGTGCGCCAGGGCTGGTTGCCCTTCTATCCGCAGTTCAACCGCAATTCGATTCATCTCGTCGAAGAAGCCAAAGAGTCCGGCGCCACCACTGCCAAAGAGATTCAGGACTGGACCGTCGAACAGCTCCGCACCGGGCGGGTTCGATTCGCGGTCGAAGACCCCGATTCGCCGGAGAATTGGCCAAGGGTGTGGATCATCTGGCGCGCGAATGCTCTGCATGCCAGCGCCAAGGGACATGAATTCTTTCTACGGCACTATCTCGGCACGCACAGCAACGCCATCTCCGAAGAAGTGGCCGAGGGCTCGCTGGAGGATGTGGTCTGGCGCGACGGCGCGCCAAAGGGAAAGATGGATTTGGTCGTCGACTTGAATTTCCGGATGGATACTTCCGCACTGTATTCCGACGTGGTCCTCCCGGCCGCAAGCTGGTACGAAAAGAACGATCTCAACACCACGGATCTGCACTCCTACATTCACCCGCTGGGAGCCGCCGTCCCACCCTGTTGGGAATCAAAGACCGATTGGGACATCTTCCGCTTGCTCGCGGAAAAAACGAGCCAATTGGCGCGCGTACACTTCCCGAAGCCTTTTCAGGAAATTGTGGCCACTCCTCTTCTGCATGACACTCCCGACGAAATCGCACAAGCCGAGGTCCGCGATTGGTTGAAAGGAGAATGTGAACCCATTCCCGGCAAAACGATGCCGCATCTGCACGTGGTCGAACGCGACTATGCGAATCTGACCCATCGCTTCAACTCGCTGGGCCCGGCAATCAAGGAAGAGGGCATCGAAGACCACGGTATCCATTTCCCTGTGGCTGATCTCTACGATGAGTTCGCAAAGATGGTCCCGTCGTATGAATGGGACGGCAAGAAATACCCCTCTCTGGTTGATCCACTCTACGGCGCCAACATGGTGCTGCATTTCGCTCCGGAGACGAACGGCGAGGTTTCTTACCGCGGATTCAAAGCAAGAGAACGGGAAGTCGGTCTTCCGCTCGCAGACCTTGCCGAACCTTACCGCGGAGTGCGCTGCGATTTTGCCGCAATCGTGCAGCAGCCGCGGCGCATTCTAACGAGCCCGTGCTGGTCCGGGGTCACAAATAACGGACGAGCTTATTCCGGTTACGTGCAAAACGTCGAGAAACTCGTGCCCTGGCGCACTCTTACCGGCCGGCAACATTTTTTCCTCGACCACGAGGCCTATCGCGCGTTCGGCGAATCCTTGGCCACCTTCAAGCCGCCCATCACCCTTGCAAACACACTGAACCTGGTCAAGAGCCCACAATCCGATAAATCGATGACCCTCGCGTGTATCACACCGCATGGCAAATGGCACATTCATTCCACCTATGCCGACGACCTCCGCATGCTCACCCTATCCAGAGGAATCGAGCCCTTCTGGCTCAATGACCGCGACGCTGCTGAAATGGCCATTCAAGACAACGACTGGGTGGAAGCCTATAACGACAACGGTGTGGTGGTCACACGCGCGGTCGTGAGTGCGCGAATCCCCCGCGGACTCTGCATCCTGTACCACGCGCCCGAGCGCACGATCGCCGTCCCGAAGGCTCCCATGCGGGACTTCAAACGCGCCGGTGGAACCAACAGCGTGACCCGCCTGCGAATAAAGCCGCTCCTGATGGCCGGAGGCTATGCACAGCAATCGTACCGTTTTAACGACTATGGTCCCCCGGCCTCCGACCGCGACACCTTTGTGATCGTCCACAAGCTCGAAGGCAAGCCGAAGTGGGATTGAACGGAAAAAGAGGGCAGGAATGAACGTACGCGCTCAAGTCTCCATGGTCTTTCACCTCGACAAATGTATCGGTTGCCATACCTGCAGCCTCGCCTGCAAGAACCTGTGGACCGATCGCCCTGGTACGGAATACATGTGGTGGAACAACGTGGAGACGAAGCCCGGAACCGGCTACCCCACACTCTATGAAGATCAGGACCAGTACGCAGGCGGATGGGAACTCCGGGATGGGCAGCTGCAACTTAAGTTGGGTAGCCGGCCTACCGAACTCGTGAATATCAGCTTCAATCCCCGCCTGCCCACCCTGGACGACTATTACGAACCGTGGACTTATCGCTACAGCGACCTGATCCATGCACCTCTCGGAAACGACCAGCCCGTAGCCAGGCCCATTTCCATGATCACAGGAAAGGAAATGAAGATTGAAGCTGGACCGAATTGGGACGATGACCTGAGCGGCTCGCCAATTTATGCCGCCAACGACCCGAATCTGAAAGTTCTCACTGACGAAGAGCGGCGACAGTTCTTCGAGATGCAGCAACTGGTCTTTTTCTACCTGCCACGAATCTGCAATCACTGCCTTAATCCCAGCTGCGTAGCCGCCTGCCCCAGCGGCGCGATTTATAAGCGCGGGGAAGACGGCATCGTTCTGGTGAGCCAGGAAAAATGCCAAGGCTGGCGCATGTGCGTTTCCGGGTGTCCTTACAAGAAGGTGTATTTCAATTGGAATACGGGAAAAGCGGAAAAGTGCATTCTCTGCTACCCGCGCATGGAAACCGGACAGGCTCCCGCGTGCTTCCACTCGTGTCCGGGGCGGATCCGGTACCTCGGAATGGTTCTCTACGATGGCGACCGCATCGAAGAAACGGCTCTCCGGCCGGACCGGGAACTGGTCGAGGCGCAACGGGACCTAATCCTCGACCCATTTGATGAAAACGTAATCCGCGAGGCGCGCGCAAACGGAATCCAGGACGGGATTATTGAATCGGCGCAGAAGTCTCCGACCTACAAGTATGTGAAACAATGGAGGCTCGCTCTTCCCTACCATCCGGAGTGGCGAACACTCCCCATGCTTTTCTACGTTCCACCCTTACTTCCTGTAACCGCCTCGCTCATCGAGGGGAATTACGAACTGGCCTCGGATTTCTTCAGCTCCATCGCGAGTGCCCGCCTGCCCATCCGGTACATGGCGCATCTTTTCTCTGCCAATGACGAGGAGGCCGTGATTGGTGTCTACAAGAAGCTGCTGGCCGTGCGGATGTTCAAACGCGCTCAAACAGTCGGAGATATGCCGCAGGAGAAAGTCGATCAGGCCCTGACGGAAACTCAGCTCAGTCCCGAAGACATCGAGGCCATCTATTACCTGACATCCGTTGCGTCCTTCGACGAGCGCTTCGTGATTCCTCCGTTCTACCGTGAAACCGCCATCGAAATGGTCGGTGATCCGCACGTCTTCCAGGAAGAGCGGGGCGCGGGCTTCGTTGAATTTCCGAAGCGGGGCTGGTGAGGAATGAGCCTCTATCTCCAATTCGCAGATCTTCTCGATTATCCGGACCGCAATCTCCCCCGGCGAGTCCAGGAATGCACTGCGAAACTCAAAGCGGTATTTCCCGAGGCTGCGAGGCTACTCGAAGACTTTCAACACTCGCAGCAAGATCTTGGAATCACTCGTTTGCAGGAAGCTTACACAAGCACTTTCGACCTTCAGCCGGAGTGCAGCTTGAACCTCGGCTACCACCTTTTTGGGGAAGATCAGCGGCGAGGGATGTTTCTGGCGAAGCTGAAGGAATTCTACGGGACAGCCGACATCGATACGGGCAGTGAACTGCCGGACCACCTGTGTCATCTGCTTCGTTATGTGGCTGCCCGGCCGGAAAGCGATGACAGCAGAGCGATCGTCGCGGATTGTTTGTTTCCGGCAATCTCCAAAATTGCGCAGTGCTTCAGAGAGCAATCCCACCCATACCAGCCCGTTCTGGACGCTCTGCTCCTTTGGCTCAAGAGCGAATCCGAGAACGAACCGGTTTCCCCGGGAATCGAGATTCACTCAAGGCATCTTTCTGTTTCATCCGAGTGAGAAGGATCCATGGACGCCTTTTTCTTCATCGCCATTCCCTATGTCGCCATCGTCCTTGCCGTATTCGGCGGGATCTATCGCTTTTATGCCCGACCCTTTACGTATTCAAGTCTGTCTTCACAGATTCTCGAAAATCGCCGTCTGTTCTGGGGCTCGGTCTCCTGGCACTACGGGATAACTCTTATCCTGCTGGCGCACTTGTTCGCAGGACTCTTCCCAAGAGCAGCGGCCTATCTTCTGGGCGGCCATATCCGCCTGATGGTTCTGGAATTCACGGGCATGGCGCTCGCTCTCTACGCTCTGTTCGGCATCCTGGTCTTGATTCTCCGGCGGCTCCCGACCGACTCCCTGGTTCGCAGCGTAACTTCCTGGATGGACGGATTGCTGCTTGCGTTTCTCCTGATCCAAGCAGCCACGGGCTTCAGCATCGCCCTATTCGACCGGTGGGGCAGCCAGTGGTATCTCAAGACGGCTGTGCCGTGGTTCTGGTCGCTGGTTCGGCTCCAGCCGGATTACAGTACCGTGGCCTTCCTCCCCCCATTCGTGAAGTTTCACTTCGTTTTTGGATTTCTGGTCATCCTCCTCTTCCCCTTTAGCCGCCTGGTGCACATCGTCAAATTTCCCGTGCAGTATCTGTGGCGGCCTTACCAGGTCGTGATTTGGAATCGTAAGCCGCGCAGTACGGCTGATCGTCAGGGAGCCTGATATGGCAGAGAACTCGCCATCCCCATGCGAAGCTCCGGAACTGAACCGCCGCTCATTCCTCGGCCGTCTGAGTATTGTTTTGAGTTCGATTGCCGCGGCCATCGTGGCCATTCCGAGCGTCGGCTTTCTCCTGGGGTTGCGTCGCCCTACCAAAGAGTGGCGCAGCGTCGGTCCACTCAACAGTTTTCAAATAGGTGTGACGTCTCAGGTCTCTTTTCAGGATCCCTCGCCTCTCCCGTGGTCCGGCGTGACCGCGCAGACCTCCGCCTGGGTTCGGAGAGTCGGCGAGGAGGAGTTCATCGCCTTTTCCGTGGACTGCACGCACCTGGGGTGCCCCATTCGCTGGCTTCCGACCGCCAATCTATTCATGTGCCCGTGCCACGGCGGTGTCTTTTACGCTGACGGTACCGTAGCGTCCGGACCGCCGCCACGTCCCCTCTTCCGATATCCGGTGCGCGTTCAGGATGGTGAAGTTCAAATCCTGACGAGCCCATTGCCGATTGCATGAAGCTTGGGAAGGAGAGTTCCTCAGCATGTGGAAGCGCGTGTGGGCATGGTTTGATGACCTCACCGGGACTTCAAGCTGGCTCATTCCTCTTTTGCGCCACCCGGTGCCACACGCTAAGAAATCCGCGTGGTTCTACGTCCTCGGCAGCGCCACCTTGATCGTGTTTCTCCTACAGATTGTTACGGGAATCGCCCTGTCCAGTTCCTACATCGCCTCATCCGGGGACGCATACCAAAGCTTGCTCTTCATCAGCGGGACGACGCTTGGCCGCATCGTGCGCGGCATGCACTACTTCGGGGCCTCCGCGATGATTATATTGATCGGGTTGCATGCCGTACGCGTCTATCTCATGGGGTCGTATAAATATCCCCGGCAAGTGAATTGGCTTACCGGAGCGGCCTTGTTGGTTCTGACCCTCCTGATGGCTTTCACGGGACAGTTGCTCCGCTGGGATCAGACCGGTTTTTGGACCGCGGTTGTCGCTGCCGAACAGGCGGGTCGAACGCCCCTGATCGGCAATTGGCTTGGCCACTTCATTCTCGCGGGCGATACCGTCGGAGGCGCCACGTTGAGCCGATTTTTTGCGGCGCACGTCTTCTTCATTCCTGCACTGATTTTTGCATTCCTCGGCTTTCATCTCTATTTAGTGATCCACAATGGCATTTCCGAACCGCCCAAAGCCGGGCGACCCGTCGAACCGAAGACCTATCGTCGCTGGTATGCCGATCTGCTTGCGCGTGAAGGGCTCCCGTTTTGGCCCGATGCTGCGTGGCGTGATGTCGTGTTCGGTTTTATCGTCGTCGTCACGATTGTGGCGTTGGCCGTAATCATCGGCCCGGAGCCTCTCGGAAAACCGCCCGACCCCACAATCATCGGAGCATCACCCAAGCCTGATTGGTTTCTTCTTTGGTATTACGCGTTACTCTCGCTAGCTCCCAACTGGTCGGAAAATCCCCTCATTCTTTTGGGTCCGCTCATCTTTGGCGTGCTTCTGATTTTTCTGCCATTCGTCGCCAGCAAGGGAGAGCGCAGTCCGTTGCGCCGGCCCTGGTCCGTTTTAATCGTTGCTGCAATTGTCCTAATCATCGCTTACTTTGGAAACGTCGGGCGCTTGGCACCGTGGTCCCCGCGATTCGAGGCGGAGCCCTTGCCTGTCGCTGTAGTCGGTGAGTCCAGCGGACCTGTCGCCGACGGCGCCAAGGTGTTCTACGAAAAAGGCTGCGAGTACTGCCACACGATTGCCGGGAACGGAGGGATTCGCGGACCCGATCTCACGTATGTGGGGGACCGCTTGAGCGCAGAACAGATCAAAACGCGCATTTTCAGCGGAGCAACGAACATGCCCTCGTACAACGGCAATATGACCGACCAGCAGCTTGCTTCCTTGCTTGCATTTCTAGGATCCCGGCAGCACAGACGGATTCAGGAGCGTGCCGGACCCTGAACTTTTTCGCAATGGAATCGCATCAGCCCCAGGAGGTGAGGAATGAAGATCGACCCATCCAAGAGGATCGCAGACATTGTGGCGGAAGCGCCCGCCTCGGTCTCCGTTTTCGAGAGATTCGGCATCGACAGCGGCCGCGCGGGCGATTTCACTCTCGACCTTGCGTGCCGTGATATCGGTGTCCCCGTCGAAAAGCTACTCCATTCGCTCGAAGAAGCTGTCGCCTGTCCCGCAGGAGCTCCCGCCCAGGAATGCAGCGAGGCATCCCTGACCACCTTGATGAAGCACATCGTCGAAAAGCATCATGGCTATTGTCGTGAAGAACTTGCGCGTATCGAGCAACTCCTCGGTACCGTCGTCCGCAAATATGGAGAGCGCCACGCAGAACTCCGCCGCGTCCAATTTCTATTCCTCAAAATGGGAAACGATCTGAAACAGCATTTGCTTAAGGAAGAACAGACTCTATTTCCGATGATCACCCGTATGGAGGAAGCTCGTACCCGCCAAGCCGCCATTCCCCGCTTTCCGTTCGGCACGATCGCGAATCCGATACGCATGATGATCCTGGAGCACGATACCGGCGACCGGGAATTGGACGAGATTCGCAAACTGAGTTCCGACTACCAGGTCCCTCCCGACGGAGACGCAGACTACCGAGAACTGCTTCGACGGCTGAGGGATTTTGAACAAGATATGAAACAACACGTGATTCTCGAAAATGACCGCCTCTTTCCGCGTGCAATCGCTCTCGAAGAAAGTGCCGTCGCCAGAGCAAGCTCCCATTCCTGAGCAACTCCAACACGCCGGCCGCCGCACCAACCCACTTTCCGAGGGCACGCGGAACCTTCACCCGGCCTATTTTGCGCTCGTCATGGCCACCGGCATCGTGGCGATCGCCGCCCAGTTGCAGGCCATGCCTTTGCTGGCAAAGGCCCTCACCTGGCTGAACACCGTTGCATTCGTCGTCCTCTGGGCAATGACACTCGAGCGTGTTGTTCTGTATCGAAGCGACTGGTTTCGCGACTTGATTGATCACAGCCGCGGTGTCGGTTTCTTTACCGTTGTTGCCGGCACTGCCGTTCTCGGATCCCAACTCGTCGTTGTTTTCGAGGAGCGTCGGTTGGCGTTCGCCCTTTGGTTCTTGGCAGCGTTTCTATGGATATCGCTGACTTATACGATTTTCACCGCCTTTACGGTGAAGCAGCAAAAGCCCTCCTTTGCGGAAGGCATTAACGGTGCGTGGCTGCTCGCGGTCGTCGCCACGGAAGCCGTTTCCCAATTGGCCACTCTGCTTTCACCCATGTTTGGCGCCCATCAAACACAGATCCTGTTTCTTTCGCTCTGTCTGTGGCTGTGCGGCGGAATGTTGTACATCTGGATGATTTCGCTGATCTTTTATCGGTATACCTTTTTTGTTTTCTCGGCCTCCGATCTCATGCCTCCCTATTGGATCAATATGGGAGCCGTTGCCATCTCCACACTCGCAGGGGCCCTCTTGATCCAACATGCATCGGGTGTTCCTTTCTTAATGGAAATTGTGCCCTTCCTCACGGGTTTCACTCTCTTCTTCTGGGCCACGGCCACGTGGTGGATCCCGATGCTCGTGATTCTCGGCGTCTGGAGGCACGGATACAAACGCTTCAAGCTCTCTTATGATCCACTCTATTGGGGACTGGTGTTTCCCCTCGGCATGTACACGGTAGCGACCCAAAGGCTTTCCGAAGTCACGCGATTGCCTTTTCTGCTTCCCCTCGCTCACGGCTTCATTTATGTAGCCTTCGCTGCCTGGTTGATCACATTTGTTGGCTTACTCCACCGGCTGGTTGCCATTCTCTTCGCGAAACAGCGTCACTGACTGACCGGCCACGGCCTACGGGGGATTCGTCTGGCTTCCTTCGCCTCTGTCGGCCAGTACGCACGTTCTTCCGCACGGTATAAACAGACTATTGTCAGCTAAGCGGGTCAGTTCGACCATGAACTCACCATGAACAATCAACCCTTGCCGTATGACGTATTTATGCAGAAGCTCCGCGACAACGAGATCGATGCATTAAAGGCCTCTCCCATTTTGGTGATCGGCGACGATGGGGAATGCACGGACAGCCTGGTTCAAACCATCCGCAAACGTGGCCTTCATGCGATTGCCTGCCCGCGCCCAAGTTACGCCCGTTCCCTGTTGGCTCGAACAACGTTCAGCCTTGTGTTCTGCAGCGAGGCCGTCCTTCAAAGTGAACTTCGGTCTCTCATTGAGGTTGCGCGCTCAACTCCTGTCATCCTGCTCTCTCGTCGAAACGAAGGGGATGCCTGCCTTGACGCCAACCACCGAGGCGCTTTCGACTGCATTACGTGTCCACCTGATACCGAAGAAACCGATTCGATTCTGACGCTCGCCCTCACGCGGCCCACAAACATACCGGGCGAATAGGAGGTTCCGTGGACAACAGAATCGTGAGGGTCCTCCTGGTGGGCAAAAGCGAAACGAGCTTCGCCCATGTCTCCCACTACCTGGAGGAGTACGGGTGTGAATGCAAATTCGCCTCCTCCTATACGGACGCTTTGAAACTCTTCGCCAGCACATCATTCGACCTGGTGCTCTGCAGTGGGCAACCGGGTATCCGGACCCTTCTCACGTCCGTACTCGGCTCGCCCGCAAGCGTCTTCTGCGCTCACGCCGTAGAGGATGGCTGTTGGTGGCTCCCCGTCGTGCGTCAGGGGAAAGAGTGTTTGGGTGCGTCAGCTCTCCGGCCAGGCGAATTCCGCATTCTCCTTGAGGAAACGCTGACCGCGACAAAATCATCCTCGAATCATCCAAACCAGTAGCAGCGTCAGAACAACCAGAGCGCAACTGCCAGGCAACGGCGGAGATACTAGTGCGCGCTGCGGCTACGTGAATCGTCGCAGCGCGAGTGGCTGTGCGAGACGGGCAAATACTGATGTCGCCAAAGCAATGGTTCGAGACCGTGTTCATAGTCTTATGCAGCGCCTTGCCCGTAGAGCTCATCTGGAGCTGGACCCGGTGGGCGCGTGCCAAACAGCCCCGAACCCTTTCCGCGACCTTGTCCCTGACCGGGTTAGCCCTGGCCACGGCGTCCGCCTTGCTCGCGTTCTTGCCATTCCTGTATCCGGGTTCATTTAAAGCTACGGAAACCTTGGGAGTAGAGCTTTCCCTGGCCGCAGTTTTGTTCGCCGCTTGCGGGGCGTGGCGACCAAACCCATTGCGCTGGCACGCCCTCGCCTGTGGTGCAGGGATGTTCCTGTTCTCGCTTGGGGTATTGGTGAGTGGCTGACTACCGGCAGCTACGATCCCGAACGGACCTACTTCTCGATGACGCCACAGGCGATGCGAGCCCCAGAGTTCCCTGACGGATCGGTCTTATATTCACCGTTGCTGCTCCATTCTTATCCATTCAGAAATGCAGAGCCTCACACTCCCGTTTCAGCACTCCCCGGACAACACGGGGTGGCTTGCTCCAACAGGAGATTCGGGAATCACTCAGAATTGGGTGGAGTGAGCTGAGACCACCGATGTGGGCACTAAGCCGCCCGATGACCACCTGACTGACGCGCGTCTGTCGAATTGCGAACGAACACATAAAACAAGGTTCAGCGGTGGTGTAGATCACGCAACCAGAAAGGTCCAATGTCCCGAGCGCCCGGCAGGCTCCCCGGATCGCGATCATCTCCGCATGCGCTGAAACATCGATCCGCGTTTTCACGGCCTCGATACCCTCCGCAAGAATGTCGCCATTGCGAATCGTCAAGGAGCCCACGGGGGTCTCGCCTTTCGAGAGTGCTATCTTGGCGAGTTCGATGGCTCGTTTCATAAAGGCTTCATGGCCGGACGTACCGCGGGACATCATCACCTCCCATTTCCGGCGGCTTGTGAGTCCAATCCACATCACCTGGCTTCGTGGCGGACGCCGCTCTACCGAGTTCGGCATAAACTGAGACGATGCCGCTTGCGCCGTAGCCGGGGCGATTCACACGGTAACTCGTCATGCGTTCGACGATCCGAGTTTCGCGCGCCCTCTCGATATTTCATGTCAAGCCGTTTGTTGCCGCACGAATCAGGTTTAGGAGCTGCGCAGGATATACCCCAAACCAAACAAGCAGGATTGCCAGGACAACCAGCGTGTAACTGCCGAGCAGGGGCAGCGAGAATGGGGAGGGTTCGAGCTTCCCGGCAGCTTCCGGAAGATCTGAAAACACAGCAACCACGATTCGCAGGTAGTAGAAGAGCCCGATAACGCTCGAGACAACGAGGATAAGGATGAGCGCCCAACTGGACGTAGCAGCACCCGCGGCAATCACATAGAATTTGCCCAAAAAACCGGCCGTCAGTGGAATCCCAGCAAGCGAGAGCAGCATCAGCGTGAAAATCCCGGCAAGCACAGGGCGCCGCCAAAACAAACCGCGATAATCTTCTAACCGGTCCGCTTCGCGCACGCTATCGGACAGAAGCGCCACAACGCCAAAAGCTCCGAGTGTCGTGATGAAATACGCCACCAGATAAAACGTGACTGCCTGGATTGCGAAGACTCCACCCGCCAGGAAAGCGACCAGCAGATAACCCAGATGCGCGATCGAAGAGTAGGCCAGGATGCGTTTTACGTTGTTCTGGAGTAGAGCGAGAAGATTTCCGACAAGCATCGACGCGATGGCGATAATGGCAAAGACCAGATACACCTCCGGTGTGCGGTGCCACCCGGAGCCGTAGAAATAGCGAACCAACAGTGCAAACATGCTGCCCTTTGACACCGTAGCGACGAAAGCGGTCACCGGCGCAGGCGCGCCTTCGTAAACATCCGGCGTCCAGAGGTGAAATGGGACGACGCCGAGCTTGAAGCCGATGCCGGTGATGAGCAGCACCGTACCCGAGAGCAGAACGGTGAGTGAAGGACTCGGCTGTGCCGACAGCCGGGCGGCGATTTGCGCGAAGCCCATCGTGCCCAGTTCGGCATAAATCAGGGCCATGCCAAACAGGAGAAAAGCGGCCGACGAGGCGGCGAGTACAAGATATTTGATGCCTGCCTCGAGAGACAGCTTACGCGTGCGCAGATATGCCGTAAGCGCGTAGAGGGAAACGCTCAAGATTTCGAGGCCCAGGAAGAAGGAAACAAAGTGCGTGCTGGCGACCAGAACTTCGGAGCCAAGAGTCGCGAGCAGAAGCAGGATGTAGAGCTCTTCGTGTTGTCCTTCGCACTTCTGGAAATAACCGTAACTGAGCAAAGCTACCGTGAAACTCGCGGCGAGGATCATCCCCATATAAAAAATCGCGTAACGATCGACGAGCAGAAGCGAAGTCGCCTGACGCGGGGCTTCCCCGGCCGCGGGCCAGAGAGAGGCGAAAGATACCGCCAAGCCGATCAATGTGACCAAAAGGGTGAGCAAATGGCTACGATGAACGGCAATCATCACCATTGCCAGGACCGACGATCCGGCAACGAGGATGAGGGGAAACAGCGCGATCCCATCGGCGTGGCTCACGGGTTTCCTTTCGGCAACTGGTTGTAATGACTTCCGGATTGGCTACTGTTTTCGGCGAGGTACCGGCTGACCGTCTGCTGGAGACCCTGCATCGCGGGACGGAACGTGTTGAACACGGGCTGCGGATAAAGGCCGAGCCAAAGGAGGACCATCATCATCGGCGCAAGCATCAGAACTTCACGCGGGAGTAAATCCCTCACCGACCAGCGATTCGTATTGGGTCCGTAAAATGCACGCTGGACCAGTTGCAGGGCGTAAAACGTCGAGGCGAGGATGCCCATCACGGCGACGATTGTGAGCCCGAGGTGCTCCTTGTACGTCCCGAGAAGCACGAGAAACTCACCAACGAAATCGCCCAGTCCGGGCAATCCCATCGAAGCAAGAGCGAAGAATAAGCCAGCGCCGCTCAGGCGCGGGATCGTCGCCCACAGGCCGCTCAAACGATCCATTTCGCGCGTGTGCGTGCGTTCCTGCAAGGCGCCCACGAGCGCGAATAACGCGCCGGTACTGAAGCCGTGGCAAATCATGGCGATGAGTGCGCCTTGAAGCGCCAGCGAGTTCCAAGCGAAAATGCCCAGCAAAACGAAGCCCAGATGGCTCACGCTCGTATAGGCGACCAAGCGTTTCAAATCCGTCTGGCCGTAAGCGACGATTGCGCCGTAAACGATGCCGATCACGCCGAGAGTCATGGCCGCGGGAGCGAACCGGTGGGCCGCACCGGGGAACAGCGGAACGACGAAGCGCAGCATGCCATACGCACCGGTCTTCAAGAGCAAGCCTGCAAGGACGATGCTTCCCGCGGTCGGAGCCTCGGTGTGCGCATCGGGAAGCCACGTGTGCAGCGGGAACATGGGCAGCTTGACCGCAAAAGCGACAAAAAAACCGAGCATTAGCCACATCGCCGCATGAGACGAGAGAGGGGTGCCGATCAGATCCGAATACTCGAATGTGTATTTGCCAGTTGCGGCGTGATGGAAGAAATAGAGGCTTAGGATCGCAATCAGCATCAGGAGGCTGCTGAGCTGCGTGAACAGGAAAAATTTGATCGCGGCATAAACGCGACGTTCATGGCCCCAGATCGCGATGAGGAAATACATCGGGATCAGCATCAATTCCCAGGCGAAGTAGAAGAGAAAAAGGTCCAGGGCAAGGAAGACTCCCACGATCCCCGCCAGAACCCAGAGAAGATTCAGATGGAAGAAGCCGACGCCGTCCTGAATCTCGCTCCAGGAAGCCAGGACGGAGACAATACCCAGGAACAAGCTCAAGAGAACGAGCAACAGGCTCAAGCCGTCCATGGCCAGATGGAAGTGAACTCCCCAGGCTGGAATCCAGCTCCAATTGACTTCCTCGAACCACGCGGAATGAGGCAGCAAGCTAACTTGACGGAACTTTTGCGACCAGACGCAAAGCGCGAGAGCGAAATCGACGCTGACAGCGACAAGCGAAATCCAGCGCGCCAGCAGAGGATTCCAGCGCGCCGCCGCCCAGGCAAGCACTCCACCGACAAGCAAAATCGCGAGTAGCCAAATCAAGATCATAAGAACAGAACCACTGCAATCAAGATCACCGTGCCCAAGGCGATTCCGGCGGCGTACCAGCGGACCTTGCCGTTCTCGGTGGCGCGAAGGCCGCGGTAGGAAACCCGGCAAAGTTCAGCCATGCCGGCATAAATAAGGTCCACCCAATCGCTCTTGTCGACGCGCGCAAACCAGATCACCGGGCGAACGAAGAGACGGTCGTACAGCCAGTCCATGCCCCAATCGGAAAACCACAAGCGGTGCAGCGCGCGCGAAAGCGCCGGGCGAGCAGCGGCATCCGCCCAACTACGTTCGTGCAAGAAAAACAACCAGGCAAGGCACAGACCAACAAGGAATGCGAGTGTGACGATTGCTTCGGAGCTAAGCTCCGAGAACGAACCCGCGCGCGTTTCTTTCACCGATGGCAACGCGAGGCTCAGGAAATCGATAAAGGCGGGCTTGTTGCCCAGCCATGGCGGAAGGTTGACCCAGCCTCCCACGATAGAGAGGAAACCAAGAACGATCAGGGGGATCTTTATCGTCCAACCGGGCCTTTTGTGGACGTGCTCCTTCGCTTCGCCGAAGAACACGAGGAAAATGAGACGGAAAATGTAAAGCGAGGTGAGAAAGACGCCGATCACGCCGACGGCCCAAAGGCCCGCACTTCCTTTGTCGGACGCCCAGGCGCTCCAGACGATCAAGCCCTTGCTATAGAAGCCCGCCGTGACAAGCGGCAATCCGGCCAGCGAGCATCCGGCGATCAGGAAAGTCCAGAACGTTACCGGCAGTTCCTTGCGAAGGCCGCCCATCCTGAAAATATCGTGTTCGTGATCGAGCGCGTTGATGACGGCGCCCGCAGCAAGGAAAAGGAGCGCTTTGAAGAAGGCGTGCGTCATGAAGTGGAAGATCGCGGCCGACCATGCGCCGACGCCGCAAGCGAAAAACATGTAACCGATCTGGCTGACTGTGGAATAGGCGAGCACGCGCTTGATGTCCGATTGGGCAAGCGCGCTGAAGCCGGCCATCAGTAGGGTAGCCGCCCCGACGATTGTGACTGCGAGTTGGCCGGCTGGTGAAAGTGCGTACAGCACGTGCGTGCGCGCAATCAAATAAACTCCAGCAGTAACCATCGTCGCGGCATGGATCAGCGCACTGGTGGGCGTGGGACCGGCCATGGCGTCCGGCAACCAGGTTTGCAGGGGAAGTTGCGCAGACTTCCCCACCGCGCCGCCCAGCAGCAAGAGCGCAGCCGCTGTCGCGTAAACAGACCCTGCGGGCCATTGCTCGGCCGCACGGTTCATCACAGATTGAATATCGAGCGTGCCCAGCTGATGAAACAGCAAAAAGAGGCCGAGGATCATCGCCGAGTCGCCGACGCGCGTGACGATAAAGGCTTTTCGAGCTGCGCGGCCATTCGCCGGGTCCGTGTACCAAAACCCGATCAACAGATAACTGCAGAGACCCACGCCTTCCCAGCCCAGATAAAGCAACAAAAGATTGTTGCCAAGCAGCAGCGTTACCATCGAGGCGACAAAGAGATTCATGTAACAGAAGAACCGGCTGTAGCCTTCATCGTCGATCATGAACTCGGCGGAATAGAGGTGAATGATGAAGCTGACGAATGTCACGACAAGCGTCATCAGCACGGAGAGCGCATCGAGATAGAAGCCAATCTGAGGATAGAATCCGTCGACGCTCATCCAGGTCCAGAGAACTTGCGTGTAGGCACCGCCTGTGGGAGGCGAGGAGAGAAAACTCCAAGTGATGAGAAGGGAGACCAGAGCGGTGAGGCCGATCGAGCCCACACCAACCCCGGCCACGACCTTGCGGCCCATTCGTGGACCTACGATCGCCAGTACCAACGCCCCAGCGAAAGGAACCGCCGGAATCAGCCAGATCAATTCGAGCAACTTAGCCTCTCATCTCGCTGGCCGCGTCCGCATCGAGGGACTGCCGTTGGCGATACAACTGCAGTAGCAGCGCCAGTCCAACCGAGACCTCGGCTGCAGCCATGGCCAGGATGAAAATGAACATGACCTGCCCATCGGCCTGCGCCCACCGCGCGCCGGCCACGACAAAGGCCAAGCCAGCCGCGTTCAACATGACCTCAATCGACATGAGGATGAAGATCAGGTTACGACGCACGAGAAGGCCGGTCAGCCCCAGCGCGAATAAGATCGCCGCCAGAAACAGCCCGTGGCTCATGGGTATCGTCAGCATATTGTTCCTCCCGTTTTTCTACCCGGAGAACTCCAAGGTGGTACGCACCAACCAAGCCTCCCATCAGAAGGAAGGAGGCCAGTTCCACCCCGATCAAATAGGGTTGGTACAGGGCCACTGCGACTTGCGTTGGGTCGACTGATTTACCGGCAAGCTGCGCATGGCTGCCGTGGATCAACAGGAAAGCCACCTCCGCGATCAGCACCGCCGCCAGGACAGCGGGACCGGGCCACATCCCCGGCCGTAGCCACTGCCGTTCGATATGGATGGTTTTCTTCCCGAGGTTGAGCATCATGACCACGAAGATGAAAAGCACGATGACCGCGCCGGCGTAAATGATCACTTCGAGCGCGGCGATGAAGGGGGCGCCGAGGACATAAAACACGACCGCCACGGCGAGTAGCGAGACGATGAGGTAAAGCAGCGCATGAACCGGATTCAAGCGCGTGATCGCTAAAGTTGTCGCCAGGATGGCGATTGTCGCTGCCAGATAGAAGACCATCTCCATCGCTTCCTTACCTTTCAGGGCATTAGGCCGTGAAGATCGCTCGGCGGGGCCTCGTTTTCCGATTGGCCCTTACCCTTCCCTGTAATCTGCACGCCCGCGACTCTCCAGAAGTTATATCCGGGATATTTGCCGACGCCGTCGATCAACAAATCTTCTTTCTCATACACGAGGTTCTGCCGGTTGTACTCGGACATCTCGAAATCGGGAGTAAGCTGGATAGCGTACGTCGGGCAAGCCTCTTCGCAGTAGCCGCAAAAGATGCAGCGAGAGAAATTGATGCGGAAAAACTCAGGGTAGCGGCGGCCGTGTCCGTCTTCGGTGGCTCCGAGCGCGATGCAGTCCACCGGGCAAGCGACGGCGCAAAGATAGCACGCGACGCAGCGCTCTCCGCCGTCGGGATCACGCGAGAGGATGATACGGCCACGCCATCGGGGAGCGAGATAAGCAGGCTGCTCGGGGTATTGCTTCGTTACACGCGGCCGGAATGTATGCAGGAAAACGTCCCACATCGTCCTCAATAGGCTCAGCATCGAATTTCAACCTCCTTAGAGTCCCGCGCGCCCGCAGCCAGCCGGGCGGCGAAGTCTCTCCCAAATGCTAGCGGCGGTGAAGCAACAGCACTACCACGCCCGTCGCAAGCAGATTCGCCAGCGAAAGCGGCAGCATCACTTTCCATCCCCACGACATCAGTTGATCAAAACGCGGACGCGGCAGCGCGGCGCGAAGAAGAATAAAGAAACAAAGAAAGAATCCCGTCTTGATGAGGAACCAGATGACGGGAGGCAGAAGTGGTCCGAGCCAGCCGCCGAAGAACAGAACTGTGATCATCGCGCTGATGAGCGTGATGCCGATGTACTCGCCGACGAAAAACATGCCGAACTTCATTCCCGAATATTCCGAATGGAAGCCGGCAATCAATTCGCTCTCCGCTTCGGGAAGGTCGAAAGGCAAGCGGCGCGTCTCCGCAATTCCGGCAATCAGGAAAAGGACAAAGCCGAGGAATTGAGGAATCACGAACCACATTCTGGTCTGCGCACGCACGATGTCCGACAAATTGAACGATCCCGACAGGACGACGACGCCCATGAGCGAAAGCCCCATGAATACTTCGTAGCTCAGCATTTGCGCCGCCGCACGCATGCCGCCGAGAAGCGAGTACTTATTGTCAGAGGCCCAGCCTCCGAGGACGACGCTGTACACACCAAGCGAAGACATTCCCAGAAAGAACAGCAGCGCGATGTTCAAATCGGAGACGACAATGCCGGGAGAGACAGGAATCACGGCGAAAGCGAGCAGAACCGTGAAGACGACGATTGCGGGCGCGAGTACAAAAACCGCTTTATCGGCGAATGGCGGAATCCAGTCCTCCTTGGCGAAGAGCTTGATCGCGTCGGCGAGCGGCTGGAGCAGGCCGAAGGGGCCAACCCGGTTGGGTCCGTAACGGTCCTGCCAGAGCGCAAGAAGCCGCCGCTCGACCCAAATCAGCAGCGCCGCCAGGTTCAGCACAACAAGCAGGACCCCGATAATCGCGATGATGGGATGATAGGTTGTCATTTGCGTGCTGAAATCGCCGACCAGGCAGGCAGATTCAACGCCGGTGCGCCCAGGAGCCCTACGGGGATTCCTGCAATGCCAGAAGGCATGGCCGGAGCAATCTTTAGTTCAAATTGTTGCCGCGAGCCATCAAGAGTCAGTTCGACCTGATCGCCTGGACTTACGTGGATCCTGTTCGCATCACTCTGGTTCAAGGCCAAATAAGGCTGCGGCGCAAGTTCAGCTACGGCAGAAGCGGAATTGCTCAACTCTTCGGACCCATAAATATGGTGCAGCGGAACGATGAACCATTCGTTTGGGCGTCGCTGAAACGCAGCGGGGATACTCGTGAAATAATTGTCGCGACCGTGTGACGCAGGCTCGATCAACCGTACGCCGGGGTCACCCCCTTCCAGGGCAGCCGCAATTTCCGTCTGGAACTTGTTGACCGACTGAATGGAATTCCAGCCGGGAGTCCAGAAAAAAGGAAGGAGCGCGGCCGGAGGTTGTTGAGACGTGCCTTCCATGGTGAAAGAGAGAGGGGAGTCCGGATCTTGAGGCGGCTTGGGCTCGCTCACATTGAGGTTGGCGAGGATGGAGGTTCGTCCGCTATAACGATGGGGTTCGCGCGGAATTTTCGCGCCTTCCATGCGGAACGCGGACATCGGTGCGGCTTTCGCAATGGCCGCTAGAGACGGGATGGATTGGGTCAGCGCGACGATGACGTCATCGAGGATTCGCCAAGGCCGAGCGTCGCTCTTCGCGGGAATGACCTTGGCCAGCCATTTCCAGCTTTCCTGAATCTCGCCCTCGGGCGGCAAAGCTCGGAAGAACCGCTGGGAGCGGCCTTCGTTGTTGACGAGCGTTCCTTCCGATTCAGCAAACGTGCCTGCTGGCAGAACGAGCTCGCCTCGCGCCGTGGTTTCGTTCTCGAGGGAATCGAGAACGACGACGTGCGATGCAGACCTGAGGAAGGTAGCCACCTGTGCCGCAGGAGCCCGACGGAAAAGGTCATTCTCAAGAATAATCAGCGTATCCACAGCACCATTTTTGCCCGCTCCAAAAGCGGCGCTCAGACTTGCGCCACCAAGCATCGCCAGCCCGGCGCTGTTCGATTCGGGCATCGTGAACGTCAAGCCGGAGGGCTTTCCTGCACGACAAAGGGCGCGAGCGACATTTGCGGCAGCTTCGATGACAGCTTCGCTACAACCGCTGGGGCCCGAAACGACGAGAGGCTTTTGTGCGCTTAGGAGCGCTGTTGCAACGCGCTGGGCAAGTTCGCGCGCACTTGGTGAAAGGTCCTGAACATCCGGCGCTGCGGAGTCAATCGCATGCGCGATCGCAAAGCCCAGGCGCGCGATATCGTCCGGCGCCGCCCGGTAGACATCGGTTGCGATGTCATCCAGACGAGTCGCATTCACTGAAGCCATAAAAAATGGTCCGCGCTGTTCCTGAAGCAGTTCACGGACGGCATGATCCTGCCAAAGGGGAATGTGCATCTTTTTCGCTTCCTCCAGCGGCTGCTGGCGCGATGATTGCCGAAGGCTGAGTGCCAGACGCGGTGCGGTGTTGGGTACATCCTCGCCTAACACCAGCACGGCATCGCAGGATTCGATTTCGCGCATCGACGGCGTACGTGACGGACCCGCGCGGAGGATGTCCAGCATCCGTGATACCAAGCGAGCTTCATCGTCGGACATTCCCGTGTGGAAATTCGCATCGCCTACCAGCGTCCGTAATGCGAAATTGGCTTCCAGCGAAGCTCGCGGTGAGCCGATGCCGATGACCCTCCGGTTTGCGGAAAGCAGGCCTCGCAGGTGATCGAGTGCTTGTTCCCTAGCGGGCCCCTGCTCCGTCCCATTCACGCGAAGAATCGGGGTTCTGATCCTCTGCTTGCTGTTCACGAATTCGTACCCGTAGCGGCCCCGGTCGCAGAGGAAATAGCCGTTCACCGTGCCGTTATAACGGTTAACGATCCGGCGCAGCAGCCCGTAGCGTTCGCCAGCGGTTGTGTTGCAGCCGAGACTACAGTGCACACAAACCGATGGTGCCATCGTCAGGTCCCATTTCCTTGTGTAGTGGCGCTTCAGAGTTTTGTCCGTAAAGACACCGGTGGGACAGACTTCGACGAGGTTACCGGCGAACTCGCTCTCGAGCACGCCGTCCTCCTTGCGGCCGAAGTAGACGATGTCGCGCAGCTTGAAAGCGTTGAAATCGTTTCCGCCAGCGTACTCGCGATAAAAGCGCACACAGCGATAGCACTGGATGCAGCGGTTCATTTCGTGGTTGAGGAACGGACCCAGATTCTGATTCCGGAAGGTGCGCTTGGGGAAACGATAGCCACGGTAATCATGACCCGTCATCACCGTCATGTCCTGGAGATGACATTCGCCCCCTTCGTCGCACACCGGGCAATCGTGCGGATGGTTCTCCATCAGCCCTTCAATTACCCCGGCGCGGAATTTCCTGGCTTCCGCATCCCCGATCGAGATCCGCATGTTCTTGATTGCAGGGGTCATGCAAGCCATGACGATGCGGCCCTTGGTATCGTGTTCACTGAAGAATAGCTTCACCGCGCACTGGCGGCACGCGCCCACCGAGCCCAGTGCCGGGTGCCAGCAAAAGTAAGGCAGATCCAGGCGCAACGAGAGGCACACCTCCAGGAGGTTCCTCTGTGCGTCGACTTCATGGGGCTTGCCATCGATGTAAATGGTCGCCAAGGCCATCCGCTATCTCCAAGGACAACGCTTTTCCTGAATGTGCCGCTCGAAATCCGCGCGAAAATATTTCAACGCGCTTTGCAACGGCTCAACGGCTCCCGGTGCAAGCGCGCAAAACGTATGACCGGGAGCGCAGAACCACGTCTGATACTCCAGCTTTTCGATGTCGCCCGCCTGGCCCTGTCCTTCTTCCATGGCCTTCAAGACTCGAGCGGCGTACCGCAATCCGCTCCAGCATGGGGTGCACCACCCGCAGGATTCCTGTGCGAAAAAGTGCTCGAGGTTTGCGCACATGCCGACCGGACAAGTCCTGTCGTCGAGAATAATCATTGTGCCCGTGCCGAGACGGCTTCCGACTTTTTGGACTTCATCGAAATCCATCGCCACGTCAAGATGATCCCCAATGAGAAAATCGGTAGATGCCCCGCCGGGGAGCACCCCGCGAAATTTCAGGCCGTCACGCATTCCTCCGGCATATTCCTCGAGAATTTCGCGGATTGTCGCGCCCATCGGCAGCTCCCACAGGCCGGGCCGCTTCACTTTGCCACTGGCGCCATAGAGTTTTGTTCCGCCATTCTTCGTCCGGCTGAGGCCCTTGAACCATTCCGCACCGTTCGTGATGATGTGCGGGAGGTTGCACAGCGTCTCCACGTTTTGCACGATCGTTGGCTTGCCCCACAGGCCCGAGACCTGCGGGAAAGGCGGCTTGGCACGTGGGTTCGCACGCTTACCTTCGAGCGCATTGAGCAGGCCCGTTTCTTCCCCGCACATGTAACGGCCGGCGCTGGTGTGCGCGTACATGTCGAGGCTGCAGCCAGATCCGGCAATGTTCTTTCCGAGATAATGATTTGCGTAAGCTTCCTGAATCGCCTTCTCGAGACGCCTGGCGGAGAGGACGTATTCGCCCCGAAGGAAAATGTATGCAATATCCGCTTCGATCGCGCGGGTCGCGATAATCATGCCCTCGATCAGCTGGTGCGGGTCACCTTCCAGCAACAAACGGTCCTTGAAGCTGCCGGGCTCCATCTCATCCGCATTGCAGACCAGATATTTCGGGTGTGGAGCTGCCTCACCCATCGGCACGAAGCTCCACTTCATTCCGGTCGGAAAGCCGGCGCCGCCGCGGCCGCGAAGCGTCGATTCCTTCACCGCTTCGGTGATTTCCGCAGGCGACATTCGCAGCGCTTTTCGGGCGGCCTGATAGCCTCCGGATTTTTCATACGTCTTCAGGTCCGGCGGCTCGCCCTCTGGACGGATATTCTTCGTGAGCGGCGTTTCCATCGTTCCCGTCACTTGTACTGGTCCAAGACCGAATCGAGTTTTTGCGGATCGAGATCACGATGCAGGTCTTCATCGATCATCAATACCGGCGCATGATCGCACGCGCCAAGACACACGATTGGCAGCAAAGTGAACCGCCCGTCGGTCGTGGTCTCGCCCAGTTGAATCCCCAGCCGCGCGGTAAGCTGCTCGCATACGCGGTTGTAACCCATGATCCAACAACTCACGCTGTCACAAACCATGACGACGTGGCGGCCAACGGGCTTGCGGAAGATAAGGTTGTAAAAGGTGGCGACACCGTCCAATTCATCTGCGGACATGCCGAGATACTCCGCGATGTCGCGAAGGTTTTCGTCCGAAACCCAGCCGCGATGACGCTGAACGATTTTCATGGCATCAATACAAACGGATTTCTTGTCCGGATAGTGCGCCATTTCCGTTTGGATTTCCGTCTGTTCTTCAGCGCTTAGCAAGGCGAACCCTCCTCATCGGTCGATGTCAGCAAGCACGAAATCGAGGCTGCCCAAAATCGCGAGTAAGTCCGGGACCATCAAGCCACGGCACAGCAACGGAAGCGTCTGCATATGCGCAAACGAAGGGGTACGGATGCGCGTGCGATAAGAAGTCGTATTGCCATCGCTCACCAGGTAGTAGCCGTTGTTTCCCTTCGTGGCTTCGATCGCGCCCAAGACTTCCCCGGGCGGCGGCACCGGGCCCCAGCTCACACTCAGGAAATGGGTGATCAAGGTCTCGATGTCATGCATGGTCCGCTCCTTCAGAGGGGGAGCCGAAAGCGCTTCGAAGGATTTGTAAGGGCCGGACGGCATGTTCTCAATGCATTGCTCGATGATGCGGATGCTCTGGCGCATTTCCTCGACGCGGACAACGGCGCGGTCATAGCAATCCCCGTGTGTCGCGGTGGGAATATCGAAATCGAATTGGTCGTAGCCGGAGTAGGGCTGTTTCTTGCGGAAGTCCCACGCGAAACCGCACGAGCGCAGATTGGGACCCGTTACGCCCCAATCGATCGCTTCCTTCAATGTGTACACGCCTACACCTTGGGTGCGCGCCTTGAAGATGTGGTTCTGCATGACTTCGCGGTCATACTCCTTCAGCCGCGAAGGAAAATACTTCACGAACTCGCGCAACAGACCGTCCCAACCCTCGGGCAAATCCTGCGCCACCCCGCCGATGCGAAACCAGTTGGGATGCATGCGGGCACCGCAGATGGCTTCGATAATGCCAAAGGCTTTCTCACGATCATTGAAGGTATAAAAGACCGGAGACATCTGACCAACGTCCTGCGCAAACGTGCCGTACCAAACGAGGTGGCTGATGATGCGGAACAGCTCGGACAACATGACTCGAATGACCTGAGCGCGGGGCGGGACTTCGATCGCAGCGAGCTTCTCGAAGGCGGTGAGATAAGCGAGATTATTCATCACGCCACCGAGATAATCGATTCGGTCCGTGTAAGGAATGAAGGTATGCCAACTCTGGCGCTCGCCCATCTTTTCGGCGCCGCGATGATGGAAACCAACCTCCGGTACGGCATCGACGATTTCCTCTCCGTCGAGTTGCAGAACAATGCGGAGGACTCCGTGGGTGCCGGGATGTTGCGGCCCAACATTGAGAAAAATGAAATCGGAATCTTCACTGGCGCGTCGCATGCCCCATTCCTCGGGGCGGAAGCGCAAAGCCTCTTGCTCGCGGTCTTCCTTCTCGGGCGGCAATTCGAATGGCCCCATTTCGGTGGCGCGCGCGGGGTGATTCTTGCGCAGCGGATGCCCTTGCCACGTTTGCGGCATGAGAATGCGTGTCAAATGCGGATGGCCATCCACGACGATGCCGAACATGTCCCAAATCTCGCGCTCGTACCAATTCGCGGCTGGCCAGATGCCCGTAATCGTCGGAATATGTAGATCGTCATGCGTCAGAGCAACTTTGAGGCGAATGTACTCGTTGCGATCGAATGATAAGAGATGGTAAACGACGGTGAAATCACCGGCGGGCTGACCGGCGCGATGCACGCGCAGGCGTTCGTCGATGGCGGTTAGGTCATACAGCATCCGATACGGGCTATCCACTCCAAGTTTCAGATGACGCAGAATGTCGCATATTCTTTCACGGGCAATCCACAGCGTCGGGATGCCGTCGCGCGCGGGCGGGGTGGCAACAATTGCGGATCCAAATGTCTCGTGAAGCTCGTCGGTAATGGTCGCTAAAGTATTCATGAGCGATTCACAAAGGGTGTCAGACTTGGTCGGGTGGCCGCAGGACCGTGGCTTTTTGTCGTTCCGAACGTTTCAGGTCGCGCTGGGAAGGCAAAAGTCCGCGCTCGACTCCTTGCGGGCCAACGACCCAACTCAAGGGGCGCTTCTCCGTTCCCACCGCATGTTGCAAGAGCAGCAGACCTTCGATGAAAGCGTCGGGGCGCGGTGGGCAGCCGGGAACGTAAACATCTACCGGGAGAAACTTATCCACGCCCTGAACCACACTGTAGATGTCGTACATTCCCCCGGAATTCGCGCATGATCCCATCGAAATCACCCAGCGGGGTTCCATCATTTGTTCGTAAAGCCGTTGGACAATCGGCGCCATTTTGATGAAGACCGTTCCGGCGATTATCATCAGGTCTGCTTCGCGGGGTGTTCCCCGAATCACCTCCGCACCGAACCGTGCGATGTCATACTTGCTCGTGATGCTTGTGGCTAATTCGACGAAGCAACAGGAAAGCCCGAAGTTGAAGGGCCAAATCGAGTTCTTCCGGCCCCACGCCAACAGGTCCTGAAGCCGCGAAACTACGAGCGTGCGGCGAATCGCTTCGTCGAAAGGTCCCCGCTCCACATCGGGGGGCAGAGCAGTCGAGTTCGGCCTTGTGGTTGACCAGTTCATGTCTTTCGTTCTCCCAACGCCAGACGTTTTCGAATCGGAGCCCAATCCAGCGCACCTACCCGCCACAAATACCCAAGGACGGCCATGAGAATCCCCATAAACACGACGACCTCGGTATAACCCGACCAGCCAAGCTCGCGTGCTGCAACCGCCCACGCAAATAGAAACACCGCTTCCAGATCAAAGATCACGAAGAACATCGCAACCAAATAAAACTTCGTTGGGAAACGGACTCGTGCAGACCCTTCTGAGACAATGCCTGATTCGAAGGGAGATCCCGTTGCTCGATCCTGATGTCGTTGGCCGAGAAGATAGGAAATAGTGAGCATCGCACCCGTCAGGATGACGACGAGTATGAAATAAACGCCCACTGGCCAAAGACTTTCGCTCAAATCTTCCACTCCTCAAAACTTCCTTGTTGTTCGCAACGACCGGTTGCCTTCCTTAGCTCTTCTCGGTTTCTTCAGGCCAGCAGATGGTTAGCAGAAACGCACTGTCCTCAAGAGCTTCGACGTCGTGCGGGAGCGCGCGCTCGAGCGCCAGCAGATGTCCTTCGGGAAGATCGAAGATCTTGCCCCCGACGTGCATTCGAATGTGACCCGCAACCGCCTGCACGGAGATCCTACCGGCTGCCTTGTGTTCGTGGAGGCGCGCTTTCGCTTTCAGCACCACTAGGACGACCCGGAAGTCGGCGTGTTTCACGAGCGTTTTGGAGTTCCGCCCACCCTGCCAGGCATTCTCTCCCCGTAATCGCTCGATCTCCGCCTTCAGATCAAACGTAAGCATCGGGTCGTCTAATGGCCCGGGGGGACGAAGCGCACCTGCGTGAACTGGGGGTTTAGTTGCGGAATCCATCTCTCTCTCCTTAGTGAAATCTGCTCCTCGACGACGGCACAGTGCAAGCTTCAGGAATGTCGGCCCGATGCCGCCGGAACCCCAAAGCGGTGTTTCTCCTCGATAGCAGTCACAACGCGATCATATGCGGAAGCGAAAGCTGCCGCTCCGTCTTCTTGTAACTTCTCGCCTACTGCATCGAGGTCAATTCCTTGCGAGGAAAGACGGTGAAGCATCTCTTCAGCGCTCGAGACCCCTTCAAGCACGGTACTCCCTCTCACTTTTCCATGGTTTCGAAACGCATCAAGCGTCGCCGGCGGTATCGTGTTCACCGTGTCAGAGCCGATGAGCTCTTCCACATACATCACATCTGAGTACTCGGGATTCTTGGTACCGGTGCTCGCCCATAGGGGACGTTGGACGCGGACATGTTTTTGGCGTAAAGGGGCGAAGGCGTCGCCGCAAAAGATCTCCCGAAAGCGCTTGTAGACCATCTTGGCATTTGCGATGGCGATCTTTCCGCGCAGCGCGAGCGCTTCCTGGCTGTCATTTTGTTCCAGCCCGCGATCGACCTCTGCATCCACGCGGCTCACAAAAAACGACGCAACAGAGGCCACGTTTGAGGGAGTGGGACAACGAGTTACTCCACGGATGTATGCGCCCGCAACGGCTTCATAGTGACGCAGAGAAAACATCAGGGTGATATTCACGTTTATCCCTTCCGCAATCAGCGCCTCGACAGCTTTGACCCCTTCTTTTGTGGCAACCACCTTGATCATTAGATTCGGGCGGTTAATGGCTCTCCATAAACGGCGAGCCTCCTGAATGGTTTCTTGGGAGTTACGTGTTGATTGGGGAGGCGGTTCCAGGCTCACATATCCATCGGCACCTCCGGTGCGTTCATAGATCGGTGTCAACAAATCTGCGGACATTCGAACGTCCTCGATAGCGAGCCGATCATACACTTCCGTTCCATGAAACTTCGGATGAGCCGCTAAGAGCGCTTGGATTGCTTGGTCGTAATCAGTGCTCTCATCGATCGCCCGTTCAAAAATTGCCGGGTTGCTGGTTATTCCGGTGACGCCATCAACGTCGATCAAGCGTTTGAGGCTCCCGCTGACGATGAGATCCCGGCGGATGTAGTCCAGCCAGATTGATTGTCCCTGTTTCCTTAGTTCCAAGAGCGCATCCACGGCCCCTCTCTCCTTCTGCAACGTCCTCTTATGCCCGCTCAGAAGCAGGCTCACTTACCACCTCAGGCTGCGGCATTGCGTGTGTTGATGTGGACCTCTTCCTTCCCCCTCATTTTGAATTCCAAATACTCTTTCAACGCGACAGCATTGTTGTGCTCGGTATCATGTGAGCTAAAGAGCAGTGTCACACGTCCTTGACGGACGGCCTCCAGAATCGGCGTCCACGCGTGCACGTTTCGGTCGAGTTCGGAGAAATATCGCCGGTGGAATTCCTCCCATCTTTTCGGCTCATGCCCGAACCATTTCCGCAAAGCAGTGCTTGGCCCAACTTCTTTCAGCCATGCGTCGATGTCGAGCGCGGATTTCTTGATTCCACGCGGCCACAGCCGCTCGACAAGAAAACGCCTGCCATCTTCCGGGGCGGCCTTCTCGTAGACACGTTTGATCCGGATCATCTTTGTCCTCCTGTGTGATGCTGTCGGGATCAAGTGCAACTTCCCCACGGTGCGACTCGACGGATACGTGACCTGTGTGCCCTCGATACGAGCCCACGGGGTCAATGAATGTGAGCGCCTGTGTGAAGTGCCCTGAATCTCATCGACCGGGAAGCCTCGGGCCAGCAGCGCATCCGCAATCAAGGAACGATGGCAGCGCCAAGGCACCGCCTCAGCGCACATCAATGCAACTCGCTTCCGTGTCGCAACCGCGATCACCTTCTGAATTGCCGTTTGAAACTCCGGCGTCTGCATGTAGTCCGCATACCCTCGAAAGCTCTTGTTCCGCCACCCTGTGTTGCTCGAGTCCCTCTGGGCATGTCGTAGTCCGCCGAGCCCGGGCATGTGGCGATACCCGATACCGGCATGTCGCAAGGCGTGCGACAACGACGCGCGATTGAACTGCGGATTGTGACGAGACCGAGGAATCGTCCGCACATCGATCAACTGCTTCACGCCATTTGCCTGAAGCAACTCGATGAATTCCTGCCGCGCGCGCGTGGAATGGCCCACGGTGAGAATCAAGGGCGACCCTTTTCGACCGCTTGTGCGGCCGGCTGGCTCCCGACGGCGGCTCGTACTCGTCACGAGTGGCTCCTGGTGTCGCTTCGTTCCTGAGTGGGTATCGAAGCCACGGCCCGACTTGCGGTTGCGTTTTTCTTACCCTCGATAGCCGGCTGGTACGAGCCCGGGACAGTCCGGAAGCTGATTGCGAGCCTGTTCCACCCATTGATTGCGATGATCGCCATCGTCAAATCCACCAATTCCTTTTCGCCAAAATACCGCCGAGCCAGTTCGTACACCCCTTCCGGCACATGCCGCCGCCTCACCCAGGTGACCGCTTCCGTCCAAGCCAGCGCAGCACGTTCTTGCTCCGTGAAGAATGGCGTTTCTTGCCACACAGCGACTGCGTACAAGCGCTGCTCGGTCTCACCCCGGGCACGCGCGTCCTTGGTATGCATGTCAACGCAGTAAGCGCACCCGTTGATTTGCGACGCTCGCAGCTTGACAAGTTCCAGAAGCGAAGGGTTCAACCCGCTCTGTCGCACATATTGCTCCAGCGTATACATCGCTGCCATCGCCATTGGCGCCACCTTCGCGTACTCAATCCTCGCTTGCATTGTGTCCTCCTCTCGCAACAGGCCACCGACGACTCGAATATCGAAACTCTCGGCTGGCTCTCCCTGAAGCCTTCCGGGTCGCTCGTCGCTCCAGTAGCCTACGGCGCAGTGTTTCCATTAGCGGACACACCCTTGCCCCTCTGTGACGGCCCGGTCGAACTCCTCGATGTAGACTCTCTGCTGCTCGAAAATTCCCCTCTTTGCCACGGTCACCATGCCCGTCGCCGGGCACTTCACGCCTCGCACCGCGACGCAATCATGCTTGCCAATCGCCCTCACAATGCAACCCGAGGGTTTCACCACAGCCATAAATGCATCCGCAATGCTGGATACCAGTTCCTCCTGAACAACCGGCCGCGCAGCCATGGCTTGAACGAGACGCGGAATTTTTGACACCCCTACGATCTGACCCTTCGGTATGTAGCCGAAGTGAATTTTTCCTCCGTACACCAACAGGTGATGAGGACAGAGCGAAAAGAAATCGACGGACGAAACCACGACAAGTTCCCGCGCCTCAGACCGGAACGTTTTCAGAATGGCTTCGGGTTTCACGCAGAAACCCTGGGTAAACTCTCGATAGAAACGGGCCACTCGCCCCGGCGTCTCTCTAAAGTGTTGACTCTCCGCATCCACACCCAATTCCAGCAGCAAGAGTTTCACAATCGCCGCCAGGCGATCGCCCTTCGAAGTCGTCCCGTCAACCTCTAGACCTCGAAGAACCTCTTCCGGAGTCACATCCAGTTGGGCGTCCAACGCGGCGATTGCCTTCGAATCGTGGTTTTCGTTCCCGTTGCCGGCGTTGGCTCTTCTATTCTGCATGCCCGCATTTACCCCTTATAGCTGACAACCCGTCCCCAAAGACTTGCGGTTCCCCAGATCCCTGAGCGGAGACATTCCAGCTGCACGATTTGACTGTGGTCCACAAACAGATTGACCTCCGGCCCGTAATTCTTGATGTACCAGGCAAAGACTTCCGGATCGGCCGCTTCAAACATCACGTTCTCCAAGCCCAGAGCATTGATCACTTTGGCCGGGACATCCGTTCGCCAGCTTTTCACGTTTTCCGTGATTCCTTCCGACTCGATCATGATCGTGTAAGCCCCCGCGGCAAGAAACCGTTTGGCAAGCAGGATCGGCCATTCGGGATCGCGTGTCCCTTCGGCCTCGAGTTCTTCCGCTCGGGTGGCGCCGCCTGCTCCGAATTGAATGCCGACTTCGGGTTTGGCTTTCAGACCGGCCTTCTGGACTTTTTCCACGACACGCAACCAGTCGTCCGCAGGCAAAGTGATAAAACCGCTCGAGATTTCGATGATGTCGAAGCCGAACTCCTTGCATTCCTTGATATAGCTGTTTACGGCGTCCGGCCCCTGTGTGAGGACATGCTCGATAAATCCGCCGGTAGAAACCAACACATCGTGCTTGTGGCACACGGAGATCAGTTCGGCCAAAGCCTTTCGTGGCATCAGGCTGAAGGACCCTCCCGCGAATTTCAGTGCGTCGACATAGTTCCCCATCGTTTCCAGAATGTCTTCCAGGTACCGCTTGCCGAGCGGTGAATAGTACGGCCCTCGTATCTCCGTGACCCCTCGTTTCCGCGGTTTGGGTTCGCGCTCGTTGGTCTTCAGAAACCGAAAGGCCCTTTCCTCTGTCTGATCTTGCATGTGGACAGTCATCATGACTCCTTCCGGACGCTTGAGGCTTTTTGAACGTTCTTCTTCGGAGCCCCGAGGTCATGGAGCAATCGTGTGAGATCTCTGACGTTGATGGTTTCCAGATTTTTCACGGCATCGGCAATCGAACGCCGCGCTGAACTTGTCGTCGATGGACTGGCAACCCTTTCGAGCTTTTCGAACGCCATTTCCCAGGTCATCGGCTGGGTAATGAACCCTGGATAATCGGAAATTTCTTTCGTCAATACCCGGCCGTCGCCCAGAGCGATCGCGAGTCGGCAAGGCATCTCGTTGGGGAAACGGCTTGAGAATTCCTCTCTCGGGTAGATGGACACTTTGTTGAGCAATTCTTGTACGTCGGAGCGGCTAATTCGATCCAGGGAGTACTGCTCCGGCATGACCTGCCCGTCGAGCAGTGCCACACTAATCAAGTACGGGAGACTGTGATCTGCTTCCTCCTTCGTGCCCACCATCGTCTTATCTCCCTCCTCCCCGCCACCGATAATGCGGTACGCAACATCAAACGTTTCCACATCGATATGCTGTATATCCGCGGGATTGAATTTCTCCTCTTTGCTCAGTTGCAGAGCGCATTCAATTGCCGTCTGTGCGTGAACCTCGGCGTTGTATTTCTTGAGAATTGTGGCGTTGACGCGCTCCAGAGCCTCGCGCGTCCAATCGATGTAAAAGCATCCGACGATCGCATCCATGAACCCCTTTTCGCCTTCGAAGACTTCCACCGGACCCGTTACCCCTTTCCTTGCAAGGAATGTCGCAAAGGTGCAGGCGGCGCTCGTGTTCGGGTACGCCAAGCCTTTCCAGTGGGAAAGCCTGCCTGTGCGGGTCACCCGTAAAGCGTTGAAAGCGGTCCCGCAAATCCCGATTGCGTTTGCGGTCTGTGCGGCATTCAGCTCGAGCGCTTTCGACACTCCCGCTGCTACGGCATAAGCTCCTTGCGTCGTATGGTCGAAACCAGCAGCCCGAACTGGCGCGACGTCGCTCAGCCGACACTGCACTTGATACGCGACCGCCAGGGCCGTCATCAGCTCGCGACCCGTACCATTTGCGTATTCCGTTGCAGCGAGGACGGGAGCGAGGTTGTCGCTCGGATGGCAAGTCTCGCCTTTGCTCAGATAGCTGTCGTTGAAATCGAGGTAACGAACCAGAGCACCGTTGTAAAAAGAAGCTCGGTCTGGCGCAGCCCGTCCTCCGCCGATGAGTGTGCAGTTTCCCTCGCCGTCGAATTCTTCCACTTGGTTGCGAACAAGCTGAACCGGCTCACTACCGATGGCACCAACGGCGCATCCCAGGGAGTCGAGAATGTGAATCTTGAGCTGTTCGCGGGCGTCTTGCGATATGTCATCGTACGACACCCTGCAGACATATTCGGCAAGTCGTTCAGCGTACGTCACCTTTGCCTCTACCTAGTCACCGCTTTTTCCAATCGCGGTGCTTCTTTTCTCCACTCGGCATCCTGAAACTGTTCCGGCGTGGGAACAATAGTTCGTTTATACCTGCAGTAGAAACGCCTGTAACGGTCGTGCTAAGTGCTGAGGTGCCGGGCCGAATTCCGACGGCCACCATAAACAACGAGATCATCCGTATCGCATTCCGGCACAATACACGCCTCCGTCTTCAGGAAGCGGGGCCGCTAAGCAGGCTCGCTCCTCCCGTTGCCATACGCGTAAGCTTCCTCCGTGACGACTGGCGTCACTGCGAAATTCTCCGTGGGAGGCGGCGAAGCGGTCGTCCACTCGAGCCCCGTGGCTCCCCAGGGGTTGGGGCCTGCGATCGGGCCGTATCGAAGTGACCAGATTAAATACACGAGTGGGATCAAATAACCGATGGCCAGAATCGATGCTCCGGCCGAAGACAGCACATTCAGTGTCTGAAACTCTGGGGGATAGACGGCATACCGTCGGGGCATACCCAGATAGCCGAGGATGAATTGCGGCCCAAACGTAAGGATAAAGCCGGCAAACACCAACACGGCCGCAATCTTGGCCCAGCGCTCGGGATACAGTCTTCCGGTCATCTTCGGCCACCAGTAGTGGATACCGCCGAGATAACCCATTACCGCTCCGCCCACCATGATGAAATGAAAATGCGCGACGATGAAGTAGGTGTCATGTACGTGCACGTCGATCGCAAGTGTCGCCAGGAACAGGCCTGTCAATCCTCCCATCGTAAAAAGACCAATGAACCCAAGTGCATAGAGCATGGGTGCGTCGAAGGATATCGATCCCTTATAAAGCGTGGCCGTCCAGTTGAAGACCTTGATCGCTGAGGGGATCGCCACGGCAAAGCTGAAAATCGAGAAGATCAGACCAACGTAAAGGGACTCGCCACTGATGAACATGTGGTGACCCCAGACGAGAAAAGAAAGCGCCGCGATGGCGACACTTGAAAAGGCGACGAAGCCATAGCCGAAGACTCGCTTTCTGGAGAATGCGGCGATCAGTTCGCTAATCACTCCCATCGATGGCAGTACCAATACGTACACCTCAGGATGCCCGAAGAACCAAAAGAGATGCTGGAAGAGGATTGGGTCTCCTCCCAATGCCGGGTCAAAGAAGCCGAAATGCAGGAAGCGTTCAAGCATCAGCAATACCATCGTGATGGCAATGACCGGCATGGCGAGAATGAAGATGACGCTGGTCGCATACAGGGACCACAGGAAAAGCGGGAGACGAAACCAAGTCAGTCCAGGAGCTCGCATCGTATGGATCGTGACGATAAAGTTGAGCCCCGTGAGAACCGAAGAAAAACCGGAGATAAAGACTCCCATCGCTGCAGGCATTACATTCGAGTTCGAGTAGGTTGAGCTAAGCGGAGTGTAAAACGTCCAGCCGGTGTCCACGCCCCCCGTGATGACGGCGTAAAGGAAAAACGTCCCGCCGGCCATGAAGATGTACCAACTGAACAGATTCAGCCGGGGAAACGCAACGTCTTTCGCGCCCACCATCAAAGGAATTAGGAAGTTTCCTAAGACCGCCGGAATGGACGGAGCCAGGAAGAAGAAGATCATGATCAGACCATGGAGGGTGAAAAGCCTGTTGTAGGTGGACGGCTCGACGAGAGATCCCTGCGGCTCGATCAGGTTCAACCGCATGAGCGTCGCTGCCAGGCCGCCCACGAAGAAAAAGAAAGTAATTGCGATGAGATAGAGCCAGGCAATTCTCTTGTGGTCGGTGGTCAAGAGCCAGGATTTCACGCCATAGCTGGCGTTCAGATAGTGAACCCGTGGCAGAACGGCGATTTCAGTTGCCGCTGTACTCATTTCTTCGCAGCCTTTCTTCCGTCACTCTGTTGCAGTGCCAGCGATTTGATATACGCCGAAAGCTGCAAGAGTTGTTCTTCGTTCAACTGGCCTTGAAAGGCCGGCATGATCGGCTTATAGCCCGCGACAATCTTCGCCGATGGGGTAAGGATGGATTCGCGAATGTACGCATCATCGGCAATGACCGTCTGGCCGTTGGTTAGTTTCACAGACGAACCGTACAAACCAAGAAGCGACGGGCCTTTTCCGGTGTCGTGACACGTGCTGCAGGCGTATTGGTGATACAGTTCCGCTCCCTCTTCAACCACGGATCTTCCCGCGCTTCCGCTACTCAGCCACCGCGCGTATTCCGCTGGTTCCATGACGGTGACCCACCCGATCATCGCGGAGTGCGAAGTCCCACAGTACTGGTCGCAGAAAAGGTGATATCGGCCCAGCTTGGTGGCGGTAAACCATTCGGTCGTGTAGTGGCCAGGCAGGACGTCCCTCTTGATTCGGAACGCGGGAATTGCAAAGTCGTGGATTACGTCCTGAGAAACCATCGTGAGCTTCACCGGAACGCCCCGTGGCACGTGGAGCTCGTTGATGTCGCGTTTGCCATTTGAATATTGGATCTTCCACATCCATTGCTTTCCCAGCACGTAGATTTCCGTGGAAGTTGGAGGCGGAAGCGCACTCTTAACGAAAAGCGCCGCACCCCACACAAACATCACCACACACAGGCCGCTCGGAACAACGGTCCAGGTGATTTCAAGAGCAAGGTTGTCTTTGGTCGGCGGAGGTATTTCGTCTGGGGAACGACGTCGGTATTTAAGCGCAAAATAAAAAATCACGCCGAAGATCAAGGCGCTGAAAAAGACGAAGATACCCACCTCAAAGTAAAAGAGGTTTTGCCAGTCGGTTGCCCATCTCGAGGCTTGGGCTAAATTCTGAAAAGGCTCGCTTGACATGGCCTTGCTGCGCTCCCCTTTACGCAACCAGATGATTCAATGGACACTTTCCGTTCACACCGCCGCGCGCCTTCTGTGCACAGACATTGCCGCTATCAAGCCACCGAGACCGAGGACCGTGGCAAGAGCCACAAGCTTAAGGATGTGGGAAATGATCACGCTGTACTTCCCCGTCTCCGGGTCATATTGCGAGCAGTACAACAGAAACTGATCGACCGGGGATCCGACCTTCCCCTGAGACGCCTCGACCAACGCGAGACGCAAGTTCCCGCTCGGGTACTGTATGCCGTAGAAGTACCTTGCGAGCCGGCCATCCGGAGTCAGTACCATAATCCCCGTTGCGTGGACGTATTGTTTGGTGTTTGGATCGTAGTTGTACCGGAAGCCGACGGCCTGTGCCAGTTGACGAATCGAAGATTCATCTCCAGTTAGAAAATGCCAGCCTGCGCCAGCATTCGGGCGCCCGTACAGCCCGACGTAGATCGCCTTCTTTGCTGCAGCAAGCGCCGGTTTCTCCGTGGGATCAAAGCTGACCGTCACAACTTCGAACTCCTGCCCGACGTTGTACTTCAGTTCTTTGAGACTGTGCAGGAGACCATTCAGCACGAGCGTGCAAAGCATCGGACAATCGTAATAAGCAAGCACCAGGACCACTGGCTTTCGGCCGAAATACTGCTTCAGGCTAACCTCGTTCCCGCTCTCGTCGTGAAACACCAGATCGAGTGGGACTTGACTGTTTAATTTCTGGTCGATTCCAACATCGCGGAGAATTGGCGGGAGGCTGCTGGAAACCGGAGCAGGCGCGGGGATCTCCGCCATGAGTCGTGTACATAGTCCGAGAGTTAGCAATACACAGACACGAAAAAGAAAAATGAGATACCGCCCCATCGCATCGATCTCCCGCCAACATCGGTTCGGGTGATCATGCCCCCTGAATGTATGGAACACCCCGGGAGCGTCGTTCCTCAGATCACCGATCTACCTCGCCTGACGGTCTCGGCCAGTTATTTGTCGAAGTCACAGCCGCTGCCCGTTGCCGGGCCTCCCATCTCGGCCAAAAATATTCGTGCTGTCATTGCGAATGTGATGCTGAAACCAAGCTGCCTTTGTGACAATGGAACGTTTGTATCATCCGATGAAACATCTGTAATGGCTCTGCGCGCACACCTGCGGACCGTGAGCGAATCTGGGGTCCGACTCATCCGGCGACAAGCGTCGTTTTTTCTGTGATGGCACCTGGTCGAATTAGTGATTCACTCGATCACCACCAGGACACGGGAACGCAGACTCCACCCATCGAAACCGAAGCAGAGATCGAACTCTAATCAGCATGAAGGGGTCTCGGAGGCAGCGACAAACTGTGAAGGCTGCTACTCGGTGGTCATGGTCAACGGCGTGCTGACAACGATTGGCGGACGAAGGAATGTAACGATGAGGTTTACGGCGAACATTGATACCGCGGCAAGCTCGATCAGCGCGGAAACCGGTAAAACGCTCCATGCCCAGGACGCGTAATCCTGGTAGGCAAGGATTTCTGACGCGACGCGGAGTGTGCAGCCGCCCATCAACAGCACCAGCATCAAAAGCATCAGCTTGGGACTCCACAACACTCGCATCCCGCAGAACGACGGCAGCACTCTCTGCCCTACACAGAAAACCATCGCCGCTATGAATCCAACGGTCAGTGCGTGCCGGGACGCTCCCCAGATTCCCGCGGTCTCCCCGGCCAGCGACGCCCACACGCTGAGCGCTGCAGCAAGCAAGAGCCATCCGTAGGCGATGCGGATGAAGATCGGGAAGCTTCCATGGACATTGATCGTCTTCGCGGGCTTCGCCGCCGGTTCGAAGAACCGGATCGCTGTAATCGCCGTTGCTGCGCCCGCAAGAACAAAAATGCCCGCTGCCGTGAAGCGTTCAAAAAAACCAGCCACGACCCCCATCGTGTTCAAACCGAGCGCCAACAGGAGCAACGAACTCCGCAAGGGCTTGAGCCCCATGAATACTGGAAGCCAACGCGAACTGAAGCCCCACACCATAGGAACCAGGAAACCCCAGGTCGAAACGATTAAGTAACGCTGGTCGAATTCGTGCGGAAGAGCCGGGGTCGCCGCGTGACGGGCTAGTTGAATCGATACATCCAAATTTAGCAGCAACGATGCTAGCAGACCCAAGGTCGCGGCGATTACTACGAAAATCCAGGGCTCCCATGGTCTCGGCGCACCGCTCGACGGCCGGTGACTCGCGACGGCTCTGAAGAAAATCAGAAAGGCAGCGAATTCGAGCGCCGCCGAGAGAGGCATCAGAAGGCGCCAGTGCCAGGGATAGATATTGACAAACCAGCGGGAGGTCACACCGACGACCCACAGCGCCAAACACAGCCACCCTTCCCAAAGTGCAAACGCCTTCAGCTTCCTCAACTTCGGAATTGAGTAGAAGCCAATACCCAAGATGAACGTTCCCACCCAACCGAACAATTGCGCGTGGCCGTGGGCCTGAATCCATGCGGGGGAAACGGAGTCGGCCGCTTCGCGGCTGCTTATTTTGATGAGGTTCCACACGCCAAGAAAGGTTCCGGGCAAGAGCATAAAGATCAGACCACTCACGATGTAGCTCATCAATAAGCGCGAGAGCGACTGCTCACGCGCAATCGTTCGATCCATAATGGATTTTGTCTTGTCATCCAGCCACACTGGCTTTGAACCGAGAACCGGTTGAACATCCGACATCGCATTCTCCAACTTAACCAGATTCGACCACGTTGCTACCGAAACGGTGTTCGATCACGTCCCATCCTTGTATCCGTCCGGAGGCGAAGCCATACCGACCGGCCGGAAGCCGGATACGTTGCTCCCCTCACCACAATGGCTGCCCATGTTTTTGCGTCTTTCTCCTTGGTCGGCTTGTCCTGCCCAGTGTCTATGAGTCTCAGGCCCTCTCCTTTGAGGATTGCTATCGAGTGCGTTTCGTCATCCTCGATAAAGTACCGGGGTTCGGCCCTCGACGCGCCATGCACGCGGTTTCTGAACCATACGTCGGAAATAACCTTCATGACAATCACCCCGCGAACTCTGCCAGCCTCCGAGTTCCACTCGACGTGGTCACCACGCTTGAACGCTTTTGACATGGCACCACCCTCCTATCTCAAAAAAACAACGGTGAAGATGTGGGAGTTACCGAGGCCATGGGCCTTCAGCAGAACTTCTGCCAAGACTTCTAAGAGCACCCGCCTCGCTTTCGATGCGAGAGGGGGGCAAGAGTTCAGTGCTGTTGGCCGCGAGCGTCGGTAAAGTGCGTACTCTTATCTTTTGCCCACTCGCACTTTCCAACAATGGGTCATTCATACTCTTCGAGGAAACGACCGTAATATGCCCGATTGTTCGACTACGTCGGCGCTCGTGCGCACACACGCCTCGAATGCCGCGTGGGGCGTGGCCGCTCTGTTCGTCGGCTTGATTCATTTGGCACACCCCAGCCACGGCATGCGCTTCATTCAACCGACATTTCTGGATATCCTTGGTCTTAACTATCCCGGGCCATTGCCACTATCGTTATCGGAACCGTCGGTGGATTGATCGATGGAGCGATCTTGGGACTGTTTTTTTTGCGTTGTTCTATGACGCTGGAACCAGCATTCCAACACACGTCGAAGAGCCACATCAACAAGCCTGAGACCGGCAACAACTGCAAAACCGTGGTTAGCCCACACTATGTTCAGGTCGAATTGCGCGCCGGGGAATGGGAACCCTGGCACGCAGTCGGGCTGGCGAAAGAGCCTTACAATAGTTTGATCGAACTGACTTTCAAGGTATCACCCTGCACGTCGCCGCTGACGTCCACGCGAAGGTGATCCTTTTTGTCGGATGCTTTGAGGGCTTCGGCCACCTTGGAGTTTCCCTCCGCATCGAACTTCAGGAACTGTTTGTCTTTCGTTATGATGCCGTAGCCGCTTGCAGCACACTTCAGTGCGCAAGCGCGTGAGTGAGAGTCCGGATCGGCAGCCACTTTTTTAGAGCAGTTGACGTCCACCACCGGCACATCTTTATAGGTCTCGGGAGCAGCCAAGGCAGGTAGCGCGGCCAGGCCGAGCAGTACGAGAAACGAAACAACTTTCCGCATAGTTTTCTCTCCTTAAGATTTGGTTTCCAAGGTAATCCGGTGTTATTCCAACTCCGAACTCTTCGCTGCTCTCGCTCCCTTTTTTGTCGTTGCCTGCTCGCGCACTGCCGTCAGTTGCGAAAGCGCGAAGGCGCCAATCGCAATTTCCACGTCCCGCATGGCCAGGTCATAAAACATGCCTGTTGTCAGCAGATTCACCGCAATCGCGAGCAGCCAAATCAGCACAATATAACTGCCAAGCTTTGTCCAACGGCTCAGAACGATCACTCCGGCGATAATTTCCACGACGCCGACGACATGCATGAAGGTTGATGCGGTTACGGGCACAACTTTTGTCGCCAGTGGGCTGAGATACATTCCCCAGTCCGTCAGTTTGTTGAAATACTTGTCGATGCCGGTGATGATAGGTCCTACGCCAAGACCAATCCGGAGCGCCCACCATCCCGCGTTGAGGCGACCATCGAATTGCATCAATTTTTACCCCCTACTGATAACGACCAGCGAGCCGCTGATGGATTACAAAAACCCCGGGATGTCCACAGGTCGGCGCGGGCCCGGATCCTAGTCCCCAGGTTTCTTTTCCATGACGGCATAAAAGTATCCGTGTGGACCTACGGCCATGGAGATCACTCGCCATCCCTGGGCGCCTTCCTGGATTACCGTTTGTCGAAATGCCTCAACGTTCTTGGCTTCCACTACTTTGTATTCCACTCCAGTCATGTGCACCTCCTCTGGGAAGCAGGGCTTTCTTCCGAATCCTCGTGTTTTGCCGGCGCCAACCTTCCCTGCGGCGATATGACCTCCGCTTGCGAACAAGAAATCGAGGCCCTCCCAAGTCGCGCCCGATCCATCTAAACCGTCAAATCAGCCATCTCGCGTTCCGAGTGGCGGAAATTGGACAACGGGAGAATTTCAACGATCACCCTACAAGGCGCATGCCGAGCTACGTATTGGACCGTGGACCCCGAGAGGATCTCCGCCAGATGGTTCTTGTGACGATAGCCCAAAATGAGTAGTTGCACGTGTTGTTCTTCCGCCTCACTGACGATGGTCGGGGCTGCTTGGCGCGCGCGAATGAGCTGTGTCGAAATCTCTCCAAATTCCCGGCATGCAGCCTCACGCGCACGCGCGAGGATTTCGTTCCCGGGGCTGTCCAAGATCGCCGACTCGGCACTTAGATCCAAGGTAGCGGGGATTTCCGCCACATGCAGCGCGATTAATTCTGCGTCCATGCCTTTCGCCACGCGGCACGCCAGATCCATCAGGCCGACGACGCAATCAATGCTTTTGAGCGCCACCATCACTTTCTGCGTGTTCCTCAAACGTTCCTGCATCGAGAGTTACCTTTCATGTATCGCGTGATGCTTTGCCGGTCTCGGCGTCCGGACTAGCAACAGATCCTGGTCGCGCGCCAGCGATGGAAACGCGTGGCGGAATGACAGGGCCCAAGCGATAGCGCAACCAATGCCGTAGTCCATCAGAATGTATAGCCCGACCAGCGCTGCTAAAACTAGACAGAACGCCGTGAAGAACAGGAGCGCCGAAATCAGCTCACGAACAAAATAGCTTTGGAAATAGACGAAGGCGACCAAGAGCACCCAGGTCCACCTTTGCCTGCCCGCGTGCCTCAAGAAGCGAAAACTTCCTGCACTCAAGCGCCGAAAGACACGAGAGAGCCGCTTCCAACATGCGGACGGCCCGACAGTTCTGGGGTTTGTCTCAAATCGTGCGCCGGGCCCGAACGATGAATGAAGCTCCCCCCGCATGGCGGTTCCATCTTTGAACTGCGCTCACCTTCTGACAATGAACTGTTTGTACTCTTGGGAGGAATGTCTGTCATATACGAAGAAGAAGAGACCTTCTCACCCTAGAGGCACCTCACCGGAATCCGCCGTGAATTCTTTCCTCCGGGACCGGCATGGCAGTGCCGCACATCCCGTAGTTTGGGAGGGTCTCGACGACTGCTTGTTCGGCAGATGTTCTGCGCGCGCTTCGGACCACCACTCGATCTCAGGAGCTTCCTCGAGACCAGGTGGTCAAAGACCTCGAAACTTAGGGGCGCTAAAGAAGCTTTCGCTGCATGGCGTGTGTGACTGCCTCTAGCCGGTTGTGTGTGTGCAGTTTCTGATTAATGTGGTGTAGATGGTTCCGCAAAGTCTGCAGAGTGATTTTTAGCTTTCTCGCAATCTCCGATGAGTTCTTGCCGATTGAAAATAACCGCAAGATCTCAATTTCCTGCTCCGAAAGCGGGGCGACCGGGGCCGGCCTCGGGGCCACATCCGGTATGGCGACGAGCTGACGCGAAATGTCCGTCATTTTTCTTAGAAGTTCTTCGTTCCTCTTCCTCTCTGTAATGTCATGAGCGAGATGCACAAGAAGGTACCGATGGTTCCTTGGATTTTCGAAGACAACGGTAGATACACTCACCCACAGCCTGCGACCAGAACGAACCTTCACATGCAGATCGAAGTTAGGGATCTCCAAGTGCTTGGCGGCGCATTCCCTGACCCCGCAATTCTCGCCACACACCTGGGTGCCTAAAGCACCGCGACCTTCAAAAAGCCGCTCACAAGTCTTGCCAAGAGCTTCCGCCGCGCTGTAGCCGAAGAGTTTCTCTGCACCCTTGTTCCACGAACAAATCTCGCCCTGGTCGGTCACCGTGAAGGCGCCGTCCGACGTTCCCTCCAGTAAATCAAACAGCTCCTGCTCCAGCATGCTCGAACTCCTGTGATAGATGTATCCATCGCTGGTACAAACGGATGATTGAATCAAGTCATCATTGCAAGCGATTCTATCATCGTACTGCTCGCTGGGTAGGCCATGTCAAAATCCGCTCTCTGCGTTGCAAGGCTGTCGATCGGAGCAGCAGCGGCACATCCGATGGAGGGATTCGAATGACAACCTATCAGACCAGGCTCCGAAGTCGTGAAGAAGTTGCGGACCGTACTATGGCCTTTCACCTGCAAAAGCCTGCGGGCTTCCAGTTCAAGCCGGGGCAATACATAGATCTAGCCCTGATCAATCCCTCCGAGACTGATTCCCAGGGCGTCGTCCGGACTTTCTCCATTGCGAGCGCGCCATATGAGGATGAACTTCTCGTGGCCACACGGATGCGCGATAGCGCTTTTAAGCGGGTTCTGGCGGCGTTTCCGCCGGGCACTGAACTTAAGCTCGATGGTCCAATGGGTTCCTTCACTCTCCACAGAAACACGGCCAAGGCCGCGGTGTTCTTGGCCGGTGGAATCGGCATCACGCCGTTTCTATCCATAGTGCGCCAGGCTGCCAAGGAAAAACTTCCTCACCAGCTTTACCTTTTCTATTCGAACCGTCGGCCCGAAGATGCCCCATTTCTGGCAGGACTCCAGGATCTCTCCCAATCCAATCCGCACTTTATTTTCATTCCCTCGATGACCGAAATGGAAAGGTCGAAGCGGAATTGGCTTGGCGAGCGAGGCTTCATCGATCGAGAGATGCTCGTAAAACATTTCTCCGACCTAAACGGGCCGATCTACTATGTCGCGGGGCCTCCCGCTATGGTTGCGGCCATGCAGCAGATGCTGGCAAAAGCAGGCGTAAGCGAAGACGACATTCGCACGGAAGAATTTAGCGGCTATTGAGGCCAAACAGTCTGTTCTGTCGGGAGAAAGGCCATATGCCCAAACTGTTCAAACGAGGTGACCACGTTGCGTGGAACTCGGAGGCCGGCAGAGTTCGCGGCGTCATTCTCAGAAAGATCACCGGGGACATACGCTTTAAAGGTTACGTGCACCATGCCTCGAAGCATGAACCACAATACCTCATCCAAAGCGATAGAACCGATCACGTGGCTATCCACAAAGGGCAAGCTCTGCGACTTCTGAAGCCCCGAGCACTGAACAAAGCGCAAACGTTCCAGAGGGCGAAAGAGAAGCAGAGATGAGTTAGCTCACCTCAGATCGAGTAGATGGGGCGTATACCTGAGCCTGAGGTGGACCTGCTCCTTCTCGAGAAGCGGATGGGGCCGTCTGTGAGAACCACATGGAGCCGAACGCATGACTTCCACAACGCCGAAGACAGAGATGGAACGTCGCGCCATCGTGCCCGATGCGCTCGTAATGGAGTTGTATCAAAAGATGCTCACCGTGTTTTACGTCGAGGAAAGGTTAAAGGTCTTCGACCGGCTCGGGAAAGTCAGCTTTCACGCATCGGCGCGCGGTCACGAAAAGCTCCAGATCGGGATGACCCTGTTGCTGAAGCCGCGTCAAGACTGGTTTTTCACGTATTACCGGGGAAAAGGCATCCCCATCGGTTTGGGGATGTCGTTGAAGGATATTTTCCTGGGGATGCTGAGCCGGCAAAGCGATCCTAACTCCGTGGGCCGCAACATGCCTGAGCACTGGTCATCCCGCGAGTTGCGGCTGGTGGCGCAGACGGCAGCCACGGGAACCCAGTTTCTTCCCGCCGTCGGATTGGCGCGTGCCGTGAAGCGGGATGGCGGAGACGAGATCGTCTACGTCTCATCCGGGGAAGGCGCTACCAGCGAAGGCGAATTCTTCGAAGCGTTGAACTGGGCCAGCCGAGAGCGCTTACCCGTCCTATTCGTGATCCAAAACAATGGTTACGCCATCAGCGTTCCGCAAGCGGTGCAGACGAGTTCCGAGATTCACCGCATAGCCCAAGGATTCGGGATGCCCAGCTGCACGATCGATGGCACCTGGTTCGAGCCTATGTACCAGGTGTTGCCGCCTCTTATCGAGAAGATGCGCCAGGGGAATGGACCGGCTCTGGTCGAAGGACAAGTCATCCGCATGGACCCGCACTCCTCCTCCGATGACCAGAAGAAGTACCGCAGCCAGGAAGAACTGAACGGCATGCTCGAGCGCGACCCGATTTATCAAACCGAACGCTACTTGCAACGCCATCGGATCCTCGGCGAAGAGCAAATGCAGCAGATGCGGGAGCAAACGAAAGCGGAAGTGGATCGAGCCGCGGATGAGGCGGATCAGCAACCAGCGCCACGAACCGATGACATCCTTGCACACATCTACGCGGAGGACTCCGATGCTCGATTCAGCCTGAACGCTCCGGCCAAATACGTCTCAGAGGAGCCGATCAGCCTTATTGAAGCCATCAATCGGGGATTGCGCGAAGAGATGGCGTTGAACCCGAAGATCGTCATGTGGGGCGAGGATATTGCCGACCCCAAAGGCGGCGTGTTCGGCGTGACCCGAGGACTTAGCACAGCTTTCCCCGATCGCGTGACCAACAGCCCCCTAGCCGAGGCGAGCATTGTGGGCGTTGCCGGAGGCATGGCCATCGCCGGATATAAACCAATTGTAGAAATCCAATTCGCCGACTACATGTGGCCCGCGTTCATGCAAATCCGAAATGAAGTGCCGACGGTGAGGTGGCGTAGCCAGGGGGTTTGGACCTGCCCCGTGGTTATCCGCATACCGGTCGGCGGTCACATCAAAGGCGGCCCCTGGCACTCCGCCTGCGTCGAGGCATTCTTGGCTCACATCCCCGGATGGTACGTCGTTTTCCCAAGCTCCGCCGAGGACGCGAAGGGACTCATAAAGACCGCGGCTCGCTCCCCGGATCCCGTCATCTTTTTCGAACATAAAGCCTTGTACCGGCGCATGGAGTCCAGGACTCGAGAGCCGAACAACGATTATCTGATTCCGTTCGGTCGTGGCCGGATTCGTCGCCAAGGTCGCGACGCCACGATTGTTACCTGGGGCGCGAGCGTGTACCAGGCATTGGAGATCGCAAAAAGAAAAGAGTCGGAAGGGTGCTTGCTCGAGGTCGTGGACATTCGCTCTATCGTCCCGTTGGACGAGGAATTGATCTATGAGAGCGTCAAAAAGACGAGTCGGGTCATCGTCCTTCACGAAGACAGTCTTACCCTGGGCTTCGGCGCCGAAATTTCCGCCCGCATCACCGAAAATTGCTTCGCGCATCTCGATGCCCCGGTCATCCGAGTAGCCGCAAAAGACAGCTTTGTGCCCTCGGCAACGAATCTGGAAGATGCCATCCTTCCGTCAGTGGCTGACCTGGGCGAAGCCGTCGAAAGACTTCTCGCCTACTAGAGTTCTTACGCGCGTTCACAGTAACGCGGTAGATGCTAAACAATCGCTCGCGTTGGTAGGCACGATGTTCTCGCGGAAGCATGGGGCGATAGCTGGACTCCGTGTCCTCAGAAGGATGTTCATCGCGGAACAAAGGTTTCCGGTTGTAAAAAGCCCATGTGCTCGTACACAACGCGAAGGGTGGCAGACGCGATGATTGTCGCCTGGCTGGCTCCAACATGCAGGTATCGCACTACCTCATCGGGCGAGTTCACCCACCGAAGGTAGCGCTCGCGAATCGGACGCAGAACCTCGATGACCGCATCCGCCAAGGCAGCCTTAAATTGCTCGTAATTCGACCTTCCGAATGCATCTTCCACCATAGGCAAGCCCTGGCCGGTCAGCGCCGAATAGATCGTCAGCAGGTTCGTCATGGCCGGCTTATCCGCCGAAGCGACGATTTCTCTTCCGGAATCGGTGACCGCACTTCGGATTTTGTCCCGGATGATTTCCGGTGTATCCACCAACCGAATGGCACCGCGTTGTGATTCCGAGGACTTCGACATTTTCCTTCGAGGGTCCTGCAGGTCCATGATCCTCGCGCCCATCTCGGGAATTACGGGTTGGGGAAGGTTGAAGGCAGGGCCGAAACGATGGTTGAACCGGCCTGCTAACGTTCGTGCCAATTCCAAGTGCTGACGCTGATCTTCCCCGACCAAAATCCGTTCAGCCTGATAGAGAAGAATATCCGCTGCCTGAAGCACGGGATAGACAAACAGGCCCGCGCTCGCGTGAATTTCGCGTTGTCGCGACGTCTTGTCTTTGAACTGCGTCATCCTCCGAAGTTCGCCGAGGGTAGTCAGGCAGTTCAGGACCCAAGCCAGTTCGGCGTGTTCGCGGACATGCGATTGCACGAACAAAGTTGAGGCCAGTGGATCGATCCCGATCGCAAGCAGGATCGCCGCCGTATCGAGCGTCTTGGCCCGGAGTTCCGCAGGGTTTTGTGGAGACGTAATGGCGTGAAGATCCACTATAGAGAAAAAACACTCGTGCCGATTCTGCTCGCTCACCCAGAAGCGCAGAGCGCCCAGATAGTTTCCCAAATGGATGTCACCCGTGGGTTGGATTCCGGAAAACACTCGGACCATTCACATTGCCTCGCCTTGGTAGAATCACGATTGCATTTTCTCGAAGACACGAACATGTCCGATACGCGGCTGCGAGCGATTTACTTCGCAGTTTCCGAGCGAGGATCGCATTTTTCACCTCCGTGATCGCCCGTCTATGCCGATGGAAGGCCCATAAACACTGATCCACGAGGGCGGTTCAAGTTTCACAACCTTCGTGAAGGTCCTTATATATAGGTCTAGTCTACGTACATCCCAAGTTCACTGTGCTCCGGACTGGATCTACCCCCACAAGAATCTGGTCCTCCGTGGCACAGCGCTTTAGCGCGGTGATGAGTGGTCTCTTCCTCGCGCTTTAGCTACTGTGACCGACTGAATTCATTTTTCTCGCGTCCACGGTCTCGAGCTCAAGCTCTGCGATCATGCTCTGCAAGACCTCCGCCGATCGGCGCAGCCCGGCTTCTTCTTCTGGGTCGAGTTCAAGCCGCAGCACGCGATCTACCCCTCCTCGATTCAAAACCGCCGGGAGACTCAGGCAGACGTTGCTGATCCCGTAGTAATCGCGAATGAGCGTCGACACGGAAAAAACCGTATTCTGATCGCGCAGAATGGCCGCGGTGATGCGAATCAATCCAGCCGCTACCGCATAATAGGTCGCGCCCTTGCGCTCAATGATGTGGTAGGCGGCGTCGCGAGTCTGTTCGTAGATGCTCTGCCGCGTGGCTGAGCTGAGCTCCACCCCCTGCACACGGCAGAAATCCTCCAGCTTCATTCCGGCAATGTTCGCCAGCGACCACACCGGGACCTCGCTGTCGCCGTGCTCGCCAATAATGAAGGCATGGACGCTGCGTGAGTCCACATGAAAATGCTGGCTGAGCAGGTAGCGGAAGCGCGCGGTGTCCAGGATCGTGCCGGACCCGATCACTCTCTTCGCCGACAGTCCGGAGAGCTTGAGCGCGGCATAGGTCAACACGTCCAGCGGATTCGTGGCAACCAGAAGGATGCCGTCGGGATTGTGCCGCACGATCTGCGGAATAATCTGCCGCCAGATTTCGCTATTGCGGACGACCATATCCAGCCGACTCTCCCCCGGCCGCTGTCCCGAGCCGGCGGCGAGCACGGTAATGGCTGCGCCCGAGCAGTCCGCGAAATCGCCCGCCCAGATACGCGTGGGATGCGCGAACGGCATGGCATGGTTGAGATCCATGGCCTCACCCTCGGCTTTGGCGCGGTCAGCATCAATCAGGACGATCTCCGACGAGAGCCGGTTCAGCAGCAAAGCGTAGGCATAGGTCGCCCCGACATTGCCGCAGCCGACGATGACGATGCGCGTAGGATGAGATTCTTGCTCCATTGGCCTGTCCTAGAGACGCGTCTTCCCGCGTCTACCAAATAAAATACATAGCAAAACGCGGCTAACCCCACCGTCGCCCTGCTCAGGTTGGCTTTTATTTCTTGACTTCGAATTGAATGAAGAATGCACGATCATCTACCTGCATCTCCTCAACGAATCCGATTCAAGGCAGAAACGCGCGCGAACCCCACGCGATTGGCTCAGGGTTCGTGCCGCTGCTGCTCCTCGTTCATCGTGGTCAGCGATATTGCCGAATGTGCGTAAGCGCCGCCGGCCCGCATCTCGGCAGCAACCCAGATCGCCTCCATGATTTCCTCCGGGGTCGCCCCGTGCTTCATTGCCGCTTTGGTATGACCCTTGATGCAATAAGGACACTGCGTGATGTGGGCCGCCGCCACTGCGATGAGCTGCTTGGTCTTGGCCGGTAACACCCCGTCCGCAAACACCAGTTCGCTGAACGCGTGGAACGCGGCCTGGATCTCGGGCGCAAGCTCCCGGCGCTTGCGGGCAAGCTCCGGGGATGATGGTGGATACATTAATTCTGGCATTCCGTGCTCTCCTTCCGTTCTTCTGCATTTCCAACGAAGCCCAAATTTCCACTGCGAGGACATGCAACCCCGGGGCGGCACTCAAGGAAAAAGAGATCTCTTTGGATCACTCCACAAGCCAGACCGAGAATCCTTTCCCGCACCGCATCAACTCTTCAGCCAAGTCCTGACTAAACAACTCGCGAAACCAGGAAACCGACTGACGCCCGGCGACGACCGTTCGGCACTTACATTCGCGGGCCATTCGAAGAATGCCTTCTGCGGCAGCGCGGCCTTCCGCCGGTTCGCAGAACAGTGCTTGTACATTTCGCCTCGGTACCCCCGCATTCCGCAATGTTGCCGAGGCCTTGTTCAGACTTTTCTGGGCCGCCTTTTTTGCACCCGAGATCCACCGTTCTCGCTCGGCTTTGAGCTGAGCCCCCAATTGCGCCTCTTTCCGAGGATCCTCGGAACCTCCATGTTCGAGCAGCCTCGCAGGCAACGGCGATAAGACATGAACAAGGCACAGTCGAAACGCTCTTCGTCGCCCAACTAGCTTCGCTACATACTTCACGGCGCGTCTAGCGGCCGCCGAGTCATCAATGGCCAGGAGTATTCGTGTGTCTGGCAATTTCAATCCTCCCGTTCTGGCATGGGAGACCTCCTGAAGAATTCGTGCGCCGGTTTGCTCACCATCCCACGGGCAAACTGTTTACTTGAATACCGACTTTCATACTGGCGCTTGTACCCATGGGGCTCAATGGGTCGCCTGTCCCGGCCAGGATGACGTGTGTAATCCCGGATTCGAAGAACTGAGCGGATATGATCCGAAGAAAATCGGCGCAATCTGGATCAAGAAGTAGTCCGAACGGTGCGGAAATGCCACCGCGGGTTCCGTCCGGGCCCGCGACCTGTCTAGGCTTACGCAGCCCTACAGCTTGTAGCAGCGTTCGTCGTCTTCTAGACGTCAGACCGCTGCAACGAGAACAGCTCGGGACTTCCCTCATCAACCCAAGTCTGCATGCTTCGGCGATGCCGGCGGAACAGCGCCTTCGGTCGGACGCAATCTACCAGAGGCGTCCAGCGACTCCAGTAACATGTGGAAGTAAATGAATCCCGTGTACGGTTGCCAGGGCGCGAGAGCCCTTCCGACGCTTGCATAATCCATGGGCTTCCGGCGCTGCAGCCACTTGGTCAGCCCGTTTCTGGCACCCACGTCATCACCTGGAAAAACATCTAAACGGCCTAGACCGCGAAGCAACACGTACTCTGCCGTCCATCGCCCAACACCTGTCAGTGTCTGCAGGTACTCCTTTGCGGCCTGATTGTCCAAATTCATCAGTCGCCGCAAATCGGTACGTCCTGACTGAATACCTGCGCTCAAATCCCGAAAGGCTCGCGTCTTCTGCCGGCTAAAACCAAGCCTCCGGAATGTCTGCGGTCGTATTCGCAGAAAATCGGACGGCTCCGGAAATCCAAATGCCGGCCCAGTCGCGGTGTCAATAACGATGCTTCCCAACCTTGCCAAGCGATTCAGCAACTGAAGACCGGCTGTGATTGTGAACTGCTGGCACGCGATGGCATTCGTCAATGCCTCAAAAACCGTAGGAAATCGGACGGGCTTCAGACCACGGTATTTCTCTGCCAGACATGCGAGTTTTCGATCACGAGCAACCAGTCGGTAGAAGGGTTTCAAATCTGCCTGCAGACCCAACATGCGTGTAAGTAATCCTGCGACTTCGTCTCGGGCATGAGGCACGCACCCGACACCGCTCAGATTCACTTCGAGCAGCGGAGACTGTTCGGAACCATGCTGCGAAACATGGATCTCTGCAGGGTGGCCGCTAACCAAGAGTACCCGTCGGTACGTCTCCCCGTCCCAACGGTCGATTAGATTTTCGTGACGTCGTCTCAAAGCCCATGCTGTCAAATCCAACCGGAAAGGAGCAACCGGCCGAAGCTCCAGAGTTAATGGCGATGGTGCCACATTTGTTGAGCTGTCTTTTCGCATCGGCCTTTCCCTGATCGAGCGTTCTTTGGTGTCCCCTTCACTCTCGGAATGGTCCATCAAGCGAACTTCCATCGCAATGTGCGGTTCATACCGTGCGATAAGACTTCCGTCATTCCACACTCACTTCCCATGAGTCGGATTTCAAAAGAACCGGTTGGTTTAGCTTAGTAAGGGAGTTCCTCCCATATTTTGCGAACAATGATTGCTGAATCTTCTGCGCTAGAATCGTACGGGCGAGATATGCTGGCAGGACATCTCAGCTCTAATGAACAATTTTCGCCCGCTTGGATGATTCAACCTTGTTCGGCCTCAGCAGGGGAGGCGAAGTAAAGTGCAAAAGGAATTGAAAGTTCGAAGCAAGCTGCCGGTCCACCGCGTTAAGGATGAAGAAAGTAGCCGACATCATGTGCTCCGGGTCGACGGTCTTGTTGGCCACTGTCTAGAACTGACGCTAGCCGATTTAGAACGGTTACCCCAGCAGGATCTCACACACGATTTTACGTGCCTGGAGGGCTGGACTGTTCCCGACATTAAATGGCGAGGGGTCCTGTTGGAAACGGTGCTGTCGCTCACCGAGCCACGACTCGAGGCCCGTTACGTCGAGGCCAGTGCAGGAAACTTTACTGTCTCCTTTCCCTTGGAGCAGGCTCGACGGGCGCTGCTTGCCATCCGCTTCGACGAGGGTGCGCTGCCGCCGGAGCATGGCGGCCCGGTTCGTCTCGTTCTTCCTGGTGGAGAATGCTTCATGAATATTAAGTGGCTGGATCACTTGGAATTGTGCAGCGAACCTGGGGCAAACACCGCCAAGACAATCGCGTTGGGCCGATTGGCTTCCGTGGAGCCTGGCGACTCCTAGGGCGGCTGGTTAAGAGCGCAGGAGTTTCTCTTCGATTCCTTAGCGGCTGACCTCCCCAGGCAGAAGGTACAGTTCCGCCTGACACTGAGGAGCGGCAAAAAAAACTCAGAAAAGATAATAGCCGTTGGTGAAACCCTATAAGGCAGGCTCGACTGCCTGCTCTGTTAGGCGCTCCGGAGGCTACATTGCGGACAAGGGCCGCCGAGCAGAAAAACGGAATCTTCCTACCCCTGCTTCGATTCTTACCCAATTGAAATTTGCCGATTCAAGTCGGACTGGCAATTCTGCCGGATCGACAAGCACCATCGTGTCCCCGAAATGGAAGATCCGCATTCGAAGGGACCACGCACTATCCACGCCGGCGAAGACTCCACCGGGTTTGAGAACCCTGTAGACCTCTGTAAACAACCGATTCTGCAGCACAGCTGAAGGTACATGGTGGAGCATGGTGAAAGAGACAACCCCCGAGAACGTCTGGTCGGGGAACGGCATTGCCGTCGCATCGCCGAGCTGCACGGTGATGTTCGTGTCCGCAGTACGTTTTTTGAGACCGAGAGCCAAACTGGGATCGACTTCGAGACACGTGATATTCCGGTATCGTTGGCGTAGCCAATCTGTCGTCAGACCCGGCCCTGGCCCAATTTCCAGAACTTCATCGCCCAGATCGACCCCATTCAGCGACCAAGGCAAAATTTCGCTCTCCAGTTTCTGCTTCCAAGAGTTGGATCGACAATACCATCGGTGCAATCGGTTCATCAGGATCCACCTGCCTCCGACAGGATGAAATCGTCTTATCCCTGCATCCGGAAGTAAGGGATTTCCGTGACCAATTTCACCTTTCGACGACTTGCCATTTCATCCGCAATGGCCGCCCGATCGGTTGGAGACATCAACCGCGCGGCCACCGGAAATACCACGTCATCCTCCACGCGAATATGCTGCTGATACATGGACTTGAGGCTAGCGACCGCTTTGCGGAAGCCTTCCACATCCGGCCGCGGCAGGCTCCCTTTTAACAGATACTGCTGGCCCAAGCTCTCAACTTCGGCATGCATACGAGCCGCCCGGCGATGGTCGTTCTCGAGTCCGTCCAGCCTGGCCAGTGCGGATCGAACATCGGGATGGTGAACCTGACGCAATCGAGGAAACAACGACTCCTCTTCATCAGCGGTATGCTTCGGCGCAGCTTCGCGAAAATACCGTAAAGCGGAATCGAGTGCTCGCCTCGTTTCGTCAGTCAAAGGGCAGTCCATGACTCTCGCGACGGCGTCCAATGAACCGAGGAACATCTCAATGCGTCGGTGACAATCGGACATGAGCCCGGTGGGGTCAGAAAAACTGTGAGGTACTTCTCCAATCTGAACCGGCATACGTGAATGCAACTCCTTCCTAAAATCCGCAATGACAACACGGCGAGGCGGCGAGCCAAATCCACGATCGTCCGAGGCAGCGTCATGGCTTTTGAACATCACCCATGAGCCGACATAGGCACATCCGGCTCTCGCCGTCCGACCAGAGAAATCGCACCGAGATGCTCTCCATACCTACGGAACAGTCGCCGCATGGCACGAACCCGGCGTCGGATCGTCGGGTTTGTAACTATCTTGAACGCGAATCGCAGAGCACCTTTCAATCCTTCATCCTGCAACACGCGCCCTGGTTGCAATAGATGCATCGACGCCTCACCGCTCCAAGTCACTTTCAGTCCGTTTTGCTCGAACAATGCTATCCATTCGCTTCGGGACAGCGGTTGCACTCCTACATGGATATCTTTCGACATGGCCGCTTGAATCTCATGACGGAGACGGTCCGAAATACCGTCAGGCAATAGACACAGCTCTTGAATTCCGTATCGCCCTCCGGCCTCTAGAAGCCGTCGCGCTTCCGCAAGGATCTGATTCTTGTGTTCTTGACTCTGCATACTCAGCATCGCTTCGCCATAGACTACAGTCGCGGCGCAACTCGGCAGGCCTGATTCTTCTGCGCGGGCGAGTACGATCTTGGCAGGAGTCCCCGCCAACTGTTGTCGAAGATACTCGGCTGCCCCAGGCTCCCGCTCCACGCCCCAATAGGCCAATGGATGGCACTGCAGAACCATTCGGGCCGTGGCGCCCAGTCCCGGAGCGAACTCAACTACACGATCCTGCGCACCGATTGCCAGCGCTTCAAGCATGCGCCGCGTTAATTCAAGGCCGCCCGGTCGCAGGACACGCTTGCCGGCACGTGCCAAGACCCAATGCCCCTGCATCCTGTCGGGATGCTGTCCTTCCCCGACGAATCCGGAACCGGCGAAAGATACTCCCTGTCCCTCATTCTCTGCGTGAACATTTTTCATGGTGGTCAATCCCGATCACAGCGTACTCTCGCGGTAGTGGTTGAATATGACTAAAGTCACAGTTGGATTGCGAAGCGAGGTCTCAAGCTGGTGGTTCTAGCCCGAAACCGGGAGATCGAACCCCGGTCAATCGCCTATTGTCCCAGGCGCAGAGCACTTTCCGCACCTGTGATGACCGTATCGCTCGATGGTACAAATGGATTATTGAGACCGAGAACCACTCTGGCGGATTCTAGCAGGGTCAATTCTACCGGCAATACCGGGGGGAGATTTCAACGATGCTATCACGCGCCACCAGTATTCCCTCAAACAAGCTGATTCGCGCGGGTCAGCGCGGTGACGCCCAGGCGATTGAAACCCTCTTTCGCCGCTACCAGTACCCGCTGTTCCAGACCGCGCTCCGTGTTCTCGGCAACGCCGAAGATGCGGAAGATGCTCTCCAGGACGGATTCCTTTCTGCCTACCGCAACCTCAAGCGCTTCGAGGGCCGCTCACAGTTCTCGACCTGGCTCACGCGCATCGTCATCAACGCGGCGCTCATGAAGCGCCGCAGTTCCAAGGCGCGTCCGGCTATATCGCTCGATGACACTCATCACGCAGACAATGTGCCCGCCGCCGAGCGCTTCGCGGATGACAGCCCGAATCCCGAGCAACTTTACGCCGGAACGGAGATTCGCGAGATGATCAACGAGGATCTCGACGAACTCTCCTCCCCGCTGCGCACTGCCTTCCTTCTTCGCGAAGTGCAGGGCTATTCCACCGGCGAAGTTGCCAAAAAACTCGGCGTCAGCGAGAACACCGTTAAAGCGCGTCTTTGGCGCGCGCGCCGCCTCCTGGCGGACCTCCTGCCACACCGGGAATGATTCTTTTTTCTCGTCAGGAGTGACATCTGGCATTTTGTTTCAAATTCGCGGAATTACAGAGGCATCGCCGGCGGGCCGCGTTTGAGCCAGTGACTTTTGTCACGGTGCTCTCGAGGATATCGACGTAGCTTGGTATCGGAGCATGATGCGGATTTCAACTTCCGTCTGAGGAGGAAAAGGCCATTCGTCTTGAGGCAAGCAGCAAGGAACCCGCGCGTTTCAAGAAAGGCCGTCAGGAGAACTAGCGATGGCATATGTGATTGCCGAACCGTGCATCGGAGTCAAGGATACGGCTTGCGTTGATGTCTGTCCGGTCGATTGTATCCACCCACGTAAGGATGAGGCGGACTTCCAATCAGAACCGCAGTTGTTCATCCATCCGGATGAGTGTATCGATTGTGGCGCATGTGTCCCGGTCTGCCCGGTCACTGCGATCTTCGCGTTGGAAGACTTGCCGGAGAAATGGGCCAGTTTTGCGGCTACGAACGCCGAGTGGTACAAGCAGAAGGCTGCCAAGGCACCCTGATTTCAAATAGCTGCCGCCCCTTACGGCGAGTACGGCAGCGTTGTGGCCGGCTCGTTCACCAGGACGTTTTCGAGATGGACTTAGAGCACGAAGATCCCACGAATGGGACATGAGGCTATCAGCGCAACGAAATAAATCAAGACGTCTTATGCTACACGCCCGACAACTCATTCCCCCACTAACCCTGCGTGAAGCGCAAGGAACTCCGGTCCACGCATGGGATTTCAAGCAGAAAAAGAACCTTCTTATTGCGTTTCTTGATGTTGGCTGTCCGTTATGCGAGCAATTCATTCGGAGCCTCGTCGAGCATGCAGGGAACCTCGACGAGAGGGAAGCAGTGGCGCTGTTGGCATTCCGTACGGAACCAGCTTCATCGCTGACCGAGTCTTTACCTCCCGGGATGGTTGCCGGAGTGGACGTTGGCAGCCAGGGTGCACGGCTATTCCTCGGCGACGATGGGCTATCTACGCAAGAGCTTCGCTCGCGCGCCGTTTTCGTTACCGACCGCTATGGCGAGATCTCCGCGTTCTGGTTTGTCGCGGGGCATGCATTTCCCGGAATTAAAGAAATCCTGCTTTCACTCGACGCAGTTGAGATTGCTTGTGAGGAATGCAGCGTTCCGGAGTGGCCCATCGAGGAGTAGCCTGGCGCTGGCTGGCCTTTAAGGAATCTTCATTCCGAACGCGGATCCTGGAAGTGGACCTTTGCTGTTCACTGCTCTTCCTTTTCTGCGATCTAAGGAAACAGAATCTGTTCTTCTTTCCTCATATCCACGGTCTGTTGCTGAAATTGTTCCCGGAATAGCGACTGTGCATGACCCCCATTCGGCATTTGCGTTCGGACTTCTCCCAATTCCATCGAACGCGCTCGCTTGAGGAGGCGACCATGGCGCGAGAGCCTCGAGCCGTTCCTCACGGCAAGGGCGCCTCAATGACAAGCGTAGACCGTCTTTTCCTATTTACGAAAGTAGACTGTATAGGAAAGTTTTCCTTTACAACCAGTTTTCCAATATGAGAATATAATGCCCATGCAGGCCACAGAGGCCAAATTCGAAAGGGAGGCCCTTCAGGCCCTCCGCACTCAGAGTCCCGTCCGGGACTTGCCCGGCGTACGCATCCGTGCGGTCAAAACCCAACCGGAAGAAGCGTTCGACGTCCAGTTCGAACTCGAATCCGGGAAAAGTCGTATCCTCGTGCTCGGAGAGTTCAAATCTTTCGTGTCGCCCAAACTCCTCGAGGACATTGCCCCGTGGGTCCGGCGCATGAAATCTCTTCGCCCCGGTGTTTCCTTCGCGCTGATCTGCCCGGCGCTCTCCCCACGCTCCCAGACCTACTGCATCGAGCAGGGCATCGATTTCATCGACCTCGCCGGAAATATCTCGATTAATGTTCCCGGCACGTTCACACTCCAGCGCCTTGGACTGCGGGGCAAGGAACGGACCGCCGAATCCGCTTCCCCGGTCTTCACCAATGTTTTTTCCGGACGGTCGTCCCGCATCCTCCGCGTCCTGCTCGAGAAACCCAAACCCTGGACCCTCACCGAAATCGCCGGCGAACTCACTGCCGAAACAAGCCGGGTCGCCCGTGCGTTCTCCAGCCAGCAGATCCAGTTTGCCATCAGTCTCGGAGCCATCTCGAAAGCGCTTTCCAGTCTCGACGAACAACTCTGGGTACGACGGCAAGGCTCCTCCGTTGTCGTTCCCGAACCGCGCCGGCTGTTGCTCGAGTGGGCGGAAAAATACAAGGAGCGCTACCGCTGGCGCTTACGCAGCTCGTTCGAAACCTCAAATCCACTCGGAACCACCCTGGTGCAAATCGACTCCGCCCTGCAACCGCTGCTCCGCGGTCCCTACGCGTTCACCGGTGCCGCCGCGGCAACTGACGCTCCTTTCATCGACGTGGACCGCATCGACGTGTTTCTGCTCCCGGACCAGAACGACGCGAAGCTCCGCCAGCTCGACAAACGTCCGGTACCCGAGACAGCCCCCCGGCTTCGTTTCATCTACCCGTATGATGAAGGCGTGTTCCTCTATGCAAGAACCGATGCGCCGGTACCTCGGGTTTCCAACATTCAGGCGTATCTGGACCTGTATGCCCGTGGCGGCCGTGATCTCAAACAGGCAGACTACCTTCTCGACAACGCCATTGCGGCACGCTGGAAGGCCGCGTGATTCCCGAACCCCAGCGAACCTACCTTCTCGAACTCCTCGATGCTCTCGGGCCGGCGGTCGAAGACTTCGTCGTGGCCGGAGCCCAGGCCATGAAGTTTGCCGTCGAAAAAGCCCGTGCCACGAAAGACGTCGACTTCCTTCTCAACGTCCTCGCCTTGCGCAAGGAGCCGCTACAACTCGCGCAGATTTTCGAGAAGCTTGGTTACACACCCGTCCCGGAATCGCGCAATTTTCAGTTTGAGAAGCCCATTCCGGACAGCACCGAGAAGATGCGCATCGAATTCATGGCCCCGGAAGAATACAGACGCGAGAAGGACTTTCGGGTGGACATTCAGGACGGCGTCCATGCGCGCGCCTGCACGGGCGGATCGATCGCCCTGACGCAGTCCGACCTGCATAAGATCTCAGGCAAACTTCCGAACGGCAGCGAATTCACCGCCCAGGTTCGCGTTATCCTCCCTCATGCCCTCGTCATGCTGAAGGTCTTGGCGCTTGCAGACCGTTACAGCAATTTGCGTGGACCGAAGGAAGCGCGGCACGACCGCGAAGAAGCCCAGACCCATGCGGCCGATATCGTCGCGATTGTAGCCGCAGTACCCGACATCGCACGGTTCAACAGTCTGTTCTTTGCGCAGTTCCTGCCGGAACCACCGCTTGGTGTTCGCGTTCTACGCGTCTTGGGAGACTTCTTTCGCGAACTCACAGCGCCGGGCTTGATCGTCTACACGGAATATCTGGCGGCCAACCTGCCGGCAGACCGCACAACCACCGAAGTCCTACGCCGGGAGACCGAACTGGCGCAACGCATCGTCGCGCAGACTCTGCCGCCACCGGAATTCTTTGCCCTGGCCGCCGCCGTTGACGACAGCACCGAGCCCGAAAGAGGCGCACCCTTGGTCGAACAATATCTAGCAACACTCGAAAACGCCCGGATCCCCGTGACGGACGCCTTCGCCCTGCAATCGTTGCCGAGCGGCGCCTTCAGCGGAGCTTACAAGCGCGGCGCCACATTTGTAATGAGCGCGTCTGAACCTCTGCAAAAGGTATCGGCTGTACAGCGCGACCTCCTGCGCTTCTATCTACAGTGGAAGGTCAATGTGTTGCGGCGCAACGAAGGACTCCGAGACAAGTTCCCGCATATCCTAAACTAAACGACTAACCCGCGAAACACTTCTCGCGTATCTTCCAGTAGCAGAGAATTCCTGCTCGTATTCCGTTCCCAAGAAGAATGTCCCTCGGCCGGCCTCACTAGGTGCAGCTGCAGCTTCCATTCACCATGCCCTTCCTGGCTAAACCCTGCGCCTGATCCGCCCGCTTCTTCCGTCAAGCCTCTGCGCTTCGCTCCGAGGAACGCCTAACCCGCGGGCTTGACGGCGCGGACGGACAGGCGCCTTTTCCCGCCACGAAGGGCAGTTGTTTCTTTTGCACCGCTCCGCGCGCCGCCTCAACAACCTTCCGGTTAATACCCGAACTGATCGAAAATCTGAATGCTCTCTCTGGTATCAGACACTAAAATTGGGAGCCATTTTTCTCTGTTTGGTTGCAAACACGACTGCACCGACAGCAGTACCGGATCTGAAAACACTGTTTATGCAAGTAGGAATGGAAGCTAGGTGACCCCTTAGGCGCGCCTGGCCGAGCACTCGGTCCATAGCCGAATGCTCCTAGCAACTCCGTAATTGCTTGCGGCCAATGCAGTTTGGTTCCCCAGACTGATTCGAACTGCCAACTCCATCGGTCAACAGCCGAACAACCAACTTCATCAGAACTTGCCGGAGTTGGCCCTAATCGAAGGCAATCAGCAAGTTGCGATTAAATCCGGCAAATCACTTTCTCCTTCTTTATTCACCTTTCGTTCGCATTTTCCTCGATTCATCACAATTAGTGCTACATTTTTACGACACTCGAAGTTGCGGCAAAAGCACACGCCGTTCAGCATTTCCTCAACCTGCCCCACCATACCGTTCAATATCCTTAATGACAGTTTCGAAGTCCGAAGCACCGGGCTACTTCTGCGCGTGGGTCGCACCCAGTTACTATCAAAGCAGCAGAGCATCGTGCCAATTGTCGGCGACGCGACGGTTCGTTACCATCGCAATATGTTCCCATTCGATCGGCCGTCCAGCTACGGCGAAATGCTTAACAAGATTGGAATGTTCACCTTCCTTTCGGCCTTGGGCTTGACATGGGTAGTCGCATACTTTGCCCCGAGCGCAGCAGCCTTCCTACATTCGCAAACCACGACGGTTGAGATCTTGACTCTCAAAATCCCTCTACTATACGTGGTCCCAGCAATCATCATTGCAGTGCCGGCGCGAATTCTCCGACTACACAATAAGGTCTCTGACTTGTTCGGGATACGTGCACGATTCGATCTGTACCGGATACTGATTCCTTTGTGCGGATCGCTGCAAATCTCTGTCGATAAAGAATTCAGGGACAAACTTCGCACTCATCGCCAAAGCGCTATGGAGAGAACGTACTACGCATATGCTAGCTTCGAAGAACCAAAGATCTCCAAAGCCCTCGTTCTAAGTGCCATTGATCTTTGGACGTGGTATTGGATACTGCTTGAGATCGCTGTGATTCTTGCGATCGCCGGCATCGCTTTGGTTAGCCTCCGGGCATATGCCGGCGCGACCCTCGTCTTCGTTGTTTTATTTCTGGCGACGCTTCTCTTTTCCACGTACGATGAGGTTTGTGGGAAATTAGCTGACGCGCAAATCGAGGAAATCGTAGCCGATGCCGGACGCGCAACCAACCTCAAGACCGAATTCTCAAACATACGTATCCATTCCTAGCGTCGCCCCTCACCCAGTCCGACCACCAATTGCAGTGACGATCACTCACCCCGGGACGCCGAGCGGTTTTGTCTCCGGGTTCGTCCACCTCTGGGCCGTATATGTCAAAGGGTTCAATCACGAGCAGCATTGTCAAAAAGCGTTGAAAGGCTACCTAAGCTCTTCCGTTAGGACAAAATCCACTCCTCTAAGTACCAGGCTCCTTCTCGGAGAGGTTGAAACCTACGACTCGCTATACATCTGTGGAGTAGCACATGGACCACTGACGGCCCGCCGTGGCAACAATCTTCATCTTCCGCTTGAGCCTCGCGTAGGTAATGAATTGGTACAGTGGACCTACAATGGTTATTTACTGCATATAGAGAACGCAGTCATACTGCCCACGCCCGAATTACCGGCAGGATGGAACGGGCTTTCGGATGCTTACACTCGGTGCCGCAATTTTCGCTTCTGCGTGTACCGCTTTGGGTACCCACCTGCCTCCCAGCGGCGGAGATGCGTTACGTCATTCGGGGCCTAGAGATACGATCAGAAAACGCGGCCAAGCCTGCCTCTTCGGCTGGCCGTTGGATGCTTGACTGGATTCGAAAGCTCCCCGTAAGTGCCACCGGCCTTGATATTGGTTGCGGCAAGCTACGCTATACCGTCCCGCTCGCCAAACGCATTTCATCCGTCACCGCGGTTGATTCAGCGATTCAATTGAGCCGCCAACAGACGATGTTCGGTACAGTATCTTCGGTTCGCGCCTATGCCTCGAAGGCGTTGCCGAACGTTACGGTATGTACGCTTGAGGATCCGACCTGGCGGCTCAAACGTTATCAGATTATCCTTTGCTCCAATGTGCTCTCCGCCATTCCATGCCGCAAGACGCGCAAGCGCCTCGTGAAGGCCGCTTATGCTTGCCTCGCACCACAAGGAAGACTTCTCTTAACTACACAATATCGAAACAGCCATTTTGATCGCTGGAAGTCCGCTCAAAATGCCGAGCGGTATCTCGATGGTTTCCTTGTTCGCGGAAAAAGGGGATTGTCGTTCTACGGCCTGCTCGACGCTAAGGCTCTGGCACGTTTGTGTCGCGAGTGCGGCTTCAGAATCCTGCAAGAAGGCCACGTCAAAGAACTTGCTTATGTAGTCGCTCGTCGCCCGAATAAACGGCAACCCCACACCGGTGAGTAGCTGAATCACGCCTCCTTGGCGGACGCATACTTCCGAGCAAGTCCTCCACTTTATGATGTTCGCATTTTCATCGCTACGCAACTAAGTCTAACTCACAGTCAATCTTTTCTCTTGACAGCATTTTGCGTCTTTGCTATAAAACTTCCGAAGAAATGGGGCGCAAGCCTCTGTTCTTTGAAAAAATGTGTAACGCATAGCGTTCGAAGGACCTCCGCCGACGGGTGCTCTTTCTCGTGGCTAAAGTGCTGCCGCATCAAGCGGTCTGTGCTGAATCCGCGAGGGAGTCTATCGCGTCGTAGCTGCTGAAAAGCGGCATAGAAGCGCGCGCGCAAGGTGTGAAGTTAACAATCTTGAGCGTTGCGTTTCCGTCGTGGGTGGCATGCAAATCAATGCAGGTTGCCCATTAAACGGTAAGCGAAAGCTGTCTGCTTTCGCTTGAGTGTAGCCGGCCACAGAACATCGTGGCCACCGCCACACTGATTACACATGAGGAGGTTCTGAAGTGAATAAAGGCAATAGAAGGCAACGCGCTGTGCGCATGCTGGAGCACGCTGTTCGGTTAGCCATACCGATGGCGGAGGATAGCATGTCAAACATGGCAAACGGTAGGCTGGCAGCTAATTTACGTAAGGATGTTCGCTTGCTGAGACACTTGGTGCGGGACGACCCCGAGGAAATATTCTGGGAAGTCTTGCACAAAGCGATCTTTAAGCTAGTGAAATTCGTACGGCAAACACGATGTTAGCCTACCGGTTACACCTTTCAAGGAGACGCAATTGACACTGGGTAATGCAATTAAGCTCGTTAGGACAGCGACAGGTATCAAGCAAGGCGCATTGGCGAAGAAACTAAACGTGTCAGCAAACTACCTCTCCCTGATCGAGAATGGAAGACGCGAACCCAGCATCTCGTTTCTGAGACGTCTGGCAAGCGCTTTAGGAGTCCCAGTGGGGATTTTCTTTTTGTGGCAAGAAATCAATCCGATGAAGTCTGCAGAACCGGGGCTAGATCGTTTAAGGGAATTGCTCACGCGTCTTGAAGCGGTGTACCTGCTCGGCAGGAGGCAAAAGGTGCGCAGCAGAAGAAGGGCCGCATAGTGCATGCTATTTGAGATCACGGACAGAGCACAACTCGCTAGGTTTCTGGCCGTGGCGCCACAGGAAATCGATTATGTGCTACGAAGGCTAGACTGCTACTACAAGCCAGCCAATGTCCCCAAACGGGACGGATCGCCTCGCATGCTTCTGGTCCCGCACGGCAAGCTAAAACTGCTCCAGAAAAAGATCAAACTCCACATCCTGGACAAGTTCCCTTTCCTCGATTGTGTTCATGGCGGGGTCAGGGGTCGATCCGTTGTTTCCAACGCCTTGCCTCACGTCCAAAAACCTGTGGTGTTCTCGGTTGACCTAAAAGATTTCTTTCCTCATGTAACCCCAGACAGGGTCTACCGAATTTTTCTTGGTCTAGGGTTTGGGGAGGAGTGTGCAAGGATCTTGGTGAAGGCAACAACCTGGAAACACCAGTTGCCCCAAGGGGCTCCAACGAGCACCGGACTCGCAAATCTTTCGTTAGTGCGAGCGGATTGGAGATTGCGGCGACTTGCACAAATTCAGCATTTCTCCTACACGCGATACGTCGATGATCTCACCGTGTCGGGAGAATGGCGGCTTTTGAAATTCCGGAAGCTAATTCCGAGGATCGTCGAAAGTGAAGGCTTCTGCGTGAAGCCGCAGAAAACCGTAACGATGCATATGGGCGAGCGCCAGGTCGTTACGCAACTTGTCGTGAATACTAAGGTGAATATGCCTCGCGAATGGCGCAAGGTTGTCCGTGGACAGGTGTTCGCGCGGGTGCGCGGGGAAGAAAGCAATGTTTCACTAAATTCTGTTCGTGGACGCGTCAATTGGTTTTCCTATTTGAATCGCAGAGCCGGCGGGAAATTACTTGAACGAATAAGCATCGATGAATGCCAAGGAGCCCGCCCATGGCAATGAGTCGCAGATTGAAGTTGACTAAGCCATTGGCAATCCTTGATTTGGAAACCACAGGAACTACTCCCAGCCTGGATCGCATCGTAGAGATTGCGATCTTAAAGGTGTATCCAGACCGGACGAAAGCCAGCTACCACAGGCGTGTTAATCCTGAAATCCCCATTCCACCCGAAGCCACAAGAGTCCATGGCATTGAGGATGACGACGTCAAAAAGTGTCCGCCATTCACGAAGCTCGCTCCAGAGATTAGTCATTTTCTGGCGAACTGTGACCTGGCCGGATACAATCTGCTCAAATTCGACCTGCCTCTCCTGCAGAGCGAATTCACCCGCTCAAAGATTTCGTTTTCATGGGAGAACCGCCGCGTTGTGGATGCCTGCCGGATATTTCATCTGAAAGAACCGCGCGACCTCATTTCCGCATTGAAGTTCTTTTGCAATGAGCAACATTCTAACGCCCACTCGGCACTCCACGATGTTGAAGCGTGCTGGAAAATACTGAGGGCACAAGTTATCCACTATCCGGATCTTCCCTTAGACGTGCATGGGCTCCACGACTTTTGTAATCCGCGCGATGAGCGCTTTGTTGATGGAGATCGAAAGTTTGAGTGGCGATACAATGAGGCGACAATTGCGTTCGGCAAGAACAGGGGTCGTTCCCTCAAAGAAACAGCTGAGCAGGATCCAGGCTTCCTGGAATGGATGCTGCGGAGTGACTTTGGGCCGGAAACAAAAGAGATTGCCGAAAACGCCCTAAAAGGGACATACCCCAAACGCCCAGTGAGCACAGAGTGAGGCTATCTCCCTAGGACACCTTGAACGCTGTTTCCTTTGACAGACGATCTATCTGGTTCAGAATTTCGATTCGTTTATTATCAGTATTTCGCAATTCGTCAACCAATTTGCTTCGGACTTCAGCGCTGGACGTTTTCTTCAGCTCGCGAACTATAATAGCCGCGTTATCTCCAAGATCGAGGTATGTCTGCAATAGCTCGTCAATTTCTCTCTTGAGCTCATCTTTTGTCATGCAATTCGACCTCTGTTTGCACCAGCTTGACGGCGGAAGGGCTATTCTAGACTGCAATTATTGCAGATGAATAAAGCGACCACTCATTTCGGTGGCCATTTTCCCAGCTATCTTGGAATTTGTGGACACAAATAGCGCGAATCAAGACACTTACGGAATACCTCCATAATCCCGGCCTCGCGCATTCACCAATTACAATCGCTTACGCACGTAAGCAACTACCTTTGAGGGAACGGCGGGACATGGCTGCTCAAGTTCCGGGGCTTCGTTGAATGTGAAAGCGACCTTTTCCACTTCATACACGCCACCCCCATAGTTTGTGCCTCCATGCGTTTCATGGAGAGAACTACACCTACGAAATAGACCTCGAACAAATGGACGAAATCCTATCCTTTGTAATCTGCATGAAGGACCTGAGCCATAAGGTATTCATGACTCCTGAAGACATCGGAAATTTCTTCAATGCCGTTCAAGACCTGACCGATGCCTGGTGGATGCCTGACATGAGTACGTCGTTCACTGGCGCCTCCGGCAGTTCTATCCACACCTCCAGACTACAAATCACGCTTTGCAGGGGTCGCCAACCTCACGGATTCTCCATCAAATCCACGGCATGCCCACCCTTCAACAGTCCCGTGATTCGTTTCTTGTTGCCAAACACGACGCCATATCGAAAATCTTCCATCTCGACTAACGATTTCCATTCGCAAAAACTGATCGTTCGTGACCTGTTCTTCAGAATAGACAGCACTTCGATTTGCGGCCAGCCCACCTCCTCCACCACGTTACGAAACCGGCGACCGCTCGCGAGGGCACGCTCCATGCTCGCCTTCCGAAGACTCTCGAACGATGCGTCGTCATCCCGCCTTGCTTTCAGCTCGACGGCGATGTCCAGGTCGTTGAGCCGCTCCGTTTTGGAGAGATAGCTGCCAAAGACAACCACTGACTCCACGCGGTATGCTAATTCCGACCGATCATTCACGGCTAGCACCCGATCCAGAAGTTCTCGAAGAACGCGCTCAGCCGAGGCGCGGGTTATTGGCCTGCTGGCCTTCGCCAGTCTCAACGCATTTCCCTTCATCGTCGTCTCCTCAAGAATGTTCTGCGCCTCGCGCCTGGTTACCGAGAATTCCTTCATGACCGTCGCATAGTTCACGTGTTCGCTGCCAAACCGCCGAAAATAATTGCGCAGTTGCACACCGTCCACTCCCGCAATTCGATCCCCTCGGTTCAATCTCATTTCTGTTCCTTCTGGGTCTATCTTAGTGTGGTTTCGACGATCATCGCTCGCCAATTCCGTCGCTATCCCCACCTAAATCCTACCGACTAAGGTCAAGTCAAATAGCCGTTCCGTCCCCAATGGCGGAGCGGTGCTAAGGAACGGACCGCCAAATGACCGTAGAACTTTGGATCCCACGGACTTTGATCGATGAATGCGTTCCAAATCCAAATGCCCTTCCTGGCTAAACCCTGCGCCTGATCCGTCCGCTTCTTCCGTCAAGCCTCTGCGCTTCGCTCCGATGAACGCCTAACCCGCGGGCTTGACGGCGCGGACGGACAGGCGCCCACACCCGCCACGAAGGGCATTTGTTTCGTATGCGCGGCTCAGGCCGCGCCTCTGCGGAACAAAGGCCAAATTCCTTAGAAGGAGAAACGCAGTCATGCAAAAAACTAAGCAACCACTCTTTGACTTAGGCCAACTCGTCGCGACACCGGGCGCGCTGGCCGCTCTCGAAAAAACCGGACAGAACGCGATGGAGTTCCTGTCGCGCCATGCTACCGGCGACTGGGGAGACCTCCCAAAAGAAGATAAGGACGAAAACCAACACAGCCTCGAAAAAGGCTTCCGCCTGCTCAGCAGCTATCGAACTTCCGCTGGCGACAAACTCTGGATAATCACCGAGGCGGACAGAGCCCACACCACCCTGCTTTTGCCGGAAGAGTACTGAGAACGGAATCCAGAGGAAAAGGAGAAAAACCCGATGACAACCGTACTCGAAACAAAAGCAACGCCCACTACGCCAGCCCTGCACACGATGCAGGACATTCCTCTTGCTCACATTCAGGAGTCCAAGACCAATCCGCGCCGCCAATTTGACGAGGCCAAGCTTGCAGAATTGGCCGACAATATCCGGCTGCACGGCGTGCTGCAACCCGTCCTCGTTCGTCCCTTGCCGAACGGCGACTCCGGCCACTATGAACTGGTCGCCGGGGCAAGGCGCTACCGCGCTTCAAAACTCGCGAAGCGCGAGACCATCCCGGCAACGGTACGTGAACTCACAGACACCGAATGCCTCGAACTCCAACTCATTGAAAACCTGCAACGTGCCGACGTGCACGAACTCGACGAAGCGAGCGGCTACGCTGCGTTGATGCAATTGCAACCCAACACCTACACCGTCGAAACGCTCGCCGAAAAAATCGGGCGTTCCGAAAAGTACGTCTATGCCCGACTCCGTCTCATGCAGCTTGTGGACGAAGTCCAACAAGCCTTCTACACGGGCAAGCTCACTGTCGCGCATGCGTTTGAAATTGCGCGACTGACGCCGGAGGACCAACGCCGCGCTGTGGCTGAGTGCTTTCCACACCACCGGACAACGACGGCTCTCTTGAAGGACAAGAAGGCCGAGGCTGTTACCGTACGGCAGCTTCGCGAGTGGGTTGAACGTGAAGTTCATCTGGACCTTACGAATGCTCCGTTTGATACGGACGACGACAAGCTGCTCCCCGCAGCAGGAAGCTGCGTGCGCTGTCCAAAACGCACGGGCACGAATCCGCTTCTCTTTCCCGAGGCCATCGGGCAAAAGAAGTCCATTTGCACGGACCGGACCTGCTATCGCTCCAAACTCGAAGCTCTCGTGCAGCTTCGCGTGAAACCTTTTGAGGAATCAGGCGACAAGCCGCTGCGCGTATCGCAGGCTCCCTCGTGGCAAGCAAATGGTCACAAGCCGGATGTGCTTTACAGCGGCCAGTACCGAACGGCAAAGAAAGCGGAATGCCCGCACACCAAGCCCGCTGTGGTCATTGACGGAACGAGCGCGGGAACCATCCTTCACGTGTGCCGCGACGAAAAATGCCCGGTCCACGCCGAGACAACGAGGTATCAACTAACCCCGCAGGAGCGTGCCGAGCGAGCCAAGGAAGCCCTAGCGGAGCGTCTCGAAAAGCAAGCCCGCGTTCGTATCCTGAACGCGATTCGCAAGAAACTTCCACCGACCCTGTCACGTCCCGACCTCGAAATGGCAGCCCTCGATTATTTCGAGCGGCTTGGCCACGACAACCACCGCCGCCTGTGCCGGGTGTACGGGTGGGAAGAGAAAAAGACCAAGGCCGCGTGGGGCGGCACCACCGTGGACTACAAAACCATCGCGGGAAAAGCCGTAAGCGAAATGAGCACGCAGGAGGTTCAGCACTTCCTCATCGTGTGCGCACTCGTATCCGACCTGTACTGCCCTGGATACAACCCTCGGCAGGCACTTGGGACGGCCTCAAACCTCGCCCGTACCGCTGTACGCTACAAAATCGACACGGCAAAAGTATCCGCGACGGTCCGAGAGGAACTCTCGAAACCAGTAAAGAAAACGTCTCTCAAGACGAACAAAACCACAAAAACAAAGTCGAAGTAAGTAACAAACCAGCAATGCACGCAGGGTCGCGCCGCTGGCGCGGCCCTGTTTTTTCTGCTTGGCTACGGCGTCTAGCCTTTCCGCGTAATCTTACGCTGCGGCTTGCGCGCGTCGATTCCGACCGGTGGTCAGTTTCTGGGCCATAGCAAGAAGCAGTTTCCGGTCCGCTTCCCCTGCTTTGCTCAGACACTTTCTCAGCTTGTGGAGATACACCGCCTGTTTGCCCGAACTCCCCCAAACGATATCGTCCGCTGTCTTCCGTTTCAGAAGGTTCGGCAGTTTGGGCGGTTCCTCGCCTTCATAGAAAAGCTGGTAGAGCGGTACTTCCAGGGCCCGTGCCAACTTCTCCAAAGTCTCCATGGCCGGAACCGTGTGGCCATTCTCGACACGCGATATGTAGCAGCGCAACAGCCCACTGCGCTTCTCGATGTCTCCCTGGGAGAGCTTCTTTCCTTTCCGCAACTCGCGCAAACGATCGCCGATGATCATGCGGTGCATCCCTCCGGTGAACGGTTTCTAGATTTCCGCTTTCACTAAACGCATGGTAACACCGACTACGACGCTGATAAATGTTCGCTCGAGTTCACGACATCACCCTGGGCGAGTCTGTGGATTCGATCGTTGGACATGGTCGCTCACGACCATAAGAGTTAGCTGCTGACGTCAATTTCCCTTCTCTTTCAGCGCTCCCGCGGCACTTAAGAGGTAATGACAAAATGGCGTGACCTAACAACATGCAGTTGCAACAAGCGTAACTACCATAGTAACTTCTTGACTAAAGACCATCCAAGGATCTCGAATCGTGGCACATAAACTGGCTGACTCCGTTGCTCGGGAAATCTTACGCCTGCACAGCGATCGGACAGACGTTTCTGAAATCGCTCACCGCCTTAATCTGAAGAAGGTGCAGGTGAGCTCGATCATCGCGCACCACCAACTCTCTAAAGGCCTTCGTTCTTTATCTATAGGCGGCGACAGCCCCATGATCGATCTGGAGGAAGACTCAAAAGCAGAAAGCCACGAATTATCACGCGAAGAGGAACTACAAAGGTCCGAGCTCGTCGAACAATATACCGCCTCTCCCGAAGGAAGCCGCAAGGCCGATGAATTGGTGAATGAAGAGCAAGAACTCAGCCAAGGGGGAAAAGGTATCTTCATCGGGCAGGATAAGGAATTCAATGATTCCCTCTACTGGAATCCCGAGGCCACGGCGGCAGTACAGAATCCGCACATGATGATTGTCGGCGAAAGCGGTTCGGGCAAAACCTACGCCGCTCAATGCTTAATCGCGGAACTGGCTCAGAGAGAAATCCCCTCCGTCATCTTTGACTATGGCCAAGGCTTCGAACTGGACACCCTTGATCCCGTTGTTCGCAAGTATGTCGGCATTCGCGAATACCGCCTCGGCGAAGATGGCATTGCCTTAAACCCATTGCAAATCTTCCCCAAAGACATCAAAGGCCCGGCCTCTGTGGCGACTCGCCTGTCCGACGTTTTCGACGCCGTCTACCATCTTGGCCATATCCAGCGAAAGGTTCTGATCGAAGCTATTCTATCTACCTTTGAAAAACGCGGCATCAGTACCGAAAAGGCTTCGTCTTGGGGCAATGAAGCCCCAACATTCGCGCAACTTCAGCAAACGCTGGACGAATGGGCTGCTGACAAACAATACGCAAACGCAAAGAACGTCCTAGGACTAGCGGCACGTTTAACGACCTTTTTCATGCTTAGCTCATTCGGCGCGGCAGATAGACCCTGGTCGTGGGAAGCGATTGTCACCGACACAAAGCACCGAGTGCACATTCTGCAATTTCGAGGCCTCGAAGGAAAAACGCAAAAGGTAACGCTGGAGGTGTTGTTGTGGCATCTCTTCTTCTATTTGAAGAGCCACGGCCAGGGACAACTGCGCCTCTACTGTATCCTCGATGAGGCCCATCATCTTTCCTTTCGCGAGGGCGGTCCTGTCGATCTTCTGCTGCGGGAGGCACGCAAGTTTGGTTTGGGGATCATTTTCGCATCCCAGCAACCGGAAGATTTTAGCGAAGTGGCTTTCTCAAACACTGCGTCAAAACTCATCTTCCAGACCGCGGACCCCAGCTCGAAAGTGTCACGGTATCTCGCTGTCAAAACCACCAATTACGAATCGCCGGATGAAATCCACGACATCATCGCGGTGCAGAGTCGCGGCGACGCTTTTTTCATCACTCAAAACCGCGGCCATAAAGTTCACGTCGCGGACCTCGGATTACGGGCTACACAGTGGAAGGTGGTATGAATCCCTCGACCCCTACCCAGCCGGTCGATTCCGCCGAAGAACTTGTTTATGCAGCAGCGGTACTCATTCTGTCTCACGATCTCTACCCAAGAAAACTCGAAGTCGTCCGTGAATATATTCAGAATGCCAGCGACGCCATTGATGCATTTTCGGCCATCGCCGATTTGATTGAGGACACCTCTGAGCCTGTTGTTAAGATCTCCATTCAAGGTCGAAGCCTTCTAATCTTCGACAACGGAATCGGCATGGATGCTGAGGACGTATCAAACCTGCGGCGCATTGCTTATTCAGAAAAAAAGGCCGGGGAGGAGGCCGGATACAAGGGAATTGGACGACTGGCCGGAATAGCGGTCGCGGATAAGCTGAAGATTTCCTCCACTTCCTATGGCGACTCCAAATTGCATCATTTCGAATTTCGCGCCAGCGATATGCGTGAGGATGTAAGCCAACATAAGAAACAAGGTATCCAAGAACCTGCTACCGTTGTCATCAATCGTCATACCACCCTTTGGTCCACGCCAATCGACCCGAGAGATCACTATACGATCGTGGAAATCAGAGGAATCAGCGAAAAGTGGTCGGAATTGCTCGACGCTGGCGTTCTCAAAGAATACATCGGAGATATCGCACCCGTTGATTTTTCGCCGGAATTTACCTGGGGTCAGGAGATCTCCCAAAAACTAGTTCAGTCAGTTCCCGATTATTCTCCGAAGAAGATTTACCTTTCTATGCCCAATGGCGAGCGCGTCCGGGTATTCAAGCCGTACGTCAACAGCATGAGCATTGCGAAACCCGACTACCAACCCATCCGCGACCCAGCGAATCCGAACCGACCGATTGCTCTTTGTTGGTACGCCCCAAAAGGGGAACAAATTCTCGGTAGCCTTCGCCCGGTTGGAAGGATATTTTCTGTTGATGGCAGCGATAAACAGCAGAAAACAAGGTACGCCGGAATGGTCTACAAACTCTTCGGATTTTCAATTGGGGACCGGAATCTTCCCCTCCAGACGCTTTGGGGGAAAAGTTTTCCTCGCGCCCTGTGGTTCACTGGCGAAATACACATCGTGGATAAAGACGTGTTGCCGACCACAGACCGTTCAAATTTTATCGAAAACGATGCCCGCAACAACCTCTTCAAGGCGGCCACGGACCGCATTCCCAAAGACCTTAACAATCTTGCGCAACAGATCAGCAATGACCGGAATGCGTTCCACGAAGCGAACAAGTTCCGGCTAAAGCTTCAGGAATGGGAAAACCGGCTCCTCAAGGGCCAGATCGAAAAATCCGAGCTCAAGTCACTGCAAAGGGAGCTTTACGAAAATCAAAGCAAACTTCGCGAACGTGCGGAAAGTGCCAAAGACACCGAGATAAAAAAGTTCGACAAGGAAGTCCAGCAATTTGCGACCAGGATTCAGAAAGAACTCGAACAAGCAAAGACCTTGAAGGGAAACAACAGTATCGCCGACGTTGCCTTAGAACTCCAAATGACCAGCAAGGCTCGTCGGGTGTTCCAAATCGTTATGGATACATTGCAAGATCACTACGCGAATGATCCGCAGGAGTACTACGAAGTCGCGGCAAAAATAGCGAAGGCCCTGAGAAAGAAATACGCCTAATGCTTAGCGCGAAATCGCTTCCGTTCCACACGAACGCTAACAAGGACTTCCTTCGGAGTGAAGTTGATTTCGCACAAATTGAAGTCTGGTATCACAAGGTTGGTCGTCGCTTAAAGTATCTCGGCTTACCGGCCTGGGAAATGCTGGATATCATAGCGTGGGACAAATTCTTGGACCGTTTCACTACTATCGAGAGGCAAGAAGACCAGCAACACTTAATGTTTCTCCAGGCGAACGTCAAAGATGTAGAGCATCGACTCCACGCGTTGTACGGGGAATTTGATCAAATCCTCCTCCAGGGCCGGGACCAAAACCAGAGCGTACCTGACTGGCCATACGATCTCGTGAACCTCGACTATTTTGGCGGCTTTCTCTATTCCGATCTATCCCGCCCCAAGGCACTTCGCAAACTCATATCCAACCAGGCGAATTTTCAACAGGGATTTTTGCTCATCATTACGCAACATATTCGGGATGGCGACAGGATCGGTGAAAAATCCCAGTTCCTTGAGGATCTTAGAAGGTCCCTGAAAGGCTCCACTCCCGACACACGTCTCTGCCAAGCCATCGATGGCTTATTTGACTGGTACGGCAGCCCTGACACGCCGGATTCATTTCGTCAGTCCCTGTACATGAACGCATTCTTTCGCGATATCGGGGAATCCGAGCATTTTGACGTGGAGTGCAGGCCAGCAATTCTCTATTCTGGGACGGGGAATGCGCAGATGTTGCATTTTCTCACCAATTTCACCTATCGGCCCGGCATCGGCCACAAAACCGTAAGCACACAGTCTCTGTTGGAACTCATTGACCTAGGTCTCCGGGAAGTCCGGAATGGGGCGTTTGCTCCCGCTCGGAGGTCTCCGCCGCGACTGACCGAATTCCCGCGCTAGTTGTCAGCAAGCAGATCGACAAGACGCTCACGTTTGAGTAAGATATCAGTCGGACAAAGGTTGATCTAAGCACCTGGGGCTGGAGGCTCCTGATAGCGATTCCATTGACAGGTTCAAATCAATATATGGCCAACCGGAACATCTTATTGATCGAACCTGGGTATAAGAACAAGTACCCACCTCTTGGCTTAATGAAAATCGCCCAGTATCACGGGCCGCGCGGGAAGAACGATTCTGTTAAGTTCATCAAAGGCGAGGAGTCGGCAGTTCTGCAACATGCATGGGACAGAATTTACCTGACCACGCTGTTTTCTTTTGAATTTCCGCGCATATCGACCAGCATCGATTTCGCGTTGAATGCAGCCAATGGTCAGGCAGACAAGGTTTTCGTGGGCGGCATTGCGGCCTCCCTTATGCATGAGCGCTTCGTGGCGGAGCCGCGTTGGCACGGCGTCCGATTCATCAAAGGCTTACTGAGCACCGCCCCAGCCATCTCACTGCAACTCGACGATTTCTCCGAAGAACTCTACGCGGACGATAGATTCGGCACACCCATTGAAGACCTTATCCCGGACTACGACATATTGGATCAAATCTCCTACAAATACCCCGTCCGGGACGCATATTTCGCCTATGCCTCGCGGGGCTGCATAAGAAAGTGCAGCTTTTGCGGGGTGCCGAAACTGGAAGGCGACCAGCGAGATGCCGCACCCATTAGTGCGATCGTCAAAGGCGTAGACCGATTGTACGGGCCGAAAAAAGACTTGACCCTCATGGACAACAATGTCGTCGCCTCCGGCCGTTTCAAAGAAATCATCGCTGAGATTCGGGACCTCGGATTCGTCCCTGGCGCCAAGCTCAACCGCGGGCGCGTTCCCGTCCAACGCCGTGTCGATTTCAACCAAGGTGTTGATGCGCGGATTTTGTGTAAGGATCGTGTATTTCTTCGGGAGCTATCCACGATTTGCATCAAGCCGTTGCGAATCGCCTTCGATCACATCGGACTGAAAAAACCTTACGAACAGGCCATCCGGTTTGCCCACGAATACGGGCTGACCGAGTTGTCGAACTACATGCTTTACAACTTCCACGATTCCCCCGCCGACCTGTTCGAACGAATGCGTTTAAACGTGGCATTGAACGAGGAACTCGGAATTCGCATTTGGTCTTTCCCCATGCGGTTTCAGCCGACCAATTTACCAAATCGATCCTACGTTGGAGAGCACTGGACTCGCTATCAGCTTCGTTCCATGCAGATTGTCTTGCAGGCGACTCACGGTGTAGTGAGCGGAGCGCCTGCCTTTTTCAAGAAGGCCTTCGGTGACTCCTACTCGGAGTTCGACAACATTCTCTTGCGTCCTCACCATTTCATTTTCAATCGGCAGTGGTATGAACGGCTGGGCGGAAAATCCGAATTCAATGAGTTCACCTCTCAATTTAACCGTCTCACTCATTCAGATCGCTGCGAGCTCCTTGCCCTTCTTTCCTCCGTTGAGCCCCGCGAGATCAGGGGACTGCCCGAACGAGCCTCCAGTCCCCGCATCCGCCAGGTACTTGCGTTCTACGAACTGCCGAGCAAAGCCGAGGAGGCCAAAATCTGGGAGCTCCAGAAGACCCATCTCGCTTTGCCCATACCGGAGGATGAACGCGTCGAGGACGCCGGGCTGGACACCGAGGGCGACAACCTCCAAAGCGACCTGCCGTTCGAACGACGGCAAGCGGTGAGCGCATGACCACCGCCTTACTGATGCCGCTGCACCCTGAACCCAAATGGGTCCCCACTGAGCACGATCCCTTCGTGGGAAAAGACATACTCGAATTGCTCAGCAGTTCGATGTACGTGGACCCTATGTCCATGTACCGGGAATACATCCAGAATGCGGCCGATGCTGTAGAACTCGCACGGTCGACAGGTGTTCTTTCGTCCCGCGGACGCGTCCACATCCGCATCGATCAATCCTCCAGATCCGTCTCCATCCGGGACAACGGCGCCGGACTTGGAAACGCCGAATTCGTAGACCAACTCATGGCCTTGGGCGGCAGCAAAAAACGCGGTACCTCACTTCGAGGTTTTCGCGGAGTCGGCCGGCTAGCCGGTCTCGCGTTCTGCCAAGAATTAGTATTTCGGTCCAGACAATCGGGTGAACCTACTGTTCACGAACTTCGTTGGGATTCGCGTGAGATTCGAGGATTGCTGCGTTCAGCGGATAGGCGACAAAACTTAAAAGAAGTGATCACGCGAGGTGTTCAAAAACGGGAGGTCCGTTGCCAGAATTATCCGGCCCGATTTTTCGAGGTTGAGCTCAAAGGTGTTGTTCGCCATCGGGACGACCGATTGCTGAGCCACGAAGCTGTAAATCGTTATTTGGCACAAGTGGCCCCCGTCGGCTTTCACTCCGATTTCGGATTCGCCCAGGCTATCGAATCTTTTCTCCGAGCACATGGTGTTCCTTCCGGCGTCCTCGACATCGAACTCGTGGACTACGGCCCGGTCTTTCGTCCCCACAGAAATGTGGTTGCGATGGGTAAATCGGGCGAAACGCGTTTTCGCGAATTGAGAACCCTCGTGACTCCTGGCCGTGATGCGGGCACTGCTGCAGTAACCTGGTCCCTGGACCACGACTATCGAGGGGCTCTGCCAACGAGCTCTTTAATTGAAGGTTGGCGCTTCCGTGCCGGCGACATCCAGGTGGGTGACAATGCGCTGCTTCAGGCGTTGTTTCCCGAATCGCGATTCAACGCGTGGTGCGTTGCTGAGACTCACGTGCTCGATCCGCGCATACTCCCCAACGGACGTAGGGACCATTTCGAACAGAATGCCCACTATTTTGACCTCTTGAATCATCTTGCGCCGCAAGTGAGAGAGATCGCGCAACGCTGCCGCAACAGTTCAATCGCGCGCAACCTAGTACGAACGATTGACACTCGCCTTACAGAATGCGCCGAGCGTATCCGCATCCTCGAAAAAGGCACATTGGCGGCCAAATCTGCGGGCAAAATCATTCGCGCATTGCAGAACACGCTCCAGCATCTGCAACGCATTTCTGCCAAGAATTCCATCGCGCCTGAACGACAGCGTGATTACCAGTTGCAGATCGACCGTCTACAACAGCGATTGGGACGCGTCGCTTCCGACTCTCGGCGGATGAGTATCCTTCGTGCGTTTCCGCCGAGCCAACGTCCGCTTCTCGTTGAAGTATTCGCAGCCATCTATCAAGCTGACGATAATCTGCAGCACGCACAGACACTCGTAGACACAATTGTGTCCCGTTTGAGGCGTGCACGTCGCCGTCCCAGAAAACGAAAGATCGCAAGGCGTTGAGTGCGCACTTCGCAAGAAGCCTAAGCCCCCAAAAGCACTCGATCAGCTCCAATTGTTGCGCAGGTACTTGCCGAGTCCGTAATCCAACCATATACTTGGGCATTCCAGGCTGATTTCCCCTATGCCCACCCGCAAAAACGAAAGGTTCGCCTACGGTTCAATTCTTGAAGCGTTAAGTCGTGGGTTATACCCTGACAAACGTCACGTCCTGCGCGAGTTTGTGCAGAATGCCTACGACAGTATTTTTGAACTTAGAAAACGGGACGCTAAAGCCGAAATTCTGCCTATCCATGTCAAGATTCAGCCGCCCTCCATCTTCATCGCAGACCACGGCTCCGGCATGCGCCGCTCTGAGGTCCAGCAATATCGGTACCTGGGTTATTCACTTAAACAACGCGGGAAACATGCAGGCTTCCGCGGAATTGGAAAGTATTCCGGAGTCGCCATCGCGGAAAAGATAATCGTCGACACATCTCCGGTCGGAATCCCCAAACAGTACAGGATCATTATTCACGCGGATCGTATGATGGCCGAGAGTGAACAAGGGAAGAATGCTCCCCTCGAAGAAATACTTCAAAAACATACCGAGTTCAGTCAGGCTGAGGCCCCGGCAGGCGACCACTACACCTTCGTCGAACTCCATAAGCTCTCCGCCGAATCCGCTGCTCTCTTGGACGAAATGGACATAAAAGCTTATTTGGCGCGGACGGCGCCGGTCCCGTTCGACCCCGATTTCAAGCACGGCAAACAAATTGCGGAAAAACTCAAGGAGAACGTGCCGGATTTTCTCGCGGTCGACCTTCTGGTCAATAAAGACCATATCTATAGACCATTTTTCTCGCATTGCCAGAATCCCGAATTTGACTCCGTTTTGTTCAACGATAGTGAAGAGGGCGTGCTTGCTTATGCCTGGTATTGTCAAAATGCCGACAAGGGCCAACTGGAGCCGAAAGACTTGGCTGGGCTTGTTTTTCGCGCCAGAAATATCGCGGTCGGAGACGGCCAGCTTTCCCGACGAATGCTATGGACCACCACTCCCGAGCGAGCGTTTTATTTCTTTGGGGAAATCCATGTTCTGGATCCCGCCGTCGTCCCGTCGGCAGACCGCACTGATTTCGAGGATAATCATGCTCGCAAGCAGCTTGCGGAGCGGTGCGTCCGCATCAAGTCAAACCTCAATCGCAAAGCCGGTGAAGAGTCAGCGATCCGCAGATTTGATGAGGTATTGGACAAAAGCGTAGAAGTCATATCGAAACGCGAGCGAGACGTACGAACACGCCAAGTTCCGGTCGAGCTCAAAGAGCAAGTCGTGTACGAGGTGCGCCAAATCGAGGACAACGTAAGAAAACGGCTCGGAGGTCCCAAAACCTCGAAGACAGCAAATCGCGCGAAGCGCCTCATGGGCAGAACGCGTCGCTTGCTTCAATCCATGCGGAAGCAGCCAGAGGTTTTCTTCGATCTTTCCGCAGAGCTGAAATTCGACACCCGCCTGCAGACGCTCTACGATGCTGTGATACAGGTTCTCAAAGAGGAATTTAGCGACGAACCGGACCGCCTCGAAGCCGCGATAAACCGCATTCACAAGTACGCTCGTCAGAAGTTGCGCCGCTCATGAGAACGGTTCAACGGTTTACGCCGAACAAAGCGGCCATTCGGCACTTGCAGCGCGAAACGATTGTGGAGTGCTTCCCCGATGATTTGGGTCGGCTACGCTATTTCGGTCTGCCATCGACGGCACTCGGCGATGCCATCGAATGGCAGGATCTGTTTACACAGTTCGTCGCAGTGGAACGCGGACAAGCTGGTAGTGAATGGGAAATGCAGCACGATCTGGAACTTACTGCATTCAGGTCTGGGGTGTTCGACCGCGTCACCTTGCTGCGTGGCGAGATCGATTCCATCATCCATCGGAAGAAGGATGCCTTTGGCAATCGCCTACGATTTCCATTTGATGTCGTTTCCTTAGACTACAGTGGCGGATTGTTTTATCGGGACCGCAAAGGGACCTTTACTCGTCTGCGGGCGATTGAAGAAACGATCCAAGCCCAATCAAAAGCCAAAACTAATTTCGTCCTGCTCATATCATGCAATCTGGACAGTGTCGATCAAGGAGAGGTTCGCAAAACCATAGACAACATTCGCACCGAACTCGTGCGCTATGGGATTACGGGTGACAAGGTCCTCGAAGCGTATTTGAATTCGCGACGCGAAGAGTGCCGACTAAAACTGTACTTTCCGTTTTTCGTAAACACCCAGGCGTCAAAATTCCACTATAATTGCGAAACTAAATCGGTGATCTTTTATGAGGGCAACCTGGCTACTCCGATGATGGCCTTCCGATTTTGGCTTTCGTTCGACCTGCGTACCGAATCCTTGCGACCGCCGCGTGAACGGTTTAGTCAAATCTTCAATAAGCCCATGCTACATGTTGTAAACGGCACCCCTCAGGAGACAATGCTGGACATGCCTAAGTTAGTCGCATTGGACTCCAATCCTTCTTGAAACATGTTTCCCAAGCCGCCAGCAGGAGCTTGTTTTGTTGATCACGCAATGATCCATCACTATTGAATACTCCATCGATATCGGTCTGAGACACAACCGAAGCTGGGATTGGACTGACCACACTTTCTGACGCCTAACGCCTTGCTTTTCTCGGCGGAAGATAGGCCGTAGTTCGCTCCGACCGTAAAGCCCGCTTGTGCAGCTCCGCTCGGCAGACTCCAACCGTGCTCGCTTCCGCGCCCCTCCGGGCTTCGCTGAAATGCGCTCCGGGGCTTGACAGCCGCGAACCACGGCCAGTATCCGCCTCCAGTAAAGCATGTTGTTTTTTTATGCCCTAAAAGGGCCTGAAAACACTAACTCACACTGGAGCGAATACAATGCCTAGCGTCTACGAAATCATCACTGAGAGAATTATCAAGCAGCTTGAATCCGGCGTGGCTCCCTGGCGCAAGCCGTGGACCTGTCAGGCTCCCGCTAACCTGATTACGCAGAAAGAGTATCGCGGCCTCAACGTCTTTACGCTTGCTTCGCAGGGATTCCCATCACGATTCTGGCTTACCTTCAATCAGGCAACGAAGCTGGGCGGGAAGATTCGCAAGGGCGAAAAGTCTTCCCCCGTCATCTTCTGGAACGTCGGCGACGAGCAAGAGACGACGACGCCAGACGGCCGGAGAGCGAGTTCGCGCCCTTTTCTGCTCCGGTATTACAGTGTGTTTAATCTGTCGCAGGCGGAAGGGATAGACATTCCCGCATCCCTCGTGCAAGAGACGCGCACCAACAATCCCATTGAAACGTGCGAGCAGATTGTGGCGAACATGCCTAATCCACCAGCGTTCCAGCAATCCGACAAGGCATGGTATTCACCCAGCAGCGACGTGGTCGGGATGCCAGCACGCGGCCTCTTTGATTCATCGGAGGAATTTTACGCCGCCGAATTTCACGAATTGGCTCACAGCACTGGACACCCAAAGCGCCTGCACCGCGAGAACTTCGACAATCCGGCTCATTTTGGTTCTGAATCCTACTCGAAGGAGGAACTGATTGCGGAGATGACCGCCGCCATGCTGTGCGGCATCGCAGGGATCGAGCAAAAGACTCTTGAGAACTCCGCGGCCTATCTCAAAACCTGGATTGCACGGCTCAAGTCCGATTCTCGCTTGCTTGTGTCCGCCGCGTCGCAAGCACAGAAAGCGGCTGACTTTATCCAAGACAAAACCGCCGCACGTCAGGAAACTGAGGAGGACGCCGCTTAGGTCAAGCGTCATGTCGGTGGGCATTACGTGCGAGTCATGTCAGTAAATCGCCTAATCTTTTGGTATTCTCGTAGCGGGAGAGTAAACCTGTGACTACTCCTGACGCTAAGCTCGAATACCGAATTGAGCGCGATGGCGACAAGTTCGTCGCTATCGCCCCGGATCAAGAGACCCTAGGCGTCTACGACACCGAGGAACAAGCCCTAGCGGACATTGCTCGTGAGAAGCGAGAGGACGCAATTTGGGAACGAACCAAGGAATTGATGCGGAACACTGTGGTTACGCTTATGACAGAATTTTCCGTGGACCTAGAAACAGCGCTGTTCTGGGTCAATTCCGCATCGGGAATGACTACGCTAGCGATGGACGATAAGCCTAAGCGTTAAATGGAGAGTTTGCGGGCCGATGTCTGTCTCGCTGCTATGACTTGCCGTGTCCCCCTCTGGGCAATTCCGACAGTGCGGACAATCCACCCCCGACAATTCTCATAGCAACTCCGGTGACTCGACCGATTATTTCGGCCTCATCAAGATGGGAGAACCTGCGAATCGGCTGCGGTGAGGTGATCTGGGGCACCAGAATGAGTTGCCCGTCTTTCAATTCGCACCAACCACAGGCATAACCATCTCTGAGTTCGATGAAATAGATCGGACGCTCCAATGCTTGGCGCCATACACCTGTCTTAATCTTTGTCTCTGTGGGGTCGATCTGCAGGAACGACCCAGGCAGGATTACCGGGTAGAGAGAGTAGTCGCGCAAGCCCAGGTAGCCGTAGAGCGATCTCCGCAGGTCGAGTTGCCGAATCAGCGTTATCGGCACCTCTCCCCACACTTGCACCAGTCTCGTTAGAAGTTGCGTCCCCTCGACATCGAATTCCTGACGCACTCGCACCGGAAAAGGGATTGTGCCCTCGTCCGTATCCGCCGAGTCGCCCATAAGGTGGGTCGCAGGCCATTTGAACATCGCCTGGTCTTTGGCTGCGTCCGCGAGGTTGACCCCGAAGATCGAGAGGAGCTCCTCGCAGCGGCGATGATAAACGACACTCAGCGAGTAAAATTTATGAATTCCGGGAACATACGTGCCATTTTCGATAATCCGCAACCAGGAGTGGGAGATTAAGTAATCCGGATTGCCTTTAACTTCGGCCAATTGCTGGCTCCGCCGTTCCACTTCGCGCTGCGACAAACGCAGACTCTCTCGGAGCTTTTTGAGACGTTCCCCAGGGCGCGAACTAGGACTCCGTGACCCCATCTCGCGCCAATAGTAACGAGGACATCGTTAACTGTCCAGCCAAATGATGTCTGTAATACGCTCGGTGTCCACTTTGTTATTTACTCGGAGCCCGGCAACAAATACGGTCAGCAATCACTTTTTTCACACTTCGCCTCCGATTTTCCCTATCCACGTCTGGTTTTTTGCTGAGAGGCCGATCCGGTCCCCATGCGACGCCAGACGCACCCCGAATTTGGGAAAACGAAACCATCAAAACCACCCGATGAGACCGTGCTCGGAAAAACGGCGCTCCATCCCGGCCTCAAACCGGCAGAGAAACTACGTGAGATTCTGCACAGTAGGAACATGAGTCTATTGCAAGTGTCCAAAGAATCTCGGAGATTGTTCCCCGGGCAATCGCTCTATCACATCCCTCACAACCTCTACTTTGATTTGCGCGACGGGGGATTCACCCCCAATATTTATCAACTCGTGGCCCTCAGTTGCGTCTCTGGCTACAGTCTCGTTCATTGGCTGTCTGTGTTCGGCCTCCACTTGGACGACATTCCGCGCTTACAGATGCGTCTGTCATTCCCGCAGACAAGGCTTCTCGACTCAGCTGTCTATGATAGCCACGCGCTCGTTCAATGGTTCGAGGGGAAAGGCGATCCCCCTCTGCGGATAACCCCGCTCATTCAGATCCTCACCCCAAATGTCACGGAACGAGTCGCCGCACTGCAGCGAATCAACAGGATTTCCTTCATGTACGCGAAGGTCGGGACCGAGGATGACTTCTGCTTCCCCGAACTCCTTCCGGGCAGCATTGTTCGAGCCGACCCCCGTGCTCCCGAAGTGCGGCTCGCGGCAACGGGCGGCAAAGTCTCCCATGATCTCTTCCTCGTGGAACATGCTCGCGGTCTGAATTGCTGCCGCCTGCAACAAGTTGCGCCACGTAGAGTTGCCCTCGTGTCCACAAAACTAACCGCGCCGCGGATGGAGCTTCAAGTCGGAACCGAACTCAGAATCCTGGGGGCAATAGACATGGAAATCCGGAGCCTCAAAAAAAGAAACCTTGTCTCAGATTTCCGAACGCTCCCAACCCCGAAAAGCCGGGAACTCCTTCAACCCGATGCTCCCGGCACTGACTTCCGTCACTTGCTCCGCAAAGGCAGACAGCGCGCCGGCTTGTCCTTCCGGGAGGCATCAGCCATGACTCGCAAGATAGCACAGGAACTAGGGGACCAACGATATTTCACAGCCATTGGCTCTCTCTCCGATTACGAATCCGCCGAGGCGCCCCCACGCCACATCCACAAGATCGTGACGCTTTGCACGCTCTACTCCATCGGGTTTTGGCACTTCCTCGAAGCATCGGGGCTCCCCATCGACAAACTCGGACAGAAAGCGATTCCAGATCCCTTAGCGGAAGACGAACATCGGGCTGCTAGTTCACGCCGTAAACATCGAGAGGCACAAGGAACGAAAGGAAGTTCCTTCATCAATCTTCTCGTGGACCGCTTCGAAGAGATCCCATTGTTTCTCCGTAACGCACTTCCGGAACTCTGCGGCATGTCGCGCCTCGCACTGCGCGATGTGTTCTGGGTCGGAGAAATGGGGCAGGAGTTTCATGCCCCACTGCGAGGTGCAACATTCTTAGTTGTCAACCAGCGAATCAAAACACCTGTTGCTTTGGGATCGGAACCGGAGTGGAAGCAGCCTCTATATCTCCTCGCTCGGCGCGACGGATCGTATTTTTGCGGGCGGTTCGCTCTGGCGGACAACATAACCGTACTCCACCCGCTCTCTGCAAGATCCTCAAGTCCTAAACCTCGCGAGAGTGGAGACGGCGCCGAGATAGTCGGCCAAGTTGTAACTGTCTTGAGACGGATTGCAGCCGGAAGTTGACCCTCTGGCGAACAGTGCGACTTTCATCCGATAACCCATTGTTCCCTTGTTTTCATCGCTTTTCGTTCTCCCATGTCGGAATCTCGAACACTTCGGCTTTATTCTGGCCCTCGACCTGGCAACGCGCTTAGGTTATTCCATCAGGCTGAATCGCAGCCGGCCGTTCGGAATTCATACGGAACATGCTTCCTTCGGAATTGCTGTGGCTGTACCAGAGAATCCGGCCTCTTCTCGCCTGGCATTTGGCCAGTTTTTTGTGCCTTACGGCGGGCAGCGTGCTCGTCCTTGTCAATCCGCTGGTACTCATGTGGGTAATCGACCGCGTCCTGCCAGATCGCAACATTGCCCTGCTGATCTGCACAGTTATTGCGATTTTCTTAAGTTCAGAGTTGCGGCCCATCCTGTCGAGCTATGGCGGGTATTTGACTCTTTTGGCTTCGCAAAGAACCGTGGTTTCTATTCGGAAGGAAATCCTTGAAAGATTAGATTCCCTGTCCGCCGAATACCACGAGAACACTCCCGTGGGCGCGAGACTCTATGCACTTCGGGAGCCGATCGAGGAGGTTGCGTATTTCGGATCAGACCTGGCTCCTGCCATCCTGCGCACGGCGCTTGTGACCGCATTCACTCTCTCCGCAATGCTGATCTTGAACCCTCGATTGACTGCGCTGGTACTTCCTGCAATTCCGGCGTTTGTCCTCGCTCGTCAGTATTTTCGCGGACTGCTTGCGCAACGATCCGACAAAGTGCACGCCACGAGAGCGGAACTGAGCGCTTTCCTTGAAGAGCACATGTCTTCGGTCCTCCAGATTCAACAACTACAGCAGGAAAAGAGGCAGGAAAAGCGAGCCTTTCACTTTTTTGCGGACTTGGCTCGATCCCAAGTAAAACTGGCCGCCGGCGGCATACAATTCACGAGTTGGACAAATCTTCCGATAGCGGCCGCAGCAGCGGTCATCGTAGGTTTCGGTGCCTGGTCAGCTCTCCGCGCCGTCATGACTGTCGGCGGCCTCGTCGCATTCTACAGCTATGTCTTCCAACTCTTTGATCCGCTCAGTGGCGCCCTCGAAACATACGCACGAGCGCAGCGAACCTTCTCCAGCATCCGCCGTCTCCGAGCAATTCTGGCCTTGCGCCCAACTGTGACGGATCAAAACCGTGGCCCCGAAATCCCGCACTCAACGCTGTGTCATGTTCGTTTTACCGGTGTGTGTTTCGGATACCAACGGAAGAAAGACTTTTTGACGATCCCCATTCTCTCCATCGAGAGCGGAGCGCATGTCGCCATTGTGGGTGAAAATGGCGCAGGCAAAAGCACGTTTGCGAAACTAGCTGCGCGGGTCTACGACCCGGACCGTGGGTCCATAACCATCGGGGAATTCCAAGTCAGAAATATACCGCTGAAGCAGTTTCGGTCATTGGTCTGCTACGTACCCGCCATTCCTGTTCTTTTCGACGAAACTCTGGCAGAAAATCTTCGACTGGGGAATCCACTCATCGGAACTCGGCAACTGGAAGCAATCATCGATCTTCTTGACCTCCGCTCTTTTGTCGCATCGCTCCCAAACGGATTGTCGGAGCCTCTGGGCCCTGCCGGGTGTCAACTGTCCGGTGGCCAGCGGCAAAGACTAGCCCTGGCTCGTGCCCTGTTGCGAAGGCCCCGCATATTGATTCTTGATGAAGCGACTTCCGCGCTGGACCCTCCAGCGGAGCTTTCGCTCCTCCACAGGATTCCCGAATTTCTGCCGGGAGTCACAATCATCTACATCTCGCATCGCCTCGGAAATGTTGCATGGATGGACCGCGTACTTGTTTTCCACCATGGCAGAATCGTCGAAGACGGCCATCACCATGACCTGGAACTCTCTGGGAGCTTCTATGCGAAGTTGCATCGTGCTTCGGGGGTAAGCCGCCTCGACAATCTGCCCTAAAAAGATTTCTCCACTGACAAAGACGAGCTCTTCATTCAAATTCGCCAAAAACATGACCCGAATCTGAACGCACGCAGCTTGCCGGCAATCGCGTTACGCGACCCTAACTGCCCTATTCAGAGTAAATTGCGAATTCCATTTCCTGATTCACGAACAAATGAACGCGGTTGTGGATGTCAACCAACTTTCGTGGCAGTGTCCACTGCATAGTCTCATCCGTTCTCGAAATCAGCAGGAAAGGGGAAAACCCGTGCTGAAGATAGCCAATGGAGTGCGGAGCACTCACAACCGCGACGGGGCAGTCATTCTGGACATCCATCACGGCCAAATGTTCACCCTCAATCTCGTGGGCTCCAAAATCCTTGAAATGCTGGAGCGTGGTTGCCCGGAAACGCGGATGGTCGAGGAAATAAGCCGCAAATTTCGCATTCGCCCCCAAATTGTCGAACGCGACGTTCGTGAATTCCTGGAGTGCCTCGAAAAGCACCGGCTTGTCGAGTTTCGCGCACCAAACAACGGCGCATAAACCTGGACGAGAGGCTGATTTGAACACACAACAACAAGACGACCGGGACACATACCGCCTCATTATCACTCGCCGCGATGCCTCCGAACTGTTGTGTCTGCCCGATGGTCCGTTTCTTTCATTGCCTTCCGTTGATATCCCACGGTGGCAAAAAGTCGCGGAGCCAATCAGAAACGCACTGAAAACAAATTTAAGCCTCGATGCCTATTCTCTTTTTACGTGCCCTTGCGAGACGCCGACAAGCGAGACACCCCGCACCTTTTTTCAGGCGATGGAATGCGTCCGTCCGGACGGCCCCGTCTCACCAATTGCATTCTGGGTCCCCATCTCGTCGCTGGCGATTGACTCCTTTCGGGATGAGCAGGACTTCCGTACGATTTGCAACGCTCTCATCCCTCTTTCCCACAACGCTGAAACTGGCAATGAAGGTCCATTTGCCAAACCAGGATGGTTGCGCGAGATGTGCAACTGGATTGCGCAACAGATTGAACCTATGACGTTCAAACTTACCGGCAATTTCCAGCAGCTGAATGCAAGCTCCTCGTTTAGTTTGATCCGCTTCGAGACGACCGATGCTGCTCTCTGGTTCAAGGCTGTAGGCGCGCCAAACCTTCACGAATACTCAATTTCGCAGGCCTTGGCACGGTTGTTGCCCAATTATGTTCCAAGCATCCTCGCAACAAAACCCGAATGCCATGGGTGGCTCATGGCCGATGGCGGTGGCGTAACTCTCAACGATGTTCACGATCCTTCCGCTTGGCAAACCGCCCTAACCACGCTCGCTAATCTGCAAATCGACTCCACTGGAGTAGAAGCCGCACTCTTGGAGGCCGGGTGCCGAGATTTGCGCTTGGTGGCATTACTGGAATTGGTTGACCCCTTTCTTGACGCCGTGGCCCATCTAATGAAGCAGCAATCGAAAGTGCCACCGCCAATTCTTTCCAAACAGCAACTATTGGACATTAGCGCTGTATTGAAGGACGCTCTCCAGTGCCTGGGGACGCTGAGAATCCCCGATGCGTTGGGCCACAGCGATTTCAATCCGGGCAATATCATTATCGGCCCCGAGCGCTGCATTTTCCTTGACTGGGCCGAAGCCTACGTCGGCCATCCTTTTCTGACCTTTGAATATTTTCTTGCGCATCTGAGAAAAGACTATCTGCAACTTGGGCCTCTCGAGAGTGAGTTGAGAGCCTCCTACTCTCGCATTTGGAGCTCGGTAGTATCACCCGAGCAGATTGCGCAAGCCTATTCGTTCTCACCCCTCGTTGCGGTCTATGCCTATGCGGTGTCAAGCAATATCTGGCGAGATCCCGAACGCCTGAAGGTTCCTGGCTTCCAAGGCTATCTGCGAAGCCTGACGCGGAGGATGAAACAGGAGGCCGACTGCATTCAGCGGCGGAGGGTCGAATGTCTCAACTGACCGTTTCCCTACCTTGCTCAATGGCAGACCCGGTGACGGAGATTTTCCACGGTGTCTCGGTCACCGACCCGTATCGCTGGCTCGAAGACCAGGACTCGCCTCGCACGCGCGCATGGATCGAAGAGCAAACCCGCTATGCGCGGTCCTATCTGGACAATCTCCCGGGACGCGGGCGCATTCGTGAGCGCATTCGAGAGCTCCTTGCCGTCGAAACCTATGACTCCCTGCAAATCGCCGGTGGCCGCTATTTCTTCAGGAAGCGCCTCGCGGACCAAGAGCAGCCTTGCATCTACATGCGTGAAGGCGCAGACGGCGAGGATCGTCTTTTGATCGACCCCTCGGAAAGGAGGACCGGCAAGTACACGGCGATAAAGCCCCTTCGTGTTTCCCCTGACGGTCGGTTGCTCTTGTACGAGGTGAAAGAGGGGGGAGAGAGAACGGGAAGTTTTGAGTTGCTTGAAATCGAAACTTCGAAGCGTCTGCCCGATATCCTCCTCCGCGGGTACTTGCGCGGATTCGCCTTTGCGCCGGACTGCAAGAGTTTCTACTACGTCCATGAAGCCGCGGAAGCAAAGCGGCCCTTCTATCGTGCCGCCTACCACCACGTTTTGGGATCGTCCGCCAGCGAAGACCGGGAGGTTTTTTTCGGCGGCGAGGGCGCGAAGATCCGGCTAAGCCTTACGTCTAACAAGGAGCGCCTCGCCTTCTTCGTCCATCGGTTCCTCGAAAAGACACTCACGGACATCTACCTGCAACCATTTGACGCCGCAATGTCACCAGAACTCATCTTCAGTCAGATTGAGTATCTGCTAGGGCTGCGTTTCCTGGACGACAGAATTCTGGCAATCACCGATCGCGAGGCGCCGAACCGGAAGATCGTCGAAATCCGTCTTCGGGAGAATGGGGAACACGATTGGATCGATGTCGTTCCCGAGACCGACACGCCAATAAGCAATTGGTTTGTTACTAAAGGCACCATCTACGTCTCCTTTGTGAAAGAAATGATTCATCGCATCTTAGTCTTCGACCTCTCCGGGAAAAAGCTGGGTGAGATGCCTACCCGAAGCGACGAAACGCTTCGCATCATCGGTGGTTCGCAGGATGATGATCAGGTACTTATTGAAACAGAATCCTTCACCGAGCCTATCGGCATCTTCCGTTACTCCCCGAAGACAAATGAGCGCACGCCGTGGGCCAGGAGTAGCATCCCGTTCGATTCCAACGACTTCGACTATTCCCAAATCTGGTTCATGCCCAAGGACGGCACAAGAATCCCCATGTACCTCGTGGGCCGCCGCGACGTTCTCAGAAGAACCGGCAATCCCACGATCATGACTTCCTACGGCGGCTACGGAGTTTCGATGACGCCGCAGTTCAGCATCTTTGTCGCTTTCCTCATGGAGCGGGGCTGCCTGTTTGCTTTGCCCAACATCCGAGGGGGCTCGGAGTTCGGCGTCGAGTGGCACAAGGCAGCGAAGCGTCGTAATCGCCAAACCGCATTCGACGACTTCCTGTACGCGGGTGAATGGCTCCTCAAGACGGGGCGAACCGCTCCTGGAAAACTAGGCATCTTTGGAGGCTCCAATTCCGGCCTGCTCGTGGGAGCAGCCCTTACGCAACGGCCGGATTTGTTTCGCGCTGTCGTCTGCATGGTCCCGATGCTCGACATGCTCCGTTATCACCTCTTCGATAACGCGCATGTCTGGAAAGAGGAATTCGGCACTGCGGAAGATCCGGATGATTTCGCCGTTCTTGCGAAATACTCTCCGTACCACCAGGTTCGGGATGGTGTGGCCTACCCCGCCACGATGATCGTCTCCGGTGACGCTGACCGGAACTGCAATCCGCTCCATGCCCGCAAGATGACCGCCCGTCTACAGGCGGCCAACGCCTCCGAACACCCAATCTTTCTCGACTACAGCAAGTTTCGCGGGCACTCTCCCGTGCTTCCTCTGGGCGAACGAATTGAAGCGCTGACGGATCGCATGGCTTTTCTGTGCGACCAACTCCAACTGCCGGTGTGAATACGGAGGTCTTGGTCATGTCGTTTCTTGTCCTGAGAGCGTATTGGAAACTGATTCATTTCGATCTGTACCTTGCACGGGGCAATTTCGCCGCGCTTCACGACAAGGTTCGCAATTATCCCATTGGGGCTGACGCGCTAGCAGAGAACGCCGTCGAACAGATCTGCTCTGCCGTGGACATGGCCTGTATCTGGTACTGGAAGGAAGCGCTCTGCCTGCAGCGCTCTGCAGCCACGGCATGTCTCCTGAAGAAGTGCGGCGTGCCGGCACAGATGGTCATTGGCGCACAACAGATGCCGTTCAAGGCCCACGCCTGGGTTGAAGTAGATGGCCGCGTGGTTAACGACAAGCCATATACGCCGGAAATGTACGCGGTTTTGGATCGGTGCTAGCAAAGTTCTCAGATCAAAGGCGAAGGGAAACAGTCATGAGCATTCAGTTTGGATCTTGGAATTTTGATGGCAAGCCGGTCGACCGGGACTATCTCGAAAAGGTCAGTCCGCTTATTGCTCCGTACGGCCCAGACGGTGCCAGCTCTTATTCCAAGTCAAACATCAGCATTCTGTATCGCGCCTTTCATACCACGAAGGAGTCGCGCCGCGAATCGCAGCCACACGCAACCTCTTCCGGCGCCGTAATCACTTGGGATGGCCGCCTCGACAACCGCGCCGAACTCATCAGTCGATTGGGCGATGTTGTGACCGCGCATTCCACGGACGTTGAGATCGTCTCCGCTGCTTATGAACATTGGTGGGAGGACTGCTTCGCCATGTTGATTGGCGACTGGGCCCTCTCGATCTGGAAGCCGCACACCCGGTCCCTGATCCTGGCCATAGATCCCATCGGCGCTCGCCATCTCTACTACGCCTTCGACGACAAGCAAGTGTCCTGGAGCACTATCCTTGATCCCCTTGTCCTTCTTGGAGGAGAGACCTTTGCACTCTGCGAAGAATACGTCGCCGGGTGGTTCTCGTACTTCCCAGCAGCTCATCTGACGCCCTACGTTGGGATTCATTCTGTCCCGCCGTCGTCATTGGTGCTCATACAGGCGGGAAAACGCACTCTCAGCAAATACTGGGATTTTGATTCGAGCAACAGAATCTGTTATCGCACGGATGACGAGTACGAAGAACATTTCCGCACCGTTTTCGCCGAAGCCGTGCGGCGCAGGCTCCGCTCCGACAGTCCCATCCTTGCCGAACTCAGCGGCGGTATGGACTCTTCCTCCATCGTCTGCATGGCGGACAGCATCATCGCTCGCGGAGCCGCCGAAACTCCGCGTCTCGACACCATCTCCTACTACGACGACTCTGAACCCAACTGGAACGAGCGCCCCTACTTCACCAAAGTTGAAGAAAGGCGCGGCCGCACCGGTACACACATCGACGTAGGCTCAGAAGAGCGCTTCGAGTTCGATTTCGACTGCGACCATTTCACCGCTACTCCCGGCTCCGGTGGAGGTCGCCCCTCCGAAACCAGCCGTCAATTCGCAGCCTGCATGGCCTCCCAAGGAAACCGCGTAGTCCTCTCTGGCATCGGCGGGGACGAATTTACCGGCGGGGTCCCGACTCCCACGCCCGAACTGGAAGACCTTCTAGCCAGAGGCCACTTCAGAACCCTCGCCCACCAACTTAAAGTCTGGGCGCTCAACAAGCGCAAGCCATGGTTCTACCTATTATTTGACGCAGCTCGGGAATTCTTCCCTCCCGCCCTCGTCGCTGTCCCGAAATACAAACGCCCCGTGCGCTGGCTTAATCCAGCCTTTGTCAAACGGAATCGTAGAGCTCTGACTGGTTATGAGGACAGGACAAAAATCTTTGGCCCCTTGCCGAGCTTTCAAGAAAATGTAGCCACCCTGAATGCGCTGCGCAGGCAGCTTTCCTGCTTTGACTTGTCATCAGACCTGCCGCGTGAAAGACGCTATCCCTACCTCGACCGCGGCATGCTCGAATTCGTATTCGCAATCCCGCGCGAACAACTTGTCCGTCCCGGCCAGCGCCGTTCTTTGATGCGCCGCGCGCTCGTCCGCATCGTCCCGGATGAACTCCTGAACCGGAAGCGTAAGGCATTCGTTACACGTGGTCCCAGGGTGGGCATTGCAGCAGATTGGCCACATCTACCTGATCTTCCCCAACACATGCTCATCAGTGCTCTCGGGATCGCGGATTCAACGGGTTTCATGGAGGCGCTGCAAAAAATTCAGCAAGAGGCAGACGTTCCCATTGTCCCGCTTTTACGCACTCTTGGTATCGAGTTCTGGCTCCGAAACCTGGCTACCAGCCATGTTTTGCGTGATGACGTATCGCAGACACTAGCGGCCACCAGGCAGGAACTCTCGCAAACCGATGACACGATCCCGATTGCATCGAATGTCAACTGATTACAGTAAATAACGAGAATAAATCGAGATCTCAGCTGAGAAATTCAAAAGAGAAAGGAGGTGAATACCATGAACTACGCAAAGCCAGCAATTACGTCAATCAACGCGGCCAAGTCAGCGATCCAGGGCCAGACGAAGCATGCCGCGCCCGTGGACTCTGCGGATCCCCCGAAGTTGATCACGACTGTTAGCGCGTATGAAGCGGATGAGTAACCAGCCTCCGGAGCACTCATTACCTTGAGTGCTCCGCTAATCTTTCCTCCCAAAAGGAAGGAGGTGAATACCATGAACTATGCAAAGCCAGCGATCACGTCAATCAACGCGGCCAAGTCAGCGATCCAGGGCCAGATGAAGCATGCCGCGCCCGTGGACTCTGCGGATCCCCCGAAGTTGATCACGACTGTTAGCGCGTATGAAGCGGATGAGTAATCGGTATCCGGAGCACTCATTCAACGAGTGCTCCGGTACTCCTTCCTTCGGAGAAAACGGAGTGAACACAATGGAGTACGAAAGCCCAGAAGCCGTGGAGGTTAGTGCCGCTACACCAAAAATTGAAGGTCAGCAGCTGAAACGTTACGTCGTGATAGAGCGCTTCCCAGACCTGTTCCTGACGAGACGAATCGGGGCTGTCCCGCGTGGCTCCCGAACTCAATTACGAATTGCAACATTCATTCTTTGCTTGCGAAGCTCGCGCCAACGTACATACTGCTCTGTCTTCTTGGGGTCTGGATCTTCTTCGCTCTTAAGCCAAAAGCAAAACCAGTCGACACACCCTTCCTGAGATACCAAACGATCCCAAGGTTTCACCAGAATATGAGCTCCCGTAGGCAAGTAGATGAAGTCGACTGGTTTCCCCAGCCGCTTTAATCCTACGAACCATTCCCACTCCCCCAGTAAGGAGCCGGGCGCCAATGCCTGAATCTGCAGTGGCGTCTGCACTTTGTTCAGCAGAAACCCAGGTGAGCGCTTCGACCAAAGCAAAAGTCCCTCCCCAAAGGGCGCTCCTCCGATGACGCTCTCCTCTTCTGAGTCGAAATTTGAAGTAAAGTTGCCGTACCCGAAGTATTGCAGGTAGCCACCATCGAATCCGTCAGCCACAACCGCCGCGGCAAACTTCCGGCTTGAATGCGTAAGCGTATACTTCACATAAAAACAAGTCCTGCTGAACCCGACCAGGCCAACGCGTTCTCGATCGATAATGCCCTTTTCGTCCAAAAATTCGACCGCATTCTCATACGCGCTCATGGCCCGCGCAGGTTCTTGAGGCGTGACTAAGGAATCGTGGAAGATATCGTTCATTTGGAGAACAACGATCCCCTTGCTGACCAACGGCTGCGCTGCAGACGCCGTTATATAATTACCGTCAATCACAAATCTGTCCGAATCGAACCCGTGCGTCTGAATGACCAAGGGGTATCTTTCACCTGCAACGTAGTCGGGCGGAAGATAGAGCCCACCGCTAACCGGATGCCCCGTCCCATCCTTCCAGTTGATTTCTTCCACTTTCCCGAAATCGAGGCCTGCAAACTGAGGGTTTAAGTCTAGAAGTCTAACCTTCCGCCCGGTCTTTGGGTCCACGGCAACGATTTTGGGGGGTAGATTCAGGCCTTGTTCGGCCACTATCTCCGGCAAAACATCAGTGACTACTGGGGGTGAATTTCTCACTCTCTCCCAGTTCTCACCCGTCTTCTGATAATAAAGCTCCTGCGGGGTAATACCTGGTTCAGATTGATCCTGGCGGGCTTGAAAATGCACGATATTCGTTCGCGTGTCCCATCCGATGGGCTCAAAATCCCCTTTTGCAATTTTCATGACTTCCCGCGTGGGCAGTTTGATCTCGACGACGAACTTCTTTGAACGTCGCGACTGAAGCTCGACTTGGTCCTCAACATCTAAAGGAAGATACACGCCACACAACAAAAGAGATCTCGAGTCTGGGGACCAAAGTACGTCAGTTGACGTATAGGCGGCGGGAGAATCCAGCAATACTTCGCTCCCACCTGTTCGGAGATCAATGAGTTCGTAGCGCAGGGCCCCCGTTGCTACGCCCTTAACTGACTTGAGTCGTGACACTGCCCGAATATCCCGATCCTCGTACTCACCCCATCTTTCTGGTATTTCGATCACGTCAGTCTTGGCAACGAGATAACGTCCGTCCGGAGATGGAAAGAGATCGTTAATTCCGCCGTCAAATGGACCCAGAGTTCGCAAAATCCTGTCTGGAGAATGATCTGCTCCCTTAGCAAAAAGTTCCGGTTCGAAGTTCCGGATTTGTCCCCTTATAAGGTCTGACAACAATTCCGTCCCAACGTGAAAACCGCGCCGCAACACGTCTTCATTGATGACGTCTGTATTCGGCCTTTCGGCTGCAAAGACTATTGGGTCCCCGTCCTCCGATAGAGCGTATGACATCAGTGACGTTCTGCTAGTTATTCGTTTCCTGAATTCTCCGGAACTACACTGAACCGAGTAAAGCTGTGTTGGCTCCTCGCCGCTAGCGCCGAGGAAGAATATCGTGTCATTGTCTTTCGACCATTTGAGGCCCACAATCCCCTCGCGATTCGATGAAGACGACAACGAGACAAGTGTCCTTGGCCTTCCACCTTTGAAAGCGTCTGCGGTCCGAAACAACAATAAGGAGTATTCGTTGGTATTCTCTTCTACTTTTCCTCGGGCGACGACCATCGCGAAGTATTTTCCATCCGGGGAGAACACGGCGAACCCGCTCCTCGGGCGCAGGGACGGATACCCACTCCCTGCCACTCGGGTCATGCGAATGGTATCTGCGACTGTCACCGAGCGTTTTTCTTCGGCCGCAATCGTTTCATGATCAAAGGAAAGACTGGCTACGCCCGGCGTTCCCATCAAAATCAAGATGGCGGCGGACAATTTGAATTCACGCAACAAGATACGCGCGCTCCGTAAGTGCCAATACATGGGAGATTACCAAGCGGTCAGAAAGTCAATTTCAATGAGAGTTGGAGCGATCTGGGCCCGCCCTCCTGAAAGAGGGGGTTCAAACCTCCCAAGCCCTGATTCAGCATTGCGAAAGATCGAAGCTCTGAGGGACCCGACGCTATGTACGCCGGAGGGTTTGTGAAGTTCGGGTGGTTCAACAGATTGAAAGCGTCCGCTCGAAACTGAAGGTTCAGTCTTTCCGTAAAAGAAAACTTCCGGGCAATCGAAAAATCCACCTGCGTCAGGCCGAATCCGGGAATGTCGTTTCGTCCCTCAGTTCCTTGTCGGGGAGTCGAAGGAATCGAAAACGCGTTGATGTTGAGCATCTTCCCACCTGGCGCACCTCCAAAAGGAACCCAAAGCGGCTGGCCCGGTACCAGGTCGGGGCGAGTAAGACCCTGCCCAAAGGCAGACGGCGCATTAAGCACGGCATTGAATGGCAATCCTGTCCGGGCAACAATTACCGTGTTAAGGGACCAGTCCTTGGTTACCGCAGCAATAGGTCCGGCTTTTCCTGCGGTCGGTACATCGTAGGTGAGCGCGCCGGAGAAACTCTGGCGGATATCAAACGCAGACGATGCATAGTCCGCTGCGTTCGAGATAATCGTGTTCGAGATTGCAATGGCGACATCGTCGGAAGCATTGTCCAGCGAGTGAGACCAACTGTAGTTAAGCAACGCTTGAATTCGGGACACAAGAGGGCGGCGGTACTGTACCTGCACGGCGTTATAGTTGGAACGGGCGTCGTTGACCGTCAAGTAAAGGAAGCTTCCGGGCATGAAGTTGGCGTTGGATAGCGGCAAGGCTTCGTTTCTGAGCAAGTCCCTTCCCGCCTGCCCAACGTACGTCAATGAAATCGCTTGATTGCCAGCAAACGACTTCTCCAAGGCAACATTCCATTGGTAAGAGCGAGGAAGCCGAAGGTTGGGGGAGGATCCCTGGAACGCACTCCCTTCGTATGGAGGTTGAAGTGAGATGCTGGGCAAATAAGGCGTTACATTTACAATCGGGACTGAGACATTCTGGAAGAAGCCATAGGCAGAATTGGGGAATTGAATCGCAAGATTCGCAGTATTCCCAACCCCGGTGTCGTAGAAGATCCCTGCGCCCGCCCGCACAACGAAGTCTCCTCGGGGCGTCAAGCTGTAGGCCAGACCGAAACGTGGAGCAAGATTGCCATAGGTAGTAGTCCACAAAGCCGTTCCCGACGGCGCCAAATTAACGGACGCCGGGTTGTTCACATTCTCCCATGCTGACAGTGTCGTGCTCCCTCGGGCGATCGGTGCCGGGTTAAGTTCCCACCTGAGGCCATACGTTAAGTTTAGCCTCGCCGTTGCTTTCCAGGTGTCCTGGGCGTAAAGCGAGAACGCATTGGTCAGAAACCGCGCAGGTCGATAAGTAGCCGGGTAAAAATAAGGAACCAATCCTGCATTTGCACCGGAGACGAAATCTTCCGTGCTTAGCAGATAATACGAAAGATAGTTCTGTGGAGAATTCACGTTCAGAAACAGCGCGCGAAAGTCAACTCCGAACTTTAACTGATGAGAACCGACGGAGATAGCCAAGTCGTCTACAAAATTGGCTTGACGAGTACTACTCACCCCACCGTTTCCGACGAACAAATAGCTCGCGTCAAAAGGATAAAATAGTGCGTCATTCTGCCCGCTCGAAAGCGACCCCAGAAGCAAACTTGGATTAAGTGGAGTGGCACCCCCGAACGAATCCAGCGTGAAGGACTGACCGGAGCGCTGCGTCGAGTAGTTCCCGCGGATCGTATTTGATAGGCTCGAGCTGAGCGCCATGTTTGCGCCTAGCGTCACGGTCTGAGTGTTCGTCAAGGTGGTCTGGAAGGTGCTGAGACTGACGGAACCGCCAGATTCGCGCCCGGCAATCTGAGACGGCGCATAGTTATATCGTCCAAAGATAGAAAATCGGTCGTTGAAGGTGTGGTCGATCCTGAGACTTGTCGCATTCAGAGTCGCCCGGTTTGCGTAATTCCCCGTGAATGGAGAAGTGTAGACGCCAGGCGTTATTGTCATATCCGACGGTAGGGGGTACGCGTTTAGATAAGGGGCGATCGCAGCGGGAGCTGTCTTCCTAGCATACTCGGAAGGAACCAAGGTTAGAGTGGTTTGCGGCAGATCTAGCCGAGCACCTTCATAGGAAAAGAAGAAGAATGTCTTGTCTTTCCGGATTGGTCCGCCTAGAAATCCGCCAAAATCATTGTGATGTTCCGGAGCTCGTGGATCGCCTGCAGCATTGGCGAACCAGTCGTTCGCATCCAAAGCAGTGTTCCGAAAATAATCGAAGACTCCGCCGTGAAAAGCGTTTGCTCCAGAGCGTGTTGTCAGGATGACTTGACCTCCAGGCATCCTCCCAAATTCTGGCGCGAAGGACGAAGTTTCGATACGAAACTCCTCTAGCGCGTCCACCGAAACTAAGCTGCTCGTACCCCCCAGGACGCTGAAAGCTTGCGCTCCACCTGTCCCAGATTGCCCAGAATTCCCCAGCCCGCCCTGGACACCAAAGTTCGCGGAAACGCCATCGACGCTGAAACTGTTTGCATCTGTCCTCTGACCTGCAATGCTGAACTGACCCGGTGCAGTAGGCGAACTTGGAGCTATTACGACGCCTGGCGTTAGTTGCAGCAACGTATTGAAACTGCGTCCATTGAGCGGCAACTGCTCCACAAAGTTGCGATCAATTACCGTGCCTACCGAAGCGTTTTCCGTGTTGATGATCGGCGCGCCACCTTCCACTGTCACGATCTCGGAGGCAGCCCCAATCGGCAATGTAAAGTTGATCGCGAGCGCATCCTCAACATGAACAACGATGTCCGGCTTGATGATCGTCTTGAAGCCGCTGTTTGAGACCTGGATGCGGTACGTGCCGGGAGGAATATTCGTTACTACGTAATACCCCTCGCTATTCGTTTTTCCAGGATATTGCACCGCTGTGGCGTCATTAACAATCAAGACGTTGGCGCCTGGAATGACACCACCCGAAGGATCGAGGACGATGCCGCTTACGGTGCCGTTCGCCGACTGCCCTGGGGCGGTGTTTATGAATAGAACCAATGTTATGAAACACAGAACAATCGACTTCACTCGCACGCGGCATCTCCTCGGAGCAAAGTGCATGCAATCACTCTCCCCGTTTTCGCAGGAGCATGCGCAGATGTACCAACGTCGCTTCTTTTGAATGCAAAAGGATTCACGAACTGTGGGTCGGCCTCCCCTGCTATGGATGGTTTGGCTCGATCTTGAGGGAAGCAAACAGGAAGGGTTTTCCGCTTGGCTTTTGGCTGCCGCCGTTCGGTTCCACGGTCACGAAAACCGCTTCGATTTGGTCGAGCTTCTTCGGATCGTCGAATTTCAAGACCCACCGCTTTTTAGAAACGTTGTCTTCATAAAACACGCCTAGATTCAAAGCCTGTGACTTATCGGGCCCACGCTGACCCCAGGCCTGAAACGTACTCGCGTTCTTGGAGCCTGGGTGGCGGTCTAGATCGTACGCATAGAAAATCAGCGATTTCGATTTTGTGTAGAACACTCGTCCATAGGCCTTCTGCGTTGACGCGTCTTTGGCAACGTCAAACACCTCGGCCACATAAAGGTCCCGCGCTCCCATCAATTCCCGAATGTCTCGATCATGGGCGAGAAGTTCTTGCTGTTGGTCGATTGTCGAATCACGGTCTCTGAGCAATTGCGTGAGGTCCCCGACCTTTGCTTCGAGTGCCTTGGACCCCGCATCGTCCCGAGACCTCACCGCTTGTAGCGTATCTAGTTCCTTCTGGGTCTTTTGAAGCGACGCTTGCGCGGCATCCAGCTTCTGCGTTGCCGCTGCTTCATTTGCAGCGAGCCGTCGTTTCTCCTCGTCGCTAGCCTTGGAGGCACTTTCGAGTGCCGCCTGCGCATCCTTTAATCTGCCAATTTCGGCGGACTGTTCTTCCACTTGATGGCGCAGGCTGGCGATCATTTTGTCCCGCTCCGCCATCTGCGCAATCAACACTTCGCGATCATGCCCCGCATCGCTTATCTGTTGCTGGAGCGCAGCAGTCGGCTTTTCGATGACTGCCTGAGGGACTGGTGCATTCTCAGCCCCGCGCCGTATTCCTGCCCGATAGGCATAGATTCCCAGCGTTGCCGCAAACAGAATCGCCGCCACGAACGGAAGCCACACGGTATTCCAGTGCTCGCTCAGTAGTGGCTTCCCGTTTCGTTCAGGAAGTTCGCTTGCTCTTAAAATCTCCGCGCGGGAAGGCTCAAACCTCGTAGCTTCATTCTCTCGCGCGAGGCGCTTCCCGAAGGCAGCCTGTGCCGCCTCAACGGACCACGTTTCTGTTTTGGGTGGGGGTTCTCCCGATGCTTCGGCGGCAAAGAGCGGCGCACCAATCTCAGCGGCTGCCTGAAACTCCTTCAGGGCTTCCCTGCACTGGGGGCAACCCGCTAAATGCTTCTCCAGCTTTGTCTTTTCTTCCTCGGTTAGTTCGCCAGAGGTGGAAACGGCACACAACTCGAGAAATTCTTCATGCGCTCCCATGGCTGACCACACTTCTTCGTCCGGACTTCCTCCTCTATGTACCATACTGTTTAGCGATTCTGCAATTTACTTTCGCGCACCTGCTTACGAAGCTTTTCCAGCCCACGGTAGTAGTAATGCCGAACATTTCCCACAGACTGCCCTAACTTTTTGCCAATTTCTGCCAGCGTATACCCCTCGTAAAAATGCAATCTCAGCGTTTCATGTTGCTCTGCCGTCAGTTCCCCCATGACCTTCTTCAGCCCTTCTCTCCCGAACAAAGCTTCAATCGACGAGTCGTATGCCGGAGTCACCACTCCGGCATAACCCGGAACACAGCAATTTAGTTCTTCATTCTTATAGTGGCCCCGCGCAGTTAGATATCTGCGCCGAGAAATCGCACGACGGTAGGTCATCTGGACTAGCCATGACCGCGGTGTGCTCTTTGAGCTGTCGTATATACCCGCATTTTTGTGAAGGAACAGAAAGAGATCTTGAACTAGATCATCTGCCTCGGCTTCATCACGCAAGATTCGCAGAGAAACGACCCGCACTAACTGGGCGTAACGTTGGAAGAGCAAAGCAGTGGCTTCTTGGTCTCCAGGTCGTATCCTCGCGATTAGCGCTTCGTCGCTGGCGTCGCTTCCAGTACGAATAGTAGGTTGAGCCCAGACCTCGGTTTTCGTACCTGCCGTCGCAGGCACTGAAGGGAGTCGCGCTGCTGCTGAAAGATCCACCTCATCGTCTCCGACTTCAACCTGTTCTCTTGCGCCGTTGAATGGCACCAAACCTAAACTTTTCCAAGCCTACTTCGATGACTATGAATGTTGGTTATAACCCGTTGGTTGATAACCATCATCGACGTCACACTTAAACTACAATGCCGCGCAGACGGCAATTTCAACCGCGATCAGGTCCCGAAAAGGCCTTTGGAATCGTGTTGCGCGAAATACGCGAAGAGAGGGGCCTTTCGCAAATGGATGTGGACGTGGAATTTGACATTGACCGTACCTACTTGAGTGCGATTGAGCGTGGCGTCCAGAGTCCTACACTCAGGATGATCGTCCGGCTCTCGGATGCCTTTCGCGTCTCGCCCTCCGAAATCATGCGCAGAATGGAAAACTCACGCTTCTATCGGCGCTAGTCGGCTGTCTGGTGCTCAGCAATGCCTTCAAGGTTCACACGGCCGACCCCTACTTCCACTCATGTATATGTATTACGTATATTTTATGGTGTCAAGTATATGTATTAACTCCTGTGAATGTACCTTCATCATTAGTACGGTTCGGATTCGATGAATCGAGACTGGGCACAGTTGTTCCGAACTCAACTCGCACGGTTGCGAGACTCGAAGGGCCTAACGCAACCGGAACTTTCAGAGAAAATCGGCCGTGGCCAGCAGTATGTCGTCCACATTGAAACAGGCGTTCACCAGCCAGCGTTCGAGATGATCTTCGAACTTGCCGAGGGACTGGATGTCTCCCCCATGGAGTTGTTCTTTGTCGAGGGCTTGGATGACAACAAAGAAGAACTCCGGCGCCGTATTAACGCCTTTCTCAATCGCTGCGATGAAGAACATCTTCGACGGATCTACCGTCTCATGTTGGTGTCCTTCGAGAGAGTTGGGCCCTTGCCCCAGGTCGGGCAGGATTCGAAATCATCTTCGTCACCCGTCGAATCCGACAAGAGCGCGAAGGCTCCCAATCGTTGACCGTGTAAGCCATAAACGCGCATCGTTCCCTTGCCAGAAGAGGTCCCAGACCATAATTTGTCGGCCCACCTACTAGGTCCGTCACCTCGCGGTGTGAACGCCGAGAAACGAAGGCGGCAGAATTGTAAGTAGCAAAATCCTGCGTGTCTATTCACCCGCGTGCAGGTTCCAACTCATCTCCGGGATACGACCAAGACGACTGCTTGCGAGTCTGCCGTGATTCGAACGGAACTGCTATCGTCTGTTAACCTTCTTGCACGAAGGGTTACGGGGAATTGAGTCTTCTTTTGCTGCAGCCTCTACACTTCGAGTCAGGAGAGCACATTGTGTTTACTTTTCAGCAGATTCCTACGGTAATTCGCATTGCGAAGCAAAGAACCGTTCTCGTGTGGTGGGACGGCAAGGTGAATCAGGAACTTCTCACATTCGATGAAGCGGGGTTCAAGCTGCTTTATAAATCGCTTTCCGACAACAACAGTTTGCAGGACGATGTCACACGAAGCAATATCAAGCAGTTCCTGAATGATTTCCTGGTCGTCAACAAATACGATTTTAATGAGCGAGGTCCGATTCACTTCGACGAGCCCAAGGTGAAGGCATTGCTCGGGATAAAGTAAGGCGTCGCTACGCACGACGCTGTTGCGTCTCGGGGCGGCATCGAGTCAACTGCAGAGCAACGTGCAACCTGGGAGTTGAAGAATTTCGCATGAGTATGCATCGGGCGTGCCTCGAATGAGACTAAATCTTCACAACGCAGTTCCGCCTTGACTCTACAAATTGGCGGCGCGTAGCATCCCTCAAGGGCAAAGTACAAGAACGCTGCCTCTCGGACCCGCATGTTCCGGGACGCGTCCCTAACACTGTCCTTCAGGCTGAGGAATGAAGCTTGTGAGATTAAACAAACAACCGCTGAGAGAACTTGGCTCGCACCGCCTTCAAGTGAGTTGGCTGAAGGGAAGTGCTTTTCTCATTTTTCTCGCTGCGATCGTTCTCTTTGCCACCGTGCTTGTCGCCCGATTTAGCCACGCCCGACTGACATCCTATTTTCTGATCACCGCGTTGGGCGGGCTATGCTTCGCTATTGCGCTCCACGCCCGATATTTGATCCTCTTGCGCAGGGACAATTGGAAAACGGCCACCAATCTCGCCATTACCGGGCGCGAGTTCAAGTCCATTTTTCAGAATGCCCTCGACGGCATTTTGGTTCTCGACAACCAAGGGACCTGCATCGAAGCAAACCCGGCAGCATTCACCATTCTTGGCGTCGACCGAGACTTCCTGATGGGACATTCGATTGCTGAGTTCCTGTCCAAACCTCAAGGCTTCGCCGACAAATGGGCAGTATTCTTGGAGAACAAGTATCAGCATGGCTGTGCCGAACTCATTCGTGGGGATGGTTCGCCGCTATTCGTTGATTACACAGCCGCCGCCGATTACATTCCCGGCTCCCACCTCGTCATCCTGTGCGACGTGACACAGCGAGTGAATGCACAACGATCCCTCAGAGAAAGCGAAAATCGCTTCCAGTTGATGGCTAACAACATTCACGAAGTCTTTTGGATGCTAAAAGCGGACACGAAGGAAATTGTGTACGTCAGCGACGCATACGAAACTATCACTGGACACTCGCTCGCAGAAATCCGTGAGAATCCTTCTTCTTACAAAGAGTTGGTCCACGCTGAGGACCGCGTCCGCTTTCTCGCGAAGTTGGAAGAGGCTGGCATCACTGGCAAATTCGACGAAGAATTTCGCATCGTGAGGCCAGATGGAGTGACGCGCTGGATCTGGAGCAAGGGCTCACCGGCCCCGGCGTTCGAGGCGGGTGGCGCCCCTCTGTGGCTTGTCGGAATCGCGCAGGATATCTCCTCGCGCAAACATGCCGAGCAAGAGATCGCGAAGCATTTGGCCGAAGCCGAAGCTGCGAGAGCGGAAGCGGACGCGCTCCGTAAGGCTACGCTGACCTTAACCCAGAATCTGCGGATGGATGCTCTTCTCGGCACTCTGCTGCAAACACTCCATACAATCGTCCCCTATGATTCGGCCTGCGTCCTGCTGACAGATACGGATCAATCATTCCTGGTCGCCAGACAAATCCCACCAGAGACCACCCGAAAGAATGTGGTCACGCTGGAAGTGGGCGACTATCACTTGTTGCAGAAGGTCTTGTTCACGCGCGATAGTGTGCTTGTCGAGAACACCCGCAACGAATCTGAATGGCGGGATAGCCCCGCCTTTGGAGCCGCACGGTCCTGGATTTGCGTTCCACTGGTCGTATCCGAACAGCTAGTCGGATTGCTTTCCGTCAGCAACAAGGAGTCTGGACGATTCACCCGTGAGCATTTGAAACTCGCCAAGTCCCTAGCACTCTCCGCTGCGGTCGCGATTCAAAATGCTCGCCTCTACGAACGCGCCGAAATCTACGCCTCCGAACTGGAACTCCAAGTGAAGCTTTTAAAAGAAACTCAAGCAGCGCTGGAACAAACTCAGAGCCGTTCTCGAGGGTCCGGAAACTAGACTTTTCCAGAAATTCCCAGGATCTTCGGAACCTCCGACCGCAATCGAAGCGGGTTTCAGGTACTGCAAATGTTCTTGTGCACTTGAGTAATTAAGAGCTACAACTGCAGAGAAGAAACCGACAGTCAATGCACAGGCTTCATTACATCTTGAGAACATTTTGGCCGATTCTACACAACCTGCGCTATCGACGGTTGCTGTTCTTCTTGGCTGGTGTCTTGCTCCTGCTCGCTACCTGGATGCGAACCTGGGAAATTGTTCGACTGAGAAAACAACGACTTTCCTACATGGTTTGGGCCGAGAAGCAAAGGATGTTCAAGTTTCGATTTTACGACCGTCTGATTTTTGCTGCTCGCAATCTTTACAATCCCTCTCCGGGCTCGCTTGCAGTCATCCTCTTGCTCGCGATCATCGTGGGTGGCACGATCTTATGGTTTGGCTCCAGCAAAGCTAGCACAGGCGAGGAACTTCAACTAATCACACGCCTCCAGAATCTCGACGCGGGTATCGCCCTCGTTTTCATCCCATTCACGATCTTTGCCGTCGGGCTCTCTGCTCGACGAACGGAGAGTGGTGTGAGCGCGGCAGAGGTCCTCCTAAGGGAAACGTACATTTTCCCGACCACGGTCTTCGTACTCTGCCTGCTCGCAGCATTTGCTTTCATAAAACGTCCGTCGGGGGCGAAGGCTTTGATCTGTATAACCTTCTGTATGGCACTTGTGGCGATATATAGACTTTGCCGCGTCCTGCTGGACGAGCAGCGGTTTCATATCTCAGCCACACACCTGCTGCAAGATAAGATTCGTCGCACAATCCATTTGGCTCTCGACGAAAGGATAGGCAAGAATCTGCTTCTGAAGCAGCTCGAAGGTAAGCCAATCGAATTTTCCCTCCGTCTACGACAATCAAAGGAAGAATATTTCGAAGTCACGGCCAGCCGCAAAGGCATTGTGCAAGACGTTTACCTCGATCGGCTGTTCAATTTTGCCGAAGAATTGGAGAACGCCGCAAACACGCAGGGCTTTTCCTTCGATGAAAAACAAGTTGCAGAAGACCTGGAACCGCTACAGCAACAGAACCAAGAACCAGGACAGCTTAGAGTCAAAGAACTCAAGCCAAACAGGCACCGATACATCCTGAAGTTGTTCAAGGATCAGGTGTCTGACCGCTCGGACTGCGTTGTTTCGTTTCCTCTTGCTCTCGTACCGGACGCCCACCAGCGACAGCGCCTGGCGGAACGTGCCCGTGATGCGTTCGTCATAAAGTCCGGTGACAGCTACACGGAGCAGGTCGAGAGGTATCTCAAACTGATCAAGGAAGAGGCAATAGCCGCTATCAGGGACAGGAGAACGGTCTACCTTGAAAGCCTGCTTGGTGTGTTTGCCGAATTAACGACGACATTTTTAGAAGAGATGAAGAAGGCCATTGGAGGGCACACCTTTCAGGCCGCGCTAAGCGAACGTCAGACTCTTTACGGCGGCTGGAACGAAGTCAAATGGCTGTCTCGCCAACTCTCGGAGATTCACTATAGGGGATGCAGATCCGAAGACATCTACGTGGCAAAAATCGTAGCCGCCGCGCCCTTCCGAATCGCTTATACGTCGATTAGCTACCATGACAACCTGGTATTTGACCTGTTTACCTCCTTCGCCGCACCTCTTTATTCCGCACTTGGGGATGTAAAGGAACCTAAGATCAAGCAATTGCTTCTCGATACGTGTAGCGCGTACCTGAAGGACATAGGAGGCGTGGGCATCGCAGCTGAGTTAGAACGCCCAGAGAATGGCCTAGATGACATCGAACGCATAGGATCATTAGCCACAATTCTGCTCGTCCGCTATGAGGAACTTTTGAAGCTTGCATTCGACAAACGCGACTTGGAACATTTTGAGGGCTTCAAACAGGAAATGAACGGGCTGTTTCAATATGTGTCCTCACGAGTCAATCCCCTCCCTGCCAAAACTGTGTTCACGCAAGACGAGGATCGAGCAAATCTCAATCGAGCAGCCGACCGCCGTAAGGCAACCCTCGATATTCTGAAGAAAATTGAGCACCAGAAACGGCAATTGCTGTTCGCTATCGGGAGCTATGTCTTTGACGTTGCTACGTCCTCTGATGATCAGAAGGTCCACGACTGCTTAACGCAGATAGACGGCCAGCTTTCAACAGACCCTCTCGAACTAGCCAACTTGTACATCAGTATGGAGGGGCCTGAGCCCGAGCAAATATGGGGACGCATCTTCTATGAAGCCGCGCCAATGGGCGCGTGGGTAGGCAACACAGGCACAGACTATTTCTGTTATTTGCTGCTAAAGTCCATCTCTCAATACAATGACCAGCAGTTTGAAGCCCTTCGCCTTCCAACTGAGCCCAACTTTGTCTCCAACATTCGCGAAGGTGGCCCAATCGCAGCTCCGTTCCGCAGCTTTCAGGACGAACGTGACAAATGGGCGAAGCTGGTTCCGGATGATTGGCTCAATTCTATTCCCAAACTCCAACAGGTCTTCACTCGAACTGCAGCAGAGCGCAAGATTGCTGATGAAGACAAGGTTATTCGGGCTCCCCTAGATGAAGAGTACTTACGAGCATTCCGCGCGCGTTTTACAAAGGAATTTGAGAATAATGCCGTGCTGCGAAAGTTATTCAAGGATCGTAAGGCATACAAGGATGAAGCTTTGGTTGTGTCATCTCCTCCAACGGGGCCCAAGTGGGGCCTAAGCCTCCTCGACATGAAGCAAGCGTATACGGCCGACGGCCACAGTACCTATTTCAACTGGCCGGAAGAATACGCGAGGAAATTGGCGACCTCAGAGTCGGAATATGTGTTTCATCAAATTCTGCAAGAACTCCCGAACCAAGACCTGACCCAGGTTCAGGGACTCGAAGCAAGAATCACTGCAATAGCCCACGAACTTCGCAACAGAAAGATCAAACCAAATATAATCCTTGTCGCCCGCCAATCCATCCTTGGGCTTACCACTGATTCCTTCAAGAACTTCAAGCCTTATTGGACCTTGAAATCAGATTTCGCTGAACCTTGGGGATTTCTGGGTAATATGCTTATCGAAGATCAGCAAGTGCCTGTGTTCGCTGTTTGGACCACTCAGGATGCAAATCTCGGTTGTGCAATAGAACTCCCTTCCTGCATGCTCTGGAAACAGCAGTCTCCGGCCGACAACCCAGGAGAAACCCCTAATGTACACGGATTGTTTTACATGCAGATCACCGATTTCTCCAGCCAGATTGACTCCCGCAGAAAAATCTTGGAATCCAATCCAGAATGGCTCCGGGCACAAGCAGACAAGGAGAGGTATCTGTCACTTCGAGTGTGGCTGCAAATCTTTGAGCGATTTGAAATCAAGGTGCTAAACAAAAACCTAGGCCTCAAGTTCAATTTGTCTGCCTAGTAAGGCGAGCTCTCTATTGGGGAGACCGTGTCTACCCCGAGTACAAAGCTCCCAACCAAGAGTCAGGTTGGACGAAGTTTTGTCAAAGCGCCCTCGCTCTCCTTAACTTGCTGTACTCCGGCGCATCTCACGGTCTCACGCTTGCAGATCATCCTGTGCTTCCCATATAACTCAACAAAGGCCCGCCCTGCGTTCATCAGTCTTCGCCGAAGGCGCGAAAATGAGGCATCGGCACCGTTCGACTGCCATTCTCTCTTCCACGCTAACCTCCCACCACGATGTCCCCGTGTTACGCGGTACACAACTCCGGTCTCTCCGAAGGCCAGTTGGACGATTCGATCCATATTCCATTTCCACCACGCATTTTCTCGGGCACAGCTTCGGGATAATTCCTGCGCCCTGCGTCGGCACGCCTTCTGCTTTCTCGGTTCCTCCCTTTGATTCGTCGGGTCCCTCCCGGAATGCAGGCGCTTGCCTTGGGAGCAGTATCCACTCGCCCTTGAGTGCCCCAAGAAACTGGGGCAGAAATGGAGATTTTTCTCTTATGTATCTCAATCACGTCCAATTAATTGGCTTCCTCGGCAAAGACCCGGAGAAGCGGCAAGTGCGCGGCAACGGGGACACCTTTACGGTTCTCTCGGTCGCAACGCAACAGTCGTGGAAAGACGCGAACGACGAGTGGCAGTCGAAAACCGAGTGGCACCGCGTCGTTGCGTTCAACCGTCTTGCAACGGCACTCGCTGACACTCTCCACAAGGGCGACCATGTTCTTGTCGACGGCATGCTCGTCAGCTCGAAGTACGAGCGCGAGAACGGCAAGAGCAAGAAGGCCAAGGCCGCGAAGCTCACGTTCTGGAGCGTGCGCGCGAATTCCGTGCGCAGGCTCAGCCGTGCGGAGGCGGATCCGCCATCGGCTCCGTCCGCTTCCGACGCCAGCGACGATGCCGGAGCCGACAGCGTGCCGTACTAACCGGCGCCTCGCTGAAGGGCTCCCGACTCAGTCGGGAGCCCTTTTTCGTGCTGTGCGCATTTGCGGTCAGTCAACAAAAAAACGCCACAGAGATCAAAACGCTTCGCAGTATACGTCCCTCGCGTGGAGGTTCATTGGCGGCCCCGTGCCATCGCCGCGCGAACACCAGCACCGTCGAAACCAACCGAGAACTTGTCCCGCTCCCGGCCACGCCGTGCTGTGCCCTCGAGCGGAGGATTCGCGTCATGGGCAAACACCCGCATTGTACATGCACTATCTGCGACATAGAAAAATGCATTGGGCTCGAACTGGCACTCCCCGAACTCCACCAGATATATCGCCAAATCGCGGCCGAAAAGCCTCTCCTTGCTGGCTTTCCAACCGTTTTTCATTTAGTGGCCAGCATACACGGGTGTAGGAACACGAAAGATGGAGCTACTTTCTCCGACCTGATACTCGGCCAACTTCTCTCCGGCACAACTGTCGCCAATCATTGGGACTATCTCGAAAAGCTCTTCCTCCTTGTTTTCATACCGACAGCTCATGCTGCCGTGCGGCACGTTTCCTATCACTACCAATTCCTGGCGCGCGAAGATATTTCGCAAGTCGCCCTTACCACTCTCATTCAGTGTCTCCGCTCAACGACTTGGCAGGCGCAGCCCTCGCACTTCGGCTTTGTTGTGGCGAGGAAACTGAGAAGGAGCCTTTTTCGATGGGCGCGCCGCGAATTTCAGTCCACCTCCCAGTTTGTTGCCCAGCGCATCGGCGATGGTTCCTCTTTTACCCAAACAGCGGAAGAATCTTTTGAGCAGCATGCCATCTTGCGGCACTTCCTCAATTTATGTCAGCAAAGAGCCTACCTCACCCCCGATGAGATAAACCTGCTGATTGACCTGAAGCTGGAGCAAACCATGGATGCCGGAGCCACAGCCTCAACTCGTCGAACATCCAATCTCTTCCGACAAAGAGTAAAGCGTCTGATGACCAAGCTCCGGCGCTTAGCCCGAACATCAACCGGCAACCCACACCACAAGAGACGATCCCGGGACTAAAGCGAACACCATGCTCCCACCGGTGGTGCTCCTCACCCTCCTGCCAGAATGCGACTTGAAAGAAAAATCAAAAATCTTTCTTTTGTCGCGACACATTTTCCGACTTCGTGGCTGATTAGGTATATGAGGGGGGAGTTCCCGACAAGATGGGGCTGGCGGCAGTTATGAGTCTCAGCCGCCAATTCTTTCTTTAACCCGGACAACACCCGGACCCACACAACTCTGCTCCCGGAGCTAGCGCTCCTGGTGTCTCCGGACGATGCGAGCGCCTTTTGAGTAGAAACTCCTGTGGGTCCGGAAGCGGTTCGGGTTGAAGGGGGTCCTTGCGGGAACTCCCAAATTTGATCAGCGAAGCTGAGTGAGGTCATCTGATGAAACAAATACGTCGCGGGTTCCTGCCTGTCTTTCGGCTTTCGTCGAGGTTTTTGCCCATCGCCGTCGTCCTGTTCCTTGCCGTCCCGGTGTTCGCGCAGGGCACCTCCCCTTGGGAGAACGCTGTCAACGTCCTTCAAACGGCGTTCACCAGCACCATCGCGCGGGGGCTATCCCTGGTCGCCATAGTTGTGGCCGGGCTCACGTTTGCTTTCGGCGAGGGGGGTTCGAAACGCATTCTCGCCGGCGTGCTGTTCGGTGTCGGCATGGCCATCGCCGCGGTGAACTTCCTCGCTTGGCTCTTTCCGGGCTAGCCGTTCAGTAACGAAGTTGCGGAGCAAACGCGAATGGCAAACAGCAGGCGCATCAATTTGGTCCATCGGTCGCTATCCCGACCACTAACCATCCTCGGAGCGGAGCGGAAACTGTTTTTCTTCGCGATGTGCCTCGGGGCGGCGACGTTCAACCTCCTCAACAGCCTGTCCGGGGGAGTATTGACCTTCTTCCTGCTGTACTTCGTAGCGCGCTGGGCGACGAAGACCGACCCACAGATTCTCCGGCTCTTACTCGCAGCCGCAAAACTGCGAGCCCAATACGACCCGATGAAGTTCACTCCGATTTCGGTCCGAAGCGACGGCCATGCTCAGGCTTAGCGCCATCTTCAAGAACTATCGCGAGACCGGCTCGCTCAACGAGCAGGTCAATCTCTTTGGCTTCATCGGTCCGCAGGTCTTCCTCACCAAGACCGGCGAGGTCGGGGTTGTCCTCGAAGTCCGTGGAGTAGATTACGAGTGCTTGGATGCGGTTGCGATTGATGGCCTCACGAAGCGCCTGGAATCCGCGCTGAAGCTGTTCGACGAAAACTGCCGCGTCTACCAATACCTGTTCAAGCGCAACAACGAATCCATCCCTTACAAACTCTACGCGAATCCCGTGGTGGACGCGGCCATTAAGAATCGCATCGCCTATCTCTCTGGCAAGGCCGACACGCTTTTTTCACTGTCGGTTTATTTCGTCGTGCTCTATCAGGGTTTCGAGGCTTCGCACAAGCTCGCCAGTGCGTTCACGCATCTGACGAGCGATCCGAAGGGGGCCATTGCCGAACTGCGCGCCCACTTTTCGACCGAGAAACAGACTGTTGTTCTTGGCCGCCATGTAAATGACGCAGAGACCGTCCTGCTCCAAAAAGCGCGCAGCTTCATTCTTCACGTCAGCGACTTCCTCTCCGTCCGGCTTCTCGACAAGCAGGAAGCCTTCCGCGTTCTCAAGAAAACCCTTAATTTCGATCCCGCCAAGCTCGAACTGGCCAAGCTCAAGCACGACACCTTCCTCGATTACTACCTGCCCGAATCTCCCATCGAATGCCACCGCGGGCATTTGCGGGTGGACGATTACTACGTCAAAGTCCTGACGCTCAAAGAGCCTTCCGCGCAGAGCTTTCCTCTTATCTTCAAGCGCCTGCTCGAAGTCGAGGCCAACTACTATGTCGTGACGGAATGGAAGAAGGAGGACTCCGGCAAGACGCGCCGGGCCATCCAGGCCAAGCGCCGGCACTTCCACAACACGAAGCGATCGTTCATGAGCCAAGTCAACCTGAACGACGCGGCTCCCCAAGACGTACTTCTCGACGATTCGAAAGAATCCCAGGTCAGGGAACTGGGCGAAAGCATCAAGGAAATCGAGCTGCACGGAAATTACTTCGGCCACTTTTCCCTGACCGTGGTGATTTACGACCTCGATTTGGCAAAGCTGGACCGCGCATGCGCCGACTTCTACAAGGTCTTCAGCGTCCACGATGCCCAGCTCTATGAAGAAAAATACAACCTCCTCAACGCCTTTCTCGCGGCAGTACCCGGCAATCACGCCTTCAACCTGCGCACCCTGTATCTTCTCAACACCAACTACGCCGATTTCTCCTTCCTCTTCACCCTCCACCGTGGCGAGCCTCGGAATGCCCATCTCCGGCAAGAGTATCTCGCCGTCCTCGAGACGAACCACCACACGCCCTACTTCCTGAACCTGCATTACCGGGATGTTGCGCACTCCATGATCTTGGGGCGCACTGGCGCGGGCAAGTCGTTTTTACTCAACTTCCTCATCACCAATCTTCAGAAGTACCACCCGCACACCTTCGTCTTCGATCTCGGCGGGAGCTTTGAGAGCCTCACGCAACTGTTTGGCGGCTCGTATGTTCGCGTCGGACTGGAATCCCAGGATTTCAAGATCAACCCGTTCTCCCTGCCACCGACGAAAGAGAATCTCGATTTTCTCGCGTTGTTCCTCAAGGTTTTGATTCAAGGACAAAAGGCTGGCGAGTTCGACCCTGCCACGGAACGCGATCTGTACCACCAGGTCGAGAATCTGTATTCCATCGATCCCGCGCTTCGCACACTGGGTGTTCTAGCGAACACTCTCAGTCGCGACATTTCGAGCCGCCTCGCCAAATGGACGCGGGGCGGACAGTTCGGATTCCTTTTCGACAATGGCGAGGACACCGTTTCCTTCTCCCGATTCCAGTGCTTCGACTTTCAGGCGATGAGCCAGTACCCGGAACTCCTCGAACCGCTCCTCTTTTATATCCTGCACCGCGCCAACGCCCTCATCGCCGACCGGAAGATCACCTGCGTATTCAAAGCGTTCTTTATCGACGAAGCCTGGGTGTTCCTCAAAAACCCCAGCATTCAGCGATACGTCGTCGAAGCACTCAAGACCTGGCGCAAGCACAACGCCGCGATGGTGCTCTCGACGCAATCGCTCGATGAATTGAAACGCTCCGACATTCTCGACGTCATCATCGAAAGCTGCGCCACCAAGATCTTCCTCGCCAACCCCGACATGGACCGCGAACTCTACCGGCGTCAGTTCCACCTGAACGAGACCGAAGTCGAGCTCATCTGGAATCTGATCCCGAAGCAGCAGTTCCTGATCAAGACTCCCGAACTCGCGAAGGTCGCCAACCTGAACGTAGACCCGAAGAGCTACTGGCTTTACACCAACGACCCCTACGACAACAAGAAGCGCAAGGAAGCGTTCGAAACCTACGGATTTGAAGAGGGTCTCGAAATCCTCGCCGGAGGGCAGCCATGATTCTCCTTCCTTCCCTCGATCCCGTGCCGGTAGCGCACGATCCGCTCTACCCCTTCCTTCCTCTCGCCATCGCGGGATTGTTCACAGCGGCCATCTTCGCCGTGCAGTGGTTTGCCGGTCTGTTTTCCGATCGCGACAAGAGTTCCGAGCAGGACCATTCCATCTCAAAAGGAGCAGTTCGATGAAACAGCGATTTTATTGCCAGTCCCGTAGTCCATTCCCCAGCGCCCTCGCCGCTCTTCTTCTCGGCGTGGTTGCGTTCGGCGCTTTGCCCGCACCCGCACGAACCACGGAGGCCCGCGTTGTGAAGTATGCGAAAGAAGATATCGTCCCCGTTCGCGCCAAACTCCGGTTTTCGACGCTCCTTGTCCTCCCCGAAGACGAGGAAATTCTCGACTTCACAACGGGCGACAAGGAATTCTGGGTCATCAACGGGGCCCACAACCTCTGCTACGTTCATCCCGCCCAGGCCGGCATCCGCAGCAATTTAAACCTCATTACGGCGAGTGGCCACGTCTATTCGTTTCTGCTAACCGAAATCAGCAACGAACCGAATGCCGAGCCCGATCTCAAAATCTTCATTGAACCCAAGGAAGGTTCGGCCATCGCTGTGAACAGCGGCCTCCGCGGCTATGTCAGCGCCGGGGAGGCCCAAGCCTACAAAAAGGAACTCGACACACTGCGTACGCAGGCGGCGGATCAGATTCACGCTGCCGAAAGCAAGGCCGCCGAGCAAGTCAACCGCTTTCGCTCCACATACGCGACCAAGCTCCAGTTTGATTACCCACTCGACCCGAAAGCAGCGCGGGATCCGTTCCTCGTCTCCGCCATCTATCACGACGATGCGTTCACCTACATTCGTTGCGCCGCTCGCGAGAAACCTGCCCTTTATGAACTCAAGGACGGCAAACCCAACTTGATCTCGTTCCAATTCGAAAATGGCGTCTATATCGCGCCGAAAATCATCGACTCCGGCTACCTTGCCATCGGCAAAAAGAAGCTGCCGTTTGCGCGGCGCACCGCTATCAATTGAGAGGCGAACATGACCGACTCTGCCCAACCCACACCTGTACAAATCCAGGAAAAAGCGCCGAAACCCCAAGGCCTTCTCCCGAAGAACGTCCAATCATGGCTCCTCATCGGGCTGGCCTTCCTCATGGTCGCCATCATGTGGCTCACCGGGAGCAAGAAACCGCCCGCTCCCACCAAGGCAGTGTCGCCCGCGACGGCGCTGCCCGCGCCACTCGAAATCAACGAAACCAAGATCGCGGAAATGCAGAGCCGCATTGAGGAACTACAGCGCCAACAACTTGTTGCGCAGAACGCGCTCGCACAACAAACGCACTTGCTCGGCACAGCCGCGCAAGACCCGCAGCAATCCCAGCCGCAAACCAGCTCGGGTGCTCCAGCCGGGGAGCGGCCCGAAGATCAAATCCAGGCAGAGCGCAAAAAGCGCGCGTACACCTCACTGTTTGCCTCGAATGTCGCACTGAGTTACCGCAAACCCGCGGCCAGCGCCCCGGCACCCCCAAACGAAGCATCGATTCCGACACCAATACCGGTCCCTACTGCACCCGACGCCGCTCGGATGGCTCAACTGCTAAGAGAGATGCAGCCCAATCCGGTTTCTCCGGCGAGCGGTGCTTACGCACCCGGGCCGCCTCGGACAAATTCCGCGGAAGCGACCAACGACCGAAAGGAGGAAGTCAGAAACCCTGCCGCCGTGCCGCCTGGCGCCGGTATCGCGGCGGCGGGGAAAATCTACGTCCTATTTGAAGGAACCATCCTCGAAACCGTCCTCGTCAATCGCCTCGAAGGGCAGTTCTCCGGCCCCATCGAATGCCTGCTCTCAACCGACGTGTACTCCAACGACCGCCAGCACCTCTTGATCCCCGCTGGATCCAAACTGCTCGGCGAAACCAAGAAGGTAGATGCTTTTGGCCAGACGCGTCTGGCCGTCGCCTTCCACCGCATCCTCATGCCGAACGGATATTCCGTCAGCCTCGACGGATTCAAGGGGCTCAACCAGATTGGCGACACCGGCCTCCGCGATCAGGTCAACAACCACTATCTCCGCATCTTCGGCGTCTCGCTCGCCGTTGGCGCAATCGGCGCAGTTGGCGAAGCGGGAACCGGCAGCGCGCTCACCTCTTCCGGAAGCGACCTCATGCGTCAGGGATTTGCCGGAAGCGTGGCGCAATCCTCCGCACAAATCCTGGACCGATTTCTGAACGTTCCCCCCACGATCACCATTCGCGAAGGTCACCGCGTCAAGGTCTACCTTGCCGGCGATCTGGCATTGCCCGACTACAACAACCACAAAATGCCTTCCGACCTGTAGGAAGCCTGAAAGAAAGGACAAAGGATTCCATGAAAAGAAAGGTTGTGATTTTCCTGCTCGTGATGGCCCTCGCAGTCGGTTCCGCCTCCGCCCAGTTCGGCAGCGGCATCGTCTACGACCCGACCAACTATCAAAACGCGGTGCTTCGCTATGAGCAGCTTCAACAACACCTGATTGAGCTGCAAAAGAGCTACGCCCAGATCACCAACCAGCTCAACCTCGCCCTGCAGATGGCTCAATTCATCAAGAACATGCCAGCGCGCTACCGCGCGCTTTTTTCGCAATGGCGCAACGTGACAGCCCTCAATACCTTCGGGAATACCGGCTCCTGGGTTAGCGGTATCAACTCCGGCCTGTTCCCCACGGTCTCGACCGGTTACCAAAAATCCACCACACAACTGCTTCCCTACAGCAGCGTCCAGCTCTCGGGCATGGACCCACTCGAATTAGACCGCGTGCAATCCCAATACGCCACGGTGCAGCTTGCCGATGGCGCTAATGTGAACGCCATGGCCACCATCGGTTCCATCCGGGGCAGCGCCGAGAACATTCAGACGCAAATGAGCAACCTCGAACAGGATTCCTTCTCGGACGATTCTAATCTCAACACCGAAGTTTCGGTCCTGAACAAGATCAACGCAGCGGGAGTCCTGACACTCCGCACCGTTCAGGATTCCAACAAACTCCTCGCTTCGCTCCTTGAGCAGCAGACAATCCTCGCCAAGCAGCAACGCGACGCCACCACCAACGCCATCAACACTGATATCGGCCGCCAAGCGAGCATGGCCGGGAATATCACCCAGGTCACCGGGACCATCACCAATTCACTCGAAACCTTCCGCATGCCGTAAGGCACGCGGACGAGAACGCCCAGCGTCGAAGGAGCTCAACAGTGCAAACCGATTTCCTGCAGTACATCTTTCAGGCAATCAACAATTTGCTCACCCAGAACCTCGGCTTCTTCGACGCCATGGGCCAGAATCTCTTCCGCTCTTTCGCCACCATTCTCGTCGTCTGGTACGGCGTGAAGTCGGCCCTCGCCGCCTCTAGCGGCAGATCACCTTTTCACTTCGACAACTTCGCGAGCCTCGTGCTGACCATCAGCTTCGGCTTCGCGATGATCAACTACTACAGCACGCCCATCCCCGGCATCGGGACCAGCTTTCATAATCTCGTCACCGACGAGGCCCAGTTTCTTTCGAGCAAGATCGATCAAGCCCAGTTGCAAACCGTCGTCAGCCAGGTTGCCGACTTCGAATCCCGCATGGATTCCCCCAGTTGGGGAGATATTTTCGGCACCGCCATCTACGTCATCGTCACGGTCTTGCTCGCGGCGGCTCAAGCCGTGGCCATCGTTGTGATCGCCTACGGATTTATTGCCACTGCGGTTTGCGTGTTGGTGGGCCCGATCTTCGTACCTTTCTTTATCGTTCCGAAACTCGAATGGCTGTTCTGGGGCTGGCTCCGCTGCTTCCTGCAATACGCTTTCTACCAGGTCATCGCCTCCGCTGTGGTGTACATCATCGGGAATCTCATGCTCGGCGCGCTTCGCCTGCCGCCCGCCGGCACCCTCTCGACCGTGCAACTCGTTGGCTGGTTTCCCGTGCTCTTTATCACGTTTCTAGCATCGATCTACGTCCTTCTGAAAATTCCCTCACTGACCAACCATATCTTCAGCGGCACCGCCGGAGGCTCTTCCGCAAGCCTTCTCGATGCGCCCGCTGCCGTTCTGAGTCGGGTGATGTGATGAATCAAGATGCGAGCTTCCATGATGCAAAACGCCTATATCTCGAATCCTGTGGTGATCCCATGGTGACAAACACCTACCTCAAAATTGCACTTGTCCTCGTTTGCCTTGTGGCCGTTGGCCTGGCTCTTGTGGACCTCAAAACGATCCGCACGTTCCAGAACTTCCGTCCTCTGGTCATCCGCATCGACGATCTGGGCCGCGCCGAAGCCATCAACTACCACAACCTTGAGTACAAGCCCCAGGACGCCGAAGCGAAATATTTTCTCTCGCAGTTTTGTGTGCTGTATTACCGCCGCAACCGCTACACCATTCAGAACGATTTCTCGAAGTCCCTGTACTTCCTCGACGGCAAGCTCGCTGACGGCATTTTCGACGCCTACCGCAAGGACGACATCATCAAGAAATTCCTCACTAACACTGCAGCTCCCGAGATCGATGTCGAAGTGAAGAAAGTCGCGCTCGAAGACATGCAGGCGCCTCCCTACAAGGCCCGCGTGGACTTCTATATGGTCTATTACTCTCCCGCCGACCATAGCGAGTTAAAGCGCGATCTGTACACCGCCAACTTTGTCTTCATTTTCAAATCCCAGGTCCCCAACGAACTCATTCCCATCAATCCGCTGGGGCTGAGCATCACCTACTTCCGCGAAGACGAGGCCTTCAAGTGATCGCCGCATTCCATTCTCTGCTTGAAAGAGTCGCGGGCGGACACCTCGCATCCTCGGCCCAACCTCCGCGCACCCCGTCCTTCTTTTTCCGCCGCCCTTCCTCCCGGCCTACGCCACAGCCTTCGTGCTCGACTCTGCTTGCGGACACCCCAGGCGCGCTCCGTGAGGGCCTCCGGTGCTATACGGCTCTCCGCCCGCTTCCCTACGGTCTTACGGGCAAACCCCGCAACCATTTCTCTTCCTTCGCTCGAGGAAAACGCCAATGATCGCCAACACTTTACTCGCCACGGTTGCCATTCTGCTGGCCGGGGGTTTTTGGCTTCTCGGGCAGTTCAAGTTTCTCGTCCCGTACCGCCACATCCTGTTTCATCAGTACGGAGGTGTGATTCTCCTGTGGCTCGCCATCCTCTTTGTGAATGTCTTTGCGGCATTGTACGCAATCCAGCGCAAGTTCTTTCTCAAAGACACCGGCCGGAAGCTCACCCACGTTGACAACCAGGCCCTCGCCGGCAGCTTCCCCTTGCCCTCCCCAACCGAGACCGAGGAGCAAGAGTGAATGTCTCGCGACTTCACACCGCCCGATTTCTCCGATCTCGGCCGCGATCTTTCTGACTCCGATGCTCGCCCGGTTGGGGCTCCCTCCCGGGATCGAGACCTTGACCAGAGAACACTACCAACCCGGGCTCAAACACGCACATCGGAACGGACGCCGGAAGATCGTCGTCCTGAAATTCAATTCCGGGACGGACGCGCCGTGCTGTACGACCGGGACTGCGGCTATCGCCTGAACGAATCCGAAATTCGTACCATCATCGAACTAGGAAAGTTCCGCGTCATTTCCTCCAACGATCTCTCCGAACACGCGTACGCGGGTAATCGAGAACTGGCCGAGCGCGACGTGCAGAATCTCGTCCGCCAAGGCCTCGCGCGCACGGGCAGGTTCGAAGGCCCCGAAGCGACTCCGCGCGAACTTCTGACGCTCACCAAGCGAGGGCATCGCCTCCTCCGAGCAAACCGACTCGCACGGCAAGGCCAAGCCGTCTACTACGGTTTCGTCAAACCGCGTGAGGCCAATCACGACGCGGACCTCTACCGCCTCTACCAGAAGGAGGCCACCCGGATTGAAGCGAAGGGCGGACGCAATCTCCGGGTGATCCTCGACTACGAACTCAAGAGGAAAATCAATCGCGAGATCGCCCGGCTCGGCACCCAAGCCCGTCCTGAGATTGCCGCTCGTCATGGACTCCAAGTCGTGCGAAACAAAATCCCCGTCCCAGACCTGCGCATCGAGTATGAGACACGTGAGGGTGACGCGGCGCGTGTCAATCTCGAGCTGGTCACCGAGCACTACCGAGGCCGCCACGTCGCGGATAAGGTCCACGCAGGCTTCTCTCTGTATACCCCGCATGGGGAGGCTGATCATCTTCGCCGCGTACTCGACCAACAGGAACTCACCGCGGAGATCCTTTCCCTATGAAAATCTCCTGCGAACATACCCGCGCAATCCAGTCGCTTGGCTACACCGAGGACGAAGCCCGGTTCTTGTACATCGTGGCCAACCATTCCGGCTATTTCGTTCCACGCCAGTTCATCGCCTTCACCGGCGCGAGCTGGGGCAAGCGCTCGCAGCTATTCACGGACAAGCTCGAAAGCCGGGGCCATGTAACCTGGCGCGAGTACCAGGATATGGGCGGCGTCTACCATCTTTTCTCAAAGACGCTCTACCGCCAGATTGACCGCGAGAATCTGCGTAACCGCCGGCGCCATTCAACCGAGTTCATCCGCACGCGTCTTCTCCTCCTGGACTTTGTTCTCGCGAATCAGGTCTACGACTATCTCGAAACCGAAGACGAAAAGGTTCGCTTCTTTTGCGACGAACTCGCCATCCCGAAGAAAGCGCTTCCCGCAAAAGCCTACGAGGGCGTGTCGACGCCTGAACCTACGCTCCGCTACTTCGTGGACAAATTTCCCCTCTTTCTCGCGACTAGCAACGGTTCTTCCTCCCCTGTGGTCACCTTCTCTTATGTGGACCCTGGACAGGCAAGTGTTGCGGGCTTCGCCAATCATCTGAACGCCTACGCATCCCTGTTCCGCCACCTCCGTAGCTTCCGCTTCGTTTACATAGCGCCTTTCTCGGTCCATTTCACCCGTGCCGAGCAGTGCTTCTCCTCTCTTGTGAAAACCCCGTTGCAAGCCGGTGTCTCTGGAGACCTGGAGCGTTACTTCCGGTTGCGGGCCGCCTGGGACGGAAAGCAGTACGGAGCGTTATCGAGCGACGATATCGAATGGCTCGACCAAGCGAACAAGCGATTCAGTGGTCCGCGCATTGAGCAGCTCTATGCGGTCTGGTGTTCGAGTGAGATTCCAAAAGACGAGTACCGCGCCCTTCTCAGGGAGTCTCAGCCCGGTCGCAGCGCCGAGTTTTCGACGTGTCTGGTAACACCGGCGCGTGAAGACAAACGAAAAGAAGTGGAGACGATCAAGTGAAGCGCACTTCACCTCACATCTTCACTGCACACTTCACATTTCACTTCACCACTGCGCCTGTCCGAACTTGAGGAAAAGACCAGAGATGACGCAAGAAACGGCAACCCCGAAGAACGCGGCCCAAACCTCGGATGAGGCGGGAGCGACCCCGCCCAGTGACGCACGGTGCGTCTCTGGACCCTGCGGGGTCGCTCCCGCCTCTTGGCGCATGGGTGTTGCGCCAATGGTTTGGGCCGCGTCGAGCAATTCGAGTTTGTAAATCAACACTAGGAGGAAGAAAAATGGCCATCATCAAGAAACCACCGGAAAGCGTCAGTCGCTCCCTGAAACTCGATCAACCTGTAAGCAACCTGCTCGACGACTACGCTCGCTTTGTGGATTGCACCCCGGATTATGTTGCGAATTTCGCGCTCCGCAAAACGCTCGCGCGCGACCCCGATTACAAGAAGTGGAAGGCAGCACAGAACGGGGGCAGCGCCATCGAGCGAGGAACGTCCTCCCAGCAGGCGGGGAAGCCGTCATGATTCGGCGAGTTCTTCGAGAGAAGAACTTCGTAGCGTGTGTACTCGCTGCGATCACCGGGATCGTGCTCTATTTCCGCTATCCCTTTCCTGAGCAAAACTTCTTCCTCGAACTCATCTTCCTCTGGGCGCGCCCCGTCTTCCAGGGAATGAAGTTTTGCTACACCATCTTTTTGTACACGACTCCCTACATTATTTATTCCTTCCTTCTGTCGGGGCTTTACATTTTCACCCTGAAGCCTCCGCCGCGGCCAAAGGCAGGCAAGCCTGCGGCGTATCCGAGCGCGCCGAGTCGAAGCAGCCTGTTCCTGGTGCTGGGCGAGGTTCACAACCAACGAACACCCGAACCCTCTCCGGCACCGTACTGGCTGACGATTCCCGAGCGGGGTCTATTCACCGGGATCGCCGTATTCGGCGCCGTGGGCAGTGGAAAGACCAGCGCCGCGCTCTATCCCTATGCGGAACAGATTTTGTCCTACGAAGCGGGAAACCCCGAGAAACGCATCGGGGGTCTCGTACTTGAGGTCAAGGGCGATTTCTGCAGAAAAGTGCGCACCATCCTTGGCCGCCTCGGACGCGAGTCGGATTACGTCGAAATCAGCCTTGATTCCAAGTTCCGGTACAACCCCCTGCACAACGGGCTTGACGCCTACGCCCTTGCCTATGGAATCGCCTCCCTTATCAACAACCTGTTTGGGCGAGGCAAGGAGCCATTCTGGCAGCAGGCCTACACCAACCTCGTGAAATTCATCATTCTCCTTCACAAGATTGCCTATGATTACGTCACCCTTTTCGATGTCTACGAGTGCACCATTTGCCCCGACGTGCTGGAGCGGAAGATCCGCGACGCGGAGCTCCGCCTCGAAGAGCGCTACTTCCTGCTCATCCACCCTGACAACTTCATGGGCCACGTCGCCGACCTCAAAGCGTTCAACTTCCAGTTCGATGACGCTGTCAACATGTTCCGCGCCAGGGAGACCCCCGGCCTCCGCGCGTTCGTCAAAAGCTCCCGTGTCGAATGTGAGTGCTTGAGCGAAGCCGGCTTCGATCAGATCGATGCCGACCGGTATGACCAGCTTCAATCCGTCAAACGATGGTTCTACAACGATTGGAGAAGGATCGAACCCAAGCTGCGCACCTCCATTGTCGAAGGCATCTCCGTTTTTCTCTCCCTCTTCGACGACAATCCGGCCGTCAAACGCACCTTCTGTCCACCGCCGGAATGTTACGACCCCATCGCCAATGCGGATTTCCGCTACGGCGTGCCCCTTCCCTCATTCAGTTGGCTCCTTGAGCGAGGGGCCGTCTGCGCCCTCAATTTCCCTATCGGGATGAACCCCGGCTTGGCCAAGGCGTTGGGAGTGATGATGAAGCTCGACTTCCAACGCGCCGTCTTGAACCGCATCCCCGAGATCGAATCACATCCCGAGCAATATTTCCGCCAAGTCCTCTTTCTCTGTGATGAATACCAACACTTCGCCACAGTCGGGGAAAGCGAGCCGACCGGGGATGAAAAGTTCTTCAGTCTGTCCCGGCAACCCAAGTGCATCCCGATCATCGCCACCCAGAGCATCAGTTCGCTCAAATCCACCTTGCCGGGCGAAAGCTGGCGCACCCTCTTGCAAACCTTCCGAACCAAGGTGTTTCTGTCTTTGTCGGATGACTTCTCTGCGAAGACCGCGAGTTCCCTCTGTGGGCGTGAGGACCGGCTCAAAGCCAGCTACAACTTCTCTGAGAGTGGCCACGATGCCCACATCAGCCTGCTGACCGGCAAGGCGGTTTCCAACCGCGCCAATCTCACTGCTTCGAAGACCTACACCCCTCACTCCGACTATCGCTTCGACATGAAGACTTTCACGGAACTGAAGAACGCGCAGGCCATCGTGTTTGCTTATGACGGGCTTAATCCGATACCCCCCACGTTCTGCTACCTCAAGCCCTATTTCAACGACCCGGACCTTTCCTACTTCGAACAGCTTGCGCGAGGACAACTTTAATGAACGGATTTGAAACCATCCTTCCGTTTCTGAAACCCATCGAGCACCTCATTCTAGACGACTCTGTCAGCGAGGTCATGGTCAATGGCCCTGACACCGTGTTCATTGAGCGAGCCGGATACCTACAACCCGTCAGTGGAGTGTCCCTAGGCGAAAGAGCACTCTTGGTCGCGGTCAAAAACATCGCTCGTCGGCTGGGTGGCGACATTTCAGAATCGCATCCAATCCTCGATTCCCGGCTTCCCGACGGCAGTCGCGTGGCTGTTGTCATTCCGCCTTGCAGCTTGAACGGAGTCACGCTCACAATTCGCAAGTTCAACGCTCGTCATTTCGAAATGCAGGATCTCATCATGGCGGGCACGCTCGATCAGGCCCTCGCCAACCGCCTAGAGGATTATGTTCTCTCGCGCAAAAACCTATTGATTTGCGGTGGAACCGGCTCCGGGAAGACGACGACCCTCAATATCCTCGGCAAATTCATACCCGAAGACGAGCGCATCCTCTTGATCGAGGATACGGCGGAGATCCGGTTGCAACACGCGAACTTGGTTCGCTTCGAAGCCAGGCATCCGCAGAACGGCTTGCCCGGCATCGCCATCCGCGACCTGCTCAAAGCGTCTCTCCGTCACAGGCCAGATCGCATTTTGCTGGGGGAGATTCGCGGCGGAGAGGCGTTCGATCTTCTGCAACTCCTCAATACCGGCCACGCAGGTACGCTATCCACCATTCACGCCAACTCAGCCAGGCAAGGCCTCGCCCGCTTTACGAGCTGTGTCCTGCAAAGCGGTGTCGAGCTCCCATACCGCGCCATCAAGAGCAATATCGCCGACTCCCTCCATGTCGTGATCCAAATCGAACGTCGGCCTGGACGCCGCTATATCTCGGAAGTCCTCGAAATCAACAGTTACGACCCCGACGCCGATCTCTTCGACTACTGTGCGATCTACCAAACACAGGAGGCACCCCAGTGACGACCAGCGAAAAAGAGAGCGCCAAGAATATCTCGGCCACCGAATATATCCTAACGAACTTCCAGCGGTCCGACCGTGTTGCTGTTCTGATGCGCAACAGCGGCCGGGGCGAAACGGTCCAGCGCATCACCACTGCCGGCAAAATCGCCGAACCATCCTTCCAGGATTGGTTGCGCCACAAGAATGAGAAAGAGCCCTTCGATATCTACATCGGGATGAACACCTTGAAACCCGAAGCCCGCACACGCACCAAGGAGGACATCGAAACCATTCGCCACCTTTATATGGACATCGACCACGACGGTCCGGCGGCACTGGCCAAGATTCAACAATCGAATCTCGTACCGCCGCGGAACTACACCATCAACACCTCACCCGATAAGTTCCAGGTGGTTTGGCGTGTCGAAAATATCTCACAAGAACAAGCGGAGTCTATGCAGCGTGCCATGGTCCGTAAGTTCGGGGGCGATCCCGCAGCAACCGACTCCACCCGGGTGTTGCGCCTTCCAGGCTTCCTAAACCGGAAATACGAAGGGGAGTTTCTGGTCCATGCGACAAAGCACACCGATCGCGTTTATCATCCGCAGGACTTCCGGCTCCGAACCGAACTCATCGAAACCGATTTTAGGCCGCACCGCCAGCCGCCGCAGCTAGCTCCAATTCAGCCGCGGCAGTTGAGCCAGTCGGAACACGACTGGGCCTACGCGAAACGCGCCCTCGCCAGGGGTGACGATCCCGAGGAGCTCATCCGCCGCATCGCCGACTTTCGCGCTGGTGAAAAACACGATCCCTTGGACTACGCCCGCCGCACCGTGACTAAGGCCCAAGGGCAGCTATCAGCCGAGCGTCGGAACCCAGCCGCGTCTGGACTTTTCGAATCCCCACCTGCCGACAAGGAACCCAGCCACTGAAGGGTGCAATCGTGCGGAATCTATTCTCCAAGGAGGCAGCATGCTCCCAACCAGTCGTCAGGTAACCCCGATTCAGCACACGAACGCCCCCGATGCACCCGCCGGCATACCGGCTGCTACAAAAGAGGACTCCCCACCGGCCTTCGTTGCTTGCTTCGTCCTCCCTGCCAGGCAGACACAGACTTTGATCTCGCTCCTCCAAGAATTTGTGTCCACCACAGACGGTCTCACCCCAACGAACTTTATGAGCTTGCCAATCGCGCCAACTCAGGATTCCACCACCCTCTGGTTGACCCATCCCGAGGCCGCAAAATGTCTTGGTATCTCGACCGCCACGCTTTATCGCTACGTGGAGCAGGGAAGAATCGAGTTCAGAAAGATCGGAAATCGCCTCGAGTACCGCCGTTTCGCTCTCGACCAATTCAAAGAGCAGCAGATACGCCCCCCGCGGCGGCCTCGCCGTCAAGAGTTATAATTACGCCGGCGCCTAACTCCGGCAAGTCAGAGGAGCGCCATTGGGCCTGTACAAAAGAAAAGCAACACGATTCTGGTGGATGAGCTACACGATGAACGGTGAGCAATATTGCCAATCGACCAAGACAACCAGCAAGAAACTCGCTACCAAGGTATGGAAGAAACGCGAGAGCGAGATCGTGCTGGGACTGTTCAAGGTCGGTTGGCCGGGGGAGCGGACTACGTTCGAGCACCTGAGTGCGGAATTCGAGCGGTCCCACTTCGCTGGCCTCACCGAGAACACCGTGCGAGGTCATCGCACCTATCTCAAACAACTGAAAGCATTCTTCGGGGAGAGCATGTTGAACAGAATATCCGTCGAAATGATCGAGGAGTATCGCGATCAGCGTCGCCGGCAACCAACAAAACTCAACCCAAAACGGACGGTCAAAGGAGCAACAGTAAATCGAGAACTGGAATGTTTGAAGTGTGTCTTGGATCTCGCCGTAAAGCGGAAATACATACCGGAAAATCCCGCTTCTATGGTGAAGCACTTCAACGAGCTCCGCGAGCGGCCGATTCGAAGAATGCTTACCGTTAAAGAGGAGCAATTGATTTTGGAAGCTGCGCCACCCTATCTTCGCGTGGCCATCATCCTGCTCTCTCAGACGGGCGGCCGAACGTATAGTGAGGGGTTCTCATTGCGTTGGGACCAAGTGGACCTAGAAAACAAACTAATCCGCTTAGGCAACGACGTGAAGACTCCAGGCTCATCCGAGCCTGTTCCGCTTTCTGAATACGCTTGCGATGTTTTGCGGGCGTGGAACACGGAACAAGCATCGCGGAGTCCTTTTGTCTTCCCGAGCCCGCATCAACCAGACCAGCCCATTTCGACGGTTAAGACCGCTTGGAAGACAACTCTCAAACGCGCAGGTGTACCGCACTTTCCGATTTACAACCTGCGACATGTTTTCTGCACTCGTTTGAGCGGAGTCGCGCCGGATGCCGTCGTGCAGCGTGCGATGCGGCACACGAGTCCGGAAACCAAGAGGCACTACCAGTTAGGGATGGCCGATCAGGTGCGGCAAGCAATGGAGAAATCCAACAAGAAGGCTTACGGGCGAGGTCGATTACTACATTTTTACGACAGTGGCCCGAATGCGAAGAAGGAAGGACCGGAGGCGGTCTGTAAATAATTGAATAAGAAGGAGAATTTGGCTCCCCGGGCTAGATTCGAACTAGCAACCCTTCGGTTAACAGCCGAATGCTCTACCATTGAGCTACCGGGGAACAGGCAAGTTAGATCCTTATTTTACAACACGATGCGCTAGCGTGCCACTCTCCCTTCTACCAGTTGGGGTCCAACTGGGGTCCAACTTCGACCCAGCAACGGCTTCACTTTTGCCATTTCTGGCGCGTGATGCTGGCGCAACATCTTCGTGTAATGGTCGATCATTTTGTCCGAAGAATGTCCGCACCAGTCGCGAATGACCTGACGGCTCACCCCGGAATAAACGAGATGAGAAATCCGGCCTCGCCGAAAAGCGTGCATCCCCATGCCAGGTTGGACGAGCCTCAACTTCTTCAAGATAGGTTGAAGTTTGTCCTCCAGCACATTCGATAGACGCAACGGCGTGCCGTTTCTGGTTTCAAAGAGATAACCGGATCGTCGGCCCTTGAGGTGCTTTTTGAGCTCCGTCGCTACGGACGGATCAATGGGCACCGTGCGGGTTCTGTCCTTATCACCCGTGTCGCTCTTCGAAGTATTCTCTTCACCCTCGAAAACCGAGCGGCGAATGGTAATCGTCTGTTCATTCAAGTTCACGTCAGCCTCAACTCTCAACGCAAAAAGTTCTCCGGCCCGCGCCCCCGTGCCGGCCGCCAGTGCAAACAACGCGCGATTCGACTGCGTCTTCGCGGCGTTCACGACGGCTGCCATTTGTGCAACGGTGAAGTAAGGAAGTTCCCGTTGCACAGTCTTGGGCGGTGCGACCTTTTTCCATTTGACGAGCCACGGCGACACGATGGGTTTGCCACACTGCGCCATTTCGTCGAATTGAAAGTTATAGATCGCACGGACGATGCCGAAGAGATTCTTGATGGACTTGCGAGAGAGGTCTTCCCTTTGCCACGTCTGGATTAGGCTCCGCACGAGTGGATAGGTGATTTCCTCGAGCGGAGTGTCCTTCAAATGTGGAAGGATGTGCTTGTTCAACTCGCAAGACATGCTGCGTTGCGACGAACGCTTCTTGTTCACGATCAGGTGATGATCTCTCCATCCACGTGCCGCCACACCGAAAGTAACGACTGGCGATTGGGAGCGGGCAAGATGACTTGCGTCATTAATGCCCTCTTCCTCGATGAACTTCGACAGCCATCGTTCGGCTTTCGGACGCGTGAATTGGTCGATGTTTCCGATTATCACTGTACGTCTGACCCTTTTGTTCTGGCCCGGTACGTCGGCCCGATACCGGCCGATGTACTGCGAGCCTTTGACATATACAGAACCACTTTGTCCGGATCTGCGAGACATTGATCTCCTGTCTCGTTGATTCCGTACCGTAACCGTTTCTACGGTATCCGCTTTCGAATTCGGTAGCAATGGTTCGGGGATCACAATCGCTGACCTGCTACTTATCTCTCGCCGACCGGTGGTAAATCCGAGACCTTTGCCAAGCCAAGATTCGCTCGTTCCTGTTCGAATTGCGCTTGAGCTTTTATGACGGTGTGCCGCGCATAGTAGGTTGGATCGTCTTTGTCCTCCGCGCGGTAGTCTGCGATACGCTGGATAACGACTTCGGGGTCGTCGCCGCGGGCAAGGGCGCGTTTCGCGTAGGCCCAATCGCGTTCGGATTGGCTTTCGTGGTCGCTCGGCGTCGTCCGCTGCCGTTGTTGGTACTCGCCAAAGTGTCGAGGCGCTTCAGGGTAGTCTTCGTCAATAGTGAAATCGCGGAGCGTGTTGACTGCGTTGCTTTCGTGGCGCGCTTGGACGATGAATTCTTGGGGAAGTTTGTGGTTGGCGAATCCCGGTAATCGGAGGACACGAGTCGAGTCGGTTGCTGCCAGATCGCCACCGAACCTATTTGCAAGGTTGTGGAGGAGAGACTCTGCCTCATCCTGACGGAATCCGCTCACTTTCCAGACGACTTGATGCTTGCCCGGCGAGGTATCCAGGACAAAGTTTGGAGTGGGGACATCGTGTGAATTGCGTATCGCGGCGAGGGACTCGTCGCCTTTTCGATCGAGGTCGAGATAGACGTGGCGTATATCCTTTATGTTTTCCTTGGTCCGGTTGTACGCGCCATCTTTAATCGGATTCATTCCCACGTATATGTCGGAACCGGCAGCGCTCTGACTCGCTAACCAAGATTGAAAGCCGGGGCTCGCTATGGCTTCAGCCTTGGCGATGGTTTGAACCGTGTGGCCCGTGGAGCGATTCCGCACGAGGATCGCGGCATTCTCCTCTGGCCCAAACAGCTCCCGGACGTACTCCGAAGCGGTGAGGGATCGCGGCGCGAATTTGTTATCGGCGCTCACGGATGGTCCTGCTTGGCCAAGTACACAGCGCCGTAGTCGAACAGGTCCGCATCCGGGTCATATCGGTTGATGAGGAGAACCTCGGAAATGTATCTGCGCCCAGGGCGGCGCTCGACATGGATGACGACATTGAGCGAATCCGCGATGTTTGTCTTGATTGCTCTGAAAGGTAGCTCAACGCCGCTCTGCAAAACACAACTGGTGAAGCGCGCAAGGCCCTGTTGCGCGGAACTTGCGTGGATCGTGCATAACGTCCCAGAGTGCCCGGTGTTGAGGAGCTGCAGAAGATCGAAGGCTTCTCCTCCTCGGACCTCACCCAAAATGATGCGATCGGGGCGATGGCGGAGGGCCGCTTTCAGGAGATCGCGGATGGCCACTGCCGGAAGGCCATTCTGCTCCCGGCGTGCTTCAAAGCGAACGAGATTTTGCTGAGGCAATTGAAGCTCGGCCGTGTCTTCGATAACGAGCACTCGTTCGTCCTGCGGAATGAATTTTCCGAGGATTGAAAGCAGGGTCGATTTTCCAGTGCCGGTTCCACCAGAGATGAGCACGTTCTTGCGTGCAAGCACATAGTCTTCGAGGTGGTTCGCGAGGGCGCGGTCGAGAGTCCCTTCGCGAATCAGATCCTCCATCTCGAAGTGGCGGGTGTTGAACTTTCGGATCGTAAGAGTTACGCCGCCAAGACTGCACGGCGGGATGACCGCGGCGACCCGACTGCCGTCTGGTAGCCGCGAATCGAGAATGGGCTTCGATTCTGAGATGTCGTCCCCGAGACGGCGGGCGATATTCTTGATAGCGACCATAAGGGATCGGTCGCCGATGGACACGCCCGGCACTTGTTGAAGGAAGCCCTGTTTTTCAATGAAGACGCGGTCGGGACCGTTCACCATCACCTCGCTGATTGAATCGTCGAGGATGAGGTGCTCGATGGGCTTCAGAAACGGCAGGATCACCTCGAATCCGTTCATTAGAGTTTTCCTTTCGCGAGCTGGACGAAATACGACTCGTTCAGGTCGTTGTAATACGGCTTCAAGTAGCAATACAGGGGGGAATAGGGTTGAGCCCGTCATAGGCGACGGTGATGGATTGTGCGTTGCGCAGCTCCATGAAGGTCTTCATGTCGAAGCGGTAGTCGCTCTGCGTGTTGTAGCTCTTGGAGGCGATGATGTTGGCTTTGTGGGAGAGGGCCTTTCCCGTTAGCCAACTGACTTTGGTGTCGTGGCCGCTTTCGGACAGGCTATAGGCAACTTTGAGTTGGTCTTCGCGTCCACAGAGATGGCTTGCTGTGCTCGCGGAGAAATCATCCGACAACGTAAGAAAAATCTTGGTGCGGAAGGTCTGGAGGAGCGTTCGCCAGCTATCGGCAGGCAGCGCGGATTTGAGGGAGCTAATGCTCTGCGTCGCGACGATCGGAATACACTTTGGCTGTCTGGAGAGGCTGAAAAATTTCTCGTCCCCTGTCGGATCGCTCTCACCAACGGTGGCGAAGTGCTGGTACTCATCGCAGAGGAACAGGACTTGACGGAAATAGCGTTCTGGATGGGCTTCCATTTCGGGGACGCGATTGAGGACGGCACGCTCGAAATCGAGCTTCATCATCACACCCAAAGCCTTTGCGAGGCCGGCGTTCATGCCGATGGGAAAATTGAGCGCGCACAAAACCCCCCGCTCAATCAGCCAGCTAAACGATGGCAAGGGCTTGCCGAACTGGTTGTTGGGATTTTTCTGGGGATCGTAGCACTCTTTCTTCGGGCAGAAGACCCTCTTAACTTTGGTGTTGTCGTCGAAGAGAGAAAGGAACACGGAGACCCCCTCGACAATCGAGGTGCGGAGCTTGGGCTCGATCCGTTTCCAATCGTCATTGAACCATCGCTGTACGGCTTGCAACTGCGCTAGTTTTTCGGGATTGGCGCGGGCCGGGTCATGGACCGTGCGGGCCTCAAACGGTATGCCGCGCGTCCTTAATATGTCCCGCAATTCGGACGTAGCAGGTGCGAGGAAGCGATCTTCCTTTTCGTCATGCATGAAACCGAGGCCTGCGAGGTCGGCGGTACGTTCCCCATAGACCTGCGGCGCGACTGCCGCATAGTGGTGGCCGAGAATGATATCCTCGGCCTCCGTGATCCGTCCCTCAAGCAGCGGCGGAGAGATGGCGCACTGGTAGACATCAAAGAAAGTGACATAGTCGTAGGCGGCTTTATGAAGAAGGATGATGAACTTGACGAGATTGGTGTACGCCTGTTGCCAGAAAGGTTCCTTGCCGCGGCCGAACAGGTTGTTCAGGAGCGAAGCGATGTTGTACGCCAAGGCGTAAGCGTCCAGGTCGCTGTGAAGAGGGTTGTAGCGGTACTCGGAATCGAGGCCGATTTCGATGTAATCCTCGGCTCGGCCGTGCCGAGTGAGAATCTCCTTTACCTTGCGGCAAAAATCGCCTTTGACTTCGAGGGTTAAGCCACCGATGCGCTTCTCTTTGTCGTCGGCTTTGTAGGCTAGAATTTGCTCGGCGAAGGGATACATTGCGCATGAGCTTTTTCCACTGCCTATGGCCCCCAAGATAGCGATTCCTGTGAACAAACCGCGCTCGGGAATCGTTAGCCAATAGGGAGCTTTGGCAGGCACTGGCTTGCGCGGGTTGTGCACTTCGCCGACGACAAGAAAGAGGTCGTCCCTCTTACTAGGATCGGGATACGTGGGCAGACGACCAGGGGAGATGTGCTCGCGGGCCTTGAGCGTGAAGATGTAGAGACCGGAGAGCAGCGTCAAACAGACCAAGTAGGGTGTGGTGAACAAGAGCGTGTAATAGAGGTATTTGGAGCTCAGGAAGGCCTGCGGAGCGCGCATGGCAATGACACGCAAAAAGATCTGCTCCTCGGGGAACGGATGCGCGTAAAACAGGAAGGCTCCGATGGCCGTAGCGAGGAGAGCCGAGAGGAAGGCGCGCGATTCGAGTGCTCTCTGCATCAAGCCCTCGCTCGCGCGTCGGTGGGTTGGGCTTTGTCTGTGCTGGACTGGGCTGTGCGGCGCGTTTCACGCCACTTGCGGTAGTCCTGATCCCGCCAGAGCACTTTCTTGAGCACGGCATTGACGACGTGGTCGGCGTTGCTCTCGATGAACCGAGCGTAGTCTTCGAGCAGTTCGTTGACCGGCTCTTCGAGTCTTACTTCCCGAGTGATGATTCCTGGTGCTTTCTTAACGATCGGCATATTGCTCCTCCTCTGTGATTTGTCTTTCTTCCGAACTCCCCGTCACCGTGGAAAAAAGGCCGGCACGAATTACCGTGCCGGAGGGCGGGAGCGACCCCACGAACTTTTTGGGCGGCTGAAAGCCGAAAAAGTGGGGTCGCTCCCGCCCGATTTGACTTTTTTCCCACGGTGACTTTCCCTTGCCTCGGTTCCGTATTCCTCCGGTTTCCAGGGACTTCGGATCTCGTGAGGGTGAAGAAGTGGCAATTCCAAAAGTGCAGAGCGTAAGTTTTACCTTCTTCACTCGGTACTCGCCGAATCCACGACAGGTGCAATCCGTTGCAGCAGAAATGTGTCAAAGCCGACGGTGTGCGTCCTGTCATTCGTTCCTACCTCCTGGCGAACGCCGATTTCGCTGACTCGGCCGTTTTTCCAGCCGCGATAGAGTCCTTCAAATCTTTCGCCGGTAAACCTGGCCCGCGCGTGGTTGCGGAAGATGAGATCCGCGTCTGTCACTGCCGCGTATTGTTTTTCATCCCACGCCTTGCGCACGCGGAAGTACCGAAGCAGGTCGCCCGCGATATCCGATTCGAGCGGAAGTTTCACGAGAGACTGAAAGATTTCTGTGGCCTTCTGAAAGTGAGAATCCGTGCGGGAAACATAGACAAACCGGAACTCGGATAGCTGACGAAAAAGAGGCAGATAGTGTTCCAGATGGCGAATGAAGTCGGTGAATGCCACCGCACCTTCATGGATGTAGGTGAACGTCACCACAGGCGAGGGAGGAACGAAGAACATCGGAAACTTATCCACGAAGTACCGGACGGAGGTGCTGGGGGTCTTGTGACCCAGGTAAAGCCTGGCCGGAAGATAGTGTTTCTGGATGTTCAGAGCACCACAGAAGAAGCGTACTTTTTCGGGCTCGGTTTCGAGGTACTGATACCCCTGGTTGAGGAGGACGAAATCGAGGATGGCGATGCGGCGCTTGATGAAGTCGAACTCGTGCTCGCGGCGGTTACGAAGGTTTTCCTTCTCGATCTGGCGATAGAGCCGCCGCGCGAACAGGTGATAAACCACGCCACTCTTGGGAAAGCACTCCATCCGAGCATGGCGTTTGCTTTCGAGCTTGCTCCAGAAGGTTGTGGTGCGTTTGCCCCAATGAGCGCCGGTGAACGCGAGGAACTGGCGGGCGGTGAAGTAACCGGAGTGGGTGGCGACAATGTAGAGAAAGCGGGTTTCCACTTCGGTGTAACCGAAGGCTTTTAGGGCGTCGAGATGGGCGGGTGCGATGTTCATAGCGAAAGGATTCCTGCGGTGAGTTCGCGTTCATCCAGAATGCGGCGGAGGCGCGAAGCGTCTTCCGGGCGGCTGTACATGGAGAACCCCGCGGCAGCCTTTTCCGCCAAAGCCCTGGGGCGGTATTCGCGTGTTGCCAGTTCGAGGTCTACGTGGCGGACATCAAGCTCGGCGGTCTCATATTCGACGCGCATATCGGGAAGGGGAATCTTTCCGTTGACGAGCTGGAGGCCGTGCTTTGCGGCGATCTCATTCTTGCGATCCGGGTTGTCTTTTTCGGGACCAAGTAGCGCAAGGTCGCGATTCAGGTTCCGTTTGAGTTCGTAGTCCAGGACGACGCGGAGCGGCGTGCCTCCGGCGCGCTCAATGCGAGCGGCTTCTTTTTGATAAAGGCGATAAAGATCGGCACTGTGTTTGACTTCGCGCGGTTTGACCAAACCGTGGTAGATGGGCTGATCGTCGGGGAATTGGTTTGTCCTCTTGAGAAGGCGATGTCCGGCTTTTGTGAGCGTAACGACTCGGAGGGTCTTTTTCTGCGAGATTTCAACGGTTTTGTCGGTGAGTAGGGACTGCCGTGCGAGGCCCCGGATGTCCTTCTCCATACGTTCGCGATTACCGCCATAGGCATACTTCGCGAGGTCCGACACGGGAATCACGCGGAACCTACCGATTTCCTTCAGGGATTGCATCTCGGAATCGCGAAGGCGATACGCGCGGTCTCGGACGTGATAGGTGCGCGGGGAGTCGCTGCGATCGTCACGGGTGGGATATTGTTCGCGGTGCTCGCTACCCTCGGAGCGCGCAAGGGATTCCGGCCCGTCGTTTCGCGTATCGGGAGGTTTGGATGTGCGCTGGCGCACCGAGCGGCGCGTCGCAGTGTCGCGCGTGTCCTGAGGATCATGGGAAAAGGCGTCACGCGACACTAGTTGAAGTCCTCCTCGTTCATTGGAACGGGCAGGTCGGCGTGGGTGACATTGAACTGTTTGTCGAGGTGCGAGAGCTTGCGCCCGGTGTTCTTGAGGAAGAAGCGGCGACCGATGGCGAGCGCAGCGCCAAACAAGTTCACAGACAGCACGGCGAAGAAGACGAGAATCGTGGTTCCGTAGGCGTGGAACAAGACCGCTTTGTAGCGAGCCATGAACTTCAACTGATCGAGGAGCCAAAATCCGTAGCCCAGGAGGATGACGATGGTGAATAGCAGCGCGTTGGCGATCATTTCAGCTCCGTTGCGATGATCGAAAATCCAGTCACTATCTCTCCTTGAAAGTCAGCGGGGAGCGGGCGGGAAGCCGTAAAGCACCGGAGGCCCTCCAGGAGCGCGCCGTTTGTTCCGGTGGCAAGGTCCAAGGGGAAAGGCTGTGGCGTAAACGAGCGCGAAGATCGATGGGGAAAGATAAAAGTGGCGCGCGGAGGTTGGGCCGAGGATGCGAGGCGCCCGCCCGCGACCTCCTGGGTTTGCTGATGGGTTCGGATTGTCATTTGAACGCCTGGTCTTCGCGGAAGCACGTGACGCTCAGTCCCAAGGGATTAATCGGAATGAGTTCGTTGGGGACTTGGGATTTGAAAAGGAACACAAAGTTGGCGGTGTACAGATCGCGCTTCAGCTCGCTATGGTCAGCGGGCGAGTAATAGACCATGTAGAAGTCCACCCGCGCGCGGAAAGGCGGGGTTTGCATCTCTTCGAGCGCGACTTTCTTTACATCCACATCGATCTCCGGCGAGGCGGTATTCGTGATGAATTTCTTGATGATGTCGTCCTTGCGGTAGGCGTCGAGGATGCCATTGGCGAGCTTGCCGTCTAGGAAGTAAAGGGACTTCGAGAAATCGTCCTGAATGGTGTAGCGGTTGCGGCGGTAATACAGGGTGCAAAACTCGGAGAGAAAATACTTCGCTTCGGCGTCCTGGGGCTTGTATTCGAGGTTGTGGTAGTTAATGGCTTCGGCGCGGCCGAGGTCGTCGATGCGGATCACCAGCGGGCGGAAGTTTTGGAAGGTGCGAATGGTCCTGAGATCAATGAGGGCCAGAGCGACACAAACAACAGATACGAGCGCGAGGGCAATCTTGAGATAGGTATTCGTCACCATAGGATCACCACACGATTCGAGATAGAGGCGTTTGGCATCGTAGAAACTCGCGTCGTTGTTCATCCGAAGACCCTTTCCAAAAGCGCTGCGGAAGATCCGCCCGCTGTGCCACTGAAGATGTGGTTGGTCAGGGCGGGCACTTTCAAGAGCGTGTAAATCGAAGCGAGAAACGTAATGAAGAGGACCGGAAACCAGGCCACGAGCTGGACGATGGAGAGGGTGCCCGCAGGTGGCAGGCGCAACGCACCGAGCATGAGGTTTCCAATGATATAAACCACGGCTGCGGCGATGACCTGATAGAAGGCGTATTGGATGAAGCAGCGGAACCAGCCCCAGAAGAGCCATTCCATCTTGGGCACAATGAAAAATGGAATGAAGACCGGGCCCACCAGCACGCAAACCGCAGTGGCAATGAATCCATAGGCGATGACCACAATGGCGGCGGCCTGGGCCGCGGCGAGCAGTATGGTCACGATGACGTAGATGGCCGTTCCGAAAATATCTCCCCAAGTGGGCGAATCGATGCGCGACTCGAAGTCCGCGACCTGGCTGACAACGTTCTGGAGTTGGGCCTGATCGATCTGCCCAGACAGAAATTGCGCTTCATTGGTGACGAGATTGTGGAAGCTGACACCGATACCGGGAATCGGCGCGTTGTAGTAATTCACCATCGCGAAGCCGAAGCTGATGGTCAGGAGCAAGCTCGCGAAATTATCGAACTGGAACGCATACCTGCCGCTGGCGGCGGAGAGCGCGGATTTGATTCCGAACCACGCGATGAGGATCGTGGCGAACGAACGAAACAGATTCTGGCCCATAGTGTCGAAGAAGCCGAGGTTCTGGGTGAGCAAGGTGTTGATGGCTTGGAAGATGTACTGCAGATAGTCGGTTTGCACTGCCGTCAGCTCCTTCGACGCTCGGGCGTCTATCTCCACAGCCTCACGGCATGCGGAAGGTTTGAAGTGAATTGGTCAGGGTGCCGGTCATCTGGGTCATGTTGACGCCGAGGCTGGCCTGGCGCTGGATGTCGGCATTGATGGAGTTGGTGGTGTCCTCGCGCTGCTGCTTGGCAAGGATGGTTTGCATTTCGAGAAGAGACGCGAGGAGTTTGTTCGAGTCCTGGACAGTGCGGAGGGTCATGACTCCCGCCGCGTTGATCTTGTTTAGAACGGAGACTTCGCTGTTCAGCCCAGAGTCGCTGGAGTACGAGTCCTGTTCGAGGTTGCCGATCTGTGTCTGGATATCCTGGGCGCTGCCCCGGATGGAGCCGATGGTGGCCATGGCGTTGATGTTGGCGCCGTCCACGAGTTGGACGGTGGCGTATTGCGATTGCACGCGCTCCAGCTCAAAAGGGTCCATTCCGGAGAGATGGTCCGGGCTGTACGGGAGCAATTGGGTTGTGGACTTTTGGTACCCGGTGTCGATGTTGGGCAGCAGCCCGGAGTTGATACCGCTGATCCAAGAGCCGGTATTCCCAAAGGTGTTGAGCGAAGTCACGTTGCGCCATTGCGAAAACAGGGCGCGGTAACGAGCCGGCATGTTGCGGATGAAGGTGGCCATCTGCATGGCGAGATTGAGCTGGTTGGTGATCTGGGCGTAGCTCTTTTGCAGTTGCAGGAGATGCTGCTGGAGCTGTTGGTAGCGGAGCAGCGCGTTTTGGTAATTGGTGGGGTCGTACACGATCCCGCTCCCGAGTTGCGCGGAGGCGGTACCGACGCACAATCCGACGACGAGCAATAACAGCAAGACTTTTCGTTTCATCGCACTTTCATCCTTTCTTTCTTGCCTTCACAGGTCGGAAGGCATTATGTGGTTGAGGTAATCGGGCAAGGCGAGATCGCCCGCGAGGTAGACCTTGACGCGATGCCCTTCCCGAATGGTCACCGTGGGCATGATGTTTAGGAATTTGTCGAGGATTTGCGCTGCGGACTGCGCGGTGCTGACGGCGAAGCCCTGACGCATGAGATCGCCACCCGTTGCGTTAAGTGCCCCTCCGGTGCCCGCTTCACTGACCGCTCCCAGCGCGCCAACGGCAAGCGAAACACCGAAGATGCGGAGGTAGTGGTTGTTGACTTGATCTCGGAGACCGGTGTCGCCGATCTGGTTGAGACCCTTGAACTGGTCGAGGCTGAGGGAATATCCGTCGGGCATGAGCACGCGATGGAACACAACGGCGAGACGCGTTTGGCCGAAGGTATCCACCTTTTTGGTTTCACCCAGCAACTTTGACCCTGCCAGAATCAGCAGGTGCTGGCGGTCGTTGGAATAAACATCGGTGGAGAGCAGACACTCGACGGGGCCGGCAAAGCCCCCATCGAGACGGTTGATGAGCACGGTTTCGAGGATGGTTCCTTCAAACAGGACGTAGGTTTTTCCTGCCGCCGCATTAGCGGTGATGGCTGACACGGCGGCAGGATTTTTGACTTCCTCCTTTCGGTCATGTGTTGTTTCCGCGGAATCGTTGCGGACTGCCGCGGGAGAAATCGAATTGGACTGCGTCTCTTTCAAGAACTGGGGGATCTGCAATGCGTCTGGAACGGAAGGGGGCGGAGCCGGAGCGGCAATCGGAGTTTCGGTCGCCGGGGCCGTCGAGTTCTGTGGAGTTCTGCGGTAGCTGAGAGCAACATTCGAGGCGAACTGCGACACGTAGGCACGCCGCTTCCGTTCCGCCTGGATCGGGTCTTCTTCCGGGCGCTGCTCGCCGCCAACGGGTCCAGGTTGTTGTGGCTCCGCCGCGTCGTGCGCGGCCACTCCGAGCGAGCGGGTCTGCTGCGCGAGCGCAGTCTGGGCGAGAAGTTGCTGGCGCTGCAAATCCTGGATGCGATTCTGCATCTCGGCGATTTTGGATTCGTTGACTTCGAGGGGCACCTGTACGGGCGCGGCGGAGGACCCTGCCTTGGCTGGCGTTTGCGGCTTCTTCCCTCCGGTCAGCCACATGATGGCGACCATGAGAAACGCCACTCCGATGAGAAGCCAGGACTGGACGTTCTTGGGCAGAAGGCCTTGCGGCTTCGGCGTTTTTTCCTGAATCTGAGCGGGTTGTGTCGGTGGATTCATTCTTCGCCCCTCAGTTCCCCGCCGCGCGCCGGGTAAACGGCAGCTTCTTTTTGCCGATGGCGAGGTAGCCGTTGTCGATGATCTTGGGTGCGATGTAGACACCGTTTTCGAATTGGAAGGAAATCAGGTTCGGCTTGCCGTCCTTGATTTCATAGAGAGCGGGCTTCTCGCGCGCGGCGCACTTGATGTAGGTGAACGAGTCGTCGTGGTAGATGGCGGAAACCAGGAATGGCTGGCGGCCCGCTTTCGGGTCGAGGGGATAATCGAACTGGAGTTTCGTTGCGTAGGATGAGCGGAAGCGGTTGATCTGGTCCGCGGACTGGGCCTGCGCGGCGTGTATCTGCTCGGCGGCTTGCGAGCGGAGGGTTTCGAGTTCCTTCTTGTATGCCTGGGCTTCTCCGGCGCTGACATAGCCACGCAACCCGCTGTTGACCGCGGTACCAGAGCCTTCTTTCGGCTCGACGAAGAGTTTGAGATCGGGCTCGGCATTCGGCTGGTTGCTGATCTCTGTCAGCAGAAACGAATAGACATGCCCGCTCGCGGTGATGAGGTTGAGATTGCTGCGGATGCCGGCCTGGGCGGGATGCACGTAGCAGAGGTTGTGGGCGCCATTGATGACCCAGAATTCCTTGTCGCCGGTGGTGAAATCGAGAATCTCCTCGTCTTCCGGCAGAACGATGAGCGTCGAAAACCGGAGTTTGGCGTGGACGGGAACAATGTCCTCTTTCGAATATTTCACGACGCGCGCGGCCGCTTCCGTCGCGGCGTGGGTGGCGGAAGCGTGAAAGAAGGCTGCGCCGACAGTGAGAACAGCAAACAGGCGAAAGAAAAAGCTATGCGACTGACGGTGAGAGATTTGTTTCACTGATTTGCTCCTTATGAGTTGGATTGGTGCTTCTGGAAACCTTGGTCGTGATCGGAAAAAAGATCGACAAACCACTGCACGCCGAAAATGACTGCGGTAGTAAGTCCTGCGAGCGCGAGGGGCAGGAACGTGTAAAGGGGATCGCTCCCCGACATCCAGGATTGAAGCGAGCAATGAACAATCACGGGTGCCCTCCCGCTAGGATTTCGAGGCCTTTTTCGAATCCGTGGATCTCGAACGCCTCTTTCCGTTTCTTGTTGTCGTAGGGATCGTTAGTGTAGAGCCAATAGCTCTTGGCATCGACATTGAGATTGGCGACCTTCGCCAGCTCCGGGGTCTTGATCAGGAATTGCTGTTTGGGGATGAGGCCGGAGATGAGTTCGACCTCGGTTTCGTTCAAGTGGAACTGACGCCGGTACAGATCGCGGTCCATATCGGGATTCGCAAGGAAGATTTTCGTGGCGCAGCTCTCGATAATCACGTCCAGAATGTCCGAGCGTTTGAGTTCGTCGAGCGATTGCGTCGAAAGGATCATGGCGGCGTTGTGTTTCCGCCAGGTCTTGAGGGCCTCGACGACGTATCGTTGGATGGCAGGGTTCTTCAAGAACACCCATGCTTCGTCAATGAAGAAGGCCTTGAACACGGAGCTGATCTGCCGGTCGGCAATGAGCGCGTTGGCGCGATGCAGGATGTAGAAGAGCAGCGGCTCCAGAAGTTCCGGGTACTGGCTCATGCGCTGGAAGTCAAAGCACTGAAAGCGGGAGAACGAAATGGTGTCCTCAGCGTTGTCGAAGAGAAATCCGAACTGGCCGCCGCGGGTCCACTTCGAAAGTCGACTCGCCATGTCATGGCCGAGTGTGTTCGCGAGCACGCCCAGCGTGCGCAGCGCCGGGTCGACCTCGTAGAGGTTTTCCACCTGATGGAAGAGGTCCCGTTCGGTGGCTGGGTCGAGGTCGCCTGGCCGCTGGCTCTGAATCAGGACTTTCAGGAAGAGAGCGAGGAAATCGAGGTTTTCCTTTATCGGTGGCAACGAGAATGGGTTGATTTTGAAATTGTCGGATTCGAGTCCCACGCGGATATACGAGCCACCGAAAAGTTGGGTAAGGCTTTCAAAGCTGCCGCCCAGATCGAAGATAAAGGTGTGCGGATCGTATTTCTGGAGATTGGTGATGAGGAAATTCAAAAGGAAACTTTTGCCCGCGCCCGTTCTGCCAAGGATCATGGTGTGAGCGACATCGCGGTAATGGAGATTTAGGAAGTACGGTGTGCGGTGGTTGGTTTCCAGGACCGCGAGATACTCCTGCCGGAGATGCGAGTTGCGCGGCTCGCCACAGTGAAGGGTGAAGAGAAAAGAAAAATCGGCGTAGTTGGTATTGAGTAGATACAGGGAACGTAAGTTGTGAGCATGGTTGCCGGGAACCGCGGCGAGAAAGGCGTTCAGAAGGTTGTATTTTTCTTCATAGAGCTGGGCATCGTGGACGCTGAATACCTTATAGAAGTCGGCGCATGTCAGGTCCACCTTTGCCATATCGAGGTCGTAAATCACGACGGTTAGCGAAAAGTGGCCAAAATAATTCCCGTGCAGCTCGATCTCCTTAATGCCTTCCCCGAGTTCTCGGACCTGGGATTCTTTCGAATCGTCAAGGAGCACGTCTTGCGCAGGCGCGTCGTTGAGACTGACTTGGCTCGAGAAGGAACGCTTGGTGTTGTGGAAGTGGCGGCGCTTCACCTGAATGACACGGCGCATCCTGCCGGAATCTTCCTTTCTCCATTCCGTGACAACGTAATAGTTCGCTTCCACTTCGAGCAGGCGTTTGAAGATGAGTGGAAAACTCTGGGCGGAGGGCTCCTTGAGAGTCAAAACCTTGACGTAATAATCGTCGACTCGCAGATGCCCCCGATGACATTCGATCGGAGATTCCGGGAGGTAGTAGTCGAGAAAGGTGTCGTACTTGAGTTTGGCGAATTCGAGTTTTGCGGGATGAAAGTTCAGCGTTCTCTTAAGAACACGGAAGGCCTCTTGCTTGTCGAGCATGCGGACAGAAAGGAAGTCGCTGACTTGGAGGATGAAGCTGCGGGCTTTTTGAAGCAGCGCGGCCTCGGCATTGCTGACGTGTTGCCCGAGGGCGACAACCTGCTTCTGGGAAGAAAAGTGCGCTTGCAGATCGGTGAGCGCCTTTTTCGGATTCTTCGGAAACTCCGTAAGGGCGCTTCCGAGCTTATCCACAGTCTGAAAACCCTGGTAAAGAACCACGTAATAGAGGGACAGGGAAAACAGCGTGTCAGCCTTGCTGCCGAGATAGGCGATGCGATTCTTAATGGCGGCGTCTACGATGGAGTTTCCGTAGAGCTTGTACGGGATGGTCTCGTTGTTGCGCTTGAAGAGATACTGGTAGACGCGGTAGTTTTCGTCGAACAGTTTCAAAGCGGATTCGAGACGCTTCGTGAAACCATCAATCGAAGCGGCGTCGAGGCACTCGTAATCGACGCCGCGTACTTCGAGAATGACGCCGACCTCGCCGGTCTTCGTCAGAAAGATATGGGGACCCATGAAGCCATAGAGATTGACCTGCTCGCTGAGAGAGCCGGTCTCGTCGTAGTTTTTGAAGATGCGGCTAAGCCTGAGCATGGTCTTCCCTTCGGATAACAACGGGGCTGAATTTCATGGGGTCGTATTGCGCGCGGAGTCTCGCAGCCGTCAGCAAAAATCGCAGAATCTGCGGATCGGTCTGGGTGGCCCAGCGGGCCAGGACGTATAGCAACAAGAACATCAGCAACCCGCCGAACAAGCTGTTGAGCAGGTTGAAGGTAGCGGCGCCGAGGCACATGGCGAAGAAAAACAGTTTTCGCTCAGCCCCGAGGATCGTCAGTGGCCGGGACAGCGACCGATGCACTCTGTTGATCCGTCTGGCTTCTGGCATTGTGGTCCTCCCGCGGAGCGCGCCTGATTCAACTGCCGGGGAAAAGCCAGGACAGGAAGTTCACCGCTGCGATGGCCATGCCAACACCGAAAAGCACGCCGGCAAGGACGCGTTTGGAGCCCCCTTCACCGAAGGCGAAGGTAAGGCCGGCCACAACGATGGCCACGAGCGAGAGGCCGCGAGCGATGGTGCTGGTGAACGCTGTCTGGAGTACGCTGACAGCGTTTTCCCACGGCGAAGTTCCCGTTTGGGCGAACGCGGGAGCGGCAAGCAGGAGGCCGATCGCCAAGGCCGTCACGCCGTGGACGAGATTTGAAAAAGAACGTTTGCGGGTGGTTTTCATGGAACCTCACAAATTAGATTTTCGAAGCACACGATCCCGAGGGGAGTTCACACGGTCCCGACGGAAGAGCCCAGATTCCGACGCGGTTTCCCCGCTCCTCCGGCTTCCGCAGATGCCGCGAGCGATCCCGCCGGGGAGTCCGGCGTAGCGGGCCTGGCCGTTCCGAAGGAAGGCACTAGCGGCAAAGACTCACAAATGTTTTGCCGTTAGTGCCGGAAGTTCCGTGTGAACTCCCTCTCTATACCTAATCAGCGGAAGGAGGGAAAAACGTGTCGCGCAGAAGCGAAAATATATTTCGGAGCGCCTGCGACACGTTTCCGAAAAAGAAGGGTCACGGGGGGACGAGAACAATGGGGGGAGGGGGGACTTCACTTTCGCGTCCCGTAGTCTCCGCTCGCCAGTTTTCGGAGCTTGCCGAGGAGCCGCTTGAGCCGCTGACGCTCGGCATTCGAGAACGCAGCGTTTTCGGCTCCGCCTTCGAGCTTGAAGCTGATGAGGAGATCGAGTTCGCCGGGGGTAAGCGTTCTGCTTTCGACAGCGCGGCTGAAAAAGTGCCGCAGCAAGGCGGCACGCTCGAAGGAGTCCCCGGCGGATTCCGAGGAGTTGGTTTCCCGAGGATCCTCGGAGCGGGGCGCTTCGAGCGGAGACTTGGCTTCCCGGGCCGCCCACTCGAAGGTCGAGCGGCGCACCCTCCGGGCGATGGCCCACGCGAGATAACTGTGACGTTGCGCAAGACGCGCGGAAGCGAGGCAGACGAAGAGCGCGCCGAGGGCTTGCTGCGCGGTGTCTTCCCGGGAGAGAGCGGGATAGCGTTGGCGCACGCGGCGGACGGTAGAGTGCAGCACGGGGAGAAACAAGAGAACGAAGAGGCTGTCGGCAACGGTGCCGGGAAATTGCGCCCGGGCCTCAAGCAGTTCGAGGAGGAGTGAGTCGGACGCCGAATTTCCATTCAGCGAATGAAGGTGCGAGAGGAGATCGCCGACGGTCGGGAAGGCCGCGAGATGCGGACCCGAGCGGAGAACGATGCGGTGGCTTTTATGGTTCTCGGGGTCGCGAAGCTCCGCGCGAAGTTTTTCCTCAATCAGGCAAAGGGGGCATCGACAGCTGGGCCTCTCGTTCATGACCGGTCTCCAGGCGTTCGGGAGTACGGTGACAGAACGGGGGACGGGCTCTGCCGTATGGGCCTTTCGCGGCGCCGCCACGAACCGCATCTTGCGGGTGCACATCGTGAGCAGGAAGGTGCCGCGTGTGTTGCATTTTCCGAGTTTGGCCGGGATCCCGGCCAAGACAGTGCCACAACGAACAAAAAAAGGGCCTCCCGGCGAAGCCGGGAGGCCCTTTGGGCGGCGGCGGCTAGTATGCCAAAGGGTTCGACGAAGGCGGCTCTTCTTGAAGGCAAGAACAACTTGCTGCGCATGCGCCAAGAAATCCCACTGAGCGATTCGGAGCTAGCAGCGCTTGACGATGGTTTATCTGCGCTTGAATCGTTGCTGAGCCGTCTCGCCGATGTTCCGACACCTGCCGGCCCAACGCCTCTTCAGTTACGGGAAACAGCGCTGATCCAAATCGAAGCGGCGGACTGATCCTTAACACAAAAAATAAAAAAGGCCCTCCGACATCGTCGGAGGGCCTTCGTTTGGAAGACATCAGAGCGCAGCTTCGTTGGACTCCGGTGCTTGCGCCGGAGTGGGCGCGTTGAGCTCTGGTTCACCGCGATCGAGCCTGCGCACGACATCGGCGCGGACGGACCACGACGTAATCTTCGAGGTCTTCGACTTCTTGCCTTTGCCGTTCGGTTGCTCGTAGATCGAGCTGACGAGAGAGCCTTCGACGAGTACGTGAGCGCCCTTCTTGATAGTCGTAGCGACACGCTCTGCCAGAAGTGGTTGGAACACAACGACCCGATGCCACTCGGTTTTCGAGCTCCATTCGTCATCTGCGTTCTTCCAGGAGCGCTGTGTGGCGACTGACAGCACGGTGAATTTCGAACCGTTGCCTTTCGCTTGACGTTGCTCTGGGTCAGAACCGACGAACCCGACGAGAGTTATAGAGTTGAGGTAAGACATAGCTGAATTTTCTCCTTTTTCTTGCCCCATTTTCTTGGGGCACCCAGAAGCGAGTGGCTTCTGCTTCCAAAGCGAGCGGCTGCTTTATGGGAGGGACCAATGGGTTCAGGGCGGAACCGGGAAAGCAGAAGACGCGAAGCTGCAGGACGCAGGAATTAGCCCGAAGCAGTGCCCGAGAAAAGGAGTGGCAGAAAAAGGGTGGCCAACTAGACTCAGGAAAATCGGCGTGAGAAGCAGGGACACATTGCAGCAACGGCGGGAAACCCGTAAGCATTAGGTGCTTTCGCGGCGGGCGCCCGCTTCGATGGCAATCCGCCGAACGACGATAGCCCAAGGGCTTTAGCAGACGATCACGTAAAGCAACGGGTGCGCGAGATGCGCATTCCGGGGGCTATCACTGGCAGTGGTGAAAGAGGGTAAAGTTGTCAAGGCCAGTGGCTACGGACGGGCAAACCTGGAGACGGATACCCCCGCTACTCGCGCAGCCAGTTTCTTAGTAGCCGACAATAGACTGACCGGCTGATACCAAAAGTGTGCCGAATGTGACAGATTTACGACAGCCTGTTGCCGGACTATTTTGGGGTGAAAAAGAGGGCACTGAGCACGAAACAGTTGTGCGCTGTCCCTTGCCGCACGTGCGGTGTCGCTGCAGGACAGCGTTGTGTGCTGCATTCAGGTCCCCTGAGGTCAGAACCACACGTGAACCGGAAGCTTTCCGCGATTGAGGCAGTAGAAACACGGACTGCAAGATCCGAGCAGAATCGGAGCCCGATCAACCCATGAGACCTAGCATAGAGGCCCTACCCAAAATTTCATTCGATTTGGGCGGCGTTGCCAAACTGAATGAAAGCTTCGCAACAGGTGGAACTATTTTCTCTCAAGGCGATATTGCCGACACTCTCATGTACATTCAAAAAGGTCGCGTGAAACTCTCCGTGGCCTCCAAGACGGACAAGGAAGCCGTTGTCGCCATTCTGGGGCCAGGTGAATTTCTTGGTGAAGTCTGCCTTGGAAGTCAGAATATTCGCATTCGAACCGCCACCGCGATTGCACCCACGGCTGTACAAGTCGTCGAAAGGAACGAAATGATCGGAGCGCTCCACGCCAACCATGCGCTCTCCTATTGCTTCCTGTCCTATCTGCTTTCGCGCAATATCCGGCTGGAGGAGGATTTAGTCGACCAGGTTTCTCACAGTAGTGAGAGGCGACTCGCCCGTGCTCTTCTGCTGCTCGCCGGGAGGGGGAATCGGCGCAAGCTGTACCGCATTGCCGGAATATCGCAAGGTACCCTGGCGGCGATGATCGGCACGACACGCTCGCGCGTGAGCTTCTTCATGAATAAGTTCAGAATGCTTGGCTACGTCAAATACCGTGACTGTCGCGACGCGCGCGGGGGGATACAGATCAACACCTTCCTCTTGGCTAAGGCTCTCCGCAAATAGCTTCAACTGCCGCGTCAGCGGTCGAAAGTCTCGAAACACTCCAACCCACTGGTGAATGATTTGGCTAATGAGGACCTTTTTTGGCTCTCGGGTGGTCGGCACAGACATGAGAGGCGAATTCCTTGTCGCGTTCCTCTCCGAACTTTGTCTTCATCTCGTCAATCGTGTTGCCAACGAGCGGCCATGAAGCGTTAAACACCCAGGCGCATTCGGAGCAAGCCCAGCCCTGAAAACTCGGTCTTTCGACCCATACTAGTTTGCGACGCATCGGCCCCATGGCCACCTCGCGATTTGGTGTGGTTACGTTCTTGTAGATGATGGTGTGGCAGCGGTCTGCGACGGCACTGCAACGACAAGAACCGGTCGCTTCCTTGCGTTGAGCGAGGTTCTGCGCGCGTCACCGGTTGCTAAACACACATCAAAACCTGTGTGAGTCCACAGGTTCTGTACATTAGCGATGGAGGGAGGTTACTGTCTGTTGGGTATCCAACACTGTCAAAACCGCTATCTCAATCCGAGGTCGTCTTCGAACTGTTGAATGACGGCGTAGCACTCGCATGCGGATTTTTCGAGTTTCCGGCGGTTCACGATCTTCACTGCGCCTCGGACGTAATCTATAATTCCCTTATCTTGCAATACAGCCGCTGCCAGGCTCACGGTGGACCGGTCGGTACCCATCATGGTCGCAATGAAATCGTGGGTGATCGGAAGCACTCCGGAATGCACCCGATCCTGTGTCATCAGCAACCACCTCGAGAGACGCTGCTGAATATCGTGTAGCCGATTACATGCGGCGGTCTGCGCGACTTGCATCCCTTGAAGCCCCGTATTCCTGTTTAAAATCACCTGTAACTGCGGAGCCGACGACCGCAGAATGCGTTGCAGGGCATTACCCACCATTCGAAAGCCGTCGCCGGCGATTTGGATGATCTCGCGCACGGAACTTCTGCTCAAGCCGGCTGCCAGTCCTGCCCCGACGTACCCCTCGCTCCCCACTACACCCACTTCCACGGTTCGACCGTCTTTGGTCACTACAACTTGAGAAACCATTCCGCGGTTTGGAAAATAGACGAATTCGATCTCTTGTGCCGGTTCATGAAGGCTGAGATGAGAGGGCAGGAGCTTTCTCTCCCCTCGGTAAGCAAGGGGAACCTTTTGCCTTGTCCTAGGTTCCACGTTGTGGCTCAACTCCCGATTAGTCCGCAAACCGGAAAGGTTCGGCCTAGTGCGTACTTCGGCGGTAACCCCGTTAATCAGGACTCTCAAAAACGCTGGAGTTTAACCAGGCCTTAGCAACCCACACTTGCGGCCTTCCATCTATGTGCGTAGATTCCTGTACAGTTGGCCTCGACTACCAAAAGGGGGGTGCTCCATGATTCTTCTCCTTGCGTTGTTCGCGTCGCTGTCCATCTCCCCGGATTCCACAAACCAACTTGTCGGCACGTGGCTCAATCGCGACCCGGCCAACCCGCTAATCACTGAAGTCGTGATCACTCAAGAGAACGGAGTGCTCCGGGCCCATTTTTGGGCCGCCGGATGTTTACCAATGGACTGCGATTGGGGCGTGACCGAACTGGCTTTGAAAGAGGGGACCCCGACCGCTGTCTTTCATGGGCGTTCGGGCGAAACGATCATGTACGTCGTGCATTTGCCCAACGACAAGTTGCTCGTCGAGTACAAGATGGAGTTCAGCGACAGACCCGACCTCAAGGATCCGGATCACACCGTGCTGTTTGAGCGGCAAAAGCCCGACCCGAACGACGAGATCGCCAGGCGCCTGCTGAAGAAAGTCGGTGAAGCGTATGGAGTTCTGACCACCGCGGAGCTTCAGTTCGATTACACCCACGAGACCAATGACCAATTCTCTTCCACGCGCTCCAGCTCGCATACTCGTTTGCTGCTCGCGCCCGGTAAGTCGCGAGGGGAAACGTCCGGCACCGGCGAACGCTCGATTGAGATCTCCGACGGCAAAACCGTGTGGGAGTATTTTCCGGAGTCGAACCAGTACATGACATTCCCCCAAGGCAACCTGCGCCATACCATCGCCGACCGCTACGGCTTGATAGACCAGACCCGTGGGTCCGCTAACATCTCAGGTTCCGAGCGCTTGGGCGGCGTGAATTGCACCCTCGTCAAAATCGAACGCCCGGACAGCGTCCGGACCTTGTGGATCGACCCGAAGACAAATTTCATCCTGAAGGACGACGACGTAACAACATCCAAGACGTCCACAGCCCATACGGTCACGACGTTTTCCCCCGTGCGCCTCCTGCCAACCGGGGACGAGCAGCTATTTACCTTTGATCCGCAAAAGGTCCAAGCCAAGCCTCGCGATCAGCTACAACGACAAGCTCCAACGAAGAGCGTCGGCAAACCAGCACCGGACTTTGCACTAAGCGATCTGAAAAACAAGCCGCTTGATGTGGGCGAACTCAAGGGTAAAGTGGTTTTGCTCGATTTTTGGGCCACTTGGTGCGCTCCATGCCGCGCAGAATTGCCGGATCTTGAGCTGCTACACCGGGATTTCAAAGACAAAGGACTGCTAGTTCTAGGTGTGGATGCGGAGGAACCCGAGGATCAGGCGGCGTTCATGGAGAAGTTCGGCTACACGTTCCGCTCCCTCGTCGATCCAAACGACAAGATCAAGAATCTTTACAACGTCAACGGAATCCCCACGACAGTTTTGATCGACAAAGAAGGAAACATTCAGATGTTTGACATAGGTACCGCCTCTTACGAGTCGTTACGAGAGACGGTACGCAAAATGGTTACGTTCTGAGGTCAACCGCACGGCATTGCGACGCCAACGCGAACAGAATTCTTCGAGTGGCATTGGGTGTGAAGCATTTTGCAGCCTCTCAAATCCCGATAAGTCCGGTGGTCTCAATAGGTCGTCGCAACACTAGGAGGAAGTACCCTCTCCAGGAATTCCAACGACTAAGAATCATCCGCGAGCACAAAAGCGCAGAAAAGGCGTCCTGTTTAGGTAAAGCGGACTGCAACCCCAAGGATCGGTCCGCTTGAAACGTATTGCCAGATCAAATGACCAGAGGGGTGTTGCATCGACCGGTTGAGCCGGCACCGGAAATCGGAAATGTACGGACCAGTACCAACATGGAAGGTAGGCACCGTTAATCGGGACTTGGGCATCCTCGTGGACACAGCTGAGCGGATACTCCGACAGACGTCGTGATTCGTTACTTGGCGTCGGCCGCGCTGGCCTCTGCTTCTTTAAGCTTCTGTATATCCGCTGGCGTGAGTTTAGGGCGCTCCACCGAAATGGTTAGCTTGTCGATCTTTCCGGTGAAATTGAATGGTATCTGATAATCCTGATCGTCCACAGGTGTGCCAGTGTCCGCGCCGATGTCGAAAGTCTCGTCAACTCCGACTGTCAACGGAATCGTGCGCTCAAGCGTCTGTGTGGAAACAACGTTACCGTCAACCTTGAGCGTGCCAGTAGCGGGCCGCCCGATGCCAGTGACGTTGTTGAAGGCAAGAGTCGCGAAGCCCAATCCATCGTACTTGAAATCATATTCGATGGTGTGCTTACCCGGAGTAAGCGCATCCGGGCTTTGGCTTTTCACGCGCTTTAGATCGAGCAGGTTCCACGTAAAGGTCGGCTTTCCCTTCAACAAGTAGAATCCATAGCCACCGAAGCGTCCGCCTTCCGTGACGATCATGCCTTCTGCGCCTGCTTGCGGTACGTCGATTTCGGCAGTGATAGTGAAGGAGGTGTTCAGCAGCACTGGCGCTGCGCCGCCTGCAATTCCCGTGATAGTCTCGCCGGAATAGTTGAAAACGTCACGGGCCGCTAGATTCGGGCGTGGAGCCACAAGGCGTGTTGCGGCTGAAGCATCGAGCGGCAATACCTGGTACTTGGCGAACTCCCCGAACATCAAGTCCTTCATTTCTTGAACTTTCGTGGGGTTCTTTGCCGCGACGTCGGTGAACTGCGTCCAGTCATGCTTGACGTCATACAGCTCAAACTTGTAAGCAGAGGCGGGGTCGGCGATCGCCGCGCCCACCAGTTGCCACGGCGGACGAATGGGGACCGCGCTCAACATCCAGCCGTCGTTGTACAAGCCTTGAACGCCCATCATTTCAAAGTACTGTGTCTTGTGCGTTGACGGCACGTTTGCGTTCGCCTTATCGAAAGTGTAAGCCAGGCTGACTCCTTCAATCGGCTTCTGGGCGATCCCGTCAACCATGATTGGCGCAGGAATGCCCGTGACTTCAAGAATTGTTGGAACAATATCAATGACGTGGTGGAACTGATTGCGGATTCCGCCCGCATCCTTGATGTGGCCCGGCCAGGCGATTGCCATTCCGTTGCGAGTGCCACCGAAAAAGGATGGGATCTGCTTCATCCACTTGTAGGGCGTGTCGAACGCCCAGGCCCAAGGAACAGCATAGTGGGGATATGTCTGGTCGGTGCCCCAGGCATCGTAAAACTTCATCTGCTCCGCAACTGGAAGTTCGACAGCATTGAAGGACAATGTTTCACTGGGCGTGCCGTTGAGCGTGCCTTCCGCCGAAGCGCCGTTGTCCCCGCTAATGTAGATAATCAGCGTATTATCCAGTTTGCCGAGGTTCTCGACTTGCTGGATCACCCTACCGATTTCGTGATCGGTGTACATGAGGAAAGCGGCATATACTTCAGCCTGACGAATGTACAACTTCTTTTCCTCAGGGGTCAGAGCCTCCCAGTTCTTAAACAGATTTGTCGGCCAAGCTGTGAGCTGGGCGTCTTGGGGAATCACCCCGAGCCGCTTCTGATTCGCGAAGATGGTGTCCCGTAGCGCATTCCAGCCATTGTCGAAGAGATGCAGGTTGTGGGCCTTCTCGATCCATTCGGGCGTTGGGTGGTGAGGCGCGTGCGTGCCACCGGGAACGTAGTAGAGGAAAAACGGCAGGGACGGGTCAATATCATTCAACTGACTCATCCAGTGAATGGCATCATCTGCCATTGCCGTGGTCAGGTTCCAGCCAGGATGACCTACGTTGGGGTAAATCGCTGTCGTGTTGCGGAAGAGCATTCCAGGTTGCCATTGACTGGTGTCGCCGCCGATGAACCCGTAGAAATATTCGAACCCCATACCCGTCGGCCACTGGTCGAATGGCCCGGCCTGGCTTGCCTGATACGTGGGTGTGTTGTGGTCTTTGCCAAACCAGGACGTGCGATACCCATTTTCCAAGAGAATCCGGCCCAACGTTGTGGTGTCCTTGGCAAGAATACTGTTATAACCGGGGAAGCCGGTGGACTGCTCTGAGATTACGCCAAATCCGGCCGAATGATGATTGCGACCGGTGATCAGTGCTGCGCGTGTCGGTGAGCAGAGCGCAGTAGTGTGAAAATTGGTGTAGCGCAATCCCATAGAGGCGATTCTTTCGAGCGCCGGGGTCGGTATGACCCCGCCGAATGTGCTCGGTGCGCCGAAGCCAACATCGTCGGTCATGATCAGCAATATGTTCGGTGCGCCCCTTGGCGGAACAACACGCGCAGGCCACGCGGGCTTGGACTGCAAAGCATTGAGTCCGATTTCACCCTCAAATCTTTGGGGGGGAGCAGGCAGATACTTACCGTCTATGGTTGTCGTGGCATCCGGTGAACCTGGGGTGCCAGTCGTCTGCTGTGCATTTGTCGCGACCGCTGCTAGCAGAAGCGTTAGAACGAGCTTCACCTCAAACACACCTAAACTGTTGTTTGCTTTCCGAGCGCCGCTCATAATTCACCCTTCCCATTCCCGATTCAAGACTTGAAACTCGTTCCAGAAGCCGGCATTGAAACGTTGAGCGAGGAAGTAGCTTCTGTGACGTGTCGCGGATATTCGCTGGTCTCTCCCCGTAGGGCTATTGGCAAAAGTGACAGGGGGGCAATTTCGGGCCGGGCTTCAATACAAACCGTAATTTGCTCTGCGTTGCAGCGTACTTGTTTACTTTGGGCGCTGGAAGTGTGCGCCAACTCCTGATTTGTCCGTTTAACAGGACTCAAGAGAATTTTCGTTCCATAGGTACTTTTGACAATTCCCTCCGTAGTCTCCGCCCGACACACTGCCAGATAGTTTTTTTTCGCTAAAAGGGGGGAGGCGCTGCCCAAGTCCTACGGGACGGTAGTGAAAGGTGTCTCCCTTTTATATTGCGTGCGTTTACCAGGCCCGGCTCCGTACCCTGTCACTTCTGACAATTGCGGTCGCCAACATCGGGTGAAAGCATTGCGGGTTGAGTGTTGCCTTTTTTGTTTAGGAGGAATTCCATGCGATTAGCGGTTTTATGCCTTTTGGTGTCCGCCATGCTTCCGTCAGTAAGCCTCGCCCAGGTTCCCGTCTTTACGGTCACGCCGGAAGAAAGCGACGTTAAATTCTTCGTGAAGGCCTCGGTGGCCATCGACGGTAAGTTCAACAAGTGGGAGGCCACGCTGACCTTTCCGTCCACGGACCCCGAGTCAGGCACACTCGACGTCAAGATTTATGCAGACTCCGTTAACACAGGAAGCGACATGAAAGACAACAAATTGAAGAGCAAAGACTTCTTCAACGCCAAGGATGATCCGTACATCACCTTTCACTCCACAAAAGTTGTGCAGACCAGTCCGCTTACCTTTGATCTGCAAGGCACTTTCACAATCCGGGGTGTGTCCAAGCCCGAAACCCTGACCCTAACACTTGACCCCAAGAAAAAGGGAACGGGCAACGGCGAAGTTAAGGGCAGCATGGCGTTTGACCGCAAGGAATTTGGCATGAACAGCGGGATCCCATTCATCAAGATAGCCGACCGCGTCGAAGTCGATGTTGCCCTCCAGGCCCATCAGGTAAGCGGACCTCGGCTGGTTTTCAAGGAATAGCGGAATGGAAAACGACGACTGCAAGGGTTTCCCTTTGTGATGCATTTTGCATTTTCCCCCACAAATTCCACTTGCCTGGTTAGTTTGAATGTATAGGTCGAGGGAGAAGCGCTTGGTGTAGAAAAGCTGAACTCAGCCGCGAAGCTGATTCAGAACACCAAGGAGGCTCCCCCATGGAACCTATGTATTACATCGGACTGGACGTACACAAGCGGAAGATCAGCTACTGCGTGAAAGACAGCAGTGGCCGCATTCATTCCGAAGGATGGATTCCCGCCACACGTTTTGATTTAGATCGTTGGATGAAATCACTGCCACAGCCGTGGAGCGCGGCGATGGAAGCGACCATGTTCACCGGCTGGATCTACGATCACTTGAAACCGCATGCCGCCGCGCTGAAGGTGGCGCATCCGCTGATGCTACGCGCCATTGTCCTGGCGAAAAAGAAGAACGACCGTGTGGATGCCCGGAAGATTTGCGACTCTCTGCGCTGTGATTTTCTGCCGGAGTGCTATATGGCTCCGACGGCCATTCGCGAACGGCGGCGCACCCTGCGCTACCGGAACTTGCTGGTGCGCCAGATGGTGCAGATGAAAATCAAAATCAGCACGCTGCTGATGGAAGCCGGCGTGGTCTACAACAAGCAGCGTTTGCACAAGGCCGATTATTTCCGCGAGCTGTTGGCGACGAATCCGCAGATTGATGCCGGGCTGCGTTCGCTGCTGCGGCAGTGTCGCGAAATGGTGGTGCGCCTGGGCAAAACGGAGAACGCTCTGATCCGTTCGCTACGCCACGATCGCTTGTTGGCCGAACGTGTCGAGCGGCTGATGAGCATTCCGGCCATCGGGCCGATCACCGCGTTGACCTGGGCGCTGGAAGTGGGCGAGGTTCAGCGCTTTTCGTCGATCAAGAAAGCCGTGAGCTACTGCGGGCTGTGTGGCGAACAGAAAGATTCCGGCAACACCGTGCAGCGCACGCCGCTGTCGAAGCAGCGCAACAAGCATCTGCAGACGACGTTAATTGAGGCAGCCAAGATGGCGCCGCGCTATAGCCCCAGCCTGGCGCTGCTGTATGACCGAGAGAAACAACGAGGCAATGCCAATCGCGCGACGCTCGCGGTGGCACGGAAGTTGGTGGCCTATCTGATGGCCGTGGATCGCGGGCAAACCCATTTCCTGGTGTTGGACCGGGAGACCTGCACTGCCGCCTAGGCTAGGGCAGAAGAGTTTTTTCAGCGCGAGCCTGCCAGGTCTCGCCGTTAAGCCGACTGGGCACGAGAGCAAAGCTCGCGATGCTCCCGTTGATAAGTTTCGAGACTGGCAGGAGAACACACACTCAATCATCTGGGCAGCGGATCGCTGCGCCAGCAAATGGAAGTCTGGTTCTATTCACGAATAGAAACCACGGCCGTGAGGCCAACACCCGCGCTGAGAAGAAAAAAGAATTTACACCCGCGCTCCTCCTGAGCGCGTCGGGAGAGCTTTTTGCCTCTTGACACAGACCTATCATGGAAGTCGGAAATCTCTAACGAGGTCGGCCGTTGCAAGCGCTTTTTTCTGGAGTGTTGGCCTGCTGCGGGCACACCCGTTACGTATCTGCTGAAAAGCGCCGTTCGTTCGCGTTTCGTGTGTTCACCCGTTGTGCTCGGCTCTGTGTCGCTTCATCCGTTTGGTGCTGTCCACCAACCATCTCTTCGGCCACTACGGACCATGATGACTTATGCGAACTCCCTTCCTGCGAAGGGAGGCGGGTGGCCTAATCAACCGGACGGTGACCGTTCGCACCATTCCCGACTTCAAGCATCCCCGCACAGACAGTACCGCTTTGCTTCGGTCCACGACGACAGAACTCTTGGTAATCGATCTGATCGCGCAACATGATCCACAGCCGAATGCCCAGCTTGCGGGCCGCTGCCACGCGTGCTTTCCCCAAGCCTTTCTGCACCAGTTTGCGACGGTAGAACCGCTGCAGCCCGGGATCGCGGCGCACCGCATGAGCGCCGGCCTCATTCCAAAGAAAGCGCAGCAGTGGACTGCCTTGCTTGGTCAACGCCCCGAGCCGCTGATGCGCTGCGCTAGAGTATTCGCGTGGAATCAGCCCCACGTAACTGGCCAGCGCCTTGCCGTTCGCGAAGCGTTGCGGGTCGCCCAGAAAGACATCCGTCGCCAGTGCCGTGACCGGGCCTACTCCTGGATGGGTCATAAGCAATCGTGCTCCCACGCGCTGCTCCGCCTGCTCGGAGACTTGTGCGGTCAGTTGCTCGATTTCTTCTTCCATCTGCCGGTACAGCGCCTGCAGCATGCTCCGCCGATAAGAAGCATGCGGCGGCAACGGCAGGAAGGCGATCTTCGCTTGCCCGTCATAGCTCCACAGGCCAGGGCCGCGTCGCAGCCCATTCGCCAAGGCGATGGCCTGAAGAGCATTCTGAACCTGTGTGCGCAGGCGCACCCAGTGATGCCGGTGCAACAGCAGCGCGCGCAGGTCGAGCAGCTCTTGGCTAGGCAGCCAAATCGCTGGAAAGCGATTTTCTACCAGCAGCTTTAGAATCAGCTCGGCGTCGCGACGATCGTGTTTCTGCTTGCGGGGTTCGGCAGCACGGATCTTTGTGGCGTCTCCCACCCGGCATTCGATCCCCAGTTCCGCCAGCAACTTCAAAAACCATTGCATAGGTCCTATCGCTTCGATGCCCACCAGCACCGGGCACGGGAGTTCGGAATAAAACTCGCGCACTTCGTTGCCTTCGTGCAGCAGCGTGCGATTCACCACTTCCCCGGTTTCCGTGTCGAGCATCGCCAACGTCTGCTGGCGAGCGTGCAAATCACATCCTATAATTCGCATTCGGCCTCCTTCGTTCCGAGCGCTTCGGGGTGAACACCGTAAGTCTACTCGGCTCGTCGTGAGGCCGACCTCGTTATGACATCAACCGGAAACATAGAGGCTAGTACCAACTTCGGCGGTAACCCCGTTAATCGGGACCTAGAATGATTAAACTCTGCCCTGAGATCGACCTTGACCTTTGGTACATTTATTCTATATTGTATAGATAATGAGCAATCGCGATTACCTCGGCGAGTTTGAACATATTGTTGTTCTGGCACTGATGCGGCTTGGTGACCATGCCTATGGCGTCAGCGTGCGTCAGGAGATCGTCAAATGTATTGACCGAGACGTGTCGGTTGGTGCAATTTACGCGACGCTAGATCGGCTGGAAGAAAAGGGTTACGTCACGTCGAGCATGGGTGAACCAACTGCAAAGCGAGGCGGTCGGCCGAAGCGTTTTTATCGAGTGACGGCAAACGGAGTCTCCGCTGTGAATCGCACACGTCAGGCGCTCCTGAGTATGTCAAAAGGAGTCAAACTGGTCGGGAGGTACACATGAGGCCATCGAATGTTCGGCCACCCGCTGGTGCCGTGTGGTTAATCGATCTTTTTATTCCCGAAATACAGAACGAATCAGTGAAAGGCGACCTTTTAGAGGAATTTTCGGATCTTGCGGTAAGATTTGGCCAATCCTCCGCTCGAAGGTGGTATTGGAGACACAGCACGAAAACCATCGCGAACCTTATGTTTCGGACGCCTTGGGTAGTAGCGCTCGTAGTGCTCAGCGGTTTGTTTCTGGTCTTGAATGTGGCGGATCTGGTTATGGCGGACAAGATTATGGAGGACACGGCTCAGTTAGCAACCTCCTTAGGTAGGTCTATGTTCTCCTGGTTTTTGCTCGGCTCGATGGTAATCAGCTTGGTAACGCCCAGCTGGGTCCTGGCCATGATTGCTAAAGGTAAGGAGGTAGTTGCAACGACTCTACTTGCTTTAATGTTCGTGCTTTCGGCTATCGCAGCACAGTTGGGAGTGGGGGTCTTCCACTTGCACCCACGAATGCCTTTTCCGGATCCTATTTTTCTTGCTCTCTCAGCATCTCTAATTGTCTTCGCGGGAATCGTGGTACGCCAGATAAGGTCCATAAATAACCGCCGCCGCGCACGCGGGTGATCTTAGACAGAATTATTTTCCCGAGCCAGTACCCACATGGACGGTTTCCCCGTTAATCAGGAGTTGGAGCTATGTGGAGGCTATCTCGTAGACGCTATTTGCGCAATTTAACCAGCTCACCCTTCGCGTGCTCATTGTTAGGATTCAACTCGACAGACCGCGCATATGCCATACGCGCATCTTGGATATCGTTCGTCGCCTCGTAACCATCGCCAAGGCTGTCCCATGCATTCGCGGAATCGGGATAGGCCTTTGTGTTTAATTTGAACAGCACGACGGCTGACGATGGGTCCTTTTCCTGAAGGAAAGCATAGCCAAGCCGATTTATCGTCCTCTCTTCGCCGATCATGTAACGGTGCATGGGATCGGCAGTGAAGCTTTGGAACGCCTTCCACGCGCTCTCTTCTCCCATCCGGGCTGCGGATCGCAGTATCTCGGCAAACGACTTCGGGCTGAATCTGATTCCCATGATGTGCCTGGGTACATCGTTTTCAGTGGGGGTTCTCGCCAGAAATGCCTTCGCTGCGCCATCATGCTTTAGGTAAGCATTCAGAAATTGAAGCGTGTAAAGTGCAACCCAGGAATAGCTCGTATTGGCGTCGTTCCGTCCATAATCTGCGACCTGATCCTCCTCCGCGAAATCTTTGGGTGTCTTGAAGCGTTCACACATCGAGCAGAATTCAGGATGGGACATTCCTAACATATTGACCGTCATGACATCCGCATGTGTCCACTCATTCAGCACGTTGTGCCCTGTCATGTCCATATCGGAGTGCTCGATGTCCTCGATAAAGTTTTCCCTGTTTGAGGTAAAGAAGAGAAGTGGGACGTTCAATTGCTCCGGGTGAATGGATCCAGCTTTTGCCACGAGTCCTGGGTAATAGCGGATGCTGCCATCCATTTCAGCCAAGACCTGAATGCGAGAGTCCCGCGACGCCGCAAATAGGCTCGATATCCCTCCCCAACTGAAGCTCACTGCAGCAATCCTCGACGAATCTGTGTCAGGAAGCTTTTCGGCGTACGTGACAAGGAATGAGATGTCCAGAGCCTGGGAATCAATCCCTGCCAGGTCGTCGGTCATATCTCGCGTCGACACTCCCATCGATGGACTGGCAAGAACGACATAGCCATGGCTGGCAAGGTACTCGCACAGATCGGCATTTTCCCATGCAATGGATGAATCGCTGGGAGCGTAAATGAGAACTGGGTAGTGTCCCTCCGCCATTTTTGCATCGCGCACTGCCCACAGCGGGACATCGAAGGAACTCTTTAATCGCGAACGCCATTTGTTGTGCTCTTGATCAGGCGCGCCGAAAGAAATCTCGGTATCTGCCAACGCCACATAGTCGCCAACCTTCATTGACTTGATCCCACTTGGCAGTGCTGGATACCAGATGAGCGTCTGCAGAGGGCGGCCTTTGTCGCTTTCAGCTGGTTTGGAATGGTCCCCAGCTAAGACAGGAGACTTTCGCGAGGGATCGTACTGATTCACCACCCTTAAACCTACCGGATACGGCCCAGGCTTCTGAAGAAATTGAAACGGAGGAAGCGCGGTTTCGATTGGGATCGGCTGAGGAGTTTGCGCCGAAGTAGTAAGGGGAAAAGCAACCTGCTGCGCGTGGACCATCACCGCGAGCCCTAGCACGAGAAAAATCGTTTGGAAAACTCGAAGACTCATCGCCAGTTTCACAACTGATTTTAGCCTAATTTCAGGCGCACTCCTCGGTAAGTCGCGAAATCGGAAAGGTTGCTCACAGTACCCACTTCTGCGATTATGCCGTTTAATCGGGAGTTGAGGGTGTTTCGGTTCTCAATTATCTTGCGACTCGTCGGGCCCTGCTGACGCAGCCCAACGGGGTTACGGTTACGGCATCGCCACGCCTGCTTGGAATTGCACCTATATATAGGATTCCTGTATAGTAGCCTTGATGATTACCTCAAACATCAAACGTGGCAGCGCCGAACTTGCCATCCTTTCGGTGCTAGCGCACCGCCCATTGCACGGCTACGAAATTGCCCACCGCATCGAGCGCCAGACACGTGGAGCACTCCGTTTCACTCTCGCCTCACTCTATCCGTTGCTCTACCGCATGGAGTCGCGCGGATGGCTGCGTGCCTCTTGGGGCGAAACTCCTGCGGGACGCGCTCGGCGCTATTACCGACTAACCGCTGCAGGACAGAAGAAGCTCGTTCCGCTGCGTAAACAATGGAAAGAATTGTTTCGGGCCCTCGGACGACTCGCGGAGGCCCCTGATGCCTGACTGGTTCAGGAAGGTTTCACGCAAGCTGGAAAATTCAAAATTCTCTGCCGAAGAACGTCGGGAAATTTCCCGCGAACTCGGCAATTACCTCGAAGATTCGTGCGAGGTTGCGTCTAGCCGCGGCCTCGACGACCGCGCAGCCACGCAACGGGCCATTTCGGAGCTTTACGAGGACAAGAACCTGGGCGCAAACCTTTTCCGCGCCCGCAGGGAGGGCTATATGAACCTGAACGACCGCACCAAGCAATTCTGGTTCCCGGTGATTGTGATGCTCTTAGCGAGTGCTACCTTGCTTGCCGCCTTTCAAATCGGGGCATTGCGGGCTTACGATGCGTACGCGCCGACGCAGCCTGCCCGGAACCTCTCCGGCTTTGTGGTGGTAGGCAATCTCATGAGGCTCAGGGGTTTGGATTTAGTTTTTTACTTGGCCTGGTTATATACCCTGCCATTCTTGGGCGCCGCTGGTGCGTACTGGTCACGTCGCGTAGGCTCCGGCCTGGCTGCCCAAATTTTCACTGGACTTTCACCGTTACTTCTATTCGCCGCGATTTTTGTGGGTCAACACGCCGCCGCACAACAGGGCACGTCGCTGAGCTTTCTAGCGATGGACGTGCTACCACCAGCACACGTGTTCTTCCCGTTTTGGACTGCTCTAAGCAACCTGTTGTTAACTTGGATAGTAATTCCCGCCGCGGCGCTCCTGCTCGGGGTCTTGCCGTTCTTTTGGAAATCCGGCATCCGCGGACACGACAGTTCGGCATCAGCAACGGTCGCATAGTGTTTGTGCCCGGGAAGTTCGGAAATCGGAAACTTGGGTACTGGGCCGCCAACCGCTGCTGTGAATGCGGGCCGCCTCTATCCGGGTGGCTCAATTCCGAGGCGATCATTCACGGCTTGCCGGAATCGCTGTTTGCATCCCAGGTATTTTTCTGTGGTCTGGACAGACACATGCCCCAGCAGGAATTGAATTTGCTCCAACTCGCCTCCCGAATCATGACAGAAGCGAGCGCAGGACCTCCTGAGATCGTGTGGCGCAAGTTTAGAAATTCCCAGCCGTTTGGCATAGTCCTTCACGATATGCCAGATCACCTTCTCCGTGATTTTCGTCCCCCAAACAACACCCCTGCGAGAAACACATCGAAAAATCTTGCCGTGGGAGATCCCAGCCGCACTCAGCCAGTCGTCAAGTGTTTGCTTCACCCAAGTTGGCATAGGAATGGTGCGGATATGGCCTCCTTTTCCAATTAGGTCAACGATGGCCCAATGATCTTCTCGGCGTTGGATGTGGTCTGACGTCAGATCGATGGCTTCTCTCCGACGGAGTCCACACCCAAGCAGCACTGCCAGCATAGCTCGATCCCTCTTGCCTTTGACGGTATGCCTATTCGGGAGTTGCCACAAAGTGCGGCCTTCCTCCACGGTCAGCCAGTTCCCAAGCCTCATGCCCAACTTTTTCGCTCCCTTCACGCGACGGATACCTGCAGCCAAATCTGGACTGAGCAGTCCTGTGTCGGCCGCCTCGTAAGCGAGCCGCCGTACTGCTGCCAAGCGCACGTTGATGGTTCCCGGTGCGAGGAGCCGATCTTCGAGGTGGATTCGGTACCGCGTGACTACAGTCTTATTGAAAGACAAACGCGGCTCCGAACAATACCAGCAAACAAAGTCGTCGATCGAGCGACGATAACTACGTTGCGATTCGGGTGACCGCAGGCTCACGAGCACTGCTGATTTGACGTGCTCCAGGTCGGGGAGACCTAGCTTAGTCTTCTGCCGATTCTGTCTTCTCGCTTTCGTTCGTCTTTTCATGGATATCACCTCCCGATGTGGGGACTTGGGAATCGCATGATTCTTGATTACGCGCAATGCCTGGACACAATCGCATCATGGGAGTATGAACGGTTGGAATGGACGAACTGCTGCAACCTGTGGCGCACCGTGAGGTGGTGTATGGAAATCAACGGGGAAAAGTTGGAACAAACGGTCCTCGCATTACTCCAGATGAATCTATCCGACGACTCCGGAAGACGAGCTTGGAAGAGTCTTCCTTGGAGCGCATTGGATTCACTGCACCAAAAGGGCTACATTTCGGACCCAGCCACGAAGAATAAGTCCGTGTGGTTAACGGAAGAGGGAGCCAAGCTGTCCAAGGACCTCTTCGAGAAGCTCTTCGCGGCAGAATATGGGAATCCGGAGGGTATGCGGCGGGACTACACCTAATAGCTGGAACCAGTACCTATGTTTCCGATTTCCCGACAAATCAGGAGTTGACGCACAGCGAAGTGAAATCTGCGAGAATTCTGGAAATGAATATTCCAAATTTTCACGACGGTTACTTCGGCTGCTCGACGGAACGCTCACCGCGCGACGTTTTTCCGTACCATACAGGCCAAAGCGTTGTTAATGGCTTTAGGATTTCCAGCGGTGTTGGAAATTTGAACCAAGCCCAGCATGTCATTCTCCTTCATAAACGGAGGGCAGGCGAAAAACAGACAGACCGAACTTCGCCACTTTCTCGGCAATATGCATCCGACGCCGGGACGCCAAAATCCCCACACCCTATCAAACAAAGACAGAATTTCATTGAATGCAGACGGCTTGATTGCTTCAAGGTACCCATGGCTGGAATTGCAGGATTGGCAGCAGCAGCCACGGCTATTTTCTCTCATGGCTTTGCATGTATTCCCCTTAAAATCACAACCAAAATCTATCCTTGCTGTCTCCTCAGCAATCGCCTCGCGCTCTTCCCAGGTTTTCCCGAAATCAGGCGCATTGGACACTTTGCTCTCCAATTCAGCGCGGTCCCGAGAAGATGGGAAACGCATTAGACGGAGACAGCTCCGACAAGTTACTTTGCTGCGGTCTTCCGTGGCGTTTTCCGGCAGCGGAGAATCGTATCGCAAGGAAACATTTACGGAGTTCCCACACAGCGCACAAAGGGACCACTCGTCACGGATTTGCAGGCGAGGACGCTGGACCAAATGTATAGTCTTTTTCATAAAAAGACTGACGAGAGTATAGGCCAAGGTCCCGATTAACGGGGTAATCGCCGAAGTGGGTACTGGGAGGGTTCAGGCTCATCTTTGCTGTTTGTGCCACCATTCCTGCAACGATTTGCAGAGCCCTTCCTCATCAAGAGAAATCAAGAAAATTCCATCAAGCCGAGTTTGTAACCCTGATGGGACGATAAGAAATGATGCCGACCATCTGGCAATATTAAACTCGTCATTCGCAACCAAGATCTCGTACCCGAATTTAATATTTTCTTCGGTTGCAGCGCTCGACTTGCAAGCTCGGGGACTTGCCGTGGATGTTGGTACTAGCCGCCGCATTTCCGGTAACGCGACAATCCCGACCTGCGACGTGTGACCTTGAGTTTCAATTTTTCCACTCTAATCACAGTTGAAAGATGACTGGCAGGTGAGGTCTAAAATCCACGCGCTCTTTTCGCCGCTGACCATCAAATTCAATTTCGAGCAGAGATGTCGCTCCCGTTCGGGTGGCAAGAACTCCACTTTCAATTATTTTCTGTGACGCGTTAGACCGAAGCGGCATAGGAGTGGTGAGAGTTAAGCGAGTGATTTCGCGAACTTCGACGGGATGCTCGGTGAACCATTCTTCGCGCTGAGCTCGTCGCATAAAGCTCAGATAGATCCACATTGGCTCCTCAATGCCCGCTTCGCTTATGTGCATGGAAAGCGGATCCGGCAAATAGGCCGGCCGGTACTCCCATGCAGGGAAAGGTAATCCTGTGTCTTGAGGATTGACCGGCCGCACGCAGATGCCGAAAGGAGAGGCTTTACCTTGCCGACCAGACCACCTCTCCCAAAGCAATGTGCGCCTTGTACTTTCACTTTGAGCCTCTCTTACTTCGCTCACCCAGAACAACTCAATCATGGCGTTAGCGAAGGAAAAACGGCGGCAGGCCGTACCTTGACCGGGATGCTGATTTGGCGGTCCCTCATGCAAACCAAACTGAACAAACTTTTCAACCTCAGGAGCGCCCAGAGCGGTACAGACGAACAGATGGTCCAACTCTATCTGCATGCGAGGTATTGTAATTCAGTCTGACCGTCGAAATCCGTTAAAGCCAAGTTGTCATGCAAGCGATTCTGAGCGTGTCGTCGCAACCCAGCAGTTATGGCAGAAGTCGCGCTAAGTCCCGGTAAACGGCCTTACCGCCGAAGTTGGTACTAGCCGCCACTTTTCCGGTTGATGTCATAACGAGGTCGGCCTCACGACGAGCCGAGTAGACTTACGGTGTTCACCCCGAAGCGCTCGGAACGAAGGAGGCCGAATGCGAATTATAGGATGTGATTTGCACGCTCGCCAGCAGACGTTGGCGATGCTCGACACGGAAACCGGGGAAGTGGTGAATCGCACGCTGCTGCACGAAGGCAACGAAGTGCGCGAGTTTTATTCCGAACTCCCGTGCCCGGTGCTGGTGGGCATCGAAGCGATAGGACCTATGCAATGGTTTTTGAAGTTGCTGGCGGAACTGGGGATCGAATGCCGGGTGGGAGACGCCACAAAGATCCGTGCTGCCGAACCCCGCAAGCAGAAACACGATCGTCGCGACGCCGAGCTGATTCTAAAGCTGCTGGTAGAAAATCGCTTTCCAGCGATTTGGCTGCCTAGCCAAGAGCTGCTCGACCTGCGCGCGCTGCTGTTGCACCGGCATCACTGGGTGCGCCTGCGCACACAGGTTCAGAATGCTCTTCAGGCCATCGCCTTGGCGAATGGGCTGCGACGCGGCCCTGGCCTGTGGAGCTATGACGGGCAAGCGAAGATCGCCTTCCTGCCGTTGCCGCCGCATGCTTCTTATCGGCGGAGCATGCTGCAGGCGCTGTACCGGCAGATGGAAGAAGAAATCGAGCAACTGACCGCACAAGTCTCCGAGCAGGCGGAGCAGCGCGTGGGAGCACGATTGCTTATGACCCATCCAGGAGTAGGCCCGGTCACGGCACTGGCGACGGATGTCTTTCTGGGCGACCCGCAACGCTTCGCGAACGGCAAGGCGCTGGCCAGTTACGTGGGGCTGATTCCACGCGAATACTCTAGCGCAGCGCATCAGCGGCTCGGGGCGTTGACCAAGCAAGGCAGTCCACTGCTGCGCTTTCTTTGGAATGAGGCCGGCGCTCATGCGGTGCGCCGCGATCCCGGGCTGCAGCGGTTCTACCGTCGCAAACTGGTGCAGAAAGGCTTGGGGAAAGCACGCGTGGCAGCGGCCCGCAAGCTGGGCATTCGGCTGTGGATCATGTTGCGCGATCAGATCGATTACCAAGAGTTCTGTCGTCGTGGACCGAAGCAAAGCGGTACTGTCTGTGCGGGGATGCTTGAAGTCGGGAATGGTGCGAACGGTCACCGTCCGGTTGATTAGGCCACCCGCCTCCCTTCGCAGGAAGGGAGTTCGCATAAGTCATCATGGTCCGTAGTGGCCGAAGAGATGGTTGGTGGACAGCACCAAACGGATGAAGCGACACAGAGCCGAGCACAACGGGTGAACACACGAAACGCGAACGAACGGCGCTTTTCAGCAGATACGTAACGGGTGTGCCCGCAGCAGGCCAACACTCCAGAAAAAAGCGCTTGCAACGGCCGACCTCGTTAGAGATTTCCGACTTCCATGATAGGTCTGTGTCAAGAGGCAAAAAGCTCTCCCGACGCGCTCAGGAGGAGCGCGGGTGTAAATTCTTTTTTCTTCTCAGCGCGGGTGTTGGCCTCACGGCCGTGGTTTCTATTCGTGAATAGAACCAGACTTCCATTTGCTGGCGCAGCGATCCGCTGCCCAGATGATTGAGTGTGTGTTCTCCTGCCAGTCTCGAAACTTATCAACGGGAGCATCGCGAGCTTTGCTCTCGTGCCCAGTCGGTTTAACGGCAAGACCTGGCAGGCCTCGCGCTGAATAATCTGTTTCGCTCCCGGCCAGTCTAGGCGGCCGTCCGCGTCTCCTGATCGATGACCAGAAAATGGGTCTGGCCGCGATCTACGGCCACTAGATAAGCCACCAGTTTCCGTGCCACGGCCAGGGTTGCGCGATTGGCATTGCCTTTCTGCCGCTCCCGGTCATACAGCAGCGCGAGCGTCGGGCTGTAACGTGGCGCCATCTTGGCTGCTTCGATCAGCACGGTCTGCAGATGTTTGTTCCGTTGTTTGGAGATGGGCGTACGCTGCACCGAGTTCGCTGATCTTTGTTCAACGCCGCACAGCCCGCAGTAGCTGATGGCCTTCTTGATAGAGGAGAACCGCTGCACCTCGCCGATTTCCAGGGCCCACGTCAGCGCCGTGATCGGCCCAATCGCCGGAATGCTCATCAACCGCTCCACTCGTTCCACCAGTAATCGATCTTGCTGCAAGGAATCGATCAGAGCAGTTTCCATTTTGCCTAGCCGTACCACCATCTCCCGAGCGGCGAGCGCAAACTTTCGTCGATGTCTGGGTTGCTGGCCAATAGTTCGCTGAAATAACCGGCCTTGTGCAGCTTCTGCTTGTTGTAGCTCACGCCCGCTTCCATCAGCAGCGTGCTGATTTTGATTTTCATCTGCACCATCTGGCGTACCAGCAGGCTGCGATAACGCAGCGTGCGCCGCCGCTCGCGAATGGCCGTGGGAGCCATGTAGGACTCGGGCAGAAAATCGCAGCGCAGACAATCGCAGATTTTGCTGGCATCGATGCGGTTGTTTTTCTTTTTCGCCGCGGCGATGGCTCGCAGCATCAAGGGGTGCGCTACCTTCAATTCCACGGCGTGTGGTTTCAAATGATCGTAGATCCACCCGGAGAACATCGTGGCTTCCATCGCCGCGCTCCACGGCTGGGACAGCGTCCTCCTCCTACGATCTAAATCAAAACGCGTAGCCCGTATCCACCCTTCGGCATGGATTTTGCCGCCCACGTCCTTCACGCAGTAGCTGATCTTTTGCTTGTGAACATCCAGTCCGATGTAATACATAGGTCCCATGAGGAGCCTCCTGGTGTCTCTGAATCAGCTGGTCGCTGAGTTCAGCTTTTCTACACCAAGCGCTCCTCCCTTGACCTATTCATTCAAACTTACCGGGACTTTGCGTGAATACACGGTGCGTTCGTTCACCTTGACATTCTACTGGAGTAGTCTTAGGATCACCTAGAATGTCTATCAGAGAAACAAAAGAACGTATTGAGCTGCTACAAGGCACACTGGACCTGTTGATCCTGCGGACTCTCCAGTTAGGCCCGGCGCATGGACACGCGATCGCCAAAGCGATTGAGTTCAGATCCGACGAAGTGTTACAGGTCGAGCAAGGATCGCTGTATCCAGCACTGCATCGGCTTATCAAGCGGGGATGGATTTCCGTCGAAGAAGGCACATCCGACAACAATCGGCGGGCCAAGTTCTATAGCTTGACGGCAAAAGGCCGGAAGCAGTTGGCAACTGAGACCAGCAAGTGGGAAACACTCGCGGGGGCAATCGCGCGGATTCTTCGGCCGACGGAGGAGCGCGAATGAACCGGCGCGGGAAACGGCTGCTGAACGATCTGGATCAGGAGATCCGCGAACACATCGAGTTGGCTACCCAAGAGAATCTCGAGCGCGGGATGTCTCCTGAAGAAGCTTATTACGCGGCTTTGCGAAAGTTTGGAAACGTAACGCGAGTGAAGGAAGACGCCAGAGAAGTTTGGAGCATCATTTGGGCTGAACAGTTCGGGCAGGATCTCCACTTCGCGTTTCGCCAACTTCGCAAGTCTCGTGGCTTCGCCGCCGTCGTCATTCTCACTCTCGCTCTCGGAATCGGTGTCAACACCGCAGTCTTCTCCGTGGCTGACGCTGTGCTTCTCAAGCCCTTGCGCTTTGACGATCCAACCTCTCTCGCCGTCGTTTGGGAGAAACTGGCCAAGTACGACATCACTCGAAATACTGTTTCGCCGGCGAATTTTCTCGACTGGCGGGAGCAGAACCGTAGCTTCAGCGGCATGGCTGCTTTCGTGGACCAGCCTGTGAATCTCACGGGTGCGGGAAGGCCCGAGCAGATTGATGTCGAGCAGGTTTCGACAAATTTCTTTTCAGTCCTAGGTGTTGAACCAATGCTGGGGCGCGGCTTTGTCGATGGGGAAGATCAGCCCGGGAAGGGCAACGTAGTCATTCTGAGCTATTCCCTCTGGAAATCAAAATTCGCTGGCGATCCGGACATACTTGGCAAATCGATCCAGTTGAACGGCCACGCAAACACGGCGGTTGGAGTGATGGGCCCTGATTTCGACTGGTACATCAGAGAGTTTTCGTTTACGCAACAGAAACCGCAACTTTGGGCACCGCTCGAAATCACGCCCACCTGGCATGACCGCACGAAACTTGGACGTTATTTGCGCGTCGTCGCCCGTTTGAAACCAGGCGTTTCGCTCAGGCAAGCCCAGGCGCAAATGGATGTTCTCGCCACGGCCCTGGCTGCGCGTTATCCGGCGTACGACAAAGAATGGGGCGTCGCTCTCGTCTCCTTGCGTGATCAGCTTTCGGGAGCATTTCGTCCCGCGCTCCTGATTCTACTCGGCGCGGTCGGCTTCGTCCTGCTCATTGCTTGCGCGAACATTTCTAGCCTGCTGCTTTCGCGCGCTACCGGACGCAGCCGCGAAATCGCCATTCGCATCGCTCTGGGCGCCTCACGAAGCCGAATCGCGCGGCAGCTTCTTGCTGAGAGCGTCTTCCTCGGCTTAATCGGCGGAACGTTGGGAACATTTTTCGCAGTTTGGGCCACAGGAGCCTTGCTCCACTCCGCGCCGGCAAGCCTCCTCGATTTTGCTGAAGCCAGCCTCAACTGGCGCATCCTTACCTTCGCGGCGAGCGTCACGCTTGTTGCCAGCTTGCTCGCAGGATTCCTGCCCTCTTTCCTGGCTTCTCACGGCGAAGCAGCGCTGGCGCTGCCAGAGGGCGGCCGCACTTCTTCAGCAGGCCGTAAACACCTGTTTGTGAGAAGCGTTTTCGTGGTCGCCGAAATCAGTCTCGCACTGGTGCTGCTCGCTGGCTCCAGCCTCATGATTGAGAGCTTTCTCCGGCTTATGAATGTGGACAGCGGTTTCCAGGCCTCGCATTTGCTGACCTTCCAGATCAGCTTACCCGGCACAAAATACGACGACCAGGCGCGCGCCTCGTTCTTCACCCAACTGCTCAATAACATTCGCGGGCTTCCCGGCGTGCTATCGGTCAGTGCCGATGTGACTCCTCCCTTCAGTGGCGTCGGATCCGCCACTGACTTTTCGATCGTCGGCGAACTCCCGCTACCGGCCGGTGAAGCTCATGGAACCAGCGTGCGCGTCATCGAACCGGATTACTTCCACACTATGGGCATCCCTTTGCTAAGTGGGCGCATGTTCAGTGAGCGCGAGTTTTCCCAGCAATCGAATGTGGTGATTATCAACAAAGCGCTTGCCGACGAATATTTCTCTGGAAAAAATCCAATCGGCCAGAAACTCATCATTGACATGAAAGATGAAAATCGGCCTGATGAAATTATCGGCATCGTCGGCGACGTCCACCTATCGGATCTTGCCTCCGCTCCTTCCCCTCTCGCGTACTGGCCATATCCGGAAATTCGCTATCCTTCTATGACTGTCCTTGTGCGCGCGGCCACGCCGCCGCTGGCCCTTGTTGTCCCCATTCGGCAGATTCTGGCGCAGCTTGATAAAGACCAGCCTATGGCAAAAATCGCCACCATGGATCAACTGGTCGGCGATTCGGTGGCGCGCTCGCGATTCACCACTCTTTTGCTCTCTTGCTTCGCGGGGCTTGCGCTGGTGTTGGCGTGCATTGGCATCTACGGCGTAATGGCCTACACCGTCGCGCAAAGAACGCGCGAAATAGGCATACGCATGGCTCTCGGCGCGCAACGAGTGGATGTTTTGCGTCTTGTGGTGGGGCAGGGTTTTCGCCTGGCGGCAATTGGCGTCATCTTTGGCGTTGGCGCTGCTTTGGCTCTGGCGCGCCTGATGACCACTCTGCTTTATGGCGTCAGTGCAGCCGATCCGCTAACGTTCGTCGGCGTGGCAGTGTTGCTGGCCTGCGTTGCGGTTCTAGCGTGCTACATTCCGGCGCGGCGGGCGATGCGTGTCGATCCCACGGTGGCTTTGCGCTACGAGTAAGGGCCTGATTAACGGCGTAATCGCCGAAGTACGTATCAGTACCCGTGGCTCGGCGCGTTGCCAGGAAAGCCTACGTCCAAACCAAGGAATGCAGTCGGAGTTAACGCGGACAGGAGCCGGAAGTGTTGGCAGCCAGTGACAGGAGCACAGAAGAGTTGAATCTGTGCTCTTTCGCACCTACGACCTCTTCTTCAGTGCCGTTGTTCGAACGAAGTGATCCAGAGGGCCAAACAATGAGTAATGCGCATCCAGAAAACCGTCCCGTTCATATCGGCTGATCGCTGGCACAAGCGCTTCTCGCTGCTCGGGTCCAAAACGTAGCCGTACTCGCGTTCCAAATGCAGAATGAACCCCTTGCTCTCCTCCCACAGATCTACTCGGAAGTCTTCGTTGTATTCGTCGTGGTGCGCGATCATCTTCATCGACGGGGTCCCTCCCATATAGGGGCGCACGATGGGAGCACCTCGCGGATCAAGGAAGTCCACAAGTGCTCGGTCCGAGCTCACTTTCTCGATGCGCAAGTGATACCCGGACTGCGAAATCCAGGAACCAACGAACTGTGCAATGCCATTGCGCAGAATGATGCAGCACCTGCTGAACGTGATGCCAGAATTGAAGCACGCCGTCGAGAACCTTCTCCCGAAAAAGGGACCACGACCCAGATCGCAGCATTATCATAACGTTCCGCGTTCTCGCGGTGAACGGGACGCAACTAGTGCAAATGGGGCCTCGATGGAACCGAAACGGCTCTATTTGCTAATAGTTCCTTTTATGGGGTGGAAGGCCCTGTTTCGCCCGCCTTGGCAAGAACACTAAAAAGAAAGCTGGGGGCGACGTGCTCGAGCTGCGGCGGCCACCGCCGTTGGCCACGTAAAGGTGTTTTGTCGCGATCGTAGTCAATCGAATCGGCATCCTTCAAGAGCTTCACGTTGCAAATCTGTGCGTAGTCGGAGCCGCGAAAAACTCGATTTCGCCAGTCCCCCGATCGGTTTCATGTATGCATGAAGAAGTGTCGACGCGAGAAGTGCCGGCCTTAGTGAACGTACTAAAAACACGTCCGTTGCAATTCTCAACCAGCGATATTAATGTCGTTCTCGCGACACCAGTGAAGCGGAGAGGAAAGTGCATGTCCCGCAGAACTGGCCAGGACGGCCACCTCGAAGCAAGTGGTAAATGGTGGGTCGTTCGTTGGTGGATGGATGTGGCAGGGCAGGAAGCGAGAAGGCATATGCGAGCCAAGGTATGCCCGATCTCCGGTCCTGGTCATCTGTCCAAATCTGAAAGAGAACGCCGCGCCCGTGAAATTGTCGTGGAGAGTGGCGCGGACACCGTGCAGCACTTCGATGAAGTAGTGAAGCAAGCCCATGGTGTCACATTCCGCGAACAAGCAAAATGGTGGCTGGAGCACATGCAACGGCGCAAGCGCAAACCCATTGCGCCCGCAACATTGGAATTGTGGAAGGGCTGCCTCGACAAATGGATCAACCCAAACATCGGAGATCTGCCCTTATCCGAAGTCAACAATAGCGCGCTCAAAGCGCTTGTTGCCAAGATGACGGACGGTGGTTTGTCCACGACGACCATGACCGGCAACTATGTTCCGGTAGTAAAGATGGTCGTTGCGTCTGCCGTCGATGCGCAGGGCGAGCAAATCTATCCCCGAAAATGGAACCACGACTTCATCGATTTGCCCGTACCGCGGATAGATCAGCAGAACACGCCCTCGTTTTCCGCCGAGGTGATGACCGGCTTGGCCCGGTGGAAGAAACCTCGAGAACGTATGATCTTCATTCTCTGTGGTGCGACCGGTCTAAGAATCGGCGAGGTGCTGGGCATCGAAATCGATAAACACGTCTCTTCCGATTTCTTGACCCTTTACATCCAGCAGCAAGTTCATCGCGGAAGGATCGAACCACGGCTCAAGACGGCGAATGCCGTCCGTCAAGTCGACCTTCATCCGGCGATCGCCGCTCGGCTCAAACATTTCGTCGACCGACGCAAAGCTGGACTCCTGTTCTGCACTCGAACCGGGAAACCGCTTTCGCCGACCAACATAGTGCGGCGCCATCTGCATATAGCGCTGCAGGAACTGAACTACGTGAACCCACACACTGGAACGCATAGAGCTGGAAATCATGCGTTCCGTCGTTTTCGGAACACCTACCTGCGGAACTACACCGAGTGCCCCGAAGGCCTATACAAGTACTGGATGGGTCATGCGGGGCGCGACATGAGTGACCTATACGACAAAGTGAAAGAGGACGTGGAGTTCCGCAGAAAGTGGGCAGAACGGTGCGGATTCGGGTTCGAGTTGCCCGCAGTTGTACCGAATGTACCGAAAATTGTCCATAAATCGCTGTCGGCAAAAGCAGCATAAATGATTGAGGATAAGAGAGAAAGAGTGGTCGGGGCGAGTGGTTTTCAACCACTGACCTCCTGGATTCCAACCAGGGAGTCAAAATGCGCAGTTCGAAGCACTCGCCCGGGCAGAATTCGGAACTTTTCGGTGCACCGAACCTCTTCACAGGCAGCATTCGGTATCGCACTGAATACTCTCTTAGCTGGGTAGGGAAGAGATCAGCGTTGGGAGTTGTTGGGTGATCAAGGTTTCGGAATCTCGCGAATTTCCCACTCGTCCACATCCCTGATTTCCACCAGTTTGTTGACCAAGAAATTGTCATCGTTGGATTCCAAGACGTGCTCGATTACGGGTCGGATGCGGTCCCATTGTTCGTCGCGGGTCAGGCCGCCCTCGCGGAGGACAATCAGACCCGGATGTACCTCGACGTTGAGAAGCCGGATAAAATCGCGCGCGTTGCCTGTGACGACGACAAAGTCATTTTCGAAAGCGTAGTTCCAGATTTTCGCGTCCGGTTGACCAGACAAACCGACATGTGCTGCGGCCACAGCAAGGACACCCCTATCGCCGAGTTTGCCGACCAAAGACGGCGAAACATGTTCGTCCAGCAATATGCGAATCAACGGCGGGCACCGGGCTCTCTTTCGATTCGCAAGTGCTTCTTCGGCCGTCCTGGAGGCTGTCCAAGTCGTGCCGCGAGCCGCGCATAGGCCAAGTCCCTCTCATCGAGAGCAGGGAAGTCCTCGGCGATCTCTTCGTCCGGGACGTGCTTTCGGAAGAGTGCCGCGACATGTTCCAAAGGGATTCGCGTGCCCCGGAAGACAGGTTCCCCGCCGAGAACGTCGGGAGACGAAGTGATTCGCTCCTTGCCCCAGCGGTACGCGGCCACGTTTCTCTCGACGGTTTTGCGCAAATGCTTGCACTCAACGAATATCTTCATGGCCCCAGAGCGAAACACCACATCTGGCCCGTCAGAAACCCAATGCCTCGCGGTTTTGCTCCCGTGGGCGAGTACTTGAGCTAGAGAATCTTTGTCTTCCTTGGAAAGCGGGAAGGGGAATTCTGCGAGGACCAGAAGAAAGAGTACATCCCCCTCGGAGAAACGGTAACGTACGGCTTTGCCCGTTTTGGTCCTGCGCGAAGGGGTTACGGATCTCTTTTCTAGCGCTGTTCGAACCGTGCCAGGCTCAATCTCCGCAATCGCGGCGGCTTCGTCGAGTGTGAAGAGTTCTGCCATTTTGTTCTCCGGCTATAAATATACCACTACTGGTGGTATAGTTTCAATTAAAGGCTAGCACAAACAATTCGTCAGGGGCTGGAAGCATATAATAATGTTAAAGATAAGACTAACAGGAGGCGTGACAGTGTGGGACTACCTAGTGCCGCACTAGACAGTCAAATCTGTTGGGAGGATGTTGTGGTTGTTCGGTCTCCCCGTACGATCGACGTCTGTTTCCGTTTTTCCTCATCTTTTGTTTGGGGTCAGGATAGCGAATAATAAAGGACGTTATCACGCCCGGAAAGGCGAACAGTCAATCGGCGCTCTCAGTTGGCCAACAAACATACGGGCAAGACCAATCCAAACACTTAGTTTACCCATTGGTTCCCCGCTTCTGACGGCGCTATCCCGTGCTTTATACCTCTCAATCGCGACGGCACTGGCAAATCCGATAACGGCGCCGATCAGTCCTTTGCCTATTTCAACCCACCAATTTGTTGTTGCAGCCGCCACATCTATCACAGGCTCCCTCCAGTCAATGTTTTGTTGACCTTGAATTCTGCCGTTGATACCTCGCAATTTGCCATACAGTTCCCGATTTTCATTTTCTTGACTTCTAACACGATAAAATACAATCGCGTTCAAACAAGCCTGAACTCAGCGACCAGCTGATTTAGAGACACCAATCGTGGGAGCTTGCGGGCGGTTGAATCGCGAATCAGGCCAAGCAAAGAGACCGTTTTTTGACGACGGCGGTCTCTTTGCTTTCCGGGGGTGTAGGGGAAACTAGAAGTAAAATTTCAGCGCAAACTGGATCTCGCGCTGGTCATTCGCACCATCGCGGGTACCAAGGATTTGTCCAAAGTCGGTTGAGCTGAAATTGAGGGCTCCTGGCGCGGCGGCGATACCCGGAGCGGAGAATCCCGGATTCCCAAAATTGGGATGGTTGGTGAGGTTGAAGAATTCCGCCCTGAATTCAAAGCGCTTCTGTTCAGAAACGGGGAACTCCTTAAACAGCGAGAAGTCCAAACGGTGGAAACCCGGTCCGTACAGTTGGGTAGCCCCACCCCCCAAAGGCGAATAGTCGGTTTGCCCGTTAGCGGTAGCGACAGCGGGGTTCGCGAAAGCCAGAGGATTCATCCATTGATTCTCGTTATGTATAGGGCCGTACAAGCTGACGCCCTTTACGACGAGAGCGTTGCAACCAAAGTCGGCGGTCGTGGAAATGTTGCAAGGTACGGTGAAAGGCTGACCATCCTGCAGGGTCAAGATGAAGTTGGTATTCCACCCACCGGCGATCGCATCGACCGCCTTTGAGGAGTTAGCCAAGAACTGGCGACCGTGTCCGAAAGGAAGTTCATAACCACCGCTGAGGTGGAACATGTTCTTGACGTCAAAGTCGCAAAGTGCGTAATCACCTGGGAGGCCGAAACCGGCGAGCTGCGGTGCGCGGTAGCCGCCGATGGTGCCGGTCAAGATGTCGCGATAGTCGCTCTCGCATTTGGACCAAGTGTAATTGGCTAGGACGTTTAAACCGCGGCTGAAGCGATACTGATAGGTGAGTTGAAGGCCATTGTAATTGCTATTCGTCGATGCGGTATTGTTGGTGAAATTGCGCGCAAAATCAGGATAGGCGACATAAGACTGCACATCTGTGCCGGGCACGAGCATCTCGGTTGGCGAGTTGTAGTAGCTGTGAACCTGCATGTGGCGACCTTGGGTTCCGACATAGCCGGCGGAGAAGGTTTGGTTTTGCGACAACTGATACTGCAGGAAGAGGTTGTATTCATAGGCGGCAGGTGTGCGGAAGTTATAGTTCGTGCCGGTAAATCCAAGGCCGGCGGCAGGAACACTCAATGGTGAGAAATTAAACGCGCTGAGGCCATTTTCAAAGGTAGCAACGCTGCCGTTCGGGTAGGTTATGGGGTGACCCGGGTCAGGCATGTAATAGGAAGACGTATACGAAAAAGGATAGTTGATGGCATCGACGAGGTCGTCGCCGTTGACCGTGGTTCCATAGAAGATACCGAAGGCGGAACGTACAACCAGTCTTTTTTGCAGCTGATAAGCGAGACCGATTCGCGGCGCAAAATCATTCAAGTCAGAGTTCAGCAAAGCGGGATTGTGGGAACAAACTACGTTGATGTTGTCTGTAGCCGCAGCGGCCAAAACAGAGGCGGATAGCAGCCCTGCATTACACGTTTGAGTTGGCATTAAGAACTCTGATGCCGCGGTTCCGGCACCCGGGATGAAGTTCAATGCTTGGCCATTCGGAGCGACGCCATGGCCGAAGTATTCCCAGCGCAAGCCCAGGTTGACTGTAAATTTGGCGGTGACCTTCCAATCGTCCTGACCATACAGAGCGAAGTAATTGCGGCCAATGGCGGGCGTTGCAATGTTCGAGCCGTTTACCTGGTCGGAACCGCCCACGTAATCCACACCCCCGGGAACGGTTGAGGGAATGGGAGTAAGAAGCATCTGAGCCATGCCGGTATTGCCGCTGGTATACGTGGGAACTTCGGTATAGGAACCATTGAAATCGAAGGTGCCGCGAGACGCATAGGGCTGGAAGAAGGTCAGATGTACGCGTTGGTATTCAAACCCACCTTTGAAACTGTGATTACCTTTGACCTTGGTAAGGTTCTCAGTGACTTGATAAACGCTGTTAGTTTCCTGCGTCGGGCTCCAAGGCGTGCCACCCAACTCCGACAGGCCGGAAATCGTGTAGGTGGGCAAGCCGCCGTTGTCCGGCGCCTGAGGAATGCCGGTAATGCCAAACTGCGCGGGAATGGTCAGGTCGTTGGCGTAAGGTTGGACACGCTTGGTGTTGACGTCGGAATAGCCAAAGCGCGCCTCGTTGAGCAGTGTAGGAGAGAAAATATGTGTCCATCCGCCGACGATGTTTTCTGTGATATTGGTCTGCGTGCCGGTGTTGAAGCCGCCGCCATTCGCAATGGTGTTGAACGGCCCCGGAACATACTCCGAATCGTCAGCATGACTGTAGCGACCGAAGAGTTGGTCCTTTTCACCGAAGTCCTCGTCGATGCGAAGGTCGCCTTGGTTCAGGTTATCGGTGAGAAGGGGGTCGCTGGCATAATTGTTGAAGAGGTTCGAGTTGGTTGGCAAGGGATAGGTGTTGAGAACGTTGATTACGTTTGGATCGAGGCGGCTAGCTGGAAGAATGTTTCCCGCAAAGGGAGTGCGTACGAAACCGGTGCCGGTGGCAACGATGCCGGTGACCGGGTCGGGCTGACCCGCGGTGACCGCGCGAGTAGTCGCGGGATCAAAGATTTGGCCGTTGGCAAATGTTCGTCCGAGCAAATCGGTCTGCGTACCGCCTTGTGTCAGAAGTTGCGAGAAATTGGTGTAACCGCTGTCGCGTTCGAGCATGGTGGGCACGGTGGAAACATAGGGGGTGGCCTGATTGGTGCGAAGACCTTCATAATCGGCAAAGAAGAAGGTTTTTGCGCGCCCCCTGGTCAACGGCGGAATAGGACCACCGATCGCGCCACCGAATTGATTTTGCTGGAAACGTCCCTTCCCCGTGTTATTCGCATTCTCAAAGAAGTTTGCAGCATCGAGCGCGTCGTTGCGGAAGAACTCCCAGACATCGCCATGGAAACCACTGGTGCCGGACTTAATCGTGGCATTGACGACCGCGCCCGCAGACCGGCCAAACTCAGCACTGAAGTTACTGGTCTGTACTTTAAACTCCTGAAGTGCATCGATCGCGGGGCGATAGATGTAAGAGTTGCCATTCAGGTAGTCCACTAGGTTGGAGTTGTTATCGACGCCGTCCAGTAGATAGTTATTCTGGTTGGCGGGAGTCCCGTTTGCGGCGAAGCTACCTGATTGGCCCAAACCGCGAGAGTCCTGCTGCGAAAAGGTGACACCGGCGTTGAGTTGCGCCAGGAATGTATAGTTGCGGCCGTTTAAGGGCAGGTCATTGATATTCCGGGAATTGACTACCGCGCCAACGGAAGCGTCCTGAGTCTGCAATTGCGGGGGTGCCGAGGTGACCTCGACGGACTCGGAAACGTTGCCGGGTTTTAGGGTAAAGTCGACCACCATGTTCTGTTGGATTGAGAGGGTGGCGTTCTGTTGAGTGACTCTGGCAAAACCCTTGGATTCGGCGGTCAAAGTGTAGGTGCCAATGCGGACGGCAGAGAACCTGTAACGCCCGTCGGAATCTGAGGTGGTCTGAAGGGCCAAGCCAGTGGCAGTGTTGGTCAAGGTAATGGTGGCGCCCGCGACTACAGCACCGCTAGAGTCCGAAACCGTACCGCTAATCGAACCGGTGTCCACCTGAGCATAGGTGGTGGAAGGCATTCCGATGAATAGGAACAGAGCAACGAAGAGAACGCCGAGAACTACAGCACTTCGCCGAGCACTGGGAAACAACATTGGAATCACCCCACGCGCCAGAATTTGAAAAACCCCGGAAGAAAACTCGAATCACCCCATAGAAATGCATGCGCTTGCATTCCTTGTATATATACACGCGGCGGATGTCAAGCGGAAAATAACCATTTTAGATGAGCCGCAGTTGATTTTTAACTTGTAAGGACTTGTGATCCAGAAGCAGACTGACTGTATCTGACTCGCGGGAATTCGCAGCCCTTGCCCGCCGCACTACCGCAGGAGGGCACCGGGTTGCTGGCTAGATTGTTTTCGCCACTGGAGCTAAGAACCGCTGGCTCTATGTGTTACAGTGAGGTATGAGACGGGGAGAAACACTGTGAGGTCATGCCACTTGTTGTTGTTCGCCTTCGGGCCAGCGATATTATTGTCGGCATCATCCGCAGTCTGTCATCAATCCGGGCAGGAAGCCAGCCTGAAGGGGGCCCAGGACGCGTACGCTCGCGGCGAGTACCGAATGGCGGTGGAGCGCTTGCAAGACTATTTAAGAGCTTATCCTCACAATTACGATGCCAATGAGCTTATGGGATTAGCTTTGGTCGCCGAACGCCAGCCCTTGCAGGCACGCCCGTTCTTAACTACTGCCGCGCGATTGCAGCCATCGTCTTCTCTAGCGCACGCCAATCTCGCCGCCAACCTCGCGCAACTCCACCAGGATGCGGCTGCCGAGGGCGAGTTCCGAACAGCAATCGAGTTGGAACCGGAAAATCCGGAGTTGAACCACAACTTGGGAGAATTCTACGCGGCGCGAGGAAGAGTGAAAGAGGCAGTTGCATATCTACAAAAGTCTCAGCAGTTGCGCCCTTCGTATGACAACGGTTACGACCTGGCGCTGGCTGAACTGGATAGCGGCATGCTGGATGAAGCGGAAAAGCAAATCCGGGCGATGTTGGCACAAAAGGACGCGTCAGAACTTCACTCCTTGTTGGGTGAAACGTATGAAAAAAAACACGAATTTCTGCAGGCCGCGAATGAGCTACAGCAGGCTGCCGTGCTTGACCCTTCGGAGAACAATATATTCGCGTGGGGCTCGGAATTGCTGAATCACCGAACCATCGACCCGGCTCTGCAGGTGTTTCGCAACGGGACGGAAAGATTTCCAAAATCCTGGAAACTGCAGCTGGGATTGGGCGTTTCGCAATATATGCTGGGGCATAATGACCAAGCCGCCAACGCATTTTGCAGAGCCATTGATCTGAATGCAAGGGATCCGCGGCCTTATTTCTTCCTGTCGAAGGTCCACGGAATATCACAGGCTCAAGCGCGGGAGGTGTCCGAGCGTTTCGAACGCCACGTTATGAGTGCCCCGAAGGACGCCAAGGCGCACTTCTACTATGCGATGAACTTGTGGGACTCCGATAACGAACACGCCGAGATGCCGGACTTGCCCAAGATAAAGGCACTGCTGCGGGAGGCGGTTAGCCTTGACCCTAAGGACGCGGAAATGCACTTGGAACTGGGGATTTTGTATGCAAAGGAAGGCAATGAGGAAGCAGCGCTGAAGCAGTATCAGCGTGCGGTGGATTTGGACCCTGAACTGACTGTAGCCCGCTACAGACTGGGCCAACTGTTAATCCGGATGGGCCAGAAACAGCGTGGCCAGGAGGAACTGGCAACGTGGAATAAGTTGAAAGCGCAGCAGGACCAAGACACGGACAGAAAACAGAAGGAAATGCTGCTATTCCTCTATAGCGCGAAAAACTGAGGTGTAAAAAGAAAGCACTAGGTGCGGTGCAAACGCTTGCATTACCATTGCCAGGCATGGCCTGGCCTGCTCAGACAGGCGCTATGGAATCAAAACGAAGGGATATTCCGGTGACCAAGCGAGGCAGCAACATCGATCGTCGGACGTTTCTAACACAAGGAACTCTGGTGGGAGTCGCCGCGCTCAACCTCTGGCCAGAGCGACTGTGGGCGGACGAAGTACCACCAGATTATTCGCTGGCGCAGCTTCCTTTGCGCGATGTCGAAGTAACAGATACATTTTGGTCTCCTCGGATTGAGAAGGCTCGGGCGGTTTCGCTGCCCATGATGTTGGACCGCGAGCAGCACACAAAATGGATTGATAGCCGCCTGATCGAAGGCGCTGCTTACTTCCTGGAGAAACGCCCGGACGCCGCGCTCGACCGCCAAGCACAGTCTCTGTTTGCACCGCTAAGCGCTGCGATGAAAGCGCAGATGGGGAGCTGGCCCAGTCGCGGGGACGGACCGTTCCTGGGAACCGGGCATTTCTTCGAAGCAGCAATGGCATACCATCAAGCCACGGGAAACCCGCAGTTACTCAACATAGCCATCGAAGTGGCCAATGACCTGAATCACGTGTATGGCCCGGGAAAACGGACGGACATTTCGAACCACGAGGGAATCGAACTGGCACTGGTTAAGCTGTACTACGCGACAGGCGATTACAAATATGTACAGTTAGCGAAATTCATCGTGGATATGCGTGGAACGACCGCCGGCGGCAGGCAAATGGTGGGGCCGTACGCACAGGATGAGCAACCAGTCGTCGAGCAGCGCAGGGCTATCGGCCACTGCGTCCGGGCAACCTATCTCTATTGTGCGGTCACGGACCTAGGGGCGGTACTGCCGGAAGGCGCCTACCGTGGAGCGGCGCTGAGAATCTGGGACGACGCGGTGTCCAAGCGGACCTATGTCACCGGTGGCATAGGGAGCTATCGTCGCGAGGAAAACTACGGCGACGATTACGATCTGCCCAATGTCAGTTGCTGGAATGAAATTTGTGCCGCCGTCGGGAACACCCTGTGGAATCGGCGTATGCTGCAGCTGACGCGTGACAGTCGCTATGCGGACATGATGGAGCGGATCCTCTACAACGGGCTGCTCGCGGGTGTTTCCTTGGAGGGCGATACATTTCTGTATCAGGCGCCGCTCAAGACATACGTAGGCTTCACGCGACAACCCCGGTACGGGCCGAACTGCTGCCCCCCCAACATCACGCGGCTTTTAGCGCAACTGGGCACGCTGATCTACAGTCGAGACAAGCAGAATCTGTATGTCAACCTGTTGATCGGGAGCCAGGCACGATTGGAGATGGGAGGCAGGCAGGTTTCGATCGAGCAGGAAACCAAGTATCCGTGGGATGGGCTGACGCGAATCAAGGTTGATCCTTCCGATCCGACACGATTTGCAATAAACGTTCGGATTCCTGGGTGGGCGCAAGGAGAGCCCCAGCCTGGCAAGCTCTACCGTTACGAAGATGCGTCGGTGAAGCCATTTTCGTTGGTCGTTAATGGAAAGGAAGAAGCACACCGCATGAACCAAGGGTACGCGGAGATTGAGCGCGAATGGTCACGCGGCGATGTGATCGAGCTTTCGCTGCCCATGGTGGTGCGTACCGTGCGAGCGGATGAGCGGGTAATCGAAAATAAGGGCATGGTCGCTCTGGAGCGTGGTCCGCTAGTATTTTGCGCGGAGGCCTTGGATAACAGTGGCGGAGTATTCAACCTGGTGGTGCCGGACAGCGCGAAACTGCAATTCTCGTATCAAGCCGGACTTTTCGAGGGCGTAGGAACGATTCATGGTGAGGTGCAGCGTCTGAGCCGCAATGGGGAGCGGACAGAAATCAAAATGGATACGGCAGAGCTTACGGCAATACCGTACTACGCGTTTGCCAACCGTGGGAGCACGGAGATGGCGGTGTGGTTGGCCCGTGATCCGGGTAAGGCGGTCACAGTTCCGTCGCCGACCATCGCATCGACGAGCGTCGCCACATCCTCTTGCGGAAACGGCTCGTTCGCGGATAACTACCCGGGGCACACGCCGCCAACGCCCGCCGAACGCATGTACCCCACGTCGCAAGACGGCAGCGGACACATTTCGGCGATTTCGGATCAACTCGCGCCTGTGGGTTCGGAAGACGGGTCCTCACCCTTCTTGAGGTTGCGGCCCCAGTCAGGCAACCAGGCGTGGGTGCAATACGATTTTCAATACGCCACGGAGGTCTCATCGGTCAGTGTTTTCTGGAAAGACGATAGGCAATTCTGCGTAGCTCCAGCGAAATGGAAGCTTCTCTACCGTGAAGGTGATCAATGGCAGCCTGTCAAAGCGGCAGGTGAGTTTGCAGTGGAGAAAGACAAATTCAACAAGACAGAATTTGCGGCGGTGCGGACAAGCGGACTGCGGATGGAGATCGAATTGAGCGGGAAGGTGTACAAGAAGGGCGAGCTGGGCCCCCCGGACGCGAACTATTTAAAAGAAGCCGTGACTTGGTACGAAGGGGGCGTCATCGAGTGGGTGGTCGGCGCCTGATTGCCTTCTCATTTACTTCACAAAGACGAGATCCCCAAAGTTGGCCGGGGCGTGTGGATGAGGCCAGCTGAGCTTGGAGTCGGCCCAAACACTGAGGCGGCGATTGGGCTCGGTGCCATCCCAGCGGTTCAGGTTGGCAGTATAGACAGTACCGATCTTCGGTGGCGCGGCCATGTCGGCAAAATTCTTCCAGGGAATGGCCATCTCTAGATTCCAGCCGCGATCGTGGTCGCCGCGCATGTTCATGGTGCCGTACACCTGGACGGCCACGCGGAGTCCTTCCATGTCGAAGCGGCGCATGTAGTATTTGGCATCAATACAGACGTAATCCATGATGGTGCCACGAGCGTTGATCTCGATACAGTAATACGCCATGGTTTGGGAGGGCTTCACGTTGAGAAAGATCTCCACAGTATCGTCGCGATAAACAAATTCGTCGTGGCCCTGCACCAAGGCAGTTATATCGTCGTCTTGGCATTCATAAGCGACGTACAAATATTGGTCGTCCCAAAGCAGCCGCGCATGCGTCTTTTGCTTCGGGCCCGTCTGGGAGTCCCAGGGGAAAATGAACTCGATCGCAGGGCTGGCGGCGGACCATTCCTTGGGGTCGATCTTTCCATCGATGACGATGGGAGTTTTGGCACGATGCACCTCATAGCGAGGCCGCGTGGAAACGGACTGCCCGTAGGTTGAAAAGCACAAGAAAAGCGCAATTAGAGCTCGCTTCACGTTAGCCTCACTTCATTGCGCGAAGACTAGTTCTCCGAAACGTTGCGGATTGTGGGCGCTGGGGTCCTCCAGCAAGGAATCCGACCAGATGCTATAGCTGCGATGTGGTGGGACGCCGCTCCAACGACCGAAATTCGCCTTCCAGATGGTGCCGACACTGTGCTGACGAGACAGATCGTCAAAATTGGCCCAAGGTATCGCCGCTTCCAGGCTCCAGCCCCGGTCGACATCGTTGTGTTGGTTAACGGTTCCATCCGTAAAGGTCATGACACGCAGGTCCTGCAGGTTGAACTGCTGGAAGAAATATTCGCCATTGGCGCTGAGATAGTCATGAATGGTGCCCAGGACGTTGACCTCCAGGCCGATATAAGCATGAGACTGGGTGGGCTCGGGGTTGATAAGCAACTGAACGGAGTCATCGCGGTCCACCGGACCGTCGCGCTGTGTTTCCGTCGCGACAATGTCCGAATCGTCGCACTGAAACGAGACATAGAGGTACTTGTCGTCCCACAACAGACGAACGATGGTTTTCTCTCGATTAGCTGCCATCTGCGGCCAGGGAAAGCTAAGTTCCATTTTGTCCGCGGCCGCCCACACTGGTTTATCGGGCTTGCCGTCAATCACAATTGGAGAAGAGGCGCGTTTCACCTGGTAGCGTGGCAGCGGAGCGAACGAGCGCGTTTGGGCGAACAAGTACGTAGTCGTTGCGAGGAGCAAAAAGCCGAACAGGACTTTCATGCGAGCCTCTCTTTAATCCAGGCCGCGATATTGGAAGTTCCGAAATTCGACCTCACCCGCCCCAGCAGCGTAAAGGAAAAGCCGACGGCCATCGGTAACGCGCGTTGAGTTGTCGAAAGGAATCCAGGATTTGCCGTCCAAACTGTAGAACGCGGAGACGTCATAGTTCATATTGCGCAGGCGCACAAAAATATGCGTGTGCTCCGATGGAACGTAGTTGGCCTGACCGGCCCAGGTGGCGAACAACTTTCCTTTGCGAATGCCAACCGTGGCCCAAGATCCAGCTTCCCTTCCACCAGAGGAAAGGAACAACCCGCCTTCTGCGGAATCAGGGATGGAGATTTCAACTTCCGCCTGATACGCATGATTGACAGGCATTATGCCCAGCATGGTTGCGTCCGATGGTGGGATGGCCGCATCGCCAGGCAATGCGCCCGCGGCCTGCATGACGAGTTTTCCTGCCGAAATCTTGAAGAATTTCTTGGGATCGCTGGAAGGCGCATACATCCATTGAATGCCCAAGGTGGTGCCTAAGAAGTTGTCCGACAATGGCATGCCGTGGCCGACATTTTCTCCCGGTGGTTTGCTAAGCAAATCCGTGGGCAGAACTCCGAGCGGAACGCGAGGCCAGCCATCGCTGGTCCACTCGATGGGCAGCAACAAACTCTGTTTCCCATAAAGCGCGAAGCCGTTTTCGTAACCGGTGTACAGGAACCACCACTTGCCGGCGCCGTCCTGGACAAATGTTCCGTGTCCTTGTCTCCACCACTTGTCGTACTGGCTGTTGGTATGAACCAGGGGATTGTATGGAGAATTCTCCCAGGGGCCCTCCACGGATTTGGATCGCGCGACGATGGACATGTGTGCGGTGGACGGACCGGATGTGCCGCCTTCGGCAGAAGTCAGGTAGTAATAGCCGTCGTGAAAGATGAGCTTGGGAGCCTCGAGGCATTTACATTCGATAACCCAGTCTGTCGGATAATCCCAGCCGTCGTAGACCTTCTTGAGTTCACCAACGGTGCTGAGGCCATCCGGAGCCAAGCGAATCATCATGCCCTTGTTGAAGTAGAGGTAGCGATTGCCTTGCTGGTCGACGACATGACCGGGATCGAACAACCCATACACACCCAGATCAATGGGGTCACTCCACGGGCCTTCGACGTGATCGGCCCACATCACGACGTTCTTCCAGGCGTGGTCTCCCTGATTTTTGAAGGGAACACCCAACAAGCTGCGCTGGGAGACGTTGAGTGGCCCCACGTTGCCGCGCGAAGGATCGACCTGGGTGGTGTAAATGTAGAATTTCCCGTTGTAATAGGTAAGTTCAGTGGCCCAGGCATAGCCGTCGAATTTGCGAAGTGCGCGCACGACCGGCGCCCAATTGATCAAATCGCGGGAGTGCCAGATCAGTTGATCGGGCCATCCGCCGCCAGCCATCATGTAGTAATCGTTGGCCACCTTAAGAATGGTGTTATCGGCGCCTGGTCCCACCAAGACTGGATTGTGGAAGTAGCCGTTACCCAAGTCGGCCTGCGGGATGCGCTCGAGCCGGGACTCTCGGACGCGGCGTTGATTTTGCGAATCGTCGCCCAATATTGCGAAGCCAGAAGCGCAAACCAAGGCAGCAACCGCCACAGGGATCAGCAATGTATGCCGAATAAGCACCAGAGCCTCCGCATTTAAGGCTGACCTGTCAGTTCCAGGGTTCCGAATTTTTGCGGACGGTGAGGATTCCATTCGCCGGTTGGGCGCCAAGCCAGAAAATGAATCTTTTTCCCTTCACCGGCGGATTGCAAACGGTACACATTGACGCGAAATTTGTTGCCAATTATGGGAGCCCGTTTGTCGATGGAGGCAATAGGAATGCGCATCTCGCCGTACCAGACTTTCTTGTCCGCATCGATGCGCGATTTCACCTTCATTCCAGAATCCCACAAGCGCTCGTCGTTCCACCCGGGCTTTGGGCGAGTCGCGTCGATGGCCATATCCAGAAATTCGCTTTGCGGCGAGATTTGGAATTCGCCATACAGATTGATGTTGTCGAAATTGGAGCCGAGATAGAGTTCGAAATCATCGTAGAACCAGAGTTTGTAGGTCTCGTGTACGGTGTCCGGGTCGGGCTTAAGGTGCAAGGTGTCATAGGGACCCCAGAATAGAAAATAGAGGTAGTCCTTTGTCCACCGGGAACGAGCTTCGGAGCGCACGCTTGGGTCCGGTTCTCCCAAGATGCTCTGGTCCAAAACAACGCTTTCCGCATCCTTCCAGAAAGCCGAGTCGGGATCGGGGTTTAACTCATGGTCCTGGAGAGCTTCGTAGCTGAGAAAGGTGTCGGACGGCGGCGTTGACAGTGGAGCGGTCAAGAGAAAAAGGAACGAAAGCAGGATTCTTATCATAAAGGATGGCCTCGCAGAAGACGGCTGCGGATGAGCCGAAAACATGTAAGCGCATGCAGCATCCGGCGGGACTGTAACAGGAGCTGGGCGGGCGGTCAAGACCTTACTGTGATATAAGAATGAGGGTTAACAGGAGAAGATAACTTTGGTAGCGCTTTCACTAAAGTTATTGATAGGCCGAAGAAACAAGTGTATATTCCCGGCTGATTAGCCACCGCTGCTGTCATTGCCGACATTTCGCGAAATCGGCAACGAGCTGTGGTGACGTTTGTCAGCGGACCGGCCGAGGAAGCCTTCGGGGAGCACAAACGCCTACGGTGCGAGGTAGCGATTTAGACGGGCGGGGGACTTCATGAGCAAGAAAATCTCCAGGCGAGACATGTTGCGCAATGTAGGAGCGGCGGGGGCGACAGGGGTGTTGTTGTCCGGCACCGGGGCCACGCCACTGCTCCCGGTAAAACAGCAGAGCTCGCAGCAAGAACAGGGGGCTGCGCAATCCTCGGTGGAGTTGCTACGGGAGCATGAGGATCACGCGATTGTGTTGGAAGCCGGGGAAATGGTGGTGCAATTTGACCGAAGATACGGTTCGATCTCGAGTATCACGCGGAAAAATGACCCGCTGCAGACCAACTACATCGGGAATGAACGGAACACCCCGGGTGTAGATCCTTCTGATTCGAGATGGACTGGGGACCTAGTTTCGACCGTATGGCAATTGACGACGCCGGACTGGAGAAATTTTCGGCTAGGGCAAAACGACGTGTTTCGCATGTCTGGGGTTTGGAAAAGAGAATTGACCGGGAAATCGGGGGACACCCGGCGAATTAGCGTCAAGCAAAACGAAGTAACGGTCAAATATGACAACATCTCTTCGAACGAACAGGGAATTCGAAGCTATTCGCTTTCCATGAATTACCGGCCTGGTGGCGGGGATTCGTTGCTTTGGGACATTGAAATAGGAAACATTACCGACAACACTCTGGAGATCGGGGAATTGGGATTCCCGCTGATGGTCAACGATGATTATTCGGAGCTATACATCGAACAGGGTGCCGAAACCAAGCTGAGCACCATAAACAACGTGGATTTTGGCAAGACTCCTTTACGACAGAAACTGATTCATGAACAGAAAATTCTGGCGCACCACTTCATCGCAGGTCACAGTTCGTATGCGCTGCTGCAACGGCCGCTGGGAGACGCTCCCTACCTATTGTTTCATCCGATGATGGATACGAGTTTCGAGTGTATCTATAAAGAGCCAGGTTCCGTGTTCGCCGAGCATGTACGTGGCTGGGAGGGCCCAGACATTCTTGCCGTTCATTCCTGGGCAACGAAAAATTTGCGCAACTGGAGGTCGAATCCGTGGGTGAACGGCCACACGTCTTTGGTTCTGCAGCCCGGCGAGACACGGAAATTCCAACTGCGCTTTGCGCTCATTCCCAGTTATGAGGCCATTCGAGACGAATTGTACCAAGCCGGGAATCTGGGCATACGCGTGGTGCCCTCGATGGTGGTACAGGAAGACACCGACGTACTGGTGGAACTGAAAGGAAAATCGGATATCGATCGAATCGACTTTCTATCCGATAACATCACGGTCAAAGAGGAGAAAAGAGCAGCAGATAAAACCCTGCTGACACTCTCTTTCAAATACCGGGGCCAGAAAAGCCTGAGGCTAAATTACGGCGAGGGCCGCTGGACCAACCTGCATTTCTATTGCATCGAGGATATCCAAGGGTTACTCAACGCGCGCGGGCGATTCGTGGTGGAACGAGAGTTCTATAAGAATCCGGATGATCCGTATCACCGCAACCATGGATTTCTTCCTTTTGACCACAGGATCGGCAGCACGTTCCTGGACTCCGATGAAGTTTGGGAAGTGGGAGACAGTGATGAATCCGGTTTTTCGGAGCCGCTATTTTTGGCGGAAAAGAATGTCTACTTGCCCACGAGGAGCGAAGTGGACACGCTGGAAACCTATGTGGCCGATTGCCTGTTCAAATACATTCAAAACCCGGAGACGTACGAGGTCCGCGCTTCGCTGTATTGGAAGGTGCGCTATCCCTCCAGCGGCTGGGGAGCCTGGACCAAAGAGCGCTCGGAAGCCACGTTCCGTACCTACAATTATGTCCACCCCGCCAACATTTATTATGCGTTATTTCGAATCGGCAGAAGCTACGGGCTGCTGACACGCAAAACCCCGGAAGAGTATTTGCGAATGTCCTACCGAACCTGCATGAAGTGGTTTACGACCGGGCCGTGGAGGCATGTGGGGCTGATGGAGGGTTCGAATGCAATTCCTATTCTGAACGCCATTCAGAAGGAGGGGTGGAAGGAAGAATACAACAACCTGCGCCAACAGATGCAGCAGTGCGAGGATGAGTTCCTCCGGGACCCGTACCCTTACAGCTCAGAGCTGATTATCGATCAGACTGCGCATGAACAGGTGTATTTCTTCACGCGTTTTTTTGCTGACAAGCAAAAAAATGAGAAGACCATCCAGGTGCTGAAAGCGCTCCGGGGAGGAAATCAGCCGGTGTGGTTCCGCTACGGAAACGATAAGCGGAGAGACGTATGCTGTTGGTATAACGCGTCCCTTAATGGCATGGCTTTGCTGCAAGCGTACGAGGATCACGGCGACCCAGATGCGCTACTGAAAGGATACGCAGGGGTCATGAGCGTGATGGCCAACCTGTTGCCGGATGGAATGGGCTACAACTTTTTTATTTGCACTCCAGGAATTTACGATCACCAACCTCCCAGAACATTTGAGAGCGGCTCAGGACTGTGGGGCTTCCTGAAGTCGACCAAGGCATACGTGGTGAAGGACCAGACGTTTGGCGAGGTGGGTTACGGTTGCAAAGTGGAGGCCACAGACGACGCGCTGACGGCTTATCCCAAGGATGGACTCAGAAAGCGCGTTCGGTTCATGGAGGCCGGAGTCGATGCGGAAGCCTTGACGGGCCAGATCAACAAAGTCAGTCTCACGCGCGGAAAAGCGAAACTACAGCTAGAGGTGGTAGATCCGACAGGTCTGGCGAAGCAGGCCAGCATTTCCGTTAACGGCCTCCCGGCGGGGAACTACAGGCTGGCGCATGGGCGAACTTCGCGTCGTGTATCCGTCGAGGGAAATCTCAGCGTTGTCGTCCCTATGGCCGAAGCGCATCGCATCGAAATCGAGCAGGTTTGATATGAAAAGAAAAGCTCTGGCGCGGATCGCTCTTGTGTGTCTTGTGAGTGCCGGCCCCGGTGCAATGCTTGGTCTGGGACATCCCAATCCGGAAGAAGGACTAACCAGCGAGGTAAAACCATTCAAAGGTACCCCGGCACTGTATATCAACGGCAAATTGACGAGCCAAGTGCTAGCCGCACCTTATATCCCGGGCCCGTCCGATTTCACGGATTTCACTCGATCGGGCATATCCATTTTTGACGTTTATCTGCGTTTCGATTGGAAAGGGGCGGAGGAGTATGACTTCCAGAAGATCGACGCAAAAATGGATGAATATCTGAAACTCAAGCCAGACGCCCTGTTCATTCCGCGTGTGCTGTTGACCCCAGGGGATTGGTGGTGCACCGCTTTTCCGGAAGACATCACCATGCGCGACGATGGCACGCCGGCAGGAATGTTCGGAAGACGCTGTCACCCCAGCCTTGCGTCTTCGCATTATCGCGACCTCTCCTACAAGGCCATGAAAGCCTTTGTGGAACACGTCGAAGGCAAGTATGGAAAAAACCTTGTTGGGTATCAGGTCGGAAATGGATTTGGGGGCGAATGGTTGATGTTCAACTCCTTCTGGGAGCTTCGGCCGGGGCAACAACCACCGAACAAATTTGGCGTGGAAGACTATTCACCTCCGGCGCGGCGCGCATTTCGCGAATGGCTGAGGCAGAAGTACCGTTCGGAGGCGAACCTTCAGCGGGCGTGGCATGACGACAAGGTCACTTTCGACACTGCGGAACCTCCTAACGAGCGCGACCGCTACTCAACGACGCACGGAATTTTCTTTGATCCCGCGACCAGTGAGCGGGTGCCCGACTATTTCGCGTTTTTCAATGACATGGTCAGCGATGTTTTGGTGGAGAATGCAGCCTGGATAAAGAAACTTACCCATCGAAAGAAGATCGTGGGGTCATTTTACGGTTATCTGTGGTGCAATTTTCCGAACTTAAGCGTCGTGCACACCGGGCACTTAGGAATGGAGAAGGTATTCAGCTCGCCGGACATTGATTTCATCGCCAGTCCTTATACCTATGACAATAAGGGAATCGGTGGGCCGGATAATTCGCAGACGCTTCCGGCCGACGTACAGCTGCACGGAAAGCTTTATTTCAATGAAGTGGACACCGAGACGTACCTGCACCAGCGCCAATGGCGGTGGGGAAATTCGCTTAACAATCCCAAGAACTTCGAAGAAACCAAGGCGCTGTTGACGCGAGACTACGCCTATGCGCTGACCAACGGTTTTGGTATGTGGTGGACCGATCTATTCGGCGGAACGTATCACGATGACCAGATCATCGGATTGCTGAGACAGCTGAAGGACATCGATAATCGCTATCTGGAGGCCGATCGGGAATCGAATGCGGAGATCGCGGTAATCCTGGATGAGTCCAGTTTCACCTATTTTGGAGATGGCGAGCCTCTATTCAACGCCTTGCTGACGGCGCAAAAACAATGGGAACTAGCCTTTATCGGCGCTCCATGGGATCCCTACCTGCTATCGGATCTCGGCAACCCCAAACTGCGCGATTACAAGCTGTACATTTTCTTAAATACGTTTCACGTTACACCGCAGGAGCGTGAAGCTGTTCAAGAGCGACTCAAGCGTAACGGTGCGACCGCGGTATGGGTCTACGCGCCGGGCTACATCGGCGACAACCTGTCGGTGAAAAATATCCAAGCGTTGACCGGGATCCGTGTTGCGGAAACGGATTCTACCGGGGAACTGCACGTGGATATTACCTCCTTTGATTCTCCCTACACCAAGGCACTGCCGAACCCAACCGCTTACGGTACAGACGTCAACGTGGAGAATATCAAGCGGTGGTACGACCACCAGCTTTATTTGAAGGACCCCCGAGACCCCAGTCTGCAACGAGACTTGCCCGGATTCCGGATCAATCCGCGGTTTTGGAGTGATGACCCGAACGCCCAAGTCCTTGGATCTCTGGCTGGTGTGAACAAGCCAGGGTTGGTCGTAAAAAAGATGCCCGGCTGGACCTCTATTTATTCCAGCGCGCCAATTTTGCCCTCGGCGCTGTTGAGAAATATTGCGCGGGCTGCCGGGTGTCACATCTACAGCGATGGAGGAGATGTAGTCTATAGCAATAACGAATTCCTTGGAGTCTATTCACCAGCAGGAGGGCATCGGACGATTCGCTTGCCGAAAGCTTCGGATGTCACGGACCTGTTGAGCAATGAGACCATTGCGCAACACGCTGTGGAATTTTCGGTAGAGTTGAAGCCAAACACGACTTTGCTCTTGAAAACCACAAGTGAGGCGAAGACGAACCATTAGAGGGCTGGGTGTTTGGGGTTCCGGGCGGCAGTGAATACAGGGGGATATGGCTTATAGGATTCGTGGGTTTATAGCGCAGGTCAGGATGGCACCATAAGTAGGTTAACTCGCTATGCGAAAAAACAAGTCGTCGTCCAACAGTACGGTAAGTCTCGACGAAGTCGCCCGCCGAGCTCGAGTTTCCGCATCGACGGTATCCCGGGTACTCAACAATTTGTCGGTGGTTAAGAACTCAACGCGTACCCGGGTGCTCAAAGTGGTAAATGAAATGGGATATCACCCAAATCTTCACGCCCGGACGCTAGCCGGTGGGGATAGTCGTACGATTGGGGTGATTCTTTCCAATATGGAGAACCCTTTTTTCTTTGACATCTACAGCGTGATAGAAGGCCGAGCGCACGCTTGTGATTACGAAGTAGTGGTGGCGAACACGAACTATAACCCGGACCAGTTAGTGAACAGCATCCGCTTGATGATCGGCCGGAGAGTGTCCGGACTGGCGATTGTAGTATCGGAAATGGATGCCGCGTTGATCAAGAGTCTGTCCGAGGGATCAATCCCGATCGTATTTTACGATGTTGGAACGCCGACTCAGAAAATCACCAACATTCGGGTGGACTATGGGCGCGGCGTTAGAACCTTGGTCGAATATTTGCACAGTCTAGGACACCAGAGATTTGGGTTCATTGGCCACCATTCTGCGTTAGCGCCCATTAACGTTCGCCTGAACACCCTAATTGCAGCGGCGAAAGACCTCACACCCAAAATCACAGTCCAAACAGCCGCCAGGGAAGACGATCTGGAAGGTGGACGCCAGGCAGCCAGAGACCTGCTTGCTCTAAATTTCAATCCCACAGCAATCATTTGCGTAAACGACATCATGGCGGTGGGCGCTCTGAGGGAATTGCGTGACATGGGCATTCGGGTTCCCGAGGACATTTCGGTGACTGGCTTTGACAACATCACTCTTTCGGAGTTTTGCTATCCACCGCTTACGACCGTTCATATTCCGCGTGACCGCATTGGCCATATTATCTGTGATTGCCTGATGCCAACCCCCCAGCAGCTACCCAAGAGCGGGAGCGAGATTGTCATAGATCCGCAATTGGTATTGAGAAAATCGACAGGTCCGGCGTCCTCCAATTCCATAAAAGGCGAAGAAAAATAGTTTTTGAATTAGCTGCGTAAAAGCCGGGTCAGTTCGATGCTTAGGAGGCCATGTCGAATGCAGCGGGGAGAATACGACAAAAGGTCGCTTCTTGGACTTGATTGGCTCCGCCGAGAGTCGGTTGCGAGGAGCTTGGCGGTTCCGCTGGTAACGTTATGGTTGTGTGCAACAGCAATCAGTGCTCCCCAAGGAAAATACAGCGAGAACGTCGCGTTTGATATCCACAAAGTGCCATTTTCGCGGTACGGTTCGTATCTTACATTTCAACATGTCAAAGGGTCCGCTCATATTGCGCCACCCGATGGTCTTTTCTTGCGCACGGTCCACGGTTTTGTGCCGGAACACGAGATGTTCCGAGTAGAGCTCGTTCAGGATGGGAAGGCGGTTCCCTTTGAGGAGATCCCCACGCCCCTGTTGCTCACCCTCAAGTCGGCCAGCGGATCCGCAGAGATTTATTTCGAATCGGCCAACCGGATCCGTTTTCGTGCGAACGGTGTGGCCCTCCGATTCGCCACGGCATTCCTGCCGGATACGACGACGTCAACGTACGCTTTGCCGGTGGATCGCCCCAACGCGAGCGCGCACGTGTGGGACTACAACTCTGGATATGAAGAAGACATTCTATTGCGATTCACTTGCCTGCAGGGAAGCCTCGCGGTCGAGAATCCTTGGAACGGAATGAAGTCCGATAACGTATCGTTCACTTTCGGCGAGGGCCCGGGTAGTGCAAGCGAAGGCGCAATCGAAGAGTTTGGCAGCAGTTACCATGCGGACGGGCCAGCCAGGTATACCTGGCCCGATTACCTCTATAAAGCGAAACTTGAGAAGTTTCCCGGTGCTACGCCGCTGCCGCCCGCTCCAGAGGAATCATTCGACGCAGGTTTGTCGCGGGTCCGTGGAGAATACCGGTCGTGGCTGGTGGGTTTGCCCTCGGTTCCGGAAAAGTATCAACAGGTGGCCGATGTTGCGGCTTATGCCGACTGGTCGGCGGTGGTGGAGCCGCGGGGATACTTCACGCGGCCGGCAATGCTGATGTCTAAGGCCACCATGCTCAATCTTTGGAGCTGGGACAATTGCTTCAACACTATGGCCTTGGCAGATGCCCATCCCGATCTGGCCTGGGATCAATTCTTGTGGGTATTTGATTCCGCGAACGCCGATGGCATTTCGCCGGATTTCGAAAATGATCGCGGCCAGGAGTGGAACTTTACCAAGGTGCCCATGCAGGGTTTCACACTGGCGTACCTGGCGCGGAACAGCCCTGGGTTTTATAACGACAAAACCAGGCTGGCCAGCTTTTATCAACAACTGGGCCGCAGAACCGAGTGGTTCATCCACTTTCGAGACTGGGACCACGATGGTTTGCCCCAATATAACCACGGATACGATTCCGGTTGGGACAATGCCACTGTGTTCCTGCCATTGCCGCCGGTGGAATCACCCGACTTGGCGGCATTCACCATTCTTCAGCTCGAAGCCCTCAGCCATATCGCGACGAGTCTGGGAAAGCCCGAAGAAAGTCAGCATTGGCAGTCCCAGGCCGATGTCATGTTAAAGAATATGCTGGACAAAATGTGGCGAGGAGACCACTTTGTCGCACTCCACAATGGGGATCACCAGGTTGTGGAGTCTCAATCGCTCATTCTATTTCTGCCGCTTGTGCTGGGCAAACAATTACCTGAGGGAATTCGCAATACTTTGATTCAGCGTCTGAAACGGGAGGGCGATTTCCTATCCAACTATGGATTGGCATCGGAGAGTTTGAGAAGCCGTTACTACCAAAGAGACGGTTATTGGCTTGGACCAATGTGGGCGCCATCCACCATGCTGCTGGTGGAGGCGATTGATGAGGACGGCGAACATGCTTTCGCGGATGATCTTCGGCAGCGGTACTTAAATGCAGTTCTCAAGAGCGGCTTCGCGGAAAACTTTGACCCAGTGACCGGCGAAGGATTCCGCGACCCAACGTACACCTGGTCCTCAAGCGTATTTCTGATTTTCGCGCATGAACTGGACAAGGAGCAGAGTCGCGGAACGAAGTGACTCTTCACCGGTTTCGATGCGCTGTTCGGGTCGCAAGTCAGCAGTTACTCGGGGGGATATTCGTCATGCCCAAGCCACCATCCACAGTAGCGAAATTGCGGTTAAGAGGGTTGGGCACAAGCTTCGTGATTATTTTCGCGGCTGTCGTGATTGTATCCAGTCTGGATGCTCAGAAGCCGGCCTGGGAGCCTTCGCCGGGACACACTACGGTCACTCTCTGGCCCCAGAATGCCCCCGGTGCCCAGCCCAGCGCTGGTCCAGAGAGAGATGTCACAACGGCCAAGGATAATCTCGCCGCCGGCAAACCGGTGATTCGTCTCAGCAACGTGTCAAAGCCAACACTGACGCTCTACACGCCGAACCGCGAACACAGCGGCGCAGCCATCGTAGTCTTCCCCGGAGGCGCCTACCGGTTTCTGGCTATCAACCTGGAAGGCACCGAAGTTTGCGATCGGTTGAACTCGGTTGGCGTCACGTGTGTGTTACTCAAATACCGGGTTCCCGACTCTGGTCCCTATCCCAAATCTTCGGCTGCGCTGCAGGATGCCCAGCGCGCTGTGGGTATCGTTCGGGCGCACGCCGCGGAGTGGCATATCGATCCAAACCGCATTGGTGTGCTGGGTTTCTCTGCGGGAGCCTATCTTGCGGCCGCACTCAGCACGCACTTCGACCAACGCCTCTATGATCCAGTAGATGCGGCGGATCAGTTGAGTTGCCGGCCAGATTTCGCCGTAATCGTTTATCCGGGCTACTTGGCGCTCTCAGAGCGGAACTTCGATCCAAATCCTGCTATCCAAGTTACCGACAAAACACCCCCTACATTTATTCTGCAAACCGAGGACGATCCGGTGCACGTTGAAAATTCCATTGTGTATTTCCAGGCCCTCAAGAACGCGAAAGTTCCGGCGGAAATGCACATTTATGCGCAGGGTGGGCACGGCTATGGTTTGCGCCGCACGGAGCAGCCGGTTACCAGCTGGCCCCAGTTGCTAGAAACCTGGCTTGGCACGATACGCGTTCTCGAGTCACCCACACCTTGAATGGAGTCGTGGGAACGTTGCGCTAAGACGGCGCTGATTTACTCGAGCTTCGAGAAGGTTGCTGATTATGCTTAACTCCAATGGCAATTCGCGGAGGAAGGCCCGCATATCCTTGCAATCATTCAAAGCCACACGCGTGCGCTACACGCCAGTCTGTATCCCGCCCAGATCGAGACAAGGAGAACAAACATGACCGACGATGACAAATTGGACGAAACTTCTTCGAGGGGCTCGAAGCTCGCGGCTAGACCTGAAGTGAGTCGCCGGGCTTTTATACAGATGACGGCAGCAACTACGCTGCTCGCAGACTTGTCCTTGCACGCGGAAAAGCTCGACAACTCCTCGAGAGTTGCCTATCGCACCCTGGGCCGGACCGGCGAACACGTCTCATGCATCGGCCTGGGAGGCGGACACATCGGTATTCAAGCAACGGAGGAAGAAAGCATAGGTATCGTGCGTGCCGCACTCGATAGCGGAATCAACTTCCTGGACAACTGCTGGGATTACAACCAAGGCCAAAGCGAAGTTCGCATGGGCAAAGCACTGACCGAGGGGTACCGCAATAAAGCTTTTCTGATGACTAAAATCGACGGGCATACCAGAGCAGCTGCGGCACAACAGATCGACGAGTCGCTGCGCCGGCTACAGACCGATCACCTAGACCTGCTGCAGTTCCACGAAGTAATCCGGCCAGACGATCCCGAAAAGATATTTGGGCCCGGAGGAAGTATGGAGGCGGTGTTAGCCGCGAAGGAAGCTGGAAAGCTCCATTATATTGGTTTTACGGGGCACAAGAGTCCGGATATCCATTTGAAAATGCTTGATACAGCCCGGAAGCACCGCTTCCACTTCGATAGCGTGCAAATGCCGCTCAATCTTATGGACGCGCATTACGAGAGTTTCGAAAAGAAAGTTTTGCCGGTTTTGGTCGAAGAAGGAGTCGGCGTGTTGGGAATGAAGCCGCTCGCTGCCGGAAATATTCTCAAGAGCAACACTGTTTCGGCGGTAGATTGTCTTCGTTACGCGCTCAGTCTGCCTACCAGTGTGGTGATCACCGGCTGTTCTTCGATGGAAAATTTGGAACAGGCATTGAGCGTAGCGCGGAATTACCAAGCGCTTTCGGGCGCGGAAGTCACTGCACTCCTCGAAAAAACAGCGGAGGTTGCCAAGGCCGGCGAGTATGAGGGCTACAAGAATACCAACCGCTTCGATGGCACAATCAAGAATCCACAGTGGCTGGGCTGAGGCCCTTATACCCCGGACCGACGGAATGACGCGGGGATGGCGAAATTCGTAACCCGTCACTGACGACGATTCAACTTTGGAACACCCGGTGGCCCTGCTGCGGTCGTAGTTTCTTCATATTACCTGGAGTTCTTCCACTCCGAAATTACCGTGTCACAAGTAAGTCCACCGGGCTCTGTGCCAGCCAGGAACTCGTTTCTCTGGGTGGCAACAAGTTCCGCGATTGCAGTACGCAAAAACGAAAAGCCTCTCACCGATAACCCGTGAACATCATAATGTCGAGGGCATTGTGCTTCTGCCGCGTGATGGCGAGCTTTTTCCCATCCTTTGACCACGCGTACTGCGTGATCAGCGTGGGATCCGTCTCAAAGTGGGTCAACTACACCGGCGGCCTCCCGCCAGCGGCTGCATCATGACGTGCTGCGCGTTTTTGATCGTGCTGACCATGTCAAACCGTTGCCATCCGGCGTCCACCGAAGCGCCGTGAGCCATTCCAGTTCTGCAGCTTCGCGGGAATACTAGGATTTGCTTACACTTTCTCTTAGGATGAACGGTATTTCCAGGCGCACCATGATCAAGGCGATCGCATCGGAAATGGCCGCGGTTTCGCTGACTTCCTCTATTTCTTCCCAGGAACAAACCCAACCCATACACCGCAAAGGACGCATCCGGCAATCGGTGTCGGGGTGGTGCTACAAGCAGATTGCCCTCGAGGAATTGTGTGCCATCGGCGCGCATATCGGACCGAAGGCCATCGATCTGCTGAATCAGGATGAGTGGGATGTGCCCGGGCGCTACGGACTCATTTGCAGTATGGGGTATGGCGGCGGAGGGGAAATTACCAGCGGGATGAACCGTCTGGAGAATCACGCGAAGATTGATGAAGCATTCCGCCTATCCATTCCACAGGCTGTCAAGCTTGGGGTGGCGAATGTGATTACGTTCTCTGGAAACCGTGAAGGAATGAGTGACGAGGAGGGTGCACGGAACTGCATCATTGGCCTGAATCGTGTCAAGGAAATCGCGGAAGATAATGGCGTTACGATTTGTATGGAAGTGCTAAACAGCAAGCGAGACCACAAGGATTACATGTGTGACCACACGGCGTGGGGGGTGCGGGTAATGCAAGAGGTTAATTCGCCGCGCGTGAAGCTTTATATGACGTGTACCACATGCAGATTATGGAGGGAGACCTGATTCGAACGATCACCCAAAACATCGAATGGATCGGTCACTTCCACACCGGCGGAGTTCCCGGGCGCCATGAACTGGATGACACACAAGAAGTGGCGTCATGCGAGCGATAGCCGGAACCCAATTTTGCCGGGTATGTGGCGCACGAGTTTATACCGCCCCGGGATCCGCTAACGTCGCTGCGCGAAGCGGTGGATTTGTGTGACGTCTGAGCGGGAAATTGCTCCGCTCAAGCCATCCAGGAGAGAAGCTGGGAAAGGGTACCAGTTGAGGCTGAGACCGTGCCTCGGGGCAAAGACGGCGAAACCGCCACAGCCTCATTGTGATTTTCGAACCACGCCAGGAATAAGGATTTATCCGAGCCGGGAAGCCGTTGCTGATTGATCCAGTTGTAGTAGGCGCCCATGTCCGCGTCCAGCAGGGAACCCAACCGATCCAGTTCCGCGGTCTGCTGGTTTGGAGAGAGAAGTTCGTTCATGGGCTTCTGGCGCTGGCGCGGTGCGAAGCGAACCAACAAGGTTAGCGGCTGGGCGCGGCGAAGCACTTCACGCGCAGTCCACTGGGCGAAGCTGGTGCTGAAGATCTGCGTTCCGGAGCCCTCGGTCAACACTTTGATCTGAAAACGCGCCAGAACTGGATCGCTGGAACTGCTGAGCCCGAGTTCCTCGGGACGCAATTGCGCCATCAGCGTACGCAACGCTTCCGGCCCCATCCCTCTCGTCTGGGTTTCCGCTTGAATCTTTGCCAAGAGGGCAGTGCGAACGGGAGCCAGCGCGTCGTAAGAAACGCACGTAACTGCTGAATCGTGAGGCAGCGCCGGGCCGCCCTCCACATACCAGTGAGCGTATGGAGATGGATTCGCTTTGGCGCGGGAGGCGACGGCCTGGAGCAAATCGGAAAGGCCATTTTCCGGGTTGACCGCGCTGAAGTACACCCCATGCGGGCGCAATTTTCGAAATAGAGGTTCTGTGGGAGCCTGCACACCCTGGCCGATGACCGCGATCCCGAGGCGCGGCAAAGGCGGCGGTTCCGGCGGAACGGCAGCCCGCAGGCGATCCGCATAAGCAAGTGCCGCGTTACGGAAAGCATCCATCTGGTGCGTGGTCCAGAGGTGAGCAGAGAGTTGCTCGACAAACTGGGCAGGAGAATTCACCCAATCAAGTCGTTCCAGCTTGGAAGAAACTTGAATTGCGGCGAAACTCCGGAACCAATCCCTAATGTCCTCGGCAGAGAGCGAGCGTAGATTGGCAAGTTCCCTTTCCAGCGATCTGCGTTCCGCCGGGAATCTGAAATCGTACTCAATTACTTCGCGCAGCAGGTTTGGCAGAAAGCCGATGGGAAGTTGCCGGAACGTACCCAGGTAATCGAGCGCGAGTTTCCTGGCTTCCGGAGGATAGCCCCCGAATTGCTCGGGTTGGAGATCCGCGGGAAGCATAGCCTTACAGCAACTCCGTGATCGGTCTGCCATGGGCCAGCGCAGCGGAAAAGCCCATCATCGAGCCTATCGTGGGAACCAGATCGGTGCTATCCAGGGGCCGGTCGAACACCACCCCCTCGCGTATGCCGGGGCCGAGGGCCATCATCCAAGTTGTGCGCGAGCCGGCATCCCCGGTGCGATGGTGCTGAAATCCATTGCCGCCGGCATCCTCGTCCGCGTCACGACCGAAGTCGGGAAGAATGAATAGAGTGGTCTTTCCGGCGTACTCCGGTTCGCTCTGAATGGCTTGCCAGAGTTCGGCGCAAAGGCGATCGGTGCGTTGGATTCCCTCTATATATAAGGAATACGCTCCGGCGTGAGCGATATCGATGTCGTGCATGGTAACCCACAGCAGGCTGGGCGCCAGTTGCCGCATAAGTTGGCGGACAAGATAGACGGAAAGTTCGTCTGGGCTCGATAAAGTACGCGCATGCGTTTTGAAATCGGCTACAGAGAGCTTAAGAAGCTTTTCCATTTGTTGTAATTCGAAGGTGTTTCCGGTGAGTTCCGGGGCATACAACGGAGTTTCGTAGCTGTCGCGAAGCAGATGGCCATAATCCGCGCTGTTGGAGGTGGCCGCTGACAGAAGATATTTGGGGAGAATGACTCTGGCTCCCGAACCCGGTCCAAAGGAGCGATGATTGCTCTCCCCGATGCGATTGAAACCGTTGCTGGGCGCAACCACCCAGGCATCGGAAGCGGGACGCTTCAATTCTTTCCTGAAATACTCAAACACCGTGGGAGACTCGGGGGGCAGCGAAGCGAAGTTGTTGATGGTCTCATAGACCCCGGTGGCTAGGCTCGCGGTGGCGACATAGTGGCCCAGGATTCCGCGATTGACCACCTGAGTGAAAAAGGTGCACTGGGGAATGAGCTCGCGCATCAGGTGGGGAATATTTTCTTGGCCTTCCGAAGCAAAGGTCTCCTGATCGCGCGCGCCACCACCGAAGGTGATGACGACAACTTTTCTTTTAACCGACGGCGTGGCGGCGAAGGCGAGCGGCCCGGGATGCACCAGGGCGCTGCCAAAGGCCAGTCCGGCGGAAGCGCGCAAGAATTCCCTGCGGGTAAAGGCGAACTGCTGCGCCAATTCGCGAGGATTGGACGAAGATGCTTGGGCCTTTCGAATCAGGTTATTCGGCCGAACTTGGGAGCGCGAGTTCATTCCACAATCACCGGGTTTGGTCCAAGCTATGCCCCAGGAAAAGCAAAGTCAAGGCTTTGCCTGGTTGCCCTGCTTCTCTGAATACACGAACTGGCGAATTTCCGTCCGCTGTTTATCTACATCCGATAGGTGCCGATCGTTGAGGCGCTGATAAATCTTGAATTCCTCTTGGCCCAGAACAAAGACGACGGCACCTTTGAGGATGCGTCGTTCATTTCCGGATTAGCCGCAAGCGAAGACGGTCGATACGAAGCGGGCATAGGCATCGACGCTGCCGACGTCGATCGCGACGGATGGATGGACGTGTACATCACCCACCTCGATTTCGAACTGAACCGGCTGTATCACAACGATCAGAACGGCACCTTCACCGACGCGACATATTCGTCGGGAATCGGAAACAAAGTGATGTCGTTCAGTGGGGTTTCGATGACGTTCATGGATTACGACAACGATGGCTGGCCGGACATTTTGCAGGTGAATGGAGCTATGGTGGATAACGTGCACTTATATCACAGCGAGGTGAGCTACAAAGAGCCGCTACTGATGTTCCGGAACGTAGGGGAAGGCAAGTTTGAGAAGGTGTCGGACATGCTCGGCCCGGATTTTGTGCGACCCATTGCGGGCCGCGGTCTGGCCACCGCCGATTTTGACAACGATGGGGGCATCGGTATCGCGGTCAATGCCCGCAGGGATTATCCGGAAGTGTTGCGCAGCGACGGCGGAAACGCCAATCATTGGCTGGAGGTCTTGTTGATCGGCACCAAGTTGAACCGCGACGGCATCGGCGCCTCATTGAAATTGACTTCCGAAGGGTTCGTGGAAGTGGAACAAGCCAAGGGCGGGATGGGCTACATGTCGGCGAGCGATCCGCGTATTCACTTTGGGCTCGGGAAACGTTGCAAAATCGAAACGCTGGAAATAACATGGCCGAGCGAGCAAGTGGACCGCTTGCCGAACGTGCCCATCGACAAAATTATTGCCGTGAAAGAAGCAACCGGCATTGTGCCGAAGAACTTCCCCAAAGTGCCCAACCGATGACTGTACGATTCCCTCGCCGGCGTTTCCTGGGCTCCTCCGCGGTTGTCCTCGGCGCCACTTTGCTTGACGCGCTTACGACCCCCATCTGGAGACGGAATCGTACGGCAATTCTTCAGGCCACAACTGTTGCCAGCAAGCTGGCAACGTCACCGGTCACGTTTGTTGACGTAGCTCGCGAAGCAGGGCTCACGATTCCCAATGTTTGGGGCGGTGTGAATCACAAGCGGCTGATCGTTGAGGCCAAGGGTAGCGGTCTCGCCTTCTTCGATTACGACGGAGACGGGTGGTTGGACATCTACCTGACGAATGGAACCCGCCTCGACACCAAGTGGTCCGCGGGCACCGCGCCTACTTCGCACTTATACAAGAACAATCGGGACGGCACCTTCACGGACGTGACCGAAAAGTCCGGGCTCGCACGGACCGGTTGGCAGACCGGTGTTTGCATAGGCGATTACGACAACGATGGCTGGGACGATCTTTTCTGCTGTTTTTGGGGACACAACATCCTGTTCCGCAACAATGGCGATGGGACCTTCACCGATGTGACCAGCAACGCCGGTCTCTCGCAGGAAGCCGTTCGCTGGAGTTCCGGGTGCACCTGGTTTGATTATGACCGGGACGGGCATCTGGATTTATTCGTATGCAATTACATCAAGCTGGATCCGCAGAACGTCGCCAAACCGGGAGAAGCCGCTTATTGCCAGTGGAAAGGAATCCCCGTGATGTGCGGGCCTCGGGGGCTGCCCGCGGACACAAATGTGCTTTACCACAACAACGGTGATGGAACGTTCACGGACGTTACCGAGAAAGCGGGCATCCTGAAGCCGGGGCCACGATATTCCATCACTGCTGTTTCCTATGATTTCGACAACGATGGCTGGCCGGATATTTATGTAGCAGTGGATTCCGAAGCGAGCCTTTTTTTTCGGAACAACCATGATGGCACCTTCACGGACATGGCGGTGATGGCAGGTTGCGCGTACAACGAGAATGGCCATGAACAAGCGGGCATGGGCATTGCGGTCGCCGATTATGATTGCGACGGCTGGCTAGACATTTTCAAGACCAACTTTGCCGACGACACCTGCAATCTGTACCACAACAACGGCGACGGCACCTTCACTGACCAGGCTGTTTCATCTGGAGTTGGAATCAACAATCAATATGTCGCCTGGGGTTGCGGTTTTATTGATTACGACAACGACGGCTGGCCGGACATCGTGCAAGTGAACGGGCATGTGTATCCGGAAATCGAGGAACACGCCTTCGGACAGACATTCAAGAATCCCCGCCTTGTGTATAAAAATCTGGGTGGCGGAAGGTTTAAAGACGTTTCCGCCCAACTGGGACCCGGCATCAGCGAGCGCTTTTCCAGTCGCGGCGCAGCCTTCGGCGATTATGACAATGATGGCGATATGGACGTGCTCGTCTTGAACATGAATGACATCCCTTCCCTGCTTCGTAACGATGGCGGAAATGCCCAGAATTGGATCAAGGTGAAATTGATCGGCACTAAATGTAATCGGACTGCCATCGGGGCGCGTGTGCGGGTAGTCACCGGCAATCACGCGCAGATCGATGAAGTGCACAGCGGTGGAAGTGTGATGTCCCAGTCCGACTTGCGATTGCACTTCGGTTTGGGCAAGGCCCAGGTGATTGACGTCCTGGAAGTGAAGTGGCCGACGTCCCAACTGGTCGAACGATTCACGCAGGTAAAGGCCAACCAGATACTGACGATTCGAGAAGGTAGCGGAATCGTTGCGGCCACCAAACCGGAGAAGAAATAATCACATACTAACGACGTCCGTCATCCACTCCCGCACGGCTGCACGGAGCTTAGCTAGGCTAACCGACTGAACGTCCGGCGAGATGACGAACTCGGGGGCAGCGATCAGGTACGCCTGCGATAAGCCCTCCGCGATGCACAGACAAACCGTGTTGTGTTGATATTCAACGTAACGACTGGCAGCGAGCCAAACATAGAGCGCCAGAACCTGCGCGTCCAGAGAGCTGCCGGCCAAATCGTCTACGGCCGGTATGGGATTGATCTCGTCCTGGTTTTCGAAAATTGCCACGCTGGTGAACGGCTTCGGGCGGCTGCGCACTCCAAACTGCGCCACAAAGAAGGAAGCCCGCGCGCGGCGAAACGCTTCTGACGCGCCCCATTCCACAAAGGAATTCCCGAACAGCAGCGCGCCATTGCCACTCAGATAGAGCGAGCGTAAAAACTCGCGAATAACGGCTTGCGAGGCCACCTCTGGCGGACACCACGGCGCGACGTCTGTCTTGCGCAGTCGAGCATATACGGAGTCGGCGTCAGACAGGTCCTTACTCATGGTATTCATTTCGTGCAAAAAATTCTGGCGAAATGTGGCCAGCCGGCCAAAGCTGAGAAGAATGCCCGTGTCTCCCGATGAGCCGGATGAGCTCAGCGCGCGATCGACGAGTTCGGATCCGGCGTCCACCATCCAGGTGCCCCCGAACGAAGCGTCTGGCCTCTGCGCAACCGCTGTGAGTAGCGATACGTCTCCACCTGCTTCGCTGGAAACCAGCAGTGACTCTCCAAGGCCACGAGCCTGATCGGCAGCAGCGGATTCGATTTGTATAGGCCGTCCGAGCGTTTGCCATCTGCGCCACACTGTTGCTGCCTCGAGCGGCAGAGCGCGCGGCAAAATAAGGATTATGCAACGATGCACCTGGGCACTCTTCACATTCTCCACTTGCGCATGCTCCTCGGCAGCATCGAAAACCTTTTGCACAGCGATGCGCCATTCCTGATAGTAGGGCGACCGGGCCAGTAAAGAAGCGTTCAGTATGGTTTGCTGATCGAGCGAGAATTGCCAGTTGCGCACGCCCATCTTGTTTTCCAGTTGCACCACCTTCTGGAAAATTGCAGCGAACTGATCGTTGTTAAGGCTGGCAACGTACAGGAGCAGGCGCAGAACGGACTGGCGCTCATAAGGAAACAAGAAAGGCCATTCACGCAGTTGTTGCCGGGTAAATGGAAGGAAGGTGATCGGCAGGCGCTCCAGCAAACCACGGTTCAAGGCATCCTGAAGTTGAGGTGGCAGTTCGTCCTGGGTCCGCGTGGGCACCATTTCGCCTTTCTTTGCGCAAGCAACCGCTCGCTAAACTAGCAACTCCGTCAACGCGGTTCCCTCCGACTCCATCGGCGGGCAACCTAATAAATCCGTCAAGGTGGGGCATAGGTCCACGTGACGGATGGGCCGTTCAATAATTTGCGGCTTGTCCACGGCGGATCCGAGGACCATGGCCCAAGTGGAGCGCGTGGATTCGGCGTTGCCGCGATGGTTGAAGAAACCGTTGGTTGTTGAACCGTCGGGATCGCGTCCGAACTCGGGCAGAACCACGATCGTGGTCTTACCCTGGTATTCCGAGTTGGATTGAATCTCCTGCCAAAGCTGATAAGCGAGCCGATCGCCAGCGCGGATGCCCGCCACATGCAGCGCGTAGGAACCGAAGTGTGCCACCTCTACATCGGAAAACACGACCACCAAAACCCGGGGCGAAAATTTGCGCATGACCTCGCGGCTAACCAGGAACGTGAGCTCGTCTCCAGAGGTCGGGCCACCCCCGCGCACAAAAGTCACGATAGCGTCCTGAATGGTCTTGCGGATCTGCGGGTCCAGTTGGTTGCCCTGATCGGCGACCGTCCAACCCAGGCCCTCGTAGTTGCCCGCCTCCAGCATACTTTCCAGCTCGCCCTCAACCGTGGCGCGGTCGGCCATGTTCCGGCTCCGGCCAGTGCGCATTGCGTTCACTACCGCCGCGATCATCAGCTGCTTCGGAAAGACCACGTTGGCACCGTAGATGGGGCCATAGTTTGAGGCGGAACTCGCGCCGATCTGGCTGGTGAGGGCCTTGTTGCTGGCCACAACCCAGGTGTCGCTTTGTGCCGCACCGGCCTGCTTGCGGAAATGTTCGAACAGCGTCGGCGTGGTGGGGGCCAGCTTGCCCCAGTCGTCCACACGTTGCCAATTGCCGGTAAGGATGCTGGAGATGGCATTGAAATGCGCAGTCACACCATCATTCCGCGCGTTCAGATAAAACGCGGAGTGCGGCAGCATATCCGACGACAAATGCGGAATGTTTTCCAGACCTTCCGGGGAAAAAGTTTCCGCACGCCGCACGCCGCCAAAAACCACCAGCACTACGCGTTGGCCGGAACCGCCGGCACCATGGCGGCCTGGACCGGCAAGGGATGAGTAAGGCAAGTTGAGGCTGGCGAGCAAAACCGCAGCCGCGCGCAAAAACTCCCTCTTCGATTTGTCGATCGGAGATGCTATTCCGTCAGAGATGAAGGTCAGACCTGGATATTGAGCCTTCATGGCCTTAGTACGCCCCGCGTTAGCCTTAGTCTAGCTCCGCACCGATACGGTTGTCACGAGCCGGTAAGTTTCTACTTTGCAGGTTCAATGCGAGCAGCCCAACCACCCCCGGACGCGAGTTGGATTTTCAGTTTAGTAGTTCGGTTCACGGGCATTTTGACCAGCTTGTAATCGCCTGCGTAGCGATCAGCGTTTTCGCCGTCTTGATACGCGCTCATCTGGAAATTATCTTCGGGCGAAAACGAGAAATCGATCTCCAGTTCACGCGGTGTCCAGTTGTTCATCGCGCCTACGTACCAATCGGAGCCGTTTCTGCGGGCCACCACCACCTACTCCGCGATCTTTCCGTTCAGGGCCTTCGACTCATCCCATTCCGTGGGTACAGCGGCCAGAAATTCCATGGATTCCGGTTCGCGCAGTAGTTCGACGGTCCAGCAGCAGTCCGGACGGAAGTTGAAATGCCGCGTAAGACCAACTGTAGGCACTGAGCAATACCCAAACGTTACCGTGGAGATACCGAATGTGTGGTGAAGCGCATCTTGCGAAACCGAGAGATTGACGCGGTCGAAATAATTCACCAAAACGCCTAATCCCAGCAAACAGGCGATGCCCCAACGCCGGCGCGGCACAGAGTTGGCTGCAGAGCTGTTTGGCATCGTCACAGGTTGAAGCGACCCGGCGAATTCGGCGATTCAGTGTATTGGAATTTGGATTTGGGCACCAACACGTGTAAGGAAGCCTTTGTCAAGACCCTGGCTGATGGCTTACAGATTCCATTGAACCGTCTTGAGGTCTCATTCGCGAATTCATACCAGTGTCATGCGAGTCGTGATGAATTGCGGAAAATGACAAACGAAAACGGTAAAGAGAAGGTAAACCTGACTAGTTCCATTTAGCTAGAACTTGCTGATTCCCCTCGATTTCTCTCGGCTCCGGCAACTTGTGATTAGATTATTTTCAAGGCTGTTAACCGATGGAGTTGGTAGGTCGAATCAGCCAGGAACTAAACTGGTTGGCCTCAAGCAACTACAGATTGAGGGAAGAGTATTCGGCTATCGACCGAATGGTTGGCCAAACACAGAGTGGGTTAGAGGCGCCCCTGCCTCCCAAGCAGGTGTGCTGTTGCAACGTCTTGTAAGCAATTCTCGTGAATGCTCCCCGAAGCCGGCTACAAACACTGCCGCGCTGTCTTTGGCAAATTCCGACTTCCCGCCGGCGCCAAGATTGAATCCTGCGACCGCAATTGCTGCAGGACCCAGTCTTGCCCGAAAAACCAGGCCCAATATTAAGGATGTCAAAGTGCCGCCGAGGATCAATAAGACAAGAGCGAAGCCAGCAACAATCACACCGGACGAGTTCTGTCCTGCCTCAGCTGGAAATGGAGAAAGCGTTCATCCGTTAAGATAACGGAGCGAAAATATGAAGAAGCAACGGAAGCACTACACACCTGAAGAAAAAGTAGCCATTCTGAGGCGGCATTTCGTGGAAGGAGCGTCGATCTCGGATCTGTGTGACGAGCTGGGGCTCCAGCCGACGGTGTTCTTCGTGGCGGTGAGTCCGGCCAGCGTGCGGCGGGTGCTGAGTCGGGCGGGACTGCTGCGGAAGTGGAGCGGGAAACCCTCGAAGAAAGGGATCGGCTTTGAACAACCGCCGCAGCCGCACAGCATTGGCATCAGATTCAGGTCGAGCGGGATCGGAAGTTGGAATCCCGGAATGGATTGACCAGGAGAAAGTTGTGCAGAATCACAACGGAGGGGATGGTTGGAGCCGATGAGTTCGGCCCCACCGTCCATGTGACGGGGTTTGGCGAAATCGTGGATCGTCATTGTCCGGCCGCCCGGCCGGTCCGACGCTTCGAAGACCGTGACGGAATAACCGCGATTGCGCAACTCATAGGCGGCGCACAGGCCTGCGAGGCCGGCGCCGATGACGGCAATCGATTTGGTGGACTCCTGAAGCTTCACGATTTCGGCGAAACGGCCGACGTGCTCATCGGCAACCACCTCCTGCAAGGCGGGGAGCGATTTGGCATGGAGAGTGGCAGGAATCGGCACGCGTTGTTGTTTGGGCGCCAGTGTTCGTAGCTTCGGATTTTGGCGAGCGATGAGGGACGTATAGAGCGTGGGCATGGGCGACCAGACTCACTTTCGGGCGTAGGGGCCGGGGTGGCGCAAGACCCTGGATTGTGGGCCCCATCATATATGTATACGCGTGGTTATGGGGAATAGGAGAAAACGCAGTCAGCGGAAGGAACAAGTCATTTCCGGCGGAGTTTCAGCCCCAGAATCTGAAGCGCTTTCTGGAGAGACTCATCAGTTTCGTGGATCTCTTTGGAACCTCTCGGATGGATCGGAAACGGCTCGAAAATGGCCCAGTTTTCCAAATCATGCCCGTAGCGCGAACGATAGTAAATGCCAGGACAGCCAAGCTCGTGGGCTTGTCGCGAAGCGAGTTGGCTAATGCGGCGAGGAGCGGCATTTTGCAGAACCGCGGCATCAAGTTCTTGCAATCCGAGATGCAAGCATTCATCTGCCAGTTTGGGGCGCAAGTGCGCAATCCATGCGCTTGAATATATGTCCGCGTAGTCGCCGTCTGCGGAAGCAGTTCCAATTAGCCGCTGGTCGCACCACTCCAGGGGGACCTCCCCCAGTGGAACAAAATCATTGTCTCCTTCGATTTCGTTCAGTTCCGCCAGTAACGTCAAGTCCGGACGAAAACGAGCAAGCGTCTCGACGAAGCAGGATACGGGTTGGCTGGCAGCATACAAAACTCGGTAGTAGCCGGCCGGGTCATCAAATCGATTCCCAAACGTGCCGTCCGAATTCGCGCGCGACCAGTCGGGCGGCTGCCAGGGATCAGGTTTGCGGCCAATTCGGAATATCTCGTTTGGGGCCTTGCGGCTTTCGAGCATGCGCAATCAACCACCCGCGATGAAGGCGCGCACTGCACCAAGCACCTCTGGACCAATGATGTTTAAGTCGCCCTCACGGAGCAGACGAACGGGAACACGGTCCCCTAGTTCCGGGTTTACGCCGGTGAGCCAAGCCTGAACGACCTGAGGTGAATCATGTTCACTGAGGGTGCGGACAACCTGGAACGCAAAGCGTAGTCTCGATTCAACGTCACCGTAGGCTTCATTGCCTTTCATCCATCGGTCCACGGCTCGCACGTCCTTGACGCGGGCAATGTAGGCAGTCAGCTTGCGACCTATTAAAGGGACAAGGCGTGAAACGAGTTCCGGAAAGGGTGTGGATAGGGACTCCCGGTGAGCTTCGAGCCCCGGCCGTGGTAATGTGCGTGTGGCCACGTAGTTCGCCTCCTTGGCCTACACAAATGGTCCCACATTCACGGCAAATAAGCAACTATTTTCCGTATAAAGACCGGTATAATGCCGCCTAAATATCTACTGGATGATAGATCGCGACGCAGACTCGAAAACAGGAAAGAAGTTAGTCCTCGAAATATGCGTGGGGCATATTGACGGCCAGCCGCTCAGACTAAGTGACGAGCCGAACTCTGGCTCCTACTCAACCAAAGGCTGCTGGCGTCTATGACGGTGCTAAGGACTGTTGCACGTCTTCAGTGTTGCCGAGGATCCAGGCACAACTTGCTTGTCGCTTAAGGATCGAATAGGCGGCTCTTTGAGGATAGTCATCCCTTTTCGCGTAGAGTTAGCGCGATATGCTGCCTAGCTCTCGCCTGTCAGCGCAATCCAGGATTTAGGATCATCTGGAATCAACAGCTTGCGCGCCTGCCGAGCGAAACATACCCCTCTGACGCCAAGTGGTTCGCTGCCAACCTGGCGATCTAATTCTTCGTCCGGGATGCCGAGCGCGAAGGGATCGCGTCCCCGCTCTTATTTGAGAACCTCGTCCAACCAGTCGAATTCGATCTGGTGTTTGGGGCTCGGATTATTGATTTGGCAGTGCGCCTCGCCGCCTTCCGCTGAGAGCACCACGCGTTCCGTCTTCGGGCAGGTCAGCTTCTCGAAGAACTCGTGCGCCATAGCGTTCGCGGATGCTCCTTCGCCTTCACCGCCGATGGATAGAAGCGGGCAAGTAATTTTCCCCTCAAGCCCGGCCAGGGTGTAATGGTTGAGGTTCTCCAGGAACGCGGCGAGTGACTTCCCAGCCATACCGCACCGTTCCTGAACGTCGGTCACAAGAAATTTCTTCATTGGATCGGAAAAGTCGACCTTGCTTTCGAGGTCATCGCCGGACGCGTCTTTGAGGCCCAGAAGCGCCAGCATGCAGGGCGCAAACAGCGGCAGCAGCGAATTTGCAATCACAGCGGTAATACGCTTCTCGAAAGCCACAGCACGTGGGGCGAAGTATCCTCCCATGCTGTTCCCGGCGAGTGCCAACCGCTTCGGATCAACGTCTGTGCGGGATAGAACATAATCGACAGCATATCGGGTGGGGACTTCATAGTCCGGGCGATAGGTAAGAGTCCTGTCCGCGGCGAATGCGCCTACCTGTCCCGGGCCTTCCCACAACAATACGTTGTAGCCTCGGCGAACTGCTGCGGCACCACCGCCAAAGTCATACATTTCCTCGCAGGTAGAGTCGCCTCCTCCAAGAATCATCACGGTCGGACGCGGAAGACCGTCTGCAGCCGCTCGCATGAAATACCCCGGCAGCGTCTTACCATTCTCGTAGGGAATGCTGACGGGTTCGATCTGCGGATCGAAGAGCTTTGCTGCCTGCCTGAAGCATGAGCGGTGGCGCTGGTACATTTCGAATTGGCGTGCGTCTTTGGTTTCGAGGTAGAAAAAGCCTGTTCTCCAGTACACAGAAGCACGCAGGAACGCCTCGCGAGCACTCACGATATGACCGCCGCTAAGGCATTTAGCCGCTATGCCCTCTATCCTGTCTGCGGTGGTGGTCCACTCAACAGTCCAGCTTTCTATATCTTTGTCCTTGATCCGTCGCGCCGTAGAGTATGACTCACCGACTGCGCCGCCATCTCCATAGGCACCGGCCAACATACCCCTTGCCAGTTGGTAATCGAAGTTTGATTGGAAGAGTTGGGGCAGACCCGGTGTAGCGCTGAAGACTGTTTCGGCTCTTGTGGTCGATTTTGCGGAGGCTGTCGCAGCGGCTGCTGCAGCAGCAACACTTCTTGATTCGGAAGCCGGATTTGGATTCATTTTCACTTCAGTCATGGGATTCATTTCAGTCCTCCCCTTATTGCTCTTGAAACTGCGTTTCGTGCGGGTGACCATGGCGAATTGCTAATTTTGGGCCACGATCCGCGCTTTTTCTTTTTCTTGATAACATGCTGCATGCGCGATCTCGTCCTCCTATTCGTCCATGTCGTCACCGTCCTTATTCGTCTGGTTCGCCCCGGAGGCATGCGGGCAGTTCTCGCCGAATCCGTTCTGCTCAGGCATCAATTGCTGATTCTGAATCGTTCCCGACACCGCGGGCCGAATCTCCGCACCTCGGACCGGCTTATCACCGGATTGTGCGCGATACTTGTGCTGCCGAGACGATTGGTACGATCCGCAATCGTGGTGAAACCATCGTCGCTTCTCAACTTTCATCGCGCTCTGGTTCATCGAAAATACCGGCTTCTGTTTTCCGCAAAACGCAGAACGAGGCCGGGACCGAAAGGCCCAAGCGCGGATCTGATGCGTGCCGTTGTTGAAATGAAGCAGCGCAATCCACGTTGGGGATGCCCACGCATTGCCGAGCAGATTGCCTTGGCCTTCGGTATCGACATCAACAAGGACGTCGTTCGCCGAATTCTCGCAGCCCATTACCAACCGCCAGCAGATCGTAGCGGTCCTTCGTGGCTCACCTTCTTAGGCCACGCGAAGGACAGCCTTCACAGCATCGACCTATTCCGATGTGAATCGGTGGCGTTGCGGACGTACTGGGTGCTGGTGGTCATGGACCAATATACCCGCCGTATCATCGGATTCGGCGTTCACCGCGGCATCGTTGACGGGGTCGAATTATGTCGGATGTTCAATCGAGCGATTCGATGGCAAACGGTTCCGAAATATCTGAGTTCGGATCACGATCCTCTGTATCGATTTCATCAATGGCAGGCGAACCTTCGGGTGCTCGGCGTCACTGAGATCAAAACTGTGCCTTACGTGCCGATGTCACATCCATTCGTCGAGCGACTTATTGGAACCATTCGTCGAGAGTACTTAGGCGTGGCGCCGTTCTGGACGGCTGTAGATTTAGAATCGAAGCTATCGGAGTTCAGGGACTATTACAATTTGCATCGAAGTCACGCCGGTCTCGCCGGCAAAACACCGGAGGAACCTCCTGAGCTCAACGTCTGCGCGACCTTGAAATCGTATCGTTGGCGTGGCCATTGTCGTGGACTCTTTCACACGCCAATCGCGGCATAAGCAGGAATTCGCCACGGACAGGTTTCCAAGAACCCACCGCCGGTTATCGGGCAGGTGGGTTTTGTATTTTGGACGCAATGTTCTGCTGTGGGCATCTTTCCGAAAAAGGGTTAAATGATATGAGCAACGAAAAAAGGTACATTCTCTGGGCCTTCGCACTTCGCCTTCTGCCGGCGCTTCTCTTGGCGGCTTTGCCGCTTTCGGCCCAAACAACACTCGACGGTGTCTGGGATGCCGTGGTTGTGGTTGGACCGGCGGAAATCCCGTTTCGCTTTGAGATTTCCGGGCAGGGATCGGATCTGAAGGGATTTTTCTTCGAAGGTGAGGAGAAGATCTCATCGACCTCCGGCACATATGCCGACGGGAAAGTTCGATTTGAATACGAATTTCTAAACACAACCCTGACTGCGGCGTGGAGCGGCGAGACGCTCGACGGCTCCTATCGTTCCAATCGAAAGAACGGCCATGATTACCCGTTCCATGCACGCCGCTATTCTCCTGCCCGTAATACGAAGGAGGCGAAGTCCCCGCAGATTTCGGGCGACTGGGAAATGGAATTGGTGGGCGCAGACAAAAGCGGCACAAAAGATCCGCGAACGGCCCTCTCGTGGCAATTGTATTTGCGTCAGTCGGGCACCGAGGTGTCGGGCTCAATCCTTCGCGTGGATGGAGATACCGGCACGCTCACTGGAAGCTGGCAAGGCGACACTCTCGTGCTGAGTCACTTCGCGGGCGAGCGCCCCGTCCTGTTTGAGGCCAAACTGCAACCGGATGGAACCCTCGACATCCTGCTAAACAAGCAGAACCAGTATCTTGCCGCGCGCGTGACCGATGCACGCGCCAAGGGGATCCCGGCGCCTCCGGACCCAGCGCAGTACACAAGCGTGAAGGACCCGTCCCAACCTTTTCACTTCCGCTTTCCCGATATCGACGGAAAACTGTTTTCTGACACCGATGCTCAGTACAAGAACAGGGTGGTCATCCTAACGATCGGGGGAACGTGGTGTCCGAATTGCCGCGATGAGGCCCCTTTCCTCGTCGATCTGTACAACCGGTATCACGCCCAAGGACTGGAAATTGTCGGCTTGAATTTCGAGGCGGCAGGTGATTTGGCAGAGGACAAGCCCCGCATTCAATCCTTCGTGAAGGAGTTTTCTGTACCGTACCCCATTCTTTACGCGGGCGCGATTCCCGAGGTGAAAGAAAAATTGCCGCAGATTGCAAACTTCGGCGCATACCCGACTATCTATCTCGGACGAGACGGGCGCGTCGCCCGCATTCACGCCGGTTTCGCAAGCAGCGCGACCGGAGAGGCACATGTGGCCCTGCGACACGAGGTGGACGAGCTGGTGCAGCGCCTGCTTGCCGCGGAATCGGCCAACTGACATAGAATCGTAAGAACCTTAAGCGCCGTCTTGCCTTGATCCGCACGAGTACCGATCGGGCGAAATCCTCGGATTTGTTTTTCGCCCTTGAAGGGAGTGGTTATACTTCTGAAGGAGGTTTTGCATGCCCAAACCGATGCTCCGCGCTGAACTCCAGATCAAGGATTGGGTCCAGGGTCTGGCCGAAATTCCTGCCGCAGAATTTACGCAGGACGATGTGCAGAGGTATATCCTTGGACACGCCATACTTCCTTCCTCGCTGGAACCCTTCATTTTCTTCTCTTCGGAGCGCTATACCCGAAATCTTATCTTCAAGAATGATGTCTTCGAATGTCTGGCCCTTTGTTGGGATATCGGTCAGTCGAGTTCCACCCACGACCACAACGACAAACTAGGCTGGATCTATCTCGCCAGCGGCCGTCTTTTTGTCCAAAACTATCACGTCGAAGAACGTGACCCCATCCGCCGCACTTGCCGCCTGATTCCAACGGAAGCCGCCGAGTTGGGGGCCGATCAGGCCTCTTATGTTGACCGGGAGCAGGCTGTGCACAAGGTCTGCAACCTGCCGCGCTTCAGTCAACGTGCCATCAGCGTCCACGTCTACCAGCAGCCTATGTCTCAATGCGAAGTTTATTCGCTCCAGACCGGTACTTATGAAGTCGTCCAGTTGTCGTACACCAGCGAACTCGGCCGCCTGAGTCCCGGCGTGACGCTTTGAGGATCGCATTTTCACTCCGAGGTTGAATGTGCGGCTAAAGATCGTGCAGGTTGGAGAGCCCCTATTGCGAAAAACGGCGCGCCTCCTGACTCCTCAAGAAATAGTGTCAGACGATATCCAAAGACTGATTCGGGACATGCAAGAGACCATGCGCGATGCCCCGGGCGTTGGTTTAGCCGCGCCTCAGATCGGCCTTCCCTTGCAACTTGCCGTGATTGAAGATCGAGAAGAATTGCTGAAGGCCCTTCCACCTGAAGAGATTGCAGAAAAGGAACGACGGCCAGTGCCTTTTCACGTAATCGTGAATCCTCGGATTATTCGACAGGGTGACGACAAACTCAACTTCTACGAAGGATGCCTCAGTCTGGCTGGCTTCTCGGCCGTGGTTCCAAGATCGCGAACCGTACGCGTGGAGTACTTGGATGAGAAGGGGAAACCTCGGAAGGTGGAAGCCTCAGGGTGGTACGCCCGAATTCTGCAGCACGAAATCGACCATCTTCAAGGAACGCTCTATATTGACCGAATGCGCAGCCGCACGTTTGGCTCGATCGATAATTGGAATCGCTTTTGGAAGGGGCGGCCCATCGAAGACGGACCCTCCCATTGACGTAACCGCTGCGACGACGGAATGACGTACGGATGCGCGTCCTACCCTCCCCCCGTGAAACCTGCTGCTTCGTGCCGCAAGCTACTTGGCTGTTAGATCGACATCCTTGATCGGCAAGTCCCAGTGTCCGTCGAGAATTTCAAAACGGCGCTGTTCTTCTTTCTTGTAGGTTTCCTGGTCGGGGTAGAGTTGCTTGATGATACCCGACGTGTCGAAGTCGTCGTTGGCAATCGCCGAATTCTTGAAGACAATCGTGACGCGGTAGTCCCATCGGCCGTTTTCCGTGGTATGAAATCTTGGCTGGACGGCGTGAACCTCTAGAATTCTGCCAAGCTCAATTTCTTTCTTCAGCACCGGGTAATGGTTCTTTCTGAACAGCGTGATGAACTCGTCCGCGTGGCCCCACTTCGCTTTGTAGTAGTACTCCGCGACAAATGGTTTCTCTTCTGTCCCAGCGCCGGCTGCTGCGGGCGTGGCTGGATGTGCGGAGCCAAGGCGACTAAACCCAAGTGGCACGCCGAGCGCTAGAATGAGCAATGCGACCTGCAACTTCTTGTCTCTGAATACGTTCATATCCGATTCCTCCTGTTGATTGTTCGTGCTGTTTCTTAAGAGCTAGTGCGTCTTGGCCGATTTAGAGATTGGCACGCTGTTGTCATCGTTGGCGTTCTGCGATATGGCAGCAAAGAGCGACGCAGCTGCCGCAGGTACGCCGTCGCCGCTCACGCTGAAAATCCAGAAGTTTTTCAAAACGGTCCTGCATACACCTGGTCTGAAACAAGCCTTGCGACTTATGCTCGGCAATTACCCAGTCGACCACGATCTGATAGGAGAGAGAGTTGTCATAGCCGAAACGGACATCACGATCGAAACGAATGCGGGCTCGGCGCTGTTCGTGGCAGTGAAGGGATAGTTGGAGAGGGGCTGGTAGGTCCCTGAATCACCTGCGGAAGCTTGTGCGCCAAAGACTATCGGGCGTTGCGCCGGTGGAAGCTGCTGAATGGCCTGCAACGTAAGGATGGATGCGGCCTTGTGTTCGCCGTGCGTGTCTTGGGTCGGCAGGAGCACGATCACGAAATCGTAATGGCCTTGCTGCAAGTGCCGTACGATCGTTCGCGAGATGGCGTGTCGATTCCAGCTATTTTCAAGAACCTCTTCGGCGCTCAGTGTGTAGTGTTCGTCTTTTTGATTCAAGAACCACTGATGTCGTATCCCAAGAATTCGCCCGGCGTGCTCCGCTTCCTCGCGGCGGATGCGCGGCAATTGCTTTCGGCCCACGCTTTCGTTGGTGAGATCGAGGTCGTAGTATTTGTCGGCCAGCGAAGAGTAACGATAACCTGCTTCACCGTCCGTGAGAATGAGCTGATCGACGATTCCCGAAAGCTCCTTCGCGACGCGATAGACCGTGCCGGCCATTTCGTACTCGTCATCCGGGTGAGCGACTACCAGCAAAACGCGGACGGGATAGGCGACTGTGTTGATCGTCGTGGAAGCAGTCTGGCCCGCCTGTGCAAATAAGAGCGAGAGACCGAGAATCAGAATTGAACTGAGAATTCGCTTCATCGCATTGCCGCAATACGTAGACAGGTGAATTCAGAGAGTGCTTTTTGTTTGAATCACTTAGAGAAAACAGCCGTAAGGAACTTCGAGGTGTCTTAACGACAACTACAGCGCTGGGTCACGGCGGGGCAAGAATGCGGGACTGAATGCATGAACTTAGATTAGAGCGTTGATCCAAGAGCCGTCAAGACTTCCGATGGAACTTTACAACGCAATAAATTCATAGAGTGCATCAGCCAATTGACTGGTGCCTTGGATGCAGGCTTTTCTGGCCATTGGGAGGGAGTCAGGCCAATGATCTCTAGGACTGAAAATGGCTTGACGGACTAGGAAGTTCCCAGTATTTTGCATGGACAATGCAAAGCTGTCGCCATCGCTGTTGTAGCCCGCACACCGGAATCGAGTAGCCCGGTTCCCGTTCTCGCATCCAAATTCAGTATCGTTCCTATTCCCATCGTTCTATTCAGGCAAATTCCGTTTTATGGTTTGAGTTTCAAATGTGAGGCGGTAAAATCGCACAAACGGTCAGGTGTCGCGCACGGTTTAAAAAGGTCTGCGGAGTTTTGTGAATAATCTTGTGCCGTGGCCTAAGGTTTTTGCAGCGCGACTAGGTTTTGTTCCACAAAGGAGAGTGTCTCGTGCCAGAAAATACGCCGCATCACGCGCTGGGTGACCGCGCCGCATTTCAACTCGCGAATGTCACAAAAACACCGCCGCAGTATGGAGCGATTACTCCACGGTGGCTGGTTCGTTTGCTGGACTGGAAGCCATTGGAAGCGGGCACGCTGCGCGTAAATCGCGTCGTCGAAGACAAGCTCCTGGACGTCGTGTGCGGGCAGAAGGATGAAAAGCCGCTGCCAGAGAGCTATCTGGATTACGAAGAGAAACCGCGAGAGTACACGCTTTGCGCGATCTCCGTGGTTCTCGACGTGCACACACGCGTGTCGGATTTGTACAGCAACCCCTATGACCAGGTGCGCGAGCAGTTGCGGCTGTCGGTTGAAAACGTGAAAGAACGCCAGGAAGGCGAGCTGATCAACAACGCGGACTACGGGTTGTTGAAGAATGTGCCAGCTAGCCAGCGCATCAAGACACGCAAGGGCGCCCCGACTCCCGATGATCTTGACGAGCTGCTTACGAAGGTCTGGAAGGAGCCTTCCTTCTTTCTGGCGCATCCATCAGCGATTGCGGCGTTTGGAAGAGAGTGCACTCGGCGCGGGGTTCCTCCGCCGACCGTGACCTTATTTGGCACGCCCTTCCTGACTTGGCGCGGGATACCACTGATTCCGACCGACAAATTGCACGTCGATGGGCAATCAAAGCCGAAGGGATCTGGCGGAAAGACCAGTATCTTGTTGCTCCGCGTGGGTGAAAAAAAGCAGGGCGTGATCGGATTGTTTCAGCCAGGATTACCGGGTGAACAGACGCCCGGATTGTCCGTGCGTTTCATGGGCATCAGCAACCGCGCACTCGCGTCGTACTTGATTTCGCTGTACTGCTCAGCTGCCATCCTGGTGGATGACGCGATCGCGGCACTCGATGACGTCGAGGTCGGACAGTACCATGACTATAAGTGAAGCGGGGAAAAACGCGCCGCCGAGTCCGATAGGCGGGAAGACGGTTCCTTCGGGATTGCCGGAGCCGGACGTGCTCGTGCGCATGGCCAACGAATTCTTCACAGCGTTGCCAGGAATCGCTCCGGTAGCGGAAAGTGGACAACGAGGTACGAGTCTGCCAGCTGCTGTGCAAACTGCGCCGCTTGCAAGTGGTGCGGTAACAGGACTTCCTTCGGAGACTCAGTTGCGAGCACTGCCATCCACGTCGGGGTTGCCTCCGATGCAGCCCCAAATTCCCGCAGTACCCGGAACCGCCATTCCCGAAGTTCCTGGCGGCATAACCGAGACGCGCTATGGAGGGACTTCGTCGCTCGCATTCTTGGATGAGATCCGTCCGATCTTCGCATATCCCAAGGGAACTCCTCTGCCCATTTTGCCGCCAGCGTCTGTCGTGACTATCCCGAGCGAGACGGAGCTGCAGGCGCTTGCGAACAGCTTTTCGGCCTCGGCGACACCCGAGGTCCCGGAGCCGTTCGTGGCACCGGGCGCGCCACAGTTACCGGGGACAGCCCTGCCTCGGGAAACAACAGATTTTTCCGTTGGCTATTCGTTCCTCAATGAGATTCGCCAATTGGCGCCCGGAGCACCGGTTGCGGCCGCCGAGCCGCTGCGCGTGCACACCGCCACCGCGCCCGGGCTGAATCTGTCTTCGCAAGCGTTCGACGTTCAGGCGATTCGCCGCGACTTCCCGATCTTGCAGGAACGCGTACACGGGAAGCCATTGATCTGGCTGGACAATGCCGCCACCACGCAAAAGCCGCAAAGCGTGATCGACCGTCTGAGCCACTTCTACGCCCACGAGAATTCCAACATTCATCGCGCAGCGCACGAACTTGCCGCGCGTGCCACCGATGCCTACGAAAGTGCCCGGGAAAAGGTGCGGCGGTTCATCAATGCCCCTACTGTGCGGGAAATCATCTTCGTGCGCGGCGCGACGGAAGGCATCAACTTGGTTGCCCAGAGTTGGGGACGCCAGCACATTCAAGAAGACGACGAGATCATCATCACCTGGCTCGAACATCACGCGAACATTGTGCCGTGGCAGAGATTGTGCGCGGAAAAAGCGGCAAAGCTGCGTGTCGTGCCGGTGGACGACAGCGGACAGGTTTTGCTCGACGAATATCAAAAACTGCTGGGGCAAAAGACGCGGCTGGTAGCGTTCGCACAGGTTTCGAATGCGCTCGGCACTATAACACCGGCGCGGGAAATGATTGAGATGGCCCACCGGTACGGCGCAAAGGTTCTGCTCGATGGCGCGCAAGCGGTCTCGCATATGCACACGGACGTGCAGGCGTTCGATTGTGATTTTTACGTGTTTTCCGGCCACAAGATGTTTGCCCCGACAGGAATCGGGGTGGTGTACGGGAAGACCGATGCACTTGAGGATTCTCCGCCTTGGCAAGGCGGCGGCAACATGATTCAGGATGTAACCTTCGAAAAGACGACGTACCAGCCGCCGCCTGGGCGATTTGAGGCCGGTACCGCAAACATTGCCGATGCTGTGGGGTTGGGCGTGGCAATCGATTACCTGGAGCGCGTGGGCATGGTGAACATCTCACGCCACGAACACAACCTCTTGGTGTATGCCACGGAATCGCTCCAGAGAATTCCCGGGTTGCGGCTCATCGGAACAGCTAAAGAAAAAGCCGGCGTGCTGTCGTTCGTGCTCGATGGATACCGGGCCGAGGATGTGGGCGCGGCCCTCAACCGGCAAGGCATTGCGGTGCGCGCCGGGCACCACTGCGCGCAGCCGATTCTCCGGCGTTTTGGCGTGGAGAGCACCGTGCGGCCCTCGCTCGCGTTGTACAACACCTGCGAAGAAATCGATGTACTCGCTGCCGCGCTGTGGAACTTGAAGCTTGGTCACAATTCCATTTGAGTATGTGCTCCTTTTTGCAAGGTTCGAGCAGGTCCGAGGGCTTGCGGCAGATATCGGACCGATGTACCCGGGCATCCAATGAGGTATGGAGTTGTCGGTTTGAATGGTTAAGTTGCATCTCGGGAAGATACGGAGAAATGGAACGTGGCATTCAGCAAGCGCACAGCGGCGGTGATCGGCTCTTCGGGGCCTCCCGAAACCCGGGAAAACCCGCGTGCGCACCACTCCCTTCTCGATCAGATTGGCAATACCCCACTCCTTCGTCTCGCTAACATTGGCCGTGAATTCCGCGGCATAGAGTTCTATGCTAAAGCCGAATGGTTCAATCCAGGCGGGTCGGTGAAGGACCGTCCTGCACTTAGCATGATCGAAGCAGGACTCACCAGCGGATTGCTGCCGCCCGGCAAGACCATTATTGATGCGACCAGCGGTAATACGGGCATCGCATACGCCATGATCGGTGCGGCTCTGGGGTATCCCGTAAAGCTGTGCCTTCCGGAAAGTGCCTCGCACGAACGCAAGCGAATCCTGACCGCGTACGGCGCGGAACTCGCGATCACGCCAGGCGAACAGGGCACGGATGGGGCAATCCGTGGCGTGCGCGAGATCGTTGCAAACAAGCCTGACGACTATTTCTACCCGGACCAATACAGCAATCCCGCGAATTGGCAAGCCCACTACCGCACAACAGCGCGCGAAATCTGGGAGCAGACCGAGGGACGAGTGACGCACTTCGTCGCCGGATTGGGCACCAGCGGGACGTTCATCGGGACCACCCGGCGGTTGCGGGAATGGAACCCCAAGATCCACTGCGTCAGCCTGCAGCCGGATGCCTCGTTTCATGGGCTTGAGGGCTGGAAGCATATGCCGAGTGCGATCCGACCGGCCATCTACGACGAAACACTCGCCGACGAAAATGTCGAGGTCGGAACCGAGGACGCCTACCGATTGGTGAAGCGCCTGGCACGCGAGGAAGGGTTGCTGGTGAGTCCGAGTTCCGCGGCGGCTCTGTACGGCTGCTTCGAGGTTGCAAAACGGATTCCCGCCGGCGAGCGGGCGGTAATCGTAACCGTGTTTCCGGATTCCGCGGCAAAGTATCTGAGTGAACGTTTTTGGGATGAAGACTGATGGCTGAGACCAACAAACTGCAGATCAGCAAGGACCTTGCCGAGAAGGTTCGCGGGCACGGCGCGGAAACCTACCCGCACGAATGCTGCGGCGCGTTGTTGGGACGGGATGCGATGGCCAAGGGCGGCGTGACGACGCCACGCGAGATTTTGGGCTTATTCCCACTCGTAAATCAGAGGAAGGACTCACCCCACAACCGGTTTTCCGTTACGCCGCTGGACGTTGTCAACGCCGAGAAGGCAGCCATGGCGGGCGGATGGGACGTCATCGGTTGGTATCACTCGCATCCGGATCATCCGGCAAAACCGAGCGAGTATGACCGCGAGCATGCCTGGCCCTGGTATAGCTATGTCATCTTGAGCGTACAGGAAGGCGTACCCGGGAAGATGACCTCGTGGCGTTTGAATGAGGATCGCACGGACTATTTGGAAGAGACCATCGAGATTCGCACAGAAGTATCTGTAAAATCTGGAACCTAAACTGGAGAGAGCATGGCCGTCAAAGTGTTAATACCAACGCCGCTTCGCCCTCACGCCGGCGGGAAGACCGCCGCGGAATTTCCGGCAAAAACTGTCGCGGAGGCGCTCACTAATCTCACGACGGAATTTGCCGACCTCAAAAAGCATCTCTTCACAGATCAGGGAAAGCTGCGAAGTTTCGTGAATGTCTATTTGAACGGCGAGGACATCCGGTATCTTGCCCAGGAAAACACACCGACCAAGGACGGTGACACGATCAACATTATTCCATCGATCGCTGGGGGAATTGGCGGCGCAGCGGGTCTGCTGCGGGTACCCAGGCCGAGAAGAGCGTAAACGAGGAGAAGGAAATCATGGCGACGAATATCCAAGTGCTGTCCGGGACCCTTACGAATGAAGAGATTCTTCGTTACAGCCGGCACCTGATCATGCCCGAGGTGGGCATGGACGGACAATTGAAACTGAAGAACGCCAAAGTTCTGTTGATCGGGACCGGTGGCTTGGGAGCTCCAATCGGTCTATATCTCGCCGCGGCGGGTGTGGGCAAATTGGGATTGGTAGACTTCGATGTGGTGGATTTCACCAACCTGCAACGGCAGGTTGCGTTTGGCACGAGCGATGTCGGCAAACCAAAGAGCGAAGCGGCTCGCGCGCGTCTCTCGGATCTCAATCCGGATATTGAGATCGAGTCCTTTGAAACAAAACTGACCAGCGAGAATGCGCTTGAGCTGTTCAAAGACTTCGACATCATCGTCGACGGTACCGACAACTTTCCAACCCGATACCTCGTGAATGATGCTTGCGTGCTCCAGGGCAAGCCCAACGTTTACGGTTCAATTTTTCGATTCGAGGGACAGATCACTATCTTTGGAATGCCGGACGGGCCGTGCTACCGCTGCTTGTATCCGGAACCACCTCCGCCCGGCTTGGTGCCGTCGTGTGCGGAGGGCGGTGTACTGGGAGTTCTTCCCGGGATTGTCGGTTCCATCCAGGCGATGGAGACGATTAAGCTGATTCTTGGCAGTGGAAGAAATCTGACCGGGCGACTCTTGCTCTTTGATGCCCTGGAGATGGGCTTCCGCGAATTCAAGCTTCGGAAGAATTCCCAGTGCCCGATGTGCGGGGAACACCGGACGATCGACAAGCTCATCGACTATTACGAATTCTGCGGAGTTCGTGGCGAGGAAGCGCCGGCCCCGGACCTGAATGTACCGGAGATTAGCCCGCGGGAGCTGAAGGCGCGACTGGATCGTGGGGACGAGCTGTTCATCCTGGACGTGCGGGAACCGCATGAATACCAGATCTGTAATTTACAGGGGAAATTAATTCCCCTCGGCGAGTTGCCGCGGCGCGTGCACGAGCTGGATTCGTCGCGGGAAATCGTGGCACACTGCCGCAGCGGGAAACGCTCATCCGAAGCGGTCGATTTTCTACGCAAGGCAGGGTTCCGCAAAATACTGAATTTAAAGGGAGGTATTCTCGCCTGGTCAGACGAAGTGGACCCGTCCGTTCCCAAGTATTGAAATCTCAATACCGATGAATTTAAAAAACGGATTAGCCAAACATGATCTTCCGGCGTATCCTTCGGTGATGATCCTTATGCCACGGAAGGCGCTACAAATCTGTTGTTGCTGTATGTGTTGCGCCTATGTGTCTTCTGGTGGTGCGGGGAGGCTTGAGCTCTAGAGCGCAGAGTCCAGCCAAAACGGATTTACCGGCCCACCGCCAGAGAGACTGGTTGGTGGGTTTTTCATTTTTCGGGTTTCGATCTGATTTTCTGAAAAAGGAGAATTGCATATGTCGGATTACAAACATCCGGAAGTCCTTGTTTCGACGCATTGGGTAGCGCAAAACCTCAATACTCCCGGCCTGCGCCTGGTGGAAGTCGATGTAGACACCACGGCCTACGATCAGGGTCACATTCCGGGAGCAGTCGGCTGGAACTGGCAGACGCAGCTGCAAGACCACGTGCGGCGCGACCTGGTCGACAAGCCCACGCTCGAAAGACTCCTCGGTGAATCCGGGATTACGCCAGAGACCACCATTCTTCTCTACGGCGACAACAACAACTGGTTCGCGGCCTATGCTCTCTGGCAATTGAAGTATCACGGCCATCGGGATGTGCGGTTGATCGATGGTGGGCGGAAGAAGTGGCTCGCCGAAGGCTTGCTGACCACCACGGAACTCCCTCAAATTACGAAGACCATCTATCATGCCACCAATGTCGACGAATCCATCCGCGCGCGAAAGGAGGATGTGTTGGCCTTGCTGCGAAACCAGAAACGCGGTCAACTCGTGGATGTGCGATCCGCCGACGAATTCACCGGCAAAATCCTCGCGCCTCCAGGGCTTTCCGAAACTGCTCAACGGGCAGGACACATTCCGGGCGCGGAGAATATTCCTTGGGCCCAGGCGGCGAAAGAGGATGGCACCTTCAAGTCGTTTGAGGAATTGAAGAATCTCTACGGCTCCAAGGGCATCACCGGCAGCGACGGAATCATCGCTTACTGCCGCATCGGCGAACGCAGTTCGCACACCTGGTTTGTGCTGAAATATCTTCTCGGCTACAAAGATGTTCGCAATTACGACGGTTCGTGGACGGAATGGGGAAATCTGGTCGGTGCTCCCATTGACAATCCTCACGCCGCATCGCCCGTGCCTGTGGCGGTCTGCCAAAGCGCGTAGTGATGTTCACGGAAAGGGATGGCGGCGGCTGTGACGAGGCAGTCTCCGCCATCCAGTGGGGCGCGGTAGCCAAGTGGTAAGGCAAAGGTCTGCAAAACCTTTATCGGCGGTTCGATTCCGCCTCGCGCCTCCAAAATATCAACGTGCAGCGGTTTAAAATGCGGACGGAGGAATCAGCATGGAGCTGTGGCGGCCGGATCCAACGTTTTATCCTTCACCGAAACTCGCGAGCGCAGCGCCACCGGAAAGAGTTGCGTTTGTGGCGCTGTTGAACCCCAAATACGCGGGCGCATCGGATGCCATCGGCGTAGTGGATGTCGATCCGTCCTCTTCCGCCTACGGAAAACTGGTTGGACAGGTGGACATGCCCAACACTGGCGATGAATTGCATCATTTCGGCTGGAACGCCTGTAGCGCTTGCCTGTGCCCTTACGCTCCGCATCCGCATACGGAACGACGCTACCTTGTCGTGCCCGGCATACGCTCGTCCAGAATTCACATCATCGATACCAAACCCGATCCGCGCAAGCCGAAGATCGTCAAGGTGATCGAGCCCGAGACAATCGCGGCTCGCACAGGCTACAGTCGCCCACACACGGTTCACTGCGGCCCAACCGGTATCTTTGTCAGCGCGCTCGGTGCTCCAAATGGCGAAGGACCGGGCGGTATCTTCATCCTGGACCCGGACAGCTTCGAGGTTCTGGGCAAATGGGAAATCGACCGCGGGCCGCAGTACTTCGGCTACGACTTCTGGTGGCATCTCGGGCACGACACGCTGATTTCGAGCGAATGGGGCACTCCTCGAATGGTGGAATCCGGAGTGAATCCAGAAATCCTGCTCAAGGGAGGCTACGGCCACTCGCTGCACGTGTGGGATTTACGGAAGCGCAGGCACGTCCAGGCTCTCGATCTCGGCGCCGAACAGCAGATGGTGTTGGAGCTCCGCCCCGCTCACGATCCGGCAAAAGCCTACGGATTTGTTGGCGTGGTTGTTTCCCTCAAAGATCTGTCGGCTTCGATTTGGCTTTGGTATAGAGACAACGGCAAATGGGCCATCAAGAAGGTGATCGAAATTCCTGCCGAGCCGGCCAATTCTGAGAAGCTTCCACCACTCCTCCAAGGATTCAACGCTGTGCCGCCTCTTGTGACAGATATTAATCTTTCTCTGGACGATCGGTTTCTCTACGTCTCCTGCTGGGGCACCGGTGAGTTTCAGCAATACGATGTCTCCGACCCATTTCACCCAAAGCTCACTGGCTCTCTGCACCTCGGCGGAATTGTCCGGCGCGCCGCGCATCCGCGAAACCCAGCGGCAGCTCTGAACGGTGGTCCGCAGATGGTGGAAGTGAGTCGCGACGGGAAGCGCATCTATTTTACAAACTCGCTCTACGCCCCGTGGGACGGGCAGTTCTATCCCGATGGCGTTCGTAGTTGGCTCGTGAAGGTCGATGCGAAACCCGAAGGCGGAATGGCACTCGACCAGAATTTCTTCCTGGAGTTCGACGGCCTCCGCAGTCATCAAGTGCATCTCGAGGGTGGGGACGCTTCGTCCGATTCCTACTGCTACTCATGATTCATCCAGAGTTATGGGCCTGGGCGGCGCTCTTTCTTCTCGGCGCGTACCACGGAATCAATCCAGCGATGGGCTGGCTGTTCGCGGTTGCCTTGGGATTGCAGAAGCAGAGTGGCCGAGCGGTCTGGCAGTCGCTGCTGCCGATCGCAATGGGGCACGCGCTTGCCATTAGTCTCGTCATTCTCGTTGCCGTGCTGGCTGGCGCGGTCCTTCCACTTCGCGTAATGAAGATTTGCGTCGTGGTCGTTTTAATCGGATTTGGAGTGTACCGTCTCATCGGGAAGAGCCACCCGCGATGGGGAGGGATGCAAGTCGGTTTTCGCGACCTGACGATCTGGTCGTTTCTCATGGCCTCCGCCCACGGCGCCGGATTTATGCTCCTGCCGGTTCTGCTGGGCCTGTCCGCAATAGACGGAGGACATGCGATGCACTCGATGAACTCACCAGGGATTGGCGTACAGTTTTTCGCGATTGCCATCCACACATTCGGGTACCTGGTCTTGACCGGAACAATCGCATGGGTGACCTACAAGTGGGTGGGTCTTTCGTTACTGCGGAAAGCCTGGTTGAACCTGGATTTGGTCTGGGCGGTGGCGCTCATCGCTACCGCCGGTGTCACGTTGCTGATTTCCTAGGTTTAGCTCGCCCGCTACCCACGAGTCGTCGACACAACCTCTAGTGTTCCGCGGCGAAGGGCCCGTTCTTTCATATACGCAAAGAATACCGGCAGCAGGATCAGGACGTGGATGGTGGAGGTGACCATACCTCCCACGATCGGTGCTGCGATCGGCTTCATCACGTCGGTGCCGATGCCGCTCTCCCAAAGAACCGGCAGGAGACTGGCAAGAACCGCTGTGACAGTCATCAGTTTTGGCCGCAAACGCTGAACCGCTCCTTCGATGGCTGCTGTTTCGATATCTTCATGCTTGAGGGCGATACCGGAAGCAAGACGCTTGTCGAGCGATTCATGGAGATACACCACCATGACAACACCGGCTTCCACGGCAATTCCGAAGAGTGAATGTAGCCCACCCAAACGGCCACGCTGAAGTTGTAGCCAAGCCAGTATTGAAGGATGAGTCCTCCCGTCATCGCATCGATGGGCGCGATGATCCTCAATCGCGATTTTGCGCGCAGCTCGAACTCATGTTCACCGGATCATTTGTAGGTATAACCGGCTGGTAATTTAAGCTTTTCACGAAGGAGCCGATCTGCCTTTTTAACGAATTCGCCGTAGTCCTTGGTCGCTAGGTCCAAGTAGACATAGCCGGTGAGCAGCCCATCTTCATCGCGAATCATGGCCGGGCCGCGGTTGAAATGGACCTTGGCTACTTCGGAAATGGGAATTTGCGCGCCGGTGGGGGTTGACCTGCGGCTTGGGATTTGTGGATTGTAGCTTTTCGCGAATTGATGCCTCCAGACCCATCGCAGACAGGCCGGAGGCTTTCAGAGCTTCAATCGATGGCAAACTAATGTTCCCGTCACTCCTGACCACAACTCTTCGAGACAATTCTGGATGCTGGTAGACGGAAACCGGAATGACATCTCCAGCTACGATGCGATAGGAGTCTGCGGCAGGCGCAACCGAGTGATGTTCTTCCTGAGCACCCAATCGTTTGCCGCAAGTTATGGCACGCATGAGGAATGTCGCCGTAAGCCAAACCCAAAAGGTTTTCGAGCCGAGCATGAAGACTTTCTCCTTAGTCTGACGACGCGATAATACGCCCATTCGGACTGAAAATTCACCGCATCGTCCAGGATCAAGTCCTGGTTTGTCGGGTGCATTCAATAGGTCGATGCAACACCATCTAGGCACTAATCTGTTCAAAGGTGGTATTTATGATCCAACGAAAACGGTGGAGACTTTCTCCCGCGGAAAAGATCGACATCTGGCGCCGATGGAAGTGCGGGGTTCTGAGCGATTGAGCCGGCGGGAATCAACAGAAGAACAAGCAGCAGAATCGCCCGAATGCCGCTGCGGACTCTCATGGTTCCTGACAAGTACGGCCACAGCATGCTCGAGGTGACCGAGCCTTCTAGCTGTGTCTCAGATTAGCGTTTCGCGGACGTTCTCAGTACACCCTCCGGATCTCGCGCGGACTTGCGCACCGGTCCTATGGCCGCCACTGAACTTCGGATTTTGAGCTCAGTTTCCAGCAGGATGCGCTTCGGCTTTTGGGAAAGCCCATTGATGCGGTCGAGCAGCAAACGTGCTGCGGTAGCTCCTAATTGATAACCCGGCTGGAACACGGAACTCAACGCGGGACTCGTGTATTCGCAGAATTCCAGATTGTCGAAACCAAACAGCGACACGTCCTCAGGACAACGCAAACCGAGGTCATGCACGGCATGTAGCACTCCCAAAGCCATCAGGTCATTGCACGCAAAAACCGCCGTAGGGCGCGGCAACATGCGTAATAGGCGCTTTGCCACTCGAAATCCACTGCGGGTATTGAATTCCGCTTCCTGAATGAACTCGGGTGGCAACGCCAGGTGTGCCTCGTGCAACGCCCGCTTAAAACCGTTTAACCGTTCCACAGCATTGGCCAGCTGAGCCGGTCCGGTAATCACCGCGATGTGGCGGTGCCCACAGTCGATTAAATACTTCGTGGCTTGGTAGGAGCCCAATTCGTTAGCCACCGTAACGGCATCGCCCTGCCAACCTTTTGGACAGCGATCCAGGCATACTGTCGGTTGGGCGCCTGGGCTGATTGCCAGAATTTCCGATGTGAGGTTGCTCCCCGCCGCAGGAATGATTAAAAGACCCGCCGCACGGAAGGAGCGCAGTTGGAGCCGAAGATCCAAGCTCTTGCCCCTTTGAAGTTCGAGTACTGTTCGGAATCCCAAGCAAGATTTTTTCTCCGCCTCTGTTCGCCCGCAACCTCCTTAAGCTCTTTTCCGGGGTCCACTCGCATTCAGGCCTCCGCGATTCCTATTTCACGAGGAAGTCATGCATTCCGACCAGGGAAGTCCAAAAGGAATGTCGCGACGCGCGTGTGGCTCAATAAAGAAAACTTCTGGTGCGAGCAGGCGGCAAACCGAAGTTGCATTTGGCGCTGGGAGCTGGCCAAAGCGCCGCATTGTTTCGACCGATGAAGCGGAGGCGCAGTGAACGAGCTGTCGCTTCGTGGTGATCGAGCCTGGAAATCGGAGCCGTTTGACTCTTTCGCACTCGTTGTAAATGGGCACGGTGGGTTCCTGGAGACGAGCATGAGATTTGCAAAGGAACGAAAAATGGCTGCTCTCGAGTCCTGTTGTTGGTCTCAAGGAAGACGCTGCGGTGGTTGCCATGCGGAGAGCCGACGGGAACAGCTTAGATGGGGCCTTTGAGTTTAATAACCCAGTGCTGCACTTCTGGGCGATAGCATTCTCGCTGGACGACGGAGTTCTATAGATTTCAAGCTGCTGTTGGACGGCGCAGTTTCTGGTGAGTCCGGAGAGTGGCGGATGGAGCGGGTAAAGAACTGGATCCGAATTCTCGTGGCAGACGAAAGTGAATCGGTACGCCACCGGGTTGCTTCCATCCTCGCGAGTCAACCGGGCGCCTACCTCGTAGAGGAGGCCGGTAGCGAACAAGAGCTTCTTGCCAAGTTATCCCATCAGAAGCCGCAGGTTGTCATTGGGGATGTCGCGCAGTCTTCCCTCGGGGGTTTGAACCTGATGCGCAAGGTCCGAGAGTACTGCCCGGATACCCGAATGATTGTCTTGAGCCAGGACGCCGAAGAGCAACTCGTGAGGGGAGCTCTGGCCATTGGAGTTTGCAGTTATGTTCTGAAATCCCAGTTGGAAAACAAAATCGCGCTGGCAGTTGTAGCGGCCTCTGTAGGATTGTGTCTTTTCGATCGCGATGTTGCCGAGATCGTCGCAAAGGGTTACCTCGAAAATCCAGCAACCACGATCGAACTGCCCACGATCTCCTCCCGGCTCACCGCAAGAGAGCTCGAAATTGTACGCCTCCTGACGCTTGGCAGCGGGAACCGGCAGATCGCCGTTAAGCTGGGCATCCGTCTGAGGACGGTCGAAAGCCACCGGGCCAACGTCATGCGCAAATTAAACGTGCATACGTTGACGGAGTTGATTCATCTGGCCGTTCGGGAGGGAATCATCCATATCCCTTCCGCTCACTCGCGTGTTGCGATCGCAAGCTCTTCTGGGAGTTGAATTTTTTGCCTGTTGTGTGTGCCCGGGACTGTATTACTAAATGTAGTATCTCGGTTTTGCCCTGGCGCGGGAGGCACGCGGGAACAGGCTATGGTGGAGAGCTCCGTTCATTTTGTTTGACTTCCAAGGTAGGTTTAGCGAATGAATTCCTGGGCACCAGTGAAATCTTTGTCGGCGCCGGTCTTGGTCGTAGACGACGAACTTGCCTCGCGTAATCTGTTGTCCGCCATGCTTTCTGATTGCGGTATTGACTGCCGAACAGCAGCCGGTGGCAGAGAAGCGTTAGATCTGCTCGAGCAGGAATCAGTAGCGGCCATTCTTGCGGATCTCCAGATGCCCGGGCTTTCCGGTATGGACCTTTTGGCACGAGTCCGGCCTGGGTTTCCGGGCATGGCCTTTGTGGTAGTAACTGGGGTGGATGACATTCGCGTTGGCGTCGAAGCCATGCGAAATGGGGCTGACGACTATCTTGTCAAGCCTCTCGAAATGGATGTGGTTCTGGCGAGCTTGGAGCGCGTCTTCGAAAAGAAGCGGTTGCAGCAGGAGCTTGAGAGTTATCGACAACGGCTCGAAGGATTGGTCGAGGAGAGGACCCGAGAACTTGCATCCGCTCTCGAGCGGTTGGAGCAGAGCTATGGCGAGACGCTGCGAGCTCTTGGCGCTGCCATCGATCTGCGTGACAGTCCGACGGCGGGGCACTCGCAGCGTGTGGCGTTGTACTCCGCATCGCTACGGAGTTAGCTCTGGACGAGCAGGAGCGGAAGACCATCGCGGTTGGTGCTTGGCTTTACGACATTGGAAAACTAGCGATCCCGGACGCCGTTCTTCTCAAACCAGGGCCGCTCACTGAAGAGGAATGGCGCACCATGCGCAGCCACGTCGAGATCGGATACGACTTGGTCAGGCAGATCCCCTTTCTCAGCCGCGCCGCCGAAATTGTTTTTACCCATCCCGAACGCATCGATGGTAGCGGCTATCCTAAGGGCCTGAAGGGACCGGAAATTCCGTTGGGCGCGCGGATCTTCGCCATCGCTGACACCGTGGACGCAATGACCTCCGACCGCCCGTATCGCGGGGCACTTTCGTTCGAGGAGGCCTCGGCCGAGATTAGAACTAGATCCGGTCGCCGCTATGATGCGACGGCTGCAGATGCGTTCTTGAGCCTTCCGATAAAAGTTTGGCGGCAAATCCGTCTACAGAGCGCAAGTCCGTCGATAAGAGGCAAAGACGGTTAGCTGCCGTGCAGCCATTCATCCCTTGTTTCAATGAAGTGAAAGGCGTACCGCTGCCAGGGTGCAAGCGGGGACGGCATGGACAGATCGTCGTCTGCAACCAGGATGGTGTGCGTCTATTTCGAACACTCCAAGAGATTGAACTACGTTGTGACCGGGATGGCGCTGATGGTTATGATAACCAGGAGAAACAGCGAACTTTTCGGTTTTTTCGGCGGCTAAGGTTCAATACTCTGCATACCGTGATGTACGTAAGTAGGTCACTCGTTAACGCATTCGATTATGTTATGTAAACTTGACGTGTCAGTATTTCCCCCTTGATTGTACCCTGCCTTTGGTAGGGCCCCGAGCCGGCATTCACAGTATGGGCTTCGGCAACTCTCCTTGAATGACCAACGGGTGAGGTCGATGAACGTTCCTGACTTTCGGCCCACGACAAACAGCGACCCCAGCGAGGTCCGATCGCACCTGCGTCGCGTCGAACACCGGGAGTGGTTCCTCTGGTGCACCGCGGTGGTGATCACTCTCTTGCTGACCTCCGGGATTGTGTCGTTTCTCGTGCCCCTGTTGCGTGCCGAACAAAATTCCGATTCCTTTTTCACCCTGCAGAACGAGTTGATCGGTTTACTGGGGATCGTACTGCTTTTCGATTTGTACACCGTCTATCAGCAATTGCAGATTCATCGGATACGGCGCCAACTCCTCGAAAGCCAGCAACTGTTCCGGCTGATCAGCGAGAATGCTGCAGACATGATTGCGGTCGTCGACTTCCGGGGCCGGCGCATCTACAACAGTCAATCCTATGAAAGGGTCTTGGGGTACACGGCGGAGGAGCTACAGAAGTCCACCGCGTTTGAACAGATTCATCCCGACGATCGAGAGCGGGTCCGGGCGGCTTCACTCGAGGCGAGGCGGACGGGAGTGGGGAAGCCTTTGGAATACCGGATGCGGCACAAGGATGGATCGTGGCGGGTGCTCGAGTCGACGGCCAGCGTTATCTCGTCCGGGACGGGAGTATCGGACGAACTGGTGATCGTGAATCGCGACATCACCGACCGAAAACTGGCTGTTGAGGCGCTGCGCATATCCGAAGCGAGTTTTCGGTCCGTAGTGGAGGACGCGCCTTACGGCATCTACCAAGCCGACCAGGAAGGCCGCTTTTTGCGCGTTAATTCGGCACTGCATCGCATGCTGCGCTATGAGAGCGCCGAGGAACTTCTGGGCGTCAATTTAGAAAAGGAAATTTTCCGGCACCTCGAACAGTTCCGGCGAATGCAGGAAACACTGAAGTCACACGACGAGTTTCGGGATTTAGAGATCGAATGGAAGAAAAAGGACGGTACGCCGATTACCGTTCGCTGCAGTGGCCGCCGCGTGAAACAGGAGCACGGAGGCTCGGGATTTCACGAAGTGTTCGCGGAAGACGTGACCGACAAACGGATTCTAGAAGCCCAATTGCGCATGGCCGGAAAGATGGAAGCCATCGGGCGGCTGTCCGGAGGCATCGCCCACGATTTCAATAACCTCTTGGGCGTGATGATTGGGTACAGCCAATTGCTGAAACGAAAACTGAAGTCACAACCGGATCTTTCGGAGTGCGCAGAGGAAATCGAGAAGGCCGGACAGCGCGCTGCCTCCCTGACCAAGCAACTATTGGCCTTCAGCCGTCAGCAGATTTTGACGCCCACGGTGCTCGACTTGAACACCCAGGTCAAGGATATGGAAAAAATGCTCCAGCGGCTGCTCGGTGAAGACATTGTGGTGCGCATCGGACTTGAAAGTGCGCTCGGGACAGTAAAGGCGGATCGCGGTCAAATCGAACAGGTGATCATGAATCTGGCGGTCAACGCACGCGACGCTATGCCTTCGGGCGGAACGTTGTATGTCGAAACCGCCAACCGGGAACTCGATGAACTGTACACACGGGAGCATCCGGGCTCGCGTCCGGGCCGCTACGTGGTGCTGGCTGTGCGGGACTCCGGCATGGGCATGGACCGGGAGACGATCGCGCATATTTTTGAACCGTTCTTTACCACCAAAGAACTGGGGAAAGGAACTGGCTTGGGGCTCGCCACGGTCTACGGAATTGTAAAGCAGAGTGGCGGCTACGTTGCCGTTGAAAGCAGTCCCGGTGAGGGTGCTTCGTTCCAGATCTTTTTGCCGCGGGTCGACGAACCGGTGACTCTGCCGCGCGAAAGGCCTCCCGTTGCGGTAGGGACGAAGGCGTCAGAAACAATTCTGCTGGCAGAAGACGCCGAGCCCCTCAGAAAACTTACGAAGTCCCTACTGGAAGGGCATGGATTCGAAGTACTCGCTGCACGCGACGGAGAGGAAGCCCTACATCTCGCTGGACGGCATGCCGGTCGCATCGACCTTTTGCTCACCGATGTGGTTATGCCCGGTATCAATGGCCGAGTGCTTGCGGAACGATTGCTCGGCTCTCGGCCAGAGACAAAAATCCTGTACATGTCGGGATATACCGACTCCTTCATCGCCGGGCACGGTGTGCTAGACCAGAAAACCAATCTTCTGCACAAACCTTTTACGGAAGAGATCTTGCTGCAAGGCGTGCGCGGTGTTCTGGATTCGCCCGCCGAAGGTTCGCCGACGAAGCAGGTCGTCGGGGAACCGGCCTAGAAAGGACAAAATGGGGAAACTGCTACTTGTGGATGATGACGAGGCACTACGGCGCATGGTACGGCTCAGCCTCGGCGATGTTTATGAGATCGTGGACACCGGAGTGCCCGAAGAGGCATTGGCTCTGGCGCTCGAACACAAGCCTGACGCCATTCTTCTGGACCTACGCATGCCCAAGTATTCGGGCTTCGAGCTGTGCCGGACCTTTACGTCCTTCAGCTCCACGCAATTGATTCCGGTGATTGTCGTAAGCGGCGAAGCTGGGGCAAGGACCAAGGAATTGTGCCGGGATTTGGGTGCCGTAGGGTATTTCGAGAAGCCCGTAGATTTTGACGCTTTGAACATATTCATTGCGAAAACCTTGGAGAATCGTCGCGTAGAGCGGCGCAGTGAGGTGCGGGTCTGCCTGCGTGTTCCTTTGAGACTTCGCGGAAGCGACAATCGCGGCAAGCCGTTCGAAGTTCTAACAACGACCGAAAACGTTAGCAAGAGCGGGTTTCTGTGCGCATGTAATCTGGCGCTGGATCGCGACACAGTTGTCGCTGTATTCCTTGCGGGCCCAAACGAGGCGTGTGTGGGCAAGGCTCGTGTCGTTCGCTCGGAAGGGTCCGAGACGCAATATCCGCGGTATGGTTTTCGTTTTATCGAACAGAATTCGGGCTGGGTACTCGAATGACATCGTGAATTGTACAAAAGCAGGGATTAACGGACCAAAGCGGCCGCCCGGGATTACATGCGCGAACCCGAGCTGCCGGAAGGAAATGATGGTTTCCGAATGCAGCGCGGAGCACCGGGGTGCGATTGTGGTTGCTCGACGAGACGACCACACGATAAGCCGGTGCTTCAAGACTTCATCGCGGAGTTAATCAAGACCATGGTACGCAGTGAAGTAGATGTCCAAAAGGCCGCTCGCAAATGAATACGCACCGCTCGATGTGGGGCTTTCTGTCGCTGCTTCTTTCCTGCATCGGCATCTGCATCCTTGTGGCCGCTGTCCGCACCCCCAGCGATCTCGCCGACGCAGGCGTCTTAATCGGCGCGATCCTGATTGCCCTCGCTGTTTTCCCACTCTTCATGGCCGGGCAAGAACACTCACGACTCAAGGCACTACGACACCACATGCGACACGCTTCCCACGCAACTCGGACCACACAAAAAAGTCGAAGCCGGCTTGCCGCGAGTTCCCGCTGATCGGCGAAGATGGTCGGCGCTGCCGGACAACTAGTGACCATTGGACCGAGAGAGGAGAGTCCCCTCGTTTTGAGCGGTTTTGATAGCGGCGTAAACTCGCCATCGATGTACTTGAATCGAGGAGAGATTGACAATGGTAGAGCCCTTGGAAAGAGACACCCGGGCCTAGCGTGTGCTCTGCTTGACTTCATCCGTCACTGCTGAATTACTCTTTAATAATTCTCGCCCTTTGTCAGTGACGCGAATAAATAAGAATTCTTTTTGGCCCGGCGTTTTATGGCTGGCGACTTCGGTGGCAAACACATATCCGTCGCGTTTAAGGCCTTCGACAATTGATGATTCTAGCCTCTCGCCTCGATTCAGTCGTTCCAATTGTCGTTTCACAGTGTCCATAAAGACTCCCGGGAAAGTCACACCTCATTATTAGGTCGACAGCGATACCAACCTACTCATCCGCCACCTTCTCACACCGGATCTAACTTTAGTGCGTTGAATGATGGGCAATGACCTCAACCTCTTAGCGCTTCCCAGTCTTCAGGAGCAGTAACAATGGACCAGAGATCAGGTGCAGCTGAATCAAATCCGAACGCGACGGCATAGGAACCGTCGCGAGCGCTCTGCCTATAAATGACCGTCCCCGACTTCTCGACCACACATTTCGTGTTGAGCAAACGCATGCTTTGGCCTTCGTCTGGCTTAATATCCATAGTAAGAAGACAGCCGTGAGCATTGACGACAACCGTAAAGGCGTTCACGTGAGGTTCATTGGGTTCTGAATTGCAGAATACCACTTGAATGGGGATGTGAATCATCACTCGCGTGCTCCGTCGCCGTTCGGAGTTCGCAATATACTTCAAGAGCTGCTCGCCTTCTTCTGTATGAGATTCCATCTTGCACATGGGAATGGCATACCGAGCAAAATGGCACGTAATCGCAAAATCTCCGAATCAATGCACGAAAACCGTATGTCAGGCCCATCATCGATGGAACTCAGCCAAAGACGGCGGACAGCCGGCGGCACTTTGGAAATCTGAAATCTGTTCAACCCCCGCCCTCAAGACCTCTTGGAATACTGGTAATTCATTTGTTCTTTTATCTATTTTTTGAGTTTTGGTTGGAATTCCGATCGCCACGTTTCTGACCGCAAGCCGCTGGACGATAGCCTTACGGTACTGTTGTCAGGAGATGCGGTGTTTTGACTCATGCTGTTGGAGTTGCCAACGGAGAGCGATACTACGGCCCCTAAAGAGGAGCGATTGCCTGGAAAGGGCCGCCCTCTTTGGCTCCAAAACCCAATCGAACTGCAAGACCTGATCGGTATCCAAAGCAATATTTTGCCCGACTTCTCGCTTTCCCCGAATGCGCTTAAGCTCACATTCCCTTGCAGACCTAGTTCTTGACTTCATTGGTCCGCAACCTAGGAGAAAACTATGCTTCTTAAAAAAGGAATGTGTTTGTCCTTGTTCGCCAGTCTGTTGCCCTTCGGCCTTGTGCCTGCTCCGCAACCCGCAGCGGTAGCTTCGCACAATTTCATTAGTGCGATTCCTGATGGACCGGAGCCACCTCCACCGCCGCCCCGGTCGGTCGCTGTGATTGGCCTCCCAAGCCACGGAATTAAAATATTGGTCGCCGATGGGCCCGAGCCACCTCCACCGCCGCCGACTGTAAAAGAAATCCCGTTTACAACGTCGGTTGCATGACATGTAGGGGGAGAGCAAATACGGAATCTTTGCTCTCTTCCCATTTTTGTTTTTTGTGTTACGATTTGCGCACCTAATGCGGGCGTGCAAATGATTTCTTTGGCCGTTTGGTTCACTGGTCTGATTCTGTTGGCTCTCCTGTTATTTCGAGCCTTCGAAGCACGATTCGTTCGGAATTATCCACTGTTCTACGCGTATGTAGCGTTTGTTTTCGTGAAATCGTCCTATCTCCTCTTGGTGTACTTGGCCAAGCCCGATCAGTACGGACGATTCTACTGGTACATACAACTCGCGAGCGACGCGTTTGGATGTGCGGTTGTTTGGGAGGTCTACCGAGGTGCGCTGAGTCGTTTTCCCGGGGCTGCTCGCATGACCCGAAACGTCTTGCTCTTCATCGTTGTCATAGCTTTGTCTAAGGCCATCGTGGAGACGCGGAATGGAATGACATGGTGGACGCATGCAACTATGGTGGAATTGGAACGCGATCTGCGCGGGTTTCAAGCAGGAGTGTTAATCGGCCTCGTTGCCATCGTCGCATTGTATCGAATTCCACTTGGACGAAACTTGTGGGGCATGATGTCAGGATATGGGCTGTTTATCAGCACGAATACCGTTACTCTTGCTCTTCGTGCATTGTTCGGTGACGCTTTTCAGGATACCTGGCGCTATTTACAGCCGACATCATACATAGCTGTGCTGTGTCTCTGGTGCGTCGCACTATGGTCTTACACACCTGCCCCTGCGTCACAGACAGGCCTGAACGTTGAACAAGACTATCAATTTCTCACCGCGGCGGCTAAGAAAGGTCTTCTTGACGCCCGTACATACCTATGGAAGGCGATGCGGCCGTGAACGTAGCCGTGCTCTTCATTATCCTTGCTCTGCTCTTAATCGTGCTCCTGCTGGTCTCGCTTCAGCGGATCGCCGCCGCGGATCGCGCTGCGATGCAATCGCTCGAAAACGATGAGTTTGCAGCTACTCTCAATTCGGAAATCCCACAACGGGACGTGACGGACAGAATCTTTGGATCGGAAGACTGGAGCTTCGTCACCAGGCAGGGCTCTGATCGCCTGACACAAGTTTTTCTTCAGCAGCGAAAGGAGCTTGCGGTTTGCTGGGTACATACGATACGTGTGGACGTAGGCAGGAGGATGCACCTTCACACGATAGCAGCGCGCACGAGTTCGCAACTGGAGCCGCTGGTCGAACTAAGCCTTGCCACCCATTACTGGGCCTTTCTCATCTTTTGTCAACTCGTTATATTGACGATCCGGCTGCGTGGGCCTGTGGCAATGAAGGGGTCTGTGGGGCGCATCTGCAATCTTTCTAAGCGGCTTTCTGAAATCACCGAGAGTTTCTTGCGGACAGACCCCGCGAAAAACGAAAACGGGCGCCACATGTTACAAAGTTAAGTGAAGAAGGAACCTCAGGCAATGGTGGGAAGACTGACTAACACGAAATTGGAAGCTGCGCTTGAAGATCTTAACCATCGGACTCTTGCGAAAATCGGTTTTGCGTTTGGGCGTTTAATCTACTTAGCGTCGACCCGGGACTACAACACCGGGAGATACTATCATGATGGTCTTGCGTTTCAATTCTCTGAAGAGATTGCCTCGAAGGCCCTCGCACAAGCTCACCGAGAGGTCTTTTTCGATCTCGCTTTAAGTCCATTGAAGGAGCTTGCTCAGCAGGTTCAGCTCTACATCCAGTCCGTTGGTGCAGAATCTGAAGATATCATTCGGGGCTGGGAGAAACTCGAACCCTACCGCGTCGCGATACCCATCGACGCCGATTCTGTGACCGCAGGTTTGTTTGTGGCCAACGTCAAGATTGCTTTGGCAATTGTCGAGTCTCGCCTGGAGGCGGCTCGTTAGGATCCGTAACTCGCATGGCGATTCCGGTCACCTGGCCAACGATTTCTGCGTCGGCTCCGAGAACGAACTGACGAATATTGCACGGGGAGAGAGGATGGGGGACCACAAGGAGCTGGTTTCCCTGGAGTTCGCACCAGGAACAAGCATAGCCGTCCCGCAGTTCGACAAAATAGATGGGGCGGTCGTATTCAGTTCGCCATTTGGAAGTCTGAACCTTCTTTACCTTATTGTTGATCTGTACAAAGGAGCCAGGCCGCAACATTGGGCACAGCGTTAGGTCGTTGAGACCAATATAACCGTAGTGATTGTGCCGGAGATCCAGGTGTTGAATCAAAGACATCGGAATTTCGCCCCACATTTCGATCATTCTCGAGAGTAAGTTCGTCCTCCCGAGACTGAATCCACTATCAAATCGAACTGGAAAAGTAACCGTTCGGTTCTCATCCCCGGGTTCCAGACTCGTTAAATGCGTGTTTTCTAACGGCATCGTGAGTTGGTGCTTGCCGATTTTCTGAAGGTCCACGCCGAAGAGCAGGAGAAGCTCGCTGAATTTTATGTGATAGATGGCACTGATGCTGTAAAGCTTGTAGATACTGGGCGTAGCATTCGTGTTTTCAATCTGAGTAAGCCAAGCGTTGGAGACGTAAAACTCCTCATTTCCCTCGGCCACCGAAATGCGTTGGCTCTTCTCAGTGACTTCTCGCGTGGTAATTCCCAAGCGGGATCTAACATCTTTGAGACGTTCTCCGGGTCGTGATAGGTTCGCCATGGAATCACATACCAGTCAAGACGTCAGAAGAACGCGGGCTAGACGCGTTGTCCGCGTCTCCAATAAAGCAACATACTAAATTTTGTACATAACATTACCATACTAAACTAAAATGGCTTGATTCGCCCAGGCTTCTCCTAACCGCTTAGCCTCAGTAGATGCGTATAGTACGCTGGCAGGCACCGGTGGATCAAGGCTCAGCTAAACAGAGCCAAGTACGAAAGAACACAAACGGATATGCGCCCGAAGAAGTTGGCCATAAGCGGAAAAGTAGCTAAGATGAGCGCATTCACGATCCAGTGAACCGAACTTCCCAGACTCTGCCCTTTCGCGAAAAAGTTTTTGGGGTCGCTCCCGCCTAGCTGCAGTGGATGCGTCGGCTGATACAGCAGCTGCGGATACGGCTCAGGATCACCACTCCGGTTATCGCCGGGACGACGTACGCCGCGAGCCGCACATTCTCTTTGTGCAAAGCCTCGTTCATCAGGTAAATCGCCCCAAGCGCGCCCACCATCCCGAAAGCGAGAAGCGCAGTGGCCAGCCCGTTGTCACCGAGGAAAAGCATGCGCAGATCTCGCGGCAAGCTCGACAGGAACCAAATGCCGATGAGGAACTGCGCCATCGTGGCGAACATGAAGGCTTTTCCACCGAGGTGAAACACAGAACGCGCGTACTCGCCATCGCGTTTCCACTTGGTCAAGGCCATTAGAACCAGCAGAAGCCCGCCCACCGCGACGGCCGCTGTAAAGAAGTGCAGGAAGCGAGGCACGAGTGTCGGCTCGGATAGATTCAGATTCCAGCCCGAGGGATTCGAGAGGTACATGGTTCTCCAACGAGCGCGTGTTTGGCTTAGCGTCAGATTGTTGCTGTAGATAAAGCCAATCGCGAAAATGAGCAGGACGCTCAGGAGCATTACATTCGCGGCCTTGCCGGGATTTTGCCTATTCTGAAACGAGACGTAATAGAAACCGTAATAAGCGAGCGTCAGGAAGACCAGTACTAGGAACCACGGCCACGCGACGACGATGGAGGAGGTATAGAAGAACTGCCCGTAGAGAACCAAAGTAATCGTCGCTGGCAAGAGCGAAGGCAACTTCTTGGCAACGTCGAAGAACAGACGGTTTCCGTTCTCTCGATTGCCTGGCCGCCATGGCGTACGACTATTTCACCCTCAAGCTGATTGGTTTCCGGCCGGTGCTCTACGACGGTTCTTTCCTGGATTGGAGCAATGCCTTCGGCACGCCGGTCGAGGTGGGCGCGGGAGGGTAACCGCAGACAACGGCTGACGCGGTCCTCGGAAATCCTTTGTAACAATTTTCACGCGTTCGCATTTCTTATATCGGTGCCACACGGCGGCAGAGTTGCTCATGGTCGGCCATGCCCTCCTTCCATCGGCGGAACAGGGGTTTAGGTTCATCCCCTGATTCGCTTGGGTAACGCCTGTCACAGGTCACTGTGCGGCATGGCCAAGGTTAGGTGTCCCTAGCAAGTCTTCCTGGGCGGCGAGCGAGACCGCGATGTCCGTCCGACAGATAGAGAGAAGGAAGGTAAGGAGACGGAAATGATTACAGCGAAGGTTGAGCTCACTCAGGCGCTGAGGGTACAGCGCCAGTTTGTGGCGGAGACGGGCAGCGGTCATCACCTCATTCTGGACGATGCCGGGGGGGCCACTGGCGCGAAGCGGATCGAACTTGTGGCGGTGGCTCTTGCCGGATGCACGGCGTTCGACGTCATCACCATGCTTCGGCAGAAACACCGTCAGAAAGTAACCGGGTATGAAGTTCATGTGGAAGCGGACCAGGCGGACCGACCACCGCAGGTGATCACCGCCGTGCGAATTCGCCACGTGGTGACCGGAGTGGGAATCGAGAAGGCCGCGATGGAACAGGCGATTCAATTGTCGGAGGAGAAGTACTGCAGCGTGGGAGCCATGATTCAGAAGAGCGCGAAGTTCGAGACGCAATTTGAGATTCATGAGGAAAGTACGGTGTGGCTCAAGCCGGGCGCACCTACAGAACAGCCGGTTTCCTGAGGGCATTCATGCGAAGGAATTGGGAACAAGTTTGGCTTGTTGTGGCAGCGCTTGCTCTTTGCTGGAGTCTGACGCGGCCCACGCCTGTGCTCAGCCAGGAAACCCAAAAAAGCGCCATGCTGACGCTTGCACAAGCGGTGCGCAAGGCCCTCGATCAGAATCCTGCGTTTCGCCAGAGCAGCGACGAAGCCGAAGCGGCGCGCGCACGGCTCAAGCAGGTGCAAGCCGCGTGGTTTCCGAGGTTCGACTTTCATCAAGACTTCACCCGCGGCAACAATCCTGTGTATGTATTCGGAACCAAATTGACCCAGCGGCAGTTCTCCAACAACGATTTTCAGCTGAACGCACTGAATACACCGCTGCCCTTGGACAACTTTCAAACGCGTTTCGATGGGCGCTGGCAGCTCTTTGATTCTGGGCAGACCTTGTTCCATCAACGCAGCGCGAAAAAGCTGGTCACCTCTGCGGATTTTGAGACCGAACAGGCGCGGCAAGATCTGATCTTCGAAGTGGTTCGCAGCTACTACGGCGTGCTGGTGCTCCGCGAAAACGAGCGAGCTGCCGACGAAGCGGTCAAAACTGCGGAAGCAAGCGCCCAGCGCATGGAGACCATGCACAAGGCCGGGCTCATTGTGGATTCCGATTGGTTGAGCGCCAAGGTGTTCCTGGCGCAGATGAAGGACCGGCAAATTCGCGCGCAGAATGATCTAGCGTTGGCCAAGATGCAATTGGCTCGCGAAATGGGGCTGCCATTGGAGGCTCCCACAGATCCTTCGCAGACCTTGAAGGAACCTGGGGCCTCGCAGAAGACGATTGAGGACTGGATTCGGACGGCGCTTGACCAGCGGCCCGCGCTGCGCGCGGCGCAGCTGCAACAAGAAGCCATGGACCAAGAACGAAAAGCGGCCAAAGCGGAATTCGGGCCAAAGATCGGTTTGTTTGGCAGCACCGAACGCGACGCGATGACTCTCGCCGGGCCGTCCGGAACGAATTGGACGGCGGGAGCGCAGCTCGAGTTCAACCTGTTCGCCGGTGGCGCGCAGAAAGCCAGGCTCGCGGAAGCCACCGCAAATGCGAGCAAAGCGAAGCATGGCGTCGAATGGTTCCGCTCCGGCGTGGAGATGGAAGTGCGAAAGGCGTACCTGGATGCGAACGCCGCAGCGCAGCGCACTGCGGCTGCCGGTGATACGTCGGACCAGGCAAAAGAAAGCCTGCGCATTGTGCAGAACCGGTATGAAACTGGACTCACCACGGTCACGGAACTGTTTCGCGCACAGACCGCGCAACTCGAAGCGACCACCGAATACCTTTCTGCGCTCCAGGATTGGCAGGTGGCCCAGGCACAGTTGGAGCGAGCGGCGGGCGCGCTGACGCCAGAGTCCCCGCTCGTTACGGGAGCAGATCAGCCATGAACAAGATGAGGATGACAGGAGAACTGATGCTGCGTCGGAATTGGATTGTGGGGATCGGGCTGGCACTGGTGGTTTCAGGATGCGGCGGAAACAACCCGGTGCCTGCGCAGAAGGTCGAGAGCGTCCAAGGCATCCGCACGCAAAAAATAGAGATGCAGCCCATCCCAGATGAGATTGAGGCCCCCGGGTCGGTCATTGCCGTGAACACGGCACAAGTTGCCGCCCGAACCATCGGAACCGCCATACAGGTGGCCGTGCGGGAAGGGGACAGGGTGCGGCGCGGCCAATTGCTGGCGCAACTGGACGAGCGGGAACTGGCGGCGCGGCGAAGTTCCGCGGAAGCCGCCGAGCAAGCCTCGACTGCCAGGGTCGACCAGGCGACAAAGGCGGTGGCCGCCGCACAGGCACAAGCGGACGTTGCCAAGAAGACCTACGACCGCTACGTGTACTTGAAAAATCAGAAATCCGTCAGTCCGCAAGAGTTTGACGAAGTGGAGGCCAAGTACCAAGCGGCGCAAGCGGGCTTGGAGCAGGCCACCGCCGGGTTGCATGAGGCGGCAGCGGGAGCAGACCAGGCAAAGTCGGAAGCTCAGGCCGCGTCAAGTGTCGCGAGCTATGCGCGGGTGGTTGCGCCTTTTGACGGGCGAGTGGTGCGCCGCCAGGTGGAGCCGGGTTCGCTCGTCTCGCCGGGAGTTCCATTGTTCATCGTGGAAGATACATCGCGCTACCAGCTCGAAGTCACTTTGCCTACGGATGTTCTCGCCAAGGTTCGCAAAGGCAGCACGGCTCGCGTCCAACTCGACGCGCTCACGGGAAAGTCAATTGTGGGAAAGGTTGCGGAGATCGAAGCGGGCGCGGACCCCATGTCACACACCGCCCGGGCGCGGATCGATCTGGCCGAAGAACTGGGAGTACAGTCCGGCTTGTTCGGGCGGGCGTTCTTCAGGCAGGGGGAAGCGCGCGCCTTGCTCGTCCCGATTGACGCGGTGGTACTCCGCGGCCAGTTGAGCGGCCTGTACGTGGCGGACTCAAGCGGTGTGGCCCGTTGGCGCGTGGTGACTCTCGGCAAATCGCGGGGTGAAGCGTGGGAAGTGCTTTCGGGCCTCAATGAGGGCGACTCTGTGGCGTTGAATCCAGGAACCCGAGAGCTCGATGGAAAGAGGATCTCGGGCAGTACTGCGCAAGCCGGGGAGAAACGCCCGTGAAGCGTGGACTCGCCGGGAAAATAGCACATGCGTTCATCGACTCGCGCTTGACGCCGCTCGTCATTGTTGCGTCTCTACTCCTCGGCCTATTCAGTATTTTGCAGACGCCGCGTGAAGAGGAGCCTCAGATTGTTGTGCCCATGCTCGACGTCTACGTTGGCATGCCCGGCGCCTCGGCGCAGGAGGTGGAGGAGCGCGTCACCATTCCCATGGAGCGCCTGCTGCGGGAAGTGCCTGGCGTGGAATATCTCTATTCCACGAGCCAGCCCGGCAGCGCTTTGGTCATTGTGCGCTTCTACGTTGGGATCAAGGAAGAAGACGCCATTGTCCGCACCTATAACAAGCTCTACGCCAATTTCGATCGCATTCCTCAGGGCGCAAACCAGCCATTGATCAAGGCGCGTTCGATCGACGACGTTCCGGTGCTTGCGGTGATATTCTGGGGCAAGAACTACGATGGTTTCACCTTGCGACGCGTCGCTGCCGAAGTCCAGCAGAGCGTGAAGCAAGTCGAGAATGTTTCGGAGACCACGCTTCTCGGAGGTCAGAAGCGCGAACTTAAGATCACGCTCGACCCGCAGAAACTCGCGGCCTTCCACACAGGTCCACTCCACATCGCACGCGCCCTGGAGATGAACAATCAGCGTTTGCAGGCCGGGTCGTTTGATGAAGGCAATCAGGAGTTTGCCGTTGAGGGCGGGGCGTTTCTGCACAGCGCGGAAGAAGCGCGAAGCATCGTGGTCAGCGTGCAAAACGGCCGGCCGGTATACCTGGGAGATGTTGCCAATGTCGTGGACGGACCCGAAGACGCCGCGGACTACGTCTACTTCGGGACAGGTGGTGCGGCTGGATCTGGAGCGGGGACCTATCCGGGGGTGACGCTCGCAGTGGCCAAGCGCAAAGGGGCAAACGCCACCGACGTCTCGAAGGCGGTCTTGGCAAAAATCGATGCTGTGCGGGGCTACGTTCTGCCTAGCGATGTCCAGGTCACGGTGACGAGGAACTACGGGCAGACAGCGAAACACAAGTCCGATGAACTGCTGAAGCACCTGTTTCTCGCAACACTTTCTGTCACGTTACTGGTTGCCTTGGCACTCGGCTGGCGGGAATCCGGTGTGGTTCTGCTGGCCATTCCGGTAACCTTGGCGCTGACGCTGTTCATCTTCTATGCCTATGGCTACACGCTGAACCGCGTCACTCTGTTCGCTCTGATCTTCTCGATCGGCATCTTGGTAGACGACGCCATCGTCGTCGTCGAAAACATCGTGCGTCATTTCCGGCTCGCGGAAAACAGAGGCCGGTCGTGGAGCGATGTCGCGGTGGAAGCCGTCGACGAAGTGGGCAACCCCACGATCCTCGCCACCTTCGCGGTCATTGCAGCGATTCTCCCAATGGCATTTGTGCGTGGTCTGATGGGGCCGTACATGCGTCCCATCCCCGTGGGCGCTTCCGCAGCGATGATGTTTTCTTTGATTATTGCGTTTGTCGTCTCTCCGTGGGCTGCACTGCGTTTATTGCGAGGACATACGGGGAAGCACGCCGAGGGTGAACCCGAAGGAACGGCCACGCGCCTGTACCGGCGAGTGATGACGGGTCTGATTCGCAACACGCGCCATCGCTGGATTTTCCTGGCTACCGTTGTCGTTCTTTTTTCGCTGGCGTGCTCGCTAGTGGCGTTCAAGTTGGTTCGCGTCAAGATGCTTCCCTTCGACAACAAGAGCGAGTTTCAAATTGTGGTCGACATGCCCGAAGGCACGCCGCTCGAACGCACCCTTGGTCTCGAACAAGAAATCGGAGCGTATCTCCACACACAACCGGAGGTCGTAAATTACCAGCTGTATGCGGGAACTTCGGGTCCCTACAACTTCAACGGATTGGTGCGGCATTACTATCTTCGCCGCGGGGCGAATCAAGGCGATATCCAGGTCAATCTACGGTCCGTGGACGAGCGCAGCCGGCAAAGCCACGACCTTGCCAAAGAAATGCGCGGTCCGATTCAGGCCATCGGCAAAAAGTGGAACGCGCGCATCAAGGTGGCCGAAGTTCCACCGGGCCCGCCGGTCATTTCAACTTTAGTCGCGGAGGTCTACGGTGCCGACTACAAACGCCAGATCGAAGTCGCCCGGCAAATTCGCGACATTTTCGATCAGACCCCTGGAGTGGTAGACGCGGACTGGTACGTCGTAGCTGACCAGAGAAAACTTGATTTCCAGGTGGAGCGGGACGAGGCCGGTGCGCAGGGAGTTACCACCGCTGACGTCTCTCAGACGTTGGCAATTGCGCTGGCCGGAAAAGACGTGGGATTGATGCACGCGCCCGATGAACGGGAGGATGTGCCCATTCATGTGCAACTGACCAGAGCCAGCCGTTCCAGCATGGATGGGCTGCGGGGACTCTACCTGAACGCCCCCGATGGCGGTATGGTGCCTCTCGGCGAACTCGCCAAAGTCGAACAAGACGCCATCGATAAGAATATCTACCGCAAGAATTTGCGCGAGGTTGTTTATGTCACCGCCGACGTTGCCGGAGCCGAAGAAAGCCCTGTGTACGCCATCGGGAAATTGGGTGACAAAATCAGTGGGTTGCAGTTGCCCGAAGGCTACAAGATCGAACAATTCACGGCGATTCAACCGCCGGACTCGAAGAAGATCGCCATCAAGTGGGATGGCGAATGGCACATCACCTATGAAGTTTTTCGCGATCTGGGTCTGGCCTTCGCCGCAGTTCTCGTGCTCATTTATGTGCTGGTCGTCGGCTGGTTCCAAACGTTCAAGACGCCGCTGGTTATAATGGCGCCAATCCCATTGACTCTGGTCGGTATCTTGCCGGCGCACACCGCGATGGGTGCGTTCTTCACCGCAACTTCAATGATCGGCTTTATCGCAGGCGCGGGCATTATCGTGCGGAATTCCATCATCCTGGTCGATTTCATCAAGCTGCGCCGCGAACAGGGAATGGCGCTTGAGGACGCGGTGGTGGATGCAGGAGCAGTGCGGTTCCGCCCGATGTTGTTGACTGCCGCAGCAGTCGTAGTCGGAGCAGGCGTCATTCTGTTTGATCCGATTTTCCAGGGCTTGGCGATTTCCTTGATGGCGGGAGAGGTCGCGTCCACGCTTCTTTCCCGCATGGCGGTTCCGGTTCTCTACTACATGAGCGAACGAGGTGGGCAATGAAGCTAGAGCGTTATATCCGTATCATAGCGGGTACCTTTATTCTGGCGTCTCTGGCTTGGAACCTGGGTGAATCACAACTGGTACTGGTTCACCGCTTTCGTCGGCGCCAATCTCTTGCAATCCGGCTTCACCAAGTGGTGCCTGATGGAAGACATCCTGCGAAAAATCGGCGTCGGGGCAAAAGCATAGTTCGCTGCTCATGAGAGCAGTTCGGCGCTGCGTGGTCGCCGCCTCGCCCCGGTTGTTTCACGGCTTCACGGGAGTTGCGTAAGTAAACGAATCAGTGCAAGCCGTTATCAAAAGCGTATCCCCTAGCGCGGTACAGATTCTCGTGACGGGTTTTGGGACAGTCGGGGAAGGCGGACACGGGAATACGTGGTGATTGGAAGGCAAAGCGCCATAGGGAGCGGGTTTGTCGTCAACCCCACCGGATACATCATCACAAATGTGCACGTGGTGACGGGCGCGCAGCGGATCCAGGTAGTGCTTCCCGAGCTGAATTCGGACAGTTCTGCTCGGAGTGTTTTGGCCGCGAAGGGGCGAGTTGTACCCGCGCAGATTGTCGGCGTCACACTGCAGATGGATCTTGCGCTGTTGAAGGTCGAAACAGATGGTCCGCAGGCGTTGCCCGTAGCTCCATATCGCGACCTGCGCCAAGAGAACTGGGTATTTGCGTTCGGTAGCCCCGAGGGCCTACGCAACCGCTCCCCGGTAGCTCAATGGTAGAGCATTCGGGTTAACTTTTACGGATGGCTAGACTTTTAATTCACAACAAGTCCAAGTTTCGTCCCTGCGAGGGAAAACGGCGTTGATTGCGTCAAAAGTGAAACACTACTGTTGTCGAGCCCGAGGTATCGGTTGTAGACGGTGGAATATGGATGCGGGCAATGGAGCCACCGTCTTTGGTTGGAAAGAGCTGCGCGCCGTCGACGGAACGAATTTCCTGCGGATTCCAGATTGAGAGATCGTAGGAGTTGTCCGGAGTGCCCGAAACATTCGCGGTGAGCGAGTCTCGGGTAGGGGACCACGACTCCGATAGGATACGCAATCCATGACTCCTCTCACCTAAGCCGGGGAGAACAGAATCGTAGGAAAAGCCAAATTCGTTCTTGAGATGGATGCGAATCGTGTTCGATTTCGTGTTGAGCGAAAGATGGATAAGCACGTGTTGGTCGATTTCATTGGCGGCGACGTGAAATGCCACTGGGCGGCCATTTACTTGAAGAGCAAGGACCTTCGCGCGAAGGCTTAAGGCCGGCTCGAAATTCAGTGTGAAGGCATCAGAGCCGGTCTGAGTGACCTCCAAGGTGATGTCAGTAAGGGTTTTGCTATATCGAAAGTCAACATGCGTGGCGCCCAAGGGTACATTGCGGACCGCGAAGGACGACCAGTTTGCGGGAGGATGCGGAGCAAACGTGATTGTGTGCGCGAGAAAATCGGTCTGAAGACCGAATAGGCCGCGCAGGATCGGACTAATCACCATGGCCGCCGACCAGATCTGGTGAGGCGAGTTGGTGGATAAAGGTTCATTGCTGGTTCCGGAAAGCACTTCGGTAACATGGCCAAGCGAACCATCGAACGCCAGCAAAGCATTCGATCGCAGGTTCTCGTAAGCGGGTTGGGACCGGTGGTATCTGTATTCACCAACTGAAGCCCAGCCGGTGAATAACGGCCACACGGAGCCGAAGTGGTAGCCCGCGCCGCTGTACCTCGGAGACGTAGATGAAATAATGCGCATGCCCCAATCGGTCTGGTGGTCCAGTCCGGCAAGTTGGGTGATGGTGGAGTTGGCTCTGCTTTCATCCACGAGACCAAACCACATTGGCACCGTAGCGAGAACACTCAATTCATCCACTGGATGATTGTCATGATCCAAGGCGAAAGCGAAACGGCTTGGCCCGCTGAGCCAAAAGGCGTCGTTCAGTTTGGTTTTCTCCTGAGCAAAAAGCTGATCGAGTTCTTCACTCGACTCGGATTGCCCCGTACTGCGGGCAAGATTTGCATACGCGCTCAGGGCTTCTGTTCCGAGAGCGCTCTGATAGAGCTCGGTCTTCACGGGCAGAAGCGGACCACCTTCGACCCACCCATGCCCTATTCCTTCGTTCCTGGGAAAACCCTGAGCGTCCCAAGTCGAATGCAGAAATTGGTAGGCGTTTCGAATACTGGGCCATTTTTCTTTGATGAAGCCGACGTCGCCGCTCTGCAGGAGATAATCGTTCATCGCAATGATGTAGAGAGGCGTGGCATCCGCTGAGGCATAGGCGAAGGAAAAATCCTTAAACCAATTGATGAGCCCAGCGGCCTGGGAAACCTCGTGAGTAATTTTGCCGTCGTCGCGTTGAAATTTGCTCAGAAAAGAGAGAGCGATTCGTGTGGTCGCGGTGTCACCCTCGGAATTTAGGGCGAGAGAGGTCCAGAGAGCGTCACGACCAAAAAACCAGTCAAAACCGGGCCGTAGGTCATATCCCGAAGTGCGGTAGCCGGCGATGAGGCCCGAACCTAGTTCTGGATTGGCAACGAGCCCCTGGATCACGCTCACGCGGGCCCAGTCATACGCTTGTTGCAGTTGTGCGTCCGGAAGGTCGACTTGTACGGTCCTGTCCAAATATTCGCGATAGTACTCTGCGGATTGCTGGAGCAGATCCTGCCACGAGGAAATGAGGTTGCGGTAGGTTTTCGTGGCGTCGTCGAATCCTTGCGTGGAGGAGGCGAGGGCAATGATCTTGGTCTCTTTCCCTTTGCGCGTAGTGCCCAGGCGGAAGGAGGAACGACGAGATTCAGAGTAGTTCGTTTCATATTCCGGGCGTATTTCGACTGCGGTGGGAGAACCAATTAAACCCACGAAACGATTGCTTGCTTCGCCGAAGACGAAACCGTGGCCATCTGCCGCAAGGTCCTCAAAGGTGTCACCGAGGGCCCCTGGCCATACCATCTGAAAATCGGCCTGGAAGGCGGCTTCGATTTCGATGGGCTGCTCGGTGTCCACTTCGAGAAGAATAAGAGCACCGCTTTCGTGGACGGGAACGAAGAAGGTTTCGCGGACAGTGAAATCGTCACCAGCATAGAGAATGGTGGCCGATTCCGGATGGATTTCAATCGAACGAGCGAGCGAAGATGCGGGTATCGCCTGGTTATCAACGTGAAAGATTAAGTGGAAATCGCGTGCCAGCTTTAAAGGATAGACCCAGGCTTCCATTTGGCCTGTTTCATCGCCCAAAAATGCAGCGCGCTGGCCGACCGCGGGTAAGAACTCCCAAGTACGGACGGGCCGGGAAAGTTGCAATGAATGCGAAGTCGCTTGGGTTTGTGACCGGGCGGAAGGAGGAAGAATTGCGAGGAGTAAGGAAATGAGCGCGAGAGACTTACCGATATTGGCTACGAAACGTGCGAGAGAGGGTGTCATGCTTCACCGGCAACGACGGGGTTGCGCAATACACCGAGTTTTTCGATTTCTATCTCAACGACATCACCGGGTTTCAGAAAAATAGGTGGTTTGCGGAAAACGCCCACGCCTTCAGGAGTTCCGGTAGCGATGATGTCGCCGGGCTCGAGGGTGATGCCGCTACCGGAAATAAATTCGATTAGCTCTGGAATGTGAAAAATCATTTTAGCGGTATTGGAATTCTGGAGCGTATTGCCGTTCACTCTGGCCGAAATGGCAAGAGTATGTGGATTGGGAACGTCGTCGCGAGTGGTCAAGCAGGGTCCGATCGGGCAAAACGTGTCGCAGGATTTGCCGCGCACCCATTGTTTGTCCGCGAATTGCCAGGTGCGAGCGGACACGTCGTTCAAAGGCATATAGCCGGCGATGTACTGCGATGCTTTGGAAGCAGGGATACCCTTGCCCTTCCGCCCGATGACCACCGCCAACTCCGCCTCGTAGTCCACCTGTTTATCACCCGCAGGAATTTCGATTGGATCGCCTGGACCGGAAATGCTGTTGTTAAATTTTGCGAAGAGAATTGGAGTTTTCGGGGGTTCCTTGGCACCGGATTCCATAGAATGGTCTTTATAGTTCAAGCCTACGGCGATGATTTTGCCTGGATGTGGCACTGGCGCGCGCAACTTTACGTCCGCGAGCGGGACCAGAGTGCCCTGAGGAATTGAGTGGATCAGCTTTTGCGCTTGATCGATAGCACCTTCTCCGGCGGACAAGAACGAGGACATCTCTGTGAAGGGTGATGCCGGAAGACCTAAAATACGCGCTGCAGCCTCCAAGTTAATCACGCCTTGGTCGGTAAGTGCCCCGAGGCGTGCCACACCATCGCTTCCTTCATAACGAACTAGACGCATTGGCCTCTCCTGAATTGCGGTTGGAAAACATCCCGGCGAAACGGATTTCAAACGTATTAGACCCGTCATGCATTTTAGCTAGAGTGAGGAGCATTGTTCGAGGAAAAACACGTCTAAGCATGATTAGCTTGGCGGCGATACGGGCCAGCGTTATTCTATGCTGTTAGAGGGTACACCTCGTCCACCCTTGCGATGCCCCCGACGAGAAGTAGCCACCTGTAACCCAGGCAGGCGAAAACATGGCCGGAGGAGGTCCACGTGCCGCAGAGTAACGAGAGATTGGTTGTGGTAACGGGAGCGGGGGGGTTCATCGGAGGGCATCTTGTATCCGCGTTTCGGACCCGCGGACACAAGGCGATCCGGGCAGTAGACATTAAGCCAATGGTGGACTGGTATCAACATTTCGACGACGTCGAGAACCTTTCGTTGGATTTGAACCATCAAGAGAATTGCGAAATTGCAGCCCGTGGCGCCTACGAGATTTACAATCTGGCTGCCAACATGGGCGGAATGGGTTTCATCGAAAGTCATAAAGCATTGTGCATGTTGTCGGTGCTGATCAATACGCACATGCTAAAAGCCGCAATAAAACACGGGGTTCAGCGGTATTTCTATTCTTCTTCGGCTTGCGTGTACAACGCAGACAAGCAGAAGACCTTTGAAGCACCGTCGTTAAAGGAAGAGGATGCCTATCCTGCGATGCCAGAGGATGGTTATGGGTGGGAGAAGCTGTTTTCCGAACGGATGTGCCGGCACTTCCGGGAGGATTTTGGGCTGCGCACGCGAATGGCACGGTTTCACAATGTGTATGGTCCCTGGGGCACGTGGTATGGAGGACGGGAAAAGGCTCCCGCAGCGATCTGCCGAAAAGTGATCGAAGCGAAGCTCAAAGGCGAAAAAGAAATCGAAATTTGGGGAAGCGGAGAGCAGACGCGCAGTTTCATGTATATCGATGACTGCTTGAAGGGCATCGGTCTGATTGTGGAATCGGAGATCGTCGACGCCATCAACCTGGGGTCCAGTGAAGCTGTGACAATCAACCAACTGGTGGACATTGCCGAAGAGATCGCAGGAATTAAGCTGAAGCGGAGGTACGACCTGAACGCCCCGAAAGGTGTGAACGGCCGTAATAGTGACAACACGCTGATTCGGAGATTGCTACATTGGGAACCAGACACTTCCCTGCGCTCCGGTATGGAGAGAACGTATCGTTGGATTTACGACCAATATCTCGCGAGAGAACGCGGAGACTCGCGAGTGGTTCGCGAAGCGTGTATTGGGTCGAATTAATGGCCCGGTGAATTCGCAGGCCCCAGGAAAAACCCAGTGATGATCCTGTAACGGCTTAGGGACGCGGGTCGAATAACGTCAGAAAGCTGGATAATTGCCGTACACGCAGATACACTTCGAGTTAACCGTCGATCATGCAACAAAAAAATGTGTCCACTGGGACTGGCAAGGCCGCCAGCATTTACGACGTCGCACGGGAAGCCCGGGTTTCCGTGTTCACCGTATCCGCGGTGGTGAATCAAAAGAGTCATGTCAGCAAAAGGTTACGGGACAGAGTTGACGCGGCGATTCGCAAGCTGAACCATCGACCCAATCTATTGGCCCGCAGCTTGGCGAAGCAGAAGACCCACACGATTGGGATGATCATTCCTGATATCACTAATCCTTTTTTTCCAATGGTGATGAGAGGCGCAGAAGACGCAGCGCAGAGACATGGCTACAATCTGTTGCTCTGTAATAGCGACGATACACAAGAAAAAGAGGAGAGGGCTCTCGAGTTGCTGTTATCGAAGCGCGTCGACGGAATATTGCTGACCAAAGTAATCTGCGATCTCAGTCTGTCTCTACGCCAACTGCTACAGGAGATGAAGGTGCCGCTGGTATTAATGATGCGCACATGCCCCAGCATTTCGAAAGACGCGGTGGTCGCGGATGATTATCGCGGGGCGTATGAAGCGACGTGCCACTTGGCGCACGCCGGCAGGCGGCGAATCGGATTGATCGGTGGTCCGCTGGGGGTCAGCAACGGCCAAGCTCGTTTCGAAGGCTTCCGTGACGCGCTGAAGGCTAGCCGGCTGCCATACGATCCAGCACTCGTCATCGAAGGCGATTTTCGTTTGGAATCGGGTTACCGGGCAGGAAGCTCGTTGCTTTCCCGCGGGCCGGACGGGGTTTATGTGGCGAATTTCCTGATGACGGTGGGACTGTTAAAGGCGGCGGACGAACTTTCCTTGCGTTGCCCCGATGACTTCGGGCTGGTGAGTTTCGAAGACTATCCATGGTTATCTATGTCTCACCCCAAACTCACCACAGTTGAGCCTCCCAAATATCAGCTAGGGGAAGCCGCGGTCGAACTCCTGGTTAGTCGTATTGGCGGCAAAACGGGGCGAGGAGTTCTGAAGAAGCTCCGCCCGGAACTGCGAGTAAGAGAATCCTGCGGATTCAAAAAGGCAGGAAGACCGTCGACGAAAAGAGTGAAGTAGTCGAGAATGCGGTGCTCAGGGGGGATTCAGGATTTCCAGGATTGTTGCGCCGGCTATATATTGAGGGCGCCGGAATACACCAGCCGGGCCTTGCCCGTATCTCCGCGTTCAATTCTGCCAATCCGGAAAAACTTCTCGCGACGCCGCTTTAGATCCGCTTCGGCGTTTTTTACGTGCTCGGCAGGAACAATTACGATCATGCCGATGCCCATGTTGAACGACTGCAGCAGTTCATCCGTGTCGATTTCGCCGAGCTTAGCAAGGTATTTGAAAATGGAGGGAACGGGCCAAGCGTCCAAATCGATGATGGCTTTCACGCCGCTGGGCAGCACACGCGGCAAATTTCCGGGAATGCCGCCGCCAGTGATATGGGCCATGGCGGAGACCCAACCTTTGGCCACTAGATTCTTCACTGCCGGCGCGTAACAAAGGTGGGGCTTGAGCAGTTCCGCGCCAATTTTGTTGCCAATTCCGGCGACGTATGTGTCGGGTTTCAGATTTGCTACTTCAAAGGCGAGCTTGCGGGCCAGCGAATATCCATTTGTGTGCAGTCCCGCGGAAGGCAGACCCAAAAGTGTGTCGCCTGGCTTTACCGCTTTTCCGGTCAAAATCTTTTTGCGCTCGACCGCACCAACGATGAAGCCCGCCAGATCGTACTCACCCGATGGATAAAATCCAGGCATTTCCGCGGTTTCGCCTCCGATGAGCGCGCATCCGGCTTTGCGGCAAGCCCGGCTCATGCCATCGACCAACTGTTCGACGACGTTGGGTTCGAGCTTGCCCATTGCCAAATAATCCAGGAAAAACAGAGGCTCGGCACCCTGGACGAGAATGTCATTTACGCAATGATTGACCAGGTCTCCGCCGACAGTTGAGTGAACGCCCATGGCCGTGGCGATTTTCAGCTTTGTTCCCACCCCATCCGCACTGGACACCAACACGGGCTCAGTCCAGCGCTTTCCGTCCAATGCGAACAATGCGCCGAAGCCGCCGATCCCACCCAAAACCGCAGGTGAAAACGTCTTGCTGGCCAAATGGCGGATGCGCTGCTTGGCATCGTCAGCGACAGCGATGTTCACTCCTGCGTCGGCGTATTTCATTTTAGGCCGCCTTAACGATTCGAACTGTACTTCACGTCACGACTGGGGTGCAGCTCGCTAGCCCAACTACAGCGACTTGGGCGGCCACCAGGGACAGATATCACAAGCCACCTAACGGGCGGTTAGCTTCAACGACCTGCCGCACTCCTGGGTCTGGGTTTGCAGGGCCGCCTACAGCTTAAAACACATGGAATAGCCTTCGCCAGCGTACAGTTCCTGGATGTATCAGGGCATTGAGGTAGGCTTCGAAACGCGCTCCGATATCGCCATTCCAGGCATCTCGTGGAGCGTCAAGGGACATATAGATGATAACCGGCGTGCCCAGAATATCTTTGCGGGGAACGCAGCCCCAAAACCGACTGTCGTAGGAATTCCCCCGATTATCGCCCATGACGAAATAACAGTTTGGCGGCACAGTGTAGGGGAACTTGGTCACTTCGAAACCGATAGGAGCTTGTCCCGCAGGCGCCGGTTCGCTTTGGCCAAGAGTGTAGTCCTCTCGGAGCATTTTGCCATTGACCCATACGGCCCCGTCGCGAACGTCCACTACGTCGCCCGGTAATCCGATCACGCGCTTCACATAGTCCGGCTGCGTCGGATCGAACGGAGGCTTGAAGATGATGATCTGCTGGCGCTTCGGAGTCCTCCAGAGCGGAACGTGAATGTTGGTGAACGGTATGCCCGCATCGTAGCCAATGCGGCTCATGATCAGGTGGTCTCCGATCAGCAACGTATTTTCCATAGAGCCGGAGGGAATTACTCGCGCTTGGCCCAATGTTCCGTTAATCAGTAAGAAAGCGAGGATCACCCAAAACCAAGCGATAATCTCGCTCTTCACACGTTCGCTCATCGAAGGACTGGCCGCCTTCTCTGGTTTTCTGGCTTTAATTGTTGCTGCGTCAGCTTTCACAACTCACCCAATCAGTCTTAAGCACTCGGAATAAGCTCGACATTGCTGCGCTTAAAACGTTTCGAATAATCTCTTCCAACGGACCTTACCGGGATGTAGCACCGCATCGGCATAGGCGAGAAAGCGGTCGCCGATATAGCCATTCCACGCCTCTTCGGGAGCATCCACAGACATATAGATTGTCGCAGGCGTGCCAATTATGGCATCGCGTGGCACGCAGCCCCAGAAGCGACTGTCGTAAGAATTGCCGCGGTTGTCGCCCATGACGAGATACTCGCCCTTAGGAACGGTCAGGGGCAAACCATGGAAGCCCGGCAATATTTCGGAAGAAGGAGGAAGCTCGGTGGGGCCAAGAGTGTAGGTTTCGATCAACTTTTTACCATCGATCCACACGAAACCATCGTGAACGTCAACCGTCTCGCCTGGCAAGCCGATGACACGCTTGATCAAATCCGGTTTGTTGCGGCCGTAAGGAGGCCGGAAAATGATCACCTGCTGGCGCTTCGGATTTCGCCACAACGACACGTGCCAGCTCGTAAATGGCACACCGGCATCGTAGCCAATGCGGCTCATGATCAGGTGGTCTCCAACGAGCAGAGTATTTTCCATAGATCCGGAAGGAATGACCCGCGCCTGACCTACCGTGCCGTTGATTAGCAGAAATGCCAGGACCACCCAAAACCAAGCAAACATCTCCTGCCGGACACGAGATCCGAGCGGCAGCGTCTTTCCGATGTCCATTTTCTTAGGGGGCTGAATTGCTTTACGCTTCACGTTCCACCGTGACTTCGTCCTTGAATCTCGGAGTGCCGTTCTCCTCTTTCACCTCGAGCTGCACCAGATCAGTGGGGTAAACCCCGGTATAGCACGAGGTGCAAAACTCGCCTTTGTTGTCGTTCACCGCCTGTCGCAATCCTGCGAGTGACAGGTAACCCAAGGAATCGGCACCAAGGTACTTGCGAATCTCCTCCGGCGAATTCGACGAAGCGATTAGCTCTTCCTTCGTTGGTGTATCCACGCCGTAATAGCAGGGCGAAACCGTGGGAGGGCAGCTGATTCGCATATGAACCTCTTTAGCGCCGGCTTCACGCATCAGCCGCACTAGCTTACGGCTGGTGGTTCCGCGCACGATCGAATCGTCTACCAGTACGACGCGTTTGCCTTCAAGTAAGTTCCGTACTGGATTCAGTTTCAGCTTGACACCGAAATTCCGGATGGCTTGAGAAGGTTCGATAAAAGTTCGTCCGATATAGTGGTTTCGGATCAGGCCCATGCGAAAGGGAATCTTGGATTCTAACGAATAACCAATCGCGGCCGGAACGCCCGAGTCCGGGATCGGCACGACCATGTCGGCCTCTACAGGGTGTTCGCGCGCCAGCAAACGGCCCAGCATCTCTCGCGATTCATTCACCGAACGACCGAAAACGGTGCTATCCGGCCTGGAAAAATAGACATGCTCGAAGATGCAGAATTGGTGAGGCTTGGGGGCGCTGAAGCGGATCGATTCAATGCCTGACCGGGAAATGCGCAACATTTCTCCGGGTTCAACATCGCGCAGATATTCGGCATTCATCAGGTCGAACGCGCAGGTTTCTGACGCGACGGCCCACGCTTCACTTCCGTCTACGGTTATCACTTTACCCAAGGCGAGCGGCCGGAATCCTCGCGGATCCCTTACGGCGTAGAGTTCCTCTGGGGTAAGCACCAGCAGCGAATACGCACCTTCTACCTGATTTAGAGCGTCGCCCAATGCCGCGGAAAAATTCCGTGCAGGCGAGCGGGCAATCAGATGGACGATTACTTCGGTGTCGCTGTTGGTCTGGAAAATCGAACCGCGGTGTTCCAGGCGACGGCGATGCTCCAACGCATTGGTGAGGTTCCCGTTATGCGCTACGGCGATCTTGCCCTTGTTGCAGTCGATCATGATGGGCTGAGCATTCAGGAGTGCCTTGTCACCGGCGGTCGAATATCGCGTGTGACCGATAGCGCTGGAGCCCTGTAGTTTCGCCAAAACACCAGGCTGGAAAATCTCCTCGACCTCACCCATAGCCCTGTGAAAGTTCAAGTCGATCCCAGAACTGGCCACAATGCCCGCCGATTCCTGGCCGCGATGCTGAAGCGCGTACAGCCCTAAATATGTCAGGTTAGCGGCTTCCGGGTGGCCGAAGACACCAAAGACGCCACATTCGTCGTGGAACCGATCATCCGCGTATGCGACTTTGTTGGTCATTGGATTTGCAAGGTGCGCTCGAGTGAATGGGTCCAAACATCGCGCAGATCAGGAACAGGAGCAGATGTTATAGCACGTCCCTTATATTCGATGCGCAGAGTATTGTCACGGGTCACTTTTCCGATATCGCGCGCCCCCACGTTATATTGTCTCGCAGTTGCGAGAACGGTAGCAACTTTTGCAGGGTGAACCGATAAAATGACCCGCGCTCCTCGTTCGTTAAATAAAGCGTACTCTGCGGGCGCGCTGTCTACGTTGTCCAGTCTTATGTCCGCGCCGAGGTCATCTGCGGCGAAACACGATTCGGCCAGTGTAACTGCTAAGCCGCCATCGCTGATGTCGTGAGCGGATTGCACCGAACGCTGGTCTGCCAGAGCTACTAAGCAATCAATGAGGGCCTTCTCCGCCGATAAGTTCATTGGAGGTGGTTCGCCTGCGACGATCCCAGCGATCGCCTTGGAATATTCCGAGGACGAAAATATCCGCGCCATGTCTGTACCTGAATCGCCGGCGGCATCCAGCAAGAGAATTACATCTCCTGCATTGTGGAAGGCCACTTTCAGGACGTTCCTAAAGTCGTCAAGTATTCCGAGCATGCCAATGACTGGAGTTGGGTAGATCGATTTTCCTAAGGTTTCGTTATAAAAGCTCACATTGCCGCCGGTAATCGGCGTTCCCAAGGCGACGCAAGCTTCGGCCACACCGTCAATGGCTTGCGAAAACTGCCACATTACTTCCGGCTTCTCCGGGCTGCCGAAATTCAGGCAGTTTGTTGCGGCAATGGGACGTGCCCCGCTGGTTGCCACGTTGCGGGCAGCTTCCGCAACGGCGTGCATCGCACCAAGTTTTGGATTCAAGTGGCACCAGCGGCCATTGCCATCGGTGGAAAGCGCCAGCGCCCGGTTAGTCTCCTTGATACGGACGACGGCCGCGTCGCTTGCGCCCGGGCCTGCCAACGTGTTCGTTCGAACCATGCTGTCGTATTGCTCAGTAATCCAGTGTTTGGATGCGATCGAGGGCGCAGCTAATAGTTTCGTGAGATTCGCCGTTAGGTCCGTGCCTTCCGCCGCAAAGCGAAACCAATGTTGTTCCGTTTCTTTGCGCGGCGCGGGCTGGGAGATCGGCCGGTTGTAGACCGGACCTTCTTCCGCCAAGGGATGCGCTGGAATGTGCGCCACGACTTTTCCGCGGTCCTTCACGACCAGTAAGCCGCCGTCGGTTACGTCTCCTACGACCGTTGCGTCGAGACCCCATTTCTTGAATACCGCAAGGACTTCCTGGTCCCGTCCCTTTTCGGCGACCAGGAGCATGCGTTCCTGCGATTCGCTCAGCATGATTTCATAGGGTGTCATGCCAGTTTCGCGCTGAGGAACTTTCACGAGATCGATCTCAATGCCAGTTCCACCGCGCGAGGCCATTTCGCACGTCGAACAGGTCAGCCCAGCAGCACCCATGTCCTGAATCGCTACGATCGCACCCGTTTTCATGGCCTCCAGGCATGCCTCAAGCAGCAACTTCTCTATGAAAGGATCACCGACTTGCACGTTGGGACGTTTTTGCTGGGATTCCTCCGTGAACTCCGCAGAAGCCAGCAACGAGGCCCCGTGGATTCCGTCGCGGCCAGTCTTGGCGCCAACGTAAATTACCGGATTACCGAAGCCTTTGGCCTTCGCCAGGAAAATCTCTTCCTTACGCGCAATTCCGAGCGCGAGCGCGTTGACCAGCGGGTTCTGCGAATAGCACGGTTCGAAGGAAACTTCGCCGCCCACCGTGGGGACGCCGAAGCAGTTTCCGTAGCTACCCACGCCGCGAATCACGCCATCTAGAATCCGCCGATTCTTTGCCGCCTCTTCTTCGCTGGTGTTTTTGGAGGCAACGATCTCGCCGAACCGAAGAGAATCGAGAACAGCAATCGGGCGAGCACCCATAGTAAAGATGTCGCGAAGGATACCGCCGACGCCGGTAGTGGCACCCTGGAAAGGCTCCACATAGCTGGGATGATTGTGTGATTCGATCTTGAAGGCAGCGACCAAGCCATCGCCGATGTCCACCACGCCAGCGTTCTCTCCCGGACCTTGCACAACCAATTTGCCCCGCGTGGGCAGCCGCTTCAGGTGAACCTTGCTGGATTTATAAGAGCAGTGCTCGCTCCACATCACGCTGAAAATGCCTAGTTCCGTGATGTTCGGGTCGCGTCCTAATATTTTCTGAATCCGCGCGTATTCTTCGGGAGTTATTCCATGTTCCGCCGCGATTACTGGCGTTACCTTTAGTTCAGTCTGTGCCGTCGCCATTCGTTTTTCCCTTACCGCCCCTGAAGAAATTATAGGGGCACCATGAATCGTGCCCCTGGACGAACTCTATTCCGATGACCGGATGCTTCATGCGGTGGCCTTTGCCGCGCCCACGAGCGATTCGATCATGGACTTGAACACGACTAACCCATCGTTGGAGTCCAGAACCTGTTCGACGGCCCGCTCGGGATGCGGCATGAGCCCGGCCACGTTGCGAGCAGCATTGCAGATGCCGGCAATATTCGCTATGGACCCGTTCGGATTGCCTGCCGAGTCATCTTTTCCGCCCGCTGTGGTGTAGCGGAACAAGACTTGGTGATTCCTCTCCAGATGTTTGAGAGTAGCTTCGTCGCAAGTGTAATTTCCGTCGCTGTGTGCGATTGGAATCGTCAGGATTTGCCCTTCTTCTGCCGAGCAGGTGAACGGGCTCTTCGTACTCTCCACCCGGATGTGCACATGCTTGCAGATGAATCGCAGGCCGGAGTTGCGCATCATCGCACCGGGCAGCAATCCAGCCTCGAGCAGGATCTGAAAACCGTTGCAAATACCGAGTACCAGCCCGCCGCTGTTGGCAAATTTCTCCACGGACTTCATGACCGGCGAGAAACGGGCAATCGCACCCGTGCGCAGGTAATCCCCGTAAGAGAATCCGCCCGGCAGGATGATGGCGTCGCAATGATGCAAATCTTCAGATTGATGCCAGATGAATTCTACCGGCTTTTGCAAAACGTGGCCGATAGCATGGAAGGCGTCGTGATCGCAGTTCGACCCGGGGAAGACTACGACCCCAAATTTCATGAAGCACCTCCGGGTTTCTCGGGAACAACTATTTTATCACACCAGAAGTTCGCCCGACGGCGTGAAGCAACTCTGGCCCAGCGGTTAGTGCCGCTTGCTCGTATGTTTTCTCGGCTTTTCGGCTGCGGCCAGCTCTCTGCGCTTTTTGCTTGCCCAGCCCTTCTTATTCACTTGCCGACCACGCGCGATGCCGAGCGCATCGGCGGGAACATTTTCAGTGATGGTCGATCCGGCTGCGACGTAAGCGCCATTCCCAATCCTGATGGGCGCCACCAGAGCAGTGTCGGTGCCAATAAAAACTTTGTTCCCGATAATAGTGGGATGCTTGTGAAAGCCGTCGTAATTGCAGGTGATCGTTCCCGCTCCGATGTTCGTTTTGGTCCCGATTTTTGCGTCGCCGATATAGGAGAGGTGCGGCACTTTGCTGCCTTCGCCCACGGTACTTTTCTTCAACTCCACAAAATTCCCGATCTTCGCGCCGCGCTTGACGTGCGAGTCCGGCCGCATCCGTGCGAAAGGTCCGGCGATGACCTGCGAGTCGATGCGGCTGGTGGTAATCACGCAATGTGGCTCAATCAACACCTCATCACCGAGAACGGAGTCATGGACCACGCAGCCTGTCTTGACCACGCAACGCTGTCCAATCCTGGTTTTTCCCAGTAATTGCACGCAGGGCTCAATCACGGTGTCTTGGCCCACCACGACATCAGGATCGACCAGGACCGTTTCTGGCAACTGAATGGTGACGCCATCGCGCATCAGAGACTCGCGTTTCCTTTCCCGGAAGGTGTGATCCACACCGGCCAGGTCTGCCCGGGTGTTGCACCCTAGCATTTCTCGGGGATCGAGGGTGATCTCCGCCAACACGTTTTCCCCTTTTGAGTTCATCACGCCGATGGCGTCGGTCAGATAGATTTCCCGATGCAGGTTATTCGGTTTCACTTCGGCGAGCGCCGGCCAAAGCTTGGCCGTAGTGAAGCAGTAGATGCTCGAATTAATCTCGTTTAGTTCGTTCTGTTCCGCCGTGAGCCGCGATTCCTCGATGATGGACGCAACGGCATCCCCGCCTTTACGTAGAATGCGTCCGTATCCGGAGGGATCGGCCAGCACGGCCGTAAGGATGGTCGCCGCAGCCTGTCCGTTCTTGTGTTTTTGGATTAGCGCGCGTAGCGTCTCTGTACGAACGAGCGGCGCGTCTCCCGGCAGCACGACGACATATTTAGCGTTCCCAATGGCTCTCCTCGAAACCAGTAGAGCATGACCGGTGCCGCTCTGAGGCTGCTGAAGCACGGTTGCGGCGCCGAATGGTTCGACAACTTCCTGGACCTTCTCCGCCTGGTGGCCGACGACAACAATGACTTTCTTGGGGTTCAAGGCGACACACGACCGAACCACGTGCTCGACGAGTGGCCTGCCGCCCGCGGGGTGGAGCACTTTTGCCAAGCTGGATTTTAGACGTGTGCCCTTACCGGCGGCGAGAACCACGATGGTTACATCTGTATTTTTTGGCATGACGAGAGCATTGTCCCGTGCTCAGAGTGGTTTGACAACGCGGCGGTTTGTGACTGTACTCAGCAGTGCACTAGGAATGAGGCCGCGACTGTAACTACAGGTCCAAAGAGGGCACGGGTAATATTGTTCGCTCGGTCAATCTGCTGCTTTCGCAGCCATCTCGCGCAGTCGATTGTTACTAGCAGCGTGTTCCTGGCTGGTGATTTCCCACGATGACGGATCGGCAAGCAACCGGCTCACCAGTTGAGTGTGTAGCGCATGGCCCGCCTTACACGCCTCCACCCTGCCCAAAAGCGGCAATCCGACGAGGGCCAAATCGCCAATCAGGTCCAGCGCCTTGTGCCGTCCAAATTCATCCGGGTAGCGCAGAGGACCGTTCAATACGCCGTCTTTCGTCAGCACGATAGCATTGTCGAGCGAACCACCGCGGATCAGTCCCATCGTGCGCAGCGGCTCGATATCCGTTTCAAAGCAGAACGTGCGCGCTCTGGATAGTACGTGCCGGAAGCTCTCCGCGTTTACGACGATATCGACTTCCTGCTTGCCAACGAGCGGATGGGCAAAATCGACGTAACAACGTACCGATAGTTCGTCGGCCGGATAGATGCCAATCCTTCTGCCGTCTTCCACGACTTCCACCGGCTTAATCAGACGGAGGTAGCGCCGCTTTCTTCGGAGTCTTCGCACGCCGGCCTTGTCCAGCATGCGCATAAACGGCTCCGCGGAACCATCCAGGATTGGCAACTCAATAGCGTCGATGTCGACGAAAACGTTGTCGATTCCGCAGGAATAGATGGCCGCAAGCACGTGCTCGGTGGTGGAGAGCAGTACACCTTTTTTCATGAGGCTGGTCGCATAACTGACCCTGGCCACGTTATGCCCGTGCGCCTCAATTGGAAAGAAATCCAAATCGGTGCGACGGAAAACGATGCCGGTGTCCGCGGGCGCCGGAACCAGTCGCATGGTGCTCTGCACACCAGTGTGCAGGCCAATACCTTGGGTTACAACTTCGTGACGAATGGTCGTTTGAAACATGCGCAGCGTGTGCCTGTAGAATAGCACAGTGTCCAGGAGTGAAATGCGACTTTGCCCAATGTTTTCAGCAGGTTATGAAAAATAAGCCACATAATAGGATCTCAGGTGTGGCTTTAATACAACATCGACATCTATATTCGGTTCTCTACGGCCGCTTGGTAAGCTCTAATCCAACTCTTTCTTGGTCCATTTCATCGGAATGGTATACTGCTTTTTTGCGTTTGATGAAGGTGGTGCGGAATGAATCGTATTGCTCGTTATGTAATTCTAACCGTCTCGATCCTGATCGTGGGATGGGTCGGAGTAGGGCATGTTCTTGGCCGCACTGCCAATGACAAGGCTTACAAATCGCTGCAGGTGTATAGCGAGGTTCTCCAGAAGATTCAGCAGGATTATGTGGATGATCCCAATATGCATCTGGTGACCACGGGATCGCTTCATGGCCTGCTGGAGTCGTTGGATTCCGAATCTAGTTATCTCACTCCACGGGAATACACGGAGTACAAAGAAAAGACCGCGAATTCGGGAACGGGTGAAACCGGTCTGAATCTGAGTAAGCGCTCGGGCTATGTGGTGGTCACATCCGTGCTTCCTGATAGTCCAGCGGAGAAGGCCGATTTGCGGAGCGGAGATTTTCTGGAATCGATAGCCGGTTTCACCACGCGGGAAATGTCGGTGGGTCAGGCAAAAAACCTGTTGGCTGGCACCCCTGGCACGGCAGTGAAAGTAGGTGTGATTCGGCGAGGACGAACAGATCCGGATGAGGTAGAAATCGTACGGCAGAAGCTGACTCAGCCGAAGCTTATCGTGCAAAAGGTTGACAGCGACACGCTGGCGCTGCGGTTCGCTACACTGGATCCCGGAACAGCCGAAGAGGTCCGCACACACTTACTGGACGCCCAGAAACAAGGCATTTCTCACATCATTCTGGATGTTCGCGATTGTGGGCGGGGAGTGGATTCGGAGGCCATCGCCGTAGCTCGCCTGTTTATACCTTCTGGCACACTCACGACGCTCAAGGGACAAACGGTGACCGAGCAGACTTTTGCTGCTGATCCCAGCAAGGTGGTCTGGAAGGGACCTGTGTCCGTACTGACCGACGTGACCACCACCGGCGCCGCGGAAGTTCTGGCCTCGGCATTTGCCAATACCAAGCGAGGCGATATTGTTGGTGAGCGCACGTTCGGGCTCGCTTCCGAGCAGAAGTTAATCCCTTTGGATGACGGGGCGGCCATCATTCTAACCGTCGGCAATTATTACAACGCTGACGGCAAGTCGATTCTCGAGGAAGGCGTAGCTCCCACCGAGGTGGTGCAGGCCGCGTCTTCGGCGAATGACGACGGTGACGATGGCGAGGATTCCGCAACAGCCGGGGCTCAAAAGGAACCGCCGCCAGGGCCCAAGCCTCTATCACCCGAAGATCCGGTTCTGCACAAAGCGCTCGAGCTATTCCATGCTCCGGCCAGCGCGAAGAAAGCCGCTTAGCGTCGTTTCGTGAATTTAAGCCTAGAGCTATTGCGACGCAGCCGTCGGTGTGCGTTCTGTCTGACTTTGAGCGCCTGTGTGCTGTTGACAGGCTGCGAGAAGATCAAGTCTACCGTTCAGTCCATTCTGCACGCGAATCGATCGTCGAGAAACCATCCCCTGCCGCAACCGTCTCACCCGGCAACTGGTCCGCGTCTGGCGATCATTCTGGATGATGTAGGAGGAGATCGGTCCGCCGTTGGTGCCATCTTCTCTTTGCGATACCCGCTAACCCTATCGGTGCTCCCGAATCACGCGGATTCCACGGAGGTTGCTCAGGAAGCACACCGCCGGGGGTACCAGGTGATGCTGCATCTGCCGATGCAGTCGCTGGCGAATGAAACGGCAGAAAGCCAGGAGCTTCGCCCGGGCATGTCTTCGATCGAAGTTTCGAACGAACTGAACTCCATGCTGCACACGGTGCCTTACGCTGCGGGTGTAAACAATCATCAAGGTTCGCGCGCCACGTCCGACGCTCGCCTGATGGGGGAGCTCATGCCGCTGCTTCGCGCACATCAGCTCTTTTTTATAGACAGCCGCACGACAGCGGGCACGGTGGCGTACGATTCCGCTCAGGCTGCAGGGGTTCCATGCGCTTACCGAAACGTGCCGTTCCTGGATGATGTGCAGGAGAGCGGAGCGATTCGCCACCAATTGGAGCGGGCCGCCAGGGACGCACGCGAAAAAGGCCACGCTATCGCAATCGGGCACCCGCACCCAGCCACACTTCGGGCCCTGGCCGAATTTCTGCCGGAGGCGCAGTCGCAAGGTATTCGGTTGGTCCACGCCTCTGATTTAGTGCATTGAACCGCTCGGAGGATGGAGCGCAGGCCTCTTAATCACTCGAGTGGGGATTCGGCACAGCAACCTCGTTCTTCTTTACCGGGAATAACCACATCACGACGAGGAATTGCAGTGCGATGGTGAGAAAACAAAACACGCTTCCTTCCGGGCCTACGGTTCCTCCGGTCAACCACCGCGGGCCAGCATGAAGAACGGCGTTGGACAAATGCCCCTGCATGACCGCTCCACTGTTTGGCACGGAATAAAGGTAGGTCTCGCCCCAATCAAAACTCGCGTGCAATCCCACCGCATACCACAAATTCCCAGATCGTTTCAGAGAGAAGCAAAAGAGCAGGGCAATGGCGACGACGCTGGCTGCTCCTACCCATCCCTCACCGGGGTTTGAGAGGTGGGCCGCACCGAACAATGCCGAAAGAATCAAAGCTGCCGGCCAGAAACCGATGCCGTCCGCCAGCGTGTATTGTGTGTACCCCCGAAAGGCGAACTCTTCGAATAAACCAACGCAAATGAAGGCGACCAAGTACAGCAGTCCCATCTTGAGGATAGCGCTGCCTTGCAACGCAAGCGATCCGAATGTATATCCGCCGAATGCGCTAATCAGCGCGATTAGAAGGGAGATCTCAGCCAATCCAAATAGAAAGCCTAACCAGAATTTACCTCCAAACATTTCGGCCCCCGGCAGACCGTACGGGCCCACCGGCCGCCGTTCAATTCGCGACATGATGAGAGCGGCCCCGAATACGACAAGAAGGCCAAACAGCTCCTGCCACAGGACTATCCAGCCTGTTAAGGGCCCGCGATGCGGATGAAAAATCTTAAGAGCCACAAAGGTAATTCCCGTACTGGCGGCGACTACTATCGCCAAATAGATCAGTAGGCGCCATCCGGCTCGGAGTCCGTTCTCTCCGATGAACATATTTGTCTGGGGCGATCCATGATCGGGAGGGTTTATTGCATAATCTGCCATCGGTCACCTCGGCGAAGCAGCGTCGTAGAGAGTACGATTTGCGTTTGAGATAGTTTCAAGACACCTATTTGCAAGTTTAGCCGTACCTGATTATAACCATCCCAGAGGCATTCACTGGTTATGGCCGCTTTGCCCTCCCGTCTGGTCGCCGGTCGGCTGGCCCTGGATTTCGCCAATCTGTCCGCCGAGAATCAAGACCTCTCGTGGAGCGAATTTGTTTCGTTCCTGGTTGATTCCCGGCTGGTGTCGGAAGATCGAGCCGCACGTCTGAGGCCATTGGTTCATACGGAATCGCAAGCGGTCGACGCGGTCATGCTTCGAATATTGCGCCTGCACGAGTCGTTGCAAGCTATTTTCGAGGCAATTGTGGAGGACGAAGTGGTCCCTGCCTCATGGGCGGAGCCGATCAATGAGATCCTTCGGGTCACCGAAGGGCACGATGAACTGGTATCGCGCAAAGGATCGTGGGCTCTGGAATTTGTAGCACGCGAAAGTGGATTGGATTGGCTTCTGGCTGCAATTGCTCGTTCCGCCGCCGAAGTGCTGGTCGAGGGGCCAGACGCACCCATAAGGCGGTGTGCGAACCCTTCGTGCCGGCTGTTTTTCTATGATGATTCGCGAACCGGCCGCAGGCGCTGGTGTTCCATGGCGGTGTGCGGAAATCGCCACAAAGTCGCCGTATTTATGCGCCGTCACGCCGCACGTAGGGGCGAGGCTTAACAATTCCGCTCCCCCGCAGTTTGCTCAGAATTCACCCAGGATGTTGCTACCCGAAGCGAGTCCAAGTAGACTTGCGCCTTGTCGTAACCCATGAATAGGGGACATCTTCAGATGTTTGTGCGACACGTCAGTTTTCTTGCCGCTCTGATTCCGTCCCTGTTGGCCGCATGCCTAAGCTTGGCCAGCGGTACTCGCTCCCCGGCACGATTGGATCAGCGATTGCGGCCATCTCGAGCATTTGAATTCGTGTATGAAGTCCATGTGCCAGCCGCCAAGGATGCTTCGGGGAAGTTGTTCTTGTGGATCCCTCTGCCACCATCCGATGAGTATCAGAAGGTCGCGGATCTGCAAATCGAATCAGCTGTGGCGAACTCACGGGGGCGCGAAGCGGAATATGGCAACTCGTTCGCTGTTTTTGAGCCTACGGCGCCAGAGCTACAAAGAGGGTTCGACGTTACGCTGCGTTTTGTGGCAACGCGATTCGAACACAAGGTGTTACTGGATAGCGATTCCGCCAAAATGGTGCTGCTGAAATCGTCTTCGCGTCCGGAGCTGCAACGTTATCTTGAACCCGATGATCTGGTGCCCCTTAACGGCGTGATTGCGGATTTAGCCAAGGAAACTACCGCCGGGGATACCACAACGCTGGTAGCAGCTCGGCACATCTACGATTACGTGATTGCGAACATGCGTTATGACAAGTCTGGTGAGGGCTGGGGAAGGGGCGATGCGGTTTGGGCGTGCACGTCCAAGCACGGGAATTGCACGGATTTCCACTCTTTGTTGATCGGCATGATGCGAGCTTCCGGCATCCCAGCTCGTTTCGAGATGGGTTTCCCACTGCCCGAGTCCAAAACGGAGGGCGATATTTCCGGTTATCATTGCTGGGCCGAGTTTTATCTTAACCACACGGGTTGGGTACCGGTCGATGCCTCAGAGGCGTGGAAGAATCCTGCGGAACGCGACTATTTCTTTGGCGCTCATGACGTCAATCGAGTGCTGTTCACTTATGGACGAGATCTGCACCTTTCTGCCGACCAACACGGCCCGCCGTTGAACTACTTCATTTATCCGTATGCCGAGTTAAATGGCAAACCGTTCTCTGGCTTGCAGAGTCATTTTTCGTTTCATGACCTGCCCAATAGTGCGGGTTCCACGGCGTCGAAGTGAGCACGATAGCCCCATTGCCTGTTTAGGCTCTGCCCGTTGTTCCCAATTGAGCTAAGTGTTTCCGAGTCGTATCCTGTAGTTCACCACGTCACTGCCGACCTTCTTGTGGTACCGATGGCAGCGGCGTGTTCGGAGGAGGGTTTTATGTCGTCGAAGACCGTTTTGCGCGGGCTGACACTACTTCTTGTGACTTATGCGTGCTTTTCGGTCCGACTCGCAGCCCAAGACGACACAACGTCGGTGGCAGAAGCCGCGCGACGGGCCCGCCAGCAAAAGCAGGAAGCCGCAAAGCCCGCGCGTGTCATCGATAATGACAATCTTGCTCCTTCGGCGACTGCTGCTTCCGTCTCGAGCAGCGCTGCTACCGGGTCGAATGGCGCGGCCCCAGATCAGAAGGCTACCAAGGTTCCCGATGCGCCGAAATCGCAAGCAGATCAGGCGTCCGAAGATGAGGCGAAAAAAGCGGAAATTGAGGCGCTGAAGAAAGAAATAGCCGATAAAAAGAACAGCCTGAATCTGCAGCAACGGGAAATTGCGCTCGCGCAGGACACCTTCTATAGCAATCCTGATCATGAGCACGACAAAGCAGGGAAAGAAAACCTCGATTCCATGCAAAATGATCTAGCCCAGGCGAAATCGGAGCTTGCGGATTTGGAGGCCAAGCTTGCGGGATTAAACCCACAACCCGAAACGACGGCTCCCGAATCCCAGCCAGCAAAGCCATAGCCTCCACATCGCCCCTGCAGAACCGCACATTTTCCACAAGCTTTCAAACAATTTCGTGCGGCGGCCGGTATTTTCCGTTGACTGGCGTTCACACTAGAGCAACAATTCGGCGTCCGCTTCCGCATTGCTTAGGCTGCTTCTAACTGAACTCGGTAGTTCGAGCGCAGCCACTCGGGGGAGAGCATTGTGTCGTTGATGCCGGGCTCCACAGTTCAGTGTGTCAATCCAAAATGTGAAGAGCGGGGCCGTTGGGTCCGTGCAGAGAACGTAGCGTCGGAGCTCTGCCCGGTTTGCGGCGAATCTCTTCGTCACGTTCCGCCACCTCTCGCACCGCGTCCGCATTTTCGGGCGCGCCCGCTCGCGCTTCGTCCGTCTTTCCGCCCGCGCTAAACGAGCCCAGCCGCACCACGTCCCAGCCGTGGTGTCGACGCTCTAAAAGGGCGACCCACGCGAAAAGAAATGTGATTTTCTTGTAAGTGCGGAATCAAAAGGAGTTACTTTGGATTTAGGGCCTCGGGAGTCCGTAAGTGCGCATTCTGCAGGGTTTATAGGTCCTTTGTTTTGATAATGATCTGTAAGTGTTCATTCTAAGCGGGTTATACGAGGCTAATTTCCGGGTCGCGAGGGATAAGGCGAAGAGGGATCCCCCGCGCGGCGCTCGGGATGACGTGTTCCTTTTTTTGGCAGACATTGCGGTTGGGATATCTGCCTCGCTGCGCTCCGGGATGACGATTATTTTTTGTGGGCTGCCAGACACGGAGAAGAGAGAGTGCGGCAACGGGAAGCGGCTTTCGCAGTAATCCGCGGGACTATAGTACGACATAGATAAATTAATGTAAAGTAAAATCTGCTTGAAAGGGCAGTAGCTGTACCACGCTGACCGATCTGAAGTTCGGCCACTACACGAGAAAGAGACAAAGAGCCGTCTAAATCTCCACCAGGCCTTTTTCCAGGACTTCCTCGTCGCTAAGCCACAGGTCCGGAATATTGGCTGACCCCAATCGTAGAATGTCTTCCAGCGCGCCGCGGACTTCGCGTAAACGGAAATCCACACCAATTCTTTCCAGTAAATCGATGAGCGCTTGCGCGCCTTCTGCGAGCATGGCTTTGGGGCGCACGCCAGTTTTGTCGAGGCGATGGTAGGTGACGATATAGAAGGCATTTAAGGCGGCACCATGGCGCACGATATGGAGAAAGCCGCGTGCTTTCGGTTGATTCGACGCTTGTTTTGCAGCTAGTGCGGATCCATTTGGGAGTGCGCTCATTTAGTTGTAGTCTCCTCCTCTTGCTTTTCCCTTACTGTCAGTTCACGAAATCAACCAAGCCAAGCACGCGACCACTCCGACTACCGAGAAGGTTGAGCCATACCCGTTCAGTGAAGGTACCCCGAACCCATAGATCGCTCGTCTGGACCGCATGGTGCGAAGCGAGGGCAAGGGCAAGGCAACTCGGGTCCGGCTGGACGTTGCCCCACCTGCGACCTCCCGCAAACCACAGGGTTCTAACTTTAGGCGAGGGTTCCCACATACCTATTGAGCAGTTCCAGAGCTTAAGATCATCGCGCACTCTCAGCGCAGCGACTTGCACCGACACAGCATATCTCGAGGCGATGTCTCTGAGTTTTTCGGGAGAAGGCGATCCAAGGCCACGAACGAAATCAGTTGCTTCGACCGCCGGCATCAAAAGCTCAGCGGCGATCAAATCGCAGGTACGTTCGAGGGCCGCGTCCGCCCGGCAGGTGCTCCTGAAAGCAGGCACTGTGTTCAGCAAGAGATGGGCGATTTCATGGGCAAGCGTAAACCGTTTACGCGCGAATGAGCTTTCAGAGTTCAGCTTGATGACTAACTCGCCGTCCGCAAGTCGAAACAAGGCTCCTTCATACGGCAATTTCTGCTGAAGAATCCTGTCGACCCCTAATTTTCGAGCGAGTTCCTCAAGAGATTCGCCTTTACTCCGTTGAACGTTAACAAACTTCTGGAGGGCTCGGCTCCCATTCTGCTCGCCGACAAGCTTACCGATACGTTTCAAGTAAGGATTGTTTGACGATTTCATTCGCAATTCCGTCTGATCTCGCTTAGTACGCCGCGAAAATAGTCGACCGTTGCCTCGCTGCCTTTCCTAGCAGCAATTAGTCGGTTCCGGATAGACTGAATTTCATCGTCATAATGCATCCACGCTGCATGTTGCTCCCGGGCGGTGTAACAGTCCTTTGCGGCATGTCTTAGGTTTTGAAGGGAAACAATTCGTGGGTCCCGACTCTCCTCGAGATCAATTCTGATGATGCACAGCTGAATGCGCGCGACATCCTCGTCTCGGTCCAGATCTACAGCGATCCTCTCTGCAAGTTGATAATGGTTCCGTGCGCTGGAGCGCGATCGTTTCCCGGCGAGATATTTACCTAAATCCTCGTGAGCACGCATCTCTAATGCCCGATTAGGCTCAGAGAGATGGGAAATGCGCTCAAGGGTTTCCTCAAAAGCCGTTTCAGCAGCAGGATCATTCATTCCTGCAAGGGCTCCGGCATAGATGAGTTCATGTTCGGCCCAAGGCGAAGTCGAGGCTAAGTCCTCAATCTCTGATTGGATGGTCTTGAGATATTCAATCGCTAGGGGTGCCTGTCCCTTATGAATCGCCGCTCTTGCGAGATTGAGAACTTGTTGAGTTCTTTCGTCCGAGGTCATTGCCGTGGCTCCGGGGGTGCGTACCGTTCAACTGCACCCGCTGGTGCTGCCGCAATTTTCGCATTTGTAGCACGCGCCGTTAGGCACCATGAGCATGCCGCACTCGGAACAGGTGGGTGCTCCCTCGTGAGCGTCACGCGGCGAAGAACCCATTGGTTCTAGGGTGCGTGAATGTATGGGGGCAGGCGCCAGCGCGGTGCCATTTGCGAGTGAGCCGGGGATAACCGTGCCTTCAGCAGGAGGCATGCCATTTAGTTTCAGATAATCTGTGGAGATAAACCGGCCACCGAGCCAACGAGCGATGTAATCGAGGACAGAGGTGGCGAACCGAATGTTGGGATTCGCGGAGATGCCGCTGGGCTCAAACCGGGTGTTCAGCAGTTTGTCCACGAAGACCTTCAGCGGCACGCCATACTGCAAGCCCAGAGAGATGGTTAGCGCCAATCCGTCCATCACACCGGAGAGGGTCGAACCTTCCTTGGACATCTTGATGAAAATTTCGCCAGCCCGGCCGTCAGGATACATGCCAACGGTGAGGTATCCCTCATGACCGCCCACGCTGAATTTGTGGGTAACCGAGGTGCGTTCCGCCGGCATCTTCTCTCGTTGTGCGCGCGGAAAGAGCTCGCGCTGCTCGGGTTCGGCCGCGGCTTCCGGCTTCTTTTCTGGTTTCTTGTTCCCCGCGGCATTCAGAGGTTGTGAGCGTTTGGAATTGTCGCGATAGATGGCGACGGCCTTGAGACCCATCTTCCAGGAATCGATGTAGGCGTTCATAATGTCTTCGATTGTCGATTCTTCGGGCATGTTGATGGTCTTGCTGATGGCGCCAGAAAGGAACGGCTGCGCAGCCGCCATCATCTTCACATGGCCTCGCCAAGCAATTGAGCGCCCTCCGGCAGTTGCCAGGGAGCAATCGAAAACCGGAATGTGTTCTGCCTTGAGAAATGGCGCGCCATCCATGCGGCCGTTCTTGTCGATGTAGCTGACGATCTCGCTGGTCTGTTCCGGTGTGTAGCCGAGCTTCATCAGCGCCTGCGGCACGGTGTTGTTGACAATTTTGATCACACCGCCGCCCACCAGCTTCTTCATCTTTACCAGGGCCAGATCGGGTTCGATGCCGGTGGTGTCGCAATCCATCATGAAGCCGATGGTGCCGGTGGGTGCGAGCACGGTCACCTGCGAATTCTTAAAGCCATGCTTCTCGCCCAATTCCAGAGCGTCATCCCATGCCTGCTGGGCGCCCATGTACAACTCGGTTTGTACGTGCTCCGGCTTGATACCGCGCATGGCGTTCCGGTGCATACGAATGACATCAAGCATCGGTTCGCGATTTTCCTCATACCGTGGGAATGGCTCCAAGCGCTCTGCCACTCGCGCCGACTGCGCATACGCTTCGCCGCACATCAGAGCGGTAATAGCTCCCGCCACATCGCGGCCCTCATCGGAATCGTACGGAAGCGCCATGGACATCAGCAGCGCGCCAAGATTCGCGTACCCCAGGCCAAGAGGACGAAAGCTGTGGGAATTCTCGGCGATTTTCGGCGTCGGATAGCTGGCGTTGTCCACCAAGATTTCCTGTGCGGTTATGGTCACATCGACGGCATGCTTGAAAGACTCGACGTCGAACTGGCCGTGGGGGCCAAGATACTTCATCAGATTCAGAGAAGCCAGGTTGCATGCCGTGTCGTCCAGGAACATGTATTCGCTGCAGGGATTGCTGGCGTTGATGCGCGCGGTGTTCTTGCAGGTATGCCAGCGATTCACGGTGGTGTCGTACTGCATGCCGGGATCGCCACATTGCCAAGTGGATTCGGCAATTTTGTACAGCAGGTCTCGTGAGCTCAGTTTCTCGTTTGGCTGGCCATCGATGACGTTCTTGGTCCACCAATCCTTGTTCTCTTCCACGGCGCGCATGTAGTCATCGGTAACCCGGACGGAATGGTTGGCATTCTGAAAGAAAATCGAACTGTAGGCTTCGCCGTCGATCGAGGAATCGTAACCCTGCTCGATCAGGACGTGGGCCTTACGCTCTTCCTTCATCTTGCATTCAATAAATTCCACGATATCCGGGTGATCGATATTGAGTATCACCATCTTGGCGGCACGGCGCGTCTTCCCACCGCTCTTGATGACGCCCGCGAACGCGTCAAAACCTTTCATGAAGCTCACTGGGCCTGAGGCGATTCCGCCGCCCGAGAGGGTCTCTTTGCTACCCCGCAGAGTTGAAAAATTCGTGCCGGTCCCGGAACCCCACTTGAACAGCATGCCTTCCGTTCGCGTTAGCCCCATGATCGACTCCATGCTGTCGTGAACGGAATTAATGAAGCAGGCCGAGCATTGCGGCTTGGGCTGGACACCGACGTTGAACCATACGGGCGAGTTGAAACTCATTTTTTGTTCGACCAGCAGGTGGGTTAGTTCGTCCCGAAACGCGTCGCGCGATCCTTCGTCCGCAAAATAGCCGCCCTCTTGGCCCCAACGCACGATGGTGTTCACGACGCGGCTGATCAATTGCCGCACGGATCCTTCCCGGTCGGCTGTTCCCGGCTTCCCGTGGAAGTATTTGCTGGTCACGATGTTCGTGGCGGTTTGCGACCAACTCTTGGGAACCTCGACATCTTCTTGTTTGAAGATGGTGACGCCCTTTTCATTGCCAATTTGGGCCGTTCTTTTTTCCCACTCCACGTTATCGAAGGGCGACACAGTTCCATCCGTAAAATACCTTTCGAACAGTAATCCGCCGCCCATTTTGGAGCTGCTCATTTTCCCATTTAGAACCGGCTTCACCGTGGCCATCCTATGTCCTCCCCGCTGCAGGCTCCCGTGAAAGCGGGGAACCCATATAGTTTACTCCTCTGATTACAGAGGCGCAGGACGGTAGTCCCGCAAATCCTTGATTCGGAGCGAGTTCAGCGCCAGAAAAACGCAAAAGCAAACGCAATGTCCTAGGCCGGCGATTGCGCAGCCTGAACAGGCATTTCCGCGTCTACTTAAAACCTCCGCGCGGAGCCAATACTTCGCGCTAGTTTTTTTGCGGTGATCACGGGCTGGTTACGTGGGTAACGTCGGTCTAAGCCAAATGACGACTGGGACCGTCTGGCGCTTCCACGTCCCCCGAATCTGGATTTGCAGTATTAATCCGCGTCGAGAATGTGTCAAGAGAAAATCGCAAAATCTAGCTAACTTTTTGTACAAGCGTCTATATCTAGTGGTGCTGTTGCGGCGGTGAGTGTGAGTCAATTGTTCTATTCGTTGGAACGGAGTTCCCGTAAACTATTTCTTGACAGTTGCGTATGAGATTTTTTTCTTTCGCGTTTGTTCTGGTTGCGCTGTGCGCGCCCTCCACAGTATTTCCACATGCTGTCCCGCCGCGTTCGTCTGTTGCTCCTACTATCGCTCAAAAAATTTCGGTTCACGGCGTACCTAACGCGGGGGAAATTTCGGATTCGCTGTTTCGTGGAGCTCAGCCACATCTTGCGAACCTCGACGAACTGAAAAAACTGGGAATCACCACCATCATTGATCTGCGCAGTGAAGGGCCGAGTGCGCGCGCCGACGAGCGCGCTCGTGCGCAGTCTCTTGGGTTTCATTTTATTTCTATTCCGGTCGGCGGATTTTCGACGCCGACTTCCGCACAACTAGCGGAGTTTTTCTCGCTGGTGCGTGAAACGCCAGTGCAGAAAATTTTCGTTCACTGCCAGTTTGGAGAGGATCGGACCGGTGTTTTCGTCGCTGCGTACCGCATCGCCTTCGAACATTGGACAAGCGACCAGGCTTTGTCGGAGATGTTCTATTTCGGCTTTCATCGCCATTGGCATCCGTCGATGATCACTTTTATCCGCGCGCTGCCGGAACGCCTGCAGTCCGATGCCACTTTGAAGGCGGCGCTTGGGAAATAACCGGCGCTGGCAGTGCCTTCCATGGCAGTACTTCAGTACTTCTAAAACGTGACTGTTGCTTCATTTCTTCCGCACTGCTTTGCTTCTATCCTCTTTGTAACGCCGCTCTAATCCGATCGGCGCACTGAGGAGCACACTGCCCGTGCAAGTCGGCCGCTACCAAGTACACGAAACACTAGGGGTTGGAGCTCATAGCCGAGTCGTGCGCGGACACGACCCGCTGATCGATCGTTCCGTAGCCATTAAGCTGTTTTCTCCGCAGCTGGCCCGGGGCGACGCCAGAAACCGTTTCCTGCGCGAGGCTCGAGTGGTAGGAAAACTGTCCCATCCGTCAATCATCACCGTACATGATATGGGGATCGAGGAATCCACGCAGACTCCTTATCTGGTGATGGAATTGGTGGAAGGGCAGCCGCTGGAGAAAATCATTGCCAAAGGAAGCGTTCCGTTCCCCACAGCGTGCGAATGGGCAGCCCATGTGGCGCAGGCGTTGGCGGTTGCTCATCGCCGCGCGGTTATTCACGGCGACATCAAGCCGGCGAATATCCTGATCACCAATGAGAACCGCGTGAAACTAACGGACTTCGGCATGGCGCGTCTAGCCAGTCACCAGACGGATTCCGCGGTCCGGGGCACCCCTGCGTATTGGTGTCCTGAACAGATCCTGGGTCGCGCGCAGGACGCCCGCTCGGACTTATTCTCTCTCGGGGTGGTCCTACACGAGATGCTAACCGGTATAAATCCGTTTGCCGGTGACAGTATCCCAATTGTTTGTAATCAGATCCTCTCCTCGACGCCTTTGGCACCCTCTCGTTCGAATCCCTCGATACCAACGATTCTCGATGACCTTGTGGCTGCATGCCTAACCAAAGAGCCTCAACTAAGGATCGCCTCGGCTGAAAATTTGGCCGAACAGCTCTTTCCCTTGAGCCGCCGGAAACCTGCTCCAGCACAAGCGCTTGTGCCAGCCGAGATTTCGCTTCGATCCCGGGCGGCTCGGCTGCTCCGCTCAGCGTAAGTTAGGCGGTTCAATTCCCCTTTTTAAGGCCATTAAGGTGCGTCATTGGTTAGCTTTCTGTCCGTTTGCAACTAGCCTAGAGCCTTGTGAAGGTGCGGTTTATAAATTCCTTGCCGCCGGAGTCGGTTTTCGTTCACAATTCACCTTACGCTGGGCAAAATGCCCTATTCGCCATCCAACCCAGGGACGGATTGTTTGCAGGTAGCCCCGCGTCATCACTATGTCGCTTTTTTTTTGGATCGTTGTTGGAGCAGCTCTCGGTGCGCTAGTCCTCGGCCTCATTTTGAAGGTGCGTCTGAGAGACCAACAAGTGTGGGAAGAACTCGTTGATTCTAATACTCCTAGCAGCCCTCTCAGAGCAGAATCCAAGGGAAAACCCGCCGACGCTGAGCCGTTTGAGAGCGATGTGCATGAATCTAATGAATCCAAGGTTACAGAGGGTGAAGAGATGAATACGCCGCCCCTTTCGCAGTCTCATATTTCTGGTCAGGAACGCGACAAGCGCCGAAGTTCGCGAATCGAGCGCCCGGTTTCGCTGATCGTGCTTGGGACGAATCGCCGTGGTGAAATCTTTCAGGAAAGAACGTCGGCCGTTTCCGTGAATCTTCACGGTTGCCGATATTCTTCCCGGCATGAGTACGCCCCGGAAGGCTGGGTAACGCTGCAAGTCACGGGAACGGACGGAGCAAATTCGCGACCTGTTCGTGCCCGGGTCCGTTCTGTTTTTACCGCTCATAATTCGCGGGAACTGTGTCAGGTTGGTGTTGAGTTGGAGACTCCCGGGAATGTCTGGGGGATTCCAGCTCCGCCGGAGGATTGGCAACAGCTTCTTGGGGCACTGGACAGCGCATCCCGGGGTGCGGCAGTTGCCGTTGCCCCTCCGGACACAGCGCAAGGACATACTTTTCCTGGGGATCGCCAAGCTCAGAGCGAACGCAGGTCGGAAGTAACCGTATTTCCGGGCCCTCCTCCTGCTGGCAACGCAGGATCAGACAATGGGGCAGAGAAAGACAATCCTCCCACTAAAGCAGAGCGGATCGTGGTCACTGCGGAGCAGCTTCTTCAGGCGCTGCAAGGCAAGCTGCAGTTAGCCGCGGATAAGGCCGTGCAGTCGTCGCTATCTACCCAGCTTGACGATGCTGTGAAAGTCGCTCTGGGCAAGATCGAAGATGGATGGAAAGCCAATGTCCGTCAAACGGAGGAATTCTCGGCATCGCATCTGGCCGAAGCCAAGTCTCTGTGGGAAACGGAACTCCACGCATACCGCGACCGAGCCGAAGAAGTGGCCCGGCGAATCGAGGCGCTCACAGCGCTTGCGCAACAGGCCCTAAGCGATTCTCAGAAGTTTGTGGAACGCTTCGCCAATGAAACCGCACCTCAGCTTGAGACCCGGCTGAACGAATCGTTTGCACGGTCTAATTCTCAACTGGAAACTCGCGCGGCCGAGATTACCGCACAGCAGTTGGCGCAAATCAACGAAAACGCGCAACGCGCCATGGCAGAGACCCGCGCTCACCTGGATCAGGCTATCGCGCAAACCGCGCAAGCCCAGTCGAATGCCACCACTGCGGAGCCAGCATTCGATGCGGTTTCCAGAGTAGATCTGGAAGCTCGACTCGATGCGTTCCGTGCGGAGGCGTCCGATAGGTTCGAAAAACATCTGAGCGAACTGTACGCCGACAGTGAACGAAAGTTGGAGGCCGCGCGCAACCGCGTCAATGATCTAGCCACTCAGCTGGAAGGTCTGGCGATGGAAACCAGGCAGGCGCGTTCGCAGCACGAACAAGGCCTTGCTGAGGTTCGTTCGCAGTTAACGAGCGACGCTCCGGGAATATCTCAGGATCAACTTAATTCGAACCTGACTTCTTTTCGCGAAGGGATTCTTAGCCACCTGGAGTGGCGCCTAGGCGAGGTGTCTGGTCACTTTGAACAGCTGCATGGTCAAAACAACAACCGTGCGAATGAGATTTCGCAGCAACTCGACAGGGTAACGGTTGAGAACCGCAATCATCTTATCGAGTATCGTAATCTGATTGAACGCGCACCGCGAGGATTAGCGCCGCAGGATTTGGCGTCGGTCGAGCAGTGCGTTGACAATGCCAAGAGGGAATTTGAAAATGCGGCGGCCCGGGTATCGGATCGTCATCTGATCCGGCTGATGGAACAGAAACAGGTGGTCACGCAGGAAGCATCATTGGAGCTCGAGGCGCGTTCCAGCGAAACGCGTGCGTTGCTTCAAAAAGTTTGCAACAACACACTCGAGGAGTTTCGCCGACGTGTTGAGTCTCAGGTAGATCAGATTCTCGCTGAGGCGAGAGAGCGGGTTTCGTCGTCAATGGCTTCGTTGGATGCGGAAAGCCGCGCAGCGGTGGAGGCCCGCCGCCGGTCACTCGAGTCCGATGTGGCGCGCGCTGCCGAGCAATCCACCATGGAATTCCGCTCGGGGATCAAGGCGTTCCTCTATTCTTGTTTAGTTGCCGCGGTTAGCGCGGTGGATCAGCACGCGCAAACCACGTTGGTGGGATTGTCAAACGACCCGAATAACGTGTCGCGCGCGTTGGAGGCCACTTCTAACTCCTCGCCGTCTGGCGAAACTCCAGAGTTTCCTCCGAAGGCAGCCGGCGCCTAATAACAAGCGCGACGTACCCGGCATTTTGCTTTTAGTCTTTCTGGTTATTGACAGAGTTGACGCAAGCTCACTCGTACCGGAGAGCTTCGACGGGATCGAGCTTAGCAGCCTTAACCGCGGGCCACACACCAAAGATCAGTCCGATGCTGACGCTGACGGTAATTCCAGTGACGGCGGCCCAGAGAGGAACTATTCCGGGCCAATCCAGGAGCCAACGAACTAAGAACACCAGGATAAAAACCAGTATTAACGCGAGAAGGCCGCCGGCGCCGGTCAACGTCATAGCCTCAAGCAGAAATTGCCAGGTGATGTCTTTGCGCTTGGCTCCAATCGCTTTACGAACGCCAATCTCCCGAGTACGCTCGGTCACACTGACGAGCATGATGTTCATCACACCGACGCCGCCGATTAACAGGCCAATCGAACTGAGAACAATCATGGCGAGGTAGACCATGACCATGATGTTGTGAAACTCCGCGACTTCCTGTTCTGCCGTGGCGATGGAAAAGTTATCCTTCCCGCCATAGGGGACGTTGCGGCGGCGTTCCATCACATCACGGATCTGATCCACGGCCTGGTTGAGCATTTTCGGGTATGCCTGAGCGCGCATATCCACTTCATCGGCGGAGGGGTAGGTCTTCTGAAATGTGTTGTAAGGGATGAGCACGCGCCGGTCTTCATCGCCCATGCCGAATCCACCCTTGGGCTTCTCCACAACTCCAATCACAGTGAAATCGGATCCATCAATTAGTACGTTCTTGCCGATGGGATGGCCCTCCGGAAACAAGACGGGCGCGACATTTTCGCCAAGCATCACGACCTTCTCCCTATGAAGGTCGTCCCCTTCGCTGATGAATCGTCCTTCCAGGGTGGATGCGTTGGCATATACGGCACCGAAATTGGCCTGAACGCCGCGAAAATCGATCGCTGACACAGAACCAGCCTTTGTGCGAACGGTGTGCACATGATCCCAATCAGTCTCGAGAAAAGCAGTTACATCCTTAACGGCGGGGCACGATTGCTGAATTGCCTTGGCGTCTTCGAGCGTGAGCGGTTTACGCTGACGTTCTTCTAAAGGAGGCGGACCGTTGTGGCGGCCTTGATCCCATTTAGTGACGAAAGCGGTGTCGGCCCCAAATTGATTGATGTTTTCCTGGATCTTCTGGTCGAAGCCGGTCAAGAGTGCCGCCACGAGCATGATTACGCTTACGCCCAGCACGACGCCGAACACGGTCAGGGCGCTGCGCATCTTGTGCGCCCTTAATGTATCCATAGCCTGCTTGAGATTCTCACCGTGCGCTTGTGCCATGACTTTTTACCCATCCGCCCGCAAAGCTTCGATCGGATCCAGTTTGGCTGCCCGCATAGCTGGGAAAATCCCGAAAAACAGGCCGACACCGGTAGCCAAACACAAGGAAAGAATGACCGCCGCCAGTGGGGTCTCCATGGGAAACGAAAATACGGTCTTGACGAAGAACACAATCGCATACGCCCCAAGAACCCCTATAAACCCACCGGTGGCCGCCAACACCGATGATTCCGTAACGAACTGCAGCAAAATGTGCTTCTTCCTGGCACCCAGGGCGCGGCGCAGACCGATCTCGCGCGTGCGTTCCGTGACGCTGGCGAGCATGATATTCATGATGACGATTCCGCCGACGACCAGGAAAATGCTCACCAGGGCCATGGCCACGACAGCCAGGTTTCCGGTCAAATCGTGCCAGAGTTGCATGATGGAATCTGATCCGAGGATGGCAAAATTATCGGGGGCGTCGTCCGGCAGGTGTCGCCAAGCGCGAAAGTACATGCGGGCTTCATCCTCGCTAGCCTGGAACAGTTCCTGACTAGGAGCTTGCACGAAAATTGTGATCCAATCGTTATTGGTGTGCCACCCTTTTCGCCAGGTATTGATGGGCAGAATCATGTAGTTGTCTTGGGACTGGCCAAAGGCGCTACCCAGAGGCTCTGCGACGCCAATTACTTCGTAAGTGTGGGTCTGCACGCGAATGGTCTTGCCAATGGGATCCTCGTTGGGGAAAAACTTGGTTACCAGGTCTGGACCAATGAACACGACTTCGGCACGGTGTTCGTCATCCGCTTCCGTGATGAAACGCCCCTGGGCAACATTCAAATTTCGAATATCCGCAAAGTTTGCGGTGGTTCCCATCATTTGAGTGTTCTCCATGATGGCATTGCCGCTCTTAGCTTGAACGAAATGGTCCTCTTCGGCGGCAATGGCGGTAGCGAGTCTCATGCTGTCGCGAAGACGTTGGTAATCCTCCATGTTGATCAGTGGGCGTCGCTGAGCCTTGATGTATGCATCTTGACTGGTGATGATTCCAAAACGGTCGACGATGAAGACGTTGGCTCCGAGGTTCGCGACCCGGTCAGCGACGTAAAGGTTCAGCCCGGAGATCACGCTCATGACCGCAACCAAGGTCATGACGGCGAGGATCACTCCAAGCAATGTCAGGAAGCTTCTGAGCTTATGGGCGCGTAGTGCGTCGAGAGCCAGTTTCAAGGTCTCTGCAAAGGTGCGCCAGCCGCGGCGGTACCTTTCCAGCCGGGTAAGCGGTTGGTCCGCGGTTCTTAGCGCCGGCGGCGGAGCTGTTAGAACATCTAAAGGCACTACTCCCATGCGGTTCTCCGTTGTCTATAAATACGCTCGCGCGACCCAGTTTGTTTCCGATTCGCTAAGCTCTCTGCACTTTAGACGGGTGCCAAGGCGGACGTTCTCACTTGGGCCATTCGGTCAAATGGCACTCAAGTTAGAGGGTAGGAAAGGGCGCTAGAGATGTATGTGATGGTCTGCTAAGCGTTACCCCACAAGCGACTACAGACGGCCAGCCTGCTCGGCATTTGTCAAGCAACTCTATTATATCCAATAATTTGCCTGGACATCCAATGAGGGGGCTGGTTTTGCGCCTGCCCAGAGCGCTATTCGTACCGTAATGCCTCGACGGGGTCCAATTTCGCCGCCTTCATCGCTGGCCACACCCCAAAAATCAACCCGACACTCACGCTGACGGCCACTCCAGTAGCCGCAGCCCATACTGGGACGACTCCTGGCCATTTGAGAGTCAGACGAATGAAAAATACGAGGAGATTCACCAGCAACAGAGCCAGTAAACCGCCGACGCCGGTCAGAGTCATGGCTTCCAGCAAGAATTGCCAGGTTATGTCCCTCTGTTTTGCCCCGATGGCCTTACGCAGCCCGATCTCCCGGGTGCGCTCTGTAACGCTGACCAGCATGATATTCATCACACCGATTCCCCCAACGAGCAAGCCAACGGAGCTCAAGACCACCATCGCGAGGGCCACTTTGTCTACGATCTGGTGAAATTCGGCCACTTGCTCTTCAGCGGTGGAGACCGAGAAATTGTCTTTTCCGCCAAACGGGACGTTTCTACGCCGCTCCATTGCTTCACGAATTTGGTCTACCGCTTCCGCGAGCCTGCCGGGATAGGCTTCCGCGCGAATATTGATCTCATCAGCGGCAGGATAAACCTTCATAAACGTCTTATACGGTATGAGAACGCGACGGTCCTCTTCGTCGGCCCCGAACCCACCCTTGGGCTTCTCGAGCACGCCGACGACTTGGAAAGCCGACCCATCGATCATCGCGTCTTTCCCAATCACATGGCCATCGGGGAAGAGTACCGGCGCTACGTTTTCGCCAATCACCGCAACCTTTTCGCGATGGAGGTCGTCCCCCTCACTGATGAAGCGTCCCTCTTTCAAGGTGGCATTTGCGTAAACGAGTCCAAACGCCGCCTGGACTCCGCGGTAATCGATCCCGGTCACTTCTCCGGCAGCGGTGCGGATGGCGTGCGAGGTATCCCAATGAGGCTCAACCCAAGCACTAGCGTTCTTGACCGCGGGGCATCCTTCTTCGATGGCCGCGGCGTCCTCCAGAGTCAGAGGCTTACGGAGCCGCTCTTCCAAGGCCGGAGGACCGTTGCGACTTTGGTCCCACTTGCTGACGAAAGCAGTGGTCGCACCCACCTGATTGATCTGCTCTTCGACTTTGCGGTTAAAACCGGTGATGAGCGCGGATACCAGCATGATCACGCTCACACCTAAAACCACGCCAAAGACGGTAAGAGCGCTGCGCATCTTGTGCGTTCTCAGCGTGTCCAGCGCCTGCTTGAGATTTTCTCCGTACGCTTTTGCCATGCTTAGCTCTATCCCTCTGATCGCAACGCTTCAATTGGATCGAGTTGCGCCGCTCGCATTGCGGGAAAGATGCCGAAGAAGAGTCCCACGGTGGTGGCAAGAACGAGGGATAGAATCACCGCGGTGACTGGCGTATCCATGGGAAACGAAAACACATACTTCACGAAAACGACGATCACGGCGGCTACGGAGATGCCTATAAATCCGCCGGCTGCGGCCAGCACAGCGGATTCGGTCAGGAACTGGAGCAATATGTGCTGTTTCCGAGCGCCGAGAGAGCGCCGCAAGCCGATCTCACGCGTCCGTTCGGTGACGCTTGCCAACATAATGTTCATGATTACGATTCCGCCGACCACCAAGAAGACGCTTACGAGCGCCATGGCTACGAACGCCAGGTTTCCAGTTAGTTGATGCCACACTGCCATGATCGAATCCGAACCCATGATCGCGAAATTGTCCTCGCCGCTGTACGGAATGTGCCTCCAGGCACGGAACAACATCCGCGCTTCTTCCTCGGCCGATTGCATGGATTCCGCGTTTTGGACTTGGACAAATACAGCCAGTGAATCGCTGGGCCTGTGCCAACCCTTGAGATAGGTGGACAACGGCAACAGCATGTAATTGTCTTTGGAGCGGCCCAAAGCGGTGCCGATTCGTTTGCCCACTCCGATCACTTCGTAGGTATGAGTTTCCGAGCGCACGACCTTGCCGATCGGATCCACGCTGGGGAAGAATTTGTCGGCGAGATCTGCGCCGATGAAGGCAACTTCGGAGCGATGCTCTTCATCCGCTGGAGTAATGAATCGCCCCTGGGCGATATTCAGGTTCTCGATTTCCGCATAGTTAGAAGTCACTCCAATCACCTGAGTGTTTTCCACGATCGCATCGCCGCTTCTTGTCTGGGCAGGTTGGCGGTCATAGCCAGCGACCTGTTTGGCAAGTTGGCTCGTATCGCGGAAGCGCTCAAACTCCTCGAGGGTGATTAACGGGCGCTTCTGCGCTTTGGTGTACGCGTCCATACTGGTGATGATTCCGAAACGGTCGATGACAAAGGTATTCGCACCGAGGTCCGCCACTTTGTCCGCGATGTATTTGTTCAACCCGGCGATGACGCTCATGACTGAGACTAAGGTGGCCACCGCCAAAATGACCCCGAGGAGGGTGAGAAAACTGCGCAATTTATGAGCACGTAGTGAGTCTAGTGCGAGCTTCAGCGTTTCCGTGAAAGTAACCCAGGCAGTTGCGGACACATGAGTGCTATGGGCAGAGTCCGCCGCCCCGCGACGGAAATTGGACGCACTGGTAACGTTTTCGATTGGGGTCGCTCCCAAGTCTGTTTCACCCTAGGGCACGTGGCTACACAATACACCGAATTGGGGGATTAGCAATATTACTCCGGGCCAGTTTTGCATTCTAAGACGGCCCTGTGTACTCTGATGATCCGGGCGCGGCGGATTTCGCCCGAGTTCCTTGTGAAACAGCCCTCGGGGGTCGGAGTTTAAGGGCTCTCCATTTATTTTCTGTGAGTTGCATGAAACTTCCCTCACTGCTATTTTGGGTTCGGCATTCGCCCGCGAGTGCATTGAGTCTCTCACTATCGCTTTTTCTGCTTCCCGGGCTTGCCCTGCATCAACAGCCGACCACGATTAGTCCTACTCCGTCCACGCCGGTCTCCGGGTCCCCTTCTGAGCTTTTTGCGCGTGTGGTCGATAATCAGAAACGTAGCGAAATTCAGTTGGACCTCTACGAGCGTACTCAACGGGTGGAGCGGCGTAGGACAGCCGGGGACAAGGATCCGCTTGGAGCCGAGAGTTGGCGAGTTTTTCCTGTCGGTACCGGCGTCGGCAAAATTGCGCTCTCTCCGGACGGTAAGCCTGTTACCGCGGAAAGCTATCGCAATGACCTGGAAAAACTCGAAAAATATCTGACTTGGATAACACAAGATGGTTCGTCGCAAAAGGAGGCGTACGCGAGAGCCGAACGCAAACGTAGGGAGCGGTTTGAGTTGCTTGAAGCGACTCACGAGGCCTTTGTGTTTAGCTTCAAAGGCAAGGAATTGCGGGGTGATCGCACGCTGCTTCGTTATGACATGGCGCCGAACCCGTCCTATCGGCCCACGTCCCGAAATACGGTTATCTTTACTAAGGTGCGCGGGACCATTTGGATCGACCAGGAATCGTCGGAGTTAGCGAAGATTGACGGCTCAGTCACCGAGGATTTCTCTATTGGCCTTTTCTTGGCGAAAGTATTCAAGGGCAGCCACTTTATGGAGGAGCGCTACGAGGTCGCTCCCGGGGTCTGGGAACCCACGTTTGACCAGTATGACTTCGACGGTCGCAAGTTTATGATGCCCTTCTCGATTCACGAACGCACGTTTTACTCCGATTACAAAAGAGTTGGACCGCCGAAAGAGGCATTGGAGGTTGTGCGTGCAGAATTGAGCAAAATGCAAGCGAGTATGCCAGCAAAGTGAAGATTGATAGGCTACAATATAGGTACTAGTACTATGCTAGGTGGAGGCCTTCATGTTCGGTCGACTGCTCCTGGCGATGGTTGCGATCGGGCTCCCCGTTTGGGCGCAAACCCAAGATCATGGTGCCGGGGCAACCGGATCGTCCGCTCCGGTTGTTGGAACCAATTCGACGAAGAAAGTGTTAACCAACGATGATCTGGGTGGGAACAAGAGTGCCGTTTCTGTAGTTGGAGATAAACGTAACCAGAATTACCACCTCACTTCCGATCCAGCTGCTGATTCGGCAACCATTGCGCGCATAAAAAAAATCTGGACAAGCTGAACGGCCAACTCGACGAGGTCAACGCCAAGTTGAAGTCCTATGCGGAGTTTTTGCACGGGGACCCGGTCTCGTCGGGCGCTCGGGACATGAGTAAGGGATACAGCCGCACACCGGTGGACCAACAGATAAGCCAACTTCAAGAGAAGAAAAAGCAACTGGAAGCGCAAATCGGCGACTTGTTAGACGAGGCGCGCAAAAAACATATCGATCCTGGCCAATTGCGATAAAGAATGAATATCAAAGTTTGTAGTGTCGCGCGCAGCAGGAATACTTACGCGCAACTACAGAGTCCACCTTTGACTTAGTGTGCGCTATACGGATCATTCTGATCTGTGGCGTCGTACACGTACTGCACGTTGACCGGATGGTTTCCCTTGCTATCGGTCACGTGAATGGTTTCGATTAACTGCTTGCCGTCGGAGGAAAGTTCATAGGTACGACTCACTTTTCCACCGTGCGCGCCCTTCTCATCGGTTACCAGTTTCTTATCATCCCAACGCGCTGCCACTTGCTTGTTGTCCGGGTCCTTATCTTTTTCCAACTTACGTCCATCGGTGAAAAAGGAAGTTCGGTGCTCACGGTCGTCGGCAAGCATCACCTCCGGATCATTCTCGAATTTCTGCGAAAGTCTCATTTCTCGCGGTGGATTCACCAGATCGGCCATGCTGTCCGAAATGTCAGAGTTTTGACGGGGTCCACCGTAACCGCCTCCTCCCATACCAGGCCAAGGACCACCCAATCGTGGACCACCGTAGCCACCTCCGCCATTTCCGCGATTGCTGTTATCGGTTTGCCGCGACTGCTGTAATTTCGCGCGGCCGTCGTCGCTTTCATCTTTGTTGAATTTCCACGCGCCCATAATGTTGGTACGCGGCTTCACTTCCGGTTTCTTTGGAGGCGGAGGAGGAGCCGGGGCATTTGGATCTGGGGCAGGAGGGGCCAGTGGGCCCGGAGGCGCTTGAGCACACAACAACCCGCCGGCGAGCAGGCAAGTCGCACTCAACATCAATGTTTTCGTAATGTACTTCATGGGCTTCCTCCACTCGCGCATGCAAACCGCCCCTATAGGCATTCCCCCGAGTCGAATCCAAAGTTCCCAGATGATCTCCGGCCTCGGGCCTACTCCTGTGATTCCTCAGCCGCCTAAAAAGGCTGCTTGAGCTTCTCGCATTATGAGTAGTTCCCAGTAAGTTGCAAGGGGGTTGGTTAAGAACGCAGTCACGCCAACCAATGGTCCAGGTCTCGCGCGCGTTCCAGCAAGGCTATCGCTCCCAGCTCCCGGAATCGCCTGGAGCGCTGTCGATAGTCGAACTCTTTTTTCGAAAGAATAGCCATGAATGGCACGCGTGCCGACTTGGCTGCGAGGGCATCGTCGATATTGTCTCCCAGATAGAGAGACGTCTTGGGATCGCGGCCCGCGAGTATAATTCGCAAACCTTCCGGGCTCGGTTTTTTCTGCGCGTCATCCATGGTAATTATGGTCCGAAACGAACGAGCGGCCGGCCACTTCTCGAATGTCCAGGTAAACTCCTGCCGGGTGCGTCCAGTAAAAAGGTTTAGCTCTCGATTGCTGGCCCAGCGCTGAATTAATTTGGGGGTCACCAACAGTTTTTCCTTCTGTACATTTCCCGACTGGCCATCCCGGCCCCAATAAAACGGGGTAAATGCGAGTCTGGCCTCATCGTAGCTGGTCGGTACACCTAGAGCGGTGGCCCAGCGGGATACCATTCTCCAGTCGTCATTGTTGCCGGGCATGCGCTTCCATTCATAAAACTCCGCCCAGGTGGGCTTTTTTCCGGTCAGATACTCAATGGTTTGCAGCCCGGAACGCCAGTAGGTTTCCCGCACATCGACCAGCACGCCATCCACATCGAAGATCAAAATCTTAGGATCCAGCTTGCCTGCACGAACACGCTGCCTGACGATTTTCGCCACTCTGGAATTCCTTTCCCGTTTACTCAGTGTACCTGCGCGCGGGCCAAGTTTGCCTCTGAGATTTAGGCCGGGATTACCTGGGCGCACGCCGATGAGGCAGGCACAGTTTGGTGGAATTGGACTTTCCTGGGGATTCTGACTAGATTGCGATTGCGTTTAAGGCTCGATTTGACTAACGGTAGCTTTCGCTCCGGCATTCGTAAAGCCAAATTGAATCAGCCAATCGCTGGCCACGCCGTGTCCGTCAACTTGCACGGGGGTGAAGGTCCATTGCTGCGCGGCTTTCAAAGAAATGTCCGCAAAATATTTGCTGGGTCCGGGCGCCTCGAGAACGGCCTCGGACACATTTCCTGTACCATCCACGTGTACCTTTACTCCCACATGGACGGTGCCCCTTATGGTAGCCAGCGCTCTAGGCGACGTTTCCGGCATAACTTGATCCAAGGCTTCTCCATCATCACGCGGGGCACTCGCGGGCTTTTGTCGATCGCCGGAGGCCGAATCGTTACTGGTTGGCGGATTGCTGGAAGATGCCGTTGGAGTTTCCGGCTCGCTCGACTTGGGTTTCGGCTGCGATACTAGCGGCGCGGGATTGGAGGGTGGCTCTGCATGGCTGGGGGTCGCGGTCGCCTGCGGTACTTGAGCGTGAGGTGAATTACTGGTCGCAGCGACGGTATTATCCACAGTTCGCGATCGGTGCCGAATCACGAACGACAGCAGAACCAACGCAATCACACCTAGCGCGGCCGCGAAAAGTGGGATCACGTAGCCAGGAAGCGCCACTGTCTCGGTGGCCGCGCCTCTGCGCGTACGGCCCGGCAGGGGCGGGAGCACTGGCTGTCGGGTTGCAACCGCGGGGATCTTTGCGAGAGGAACTGCGGGTTCTTTGGAAAGCGGCACATCCAAAGGCGACAAGGGCACCGGCGAGGAGGACGGCATGGTGGTTTCCCCAATCGACGGCGGAATCGACGCAACTGCCGAGCTAGCTTTCATGCTCGCGCCAGCACCTGCTGCTACCGCCCTGGTTTGCACAGCAGCGGGATTCAGGCACTCGGCTACGTTTCGGCTGCTCCAACGCAACTTCGGATCCCGGCGCAGTGTTTCGCTAGCAACTTGTAAGAAAGGCTCTGGGAGGCCAGGGGGTATGATCGGCTCGGCGTTTTCATTAAATGGCAAAACCGCCGGTTGCTGCGTACACGCCTCTACCAACGTGACTCCGAGCGACCACACATCTGAAGCTGCGGTGTACGGGGAAGTGGGTAATTCGGGCGCATCATAGGCGCTGCGCTCGCGGCGCATTTCCCGTAGCTCGCCTGCGGGGAATATCGTGTCGCTCGAAAGCCTCAGCCGTTCACCAATCGCCAGCACGTTGGAAGGTTTGATGTGCCCGTGAACCAGGTCTTTCCCGTGTAGATAAACCAGCACGCTCACAGCGGAGTTGAGCATCTCGGTGGTTTCTTCGGCAGTCAACGCCCGGTGTGGAAGTACCTGTGCGAGATTCTCCTCGGCATACTCCATCGCCACATACAGAAGGTCCATGTCCTCGATTTTGCAAATACCATAGCCGTAGATCTGGATCAAATTGGGATGATTTAGCTGAGTAATGGTTTTCCAGGTGGCAAGCTGTTGATCCTTACCCGAAAAATCCGCGGATACAAATTTGACGGCCACTTGCCGGGGCTCTGGATCGTGAAACTCCGCAAGGAACAGGACGCTGTGGTCGGTACTGTCGAGATACCGCTGCAATTGGTATTTATGATCGGCAACCTGGCCTTCCCAGTTTTTCCACATTTCGCTCATGGTGCGCCTCCACTCTTTACTACGGGGCCATGGGTGAACGAGACACATTTCCGTGTGGCACTGGCCACGGATGACACTGCTGGGGCATCATCTGGGGATTGGTCAATTCAACGGAATCTATCAAGCGCCCAGGGCGGGGCGCCCGATCTTTTATTCTTACATGAATGGCGGAACGCATGCACATCGGATGTTAACCGTTTGAACCCAGGGAGTACTACGAATCTAACGGCCCTTGGTTTCTATCCTGCGCCCGGAGGTTCAGGATGAATGGTGACGCGGAAGACCTGCGGGAAGCGTTCCTTGACTGCGTCTTCCAGGTCAGCAAGAACGTCGTGGATTCGCGTAATGGGGTAATCACTCTTCATCACACAATGGCAGGACACCAGGATGTGGTGCTCCACCTGACGAACGCGGACATCGTGGCAGCTAAGGAGTTCGTCATAACTACGAGGCATCTGATTAAGGAATGACTCGACATCCAGTTCGAGCTGGCGCATTTTGCCAGCGCCGATTTCTGGAGTGGAGATGTGGCGGCCTAACGGCTCGATGTGAATGTTAACGTCGAGTTTGTGATTGCCGCCCCCCAGCGCAGCGATGGCGTCTTCCAGCTCAGTGGCCTGCCGATGAGCTTCTCCGAGCGAGAGGTTCTCGTCCACTTCCAAGTGAAGCTCGACAAAGAGGCTGCCGTCCTGCTGATAAGCAGAGATATCGTGGATGGGATGCCCCATGCGCTGCGCCACCACGCGAATGGATTCGAACAGGTGTTCGTTGTCCGGAGCACGCGGCTCGGTGTGAACCACCACATCAGACGGGACGATTTGGCCGACACGATTCTCGATGGCGTCCGTGAGGGCATGGACTTGCTCGAGGTTCGCGGAACGACGCACCGATACGGTGGCATCCACGAAGTGGCGATCGCCGGAGCGCCGCACACGCACACGTTCGACGTGCAACACGCCGTCCATACGAGCGATGGCATCGCTGATTTCGTTCTGCAATCCTTCCGGAGCAGCGTCCAGAAGAGCATCAAGTGTGCGACGCCCCAACTGCGAACTCAGCCAGAGAATCACGGCGGCTACCACCAGAGCGGCCAGTGAATCGGCATAAGCCAACCAGGGAAGATTCCAGCTATTGCCGATCCAGACGCAAGTAATACCGAGAATAACGACAATTGTGCTCCACACGTCAGTGGAGAAATGGAGGGCGTCGGCCTCGAGCGCTTCGCTGATGTGTTTCTCGGCAACTTTCTTCAGCGCGCGAGCACGAGTTAGATCGATACCCAGAGCGACGCACAGGATAAGAATCGCAGTGAGGCTCGGCTGAATGTGCACGGTATGAAAGAAGAGCCGGGAAAATGCTTCGTAGATGATATAGACGGCGGTAAGGACGAGCAGGCCGGTTTCCAGAAAGGCCGAGAAATTCTCGAATTTGCCGTGTCCATAGAGGTGGCGCTCATCCGCGGGTTGGTCCGCGACACGGACGGATAGAAAGGTGATAACGGCTGCAACCAGATCCAGCCCCGAATGAAGGGCTTCGGAGAGAACGCCAAGGCTGCTGGTACGCCAAACCAAAAAGGTTTTCAGGCACAGAAGCAAGGCCGCCGAGCCCACGCTCAACAAAGCAGCACGCCTTTTTTCCAGGATAGCCAATTGGAGGCGGGGCGGGAGAACCATGGAATATAAGACTATCTCAAGTTTGAATAGGCGGACGTGAATTCGACGCCGCCACAGTTCATCAGCGGTGAATTCTGTCCGGTGAAGCGCTGGCTTTCGGCCGCCCTATCATTATCGAAAGTTGATTGCCCTATTTGGCTGGCGTTGGTGACATGGGCGGTTCGGGGAGAATGGGAAGGCGCTTGGGCTCCCCGCGCGCACCGCGGAATTCCACCTCTTCAAATAGCAGGGAAGGAGCAACCACGGACGCGGGCAAACCGTTTTGAGCGCTTCCGAATGCACCTAATGCAGTTCCCGCGACTCCCTGGGTCTGGTTTTCCATGAAGTTGTAAACGTAATCATCGTCACCGATGGCGGCGATGTTACGCAACGAGCGGGCGTTAAAACCAGTGATGCGTGCGCCGCGGACGAGTTCTTCGTGGCCGTCGGCAGGAAAATATCGGTAAACGACAAGAGGCAAGCGGTCGGTACCCGCATTGCCCCCAAAGCTAGCGAGCAGATCGTTGAAATCTTCCTGGTGCAGAATGCTGATAGTAGGATTGTCCATTTGGCGGACAATTAAGCAGTAATCGAGTTTTTCTTCACGGCAAGCGTCCACGAACTTTTTCTTCATGTCATCTTTAGAAACAGTCTCCGAAGAAGTGAAGAACAGATTGCTCATGGTGGGTATGGGCTCGGCCAAGTTTGCAGAACGACCATGTCCGTTAGACTGATCGGAATCAGGCCCCGGGCGGCGAGACATCAACAGATTTTTGAGCTTGCCATTTTCGACGATAGTTACCTTTTGTGCCGGCACACCTTCCTGATCAATCGAATAGCCTCCAATCAGCGGAGTGCCCTTGTAATCCTTAGCTGAAGGGTCATCGACAAGCGTAACAGTCGCGGGGAGAACACGAACGTCCATCTTGCCGGTCCAGTCGCTATGGGCGCCAAGACTGTTCATTAGTTGATCGACCACGGGCTGGAAGGCTACTGGAGGACGGGCTCCATCGAGGGAAGGACCGAGCACCTGCGCAATCAGCGGCGCAGCAGCACGAGATTCGAAAAGGACCGGGCCGGTGTAATCAGACGCAGCCGGGGCCGCTCGCATAGCCATGAGTTCGGTGGCAGCGACGTTCAGATTCTTGCGGACAGCATCCGGCGAAGGAAGATCGGCGGGTCGCGGTGCATAGGTGGCGTAAAAATGATTTAATTGCATTCCATCATCGGCAAGCGTACTCATCGGCGCTTCGATGGCCGCGTAGGAATGATTGGTGCGGACCTCGGTACCCTCACTGGTGAGCAGATACTCGGTGAGATACACCAGATAATATGTGACTCGTGATTCGTAGATTTGCGGGAAGACGCGTAAGGCGGCAGACGTGTCACGAGCCTCCTGCTCCCAATTACGATTGGACCAGTCGACGTTGGGAAGAGGATCGACATGCTGAACGGCAGCAACATGGGAGAAATCGTCGATATCCGATGGACGAGCAAGGCTGCTGAGATAGGCTTGCTTACGAGAATAGGTCTCGACGGCCTCCTTGAAGGCTTGATCGGTAGCAATCCATAGGTCCTGTCGAAGCGAGTCGTAATCGCGGTCAATACCGACGTCCCCCGATGGGCCCATAAAGCCGCGGAAGTTTTCGTCTCCGATGAAATTCGAGCTGTCGAGCTTGTAGTTACCGACGCGAGCGCCCACATTCATGAATCGGGTGCGGCTGTGGCCGGTCGAAACAAGCGCTCCAAACTCCCCGACAATTTCCCGAATATCTACATCGAGAAGCCGGTATTCCACGTAGTAAGGCCGCACCGGCTGGTTCGCAGGGGGAATGGCGAGTTCAAGCCGAGCTTTCGCGCGAGCCATCTCGTCTTTCATGGCTTGAAGAGTATGGTCGTTATCGGAGGCGGGTACCTGCGACGCAAACGTCGCCGGCACAACGCAGAAGATCGCAAGAACGGTTATTAAACGAAGGGAACGCATCACTGAAGCCCTCCCGCTTTTACGGAGTCATGTGCGGGCGGCGGCAGAATGGGCGGCCGGTCCGTCGAGGTCTGTTTTTTCTGAACTTCCAATTCGGAGGTGAGAATCGCAGGAGCGGCTGCGGAAACTGGGACATAACCGGATTCCGCACCGCAATAGCCGTTAAAAACCTCCGGCGTGTCGCCCGTAGCAACGATCTTGGTTAGAGCTGCGAGCGGCGTGCCGACGATGTCGACGCCGCGAACCAGTTCGTCAGGACGGCCATCCGCGAACACCTTGTAAACCACCAGCGGCTCGACCTGGAAAGCCTGCGGCTGTCCCCGGCCAGTAAAGGTAAACCCACCGGCGATATCATCGATTAACAAGCCATATGGCTTGTTTTGCTGCTTGATAAGCTCGATGAGCTTGGCCCGCAACTGCTCATTGGTCATCGTTTTGTTGCTTTCGACGATCAAATTGCCTTGCCGCGAAACTGGTGTGGCTCCAATCTGCCGGCGGCCATGCCCATTGGAATGTGGGAAACCGACCAAGGGCGATCGAGACATTTCGAAACTCTTGAGCACCCCATGATCGACAAGAACGGTGCGTTCCGCAATCACACCTTCATCGTCATATTGGTAAAAACCGAGAAGATCTTGGTTGCCGAGTTTCTTGCGCGTGGGGTCGTCGACGATGGTCAGGAAATCAGGAAGGATTTGCTGATCTACTTTTTTCGCAAAAGTTTGACCCTCGTTGACGTCCTTCTGGCGGTGACCTTCGTCGCGGTGGCCAAAAACTTCGTGGAAGAAAACCGCTGCAGCACGGCCGGTCAATAGAGCCGGACCAACGGTGGGATCATTCAGCGGCGAAACAACCAAACCTTCCAATTCTTTGCGGAGTTGTGCAGCCGCGGCGAGCACGGTCTTGTCGTCCGGCGCCTCGGAGGGATTGACCCAATCAAAATTGTAATAGCGATCAATGTTCATCCCATCGGGCGCCTTGCCCTGAATGTACAGCTCTAAGCGATAGCGGATCTGGCCGAATTGCAATTGAGTCCCTTCGGAAGTGAGCTGCATGGTATTTTCCGCCGCAGCCGTGAACGTAACGATGGAATTAATAATCGAGGGAGATTCGCGGAAATAAGCTGTATACGCACGTACTTTTTGTTCCCAGGGCTTGCGGTCCAGAGTGTAAGAAACCCAGGGGCCGATAAAATCCTGAGGCTTTTCGCGAGAAAAGTCCGGCGCATTACCTTCAACCGTTTGCACCTGTACTTCCTTGCCGGTTTTAATTTTTATCAGAGCCTCGGCCGCAGCGCGATACTGCTTGTCGGTTTCCAGCCAGATGGCGCGGCGGAGCACGTCGGGATCATCATCGAGAGGGGCATTCGTGCCGGGCCCACCATTCGGAGGTTGCCGTCCATCAAACTTGTGCGTGTCATCCAAATCGTAGCTGCCCGTGCGGACGGTAACTTCAAGCCAGCGATTGCGATTTTCGTCGCTTTGCAGCAGCGCGCCGTTCGAGCCCGAAACCGTGGAGCGCTGCGAATCGGTCAGGGTGTAACCGATGTAGTAAGCCGGAGGATCAAGAGTGCCGAGGGTCTTCATCGACCGATCCAGTTCAATTTTCATGGCGTTGAAAACGGGCGAAGGTTTGGGGCTGTTATCACGTGGAGCAGCGAACGTTCGCGCGACCGTGGCAACCGTCAGGGTGGCCATCAAAATCAGCGGGAGTAACACGCAGGAACAACGGTGGCGCCGAATAGCGCAGGATTGATCTTTCAAGGGTGCCTCACTCCAGATTAGACGCGCGTGGCAAGAGTCCAGTGTACGATAGAGGCGTGCAACAGACAAAACGGGTCGATGAGAACTCCAGGTACCACATATGAATTGGATGTGGGGTCAGTGGAGGACGTTGCTAGAAGTCGAGTAGTGCTTTTCAGTTAGCAACCACCGGTGGCGCTGGTGCTTGGAAGAGCTTCTTTCGAGACTTAACCGGCAGGTTCAGGGATGGAGACCGTAGTGAAACACTGTAGCGGTCATATCGTCCGACGGGCTACAATCGCGCGTGAAATTCTCAACTGCGGCAAACGCATGGCCAAGCAGATCTAAAGGAACATCGCCCGTATGCCGACGGCAAAGCGCTTGAATGGCTTCGAGACCAAACTCCTGGCCGTGAACGTTGCGAGCGTTTGCCAGCCCGTCAGAACAGAACAGCACGGAATCTCCAGGCTGCAATTTGATGGAAAACTCGTCGTAACTTATCCCAGAAAACAACCCCGGAGGAATACCGGCGATTTCGAGCACGTGGCATTCTTGCCCGCGAAGCAGGAAGGGCCCAGGCATACCGGCGCTAGAAATAATCATTTCACCGGTGGCGGGATAAAAGAGCGCATATTGAATGGATGTATGACGCGCCGGAATTCCTCGAAGGCATAGCCGTTCATTGAGGAGGGCCAGGACACGGCCCGGGCGCTGACCGGTTTTGTGAATGCCCCTGAGAGTGCCAATCGAAAGGGCGGCGTAAAGTGCGGCAGGAAGGCCGCGCCCGGAAACATCGCCGATATACAGGCCGATGGTACCGTCCAAAAGAGAGAAGTAATCGAGGTAATCGCCGGCAACTTCAGGGAGTGCCTGAAACTGGTGGGAAATAATGATGTCGAACTCATGAAGAGGCCGGGAAGGGAACATCGCCCTTTGGATGATGCGGGCTTCCTCTAGTTCGTCATGATGTAGTTTCTGAATCGCTGCGAGTTCGTTGAAAGGCGTCGTTGTGACCATGGTTCCGGTAGGTGAAGGGATTTTAAGTTCGCCCGGAGGGAAACAAATGGCGTCGAGAGCAGGATACCAGCAAAGAAAACACGGGAACGAGAAATTCGGGGTATTGTAACCAAAAACACCACAGGCTTAGAAACGCTTGTCTGAACGTGAACCAGGAGACACAATTTCGATATGCGCGCACTTGCGGGATTACTGGTTTTCGCTGCGGTGGCCTTCGGAATCTACTATTTTTACCTCAAAAAAATGCCCACTACGGACCAGGGCACCGCGCCGACGCAAGCAATTAGCTTGACCGGCGTCCGGAGTGACCTGTTGCAAATTGCGCAGGCGGAACGGGGAAACATCGCCTTGAATAGCAAGTGTGTGTCACTAGACGAGCTGATTTCTTCGGGCGCCCTCAGCGTGAGCCGCAAAGAGCGCGACGGCTACACTTATGAAGTGAGCTGTTCCGGCACTGAATTCCAGGTGGTCGCTGAGCATCCTGCCGCATTGGAAGGCTCCGGAATCCGCTACCCTAAACTGGCTGTCGACAGCACGATGCAGGTGCAGGAAGTCCAGTAATCGCTGCGATGTTTGTAGTTCCCACCTCGGCGAGTTCCGGTCTGAGATTCATTTGAGGAACTTTTGCCAATTCCCGTGCGTACCTTGTCATGAGACTGCAGAAAGCGGCCAAACCGAAAAGCCGCGAGGGAGTGTGACATGGGTGGAGATCTGATCGGACTAACCGCGGTGATACTGACGTGTGGATTGCCCGTAGCAGCGCTGTACACGTATTACCGGGTCAGAAAACTGCGCACAGAGGAGAGGCTAGCCGCGTTGGCTCGGGGAACCTCAATTCCTATGGAGCCAGAACTGTCGCAATTTGCGCGGTCGCGCCGCGCGGGTATCCTGCTAGTAAGCGGCGGACTGGGGTTCATGATTATGTTTGCGGTGATCGCGCGGGTGGTGGATGAGCCGCAAACCTTGGTGGCTGCTGCTTTTGGAATTTTGCCGCTGGCGGTGGGTATCGGCTATTTTCTGGACGCCGCGCTGATCCACCGGGATATGAAAACTACCTAAGTTTGCAGTGCAAACTGTGCGGAAGCGAGGGAACCTGTGGAAAGCGCAAGAATGGGCGCTTGCCGTCGAGGAGGGAAGACCCGCTTCCGCCAGTTTTGATTATTTCATCCGCGCATATCTCCTAGTGACCGGGATTGGTTACCCTGAACTAAGAGCGTCCAATTCCGAGTTTCCCGCCCCGACTGTAACGGACTCTGGCAACCGCCCGCAGCTAGCGCGAGTTGCTGCAAATGGAGTAGAATTTCCTCGCTGATAATCGTTTTGGGTTTGTTTTCATCTGGACACGAACATGTTTCAGCCTCGCATCATCCCTGCCCTTTGATCCGCGTGTGACGCGGAACTAAGTTCTTTTCTCTCGATCTCTAAACTTGTCGCGCAACGGTCCTTCGTAACGGATTAGCGCAGAAACATATAGGATTTTATGAGTTCGCCGGAATCTGCACTGGTCTCATCAGCTCCGACGTTTTGGAGTTCCATCCGCGAAGCGTTGCGCGGTTCGCATCAGGATTTCACGACGGGCAGCCTCAATCGGGCAATCCTACTGCTGGCCATCCCGATGGTTCTGGAAATGGTGCTGGAGTCGTTGTTTGCGGTGGTGGACGTGTTTTGGGTTGGCCGCCTTGGTGCAGACGCAGTAGCGACGGTGGGCATTACCGAATCGCTTCTCAGCTTGATTATTGCCGTGGGTTTCGGTCTTGGGCTTTCGACGACCGCCATGGTGGCGCGTCGCATCGGTGAAAAAGATCCAGCCGGCGCGGCGATTGCCGGTGTGCAAGCCATCGTGCTCGGTATGATCACGTCGCTGGCGCTCGGAGTGCCCTGCTGGTTTTACGCTCCTCGTCTGCTGCAACTCATGGGCGCTTCACCGCAAATTGTCGAGATCGGGTCGGGTTATGCGCGAATCGCCCTCGGTGGCTGTGGCGCGATCCTGATGCTATTCCTGAATAACGCTATATTCCGCGGAGCCGGTGATGCAGCCATTGCGATGCGATTATTGTGGCTTTCAAACATCATCAATCTTGTTCTCGATCCTTGCCTCATCTTCGGGTGGGGGCCGTTCCCGAAGCTGGGGGTCACAGGAGCGGCGCTGGCCACGTTCATCGGCCGGACCATTGGCGTGCTGTATCAGTTCTATCGGCTGCTTCGTGGCACGGAACGCATACAGATTCTGGTCACGCAGCTACGAGTAAATCTTGGCGTTTTGCTGAGGCTGGTTCGCGTATCTCTCACCGGGATTTTGCAATTCACCATTGCTGACGTGAGCTGGGTTGGGATGGTGCGGATTATCAGCTTGTTTGGCTCCGCTGCGCTCGCGGGTTACACCATTGCCATTCGTGTCGTAATTTTTGTGATTCTGCCAAGTTGGGGTCTTAGCAATGCTGCCGCGACACTGGTGGGGCAAAACCTTGGAGCCAAACAGCCGGAGCGTGCCGAACAGTCCGTTTGGCGAACCGGGGTTTACAACATGATTTTCCTTGGATCGGTTGGGGTGTTTTTTGTGCTGTTTGCCGAGCCGGTGATCCGCCTGTTCACGACCGACCCGTTAGTGTTGCCGATGGCGGTCTCCTGCCTGCGGATTATCAGCTACGGCAATATCGGATATGCCTACGGCATGGTGATGTTACAGGCGTTCAATGGCGCCGGGGATACAGTCACACCGACGATCGTCAATTTCTTTGGCTTTTGGCTGCTGGAAATTCCCTTGGCTTATTGTTTGGCCGTTCCGATGAAGCTGCAAGCAAGAGGCGCTTACTTTTCTATTGTGATCGCTGAATCCGCGATTGCCGTGGCGGGGATCTTGCTGTTCCGGCGTGGACGCTGGAAACGGCAGGAGATCTAAATAGCAGCGCTGATACCCAGCGAAACGATACGACACGCAAGTAATATGTGCTGCCAAGGACCGCGGAGGCACATGTTAGAATTCGCCTATCGACGCCAATGTTCCGCAAAGTCCTGATCGCCAACCGCGGTGAGATCGCTGTGCGCATCCTGCGCGCGTGCCGCGAGATCGGCATCCCTTCCGTTTGCGTGTTCAGTGAAGTGGACCGGAGTGCGCTGCACGTCCGCCTTGCGGAGGAGGCTTACCTGATCGGGCCGGCCGCCTCGCGCGAGAGCTATTTGCGAATTGACAGACTCATTGACGTGGCGCGGCGGTCAGGATGCGACGCCATCCATCCCGGTTACGGCTTTCTTGCGGAAAATCCTACTTTCGCCCGTGCCTGTGCTGACGCGGGTGTGACGTTTATAGGCCCGTCCCCGGAAACCATGGAGACGATGGGTTCAAAGACGGCGGGAAAGCAGCTTGCGCGCCGCGCCGAGGTTCCCACGGTGCCGGGTACAGACGATCCCATCGAAAATCCCGAAGAAGCACAAGCCCTGGCACAAGTGATGGGCTATCCAGTGGTGCTTAAAGCCGTCGCGGGTGGCGGCGGCAAAGGCATGCGAGTTGTGACCGAGGATCAGGCCTTCAGCTCCGCGTGGCGTGACGCATCCTCCGAAGCGCTCAATGCCTTTGGGGATTCGCGGATTTTCCTGGAGAAATATCTGGATTCGCCCCGTCACATTGAGATTCAGATCTTCGCAGATGCGCATGGCCGGGTGGTTTCCCTGGGCGAACGGGAATGTTCGATCCAGCGGCGACATCAGAAAGTGATCGAGGAAGCTCCCTCGACCGTGGTTACGCCAGAGCTGCGAAAGAGAATGGGCGAAGCCGCCGTGCGTCTGGCGCGTGCGGGAGGTTACGTAAACGCCGGCACTATCGAGTTCCTGGTCGACGCGAAGCTGAATTTTTATTTCCTCGAAGTGAACACACGGCTCCAGGTCGAACATCCGGTCACGGAACAGGTTACCGGACTTGATCTCGTTAAACTCCAAATCGCCATTGCCGCGGGATATCGCTTGCCGTTTGCCTGGGAAACGATCACGCCGCGAGGTCATGCGATGGAAGTGCGGCTGTATGCGGAGGACCCGGACAACAATTTCTTCCCGTGTCCAGGGAAGATTCTGGCCCGCCGAATCGCCACCGGGCCGGGGATTCGTTTGGACGAGGGCGTCTATCGTGGCTGGACTGTTCCCATTGAATACGATCCTCTGCTGAGCAAACTGATTGCCTGGGGAAACAGCCGGGAAGAAACGATTTCGCGGCTCCGGCGGGCTCTGGATGAGTACACGATTACTGGCATTCGGACGAATGTAAGTTTATTTCGCAGGATTCTAGCGGAACCGGAATTTCTACGCGGTGAAATCCATACGAAATGGCTCGATCAATTACTCACCCGACCGCGCCCCCCAGCTGTGCCGCCGCGAACGGGCACCGAAGCTGCGGCCGCGATCGCAGCGGCTTACTGGGAGAGTATTCAGCCTGGTAGTTTTTCGTCCGGTAGCCAAACTTCAGGGACTGTGCCGTCGCGGTGGAAACAGGAAGCGCGGCGATCTCAAGTGGACCGTCAGCCATGAAATTCGAAATCCATCTCGATTCGATCACCGGCAAAACCAAGCACATTGTCGATTTGGAGAAGGATGGCCTGTCCTACAAAATCGCGCTGGATGGAAAAGCAACTGATGCCGACGTGATTCTCGCCGCACCGCATGCAGTTTCAGTCATTCTGAATGGCACCGCGTTCGAATTTCACATCGCCCCTTCACCTGATGGCAGCTACAAACTTCAGACCGGGCCACATGAATTTCAGGCCGACGTGCGTGATCCTCGCGCATGGAGTGGAAGGAGACAGGGTGGGCTGGAGGCCGAGGGGCGTCAACAGATCGTCGCGCCAATGCCGGGCAAGGTTGTGCGGATGCTTGTGAAGGCGGGAGATGAGGTGGAAGCAGGGCAGGGACTCGTGGTGATTGAAGCCATGAAGATGCAAAACGAAATTCGCTCCCCGAAAAAAGGAAAGGTCGAACGGCTGCATGCGAAGGAGGGCCAAGCCGTCAACGCCGGAGACGTACTCGCGTGGGTAGATTGATCGAGCACGCCAAGGTCTTGGTCAAACAAAGATCCATCAATACAGGGCCCGCACAAGGTAAAGAGACAATTCGCTAAGCGCAAGAATCGGAGAAGTTATTGGGAAGAGGCCGGCTGGGTGACGGGTGGTCCTGAAGGCATACTCGCGGTCGGTCCTTGCGTGGTCTTCGCTGCATCCGGCAACTTCCCTGCCGTTTCGATAACTTGCATAGCCAGGTAATTCGTGACATGCGCTTCATCACGCGCAACCGCCAAATAGGCGTTTCGAAGTAACTGCTCCTTACGATTCCTCAGCGTATCTCGGATCATTTGCTGCACTTGGGGATCATTGACTCCGCGTTGCCCCGCTGCTTCCCGCGCAACCAGCTTCAAAATGCGGATGCTATCTTTTAACACAATGGGCTGGCTCACCTGACCCGGCTTCAAACCGAGCACAATTTTCTTTAGCATCGGTTCCGTTTGAGGAGCGCTTAGAGAGGACTCCGGAATGTATCCTAGATCGCCACCTGTGGCCGCGGTGTTCGGATCCTCGGAATAATCCATGGCGAGTTGCGAAAAATCGGCGCCGCTATTCAGCTTGTCTTCGATCATCTTGGCTTTGCGCTCGGCTTCTGCTTCGTTGGTGGCATCGTCATTTTTGCGATTTCGCACCATCTGGTCTTTGTGCGGGGTGATAACGATCTGAGAAATACGGTATTGCGCCTCCGCCACATTGAACTGGTTACGGTTGGAATTGTAAAAATCCGTTACGTCCTGGTCGGTGATGGTGACTTTGGCAGCTACTTCGCGGTTCAGCAGTTTCTGGATGGAGAGTTGTCGCCGTAAATCCTTCTTCAGATCATCGACGGTCATACCGCCATCTTTCAATTTTCTCTGGAATTCTTCTTCGGTGTAGCCGCTCTTGAGTTCGGTGAACTTATCTTCCACTTCACCATCGCTGGCTTCCAGATTGAGTTTTTTCGCGCGTTCCAGAAGAATTTCGTTGTTGATCAGTTGTTCGACCACGTTGAGTTTGCCGGAAAGGACTTCCTCGGCAGAGGTTTGTTGTGCTTCCGGGTTGATCCTGGTGCGATAGTACTTTTCGACCTCGTCGCGCTTGATCTCGGTGCCGTTCACCACGGCCCACACGTCTGGAGAGTGGCTTTCCTGCTGTTTACATCCCACGAAGAGAGATGCAACGAGAGCTGCCAAGGGCAGAAGAGCAGCGCCAAGGCGAACGGCGCGGGCGTTTCTCTGGGGTATGGTTGCGGGACTGGACGAAAAGTTCAAGGGTCTCTGCTCAGGCCGCTTTTTTCACGCGGCCCAATCGAATACAAGCGGTGCACACCTTAATTTGTTTGCGCACACCGTTAACAACCGCACGGACGCGCTTGAGGTTCGGATTCCAACGGCGCCGGCGGGTATTATTTGCGTGGCTAACTACGTTGCCATAGCTTGGCCCTTTACCGCAGATTTCACACTTCAATGCCATGACGTTGCACTTCCTAAGTTTCAAAGGATAGAAAACAAGAACCTTAATTCTATCAGATGCTTATCGAAACGCAAAACACGCGGTTCATCAGGCTGCGGAAAAAGTCGAAAAGACAATTCCTCAGGGGCTGAAGCGAATCGAGAGTGCACCGATCATGCGGGAGCTAAAGCTGCGCCCCCCTTGCCAAGCGTATTTTCCCGCAAGCTGTTATGGGGGTCTTAAATGTGTTCCGGCGGCGAATTTTACAGCCTGCTCCAGAACAGGGATAAGCGTTTTGAGCCAATGGCTTTGTTATACTGGTTCGGCTTCCGCCTAAGGAATTTGATCGTGAACTCGCTACGCGTCTCCATCGTCCAGTATCTCAATACCGCTCCGCTGGTGCGTGGCTTCACGCATGGACCGCTTCGGGGCAAGTACCAGCTTTCCTTCACCGTGCCTTCGCAATGTGCGGAAGCGCTGCGGTCCGGCGAGGTGGATATCGCGATTATTCCCGCAATTGAGGTTCAGCGCATCGACAACCTGGTGGTGTTGCCTGGCCTGTGCATCGCGTCGAAGAAATCCGTGCGCAGCCTGCTGCTCGTCTCGAAAAAGCGGATTCCCGAGGTTCGCCGCATCGCGCTCGATCGTAGCTCTCGAAGCACACAGGCCCTGGTTCGCATTCTTTGCAAGAAAAACTGGGACATCTCACCGGACTTCTTCGAGGCCGACCCGGATCTTCCCGTCATGCTTCAGAACGCCGACGCCGCCTTGATCATCGGCGATCCTGCTCTCCGCCTGGCCCTCAACTCGGAATCCAGCGCCAAGCGCGATGCCACAGGTGAGTTGCAGATCCCCGCCGAATTTGCCGGTTTGTCCTCGCCGTCCAGGCTGTTTGTTCACGACATCGTCGAGAATTGGCGCGCTTTCACCGGTCTTCCCGCAGTGCTAGCCGTCTGGGCCGCTCGTCCCAAGGCGGTCACTCCCGAAGTCGTTCGCGACTTTTCCGACTCGCTTGTGTTCGGGGCGCAGCAGCTTCACGAAATCAGCGCGGAAGCTTCCCGCGAACTGAATCTTCCCGCCCCGAAGATCATGCGCTATTTTACGGAAAATATTGATTACACGTTCGACGACGAAAATCTTCGCGGCTTGCAACGTTATTTCGACTTGGCCGCCGAAGCTGGTTTGACTCGGCATGCGAAGCCGCTGCTAATCGCCAGCTTCGATGCGTCTCCCGAATTCGCTGCTTCGCGGCGGCACTAACTCGAGCGGGAAAAGGAACCTGATTGTGGCCATCACAAAACAACAAGCGCTCGACATGCTCCAGTCCGACGACTTGGTAGGCGTGGGGATGGCCGCCCACCAAATGCGGCTACAGAAAAACGATCCGCGGATTGTGACCTATCAGATCGACCGCAACATCAACTACACGAATTTTTGCACCGAGTATTGTTCGTTCTGCGCCTTCTATAGGTCGTTGGGCGCCAAAGACGGTTACATCCTTCCGTTCGAGGAAATTTACGCCAAGATCGAAGAAATGCTTGTTCTGGGCGGCACCGGGATCCTGCTGCAGGGCGGACTGCATCCCGATCTTCAGATTAGCTATTACGAGAATCTGCTGCGTTCGCTGAAGGCTCGGTTTCCGCAGGTGCACCTACACTGCTTCAGCGCCCCGGAGATCCTGTGTATCGCCGAAGTGAGCGAACTCAGTATGCGCGATACGATTCAGCGGCTGATGGATGCGGGGCTGCAATCGATACCGGGCGGAGGAGCGGAAATTCTAGATGATGAGGTTCGCGCGAAAATTGCGCGCCTCAAATGCACAAGTGAAGATTGGATTGAAGTACATCGAACCGCACACTCGCTGGGGCTGCGCACAACCGCCACTATGATGTTCGGTTGTGGGGAGGAACTACGCCATCGCGTGAATCATCTGGAGCGTATTCGCCAGCTTCAGGAAGAAACTGGTGGATTTACCGCGTTTATCCCGTGGATCTTTGCGGCGGAAAATACTGCCTTGGGCAAACGCGTCCAGGAAACTACTGCCGTCGATTATCTAAAGACCCTGGCGGTGAGCCGTTTGTACCTGGACAATATCGACCATATCCAGTCCAGTTGGCTCACTCCGGGCATCAAAGTGTGTCAGGTTGGATTACAGTTTGGCGCCGACGATGTTGGCAGCATTCTGATCGAGGAAAATGTTGTCTACGCCGCGGGTGTAAAGCGCCGCACCAACGAAGAAGAATTGCGCCGAATCATTTATGACGCCGGGTTTCTGCCCGCCCAACGCGACACGTTATACCGTTCTTATGTCCTGAAGTCGCCCTATCCAAGCCAACAGGCCACAGCTGCCTAGTCAATTTACTTTCGCATCCTGACCGAAATTTCCACCTCAGCGCCATCCGGAAGATCAAGCGGTTCCCGTGGCTCCAACCGGCCGCCTTTGTAAGTAGCGATGACGCGCTTGGTGGCTTCTCTTTCGGCCAACTTTTTCGATGACACGCTGGTTGCTGGGCGCCCTGTGTCGTCTAGAGCCTGATTGACCAAGGCGTCCGCTTCGCGATTTTGCTCCCGGTATACGTGCTCGATCCGGAATGACTCCAACCCTTGGGACATCTTCTTCGCACGTTCGAACAAGGGCTTCAGGTCACCGCTCTTCACCTTGTATGAACCGCGCATTTGATTGACCAGGAGTTCCGAATCGCTCTCTACTCGCAAAGCACGTACCCCGTGCGCATGGGCATAGTCCAGCGCAGCAATCAAACCAAAATATTCCGCCACGTTGTTTGTAGCTTGCCCGATGTATTTCTTCAGCTTGGCAACAACCTCTCCGCTGCCATCGCGAATCACGACGCCGTATGCCGCGGACCCCGGGTTGCCACGTGATCCTCCGTCAATATTTGCCTGGTAGGCGGAATGGTGCTTTGGTTCCGGCGGCATATCACCGAACAGGCCACCGCCGCGAGTCACAGGCATGCGTTTGGAAATCATGAATTAGCGGCCCCGTTGGCGGCTTGATCGGGGGTCGTATGTGGAATCGGTTCCAAGCTGTACAAGATTCGGCCGCAAGTTTCGCAGCGAAATACTTCTTCATCTGTATCTGAGGTAAGCATTTGCAATACGTGCGGCAACACGCGCATCCCGCATGCGCGGCACTGCTCTCCGCGGGCCTCGGCGAGCGCTGATCCTGGGTGGCGCTTCTCAATTCGCGTGTATAGATCAAGCAACTCCTGTGGAACTTTCTTGGAGACGCCTTCGCGCTCCGCTGTTGCCGCCTCCAAGTTCTTTTTCTTCTCCGCAAACTGTACTTGCATCTGCTTCTTCTCTGCCGCGATGGCTTGCTCGGCCTCACGCAAATCGGCTTCCACGTGCTTAACTCGCCGTTCGGCCTCGTCCACGGTCATCATCTGTTCAAGGACGGAATCTTCGAGCTTAGAAGCTTCCGCTTCCGCATTGCCGATTTCGTGTTGCAGAGCTTTATATGCCTCGTTGGTCTTAACGGAACTGCTCTGCTCGCGATACTTTTTCGCGCGAGTCTTCCATTGCTCCAGATCCAATTCCAATTTTTTTCGTTGCGTCAGCGCTTGAGTATGCGCCTCTTTGGCGGCAGTTACAGCGGCGCGTGCACCATTCAATTTGGCGTCGGCCTCTCGTAATTTCTTGGGTAGGGTATCTAACTCAGTGCGGGATGACGCGATAATCTGATCGAGGCGTTGCAACTCCAATAATTGCGGGATCGCAGGATGCATGAGGGCTGATTCTAGCACACACTATTGTGACGAACGGGCTGCTGCTATGAACTGTGGGTTGAGGCTCAAGGTGTCGCGGGTATTTTGGCGCGAGGATCGGTTTTAGAGTGGGATGTTCCCATGCTTCTTCTTGGGGTTGCTGTCGCGCTTATTCTCCAGGGCGCGTAATGAAGTGATGATGAGCCTACGGGTATCGGCTGGTTCGATTACGCCGTCCAGATAACCGCGTTCCGACGCCACGAATGGATTGGCGAACCGATCGCGGAATTCAGCGATTTTTTCTTGGCGGAGTTTATCGCGTTCCCCGGCCGGGGCGGCATTGAGTTCACGCTTATAGACTATGTCTACGGCGCCCTCTGGTCCCATGACAGCGATTTCGGCGGTGGGCCACGCATAATTCGCGTCGGTGCGTATGTGTTTGGAAGCCATAACACAATAGGCGCCGCCATAAGCCTTCCGGGTAATCACAGTAATCTTCGGGACCGTGGCTTCGGCAAATGCGAACAGCAGTTTCGCACCGTGCTTAATGATTCCGCCAAACTCCTGTTGCGTGCCGGGCAAAAATCCGGGCACATCTTCGAAGGTGATCAAGGGAATGTTGAAGGCATCGCAGAAGCGAACGAAGCGAGCCCCTTTTACGGAAGCGTTGATGTCGAGAGTACCAGCAAGGAAAGCCGGTTGATTGGCGACAATGCCGACAGAGCGACCATCGAAACGCGCAAATCCAATGACAATGTTCTTCGCAAAATACTCGTGGACCTCAAAAAAGTACCGTTCATCGACTACCGCGTGAATCACATCCTTAATGTCGTAGGGCTTCTGCGGATCTTCGGGCACGATGCTGTTGAGCGACTCTTCCCGGCGGTCGGCGGGATCATTGGTGGAACGGCGCGGCGGATCTTCCAGATTGTTGGACGGGAGAAAACTGAAAAGTTCGCGAATCATGGCGCAACACTCGGCGTCATCGCGAGCGATAAAGTGAGCGACCCCGCTAGTCGCGTTGTGGGTCATAGCCCCACCGAGTTCCTGTTTGGTGACTTCCTCGTGGGTCACGGTTTTGATTACGTCCGGACCAGTGACGAACATGTACGAGGTATCGCGAGTCATGAGAATGAAGTCGGTGATCGCAGGCGAATAGACCGCGCCGCCTGCGCATGGGCCAAGAATCGCACTGATCTGGGGAATCACACCGCTGGCAAGGGTGTTCCGCAAGAAAATATCTGCGTAACCTGCCAGCGAAGCAACACCTTCCTGGATGCGCGCACCGCCCGAATCATTCAAGCCAATCACCGGCGCGCCGTTGCGCATGGCGAGATCCATGATCTTGCAGATCTTCAGGGCATTGGTTTCGGAGAGGGAACCACCAAAAACTGTGAAGTCCTGCGCGAAAACATACACCAACCGACCGTCAATGCGGCCAAATCCAGTGACGAATCCGTCGCCCGTGGGCCGATTCTGTTCGGAGCCGAAGGCGACGCAGCGATGGCGGACAAACTTGTCTAGTTCTTCGAAGGTGCCCTCATCGAGAAGAATGTTAATGCGTTCGCGGGCTGAAAGTTTCCCGGCTTGGTGCTCGCGCTCGCGGCGTTCGGGGCCACCACCGGCTTCTGCATCCACAGACAAGCGGCGCAGTTGGTCCATACGATCGCTGCTCACGGAAGATTCCCAAGTCAAATGATTCTTCTCACCCAAGAGGCCCTCCCTCCGGGTGCATGCTCTTCGGAGCAAAAATAAGTACTGCAAGGTGGGTGGCAAGCCAAACGGTTCCAAGCAGTAAAACTACCCCGAGAAGAATCTCCGCGCCGATCGCGCCGGCACGAACCAAAGGGGACTCGATGGAAGTGACGTAATGAGTGGCGCGGACCAAAATGACCATGGAGCTCAGGGTCATCGCAACGATCAACAACGCCGTAAGAATAGACAAAAGAGCATGTTTCATAGGCGCGGTTTCGCTGGTTGGCGTGCCGCAGCCAAAGGATACCGCATTCGGAACAAAATCGGTATTTGAGGAGTTGTAGTTTCGGAAATTACCGCAAGCCGGACCAATCGTCAGCGACAAGAATGGAATCACTGGGATTCGAGGGATCGTATTTGACGCTGGCCTGTTGTCCGGCCATTAAGCGCTCAAAGCTTACCTGACTTTCCAGGCCCGTAATATCCTGGGCCGTGTGGTAGGTCACCCCAGAGATCGAATAGCTGTAGGAAACCATATGGCGAGGACGTGTCTCCACAATGGGACGCGCACGGTGGGCCAGAAGACCGCGTTGCGGCTCCGGAGGCACAGGCTCTTCGTTTAGGTCGACCACTTGCCCTTCAGCAATTCGGCCCACCAGATTCAGATGCAGCCGGCGTTTCCGTTCGGCTTCCCGCGGATCGACGTTCGGGCGCACAAATGCGAATACCACTAAGCCGATGGCTAGAGCGCCGCCGGCAACTAGACCAAGGATTAATTTCCAATCAGTCAGCGCTTCTCTCACAACACACTACCCCTTGCAAAATTCGTGGATGAGGTCAGAAACCGTGTCTCCGGCAATTGAAGATCTATGGTCATCTCACCCCATGAAAGTATTTTAGCGGATACGACTTGTGGGCGCGATATCCGCGTCAGAGGGATGCACTGGATTACGCAATACCCCCACCCCTGCCACCGATACCTCCACGACATCGTTGGCAACCAATGGTCCCACACCGGCGGGAGTTCCAGTAGCGATCAGATCACCGGGATAGAGCGTCATGACCCTGGAAATCCAGCGAATCAGGAATGCCACCGGGTACGCCATCAGTGCGGTACTGCCCGATTGCCGGGTCCGGCCGTTCACGCGACATTCCACCAGAACATCATCTGGATCGATTTGTGTCTCGATATGTGGGCCGGTCGGGCAAAAGGTATCGAAGCCCTTAGCCCGGGTAAACTGTCCGTCTGCTCGCTGAAGATCACGAGCGGTAACATCGTTCACGCAGGTGTAACCGAGGACGTACGAGAGTGGGTCCGGGTCATCGGAGATGTGGGCGCATGGTTTGCCAATCACCACGCCCAATTCGCCTTCGTGTTCCACACGATTGGAAATGCTTGGCAAGACGATCGGCTGATCCGGCCCGACCAGAGCGGAGGGCGGCTTCAGGAAAATGAGCGGGTCCTTTGGCATTTCGTTGCCAAGCTCCGCGGCATGCGCAGCATAGTTGCGGCCAACGCACACGATCTTGCTGGGTTCGCACGGATTGAGCAGGCGGACATTCTTCACGTCCCAAATGGTATGGCCTTCGACCCATCCGCTCCAAGGAAGTCCCACAATTTCGCGGACGGCATCAGCCTCCAACAGGCCATAGACAGGCGGGTGTGTACGCCCAGCCGGAGTGGATAGCGGCAAAAAACGGCAAAATTTCATTCAGCAGTGACTCGCTCAGTGATGGATGTGAGAGCTGGTAGCGTGAACTCTCCAGATGATCGTACCAATCCAAGAGATCGTGGCAAAGACTAAATAGCTAATTGCACCGAGAACGAAGACGTGAAATGCACTGTAATATTCCTCAAGCATTCCAAATTTGAAGCAGAAGATTCGGTAGGTCAATGTCAACAAACTCCAGGCCAGCAGCCCAGACATCAACAATTCGTTGGGTAAACGGTAGAACCGGATGATGGGGACACAAGCAAACAAAGCCAGCAACGCGGCCGCAATGATATTCCGTTCCATGGCAACAGGAGCAAGGAAGGGGGCGCGGTTGGCAATCAACAGCCAAGCACCGAAGATCAAAGAAAGAGAGACACCGGTGTAAACACCAGTGCGTATCGCGATGTCTCTCAAAAACCCGAACCAACGAAATCCAGGGAACTTGCCAATTAACTGCATAGCTTGACTCCACTATCAGACCGGCTCAACCATGAACCCGGTCGGAGCGGGAAAGTTACGGTATCACTACAGCGATTGCCGCGCTAGGAGCGCTTTCATTACCGGCCCGATCAACAGCGGTCACGATGTACCAATACCTTTGCCCAGATGCGACCTGATTATCACGGAATGAGGGTGTCGGTACGGGTTCCGATGTTAACGACTGTCCCCGCTCGCTTTCGCTCTCACTACGATAGACGCGATAACCCACAACGTCGGTTTCAAGGTTTATGGCCCAAGACAGGTCGACCACGAAAGTCCCCGGGCTGGTTCCCGGGAGCACGGCTGCGACGATATCTTGCGGCGCGACTGGAGGAAAGATATCTCTCGGTGTGATGATTTCCGGCTGAGAATCGCCGGATTCAAGAAGCGATCCAGCCTCTCGAATTACGCTGCGTACGACATAGGCGTAGGCTTTTCCGAATTCAAAAGTTGAGTCCTGGTACTCGGCAGTGGTCGACACTCCAATTTGCAGGAGCGGCAGCTTCCAAACCGCGTCATGAAGATTGTTCTCCGCAGCTGGAATGGATGTGGGATCCAGTTCCCCTCGATAAACGTGGAATTCCTGGATGGGAGGGAGGGGGTCGCCTGCCGTAGTGCTGTTCGGAGGAACCCAAGTCAATTGAATGCTCTTCTCTGTGACCTTTGCGTCCAGCGTTTCGATTCTTTGAGGCACCGGATATAAATCCACGGGTACCTCGTTCGAATTGGCGGAGGCTTTTCTCTCGCTTACCCTGGTGCGCACTGTGTACAGGGCGGTTTGCCCAGTTCGAGAACGGAGGTCGTCTGCTGGAACAGGCTCCGGAAACGCCACCCGGGCTTCTTCCACGTAGGTGTGGAGAATTGTTCCGGGGACCGTATCCACCAAGTGGAAAGATCTGGAGTCCGGAGTGCCGTCGGGCCTTAAGCTTCCTCGCCACACTTCCAGGGTAGGTGTTTGCGTGAGACGCAAGCCCAACGTGGATTTGGTGGGCAAGGTAAAACTCAGAAGTACCGCGTTCCCAAGTTGGCGCGCTGTCAAGTCGGTTATAGCGACGGGAATCGGCGGAGATGGGGGAGTGGGTTCGCCTGGGGCGCCGCACCCTACAGCGAACATAGAGAGCAAGCAAAGCAGGCAGAAAAAGCTGAGGAAGGAATCGAGCAAGACTGGCGGGCTGGGTTTCGCCACTTGTCTAAATTTCATGTTCTGTCGCGGACGATCACAGAATATAACGGCTGAGATCCTGGTTCTTCACAATGTCGGCAAGTTGCTTATTCACGTAAGCTGCATCCACTTTGATGGTCTTCTTTTTTAGATCGGGCGCTTCAAACGAAAGCTCGTCCAGAACCTTTTCCAGAATAGTGTGCAGCCGGCGCGCCCCGATATTCTCGGTCTGCTCGTTCACACTGGTCGCGAAACGCGCAATGGCCTGCACTGCATCTTCCGTAAACGTCAACTTCACACCTTCGGTGTCCAACAGTGCGATGTACTGCTTGATCAGGGCATTTTTGGGTTCGGTCAGGATCCGGACAAAATCTTCTTCCTTGAGCGATTGCATCTCCACGCGAATTGGCAAGCGACCCTGAAGTTCCGGGATCAAATCGGAAGGCTTGGTCACGTGGAAAGCGCCGGCAGCCACAAACAGGATGTGATCAGTGCGAATCATGCCGTAACGCGTGTTTACCGTGGTGCCTTCGATGATCGGCAGAATGTCGCGTTGCACGCCTTCGCGAGAAACGTCGGGGCCATGTCCCGATTCGCGCCCGGCCACCTTGTCGATTTCATCGACAAAGATAATGCCCATCTGCTCAGCACGCTCAACGGCCACTCGGGTGACCTGCTCCATGTCGAGAAGTTTATTCTCCTCTTCCTGGATCAAGTATTCGAAAGCATCGGAAACGGACATTTTGCGTTTCTTCTTCTGTTGCCCAAAAAGACCGCTGAAGTTGCTCAGCATGTCCTTTAGATTAACGTCCATTTCCTCGATGCCCTGGTTGGAAATAATCTCGAACGATGGCATGGAACGTTCGCGGACTTCCAAATCGACGATGCGTTCGTCCAGCTTGCCTTCGCGCAGTTGGGCTCGCAGCTTTTCACGAGTGCGCTTGACCTGCTCGCGTTGAGCGGCTAATTCGGTCTCTGGAGTGCCTTCCGCAGGGGCAGGAGGTGGTGGAAGCAAAAGATCCAGGATGCGTTCTTCGGCGGATTCCTCGGCGCGATCGGCAACTTCATCTAACTTCTCTTCGCGAACCATGTCGATCGAAGTCTCGACCAGATCGCGCACCATGGACTCGACATCGCGCCCAACGTAGCCCACCTCCGTATACTTGGAGGCTTCTACCTTCACGAACGGGCAGCCGGCCAGGCGGGCTAACCGGCGGGCAATTTCCGTCTTGCCCACACCCGTAGGACCGATCATCAAAATGTTCTTGGGCAGCACGTCTTCCGCTATCTCTGGGGGCAGTTTTTGACGGCGGACCCGGTTGCGCAACGCTACTGCCACCGCGCGCTTCGCTGCGGCTTGACCAACAATGTATTTGTCTAGCTCTTTCACGATCTCGCGCGGAGTCATGTCATCGAGCGCGGGGAGAAGTTCTTCCTCCTCTGGGCGGCCATTTCCATTGGGTGCCGGGAAAACGGTAATCTCTTTGTCGGACTTGCTGGTCATTTTGTTCCTATTCCTCGCAGGCGCAGCGGGTTATCTGCCCGCGGCCTCCCTAAATTTCTTCGACCGTAAAATTCGCGTTGGTGTAAATACAAATTTCGCTGGCGATACGCATGGCTTCCAGAGCCAACTCTTTGGTAACCAGCTTCGAATGTTTTAGAAGTGCGCGAGCAGCAGCGAGGGCGAACATTCCTCCGGAGCCAATGGCGCACAGGCCGTCATCGGGTTCGATGACGTCGCCATTGCCGGACAGAACGAAGGTGGATTTGGCATCGGCGACAATCAGCAGCGCTTCCAGGTGGCGCAGTGCGCGATCCTTGCGCCACTCTTTTGCCAATTCGACTGAGGCTTTTTGCAGATTGCCCGAATGCTCCTGCAGCTTGCCTTCAAAGCGTTCGAAAAGCGAGAGAGCATCAGCGGTTGAACCGGCGAAACCGGCGACGACTTTGTCGTTGTACAGGCGACGAGTTTTCCGGGCGGTATGCTTCAGAACGTGATCGCCCAGGGTGACCTGGCCATCGGCAACCAGTACCACTTTGTTTTCTTTGCGCACACACAACACCGTTGTGCCGTGCAACTGCGCGTCTCCTGCGCCATTTCGCATCCTTTAAGTATACCGCGACAGTGCATTTGGGTCATGGAGAGCACATGTGCTTTAGTTAGGAAGAGGAATTTCGTGGAAGGAAAGCACCTTGTATGTCAACGGACCTTGGGCACTGCTTACCCAAGAACTGCTGTATCTGATTCCGTAACCCGGATTAGTGCCGTAACCACTGCCAAAACCATGGTGACCGTGCCCAAACCCCATTGTTCCGCAACTGGACGCACTCCCAAAACAAGCTGCGCCAAGAGTGTTACCGGGCAACAGATTTCCGGCACTGTTGCGCGTCTGAGCAACGAACACCGTGCCTGTAATCCCACCTGAGCCATTTCCGCTAGAAGCGAAAACGCCTTGCCCGACTACCAACACGATTCCATTCCAACTGGCGTCCGGATCGTAAGTCAACGTGCCGGTAACGAGCAGAAGCCCGTAACCAATAAAATTTCGTCCATTCAATTGCAGATTCCCGTTCACAACGATCGTCATTGGATTGTTCACGGACATACCGGGAGCTAGACTGGCGATTTGTGCGCCAGTCGCAGAGCCGTTGATCACAACGTCAGCGCTATTCTGGATGTCTTGCATCACTGCGTCGAGTGTGGCAGGTGTCTGCCAACCTGTCCGGAGAAGGCTGCTGGTGAAACCCGGCTGCGGCAGAGGGGGCGGGAAGGGCGAAGAGAGCAGCCCAGAAGGAGTGGGAGCACAGGGCGGAGACGACACTGCCGACGCACCTAAATACCTGTTTAGAGGATTGACTTGCGGCTGTATTGACAAGAAATCGGCCGGGTTGGTATAGGCGATGGAGTAAACCATCGGAAAAGAAACCGAGCATCCATCTTGAACCGTTAAATAGTAGTTAGGAGTACCTGGCCCTGGCGACTCGAAATTGACGCCGTTACCGTCGAGAGTTAGCGCGGCGGGAAAATTCGGGTCCATGGCGTCTGGGGAAATAATCAAAGGCGCCACAATATACTGCAACAAGCGATGCCCACCGTTCGGAGCGACAGCCAGTGCCGTGATTGCTAAGGCCTGTACCGCGGTATTTGAAAGCCAGCTTGGGCAATTTTTTACAGAAGTAGGTACGAAAAGGCCCGGTGTAAGGTTGGAGGCTGGACACGAGGGAAGGCGAGCAGGGGCAGGATCGTATACCAATGGCGTTAATTTATCGAGCGTTCCATCTCCGTTGACCTCGACGCGAAGCGCATTTTCGGTCACTGGAGTGATTCTTACCCATTTGTACGAGGGACCCGGCAACCCCGCCACGGAGGAAACCGACGTAACTGTCTGCCAGTTGGTTGTGTTCACGGCCCAACCAAACTCGTTGAAATATTCATTGTCCGCGTAAGGGTTCGAAGCGCTCAAGTCTGTAGGATCAACAGTTTCACCGTTGGCCGGATTGAGAATGTAACGCACGTCGGTCAGTGCCATCTTTGGCAAAATCCCGTTTGCTGGATCCATGGGGATAAAGCCCACATTCGGGCAATTCGGATTGGGAGGACTGATAGGACGATTGACCAAGCAGTTGGGATTCTTCCCGAGCAACCGGCCACGAGCTTCTTCCAAACCGGCTACGCCCGCGTAGTAAGAACTGGTCGCGGTGCGGTAATTTCCCGCAAGGGAGCTGTCAGTTCCTGACGAAACGACGAGGGCAATCGCAACGACACTGATTAGCAGCAGTGCGAAAATCGCGATAAGCATAGCCGCGCCGGATTCCACGGTTTGCTTCGTTCTGCGCGTTGAAAGTTTGCCCGTCATATGACTTGCGATTCGTCAATTCGTTGGATTTGACCGATGACCCCGGCCGGTCAATTCCATTAATTTCAGAGAACCCGTCTGCATATCGACTTTCGGGGTCTTAACAATCAGGGTCACATCGACATCGCTTATTTTCTGAACCTGAGTATACGGCGCCGCGGCGGTGGTGCACGGTTGCGGACCAGACGGAGTGCTGCAAGTGTATTGAAATAAGGGAACCGCGCCGGTGGGAAACATGTTGGGATATTGCTCTCTGATTTCCGTGAGCAGCGGGTCGGGGGCATTGTTCATCACGTTTTCGACAAACGGCGTCATCAGGCTTGGAGCGGACGTGGCGGCAACGGGGTCAGCGCCCACCGTCTTTGGAACCACCGAGCGATACAGAGTGGTGCCCTGTAACTGATAATGAATCCAGTTCACTCCCGTGCCATTGCCAAGATCGGTCTCCACGATCAGATCGAAATCACTGGGAGTGGTACAATTCACGCGCACCTGGCACGTCGTAAGCGGGGTTCCGAGCGGCAACGGCAGGTAGGCCGTGTATCCGGGATCCCAGGCAAACGGGCTGACGGCATACTCCGCCGCCGACACCGACATGGGGTTCGAAAACATTCCGACCGAGGGATAACCGGAAACGTTAATGTCGCGGACTATCTGGTCGATTCCCAGGCGCGCTTCCTGAAACGAGCCGGACAACTGTGTTTCGGTACTGTAGCGTTGCTGGCTGAGTTGCAGCAGGCTAAACATGGCGGCGCAAATCACCAGGAAAATTCCCATCGCCACCATCAATTCCAAGATGGTGAAGCCGCGCGTGACTGGCCATGGGCGATGCATATTTACTTTTCTACGATGACATCAAGGGTGACCGGAAGAGACGGCGAGCGCATGCCCCGCCGGAACACCCCAAGAATAATCCGGCGCGAGATAGACACCTGGGCCGTGTTTGTATTGGTGATGACCGCCCAACGCACATCCATCTGAGCCCCACTCGGGTCGTTGGGATCGGTATAGGTGAAGCTGTAGCCCGGCACAGCATCAGCGGTAAAATCAATTATGGGAGAATTCTGGAAAACGGCCACTGCGCTTCCAACAACAACATTGGGCTGGGCGGGATTGCCTAACTGGCAGTTCTGGCCTAGCGGGCACACTACGCCATTCGGGTCACTGTACGTTGTTACGCTGAGTGGTTGTTCGCGCATCGCCTCCATCACGCGTTGGGCAAACACCAATGCTGTGCCGTCATTGCGATTATTGGAATCCAGCATTACCGAGGATGGGACCAATTGGGCCACGGCAACCAGACCCACAATGACAATCGCGGTAGCCATCAACATTTCAATCAGCGTAAATCCACGCTGATTGACAGCCATCTTTGGTGATTGTCGTGCTACTTTCATTTTTTCCTTGTCACCGCTACCGCATTTGCTGCCAGTTTCCGTTTACGTCGGCTGTCCAGATCTGGATGGATCCCGCCGGCAACAGCAAGACTGCACGATATCCTGCCTCAGGTACGGCGCTGCTGGCCAGATAAAACACATTCACATTCGTGGGCGGGATTACCGCTCCCCGGGCATCAAACCAAACTACCGACCCCGCAGGAGAGGGCGCAGTAGTGGCGATCGAACCCACTGCACTGCCAATTAGTCCACCCGTATTCGGAACGCCTCCGCCATCCACCAGATTCCCGCTGCTTCCAAGCAAGATCATTTTTTCGGTAGGGTCCAATAAACCATTTCCATTCGAATCCGCCCACAGATTGGTCATACCCGGGTTCGTTGCCGACGACTGGATGATGCAGTCGATTGATTTGTTCAATCGAATGGCCTCGTAGCGGGTCAAGCGCAGAATGCCGGCGGTTTGATTCGCTGCGTTCGAAAGCTCATAAGAATGGTACGCACGTAGAAATGCCGGCAGGCCTACGGCGATCAGAACCATGGCTACCGCTAGCGTGACGACAAGTTCCGTGAGGCTGAAGCCAGCGTGCCGCTTCAGTGACGAGAGCACTTTCCCCCTCATGCAAGTCATTCATCCGACCGACCCGGGACAGACGGGGACACTAAGACCTATAAACCTATCAGGGTTTGCTCTAGTTAGATAGGCGTTACTACTTAGGGTAATATCCGCAAGTTTATCGGGGGAACAACAAGTTTCATCAGGGTTATTTCTGGTTCTTGGCCGCCTTGCCGCCTGTCTGCTTAAATCGTTTTTGTAGTGATTCCTCGGTGAAGAAGTCCGGCGGGAGGTTCGGGGCGTTGCTGCAGGAACTGTAAAAGGTCTGGTGCGTGCGCAGACCATTGTGTTCCCGAGTGATCTGCATGGGAAATTGCACGCCTTCATGTTCCTTGTAATTCGAATAGATGGTGATGTCTTCGTCCTTGTCGTGCATCTCTTCGTTCGGGGTGATGGCGACTGTGCGCAAAGGCAAATGGCTCTCATGTTCTAGCGCCATACGAACCACCCGGTCATTCTCGTCGCTAAATTCAATCCAGTCGGCCTCTCGAATATCGGCAGTTCCGATTCCGGAATAGTGCAGGAATACACCGTCCTCGTTCGCCCGATGCAACAGGAGATTCCGCAACTGGCGCTTCAGGGAATCCTGGAACTCCGACACCATGGTCGCGTCCGCATCGCTCACGCCCGCCTTGTCCATCGTCCAACCGCTATCACCGTTGAATAACTGGATGAACTCGCCGCCTTTCACCGGAAGGGGAAAATCCCCAATTAAAATTCCGAAATAACCGGCTTTTGTACTGTGCACGATATATTCGATGCGATTCTTGTCGGGATAGTGCCAATACGTTTTAATAAAAGAAAAGCCCAGAATTCCGCCATTTCGATCGAGTTGGGCTACGCGACCTTCGCATTCGCTTTCCGATTGATCCCGGAACAAGGGTCCGCCCATGGCATCAATCGACTGTTTCAATAGTTGCTTTGCCTTGGCTTCATTCTCAGCCAATCCCATGGTGTCTGGATTCTGTGCATAGGCGGCAGAAACAAGGAAAGCCGACACCAGCACGAGCGCTCCAGCGAGTGAAGACAAGACAAATTTTCGACGGCCTAACCGCACAATACCGAGCCTCCATTCACGTTCAGAATTTCCCCGTTGATGAAATTGGCCAGGTCTGACGCAAGAAACAAAATCGGTCCAGCGACTTCCTCGGCTGTAGCCGGCCGACCGAGCGGAATCACGTTCGACGCCATTTTCTTGCCCGCTTTCGTTTCCAGGACTGGATTAGACATATCCGTGGCCACCCAGCCAGGAGCGACGCTGTTGACAAGAATTCCATAGCGCCCGAGCTCGGTCGACAAGCCCTTGGTCAAGCTAATAACCCCGCCCTTAGACGCTCCATAATGCGTGTGAAAGGATTCGCCACGCTGTCCTGCGGTCGAGCTAATCGGAATAATCTTTCCGGACTTTTGCTTGATCATCTGCGGAACAGCGAAGTGAATCACGGAGTACACGCTCTTGAGATTGATGCGCATCATGTCGTCCCACTGTTTTTCGGTCATCTTTTCAATGGGCAAATCCTCGAGGTTCCAGACACCCGCATTCGCTACCAGGATGTCCAACCGCCCAAGGCGCTTAATGCAATGCTCCACTAACTTACGATTGTCCTCGTGCTTTCCGACATCCGCCTTGAACGCTTCGACTCGGGTGCCGTGCTTGGCGGATTCCTGCTCAATTTGACGCGCTGCATCCTTTGCGGAGTTGTAACTGAAAATCACATCCGCGCCGGCTTGCGCGAACATTTTGACGGAAGCCGCCCCGATCCCCCGGGACCCCCCGGTGATAAGCGCCGCTTTTCCTGCCAGTGAAATCATGTTTCCCCCATGTTCCGATGTATAAATCAAAAACGGATGGGCCTGACTACGACTTCAAGGAGGGGGTGTTGCGTACTCTCCCCGCGGCAACGACTAACTCTAAGAACAACCGGGCCGCCAAAGCATCTCCGGGCATCCGCTCTGGATGCCACTGGACACCAATCACCCAACTGGCGTCCCCGGTCCATTCCACGGCCTCGACGATGCCGTCAGTGGCTTGGCCTGTGATGCGGAGCTGGCGACCCGGTTTTTCGATCGACTGGTGATGCGAGCTGTTCACGATCGCATGGGTGGCCCCCGCAAACTTGGCCAGTTGGCTTCCTGGCGTGAACCGCACTTCGTGTTGCGGGTCGTCCAGGGGCTCGGGATGAACGTCCTTTCTACGGTGAGGAATTGTAGTACCGAGCTCACTGCGTAGGTCTTGGATCAACGTTCCCCCAAGAAAGGTATTCAAGAGCTGACATCCGTAACAGATTGCCAGAACCGGTTTCTGCTCACTAAAGGCATGCCCAAGGATGGCACGGTCCGTGTCTTCCCGAGCGGGGTCCGGCTGCTCAGATTTGCCGCGATTGGAGGAGCCGTATTCGGAAGGATTTACATCTGCGGGGCTGCCTGGCAGTACAAAACCGTCTAGCGCCGCCAGTTCCGAGGCCAAGGCGGTCGGATGGGAAAGCGACAACAGAACCGGCTCACCGCCGGCCTGGCGGACCGCATCCACATAATTCTGGATTTTGGCCAGCTTTCCAGCTACTTCCTCCTGCGACGTCCGCCAGGGGATACCGATCCTCGGCATGTTGGAGGTAGTAGGTGTCATGGGAACCAAAAATCGTAACATTGGGCGGGAACGGCAGCAACCGCGAGGCGGAATCGATCCACGTTCTCTGCAAATTGCGGATTGAAATGGCGGACCCGCAGTTCAGGGGCGCTGCGAGTGGTCCAGCGAAACGATGTGCGCCATGGGGTAGCGGATTCCCCGATAATCGACGCGCGTTTCATAGTCACTCAGGGTCATAAATAGCAGAATAATCAGCCAAAAAATACCAGCCAGGATCACCAGTTTAGTTCGTTTTGGCCCGTACTTGGCATGCATGAAAAAGAGAACAACCAGTGTTGCCTTCACGGTTGCGATGCCCAAAGCCACCACAATATTGAATCTGCCCAGGTCGATGTACGCAGCAAACACAGTTAGGCCGGTCAAGCAGAGAAGGATAGAAATGATGACAATGTAGGTGCTCGGCGGAACGATATGTTCGGTATGTACGTTCTCAGACACGCGGGCCTCCCTATTTGTGCCGGTCGATCAAATACAGCAGCGGAAAAAGGAAAATCCACACAATATCGACGAAGTGCCAATACAATCCCACAATGTCCACCGGGGTATTCCATTCGGGCGTGAAACGCCACGCAACGGCATTTTTCAGCAACCAAAACAGCAGCCCGGCACCAATAACCATGTGGAGTGCGTGCAAACCGGTCATGCCGAAATAGGCGGAATAGTAGAGCTGAGCGTGGGCATTCAAGTCTGGATCCGCCGCTGCGGCTTCATCCAGTTCCGCACGCTCGACCTGGAGTTCCTGCGGGCTAAGGTCTTCACATTTGCTCGGATTATTCACGCAGTACGTGATGTCGAAATTTCTGCCGGGCACTAAATGATGGTGGAATTTCTGCGCATATTCCACATATTTAATACCGAAGAAAATAAAACCGAGAATGATGGTGAGGGACAGGAATATCGGCAAGAGCCGCTTCTTGCCAACCTGCGCTGACCAAACGCCCATGGCCATGGTGAAGCTGCTGGCCAGCAGGACGCAAGTGTTCAAGCCGCCCAACTGAATGCTCAGCGTGTTACTTCCCATAGCGAACGCGTGGTAATAGTAGTGGCGGTTAACGGTGTAAGCCAGCATGATCCCGCCAAAAAACATAACTTCCGTCACCAGGAAAATCCACATTCCGAGCGAGGCGGTCTCTTTCTGCTGTTCCAGCGTTTCGAATTGTCCGTACAGCGCTCCGGTGCGATGCACTCCGCGTTTCCTTCCTTTTCAGACGCTAGTGAGGCGTCCGTAACCCGGTTCAAACTCGTGACTGACGGTTTCAGTCGTGCCCGTGTGCTGGGGCAGTGCCACCTTGCCCGGGCACGTCCAGTCCAAGGTCCGGTCGATTATGAAAGTCGTAAGCTTCCCAAGTCACGACGGGCGTCACTTCAAAATTTTCCGTCGGTGGCGGTGAAGGCGTCGTCCACTCCAAACCGGTAGCTGGCCAAGGATTGTTCCCAGCAACTCTTCCATAAAAAGCTGCCCAAGTGAGATAGATCATAGGCAGCAAATAACCGATGGCGAGGATGGAGGCGCCAGCCGTAGACATTACGTTATAAACCTGAAATTCCGGCGGATAGACATGGTATCGCCGAGGCATGCCCAGATACCCCAGCACGAATTGCGGGAAAAAGGTCAGGTTGAATCCAACGAAGAGAACCAGTGCCGCTATGCGCGCAAGCCATTCCGGATACATTCGACCGGTAATCTTGGGCCACCAGAAGTGCAGTCCGCCCAGATAACCCATCACCGCCCCACCGACCATGATGTAGTGGAAATGCGCTACAACGAAGTAGGTGTCGTGGACATGCATGTCCACTCCGAGGCATCCAAGAAACAACCCGGTGAGCCCGCCGATGAGGAACAAACCCAAGAAACCGAAAGCGTAGAGCATGGGTGTGTCGAAGGAGATCGATCCCCCAAACAGCGTTGCCGTCCAATTGAACACTTTTACGGCTGAAGGAATGGCAACCAGGAAGGTGAGAAACGAAAATGCCAACGCCGCATAAGTCGATTGCCCGGTCAGGAACATGTGATGCGCCCATACAAGGAAACCGATCACGGCGATGGCCAAGCTGGCCGCGGCAACAAAGTTATAGCCGAACAGCTTCTTCCGCGCAAACGTTGGAATCAATTCGCTGATGACTCCCATGGCGGGCAAAATCATGATGTATACGGCAGGGTGCGAATAAAACCAAAAGAGATGCTGAAACAGAATTGGGTCTCCGCCCATCGCCGGGTTGAAGAAACCCAACCCAAACAACCGCTCCATCGCAGCTAGGCCCAAGGTTATGGCGATTACAGGAGTGCCCAGAATCATAACCACGGAAGTCGCGTAGTGTGCCCAAACAAAGAGCGGCAAACGGAACCAGGTCATCCCTGGCGCACGCATGGTATGCACGGTAACCAGAAAGTTCAGGCCCGTTAAAATCGAGGAGAAGCCGGTAATGAAAATCCCGACCACCGCTGGGGCCACGGCCGAATTTGAATACACCGTACTCAGCGGCGTGTAAAACGTCCAACCCGTATCGAGTCCACCCGAAACCAACGAGTACAAAGTAAACGAGCCGCCGATGATATAGATGTACCAACTCAACAGATTAATCTTAGGAAAGGCCAAATCTTTCGCGCCAACCATTAATGGGATTAGAAAATTTCCCAAGATCGCGGGTATCGACGGAATCAGGAAGAAAAAGATCATGGTCACGCCATGCATCGTGAACATGCGGTTGTACGTGTCCGCGGAAAGCAGCCGCCCGGTGGGTGTCAACAGGTGCAGGCGAATCATCATGGCGAAGAATCCGCCAATGAAAAAGAAAAAGGTAACCGAAACGAGATAGAGAAGCGCAATCCTCTTGTGGTCCGTGGTAAGCAGCCAGGACCGGATGCCATAAGTGGAATTCAGGTAGTGCTTTTCCGGTAGCTTTAATTCCGGTCCCGTATTGATCGTGCTTGCAGTAGCCATACTATTTCTTCCCCGCGCCTGCCGGCGCGATACCCGCACCCTTCGCGGGCACTGGTTGCGACTCCAGAGACTTGATGTACGCGGTCAGATTCAGAATCTGCTCCTCGGTCACCAGGCCCTGGAAAGTGGGCATCACCGGTTGATATCCCGCCACGATTTTCGCCTTGGGCTGCAATATCGACTCCCGAATGTAGGCATCATCAGCGTTAACCGTGCTCCCATCCGCAAGCAGCACCTTGTTCCCATACAAGCCGTTGAGCGAAGGCGCGCGGCCAGTACCGTTGCTCAGGTGGCAGGTAACGCAGGCGAGCTGCGTAAAGAGTTTTTCTCCCGCAGAGACAGGATTCACATTTCCAGATTCATCGGCAAGCCATGCGGCGTACTCCGCTGGATCCATCACGGTGACCCAGCCACCCATCTCCGCATGATTGGTGCCGCAATATTGCGAGCAAAAAAAGTGATATTTTCCAATCCTGGTCGGGCGGAACCACAGCGTGTTATAGCGACCCGGAACCACATCCATCTTGGCGCGGAACGCTGGTACGTAGAAATCGTGAATCACGTCTTCGCTGCCCATGATCAGCTTGATGTTGCGGTTCACGGGAATATGCAATTCGTTGATTTCTCTTTTGCCGTTCGGCTGCTGCAGCTTCCACATCCACTGCTTGCCGGTCACATAAATATTCAGTGTGTCCTTCGGCGCCGTCCGAAAATCCACATACACCACCGCTCCCCAGGCAAACATTACGAGCGCCAGAATCAACGGGATCACCGTCCATCCAATTTCTAAAACCATGCTTCCTTCAACAGTAGACCCGACCTGACCTGGGGAGGTCCGATGGTATTTGAAGGCAGCGTAGATCGCCAGCAACGTCACCAGCACGGCAAAGAACAAGCACGTCAACAAGATAAAGAAGAAGAGGGTATCCACATTTCTCGCGAAACTGGATGCTTCCTCTGGAAAGAATGGCAGCGATGACTGCACGGCTCTAATGTGCTCCTTGCGTCGGCGAACCCGGCCCTATGTTTGGATTGCTGGCGCCGCGATGATCCCGGCGGCGGAAAATCACAAAGCCCAGCGCCAGACAAAATAGTGTCACCACTCCGCCCATGCGGATAACGGTCAAGATCGTGGCGCTGTAATGCGCGGTAGTCGGATCGTACTGATAACAGAACAGCAGCAGGTGATCGACGGGGGTTCCAATCTTTCCGGACGATGCGTCGACCAACCCCAGCCTCACATTGCTGGGCGGGTATTCCACGCCAAAGAAATAGCGCGAAATTCGCCCATCTGGCGTGAGCAGCAGAATTCCACTGGCATGTCCATACAGCTTGGTCTTCGGATCAAAGGTAAAGCGGAAATTCGCGGCCTTGGTAACAGCGTCGATCGATTCCTGGGTGCCCGTCAGAAAATGCCAGCCCGGCTCCGTGCTGGGACGCGCGAACCGTGACAGGGCTTCTTCTTTCTTTTTCAACGCTTCGTCTGGCGTGTCACGCGGATCAAAGCTGAGGAACACCACGTCGTAATCGGTTCCAGGATTAAAGGAGATCATCTTCAACGTGCCGACCAGCGCTTGTTCCACCTGGTTGCACAGCATCGGGCACGTGAAGTAGACGAACGCTAATACCACCGGCTTTTTACCAGTGAATTGTCGAAGCGTTGCGGGTTTGCCATACTCATCAACGAATGGCGCGTCCAGTGGGATTTGTGCGTTCAATTGTGGATCAAATCCTACGTTGACGAGCGCTGGAGGCAGCCCGTTCGACGATTTGCCAACATTGTCCGGGATCATTTGAGCACGGCTGGCCAGGCCGCAAAGCAGCAAGCCTGAAATTAGCAATAAACTCCGCAGCACTTTCATCTTCTTTATTTCTTTTCCGCCGGTGTTGTGACTGCCGGCAAACCCTTTTCGACGATCAACTGCATCGCATCTTTCACTGGAATCTGCGCGATGCCGGCCTTTTGATCGATCCAGCCGAATTTGTTATTCGCAGCAGTATCGGCCTTTATTTTGTCGCGCAAGTCTTGCTGAGGATCCACCAGGTGACCAGGCATGCCCTGCAAACGAGGTTCCGGCGGCATCGTGGGCCCCATCTCTACGCGTGAAGGAAGGAGCGGCGCGTGAGAATCAGCCCAATAGGCCTTAAGTCCCCGGTAGATGAAGAAAGTGAGCACGTACGAGAGCACTACACCGATTCCCAGATAGACCAGGAATTTCAGAATCGCAGACGTCCGAACGTCGGTCTTTTCGAACGCAACGTCCTGGTGCAACGGCCTTCCGTTCCCAGCCGGTTGCTGCCCGTGGCTGTGATGCTCAGTGCTCATGATGCGTTAAGACCTCCGCGAGCTTGGGGTCACCCAAGGGCAACACCGGGCGCTGCTTCAGATTCGTGGCAAAAACGCCAAGCCAAATTCCAATGAGCGCCACCGGCGCAACAATGTCTTGCCAGTTCGGCCAGGCCGAAGAAGTGAATTCCGGCCGAGTCATCCAATACAGGTCCACGAGCCGGAACACCAGCATCCACACCGCGACGATCGAAATCAGCTTGGGGCTACGCTTCACGTCGCGCGATAACAAAATGAGAAACGGCAGACCAAAACTGAACAACAGCACAATCACCGCTACCACGCCCCATTCCCCATACAAGCGCGAGCGGTAAAAGCTGATCTCTTCGGGCTGGTTACCCGACCAGATAATCAGCAATTGCGAGAACGCGAAATACGCCCACAGCATATTGAAGGCAAACAGAAGTTTGCCCAAATCATGTAGTTGACGCTCACGCATGAACCCGGAGTAGGGTTCGAAGCGCGAGAGCAGCACCACCGTGATGATCATCAGGCACATCGAGGTGATGAGTTGGCCACCTACGAAGATGAAACCGTAAATCGTGGATGCCCAGTGGGGCGAAATGGACATGGCCCAGTCAATTGCGGCGAATGTCATGGCCAGAACGTAAAGAATAATGCCCGGCGGGGCCAACATCTTCAGGCGGCGGCGAAGGGCACCATCATCAGGATTGGTGTCTTGCTGTTTTGACCAGGCGTTGAACAGCACCACTAGCAAAATCCAGATAATAAAATAGATTGCTGCGCGAACCAAGAATCCACTCTGCGTTAAATATTTTGTTTGTAAAGCGCTCAAAGGATGCGCGGTTACCTGAGCAGGATCCAACCACTCCGCATAAAATACCTTCATCCCGAATACGATTGGGATGAACATCAGCAACACCAGCCAGATCGTCCGCGTAGCTGCTTCCAGTGGCCGGCGAATCATGATGCCCCAGATTCCACCGGTCACATGCTGCATCATCAGCAAACCAAGCGAACCTAAGGTAAATCCCAACACCAGGAAATAACTGAAGAGGTAAGCTTCCAGAAACTTGGGCCACGAAGTGAACGCACCGACGATCGCCAGAACCAGCGCCGCACCACCGATCGTAAAGGCCAGTTTCTGCCCACGACTCACGTTTGCAGGCGCGTTGTACTCTTGCGCATTCATTGCGCCGCTCCTCCGGCCATCAGTTTCTGCCTTAAATCCGCAGGCAACTCCGCGACATGCACGTTTCGACTCAGTTGCAAGGCACGGACATAGGCAACCACGGCCCAGCGATCACGCGGTGCAAGTTGAGCGGAATATCCGTACATGGCCCCGAATCCATTGGTGATCACATCAAAGAAATAACCATTCGGCTCATTGCGCAGCCGATCCTGATGGTAACTCGGCGGGTGTTTCATTCCGCGCATCGTTACCATGCCTTGGCCGTCGCCCTGAAGCCCGTGGCAGGGTGAGCAGAAGATTTTGTAACGATCCTGGCCCCGGTCAAGCAGTTCCTGCGTGAGCGGCAATGGGAAGGCATTCGAATCCTTGGGAATAAACAGTGGATCCTCGTCCACCGCTCCGCGCGCAACAGTGTTATCGATAATCGGCCGCGCAGAGCGGTCATCCTGGAAGAACGCTGCAGGCGAAAGCGGATCATGTCTTGGTTGATTGGCCATATCCTGTCGGAGCGTGCCACACCCTCCCATAGCGAGCAAAACCAAGCACACCACCACCGTCAGTGAGGAGTTATTCTTCATCCTTCACCTCGGTGACGTGCCGCGCGGACATGTCCTGGAAGAATTTGGCAGTTTCTGCGAGATTGAATTTGGGATCGCGCGCTTCAATTAACAAGAAAAATCTGTCGGTGGACGCGGCACCAAAACGTTCGACGTTAAATACCGGATGATACGGTTGCGGGAGCTTGTTCAGCGCCAACATCCCCACGACCGCGAACAGCGAGGCACCCAAGACGGTCAATTCGAAGGTGACCGGAATAAACGCAGGCCAACTGTTCAGCGGACGGCCGGCTATGTTGATCGGGTAGCTGATCGCCGAGCACCAGTATTGGAGTCCAAAGCCGGTAAGACCACCGCCGACACCGCCGATTAGCGTAATCAGAGGCACAGCGGTCCAACGGAACCCGATTGCGCGAGCCAATCCCTCGATCGGGAATGGTGTATATGCGTCAACATGCTTATAACCGGTGTCCCGGGCTTTTCTCGCGGCGGCAAGCAGCTGTTCCGGAGTCTCAAACTCGGCCATAACACCATAAAGTTGGGCACGATGTTCGGTCATTTGTGCCCCTCGTCAGCGTGAGATTCGTGGGCCACAAGCTCCCGCATCTCCGAAATGGCAATGGCTGGCAAGCCGCGCACGAAGAGGAAGAACAGCATGGTGAACAGACCCAATGTTCCAAGCAGGGTGGCGTAATCCCAGACCGTCGCGGAGTAACGGCCCCAAGCGGAAGGCATGAAATCGCGCGTCAGGGAAATAACTACGATCACAAAACGCTCCAGCCACATGCCGGTATTGATCACGAGCGACATCAGGAAAAGAGCCAATACATTGCGCCGTACCTTCCGGAACCATAGCAATTGCGGCGTCAGGATATTGCAGAGAATCAAGGCAAAATAGAAGTGCGCGTAAGGACCATGCAAACGCTGGTTCGCGAGGAAAACATCAAATTTGTTGCCACTATAAAACGCCATGAAAAATTCAACAAAATAGCCGTATGCCACGATAAGCCCGGTGGCGAGCATGACCTTTGCGCAATTCTCCAAGTGCCGCATGGTGATGAAATCTTCCAGCCCATAGGCCTTGCGCAGCGGAATCGCCAGCGTCAGCACCATTGCAAAACCGGAGTAGATTGCACCGGCAACGAAATAAGGAGGAAAGATGGTGGTGTGCCAGCCCGGAACAATAGCCACCGCGAAATCGAAGCTCACTACCGTGTGCACGGAAAGAACCAGTGGAGTCGCCAATCCCGCGAGGAGGAGGTACGCCGACTGATACCGGTGCCAATGGCGCGCCGAGTTCCGCCATCCCATGGATAGCATGCCGTAGATAACTTGCTGGTACCGTTTCTTGGCGCGGTCGCGCAACGTAGCCAGATCTGGAACTAAACCGACGAACCAGAATAACAGTGAAACCGTGCCATAGGTCGATACCGCAAATACGTCCCAGATCAAGGGACTGCGGAACTGCGGCCAAATTCCCATAGTGCTGGGATACGGGAACATGTAATAGGCCATCCATGGCCGCCCGGTGTGAATCAGTGGAAACAGTCCGGCGCAAGCCACCGCGAAGAGCGTCATCGCTTCCGCAAATCGATTGATCGAGGTGCGCCACTGCTGGTTCAGCAAATACAGAATGGCGGAAATCAATGTCCCGGCGTGACCAATACCAATCCACCAAACGAAATTGACGATCGCAAATCCCCAACCGATCGGGATGTTGATACCCCAAATTCCCACGCCCTTGGTGATCAGCCAAGCCACGGCAACGAACAGCAGCATCACTATAAGGAAGGCTACGGTGAACCCGGCAATCCAACCGATCCCCAACGGCCGTGTCAATACGACCGCAGCAATCTTGTCGGTTACGGACGCATAGGTATGCCCCGGCTCCAGCAGCGGATCAGGCCGCTGAGCGCCACGCCCACCCACAGGAGGCAGAGTAACGCTCATGCTTTCTCCAAGTCCGGATTCGGATTGCGCACCGCCGCCAGATACGTGGTTCGCGGCCTGGAATTCAGTTCACCCAGCATGGAATAATTGCGTTGTTGCGCCTTTAGCTTTGCCACGCGGCTGTTCGGATCGTTGGCATTCCCGAAAACAATCGCTTCGGTTGGACACGCCGACTGGCATGCCGTCACGATTTCACCATCGCGGATGGGGCGGTTCTGCTTCTCCGCATCGATGCGTACATTGTTGATGCGCTGCACGCAGTAGGTGCACTTTTCCATCACTCCACGACTGCGAACGGTTACTTCCGGATTGCGCATCAATTTGTATTGCGGCGTTTCCCAATCCTGGAAGCGCAAGAAATTAAAGCGGCGAACTTTGTAAGGGCAGTTGTTCGAACAATACCGCGTGCCGATACAGCGGTTGTAGACCATATCGTTCAAACCTTCTGCGCTGTGAGCCGTCGCGCCGACCGGGCACACCTGTTCGCACGGAGCGTTTTCGCATTGCTGGCAGGGCACTGGTTGGAAAAATGTCTCGGGATTGTCGAGCGTTGGATTGTATTCGGACGGATCCCCAGTCGATTTGCCACTTGTGGCGGATTCGGTGTGGGTATAGTAGCGGTCGATGCGAATCCAGTGCATTTCCCGTCCGCGCATCACCTGATCTTTGCCCACCACGGGAATATTATTTTCAGACACACACGCCACCACACAGGCGTTGCAACCGTTGCATTTGGTTAAATCGATGGCCATCCCCCAGGCGTACCCGGGATATGCAAACGCCTTGTAAAGACTGTCATCCTTGGCTGGTAACTCATGCACTTCGTGAGCAAAACCGGGATTCTGGTGATATTCCGCCAGCGTTCCAGTGGTCAGAAGTTGCCGGCCTTCCATGTTGAAGTGATATTGTGTGCACGCCAGAGGGTAGCTGCCGCCAGTGGGTGTGATTTTGCCACCTGTTGCAGTCCAAAGCGCATTCGAAGTACGGACCACGTAGGCGTTGAATCCTTTATTCGTTCCCGTGTATCCCGAACGCGTGCGTCCATAGCCAAGCGGCAACACAACGGTGTTCTCGTCTTGGCCTGGCAAAGTCCACACTGCCGCGGTGACCTTACTTCCATTCAATTCAATGTCGACTAGCGGAGCACGAACCTGCCCGTGCTCGCCGCCTCGATATTGCACCTTCTGTTCGAACCGCTGCTTCTCCGCCATTTTCGGACCGACAAGTGCGGCATTGTCCCAAGTTAGCTTGGTGATCGGCTTTGGAAGCTCCTGCAGCCATCCATTGTTGGCGAACCGGCCATCGTGAACGTTCGGATCCGGCCGGAAAATATATTCGACCTGATCGGCAGGAGCAGGCTGGAAGGCGGGCAGAGTAGCCGCGTTGAATTTCGATTCCACATTGACGGGGTTGAATTTGGTTCCAGCGATTACGCCGTCGTTCAGCCACTTCCGCCAACCCGCATCAATAGACAAAGGCAAATGGGTCGACGCTTCCGTCCAATATTCACGAACCGCTTCATAAGCAGGCATTCCCGGTTTGTCGCTGAAGGCGGCGACCACCTCATGCGCTGAATGTGTGTAATAAAGCGGCGCAATCAGCGGCTGAATGATGCTGGCAGTGCCATCGTGCCCTCGCGCATCGCTCCATGTTTCCAAGAAGTGAGATTCGGCCACATGCCACTGGCAGTAGGCCGACGTCTCATCTAGATAGGGGCTCAAGTGAATCGACGTCGAGACCCGTTTCAGCTTGTTTGTAAAATCAAAATCGTGTGGCGCATCGTAAACGGGATTGCCACCCAAGATCAGCAGCAGGTCCACTTTCCCGTGGTACATCTCGTCGCACAATGCGCGCAAGGAATCCAGATTGCCTTCATCATTGGCCAGCGGCTCTGTGTAATAGAGGGTCTTGCCCACATTACCGAGTGCCGCGTTCATCGCGTGTGCCAATGCATGCACCGAAGCAGGCTGATACTCTCCGGCAACAACGAGCGAGGTCCCGCGCTCCTTCTGCAAATCCTTGGCGACGGCTTCCAACCATTGCGCAGCTTCGCCCGAGAGTGAAGCACCAGAACCTATTCCTAATTTTCCGGCCAGCGCACGGGCGAAAAGTTCGATATCGCTGGCCCGCATGGGCAGTCGATGATCAGAGGAAGAACCCGTGACCGAAGGTGTTGGTTCGACCACGTACAGCCGGTTCATGGTATCGCTGGGGTTGTCCAACTGGCGGCGCCGGGCGAACTGTCGGGCATAAGCAATGTGTCCAGGCCCGCTTGCGAGAAAATCGGAATCCAGCGAGACAATCACGTTGGCTTTGCTCACTTCATAAACAGTGTTGACGTTGCGCCCGAACGCCAGCTTGGCTCCGTCTCGCGCACCGTCTCCCTCGGCCGGTTCCCACTGGTACCACTTCGCCTGGGGATACTGCGTCAGCAGCTTGCGAATTTGCGCGGTCAAACTCGGCGAGGTAACGGCACCCGACAGTATCCTGAACCCCGCGCCGCTGGTTGCTTTCACATTCGTGGTGAGATCTTGTGCGGCGTCCAGGAAGGAAGACCACGAGCGAATCTCGCCGGCCTGCTGCACCGTCTGCGAGCGGTCTGGATCATAGAGATTCAGGATGGCAGCCTGGGCCAACGCGCTGGTCGCACCTAAGCTCGAGGGATGGTCTGGATTACCCTCGATTTTGGTAGGGCGGCCCTCATGACTTTCCACCAGCACGCCGACGGTAGACGCGCCGAACGGCATAGCAGTGGCGTAGAAATTCGGCTTTCCTAACACTAAGCCGTCGGGCTGCTTCACGTACGGGACAATATGACCGATGTCTGGCCGGCCGCATCCGGCAAGACCGGCAAGCGCCAGCGACGCACCCATGAGTTTCAGGAAGTCACGCCTGTCGACCGCGTCGTCCCATTCCGACGCGTGGCGCGGAAACTCCCGATGCATCAGCTCCGCAAAGTGCGGGTCGTCGGCAAGCTCCTCGAGCGTTCTCCAATAGTGTTTTCCAGATTTCCCATGAAGCTTTTGGCGGACGGCCGCCAAATCGAGCCGATGCTCTTGTTCGATGGTGACCTCGTCATGATCGTCGTGAGCATCATGATCGTGATGATCATGGCCACCCTCATCCGACCGGGCGCCTTGCACGATGCGCAACAAGTTATTCTCGGGCTGATCGTTCATATCCATTCGTTATCGATGACAGGTCGAGCAACTGGTAAGCTCGCTCGATGTCCGGATTTTGTACTCGGCTACTAGCCTTTTGCCGATTTCTTCCTGATTCGCGGGCGCTCTCCAGTCCATGTTAAAAACCTGATCCCTGGGCCGAACATTTTTCGCCGGATCGCGGTGACAATCCAGACACCACTGCATATTCAACGCTGAATACTGAAACAACAGAGGCATTTCATTCACAGGGCCGTGACAGGTCGAGCAGCCAATTCCTTTGTTGATATGAATGCTGTGATTGAAATAAACGTAATCGGCCAACCGGTGTACTTTGACCCATTCAATCGGTTGGTCGGTCCGATAGCTTTCCCGCACTGGCTCGAGATACGGCGCATTGTTGAACAAAACCGAGTGGCAATTCATGCAGGTTTTCGTCGGCGGGATGCCCGCATACGCGGAGTTTTCCACACTGGTATGACAGTATCGACAGTCTATCCCGTCATCACCAACATGGTGCTTGTGGCTGAACTGCACAGGTTGCACTCGTGTTACCCGTTGATTTGTGATGTAGGGAGATCTAGCAACCAGTAGGACGACGGCAAGAGCCAGGTTCGCGACAACCACCAAGGCGAGTACAGAGAACCGCGCAATTAAATTTGCACTGCGGTGAAAAATTTGAGCCATGTCAAAATTTTCGCTACAGGTTGCGACTCCTCCCAGGGCCGTCAATCTCAGGAGAAGCGTTCCCTCTGCCGGACAGAGCGCGTCCACGACAGTTTAGCGACCGCATAGTTTCCACCAAATTTCTTTGGATTGCAACCTCAAAGACAGGCGCGCATCGACTCCTACCATTCGGAGGTTTCGGAACTGGTACGTGACCAAGAACATTCGTACGGACAGACGTTCATCGCGATGCAAGTCACGCGAGAAAATGAGATTGCGGTTCCAAATCGGAACAAATCTCTCCCTCTTTTCGACGATAAGCAATCCTTATCCCGCTCGTAACTTCATTAAGCTTTTTAAGGTGGCAATCCGCGTGCTATCTTTATTTCAGTCTTCTGCCACACGCTCTGTGGCGAAGTATCTGCCTCGGTTTCACCGTGAGCAGTTTCACAATCCCGCTGGGGCGTGGTCCAACCGGTAGGACACCTCACTGTTAATGAGGATGGTGAAGGTTCGAATCCTTCCGCCCCAGCCAATTTCTCGGCGGCACATTAGATCCGCAGAGAATTCCCAGGTTGGAACAAACAAACGGAGCGCTCTGGGAAGCAATCTCTACAGACTCAGGTCGGCGTTCTTTTCTTCCCGCGGCCGAGATCAATGACATCAGCCTTTTTGCGTGGGATACCCAGCTTCGAGCCACCCCTTCCAGCCGCCGTCCATCGACTCCACGTTCGTGTAGCCCATTTTCTGCAGATTGTCGGCCACCAGCGCTGAACGAAAACCGCCTCCACAATAGAGAATTAGCTTCGTAGCGATCTCCGGAACCCGTTGCTCGATGTCTCGCTCAATGATTCCTTTCCCAATGTAAATCGCTCCCGGCAAATGTCCTTTGGCCCACTCACTCTCTTCGCGAACATCTACCACGGTGAATTTTTCGCCGGAGTCCATACGCCGTTTGACCTCTGCCACGTTAGTTTCCTTTACGCGCTTTTTAGCATCATTGACGAGAGCCAAAAATTTGGGAGCATGCGCCATGTTTCCTCCTCAGGTGCTTAAGTTGCGCAGCACAGCATAGCGCACTACACGAAAAAAGGCCCTCGAAGGAGACACGGGGCCTTCCTAGTGCGAGATCAAAAATAATGGTTCACTTATGGTTTGGCGAGTCCTTGCGGGGTTTTTTGTCCAAACGAGTGGACCAGATTTACCAAATTCCAGCGTGTCTCTTCCTTAGTGCGGTCGCCTTCCCCACCGACCATTTTGCCGCGGCCGTTGGTGATGATGTAGAACAAGTCGCCGTCACTATAGCTCGCTATAGTGGAGGGGTCGCGCCAATCCTTCAACTGCAACTTCATATCCACCCCAAGATCACCCTTGCCATCGCCATCTTTGCCGTGACACATCGCACAGTGATAGCCGTACAACTTGCGCGCCTCCGAAAGGCCCTCGGGCGTCGGCTTCACCGGGTTTTTCTTGGCTGCGGCATCCGCTGGTATTGCTGCAGACGGAGCTTCCGCTGCTTGCGCTTGCTTGGGCTTGTCGTTTGTCTGTTGAGCGAAGCCGATGGCTGCAGTGATCAGCAGGACGGCGCCGATAAATAGGCCAATAAGTCGCATGAGTCACCCCCTGATTGTTCAGACCTGTCCGGGAGCGAAGCGGAAAGTATCTAACTTAATTCTAACTCCACTGGTATCGCAAAGATAGGCTAGAGGCTGGTTTTGCGAGCTGGTAACGCGGGTTTGCCGCTCGCTAGTCGCGTCGCGCCGGCGTAGGTTGAATGTGAGGCGTCAGTTGAGGGACGCGGCAACCGCTGACGGTTTCGTGACCGCGATTACCTGCGGTGAACCGGCTGGACTCTCGGATACGCGTACGGACCCCAGCAATCGTCATTGGTATTGCGTTTCGCGGCACACCGCGTATCACAAAGATCATCAATGCTGAGTCTCCCGGCGCGTCGGCGCTGGAAGTGACCCCTACCCCCTGAATGCCTGGCTGCTTCATCAAGGCGCTGGCCTGTGCCGCGTTCACAGCTTCGGCACGTTTCAATTCCGCTTTAGAGATGGTGTTGACCGCAAACGTGTCCGCGGCCGGTGCAATTCGCGCCGCGGTATCGAAATCGAAAACGCCACGTGGTCCCGCGGAAGTGGCGGGAACGATTCGCGTCCCGATGCCATCCAGTTGGGCGGGCATTGCTATCGCAGTCTGAGCAGCATTGATCAGTAGAATGATCGCGGGTTCCCCCGGATGATCGATGCTAGCGCCGACGCCGACCGCCTGGATGTATGGATTGGCCAGCAATTCCGGCGCGTGCATGTCTCGTACATGCTGTGCCTGGGCGAGCTGACCGGCAGACAGAGGAACAGCCGCTGGTGTGCTCTTAACAACGTTGGAAGCAATGGTGCACCCGATTACGTTATGTGTCGCGAGGCTACCCACAAAAGAGGGACGATTGCCCTCGCTGTCCTGTAATGCACTCAATACGTCCGCAACCGGATTACCCACCGTGTCCGTATCGGAACCACCGTAAAGCAGCGCCACCGGATCGGCCGTGTTTTGGTCAACAATCAGGGAACCTGAGTCGCCCGCGGCACTGAAACTTCCACCAGCTACCGAGACTTGCCCGGTGTAGGTCACGCTAAAATTCGCGCCGGTGTTGCAGCCGGCCTGATAACTGACTGATGTTTGAATATCGATGGCGTCTACGGTGGAGCAAGTCAAGCTGGAGCTGCGACCGCTTTTCGCTACCGCTTCCCCGACGTTCGCGATGATCCCATTTCCCGCATGCGGTGGTCCCGCGTCCGGCGTTCCACCTGTGGCGGTGGCGCCGAGCGATAAGATATTCCCGCCGGTGTCTACTGTACCCGAAACAATTTGCGCAATCGCCGCGTCCACATTGGTTCCAGAAGCTTGCAGATTCACGTACTGGGTCAAGTTTCCGACGGTGGTGGTTCCGGTGGTCGAACAATTCGCGTCGATCAGCCCTGGCTGGATGATCGAGTCCCCGATGCTGGCGGAATCGCTGCGCGCCAGCACGTGATTGTTGCTAAGGATGTAGTATGTCCCGTTTCGTTGAACCAGTGAGCCCAGCGTGCCACCGCAGCAATAGACCAAATTTCCCTGAACGCTGGAGTCATTCGCGTTTCCACCGGAAGTCCCCAGTTTAACGGGAATGCTTTGTGCTTGTTGGTTGGGGTTTGACGCAACCACCAGGACCGCAGCGGAATTCGACGCCGAAGCATTCGCTTGCGCCACCGCTGTGATTGTTACAGTTGCGGGGTTTGGTACTGCCGCCGGGGCGGAATATACGCCGGACGAAATCGTTCCAAGCGTCGAATTTCCTCCCGCTGTTCCGTTCACTTCCCAGGTAACCGCAGTGTTCGTCGAACCGGTCACTGTCGCTTGGAAGGCTACGCTTTGATTCACAATGACCGTGGCGCTAGAGGGCGTGACCGTTACACTGATCCCGGAAGTGGTTCCTCCGCCTGAGCCGCTTTGACTGGAGCTGCTCGTACCACTACAGGCCGCAAGGAAGGCACCAGTGATGCACATCGCCAGAAGGACACTTAACCGACCCATCGCTCACCTGCCCAATCGGTTTCAGGCTAACACGCGCTTCCAGGCGGCGAGGGAGGCCGCACTTTACCCGTGACCAATGTGTTGCCTGTACTGGGGGACAGTTGTCGCAGTTCCTTTGCGATAGTTTTTCCGTTCGAGCCCATCTCAATCCATATCCCGCCAATTCGGCCCCGCGCACACTTCCACTACCAGGGGAACAGCCAGCGTGTACACGCCTTCCATTTCTTCCCGCACCAACTTTTCCACCGCAGTCTTTTCGTTCACTGGAGCCTCAAACAACAATTCGTCATGCACCTGCAAAATCATCCGTGTGTCCAGCTTTTCGTTCCGCAAACGGTCATCGATTGCGATCATGGCCAATTTAATAAGGTCGGCAGCTGTTCCCTGCAGCGGAGAATTCAAGGCTGTGCGTTCCGCGAAATTCCTCAACTGCGCTTGTGGCGCATTGATATCCGAAATAGGACGGATTCTCCCAAACAAGGTTTTAGCCATGCCGGTCTTGCGGGTTTCCACCAGAATATTGTCTAGATACTCTTTGACCCCACGATAACGGGTGAAATACGCGTTGATGAATTGTGCGGCCTCTTTCTGGTCAATTCCCAATTGTTTCGCCAATCCAAACGCGGAAAGCCCGTAGATAATTCCAAAATTGATGGCTTTGGCTGCCCGTCGATGATCCGCGGTCTGTGCCATCGGCCCTACGCTAAAGACTTCCTGGGCGGTTCGAGCGTGAATGTCCTCGCCATTACGAAATGCTTCCACTAGCACCGGGTCGCGCGAAAAATGGGCCATGATTCGCAATTCGACCTGCGAATAGTCTGCGGAAATCAAAGTTTTCCCTTGTTCCGCCACAAATGCCGCGCGAATTTCCCGTCCTAGCTCGGTTCGTATAGGTATGTTCTGCAGGTTCGGATCGCTAGAGCTCAGCCGTCCGGTAGCGGTGCCCGTCTGGGAAAAACTTGTGTGCAGCCGCCCTGTTTGCGGATGGATCAGTTTTGGCAACGTGTCCACATACGTGGATTTCAGCTTGGCGATCTCCCGGTATTCAATCACTTTTGCGGGGAGGGGATGCTGGTTGGCTAATTCCTCCAGAACATCCACCGCTGTCGAACGCTCTTTCGCCTTAGATCGCCTCCCCGGGGGCTGCAGGTTCAACTTGTCGAACAAAACTTCGGCCAGTTGTGTCGGGGAATTCACGTTGAATTCGGAACCCGCCAAATCCCAAATCTCGCGTTCCAGGCGGCGAACCTCCTTCTCCATCGATTCCGACATTTTTCCCAGTGCGAACGGGTCAACGCGGATCCCAGTCCGTTCGATTTCCGCGAGCACGGTCGCGAGCGGGCGATCGATTTTTTCGTAAGCCTCCGTCAGGTGTTGCTCTTCCACCTGCTTGCGTAACACCGGAGCCAGCCGTTGCAGAAAATCCGCGCGCTCTCCCGCCCCGCCGCCAACCGGCACGTTGAACGTGCGGAATACCACATCCGCAAGCTCATGTTTCGAGGTTGTCGGACGCAGCAGGTAGTCGTAAAGCTGAGTTGCGTGTTCTATCGCGGCCGTTTTCCCCGATAGCAATTGGAATAACTTTGGATCATGTAGAATCTTGCGCCGCGTTGGATCGCGCAGCGTCGGCTCGATTGCCTTGAGGACATCGCCGCTCTCGTCCACCCAGATCGTCCGACCTTCGCCCGGCTTCGAAGACAGTTCAATTCCTGCCAAGCGCGTTCCAAATCCTTCCGCTTCACGTCCGCCTAGATCGAGATTTAACCAAAGTGCAAGAGGGGCTTTCGCAGGCAATTTTGCAAGGTAGTCCCGCAACTCCTCGGCGGTTGCGAATTGGACGTAATCCTTCTTCGTGAGGCCCTCGGTCGCGCCGCCAGTTTCCACTGGGCTCGGCCCAGAGGTTACTTGCTGCCCTGCTCCGCTCGCCAATAATTCCTTCAGCAGCGAATTGAAACCAAGTTCCCGATAGAGTTGGATCAGCGCAGCTGTATCCGGCCTGCACATTTTCAATTTGTCGAGCTCCAGCTCCAAAGGAACTTCGGTTTCAATACAAGCAAGCTGTTTGCTCATCATCACTTGGTCTTTTTGTTGTTGGAGCGCCTCGCGGTAGCGCTTATTGGGGACTTCGTCCGCATGAGCCAGGGCGTCTTCCACTGTTCCGTACTTCTGGATGAGCTCGGTAGCCCCTTTTTCACCGATGCCTTTTGCTCCCGGGATGTTATCGATAGTGTCGCCTAACAGCGCCATCAGATCGACCACCTTATTTGGTGGTACGCCGAGTATTTCTTCGACCTTCGCGGCATCCACGATGGTGTCCGCCTTTGCTCCTCCGGTACCCGTCCTCAGAATCCGTACACCAGAATTCACGAGTTGCATCATGTCTTTGTCGTTGGAGATCACCAGCACATCGAGATTTTTGGCGGCCGCTTTTTTGGCCAAGGTGCCGATCACATCGTCCGCTTCATACCCATCCAATTCCAGGATAGGCATACACATGGCTTCGCAGAGCCGCCGCACATACGGCAACTGCAGGCTCATTTCATCTGGCATTGGTTGCCTTTGCGCCTTATAGGAGTCGAAAAGTTTGTCGCGAAAGGTAGGTTGACGAGTGTCAAAGACAATGCCGATGTAATCGGGACGGTAATCCTTGATCAATCGCCGCAAAATATTCGCAAACAGGAAGGGAACTTTCGTCGGCAGCCCGCTCGGCGCATTCATGCGCACCATCGGAGCGTAAAACGCGCGGTAGACGTGGGCCATCGCGTCTACCAAAAATAATGTCGGTTTCTTCTCTGTTTTCTCCGCCACTGCGCGAGTATAGCAGAGGCCGAAGTTTCGCTGTGGAACGAGGCCACCGCCTCCTAAAGACCATCGTTACAGACTGAGGACTCCTGCTTTCTAATCGTTTCGCTGAACCTCTGTTTCTTCCGTTGGCATTACGGTTTCGATGTTCCTGCCTGAGTGAGGATCAGCATTTGAGTTCCGCTGTCCAAATGAAGGTCCTTGCCCGTTGAAGTGATGATTGCGGCTTCCTGTGGTCCTACCGTCGCCTTGGTCAATCCAATCCCTCGCATGCCGAACACGCCGCGGCTGGTCGGAGTCAAGCGCCCGTTAGAGTTCAGGCTGCCCGTCGTCGCTCCAGTTCCGGCGTTGGCATTATTTGCTTCTGTATTTGATGGACCGTTCATGTCTGCTGCTGGCGCGGGACTCATCGTTCCGGGGCTTCGATTGCCCATGCCTTGCGAGGGCATTCCGCCCATCGGCTGCGAGTTCATCCCCGAATCTGGTGTATTAGTCTCGGCGATTTGCGCCGGTGCCGCGAGCGCTTCCACATTGGCATTCAGCGGAACCTCTTCCCCGTGCTTCAGGACTGCCTTGTCAAAGACAATTCCCACGGAAGAATAAGAAGCGCCCTTTACGCCAGCGGACGCTTGAGTCACGTGCCCCTCGAGTTTGGTCCCAGCCGGAATTAGCACTTTTCCATTGGCTTCTGTGTTTTCCGTTACGCGTGCCGTCACGATTTCACCCTGCTTGGCCTTCTTTGCGTCGATGGTCTTGGTTAACTCAGCCATAATCGGAGCCCCCGAAGGAAGGGTCGCAGTCGCTTGTTGCCCCGAGTTCGAGTCGCGCTGATTTGGATCGGATGGCCGACTGCTGGCGCGTTGCGCCGCAGCTGTCCCAAAAAATAAAAGCCCTCCGGCGATGAAGATTGCAGATCGATTCATATTTCGAACCTCCTGATTGCAATTTGCGGGCTGTTGTGCCCCTGGAAGGATCAGCGGTGACCAAACGGAAAGCGGGACCTCAGGGACAAAATGTCTGTCAAAGCCTCCGCCAGATTAGATGCGGTGAACGTCGGCCAGTTCCGCCAAGAACTGCCCGGTTTTTGCAGCAAGATTTCCCTAAGGGGTACTTCAAGTGATCAGTGTAGAGGGTCTATGTGAGGCCGATCGTTGTCGCTATCTCGGCAAGAGTGTCAGCGGCCTTCAGCAGGTGTTCCCGTTTGTGGGCAGCGCTAACAATGGCGCGCAGCCGCGCCTTGCCTTCCGCCACGGTAGGGTAGCCAACCGCCGGCGCGAACACCCCCGCATCAAATAGCTTGCGTGAAAACTCGAAGGCTTTTGCTGCGTCACCTACATGGATCGGAACAATCGGCGTTTCGCTGGTCTTGAACTCGAAACCACGCTTCTTCAGTTCTTTCTTGAAAAATTTCGTGTTCGCCCAGAGTTTTCTTACTAACTTCTCGCCTTCCGCGGAGTCCAGCAAGGTGAACGCAGCCTGACAAGCTGCCGCTGTGGCGGGTGTATGCGAGGTGGAAAACAAAAATGGCCGGGCGCGGAGATACAAAAAGTCGATGAGGTCCCGCGAGCCGCAAACATAGCCACCCATGGACCCAATCGCCTTGCTGAGCGTGCCGACCTGGATGTGCACTCGTCCATGGCACTGGAAATGGTCCACGGATCCTCGCCCCGCCTTGCCCAATACGCCGCTGGCATGGGCGTCATCCACCATCATGATGCATCCATACTTTTCCGCGAGGTCGCACAGTGCCGGCAACGGCGCAATATCTCCGTCCATCGAGAACACGCCATCCGTAATGATCAGTTTCTTGCCCGGAAAATTCGCGAGCTCCTGCAGAATCCGTTCGCAGTCCTGCACGTCTTTGTGCTTGAAAACCTTGATTGTAGCTTTCGAAAGCCGCGCTCCATCGATGATCGACGCGTGATTCAATTCATCCGACACGATCAGATCGTCTTTGCCAAGCACGGCGGAAACTGTCCCGGCATTCGCTGTGAACCCCGACTGAAACACCACGCAGGCTTCGGCGTGTTTGAAACGGGCGATCTGTTCTTCCAGTTCCATGTGAATCTTCATGGTTCCCGCAATCGTGCGCACCGCCCCCGCTCCCACGCCCAGTTTACGGACGGCCTCGATTGAGGCTTTCCGAAGCGCCTTGTGGGAGGTCAGTCCCAGATAGTTATTCGAGGCCAGATTGATCACTTCGCGCCCATCGAACACGCAGACTGGTTTTTGCTCGCCTTCCAGAACTCGCAACTTTGGCGCCACACCCTTCGTCCGCAAATCCTGTAATGTCTCGCTCACATATTCGAGCGGATTGTTTTTTGTTGTTTGTGTACCCAGTTCAGTCATGCCCAATCTCCTAACTCTCACAGCATTTAGCGTTCAAGTATTTTTGTGTGTTACTTCCGTAAGCCGTTCGGGTACATCAATACTTTCCCCGCCAAACCATCTTGCAGTTTTGCAAACGCCGCTTCGAAATTCTCCAGCTCCATCCGCTCCCCAAACAACGGCTCGAGGTTCACCCGCCCGGCTTTCAGCAGAGCCGTCATTTGCACCCAAGTCTCATACATGCGCCGGCCGTAAATACCCTGTACGGTTGCACCTTTGAAAATCACGTCCTGCACCAAATCCAGCGGCACGTTTTCCGTCGGAATCCCCAGTAGTGACGCCCTTCCTCCGGCTCGCAAGGCCTTGAACCCTTGCTGAATCGCAGCCGGGTGCCCGCTCATTTCCAGCAGCACGTCCACCCCTGTTCCTCCCGTAGCCTCAAGAATTTTCTTAACCGGATCCTCCGTTGAAGGATTCAACACATAATTCGCGCCCATGATCCTGGCGAGGTCGCGCCGGTGTTCGTTCGTTTCCGTGGCGAACACGGTGGAGCTCCCACAAGCCTTGGACAGCGCGATGGACATGAGCCCGATCGGGCCGCAACCTGTGATCAGTACCGTTTGTCCTGCAATCGCTCCGGCCAACACGGTATGCACCGCATTTCCGAGCGGATCAAGAATCGCCGCGTAGTGCTCCGGAATCGAGGGATCCAGCTTCCAAATATTGGTCGCGGGAATCTTCACGAATTCCGCGAACGCTCCATCGATATCAAGTCCAATAATTCTCAGGTTTTGGCAAATGTGCGCCTGCCCCATCCGGCATTGGCGGCAGTGCCCGCAACTGAGGTGCATCTCCGCGCTCACAAAATCTCCCGAGCGCACCGCGGAGACTTCTTCACCTACGCGTTCCACGACGCCACAGAACTCATGTCCCAGAGTTACCGGCGGCTTGATGCGGCCTTGCGACCACCGGTCCCATCCATAGATATGCAGGTCCGTCCCGCAAATGGATGTCGCCTTCACTCGCACCAGCACGTCCGTTGGGCCAATGGACGGTATTTCTATGTTTTCGATCTGCAGACCTTTTCCAGCTTGCGTCTTTCGCAATGCCTTCATAGTCGCTGGCATTCAGGTAGGCTCCTTGCTCGGGCAGGTCAGTTTCTAATCGCGCAGACTTTAAATGCTAGCATCTCCCAACCACTCAGTGTACGCCTTCATAGCACGGCAGACCATGAACCGCACCAACCTATTGGTGCTTTGCTGCTTTGGACTTGTTCTTCGGCTTCATTCCTTCCATGGGCTCCTTCTTATTCAAACGCGCAGCCGCCTGGATCAGTTTCTTGAGTGCCGGTTTCCGCAAATCCTCGGCGCTCCGCAGTTTCACGTGCCGTAGATTCTTTCCCGTGCCCTCTAGCAGTTTGGCGGGATCGGGCAATGACGTCCCGCGCAGAAACCCGAAGGTCACATGATGCTTCCCGACGGTAAACATGCACATGGGACCATTAGATTCGAACGTAGGAATTCGCCAAGGATTCACGGTTTCCGTTGTGTCCGGTACCACCGTTTTCACCAGGCTGCGTAGTTCCTGTGCCACGGCGCCAAGATTTGCTTGTTTACTTGCGATATACACGTCGATCCATTCTCCGCCGTCTACAATTGTGTGCATTTCCCCTCCGTTCTGTAGGATTCTGTATTTAGGTCCTAACAAAGCCTCACCTTCTATGCCTGCTCCGCATCCAACGTGAGATGAAAGATTCCGCTGCCTGCGGACGTATCATTAACTGAGCCCATGAGCGCTACACAGCCCGCCGTCCAGTTGGACCACGCCTCACGGTTTTACCAGATGGGTGAAATGAGCGTGCGCGCGGTTGATGACGTCTCGTTTTCGATCTTCCGCAGCGAGTATCTTGCCCTTCTCGGCTCATCTGGTTCGGGCAAGTCCACGCTGCTAAATCTTATTGCCGGATTGGACCGTCCGACAACTGGATCCATTATCGCGAACGGCAAGAATCTGGCTACTCTGTCGTCCGCGGACCTTGCTCGCTATCGCCGCAACACTATCGGCATGATTTTCCAGTCCTTCAATCTTCTTCCGCGCATGACTTTGGAAGAGAATGTGGAGCTCCCACTGCGATTGGCAGAGGTCGATCGTGCTGATCGCTCCGGCCGAGTGCGCGAAGCGCTTGAACGTGTTCGTCTGACGCATCGTCTTAGGCATCGTCCCTCGGAACTTTCCGGAGGCGAACAACAGCGCGTGGCTATCGCTCGTGCGCTCGTCAATCGCCCCAAAATTCTTCTCGCCGATGAACCTACCGGCAATCTGGATTCCGCCACCGGGGAAGCCATCCTCAACCTTTTGCGCGAGCTTCAAACACAATTGGGCATGACCATCGTCATGGTCACGCACGAGCGTCCTCTCGCCGAGCGCTTCGCCGATCGTCTGGCGACGATGGGCGATGGCAAACTCCTGGACATCTCACCGGCTACGCAAGGTGCGCTGAAATGAAGGCTCGTGACCTAACCGATCTGGCCCTGCGCAATCTTCGCGAGGCCATTCTGCGAAATTCCCTGACAACCTTGGGTATAGCGGTGGGGGTGGCCTCACTCGTGGCCATGCTCTCGCTCGGTGCCGGTCTGCAGCAGTTAGCCAGCAAGCGGCTCTCGCAGAGCGGACTATTCGACACCATTCTGGTCACGCCGAAAAACAATTTTCGCGGCATGGGACGCCCGCGGCCCGAGATCCAATCGGATAAACCGCCGCGTCCTCTTGATCTGGATGCGAAGCAGGAGATCGCGAAACTTCCCAATGTAATCGAAGTGTATTCTCAAGTGCGCTTCTACACCGAAGTGCGCTTCAACAATAAGCCTTACGCCACTGTGGTGGCGGGCATGCCGGAATCGTCTCGCAACTCCGGCTCTTTCGATGGCATGCAAGGGAGGTTCTTTTCTTCTCCCACCGCAAATGAAGCCATTCTGCAAATCGAATTCGCCAAAGAACTCTCCGACAATCCTGCTTCCTTAATCGGTCAGGACCTGACGCTACGCTACGCCGAACGTGAAGCGCTTCCGGCCTCGACAAACGATAACTCTTCGAGTCCATCCGACTCGCCTGGCGGCTTTTCGGTAGTTCCCAAAGAACTCCACCTGAAAATCATCGGTATTGTCGAGACGGAACCGGCTGCCGGGTACGGCGGTGTTGGCAACGCTCGTTTGCTTATTCCCCTGGACACCGCTTCCACGCTGCGAGCCGCGCAGGTGAACGATTTGCGGGACATCGTGCGTGGCAGCGACTCTAATAAAACTACCTATGCCTCTCTTTCCGTCCGTGCCAAGTCTCCGTCCCAAGTCGAAGCTCTGGAAACGTCCATCAAGAACCTAGGCTTCAACGCCTTTTCTCTTCTGGACGCTTCCAAATCGTTGCGCACGTTCTTCTCTGTCTTCGACTCCCTCCTAGGTATTTTTGGTAGCCTCGCGCTGGCCGTGGCCACTCTCGGCATCGTCAACACGCTGGTCATGGCTATCCTCGAACGCCGCCGGGAAATTGGCGTTTTGAAAGCCCTCGGGGCTGCGGATTCCGACGTGCAGCAACTCTTCTTCGTTGAAGCGGGCGTGATGGGCTTGCTGGGTGGCGTTTTAGGAGTAGGATTCGGCTGGTTTCTCGGCCGCGCCATCACCATAGGCACCAACCTATATTTAAAGCGTCAGAACTTGAATCCCATTGAGCTTTCTTACGTTCCCTGGTGGCTGATCATCGCCGGGCTCATTTTCGCAGTGATTGTCAGCTTGCTCGCGGGACTTTATCCTGCTTCTCGCGCCGCCAGGCTCAATCCCGTCGACGCACTTCGTTATGAATAAATTCCGGCTCGGCGCTTGTCTACTCGCATTCTCCCTGTTGGCTATCGTCACCGGAGCCGCCACCGGTCGCGTCGAGTGTAATGCGCTGGCCAGCAAAATCCTTTCCCGTTCCGTCCGCTATTGCGTTGTGCTTCCTCCGTCCTTCGACGCGAACAAAACTCGCCAGTTCCCGATCCTTTATTTCCTCCATGGCCTGGGCGACAACGAGCAGTTCTTCCTGCATTCCGGCGCGTGGAATCTCAGCGAAGACATGCGCGAGCGGGGCGAAATTAGAGATTTTGTGATCGCCACACCTGATGCAGACGCTACGTTCTACATCAACTCTGAAAATGGCAAGGATCGCTACGAGGATTTCCTCCTTGAGGAATTCTTTCCTTTCATCGAAAAACGTTATCGCACGGCTCCCGGGCGCGGCCATCGCGCCATTGCCGGCATTTCCATGGGAGGATATGGCGCACTCCACATCGCGTTCCGTCATCCGCAACTCTTTAGTTCGGTCAGTGCCCATAGCGCCGCGCTGGTCGAAAAACTCCCTGCGTTCCTTGGACCCACACCCAACTCGCCTCGCTCTCGCATTCTCGGCCAAGTTTTTGGCAATCCGCCTGACCCATTGTTCTGGGAGCGCAACAGCCCCATCACCCTTGGGCGCACGGCAAATCTAACCGGGCTGAAAATCTATTTCGATTGCGGAGATCAAGACGATTATGGATTCGAAGCCGGCGCCGCGGCGCTGGACAGACTGCTGTCAGCCCGCCACGTTCCGCATGAATTCCATATTTATCCCGGGCGCCACGATCCGGCCTATTTCGCCGAACATCTGCGCGCTTCTCTCACCTTTGCTTCTCGTGCCTTTTCCGATGTGCACTGACCCGCTTCTTCCGTTATAGAATATTGTGTCGCTTGATCTCGCTAGCTAATGGGGGTTCGCTATGCGTAGGGCCGGTCTTCTCTTCTGTTCTCTCCTGCTCAGCTTTAGTGCTTGGCCGCACGCGCAGCAAAAGCCAATCGAAAAGCCGTCACCTTCACCAGTGGCCCCAACTGCCGGCGCGCGCATGGAATTCCTCGATGAGGTTTCCTATTACGAACAGCGGTTTGAGCGGCTGGCCGACGCCATACCTGCCGAAAAATTTAACTGGCGTCCAGTCGAAGGCGTTCGCACAGTGGGCGAGGTCTATATGCACGTGGCCACGTCGAACTACGGGTTTGCAAAACTCCTCGGCACTCCTCTTCCCCCAGGCTACGATCCCAAGGCGGTGCTGGCAGAATCCAGCGACAAGGCGAAAGTCAACCAAGCTTTAAAAGACTCGTTCGCGCAAGTTCGCACGGCTATCCTCGCGGTCAAAGATTCCGAACTCGACAAAGAGGTCAAAATGCCGCGCGGCGAAACCACCATCCGCGGCACCTTCTTTATGATCTCCGGTCATTACGGCGAGCACCTAGGCCAGTCCGTTGCCTATGCACGTTCTATCGGTATAGTTCCGCCCTGGACCGAAGAACGCATGCACCAGGAAGCCGAAAAACCGAAACCCTGAGTTTCGGTCTCGATTATTTCGGAGCTACGGCAAAACGATGGATGATTAATTCTCGGGTGTCCGATTTAGACGCTGTGGTCGGGCAACTCCGCGGTGCAGGAATCGCGGTTGAGATTAATCCGCAAACATACCCCAACGGCCGCTTTTGCCCGTCTCTACGACCCCAAAGGCAACACCATCGAGCCGTAGGAGCCGCAGATCGGGATGCGCCAGGGCCGTCTCAAGCCAAGAAATAGATGTCCGGCTTATCGACCACTCCCGATTCCGCCTGTGCGTTGGGCACTTCCGGAGAGAAGACAAATCCTCGCGCTTTGGCCAAATCGGTTACTTCGAAAAATAGAAAAACCTCATTTGGCTCATATAAATTCCGCATCACCTTCTCAATTCGGAGTCCAGAATCCCTCTGCGAGTCCTTGTGCGCCTCAAACACCCGTTTCCATTCGTCATACGCCTTGACCTTGTGTCGCACCAACAAATACCCCATCGCGCCTCCCGCTAGAATAACTCAACAATCCTCGCTGATGTGGGTACCGTGAAGTACCTCCGCGTCAACGTCCGCTCACGCTAGGCGTAATCACCTTGTAACTGCGTAGGGCAGTCGTTCGGATTATCGGAGTGATTCTACTTCAGCTCGCGACAGCCGCCCCAGCGGCGATCGGTTTATAGCCGCAGCTGCCAGCCTTGCGCATTGCCTCGAGCGCCTCCGCATTCGTCATCAGAGGTGTAGTCTGACAATTGCGAAGCGCTCCACCCGCAGAAAACGCTAGGGCAATCGCCGCAGCCGAAACATTGTTCGGCATCTCCGTAATCAGTACGGCGTCATATTGGCCAAACGCAAAGTAGGAATCCTTAATTTTGCCGCCCAGTTTTTCGATCGGTCCGCGTACCGCCTCAAACCGATCCTGCGGGTTCGCAATCAGCCGTGCTAAAGCTTCCGGGGTGTAGCTGACTTCATGGAGATAGAAAGGCATAAACAACCTCCTGTGCAGATCTTCCGATTCCGTGGCCGAAGGTTGGCATACTATACACTCTCTTTTTGTTGTCGTCTCCTGCATTTTCCGCCGCCGTTTTTCTCAAGTTTCCCATTCTCCTATGCCGGACACTGCGCTCCGGCGGTTCGCTGGCGAGCTCGGGTTTTGCGATTCGCAACGGCATACCTGATTCGATACTTAACTGGACCAAAACTGGATAAAATAAAGCAGGTGCGCAATACCATGGGTGATCGCAGCACAGAACGCGCGGCGCAGGAGTATCTTGCCGCGAAATTCGCAGAAGAGCGACAGCGGGAGGAAGAACAGCTGAATTTGGAGGCGGCAGCGTCGCTTTCTCTGGTGGTGTGGAAGCGGGTTACCCATACCGTATTTGCCAAATGTCGCGAATGGAACGCCGTGACCAACGAACAAACTTTGACGTGCAAAGAAACCGCAGTCGGTGACCTTCGCATACGCTGTTGCGGCCGATCCCACCAACTCACCATCCATTTCGATTCCCGCAAGCGTTTGGTGATCATTCGAAATACCGCGCGGCCCGAAAACGAACCCGACACAATTCTTAGTATCGAAGGTTATGCCAGTGACTCTGGACGAGATGCTCGACTCACCCGCAACAATGAACCGATTCATCTGGACATGCTGATCGTCAACCACCTTCGGGTCCTGGCCGGTCTTTCGCGTGAACCCGGCTAGCCCTCCTACCCGTGCGAACAATTCCACTGGAACGCTTGGACATTGAAGGGCCAACAATGGACCAAAGGCACAGCCGCAAGTCCGTGGGGATTGTTGATATGATGTGCGGTTTGTATGAGAGGAGGGCGGATGAGCTTCGGCCAGCGGCTCGAAGAAGTGAGGACTGGGTTTGAACGGGCTTTCTGGGTCGCCAACATCAGCGAACTCTTCGAGCGTCTCTCCTATTACGCGGCCTTTGCATCTTTGGCTCGATATCTGCACGAGACACTAAGTTTTCCCTTGGAACGGGCCGCCAATCTGGCCGGTTTATTCGGTGGCTTAGTGTGGTTCCTGGCTATTTTTGGGGGTGCGATTGCGGATCGGCTGGGATTTCGCCGCGCGCTCTCGCTGGCATACCTGATTCTGGCGGTTTCGTATTTTCTCCTAGGATCGCTCAGCGCAACTTGGCTTGGCCCAGTGCGTGGCGTGGTGCCGCTGGTGGTGTTGGTTACATTTGTGCTGATGCTGCCCGCGCTGGGCATAGCGCTGGTGAAGCCGAGCGTTGTCGGCACCACGGCAAGAGCCTCCAACGAAAATGTCCGCTCGATCGGCTACTCGATTTATTACACCCTTGTAAACATTGGGGGCGCCATGGGACCCTTCGTGGCTTCCTGGGTTCACCGCAATTTGAGTGTCGAGAACGTCTTTCGGGTCTCGGCACTCAGCGTTTTCGCCATGTTCTTCGCAGTACTTCTTTTTTTTCGAGAGCCACGGAAGTCTGGCGAGGCCGCGACAGAAAGCTTAGGCGTGACGCTGAGGAATTTCCTGAATGTTCTGGGTAATCCGAAGTTCATGCTGTTTCTTCTGATTTTCTCTGGCTATTGGATCGTCTACTGGCAGGAATTTGTGACCCTTCCAATTTATGTACACGATTATGTAAATGGAAAAGCCGACACTGAAAGGATGCTGGCGACAGGACCCCTGATCGTAATCGCATTTACCGTACTCTTCAGCATCCTTACGCAAAAGATGTCCGCATTTCGCGCGGTGGTTCTCGGAACACTCATCTCCATGCTCGGATTCGCTGTTCTCGCCGTTGGCGGAAATGTCGCCGCCGTATATGGCACGCTGGTTGTAATCGCTGTGGGAGAATTGATCCAGCAGCCGCGCTACTACGATTACATTTCGCGCCTAGCTCCGCCGGGTCAGCAAGGAACCTATATGGGATTTGCCTTCTTACCGCTGGGCATCGGTGCCTTTGCGTCCGGGCCCATTGGCGGAGTGTTATTGCATCATTTCGGCGAAGTGCAGCACCGCCCGCAAGTTTTCTTATGGTCGTTAACCGCGATTGGAATGACTACAACGTTGCTGTTGTGGATTTACGATCGAATCGTAAAACCGTCGGAGAGTTCCCCGGCGCCGTAATGAGGGATTTGAATAAGGCCCGAACTTTGAAAGCGAAAGACTAATTCACCATTCGCCGCAGCGATTCGAGCGCCTGACGAGCCAGAGAATATCGCGGCTCAATGTTCAGGGCTTCCTGAAAGCAGCGCATCGCCTGCCCGTACATTTCTTTTCCCAGGTACGCCCGGCCCAGGTTGTAATGCGGAAAATGGCGCGGCTCATACCGGCGGGCCTCGACCGCTTGCTGCAGCCACGGAACGGCCTCGTCGAATTGCCCGAGTTCAATCAGATAAGCACCGATGTCATTGTACGGATTGCCGAAATCCGGATCGAGTTCGATAGCGCGTTTGCACTCCGCGATAGCATCCAATAACTTTCCCTGGAAGTGATAGGTCCAGCCCAGGAAGGTATGCGCTTCTGCCGTCGGATGCAGATCTAACGAAGACTGGTAGAGTTCGACCGCACGATCATAGTCGCCCTCCATTTGCGCTTGGTAAGCGTCCTGCAATACCTCCCAGGCGCGAGTCAGGGTCTCCTGATTCATGCTGCCATTGTGGATGGACATGCCGAAGAGGTCAAAGGTACGAAAGTTCCAGCCTGCGCAAAAGCACAACTGTCCCTCCTGCCGGGGTGCAGTGGAAATTCGGACAGAGAACAGCGAGAATGAATGCGAGGAAAGTGAGGCAAGTCTGAGAATTGGGGGACAGACAAGTGAACCGTATTTTGAAGGCATTCTGTCTAATCGTGCTTTGTGGCGTCACTGCCAGCGTAGGAGTGCTTCTGGGTCAAGATAATACGAAGAAAGCCGGTGGTGCAAACGCAGCCGCCGTGGCTCGCGGGAAATCGCTGTTTCAGCAGAAGTGTTCCATCTGCCATTATGACACCAGCGATCAGAAGAAAATTGGACCGGGACTGAAGGGTATTTCCAAGCGCGGCACTTTCAGCGTAAATGGGAACAAAATTACCGACGAAAGCCTAAAAACCTGGATCGAAAGCGGCGACCAACTGATGCCGCCGTTCAAAGACGTGCTTGAGCCGGCACAAATCAAGGATATCGTGGCTTACGTAAAAACTCTCTAAGCAGTCGCTTGGCTCCTGTCAGCAACCGTACGTAGGTTCAACTTTATCCAAAGGCGTGTGCCAAAGAAGAAACCCCCGGACGCCTGAAAACTTCAGCCGCCCGGGGGCTTCGGCATTGTTGTTCCTCCCGCTTCGGGAGGAAATCGTACATCTCAAAAACTACTTAAGCACCGCATCCTTCAGGACCTTGGCAGGACGCAGCCGAACCACCGTCTTCGCCTTGATCTTGATCTGTTCACCGGTCTGAGGATTGCGGCCGATGCGGGCCTTGCGATGAGCCTTCACAACACGACCGATGCCAGGAATCACGAACTTGCCAGCTGCGCCCTTGGCTTCTTTCACGGCCAGCTTGTGGAGTTCTTCGAAGAAAGTCGCAACTGTCTTCTTGGATGTGCCCACCTTCTCGGCAATGCTTGAAACGATTTTAGTCTTGCTCAGTGGCTTCGCTGCCATTTAGTCTGCCTATCCTCCTGAATTGTCTCTTCACCCCGAACGAATCGAGGCCAGCACGAGTGAAAAAACCCCTATTTTTCAATGGAAAACTCGAGCCGGTTGGAACTATAGCGGACACAGATTGCGAACGCAAGTGTGAAACCGCAAAAATGAAGGGAAAAACGCGATTTTTTCGAGACATGTGCAAAACGCCTAGGTTTCATGCGGGTTGGAGCACGCACGGAAGCCCTCCAGTTGCTCCTCTCGTGCATGATATCCTTCCTAATCCCAAATAAATGAAGGAGAAGGGCAAATGACTGCAGCATGGAACGGGAAACAGATGGAGCAGCAAATCACGGCCGTGACGAAAGCAGCGCGGCGACCGGTGGCCGTCACATTTCTGAGCGAAATTCCTGCAAATGCCAACAAATTTGAAGGCTCTCAACCGTCCGGCTGCAGTTTCTGGCGTTTGGCCGCAGATGGACGTACGTTTTACACTTTGCCTGAGAACCACTTCAATTGCGCAGTGGGAGCCTACACGCACAATGTCCCGCTCTCACCCGAACGCCAAAATGAAACCGAGCAGACTCTAAAGATGATGTTCGATCTGGGATATGTGAAACCAGAGGAAATTCCCCAGATTCCCAGGCTGCCAAATACCCCAAAAGCTATTCTCTATTCCCCTTTGGGAGAGGCCAGCGGAGTTCCCGATGTGGTGCTGTTCGCCCTGAGGCCGTCCGCGGCAATGTTGCTGCAGGAAGCAGCGACGCGCGCCAATGTCGGCAGCGGGGCCCCGGCATTGGGAAGACCGACGTGCATGGCACTACCCGCGTCTTTGCAGCATGGCGCCATCACTAGCCTGGGATGTATGGGGAATCGCGTCTACACAGGCTTGGGTGAAGACGAAATGTACGTCGTGCTGCGAGGAAAGGATCTGCCTGCGGTTGTCGACGCGTTGAACACCATCGCCAGCGCCAATGTCGCCCTGCACGAGTACGCGAAGGGACGCCGGGAACAGCTTTCCACGATATAGATAGGAATGAAAAGGGCTCAGAATAGCGGCGAGAGCAAGAGCTAAAATGAGCTATAGCGACGCGAGCCCTTCATAGAGGTGCGCGATAGCTTTTATTCCCCCGAAATAATTTTCCAAGGACAGATGTTCGTCGGGCGCGTGGGCATTTTCGTCCGGCAAACCAAAACCAATCAGCACGCACGGCACTTTGAATGTGTCGTACATCTGCGTAACGAACGGGATCGACCCACCTTCGCGAATAAATACCGCCTGTTTCCCAAATCCCTTTTCCAGTGCTGTCTGAGCAACGTGGAATATCGGATCGTGATAGGGCGCCACCCACGGTTTGCCCATGCTCAGCGTCTCGAATTTGCACTTTACGGTTTTCGGCAAAAGCTTGCGTATGTGTTGTTCCACGAGTTTGGCAATTTTCTTGGGATTTTGGCTCGGAACCAGCCGGGTGGAAAATTTCGCATACGCCTTCGAGGGAATGACGGTTTTTGCGCCTTCCCCTTGGTAGCCGCCCCATATTCCGTTAGGCTCGAGCGTGGGCCTGATCCACAAACGCTCCACGGTGGTGAACCCTTTTTCCCCAAAATACCCGGGGGCCCCTACAGCACGCTCGAAGTCCTTCTTCTTCCAGGGTAGTGCGTTCAAAGCTTTTCGTTCCGAAGCTGAAATCTTGTCCACGTCGTCGTAAAAACCCGGCACAGTTATGCGAAAATTCTTGTCGTGGAGCTTCGCAAAAAGCTCGGTGAGCACGGTGAGAGGGTTCGGCACGGCTCCGCCGTAAACACCCGAATGCAGGTCCCGGGCCGGACCGGTAATTTCGATCTGGTAATAGTTCAAGCCTCGCAGTCCATAGGTAATAGAAGGAGTCCCTATGCCGAGCATGGCCGTATCCGAGACGACTAGAGCATCCGCCTTCAGTTTCGCTTTATTCGCCTGGACGTAATCCCACAGGCTCACACTTCCGACTTCTTCTTCCCCTTCGATCAGCACCTTTATATTGATCGGGAATCTGCCATTCAGTTCGTGCAGCGATTCCAGCGCCTTAAGGTGAATATGGACCTGGCCTTTGTCATCTGCCGTACCACGTCCATATATATTCCCATCGCGAACTTGGGGTTCGAACGCTGGGGAAGTCCACAGGTTGAGAGGTTCAGCCGGCTGCACGTCATAGTGGCCATAAAGAAGGATGGTAGGTTTTCCCGGAGCCTCCAACGACTCGGCGTAAACCAGCGGGTGTAGGTTCGTCGGGATGACCGCAACAGTCTTGAAACCGGCCGCACGTAGATGCTCCGCTACCCATTTTGCGGCACGTTCGATGTCTGGCTTGTGCTCTGTTTTGGCGCTGATCGAAGGAATCCGAAGCAACTCGTAAAGATCCGCAAGATGTTGTTCGCGTCGACCTTCGATAAATTCAGTAAATGTCATGTACGGCCCTCAGGCACAGTGGTCGTTCTCCCCTCAAAACGTCGGAAATAAGATTGCCTAGAATCGCGGCGGCGGAATAGGCGTGGAACCAAAGCTGAAGCCCGTGGCCGCTGCCTTTATTTTACGGCCTGCGCAAGCAGGGCACAAGGTAAGCACCACCTCAGAAACAAAGCCGCTTGCGCGCCTAGAACACCTGTCCGAAAGGGCAATTGACCGCTTTTATTGCCCAAGGCCATTATCAGACCATGGTCGAACTCGCTCAAAGCGCCCAGCGCCGTAGCCAACGCGTCTTTCACAAAATGCATCTCCAAGCCTTGGGTCGTAGCCATCAAGGCCGCAAATTCCGTGAAATCTGCGAGACGCTCGTCGTCAGCGCTCATGGTGGGCTCCTGAATCTACGCCATGAGGTCGACAACGGTGAAATGCTCGTCCTGGTAAACCCGGAAACACAGGAAGAGCAGGAGTGCCGGATCGTGTTCCTGGGGGAAACTGGTAATCGCGGCACGCGAGTTGGCGTGGAGTTTCTGACTCCGGCTCCTCATTTCTGGGGCATCGATTTCGAGGCACGGGCAATAACCGGTTCAAACGACCAACAAAACCACAATTAGGCCAAACATTTCTCCAGCCTAACCGCTGCCACCACGTTATCTCCATTGTAGGGGCGGGCTTAAAGGCTGCACCCACGCGCAATCAAAAAAGTGCAGAACGCTATCACATAAATCGTTCGACCAGGTTATTGCCGTATCTACGCTCGACTTGTATAGTCGTGTGCATGTCACCGAAGCCAGTCACGAGCTCCTGTGTTCGAGCATGTTGCCTCTGTTGTTGCATGCTCCTGTCTGGCGCCGGGTGGCTCATGATCTAAGCCTCTTCTGAATTCGAGCTTTAGGAAGCGCACCCACCGCCGGAATTATGGAGCAGGTGGGTTTTTTTGTTTTTGGACGATGAACCAAACTTGGTGAATAGATGCCTAAAGCGACTACAGAATTAGTAGAACCGAAACCTCCGGTCTTGCGGCCGGAATCATCTCGTTCGCAGAGCCAAAGGTTGAACCATTTACGGGCTCTTGAGGCCGAGAGCATGTACATCCTGCGAGAGGCCGCCGCGGAGTTTGCCCGCCCGGTAATGCTTTATTCCATCGGGAAAGATTCGTCGGTGATGTTGCGTCTGGCGCAAAAGGCCTTTTTCCCCGGCAAAATCCCTTTTCCGTTGTTGCACATCGACACCAGCTACAAATTCCCCGAAATGATCGAATTTCGCGACCGTTACACCAAGGAAATGGGTGCCGAACTCATCGTTCATCAGAATCATACGGCGCTGCAGGCGGGTGCCAATCCGTTCGCGCTCGGCACACAAAAGTGTTGTGGACTGCTCAAAACCAGGGCGCTGTTGGATGCGCTCGAAGCTGGTGGCTTCAACGCTGCCTTTGGCGGAGCCCGCCGCGACGAGGAGAAATCCCGGGCCAAGGAGCGCATTTATTCCTTTCGCGACGTTCACGGCCAATGGGACCCCAAAAACCAGCGCCCTGAATTGTGGAACATCTTCAACTCGAAGATCGATAAAGGCGAGAGCATCCGCATCTTCCCCCTGTCGAACTGGACCGAATTGGACATTTGGCTGTACATCCACGTGGAGAAAATTCCGATTGTGCCTCTGTATTACGCACGCCGGCGGCAGGTGGTGGAACGCGGCGGCTCGCTGGTCCTGATCTACTCAAACGAACAAGTGCGGCGCGGTGAAACCGCCAAGCTGATCAGTTGCCGGATGCGTTCCCTCGGTTGCGTCCCTTGCACCGGTGCCATCCGCTCCGAAGCCGACACGGTTCCCAAAATCATTGAGGAGATGATTTCTTTTCGCCGTTCCGAACGCGAAAACCGGGCCATCGATCACGACGAGGAAGGCTCGATGGAAATCAAGAAACGTGAAGGCTACTTCTGATGCCGCTGGCAACCGACATCGACGCCCGTGACGACCTGGACCGCTTCCTGGATCAGGAACTGAACAAGGAACTATTGCGCTTTACGACGGCAGGTAGCGTCGATGATGGCAAGTCCACCCTCATTGGCAGATTGCTGCACGATTGCAAAGCCGTCTATGAAGACCAGCTCGCCTCGGTGAAGCAAAGCCGCGTCAATCGTTCCGGAAAGGCTATCGATTTCTCACTACTGACCGACGGTTTGCGGGCCGAACGCGAACAAGGCATCACCATCGATGTGGCCTACCGCTACTTCAGCACACCACGCAGAAAATTCATCATCGCGGACACCCCCGGACATGAGCAATACACCCGGAATATGGCCACTGGAGCTTCCACCGCGGACTTGGCCGTCATTTTGGTCGACGCCTCAAAAGGGCTTCTGCCACAGACGCGCCGCCACGCTTATATCGCCTCTCTCCTGGGAATCGCCCATGTGGTTGCGGCCGTAAACAAAATGGATTTGGTCGGCTATCGCGAAGAGATTTTTTCCCGCCTTAGGGACGATTTCTCTGCTCTCGCCGGGCGCCTCGGCATTTCCTCGGTGTGCTGTATTCCGATCAGCGCCCTGGAGGGAGACAACCTCGTCGCACACAGCGTCCACACGCCGTGGTACTCGGGTCCCACGCTACTGAAATACCTGGAGACCGTGCCCGTCCGGCCCACCGTAGAAGTGGATGCGCTTCGTTTTCCGGTTCAGTCCGTCGTCCGTCCGGACGCCAATTTTCGAGGTTTTGCCGGTCGCCTCGCCGGTGGTGTACTTCATCCCGGTGACTCCGTTCTGGCCTTGCCGTCGGGCCAAAGGACCACTGTCGAGTCGATCGTCACCTTCGATGGGGAACTCGAATCTGCACATGCATCGCAATCGATCACGGTGACCCTGGCGGACGAAATTGATGTGAGCCGCGGAGACATACTGGTCTCGCCAGATGCTCCGCCGCATGCTTCCACGCGATTCGCCTCCATGGTGGTCTGGCTGCACGCAGCGCCTCTGGAACTGAACCGCCTATACATGGCCAAACACACCGGTCGGCATGTGAAAGCCAAAGCGAGTCGAATTCGTTATTGCGTGAACATCAACACTTTCGACGAACATCCCGCCAATCACCTGGACATGAACGAAATTGCTTTGGTGGAATTTGAGATCAGCGAGCCGTTATTCTTCGATCCCTACACGCGTAATCGCACAACCGGCAGTATGATCCTCATCGACCCACTTACGAATGCCACCGTTGGCGCCGTGATGATTCGCGAAGTGTTGCCGTCCCAATTGGAAGACCGGGCCGAAAATTCTGGTGCCTCCAATCCCACAAAAGAAGGCAAGCTAACCTTACAAGAGCGGATTCAGCACCACGGTCATAAGCCTGCCATTTTCACTCTCGACGGCGATAGCGCCAGGGCTGAAGAATTGGAACGCGCGCTGCTCCGAAGCGGATTCGAACCCGTTCTCGTCAATTATGCTGAACTCCCGGCATCCACCCGCCGCACACTGTTCATTGCTCTCTGGAACCTCGGCTTAGTTATCCTCGCGTGGCAAGAAACCGGGATTCGCTCGCGCGATCGGGCCCTTTTCGACAGTATCGCCGGGAAACTTCACTTTGATCTCTCCGGCGGCCAGTTCATGAATGACAATCAAAATGATCTCAGTCGGGCATTGAAAATCGCCGAAACCCTTCGATTTGCTCCAAACCTGAACCGGATCGAGGCCGATTGAAATGCACACTTTGGCAGGTTTCGAGCGCTTGGAATCGCGTACAGTCGAGCAAGTCATTGATCTCGTGCTGGAGCAGGAATCCGAACAGCGCGCGTGCTTCACGTGCAGCTTCCAGGCTGAAGACATCGTTGTTCTTCACCTTTTACTAAAACGCCTGCCAGACATTCCCATACTTTTTCTCGAAACCGGCTATCACTTTTCCCAGACCTATGAATTCCGCGATGAGCTTGCACGCGATTGGGGATTGAACCTGGTAAACGTGATGCCCCAAACGACGGTTCAAGAACAGGAATCCGCTCTCGGCATTTTGTATCGCGACGACGCCACCCGATGCTGCCAATTACGTAAGGTGGATCCACTGATGGCCGCGCTTCAGCCGTTTGACATATGGTTCACCGGGTTACGCAGAGAACAATCCATCACCCGCAAAGATCTGAAGAAGGCCGAGTTTCACCGTTTGCCCACAGGCAAAACGCTTACAAAAGTCAGCCCTCTTGCCGACTGGAGCTGGTCGCAAGTCTGGGAATACACCGGCGCTCACAAGTTGAAGTACCTACCGCAGTACGACCAAGGCTACCTGAGCATCGGATGCGAGCCATGCACTGCGGTTCCCGAAGATCCCAACAATCCGCGTTCGGGTCGTTGGGGTGGCCGCAAATTGGAATGTGGCATTCACACTTTTTCGGAGCGCTCGCAATGACCCATTTGTTTCTTGGATTCGTCATTGCGCTTTCTGTGGGCCTGACCGGCATTGGCGGGGGTAGTTTCACGGTACCGGCTCTTCTGCTCATCGCGGGACTGCCCGCAGCAGAAGCTGTAGGAACAACCTTTGTCTTCGCGGGTGTTCTACGGCTGATCGCCGCTCCGTTTTACCTTTCGAAGAAACACGTCCACTCGCGTTACTTCCTCTTATTGCTTCGAGGCGCGGTGCCTGGTCTCTTGCTCGGAGTCCTGGCATTACGGATCATGTCCAAAGACGGCGGCAATCCCGCGGTCGTGATTGCACTCGGCGTTTTGTTGGCGTTGTCTTCCAGTGTTGCGTTTGTACCTCGGGCTCAAGTGCCCGGCTTCGCCAGAAACAATCCACATTGGCTGCCGTGGCTGGCGTTTCCGATCGGCCTGGAATCGGGATTTTCGTCCGCGGGTGCGGGCGCGCTGGGAACAGTGTTGCTGCTCAATTATTCGGAAATGGCCCCCGCGCAGGTTGTCGGCACAGATTTAATGTTTGGCCTGGTGCTGGCAATCATTGGCAGCGCCATCCACTGGACTTTCGGCTCCATCAGCACCCACGTGCTATGGCAGCTTCTTCTTGGTGGCGTTCCGGGCGTAATTCTGGGCTGCTTACTCGCCCCGCGACTGCCGGCGCAAAAACTGAAAACGGTTGTAGCGCTGATTGCCATTTGTGCCGGGCTCCAACTGGTTTGGTCCGGTGTTCGTACTCTCGAAGCCAGGAACGCAGGAAACGCGGCCCACTTTGCCACGCAATTTAGCAGGCAGGTGCACCCTTGAATTTTCCGTATTATGCCCGCCCACTCGCCATCTGGCCGGTCAGTTGATTCACCGCTCGTTGCGCTTCCAGGATCGAGAATCGATGGTCCATCGCGCCGGCAAGATCGGTGTTGGCAAACGCGATTCGCCCAAACGGAGCCTTCCGCAAGATTTCCCGCGGCGCAGGTTTGCCGTCCTTACCAAAGAAAAATCCCGGTTGCGGGCTGAGATAAGCGTGCCCCCACCGGTTTAAAATGATTCCTGCAATGTCCCGCTGAGCCTCGAAACCGGAACTTCCAAACATGTCCGTGAATTGTTGCCGAATCAGACGCTCATATTCCGCGAAGGACGTGGACATCAGTTCCATTCGTCCGCGATTCCCCTGGGCTTCGGTGGACAGACCGGGATACGAATACAACACCTTCAACGAAAGCACTACCGGCGAATCGGGTCCAATCGTCGCGTCCGCACCTGCGGTTAACGCCAGCTTGCGAATTTCCATGTAGTTGCCCACCGCCCCGCCGAACCATTGGCAGCCGCTCAGGCCCTTGTTATACAAAAATCGCCAATTGCGCACCGCGACATTCGCCATCATGCAAGGCGAGCGGTAAAACTGCGCATATGCCTCTCTGTGCGTCGCCGGCAGATCTTTTACGATGTGTTTGGATGTCCAACTGCCGCCCGCCATTACTACACAGCGCGCCTTGACGCGGTGCAACTTCCCCCCTCTTTCGTAGACGATGGAAACACTGGACGCGCTGGCGGCGTCGCCGTCGTGTTGCACCGCAATCGCGGTGGCCGCCAATCTGATTCTGGCGGGAGCGTCCGGGGCATCCAGAGCGTCGAAATTCACAGTGTTGCGCGAAACTCCCTCGACGCTGTCATCCCCGGCGATTGTGGCCGGGATCAGAGTCTTCACCATCAGACGGGCAATCGTCGTATTGCCTCCCGGAAACATCTGATCCATGTTTCCCGTTTCATCCGCAACCGGATGCAGCATCTCGAACGCATAGTCGGCATAAGCCGACAACGCATCCGGACCCAGGCCGGAACCGCCGCCTTCCACAGGGGAAAGAAATGTGCGCACCGTATCCTGGCTCAACCCGAACCGCTCCATGTAATGCTGCTCAAGCGTGATCGAGTCCAGATACCGCGAGATCGCGTCGCCTTCCACCTTAGGATGCTCGAATTTCTTGCCGTCGACCGAAGTTCCAGTCAGCCAACGCAGCCATTCTGCGCGAGTGGAAGCGGAAATCGGTGCCCCTTCCAACTTCCGGCGCACCGGATCCATTACCCACATGCCCGGTTTTTGACCGAATTTCGCGCCAAACCAGTAACCGTACTGTTCAACGTCCATACCCACGGCGTCGTACGGCGTGCGCGAAAGTGGCATCTCTGGCTGAGGGCCAGCCCATCTCTGGTAAGTCAGTTTGGGCACTTTCAATCCAATGGAATCGTAAAACTGGGCCAGAAAACTTCGTGGCTCCTGGAGTTGATAAATGGCGGAGCCTTGGTGCGCAATCAATCGCTTGCCGTCGACCAGAAATTCGTTCTGCTTCGCCTCGCCCCCGAAAATTGGATGATTCTCCAGCAGCAGGCATTTCGCGTGTGATCCAGCTTGACGCTGAAAGAAAAGTGCAGCGGCAATACCGCTGATTCCCCCGCCCACGACCACGCAATCGTAAGTCTCCCCTGTCTCGATGATGTCTTTTGGCAGCGGTTCGTAAACGCCATCGCGAATCTTGTGGCCGGCTTGTAACACCGGCAAGGTATTTCCATTCGACGTGCTGTATTCACCGACTCCGCCGTAGCCGGTGAATTCGTCCTTCTGTCGCGCCAAAAGATCTTCCGGCGCGTTCGAGTTCAGCAGCAGCGCGCCAGAAGCAAGTAGTGTGGACCCTAGAAAATCCCGGCGCGTTATCTCCGCTTGCATGCCGAGTTCTTTGTCACCAGGTTGTTTCGATTTTCGTTGCGCCATGCGAGTGTCATCCTCGGGAATATCGTCGTGATCTACACCAACATTTGTCATCGATCCGCAGCAAACTTTCTCATTGTACCCTTCCTCTGGCAAGCCACCGCAGGCACCGTCAACTCGAAGCCGTCGAACAAGCGAAACCTGTAGCCGCGTTCAGTGTTCAACTCCCACCGCATCGAAGTTGAATTTAACTTGACAGATTCAAACAGTTGTTTTAAACAAGTGTTTAGAGCCTCTCCATGCCTCTTCGTTCTAACCTTTCGAATTCGCCCCGCACTGCGGCCTCGGGTCCACCTCGTCTGGACCCAGCTCCTACCCGAGAAAAATTATTGGAAGCCGCCGGCCAGGTCTTCGCGGAACGCGGCTACTACAACGCGACCATCCGGGAAATCTGCCGTCTCGCCGGGGCCAATGTCGCTGCGGTGAACTACACGTTCGGCGACAAGCTTGGCTTGTACACCGAAGTGTTGCGTCAATACCTCCGTGCCCCGGGGGTGGACGAGCTGACCGCTACGCTGGATCAGGCGCGGTCCCCCGAGGAGCTGCTGCGCGCAGTGATTCATGCGCGGCTGCAGAGCCTGTGCGCTCGAAAACGACCGGACCGGGCCTTTCAGATCGCCATGCACGAATTCTCGCAACCAACCCCAGCGATGACCCGCGTGGTCGATGAAGGCGTGCGCCCCATCTACACGAGGGTGCTCAAGGCCGTAGGGGAAATGCTCGGTCTGCCGCCAGAACACCCAAAGACCCGTCTCTGTAACAACAGCATTATCGGCCAGGTACTCTTCTACACGTTTTCGCAACCGGTTCTTTCGCGATTGCAGCCGGAACTGAAGCTTACGCCGCAACAACTAGAGCAAATTGCAGACCATATCGCGGAATTCTCGCTCGCTTCTCTGACGGAAATGTCTCGACACAAACAGAAGCATACGAAGGCGAAGTCAAAAGTGAAGTTTGAGCTGCCAAGTAGAAACAAAGGCTACGACTCTGGCAGTCGCCGCAGCGGACAGAGGACGCGGGCGTAAATCGAACTACAAACGATTTGGAGCACACTCCATGAGTGACGCGCAGGCACTTACGGCACCACCAGTAGGGAAAGCCCAGACGGGCCCGGTCAAGCCCTCTGGCAACTCGACAACCCCTAGTGCGGATCGCCCGCCGCGCAGCCGCGTAATTCGCATTCTGATGATCGCCGGGGTGGTAATGGCGCTCCTGCTGATCTGGAAGGTTTTTTTCGCCAGCCCACGCTTGCCCGCCAGCATCGTTGCGCTCAGCGGGCGTATCGAAGGGGACGATTCGGCCATAGCCCCAAAGACCGGGGGCAAAGTCATGGAAATCACCGTGCGCGAGGGCGATTCTGTCAAGGCCGGGCAGGTGATCGCACGCCTGGACGACGCTCAAATACGCGCCCAGGAACAGGCCGCACGGGCCTCGTTGGTTGATGCTCAAGCCAAAGCCCGCTCCGCCAACGATCAAATCAGCATTCTGCAGGAGCAGTTGCACCAGAATCAGTTGCAGAGCACCCAATCGACAATGGATGCAGAAGGCCGCGTTCGTCAGGCACAGGCGGACCTGACCGCAGCAGAGGCCGACTTGGCACAGCAGCAAGCAGCCCTCAAGCTCGCGGAATTCAATCGCGACGCATATGGGAAGCTGGCGAAGACCGGTGCAGTCTCGGAGCAGCAAGGCCTGCAAGCGGAAGCCACGGCCGACCAGCAAGCAGCGGCTGTTGCTGCGGCGCAGCGGCGCGTCGAATCTTCGCGGGGCGCAGTGACTACCGCGCAAGCCAACCTCGACAATCCAAGAATCCACGACATTCAAGTCGCCAGCACGCAGCGGCAAATCATTCAGCAGGAAGCTCAGGTCGCCGCGGCAAAAGCGGAGACAGCACAGGCACAAGCACAATTAGCGGAGGCGGAAGCCAACCGGTCCGATCTGACTGTGGTAGCCCCATTCGACGGAACAGTAATCACACGCGCTGCCGAACCAGGCGAAGTGGTGCAAGCCGGCACCGCCATCGTCACCATGCTCAACCTGAGTAAGGTCTACTTGCGCGGCTTCATTCCCGAAGGTGAAATCGGCAAAGTTAAAATTGGTCAGCCCTGTCACGTTTTCCTGGATTCCAATCCGGACCAGCCGTTGGATGCCTACGTTTTGCGAATTGATCCTCAAGCGACCTTCACACCGGAAAACACATATTTCCGCAACGATCGCGTGAAGCAAGTCGTCGGTGTGAAATTGCAACTGACTCAGGGCATCGGCTTCGCTAAGCCTGGTATGCCAGCCGACGGCGAAATTTTGGTGAGCGGTAACGAGTGGCCTCGTCATAGGCGCACGCAATGACCACAGTCGTTACAGAACACCGGGATTTGCGCGCAGGAGAACCCGCTCTCAACGTGCCGGCGATTGCCGTGCGCAGTCTGTACAAGCGGTACGGCGACTTGGAGGCGGTGCTGGGCATCACCTTTGAAGTACAACGCGGTGAAATTTTCGGATTGATTGGTGCGGATGGCGCCGGTAAGACCACAACCTTTCAGATCCTCGCTGGGGTTATGGAAGCGACCTCTGGAAGCGCAGAGATCTTCGGGAAACCGGCGCGAGACGAGCGGTCGCTTACCGGTTATCTCACGCAAACCTTCAGTCTTTATCTGGACCTCAGCGTAATGGAAAACATCCGTTACGTTGGCCAGTTGCGCCATGTTCCCGAAGCCGACATTAATGAGCGCGGCCACCGCTATCTCCAGGCCTTTGACATGGATCGTTTCTCGACTCGGCTGGCCGGCCAATTGAGCGGCGGAATGAAGCAGAAGCTTTCGCTCGTATGCGCTCTGGTTGCGGAGCCACAAATTCTATTGCTCGACGAACCCACCACAGGTGTGGATCCCGTATCCCGTCGGGAATTCTGGGATACCGTCGCGCACCTGGCGGGAGAAGGTCTGACCGTACTTGTGGCGACACCTTATCTGGACGAGGCAGAACGCTGCCATCGAATCGCACTGATCCATCAGGGGAAAATCCAGCAGATTGGCACGCCGGATAAAATTCGCGAAAGCCTGAATGCCAAGCGCCTTGAATTGCGTACCCCGAAATTGCGCGAAGCCCTCGCCATACTAGAAACCCATCGGACAGATACCGATATTTTCGATGTGCAGCGATTTGGCGACCGCCTGGATTTGCTTTCGCACGATCCGGCACAGGCAGAAACCGAAGTCAGGCAGTTGATGCGCCAGAAAGGCCTTCCGATTGACGACCTCCGAGTGGATGAGCCAACGCTGGAGAACACCTTCGTGGCCAGCTTGCGGGAACTAGGAGAGCAAACCAGCGATGAGCCTTTTCCTGCGCGGCGGCCTCATCGCAGCTTGCACGGACAAGTTGGAATCGATGCGAATAAGTTGACCAAGCAATTCGGATCGTTCACCGCCGTCCACAATGTCAGCCTGCAGGTGAATTACGGCGAGATTTATGGCCTGCTCGGCGCAAACGGCGCCGGAAAAACCACCACCATCAAAATGCTCTGTGGGTTGCTTGAACCCACTCACGGCACCATAAGCCTTGCAGGTGAGCAAGGCGCTGCGTTGCGCTCGGCCCGCGTGCGCGAGCAGATCGGGTACATGTCTCAAAAGTTTTCCCTCTACAACGACTTGACCATCAAAGAGAACCTCGAGTTTTTTGGCGGCGTCTATGGCGTAATGCCGGAAGAGCGTGAAGAAAAGGAAAGCTGGGTGATGCGCTTTTCTGGCCTAGAAGGGAAGCAGCATCAACTAACCGGTAGCCTTCCCGGCGGCTGGAAACAGCGAGTTGCGTTTGGTTCGGCCATCATGCACGAGCCTGCGATCGTTTTTTTGGACGAGCCCACTTCCGGCGTGGACCCACTGGCTCGTCGCGCGTTCTGGTCCATGATCAATTACCTCGCGGATTCGGGCACTGCGGTTCTAGTTACTACCCACTATCTCGAGGAAGCGGAGCAGTGCAACCGCCTGGGGCTGATGGTTGCCGGGGAATTACTTATCGAGGGAACGCCAAGCGAAATCAAGGCACAGCAGAAAGGCCGTTTGCTGGAATTCCGCGTAGACCAGACGCAGCGCGCGGCCGATTTGCTCAAGTCCGGTACCGATCGCTGGCGCGTTTCGATTTTCGGCCGCTGGCTTCATGTTATCAGCGACCAACCAGCCGAAACCGCCATACGAACAACAACAGCAATTTTGGGGAAAGCAGGACTACACGTACTGGAGGCCCGCGAAGGCCGGTTTTCACTGGAGGATGTCTTCATCAGCATAGTGGAGCACGCCCGGCAACAGGGCAAAGTTGGTTCTGAGGATTAGTCAGGAAGTCGGAGAGCGACATGCGCCGAATTTTTGCACAAGCACGAAAGGAATTGACCCAGTTACTGCGCGACCGGCTCGCTGTGGCCTTGGCGTTGCTACTCCCGGTCGTGCTACTGCTTCTTCAAACTACCGCGATTTCACTGACGGTAAGCGATCTCCCTATCGTGGTTCAGAATTTGGATTCGTCCATGGCATCCCAGAAACTAGTGGACGCCTTCCGGCATGCGCTCAGCTTCCATATCGTTGCATGGCCTACGGACAAACAGCCAGAGGATGCATTCACCGCGAACAAAGCGCGCGGAGCACTAATTATCCCTGAGGATTTCGGCCGCCGTATCGCTCGGGGCGAGCAGGCGAACGTGCAGTTGCTCATAGACGGTTCGGATGCAAATACCGCGCAAATCATCGCCGGAGACGCCGCGCAAATCGTGCGTGCGTTCAACTCCGAGAGAGGTGATGCAACACGCCCGGAGCCCGTGACTGCGGCGATCCGCCTGTGGTACAACCCCAGCCGTTCGTCACAAAAATTCTACGGGCCCGGAATTTTTGTGATGGCCATGTCCATCTTTCCACCGTTGCTTGCCACTCTGGCCATGGCCAAGGAGGGCGAGCAGAAGACGCTGTTGCAGGTTTATGTGGCGAACATCTCCGCGCACGAATTCCTACTGGGAAAAATCCTGGCGTTCATGATCGTTGCCACTGCCGAAGCACTGATCATGATGATCATTTTGTTTGCGGGATTTGGTTTACGTTTTGCCGGCGATCCAACTCCGTTCATTGTCGCAACGATTCTATACATGTTCTGCGTGACCACCTTCGGCAACATGATTGGTGCGGCGATTCCCAGTCAGGTAGCGGCCATGCAGGTGATCGCCTTGACTGGCTTTTTGCTGGTTTACATGTTTTCCGGCTTGCTTTTCCCGATCTCCAATATCCCGGCATCGATTCGTTGGCTCGCTACTTTTGTATGGGGCCGTTATTACATTGAAGTGGTGCGCGATGCCATGCTCGCGGGCGGTGGCTGGCCCTCGGTGGGTTGGAAGGTTTTGGTCATCGGCGTGATTGGCGCCATATTTTACTTTTTTGCCTGGCGCAACATGCGCCGCATGCAGTTGAAGGATTAAGGCATGAGGAAAAAATTGCGATCGCTGCTTAGTCCGCGCATGCGCGCGCTGGTGCGCAAGGAATTTCAGCAGATCTTGCGCGATCGCCGTCTAGCCATGTCGCTGATCGTCCCACCCACGCTGCAGCTGTTGTTGTTTGGCTTCGCGCTCAACCCAACCGTGGCCAACCTCCATCTGGGCGTCGTCGACGACAGCAAGACCCCGGAGAGCCGCGAGTTGGTCGCCCAGATGACAGAGAGCAAAGCCTTCGAAGGCAGCGGCACATATCTGTCCATCGGTGAAATGTCTAAGGATTTGGCTAGCAATAAGCTCGATGCCGGGCTGGTCGTTCCTTACGATTACGCACGCGATCTTCAACGCGGCCGGCCCGTGACAGTGCAAGTTCTGCTTAACGCTATGAATTCCAACACCGCTACGATTGCTCAGGCTTATGCCGAAGGCGTTATCGGTTCTTACAACCAGGGACTCGCATCTGAAGGAATTCACGCACAATTCCGGCAAATTGCCGCGCCTAGCGTGTCCTGGCGCGGTCTGGTGAACCTCGTCCCCGCCTTTCTTTATAACCCCGGCCTCGAACCAACATGGTTCATTGTCTCCGGCATTCTGGGAGTGCTGTTGATTCTAAACGGCTCGCTCATTTCGGCTGCAGCGCTCGTAAAAGAGCGCGAGACCGGCACGCTCGAACAATTGTTGATGTCCCCCGCTTCGACCACACAAATCATCATCGCTAAGCTTTTCCCGCTGTTCGCCTTGCTTTGCATGATGGGCCTGATGGCGGTCGTCGTTATGCGAGTAATATTCGGCATCCCGTTCCGTGGAAATGTTCTGCTGGTGCTGGGGGCGGCGGCTCTTTGCCTGCTTTGCGGCATCAGTATCGGAACGTTTATCGCCACTTTCACGAAATCGGCCCGTCAAGCCCAGTTAACACTCTTTTTTGTGAATCCACCGCTTACTTCTCTGTCCGGCGCGTTCACGCCTGTGGAAGCCATGCCCAAATGGCTACAACCAGTGGCGCAATTCAATCCTATCCAGCATTTCGGACAAATTTCCCGTGGCGCCATGATCAAAGGCAGCGGAATGGCCACGCTTTGGCCAAATTTTCTGGCGCTTTTGGCGTTTACCGTGGTGCTGGTCTCGCTCAGCATTTGGCGGTTTCGCAAGCAGCTCAGTTGATGATGGGTTAGGGAGCGTTATGCCTTCAGCAATGAAACTGAAAAATAAAATTTTGCGGAGCAGCAGTTTCGGCAGCTGGCGGCAGTTCGTAGGAGCTGCGTTCCTTGCATCCGTATTTACAACTGGCGTGGCTGCTCAAATTACGCCACCGCAGTCGCAGCAAAGTACCCAGCCAGTTCAGTTACCTCTTTCCGGCCGAACAACGCAGAACAACGGTACGGTTAAGGCCACGGAAGCACCCATTGCTGGTGTGACCAACAGTGTGAACACGCTGAACTCCACGGTGCAAGTGCAGGGCGCATACGCCGGCAGTACCCCGAGCACGGTCCAGATGCCTTTTGACGGCAAACTCGGTTTTCGCCAGGCCATCCTGCGCGCCCTTGCCTACAACCTCGGCCAGACTGGCGCGACCCAAGCACTTAGGCAGGCTCAAGGCCAAGCTCGCTCTGCACGCAGCGCCCTATTGCCGAACATCAATGGCACTGCTATTGAAAACGTAGAGACTGAGGATCTCCGCGCGTACGGCTTTCGCTTCAATTTTCCCGGTTTCGCTATACCTTCCGTGATTGGGCCTTTCAATTACATCGATGTTCGCGCGCATCTTTCACAAACCGTACTCGATTTAACCGCGCTTAATAATTACCGTGCCATGAATGATGTGACCCGCGCCAACCGTTATTCCGCTCAGGATGCTCGCGATTTGATTGTATTGGCCGTAGGTGGAGCTTACTTGCAAGCTACTGCCGCGAAAGCGCGACTCGCTGCGGAACAAGCTCAGGTCGAAGCCGCCAACGCGGTTTACCAGCAAAGCGTGCAGCAGTTTAGTCAAGGTGTGCTCGCTAAAGTGGATGCCGATAAAAACCAGGTGCAATTGCTCACCGAACAGCAGCGCCTGCTTTCCCTGCAAAACGATTATGCGAAGCAGAAAATCAATCTGGCGCGCATGATTGGCTTGCCGCCAAACGATCAATATGAACTGACCGACGAGATTCCATATTCTGCAGCTTTGCCGATCACCGTGGATGACGCTCTTAAGCAGGCCTTCGATCAACGAGCGGATTTGAAGGCAGCCGACGCGCAACTCCGCGCCGCAGAACGCGCGCGATCCGCGGCCCGCGCAGAGCGCTACCCATCGGTCGGTGTTACTGCTGACTTTGGCGGCATCGGCGTAACGCCTAGCCAATTGCAAACCACCTACACCGCAACCGCCAACGTCAAGATTCCCATCTGGCAAGGAGGTCGAGTCGAAGGCGATGTTGAGCAGGCCGACGCCACACTCGTTCAACGCCGTGCGGAGTATGACGACCTGAAGGGACAAATCGAAAGTGACGTGCGCAGCGCGTTCCTGGATTTGCAAGCGGCTGCCAGTCAGGTGGAAGTGGCACAGAAAAATCTGGAAGTATCACGCGAAGCCGCCGAACTTACGCACCAAAAGCTGGTAGCCGGGGTCAGCACCACCGTCGATTACACCCAGGCTCAAGAATCCACCACTACTGCGCAATTCGATTACATTAATGCGGTGTTCGCCCACAATATCGCCAAGCTAAGCCTGGCACGCGCAATGGGCCGCGCCGCAAAAGAGTTGCCGGAATTCCTGAAGCTCCCATAACGCATCAAATTAGTCCCGGATTGTAAGCACAGTGCCCCAGCCCGGCCATCCATGCAAGGGGAATGGCCCGATTCTAAACACTTGCTCATACTCTTTCCTAGAGAATGTCGGCGACAGATTTCCCGGAATGAGTTTCGCTTTCTCGAAATAAAACGTTGGATGCGACCGTACGTGTGGAGTAAGGACAATCCGTGAGGCGGTTACCGGAGGCCATGGTTGGCGGATAACCAAGATTATTCCGCGAGAGTCTCTGTAAGCCCACGAATCTCTTTTCAGTTAGCGCAACCCGGTATTGTTGAGCCTGCCCGCCCAACCTAGTCGCCTTTTCTCTTCGTATTGGCCCGCAATTTGCTCCTCTCGTGCGAAGGTACAAGCCCCGCCGAGGTTTCTTTCGCTCTGCGGAACCTCGCAAGAAAATCGTTGTCACGCTCGTGCGGATGGCAAAACGACCCAGGGAGATAGGGTTCAGTGAACAATTTAAGGGAGTTTTTCGATGCGATCGATACACTGGGCGTGTGTGCTTTTGTTTGTTGTTATTCTTTCGTCTTACGGGTGCGGTGGCGGGAGCATCCCAAGGCCTGAGCCACCCTCGGCGCTGAGTTACGCCACGCCATCGGCGGTGTACACCGTGAGCGCGGCGATTACCCCGAATAGTCCCACGAGCAATGGCGGAGCGGTGACCTCGTACAGTGTAACTCCGGCGCTGCCAGCGGGGTTGAGTCTTAGCGCCAGCAACGGTGTCATCAGCGGAACGCCGACGCAAGTTACACCCGCGGCGAATTACAGGGTGACGGCATCGAACGCAGCGGGAAGCGTGAATGCAACCATTTCCATCACCGTGAATGCCGCGGCACCAGCCGGCTTGGCCTACAGAACAAACCCAGCCGTCTACAACGTGGGAGCGGCAATCGCCGCAAATGCACCCAGCAACACGGGAGGAGCTGTGACGAGCTACGACGTCATTCCGACCCTACCGTGGGGGTTAACCCTGAATACCAACTCCGGGGTGATCAGCGGAACCCCAACTGTCGCCACCGTACCAACGAACTACACGGTCACTGCTTACAACTCTGGCGGCAGCACCAGCGCCACACTGACCCTCACCGTCGCTAGCGCCGCTCCGTCCAATCTCACTTACAGTAGCAACCCGGCGATCTACACTGCGAATGAACCCATCCAGGGAAATATCCCGAGCAACACCGGCGGTCAGGCCACCTCATACTCCGTGAGCCCAAGTTTTCCATCAGGGCTGATGCTGAACACGAGCACGGGTGTCATCACTGGGACTCCTACAGCCGCCGCAGCGGCTTCCATTTACACAATCACTGCCAGCAACGCGTTTGGAAGCACTACCGCAACCTTAACCATTACCGTCGATAGCCTCGCAGCGACCATGACCTACTCGCCGAGCACCGAGGTGTACACCGTAGGCCAAGCAACTACACCGCTGACGCTGACCAACGGAGTAGCGGGCTCTTATACCGTGAGCCCCGCGTTGCCAGCGGGACTAAGTCTCGACAGCAGTTCGGGAACCATCACTGGCACTCCCTCAGCAATCACGCCAACCGAGACCTACACAGTTACCGCCTCGACGGCAACCGGCAATGCTGTGGCGGCAGTGAGCATCACGGTGAACCCCGTCGCGCCATGGTCCCAGTTCATCCCCAACATGGACCAAACGATTACGCCGCTTGCGCCCGCCGGATCGCAATTTCAACAACTCAACCCCGACCTTCCTGACAACCCAGCCTGGTTGGCCTCGCAGGCTGCCTCGACGGCAGTAAGTCCCGATGGCAACACGCTGCTGGTTCTCACCACCGGCTACAACCGTGTGTTCAACGACGCCTACGAATCGCTCACTTCGTACTATCCGCAGGATTCCAACGAATACGTTTTCGTATACGACATTTCCAGTGGCGCTCCTATTAAGAAGCAAGTTCTGCAGGTCCCCGTGACCTATTTCGGCATTGCCTGGGATCCGACCAGCAATGCTTCCGCAGCGCATTTTTACGTGAGCGGTTGCAGCTGGGACGACGTCCATATCTTCTCGTATAACTCTAGCTCACAGCTTTGGGCCGAGGAAAACGCGGTCCTGGATTCGAACACGAACCAGATGGTGCCAAAACTAACGCTCGGGCACGGCACAACCGGGGTTGGCTTGGGCGTCTATCCGTGTGCAGCGGGGATCGCTCTTTCGCAATCCGGGCAGACCATGGTGGTGGCGAATTACTACAACGATTCGCTTTCGATTCTAACCGGCGGATACGGTAACTGGGCGCTCGAGGATGTGTCGGGAAACAACTCGCAGGTGTACAACCTGGACCTGCGCCCCGGAAAGACTCTGGTGTCTTCGGCGGTACAGCACGGAGTACCGGGAGGCGAATATCCATTTTGGGTCGTGATTGCGGGCAACGATACCGGCAACACTCCGAACGCAGTCGCCTACGTATCGAGCATACGTGATCGCGAAATCGACGTGGTCCCACTCAGCTCCGCGACCGGTCAACCGCTCCAGGTCACCGCGCGCGTTCCCGTCAAGGGCCAGCCCAACAAGATGGTTCTCAACAGTACGCAGACTCTTTTGTATGTCGCCGAAGATCAGAGTGACACCGTGGACGTCATCGACGTCAACCCAGACCCCACGCACTATATGACCGTCAACACGGTGATTGAAACCATTCCGGTACTCGCCCCCGCAGGGCTGCTGCCTTCATCGTTCTACTATTCGGACTCCAACAGTGCGGTCTCCAACCCAATCTACATGGGCTCGAACACCAACAGCCTCGCCCTTTCACCCGACGGAACGCAGTTGTATGTCACCAATGGAAACCTAAACGATGTCGCGGTCGTGCAGCTAACCGGGATCGACTCCGGCGACCACGTCATTGGCCTGATACCGACAGGATGGTATCCCAATTCGGTGAGCACCAATACTGCTGGCACCTGGATGTACGTTGCCAATGCTAAATCGCCAACCGGCCCTGATCCGGATTGGTGCTACAGCTATGGTCCCGCCTCCTTTGTGCCGAATTGCTTTCCCAACAATCAGTACAATCCGCAGCGCACCAAAGCCGGGCTGCAGAGTTTCCCAGTTCCCACTGCTGAACAACTTCCGTCGCTCACCTCGCAAGTCGCCCAAAATGACCGCTTCTCTTCCACAGAAAGCTCCAGCGACGCGCAGATCATGGAGGCTGTCAGTAAAGGAGTGCAGCATGTCATCTATATCATCAAGGAAAACCGCACCTACGATCAGGTGCTGGGTGACCTGGTTGATGCAGCCGGCGTGCCGATCGGTGAACAGGATCCCTCCCTGGTACAGTGGGGTCAGGCAATCACACCGAACCTGCACAATCTGGCTCGCACCTTTGTCACCCTCGACCATTTTTTCGCCACTTCGGAAGTCAGCGTTGACGGTTGGGCCTGGAGCACCTCCGCGCAATGCTCCGACATCATCGAACACGAATACCCAGTTACTTACGCCTTTCGTGCGCTCGCCCTGGAAGCCGAAGATGCCAACCGCAACGTCGATGTGGCAATTCCAACCCTCGCCCAGCGACTAGCCGCGAATCCGCTTCTGCCAACCGATCCCGATCTTCTGCCGGGGCAGACCGCTGTCGGGTCGCCCGATGGTCCGAATGACGAGATCAACACCGGGTATTTGTGGGATGCTGCGCTGCGCGCGGGTCTCACGGTTAGGAATTATGGCTTCTTCATTGATGGCAGCCGGTATGGTTCAGCAAAATATGCCATCCCGGTGATCCACGATCCTGCCGCGACGAATACGGTGGTCGCCTATCCGACCAACGTGGCCCTAACACCGTACACCGACCCGTACTATCGCGGCTTCGATAACAACTTTCCGGATTATTACCGGTTCAAGGAGTGGGAACGGGAGTTCGACCTCAACTACGCCAGCGGCGGACTCCCTTCGTTGACTCTGCTTCGCCTGATGCACGATCACACCGGCGACTTCGCGACCGCCATCGACTTAGTGAACACGCCCGAATTGATGCAAGCGGATAACGACTATGCCGTAGGGCTGGTGGTGCAAAAGATCGCCAACAGCATCTATGCTCAGAACACGCTGATTTTCGTAGTGGAGGATGATGCGCAGGATGGTGCTGACCACGTGGATTCCCATCGAACCATCGCGTTCGTGGCCGGCGCCTACGTCAAGCAAGGCGCGGTGGTCTCCACGTCGTACAACACCATCGACTTCATCCGCACGATGGAAGAAGTTTTAGGATTGAAGCAGTTTTTGAACCTCAACGACGCCCTCGGCCATCCCATGACCGACATCTTCACCACCACGCCGCAGAAGTGGAGCTTCACCGCTTCACCTTCCGCATACCTTTACGCTACGCAACTTCCTCTGCCCACTCCTCCTGTAGGCATGAAAATTCCCACGTCTACGCACGACGCCTCCTACTGGGCGCGTGTCACCAAGGGACTGGATTTCTCAGACGCCGACCTCGTCGATCCGCTAGTCTACAACCGCATCCTCTGGAAAGGCATGATGCACAATCGGCCGTATCCTGTCGCTGTCCCTCAAGAACAGGCATGCCGCCGCCGACGATGACGACGACCGCCGTAAGAAGCCCGAAAAGCGCCCGGCGAGCTACCGCGAGTCCACGAAAGACAAAAGTCACGCGAAAATCGGGGCAGGATAAAGACTGAGAGACATCTGTTCGGGGATGGCACGTGCCCCGACACGCGACATCCCCGAACACGGTTGGCCCGCGATCCGGACCGTCTGCCTCACAATAGGTATCCACGCAATCGATGTAGTCTGGTTCAGCCGTTTTGCTGATCGTGCACGCAAAGATCGGCCAAGTCACGTTGTTAATGGGATTGAACGGCGCGTTAGTCTTCGGATTAATTGCGGTGCTGCCGGAACTAAAGTAATAGATGTACTGAAGGCGCTGGTTTTCGCCCCCAATCAACCACGGATACAAACTTTCCAGTGAATAGTTTAATGACCCCTGCGCACCGTAGCTTGTAGACATTTGGTAAAGGCTATCGAATTGGGTAGGTGCCGTTGAACTAGCCAGATCATAGGCAAACGATTCGTAGTCTATCGGCACAAACGTGTCCTGAGTAATGGTCAGAACTTTAAACGCCGGGTTATTCCCAAAACACGGGCTGATTCCGGGCAACTGCTCCAGGACATTCCCCGTCGGCATGATCCGGTATTCGTCCATGTGAGTGTGACCGGCAAGCATCAACGTCACTACGCTAGGGTACTTGGCCAGTTTTTCCATAAAACTCTCTTGGTAGCCCGGTTCCCACATCATTGACGTGGTCTCGTTATCCACGTAATTCGGGGTACCAGCCTGTGCGGCGGCGGGAGCCGTGGCCTGTGAATTCGTTCCCGGTGGCACATGCATCAAGATCCAGACGTGCTGTCCGGCAGCCTGCGCCGCAGACAGTTGCGAATCCAGCCATCCCAGCTCCGCAGTTGCTTCCGTGCCGCCTGCCCCCTCGGCAGCAAAGGAATTGGTGTTCAATCCGATCACCAATAACTTTGATCCGAGCGGCTGCGCGGAATAATACCCATCCGCCGTGAAAGTGCTTTGAAAGGTTTGCTGATCCACGCTGCCGTTCAGAAACTGGATGTAGATCGTTCCCGCATTGTTACTCAAAAAGGTGCTGTCCGGCCCGTAGCCGCCCGAGTACGTATCTATGTTTCCCACCACGTAAAGCACAGGCACGTTGCCCGCAGCCACCCTGATCTGTTCGGCAACGAAGGTGACCGTTTTGTCCATAAATTGCTGCATGTCGGCAACCCCGGCCGGGCTCAGTGGAGGGCAAGTCGCGCCCGAGTTCGGATTTATGCCGGAATAGGCGTAGCAAAACGACTGCGGAATGTTATGGCCCAGCAAATCGCCGGTGAACAGAATCACCGGACTTGTTCCCATATTCTGCTTAATGCTGGCAAGCGTAAGCACCAGCAACGGGTAGTTGGTGTCGGTCCCGTATGTTGATGGAGACGTGAGCTTCGAGGTCTTAAAAATGGTCGCCCATTGGCTAGCGTCCGCCGCGGTGAGTGTCGAATAAAGGCTCGGATCATAAAACGGATTAAAGTGGAGGTCAGAAACCGCAACTACATGGTAAAAGCTCCCAGGGGGTCAGGGGGGACATTACCACCTCCGCACCCGAAAATTAGCGCAGCATTTGACAGCACAACAAGCAACAGGTAGCGGGACACTTTGCACATATATCTTCCTCCGTCATGCAGATTCTCAAGACTATTCGGCAAGGAGGCCGGTCATGTAAGACCAAGCGGACGGTGCCCTGAAACTCGCGTAGGCTTCGCTTTAGGTACACTTCCTTTAGCTGCCTAAGGTTCCAGGCATTTGCGTCGGACCTCCCCAGGAATCGGCATATCCCCCGACTCGCACCAGCAGATGGCTCCTCTTTGTTGTCATCGGCAGAACAATTTTTGAGTTTAGTGCCTGTGCGGAACGGTCGGTGGCGGGAAGGAAATGAAGGCTTTATGTAGCGACAGTTGCGGAACAGTTCGCTTCGGGTCACGCAGGGAACGAATCTGTCAGTCCAGTTGTTGCTTATCACTCGAATGTTGCTGCACCAAAATGCAGCAATCGGTACCCAAAGTGTCACAAATTCGCCGCTAACTCACGGACTACGCTAGAATGAAAAACGGAGGAGTGGGTGAGCGGCGGGTTGAGTGTTTTCAATCGCTTGTATGGGTACTGGTCGGGGCAATTTGGCATGATTCGGGCGGGTTTGGAACGGAATTGGGCAACGATTTGGGCAACGAGTTACGGCAAGATTAATCTTTGAAATTCAAGTTGTTAGCAACACCACAAGTCTGTTCTCCCACGGGCTCAGTGCCACATTCTGAACTGAAATTATATTCCCAGGGTGTGCACCGGATTCTTACATTCAACTAGCATGGTTTCAGGAAAGCGAACGTTGCTTCATCATAGCCATGACAATGTCACTTTTGGCAGTGAAGTCAGGATTCCTGCGACAACCTTGCCACAGTTTTGGGCAAGTGCGGAAAGGTGTTCCAGGTCATTCGGAAAAACCGCACGGAGTTCTTAGCGCAGCCGCATAATGCTCCTCAAGAGGGGGTAGTTATAGGCACTATCCATGTCAAAACCTGATAACGATTCCGTTTCTGAGTCTATCGACACAGTCCGACGGGCGTGGCTCGACGCTGTCAGGGCCGCAGATGTTGAACGGCTCGCCACCCTCGTAACCGACGACGTTGCCGTAGAGACCAAGTTGACGCCGCGCACTGGAGAGAAACAAGCGGTCTTCCACTCAACGACCGTCACCGCATTCAACCGGCAGCCCGACCGGTCATGGAAGGTTGGTCCTGTTCTTGGAGTGCTCGATTCACCGCTGCCGGGCGCAAAGGACCTCCTGGTAAAGGCCATGATTGCTGAGTACCGTATAGTGGCTGCTGGCAGTCAATTCACTGCCCTCGACGCCACCGGTAGCGTCGCGGCTGGGTACATCGGAATAACGGAGAGAGGCTGTCGTAATAAGTGTCGTCTTCATCCCTGATTATCTATCTCAGTTTCACGACATCCGCAAGATTCGGATTTCGAGTAAACTGCACGCAACTATTTCGGCACCTTGAGAGGATGTCGCATCCTACTTTGAGAGATAGCCAAGCTGCGCGATGTCATACCCCCAGGCGGGTATCAGGCAATTTGGGCAATAGCTGCGGATATTACAGTTTTTCGCCGTCGTGAAATTCGCGTGGGCTTGGATTCGGGTCTTTGCCACTGCCGCCAGGTCCGCAGCCGTGGTAATCTTCCCCTTGTTCGCTGCTTCATACCTCGCGACCCGACGGATACATGTGCGAGCGAACAAGCGTAACCGTGTCACTAGAAAGATGGTCAAAAAAGCGCCAACACACATCCCGAAGCCGTCGCCTATCACGAAGCGGGTCATGCCATTGCCGCTTGGCGTAAGCACCTGAGATTGTTGGATATAACGATTGAGCCGACGGACATTTATAAGGGTCGGGTAAGGTATGCCAAGATTTTCCGAAAGGATGAACTCGAACATAGCAACTCAGACCGCCTTAGGATTAAGGTGGAAGATTTTGCTTTGATGTGTCTAGCTGGACCCGCAGCGCAGCGACATTAATTCAAAAAGCATTCGCATCGCGTGGCATGACGACCATGAAGAGGCGCAGAGAATTCTGCGGGATTACAGCGGAAGCAGCAACGAAGAGTATCTCAGGACCTACTACAAGCTAGTCGAAATCAGAGCGCGTGATTTCGTCGCGTGCAACTGGAAATGGGTTGAACTGCTCGCAAAGGAACTGCTCCGTCGGAAAACTATGTCGCGAGAGGAGTTCCGTGAGTTCTTCCAAGCAGTGGTTACTCGGAACATGCCTCACTCCCTCGGTGGACCAGAGTCGCAATAGGAGTGTCCTAATTTGCATATGGGACTCACCTAAGATAGTGTGGCCGTGTTCGGAATCAAAATGCGATGCATAAAGAATCTGGAAGACTCAAGAAAACTAATCAAGAAACGGTAATTCCGCTCACTGAAGAAAGCAATTCGCAGCTTCCCGTTCCTACGCGTGCTGGTGTCGTTTAAAGATGTTCAAGAGTAAACTCGCGAAATCATGAAAAAGCTCCGATTTCTGGTATCGCTTCACACCCGCGAGAACGACTTCCAAGTGGCACAAGGCCAATCCGCAGAAGACACGGCACGCAAACTGGGGAGCGATGTGGAAATCGTCTTTGCCGATAACGACGCAGTGAATCAGAGCACGCAACTTCTGAAGGCAATCCAAGGCCGGGTCGAGTCTCGACCCGATGCGATTGTGGTGGAACCGGTTGGGAGCACGGCCATGCCTCAGGTGGCCCGGGCCGCCTGCGCCGCCGGAATCGGCTGGGCAGTCCTGAACAAGAGGCCGGATTACTTGTCGGACCTCCGCAGTGCGGCAACCGCACCCATTTTTGCAGTCAGTTCCGACCACTTCGAGATTGGACGCATTCAAGGGAGACAATTCGCAGCGTTGCTGCCCGGGGGCGGTTCTGTTCTTTACATCAAAGGACCTTCGCAGAGTCGCGCGGCGCAGGAGCGTGAGTTGGGGATGCTGGAGACGAAACCGTCGAACATTCAATTGGCGATGCTGAAGGCAGAGTGGACAGAGAAAAGTGCCGGGCGGTCGGTACGGTCCTGGCTGCAACTGGCTACTTCACAAAGCTCGCCGATTAAGCTCGTCGGTGCGCAGGACGACTCGATGGCCATGGGCGCTCGTAAAGCTTTTCGGGAGGTCACCAACGAAGCAGAACGCTCGTAATGGTTGAGCTTGCCATTCACCGGATGTGATGGTCAGCCGGCGACGGGTCAAGTCTGGGTACGCGAAAAATGGCTCGCGGCGACGATTCACATTCCGTTGCTCGCGGGACAAGCGATGGAGATTCTGATTCTCGCAAAGGCAATTCAGGACGGAACCCAACCGCCTGAGCATTTCTTGACCACGTCGTTCTCAATTCCTCCCCTCGAATCATTGGTTCCAAAAATTCTGGAAGGTGAAGAACACCATTGAGAGTGACGGATGGTCCGCTACTCCAAAACATGCAAGGGGCTGGAAACCTTTCGCAAGACCTTGGCGAGGGCTAGCAAATCGAAAAAACTTTCGAACTGGTTCCTGACCTTCAATCACAAAGCCTCACAATCCTTCCGCCCCTAGTTTATTCCTCCTAACCGCCTGGGTCAGTGACACATAGTCGCTTTGTAACCGAAACATCGAGAAAAGTGGTACTACTACAATGGGGCTATTTGCCCTTTTCGCAGCAGGGCACGCAGGAGGAGCGCACTCACAAATGGGCGAGTCGAGCGGCACCGGCGTGGTTAATCCTTCACGCGTCATATCCCAAAGTCATACCTCCGGCGCAGTGCGACCACATGGTCACACAACCACTCGGGCACACCCTTGCTTTGCCATTTATCCCACAGGTCACGATAACAAACGGCTCTGAAACTGAACGTTGAACAGCGGCCCTATGAAAATCAACCAGATAGCGGCAAAACTGAAACGAAAAGCCTTAAGGTGAACTAAACCTTTCGACCGCGGTGGGTCCGGAAAGTTCTCATTGCGTCACGGGAGACCTCGGCAACCACCGAGCGATTGGGCGGGATGCTCCAGCCGTCGAACGGCCAGAAATGCACACGGGAGGTCAGAGCGAGTTAGAGAGGCGTGTTCACCGATTGTTTCTGCACGTCTAGCCTTTGGAGATTGCTGGCAAGTTCGGCGACCACGTGCTTGAGTTCTGTGATGATTCGCCAATCGGAAGCCTCGCGTGCATCCTCGGCCTCCCCCCTACTCATTGGTCAGTGCCCGCACCGATGTTGCACCGAGCCAACTGCTGTGACGCCGGGCATGGCATGAATCAGCGTTAGCTAAGATAATGCAGGCATGTTTTCCTAGCTCGGTCCAGCCAACGCCTGTTAGCAGCAGTCCCAATCAGCGCGGTCGATGAGGCTAAGCTGCATCTTTCTCGTCCACAGACGTCCCGACTTCCTTCTTGTTCCAAAACAGCGCCTTCAAGTAACTAGACAGCGTGAGATAAAATCTAGCTCCTCGTTCGGACGAGGACCATCAATGTCTGATATTCGCTACATATGCATTTCGGACCTGCATTTAGGAGCAGACAACAGCCTGCTGACACATTTGGGTTCCAAAATCGGCGAAGTGGACCCTCATTACGCAAGCCCGCTTCTAAAAGAGCTTGCGAAATGCCTTTGGGAACTAGTTCGACACAACAGCGGTCCGGTTAAGCCGACGCTCATTCTGAATGGGGACCTGCTTGAGCTCGCGCTAGCAGAGGACAACGTTGCCTTGATGGCTTTCGAACGCTTTATTGAACTTATGTTTCCTTCAGATGGTGAACCCCTCATCGACCGAACAATTATTTTTAACCCGGGGAACCACGACCATCATCTTTGGGAGACTGCAAGAGAAACTCAGTATGTTGAATTTCTCGAAGGTAAGCGCAGCGCAAAGGCACATGGCGTGCTCCCCTCACCGTGGCACACAACCAAAATGTTCTCCGTTGATTTGGTAAACTGCCGCTTACTCAATGCTGTCATTGGCAGAAAATCGCATTTAAGCGACCGTGGAGTTCATGTTGGTACGGTGTACCCGAACCTAGCCTTCGACAGTAGTGACGGAGAAAGGCGCGTTATTTTCAGCCATGGCCACTTTATCGAGTCCGTCTACATGCTGATGAGTGCTATCGGTGATTTTGTCTTTCCGAGCCGGAAGATGCCGGAGAGAATTTGGGAAGTTGAAGCCGAGAACTTCGCCTGGATTGACTTTTTTTGGTCAGCACTAGGCCGCTCAGGAGCAGTCGGCAAGGATATTGAGCAGGTCTATGACATGCTACTGGTACCTGAAGCTCGAAAGGACTTCATCCGTCAGCTTGCACGCGCTGGTGGGCGACACTGGTTCCATCAGTGGCCTAAGCTCGGAGAGTTTCTTTCGTTATTCTTCGTTCCTTTTATTTCTATGCAGCTCAGACATTTGGGGGCACTTGAGAAGAGACAACCTGGGGAAGTTTTGACACTCCGTGCAATTCGAGGCCTCAAGGCATACATGGAAGGCCCATTGGCAAAGCAAATCCAGGAAGAATGCAGAGATTCAACCCGCGCGCAGACTACCTTCATCTTCGGTCACACCCACAAGCCCTTCTCGGCCTCATTCCAGTTTGAACACTTCCCTAGACCCGTCCATGTCTACAACAGCGGAGGATGGGTGGTCGACACAATACAAACAGAATCGGCTCACGGCGGTGCCCTCATATTAGCTGACGACGACCTGAATGTCGCATCCGTGCGGCTGTACAACGAAACGGAGAACCACCTTGGGTCCCGGGTAAAAGTGGACACTGTTGATGGCAGAGAAAATCTTCTGTCTACGCGTTTGGTTGAGATTGTTCACTGCGAACAGGAACCATGGCTCTCATTCTCAAGAGTTGTGGCTGAGAACGTAGATGTTTACCACCAAAGGTTCCAAGATAGGTTAAATCTAGTCAAAGCGAGCTAACTGGTCCTGATATTCGGCCTGCGCTTTGACAAACCATGGCCGACTTGCCACTGCGGATTCCATTTCTTGACACAGAGAACACAAATCGGTGTTGATGTGGAAGTAAGACAAATTTCCGACAAGAACAGTCTTGCCATTTTGTTTTATCACGCACACACCTGAGGGCATTGTGCCCGTTCCAGGCCACCCACATTGTGAACAGCACAAGGGCGTCTCTAGGGACGTATTCCGTTTCTCGAAGTTAGGCTGAGCCTCTTTCATGTATCCCTTATGTCATAACCAAGCAGACTCCCGAATAGAGCGCTGGTTGGGATTTCTTTCCATTGGTACTGTACTTTTCTGGACCTTTGGATTGGGACGGTGGTACTCGTGATGGGGAGCCATCAAGCCGACTGAATACACTTATCGTGCCGCGAGGCAACGAGGCCGACCCTAGCCACTCCGTTGTGCAGAAGGAGGGCGCTTGCGCCCGAGTGTTATTATTGCAGGGCTGGCGGGAATCTTCGCTGGCGGCGACGTAAGTACGTCACCAGAGGAATGCCCATGCCCACGAAGCGAAGCTCGGCTTCGAAAAAGGCAGCTCGAACGCGGAAACTGAGGTCGGCTGGCAGGACGGCTGCGAAAACGAGAAAGCGGAGAGCGGCTGCCAGAAAAACAGTCGCCACCAAGAAACTACGGGCTGCTGCCGCAGAGGCGTCGTCCATGACGGCAAGGTTGGATTTGACGTAGCAGCTTCGTCTTGCCGCCCGGCGTGGGAATCAAGCCGAAGCGCAGAAGCACGTCGCTGCCGCGAAGGCCATCCTCGACAAGGGCACGAACCCGGAGCAAGCGCAGCCGGCAAGCAACATCGCTGTCGGCACACACCAAAGCACGCACGCCCACGAGCTACAAACTAAATCCCAACTTGCACAACTATCATCCTTGACTGCCTGCCGCTTGGGTGAACAGAGCAGACCGAATCGAGGACATCGGCTGAAATTTCTCCGAACTCAGCTTCGAATCCGTACTCTTGGACAGCAGTTCAGTCACAACGTCAGCAAAGCCAAGCGCATGGACTACCGGGCCGTCCAAGAAGACCGCACGCGGAAGCTGGTCGCCCCACTGCGCGCCTTGGCGATAGACGGCGACCTCATCCCAATCAATGCCATGTTGGTTACAGCAGCGTGGCCGGGGATGCTCCGCGTCGGATTTCAGACGGCGTGCCAGTTGTGTCGCAAATAGGTGGTTCTTGTCCCAATACTGCGTGACTCTCGGGTCGGAGAGACGAGCCATTACCCCTGTGCTCGGACTGGAATAATCCGTGGGCAGAATTGGCTCCCACACTGCGAACACACGAATGCGTGGGTCGGGATTTTGCTTTAGCACGTCCTGAACTGCGGAGGCCCCCCGCAGACATCCCTGTCATGTAGGCGAAAGCAGCAGGACTACGCGCACATCTCCTGACTCTTGATTGAATGCTGCACGCAGTTGGTCGAAGTTCTGTGGCATAAGAGAGACGAGAGGCGGCCCGGCTGGAACTTTTTGTTGGCTGGAAATATCAGCTAGCAAGCCCGCCAGCACTTGGGGAAAGAACAGCAGAAAAACAACCAGCACCGTCGCCAAACCCAAGAGGACAAGTGCAATCCTGCTTTGCCGCGTTCGGCATTTCATACCTCGATAGACTTGAAAGAATCCCGCCCCGAGCAAGATAACGGAAAGCCATAGAAGCCAAGGACGAGCGGCGCTCAGAAAGACAGAAGCCCCGGCCAACCCCGCTGCCCCTAAAAACGGCAGGGGAAGGCAGCATCCGAGCGCGAGCAGTGAACTAAGCATCGCGCCCACCGAAGCGGCGATTGTCTTTCCAGTCGCCATCAGACCTCCAAATCACGTGCTCTTCGGATGGCATCGCGCAATCTCTGATGAGATGGAGCGCCACTGCCATCCGTGTACAGGCGGCACATCAATCCGTAAGAAGCGGTCTCTTGGGGTTCAATGTCGCGCCCATTTATGCGAATAGTTGGTGAGCCGGGAAATCTCAGCGAATGAGCCATGGTTAGGTTGCTCACCAAAACCTCATTTAGATGTGCTTCAAGACTCTCCCAGGCGAGAATTTCACGGAGCCGCTCAACCGCTGCAGCATGATTGGGACAGTTTGGGAGGTACAGGACTTCAATTTTCATGCAGCACCCTCGTGCTTGGAATCTCTATAGACCGTTAGAACTGGACAGCGACCGTTTTGCTTTCCACGCGGACGCCTAAGTTGGGAGTTGCACTTTGCCAATGCATCTTTCAGTTCCGCTTCCAGCTTGGCGAGCGAAATGCGCTTTGCGTGAATATTGCGTAGCTTGTGGTCAAGCATCTTCCGCACTTCGGAGCACGCTCGAAGGTGATTGCTTCTGAGGGACAAGAACTCACGGATTTCATTCAGGGAAAACCCAAGAGCCTGCAAACTGCGGATGAGTTGCAACGTCGAAAGGTCGCTTGAGGAATAGAGCCGAAACCCGCCTTCACTGCGTGGGGCCGCTGCGATAAGCCCACTCCGCTCGTAGAACCGGATGGCATCTATACTCACGCCCGCCTGTTTCGAGATTCGACCGATTTGCACGGACTCACTCCGTTTGCCGCTCATCCATGCCTCCAACGCTACACCCTAGAGTCTAGTCCAGAGTCAAGGCAAATCGCCAAAACGAAGGCTTCCGCCATACCATTGCGATATGGGGGTTATGCGACCACTTTCAGAGTGTTCAAAAGTGTGAGGTCAAAAAGCAGCTGGCTAAGCTGCAACACGATTTAATTGGCCTGCAGTCTGCAGCCAAGGCTCTGGGTAAATCAGCAAACCGGACCTCAACACTGCCAAGAAGCGTGTGTTATCTGCCGCAGGGAGAGCCAAAGATTTCAAAAGCGACCAAGAACCGCTGGGCAAAGCTTAGAGCGCAGGCAAAGAGAACCAGTCGCCTAAAAGTCAGTCAACGAGGGACTTCCAAAGCGCTACCCTTTCCAGACATATTTACCGCAGGGGCAGGGTACGGTCTCCGCAGGATGCTTCTTTTCCAAAGGTTTCCGGCAAACAGGACAATTTTTCTGCCACATACTCGCACCTGTCTCTTACGAACACGCTTCAAGTTGGCGCGGGCTACCCGTACCGGAACTATTTAATATTTTGGTCTCCCTCGGTGTCCAAAGCCGTGGAGATTAGGCGTCCGACCAATAGCCCGCAAGAAGTGCTCGAGCATATTTGAGGCCAACCGGACAACTGACTGCCGACATTCGTGAACGGAAATAACTCGAACGAATGAGCCCACATCCGCCGCACAACGTAAGACGGCGAAATTCTGCGTCCTAATCTTGGACAGTGAACTGAAATTATATTCCCAGAGTGTGCACCGGATTCTTACATTCAACTAGCATGGTTTTAGGGAAAGCGAACGTTGCTTCGTCATAGCCATGACAATGTCAGTTTTGGCAGCGAAGTCAGGATTCTTGCCACAGCCTTGCCACAATTCTCATTACCGACGGTCGGGGTAAGGCGATAATCCCGTTCGCGGGAGGAAGCGGGCCGATGACGCAAAACGGTCTTTTTGATGACGTTACTTGAAAAAGAATGGAAATGAACACGTCAGCTGATGATGAGGCGAACTTCTGCGCTCGTTTGTGGGTCAACCAGTCATTCAGCGCTAGCTGCTATTCAACTTCGCGTACTCCGCTTTGGCATCGATGAGAATGGGAGGAGAGAGTCTGATATTGGGGACTTATTTCTGACTCAAAAGATAGAGGTCGGCGTGACCGCCGGGACGCAAATAGACAATGGTGGAAAGGTCCCTGGAGAAATCGTAGGCGTTACCACCGGCGTAATCCAGAGGAAAAGCAAAGGGGACCTTCAATGCGACTTGGGATGTCCCGATGAGTTTGCCGTCCTTCCAAGACTGACGGTAAATCGTGGCTTCACCGCGAGAAGCAACTGCATACAAGAACGACTTGCCGTCGCGAGCAAACGTCGCGGTGAAGGTTACTACGCCGGGGAGCAGCAGGATGCATTTCCTGTCGGATATGGACACCTCGTAGATTCCGGTCCGTTCTCCAAACAATTGGGGGCCAAGCAGGTATCGCCCGCCCGGTTCAGCATCGGTAACCAAGCCGCATTCGTCCACGAACTTCTCCGGATTCGAACCGTCCACGCTCCATTTCCAAATGTCAGATGTTGACTCGCCGCTCGCCGCCATACTCGCGTAAACGGATTTCTGGTCATGGCTCCATACCACGGCGGCGAAGTGCTTACCTCCCATCGGGGGCAGCTGACGAAGACCGCTGCCATCGGCGCCGACGATGTAGGCTTTCTCCGCTGCGCTGGCTCCCCACTCAGTAAAAGACAGGTAAAAATTATCTGGCGCCCAAGAACCAGTATTCAGAAATTCTCCCGAGGCGATTTTCACTTTGTTGCCCCCGTCGATGTCCGACACCCAGAGTTCGGTCCTCTGGGGTGCGGGGAACGTGATGTACATCACGCGCTTCCCATCCGGCGAAATGGCGGGCTGAGTTGCGTCCTCCGACACGATGTCCGTCGATTCCTTAGAATGAACATGGTACGCGGTCAGGAACCCGGAAGATTTGCCATTCACAAAGTAAATCCCTTTTCCTCCCGGGTCTGGCATCGGCGAGTAGTCGGGTCCCGCTCCGAAAGTAATCTGCGTTAGGCTCCTGTCCTTCAAGCTGTACTTCCAGATGTTCGTCAGGCCGTTTACGGTGCGGCTGAGTAGTACGGAATTCCCTGGTTCGGCCCACACCATGTCAGGCTTGTCATCATTGTTCGCATTGGCGGATATCTCCCCTAAATCCACCACCTCATGGCTGGTCAAGTTTATTCTGACAAGACGCGTGTTCGACGAGTCCATTCGCAGACCAGCTGCAAGCAGGTCATTGGCGCCAGGAAACAGCAGGATTGGGAAGTAGAACAGACCGGTGTCTTGAGGATTATACAGTAATCCTTCGTTGAGTCCTGATTTCCCCGCACGAAAAATTCCCGGATTGTCAGACTTCGCATAATAAATGGAAGCCCCATCCGGCGACGGAACCAAATAGGCCGCAGATGCCGCACGGCGCGGACTGCCTCCGAGTGTAGGCACAGCCCAGACCTCGTCGCGACCGAGTGACCTATGGTAGTAGACCTCCCTGCCGTCGGGCGAGAAATTGTCCACATCCTTGTCGCCCTCGTCATTTGTGAGCTGAAGAGGCTCTCCACCAGAAGTGAGCATGAGGAACACTTGCGCGATGCCACTTACCGGTGAGTTGAACGCCACGGCGTGGCCGTCGGGAGATAGCCTCGCGCTGTTCATCGGCTTATTCCACTGGCTGATTTGTGTAATCTTGGCGGGGCCACTCGGAGTGTTCGAGCGAGGCCAAAAGTGATACGCCAAAAAGGCCGCTGCCAGGAGTGCACCGCAAACAGCCAAAGCAGCATATCGCGTCCGCGCAAACCCCGCCGATGGCTGTGCCGTCCCGCTCGCCGATGACGAAAGCCGGCCCGAATCCGTATCCCGGCGCAGGCGCTTCAAGTCGGCGCACATTTCCGCTGCGCTCTGGTAGCGCAGGTCGCGGTCCTTCTCCAGAGCCTTGCCAATGATTCGCTCTAGCTCTGGAGGTATCTCAGGATTCATTCGCGCCAGTGGGGTCGGCGCGCGATTCAGAATCCCGTCGTGGATGACCGCGGCGGTGTTTCCGGTAAACGCCATACGGCCCGTCGCCATCTCGTAAAGAACCACACCAACCGAGAACAAATCGCTGCGCGCATCCAGCTCCTTTCCACGCACCTGCTCCGGCGACATATAGGCCACTGTGCCCAACGCTGTTCCAGGGCTAGTCAAGAACTCCTCTGCAGTTGCTGTCGACATCTGCGACATGCCGACACTCATGCCAGCCCGGACCACTTTCGCTAAGCCAAAGTCGAGAATCTTTGCGTGACCGCGCTTCGTGACGAAAATATTGGCAGGCTTGATGTCGCGATGAATGATGCCTTCGGCATGAGCGGCGTCCAGGGCGTCGGCGATTTCAATCGCTAGACCTAGCAGAACTTCTGTTTCGACGGGCTTACCGTTGATGCGGTGCTTCAACGTCATGCCGTCGAGAAACTCCATGGCGATGAACACCTGCGTTTCCTGCTCGCCAATATCGTAAATCGTGCAGATATTGGGGTGATTCAGTGCGGATGCCGCTTTGGCTTCACGGCGAAATCGTTCCAAGGCTTGGCGGTCATGGACTAGGTCTTCAGGCAGGAATTTGAGAGCAACAAAGCGGTCGAGGCGCGTGTCTTGAGCCTTGTAGACCACACCCATGCCGCCGCCGCCGAGCTTCTCGATAATGCGGTAGTGCGAGATGGTTTGGCCAATCATTGTAGGTATCCGGTGAGCGCCATGTTAGGACTCCCCACACTGAGCGTCAACGAAAGGGGGAACCTCTGACGATTATTTCATCTTCGCGTATTCCGCCTTGGCTGCGATGAAGATAGGAATGTCAGGGTCCGCATCTTTCCAAAGCGTGAGGAAATCCTGATAGGCCGCCTTGGCCATCTCGACTACTAAATTGGGGATTCATTTCTGGCTCAGAAGGTAGAGGTCGGCATTGGCGCTGCTGAGACGCGCATAGACGATGGTCGAAAGGTCTCTGGAAAAAGCGGAGCCGTTACCTCCTGCATAATCCAAAGGAAAAGCAAAAGGGACCTTCAACGCAACTTGGGACGTTCCAATGAGCTTGCCGTCTCTCCAGGGCTGACGGTAAATCGTGACTTCGCTGCTTGAGGCAACTGGGTATAAGAATGACGTGCCATCCCGAGCGAAAGTCGGAGAGGACGTTACTACGCCGGGAAGCAATGGGATGCATTTCCTATCTGAGATGGACATCTCGTAGATTCCAGTCTTCTCTCCAGATGTTACGACGCCGAGCAGAAACTTCCCGCTAGGGTCGATGTCGGAAACTGCAACGCAATTTTCCGCAAGTTTTTCCGAACGCGAACTGTCAAAGGTCCATCTCCAAACGGCATTGTCATCGCCATTCACGTAAGCGGATTTCTGGTCAGGGCTCCATATCAGATTGAAGTTGCTACCTCCCATCGGCGGAAGTTGACGAAGACCGCTGCCATCAGCCCCAACGAGGTAGACTTTGTATCCTGCCCCGGCTTCCGACTCTTCAAAAGACAGGTGAAAATTGTCCGGCGCCCAAACTCCTGTCCCCAGCGCTTCTCCGGTGGTGATTTCCATTTTGTTGCCGCCGTTGATGTCCGACACCCAGAGTTCGTTCCTGTTTGGTGCAGGGAGCGTAATGTACATCAAGCGCTTCCCGTCCGGCGAGATGGCGGGCTGAGTTGCCTCCTTTGACACAATGTCCGTCGATTTCTTTGAATGAACATTGTAAGCGGTCAGGAACGCGGAGGATTTGCCATTCACAAAGTAAATCCCTTTCCCTCCCGGATCGGGCATAGGCGAGTAGTCTGGTCCTGTCCCGAAAGTAACCTGAGTCAGACTCCCGTCCTGCAGGTTGTATTTCCAGATGTTGGTCAGCCCGTTTACTGCCCGAGAAAGCAGCACCGTTTTACCTGGTTCGGCCCACACTCTGCGGCCGTCCGCATTCCCGAACACCTCACCTAAATCAACCGCCTCATGACTGTTGACGTTTATTCTGTAAAGATTCACAGATGATGAAGAATGTTGAAAAGAGCCAACGAGCAAATCGCTGCCGCTAGGAAATACCTGAATCGCAAAGAAGAAGTTGTTGCCCGCGCCTTCGTGGTTGTACACCAATTCTTCGTTCAGTCCCGATTTCCCAGCACGAAAAATCCCGGGCCTATCAGACTTTTCATAGTAAATGAATGTGCCATCCGGAGAGGGGACTAGATAGAAGCCAGACACCACACGGCGGGGAGCCCCACCGAGCGCAGGCACCGCCCAGGTCTCGTAAGACTTCCCGTAGTAGATTTCTTTTCCGTCGGGCGAAAATGCGTTGACATCCTTGTCGCCTTCGTCATTCGTTAGCTGAAGAGGCTCGCCACCAGAGGTGAGCATCAGGAACACTTGTTCGACTCCGCGTACCGGTGAGCCAAACGCCACACTGTGGCCGTCGGGAGAAAGTGTCGCGACGTCCATCGGTTTGTTCCACTGGCTGATTTGCGTAATCTTTGTGGGGCCACTCGGAGTGTTCGAGCGAGGCCAAAAGTGATACGCCGCGAAGGCTGATCCCAGAAGAGCAACGCAAGCGGCCAAGACAGCATATCGCTTTCCTGCAAGCCCCGCTGACGGCTGAGTCGTCGCAACCGAGCGAGGTGTAGGCCCCTCAGCGAGTTCGTGAATCGCCCGGCTTCCCGATGACAAAACTCGGCCCGAATCTGTATCCCGTCTCAACCGCTTCAATTCAGCTCGAATGTCCGAGGCGTGCTGATAGCGCAGTTCTCGGTCTTTCTCCAGCGCACGATTGATGATGTCCTCTAGCTTCGGCGGCAGGTCGGTGTTTAGCCGCATCGCTGGTACTGGTTGTCGTTCCAGAATTGCATTGAATATGGCTCCAGAACTTTCCCCTCGGAAAGGCAACGCGCCTGTCGCCATTTCGTACAAGACCACTCCAAATGAGAACAAATCTGTGCGTGCATCGAGTTCCTTGCCCCGCGCCTGCTCCGGCGACATGTAGGCGACCGTACCCAGCGTAGAGCCAGGACTGGTCAGATTCTCTGCACTCACGCCCTCGGTCATTTCCCCTGTAACCGTCGCTCCATAAGCGCCAGCCCTCGTAAACTTGACCTTCGCCAGACCGAAATCGAGAATCTTTGCGTGACCACGCTTCGTCACGAAAATATTGGCAGGTTTGATGTCACGATGAATGATGCCTTCGGCGTGAGCAGCGTCCAGGGCCTCAGCGATTTCAATTGCCAGCGGGAGCAGAACATCCGTCTCGACGGGTTTTCCATTAATGCGGTGCTTTAGCGTCATACCGTCCAGAAATTCCATGGCGATAAATGCCTGCCCATTCACCTCGTCGACCTCGTAGATGGTGCAGATGTTGGGATGGTTCAGCGCCGAAGCCGCTTTGGCTTCACGGCGAAATCGTTCCAAGGCTTGACGGTCATGGGCTAGTTCTTCGGGCAGGAATTTGAGAGCAACAAAGCGGTCGAGGCGCGTGTCTTGAGCCTTGTAGACCACACCCATGCCGCCGCCGCCGAGCTTCTCGATAATGCGGTAGTGCGAGATGGTTTGGCCAATCATTGTAGGTATCCGGTGAGCGCCATGTTAGGACTCCCCACACTGAGCGTCAACGAAAGGGGGAACCTCTGACGATTATTTCATCTTCGCGTATTCCGCCTTGGCTGCGATGAAGATAGGAATGTCAGGGTCCGCGTCTTTCCAGAGCGTGAGGAAATCCTGATAGGTCGCCTTGGCCTTGCCGGTGTCGCCTTGCATCGCGTAGGCGCGGGCGAGACCGAGATGAGCGAGCGCGCCGATGAGCTCATTGCGGACAACGCCGTGATGGTCGAGGATTTTCTGAAACTCAGCTGCGGCTTCGTTGCCCTGATGCGCGGCTCGATAGGCTTCGCCACGCACATAAACGGGATAAAGTGCGTTGCCACCCGAGCCCCCGTGCCCGACGATTCCCAACTCGTAGGGAGAGGCGGCTCGAAGAACCTCGATGGCCTTCGAGGCATCGTTGCGGTTGAGAGCAAGCTGCGCGTGCAAAGTCGGTAGGTAGTTGAACTGAACGATGGTATCCTCCGGAAAGCGCTTAGCCAAATCATCCGCCAGGACCTGAACCCGAGCCGCATCCCCGGCAAAAGCCAGTGCCAGCGCCGTTCTATACTCCACATCTGGGCCGGTCGAAAGCCCGAGCGCCGCCGCCCGCTGCCGGGCCTCGGCTGCATTGCCGACGAAGGCTTCCCGCAGGGCTGCCTCGGCTTCGTGGCCTACCGCCGTCTCATGCTCTTTCGCAAGCTCGGCGGAAACAACTGCCTGACGAGAAGACATCCGCGCCTTCTCTAGCCGTCCGGAATAGGCTGCCGTATCAGCTTCGTATCCCAGGAGCACGTCTTCGACTCCCGACTTGCCCGCAACCCAAGCCATGTCCTGCGCCATCCCCGCTGCATCGTTCTGCAAGAAGGCAACCGCGTAAAGGAAGAAGCGCAGGTTCGGCGAATCGAGCTTTTTCGCTTGCGCCTCTTCGGCAGTGGCCCGCGCCTCCTCCAAACGGTTCAGATTGAGATAGGCATAGACGAGGTTGGCATATATCAGCCCACCTGCTGGACCGAGGCGGAAGGCCTCACGGTATTCCGCAAGGGCTTTGTCATATTGCCCTAGCAAGCTGTTAAGGCTACCCAAGTTATTCCTCGGTGCCGAATCTCGCGGATAGGTCTGAGACCAAAGTTCATAGACCTGGCGCGTCTTTTCTAGGTCGCCGGTGACACCGCCATCGTAGTGCGACTCAATGTAGAACTTCTCCCGCTCGCTTACCCGCTGGCGTAGCTCGTAGGCCTTCCTCCTGTTCTCCGCCGCTAGGCTGGTTTCCCCAAGCATGGAATAGCCCAGTCCGAGCGAGGCGTAGGCCATGGGGAAATTGGGGTCGAGATAGATGGCCCGCTGAAAGAAGGGCACGGAAGCGTGGTAGTCGCCACCCCCTATGCTCTTTCGTCCAAAGCTGTAGGCTTGTAGGGCTTCAAGCGAGGGCGTGGTCGCCTGCTCCAGGGGAGTATCGAACTTGTGCACTGTGCTTAGCGATTCGCCCAGCTTAGCGCGGAGCTTCGGGGCCGCCCTGTCCATGGCCGCGAGCACCTGCTCTTTGCCCACCGCCCGCTCCTGTTCCTCGACTAGCGTGTCGCCCGTGAGGCAGTTCACGGCCTTGAGGCCCAGAACGTATTGGTTCCCCAGGTTCGCAATCGAACCGCTCAGGTAAGCCTTGCTTCCAGCGCGCTGGCACAGGTCGGGGGCGATTTCCGGCGTGAGCTTGGCATCGGCTGGCTGGCCCATCATCTGCAGGGTCTGCTGGATTTGCTGGTCAGGGATAATGCTCAGGAAGGGTGACTGTTCCAGTTGTACCGATAGACCTTGTCGCAGCGTGCCGTCAAACACCGGGTCGCCGGTGGTATTCGTGAAGTCGGCGAGTACGATGGTGTCTTTGTCCGTCAGCGCGTGGGCCTTGCGGGAGAAAAACAGCCATCCGCCCATGGCTAGCCCGATGACCAGCAAAGCGGCGCCCGTGACCGCCCCCCATCGAAAAGTTGATTTTGCGGCAGGCTTCGACTCGACCTTTGCTGTCGCGGCGGCTGAACGGCTCGTATCCGAATCTCGCTTGAGGCGCTGTAAATCCGTGCGAATTTCTGCTGCGCTCTGATAGCGCAGCTTGCGGTCTTTCTCCAGCGCCTTGCCGATAATTTCGTCCAACTTTGGTGGGAGTCTTTGATTATCCTGCGACGCCGAAACGGGGGTTCGGTTCAGAATCGCTTCGTAGATAACCGCAACGCTATTTCCGGGAAACGCCATCCGGCCCGTAGCCATCTCGTAGAGAACCGCGCCAAAGGAAAACAAGTCTGTCCGTGCATCCAGTTCTTCGCCCCGCGTCTGTTCCGGGGACATATAAGCGACGGTGCCCATTGTCGCGCCGGGGCTTGTGAGCACAAAATCCTCCGTCGCCGTCGGCATCCTAGAGACACCACCTTCGGCGACAGGAGAAAACTTTGCCAGACCGAAATCGAGGACCTTTGCATTGCCCAGTTTGGTCACAAAGAGATTTGCTGGCTTGATGTCTCGATGGATGATGCCTTGGGCGTGTGCTGCTCGGAGCGCATCGGCAATTTGAATCGCCAGTTCCAGCATCTCGTCGAACGGAAGCGGCTTGCCAGAAATTCGGTGTTTCAACGTCACGCCATCAAGAAACTCCATGGCGATGAATTGCTGGCCGTCCTGTTCGCCAATGTCGTAAATCGTGCAGATGTTGGGGTGATTCAATGCCGATGCGGCTTTGGCTTCACGGCGAAATCGTTCCAGAGCCGCGGAGTCGTGGAGTAACTCGACAGGGAGGAATTTCAAAGCTACCGAACGATGAAGCCTGGTGTCCTCGGCCTTATAGACGACACCCATGCCGCCGCCACCGAGTTTCTCGACGATGCGGTAGTGGGAGACAGTCTTTCCGATGAGCGAGTCGGTGCCCGCCATGGTACTGTCATGTTAGGTTGCGTGCGTAACGCACGTCAACGAGTGAGGGCATCCCACGGGCGTCTTCAAAGTGAAGTGCGGCAACTCCTGATTGACTTCTGGCTTGGACACGACAACCCGGACATGTCCTCACGCTGTGCGAAGCAGCTAACTGAGGATATGGAGTTCCGACAGGAGTGGGCGGAGAAAGTGGGCCTCGGCTTCGTTATGCCGGAAGTTTCCGAGGAGGGGACGGGGCTTAGTTGCGCTACGTGCGCTACAAATACGGAGGGACAGGTCTGTACCGCAAATGCGTAAGTGCAAGAGAGGGAAGAATTAGAATTGGTCGGGGCGAGTGGATTTGAACCACCGACCTCCTGGTCCCGAACCATGGCAATACAAAATCTAAGCTGTTGAATTGGCTAGAGTTCCCCTGTGCAGCCCTCTCGCTAAGTGCGCTACGATTTGCGATACGGCGGTCCTCCCGGTGGCCATGCTCAGAGTTGGCTCAATCACATTTAGAAATTCGAGGAAACCAGCTACGCGTTCCTATTCAGGAGCCGCCGCCATTGATAACCATGAGACAACAAACTGAAAAACCACTCCCCCTCGTGGAAATCCTCCCCGCATTCGCCGCCGAGCTTCAACGCCTTCTCACCGAGAAGGGCGAACCCGAGTTGGCCGTACAGGTGCCGAGCTTGCGTATCTTCGAGCGGTGCTCCTGCGGAGACGACTTCTGCGGCACGTTTTACACGCAACCCAAACCCAAGGGCGCTTACGGACCGGGCCACCGAAATGTGGTGCTGGCACCCGATGACGGCACGGTCATTTTGGACGTTGTTGAGGACCAAATCTGCTGCGTTGAAGTTCTCGACCGTCCCGAGATTCGAGAAAAGCTGAATGCGGTCCTCCCCTGATGGGTAGTATCGGCAGCACAAGAGTGGTTTCATCAACGATAGGACTGTCGACAAGATGATGCTCTTCTCCGATTCTAGCGCCAGACCGATGGTGTTCCCGAGAATGCCTTGATTGCTCCGAACAGGCGGCATTAAGGTCGTAGCGTGCTTCGCTCTCCATCTGCTAGAGGTTACCTCACGCCCCAACAAGCTCGCCGCGTCTATGACCGGATAGGTCGAATTCAGGACTGGCAGGCAATTTATGAGGGACTGGCTATCCGGGAGCTAGTCAAGCTAGGTGAATTCCAGTCTGCGAAATCGGTTTTGGAGTTCGGCTGCGGCACGGGTGCTTTCGCCGCCAAGCTCATGACGATTGTGCCCACAGACTGTCGTTATGTCGGTATTGATGTCACCCCGAAAATGACGCGGCTCGCAGGCTCACGATTGAAGCGGTGGGCGGACCGTGCAACGGTGAAACTCAGCGATGGCTCGCCCGCCTTGCCTGAAGCGGACGGCGCGTTCGACCATTTTGTCTCGAACTATGTATTCGAACTGCTCTCGCCGGACTATGCTGCCACCGTTGTAGAGGAAGCCCACCGCGTCCTGTCCCCGAATGGCAAGTTGTGTTTGGTAAGTCTCGGATGCGGTTCGTCGGGTCTTGCCAGACTTGTGACTGCGCTCTGGGAGGCAGTGTGGAGATGCAAGCCTCAGCTGGTGGGTGGCTGCCGCCCGAGCGATTTGAGCACGCTGCTCTCGTCCAATAAATGGTCGGTTGACCATCACGGAAGGGTGGTTTCCTTCGGCACCACGTCGGAAGTGGTCGTCGCCTCTCGGCGCTGAGTCAGACGTGCATTTTGGCTCAGAAGCTCGGGTTCCGCTCCTCTGAGATTTTCCGCACTGGGCGCTGAATCGAGTTCAATCCACAGCTGAAAATGCGGCCGCAGTTGAAGTTGTTCAGGCTCATCCGCCAAATTATGATGGACACGCCTCATTCTGGTGGGCATTCTTGTCCGACTTCACTCTCATCGCCACCTATGCGACTTTCCTAGCCAGCTATCTGGTCTTTGCGCTTGGCAAATTCCCCGGAATGAAAATTGACCGACCGGGCATGGCAATCATTGGAGCGGTACTGATGTTTGCCTTCGGCGCATTGCGCCCTTCTGATGCTTTGCACTTCGTTGACCTCGGCACCGTTGTGCTGCTGTTCTCCATGATGCTTTTGGTTGCTTACCTACACGTTGCAGGTTTCTTCGAATGGGTGACTGAGCGTGTGGTGTCAAAGATGAAGCCACACCATCTACTGCCGACAGTCATTTTCCTTTGCGGCATTCTCTCTGCATTTTTTGTCAACGACATCATCTGCCTCGTAATGGTTCCCTTCGCGCTCACGGCCAGCCACCGGATGGGCCTCAAACCAGTTCCTTACCTCTTGGCTGTGGCCACGGCTTCGAATATCGGAAGTGTCGCCACCATCACGGGAAACCCGCAGAACATGCTAGTCGGCTCCTTTTCGGGCATCGGGTATCGTGATTTCCTCTGGCACCTAGGGCCTGTCGCGCTCGTCGGGCTGTTTCTCGCATGGCTTGTGCTCTGGTTCTCCTGCCGACGCACTGGCCTGCGAGATATTCGAGCCGAAGTTCCTACTGACATACCGATTGTGAATCGTGCGGCCTTGCTTAAACCGGGTATTGTGGTCGTGCTGGTATGGGCAGGATTCCTCGCAGGTTTTGCTCCGCCGCTTGTCGCCGCGCTCGGGGCAGCAATGACGCTCATCACGCGTACCCGAGACCCGCATTTGGTGTACGAGGAAGTGGACTGGGGCTTGCTTGTGTTTTTCGTGGGACTCTTTCTTATCGTGGGTGGCGCTGAGAACGCCGGGATGACCCAAGCCTTGCTCACGCTCGGAGAAAGGCTAAACCTCCAGCACGCGGCAGTTTTCACGTTAGTCACAGCGGGTCTTTCAAATTTGGTTAGCAATGTACCAGCGGTGATGCTACTCAAGTCCCTCGTTCCCCAGTTTGCGAACCCGCACACGGGGTGGCTGATACTCTCCATGGCGAGCACACTCGCGGGCAACCTTACCATCACTGGTTCGGTCGCCAATATCATCGTTGTGGAACGTTCGCGTAAGGAAGCCAACATCACCTTTGGCGATTACTTCCGCGTGGGGCTGCCAGTTACGGTGTTGACCATGGCCTTCGGCTATGTGTGGTTATCGTGGGTAAAATAGGAGCAGCCAGACTATCTCGCCGGTGCCACTATCCACACATATTCCAAAATCTCTGTTCCGGTGTTCGTGACGTTGTGCCTTGTCGCTTCGATGAACATGGCCATCGACCAATCGCCGCCATACTCCGTCTGGCTCCTCTTGAAGCCGATGTATTCCTCGACGACCTTCAAACTCAAGCTAGGCAAAGGCAGGACCATCGAATCTCGTGTGGACAGGGAGCCGCCGAACTTGGCGGAACGGTATCGACCTGTTGTGCCAAGCCACGTTCTTCATGTGCTAGACGTTGACCACATCAAACCCTACAGGGCCGAGACTGGTTAGTTGCTCCGGACGCCTCCCGAGAATTTGTTCTTCTCAAATCGCTCGCGCCAGGCGGGCGAACCTACATTTTTATATTGACAACTGTTTGTCATCTGCTAAATATATTATTAAGTAGTACATATAGAAAAAAGGGAGGTTTTTACATCATGGCCCGAAGCTCTTTCAAGCCCCAACTAAAAAGTGGTACTGATTTTTCTGAAGTAATGAGTGGATTGCAGAAAATGATTCGCCGAAACCGCGAACGGGATGCTCTCGTTTTAGCCCAAGAGATGTTTGACAGTGGGTTCCACGCCGCAGTTGCTCGCCGACTTATGATTATTGCCTCCGAAGACATAGGTTTGGCGAATCCAGCTGTCGTCTCCCAGGTGTTTGCGCTTTGCACCGGCTACCTCATCGCCAAGAAGGATTCTCCCTCGGGCAGAGTGGAGCCCCTGCCGCTCATCATGTCTATTATTTTGTTGGCTCGCTCTCCGAAAAACCGCGAGTGCGACGACGCCCAGATTGTGACAATCGCACGCGTGAAGTCCGGAACGGATAGTGCAGCGAAAGTCATCAGCGAAAATGAACTGCTTATCCGAGATTGCCACACTGCAGTAGGAAAGGCTCGTCTAGCGAGCCAGGCTGCAGAGACGAACCAGTCGTACGATGACTTGGCAATTAGCGAGTTCCTGACGGTAGGCACACAGCTGATTCCGCACATAGAAGTGAACGGCAACCCGTGGGGCCGGGAGGTTCGGGAGATGTACTGTCTGCCACATGAACGACCAGACAGCGAGAGCGATGGGTCCCATAAAGCCTGAACCCATGAATTATCTGACTCCCGAAGAATTGCTAGTTCTCCTCCGCGTAGCTAAGTGCCGCTCACTGCGCGACCACGCGATGATACTTCTGGCGTACCGTCACGGACTCAGGGCTTCGGAAGTCTGCGGCCTTCGCCTATCTGATGTCGATTTGAAGGATGGCTCTATCTCAGTTCAAAGACTCAAGGGTTCGCTGAAAACGACGCAGCCACTCCATCGCCATCGAGGGTTGCCGCTCTTGGATAAGGTTGCTGCCTTGCGAGCGTGGCTACGAAAGCGACAGGACGATGGGTCGGATGTTTTGTTTACGAGCCAGAAAGGCGGGAAACTCGACCGAACGCAGTTCTTCCGACTGTTCCAGGCAGCTGCCAACATCGCTGGCCTCCCTGCTGAAAAACGTCACCCACACACTTTGAAGCATAGTTTGGCTTCCCACCTCGTGGCTGGAAACGTTAATCTCGCCCTTGTCAAACAGGCGCTGGGGCATTGCTCAATAAATTCCACTATGCGATACGTTGGAACCACAGACCGTCAGGCGGCCGAAGCTGGTCAGGCAGCCCTGATGAGGATATTTTGAAACGCAACCTTTCATACCTTCTGTTGCCTTCCTGCCTGCGTCCAATGATTTCTAAACAACTTATGGCCGCGGACAGAGCAACGTCTCCAACCTTAATGTTGCATTTCCGCATTCGGAAGTATTCGAGCTTGAATGCGTGAAGAGTGGGATAGCATATCGTTGGCGTTTGCACTGACACGGCCCCACATATCCGCGAGTTCCTGCGTGAGTCCAGTGCTTTTCAGCCATCAAGCACGAGGTCTCTATGTTGCCTTTGCGCGCGCGCCACTGGCCTTCTTGTCCCGACTTCGGCTCTGGCGTCGGCTGCGGCCTCCAATTGATGAACTTCTCGGACGCGAGCAGCAACTTGTAAAGTTCGAGCATGGCGGGGCTGGCTGGGTCTGTGGCACGACGTGGTGGCTTAGGTTTGGCTATCTCGGTCATTTCTCCCTCCGCATCTTTTCCTGAATCGCCTCAATAACCCACTGGCGCAGCGTCTTGCCTTGGAGCGCGGCTGTGGATTTGATTTGGCGCAGGAGCGGAACCGGAACGGCCCGAATGTTCATGCTGACGGATGGTTCGCGTTTAGCTGCCATGATACCGGATGTAACATAGCTGTCGGGCGGGGGGTCAATGGTACGGTTAGTGGCATTGCCGTAAAGCCGCAGCAACTGGCGCTTGAAGGTGTTGTTGCTTCATCTCAGTACCGAAGTCAGTCAAAATGGCTACACTTTTCCCTTGGGCTTTTCCGAGCTTTTGGGTTCGCTTTCGGGTGTTCTTCCTTCGACTCATTTGGTCACCCACGTTAGTCTTGCACAATCTGCCACTCGCGGATGAGCGCAGTGTGCGGCACACCGAAATCAATCTGGTATCTCAGTCCACGCGTGGTATCGAAGATGGCTATGATTGTGGCATCGAAGATTTTGCCGCTGTGCACCTTGAAGCGGATTTTGTCTCCGACTTTGAATTGCCGTGGGAATGAGTTGGACTTTTTCGGCACGGCCTAGTCTTTCACAATCTGCCACTCGTAAATCAGCGCAGTCTGGTCTTTCCCAAAATCCACCTGATACCTTGCGCCGTTCGTGTAGCCGTCGAGGACCGCCTTGATGACGGCGTCGATGATTTTGCCGCTGTGCATGTTCACCCGGATGTGGTCGCCAACTTTGGGATGGTGTGGGTCTTTCTTGGGCACGGTGAGGGATTATGGCGTGTGGTTAATTACGCAACAGATTCCACTGTCCTAGGAAAACGCCTTATCGTATAGACGCCAGGACTAGACTTTATGATTCGGGACTGTTCTTTCTTGCTCTTGACGTGATTGTACAGGGAAGCCTCTACAGACCGCCTTTCAATATTGGGATTCCCTTTTAGAGTTCGAATTCGGTCAACGATTTGCCCAACAGGCACAGGCTTCCCTCCATTGGCCTCGATAGTCTTTACAGCAATATCGATGTAGGAATCAGAAGTTCCGAACAGCACAGGCTGCTGTACCGAATCCTTCATGCCATTAAGCTTCTCTGAGGATGTCGAAGAGGACAGTAGTATCCTTTCTAGCGCTTTGACTGCCTGTACACGTTGGTCAATCTCCGCCTGCAATTCCGTTATCATTTCGCGGATTTTGTTGGTATCCATAAAGGCTACTGTTACAACACTAGAATTCAACTTGCTAGTTGACGCTAGGGAGCGCATTTTCTTAGCCTCTAAGTTAGAGCGCTTCTAGCCTGTTTGAGGACCCGATGGGTGGTCCACCGGGTATCCTCTATGGTTATGGCGGTCTCACAGAACACCTCTCTTTGCTAAAGTTACCAGGCCCGCACGGCAATGCGGGCCTCGCTGTTTTTAAGCAGCAATCCCACCAGGTAACTCTCAACGCCGAGAAGTTAAGTTTCCGGCCAAACCACAGCAAGTGTAACGCCCTAGCACGCACCTATCAAGAATAAATGTTGGCCAACCGCACTGTGCCCTGTCGTGGCAATTGCAGCAAACTTGTTCGGGGGATAATTGCCCTGGACAACTTATTGGAAAGACGGGATTTAATGTGCCGTATCCAAGGAAGCCAATCTATCCGAGCGTAAGCTGCTGGACATCGGGGGTCCTCCACAGATGGTACCTAAAAAGTTGAGCCTCCCCCTGCCGGGTGCCGGGGGCGAGAATTTTAGCGGTACAAAGATTGAGGGGTTGCAGTCCCGCGCAAAAAGAAATACTCCGAACGTTGTCAGGATTTACTATCTGCCCAGAAGTAAAGTCGCGGCTCCGTAACGGGGTAAATGTAGGCCTCAATAGATATGACGAACCGTTGTGCGGGTCAAGTACGGGATTTTTTGAGAAGGCGGATGGGACCTGCTTATAGGCTTACGTGGAGGGTACCGGAGGTGGCATGCCGGAGCTGGACATTCTTGTTCAAAAGATGCATTTTTGTGGGATAGATTCATTGGGCAGCGGCAGCAAATGCGACATCGACCAACATTTTCTCCGGTCGAACTTTCCGTTAACGCTGGGAGACGAGCGCTAAGTAGTGCTAAGAGTGTTCACGCTCACTACAACGCCGCTGGTATCGGGTTTATTGTCGCGGAACTGGAACTGGGTCTGACATTTTGCCAAACGGCGGTTAACACCAACTCTCGACAGGATGCCCAACGAAGGATACAGAACGCCTTCACGGCCTATAGTGCAGCCGTGCGCTACGCCCAAAAAGTGACACTTACTGCCGACGAACGGCGGGACTTCAATGATAAAGAGAGCCGTCTAAGGGCGTTACTTGCGGAGTCGGCCGCAGTGGAACTGGCAGAATCAATCACGCCGGTAAGTAATCCATATCGTCCCTAACAGGGTGAGGCAGTTTCCAGATACGCTAGTGATATCGCTTGCTGCGATTTATTGGGGGGGAAGGGTCAATTGGGGAGGTGACCATTGCCGTACGAGAACACTGCATCCCCAGCCGAAACTACTTTCGGCTTATCGATTGAAGAACTATCTGCCCTCCGTGACGAAATTGAAAAGCTCTACCTTAAGGCAGTCTGGTCGCTCGCCAAGGACAGAGAGAAAGAATTGTTAGACCGGCAAAAAGTAACGCCTCTGATTTGGGTCACGGCTGGTGAAGGAGTCCTGTTCGCAATTCATTACTGCGACAGCCTTCGCAATATAGTAGGACGCTTTGCGGAAGAGCTGTGTCTCGCTCTGGGGAGTAGGAAACGACTTGCAAAGCGGGAGCCCACATGGGTCGATGAAATCGCCCACGACTTCATCCTACAGAAGACCAAAGAGCACGAGTTGCGAGACCTATTCAGGTCATGCGGTTCAAGGTTGTTTACCATTAAGAATGAGGCTGCTGCGGAGCAAGAATTCATCAACAAGGTCGGAGCGTTGGTCGAATCACAACTACTGATGCGCGATGCGAAGGCGGCAATTCGCCGCGCGGAAGCTCTATATGGGGGAAGGCGTTCCCCCCCTTCGCCTAAGCCAAAGCGCCGAACTCCTCTTAGTCAAAAATTGGCTGACCCCGGTAGCTATCCCTCACTTACGGTACCCGAGACATCGCAGGCTCTTGGCCTTTCGAGGGCAACAGTTTATCGCAGGCTGGATGAAGACAAGACACTAAAGCGTACGGATGGGGGTAAACCTGAAGGTCGGCGAGCTTGCCGGATTCAAACATTATCCGTTCTTAAATGCCTGGAAGATTCAAAGACTTAACTGCCACCAAACTCGCTGGTCCGTCTCATGACGTCTCACCTGTGGTAGACCCGAAATAGAAACCTACTAAACTGCCCGTGTCAGGACCTCCACTTAAGACAAGGGGCGAAATGACTGCTAACAAGTGGCAAATTGGACGGAGAATTCTCGGTCTGCGACAGCGCGACGTAGCCGACCGCACGAAGATGAGTCAGGCGAGGTATTCGCTTCTAGAACGCGGTGAAGCTGTGCCCACCGCCGAGGAATCGGAACGAATTAGCAAGGCACTCGAATTGCCGGACGAAGTGTTGGAAGAAGTGATGAGAGCTTTCTCGCTGCCGGGTGACACTGCGGGGTAAACGGAAAGGAAAAGGCCCTGCGTTGCGAGCGCAGGGCCAGAACTAAAAACTTGCGACAACCAAATTCTACTCTTAAGTACTCCCAGCCGTCAAAACTCTTCGACGGCGCTGGGGGCTGGTATCGGCGACACAGGTGGATTCTCGAACCCCTGCAATCGGGCTTAATTACGCTGTTTGACGCAGGGATTCATGACTTCATCTGCCTCAATGCACAGAGCCGCGTAGCTATCGGTTCCTCCATCCCGCCAGGTATTTGGTTTGCCTCAGCTCGCAAGATTTTCTTGCTTACAGGTCGATGTGATTCAGAACGCCGGATTCAGAGGGCGCTCTCGAAGCTTGAGAAAAAACTCGGCGGGATTAAGCGCTTTCACACGCAAGGCCAAAGAGGCGACTACCCTATTCTTGTTGAACGCCTTGTTGTCAGTGACGGCAAAGGTCACGATTTCAGAATAAACGCTGCGGAAACAATGGATTGGCAGCATCCAATACTTGAGCCAATCGAGCGTCATGTCAGTGGTGTGTCGGTGAAGCGTCGGAGAACTGTCGCGGAAGCGTCGCCCCTCCTACAAGACTTAAAAACTGAAAGAAGTGAAAACACTACTCCTCCGGCGCAAGCGCCGTCGCAAGAAGCAAACGCCCTTGCAGCTCGGTTAAAGGAAAGAATCCTGCAGAACGACCCCAAGGCACGCATCACGGGCCACCAAGCACAAAAATGGGCACATGACGCGGACTTGCTCATGCGTCGGTATGGTCGCAGTGAGCACGAGATTGCCGAACTAATTGATTGGTGCCAGCAAGATGAGTTCTGGAAGACAAATATTCTCTCAATGTCAAAGTTGCGCGAGAAATTCTCGCAGCTTTCTTTGAAGAAAGAAGCAAGCGAAAACCAGGGTAGATGCGAAACCCGCGAAGGAAGCAGTCCAAAAAAAGGGGCGGTAACGCCCCAGAAAGGAAAGTACGATGGCCACCACCCCGACCTCGTCATCACGAATTGAATCTTGCCAAATCTGTCGACTCGACGGTTGGCTCGTATCAGGCGGTGTTGTGAGACCGTGTCAGTGCCAGATTGAGCGGCGTATTGCATTTGCTCTCCCGCCGCTTTATCGTGCAGCAGAGCTTTCGCATTTCATGCCACCAGTTCAACAAAAAGTACGGACATGCCTCGAAAAACCGTCCAACGGATTGCTGTTTTACGGGCCAACTGGTACAGGCAAAACGTATCTGGCCGCAGCGACTGTGAGGGAACGACTGCTGAAGAGTGAACGAGCTATCTTCCGGAGATGCATCCAGCTTTATGCCGACCTTCGTGAGTGTTACAGACTAAACGGGAATGAACGGAACGTGCTGAGGGAATATTTTGAAGAGCCGTTTCTAGTTCTTGATGATTTGGGGGCAGGGAGTTTCAGTGACCATGAGCGGCGATATACTCTTGAAGTTATTGAAGAGAGATTGAATTATTGCCTGCCGACGGTTGTAACGACAAACTTAGACTTGGATGGAATTGCACGACTGATGGACGACCGGATTGCCAGCCGTCTTGCGACCTATGAACTCATTAAACTTTGCGGTGCGGACCGACGCTTGCATAAGGACGCAACGCCGTGAACATAAAGCAATGTCGTGAAGGCAATGGGACGAAGGAATCGGAAATGCTCGACCCAAGTGAAATCTTGACACCAGTGGAACTGGCGGCCCGTTTAAAGGTGCCCGAAACTTGGATTTACGAGAAGACACGAGGGCGTTGCCAGGACCCTATACCATGCCTGCGAATTGGGCGCTATATTCGGTTCACCTGGACAGCAGTCTTAGAATGGCTGGTAGCAAGGGGAAGACAAAATGCAAGACGGACAGATTTTCAAAAAGGGCGGAAGTTGGTATCTAAGGTTTTACCGCGATGAAATCAAAGATGGCATGGTTGTGCGTCGGCGGGTCTGCCAAAAACTGGCACCTTGCGACAACGAGCACCGCACACTTACTTCTTTGCGTGAGGATGTCGATAGAATCCTGTCACCACTGAACTCAGGCCGCTTGCGACCAGAGTCCACACAGACTGTCAGCCAATTCATTGAAGCGATGTATTTGCCGCACGTACAGGAACACAAGCGGCCCTCAACTCTCAAAGGCTACACCGACATTTTCCACGACCACTTGAAAGGTCGGGTATCAGGTATTCGACTCCGCGATTTCCGCACATTTGATGGGGAACGCATTTTATCCCTGATTGCCCACGATACGGGACTTTCCCATTGCTCGCTGCTTCATATTAAGAGCTTCCTTAGTGGTGTTTTCACTTACGCCAAACGGACTGGAGTCCTCGATGGAGTCAACCCAATGCGAGATGTGAGTGTGCCAAAAGGAGCGCCGGGAAAGAAGACTTACGCCTACTCCCTTGAAGAGATACAGGCAATGATTCGCGTCCTGCCTGAGCCAGCGCGGACAATCGTGGCTGTAGCTGCGCTAACTGGGCTTCGTGCATCGGAAATACGGGGTCTTCGATGGGATGATTTTACGGGCGATGAACTGCGGGTCACGAGAACTGTTTGGCGGACACATGTGGGCGAGCCGAAGACGCACGCCAGTGCAACTCCTGTTCCTGTGCTCCCGGTCCTCTGTCAGATTCTCGGAGAGCATAGGAAGCGAAATGGGAAGGCTGGGTATATCTTTTCAGGCCCGAGTGGGAAGCCGACAGATATCGAAAGCCTCGCCACTCGAGCCATCCGCCCGGTGCTAAAAGGTTCTGGAATAGAGTGGCATGGATGGCATGCGTTCCGTCGTGGTCTTGCCACTAATCTGCACCGCATTGGTGTGCCTGCCCGGACGATTCAGGCCATCCTTAGGCACTCCAACGTCACCACCACGCTTGCCTTCTACGTGAAGACGTCTGGAGCCGAGGCAGTGGCTGCGATGGAGCGTCTAGAAAAGGAAATGGGCAACGATTGGGCAACGCTGAAGACCACAATTGTCCATAAGTGCGCTAAAATCAGGGACGGAGGAGTGGGTGAGCGGTTGAAACCGGCGGTCTTGAAAACCGTTAGACTCGAAAGGGTCTCGGGGGTTCGAATCCCTCCTCCTCCGCCACGCATTCCTGCAGTCCAATCGTACAGAAGACTTTCCATCGTGAGGGAACATGGTCACGCGACGTGAGTTTCTCGATGCCCTAGCAGTGGGCGCGACCGGTTTAGCCGTGGGCACAACTGCAAAAAGCTACAACCAAATTCTTGGCTCCAACGACCGCCTCAATTTCGCTGTGATTGGCCTGAATGGCCGTGGTTATGCCCACCTCGCATCCTTGAAGGCCAACAAAGGCACCGCACGCATTTCCCATGCTTGCGATGTCGACGGCGATATTCTTGCGAAATTCTCCGAGGCCGTGAAGCAGGAGATGGGCGAGCCCGCAGTGCAGGAAAAAGATTTTCGCCGCATCCTGGAACTCAAGGACGTAGACGCCATCACCATTGCCACTCCCGATCATTGGCATGCACCCATGGCGATTGAAGGCCTCCAGGCGGGCAAGCACGTCTACGTGGAAAAACCCTGCAGTCACAATCCCGCTGAAGGCGCTTTGCTGGTACAAGCGCAACAGAAATATGGAAAGCTCGTGCAGATGGGCACGCAGCAACGCTCGTCGGCATTCACTATCCAGATCATCCAGAAGATTCACGACGGGCTAATTGGCAGGCCCTATTTCGCAAAATGCTGGTACAGCAATGTCAGAACGTCCATCGGCGTAGGCAAAGAAGTCCCAGTTCCGCCTCAACTCGATTGGGATCTCTGGCAAGGTCCGGCGCCGCGCCAGCCCTATAAGAGTAATTTCCATCCCTATAACTGGCATTGGTTCAAAATCTACGGAACCGGCGAAACCCTCAATAACGGCACACACGAGGTCGACGTCTGCCGCTGGGCGCTGGGCGTCGATTATCCGAAGCGGGTCACTTCCTCGGGAGGCAGATACCACTTCAAAGATGATTGGCAGTTTTACGACACGCTGGTAACCAGCTTCGAATACGACGACAAAATGATTTCGTGGGAAGGTAAGTGCTGCCAGGGAATGGAATTTTACGGTCGTGATCGCGGCTCGACCATCATGGGAACCAATGGAACGGTACTCCTCGATCGCGACGGCTTCGCGGTGTACGACCTGAAGGGCAACAAGATCAGCGAGTACAATGCCGGCAGCTCCACTTCCTCTTCTGACACGATTGGTCGCGATTCCATGACCGATGCGCATTTCGCGAATTTTGTTGCCGCTATTCGCAAGGGCGAAAAGCTGAATGCCCCTATAGCCGTGGGCAATGTCGCAGTCACAATGTTGCAACTATCCAACGTCGCATGGGAAATTAACCGCGAATTGCATCTGAACACGAACGACGGCCGCATCCAGAATGACTCGGAAGCAATGAAATTCTGGAGTCGCGCTTACGAGAACGGTTGGGAACCTCACCTTTAGTTCCCGCCGGGAGCTCCGTAAGGAGCCGAATCTCGCGTTTCGCCGCGGGTGATGGCATCGCGCGTCTTCGCCAACGGTGCGGAATCGATGAAGCGAACGGTATCGCCCGTCCGTTCCACCCCAAGATCTTTCCAAATCGCTGGCAAGTCCACGTCGTAAGGCTGATCCCTCATCTTGTCGTAAAGCGGAAGCAGAACCGGCACACCCGTTGCTTCATCTCCAAGACGAAGTGCTTCTTTGAGCTGCCAATCGTGGCGAATGTCTCCTCCAGCGTTGAGGATGCCCCGCAGCGCGTCGTCGAGCCCCTTGCGATTGCCGGTTCTCTTATGAATTTCGACATCGGCAAGAAAGCAAAATAGCGCGCCGCCCCAGTAAGTACGGGCCCACGTATGTGTGTTGTCCAACCCCCTATCCCCCGGTTGTGGCAATCCTTGATGCAGGTCTCTCACCAGCTCGAACCACATCTCATGGGCATCCAGATGCCCGGCGCGAACGCGCGCGATCGGTTCTACGTAGGTCGAGATGCCCTCCTCAATCCAGTGATGCTCTTTCGCCATCGATGGGAACGCCAGGTGCACCATTTCGTGCGTCAGCATCCAGTCGTCCCGAAGGTCAGTCATGGTGGTCTCGTCGCCAACATGAATGCGGATAAACCCGCCGTCCCTTGCGGCGAATGTAGTTCCACCGCGTACGCCCTTTCCTGCTCTTGGAATTACCGCGAGGCGCACCTCCGGCACCGGAAACCGGCCATAATAAGTCGCCACGGAATCCGACGCCCAATGCACCCACTGCATTAAATCCTGGCTGGAAAGCTGTCCAGGACCAGCCTCGATCTGAACATTGATGGTCGAGTCGCCAACCCGATAGCTGGTATTGATTTCATCCGTGGGGAAAGTGCGCCCACCTGCTAAGAAAAATATCCCGCACAAGCACGCCGTAATTGGGAGTCGCCAGCGAAACCCCGAATCTCGGAGCGTTCTGGACAAGAATTTGGTCAGCTCTCGCATCCTTCAGTGAGATGCGAGCGCGACCTCAAATGGTGAAACCGCGACCAGCCGGTTGGGGCATCGCGTCCCATGGACGTAATCGTTTGGCTATTCGCTTCTGGTCCCAACACCTTGATCGCGGTGCGGCAGCCTAAAATGAGAGACAAGGGGAAGTCTGGATTTATGCGCAGAATTGGGAAAATGGCTTGGCTCCTCGGGGCCTGGGTGGCGTTTCTCGCCTTGTACGCCTCCATAGCCCACCATTTGGGTCCGGGAACGAAACTGTCTGCCTTTGGCGACGTCGTGCAATGCTTCGTGCCGCTGCTGGCAAACGCCGGCCTCCTGATCAATGCCGGAACTCCCCATTGGCGCCGGAATCTATTCTGGATGTTACTGGCCCTAAGCTGCACCATGTGGATGGTCGGGCAGTTTCAATGGACCTATTACGAAGTATACCTTCATCAGGATGTCCCTGGACTCTTCGCCGGCGATATCATCTTTTATCTGCGCGGGATTCCACTGATCGCCGCCTTGGCACTCCGTCCACATCGCCGGCGCGGCGAGTTGCATGTGGGTTTAGGTTACTTGGACTTCGGGCTGTTGATTACGTGGTGGACGTTTCTATACGTATATGTGGTTCTTCCCTGGATGTATGCCACACCCACGCTGGATGTCTATAACACCAATTACAACACGCTGACATATTTGCAGCAGTTCCTGATCACGATTGGATTCGGGATTTGTTGGCTGCGCGCGCGCGGTGCGTGGAGGACCGTATATTTCCACCTATTCGCGCCGACTGCACTCTACACCCTGGATTCACTGCTAACGAACCTGGCGATCGCACGCAATGCCTACTTCACCGGCAGTTGGTATGACCTCCCAATGATGACCGCATTTTTCTGGTACGGTGTAGCCGGCATCATTGCATTCCAGAAACGCAACGAATTGGATTCCCCGGTGGAAGGCGACGACGTTGCCCGCGAGTATGTCTGGGCTACACGCTTTGCCATGGCGGCGGTCCTGTCCCTGCCGGTTTTTGCGCTGTACGCATTGCGCTTCGAACGTGACACCCTCGCGGTCCGCGACTTTCGCTTGATGGTCACACTGGTGGCCTCACTCCCTCTGGCCTTGGTGGTTTTCTTACGCACCCATTTGGCGGACATGGATCGGGCGCGCTTGCTGGCGCGTTCGGAGTCGTCCATCGAGAACCTACAACGGTTGCAAGCCCAAATGGTGCAATCGGAAAAGTTGGTTTCTCTCGGACAACTGGCCGCCGGTGCCGCGCACGAGATCAATAATCCGCTCACCGCGATTCTGGGATATTCCGATTTATTGGCAGACGACGAATCGTTGCCCGAACGCACCCGGGGCACAGCCATTAAAATCCGCGAGCAGGCGCGGCGCACCAAAAGTCTGGTGCAGAATCTCTTGAGCTTCGCCCGGCAGGTCCCGGCGGAACGCACTCTCCTCGATATAAACACTGTTTTGACTAATGCCGTGCAACTGCGGGCCCTGGACCTGCATAGCGGCGGATCTACCATCGAATTACAGTTAGAGTCCGTGCTTCCAGGAGTGCGCGGAGACAATAACCAGTTGATGCAAGTTTTTTTCAACATCGTGAGCAACGCTCTGGATGCTATGGCTCCCGGCGGAGGTGGGAAGCTTACAATCCGAACCTTGAGGGATCGCGGCAACGTCGTGCTGCTTTTTTCCGATTCTGGTCCCGGAATCAAGGAACCCCACCGCGTCTTCGACCCTTTCTACACCACTAAACCCGTGGGCAAAGGCACAGGATTGGGGTTGAGCATTTGTTACGGAATCGTGCAGGAGCACGGCGGAAAGATATTCTGCTACAACGGTCAAACGGGAGGAGCGGTGTTCCGCGTCGAACTTCCTGCCGTGCTCGCGGTTCTTCCTCAAAGAGCGGCTCAAACGGGAAGTGCGCCGGTATCTTCGAAGATGCATTGAGCTTTCTTGCATGCAAACTGCTTGAAATTTGCCATCCTGGCCTGCGTAATAACTACTGATATCGAATCGGCCGGGGTGTGTAAGAAGAGGCTCACGGATGAGTGATATCGCCATAGCAACCGAGCAGTTGACCCGCAAATTCGGTGCATTGACTGCCGTTGATTCCGTCGACCTACGTGTGCAGGCCGGACAGTTTTTTGGTTTTCTCGGACCCAATGGCGCGGGCAAATCCACCACCATCAAAATGCTGACTGGTCTGCTGGCCCCTACTTCCGGCCGGATGGAATTGCTCGGGTTGGATTTCCAGGCCAATCCCATCGAGGTGAAGCGCCAGATCGGTGTGGTGCCCGAAGGTATGGGTCTATTCGAGCGGCTGACCGGCAGCGAGTATTTGTGCTTCGTTGGCAGAATGTACGGCCTGGACCGCGTCACCACGGAGAAACGATCGGAGGAATTGCTGGAATTCATGCAATTATCCGATCGCCTGAAAACCCTGGTCGCCGATTACTCTCATGGCATGCAGAAGAAACTCGCCCTCGCCGCCGCGGTGATTCATGGACCACGCATCCTGTTCCTCGACGAACCGTTCGAGGGCGTCGACGCGCTCGCTGCAGGCGCGCTGAAGGCATTGCTGGGGAGAATGACCGAACGTGGGGCGACCATTTTCCTCACCTCGCACGTCCTGGAAATTGTGGAACGATTGTGCAGTCACGTCGGCATCATTCACAAAGGCAGGCTCGTTGCCCAAGGCTCGATCGAAGAACTGCGGGCCGGTATACCTGGCGAAGCGGGTGAGAAGAAAACCTTGGAGCAAATTTTCCTTTCGATTGTCGGCCAGAGCGGCGCAGAGCAAGCGCGCCTGGAGGAATTAACATGGCTCACCTAGGGCGTTTGCCGGGCGTCTTCGAACAAATCAAGCTTGTTGCGGCTTTACGCTGGCTCATCCTCAAAAACGGGCTGCGCAAGAAAAATAATGTCTGGGACCTGATCGGCATGATTTGGGTCGGCATTTTCAGTTCTTTGATCGTCCTTGGCTTGTGTTTCGCATTTTATGTCGGCGCTTACGAATTTTTGTCCAACAATCGTGCGGGTTGGACGGCCCTGTTGTTCTGGGGCATTTTTCTTTGGTGGCAGATCTTCCCGATTTTCATTGCGGGATTTGGATCGAATTTTGAATTTGCGCGGCTTCTGCGCTTTCCGATGAGCTTGCGCGCCTTCTATCTATTAGGCCTGGGATATGGTTTGTCCGATTTTGCCGCAATTTCCTCGATCTGCTGGATCCTTTCCGTGATTGCCGGTGCCGCCAGCGCCCGGCTGAACGTTCTTCCCGCTATGCTGTTGGTTGGTCTGCTCTTTGTGTTCATCAATCTTACCCTCGAGCGGCTAATCGGTTCCTGGCTGGAAAAGTTGCTGTCGAAACGCAAGGCACGAGAATTGTTTTTCGCGCTGTTTATCACGTCCATGGTTTCGTTGAACTTTTTAAATCCCGTGATTCAAAAATGGGGCCACGGATGGAGCCACGTTGGACAGCCTAAAATTCTTCTGCTTGTTCCCTACGTGAGTTGGTTGCCGGGGTCGTTGGCTGGTAACGCCGTGGGTGCCGCCGTCTCTGCGAATCGCCGCGTTTATTGGATGGCAATGGCCGGACTCTTCGTTTGGGTCGTTGCGGCCAGCGTATTTTTGTGGCGCCGGTTTGCCGCGCAATACGCCGGGGAAGAATTAAGCGAAAGCGGCATGCCAGTGGTAGTTTCGAAAAAGAGAGCACAACAGCGGTTCACGTCACAAGAGCGGCCGGGATTGCTTTCGCCCCAAGTGGTGGCGGTCGTTGGCAAAGAATTTCGATATTTAACCCGCAATGGTTTTGCGTTTCTAACCTTACTCATGCCCCCAATTATGGTCATCTTCTTTACCCTTCAGTTCGGTCCCGGTTCGGTGTTGAAACAGCACTCCCTGAAGCCGGGGTTATTCTTCCCGGGCATGCTGGCCTATTTAATTCTCATATTGCTGTCGCCGGCCTATAACTCGTTCGCATTTGAGGGCAGGGGCATTCAAACCTATTACATGGCCCCCATACGTTTTCGGGACGTGCTATTGGGAAAAAATCTGTTTCTGGTGAGCCTGGTGGGTTTCGAGTTGGCAATATCGCTGGCCTTGCTTACTTGGCGCCTCGGCTGGCCCGGCCCTTCCTTGTTTGCCGCTACGATCTCCGCCGGAACCTTTGCCGTACTCGGACAATTGGCAATTGCGAACTGGTCGTCCCTGACCTTCCCAAAGAAAATGGAAATCGGCAAGATGAGGGGACAACGAAACTCGGGCGTGGCGGTATGGACCGCCTTCGGGGTGCAGATTGTACTGGGTGCAATTTGCGCTCTGATCCTGCTTGCCGGCCAATGGACCAGAAACCCGTGGCTCCCTTCCTTTGCTTTCGCCGCTCTGACCGTGGCTGCGCTCGGCGGGTACGTGGCGTCTCTGGACGGATTGAGCGCCTTGGCCGAACAGAAAAAGGAACTGCTGATCGATACGCTTACGCGTTAGCTACCTCGTTGACCCTCAATTCAATGTGGTACTAGGAGTCACGGATTACGACTTCGCGGCTGACCTGCCGCCAAGCAGCGCCAGCTTTCTTGACTTACAGCGAAAGTGCCGAAATAATGGAAAGGCATGAGCGTACGCGCCGGAGGCGCAGAAGATATGTTCCTTGATGTTAAGGATCTTGCCGTCCGCAAAGTGCGCATCCGGAAGTCTTATGCCCCGGGAAGCATCGATTACGGCATCGCGGAAGTGAAACAAGCGGAACCTTTGGAAGTCACGGCAACTGCGGAACTGCTGGATGGGCAGATTCGCATCGCCGGCGAGCTGGAGACCAAGATTGAAATGGTCTGCGCCCGCTGCCTGGAGCCGGTAATCGAAGAGATTCACAGGGATTTTGACTTGTTCTACCAGCCGCTGCCGAAGGGGACCAGGCACGAAGAAGAACGGCTGAAGGACGACGACACCGAAATCGGGTTTTTCGAAGGAGAAGGCTTGTTCCTGGCCGATGTACTCAAGGAACAGGTACTGCTGTCATTGCCGATGAAAGTCATTTGCCAGAGCGATTGCCGAGGGTTGTGCCCAAGTTGCGGAGCCAACCTCAATCACGAAGAGTGCCGCTGCGAAACCCACTCCTCTGATCCGCGCCTGGCTCCCCTCGCCCGACTGAAGCAGGACTGGCTCAAGAAACAATAGATTTTCGGGCCGAAAGCCCATAGAATCCGACCTCAATCGGTCAGGCGTTGTGTGTGGCCGCGAGCGGGGCGAAAACAAGGAGTAGCTAATGCCAAATCCAAAACGACGACATTCCAAGAGGCGCACCAGCACCAGGCGGGCCCATGACCGGCTGTTTGCCCCAGCTTTGGCTAAGTGTCCGAATTGCCATGAGATGAAGCAGCCGCATCAGGCATGTCCGCACTGCGGCTACTATAAGGGCCGACCAGTTCACAATACTAAGTAGTCACGCGGAAGTAGGGTGGACTCTTGAAGTCCTGATCGGCACACCGCATTCTGTGCCCACCGAACTTGCCAGAGTCGCTGGAAAATTTCCATGATAACCATTGCGGTCGATGCCATGGGGGGAGACCACGCACCCCGACCTGAGGTGGAGGGGAGTGTTCTGGCAGCGCAAGAGTACGGGATACGCGTGCTCTTGGTCGGCCAGCCCAACGTTATTCGCTCGGAACTTGCCCGCCTCTCGCGACCGGCCGGTTCCGTTGAAATTGCGCCTGCCAGTGAAGTGATCACCATGGAAGATCACCCAGCGCAGGCCTTCCGTCGGAAGAAGGATAGCTCCGTACACGTCGGCGCGCGGCTGGTGAAGGACGGCGTGGCTGACGCCTTTGTGAGTGCGGGGAATACCGGCGCGGTCATGACTACCGCCAAGTTCATCATGGGCACCCTGGAATCTGTGGATCGCGTGGCTCTTGCGGCCCCCTTTCCCAATGCGAAAGGTGGGGTTTCGGTGCTTCTGGATGTGGGTGCCAATGTGGATTCCAAACCGGAGCACCTGCTGCAGTTCGCGGTTATGGGGGAACTGTACTACCGCCTGACCTTCGGGAACCGCAAACCACGGGTCGGGTTGCTGTCCATCGGCGAAGAGGAGATCAAGGGCAACGAACTGACTCGCGCAGTTTACGACCGCCTCAAGGACTTGCCGGTTCATTTCGTTGGCAACGTGGAAGGCAATGATCTGTTCTCCGGCAAAGTGGACGTGATCGTTTGCGACGGCTTCGTGGGCAACATTGCGTTGAAGATATGTGAAGGGTTGGCCATGGAGATTGTGAAGTTTCTCCGCAAGACCTACAAAGGATCATGGGCATCGCAATTGGGCTATATGCTGTCCAAGGGGGCTTTCAAGGGCATAAAACGTACCATGGACTACTCAGAATATGGGGGAGCTCCGTTGCTGGGCGTCCGTGGCGTGTGCGTAATTGCGCACGGGAAATCGAACGCAAATGCTGTGAAAAACGCCATACGTGTCGCGGCAGGCCTGGCGCGTGCGCGTGTGAACGAAAAAATCGAACAGGAGCTCTCCCTGACCACCGTGAAAGCGTGAGGTTCGGAGAGAGGAGCTAGTATGGGCAAAGTCGCATTCATATTTCCGGGTCAAGCTTCTCAATATTCCGGAATGGGCAAAGAATTAGCGGAGAAATTTCCAGCGGCTCGGGCCATTTTCGAAGAAGCCGACAACGCATTGGGAATTTCTGTCTCGAAGCTGTGCTTTGAAGGTACGGAAGAAGAGCTCAAGCTCACCGCGAACACCCAACCGGCCATTTTGACAGTATCCGTCGCCGCCTTGCGCGTGCTCGGTGAAAAGGGCATTACTGCGGACTACGTCGCCGGACATAGCCTCGGTGAATATTCCGGCTTGGTAGCCGCTGGTTCACTCAATTTCGCGGATGCCGTGAAGCTGGTGCGGAAACGTGGCACCTACATGCAGGAAGCAACTCCCGCCGGCCAGGGCGCAATGGCCGCGATCATGGGCTTGTCGCCAACTGTCGTGTTCGATGTATGCAAGCGTGCTGCGCAGGGCGAAGTATGCTCTCCCGCCAACCTGAATTCCCCAGAGCAAACGGTGATTTCGGGTAACGCGGGGGCGGTGAAGCGGGCCGTGGAAATCGCCTCGCAATCTGGAGCAAAGCGCGCTGTAATGCTGGCTGTATCCGCGCCCTTCCACTCCGAATTGATGGCCCCCGCACAGCAGAAACTGGAGAAGGATTTGAATTCCACTAAGTTTGTGGACTTGCAGATGCCGCTCGTGACCAACGTCGATGCCGATACCATTCGCAAAGGTGACGAAGCGCGTAGTGCTTTGGTGCGTCAGGTCACCATGCCGGTTCGTTGGGAAGAATCCATGCGCATGCTGTTGGATGAAGGCGTGAATACCTTCATAGAGGTCGGACCCGGGCGTGTCTTGATTGGGCTGATGCGCCAGATCGAACGCTCTGTGACCACCTTGAACGTTGAAGACGAAAAGAGCCTGGCAGCGACCCTGGATAAAATCACCGGTGCGACGAGCGACGCAGCCTGAGCAAAAGACTCAGGGCGTAGAGCTAGGGAAATAAGGATCAGATCGATGTTCAGCTTGGCAGAAAAAGTGGCTTTGGTGACTGGCGCCTCGCAGGGGATCGGACGCGCGACTGCGTTGGCGTTAGCAGATGCCGGTGCAAAGGTAGTCGTGGCAGCGCGCAATGAAGAGAAGCTTACGACTCTGGCCGAGGAGATCGCGTCGAAAGGATGCGTAGCATACGCACTGAAAATGGACGTTGCCGATGCTGACCAAGTCAAAGCGGTATTCAAATCGGTTCTCGAAAGATTCGGAAGGCTGGACATTCTGGTAAATAATGCGGCCATCACCCGCGACGGTTTAGCGATGCGCATGAAACAGGAAGATTGGGACGCTGTGATCCGAACCAATCTCACTGGAGCCCATTTGTGTATTCAACAGGCGCTTCCCACGATGATGCGCGCGCGTACCGGTCGTATCATTAATATTGCGTCTGTCGTGGCGCAAATGGGCAATGCGGGCCAAGCCAATTATGTGGCGGCAAAAGGCGGTTTGATTGCCCTTACTAAAGCGATCGCCATCGAAATGGCTTCGCGTAGTGTTACGGTGAACGCGGTCGCTCCAGGATTCATCGAGTCTCCCATGACCGATGTGCTGCCAGACAAGGTGAAGGAAGAATTGAAGGCGCGGATTCCGCTGGGGCGCATGGGCACCCCTCACGATGTAGCGGCCGCGATTGTGTTTTTAGCCAGCGACGAGGCAGCCTACATCACCGGCCACGTCCTGGATGTGAACGGTGGCTTGTATCTGGCTTAAGAGATTCGTCCTGCGTTCGGGTGGGACTTGAAGGGAACATCGACAGCGTAGTTCGTAAACGCCGTAGACGTAAGTTGACCTGGGTTAGTCCGGGAAAGTAGACTGGGCAGGTTACCTAGGCAAGTCGACAAGAGTGTAGGCCGGCTGCAAAGCCGGGATTGGTGTGGAGTACGAACGAGCAGGTGCGACAGCAGGTCGCGGAGGAACTGGAATGGCCAGTGTAGAAGAACGCGTAAAGCAGATTATCGTCGAGCAGCTTGGAGTGGATGAGGCGGAGGTGACCCCCACCGCGTCTTTCGTGGACGACTTGGGCGCGGATTCGCTCGACCAGGTGGAATTGGTAATGGCGTTCGAAGAGGCCTTCGGCATCGAAGTCCCGGACGAAGACGCCGAGAAAATGACCACGGTGAAGGATGCTATCGATTACATCGATAAGCACTCGAAGGGCAAGTAGGCCGCAGGAAAATCCCTGCATGAAGGAGCAAGCGCATTGACTCGCCGTGTCGTCGTAACGGGCGTTGGATTGGTTTGCGCGCTGGGCATCGGGACCGAGGAAAGTTGGAAGCACCTGGTCGCCGGACAGAGTGGCGTGCACCGCATCACTCACTTTGATACCGAGGAATTCGACTGCAAAATCGCCGGCGAAGTGAAAAATTTCGACCCCTTTCAGTGGATCGAAAAAAAAGAACTCAAAAAAATGGGCCGGTTCATCCAGATCGCTCTGGCTGCCGCCGATTTTGCGGTAAAGATGGCGGAATGGAAGCCGGAGCAATCGGATCTGGACGAAGTTGGCGTCTATGTGGCCTCGGGCATCGGCGGATTCGACATCATCGAACGCGAGCACATCAAGCTGATGCAGGGCGGGCCCGGAAAGATTTCGCCATTTTTTATTCCGTCGGCTATTGTGAATCTTGCTTCCGGCCACATTTCGATCCGCTACGGCGCTCGTGGCCCGAATTCCGCTACTGCCACCGCTTGCTCGGCTTCGGCTCATTCCATCGGCGATTCCTTCAAGATTATTGAACGGGGTGCGGCAGACATGATGATCTGCGGTGGCACCGAAGCCACCGTGACCCCCATGGGTATTGGCGGTTTTGCCGCGATGCGCGCGTTATCGACCCGCAATGATGATCCAGAAAAGGCCAGTCGGCCCTTCGATGCATCGCGAGACGGCTTCGTGGTCGGCGAAGGTTCCGGCATTCTGATTCTCGAATCGCTGGAGCACGCGCAAAAGCGTAACGCACCCATTTTCGCGGAAATTGTTGGTTACGGTATGAGTGGTGACGCCTACCACATCACGCAACCCGCGGAGAACGGCGACGGCGCCTTCCGTGTGATGAAAGCGGCTCTGAAAGACGCCAAGCTTTCGCCTGACGATATCGGCTACATCAACGCGCATGGAACGTCTACTCCCATCGGCGATGTCATTGAGACTAGGGCGATGAAGCGCCTGTTTGGTGAGCGCGCCACTAGCAAGAAATTGGCGGTGAGTTCAACTAAGTCCATGACTGGGCACCTGCTCGGCGGAGCGGGCGGTTTGGAGGCTGGCATCAGCGTGTTGGCTCTGCGCGATCAGATTCTTCCGCCGACCATTAATCAGGAGTGCCCGGATCCCGAGTGCGATCTGGATTACGTACCCAATGTAGCGCGGAAAACCACCGTGGATTACGTGCTATCCAATTCGTTTGGGTTTGGCGGCACGAACGCAGCATTGATTTTCAAGCGTTGGAGCGGCAAGTAGAGATTGCGGTGGATGGATGCCGGGTTTGCCAGTTGCTCCAAGGTCTCAGCATGAGGTTGAAACATTCGGGCTTGGCTGAGTCTGAAATCCTTCGCTCCGCTCAGGATAACTCACTCCCATTCCTTAGGCCTGATGGAAGGAAATTCCCGTGAACATCATCGTTTGCATCAAACAGGTGCCCGCAAAGGACGCTCCACTAACAATTGCCGGAAACTGGATCAAGGAATCGGACATCGGTTTTGAAATGAATGAGCCGGACAGCTATGCGCTGGAAGAGGCGTTGCGGCTCAAGGAAAAACAAGGCGGGGAAGTGGTGGTGCTTTCACTTGGGCCGGAGCGTGTGAAGCAGACCATCAAGGAAGCTTTGGCCAAGGGCGCCGACCGCGCCATTCACGTGGCCGACGATGATTTTGCGCAATTAGATCCTCTCGGCGCTGCGAAAGTGCTGGCTGCGGCAATCGCCAAGGAAAAACACGATTTGGTGCTGACTGGCCTGCAAAGCGAGGATCACGGCTTCGGACAAACCGGCGTACTTCTGGCGGCGCTCCTCAACCTCCCGCACGCCACCATCATCATGCAAATCGATGTACAAGACGGAAAAATGAAACTGAAGCGCGAGCTGGAAGCCGGATGGTTCCAATGGCTCGAGTGTCCGTTGCCGGCGGTGCTTTCCATTCAATCCGGAATCAATAAAGTGCGTTATGCCACGCTGAAAGGCATCATGGCCGCGAAAAAGAAGGAAATCGTCACCGTCAGTCGTGAATCCCTGGGTGTGGCCCTAGAGCCTACCGAGAAAATTGAAAAGATTTATGTCCCCAGCAGAACCAAAAAAACGGAGTTTCTTGCCGGTACGCCTAAAGAAGCTGCAGCCAAGTTGGTCGAGAAGTTGAAGTTTGAGGCGCGAGTGATCTAAACACGGTTTAATCGACCGCCCTACGCAGTGCCACAGGAGAACGCTGATGAAAATCTTGGTAATCACCGAACAGCGCCAGGGCAAATGGCATAACACCAGTTTTGAGACATTGGTCGCAGCCCAACAAATCGCTGCTGCAACCTCAGCAAGCATCACAGCCGTGGTCATCGGCAAAGACGTCGGTGCCCTCGCGGAAGAACTATCGACAAAAAAGATCGCGGAAGTCTTGTTACTCGAGCATGACCTGTTGGAGAACTACACCGCTGACGCATATTGCACGGCCCTGAAGCAGGTTGTCGAGTCCGCGAAACCCGACTTGGTTTTATTTCCCCATACGTACCAGGTTCGTGATTTCGCTCCCAAACTCGCCGCCATGCTAAGCAAAGGAATGATTGGCGATTGTATCGGCTTCCGCAAGGATGGAGACCAACTCGTCTTCGTGCGCCAAATGTTCCAGGGAAAGACCGCTGCGGATGTGACTTTCGTAGGCCCAGCCCCTTGGTTTGCTTCTTTCCAGTCCGGCGCTTTTCGTTCGGATTTGCTCGAATCGAATTCGGCTGGAAAGGCCTCTGTGAGCGCAGCGAAAGTGGAGCTGAAGCCCGAGGACATTCGCACCAAGCCTCTGGAATTGTTCAAGGAAGCCAAATCCTCAGTGGACTTGACCCAAGCTCCGTTGATCGTCGCGATCGGCCGCGGCATCAAAGCTCCAGAAAATATCGCCCAGGCGGAAGCCGTCGCGAAAGCCCTCGGTGCAGAAATTGCCGCCTCGCGCCCTATTTGCGACGAAGGCTGGTTGCCCATGGAGCGCCAAATCGGCAGTTCCGGCCAAACCGTGGCGCCGAAACTCTATGTGGCTCTCGGCATCAGTGGCGCCATTCAACACGTAGTAGGCATGAAGGGCTCGCGCACCATCGTCGCCGTAAACAAAGATCAAAATGCCCCCATCTTCGAAATCGCCGATTATGGCATCGTTGGCGATATCTTCGAAGTCATGCCCGCCCTCACAGAAGCACTGCAAAAGGCTAAGAGCTAATTCTATCCTTCAAATGGAGGTTTGGTAGGATCTTGGTATGGCCGTACAACGAGAACAATTGCAAGCGGATGTACTGATTGTGGGTGCCGGACCCGCAGGCTTGGCTTGCGCTTTGCACGTCGCCAATCTCATCAAGAAACACAATTCCAGTGGCGCCAAGCCGGGATTATCCTCCGAGAATATCTACGTGCTCGAGAAGGGACGCGAGATTGGCGCGCATCAGTTGTCCGGTGCGATCATGAACCCCAAGGCATTGGCCGAGCTAGTTCCAGATTTCGAGAAAAGCGCGCCATTAGATACTCCGGTAACAGAGTCGGCTCTGCTGGTGTTCACCCACAAGTCCTCGTATCGTGCTCCCATTACTCCGCCTCCCTTTAAGAACGAGGGAAACTTCGTCATCTCGCTGAGCAGGTTGGTCAGATGGATGGGCGGTTTGGTCGAAGCTGCGGGGGTAAACGTCTTTAAAGAATTTGCCGGCGCCGACCTGATTTACGAGGGCAATGGCATCGCCGGTGTAATCACCGAGGATAAGGGCCTCGACAAGAACGGCAGGCCCAAAGCCAACTACACTCCGGGATACGAGCTTCGCGCCAAAGTGACCGTCCTGGCCGAAGGTCCGCGGGGATCGCTGACCAAACAATTGGCAGGGAAGCAGAACCTGACGAATATCAATCCCCAAACCTATGGCATCGGGATTAAAGAACTTTGGGACGTTCAGCCCGGAAAAGTCAAACCGGGATTCGTGGCCCACACATTGGGCTGGCCTCTCTCAACCAAGATGTATGGCGGAGGCTGGATTTATGGCCTTTCCAACAATCGCGTTTCGATCGGCCTGGTGGTTGCTCTGGAATATGCCGATCCGCGATTTGATCCTCACGCGGCATTCCAGATTTGGAAGACACACCCGTTCGTGCGCAATCTTCTGGAAGGCGGCAAGATGCTGCGGTATGGCGCGAAATCATTGCCGTACGGCGGCTGGTATGCCATGCCGCGCAATTTTGTGGATGGTGGATTGGTTGTTGGCGATTCGGGCGGCTTTTTGAACTCGCAGCGCCTTAAAGGTGTGCACCTGGCGATAAAAAGCGGAATGCTCGCTGCGGAAACGATATTCGAAGCGCTGAAGTCCGGCGACACCTCCGCGAACACCCTAAAACTCTATAAAGAAAAAATCGATCACAGCTACATCCGCGAAGAATTGTGGAGGGTGCGCAACTTCCATCAATCCTTCCATAACGGGCTTTTGGATGGTTTGGTCCTTTCAGGATTGCAGGAAATTACCGGGGGCCGCGGGATTATTGATCCCCTGCACGCGCGGCCGGGTTATGAAGCCTACAATCAGATCCACGGCAGGCCTGCTCCGGAACGCTTCAAAGGCGACGGTAAACTTACGTTCGATCGCCTCACAGACGTCTACCACTCCGGCACACGCCACGAAGAAGATCAGCCCTGCCACCTCAAAGTTTTGGACACAAACATTTGTTCGACTCGTTGCGCGGAAGAGTACGGCAATCCATGCCAGTATTTTTGCCCTGCGGCGGTTTACGAAATGACTCAAGAGGGCGGAAAACTGAAGCTCAAGATTAATGCCGCCAACTGCGTGCACTGCAAAACCTGCGATATTTCCGACCCATATCAGATCATCGATTGGACCGTGCCTGAGGGCGGCGGCGGTCCTAATTACGAAGGGATGTAAAGCTCTCGTCCAGGCTCGGCACTACGAACTTGGCGACCAAAGTTTGTGGAAGAATGTGCGGACTCGCGTCCATGCGGAATCGTCAGTAGTTTTCTTGGCAATATTTGTGGGCTGCATTGTGGAATCAGACGGCGAAGCATGGGTTTGCGCAACCACGGGATCGCCTTCCACTTTTCCCTGGAAGATCAATGTAGGACGCACGCGGGCGCGCCGCACCAGTACAATTAAATTCGGATCGTAATCTGGTTGTGTTTTGGCGTTCGCATCGAAATGAAGCGGCGGCATAAACACTTGGTAGACTGGCTCTTCCTTTTGTGCCGGAAGCGCATTCGTTTGCGCAGGGTCAGCCTGCTTCGCCGCGGCAGCTTTTTTTAGCTCTTCGGTCGATGCCAATCCACTGATCTGCGTGGAAACACCTTCAGCTTTGTCGCTCAACTGCAGTTCGCAACTGCACTGGCCTAAGGAAGTATGTAATGTTTCTAATTGTCCATTCGTCAGCGAAACATCTCCGCTCTGCGGAATCAGCAAGCTCTGTCCGGTCAGTTGCTGCTCGATCCGAACTGCCCCCTTGCTCGGATGAATGCACATCGTGCCCGAAGCGTCCAGTCCAATCAGTGCTTCCTCCGCGGCGTTCCCGATCGACACAGTGTGCGCCTGTATCTGAGGTGTGTACACTGTGAGAATCAGTTGGCCCTCGATATAAGCGTGAATAGTACCGCTGTCCAGGGCGATCGTGAGCGCGCTTCCCGATTTCAGCACGGAAAAGTGAGCGGGCCCGCAAATAGTGATGTTGCCGCCTTCGGGCAGATCAATGTGCGCTTGACCGGATTTCACCTGCACTTCGCTGCCACTCCGTAAAATCGTTTTTATTTGGCCATTGGCGGTGTCCACACTCATTGGCCCTTGCACGGAAATCGCTGCACCTTCAATGGCACCGACAGTATCAGGTGACGGGGGATTATCGGCCTTGGCTGTGCAGAGGTAGACCAGAGGCGCGCACAGACAGCTCGCCGTACAAAAAAGCGCACCTATGCGCCAAACCTTGTGGATTTTCCCGAAAGCCTGCAACTAACGCACTCCCATCCTGCATCATGCGACCGCAACTTCTATACTATATGAATATGGAAACCAGCGAAAAGAGGCCCGAGGAAGCGCAAAAAACAGTTAGCGCTCATTACGACACCCATTTGCCTAAGCTTCCCTGGCATCGCCGGATACAGATTCCCATCATCGCCGCAGTCGTTTACAGCGTGATCCGCATTTTGGGCCCCACTCTTCGTTTCGAAGTGCTCGGACGCGAAAGGGTCGAACGAGTTTGGGCCGCCAAACAACCCTGTATCTGGGCGTTCTGGCATCGCTGCATCATTCCTATCGCCTGGTACGGGCGCAATCGTGGCATCGTGATCATGAACACCACCGCATTCGACGGCCAGTGGACGCGCAAGGTGATCGAATGGTTGGGATTCGGCACCGCCCAAGGAAGTTCCTCGCGTGGGGGCTTGCGCGGGCTCGCGGTAATGGCTCAACGCATCAAGGAAGGCCTGGATTGTGGATTCACCATTGATGGGCCTCGCGGCCCGCGATATGTGGCTAAAGTCGGTCCCGTGCTGTTGGCCAGAATGACTGGCGCGCCGATCTTTGTTTTCCACGTGGCCGTCGAACGCGGCACCACCTTTGAGAAGACCTGGGATCATTTCTGTTTACCCTCTTTGTTTACGCGCGCAATTCTGATCGGCTCCTCTCCTATTTATGTTCCTCCCGACGCGGACGCTGAGATGATTGAAGCAAAACACAAGGAGATGCAGAAAGCCTTGGAGCGTGTGCGTGACATAACCGAGGGCTGGTTCAATTTGACGGAGGAAGAACGCAATTGCTATCGCGCAGAAATTGGGAAATAAATATTAAGTCAGCTTAGGATCGCGATGAATTCTCACTTTTATTTTGAACTTTGCGCCAGAAACTCGGACTGAACCACAGCAGTTTTATTCGCGTTCACCCAGTTTCACGGGAATATCCAGCTTTTTCGCCCCGCGGTACAACGTTATATTTACGGTATCGCCTGGACGCTTGCGATTCAGAACATAATTAATGTCGAACTGGTTGGAGACCTTCTGCCCGTCAATTCCGACAATCACATCACCACCAATGGTGATCCGCCGCATTCCCGCCTGCGCGGATTTGTCGCCGCCGCGGATCCCGGCCGCAGCCGCCGGACTGTTTTTGGTTGTTTGTTCTACGAGCAAGCCTTCCTGCACCGGCAAATCGAGCGCCTCCGCCAGCCATCCGGCTACGGCAATTGTCTGTACGCCAAGGTAGGCTCGCCGAACTTTGCCTTCGGTCATCAAGTCGTTCGCAATCAGTTTTGCGGTATTGATAGGAATGGCAAAGCCGATTCCCGCCGTGGTGCCCGATGGGGTGTAAATCGCCGAGTTGATGCCAATCACATCCCCGTGGGTATCGATCAGTGGCCCGCCGGAATTTCCGCGATTAATGGATGCATCGGTTTGGATCGCATCATCGATAAACGTGGTGTCACTCGTCTGAACAGTTCGCCCGAGCGCGCTGACTACGCCGGTGGTCAGGGTAGATTGGAAACCGAACGGATCCCCGATGGCCAAAACTTTTTGGCCAACTTGAAGCGTCGAAGAATCGCCCAGCGAAAGCGCGGCTAACTGTTTACCCTTCGGATCGATTTTGATCAGCGCCACGTCATTGCGCTGGTCTGCTCCGATGAATTTTGCCGGGGCTCGGCTTTTGTCCCCCAGGATGACCTCGATCGATTGCGCGCCGGCCACCACGTGATAGTTGGTCAGAATGTATCCGCGCGGATCGATAACAAAACCCGAACCTGCGCCCTCAACTGGCACCGGGTCCATGAAAAAATCATATTCGGTCGCCTTCGTCAGGATATTTGCTACGGCCGGAGAGGCTTGCCGGTAAATTCGGACGTTTATGGATTCATCTTCCGTCAGGTGGTCATTGCGTGGCTGAGGAACCGCCGCTGGCACTACGGATGTCCCAGTAGCCTGTGCAAGCCGACGAGCCTCGACATCATCTGCTTGCCGCGGGCCGTAGCGCGCTCCTACCCAAAAAGCCCCTAAGACCAAAATTAAAGCGATCAAGACGAGCCGGGCGACGTTCAGGTCATTTCCACGCTTCATATCGGTCATCCCTCTACCAATCCGTTATGGAGATAGTATAAGGAATTTCCGTTTTGCGTTCACGAAGCTTGGATAAGCATGGCAATGGCAAGGCGTGGAGCGAAACACACTAGCGGGGTATTTAAAAGCAGCCGGCTATGCCGCGATGGGCACAACCTTTGACTTGCGGCCAGGCTTGTTTGTGGCTTCCGTCAATTCCTGCTCGGCGCGCAGCCAATCCTGCATAGGGTCGCCAGCAGTGCAACCGCGTTCCAAGTAAATGTGATACGCGCGGAGTGCGATTTCCTCCTGCGTTGGCGGGGTTTTCGTTCTGACCGCCTTCTTCGGGGCTCCCGAGGGTGTAGACCTCGTTTTCGCCATGATGCGTTCCTCCAAACTGCTGAATCTATTTTAGACAGCGCGCGGGACCGCCACGCTATATAAATTATGACGTACGTGTCTTTTCAGATATGCAGCCAAAGATTGAATCGCTTACAGCAAAACTTTGAAGCGTTCTCGGTTGGCGAACACAAAAGATCCGGCGAACAACCCGTAGATTCTTCGCCCGATGAATGAACGAGAGTAGCGTTTGGTTTCCGCCTTGTTTTCACCGATTTTATCGTGAATACATCCCTACAGCAGTCACGTTAGGAGAACCCATAAAAAAAAAACGGCCCACCAATAGCGTGAGCCGTTTCGCAAAACTCCAGGATTTTGTCACTTATGCAACAGTGATTTCCTTAGCTAGATAAACATCCTGAATCGTATTCAAGAGTTTTACCCCTTCCGACATCGGCCGTTGGAACGCTTTGCGTCCGCTGATCAACCCCGTTCCGCCCGCGCGTTTATTGATTACCGCCGTCGCTACAGCTTCCTCGAAATCATTTGCCCCAGAAGCTCCGCCAGAGTTGATCAGACCTGCGCGGCCCATGTAGCAATTCGCTACTTGGTAGCGGGTCAGGTCGATTGGGTGATCGCTGGACAATTCCGTGTAGATGCGTTTATCGAACTTGCCATAGCTGGAATTGCCCATGTTGAGCGCTTCATAGCCACCATTATTTTCCGGGAGCTTTTGCTTGATGATGTCAGCTTGAATAGTCACTCCCAGGTGGTTGGCCTGACCCGTGAGGTCCGCGGAAAGATGGTAATCCTTGTCTTTTTTGAACGCCGGGTTCCGTAGATAGCACCACAGCACCGTGGCCATGCCTAGTTCGTGAGCCTTGGCAAAAGCGTGGCTGATCTCGATAATCTGCCGATCGGACTGTTCGGAGCCAAAATAAATCGTGGCACCCACAGCGGCCGCGCCCATGTCATATGCTTCTTGCACAGTACCGAACAGGATTTGATTGAACTGGTTCGGATACGTGAGCAGTTCGTTGTGATTGATCTTCACGATATAAGGAATCTTGTAGGCGTACTTGCGGGCCACCGAACCAAGAACCCCAAACGTGGACGCAACCGCATTGCAGCCGCCTTCAATCGCCAGCTTCACGATATTTTCCCCATCGAAATAATCGGGATTCTTGGCGAAGCTTGCCCCGCCGGAATGCTCAATACCCTGATCCACCGGAAGGATCGAAAGGTAGCCCGTCCCGGCGAGGCGACCGGTGAAAAAGATCTGGTGAAGATTATTGAGCACCCGCAAGTTGCGATCCGACGCGGCATACACCCGGTCGATGAAATCGGGGCCCGGAAGATGCAGCCGTTCCTTGGAAATTTTTGGGGACTTGAAGCCAAGGAGCGATTCCGCCTTCGCCCCTAAGTATTGTTCAACACTGGACACTGTTGCTGTTGCCATAATTTTTCTCCTAGTTAGTTTCGAATACTGGTTGCCAGCTTCGAGCCGGCGGCCTGGTCGACCAGCCAAAGCAATGTGCCATTGACCGGCTGTATCAGTTGAGCTGGAAGTTGCTCCGGCTCGTAGGGACCTTCCAACACCGCTTTCAAGGCCAGCGCCTTATCTTCGCGGGTCACACAAAAAATAATTCGGTTCGCCTGATTTGCCGCCGGAGCCGTCAGGGTGATGCGCTCGGTATACAACTTTCCGACCCAATTGCGAACCACAATTCGATTGGAGGCGTGTAACGCTCTGGTGCCGGGAAACAGAGAGAGTGTGTGACCTTCGTCCCCCATGCCCAGCAGCACTAGATCGAAGCGAGGGTACTCGCCATCCTTCAGCTTAAAGTATGCGCGAAGAGCCTGCTCATATTCCAGCGCCGCTTTTTCCGTGTCTCCGTATTCGCCTTTGATCCTAGTGATCTGCTCGGGTTTTACTAATCCTTTGGAGAACAGCGTCTCGTTCGCCATATGAAAATTGCTTTCTGCACTGTCGGGTGCTGCGTGGCGCTCGTCTCCAAAGAAAAAGCGCAGCTTCGGCCACGGAATTTTCGAACTGTACGCCGGATCGTCGCTGAGCAGGGCATATAATGATTTGGGAGTGGAACCACCCGCAAGCGCAACGGTGAACGACCCTTTTTGTGATATCGCCTCGTTCACGCTTCTCAGAAATTCTTCCGCCGCGCGTCGGGTGATTGCGGCGGCATCCGGAAGCACCACCACTTCGCGTTGAGCTAGCGTCGTCATAATGCGCCGGCCTTGGTCGTGCTCCCCGGCGCGGCAATGCGTCCACGCTCGTCTAGTTCTTCTTCCCCGATCCGACGCCACTCCCGCCCATCCCGTTCCAGCAATTCTTCCGCTTCCACGGGACCCCACGAACCTGCCGCATAATTTGGAAAACCGCGCGGCGGCAGCGCATGCCAAACATCCAGAATCGGTTGAATCACTTTCCAGCCGGCTTCCACCATGTCGCTGCGTTGGAATAGCGTAGCGTCCCCAGCCATGCAATCACGTAAAAGGCGTTCATAACCTGTGCCGTGCTCCATGCCGAAATACGTTTTATAGTCAAAATCCATATTCACCAAACCCAGCCGCATGATCGGTCCGGGGACCTTGGCCCCAAAGCTGAGGGAGATTCCTTCGTCGGGTTGAATGTGTATGACCAAACGATTGGTCTCGATATTTTTCACCGCGGTATTGCGAAACAGTACAAACGGTGTGCGCCGGAATTGGATAACGATTTCGGTTGCCCGCATCGCCAGTCGCTTCCCCGTGCGCAGATAAAACGGAACACCTGCCCAGCGCCAGTTATCGATTTGCAGTTTTAGCGCCACAAACGTTTCCGTGTTGGAATCCCGCGCAACATCCGGCTCATTGCGATAGCTCGCCACGTGTTCGCCGTCCACCACCCCCTCGGCGTATTGCCCCCGAACCATGTTCTTCAGCACATCTTCGGGGTTCAGCGGCTGAATCGCGTGTAGGACCTCGGCCTGCTTGTTGCGCACCTCGTCCGCATCGAACGAAATGGGCGGCTCCATTGCCGTCATCGTTAGCAACTGGAAGAGGTGGTTCGGAACCATGTCCCGCAATGCACCGGCAGTCTCGTAAAACCCCCCACGATGTTCCACACCTACCATTTCGGACGCCGTAATCTGAACATGATCAACGTAATTGCGATTCCAAAGAGGCTCAATAATATTGTTCGTAAATCGGAATACCATCACATTTTGGACAGTTTCTTTGCCCAGATAATGATCAATGCGGTAGATTTGTTTCTCCGCCAAAGTTTTCTTCAGGTCGTTGTTTAGCTGGATGGCGGATTCCAGGTCGTGCCCGAAGGGCTTCTCGATGATCACCCGGCTCCAGTGACCGTCTTCCTCTTTCGTCAGCCCCGCTGCCCCCAATTGATCGACGATGCGCGCGAAAAAGCGTGGTGCTACCGCAAGATAAAAGAACTTATTGCCACCGGTGTGGTGGATTCTATCTGCCTCTTCAATCTGAGCTTTTAATCTCTTGTACGCCTCCGGGTCCTGAAAGTCTCCGGCCACGTAATAGATCCGCTTCGCCAATTCCTCCCACATCCTCAAGTCAATCGGGTCGGGAGCGAACTCAGGCATCTGCTCACCGAGAGTCTTGCGGAAGGACTCTGTATCGAGATCATTGACCGCGAAACCCACAATCGCGAATTCTCTCGGAAGCATGTCGTCCTGGGCTAGATTCAACAAAGCGGGGATGAGTTTGCGCTTCGTCAGGTCTCCGGTCGCACCGAAGATCACCATCACACAAGGTGCGGCGAAGCTGGCCGTTTCCACGTGATTCAAACTCATCTGTCTATCCTGTCTCCGGTAACGAAGCGCAACCCGCTTCAGCCTCCGGATTTTTTCTCGACGTGACCACCAAACTGGAAACGCATCGCGCTTAATAGCTTTGCCGCAAACTCACCTTCGCCTCGGGACGCAAATCGTTCGTACAACGCGGCGCTCAATACCGGTGCAGGGGCGGTCGATTCGATCGCCGCCAGTATTGTCCAGCGCCCTTCGCCGGAATCCGAAACACGGCCAGAATAGTGCTCCAAGGTCGGTTGTTCGAACAATGAAATCGCGGTCAGGTCCAGTAGCCACGAAGCCACCACACTGCCGCGCCTCCACACTTCCGCGATATCCGCGAGCTTGAAATCGTACTGGTAATGATCCGGGTGCCGCAGCGGCGTCGTTTCCGCATCATCTTCCCGCTTCACTTTGCCGGCATTCGCATGTTTCAGGATGTTCAGCCCTTCGGCATAGGCGGCCATCAAACCATACTCGATCCCGTTGTGAACCATTTTCACGAAATGCCCGGCGCCGGAAGGCCCGCAGTGTAGATAGCCTTCCTCCGCGGTCCCGGAGGACTTTTCGCGCCCGGGAGTTCGAGGAATGTCTCCGCGTCCCGGCGCCAGCGCCTTGAAAATAGGATCGAGATGCTGAACAGTGCCGGTTTCGCCCCCGATCATCTCGCAGTAACCGCGCTCCAATCCCCAAACTCCACCACTTGTGCCCACATCCACATAGTGAACGCCCTTCGCCGAAAGTTCTTTCGCGCGTCGAATGTCATCGATGTAGTAAGAATTCCCGCCATCGATCAGAATGTCGTCTTTCGCTAGCTTTGGCACAAGCTGGGCGATTGTATCGTCAACCACGGCTGCTGGAACCATCAGCCAGATGGCTCGGGGTTTTTGCAGCTTGTTCACGAAATCCTCGATGGAGTTCGATCCCGTGGCGCCATCGCCCGTCAATTGCTGCACCGCTTCAGCGCTTCGGTCGTACACAACGCACTTGTGCCCCGCTTTTTCCAGCCGCCGCACCATGTTCGCGCCCATTCTGCCGAGACCGATCATGCCGAGTTGCATTCTGTAAACTCCTCCACGAGATTTTGAGCCTTCCACTGACGGGTAAGCCTGCAATGAAGGAATGAGTAAGGTCATCCTTCGTGGCAGCCTGGCGTTCACCCTTTATGGGCGGAAAAACTGACTCTTTGAGCCTCCCGGCCTTTGCCAGGTGAACCCGCTGCAAAATGACGATTCTTCCGTTTAGCCCTGTCGCACGGACGCAGTCTTGCCCGTGGCCTCGAGCAAGGTTTTGAATGCGTCGGCGAACAGTTTCACGCCATCCACCACCAGCTTGTCTGTAACCTCACGCATCGAGATGCCGGCCTTTTCCAGGTCCGCCATGATCTTAGCCGCGCCGTCCACATCCTCGGTCAAACTCTTTCGCAACTTGCCGTGGTCACGAAATGCATCAAACGTGGCTGGAGGAATCGTGTCCACGGTATCGGCTCCTATCAATTCCTCCACATAAAGAACGTCGCGGTATTTTGGATTTTTTGTGCTGGTGCTGGCCCAGAGCAGACGCTGTGTCTGAGCACCCTTCGCGGCAAGCGCCTTCCAGCGCGGGCTGCTCACCAGTTCCTGATATTTCTTGTACGTGAGCTTGGCATTCGCGATGGCTACTTTTCCCTCAATGCTGGACAGCAGGACCTTCGCACTGGTGCTTGCAGTCTTTTGCTTTTCCTCGACTTTTGAATCCACCAGAGTATCGATGCGGCTCACGAAGAAGCTAGCCACGCTAGCACAGTGGCTGATGTCCAGTCCCTTCAGCACTCGCGCTCCCAGAGCCGCGAAAAATGCTTCCGCCACCTGCTCGTACGCCGATTGTGCAAACAGCAACGTGATATTGATATTCAAGCCGTCTTCCAGGAGTTTGCGAACGGCGGGAATACCTGCGTGCGTGCCTGGGACCTTGATCATCAGGTTTTCCCGGCCCACCGCCTTCCACAATCGCCGCGCCTCCGCCAATGTGCCCTCAGTGTCATTGGCTAGATACGGCGACACTTCCAGGCTCACATACCCGTCGCGCCTACGCGTAGACTGATACACCGGCTTGAAAATATCGCAAGCATCCTGCACATCCCGGATTGCAATCCGTTCATACAAGCGTTCTGCGTCCAGCGACTTTGCTTCCTTGGACTGCAGAATGTCGTCATACAGCGAACTGCCCGTAATGGCCTTCTCGAAGATTGTCGGATTTGAGGTCATGCCGCGCAGACCGTCCGCATCAATCATTTTCTTCAGTCCTCCGCCAGTCAGCAGGTCGCGGCGAATGTAGTCCATCCAGGGGGACTGGCCATACTCCAGCAATCCCTTCAAAGGATTGGTACCAGCGCTGTTGGGAACGGTTACCGAGGTGGTCATAAAAACTTCTCCTTTACTTGGTAAAGGGCCCGAGCCCCTTATTGTACGCTCCTGGGTGAGCGCACGAATTCACGTTTCAGACTTTTAACATTTTCTCTTCCAGGGCGTGCACTTTCGCCAGCCGGCGGACGTGTCGTTCCTCGTTCGTGAACTTCGCCAACAGAAAAGCACGTACCACATCTTCGGCCAGCTTCTCGCCAATCACCCGGGAACCCATCACCAGCACGTTCATATTGTCGTGTTCCACGCCCTGGTGGCCCGAATAGGTGTCGTGACAAATTCCCGCGCGAATCCCTATCAATTTATTCGCCGCAACACTAGCTCCGATGCCGCTGCCGCAAATCAACACGCCTCTTTCCGCTTTTCCGTCCAAGACCGCCCGACCTACGGCTTCCGCGAAGTCCGGATAATCCGACGGATTTTCATTGAAGGCGCCCACATCCAGCACCGAATGGCCCAGCGAGCGGACCAAGTCGCCCATCGCGTTCTTCAGCTGAAACCCCGCGTGATCAGAGCCGATGACAATTTTCATAATCAGCTCACTTTCCCAGTTGCGATTTCGCAGCCACAACCACATGATCGGCGTCAAAACCAAATTTCTTCAGCAAGTCCTTCAATGGGGCCGACGCACCAAAGCTGTGCATTCCGATGGCTTTTCCCTTCAGCCCGATGTAGCGTTCCCAACCCAAAGTGGAGGCCATCTCAACCGAAACACGCGCCGTCACACTGGAAGGCAACACCAATTCCTTGTACGCGGAGTCCTGCTGATCGAACAATTCCCAACACGGCATACTGACCACGCGCGCTTTGATCCCCTCGCCCTTCAATTTTTCAAACGCCGTCACGGCCCATTGCAATTCGCTACCGGTCGCCATCAGAATCACGTCCGGCTTGCCGCCTTCTGCATCAGCCAAAATATAAGCGCCCTTCGCCACCCCAGCCGCCGGTGCGTACTTCGTCCGATCCAGCGTCGGCATGGCTTGCCGGCTGAACACCAGCGTCGCGGGACCATCCTTATGTTGCAGCGCCGTCTTATAGCTTTCCGTCACTTCGTTCGCATCTCCTGGACGAAACACCAGCATGTTGGGCATGGCGCGAAACGCAGCCAGCTGCTCAATCGGCTGGTGTGTCGGTCCGTCTTCCCCGACTCCGATGGAATCGTGCGTGAAGATAAAAAGAACCGGAATCTCCATCAGCGCGGCCAAGCGCATACTGGCCCGCATATAGTCGCTAAAATTAAAAAACGTCGCGGAAAATGCGCGCAGGCCCGACAACGCCATCCCATTCACCGCAGCGCCCATGGCGTGCTCCCGAACGCCGAAATGAATATTTCGTCCTTCAAAATTCACCGGGAAAAACTCGCCCGCGCCTTCGAACGTCAAATTCGTCTTGTTGGATTTGGCAAGATCCGCCGATCCACCCATCATCCAGGGAATATTTTGCGCCAGGGTGTTCAGCACCTTCCCGGAACTTTCGCGGGTGGCCATGCCCTTCGGATCAGCCGGAAATACCGGCAGATTCTTATTCCAGGCGTCCGGAAGCTGCCGGCGTTGCATGCGGTTCAACTGGTCCGCCAAGTCCGGATATTTCTTTGCATATTCCGCATACAGTGAATCCCATTTCTCACGTTCTTGCGAGCCCCGCGCTCCGACACCCTCCTGAAAGTGTTCATAAACCCCGTCCGGAACCAGAAACTTTGCGTCCTCCGGCCACCCGTAATTCTTCTTTACTAGCTTCACTTCCGCTTCGCCCAGCGGCTCGCCATGCGCTTCGAACGAATCCTGCTTGTGTGGCGAACCATAACCGATGTGACTATCCACTACGATCAACATTGGCTTGTCGTTATGGGACAGAAAATCCTTGTACGCGCGCGACAGCTGCAGCAGATCGTTCGCATCGGCCACCCGGGTCACGTTCCAGCCGTAGCCGATGAATCTCGTCATTACGTCTTCGTTGAACGACCAACTGGCCGGACCATCCAGCGTCACGTGGTTATGGTCGTAAATCCAGCAAAGGTTCCCGAGCTGCAGATGTCCAGCCAAAGATGCAGCTTCGCCCCCAACGCCTTCCATAATGTCGCCGTCGCCGCACATCGCGTACACGCGAAAATCGAATAAGTCGAATCCCGGCCGATTAAAATGGGTAGCCAGGAACTTTCCGGCGATTGCCATCCCCACGCTGTTCCCTACACCTTGGCCCAGCGGCCCCGAAGTGGTTTCAACTCCAGTGGTTATATGGGATTCGGGATGACCCGGCGTGCGGCTATCCAATTGGCGGAATCGCTTGATCTGATCAAGGGTAACCGAAAGTTCATTCTGCACTTCGCCCTGGTCGTTCACATCTTTCACGCCCGCCAAATGGAGCAGGGAGTACAGCAGCATCGAAGCATGGCCATTGGAAAGCACAAAACGGTCGCGATTCGGCCAATGCGGGGAAGCGGGATCGTAATTGAGGAAATACTGCCAGAGGCAATACGCCACCGGCGCCAAACCCATCGGTGCGCCCGGATGACCGGAATTAGCTTGCTGCACCGCATCTATCGACAGGGTCCGGATAGTGTTTATGCAAAGTTGATCGAGATTCTGCTCGCTCACGTTCACTCCGGGGTGGGTTTCAGTTAGCCGCTGTATGGATCCAGCCATTGGATGCTCCCCCTTCAAAAAAGGAGTCAAAATTGTACTGCAAAAGGAGGTGGGCGTCTGCCCAGTGATTACCCGAAGGCGTCTACCGGAAGAATGGTGCGGCTGGTCGGACTCGAACCGACAACGGGGAAATCCCCAGCGGATTTTAAGCCCGCCGCGTATGCCAATTTCGCCACAGCCGCACCGGGCGTTTACGCGGCAGAAACAGCATAACACGCAGGACAGATGGTGTCGTATAGGCGGCACCGCTGCGGGCGGCTCGCTTCCAAGCGAGCGGGCCAACTAAAATAAGGAGACGAAATTTCGTCCGCAATGAGCGCCCCGACCACCATCGGCCAAGGCAACACCTCCACGATGGCGTCCAGCCTTGCGGTCGATCGACGCTCTGTCGCCTTGGTCTCCCTTGCCCTTGCTGCCCTGGTCGTCGCTCTGTATTTGCCTGCACTGCGAAACGGTTTCGTCAACTACGACGATCCCGACTACGTGACGCACAACGCGCATGTATTACGCGGCCTCAGTTGGCAGAACCTGATTTGGGCCTTCGGTACCGACAATCCTGCAGCAAACTGGCATCCGCTGACCTGGCTCTCGCACATGGCCGACGTGCAAGTATTTGCTCTGGCGCCGTGGGCTCACCACCTTATCAACATTCTGCTGATGGCCGCTGACGTGGCGCTCTTGTTCATGTTTCTCGCAGGTGCCACCGGCAAATTATGGCGCAGTGCCGCGGTAGCAGCGATCTTCGCGGTTCATCCGCTTAACGTGGAACCTGTCGCTTGGATCGCGGAACGCAAGCAGGAGCTATCCCTGTTTTTCATGTTTCTCACCCTGATCGCCTATGCCTGGTACGTACGGCGGCCCGCTGTCCACCGCTACCTTGCCGTGGCTCTCTTATTTGCGCTGGCTCTCAGTTCCAAGGTCATGATCATCACGCTTCCATTCGTGTTGCTTCTCCTGGATTATTGGCCGCTCGACAGATTCTCTCAATCCGGCTCCGCAGATCGAACCAGCCATCCTTCAAATTCTTTCCTCTTGCTCGTGAAAGAAAAAATTCCACTCTTGCTGCTGTCCGCCGCTGCCGGCTGGATCACCGTTGGAATCCATCAGAAAGAAGGCGCGCTGACGGCTACCATGCCGATCAGTTGGCGCCTGAAAAATGTCGTTTATTCTTACGCTGTCTATTTGTGGAAAGCCGTCTGGCCAACGCGCCTCGCCGTCTTCTACCCGCATCCGGAAAATCATTTGCCGCTCTGGCAGGTGACCCTTGCCGCGTTAGTGCTTATCGCAATCACTACTTTGGTGTGGAAGTATCGCAAAACAAAATATCTGACCGTCGGCTGGCTCTGGTATCTCGGCACCGCGTTCCCCATGATCGGCTTAGTCCAATCCGGACGGCAGGGTATGGCCGATCGTTATGAAGATCTCCCGCTGCTCGGCATATTCATCGCTGTCGTATGGCTAGCGGCAGATTGGACCGCCAACCGCAACCTAAGTCCTGCAACTGTGGGCGCAGCGCTAGTACTGCTTCTGTTGCCCTTGATGTTGTTGACGCACCGGCAAATCTCATATTGGAAGAATAGCGAAACACTATTCGCCCATGCCGTCCAGGTCACCACACGCAATGGTATCGCTGAAAATAATTTAGGTGATGCCTTCATGGAACAGGGGCAACCAGCGGCGGCTCTGCCACATTTTCTCGCTGCCATTCAATATGCTCCCGATCTTGGTTCTGCTCATTACAACGTCGGGGTCCTGCTGCAGCGGGAAAACCAATTGCCCGACGCTGCGGTTCAATATCGCTTAGCCATCGCTCATGCCGCCGATGCAGAAGAAGCCGCGCAAGCACACAACAATCTAGGCGTGCTGTACCTCAGTTTGAACAATTTCAGTGTTGCCAAGGCCGAGTTTGACAAGGCTATCTCGCTCAATCCGAATGAAGTAAACAGCTACATCGCGCGGGGAACCGTTCAGTTCCAGCTAGGCAAGTTTGATGACGCGATAGCGGACTTCACCCAAGCAACCTCGCGCGTGCGTTCCCCGGTAGCTCTGTACTGGCTCGGTCGCGCTGAAGAAGCAAAAGGCGACTTTGCTCGCGCAAAAGGCGCCTATCAGGCTGCGCTGCAACTTGCTCCAACCATGCAAGATGCACGATCACGATTGGAAACGCTGAATGGCCTGACTCTGCAGTGATTGCACCAGACAATTCCGCCTATTCAGTCCGTGCATCAAGCCAGCTTAAGTAACCCAGAATCAGGCTGTTAACACACCGTGACAAATGTCACAGTCTATTGTGATGACGCTTCGTATGGTTGTCTGCGAGGCCAAACCTCAATGGCAACACCGGTACCCTTCACAAACCAATCGAACGCTCTACCAGGGTCGTTCCAGTCACGGGGAAGTTCCGCAGCACTCCCAAAATCGAAAAAAAAGCTCGTTCGTCGCGTCGACGTGGACCGCTCGCAACTCTACCGCCGAAGTTTCCAGGGCGCTTTCCTCATCCTGAATTTGTGGCTTGGTGCGAAGTTTTATTTTTGGGTACGTCAATTCGAGGTGGGCCTTATCAGCACGAACCTCCATCGGCCTCCCGGGGTGGAAGGCTGGCTGCCGATTGCCGGCCTGATGAACCTGAAGTATTGGCTGTTGAGCGGAAATATCCCCGAAGTGCACCCCGCGGCCTTGTTTCTTCTGGTCACGTTTCTGGCCATGGCTTTCCTGTTTCGCAAAGCGTTCTGCAGTTGGCTATGTCCCATCGGCACCCTTTCCGAATACTTTTGGCGCGCCGGCAAAAAGTTGTTCAAGCGCAATTTTTATTTACCACGCTGGCTCGACCTTCCCTTGCGCGGATTGAAATATTTCCTCCTAGGATTCTTCCTTTGGGCCATTTCCACCATGTCCGCTGCTGGCATCCACGATTTCATGCAGAGCCCTTATGGACTGATCGTCGACGTGAAAATGTTGAACTTCTTCCGGCACATTGGTGAAACCGGCCTGATTGTATTGGGTATTTTCGCCGTCGCCTCTGTGTTCATTCCGAATTTCTGGTGTCGCTTTCTTTGTCCCTACGGCGCGCTGCTTGGCCTGACATCATGGCTGAGCCCCACGCGTGTCCGCAGAAACACGGAAACGTGTATCGATTGCGCCAAGTGTGCCAAGGCGTGCCCTGCGGCGTTGCCAGTCGACAAACTCGTTCAGATTCGCTCTGTGGAATGCACCGGTTGCTTGGAATGTGTAGCCGTTTGTCCCGCGGACAACGCTCTGGCCATGAGCCTGCCTGGCCTGCCCGCCACGAAAACTAAGCGCGTCCCTCTTCCGGCTTGGGCCATTGCCGCCGGAATTGCCGTCTTGTTCCTTGGAGTAGCGGGTTTTGCGAAAGCCACCGGCCATTGGGATTCCTCCATACCCACCGCGGTCTACCAGCATCTAGTGCCCAACGCTGATCAAGCCGCTCATCCCATGCCAACCCGTTGATTTGCTCCACACGGTGGCGAGGCGTAGCCGAGAAATCACCCATCCCCCACATGTGTCGTGGGTCACCCAAATTGCAACCGTCTACTGTGATATAAAAACTGCTTGCGACACTTCTGTCGGGTTCCGCCGCTAGTCTGCCATCGAGGGGCGCAAATCGTGAAAAAAAAACTAGGTATCTTGACGCTGGGAGTCGTGCTCGCCAGCATGATCATTCTTGGGGCGCGCGCGGCCGCGCAGTCCTCAGCGAACACCGCGAATTCCAGTTCCAGGCCGTCTGCGGTGCGCGTCTGGCAGGACACCATCGAACTTCCCACCTACGAAGAAGGCCTTCCCGACGAAAATCCTCCGTTCGATCAATTCGTCACCAACGGCAGATACAATTATCCATACACGATTCGAGAAAACCTCACCAATCGCGTTGCCCCCCGTCGCTGGCGCACTCTGAATCTCGAGAACGAATATTTGAAATGCGTGATCTTGCCTGATCTAGGCGGCCACGTTTATCGCTGCATCGACAAACGCAACGGCGCAGATCTGTTCTATGCGAATCCGTCGTTGAAGTTCGCGCGCATTGCTTATCGTGGAGTCTGGGCCGCCTACGGAATCGAATTCAACTTCCCTGTTTCCCACAATTGGATGACCGCATCTCCGGTGGATTTCTCCACCACCACCGCGCCAGATGGCAGCGCCTCCGTCTGGATCAGGAATATCGATCGCGTCTACGGCATGGAATGGTGCGTGGAATTAACGCTACATCCGGGTCAAGCGCTGCTTGAGCAGAAAACCACCCTCTACAATCCCGCCGCTGAGCGTCACCGCTTCTATTGGTGGACTAATGCCGGCGTCCAGGTGTGGGATGATTCGCGCCTGTATTATCCGCAGCAATTCTCCGTCTTTCATGGCTACACGGATTTGGACACGTGGCCTGTCGATCGTAACGGCGTGGATCTCAGCCTCGTTGGAAATCACAAATTCGGTGCGGTTTCCCGGTTCAGCTTCGCCAGCAACGAGCCGTACATGGGCGTGTACCATCCGAAAACCAACGCAGGCGTTGTACATTATTCAACGCGCAACGATCTGGCTGCAAAAAAAGTGTTTTCCTGGGGCAGCGACCCCGAAGGCTTGGCGTGGCGCGAGGCGCTCTCCGACAATCACAGCGCCTACGTCGAAATTCAGGCCGGCCTTTTCCGCAACCAGGAAACCTACGGCTTTCTCGATCCGCAGCAGGCCATTCACTTCACCGAACTTTGGCTCCCAGTTCTGGAAATTGGTGGGATCACCCGCGCGAATCCCGATGCCGTCCTGAATCTGACTCGCGCGCCAGCGACAAACAGCGAAACTGTTTCTCTCGAGGCGGCGTTCAATGTCACACGTGAGTTTCCGAACACACAATTGAAACTTCTCGATGGATCCAAGGTGATTGCGTCAGAGAATGCTTCGCTTTCTCCACGATCTACCTTTCGCAAACAGTTTTCCGGTCTGTCATCGTCCACAACTTATACCATCACCCTCACCGATGAGTCCGGCAAGGTCATCCTGACCCACACTGAAGGAAAATACGATTTCCTTCCCAAATCCGAAGTGCCAAAAGATCTGCCTCCTGCCTATGCCTACCCGCCCTCCGATAAGCGCAGCGAAGGCGATTTCCTGGAAATGGGCACAGAGCAAGAGCGAAATGGCGAAGTCCTAGCCGCTTTGTCTACTTATCGCGAAGGCCTCAAGCGGTTTCCCGAAAGTGTCGTGTTGCAGCGCGCCGCCGGACGCCTCGGCGTGGGACTGAAACAGTACGCCGATGCCATCACTCAACTTTCTCCCGTGCTAACGCGTATCAGCAACGACAAGGAAGCTTCCTACTACTTAGGCATGGCTTACATTTCCACCGGCGAGGTGGACAAAGCGAGGCGCGCGTTCGAAGTGAGCGAGCAATACGGCACCTTTCGCGCTCCCTCCTTGTTGGAATTGGCCGCCCTAGACGCGCGTAAGGGCGAATTTCAAAAAGCGCATCAAAAATTGACCGCCGCATACACGCAATTTCCCGACACCGTACGTTTAGCCGTCATAGATGTCGCTCTATTGCGCCATTTGGGAAATGTGACGGCCGCGAAACGTCAACTCGAACAACTGCAAGTTCTCGACCCCGCAAACAATTTTCTGCGATACGAAGCAACGCTGCTCGGCCATCAAGATCCAGCCTTGTGGCAACATCTCGCGGCCGACCCGGAGCGCATTCTGAATATCGCTGTCACCTACATGCATTTCGGTTTGTACGCCGATGCTGTAGAAATTCTTGCGCGAAATTATCCCACGGGCGCCGGCGTGGTCAACGAGCTGGGCATGCCTCGCCCCGAGCGATATCCGCTAATTGCCTATTATCGCGGCTATTGCCTTGAAAAACTTCATCGCCACGGTAGCGCCGATTTTCGAGCCGCTTCGCAAATGCCCACGATCTATGTTTTCCCCAGCCGTCCCGAATCCTTCGCGGTGCTGGAGCGCGCGATTTCCGCGAACCCCAAGGACGCTAACGCTCACGCCTTGCTGGGTTCGCTCTATATGTCCGGCGGAATGCAAGACGCCGCGATGAACGAATGGAGCCAGGCTCGAGAGCTGAATCCAGCGATTCCCGCGTTGTTGCGAAACATGGGCTACACCGTTCTTTATTCCAAGCAGTCGCCTGACCGCGCCATTGAATATTTCCAGCAAGGAATCCAGTACGACTCGCAAAACGCCGAAAACTATCTAGGTCTGGAGCAAGCACTCAGAGAAGCTGGCCGCCCAGCGGCGGAACGCGTCGCCGCGCTTCAGAAATTCCCCGGCTCGAATCCCCCCGCAACCTTGATCTTTCAGCTGGCGCGCGACCTTGCGGATGCTGGCCGTTATGACGATGCCCAGAAGGAACTGGCCACTCGATTCGTCTCCCTCGAAGAGGGCGGGGCGAGCCAACTCGACGTGTACCTCGAAATCAAGCTGAAACAAGGTGTTGCACTCGCAACCAGCCATCATTGCCAGGAAGCCCGCAATTTGGTCGAGCATCTCGGCGACCCTGTGCCCCAACTATCGCTCAGCAAGGAATCGTTGACCCTGGCTCTCAGGTCGCCGCGCATACAGAAGCAGATTTCAGAAATACAGTCGTCCTGTATCAGATAGCTGCACCATTCGCGGCACCGATTGATACTGAAACCGTAGGCGGACCCGGCAGGCGTAACGCCCGATCAAGTGGTGCGGGACGTGGCGAAGGCAGTGGAAGTTCCAATGTTGCGGCCCTCGGTTTCAGTCGCCGCTAATCCATTGCAAAACATCAGACTGATCGCCGCGCGCGGACTTCCGCCCAAACTCACTGAGGCCCAGCGTTGATCGCTTGTAAGCATGTTGACCTGTCTTTCGTCGGTGCCGTCCCGGTATCAGTTCGGCCTGTGTCCTACTTCTCAATCAAGAAGCTGCCCAAAACCAGTGCGTCCATTCCAGAGCTGTAAAACGTACGAATCGCGTCCGTCGGTGTGTGGACAATCGCTTCGCCCCTCAGATTGAATGAGGTATTCATCACAACTGGCACGCCCGTACGTCGCCCAAATTCGTCGATCAACTGGTAGTACAGCGGATTAATATGCTGTTCCACCGTTTGTGGCCGCGCACTCCCATCCACGTGCGTAACTGAGGGAATCACCGAGCGTTTCTCCGGTCGCACCTGCGCCGTCAGAATCATAAACGGTGAATCGTAGGCGGACTCCAAATACTCCGGCGCCGATTCTTTCTTTAAGGAAGGTGCAAACGGCCGCCACCATTCACGAAACTTCACCGCGTTATTTACTTTCGCATTCATCTCTGGATCGCGCGGATCGGCAAGGATCGAGCGGCTGCCAAGTGCACGTGGCCCAAACTCCATGCGCCCCTGATACCACCCAATAATTTTCCCCTGCGAGAGCAGTTCCGCTGCGGTCGCAGCAGGATCAGTCAACCGCGAACAGCGAATCTTATAAGTGCTGAGAACCGCCGCTATTCCGTCCTCCTCAGCCGAAGAGCCGTAGTACGCGTGACGCATTGCCCGGAGCGGCAGTCGCTGCCCTCCATCCAGAAACGGTGCCAAGGCTGCACCCAGTGCGACTCCATCGTCCGAAGCGGCAGGCTGAATGAAAATGTCTTCGACGATCCCGGCAGCCGCGATTCTCCCGTTCGCTTTTGAGTTCAGCGCCACTCCCCCGGCAAGGCAAACTTTTTTGCTCTTCGTTTTTTCCAGCGCCATGCGCACAACATTCAGCATGGCGCTTTCACACGTATCCTGTACCGCATACGCGATGTCCTTGTGCAGCTCGCTAATCTCGCTTTCCGGTTGCCGCGGCGATCCCAGCGCCGCAGGCCAACCCGCGTAGGGATTGCTTCCCGTTCCATTTAGCAATCCTGCATCGGCTTTGTAAGGACTAGCCCGAACATCCAGGAACATACTCAGATCCATGCCCGCCTTGCCATAAGGTGCCAGCCCCATGACCTTCCATTCGTCGGCATTCGGCACAAATCCCAGAAACGCCGTGAACGTGGCGTAAAACAGGCCGAGAGAATCCGGCCAATTAATTGTCAGCACAGGATAGACACGTCCTTTGGTGCCGTGCCAAATAGAGGTCGCTTCCCACGCGCCGCGCCCATCCATCACCACCACCGCCGCATCGTCGAACCCCGAGAAGGAATATGCGCTAATCGCGTGGGCCAGATGATGATCCACAAATCGATACCGAGGTTTAGTCGTTCCGAATTCCCGCGCAAAAGGATGTGCCCCGCCTTGTTGGTGCCACATGCTGGCAAAATGCCGGGTCGAATTCAGGACGTTTAAATAGCTGATGGGCCAGCCACCCGCCAGATAGAGTTTCAGGTCGTGCCGGTAAGTAGCTGCCGGCGCTTGCCACCCGACACAAACTTCGTCAACTTGCTCCGCGCGAACCTTCGCGAACTCCAGGCACACTCGAATCGCCAGTGCCGGGAAACGCGCATCGTGCTTCACCCTGCTGATGCGTTCCTCCGCAACCGCGAACAGCAATTCCCCATCTCGCACCAGGCATGCCGACGAATCATGCATCTGCGAATAATTCAGGCCCAGTGTGATCATTCGGACGCTTGACCTTCACACGCGATGACGTGTCGAAATAATTTTTCAAGCATGATAGCGGATCGTTCCCAAGTATAACGTTTCATCGTCTGTTGCGCCGCCTGGCCCAGTTGCTGCCGCAGATCAGACGAAGCTGCCAGGCGCAATACTGCTTCCTTAATCGCTGGCGCATCCGCCGGCGGAATCAGTACGCCGTTGAATCCGTTTTCCACTACATCCGGCATCCCGCACGTTTCCGTAGTAATGACCGGCATTCCCGACGCCATCGCTTCCAGCAGCACGGTTGGCAAACCCTCCATTAGCGAAGGGAACAGAAAAATGTCGTGAGTGGAAAACAATTCGTGCACCTGGCCAGCGGGCACTACCGGATGGACAATTATGTTCGAAGCAAGTTTGCGCCCGAAGAAGTCCTTCACCACTGCCGCAGGACAACCGCAGCCGGCAAAGGTCATGGTCATTCCTGGCAGTTGTGCCGCAAGCTGTTCCAACGCTTCGCGCAGATAAAAAATCCCGCGCTGGTCCAGCCACGTCCCCACGTAAAGCAATTTCAGCGGGCCTTGCTTCTCATAGCTGCGGATTTGGAAAAAGCGAGGCTCGACTCCGCTCGGAGTGTAAGCCGTCCGGTCCGCGCCCAGCTTGTACTTGAGCTGTAACAGGTTCCACACATCGCGGCTGTTCGAATGAGCGCCATCCGCAGTGCGAATCGCCCACCGGTATCGCGGAAAAATGTAAAACCGGTGCCATAACCGGTTTTTCAGCAAGAAATTCCCGGCCCGGCCCTTCCGCGCTTCCTCACTCATCACCTTGACCCGCCGTTCCTCCAGGCCGTGGAGCATCATCACGTACGGAGGATCATTACGGCCACCGAACCACCGCCGCCGGATGCCGTAAACAAACCCTGCAGGCGCATGTAGGTTAACAACGGAGAACTTGTCGCGATTCCGCACAATGTAGCGGTTCAACCGGTGCGCAAACAGCGCTTCACTGAACCGCGAAGCCGCAGTCTTTGGATCCGTCAGGTCATCCTGGAAAATATAGGTGAGTGTGTGTCCCCGCTTCTCAAGCTCCCCGCCAAAACCGTACATCGTGGCGGCCACTCCGCCCTCGCGCCGGCGTGGCACGCACGCCGCAATCAAAATCCTCAGTGGTTCGGATGGCACAGCGCCGGAAGCCGTCATCGCGAACTCTTTTCGTCGATGTAATCGACATGCTTCGGGCGATAGAACGGCAGCACCGCTTCGCGGGCGCGGCGGTAAGACGTGTTCGCGGCCAGCTTTTGTTTGAAAGCGACATATCGCGCCGGAGATACAAAAAGCGCTGGAAACAGGCTCACGCACTTCAGAAACCATCGCAGCAGTGATGCGTTTCCCTGCATGATGCGGTAATTGCGGAGTTCTGTCCGGATCGTCGTCAGCGGCGAACCGCGGCCCAGTGAAAGCGCAAGCATATCCGCCTCGGTCTGGACGCATTCCAGGACTACCTCGCTCAAGTTCTCTGGAATATTCTCCTGGGAAAAGCGCTGGCGAAGCGACTCTCCCAACGCGACCATAATGGCGTGCTTCCGTTGTAGGGAGGCAAGTTTCCCGTCGCTGACGTTGAACCAATTTTGTCCATGAATGCGATAAAAAAGCAGTGGCTCGCTTAGAATAAACACATCCGAAAAAAACGCAGCCAATGTGAAGATGTATTCGTCCGCTTCGACGATCAGAGACTCGGGCACCGGGAGGATTCGGCGCAGCAGGTCCGCCCGGCAAGACATCCGGCAAGTTCCCAGAAAGCTTTTGCGGAGCCGAAACAATCGCGCGCTTTGCACCGAATCGATATGGAAATAGGGATTTTCTTTTATCGTTTCGATCCTCGTCGCGCCGTCCGGATATACCTCGATGTTTCCATGCCCGACGATTCCAACGGAAGGACGCTCGGCAAATGCGGCCGCCGCCCGGGAAACTTTGTCGGGCGCCCACCAATCATCTCCATCCAACATGGAGACAATCTCGCCTCGGCATTGCGGGATAGCCAAATTGAACGCCGACGCCTGTCCCCCATTCGGCTTTCGCAGAATTCGAATTTGTGACCCAAACTTCGCGAGAACTTCCGGAGTCCGGTCCGTCGATCCATCGTCTACCACTACTATTTCGCGATCGCTGGCCGGAAAATCCTGCGCCAATGCGCTATTCACAGCGTCTTCGATGTAGCGCTCGTGGTTGTACGTGTCAATCAGTACGCTGACAAAAACTCTTGGCATTCGCGTATCCCGAAGGTCCTCGAATTATTCGGCTTCACCAGCTCAACGAAACATTTTGGACGTAGGTAATGTCTGATTATAGAATACCGCCCGCTGCTGGGAAAAATTCCGCTTCTTGCCCTCTGAACATCACCGGCCAATATGCCTATCGCGGCCAAAGACTCCCCAGCCTCTATCCCGGCGTTCAGTGGTAACCAAATGCGATCGGCAATCGTGGCTACATAATCTTGCAGACTGCATACGTCTCCCCTAGGGACAGAGGAACTACCATTTTCCCCGCGTGGCCGCGCGTACATGCGTGCAAGATCTTGGCTCCGGGTACTCCGTGTTGCATAACGCGGTAAGCCAAGTATTTCATTGAAAACCACGCACGACGGCGCCCGAATCGCAACGGCCTAAAACCTGCCTGCTCCATACACACGCGTAGGCTGTGGCGATTGAAATAGTTTAAGTGTTCAGGAAGGAGCAGCGGCCAGCGGCTTCCCAACAATCTCGATTGCAGGCTATCAATATCGGGCACGTTGAGAAACAGGCATCCATCGGGCTCCAGCAATTCGCGGCATGCCCTTAAGCAACTCACCGGGTCAGGCACATGTTCGAGAACATCCCATAGCGTAATCGCGTGAAATCTATCGTCAAAATGGACGGACTCCAATGTGGCCGCGAGTACCTCCCCCTTCCCATTGAGATTTTGGCGGGCTTGCTCGCATAGCCGCTCATTCGGTTCGATTCCGGTCACATCCCAACCGGCCGTTGCGGCCTGCAATAGAAAAACGCCGGAGGCGCATCCCACATCCAGCAGGCTGCCTGATTTTACGCAGTGCTGCACAATTCGTAGATGCGTCCGAGCTGTTCGGTCTCTCCCTTCGCGTTCTGATTCATAAACGTTTGGGTCCATCTGCCGGTACAAATCATGAAGCCGCTTCGGCGAAAGACGCATTTGGCGGAACCCAAACCTGCATCTGTGGCACCGAAGAATTCGGCCAGGCGAAATGTTCTTGCGGGAAGATCCTATCGCGGCAGGGTCTAGGGGCTCGTCTTCGTTTTCGCAGTAAACCTCGGTTGTAGTCGCTCCACAGACCGGGCAGCTCACCACCGGATTCACGTCACCGTTCACTATGCGGACGCACCATGGGCTGCGCGGACCACCCGTTTGCGGTTACGCGCGGCCAACAATTTGAGTAAGGCCTTAGAATAACCAGGCGCCGCATTTACTATCCTGAAAGACGACTTTCCCATGTCGATTGTGCGATTGATCCAGGAAATCGGTACCTCTTTGATGTTGTAACCTGCGAGCAACGGTTTCAGCCCTGTCTCCGCATTGGGTGCGAAATGGTCTTCCTCAATGTTAATGCTTCTTAGAATTTCCGTTTTGTAAAGCTTCAAATTGTTGGAAGTATCTCGCACGTGCAGAGGCAATAGCAGATTCGCCAGCAGGTGAAAGCCGCGATTACACAAAATTTTGAAAAACGGATAATTGATCAGTAGCGACTCATGAGAAAACCGGCTCCCGATCGCGCCGTCATGGCCCTCTGTGACCGCATCGAATAGATCACGAAACTCCGGAAGGATCTCCAGAAAATCGCAATCCATCGTCAGGATGTATGAGCCACTGGCCGCTGCGAAACCTTCCCGCAATGCGCGTCCCACTCCATTAGGCGGCTGGCGGTTCAGAACTTTAATCCGTGGATCGCGTGCGGCGATCTGCTCTGCTATTTCCCGGGTTCCATCCGTGCTGTTGTCATTCACGATGAGGATTTCATGAACATAGGCGTCGTAATACCCCAGGATGCTCTCCACCAGCTGCGGGATGTTCATCTCTTCGTTGTGGCACGGAACCACGAAGGAAACCGAACGAAGAAATTCAGGGTGTACCGCCAGGTTCACCGACGGACGCTTTGCCGACCCTCCCGGTTTACGCGCACGGATGTACAAGGTTCCGCACATTTCGCGCACTCCCGGCGTGTGCTCGGCAATGAAAGAAATCGATTGCAGACCGTGGACAAGTGATCTGGGCGTTCTCGGATGAATGATGTCGTAGGGTATTACGTCAATCTCCGCAAATCCCTGTCGCGATGCCATTTTCATCAACTTGTATTTGCGCAATCCGGTTTGGCACCCCGCATTGCCCATTTTGTGGCCAAGCCACGGTATGGCGTTCTTCACCGCTACTTGCGGGTTCCAGTAGTTGGCCTCGAAGAAAAGCAATTGACCGCCCGGCTTCAGCAGCCGGTATAACGCGCGTACGTTGTTCTCATGCTCTTTGTGGGACAGAATCGCCGTGCCGATCACGTAATCAAAACTTTCCGCCGGGAGATCCCGCAGCAAGTTTTCGACCAATTGGAACCTGACGTTTGGACGAGTTGACTGCTTTAACAGCTCGCGGTTGAACACCGCGCCCGTGATAGGATTCTCGTTGCGCAAAACGTCGGCGACATGGCCCGTCCAAAGACCACTTCCGGCACCCAACTCTAGAATCGTTTCTCCGGGCAACACATGGAAGGAGTGGCGGAACGTCAGTGCTCGCCAACGCAGTTTTGTCGGTGAAGTAGCAGGATACCGCAGCCAGTAAGCCTCCCGGCTCTGCTCCATCGCGCGTAGATTCTGCTCTAAAATCATCGCGCCAATTCTAGTACAGTTGTTTGGCAACTGGTACTCGGATGCGACACGCAAATCGTGGGGGAGCAAGGAGACCATGCCGAACAGTACGGCTATCGATGCAGACCCTTCGACGCCAGACTTGGTCAGAACGCGACCATCCGGCCATAGATTTGCTTACCTTCTAATTGGCCTTCTCGTAGCTTACGTGATCATTCGCGGGATAGTCGGCGCTTTGGCCAAGCCGCTCTGGTATGACGAGCTGCTTACGCTGTCCATCGCTGGGCAGCCCAACCTCCACGAGATGTGGAAAGCTATTCGCGTCGGTTTCGATACACAGACCCCAGGTTTTTATCTGATTGAACATGCGTTCCTCGGGTTGATTAGCAATAAGCAACTTGCGCTGCGCTTGCCTTCGATTCTCGCCTTCTCGGGCACATTGATCGGCCTATTCGCGTATGCAAGGCGGCGCGTAGGGGACTGGGTTGCCTGCCTGTGTGCGTTGCTCCTCTTATCAACCAGCCTGTTTCATCTATATCTGATTGAGGCCCGTGGATACAGCTTAATGGTTTTCTTCATTACGCTCGCGCTAGTTTGTTACCAGCGCTTGCCATCGGCTCGATGGGCGGCGTTGCTGAGCGTCAGCTTCATTTTCGCGGAATCGAGCCACTATTATGCAGTCTTCGGAATGATTCCGTTTTTTATTGCTGAAGCTGTTAGAGTTCTGGAAACGCGCCGCCTTCGGTGGCAGGTCTGGGTGACATTAATTGTTGGCGCCTCGCCGCTGATTCTTTATTGGCCGCTCTTATCCACAATTAAGGCTTATTATGGATCAAACGTCTTTTCACGTCCGTCCTTTCCTGCGCTTCGTGAGTATTATCGTTCATTCTTTTTGTTAAAGGACAATACAGACAACGCTATCGGTATTGGAATCGCCGTCATCGCTCTGATAGCGATCGCATGGTCGCTACTCCTTGAACGAAAGGGCGGTCCCGAGCGAGTTAGCAGCGACTCTCATCCAATCCCGGAGGGTGCGCTTCTCATTAGTTTGATTGCCTTGCCGTATATTGTTTATCCGCTGGTGGTCCTTGGGCATGGAGCCCTGTTAAGCCGATATGTCTTGCCGACCGTAATCGCTATCGTGCTTGCGATCGGCACGGCGGTTTCGATTGCGGGGCGAAAGGCATTTTCGATCTTCACGTTGTTCCTCGTTTGCACTTTAGGCTTCCGGGAATTGACGTTTTGGCGGCATCCCGCCACTGAATCCTTCAACCCCTATTCCGCATTCGGATCGAAGCCAGAACTGGCCCAGGTGGAGGATTTCGTACAAGGCGCGGGCCATCCCGAGCTTCCCATCGTTATGAGTGACTGTTTGCTGTACAGCCAAGTTGTCTACTACTTGCAGCCTGCCTTCACCAACCGGCTTGTTTACCTGCTGGACGAGCGGCGCGAGCTTCGATACACAAAGGGTGACACTAACAGCAAAACTGTCTCCGGATTCCGAGAATTCTTCCCTCTCCACGCGACAGATTTCGCGGAGTTTACGGCCAGTCACGCGGAGTTCCTTCTCTATTCCGAAGGGTTTGATTGGTACACACCGGTCCTTATGAGTGAGGGTTATTCCCTGCGCCTACTGGCTATTAATTACAGCTACGGCCAGGTATATCTGGTTAAACGGAACCATCCGTAGCGGCTCCAGGGAACTTCCAGCGTGGTTGTTCATCTACTAAACGCTAAACGCCCGTCTGCCTGAAGTCCTCTGCAGTCGCTAAATCAGCGCGATTTCGTCCATATCCATTGTTCCCTTTCGTATACGTACCTCCGACGGCAAGACCTAGCTGAAACGATTGAGGGAATATAGACTCTCAGTGTACCGGGGACATTCGGCGGCCAGCCCAGACAGTATCGAAGGAACGCGGACAGTGGACGCACTCAATCTCTTGTCGGTGATCATTCCTGCCAGGGATGAAGAAGGCTGCATTGCCTCTACGGTCGAGCATCTGTACGTCGAACTCCGCCTCAAAGGCGTACCCCACGAGATCGTAGTCGTTGACGATGGAAGCACCGATAATACCTGGCAGGCGCTGCAAGAGGCTCGCGCCAGAATCCCCACCCTGGTCTGTTTGCGCAATCCAAGTCTGAACGGTTTTGGCCGCGCTATCGTTCACGGCCTCGACGAATCCAAGGGCGACGCCGTCGTGATCATGATGGCGGATGAATCCGACGACTGCCGCGACGTGGTGACCTACTGGAATGTCTTGAATCAGGGATATGACTGTGTTTTCGGCAGCCGCTTCATCAAAGGTGGCGGCACCATCGATTATCCTTTCCTCAAACTCAAGATCAACCGGCTTGCTAATTTTTTCCTCCGAATGTTGTTCCGCACTACTCTGAACGACACCACTAATGCATTTAAAGGCTATCGCCGCACGGTCATTGACGGTTGCCGGCCCTTTCTTTCGCCGCACTTCAACTTGACGGTCGAGATTCCGCTGAAGGCCATCGTTCGCGGCTACACTTGGAAAGTCGTGCCCATTACTTGGCGCAACCGCCGCAGCGGGACTCCTAAGCTGCTGCTGAAGGAAATGGGTAGTCGTTACCTTTTTATCTGCTTGTACGTCTGGCTCGAGAAATATTTTAGCCGCGGCGATTACAAGCGCGCCTCGGTAACCGATCCCCAATCTGGTGCCGCGCCGATTCCCCAGAGGCGGCCCGCGAATTCGTGATCGAAGACTCGCGAACCCCCACCCAGAAAGTCGCCTATCTCTTGCTGGGACTGCTTATCGTTTATGCCGTCATCCGGAGCATAGAAGCAGCCGCGGGCAAACCTTTCTGGTACGACGAGATCCTCACGTTAACCGTCAGTTCGTTGGACAGTTGGACCGCCAGACTCACCGCCTTGCGTCTGCCCCTCGACGGTCAGCCCCCACTTTTTTATTGGTTCGAGCACCTGGCTTTGCGCTTTAGTCGCAACCAAGAGATTGCCCTGAGATTGCCTTCGATCATCGCATTTCCTGTCACCCTGATTTGCGTGTTCGTTTACCTGCGAAAAGCGGCCGGCGAGATCGTCGCGTTTCTATCCACATTCGCGTTGCTCCTGACGGCCGTCTTTCAGGTCTACGCGGTGGAAGCCCGTCCATACAGCATGGTAGTCGCGTGTTTTGCGTTCGCGCTGCTTTGCTATCAGCGCGTGCCCTCTCCGCTCTGGGTCATCCTGCTTGCACTCAGCCTTGCTCTAGCTGAATCCCTCCACTATCTCTCTGTACTCTCGATAGTCCCGTTTGGCTTGGCCGAAGTCTTCGTTTTCTCAAAGACCCGCCGCATCCGCTGGCAGGTTTGGGCTGCCCTGGCCGCAGGCGCAGTGCCGCTGCTCTTGCAATGGAAGTTGCTGGCAATCAACCAGGCGTACTACGGTGCTTACTTCTGGGCTAAATTTCACTACTACTATCTTCCCGCTGCTTATGGCGAATATCTGGGAACCACTAGCCGCATCGGTGGTGCAGTATTCGTCGTTGTATTCGCTGGCGCAATTGGTGCGCTGCTTTGGAGGCGTTCTGCAAGCACGTCCGCATCGGAAGCCAACGATGAGGAGTTAACCTCGGCGGTCCTCTTGCTCAGTTTCGCTGCACTTCCCTTTATCGGCCATCTCTCCACCACTATCGTCCATGCGGGTTTTACGCCTCGGTATGTGCTGTGCACCGTACTGGGTTTAGTCCTTGGCTTCGGATTTATCCTTGCACGCTCCAGTCAGCGAGCCGTGATGCTGTTCGGTATCTTCGTCTTGGCTGCGGTTACAATCGATGAGATCCATTTCTGGCGCTTCTTTCGACAGGATATTAGCCAGGTGAGGATGAGTGGCGTGCAGTTTGATAGATTCATCGAAAATGCCGGTTATAAAGATCTTCCCGTCGTCGTTCTAGACGAAAATCACTTTTTAGAACTGGTGCATTATGCGCCTGACAGGCTACACAGCCGCCTCGTGCTATTGACCCGGGAACCTTCGCCCAACGACATGAATTTTACCGACACGATGTATCGGGGAATTCAACTCCTTAGATCTTACGTGCCCGTACAGGCCTATAAATGGTCGGACTTCATTGCTGCGAATGGCAGATTTCTGGTTTACGAAGAATGGGCCCTGACTCCAGTGAACTGGCCAACACGTGACCTTGTCTTGGAGAGCCGGTCGCTCCGCCTCTTGGCTGCCGACGCAACCCAAGTCTTATATTTAGCCAGTCCCGACGACAGAACGGCGGAGCAATAAGCTCAAGGTGCGAAAAACACTGGAAGTTTTACTTTCGCGTGGGAGCCGACATTGAGTTTTGCCGCGGCCAATGGAAACTCAACATTCATTTAGCACAAATTCATTAAAGGTGAGACGAGATCCGCACCGCTCCGAACTTTTATGGGTTTCCGCCATTATCGTCGCGGTCAGCTCCATCCTCTTCTGGCGTTTTCTTCCGCTCCCCCAGCAGGACCTGAATTTCTTCACTGAGCCCGCCTATCTGCTCGCTAAGTTTGGCAAACTGGCCGCTCCGGGATCTCAAGCTTACGATCTGACGTATCAAAGGGGCATCTACTGTTATCCCCCAGGATATTTCCTGATTTTGGCAGGTTGGCTGCGGCTCTTCGGACTCTCTTCGAATTCACTGCTCGCCTACACTCACATAGTCCACGCCACTGCGCTGATCATGCTCTGGGTCCTGCTGCGTAACCGCTATCACTGCTCCAAAATCGTCTGCGCTCTGGTGCTTCTGGCCATGTTCCCTGTGATGGCTCACGGCCGGCCTGATCTGACCGCTGCGGCCTTAAGCATCGCTGCATGGCTGGCTCTGCCTGAAGAACTTGGGTGGGGCAAGCTGGTATTGTCCGGTTGCTTAGCGGGGCTCGCGCTGTTGGTTTCCCCAGGCTACGGTATCGCCATCATTTCGACTCTGGTGATTCTGCTGCTGCTCGATACCCGCCGGACTTTTCAGTTGCGCCTCCGGAGTACCGCAGTATGGCTGGGATCCGCTGGGGTCCTCTTTGGTGCCGTCACTGCAACGGTTCTCACTCAACAACATTCCTGGATGATGGCTTTCGTGCAATTCCGCATAAACTCGTCAATACGCGGCGCCCAACTAAATGTTTGGCCCGATTTCCGTATTTTGTTTGCGTGGATATTTTGTGTTGTGCCGTTCGTGCTCATAGCCGTACTACCTGCGATTTTGTCCGCGTGCGGCGTCTGGAGAGACACGCCCAACAGCATTCGCAACGTGGGAATTGCATTTCTGGGAAGCGCCGCCTTGTGGCTCACGATTAATAAGACTCAGTTGCTCCTGGATCACCATTTTCTCTACCCCACGAAAAGCGTGTTTGTCGCACTTTTTTATTCTTGGCCGAAACTGCCTTCTTGGCTCCGCATCCCTCCACTGCTACTTCTTTGCGCTATTTCTTTTTATTATCTGAAAGGAGATTTCCTCTATCTGGCCACACCGCTACGCGTTGAGGAACGAACTGGCGCTGCCGGGATCCACCCCCAGGGAATCGCGGCCGTCGACAGTTTGTATTTTGCAAGATTTTATCGGCCCGGCCAAACCCTCAACTACGAAGTCGTTGCCTTCGAAAATAGTTGGGAACGCTATCGCGCCGCCATCCCGGCATATGCACAACAACAAATGTTAGCGGGCCTGCCGCAAACGCCCGTCGCGCCGTCTATGTTTCTGGTCTCTGCGTATACACCTTCACGGCTCAAAAATCCGCCGGACATGATTATCCCGTGCGCACAACCCAGGTTCTTCGAAGCCAAACTACACCTCTTGGGACGCACCTGGAATTTGCCCGCCAACCCTTACGCGTTGATGGTTTGTAGTAAGTGAATTCCTCAAGAACTTTTCGTGGAATTCCTTTCACTTCTTTTTGGCGATCAGGCAGTAGTGCAGCGCAAAAATACTCAACAATTTTCTCAGCCGCACATTAGATTCCAGACTTGTTAACCGCACCGGATTTCTGCCCGGCCAAATCGGCACCTGATGCACGGTTCCGTCCGACCTGATAATTTTCCATCCAGCAGCATTCACTTGTTCGCGTACCTGCGTAAACAGTTGCACCCGGTCAAATGGCTGATCTGGCTTACGTTCAGGATGGCGAATCTTCGCATACAGCTCATAAAGCCCCATAAAATTGAGATAATTCGGTGTAGTCAAAAGCAGCCGGCCTTCGTTTCGCGTTACTCGATGGAATTCCCTCAACGCTTTCACCGGCGATGGTAGGTGTTCGATGGTCTCGCAAGAGATCACTACGTCAAAATAAGCATCTGGAAAAGGCAGTTCCTGAGCATCACCCTGCGTAAAACTCGCTGGGCTTCCCTCGTCCATCTCTTTCCATCGTTCCTTCCCGATCGACACTGCCGCAAACGAGAAATCCAGCCCACACGATAATGCCGCCGAACGCGCCAGTTTCCGCACCAGTCCGCCGCGCCCGCATGCGACCTCCAGCGTGCGCAGGCCATCCACATTCCCAATCGATCCTGCAACCCACTGGTACCACGGTGTCGAGGTGTCATCATAAAACGGATTGGCGTCGTGGTACTTCTTATGCCAGGTATCGTATTCGGTCCGCAGGCTCATCTATATCCGATTGGTTTCGTTGCGCAACGCGGTACCCAATTGTTAACCCCGTGTGCCGGCCTCCTGCAGCCGTTTGGTGTGGTCCGCGATGATTTGCCGGAATATTTCGTCCAGCCCAATGGTGATCTTCCAATTTGGATAATGAGACTTGAATTTGCCTAAATCTGAGATGTAGCAGATGTGGTCGCCTTTGCGGTTCTCATCCACATAATTCCACGTCAATCTTTTCCCGGTCATCTCTTCCACTTTACTGATGGCTTCCAGCATCGAGATGCTGTTCTCGCGCCCCCCGCCCATGTTGTACACCTCGCCGGGCCGCGGATTCGCCGCAAATTCTTCCATCGCAGACACCACATCGTGACTGTGAATATTGTCGCGAACTTGCTTTGCCTTGTACCCAAACACGTTGTAGGTTCCACCGGAAATCGCCACTTTCACCAGATACGACAAAAAGCCGTGAAGTTCGACCCCCGAATGGGACGGTCCCGTCAGGCAGCCACCCCGGAAAATACACACCTTCATTCCAAAATACCGTCCGTATTCCTGCGCCATCAGATCCGCTGAAGCCTTCGACGCTCCAAACAGCGAATGCAGCGTTCGGTCGATCCGGCATTCTTCGGTGATCCCGTTATAATCCTCTGGCCGCGAATATTCCCATCGCGTTGCTAGTTCTTTCAGCGGTATTTCGTTCGGCGCATCCCCGTACACTTTGTTCGTACTCAGAAGAATGAAAACCGCTTCGGGGCAATGCAAACGGGTCGCTTCCAACAGATTCACCGTGCCCAGCGCGTTCACTTCGAAATCGAGAATAGGAATGTCGCGAGCCTTGTCGTGGGAAGGTTGCGCCGCACAATGTACGATCAGATCGAATCGCTGCGCACGAAAGAGCGTCTCCAGCGCAATGCGATCGCGAATATCCACATTATGGTGCGTAAAGTGTTTCGAAATCCGCCGCAAACGGTCCAGATTCCATGTCGTATCCCCGGGCTCGCCGAAAAATACCCGGCGCATATTGTTGTCTATCCCGTGGACTGCATGGCCCTGCCGGTCAAAGTGCTCCACAGCTTCTGAACCAATAAGGCCGCTGGACCCGGTAACGAGTATGGTTTTCGTGGACATGATCTGAGCTCTAGCTTTTGTACAAATCGCCGAACATTTCCCGCAGTCTTATTCTCTCTCAATCTCAATGGCGATTGCCAAACGATTCAGCGAGCACGAACACAACCAGATCAAACACGATAGCGGGAGCGCAGTTCTGCCTCGTTGTCGCGAATCCATTCAAAAATTTGCGCAAAGCCGCGGCGCAGGTCCGTTTTGGGCTTCCATCCAAGTTGCTGTCTGGCTTTTCGGTTGTCAGTCCAATAGAGAACGATGTCGTCTTGCCGCGCCTGGTTCGACTCCGTGACCGTCGCGACTCGCGACGAAACCTCTCGCATCATGGCCGTCGCCTCTCGAAGCGAAATGGAATTTTCTGCCCCGCCGCCAACATTAAAAACATCACCTCGGAACTGCGCGATTCGTCCGATTTGCACATCCAGCAAATTCAGCATGTCTTCCACGAACAGTATGTCCCGCACCTGTTTTCCCTGCCAACCCAGATACGTCAGCGGCAGCTTGAACCAGTGCGCCACCGCCCACCACACCACCCACCCTTGGTCGGTATGCCCGAATTGCCCCGCACCCGAAAGTACCCCGAACCGATTCACCACGACGGGTAGGTCATATGCGTGCGCGTATTCCTGGCAAGCCGCATCCGCGATCAGTTTGCTTAATCCATAGATGCTTCGCTGTCCGCCATCTATCGAAAACTCTTCGGAAATCCCGTGAACCGGATGAAAGCCACGCGCTCGCTGCTCCATCGGCATCTGACTCCACGTGTCCAGGTCGTATCCAAACCGCGTGGCAGTCTCGCGCCTCGGCAAGGCGTTCAGGCGGTCCGCTCCATAGACCCGGTTCGAACTCCAGAAAATCAAGGGAATTTTGCGCACTCGGGCGAATTCAAGAATGTGGATGGCTCCGAGTCCGTTATTGGAGATGTCGAACAGCGGATTTGCATAACCGCTCACCACAGATGGCTGCGCACTCGTATCGCAAATCAGTTCCACATCCCCTCGAATGTTGCCCAGATCTTCCGGGTTGCGTACGTCTCCATGGCAAAACGTGATACCGCGGCCAGACAGCACCTCGATATTTCGTTCACTGCCGCGACGCACCAAATTATCCATCACCGAAACTCGATGTCCCTTTTCGCGCAGGTGCAGCGCCACATGCGAACCGATGAAACCGCACCCGCCGGTCACAAGTACATGCAAGGGCCGTGCTCCCTTCTCAGATGCATCGCACCGTCCACGACAACGCGCTCACAGGGGTGTGTCGCCCTTCTGCCGTATGCCCATTCGATGCCGCAGCGGCCGCGTTACCCCCAGCATCCGGAACCAGACAGGTGAAACAAAGTCGTACGCCTCGCGCCTTCCCTGCACCCACCAATGACGATGGTTTCGGTGCAATCCATCCTTCCTCAGTATGTGCGTGGCATTCTCCAGAGTTCGAAATTTCTTGTGCCCTTCCAGCAGTTTGTAATTCTGCTGAGCTTCTTCCCCCTGCCAAACTCCCTTTTCCCCTTCCGGGTGATATCCGTAATCATGATTCTGGTGCACCGCGCACACCTCCGCGGACGCGTCGACGACCAGCGCCCCCGAATTGCGCGCAAACCAAATGAACCAATTATCCCAACCTGGCCGGCCAATCACGAACTCCGGAATCTGTTTATGGAACAAGCCCTTCCGGAAGACAAAATAATCGATCCAATTCGGCGGCCGCTGCTGGTTCGTTCGCATCGCCCGTTCCCGCACCTGGTCCATCCATTGCGCCGAGCCGAAACATAGAAGTTCGCGAATCGCAACGTCCCAGCGACGCCCGCACATCAGGAATTTCTGTGCTTGGCCGGCAACCCGTTGCACCGCGTCGCGGAAATCATTCAGCAACACAATGTCGCAATTCACATGGCAAATGACATCGTAACGCGCAATTTCCTGCGCCTGATCGTAGATGTTGGCCAGGTACTTCGTGCCATGCGGATTTCTGCGCACTTCCGGCACGTGCCGGATTCCCAGATCGCGGCACGCTTCCGCGGCACCCAGGTCATCGCCAAACAAAATAATTTCGACCTCCGGATGAATCCGCTTCCAGCTTTGCAGTGCATTCCGCTGGATCACGTTAATGTGGCCCTCGAACGGCTTCGGCGTGGAGAACAATGTCAGCATCAGCGTGCCTTCCAGGAAAATGTGGAAGGCAGATTCAGGTATCCGCTCCACTCATCGCGCTGATGTTGATAATTTTCCGTGGCCACCAACAAATCCGGCACCGCTTCCCACGTATCAATACTTTGCCCGTCGCTCCACAAACTCAGCATCCAGGCATACGGTCCCGGACGCAGCGGTAGATACGGAAACTCGTAAACCAGTTCGACCACGCCCGGCTCAAGCTCAAGATCGTCCGCAGCCCAGCCCCACACGATTTGCCGCTCCGAGTTGTAAAGGGTGATTCCATGGTGCCCGTGGCGTACCGGTGAGTGCACCTCGAGAACAAACCGCACGCGAAGAGGTCCCGGCCTGGTAATCGTATGCGGAGAATTCGCCGATCCATCCAGCGCCCACGACAGAAACCGGGCGCCGTGTTTATTGTCAAACGTTCGCTCGGAACTCGGCCTATCTGGCGAAGTCATAAACGCTTCGTAAGCGCTAGCCACTTCCGCTGTGGCGCCCGTGCGGTGCACTCCGCCGCCATCCAGCCACACCACTCGATTGCACAGCCGCCTTATCTGGTTGAGTTGATGCGTCACTAGAATCACGGTACGGCCCGCTCGCGCAACATCGCCCATTTTTCCCAAACATTTTTTCTGGAATCGAATGTCGCCGACCGCCAACACTTCATCCACCAGCAGAATCTCCGGTTCCAGGTGCGCCGCAACTGCAAACGCCAGGCGCACATACATGCCGCTCGAATAATGCTTCACAGGCGTATCGATAAAATTGTCCAGCTCCGCGAACGCCACAATTTCATCGAACTTGCGCGTAATCTCCTGCCTCGCCATACCCAGAATTGCTCCGCTCAAATAGGTGTTCTCGCGGCCCGTTAGTTCCGGATGGAATCCCGTCCCTACTTCCAGCAGGCTTCCCACCCGGCCATGAATCTCCGCCCACCCGGCAGTCGGCCGCGTGATGCGGGAAAGAATTTTCAGCAGCGTGGTTTTCCCTGATCCATTGCGTCCAATCAGGCCCAGCACTTCCCCCTGCTGCACTTCCAGCGAAACATCCTTCAACGCCCAGAACTTCTCGTTGCCATCCCGCCGGAATAATTTATGGGGGGCACGGAATGCCAACGCCAAAGTGTCGCGCAGCAAGCCGCTCGTCGCCACCATTCCACGTCGGTAGCGCTTGCTCAACTGATCTGCAGTAACGACGACTGTCGACATAAATAAGAATCACACTCGGTCGGCGATGCTCACTTCCATGCGATTGAAAAACAGCAGGCCCCCGCACACCATAACGCACACAGCGGTCGTCGACGCGATCAATACGACCCCGGGCGGATGGCCGGTTCCCGTTAGTGCCCACCGGAACCCATCAATCACCCCGGCCATCGGATTTAAGCTGTAAAGCCAGCGGTAACGTTCCGGTACCATCGAACTGGAATAGTAAACAGGCGACGCCAACGTCCAGAACTGCACTAGAAACGGCAACAGATACCGCACATCTCGATATAGCGCATTTAGCGCCGATAACCACAGCCCCACGCCCAAAGCCGTTAGAACCGCGAGCAACAGAAAAAACGGCAGCCAAATCACGCTGGCGGTTGGACGGATTCCGTACGACAGCGTGAATATCACCAGCACGATGAAACCGATCGCAAAATCCACCAGGCCCGACAGCACCGCCGAAAAGGGAAGGATCAATCGCGGAAAGAAAACCTTTGTAATGACCCGCTGATTTTCTACAACCACGTTGGTCGCACTCATCAGCGCCCCGGAAAAGTACGTCCAGGGCACAATCGCCGCGAAACTAAACACCGTATACGGCAGCCCCTGTGACGGCAACTTGGCCAGCTTTCCAAAAAAAACCGTGGCTACCAGCATCGTCAACAGCGGTTGAAGTACCACCCACAGCACCCCAATTGCGGTCTGCTTATAACGAATTTTTACGTCGCGCCAAACGAAAAAGTACAGCAGTTCGCGATAGTCCCACAGCTCCTTGAGCCGCAAATCGAACCATCCGCGGGGAGGCTCGATCCGCGTGACTGTGTGAGGTGCAGCTCGTCCCGCCAAAGGCGCTGCAACCGCCGGGTTAGAATTTGTCCACGCCATGAAGCGAAACTCGCACACTCCGCGAGTCAAACTCCCATGTAAATTTCGCTGCTAATTCGCAATTGGAAATCGCTTCTCATGTTAGCGTGAAACCCCAGGCTCCGCACTGTCGTTCAACTCTTCCATGTCCTTCTTCTCAATTTGCTGCATCAGCTCCCGGCGTCGAAAGAAATAGCTACGCAGGCTCGAGCCCAGCCGTCCGGGCACAACGTAAAATTGGTTATAAGCGGCTTCGCGAAAGGAAATTTCCCCCCGCGTGGGAACCAAGTGCATCCCCCACTGATAGATCATCCCCAGATTCCACAACACAAATATTCCCAGCACCCCCGAGCACACTGCCAATGCCGCTCGAGGTCTCGCGAAAACGGCTGCCGCCCGCTCCAACAAGTACGCCAGCCCAAGCACGAACATCGGCGTCAATGAAACAAAAAAACGGTTGCCGTAAGACGAGATTCCTGCCCAATTTGGATAGACGGAAATGAAAAGATAAAAGGCAACTAAGCCGGAAACCAAAGGGATTCCGACTTTGGGTAGATGAAATGCAAATAGAAACAATCCGAGAATGGCAACCCCCAGGATCGGCGTCCAAGACACAAGCCCATGATCCGAGGAAAACAACACGCTGAGAAATGCCGGTGAGCGCCACAGAAATTCGCGTACGGAATAATAGCCAGTCTCGAACGGGCCGCCGTACACGATCGCGTTTTTAGCAAACGTGGGAATCATCACGATGCAGACGGCTGCCCCGAACAGAACATGCCTGCTGGCCAGTTGCACCAATGTCACTGGCGATCCATGCCTGCCCCGGAGAATCCCCGCATACTGGCCCACCGCCTCCACCGCCAATACGCACAGGATCATCAGGTTCGGATAGTACACATCAAGCATCAAACCGGCGATCAATCCCAGGACCACCCATTGCCAAACGGTTCTGTTTTCCCGCGTGCCGTCCCAATACCAAAGAAACAGCGCGCACACGAATGACGAATGCGCATGCGACCATGCCGGGTTGAAATACATATACACCGGCAGGGAACTAGCCCACCAGATCGCTACCGTCGCAACGAATGCCCACACCGGCCCCACATATTTGCATGCCAATCGGAACGACAGCCATAAGCCGATGAAGCCGTACAGTGCCGTAGCAAAAGCCATCGCGTAGCGATACGGAGACGAGAAGCCATCCGCTGCGACGTGACTCCCCATTTCATCCGCGATCAGAACTCCGCCGTGTGCCACCACCAGAAATGGAGACCACAACATCGCCGGTCCCACCGTAAAATGATTATCCAGGTGACCGGTCCGCGTTTGGCATTCGCTCCGGATCAGTCCATGTTCGTCGAAGCAGGGGTTCTTAAAGCTCTCGTTGGCGAACTCAAAATCGTGGGTAAAGTCCAGGCTGTGCTCGATCAACGGTGCGCGGGCGTAGGCGTAGTAACCCACGCCATCTCCCCGCACCCATGGATTCAGCAACGGAAGCGTCAGCAGGAAAACAACGAGCAGCGTCCATTCAAAGCGGCGCTGCTGATTTTGCGGTTGGGATTTCAAATGAAACTCTGTGCGCCGACTATAACCCCGGCACCCCATATTCATTTTATCCAAGAAAGAACCAGCTAAGCCGCTGCAGAGCAACTTGTTTCTATTCAGTTTCCCTGGGGATTGTGCCTTCGACAAGTTAACTGGCAATCGCGTTCGCGAGCATCCCGTCCTTCTGCCGGTAATACGCAGCCACCCTGTCGACAATCTCATTCAAGCTGGTCCGCGGCCTAAATCCGGTCAGCGACTGCAGTTTATCGATGCACGGTACTCGCCGCATCATGTCTTCGAAGCCCGGTTCATACGCCTTGTCGTAGGGAATATATTGGATCGCAGAGGAGCTGCCGGTCCGTTCTTTCACTAACTTTGCGAGATTCTCCATCGTCACTTCTTCCGTGTTTCCGATGTTGACCACTTCCCCGATGGCTCGCTCCAGCGGCATCAATCTCAGCAGCGCTTCCACCGTATCCCGCACATCGCAGAAGCACCGCGATTGTTTTCCGTCTCCGTACACTTCGATCGCTTCATTCTTCAGCGCCCGCTGCACGAAGTTAGGCAATACCATCCCGTACCGCCCCGTCTGACGCGGCCCAACCGTGTTGAAAAATCGCGCCACCACCACCGGCTGCTTTTTCTCTTTCCAATAAGACAGTGCCAGAAACTCATCCAGCGCCTTCGAAGCCGCGTAGCTCCACCGCCCTTTCGTCGTTGGCCCCAGAACCAGGTCTGCATCCTCGTGAAATGGCACTTGCGTGTTCTTCCCGTACACCTCGGACGTCGACGCCAGCAGCACCAGCTTTTTCTTCTTTGATGCAGCCTCCAGGATTAATTGCGTTCCGTTCACATTCGTCTCAATCGTGCGCACTGGGCTTTCCACAATCAGTTTCACACCCACCGCCGCGGCAAGATGAACGATCACGTCTGCTTCATCCACCAGTTCCGCCAGGACATGCTTGTTTTCGATTCCATCCAGGTGATACTCCAGGTTTTCGTTACTCTTTAGGTGCCGGATATTTTCTATGCTACCCGTCGACAGGTTGTCCAGCAGCACCACCTTATCTTTCTGGTCCAAAAGCCGTTCCGTGAGATGCGAACCGATAAATCCCGCGCCACCTGTGATCAAGTATCGCAACGGAGCCTCCTCAAAGTTTGTCCGAATCGTCCATCTCTTCTGTGCTCACTGCACTATGCACAGGCGCAGCTTCCTCGTGCCCCATCTCTAATGATTCCTGCGGGCCATAGCCGTAAGAATACGGGTAGTAGCGGTAAGAGTAGTAATAATCCGGCGCGTTCGAATCTACCGCATTCAGCACCACTCCCAGCAGGTGACACTTCACGCTGGCCAATAGGTCCCGCGTCCGCGTAAACGCCTCCTTCGGCGTTTCGCCGCTGCGCACCACCAACAGCACTCCATCCGTTTGGACCGAAAGAATCACGGCGTCAGTTGCCGCCATAATCGGTGGTGAGTCGATCACCACAAATTTGAATTTCTTCCGCAACTCCGCAATCGCTTCCGTCAGCCTGTGGGAAGACAGCAGGTCGGCAGGATTCGGTGGCAACGGACCGGTCGGAATCGCGGCAAGGTTCGGGATCGCGGGATGCGGAATGGTCACCAGGTCCAGCGTAGAGACTCCCGCCAGATACGAACTCAGCCCCGCGTATTTCCCAGTTCCCAGATTCAGCAGCCGTCCAACGCCTGGCTTACGCAAGTCCGCGTCCACCAGCACTGTCTTATCGCCCAACTGCGCCAGCGTAACTGCCAGGTTCGCAGCTGCAGTCGTTTTCCCTTCACGCGGCAGCGCGCTCGTCACCAGAATCACTTGCGGCGGATGGTCCGGCTGCGACAGCAGCAACGCCGTCCTTAACGCTCGAAAAGCTTCCGACATCTGCGATTTCGGCAAGTGCTGCGCGACCAACTCGATCCGTTTCTCGTGGCCATTCCTGGAAGCTGTACTGAACAGTCCGGCCCGCTTCGCCGCCGCAGATCCTTCCCCGAACGTAGGCACCACCGCCAGCGAAGGCAACCGCGCCAGCGTCTCAACGTCGTCCGGAGTCTTCACCGTGTTATCCAGATACTCGCGCAGCAGCGCCAGCCCGATTCCTCCCACCAGCCCCACCAGAAACGCCAACGCGATATTCCGCGCCTTGGCCGGTCGCGAAGGTGCCGTCGGCACCATCGCCGGATCCACGATCCGAATGTTCGAAGACTTCAGCCCCGAAGAGATCTGCGCTTCCTTCAGCTTAGTCTGCAAGCTGTCATACATCGACTTGTTGGCTTCGGCTTCACGCTTCAGAATGTTGTACTGGATCATCTTCTCGGACATCGCATTCACTTCTGCTTTTTGCTGATCCAGCGCTCGGCTCAACAGCTCCTCGTGTTGTTTCGCTTCGCGGTACTCGCTCTCTAGTTGAGTGATGATGCCCTTGCGTTCTCGCGCAATCTGGTCGTCCACTTCCTTCATTTGCGCTTGCAACCGCTGCACTTTCGGATAATTTGGTCCGTATTGATTCACCAAATCGGTGTACGACACGGCCAGATCGGCCTTCTTCGCCTGCAGCCCCTGCAATACCGTGCTGTCTCTCAGTTGCGGAACCGCATCCGAGTCTCCTGACTTTGCAAACTCGAACAGCGCCTGCTTTTTTAGGCTCTCGCTTTGCGCTTCCGTCAATTGCCGGTTCAAATCTGATAGCCGCTCGGTCGATGGATTACTCTTATCGTTCTTATCGTCCAGGTTCCAGATCTGATTATTCCGTTCATACTCAATGCGCGCATCTTCCGACCGCCTCACCTTAATGCTTAGTTCCGTCAGTTCATCTTCCAACCATTTGGAGGCCGCGGCCGTCGCCTCATACCGGCTCTTATAATTCTGTTGAATATAGTTTTCCAGATGAGCGTTCAGGATTTCTGCCGCCATCTTTGGATCGGTCGCTTCAAAGCTCACTTCTAATAGTCGCGTATTGGGGATACGCCGCACCGAAAGATTGCTAAGAAACGAGCCAACTTCCGGGGGCAATTTCTGGTTCTTCAACGAGTCCAGCGCAATCGCCTCGGAACCGTTGGTCCCCCTGTTCCCGTCCGAATCACCGGGAAGTCCCAAACTCCGGATCGTCTGCAGCGCCAGCGTTTCACTCGTCAATATTCGCGTTTGCGTCTCGATATAGTTGTCCATATCGATCATGAAGTCGTAAGAATCCGCGCCCTGGAACGGCAGGATATTCGTATTTTCCCGGTCGATTTCTATCTTCGCGCTGGAGCTGTACACTGGCTTCATTCGGAACGTCGCAATCGTCACGATTGTCACTACCGCCACCAGGAAGGACAGAATCAACCATTGGTGCTTCCGCAGAATCAGCAGGTAGTCGTAAAGGTGCGGCTCACGCGGGGATAACTCGATTGCGGGAATTCGCGACGCGTTCGGCGAAAATATCTCCACATTCCCGTTGGATCCCGGGTCCCGCGGCACGATTTTGCCATCGTTGAACATCTTCTATTGATACGCCACTCGGTATACCGCCACCGCTGTGGCGATCCCCATGGATGCTTGCAACGCCTGATACAGGAACTCTTTGCTTCGGCTGTTCGGAATATAAAGGATGTCGCTCGCCCTCATCTGCACATCTTCGGACTTCTGGTCCAGCACCTTGGCAAGATCCACCTGCGTCTCTGTCTGTTTCCCCGTGTCGTTTTTCCGGATGATCACCGCGCGATCCGTTTTCGCCACTTTTGTTAAGCCACCGGCCAACGCCAACACTTTCATCGTCGTCATTTCTGATCGATCATTCGCAAGCACAAATCCGCCAGGCCGGTTCACCGCCCCTAACACATAGACGATCCCGGCATACGGCACCGTGACCACGTCCCCCGCTTGCAGCGTAATATTATTTTGCATGTCCCCGGTTTCGATCAGTTGATTCAGATTAATGGTAATGATGTTTTCGGCTCCGGCCGCAGTTCCCCCATTCTTGGCCGTTGCCCCAGTCCCCGTCGACGATGGACTTTGCGCCACATCGCTTGCCGAAGGAAACACCGCCGGGTTCGGAGCCTGTTTCGTATCGTTCTCGCTCGCCGTATTGGACGACTCGTCCGCTGCGGCCGATCCGGGCGGGGCACTGGAAGTTCCCTCCGGATTGGGCACCAACACAAATGTCGCCGGTCGGCGCGTGACTATGATGGTATCCCCAGCGTCATTCGTCACCCCGCCCGCTTCAGCCAGGGCTTGCAGCAGTGTCACTTTTTGATCCGCCTCATACACCATCGGGTGGGCCACCGCGCCTACAATCGTGATCGGTGTACTCTTGTGCTCTTTCACTATCACCCCAACTTCCGGGTGGCTTACTAGCCCGTCAGCCTGCAACACTTCCGCTATCACTTGCTCCGCTTGACTCTCGGTCAAACCCGCAACGTGTAGTCGCGCGGGCACCAACGGTATCCCAATCGTCCCGGATTGGCTCACTCTCACGTCGCGCGACAATTCCGGCACGTCGAAAACCGTTACGTTCAAGAGGTCTCCACTTCCTATCGTGTATTCATGCGTCGACGATTTCTGTGCATTCCCTAGTGCGTGAATCTTGTCATTGGTCTCTTGCGCCGTTCCAATGACCTTTGTCGGCACCCGATTGTCTTCTGGCGGAATCGCGCCCAATGGCAGCTGTTGAGAACTTCCACTCGCCGGAGCTTCCTGCGCCGAAACAGGCGACCCCCTGTGCAAAAACAATGCTACCCCGATGCAGGCCACAAAATAGCATCGGCCTCGATATCTAGCCTGCCCCGTCAACTTCGATGTCCCCCAAGAATTCAATATTATACCGTCTGTGTTACGTGGTCTGAGTATTGTTTTCGCCTGTGCCGATGGTGCATGTGGCTTGCCCCTGCCGCTGGGTCGGTGGGCTGCAGCCGCACAACTGCCATGTGGGCTGAGATCAAAAACAGCAGGGCGTTCGCGGGGATGTGCAGGTTAAAGTCTACCAGACTGTGCACCAGTATCCCACTGCAAGCCACCAGCCCCGAAAGGTTTAGTACCGATCCAAACGAATTCCCCTCTGCCGTTATTCCCTTCAGTCCTTTTATCAGCAGTACTCCCAAAAACCACAGGCAGCACACTCCACCGATGATGCCGGTTTCTGCCAGCGCCTCCAGGTAATCGTTGTGGGCGTGGTTCACCACCTTCCCGTCATACAACGAATCGTAAGGCGGGTACACCATCTCCAGGGTTCCCAATCCCGTTCCAATAATCGGGTGATCCAAAAACAGTCTGAACGTGTCCCGTTCCATCGCGGCCCGTTTGCCTGTTGTCACTTCCAGCTTCTGCATTTCCGAAAACCGGGCCAATACCTGTTGGACTCCTATCCACGACACGCCCATCACCGCCGCCAGCAACACTACCCCGCCCACAACTACGAATCTCCCGTGTACTCGCCGAATCACCATTAGCAAAAACAAAATGACCATCTGCACCCCGAAGCTGATGATTCCTCCCCGCGACGACGACAGAAACAGCGCTATCATTGGCACGATCGCGCACAACGCCACCAGGAATATCCGCTCCCGCCTCACCTTCCCCATCGCCAATGGCACCAGCGCCATCGGTATCACCATCTCCGCAAAACCCGCGAAGTGATTCCGGTTTACATACGGTCCAAATGGCATCCCTTCAACGTGCGTCACCCGGAACCAGTACAGTTTCCCGTTAAACGTCAGCTGCTGCAGAATTCCTAAAATCGACACAACAAATCCTAGCGACATTAGAAACCACACAAACCCTCGCCAGTGCCCCCGCCGCTGGAACGCCTGCGACATCAAAAACAATATAACCAGATATGTGATCAGCAGTTGCAGCTCAACCCGCGTGTAGTAGCGCGACGCCGTCAACCCTAGCCCCAGTTGCGCCACGATCACCAGTCCAAACATGCACAGCGGCACCCACTCCTCTGAAATGGACACCTGCTCTTCTCTCCGCCGGTATTGCCGGATTGCCCAAATCACGATAAGGATCGCTGCGCCAACCTCCAGGACTGCCTGCGACCATTCTTCCACCGCGCCAAAAGCGAATACCGCGAATGCCACCAGGCAGCAGATGCCGACACGAAAAAATCTCATGGCTTGTGGTGCTCCGCTGCTTCCTGCACAAGATTCACGTCGTCGATCCACGCGGTTCCAGAGATGCGTGTGTCGGGGTTATCGCTGGCTTCCCGCGTCACGCAAACTTCCACTCGATGCACATCCGGCCCTGACGTCCACGTCTGATCGACAAATCCCCAGGGATTGGTCCCCAGCACTTTCTTCGTGCTCACGACGTTCGGCGTTGCTTGATCCAGCGCCCGTAGTCGAAATCCAATTCCTTGATCGGACGTAATTGCCTTCGTCTTTATCCACCCGGAAAAACGATACCTGGTGTCTGGCTGCACGATCGCTTCGGTGCAGGGTGTTTCTAGATTCGGATCGTGCTTCCCGTCAAACGATAGCCGCAGTGACTGCTTGCCCGAGAGCTTTTCTTGCCGGTCTAGGCCGATGCTCACTCCCTCCGTGACGGTTGGGTATCGCCAACTAAAAATCGGTCCATTGATATCGCTCTCGAAACTCGGATCCCACACCACGGAACTCTTAAGCTGCAGCAGAGGCGGCAAATTCATGGTGGCCGTGCCTTGTTCCCACACCTGCCGGGCCTCGGTGTATTCGCCCGCTGTCAGCAAATCGTGGGTGAACTCCTCCACATCTCGCATCTCCAATCGTGGGTGCAGTGCCATCAATCTTCCCCAAACTGTTTTCGCCACCGCCAACTGCTTCGCGCTGAACGCGTCCCAAATCACCCCCACGTACACGCTTTGTTTCGCCGGCAAAAGCTTGTCCAGCAGTTCATCAATATTCGGATTAGTTCGGTATGCCCGCGAATACGCGGCCGCGGCGCGCTCCGGATCGGCCTCGATCGCACGCCGCAATTCCTCGTAAGCCTCCTCCTGGTCGCCCTGTCTCAACAGAAAATTCCCATAGCGCCAGGCTACGTCTGCTGACACCGGATAACTTTTCTGCGCTTGTAAGTAGGCTTGACGTGCCTCCGCCAGTTTCCCATCCAATTCGTAAGCGGTGCCCAGGTCCAGCCACGCTTCTGTATCAACGGGATTCAACTCGATCGCTCGCCGGTAGGAATTTTCCGCCTGCGCGGCGTCCGGCTGCTCCAGGTTATATTGTTGATATCGCCCGAGGAGATACCAGTATTCCGGATTGCCCGGCTCCAAACGTACCGCGTGCTCCAACTGTTTTATCGAATTGCCTTCAAAATAGGAGCGCGCAATCGCCGAACGGACTGCAAAAGACGAAAGCCACAGCGCGATTACCAGCGCTGCAGCCAACACTATTCCACGTGAAAGGGAATCCGAAAGCCGGAGAATCATCTGACGTTACTGTGCACAGTCGGCTTCAAGGATGCAAGGTCAAACTACCTGGCCGACACCCAACTCCCGTTCCAAAACGGGAAAGCCCGGCCAACTCGCCCTCTACTTCCCCACGCCCATATGCCCGCTATCTTCTCCACGCCCCCGCCGCCGCACGTCGATTCCCAGTCGCTTGATCTTCTGGTTCAATGTCGATAGTGGAATCAGGAATCGTTCCGCGGCTTCCGTTTGGTTCCATCCGCAGCGTTCCAGCATATCCACAATGATGCGCCGTTCCACCTCGTCCATGATCTGAAATAGCGTCGGGTTCGGATGGTCCGCCGCCGTTCGCGCTCCCGGCTCGCCGGGCAGTGGCGGCAAGAACTCCGACATCTGCAAGCGCACCCCACGGACGATTTCCTTGCTGCGGATCGAATCGGGCAGCAGGTCCACATCCACGCGTTCGTGCGTCGAGAGCACCACCGCGCGTTCCACCACGTTCTCCAGTTCCCGAACGTTCCCTGGCCAGTCATAGTCCATCAGCAGCTTCATCGCTCCCGGCGTGAAGTGCCGCATCGGCTTGCTATTTTCTACGCAGAACCGCTCCATAAAATGCACCAGCAAAAGCGGAATGTCCTCCCGGCGATCCCGCAAGGGGGGCAGCCGCAGGTGAATCACGTTCAACCGGTGGTACAGGTCTTCGCGAAATCGCCCCTCTTTCACCAATGACAACAGGTCCACGTTAGACGCGGCCACGATGCGCACGTCCACCTTCAGTTGCTCGGTCCCGCCCAATCGCATGAATTCGCGTTCCTGAATTACACGCAGCAGCTTTGCCTGCGTCTCTGGGCTCACCGTGGCGATTTCATCGAAGAAAATGGTCCCCTGGTCGGCTACTTCAAACAGTCCCTTCTTCGAAGATACGGCACTCGTGAAGGCCCCTTTTACGTGCCCGAATAACTGCGATTCCAATAGGTCCACTGGAATCGAACCCGTGTTGACCGGAACGAATGCCTTGTCCGCCCGCGGCGAAGCCGAATGAATCGCCTTCGCAATTAGCTCTTTTCCCGTGCCGCTTTCTCCACTGATCAGAATCGTTGACCGTGACGGCGCCACCTGCGCCACCAGGTCCAACAGCGCCAGCATTTTTTCGCTTTTCCCAATAATGTTCGGGAAGTTAAATCGCTGTTTCAGTGCGCGCTTTAGCTGCACGTTCTCGTCGCGAAGCTTCCGCGATTCCACCGCCTGCGCTACTTGTGCTAAAAGTTCGTCGTTCGACCACGGCTTGGTGATGTAATCCAGCGCTCCGCTCTTAAACGCCGCCCGCGCCATTTCAATAGAGCCATACGCCGTAATCAACACGATCGGCAAATGCGGATCCTGTCGGTGTACGTCCTTCAACATCTCGATCCCATTCCCATCCGGCAGGCTCACATCCAGCAGCATCAGGTCAAACGGCCGCTCTTCCAGCCGCGACATTCCCGAGAGGGCCGTCTCTGCGCTCGATACCGCGTACCCCTCGGTCTTCAGCAGCAGCTCTAGCCCTTCCCGAATTTCCGACTCATCGTCGACAACTAGGATCGACCCTTTAGACATGTACTGTTTTCCTGACCGCCGGGAATTCTACATGGAACGATGTTCCGCGACCCGGCGTTGACCGTACGTCTATCTTGCCGGAGTGTTCCTTGATAATCCCGTAGCTCACACTCAATCCCAAACCTGTGCCTCTTCCTCCTGGTTTCGTCGTGAAGAACGGATCGAAAATTTTATGGATGTACTCACGTTCGATTCCGTTGCCCGTATCCGCCACTTCTATTTCCACGCTGCCATTGTGTGCGGTCGTTCGCACTTCCAACATCCCTCCCACCGGCATGGCATCTCGCGCGTTCAAGAAAAGATTCAGGAACACTTGCTGTAACTTGTTCGCGGAACCTCGTACCGGCGGCAACGACTGCCCCAATTGTTTCACCACTTGAATCTTTGCGGTCCTCAGCGGGTGGGCCACCAACGACAAGGTTTCCTCTACTACGTGGTTCACGTCCACATCCGCCAGTTCCGTCGGTCCGGTGCGCGAAAAATTCAGCAGATTGTTCACGATTTCGCTCGCCCGGAATGTCTGTTTTACGATCTTCTCGATGATGGCGTGCCGCGGGTCGCCTTCCGGCATCTGCTTCGCCAGCATCTGGATGTAATTCGAAATCACCGCCAGTGGAGTGTTCACTTCGTGCGCCACTCCCGCCGCCAGCAATCCCAGAGATGTCAGCTTCTCTGTCTGCGACATCTGCTCTTCCATTCGTTCTCGTTGCGTCACGTCATCAAACAACAGTAGCCGTCCGATTTTTTCTCCAGACTTGCTCACCAGCGGCGTGATCGACACATTCAGCACCACAACTCGACCCTGATGGACCAGCCGGTGTTTGTATATCCCGGTAACTTGCTCCTCGTCGCCTCGCGCTTCAATTTCCATCACCAGGTCCTGCGGCAACAATTGGCTGAACGGCTTGCCCACCGCATCCGCTTGGCTCACGCCGATCAACTGCTCCATTCGGCTGTTCCAGGCGTCCACCGTCCCCAGCAGATCCACTGCAAATACACCTACGTTCAGCGATTCCACGATGTTCTCGCTGAAATCCTTCAATCGCGCGACTTCCACCGCCTTCTGTTCTAACGATGTATACAGTTGCGAGTTGTCCAGCGCGATCGCCACGTAACCCGCGATCGTCTGCACCAGCTCCACGTCATCGCTCGACAGATAATCCCCATCTACCGTTTTGCCCAGCCCCAACACCGCCACCGTGTGATCGCGAATGCGACACGGAATGAAATAGTTCAGCTCGAGCTGTTCCAGTGTCCGCCTTACTGAATCGCTCACGTCTCGCGCGCTTCTCGCCGATTCGAAGAAAATTGGCCCATTCACGAATTCCGGCCGCGATGGCGCGATGAAGCTCAAATCCAACGGCTCCACCAGCCGCACTCCCATCGAACGCGCCAAACGCATCTGCCCAGGGCGCTGCGCGTCCTCGACAAAAATAGCCAACCGATCCACCAACAGCGTCTGCGATACGCGGTCCATCACCGAGCCCAGCATCGGCTCCAGCCGGACCTCATTCGTCAGCGTTCGCCCGAACTCAATCAGAGTCCGCCGGTAATTCAGCCGGTCTCGATAAAAGAACCGGTCCAATCGCGCTTGAATCCCTTCGCGAAATGGCTGGAATAAAAACGCCGCGATCACGATCGCAATCATCCCGGCCACTGGCCCGCTTGTCTGTGTGTGAAAAATCTCCGCGATCAGCGCAACCAGTCCGAAGTACACCGCAGCCACCGCCGCCGTCGCCGCCGTGTACGCCAACCCGCGCTTGAAGATGATGTCCACATCCATCAACCGGTAGCGGATGATCGCGTACCCGAAGCACAGCGGGATCAATACCAGCGTAATCGTCGAATACTGCATCCACGACCGCGCTTGCGGATCCAACAGATATGGCAAAACGTAAAACAGCGTGAACGGCAAACTTCCCGCCAACGTTCCGCCCGTCAACCATTTCAGTTGTTGCCTGAGCACCCCCGAGCGCGTATGCCGGTAACTCCGGTAAAAAACCAGCGCGGCCGCCAGGAAATACACGCCCAAGAAGCTATACTCAATCTGCTCCAGCACTACTCGCGATCGAATAGACGGCACGAAACCAAGCGCGTTGAACGCCGTCAGTACGTGCACCGTCAGCAACGTTGCCGGAACCGCATAAATCGCCGCGATCTTCAGCAGTAATTTGCGGTCGGCTCCTGATCGTCCCGGAAACACTAGCGCAAAGTGCAGCAGCAACGTGGGCGCCAACATTTGCGCCACGACTCCCACCCAATAAACTTCCAGATCAAAAATGTCCAGTTTTCCGCTGTAGTGGAAGGAATATAGGATGAACGACACCAGGCAGAACACGTAAAAATGCACTGCCCTCGGCGCATTCCATCTTCGAATGAAAATGAATAGTCCGATGAACAGGTACAGCAGCCCAACCACCCGCTCATAGTTTTCTATGCCCAGTGGTTTTTGCGCCGGCGCCGTAATCAGCCGCGTTTCAAATTCCTCGCCGTTCCGTGACAATTTGTAACGCAACTGTGTCCATAGGCCTGCCCGAAATAACCGTTGCGCTACGTGCTTTTCATTTGGAACCGCGACGTCGTCGATCGCCAGCAGATGGTCCCCGGGCCGGATTCCCGCCGCCGCACCGGGCGAGTTGGCCATGACCTTCCAAGCCTCAATGGCCTTCCCCGTATCCGCCCACGCCACCCCGTCATCCACTAAGTCATAGCTCGAACGCTGAAGGAAGTTCAGCCATGCGAATATAACTGCCGCCAGGGTTGCTAGCGCCAGTACAACCGCACCTACGCTCACACGTAGACTTTCCTTCATGTTCAGCGATCCGGTAGTCGGCAGCTTACTCACTTCGTGGAGCAACTCCTATTCCAATCTTTAGTAGACGCGCTCCTAAATAAGCATATTGTTTCTCATTACTTGCAGAGTTTTATGGAAGGAGGAAGGACCCAGTTCCACTTTCTGGTAGGCGAAATACAGCTTTCCAGAACCACGATTCCGCTTAGAATTGCAGGCTCAACCCGCCTCGGAAGCTCCGGAACGCGGGCACCAACACCACCTGACCTTCCCTCGCGCTCATTGGCACGTTCCCTTGCGCCAACAGGTTGTCGCACTCCGCATTCGCTTCCCAGTGCCCAAACCCCAGCCATGGCAGTGGCTGCTGGATTCCCAAATGCAGGTACGGATTCATGTCGTAGATCGCCTCACCGTAGGGATCTACTCGCGACAACGCCAAGCCGTTCACCCACTTATACCCAGCCGTCAATCTCGTTTTCGTCACGGGGATTTTCCCCGTCAACTTGGCCCCCGCCGAGTGTCTCCCCGCGGTATGCAACGAATCTAGCAGCGACCCATCCTCGGAGGTCACCGGCACCAACGCTCCAGAAAATGCATAAATCGTCGTCAATTCCAGATCGTCTGTGATTTTCGCCCGCAACGCCGCACGCGCACCCCAGGAAACCGAGGAGCCACCATCGTAGGCGAACGCATTCGAATAGTAGTCCTGCAAGAATTCCGCCGGCAAATCCGTTCCTTTGCCAAACAACGCCACGTTGCTATTGTCGTCGTGAAACGCTGCGATCTGCAGGATGCTGTGCGTGTCCAGCTTCCGGTCGATTGCGAGCTCTTCGTGACGCCCATCTTCCAGTACCGCTTTCCCGTCGCGCCACAGCAGCGCCGGAAACGCATCCAACTGATTCATCGCCGAATTCAGCGTATTCGGTTGGTCGCTCTCGGTCAGATACGCCACCGCATTGTCGCCATTGGTGACCACGGCCGGAAGCGACGCATAAATAGTGTCTACATACCAGTTCTGTGACAATTTCGTTTGCAGGTCCACCCGCGGCCGTATGCTCCACGCCGCGTCACCCATGCCCACCAGAACATACTCCCCGCCTACGCGTAACGTCTCTCGATCAGACAAATTCATCATGCCGTTTTGATCGATCCGCACTCCTCGGAATGTCGATCCATCCGGCGCAATCTTTGCCTCCCGTAGCACAATCGTCGTTCGTGGCGCGTCGTCTTGCGTGCCCATCGGCATCCATACCGTCGCCAACGCCCCGGCCGGGGCCTGGTCGTCATAACTGACTTGGCCAGCAAACACTAGATGGGTGTCCCGCGCGAACCGCTGGTCATACGCAAACGCTGTACCGGGAGCGCCATCAAAATTAGAAACCGATCCAGGTCGCCGCGCTCCATCCACGAATGCCACCTGCCCGAGCTCCTTTGGTGGCCCCAGATCTGCCACCACCACCGACGTATCGTCAGTGTCGTCTTCGTGCCACTGCAACACCGGTCGCATTCCCGACGCTGATCGCAACACCCATTTCCAATCGTCCGGCTCCGCTATTCCATTTGCCGGCGGTCTCCTCAACTGCTCGATCGACGCGAACAACGACTCCAATTGCAGCCGCACTATCGTTGTCAAATTGGCAGAAATCTGCACGTGCTTCTCCACCGCAGGCAGGAATCCCGCCAGTGTCACTCGCACTGTGTATAGACCAGGCGCCAAATTGTTCGAGTGGAAGTAGCCCTCTGTGTTGGTCAGCAGTTGGTACGTCAGGATTACACCAGGAGCTTCCGCCAGTACTTCTACGCTGGCGCCAAGTTGAGGGATTCCGGCAGGATCGCGGACGACTCCGGAAATTGTTCCGGCGGGCTGCTTGTGATTGCTTTGCGCCGCTGCGGGCGGTGCGCCCGCGCACACCCCCAACGTAACGAGTAAAACACCGAAGCACAGTAGCGGGCCGTGCTTCACCTTAACTTACCTCCCCGGCGTTACGTTCGCCGCCGCTTTCTGCTCCACCGGAGCCTTGATCGTGAACTCAGCCGAACGCGAAATCGTGCTCTGGGCCAGCTTATCTGTCGCGCTGATGTCCAGAGTATACTTCCCCGGCGTTAATGTCGCCAACGGCAAAAGCCGCTCGATGGTCACCTGATCGCCGGTCTGCTTCATGTCCGCAGAGGTCTCCTTGAACTGCATCACCTGCTGATCGCCCCTTTTCACTGTGTACACAAACGCCGCATCGGATTTGTGCGTTTTTGGATCGGGCTTCAGGTTATAGATCTGCAGATAAATTCCCATCTTGTCGGCCGGCGTGAAACTCGCATCCAGCTTCGGCCGCACCTTCGACGATCCCAGTACGAATTGTCCCGTGCCAATCTGCTTTGCGGGCACGTGCTCAATCTGGTCCGCAAGAATCAGCGTGCTCGCTTCCAGCTTGTCCTCGTCGTACCTCGGCACTGCTAGGCGCATGTTGATCGCACCGACGTTCCCGCTATTCACGTCCTTCACCACTATGTCCAGCCGGTACAACCCCGGCCGCAGCGGCAACGCATTTTGGTAGATCGACTGTTGTTTCACCGCCAACGAGAACAGCGAATCCGGATAATCGCGCGTAACCGGCGCTTCAAACGTCGTGATCACTTTTCCCGTCAACGAACTAACCCGCCCGAAAATGTTCAACTCCGCCGAGTGCACTCCCTCCTTGGACTTGAACGAGAGCTGGTTATTCGGTATCTGCACTGAAATCGGCACCAGCACCGTATCGCTGGTCACCTTCAAAAAGTCCGTGCGGTACTCAAACTTCAACTGGTCCCGCACCATTCGCGACGTAACAATCGCTTCCAAATCCTTGTATTTCACTTCCGGCGGGCGATTCACCTTGGCATACAATTCCAGCCGGTTGAACTCATCCAAACTCGCCGGTGTTCCACCGAGAGCCGTCGGCATGTTCGTGCCATCCGAACGCGTGAATCGATCTGTCTTCGATGCCAGACCCATCGATTCCAATAAGCTCAAACCGGCCCCAGGCACGTGTAACAGCGCGTCTTTTTCGGAAGGATCCATCGTCAAGTGATATTCGCCGCTGCTCGTCGGGTCCACAAATTCCAGAATCACGTTCTCCTGGATTCCTTCCAGATACCGGTAACGCCAAGTCTCCCAGGGGTACGTTGTCGTCGACCCGCCACCCTCTTCCATCGGACGGTCCCACGTACCGCCTGTCGGATGCGACTCGATTTCGTCGGGCGCGCCCCAGATGATGTAAATGCGCCCGCGATCCGTCTTCCAACCAGGAATTCCAGACGCAAAATGCTCGTTAGCGTAAGCGATTCGCCGGTAGTGTTCTTCCTTGAAATCATTTCCCGGTAAGTCCGGATTGCTGCTCCGCCGCAACCAGAAAGACTCAATAAACTGTTCCCGTTCTTCGTTCGTTTCCAACTGCAAAAAAGCCGCGCGCTCTTCGGGAGTAATGATGTAGACAACGTCCTCGTTCAGCCACGTTTTGTAGTTGTTGTCCAACTCCTTCAGGGTCTTCTTCATCTTCTGCTTTTGTTCTTTGGTGAGCTTCAGATTCTGCGGTATGTCGACCGTCGGATCCTTCTCTTTATCGATAGCAGCTTGGCCGGCACTCTGGCCTTGCGTGGATCCTTGATCTTGACCCTGCTGTGCGTATACCGGGAGAGTTAGCAAGAAGACCGCTGCGGTTAAAAAGGCGGATAATTTTCGGATGCTGCTCACCATGGTGGACACCCCTACGACGCTTTGATTCTAATCCCTCATTCACACTCCGTCAATTCACGAATCCCTCTCATTCAAAACCACTTTTCCGCCGTTTTCCCCTTAGACGGCGCGACTTTCTTCTAAGTTGCTTCGATTCGCGGACCTGTGCGCCGTGATCCACTTTTAGGGAGGTGTGGCCGTACCAGTATGTCGGGCAGTTCCGACGGGGTCTTTACGAGGTGGAAGCCTCGGAAGCGTCCAGCCTGTCATTGAGCGAGAATTCTCTCTTCTCTGAGTACAGGAAACCACTTCTCGGCCTTCGGGATCCGAGCTTCAGCTCCGACGTAACCTGTGTACCCTGAGTGGGCTTCAGCCCCTGAGGCGTTTCGAAATTACGGATATCCGGAAACGTTAGAAACCCGCTTTACTGCACGTGCCGGTGGTGCCGCTCCGAACCCACCAGCGTATCGAATATCGCCAATACATGCCGTCGATATTCCACCATTTGCGAAAACACGTCCCGCAGGTGCGGCTCGCGTTCCGCATCTTTGTGCCACTTCGCTAACACCGCCGGCGGCACTTCGATATCGCGGCGCAGTTCCTCCGGGGAATGTCCTCGCAGGAACAATCCGTAAAAAAACGCCGCCTCGCGCTGCGGAAACGCAAAATCCGCGAGCACTTCAGCCGCCAGCATTGGACCAACGGTGGCCATAGCAAAAACGCAGTTTACCCAAAACTTTCTCGGCGTCAAGTAGGACGCCGGTTCTTTTCTTCCCTGCTTGTTTCCAGCCAGTCAAGACTTCCCCGGAATGCATGCAACTTAACGCCCCTTGACCGGCTCTAACCCGACATAGGATGCTTAACCGCATGGCGAAGTTATACAAGTCGATGGCAGGACGCGCCGTGAGTCGTTTTGTGCGCTTCGGCGTGCTTCGCGGTCTCCGCTCCGTGGAAATTGATCCGGAAGACTTTCGCCGGCAGCTCGCGGAAAAGCATGGTCTGTGGGTGCCCCATTTCGGCCGCATGAAAGACGCTCCCATGGAGAAACTCGATGCCATCGCCGAACGCCTGATTCACCAGGCCCAACGTTTGGCCATGGCCCAAGGAGCAGGCTTCGGCCTCGGCGGAGTCATCACCATTGTTCCCGATACTGGCTTCCTTACCGTGATTACCCTCCGTCTTATTCAGAAACTCTGCCTGCTTTACGGTTTCCAGGAAAACGGTGTCGAGCGCCGCGTTCAAATGTGGATCGCCGCCGCCACGGCGTCCGGAGTGGATCTCGGCAAGGATCTGGCCGAAAAACAGATGATTGAGAAACTCGCTCCCCGCCTCGCAAAAAGTTTAGCGATCCGCATCGGCGAAGAAAGTGCCGAAAAGTGGGTGGGCCGCTTGATTCCTTTAGCCAGTTCCGCCATTGGCGGCGCGCTGAACTATTCCTTCGTGAAAACCTGGGGCCGCCGTGTCCATCATAACGTGCGCCAGAAACATTTGGCCGAGCGCGCCGCAGCCGCCATTCCCCCTATCTCCCTAAGGCCCGTAATTGTCCGCTAACTGCGGTCAACCGTTCACTTTGATCTGTCATCCTGAAGTGCAAGCTTCTGCGCGACGAAGGATGAAGTATCTCGACCACCGCGTCTTGCAGCACACCGCGACGTCCGCCCAGCTTGTTGTAGGGTCCGCCTTCTGAGGCAGGCCGCTGGTATGACGCTCCCTTGATGTCAGCGCCTTAGAGAACCTGCTCTGAGCCTCGAAGGGCGCGATCCGCAGAATCCCTTCCAATCACACCCGATCCCCGCTGGAATTCTCGCGGCATTCGCCGTACATTGGAATCGTCCAAATCGCAGGCCGCAAGGATGAATCCACATGAACCACCTCACCAAACTCGCCAGTGCCTTCGCACTCACCACGTTCTGTGCCGCGTTTCTGGTCCTTCCCCACTTCGCCGCCACTCAAGCCCAACAACAAACATCCGACACGGATGCCAGCGATACCGCTGAACCGGTTCCAGCATTTCACTCGCAGCCTCCTGCGGGCGAATTACCCCCTACCGTCAATCCCGCGGTTTACACCGATAAGCTCGCGTTCAACGCTTACGTATTTGCCGGACGCATCAGGAAAGTCATTTATCAGCAGCCCTGCTATTGTCACTGCGATCGCGCCGTCGGCCATGGCAGCTTGCTCGATTGCTATGTCAGCCAACACGGCTCTCGCTGTGACATCTGCCAGAAAGAAGTCTTTTACGCCTACGAGCAGACCCGCGGCGGCAAGAGCCCGGCGCAAATCCGCGCCGCCATTATTCGTGGTGATTGGCGCACCGTCGATCTCGCTAAATATGAAAAGGATTATTTGCCCCTGCCAAAACCAAAGCCCGTCGCGCAGTAACATTTATCGCGCAATCACAAATGCGCCACAAGCAACACGCCCCCGAAACTTCCGCAACCACTTTCCTTCGCCAAAGCAACGTGAACTTTACCGAGCATCTCTACGACTATGTAGAACATGGCGGCACCGCCGAGTCCTCCAAACAATTACGCGTTCCCGAACACGCGGTCGTTAAAACTCTGGTCATGCAGGATCAAGACGCTAAACCGTTGATCGTTCTCATGCACGGTGATCGGAAAGTGAGCTTGAAAAGCCTCGCCCGCCAGATCGGCATGAAACACGTAGAACCATGCAAACCGGAAACAGCTCAGCGTCACACCGGCTATCAGGTCGGTGGCACATCGCCGTTCGGTCTGCGTAAGCCCCTTCCCATTTTCGTGGAGCGCTCTATCCTCGATCTCCCGCTGATCTACATCAACGGAGGACACCGCGGTTTTCTCGTCTCCATCTCACCCCACGTTTTAACCGAATTGCTCCACGCCCAACCCGTCGAGTGCGCCACATCTGAATAGCTCATCAACTGCGCTAGCTTCCTTTTCTGCTAAAATTCCCAGACTCATGCCCCGGACCTCCGTTCGTCATTTGCTTCTCACGCCGACCGCACTATTCCTTTTTCTGGTACTGCTCGCGCCACCAGCGCCGGCTCAGGCTAAATGGAAATATCTGCGCACCGGCAACTCTGCCGACTCTACAGTTACGCCACGCACCGGTTTTGCCTTAATGGGCGGCGGCTCGCACCAGGATGCCGCCTTCAAATTCCTTTGTGAACGCGCCAACGGCGGCGATTTCCTGGTCTTGAGTGCTAACGATGAAGACGATTACCTCAAGCGCGAAGATGAAAGGCTCCGCGCCATTTGCCCGCTCAACTCTGAAGCTACACTTTCCTTCTTCAGTCGCAAAGATTCCGAAGATCCCGCCGTTGTCAAAATCATTGAACAGGCCGAAAGTATTTTCATCGCTGGCGGAGATCAATCCGACTACGTGCGCTACTGGCAGGACACTCCCGTGCAAGACGCTCTCAATCGTCACATCGCTGCCGGCAAACCCATCGGTGGTTCCAGCGCCGGCCTGGCTATCCTCGGCCAATTCTCCTTTTCTTCCATGATCGACACTATCTATTCGCCGGAAGCTCTGGCCAATCCCTACGGCAACAAAGTCACCCTCACCCGTGATTTTCTCCGCATCCCGCTCTTAGCAGACACAATCACCGACACCCATTTCGTCAAACGCGATCGCCTCGGCCGTTTACTGGTTTTTATGGCTCGCATCCTTCAGGATGGGTGGGCCAAACAGGTTCGTGCCATCGCCGTGGACGAAAACGCCGCGCTCTTGGTTGAGCCCGACGGCGCTTCCAGTGTAGTCGGCGAGGGCGCCATCTACTTCCTCCAGGCCAATCACCCACCCCAACTCTGCGCCTATCAGCAACCGCTCACATTCACCGGAATTGCCGTGCAACGCGTCCAGCCCGGCAAAACTTTCCAGCTCAAGAAATGGTCAGGGGAATCCGACACCTATTCTTTGTCTGTTGTCGGAGGTGTTGTTCGGTCTATTGGCACCAGCGGGATTTACGGCAAAACCAGTTCAGCTACTTTCGGGGAATGCCCAGCCGCAAGTAATCGTCTGCTTTGTTCAGCCAGTCTTCTCGCGGCGGATTGAACACGTCCAGGTCCAGCGTATCTTCCAACGCCCACGCTTCGTGCGGCATATTCCCAGGGATACACAACACCTCACCCGCGCGCACGACAATTTCTTTCCCTTCCAGCGCAAACTTGAGCGCGCCTTCCAGTATGTAGGTCACCTGCTCGTTGTGATGATGGTGCAGCGGAACGTGCGCTCCCTTCTTCAGAAACACCCGCGCCAGCATGATCTGGTCTCCAACCAGCATCTCCCGCCCGATCAACCCGTTCAACTCCTCGTGCTCCACGCTCTTCCATGGTATGTACTTGCAGGACTGTTTTTCACTCATTTGCTTAGTCTCCACTGCTGCTAAAAACCTGTTTCCAGACAGCTTAGCTAATAAACTTGCCGATGTACTAGCCGCACCTCACGCCCTGCACCTTCTAAAGCATTTTTATCTAACGCAACCCTCTGACTTGCGTTATCGTCTTACCTGTAGCACCCAGGGTCCTTGAGGTACGTCATGAAACGCCTTTTCCTCTTCTTCATTTGTCTTTCTTTTGCTTTGCTGTGTTTGTCTGCTCCACCACCAGCTTCAGCCGATGCCAGTCATGCACGCATCGTTCGTCTCAGTCTGGTGCAGGGCGACGTCCGCTTTTCCCGCGAATTTCACAAGGATTCTTTGGAAGATTCCAAAGCAACCTGGGAAGTTGCGCCCCTGAACCTCCCGATTCGCCAAGGCTACGCCATTGCCACCGACAATAACGGCCGTGCCGAAGTCGAATTCGAAAATGGCGCCATGGCTTTCCTCAGTGCCAACACTCTCGTGGAGTTCTACGATCTGTCTCTCGACGAAGGCGCCCACATCACTCGACTGATCTTGCGCCAAGGCAGCGCCATCTTTTACGTGCATCCGGCCCAAAACGATTATTTTAGCGTCACCGGCGGCGATTTCAGCGTCGAAGCCAACAGCCGCACCCGCTTCCGTCTCGACAACTTCGACGACGGCAGCAAGGTCAATGTCGAAACTGGCCAGATCAATGTTCTTCGCAATAAAACCTCCAAGCCTCTCGAAAAGGGCCAGTCCTACTCGGTCGACATTAACAATGCCAGCGCACCGGTCACCGTCGCTCGCGCCTCCGACGACGATGATTTCGAGAAGTGGGTTTCCGGGCGCATCGACGCCGTCGCCACCGCCACCGCTTATTCCAGCCAATATGTAAACTCTCCGGGTTACACCTCGGGCTTCGCCGACCTCTACAACTACGGAGCCTTTTACAACGTGCCCGGTTACGGCTATGGATGGCAGCCCTACGGCGTCGGCATGGGTTGGAGTCCTTTTGCGTTCGGCAATTGGTACTCCGATCCTTTTCTCGGCTGGAATTTTATTAGTTTCGCGCCTTGGGGCTGGCTGCCTTTTCACTACGGTAGCTGGATGTTTGGTCCTATGGGTTGGATGTGGATGCCCACCGGTTTCGGCTACGGTGGACTTGGGTACGGCTATGGCTACGGCGGTGGCGTGCCAATCGCTTACCACCCGATCACTGCGGTTTGGGTACGTTCCGGCACTACGACCGGCTTGGTTCCGATTAGCCCGGTCGACAAGCCCGGAAAAGCCCCAGCCAATCTTGCTCAGGGGATTTACACTCTCCACGACAATTCCGTCTCGGCCATCCCCGTTCCCGCCGGGGCAGAAAAATGGTCCATCGTGAAGAATCCTCCGCGGGAATCCCTGTCAGCCACCACGCTCGCGGCTTCCACGCCACCAACTCGTGTTTCCCGCACCATTCTTTCTGGCACCAACCGTCCCGTCACCCTCAGTCGCGATTCTTCGATTGTCTACGATCCTTCGCAACACCGTTTCGTGAACGCCAACAACTCGCGGACCGCCGCGGCTGAGGCGAAACCTCCTGCGGTGAACTCCACCGAAAAGGGAACTGTAGCCAATGCAGTTGCCGGCGCTAACTCGGCTCACACTCCTAATCCACCGACCATTGCGCGCAGCGCTTCCGTACCCGCGCGTCCGCACATCTCACCGCCTAATCCACCTCACGCTCCGGGCGGAGCCGCCTGGGACGACGTTACTTCTACGTCGCCAGGCCCATCGTCATCGTCCTCGCACACCACCACTTCCTCTCCCGCCACCGGCCACAGCGGCGGCGGCCATCACTAATCTTAGACGCGTCCGGCAAGCGGCCCATATCCAAGCAGTCCAAAAGAAAAACGGCTCGCAATAAATTGCGAGCCGTTTCTTTTCGCCCACCATTTTTGGGCAACCAATTGTTCTCTGACCCGTGGCACAGATATACCCAACTCTCGGGTCTTCCGGGCTTGTGTAGTGGCCGAATCTCAGATCGGTCCAAGGATGGCCGCAGTTCTATTGCGCTACACCCGCCGCGCCGCCTCATACAATCCCAACACCCGCAAATCGCTGGTCGCCTCCCGCACTTCCTTCAACGCCTGCTCCAACTGTTCCCCCTCTTTCGCCTCCACATCCACATAAAATTGATACTCAAACGGCTTCCCATGAATCGGCCGGCTCTCAATTTTCAGCAAATTCACTCCGTGCCGTGAAAACGGTTCCAACGACGCCAGCAGCGCGCCAGGCTTATGCGCCAGCCGCATCGCCAAAGACATTTTCTTCGCGCCCTTCGCCCCATACCGCTCCGCTTCCTCCGGCGGCAACAGCAACAGGAATCGCGTAAAATTCTCTGCGTCGTCCTGAATATTTTCCCGCAAAAAGATCGCGCCATACTGCGCCGCCGCTCGTCTCCCCGCGATCGCCGCGCAACTCTTATCCCCCCGTTCCATCATTTCCCGCACGCTTCCCGCGGTATCTTCCGCAGGCACGCGCTTGACCCCAGGATTCGCTTCGAAGAACCGCTCGCACTGCGCCAGCGCCATTGGGTGTGAAGCCACCGCCCGTATCCACGCAAATTCTGCTCCCGGACAGCCCAACAAGTGGTGTTCGATCGGAAGGATCGTCTCCCCGCAAATTTCCAGCCCGCTTTTCAACAGTAGGTCGTACACCCGCACCACCGACCCGGCCAGCGTGTTCTCCACCGGCACTACCAACGCGTCCGCCGCACCTTCCCCAATTGCCCGAAATGTCGCCTCAAACGTCGCGCGCGGCACCGTGGTAATCCCTTCCCCCAGCAGTTGCACCGCGGCTTCCTCGCTGAACGCCCCAGGCTCGCCCTGAAAGCCCACTCGCATTTTCTCGAAGTTCAACTCGCTCATCCGTCCGTTTCCATTCACGCCCGGGATCACCAACCGCGCTATAATTTTCTCTCCATCGCCCCATGGAGGTTAGCGCATCATGACACAGAAACGACCGGCGCAGGGCGACTACGCCCTCTTCTACGAAAAATATGTTGCCCTCGTACCCGGCGGTGATTTTCTGGAAATTCTTCAAGAACAGCAGCGCGCTTTGGTCCGCCTGCTTTCCCCTCTTACCGAAAAACAAGCCGAATTTCGCTATGCTCCCGGTAAATGGTCCATTAAAGAAGTTATTGGTCATATCAGCGACACGGAACGCATCTTTGCCTATCGCCTCCTCCGCATCGGCCGCGGCGACCAAACGCCGCTCGCTGGGTTCGAACAGGACGGCTACATCCAGGCTGGAAACTTCTCGGCCCGCAAAGTTTCGGACCTCCTCCAGGAATTCTCCACCGTGCGTGAAGCCACCATCTCTCTGGTCCGCTATTTCGACGATGCGGCTTGGCTCCGTCGCGGCAACGCCAGTGGAAAAGAAGTCAGCGTGCTCGCTCTCGCCTTCGTCATTGCCGGCCACGAACGACACCATCGCATTCTTCTCGAGGAGCGTTATCTCCCGGCGCTCCCTCGAACCTGACTGCCGGTCCCTCACATCGGCCCGGGCAAGGTTTTCTCCTTTCGCACTTCCCGTAAGCCGATCACTCGCGTTTGTACTGTCTCTCCGTAGACGGTCAGCACCCGGCTCTCCCACTCTTCCTGATTCCGCATTCGCTCCCGTTTCGCCAGCTCCAACTTCCCCTTGGGCCAAACGAAATACACCAGCAGGAAACTCGACAGGGCCAATGCGAAGCCGGCGCCTAACACCCGCACATCCGACGCTCCCATCGGATCAATCATTACTTCGGTCATCAAATATGCCCCGCCCACCAGTAAAATCACCGCGGCAAACGCCCCCAGCCCGAAAAACGTCTTTTCAAACCGCGCTCGGATCACCAGCGGCATTTCTTCCCGTGCGCCCAGCACCTCCACTCGTGTAGCTCGCATGGCGATCACTCTTTCTCTACTCCTAACGTTTCATCTACGCCCGCGTCCTCCCCCAAAAAGTCCAGATAATGAAACACCAGCACGGCGTCCCCTCTCCTCATCTTGCTGCCGCACACGCACCGCGGCTCGCCGCTGTCTTCTGTTATCGTTGCCACGAATGACCAGTTGCAATCTCGATTGGGGCAATACCACCGGACCCCACTAGCAGCTGACATACTTGCCTCCGATGTGGTTATTTCCTGTCGCGGTGACCTGGGGAAAAAAGTTGCGGTAGGATTTAATTTATATATAACACTGTAGTAATCACTACAATAATTATTTATCACTATTTATTTATGGTACTAGCAGGGAAACGAGGCCGTTCCGAAATGGAAACGCTCGCCTCCCTCCGCGCTTCCCCCTCTTCATTGCGAGGCCACTCTACCCACTGCTACAATTCTGTTTTCTCGGGTTCTGTCCTGCTCCACCAGGTTTTACCCGTACGCTGTCAGTTGGGCATCTAATTCGTTTCGTGCCTTTTACGGCCGTCGTGGTGGCTCGGCCAATTTCGGTTTATCGCGAAGGGAGAGAAACGGCGTGGCCAAATATGACGTTGCGATTATCGGTAGTGGTCCGGGTGGCTATGTTTCCGCAATCCGCGCCGGCGAGCTCGGCCTCAAAACCATCGTCGTGGAAAAAGATCCTTTTCTCGGCGGCACCTGTCTTCATGTCGGCTGTATTCCCACCAAAGTCCTTCTCCATCACGCCGATGTCTACGACCACTTCAAAAATGGCGCCGAACTTGGCTTCGAAGTTTCCGGCCTCAAGGTCAATTGGGCCAACATTCTCACTCGCAAAAATAAAATCGTTACCAAGCACGCCAAAGGCATCGAATTCCTCTTCAAGAAAAATAAAGTCGAGTGGCTGCAGGGCTGGGGCAGATATGAAGGCCCCGGAAAAATCTCCGTCGAAAAAGACGGCAAGAAATCCACCGTCGAAGCCGACAACATCCTTCTCGTCAGCGGCTCCGAAGCCAAATCCCTTCCAGGCATCGAGCCCGATCACAAACAAATTCTGACCAATCGCTCCATTCTCGAATTGCCCAACATTCCTAAAACGCTCATCGTCGTGGGCGCCGGTGCCGTTGGTGTCGAGTTCGCCTCCATCTACAATTCCTTCGGCACCCAGGTCACCATCCTCGAAGCTCTTCCCCGCACCGTTCCCCTGGAAGACGAGGAGATTTCCGCCGAACTCGAAAAGTCCTTCAAGAAAAAGGGTATCAACATTTTCACCAGTTGTGCCGTCGACAGCGTCAAGAAAGACCCCAAAGGTGTGACCGTCTCCTTCAAGGATAAAGCCGGCAACGCGCAAACCCTGCAAGCCGACAAATTGCTTCTTGCTGTTGGCCGCAAGCCGCTCACCGAAAACTGCGGCCTGGAAAAATCCAAAGCCAGAGTCGAACGTGGTTTCGTATTTGTGGACGACCACTTCCAAACCGCCGAGCCTGCTCTCTACGCGGTCGGCGACATTGTCGCGGGCATGCCCCTGTTAGCTCACGCTGCCATGATGGAAGGCATCATCGCCGTCACTCACATCAAAGGACTCCCCACGCAGAAACTACTGAAAACGCGCATCCCCAATGCCACCTATTGCGAGCCTCAGATCGGCTCCATCGGCCTCACCGAAAAACAGGCCAAAGACGCGGGCTACGCCGTGAAAACCGGCAAGTTTCCCTTCGTCGGCAACAGCAAAGCCACCATTCTCGGCAATCACGGTGGTTTCATTAAAGTCGTCTCCGACGAAAAATATGGTGAGGTTCTGGGCATTCACATCATCGGCCCGCTAGCCACGGAAATTCTTTCCGAAGCCGCCACGGTGCTCAAGCTCGAGGGCACCATCGACGACATGATGACCATGGTCCATGCCCATCCCACCGTCTGGGAAGCCATGGGCGACGCCTTCGCTTCCGTCCGCGGCCTCCAGATCAACGTCTAACTCCGAACCGACACCCTGTCATTCCGAACGAAGTGAGGTACGGTTGTCCATCGCGCCTTCCGCGATGAATCCTCCCGAACATATATAGCTGTTCGTCATCCCGAACGGAGTCCGCGAAGTGAGGGATCTCTCTTTATTTTCCCCAATCCCCACGTGTCATCCCGAGCCCTCAGCGAAGCACCTTAACCCCAAATAATGGCAAAATGTATCCATCGCGCACTCCGAACAACTAAACTCATACGCTTCCCATGCCTCTACTCCTCATCAACGACCTCGGCCTAATCTCCTACACCGATGCTTACGCCCTCCAGCAGCGCCTGGTCGCCGCCCGTAAAGCCAGCGCCATCGACGACGTTCTCCTACTCTGCGAACATCCCCACGTAATCACTCTGGGCCGCAACGCGAATCGTTCCAATCTCCTGGCCTCCGAACACGTCCTCCGCCAGAAAAATATCGAACTCTACTCCACCAATCGCGGGGGCGACATCACGTATCACGGCCCCGGACAGATTGTCGGCTATCCCATCCTGAATCTCGACAAAATCAAACGCGACGTCGGCTGGTATGTCCGCACTCTCGAGGAAGCCATGATCCGCGCTTCCGCGAATTTCGGTGTCACCGCCTATCGCGTTCTCGGCAAGACCGGCATTTGGGTTGTGCCACGATCCCTTGATCAAACAGCCTCAAATGCAGGCACGGCTTTAGAGCTTGCTCAGCAACAATCTTCTTCAGGAGGTGGGGACTTCAGTCCCCACGTAGGTGCTCAAGATTACCTGGGGCGTCAGCCCCTAAAGTCCGCGGAATCTACCGCGACGCAAACTCGAAGCGACGCTCGGCTTTCAACCTCTGACGCAACCGAAGAAAAACTCGCGGCCATCGGCGTCCACATCAGCCGCTGGGTCACTTCCCACGGTTTCGCTTACAACGTTTCCACTGACCTGCGCTACTTCGACCTGATCATTCCTTGTGGCATAGCCGATCGCAAAGCCACCTCGCTAGAAAAATTTCTCCAGCGCCCGATCACGCCTGACGAAGTAAAACCCCATCTCACCCGCCACCTGGCCGATCTCATCGGCCGTGACCCTTATCCCATCTCGCGCGAAGAGCTCCAGTCCCAACTGAGTGCGGCGGCTCTCTAGCGAGCGCTTGCGCCACTACTCTTTTTTCCGTATTGTCTTTCCCTGCCTCAGAGCTCACCGTGCTCTGGGTGCAAAACTAATACTTGGCTCATGCCCAAAACCGGCCAAATTCGCATAGGCATTTCCGGCTGGCGCTATGTACCCTGGCGCGGCGTTTTCTATCCTCCGAAACTCCCTCAACGCCAGGAACTCGAATTCGCCTCAAGCAAGCTCACATCGCTCGAAATCAACGGAACCTTCTATTCCCTCCAACGCCCGACCAGCTTTCAAAGCTGGCACGACACCACCCCTCCCGATTTCAAATTCTCCGTGAAAGGCCCCCGCTATATCACCCACATTCAGCGCTTGCGTGAAGTCGAAGCCCCCCTCGCGAACTTTCTCGCCTCCGGTGTGCTGCTCCTCGGCGAAAAACTCGGCCCCTTCCTCTGGCAATTCCCGCCGAATTTCAAACTCGACGCCGAAAAAATGGAAAAATTCCTGAGAATGCTTCCCCACGACACCGCTGCCGCAAAATACCTGGCCTCCAATCATGACACTTGGATGAAAAAGCGCGTTGCCTTCGAAGATGTCGATGACCATCTCAAGCTTCGTCACGCCATTGAAATTCGCAACGCCAGTTTCGCCATTCCCGAATTTCTCGAACTTCTCCGCAAATACGATGTCGCCATCGTCTGTGCCGACACCATTGAATGGCCCAAAATCACCGACGTCACCTCAGACTTCGTCTACTGCCGCCTGCACGGCTCCGAAGTCCTCTACGCCAGCGGCTACGATGCCAAGTCCCTCGATGTGTGGGCCGAATGGGTGAAAGCTTGGGCCAGCGGCAGCGAGCCCGCCACGGAAAAAATTCTCCAAAAGAACCCCCCCAAGGCCAAAACTCGCGACGTCTTCGTCTATTTCGACAACGATGCCAAAGTCCGCGCCCCCTTCGACGCCCAGGAACTCATCCAGCGCGTTACCCCCGCTTCCCCGCCTCTTGCAGTCTAGCTTGTGTAGCGGCCGAACTTTAGATCGCCATCCGAGACCTGACCACCTGATGGCCCCGAAACAGTGTAGACTCCTCTTCTCAGCCCGCATTTCCAGGGGAACCAGCGTGAGAAAAGCAGATTGGTTTGTGAAGTTCTTTCTTGCCGTGGCATTCACCGCATCCAGCGCCGTCTGCCTGATTGCCCAGCCCCAACCCTGCAGCAACATCCCCTACCTTCATCAAAATAAGTTTGACCCTCAGCCCCTCGAATTACATCGCGTCCAGGGTGCCGCTCTCGACCAGAACGGAAAACCCGTTGCCCAACTCTGTCTCGGCCTTTTCTCCACACCGGATCACAAATTAATGCGCTTCGCCCAGGCCGACCGCAACGGCAACTTCTCGCTCGACACCCACGACCTGCCCGATGGCGAATATCGTCTCGTTGGCCAACTTATCGGTTTCTGCCCCGCTAACGCCATCATCGACATCAATTCCCACTTCCGGCACAAAAAGCCTCTCGTAGTTCACATGAATCTGCCCGGCACAGACACCTGCAGCTACGTCGAACTCCGCAAGAAATAATCACCACCGCAACGCCATCCCATTAGCACCTCGCCCCGCATTCCACGTAAGATAGAATGCCGACGATTCATTCGGAGAAACGCAACGATGCCTGTTTCGGGAGCTCCCGCAAAATCCAAAAAACTATCCCGCCAGCAATACCTCGACCTCTACTACTACATGCGTCTCAACCGCGAAGTCGAGGAGACGATGACCCGCCTCTTCCGCCAAAATAAAATTGTCGGCGGTCTCTACGCCAGCCTCGGCCAGGAAGGCATCTCCGTTGGCAGCGCCTACGCCCTCGAAAAACGCGATTGGCTCGCCCCCATGATCCGCAACATCGGCGCCCTCCTCGTTAAAGGAGTTCCTCCGCGCGACATTTTCACCCAGCATATGGCCAAGTACACTTCGCCCACCAAAGGCAAAGACGGCACCAGCCATTTCGGCGACCTCGAAAATCTTCACATCATCTCCCCCATTTCCATGCTCGGCGATCTCATCCCCGTCATGACTGGCGTGGCCATGGCCGGCCGTTACCTCGGCCAGAAAATCGTCGCCATGACCTGGATCGGCGACGGCGGCAGCTCCACCGGCGTGTTTCACGAGGGCCTGAATCTCGCCGCATCGCAAAAAGCCGCCTTGGTTCTCATTCTCGAAAATAATCTTTGGGCCTATTCCACTCCCGTCCGCCGGCAAGTTCCCCTCGAGGATCTAGCTGACCGCGCCAAGGCCTACGGCATTTCCAGTTACATCGTCGATGGCAACGACGTCGTCGCTGTTTACAACACCACCAAGGAAGCCGTCGAACGCGCTCGCGTCGGCGAAGGCCCCATCCTCATCGAAGCCAAAACCTTCCGCCGCCGTGGCCACGCTCAGCACGACCCTGCCGAGTACGTCCCCAAAGACCAACGCGCCTACTGGGAAAAGCGCGACCCCATCGCCCTTTACGAAAAATTTCTCACTGATGAAAAACTTCTCGACCCCAAAGGCAAAAAAGAAATCGAAGACAAAATCCACGCACTCCTCGAAACGGAACGCGAGTTCGCCGAGAACTCCCCCATGCCCCCGCCCGAAACCGCCAGCCAAGGCGTTTACTGTACCGGCCCCGAATGCCACAATATTCAGCCCAAGTGGCAACGCCCCATCGACGAACTTCTCCCGCCAAAAGCCTCTGTTGATCCCGCCTGGGTTGTGGAAGGCTTCGGTCGTGGTGGCAGGTCCTCCGGTGACCGCGCACCGATTCATTTTGGCGATGTGCCCGCTGCGGCATCCGCCGGGAAACCTGCCGTCCTGCCGCCTCCAAAGCAGCCCGTCGAAACAGCGCCACCAAAATCATCAGCGAACCCAGCGCCTCGCCCAATGAGAAAGCCCACGGCAAAAAAATCCGCTCCCGCTAAGTCGACGAAGAAGGGAGGCCGCTGATCATGGCTCCTATCACCTTCCTCGAAGCCATTCGCCAAGCCATGTTCGAAGAAATGGCTGCCGACCCTCGTGTCGTCCTCATCGGCGAAGACGTCGGCGTCTACGGCGGCGCGTTCAAAACCAGCGAAGGCCTGCTCGAAAAATTTGGCTGGGAACGTGTCATCGACACGCCCATCGCCGAAAGTGCCATCATCGGCGCGGCCTGCGGCATGAGCTATCTCGGCCTTCGTCCCATCGCCGAAATGCAGTTCATCGATTTCATCGTCTGTTGCTTCAACCAGCTCACCAATTTTGTCGCCAAAGGACACTATCTCTGGAACGCACCCGCGCCCATCGTCGTTCGCGGCCCTTCCGGCGGCGGCGTCCATGGCGGCCCGTTCCACTCTGCGAATCCCGAAATGTATTTCTTCCACACGCCCGGCTTTAAAATTGTTTATCCCTCCACACCATACGACGCCAAAGGCCTGCTCAAGGCCAGCATTCGCGACAATAATCCCGTCCTCTTCTTCGAACACAAATTCCTCTACCGCCGCATCAAAGAAGAAATTCCAACGGACGATTACACCGTCCCCATCGGCAAAGCCGTGATCCGCCGTGAAGGCAAGCACCTCACCATTCTTTCCTACGCTGCCATGATGCACGTTTCTCTCGACGCGGCCGACGCCCTCGCCAAGGAAGGTATTGAAGCCGAGGTCATCGATCTCCGCACCCTCATGCCCCTCGACGAAGAAACCATCCTCGCTTCTGTCAGAAAAACCAATAAATGCCTGGTCGTCCACGAAGACACCAAAACCGGCGGCATCGCCGCCGAAATCTCGGCCATCCTCTTCGAGAAAGCCTTCCACGATCTCGACGGCCCTCTGGTCCGCGTAGCGTCGCTCGACACTCCTGTCCCCTACGCGCCGACGCTGGAGGAAGCCTTCCTCCCCAACGCCCAAAAGGTCTTCACCGCCGCCAAGGAGTTAGCCAAGTTCTAGCATGTAGCGCTGTGCCTTTACTGGGGAATTGGTTTTCGACTTCCGCAACCTCCTTAGGAGTGCCGTTCCTCGAACAATGCAACCTCTTCCCTCCAACGACGCGATTCAGGCCTTGCTCCACGATCGCATCCGCCAAAAACTCTCCGTCGGCATTATCGTCGGCCTACTCGATGACAACGGCGCCCGTCTCATCTCCGCCGGCATCTCCGGCAATCCCGCCCGACCCGAAGTTGACGACCAAACCCTCTTCGAAATCGGCTCCATCACCAAACTCTTCACCGCCGCAGCTCTGGCCGACGCTGTCGCCCGCGGCGCACTCGCCCTTGACGATCCCCTTTCCAAATTTCTTCCTCTCCCTCCTGACAGCATCGGCGATCGCACCCTGAAACAACTCGCCACGCACACCTCGGGCTTACCCAGATTGCCCTCCGGCTTCGCCTGGTGGTCCAATTTGCTGCTCCACCCGCGCGATCCTTACGCCAATTATTCCCAGCACGATCTGCAGGTTTATCTTGTCACTCTGAAGGGGAAAACACTCCCGCGCGGCGTATTCCTCTATTCCAATCTAGCCGCGGGCATTCTCGCCAATGTCTTCGATACACGGGAAAAAACCGATTACGCAACCTTGATCGCCAAGCGCGTCACCACTCCACTCGCCATGTCTCGCACCTATCTTCACATTCCTCCGCATGAACAACCCTTCCTGGCCCAGCCTCACGTCAAGTCTCTTCGTCCCACTCCCGTGTGGACCATGTCCGCACTCGCTGGTGCCGGTGGCCTGCTCTCCTCCATGCACGATATGCTCCTCTTCGCTTCCGCCGCACTCGCCGCAACTCCCCCGCTCTGCGCCTCCATGCTTCAGCCCTTGGCGAACGCCGGTCGCTCGGGCCGCAGTGTGGGCCTCGGATGGATGCTTCGAACCACCGAACACTACCAAGTCGCTTGGCACAACGGCGGCACTGGCGGCTCCCGCTCCTTTCTTGGTCTAGAACTCAACTCTCGCCGCGCCATCGTCGTCCTCAGTAACAGCGCTCATTCCGTCGACCAACTCGGCGCACAAATCCTTCTCGGCCCCACCCTTTCTACAAACTTTTTCTAGCTCCCCCCGAACGCGCTCTGCCGGCAAGTCCTGAAACCCAGTGATTCTTTGGGCGCTCTCGAAAAAAACCTCAATCGCCCTTCGCATCGTCACGGCAAAATAGAAACAACTGACATGGGCGGCCACCGGAACCCTATATTTCTATTGATTAAGGGGAAGATCATCGATGAACTCAGCCAGACCGTGTCTTGTCCTCCTCGCCCTTCTCGCGATTCCGCTGCAAGCACTCGCGTCTCCCACCGGTAGCACCGTCTCCGGCAAAGTCACACTCTCCGGCACTCCCCCCAGACCCAAACCTTTGGATCTCGCCAAGGAACCCGAGTGCGTCAAAATGCACGCTTCCAGTCCGCTCTACCCCGAAAACGTCGTCACTGGACCCGGCGACTCCCTTCGCAACGTCGTTGTCTACATTTCCGCCGGTGACCCCGGCGATTCCCCCGTTCCCTCCACACCCGTCCTTTTCGATCAACAAGGCTGTCACTACACCACCCACGTCCTGGCTTTCCGGGTCGGTCAGGAAGTTCGCATCTCCAACAGCGATCCTTTCGCCCACAACATTCACCCGCTCGCCAAGGTCAACCGCGAGTGGAACAAGATGCAGCCTCCCGGCACTCCTCCCTTCTCCTATTCCTACGATCACGAAGAGTTCATCCATATCAAGTGCAATATTCACCCCTGGATGGAAGGCTACTTCGTCGTCTTGAAGACCGGCCATTTCGCCGTTACCGGTGAGGACGGCCGCTTCTCTCTTCCCGACCTCCCCCCAGGCCATTATGTCGTCACCGCGTGGCATGAAACTTACGGCACCCAAAGCAAGGAGATCACTTTGAACCCCGGCGAATCTCTTTCCCTCGATTTCAGGTTCGCCACCAAACCGTAACGCCAGCACTGTGTCCACTCCAAAAATGTTATAGGCTGGCCTGTTCACGGAGAACCTCCTTGCAAAAATTTGTCGCTGTACTCTTCGTTTGCTTTCTATCGGCAACATTCTCCCTGGCTCAAACCTCCCTTTGGACCGAGCAGCGCGCCAACGATTGGTACGCTCAGCAGCCTTGGCTCGTTGGCAGCAACTTCATCCCCGCCACCGCCATCAACCAACTCGAAATGTGGCAGGCCGACACGTTCGATCCCAAGCGCATTGATCTCGAACTCGGCTGGGCCCAGGCCATCGGCCTCAACACCATGCGCGTCTTTCTCCACGACCTTCTCTGGCAGCAGGACCCCGCCGGTTTCCAGCACCGCATCGACACATTCCTCACCATTGCCAACAAACACCACATCCGCATCCTCTTTGTGCTTTTTGATTCCTGCTGGGATCCCCACCCTCAGCTCGGCCAGCAGCGCGATCCCCGCCCCGGTGTCCACAATTCCGGTTGGGTCCAGAGTCCCGGCGCCGCCGCTCTCAAGGACCCTGCGCAAGTTCCTCGCCTCGAAGCCTACGTAAAGGGCGTCGTCGGCGCCTTCGTCAACGATCCACGCATTCTCGGCTGGGATGTTTGGAACGAACCGGGTGCCCTGAATGAGGGAAGTTACGAAAAGCAGGAATTGTCCGATAAACACAAGTATGTGCGGGCGCTGCTTCCCAAGGTTTTCGTCTGGGCTCGCGAAGCCGGCGCTACCCAACCGCTCACCAGTGGCCTCTACGATGGAAACTGGTCTTCCCCCGAAAAGCTGGACCCCATTCAGCGAACCCAACTCGAGCAGTCCGATGTGCTCTCCTTCCACAACTACAGCAAGCCTTCAGATTTCCTGAAGCACGTCCGCCAGTTGCAGAGATATCATCGCCCTATTCTCTGCACGGAATACATGGCCCGCCCCGAGGGCAGCACCTTCCAAGGCATCTTGCCTATCGCCAAGCAATACAAGATCGCCGCCATCAATTGGGGCCTGGTCGCCGGCAAAACCCAAACCTGGTACCCCTGGAATTCCTGGCAGAAGCCTTACGTCAAGTCCGAACCCAAACTCTGGTTCCACGAAATCTTCCGCAACGACGGTCAACCCTACAGCGAACAAGAAGTCGCCTTCATCCGCAAAATCACCGCCTCGTAAACCCAACAAAAACCCGTCACCGCAAGAATCCACCGAAAATGCCCGTCATCCCGTGCAAGCGAGGGATCCCTCTTCGCCCGCACCATCCGCGCTACTCCCTATCCCGCCAATCCCCCGGAATGCGGTAAAGTAATCCCTCATGATCATCAACCTCTCCAGGCGCGCTCATGATCACAACTGGGAAATCGATCCCATCACTCGTTCTCTGCTCGACACCGATTTCTACAAGCTCCTGATGCTTCAATTCATCTGGAAATGTTTTCCGCGCGTTCGCACCTCGTTCTCTCTCATCAATCGTTCCCCGGAACTCCGCCTCGCCGACCATGTCGACATTGGCCAACTCCGCGAGCAACTCGAGCAGATCCGCACCCGCCGTTTCCACAAATCCGAACTCATTTGGCTTGCCGGCAACACCTTCTATGGCCACCTCGGCATCTTCGAACCCGCCTTCCTCGAATGGCTCGACAAGGACTTCCGCCTCTCGGATTACGAGCTTTCTGTCGACAACGGCCAGTTCTCCCTCTCCTTCCAGGGTCTCTGGACCGAAACCACCATGTGGGAGATCTACGCCCTCTCTACCGTCAGCGAGCTTTACACCCGCTCCAATCTCAAGCGTCTCAGTGAGTTCGAACTGGACATCCTCTACGCGCGCGCCAAAACCAAACTCTGGGAAAAAATGGCTCGCCTTCGCGGTGTTCCTGGTTTAAGCGTCAGCGATTTCGGCACTCGACGACGCCACAGTTTCTTGTGGCAGGAGTATGTCGTAAAAGCCATGACCGACGTGCTCGGCTCCAGCTTCAAAGGCACTTCCAACACCTATCTCGCCTACAAGCACGACTTGGAAGCCATCGGCACAAACGCTCACGAATTGCCCATGGCTCTCGCCGCGCTCGCCAACTCTGACCAGGAACTAAAGAGTTCCCAATATCGTCTCCTCGAGCTTTGGCAGCAGACCTATCGCGGCGAATTGCTCGTTCTCCTTCCAGACACCTTCGGCACCACGCAGTTTCTTCGTGACGCTCCCGATTGGGTCGCTTCCTGGACCGGCCAACGCGCCGACAGCAAAGATCCCTACATGGCTGGCGACGAATACATCACTTGGCTCGAACAGCGCGGCCGCGATCCCAAACAAAAACTTTTCATCGCCTCGGATGCTCTCGATGTGAACGACATCCTCGGCCTGCACGCCTACTTCGCCGGCACTCTGCTTAACCGTGCCTCTCCCACCGATTTCCGCCAGGCCTCCGATTTTCTAGACGAGCGCAAGTGGCATCCCCGACGCCGCATCCGTTTCAGCGCCGGTTGGGGCACCCTGCTTACCAACGATTTCCGCGACTGCAATCCCCACGGCGATTCGTCCTTCGATCCTCTCAACCTCGTCTGCAAACTCAATGAAGCCGACGGCCGTACCGCCGTCAAACTCTCCGACAATTTCCAAAAGGCCCTGGGCTCTCCCGAAGACATCGACCGCTACCGCCGCGTCTTTGGCATGGCCGGTATCGCAGACACCCCCGTCCCTTCCGATGTCTCCGGCACCCGCGCCCAGTAACGAAAAACGCGCAGCACCTTATCGAAAAAATGATTGCCTCGGGTGCTTGTACCTATCGCCCTTGCTCGGTATAGTTTTCTGCATGTCACCAAGCCTCATCCTGAAGTGCGCCACCAACACAGCCTGTATGTGTTGTCGTGTTTTGCATTCTGGCGCCTGGAGGCTCGTGAACTAGCTTTTTCCGAAACTCGAGCATCGCAGTAGAGTCCACCGCCAGAACCATAAGGGCCGGTGGATTCTTCGTTTTTGGGCCATATTTTTGTCTCGTAGAAAAAAGGGAAGGGATGTATACCGCAACACCAAATTTGCTCCAGCAGTTCCCGCCGGATCGCCGGTCTGCTCTCCTCGCGCCTTCGTCTCACGCCAAGTGCTTCGGCTGTTGTTGACCGTCCTTCGCCGTCCGCTGCTCGTTCCGTAATTTCAGCTGTTTCCTGGGAACACAACACAGTTTGAGCGCCTTCGCGCGCCACGCCCTCAAAACTACAAGGAGAAGTTCAGTGAATACGTCAAATCAGCCCGCCTCACAATTCGGTAGGTTCCTCTTATACGCTGCGGCACTAGCGTTCTTCTGGTTTCAGGTGATCCCGCCGGCGCACGCCCAGTCCGACGCCTCCATCTCAGGTACCGTCCGCGACGCCTCTGGCGCCGGCGTTGCCGCAGCGATTGTCCAGATTGAGAATATCGAGACCGGTTCGCTGCGCGACCTCGAAACGGATTCCGCCGGACGTTTCGCCGCTCCCTCCCTCGCCGTCGGCACCTACGAAATCACCGCCGACAAGCCCGGCTTTCGTACCAACCATCGCTCCGGCATCGTCCTCGTTGTCGGCCAACACCAAGAACTCGATCTCACCTTGCAGGTCGGCGACGTCCATCAAACCGTCGAAGTCTCCTCCGAGCCCAACGTTCTTGCGGCCACGACGGAAGACACTTCTGGCCTCGTCGGCGAGCGTCAGGTGAAAGACCTTCCACTGAACGGCCGCAGCTACGACCAGTTGCTCACCCTCAATCCCGGCGCCATCAACTACACTTCCCAGCGCGCCGGCAGTACCGGCACTTCTAACTCCGAGCTCGGCAACATGTTCTCCGTCTCCGGCCATCGCCCCCAGGAGAATCTCTTCCTCCTTAACGGTGTCGAATACACTGGAGCATCCGAGATCGGCAACACGCCTGGCGGCGTCAGCGGTCAACTGCTCGGCGTCGATGCGGTTCGTGAATTTGCTGTTTTGTCGGACACGTACGGCGCCGAGTACGGGAAAAGGCCCGGCGCGCAAGTCAGCATCGCCACCGCCAGCGGCACCAACCAACTCCACGGCTCCGCCTACGAATTCGTTCGTAACAGTGCCATGGACGCGCGTAACTTTTTCGATCTACCCAACATTCCCGATTTTCAGCGCAACGATTTCGGCGGCTCGCTTGGCGGTCCCATCCGGCCCGACAAAACCTTTCTCTTTGCCAATTATGAAGGCTACCGTCAGAATCTCGGCCTCAGCGATGTCACCCTGGTCCCGGACAATACTTCCCGCGCCGCGGCTGTGACCAGCATTCAACCCTTGCTTGCCCTTTGGCCCATCGCCAACGGCCCGGAAATCCTCACCTCCTCCGGAAAGCCCAGCGGCATCGCCACCGCCTACAGCAGTCCGCAACAAACCATTCGCGAAGATTTTGGCACCGCGCGTCTCGATCAGATTTTCTCCAATCAAGACTCCTTCGCCGGTGTTTACACTGTCGACGACAGCCAAGCCCACTCGCCCACCACAAGTCCATACTCCTTCGACGACATCACCCTGCGCGCCCAGGTCGCCAGTCTTAGCGAGACTCATGTCTTTTCTTCCAGCCTCCTCAACAAAGTTCTCTTCGGCTATTCTCGCGGCGCTTTCTACTTCAACAGCGGTGCCACCGTCGATCTGCCCGGTTGGGTCCACGATGGTCTACCCGTGGGCGCCGTGGTTGTCGGCGGCGGCACCACTCTCAACGGCGCCTCCCAGATCACCAACGGTGGCACCAACGCTGGCAGCAATTTGCGCGAGGTCCGCAATCTTTTCACCGGCTCCGACCAACTCTCTTACACTCTCGGTCGCCACACCTTGACCTTCGGCGGCTGGGTTCAGCGCATCCAGTCCAACGACTCGCTCGTCCAGGACCAGTATGGCCAAATCTCTTTCACCAATCTCCAGACCTTCCTCGCCGGAACCGTAAGCACTTACACTTACGCTCCTCAGTTCACTCCGCTTGGTTGGCGCAGTACCGAAGCTGCAGGATTCGTCGAAGACACCATTAAGCTCAAATCCAACCTCGAAGTTCGTCTCGGTTTCCGCGCGGAATCCACCAATGGTTGGAATGAATCGCAAGGTCGCGCCTCGAACTACACCTTTCCAAACGGAATCATCAGCACCGATCTGGTGGTCGGCAACTCGGCCCTCGCCGTCAATAACGCAAAGTTTTTGCCCGCTCCTCGCGCCGCGCTAGCCTGGTCTCCCTTCGGTTCCCGGAAAACCGTGATCCGTGCCGGCTTTGGCACCTACTACGGTCTGCTCGATGATCTCAGCTACCGTCTGGATCAGAACGGCCCGCACAACACCGTCTACGCCGTCAAAAGCATTCCTTTCTCCTCCATTTCTCCGGACTCCACGTATTCTGGCGCCAAAGTCATTCCCAGCGGCGTGCAACCGAATCTCCAGACTCCCACGGACCAAAGCTGGAATCTCAAAGTCGACCGCGAACTTTTTGCCAATTCCGTTCTCAGCGTCGGCTACGTCGGCTCTCACGGTTACCACGAACTGCTTTCTCTCGATGCCAACTTGCCCACTCCCACGATCTGCCCCGCCTCTCCGTGCCCCACTGGATATCCCGACGGCACTCTCTACTATCCTTCCGGCGCGGCTCTCGCCAATCCCGCGGTGTGGAACACCACGCACTGGTTCTCCGAAGGCATCAGCTCCTATTACGGCCTCCAGGTCGATCTGAACCGCCATTGGGCCAACGGACTGCAACTACGCGGCGTCTATACGTTTTCGAAAGCTCTCGATGATGGGGACAACCTCAACACTAGCGTCGCTACCAATTCCCCCGCCTTTCTATCCGATCCTCTTAATCCACATGCCGATTACGGCCGCGCCTCCTTCGACGTCCGCCATTCCGGCGTGATTCAGGGCACCTACGATCTCCCCCTCGGCCGTCCCGGCACCTTCCTCGGAGACTCTTGGAAGAAGTGGGTAGCCGCGAACTGGCAGATCAGCAGCATTGTCACGCTGCAATCTGGTATACCGTTCACTCCGCAACTCTCCTACAATCCCTCGAACGATGGCGACACCCGCAATCCCGTTCGTCCTTCGTGGAATCCCGATTTCCACGGCCCGATCATCCTCGATAAACCAAATGAGTATTTCAATCCGCTTGCATTTATCCAGCCGCTTCCCGGAACTTACGGCAGCGTCGGCCGCAACATTCTCCAGGGGCCTTCCTTGGAGCAGTTCGATTTCGCCTTGGCAAAACGCTGGGCCATCTCCGAACGCCTCAACCTGCAATTCCGTTCTGAATTTTTCAACATTTTCAATCACGCAAACTTCAACACTCCCAATCCGGTGGTCTATGCCTCCGCAACCGGAGGGCCCTCTCCAACCGCGGGCGTGATCACCTTCACCGCAACCACTTCCCGCCAGGTTCAACTTGGCTTGAAGCTTCTTTGGTAGCGCGTGCTCTGGGTGCCTACACCACTCACCAAGAGAAGGCTCGTCATTCCGAGCAACGCGAGGAATCCCTCTTCGATCCCCGCTTCTTGCCTCAGCCCGCCCGACTTTCCATTTTCCCGCTCGCTTCATCGAAAGGATCAACCGCACAAGAGCGGACGACCCGATAATCCAGCGTCTCCTCAGCACTCAGCGCCGCTATTGGCAGTTCCTCGGCCTCGACGCCGCCTTCGCCCTACGCATTATCGAAGCCGTCGGAAACTACAGCGAACGCTTCGCGAACGTACCCTCGGCCCAGCCTCCCCATGAAACTCGTTCGCGGCCCCGACAACCTCTGGACCCACGGCGGCCTGATGCACGCTCTCCCCATCCGCTAGCTTTCCTAGTCGTGTGAGCGTGGTGCCGCATTTTGCCTTTGCGCTTTCTACAAAAGGGGTGCAGATTTTTGAAATCCTACTCGCACCGCAGCGCCGTCATCGGATCCACCCGCGCTGCCCTCCAGGCCGGATACGTGCATGCGCCAAGGGAAATCACCAGCATCACCACCGCCACGCACGCAAAAATACTCCAATCCAGCGGTCGCACTCCAAACAGCGAGCTTCGAATCCACTGCGCGCAAATTCCCCCGCCAATCAGCCCCGGCGCCAATCCCATCACCGTCGGCCTCAGTCCATCCAGAAACATCATGCGCATCACCTCGAACCGTTGCGCCCCCAGCGCCATCCGAATTCCAATCTCATTGGTCCGTTCTGTCACCAGATAGGAAAGCAATCCATATAGCCCCACCGCTGCCAGCACCAGTCCCAGCACCGCGAACGACAACACCAGCAGCGCATCGAACATCGCCGATGCCGTGGACTTCCCCGTCCGTTCGTCCATGGTCATCACCTCGGAGACCGCCAAATCCGGATCCATGGCCGCAATCTGTTTCTGCAGCGGCAGCGCCAGCGTGCTCACATCGTGGCCGTTGTCCGTCATCGCCACCAGCGAACCATATTCCAGCCGCCCAGAATTCAGTGGCAGATACATCGTCGGCTCTGGTGGCGAATCAAGATTCGAAAGCACGTCGCCCACTACGCCCACAATCTCGAACCTCGGGTTCCGCTCCCAGTCGATCGCTAGATGCTTCCCGATCGGATCTTCTCCGGGGAAAAATTTCTCGGCCATCGATTCAGTAATGACCATCGCATTGTCATCGATCGTTCGTCGATCCGCGTCGGAATAAATGCGGCCGCGCCTTAGCGGGATGTGCATGGCCGCGAAATAATCGGGATCGGCTCCGCGGATGACCGCATTCCGGAATTGCCCTGGCGGTAGTGGGGCTGCTCCTTCAATATCGAACGTGTTATCGACGAAATGCCCGGCACCGGGTAGCACGGAGACAATCGACCCATGGCTTACCCCAGGCACCGCCCGCACGCGGCGCAACAGTTCCCCGAAAAACTCCGCACACTGCGCCTCAGTGCCATATTTCGTGTCCGGCAATGTGAATCCCATGGTCAACACGTTGTCCGTTCGGCAGCCCAGGTTCACCGAGCGCAGCTCCGTAAAGCTCCTCAGCAGTAACCCACCGCCAACCAATAGCACTACCGTCAACGCTACTTCTGCGGTCAACAACACTTTGCGCAGGCGCGCCCGCCTTCTGCCTCCCGACATGGTTCGCGAATCTTCTTTGAGCGAGCCAAGCAGTTCGTTGCGTGTGGCCGCCACCGCCGGCAACAGCCCTGCAAAAATCCCGCAGAACACCGTGATCGCCATCGTGAATCCCAGGGCCGCGACATCCACATGGATGGAATCCGCGCGGGGCAAGTTCTCCTGTATAGACAGCAACCAGCGCAGCGTTGTCAAAGCCAGCAACGCCCCCAACGCGCCTCCAGCCAAAGTCAACAGTAGGCTCTCGGTCACCTGCTCCTGAACGATCCGCCACCGGCTGCCGCCCAGTGCCGTTCGCACCACAATCTCCCGCCGTCGCGCCGTCACCCGCGCCATGAACAAATTGGCCACGTTCAGGCAGGCAATCAGCAGCACGCACAACACCGCGCCCATCAGCAGATATAGCGGCTGCTTCACGTCGCGCACCAGATTGTCCGAGAGCAATAACGCCTGTGCGTTCTTCCCCATCATCTCATTCGGAAATTGCGCGTGATTTCGTTCCTGAATCCCATTCAGTTCGCTCGAAGCCTGCGCCATGCCGACGCCATCCTTCAGCCTCGCGGTCACGAAGAACCGGTGGTTGCCGCGGTTGCGCATGTCTGCCTCGGAAACCACCAGCCGCACTGGCACCCACAATTGCACTCGTTTGTCCGGATAGTCGAACCACTCCGGAAGCACCCCGATCACCGCGTATTTCTGCCCGTCCAGCAGGATGGTCTTGCCCACCATGGCTGGATCGCCGGCGTATCGCCGCTTCCACAATCCGTTCGTCAACACCGTGGTAGGTGACGCGCCCCGCCGGTCATCTTCCTCGGTGAAAAAGCGCCCTAGCGCCGGCCGCACTCCCAGCAACGAAAACAGGTTGTAGGAACATTGCCGGATCCCAATCGACTCGGGCAACGCCCCGCCATCCCCGGAAAGATTTGCCGTGTCCTCGCCAATCAGCGCCATCTGTTCAAAACTCGCCGCATCCTTTTGCCAATCTGCGAAAACTCCGCCGGACACGGGGTTATAAACATAGGTGTCGACGACGTTTTCTTCCCACAAGCTCACCAGCCGGTCCGGTCTCGGAAACGGCAACGGATTCAGCAACACGCCGTGCACGATCGTAAACAGCGCCGTGTTCACTCCAATCCCCAGCATCAGTGTCACAATCGCTACCAACGTGAACCCCGGCGATTTGCCAAGGGAACGCAGCGCGAACCGTAGGTCCTGCACCACGGTCTCCGCGAAGCGTGCCCCCCGCGCGTCTCGGCACTCCTCCTTGATCTGCTCCGTCCCTCCAATCGCCAGCCGGGCCTGCCTGCGCGCCTCTTCTACCGCCATACCACTCGCAACAAGTTTCTCCACCTGCTGTTCGAAGTGAAACCTCAGCTCCTCGTCCAGCTCCTGCTCCACGGCCCCCCGTCGCAGCAACGCCCGCAATCTCATCCATCCGTCCCGCATAATCTCCATCTCACTCACCGAAATAGGAGCATCACAAACAATTCCGTCATTCCGAACGAAGTGAGGAATCTCTCTTCGCTTCGCTCTCCAATTCACAACCATCTAACGTTCAGCTCGTCTCCAGCACCTGCGCCACCGCCGCCGCCAATTTCTCCCACTCCGTCCTTTCCGCCTCCAATTGCTTCCGCCCGCTTTTTGTCAGCTCGTAATATTTCGCCCGCCGGTTATTCTCCGACGTGCCCCATTTCGCCTTGATCCATCCGCGCCTCTCCAACCGGTGCAGCGCCGGGTACAACGAACCCTGCCGCACTTGCAACACCTTGCTGGACACCTGGTGAATGCGCTCCGAAATCGCCCACCCGTGCTGCGCTCCCGGCGCCAGCGTCCGCAAGATCAGCAGGTCCAGCGTGCCCTGCGGAAGATCGATTCCTATATCTCCCATTGCTCTCTCCCCTTCGACTTCTACAGGAATCCTAGCACCCCTCCTGTCGATGCGCAAGGGGACGCCATTCTGTTTAGCAAAGAAACGGAATCAATTTGCCTATCCGGGGAACAGACTCTACTCCGCAGTGGTACCGCAAATGCGCGTCCAGCACCGGAACATTTCTGATACCAACCGGCCAGCATCAGCGCCTGAATTACCGCCGCGTTTTGTAGCCACTCCCGTCCCGGCGGCTTTCCGTCATTGTGTCTTTGGCGGTAAACTACTAAAGTTCCGCGCTCGCGCCTCGAGCTCCATGTCGTACCTGGCTCTGTTCAGGCCCGCACGCGAAGGAGAGAACTCTCATGGCAACTGATGTGGTCATGCCCCAGATGGGCGAAAGCATTTTCGAGGGAACCATTACCAAATGGCTCAAAAAGCCTGGTGACAAAGTAGAACGCGACGAACCCCTCTTCGAAATTTCTACTGATAAAGTCGACGCCGAGATTCCTTCCCCATCCGCCGGCGTCCTGAAAGAAATAAAAATTCCCGAAGGCCAGACCGTCCCCATTCAGACCGTCGTTGCCGTAATCGATGGCGCGTCTTCCACCCCCGCGCCCGCTCCTGAGAAAACTCCAGCCCCATCGCCTGCCTCCGCCAAACCCGCTCCTGCTCCCTCGGCCGCTCCGCCTCCCCCGGCCACGCCCGCAAAATCAGCTGCCCCTGCCCAGCCTGCAACGACTCCAGCCGCACCCGCACCAGCATCGGGCGCGGGCACCGAACGCATTCATTCTTCTCCTCTGGTCCGCCGTCTAGCCAAGGAACACGGCATCGATCTCGCTTCCCTCGAAGGCACCGGCGCAGGTGGCCGCATCACTAAGGAAGATATGGAAGCCGCTATCGCCGCTCAGTCTGGTGCAACCACGCCTACTCCCTCCGCCACGCCTTCCACACCAGGCGCCACAGCTCGCACCGCGCCGCCTCCACCTCCGCCGGCCCCGGCGGCCGCTCCCGGTGCGCCCGCCGTCCATGGCACCCAATTCATTCCCGCGCTCCAGGTTGCCGTTCCCCGCGAGCGCCTCTACTTCGGCAGCTATGAAGTCCAGCCGCTTACGGTCATGCGCCAGAAAATTGCCGAGCACATGGTGGCGTCCAAGCACGTCTCCGCTCACGTCTATTCCGTCGAAGAGATCGACATGAGCAAAATCGCCGCACTCCGCGCCAAATCCAAAGACGAATTCGAGAAGCGCTATGAAACCAAGCTCACCTTCATGCCCTTCTTCATCAAGGCCGCTGTCGCCGGCCTGCGCGCCTATCCCACCCTTAACGCTTCGCTCGACGGCACCAACATGGTTCTCCACAAGGAGATCAACATCGGCATTGCCGTCGCTCTCGATTGGGGTTTGATCGTTCCGGTCATCAAGGGTGCCGACGAGAAAAATTTCCTGGGCATCCAGCGCAACCTCAATGATCTGGCCGAACGTGCCCGCACCAAGAAACTCAAGCCCGAAGAAGTTCAGGAGGGCACTTTCTCCATCACCAACCCCGGTGTCTTCGGTGGCCTGTTCGGCCTCCCGGTCATCAGCCAGCCCAACGTCGGCATTCTCGGCTTGGGTGCCATTGAAAAGCGTCCCGTGGTCGTCAACGACGCCATCGCCATCCGCTCCATGTGCTACATCACCCTGAGCTACGACCATCGCGTCGTCGACGGCGCCGTCGCCCACCAGTTCCTCCACAAAGTAAAAGAAACCCTGGAAAACTGGTCCGAGCCCCTGCTCTAGCAGGCAACGGACGGGAAGTGTCGGCTGGCACAGAACAACTTTTTGGCGGGCCTGCCTGAGTTTCCGCTTCCCCATGCGCTTGGGTTCGTCCTACAAACGATGGGTTAAAATAGCCCAATGCGCCTGCACGATTACGGACCCCGGCCTGCGCACCTAAAATGGCTGCTCGATTCGGACCCGGCCATTCGTTGGCAGGTCATGCGGGACCTTACCGGTGCAGCCCCCGACGCAATTGCCGCCGAGCGGTCTCGCGTGGCGACCGAAGGCTGGGGAGCCCAACTTCTCGCCCGCCAATCCGCTGCCGGCGACTGGGGCGGCACGCCCAAGGAAGACCTCGTAGCGCTCTACAGTCTCGTTGTCTTAAAAGACCTTGGCCTGGACCCCGCCAGCAAGCAGGCTCGCAAAATGATCGGCCGGGTCGAGCGGCTGGTGTTCAAGTGGCACCGTAACCGGCCATTCCTCCACGGCGAAACGGAGCCCTGTATCAACGGCAGAATCCTCTCGGTCGGCGCGTATTTCCATAAACCGAACGACGCGCTGGCGAGGCAACTCCTCCGCGAGCAACTGGAAGATGGCGGCTGGAACTGCGAAGCTACCCTCGTTTCTCCGAAGAGGCCCAAAAGCCGGCGCTCTTCCTTCCACACCACCATCTGCGTGCTCGAAGGGCTGCTGGATTACGAACGAGCGGGACGAAAATCGGCGGCCTTCACGAGGGCCCGCAAGAAGGCCGAAAACTATCTGCTCGAGCGCCGCATGTTCCGCTCGTTGCGCACCGGCCAAATCATCGACGAACGCTGGCTGCGTTTCTCGTTCCCCACCTTCTGGCACTATGACGTGTTGCGCGGACTCGACTATCTGCGCAATGCAGGAATCAAACCCGACAGCCGGGTCCGTGAGGCCATCGAAGTCGTGATCCAGCGCCGCCACCAGAACGGACGCTGGCCGCTCAACCTGCTCTATCCCGAACATATTCCATTGGAGATGGAGACCGCTGTCGGCAAGGCAAGCCGCTGGAACACGCTGCGCGCTCTCCGGGTCCTGCATTGGTATAACCACTCCGCCTGCTAGTCGTGTCCTGCTCGCGGAATGGCGGCGGCGTAATCGCTGATCTGACCTCGGAACCTGCGATTTGGGTGAACCGCTCACCCGGCAAACTTGTCGCCGAACATCGGCAACCCTCTTTTTCACGATTCCCGGCTGGCTTCGTCCTGAATTACGTCCCAGTGTTCCAGCAGAATGCGTCTTGGTTCCTCCGGCACATCCACCACGCTGACCGGCGCCGTCGGCAGCCCTAACCGGCTCGCCAATCTTGTACCGAGCATCTCGTTCACCAGAACACGGCGATGCTGGGGATTATTCTGAAACTTCACCACGTAGTAGTTATCGTCCGAGCACCGCATCAGGTGCGCTTGTGCGCCTCCCCGCATCCTGCGGATCTGTTCGATGGCCCGTAACATAAACATCATCCTATCGGCACGGATGCCCTGCGGCAAGCCGCACGCGCTCCCGCATGTCCTTCCCGATTCTGATTGTGATGTTCTTTTAGTACTGGTGCGGTGTTTCGAGTTGGTTCACTGCGCTGCGCGACCGCGCGCGCTCGACGGAAAACTTGCCCACAAAAAAAGGCCCCTCGATCTGCTCGAGGGGCCCTTCACGTAAAATTCGTTTCGCGTAATTAGCGGCGGCGCTTCTTGGCCGCTTTCTTCGATTTTGCCTTGGCTTTGGCCTTGGGCTTGGCCTTTTTCTTCGGTGCGGCTTTTTTGGCCGGTTTTTTGGCGGCCTTCTTGGCGGGTTTAGCCGACGGCTTGCTCGCCACGGGCTTCTTGGCCGCGGGCTTGGACGGCGGGTGTTCCGCCTCTTCGCCTTCGATCTCTTCCGCGGGTTCCTCTCCCACGGCAACAACGTCTTCCTCTTCTTCGATTATGGTTTCGCCGCCGCCCAGCTCATCATCCTCTTCCAGCCGCGAAAGCTCATCGTCATCTTCAAACTGATCCTTCTCAAGCATGCTCTCCTCCCGTGGGGGCCTACGAAGCCGCAATCCTTGGCCTGTGTGTGCTACGGCCGGAGATGACCACGCTCCGTCCTTGCGCTTTGTTATCCCACTCCAAGGTGCTTGTCAAGCGTTCTGCGCACGCCGCAAGCGGCCACTCGAAAATCGTTGTCCGGGACCCGCCAGCACCCCAATCAGGCCGCTGTCAGTCCTGGCTTTTGGTGGCCACCGTGGTGCCCGCCGGCCTTTTCTTGGCCGTGTGCCTGGCGGCGGCGTGGTGTACCGCGTGGGTCTCTGGCCCCCCTGCCACTGTGTATATCCGTAAAATCATCCCGCGGCTGACCTTCGGGCTCTTCAGGCGGTTCCACTGCACGACCTGCTCGGACGTCACGCTGAACTGGTCGGCAATCCCCCCCAGCGTGTCACCCTTGCGCACCCGGTAACGCACCAGCCGCGGCTTGCCCTCGTCCTGCGGCCGCAATGCCGGAATGATCAGCTTTTCCCCGGTCTCCAGTTCCGCGCCACGCGGCAGATTGTTGGCGTCCGCTATGGCCGAGGCGGTCACTCTATATTGCTTGGCGATGGAGGTCAGCGTCTCCCCCGCCTGCACCCGGTGCCGCCGCCAGCTCACCCACTTGTCGGCCGGAATATCGGCAATTTCGGCAGAAAACTTCTGCGAAGTCCCCACCGGCAAGCGCAACTCAAAATCGGGATCGTCCGGCGTGATCATGCGCAGCAAGGACGGGTTCAGCACCCGCAATGCGGAAACGTCCACGTCGATGGTCTCCGCCACCAGGCGCAGATCGATGGCTCGTCCCGGTTTCACGATGTCGGTCGGCATCGGCGCTTCCGGGTCCACCGAAATTCCGTAATGCGCCGCATCCTTGGCGATCAGCGTCAACGCCAGAATAATCGGCACGTAGTTTTTGGTCTCCTGCGGCAGCACGTTGCGTTTATACAGTTCCCAGAAATCGGCGTAGCCGGTGCGCTCAATGCCTTTCTGTACATTGCCGGGCCCGCAGTTGTACGCCGCCATGGCCAGATACCAATCCCCGTACAGCCCGTACAAATCCCGCAAATGCTGCGCGGCCGCCCGGGTGGCTTTCTCCGGGTCCAGGCGCTCATCCACCCACCAGCTGCGCTTCAATCCGTACTCGTTCCCCCGCCACTGCACGAACTGCCACATGCCCCGCGCGCCCGCCCGCGACAGTGCCAGCGGCTGAAACGCGCTCTCGGCCTGCGCCAGGTAAATCAAATCCTGCGGCACGCCCTCCTCGCGCAACACCCGGGAGATCATCTCCTGATATTTCCCTTTGCGCCGCAGCCCGTTTTCCACGATAGCCTTGCCGTGAGGGGTCTGGAAAAAATTCAAATAGGACACCACCACGTCGTTCACAGTCAGCGGCAAATCGTGGGACACGTTCCTGGCCACATCCTCGGCGCGTTCCTTCAACTTGGGGTCCACCGGAAAAGTCATTTCCGCCACTTCGTCGATCGGCGCGGGCACTGCGGGCGCTTCGCTGAATCCATCCCCCGCGCGGAAGGCCTGCAGCTCGTAGGTGTATACCTTGTCGGTCACTTCATCGAACACCTGGCGCAACGCCGGGTCGCTGTTGGGGTCGTAGCCGCTTTCTAGCATCCAATCCACCGCGTCGTCGAAATCCCGCCGGGCCGCCGCCAAATGCCCGGCCTTATAATTGGCTTCGCCGGAAGCGAATTTTGCTTTCACCTGTTCAATCAAATAAGGAATTCCCCGGGGAGCCGGGGGCATCAAGGACACAAACTGATCCGGGGTCATCTTGCGCAGCGGAAATTCCTGGACCGCCGCGATCTGTGGAGCCTGGACCTGGGGCGCAGGAGCCAACGCGGGCACGCGCGCCTGCACGGGGCGCTTACTGGTATCATCGCACCCGCACAAGCACAGCAGCGCCAGCACTCCCGGCGCAGCACGCAAAACCCGGCGGGTGTCCCCTGTACGCATCGCTCTATGGTAAGTAGCGAATCCCGTTACGGTCAATGTGCCCCCTGCTACATTTTCCAAAATCGGCAACTGAGGGATTTCTGCTGACGAAGGAAGAAGGAGAGATCCCTCGCTGGCGCTGGGGATGATGGTTTTGGGATCCAATCGAGCACGGGCTACCCGGCAAACGGCGATCATGGGCCATGTGTAGCGCGACTCCTCCATGGAGATGGCGAACTTGGTCTTGCCAATCAGGCTTTCCAGCACAGCGGCCGGAATCTTCACCAGGGTGTGTGGCATAGCCGGCAGAGCCGGAAAATTTTCCTTGGCCATGCCAACCATCTCGAGAAGCAACTCGCAGCTCCAAAAACGCGCGGTTTTCCGAATTACCGCAAGAAAATGCACCGGACACCCCAGGTCGAAAGTACAAGCGGGCCTTCGGCAACCGCAGCGCAGAGGATTGGGTCGGCGGGATTCAGGGCGCGGATATGGGTCTTACAGAATCGATTGCCCTGGGAAACCGCACCATAACGGCAGCGCTTGCCGTTGCGAGAGACGTGATTGCAGCGCAGGCGGGGCTTCGGCGGCGACTTCGCCTCCGGCGAGGAAGTGGATGGGGACTGCGGTTTGCTTATTTTCCATTTTGGGACTCCCGTACGGTAGGGGGTATCCCCCCGGTGTTTTTCCGTACAAAGCGGAAACGAATAGAAAGAAAAGGAGATGAGCGAGAAAACCGTACCGTACGCGTACGGTACGGCTCCGACGTGGTTGGTGGAAAGAGGAAAAAACCTGGGAAGGGTTTTGACCCCGAGGTATGGAAGGCAGAGGGTGGAATCATGGGCAGGAGCAGGCGTAGAGGGTGAGAAGCGGGGTGTCGCGAGCGAAACCGGAAAGGCAGAAAGAAATGAATGACGCATGCGCGAAAGGTCTTCTCCAGAACTACGACAAAATGATAACGGAAGGATTACTGTAGGGATACGGAACTAAGGGCCAGAAAATTAAAACTGCAAATGCAATTAGGAGTGCAGTTATAGGACTCGACTCCGGGAATATGGACAGCTGGCCGAGTTTAAGCGGAGAACGGTGAGGAGTTTCCGAGGTGTTCCGTGAAGGATCCGAACGGGCTAATTTATAATCTGACAGAATCCTGAGGGGAGCTATTCGTGGCGCAAGGTTTCCATCGGATCAATGCGCGCGGCGCGGTGGGCAGGCACATAGCTGGCGAACAGGGTGACGGCGATCAGAAGAACGGAAACGAGCGAAAGTGTCAGGGCGTCGTGAGGTCTCACGCCGTAGAGGTAATCGGCTAGCAGGGGAGTAGCCAGAAACGATGCGGACGCCCCGATCACTACGCCGACCAAGCACAGAATCATGGCCTGTCGCAACACCAATCGAAGAACCTGGCCGGGTTGCGCGCCCAACGCCATGCGCAGGCCGATCTCGTGGCTGCGCTGGCTGACGGAATAGGACATGACGCCGTAAATTCCGATGGCAGCGAGAAGCAGGGCTATTCCCGCGAAGAGTCCCAGCAGTCGCGACAAGAAGCGCCAATCCTGAGCGGCGTCGGAAACCGTTTGCTGGACAGTAGTAACGCCGAAGACCGCCGCAGAATCGGGAGCTAGTTCTAGAATGGTTTTGCGGACGCTCTCGAGCAGCTCCGTGGAGACGAAGCGAGTGCGAATGACCAGGCTTTTGTGAACTCGCGCTTCGGTCCAACCAGGAACGGTGCGCGCCGGAAGTTGCGTGTAGGCAACGAAAGCTTGAGGTCGCGATTCGCGCTCAACTGCGTATTCCTTTACGTTTCGGACAATGCCGACGATTTGGCGTGGCCGCTCATCTGGGGAGCTGTCAAAGGTGATGACCTGACCGAGGGGATCCTGCTTTGGCCAAAATTGACGGGCCATGGTTTCGTTGATGACGACCACCCACGGAGCGCTTTCGGTGTCTTGGTCGGCGATGCCGCGGCCACGCAGTATGGGAATGCTCATTACGCGGAAATAGTCCGGACTGATGGAGTCCAAGTTAACGGCTGGTTTCTCACCGGGCAAGCTTGGCGGCTGACCCGCAATGCGGAAGCCGGGGTGGGCATGCCCGGCAAGATCTAAAAGCGGCAGCCAATCGACAAAGGCGGCAGCCTCCACACCGGGCAGAGCTTGGAGCCGCCCCAAAAGCTGCCGGTAAAAAAGGGCTACCGGTGGGTGAATCACATTCAGATCCAGGTGATCCGGGTCCGTCGAGTCAATGTACTTGTCTCCCGCGAGGCGAACTTGCGCCGTGACAAGATGATCGGGATTGAAACCGAAATCATTGCGCAAGACATGCATCAGCGTATTGATCATGAGCCCGGCGCAGACGAGCAGCACGAGCGCGACGGCAACCTCAGCGATGACCAGGAGATTTCGCGTACGATGACGCGACACGGAACCGGTGGTGCGTCCTTCTCCGCGCAATGTTTCATTCACGTCGTTCCTCGAAGCACGGAAGGCAGGAATCAATCCGAACACGATGCCAGTCAGAATGCAGATACCAAAGGTGAACAGCAAGATCCGCGCATCCATCGGGGCATTTGCGGTACGTGGGATCTCAGGTGGGGACAACAGATCGAATAACTTAATCCCCCAAATGGACAGGAGAAGGCCGCCCAAACCGCCGGCCAAAGAAAGCACAACACTTTCGGTCAGCAGTTGGCGAATAAGACGAGTCCGGCCGGCTCCTAATGCCACGCGAACGCCAAACTCTTTGCGGCGCGAGTCGGCGCGAACGAGCAGAAGATTGGCGACATTTACGCAGGCGATGAGCAAGACAAACCCGACCGCTGCGAGTAGAAGCGACAAAAAGTTGGACGACCAGCCGAACAGGCCTTGCTGCAACGGCTCAACCCGGACTCCCAGGCCCTTGTACTCTTCGGGAAAAGCTTGGGCAAGGTGCTGCTGGACAACATCCATATCTGCCTGCGCCTGTTGGATGGAGACGCCCTTCAGCTTGGCAATCGCCATCACCCAGCGCGGATCGCCGACCCCTGATTCAACGGGATTGGCACTCCCGTGAAACATGAATATATCGGGAGGGCCGGTTTCGAGAAGGTCAAAGTGGGGAGCAAGAACCACCATAATAGTTCCAGAACCGGTGTCTACAAAAATCGTCCGGCCAAGGACATGGGGATTGCCGGCGAAATGACGTTGCCAAAATTCGTAGCTGATTCCCAAGCCAAAATCTTGGCCCTTCTCGTCCGTCGGCAGAGCACCCAGAAACGGTTTCACTCCCAGCATCGCGGGGAGTAGCGAGTTGAAGTGTTGCACCGCGACGCGTTCTCCGGAGCCAGCGCCGGACATCGCTACCATATCCGGACCGGAAACGCCTTCAATCTGCTCGAATACCTGATTGGCGGCCGCCCAACGCGCCACATCCGTCCAGGAAACGGGTCCGTCGTACCGCGGATACTTGGCGTCGTAAATTGACACTCTAACCAGGCGACCCTGGTCGGGATAGGGAAGAGGGCGCAACAGCAGCGCGTTGATCGCGCTAAAAATTGTGGTGTTGGCGCCGATGCCGATGGCCAAGGTGAGGATGGCCACTACGGTGAAGACGGGAGCTTTGCGCAGCCCGCGGAGCGCAAAACGAATATCTTGCATGAGCTGCTCGAGCCATACGGCGATCCACACTTCTCTTGCGTCTTCCTTGACGCGCGTGACGTTTCCGAACTTTAGCAGCGCCGCGTGACGAGCCTCGTCGGGGGTCATCCCGCGAGCCAGGTTTTCCTGTGTGGCCAGCTCAATATGCTCGCGGATCTCTTGATCCAGATCGTTCAGCAGATGTTTGGCGCGGCGCTTCATTCGCGCTCCCCGGTGGGCCGGAGAATGCGGGCGATCGCTCCCGCGAACTTTTCCCACTTGCTGGTCTCATGCGCCAACTGCTTGCGGCCTCTTGCCGTCAAGCGATAAAACTTGGCGCGCCGGTTGTTTTCCGAGGTGCCGTCTTCCACGGAAATCCATCGCCGCTTGATCAGCCGGTGCAGGGCGGGATAGAGCGATCCCTGCTCGACCTGCAACACGTCGTCGGAGTTGAATTCGATGGCTTTGGCGATCGCGTGGCCGTGCGCCGGGCCCAACAGCAGCGTGCGCAAAATCAACAGGTCCAAGGTGCCCTGCAGCAGCTCGATGCGTTGTTTTTCTTCTCTAATAGACATTCTAGGTGGATGCTAGGCCTACTCCAGTAGAATGTCAAGGGGAGCGCAGCCGCTCACAGATTGCCGAGTCCCGGTAAGTTTGAATGTATACGTCGAGGAGGAACATATCTCGCGCCAGGCACGTAGATGGCGAAGGCAACCGGATGTACAACTAAGTGTCGAAGTGACCGGGAGGCAAGTTATGTCCGGCAAGAACACGAACAGAAACTCATTGCGCATCCGGCTAGGAGCGCTATTCGTCCTGGTTGGGTGCGTTTTGGTGGTGCATGCCGAGGTGGTGTACGGTTGGTTGCTTGCGGGGTCGAAAGCCTCTGCGTTTGAAACGGGTGTGGACCCCGGACAAGCGTATCAAGGGCATAGGAGTGCGTACCTGAAAAGTAAAGAACCGAGCGTCGACGGGTTCGGCACGCTTATGCAGCGGTTCAGCGCGGAAGAGTATGTGGGCAAGCGGGTACGGCGCAGTGGAATGGTCAAGTCCCAGGACGTCACCGGCTGGGCGGGATTGTGGGTACGCGTGGACGAGGGAAAGAACATGGCCGCGTTTGACAACATGCAAGACCGGCCTATCAACGGCACGACAGGATGGCGGAACTACGAGGTGGTTCTTGACGTGCCGAAAGATGCAACGGGCATCGCGTTAGGAATATTACTCACTGGCGCGGGAGAAGTCTGGATGAATGGCGCTAGATTCGATGTTGTCGGACCAGAGGTTGCGGTGACGGGTTCCAATCATTCAAAAATTGCCGACAAACCCGTTAATTTGGATTTCGCCGAGTGATCTGGCGGAACCGGCTTTGCGCCCTGCTAGGTTGAAGGGGTAGGAATTAGTTTGCGGACGGCCAGGCCGAACATGAGGCGGGTGATGCCGGTCATGAGCAGGTTTACGCCGACCAGGATACCGATGGCCCAAACGGTGCTGGAGGGCCAATGGAACCAGATCAAGCCGCCCAGTGCCAGGGTGATGATGGCGTTCACCAGCAACCAGCCGGAAGCGCCTTCTTTCCTCATGCGGAAATACGAGATTACTTCGATCACGCCTTCGGCCAGAATGATGCCGGCGAGGAGTAGCGTGAGCGTAGCGGTGGCCATGATGGTGTGAGTCAGAAAGTAGACTCCGCCGATGGCATACAGGATGCCGATGAGCACCTGGAAAATCACCTGCTTGGCGCCACCGCCTTTGAACGCCGCGATGAAGTGAAACACCGCGCCAATCAGCAGCAGCCAGCCGACGAGCAGGGTGACACCCAATCCGGCGACGCCGGGCTCGATGATGGCAAAAATTCCGAGGACGATGAAAAGCACCGCCGCGACGATATACCAGCCGGTAATTTTTTTCACAACGCTTGAAGGGCTCCGCAATCCTTCTGTTGGGTTCGCTGTTGCCATGTCAGACCTCCACACAGGATGAATGTTGATGCGCCGCCTCTGGACGGTTGCCGGCGGCCTGGTCAATGCAAGGGTAGAATCGCGCTCATTCTACTCTCGAAGCCGCGAGAAAACCTACGCATTCTTTTCAGTCCGGCGATGGGGTTCGACGGTGAGGTCAGTGGGCGTTGACTTGAATAGAGGGGCAACCTAAGATGACCGCCAAATGGCCGAGGCTCAAGCGGTAATCGGCGAAGTTGTCTCGCACTACCGGATCCTGGGAAAACTGGGAGCCGGTGGAATGGGAGTGGTGTATAAAGCGCTGGACGAGCAATTGCAACGCACGGTGGCGCTGAAATTCCTGCCGGCGGAACTGTCCGCCAACAAAACGGAACGAGAGAAGCTGTTGGGCGAAGCGCGCGCCGCATCCGCGCTGGATCATCCGAATATCGGAGTGATTTACGGGTTGGAAGACACGGGCGACGGAAAAAGTTTTATCTCGATGGGGTATTACGAGGGAGAAACCCTTTCCAGAAGGCTGGCGCGCGGGACTCCCTCGGTGCGCGACGCGCTGGACCTGGCGATCCAAATTGCCAGCGGATTGGCCGCGGCGCACGCGCAGAATATCGTGCATCGCGACATCAAGCCGGGAAATATCATCCTGACCAAAGACAATCAGGTGAAGATCGTTGATTTCGGATTGGCGCGAGTGGTGGCGATCACCAACGCGACGTTGACGGTGAACACCAGCGGAACGCTGCCATACATGGCGCCGGAGCAAATCCTGGGCGAGGCGGTGGATCCGCGAGCAGACGTATGGGCGCTGGGAGTGATCCTGGTGGAATTGCTTACGGGACTGCACCCTTTTTTGCGCGAGAGCAGCACGGCGATGACGTTCGCGATCCTGAATCAGCCGCCGGGAGGAATCGAAGACGTGCCGGCGGAACTGCAGCCCATTGTGTACCGGGCGCTGTCGAAGGAGACGCTGCACCGGTACCCGAGCGGGAAAGAGATTTACGCGGAGTTGCAAGCAGCGCGGGCGGTGATCTCCTCGACAGGAGGCGGGAAACCGAGCAGCGGGCGGAGTCGCGTGGCGTCCGCCAGCGAGGACAGGCGTGCCGCGGAATACGCTTCCAAGCCGAGATGGGCTGGGTTGGAGTCCGGCTTGGGAAAATCCAAAAGCGGATGGATCGCGGCGGCGGCGATTGTGGCGGTGTTGGCGCTTGGAGGAGCGGGGCTGCTGTCGGAGCGGGTGCGGATGGAGATCGCAGGGCTGTTCGAGAGCAGCGTGCAACGGCACATTGCGGTGCTGCCGTTTGAGAGCAACGGAACGAATCCGGGAGACGCGGAAATTGCGCGGGGCTTGATGGATTCGCTGACCAGCAAACTGTCGAACCTGGATGGAGGCAAACAATCGCTGTGGGTGGTGCCGGCGAGTGTGGTGCGCAGCCGAAAGGTGGAGGAACCGACGAGCGCGGCGCGTGACTTGGGGGCGACGCTGGTGGTGACGGGCAATATCGAGCGCACGGGGCCGGACGTCCACCTGACCGTGAATTTGATCGACGCAAAAAATTTGCGGCAGATCGGAAGCGCGTCGCTGGAGGATCATTCCGGGAACCTGGAAAATTTGCAGGATCAAGCAGTAACGCAGCTGGCAAAGTTGATGAACATCCGGGTGAGTCCGGGGCTACTGAAAGTGGGCGGAGGCGAGGCGGCGCCGGCGGCGTACGAATCGTATTTGAAGGCGTTGGGATACATGCAGCGGTATGACAAGCCGGGGAATCTTGACCAGGCCATCGCCGCGCTGAATGGCGCGGTGGCTGCGGACCCAAAATTTGCAGTGGGGTTCGCGTCGTTGGGCGAGGCGTACCGGCTGAAGAACCAGGTTGATCCGAACCCGAAATGGATTGACGAGGCCAGCAGCAATCTGGATCGCGCGGTGCATATGGACGATCGGCTGGCGGGACCCTACGTTACGCTGGGACGGCTGCATAGCACGCTGGCGCAGTACGACCTGGCGCTGCAGGAATTCCAGAAGGCATTGGCCATCAATCCGCGGGACCCGGAGGGATTGATTGGCATGGCGGGGGTGTACTTGCACATGGGCCGGCCGGCGGATGCGGAAGCGGCGTACAAGAAAGCGATCGCGCTGCGGCCGGATTATTGGGACAGTTACAACAGCCTGGGCAATTTTTACGACGAGCAAGGAAGATATCCGGAAGCGGTGGCGCAGTACAAGAAAGTGATTGAGTTGACGCCAGACAATGCGGCGGCATACAGCAACCTGGGGGCGGAATACATGTCGATTGGGGATGATGCGTCTAACCGACTGGCTGAGGAAGCATTTAGGAAATCAATCGCGATTGCCCCGACGTACGCGGCTTACGCGAACCTGGGAAATTTGTATATGGGGCTGAAACGTTACGACGAAGCGGCGGAGACGACGAGGAAAGCGCTGGAATTGAACGACAAAGATTATCGGGTGTGGTGCAATCTGCTGCTGGACGAGCGCAACCGTAAGAATGAAGTGGGAGCGAAGGATGCAAGGGAACACGCGGAGGGGCTGTTGGAAGACTATCTGAAAAAACATCCGCAGGATGCCACCGCGCAATCGTGGATGGGCATTTTCCGCAGCGAGGAACAGCAAAAAGAGAAGGCGCTGCAATTTGTGGAGTCGGCCGTGACGCTGGCGCCGAAAGATTCGCTGGTGCTAACGAACGTTGCGGAGACGTACGAAAATCTGGGAAATCGCGTTGAAGCGGTGAAGTATGCCGAAGAGAGCATGAAAAATGGATCGAGCCTGGCGGACCTGGAATCGCGGCCGGGACTGAAGAAGGTTCTGGCTGATAAGTCTTTCCACGCGGGTGGAAATAATTGACGGTAAATAAGGAGAAAGACTATGGCAACAGCAACAAGAACGGCGATCGTGCCGAATCAGACAGTAAACATCGCAAACGGAGTGGCGAGCCCGGCATCGGTAAACATTAAGAGCCAGGAGGTCGTCCAGTTCAATGCCGATGGACACGACTACCTGCTTGAATTCTTTGACCGGTACAACGACCGGCATGTGCCAACGGACGTTTATCTCCCGGCGAACAGCTCGGTCTATGTGGTTGGCGGGACCGCAGCGGATGACCAGAACGCCACGAGCTACTACAACGTGCTGCCCTATGGGTCGACATCGTCTAAAAAAGGCGCGGCGGCTACCGGAGGCGGCAACAAGATCATCATCGGATCGGGAACGGTAGACCAAAAACCAAGTAACTGAAGGCCTACGAAACTAGAGCCCGCGCTTGCTGTTTCCACAGGCGCGGGCCTTTTTTTGGTTAGGCGACTCGGAATAGATTTTGATCCAGTGAGTGCGGGACCTGGGGCGGATTCGCTGCCCGTTGATGTCGAGGTAAACGACTTTGGATTCGAGCTTGGGCATGTGGCAATCAATGCAATTTTGAGTGATGGTGTCGGCGACTTTCGCATAGGAAGCGATGGGCGTTTGGGAAAGCAAAGAGGGATCCCTCGTTCGGGCTCGGGATGACGGTAGGGGATGTTCAGCGAAGTTTTTCAGAACCGGGATCGTGTTTAACGAGCGCCAATGGAGGCAGGATGAACGTTGAGGCATGGAAAGACCGCCAGCATGAAAGCCGGCGCTGTATGACGACCAGCCTTACAACGATATGCCCATGTCGTTGAGCATTTGGCGATCCTCGGGGGACAAACGGTCCTCTAGGGTGGCATCCTTGGCGTATCGAGCGTTACTTACTCGAATTGCAGGTTACAGGCTGACCGTCGCAACGATTCTTGCCCTGGTTCGCCCCGCGGGTACACGCGTCAATCCATTTCTGGAAATCATCTTCTTTCATCACACATCTCTCATCCAGACCGGAGTCTCCGTCTTCTTGCGACCAACAGTGCAATGCAGTTAAGAACAATTCTACGGGGGGTCGTTTCGGGCGCTGTGATACAGCGCACATCCCGTTACCAAAGGCTAACGGATGCGTTTTTCAAATAAGGGAGTGAGTAGCGGGAATGTTGCTTTCGACCGAGAGAGAATCATCGTGGAAGCCGCTGGCGCAACCAGCAAGTTACGAGCAGTCGTCAATATTATGGTGCCGCTGGCATGAAAGCCAGCGCTGTCGAGAATGATCCGAAGCCACGCGATCAAACTAAAGCGCAGCGCTAGAAAAGAAAAAACCAGAACTGTCGGTAATTAGCGGTTAGGCGTTTCTACAGGGAAAACCGTATCGGGAATGCCTCAGGCGCTACATATGCTTGACGGATTGACGCGATTTCCTAACTAAGCTCCAGACAATGGCGCCATCGAGTGAAGTCCCCCTCGCCGGCTGGGCGCTCATCGGAGAAAAGCTCGATGCGAATTCTGGTGGTAGACGACCATGAAGTGGTACGGAAGGGCATCCGCACGGTTCTTGCGGCCGATTCGTCTTTAACCCTGTGCGGGGAAGCGATGGACGGACGGGATGCGATTGAAAAAACGAGCGCGTTACACCCCAACGTAGTGATCATGGATCTCACCATGCCGAACCTGAACGGGTTGGAGGCCACGCGGCAGATTCGGCGGCTTCATCCAGACACGGAGGTGCTGGTGCTGACCCAGCACGACGGGGCAGAGATGGTGCGACAGGCGATGCATGCGGGGGCGCGCGGGTACCTGGTCAAATCGGCGATATCGAGCGACCTGCTGAAGGCCATCGCGAAAGTGGCCAATCATGAATCGTTCGTGAGTGATGGGATAGTGGCGAGCAGCGAGAATCACGACGGCACGAAGGAGACATCGCAGAACGATGGCTCAGCAAGAAGCGACGTCAAGGTCGGCGGCCTGGCCGCCGGTAGTTCTAATGCCGCTCAGCAGCGCATTCCGGAAGAGAATTGGCCGCAGCACGATGACGTTTATCGGGCGATCAGCGAGGCAATCGACTACGGGATATGGGTATGCGATGCCGAGGGCGGGAATATTTTCGCGAGCCCCGCGTTTTTGGAATTGGTGGGAAGGACCGCGGAAGAGTGGTGCGTTTCCGGCTGGAACGGCCTACTGGCACCCGAGGAAGTCGAGAGCACGAAGGACGGATGGCAGGGTTGCGTGCGTGAAGGCAAGCGGTGGGAACGGGATCTGCGCGTACGCGGCGCTGACGGCAATTGGCACGATGTCCTCTCCCGTGGCGCGCCGATTCGCGACGCGCAGGGAAAAATTATCTATTGGGGCGGAATCCACCTGAACATTCAAGAGCGCAAGGATGTGGAGCGGCAGCGGCGCCAGCTGGTGCAGACGCTGGAAGCGCAAATCACCGAGCGCAATCAGGAGTTGGAGACGGCCGCGGACAAACTGAGGGAGCTTTCAGGGAAGTTGCTGCAAACCCAGGACGAGGAACGCCGGCGCATCGCGCGGGAATTGCACGATGGGGTAGGCCAGTTGCTGGCGGCTTTGAATATGAATCTGGCGGAGCTGAAGAAAGAAAAAAGGCAGCTCAGCGCGCATGGGGCGGAGTGTTTGAGCGAGAGCAACGCGTTACTCGAACAGGCGTTGCAAGAAACGCGGACGATGTCGCATTTGCTTCATCCACCGTTGCTGGATGAGGTGGGATTGGAATCGGCGCTGCGGTGGTACGTGGATGGGTTCGCGGAGCGAAGCGGCATTGAGGTGCAGATGCGATTGCCGCCGGGGTTCAGCGAAGGATTGCCGAGGGAAATGGCGTTGACATTGTTTCGAATCGTGCAGGAATGCCTGACGAACGTGCATCGGCACGCGGGAAGCGCGACGGCAGTGGTGTCGATCAACCGGACGCTGGAGAAGATCGTAGTGGAAGTGGCGGACCAGGGCCGGGGAGTTCCGCCAGAAATCTGTGCAGGCATCGCATCTGGAGCGAGCTCGGGAGTTGGCTTGCGCGGAGCTCGCGAACGAATCCGGCAATTCGGCGGCCATTTGGAGGTTTACTCCGAGCAAGGAACGCGAGTGGTGGCGGTGTTGCCGATGCCCGGCGGAGCCGGGAGCGAATCGCCGCGGGAGGAGCATGGGGATGTGGCGGCGATTGCCGCGGATCCTGAACAGGCGCCACAGAATAGCGTGGCCACGATATTGTGCATCGATGATGAAGCCAGCGGCCTGCTGCCGCGCAGGCTGTTGCTGGAATCGGCGGGCTACCGGGTGATTGAGGCGCGCTCTGGTCCGGAGGGCATTCGAATATTTCGCACCGAGAAGGTGGACGCGGTAATCCTGGATTACTGGATGTCTGGGATGAAGGGCACGACGGTGGCCTCGGAATTGAAGCGCATCCATCCGGCCGTTCCGATCATTGTACTGTCGGGGATGGCCGATCTGCCGGGTGAGGCAGCAGGACTGGTGGACAAATGGTTTATGAAGGGAAGCCACCGGGCGGAAGAACTTTTGGATTCCATCAGTACGTTGTTAGAACGACGGACAGTCTGACGATTAGGTAACCCGCGTTTCCGAAGGTCATGGGTGTGGGCGGGAACGTGGTTCGATTCATGCATTGCTAAGGTTCTGGAGCTCGTCCTGAGCTTCGGAATTCCAGGGGGACCGGCATGCGACTACGCATCGGACGCACCAGCTTGCACAAATTGCTTGTTCTTGCGACCGCTTTTGGCGCAACGGCCATCCCCGCGCCAACGCAAGAGAACCAGTCTCCGGAAAGCCAACTGAAGCAGCTCAGCCTGGAACAATTGGGAAATATCGAAGTGACTACGGTGTCCAAGACTCCGCAGGAAGTTTGGAAGACCGCGGCGGCGATTTATGTGATCACCCAGGAAGACATCCGGCGTTCGGGCGCGACCAGCATTCCGGAAGCGCTGCGGCTGGCTCCTGGCGTGGAAGTGGCACAGATCAGCGGCGACAAATGGGCCATTGGTATTCGAGGATTTGGCGGGCGGCTAAATCGGGACGTGCTGGTCATGATCGACGGGCGGAGCGTGTACACGACGCTGATCGCGGGCACCTACTGGGAAGTACAAAACACGGTGATGGAAGACATCGACCGCATCGAAGTGATTCGAGGACCCGGAGGAACCGTGTGGGGACCGAACGCGGTGAATGGCGTGATCAACATCATTACGAAAAACAGCAAAGACACGCAGGGAACATTGACGGCGGTGGGAGGCGGAAACGTAGAACAGGGATTTGTCACGGAACGCTACGGAGGAACGGTGTCGCCGGGGTTGACGTATCGCTTCTACGGGGTGGCGTTCAATCGCGGGCCGGAGTATCACACCGATGGAAATGAATACGATCACTGGGCGACGGTCCAGGGCGGCTTCCGCACGGATTGGGTGAAGAACCAGCGAGATTCGTTCACGTTGCAAGGCGACGCGTATGACGAGCGTGCCGGGGAAACGGTGGACAGCGTGACGTACGCGCCGCCCTATTCGCAAACCGTCACTGGGAACATGCTGCTTTCGGGCGGGAATATTTTGGGACGCTGGAACCGGAATTACAACGACACCGACGGACTGCAATTGCAGGTGTACTACGACCGGACCAACCGGCACGAACCAAACTTTGCGGACATTCGGAATACGGTGGACATTGATTTCATTCAACGCTTCCACGCGGGATCGAGTCATCACTTTTCGTGGGGGTTGGGAGCGCGGGCGAGTCACGGCTATGAGCCGGAGATTGTATCGGGACTCCATTTCATTCCAAACGATCGAACCGACCAGTTGTATACAGGGTTTATACAAGACAACATCACGCTGGTGCCAGACCGGCTTATATTCGAGGCCGGCACGAAGCTACTGAAAACCAACTACACGGGTGTAGAACTGGAACCCAGCGGGAGATTGTTGTGGACAGTTACACCGACCCAAACGGCGTGGCTGGCGGTAACGCATGCGGTGCGCACGCCGTCCGACGGGGAGCGGGACTTTTATCTAAGCGGCTATATCGGGACGGCACCGAATGGTCTGCCGTACTTCGCGCGGTTCAACGCCAACCCGAATTTTCAGTCGGAGAAGCTTAACGGTTACGAAATCGGCTATCGACGGCTGGCCGGGCGCAACGTGTTCGTCGACATCGCGACCTTTTACAACCAGTATTACGACCTATTCAGCGAGGACATCATCGGGCCGCCGTTCATCGAAGATAATCCGGCGCCGCCGCACGTGCTGTTGCCCGCGGAATTCGGGAACGGACTGCAAGGGTCCACCATGGGTGGAGAGATTGCGCCGGAGTGGAAGGTGACCAGCTTCTGGCGGCTGCATGGATCCTATTCTTTTCTGCATATGGTGCTTGGGAAAAGCCCGGGATCCCTGGATGTCGGGACAGCGCCGAGCATTGAAGGATCCAGCCCGCAGAACCAGGTGCTGCTGCAATCGTCCTTCGATTTGCCGAAGCGGGTGACCTTCGATTTCGACTTCCGGTATATAAGCCGACTGCGCGCGCTGGACATACCGTCCTATTCCACGGGAAACGCGCGTCTGGCGTGGAATTTTCATCCGCACTGGGAAGTATCGGTGGTCGGGGAAAACCTATTCCAACCCTACCACTATGAGTTCGCCAGCGATCCTGGGCCGAACGTCGGAATAAAACGAAGTGCATATGGCAAGTTGCTTTGGACCAGTAAGGAAAACTAACCAACGTGATGCGTCGCGCCGACCATTCTTCGTACGGTTGCCGCTGCCGAGCCAAAGAGTCCAGGCCGGCGTGGCGCATCGTTGCGGTTTTTGCATTGTTGATGGCTGGCTTGGCCGCGGCGGCGCCAGTGGAAGCGCAGCAGCAGAGCAAACCTGAGGAATATCAGGTCAAGGCGGTCTACCTGTTCAATCTCGGAAGGTTCGTGCAGTGGCCGGCAGCCGCGGACAAGGGGGAGGTATTCCCGATCTGCGTGCTGGGACGAGATCCGTTCGGTGCGAAGTTGGACGCGACGCTGGCAGGGGAAACCATCGACGGGCGCAAACTGGTGGCCAAACGTATTTCCAACGCGCGCGAGGCGGCCGATTGCCGCATCCTTTTCATCAGCAGTTCGGAATCGGACCACATTAGAGACACTATGGCTGCGTTGGATAAGTTCAGCGTTTTAACGGTCAGCGATATGCCGGATTTTACCGGCCGGGGCGGGATGATTCAGTTTCTTTTGCTCGAGAATAAGGTGCGGTTCGAGGTAAATCTGGCCGCAGCACAGAAAGTGGGGCTGGTGTTGAGTTCACAGCTTTTGAAGGTGGCTACGGATATACGAAAGTGAGCGCAGGACTGACGTAACGCGATGAAGAACGTGCGCAACTCGCTGTCGAGGAAGCTGACCGCGGTCAACATGCTGGTAAGCGCGGGAGCGCTATTGCTGGCCTCGCTGTCGTTCTTCGCGTATGACCTGCTGACATTCCGGAAGAACACGATCACTAACCGCGGAGTGGAAGCGCACATCATTGGCTCGAACGCTGTGTCTCCCTTGATTTTCAATGATGCGCAGTCTGCGGAGAACACGCTGTCGGCCCTGAAGGCTTCGGTGCATACGGTTTATGCGGGGATCTACAAACCCGACGGCGAGTTCTTTGCGGGGTACTGGAGGGAAGAGCCGCATCAGCCGGTGCCTTTGCCTGCGGTGGCGCTGAAACCGGAGGAACATTATTGGTTTGAAAAAAATCAGTTTGCGCTGGTACGAACGATCATGTTCCAGGACAAACCTGTGGGCATCGTGTATCTGCGGTCGGACCTGGGCGCCATTTACGGACGACTGAAGAGCTATGCCATGATTTTGGTGGGAATTTTTGGGTTCTCGATGATCGCGGCGCTGTTGCTGTCACAGATATTGCAGAGAGGAGTCGCGAAGCCAATTCTGGCCTTGGCAGAAACGGCGCGACTGGTATCGCGGGAGCAAGACTACAGCGTTCGCGCCAGAGGTTCGGGGGGCTACGAAGAAGTGGCGCAGCTGATCAAATCGTTCAACGAAATGCTGCTGGAAATTCAGAAGCGCGATTCGGCGTTGCAGGAAAGCGAAGAGCAATTCCGGAATTTGGCGGACTCGATTCCGCAAATGGCGTGGATGGCCGAACCCAATGGCGGTCTGTTCTGGTACAACCACCGGTGGTACGAATACACGGGAACGACAGCGGAGCAGATGGAGGGATGGGGTTGGCAGTCGGTGCATCACCCAGAGACGCTGCCAAAAGTGCTGGTGGCGTGGCGCGCCGCGCTGGCTACAGGTCAACCGTTTCAAATGATTTTTCCTTTGCGGGGGGCGGACGGCACCTTTCGGGAATTCCTGACGCTGGCGATGCCGGTTCGCGACGCAAATGGGAGGGTGGTCCGCTGGTTCGGGACCAACACGGACATGACGGAGCAGAGGCGGGCGGAAGAGGCGCTGAGGCAATCGGAAAAACTGGCCGCGACCGGGCGGCTGGCCGCGAGCATCGCGCATGAGATCAACAATCCGCTGGAAGCGGTAACCAACCTGGTGTACCTGGCACGCAAACAGCCAGCGAACGTCCGCAAATATCTGGACCTGGCGGACCAGGAACTGGATCGCATTGCGCAAATCACCAAGAATACGCTGGGTTTTTATCGCGATAGCACGGCGACGCGCGAAATGGACCTTTGCGCAGTGCTGGAGGAAGTGCTGGCGCTGTACACGCGTAAGTTGGAGTTCAAGAGAATAACGGTGCGGCCGGAATATGATGCAGGGATCAAAATCGCCGGATTTCCCGGGGAAGTACGGCAAATCTTTGCGAATTTGATCGCCAATGCGATTGAGGCGCTTTCCGAGGGAGGTTCGCTGTGCATCCGGGCTTCCAAGGTTCGCGCGCGGGATGGGTCCAATCGCTCCGGAGTGCGCATCATGTTTTTCGACAATGGCACCGGGATCGCTCCGACACATCGCAAACGAATTTTCGAACCCTTCTACACCACGAAACAAGACGTGGGCACGGGGCTGGGCCTGTGGCTGACGATGCAGTTGATCGACAAGCATCATGGCAATTTGAGGGTTCGCAGCAGTGTTCGGCCGGGCCGATCATGGACCGCTTTTTCCGTGTTCTTGCCTGATCAGCCGTAAAGAATTAAAATCTAGGCCCCGCCAGGCCAGCAAAGGACTCCGCGCATGCCCGAATTGCAAGTTGTGAGCATTCCGATATTCCCGTCTTTTGGGGATCCCAAAGACGTCCCTGGAAGGCCGCACTACCGTGGCGACGAAGAGGATCGCCTGGAGAAATCGAAGAAGATTAAAGTGATTGTTGTGGATGACGAGGCGCTGATCGCGGACACGGTGGCCGAGATCCTAAATGAGGAAGGATTCGAAGCGAAGGCGCTTTCCACCGGTGACGCGGCGATCGAGTTGGCAAAAACATGGCATCCCGATTTCGTGTTGAGCGACGTGATCATGCCAGGGCTAAATGGCATCGAGACGGGGATCCGCATCCGGGAAGCGGTTCCCAATTGCAAGATCATTCTGTTTTCGGGGCAGGCCGCCACGGTGAATCTTCTGGAGAGAGCGCGGGAACAAGGGCATAAATTCCACATCGTGGCGAAACCGATCAAGCCGGAGCAGTTGATTTTCCTGATTCGTTCGAGCTTAGGTTCGGTGTGCTGATTAGAGTTATACCGAAATTCCGCAGGGCGCGAGCTTGCTCCCGAGCAATTTTCAGACGCGGAGTTTAACTCCCAGGCGCACTAATAGTGTGGTGATGATCAGGGCGAGCAGCGTCAGAAGCGCGGATTTCCATACACCCCAAGCCCCCGAAGTGCCGAAAACGGTGAGCAGGTGCAGCTTCGGAAGTAAGAAGGGCATGTAAGCCAGGATGTAGGCGAGCAGAGGGTTTGCGCCAATGGGCTTAGCGAAGTTGGCCCACATCTTCCAACCTTTCACGTCGGTGATCCAATAAAGAAGAAGCGCAATAAGGAGATTGGCGCCGGTGCAGTATAGGCACCATGTTGGCGTGTCGCGGTTCTTGGAAATGCCGAGTGGCTGGAGAGCAAAACCGAGCGCGAAGAGCAAGGCAGCGGCGATGACGATCCACCGTATTTTTTGCCGAGGCGTGGGGGCAACGGTGTTCCTGGCGATTATGAGCGCGGCGAGAACCCCGGCCATGGTGAGGGACGACAGTCCTGCCTCGAAGGGATTCCACGACAGCGGGCCACGATTGGCCCAGTTCAACCAGCCCAGCGTGGAAAATGCGTTGAGCGCGACCAGCACGGCGAAGGCGGCGAGCAGCAAGTGCAAGCGCTTCGCAAACAACAAATATACGCTGCTGACCAACAGGTAGGCCCATCCCAATAAGCCCAGGATTTCGACATAGGAAAAGTCCAGGCCGGCGACCTGGCCTTCAGGAGTGACCCTGCGAAACATGACGAACAGAACCAACATCAACGCTAAGCCGGAGTAACGGAGGACGCGGTGCAAGAGGTTGTTTTTCTTCTGCCCTGGAAAGCTGACCCAGGCGAGGGCAATCGCCAGGAATCCCAGCAGGGTCCACCACGGCCCGCTGAGGTGCGTATGTTGGGGGTCCACCTTCAAGGAATTGGCGATGAACAAACCGAGGACGATAAGGCTTAACGAACGCGCGACGATGTGCGTCCAGAGTTGTGGCTTGGTTTCGCCACGCGCGCGCCTGGGATCCAGAGAAAGCGGAATGGCCATGCCCATCAAAAACAGGAAACCGGGAAAAACCATGTCGACGTAAGTCATTCCGTTGACATCGCCCCGGTGATAGGTCCACCAGGGCAGACCCCTCACTTCGCTGACATTGTTGACGAAGATCATCAGCAGCATGTTGAGGCCGCGGAAAATATCGATGGAAACGACCCGGGTGGAGGATAGCAAAGGTTGTTTCACAGAGGTGATCGGGGCGGTGATGGTTTCGTGGAGAATGGCGGGCCTTTTTGTACAGGGTGAATTGGTCAGATGCAGGCTTACATGTTTCTACGGTAATGAGTGGACAATTGCTGTGACCCGAGTCACCTGGGTTTCGCGCTAGATGCCGTGACAGGAAAGTTTCTTGATAGCCGCCGGCGGCGGAATTCGAAACAAATCAAAACCCGTATCCTTGTAAACCAGAGGGCGGGGCATCCAGCTTTCGGATCGAGAGAAAACCACGAGCTTACACGCAACGGTAAAGTTCGGCCGACTCTATGGGCACGGATCAGAAAGTGAACTTTGCGGTCAGTTGCATGACGCGGCCGGGAAGGGAACTGACGACGTGTCCGAACGTGGTGCCAAGGTTACTGATGTTGCCATCGACTGCGGCGGGTCCGAAGAATTGGGCGTGGTTGAAGGTGTTGAAGGTTTCGATGCGGAATAACAGTGACTTGGATTCGGTCACGGGAACTGTCTTGGCGAGAGCCATGTCGTAGTTGTTCATGCCGGGGCCGTGGAAGAACCTGCGGCTGGCAGTGCCCGGGGTGCCCAGTGCGTTCACGGGAAATAATGCGGTGTTGAAATAGAGCTGATTGTTTTTTCTTGGATCGTTGCTGAGGTTGAGAGGGCCGGGAGTGTAGTCGGGTAAATCGATGCCGTAATTATTGATGCCGTTGGGTTCGGCGCCCAACAAAGAGTTGTCTCCGAGGCTATAGAGCGTGACGGGGAATCCGGTGCTGAAGCGGGTGATGCCCGACCAGGACCAACCTTTGGTCCAGCGGTTGGCGGGTAGGAATTTGGTCAGAGGAAGCAGGTAGTCGTAGCTGACCACGAAATTGTGGGTCAAATCAAAGGCAGAGAGGGCGCGGCTCAGAGAAGGATTGATGGGATTCACTTCTTCGCCAAGATTGGAGGCGTTGTCGAGCGATTTGCTGTAGGTGTAGCCGGCAAAAACTTCCAGCGATTTCGAGTTGTGGCGCAGAGAGAGTTGCAGGGCGTTGTAGTTGGAATTGCCAATGGTGGTCTGATACGTATTGCTGCCATAGTTCGGACCGAGCGGGCCGCGGGTTCCGTTGATAATTTGGCCGGAGGCGGAAGTGTACACACCGTTTTCGCCGAATGGGCCGCAGGTCGGAGAACCGGGGGCGACCTGGCTGGGTTGGCTCAAACTTAAGCACAGAGCGGGGTCGCCCGGATTGGCTTCCTGGAGGACGAGAAGGCGGTGGGCCTGCGTGCCGATGTAACCGGCGCTGATGAGCGTGCTGGATCCAATCTGGCGTTCGAGGGAGAGCGTGTACTCTTCGGCGTAGGGGATGCGATTGTTGGTGGCATAGCCGGGCACACCAGAGATGGGGAGAAACTGGGACCAATCGATATTGGAATCGGGATTGCGGTTCGAGGCATTTTGCGTGGCCAAGGTGACCGGGAATGGCTGGCCGGTGAACTTACCGTTGGAAGCGGTGATGAAGGGCGTGGCAAACAGCGGCGGCGCCGGACTGGAATAGGTGATACCGAAGGGCGGATTGCCCGCGAGTATGCCGATGGTGAGGGCTTCGATGGCGGTGTAGTAGGTCCCGAAGCCGGCACGCACGCTAGTCTTGCCGGAACCTAGAAGTTTGCCAAGAATTCCGTCTGAATTTGCAGTGGGCGACCATGCCAAGCCGAGGCGCGGCGAAAAATCGCGATTGCCCGGGGGCGCGATGGTACGGGAAACGCCCAGATCGCTGGGAAACAGGATGCCCTGAGGTGCGCCGGGAAACACAAGGGATTGGCGGCCTGGAATGAAGGTGGAAATTCCGTTGTATTTCTCGTACCAGGGTTCGATGCGATCCCAACGAAGGCCGTAGTTGAGGGTCAGGCTGGGGCGAATGCGCCAACTGTCTTGCGCGAAGATGCCGGCGTATTTGTTTTGTCCGTAGAAGGGATTTAATTGACTTTGGTTGTACTGGCTGGGAATGCCGAGCAGGAAATCGGCGAAATCGGATCCGGTCTCACTGCCGGTGAAGAGGAAATTGCCGTTGACTTGAGCGATGGGATTGGTGTTGATTTGATCGTAGTGGAACTCGCCGCCAAATCTGAGGGTGTGCTGGTGAAGCACCTTGGAAAAGTTATCCAGCACTTGATAGGTGTTGTTGACCTGACGCAACTGGTTGGCATTTGTTCCGATGGAAAAGGAGTTGAAGACGACGTTTTCGACGCCTTCGCCTGCGGGGTTGAGGGGAACGATCCCGGGCGTGCCGGGACCGGTGACGAAACCTTGTGACGCCAGACTGATACCTTTGCCTCCTTCCGGTTGGCCGAGATCATTATTGGCGCGCATGAAACTGGCGTGGAGTTCATTGACGATCGTGGAGCCAAAGGTTTTGGTGTCGCCTACGCTGAACAATTGGGCGCGACCGGTGTTGAGCGCATTGAAGCCGGGCACACTGGCGCCACTTTGCGCAACGGGATAGGGATTGTCCAACGAATATTGGTCGAGGAAATAGTAGAGGGAGACGAGACCCCATCGGCTCTCGAAGTCCAAGCGGGAGGCGCCTTTGTCGTCGCCAAGGATTTCGTTTTGTGAGGACGTGGAGAAGGTGTTCGCACCGACGTTGGGCTGGGGAATGTACTGAAGGAGATGCTGGGCAGGCGCGGACCACGAGGAAATGGGAATGGTCGCATTTGGAAAAACGCACTGAGAGGGACTGGTGCAACCCGCGGCGTAATAGGATTCGCCCGAAGCAACGGAGTAGCCAAGCTTCTGGGAGAGCAGATTGGCCCAGTATTGACCGTTGACGACGCCGGTAAGTGAGTCGGCAGCGTCGGATAAATTCCCGGTGCGATCCTGGAGAGACGGAACTGCAATCAACCCAGTATCGACTCCCTGCTTCATGCGAGTGCCCTGGTAGTCCATAAAGAAAAACAGTTTTTTGCGGACGAGGGGTCCGCCGAAGGTCCCGCCAAACTGGTTCTGCTGGAAGATGCCGCGGGTGGGGGAAAAGAAATTCTTGGCGTCCAGTTCGGTGTTGCGTAGAAATTCGAAAACGTTGCCGTGAAACTCGTTGCTGCCGGACTTGGTGACGACGTTGATCTGGCCGCCGCTGTATTCGCCATATTCAGCGTTGACATTGCCGGTGAGGACGCGGAATTCGGCGATGGAGTCGAGATTGGGAATAATGGCAGTGCCGGAATTTACGTCCTCTTCCGTGTCGCTTCCGTTGACGATGAACGCGTTGGCAAATTCTCGCTGTCCATTAATCGAGATGGTTCCGGGGTTCAACTCGCCAGATGGGGAGAGCGCGCTGACGCCAACGTCCTGCTGGGTGTCCGAAGTGAGCGAAGTTGCGGGAGCTACGCCAGGCTGAAGGCCGAGGAGATCGGTGTAGCTGCGGCCATCGAGCGGGACGGCGGTCATTTTTTCGCCGGTGATCACGTCGCCCATTTGCGTGTCCGACGTTTCTACGGCGATGGATCCCTCTTGGACCCGGACTTCTTGCGGCTGTTCGCCAACTTCGAGCTTCACGTCGACCAGCAAGGAACTGTCGACGTCGACGACGATGCCCCGTTTCCGGTAGGGCTTGAATCCGGCGTGCGCGAACAGAATGTCGTATCGGCCGACAGGCAACTGCGCAAAGACATAGGCGCCACGCTCGTCGGTGATGGCCGATCTGGTGAGTCCGGTGTCGGCGTTGGCGATGGTTATTCGTACACCCGTGATAACAGCGCCCGTGGCGTCCTGGACGGAGCCGTAAATTCGGCCGGCCTCGGAAGCGGGAACGGCAGCGAGAGAAAGCGAAAACCCGCACAGAAGCAGGAAAAGTAGCAAGGTGGCGCGGAGCAGGGAAAGCGGGAACACGATAGGCCTCAAAGGTGGAATGATTTCTACATGCAAATCGCTTGCATGCTACATGCAATTTATTTGCAACATGCAAAATACGACAAGATCGGTCGCATATCAACCTTGCAACAGTTAACCGGTGAAATTGCAGGTTGAGGTGCGGATTGAAGCTGTCGAAACGTGAATTTGGGGAGTTTCCGGTGGCTAATATAACGGTGAAGAGAGAACCCTTGCGTTGCTCGGATGACGTTTTTTTAAGAGCCTCAAGGCGTTTGGGCTTCGGCTAGTTTGACGGACCAGCGAGATTCGTGGCTTCGCTCGGGATGACGGTTTTTGCTTTGATCAGGAGAAGAGCCCAACCGATTGTTGGGCTGCCGCACGGGCCGGATCATGGCCCAGGTTCAAAAGGCGACCCGGGGGGCACCCAGCACGACCATCGGTAGGGGAAAAAGGACGCGATCATGCCGGACGAAAAGTTACAACCCATTCACATAGCCGTCATATACGTGTTACCTATTGCGTTCACTCCCTTGCCACAATACCGATAAGTCTTTATGAGCCACGAGGTGTCACAAGCTGATCATGCCTATCGAAACCCGGCGCGCTACGGTAGACTTTTACCAATGCGTTCGCCAGCCCGTGAGCTGTATATGAAGCGCATCCTGATTATCGAAGACGACCGCGACATCGTCGAGCTCGTCCGGTATAACCTTGCCAATGAAGGGTTTCAAGTGGCCGCGGCGTTCGATGGGAATAGCGGCTTGGCAAGTATTAAGAAAACTCCCCCGGATCTGCTTCTGCTCGACCTGATGCTACCGAAAATGTCCGGCCTAGAGATTTGCCGGGAAATCCGTAAGGAGGAGTCGCTCAACCGCCTGCCGGTGTTGATGTTGACGGCGCGCGGCGACGAAGCCGACCGGGTGGTGGGCCTGGAAATGGGGGCGGACGATTACGTCACCAAGCCGTTCAGTCCGCGCGAACTGATTGCCCGAGTGAAAGCGCTGCTACGGCGCGCCGAGCCTCCAGCAGATGCGCCGCGAATTCTGGAAATTGGGAAGCTGGCCATCGATCCTGCGTCGTACCGGGTGAGCCATTCGGGGAAACCGGTGCCACTCAGCACGCTGGAATTCCGTCTGCTGTACTACCTGGCATCGCGTCCGAATCGCGTGTTCACGCGCGATCAACTGCTGGACGCGGTGTGGGGTACGGACCGTTTCGTGACCCCGCGAAGTGTGGACGTGTATGTGCGGCGTTTGCGGGAAAAAATCGAAGCCGACCCGGAAAACCCTCTGCACTTGAAAACTGTCCGCGGTGCGGGATACTTATTCGAGACCCGTGCAACGTAAATTTTTCGGAAAACTTGCTCTCACATTCCTGGCGCTCTTGCTGAGCGTTTTGCTCGCGGTGGATTTTCTTGCCGAGCGGGCGCTGCGGAACAGCTACGTAAACGATGGCTTCCAGGAACTAAAATCCCTCGCACGACTGATGAGCCTGCATGCGCTTCCGCTCACCAGCACCACGCCGCAAACACCGGAAGAAATCGCCTCGCTGAATACCTGGGTGGCTGCAAATTCGTCCAGCGGCGTGCGCATCACGGTGATCGCCGCGGATGGCCGTGTGTTGGCCGACTCCGAATCGGAAACCTCCACGATGGAAAGCCATGCTGAGCGGCCGGAAGTGATAGCGGCGCTAAATAGCGGCGAAGGTTACGCTATGCGGCAAAGCGTAACGGTAGGAACCCGGCTGTTGTATTACGCCATTCGCGAGAACTTGCCCGGGGGCAGCCCGGTGATCTTGCGGCTGGCGTTGCCGTTGACGGGATTCAGCGAACAGCTCTGGAGTTTCCGGCGGAGCTTGTGGCTGTGGTCGCTGCTGATCTATCTGTGCGCGGGAGCAGTGGCGATGATGATGTCGCGCTCGTACGCGGATCGCGTGGAGCGATTGCGCGAGTTTTCGCGACGTGTTGCGGAAGGGGATTTCCGGCCGCTGGCGTCGGATGGGTCGGGAGATTCGCTAGAGGCGTTGGGTGTTTCGCTGAATCAAACGGCGTCGCGTCTGGACCGCACGATTCGCACACTGACGGAGGAGCGCAATCTTTCGGCAGCGATTCTAGGATCGATGGTGGAAGGGGTCGCGGTGGTGAACGCGGGCGAACGACTGGTGTTCGCCAATCCAGGATTCGCGGCCATTCTGGGATTGGATATTCCGCCGGTGGCAGGAAGTTCGCTGCTGGAAGTGGTGCGGCAAACCGAGTTGATTGGCGCGGTGCGGCGAGTGCTGGCGGGAGAGCCGCGCGTAGAAGCGGAGATTGTGACCGGCACGCTGCGGCAACACTATTTCGCGGTAACCGTGGCGTCGGTGAGAGCTGGGGAAACCTTCGGAGCAGTGATCGTGCTGCACGATATAACGGAATTGCGGAAATTGGAGCGGATCCGGCGGGATTTTGTGGCCAACGTGTCGCATGAATTCCGCACACCATTAACGGCGATTCAAGGATTCGCGGAAACGCTGATTGGCGGGGCGCTCGACGACCCGCAAAACCGGGGGCGTTTCCTGGCAATTATTCTGGAACACTCGCGGCGGCTGGCGCGGCTGACCGAGGATCTGCTGCGGCTGTCGCAAATGGATGCGGAGCAACTGGAATTGGAAGTGCGCGCCGTGAGCGTGGCGCAATTGATTGAATCCTGCTACGAACCGGCGCAACGACGTGCGACGGAAAAGGGTTTGCATCTCTCGCTCAACCTGCCCAGCCAACTGCCGGAGGTGGCGGCGGACAATCGGCGGCTGCAGGAGGTGCTGCAGAATCTGCTGGACAACGCGATCCAGTACACACTTCCTGGCGGAAAGATCGTGTTGAGCGCGGAGACGCAAGGCGATGAAGTTGTGTTCACGGTGGCGGACACCGGCATCGGGATCCCGCAGGCGGACCAGCCGCGGATCTTCGAGCGTTTTTACCGTGTGGATGTGGCCCGTTCGCGGGAAGCCGGCGGCACCGGGCTGGGCTTATCCATCGCGAAACATCTGATCGAGGCACAGGGGGGAAGGGTTTGGGTGGAGAGCGAAGTGGGCGTGGGATCGAAGTTCCACTTTTCGGTTCCGGTGTTTGATGCAGAGCGAGCCGGTGCTCGCGGCAGCGCTTCTACGAGCGCGGGTTCCCGCGGGCTGCGCGGGAGCACGCTGCCGGGCGCGTAGTAGTTTTCCTATTGCTGTTTACTTATTTACCTGCCAGTTAACCGGCCGTAACAATTTTGTCGCATTTTTATAATTGCGTGCGCAGTGTGTGTCTGCTCTGCGGCGCGGAGGCGTGCATGACGACAGCTCCCGGGTTAACCGAAACAGTGCTTTACGACGTGCTGGTGAATTATCTGGTGTCCATGGCACGGATCGTGGAGAACGCCATGAACCGGGCGCTGGATGCGATCAGCGGATTCGACAACCCGCGGACGGCGGGATTGCCGGGCGAAGTGTTTCTATTCGAGCCGCGAATCAACGAAATGGAAATCATGATCGACGAACACGCCGTGCGGCTGCTGAGACGGGGCGGGTTCAGCGACGATGAATTGCGGCTGATTGTGGCGGCGCTGAAGATTACCAATGATCTGGAGCGGATCGGGGACATCGCGGTAAGCCTTGCCGAACGAGTGATTTCGCTGCGGGACACGCCAGAGGCCAAGATGCCGGAGAATTTGGTGCCGATGACCGAGGCGGTGCGCTCGATGGTGAGCCGAAGCCTGGGGGCGCTGATCTTCCGAAATGCGGAAATGGCGGCGCAAGTACTGGAAAGCGATGACATGGTGGACCAATACCGGGATCAGATCTTTGAGACGCTGCTGCAGTCGATGACCAAAGACGTGGCGCTGGTGACGCCGGGCATGCAGTTTGTGCTGGCGACTCGGCATCTGGAGCGGATTGCGGATCATGCCACGAACATAGCCGAGGACATTATTTTCTGGGTACGCGGGTTGGACGTGCGGCATGGGCGAGGGCTGATGGTACGTGGCGAAGAACAGGGATCTGACGCGGAAGGACAACAAAATGGCGGGGTTGAGGGCGTGGAGAAGGTCACAAACAATTCATACGGCCTTCATGATCAAGGGACCCCGGGCTGCGAGACTCAGCGTGTTTAAACTTCACTCCCAAGTCCTACCTGGGGATCGGCGCACCCCTGGCACCGATCCCCTTCTCCTCCCCTTCACGGAAACCTGGTAGTGGCATCCACTTGACCGCAAAGCGGAGTCAAACTAATGTTAATGAGATAGGGAGAACCTGAGTGCCCACCACCAGCAAACGTGGGACCCGACGGACATACTGGCAATTGTGTGTGCCAGTGCTGTTGATCGGGTTGCTGCTCTACAATCCATTCCAAGGTGTGGGAAAACACTCAGACGGACTCGCCTACCAGGCATTGGCAAGCCACCGCGCGACCGTGGGCGCATCGGAGTTGCAGCATTACAGTCCGGTGCAAGGCGGGGACGCGCAACTCGAAGTGATTGTTGAGGCGGCGTTTACGGGGTTGGTAGCGCGGTCCGACGAACGATATCCCGCCAATTTTGAAGATCAACTATTGCCGCAACGGCCGGAACTTGTAGCCAGCGTGTGGTTCCGCCCTCCTCCCGCGGCGTAACTGTCAGAATCAGCATAGAAAATTCAGGGTTCCGGTCGATACCGGAGCATCGACTTTTGGATGTAAGTTCCACTTCGGCGAGAACCGAAAGAAGTGGGCCCGACGTGCGCTTTTGGTGACGAGGAAAACGTATGACATTGAAACAGAAGCTGGTGATCGCAGGCGTTGTGGTTCTTGTGGCGCTACTGACTTGGGTAGGCGCCAGACACGCGAAAACCGAAGCAGACGACGGGGATCGTCCAGTGGGAGCCGCAGAACCGGTGGCGGCGGTAGTGAAGGCGGAGCGGCGGAATCTGGGTGGGCCGCTCACGATAGCGGGAGCATTCAAGCCATTCCAGGACATAAATGTACATGCAAAGGTAGCTGGGTACATCAAGCACATCTATGTGGACTACGGTTCGCATGTGAAGCAGGGCCAAGTGTTGGCGGTTTTGGAAGTACCCGAGTTGCAGGCGGAACTGGCCGGGGCGGACGCGGCGGCGAGACGGGCAAAAGAAGAAATCAGCCGGTCCCAAGGGGATTTGGCGCGGGCGAAATCTACGAACGCGGCAGTGCATGCGATGTACCAACGGTTGAGCCAAGCGGCACAGCAGAGGGAAGGCTTGGTGGCGCAACAAGACGTGGACGACGCGCAAGCGAAAGATCTGGGGTCAGCAGCACAAGTTTCGAGCGCGGAAGCAGCATTGAACGCGGCAGAGCAAGCATTGGATGTAGCGCAAGCTACACAGCAGCAATATCAAGCACTGGAAGATTACACGCGGATCACGGCTCCGTACGACGGCGTGATTACCGTGCGATACGCCGACACCGGCTCGCTGATCGCCGCGGGAACGTCGGAGAGCAAGCAGGCCGATCCAGTGGTCCGGCTGGCACAAATCTCGGTGCTTCGGCTGGTGCTGCCGATTCCAGAATCCATTGCCGGAAATATCCGGATCGGCGATCCGATCAAGGTGCATGTGCAGGCACTGAACGAGGACCATGTCGGGCACGTGGCGAGATTCGCGGACGCCTTGGACGAGGAAACGCGCACGATGCATACCGAAATCGATTTTCAAAACCCGGATGGACGGCTGCTGCCGGGAATGTACGTAGTGGCGACAGTGCCGCAAGTTCAAAAGACGAATGTGCTGACGCTGCCGGTGGAAGCGGTGGAGATGAAGGATCCCACCGAAGGAACAGTGCTGTACGTGGACCCGCAGGACACGCTGGAAGAGCGCAAGGTGAGTTTGGGTGTAGAGGGAGACACGCGCATTGAAATCACCGCGGGACTGAACGAGGGGGACCGGGTGGTGGTGGGAAGCCGCAGCGAGTTTCGCAACGGCATGAAAATCGTACCAAAAGAATTTGGCGCGGGCGAGCGCAGTGAGGCGGGTGGCAAGTAAATGCCGAAGTTTGCCTTAGCGTATCCCTATTTCATCATCATGCTGTGCTTGATTGTGGCCGTTGTGGGTGTCACCACAACATTGCGCATGCCGGTCGATTTGTTTCCCGCAGTCAAGATTCCGGTGGTCGTTGTGGCCACGTTTTATGCGGGAATGCCGCCGCAGCAGATCGAAGCGGATATTACGAATACGTTCGAACGATTCTTCACGTTGGGAAGCAACATCGACCACATCGAATCGCGATCGCTGACCGGAGTAAGTTTAATTAAAGTTTATTTCCAACCGGGAACCGATCCGAACGCGGCTTTGAGTAACATCGCCAATCTGGCCATGGCCGATTTGCGGCGACTTCCGCCGGGGACTCTTCCACCTGTGGTTCTTAGTTTTGACGCTTCCAGCCTGCCGGTGTGCCTGGTGACGCTGAAAGGCCAGGGTTTAAACGAAACCCAACTGAAGGACCTGGCGCAGTTCCAGGTGCGAAACCAGATCGCCGTTGTACCCGGAGCCTCGGTGCCCCAGCCGTTTGGCGGAACCTATCGGCAGATTCAGGTGTTCGTTGATCCTGCCAAGTTGGAAGCCCACCAATTGAGCCTGACGGATGTTGTTCACGCGATCAATGAGTCCAACTTGATTTTGCCTGCGGGTGACGTACGCATCGGCAACCGGGATTACAACATTTACGCCAATAGCCAGGTGAATGATCCGGCCGATCTGAATTCGGTTCCACTGAAAAGCGTAGGCCTCGGCTCCGTCACCGTGGCGGATGTTGGCAAGGCCGAAGATGCAGGTGCAATTCAAACCAACATCGTGAGAATTGACGGTCAAAAATCGGTGTACATACCGATCCTGAGACAAGGCGGCGGCAGCAACACAATCTCTATCGTCAACGGTGTAAAGCAGATCATCAAGCGGCTTGTCGACATTCCTACTTCCTTGCGGACCGCGGTGGTGTTTGACCAGTCCATCTTCGTGAAAACAGCGCTGAAGAACCTAGCTAAAGAAGGTGGCATCGGCTTGGTCCTCACCGGGCTCATGATCCTGTTGTTTCTGGGCAGTCCGCGCGCGACTTTTGCCGTGCTGCTCTCGATTCCATTGTCGGCGCTGACCTGTTTTCTGGTGATGAACGCAATGGGCGGCTCGATCAACACCATGCTGTTGGGCGGGCTAGCACTGGCGTTCTCACGATTGATTGACGACTCCGTGGTGGTGCTGGAGAACATTTTCCGATTCATGGAGAACGGGTCGCCGCCACGGGAAGCCGCGGAAAAAGGCGGAATGGAAGTGGCGCTTGCCGTGTTGGCCGCCACCTCGACCACCTCCATCGTGTTCTTCCCGGTCACCTTCTTCTATGGCGTGAGCAAATACCTGTTCACCGACTTGGCCTTGGGAGTGGTGATTTCAATTTTCGCCTCCTATTTCTTCGCCATGACCGTGGTCCCGCTTTACTGCGCCCATTTCATTCGTATCGATCCACATGAACATGCCGCCACCCACGGCCATGGCACAAAACAAACCGAAGAAACCGTGGGCGAGTATGCGCCGCAATCGCGGAAGAGCAATTTGTTAACGCGGATCGTTCGACGGTTCAATGCGGAATTTCAACGGTTGCTTGATTTTTACGAAAAGCAGGTTAGCCGCGCATTGGTGCGGCCGGGAAGAACTGCTTTGGTCATTCTGGGCGCCATCGTTGTGGTTATCGCGGGGATCTTTCCATTTGTTGGTCAGGCCTATTTCCCGCGCACTGACCCTGGGCAATTCACGATTTATGAAAAAGCGCCGGCGGGAACCAGACTAGAGGTCAACGATCGCTATGTCGCGCAAGTGGAAAATGATATCCGGGCGGTGGTGCACAAAAGCGATCTGAACATGATCGTGTCCAACATTGGCATCACGCCGGATATTTCCTCGATTTACACCACCAACTCCTCCATGGACACCGCGTTCGTTCAAGTGAACCTGACGGAAGACCACAAAGTGGGAAGCTACGAATATATGGAACTGGTGCGTAGAAAACTGGCCAACGACATGCCTTTTCTAAACACCTATTTTCTGGCCGGTGGCCTGGTGGACTCCGTGGTGAATCAGGGCTTGCCCGCGCCGCTGGATATTCAGGTCAGCGATATGGACCTGGACCAGGGCTACGAAATTGCCCGGAAAATCGCGCTGCAAATGAAAAGCTCCAAGAATGTCAGCGACGTGCTCATCCCGCAGAGCATCGATTATCCCGGTTTGGAACTGAACATCGATCGCGAGCAGGCCAGCTTGCTGGGTTTGACGCCAAAGAATGTGGTGGACAACGTGATCACGGCGCTGACTTCCGACGGCATGATCGCGCCAAGTTATTGGATCGACCCGAAAACGGGAAACAATTACATGCTGACGGTACAGTACTTCAACAAGCAGATCGATTCGATGACCATGGCGGATTTCAAGAACATCCCGCTGCGGGCGGCGAATTCCCCGCAGTACACTCCACTCCAGTCGGTGGCCAAGATCACCCCAATCAATACACCCACCGAAGTGGACCACTACCAGATCCGCCGGGTCATCGATGTTTACGTCATGCCCAATACCGAGAGCCTGAAGCAAGTGAGCGCGGAAGCGAATCGCATCATCAAAGGGTTGCAGTTGCCGAGGAATGCATTGGTGAGTGTACGAGGCGCGGTGGTCGGCATGCACGAGTCATTTTTCCGATTCGGCGTCGGGTTAATCCTGGCGATTATGCTGGTGTACTTGATCCTGATGGCGCAGTTTCGCTCCTTTATCGACCCGTTCATCATTTTGACGGCGATCCCGCCAGGACTGGCAGGTGTGGTGTTGTTCCTGTGGATGACCGGCACAACGTTGAACATCATGTCATTGATGGGCGTGATCATGATGACGGGAATTGTGGTGTCGAACAGCATTTTGATCGTGGAGTTTTCGGGAATCCTGCATGAACGAGGATTGGGACTGAAAGAGGCGACGATTGAAGCGTGCAAGGTGAGGTTGCGGCCGATTCTGATGACGTCGTTGGCGACGTTGTTGGGATTGCTGCCGATGGCGCTGGGCATCGAAGAGGGCAGCGAACAGTACGCGCCGCTGGCCCGTGCGGTGATCGGAGGGTTAGGAGTATCCGTAGTTGTAACGGTGTTCCTGGTGCCCGCCGTGTACCTGGTGATTCACGGGAGAAGGAAGGAAACGGCGGCGGAGGTGGCTTCGTGAGGCGAGCGCTGGTTGCGGTGATTTTAATGTGGGGCTGCTGGACGCAGCTGGAAGCGCAAGAAATGCCGGCGAGTGCGGCGCCTGCCCAAGCAATGAAACAAACCAGCCAAGCGCCGCCAACGCTGCCCGCAGGGCACGAGTTGAGCATCAAGGAAGCGGAAGCAATTGGACTCCGCGCCAACCCGCAGATAACCGTGGGACAGTTGCAAGCGCTGCAGGCACAACAATATGTTCGTGAGGCGCGCTCGGCGTTAATGCCGCTGGTGAACGTAAACCTGACTGGGGTGGGTGCGGACCCAGGGAGCCGACTGGCGGCCGGATACCTGACGAATGGGCGGATGTACTCGCGGCTGGCCGGAGGAGTGCAGGTCAGCCAGTTGATCACCGATTTCGGCCGAACATTGAACTTGGTCGCCAACTCGCAATATCAGGCCAAGGAAAAGGACGAAAACGCGGTGGCGACGCGGCAGGACGTGATCCTGGCAGTGGATCAAGCGTTCTACAACTCGCTGGAGACCAAGGCACTTCTTTTGGTGGCGGAAGACACGGTCAAGGCGCGACAAATGTTGACCGACCAAGTGCAGGCACTGACCAATGCGAAATTGAAGTCCGACGTGGATTTGGCGTTCGCCAAAGTGGACTTGGCACGGGCCAAGCTTTTGCTGCTGGATACCCAGGACAACTATCAGGCATCGCTTTCCAGCCTGTCTGCGATTTTGGGCTACCCTGACCGGCAGGATTTCACCCCGGTCGAACCGGCGGAATCGGTGACTCCGCCTGCGCCGGATGCCGCGCCGCTGATACAGCAAGCGTTGGATTTGCGACCGGAGGTACGGTCGCTGCGAGATGCGGTACTGGCGGCGGAAAAATTCGCACGCGCCGAACACGATTTGTGGTGGCCCACAGTAAACGCATTGGGCGTAGTGGGAGAAGCTCCAGTGCGCGATCCAAACATCACGAGCTGGTACGGAGCCGCAGGCGTGAATATCAGCATTCCAGTGTTCAACGGGTTTCTGTTCAATGCGCGGGCCAAGAGCGCGGACCTGGCGACACAAGCGCAACAGAAGCGGCTGCAGGACTTGCAGGACAATCTTGCCCGTGATGTGCGAAATAGCTGGCTGGAGACGCAGAACGCTTTTGAGCGATTGTCGGTGACTCAGCAGCTCCGGCAGCAGGCGGACCTGGCGTTGGATTTAGCGACGGCGCGCTACAAGTTGGGATTGGCGACGATTGTGGAGTTCAGCCAGGCGGAATTGCAAAAAACGGACGCGGACATCCAAGATACAGACGCGCACTACCGCTACGTGTTGAGTCAGATCGAATTGGCTTACCAGATGGGATTGACACGTTAGCGGGAATTGCAAACAAAAAAAACTTCGGAAAGCAACGGACGGCGAAGGTGTGTCTGCCACCGCAAGCAAACGGTTGATATTCGAGTGTAAAAACCAGGAATAGGGCCTTGAAGCCCTATGTAACAAAACCCTCTCCATGGTAAGGACTTCAAAACGCGAGGGATAGCCAAAGGCTTGGGCTAATCGTTACAGATTATTAACACGGAATTGATACCACCGTAAGAGTGCGCCTCTACCTTCTGACCGGGTGTTGTTTCCTTTTCTGAAGTAGGTACTGTCTGAAATTTTGTAATAAAAAAGAGAGAGGCAATGAAAAAACTTGCAGCCCTAACCCTGTCGCTGTTTCTGACCGTTGGAACAGTGCTTGCTGACTCACCAAAAGACTCACCGAAGGACTCGCCGAAAGACACACCAAAGGAAGCTGACGCACAGCCCTCGAAGAACGCTACGGCAGCGACGCCGGCTCCAGCCAAGACCAATGCCGAAATTGCCGCGGAAATGGAGGAGTTGCGCCAGGCACTACAAGCGCAGCAGGAACAGCTGCAAGCGCTGAAGGAAGAATTAGCGAAGCGCGACCGCCAGATCGAAGAGGCGCGCGAAGCAGCGGCAGCGGCCAATTCACGAGCTGCGGAAGCGAACGTGAAGGCGACGGAAGCCGCGGCAACTTCGGCGGAAGTGGAAACGACGACGACAGAGCTGAATACTTCAGTAGCCAACCTCGCGGCGAGCACTGCGGCGTCATCGAGCGCTGCAGGTAGCGCAGCGGCCGGCGGTGCGCCGGGAAATCCGAACCCGGTGGCGACGTCGGCCGGGCAGGCTCCGGACGATAAAGGGCCGCTGACGATTCGCTTCAAGGGAGTGGACATCACGCCGGGAGGATTCCTGGCGGCAGAAACGGTGAACCGTCAACACGCGATGAGCGATGACATCAACACGCAGCTCAACTCGATTCCGTTCGGTGGAAATGCTGTTGGCAAGCTACCGGAAATGAGCCTGACCGCCCGCCAATCGCGGCTAAGTTTGCTCTTCGGGGCAAATGTGGGTGACACCAAATTGTCCGGTTACTATGAGGCAGACTTTTTGGGCACTGGGGTGACCTCGAATAACCGGCAAAGCAACTCGTACGTGTTCCGTCAGCGGCAGTTGTTTTCGAGGGCGGACTTCGCCAACGGCTGGGCAATTTCCGGCGGACAGATGTGGAGCTTAGCGACGGAAGACCGGACTGGCACAGTGAACCGGACGGAGTGGATACCAGCGACGATCGATCCACAGTACGTGGTTGGTTTCACTTGGCTTCGTGACTACGGCTTGCGCGTTTCCAAGACGTTTGAAGACAAGGTGACCTTCGCGGCTTCGGTGGAAGCACCGCAAGCGACGGTAGGAGGACGCGGCTTCAGCACCTACACAAACACGTCGGCCACCGGGACGGTCACGACGTATCAGAACTCCTTCGTGTTCGCACCCGGCGCCGGCGGCGGTCTGGAGAACTTCTCGGACACGACTGGTTACGCGCTGAATAAGACGCCGGACTTCATCGTGAAGATGGCAGTGGATCCAGGATGGGGCCACTACGAACTGTTCGGAATCGCCAGCACCTATCAAAACCGAGTGTATCCATGCGCGGTAATCGGAACAACCGCGAAGAACTTCCCGACGCCGGCAACCCCGACGGTACTATCCTGCCTGGCGAGCACCTCGCTGACGCCTAGTGCTGCCGGAGCATACAACAACTCGCTGACAGGCGGCGCGATTGGCGCCAGCTTGGCGGTGCCGCTAGTTAGCAAGAAGTTCGACGTTGGGTTGAAGGTGTTCTACGGCGACGGTGAAGGCCGTTACGGATCGGCTCAGCTTCCAGACTCGACGCTGCGTCCAGACGGGACCATGGCGCTGGTTCACGGCGCACATTGGCTCGGCAGACTGGAATGGCACACCACGCCGAAGCTGGACCTATACGCCTACCTGGGCGGCGAATATGCGGGCCGCACGTCATACACGGGCTACCAGTCAGTGAAGGTCGTCAACACACCGGCGATTCCTGGTTGCGGCGCGACAGGCGAGCAACCGTGCCCCGGCGGGGGAATCCAGCCCGGCTATCCAGCGCTCACCACAACCACGATTTCTCTCGATGGGATTGGTGGATATGGCTCTCCCTACTCGAACAACACCGGCTGCTCGACGGAGACTCCGCCGAGCGCGACCGGCACGCCGGGATCCGGCGGCACATGCGCCGGCGACACCCGATACATCATGGAAGGCACGCTGGGCTTCTGGCACAAGGTGTACCAGGGCGAGCGGGGCAGAATGCAATGGGGCATTCAATACTCGTACATTTACCGGAACGCCTGGTCAGGAAGCGACGGGCTGACCGGTACGACGAGTATCGCACCTCACGCGGTGAACAACATGGTGTTCACCTCCTTCCGTTACTACTTGCCATAGAGCAGGCGTCAGGAAGCGTTCGAATCTGTACAGGAACGGGGCGGCTCGATCGGGAGCCGCCCTTTTTCTTGCCGGGCGCAGGACGTATGTCGTTAAAGAGATGCGTGGTTATAGGCGAGATTTCGGGGAATTTTGCTGATTTTTAACAGAGTTGCTACCGGATGTAACAATTCTGTAACTTGGGGCGCTCAGACTAGCGTGTTCTATGGCTAATTTCGAACGGTCGAGGGAGACAACTCAATGAGACGCATTGCCATGGTGCTGGCGGGTGTGCTCGCGATTGGAACCGTTGTTTGGGCGCAGGGCAGCGTACTGATAAATGGAGCGGGCGCCACATTTCCATATCCAATCTATTCAAAGTGGTTCGATGTTTATCATCAAAAGCATTCGAATCTTCAATTCAATTACCAGTCGGTTGGTTCTGGCGCGGGAATCCGCCAAGTGACCGAGGGAACGGTGGATTTTGGCGCGAGCGATGGACCCATGAACGATCAGCAGTTGAAGGATTACGAACAGAAACGGGGCAGCAAGATTCTGCACTTCCCAACAGTGCTCGGGGCGGTGGTGCTGACATACAACGTGAAGGGAGTGAATTCTTCGCTGAATTTCACGCCAGAAGCGCTGGCGGGGATTTACCTGGGCAAAATTACGAAGTGGAATGATCCGGCCATTGCGGGAGCCAATAAGGGCGTAAATTTGCCCGCGGACGATATCGTGGTGATTCACCGGTCGGATGGCAGTGGCACGACATACATCTTCACCGACTACCTCTCGAAGGTGAGCGACGAATGGAAAAGCAAGGTGAGCAAGAATACTTCGGTGAACTGGCCGGTGGGGCTAGGGGGAAAAGGAAACGAGGGAGTGACCGGCCTGGTGAAGCAAACTCCGGACGCGATCGGGTATGTGGAGTTGATTTATGCGGTGCAGAACAGTATTCCATACGCCAGCGTGAAGAACTCGTCCGGCAGCTTCATCAAGGCGGACTTGGCCAGCGTGACCACAGCCGCGGCGGGCGCGGCGAAAGATATGCCGGCTGATTTTCGTGTAAGCATCACCAACGCTCCTGGAAAGACCGCCTACCCGATCTCCAGCTTCACATGGCTGCTGATCCCCGCAAAGATTCAGGATGCAGCCAAGCGGGAAGCGATTAAGGGCTTTCTGCAGTGGATGTTGACGGACGGTCAGGGTTATGCCGAACAGCTCTCTTATGCGAAACTCCCCAAGGAAGTGGTAGCCAAGGAATTGAAGGATATCAGCCTGATTCAGTAAGTCACGGAGTAAGGTGGCGACAGCAAATCCAACGGTGCATAGCGCGGGTCCGGTAACGGGCTCGCGCTCATTTGTGTCGAAACTAAGAGACGGAGACGAGATCGCCCGCCTGGTGACGTTCATCTTTGCCGCGGTGGTGGTGCTCATCACGGTTCTGTTGGTTTACGAACTATGGGTGAATTCCGCTCTGGCGAGGCACAAGTTCGGACTGGAGTTCTTGGTGACCAGGGTGTGGGACCCCGTCACGGATGAGTATGGAGCGTTGCCATTTGTTTATGGGACGCTGGTGACGTCGGCGGTGGCATTGGTGATCGCGGTGCCGCTGGGGATCGGCGCGTCGATTTTTCTGGCGGAACTAGCGCCCGCAAGAGTATCGGACATTCTGCAGTTCTTTATTGATTTGCTGGCGGCGGTGCCCAGCGTAATTTATGGGCTGTTGGGCATCTTTATTGTGGTGCCGCTGATGCGGACGGTCATTTACCCGGCGCTGAACAAGCCACTTGGCTTTCTGCCGATTTTTAAAGGGCCATCGTATGGGGTGGGATTCATGACGGCGGGAATCGTTCTGGCGATCATGGTGATTCCCTACATCATTTCGGTATCGAGAGAAGTGTTGATGTCGGTGCCGAGAGACCAGCGAGAGGCAGCGCTGGCGTTGGGTTCGACACGTTGGGAAGCGACCTGGAAAGTGGTAGTGCCATTTGCGAGGACGGGGATAATGGGGTCGATTTTCCTGGCGCTCGCGCGGGCGTTGGGAGAAACCATGGCGGTAACGATGGTGATCGGGAACACGCCGACGATCAGTGCATCGTTGTTTTCGCCGGGGGACTCCATTGCGTCGGTGATCGCGAATCAATTTACCGAAGCGACGGGGGATTTATATTTGCAGTCGCTGATCGGATTGGGGTTGGTGCTGTTCCTGCTGACGTTCATCCTGAACGGACTGGCTCGGCTGCTGATTATCGTAACCACCCAGAAGGGTAGCAAGGTGACCGCCTGATGAGCGCGCGGCTACGCTGGAGGAAGTTCGTAAGCGGATTCATGTTGACGATGACCGGCGTTTGCGCGGTGGTGTCCGTGGCCATCCTGTTCTGTATTTTGGGCTACTTGCTGTTCAACGGAGGGACTTCGGTCAATTGGGCCTTCTTCACGAAACTGCCTGCGCCGGTGGGGGAAACGGGAGGAGGAATGGCCAACGCGATTGTCGGAAGCGCGAAATTGCTACTAACGGCGTCGCTGTTTGGTATACCGATAGGATTTCTGGGCGGGATTTACCTGGCGGAATTCAGCGGTGCGGCCGTGGCGTCGGTGGTGCGGTACTCTGCCGATCTGCTGAATGGCGTGCCGTCTATCGTGATCGGGATTTTCGCGTATAGTATGGCGGTCTTGCCGTTCAAGCATTTTTCGACCCTAGCCGGGGCGTTTGCATTGGGTTTAATGATGATCCCGATCACGCTGCGCAGCACGGAAGAGTTTCTGGGTGCGGTACCACGAATGCTGCGCGAGGGCGCGATGGCATTGGGGGCAAGTAAATGGAAGACCATATCGACGGTCATCGTGCCGGCGGCGTACCGCGGAATTCTTACCGCGATACTGCTGGCGCTAGCGCGGGTGGCGGGGGAAACGGCGCCGCTGCTGTTCACGGCGTTCGGGAACCGCTTCTGGAGCAAGGGCTGGGGCCAGCCGACGGCATCGTTGCCGGTGATGATCTTCACGTATGCGGTGTCACCGTATCAAGACTGGCACCGGCAGGCGTGGGCGGCGGGGTTGGTACTGCTCGGGCTGATTCTGATCGTGAATATTCTGGCGCGGACGATTCTGTCCCGCGGCATAGCGGTACCGAGGTCGTAGGCATGCAAGCGTCGCCGAATCCGGGGATTTCCGTGAACACAACCCCAACTACAGGTGCTCCAGGAGCGAAAGAACACGCGGCAGCGGCGCCGATGCGGATGTCCATTTCGAAGGTGAATTTCTATTACGGCTCGAAGCAAATCCTCTTTGACGTCAACATGGGGATTGCCGACAAGCGAGTGACGGCGTTGATCGGTCCGTCGGGCTGCGGGAAATCGACGTTGCTGCGGACATTGAACCGCATGCACGAAACGGTGGCCTCGTCGCGGCTGGAAGGCGAGATCCTGCTGGACCAGCAGAACATCCTGGCGCAGGACGTGACGGCGCTGCGGCGGAGGATCGGCATGGTGTTTCAACGGCCGAATCCGTTTCCTAAATCGATCTTCGAGAACGTGGCATATGGCCCGCGAATCAATGGATTTAAGGGAGCAATCGCCGACGTGGTGGAGAAGAGTTTGCGGAATGCGGCGCTGTGGGAGGAAGTGAAGGACCACCTGCACAAATCAGCGTACGAGCTTTCCGGCGGGCAGCAGCAGCGGTTGTGTATTGCACGGGCTTTGGCTGTCGAACCGGAAGTGCTGTTGCTGGACGAGCCGTGTTCGGCGCTGGACCCGATCAGCACGGCAAAAATCGAGGAACTGCTGGTGGAGTTGAAGAATCTTACGACCATCACGATCGTGACGCACAACATGCAGCAGGCCGCGCGCGTAAGCGATTTTACGGCGTTTCTGTTAACGGGCCAGCTCATCGAGTTCAATTCCACACCGCAACTGTTCACCACCCCTGGCGACCCGCGAACGGAAGCATATATCACGGGACGTTTCGGGTGAGGGGGTCGGCGATTTGAGTTGACCTGGCAGGGGCCACAGCTGAGCGGACGGGAAGGAATCCATGGAACGGCATTTCGAAAAAGACCTGAACGAGCTGAAAGAGCGGCTCCTGTGGATGGGCAGCCTGGCGGAGCGCGCCGTGCATCAGGCGGTGCACGCGGTGCTGGATTCAGATGAGCAGTTGGCGAAGCGCGTGCTGGATGAAGAGGACGCCATCAATGAGCTACAACTGGAGATCGATGACCGCGTAGTGCAATTGCTGGCGTTGCATCAGTTGATGGCCGCGGACCTGCGATTTGTGCTGGCTGTTTCGCGCATTAACAATGACCTGGAGCGCATCGGCGATCAGGCCGTGAACGTCGCGCAGGGAGCGCTACGGATTTTGCGGCATCCCCGCGTGAAACCTTACGTGGATTTGCCGCGCATGACCGAACTCGTGGAAGAACAGGTGCGCAGCGCATTGAATGCGGTGGTTCGGCGGGATGTGGAACTGGCGCAGAAAGTGATGGCCACCGACGATCAGGTGGACCATTACCGCGACCAGATTTTTCGCGAACTGTTGACGTACATGATGGGCGACTCGAGTTTAGTGTTTCCTGCGTTTGAGTTGATTCTGGTGGCAAAGAATCTGGAACGGATTGGCGACCACGCCACCAACATCGCTGAAGATGTGATTTACATCGTGCAGGGGCTGGACATACGGCATCCGTCGATTGACCGGCGGTAGGGTTACCAGCTACTGACTGGCCTGCGACCGACCCTTCCATAACAATACTGCCGCGAGTAACACGCTGACTGAGGAGATCGCGTCGCCGAGCGCGCGGTCCCCGGTGCGCGCGAAGTCTACGCGAATCTCGGAATTGCCGGACGGGATGGGAACGACCATTTGATTGAAATCGTCCATGCGCTGCGGTGAGATTGGCCTGCGGTTGACCTGCAGCCGCCATGCTGGGTAATTCAGCAGCCGAAGGGCTACGCGGGCGTCCGCAGGGCTTTCGATGCGAACCTGTATTTGCCTGGTAGTCCAACGCTGAATTTGAAATTGTGCAGCGGGGGCGGAGGAAGACTCGTCTGCATCGGGAGGAAGGATCTTGACGAGCGGGGCGTTTACCGGAAGATCGGCGTGATCATCGCCGACAGGGTCGTATTCGTCGGTGCCATCGAACCCTTGCCCGCTGACGAGGGCATCGCGCATGGTGGGCATTTCGTCGTCATCCCACCAAGTGTTGTTCACCAGGAAAGACGCGAACGGCACGCTGAGCAAGAGCAGGACGGCGAACCATATCCAGCCACGCCGCCGTTCCATCGCGAAGGCCAAAAAACAGGCGGCAATCAGGGCGATGATGGACATCCATCGCCAGGGGAATTGCACGAAACGCAATTTTGGAAGGTAAGTCCATAACGGCAGGGTGAAACGCAAGGTCAACAAAGTGGCCACAGCGCCTAACAGCAGAAGCGCGATGGATGTCTGGCGAGTTTGGGCGGAAGAGTCGGTTCGGGCGAAACGGCGTGAGGCCAAAGCGGCGAGAGCGAGCAGCAAGATCAGAGAAATCGCGCACAGGGAAGCGATCCAATTGAACCAGGTGTGCTCCGGATCGTTGGTTTCCGTAAAGAGAAAATTCTGGAACGGCAGCAGACCGCTGGAAAGCGCCTGACCGATGTTTACCCAACGCTGTTCGTACGCTGCGGGTACGAGATAGAAGGCCGCCAACCCAAAGCCCAGGGCCACGCCCGCAAATCCCCGGAAAATGGGACGCCAGGACCGTTGGGAAAGGGCTGTCCAGGCGAATAGCAATGCCATGGAATAGCTGGCGATGACGGCGGCGGGCGCGTTGGAAAGCCAAACCGCGGCGAAAGGAATGGCGAACCAGGCAATTTTGGAAGCGGTCCGTGAGGAATTGTGAACAAGATCACAGAGTCGAAGCGCGGCTAAGAGGAATAACGGGAACATGGCGCAGGCCAACTGCTCCGCGAAATCGCTGCGGATATAGATCATGAGCAGGGCGTTGGGATTGATGAGATAACAGGCAGCACCGAGGATAGCGGCACGGCGAGTGGCCAAGCGTTTGAGGAGAACATGGGCAGAGATGCCCGCGAAAGTTTGCAGCAGAACGATAAAAACGATTGGGATGGCGGCGTCTGGAAGCAAAAGGGTGAGTGCGGCGCCGATGATCCAGGAGAGCGGCGGGTAGAAGATGTAGCGCGGCTCGCCGAAGCCGTGGTTGGTCCACGCTGTCCAGCGCGGAAAAAGGACGTCCTGCTTCCACTGATAGGCCACATCCAGCCAGGAGGCGGCATGGAACTCAAAATCGTGGCCGGAGGCGGTTCCCAGCCAAAAAAAAGGCAGAACGATGGCGATGGAGAGGAGAAGAAAGACTCCCACGGGCCAAAGCCACTCGGGGATTCGGTGTGATTTGGTGGCGGCCGGGACTGTGCGTGGATCTGTCATCAAGCGTTCACAAAATTGTAACCGGACAAAGGCGATAACAACGAATGCGTGCGGAATGCGCTCTGTTGAGGCGGAAATTGAGCGATAATACCAACGCTCATGAGCACAACCACGACGACAACCCAGGTGGCGGTGGAACCGATTATCGAGGCACGCAAACTTGAGAAGTTTTATCCGCAGCCGGATGGAAACCGCATCCAGGTGATTGCGCCGACGGATATAGCCATTTATCCCGGTCAAATTATTGCATTGCTGGGGCCATCGGGTTGCGGAAAATCGACGATGCTGCGGATGCTGACGGGGCTTTCGCCAGCTTCGGGAGGAAGCGTTTACTGGCACGGCCAGCCGGTGAAAGACGAAACGCCAAATGTGTCGATCGTGTTTCAGAGTTTTGCGCTGTTCCCGTGGCTTACGGTAATTGAGAATGTGGAAGCACCGCTGGAGGCGCGCGGGCTAGCGGAGTTTGAGCGGCACAAACGCGCGCTGCGAATCATCGACGCGGTGGGGCTCGACGGATTTGAGTCGGCGTACCCGAAGGAACTTTCCGGTGGAATGAAGCAACGTGTGGGAGTGGCGCGAGCGCTGGTGGTGGAACCAGAAGTGTTGTTCATGGATGAGCCGTTTTCCGCGCTGGATGTGCTGACCGCGGAGACGCTTCGCGGCGAATTGTTGGAGTTGTGGCTGGGGAAGAAAATACCAACGCGGGCGATTTTTATCGTGACGCATAACATCGACGAAGCGGTAATCCTGGCGGATCGCATCATCGTATTGGGACGCAACCCGGCGCACATTCACGCGGAATTCAAAGTGGAGCTAGCACATCCGAGGGATCACAAAGACCCGCGCTTCACAGAACTGGTGGACGGGATATATCGCGCATTGACGCGGCAAGATCATGCGGGACATGCGACCCCGGAGTTGCTGGCGACCGAAGCCACCGCGCGCAAAACGCAAATCATGTTGCCCCACACGCGGCCAGGAGGACTTGCGGGACTGTTGGAAATTCTGGTGGACCAAGGGGGGCGCGCGGACTTGCACGTGCTGGCGGATGAGTTAAGCCTGGAAGTGGATGCGTTGTTGCCCAGCGTTGATACGGCAGTGCTGCTGGGGATGCTTAAACTGGAAGAGGGAGACGCAATCATTACGCCGGTGGGCCAGGCGTTCGCGCAGGCCGATATCCAAGAACGCAAGACCATTTTCCGTAAGGCGGTATTGGAACACGTACCACTGTTTCGACAAATGGAGCAGTCTCTGAAAGCGAAAGCGGACCGCACGTTGCCTGCGGAATTTTTCCAGGACCTGCTGGACGAACATTTCAGCGAGGACGAATCGCGCCGCCAGTTGGAAACTGCAATCCAGTGGGGACGCTACGCGGAAATTTTTGATTTTGACGCAGCCAGCGGGAAGTTAACGTTGACGGAAACCTGACCTGGCCGTGCCCTCCCCCGCTCCCGCATCTCAAGCGCAAGTGGTGATCCCGCCAGCGGCAAAAAGGCCGATCGGGTCGAAGTGGGCATACGCATTTCTAATCGACATCGCGGTATTCATCGCCGTGTTTGGAGTTGTCATCGGGGTGTACTCGATCGGGCGATCGTGGCTTGGCCCGGTGAAAGTGGAAGCGGAAATTTCCCAGGACCCGCGCAGCTTGTGGGCGTATGCAGCCTATTCGCTGGTGCGCATTCTGGTGGCCTACGCGATCAGCCTGGCGTTCGCGCTGGTCTATGGATATGCCGCGGCGACCTCGAAACGCGCGGAGATCGTGCTGATACCCCTATTGGATATCCTGCAATCGATTCCCGTGCTGAGTTTTCTTCCGGGCGTGATGCTGGCGATGGTGGCGCTGTTTCCGAATCGGCAGCTCGGGGTGGAGTTGGGATCGATCATCCTTATTTTTACCGGGCAAGTGTGGAACATCGCGTTTAGTTTTTATTCTTCATTGAAGACGATCCCGCGGGATTTGCGAGAGGCAGCGATCATTTACCGGTTCAGCCGCTGGCAGCGATTTACGGAACTGGATCTACCATTCAGCACAATCGGGTTAGTGTGGAATTCGATGATGTCTGTGGCGGGCGGATGGTTTTTCCTGATGGCGTGCGAAATGTTCGTGTTGGGCGATAAGGATTTTCGGTTGCCGGGGCTGGGCTCGTTTTTGCAAACGGCGGCGAGCGCCGGAAACACGCGGGCGATGCTTTGGGGATTGGCGATGATGGTGGCAGTGATCGTAATGATGGACCAGCTGATCTGGCGTCCGGTGATTGCCTGGGCCGACAAATTCAAGTTTGAACAGGTGGAAAGCGGCGCGACAGGCGAGAACGCCATTTTGAATTTTATACGAAGAGAATCGTTAATTATCCGCACGTACCGGCGGTTATTGCATCCCATCGTGGATTGGTTAACGAAGCAGTTTGCGAGTGGAGCAAAACGGGCAGCCGCCAGTTTTTCTTCCGCGCAATCGAAGCAATCGCGACGCTGGCTAGGCTGGTTTTTTGTGGCGGCTGGGGCAGTGTCTCTGGTGTATGCCGTTTACAAAAGCGTGGGCGAACTGTCATCGATAAATGGGCATGAGTATATGTTGCTGCTCGGCGACGCCGCCTTGACGTTTCTGCGCGTGAATGTGGCATTAATCCTGGGGGCCACCTGGACGATACCGGTGGGCGTGGCGATTGGATTCAGCCCGCGGTTTGCGCGACTGATGCAGCCCCTGGTACAGCTGGCCGCGTCGATTCCAGCGACGGCGCTGTTTCCGGTGTTGTTGCTGGTGCTGATCCGGCTGCGGGGCGGAGTGGAAATCGCGGCGATGGCGCTGATGCTCCTGGGAACGCAGTGGTACATTCTGTTCAATGTGATTGCGGGGGCGATGGCGATTCCAACGGATTTGAAGGAAGCGGCGAAGGTGTTCCGGTTCAGCCGGTGGGATCGCTGGCGGAGGTTAATCCTACCGGGCATTTTCCCGTATCTGGTCACCGGAATGGTTACCGCATCGGGAGGCGCGTGGAACGCCAGCATTATCGCGGAATATTTTCATTTCCAGGGGCGAGTGGTGGAAGCACCCGGGTTGGGCAGCACCATCAGCCAGGCCAGCGACGCAGGGCATTTTAACGTGCTGCTGGCGTCGACGCTGATTATGGCTACCATCGTGGTGCTGATTAACCGCCTGGTCTGGCGGCGTATGTACCGGCTGGCGTCGACGCGATTCAAGCTGGAAGCCTGAGATTATGGATTGAGATGAGGATAACCACGGTGTGGGTGTCGCCATCCAACAAACGGCAGCATTACCTTTGTGAGCTTGTGAGGAGATGCTGCCTTCGGTAGTAATTCCGCGCCCAAACTAATCTGATGAAGGAAGGTCTCCTCGTGAGCGTAGGAGTCGCGCTGTGAGTGTCCCTGCCATCCGCATTCGCAAATCCAATGAGCGGCCTCTGCGGGAGGGTGGGGATTATGTTTTGTACTGGATGATTGCCAGCCGGCGATTGCGGTACAACTTTGCACTTGACCGGAGTCTGGAGCATTGCCGGACGCTGGGCAAGCCCCTGGTGATTTTAGAAGCACTGCGGTCCGGGTATCCGTGGGCCAGCGACCGGCTTCACCGATTCATTCTCGATGGAATGGCGGAAAACGCGCGATATTGTGCGGCACACGGAATTCGATATCTCGCTTACGCCGAGCCAACTCTGGGTGCGGGCAAAGGTCTTCTGCGCGCGCTGGGGAGCGGCGCGTGTGTGGTGGTGACCGATGAATTTCCATGTTTTTTCTTGCCAAGGATGGTGGCGAGCGCGGCGAAACAGTTAGACGTTTTGCTTGAAGAGGTGGACTCGAACGGGCTTTTGCCGTTGCGCGCGACCACTCACGTGGCGCAGCGCGCCTTTGATTTTCGGCGGTATTTGCAGAAGGAACTGCCAAAGCATCTCGAGCACTTTCCCTGCGCCGACCCGCTTCCAAAGGCAAACCTGCCGGAAGCGCCGAACATTTCGAGAAGGAAACTGGCGAAGTGGCCGATGGCTTCGCGCTCTTTGCTTACCGCCCCAGATAATTTACTGCCTAGCTTGCCGATCGATCATGAAGTGAAACCCGTGGAACTTCGCGGCGGGCAGGATGCTGCGCGTGCGCACATGCGCGAGTTCTTCGAAAAGAAATTTGTACTGTATACCGAACATCGGAATGAGCCGGAAATGGATGTGACCAGCGGTTTTTCGCCTCACTTGCATTTCGGGCATATTTCGGTGCACGAGATTTTTTCGGAATTGGCGCGGCGAGAGAAGTGGAAGCCGGAAAAGTTAGCGGTACGCGCAAACGGCAGCCGGGAAGGATGGTGGAATATGAGCCTGACGGCGGAGAGTTTTCTGGATGAGCTGATTACCTGGCGCGAAGTAGGATACAACTTCAGTTCCCACCGAGAGGACTACGATAGATACGAATCGCTGCCGGATTGGGCGCAGAAGACCTTGAAGGAACATGCAAAGGACCAGCGCGAGCACGCGTACAGTTTGGAGGAGTTTGAGGCGGCGAAGACCCACGACGAACTTTGGAACGCCGCCCAGAGGCAATTGGTGCGCGAAGGAAGAATTCATAACTATTTGAGAATGCTGTGGGGCAAGAAGATTCTGCAATGGTCGCGGACGCCGCAGGAAGCGGCGAAGATCATGATTCACCTGAATAACAAATATGGGGTGGACGGGCGCAATCCGAATTCGTATAGCGGGATTTTTTGGGTGCTTGGGCGATATGACCGGCCGTGGCCGGAACGGCCTGTCTTCGGCACGGTTCGGTATATGAGCTCGAAGAATACGGCCAGGAAAGTGCGGGTGAAGAGTTATCTTTGTAAATTTGGGCCGGAGGAGACGCAGAAGGACCTGCCTATGTGACGCTGGCGACAGTAAACAACGTGCGGGCGCCGGAGGGAGACTTGCGCGAGATTATCGGGCTGGACCATGATGGGCTTGACCTGCGGAAACTTCCTACTTGATTGGCTGAGGAAAATTGGCGAATGGCGTCGAACGCAGATGTGCTGATTATCGGCGGAGGTCTAGCGGGGCTGTGTTGCGCACGGAGCTTGCAAGAGAAGGGTATCAGCTTCCGGATCTTGGAGGCGTCGGACGGCCTTGGCGGGCGGGTACGCACGGATGAGGCAGATGGATTTTTGCTTGATCGCGGTTTTCAGGTGCTGCTCACGGCATATCCCGAAGCGAAGCGGGTGCTGGACTATTCGCGGCTGGAGTTGAAGGCGTTCGAATCCGGAGCGATTTCCTGGTACGCCGGGCGCATGAACAAACTGGTGGACCCCTGGCGCAATCCCGGAGCATGGGAAGAGGCGTTGCAATCAGAATTCGGCACACTGGCAGACAAGCTCAGGATTGCGAGGTTGCGGCGGCGCTTGCGGAAAACCTCCATCGAAGCGATCTTTGCGAGGACGGATCGGTCGACGAAGGAAGCTCTGCAAGCTGAGGGCTTCTCGCAGCAAATGATTCACCGTTTTTTCCGGCCATTCCTGGGAGGAATCCTGTTGGATGGCGAGCTTAAGACTTCGAGCCGCATGTACGAATTCGTGTTCAAGATGATGTCGGAGGGCGACGCGACGGTACCGTCGCGCGGCATGGGAGCGATTCCAGCGCAGCTTGCGGAAAAAATACCGGCGGGTGCGGTGCGGCTGAATACCCAAGTGGAAGAACTACACGAAAATGAATTAAAGCTTGCGGGTGGAGAGGTGCTTCGGGCGCGCGCGATTGTCGTTGCGACGGAAGGCCCAGGTGCGGCGCGCTTGCTCGGGGAACCGAAACCCGCGTCCCGAGGCGTCACTTGTTTTTATTATGCGGCCGAAGAACCACCCGCGAAGGATCCGCTGCTGGTGTTAAATGGCGATGGTGCCGGACCGGTCAATAATTTTGCGGTGATTTCGAATGTAGCGCCGTCGTATGCGCCTGCCGGGAAACATTTGATTTCCACCACGGTGCTCGGCATTCATAAGCTGACGGAGGCACAGTTGAGCGGATTTATCATCGCGCAGATGAAAAATTGGTTTGGCAAAGTGGCCAGCACCTGGCAATTGTTGCGAGGATATTACGTCACACATGCACAGCCGCAGCAATTTCCGGGAGCGCTGGAGCCGCCACAACGTGCGGTGCGGGTTCGGCCGGGCATATATGTGTGCGGGGACCATCGAGACAATGCGTCGATTCAAGGAGCGATGGTCAGCGGGCGCCGTGCCGCGGAAGCGGCGGTAGCTGATCTGTCGCGATAATGGGGGCAAGGAGCTGAACAATGTGGAATCGCGCATGTCCAATCTGTTTTGCGAAGGTTCCTCACTCGGTGGTGCTGACGCGTACGGACGAAGTGATCTGCCCATCGTGCCGCACGCCCCTGGAGCTTTCGCGGGCCAGCCGGGTGCTGGGCGCATGGGTTGGACTGCTGGCGGCCTTTGCGGCCATACGAACGGTGCCTGGAACAAACAAAGGGATTGACTGGGTTTTGCCGATCCTGGCCGCCGTAATCGCGTACGGAGTGGCTTCGGCACTGGTGATCTATTTTCTTGCGGACTTAGTGGTGCTGCCCAAACCGTCAGCGAGCCATTTTCCACAAACACACAAGTAACGGCCCATTGGTACTATTGAAGTTCCAATGACCTGCCGGGAGACTCGCAAGGGTGGCAGCATATTCCGAATTTCTGGGACGTAGGGTAACCGTGCGGTACCGCGTCGGGGAGATGCTGCTGTCCGCTACTGGAACCTTCTCGGCCGATTCCGGGCGTTCCATTTTCCTTGAGCAACATGTAGAGCAGCGAGGCGCGCAAAAATATTTTCGGTGGGAGATTCCCTACCCTTACATTTATCGAGTGGAACCGGAAGTACTCGTGGAGGCGAACAGTGCCCCGATTGCGCCTGGACTTCCGCGAGGTGTTTTCTCGCCGAAGGCAGCGGCCGCGACCGCCGGCACCTCTTCGGGAGCCGCACCTTCGTTTAAACCACTGCTGAATGTCCCCGATCCCAGTCGCTCCGATTGAAGATCCGTCACACTCTGTTGTCCGCAAGAATCGGCTACACTAATCACCGCCGAAAGCATCAAACGAGCAGAAAATTGCTGGAGTCTGAGGAGGTGTTTGTGGGTACTGCGGGAGCGCCGCGAAAAATAGGATTGATTGGACTTGGGCTGATGGGCCGGCCCATGGGAATGAATCTGTTGAAGGCCGGCCACGCGCTTACGGTATGGAACCGCACGCCGTCTCGTGCCGACGAACTGGTCCGCGCAGGCGCGGTGCTGGCGACAACACCGCGAGAGGTGGCCGCCGCCAGCGAAGTATTGCTGACCATCGTGAGCGACCCTCCGGCTTTGGAATCGGTGCTGTGGGGACGCGACGGCGTCAATGATGGCGCGCTGGGCGGATTAAAGGCGGGAGCAATCTACATCGACTCGAGCACGGTGTCTCCGGCGCTGGAGAAAAAAATTGCGGCAGCGTGTCAGGAACGCGGAGTGCGCTTCCTGGATGCGCCGGTGACGGGAGGCGATTGGGGAGCGAGGGAAGGAAACCTGGTGTTCATGATCGGCGGAGATGCCGCGACCTTGAAAGACGTGGAACCGCTCCTGGGAGTGATGGGGAAAAAATGGTTTCACCTGGGGCCGAACGGAGCAGGACAAACGGTTAAGCTGGCAATGAACGCGATCCTTGCGCTGGAAGTGGGGGCCGTGGCGGAGGCGATTGGACTGGTCACCAAGGCAGGTTTAGCCGGAGAACAGCTCTTGGAAGTGTTGCAGGCGAGCATGGGCCGTTCCGGATTGTTGGATTTGAAGACTCCATTGATGCTGAAGGGAGATTACAAGCCAAGCTTCCCGTTACGGCTGATGCATAAAGACCTTGGACTGGCTCTAGAGTTGGGTAATCAGTTGGGCGTGGCTCTGCCAACAACCGCAGCAGCACGGGAAATCTATAACTATGTCAAAGGCGAAGCGAAAGAGGACCTGGACTATTCCGCGGTCATGAAGTTCTGGAAGAAGTAAGCGCTCGGCTCACTTCAAAGGTTTCGCCGGGAAGAAACCAATGGGCAGATCCCGGGAGGTCCGCAGGCCAGACTGCGCGTCGAGAACCGCAGGAATGGAATTTACAGCAACGGACGCGGTGGCGATATCGCCGTGAGAACCCCCTGGAATGACCAGGCTGATATTGGGGTGGCCCTGCAATTCGACAGTGTCTGAAGGATCCTTCGCGCCGACGTACATTTGCAGTTCCATGTAGATGAGTTCTTTGCCGTCGGAGAGGCCGCGGGCGATCTGATGAACGCCAGCCGCCTGGCCAGGCTCGACAGTGAGAAAGTCGGTCTGGATATGGTCGGCAGCGACTTTAGGTTCGATGGTCTCGGTGATTTCGTTGACGGGAATGCCCAGACTGTCCGCGACCATGGCGACCGATTCCGGAAGACCGACGTGTTTGATCGTTCCTTCCTTCACTTTGGCGTGAAACTCATTGACGGTCAGGCCGGCGCCAATTTTCCGCTGGAGGGGCTCGCGGCGCTTGGAGGCGTCGACGATGCGCAGGGCTTTCACGTGGTCGATGCGCTGAGAAACGGCAGCGAGAGTGATCACCAATTTATCCATGACAAAACCGGGATTGATACCGGTTCCGACGAGGGCCACGCCCGATTCCTTGGCGGCTTTATCCAGCTTGGCGGCCAATTCGGGGTGAGTGCGGTACGGATAAGAGAGTTCTTCGCACGTAGAGACGACGCAGGAGCCGACGTCGATGCAGGCCAGCAACTGGTCCATCACTTTGGGGAGCGAGGAGGAAGTCGTGTGCATGACGATGTCGGCGGATTGCTCCAAGACGCCTTTGGCATCGCCGGAGACTTTGATTCCCCAGGGACCGTCGGAAGCGCCAACCACCTCGGCGAGATCCTTGCCGATCTTGGCGGGGTCTGAATCAATGGCGCCCACAATGTCGATGGCTTCTTTTTCTCTGAGCAGCTTAACAATCGAGGCGCCAATGGGCCCAATCCCATATTGAATGGCACGAATTTTCTTCTTCACGGCTGTCTCCGATCCATGGATTGTAGAGCACAATACAGCGCGGAATTTCGCTGGGAGCGAACTATTAAGCGTACTGGATTTCGAGTAAGCAGGCAATGATATGGGCGGCAATTCGGGTACCAGGGGCTAAATTCTTGCCGCGCGCCATGCGCACAAAGCATAATGGGGCCCCACCCGGGCAGAGGAGGACGAATGCGCGCGGAAAAACTGAGCGATGCGGATATTCAGAAAAACCTTCACACGGTCAAGGGATGGAGCCTGGTAAACGGGAAGTTGCACAAGGCGTTCGAATGCAAGGATTTTGTGACCGCGTTCGGCAAGATGACCCAGGTAGCGCTGGTGGCGGAGTGGATGAACCATCATCCGGAATGGTCGAACGTGTGGAATAAGGTGGTGGTTGATTTGAACACCCACAGCGTGCAGGGAATCAGCAACCTGGATTTTCAGTTGGCGGAAAAAATTAACGAGATTTTTGGAAGCTAGCGGGCCGCCGCTCCTTGCGGAACCTGTCATTTCTTACAGCTTAATAGCCCCGGGAATGAACAGAATTTAAATTGACAGGACTGGGAAAGCGATGTTAGAAAGCCAACAAAGTCAAGTCTCATCGGTGCGCCTCCCATAACGGCAGCGCAATGCAACCGGCTTGAAGAGGCTGGAGGTTCGCTTTCTGAGGGGAACCTAGGCCCGTTGGGAACGTGCTAGCAACACCCTACCCCACCCCGGGAGGCGAAAACTCCGTGTTTTCGCCTCCTTTTTTTATCCAACTGGCTCATTTGGTAGCAGCTCCCGGTGCAGGGTAAGCTGTACAAAATGAACAGGAATTCGCCCCCATTGCTGGAGATGAAGAATGTTTCCGTGGTTCGCGGGGAGAACCGCGCATTGGACGGGGTGTCACTGAGGATCGACAAAGGCGAACACGTATGCATTCTCGGCCCGAATGGCTGCGGGAAATCGACGCTGATCCGGACGATCACGCGAGAGAATTACCCGTTAGCGCGGGAAGATGCGTCGATGAGCATCCTGGGCCAGAGCCGGTGGAACGTGGCGGAGTTGCGCACGTTGCTGGGGATAGTCTCGCCGGATTTGCTGGCGGCGTGCACGAGCGATGCAACGGGACTGGACGTGGTACTCTCGGGATTTTTCAGCAGCACGCGGATTTTTCCGCACCACTCGCCGCAGGCGGAACAACTTCGTAAGGCGGAAGCGTCCCTGGTTCGCCTAAGCATTACGCATCTGGCGAGCAGGCCAGTGGCGGAAATGTCCTCTGGAGAAGCGAAGCGGACGTTGATCGCACGGGCCTTGGTACACGAACCAGCGACGTTGTTATTTGATGAGCCTGGTAACGCGCTGGACATCGCCGGGCAGGTGGGCTTGAGGGAAACCATGCGGGAACTGGCGAGAAGCGGGCTGGGCATCCTGCTGGTGACACATCACGTATCGGAGATTATTCCGGAGATCGAGCGGGTGGTGCTGTTACAAAAAGGGAGAGTATTGGCCGACGGCCCTAAACACCAGGTCCTCACCGGGCAAAAACTGAGCGAATTATTTGGCGTTCCTGTGAAACTAATTCAGGATGACGGCTATTTTCATCTGCACGCCTGAGCGCCGCGGCACTTATTTTGCTAAACTGTCGGCAATATCGGCGGCAATGGGCACGCGATACAGCTGATGCTGATAGGCTTTTACCATTAGCAAAATCCACAGGATCAGGGTAATGAGTCCAAGGACCAAACTAATTATTCCAAGAAATCCAAAGCCAATTACCCCATAGCCCACGATGCCGTGCATGAAAATCACCGCAATTCGTAGAATCATCAGCCCCCCGAACACCACAATGGATTGAGCGGCATGGAATTTCACAAAAGGCCGTTTGTCAATCAAAAGAAAAACGATGCCGGTGAGCCAACCTAAAACGTAACAAAGCAGACCCGCGACATTTTCCTGAAGACCCTCGGTTGGAGACGCTGCCGGAGCCGTTGCAGGAGCCACAGGGGAAGCTACGGCCGCGGTCTGATTTGCACCACATTTTGGACAGAAGGTTGCCGTACCAATTTCCTGACCACACGCTTTACAGAAGGCCATTGCCATGTCCTCCGAGGACCAACGTGGAAGGGAGGGTAGCAGAGGTGTGCAGGGGACGCAATGGAATTTGAGAATCGGGCAGGAGAGGAGAGAATTCCCGTAGCGTTGGTAAACGTTTATAAAACTATAAACGCTTTCCATTGCAGCCAAGGATCTGTAATTGAAACGTCCTATGTTGTGGCCGGGTAATTTTCGGCGGCAGCGGCCGCGGTCGGATACATCTCCAGTACCTTGTGGAGTTGGGTCAGCTTTATGCTTTTTTCGATCATGCCGGTGCATCCCGCCAGGCGCAAATAGCCTCCGGAACTCTTGAGCCGGGAGAAACAGCGCACGATAGCGCCGATGGCGGAACTGTCGATGTGGGTGACGCCGGTGAGATCGAAGATGACAAAGTGCTCCTTGGCACCGATCAGCGTTTCAGTTTCCTGCTCAACACGGCGGCAATCCGGTCCCGAGTGGATGCTGCCCTTCATCTCAAGGACGGTTACGCCCTGCTTGGGGATGCTTTTGATCACATGAAGAATCACGATAGGAAATCCCTCCGAAATCGATCACGAATCCATTTAGAAAACGGTCACGAGGATGGCGCCGGCTCGTCTCCTTCATAAGGAAACTGGCGGATCAGGCGCATGCAATCCCCGAGGGCATTGAAAAGAGTGTGGCCCCAACCACAAGGCACGAAGGAAGCAGTTTTTTGGTTGACGGCTTTATCGGCTTCGGCAAAAAAGCGCAGGCGCTGGCCCGGTGGAGGGGCAGCGAACTCTTTTATGGTGATGCGAAAAGGGATGTCGCCGCCAGCCTGCCGTTTTACGAGCGAGAAGAAGTGAAGCTGAGCAAGCTGCTCGGCAGGATTCTCCTGCACGTACATCCAGTCCGTCATTCGAGCACTCCTAGTTACGCAAACCTGGGAATTAAAGGAAGCATGGGCATGCTAGTCCAGCGAGGAGGAGCATGTCAACGCGGCTCGGTACTGTTGTTGCGCTGGAAACCACGCGAAATCAGGCATTCGGAGTGGTGGAGAAAGCCAAGGTCAGCAGGGTCTTCTGCTCCAGCTCATGGGCTTTCGCGGAGCCGGTGGCCGGGCTGGCGCTAGCCGAGCGTCTTACGGTGCGGACGCGCAGGTTTTTGGCCTGGGCAATGCGCTCGAGTCGCGGAAGGACGTAAAAGAGGGCGCCCATGTTGGCGGGCTCTTCCTGAACCCAGACAATTTCGCGCGCGTTGGGATGAGCTTCAATCGCAGAGGCAATTTCGGCTTTGGGCAGAGGATAAAGCTGGTCGAGGAAGAACACCGCAGTGGTGGTGTCGTTGCGGCGGCGGCGTTCTGCACGCAATTCGTGGCCGACCTTACCGCTGGCGATCAGGATACTTTGTGCGTCGGTGATTTCGGGATCGGGAACGAGAGTAAGGAAACGTGGGCGTTCGAATTCCTCGATCGAGGAGCTGGCGTCCGGATGACGCAGCATGCTCTTGGGAGTGAAAACGACCAACGGCTTGCGCCACAAACGGCGGGCCTGACGGCGCAGAAGGTGGAAATACTGGGCGGCGGAGGAAGGCTGGCAGATGTTCATGTTGCCTTCCGCGGCGAGTTGCATGAAACGTTCGATGCGCGCGCTGGAGTGTTCGGGGCCTTGGCCCTCGTAACCATGCGGCAACAGGAGAACGAGTCCCGTCGGGAGTCCCCACTTGTCCTCGCTGGCGCTGATGAATTGATCGATGATCACCTGCGCCCCGTTCACGAAGTCGCCAAACTGCGCTTCCCAGAGGATCAAGCCTTCGGGATAATCGCGCGAAAAACCGTATTCGAAACCGAGGCAGGCGGCCTCGGATAGTGAAGAGTTGTAGATTTCGCAGAAGGCCTGATTGGGGGAGAGATGCGCGAGCGGAAGATAATCCTGCTCGGTCTGGGTGTCGATCAAGACGGCATGGCGCTGGTTGAAAGTGCCGCGCTGGGAATCCTGACCAGTCAAACGAACGGGATTGCCTTCGAGTACCAGAGAGCCGAAAGCAAGAAGTTCCGCAAATCCATAATCGATGGGGCGCTTGCCCTGGCCCATTTCTGAGCGCTGCTCCAGCAATTTTACGATTTTGGGATGAACGTTGAACGCGGCAGGGGTGCGAACCAAGCCTGCAGTGATTTCGGCGATTTTTTCGCGAGAGAGGCCGGTGTCGACTTCAAATGCGGGATTATATTTCCCATAGTTGTAAGGGGTCCAGTAATCCGGCAGCTTGCGCAACGTGGGAATTTTGGTGAGTTTGGCGGCCTTGCGCTGTTCCTCCTCGTATTCTTTTCTGACCGCCGCAGCGATGGGAGTGGCATCTACGCCTATGCTCTCTGCATAGATTTTCCAGAGTGGCTGGTGCTGGCGAATGCGTTCGTAGAGACGCGGCTGCGTAATGGTGGGATCGTCCACTTCACTGTGGCCGTGGCGACGATAGCCGATGATGTCGATGACCACGTCGGAACTGAATTTTGCGCGATACTCGGCGGCCATGCGGCCAACGCGCACGACGGCGTCTGGGTCTTCGCCATTGACGTGGAAGATCGGGACACTTTGGCGGCGGGCAATGCTGGAAGCGTAGCGGGAGGAGTGCTCTTGAACGGGCTCGGTCGTAAAGCCGAGCAAGTTGTTAACGATGATGTGGATGGAGCCACCAACGGTGTACGCGGCAAGATCAGCAAGGTTAAGGGTTTCAGCCCAGATGCCCTGGCCGGCGAAAGCGGCGTCGCCGTGCATGACGATATTCCAAACTTTATTGAGAATCTTGGGCGAGCGATCGATGCGCGGACCGTGAACGCCGTGCCGGGTCTGCTTGGCGCGGGCACGGCCCATGGCCACGGGATCGACAGCTTCCAGGTGGCTGGGATTGGAGACCAGGTGAACATTAATCTTTTTCTTCGCGGTAGTGGTGTACGCACCGGTGGCACCAACGTGATATTTCACATCGCCTGCTCCGAGCACGCTGCGCGGGTCGACATCCTCGAAGCCCGCGACCACATCGTGAATGGGCTTGCAGGCGATGTGCGCCATGACATTCAGGCGGCCGCGATGGCTCATGGCCACGATGGAATCGACGGCGCCTAGATCGCCAGCGGTATTCAGGATGGAATCCAGTAAGGGAATGAGGGCGGTGTTGCCTTCCAAGGAAAAGCGCTTGCTGCCGAGATAGCGACTCTGCAGGATCTGCTCGAAAAGGTCGGCGCGAACCAGGCGTTCGAGGATTTTCTGCTGATTGACCTCAACCCGGGGAGCTTCCATGCGCTCCGCGATCCAATTGCGGCGCTCGGGTTCGGGGATGTGCAGGAATTCCACGCCGATGGTGCCGCAATAATAGCGGCGAGCCTCTTCGGCATATTCGCCGGTGAGGCCGGCGAGATCGGGACATTTGAGTGGGATAAAGAGATCGAGGGGATCGAGGATGGCTTCGTAGAAGCCCCAACGGCGGAAGAGATAAAAAATGCGGTCGCGTTCGGCTTGTCCCGCGCCATTGCGGGGGGCGGAGGGTTTCGCGGTCTTTGCGGATTTTTCAGGAGCGAGTGTCACACGGTTAGCCATGGTTTTGTCTACAGACCTATTATTTTGCCACAGAACGAAAATGGAGGTTTGCGGGCAGAGGACCCGCGAGTGAAACATCGCCCAGATGGCCAATATGGAGCTTTTTCTGGAGAGTAGGGCCGGGAGACTTATGGCGGATGAAGCTTGCGATGAGTTTGCAAATATATCGCGCGTCGGCCCCGCAGATCGCTCAAGCTTACCGGATTGTTGTCGAATACTACGAGGCAGCAGCGGTGCAGGTGCGCGAAGATCGAACCGAATTCGAACGGCAATATTTCGTGGATGGAGCGGGAGTTTGGCTCGCCGAAAGCGGAGGCGAGGTGATCGGATGCGTAGCGTTAAGAAGCATTCCGGAGATGGCCGGTTGCGGTGAAATCAAACGGATGTATGTGCGTTCCAATCATAGGGGACGAGGAGTTTCGGATTTGCTCTTGACGACGTTGGAGGATTTTGCACGGGAAAGCGGTTATCGCTGGCTATATCTGGATACCGCGGCAGATATGAAAGCAGCGGCGCGGTTTTATCGAAGAAAGGGTTTTGTTGACTGCAAACGATATAACCAAAACCCCCAAGCAGCAATTTTCATGAGAAAGAGAATTGGGGCCGGTTAAGGCGGATTGCCAGCTTATTTCGCGGGTGTTAGCAATTCCAGGCGCTCTTTGTTGATCTTCATAACCACGCCGGCATTGCGGTCGGCAGCTTCGCTGACTTTGTATTCGGAGGAGGAGCCGAGGACCTGGGCCAATTCGGAAGGCGTGAGCTTGTACTCGCTGGTGAGCCAATTGGCCATGTTGGAGGTGGCATCGCGGAAGGCGTCGTCCAAAGAGCCCGCGAGGCCCACGGCCATGATTTGCGTGGAAGACTCCACCCTTGGACCCGGAAGGGTCTTATTGTGGATCACGTCGACCATGAGGGTTACATCCATGGAGGTTTCTAGGGCATTGCCGTTGAGTTCGCCATCGCCCTGCAGGGCGTGACCATCTCCAAAATAGAGGAACGCGCCAAGCACTCTGACCGGCAGATACACCGTGGCGCCTTCAATGATCTCGTTGAAATCCATGTTGCCGCCGTAGCCGCCTGAGTCACCAGTGCCAGGTGCAGCATTGGGTAAGCCTGTGGCTGTGGCGACGCAGCCCAGCATTGGTTTCACGGGCACGAAATAATGAGCCAGGTTTTCCGCAGGTTTCTCCGGGCTGGCAACTCCGCGGTCGATGTCAAGATGCCAGCGCACGGCTTTGCCGCCGTCTTTCATTTTCACCGCCAAGTCGCTGTCCAGGGCGCGTCCGACAATGGCGTCATCACTAATGGCCCAGTCGCGATTCAAGCGCAGGCGAATGATATGGACGACCAGTGTGTCGCCAGGTTGCGCCGATTCCACGTAGAACGGACCGGTCTGGGGATTGCCGCCCATGGAACGTGGGACCCCTTTTTCGTCGGTTCCGCCGGCGTCGACGGTCGTGGTGTGGATGGTGTCGCCGGGATTGATGCTTAAAACCGGTTTGTTGAAAGGGGAGAACTGGCGATAGAAGACTGTGGGAGTGAATTCGTGAGTGGTTGGGGTGCCGGGAGCGTGAGGAACGGCGAGTTCCGCGGTGAAGGAACTTGTGACCGGATGCGAAGGATTGGTGCTCTCTATGTAGATGACGGTGCCGGACATGGTGTCGTCTTGGACGATGGCGGTGCCTTCCTCGGAGCCGCCCTGATCGTCCTTTGCCAAGAAATGTACGGAGTTTCCTATGACGGAACCTTCGAGCTTGTCGCCATCGAAATTGCCGGTGAGCTTGTCTGCTTGCTGGGTCAGCTCCATGGACAAATTGATAGGACTGCCCAAGTAATCCGCGGTGATTACCCAATGGCCGGTGAGCGGACCTCCGGGTTGACTCTTTGTGGTGCTCTGCGGTTGGGATCCAGCGGTGGCAAGAAATACGGCGAATAGAACGAGCAACAGGTGTGAGCGTCGCATAGGCCTCCTGAAAACCCCTCTCGATAGACGGAACGAGATACGCAAGGTTAGGGAGCATAGTTCAACGAAACGCGGAGGAAAACCCTGAAGTACTACAAGGACTGAACAAGGGATTGGAGGCGAGCGGCAATGTCGGCGGCGGAAGTTTCCGGAGGGAAGGTGACTGGCGCGCCGATGCGGACGATGAGTTCGCCGGGGCGGGCGAAATGGCGATTTTCGTTTCTCATTTTCCAGAGGCCATCGATACGAATCGGAACAATGGGAAGACCAAGATTTTGCGCCAGTAAACCAATACCGGGTTGAAATGGGGCCATGTCGGGCGTGTCGCGCTCATTTGTGATGCCTTCGGGAAATACCAGCAGATTGTAGCCGCGATCCGCGGATTCGCCCGCGAAACGAAAGCTTTCGCGAAAGCCGGAAAGCTGCGGAAGCGGAAACACGTTGAAAAGCGCGACGAGCAGGAAATAGCCGATTTGCCAGAGCCAGCGCTTGGCGAAAAACCATTCACGGGGAGGGTGACGAAAAGTGTTTTTCAGATTTTCTCCGCCCATTGCTGTGGCTAGACGGTGGCGGATGTGGGCGGGCAGAGCGTAGAGGATCAGATTGATGTCGGCTTTGCGAGTGACGTGATTGGAGACGAAGAGCGCGGGCCCTTTCAGTTTGGACAGATTTTCACGGCCGAACACGCGTGGATGAGCGAGCACCAATGCGAAGGGCCAGTTGAGCAGGTAATAGAAGAGCAGGCGCACGAGGAGGAATGGCGTGGTTTGTGTCCAGCGCGGATAAACAAAATCAGAGCGGCGCGCGGAAGGTTGCGAGAGGAGCTGCTGAATATCGGCGGCGGATTTGGCGTTGGCGAATTCAGTTTCGTTGAGTTCGACGTTGTAGCGATGCTCGAGCGATGAGAGGAGTTCGACACGGTCGAGAGACGAAAGGTCAGCCAAGTTGGAAGGCAAGGAAGCTAAGGAGGATGAGGAAGTCGAGGACGTAAAGGATTCGGTTTGGTGGCGCGGGGTGACACAAAGTAGTTCCGCGGCCCGGGAGGAAATTACTGGCAGGCGGGGCTTGCCCGTGGGGGTGCGGGGAAAATCGGGTTCGGGCCAGACCATCCATCGCCGAATACGCTGGTATTCCGCTAGGCTGGCGCTGGCGGCGTCGATCGAGGAGCGTGCGAGTTGATCGGCGGATGAGGGAAAGGAGAGATCCCTCACTTCGCTCGGGATGACCGCGTTATTTAGTAACACGACGGCGCAGGGTTCAGCATTGCCGCCGATCTCGATGGGAATGACTGCCACATCGCGAATGGCGGGCTGTTTCCGGAGGGCGGCTTCGAGGTCTTCGGGATATACGTTCAAGCCAGCAGGAGTGACAATTACATTTTTCTTGCGGCCGCGAAAACGAAGGTTGCCTTCGGCGTCGAGTTCGCCCAAATCACCAGTGTGCAGCCAGCCATCGTTCTCGCTGCCTGCCGGGCGAAGTGCACCTTTTTCCCAATAGCCGGCGGAAACATTTTCACCGCGGACCAGAATTTCCCCGTCAGGTGCGAGACGAAATTCGCGGCCGGGAAGAATTTTGCCGACGGAGCCTTCGGCGATGCGCAAAGGATGATTCAAACTGATGAGAGATGCGGTTTCGGTCATGCCGTAGCCCTGAACCACGGCGTAGCCGATGCGATTGAAAAATTCCTCGGTTTGCGAGGATAGCGCGGCGCCTCCGCAAATGAACGCCCAGAATTTCCAGCCCAGCCAGTTGTGTAAACGCCGGAAGCGCCAAACACGACGGCCGAATGTCTCGTTCTGTGCGAGGGCATACGCTTTGGTGAACCAATCGCGCCAATTCCGGGAATCAATCTCTTGTTCGAGGGCTGTGCGCACGGCATCGAGCATACGCGGCACGGCAATCAGAATGGTGGCGCGTTCCTGGCGGATGGAACGAAGTAGTTCGGCGGGCAGAGCGGAATTTTCAAAGACAATGGTTGCGCCAAGCATCGGAGGAATGAAAATGCCCATTACCTGCCCGAAGACATGGGTGAGCGGAACGGCGGAAACGAAATGCAAAGGATGGAACCAGCGGGCGTATTTGCGGTGTTCGTTGATGCCCTGTTCGATGGGCTCCAGATTTGCCAAGAAATTGCCGTTGGTGAGCACCACGCCGCGGGGTTCGCTGGTGGTGCCGGAAGTGAAGAGAATTTCGGCCAGGTCTTTGCGAGTGGCGCGATCGCCGGGCTGCTCGGAAGAGTCGCCCGCAGGAGATTGGCCACCGCCTAGGGGGCGCAGACCTTCGTACACCAGAGTTGGCGGTCCCTCGGGAAACCGAGGCTGGGCGGAGTCGCAGAGGACGAGCTTCACCTGGGAGTCGCGGATGACGCGATCGACAAACTCAGGGCTGGCGGCAGCGTCCATCGGCACAGCAACTGCACCGCGAAGCAGAATGGCCCAGAAACAGGCGATCCATTGCGCGGAGTTGGGTCCCCAAAGTAGGACGCGATCGCCGGGGCCAACGCCTGCGGAAGCCAGCGCGTGACTCCAATAGAGAGCGTCAGCACGGAGTTCGGCGTAGCTGAGTCGCTGGCGGCGGTAGCCCTGTGTTTGAATGATGGCGGTGTCGCGGCCAATCTCGGGAAACATTTTGAAAAGAGACAATAGATTCGCGCGGGGCATGAGTGAGAGTGTCTCCCGGTTATCCGGCTTGATGATACGCCAGGGGAAGTATATGCCGGCCCAGTTGCAGTAGGCGGAGTGCCGCTTTGGGGTGAGGAACGAAATGGGGTTCCGGGAAGCACGGTTTCCCGGTACACTAGAGATTCGAGGATTAGAGCGCTTTCTAAGGCTCCAAGACCTGAGCTCGTTCAGCCGTGGGCGTAGTTCTAGCATCTAAAGTTAAGTAAAGGCACCACAGGGGAAGCAATGCCTGTACCTATATCCCAAGCATGGACGGTAGCGACTTACGTCCTGAAGCAGAAATTTAGCGGGCGCAAACAGTATCCGCTGGTGCTGATGCTGGAGCCGCTGTACCGGTGCAACCTGGCGTGCGCGGGATGCGGAAAAATTCAATATCCGGCACACGTACTGAAGCGGGAATTGTCCCCCGACGAGTGCTTCGAGGCAGTGGATGAGTGCGGAGCGCCGATGGTGTCGATACCGGGCGGCGAACCGTTGATGCATTCGCAGATCGAGAAGATCGTCGAAGGCTTGGTACAACGAAAGAAATACATTTATCTGTGTACCAACGCCTTGCTGCTGAAAGAAAAACTGCACTTATTTAAACCCAGCAAATATCTGACATTTTCCGTGCACCTGGATGGGCAAAAGCAGCATCACGACTTTTCGGTATGCCGCGAGGGCGGATACGAACTGGCAGTCGAGGGAATTCGGGAGGCGTTGAAGCGCGGTTTTCGCGTCACTACAAACACGACGCTGTTCGATGGCGCCGATCCCAACAGCGTGCGGGCATTTTTTGACGAAATGATGGAGCTGGGCGTGGAAGGAATGATGCTCTCGCCGGGCTATTCGTACGATAAAGCACCCGATCAGAAGCACTTCCTGGGACGCGCACGCACCCGAAGGCTGTTTCGCGCGATTCTGTCGAACCGCAAGGCGAGCTGGCGCTTTAATCAATCCAGATTATTTTTGGAATTTTTGATGGGCAAGCGCGATTTCAAGTGCACGCCCTGGGGAATGCCCACCTATTCCATATTTGGGTGGCAAAAGCCGTGTTATTTGCTCCAGGATGGCTATACCGAGACGTTTCAAGAGCTGATGGAAACCACCGAGTGGGCGAATTATGGAACGGAATCGGGCAATCCAAAGTGCGCCAATTGCATGGTTCACAGCGGATATGAAGCGTCCGGAGTTGATTACACGTTCAGTTCTCTGAAGGGATTTCTGGCTACGGCCAAAGCGGAGATGTTTTCGCGAAATCACGACGAAGGTGCGCTGGAACTGTTAAACGAGCCTGCGGCACCTGTGCATTCCTACAATCCTCTGGTACAAATTGACAATAAATCGAGCAATCTTGAGGAGACCCGCGCGTGACCGGACCGCGTCATGCTGACCGTCCGGAGCATGCGCTGCATCCCGACGAGCTGGAAGTAGCGCCGGGAACGCAGCACGAAAGCCTGCAGGGCTGGATACCGGAGCTGGCCACGGAAGAGGAATTGCGCGATGCGCTGGAAAAAGCCTTCGATTACCGTGGAGACGTGGCGGTAACACGAAAAGATGGTTCAAAGATCGAGGGATACATCTTCGATCGGGTGATGGGCAAGAATTTGGCGGATTCGTTTGTACGGTTGCTGCCGAAAGAGTCGAATCAGCGAGTCAAAATTGCATATTCGGAGATTGCAGCGCTTGCATTTACAGGCCGGGACACGGCAGCGGGAAAAAGTTGGGAAGCCTGGGTAAAGAAATATTGGGAAAAGAAGGAAAAAGGCGGGGAATCCCTGAGTTTACAGCCAGAATCCCTGGAAGAATAGAAGTGTGGCAGCGGATCGACTACCTCCAGAAAATAGAATAACCTGTCTAGAATGAGATAAGTACATTGGCCTTCGTTCCAGAGGGCCCAGATGCTGCCTATGGACAGTAAGCCCTTCATTGTGATAGTGTTAGGTAAGCGTTTGTTGCTCTTGTGACTACCTTTTGACTCGTTCAGGGGGCCGTGAGAACAAACTCGCGGCCCCTTTTTAGTCGGGGCTAGAGGCAATCCTATGGTCAGGGAAACCCAGCTGTAGGTCCAAGAGGGGCAAAGCAATTCAATTTCGAGGTTCTGCAGTGAAGGAACAAGGAACAGTGAAGTGGTTCAATGCTTCGAAGGGTTACGGGTTCATCCAACGGCAGACGGGAGAGGATGTTTTCGTTCACTTCTCCGCAATTCAGATGGATGGTTATAAGTCGCTGAATGAAGGTCAGGCCGTTGAGTTCGAGGTAAAGAAGGGCCCGAAGGGCCTTCAGGCGGAGAACGTTACAAGCCTCTAGCCTGTGAAAAACATTGGGAGGTCCTCGAGGGGTCGGGGACCTTCCAAGTCAGGAAAGAATGGGAAGTAAACCAGACAAGTCACGAGAATTTCCAAGGAGGAAGTTGTGCAAGTAATGCAGGAAGGACAGACCATCAAGCACGATCTATTCGGTTTGGGAATCGTTACCGCATCCGATCCCGAGCGTACCGCTGTGGATTTCGATGACCATGGACCGAAATTGTTCGTGACCAGTATGTTGGCCGCGGAAATGATCGGCGAAGCGCCTGCGACCCCGCCCAAAACCAAGCGCCGCCGCAAAGCCTCGACCGCAGCCAAAGCCGCCAAGAAAGCCGCAGCCGCGAAGTAAGCCCACGCAGTTTTGGAGTAATCAACCCCTTAATAAGCGCCAGAAATGGCGCGGGGGGGGGGTGTGTCGAGTCGAAGACGATTTCCTCGGCGGAAACTAAATCGAGAAAATTTTCAACGAGTGGCGGATTCGGCTTGGTCGAACGCGTGATAGGAAGAGCGCACTAGCGGGCCAGATTCGACGTGCTTGAATCCCATCTGCTCGCCCAGGCGTTTGTATTCGGCAAATTCGTCGGGATGGACAAAACGAATCACCGGAAGATGCTCACGCGTGGGTTGGAGATACTGACCAAGCGTGAGAATGTCCGTGCCTTGTGCAGCGAGATCGTGCATGGTGGCCAGCACTTCGGCCTTTTCTTCACCCAAACCCAGCATCATTCCCGTTTTTGTTGGTACATCCGGATGAGTCTGCTTCGCGCGTCGAAGCAGTTCCAGCGAACGTTCGTAGAGAGCGCCTTTGCGGACCTGGCGATATAAGCGAGGGACCGTTTCCGTGTTGTGATTGAGAATGTCCGGCTTAACGGCCAGCACTGCATCGAGGGCCTGCCAATCGCCACGAAAATCTGGGATCAGAACTTCAACTTTGCAATGCGGGAGGCGACGGCGAATCTCCTGGATGGTGCGGGCAAAAATGCGTGCGCCGCCATCGGGCTGATCATCGCGATTGACGCTGGTGACCACGGCGTAACGCAAGCCCATGCGTGCAGCGGCTTCGGCAACTCGCAGTGGTTCGTCTTCGTCGGGCGGACCAACGGGCTTGCCGGAAGGCACAGCGCAAAAGCCACAGGCGCGCGTGCAAATATCGCCGAGAATCATGAAGGTGGCGGTGCCATGTTCCCAGCATTCGCCCATGTTGGGACAGCGCGCGGATTCGCAGACTGTGTGCAGATCCAGAGTGCGCATGGTGCGCTTTAGGTGCTGGTAGCGCTCACCACCAAAGAATTTCACCTTGAGCCAATCCGGACGAGGATGCGCGCTGGGTGCTGGAACGAGGGGAGCCCCGGCATTGGAGATGATGTGGAAGGGCGAAGCCATGGCCAGAAGTCCATTCTAGAGGGTATCCCCTCTTGGTTCAAACCAGAGTGATACGTAGAGGGGCCACAAGGAAATGAGGAACAGCGGAGAAGAAAACCCAAGACCCACCCTCACAAACCCAAGATGGGCCACACGGGCTTATACTCGTAGCCTTGGGAAGGGTTCATGTTCCTACCTGGCCGACTGCGTTGGTGCCTTGCTTTGATACTCTTCTGGGCGACGCCGATAGCCGCGCAGAATCCACCCACAATTCCAAGCACGAAAATTGATGCAACGGCCGACACGTGCACGCTCAGCGGCATGGTGGTGTCGAAAGTGGAAAGCGCTCCGCTGAAGGGAGCGACGATCCAACTGCGGACGGAGGGCGATCGCGAGCACACCATCGCTGCAAAGACCGGCGCGGACGGCCGGTTCTTACTGAAGAATGTTCCCGCCGGGAATTATCACGTAAGGGTATCGCGAAACGGGTATTTCGACGTGGAATACGGGCAGCGCAAGCCCGGCGATCCGGGGGCCCTCCTCAATTTGCAGCCGGGGCAAACTGTGTCGGATCTGCTGTTCAAAATGGGGCGCGCTGGAGTGATCAGCGGGCGAATCTTCGATGAAGATGGTGAGCCGATGGCAGAAGTGATGGTTCAAGCGTTGCGAAACAGCTACAAGGACGGGCATCCGGAGCTTACCTATGTAACACAGGCGCAATCGAATGACCTTGGTGAGTTCCGGCTTTTCGGACTTTCGCCGGGCCGTTATTACGTAAGCGCACAGCAGCCAGCGTGGAACCAGGTAGTCGGGGAAAAGGAATTCAGTGGAGCAAGCAATGCCACTGAGAAGGGTTACGCAACAGTTTACTACCCGAATGCGCTGGACCCAGATAAAGCATCGCCGCTCACAGTTAAGGAAGGTGAAGAGGTTCCGGCGATTGACTTTCTGATGAAAGCGGTTGCGGTTTATCGAATCCGCGGGAAAGTGTTCAATCTGGTGTCGAAGCATGGAGCGCGAAACCTGCAAGTTTTGGTGTTACCGCGAAAGCAGGAATCGAACTTTATTACGTTCGGAAACAGTAACGTCGTGAAAGCGGATGGTTCATTTGAACTTCCGGAAATTGCGCCTGGCGAATACACGATTTCAGCCATGCTGTTTGATGAGGGCAAGATATACTCCACTCAACAGGATGTGGACGTGACTGCCGCTGACGTAGATGGTCTGGTGTTGAGTGTGAGTACAGGTGTGACCATTCCGGGCAGAGTCAATTGGGAAGGCAAACCCAGCGTAGGAAAGAATGAAGCGTCGGTCTCATTGCATTCGGCGCAGAGTCAATTCGGTATTGGCTATAGCCACGCAATGATGGACGAGAGTTGGCAATTTACGCTGAAGGAAGTGCCCGATGGGACATTCAAGGTGCAACTGGGCGGGCTGTCGGAAGACTGCTACATCAAGGAAGTAAAATTTGGTGAGACTGCTCTTCCGGACGTGGAGCTTCGTGTGAAAGGGGCCAGTGAGAATCTGGAAATTACGGTGAGTTCGCGGGGAGCGCGGATGGATGGCCAGGTTCTAAATTCGGACAGTCTGCCAGTCGTAGGTGCGTGGGTGGTGGCAGTTCCGGAAGAAGACAAACGAAAATTTCTGCGGCTGTACAAATCAGCATTGACGGACCAACACGGCCATTACGAAATCCGCGGGATAGCCCCAGGCAAATACAAACTGTTTAGCTGGGAAGGCATCGAGGAAAAGACGTGGGAGGATCCGGAATTTCTGAAGGAGTACGAAGACAAAGGACAAGCGATCGAAGTAGTTGACGGTGATCAAAAATCGATGGAGTTGGGATCGCTTTCCGCAAAGGACCCGCAGACAAAAACGGAATGAGTGTCTCGCGCCAGCGCTTCAGAGCGGATGGCGCGAACTGCGGACGAAATCGCGCAGTACGGTGACATTGGGACCGTAGGCGCCGATGCGACCAGCGTCCACCGGCAGGCCCAGGCTTTCGGCAAGATCCAGATCAACGCCGGCATCATCGAGTTCGGAAAGACTGAAACCCGCCGCAGGCTGCACGCGGTTCAGTCCTGAAGGATACACGGGGCGCGGGGGCCGATGGCGCTGCCAAGGGCGGCGCGCCAGTTCATAAAATTGCTTCCAGTCGCGTTTGTGCCAAGTGTGCATCGCTCTTTATCTTCGTCCTTTTAGATGCGGCTCAAGTCCGCTGAGTTTCGAATTGTAAGAGAGCCTGCTCAATCGATCGCACGAAATACGGTACGAACAGTACTCCTTATAGACTCCAGGCTGGAGCGCTGAACATTTTTTTTCGCCTGGTGTATCAAACACGTAAACCCACGAGATGTTTCGGGCACCAATTTAAGTGTCGGGAGCGAAGTGCCGAAACACAGGAGCCCAGGACGCGGGGGAAGGGCCGCTTTCGGGAATAGGCTCCTTCACTTCATTTCGGCGGGATAGTACATGCAAAGCGGTGGGATAACCAGTCAAATTTCGAGGCGCTGTGAATATCCGGCGGAGCGCACTCAGCGGTAGGAAGCCAACAAAAACAGGCACACCCAAACCGGACCTGGATTTTGCGGGGTAAATCTTGAGGCTTCAGAGTGCACGCGAACCCCGAAGCACTGAAAGAAGGCGGGAAAAATGTACTACCAGCGATTGCCCCGATCGCCTCGGTCTCCGCGATCGCCCCCACGACCGCCACCGCGTCCACCACGGTCGCCGCCGCGATCACCGCCCCGACCACCGCCGTAACCGCCACGGCCGCCACCGCCGCCAGAGCGTTCGGTCTGCGGGCGGGCTTCGTTCACTACGAGGTTCCGACCGCCAAAATTCTGACCGTTCAAACTGGTCACCGCGCGATCCGCGTCTTCATCGCTAGCGATTTCGATGAACGCGAAGCCGCGCGACTGGCCAGTAAAACGGTCGCGAATCAGGCTGATGGCCGAAGGGCTGATTCCCAACTGTCCGAACCACTCCTGCAATTGCTCTTCTGATGCATTGAACGGGAGATTACCGACGTAAAGCTTCTTCACCTGCGAACTCCTTCTGCCCGGAACCTAAAACAACGAGTTGCGGAGCGCACTGAGGAAACCTGATGCGCCAGAAGGCAAACCGAAGGGTGTGCCGAGGGGGCAGGGGCGACTCAGTGGTCCCGTGAATGGTCTCGAAAATCGGTTGGTTTTGCAACCAATATTCTGGGTAAAACAGGTACTGGACGGTACTTGAGCAAAGCCCTAAAGTTTGCATCCGGGGAACGTAGAATGAGCGTACAAGGGTTGCCGAGCCGGATTCGGGATTTCCTTGTAGGCAGACGGGTTAGGTGCGGTAACTGGCGTTAATGCGCACATATTCGGCGGTGAAGTCACAGGTCCAATAACGTGCAGAGGCACGGCCGGAGTGCAAATTAACTACGACGAGCACTTCCTTTTCCAACAACCGATTGCTGGCCACGCGCTCATTGAAGTCGAGCGGCTGGCCGCGGCGCAGAACGGGAATTCCTGCCATGTGTATGTCGACGCGCTCAGGATCGAATTTCACGCCGGAGCGACCGGCGGCCGCGAAGATGCGTCCCCAATTTGGATCGCCACCCGCGAAAGCGGTTTTCACCAGAGGAGAAGTCGCGACAGTCTGACCAATGCGGCGAGCTGCACTTTCCGTTTTGGCGCCGCGCACTTCAATCTCGATCACGCGCTGCGCCCCTTCGCCATCGGCAACGATTTGCAGCGCGAGCGATTGGCAAACTTCCTCGAGAGCTTTCGCGAAGGCACGATGGGCGGAGGATCCCGCTTTGATGGCAGGTGCACCCGCAGCTCCGTTGGCGAGAACGAGCAGCGTGTCGTTAGTGGAAGTGTCACCGTCAATGCTGATCGCATTGAACGTGCGGGTGGTTACGTCGCGGAGAGTTCGCTGCAGGAGCGACGGGGCGATATTGGCGTCGGTGGCCACGAACGCGAGCGTGGTGGCCATGTTGGGATGAATCATCCCGGCGCCTTTCGAACAGCCCACCAGGTGGATGCGCTTGCCGGCCATTTTGAAGGAAGCCGCGGCGGTTTTGGGGCGAGTGTCCGTAGTGCAGATGGCCAGTGAAAATTCCGCGAAGGAACGAGCGGACGACCGGCGATTTTTTATGATGCTGGGCAGGGCGCGCAAAATCTTCTCGACGGGAAGCGGTACGCCGATTACGCCCGTGGAGCAGACGGAAACTTCCTCCGGGCGGCAACGGAGATGACGAGCCGTGTCTTGTACGGTCTTGATTGAGGCAGCGTAGCCGACCGAGCCAGTGGCACAGTTGGCATTCCCCGCATTGACAATCACAGCGCGCATGCGCCCCTTCGAAGCTTTTAAGTGCGCTTTGGAGACGACCACGGGTGCGGCAACCACGAGGTTCTGCGTGAAGACAGCCGCGGCGGAAGCGGGTACATCGCTGGAGAGCAGAGCCAGATCGAGAGCGCCGGTTTTTTTCAAGCCGCAGGCAGTTGCGCCAAAGCGAAACCCGCGGGGCAGAGCCGCTTCCGAAGGGGCTTGTTTCATGGGCGGAGGGTCCGCGGGGCGAACGCGAGGTTCACGGAAGGGACCTCCGATCCTCCGCGTGATAGGAAACAGGTTCGAGGACGTAAAGGATCGAGCCGAGGCTCATGGTTGTTTCTCCAGTTGTGCGAGGTTTTGTTCGAGCTGCGCGATTGCAGCGCGAACCGATTCTTCGGCGGTGCCGCCCGGAACGGCCTTGGACGAAATGGCGGATTCGACGGACAGGCTTGCCAAGAAATCGTCTCCGAACGCGGCAGAAGTTTTGCGAAGATCGGCCGTAGAAAGTTGCACCCAAGGCTTGCCTTGTTTTTCGGCTTCACGCAAAACCTGGCCGACAAGATCGTGCGCTTGGCGAAAAGGAACGCCTCGACGGACCAGGTAGTCGGCGGCGTCGGTAGCGAGCAGAGCGGGATTGGAAGCGGCGGCTCGCAAGCGGTCCTCGCGGAATTTTGTTGTTGTGAGGGCACCGGTGGCCACCACAAGCATGTCGTTGATTTGATCATGAGCGGCGAAAAGGGCTTCCTTGTCTTCCTGAAGATCGCGTTGATAACTGGTCGGGAGGCCTTTTAATGTGGTGAACAGAGCGAAAAGCGCGCTGGTAATGCGGCCGGTTTTGCCGCGCAGGAGTTCCCAGGAATCGGGGTTCTTCTTTTGCGGCATCAGACTGCTTCCCGTGGAATATTCGTCGGGAAGAATGGCGTAGGAAAATTCCTGAGAGGCGAACAGCACGAAGTCTTCGGCAACACGGGAGAGATGTGTGGCGATACCGGCAAGTGCGAAAAGATAATCGAGAGCGAAATCGCGATCGCTGACAGCGTCCAGGCTGTTAGCAGTGGTGCGAGAGAAACCGAGATCCCGAGCCAACGCATTGCGGTCGATGGCAAATGAACAACCGGCGAGAGCACCGGAACCCATGGGGCAAGCGTCGGCGGATGCCGATGCGTTTTGCAAACGCATGAGATCCCGCGAGAAAGCCTGCGCATGGGCCATCAGGAAATGGGAAAGCAAGATAGGCTGGGCATGCTGCATATGCGTCATGCCAGCCATGGGAATCTTCAGGTTGGCCTTTGCTTGCGTCACGAAGGCACGAATCAGAGCGACCAGACGGGAGCGAATCTCCGCAGCGGCCTCGATCACGAAGAGGCGAAAATCGGTGGCTACAAGTTCGTTGCGGCTGCGGCCGGTGTGGAGTTTCCAGCCAATCGGGCCGATCTCCTCGACCAAAGCCTTTTCGACGAAATGGTGCACATCTTCGGCGGAGGACGCGGCCAACCAGGCGGTATCACGTTCGGCGCGCCCGGCAATTTTGTCGAGTGCCGCCAGCGTTTGTTGTACTTCGGTTTCGGTCAAGATGCCGCAACGTTGAAGAGCCTTGGCCCAGGCGCGATCGACGGCAATTTCGTAAGGCAGCAAGCGGCGATCGAAGGCAAAGGAGTTCTGGAAGGCGTCGAAACGCGCATCCGGCGCTTTGTCGAAGCGGCCACCCCACAGCCGGTCATCCTTGCGTTCGCTCATCGAAATTGTTGGCGCCACATTCTCCATTTAAATTTGCTCACCGGTTGCCGGTATGATTCCGTGCGTCGGCTGAGATCCTCGGAAACGTAAACGACGCGTCTCTGAGGATGACAACCAATCTTTTCTGGCCCGTGAAAGACTCTACGCGTGAGAGGTTTCGGCCTTGGCCTTCGGTCGCACGGTTACCGGTAACGCGAACAAGTTGATGAAGCCTTCGGCGTCTTTGGGATTGTAGCGGCCCATGGTGAAGCTGGCCAGGTCGGCGCGATACAACGAATAGGGCGACAGGCGCTTAGTGACACTGAGAGTGCCCTTCCACAGCTTGAGTCCGACCGAGCCGGTGACGCGCTGCTGCGCCACGTTGAAGAAGCCATCGAGGGCTTCGCGAAGAGGCGAGAACCACAGTCCGTTGTAGACAAGGTCGGCGTAGCGTACAGAGAGCGCCTGGGCGAAATGGGCGGTCTCGCGGTCGATGGTGAGACGCTCCAATTCGCGATGCGCGGTGATCAACAGCGTGCCGCCAGGTGTCTCGTAGGCTCCGCGGGACTTCATGCCAACAAGACGGTTCTCGACCAGATCGGTGCGGCCAACGCCATGTTTGGCGGCAATGTCATTCAGTGTGTTCAGCAGGTCGATGGGGCCGAGCTTCTTGCCATTTACGGAGACGGGATTACCGGATTCGAAGCCGATCTCCACCTCTTCGGGGGTTTCCGGGGCTTTGTCGGGCGAAACGATCCACTGCCACATTGCGTCACTGGGAGCATTGGCCGGGTCTTCCAGTTCACCGCCTTCGTGACTGAGGTGCCATATGTTGCGGTCGCGGCTGTAAATGTTTTTCTTGGATTGCTCGACGGGAACATTGTGCTTCTGCGCGTAGGCAATGGCGTCTTCGCGCGAGTCGATGGCCCATTCGCGCCAGGGCGCTATGATCTGGACATGGGGGGCGATAGCTTTGTAGGCCAATTCGAATCGTACCTGGTCATTGCCTTTGCCGGTGCAGCCGTGGGACAAACCGTCCGCGGCCAGTTCCAGGGCCAGTTCCGCCTGGCGCTTGGCAATGACGGGGCGGGCCATCGAAGTTCCGAGCAGGTAAGTGTGCTCGTAGACGGCGCCGGCGCGCAGTGTCGGCCAAATGTAGTCACGAATAAATTCTTCGCGCAGATCTTCGATGTGCGCGGACGACGCTCCCGTTGCAAGCGCCTTCTTGCGAGCGGCCTCGAGATCTTCTTGCTGGCCGACGTCGCCGATCATGGCGATCACCTCGCAGCCGTAATTTTCGCGCAGCCAGGGAATGATGATGGACGTATCCAATCCACCGGAATACGCCAGGACAACTTTTTTGGGCTTAACGACAGTTGGGGTCACTCGATTTTCTCTCCTCGATAAAACACAAGAATTTACGTATAGAGCGCGTGCAGGATAGCCTTCTGCACGTACATGCGATTTTCAGATTGCTGCAGGACGACGGAGTAAGGCGCGTCCAGGACTTCGTCGGTGACTTCCGCTCCGCGATGAGCCGGAAGGCAGTGCATGAACACCGCACCAGAAGCGGCGTGCTCCATGAGTTTGCGATTCACCTGATAGGGCTTGAATACCTGGCGGCGGACTTTTTCTTCGGCTTCAAAGCCCATGCTGGTCCACGAATCGGTGTACACGGCCTGGCAACCGCTCACGGCTTCCTGCGGATCGGTGAACAGCTCGATTTTGGCGCGGGTTTCCTTGGCAACATGCTTGGCATCCGCCAATACGTCCGCATCCGGAGCATAGTTCGCAGGAGTGGCAATGCGAATGTGAACGCCGAGCCGGGCAGCGAGGTACATGAGCGAGTGGCAGACGTTGTTGCCGTCGCCAACGTAGGCAAGCTTAAAGCCCTTCACGGAACCAAATTTTTCTTCGAGGGTGAAGAAATCGGCGAGCGCCTGGCAAGGGTGAAACTTGTCCGAAAGCGCGTTGACTACCGGGATTTTGATGTTCGCGGCCATTTCCTCAAGCACCCGTTGCTCGTAGACACGCGCGACGATGCCCTGGACCCACTGCTCAAGATTGTGCGCCACATCGGGAATGGACTCGCGCTCGCCAAGACGGGCCTGGGTGTGGTCCAGGAAAACCACGAAGCCGCCCATGCTCTGAATGCCAACTTCGAAGGTGACACGGGTGCGCAAGGAAGGCTTCTCGAAGATCAGAGCAATATGCTTGTTGCGAAGCACCGAGGCGTAACGCGAGGGACGCGCCTTGATTTCCGCGGTGCGCTGGAGGAGGTCCCGTGTTTCGGCGGGACCCCACTCCGCGCCGGTGAGCAGGTCTTTCGTAAGCGAAAGTGATACTGCGAGCGATGTAGACGATGCGGTCATTCTTTCTTCTCCATAAAAATGAACTAAACAAAAGCCTGAGATGCGAGTCCGGCAGGCGAAGGACGAAGAACACGCGTACCAGGCAAGCTTGAAAACGAATTTTTGTCGGGGCCACCGGCGAACAGCTGTGGTTCCAGAACCGCAGCGGCGGAATCCCCACCGACGATGTGAACTTCACGGACGCCGCCCTCTAGCGCTCGCTTCGCGGCTTCCAGCTTCAGCACCATGCCCCCGGAAACTACCCGTGTCTGGACCAGATTTTCGATCTGCTCCCAGGAAATGGCGGAGATCACATTTTCGCCGTGCAAGACCCCGGCAACGTCGGTGAGATAGATGAGGTGATCGGCGCCGATAAATTCGGCACAGGCTGCGGCCATGTGATCGGCATTGATGTTGTAGAGCTCGCCTTTGGCATCCTGGCCCAGGCAAGCGGCTACGGGCAGCAAATTTTCGCGCCATAGCGATTCGAGGAACGAAACCTTCACATCCGTCAGATAGCCGACGAAACCGAGGCTGCCTTCCACATCGTTGTGAACCAAAGGTGCGGCGGAGAAACAGGCGCCATCGGCCGCGGAAATGCCCACAGCGGGCTGGCCAGCGGCAGTGATGGCGGCTGCCAAACGCTTATTGAGGAGGCCACCGAAAACCATGACCGCGGCATCGCGCGTGTCACGATCAGTGATGCGCAGCCCGGACACAAATTTGCTCTCGATGCCGAGGCGCTTGAGCGTGGCGGTGAAGAGGCGTCCGCCCCCATGGATCACCAGGATTTCGTGGCCATGCCGCGCCAGATTAGCGACGTGTTGCGAAAGCGACTGGATCGTTGCGCTGTCTTCCAGCAAAGCACCAGCGAATTTAATGACTATTCTCATAACAGCCCTGTTTGCTCCTCGATGCCCAGCATCAGATTGAGATTCTGAACAGCTTGCCCGGCTGCGCCTTTGCCGAGATTGTCCAGGCAGGAAATGACGATCAGGCGCTTGCCGTCCGAATCCAACGCGAAGCCGATATCGCAGAAATTTGTGTTGGTCACGTGCTGCAATTCGGGCAATTTGCCGGCAGGCCAGATACGAATGAGTGGCTTGCCGGCAAAGAATTCGCGATAGAGCTTCTCGATGCTTTCGGGTGTTTGTTGCTCTGCGAGCGAGACGTAAATGGTGGAAAGAATGCCGCGCGACACCGGCAGAAGATGAGTGCTGAATATCACTTGCGATTCGGGCAACCCGGTGTGTTCCAGAATTTCTGGCGTGTGGCGATGCGAAAACAGGTTGTAGGCGCGAAAATTTTCGTCGACTTCCACGAACTGCAAGTCGCGACGCGGATCTTTGCCCGCGCCACTGGCGCCGGATTTGCAATCGCAGATTACGTTCTGGGTGCGCGACAGCAGACCAGCCTGCGAGAGCGGACGCAAGGCCAGGATCGCGCTGGTGGCGTAGCAGCCAGGATTGGCAACCAGTTTGGCGGTACGAATGTCGCCAGCGTACAGCTCGGGCAAGCCGTATACAGCTTCAGAAAGGCGACCGGCATGCGGCGCGGGAAGTTTATACCATGAGGTGAAGGTCTCGGCGGTAGAAAACCGAAATGCACCGCTTAGATCGATGACGCGCAGGCCGGCATCGAGGAGCTTTGGAGCCAGATCCGCAGAAACTTCATGAGGCGTGGCGAGGAAGGCAGTGCCCGCGGTGCTGGAGGCTACGGCTTCGAGTGAGAGGTGACGCAACGGAGCTTCGCCGCGAGCGCGGAGTTGGGGGAAAAGCTGCGAGAGGCAGTGGAAGCCATTGGTCTCGCGAACATAAAAGGTGGGCTTGGGGAGGACGGGATGGCGCAGCAACAGCGTGGCCAGCTCGAAACCCGTGTAGCCAGTGACACCAATGACAGCGATGTTCCGGGGATCCCTCATTTTACGTGTGACTCGATCTCTTTCTGGAGGGATTCGCGGCTCTTGCGATTGGGCGTGATGATGAGCACGGTGTCATCGCCCGCGATAGTTCCGGCGATTTGGGGAAACTTGGCGCCATCGACGGCGGCAGCCAGGGGTTGCGCCCCGCTGGGTGGAGTCTTCAGGACCAGAAGATTCTCCGCGGGACGAATGTCCAGGAGAAATTCGCGAAGCGCGCGGGTGAGCGGCGGCAACGAGGCAGTGTCGTCAGGAACAGCGGAAGGCGCACGATAGCCTTCGGCGGTCTTGACCAGTTTGAGTTCGTGCAGGTCGCGCGAAAGCGTAGCTTGAGTAACCCGCATGCGTTGCTGCGCCAGGCGTCGGCGGAGAGTCTCCTGATTGGAGATGCGCTCGGAGGAAACCAGGCGAAGGATCTGGCCGTGCCGAAATGTCTTAGTCGCGCTCATTCTTAACTTTATACATCCTCATGTATATTTATACAGTCTAGGCAAAGCCGCTGTCAAATAATTTCGCCGCGTGGTTGCAGATTGTGAAAAGTGGCAGCAAGCGTGCTTGCGGGCGAGTAAAATAGGAATGGAGTACCGCACCTCTTCGCTCACCCGTTTGCCGGGGCATTCACCTCTCGCGGGTTCCCATCATCTGAAGGAGCCAGCCATGTCCAAGGAACGCACGCCCAAAAAACCGCACGAAGAATATCGCTTACGCACCAGAATGATTCATGGAAGTTTTGCGACCGGCCGCTGGGATTACGATCACCACGTAGTCCCGCCACAATCAAGTTCGGCAACCTACCGCTTATCGTCGGTGCACCGCGGCGCACAGGGTTTCGTGGAATTCGCCACGCCGGAATCGCGGCGGGCGCCAATCTACATTTACGATCGTCTGGATGAACCGAGCCGGGGAATGCTGGAAGAGAACTTGGCGGTGGCGGAAGGAGGAGAAATCGCCGTGGCCTTCGCCACGGGAATGGCTGCAGTCAGCGCCGCTTTGGGAATACTTACCGCGGCAGGGGACCAGATCGTGGCGCATCGGGCGTTATATGGATGCACGCACAGCCTGATGACCAGTTGGCTTCCACGCTACAAAATTCACACTGATTTTTGCGACCTGACGGATGCGGAGTATCTGCGCAAAGTGGCAACGAAACAGTGCCGGGTGGTTTACTTCGAGACTCCGGTAAACCCAACGATGGAACTGATCGATATGCGCAAGGTACGCGAAATTGTCGATCAACTAAATACAAGTCGCCCGGAAGCGGAAAAGATTCGCATTGTCGTAGACAATACGTTCGCGACGCCTTATTGTCAGCGACCGCTGGAACATGGCGTCGACCTGGTCGTGCATAGCCTTACCAAGGATATTGGCGGATTTGGGACGGAAACGGGCGGAGCGGTTATCGGATCGAGCGCATATTTCAATCACCTGATGCTCTACCGAAAGGACTTCGGCGGCGTGCTCTCGCCAAAGAACGCGTGGCCCATCCTGGTGTACGGACTGCCTACGCTGGCAACCCGGATGGTGAACCAGCAAAAGACGGCCATGCGCGTGGCGGATTACCTGATGCACCAATCCAAGGTGGCGCGAGTGATCTACCCGGGGCTGGCGAACTTCGCCCAACCGGAGCTGGCGCGGCGACAGATGACAGCAGCCGACGGGTCGTTCGCGCCCGGAAGCATGCTGTATTTCGAATTGAAGGGCAAAGAGGACGATCCCAAGGCCGCTGCGGACGCCGCAGAGCGGTTCGTGGACCACATTGCAGACAAGGCTTACACGATCACGCTGGCGGTGAGCCTGGGGCAGATAAAAACGCTGATCGAAAACCCCTTCTCGATGACTCACGCGGTCGTTCCCGTGGAGGAGAAGTTGCAGAGCGGGCTGAAACCGGGAGGGATACGGTTATCGCTTGGACTGGAGGACTGGCACGACATCATCGCGGACCTGGAAGACGCGTTACAGGTGGTCTGACCGAACGGCCAGGAAGGGGGCTGCTGCATAATAGGGTGCAAACTAGAGATGATTGCTGGCTTTTCGGCCCTAGGAATGTTACGAATCAACAATCAGCGGTACTCGCCTATGGCCGAGTTGTGCCACATCTCGGGCTGTAAACACGACGTGCCGTCCGCCCTGGACGAACATAAGCTGTGTGTACTCCATTTCACCCTGTCTCTGGAAGCCGGTTGCGCGGAAATGCGCCGGGAGACTGCGCTGGGGAATGCGCCGCACGAGCGACAGCGCGAAATCATGAGATTCATAACCGAAAATGGCGAGCGGCTGGCGCGCGTGGCCACCAGCGGTTTGCACCTGACGGACGACCTGAAGGCGCGGGTGCTGAGCACATTTCTAACTTTGATGAACCTGAGAGAAAATCTGGATCGGGCCGCAATGCGCACGCCTCCCGGCCGCAGCGGCATTCTCCGATAAACCTACTCACGCACCGATATATTTCGCATACAACGAACGCGCTACCGCGGGATCTTTTGTGCCTTTCAAAATAGCGCGGCCATCGGTGAAGACGGTCATTTCATAAGGCGGGATAAGGAAGCGCAGCAGGAAGCCATTCTGACGCACATCGGAAATTGTGGGAGCGAGACGGTCCTGCAAAGCTTTCAAGTCGAGAGTGCGGCCGCGTTCGTGAATCTGCACGGAATCCCGGCCGCACATGGTGATGTGCGGTTGCGCTTCACCCGCCAGATACGAAAACTGGCGCTGAATACAAACGTGGCACTGCGAATTGCGCTCCGGATGAATGGATTGGAAGCGTCCGCTCCATACATCGCAGGACTGAAGGCGGCCGTGGAGCGCCGCGGTACGACCGGAAAGAAGTTTCATCGCTTCGGCTACCTCAAGCGAAGCGACGAGATTCACAATCGGGCCGAGAACTCCGATCGTGTCGCAGGTTTCCTCGAGACCGGCGTTGGCAGACGAATCCAACAGGCAGGCCAGGCACGCTGTTTTGCCGGGAAGAATTACCCAACTCACTCCGTAGCTAGCGACTGCGGCCGCGTAGATCCAGGGAGTGCCGGATTTAACGGCGAAATCGTTGATCAGGAACCGGGTTTCAAAATTGTCCGTCCCGTCGAGAATAAGTGGGAAGCCAGAGAGCAGCTCTTCGGCGTTACGCGGACCTAAGTCGGCGATTACACCTTCCACCTGAACATCGGAATTGATGGCGCGAAGATTGCGCTCGGCAGCAACGGCCTTGGGCAGCGCGTCACGGGCATCGGATTCAGTGAACAAAGACTGCCTTTGAAGGTTGGACACCTCGACAAAATCCCGATCCAAGATGCGTAGGCGCCCAAGGCCCGCACGAACGAGCAGATTTGCAGCTGCAGCGCCGATGGCGCCACAGCCGACCAGGACGGCGCTGGAGGCAGCGAGGTGCTCCTGACCATCGGGGCCAAGCGGTTCAAAGAGCATCTGTCGCGAGTATTTCTGGTTGAGCGGGTGAATCACGTAAAATAAGGTCCCAGCAATCGAATCCTTCACATGATAGCTCTAAAGGCGCGCAAGGAAGCAACGCCCGTATGCTACCCTTCGTCTGATTAATGGAACGAATGAACCGCTGCTTAATCAATGGGTTTGGGCTTTTTGTGCTCCTGGTTTTCCTGGTGGGAGGGCAGGATCTGTACGCCCAATCCGTAGGAAACGAGCAGGTGACAACGCTGTCTGCCGCGCCGGTCCAGGAAATCAGCATTATCGACGAAAACGGCAAGATTCTGAAGGCCAACCCGCCGGGGATCGCGGTGAAACTGGGTGCTCCACTGAACCGTGACGACGTGGCCAGTAGCATTCGAACGTTGTATCAGACCGGAGATTACGCAGACATCCAGGCCGTAGAAACACCGCAAGCAAATGGAGTCCGACTAGACTTTGTTGTGCGTGAAAACATTTTTATCAATCAGGTACTGGTGGAAGGCTTAACGCCTCCGCCGACGGAAGCGTCCGCGACTGCAGCAATGCAACTAACCCTCGGGCAAACCTACCGCCCCGGCGATATTCAAGAAGCTGTGAATCGATTGAAAGACACGCTTCGGGATGAAGGATTGTATCAAGCCAAAATCGATGTGGAAAAACAACCGCATCCAGAGACACATCAACTCGATTTGCTCGTACGAGTGAATCCGGGGCCCAGGGTCCGGCTGAGCAGTATCAGTGTCCAGAACAATACGGAATACAGCGACGCCGAGTTGCTGAAGTTGTTCAAGCTCAAGGCGGGAAGCGAGCTGACCTCGGCGCGGGGCCAGTCTGGTACCGCGCGCATTCGGAAGTTTCTGGAGAAGAAGGGCCACCTGAGCGACCGTGTATCGCTGCGACGCGGCGATTATGAGGAAAAAAACAATGCGGCGCCGCTCACGCTCGATGTGTACGCGGGCCCGCTGGTACAGGTCAACATCGTAGGCGCGAAGTTCTCGAGAGGCGACCTGAGAAGACTCATTCCTATTTACCAAGAGGATTCCGTAGACCCGGACCTGCTGGAAGAGGGCAAGCGTAATTTGCAGGAACGTCTGGAGCGCGAAGGTTATTTCGACGCAAAGGTGGATTACACGGTCTCCGAAAATGCCACAAACACGGGAAAGTCTGAGATGAAAGCGGAACAGCAGACCATAACGTACAAGGTGGAGAGGGGGCTGCGGTATAAGTCGCTACGGATCGAAATCACCGGAAACCACTACTTTGGCCGGCGCTTGCTAATGAGCCGGCTATCCATTTCTCCTAGCGCACTGTTTGTGAAGCCGCGATTCAGCCGCAGGTTGCTGGATGCAGACGCGCTTTCGATGAAGAATCTGTATTCCTCGAACGGGTTTTTGTCTGCAACAGTAACCGCAAACACCCAAACAGAACAGAAGCAAAGGAACCGAGAGCTTCTGGTGCGATTCACTATCGACGAAGGCAAACAAACACTGGTGTCCAGTTTGCAACTCGAGGGCATGAGCGCAATCCCGGAAAATGAGATCCGCGGCGTGCTCGGGTCGCTCCCCGGTCAACCCTATTCGGAAAGTAGCATTGCCACCGACCGGGATAATATCCTGGCTTTATATTTCGACAAAGGCTTCCCTAACGCGACCTTCACGTGGAACGCCGTGCCCGATACAGCCCCGGAAAAAGAAGAAGAGGGAGCAAAGACACCGGCAGTCAAGGGTAAGGGCGTAGAGGCCTCTGAGGAAGGAACGGAAGCCGCCGTGGAACGCGCAGTGCCGATGAAATTGATTTACACCATTAACGAAGGCTCGCAGGTGATCGTCCGTCGAGTGCTTTTGAGCGGCTACAAGCACACCCGCCGCAATTTGATCCGGCGTCAAGTAACGGTGAAACCCGGACAACCGCTGCGGGAAAGCGATGTGGTGGAGTCACAGCAGAAGCTCTATAATCTCGGGGTCTTTAATCGAGTGAGTATTGATCAGCAGAACCCCAACGGTACCGACACGGATAAAAATGTGGTGGTATTGGTGGAAGAAACCAAGCGCTACACCATCGCATACGGAGGCGGCTTCGAAGCTCAGCGCCTTGCCAGCACTACCAACCCGACCGGTGGTGAAATAGAAGCGTCGCCGCAGGGAATCGTGCAATTATCCAAAGAAAACTTAACAGGGCGCGCGGACACCCTGAGCTTGAACGTACGTGCCAGCTTGATCCAAGGGCGAGCGCTGCTAGGTTACAACGCGCCGCAAACATTTAATAAACAGAATTTGAGCTTGCAGGCCACTGCTTACGTTGAGAAATCTCAAGACATCAACACGTTTTCGGAAACCAGGTATGAAGGAAACCTGCAAATCACCGACAAACTGACTCCGCGGTCATCGCTCTTGATTCGCTATGCGTTCCGGAAAGTGACTTTGAGCAACTTGAATGTACCGCAGGAAGAGGTGCCGCTGTTTTATCAACCGACGCTAGTATCGGAATTCAGTGCGTCGTGGTTCCGGGATACACGGGACAATCCGGCGGACGCCAGCAAGGGTTCTTTCAACACCGCCGACTTCAGCGTGGCGGGAACGGCGTTGGGATCCAGCGCGAGTTTTATTCGTCTGTTTTTGCAAAACTCCACCTATCACACGATTTCGAAGAACTGGAGTTTTGCGCGATCCATCCGATTTGGATTTCTACAGCCTTATGCTTCCACGTCCTCCTTGCAGTTCCCCGAACCTGAAACGACACCCTCTCCACAGCTCATCCCGCTGCCGGAGCGGCTGTTTGCCGGTGGAGGAACCTCGCTACGCGGCTTCGCTTTGAATCAAGCAGGCCCGCGCGATCCCCTGACCGGATTTCCGGTCGGTGGCCAGGCCATGCTAATCCTGAATCAGGAGTTACGGTTCCCGATGAACCTGCCGGTTATCGGAACGAAGATCGGCGGGGCGTTTTTCTACGATGGCGGGAATGTATTCAGCCGCTTGGACACGATCACGTTGCATTGGTCATCGCCCGATCCGGTCTTCAAGGCTGCCTATCCTGGACTTGCCCCCAGCCGTTTCAACCCTACGACGTGCGAGTACAACTGCACGAATGAGCTGAGTTATTTCTCGAACACGGTCGGATTTGGATTGCGGTATGCGACGCCGGTGGGGCCGATCCGGATCGACTTGGGATATGCGTTAAACCGGCCCTCGTTTGTAATTCCTTGCAAGAATAACGTGCCGCTGTGCCAGCAGGGAACGAAGCTACCGGGTTTTCAGATATTCTTCAACCTGGGATCGAGTTTCTGATGGGATTCCGTCGGGCATATCGGGTAACGATTTTTGTGCTGATGTTTGCGGCATTCATCTCGGCGCAAGAAGTGGTGGACCGGATTGTCGCCCGCGTGGATGACGACATTATCCTGTTGAGCGATGTACGGGACCTGGCCCGCTACCAGCTGCTGGTTGACGGCAAAGCGCAAAGCGATTCGGAGATTCTGGATCACCTGATCGATCAATGGATTGTCCGGAATGAAGCCAAGGCGGCATTCTTCTCGCAACCATCCGACGCGGACGTGGCGCGCAGCTTGAACCGGCTGAAACGGTCGTTCTCGTCCCCCGAAGAATTTCAAGAACGGGAGAAGGCCGCTGGACTGACCGATGAAGATGTGTTGCGCATCCTGAAATCGCAGACATTCCTGAGCAACTACCTTGACTCGCGATTTCGTGCGTCGATTCAAGTAAACGACGCGGATATTGAGAACTATTACAAGACGCGGGTGGTACCCCGGGCGGAATCGCGCGGACAGGCTCCGCCGACGATGGAGGCAGCAACTCCTTACATTCGGGAAGTGCTGGTGCAGCACGCCATAAACGAGCAGGCCGACCGTTGGCTGAAAGAAAGCCGCAATCGAGTGCGCGTGGACATAGTGCCGGTCGAGGCTTTGAAATGACTAAGGAATCCAAGTGGCGCAGGATTTTGTGGCTGGAGCACCTGCTATGGATGCTCGGCACATGGACGTTGCTGCTCATTGCCTTGGCCATCATCGCGGTGGGAAGTGGCCTGGCAAATCCCCTGCTGCGCAGGGTATTGATTCACCGCGTTGAGGCGCTCACCGGAGCTCGAGTGGAAATTCGGACGGTTTCGGTGGGCTGGTTTTCCCTGAATGCAACTATCAACGGGCTGGTGGTGCACGGCAAAGAGCCGGCTGACACGGAACCTCTATTTAGCGTGGAGCAGGCACGCATAGGACTACGCATTGATTCGTTCTGGGGTAGGCGCGTTGGATTGAACGATTTGATTTTGCAGCAACCCCGGTTGCACCTCCGAGTGGAAAAGGATGGCAGCAACAACTTGCCAACGTTGCCGGCCAGCAAATCGAAGCAGCCGGCACTGCAAAGATTGCTGGACCTGCGGGTGCGCCATGTCGAGATTGACGACGGCTCGCTTCTTTATAACAACGTGAAGTCGCTGATCGGCGTACAGGGCGACGAGCTTCAATTAACCATTGATCTGGCAGGAACGGCGAACCTGCCGCTATATCTTGGAGCGCTCGATTGGCAATCGATTGAATTGGCCAGGCGAAGAGATCTTCCGGTGCCGGCCAATGTGTCCGCAAAATTCACCCTGAGCCATGACGGATTCGTGGTGGAGCAGGCCGTAATGGATATCGCGCGATCGCACCTGGACGTGCATGCCGAAACCAAAGATTTGGTGAACCCCCGTTGGACCTACAAATACCGCGCCTGGCTCGATTTGTTGGACATTCGCGAGACATTTCGCACCCCGGAGGTTCCGCTAGGACGCATCGACCTGCGCGGAGAAGGAACGATTGAGAATGGCACGTTTCTGGGTAATGGAAGCTTCGCCGGCGACAACATCACGTTGCGATTTAACGATTTCCATTCGGCGAACTTAACCAGCCGTTCGAGCTATACGCTGGAGCCCGGCCAAGTGGTTTTGCCGGATTTTGCTGCGTATGCCCTTGGGGGAAGCGTGAAAGGGCATATCACCATGCGCTACCAAGGGCTGCAATTCCGCGGCGAAACCAAGCTACAAAACGTCCGTCTTTCGGCGGTGTTGCCAGCCATCGATCATCGCGGCTTTCCAGTGGACCCCTTGCATTGGGACGCGGTGATCTCTGGGGATACCGTGGAGACGTGGCGCGGCAGCTTCAGCGATTTTGACATTTCCGCCAGCATGCACTGGGCCGCACCAACCGACGTCGCCAAAGGAGACATACCGGTGACCGGGGATTGGAAGTTGCGTTATCACGATGTGACCAGCGCACTGCAAATCTCTCAGGGAGATTTCCAAACGCCCACGACTCACGGTTCTGTCACTGGATTGCTCGCGCCCAAAAATACCGCGCTGGAAGCCCGCCTGGATATTGGGTCGCTGCTCGAATGGAACGACTTCATCCATGCCATTGCAGGCGACAAACCAGGGACACCCGAAGCAGCCGTGCGCATGGCCGGCGCATTGACATGGGACGGGAGAATCACGGGACCGTCGTCGGGACCGGAGTTTCAGGGCAGCTTCCGGGGAGAACACGTTCAGTATGCGAACATAAACGTGGACACGATGGATGGGGTAATGAGCTACTCGCCCGATCATCTGAGTATCTCCCAAGGTCATGCAGCCCAGGGCGCCATGCGGGCCGAGATCGACGGAAACTTGGAATTGACGGACTGGGAGTTTCGGCCAGAAAACAAATTTTCGAGCGAGTTAAATTTGGAAAAGGTTCCAATGGATGCGCTGATGCAGCTCGCGCATGTCCATTATCCTTTGCAAGGAACAGTTACGGGGCAGTTCCACGGGCGAGGAACGCTCGCGGAACCCACCTTGACAGGATATGTGGATATAGCCGATGCGGAAGCGTACACCGTGCCATTCAACTTATTGCGCGGGCAGTTGACCGTGGTGCCCGGCGAAATCAGCTTCAACAATGCGGAACTGCGGTTCTTTGCGGCGGGAACGGAGAAAACGGGAGGCGCCGGGATCGTGACCGGCAGTGTGACCTATCGGTACGCCGATGGTTCGCTGACCACCGATTTGGTTGGCGCATCGCTACCCTTGGCGAATTTCCGTCGCGTGCGGACCAATAACCTTCCCCTCGGCGGGCAAATCTCTTTCCGCTTGAAATCCAGCGGTCCGGCGCGCTATCCCCAGGCAAGTGGGAATTTCCGTGTCGTGGATTTGCAGGTGGGGAATGAGGTCATCGGAAGTTTCGAAGGCGATTTGAACGCCGACGGAAAGACCGCGCAGCTCAAATTAAGTTCGGCAATGAGCGAGGGCGCGATTGGCGGAAACATCACGCTCGGGCTTCTGGCGCCGTATTCTGTCGACGGCAAAGTTTCCATCAAAAACATAAACCTAGATCCTTACCTGGTATCTGCTTTACATATGCAGAATTTCAACGGACATGGCACCGCGGATGGGGATATTGGCGTTGCAGGAGATTTGCAGCATCCCGAATCGATAACTGTGGATGGAAACTTCTCGCGGATGATTCTGACCTACGCGGGCGTACACCTGGAGAACTCCACCCCGATTCATCTGACGTCTTCGCGAGATAGCCTGAAGATCGACAATGCAGCATTCAAAGGCACAGACACAGACGCGGAAATTTCGGGCGCTCTGCAATTTACCGGCAGGCGCGTGGTTTCGCTGAAGCTGAACGGGTCCATCGATCTGAGACTTTTCAACGGGTACATTCCGGATGTAAGCACCGCGGGGCACGCTGATGTCAACGCTTCGTTGGAAGGCACGATGGACAGACCGCGAATCATTGGGCGAGTCAAGTTGAACAACGTTTCGGCACGTTCCTCGAATTTTCCGACAGGGCTGAGCAACTTGAACGGGAATCTGGTGTTCGACGCCAACCGGTTATTCTTCGAAAACGTTGCGGGGGAGGCCGGTGGCGGAATCGTGTCGCTCACCGGAAGCGTGAATTATTCCGACAAGCCGCTGCGTTATGACATTTCGGCGAAAACCGACAGGCTGCGCATCCGCTATCCCGAAGGAATCAGTTGGCTGCTGGGCGGGTCGCTACGGCTGACCGGTACGATGGATGGAGGATTGCTTTCGGGAAGGGTGGCGATCCAACGCGTCACGTTGACCGAGGGATTACAATCCGCGGGTGCTTTGAGCTCGAGCAGTAGTGCCGGTGGACCGACGGGCTCTGCATTCCTGAGAAATCTTCAGTTCGATGTGGAAGCTACCTCTTCGCCAGATTCGCGTATGGAATGGCCGGGGGCACACCTGGAAGCGGAAGCCAACCTGCGCGTGCGAGGGACCGCCGATCGCCCGATCCTCCTGGGACACGTGCACGTGATTTCGGGCGAGCTTTTTTTTCACGACAGCAAATACCACGTAACCCGGGGCGATTTGAACTTTGCGAACCCGTTTCGGTTGGATCCGGTTATCAACGTCGAAGCCACCACAACGATACAGCAGTATGAGATCACTCTGAATTTCAACGGTCAGGCCAGCAAAATGAGCCTATCGTACCGCTCGGACCCGCCCTTGCCGGCGAGTGAGATCCTCGGTTTGCTGGCCGTTGGCCAAACGGGTAACGAAATGACGCGCACCGGCACAGGTAGCCAAGCCGGTTCGCCAGGAGCAACCGCACTGCTCTCCGAAGCCATTTCCAGCCAGGTAGGCGGCCGTGTGGAGCGACTTTTCGGGATTACCCGGTTCCGCGTGGACCCCGCATTAGCGGAGTTGGGCACCAGCGGTTCCGGTCAGAACGCCGCGGCACGTGTTACCGTGGAGCAGCAAGTAACACCGAACCTTTCCGTAATGTACGTGTCCAACGTGAGCTCGACCCAACAACAGGTGATTCAGGTCGAGTACAACGTTACACGTTCGATTTCGGTGGTGGGACTGCGCGATCAAAACGGTACATTTGCGCTGGACATTAAATTCAAGAAGCGCCTGCCGTAGTAGCCTCGCACTTTTGTCCAATAGCAATCAGTTGCTGGCTGTGGTGGCTTTCGTCTGCATTAGGTCGGCTGGCGGCCCGATGTTATCTGGGAGTTTCCCATTCAGCGAATCGAGGAACTGGAGAAGATCATCGCGTTCGTCGAAAGTGAGTTTGTCCAGCGAGTGAATTTCCTTGTCGAGATGAGGATTCCAGTTGCCTCCGCCAATGTAGTGAGCCAGCGCGTCCTTCACTGACGGGAAGCTGCCGTCGTGCATGTAGCGGCCGCGATCCGCAAGATTCCGCAAGCTGGGCGTCTTGAAACAGCCCATATCGGCATCGACCTTGGTGATGGCATAGCGGCCGACGTCGTTCAGTTCGCCTCTGGTGTCGGCGCCGACGCCAAGATTATGGAACTTGTTATCCGTGAAGAGGGCGTAGTTTTTTTCGATCGTGTGGCACACCTCACAGTTACCCTTCTTCGGGCTGACGAAGATCCTTAAGCCGCGCTGCGCTGCCGGAGAAAGCTCCTTGGAGTCGTGGCCATAGTAGAAACGGTCAAACGGCGAGTCGCCCGCGATTACAGTGCGTTCGAAAGACGCGATCGACTTAGCCACCATATCGATGCTGATCTGATCGGTGCCCCAGGCCTGCTTGAACAGCCCCGGATACTTTGGATCGGCTTCGAGGCGCTTCACCACGCCGTCGAGCGTGTGAGCCATCTCGACGGGGTTGGCGATGGGACCCTTGGCTTGCTCCTCGAGGCTAGGAGCCCGGCCGTCCCAGAATTGCAACGTGTAGTAAGCCGAATTGATTACCGTGGGGGCATGACGGGTGCCGGTCTTCTTGCCAACGCCTTCGGAAACGGGCCGGTGATCGGAAAAGGCAAATTGCGGGGCATGGCATGAAGCGCAGGAAATGGTGCCATCCAGGGAAAGGCTGGGATCGTAATACAACCGTCGACCCAGGGCGATGGTCTCCTCCGTGGGCGGATTGTCCGCCGGGATAGGAACCGGAGGCAAGCCAAGGGGTGCCTTAATCTGTACATGCTTGCCTATGGGCATCACGGGCGCACTCGCCGTCTGTGCGTGCGCGGGAAGGTAGGCAAGCGCGGCGAGGCAGACGGCACCAATGACACACAGAGTCACAATAAGGGCACAGATGCTTGATTTCATGAGGAGGGCCCTCCGTTCTTCTCAGGACAGGGTAACAACGGAAGGCGGGTCACTCAGTGATGAGAAACCATAATACGGTGCTGAGAGACACAAAGGGCCTTGACGATCCACCGGGGGGCGGATGTGGACCGCCAAGGCCCTGAACCGGCGCTGCTATCAGAGCAGCGTCAGCAGTAGCTGCAAGCTTCGTCGCCACCTATATTGGGAGATATATCGTCGGTGATCCGGCGCAAACGTCGCCCCAGGCGCTCGGCCAGTTGGTGCCGCGCGCGCCACAAACGCGCCTTCAGGGTATTCTCGGTGACGCCCAGTTTCTTGGCGGCTTCACCAGTGGAATAACCCTGGATTTCGCGGAGCACGAAAGCCGTGCGCAGAAGCGGCGAAAGTTCGTCGAGATTTTCGTTAACCAACTCGCGAATCTCCGTTCCCGCGTAGAGCTGCTCCGGATTCGGCCCGTCGTCGGCGAAACGCTCGGCTGGAGGCAATTCGTCCTCGTGATGAGTCTCGTCCAGAGAGACCGCCGGACGAGCCTTGGCACTGCGGCGCTTCATCAGAGCCGCATTGATGACGATGCGCGTGAGCCAAGTGGAAAACTGTGAGCGGCCTTCGAAACGCTTCAGGTTGCGATAGGCCGACAGTAGTCCGTCCTGCAGAGCGTCTTCCGCGTCTTCGGCGTTGCCGAGGACCCGGAGCGCGGTTTGAAACAACGGACGATGATAGCGGCGAAACAACGTTTCGATCGCCTGAGCATCTCCGCGCTGACCCGCGCGAATCAGCTTGTCTTCGCTAACTTGCGTAGTATTTATCACTTGCGTTGCCATTTGCTCCCCCATGTAGACCCGTAAGAGTCCATAAGACGAAAAAAAGTTACAAAAGGTTTCCCCTTAATGTACTGGTACACTCCCTCCGCTCATCTTCGGTCGCTTCAATAAAAAGAACAGCGGAATGATGGCGAAGAAGATGACGCCGAGAAGTTTGAAGTCGTCGAGAAACGAAAGCATCGCCGCTTGACGCTGGATCATGCCGTAAATCATGCCCTCGGCACGCAGCGCGGCATTTGCTGCGGACGAGCCAGAAGCGGTGAAGCTGGCGCTGAGAGCGGCGACCATATTGCGGTACGCGCCGTTGTAATTGTTTGCATGTTCGCCGAGCTGGGCCATATGGAATTGGGTGCGGCGCTCCAACAGCGTGGTCACTGAAGCTATACCGACGCTGGCGCCGATGTTGCGTGCCAGATTGATGATGCCGGTGCCCATGTTGGTTAGTTCACGTGGCACGTACGCGAAAGCGGACACGTTGATGGGAATAAACAAAAACGCCAGGCCGAAACTCTGCAGCATGCGACCGAGCACGGCATGGCGGTAATCGAGTTGAAGATCCCAACCAGCCATGACAAACAGAGAAAACGCAGAGACGGTACAGCCGAAACAGATCAGCCAGCGCGTGTCGACCTTAGACACAAGTATGCCTACCACCGGCATCATCAGCATGATGACCGCGCCGCCGGGTGAAAGGGCCAAACCCGCCAGCTCCGCGGGATAGCCCAGCAATTCCTGGAGGAGCTGGGGTATCAGAACTGTGCTGGAGTACAGCACGAAGCCAAGGAAAAACATGGCCGTGGTGGCGATCGCAAAGTTGCGATTTTTCAGCATGCGGAAGTCGACCACCGGATCCTTGACGCGCAACTCCCAGACAATTCCGGCAATGACCCCGATCAGCATAGTGACGGCGAAGAAACGGATGAAGTTCGAAGAGAACCAGTCTTCGCGCTGGCCCTTGTCCAGAATGATCTGCATGCTGCCCAGGCCCAGACTGATCAGCCCCAGGCCGATGTAGTCCACGCGGAAACCTTGCTTCAGGTTGACGCGCTTCATGAACGGCGGATCGGAAACCAGGAAGTACGTGAGCGTGAGCGACAGAATTCCCACGGGCACGTTGATGTAGAAAATCCAACGCCAGGAATAATTGTCGGTAATGAAACCGCCGAGCCACGGTCCGATGGTCGGCGCGACCACGACGGCGATGCCGTAGACCGCGAAGGCCATACCGCGCTTGCTGATGGGAAACGTGTCATTCAGGATGGCTTGCTCGCTGGGCTGCAAACCGCCTCCACCGACGCCCTGCATGATGCGAAACATCACCAGCATGCCGAGGCTGGCTGCAAACCCGCACAGGAACGAACTCACGGTGAAAATAGCGACACAAACCATGTAAAAGCGCTTGCGGCCAATCACAGAAGATAACCAGCCGGAAAGCGGCAGGATAATCGCATTGGAGACCAGATAGGACGTCAGCACCCACGTGGATTCGTCGGCGCTGGCGGAGAGATTGCCGGCAATGTGCGGAAGCGCCACGTTGGCGATGGAAGTATCCAGAACTTCCATGAACGTTGCCAGCGTCACCGTTACGGCGATCACCCAAGGGTTGATCGAGCCATCCGGCATACACAGCTTCGATTGGAGCCTTTGCAACATAAAATCGGTCGAGTCTCCGTTAGTTCGTAATTACTGTGGCTTCCACATTCATGCCCGGGCGCAACACCGCGACGTCCGGGGAAATCGGATCGAGAACAATCTTCACCGGAATGCGCTGTACGACCTTGACGTAATTTCCCGTGGCATTCTCCGGCGGAAGCAGGCTCAGAACCGCTCCCGTGGCGCCCGCAATGGAATCCACATGGCCGGTGAATGTCTTATCGTAAGTGTCGACCTTGATGTACGCCTTCTGGCCGGCTTTCATGTTGCGCAATTGGGTTTCCTTAAAATTGGCGGTAACCCAAACATTCCGCAGGGGCACGACCACCAACAGCCCTTGGCCTTGCTGCACGATCTGGCCAGGCTCGACGGATTTGTGGGTGGCCACCCCGTCCACCGGCGCAACGACGTTGCAATAGCTGAGATTGAGTTTGGCAGCGTTCAGCGCGGCGCGGGCGCTCTCCACGTGCGCCAGTTTCGCTTTCGCGTCGGCGGACCGCATGTCGATGCTGCGGCGGTTCGCGTGTGCCGAGCTTACGCCGGCTTTTGCGCTCTCCACCCGAGCCCTGGCGGCGTCCAGTTGGGCGTGGGTAATGTCGATGTTGCGCTTCGCCTGAGCCAGGCGCTGCTCGTCAGCGGTCAGCGCGCTTGCTGTGGCGTCCGCGTTCGCTTTCGCCGCGTCATATTGCTGCTTTGAAATTTCACCTTTCTCCATCAGCGGGCCATAGCGATCAAGGTCCGCTTTAGCGAGTTCAGCGTTGGCGCGGCTGCGGGCAATGTTGGCCTCTGCCACCAACAGATCCGCGGTCTGCGCCTGTTCATAGGTGGCCTGCGCGCGCGCCAAGTCTGCTTCCGCTCCGGCCAGCTGCGCGTCCGCATTGTCCGTGGTGCTGACGACCGTCTCCGTCGTGCGCGGAACATCCACACCAGCCGAACGCGCTTCATCTTCCGCGATATCCAGGGCCGCCTGAGCCTGATCTACCGCAGCCTGATAATCCGCGGGATCGATTTGGACAATCACCTGCCCAGCCTTCACCGGCTGGTTGTCGTCGATCAGCACATTCGAAACCCGGCCATAAATCTTGGAGGCTACCGGAGTGATGTGCCCGTCCACCTGGGCATCGTCAGTCGATTCGCGGTTATGAAAATAAAGGAACAGCCCAAGCGCCGCAACGATCAGCACCACTGCGGCGATCATGAGTCCACGTCGCAGCTTGGGACTTGCCAAGGGCTTCTGTGCCGGGGCAGCTTTTGTCGGTTCCGGCACAGGCGACGTTTTCACTTTCGCCGCATTTTCCAGTCCAACATCAATCTCCACACTCATCGTGTCCTCGCTTCACTTCGCATAGGTCTTTTCCATCTGCCCAATGGCACGCGCAAAGTCGGCGCGGGCTTGGTTGAAACGGTACAGCGCGGCAATCTGGTTGTCGTTGGCCCGAGACAACGAATCCTGAGCGGATATCACTTCAATATTGTCGGCAACCCCGGCCTGGAAGCGATCGCGCGCTTGCACCACTTCTTCTTTAGCAAGCTGTACGCCGAGATTCGCCACCTGCACCTCATTGCGGGCGGATTGCAGGTTGAGCAGCGAGGTTTTTACATCCAAAGCAATCTGGTTGCGCAGATCGTCTTTCTGCTGCTGAATTTTCAGCAACTCCAGATTGGCTCTGGCAATTTCCGCGTGGATGCGTCCACTGGTAAACAAGGGCATATTGATGGAGGCCTGATATTGATACGTCGGAATGCCATTGCTGATATCCGTTCCCAGGTAATACCAGTAGCCGTCGAAGCCCAAGGAGGGCAACCGCTCATAACTCGTCGACTGCTTCTCTAATTTCTCTGCCTTCTCCTGCGCCAGAATCGCTTTCCATTCCTGACGGGTGGCCAGCGCCTGGTCGATACTCTCGTCCACCGCAGGTTGCGGAGTTTCGTAGAAGCTGAGCGAATCGGCAAGTTCGACTTTCTGTCGCGGATCGACATTCAACAGCTTGCTCAATCCAAAGAGCGAAGATTCACGGTCGTTTTCCGCCTCAATCAGGCGCTGCTTCTCGTTCTGCAGTTCGACGTTGGCGCGTAGCGTGTCAATGCCCGTGCCAACCCCTTGTTTCTGCAGGTCCGCAGCTTGATCGTAAAGCGCCTGTGCCAACTCAACCCGCGAACGCGAAGCCTCCACGTCCGCGACCGCGCGCAGCGTACCGATGTATTGGGAAACGACCAGCAGGATTACCTGCTCGCGCGTGGACAGGCTGTTGGCGTTAGCAGTGTCCGTGTTGGCCCGCGAAGCCTGATAGCGTTTCCAGAGCGACAAGTCGAAGACGCTGCTGCTGAAACTTGGTCCCGCAGAAAAGATTTGATACGGACCAATGTGTCCAGGCAACGGAACACCCGGGAACAACGGCTTTCCGCCGAACTCCGATTCAAGGTTGATGCGGTTGGCGGAGTCGGCCACGTGAAAACTCGCCTGCGGCAACAGCGCGGCTCGCGTGATGTTTTTCTCTTGCACACTCTCGGCGGCGTTCAGAACCGCGATTTGCTCGGTCGGGTTCTGCTTGATGGCCAGCGCGACAGCCTGCTCCAGCGTCAATCGCAACGCGCCGGCAGGCGGATTGTTAGGCAGGGCAGCACCCTTTTCTTGCGCTGGCAAGTGCACTGGAAACATCAGAAGACTCAAGAACGCGATATAGAAGATGATCGGCGTGCCTTTCGGCTTTTTGGGACCCTTATTCGCGGCTTCATCGGTGGTTGAAATCTCGTCGATGATGGCCTGGTTCAAACAACCTTCCGCTTGCAGCTGCGCTCCCAGCCGGTGCATTTCTCGCAGCAGCATTTTCCCAGAGTTATCGATATAGCTGACACCGCATAAGTTGACGATGAACTTCTGTTTCGGCGAAGCGGCGTAAAGCTCGCGCCAGCACTGTTCGACAGTACCGACCGAAGAGCCGGCCATTCGACCCTCGATGAGGACAACGGTCTTCGTCCGTTTCGTTTCCGTGGAAATCCTAAGCATGACAACCCCACCGTAAGAACGAGCAAGTGGCGGGCCAATAAACGTGTGTTCACAATTGGCACTAACCCTTAGTTTTTCAGTTGATTAGCCGATACTAGCAGATCATTGCTGATTTGGCAATTGCCAAAATAAGAGCATATGACTACGATTTTGCCAGTCCTATAATGACCATATAATGTCACATAGTCAACCGGGCCGCAGTTCGCCTCTCAAGAAATGGACGAGGCTGCCAATCGGTTAGACCGCTAGCAGCCTCATTTCATTGTCCCGCTTCGCTCCCAGAATTGTGCTTAAAAGTTGAACTTCAGCGCCAACTGACACTGCCTGGGACCCACTGCGGTGTAGTTGATCTGCCCGAACGTGGGATCCCCCACCGTCGTATCGGGCGTACCAAAAACCGGGTGGTTAAAGGCGTTCTCCGCCTCGAGCCGCAATTCCAGGTTCATCGCCTCGTGTTTGGCGGAGAGTCCGAATTGTTTGCTGACCGACAGGTTGGCGCTGAAGAAGAAAGGGGAACGAATGCTGGACAGCGTACGCGCTGCGTCGCCCAGGGTGTAGGGCGCCGGAATCTGGAAGACGTCTGGATTGGCGAAATAGTTGTTTACCCAATTCCCGTCTCCTCCTCCGGTACGTTCTGGCGTACCGGTCAGATTTGGCCGCTGTTGTCCATACGTCGGTATAGGAACCCCGCCATTCTCCACGATAAAAGCCAGCGGGAAGCCGTCATGAATGGTCCACACCCCGGCAGTCTTCCAGCCACCGAGAATCAACTCCAAAGGCCGGGGCATATCGGTCAGGAATGCTCTGCCGCGCCCGACCGGTAAATCATAGGTGTAGTTCAATTTCACAGACTGCGGGATATCAAAGGTCGAGAGGCTTCGATCGAGGTTTGGCCTGTTCGGATCCTGGGGACCGTAGATGCCGCTGGTGGTATTTGCCAGCCAGGAGACGTTGCCATCGTAGATCGAGGAATCATCGATGGATTTCGAAAAGGTGTAGTTGGCGGACAATTGCAACCCGTTGGAGTAATGCTTTTCGAGCGTAATTTGAACGGAATGGTAGATGGAATTAGCAACCGGCGGTTCATCCGTCGTTACGCCCGTGAATTGCGGATAGGGCAACTCTAGCTGGAAACCTTGGACCGTAGGGTTGTTGCTGTTGAGAGGGCTGTTGACATAGTAGGGGCCCGTGAGAATTGAGGCGAAGGGATTCGGCACATAGCTAACCAGAGCGTTCATTTGAGCTGGCGTGTATTTCTCGACCTGCGGGCCCAAAATATCCAAGGTGTTCAGGCCTTGGTAATACAGGTGGGTTCCTTTCTTCCCAATATAATCCACAGTGAAGACCATGTTCGAAGCCAGTTGGCGTTGGAATCCGAAACTCCAGCTCTGTTCCTGTGGAGTTTTCGCGTAGAAGGCATCGCGGATCGGGCCGATGGCTCCGTAGCCCACGTCGTTGAGCAAACCCAAAGAACTTCCGGTCGGCAGCTGCAAGCCATTCGGAAAAGGATTGTCGAGATGCAGATAGGGAGTCGCACCATCGTTCTGATAGGTGGGAACCAGGTTGCTGTACTGATTGAAGCCCTGGGAACCGTAGCTCAACAGGCCGTTGGCGCCGGAACGGGTTTGGCTGTAATAGATTCCATAACCGCCACGCAGCACGGTCTTGGTGTCCAAAAGGTAGGAGAAACCGATACGCGGCTGAAAGTCTTTCCAGTCCGTGACCCAGTTAGTGCGCACGTCGGAATTGGTGAACACCTCGCCGCCGTACAACGTGCGGGTCACCGGCAATCCGCTGAGCGGATCGGTGTACGAAATGCTGCCGCCATTGAGTGGACTCACCGCGTTTGGATCGAACCAGTTCATGCGGTTATAACGCTCGGTGCGAGGGGTATTCACGTCGTAGCGAAGTCCCAGATTCAAGGTTAACTTGGGTTTTACCTTCCAGTTGTCCTGGGCATATCCCGCATATTGAAAGCTTTGGGTTGCGGGTTGGAACTGAATTTCGTAGGTGCTGCCGTAGGGCGCGCCGGTGGAGATTTGGCCCATCAGGAAGCTGGCCATGCTGTCTCCTCCGCATTGTGTAATGTCCGGGATTGGACACTGGGAGCTGCCACCCGCGTTAAAGCTGAATATTCCGAGCGGGGCGTTGGTCTGAATGTAGTTTTGCTGGTGAATGCGCCCTTCGAACCCGAACTTGAGCTCGTGCGTCCCTTTTATTTTGGTGACCAGTTCGGTTATTTGGCCGGTATCTTGGCCCTGCTTGTAGTTGCCATAAGGATCCTGCCCAATGCTGGTGTAACTGGCGGAATAGTAGTCATTGATGGCTATGGCCGGGACGCCAAGAAAACCGTTGGTGCCGAGATACGATGGAAAGCCAAGTGTTCCCAGGGGATTCGAGTTCAGGCTTTTGTTGTAGGCATCGATCAGCGTGGCGCCTCGCGTGAACCCAAATGTGCTGGTCAGTATCAGTGTCGGACTAAACGTGTACGTATCGTTGATGGCGAACAAGTGGGACGAGCCGCTGTTCGGCCCGCTCCCGCATGGATCGGCAAAATTCTTGAAACAGTTGTACGGCGTAGTGCTATTGGTGTCCTGCGAGTACCTCGCACTCAGCAAGTGCTTTTCGCTGAAGCGGTAATCGATTTTTGCGTCGAATTGATTGTTGGGATTTACCGTCGCGCCCGAAGCGATCCAATTGTCATAGATGCTGCCCCCCGAATAATTCGGCAAAGGGAAGAGATTCATGAGCTTCTGAGCAACAGGATCGATAAGATTGCCCGGGCCGGCGGGAGGTTCCAGATTCGCGGGTAGGTTGGGACTACCCGGGCTGGTGTAAGTAGCCAGGTTGTTGAAGGGAATAAAGCCGCTGCGATATGCGCCCGCTGTGCCGTTTGCCGGAGCTTGGAATACACCGGTATAGGGGTCCCACAGCTGCCCGGCAGCCACGCTGCACATACCGGCACTATTGAAGGTGCCGCCATTTGCCCCGCACAATTCTCCGAAGTTCCCAGTGCGTTCCGCCGCGCTGGGAACACCCGCCTGGTAGGTGCTCATGTACGACTGGCGCGTGCCGTCATAATCGAAGAAAAAGAAAATCTTATCTTTCTTGATGGGCCCGCCGATGGTGCCGCCGAAATTGTTGCGATGCACCGGCGGGATGGGAATATCCGCTTCATTGTTGAACCAGTTGTTCGCGTCGGTCATCTGATTGCGAATGAAGTCGTAGGCGCTTCCATGGAAGGAATTGCCGCCAGAGCGAGTGATCATGTTGACGACCGATGCGCCCGAGAATCCGTATTCCGCGCTGAAGTTGGTCTGCTCGACCTTGAATTCTTCGACCGCCTCCGCGGAGGGGGTATACGTGACATAGGTAATGCCGCCGTTAGGCTCAAAGTTGGTGATCGAAGCTCCATCCATCAGGATGTCTGCGCTTGCCCCGCGGCTGCCATTGGACACAAAGTTCGTTCCGGTGTCGCCGACCGAGTTCTGGTCGCTCATCTCGGTGATACCTGGGCCGAGCATGACGAAGTCGAGCACATACCGGTCGACCAGAGGCAGGTCATTGATAAACCTGCGGTTGACCACCTGTCCGGTGACGGCATCCTCAGTCGCCAGGTTCTGTGTCTGGCCTTGCACCTCGACGGATTGGGTAGCAGTGGCGACCTTCAGCCTCATGTTGGCGGTCGCGTTCTCGCTAACATTTACCGTAACGCTGGTGCGCACTTCTTTTTCAAAACCTTGCACTTCCACAGTCACCGAATACACCGCTGGCGGTATCGACGTGAATATGTACCGCCCGACGCTGTCAGAAGTGGTTGTAAACGTGAAGCCTTTGGCCTGATCGGTCAGAACGACCTTGGCACCGGCCACCACCGCTCCGCTCTGGTCGGTCAGTTCGCCGCTAACGGTGCCGAAATAACCCTGCGCGCACAGCATCACCGGCAGAAGTACGAGGACAGCGAGCAGCAGCCCTTGCGAAACTCGCTTCAAGTACTTGAATCCAGTAACTTCTGGCATGGCAATCTCCTTGGCGTGAGCAAACACGAGTGCGCGGCAGCGCGTGGCACCTTCGCGCTTGCAGCTCCAAACAGCGCACCGTCAATTTGTGGGACCGTACCTCGCTATTCCGACACAAAAATAGGCGGTCCGGTTAAAACGATTGAAATACCTTGAGGCGGTAGTGTCAAGACCATTCTCGGAGGCTGGCGCACATTGAATAGCGCGAATTATTCCGTGCACGTTCTCAACGAATTAATGTGCTGGGCTATACTGGCTGGCGCGTGCCAGCAGTCGGCCGAAGTATAATTTTATGGGACTTGAGGACGATCCGCGATGAAAACATATCTTCTGCTGTTGGCGATATTATTGGCGGGTGTGAATCGCGCATCCGCTCAAAGCGGAACGTACGACTTCGACAGGCATACCGATTTCGGAAAATACAAAATCTACAAGTGGGTGAATATCCCAGGGGCGCAACACTTCGACGACCTGACCTCGGATCAGCTCATCGGCACCCTGAGCGTGGAACTGGCCAAGAAAGGCTTGAAAAAATCGGATACGGACAGCGCCGACCTTTACATTGGGTACGAGGTGGCTCGCGGAAGGGAGAAACACCCTATCCAGTTCAATGTTGGCACGTCGTATGGATCGGCAGCCGGAGCTAACTCGGGCACCGCCGGGGCCACAACCACCACGGTCCATTCGGGGGCATTGATTCTGAACATGTACGATTCCGAAACGAAGAAGGTGGTATGGCAGGGTGTGGTGTCTGATCCGGTTGATGCAAACGCCAAACCGGACAAGAAACAGAAGCATATGGATAAGGCAGTCGAGAAACTTTTGAAGAATTACCCACCGACGAAGTAGCTGTTCCCCTTCGCCCGATCATCAGGGAGAAGGTTTGCTGGTCTGCTTAGCCTGTTCCTCATCTTTTAGAGAAGGATCGCAAGCAGTCGCGCCAGTGGCGCAGGCCAAAGCGTTTCGCTGGCGCTTCAGAGCAGCGACTTCCTTCTCCTCCGATGGGCTCAACGAAGATTCGTCGCAGTAGCTCTCGCCGGTTTTGCACGCCAATAAGTTCCGGTCATGGTTGGCAGCGGCGACCTCCTGGGCCTCAGAGGGCGCGAGCAGGGACTTGTCGCACAGCCCCTGGCCCGTGGCGCACGAGAGAAGATTATGTTGCCGCTGAAGTTGCTTCACTTCTGCTTGCTGTTCGGGAGTCAGCAAAGACGGATCACAAGGATAAGAACTGGTCTTGCAGTTCAGCAGATTGCGCTCTTTTTCAATTTTAGAAACTTCTTCGGCCTCCGAGGAAGTAAGTAGGGATTTATCGCAAAGGCCGAAGCTAGTCTCGCAGGCCAGGAGGTTCCGCTTATGTTCCAGGTCCGCTACTTGTTTCGATTCTGTCGGTGTGAGAGCCGAATGATTGCATTGGCTATAGCCCGTCAGGCAACCCCACAGGTTTCGATCGTGCTGCAACTCGGCGATCTGTTTTTCCTGGGCGCTCGTGAGCAGCGTGCGGTCACATGGGCCAGTGCCGGCAAAGCAATCGCGAAGATTTTGCGTCTTGGCGTCGTTCGCTTGGCCGAACGCTGAACACGAGAATGCCGCCGCCAGCAGGTAAATCATGCCCGCGAATACCATGCGCTTCATCTTATCCTCCACATCTGGTCATTCGTTGATCAGCGCGGAGCTTCGCCTCCGGTTAGGTGGCACTAGCAGTGTACAACCGGCATGCGTAAGACGGCGGAAGCTTATTCGCCTTCTCACTAGCGGTTTCCAATAAAGCAAGCCGCTCGCAAGCGGCAGGCGAGCTCGGGCGCACCATCCAGTTGGCTGACCTGCGGCTAATACACGATCCGTGTGGATGGTATGTATCGGGAATGAGACGAATTCCAATCACGCGATCTTTGGTGAGCATCGCTTTTCCTCTGTAAAAGTGATTTTGGAATGCCGAGGGGGCGCTAAGGACTGACTAGCACTCCCCCCTAGCGGTTGCCGATTTTACCAAAGGCGGATTCAGTGTCAAGTCAAGACTTGCCAAAACCGTCCGTATCTATATCATTTAATGATACTTATCATGACTCAGCAGGGCCGATCGCCTACCTTTTTGAAGCACTTGCCAAAGCAGGAGCGATCGGTTTCAGATTGGCGGCGGATTCTTCCAATTGCGAAATGGACGAAGACGTAATCTGGTACAGCGCGGGCTCACTCTCGCGCTTCGCGATGTAGGAGTCTTTGGTCTTGGCGATCGCTACTTTTTCAACGAGCTTTCCATCCTTGGAAGTGATTGTGATTTCCAGCGCTCGCGTGGTGAACCCGGAATCCGGAAACTTTTCCGCCGAGAGGTCACGGATACTTCCAAGCAGCGCCTGAACACTGGCTTCGTCCAACTTCTTGCCGTCCGGCCCCCACCAGTCGTTACCCGAACGCGTCAGGAAGTAGGACTTCGCGCCGTCATGAATTTCAATTTTATTGGGATCCTCGTAACCAACATCGAAGAGTTTCTTATTGCGAAAATCGGCCAACGGTTTATCGACGCTGGTAGCTAACGTGGCGGCCACTTTGTAGGCTCCGGGAACCGCCGAGGATTCAGCGTAGTAATCGTCCTTGGCTTTGCGAATTTGCAACTCTTGTGTTCCAGATGCTCCGGTGACCTTGGCGACAGCAAAAGGAACAGCGGATTTGAAAGCTGCTGCATTTTTGGCGTCGTCGTCCGTGGATTCCATCTTCGCGTTCTGGAGGGAGCGGACAAGGTCGTCGACCTGGCTGCTATCTGCACGGAAGGGTCCGGGCTTCAAAATTTCCCAGGAATCCTTGTTCCGAGCGAAGGTGACATCCTGTTTCTTTTGCTGCGACTGGTCGATCAGCTCAATCTGACTGACTTTGTCAAAATCGGTGGTGAGCAGGCGTTTGTCGCGAAGATCGGCAGCGGACTTATCGAGGCTCGTTTTGTTGTAACTGGCGACGGTAAACAGTCGTGGATCACCGGAGAGCACGGCGTAGTAGGCATTGCCCGAAGGAGTCTGGTCGCCGATCGAGAGTTTTTGCGTTTTGTTGTCCTTCAGCGTGATATCCACTTGCAGCGGCGGAGCAGCCAGCCCGTAAGAGGCCAAGTTGGAAGCCTTGTCCGCGATGAGCCGTTCTGCATTCAACGAAGAAAGCGTGGAAAGCAGAGTGGAAACCGACTCCTGGTCGGCATCAAGCGCCTTCGGCGAGGTGATTTGCCACGCCCCCGAACTGTTGCGCGCCAGGTCGACCGTCTGTCCATCTTTGTGATCGATGGCAATGCGGCTCACGTCGGCGGCGTTCACCGAGAGAATTTTCGGCGACGCATCGGCCGAAGCTTTCATCGCGCTATCCGGTGTCTCAGGGTGATGATTCGACCAGTACAGCACACCCAATAAAGCAGCAAGCACCACAGCGGCTATCAGCAGTCCACTAATTTTCATGGCAATGTTCCCGCAATAAGAGTTGTTTGCGTAGCGCCTTTTAGACGCGTCCCAGCGCTTAGCGGCGGCGCCACCATACCGAAGCTCCGCCTACGATCACGATGAGCGGCAGCAGAAACTGGCTGCTGATTCGAAGCCAGCGCATCTGCGCCTGCGTAAGAGTAATACGGCGATCCTCGTGTTCTTTTGGCCGGATGGAAATTAGATCTTCATCCGACGAGAGCCAGTTAATGGCGTTAAGCGCCAAGTCGCGATTACCGTTGAACCCGATGAAGGAGTTAGCCGCCCAGTCTGAGCTGCCCACCACCACAAACCGGCCCTGGGAATTTTCTTTGCCCGTGTTATAGGTGCCGGCGGCGGCAAGCACCAGCGGCCCCTTGATATTTTTCGGATCGTTCGGATCGATCGAGGGGCTATTCAGCTTGGTAGTGGCCAAACTGGTCTCCGAGGAACTGAACAGCTTCTGAACCGTGGTCTTGTCGCCATTTTTGATTTCCAGTGAACGAGCCAGCGGAAACCCGGTGGCGCGGCGCTTCATATCGGCGACAATTGGTTGCGAGTCGTAGCTGGTGACCAGGGCAACCTGCGGCCCGAGTCCGGCGATCTGGCCAATCGGATTGAGGTCGAGAATCAGATTATTTTGCGGCGTCACGCCCCAGCCTTCCAGCAGTTTGTCCAGCAGGTCATTATCGGCGATCTGCACGCGTCCCATTTTCAGGGGCGGGTCTAACAGGATAAGCGAGCGGCCCCCGTCTTCGACATATTTCTTGATCGCGTCCGTCTCCGGCTGCAAGTAGTCGGACTCGGGTCCGCCAAGGACCAGCACAGTGCAATCGGTGGGCACTTCGGCCTTGGTTACCAACGTGATGGACTTGGTTTGATAATCGTCCTGGCCGAGCAGGTCCTTGAAACGCGAGTAGCCATTGCGGTCGGTATCTTGTAGCTGGTGCTCGCCGCTACCCTCCACGAAGCAAACCGTGCGGACACTCGACTTCAGATCGCGAATGAACGCGCCGGTGATGCCTTCTTCGTTCAGGCTCTTGGCGTCTTCCTTTCGATCCGCAATCTGCACAACCGTCGTGCCGTATTCCTTTACGCCGGCGGCCCGGGCGACTTCGGGATCCTTATCGGGGTCGACATACTTTACGTGAACTTTGGGTGAAAGATTGGCGTACTGGTCCAGCAGATCCTTGGCCTGCTCGAAATGGGTGCTCTGATCGAAGTATGTGATCGTGGCCGGCTGCTTCAGGCCTTTTACGATTTTCGCGGTTTGCTCGGAAAGGCTGTAGCGCTTGTTGGCCGTGACATCGAACGATTTGTTGTGGCGGTCCGCCAGTATATTTCCCACCACCAGAATCGCCACGACTATCATTATGTAGCTGGCGGCGTAAAGCGCGTACCGAGTCTGCCGGGCATGTAGGAATGCAGTCATTTACGATCTCCACCGCAGGGACTCCATGGACCGAGCGGTCAGGAAAAGTCCCAGAACGATTACACTAACGTAGAAAACTATGTCTTTCGTGTAGATCACGCCTTTGGCAAAGGATTCGAAATGGGTGAGCACAGAAAAGTACGCCAACACCCGCGCCCATGTGGACGTATCGTAGCCGCTGACCCACTCCAGCACCCACAGGAGCAGGCAAACGCCAAAGGTTGCAGCGCCGGCGATGATCTGGTTGCGCGTGAGCGTCGAAATGAACGTGCCAATCGCCAGCAGCGCCCCGGCTTGCAGAAGAAGGCCGAGATACGCAATCGCGAGCGGCTTCCAGTCTGGATTGCCGTACTTAAATAGCCAAATGAAATTCACAGCGGTGAGAAGCAGCATGATCGCGTACAGACATACCGCGGCCAGCCACTTGCCTAGAATCACTTCGGCGTCACGGATCGGAGACGTGGCCAAAAGCTCGATGGTTCCGCTGCGTTTCTCTTCCGCGAAGAGTCGCATCGTAATCAGGGGAATCAGGAACAGCCCGATTACGCTTACGTTGGAAACCAACGGCCGGATGACCTGCTCATTCAGGTTCATCGGGAACATTTGGCCGCGCATCTGTGACTCCATGCCGGCAAAGACGAAATAGCCAACCACATTCCAGAAGAAGAAGCCGAATACGATGGCGAACATGGCCAGCAAAAGATAGGCAATCGGCGAAACAAAGTAGCTGCGAAGTTCCTTGCGGCAAATGATCAGAACGTTGCTCATCGTCTTTACCCTTGCGCCTTGGACGCCACCCCGGCTAATTCCGGAGTTGCGGTTTGCGGGTTTGCCGTGCTGGTAGCATCGGAAGCGGTAAGCTGCAGGAAGACTTCCTCGAGGCTGACCGCGGCACTGCGGAGTTCGTTCAAGTCCCAGCCGGATTCGACCACAGCGCGTGCCAAGTCGCCGCGAATGCCGCCTTTGCCCTCGACCTCGAAGATCGAGTGATTGTCGCGAGATTCCTTGAAAAGCACGCGACTGACTCCGGCAACCTGCTCGAGGCGCCGTTGCACCAGCGCGGATTCCAGTGTGCCATTGCGCCCAGCGACTTCAAGAAGCACAGAACCAGCCCCGCGGGCTCGGTGCTGCAAGTTATTCACCGAATCCGTGGCCACCAGCTTCCCTTTATTAATAATGATGACTTGTTGGCACGTCTGCTCCACCTCGGGAAGAATGTGAGTGCTGAGAATGATGGTGTGATCCCCTGCCAAGCCCTTGATGAGGTCGCGGGTTTCATTGATCTGCTTGGGATCCAGGCCCGCGGTGGGCTCATCGAGAATGAGCACGTCAGGATTGTGAATGATCGCCTGGGCTAGCCCAACGCGCTGGCGGTATCCTTTGGAAAGCTTGCCGAGCACCTTATCCTTCACGTCGACCACAGCGCAACGATCAAGGACGTAATCGACTCGCTTGGCCAACTCGAGGCCGCGAAGGCCTTTGATCTGTCCCACAAACGTGAGATATTCGGCCGTTCGCATTTCGGGATAGAGCGGAGGAGTTTCGGGTAAATAGCCGATATGGCGTTTGACCTCGAGTGGATTCTCGAGAACGTCAAACCCTGCCACGCTGGCGGTGCCTGCCGTCGGCGGCAGGAAACACGTCAGCATGCGCATGGTGGTGGTTTTGCCCGCTCCATTAGGACCGAGGAAGCCGACGATCTGTCCTTTTGCTACTTCAAAAGAGATGTGATCGACGGCGACGTTGCGCGCGTACCTCTTAGTAAGCTGTTGAACAGTAATCATAGGAATTTAACTTTTGGTAGCAAAATAACTGAGTGTTCGTCATTGCCAATCAGAATCGTGTAGAAGCAAGGAATTAAAGCTCAGGAACTGAGCCCGTCCGCGCGTCAATCGCGGAATCTCGAAGGGAATACGCTAGAAGTTGATCCGCGTCTCCCCCCGGCCTTTCAGTATTGCGAAAAATAGTTTCGTTGTCAAAATACGCCCGCTCCCCGTACGACCGTAAGAGCCTGCTGGCATTCAATTTATCTACAGTATGGAATTGGCGCCATAGATTCGATCCATTTTTGAAGTTCGGTTAAGCCCGAGTGCCCTTCAGAGCGCCAGCCAATGCTGCAGTACGTCAATGACCCTCTGAGGCTGCTCGATTGGCGTGAAATGGCCCGCGTCGTCAATCATCTGCAGCTCCGATCCCGGAATTTCCTGATGCAGCAGTTGATGCGCGGCAGGAGTGGTTCGCCGATCCTCGCTCCCTCCCACAATCACCGTCGGACACTGGACCTGGTTTAGGTTTTCGAAAGGAGTTTTGATCGCGAGGAGCGCCTGCATCTGTCGCAATCCTGCATCTTTGCCAACAGCTCGTCCCATCTCCACGAAAATGCTTTTCAATGATTTGTCGTTTGCCCTCGCCGGCGCAACGTATGGCGGAAACGCGGCTTCCAAATACTGATCGAGCCCTTCTTCCTCGATCATCGCAACAGCGCGACGGGTGGCCAACTCTACTTCGGGAAGCAATCCACCATGCGTGGTACTCAACAGCGCCAGGCGCTCCACGCGATGTTTGGCGACGCGCATAATCTCCAGCGCCACCTGACTGCCAAGGGAAAAACCCGCCAACGAAAATCGTTCCGGAGCTTGCGTAAGGACAGAGGCCGTCATTTCCGATAGGGTCGAATCCTGAGTGATGTCCGCAACGAGGACTTCGTAATTAGCGCCTAGAGCTTCGATCTGGTCGTGCCAAAGCCTGCGATCGCAAAGCAATCCAGGGATAAGAACAAGTGACGGCATGAGGCTTCAGTTTAGGCCCTGTTTGTCGATGCGGTCACGTCGGCATACGCCGGGCTTGGGGCACTATCTCTGACTGTACGCATTTAAGGGACAACACCAACATGGAGTCCCTGCGTCACAGATTCTTAGTTCACGGTGCGCAGGAGTTGCTTCTCCTGCGGCGAAAAGTGACTGTACCGGCCTGTTTCGATCTCCCGCTCGCGAACATACGGCGGCATCTCGTGCAGTGCGCGCATCGCAGCTTGTACTTCCGGGCGCACTGCTGCGTCATGTGCCTTGGTCGACTTGGCAACACGATAGCTACTCGGTGTAGCCGTTTGCTTGCTCGACGTAGACGTAACGGGTATCCGATCCACAGACAGAATGGGACCGGCGGAGTCTTGTTCCTGCGTCGCCACTGGATCATTCGGCGTCGCGGTTATTCGGTCGACGGAAGTAATCGGCGCGTTCGACGGATCATCGGACCCATACGGTGTGTAGCTCGAAGGTCCGGGACCCGATGGAGGCCTCGAAGGATCCCCGGGATTGCCCTGGTATTGTGGGTTGGAATTGGAAGGCGGAGGGTCGCCTCCGTTCCCGTTATCGGGGCACGAATAATAGTTCGGATCGCAGTAGGGATAGGAGTACGGATAAGAATAGTAGCCATAAGGTGCGCCCCAATAGCCGTAGCCATACGGATAGCCCCATCCCCAGTACGGCCAACCAAACCCAAGGCCCCATCCATAGCCGTACCGATACGGGTAGCCCCAACGTCCCCAACCCCGTACATAACCATAGCCATAGCCGCGCCCGTAATATCCACGGCCGCCATAATAGCCACGCCCACCGAAGTAACCACCGCCGCGATAGCCGCCGAAAGAACGCCCGCCACCGGTAGCGTAGTGGCCTCCTCCACCTTGGAAGCTCCCGCCGGAGTGAAATCCGCCACCGCCAAATCCCCCGCCGCCATGAAATCCGCCGCCACCGCCATGCCCTCCGCCACCGCGCTGGGCAAAGGCCGGTCCCGGCAAACAGGCAAATGCCACCAGCGCGGCGCTCACGCAGAGAACCCTTAGCATTCCATATTTACTCATATCGGTTCCTCCGATCCACGTCCGCGTGCCCTTGGTACGGGACTGTCCTTTCTTGTCCCTCTAACTGGATTCTACACCCGGTAGCGAAGCCGTCTATACGGGACATACCGAACGAGATGAACACTGAAGAATTGCCTGGCAGCATTACTAAGGCCTAATGCTGCTTAGCAAGCAGTTGCACGTTCCACCACACTTTACCAAACCAAATATCGGATTCGGTTTGAACTGACAGGAAACGTTCGTGTGGTGAGTAACTCTCTCAAGGCATTTCCTATCGTGAACGGCATGCTCGCGACTACGCCGTCGTCATGGGTCGTCGACAGCAGCTATCCGGCCGTTTTTCATGCTTATGATGCGACAAATCCAAACTGACCCACTACCTTACATCGCGGTACGTTGATTCTTAACTGGCCGCGAACCAGTGATGAGGATATCTACCAGTCTCCTGGCGCTCTGCTGCCAGTCCGGGCCGGACGCTACGTTGGACACCCCGATCAGGGCCCGAAGTAGATCGAACGGTTCGAGGTCCTTACGTATATCGCCGCTTTCAATAGCCCGCTCCACCAATGCTTGAATCGCTCCTGCAATCTGGGCGCGGGAAGCTTCATACACCTTCGAGGGGCCGTTGCCCCTGTAACAAATACGTTCATACATTCTCCTTCGCCTCAAGTTGCTGATTCACCTCGCGTTCAATTACGACTTTACGAAGTTCGCGGCGAACTGTGAAGCCGATCGGCGGGTCATCGAGGCTTTGGGCACCGTGCTCGCCAGCTCAGACAGACTGTTGATTGTCACCTCAGGGACCGGGATGGGGAACGCAGGGTCAGGCCAGCTCCGAACCGAAAACGATCCGCCTGTCAGTTCGAAGGTAGTTCCCCGCGCAGCTTCTGAGGAGGCTGCTGCATCCGTCGCAGCGCAGGGCCTGGTCACATACGCCATTCAATCATGCAGTCGCCGAAGAAGGAGTGCCGGTTCGAGACATCGCTGAGGTCATCGGCAGAGGCCTGAAGGTGCCTGTGGTCTCCATCGCATCGGAAGAGGCCGGTGGACATTTTGGCTGGCTCGGACACTTCGTTGGATGGGACATCCCGGCTTCCAGCGCGCTCACACAGGAACGGCTAGGATGGAACCCTTCGGGGCCCAGCCTCATTACCGATCTCGAGAACATGCGCTATTCCTAACCTCGAGTGATGAGAATGTATCTAAGCAAAGGAGCTGGAAGCGTGACCAATAAGATTGCCATTATCACAGGTGCAAGCCGCGGCCTGGGACGCAATACTGCCGTCAATCTTGCCCGGCGCGGCGTCGATTTCCTTTTCACCTATCGCTCAAATCAGAAAGAAGCAGAGAGTCTCATTCGCGAGGTTGAAGCCATAGGCCGGAGGGCCGTCGGCTTTCCCCTCGACACCGGAGACGTTCGCGCCTTTGACCGGTTTGTCGCCGAAGTTCGCAAAACGTTGCAAGTTTAGGGGCGGGACCGGTTTGATTATTTGGTGAACAATGCCGGCAATTCGCTGCATGCCAGCATTCAAGAAACCACTGAAGCCCAATTCGATCAGATCTTTAATGTTCACGTTAAGGGTGTTTACTTCCTGACCCAAAAGCTTCTTCCCTTAATGAACGATGGCGGCCGCATCGTAAACATTTCCTCGGGACTCGCCCGCTTCGCTTTGCCCGGCAGCTCTGCGTACGGAGCCGCGAAGGGAGCGGTTGAGGTTCTGACCCGCTATCTGGCCAAAGAACTCGGTCCACGCGGGATCACCGCCAATGTGGTCGCACCAGGCGCGATCCAAACCGACTTTAGCGGCGGCATGGTGCGCGACAATCCCGAAATCAATAAGCGTGTAGCGGAAATGACTGCGTTGGGGCGTGCGGGCGTGCCCGACGATATCGGACCCATGATCGCTGCGCTTCTCTCGGACGAGAATCGGTGGATCAATGGTCAAAGAATCGAAGTGTCCGGCGGCATGGCGCTTTAGAGGCCACTGCTTGTAGCAGGAGGACAGTCGCCACGCCACAGTCCCGCTCTCATCGTTGCACTAACGTTCTGGGAGTGGCGAAAAACAGGCAGGGTCGAACTTACTCCGTGGGCCAGTCCATATTTTCCCCCCTAACTCGTTTCCGGCCAACTCCGGATTGCCGGCTGGCCACTAGTTTCGTTCCAGTTCGTTCGTGAGTGCCAGCTTGCTGGAGAGTCGCGAGGCTTGGGCTAGAAGGTAGTTTCGCTCGGGTAGGCTTCCTGTCTTGCCAGCCGCCGCGCGGTAATGTCTGACGGCACCCGCATGGTCCCCAGCGAGTTCAAGCAGATGTGCTCGGACAGCGTCCAAGCGGTGGTGATCAGCCAGGCGGGGATCTCCTTTCAGAGCGTCGAGCAGTTCCAAAGCCTTCATTGGGCCGTGGACCATCGCTACAGCAATGGCGCGATTCAACGCGACCATGGGGTTGTCAGACATGCGTTTGAGGAGATCGTAAAGCGCCAGGATCTGAGGCCAGTCCGTGTCCTCGACACGGGCGGCTTCGTCGTGAACGGCGGCAATGGCCGCTTGCAATTGGTAAGGGCCGACGGCGCCCTTAGGTAACGTGGCCGACAGGACCGCGACTCCCTGGACAATCTGCTCGCGATCCCAGAGAGAACGGTCTTGCTGCGACAGTGGGATCAACTCGCCTTCAGCATTTGTTCGAGCCTGGCGCCGGGCGTCAGTCAGCAACATGAGCGCCAGCAATCCGGCGACCTCCGTGTCGTCGGGTTGTAGCTGGTGGACGATCCGAGTTAACCGCATGGCCTCATGAGACAGGTCTGCGCGACGCAAATCGGGCCCGGCGCTACTCGTATAACCTTCATTGAAGATGAGATACAGCACGTGCAGAACCGCACGCAGGCGCTGCGCTCGCTCTTCAGTATTCGGCAGTTGGAACGGAATGCCGGAGTCTTTGATGCTCTGCTTGGCGCGGCTGATGCGCTGCGCCATGGTTGATTCCGGTACGAGAAACGCATGGGCGATCTCCGCCGTCGTCAAGCCACCCACGGCCCGCAACGTCAGCGCAATAGCCGAAGCTGGAGTCAACGCAGGGTGGCAGCACATGAAGAGCAGGATAAGTGTGTCGTCTGGATCCGATTCACGAGCGGCCTGGAGCGGAGGTGTGAGTGGGTCCACCTCGAGTGCTGCTTCGTTTTCGCGATGGCGGCGGGCCGCTTCGCTGCGAATGTGGTCGGCCATGCGACGGAAAGCGACCTGCGTGAGCCACGCCCGCGGATTTTCCGGCAGGCCCTCGCGCGGCCACTGCAATGCTGCAGCGATCGATGCCTCCTGCACGGCATCCTCCGCGGCAGCGAAGTCGCGGAATCTCCGGACAACGATGCCGAGCACCTGCGGCGTCAGCTCGCGCAACAGGTGCTCGATTGAAGGGTTTGAAGGCTGTGTGGTCACCAGAGTTTGCTTTCCAGAATCTCACAGCCCCAAATCAGAATGGCAGCCTAGCACTTGCCGCACCTCGATGGGAATATTGCCGGGAGCGCCACCCGGACCAGGGGCTGCCGAGGCCCGCGCGGCGATCTTATACGCCTGCTCTGGGCTCTCCACGTCAACGATCCAGTATCCGGCGAGAAACTCTTTCGATTCCGGGAAGACTCCATCGGTGACTGGTGTGCCGTCGTTACCTGCGCGAACGAGCCTGGCTTGCTCGGGCCAGCCCAAGCCCTCGGTGGCGACGAACACACCCTCCTCCTTGAGCTGCTTGCTGAAAGCGCGCATGAAGGCGACGTTCGCTTCCATATCTTTCTTCGACCATCTGGCATAGTCGGCAAAACTGGCTTTCGTGCCATTCATCATCAGAATGTATTTCATAAATTTTTGCTCCTTTCGGTTCCGGCACCGCGTTGGTGCGTTCATGAATTAGTCGGATCAAATGCGTGGTTTTCTACATCTTTTAAGGATTCTTGCGGCTGCGCCCACTGGTCCGCCGCAACCGCACGGAACTCACCGCTCGTTCAACTTCCTTCGCAGCTCAGCGATACGTGCCTTGACGATCCGCTTAACAAGATTCGCAGGTGGTGGCTGGTCCAGCCGAAATCGAATCGTGCCTTTTCCCGAGATCTCATATTCTTCGAGTTCAGCGGCAAGTGCGTGCGCGATCGCCCTGCTGAGCGGGTAGAGGCTGCTGTGGCGTTTCCAAGCCGCGTACCATACAAACGGTTTTCCATCGAGTGCGAACGCGGGCATTCCGTAACTGAAACGCTCGACAGCTCCGGGGGCCGCCGCGCGAATCGCTTGGCGTAGCTTTTGGAGGTGCCTGCGGGTCGTGGGCGGTAGCGCCGCAAGGTAGCTTCTCACCTGCAAGCTCGGCCGCTTAGCACCATGTTTTAATGACGACGCGGGGTTCACGGGAAGTCTCCACCTTGAGGCGTCATTCGAGCACGCCCCTCAAGTTGAACAAATAACCGGCGGATCGGGGTGGGCGCGCCTGCGCAGGTTGTCTAAGCCTTGCCGAGGGTTCGTGCGTTTCATAGTGTAGTCGAAGCGCGTGAGGCGAATTTACTACGATTTGCCGGAAGAGCTGGCGATCTGACGAACTTCGATCGGCATGTTCGTGGGCACTCCACCGGGACCCGGCGCGACTGAAAGCCGAGAGGCAATCTCGTAAGCCCGTTCGGGGGTCTTCACATCGACGATCCAGTAGCCGAGCAAAAATTCCTTGGCTTCCGGGAAGATGCCATCGGTGATCGGAATGCCGCCCTTTTGGCCGCGCACGACGATAGCCTGGTCCGGACCGCCCAAGCCTTCGGTGCCCACAAACTCTCCGGATTCGCTTAACTCCCTGTTGATGCTCTTGAGGACTGCCATGTGGGCATCGATGTCCTTCTTGGACCATGCCATATAGCTGTCCACACCTGCCTTCGTACCACTCATAAGCAATATGTATTTCATATCCGTAGTGCTCCTCTCTGTTTGGTCATTTTGGCCCTGATTGTTGCCCTTTCATACGGTTAGTCGGAGCCGCTAAGGAATTCTCGACATGTCGCCACAACAAATTTCGGCGCTCTGATTCTCGCCTATACGGATGGAGTGATTGGGGCTATGGGCCGGCGAAATTGCGAACGCGATCTTTGCATCAATGGACGAGCTTTCACTGGGATGCCAGACCGATGACGCCGGTGTGGTGGTGCGGGCGCGGTCCGAGCCAGGCCCACTATGATCCGCACACCACCTTATCTTTAATAGAGCTCCGGTTGATGTTGTTCCGCTATCGCCGCTCGAATTATCTCTGACACTGGCATGGCCTCCACTGTCGCGACTGTCTCCAATGCCTCGGCTTGCTCGGCTGAAAGGCACTCACCTGGGCTCACGAGGGCGTTGAAGCAGTCTTCGTTTTTCTCGCCTCATCTTTCCGAATCTCGCGTTCCGCCTCCAGCCAGTCTTGATCTGCCTGGCTTTCGCCACGGACTCGCTGCTCGTAGAGTTCATAGGCCCGTGTTGCAATCCGGGGTGTGAGATCGAGCGGCTTCTTGGCCAACAAGGGGGCTTGCGTAGGGTCAAAAATACGATAGGCGAGGAGCTTCACGCGGTCATTCACGAGGAACCAAACCAGGGCGTATCCCCAAACGAATCCTGCCCAGCGCCAACCGAGCGGCGTCATAAACAAACCATAAACCGCTATCAACGTCGCCACGAGTTGCGTGCCGAGCACGGCCCCCCATAGAATTCGCGCGGGGCGTATAGACCAGAACGGGCCACGCGTACGCGTCAGGAAAATCGTCAGATGCCCGGCCACGGACAGTTTCAGGTACATCAGCGTCTGGATGTGCGCGCGATCGAGGTGAAACACGCGCTCGCCCAGATAAAAAAGGCCAAACGCAGCCACGACTCCGATAACGCCCAGCACAGTGGAGATACCCAGCACGAGGCGCATGTTCCAGGCCTCGGGCTTATCCTTGTAATGCACGTTGTCATAGGCGATGGACAGGATGGCTCCGTCGTTGAGCAATGCCAGCATCACAATCATCACCGCGGTCAGCGGATAGAAGTTAAACACCAAGATCGCCAGCGTCATGAACAACAGCACGCGCAGGGTTTCGGCGATACGGTAAATCGCGTAGCTGTTCATCCGCTGGAATATCCGGCGGCTCTCCTTGATCGCGTCGATGATCACCGATAGGCCGGACGCCAGGAGCACGATGGACGCCGCCGCGCGGGCCGCGTCTGTCGCGCCGGAAACGGCGATGCCGCAGTCTGCCTTTTTCAGCGCGGGGGCGTCGTTCACGCCGTCGCCAGTCATGCCCACGATGTGTCCAAGTTTTTGCAGGACATCCACAATGTGGAATTTGTGTTCGGGGAAGACCTGGGCGAAACCGTCCGCTTTTTCGATGGCCTCGGCCGACTGCGCTGTCTCTTGACGTTTCGTGTCGCCCAATCCGCTGGCATCGAGGATGTTCGTGCCCATCCCCAACTGTCGAGCAGTTTCTTGGGCGATAGCGATTTGATCGCCCGTGACCATCTTGACGCTTACGCCCATCTGCCGGGCGCTCGCGATAGTGGCTTTGGCCTGCTCGCGGGGCGGATCGAACAGTGGCAACACCCCAACAAACTGCCACTTATTTTCCTGATCTGCCCGGGCTACGCCCAAAGAACGGAAGCCACGAGCCGCAAATTCATTGACGGCCTTCTCGACAGCGGGTTTCACTTCACCGGCGTTGCTGGACATCTCCAGAATCACCTGCGGCGCTCCCTTGGCCACGAAGAACTGCTTTCCATCCCCGCTCTTGACAGTGGCTTCGGTGCGCTTATGCACCGGGTCGAACGGCTTGAAATGGACCACCTGAAAGCCCTTCAACGCCTTATCATCCTTCACGCCGCTGATCACCGCGAGGTCGATGGTGTCCTTGTCTTCCGCACGTGAAGCTAATGCAGCGTCGAGGATGACTTGGTCGGCAGGGATACCGCTAACGCTGAATGGATCGCCCAACGTCAACTTGTTCTCGGTCAGGGTGCCGGTCTTGTCTGAGCACAGCACGTCCACGCCAGCTAGTTCCTCGATAGCCGATAACCGAGTCACAATGGCTTCTTTTTTCGCCAGCAGCCGCGCACCGACTGCCATGGTCACGGACAGCACGGTGGGCATGGCCACGGGGATCGCAGCCACCAGAAGCACCAAGGCGAACTCCAACGTATTGAGGATGGGATCGCCACGGAATAGCGCTACCGCCAATATCAACACGACCAGAGTCACCGCAAGAATGATCAGGTAATCGCCGATCTTCAGCACGGCACGTTGGAAATGGCTAACGGTGTGCGCCTCCTGCACTAGTTGCGCGGTTTTGCCGAAATAGGTGTTCGCCCCGGTGGCGTACACCATCGCGTCGATTTCACCCTGACGGATAATCGACCCCGAAAACACCGCCTCGCCCGGTTTGCGCGTGGCGGGCAACGATTCGCCCGTCAACGCGGACTGATCCACCTCGACAGGGTCACCTTCCAACAAGCGCGCATCCGCCGGCACTATGTCGCCGAGGCGCACACGGATGACGTCGCCCGGCACCAACTCACGCGCCGCCGGAGTGATCCACTTCCCATCACGTTTCACTTTGGCATTAATCGCCAGCTTAGCCTTCAGAGCGGCGATGGCATTGCCTGCCTGGTGTTCTTCCCAGAATCCGACCACAGCGTTTGAAACAAGCAGGAGGAGGATGATGAAAAAATCCAGCCAGTGCCGGACAATCCCCGACAGAATTACGGCCGCTTCAATCATCCACGGGATGGGGCCCCAGAAATAAGTGAGGAATTTCAGGAACGGATTGGTTTTCTTTTCTTCAATCTCGTTAGGGCCGTATTGCGTCAGCCGTTTCTGAGCCTCCGCTTGACTGAGGCCGTCCGGTGACGACTCTAGTTTCTTCTCCACTTCCGGCAGGGGCAGGGATTTCAGATCGTCCTTTGCATCGGGCACCGACTCCGGCTTCGATTTGGAAACTTTGGGTTGGTCGGAATTGGGCTTCATAATGGGTATTCCTTTCTGTTCCTGTTGCCTTCACCGAATCTCGGTTGGAGGAGTCCTCGAAAATTCGTGGACAGTCATTGTCGAAGAAGTATCATCCTCAGTTCGAACTCCTAAAAACTGGCGCTTTACACCTTTGCACCTGGCGGATCGACCAGTAGCGCCTTGTCAGGTTCTTGTGTGAGTTCCTTCCGAAACATGGAATTACAATGGCATCAACAGAGGGGTGGGAGCTGTTTCATTTGGTACAGCACAACGCAACTTGCCGCGATTTGTTTACCACGAGGCCAGCGATTATGGCTTTCGCCCGAAATTGCGCCAACCGCTACGAGCGAGCCGCTAAAAGATCCGTCGAAGTGCGGGATTCTGAATTCGATCTGCATGGAAACGTGTCAAAAATTGAATCGTCCGCCATGTAAGAATATTGCGGACTTCGAACAAGAATGCTCAGTCGCGATATTATCGCGGCCGTCGGGCCAGCTGTGGTGCGCAACCTAAAGCACTGGATCTACCACCTCGGCGGCCTGGATTTCATCCCGCTAGGGCTGAGAGAGCGCCGCCACCGATTAGCCCGATCACAGCTGAAGAATTACAGGTGAGGTTTTCTGGGCTGTTTTGCTAAGTGATTTGAGCGACCCGACACATAGGTGACAGATCGTACCGGACACACAGGTTACACTTTTTCCCCTTTTGGGGAGGGAGTGATGCCTTGGAAGGAGTGTTCGGTCATGGATGAGAGACTGCAGTTTGTGACTCGCCGGCTAGCTGGCGAGACGATGGCGGAACTTTGCAGGGAGTTCGGAATCTCCCGCAAAACCGGCTATAAAATCTTCGATCGCTACCCAGTACAGGCGACTCTCGCTCCTGGTTCTTTGCTACTAGTTACGATGGTTCTTGATGGGGGTGGGCACAAAATAGGGCACAGTGCTTTTTCCTCGGAGAACTGCAATGCGGAGTCAAAATGAGACTAAATTCGGTAGTGGTGCCATTCGATTTCCACATGGTCACTTCGGACGTTTAATTGGCTTTTGGCTTGGTTTTGCGCTCTCAACCATGGCATTCGGCGCAACGAGAAGGAATATCGTAGTTGGATCCCGGGCGGCCCTAGCTTCTGGTGAATCGGCACCCCACGGAAATGCTGCCCAACATTGCTCCTGCTTCTCCGGAACGATATGCAGCGATGTCGCAATACCAAGGCCAAGTAATTCGTTTTCTAACGATTTAGCTGCTCTCATACTCGAGGACGCTATTCACCGTATAAAAAAAACCGCCTTCATGCAACGACCAAGACCTTCTGGTTCGTACAGTCCAGGCACAGCGTGCGCGCCGTTTGCCATTGCCGGAACAGCGTGTCGCCAGCGCCGATTACGGCGGGTATACCCAGTTCCCCGGCGCGGATGGCCATGTGCGAATTGGCGCCACCGAACTGCGTAACAAACCCACTTATATTCCGGGTAAAGATCCAATCAAAGCCGGGGTCCGCGCTGGGCACAAAAACAATCCGTCCAGCGAAGCTCGCGGGCGGGTCGTTAATGGAGGCAAGCTGTGCGGTGACGCTCCTGCGTGTGATGAAATTTGGCTGGCTGGGAGGGAGGTGAAATGCAAATACTTCGTCGGGCGACGCGATAATAGGCGGAAGCACTAGATCGCGCGTGAGAGCATGACGCTTTCTGCCCTGCGCAACACTCGCCAGCAAAATCTCGCGCACCGAGCCGCTCTCGTTATAAAGCCTACGTATCGCGTCATAATTCAAAAATGCACAATCCTCGGCGGTAAGACCATGATCCTCGCCCAGCTTGCGGATCAGCAACAGAGCATCGCTGAGGCTGCGTGTGAACACGAACTTGGCATATTCGCGACCCTCGATGCCTGCCTTGATAAACTCGATCATACTAAGGACGTCGATGTCGAGTTCATGGTCTTTGAGCAACTGCTCGATGCGTCGCAACTGCTCGATCGAAAGCGCAAAACGCGGCGTGGTCGAAGCCGCTGAGCGGGCACTGGCCCAGTCAAAGTAGAGATCTGGAGCCTCGTCGTAGCGGGGTGAAAGAATATCGTAAGTCCCCGGACGGAGATGGCCGTAGCGCGCGAGAAATTCTGGCTTAGTTAGCTGCGCGAAGTCGCGGCCAATGCGCGACCCTACGGTATCGACGTTGGCCATGAAGGTCGCGCTTTCCTCGGAACTCAAAACGCCCACGTTCACCAAGGATTGAAGCAGTTGCACCGCGATGAATCCAGCTCGCGCAAGACCAGCGAAAGGCAAGGTGCCGTAGCGCTTGCAATCCTCGATCAGCCAGTAAATGCGACTGATTTTGTCCATCGCCGCGTTACAAATTGTCGAAAACCGCTCTGCCAACACATCAATTTTCGCCCGGTCGCGCCGCCACAATGCGGTATCGCCATGGACGATACGATTGGTGAGGCGCCGCAAGGCCGCTGAAAATTGATCCAGTTCCGCTGAAGAAAATCCGTCCTCGGCCAGCTTCGCCAGACGCTGTGGCAAATCGAGGGTGTAGCAAGAGAAGATAATCTCAAATTCCACCTTGTCATGGAGATGCGGTTCGGAGAGCAAACGATCAATATAATAATTGACCAAACGACCGGCGAGGTCGTCAGGCACGTCCCGTGGCACGAAGGAGTTAAAGCTGACGCGCACGTCAATGTAGGGCAGTCCATGAAAGCTGACTAGCAGCGGAAAACTGCGAAGATTCTTGTACCCATAATTGTCCCGCTGATAAGCCCAGATCGCGTCAGTGATGAGTTCGCCATAGAGCGACAATGACAGAGGCCAAGGCCGCAAACCGATGATTTCGGCTGGATTCCAATCTGGCATGACGCCGAATATCGCACGGCTACCGTGCAAGTAGGGATGCGGCCGGCTGAGCAGCTCGATTTTGCGCGCGATAGCGTCAACCGCAGTATCAATCTTCAGACTCGACACCGAGCTAGTGCTGCTGAGTGCCAGTGGCCGTACTTGCAAGAGGTACAACTGCCCGTTCTCGGCGGTTGCAAATTCCACGTCGATCGAATCACATCCTAGAAGTACTTCGAGTTCGTTCACAAGAGCGATAATCGGAGTGAGCGAAGGCGGACAGCAATCCTGTCGCGATTTGAGGCAATAAAAAGTCTTGAGTTCGTTGCCGACACCAGCGGTCACGCAATCGGTTCGGCCAGAACGGTCGTCGTAATTAATGATGAAATAGGGGCTGCCGGTCGGAGTTCGTGAAAAGGCCACCCCGGCCATGGCCACCCGATCAAGCATAGGCTGAATGAAGACTTGATCGTCCTGGCGTACTCCATCACCAAACGATTCAATCACCCGGCCGACGGCCTTGGCGATCTCTGCCGCGCCGACCACATCGAGTACGGAAGCATACCTGCCCGCCTGCGTCGCCGCGGACCCATCCTCGCACACCGCACTACTCCGCACGATCAGGCGCCCTGAACCCCAGGACGCACTCGTAACCCGAGCGACGATGGTGTCCGCGTCTTTGCGCCAATCACCAACGGTGAATCGAACTTGGGGTAGAACGCGCGCGTTAACAAGCAGCGGTGTCAGCGCTTGCAGAGTCTGTGCCTTGGTTGTAAAGGTGGCGAGATTGGCAGCGTTCTGAACACCAACACCATTTCGACTGGTACATGCCGCTAAGATGCGTTCAACTGCCGTGGGTACATCGAGTGGTTCATAATTGTCAAGAACCAAGTCCGGAGTCTCGGGCGCCTCCGCTGGGACGTCCAGGCCGACGACCTGTTGCACAGCCCCACGCTGAGCTGCCAAGTAAATTCCCTTGCTATCCCGCCGATGTAGCTCGTCTAGCGGAACGCGGAGGTAAATCTCGCGATAACCGGGGATGTTCTCACGGTTCCAACGCTGCACTTGGTGAAACAGAGAAATCGTTGCGCAGACAACGTCGGCACCTTGGGCGGACAGCAAACGGCACAACCGAGCGTTGCGCATTGCGGATCGACGCCGATCGTCTGCGTTGTGGCCGAGATCCTCGGTAATTACGCCGCGGAGCTCGTCCCCATCAAGGAAGATGACCTGACGACCTGCTGCACGTAGACGGTCACACAGTGCGCGGCCTACAGTGGTTTTGCCGGCACCAAGACAAGCCGGTAATCCAAAAGACGCGCGGTGATAGACCGTCGATTTCGGATTCGGGCTGGAGTCCCATCTTGTCCACGCATCTAGGCATAACAATTCGTATAGCCGGAGTAGCGCTGGGTTCGTTCGCCAGGAACACTACGGCCTGAGGTTACGCTCCCAGTCGTGATATAGCAGCCGGGTTTGTGACCCGCCCCCAAACTCCGCTATAGGAAGGATTTAGCGTACGCGCCCGTTTGAGCTGATTGCCAGGCGCCCCTGCAATAATTTAACTCAACTAGGTACTTCACGCAATGAATTGGCGGAACCGAAAATTTAGTCGTTATTATCCCACTAGCTGATTTTCGCACCTCCACGAGTATGTCGTTTCGAAACGCATTCAGGGACTCACTGCTCTACGTTGTGCCTCGTGTTGGTGAAACGGTGTGGCTAGGAAACTTGCATTACAAGGTCTCGAGGATAGAACACACTTTCCCAATGGATCTACCGACCCACGCCATTTATGTTTTCGTTGTCTAAATATTCGTTATCTAAATACCTGCTGTTTGTTGAGTTTTTGCGCGCCAGCCTCGTTCTTATCTGAATTTCGGTTCACTCTTTGTCCAGGCACTCCCGCAAGAATTGACGCATATCTTCGCGTACTTTGCCGCGCTCCAATTCCGAGGCGAAGAACCGTAAGCAATTCCGTGACATCTCATCAAGAATCTTGCAGTTTGTCTGCGCAAGGCATGATCGCAGACTCTCCCGATCACCACTCCGGTAATTGAAACCAAGTCCGCGTTCTTCAACTAGCTCGTGCAGGTCTCCTTCCATCGAGTTGAGTATGGGCAGGCCGGCGGAAAAATAGGTGCTAGCCTTCGTTGAGAAGGCTGCGCTTGTGTTGACGAAGCCATTGAAGCCGAGATGGGCACGAGAAAGAATGTCTCCGAGCCTATCCGGATCGTAGACCGAACCAAAGTATTCGTAAGGAATCTTTCTGTGTATTAATTCGGCCATGAGCCACTCCCGTTGATCTCCATCTCCAACGATTACCAGCTGGATGGATCCCGCTCCCACATCGACGAGGACATCCAAAAGAGTCTCAAAATCATACAAATGGCCCAAATTCCCACAGTAGGCGATGGTGAGGATGCTGTGCTTCGGCACCTTTCGTCGCAAGTTCACTTCTGCGAGATAGAACAGGCGGCTCTTGCAATCTGATCTCACATATTTCACGGTTTCTTGGTAGAACGATTCCGAAACGGCCATCATTACATCGGCGTAGGAGACGGCTCTATTAAACAGATTGCGCCACAAAGCGAAAACTGGTCGGAATAGTTTTACCAGCAGCGGACTAAAGGGAAGAACGTCTGGCCAGATATCCATAACATCAACAATCTTTTTTTGCTGGCGAGCATTCCGAAGGACTAACCAAGCCAGTGTATTGAAGGGAAGTGTTACATAAACGATCTCGATTCCTTCTCGATGTTTAAGGAAGTAGCGACTCGCACGAATAGAAAAAAGGAGATGAGACAACAATCGCTTCACGCTGGTATTGCTCTGGTAACGCATCGTTTTTAATTTCCTATCGGTGCAACCTGCTTCTGAACTTTGATTCTCTTGGTCCAATGATCAAAGTCCGTCGTGACCACCTCCACTTCCGCGAACTCGGATAGGACCATAGCTGCGGACAGCGGACGATTCGCGTTCATTTCCGTACTGAAAGACTGAGCGAGTACCATCGCTCGTTTCTTCCGAAGAACGGCGGGTTCAACCATGTCTCAAGTGATCCCCCTGGGGTAAAAACAGGAGAGCACGATGGCTTGCTCCCCGGATAAGTTCATTTTGCGCCTTGGCCAAGAAGCTTACCTGCTCCGGACAAGCCTGGTGATCGAAGAGACATTTAGTGATAGACCCGGAGTTTTTCATTCGGGTTCGGGCCCCGTCTGATTCAATCGTCCCGACATACGTGTATTTCTGAGTTGGGTGAGCCGCAGTACACGTCGCAACCGTAGTCCCTGGCATTTTTTCCCACCCGCGAAAAGTGCCCGATAGGGTTCGCCTACACGTCCCGGGCGGACAGGGATAAGGATTCCAGTTACAACTCCCTAGGCACCCACATTTTTCAATGACCTGAACATCGTCCCTACGGAAAGACCGGTTACCTTGGAAATTTCTTCGAAGGAATTCCCTTCCGCCCGGCGTTTCTGGATCTTGGCGAGGTCACATGAAGATTCCTTCGATTAACATTAGTGCGCCCAAAGCCGTGCACTCGCTAGTGCTTGACGAGATCAATATACTACGAAGCATTTGACTCTTGATACGCAGAGCAGGTCAGGGAGGGCAACTACCATGGTTGCAACCGTAGTTAATGTTCAAGAATCCGCGCATTTTCAATGAAAACCCGAACTCCCTCCACACCCTCGAACTTGTTTGAAAGCGCAAAAAACACAGGAGTTCCAAAGGCGACTTCATAAAAAATTGGCGCGCTCTCAACTTCAACCTGAAACCCACCCTCCACCAGTAGAGACTGTGCCACATGACTATCACTGCTGTTGCCTATATACAGAATAGGCGTTATCCCACGCATGTTTCCTTCCACGTACATGAGTTATTAGTTTAGGACGGATGTAACGAGATGACAAAAACGCGGAAGATGTAGAGCACGCTTGTTGCGCCGGATGCTGCCTAGGGCGCCTGCTAGGAGTCATCACCCTCTCTCAATCTACCAAGACCTGTGAGAGATAATGAGCGTTGTACCCTTTTAGTTTCAACAGCAACCATCACAAGAAAGAGCGTTTGCTTGTGGAAATCGGGAGTTACCGAACGATGAAAAACCCTCCGCCCATAATTGCGAACGCATCAAGCCCGGTCATCCGCAGCAAAACGGCCGCCATGAACGCATGCATCTCACGCTCAAAAAAGAAGCCACCAAGCCGGCTGCCGGCAATTTCTTGCAGCAGCAGGCCCGCTTCGACCAGTTCATCGAAGTCTTCAACAACCAGCGTCCGCATGAAGCTCTGGACATGCAGTGTCCCGCCGAGGTCGATCAGCCCTGCACGCGCGCCTACACCGGACTGCCCGACATCGACTACCCGTTCCACGACCAGACCATCGTGGTCACCCGTTGCGGCCGAATCTGTCTGGGCTGCAAGAAAATCAACTTCAGCCAGGTCTTTGCCGGCCAAGCCGTGGGCATCAAAAAAGTCCACGACGACATCTGGCTGGTCACCTTTATGGATTATGATTTGGGATACTTCGATCTGGAGACGCGCGTCTTGGAACCGCTGCAAAATCCCTTCGGCCCAAAAGTGTTACCTATCTAGCCGGTGCATTCTGTTACCCATATCTCCGGGTTGGACCTGAAATAAATGGTAGGCCCGTGGGGACTCGAACCCCAGACCTCTACCGTGTCAAGGTAGCGCTCTAACCAACTGAGCTACGGGCCTAAAACACTTAGAGTATCACGCCTCGGCGCGCGTGAGAATTTCGTCGAACTCGTTGAACTGCGCCTCAGTTTCCGGCACCCACGCGCTACCCAGCGCCCTCAACGCAGCCTGAACTTCCTGGAACGGTCGCCCTCGCAGGGCATTCCGGAACGTCTTCCATTCCTCCTTCACCTGCACAATTTCGTCACCGCTGGCATCCGCCAAGAACACTTTCACCGCCGCAGTCGCGGAGCCGTACTCTCCATTGAAATCCTGGTGCAGGTACGCAGGGAAAAATTCACGCAGCGACGGATAATCCGACGGATCGAACGGTTTGTGTGCGTACGCGTTTTCGGAGTTCATTCCCGCACCTCCGGATAAGCGGTTAATACATAGAAACTGTCGGGGCCGTTGGCGCGCAGAACAATCACCGCGTTGCTGCAATTGACCGCTTGGTCTTGCACGCGCTGCAAACTGCGTCCAATCACGTGGCCCGCGTCGTAATGTAATGCAAGGTTAGCGCGTGGGTAACCTCGCTGCGTCCATCGTTCTACGCGCCCGCGTTCTGCGTGAAGCGCCTCGGCCACTGCCACCTCCGCGGTTTCGCGATCGGTCCAGGTCGACGCCGCCGAAATATTGCGTTCCCTCCGCAATCGCTCTTCTAACTGCTCATCGGTTCTGCCGACATGTTTCTCCAGGGTATGGCCTCCCCGCTCTTCATCGCGCGCCAGGTCATAACGTTCGGCAGTAGCGGCGCTGCGGACATGCCGCGCATCATCTCCATTGTTGGATGTACTGTGCGGCGCGGGCGCTTCTCCGCAGCCCGCGAGTTGCAGGAAAAGCACGCCATAAAATAGCGCGCACCCGCAGAAACTCAGCGAATGGAATTTGCTTCTCATCTGTATCTGAACCTATTCGATGCGTTCGCACCGAGTATACGCAAATGACTCCGTTCTGCGCGCGCTGTTGTGACCCCGCCGAATCGGGTGATATTCTGAATTTTATGCAGGACAGTGAGAAAGTTTCCGGTGCTGCCGCCTCCGGTTTGGAGCATTCCACCCGGCAATTTGAAACGCTTCTCGAAGTCAGCGAAGCGATCGCCCAGCAACGCGACTTGAAGGCGCTGTTTCACGAGCTTTCCGAGCGCCTCCACGCTGTACTCCAATTCGATTTCCTCACCTTGGTGTTGCATAACCCCGCCACCAATACAATGCGCCTGCATATCCTGGAGACGCATGAACCCTACGAGCCCGATTCTCATGGTGAATTCCCGGTCGAAAATTCCCCTTCGGGCTGGGTGTGGCAGAATCAGCAGCCCTTTGTCACCATGGATACCTCCACCGAGAGCCGCTATCCTGACTTCATGCAGCGCCTTTATGCCGAAGGCGTGCGTTCTTTCGCCACGGTTCCTCTCACCACCGCACAGCATCGCTTGGGCGCCATCGGCTTCGGAAGGTACGTACCGCATGGCGTCAGCGACACCGACGTGGCGTTCATGAAGCGAGTAGCCGCACAGGTTGCCGTCGCCGTGGACAACGCGCTGAACTTTGAAGCGGCGCAGGCTTACCAGAAGCAACTCGCGTTGCAGCGCGATCGCTTGCAAGTCCTTCTCGAAATTAACAATCTCTTGGTCAGCACTCGCGATATCACCGCGCTCTTCAAAGGCATTGTTTCTTCCTTGAAACCGGTGGTGCCGCACGATTACACCAGCCTGGCTCTGCTGGATCAAACTTCAGGCTTGTTGAAGATTCATGCTCTCGATTTACCGGTGCGCACCTCCGAAACAAAGACCGAGTTCACCATTTCGATGGAAGGCTCCCCCGCGGGCCAAGCCATTGCCAGAGGTGAAGTGCTAATCGCGCGAGGCCCCGAAATTGACCGGTTTCACCCGGAAGTCGTCCGCTATCTGCGCGCTCAGGAAGCACAGGTCGTCTGTTGCGTCCCACTCAGCACCCAAGGCCGCGCATTCGGCACCATTAACTTTGCCAGCCGTAATCCCGATAACTTTTCCAAGCCCGACGTTGAATTGCTCCGGCAAGTCTCTTCGCAAGTGGCTATTGCCCTCGAAAATGCCCTGGCTTTCAAGGAAATTGACGCGCTCAAAGACAAGCTTGCGGTCGAGAAACTTTACCTCGAGGAAGAGATTCGTACCGAGTTTAGCTTCGACGAAATTATCGGCGAGAGCCCCACGTTGCGCAGCGCTCTGGCTCAAGTGGAAGTCGCCGCTCCCGCCAGCACTACCGTTTTACTTCTCGGCGAAACCGGAACGGGTAAGGAAATCTTCGCGCGCGCCATTCATAACCTCAGTCCACGGCGCGAGCGCACCTTCGTCAAGGTCAACTGTGCCGCCATTCCCGCCGGCTTGCTCGAATCCGAACTCTTCGGCCATGAGCGAGGTGCCTTTACCGGCGCGCTCACCCAAAAAATCGGCCGCTTCGAATTTGCCGATCGTGGCACCCTGTTTCTGGATGAAGTCGGCGACTTGCCGCTGGAGCTCCAGCCGAAATTGCTTCGCGTGTTGCAGGAGCAGGAATTCGAGCGCGTCGGCGACAATCGCACCATTCGGGTCGATGTGCGCGTGGTGGCCGCCACCAATACGGACCTCACCCGGCTGGTCGCGGAGAAGAAATTCCGCAGTGACCTGTACTATCGCCTGAATGTTTTCCCGATTCAGATTCCGCCCTTGCGCGAGCGTCCCGAAGATGTCCCGCTTCTGGTCCGCTATTTCGTACAGAAATTCAGCCGCCTTCAGAGCAAAACGGTGGAGTACGTGCCCGCACCCGTGATGGAAGCCATGGTCAATTATCCCTGGCCTGGTAATGTTCGCGAACTGGAAAATCTGATTGAACGAGCGGTTCTGCTTTCCCCCGGGAAGGAACTGCGCGTGCCCTTGGCGGAATTCAAGGAGAATAATAGCGTAGCTGCGAACTTCTCCGCGGGATCCATCGATCTCCCTCTCTCCGTGCAGCCATCCTCTTCACGGGATCCCTCATCCGCGCCCGTCAGCACGCTCGATGACGCGCAGCGCCAGCACATTCTTCATGTACTGAAGCAGACACAATGGCGTATTTCCGGTCCTCGGGGAGCCGCGGCCATCCTCGGCATTAAACGCACGACCTTGCAAGCCCGCATGCGCAAACTCGGCATTAAGCGTCCTATTTAATCCTTAGTCCTCGGCCCAGTTGTCCGTGCCTGCACGGCCATTGCTGCACAACTGCTGACTTGGCACGCTGCGGCAATTGTGTTCTCCTGATAGAGCAGCTATGGCATCACAGTTTTCATTGCCGAAATCGGCCCGCTCAGTTTTGTTGGTTGGCGTTCTGGTGGCTCTTGCCGTTTCCCTCCTTCCCTTGGGCTCCGGCGCGCAATTGCCCGTGATTCGGTTCGTGCGCGATCCCGACCCGGCGCCGGATTTCAAAACCAAAGATCTAGACGGCAAAGACCTCAGCCTCGATGCCAGCAAGGGCAAAGTGATTTTGCTGAATTTCTGGGCCACCTGGTGCGGTCCGTGCCGCGCGGAAATTCCCGGCCTCATCGAACTGCAGACAAAATATAAGGACCGCCTGCAGATCATCGGCATGGTTGTAGACGAAGACGACGAAGCCAACCTCCGCGACGTCGTGAAAACCGCGGGCATCAACTATCCCGTCGCGCTCACCACTCCCGAAGTGCGCATGGCATACGGTGGCATAACCGCTCTGCCTACCGTTTTTGTGATCAGTCCGGAAGGCCGAGTGGTGCAAAAACACGTTGGCTTATTCAATCCGGCTCTTTACGACACTGAAGTGCGCGCTCTGCTGGGACTTCCCATCGCCGCCACAGTGGAAACCTTTAACGATACCGGTGAAATCTTCCTGAAGCACGCGGACCGCGCCACCATGTTGCCCGGCGTCAATACCGAAGGGCTGACTCCCGAACAACGCGCCGCCGCACTCCACAAATTCAATGCGGAAAATTGCACGTGCGGCTGCCAATTCACCCTGGCGCAGTGCCGTATTTACGATCCAGCCTGCAAAATCAGCATGGATCGCACCGCCGCTATCGTGAAGGAAGTCTCTAACAGCAGTGCTAAGCCGAGTCCGGCAACTCCCGCGGAACCTCCTACGCCCACAGTACCTTCGGCGCCAGCAAATCCCGAACCTGCTCCAAGCACGCAAACTCCGCCGACTCCACGCCAACCTTGAAGCAGGTCCAACCTATTTCTGCAGCAGGTCCATCGCTACAGTGCTCATCGCCTTCACTCCCGTCCGGATCGCCGGTTCGGGCAGCGGTGCAAATTCGCTGGAGTGCAAACTCGGCAGACGGGTCCCTTTTTCTTGCGCTTCCTTAATCTTTTCTGGATCGACGGCGCCGAGCCAAAAAATACAAATAGGAGGCTTTGGATCCGCCAGGGCAAACAGGCTGAAATCCTCGCTGGCCATGAGTGGCTTCCCGGCCAGCACATTTTCTTTGCCAAGTGCCTTTTCCAGCGAGGCGGCCACCCGGCGCGTCAACGCTGGATCATTGTAAGTCGCCGGCACACTATCCTTATCCACGGTGACAATGGGCATGCGATCTGCCGGAACTCCCGCTGCTGCTGCAATTCCGTCGGCTGCCCGTTTGATCGCAGCCAGAGTCTTCTCACGCTGTTCCGGACTCATAGTTCGTACACTCAGTTGCAAGTGCGCGTCGTCGGGAATGATGTTGTGTTTGGTGCCCGCATGAAAGGAACCCACGGTAATTACCGTCGGTTGCAAGGGATCCTCTTCTCGGCTGACGATCGTTTGCAGAAATACCACCAATTCCGCGGCGATCATGATCGGATCTTTGGTCATGTGCGGCGCCGCGCCGTGTCCTCCATACCCGCGAATCGTGATGTCCACAGAATCGGCACCCGCCAGCATGGTGCCTTCGTGATATGCCACTTGGCCCGCGGCAATCGTGGAGTGATCGTGCAGCGCCAACACGTAATCGGGCTTGGGGAATTTCTGGAACAACCCCGCTCGTAGCATGGCTGCCGCTCCTCCTACCGTTTCTTCCGCGGGCTGCGCGATCATCACCACAGTCCCAGTCCAACGGCTCTTTTCCTCCGCCAGCATCTTCGCGGTACCGAGAAACACGGTCATGTGCAGATCGTGACCGCAGGCGTGCATCACTCCCACTTCGTCGTTCGCTCGTTTCACGGTCACTTTGCTCGCATACGGCAATCCGGTGTTTTCCCGCACTGGCAGCGCATCGAGCTCGGTCCTTATATATACGGTTGGCCCGGGCCCATTCTTCAGCACCGCCACCACACCATACGAAACCAGGTTTGCCTCTTCGTATTCTCCAAAATGATCGGTAACCTCGTAGCCTAACCTTCGCAGCGTTCCGGCAACCAGCGCGGAGGTTTCCTTTTCCTGCGTCGAGAGCTCCGGATTGGAGTGGAAGTGCTTATAAGTTCCCACCCAATCGGCAATATTGGTGTCGATCTTTTCGTCCAAATCGCTTTGCGCCGCAACCGGAAATATCGCCATCATCATTGCCGTCGCGACCACCACCCATCGCGTCCACGCTCTTCTCATTCCTCATTCCTCCTGCGAAGGATTGCATCTTAGCAGAACGTATTTGCTCTTGCTGTTCCGGAATGCGCGGACTAGACTGCGGCCCAACGCTGTCGGGTTTGCTTCCAAAGGAGGATTTATGGGTGGTCGTAGTCGGATATTTCTTCTCGTTTCTGTGCTGGCGGTCGCGGCGTTCGTTACCGCCCGAGGGACGTTTTCCCAGGGAGGCATGCTCCCCAAGCGCCAAGCCATAAATCTGCCGAGTCGCTCACCGCAAGCTGCCTTCAGCAATGCCATCCTCGTTGGCGATACGTTGTATATTTCCGGAAATATCGGGTTCGACCCCAAAACGGGTAAGCCGCCGGCAAAAATCGAAAACGAAGTCACAAACCTGCTGGAGGCGTACAAGAGCCTCCTGACGCAAGCCGGCTTCACGATGGACGACCTCGTTTATGTTCAGATTTCCTGCACCGACCTCTCCAACTACGACAAATTCAACGCCATTTATAAAAGCTATTTCACCAAGGATCTTCCTGCACGTGAGTTCATCGGCGTCTCTTCCATCCTGGGCGGTGGGCATTTCGAAATGCAGGCTATCGCCGTTCGCCACTGAATTGCGCGTGAATTTCACTAATTCCCGCGCGAGTTTTGGCTGATTTCTTCAGCGCTTGGTAGGGCGTAAACTGTTCGAGGGAGCAAAATATGCCTACCAAGTATGCCCTGACGATCAACGGGCACTCCTTCTCTGTGGACGCGGATCCCGACACCAAGCTGCTTTGGCTGCTTCGCGAACAACTTGATTTAACCGGCACGAAATATGGGTGCGGCGAAGGCCAGTGTGGTGCCTGCACCGTGCTGGTTGATGGTCGAGCGCAGCGCTCCTGCCTGACTCCGGTTTCCTCCCTTGCCGGAAAATCCATCATTACGGTGGAAGGGCTCGCCACCAGCGATCATTTGCATCCAGTTCAGCAAGCGTTTCTGGACAAAGACGCGATGCAGTGCGCCTATTGCACTTCCGGAATGATCATGTGCGCGGTATCGCTCCTGAATAACCGCGAAAACCCGTCCGACGCAGAGATCGTGCAATTCATGCAAGGCAACATCTGCCGTTGCGGCACCTATCCGCGAATTATTGCTGCTGTGCGAAAAGCCAGCGCCGTTGCAAAGGAGCCGGTTCGATGACTCGCAAAACCGAATTTGCCGCCGGCCTCGAGCCCGAGCGCTACGAACTTCATTCCCCCATCTCAGTCATTTTTGAAAGCGATCGCCGCGGCTTCTTCAAATTCCTGGGCGCCGGAATTTTTGTGGCTTGTGCTGCCACCCCGGCGATGGCATTTCAGGAATCTGGCCGGATTCGCCGCAACAGCGAAGACGACCTGCCTCGGGAAATCGATGCATGGCTACACATCGGGGAAAACGGTGAAATCACCGTGTTTACGGGCAAGGTTGAGGTCGGCCAGAATATCCGCACTTCGCTCTCTCAGGCCGTTGCCGAAGAACTGTGCGTGCACATCGACTCTGTCCGATTAATTATGGGCGATACCCAGCTTGTGCCTTTCGACATGGGCACTTTTGGCAGTCGCACTACACCGGTGATGAATCTTCGGCTGCGGCGAGTCTCGGCCGCTGCCCGCGACGTTCTGTTATCGCTCGCTGCGAAACAGTGGAACACGGATCCTGCAAACTTGAGCGCTGCGGACGGCAAGATTTTTGATCCCCGATCGAATCGCTCCGTCGCATACTCCGAACTCGTCAAAGGGCGGCAGATTACCCAACTCCTTCCGACAGAAGATCCGCTAATACCAGCGACGCAGTGGAAAATCGCCGGACAGCCCGTTCCCAAAGTCGACGGCCGCGATTTCGTCACCGGAAAGCATCGTTATCCTTCCGATTGCAAAGCTCCTGACATGTTATACGGCAAAGTCGTGCGGCCGCCCTCGTTCGGCGCAACACTGCTTTCTGCGGACATCAGCCTGGCCGAGCGCATGGTCGGCGTCACCGTCGTCCGCGACGGCGATTTCCTGGCTGTCGCCGCTCCGAGCACTGCACTCGCGGAAAAAGCCGCTGCCGCCGTCAAACCCGAGTGGAAGTCGCAGCCGCAATCGTCCAGCAAGGAACTCTTCGAATATCTCAGGAACCATCCAGCGAAGTAGGAAGACCCCGAGCCACCCTACGAGCTTGGAAATGTGGACAAGGTTTTCGCGTCAGCCCAGCACAAGCTGAACTCAACCTTCAACATCGCCTATATCGCCCATGCCCCGCTCGAACCTCGCGCCGCTCTGGCGCAATGGAATGGCGACCAACTCACCGTGTGGACCGGCACGCAGCGTCCCTTCGGCGTGCGCGGTGAACTGGCCACCGCGTTCCACCTGCCGGAAGAAAAAATACGCGTGCTCATGCCCGACACCGGATCCGGCTATGGCGGAAAGCACACCGGGGAAGCCGCACTGGAAGCGGCCCGCCTAGCTCGTGCGGCAAAACGCCCAGTTAAAGTTGTTTGGACTCGTCAAGAGGAATTTACCTGGGCGTACTTCCGGCCCGCGGGTGTGATCGACATAAGCAGCGCCGTGGATTCGAACGGCAAGATCACTGCTTGGGAATTTCATAATTACAATTCCGGCACCGCCGGTGCGCGCACTTATTACGACATTCCCAACCAGCGCATCCAGTTTCATCCCGTGGATTCCCCGCTTCGTAAGGGTTCTTACCGCGCCTTGGCCGCCACTGCGAATCACTTCGCTCGCGAAGTCCACATGGATGAGATCGCAGCATCTTTGAAGATGGATCCCCTGGAGTTCCGGCTCAAAAATTTACAAGAAGAGCGTTTGCGCGCCGTCTTCGAACAAGGAGCCAAACAGTTCGGGTGGGATCTGCCTCGCTCGGCCAACCACGGTTTCGGCGTGGGCGGTGGCTACGAAAAGCTTGGCTACATCGCCACGTTCGTTGAAGTTTCGCTGAACCCAGACACCCACGAGATTAAGATGCAACGAGTGCTGACCGCTTTCGATTGTGGCGCGGTGGTCAACCCGGACGGCGTGCGCAATCAACTGATTGGCGCGAACATCATGGGAATTGGCGGCGCGGTGTTCGAAGCCATTGAGTTCGAGAATGGCCGCATCCTGAACAGCGTGTTCTCGAAATATCGCGTGCCCCGCTTCCGCGATGTTCCTTCCATGGATGCCCTGTTGATTGATCGCAAAGATCAGCCTTCCGTCGGCGCCGGAGAAGCTCCGATCCTGGGCATTGCCCCAGCCCTGGCAAATGCCATCTTCGCGGTCACCCACATTCCCATGCACTCGTTGCCAATGGGGCCGCAACTTGCGTCACATGGCTATAAGTTGTCCTGAAAACTGCACCGCTAATGAAAATGGACGGCGACGATCAAGCCGCCGTCCCGCATCAATTTATAAGCTTTATCCCGAGCTTCAGGATGCTCGATGAGGAGACTTCTGGTCCAGTGTATGTAGCAGGAGCTTGGCGCTCGGCGGCGGCTTGACCGCGCCCTTAAGCACAATGGCCTCCGCGTTGATGTCTTGCCCGTACAATTTCTTGTTCGCGTCATTATCCGGACGCAGCGTCGAGCCTTCCAGCGAAACCCCGGCAAACGCTCCGCGTGCCCGGGAATAGCTGAGAATTTCCGCGCGCATCGTTACGTCGGTTTCTGCTGACGCTGAGCGGCCTTTCGGGCCGGCGGCGGCGGACGCGTCTGCACCCAGTTTCACCTTGCTGTTGAGGATGCTCTTCGCGCTCCGGTCGTTCATAAGCAACAACACATAATCCGTGGCTTGCCCTCCGATTTGAAGGCCGAAGCTTCCTCCTTCCAACGCCATCATTGTTGGCGCGGTCCACGGTCCCTCAAATTTCGCTCCACTTCGACAGGTCATGACACCTCGTCCATAGCTAGCTCCAACCACAAACGCGGCCTTGACCACCGATGGTAGTACCACCACGCAATACGCTTTGTTCAGAACATCCTGAGGAATGTCGTCGGGCACATTCAGGATTTCTCCCATGACTTTACCGGCGTTTTCCACCCGATCTGCTTCCTTGACATCGTCGGCAGCAAACGCACTGAAAGCCCCGAACGCCATCACTAGCGCTCCCAGGAAAGGAATAGCAATTCTTTTCATACTTGTAGCTCCTTGATCTTTCTATGCCGGGACCTTTAGTAGGTTAACCACGGTCGATTCGGCGGGCGGTCTGATTGCGGGGGGATTATAGGCCAGAGAAGAATAGAAAGAACAGAAGAAAAAATAAGCGGGAACGTCCGGTCTGAGCCCCATATTACACAGGCAAAACACGAAAACCATAAACGGCAAAACCTGAAATTACGACCAGTCGAGTCGTAATTGTTGATGAAGTCTTCATCGCTCTCTGTGTATTTTATTGACAGTTTCACCGTTTACTGCAAACATTAACTATCCTTTCGGGTTTTTACCCTGACAACTTAAATCGCTCAGGTGTCTGTCCTTTCCGGCCCGTGCACTCTCCGCGTTGTTAGGCTTTTTTACTATTTTTAAACGAGCCCTACTCCATCTCGACAGAAATTTCGCTCCGAGCAAATCTTTTGGGCCATGAAACCATAGATTTGTTACGCTTGGCTGCATTGCATTGCGTCTTGGTCAGAGATTTAGTTTTTTGACAGACGGCGGGAGTTCGCTGGGATGGACCTTCCGCCAAAATTTATGGAGGGGATAACAGCATGGAAAAAACGATAAAGAACCTGGGAGCGATGGCCCTGGCCGCAACCGTACTGGCGGGTGTTTGCCTGTTCAGTTCGCCGGCAAAGGCCGACGTCGCCTCCGCGGAAGCAACGTTTAAGGCCAAATGTGCGATGTGTCACGGAGCTGACGGGAAAGGCAAAGAATCCATGAAAACCCGCGACCTGAGTTCCGCTGATGTCCAGAAGCAAAGCGATCCAGACCTGAGCGGCATCATCACCAACGGCAAAGGCAAGATGCCCGCGTTTAAGAGCATGACGCCCGACCAGGTAAAAGACATGGTCGCGTACATTCGCTCGTTGAAGAAATAATCGGGAGCACTTGCTTCCACGAAATCTGGCATGAAGCGTGGACGCTCCTACGCGCTTCGTGCAAAGAAACGCAAGCCATAAGGAGGAAGTGATGAAGAAGGTTTTGTTAGCGATGGCGGTCGTAGCAATGTTGTCCTTGGTAGGATCCGTCGCGCGCGCCCAAGATGCCGCCGCCGGCGAAAAGACCTACAAGGCCAAGTGCGCGATGTGTCATGGACCGGACGCAGCCGGTAAGGAGTCCATGAAGTCGCCCTCGATCAAGGGCAAGACTGCGGATGAGATCCAGAAAGTGATCTCCACTTCGCCGAAGCATGCGGCCCTGAAAAGCTTGACCGCCGATCAGGTGAAGGAAATCGCCGCTTATCTCGCCACTTTGAAGTAGCTACACAGATAACCGCCGCTTCACGGTTATCTCTTGGAAGAGGCAAGAACCAAATGCCCGCATGCGACAATAAGCTCGCGGACGCCGCACTTGCAACGTCCCTGCGGTCGTTCGTAACGTCAGTTCACCGGTGGGCCTGGTAAGGACCAGCACTCAACTATGCTGTCCGTTCTCGGGCCCCGGCGTATCCTTCGCTGGGGCTCGTCTCTCTTGGTCAAGTGGCACGAAGCGGCGCTCCGCTCGAACTGAGAAGGCGAGGCCATTCACGCGATGAGTACGCAAAATACACTGAAGGACTGGTCGAGGCTCCTCTATTACCTCGGCCAGAACACCATCAGCTTAATCGGCGCGGTTTTTACCACCAGCAGCGCGATTACTCTGATCGGCTTTTGGATTTACGACTTTATTCTCCCCGGTCCTCCCCATCCCTACATCGGCATTCTGATCTTTCTCATCCTGCCTGGAATATTCGTTCTCGGTCTGCTGCTGATTCCTCTCGGCATTTATTTCCGCCGTCGCGCACTGCGGGCCGCCGGCGAGTTGCCCTCCATCTATCCCGAAATTGATTTGAAGACCCCGATGGTACGCAACGGCCTGATGTTTATCGCCCTGGCTACCGTGTTGAACATTATGATTTTCGGTTTTGCGTCCTATCGTGGCGTGTCCTACATGGACACCACAACTTTTTGCGGTCAAACCTGCCACACCGTCATGGCCCCGGAGTTCAGCGCCTATCAGGGCTCTCCCCATTCCCGCGTAGACTGCGTGGAGTGTCACATTGGTCCCGGTGCGGGTTGGTTTGTGAAATCCAAATTGTCCGGATTGCGCCAGGTTTTTGCGGTCACCTTCAAGACCTATTCCCGTCCCATCCCTTCCCCCGTCAAATACCTGCGCCCCGCTCGGGAAACCTGCGAACAGTGCCACTGGCCCGCGCGATTCACCGGTAATAAGTTCTTGGTCAAAACAAATTACAAGGAAGACGAGAAGAACACGCCACTCACCACCGTCTTGTTGCTGAAAGTGGGCGGCAACAGCGGGCAAGGTGGTTCGGTCGGTATTCACGGACGCCATCTGGATGCGGGTTCGCGTATTCACTACATCTCCATCGACGACAAACGCCAAGTCATTCCGGTGGTCTACTACACCGACGACAAAGGCAAAACCGTCGAATACGTTTCCACCGACATCAAGGCCACCAAGGAACAATTGGAAAAGGGCGAGCACCGCGCCATGGATTGCATCGACTGCCACAATCGTCCCACTCACGCATTCGAATTGCCGGAAAATGCCGTCGATTTGCGCATGTCCAAGGGCTTGATCAGTCCGGAATTGCCTTACGTCCGCAAAAAAGCGGTGGAGTTACTGAAAATCAACTATCCCGACCGGGATACCGCCAAAGCCAAAATCGTAGAAGGTCTAATCAGCTACTATCGCACCAGCTACCCGGAAATCTACAACACTAAACGCGCCCTGGTGGAGCAAGCCGCCGCTACCACCACGGACATCTACCTGCGCAATATTTTTCCGGACATGAAAGTGACTTGGGGCGTGCATCCAAACAATCTCGGCCACAACGATTTTCCCGGCTGTTTCCGCTGTCACGACGGATCGCACACCAGCGCCGACGGCCAGACCATTACCAATGATTGCACCGCTTGCCACAATGTGCTGGCTATGCAGGAGGAAAAGCCCAAGGTCCTCACGGATCTTGGATTGCAGTAACTGGAATTTCGGCCCCATCGGTCCGGAAGGGAGTGCCTTATGAGTGTCAAACCAGCGCGATGGACATGGCGCAAATGCTTCTCCTGCGCCTCCCTGATCGCGCTGACGTCTGTACTCGCTCCCACTCGCGCCCCCGCAAAGCCCAAAACTCCCCATCCCCTCAAACAGGATGAAGCCTGCCTGGCATGTCACGGCACTCCGGGGATGAAGTCCGACAAAGGCGAGGATATCTCGATCAATCCGGCCAACCATGCCGCCAGCGCACATGGTATTCTCGGCTGCCAGGATTGCCACACCTCCATCAAGGATTTTCCGCATCCCGCCAACGTGCCCAAGGTGCAATGCGCCACCTGCCACGACCAGGAAGCCAAAAGTTTTACTACCAGCGTGCATTCCGCGCTCGGCGAATCGGCTTGTGCCACTTGTCACGGAAGCGTCCACGAATTGACCAGTACAGCTACGCTCGCACCCTCTAAGTGCTCGGAATGTCATGCGGACGAGGTAAAAGCTTTCGCGGGCAGCATCCACGGGCAAGCCGCCAAAAACGGCGATCACGATGCGCCCAACTGCATGTCCTGCCACGGTTCCATCCACGAAGTGAAAGCATCCAGTGAGCCGGATTCTACCGTGGCCCGCAAGAACCTGGCGGACACTTGCGCCAAATGCCACAGCGATGCGGGCTTTCTCTCTCGCCATAAAATCCCCGTTGCCCATCCTGTCGAATCCTACAAGCAGAGCGTGCACGGCCGCGCCGTAGCCGCGGGTAGCGAAAAGGCCGCGGATTGCAACAGTTGTCACGGCAACCACGACATTTATCCTGCCAAGGATGCGCGTTCGCGCGTGAATCATTGGAAGGTTTCGGAAACCTGCGGCCAGTGCCACGGCGAAATTGCCAAAGTCTATAGCCAAAGTGTGCATGGTGTTGCCGTGCAAGCTGGGGTCAGAGATGCGCCCGCGTGCGTCGATTGCCACGGCGAGCACCTCATTCTCGATCCCAAGAATCCCGCCTCGCCTGTGAACGCGGCCAATGTTTCCGCCCAGACCTGCGGCCGCTGCCACGCCAGCACGCGGTTGGCGCAGCTGTACGATCTCCCGATGGATCGTGTTCCCTCTTACGCGGACAGCTATCACGGCCTGGCGCTCAAGGAAGGAAAGCTTACCGCCGCGAATTGCGCGTCCTGCCACGGCGTTCACAATATCTTCCGGTCAGCGGACCCGCGTTCCACGGTGAACACCGCGAATCTCTCCAAAACTTGCGGGCAATGCCATCAGGGCGTTTCCGAAGCGAAATTTACCATTGGTCCCGTCCACGTGCAGACCAGCACGGGCCCGAATCATCCCATAGTCAAATCCATTCGTTGGATGTACATGGTGCTGATCCCGGTAACGCTGGGTTTCATGTTGCTACACAACTTGCTGGATCTGTTGGGCAAATTGATTCGCCGGAAACCACGTCACGAAAGTAAAGAAGTCGTAGTGCGCATGAATCTCTGGTTCCGCATCGCGCACTGGGGCATCATGGCCAGTTTCCCAACCCTGGTGTTCACCGGGTTCGCGCTGAAGTTTCCGGACAGTTGGTGGTCTGAGCCGTTCTTGATGTGGGAATCGAGCGCGGGCTTCCGCGGTGGCTTACACCGTACCGCCGCCGTTGTCATGATCTCCGCAACCGTCTTCCATTTCGTCCACCTCGCGTTGAAGAAACGCGACCGCTCCTTCCTGTGGTCCATGATTCCGACCATACGCGACGCGACCGACATGCTCGACGTGTTCCGCTACAACCTCGGCCTCACCAACCAGGAACCCAACTTCGGCAAATTCAATTACGCCGAGAAAATGGAATATTGGGCGTTCATGTGGGGCACCATGGTCATGGCCCTCTCTGGTTTCCTGCTGTGGTTCAACAATTTCACCTTGCGCCATTTCCCCAAGTGGATCACCGATGCGGCCACCGCGGTGCACTGGTATGAAGCCCTGCTCGCCACATTCGCTATCCTGATCTGGCATTTCTATCTGGTTATTTTCGACCCCAACGTCTACCCAATGGATACCGCCTGGATCGATGGAAAAATTCCCGCCGACCATTATCGCCACAGTCGGCCCGCATACTACCGCGAACTGGTTCGCAAGGGCCTGGTGCAAAACCCCGAAGACGTGCGACAGCCGGAAGAGGCCGAAAGCACTCCCGAACCAGCCCGCGGTGACGACTGAGTTCGTAGCGGCGGGTTTACCCCGCCGGACAGCGGCGTAAAGCCGCTGCTACCGATCAGCGCACCGTAAAGACGGCGGCGGGTGCCCCACATGCCGTCACGCAGCCCTCCCATTCAATATGCTAGTGTTTTCTTGGGAGCAGCCCACATGCCAATTCACACCATCATCGAGCCATTTCGCATCAAGAGCGTCGAACCGATTCGCGCCACCACCCACGCCGAGCGGCAGAAGCTCATCGAAGACGCCGGCTACAATCTCTTCCTCGTACCGTCCGAAGCGATCCTGATCGACTTGCTCACCGATTCTGGCACCTCCGCCATGTCCACCGAGCAGTGGGCCGCCATGATGCGCGGCGACGAGTCTTACGCGGGGTCACCCAGCTTCACCCGTTTCCGTAATTCCGTGCAGGCCATTTTTGGCTTTCGTCACGTGATCCCCACGCATCAGGGCCGCGCCGCCGAACGCATCTTGTTCAACGTAATGTGCAAGAAGGGCGACATCGTGCCCAGCAACACGCATTTCGATACCACCCGCGCTAACTGCGAGTTTGTCGGTGCGGAAGCGGTCGACATTCCCATTCCTGAAGCCAAAGAACCGGCCCACGTTCATCCATTCAAAGGAAACATGGACACGCGGTGCCTCGAAGAGTTGATCGCGCGCCACGGCGCAAAAAAAATCCCTTTGGTGATGTTGACGATCACCAACAATTCCGGTGGCGGCCAACCGGTTTCGCTGGCAAACATCCGCGACGTAAAACAGATCTGCAGCAAGCACGGCATTCCGCTATACATCGATGCGTGCCGCTTTGCGGAAAACTCCTATTTCATCAAGCTCCGCGAGCCCGGTTACGCCGATAAGACTCCGCGCGAGATCGCCCGCGAAATATTTTCCCATGCGGATGGCTGCACCATGTCCGCCAAGAAAGACGGCCTCGCGAACATCGGCGGGTTCCTCTGCACCAACGACGACCTCCTTGCGCAACAGGAAAAGGACTTGCTCATTCTCACCGAAGGATTCCCAACGTACGGTGGGTTAGCCGGCCGCGACCTGGATGCCATCGCGGTCGGTCTCAACGAAGCTCTCGAGGAACAATATTTGCATTACCGTATCGCCTCCACGGCGTTTCTGGGGAATCACATTTCCAGTGAAGGCGTGCCCATCGTTTTGCCGCCCGGTGGCCACGCGATTTACATCGATGCTCGTGCCTTTCTGCCGCACATTCCGCTCGCGCAATTTCCGGGCGTTGCATTGGCCGTCGAATTGTATCTCGAAGGCGGAATCCGTTCCGTCGAAATTGGCACATTAATGTTTGGCGAACACGCCACCATGGATTTGGTGCGCCTCGCGATTCCCCGCCGCGTCTACACGCAGAGCCACATCGAGTATGTCGTAGAAGTAATCCTGGACGTGTGGCGCCGCCGCGAAAAGATTCCAGGCTACGAACTGGTTCACGCCGCGCCGTTTTTGCGCCACTTCACCGCGCGATTGAAGCCGTTGCCGCATTAACAGCTCCCGGCCATGCCAGCGAGATCCACCGTGTCACGCACCCTCAACCGTGTGGGCTCTTGGGTTTCGCCTTGCTTGGGTAGGGCCCGCTTTCCGAAGCGGGCCGTTGGTTTTTTCGACACGGCATTCGCCAGCCACCGCAAGGGTCGTAGCGCTGGTTTTCATGCCTGCGTTTTTTTTTGTGTAGTGGCCGAACTTCAGATCGGCGCCTCCGCCCCCGGCGGCGCATTTGCGCGGGGCCTCTTGGGTTTCCCTTTGTAGGCCCGCTTACGCTCTGGTCACCTCCTTGCTCCCGTAATCCGTAGTTGTCTGCCGATTCCGGGTCCTTCCCGGGCTATTGCCCTGGAATTCAGCCACGCACTCTCACGTAAGCCTCTTACCTTTAGAGACTTACCTGTGCTGGCTTCGGGAGTGGCTCGTTGCGTTCCACGCGCCCAACTTGGATTCACCGTCTCGGACCGAGGGAATCCCCGCAACCGCTGAGTCTTGTGGCTCAGTGTCTCGCAAAGGAGCTTTCGCTATGAAAGCCAATTCGGAAGCTCGCGGTCCACGCCTTGACGTAGACCAATTGAAAGCTGCCGCCGCGGAAATGCGCGCCATGGACGTGGTCAGCATTTTCGCCGCTGGTTCCGGTCACCCCGGTGGCACTTTGTCCGTGATGGATCTTGCGGCTGCACTTTACCTGAATGTTTTGAATCACGACCCATCCGATCCGGCTTGGCCCCACCGCGATCGCGTGTTTTGGTCCGCTGGACACAAAGCGCCTGCGCTGTACGTCTCGTTGGGTCGCGCCGGATATTTTCCGCTCGATGATGTTGTGTTGCTGCGGCAATTGGGCGCGAACTTCGAAGGTCACCCCAACTGGCTCAAAGTCCCGGGCGTGGAAATTTCCAGTGGTTCTCTCGGGCAAGGCCTCGGTGCCGCCGTCGGAAACGCGCTCGCCGGCAAATTGCGCGGTGAGGATTATCGCGTCTACGTGATCATGGGCGATGGCGAGCAGCAGGAAGGCAGCGTCTGGGAAGCCGCCATGTCCGCCGGACATTACCAGCTGGGAAATCTTTGCGCGATTATCGATGTGAATCGTTTGCAGATCGATGGCTGGGTAAAAGACGTGATGAGCGTCGAGCCACTGGCCGAAAAGTATGCGGCCTTCGGATGGAATGTGATCGCCATCGATGGTCACGATATGTCGCAAATCCTGGATGCGTTTTCGCGTGCCCGCCAAGAATCAGGAAAGCCCACGGTAATTTTGGCGCGCACCATCAAAGGCAAGGGCGTTTCCTACATGGAGAACGAAGCCAGCTGGCACGGCACCGCCCCGAAAAAAGATCAGTTTGAGAAGGCCCTGACCGAACTGCTCACGCCAGACTTTCCCCGCTCCCGTGTGGATGCTTTGTTGCAGCGTGCAGCCACCAGCGCCCGCGAAGCTGCCCAAAAGGCCAAGACCGAAATTCCAAAGTTCGCCAACGAATATTGGTGGAATTCACGCGACTCGATGAAAGTCGATATGGACCCCACCCGCATGGGTTTCGGTCGCGGGTTGGAAAAAGCCGGGGAAGATCCGCGCGTAGTTACATTGCATGCCGACATTTCGGGCTCCATCCGCATCACCGACTTCGAAGCCAAACATCCCGAACGCAAAAATCGCGTTTTTAGCGTGGGTATCGCCGAGCAAAACATGATGAGCGTCGCCGCGGGGCTGTCTCGCGAGGGATTCATTCCAGTCACCGGCACCTATGGCGTATTCGCCTCAGGCCGCGCGTGGGACCAGATCCGCACCACCATTTGCTATTCCAACCTGAACGTGAAAATTGCTGGCGCTCACGGCGGAATATCCGTGGGGCCTGACGGGGCTACCCATCAAGCGCTGGAAGAAATCGCGCTGACAAACATTCTTCCCAATATGAATGTCGTGGTGCCCTGCGATTCCGTGGAGACCGAAAAAGCCACACTGCATGCCCTGCTTGCTCTCGTCGGTCCGTGTTACTTGCGCTTTGCACGCGAAGCTACCCCTGTGGTTACCAATGCAGAGACGCCGTACGAATTCGGCACTGCCAACGTGATTCGCTATCGAGGCAAGCAACCCAAATTTCTAGATGCATTCGACACCATTCTTGGCTCGCGCTATCGCAACGAACACGAGCAATTGGCCATCATCGCTTGCGGTCCCATGGTTCCTGAAGCCATGCGCGCCGCCACGATTCTGAAAGACGAGTATGGCATCGAATCGCGCATCGTCAACGTTCACACCGTGAAGCCGCTGGATATTGCCACCATCGTTCAAGCTGCCGACGAAACCCGCGTGGTCATCACCGCGGAGGAGCATCAAGTCGGCGGATTTGGCAACATCATTGGGGGCGCCATCCTGCAACACCGCAAGAATTTCCGCCCGCCGTTGCAATGGAGCATGATCGGCGTTGAAGATCGCTTCGGTGTCTCCGGCAATCCATGGGAACTGGTGCAACATTTTGGCCTGACCGCCGAACACATCGCCAAGCGCGCTTTAGACATGTTGGACAAGAAGGTCGCCAGCGTGCCGGCTCTTGGCGGTGCTCTGAGTTCCATTCGATGCTCGCGTTGCGGCACCAAGGTTTCCATCAGCGAATACGCCAAAGAACTTCCTCTCCGAACAGATGAGCTGTGTGCCGATTGCGACTATCAATCCTCCGAGCTTTGCGCCGTGTGCCGCATCGAGTGGGGCAAGGTCACCGGCAATACGAATTACACTTGCCTGGCCTGCCGCGCCAAGCCCGTGCTCCGCTAATTCAGCCTGTGTGGTGGCCGAACTTTAGATCGGCCAACTTGCATCCGATCGAGATATTCTTAAATTTCCGCCGCTATCCCAGTGTGCCAACCCGCATGCCGTCGAGTATTCTTGACGGCATGGCTAACCTCACAATTGATCCGGTCCTGAAAGCAAAGTGTCCCCGCGTCGCTCTTGGATTTTTGACCGCCACGGTAGTCACCGGCGAAACCCCCGCCGCCCTTCTGGACGAGATGAAACTCCGGGAAACCGAAATCCTGCATCTTCCCGATCCTCGCGCTCTTCTCGAATCGCCCAAAATCCTTGCTACTCGTGCGGGCTACAAGGCGCTGGGAAAAGATCCCGCCCGCTATCGCGGTTCGGCGGAAGCATTGCTCCGCCGTATCATCAGCGGCAAGGGTTTTCCCCAAATTAACGCCGTGGTTGACGTCATCAATCTGATCTCCGTCGAAAGCCGCTTTCCAATTGGACTTTATGATCTGGCGAACGTGAAGGGAGACATCGTCTTCCGGCCAGGTCGCGCCGGCGAAACCTACAAAGGAATAGGCAAGTATGATTTGAACCTCGAAGGCTTGCCCATCTTTTCCGATGCGGAAGGTCCACATGGCAGCCCAACCAGCGATTCCGAGCGCACCATGGTGACTTCCTCGACTCGCAACATTGCCGCTATCCTGATTTCGTTCGGTGGTGCCGAAGGCCTGGAAGCTTCCTGCCAGCGTATGAGCGCGTTGCTACAAAAATACGCAGCAGGCCAGGAGATTCAATTCCAGGTCCGCTGGTAACCTACTCCGTCATTCGACTTCTGGCCTCTATCCGTGATTCCGTCGTCCTATCCCGTCATTCGCAGTCTACTCGTCGTCCCGCGCACCTAACACGTCATTCCGAACGAAGTGAGGAATCCCTCTTCGCTCTCAACTGGACGCAACCTCCCCTGTCACAGCGACACTTCCTCCACCGCGTGCGTACCCGCAGCCTGCCTCGACTTCAGCAATCCTCGTGCCGCCAGCAATTCCGCATTCAGCACCGCCGCTCCAGCCGCGCCACGCAGCAAATTGTGCGACAGCAGCGTCAGCTTCACATCCAGCAGCGGACACTCGCGCACCCGCCCGACCACCGCGGCCATGCCATGCCCGGTGTTCGCGTCTTTTCGCGGTTGGGGCCGGTCCTCTCCGTCATGAACCACCACAGGATGTTTCAAGGCCGTCGGCAGAGACGCCAGCTCTTCTGAAACCTCGAAGCTGCGCAGCGCCCCCCGCACTTCGGAAAGGGTCGCCGTTTTCTTTAGCCGCACCGACACGCATTCCAGGTGCCCGTCCACCACCGGCACGCGATTACAATGCGCGCTGATTCCCAGACCCGCATCGATGAACCGTTTGCCATCCCATTTCCCCAGCAGTTTCTGCGGCTCGGCTTCCATCTTCTCTTCTTCGCCGCTAATGAACGGCACCACATTCCCAAGCGCGTCCAGCGACGCCACGCCGGGGTAACCCGCTCCGGAAACTGCCTGCATCGTCACCACGAACAACTTCTCCAGACCAAACGCGTCCGCCAGCGGTTTCAGCACCAGCACTAATCCCGCGGTCGAACAATTCGGGTTCGTCACGATAAAGCCGGTATCGTATCCTCGATTCTTTTGCTGTACCGGTATGCTATCCACGTGCGTTGCATTCACCTCGGGAATCAGCAGCGGCACGTCCGCGTCCATTCGGTGATTTTTGGAATTGCTTACCACCGGATAACCCGCGCGTGCGAACTGCGATTCGGCTTCCCCGGCCACCGACGAATCCAGCGCCGAAAACACAAAATCGCAATCCAATGTGGGATCCAGATCCTTTACCAGCAAACCTCGCGCGCGTTCCGGCACCGCACCTTCCAGGTGCCACCGCGTTGCCTCCGCATACGTCTTGCCGGTGGATCGCTCGGACGCTGCCACTGCCGTCAATTCAAACCACGGATGCTCGGCAAGCAGCTTCACGATACGCTGCCCCACCATTCCCGTGGCGCCCAACACGCCCGCGCGCCATTTCTTGGTATTTGCCCGAGCGCTCATGCCAACCCTCCGTTTTGTCGCGAACCGATGCGGGTCCCGCGAGCATATGGCTTAAATGTGTTCTTCACCCACACCGTCATTTCCGTTTGTGCAGCCAGCGGTAAAACATGCGGGTGCAGCACCTTCGCTCCACTTGCCGCTAACGCGTGCGCTTCGTCGTAACTGAGATCGTGCAGCAATTTCGCCTCAGCGGATTCGTGCGGATTGGCCGTGTAGATTCCGTCCACGTCCGTCCAGATCAGCAGTTCCTCCGCGTCTACCACATGCGCGATTAGCGCCCCTGAATAATCCGAACTGTTACGTCCCAACGTAGTGATTCTTCCGTCCTGCGTTGCCCCGATAAAGCCCGTCACCACTGGAACGATTCCCGCTTCCAGCAACGGCAGCAAAATGTCGCGCCCGCGCCGGCGCGTCTGCTCCATATGCGGCTTAGCCTCTCGAAAAGTTTCGCATGTTAGCACAAAATCCGAAGAGGCCACCGGCACCGCCGACACCCCGATCTTTGCAAGCGCCGCCGCAAACAATCGTGCTGCAAAACGTTCGCCGAAAGAAGCCAGACGATCCAGCAAGGCTCCATTTACGTGAATCCGTCCGCGCACTGGCGCCTCGTGCAGCAAATCCCCCGCCAAAAACGCCATCTCCGCTTCTACGCGGTCATGCTCCTTGGCATCGAGCTGCAATTCGGTCACCGTGGTCTCATGCAACTCCACAACCGACTCCGCTTCCTTCCGCGCCTGCATGTTGTGGCCTTCGTCAAGACAGTGTCCCACGCACAGCAGACGGTCCGTCACGCCTTTCATCGCCGACACCACAACAGTAACCGGCCGCGTCTCGGACTCTCCCTCCACCAGTCGAGCCGTGCGCAGCATCCGCTCCGCTCCCAGCAGTGAACTACCCCCAAATTTAAGGACGACTGCGTTCTCTTGCAGCTGATGTTCGCTCTTCAATGCCAGCACGCGCTCCAGGCCGGTACTTCGTTCATGCCGACCTAAGCTGCCTTCCGCGTTTAGGCTCGCTTCCTGCTGTTCCGGGTTCATGGCAACCGCTCCTTGTGTTTTGTCGCCGGAGCGTCTCTGGAGGGGGCTGAAACTAAGAAACCCACCGCCAGGTTCGCTTCTGGCGGTGGGTTTGGAAACTTTTTCTAGCTGGCTAGCTGTTTCTCCCCGCGCCCGAAGCGATGGTAGTGCGCATAATAGTGGACGTAGCCGACTTGGAGGACTTGGTCGACGGGGACGGAATTCGCTTCGTGGCAATAGCCAACATGCAAAAAGCATAGCATGCCCGCCAGCTTTGCCAATGAATATTTCGCAACAATAGTCACCGCAATGTCAGCGAACATTGGGCGAATACGCCTCTACACTGCCGCCTCAAACAACAGGCTGGAACAGCTCAGCCCCGACTCGGCTTTCTGCAATTCGCTGATATCCAGGGGCTGCACATGCAGCCCACGTCCTTCCAGAATCGCTCGCGTCTTGGGAAACGACGCCGGGAAGATCACTTGATCGCCAACCACCAGTGCGTTTGCCGCACGTGCTTCCGTCGGGTCCACATCCACCCAATCGTAGCCCTGCATCCGCTTCCAATCGAACCACCCACGGTTCGCCAGCAGCATGTTTCCACCGAGACTGCTCACTGCGGATTTCAGATGCAGGCAGCCGTTCACCGGCACTGCCGTCAGGTCGTACCCGAAATGTTCCACAATCACCGCCAATTGCCGGATGCCCTCGGGATTCGACCTCGCCGTAATCCCCACGAAGAGCTTTCTCCCGACTCGCAACACGTCGCCGCCTTCGACCGTTCCCGGCAACTTCACATATGCCAGCTTCCGAAATTTCTCCAGCGCTGTCGCGATGCTCGCCGCTTCTTTCCTCCGTGATTCCGTGCCCAACGGAAAAATCACCGCCACCTCATTCAGTACAATAGCCGGATCCTCCACAAACATAGAGTCTGGCAGGTCCGGCTCTTCGGGCAAGGAAATCACCCGGGCGCCAAGTTTGCCCAGCAGCGCTTCGTACGCCGCATGTTGCGCACGGGCATTCTGCATGTCGATAGGCTCGCGTGGAATGAAACTCAGCTCGCAATTCGCCAGCCCAGGACTTACCTTTCGTGTGATAGCCGTTAGCATTTTGCGAATGTAGCAGACAATGCCGTCCTCGTGCACGCGGTCAGCCGATTCCCTCGGTTGTGACAGTTCCGAATTCTCGATAGACTCGCTTCATCTTTCTTCCACCCGCAAAGGAGCTACGGCACATGTCTGATGGTCTGCGGAAAGTCGTCGCCCTGGCAATCGTGGTTATCGGCGCAGCTCTCCTTATTTGGGCCGGCGGTCGTTCCCACACCGATGCTGAAGCTGCCAAGCACGAGATGGATGCGGCGATCGCCTCCGCCCGCGAGCACGCCAATTCCAGCGATCCACGACTGAAGGGCGGGTACACCTTCGAACGCGGCGGCTGGGTCTACGTTCATCTTGAAGGTGACCCATCCACCATCGGCTTCCAGCACGGCTACTTGCTCGGCAATGAAATCGAAGACGCGTTTCCCGTCGTGGCCGCGGACATGATGCACGACACCAAGCGCGATTGGCCCTTTTTCCGCGAAGTGGCCCGCGAGAATCTCTGGCCCAAGCTCGATCCCGAATACCAGCAGGAGCTTCAAGGCATTGCCGAAGGCCTGAACGCGCGCACCGGCTCGCAATTAGACGTCTACGACATCGTCGCCTTGAATTCCTTCGAAGAGGTTCCCGATTACTACGTGCCCTGGCTCAACAAGCAGTCCAAAAAAGCGAACGCGCCGAACCTGAAGAGTCCCGGTAACTGCAGCGCCTTTGTCGCCACGGGGAGCTGGACCAAAGACGGCGGAATCGTGATTGCCCACAATAATTGGACCAGCTACATGAAAGGTGAACGCTGGCGCGTCATCTTCGATATTCAGCCCACCCACGGTTACCGCATTTTAATGGACGGCTTCCCCGGTGTGATTGTCAGCGACGACGACTTCGGCATCAATAGCGACGGTTTAATGATCACGGAAACCACCATCACCCAGTTCGAAGGCTGGGATCCCAACGGCACGCCTGAATTCATGCGCGCGCGCAAGGCCCTGCAATACGCCGGCTCGATCGAAGACTACGCACGCATCATGCGCGATGGCAACAATGGTGGTTACGCCAACGATTGGCTGCTCGGTGACCGCAAGACCGGCGAAATTGCCCAATTCGAATTGGGCCTGAAGACCTATAAGCTCTGGAAGACCAAGGACGGCGTATTCTCTGGCTCCAACTGGGCCCGCGATCCCAAAGTGCTCAAGCTGGATACACCGCAATTTGACCCCAACGACCCGGCAACTTCTCCCAATGCGCGCCGCGCCCGTTGGGATCAACTCCTGAACGACAACAAGGGCAAAATTGATGTGGTATTAGCTCAGCAACTGTTGAGCGACCACCTCGACACCTATCAGAAAAAGACCGAGGCCAACGAACGCACCCTCTGCGGCCATGTGGACACTGTGGACCGCGGCATTGCCATTTGGGGTTGGGGCCCCTTCTATCCCGGCGGCGCGGTACAAGGCAAGGCTACCGATTCCACCATGACCAAGAACATGGAATTGATCGCTCGGATGGGACATCCTTGCGGCGAAGATTTTATCGCCAAGCCCTTCCTTGCCGCTCATCCCGAATACGCGTGGCAAGAACCCTATTTGCACGACATGAAAGCCGGCCCCTGGACCGTCTTCAAATCGGGCGAAGCTCGCGCCTCAGATTAACGCCTGGAAATTGTCTCTGCGCGTGCCGTTCACACCAGCCCGCGCTACACCGGCACTTTGCGCAAGCGCTCGTGCTTGTGCATTCCCTGGCAGGCAGTGCTGATACGCGGCATAAGTCTTCTCAAACGCAGCGTCCCACGAAATTCCGGCCATTCTTTCCCGCGCGGCTCGTCCCAACCTCGTCCTCAAGTCCGCATTACGCGCTAATTCCACCACCCTCTCCACAAATTCCGTATCTTCTTCCGCGATGTAGCCGGTTTCTCCCGGCACCACCAGGTAGCGCGGCCCTCCTTCATTCGTCACCACTGCGGGAACGGCCGAAGCCGCCGCCTCCTGTATCACGTTTCCGTACGTGTCCGTTCGCGACGGAAACACAAACACGTCCATGTTCGCGTAAGCCCGCGCCAATTCTTCCCCTCGCAATATCCCCGTGAATTCCGCGTGTTTCAGGCGGCGTTTCAGCCAGGCCACCTCGCTGCCGGCTCCCACAATTACAATTCGAAAATCCCCAACTCCGTTTTCCAGCAAAGCCTGCTCGATCCTTCGAAACAGTCGCACGCCTTTCTCTGGTGTGACCCGGCCGACAAATCCTAGCCGCAAAATTCCGTCGTTAACCGTTCGGTGCTTTGGATGAAATTGCTCGGAATCCACGCCTCGCGGCATCAGAAAGGAAGGCTTTCCCAATTCTTTCTCGAGCCATTCCACCTGGGTGGTGGTCGGGGCCAATGTCACCGCCGCAAAACCATAAAACCACAGCAAAAGCCGCAACCCGCGCTCCTGTGACCACGCCACCACCGGCCTACTCATCTTCGCCGGCAAAAATCCGATCAACTTCTGCAATCGCCTCGCGGCAAATTGGTGGAAATTTGTGTGCCACGAAGCTACCAGCGGCACGTTTAACTTTCGCGACAGATATGCGCCCAGTTCGCCCAATTCCCCCGGGCTGGTAATGTGAATCACGTCCGGCTGGAACTGCTGCAATTCCCCGCGGATCCGTTTGCTATACCGCCAGAACGCGAAATCGAACTCCAGATCGCGTTCGATCCCCATGCTCAGCCAGGATCGCTTCAGTTCCACTCGCCGGACGCTCCCCTCCGCATACACCCCCGGCTGTTTGCCACCATGAATCGCCAGTAACGGAAAATTGTGCCTCCTCGCATATGCCACCAATTGCCGCGCCGTCAGGGCCACGCCATTAATTTCCTGGAAGGTCTCGCACATCAGCGCCACCCGCGGCACTTGGGTCATAACCCTCCTTCTTCATATCCAAGGAAGGGCAGCCGCAATGCCGGCCGTAACACCGGATTCGCCACCAGCCCGATCACCCAGCGGAATTTCTCGATCACCCGCTCGAAACGCGTGCCGGTGAACTGAGAAAGCGCCTTCGCTTCCCCATCCTGTTCGATAAATACCCGCGTCATCCAGTGCCGCCGCCCAAACTCTCCTGGCGCGTCCGCCAAAGCGTGCCAGGCATTCTCGATCAGCCGCAGTGGCAGCGGTTCGAAAAATTGCGGCATCAGCACAATTTCGCTCCGCCGGTCGTTGCGCACTTCGGCCACAAATTCGTCAAAGCTCGCTGCGCCCGATACGTTCACCACGGCATTTGGTTCGCACCCGTGTCGGTCTCCGCCAGAAATCGCCGGTCGATCGATAGCTTCCGCCAGTGCCAGCACTTCGCGATTCTCGCGGCGCGAGCGCATCCCGTTGAGTTCCACCGCATGCAGAAATGGAAGGTACTGTTCCAGAAAACCGCGTAAACTTTCTCGATGTTCCGCGGACCCAATGCTCTCGGCGTCCCAATACGGGTGGTTCAGCACAATCAGCGTGCTTTTTTCGTTATTCAGCCCCGCGAAAATGCTGCGCAGCCGCTCCGCATTCGGTTTAGCCCGATACGCGGCGAACTCCTTCATCCATGCGCGCGAACGCGATGCCGGAAGGTTGTGCACTCCAATGTGGAATTCGGTCTTTTCGTAACCAACCGTCCATTCCACCGAAATTGGTGCCCTTCGCGTTTTCTCCAGCAACCTGAGATGCAACCCCGTCTCAATCGTGTCGTGGTCCGTTAGCGATACCAGTGCGCTTCGGCCCAGTTGCTCTTCGATCTGTTTGCATTCCAGCTCGTGCGCCTCTCGCGGGGATAGCGGTGGGGACCAATACACCTTCTTAAAATTAAAGATGCGCCCTTCATACAGGTGCAAACGCCCAATTTCACGCTCCAAAATGTACGACCCAATCGGGAATTTCGCGATATAGTTTGGTAAGCGGCCTAGGTACTCCTTCGAGTGCATCGTATGGCTGTGGAGGGAAATACCCGTGCTGCAACGCCCGAACTCCGGGGATCGTGCCTTGAACCTGTAGATCTGGGTGCGGGATCTGTTCATCGGACGCTCCGTATCGTCTGACTTAACCGCACAACAGTTTCTCTTTCGTTTACGAAACTAGAAATCCAGCATTACCGGTGCATGACACCAGCATCAAGATTTGAATTTTGATAATTCTTTCGACACAAAATGCCCGCTTTTCCCCGGACTTTTTGTTGTTTCAAATTCATGTCAAAGCCTCGTAACATTTCGCGCTTATCTTCGCTTTATGACACACCTTCGCGGCGGACCCACCGCGTGACTTTTTTCCTTCGGTGCACCCTCGCAATAACTTTTGTACTTTTGCTTTGCGCTTTTCTTCCCGCTTCTTCTTCGTCCCTTGCAGATCGGCAACCCCTCGACGAGGCGCTGCACTGGTTCCACAACGCCCCGCAAAACCTGGTGCAATACGATTACGTAATGACCGCGCGTCTCCGCTTATTGTTGTTTTGGGTCGGTAAGGACGACGTTGGCGGCGGCTACATCCGCCGCGGTGTTTCCGCAGAACACCCGCGCATGGAATTCATTCAGGTTCTCTTTGGAAGCGATCCCCAAAAAGCCCCTCGCGCCATCAATCGCTGGGGCGCGGGCACCGAAGTCTCCTGGCACAAAGAGCCGGTGGCTTCCGCGCTTCCGGAAGACATTACCTCCAGCGCCTTTTTTGGCTTTATGAAATCCTCGCGCGGTAAATCCACCGCGGAAATGCAATCAGAACTGGCGCGGGAAAAACAGCTGGGCCTGCATGATTTCACCGGGATCCTGACACGTGTCGAACCTTCCCACGCAGTTTCCTTGGTCGTGCCCCTGGAATCGGATATCGATTTCAACCTTCATGACTACGATCGCGCCGAGCCTGTGATGCTCGAACATTTGGCGGATTCCACTCGCCCGGTGCGCTCGTTTCAGGACCCTTCGGGCTGCCAGCGTTCCGCGGAATTTCTCGCCACCGTCGCGGAACTAATGCAGGAAGCCCTTCACGGTCGTGCTGCGCCGATGTCCCGTTGTTATGTTTATGACGCGCAAGAGAACACCATGACCTTGGTACAAGTACAGTCCATCGACGCCTTGCCTGTGCATATCAACGGACCGAACAATTCCGTCCTCCTCGACACTACTCAAAAGAATCTTCGCCAACTCGATTTTGTTTCCACCAACAAGCTCACCGGGAAGAAGAGCTACTTCACCGTCTACGCCGGCACGCAAGGGCCGCTCCGCGGTGTGCCTGTGCAGATTTGCTACCAGCCGAATTGGTGGTTTCAGGTCGTGCTGAATCTACTTCCGCAGAGCCCTAAACCGTCCTGACAGCTTGCCGAGAAACCCCCAACCTCGTCATTCCGAGCGGAGTCCGCGTAGCGAGGTACGATTTTCCATCGCGCCTGTTGCGATGAATCTCTCTTCTCTTCTGACATGGCGGTCGTGCCGTTTTCACACGTTAGCTTTAGCCCCTGGAGCCTGCTGAATTATGCAGAGACGAGAATTCATAATTCATGCCCCCTACCGTCCGTCGCTCTCCGGCACCACCGATACTTCTACGCTGGACGGATATTCCGCTGAACGGTAAATCCGTTGTGTCGCCTTCTGATAGTCCGCGGCCGTCGCATCAAAAATATTCGGCACAAACTTCTGCGGATTGCGGTCGTACAGCGGGAACCACGTGCTCTGCACCTGCACCATGATGCGATGCCCCTTCTTGAACACATGGTCGGCGGTGTGCAAGCTGAATGTGAACGGCGTCACCTGGGCCGCCACGAGCGGCTCGGGCCTTTCGCACGACTTCCAGAACCGCCCACGGAAAATCTCATCGGCAATCATCAACTCATATCCGGAAAGTTTCCAGTCAGACTCTACCTTCTGAGGGTAAACATCAATTAATTTCACCACCCAGTCGCTGTCCGTTCCCGTCGTCGACGCGAAGAGTTTTGCGGTCACGCTGCCGGCGATGGTCACGTCGTCCTGCAGTTCGTCGGTCTGCCAGGTCAGCACATCAGGACGGTTGTCCACAAACCGCTGATCCTGCACCAGCCACGTATACCAGGAGCCCGGATGGTCGTTGGGATAAGTCATGTCAATGGGTCGATGCCGGTACGGTACAGGATGAGCCGGATCGCTCACATACGAATCGAATGCATCCACCTTTTTGGTTGCCAGCGGGTCAAACGATAACTTCCCATTTTCCCCAAAGTATAAATTTTCCTTCTTCGCCTCTTTCGGCGGCCAGTTGTCGAATCTGGTCCATACGTCGCTGCCGGTCTGAAACAGCAGCGCCTCTTTCAACGGCAACGTTCCTTTGTCGTGCAGCCAGTATGCGAACCACGGCGCTTCCACCTTCTGCCGGAAATATTGCGCCGTGTTCGAGTCGAACGGAATTTCGCCGAGCGAATCGCCTGCTCCATTCGCCCAGCCGCCATGGTTCCATGGGCCAGCCACCAGAAAATTCAGGTGTTGTGCATCGGACTTTTCCAAATTTTCGTAAGTGCGCATCGGCCCATAAAAATCTTCCTGGTCCCACCAGCCCGCCACATTCAGATTGGGAACCGTCGTGGTCTTCAACGCGCTTTCGACTGCATGGATCTTCCAGAATTCGTCGTAATTCGGATGGTTTACGAAATTATTCCAGGTGGGAATTTTGTCGTGAAAATACATCTTATTCGCATTCGAAAGCACTCCCAGCCGCAGAAACCAGTCGTACAAGTCGAACACATTGAACTCAAAGCTGTAATTCTCGTTCGTGGTTTCCATCAACGCCGCATATTCGAATCCGTAGCTCAATCGGAACGCGCCATTGTGAAAAAAATCATCCCCCATCCACGCATCGCCCATGCACGCCTGCTCCGACACCGCCTTCAGCGCAGGATGCGGGTTCACCATCGCCATCGCCGCTAGAAAACCTCCGTACGAAATTCCCCACACTCCCACTCGCCCATTATTGTTCGCGACATTCTTCACCAGCCAATCAATCGTGTCGTAGGTGTCCGTGCTTTCGTCCACTCCATTCACATCCTTCGGATCGTGCAACGGCCGGTTCATCTCAAATTGCCCGCCCGAGCCGTACCTCCCGCGAATGTCCTGATACACGAAGATGTAACCGTCGGCATACAAATCCTGCGCTGCAAACAGCAAGCCACTATACCCAGCCGGTCCGCCCGACACTCCGTAAGGCGTCCGTTCCATCAGCATCGGCAGAGCTTCGTGCGCCTCGCGCGGCGTGTAAATCTCCGTGTGCAGCTTCACCCCATCGCGCATCGGGATCATCACTTCCTTTTTTTCGAACAGCTTCGGCAGGTCCGGCCGCGGGGTTCGCTGGTCCTGCGCATTCACCGCAAACGAAAACGCCAGCAAAAACACCGCAACCCATAACCGGTTTTTCACCAACTTCATCTGCTCCCTCACATAAGCCTCATTACTTTCAGATGCGTACAAAAAATCGCCGTGAGCATACCATACCCTGCCCGGGCACATGCTTCGCCTCAGCCGGAAGCCCGCCCACCGCGCAACCAGGCAACGAACGTGAAGTGGCCTCCACGCACTAGCTCTGGTAAAATATAGGTTCATAGACCGCACCTGAAATCGATGAAGAAGGGATTCGTCCGGGCTGCTGGTTGTCTCAGCAGCTATTTTTGTCTCAAGACACTTTTACGCACATGAGCCAAGACATTCGCAATATCGCCATCATTGCTCACGTGGACCACGGCAAAACTACCCTCGTGGATACCATGCTCCGCCAGAGCGGCATCTTCCGCGCCAATCAAGCCGTCGTCGAGCGCGTGATGGACTCTAACGACCTGGAACGCGAGCGCGGCATCACCATCCTTGCGAAAAATACCGCCCTCTTTTTTCACGATACTAAAATCAACATCGTCGATACTCCTGGCCACAGTGACTTCGGCGGTGAAGTCGAACGCGCGCTTCGCATGGTCGACGGGGTAGTGCTACTTGTCGACGCCAGCGAAGGCCCCCTTCCCCAGACCCGCTACGTCCTGCAGAAGGCGCTCGCCGCCAAGCTTCCCCCAGTTGTGGTCCTGAACAAAATCGATCGCGCCGACGCGCGTCCCGCGGAAGTTCTCAACGAAATTTACGACCTCTTTATCGACCTCGACGCCACCGAAGATCAGCTCGATTTTCCCATCGTCTATACCAACGCGCGGGCCGGAGTCGCTCACCGTAAAATCGGCGACGACTCCAAGGATCTGCTCCCGTTGTTCGAAGCCATCGTCAACAAAATTCCCCGTCCCACCGGTGATCCCTCAGGCGTACTCCAACTCCAAGTCACCAATCTTGACTATTCCGATTTCCTCGGCCGTCTGGCCATCTGCCGCGTTTTCAATGGCACGCTCAAACGCGGCGAAGAAGTTGGCATCAGCAAACTGGACGGCCGCCTCCTCTCCACCAAAATCACCAAGCTCTACACCTTCCGCGGCCTCGAGCGCGACGAAGCCGATTCGGTCCTCGCTGGTGACATCGTAGCCATCGCGGGCGTCGAAGGCATTCAGATCGGCGAAAGTATCACCTCGCTCGAAACTCCCGAGCCTCTCGAGCCACTCACCATCGATGAGCCCACCCTCGCCATGATTTTCTCCGTTAATTCCGGCCCGCTCTGTGGTCGGGAAGGTACCTATCTCACCTCACGCGACCTCCGTGATCGTCTGGCCAAGGAACTTCTCACCAACGTTTCCATCCGCGTCGAAGACACCGATACTCCCGAATCCTTTCGCGTTCTCGGTCGCGGCGAATTGCAGCTTGCCATTCTGATCGAAACTATGCGCCGTGAAGGCTTCGAACTCATGGTGGGCAAACCCGAAATCGTCGTCCGCAACGAAAACGGCAAGAAACTCGAGCCTGTCGAGCGTCTGGTCATCGACATCCCCGAGAACTTTATCGGCATCATCATGGAAACCATCGGCAGTCGCCGCGGCGAAATGCTCAAAATGAGCAACCATGGCTCCGGGCGCGTTCGCCTCGATTTCAAAATCCCCTCACGCGGCTTGATCGGCCTTCGTAGCCAGTTGCTCACCGACACCCGCGGCACCGCCCTCATTCATTCGATCTTCGATGGCTGGATACAATACGGCGGCGACATGGCCCTTCGGCCTACCGGCGCGCTGGTGGCCGACCGCGGCGGCGTTTCCACTGCCTATGCTCTTTGGCAATTACAAGAACGTGGCGAGTTATTCATTGGGCCTGGCATCGAGGTGTATGAAGGCATGGTCGTTGGTGAAAATTCCCGCGAGCAGGACATGGAAGTAAATGTCACCAAAGAAAAGAAGCTCACCAACATGCGCTCTTCTTCCGCCGACGAAGCTATCCGGCTCATCCCCCACCGCCAGCTCAGCCTCGAGCAAGCCATCGAATTCATCGCCGACGACGAGCTGGTCGAGATCACCCCCAAATCCATTCGCCTGCGTAAAAGGGTCTTGCAGTACAACAAACGCCCGCGCCGCTGGCAGGAGATCCGAGCCAGCCAGGAAGCCGCCGGCTAATTGCATATTCTCCATTTCACGGTAGTTTACTGGGTAGAACGAAACTGGATGCGCATGAAAACTACGTTTGGCGCAGGTTGATTGCCAACACCCTATTGTTATCAGTTGCTCATTTGTTCTTGGCATTTCCCCTCACGCTGGATTTGATGTAGAGTAAGCCACTACATGGTCTCCGCCTTAAAGGTTGCGCCCATCAGTTATAGTACTGGTCTGGATAGGGAGTATATGCCGGTTGGGGGGCGGTACAATTGAACTTGTCGAACCGGGTCTCATCGAACGGGCACTCCTCTCGCGCAACTATCTCCGCCTCGGCTACCGCTTTACCTCCGTACCTCATCACTCGCGATGACGTGAAATATTACATGGGCCGGGTGTTTGACATCCCCGACCGCCGCGTGGAAGCGATGATGGCCATTGTGGACAATGCCCAAGTGCACCAGCGTCACGCCATTTTCCCCATCGACTACACTATCGAACCCAGGGCGCTCGGTCAGACCAATAACGAATACATTGAGCACGCTATAAAGCTCGGTCGCGAAGCTGCCGAAAAGTGCTTGGCCAAGGCTGATCTGCGTCCCGCAGATATCGATCTGATCATCACCGTCTCTTGCACCGGCTTCATGATTCCCTCGCTCGACGCTCATCTCATCAAGTTAATGGGTTTCCGCTCCGATATTTGCCGTATGCCGTTTACCGAACTCGGCTGTGCCGCCGGAGCTATGGCCATCTCCCGCGCGGCGGATTACATCAAATCTCATCCTCAGGCGAATGTGCTCATCATCGCCGTCGAGTTACCCTCGCTTACTTTCCAGCGCAGGGATATTTCCCAGGCGAATCTGATCTCATCGATTCTATTTGGCGACGGAGCCGCGGCCGTGGTGGTCACCGGGAAGGACAAGCCCGGGCCTCGAGTTCTCGTCACGGAAACTTACACCTTTCCCGATTCCTTAGGTGCCATGGGCTTCGATCTACGCGATTCCGGTTTTCACATACTCTTGGCTAAAGACGTGCCTGAAATGATCGGTGCGCAAATCAAGGAGCTAGTACACGGATTCCTGGAGCGCAACGGCAAGACCCGCCAGGACATCAAGGGCTGGATTCTCCATCCCGGAGGCGCCCGCCTGTTGGGAAACGTTGAGCAGCAATTGGGTTTGTGTAAGTGCGACACTCAGCCGTCTTGGGACATCCTCGCCAACGTCGGAAATTTGTCCAGCGCTACCATCCTCTTCATCCTTCAGGAGTGGCTTGAAAAGCGCCCCCTCAAGGCCGGAGAACATGCTATGGCCGCTGCGTTCGGGCCTGGTTTCAGCGCGGAGTTTTTGTTGCTGCAATGGAATTGAGTGTTAAAGCATTTCTTGGTCTTCTCTTTGTCGTAGCGCTCCTGCGTTTTTACGAACTCCTGATTTCTAAGCGCCACCAACGCGAAATGGTCTCTCACGGCGCCTCCAAAGTGGTTGATCCTGTCTTTCGTCCTATGGTCCTCCTTCACACCGCTATTTTGATTGGCGCCGCCTTGGAAGTCGTTTTTCTCCATAGGCCCTTTTATCCCGTGTTCGCCGCGGTTTGTTTCGCCATCTTTCTCCTCACCAACATCGTCCGCTGGTGGGTCATTCGCACACTCGGAGAGCACTGGAATGTTCAGGTGATGAATTCGACGGGAATGGGCGTCATTGTTAGCGGCCCGTTCCGCTACGTCCGTCACCCCAATTACGCCGCCGTTTTCGTTGAAATGTTGGTGCTCCCGCTGATCCATTGTGCCTGGATCACCGCCAGTATGGGGTCCGCCGCCCACATCCTTGTCTTATCTCGCAGAATCAACACAGAGGAGCGCGTCCTCTTCTCCGACGCGCGCTATCGCCAAGCTATGTACGGGAAGCCCCGCTTCCTTCCCGGACTCTTCTGAGCAGGTGCACTCATGCGTTTTGTTGCTTACATACTACTCGCGGCTCTATGGAGCGCTCCTTTGTTCGCGCAGCCCTCTGGCGCTCACGGCCGTCCCCACTCCCACGGCCCGGCCACCGGACCCGCGTTCAGTTCGGATCCCCAGCTCGAAGAGGGATATCGCCTCCTCTACCAGCAGCAGTTCGCCCAAGCTCGCCAGATCTTCCAGAAATGGGCGGACCAGCACCCTACCGAACCCTTCGGCCAGGTTTCCTTGGCGGCCACCTACCTGTTTGAGGAATTTTTCCTCCAACATATCTTGACCAGTGATTATTTTCTCAACGACAAACGCTTCCTCGGCGGTATCCAAGGTACTCCCGACCCCGGCCGCATAAAAAGCTTCCAAGAATCTTGTGGCCGGGCGCGTAATCTTGCATTTCAGCTCCTGAAAACCCAATCTCGCGATCCGGAGGGACTATATGCCCTCACCCTTTGTGCCGGCATGGCATCCGATTCGGATAGCATGCTCCTGAAGAAGCATTATGACGCCCTGAAACATTTGAAAGAGGCCAACGCCAACGCCGAAATGCTTCTTCATGATCATCCAGACGCTTTCGACGCCTACGTTGCCCCTGGTGTGGCCTATTATGTCATTGGCTCGCTGTCCTCTTCGGCACGCTTCGTGCTTTGGTTTGGCGGCATTCATGGCGACAGGCAACTCGGTATGGAGGAGGTTCAGAAAACCGCCGAGAATGGCCACTACTTGAAACCCTTTGCGCAAATCCTTCTTGCGCTTTCCGCTCGCCGCGAAAAAGAGGACGCCCTCGCCCAGAAAAATCTGAAGGAACTCACTGAGGAATTCCCCGGCAACCAGGTGTACCAAACCGAATACGCCAAGGCCATGGGCCTCCCAATTCCAGCCACCATGGCCGCAGACCCCAAGTAAGCTTCCGCGTTCCACCCGGGATCCCGCCATTCACGGGTGGCCTACCCTTCGCGGTTTGCTTTTTGCGAAGGGTGGGGATGGCTCAGAACTCAGCAAGTTGAAGCTAGGTCCTGGGGTTGTTCTGCTTCAAAAAAAGCAAGCAAATGTTCATGATGTTTGCCCGTCACTTCCGCAAGCAGCATCCAGTTCCTCGAATCGGAATCAACAAATCGTATTTGACCGCCCAACTCCCCACGAGTTCTCCGCGCAATCCGCCCACTCTGCGTGTTTTTCATCACGCTTCCCAGCGCAATCTGAGTATTCCCACCCATGCACCGCACCCGCTACTTCATCTCACTTTGACTATCTAATCTGTTTTCCTTTAGTTACGAATATCCCACTTTGGCGCATCACCTGCTTTTTCTTCATCACGACAATCGGGCCGCCTAGGTTGTTGTGTCTACGGTGACACCCAATTAACACAGGGCGAAAGGCCAAAGTTATGCAGTTAAAGGAAGCGTATCTCGAACGGGCTGTTGGGGAAGTGGAAGACCTTTCCGCGCGCGTGGCTCTTTTGAAGAACCGTTTTGCTCAGCAGAGGGTAAACGTCAAACTTGAGCGCTATTGGGAACTCGAATACGTTCGCACTCGCTTCGCGGAATTCAAGCATCGCATCCACGAACTCGAGGATGCCGACGATCGCGACATCGCCAGAGTTCAGGAAGCGGTCGAGGTCGCCTGGAAGGATTTGATTCACGCTGTGGACACGCTTCTTGCCGCACTTCCCTGACGCGGGGCTTTCGTCTTCTCTCCACAAAGCCGCCGCACGGAACATCAGGGAAACCCGAGAAGCTGGACTGATTAGCTCGCAGATGGGCAGAACCATAAGATACGTGGGAGCGAGCAGCAGTCCTGAGGTCAATTGTTGAATTTGTTCCACAGCGTCATTGCGGAACGCGGTTCGCCGCTTCCGCGCCAGGGCGGGGTGGGTCCAGGTCCCCATCCCGCCCTTTCCTTTTTCCTCTCTTCCCCATTCCGCGCTATCGCCCGTGTTACAGGTTCGTTTTTGAACCTGTGTCTCCTGCTGACGCGAATAGTTCCCTCGGAATCGAATTTGCCACGGCGGCGAGAGCGCCGCGATCGCGGGTGCCCAGGTTCGTTGTTTGAACCTGGGCCTTCGCTTCTCTAAAATGCTGATTCGTCCAAAGGAGGCTCGATGTTCCAATCCGATCTTCTAAAGGACCGTGCCATATTCCTTACCGGAGGCGGCTCTGGTCTGGGCCGCTCCATGGCCATCGCCTTCTCCAAACTGGGCGCGCGCCTGTTCATCATTGGACGCCGCGAAGATCCACTGAACGAGACTTGTGCGGAAATCCATCGCCTCGGCGGGACTGCGGCTTTCACCACCTGTGACGTCCGCGACTACACCGCCGTCGAATCCGCATTCGCCGCTGCCGAGCAGCAGTTCGGCGACATCGATTCCTTGGTCAACAATGCCGCAGGCAATTTCATGGCACGTACTGAGAAGCTTTCTCCCAACGCTTTCAATGCTGTCGTGGGAATCGTCCTCGGTGGCACGTTTCATTGCACGCAAGCGTTTGCCAAACGCCGTATCGCGAAAAAACTTGGCGGCAATGCCCTGAACATTACCACCACGTACGCGGCCGTAAATTCCGGCTCCGGCTATGTGGTCCCTTCGGCATGCGCAAAGGCTGGCGTCCTTGCGCTCACCACTTCGCTCGCGGTGGAATGGGCCAAATACCACATTCGCGTCAACGCCATCGCCCCCGGCCCGTTTCCCACCGAGGGAGCCTGGTCCCGCTTGATGCCTTCGAAGCAATTCGAAGAACACGCCCTCAATCGCCATCCCATGAAGCGCTTCGGCAAACACGAAGAACTTACCAACCTCGCCGCATTCTTGCTCAGCGATATGTCCGAGTACATCAACGGGGAATGCGTCGTGATCGATGGCGGCCAATGGCTCCGCGGTGCCGGCGAGTTCAACGATTTAGCCATGCTCCCAGACGCTGTTTGGGATCAACTCGAAGCCGCCAGGCCCAAAAAATAAGCGCGTCGCGCTACTCCGGTATCGCGCTCGCTCTCAGCAGCACGTGCATTCTCACTTCGCCCACCGATTTACCTTCCGCTTCTGCCCGCACCGTCACTTCTTGCGGCACCGCCTTCTTCAATTGCTCTGCCGTCAAAATGGGCGTCTCAATCTGCACTCCCAAAAACGAGGAAGCTTCCGCAGGCAACAGGACCTGTCCTCCACCATGAACCACCTTCCACCCTTCCGGCACGCTCACCGCAAAACTAACCGGCAAAGTTTTAGCAGCATCGTGCAGAATCACTATCGGCACGATCAGGGTGGTCCCGCTCTTGATCGCAATCTCCGGCACCTTCGCCGTCGGTAGATTCAGCCGATGTGCCGAATAAAACTTTGCGTAGAATCCCCAAGGCCCGCTCAATTCGATTCGGGGCAGAGACCCTGAGACAGGTTCCTCAACTCCCGGGCCACCGCGAAACAATTCCTCCTTTATCGGTTGCTCGTCAATGTGCGCGAACACATCATCCGTCGGCTTTCCTCCGACCACCGACTTCCCGAAGATCAGCGTCAGCGGCTCGGACCACCACGCCGAATTCGGATCGTTCATCATCTTGTCCATTTCCGCGTCACTCATTTTGCTGATGCGTTCGATGTCCCCCGGAAATTGCGTCCGGTGCGACATCGCCGATTCCATCGCCATTCGCCAGTACGGCTTCTTCTGTGAAGGCGAAATTTCTCGAATCGAGTACGCCGGTCCCGTGCCCACAAATTGCTTGTCATTCGTTGCATCGCTCCCAAAATAAATCTTCTTGGGCTGCCAGGTCTGCAGATTCGACAGATAAGATTCGTAGTGTTGGGTCGGTCCCGCGAGCTGGGACGGAAACACTAACGGATCTGCCGCCAGATCGAATGCCTCAGTTACCAGCACTCCGGTAGCTTGATGGTCGCCGTGATTCTCGCCAATAAATATGCCGGGAAAGTGCGTGAAGATCACTTCCGGCCGCGTTAATCGAACTAGGCCGATCAGCCTTTCCAGGTTCGCGCCGTCTCCCCAATTCGCCAGCGAATCCAACACATTTTGCGTCGGTGTATCTTTTCCATCCAGGAACCACACATTCGAAATTCCCAGTTTCGTGCACGCCTCTCGCGCTTCAATCTCCCGCTCGTTCGCCATTGCGGGGCCAGTCTCCCGCGAATAGCGATCCACACCGCTGCCCCCGTGCGTGCTGAAAATCACCGCAACGCGTTTGTGCATGTCATAGATCGCGCGCGCCAGATAAGGCGTGAAGAATCCCTCATCATCCGGATGCGCCACCACCACCAAGATGTCCGCCTTGAACCGTGCATCCGCGCCATTCACCTTCTGCGGGTCCTGCGCCAGCACCGAGCCAGTCACACACAGAATCGCAACCAGCACAGTCAGCTTTTTCATAGGCTAATGCGTCTCCCTCATGCGGAATTTGCCCGTTTCTTGAAGCACAGGATTGTACCGTCTCCGCCTCAGAGCCACGTACCGTATCATACGACAGTATGCCGACAATCGAATCGATATCGATCGATGTGTATATTGACATACGCCATCCTTATCGATACTATACTGGGTAGGCGAGTGTATATGGAAACAATAAAAGTCTCCCCGAAATTCCAAGTCGTGATCCCGAAAGCTGTACGAGAAAAGCTAGCACTGAAGCCCGGTGAGGAATTGCAAATCTTCGTTTTGGACAACTCCATTCGGATCCATCGCCCCCGTTCCATTAAGAGTTTGCGCGGTATGGCGAAGGGTATGGTTTGGAAGGACGAGGATCGTGACCACTCCGAGCGTTTCTGATCGCATTGTGGTCGACTCCTCGGGCTGGGTAGAATATCTGGGAAGCGGACCAAAGGCGGACCGGTTCGCCGTCTACCTCGAGTCTCAAGCTCAGCTGTTGCTTCCCTCCATCGTGGTTTACGAGGTGCACAAGAAAATTCTCCGCGAACAAGGCAGCAGGTTGGCCACAGAATTCCTGTCCCAAGCTTTTGGCTTTGGCGACCGTTTGATCCCCCTGAGTTTAGATTTGGCTATTCTGGCCTCGCAGACCAGTCTAGACACCGGTCTCGCCATGGCTGACGCGATAATCTACGCTACAACTCACCACCATCAAGCGCAATTGGTGACATGTGATGCTCACTTCGCAAACCTGTCGCGGGTCACTCTGATCTGACCTCCTTGACCATCGCGCGACCCGCCTATACTCTAACTAATTAAACGCATCGCAATTTTCTGCGTGTTAGGATCGATCATGGATCAGATTCACGTAACTCTCCCCGACGGCAGCGTCAAGGATTATCCCAAGGGGACCACTCCCGTCGAAATTGCCAAGTCCATTTCTCCCCGCTTGGCCGATGCCGCCCTGGTCGCCAAAGTGCGTGCCGCCAACGGCAATAAACCCGCCGACAAGACCGGCATCTTCTCCAATTCCGTCGATCCCGCCGAAGATGGCAGCCTCCTTTACGATCTCCGCCGGCCACTCGACGAAGACGTCTCTCTGCAGATTCTCACCGAAAAGGATCCCGACGCGCTCTACGTTTTCCGTCACTCCGCCGCACATCTTCTGGCCGCAGCGGTGATGGAGTTGTATCCAAACGTCAAGCTCGGCATCGGCCCTCCAGTCGAAAATGGCTTTTTCTACGAATTTCTGCGCGACGAACCCTTCACCCCCGAAGACCTGCAAAAAATCGAAAAGAAGATGCATGAGCTCGCCTCCAAAGATCTGCCGAACGAGCGCAAGCTCCTGCCCAAAGAGGAAGCCCTAAAGCTGTACAAAGATTCCAATCAAATTTTCAAGTGCGAACTCATCGAAGAAAAAGCCGACGAGCCCATGGTTTCTTTCTACACCACCGGCAAATTCATCGACTTCTGCCGCGGCCCGCACATTCCTTCCACCAAGCGTATCCAGGCGTTCAAAATCATGAACGTCGCCGGTGCCTACTGGAAAGGCCAGGAAGGAAATGCCCAGCTCCAACGCATCTACGCCGCTGCCTTTTTCAGCCAGAAGGAACTTGACCAATATCTCCATCGCCTGGAAGAAGCCAAGCGCCGCGATCATCGCAAACTGGGCACTGAGCTGGAGCTTTTTAGCATTCAGGAGGAAGCCGGTCCCGGCCTGATTTTCTGGCATCCCAAGGGCGGCCTGATTCGTACCATCATCGAAGATTGGCTCCGCGCGGAACTGCTCGCTCGCGGTTACGACCTCGTCTTCACTCCGCATATCATGCGCTTCGATCTTTGGAAAACTTCCGGCCACGCCAATTTTTACAAAGAGAATATGTTTAGCGCTGTGGAAGTGGAAAAAGCCGATTACCAGCTCAAGCCCATGAATTGCCCGGGCCACATCCTCATCTACAAATCCAAACTGCGCAGTTATCGCGACCTTCCCGTGCGTCTCGCCGAACTCGGCACCGTGTACCGCTACGAGCGTAGCGGCGTGCTTCATGGCCTGCTTCGCGTCCGCGGTTTCACTCAAGACGACGCGCACATCTTCTGCACTCCCGATCAGGTCGAATCCGAAGTCGAAGCCTGCATGGATTTCGCTTTCGCTGTCATGAAGAATTTCGGCTTCGATAAATTCGAAGTGGAGCTTTCCGATTGGGACCCCAAGCATCCGGAAAACTATCCCGGCAAAGCCGAAGATTGGCAGCACGCCAGCACCGCACTTGCGTCCGTCATGAACCGGATGAAAATCCCTTACAAGCGCATGGAAGGGGAAGGTGCGTTCTACGGGCCGAAGATTGACGTGAAATTAATCGACGCCATCGGCCGTCCTTGGCAGCTCACCACCGTCCAGTTCGATTTCAACCTGCCGGCTCGCTTCGGCCTGGAATTTGTCGGCGTAGATGGCGCGCGTCACCAGCCGCTCATGGTTCATCGCGCCCTGCTCGGCTCCGTCGAGCGCTTTTTCGGCATTCTCATCGAACACTACGCCGGCGCATTCCCGCTCTGGCTTGCCCCCATCCAAGTCGAAATCTGCCCGGTCAGCGAAAAAGTAGCGGACTACGCGAAACACATCAACGAAACTCTCAAAAACCACGGCATCCGCGTGCATCTTGATGATCGCAACGAAAAACTGCCCGCTAAGATCCGTGATGCCCAGCTTCAGAAGATTCCCTACATGCTCATCGTCGGTCCGAAAGAAGCCGAAGCTGGCACCGTCAGCGTGCGCCATCGCAGCAAGGGCGATCTGGGCGCCCGCCCAATCGCCGATCTCATCGCCGATCTGAAACAGGAAATCGATACGCGCACCATCCAGTAACTTGTGGCCAGCTGGGCAAACACCCTTCTGCCAATCGCGCCAAACTGGGGTACCCTATGCTTTTCGCTTCGGAGGCCACTATGCTTTCGCGACGCTGCTTTCTCAGCGCCTCAACCCTCTCCTTAGCTGCATCCTTACTTCCTCTGGAAAGGAGTTTCGCCGTGGATGCCGACTCCGTGGTTCCTCCCGACCTCGATCACATCATCATCGGCTTTCCGAATCTGGAAGACGGAATGGCTCGGCTCTTTCATCTCTCCGGTTATCATCCCGCTGTCGGCGGTTCTCACCCGAACCTCGGCACACGAAACGCCATTTTGAATCTGGGCCACAATTCCTATCTTGAACTACTTTCCCCCGACCCCGCGCAACCAGCTCTGCTCTGGCATAAAGAAATCGCCTCCCTCACCGAACTCACCATCGTGGGTTGGGCCCGTCGTCATGCGGACCTGGATCAATTGGCATCGGTTCTGAAAGAGCGCGGCGTCGCTTCTCTGGATCCGCTACCCGGTTCCCGCGTTCGTCCTGATGGCGAAACACTCCGCTGGCGGACGCTGAGGTTAGTGGACGACCAGAAAGGCAATCTCCCGTTTTTCATTGATTGGGATTCGTCTTCCCCGCATCCTTCAAATGACGCTCCCGGCGGCTGTTTGCTGCAGGATTTCCGTCCCACCGGCGCGCTCCCCGAAATCCCACCTCCCCAAGCCGGCATGAGTCTGCACCTGGTGCCAGGAAAGCAATCGCAGCTTCAGGCCAAAATCGCTGGACTTAATGGCGTCATTTTCCAGTTATCCTCCATTCCTGTTCCGTCGCAATACTGGGTTCCCAAAGAACCTCCCATGCTTTAGAGTCTTTGTGATAACTCGCAGCTATCGTCGGCCCACAGCTCCCACAGTTTCAGAACATTTTTTCTTCGTGCGGGCGCCGAACTTCAGATCGGCCAGCAGCACCTTGATGCGGTCTTGCCCCGCCGTTTTCACGTGCTATACTTTGAAGTCTGCCTCACGCTCCGGAAGCGGGCATGGGGTCTGTAGACACGGGGTGTGACCCGGCTTGCCGGGTGCCTTTTTTTCTTAGGGGGATTTATCGCTGAGCGGAATTTCCGGCAGGCCGACCGTACTCGAATTAACGAACGCATACGTGCTCGAGAAGTGCGCGTAATTGATGAAGATGGCGGGCAGTTGGGTGTTATGCAGCCGTTCGAGGCTCTTCGCCTCGCACGCGAACGTGGACTGGATCTGGTGGAGATTTCCCCCACCGCGGATCCGCCGGTTTGCAAAATCACCGACTACGGCAAATATCAGTATCAGTTGAGCAAGAAGGCTCACGAACAACGCAAGAGCAGCCGTGGTTCGCAGTTGAAAGAAGTAAAGTTTCGCCCCGCGACCGCCGAGCACGATTATCAGGTTCGCAAGAATCAGATTATCCGCTTCCTCGGGGAAGGCCACAAAGTCCGCGCCATGATTTTTCATCGTGGCCGCGAAATGGCTCACCAGGAAGTGGGGCGCGCCAAGATGACTCGGCTCCTCGGTGAAATCGGCGAGCATTGCCAGATCGAAACCATGCCCCGCATGGAAGGCAACGTTCTCGTGGCCCTGTTGGCCCCCAAAAAGGGCGCGGCCACTGGGGCACGGTCGGCAAGCTCGGTTCAGCCGAACGCGTAGTTTCAAGAAATTAGAGCTGGTTTTCACCGGCTCACAACGGAGAGGATTTACAGCAATGCCACGCAACTCAACCAAGCCCAAGATGAAGCTGAAGACCCATCGCGGCGCCAAGAAGCGTTTCAAGATTACCGCCAATGGCAAGATCCTGCGGATGCATTCCGGCAAGCGCCACTTGCTCGGCACCAAGGCCGCCAAGCGCATGCGTAAGCTCAAGAAGCTAACGCAAGTTAGCCCGCGCGACGTTGCCGCCGTACGGCAGATGCTTCCCTACGGCACGTAGAATTTTGTAGGGGCTGGCTTCGCCCGGCCCATGCAAGAACCGCGGAACATCGTTCCGCAACAAACGTGCCAGGCAGCGCGACACGGGTGCCTGCCGGCCGTTCCGCTCTGTAGCGCTGGCTTTATGCCAGCGCCGTTGTGGCCGGATGAAAATCTGCGCCGCGGCAAATCACACCGGAAACAAACCCGTTGCAGGAAGCCTTTCTCTGCGCTTCTCCGCAACTCGCCTTGTTTCCCAATACTGAGGAGAAAACCCATGCCACGCGTAAAACGCGGCACCAAACGCAGGGCCCGCCGCAAGAAATACCTCAAGAGGACCAAAGGCTTCTTCCTCACCAAGAGCAAGCTCTACCAATCCGCGCAGGAAGCTGCCAATCGCGCCGACCGTTACGCAAAACGTGACCGCCGCGTAAAGAAACGTCAGTATCGCCGCTTGTGGATCCAGCGTGTCGGCGCCGCCGCCCGCCTGAATGGCTTGACCTATGGCCAGCTCATTCACGGCCTGAAGGCCTCCGGCATCGACGTTGATCGCAAGGTGTTAGCCGATATGGCTGTGAAGGACGCCGCCGGCTTCGCTACCCTTGCGGAAAAGGCCAAGGCCTTCGCGCCCAAGCCAGCCGCCAAAACCTAACCTGTAGCGGCCCCCTAAACGCACTCCGTCATTCCGAACGCAGTCCGCGGAGTGAGGAATCTCTCTGGGGTTTCCGGCAGAGTGTGGGCTGGCCCTTTACCGGTTCCTCCGGGCTGGAACGTAGGCCTCGACCCGCGGAACCCAGCAAATTCAATCGTCAACGTTGTATTCTTTCTGCATCCATGTCGACCACAACGGCTTTGAAACATACTCAACCATTGGCCGCTCTCGGAGTATCCTCCGCCGACCAGCTCCACCTTTTATTCGCCGAATTGCGCGCCCGCTTCGACGCCGACGCCAGCGCCGCCACTGACGAAAATTCCTGGAAAGCTTTGCGCGATGCCTGGTTCGGCCGCAAATCTGGTGTTCTGACTCTAGTCACCGACAATTGGCTCAAACCCGCCTCGCCCGAACTAAAACGGATCGTAGGTGCCTCGCTGAATGAATTGCGCGCTCACATCGACATGCAAATCGAAGAGCGCCGCTTAGCCATCGAAGCAGGCGCGGAAGCCGCCGCAAGCGCCAAGGATCGCGCCGACCTTTCCTTGCCCGGTGTCATCCGCCCCATCGGCTCTCATCATCTGATTCGCCAGGTCTTCCAGGAAATCGAAGACATTTTCTTTTCCATCGGCTTCTCCGTTGTCGAGGGCCCCGAAATCGAAACCCCCTACTATAATTTCGAAGCCTTAAACATTCCGGAGCATCATCCCGTCCGCGACGATATGGACACCTTCTATCTCGAGCTGCCCAAAGGCACTCCGGGACCGTTGCTGCTTCGCACCCACACGTCCCCTGTCCAGATTCACACCATGGAAAAGCGGCAGCCTCCGGTCCGCGTTATCGTCCCCGGCAAGGTCTATCGCCGCGACAATCCTGACGCCACCCACTCCTTCATGTTTCACCAGATCGAAGGCTTGGCCGTCGATTCGGACATAACCTTCTGTGATTTCACCGGCACCATCGATTACTTCGTCAAACAATTTTTCGGCGAAGCCGTGAAAACCCGCTTCCGCCCCAGCTATTTTCCGTTCACCGAACCCTCGGTCGAATTCGACGCCTCCTGCGTTTTCTGTGGAGGCAGCGGCAACGCGCCGGGCGGCGGCACCTGCGGCAAGTGCAAAGGCTCCGGCTGGATCGAACTTTTTGGCGCGGGCATGGTCGATCCCGCCGTCTATGGCTTCGTGAATTACGACCCGAAAAAAGTCAGCGGCTTTGCGTTCGGCATCGGTATCGACCGCTTGGCCATGCTCAAATACGGCATCGACGACATCCAGGCCTTTTTCCAGAACGACGTGCGCTTCCTGCGCCAGTTCCCCTAATTGCCAATGACTTTTGCTGACGCCAAACAACGCTTCTCCAATCGCGTAGCCGATTACGCCCGCTACCGCCCTGGTTATCCCGCTGCTCTCTATGATCTACTTGCGAAGCAATGCGGCCTGCAACGCGATCACGTAGTCGCCGATATCGGCTCCGGCACCGGTCTGCTTAGCAAAGTGTTCCTCGATCGCGGCAATCGTGTTTACGGAATCGAGCCCAACGCGGAAATGCGCTCCGCTGGCGAAGAAATCCTTCATAGCTATTCAAATTTCACCAGCGTGGATGGTTCCGCGGAATCCACCACACTTCCCGCTTCTTCCGTCGATTTCGTAACCGTCGGCCAGGCTTTCCATTGGTTCGATGTCGCCGCCACCCAGCGTGAATTCCGCCGCATTCTCAAGCCCGGCGGTTGGTGCACGGTCGTTTGGCAGGATCGCCGTATGCACGAAACCGCATTCGCACGCGATTATGAATATGTGCTGCAGCGTTTTGGAGTCGACTATAAATCCGTGAAGGACACTTATCCGGAAACAGAAAAAATGCGCCAGTTTTTTGATCCCGGTACGTTTCGATCGCACCAGCTACGGAATCACCAGGACTTTGATTGGGAAGGCCTGCAGGGCCGCTTGCGCAGCAGTTCCTATGCGCCGACGGAAAATCACCCAAACTATGCTCCCATGATCGCGCAACTGCGCAACATTTATAATGCCTACCAGAACAAAGGCAGCGTCAGGATGGAATACTTCGCCCACGTCTATTTGGGCCAGCTCGGCGGGAACACCCGATGAAAGTCTCCTACAATTGGCTCAAGGAATTCGTCGACGTTCCCGCTTCGCCGCAGGAACTCGCTTCGCGACTCGCCCTCGCTGGAACCAACATCGCCGGCATTGAAGATGGTCCGCAGGGCACCGTCATCGACGCGGAAATTACCTCCAATCGCCCCGATTGCCTCGGCATGCTTGGGATCGCCCGCGAAGTTGGCGCCATTTACCGGCTTCCCGTGAGAAGCATTTCTCCAAAGCCGGCGGAAAGTACTTCCGGCAAAGCCGGCGATGCCGTTCGCGTAAAAATCGAAGCTCCCGAACTCTGCGGCCGTTTCACTGCGCGCGTAATTCGCGGCGTAAAAATTCAACCTTCACCAACATGGCTAAAAGAACGACTCGAAGCCGCCGGAACCGCCAGCATCAATAACGTGGTCGACATTTCCAATTACGTCCTGCTCGAACTGGGTCACCCGCTGCACACCTTCGACTACGATCTTGTCCGCGATCACAGCATCGTCGTCCGCCGTGCCCGCGAAAACGAAAAACTCAAAACCCTCGACGGCATCGAACGCACTCTTGATCCAAACATCTGCCTGGTTTGCGACGGAGACGGCTCGCGCTCCGTGGGCATCGGCGGCATCATGGGCGGAGCTGAAACCGAAATTTCCTTCGCCACAAAAAACGTTCTCATCGAGTGCGCCTGGTTCGATCCCATTTCCGTCCGCCGCGCTGCGCGTTTCCTGAAACTCCACACCGAAGCCAGCACGCGTTTTGGACGCGGCGCCGATCCGGAAATGGCCGAACTCGCCTCGCGCCGGGCGGCGGAGTTGATCTTGCAACTTGCCGGAGGCGAACTTCTCTCCGGAGTCGTTGATGTTTATCCTGCCAAGCGCACCGCAAAGAAAATCACCATCACTCGCGCGGAATTGCTACGCATCATGGGCGCCGACGTTCCGGACAAAAATCTCGAAGCGATTCTCACCGCTCTTGGCTTTGCTCCCGTGCGTATCGATCACAACCGCGGCGCCGCCGACTCACTACTCGCTGCGTGGGAGTGCACCCAACCTTCGTGGCGCGCTGACGTTGAGCGGGAAATCGATCTCATAGAAGAAGTCGCGCGTGTCTACGGCCTCGACAAATTTCCGCCGAAGTTGCCCGCGGCTCGCTCCGGCGCGGCTCGCCTTCCGCATCAGGAAGCGGAAACCCGTTTGCGCGAGCGGCTGATCGGTCTTGGCTATCACGAAGTCCTCACCATTCCTCACGTTTCCGAGGAGCGCAACGAACTATTCCGTCCCGCCGACGCCGTTCCCGCGAAACTCGCGAATCCTCTCAGCGAAGAAGCAGGCGTCCTCAAATCCACCGGAGCGGTGACCATGGCGGGCGCAATCGAGTGGAACCTCAACCACGGGCAGCGCCATGTGCGGCTGTTTGAAATTGGCAATCACTACCGTTTCGTCGACGGCAAGCCCGCCGAAGCGCGCGTGCTCACCATTGGCGCGACTGGCGCGGCACGCGCGCAAGGACTTTACGACCCGCCGCGTGATTACATCTTTGGCGATTTGAAAGGCGATCTTGACGCCATCGGCGCTCTGTCCGGCGGCTTGCGCTGGGAGCACGGCGGCCCGGATTGGTTGAACGTGGCGAAGCGCGGCACCATTTTCCTCGGCAAGGAAGGGAATTCGCCTTTAGGTGCGGCCGGGCAATTAACCAAGCGCGTGGCCGACAAGCTCAAATTTCGCCAGGACGTTTATCTTGCGGAAATTGCGCTGGGGCCACTCTATTGCATGTATTACGGTGTGAAGAACAACCGCCGTTACGAGCCGTCGCCGCGTTTCCCAGGCGTCGAGCGCGACTTTTCGCTTTTCTTGGCGGACGGCGTCACGTTCGCGGAAGTTCGGAAAACGATCGAATCGCTCGAGATTCTGGAGATCGCGTCTATCGAAGCCGCCGATCTTTTCCACGGCAAGAATGTTCCTGCCGGAAAATACTCGTTGCTCGTGCGGGTTACCTTTCAGAGCAGGGAATCTACGTTCACTGATGCCCAGATCAACGATTTCTCCAATCGCATCGTAGCCGCACTGGAAAAAAATCTGGGCGCCACTCTGCGCGTCTCGTAACTCGACCAACTCCGTTACTCCGACTGCTTCAGCGCGCGTTCCACCAGCGTCAGGCAGCGTTCCGCTTGTTCCTTCAGCAGTTCCTCGCGCTCGCCGCGTTCCTCGCGCAAACTGTGCAATTCATCGGCAATGGCCATGGCCGCCAGGATCGCCACCTTTTGCGTATCCACGGTTATGCTGGCATCCGCGATCGCCCGCATCTTCGCGTCGACATACGCCGCCAATTTGTGCATGTACGCTTCGTCTAGCTCCGCCTGCATCGGATACGTCTGCCCAAAGATTTCGACTTTCACGCTGTGTGCCATGCTCCACCCACCTACTGCGACCACGATGTGGGATTGCGATCCCAACGATGTGCCCGCAACTTCTTCAGCAAATCTCCGGGAAGGGGCCCTGCGCCACTGGCGGCACAATTCGCTTCCACATTTTTCACTTTTCTCATGCCTGGAATGGTCGTGCTCACAACCGGACAGCTCAAAATAAATCGTATCGCTAATTCCGCCATGGTGCTTCCCGCCGGAATTAACGGCCGCAGCGCCTCCGCATGAGCCACGCTGGATTTCAGGTTTTCCGGGACGAAATATGTGCTACGCCAATCGTTCTCCGGCCATTTGGAATCGAGCGTGACTGTTCCGGTCAGCGTGCCTTCATCAAACGGCACACGTGCGATCACCGCCGCATTCTTCATGTGGCAAATCGGAAACAGTGCATCCTCAGGATTCTGGTCGAAAATGTTGTAAATCACCTGCACCGCTTCCGCATGGCCCTCGAGAACCGCGCGGATTCCGTTGTACGGTTCCCACCGGTTGATGCTCGGCCCGAACGCGCGCACTTTTCCGCTCTTCTTCATCTTTTCGATCGAACGAGGCAAGCGCTCGTCGTTCAGCCAGCGGTCTTCCCAGGTATGAAACTGCATCAGGTCAATCGTGTCCACGCCCAAGTTCTTCAAACTCTTCTCGATATATTCCTCCACATACTCCGGCGGATAACAATCATCCAGGGTGAATGTGCGGGTGCTCGGCCACTCGCGGTTTTTCGGTGGAATCTTGGTGGCCACATACAGGCGTTTGTCCGGTCCGCCAGCGGAGCTGTTTTTATGCTCCTTTAAAATTTTCGCCAGGATCTGCTCGCTTTTGCCATCTCCATACGCCCACGCGGTATCAAAGAAATTGCAGCCCAATTCCACGGCGCGATGAAGCGATTTCATGGTCTCTGCTTCGTCGGAGCCGGTCCAACCCGCCAAGCCCCACATGCCATAACCAATTTCACTTACGTTCCAGCCGGTGCGTCCAAACCGCCGATAGTTCATGAATTCGCTCTCCTGAGAATGACCGAGCCATTGTACCGTGAGCGATGGCCCTTGGCGCTGGAGTCAGACGGAAGAAGTGTGGCCGATCTAAAATTCGGCCACTACACGGGCTGGCCACGCGTGGTTAGCTTTAGTTTTGTCCCGCAGCATTACTTTGCGGACTTCCTACGTTTCCTGCCGACGCGCTTTGCGATGGGACGGGTGCCACTCGGAAGCAGCGGGCCTTTTCATCCCAGTAGATATTGTTTTTGTGCGCGTTCCACGCGGCTTCCCACTGTTCCTGGACGAATTTCCGCCCTTTCTTGTGCAGGAATTTTCGCCAGCACGCTTCTCCCGGTTTCTCGCAATCCCTCTGGAGTGGATCCAGTTCGGGCATAATCGCCACGGTCAAGTCAGACGCGGTAAAGAGGTCCGACAAAAGAGAATTGGCGATATCACCAGCGGTGGTGTATTTCCAGAGGTCGTAAACGGAATGCTTCGTTTTTCGGTCGTCGGTAAGCTCGGAAATCAGAATGGGAATGGCGTCTTTGCCGAGCGCAAGAACCTGATCGACCACCTTGGAATCGCAATATTCCTTATCCTGAAACCGGCCCATCATGCGGCACGAGCCCGGCGCGGTTAGTTCGTCGAATCTCCACAAAGGAATTTCGGACGTGCCGGCCTTTTCTTGTCCACCACACAGGGCGCAGAAAGTTAAGGCAAGGAAGGCGAGCAGCCCTCCGGAACGGAATAAATTTTCCTGGAGCACGGCGGGACTCTACACGCGTGTTTTAGTTCTGGCAAGAGGCTTCGTCACAGCCCGCCGCGTTTTTTTTGCATTCATTTGTGCGCGACGATGGTCTTCGCTTCCGTTAACTCCGGCCGATCCGCGCTTTCCGGGCAATCCTCTACCAATTTGGCATAGAACGTTTGCGCGTCGCCGGTGTTTCCGGCTGCTTCGGCCGCGCGACCGGCGCCGAGCAACGCATCGAAGCGATTCGGTGCATTCTTCAGCACGATTTTATACTCGTCCAGCGCTTCGATCGGGCGCTTCAGTTCGCTCAGCATGTCCGCCAACATTTCGCGTGCAGGAATGATTACAGATTCGCCGCCGTTTTTTTCTTCCCGCGCGGCCGCCGCCCGCAGTTCCTCCAACGCTGCATCCGTTTTCCCCTGGGCATACGCTAGCCACGCTTCGGCTTCCCGCAGGTCGGTCGCTTTTTCGGTGGAAACCTCGTAGCCGTCCTTGCGTGCATGCGCTTCCCTGGCCTGCACACTTTTGGTCAGTTGCTGTACCGCGGCTTGGGCGCCAGCCACATCGCCGCTTCGTGCGGAGCCGATAGCCCGGGCCCAATACGCGCTGTCCTGCTCGTCCGGAGAAACGGCGGGGATTTTCACGCCGGCAGCTTCTTTCCAGCGATGAAGCTCCAGAGCGGTGCGCGCCTCTAAATAGGCGCGATGTTGCAATTTAGAGTCTTCGTCGCCGCCCACCACGTGGTCCATCTGCGCAATGACGTCGCGGGCCTTCGCTTCCTGCCCGCTTTGCAGGTAGGAGTAGTTCAAGTAATCCATGGCGTGAGTCTGATAATGCGCTTCCGCTGTGTGCTGCTCGGCAGCGCGCGTGGCGGCGGCCCAGGAAACAACGTTGGAGTTGATCGAATCCTGCCACAGACCCAAACGCACGAAAATGTGCGAAGGCATATGCAGCGCGTGCGCGGAATCCGGAGCGATCTGGGCATAGCAGCGAGCTGCGGCTAGCCCCTGGGGCGCCAGTTCCGGACGGTCCGCCGCGTGAATCAGGTAGTGCGCCACACCGGGGTGGTCCGGATATTTTTCGAACAGCGGATTCAGAATGGCGATGGCTTTTTTCTGGTTCGCCAGACTGTCCACATCGCTTTCCGCCAAGGCGACCAAGGCCAGCGCTGTAAATGCGCCCACTTCCACATCGTCAGGCATTTGTTGGTGAGTCGTATCCATCGCTGACGAGTAAGCCTTGATGCGCTCGGTGTGAGTCATCTTGGGATTTTCGTGGTAGAAGACAGCAGCAGCGGTGAGGAAGGCCTGTTCTTTAGGAGTGGTGGGGTGCAACGCTTGTGCTTGCTCGACTTCCTCGTGACCTTCCTTTAGCCGCTTCTCATCGGGGAACGTCCACAGTTGTTCGTAAAGAGACATGGCCTTGCCCCAGTGGGCCATGGCGCACTTAGGATCGACGGACTGGGCCCGCTCGAAAATCTGGTGCGCCTCGGTGTATTGGAAGGAGTGCAGAAGCGCCAGACCTTTGTCGAACAGAGCTTGCGCCTCCGGGGAACAGCTTGTCTGGAAGTAGACTTTGCCAAGATGCGAGGGAGCCGCGGCCGGCTCTTGTGCCCTGGCCGCAACCGTGCAACCGAGCAGAACCAGCAGCAACGCAAGCTGGAGCAGCGAGCTTAACCGCACAAGGCACCTCCTAGCGGCGCCCGCCATTCTACCCTGTTGTGTGGATTTCGCTAGCATTTGGGCCGCTGCCCGCGCGGTTGGACGGGGAGACGGAGTCGGGGGATAATACGCAGTGGAGCGGTACTTCGAAGCAGGTGAGGACGCGAACGCCGTTTGAACCGTAACGAATCTCTGGGGTGCTGCGGACAGTCAGCTTGTGTGCACGGCCTGTCCCGTCGGCGGGTCTTTCCTGAGACTCGCGGGTGGGGCAGGAAAGCCTAATGGCTGACTCGTGGTGCCCACCTAATACGGAGGTTCACGGCCTAGCTTCCCACGGCCAAGCAGTCCGCTCCATACTCATTTCAGTGGCGGGTCATTCGTTTTGGTTCACCGGTGTGCGTCGTTCCGTGTTTCCCAGGGAAAACTGATCGTTTAGGACTGACACTTTCTTCATGCGCGTTCTCTTCATTGGCGACATTGTGGGCGCCCCCGGCCGGCAAATCGTGCGCGAGCGCCTGGCCGACATTGTCGAGCAGCAGCACGTCGACCTGGTCATCGCCAACGGTGAAAACTCCGCTGCGGGATTCGGGATCACTCCGCGCGTCGCGGAAGAGTTGTTCGAGCACGGAATTGAGGTGGTCACCGGCGGCAATCACAGTTGGGATCGCAAAGAGATTTTCGAGTTTATGCCGCAGGAACCGCGTTTGCTGCGTCCGGCCAATTTCGCCGAGGGCAATCCCGGATTGGGAGTGTACGTGGGCACGGCCAAGAACGGCGTGAAGTATGCGGTTTTAAATATGCAGGGCCGGGTATTCCTGGCTCCCAGCGACGATCCATTCAAGAAGGCCGACACTGAGCTGGCCAAGCTGCCGGAGGACGTGGCGTTTGTGTTGGTGGACATCCACGCCGAGACCACCAGCGAGAAGACCGCGTTCGGATGGTTTCTCGATGGGCGTGTAACCGCCGTCGTGGGCACCCACACCCACGTAGCCACTGCGGATGAACGCGTTTTCCCCGAGGGCACCGCGTATATCACCGATGTCGGCATGACCGGGCCTCACGAGGGCATCATTGGCATGGAACGCACCATCATCATCAAGAAATTCATCGACGGATTGCCTGCGCGCTTTGAGGTGGCTACCCGCGACATCCAGATGAACGCCGTTCTGATCGAAACCGACGATGCCGGGCCTCGTAACCGGGCCGGCCGGCTAAAGGCCAAATCCATCGGGCGGCTTCGGCTTCGCCTGGACTGAACCGCAAGCAACCACTCCCCGTTTGGAGTAATCTGAAACAGCATGCGCAAAACCCTCTGCGCTTTCGTGGTTGTCGTTGCCCTTGTGTGTATTCTCGGTGTTTTCTGGGCGCAAGCTTCCGAGATCGATGATGATTTGATGGCCAGCCGGCGGGTATTCCCGAGCATCGGGCCCGGGCTTCGCGCGCTTCGCCACGGCGCGAATGGCAATTATTATCTTCTGGGTCCTCCCGCGATTGGCGTGGTGATTTTCGACGCAAACGGTAAGAGAGTATCCGCGATTGCTGCCGCACCTGAGGCGCCGACCGCCGACAAGTCCGGCGCCGCGATCGTCTTCGGCGAAGACTGCGACGTGGATGCCAAGGGCGACGTGTACGTGGCGGACAGTGGCAGCAATCGTGTCGCGGAATTCAGCCCTGATGGCAAGGAACTGCGTTCGTTTGCCGTAAACTCGCCGCTATCCGTGGCGGTGCTGCCAGAGGGCGAGGTTGCGGTAACCAAGCTGCGGCAATCGCATCACGTCACCGTGTATGGTCCCGATGGCAAGGTGACACGCGAGTTCGGAGACATTGAATCGCTTTCCGCGCGCGCGGACATAGATAGCTATTTAAATCTGGGCCGCGTCGCTTCGGATCCGCAGGGGCATATCTATTATGGTTTCACGTATATGCCAGAGCCCCTGGTGCGGCAATTTGACCGCTTCGGAAACGCCAGCCTGGATTTTGCGTTTACCGGTGTGGACGCTTACCCCGAAGCTTCGGCGAGACGCAAAGCCATCACGCGACAGGAAGAAGGCAACGCTCCTCCCTTTTTTCGGCCGATATTGACGGCATTCGGCGTGGACCCGGTGAATGGAGATGTTTGGATGGGCTTGCACAACACGCTGGTGCATTTCGACAAGGATGGGATTCGACGATCTGAATATCAAATTTACACTCCGAAGGGTGTGGCGCTGGACGCAACGGTCATTCTGGTGGAAGAACAGCGTCTTTTGATCGGAGCCGACCCGATGGGAGTGTACGAATACGCGCGTCCCGACCGAAAACGTTAAAAAATTACCGAAGTTTTCCTCAGGCTGAAATGCACCATTTTGGTGCACAGGGTAGAGAAATCGAGTTAAGCATCGTCAAATCTCTTTGCTTTGCTGCGATTTTTTCTGTGCTTGCAGATTTGATGCACTTGTGGAAAAGTTGTGAATGCCATGTGAACGTTGGTACGATGGGTCGTACACTTTTCGCTTGCTCAGACCGGAACAGTGCGCGAGAATCCATCGAGTTTTGGAAGCAGTGGAACGTGGTCCTGCAAATCTGAACGGACTGCGCGGAACCACAGGGGCACAAAACATTCGTTCCTGCGCGGGTAAGAACTCCAAAGCGTGATGCTTTAGGGCTGACAGTGTCTTTCCGCAGATTTTTCACATCTGTGGAAATATGGCGCGTTTGACTTCTCTCATGACGACGATGACGATTGCAACACAACTTGGCCGTGAACCTGTGACTTTGAATGTGTGGGATAAATTTCTTGATCTGATCAAGTCCAGGGTTAGCATTAACACCTACTCTACGTGGTTCCAACCTACGCGGCTCAGCCGCCAGGAAGGCGAAACTCTCTACATTCAGATTCCCAGCACGGTGTTTCGGCAGGTGCTGACCCGCACCTATGGGGAGATCATCAAAGCGGTGTTCCACCAGATGGGCACTCCGAACACCAAGGTGCAGTATGTGTGCACCGAGGAAGAAACTGCTCAGCCTGCGCCGGCAACTGCAGCGATCAAGCAATCCAAACTGGATTTCGAAAGCAGCGATCACCAACTCAATAACCGCTACACGTTTGATTCGTTCGTTGTCGGCAAGTCCAATGAGTTTGCGCACGCGGCGTCTCGGGCGGTGGCCGAGCAGCCTTCCAAGGCCTATAACCCGCTGTTCCTGTACGGCGGCGTGGGAATGGGCAAGACGCACCTGATGCACGCGATCGGGCACATGATCAAGAAGCGCAACCCGGCGATGCGGCTCAGCTATGTGAGCGCCGAAAAATTCACGATTGAAGTGATCAACTCGCTGCGGTTCGATCGTATGATCAGTTTCCGCGATCGGTTCCACACGGTGGACGTGCTTCTGGTGGATGATATTCAGTTCATCGCTGGTAAGGAACGTACCCAGGAAGAGTTCTTTCACACCTTCAACGCGCTGTATGAGCAGCAGAAGCAAATCGTGATTTCCTCGGACTGCCTTCCGAAAGACATCAACTCGATTGAAGAACGGTTGCGTTCCCGGTTTGAGTGGGGGTTGATCGCGGATATCCAACCCCCGGATTTGGAAACCAAGATCGCCATTCTGCAGAAGAAGGCCGAGAACGATCGTTTCCATTTGCCGGATGAAGTTGCGGAATACATAGCCCGCGCGATCAAGTCGAACGTGCGGGAGCTGGAAGGCGCATTGACGCGGCTGATGGCCTATGCATCGCTTACCGGCACCGCCATTTCTCTGGCTACGGCGCAACAGGTTCTTCGAAACATCATCGCTTCGCAAGAGAAGCGAGTCACCATCGATTTGATTCAAAAGCGCGTGAGCGAACACTTCAATCTTCGCGAACAGGATTTGAAGATACGTAGTAATACCCGGGCGATCGCTTTTCCGCGGCAGGTGGCAATGTACATCGTGAAGCAGCTCACCACCGCGTCGCTGCCGGAGATCGGGCGGCAGTTCGGCGGCAAGCACCACACCACGGTGCTGCATTCCATCAACAAGATCGAAGAGCTCCGACGCTCCGACAAGGAACTGAATCGCACCATCACCCGCCTGATGGACGCGCTCCAGTAAATTCTGTTGCAACGCTTGTCCCGGGCCTGCGGAACGATCGCGGAGCTTTTTTCTGTGCCACGGGCTCAGCGAATTCCTGTCTCTCTCCGCGCGTGAACTCACCAAGTAAATTTGTGATGCCGATCACCATAATTTGAATGTGGAGAACTCGTGACTATCTCGTGAAAATAGTGCGGAGGCATTGTGAAAATTTTTTCGAGAAGCAACTCGCGGCTCCAAAAACGCGCGGTTTTCCGAATTACCGCAAGAAAATGCACTGGACACCCCAGGTCGAAAGTACAAGCGGGCCTTCAGTTTTTTCACTTTTCTACGAATCCACAACAGTCATTACAACAACAAGGTCCTGAGTTCTAATTTATGAAAAATTCCTTGTGAAGACTGAATAGGATTGTGTAAATGTGCAAATCTTAGCGCGCTGTTATCGTGCCCATTTATTTCGAATGGTGTGACGGTGGGCTTAACTCTGTACGAACGTTGGAAAAAGAAACTGTCGCCGTCACAATTCTGCTAACCTAGGGCGAACGAACACCTTTCGCCCCGTGGTTGTGTGGGGCTGTATGACGCCCTGACCTTTTCACTTGGCGAAAAAACGAGTACAGTACGCTAGCGGCACTTCTTCACGGAGAAATCGATGACCGCAACTGGAACCGTTCGCGAGGAAACCCAATCGATGGAATTCAGCGTAACCAAATCCGCGCTGCTCAATGAATTGAATACTACGCAAGGTGTGGTGGAACGCAAAACCACTATCCCGATTCTTTCCAATCTTCTTGTCGAAGCGAAGGGCAGTCGCCTGACAATCACTGCCACTGACCTAGAACTCAGCGTGCGCACGTCCTGTGAGGCCAAGGTCAAGAAAGACGGTGCAGGTACCATCCCTGCCAAGAAGTTGCTGGAACTGGTCCGGCTTCTCCCCGAAGGCGAAATCAAATTCAAGCTGCTCGAGAATCACTGGGTCGAAATTATCAGCGATAAAAAGAAGTACAAGATGGTTGGCATGGCCAAGGAAAATTTTCCGGCTCTGCTGGCTATGCCGCACACCCTGGTGAAGATTCCGGCCGCTGTGCTGGAAAGCCTGATTGGCAAGACCAAGTTCGCCATCTCCATGGAGGAGTCGCGCTACACGCTCAACGGCGGCCTGCTGATCATCAAGCCAGAAACGCTGGCCATGGTGGCTACCGATGGACACCGCCTGGCGCTGGCCGAAACCGATCAGAAGCTGGCCGGCTTGAATGGCGAAGTTCGCGTGCTGATTCCCAAGAAAGCCATGGACGAAGTGGAAAAGCTTTCGGCCGCGGCGGGATCCGACGCGCAAATCGATTTCGCCAAAGACGACAGCCATCTGTTCTTCCAGGTAAATCACCGTTTGCTGATTTCGCGGATTCTGACCGGTCAATTCCCGAATTACGAGGCAGTGCTGCCGCGAGAGAACACCAAAACGGTTGTGCTGGAACGCACCGAACTGACCGACGCGGTACGTCGCGTGTCGCAGCTTGCGGATCAGCGCTCGCACGCCGTGAAATTTGCGGTTTCGCCGGAAGGCATCGAGATTTCCGCGTCCAGTCCCGAATATGGCGAAGCGAAAGAATCCATCGACAAGGAATACAAAGGCGATCCCATCTCGATCGGCTTCAACTCCACTTACATGCTGGATTTTCTGAGCGCCGCCGCCGAAGGGCCCATCAGTATCGAATTGAAAGACGAACAGTCCGCCGGGCAGATGCGCCCGCTCGCGGACGAAAATTATCGCTACCGCTACGTAATCATGCCCATGCGCATCTGATTGCAATTCAAAAATCACGAAACTGCAACGAATCGAATTGCGATTTTTCTTTCATTTTGTCCGCCAGTCATAGGTTGGCGTTACTTCCTTGGCGTTAACAGTCGGGCTCAATCGAGGGCTGTTTTTGCGGCTCTGATCGATGAATAGTAGAAGAGATCTATTCGGTGGGCCTGGCCGGTTAAACCATAGAAACAAAATACTTTATTTATCCACAAGGGACATCCTTCCGCTTGAGAAAGTACCCTTTTTCCAGTAGAATTAAGCTGTTGTCGATTTGCAGTTTTTCCTCCGAATCGGCACGTCCGCCAGGAATGTTTGACCACGGAAAGCCCTGCGCCAGGGGCTGGCCACAGGCCTGGAGAACCTAAGTCTTCGCCACGTCCCGGAGCGCGGGATGGGATGAAGCAGGAACCCTACGAGCTACGATCTGGCCCAGCGAGATCGCGGTCAAAGGGTGAGGCGACGAATGGAAATTGCCAACATCACGCCTTTCCTGGCTTCACAAAAATTGGATTTGCACCATCGCAGGCAGGAATTTCCCTTGTGCGCCGGGGAGCTTTCCAGTCGATTGGGTTGCCGTAGGCGCGCACATCAGGAGATGAAATGGGCGACAAAGAAACTGTGACGGGCAAAGTCGGTCACCAGTACGACGCCAAATCGATCAAGGTCCTCGGCGGTCTGGAGGCGGTGCGGCTGCGTCCCGCGATGTACATCGGATCGACTGGCGAAATGGGCTTGCACCACCTGGTGTGGGAAGTGGTGGACAATTCGGTCGACGAAGCGATGGGCGGTTTCGCGGATGAGATCAACGTCACGGTTCACGCGGACGACTCTGTCACCGTAGTCGACAATGGCCGCGGCATCCCTGTGGACATGCACGCTACCGAAAAGCGGCCCGCTGCCGAAGTGGTCCTGACGGTACTGCACGCGGGCGGAAAATTCGACAGCGAAACCTACAAGGTTTCTGGCGGGCTCCACGGCGTCGGCGTTTCCGTTGTGAACGCGCTCTCGGATTGGCTGGAACTGGAAATTCAGCGCGATGGAGCTGTGTGGGAACAGACTTACGAAAAAGGAAAACCCACCAGCAAGCTGAAGCAAACCGGTAAGACCCGCAAGACCGGCACCAAAGTAACCTTTCATCCGGATCCCAGCATCTTCGAAAAAACGACCTTCAGTTACGACACGTTGGCCACGCGACTCCGTGAGTATGCGTTCCTCAACAAGGGCCTGAAGATCACATTGACCGACGAGCGTACGGAGAAATCCGCGGAATTTCGGTTCACTGGGGGTATCGCGGAATTCGTCAAACACTTGAATCGTGGCAAGTCTACCCTCCACGATTCGCCCATCTACATGGAAGGGAAGAAGGGCAACGTCGAGATCGAGATCGCTCTGCAATACAACGACAGCTACGGCGAGAACGTGTTTGCGTTCGCCAATACCATCAATACCGTCGATGGCGGCACGCACCTTTCCGGTTTCCGTTCGGCGCTGACACGTTCGATCAATAACTTCGCGTCCGCCGCGGGCATGCTGAAAGAGCAGAAGGACGAAGTGAGCATTTCCGGTGACGACGTTCGCGAAGGTCTTGTCGCGGTGGTCAGCGTACGTTTGCCGCAACCTCAATTCGAAGGCCAGACCAAAGGGAAACTGAACAGCGACATCAAAGGCGACGTCGAGCAATTGGTCAACGAGAAGCTGGGCGAATGGTTTGACAAGCATTCCACCGTGGCGCGCCGCATCATCGGCAAATGCATTGACGCTGCACGCGCGCGCGAAGCCGCCCGTAAGGCCCGGGAACTAACGCGTCGCAAGTCGGCCATGGACTCCAGCGGCCTGCCCGGCAAGCTGGCCGATTGCCAGGAACGCGACCCTTCCCGGTGCGAGCTGTTCGTGGTTGAGGGCGAATCCGCGGGCGGGTCGGCCAAGCAGGGCCGCGATCGCAAATACCAGGCGATCCTGCCGCTGAAAGGCAAGATCCTCAACGTAGAAAAGGCGCGCTACGACAAGATGCTGGGCCACGAAGAAATTCGCGCCATCATCACCGCGCTCGGCACCGGCATCGGCAAAGACGATTTCGACGCCGGTAAGTTGCGCTACCACAAAATCATTCTGATGACCGACGCGGACGTGGATGGCTCGCACATCCGCACGCTGCTGCTTACGTTTTTCTTCCGTCATATGAAGGAGCTGATCGATCGCGGTCACATTTACATCGCGCAACCCCCGCTCTATCGCGTGAAGCGGGGCAAGAGCGAGCGGTACATCCGCGACGAACGCGATTTTGCCCGCGAGCTGATGAAGCGTGCCACCGAAGACCACATAGTGAAGGCCAAGGAAGGCGTGATGCTTCAGGGCGCGGGGCTCACCAGCTTTCTCCTGAACGTGCAGGAATACGATGCGGTTGCGGCCAAACTGGGCCGGCGCCTGAAGGATCACGGCCTGGTGGAAGTTCTGTCGGCAAGCGGGCTGGACAAGAAAACCGAATTCGAAGACAAGAAAACGTTGGAGAAATTGCTGAAGGAAATCGACAAGGCCAAGCTCAAGTTGGAAGGCAAAGTTGCGTTCGACGAGGAGCACAGCTTGTACGAAATCGACTTTGGGCCGCCGGGAAATCAGAAGATCAACTGGGCGCTGGCCTCGATTGCGGATTACAAGCGTCTGCGTGCTTTATCCAAGCAAATTGAGGAGTTCAACAAGCCGCCGTTTGTGATTACGCGTAACGGCGACAAAGCCACGAAGGATAAGGCCAGCGATGTTCTTGCTTTCGTGATGGAGGATGCCAAGAAGGATTTCACCATCACGCGATTCAAGGGCCTGGGCGAAATGAATCCCACGCAGCTTTGGGAAACCACCATGAACGCCGATACCCGGACGCTCCTTCAGGTGAAACTCGAGGACGTGGTGGAAGCCGAGAAAATCTTCACTACGCTCATGGGGGAAAACGTCGAGGATCGCCGCAAGTTCATCGAAGACAATGCCCTGGATGTGGTGAACCTGGATATTTAACGCAGCGATGATTTACCAGTTGGGGTGGACGACATTGCCAGGGTTGCGGGGGTTGAGTGTGAGTGAATTTCGTGCCACACCGACGGAGAACCCGGATAACGAAAAGGGAGTAGCGATCGCATTCGGAGACGAGGCAAGGCGCGAAACCTTCTTGCAACAGATCGAAACTGATTTCGCGGCGCGCCGTTTCACCAATGCGGCGGATGCCTTCGACACCGTGAAGGCCTACGTGCTGGACCGGGCTGCACAGGGAATCTGAACCTTTTGATGAGGGAACATGGCTGACGAACAAAACCAATCCGTATTGCTTCCGGTGGATATCGAAGCGGAAATGCGCAAGTCATATCTCGACTACGCCATGAGCGTGATCATCGGCCGCGCGCTTCCGGAGGTTCGCGACGGGTTGAAGCCGGTGCACCGCCGCATTCTGTTCGGCATGTATGAGCTCGGTCTGACTTCCACCCGGCCTTATCGCAAATGCGCCAAGATCGTCGGCGAAGTCCTGGGCAAATATCACCCGCACGGTGACGCACCCGTGTACGACGCGCTGGTGCGCATGGCGCAGGATTTCAACATGCGCTATCCCCTGGTCGATGGCCAGGGCAACTTCGGCTCCGTCGACGGCGATATGCCCGCGGCCATGCGGTACACCGAAGCGCGGCTTTCGAAGATTGCCGAAGAACTGCTTGCCGACATTGAAAAAGAGACCGTCGACTACACTCCCAACTTCGACGAAACCGAAAAAGAACCAGTCGTACTCCCCACGCGCGTCCCCAATCTTCTGGTGAATGGCGCCAGCGGGATCGCCGTCGGCATGGCGACGAACATTCCTCCACACAATCTTCGCGAAGTGATCGACGCGACCATCGCGATGATTGAAAAACCGGACCTGACGCTGAAAGAGGCCATGAAGTACGTTCCCGGCCCGGACCTGCCCACCGGCGGTTACATCGCAGGACGCGAGGGCATCGAGCAGGCCTACAAAACCGGCCGTGGCAGCTTCACCATGCGCGCCAAGGCCGCCATCGAAGACGCCGGCAAAGACCGCGAAAACATCGTGATCACCGAAATTCCGTATCAGGTGAACAAAGCGCGGCTGATCGAACGCATTGCCGAACTGGTTTCCAACAAAAAGATCGAAGGCATTTCCGATGTTCGTGACGAAAGCGATCGCGAGGGCATGCGCGTTGTCATCGAGCTGAAGCGCGACGAAGAATCGCAGCTGATCCTGAACAATCTTTTCAAACACACCCAGATGCAGGAATCGTTCGGCATGATCCTGCTGGCCATTGTGGGCGGCCAGCCACGGGAAATGGGCTTGCTGGAGTTCATTCGCCTGTTCATCGATCATCGCCGCGATGTGGTGCTGCGGCGGTCACGCTACGAACTGCGGAAAGCTCGCGAGCGCGAACACATTCTGGTGGGTTACCAGGTTGCGCTGGATCATCTGGACACGGTGATTCGCATCATCCGGGGCAGCACCAGCCGCGCGGAAGCCAAAGAAAATTTGTTCAAGTACTTCACCGAGCAGGACGTCACGATTTCCGGAGAGGGCAAGTCCAGGAAAATCGCGGGCGTTAAACTCGACGGCCGCAAATACAAATTGCCGGGCGCCCCGGAAATTGAGGCTGCCGGTCGCGGCGCGGGGCTGGGCCTGAGCTACACGCAGATCGATGCCATCCTCGAACTGCAACTGCATCGCCTGACCCAGCTCTCCATCGACGAAATTCTTAAGGAATTGAAGTCCATCCGCGAAAAGATCGACGAACTCGAAGAGATTATTTCCAGCGAGAAGAAGCTCAAGAGCGTCATCACTGGTGAGCTAAAGGAAGTTCACAAAACGTACGGGGATGACCGGCGCACGCAGATTGTCGACAAGGTGGACGAGATCAAACTCGAGGACCTGATCGCCGACACCGACATGCTCATTACCGTGAGCCACGCCGGATACATCAAGCGCACTCCCGCGGAGACGTACCGGCACCAGTCGCGCGGAGGCAAGGGCCGCATCGGCGCCAAAACGCGCGAGGAAGATTTCGTCGAACATCTGTTCATCGCCTCGGCCCACAGTTACATCCTGCTGTTCACCTCAAAGGGCCGGGTGTATTGGCTGAAGGTGTACGAGCTTCCCGAAGCCGCTGCGGCGACGCGCGGAAGAGCCATTACCAGCCTGGTCAAATTCCAGGAAGACGAAAAGCTCACCGCGCTGGTGGCCGCTACCAATCTTGAAGAAGAAGGCCGCTTCGTATTCCTGGCTACGAAATTCGGCACTGTGAAGAAGTCCGCTTTGACCGAGTTTTCGAATCCGCGCTCGACGGGGATCATCGCCATTAACCTTGAGGATAAGGACGAACTGATTGGAGCGAAACTCACCGACGGCAAGAAGATGATTTTCCTGGCCAGCCACGAAGGCCAGGCAATCCTTTTCCGCGAAACCGAAGTGCGCCCCATGGGCCGCAACGCCGGAGGGGTGAACGGTATGGACCTGGACAAGGACGATTACGTCGTCAGCATGGATGCGGTCCAGCCCGACTATGAAATCATCGCCAAGGAACACAAGCAAACTACGCAAAACCTAGAGGAACTGGAGAACGAGCACATCAAGGATTCGCTGACCACGTTGATGCTTACGGTAGCCGAAAAGGGCTACGGCAAGCGCACCGCATTAGCGGAATACCGGATCACCTCGCGCGGCGGCAAGGGTGTGGTGAACATGAAGACCACCGACCGCAATGGCGCAGTCGTCGCGACGCTGCAAGTCACCGAAGAGTCCGACGTCATGATCATCACGGAGCATGGCAAGGTCATCCGCGTGCATGCCAACGAGATTCGCGAAGCGGGCCGTTCCACGCAAGGCGTGCGCCTGCTGCGGCTCGACGACGATGATTCGGTAGCTGCCGCCGCGGTCCTTCAGGACGAAGGAGAAGAAGAAAAGAAGTAGCACGGCACCCTCTGCGTTGGCTTTCGACCGAAGTGTAGCGCGGGATAAGCGGTCGCAAGAAAATATAACGCGATCACGCGTACTCTTTTCATTTCTTGCTACACTAGCTGACCATGAAAATCACACGCCGCCTGTTTGGAGTTCTATTTCTTGGCACGTCCTTATTTGCGCTGCTGTTCACGCCAGCCGCGCCAAAACCCGCAGGTTCCCACTATCTCGCCTTCGTCGGCACCTACACCGGTAAAACCGGCAGTAAGGGCATCTACGCCTTCGAATTCGATGCCACGGCAGGCACGCTAACCCCGAAGGGAGTCGCTGCCGAAACTACCAGTCCGTCGTGGGTCGCGGTTCATCCCAGCGGCAAGTTCGCTTACGCCGCCAACGAAAATGGCCCCGAAAGCACCATCACTTCCTTTTCGGTCGACGCCAAATCCGGCAAACTCACCCAACTGAATCAGCTTTCCGCCCTCGGTGCAGACCCTTGCTACCTCTCGTTCGATAAAACCGGCAAGTATCTGTTCGCCGCGAACTACTCGTCCGGCAACGTGGTGGTCTTCCCGATCCTTGCGGATGGCAAACTCGGCGAACACAGCGCCAACGTGAAGGATGCGGGCACGCTTGGGCCCAACAAGGAACGCCAGGAAGGACCGCACGCGCATTGGGTGCAGGTTTCACCCGACAATCGTTTCGTGTTTGTCTCGGATCTGGGCCTGGACGCAATACTCAGCTACCATTTCGATGCGGCGAAGGGCACGTTGACTCCCAACGACCCGCCGATGGGGAAGCTCGCGGCTGGTGCAGGGCCGCGGCACGTGGCCTTCTCGCCGAACGGCAAATTTGTTTACGTGATCAGCGAGCTGGCGAATACGGTGACTGCCTTTTCGTACAACGCGGACAAAGGCACACTCAGCGAATTTCAGATTCTGTCGACCCTCCCGCCCACGTTCGTGGGACGTAATGACGACGCCGAGATCGGCATCGACCACAATGGCAAATGGCTCTTCGCGTCTAACCGTGGCCGCGACACCATCGCGGTTTTTGGCATCAACCCGGATGGCTCGCTTCAACGCGCCGGCGAATTTCCCACGGGCGGCAAAGAGCCGCGACATTTCACCGTTGACCCCAGTGGGCAGTTTCTTCTGGCGGAAAATCAAAACTCGAACTCGATCGCGGTCTTCCGCATCGACCAAGCCACCGGTTCATTGACCCAAGTGTCATTAGCAAACGATATTCCGTCTCCTGTGTGCCTGGCATTTTTGACGCACTGATCTGTACCTGAGCACAAGTCCATTTCGCGAGTCGGTAGTTTGACCTGCACTGCATTTTGGAATAGCTGATCTGAAAACTCGCCGTTTTTCGCTTCGCGCGCCAAACCGCGCTAGAATTCCAAGTTCACCACAAGGAGATTCTATGCGCCGCCCGCAATGCTTGAGACTCGCCCTGCTATGTGTAATTGGCCTTACGATGGCCGCCGGCCTGACCCTGGCCGATGGCGAGACGCAACCGGCGCGCGATGCGAAGCAGCCGATCGACGAGGCCTACACGGCGAAAATCAAGAAGTACACCACCGAGCCGTTCTTCCTCTCGCCCCTGGTGGACTATCTTCCCGCAAGTAAAACCATCCCCACGCCGGAAGCGGTCCTTGGCGATGTAGCCGGCGCGCCCGGCATTCTTCCATACGCCGAAGATGTATACAAATACATGCGCCTACTGCAGAAGGCCTCGCCCCGCGTGAAAGTCTTCTCGATCGGCACGACGGAAGAAGGCCGCGAGATGATCGCCGTGGCCATTTCGTCCGAAGCGAACCTCAAGAATCTCGAGCAGAATCATCAGCGGCTGGCCAAGTTAGCCGACCCGCGCACGATCAAGCTCGACGATGCGGAAGCCGACAAGCTCGTCGCCGGGGCCGTTCCGGTCTACTACATCACCGGCACCATCCACTCCGACGAAACCGGCGCTCCCACCGCGCTCATGGAACTGGTCTACCGTCTGACCGTGGACGAAAGCCCGTATATCCGGGAAATCCGCGATGGCGTGATTACGCTCATCACCCCAGTCGTTGAAGTCGATGGGCGCGACCGCATGGTCGATCTGTACAAATGGCACCTCGCTCACCCCAAGGAGTTCTATCCGCCGCTGATCTACTGGGGCAAGTACGTGATGCACGACAATAATCGCGACGCCATGGCCGTCACGCTGAAGCTCACGGAAAACGTTTTGAACACCTACGTTGGCTGGGATGCCCAGGTGCTGCACGATCTGCACGAGTCGGTGCCCTATCTGTACGACAACACCGTGGGCGACGGTCCTTATAACGCCTGGGTCGATCCTATTCTGGTCGACGAATGGCAGATGATCGGCGCTCGCAACGTTGCGGACATGACCAAATTCGGGATGCCCGGCGTATTCACACACGGCGATTTCGACACCTGGTCTCCGGGCTACCTGATGTTTATTGCGGCCATGCACAACGGCATCAGCCGCCTGTATGAAACGTTCGGCAATGATGGAGCAGACACGCGCGAACGCATCCTGGAGCCCGAGGAATATTCGCGCACGTGGTATCGTCCCAATCCGCCGCTTCCGAAGGTTCTGTGGTCGCAGCGCAATAACAATAATTACGAAGAAACCGGCCTGCTCACCTCGCTGCACTATTTCAGCGAAAACAAACAATTGTTCCTGAAGAATTTTTATCTGAAGAGCAAGCGCTCCGTCGAGAAACCGGCCGCCGAAGGTCCTGCGGCATACGTTTTGCCGTCCGATGATCCGCGCGCCGCGGTGCAAGCGGACCTCCTGCGCATTTTGCTGAAACAGCACGTCGAGATCTCGCGCGCAAGCACTGCATTCACCGTCGCGCTGCCCGAAAAGAAGCCAGCGAAATCCACCAAGGCCGCAGATACGGAAGAAAAACCCAAACCGGCAGTCCCGGCCTCGCGCGATTTTCCAGCCGGCAGCTATGTGATTCGCATGGATCAGCCGTATTCCCGAGTGGCCGATGCGCTGCTGGACTACCAATACTGGAGTCCCGAGGATCGGCAAAAGTCGCCCTATGACGACACGGCATGGACGTTTGGTGAACTTTTCGGTGTGCAGGTCGTGCGGGTTACCGATCCGAAGGTTCTCAGCGTCTCGATGGAACGTGTTATCGTGCTGCCGGTGAGCGGTGGCGTCCAAGGGGAAGGCGCGATTTTCGCCATCGAAAATCACGCCGAACTTGCCTTGGCCACGCTTCGCTATCGCCTGAAAACCGCGAACATCGAAGCGGCGGAAGACTCCTTCCAAAGTGGCGACCACAAATTCAGTCGCGGCACTTTTCTGATCCAAGGCGTGACCCGCTTGGACCTGGATGCCGCCACAAAATCGCTTGGCCTGCGCGCGGTTGCGCTTTCGTCCGCGCCCAGCGTGAAAACGCATCCCGTGCGCGCTCCCCGCATCGCCTACATCCACACCTGGCTGAGCACGCAGGACGAAGGCTGGTGGCGCCTGGCACTGGACGATCTGCAGATTCCCTACGAGTACATGAGCACGCAAGCCATCGCCAAGATCCCTGACCTCACCGCGAGGTACGACGTGATTCTTTTTCCACCCATCGGCTGGAACTCTAGCGCGAACATGATCATCGATGGCCTGCCCACGTCCTGGGGCAATGCGCTTCCGTGGATGAACACGCCGCAAACGCCAAACCTGGTCGGCCAGACCGATTCCACACCCGACATGCGACCGGGCCTGGGGTGGGACGGCGTAGCCAAGCTGCAGGAGTTCGTCGCCAAAGGGGGCGTTCTGTTGACGGCTACGGATACTTCGCAATTCGCGCTGTCGATGGGATTGGCGAATGGCGTCACCGCCGCCAACTCCGAAAAGATGAAAATCGTAGGGGCTGTGGTGGGTACACGGCTGGTGGACGCTGCCAGCCCCATTGCCTATGGCTATGACGAGAAAGTGTCCGCCTACTGTGACAATGGGCCAATTTTCAATGTGAATAGCATGCTGGGATCCCGGCGCCACCTTAGTTCCGAAGCGAAGGGGCGTCCCACCGGGCGCGGCACCAAAGACGATCCCGACTATGTTGTCGGACGCCCACCCGCCGAAATCCCCGAGGAAGCGGAGCGCGAGCAATGGCAGCTTCCGGTTCCCACGGAAGAACAACTCAACAATAATCCCACGGTGATTCCCCCGGCGGACCGCGCGCGTGTGATTCTCCGTTATGCCGACGCGAAGGACCTGCTGGTCTCCGGCCTGGTCGAAGGCGGAAACGACATTGCCCAGCATCCCGCGGTGCTGGACGTGCCGAGCGGCAAGGGCCATGTGGTGCTGTTCTCGATTAACCCCATTTTTCGCGGGGAGACCGAAGGGACCTATTCCCTGGTATTGAACACCATACTTAACTTCGACAACCTGAACGCCGGCCGCAAAGACGCGGACAAATAGACCGGTAACGATTTCCATTGCTCTTCTGTTCATTTGGAGTAAAATCCCCGCCAACATGCCCAAACGAAAATCGAAAAAATTTAGCAAGCGGCGTTCCAGCCGTAAATCTCGTGGCGCGAAAAATACGAAACTTCCGAAGAGCGCGTTGACCCTAGTGGTGACGTTGCGCGCCAAAGAGGGGCAACATCTGCTGCTGGAAGCCGAGCTGCGCGCTCTGGTTGGCCCCACCCGGAAAGAAGAGGGCTGCCTGCAATACGATCTGCATCGGGGCGCGGATCAGCCTGGCACGTACCTCTTCCACGAGGTATGGGAAAGCCGCGAACACCACACCGCGCATACCCGTACGCCACACTTCCTGCGCTGGAATGCCCGTAAAGACGCGCTGCTTGCCGCCAAGGAATCGGCGTTCTGGCAGCAGATCGCGTAATACCCCTTTGTCTGGGCTTTCGACCGAAAGAGAGATTCCTCGCTTCGCTCGGAATGACGATCAGCTTTTTTTAGGCATGCTGTTCAGCTGCTTCGCTTCTAAATCCCCGTGGCACTTCGATTTGTGTCACGGATGTTGTCCTAAGCATCTCGTCAGGATTTGGATAGATCGCGGGTCAAATCAAATCTGCGGCGGCTCTATATAGTATCCGGGACGCGCTCTGACCTTCAGGTTCTTGCGGTCCACGGTCACCTGGATCTCGTGGTAGCCGTCCGCGTCGTCGCCATGCGGTAGGTAGGAAATGGTGTATTGCGAATGCAACTCCCCGCCGATCTCGTCGATGGCACGCTCAATGGAGTGGTTCTTCCACGTGGACACATATTCTCCGCCTGTTCCGAGTGCCGCAATCTCTAGCTGATGCGCGGTGACCTTGTCTTTGGCATGCTTCACGGCCCACACCGCCAGGGCCAGCAAGTTTCCGCCACCTTGCTCATTCTGCTGCGTGGTGGGCGTCTGCACCGTTCCCGGAGGTCCTGGCATGCCAATCATGCCGTCGGGTGTAGCGCTGGGCGCGGGTATCGGCTCGGACTTTCTGGTCAAGTCCGCCTTGGCGCCGGAAAGGCCCACGGAATAAATGGTGATATTGGCCAATTGTGCGCGACGCAATACTTCGCCCAAGGTCGCCTCGCTCCCCGAATCGTGAGCTTCCGCGATCACCAGCATCACGCGCCGTTTCCCCAAATCCGTTAAGGAAGCTTCCGGTTGTGCGCTCAAGATTTCCACGGCTTTGGACATGGCATCATACAATTTCGCGCCCTCGTTGCCCTCCTTGAGATCGGACATGGTCTTTTCCATGTCGTCGGAACTATTGGTGAAGTTCAGGAACACGTCCACGTTGCTGTCGAAGCCCAGCACCGCGCCTTCGCCGGTGAGTCCCACAACGGTTTGCGAGATCAAGATTCCGGTTTTGCGGATCTGCGGGAGAATTGGCGCGATGCGCGAACTCCTCTCGACAACAACCACCAGTGAGATGGGGTCGCCACCCAAATTGAAATGGGTAATCAATTGCGGCACGCCGTTATCGGTGATCCGAAAATCGGATTTTTCCAGATCGTTCACCATCTCGCCCTTGTCGTTACGCACGGTCACCGGGGTGTTCACCAACAGGGTGCGCACCTTAATATTCGTCGGCGCTTTCTGATTCGGCGCGGTCTGAACGGTCACGCCCGGCTGCGGCGTCATGGGGCCCTCCGGCGCCTGCGCTCGTGCGACCGAGGCCAGCAGCAGTGCGGCGAGGAACAGTCCAATCCTTTTCGCGATTGTGTTCATATGCCTATAAGACGCAAACCAGGGGCACGGCGTATGGGCCCATGTCCAAAAACCTACGTCTCCACTTCGACGCAGCCGGACCCCAAAGCCGTTGCCGGAAACCCACGCGCTGCCTACAATCGTAACTCGCTTCCTGTGGAGATCGTTGATGCCCGATGGAAAACGCCTGAAGCCCCAACACGCCCCCAAAGCCCCTCACGAAAACCATACCTTTATGTCCAGTACTCCGGCTCGCCCAATCCGGATCCTGGCGGAATACCTTCACCCGTTGGCGCAACTGAAGAAAGAAGGCATAGGCGACACCATTGTGATGTTTGGTTCCGCCCGCATCGAATCGCACGAAACTGCGGCGGCGCGATTGACTCGGCTGAAAGAAGAAAACACCGCCAGGATGAGCAAACTGAAGCTGAAGAAGCATCACGTGGCCCTACGCCACGCCAAAAGCGCCCTGGAAATGTCCCGCTATTACGAAGAAGCGCGCCAGCTTGCTCACCGGCTGACCACCTGGGCGTTGTCGCTCGGGCCGCGGCCGCACCGCTTCGTGGTTTGCTCGGGAGGCGGGCCGGGCATAATGGAGGCGGCGAATCGCGGCGCATACGAGGCCGGCGGTAAATCCATCGGCCTTTCGATCGAGCTGCCGCACGAACAGTTCGCCAATCCGTACATCACCCGCGAGCTGAGTTTCAATTTCCACTATTTCTTCATGCGCAAACTGTGGTTCGCGCAAATCGCCAAAGCGCTGATCGTTTTTCCCGGCGGCTTCGGCACCATGGACGAGTTGTGGGAAATGATGACGCTCTCGCAGACGGGAAAAATGGCCAAGAACACGTTAATCCTGATTTACGGCCGCAGATACTGGACTGACGTGCTCAACCTGAAAGCCATGGTGCGTTGGGGCACTATCAATCAGGATGAATTTGACCAACTTCGATTTGCCGACACTGTGGACGAGGCGTTCGAACAGATTCGCTCTGGGCTGGAAAAATATCACCTGGAAGTCGATCCCTTCTTACAAGCGTACTGAACTTTTTTCGTCCTAAAACTACAGGCAAGCCCTTATACCTCAAGGGGCGTGAGCATGGCACGCTGCATGCACCCCTGCGCCCTGTATTCACGCTGTTCAGAACGATGATTCTCGTACCTGGGACCGCCCGGCGCCGGAAATCTTGGGAACTTAATAGGAGAGTGAAATGACCTTACGTTTTGCATTGGCTCCCTTGGTTTTTGCAGGAGCACTCACGTTTGCAACAGCTTCGGTGGTCCGTGCGGATGATGACTGCCAAAAGCGCACCATCAAGGCCGATCACAATCTTCACCAGGCGATTGCGAAACACGGCCCGCAGAGTCCCGAGGCCGAGCACGCTCGCCAGCAACTATCTGACGCGCGCCATTATTGCTGGCAGCACGATCATCGCTGGTGGGATGAAGACGCACACCAGTGGCATGACCAGCAAGATTGGAACGACCACGATCACGACCACTGAGTTTACGAAGTTGTCCTGACCAACTCCCCTACACGACGGAAGGTGCAGTTTCACCTCTGCGCCTTCCGCTCCTCCGAACTTCGATGGCTCCACGGCTTTCGCGCTACACAGCGCTATCCTGTAAGACTGCGCCACACAGAAAAAGGGCGCCGACCTTCAGCGCCCCTTCTCTACGTATAAGTTCGTTTACGTTATGGCGTTGCCGCGACCTCAGCTTCCTCGGTAAATACTGCTTCGAACCGCTTCACTTCATCCTGATCGTACAGCAGCACCACTGGCACTACGCGCATCGACTGCTTGCAAAAGTGGCACTGCACTCCTTCTCCCTGCAGGTCTTGCAAAAACCCATCCGTAAACCGGTACTCGGCCCGCTCGCGCCTTGCTTTCTTCTGGCCCTTGACACCGCAGTGCGGACAGTGAAATTCCACTATGTCCTTTTGCGGATCGCGTTCCAGAGCAGCCCAGCCCGTGCGGCGTACCCCGACAACTTCCGGAATATGCCTTTCCATCTATCCTCCTCCCCCTGTCAATTAGAATTTAGATGCGGCCGGAATTTTCTGAGATGCTCCAAATTGGCTTTGACCACCGCAAATTGGACGGTTCCGCTCCGGATACGTTTGCAAACTAATACATTCATATTATTCGGGCCGGGAACTTGTGGGTTTCTTTGGTGTCAAACGGTGCAGAGGAAGCGCGCACCTCACATCCCTGTGAAAGCGGCGCCAGTCTCCTGGAAACGACCCAGGAAATTGGTGCCGCGAAACTTGGCGGTTTTGCAGGAGATTCTGGGAGGTGTGTGATGAATGCTGCTGGTGTTCCCGAAAGACCTGTGAGCTTTCTCCGCGATTGCCTGGTCGGCGGCGACTCTACCCAAGAAGCACGCGTGCGTCGCAGCAAGCGGCGAGCGCTTCTCATCTCCATCGTCGTGCAAATCCTGATTGTGACCGCGCTGGTGCTGTTTCCGTTGTTCACCAAGGGCGAAAACATCGCCAGCCGCGCCATTTTCGTTCCCGCGATCCCGTATTCCCCTGGCCACCCGCACGATCCCGGCAAGCCTGCGGCTCAACCGCCTCACGGTCACCCGACCGCTTGCCACTTCTGCGCGCCTCCGTCCATCCCTCCAACCATCGTGATCCATGATGAGTCCCGGATTGGCGATTCGGTGGGCCCGGACGGTCCCGAAATTCCCGGCGTGCCGGGTGGCCCAGCGATTCCAGGCGCGCCCCCGTCCATGGACGGACTGCGCGAACCGCCTCCTCCGCCCGTCGTGGCACATCACACGGAACGGCGCCAGGTTAGTGAACCGGTGATCACCGCAAAGCTGGTACGGCGCATCGAGCCGGAGTACCCACCACTCGCACGGCAGCTCCACCGCGAAGGGCGCGTCGAACTGCACGCCATTATTTCCACGGATGGCTCGATTCAAGCCTTGGAGGTGGTCACTGGCGACCCGCTGTTCCTGCAGTCGGCGCTGGCCGCGGTCCGCGAGTGGCGCTACCAGCCTACGATCCTGGATGGCCAACCGATCGAGGTCGACACGCACATCACCGTGATCTACAACTTGAGTCACTAATTGGCGGCAAGCGCGGAAGGAAAGCCGCGCACGATTGTGCGGTCCCGTAAGTAGCTCAACAAGACACTGAAGCGTCCAAACTACAAAGCTCGTCATCCGAACGCAGTCTGCGGAGTGAGGATTCTTCTGGAATGGCGCCAAACGGCGAAAGATGGGACTTACAATAGCGGCTCACCCGAATAACGTGCGATTGCTTCGCGAGCTTGGTCGCGCAAGCGCACGATTTCCGGCAGGTGATTGGGATCCCCGTTCTGCGCGACCTGCTCGGGATAAATCGGAGGCGAAAGCGTGATGGTCACGTGAGTGGGTCGGGGGAATAGCGTCCGGTCTCGCAGAAATCTTCGGGTTCCTGCCAGCGATACCGGAATGACTGGCGCTCCTGTTGCGACAGCAGCTCGGAACGCGCCCAATTGAAACGGGCGCACACCTTCCTGCGGCGTAAAGGTGCCTTCGGGAAACACGAACACGGATTCGCCCTGTTTCAAATATTCCTCGATCTCGTCGACTTGCCGGAGCCGCGAGTTTGGGTCATGCCGGTTGAAGGATAAATGTCCCATCCGGTTCAAAAATGTGCCGATGAAAATCATCTGGTTCACTTCGCCCTTGGCCACGAAGCGGTAGGGCACGCCCAACGCCATCATCAGTGGAAGCACGTCGAAATAGCTGGCGTGATTGGACGCGTACACTTTCGCTCCCGGCGTATTCATGTACTCCTTCCCAACGACCTTCACCCGCACAAAGATTAGCGCGAACAGCAATTTCAGCGCAGCGGAGGTGAAACGTCCTGCAGCGCGATGATCCTTATACAAGGACACCATCCCGCACGCAGGAATAATCCAAAGGAGGAAAACAACAAAAAAGTACACGCCGTATATTTTTTCGAGGCCGGTGCGAATCCCCTTCCAGACGGCCGCAGCCGCGCCCTTCAAGTACGAACCAGCCCCCAGCCGCACGATTTGTACCCAGGCCGGAGCTTTGGGAGCCGAGAGTGTGCCGGCAAGATAAAGCTGCTTGGTTTCATCGCGGCGCAATTTGCCGCTCGACGTTTTCGGAACACTGCCAGGCCGAATCAGTTCCACGCGATCCGGGGGCAATCCCAATCCTCGGGTCACCTGCTCATTGATCGCGGCCGTAATGGCGGCACGTTTGCCCGGATCGTCTTCGCGGGATTCCGCGACAACTACCAATTTCTCGGTGCCCGTTTCTTCCCCCGGTACTCCAAACGCTACGATGCACCCTTTGCGAATTCCTTCGACGCGGGATGCCAGCTCTTCCACTTCATGGGGATAAAGATTGCGCCCGCCCTTGATGATGATGTCTTTGACGCGGCCGGTAATGTAAATCTCGCCGTCGGCTTGATATGCGCGATCGCCCGAGTTCACCCAGGGAAACTCGCCCTCGGCATGCGCTGGTCCTCTCGCGAAAAGCTGTTCTGTAGCTTCTTTGTTTCGGTAATAGCCGCTGGTGGCCGAGGGGCCGCGGAACCATAAAAATCCTTCGGTCCTCTCGGGTACCGGTTTACCTTGCTTGTCCGTGATCACCACTTCATGCTGCGGTAGCGACACGCCCGAAGACACAAACTCAATCGCGGTTTTATCCTCGGCTGGCGCGGGCAATGCGCGGCCTTGCGTCGCGAATGGTTCCCGCTGCACGCTATCGACTTTCGGCCCGCGATACAACGGTGGAAACGTTACTCCCAGCGACGCTTCGGCCAAGCCGTAAACCGGCAGCATGGCTTCCCGCCGGAATCCGTACTTCGCAAATCGGTCCGCAAATCGCTCGAGTGTTTCCGGCTTCACCGGCTCCGCGCCATTCAACGCCGCGCGCCACGAACTGAGATCCACACCTTGCATGGCGGAGTCAGGAATTCTTCGCACGCACAATTCATACGCGAAATTCGGAGCTGCCGTGATGGTCCCCTTGTATTTGGAGATGGCCTGAAGCCAGCGCTCCGGCCTGGTCAGAAATGCCAGTGGAGACAACACCACCAACGGGAGCCCATGCACCAATAACGTCAGCCACGCGCCAATCAAGCCCATATCGTGGTACAGCGGCAGCCAACTTACGCCGATATCGCTTGGACTCAATTGCACCGCCTGTGCGATGGTGCGCATATTCGCTAGCAAATTCGCGTGCGTCAGCACCACACCCTTGGGATCGCCGGTAGACCCGGACGTGTATTGCAGCAGGGCAATGTCACTTCCTTTTCGCATGCGGCTGCCGCTGATAAACGCTGGCAACGCGCCCGGTGCGGGCGGAGGCTCTTTCTCTGCCGCATCGAGCAGCTTTTCTGCATCGACCACACTCAACAACGATTTCACGCGAGGCTTCAGTAGTTTCGCCACAGCTTCCGCGCGCCGGAATGTCAGCAGCAGGCAAACTTCCGCATTGTTGAGGATCGCCGACTGCCTCTCGGCATATTCCTCGATCCGATCTGCCCGATAAGGAGGATAGATCGGAACGGGAATGGCCCCCCCCAGCAAAATTCCCGCATAGCAAATGAAGAACTGGCGAGAAGTCGGCAGCATCAATGCCACCCGGCCACCCGGCGGCACGCCGCGCCGCGCTAATTCCTCGGCACATTTCTGTGCGGCGTTGGCCAGATCGCCAAACGTGAGTGTGTAGGTATGGGTTCTTTGCTCGTCGTCTTCCGTGATAATCAGGTGCGAGCGGGTCGCGTCGTGTACGCCGCGATAGCGGATCACTTCCAGCAGGGTTTCCGCACCTTGCACGATGGACTCAGCGGAGTCCTTCTGCATCTTTTGGGTGGCCACCGCCGCCCGCAGTGCGCTAACTTCTTCCTCCTCGCTGGCCCCGGCTCCGGGCGCGCTGCGAATCGCCTCAACTAATTCTTCTACGGCGTTCGCTTCTGCCGCGAGAGAGTCAGGCAAGCGCACTTCAAACGCGGCTTCGAGTCTCGTCAGCAATTCCACGCGTTCCAAACTGCCCAAGCCCAAATCCCGCTCAAGATTGGATTTTGCCGACAGCGTTTCCACGGCACCGCGGCTGCCCAGTTCTTCGAGCAAACCGCGCACTACCTCCAGGACGCGCTGGCGTAGCCCGACGGGGTCTAATTGGGTCGAGGTTGTCGCCAAGATGGCCTCAGCTAGGAACTTCGGGTGAGGCTAACACGCAATACCCGAGTTTTCCATCCGACAGATATCGCTAGCAACGTTACGCGTCTTAAATGTACATCCATTCATCCGCACGTTAGGTGCGCACCCGGTCGGCCCGGTGACCGCCAAACGCGTGGATCGTCCGGGTACCGCCCAGGACTTCGCCACTATGCAGAGTGCCACGCGGGATCAAATATTCCTCCCCAGCGTTTACCGGAATCCGGTGTCCTTCGATGATCAGCGTGTAACAGCCCTGAACGACCATCATGTACTCATCATATTCGTGTGTGTGCGCGACCGATGAGGCTGTTTCGCGACAGGTCCAAAATGCCATCTGGCTCTCATCTGCTCCATCGAAGACGTAGCCTTCCACGCCGGGCGTGGCTTGTTGAGAGATGGCAATCCTATTGGTAGGCTGTTTCATGAACTCCGGGAAATTGTCCATGCCTGCGCCTCCTTGCTTGGAGCGCGAATCTACGCGCCCTGCTTCTTTACAGCATACCCGGGCGGCATCAGCGCGGTGGAAAGATCCACGTCCGTCAGGTCGGCCTTGCTAATATCGGTTTCCCGCAAAATCGCTACGCCCATGTCAGCGCCGTTAAATTTTGCGCCATCGACATGCGCGTCGCGGAAATTAGCGTTTCGCAGCAGCGCTTTGTGAAAATTGGCATTGGTCAGATCGCAGCGAAAAAACTCCACCCCGCTGGCCTGCGCTTCGGTCAAGTCGGCGCCCGCCAGGCTCGCCTCGGTCATATCGGTATTACGCAAGTCGGCCTTGCGCAGCCGGGCCCCCGAAAAGTCCGCACCCGGCAGCCTCGCCCCGCGGAGATCACTTCCCTCCAGGTTAGCATTGCGTAGGATCGCCCCCGCAAGATTCACGTGGCTCAAATCGGTGCCAGACAGATTCGCGTCACTGAGGTCCGCGCGAACGCCGATACCCTTCCAGGAGCGTTCGTGCTCCTCCAAAATTTCGGTTAATTTCTTTCCTTTGTGTCTTAAGCTGTTCGGCTTACGCAGTCCCATCGGTCCAGGTTCTCCCCATTTTGTTCTCTCACTAGTTTACCTAATTTGTCTGCATGCGGAGAACTTACCCTGGCGCTGCAAGCGGCATCACAACAGAGTATGCTTGATGGCGCCGGCCCACGGATCAGACAGTATGCGTGCTCTGCTCATATCCCTCGCAATGTTAGTTCTCGCGGCAATTCCCGCCTCGGCCCAGGAAGACGAAATTGTCGCCAATCTGGCGGGTGGCCGTGTGATCATCCACGTGGCCAACGATGGCATTGTTTTCGGTGCCATTGATCATCCGCTGGAGGCTAAGTCTGTTCCTCCGCGCGTGGCTACCGTCGGCTCTTCGCACATCGGCATCTTCTTCGGCGCTTCGGAGTGGCAAATCCCCGCGCAGCCTCAGCCCATCCGCCTGGACCGCACCACGACAGATGTTCGTTCGGCCACGCGTCCAGAGGATACGTACAGGCTGCCCGGGTCGGGAGAGCCCGATCTGGAGCTGATTGGAGTGGGCTTTCTGGAACAGCTTCGCCCACTGGTTTCGCAACTTCACCACCGCATTGACTTGAAGCCCGACGAGCCGCTCATGGAGATTGTGCTGATCGGCTATGCGCCTCAGGGCTATGGTCCGGAGGTTTGGCTCATCGATTACGGAGCCGAGCAGCAGTCCATCAGCGCCACCACGGATTTTTGGCAGACCCGGATTCTGCGCCCACGCTTCACCCAGCTTTACCCGCCGGAGAAGCACCAGGCCAAAACGTTGGTGGAGACGCGATTCCCCAACGATCTGCAGGGAGTGCCACTGCTCGGGCTGATTCAGCAGAATGATCCCCAAATTGCTCAGTTGCGCTCTGCCGATCCGCGTTTTGCCAAGGTGATCGAACATATCGAAAAAGGGCAAGCGAGTAAGGTGCTCATGCAAGATGCCGGAGATTTTCTGCGTGCTGCTTTACCGCTGCTTGCCGGCAATGCGCACTTTGTGGAGGGAGAAGTCGCGGAAAATGGCGGGTTCGAATGGATCGTTCCTCCACAAGAGCCCAAGGAAAAAACGCAACGCGCCGAAGATAAAAACCGTCCCGCGGATGCGCCGACGTTGATGCGTAAGCCTAATCCCGATCAATGAGCGGAAGCCACAGCTGACGGCACTTCAATCGCATCGCCCTGCTTCAGTGTGCCCCCACGCAGAACGCGGCACAGCATTCCCCGGCGGCCCTTCAGTTGGTCCATTAATCCTGGCCGAATTTCTTCCATCAATTCGCACGGCTCGCATACCGCGCTTACTAATAATTCCACTTCGCCAGCGCACAGCTTTTGTCCAACCTGCAACGCGTTTACGTCCAGCCCTTCAGTGGTGATGTTTTCCCGGATAAGCCCGGGCTTCAGGTCCATGGCGCGTAGGGTCTCGATGTCCACCAGCAACACTTGGCGTTTGCCGTTTGGCCGCGCATGCGCGCATCCATCGAAGCCGGCGTTTTCCAGCACCCGCGCCTCGCGCAATTCCTCCATGGCAACGCGTCGTTTCGGAGCACGAAACAGGTGCAGTACCCTTGGCATGCTCAATCCCCTGCGGCGGAGGTGTGTATTCCCTGCCGCCCAATGTCGCGCCGGTAATGCATGCCATCGAAATGAATTGTTGCTGCGGCTTGGTAGGCTTTCTGCAACGCAGCTTCGAGAGAATTGCCCGTTGCGGTGACTCCCAGCACTCGGCCGCCGCTGGTGAGGATTTTGTCGCCGTCGCGTTTGGTGCCCGCATGCAAGATCTTCACATCCGGAATTTTTGCAGCGTCTTCCAGGCCGTGAATTTCCTTGCCGGTTTCAAATTTTCCGGGATAGCCACCGGAAGCCTGCACGACACAAGCGCTCGCTCCCTGCTTCCATTTCAATTTTTCGGGCGTGAGTCTTCCGGCTGCTGCGTCGTGCAGCACTTCCGCAAGATCAAAATCCATGCGTGCCGCGATGGCCTGCGTTTCCGGATCGCCTAACCGGCAATTGAATTCCAGAACCTTTGGGCCGCTGGCGGTGAGCATGAGTCCAATGTACAGAAATCCTTGATAACGAATGCCGTCCGCCTTCAGGCCCTTCATCGTGGGCTCGATAATCGATGTGGCGATCACGTCGCGCCGACCTGGCGGCAGTAATTCGTCGGAAGAATACGCGCCCATTCCGCCGGTGTTCGGCCCGTCGTTATTGTCGAAGACGCGTTTGTGGTCGCGCGTGGCGACGAGTGGCGCGTAGCGTTCGCCGTCGGTCAGCAGAATGAAGGACAATTCCTCGCCTTCGAGGGCTTCCTCGAACATGACGCGTTTCCCGCCCGCGCCCAGTTCGTTTTTCTCCATGACCCGCTCGATAAAATCCGTAGCGGCGTCTGGGTTTGGAGCTACGAACACGCCTTTGCCTGCGCATAGTCCATCCGCCTTGATCACCACAGGCCAATCCACTTCGCATAACGCGCCATATGCGCCACCGGGCGAATCATAGACGCCGTACATTGCTGCCGTTGGCACTTTGTGCCGCTCCAGAAATTCCTTGGCGAATACTTTGCTGCCTTCCAGTTGCGCTGCTTTCTTTGTCGGTCCAACAACCGCGAATTTACGTTGGTCAAACGCATCTACGATCCCGTGGACCAGCGGCAATTCCGGGCCTACCACGGTCAAAGCGGGCCTGAGCTTTTCTGCTAACGTAACCATCGCGGTCACGTCACCTGCATCCGCCACCAAGCATTCTGCTTCCGCCGCAATGCCACCGTTTCCTGGGGCACACCACACTTTTTCGACGTTTCCGCCCGCCTTAAGCTTCCACACCAGGGCGTGTTCTCTGCCACCGCCGCCAATCACCAAAATTTTCATTGGTCATCGCCTCGCGACACCTGTCTCTGAACGATAATGGTCGAAAGAAGGGCTGTCAATGCGCGGGGTGCAGACCAGGGCATAACCCGTATAGAGCAATTAGGCGGTTAGTGAGGATGTGGCAAACTTAGGCTTGGCTCAGCGCCCGAATCGGGATCGTTACTCCAGCGGCCGCGTCCGACGAGGCTAGCATATGGCAACGCCCATCGAAGATGCCGCCCGGATCGATAACCATGCAAGGGGAGTGTACTTCGCCGGTCACCACGCCTTTTGCCTGGATTTCCACGCGGCCTTTGGCGAAAATGACGCCATCGAAGCGTCCAGCAATCACCACACGATTCCCCTCGATCTGCCCTTCGACCTTGGCGTTTTCTCCAAGTACGACCGTCTGCTCAGAAATGATGTTGCCCTTCACGTGCCCGTCGATGCGAAACGTTCCAGTGAGCGTCAGCGTGCCTTCCAGCGAAACGCCCTGATCGATAAACCCGGTCCACTCTTCCTGACCATCGTTGGATACACCCGGCCATTTCCATGCCATCAAAGTGCTCCCGAATATATTCTAAATCTAACGCGTGGTTGCGCGTTGTCAACGTCAGAGGGACGAGTAAGTGTCGAATGCATTCCTGAACGAAAGAACGGGCACGTTTCGAGTGCGAGTAAATCACTTCATCAAGCGATCGTAAATGCCCATCAACTGCGCTTGATCGTAATACTCCAAAATAAGTTGACCTGGCCGGCTCGGCGTTTTCTGCCGCAGAAGCACCTTCGTTCCCAGGTGCCGCTGCAACTCCTCCAAAGCTTCGCGAATGTTGGGATCTACGCGACTCTCGTCCAACTCCGCCACGGATTTCGCGCCACGTGCCCTCCGAGACGCCAGCCGTTCAATCTGCCGCACGGTAAGCCCGCCGCGAGCTGCGCGCTGGGCATAGCGTTTCCTTAGTTGCAAGTCCGGGATCGCCAGCAATGCGCGGCCGTGTCCCGCGGTAAGTTTCCCTTCTTCGATCCAGTCTTGAATCAGTGGCTCGAGCTTCAGCAGGCGAATCGCGTTCGCCACGGTGGTGCGATCTTTTCCCGTACGCTCGGCGACCGATTCCTGAGTAACGTGGAATTCTTCCATCAGTCGATCAAAGGCGCGCGCCTGTTCCATTGGATTCAGATCTTCGCGCTGAATGTTTTCGACCAGCGTCATTTCCAGCGCGAGATTGTCGGGCACTTGGCGAACGATGGCAGAGACACTTCGCAGTCCGGCTTTTTGCGCGGCGCGCCAGCGTCGTTCGCCCGCGATCAATTGATAACGGCTGCCAACCGGCCGAAGTACAAGTGGCTGGATGATGCCGCTCGCCTGGATGGAGCGAGCCAGTTCGTCGAGTGCGGCTTCGTCGAAGCGAGTGCGTGGCTGATACGGGCTCGGCTCGATCAGGTCGATATCGATCTGTAGCGGACCCAAGGGAGTTGGGCTCATTTCCAGTGCGGCTGCGGCACCGTATCCACCATTGGTCGGCGCGCCGACCGCGACCGACGCCGACGGATGTTCTGCGGCAGGCCGCGGGGGAACCTGTGGTTCAGGCTCCCGTATGAGCGCTCCGAGCCCCCGCCCCAATGCGTTTCTCGGCATTAGCAATTACCTCCTGAGCAAGTTGCGTGTAACCCTCCGCGCCCTTGCTGTGTATATCATAGAAAATAATAGGCTTACCAAAACTAGGTGCTTCCGCTAGACGAACATTGCGGGGAATCAGGCTTTGAAATACCTGTGCCCCGAAGAAACTCCGCAAATCTGTGGCGACTTGCCGCGAGAGCGTGGTGCGCTCATCGTACATCGTTAGGAGAATGCCTTCGATCTCGAGTTTCGAATTCAGTTGTCGGCGGATGCGCATCAAGGTGTCGAGCAACTCCGAGACACCCTCAAGCGCCAGGTATTCGCATTGAATCGGAACCATGACTGCGTCGGCGGCTACCAAGGCATTCAGTGTGAGGAGGTCTAAGGCTGGCGGGCAATCGAGGACGATGAATTTGTAACGATCCCGCAGAGGCTCCAAGAAAGCCTGAAGCTTATACTCGCGATTCTCGGCTACTACAAGCTCAACGGCGGCACCGGCCAGATTCTTGTCGGCCGGAAGAACGTCCAGCCCTTCCACCTGGGATTTCTGGACAACGCGCTCGAAGGGTTCGCCCATAATCAGGGCGTGGTACATGGTTCGGCGGGATGGGTCCTTGGCGAATCCAATGGCAGCGGTAGCATTCGCCTGGGAATCGCAATCGATGAGGAGTGTATGTTGTTCCGCGGCAGCGAGGCAGGCCGAAAGGTTAACGGCAGTTGTGGTCTTACCTACCCCACCTTTTTGGTTGGCGACAGCAATGACCCGGGCCAAGAAGCTCTCCCAAACGGAATTGAACGTATCAGAGCGGAATGGATAGAAGCAAGGGTGTTCCACGTGGAACTGTGGAAAAGTTCCTGGTGGCAGCCGATGTTCCACGTCGAGCGCAGAGTGGGAGGCGAAATCCTTAACCCGCATCTTAAAGAATGCTTACAAGACTGGTTCAACCTCCGTATCGAATTTGGACCAAAGAGTTCAAGGCCGCCGTTTCGGGCTGCACGATCTGTATCTCCGGGATCCGCTAGTGTTCCACGTGGAACATGCGCGTGCGTACAACCCTGTTTTGTTCCCCAAACCGTGAAATGTCGGCAGGTCGACGACCATTGTCGGCGCCATTGATCGTTCCGCAAAGACGTTCCACGTGAAACATTGGCAAGATCGCATCAGCGGGTCTCGATGATCTCGGGCACCGAAGGTGGCTCGAGTGACTCTGTCTTAAACGCACAAATACAGAGGTTTTTGTTTAAGCTTGTAGGAGGCGAACAGGTAAAAGCTTGCGTTCCACGTGGAACACGCCGGGATGAATGAGGTTCAGGGTTCGTCGACCTATTCGGTAGGCGACTTTGCGGGTTCTACGTTAGGCCTTCGCGTCCCGACCAAAAGATAGCGGCGCAGCGATTGCGGGACGGGTATGGGCTCCTGCCAGTCCCAATGGGGCGATTTGCGAGCCTCATCCAAATCGCGCCCCCCAATCCATAATAAGGTTCGGCGCGCCGACAATTGCTCACTGGCGGCCCAGTCGAGAAAAGGGCCGAATTCCCCTAATGCGCGTGAGCAAACATAATCCAGGGGGGCTAAGTCCTCGGCCAACTCAGAATATCGACTGATCAGCACGCGTGTGTTGGACAAATCGAGTTCCCGCACAATTTCCGCCAAGAAAGTGCCTTTCTTGATATTCGATTCCACCAAAAATAACTCGATTTCTGGTCGCAAAATCTTCAAAGGGATCCCTGGAAACCCGGCGCCGGATCCAATGTCGGCGAGCCGACCAAAATCGCCCGGCAACACGGCTCCAGCAAACATGGATTCGCAAAAATGACGATACAAAATTTCCATTGGATCACGAATGGCGGTGAGATTTAGCTTTTCGTTCCAGTGCAGCAATGTCCTCATATATTGTTGAACCAGATGGATTTGCTGCTCATCAACGGAGACTTGAAAGCTCTGGAGCGCATGCCGGATAACATCTGCGGAGAGGGGCTTGTCGATATTCGTGACCGTCATCACATTGTCCAGTTAACCTATTTATTATGTGTTACTTGTGGCCGACCATGCAATAAGAACCGGGGACCGGCAATCCCTGCCACAATATCCACTGCGGAATGCCATACGATCACTGGTGCCAAGCTCTGAAGGGCGAACCGGCCGATTCCAAAGACTAAACCCATCAGGGTAGTGCCCACAACGCCCGTCTTGCCCTGATAGGTGTGAGCGAAACCAAAGAGAATAGAGGTGATAAGTATGACCGCCCAGGCGGGAAGAGTTACTTGGCTGAGCGCCGCCATGGCGAATCCGCGGTACAGAAACTCCTCGCAAACGCCAGCCGTGATGGCGAGTGCGCAGTATGGTGCGAATTGGACGGGCGAAGACGGCAACACACGCTCTGCGAGCTTACGCATAAAGTCCGGTACCGCACCGGTCATTTGGCCAACTCGCCGCAGATTGAACCATTGGAACGCGCCGAGGACGATGACGCCGACAAGACTCGCGAGAACCAATTCTGAATCCATTGGGCGAGCAAGACCGAGTTGAGCCACGGTTAATCCTCGAGCTAAAGCCCGCCACGCCACCAAGCCCATGAGGATCCACTGAAAGGCAATGGTGCTGCCGTAGAGAACCAGTTTTTCTTTTGTGTCCACCACCGGGCGAGCTAAAAGAGCTTGCAGCCGGACGCGGCCGCGCCAGGGAATTAGGACGCCGAGAACGAGAAAGATCAACCAGAAGTCCCAAGGCATTGCACCGATAAGAACATTTTAGTAGCGAGCAAAGCAAGCGATTGCTTGCGAGAAGGAATGTGCGCAGTGTGAACTCGAGCGCCGTTCTCGAAACGCCTACCAGGCTTGGATATTTTTTGTGATGGAAGTTTGCGACAGAGGATAAACGCAGACGGCTAGCTGACAATGATGTGATATGGTGCGTCGTGTACTTGGAGAATAAGAATTGAAAGGAAGAATACCTCAGCGAATACCGTGGTGGTCGTGGACTTGGCCATTGCTGGCCTGCATAGTGCTCGTGCTCCAGGCCATTCGCGGTTCAGGTGGCCCGCTGGCTGCCTTGGAATTGTTCGTGCTGATCGCCACAGTATTCGCCGCCGTTTATCACGCGGAAGTTGTGGCCTGCCGGGTGGGAGAACCGTTTGGAACGCTGGTATTGGCGCTCGCGGTGACGATTATCGAAGTGGCGTTAATCGTGTCAATGATGGTTATGGGAGGACCAGAGAAGGCTACCCTGGCACGCGACACAGTTTTCGCCGCGGTGATGATCGTGTGCAACGGTATCGTGGGCTTATGTCTGTTAGCCGGAGGCATGCGCCACCGCGAGCAAACATTTCAACTGCAAGGGGCGAACGCAGCGTTGGTGGTACTGATGGCGCTGACGACGTTGACCCTGGTTTTCCCGAATCTCACCACCACGGCGCCGGGACCGGTGTTCAGTCCTGCGCAACTCGTGTTTGCGGCTGTCATTTCGGTCATCCTCTATATTTCTTTCCTGTTTGTGCAGACGGTCCGACACCGCGACTATTTTCTCCCTGCGAATGGAGAGCAAGAAGGAGCGCACGCAGCACCACCGTCTAACAAAGTAGCGCTGTTCAGCGCCGGCTTGTTGTTAGTTTCGCTCATAAGCGTGGTGGCGTTGGCGAAGGTGCTTACGCCGATCATGGAATTGGGAATCGCCAAAGTGGGCGCGCCAAAAGCAGTGGTGGGCTTAATTATTGCCGGCCTGGTGCTGCTGCCGGAGGGATTGGCGGCCTTCCGGGCTGCACGCGCGAACCGATTGCAAACCAGCATGAATCTGGCTTTGGGTTCGGTGTTAGCGAGCATTGGGCTGACCATACCCGCGGTTGCCGGAGTTTCTCTGTTGCTACACCGACCACTGACCCTGGGGATCAGTCCTAAAGAAGAACTGCTGCTCGCGCTGACGCTGCTGGTCAGCGTACTCACCCTGGGAACAGGCCGCACCACGGTGTTGCAGGGAATCGTGCACCTGGTGATCTTCGCCGTGTTCGTCTTTTTGTCCATCGTGCCTTAGCTGGCTGCGCGTAACGCGCACAACTCGGCTCGTAACGAGCAGAAATTCCTTCGCATCGATATAATCGAAGCGCTTTACTGTGAGGTGTGGCGTGGCGACGACAGTAAGACTCACTTCCATGGCAAAAGCCGCGGGTTGCGCGGCAAAGATGGCTCCCGGAACTTTAGACGCGGTGTTGCGCCGGCTTCCCGCACAAAGCGATCCGAATGTGCTGGTCGGGTTCAGCACCAATGACGATGCGGGGATTTACTTGTTAAGCTCAAGTCTGGCGTTAGTGCAGACTGTAGATTTTTTCACGCCGGTTGTTGATGATCCGTTCACGTTCGGCCAGATCGCCGCGGCCAATTCGCTGAGCGACATTTATGCAATGGGTGGACGACCGATCTCCGCGCTGTCCATCGTTGGATTTCCAGAAAAAGGCGACACAGCCATTTTGGAGCAGATCATGCGGGGCGGACTAAATAAAATGGCGGAGGCGAAATGCAGCGTCATCGGCGGCCACTCCCTGCGCAATGAAGACATACAGTTTGGATATGCGGTGACCGGCCTGATCGATCCGCAGCGCGTGTGGAGAAATGTGGGCGCGAGAGTGAGTGACGTCCTGCTGTTCACCAAGCCGCTGGGCACGGGAGTGATTTCTACAGCACAAAAGCGGGAGCGCGCCCGTAAAGAATCCGTGGACGCGGCGATTGCCTCGATGAGCAGATTGAATGATACCGCTTGCCAGGCTTTGCGAGAGTTGGAATCGCAAGTGGGCCAGGGATCGATTCATGCGGTAACCGATGTGACCGGATTCAGCCTGCTGGGCCATGCGCGGGAAATGGCGCTGGGAGATCCCGCCAACGGGCTTGAACCGGTTTCGTTCGAGATTCAACATGATGCGTTTGCATTGCTGCCGGGGGCGCTGGATGCCGTTCGAGAAGGAATGATTCCGGGCGGACTCAAGAATAACCGCGATTTTGTTGGCGATTGTGTGAGTTTCGCGGAAGGCGTAGCGGAGGAGAATCGGGCAATCCTGTTTGACCCGCAAACTTCGGGGGGCTTGCTGATCGCGATTTCGCCGGAGCATGAGAAAGCGGCGCTGGATTGTTTGCTTGCGCATGGCGTGAACGCTTCGCGCGTCGGCCGCGTCGTGCAGAAAAGCTCACCGTTGCTGCGCGTCATTTGAGAAACTTCACTCTCCCCTCATCATGGACACAATCACTCACGGAATTGCCGGCGCATTGATCGGAAAGGCGGTTTTCGGCGGCCGCGACTTATTTTCTCCCAAAGAAATGAGCAAACAGCGCCTGGTTACCTGGGCGGTGATGGTTGGCTCGATCTTTCCGGACTCGGACGTGTTCCGGGATATGTTCTCTGGGAATCCGCTGCTGATGATCACGTGGCATCGCAGCGTCACACATTCACTGGTGATGCTGCCGGTTTGGGCGGTGCTTCTGGCGTTGCTGACGCGTGCGATTGCCCAGTGGCGGGATTGGGAGGCGCCCCGATTCGCGGCGCTGGCGGGTTTATATGCGGTCGGAATTCTCAGCCACATTTATTTGGATTTGCTGACCACGTACGGAACCATGATCTGGTCGCCGCTGGCGTGGTCGCGGCCTGCCTGGGACGTACTGTTCATTGTGGATTTCACGTTCACGGCCATCCTGCTGGTGCCGCAGTTACTGGCCTGGGTCTATGAGGAACCGGAGCGCGCGCCGAAGCGCGCCATTATCTTGTGGGCGGTGTTCACGCCGGTGCCGCTGATTATTTCCAGGCTCGCGCTTGCGGTGGGCACTCCAATTTCCAAGGGCACCGTACTGTTTGCGATGGTGTTTGTTGCGGTGGTTTTCATTTTGCCGGTGGGCCGCGGTTGGGGATTGCGGATCAGTTATACGTGGTGGAATCGTGCGGGTTTGCTGTTGGCCGCCGCTTATATTGCCGGAGCCACCTTTGCGCACCATATGGCTTTAGACAAGGTGAAGCAGTTCGCGGCGGAGCAAAAGCTGGAGGTACAGGCAATTGGGGCGCTGCCTTTGCCACCGTCGCTATGGAGTTGGGATGGGTTGGTGCGCGGGCCTCGCGGTGTGTACGAAATGCGCCTCGATTTGACCGACTATCTGGGGAAGCCGGACCAGGAGCAAGGCGAAGTGATTACCCGTACGTATTATCCCGATGCTCCCGCGAATAAATATACGGAGCTGGCACGGCAACTCCCCGAGGTGCAAAAGGTTTTGTGGTTCGCGCGTTTTCCGGTGATTCAGTTTCATATGGAAGGCGACGTGGCGGTCGTGGAGATTTCCGATAAGCGGTTCCCGCAGATACGGAGAGACCGGCCGGCTTCGTTTACGTATCGCGTGCGGTTCGCGAAGGACGGCAAGGTCTTAAGTCAAGGTTGGGAGCGCGGATAAGTCAGCGCTTCGCGTCGGACGCAGGATGAATGACGATGTGGCGTTCTTCGCCGGTGCCGACGCTTTCGGTGCGGACGCCGGGCATATCCTTCAGGGCCAGGTGCACGATGCGGCGCTCGCGAGACGACATGGCGTTCAGTTGAAATGGCTGTTTTGACGTGAGCACACGTTCAGCGGCCACGCGTGCGGTCATACGCAATTCCTCGAAACGAAGCGCGCGAAAACCACCGCAGTCGAGATGAATTTTTTCGTGGAAGGCTGGCTCCAGGCCGAGCGCACGAAACGCCAGGTGCTCCAACGCCTTCAGAAGATCGCCACCCCGTGCAAGGAGGAGTTCTTTGTCCTTGCCATCTAGATCGGCAAAGACTTCGGCTTGGCCTTCTTCGGCGGCGCTGGCAGTCGGGAGCGTACGGACGGTCGCGGTCAGCTCAAACTTGGACGCGCGAATCGTGCGTTCCAGGAAATCACGCAGAGCCTCCGAGGCGGCCTCCCGGTCGAGCTTACCCTCGCGGACAATGTTTTTCGTCATGTACGTTCCGATCGGAGCGACGGAGTCCGGGCCCCTCATGCGGCCAGCGGGCGCTACTTCTTTGCGCGAGAGGGTTTAGCCGGGGCCGGGAGGGGATGAGTCCGATTCAAATACCATTGTTGCAGAATGCCAACCACGCTCTGAGTCAAAATATACACCGCCAAGCCGCTGGGATACGGAATAATCATAAACATGCCGGCCATACCAATGGGCATGAACTTCATCATTTGCGCCTGCTGCGCGTCGGTGGTGGGCATCGGAGTCATTTTCGAAGACAGGTACATGGTCACGCCCATGAGCACCGGCAAAATGTAATAAGGATCCTTGGCGGAAAGATCGGTGATCCATCCAAACCAAGGGGCATGGCGCAATTCAATGGTGCCCTGCAAAGCGCGATACAGGCCGAACCAGATGGGCAATTGAAGAAGTTGCGGGATGCAGCCGCCCACCGGATTCACGCCCTCGCGCGAATAAACGGCCATGACCTCCTTATTCATGTCGGCCTTGCGCGGGTCGTTCATTTTGTACTTCTTGTACTTTTCCTGGATCTGCTTGATCTCTGGAGCGACCCGTTGCATTTTCATGGTGCTCTTGTAGCTGGAGATGCGCAGCGGGAAGAGCACCATGTTGATGAGCAGGGTCAGTACAACGATGGCCCATCCCCAGTTCGGAATGTATTCGTGGATCCACTTCAGGCCGTGAAACAGCGGGTCGGCGATGAACTCCAGGATGCCGAAGTTCACCAGCGACTGCATCGGCGGGTGCATGATTTTCAGCAGGTCGTAATCTTTGGGGCCGACAAAGACCCGCAAGTCCATCGGCTGGCTGGCAGTTGCCGCAGCCACCTCGGGCACCGCTTCCGGCTCTTGCTTGCCGTCGACGACCGCCGTGTCCCAAACCTTCCAGTAGCGGGTGTCGAGTGTGGTTGACGGGGAATCAGTCGGGGGGAGAAACGACACGGCGAAGTAGCGATCTTCGATGCCCACAAAATTCTTGCCGGCCTGCCAGGCGCCCAATTGTTCCGGGAGCTTCTTGTAGCCTACCGTGCTGAGCTTTCCGTTTTCGCTGTAGAAGGTGTTGACCGTGGTGATGGGCGCGGGATTGGTGACCGTGGTATCGCCAAAGCCACCAAGCCAGCCCACGCCAGCCTGGATATGCGAGCCGTTGTAATTCGTGGTGGTTGAGACGGTGAGCACGTAGGAATGGTCGAAGTGAAACTTCTTGATGACTTGGAGGTGGCCGTCGCTCCAAGTGAAGGTGACGTCGGCCGGAGCGGTGAGCGAAGCCTCGTCGGTGGAAATTTTGTACAAGCTGGTGTTCGCGGCGGTTTGCAGTTGCGGGTCGTCGAAAACCAAGGCGAATGGCCAGCCGTTGGTGAGCGCGGCCGATCGTTCGTGCACCAGGTCCAAAGTGCGGGGCGGCTTGGTGTCATCTTTATACTTCTTGAGCTGCCAGCTTTTCACTACCGCGCCGCGATTGGAGAATTCCACGCGATAGAGCGCATTTTCCACCACGATGGTGCGTTCTTGCGCGTCGGATACTGCCGGCGTGCTGGTTTTTGCGGGTGGCTTGGCCGCCGCGGCCGTGGTGCCTACGGGAGTATTCGTTGCTGGAGTGGTGGGCGCACCCGGAGTCGCGGGCGCTGTGGCTGCCGGGTTATTTTGCTGCGGAGGATGGGCAGGCGGCTTGGGCGCGAAGAACTTGGCCCACAGCAGGATCACTACCATGGAAAGGAGAGAGGCGACCAGGATGCGCAGCTCTGGAGTGAATTTGTCTTTGCCCGGTCCGCCGGGCGGAAATGGATTTGGCGGCGTGCTCACGAGCGCGCTCCACGAGCTTCACAAGGCGTACAAGAATCGGATGGCATCTCTTCGCGTTTCTCCGGAACCGGGTCGTATCCAAATTTTCGTGACAGGGGATGGCAGCGCAACAGGCGTTTCGTGCCCAGCCATGCGCCGCGGGCTACCCCGAATCGTGCGATGGCTTCGTAGGCATAACGCGAGCAGGTGGGTTGATAGCGGCAATTCCCAGCAAGCAGGAACGAGAGATAAGTTTTGTAGAAGGTGAGCGCAAAGAGAGCCGAGCGGACGCCCCAGCTACGACGGGCGTGTGGTGGAACAGGCGAGGTTGCCACAGACGTTTCGCGATTGGCCGGTTCGTTCGATGGCGAGAATGGCGGCGCTTCGTGGCTCCCGGTAAAGTTCGTTGCTGCTGCACTGCGAAACGTGGTCACAGTTTTTTGAGCAGTCGCAGAAGATCCTCCGTCAGCGTGGCGAAGGGCGCTTTGACCACGGAACTCTTTGGATGAATCACGATGTCCCATCCTGCGGATATCTCCTGCTGATGGCAACGCACGATTTCCCGGAGTCTACGACGGATGCGATTGCGCACCACCGCGCCGCCCAATGCCTTTTTTATGCTGAAACCGAAACGGTTCAAGGCCAGTTCGTTGGAACGAACGAAGACGGTGAAGTGGCTGCTGGAAGAGCGCTTTCCGGCTTGATAGACGCGGTCAAAATCTCCTCGACGCACCAGGCGCGCTTCCCGCGGAAACGAAAAGCCCGTCGCGGGCCGGCCGCCACTACTCGGGCGTGAGCCGATGACGTCCCTTCTTGCGACGAGCGGCAAGCACTTTGCGCCCGCCAGTGGTCTTCATGCGAGAGCGGAATCCATGAGTTTTAGAGCGGCGACGTCTCCGCGGTTGAAAAGTACGCTTTGGCAAAGCTTTCCCCCTTAACTGTGTGGAGTGCGGCGGCCTGGCTACCGCGTTTCGGGCACACGCAGTGAAACAGTGGAAACCCGGCTCCCGCACTCCACGGAAAAAACTGTAAGCCCAGAGAAGCGCAGTTGTGGCTCGTTCCGAATGCATGAGCCTTCAGGCGCTTTCGTGGCACCGTTCTGGATTATCTAGTGTACTTGTGGCTTGCACATAGGGTCAAGAAAGCGCGGGGGTAGCGTATGGGCAGGGGAAAAGTGATACACCCGCTCGCCCACGCCAGTGCGACATACGACGTTACACATCGGGACTTTGCGATTAACTCGGAGTTGCCGACGATACTCCCCCGAACTTCATCAATGATGTTAGGGAAAACGCCAGAACTTGAACAGAATGAGAGCCGCGAAACTCTTGGTTTTATTTTTCAGCGAAGCGTACAAGATCAGATACTATGGCCTGTACATCGTGAAGGTCCTGATCGCCACATTACTGAGAAACGCTGCTCAGAGGTCTCCGCTGGAAATCCGGAGCGCGTTCTGGTCTGTATATGGCTGCTGAAAGACGGAAACGAATAGTAGGCGTTGGCGACCGCACCATTCGTGCAGCCTTAAAACCTAAACTACTTAATGAGCAGTATGACGATACGGTACTCCTCGAGGAACTTGGTCTTTGCCGTGGGTTCGTTCGTGCAGACATTGCTGTCGTAAACGGGGTTTTGCATGGGTACGAAATTAAGTCCGATCTCGACAGCTTGCATCGGCTTCAAAACCAAGCTGACGTGTACAGCAAGATTCTCGACTATGCGACGTTAGTGGTGGGCAGCCGGCTACTCGAAGACGCTGTAAAGGTGATTCCTGAATGGTGGGGCGTCTTGCATGCCCAGTTAGGGGCCGATGGTCTCGAATTTGAAACTATACGCGATGCGCGGAAGAATTCCAGAAGAGATCCTCGTGCACTTGCCGAGTTACTTTGGTTTGAAGAAGCCATTGGCCTTCTAGAAAAATGCGATGTAGCGCGGGGCGTTCGAGGAAAGCCACGAAGAATTTTGTGGGACCGAATCAGCGAGCGGCTACAAGTCGAAGAGATCGCGGCTGCCGTGCGTGCGGCTCTCAAGACGAGGGCTAGAGGCGAAGTTGTTCAGCCACTGTGGAGATGTGATGCATCGTACCAAGGTGCCTCCACACTTCCGCAGAACCGAACCCTTTGAGCGCCATCTGCGGCGGACCTAATCCCGGTACACCCCTCACAGTGGTTTTGGCCTCGAAAATATGATTGAAGTTCTCCGTATACGAGCTTTCTTGCAAGCTCGGGGAACTGAACGGTTGGTCGTCTGAACCGTGTGCTCACACCTTTTACAAGCAGCCACTGCTCAGACAACGTATATCTAATCGACGCAGAAACCTGCATTGTCCTGAAGTCAAATCCTTCGACGCCACGCGGGTGCTGAATTGCGCAATCACTGAACGTGGGGAGTCTTAGCAAACTTTGGCGTTGCTGATACAGGTGATCTCTCCATGCGATCCAATCGGCTCGCAGTACTAATTCATGTGATTGCCGGTCCACCTCAGCCATGCTCAACGGAAACGCGCAGGCTGATAAGGTAAATGTTCGCCAACGTTCATGATCCGGGACATCGGCCATAAACGCATCAATCAGATTTCTAATTCCGTCTACGATAAGATTCTCAACCGGCCCTAAATCCATGATCAAATCGATCTCTTCCGCTTGCAGTCCATGTTCTCGAATAAACCCATTCAATCGATCGGTTAAGTCGCCCTGTTCGTATTCAGCCCGAGTGAGGCGCAAAGCGAGACCGTTGGCTTTATAACTAAGAGCGGCGTCTGTATCTGCGTTGCGCGAAATACCAGTTACGGGTGTGAACTCGAAGCCTGCCGCTGTTGCACGTTCGAACACTGCGAGTGCCGCTGGTGGGCCGTCCGGAGCTAATTCCACTACATCAAGAAATACTCTCGGGTAAGCTCCTACACTCTCGGCTAGATCGTCAAACGACGTATCGAGGTGTTCGGCAAGGGTTTTTTCGTTGGTCTTGTGTTCGACGATTTCCAGCAGCGGTGTTATCCGCGATCGGAGTCGAGTGGCAAGACGTTTTAGCGAGCGCTTTTCACCTCGTTTCACCTTGAGGATTGGGACGTAGTGGTCAAATCCAAAGCTCATTTCGTCACCTCTGGATTCAGACTCCAGAGGACCAGTGGTGCTAGTTCGGCTGTCAGGTTGTTGTAGTATTAATTCAGGCACTCCATTACATCATTATTACCCGGGGAAAAGCATATCGAGAGCATTGTGTCTAAAGATATGATTGCTGATACGCGACGTCGCACCTCGCTAGTTCCGAGCTTCGTACATAGGGCGAGAAGGAGCCCTTCGAGTACAACAACTTTCCCTTTGAGGGCTTCTGGCATGCCCTCCACATTCTTTAGCTCTCTCATCGCTCGCTTATCGTCGGATAGAACCATGTATCTGAAGTCCGCCGCGGCTGCGAATAATTGAGCTTCACCAGGATCAATAGCGTTGATTGGTGTCAGCTTGTCGAGCCATGCACCGCTCGATTCCGGCGCAGGCCGCATTGCTTGTGCAATAGGAAGTAGTTTCTTACAAGCTTTTTCTCCTAATCTCCTAAACAGATTGCCGCGTTGCAGCATGTAAGGAAGCGCCGGTAACCGCGCACAGCCCTTTGGTTCGACCCCCAGCAGTGAGACACTTTCTACGAGCAAGTCGGCAAGCCCCAACTTCCAAAAAGCGTCCGTATCTATGAGGACTGTCATTTTGTGCCAATAACGCACCGTAGAAGATCGCGATCAGTCTCGGGGGCATCAGCCACATTGACGTGTTCCTCAAATATCCGTAGGAGCTGTCTTCTTGCGCCGGAAGCGCGATACAGGGCTTGGATCGCCATTGATGCCGTATGACGATCGAATCAGCATCAGTCGAGAAGAACTTTACGAGAAGGTGTGGACGACTCCAATGCAAAAGCTTGCCCTCAGATTCGGTTTGTCTGACGTGGGCTTGGCTAAGCTTTGCAGACGTCATCAAATTCCGGTCCCAGGGCGCGGGTACTGGGCTCGACTTCAAGTTGGACAGAAACCGAAGCGTCCGGTGTTACCAAACGCTGTGGTTAATGGAATCGAGATTGTTCCCCGTGAGAAGCAGCAAGCGGAGGACGCGTCAGTTATGCCAGACAGACCCGTTCCTGTAATCGAGATTTCAGAGGACCGCCAAATAGCCAATCGGCACGTCATACGCATCGACAAATCTGTTTTGCGGGGCAAAAAGGATGAGCGCGGGTTACCACTTACCAGGCAGGGTCGAAACTTGCCGGTACACGTCTCGCTGGAATCTCTTCCACGTGCATTGCGGATCTTGGACGCTCTCTTCACTGCCCTCGATAGTGCCGGGTTCAACATAGAATGGGTAAGTCCTTACGCTTCCCCACTCAATGTGCTTGTTCTCAACGAGAAGATCGGAGTCTCGATATCGGAAAAAATCGAGCGGAAGCAACACAAGATCACACCGGACGAGATTTCTCGTCAAAAGGTTGACCGCTGGTGGGCGCCTCCTAGATGGGATTACATGCGCACCGGGAAACTGAAGTTCGTCCTCCAATCCGCTGAAGCATCGCCCCTGCAACACACTTGGACTGACGGAAAAAAACAGAAGCTTGAGAACTGCGTCGGAGAAATATTTGTATGTTTCGAGGCTACCGCAAACGCATTGAAGAAATACCGAGAAGATTGTGCAGAAGTCGCGCGTCAACGAGCCAAGGAGGAAAAAAGAGCAGCAGAACGGCGACAACAAGAGGCGGAGTACAACCGTAAATTTGAGGTTGTCAATAAGTTTGCTCAAAAATGGCGGGTAGCCAACGAATTGCGCGAGTTTGCGACCGCCTTGAAAGAGAGCGTATGGTCACCCGCTGTCGCCGTCGACCAAAAATTAGGTATTTTGAGAATTCTCGATTGGATTGAAAGGCACGCAAATTACCTTGATCCACTGACGGACGTTAGCCAAGTAATCCAGCAATTCGAAAAACGACCTTCGCTGTGGGGCTGAGACGAGAGACATAGAAATTGAGCTTCACTTCGTGTCGTGTCGTCGACCCAGTATTGGAAAGAGTCGGCGCACAGCGTAGCGGTTGCGAAAGAGAGAGACCCATTTATCCGATGGGATTTCACATCTGTTTGCCCCAGGATCAAAGACACCTCTGTCTGTGAGAACAATCCAATGGCCTAAGCTCAATGCCTTATCTAGAAGGTGAACCAGATAGACGCCTGTGGAAAGACAGGACAGAATCTCTAAGGGCCTCAAATCCTGTGCTCTAACTGCTTCAAATGGCGGGTCGCCCCATTGCAGCTCGCCTTTACTTTTCAATTCACCAAGATACCGACGGATGTGTGCGTTGTAGGTTGGCAATTCCGGGAAATCCGGAAACGATCCGGTCAGAAACCAAATACACTTATGAAAACAAAATTCTCCTTCAGCCAATGACGGGGGGATAGTTAATTCCCGCCCGAGATTGAGAACCTCCATTTCATCGGGTAAAAGTTCTGTCATTAGTAGACCCAACTGGTGCTCGCAGGATCGATCCGCCTACGGGAAAGTCAGGTAAACTTCTCAAGCCAGTATTGGAATTTTCCAGCAACGATGGTGGATGAGGGACGACCCTTTGGGCTTGCCAGAAACATATCGAGAATGAGCTCGAAAAGTGCAGCACATTCGTACGGGCACCTCACACCTAGCGAAAATAATTTCGCAACAGTGCTATCTCGGCTTGTTCTGGCACTCATAATCTCAAAAACGTGATGCGGACTTTGGAGTATCTGTCCCGTGAAAAGCTCGTACAGTGTAATCCCAAGCGAAAACATATCGGACCGCACGTTCACATCTTTAGGCCTGACTGCCTGCTCTGGTGACATGTATTTTAAAGTTCCCAATCCTTGTTGAAGAGTAACCGTGAGAGAACCAGACGCAGCATTTGCAAGAAAATCTCCTCACTTGGTAACCCCGAAGTCGCCTAGCTTAACTATCGAGGGAATGCTCTCCCAAGTACTCGAGGAAAGAAAAACATTTGCAGGCTTAACGTCTCTGTGGACCAATTTTTTCTCATGGAGATACTCGAGAGCTTTTGCAATCCGGTGAGCGATTGTTAGAGTTTGTTTTGTAACTACAGGCGCCCCTTCCGTTCTTCGCGATCCTAGTTTCTTGATGAAGGATTCAAGGGTCCGCCCCTTGACGTATTCCATTATGATAAATGGATTTTTGACTCGTGCTTTGTCGAAGCAGGTGCCGTTTGCATTTTCCTCGTAGGCTATTATATCAACTAGGTTATCATCACGGAGTCTAGAACCCCGGCTTCCTTCCCTTTTGAATCGTTCTGCAACGTCATCGAATGCGGCCGGATCTATATACTTTGGGTCCGGAGCTAAGACTTTAACTGCCACGATCTGGCCGTTGGACATGTTCTGAGCTTTTCTTACAAGCCCGACTGCACCATCTCCAATCCTCCCCAAGAACTCGAAGCGTTGGTCCCGTGCGACGAACTTTTGCCCAGCGTGCGGCCGGCATCGATAGCGGACCAGTTTATGCATTTGGGTATATATCTCGATTGAACCCCTTTCGAAACTCAAACTCAAGTGGGCATCACGCAATACAGGTGTATCACTTTTTCCCGCGCCATACGCTACCCCGTCAAGAAAGCGCGGTGTGTAGTTATAGGGAGGGGAAAAGTGAAACACCTGGGAACCAAAGTGATTCGCACGCAATTTAAGTCCGTACAGTCAACGCCCCCCACTCTTACGCCTTCAAATCGCGGAGCAATCGGGCGAAGACCTTGTCGAATTCGTCGTGCATATTCCAATGCGTGAAGTCGCCAATATGCCGTGTGCGCCGAACATCAGCTGCCCACGCTTGCGTCGTTTTCATAACGGTGTCGTCCAAGCGAATCGGAAATAACACCATTCGTTTCTGTTTGCGTTCCTTCTCAAACGCGGCTTCAACTTCTGCTTCGACCCACGGGTTTTCCACGGAATCCTTCGAGAGCACCAGCAGCAACTTGTCGTACAAGCGGATTGCCTCGTCTATCGTCGAGCGAAATCGATCTCCGATCTTTAAATCCTCGGTCGCCAACCATACACGCAGTTGTCTGTGTCGCATATGTGAGTGCAGCAAGTCCGCAAACTTCTGCTCCTTCGTCGAATAGCTGATAAAGCAGGAGTAGTACTCAATCGGGTCGCTGATTAGCGATTTCACGTAAGCGATGAAGGCATCCGGCACTCCCGCGCCAGCCAAGAAACATTCGGGGATATTCCCTTGCGAGAGATAAAACGTGTCGACATCGATGCGGCACGGCCCTTCGTGCCTAACCTCGTCGAGTCCCTTGGCTCCGCTAAGGTCCACACCTCCGAAGCGCGTTCCGTCCATTATCGAGTTGCTGAAGTCTGTTCCGACAAGGGATGCTTCGGTGAAATCCGTGTCATACAGCAGCGCGTAGCGCAGGTTCCCGTCATCTAAATTTGCGCCCCACATTTCACAGCCGGACAAACTTGCTCCTTGGAAATTACACCCCATCAGGTCAGCGTTTACTAGATTTGCTCCACCGAGGTCCGCATTTGAAAAGTCGCTCTCGGTCAGGTTTCCGTGATGCACGTCGAGATGTGTGAATACGTCTACCGAACCGAGGTCCGTTCCTGACAGGTTTGCCCCAGAAAGATCAATCACCGGGTTGTTCTTGATTCGCCATTCGTTCCAGGCGCGGACACCCTGCTTTAGGACTTCCAATTGTTCCTTGTTCGCCATGCCGCCTTCCTGCTTCGGATTATAGAACGCTGGTCAGGCTTCAAGCACTGTTCCGTCCGGACATCTGCCGTCCCAGTACGTACTTGATTGCATAACAATGTCGGCTCCTCGACCCGAGTAGACTGCGGTTGCGTAACGACCACAGGTTCGGGAGAAAGGAGCCGAACATGATGTTGATAGGCGTAGACTACCACCCGAGCTTTCAGACGATTGCATTTTTTGTGGAAGAGACTGGTGAGTGCGGTGAGCAGGAACTGAACCACAGTGATGGACAAGCAGAGAAATTCTATCGAGACCTGAAGCTGCGAGGAATTTGCGTGCGGGTAGGCATGGAAGCTACCGGATGTTCACGCTGGTTCGAGCGGCTACTGGCTGAATTGGGTTTCGAGCTGTGGATCGGAGACCCTGCGGAGATCAAAGCCAAGCGCGTGAAGAAGCAGAAGTACGACCGTGAGGACGCCCGACTCCTACTCCGGCTCTTGCGGGAAAATAACTTTCCGCAAATTTGGATGCCGGACCCGGAGAATCGGGATCTGCGACAACTTCTCTGGCACCGTCATCGGTTGGTGCAGATGCGCACGCGGATCATGAATCAGTTGCATGCCTTGGCGATGAACGAGGGCTATCGCTGGAAGAAGAAACTATTCAGCGAAAGAGGACGAGTAGTGTTAGAGAAACTCTCGTTAGCTCCTTGGGCCAGTCGCCGTCGGCAAGAGTTGTTGGGGTTGCTCGACCGTATGAATCCGATCATCGAGGAGTTAACTGCAGCCGTCGAGCGGGAAGCCAGGAAGCGACCTGAGGCGCTGCGGCTGATGACTCATCCCGGTGTCGGTCCGCTGACGGCACTCGCCTACGTGTTGATCATCGGAACTCCGACGCGGTTTCAATGCGGCAAGCAGATCGGCACGTACGTGGGGATGATTCCGTGTGAGAATTCCAGTGCTCGCAAGCAGCGACTTGGACACATCAGCAAGCAAGGCAATTCGTTGTTGCGCTTCTTGTTGGTGGAGGCAGCCCAAGCTGCGGCGCGCATTCATCCTGACTGGAGACGTCGGTACATGCACCTGGCGATGCGTCGACACAAAAGCATAGCCAAGGTAGCGATGGGACGCCGGCTGGCGGTTCGGTTGTACTGGATGTGGCGGAATGGTTGTGAGTATTCACCGTCGTTAGAGTTCGGTTCGTACGCGGGACAGCTCGGAATCGGAAATGGCGTGAAGTAGAGCGCCGTCCACTTGACTGGGCGTCCCGCTCCCTGCAAAGGGAGTTTGAATTACTAATCATGGTCGAAGTACCGATCGAAGAGATGTTTAGGTCGGACTGAAGCCGACCGAAAGATTATGAGCGAGCCGTGGTCGTCGATGCAGAAGATCAAGAACAAATAAGACCACTCGCAGGAGTGGAGGAAGAGGTCTGCTTCAAGAAGGATTTGACAGGGCCGACATTGTTAGAGATTTCCGATTTCCCCGTTCTATAAAGGGGAGAGTCAAGAGAAAAAACATCTGCGGCGACTGGAAGGAGCAAAAATGTTTGCTACGCTCTCCAGCCCATGTCCTGTTGAGAGACTCTGGGGTGTTCGCTCTTCGTAGATCCATTCTGTTATCGTGACGGCGCTTTCGGATTCTGAAGCAAGACAAGCTGCGTGGTTGAAACGTGTCAACCATAGTTCTATCTGAGGCTCAAGGCCTATAGCTTTTTCTGGTTATCCGAGGGGGCCTATAGTTTACCAAGAGACTCGTGGTGCTCGGAGCACACTCTCTGCCTAACGGGCTAATGGAGACTCACCCTCGAACCAAAGCGTCAGAAGAACTGAAAAGCCATCACCAGAAATAAATCCAGCAAAGGACGATTCTCGATCCGACGCTCAAGCTGCTTGTTGTTTCAGATGTTCAGCGTCGAAACAAACTCCTTTCTTCCAAACCAGCAAAGTGACGGCGGCGATCTTGCGCGCCAAGGTGAGCCGCGCCAAATGCGGTTTCACGCCTCGGCTGACGCAAGCTTGGTAAAAATCTTGGAAAGGTCCTGCGGTCGAGGCGGCTCGCGTCGCTGCACCCTTGAAGATATTTTTCAGATCGTGGTTGTGGTTGATATTGAGCCCGCGGACGGCCAGAACTTTCTTGGAGCGTTTGAACTGGCCACCGACGATGCGGTATTCCCCGCTGCGGTACGTCCGCAATGCCAAACCGCAGTAGGCCCACAGTTGTCGCTTGGTCCGGAAGCGGTTCGGTGTCTGCATCAGCGCAAGCAGCAGAACGGCGCGGATGGGGCCGATGGAGGGAATCTGCCGCAGCAACCTCATGTTCAGATGCTTCCGGCCTTCCGCCAATAGTTCTCGCCGCACGCCCTGGCGCAATACCGCTAAGGCGTCGAACTGCTGGTAATAGAGTTCCGCACGGCGGCGTACACCCACTTCCGAAATCTTCGCGAGCCATTCCGCACGGTAGCGCGGTGCGTAGACCTGCTTGCCGGCACAAGGAATGCCCCAGCTTCGGTAGATGGCCTTCAGCCGACTCATCACCCGCGTCAAATCACGAGTGATCGTAAGGTAGCTGCGTGCCAGTTCCTTCAGCGTGCGCATACCCTGTTCGCCGTGGTACACCGGGTTGAGCTTGTTTAGATACAGCAGCTCGGACAGCTTGCGGGCATCGATGCGGTCACTCTTGTTCCCAGCTTTCAACAGGGCATTCTTGCGCGGATCGCAGGCCACCACGCGGGTGACGTGAGGCTGGAGCAGATCGTACAACCACGCCGCCCAGGTGCCTTCTTCAAAGGTCACGTGCAAACTGCCGCGCAGGCCACCAATAAACTGAAGGATCGTCTCGGCTTCGTTTCGAGAATGGCCTCCATCACCAAATTTCCGTGCGAATCCCGAACGGCCACCGAAATCGTTGCCTGATGCACATCCAGCCCAATATACTTGGCGTCATTCATGAGGGCGCTCCTTGTTGTTGTAGGCGTTGATACAGACGATCAAAACCTACTCCACTCGGGCGCCCTTTTATAATGCGTTTACCAGGAGCTACCGAGAATTTTCTCGGTTCTCCGTGTCGATTCTGCACCTTCTCGTTCGACTATCAGTAGAGCAGCAATTAAGCTCTGAACTTGAACGTCAGACCAACTCAACCCGAAAGGACAAACACAATGCGATTCATGGTCATCGTCAAATGCTCCGAAAACGAAGGCGCACTCCCGTCGGACCAACTCATGGCCGACATGAACAAATTCAACGACGAGCTCTTAGAAGCCGGAGTCTTGATAGGCTACGACGGTCTTCACCCCTCGTCCAAAGGCGCCCGCGTCCACTTCTCCGGCAAGAACCGCCCCACCGTGGTTGACGGACCCTTCGTCGAAACCAAGGAACTGATCGCCGCCTTCTGGTTCTGGCAGGTCAAGTCTCTCGAAGAGGCCATCGAGTGGGTCAAGCGTTGCCCCAATGAAGGCGAGACCGACATAGAGATCCGCCAGGTCTTCGAGCCCGAAGAGTTCGCACCTGCTTTCAGCGACGAAGAAATTCAGAAGGAAAAACAGTTCCGCGCTCGAATGGCAGCGAACGCAGCCAAGAAATAGCCCCACTTGCACTGAGGTATCCAAACTGGTGTGACCGGTACCCGATTAGGCTTAGATGTTGGTTAGGTCCCGATTAGCCCCGACTGCGTCTTCGACGCGTCGCTAGTGCCAGGAACAGTCAGCGACTGGGCGATTAGCTATCGCCGATTCTGGGAAGAGAGTTTCGACAAGTTGGATGTGGTTGTGAATCAAATGAAAAAAACGGAGGTCAGAGATGACAAAAAACACGGTTAACGACTTTTCCCCTCCCTATAACTACACACGTCAAGAAAGCGCGGGGTATGGTTACACAGAGGGGAAAAGTGAAACACCCTGCGAGCAAGCGTAGATTGGAAAATCAACTACGGCTGTCCGGCTTGATGGCGGTACGCTTTGTCGAGCTTTCGATGGATCAACGAAGCTGTCCCTCGTCCGTATCGCCGAGCACTTTACAGATTGCCGTCAACTGCTGCGAGGAGAAGGCCGGTATTCGTTCCATGGCTAATTCTGTAGAAACGTCTGGCCAAAAGTCCACTCATGCAACCTGTCTGCCTAGTACCCACTCTTCCCCGTTTACCAAGCACTAGATCCGCTCGCGTAATAACCTGCACTTACACAAAGTGCTTCGCTGATAGTCACTCATCTTGCGGACGCCAGCCTTCTCTCATACGATTTTTCCTCCATTGAAACTTATGGAAGCCCTGTTCCGTATAAAGCACTTGGGCACATCAATGACAGCTCAAGAAACGACAATACGACATGATCATCAGACGCCGCCAGTGGACTCGATAACCAAGCGAATTTTCATTGGTCCGAATGGCTTGCGCGCGGGATGGCGCCTGCTAATCTTCATGGCGATCGTAATGGCAATGTCGACCGTAGCGCGAATGATCATTAGGCGCTTCTTCCCGGCCGCGCTGGATCCGGCGCAACTGACACCTATGAGAATCATCGCGCCGGATCTACTTGTCTGCTTCATCTTGGCGGTTGCGGCCTGGATCATGAGCAAGATTGAAGGCCGCAGGCTGGGCCAATATGGCCTTCCCAGGAGCGAAGCGCTGAGGAAAAACTTTCGGGTAGGACTATTGATAGGCCTGCTCGCTACCAGCAGTACGGTGCTTGCAATTTTCGCCCTGCATGGCGTACGGTTCACAACTGCGGCGATCCATGGCACCCCGATTTTGACCGCAGCGGCCGCCTGGGGGCTGGCATTTTTGCTTTCCGGCTTGGCCGAGGAATTTTTGTTTCGCGGATACGCGCAGTTCACACTGACGACTGGCATGGGATTCTGGCCGTCCGCATTTTTGCTCTCAGGTTTATTCGGGCTGGTTCACGCCACCAATGGCGGAGAAACCGTTTTGGGAGATCTGTCGGTGGTTTCGTTCGGTTTGTTGTTGTGCCTGTTTCTCCGCCGGACTGGAAATTTATGGTGTGCGGTCGGCTTTCACGTGGGATATGACTGGGGTCAGACGTTCTTGTACGGTGTTCCAAATAGCGGCTTACTACCCTCCCAGAACCTTCTCAACGCATCGTTTAGTGGGCCGCGCTGGCTGACCGGCGGAACGGTCGGGCCTGAGGCCAGCATCTTTTGCCCGATCGTCTTGGCCATCGTGGCAATCGTATTCAGCTTGAAATACCGCGACGCGCGATATCGACCGTTGAGCGCGCCGTCAGCTTCCTGAGTCGAGCCACGGAGAACGCAGAGGATCTCAATCTGGTCAATGAGTGTAACGGGGATTCATCATACTCCAGCCTGCCACGTCTCAATTAGCGCAGAATCTTAAGTTCAAATGGGAATTTCGCGCACGCGTGAACGTCCTATATCCTGTGGTCTTCCTGGTGTCGAATTAGGCTTGTCGAAGGGGACTTGGATTTGGCTAAAAGGGTGATTCTTCTTGGAACATCGCATCGCCTGCAAGGGGCGGAGAAGGGCAGTTACAATGTGGCGGACCCCGATTACGAGACGCTGATCGAGCAGTTTTGCCGGAATTTTTCGGTCGATTTTATCTTCGAGGAAGCCAGCGGCCTTGGACCTACCTTTGCCGAAAAGTTCGCGTTGGAGCGAATCGGACCAAATCGCTACAAAGATATTGATCCGAGCGTGAAGCAGCGCAAGAAACTTGGGTTCGCTCTCGAGACGGGCAAGGACTATCGGATCGGCCGGCCTAATTTGGATACCGGTCATTGGGGGTATGGTAGGGAGGAGCTTATCGATGCCCAGGAGCAGCGAGAGTGCTTTTGGCTGCCATTCATTCGGGAGCAAGCATTCAGCCAAGTTTTGCTGATCTGCGGACAAGCCCACCTGCTTAGCTTTGCCTTTCGGCTCAAGGCCGAGAACTTAGATGTGAAAGCGTACTCCTACATGCCGTACAAACTACTTGGATGACTTGTGTGACTTCGTTCCATTTTGCGTTGCGGTCAGAGTCGGCGGGAGAGTGAGGGTGAGCAATTCTAGTAGTACAGCTTAAAGTTCACCTCGAAGGGTACGACTACCGGGACGGCTTTGCCGTCGCGAAGAGGTGCCTTGCATCTCCACGTCGCCATGGTTTTCAACGTAACCTCATTCAAACCCGGTAAGCCGCGGATAATCCGTATTTTCGTTAGATGTCCGTCGGGTTCGACGGTTGCTTCCACAAGGATTGTCCCCGAGATGTGCGCTTGGTTGGCTTCCTGCGTATAAGGTGGATTCGGCATGTAGGAACAGGAAGGCATGAAATCCGGTGCAGCCGAATAGAGCGGCAGGCCCTCGAAAGTTTTGTCGACAGGCGGCAGCGGATCCGACCTTGACAGATCGACGCGGGCAAGGTCTACATGCAATCTACCCTTCACGCTCAGTCCTTTATTTTTGCCTCCAGCACGAAGCACGCGAGCGGAAAATTCAATGGTCTTATCATCGACCTTGACGAGATCGGCACTGATAACTACATTCGCTTTCAGTTCGTTTCCGAGCCATCGAGCTACGTCTACAGACTGCAAGCCAAGGGGTGAAAGCCGCTTCTGCTGAATTAGATTTTGAACCCTAGTGCGGTCGACAGCCGTGAAACCGTCCCTGGAAAGCTGCGCCGAGAGTAAATCGGCCAGTTGGATCCCAAATGGCGTGACACCTTTTCCGATGAATGTAAAATCGGCCACCGCGATTTTACATTTGCCGGGTTTACACTCAATTTGCTGTGCGTTGTCTTTGATTTGCAACGCAAGTGGCGCGAGCGAGTCGGGCGCTAAATTAGCCGAGGGCTGAGTGGAAGCATTCGGCTGTTGTGAATTGGCGCGGCCAATACCAGAAAAATAAAGAAGCGGAAGAAGCAAGAACGGAGAGAGGAACGTCGGGCGGATCATTTTGGCTAGTTTAGCATGAGGTACTTACCAAACTCGATTATTCCTAAGCGACGGGCCCGCTTCGGGCAGGATTGTTTGGTTGCTTGTGCGTTTGTTTCCTGTTGTCCTTTATTTGTTTCTTCCAGAATTTTTATCCCGCGATTATCGAGAGCACCTTCATCATGGCGCCAACCGAGACGCTGGTGGTTACGAAGGATCTGAGTTATCAAGCCGCAATGTGATTCATGCCACGAAATTGTGGGCGGTTAACTGGCCGTAGGCCGACTCGACGTGGTAACCCCTGGCCAGGAGGAAGGCGCGACAGTCGGCGTGGAGTTGGGTGCCGTGATCTTCCAGGAAAATGGCCGGATGAAATTCAGTGAGGACTCTGTTCGCGCCCTGCAACACTTCCAGTTCTGCGCCTTCCACGTCAATCTTCAGGATGTCCGGAGGGCGGAACCGTTCTTCTCCGTAGATACAGGTGTCCAGGGTTATCGAAGGAACGAGTATTTCGCCGTCCGGAGCAAGCCTGGCCATCGAAGGCTGCCAGGAGGCCGAGGAGAAATGACGCGTGCCGTTTTCGTTGCACACAGCCTTTTCCACAACGCCGCAATTGCGCAAAGTGTTTAGCTGGATATGCCGGCGAAGGTACTTGAGATTGCGCTCGAGCGGCTCGAACGCGTAGACCCATCCAGACACGCCTGCCCGCAAGCTGCCAAGCAGAGTGTAAATGCCGACGTTTGCGCCGATATCGTAAACCACAGCGCCGGGCTTCACGGCGTTGGCGAAGGCGCGGAGACGGGCAACCTCATAGGTGCCGACCCAGTATGCTTTCGGACCCGCCCCATTGACCCACTTTTTCCCGCGGAGCGGACCACGCAAGATGCGCACCTGCGTGTCTGGAGGGATAAGGGAAAGTGGCGCGCTCAGAAGACGGGCCAGCCATTGTGCCGCAGAGGATTTAGGCCGAGAGCTGGGAGTCATTGCGCAATCTGGAGATGTCTTTCGTGGGAGCGCTGCCGAAGAAACGGCTGTATTCCCGGCTGAACTGAGAAGCGCTGAGATAGCCGACCCGCTGGCTGGCGGCGCCCGCGTCCATCATCGCCGAGAGCATCAGGCGGCGGGCTTCCTGAAGGCGCAGCACTTTCTGGTAATGCAGCGGGCTCATGGAGGTGACCGACTTGAAGTGCTCGTGAAAGGAAGAGACGCTCATGTGCACCAGTTCGGCGAGTTCATCGACTTTCATGGGCTGAGAAAAGTTGGCGCGGAGCCAGGAAATGGCCTTGGCGAGGCGATAGACGCTGGACTCCGCGAAACCCATTTGCGCAACGCGAGGACCGATGCGGCTGCGCAGCAGGCGAATGAGAATTTCGTCGACGACAAGCGGCGCGAGCAGTTCCACGTCGCCGGGCTGGGCCAGACATTCCATCAAGCGAATGGCGGCGTCGATGATGCTGGCGTCGAGAGGAGCGACGTAGACGGCGCGGCGCTCTGGAACGGGAGGCAGCCCGTGGGGGAAAACCTTCAGGACCAACTCGGCAATTTTGTGCGGATCGAGATCGAGCCTGAGAGCAAGGTAAGGCTCGGCGTGACTGGCTTGAGTGACTTGCGCGGCGATGGGAAGCGCGACGGAGAAAACCAGCATGCGGGAGGGATCGTACTCGTAGACCTCCTGGTTGACGATGACCGTCTTGGCGCCTTGCGCGATGAGGCACAAGCAGGGGAGGCGAAGGGCGTGAGAACACTCTGAGTTGGTGTGCGAAGTGCGGCTGGCGCATAAGCCCGGGATGCGCAGATCAAATACGCCGTCGTACGGGGCGTAGGCGGCGATGTACTGGGCTAATTTCGTGGTGTCGGAATGCCTGAGTGGCACACCAACGGTGATTGGCCGCGAGGGTGCGAGTTTACCGTTGCTCTTCACGCTTTCGAGAATACCTCTTTTGCGACCATGATAGCGCTCATGGCCGTGGGCCAGCCGGAATAAAACGCCAGATGGGTGATGACCTCGATCAGTTCCTCTTTCTTGACGCCATTTTGCAGCGCGTAACCGAGATGAAAGCGCAACTGCTCCGGGCGATTCAGAGCAATCAGCGCCGAAACGGTGGCCAGACTGCGATCGCGCTTGGAGAGCTCGGGGCGCTCCCACACATCGCCAAACAGTACGCGGTCGGTAAGGTCGACCAGCTTGGGAGCGAAGTCGCCAAGCAACTTTTCTACTGCGCTAGGTTCTTTGGTCATGAGTCGCTCCTTGTGTTCCTGCATTGTGCTGGCGGGGCACGATTTTCACGGTGGCGGAGCGGGCCGGCGCGGCGACCATAGGTTTGAGATATGGGCTGCCCTTGTATTTGGCGCGGTAGGCCTCGTCGATGCGGTCGTTCATTGGGCCGTCGACCGGCTCGAAGGCGACTTCCTTGGTGATGCCGGCGGCGGTGATGCGACCCGCTTTTTGCCCTAGTGCGGCCTGGTACCAGCGCGAATTCTTGCCGTTGTACGGGCGGACGTAGAGAGTGTGGTCCACCACGACGGACCAAATCCAAGTTGGTGTGCCGTAGGTCTTGCCGTCTTCACGGAAGGGCGAGATGTGCAGATCGTCGGTGGCGGCGATTTTTTGTAGTTCGTCTTTGGGCCACGCGGTCATTCGGTATTCTCCTTAGCGCCGATGGTTCATGTGACTCCCTCTCCTGCGTGATGGTTAGCGGCCGGTCATTTGTTCGATGTGTTCGGGGTAGCGCGCGCCCTGGACGGTGATTTTCGAGGCGGCGGCTTCGATTTCGCGCAGGTCTTGTGGCGTCAGTTGGACGTCGGCGGCAGCAAGGTTTTCCTCCAGGCGGTCCAGTTTCGTAGTGCCTGGAATCGGAACCATCCATGGCTTCTGCGCAAGCACCCAAGCCAACGCGATTTGCGCGGTGGTCGCTTTCTTGCGCTGTGCGATATTCGCCAGCAAATCCACCAGGGCCTGATTCGTTTTCAGAGCTTCCGGCGTAAAGCGGGGCAGGATGTGGCGAAAGTCGGTGTCGTTGAATTTGGTGTCCGCGTTCATCTTGCCCGTAAGGAAGCCCTTGCCGAGGGGGCTGTAGGGGACGAAGCCGATGCCCAGCTCTTCGAGAGTGTCCAGCACGCCGTTCGTTTCCGGGCCGCGGGTCCACAGCGAATATTCGCTCTGGACGGCCGTGACCGGCTGAACCGCGTGAGCCCGGCGAATGGTCTTGGCGGCAGCTTCGGACATGCCGAAGTGCTTGACCTTGCCTTCGCGAATAAGGTCCTTCACCGCACCGGCGACCTCTTCGATCGGAACGTCCGTGTCCACGCGATGTTGATAGAAGAGATCGATAGCATCGACCCTGAGGCGCTTGAGCGAGGCATCGGCGACTTCCCTAATCCGCTGCGGGCTGCTGTCGAGCCCCATCTGCTTGCCGGTGCTGGGATCGAGTTTGAAACCAAATTTTGTGGCGATGACCACTTTACCTTTGTACGGAGCCAGCGCTTGGCCGACGAGCTCTTCGTTGGTGAACGGGCCGTACACTTCCGCGGTATCAAAGAAGGTAACGCCGCGATCGACAGCGGCATGGAGCAAGGCGGTCATTTCCTTGGTGTCTTTGGGCGGGCCGTAAGAAAAGCTCATGCCCATGCAGCCAAGTCCGATAGCCGAAACTTCCAGATTGCTTTTTCCAAGTTTGCGCTTTTGCATTGTTTCTCCTCGAGAGATGGTGCCCGCTAAAGTTGAGGGGTTTTTGTGGCGGGCTCAGCGATCACGACGTTCAAGTCCGTCTTTCCCACAAAAAGTGTAGCTTGCGGGGCGGGGCGAATCCTTGCCTATTCCGCTAAAGTACTTGCCCAATTCTCCGGGTATATGGAGCTATTGAGTCCGTGGATAATGGTCAACGGCCCGCGCTGGTTCGCTAACAGAAATCCAGCGACGCAAAACTAAGATTAAGGATCGGCGTTACTTTTGGCTGCCACCACCGCCGCTGGAGGTGGAACTTGTTTGACCCTTGGCAGCGGCAGCGCGAACCTTTTGCCAGTTGTAGACCGGGTAAGGCGGACGCTTGATGGGCGGGACCGGATGCTCTTTGAGTTCGGTGAGCGCGACGGATACGCCCTTCTCGAGTTGAGGATCGTGACCTTGGCGCCACGCTGCGGGATCGAGATCCACTTCGATGTCGGGAGCGACTCCGATGTTCTCCACGTCGAACTGGCCTGTTCTTGGATTGAACAGAGCGAAACGGGGCGCGGTGATTTGGCCTCCGTCCATCAACGAGGGATAACCGCCAATGCCAATCAAGCCGCCCCAAGTGCGTGTGCCGATGAGCGGACCGATGTTGAGCTGCTTGAACATCCAGGGCAGCGCGTCTCCTCCCGAGCCGGCGTATTGATTGATGAGCATCACCTTGGGGCCGAAAATCACTTGAGGGAGAAGGATGTCGTTGCCCTCGCGAGTCATGGCCGACATCAGCAGCGGACGGCTAAGCCAGTCCACGATGTAATCGGCGAGCCAGCCGCCACCATTAAAACGTTCATCAATGACGGCGCCCTGCTTCTTGTTTTGCGGGAAATAGTAGCGATTGAAATTCGTGAAGCCGCCTACCGCGGTATCCGGCAGGTAGACATAGGCGAGTTGACCGTGGCTCAATTCGTCGACTTTGCGGCGATTGCTGTCCATCCAGTCCCGCAAGCGAAGAGTGCGCTCGGTGGGAATGGGCACAACGGTCACGGTGCGAGCATCCTTTCCCGTGGGGTCCGGGCCGACCTTCAGTTGAACGGCTTTTCCCGCGCGCTCGATGAAGAAACTGTAGACCTCGTCGGTGCCGTGGAGTTCCCGGCCATCGACGGCGAGCAGATATTCACCTTGCCGAACATTTACGCCGGGCTCAGTGAGGGGAGCGCGCAGATCGGGGTTCCAATTCTCGCCGAAATAAACTTTGGCGAAGCGATAGCGGTCGTGGTCGATGCTGTAGTCGGCGCCCAGCAAGCCGACATTCACTTGTTTTACTTCTGGGCGATCGCCGCCAAAGATATACACGTGCTGTGCGGTGATTTCGCCGAGCATGTCGGCAAAGATGTAATTCAGGTCGGCGCGGCTCATGGCGTTGTCAACGAAAGGCTGGTACTGCGCGACCAGCGCCTTCAGATTGGCACCGTGAAGATTGGGATCGTAGAAGAAGTCGCGCTCGATGCGAGTGATTTCGCGGAACATCTGCTCCCATTCGGCGCGAGGATCGACATAAATCTTCATGGCTTCGACATGCAGCGTGCCATCGGGCTTGCCCGGTTCGGATGGCTTGCCAATCGCGTCGACTGGCTTGATTGACCAGGTGCCGTGAGGTGGCGGCCCGCCAGCTGCTCCGGCCAAGGGGTTGGGCGGAGGAAGCTGCTCGTAGAGGACCTTCTCGCCGTTGAAGGAAATGGCGAACCCGCCTACGTTGTCGAGCAGCTTGTCGGTTTTCCGGGTGCACACGTCAAATTTGTGAAGGATTTCGCCGCTGGGGCGCCCATCACGTACGACGGGGCCTTCGAGCAGGAAAAGCACGTGGGTTTTTCCGGCGACCATGGCGTCATAATTTCGAGCGGGGATGGGCAGGGCTAAGACGCGCTGATCGATATTGTCGAAATCGATCTTGGTTTCGGGAGTTTTATCGGCGTCCTTGGCCTGATCACCCTTTTTTTCGTCCTTGTTCTGATCTTTCTTTTGGTCGTTGGCCTTGTCGGATTTGTCCGCGGCCGGTGCTTCATCGGGCTTACCTTCCGCACCTGGTTTGCAGTCGTCCGTGGATGCAGCCGATTTGTCAGAAGCGATCTTTTCTTCGTCGCTTTGCGGAGCGAGCGGGGATTTCAGGTCTTTGCGCAGAACGACAACGTAGGCGCTGCGCGTGACCGGAATTTTAAATGCGCCCATGCTGCTGGCGAGCGTCGGGCCCACATCGGTGCTAGCGAAAAAGTAGAGATATTTGCCGTTCTTGTCGAACGCAACTGAACCGGTGTCGCTCAGCCCGTCAGTCACCTGATGGGCAACTTTATCTTCCACACCATAAATGAAAACGGCGCGCAAGGAGCTCTCGAGCTGGCGGGTGTAAGCAATCCAGCGGCTGTCGGGCGACCAGACCATCTGAAAGTTGGCTTCGTCGTATGGATTGGTGTCGACGTGGACCGGCTTGCCGGAATCGATATCCACGTACCAGAGGTTCAGGCGCTTATCGCTATAGGCGATTTTCTTGCTGTCAGGCGACCAAACGGGCGAATAGTAGAACGAAGGGGGCTGACCGAGGTTGATCTTGCGAACTTCGCCCATGCCGTCCTGCGGCTTGAGGTGCAAGGCGTATTCGCCGGACTCATCGGAGAAATAGGCAATCCATTTTCCATCGGGCGACCACGCTGGATCGCGCTCGGCTGCGCCGACGGTATTGGTGAGGTTGCGAATATCGCCGTGTTCCACGGGCACGGTGAGGATTTCCCCATGGGCTTCAAAAACGGCGCGCGCTCCGGTGGGCGAAATGTCGGCGCCTTGAATTTGATCGCCAGCGTCAACGTAATGCGGGCGTATCGCGGGAAAATCGCCCGTGACATGAATGTTCACGGGATTCTGCTTGCCTGTGGCGGGATCAAAGAGGTGAATGGAGCCGAACTGTTCGTAGACGATGGCGTCGGGGCCGGCGGATGCGGATTTAATGTCCAAGCCATTACTTTGCAGAGCCACACTCACCTGTTTGGTGGATGAATCATAGACATACAGGCTCACCGGACCATCACGATCGGAAAGAAAATACACTTTGTTTCCCAGCCACATGGGTGTGGAGTCGTTCGAATTTGTGCGTGGAACTTTTTCGACGCTGGAGTCGGAAAGCTTGGCGATCCACACCGGGGAAGCAGTGCCGCCACGATAGTGTTTCAGGCCACGCTGAAACTGCCAGGACTCCCTGAAATTTGTGAACGGCACGTAGGCAAGGTAGGAACTATCTGGGGAAAAGGAGCCTTCCACAGCCATGGGCAAGGGAAGAACTTCGGGGAGTCCGCCTTCGGTGCCAACCGTGAATAGCTGGGTGAAGCCCGAGTAACTGTCACGGGTGGAGCGGAACAAAACGCGTTTGCCATCGCGGGTCCAGCCTACGACTTGATCGCTGCCGGGATGCGAGGTGAGCCGCTTCGGAATACCGCCGGCCGCAGGGATCACATAAATATCTTCGTTGCCGTCGTATTCCCCAGTGAAGGCGATCATGGAGCCATCGGGCGAAAACACCGGGTCGATCTCGATACCCACGTCGCTGGTGAGCCGGCGGGCTTCGCCACCATTGCGGTCGACAATCCAGAGGTCGCCGCCATAACTGAAGGCGATCTGCGTCTTGCTGATTGTGGGTTTTCGGAGCAGGGCGTATGGATTGGAAGACTGGGCCGAAAGCTTTGGAGCAGCACAGAACAGCCCAAGCACGGCGAACACAAGGACAGACAAGTAGAATACGGACAGGCGAGAGTTTCTGGGCATCGCAACCTCCGGAATTGCCTTTGACATAATGGACGGATGACCCCGCGCACAGGTTAGAGTCGGTCTTAGTAAATGATACGAAGGACCGCCGGTACAGGTTCCGTCGTCCACGACCCCTGGGTTCGCAACGCGGAAATGGAAGGAACGTGCACGGTTCCGACAGAGCAGGAGTCTATCACAGGGTGAAGGGAGGGAGTGAAAGCGAGAACCCCCGCCTGGAACACAGAATCCAGCATCTTCGCCGTGGACATGGGGCAGGTGCTTGGGTTATTGTCCAGGAATTCGCATCGGCGCGAGATGGTCGTCCCGCCCCTTTCGAGGAAACGCGCCAAAGGCAGGACCGATGAGCAAGTTCGCGCTCAGGGCGCTGGCCTCCATCACACTCCTATTCGCGGTGTCCTACTGTCCGGCGCAAACCCCTGCGCAATCGCGCCCTGATGAACCAGCGGCAAGAAAAGATCTTCCGTGCTCCGAGACCCCAGCGGGAAAGGGACTGCGTTTTGTGTGCCCAGTACCGGCTTTGATTCCGGACGACGATGAGGATTCTTCCACGGAGGCGGAAGCCGTACGGATCGTCTTAACGCTGCCGGAAGGAACGGCGCTGCGCATCGCCATCGACCAACGCACACGAATCTCGCACCTGGGCGAGCCCGTGAAAGGGCACGTGGTGCAAACTGTTTATGCGTTCGATTACCCGGTAATTCCGGCGGGAAGTGTGGTCACAGGCCAAGTCACGCAGATCGCGCCGGTGTCCGTGCTGAAGCGGGCAGAGGAATATGCGAACGGGGATTTTTCGCCGTTTCATCCTTATCAGGTGACCTTCGACCACCTGATCTTGCCCGATGGACGCGAACTGGACATACAGACAACTGTTTCGCGGGGGGCGGCGGAAGTTGTGCACCTGGTCAGCAAACCGGAGAAAAAGGACGAGACCAGCGATAGCGATACGGCTCAGGATGCACAGCCGGCGCCAACTGCGGACGGAATTCGCAGTCCAGGAAAGATGCAGCGAATCAAGGAGTACCTGCTGAAGCAGTCCCCTTATCGACGGGAATACCTGGCGCCGGGCACGCGGTTCAGCGCATCTTTGAATCGGGAACTGGATTTTGGTTCGGAGACGCAATCGCCGGAGCAGCTTGCCAACCTGGGAAATGTGCCTGCGGCGAATACGGTGCTACACGCGCGGCTGTTGCTAGAGATAAGTTCGGCGACCGCGACGCGGGGTACGCCGGTGGTTGCGGAGTTGACAGAGCCCGTCTATTCCACAGATCAGCGATTACTGCTGCCATCTGGTTCCCGATTGATTGGCCAAGTAGTGGAAGCCAGGCCCGCGCGGCGTTTGCACCGGAACGGGGAGTTACGCGTGCTGTTCGAGCACATCGAAGTGCCGGGGGGCAATTTACAGGATGTGCAAGGCACGCTGGAAGGCATCGAGGTGGATCGCGCGGCGCACATGAAGCTGGACGAAGAAGGTGGCGCGCGGGCGACCGACAGCAAGAGCCGCTATTTGTCCACCGGAGTGGCACTGCTGATGGCTGGAGTCGCGGCGCATCCAGACGTGGATCGCGGCGCGGTGGATGACGCGGACGATCCTGCAGTGCGCGCCGGGGCAGGCGCGTCGGGATTTGGGTTGGCAGGAACGCTGATTGGGCTGGCGTCGAAGTCCAACGCGGTGTCGATTGCGTTTTCGGCGTACGGGGCCAGCGCATCGATCTATACAAATTTCTTATCGCGCGGTCGCGAGGTAGTGTTGCCGAAGAACGCGCCGGTGGAAATTGGCTTAGGAATTACCCACGCCGGGGACGTCAAGCACTAACGCAAGAGCGAATCCGTCATAACCCTTGCTGCCGACGGTCTGAATTTCCGTGGCGCAAACTCGGGGTTCCTTGGCGACACGCTCGTTGAAGCGGCGCACACCTTGCACATCTTCATCTTTGCTGGTCGAATCGATCACGTTTCCGTGACGTATCACATTGTCGGCGACGATCAGGCTACCGCGCCGGGAAAGTTTCAGCGCCCCATCGAAATATTCGGCCATGTTGGCTTTGTCGGCATCGAGGAAGACCACGTCGAATGGGCCGCGACGTTCCTCGAATAGTTGCGGAAGAGTTCGAAGCGCGGGGCCTAGTCTTTGTTCAACGGATCCCGCCAATCCAGCGCGTTCTATATTCGCTCGTGCAACTTCCGCGTGCTTGGAATTCGCTTCCAGCGTCAGCACGCGGCCTCCGGGGGCGACAGCGCGAGCTAGCCAGATGGTGCTGTATCCTCCGAGCGTTCCAATTTCGAGGATATTGCGAGCATTCACCGAGCGAGCCAAAATATGCAGCAACTTTCCTTGCGCTGGGGTTACTTGAATCTTCGGCAACCCGGCTTCCGCGCTGGAGTGCAAAGCGGCTTGTAGGATTGGGTCGCCGGGAATCAGTGTTGTGTTGATGTATTCATCGACAGCGGTCCAGAGTTCCTGAGTCATGAAGCATTCTCCTGTGCGAAGTGAAATCGGTTTTCAAAATCGCAAGGCGTAGCCGACTATGAGCTGGATGCTGTGCTGCATCGGCCCGCCGGGGACCATTTGGGTCGAGCCGTCGATGGTCAGGTCGCGCGCGCCGTAGAACAAATGGGTATCGCCAATTTCGACCCGCAATGTACTGCGTTCGCTGGGATACAGCTCAACAATTCCGCCCAGATCGAGAACAAAATTAGTGGAACGTGCATAGGTGTTTGTGGGGGAAGAACCGCCGTTTGAGGTCACGCTGGTCAGCGCATCGGAATAGCTATTGAAACCCGGGCGAACTTTGCCGAAGAAACCAAAGTGATTCCGGCGGATGCCACCTTTCAGGCCGAAGAGCCCTTGCAGAATCGTGCCGCCATCTTGGGGTCCGGCAAGGTCGGGACGATGCGGGAAGTACAGAAAGTCCCCGTCGGCATAGAAAACGCCGTAGAAACGGTAGGACATGTAGCTCCCAACGCCGGATTCGGTGAGCACGTTGTTGGGCGGACCTTCGCGAGCGAGCGTCAAGGCGCTGAAGAGCGGGCCGAACTCCCACTTGCCGGGGACGTTGGTTTCGGGTTCATTCTCGATGAGCGCGCCGGGCCTGTAGGCCACGCCGAAGCTGAGACGCGTGGTGTCGTTGATTTTCCCCGGCAACACTGCACCGCTGGCTGGCGAAAAAAACGCGGGAATACGATAAGGATTACCTTCGATATCCGCGCGCAGCACCCATCGAGGCGAGGCGTAATATTCGATGCCGCCACCGAGATTCAGTACAAAATAATCGGCAGATTGTTCGGTGTAAGCAAGGCTGGAACTGTTGGCAAGAACCTTCACCCCGGAAAAGTGGAGCACCCCGGGCCGCACCAGGCCAAAAACAGAGAGGCGGCGCGTCTGGATGACCTTGGCACGAAGCCCAAAAACGGCTTGGACGGTTTGCCCGCCCTGTTGCAGCAAAATAGGCACGCCGTCTGCGGGGAAAAAATCGATTTGAGATTCGAACGCCAGGCGGCGGGTGAAGTTGTAGTCGAAGCGGGCGCCGATTCCGGAGAAATTCACGCCATTCAGGGCCGAGTTGGTTTCACGGATGAGAGAGTATTGGGCGCCGAGTTCGAAACGGGTGTAATCGTCCTGGGCACGCGCGGAATGAAGCGCGAAAAGCGAGCAAAAGAGGAGGATGGAACTGGAGAAAAAGGTTTTGCCAGACATAGTTCCGTGCGAGTTCGTTATCCTTGAGCCGCTGAAAGAAAGATGCAGAACGCGCAAAAAAGTATTGCACGCACGGGAGGCAAACGGCTAATTCGAACGCGGAAACAAACCCGCGGTCGGGCCGACTGATTAACTGTGCTGCACGTGAGAAGCTATACTGGCGAATCGCGGGGGTTTGGGGGAACGGCCATAGGAAAAGAGTGGAATCCGGGGCATAGGTGTGTATGCCTGCTGGCGTTGTGCATTGTGTTCTCGGTTGGCGCGACGGCGCAAAACCCGCGGGGGACGCTGCGTGGCACGGTGCAGGATGCCAGCGGCGCCCGGGTGGCCGGGGCACAAATCGTTGTGAGCAATTCGCAATTGTCCGTGAGCCGTGAGGGACAGGCGGATCACCGGGGAGAATTCCAGGTAGAGGAGTTGGCACCCAGCACGTATGTGTTGACCGTGAATGCGCCGGGATTTGGCGAGGCGCGTTCGGAGGTGGTGGTGGCGGTCAGCTCGGTGCGGCAAGTGCTGGTTACGCTGCGGCCAAAATCGATGGTGCAACAAGTGACCGTGAGTGCTGCGGGCCAATCGATCACGACCGAACCGTTGGACACGGCCAGCGCGGTACACCAAGCGGTGATATACCGGCAGGATTTGGAGACGATTCCGCTGGCGGCGCGCAGCTTTGCGAATATCGCATACCTCGCGCCAGGCACCGAGCCCGTCGAACCTTCGGATCCGACCAAGGCTCGAATCACCGCTGTTTCTACGGGCGGCAGCTCCGGACTAAACAATGAACTCTCTGTGGATGGTGGAGACAATTCGGACGATTACATCGGCGGGTTTCTGCAGAATTTCTCGCCGGACGCGATACAGGAGTTTGCGTTTCGCACGGCACAGGAGGATGCGGATACGGGACGCACGACCGCTGGATCGGTGGTAATTACCACGCGTAGCGGCACGAACACGTGGCACGGAGACTTTACCTTGTATGACCGGGCGGCAGCGCTGAACGCGCGATTCCCTATCGATAATCCGGCACCGAATCCGAAGCAGCCGTTCTCGAGGCAGAACTACGTAAGCACGCTGGGTGGCCCAGTGGTGAAGGATAAGGTTTGGTTTTTCGGTTCGCTGGAATATGTCCACGAAAATGCAAGTGTTGCCTACAGTTCCGCGAGCCTGGCGCAATTCAACGCGCTGGCGCAACTTGCCTCGATGGGGCTGATTCCTGGAGTGAGTTCAATCGACGTGCCAAGCAATGTGCGGGTACCGTTTCGCGATTACCTGGGGACGTTGCGATTCGATTGGGCCCAGTCGGAACGATCGCGGTGGTTTTTGCGGGCGGCTACAGATACTTACACAACGCACAACGCTTTGGTGCAACAGGGCGCGCTGCCATCCACGGGGGTGACTTCGCATAACAATTACTTCAATGCGGTGATCGGGCAGCAACTGACATTTGCGCCGGAATGGTTTGGCTCGCTGGTGCTGGAGTTTAGCGGGCTGCATCTGACGCAAACACGCAACTCCGACCTGGGATTTGCGCTGGCGTTTCCGTTTACCACTACATCGAGCGTGATAACCGGTTTTGAGACCTATGGGGACAATCAGTTCGTCACCGGGATCGCGGATTTTCCGGTGCTGCGCAATCAGGAAAAATACCAGGTTCGCTATGACATCACGCACATCATGGGGCGACATGCACCACGCTTCGGTGTGAACTTCATTCACGAACCGGTCTTAAGCGGCGCGCTGACGGCGAATGCGGAGACCTTGGTGACGTTCCCGCAAGACCCAACGTATTATCTGGCCAACCCGGCACAATTTCCGATCGATTATGCGGCGGGGAGCGTATTCACACCGGCGCATGATGGGAGTTTCTCGCAAAACGTGCAGAGGCTGGGGCTGTACGCGGAGGACTCCTGGCGGGTGAACTCGAGTCTGACGGTGAATTATGGGTTGCGCTACGACACCACGTTTGGACTGTTTATTGCCTCGGGCCGGGACCAGAACTTCAACGCTGCGCTAAGCACTGGGCTGGTGAACCGGATTCCCCACGATTACCACAAAGCGTTTGCGCCGCGGTTGGGAATCGCGCAGACGCTGGGCGAATCGCAGAAAACGGTGATCCGCGCGGGCGTGGGACTTTACTACAACGATTTGGCGCAGAATGGCTGGGTGACCGCATTCGAAGCCGTAAATGCAGGCAGCCTGAAAAATGGCCCGGTGACACCGGCGCTGATCGATCCGAATTACCACACTCCGTACGCGTTGCACGCCACTGCAGGAATTGAGCATTCGTTCAATGCGAAATGGACCATTGGCGCGGACTTCACAAGAGAAACCGGAATGCACGCGTACCGCAGCTACGATTATCCGCAGGCCGAAGTATTTCGCTCGAATAACCGGTCGGCGTACGACGGGCTGTCCTTACGGGTGCAGGGAAATGTATCGCGCAGGATGAACCTGACGGCGAACTACACGTTTTCTTCGGCGAAAACGTGGGGATGCCTATTGGGAGAGCTGTTCGATTATGTAAACGGAGTGTGCAACCCCAACAATGCATTCGCTTCGGGGGATTATGGGCCGTCGGGAGAGGATGTGCGTAACCGATTTGTGGTGGTCGGCCGATTTCAGTTGCCGGCAGGGTTCCAGGTGTCGTTACTGGGGCAGGCCGAAAGCGCGCGGCCGTTTACGATGACTACACCAGTGGGCACGCGCGCTGTAGTTGACGGTGTGGAAACAACGCTGGATGAGTTTCGCGGAACGCCGTACATCCAATTCGATATGAGGGTGTACCGGCCGTTCACGGTGCATGAACACTGGTCGGTCATGCCATTCGTCGAGTTTTTTAATTTGTTCAACCGCAACAATCCCGGGGCGTTCTACATCACGAATATCGCGGCGTTGCCGCTACCGGTAAACAATCTGGCGAATGTCACGGCGTTTTGCCTGAATGCGTCCTGCACAGAAACCGAACCGATCACCAGCCTGAGTCAATTGCGTTATCCCGCCGGAGCCCTAGGGGATTTCTTTGGTCCCGGCACAACCGTAGGAATACCATTTGCGGCGCAACTGGGCATCAAACTCTCGTTCTGATTCCGCCAAAGAGGAAAGGTGCGAAGGAAGCTTGCATGCTCAAACGACCGCGATGGTTGTTGCATCTGGAAGGGACGGCCATCCTAATAATGGCACTGTATTTCTACCATTCAGGCCAGTATCACTGGTGGCTATTTGCCGCGCTATTTTTTGCTCCGGATCTATCCATGATCGGCTACTTGAGGAATGCGAAATGGGGGTCCGCAACATATAACCTGATCCACACGCTGACTGGTCCGCTGGTGTTGCTTGGCGGAGGGCTTGCTCTTGCCGCACCCCAGTGCATACCTTACGCGCTGATTTGGCTTGCACATATCGGATTTGATCGTGCGTTAGGGTACGGTTTGAAGTATCCCACGTTCTTTAAGGATACCCACTTGCAGCACGTCTGATTTCTGTTGAATAAAGCCGATGGTGCAAAGGGCAGGTTTTCGGCTGGGGCGGTACAATGGGAAAATGCGTTAAGGTGGGCGTGAACGACTATGTTTGAGAACCTGACAGACCGGCTGCAACGAACGTTCAAGAACCTGCGAGGGCAGGGGAAGCTGACTGAAGAACACCTAGATGTGGCGGTTGGGGAGATTCGCGAAGCGCTGTTGGAAGGCGATGTGAACGTTGGCGTTGCGGATGAACTGCTGGCCAATATTCGCAAGAAGGCGCTGGGCAGCGAAGTGATGCTGCAGCTTTCGCCGGACCAGCAGGTAGTGAAGATTGTTCGCGATGAGTTGACAAATTTGCTGGGCAAGCATGCCAAGCCGTTGTTTGCGTCGAAGCCGCCATCCGTTTGGATGATTGTGGGATTGCAAGGTTCCGGCAAAACCACCACGACCGGCAAGTTGGCGAAGTGGCTTTCGCAGCACGGGCACCGGCCGATTGTGGTGTCCACGGACGTGTACCGGCCGGCCGCGCGGGAACAGTTGAGCCAAGTGGCCAAGGCGATTGGCATATCTCTGTGGCCCGGGACTGGCACGGACAAGCCGATGGAAATTGTGCGCGGAGCGATCAAGGAAGCAAAGCTTTCGGCCAGCGACGTGATCCTCGTGGACACCGCCGGGCGTTTGCACATTGACGATGAATTGATGAATGAACTTTCCACGTTGAAGAAGGAATTGCAACCGACGGAAATGCTGTTCATTGCGGATGCGATGATCGGGCAAGACGCGGTGCGATCCGCGGGAGAGTTCCACAAACGGCTGGGGCTGACCGGGGTGATTCTGACCAAGCTGGACGGCGATGCCAGGGGCGGCGCGGCGCTATCGATCAGCAAGGTGTCTGGCGCGCCGGTGAAGTTCGTGGGCTTGGGCGAAAAATACGACGCGCTGGAAGCGTTCTATCCGGAGCGAATTGTCTCGCGCATTCTGGGAATGGGCGATCTCCTGTCGCTGATTGAAAAAGCGGAGTCTGCATTCGACAAGAAGACCGCGATGGAGCTGGAGCGGAAGCTCCGGAAGGAAGAGTTTACGCTGGAAGATTTTCGCGACCAGTTGCGGCAGATCCGAAAGATGGGGCCGCTGGAACAACTTGTGGACATGCTGCCGAAAGTAGGGCCGCTGCAAAACCTGCCGAAAAACGCGACCGTGGACGAAGGCAAGCTGAAACAGGTGGAAGCCATTATTAATTCGATGACCAATGAAGAGCGCCGCGATCACAACGTGATCGATGGCAAGCGCAGGAAGCGCATCGCCAAGGGCAGTGGTACTACCGTGCAGGACGTCAATCAGGTGATCAAGCAATACATGCAGATGCGGCAAATGATGAAGCAGTACGGCGCCATGGCCGCGCGCGCGAAGATGAAAGGATTAGGCAAGCTGGCGGGACTGGGATAGCGTTCCGATGTGTCCGACGTGGCGCCTGAAGTTACCTCTCTACTAGGCGACAGGAGGACTCTTCATCGACGGATGGGTCTGGCTCCGCGGTCCGGACCTCGGGAAACGGCGATCCAGCACGTGGCGAGTCGCTGGCTGGTTCCGGCGCCGAAAATTGTGGGGTAGCGGGTCTTCTTTCGTTGATGAGAGGCGTAAGCCAAGGGAGCTGCAGCGATGCTAAGGCAAGCTCCTCTTCCAGGTCGTTGTACAACGGATCAGCCAGCTCCTCGCGCGCTGTCTCGGAGTAGCTGTCCCCGTGCTTTTTTCGGAGTGAGTCGAAGATGTACTGTACGGTTGTTGCGCCGACCTTTGTTCCGATGAGGTTCCGCGGTTTGCCTGACTTGTAGGTGCTTAGGGCGTTACGGAAGGTGACCATCGAATCGCCATCGCGCTGATCGACGGCTACAGCAAGTCCTTGCACAAACTGAATCTGGAAATCGGACTTATCTTTGGCGACCTGCTCGAATTCCGCGATCTGCGCTGTTAGGGTTTCCTTCAGTTTCTTGATGTCGGCGGCATTGGAGTCCCAGAGTTTCTGGACTTCCTTCGCGAACGTCCGGGCGTATTCGTTACGCATTTGGGCGGTGGCTTCGGATGTAGCCGCTTTTATCCGTTCCTCGATGATGTTTCGGCTGAATTTGGCAACGAAGATAAACAAGGCGGTTAGGAATAGCCCCATAACTCCCAATGTCAGCATCTGCGTGTTGAGCACTCTTTGGTAGTAAGACTCGTATAGCTGCTGGGAGCGCGCGATGTAGTCCTTTTCCATTGCTGCGCTGTTGGCGGCTTTTTCGGAGGCGTCGATGCGCTCTTCGAGCTTTCTAACGCGGTCTTCTTGCGTCGATCGCGAGGCTTTTTGTGATTGCTCGGACCGAATGCCGGGGCTGAGAAAAGCGAGTGTCGCACCCAGAACCAGGATGCGTAGGCGTATGGTATTCACAGGTTCGGCTCCTAGCTGGGTCTTTAAATCTAGCCCCAGGCGGCTGTGGTGTCACCGTTGCAAGTCATAAGCGGTATCCGAATGTACACCGGCCGGAAGGGCTAGTGTCTGTAAGCCCTTGTGGACAAAGGTCTCAGAGTCGAACATTGGCGACGTGCGCGATTTGTGGTGGAAGTGGTGGTACGTGAGCAGGAGGGAAAGGGCAGGAGGAGGGCGTCTCGCGTTAGCGTGTGGCGATTTTTTGCACGCGAAACGGGTCGCCGCGGGGCCAGCCCACTTTGTTTTTCGTTTTGCAGTACGGGCAAACGACAATGCGGTCCACTTCCTTTGCCAGCCCGGTAGAGCCGACAATCCGCATTCCCCGCCGACATTTCTGGCAGCGAAAGATTTTTTGCAATGATTCTCCTTTCGGACCCGTTGCGGCCGTTAAGTGTTCGCGAATTTGCCGCGCACGGCGGCAAGAGCTTCGTGCAGGGTATCAAAGATCCGTGTTGGCCCAATCGTTTCGGTGAGGTAGTGACGATCGAGGTCGGGTTTGAGATCCGATTCAACGTGAGCCAGCACTAATTCTGTGCCGTGAGCGCGCAGGTCTTCCACGACTTCCCGCGCCACGCGAGCCGCGGTAAAGTCCACGTTGGTAATGGCCCCGGCGTCGACGATTACCCAACGCAAAGGAGAAGGAGCGGAGTCAGCCAGCATGCGCAACTGCTCTGAGAAAAAGTTGGCATTGGCGTAGAACAGGGGCGCGCCAAAACGATAGATCACCAGGCCGGGTTCGGTGAGCGCGCCAGGCACTACAGGTTGCAGCTGCCAAATCCCGCGCTGACCCTCTTTGAGAACCGCGGTGTGTGGACGGTAGCTGTGGCGCACGATCCGAAACAGCGAAAACGTCATGGCCACGACAATTCCCTGTTCCACACCCACGAATACGACGAACAGGGCGGTCATAACTGCCAAGGCAAATTCACCGGGACTCTCTCGTCGAATGGCGCGTAACGAGTTCAAGTCGATCAGCCGCACGGCGATGGTAAAGACCACCGCGCCCAGAACACATCGCGGGAGAAACTGAAGCGGCCGCGTAAAAAACACTAAAACCAAGGCGACGACAGCTGCGGTGGTGAGATGCGCCAATTGGTTGGTGCCACCCGAGCTTTCTACCATGGACGTTTGCGTGGGACTCCCATTCACCACAAAGGTGCCACTGAAGGCAGCAGCAGTGTTGGCCGCTGCCAGTCCGACGAGATCGGAATTTTCATCATCGAACTGATGATGACGTGCTGCGTAGGCGCGTGATGTTGCGGCGCTCTGTGCCACGATCATCACAAAACAAGAAAGCGCGACGGGCAGCAGCACTTCCACATCTTTCCAGTTCAAGTCGTGTAGGCCCAACCGGGGAAAGCCGCCGGGCACTGGACCGAGAAGGCTGACTCCGTGCTCGCCCCAATGAAGATAGGCGCTGGCTGCGATGGTTGCAGCAACGGCAAGCAGTGGGCCCGGGAACTTTGGAGCAAGGCGGTCCAAGAGAAGGATCGAGCCAACAACCGAAAGCGAAATGCCTAACGTGAGAATGGGAACTTGCGGCAATGAATGCAAAACTTCCATGAATTGCGCCGGAGTTCGTCGACTATACACTTCGACGCCGAGAGTTTCGCCCAGAACAGCGATACCCACCTGAAAACCTACTCCGGTGAGAAATCCAACGAGAACCGTTTGCGAAAGAAAGTCCGCCAGAAAAGCGAGCTTCAGAAGTCGTGCGAGCAACAGAAACAAACCTGTCAGCAGTGCCACTAAACCGGCCAGCGCGACATAGCGAGCACTGGCAAGTGGCGCCATTCCGGCCAAGCCGCCAGCGAGGATGGCAGCGGTGGCAGAATCTGCTGCGACGACCAGGTACCTGGAAGAACCGAAGGCGGCAAAGGCGATCAGGGGGAAGAGTAATGTGTACAGGCCGGTGATGACCGGGGTGCCCGCAATCTTTGTGTAGCCGAGGGACTGTGGGATATTCATGGCCGCCAGGGTGATTCCCGCTAGCAGATTTCTGGGCAATTCCGGCCATTTGAAGGGCCGGAGCCCTTGGAAGAGTGGAAGGCTATTCGCGGGACGTGGTTCAGCGCCAGAGCTGACAGGCATCAATCGGCTTCCCCTTGAAAGCGTAAGGCGACGGCCCGGCGTCAAAACCTGCAGGATGCAATTGGAATGCTACGCCGGGTGTTTACGAGAGAGTAGCAACAGCGGGCACGCGGCTCAATACTCGATGTGGGATTTCTGCGCTGGGAATGGGGCCGAAATTCTAGTGGGCAGCCGGTTCAGCGGCAGGATGTAAACCGTGTTGGGGAACTTCATGAGTCCCGCGAGCCAACGGTTCGATCTTCATGCGGTAGAAGTGATCCAGAGGCACGCGCCCCTTCCCTACTGGATAGGCCTTCTCGATGGCTTTCATCACATACGCTTTCGCCAGCGTAGCTGCTTCCACCAAGCCTCTTCCGGCCGCGAGCTGGGCGGTCAGCGCGGAGGCAAAGGTGCACCCGGTGCCGTGAGTGTTGTCCAGCTTCACACGGTCCCCGCTGAGCAGATGCATTTCTTTTCCGTCAAAGACTACGTCGGTGGCCTTATCCATATGGCCACCCTTCACGATCACGGCCCGCGCGCCCATTTCCACCAACTTGCGTGCAGCCGCTTCCATGTCCACAACTTCTTTAATGGCGATGCCGGTCATTACTTCCGCTTCGGACACGTTAGGAGTGATCACGGTGGATCGTTTCAGCAGTTCGGTGACTACATATTTGACGCCAGCGGCGTCGAGGAGTTCGGAATTGCTGGAAGAGCGCATCACCGGATCGTGAATCACATGCGGAAACTTATAGGTGTCCAGAAATTCCGCGACCGCGACGGCGTTGGCCCGGTTTCCCAGCATGCCGATCTTTACCGCGGCGATTTCTTCGTCTTTCATCAGGACTTCCAACTGTTCCCGCAACTCCGCGCTCGGGGTGTGGTGCACGGCTTCCACTCCTTGAGTGTTCTGCACGGTCATGGAAGTGATTGCTGCTACTCCGTAGCACCCGTGCGCCGCAAAGGTCTTCAGGTCTGCCGCAATGCCCGCGCCGCAACTTGGATCGAATCCCGCAATCGTCAGCAAAATGGGAGGCACAGACATTCCCTGTGCGTGAAGATGACTCATGATGGTGGTTCTTTCGCCTCGTTCTGTGAACAAAATAGCCGGGCAACGCTCGCCGGTGCGTTTCGAATTTCCGTCCGCACCGGAAAACGCCCGGCACTTGCGAATGTACGCGCACTAATTTTCGTGTGCAAGGAAATTTTCAGGCGAAAGGGCGTTCGCGGGAGAACAGATAAAAATCTGCGCTGAACCATGTCATCAGATCGAGAGTTCACCTGACACAGTTGCGAATCTATTTACGGGAACAGGCCGCGAACGAGTGTTGCTTCGGCCACCCGGCCCACGCCGACAGCCATAGCCGCGGCGCGTGGGGGCACATGGTATTTGCGCATCGCGTCAATCATGTCGTGGAAGGCTCGAACCATGATTTTCTGCAAGCGGATGTTCACTTCATCGGAATCCCACAGCAGCCCTTCCTGGTTCTGCACCCATTCGAAGTAGCTCACGGTGACCCCGCCGGCATTGGCCAGAATGTCGGGCAACACGGTGATACCGCGCCGCGCGAGAATTTCGTCCGCGTGCGGCGTAGTCGGTCCGTTTGCCGCTTCCGCCACCACTCGCGCTTTCACCGATTCGGCGTTCTGCAGGGTGATTACATTTTCGAGTGCGGCCGGGATCAGGATGTCGCACTTCATGGTCAGTAAATCGTCGTTGGAGATTCGCGAAGCTCCCGGCATGCCCACCACAGTTCCGGAGCGCTCCTTGTAACGTATGGCCTTGATGGGATCGATGCCACGCGAATTGGTCACCCCACCGCGTGTATCGCTCAACGCGATGATCTTGGCTTTTTTATCCGCGAGCAGGCGTGCCGCGGTCGCGCCAGCGTTGCCAAACCCCTGTACGGCGACAGTCGCTCCGCGCAGCGAGATTTTCTTCATCTTGCAGGCTTCTTCCACAACGTAGATGAGCCCTTGCGCTGTGGCCTCCGCTCGCCCGACCGATCCACCGATGGAAATGGGCTTGCCGGTAACCACTCCCGGGACAGTATGGCCCTGCATCATGGAGTACGTGTCCATGATCCACGCCATGGTTTGCGCGTCAGTGTATACGTCTGGCGCGGGAATATCCTGGTCGGGCCCGATCAACGGAAGAATTTCGCTGGCAAAACGCCGCGTCAGGCGTTCCAGTTCGCTCTTGGACATGCGCTTCGGATCGCAAATCACGCCGCCCTTTGCGCCGCCGAAGGGCACATTCACCACGGCGGTCTTCCAAGTCATCCATGCAGCCAACGCTTTTACTTCATCTACCGTCACGTTGGGATGGAACCGGATACCGCCTTTGCCAGGACCCCTGGCGATGTTGTGCTGCACGCGAAAGCCAGTGAGCACCTTGACCTGGCCGTTGTCCATTTTCGTGGGCAGAGACACTTCCAGGATTCGCTTCGGCGTTCTGAGCACCTGACGCAAACCGGGGTCAAGCTTCAACACTTCAGCGGCGATATCGAACTGAATCTGGGCGATTCGAAACGGATTCAGCTCCTCCCGGGGAGCAATTCGCGGCACCATCGGTGGCGCGACCGTGCGGCTGGGGACTGGGGGCTTTGCAACCGTGGCCATTCGCTTCGGTCCTTTCGTTTACGTCATGTACGCTGACTTGTTGTACTTACTTCGGTCGACCGGCTTCCATCCGTGCATCTGGTGCAGCCAGCGACATTACGCGCTGGCGGAAATTTTCTGGTTCCCGTTCAGATACTTATCGCGGCATTCCGGAGAGCAGAAATACACGGTGTTGCCACCCTGCTTCACTGGGAGAGCGAGACCGGGCGCGACGTGCATGCCGCAAACTGGATCGCGCACGAGTTTCTGGTTGATGGCGTCGTTTGGCACATCCATGTATGGCTTCGAGCTGGCAGATCCGACCGCCATCTTGGCAACAATTCTTCGCAGAATTGACACACCCCAAGAAACAACGATCACCCAAAATAAGAACCTCAATATGCGGGCAAAAAATGTCACCATCGGGTCTCTTCCGTTACCGCTACTCCCGTGCGCTTTGAATGGGCAAGCGGCATTGAGCCGAGTGTATGCAGGCCGTAGTGGGGAGTCAAACGAAAAGCTGTACTTTCAAGGGGTTGCGCGGCGTATCGGTTCCTTCGTGATACTCCATCTGGTTCTCAGATTGGCGCGTAAGGACAACATAACACATGGGTTAACGAAGGGATGGCTCTCGCAACCGGCCGTTCACGCCGGTGCTGGGATTTTGTCAATTCCCATGTACGGGCGCAGCACTTCAGGAATGAGGATGGATCCGTCGGCCTGCTGATAATTCTCCACGATGGCGATCCAAGTGCGCCCGACCGCAAGGCCCGAACCATTCAACGTATGGACAAACTCGCTCTTCCCGCCAGCCTTGGGCTTAAAGCGGATACCCGCCCGGCGAGCCTGAAAGGCCTCGCAATTGGAGCAGGAAGAGATTTCGCGGAATTCGTTGCTCGAGGGCAACCACACTTCCAGGTCGTAGGTCTTTGCGGAAGCAAAGCCCATGTCGCTGGTGCAAAGGAGCATGGTGCGGTAATGAAGTCCTAATTTTTGCAGAATGCTTTCCGCATCGCGCACCAACGCTTCGTGTTCTTCGTAGCTCTTCTCAGGATGTGTGAACTTGAATAGTTCCACCTTCTGAAACTGATGTTGGCGCAGAATCCCCCGGGTGTCCTTTCCAGCGGCACCGGCTTCCGAGCGAAAACATGCCGTCCAGGCGGTGACATGAATGGGCAGTTGGTCTTCAGGCAGGGTTTGCTCTCTATACAGATTATGAAGTTCCACTTCGGAGGTGGGCGTGAGCCAGAAATCGGTGTCCTGCAGACGGAAAAGATCCGCCGCAAATTTTGGCAGTTGACCCGCTCCCATCAACGAGGCGGTATTCACCAAAAAAGGCGGCAAGATTTCGGTGTAGCCGTGTTCGCGCGTGTGCACATCGAGAAAGAAGTTTGCCAGCGCCCGTTCCAATCGCGCGCCCCATCCCTTATAGACTGCGAATCGCGCGCCGGTGATCCGCGCGGCGGCTTCGAGATCGAGGATTCCAGCGCGCTCCCCCACTTCCCAGTGCGGCTTGGGCTGAAAATCAAATGTTGGCGCGGTGCCCCATCTGCGCACTTCCTCGTTCCCTTCGGCCCCTTGGCCATAAGGCACGCTCTTGTCGGGAATATTTGGAATGGTGAGCAGGAACTCGCGCTGTGTCGCGTCCAGATCGCTGATTCGTTCATCGACCTGCTTGATCGTCTCCGAAAGTTGCTTCATGTCCGCCAGGACCGCGTCGGCACTCTCTTTCGCTTTCTTAAGTCGCGCGATTTCGTCGCTGGCTTTGTTCCTGCGCCCTTTGCGCTCTTCATTTTCGCGGATCAGTTCGCGCCGTTCTTTGTCGAGCGCACAGAAACCGTCCAAATCCAGAGTGGTATTTCGTTTTTTCGCCATTTCGGCGAACTCATCGAGATGATCCCGGAAGTAATTCAAATCATGCATGGTGTAAAGAGGATAGCGTAGGGGACCAGCAACTCGCCAGTGAGGTGGTCACGGCAGTTTGACGAGCGTGGTCGGTTGGCGAAGCGGGCTGGCATAGGACGAAAGTGCCAGTGCGGAGTACTGGCTGAATTGAACCGTTGTGACTAGTGACCCAATTGGTCTGGCCAGGCACAATCGTTTCGTTGTCGGAAGTTCGGTTCAGCTTCTGGAGTGGTGGAATGATCATAGCGATCTTGCTCCTGTGTGTTGCTCTGCTGCTTGCGAGCGCAGTGGAACAACCTGCCGCTCCAAAGAAGGATTGAGCTTCCGAAGAAGTCCCTCCATCCCCCACGCCAGAGCGGCCGGCACCCCCACCGGCCGCTCACTTTTTTGAGGAACGACTTTGAAGTAGGCAGTGGACTTACAGACGAACACTCGTACGGAACTTGAAAGCGAGAGACGAAATAAAAAAGGGGGCCGGTGCAAGCCCCCTATAGTGATCTGACCCCCCAATAACCGAAACTCAGTCGAGGTTGAGTTTCGGCCACCCCGGGAAGCCAAAGTCATGAATTGCATGAGTAGAGTGCACGCGGTTTGCCAAGTGTGCGCGGGGGCTCCCCTGGCGGTTTAACTGAATGAAAAACAAAGGCTTAAGTGGAGCACTGGATAATTTGATACACGGAAACGAGTAAACGAATCTACAAAATCCCACAGACTCATTCAGGATTCCTACAGTCTTTGGAACCCGCGGGTCGTTGACGCATCACACGTAGCTGTATTCTGCATCACTCGCCAAATCGTTATTCTAAATTTTCGTGATCAAACACCGATGGTAGTGCGGAGAGCATCGGCGATGGATTTCGCAAAGTGATCGACGTCGCCCTGATGCTCTGCTTCGACCATCACGCGCGCTAGCTGCTCGGTGCCAGAGTAGCGCAGCACCACCCGGCCATTATCCCCGAGAGTCGTTTGAGCCTGGGCGACGGCTTGGGCTACTTCGGGAATCGAATCGAGGGGCGGCTTTGTCTTTACTTTCACGTTCACGATGACCTGGGGATAGTCTTTCAGTCCCTCAACGAGCGATCCCAGCGAGCTGTTCATCGAAGCCAGCGACGCAATCTTCACGGCGGTCAGCAATCCGTCGCCAGCCGGGCTGTCGTCGAGGAAAATGATATGCCCGGATTGCTCGCCACCCAGATTATTGTTTGCCTTCAACATTTCTTCGAGCACGTAACGATCTCCCACTGCGGCGCGGGCAAGAGAGATTCCTTCACGAGCCAGAGCGCGCTCCAATCCAAGATTGGACATAGAAGTAGCGACGACCCGCTGTTTCTTCAATGCATTTCGGGATTTGAGATAGCGGGCCACAGCTAGCATGACGCCGTCGCCGTTGACGACCCGGCCGCTGCCACATACAAAAAGGGCGCGGTCTGCGTCTCCGTCGAACGCGACACCCAGTTGGGCCTGTTCCTTCAATACCCGGTGCTGCAAACCATCGAGATAGAGCGACCCGCATCCCGCATTGATATTGCGTCCGTCCGGGTGTACTCCCGTGGCCACAACATCCGCGCCCAATGACCGGAATAACTCTGGACCCAGCTGGTATGCCGCCCCATTCGCGCAATCCAGGACGATGCGGTAGCCGGAAAGCTGCGCCCCTGGCAGGACGTGGTTGCGAAGAAAGTCCAGATATTCGACATGAAGTGAGTGATTGGCCACCATGGCGGGACGGTCCTTGGGCACAGACTGGCTGCGCAACTGAAAGATCTCCGCCTCGATCTTTTCCTCTTCCGCGTCAGGAAATTTCATTCCTTCGTGGGAGAACAACTTCACGCCGTTATCGTGATAAGGGTTGTGCGACGCAGAAATGACCACACCGGCCTGGTAGTCGTTATGCCGCACCAAGCAGGCCACCCCCGGAGTGGTGATCACCCCGGCAAATTCGACGGTAGCGCCCGAGGCCAGCAGCCCGGCAGCCAGTAGACCGGCAATGTGAGGACCCGATTCGCGGGTATCCATCCCGATTAGCACGTGCGCGGAACCGTGTTCCCGCTTTAGGTAATCGGCCAAAGCTCGCCCTGTTGCGTACAGAGTGGCGTCATCCAGCGGAGCTGTGCCCGGAACTCCGCGGATTCCATCGGTGCCAAAAAGCTCTTTACCCATAATGGTCAACAAAACGCCCTAAGAGGCGACTTTCGGCAGAATAGCATAGTGCTACAGCGGTTCTTCCGGGCGCGTCGGACCGAGGCTTCCTTCCAGTTACCTCTGGGGCAGCCGACACCCGTTTATTAACCTTGCATAACAAACCACTGGTTGGTCACGAGGAGCGCCTTGAGTGTGCTACCGTGTCGCTAAGAGGGAACGTTGGCCACCACTGAAGCACCCCCCGCGGCTTTGCGGATACCCACGACCTCCACCAGCCTGAGGATACTGGCGGGTGCGGTTGTGCTTCTGTTTTTCTACTATGCCGCCGGTGTGGTCATCACGGTGTTGCTGTCGGTCTTACTCGCTTACTTCCTGGACCCCGCGGTTGAATTGTTGGAACGGGTACACATACCCCGAACCATCGGCTCGTTAATCATGGTTTTGCTGTTGATTCTCGTGCTTGCAGCGGTGGGCTACAGTTTGTGGGTGCGCAGTGCGGATTTTGAAGCGAATTGGCCCCGGTATCGAGACATCCTTCGCGAGGCAGCTGGAGCGGTGCAGGGCAGACTCAACGGCATAGAGGGCAGCGTGGATGATCTCACCGCTCCTACGGGCATTACTAAGGTGTCAGTGCCGAGCCCCGACACGGGCGCGGTGCACGCGCTCTTTCTCCGCGGGATCGGCTCCCTGTACGCACTTATTCTGGAAGGCACGTTCGTGCCTTTCCTAGTATTTTTTATGCTGGCCGGAAAACGGGAAGCGTGGCATTCCACGCTGCAGCTTTTCCCGATTTCACGGCGCACGCAGGTGAAGGAAACTCTCGACGATTTGCGAACGGTGCTGCGGGACTATCTGATTGGAATGTCTGTGGTGACTTTGGTGGTTATCGCGTGCAGCAGCATATTTTTTCTGACGATGGGTTTCGAGTATCCGATTCTAGGTGGAATTACGTCAGGACTGTTCAACATGGTTCCTTATATTGGAGCGGTTCTGGCGTGGCTGCCGGGATTTTTCCTGGCAGTTTTGAAGTGGAAAGCGGTGAGCCACTTTGGAATCATCGCGGTTGTGCTCACCGGCATTCACGTGGTGGCGCAAAACCTGATTGCTCCTCAGTTGGTTGGCCGGCAGGTGCAACTGAACGCCGTGGCCATTACGATTTCGTTGCTCTTTTGGGGCTGGGTATGGGGCGGAATGGGACTCATCCTGGCGATTCCGATCACCGCCGCTTTGCGCGTGATTTGCGATCACACCGAATCGTGGAAGCCCGTGGCGCGCTGGCTCAGCGCGTGAATTGATTTGTTTCAACAACATCCTTCGGTCAGCGTGGAGTAACCCGCCTGGCACCTATTTTTCCCTATTTTTCCGATAAGCCGATTCGTGATTTGGTTGGGAGTTGGAAACGCAAAAGATCGCGAGCGTAAGGAATGGGATATATTGGTTCGCGGCCGAAAGCCAAAAAGGGGATTTCGGTCGAAACGTGTCGAGGAGGAATCATGGCCAAAGTTATCGCCTTTGTTTTTGCAACTCTCACCATGGCCCTGTTGTGCTGTGCGCCGAAGGCCTCAGCCCAGGTCGCCATCAGCATTGGAGAGGCGCCGGTCTGCCCGTATGGGTACTTCTCGTACGCGCCATACAACTGCGCGCCTTACGGCTACTACGGGCCCGATTGGTTTGTTGGCGGCGTATTTATTGGAGCAGGCCCCTGGTTCCACGGCCCTGCCCACTTCTCCGGCCATGTCGATAACCGGTTTGACCCTCGTCACGGTTACAAAGGACCGATGCCTGGGCGTGGAGATGAGCCCAACAACAACTTCCGCGGCAACGAGGCGAGAGATGGAAAAGGCCACGTAGTCAAAGCCGATCATGACGCCGGCAATGAACACGAGCTACCCGGACATCAGGGCGGCGGCCACGCCGAGGGCCACCACTAGAACGCGATCTGCCGCAGCGGGTTTCGGCTGCCGCGAACAAGCTACATTGTCCTACTAGCCTCCAGCAGCTCTGGTGCCACCAGAACGAGGTTGCCTACCACCTGACCGCTTTCGAGGAGCGCGTTTGCCCGCGCCGCTTCGAGCAGTGGAAACACCCCGCTGATGACCGGCCGGATCTTGCCCTCCTGGAGCAGCCGGAACAGCACAGCCCAGTCCTCCTGAAACGGCTTTCGGTTGAAGACCACCGACGCTGCCCCATAAGGCTTGATCCTTCTACCGTTCGGTAGCAGGTAGAGAACGAGCATTCTGGCAAGAACACGCAGCGTGCCGCGAATGCTCAGGGGATTGCCGTACTCCACGAGCACGCCTCCACGTCGCAACAATGGGAAGGCCCGATCGATATAATCGCCGCCCATGCCGTCGAATATGGCATCGAGCCCACCGGGCTCGGCCCGACGAATCACTTCCACGAAATTCTGAGTGCGATAGTCGATCGGCGTTGCCCCGTATTGAGTCAGGACCATGTGTTTGCTCTTGGAAGCGATTCCATACATCTTGAGGTTCGCGAGCTTGCCGAGATCCAAGAACGCCGTCCCGCATCCGCCGCTGGCACCGATGAATAGCACCTTGTCGCCCGCTTTGACTTTCGCGGATCGGTGCAGTGCTTGGTAGGAGGTAACGTAGTTCAGCAACAATGGAACTGCTTCGGCTGGATTGATCGACGGAGGAACCGGAATGAGCCGGTTTTCAGGAAGGTAGATATACTCGGCATATCCTCCAATGATCAGATATGCTGCCACCTTTACACCCGGCACGGCTTGCATAACGCCTGGACCAATCGCATCGACGACGCCGATGATCGCGTAGCCCGGTACGAAGGGCAGCTTGGGTGCGAACGGGCTGAGACCATAGCGCGCCTGCACATCGGGCAGACAAACACAACAGGACAGAACTTTGACGCGAACTTCCTTGGCTGAAGGATCCCGCAGGTCACACTCGGTGATCTGGAGATTCTCGGGCGGCCCTCGTTTCGTGACCACGATACGCTTGTACTTCATCGGCTTTAGGAGGAATGTCTGTCCAGAGCAGCAACTGCTTGAATTGTACCGCTCCTCGGCGGTACCGCAAGAAGGTACAAATCGATGCTGCAATCGGATTCAAACCAGCTCACCGAAACCAAACCTGCTGAAAAGGACTGGAGAGGTCTGTACAAACTTGGTGCATTCACTGCCCTGATTCTCATAGTGCTTCCGCCAGCCGAAATCATCATCAGCCTCTTGCCGGGAGCAGAACGGGCGTCGGCCAGCACGGCCACCGTGGTCGACTGGTTTTCTCTCTTTCACGACAATTGGTTTCTGGGGCTGCGCAACCTGGGCTCGTTGAACCTGGTTGCCGCAGCCCTGTTAATCCCTACTATTCTGGCGGTCTACTTTGCGCTCAGGCGAAGCAACGAAGCTTTCGGAGCGCTCGGAGCGATCCTTTTCTTCATGGGCATCGCTGTCTACATTGCTAGCAGCCGAGCCTTTCCCATGCTTTCCCTCAGCCGGCAATATGCAGCCGCTACGACAGACGCGCAGAGATCTCTATTCACCGCTGCTGGGCAGGCGCTGCTTGCGGAGGGACAAAGCCGTTCCGGCCTCCTTCTGATTGAGTTTGCATGCCTGCTCATTTCTGCAGTCATGCTGAGAAGCAGGATCTTCAGTAAGGCGACCGCGTGGGCAGGAATGTTGGGGAACGCGTTGCTGATGGTTGTTGAGATCGCCTTCACTCCTGTGTCGAGTAGCCCCGCTGTAGTTGTTGCCGCGTGTGGCGGGCTTTCGGTCATGACTTGGTACCTGCTGGTCGCCCGAAGGCTGTTCCGGCTTGCGACCGCCTAAACGAGCCGATCACCAGCTCACCGGATGTTATTCCGAGTCAAAGGCTGAGTCCCGACCTTATGTCGTCGAGTCCTGTGTTGAATTAGAATAGCGGCGATCTGGGGGAGACGTTCATGAGCGACAACGCGATCATCCTGGCGCTTCTCGACGAGGCTTATGCGAAGAAAACGTGGCACGGGCCGAATCTGCGGCAAGCGCTAAAGGGCATTACCGCAAAACAGGCTGCATGGCGCCCTGCGCCGGCTCGCCACAATATCTGGGAAGAAACGCTGCATGCTGCGTACTGGAAGTACGCTGTACGGCGACGCCTGGAAGGCGGGAAACGCGGGTCGTTTGTACTCAAGGGCAGCAATTTCTTTCCACGGCCGGAAAAAGGAAATGCCACGGAAGCAGCGTGGAACGCCGATCGCGCGATTCTGGAGAAGGAGCACCGCGCAATGGTGCAAACGATCCGCCAGGTTCTCAAGTCTGGGCGCGCCAACCGGCATCTTCGTATGCTTTACGGAGTTGCCTTCCACGATGTATATCACGCGGGGCAAATTCGTTTGTTGCGTCGCTTGATGGAACGAAAATAGCTCAGTGAAACACGGATTGATCGAAGAGGCTTTTCAAGTTGCGACCGCTGGCTTGTTCCATGGCGTGTTCGAAGTCGGTGGAGTCAACCAGCTGTCCCGCGTTACGCGTGGTATAGAGACCGATACCACGCCAGAAGTCCTGTTCGCCGAGTTGGATTCGTAACTGGTCCAGGAACAGCGCGCCTTTCACATAGGGAATTCTGCCCAGCGCACCATGGGCATCCTTCCAACCGTCCCAATGGAGCGGGCGATCCTGCCCTGCCGCTTGAAGTTGTTTCAGTTCTTGTCTTGCGTCATCCATTTTTTGTTGGTAAGCCGTGGGGCCTTCTTGTTGTTCAAGAAAAGCATATTCCATGAAGTCGGCCATACCCTCGTTCAGCCAGAAACCGACCAGGAGCGAATTCCGACGAGCACGCCCCACCACTGGTGAGCGAGTTCGTGCGCCAGCAAGCCATCGTCATTCTTGTCTTCGAGATTGTGCAGAAAATCGCTCGGCATCAGCGCCAACGCTGCGGCTTCCTGCGCGATGGAGTTTGGCATGACCGCTTGGGTGTATTTACCTTGCAAGCCGATCCCTGCTTTCGCGCGAAGAAACGCGTAGGCCCGGGCTGTGTCTTGAAGGGCATGGATGTGAAATTTGGGATCGGGGGAATAGAGAACGAATTGGCCGCGGTCGGAACGATATAGCTTGGCGACGCCAAAACTGAACAAATACGTCTGGACGGGCGCAGTTTGGTCGAACAAAAAGTGTACGCCATCTTTATCGGTCCAACGTTTCTGAAATTGTCCAGGTCCCACAACAGTCAGGCCCGTCGACTCGGGAACAACAACCTCGAGAGTGAGCGTAGCGCGTTGTGCCGGATCAACATCGCAGACCATCCACGCTTCGCAGTAAAAGGCAGTGTCGACACCAGGCTGCTCGGGAAACCACAGGATGCCACGGGCCTGAGGCGCGGAATATTCGATATCCAAGGTGTGCTTTCCGGGGTTTGGCAAATGCATGGCCACACTGTCCTGATTGACGATGGCCTCGCCACGGTCCAGGCGCGCGTGGAGGATTTGCATGCCGGCTTGCTTCTGGAACTGGAAATCGCCGGCGTGCCGAGCGAAAATGGATGGTTTCTTGCCCATGCAGAATGTGCTGTCTGAAATCAGGAGTCAGCTTCAGGGCGTAGTGAGTTGTTTGTGCTGTTGCGATGGCGGGCGCGAGAAACAATAAAAGGACAAAACGCATGGGCACAGGCTAGCAGCTTCGAAAGCGCAAAATGTGGTGAAAATTATAACGAATGCAGATCTTGGAGCACAGTTTGTAGATCCGAGGCATCCTGGAAAAGGCGAATTGCTGCGATGCCAGCAGCGCCTGCGCGTTGACAGTCCCGCGCGTTCTCCGGGGTGATTCCGCCGATCGCGATCACCGGGATGGAGACGCTTCCGCAGACCTCCGTGAGTCTCTGTAATCCCTGAGGCGGCCCAAACGCAGCTTTCGAAGGCGTCTCATACACCGGCCCAAAGAACAAGTAGTCCGCGCCATCCCTCTGCGCGCGTTGAGCGGCTTCGAGCGAGTGCGTGGAAACGCCGATAAGGAAATTCTTGCCAAAGTTTTTCTCTGCGACCAATCGTTTGGCATCTTCCACCGTGATGCTCTGTTCTCCCAAATGCACCCCGGCGGCGCCAGCGACGAAGGCTACATCGAGACGATCATTCACCAGAATCTGGCACGATGGCGGAACGCGTCGAATTGCCTCAGTGACCAGAGCGGCCAATTCCCGCCCGGAGAGATCCTTTTCGCGAATCTGAATCCAGTCCACGCCGGCCCGCGCCACGCTTTCCATTTTTTCCAGCAGCAAATGTGTCTGATCGCCGGTGGGACCGCGCAGAGCCTTGCGGTCCGTCACGTAAGAAAGTTTCATGTTACGAATTGGCGGCGGGAGGCACACGGGCGGGAGCCGAACGTGAGTTGAACATCCCGAAGGCGACGAAAATATCCAGTACACCGATGCCGCTGACCATGCCGCGCAGGGAAGGATGCAAAACGAAAGGCATGAGCCAGGGAAAATGATTTAGAAAATAATTTTGTTCCCAAAATGTGGACCACGGCAGATACAAAAGCAGCGCACCCATTTCAAACAACAACACAACCGTTAATGCACGGAGGACTCGATTCATTCTTCTTGGGTCAACCCTGGCTAACTGTGGGGCAAGTGCTCAGCGCGCTGGTTTTTGGAGCGACGCGATCCTGTCTGCAACGTCGCGGTAATCGATATTGACCGCGTAAACCTGGGAGAAACTCTTAAGCGCTGCTTCCAGATCGCCGGCCGACTCCTGCGCCACTCCCAAATCATACCGCAACGCCAGTTTACTTTCCGCGTCGAGTCCCGGGGTGGTCAGCGCGCGCTCGTACCAGATCGCGGCGATGTCCGGCTGTCCTTTTTCCATGAAAGCCAGACCGAGCAGGGTGCTGCACTGCATCGCGTAGCGGAAGGCCTTGCCACGATCGTTGGCCTTGGCCACTTTCTGAAATTCCCCGATGGCTTCTTCAAGCAGTCCCATTTCGCGGAACGCAATTCCCAAGTTATAGTGCGTTTCCAAATCTTCGTCTTCGGCGCCCATTTCGCCGAGTTCGGCGCGGAACTCGTCGAAGACTTCCTTCAGCGGGCCCGTCTCGGAGAGTGCCGGAACCGTTTCCTTCGCGTGTTCGGCTGGCGAGGCGTGCGCTGCATCTGCCGGCTGCGACATGGTCGGCGTGAGTGCATCCAAGCCCAATTCATCGATTTCCCGCGCCAAATCGGAAAGGAACTGATCCGACGTGATGGTGTTGGCGGCCGCCGGTTCGGAAACTTCTTCTTTCACCTCTGCTACATCGGCAGGCGCACCTTCCTCTGTGGAATCGGATGGCACGTGCGGAACCTGTGAGAGCATCTCGTGAGCAGGGGCGACTTCTTCGGGCTCGAGCACCAGTTCGAATTCCTGGTCCAATTCCAATTCCGGTTGTGGAGGCGCGGGTTCCGGCAAGGCGGCCTCTGGTTCTTCGAGTGCCGGTTCGTGACCTTCGGCCGCGATTTCGGCGTGTTCGGGTACCGGTAGCGCGGTGGGCTCTTCTTCCGGCAAGAGACCTTCTCCGTGTAGCTCAATGCCATCTTCGGGCAACGTCGTCGCTTGAGCAGAAATGGCAGGCGCGGGTTCTTGCGTCTCGATGGGATGTTCGGCTGCAGTCGGTTCGCTTGCCGCAGGTTCGGTTGACGCCTGTTCTGCTGGCTCGTCGGGGACCAGAGTCGTCCAATCCTCGGAATCGAGCTCATCGACTGGAACGTGCACGGCTTCGTGTCCGGTGTCTTCGTAGGCGGCGACCAGCGGTTCCGCGGGAATCTCGTCCACGGGCACGTCCACCGGTTTTTCTTCTTCGACGACCAGTTCGGGGACGGCAAATTCCTGTGGTCCAGTCTCGGCCTGAATTTCCTCGGATTGCGGAGCAGGTTGGGCGGCCTCGCGGGGAGGCGTAGCCTGTGCAGCTTCAGCGGCTGGTTTAGCTTCGGGTTCCCTGGTTTCCTCGAGAAGCGATGCCCATTCCGCAGAAAGATCGACTTCCTCCGACGCAGCCGCGCCTGCGTGTTCCACGGCACCATCTGCCGTCGGCTCTTCGATAATCTCGATCTCTGGAATTTTTGTTTCGGCGGAAGCAGGAGCCGGTTCCGCGGGTTGGGCGGCAGCTTGGACTTGGCTGGCCGCCATCTCAAGTACATCCGACGCCGGTTGTTCAGCGGGTGCGTCGATGACTGGGACGGTTTCCACCGTGGGCGGCATGGCCGCAGCCACTGCGGCTGCGATTTCTTCGTCGGTCAGCCCGGCGGCACGCTGGAAGCGGCGGCGCAATTCCCCGAATCGCTCACTGCTGCGGGCATCTCCACGGGCGGCGTGAATGTGTTCCAGTTGTGCGGCAAGTTCCGCTGTGCGCCGGTCGTCGCCAGCGCCGAGCACGAAATCCAGCAATTTTTCCAAAGTGGGCGTGTGCGTGGGAGCGCGGCGCAGAATCGCTTCCAACAAGCCGATGGCCTTTTGCGTCAGGCCATAGCTTGCGAACAGATCCACGTCCGTCAGCGACTGGGTAATGAACTTTTGCGTTTCTTCGTCCAGTTCGGGTTCAGCCGGCGTGGCCTCCGGCGCTTTTGCCGCGACTACCGGCGTTTCTTCCTCGAGGCCGGGCCGCACTTTCGGTGCCGGGGCTTTTGGCAACTCCGGCTGCAGATCCTCGGTAGCGACCACGATGTCGGCGGCGGGTGCGGGTTCTTCCTCCACCACGCCAAGTTTCTTCAGCACGTCGTTCAGTTTCCGCTTCGCCGCTTCACTCTCGGGTTCCCGGTCCACCAACTGCTGGAACACGTCGCGCGCGCGTTCGAACTTGCCGGAAGCAACCAAAGCGTCGCCCAGATGCACCAGCGCATCGGGCATGCGGAAGGAATCGCTGGTCCGTCCATAGGTATCCACCAGCCATTCCAACGGTTCCAGCCTGCCCGGCAGGCGAGTCGAAAGCTCGGTGAGAAGATGAGTGACGCTTTCGTGCTCGCCCGCGTCGATCATCGGGATACGAATGCGGGAGAGCAAGCTCATGGCCCGCTCCGCCTGGCCAGATTCCATCAACACTTGCGACACTTTTTGCGTGGCGCCAAAGTTTTTTTCGTCCGAGGAGAAAATGCGCAGCGCAAAAGCGGTGGCTTCGTCCCACTTGGCATTCTTCAGGTACAAATCCAATAGCAGTTCCGCGGGTTCGCCGCCTTTTTCCAAATCCGGCACGCGCTCGAGGATCTCCGCAGCCTTGGTGGCATTACCCGCGGTAGAAGCGGCGCGCGCTTTCACGATCAGCGCATCCAACTGCTTCGGGTCGATTTGCAGCGCCTTGTCCGCCAGCTTCTCGCACTCGGCGTGATCGCCACGAGCCAACGCGCGTTGCGACGCGGAGACATAGGTTTCCAGCGCTTCACCAGATTGCCCCATGGCCTGGTACAGATCCGCGAGACGAACTTGAATCCGCAGGTTGTCCGGCTCGGCCGAGAGCAATTTCTTCAGCAGCATGATTGCTTCGGGCTGGCGGTTATTTTTAAGGTGCAACTCGGCTAGTTGCAGGAACAGCGGCCGAGCCTCGCTCATGACCCCTTGCTGGACGTACAGGTCGGCGAGCTTCTCGAGGGGGCGAATTTCTTCCGGGGCCAACTTGGCAATTCGTTTGTAAACGGCGATGGCTTTGGTCAGGAAACCGTCGGTGACGAACAACTGGGCCAGGCGTTCAAAATAATCGATGGCTTGGATGGTTTCGCCTTGGCGAATGTACAGCTCGCCGATGGTCATCAAGGTGACCTGGTCGCGCGGTTCGTACTTGAGGATCTGCTGATATTCGGCGATGGCCTGGGCCACCTTGCCTTGGTTCAGCAATTTTTGTGCGGCTTCGACGAACTTGCTCTTGTTATAGGCCATGCGCAATGAGCGACAGCTCTGCCATGGAAGCCATCGCGACTTTCTCCTGGACGCAGTGCAGGCGCGGATACTCCTGCGACTCTACTTTCTCACGCTACGCCGCAGGGTGGGGGGCGTCAATGAAAGTGCGGGAGATTGTGAACAGGCAGTTATCCCCGTAGCAGATACGCAACCTCGGGGCGAATAACAGACGAACCGGTCCCCCGGGCGTGTTCGTGTACTGGGCGGTCTTCAGACCGGCGCTTTTCCTTTGGTCCATGCGTCGCCGGTCAGTCAGAAGAGCCCTTACCGTTAACCAGTAGGAAACTGGCTGAGGTTCTCAAAGGTCACGGTTATGAAACCCATCCAAAGGGTATGGCGCAACCCCTCGGGGTTGATCTCGAATACTCAAATGATGGCAAGACCGCGTACTTCGACGTGAACGCCGACGCGGTCCGGAACAACGGTGAGGCACCTGAGCGTCCAATCCGCCTAATCTTCGAAAGAGCAGATTTCAAAATTGCTACCCGTTCCGTCGATGGAAGATCGAACTTCCACAGATAATCTTGTTTTCCTCGGCCCCCAAAAACTGGATCATGTTTATAGAATCGCCAGCCACCAGAGTTCTCATCGAAAGCAGCACAGATCGTGTAATCCGAGTGTTGCCTGAAATGCCTCGCGTGCGTGCGAACATATTTCCCGACCGCGCGCATCGCGGGCTCGCCGACTGCTCCACCCTTAAACCCGTACGGTCTCTCGCAATATACAAAGATCGACCGCTTCTCAGCCGAGCCGGTTTCTTTGAACGCAAAAAACGCCGCAACGTGCACCGACGATGTCCAGTCAAGGAGCGGTGATGGGAATCCATGATGCCTTAAATAGATCATGTACCGATAAAACCCATCGGAAGGAAACTTGCAAGAAGAAAAGAGTTCTCGGTCATGGCGAAAGGCTTCTTCCAACGCGGTGTCATACCCGGGTACTTCCCATGTATCGCCGGTGAAGGCTTCTACGGTCGGCCTCGCACGAGTAACTGCCAAGCGATAGTACTCCTCGAAGAACATGCCTTCACAATCCGCGCGTTCGAGAGTTGTTTCTAGCCGCCAGTCCGAATTGCTTTGACCTCGAAAGAGCAACTCAGGCGGATTCTCCGAAGCATTCTTTGGGAGTCCGTCGCGTAATTTTTGAAGTTCGGCTGTGAATGCAGCCCAGTTTGGCAAGTAGACGGCTTCCATGCCCCAATCTTATACGCGCTGGGAAATAAATTCAGAAAATCTCAATATCCGTCAGCATGGGAGTACAGCAAGTCTCGAGCGGCGCGTGCAAGACGGACGGGATGTTTTCGAACATCCCTCCTGTCTCTGTTGATTCGCCCCGACCTTCGCGGCGAACGACACTTTTCAAACCGCTAGCTTTCGGTCAGCGCATGGCCCGCTTGCCGCAGGCGAGCTTCGGCATGCCATAATTTCCCTCCGAACCAGCCGGCTTCCGCCGCTGAGGTTTGCTTTAGTCCCGCCGCGCTTGGCTCCCTTCCCGCCGCACGCCAAGCTTCACGTCCGCATCGTGGCCGCACCAGCATCGCCTCCACGGACCTACCTCTTGGGTGTTCCGTCGTTTACGGCCCATTGCACCAAAGATTCGTTCCAAACGATGCCCGCGCCGTACCGTACTGTACCCAATTTCGGGTTATGCCCAAATAATCCACGAATCACTTACAGGAATTCGTACCGAAACACCGGGGGAGGGGGAGTAACCTACTTGATAACAGGAGCTGAGATCGACGGCAGGTTCGCCCCTGCGTCTTCCTTAATCACCGCGGGGCCAGATATCCAGCGGAAGGGCTTCTTGGACGGCGCCGGCGGCCCAGCAGCCTGCTACGCGCACGGGGAGGAAGGAGTGGCGGTGAAGAGGCGTGGGGCCGTGGATGCGCAGCGCTTCCAGGTGCTCCGCGGTGGCATACCCTTTGTGCTGCCCGAGCCCGTATTGCGGGTATACCACATCCCACTCCTGCATGCGCATGTCGCGATGAGTCTTGGCCAGGATGGAAGCCGCGGCGATCGAAACGCTCTTGGCATCGCCCTTGATCAGGGCTTTCTGCTCGATCAAAACGTCCAGCTTCAGCGCGTCGATCAACAAATAATCCGGAGGAATGGAAAGCTGCTGCAAGGCTGCGGTCATGGCCTGGCGGCTGGCTTGATAAATATTCCAGGCGTCAATGCGCTGCGCATCGATTTCCGCGACCGCCCAGGCCAACGCATACTCCTTGATGCGCGGGGCCAGTTCCGTGCGGCGATCCGCGGTCAATTTCTTGGAATCGTCCAGTCCAACGATTCTGCGCTTGGGATTGAGAATGACGGCTGCGGCGACGACCGGACCGAACAGCGCGCCACGCCCGGCTTCGTCGAGACCCGCTATGCGCGTCCAGCCAAGCTTGCGCGCCGCTCGCTCGAAACGGGAAGAGCAGAGTCGGCTCATAAAGTAGGTGTTGGCCGAAGTGTATCACGCGGAGAAGCGCTGGAGGCGAACGAACCGGCGGTTTCGATTTTTCGATTTGTTTGCAGCCGGGTTATTCGCAAGCATCATCAATGTACGCGCAGCGTAGCGAGAGGATGAGCTGGCACGCCGAGTCGAATATTTTGCTTTGGAAATTCGGCGTTGGCGAGGGCAACAAAAAAGGACAGGCACTTCGGCCTGTCCTTGGAGGAATTCGAGGAAATTTGTGGCGGAGTCTTAGGCGTTCGCTGGAGCTGAGGGTGCTGGAGCTTCCTCGCGTGCTGCGCGCTTGATGCGGGCGGCTTTGCCCCTTAGGTTCCGCAAGTAGTACAGGCGGGCGCGGCGCACGCTGCCCTTACCGACGACGTCGATCGAAGAGATCGAAGGTGAGTGCAGAGGGAAAATGCGCTCCACACCAGTGCCGAAGCTGACGCGGCGTACCGTAAAGGTGGCGCTGCTGGCGCGGCCCTTCTTGGAGATCACCACACCTTCAAAGCTCTGGATGCGTTCCTTGACCTTCTCGCCTTCGCCTTCCAGAAGGCGCACGTTTACCCGCACGGTGTCACCGGGGCGAAACTCGGGGAGGTCTTTACGCAATTGTGCTTCGTGCAACTTTTGAATAACCGGATTCATGTTCTGTGTTCCCTGCAGACCCACTCAGGCGGGGCCAGCACTTCTAAGGCAAACTGCAATTATAACCAAGTTTTGCTTTGCTGCATAGGCCATCCCGGCTGGCGGGACCGGGGCGGGTGGCGCGGAATCAAGGTCAGCTCCATGCTATTCGATCGGCTGCTTGCGCAGCGCTTCGCGCAAAACGCGGCCGTCATGCACCGCCAGAGTCACTCCCGTCAACGCGCCGAAGGTGGGCGCGATATCCGCGGGTGTCGCCGGTTCAAAATATTCGCCCGGCTGAATGCCATGACCCATCAAAAGAATGGGCACGCGCTGGTCGTAGTAATACGGCGTGCCGTGCCCCGTCCCCGTGTGGCTCTTCGTGCTGTCTGCCGAACCTGCCGTCAACCAGTACGGCTGCTGCAGCACGTACATGTCTCCGCTTCTCGCAGCGTAATAGCTCAATTCCGCGGCCGAGCGTGTCCCGGAAGCGTTCCTGTAGCCACTTCCCAATTCCTCTGCGTGAAAAATCTCCGCCACGCCCGGAGTCGAGAGTGCCGCGTCCAGCAGAGCTTTCATCCCGGCAGGATTGTGGTGCAGTTGCCCATAGATTCCCTGCGAAAAGTAGATTTTGTTTCCGACAATCTTCGCGATCGCCGGTTTCCCCAGATTGAAAGGTTCTAAGGCCTTCTCCATTCGAGTTTGCAATTCGCGCAGGTTTAACACTCCGGCATTGACTCCGGTCCTCTGCATATCGACGGGAATAGGCGCCACGCCGTGATCTCCCGTGAGCGCCACAACATAGTTACCGCGGCCCACTTTTTGATCCAGGTGCGTGAACAGCTCTGCCAAATCTTTATCCAGCCGTACCAATGTGTCTTGAATTTCCCAGCTTCGCGGTCCGAACGTGTGCCCCACATGGTCTGGCGTGGAGTAGCTGACACCAAGATAGTCAGGGACGCTCTTCTTTCCCAATCCCAGCGAATCCACCGCCGCTTCCGCCAATTTCGTCAAATATGTATCCGCAAAAGGACTGGTTGCCCACTCTTCGTAGTACGCTTCATCCGCTGCGGTCGATTCCGGTTTCCCATGCAACGAAAACGGGAAAGTGGCGCCCCAGCCTTCGATGCTTGCCGCGCCCAGCGCTTTCTCGTCGTACCAATAATCGCCCTTCGGCAACGACAGCGACCACATCTTGCCGTAATCGCCCGCGACCGGGCGTTGTTTTACATACTCCTCAACAAAAGCAACCGGACCATATTCCTCTGAGGTGACCCACGCTCCAGTTGCCGTGTCGAACCACGTTGCCGCATCGGCCTTGTGCCCCGCCATCGTCAGTGCCGCTCGCGCTTTCAACGAGAAGGTCACCACGCGGGTGCCCCCGCCGCTTTGGAACTTCAGTTCCTCCGCATACGATGGCAAGAGCATTCGCCACGCCGAATCGCCCCCCTTGGTCTTGCCCCCGGCGTAGGCGATGTTTTTTGCGTTTGGATCGGCGGTGCATGTGACCACTGCCTGATCGTCGCGGTCCCACCAGGTGTTCGCCACCATTCCGTGGTTCATCGGAAATGCGCCAGTAGATATAGTCGAATGGCCTGGGCAGGTTTCCGTCGCCGCATATGGATAGGCCGCTGCCCGGAACCACGCACCTTGCTGCACCAACCGCTTCAGCCCGCCATTCCACTGGCTGGAAAATTTATCCACATAATCGGCGCGCATCTGATCCACCACCAACATGACGACCAGTTTCGGCCGGCCCGTGTGCATCGCGCTGTTGGTAACCGCAGTCTTGGGCTTGGCCGTTTGGCCCCACGCCGTGCTGCCTATCAACAACACCACCGCGAAAGCGGTGATCCACTTCCTCGCCACAAGCCGCCGCGCCAAATCCCAAAAACTCATCGGATTCTCTCCTGTTCTTGCGAAGTTTAGCACGCCCGCATGTTCGTTCCATGAACACACCGTGCGCACTTTTCCTTTTGCAGACTTGTGTTAGCATTACGCCGATATGCGAATCGTCGAAAAGAATCAACTCATGTCAGCTGCGGAGATCGACCGCACTTTGCAGCGTTTGGCCCACGAAATCGTAGAGAAAAGTGGCGGCACGCGGAATCTTGCGCTCATCGGTGTACGCCGCCGCGGTGTTCCGTTAGCCCAGCGGATTGCGCGCGCCATGCGCGGAATTGACGGTGTCGATGTTCCGGTTGGCATACTGGATATCACTCTGTATCGCGACGATCTTTCCAAGGTAGCGCCGCAAGCCGTTCTGCAGTCGTCGCACATCGACTTTCCCGTCGATAGCATGGACCTGGTGCTGGTCGACGACGTGCTTTACACGGGCCGCACCATTCGAGCAGCTATGAATGGCCTGTTCGATCTTGGCCGCCCCCGGCGTGTTTCTCTTTGCGTGCTGATCGACCGTGGCCACCGGGAAATGCCCATCGAAGCCCAATACATTGGGCGCGTGGTACAAACGAGCGACTCCGAAATCATCGAGGTCCGGCTCACCGAGATCGACAACGAAGAACGCGTAGTCCTGGTCGATCGGGTCGACGCGTGATCCGGCGCAGCATCGAAGTTTTTGCGTCCAGCCGCTTCTCCGCGTAGAATGGAATTCGATCCAGGGCGCGCCGCCCCCAGCTTTTACGAGAACAATTGTGAATTACCGCTTTCGTGATTTGCTCGCGATCGAACCTCTCAGTGCAGACGAAATCACATTTTTTCTAGATCAATCCAAACCCTTCCAGGAAATTCAACGCAACCCGCTGAAGAAACTGGCCACCCTACGCGGCAAAAGTGTGGTTCTCGCCTTCTTCGAAAATTCCACGCGCACACGCCTGAGCTTCGGCACCGCCGCTTCGCGTCTGGGTGCTGACACCATGAACCTTCAAGCGGAAGCATCGAGCCTGAAGAAAGGCGAGACTCTGCTGGACACCGCCAACAATCTCAATGCCATGAAGCCGGACTGCTTCGTGATGCGCCACTCTTCGTCGGGAGCCGCCGATTTTGTCGCGCGTCATCTGGAGATTCCGGTGGTCAACGCGGGAGACGGCACCCACGAACATCCCTCGCAGGGCTTGCTCGATGCGCTGACCATTCGCGACCGCAAAGGCACACTCAACAATCTGAATGTCACGATTCTGGGCGACATCTCGCATTCGCGGGTAGCCCGTTCCAACATTCATCTGCTGGGCAAATTCGGCTGCCGCTTCACGCTGTGTGGCCCGGCGATGTGGGTGCCTCGCGAACTCGAACACATTGGCCCGCCTGGAACTCCGATCCGCTGCGTGTATCGCGTCGAAGAAGCCCTGGAAGATGCAGACGTGATTATCGTGCTGCGGGTACAAACGGAACGCCTGTACGAGCCTTCGCTTTCGCAGAACGATTACATCCTGCTGTACCAGCTCAATGCCGAGCGCATGAAACTGGCCAAGCCCGACGCGCTGATCCTTCATCCCGGCCCCATCAATCGCGGCACCGAAATTACCCCCGACGTAGCGGACGGCCCGCGCTCCGCTGTCCTCGAGCAAGTGACCAACGGCGTCTCCGTGCGCATGGCCATCCTTTATCTCTTGATGGCCGGCGCCACCGAAGGCACGCATCCGGCGCTGGAAGGCAAAGCCGCTGCGCCTACAAAGGAATCCGCTCATGCTTCTGATTAAGAACGGACGCGTCCTCGATCCCGCATCCAAAACCGACGCGCCGCGTGACATTCTGCTGGATGGCGAGCATATCGCCGAAATTGCGCCCAGCGGGAAAATTGAACACGGCGACAGCGCGCAGACCTTCGATGCCGCCGGTCTTATGGTGGCACCGGGTTTCATTGACATGCATGCGCACCTCCGCGAGCCCGGGCAGGAAAATTCCGAAACCATCGAGACCGGCTCTCACGCAGCGGCGCGCGGCGGCTTCACGGTCATCTGCTGCATGCCCAACACCAAACCCGTCAATGACAACGCTTCCATTACCCGTTTCATCGTCGATCGTGCCAAAGCCTTCGGGCACGTCCGCGTGTGGCCCATTGGCGCCGCTAGCATCGGCAGCAAGGGCGAGAACATCTCCGAAATTGCGGCGATGCGCGACGCAGGCATTGTGGCTGTGTCGGACGACGGCAAGCCCATCGCCACCGCGAAGCTGGCGCGGCAAATCATGGACTATTGCCGCACCTTGGATCTTCCCGTTATCGAGCACGCGGAAGATGTTTCACTGGCCGCAGGTGCGGTTATGCGCGAAGGGATTGCTTCGACGCGCCTGGGACTTCCTGGAATGCCGGCGGCGGCGGAATCGGTGTGCGTCGCTCGCGACGTGCAACTCGCGGAACTCACCGGCGGGCGCTTGCACATCGCGCATCTGTCCGCGAAATCGTCGCTGGCCCAGGTACGTTTTGCTAAGCAAAACGGACTCCGCGTTACCTGCGAAGTTACACCGCATCATTTCACGCTGATTGATGAAGACGTGACCTACGATTCGCGGTACAAAATGAATCCTCCACTGGGCGCTCGGGAAGATCGCGAAGCACTGCTTGAGGGTTTAGCCGATGGCACCGTGGACGCCATCGCCACGGATCACGCGCCGCACGAGCCAGCAATTAAAGACGTGGAGTTCGACAAAGCTCCCTTCGGCATCCTGGGTTTCGAGACCGCCATCAGCCTTGCGTTGGAACAACTCGTCCATTCCGGCCGCATTTCGCTGATGCGCATGGTCGAGCTGTTTACTAGCGGCCCTGCTCGCGTTTTAGGTAAAGAACGCAAGCTGGCCGCCGGCGAAGCCGCCGATCTGACGATTTTTTCTCTGGATCGACCCTGGACCTATCGGGTCAGCGAGTCCGCTAGCAAGTCCCGCAACTCGCCGTTCGACGGACATTCCTTCAAAGGTGGTCCGGTCGCTACGATCGTTGCCGGCAAAATCGTTTACAAACACTAATCTGCGGAAGAGCAAAAGCGATTGCCTCGACAATGGCGTCGATCAAGTTAATGTTTGCCGAGGTTCAATACGACGTCAGCAACTCTCAATGCTAGCTCACCGGGGTCCAGGTCGGTGCGGTTGCTTAACACAATGATAGTCACCTGATCGTCAACGAAACGCTGGATGGTTGTCCGGAAACCTCGGGTCTCCCCATCGTGGTAATTTCGCATGTGGCCCTGATACGGATCGAGAAACCAGCCGAACCCATAGGCTACCGGGCGTGACTCGTCCGCATTGCTGGCGTTCGGATCTTGCGGCCGATGAGGATTGCTGCCATCCGCCAATTTCACCGGCGTAAAGGCAGGTTGCATTTCCCTTTCGCTCAGCAACGTGTGGTTTGTCAGCCCCGCGTCCCACTTCCCCATGTCCACCACATTTGAGTAGATGCCGCCGTCGCCGAGTGTCGCCGACGTAGCGCTCTGATCTGTTTCCACGAGCTTTCCATTTTCTTTCGAACGTCCGTAGGCGCGGTTCGAGATTGTATTTTTTCCTTTTTCGTAGACGACCGTGTCGCTCATTTTGAGTGGAGCAAAAATCCGCTTTTGCAAGAATTCGCCATATGGCCTGCCGGAAACCTTCGCGACGATCAGGCCCAGCATCACATAGCCGGAGTTGCTGTACTCCCAGCGCGTGCCGGGCGCGAATCGACCAGAGGGTTGCGCCTTCAAAAGCGCTAACACTTCCTCGTCCTGAATCTGGTGATCGGCGCTCCACTTTCGTCCACCGCTTTTCTCCTGCACCTCCATCCGTTCTTCGTAGTCTGGCAATCCGGACGTGTGATTCAACAGGTTTCGGACGGTGATGGCTTTGCCATAAGCAGGGAAATCGGGGAAAACATCGGTCAGACGATCGTCGTAATGGAGCTTTCCATCCTGCACCAGGAGCATGATGGCCATGGCGGTAAATTGCTTGGTAACGCTGGCCAGTCGAAAATTGGTTTGCGCATCGATTTTGGCTTGCGTTCGGAGGTTCCGGACCCCATAGGCCTTTTCGAAAAGGATGTTTCCATCTTTCTTGACCAACACGGCGATTCCCGGCTCATCGGACTTAACGGCAGTGGCAAAAATAGCGTCAATTCGCGCCGGCAGTGCGGTTTGGGCGAGTTGCGCAGCCCCTTGCAAGCTGGCAGCATACAGGAAAAGCACGTATCCTAAGCTCAGCACGTTCCGCATGGCATTTCCTCGAAGGCAGAAAGAATAGCATCTAGAAGGGCCGTTTATCTGCTTGTAACACATCTGAGATACTTGTCAGCACCGGCACGAATCGCATATGAAACGCATCGCACTGGACGCCCCCCGGCTTTACTTCAACCGCCACCTGCAGTGGATCGCGTTCAACCAGCGCGTCCTGGAAGAGGCGCGCGACAAACGTAATCCGCTGCTGGAACGGGTCAAGTTCCTGGCCATCACTGCCAATAATCTGGACGAATTTGTCGAGATTCGCGTCTCCGGTTTCCTGCAGAGAATTGAGCACGGTTCCCAGCGCATCAGTCCCGACGGGCTCACCACCGAAGAAGAACTTGAGCGCGTTTCCGAATCCATGCATCGCTTCGTGGCGGCCCAATACAAGTGCTGGAATGACGAATTGCTGCCCGCACTCGCGAAGCACCAGATTCGGGTCCTGTCCGTAGATCAGTTAAGCCAGAAGGCCGCGCAAATAGCCAAACGCTTTTACGACCGGCGCGTGTATCCAATGTTGACTCCGGTTACGGTGGATCCCACCCATCCCTTTCCGCACGTGCTGAACAAGGCGCTGTGCATCGCCTTCCTGCTACAAAAGCGCAAGGGTTCCGGAGACAAAACGTTGTTTGGTGTCGTGACCGTACCACGTGCCTTGCCACGTTTATTGCGGGTGCCCACCGGAAACGGCGGAATTCATTATGCGTTTTTGCAGGACGTGGTTTCTCGCTACGCCGAAAATCTTTATCGAGGGTACGAAATCCAGGCGTCCGCGCCCTTTCGGATTACGCGCAACAGCAATTTGTATCTCGAGGAGGAAGAAACGCGCACGTTGCTGGAAGCAGTGGACTCCCAGGTGGCGCAACGGCGTAAAGGCGAAGCGGTGCGCCTGGAAGTGGAAGCAGGCGCTGCTACCGAGATTGTCTCCCACCTGGTGAACACATTCGAACTGGATGAGTCATTAGTCTTTCGCGTCAAAGGCCCGGTCAATCTTCAGCGATTGTTCCACCTCTACGAGGAAACGCCACGACCGGACTTGAAATATCCGAAATTCACGCCGCGTCAGGTGCATATCGGGCATGATGCGGATTCCAAGTTTGATGTACTCCGCCATCAGGACGTGCTGCTGCACCATCCTTACGATTCCTACGATCCGGTCGTGGACTTTCTGGAAACCGCGTCGCAGGATTCCCGGGTGCTGTCGATGAAGCAAACGTTGTATCGCACCAATACCGACTCACCGGTGGCCCAGGCATTGCTCTCCGCGGCAGGCAAAAAAGAAGTCACCGTGGTGGTGGAGTTGAAGGCCAGTTTTGATGAAGCTTCGAACATCCGGTGGGCACGCAGCCTGGAAGATGCGGGCGTCCAGGTTTCCTACGGCCTTGCAAATCTAAAAACCCATGCAAAGTTGGCGCTCATCGTCCGGCAGGATCGGGATGGGAAAATTCGCCGGTATGCGCACCTCGGGACGGGAAACTACAATCCGGCTACCGCGCGCTTTTACAGCGATTTCAGCTTTTTCACCGCCGATCCTGCCATTACTTCAGCCGTCCATGACGTATTCAATTTCCTAACGGCGTACGCGGAAAAGTCGCATTACCGCCCGCTGTTGGTTGCGCCGAAGGACATGGCCAAATCCATCATCGCGCAGATTGAGCGCGAAGCGCGACACGCCCGCCGCGGCAGGCCTGCAAGAATTGTCGCCAAATGCAACGCGGTGGTCGATCCACCGGTGATCCGCGCCTTGTACCGGGCGTCGCAAGCAGGAGTGGAGATTGACCTGATCGTTCGTGGCCAGTGCGTGTTGGTGCCGGGCTTGCGGGGAATTAGCAGCCGTATCCGGGTGAGAAGCATCGTTGGCCGCTTCCTGGAACATAGCCGCATCTACTACTTCGAAAATGGCGGATCGCCTGAAGTCTACCTGGGCAGCGCCGATTGGATGCCGCGCAATTTATACGAACGCGTCGAAGTGCTGTTTCCGCTGAAGGACCAGGAACTGCGCGACCGTATCTGCACAGAGATTTTGCCCGCGTATCTGGGGGATAACCAAAAAGCACGCGAACTGCATTCCAACGGGCAATACACGGCGGTCCGTCGCGCCAAAGGTCAAAAGAGTTTATCGGTGCAGGAGCATCTGATGAAGCTGGCCGGCGGCTTCATTAATGGATCTGGGAAACCTCGCGAGCAGTTTATCCAACCTGCCTATACTAAGAGCGAGCCGGGATCCGCACCAGTTGGACCCGCGCGAGATATAGAGATGGACGCACAGGACTTATCGAATGCAACAGTATGATCTGGTAGTGATCGGCTCAGGTCCAGGCGGTCAACGCGCAGCCATCCAGGCAGCGAAGGCCAAAAAGCGCGTTGCGGTCGTCGAAAAGCAGACCATGGTCGGTGGTGTCTGCATCAATACCGGCACCATCCCCAGCAAAACCATGCGCGAAGCGGTACTGCATCTTTCCGGCTTCGATCTGCAGGCCTTCTACGGCTCCAATTATCACGTTAAAGAAAACATCACGATGACCGATCTGAATTTCCGGGTCACCCGGGTCATCGAAAATGAAGCGGCGGTGCTGCAAGACCAACTGAAGCGAAACGGCGTCGACCTGTACCACGGCGTTGGTGCGTTTACCGACCCACATCACGTCCGGGTCGAAAACAGCACCGGATACAACGAATTGGAAGCCGAATTCATCGTGATTGCCACCGGTACCAAGCCCGCGGTGAACCCCAAGGTGCCCATCAACGGGCGCAATATCGTCAATAGCGATCAAATTCTGGGCATCCCCACAATTCCCAAAACCCTGATCGTGGTGGGTGGGGGAGTGATTGGCGTGGAGTATGCCTGTATGTTCGCCACTTTGGGCGTGCGTGTGATCATTGTGGAAAAGCGTCCACGCCTCTTGGAATTTGCCGATACGGAAGTGGTCGAAGCCCTCAGCTACAACATGCGCGATCGCCGCGCGACGATGCGTTTGAGCGAAGAAGTAGACAGCGTGGAAGAACTGCCGGACGGCAAGGTCGCCGCAAATCTGGTGAGCAATAAGCGAATTCTAGGTGACGCACTGCTGTACGCCGTCGGTCGCCAGGGGAACATTGACCGCCTGAATTTGCAGGCGGCCGGAGTGGAAGCGGACGAGCGTTGCCGCATCAAGGTCGACGGGGAGTATCGCACCTCGCAGAAGCACATTTTCGCGGTCGGAGACGTGATCGGCTTTCCCAGTCTCGCATCGGTTTCCATGGAACAGGGCCGCATCGCCGCAGCGAAAGCGTTCGGCTTGCACGCGGAAACCGACCCGGCCGGTTATCCGTATGGGATTTACACGATCCCGCAAATTTCGTTTATCGGGAAGACGGAAGAACAGCTAACCGAGGACGACGTCCCTTACGAAGTAGGGGTGGCGTATTACCGGGAAATCGCGCGTGGACAAATTTCGGGGCACACCGAAGGCCGCTTGAAATTGCTTTTCCATCGGGAAAGCCTGGAACTTTTGGGCGTGCACATTTTTGGGGAGGACGCTGCGGAATTGCTGCACATCGGGCAGGCGGTGCTGCTACTTAAGCGCAAGATTACCTACTTTATTCATACGGTTTTCAATTATCCGACTCTGGCGGAGTGCTACAAGGCCGCGGCATTCAACGGCCTGAATCGCCTGACCTAGCCGGGGCAGTACAATCGCGGAGAGCAGGTCGAAATCACGCTTCCTTTTGTCCAGCTTCTGGCAGTTTCGCCACAAAAAGTCCGTAAACGAAATTGCCAGACGCGTATCCGGCGCGCACCGCCTGGAATCCTTTTAAATAGGTGACGAAGTGGGGTCCAAGCTTTGCAGCCAACGTCCAGAACGATTTGTTGCGGATGATATCCACGCCGATGTCCCACGTTTTCGCGCAATTGCTGTTGAGCACTTCGCGATGAATGATCTGAAATTTGCTGGAACGCAGAAACTGCTCGTACTCATTCATCTCGCGCAATTCCACAAACATTGATTCATCGATGGGCTGAATAAACTTCTTTCGTTCGGCCGGAGACAGATTCTCCTTCCTAAACCAATCCGTGAGCGCGAACGTTCCCCCCGGTTTTAAAAACTTCACCGCTGAAGAAAAGAATCTTGCCGGATCTTGATAATGAGATATGGATTCAACGGACCAGAGGAAATCGAACGGCTCCGGAAAATTGAGCGCCTCCGCGTCCATCAACAGGAACTTGGCGTCGACGTTCGCCTTCGCAGCGGCGCGATTGGCGATGTCCACTTGAACCGGTGAGATAGTGATGCCCGTCGTACGGATTCCGTATTTGCGCGCAAGAAAAATGCTGCTGGCGCCAAAACCGCATCCTATATCGAGCATGCGCGAGCCCTGTTTGATCTCCGCAAGGCCAGCGAGATGCTCGATCAGTTGAACTTGAGCGGCTTCTTTGGATTCATCCCCGCGAATCCAATAGCCGTGATGCAGGTGCTCGCCCCAAAGCGAGTGGTAATAAGGGCTGACCAGGTCATAGTGCTCAATGATTTTTGGTTTTTCGTTAGTGCGAGGCATGGCCCACGATCACGGAGTCTCCATTTGATTTCGGGCGTGGATTCTTAGGCAGGCGCGTATTGTACTCGCTTGCCTGCCGTCGTTCCAGCGCTAACAATGCGCGCGGCAAAATAGTGACGTGAAACCCATCAGGACATATAATCGCGGCGCTCTTATGCGCCACTTCTGCGGCAGAACCAAACCACCACTAGCATTGCAAAGGAAATTACATGAATCGCAGGACTTTGTCCGCATGGTTGATGGTCCCAGGCATTTTTGCAATTCTCGCCGTGTCCCCAATATCGGCTGTTGCGCAAACTACTGAGGCGTCGCCTAAATATCCCAGTTTTCCCAGCGAGATTCCGGCCAAACTGGTGCCAGTGACGAGCACCTTCGATTACGAGAGACGCGACGTGATGATCCCGATGCGCGACGGGGTGAAACTCCACACCGTGATCGTGATGCCGAAGGGCGCGAAAAACTCCGCTATCCTGCTTACGCGCACTCCGTATGGAGCTTCGGAAATGGCCAGCCACGCGGCCAGCTCCCACCTTGGCCCGATTTTGCAGGGATACGACAATGTGACCGAAGTGATTGTCCAGGACGGGTACATCCGAGTGATTCAGGACGTGCGTGGCAAGTACGGATCGGAAGGCGATTACGTGATGACTCGCCCGTTGCATGGGTCACTCAATCCGACTCCAGTGGACCACTCCACAGACACGTATGACACCATCGACTGGCTGGTGAAGAATCTGCCCGAATCGAACGGCAGAGTCGGGATCCTGGGCATTTCCTACGACGGGTTTCTGCCGTTGATGGCCCTAGTGAACCCCCACCCCGCATTGAAAGTGGCGGTGCCTATGAATCCGATGGTCGACGGTTGGAAGGGCGACGATTGGTTCCACAACGGCGCTTTTCGCGAGCAGAACATGCCATACATCTACGAGCAGGAAGGATCGCGTTCGAGCGATGTGGCCTGGTGGTCGGACACGTATGACGACTACGGCCTGTACATGCGCGCCGGATCCGCGGGAGAGCTGGGTCACCAACATGGAATGGAACAACTCGGCTTCTGGCGCAAACTCCTGGAGCATCCCAGTTACGACTCATTTTGGCAGGATCAAGCCATGGACAAGATTCTGGCTAAAGAGCCGCTGCAGGTCCCCACGATGCTGGTCGATGGACTTTGGGACCAGGAAGACATTTACGGGGCCACCGCAGTGTATAGAGCCATCAAGTCGAGAGACCCCAACAATGACAAGGTATTCCTGGTGATTGGTCCCTGGTATCACGGGCAGGAGATTGACGAGGGGAGCGCACTTGGCGCGTTACGGTTCGGCAGCGACACCGCACTCTATTTTCGCGAACACATTCTGCGTCCGTTCCTGGCGCAATATCTAAAAGACGGGGCGCCAAAAGCGGATATAGCCCCCGTGAACGCGTATGAAACCGGCACGAACACGTGGCGACGTTTGCCGAACTGGCCGGCAGGTTGCTCGACCGGTTGCACGGTCAATGCCACACCGTTGTATTTAGGTGCAAACCGCACACTAACTTTCGCGGCACCGGCAGACAACGGTTCACCCTTCGAGGAGTATGTTTCCGATCCCGCCAAGCCGGTACCGTTTCGGGCACGCCCGATTCAGCCCGTCGGCTATACGGGCCGGTTCACCTGGCCGCTGTGGCTGGTGGACGATCAACGAGAGCCGTCCGGCAGAACGGATGTACTCACCTTTACATCGGATGTCCTCCGCGCCCCGATAAAAATAAGTGGGCAACCGGTAGCAAACCTTATTGCTTCGACCAGTGGGACCGATTCCGATTGGGTGGTCAAGGTGATTGACGTTTATCCGGACGAAGTGGCCGCCGAATCGTGGATGGGCGGCTACGAACTGATGATTTCGGCAGACATCTTCCGGGGGCGGTACCGCGAAAGCCTGGAGAATCCCAAAGCCATTCCGAGCAATGAACCACTGCTGTACCGTTTTGCATTGCCCAATGCCAACCACGTATTTTTGCCCGGGCACCGCATCATGGTTCAAATCCAATCCAGTTGGTTCCCGTTGTACGATCGAAATCCGCAAACGTTCGTACCGAATATTTTCTGGGCTAAGCCGGAGGACTATCGCAAAGCAGTCCAGCGCGTGTACCATGGTTCGGGCCAGAACAGTTTCGTCGAATTACCCTTAGTGCAAAACCAGTAGGAACGGAAAATGCTGAATCCTCCGGAGAGCCCGAGGCGCAGCGTGGGCCCTGCTGTTAATTGCCCGGTTAAGGGGACTCACGTTAGAATGGTAAGTCTTTAGGGAGGACGTTCTTTAGTGTTAACTATTCGTTTAGCTAGGATTGGGAAGAAAAAGAAACCGTACTATCGCGTGGTGGTAATAGAAAGAACGCGAGCACGGGATGGCCGCGTACGTGAAGCGGTAGGTACGTATGATCCGCTCAAGAAGCCCGCGGAAATCAAATTGGATTCGGAGCGCATCAAATATTGGCTTGGCGTAGGAGCTCAGCCCAGCGATACGGTTCGCAGTTTTCTTAAGCAACAGAAGATCGCGTAACCATCTGACGCCAACGCACCCGTCCCAGCACCGTTGCTCTCATGGTCAGGTCCCAGTGGCGGAGAAAACGCGCGCTTTCTGAAGGGGAAGAAGCGCGTGAAGTGGTTTGATAACTGAACGCACGCGGGAGCCGCTATGAAAGAACTGGTGGAGGAGATAGCTCGAGCGCTGGTGGACCATCCCGAGGGAGTGGAAGTCAAAGCGGTGGAAGGTTCGCAGGTCACTGTTTTGGAATTGCGGGTGCATCCCGAAGATCTGGGAAAAGTCATCGGACGTCAGGGGCGCACAGCAAAGGCCATTCGCACGCTGCTGGGAGCAGCGGGAATGAAATTGCATAAGCGATTCACTCTCGAGATTCTAGAAGATTGAGCGATCCCCAGGAAGAAAAACCGCAATGGGTGTTAGTGGCGCGCATTTTAAGGCCGCGCGGCAACAAGGGTGAGATCATTGCCGAGTTGCTGACCGATTTTCCTGCTCGCTTTGCGAATCTCAAACAAATCTACTTAGGCAAGGAAAACCAGCCGCCGCGCTTGACGGGCTTGCAGCGTTTCTGGATGGATCGCAACCATCCAGGTATGGGCGTGTTTCATTTTGCGGGATTTACGTCGATATCCGACGCGGAAACGCTGCGTGGTTGCGACGTGCTATTGCCGTTCGAAGATCGAGTACAATTGCCGGCGGGAAAATTTTTTGTCAGCGATTTGATCGGGTGTACGGTTTTTGACTCGCCCGTCGGCTCTACCAAGCTATCTTCCCCGCCTTGCAGCGCAGAACAAACACCCCGCGTCTTAGGAACCGTGCGCGACGTCTTCTTCACCGGCGAAACCGTAGCCGGCACACCGATCTTGCAGGTCGACACTGCTCAAGGGGAGTTGCTGGTTCCACTCGCGGAAGACATTTGCCGGCGGATCAATGTGGGGGAACGAAGAATCGATGTCAGGCTACCCGACGGGCTGAGAGACGTAAACGCACCCGAGTGATGAGTTACACTGCGAACGATGCGCTTTGACCTGATTACGATTTTCCCTGAGTTTTTTGCCGGGCCGCTGGACCACGGAATTGTGCGGCGCGCCAAAGAAGCGTCGATTGTGCAGATTCATGTGCAAGATCTTCGCGAGTTCACGAAGGATCGCCACCGCACCGTGGACGATCGTCCCTTTGGCGGCGGCGAGGGAATGGTGTTGAAGCCAGAGCCACTGTTCGAGGCCGTGGAGAATTTGCTTGGTCACAGTGTCGGTGACGCCGAGAAGCCCGTTGCCGCGGATCCAGGCACAGCAATTTTGTTGATGTCTGCGGCAGGCCGTTTGTTCACGCAGGACGGCGCGCGAAGGTATGCCAGCCTGCAGCGGTTGATACTGATTTGTGGCCGCTATGAAGGCGTGGATGAGCGTGTCGCCGAACACCTGGCCAGCGAAGAGGTTTGCGTGGGTGATTACGTGCTAAGCGGTGGCGAATTGCCGGCGGCGATCGTCGTCGATGCGGTGACGCGGCTGCTGCCAGGGGCAGTGGGGAACGAAGCTTCCACGCAAAATGAATCATTCTCGTTGGGCGATTGGCCGACGGCGCCGGGTAACGATGAGCCGACCCGCCAATTTCGACCCAGCACGCGTCACTGCCTCCTCGACTTCCCCCATTACACCCGCCCCGCGGAATACCGAGGGTGGAAAGTGCCGGAAGTCTTAATTGGAGGGAATCACGCCGAAGTTGCCAAATGGAGGCGAGAGCAGGCTTGCGAGAAAACCCGGCGCAATCGGCCGGAATTTCTGGAGAACCTAAGCCGGTGAACGCGTGCTATCCTCGGTGGCCAGAGTGAATCCTTCGAATCGCGTTGACCTCGGTGTGCAGGTTGGCGCTCTGCGCCTGAAGAATCCCATTATTGCGGCCGGTGGAACTTTCGGGTATGGAGTGGAGTTCGCTCACCTTGTGGACTTGAACCGGCTGGGCGGGTTTGTCACCAAAGGCATTTCCAAAGAGCCTATCGAAGGTGCGCCGGCCCCTCGGTTACACGAAACCGCTTCCGGGATGCTGAACGCTGTCGGATTGCAGAACATCGGGGTGGAGGCGTTCGTCCGGGATAAGCTGCCGCTACTAAGGAAGTACAACACTCACCTGATAGTGAATGTGTTTGGGCACTGTTTGAATGATTACGTCTCCGTGGTGGACCGACTGGAGGAGGCCGACGGGATTTCGGCGTATGAGCTGAATATTTCCTGCCCGAATGTGAAGCAGGGCGGGATGCAGTTTGGGAGTACCCCTGGGCTGGTGGAAGAGGTAGTCGGGGCAGCTCGCAAGGCTGCGGTAAAGAGGCCGCTGTGGATTAAACTGAGCCCACTGGTGACAGACATTGGGATTATTGCCCGTGCGTCGGAGGCTGCCGGGGCGGATGCGCTGACGGTGGCGAATACGTACCCCGCGATGGGCGTGGACGTGCGGACTGGGAGGTCGGTGCTAGGAAATGCGACGGGAGGATTATCTGGGCCGGCCATTAGGCCAATCAGTTTGAGGCTGGTTTGGGAGGTTTGCAAATCAGTGAAGATCCCGGTGATTGGGCTGGGTGGAATCGAGACGGTGGGACATGTGCTCGAATACGTGATGGTTGGCGCGTCGGCGGTACAGGTAGGGACGGCCAGCTTTGCTGATCCACAGGCCAGTGAGAAGATCGTGGCGGGGTTGGAGCGAGGGTTGGAAGGAATAAAGGCATTAACTTTCAGTGAGATACGGGGTAAATTTAAGGGAGAAACTGGTTGACATAACGCGGTACTAGTGCTACGATTTTTAGACCTTTCGTTGACTCTAAAACCACCACCTATGAGACGACCACTCTTCATGATTTGGGCCGCCCTTCGATGGATACCGTTGATGTTCCTGATCACACCCGGTATCGAGGCTCCCTTGGTGGCTCATCTAAGCGCGCCGGTTCATCCGATTAAGGTATGGGTGGGGAACGCCAGTTGGTACGGGCCAGAGTTCAACGGCAAAGAGACGGCCGATGGGGAGCGGTATAACTCGGAAAGCCTGACGGCAGCACATCCAACTTTGCCATTTGGGTCCTGGGTAAGGATTGTGAATACCCGGAATGGGAAATATGAGGTTGCCCGCATCAATGATCGCGGACCTTACCAGGAAGGGCGCGAAATTGATGTATCCTATCGCGTAGCCCGGAAAATTGGCCTGATCGGCTCGGGGGTGAGCCAAGTGCGGCTGGAACTCTTGCAAGTGCCGCCGAAACACACCCACGACGGGGCCGATTCCAAGTAAACTGTTTCGGGCACGCCCCGAACCTTGAGCTTCGACGCCCATCCACGCAGCAGCCTGATCGTAGCCCTCGATTTTGATTCATTGACCACAGCGGTGAAGTTCGCCAAGCAACTGGCGGATGTTGTAGGCATGTTCAAAATTGGCAGCCAATTGTTCACCACCGCGGGCCCGGAAGCAGTGAAACAAGTGGCGCAACTGGGCGCCGACATTTTCCTCGATCTGAAATTCCACGACATACCAAACACCGTGGCTGGAGCAGTGCTGGCTTCGGCAGCTATGCCCGGCGTGCAATTGTTGAACGTACATGCGGTGGGAGGCGCGGCGATGCTGCGGGCTGCGGCACAGGCCGTGAGCGCGGGCGTGCCTATGGGAGCCGACCGGACGCGTCTGCTGGCGGTGACGATATTGACGAGCATGGACCAGAAATCGATTCGCGAGGTGGGACTGAGTGGCACGCCGAAGGTAAGGGCGTTGAAACTGGCGAAGCTGGCGCAAGAGGCGGGGGTGGATGGCGTGGTGGCGTCGGTGCAGGAAGCCAAGGCGATTCGCAAAGCGTGCGGGGCGGAATTCCTGATTGTTACGCCTGGGGTGCGTCCGAAAGACCTGAACGTGGGAAGCAAGAAAGACGACCAGTCGCGTACCGCGACACCAGGCGAGGCGATCAAGGCAGGAGCGGACTTCATCGTGGTGGGACGACCGATTCTGGCGGCGGCAGATCCACGCGCGGCGGCGCAGGAAATCGTGGACGAAATTGCGGCGGCAAAAGGCTGACGCCGGAGTTGAGTACGTAGTGCGGCGTGCGACTAATCAACTTCTAAGACATCCCCAAACAGCAGGCCTCCAGGTTGGATAGGTTTCCACTGATTCGAATGACTAAGAGCATCATTGTCGGAACCGCGGGGCACATCGACCATGGCAAGTCCACATTGATCGAAGCGCTGACGGGGACGCATCCAGACCGGTTGGAAGAAGAGAAGCGGCGCGGAATTACGATCGATCTGGGATTCGCGTTTCTTGAAGAAGGTGGAGTGCGCTTTGGATTTGTAGACGTGCCGGGGCACGAGCGATTCGTGAAGAACATGCTTGCAGGCACTTCGGGGATCGATCTGGTGCTGCTGGTGGTGGCGGCCGACGAGGCCATCAAACCACAAACGCGAGAACACTTCGATATTTGCCGGTTATTGGGAGTAAAACGCGGCGTGGTTGCGGTGACAAAAGCGGATCTGGTGGAACCGGACAGCGTGGAATTGGTGCAATTGGAAGTCGAAGATTTTGTGAAAGGTTCCTTCCTCGAAGGCGCGCCGATTGTGGGGGTGAGTGCGAGAACCGGGGCAGGGCTAGCAAAATTAAAGAAAGCGCTTCTGGACGAGGCGCAAAAAATCACGGAAAAACAAGTCGATCGCTATTTCCGGTTACCCATTGACCGGTCGTTTGCGGTGAAGGGTTTTGGAACCGTCGTCACTGGGACATTAATCTCCGGGCAGATTGCCGCGGGAGACGAAGTGGAACTGCTGCCAGAGAAGAAATTGTTGCGTGTACGAGGAGTACAGACGGGCGGGAAAACGGTGGAGCGTGCGCAGGCGGGTCAACGGACGGCGGTAAATCTCGCTGGTATTGAACACACTGCGATTCAACGAGGGATGGTCATTGGCGCGCCGGGACGATTCGCCAGAACGCGGCGGATCGATGCGCGCCTGGAACTGTTACCGAGTGCGCCCACGCTGAAGAATCGGGCGCGAGTGCATTTTCATACAGGAACGGCGGAAAGCATAGCGGTGGTATTGCCGTACGATAAAAGCGAATTGTTGCCGGGCGAATCTGCGTTGGTACAGCTCCGATTGATGAACGACGCGGTGGCGGTGCGCGGCGATCGGTTCATCGTGCGGCAATTCTCGCCGGTAATCACAATTGGCGGAGGAGAAGTGTTGGATCCGCTGGCGAAACGGCCGGGGCGGCAGGATCGGGGGCGACCGCAATTTCTGGAGAGGCTGGAAGGCGGGTCGAACGAGGAAATTCTGGGTGGGATGGTGGAGCGGAATATTGCCGGCGTCGGGATGGAAGAAATCGTTTCACGCATGGGTTGGACGGAAGCGGAAGTGCGAGCGGCGGTACAAAGGCTAGTGAACACAGAAGCCATCCGGGTGGTGAGCGCGGAGCCACTGCTGCTGATCGCTGAGAGCGTATTTCAGGACGTAACGAAGAAGATTGTGGCTCGCGTGGAGAGCTTTCACAAACAGAATTCGCTGGTGCCGGGCGTGACGAGGGAGGAGCTACGCGCAGTGGGTGGCCGGCGGTTGAGGAGCGAGACGTTTCGCGCGGCGTTAGAAGAGTTGGTGAAGCAACAAAAGTTGGTATTGCAAGGCGAATTGGTGAAGAAGCCCGGTTCCGAGATTACGCTGACCGTGGATGAGGCTCGCGCGAAGGATCAAATCGAGCACGCGTTTGCAAAGGCCGGACTGGCGGTACCTTCGGCGAAGGAAGTCTTGGCGCAACTGGCGATCGATGGGCGGCGCGCGGAAAAGATCCTGCAGATTCTGCTGCGGGAAAAAGTGCTGGTGCGGGTTTCGCCTGAGCTTATTTATCATCGGGACGCATTAGGGAAGTTGCCCGCACTGCTGCAGAATTACAAAAAGTCCAAAGGCGACCGTATCGGCGTACCTACGTTTAAGGAGCTGACGGGGATCACGCGAAAATACGCGATACCACTGCTGGAATACCTGGACCGGCAGCGGTTGACGCGGCGGAGCGGGGATGAGCGTGTTATCCTGTAAGGGACCAGTAGAGAACGATTCCGGCCTAAAATTAGGGAAATAAACCAGGCGATTGGGCGGCCGGAGAGTCAATCTGGAATCGGAGAACGATCATGGGTGAATTTAGTATTTTTCATTGGCTGGTGGTCTTGGCCATCGTCCTGATTTTCTTTGGCGGCCGGCGTATTCCCGAAGTGATGAAGGGATTGGGAGAAGGCATCCGGAGCTTCAAAGATGGGATGTCCGGGTCGTCGGGTGCGGCGACGGCGGTTGCTCAACCAACTCCAGCTTCGGCTCCATCGGGAGTAAGCGCGAAGTCCGGGAGCGGGCAGGTGAGCATCAACTGGAGTGCGAATTCCGGAGCGAGCAGCTATAACGTGAAACGTTCGGGAACGAGCGGAGGCCCGTACGCATTGATTGCGACCACAGCCGCGACGACGTACTCGGATGAAGGCTTGGCGAGTGGAACGTATTATTACGTAGTGACTTCAGTGGGCGCTTACGGCGAGAGCCTGAATTCGGTGGAAGTGAGCGGCACCCCCTCCTAGCTTACGGTTGCAAGAGACAAACGAGCCTCAAACCTCAGTAGATCTGAGAGACAAACGTGAAAGACCCCACACGCAACGGCGGCGTGCGGGGCACCCGCGCAAGACAAAACGATCTCAATAAAACTGCACCCCGCCGCTAGTTTTTCGTACTTATCTCCGTTCGCATTTTGTTTTGGCCGCATCACTGTGTCCAAAATCGTATCCCTTACGATTTTCTGAAGCAGCACAACTGCTCTTCCGACCAGTAGAGCGGTTGCAACTTTTTGCTCAGACTTGGGTATATCTCACTACCCCCGGGAAGCTGTCTAGGAAGCCAAATAAGGAGAGCCAGGTCATGAGCATAAGGATTTCGAAGTATATTGTTGTGCCCGCGGCGATGTTACTGCTAGGCAGTATGGCGTTCGCGCAAGACCAATCATCCAGCAGTTCTTCGGGACAGAGTTCGAGTGCGCCTGCGTCCACGCCGGCCAAGCCAGGTGAAGTTGCACAGCGGAAGGAGAATCAGCAGGATCGAATCGCGAACGGCGTGAAGAGCGGTCAATTGACTGCAGGTGAAACGGCCAACCTAGAAACAAAAGAAGCAGCAATCAATGGCGAGACTCGCGCGGATCGTGCCGCAAATGGCGGGAAACTGACAGCAGCGGAGAAACAGCAGGTCAACCATCAACAGAACCAAGTTTCGAAGCAGATTTACAACGACAAGCACAACGCGAATACCGCGCACTACGGGAACAACGAAGTGGGGCAGCGACGCCAGAATCAGCAGGATCGCATCGCGCAAGGAATCAAGAGCGGGCAGTTAACGGCAGGCGAAACCGCGAAGCTGGAAAATCAGCAAAGAGGAATCAACCAGCAAGTGAAGGCGGATCGGACTGCGAACGGCGGAAAACTGACACAGGGAGAGAAGCAGCAGATCAACAAGGAACAAAACGGAGCGTCGCGGAACATCTATAACAAGAAGCACAACGCGAACACCCAGGGAAACAAGTAAGGATTCTCTGAATTGGGCGACGAGGCGCTCCGTTTTGCGGGGCGCCTTTTTTTTTGCGAGTGGCAAAAAGTTGAACGACGAACTATTGGGATTCGTGGTCCTCAGACCAACCAAGCTCATGAAGCGCGGCCACAACGCGAGCGAGTGGAAGACCGACTACGTTGAAATAACAACCTTCGATGCGAGGAATGAAACGTCCCGCGAGGCCCTGGATGGCATAAGCGCCGGCTTTATCGTAGGGCTCCTCGGTGGTCAGATAGCGAGAAATCTCCTCAGAAGAAAGACGGGTGAAGGTGACGAGAGTCGTATCGATGAATTGACGGCGGTCCATTTCCGGTAGGCGGACGAGAGAGACTCCGGTAATAACGGAATGAGTGCGCCCGGAAAAGAGCTGCAGCATGCGACGGGCATCGTCAGTAGAGCGAGGCTTGCCGAGGATTTGCCCATCCAAAACCACAACCGTATCCGCGGCGACGAGAATAGCAGGGGCGACGGCGCGTGCGGCGACGAGTTCGGCCTTGGCATTGGCAAGACGCTGAACTAATTGCTGCGGGGTTTCGTTGGGATAGGGAGTTTCGTCTACCGCGGAAGAGAGCATGGAAAAAGACATGCCGGCGTCGCGGAGAATCTGCGCACGTCGGGGCGAGGCAGAGGCAAGAATCAGCTTCATGAAAGTGTGCTCGGGGCAAGAATACTATACAGACAGCGGAGTGTAAGGTGTGCTTTAGAACAGATAATGGAGCACGCCGAAAGAGCAAAAAACAGTTTACAGCGAACGGGCGCGGCGAAACGAACTGACCGCGAAAAAGACAAAAAGCAAGGCGACCAGCATGGAAACGGCAATAAGCCATGGGGCGACGTCGCGGGTCCAGGCACGGAAGGCGGAATTGAACCAGCCAAATGCCAGAATGCCGAACATGGCGCCAACCGCTTCGTAGAAAATCTGTTTCAGGGTGCGCCAGAGGCGCTTGAACCCACGAAGGTTGGGCGACGGAGAAGCAGGGCGTGCCGCAGTCGACATGAAGAAATTTTAACGCAGAACAGAAGAACTTGCGGAGGAGGGCGCCCCGTACGATAGTACAGGCCATAGCGCTAAAGGGCTGTGAATAGATTGAGGACAACATTAAAAGGGCGGCTTGTATCAAACATAGCGTAGGCCTAAAATCAGCTTTAGTAGTACTGGGGAGTCAGCCTTGCAACTCGACGATCACCTCAAAAACCTGCTGCGCGAGCTTGGGCACGCGATCAACGACACGGTGTCGGAGTCAGAGCGCATTACCGGTGCGATTGCCGGGGTGCGCGCGCATGGCTATGACATTGTGTTGAAGCTGGACGCGACGATTGGGCTGGCGAGGCGGGACGGAAGCGAGATGCCGAAGATGACCACGCAGGACCGGCGTTTTCTGGAGTCGCTGCGGATCCAGGTGGATCAGGAGTCGATGGACCAGGAGCCGGACAAGAGGCAGCCATCGCGGCTGACGATGAGTCCCCAGGATGTACGTTTTCTGAAGTCTTTGCGGATTGCGACGGACGATATCGAATGAACAGGGGTGTCACAATTGCAGCGGTCTGGGCGGTGGGATTGGCGGTGTTGGGGACGCTAGGTACGTCCCGAGCCTCCGCTCAGGATCCTATCTTGACACCTATTATCGTGAGCGAAGCAGCGCCGATCATTGTCAAGACGTTGACCCCTAAGCCAAAACCCACGGGATACCAGAAATTCGAAGGCTATGTGGTGCACGCGAATATTGCGCAGGTGACAGTCAGGGCGAGGGGCAACGACCAGGCCATCCAGACGTTTGCGTTGAATCAGAACGTTTCCGCACGGATGCAAAAGATCGTGGACAACGGCGGATATCAGTACGGCGACAAGGTCACGGTGTACTATGACCCGACGTCGCGCATGGCTGTAAAGATCAAAGGGAAACCGTCGCGACCCCTCTAAACTGGAGGGAGTCATGTTGCGCCTGCCTGCTGTTGCCGGTCAGTTTTATCCGCGCAATCCTTCAGAGCTGTCCGCGGCTGTCGAAAAATACACAAAAAGCGAGAAGCTTCAGACAAAGATAAAAGTGCGCGCGTGCCTGGCGCCGCACGCCGGATACATGTATTCGGGGGCCGTTGCCGGAGCGGTATTTGGGCGAATCGCAATGCCGAAGAAGATCCTGCTGTTGGGGGTCCGCCATTTTCCGCAGGGAGAACCACTGGCGATTCTGTCGGAAGGGGCTTGGAGAACGCCGCTCGGAGATGTGCCCATTGACAGGTCATTAGCGATGCGGTTGCGCGAGGAATGCCCGCTGCTGACCGAGGACGGTGAAGCGCACAGGCGGGAACATTCGCTGGAAGTGGAATTGCCGTTCCTGCAAGTGCTCTCACCGGGATTTTCCTTTGTGCCAGTGGCGGTGGGCACGCTGCGTTACGAGGATTTACGACAAACGGGCGAGGGGGTCGCGCGGATGGTGGAGAAAAGCGCGGACGAGGTACTGATTGTGACTTCCTCGGATATGAATCATTACGAAGACGAGAAAACGACAGAACAGAAAGATGGTAAAGCGATCGAGTGCATGTTGAAGTTGGATCCCCAGAGACTGTACGAAGTTTGCCGCGAAGAGCACATCTCGATGTGCGGATTGGGCCCGGCAGTGGTGATGCTGACGGCGATGAATCGCTTGGGAGTGAATAAGGCGGAACTGGTGCGACACGCCACATCAGGGGAGGTTAACGGAGACCGGGATGAAGTGGTCGGCTATGCAGGAATGTTGTTCGGGTAGAAGAGAAGCGCAAAATCCTCAGGGTTGAGATTGGTCTTGCTGCTGAGCGGTCTGTTCACCGGAATCCGGCTGGGTTCGGCGCTGCGCTAGAGGGCGACGCTGACCAGTGACGCGGGCGTTTTGGCCGACACCGGGATTTTCCTGCTTGGCTTGCTGAAGAGCATCTCGTATGGCCCTGGCGGCTTCGGTGCGAGTGGTTTCTTGAATCTCCCGGAACATTTTGGGACTCTCTGCCGCCACTTTCTGGCCGAGGGGCGATCCGTAGAACTGCAGAAGGCCCTTGATCTCCGCATCGGAGTAATGCTTGTCATAAAGCACGACAAGTTGCTCATGGACTTTATCAACGTCATAGCGCTTTTCATATTCGTTGACGGCGGTATTCACAAAGGCCTGGCCTTTTTCGTTGTCAGGGACCGTGGCTAGGAGCTTTTCGCGGTATTGTTCGGCGATCTGTTTGACAGAGTCCTGAACCTGATCCCGCGCGCCAACGAGTTCAAGGAGCGCACGGATATCGGAATCCTTAACGGGATCGACAGAAGCGATGTTGCCGGAATTCTGGGTATTGGCGGATTGCGCGGCTGCTTGGACGGAGTCTGGCGAACTGCCCTGGATAGCCACCAGAAACATGCCGATGTAAATCGCAACGAGAACTAAAGCCGCTTTCATGACATCCTCCCAACCCCGAAGATCAAAACGAGAGAGCGCCAGAGCCCGCTCGTTCACCAATAAGTCTAATAAATGGATTCATGCAGCGCGCCTGCTCTGGGGTACAGTCTTGCTGGGACAATCACTGTTCCGGGGGGCAGTATTGATAGAAAATAATAACTGTGTCCGGTGACCCTTATTTGCCAGCCCGCATCGAGATGGTAGAAACGCAGATCCGCAAACGCGGCATCAAAGACGTAGGAGTTCTGCGTGCCATGACGGTAGTGCCCCGACACGAGTTTGTTCCGGAGCAACACCGAAGCGAAGCCTATTCCGACGAGCCGCTGGGGATAGGGGGCGGGCAAACAATTTCGCAGCCTTATATTGTGGCGGCGATGACAGAGGCGCTGGGATTGACTGGATCAGAGGAGGTTCTGGACATAGGAACGGGCTGCGGGTATCAGGCTGCAGTGCTTTCGGTATTGTGCCGGGAAGTGTATAGCATCGAATATCGTCCAGAGTTGGCACGATCCGCGGCGGAGCGGTTGGAGCGGCTGGGATTCGCGAACGTGCACGTGCATTGTGGAGATGGATCGTTGGGCTTGAAGGAATCTGCACCCTATGACGCTATTCTGGTCGCAGCATCGGCACCATCGGTACCGACACCATTGCTGGAGCAATTGGGTGATCAAGGCCGACTAATCGCTCCGATCGGAGCGGAGGATCATCAGGAATTGGTGTTAGTGACGCGCCATGGGAGTGAATATTCCGCGGAACACCGCGAAGGGTGCCGCTTCGTGCCACTACTAGGCCGCTTCGGCTGGAAGGAGCGAGAAGGCTTGTGACAAGCGCGATTGAACTCTCCATTGTGATTCCGGCCTTTAACGAAGAGGCACGGCTGCCCGCATCGTTAGAAAGAATTGCGAAATATGTGCGGGAGAGGCGGCCAAATACGGAGGTACTCGTGGTAGACGACGGATCCGCCGATCGAACCGCGGCGGTTGCCGAATCGTGGGGAGATCGGATTCCAGGGCTGCGCGTGCTATCGAATGGGGAAAACCGGGGGAAAGGGTTCAGCGTACGACATGGTTCGCTGGAGGCACGCGGAGATGTGGTGTTGTTCACGGATGCAGATTTATCGTCGCCGATCGAAGAGGGCGAGAAATTGCTGGCCGCGCTGAAAAACTATGACGTGGCCATTGGCAGCCGCGCGGTGGACCGCAGTTTGATTGAGGTACGTGAGTCACGGTTTCGGGAAATGGCGGGAATCATCTTTAACAAAATCGTGCGGTTCACGTTGAGGTTGCCATTTGTGGACACCCAGTGCGGCTTCAAGGCGTTCCGGCGGGAGCGCTGCAAGATCGTATTTGAGCAACAGACGATCGAGCGGTTTGGTTTCGACCCGGAATTGTTGTACCTTGCACGACACCACGGACTTTCGATCCAGGAAGTGCCGGTGCGCTGGGCGCATTCCCCGGCGACGAAAGTGAATATGCTCCGGGACAGTCTGCTGATGTTCGTGGACGTGTTCGTGATCCGCTGGAACGGACTAAACGGGCGGTACCGAAGGCGTGGCGAGGCCTTTGTCTCGCAAAGTACTTGACATTAGTTTTCTTTTTGCCTATTTTCATAGCCATGGCTGCTGCCGGATCTCATCGCGCAATACGTCGAGAGCCCATCCCCATTGATGCGCGCGCGGCAGACCATCTTCGTTACATCCGGGAAACCATGGAATCAGCCGCCGAATTTACGGCGGTGCCGGGCTGGGGCGGCGTGGCCATGGGCATGACCGCACTTGGGGCAGCGCTCCTTGCCGCACGGCAGACAACGCCGCATGCGTGGGTGGCCATCTGGCTGGCCGAGGCGTTTGTGGCAGTGGCAATTGCCGCGCCGGCTGCGGCTACAAAGGCGCGTCGAGCGAATTCGTCGTTGTTTTCCGGACCGGGACGCAAATTTGTTTTGAGCTTCGCTCCGCCCATTGTGGTGGGCGGTTTATTGACCCTGGCTCTCTTTCATTTGGGGACGCTGTCGGCGCTTCCTGGAGTTTGGCTGCTGCTGTATGGCACAGCCATCGTGACGGGTGGGGCATTTTCGGTGAGAGTAGTGCCAATTATGGGTTTATGCCTGATGGCGCTTGGCGCGGCAGCTCTGTTCGCTCCAGCGTCGTGGGGGAATCTGTTTATGGCAGCGGGATTCGGGTGGGTCCAGATTGCCTTCGGGTTCTGGATTGCACTGCGGTACGGAGGATAACGGCGGTTTCGAACGAGGAAATACGACATGGCAAAATCATCAACAGCCCGGCAGGAACGGGTATCGCGAGAAGATGGGCCGGCAGCGGTTAGGTCCGCCGCTCCGGAACCCGTGTCCGCAAATTTGGACCGGCTGATTCATGAGCGGATTCGTTTGGGAATTGTGAGCGCATTGGCGGTGAACCGATCGCTGACCTTTAATGGTTTGAAGGCACTGTTGAAGACCACGGACGGAAATCTGAGTGTGCACGCACGCAAGTTGGAAGAAGCGGACTATATCGTTTGCACCAAATCGTTTGCGGGGCGCTTGCCGAAGACGGAATACCGACTGACCAGCGCGGGACGGCGTGCGTTGGAGCGCTATTTGGACCATATGGAGGCGCTGATCCGGGCGACGCGCGAGCGGTAAAAAATTTTGTACGCGTACTTTATCGCATAAAGTACATTCGTTACCAGCGGCGGAGAAAAGAGATAGTTATGCAATCGATAGTGTTACCGCATGTGCCGGCTCTTCCAATGATCACGGCACGGTCACTTCATGTGGCGATTATTTGCGATGGCAATGGCCGCTGGGCGACATCGCGTGGCCTGGCGCGGTCAGAAGGGCACCGAGCCGGGGCGGAAGTGGCGAGAAGGATCATCCGATGCGCCCGGCAATTAGACATTCATACGCTGACGCTCTTTACGCTTTCTTCGGCGAATTGGAAGCGTCCCGAAGCCGAAGTATCCGCAATCCTACAAATGCTACGAAAGTATCTGGAGACAGAGACGCATCATTGTGTGGAGGAGGGAATTCGGCTGAGTATCATCGGGCGGCGGGACCGGGTGCCCGCGGTGTTGCGCGGAGCGATCGAAGAAGCCGAGGCGCTGACGTGCAAAGGGAAAAACCTGCACCTTCGGTTGGCGGTGGACTACTCGTCCCGCCATTGCCTGTTTCAGGCAGCCAGTAAATTCTATAAGGCGACGAATCTTTCTGCCGAGGCGTTCGAAGATATATTGGCGGAAGTGCAGCGCGGGGGATCGACGGATGTGGACCTGCTGATCCGTACGGGTGGGGAGCAGCGGCTTTCGGACTTTCTGTTATGGGAGTGCGCGTTTGCGGAGTTTGTGTTTCTGGAGAAGCGCTGGCCGGATTTTACGGCCGCAGATTTGCGGGGTGCGATCCTGGAGTTTGCAAGGCGCGAAAGGACCCGCGGAGCGGTTCCGCGAGAGCAAGTAGGCTGAATAAGCGCTGCCCAAAGACGTAATCTACTTATTTTTAGCAAGTTACCATACAACTAACGGATCCCGCTTGCCCTGACGTTTGCGATGGGCGCGTCGTCTATACCACAGGAGAAAGTGATGGGAACTGTGGGACTTACGCTGCGATGGGAGGATAGAATCTCATCGGCAGCCAGCGAGGGGGGGCGGCGCGTGGAACCACCGGAAACCGCAGCCAGAGAGAACCGTGAAACGAATGCCCTTGCGGACGATGCGGACCTAGCATCCGGGTGCCTTGCCGGGGATTTGCGCGCATACGAACGGCTATATCAATTGCAAGGCACGCGGATGAGAAACCTCGCCCGGAACCTGCTGGGCTCGCAAACGGACGCGGAAGACGCGGTGCAGGATACGTTCCTGAAAGTCCAGCGGAGCATTGGGAGTTTTCGAGGACAATCTGCGTTTGTGACCTGGGTGTTCCGAATCCTGGTGAACACGTGCCATGATGCGCGGCGAAGTCGAATGCGCCGGAAGGAACAGACGCAAGATGATTCGAATGAAATGCTGCCAAGGCGAGAGCCGCGGGCGCCGGGCGCCCATCCATCGTTGCGGATGGCTTTGGAACGCGCGCTGAGTGAGCTGACGAGGCACCAGCGCGATGTGTTTCTTTTATACGAGGTGGAAGGCTTTCGGCACGCGGAGATTGCCAGCATGTTGGAAATCAGCGAGACGGCTTCAAAAAATACACTGTTTCAGGCGAAGAAAAACCTGCGCGGAATGTTGGAGCCGCCTCGGAGCGCAGGGGCGGGTGCGCGATGAATATAACCTGCAAGGACCGCCAGCGGATTTTTCTGGATGGTTCGACCGAAGAATGGGCGGCGCTGGAGCAGCACGCGGTGAGTTGTGCGAATTGTGCGGAGGAAATACGCGCGTGGAAGGCTGTGAGCACAGCAGCGAAGGAATTGCGGGACTATCGAGAGGATAGTCAGCTTTGGGCAAAGATCGAAGTTTCCCTTAAGCAGAGGGAGCAGAGGCAGGCAGGCTGGGGCAGATTCTGGGAGAGATGGAAATTCGGAAGCGACGTCGCTTTGGGTTGGCGTACGGCGCTGGCGGGGGCATTGGTGTTGGTCCTGGCGATTTCTGGCGTGTACGTGGTGCGTCATCGAAGTGGACAAGATACCGGAGCGACCGGGCTACTGAGAAATTCCGCGCTGGCCGAAGTAGAGCGGACAGAGCGTGATTACATGAGGGCCATCGACAAGCTTGCCGCGGAAGCAAAGCCGGCGCTGGATGCACCAGCGACACCGTTGATGGCCAGTTACAAGGAAAAATTGCTTGTGCTGGACAGCGCGATCGATGAGTTGCGCGCGGAGGCCGGACGGAACCCTTCGAATGCGCATCTTCGTTACGAACTACTGGCGATGTACCAGGAGAAGCAAGAAACGTTGCAGGAAGTTTTGGAGATGAAGCGATGAACAGCCCCAGGTCATTTCGTGCGCGCAGGTTTGGAATCGTCATGATGGTGTGCTGCATCGGTGCGTGGCCGGTGATGGGTGAAACCTTCGGGCAAAGCAGCGCGACGCGGGAGTTCCAGAAAACATTGACGTTGGGCAACAACCAAACCGTCAGCCTGACCCACAAGTATGGCGACGTGCGGATCCATGGAGAAAACGGCCGGGAGGTGAGGATTTCCGCGACCATTCGAGTGCAGGCGCATTCGCAAGCGGATGCAGATCGTTACGCAGACCAGGTCCGAATTCAAGTTTCGCAGGATTCCCAGGGAGTGAAGATTGAAACGGTCTATCCCAGCGATGATTCGAAATTTTTCGTGGTTCGCATCGGTGGGCCTTCCTATTCGGTTGACTATGACATTGTTGTGCCGCAGGACGCCAAGCTGTGGACCCGGAACAGCTTTGGAAACATGGAGGTTCAGGGGGTGAAAGGCTGGGGTGATATGGAAAATAATCACGGCCGACTGAAGTTCGAAAATGGAGGAGCGGCCAAACTGACCAATTCGTTCGGTCTGCTGGAAGCAACCGGTGCGGATGGGAACCTGGCGGTGATCAACAATAATGGAGCGGTGACCGTTTCGTCGGTGAAAGGAAGCCTGGATATCAAGGATCGTTTTGCGGCGATCAACGCGAGCAATGTTTCGGGCACCGTAACGATTTCTGGAGGTAACGGGCTTGTAGAGGTAACGGATGCGGGGCCATTAACGATCAGCAACTCGTTTGGCGCAGTATCGGTGCGGAATGTTCACGGGGATGTGAGCGTAGATAACAATAACGGGGCAATCGACGCGGACACGGTGAGCGGCAACGCGCAATTGAATGGGAGTTTTGGCGCGATCAACTTCACGAATGTTTCGGGGAATGTGAGATGCACTTCGTCCAATGGACGAGTGACAGGCACGCGAGCCGGAAATGAAGTGTATGTGAAGACGACGTTTGGGGAAGTGTCGCTGGAACAAATCGGAGGAGGAGTGGAGGTACAGGACTCCAACGGCGGGGTTACTGCCAAAGAAATCAAGGGCAGGGCTACGCTCAATACCTCGTTTGGAGCGATTGAAGCTAACGGTGTGGCGAAGGGAGTGCGAGCGACGACCGGTAATGGGCGAATCGCGTTGAATGATATTGGTGGAGATACGTACGCGAAGACAAGCTTTGGGGCTGTAGATATTCATCGTGTGAACGGGAATTTGACGATTGAGAATTCGAATGGACCGGTGAGCGCAAGCGGGGTTAGAGGAGATGCATCGGCCAAGACCAGTTTCGGTTCGGTGACACTGGAAGAAATCGTGGGATCGATCACGGTAGACAATCAGAACGGGACGGTTACGGTGTCGGCTACGCGAAGTTCGTCCGGGTGCAAGAATGTTTCGCTGAAGACGTCGTTTGCGCCGATGCAAGTGCGGCTGCCGGCCGGTGCCGGTTACGACGTCAATGCGCGCACGTCGTTTGGGCACATCTCGAGCGATTTGCCAGTGACGGCGACGGGAACGCTGGGAGGAGACTCGCTGAATGGGAAGATCGGGAATGGCGGGTGCACGCTGTCGCTGACCAATTCGAATGGAAACATTGAGATCGCCAAAGTATCGAAGTGAGGATCAGCGGGACTGGACGGAGCTGTGGCGTTGGCGATCCATGGCAAAGGCTTTGCGCAGAACACGAGTGGTGGTTTCCGTGAGATGAAACTGATCGAGTTCGTCTTCGCGGGCGAAGGCGACATCCGTTACGTCGCTGCCAGCGCGGGCCTCGCCAGAGATACGCTCGCACAGGTAATCGACGATCACATAGTGGAAGCGAGGCCCACGGGCGGGACTAGCCGGGTCGAGGACTTCGGCCGGGAAGATGCGATCGAAGACTTCGATTACGTCCAGAACGCGGACCTCGAGGTTGGTCTCTTCGTGTAGTTCCCGGGCGACACCCTGCTGCAGGGATTCACCAATTTCGAGAGTGCCACCTGGAATGGACCACTGTCCGCGTAAAGGCTCGCTGCCGCGTCGAATCAGCAGCGCGCGGCCTTCGTCGATGACTACGCCACCAATTCCTACTACAGGCCTTTCAGGGTATTCTCGAGCCATCCTAATTGTTCTTCCCCGCAAGCTATTGGGTTACACTCAGTACAGGCGCGGAGGTTTGCGGTTGACTTCCTGCACCGAGGTATATAATACGCCGGATAGTGAACCCGAAGTGGGGCTGGTCCGAGAACTAAAGTCGAATTCGGAGGATGTAGAACGTGCTTCGTTGCCCAGAATGCTCCGCAGAAATAGACGTAGACGAAGACGAGGTTGAAGAAGGCGAGATCCTTAGCTGTCCCGAGTGCGAAACCGAGCTGGAGGTATCGCAAATTCACCCTGTGGCTCTGAACCCAATCTCCGATGAACTCGAAGAAGAAGATGATGACGAGGACCTCGACGAGGATGATGAGGAGGAGTTTGACGAAAACGGCGACCTCCTGGACGAGGATGAAGACGAAGAAGAAGAGGACGACGAGGAAGAGTAAGCGGGCACAGGGCGGATACCAGGGGCATCCTGGGTGAACCGGGCGACATCAGAGTGTAAGGGGGAGGCGCCACAGCAATTAGCACGGAATGAGAACAAGAGTCCCACTTTTTCTGGCCGCTCTTCTCTATTCTTCGATCACATTGGCGACCCAGGAACCGTCCGCGCCTCCTGCCAGTACTCCTGCTGCGCCTTCAGCCGGAGGGCCGTCCACGCCGGGTACGGGAACTTCCTCAAGCAAAACCAAGAATAAAGAGATACCGAGCTTCTTGATCATTGGTACGGTATTCAATGAAAAGGCGTTTTCGTTTCCGGGAGTGCAGGTGCGGATCCGGCGAAGCGGAGAGAAGAAATTTCGTTGGGAGACATACACGGACTCACGCGGGGAATTTGCGGTGAGAGTGCCGCCTGGCTATGAGTATGAAGTAGTGACCCACGTTAATAAATATGAGGACCAGAGGCAAAGCGTTGATAGTAAGGTGGACGTGCTAAAGCGGCTTTCGATAAAGCTGGAGCCGCGAGGTCAGGGGAACGGCGGGGCGAAATCATGAGAAACGGGCGTGCGGTGATCTGTTTGGCGCTAGCGTTATTGGTGGTGAGCGGGTTGGCTATTGCGCAGGACTCGAAAAAAGAGGCGCAACTGAGGACCGTTCGCGGGCTGGTTACCGATAAGGACGAGAAGGCCATCCAGAACGGGGTGGTTTTTCTGAAGAATTCGCGAACGAATAGCGTGATCAGCCACTTCACCGATGATCAGGGGAATTACCGGTTTAGTGGACTGGATCCAAATGCGGAGTACGATATCTACGCGGAGTTCAATGGGCAGAAATCGGCGCCGCGGACGGTGTCCCCGTTGGATAGCCGGAAAGAGATCACGTTAAATTTGAAGGTAAACCGGAAGAAGGATTAGTGCGGAATACCTCTCGCCAGAGCGAGGTGCATTTTTGGGGTTGTAAGTCAGATCAAGTAAACTAAAACTGCCTGCAGACAGAGCTTTTTCCGCTGCAAATCAGGTGTTTGGGCACAGTGAGAGGATGATTTTGCGCTGTTTTTCTTACATAGGGCTGGCGGCGTTGCTGACATTGGGGGCGGGACGCTCGTTTGCGCAGGGTCAGCCCGTCAAGGATCCGCCCGCACAGGGCAAGCCTGCTGAGGATAAACCGGACAGCCCACAGCCCAAGGACCAGGCCGACGGCCCCAATCCGGTGGTGAACCCGCAGGATAAAGAGGCCAACGACGAAGTGCCCAAGCGCATTTTCTGGATCATTCCGAACTTTATGACGTATAACGATCAGCCAGAAAACCAAGGGCCGCTGACGGTGAAGCAAAAATACAATATCGCGTGGCACCAATTTTGGGATCTAAGCGCACATTTTGGCAATGTGCTGCAAGCCAGCATCTCCCAGGCCGCGAATGGTCTGCCGCATTACGGGCAGGGTTGGGGACCGTTTGGGGAGAGGTATCTGGCGCAAGAAGGGGACCAGTTCACGGGGAGCATGCTGATTTATGGAGTGTTGCCGAGCGTGCTCCATGACGACCCGAGATATTTTCGGAAGGGTCGAGGAAAAGCGTGGTCTCGGATCGGGTATGCGGCTTCGCGAGTGATCATCTGCCGGACCGACTCGGGAAAGACTACCTTCAACTTTCCGTCGGTATTTGGACAGTTAGGACAAGCGACCATTTCCGCGACGACGTACTACCCGAAAGAGGATCGCAAGGTTGAAGGAGTTGTCTCGGGTTGGCTGATCAATCAGGGCTATAACATCGGCTGGAATCAATTGAAAGAATTTACGCCGGATTTGGGCGCATATATGAAGCGACATTCGAAGAAGAAAAAGGCCAAAGCCAACTCCACCGAGGTACAGGACAGCCGTTCGCCGCTGCTTGCGGAAAACGACTAAGAATTACGCTTTCGCGCAGGCCGAAGCACACGAATGGCCTTTGGGACTACGCAGATCTCCACCGGAGTCATTCCCAACAGCTCTCCGTCCGCATGAAACCAACGTGGGGAATCCGTTTCAATCCTGACGCAATCGGCGGTGAATCGCTGTACGTGGGGCGTATTTAGCCGTCCCCTGGCTACGAATGCTGGAAGCAGCGCGAGAATCTGAACGAGGCTCAAATCCTCGACGAGAACGATGTCTAATTTTCCATCATCGATTTTCGCATCCGGAGCCAGGCGCACTCCCGCACCATAGCTGGGAGTATTTAACACGCCAACTACCAAAGCTGTGGCCTCAAGGTTCTTTGGTTCGCTGGCGCTCGCCACGACACGGACTCTGAACGCGTGAAAACCAAATAGCGCGCGAATTGCGGCTAGTACATAACGCAACCGGCCGTGCAGATTGCGGTACGGGCCGTTGGCGTAGCGTGCCGCTTCCGAATCTAATCCGACACCTCCTCCCCCCACATATAGGCGCTCCTTTCCATCGGAAGTGCGAACGCGAGCGGCGTCGAGGCAGCAGATTTTGCCGTTCAGCAAGAGTGTGGCCGCCTCGATTGGGTCCGGGGGCAAGCCTAGAGACGCGGCGACATCGTTGCCGCCGCCAGCGGGAATTACGCCCAGGATCGTTTCTGGATATGCTGTCAGTGCATTTACGAGAAGCTGGAAGGTGCCGTCGCCGCCGAGAACGAAAATACGTTCTGTGCCAGCTGCGGCGGCAAGGCGAGCCTTGGCAATAAGATCTTCAGGGCTGCCGGTGACGCAAATTTCGGAATGCCAGCCGCGTTGATTTGCGAACTTTGTTAACTCTGGGAGAACTGCACGGGCGCGACCAGCGCCCGCGGCGGGATTTACGAGAACCAAATCGGGCGAACCGGAGTCGGTGAGGGAAGAAAGCTCCACAGGTTGGTTATGCTGAAGCACCCTTGGGCAACTGTCAATTTATGCGTGGAAGGAAAACATTGAACTAATAACGGGTGAAGGAATTAAACTAGCTGATTTGAAAGAGTCCCGAGCAAGCGAGAGGAAAGATGAACTATAAGGGTTTCGATTTGGACGGAAGAGTGGCGGTGGTAATTGGAGGAACTTCGGGAATTGGACGTACGATTGCGCTGGGGCTGGCCGAAGCTGGAGCAGACGTCGTACCCAGTGGGCGGCGTGAAGACATGGTGGAGTCCGCAGCCAAGGAGATTGAAACGCTAGGGCGGCGATCGTTGCGAAAATGCGCGGACGTGCAGCAGCGAGAATCACTGCAAGAATTACTAGATGGGGTGATAAATGAACTTGGAAAGGTAGACATTCTCGTATATGCGGCAGGCCGCACCAAGCGCACGCCGTTCCTGGAGGTAGACGAGAGCGAGTGGAACGGAATCATGGATACGAATTTGACGGGTGCGTTTCGTGCCAGTCAAATCTTTGGCAAGCATATGATCGAACGGAAATATGGGCGGATCATTCACATTGCATCGTTGGCTTCGTTTGTGGGGCTGTACGAAGTTGCGGCGTATGCCGCGAGCAAATCCGGACTAGCCGCGCTTACACGCACGCTGGCAGTGGAATGGGCGCGCTATGGCATCTGCGTGAATGCAATTGCGCCCGGAGTGTTCCGGACATCCTTGAACGAAAAATTGCTGGACGGAACGGCGCGAGGGCGGGAGTTTTTGCTGCGCACGCCGATGGGCCGGTTTGGAAAAGTGGAAGAGCTGGTCGGAAGCGCAATTTTTCTGGCGTCGGAAGCTGCGAGCTTTGTTACCGGAACAGTTTTGCAGGTGGATGGAGGTTTTCTGGCTAGCGGTGTGAATCAATAGCCGCAAGAGAGGGCGGCCAGAAACAGGAGTGGCAGCGCAGTGCGTTTTTCCAGGAGCGAATGATGAGCCTGAAAGTCCGGCCGAAAGAGAGTTGTCACTGGGATTTAGTGAGTCTAGGGGAAGTGATGTTGCGGTTGGATCCGGGAGAAAAACGGATCTGGACCACACGAAGCTTCGAGGTTTATGAGGGAGGTGGTGAATACAATGTAGCGCGGGGACTGAAGCGCTGCTTCGGGTTGGACACCGCTGTAGTTACGGTTTTCGCGGACAACCCGGTGGGACGCCTGTTGCAGGACCTGATCTATCAAGGCGGGGTGGATCAGTCGCTGGTGCGTTGGGTACCGTACGACGGAGTGGGGCGCACCGTACGAAATGGGCTGAACTTTACGGAACGAGGTTTTGGGGTGCGTGCTGCGCTAGGGTGTTCGGACCGGGGACACACCGCGATTTCACAGCTCAAGGCAGGCGAGATTGATTGGGAGCAGATTTTTGGAGGGGCGGGAGCGCGATGGTTTCACACAGGAGGAATATTTTGCGCGTTGTCTGCGAGTACACCTGAAGTAGCAATCGAAGCGATGCAGGCGGCGCGGAAGAATGGCGTGATCATTTCGTACGATCTGAATTACCGCGAATCCTTATGGAAAGCCAACGGAGGACAAAAGCGGGCACAGGAAGTGAATCGAAAGATTGCGCCGTATGTGGATGTGATGATCGGAAATGAAGAAGACTTTTCGGCAGCGCTGGGATTCGAAGTGCCCGGAATGGGTCATGACATGACGAGTTTCGAAGTGGATGGCTTCAAGAAGATGATCGAGAAAGTGGTGAAGGAATTTCCGTTCCAGGTGGTGGCGACGACGTTGCGGAAGGCTAAAACAGCTTCGCGGAACGATTGGGGCGCTATCTGCTATCACGAGGGAACATTTGTTCAAGCTACCGAACGCGAGAATATCGACATTTTGGATCGCGTGGGCGGCGGGGATTCGTTTGCGTCGGGACTGATCTATGGTTTTCTGTCGGGTAAAGACGCGCAATGGGCGGTGGAGTGTGGAGCGGCGCATGGAGCGCTGGCGATGACGACTCCGGGGGATACGTCGATGGCGACGCTAGCGGAAGTAACGCGATTGATGAAAGGCGCGGGTGCGCGAATTGAACGCTGAGCGCGTACGTGGCATGTTTTCGAATCCGGCTGGCAAGTAGAACGGGCATTCATTGTGAGGTGTTATGGCCGAAGCGGCGGGCACTGCTAAAGCTTCCAAGGCAGTGAATATCTATGATCTTCGGGAGATGGCGCGACGGCGCTTGCCGGATGTGGTGTTCGATTATCTGGATGGAGGAGCAGACGGCGAAATTACGCTGCGTGCGAACTCGCAAGTGTTCTGTGATGTTACGTTTCGGCCGCGCCACGCGGTGTCTTTTGAAGAATGCAATATGCGCACACGGGTGCTCGGTTGCGATTTGTCACTGCCGTTCTTGCTAGGGCCGGTGGGTTATAGCAGGTTAATGCATCCGGGTGGCGAAGTTGCTGCAGCGAGAGCGGCCGGAAAGGCAGGGACCGCCTACGTGCTTTCGACAATATCGGGGCACGCGCTGGAAAACGTGAAGGCGGCGAGCAGCGGACCCGTGTTTTATCAACTGTACCTGATGGGCGGACGCGGAGCTGCGGAAGGCGCGATTGAGCGAGCGAGGAAGGCCGGCTTCTCCGCACTGGCGGTCACTATCGACACAGCAGTATCGGGATTGCGAGAGCGCGATTTTCGAAATGGGATGAAGGAGCTTCTCGGCGGAAGCGTGTGGTCGAAAATTCCGTACCTGGGTCAGTTTCTTGCGCGTCCCGGATGGCTGGCGGGGTTCGTGGCCGATGGTGGAATGCCGAAGCTAGCGAATGTGGTTGTGCCCGGAGAAGGGCCGATGGAATTGATCGACGTTGCGGCGGCGCTGGCGCGGTCGGTGGTTACTTGGGATGACTTCAAGTGGATTCGGGAGATCTGGCGCGGGCCGATCATCGCGAAAAGCGTGTTGACGGCGGATGATACGAAACGGGCAATCGATGCGGGAGCGAGCGCGGTTGTTGTGTCGAACCATGGAGGGCGCCAGCTTGACTGCGTGTCTGCAACGTTGAAGGCTTTGCCGGAAGTGGTAGGAGCGGCGAACGGGCAAATCGAAGTGCTGATGGACGGAGGGGTTCGACGGGGGAGCGACATCGCCAAGGCGTTGTGCCTGGGCGCTCGGGCAGTGTTGGTGGGACGTGCGTACGCTTACGGATTAGGTGCGGTGGGGGAACCGGGAGTGAAGCGCGCGATTGAAATATTGAAGGCAGACCTGGAACGCACGTTGAGACTGCTTGGTTGCCCGTCTACGGGGGAACTGGATCGATCGTATGTGGATGTGCCGGAGAGCTGGCGTTGCACTTAAGCCCAGTGGATTAAGAGAGATACATCGAAAATCTCAGCTTCTGTAGGTTTGCTGCTTTGAATTTGCTCTGTCCAGTAGCTTCGGCGTCCTGGTTTACAACTTTTTACAATCCTTTGCTATGGCTTGACACACTCGGGCTAGCGCGTCTTTTATAGTTTCCGTGGCCTGAGAGGGTGTAGCGGCTAAGGAAGAGAAAGGTTCGGAATGCCGAAGAAGTGGAAATTGACGGATCGCACAAAAATGCTGCTGAAGCTGGAGCTGGCCATCACTCTGCCCGCTCTGGCGCTGATGGCTTTCAGCATCATGAACCTGAAGCATATCCAGCGGAATCAGGCGATCGAAGCGGCCATCCAGCGCGAGTTTCAGTATGTGCTGAAAATCGCGGACAAGAAAAGCTGGACAAAAGCCGAAGAAATTATCGAGCCCATACGTAAGCAGTTTCCCAAGCCTGACGACGGCGCTACTAAGATCGAGGCCGAGTTCGATCGCATCCTCTCGGAAAACCCTGAGGTTCTGTTCCTGGCGCTCTACGATCCGAAGAGCAAACTATTCGTAACCCGCCCTCAATCCAACGGCGAGCATGATGCAGAGTTCTGCTTACGGGCGCAGCAGGGAATCGAGGACACGGGAAAGTGGTTTCCTGTGGAAGGACCGGACCTGGTCGACCATCTGAGGATGATGGAGGAAAAAGGCGATCACTCACCGATGTTCGAAGGCGGCTGGATGATGATGAAGGGCCGGCATATCTACGAGAATTGGGCCCTGTTTATTCCTCCGGGTGTTCCGAAAGACCAGGGAGCCGTGGCGGCAGTATCCCTGGATGGGAATTATTTGCAGAACGACTTTATCCCCTCGGTGATGAAGGACGTATTGAACAGCAAGACCCATGGGAAGATGGAAGCAAATCCTCCGGCGATGATGGTTCATCTGTCGAAAGATTCCACTCCATGGGTGGCTTCCGCTAATTGGGACGGGGGCAAGCCAGAGGTAGAGCAGACCGCCAGTGTTTTTCCCGGGCTGGTTTGGGCGATCAAGTATCAGGGAACCACCATTGCGGACATCGGAGCGAAGTTCCTGATGCACGAGTTCGTAATTCTGGGTGCGCTGTCGGTACTGATGATTGCCGGGATTTTCCTTACCTACCGCAACATTTCGCGGGAAATGGACCTAGCGCGGGTGAAGTCGGATTTTGTGGCCAATGTGTCTCACGAATTGCGCACTCCTTTGGCTCTGATCCGTCTTTATGCGGAGACTCTGGAGCTTGGGCGGCTGAACGCCAAGGAAAAATATCAGGAGTATTTCCGGATCATTCGAGAGGAGAGCGAGCGGCTGACGGCGCTGATCAACAACATTTTGGATTTCTCACGGATTGAGGCGGGCCGCAAAGAGTATGAATTCAAGGAAACCGATTTGCCGCAACTGGTGAGATCGACTTTGGATTCCTACCGGTTCCAGATCGAGCAAAACGGTTTCGCGTTCGAAGAAAACATCGCCGACGATATTCCGCCGGTGAATGTGGACCGGGAAGCGATCGCCCGGTCGTTGCTGAATCTGGTCAACAATGCGCTGAAGTATTCCAAGGACAAGAAATTCATCGGGGTGAGCTTGTACCGGGCCAATGGGAGCGTGAAGCTGGAAGTCCGCGACCAAGGCATCGGCATTCCGGAAAGTGAGCAGGAGAAAATTTTCGAGAAGTTCTATCGCTGCGGCGATCCGCTGGTGCACAACATCAAAGGCTCGGGATTGGGGTTGTCGCTGGTGCGGCATATTGTGCGAGCGCATGGCGGGGACGTGCAGGTGGAAAGCACGCCGGAGAAAGGAAGCAAGTTTACGATCGCGCTGCCGCTGGACCAGACGCGAAATGGGACCGCAATGGCATGAAGCGTAAAGGTTATGGAGTGAAGGCACGTCCCCGGCGAAACACAGGAGAGAGTTCATGGGCGCAAGCAAAATTTTGATCGTCGAAGATGAGCCGAATATGGTTGCCGGACTCCGCGACAATTTCGAATACGAGGGCTTTCAGGTGATCACGGCGCTCGACGGAGTCGATGGACTGGACCGGGCCTTGAAAGACTCACCGGACCTGGTGGTGCTGGACGTGATGATGCCACGGATGAGCGGACTGGACGTTTGTAAACAACTGAAGGCGAAACGCCCTTCGATCCCGATCATCATGCTGACGGCGCGGGGGCAAGAAGTCGACAAGGTCGTGGGGCTGGAGTTGGGTGCGGATGATTACGTTACGAAACCGTTTTCGATTCGCGAACTGCTAGCCCGGGTGAAGGCAGTGCTTAGGCGGGCGCATACGCTGCCGAAAGAGCAGGACAGCTATGCGTTCGGAGACGTTGAGGTAAATCTGCGCAGCTATCAGGTGATGCGCGGCGGGCAACGGGTGGAGTTTTCGAGCAAGGAGTTCGAACTGCTGAAGCATTTCTTGTGTCATTCGGGAGAAACGCTGAGCCGGGACCGGTTGCTCGACGAGGTATGGGGCTACGAGAATTTTCCAACGACGCGGACAGTGGACGCTCATATCGTGCGCATTCGCCAGAAGCTCGAGCCGGTTCCCGATGAGCCGCGGTACTTTTTGACGGTACACGGAGTGGGATACAAATTCGTAGGGTGAAGCGATGATGCTTTTTACTGAGCAAATGCTGGAGATCAGCCGACGTGCAAAGCGTGCGGAAGCGTGTGGTGGAGTTCTGTCGCCGGCGGGAGGCGATTTGCAGGAACAACTGCAGCGGCTGACCGAGGAAGTCAACGCCGTACGCCGGGATCACGCGAAGGTGCAACAAGCCATTTTCGAAGCGGCTCAAATCCAGCGAAGGCTGTGCGCTCCGCGCGAACTAAATTGGCGGGAATACGAAATTGCGGGGGAGATTTTCCCGGTGCGCCATCTTTGCGGGGATTTTTTCAAGGTGATGGAGTTCGGTTCCGCACTGGGGATGGTTCTGGGCGACATTGCCGGCAAAGGTCTAACGGCGGGTATTTGGCAAACTCATTTGATGGCGCTGATTGAGCGTTCTGCGTGGAGGCATACGAATCCTGCCAAGGTAGTGGCCGAGGTGAATCGTGAGCTGTGCCACGATGTCGGAGGAGAGCGGCCCATAATGGCGCTTTTCTACGGCAGGCTCGACCGTAACAATAATCTGCAATATTGCACCGCTGGATTGCCCGCGCCGTTGCTATTGAGGGGCAACAACACCATGGAGCAACTTGTGCATGGTGGGCCGATGCTGGGGGCGCTGGAAGACGCCAGCTTTGAAGGCGGAAGCGTCGTTTTAGAGGCGCGCGACATGGTGGTCGCCTATTCAGACGGGGCCACTGAGTGCCGGAACGCGGCAGATCAGGAGTTTGAAATGGAGCGATTGGCGAGCGCAGTGAGAGCGGTGTCGAATTCGAATGCGAGCGCAGCGCTGTTTTCACTTCTGGGTACAGTTTTGGATTTCGCTGGTTCGTGTTCCCCGGAAGATGACTTGACGCTGTTAGTGGTGCGGCGGCGCGACGGCAGGAACAACGAAGTTCGTTCGCGAAGAAGAGATTGTTCGGCTCCTCAACGGCAGGCGGCTTCGGTTATTGGACCGAAGAACGCCGACCGGGGAGGGCATAGTCCCAAATAACTGAGCTGCGGGAGAACACCGGTCCGCGAAGAGTTACACGCGGATTCAACGCTGTTGGTGTGCGCAATTCACGGGTGAAGGAGCAACTATGGCAACTCAATCTAACTCGATGCTGCTGGAACGAGTGGAGTTTGACGCAGGCACGCAGGTTTGCCCGGAAGTGTTGAGCTCGATTTATGACACTCACTATGCCCACGTTTTGCAGGTGTGCCGGCGGTTTTTCCGCCAGCCGGAAGACGCCGAGGACGCGGCGGCAGAAGTGTTCTTGAAACTGCACACCGTGCTGGGGAAAAAAGATGAGGAGCATCCGTTCCGGCCGTGGGTATCGCAGGTGGCTGGGCGGCATTGCATCGACAAATTGCGGAGGCGAAAACGCGAGAAATGTTCGGCGGTGCCCGGCAACGATCTTTGCGCGGTACCGGATACGTCTACTCCGTCGCCGCTGTCGCAAGTTCTGCACAAAGAGGCAAAACAGCGGGTAAGAGAGCAACTGAATTTGTTGCCCGACTATTACAAAGTGCCGCTGATTCTGCGCTACTACAAGCGCATGAGTTACTCTGAAATAGCGCGTGCGTTAAACCGGCAGCTACCTGCGGTGAAGACCATCCTTTTCCGGGCGAAAAGCCGGTTGCGGCGTAACATGGGCTACCCGAAGAAAACCGGGCCGACGACCGAGGCGGCCACGCAGCCCTCTTGAAGGCCTTACGGACCCCGTTCCAGCATGGCGGAGAACTGGTATTCCGGTGGCCATGGCGGGTACCTTTCCGGCTGTTTTTAACATCGTAGAAGGAAGCCTGGGCAGGCAGGGAATGGGACTTAACGTGGTTTCCTGCCGGTCGGACTGGGTTGAAAAAAACGTACTTGTGGCTGAGTGTAATTTAAATAGATATTCTTCACTCAAGGTCTAGTTAGTAGCGAACAAAAGTTGCAAATAAGGTGGGTATCAATGGGTCGGGGACTTCTAGCACCAAAAAAGGATTCATCGGGATGATGAGACAGATGACCGGATACGGCCGGTCAACGGGCCGGAGACGCTTCGTGCTCATCGTACTGCTCGCGGCGACCGGGATTTGCGCCTCATGTAACCGGAGCAATGTGCAAGCGGAGAATGCCGCGACTTTGCCACCACCACTGGTCACTGTGGTGAAGGCAAACGCCGAAGATGTGCCGAGATATTTGGACGAGATCGGGCGGAACGTGGCGTTCGAATCGGTATCAGTTATGCCGCAGGTGGCCGGGCTGATCACGGAACGCCATTTCCAAGACGGCGAGAACCTGAAAAAGGGGCAGCTTCTGTTCGTAATTGATCCGCGGCCCTATAAAGCGCAACTGGACGCGGCGCAAGCGAATCTGGAACAAGCCAAAGCTGCGCTCGACCTTGCCAAAATTCAGTTTGAGCGCGATCAAGGGCTGGTGGGAACGCGGGCCATTTCCCAGCAGGATTACGACACGAAAAAGAACGCGGTGGACATCGTGCAGGCGCAGATAGCCTCTGCTAAAGCGGCAATCGAAACGGCACAAATCAATCTGGATTATTGCTACATTCATTCGCCCATCGATGGGCGAGCAGGCGCGCGCCTGGTGGATGTGGGGAACGTCGTGCAAGCCAATACCACTTCGCTTCTTTCGATTCAGCGACTCGATCCAATCTACGCGACGTTTACCGTGACGGAAGGGGATTTGCCGCAGGTTCAAAAAGAGATGGGCCGAGGCACGCTGAAGGCGATGGTGCGGCTGCCCGCGGATGCGGAAAACACGGCACGGATTGGCAAAGTGGAGTTTCTTGACAATGCAGTACAGAACACCACCGGAACGGTGAATTTGCGGGCGACGATCTCGAATCCAGATCACCGTTTTTGGCCGGGGCAGTTTGTGCAGGTGAAACTTGTGCTGGCTACGGAAAAAGCGGCAGTGCTGGTTCCGTACCAGGCTACACAAATCAGCCAGCAAGGGCCTTATGTGTTTGTGGTCAAGCCGGATGACACGGCGGAGCTGCGGCCAGTCACTTTGGGCCAGCGCCAAGGGGATCAAATTGTGATTACCGCTGGACTTGCCGCCGGTGAACGCGTGGTGCTGGCGGGGCATTTGTTGGTGCGTCCTGGAAGCAAGGTGCATGTGGTCACCGACGCGCCCGGAGGCGGTGCAGCGGGCGAGCCTGGAACAAGCGGCGGACAAAAAGGCGCATCGTGAACCTGTCTGAATTATTTATCCGTCGCCCGGTGATGACCGTCGCTCTGACGGTGTCGGTGATTCTGTTCGGTCTAGTCGCCTATTTTCGATTGCCGGTGAGCGACCTGCCTGCAGTGGACTATCCCGTCATTCAGGTGCAAGTGAGTTATCCGGGGGCTACGCCGGAAACGATGGCGAATAACGTGGCCACGCCGCTGGAGCGGCAGTTTATGCAGATTCCCGGGTTGGAGATGGTGACATCCAACAACGGGCAAGGTCATTCGAGCTTCGTACTGCAATTTGATCTGAACAAGAGCCTGGATGGTGCGGCCACCGACGTTCAAGCCGCGATCACACGAGCGACCGGGCAACTGCCGGTGGACCTGCCGAGCCCGCCGACCTTTACGAAGACCAACCCGAACGACCAGCCGATTCAATACTTAGTGCTGGTTAGTGATACGGCGACTGTGGGGCAGCTTTACGATTACGCCAACACGCAAGTGGGCGAACGAATCAGCATTCTCCCCGGCGTAAGCCAGGTTGCGGTGTATGGAACGCAGTCCGCGGTTCGCATCAAGGCGGACCCTTCCGCGATGGCGATGCGCAACATCACGCTGGAGGATCTGACCACCGCAATCAAGAACGGTACGAGTTATACGGGAGCAGGGCAATTCGATGGCCCGCATCGTAGCTTTCTGCTGCAGCCACAAGGGCAGTTGAGCACGGCCGAACAATACAATGACCTGATCGACGGGCAAGACAAGGGCGCGCCGGTCTATTTGAAGGATGTAGCGACCGCGAAGCAAGGAGTGCAGGACGAACGAATCGATATGCGGTTTTGGGCGCGAGGGTATCCCGCGCCGAGCGCAACCGTGGTGGTGGCGGTATTCCGGCGGGCCGGTGCAAACGCGGTCGAGGTGTCCAAATCCGTTCGGGATTTGCTGCCCACGATTGAGAAGCAACTTCCGACTTCTGTGAGAATTGCCACTGCTTACGATCGTTCGGCGACGATCGTTTCGAGTATTAAGGATGTGCAGGGGACGTTGTATATCGCATTCGTGCTCGTGGTGATGGTGATTTTTCTGTTCCTTGGGCGCGCGACGGACACGTTAATTCCCGCGGTAGCGCTGCCGCTGTCGTTGCTGCTGACGTTCATCGCCATGAACGTGCTGGGCTACAGCCTGGACAACCTGTCGCTGATGGCGCTTACGCTGGCAATTGGTTTCCTGGTGGACGATGCGATTGTGTTTCTGGAAAACACAGTTCGCTTGATGGAAGAAGGAAGGCCGGCGCTGGAGGCGTCGATAAAGTCGGCGAGCGAAATAAGTTTCACGATTTTAACGATGACGCTGTCGTTGGCTGCCGTGTTTATACCGTTGGTATTCATGGGCGGACTGGTCGGGAGGATCTTCCGGGAATTCTCGATCACCATTGTTATCTCAATTCTGGCAAGCGGAATTGTCTCGCTGACGCTTACGCCGCTGATGACTTCCCGGCTGTTGGCAAGCCGTGGACCGGGAGCGAAAAAGACCTGGGTCGAGCGGGTTAGCGGCAATATAGAACACCGAGTGTTGAAGGTTTACGGCCGGCACTTGTGGTTCTTTCTCCGTCACCGGTGGATTTCCGCGCTGATCTGGCTGATTTGCTTTGCCGGAACGGGTTACCTGTTTTACGCGGTACCGAAATCTTTCCTTCCGGTGGGTGACAGTTCGTTTGTCCGCGGCGTGCTCGTGGCGCAAGAAGGATCCTCTCCCGATCAAATGCACCAGTATCAGAACGCGGCGGAGAAAATAATGCGTGCGAATCCAGCGGTCGCCGGTACGTTTTCGATGAGTGGAAACGGGCAATTCATGCCGGCGAATCAGGCATTTCTGCTGGCATTTCTGAAGGATCCGTCGCAGCGCGCGCCGATCGGCCAAGTTGCTGGGCAACTCATGGGTGGAATTATGTCCACTGTTCCCGGGGCGCTGGTATTTCTACAACCGAATCCTGTGCTGGAGATCAGCACCGGAGCGACCGCGAACATTCAGGGGCAGTTCGCTTATGCGATTTCCGGAGTTGATCCGAAGGAGGTATACGATTCGGCCGACAAGCTGATGGCCAAGATGCACGAATATCCAGGATTTTTGTTCGTGAACTCCGATCTGTTCAACCACACGCCCAATCTGAATGTGGAAATCCTGCGGGAGCAGGCCAAGCTTTATGGCGTTTCCGAGACGCGCATCTTGACTCTGCTGCACGATGCGTACTCGCAAAATTACAGCTACTTGATTAAGAAGCCGACCGATCAGTATCAGGTGATATTGGAAGTAGCCGACGACGAACGGGCTGATCCGCAGGATTTGAGCAAGCTGTACATCAAGAGCGATGATAGCCAGCGGATGATACCCCTGAGCGCGGTGACTACGTGGCATCCGGTGATCGGACCGCAAGCGGTGAACCACATCAATCAGTTCACCAGCGTAACTTTGTTCTTCAACATGAAGCCCGGGTTCACCGTTGGGCAAGCGACCGACTTTGTGGAAGCAGCTGCGAAAGAAATTCTGCCTGCTGGGGTGCGTGGGAACTTGCAAGGGGAAGCACTGACGTTCCGGAACACGGTGTCCGACCTGGTGATTTTGATGTTCGTTGCGGTATTCGTTATGTACGTGATTCTGGCGATTCTGTATGAGAGTTACTTGCACCCGATCACGGTGCTTTCTTCGTTGCCGGTTGCCTTGGTCGGAGGGCTGTTTACTTTATGGCTGTTTCATTCCGAGGCTTCGCTCTACGCGTATATCGGGATGTTCATGCTGATGGGCATCGTGAAGAAGAATGGGATCATGATAGTGGATTTTGCCGAGCAACGTGTGCGCCAGGGGATACAGGACGATCACGCGATTCATGAGGCGAGTATGGAGCGGTTCCGGCCGATCATGATGACGACGATGGCGGCGTTGCTGGGAGCGTTGCCGATCGCGCTCGGCTATGGGCAGGATGGTTCTTCGCGTCGGCCGCTGGGTCTCGTGGTCATCGGTGGATTGATCGTGTCGCAATTCGTGACCTTGTTTGTGACACCTGCGATTTACCTATACCTCGAGGATTTCCAGGAAAAGGTGCTGGACCGATTCTCGTTCTTCCGTTCGACCCGCGCACCGCATGGAGAACTCCCGAATGTGAGTCCCGCGTTCGCAATGGAGGAACGCGATGGTGATTAAAGCAGAGCTGCTGGGGAAGATTCGTCGCTTTTGGATGGTTCTACTCGCAGGGATAGCAGCGCTGTTGATGACGGCTGGGTGCACGGTTGGCCCGAACTATAAACGGCCGGCGGCCAGTGTACCCGCAACCTATCGAGGCGAGACGGATCTCAGCTCTCCAGCAAACCAGGCTGGGGCCTCTGCCAGCAACGCGCCCGAATCGCCGTCACCCCAACCGGCAACGCCTGCGGCAAATACGAGTGGTTCTAATATTCCGACGGGCACGCCGCTCGGTGAAGAAAAGTGGTGGGAGGTTTTTCAGGATAAGCAACTGCAGGCCCTGATTCGAACGGCCTTGCAAAATAATTACGACGTCCGGATCGCAGCTACCCGGGTGCTGCAGGCACAAGCGCAACTGGGCATCACCCGAGCCAACCAGTACCCAACGTTAACCGGCGGCGGAAATGTAACCAGCGTGCGTGATCCCACAATTGGGCCGATCCCGGCGTATGAGATTACTCTCGGTCAAGTCACTGCCAGCGCCTCGTGGAACATCGATTTTTGGGGTCAATATCGTCGCGCAACGGAGGCTGCGCGTGCTACGTTGCTGGCCAACCAGTGGGCGCAAAAGGCAGTGATTTCGAGCCTGGTCGCCGACGTCGCGAGCTCTTATTTCCAACTTCGGCAATTAGACCTGGAACTGGAAATCTCGAAAAACACATTGGCATCACGACAGGATTCGCTCGACTTGACCAAGACGCTCGAGCAGCATGGGATCAACTCGCTGCTGGATGTGCGGCAATCCGAGCAACTGGTATACACCGCTGCTGCTGAAATTCCCGACCTTGAGCGGCAAATTGCGCAGCAGGAAAACGCCATCAATATTTTGCTGGGAAATAATCCCGGTGGAATTGCACGTGGCTTAAAACTTACGGAACAGCCGCATGCGCCGGAAGTTCCGGTGGGACTGCCTTCGGCGCTGTTGGAGCGGCGGCCGGATATTCGCGAGGCGGAGGAAGATCTGGTCGCGGCAAACGCGCAGATTGGAGTTGCCCGGGCGGCTTATTTTCCGCAGATCGCCTTAACAGGAACCGCAGGATATGAAAGTCCGAAACTAACGGACTTGTTTCAAGGGCCAGCCGGTGTGTGGACCTTAGCGGGAGGCTTGGTGCAGCCCATATTCGAAGGCGGACGGCTGAAATCGGGCGTTCAGCTAGCCGAAGCGCAACGAGACCAACTGGTGTTGAACTATCAGCAGACGATCCAAGGCGCATTCCGCGATGTATCGAACGCGCTGATCGGCTATCGCAAGTACCGCGAATTTCGCATACAGCAGGAGCACCTGGTCGAATCCGCGCAGGACGCCGCGCACTTATCGGAGATTCGCTTTAAGGCTGGGACTACGGATTATCTCGAAGTCCTCACCAACGAAACCAATTCCTTCTCGGCGGAACTTACCTTGGCGCAAGCACAGGGAAATGAACTGATCGCGTTGGTGCAACTCTACCAGGCGCTTGGCGGCGGCTGGAAATAGAGCGATTTGATCTTTGACTCTCGCGCGCCACACTAACCCTCAGACGAAGTAATTCTCAAGCCGAAAGAAACGTCCGATTGATTTAAGCTGTCGGCGAACAGCTGGGAAGGGTGTATGATCGGTGCCGCTTTTGACCAACCGGGGACACGGGTGGTCAATCAGGGAGGCCGGCATGAGGGGCATTCTTGTCACACTTGTTTTCGTGTGTGCTTTTGTAGGTTTCGCGCAAGCGCAGACTACGAGCCAATCTACGCCCGGAGCTGCGGCGGCAGGTTCGCAAAGTTCCGAGCAGGTAAAGAATCCGGTAATGACGACGCTGCGTGCCATTGAGCCGCGCCAACAAAAGAATATTCTAGCCGCCATCGACGCGATGCCCGCTGACAAGTTCAGTTACAAGCCCACGTCCGATCAGATCAGCTTCGCTCACCTGGTTGTCCACATCACCGAGTCGAACAATGGTATGTGTGCCAAGATTGCCGATATTCCTGCGCCGAAAGTCGAGGAGGTGAAGGAGGCGGATTCCAAAGACAAGCTGCTCGCCGCAGCTCGCGCCTCGTTCGATTTCTGCTCGACGGCGCTGGCGAATGTTGACGATTCCAAGCTGGGCGACAAGGTGGATTTCGGACGCACGCAGGGGCCGCGAGCCATGGCGGTATTCTTTCTGGCAGGGGGCTGGTCGGACCACTACGGGGCTGCCGCAATGTATTTACGGCTGAATGGAATCTTGCCGCCGACCGCGCAGCCGAAGAAATAGATCGTTTTGGTCCTGGTCGTGAGCAGGAATGCTCATCCGGCAGCGGCCCTAACTAAGTTACACGTCTGCGGCTTGACGTTCCTTATGGGAATTCCTCATGGAAAAAGAATCACATCACGAGAGAGAGGCATTGCTCGCGTGACTGGTTTCGCGACGGTAGAGTCCAGCGGGAGCGCAGTTCCTTTGATGGAATAGCTATCGATGTCGTTCAGATTTGCGGAGGTTCTGCTTTGCCGCACCATGTTCTCAAAGACGAACGGTAGAGCAGTGGTGTCGAGAGTAGATGGCCGATCGCTAATCTGAAAATGCAAATGCGGTCCGGTAGTGTTTCCGCTATTCCCCAGCAAGCCCAGTTTGTCGCCAGCGCGCACTCGATCGCCCACATGAACCGTCACAGTGTGGGGGGCCATGTGCGCATAAATGGCATATCGCCCACCGCCGAGGTCCAGGGTCACATGGTTGCCCGGAAACTCTTCTATCGTTAGATTTTCTGGCGCGGCGCCCGGAGTCTGATCGGGAAGATCGCGCATGACCTCCACGACGGTGCCTGGCGCGACCGCGAGCAATTCAGCGCCGTAGCAGAGCCAATCCTCGGGAGTCTTCCCGTCGGTTCGAAATGCTTTGCCCTGGCTGTCGATCTTGATCCAATCGATCGCAAACTGCTCGGAAGGATCCAGCGTTCCGTTCACGGGATTGGTGACGAATCGGTGCGGTCCGATCTCCAGACAGCAGCCGTTTGCGTCTACCCATCCTTCGCCTTTGAAGGGCGGGGCCAGAACGATCGCCGCTTGCGAGCTTACTTTTAATGGCGGACTCACCACGGCGGACTCGGGCAAGCGTTTGTTTTCTGGCTGAGTCGTATGTACGCGCAGAGAGATCGCGCAGGGCACGTCGTCGCTATTGGGGTAGGTCACGTCGAAATACATGACACCAGATTCGCCACCTGCGATCTTGGAAGAGTAGCTGGCTTTATCCATGCTGGACCGTAGCGAAGATAGCTTTACCAAGCCGGTGACATCTTCATCCTTGATGGAAATAACACGATTCGTGCCCGTCGGCTTATTGTGCTGTGCCGGGTCCACTACTTCGACTGACTGAATCGTTGCCGGAAGACCCCACGAATTCGTGAACTGCATCGCAAAAGCCAAGTGCGCCAGCCCATCTGATCCCTTCACCGGGTACATGCCGGAGCCGACAAGATGCCAGACCAGCGGCCCAATGGTAAGTGGGTAACGCTGTCCGTCGCCGGTGGTTAGCGGAGCAAAATAGTCGGGAGCGTGGCTACATCGATTCTGAGCATTCACAGGGTGAAGGAGGCTTAGCCCGGCTGCAAGAAAGATTAATAAATGTGAGGCTGATTTCATCAAAGTTCCTCGAGATATAGCGAATTGAATAAGGCATCGGCGAATAGGGGTGTATCTTCTTACCTCCATCCCAGCACGAGCGCCACATAAATTTCTTTGGGCAGATGTTTGGTCGAGGTTGGTCGCGCAGCAAAGTGAGGAAACAGGTTTGCGAAGCAGTCTGGTCTATAGAGCGATCCAGTTTATGCGGATAAAGTAAAGTGAAGTCAGACCGACGAGGATCCAAAGAACAATTCCCTGAATGAGTGGGCGCCAGCCGACTTGGCGAAGAGTGCCGGGCGAGATGCCGCTGCCGATCAAAAAGAGTGTGGCGGTTAACCCTAGCCGTCCGAATTGAAAAAAGGCCTTGGAGACCGGTGAAAACCATAGCAGAGAAGTGTTTATGACCGCGGCCAGGCAGAACAAGAGGATGAACCAGGGGAAATGGATTTTGGATTTGCTGCGTTTCAGGGTGGCGGTTGCCAGGGCCAGAGGGATGATCCAGAGGGCACGGGCGAGTTTCACAGTGGTGCCAACAACGAGCGACTGGGCGCCATAACGCGAGGCGGCTCCGACGACGGAGCTGGTGTCATGTATGGCGAGCGCCGCCCACAATCCGAATTGCGTTTGAGAAAGATGGAGCAGGTGACCCAGTGGTGGAAAAATAAGCAGAGCCACGGAGTTTAAAACGAACACGGTTCCGAGGGAGACCGCTATTTCTTCCTCATCCGCGTGAAGGATAGGAGCGATGGCGGCGATGGCGCTCCCTCCGCAGATGGCAGTGCCGGAGGTGATGAGATAAGAGGAGTTGCCCCGCACGAGAAGGAATTTTCCAAGAGTGAGACCAACGGCAAGAGCAAAAGTGATGCTTAGTGCCGTATACAGGAAACCATTGCGGCCTGCTTTCAGGACTTCATGCAAGTTCATCCCGAAACCAAGAGCTACCACCGAACCTTGGAGCAATAAGGCGGTGGTCGCACGCATATGATTTGGAAACGGGTTGGTCAGGAGTAAACCGAACGCGATGCCAAGCACGAGCGCCACGGGCGGAGAAATGAAAGTGCTGAAGCAAGCCAGAAATAAAACGATGAAAACGACGATCCGCAGGATTTCGAATGGGTTTCGCTTAGGCTTTGGCATTGGACGATAGGGGACCAGGGTTTTGCTTCACAAGGCTAGAGCGAGCTTTGGCGGCTGCATTTTTTTGGGAAGCATGGCTTGTTCGACGGCGTTCAGCATCATTTTTTCACCATACCACAAGGAAATCTTTACTCTCTGTGATACATGAACGAGTGTTGCCTGTTGGAATGTGTGCGAGGGTTCCGATTACCTCCGCTATTCTGTTGCAATCGGGTGGAGTAGTCACTTGAGTTGTGATTACATGGCAAGCAGCTCAGAAATGAGAGCCAACCGAAATGGAAAGCAAATTGCCGGAGGAGGCTTCGCGAGTGGGTGGCGGAAGACATCCGGATGCTCGCGCGACCATATTTCCTGGACGATTTCGGTGGGTGATTTGCGCAGTGCTCTTCTTCGGCATCAGCAAGAACTATGTGGACCGGCAAGTATTGGGCGTTTTGAAAGTGACGTTGCAACAAGACTTTGGTTGGAACGAGATCGATTACAGCAACCTGGTGTTCGCGTTTCAGGCGGCCTACGCCGTGGGATTGCTGGTGGTGGGACGTTTCATCGATCGTGTGGGGACGCGGCTTGGGTATGGAGTGGCCATGGTGTTTTGGAGTCTCGCGTCCATGGCACATGCGATGTGCGGTTCGTTGCTGAGCTTTGGAATCGCGCGCGCGGCACTCGGCTTGGGAGAGTCTGGAGCGTTTCCCGCGAGCATGAAAACGGTTACCGAGTGGTTTCCGCAGAAGGAACGAGCTCTGGCGACGGGAATATTCAACGCGGGGACGAATGTCGGGGCGATCATAACGCCAATCGTTGTGCCCTGGATTACCATCCACTTTGGATGGCGATGGGCATTTTTGATCACCGGAGCAATTGGATTTTTATGGTTTCTGGTGTGGATGGCGGTGTACCGGAAACCGGAAGATCATCCGCAATGTTCGTCAGCAGAGCTCGAATACATTCGCAGTGATCGGGAGAAACCGACGCAGCGAATCCCGTGGGCGCGACTGCTGGGATATCGGCAGACATGGGCATTTCTGCTGGCTAAGTTTCTGACCGACCCGATCTGGTGGTTCTATCTATTTTGGATACCAGGGTTTTTGCAGAAGCAGCACGGACTAAATCTAATTCAGATAGGATTGCCGATTGTTGTGATTTATGCGATATCCGACGGCGGCAGTATCGCGGGGGGATGGCTGTCTTCGCAGTTCATTCGGAGAGGCTACAGTGTGAACACCGGGCGGAAGGTGGCGATGCTGATTTGCGCGGTGTGCGTGGTTCCCATTGTTTACGCGTATCGCGCGGAGGGCTTATGGTCCACCACCTTGTTAATCGGGCTGGCAGCGGCGGCACATCAGGGTTTTTCTGCAAACCTGTTTACAACGGCACCAGACATGTTCCCGAGTCATGCAGTGGCTTCGGTTGTCGGGATAGGCGGGACCGCTGGTGCGCTGGGAGGAATGTTGATCGCCAGTGTTGTTGGCCATGTGTTGCAGGCTACCGGCAGTTACTTCATTCCTTTTCTAATCGCGGGAATGGCGTATCTGATTGCTTTAGGAGTGATGCAGTTGATCGTGCCGCAGCTGCAACCAGTGTCACTGACATGATGCGGTTCGCGATTGAGCCTTAACGCCAGCCGAGCAACTAGACCGGGAACCGCCATCCAAGCCGGCAAATCGTACAAAAGCCAATAAAAAATAAGGAATTCAGTGGTGCCGGCGGGGGGAATCGAACCCACGGCCTAGGGATTATGAGACCCTCGCTCTACCACTGAGCTACGCCGGCACTGGGCAATTTTCCATCGTACGAACGAATTAGCGAGAGTGTCAAGCACGTGGGGCCTTTTGCGAAAGTGTCATCTGTCGATGCGAGGGTCCGGAATGGGGCCGTCGGGGGTTAATCTTGTGATAGTACTTTGGTACTGAGCTGATGGGACGTTGGTACTGTTGTTGCCAGCCGTCCCGTGGCTCTAAGCTCGCAGCGTAGGAAATTGCCGCCCTCTGACCTGGCGAAAGTAGGGCGAAACCGAGGAGCGGCTTGCAGTTGCCGTTTTCCTAACATGGGCGGGGTGTGTCCCACTTGACACTATCCCTGAACAGGATAAAGTGTCTCCGAAGGCTGTATTCCTCGGAGGCATCATGTCAAGGAAACTGGGAGCACTAGCTCTGGTATTGGGTATTCTGGTCTGCTCGCTGGGTTTAAAGACGGCGTTGAGCAGCAGCAGTCACTCGGGCAGCACAGTAATGATGGCGAACGGGCCGGATCCATTCCCGCAGCCGCCAAAGCCGTAATCCTGGCTAACTCGGGCTATTTTTCTTAAACACAGCCGGAACGAGCCAGGTGAAAGAAGCGAATGCCTGGCTCTGTGTCATCCTTTATTTGGTACTTGGGAACAGCTCTAGAGCTGGGTTTCGTGGTGTGTTCGCTTGTTCGCCGGTCCTTTCTCCGATACTTTTTCCTGAATCTGTATTTTCTCCTCGCGGTTGGGTCGAGTGTGGCTCGCCATTTCATCTTGGGTTGGTTTGGGCTGGCGTCGAAGGAGTATACGTACGCCTATTTTTACACTGACGCCCTCCTAACCCTGGCATTGTATATGGCTGTTATCAGTCTCTATAATCACGTGTTCGGTGAGCTGCAGTTCAGTAAGTACTTGCGCTTCACTGCAGTGCTTTTGCTGGTAGGCACGGCATTAGTTTCCTACGCGGTAGTCGCGCAATCGAGCGAGCGTCTGTCTACCAACTTTGCGTTCGAACTCTCGCAGAACCTTTACTTCGTTGGCTTGGTGCTCACCTATGTGCTGTGGGGTGCAGTTCTGAAGCTGCGCGAAACGCGTACGCGACTGGTGCAATTCGTGCTTTCCCTCGGGCTTTACTTCAGCGCCTACGCAGCCAGTTTCGCGTTGGGAAACTTAGCCAGCAAGTATTCCATCTTGTCGTTTATCGCGCCTGCGTTGGGATGCCTGCTTCCACTGGCCTGGATAATTACGATGTGGAGGCATTCTGAGGAGTCGCGACTGGTGCCAGCACAACTGGTGGCGGTGCCGCGATGATGGCCGCGTTGATATTTGTGATTTCGGTAGTCACGTTGCTGATGTTCCTGGTGTCCTATTGCCGGTCGTTAATGGCTTCTTCTTCACGGCACACGTTATCGAAGGAAGTGCGGGACGTTACCGGGATTACCGCTTCTGCGTCCGCTGGAGACTTTGCGCGGGTGATGCAATTGCTTCGGTTGTGCCCGGAGCGACCAGATGATCGTACAGGGCTGCAGGCAGTCGGTATTTACTATCAAATTTTGAGTGTGTTGGAAAAGACGTTGGCGCGCGTGGTTCCCTCCCTGAATTCATGGACTGAAGAAGAGCTCGCGGGTTGCGCCAATTTCGCGGTGGTATTACTGGATCGGCGGATCGCATTTAGTCGAGAGATACTGGTGCGGCAAGGCGAATTCTAAATCGACTAGCCCCTACTAACGTTTACGACGCACAGTCCGAAATCCTCCCTCATTGACATGGTGACAAGGTGGTAGTCTAAAAGGGCTCCTCCTCACCGGAGTGAGAGCGTCCGCAGCGCAAAAACAACCGGTGAATACAATCTGCTCGCAGTGTGGCTCCGTGCTCGCGTATGGCGAGGACGTTTGCGGTTTTTGCGATTCCGAGGGATTACAACTACTACCCAAGAAAAATGAGTTGGTGAAGGGTAAGCGAGTGCTGAATGCCGGCACTCACGAACAATGGCGTGGTGAATTGAATCAGCGCTTGCAAGCTTATCGCGTCCGGCGACACAAAACATTTCCGCATGAGGCACAAACGGCGCTTCCGTTTGAAGACGACGAGCTTCGTCAAAGCGACGAAGTGGTGGCCATCGAAGTGGAAGAAGAGAAGTCGCCAGTGCAAGATTCCCAGGCGGAAGAGTTCGCTTTCACAATCGCCATCGGCCGCATTGCTCAGGCTCCGGAACAAGCCGATGACCGGCTATTGATCGATGTTTCGGTTCCTCCACAAGCAGAGGCGTCTATGGCCGAGCCGGCACCAGTCGTGCCGGTGCAAACAGGGTTATTCCCCGTCGCTACCTTGGACGAACGGCGATATGCGCTGATGGTCGATGCGGCCTGCCTGGGTTTTGCATATGGCGGCTTTCTGGCGCTATTTGGGTCCCTCGGTGGACATTTCATCTTGAGCAAGCTCAGCGCGACCGTATGCATGTTCACGTTTGTTTTTGTGTATCTGCAATATTTTGGCTTGTTCACGATTTTTGGAGGGAGCACGCCGGGAATGATGGTTTCCGGGATCCAGGTGGCCAGCTCCACAGGTGATGCACCAACCCCGCGGCAGTATATGTTGCGCGCCATCGGATATTTGCTTTCTGCAGGCACTTGTTTTCTGGGTTTCCTATGGGTGCTATGGGACGAGGACGGATTGACGTGGCATGACCGGCTGTCGAAAACGTACCTGGCGCGCATTGAACACGTTGGCGACGAGAATATCGCTCATCCTTCCGCCGCACGTTGAAGGTCCCATCCGGGATGAGTTGCGAGGAAAGAGTAGTAGCAGGTTCCTACGCCACTGCGGAGGAAGAGAGATTCATCGCACAAAAGGCATGCGTGGAAAACCGTACCTCGCTTCGCTCGGAATGACGGTTTTGAGTGTGTGGGCTAAGAGGGAGCCGGGGTTAGGAATTTGTAAAGGTCGAATCGGCGACCGTCTGTTTCCTCACCATTTTTTCGTCGGAAGCGATTTTGCCATCGCGAATAAAAATGACGCGGTGGGCATGTTGCGCGATGTCCATTTCATGGGTTACCAGAATGATGGTATTTCCCTGCTGATGAAGATTTGCAAACAACCCCATAATTTCTTCGCCTGTTTTGGAATCCAAATTTCCAGTCGGCTCATCGGCTAACACGATCGACGGGTTATTGACCAAGGCTCGAGCAATGGCGACGCGCTGCCGCTGGCCGCCAGAAAGCTCGTTGGGCTTGTGATTCATGCGGGGACCCAGGTCCACGCGTTGCAGGGCCTGTTTGGCTTTCTCCACACGTTCCTCCGCAGGAGTGCCGTTGTAAATCAAAGGAAGTTCGACATTGTGAAGAGCAGTTGCGCGAGGCAGGAGATTAAAGGTCTGAAACACGAAGCCGATTTCACGATTGCGGATATAGGCAAGTTCGTCGTCATCCAGATCGCTGACGAGGCGTCCAGCCAGCCAATAGCGGCCAGCACTGGGAGAATCGAGACAACCAATGAGGTTCATCAGCGTCGATTTGCCCGAACCGGAGGGTCCCATGATCGCCACGTATTCGCCCTTGTGGATTTCCACATCGATGCCTTGGAGCGCGTGCACCAACTCCGCACCCATCTCGTACGTTTTGGTCAGCCCTTCGGTACGAATGGCAATTCCCGCATCAACCAAATCCTGTCGGTAAGACTCCGGCGTTGTCGCTTCAGCGGGCATGTTTGTTCCCCTTAGCGGAGTATTTCTTATTGCGAATCGTCAGTTTTTTGCGGAGTAGTGTTGTCGATCTTCACAGACGCTTCGGGTTTGAGCGTTCTTAATGCTTTGTAGCTGCCAATCACAATTTCGTCGCCAGGCTGGAGTCCCTTGGTGATCTCGATGTTGGTTACGCCAGAAATGCCGGTCTCCACCGGACGAAAGATGGCTTTCTTGCCATTCACGACAAAGACGCCTTGGACTTCATCTTTCTTTGGGTCTCCGGCTGCGGCGGGCGGAGGAGCCGCCAAAGTGACGTTTCCATTCTTTTGCGCGTTCTTAGCCGCCTCTTCCAAATCTTTGCGAGACCTAACGGCAAGAGCCTGAATAGGGATTCCAATGACACCTTTGCGCTCGGCGGTTTTGATTTTTGACGTAGTGGAAAGGCCGGGGCGGAGATTCTCGGGGGGATTCTCCAGCGTAACCACGACTTTGAAGTCCTTGGCTTCCTGGTTGCTGGTGGTGGTTTGGGTAGTGGCCAAACCGGAGGTGCGCAGGACGGCTTGCGACCCGATGTCTGTCACTTTGCCTTTGAATACTTTGCCTGGAACCGCATCGATGGTGACATCCGCATCCTGCCCAATTCTCACGTTGATAATGTCCGTTTCATCTACCTTCACTTCGGAGGTGACCGTGGACATATCCGAGAGGGTCATGAGAAAACTTCCGGTTGCGTTCTGGATGCCGGGCACGACGTACTCGCCCATGCGAACCGGGAGATAACTGACGATGCCATTGATGGGCGAGTAGTAAGTGGTCTTCGAGAGAACGTCTTTGGTGTGGACCAGCACGGCCTTGCCTTGAGCAAGTTGCGCGCGTACCTCTTCGAGCTGGGCCTTCTGGGCCAGCATGCGCGCTCGCGAAGCATCCACGGTAGCTACGGCTGCGTCATAAGTTGTCTTACGCTGATCGAAGTCTTGCTTGGCGATCAGGCCGTCTTTATACAAACCTTGTCCGCGTTCGTAGTCCAATTTTGCCTTTTCCAGATTGGCCTGCTGCGTTACCAAATCCGCTTGGGTAGCTTTGTAGCTTGCTTCGGCAGCCTGCACACCGGACTCGCCGGAATTGATCGCGGCATCTTGCGCTTGAACGTCGGCATTAGCTTGCACATTATCCTGAAGGAGAAGTTTGTCGCCCTTCTTGATGTGGTCGCCCTCTTTCACTAGGATTTCGGTGATGCGTCCGAAACCTTGCGCAGTGATGTTGGTGTAGGTAGTGGGTTTGATTTCTCCTGATGCAGTCACCTGGGAGACGAGAGAATCGATTTTTGCTACTTTAGCGGTTTGAACGGTCACTACGCCCTTATTAGCCTGGTTGATGCTGAACCACACAATACCGCCCACGAGGGCCGCTCCGCCCAGACCGATTGCGACCTTACGCCACGTCTTCATGCTATTCCTTTCGGCATTCCGGCACAGACCACGCGCGCGGGGAAATACCTGAAATCTGCTGTGGTTATTCGCCTATTGCTAATACGACCTTGCAAGGTCAAATGTTTCGCAGGTGGATGGCAACTCGCTTGCGGCGGTACTGAACCTGCTGAAGTGCCAAAACCTTCATTTTGCTGGGCTGCGTACAGCATGGTACCTCATCATTGTAGGCCCAATATAAAGGAAAGAAAAGAGTTATAGCGATCAACAAATCCGCTGCCGCGGCGGGTTGCGCACCCAGAATATTAGACGCAAGAACTGGCCTCAAGGTCGTCTTGGACAAGTTAACATGCCGGTTTCTGACCATGTCCGGGCCCTAACGGAGGCGCTGACGCACTGCGCTTGGGAAGCCGGGAGGACATGGTTGAGTACCGAACTAAGCCGGTTGACCTTGTGGGGAGAGGGATGCGGCAAAGGATAGGTCTAGCAGTGAGCATGTTGGTGGGACCGTTGCGTAACCGATCCTATCAACACGCTAGATGAATGCCAGTGTGGAACGACAGCGCGGAGAATGGTCTGCCGACGAAACCTTCCCTTGAAAATTGAGTGTGCACGGGTTAACGTTTCGATTCGCACCTCAAAGCTGCAGCTATTCATTGACATAAGCGTTGTCTGCCAGAAGTAAGAGTTGACGCCAGGATAATAGCGATACATGAAGAAGTTCGTTCTGATTCTAGCGATAGCGTGCGCCTCGTTGGCGTCGCAAAGAGCCCCCAATCCAGAAGCGGCGCGATGGGAGCAAGAAGCGCGGAGAGTGACAATAATCCGGGATGATTGGGGAATCGCACACGTGTATGGTAAGACGGATGCCGATGCGGTCTTCGGAATGATTTACGCTCAGGCAGAGGATGACTTCAACCGCGTGGAAACAAATTATATAAATGCGATGGGGAGATTAGCGGAGACTGAGGGCGAATCGAAAATCTACCAGGATCTGCGAATGAAGTTGTTCATCGATCCCGAGGACATGAAAGCGCAATATGCGGCGAGTCCTGATTGGTTGAAGTCTCTGATGAATGCATTTGCGGATGGATTGAACTTCTATCTGTTCAAACACCCGGAGGTGAAACCGCGGGTTATCCAGAGATTCGAGCCATGGATGGCGCTTACATTCACGGAAGGGAGCATTGGAGGCGACGTTGAACGGGTGGACCTGGATCAACTCGCCGCGTTCTACGGCAAAGTTCACGTGAGCCAATTGTCTCCTTCGGGCGAAGGCGAAGCGGGTGAACCAGGGGGATCAAATGGCATCGCCATTGCGCCGACAAATAGCGCCAGTCATCATGCATTGCTGTTAATCAATCCCCACACCTCGTTCTATTTTCGATCAGAGTTGCAGATGGCGAGCGATGAGGGGCTGGATGCTTACGGTGCTGTGACTTGGGGTCAGTTCTTCGTTTATCAGGGGTTCAATGATCGTGCCGGTTGGATGCACACTTCCAGCGGTGTCGATACAGTGGACGAGTATTTAGAGATGGTGCAGAAGAAGGGCGATCGCCTCTATTACAGATACGGAGACGCGGAACGCCCACTAGCGGAAAAAGAGATCACTGTTCCATACAAGACCGATCACGGAATGGGCGAACGGAAATTCACGGTGTATTCCACGCATCATGGACCGATCATTGCAGAATTGAACGGAAAATGGGTGAGCATCCGTTTGATGCAGAAGCCCATCGCGGCACTAGAGCAGTCCTACACTCGCACCAAAGCGAAAGATTTCAAGGCGTTCCGGCAGACGATGGAACTTAAAGCCGACTCTTCGAACAACACCATTTTTGCGGATGCCGACGGAGACATCGCCTACTATCAAGCGAATTTCATTCCGAGACGAAATAACAGTTTCGATTATACGAAGCCGGTGGATGGTAGCAATCCGGAAACCGACTGGCATGGAGCGTTGGCTATCGATGAGACCCCGCATTTACTCAATCCGAAGAGCGGGTGGGTCTACAACTCGAACGACGCGCCGTGGTCCGCGGGAGGGCCGGGCAGCTTGAGGAAGGAAGATTATCCAGCGTATGTCGAGAAGGGCGGTGAATCCGCGCGGGGACGCCACGCGGTTCGCGTTTTGGAGAATGAAAAGGATTTTACGGTCAGCTCTCTGAACGCTGCGGCCTACGATAGTTATCTGACCTGGTTTGACAAGCCTATTCCTGCATTAGTCAAAGCGTGGGACAACACTCCGGCTGAGAATCCTTTGAAGGTGAAATTAGCGGAGCAGATCGAACTGCTGCGGGTGTGGGATCGGCGATGGGCCGTGACGTCGGTACCCACTGCTCTCGCAGTGTTCTGGGGTGAAGAGATACGACACCGCGTGGGCGCGGATGCGAAGAGTGCCGGTATGTCCGTCGAGGATTACATCGGCGACCGGGCTTCGTCTGAGCAGCTCCTCGGCTCTCTTTCGGCAGCTTCGGTCAAACTTGGAGCCAATTTTGGCAGCTGGAAAACTCCATGGGGCGAGATTAATCGTTTCCAGCGAATCAATGACGACATTGTTCCTCAATTCAACGATTCGGCGCCAAGCATTCCTGTCGGATTCACCTCTGGGATGTGGGGCTCGCTCGCCTCATTTGCGGCGCGCGCATATCCAGGAACGAAGAAATGGTACGGCAGCAGCGGCAACAGCTTCGTCGCGGTAGTTGAATTTGGCCAGACCGTGCAAGCCCGGGCGGTTACTGCCGGAGGAGAGAGTGGCCACCGGTCGTCTCCTCACTTCGACGACGAAGCCAAGCGGTACAGCACAGGTGACTTGCGGGAAGTATATTTCTACCGTTCACAACTTCAGGGGCATACCGAGCGAGAGTATCATCCCGGAGAATAGTCGATCTTTGTTCCACACACCAATTCCAAGGGGTGGCGCGCGATATTGCACAACAGCAGGTATGTTGGGTTGCGAACAGTATTGAAGTCCGGAGAGAAGAGATCGACGACTTCATTCTGCCCGCGTCTGCCGCTCTTAAACTTTTCCGCGCTGACTGATTCAGCCCGAGGTCTTGTGCGCTTTTATAATGTCTGGCACGCTTGCCCCACAATCACGGTTGGCGGCGACCGTTAATGGACACCGATGATGGTATCGATCGAAACCCGGGCTTTTCCAGAGATGCTTCGATCCAAGTGTGTTCCAGCTTTGCTAAACAATACCGTTCATCTGTGGCACCGATCGCTCAATGTCGATATTTCAGAGATCGAAATCCTTCTTCCGCTGCTTTCGGAAAATGAACGCTTGAGGTCGGCCCGCTTTAAATTCGATAAACATCGGAACGAATTCATTTTGTGCAGGGGCACTCTTCGCATTCTGCTGGGCGCCTATGTGGACCGCTCTCCAGAGCGCGTCGATCTTGTTTGTTCGGAACATGGGAAACCAAGTGTGAGTTCAACTTTCGACTCACGAGCTTTGCATTTCAATCTTTCCCATACTGAAGGAATGGCACTCTTTGCCTTCGCTAGAGCCGAGGTGGGCGTCGATATCGAGAAAATTCGGTCTGACGTCGAACACCTTCAGTTAGCCGACCGCTTCTTCTCGGAGTACGAACGAGCGCAGCTTAGACAATTTTCGGGGAGAGACTTGGATAAGGCGTTCTTCCGTTGTTGGACGCGAAAAGAGGCCTATGTTAAGGCCAAAGGCGGGGGCCTTGCGATCTCGCTCACAGAATTCGATGTGTCACTGACCGCCGACGAACCAGCCGCATTACTGGCAACCAGACCTAACGCTGATGAAGACTTCGCTGGACACTGCACGATCTATCGGTGTGGCCCGGGTATTCTGCAGCCTTGGCGGTTTCCCGCGATTCGACTTAACTACTGTCTCAACGCAATAATGTCGAGCGTTACAATGGGGCTGCGCGGAACCGTAGAACACGCGGTAGTCGTGCAAGACAGTTTATGAAGTTCACTTTGATTTGGATTCTCGGAGTCTCTTTCCTCGCATCTGTACCTCCGGGCGTTCAGACTCAGAACGCACCGGTTGGGGAAGTCACGAAACTCGCAGGCCTTCTGACTGAGGCGGAAAAGAACTCATCCCTCAAGTCGGTCTGAAAAAGCCGGGCCGATCAGTGATATAAGACTCTTTCACTTTCTCCTGGACTAAGATCCCGGGCTGGTCACGATCTCGGCTCGGATTCGGCACGTTGGAGGTAAGGTGTATCCATGGGTACTTCGCGGCGTACTTTTTTAGGAGTAACAGTCGGGGCGGCCGCGTTGAGGATGGTTAGCCCTCTGGCTCGCGCTGTCGAGGTGTCCGATCAAAATGCAAGTTCGGATCCAGCGGCTCCTGCCCTCGTCCGGGTCAACGCAGCGCCTACCCAAGTCGTTAATTCCTTCGATCCTGATAAGAGCCTCGCGACATCGATGGACATTCAGTCTCGCGAGGCGATCAATAAAATTTACACGCCCGAAAACGTAAAGGTTTGTTTGTCTGCGGGCTGGGGACCGATCAGCTATCGCCTGCATACTCCGGAGACCATCGATTATTGGCACTGGAATCCCAAGGGCCGTTGGACCGACGAAGCAAACCAACGCGGTTACTTCGTGGGCAGCTCGGAATTGGGTGAACCCATTCGCGATTCATTCGGCTACAGTCTTCCCCACCGCGGCTGCACGCACAATGGCGGGACCGACCGTGGCTATTCTCGGCTCACGGATGGTGATCCCAATACGTTCTGGAAGAGCAACCCTTACTTAACCCAGGCGTTCACCCACGAAGACGACTCTCTGCACCCGCAATGGATCATTATTGACCTGCGCGAATATTATGACGTGAACGCGATCCGCATCGATTGGTGCGAACCAAGCGCTCGCGAGTATGAAGTGCAGTACTGGGTTGGAGCCGATCCCATGAACTGGGAAGAGCCGGCGATGGACACCACGGGCCAGGGCGGTGAGTACCTACCGGTCGCCAATCAGGCTATGGGCAATTGGCTTCGTTTCCCCAACGGTGCTGTTCACGAAGGCAAAGGCGGAAGCGTAACTCTAAAACTTGCGGACAATCTGATTTCAACTCGTTGGGTTCGGGTGGTGATGACGCAATCGTCCAATCAGCCCGGGCCGCACGGAAACGATGACGTGCGGCACCGAGTGGGATATGCAATCCATGAGGTTTACGTGGGTAGATTGGAGGCCGACGGTAGGTTTGCAGATTTCGTCAGACACGCACCAGACGGAGAACAACAGACCGCTACGTATTGCTCTTCTACAGACCCGTGGCACACCGCGGAAACCCTCAGTCCGCACGGAGACCAAACCGGCTGGGACCTCTTCTTCACCAGCGGGATCACTAACAATCTCCCCGCTCTGATAACCGTTCCGCTGATTTACAGCGTCCCCGAAGACGCCGCCGCTATGGTCGCTTATCTAAAAAAACGGGGCTATCCCATCAGCTGGGTCGAAATGGACGAAGAAGCCGATGGGCAATACTACATGCCTGAGGACTACGCCTCACTCTATATTCAATTCGCGGACGCCATTCACAAGGTCGATCCCACCCTCAAGTTGGGCGGGCCCGTGTTTCAAGGCATTAACCAGGACGCCTCGGTCTGGCCCGACGCGCGCGGAAACAAGTCCTGGTTCGGCCGCTTTTACGATTACCTGAAATCGCACAATCGTCAGGGGGACTTGTCGTTCGCTTCTTTCGAAATTTATCCTTACAACGCCTGCACCATGAAATGGGACGATTTGTATCGCTGCCGCGAGCTGACGCGCAAGACTCTGCAGGCCTTTCGCGATGACGGCTTGCCTACTGCAATTCCGCTCATGAACACCGAAAGCAATCTCTCTGGTTCGCTTTCGGTGTACATGTCCGATATTTTTTCGGCGCTATGGCTTGCGGACAATGTCGGCAGCTTCTTCGAGGAGGGCGGTGCGCTTTACATCCATTCTCCCATCGAACCCAGTGTCATCGCACATGGCTGCCAAGGCTGGGCGATCTGGGGCAACGCCCTCTGGGACCGCGATGGCAAGATCATTGGCTACACCGCGTTCTACTATGCCAGTCAGATGATCAATCAAGAATGGGTGACCCATCGCAGCGGTACCCATCACCTCTATTCCGTCGATGTCGGAATCGAAGATCGCGCCGGTAATGCCCTGGTCACCAGCTATGCCGTTCAGCGCCCGGACGGCCATTGGGCATTGCTGCTCGTCAACAAGGATAGAGACAATGCGCATCCTGTTCGAGTCGCCTTCGAAAACAGTGGCGGGACAGGGCACTTTTCCGGCTCAATTCGCATGGTCACATTTGGAAGCGAACAATACGTTTGGCACAGCGCGGATGCCACCGCACACGCCGATCCAAACCTGCCGCCGGTGGTTTCGTCCATCGAAGCTTCTGCACAGACTGTGTTCACACTCCCCAAAGCGTCCGTCACTGTTTTGCGCGGCGAAGTCGCAGGCCTCACGGCCTAGGAGGAATTCATTGCGATGAAAAATTCCAAGAATCCAGACAACCAACCTTCTTACTCTCGACGGCGGTTCCTTCGTGCTTCACAGGCCACAATCGCCGCCCTGAGCGCGGCACCCATGCTCGGCAGCACAACGGACGTTCTCGCCGCTACGGGCCCAAGCGATTCGGCTAATGCGCAGCCGGACTATTACGACAAGCTCGGGGTAACGAAGATCATCAACGCCGCGGGAACCTACACGGAACTCACTTCGGCCGTGATGCCCCCTACCGTGCGTGCAGCGGTTGCGCAGGCCGCATTGCATCCCGTGCATCTTGAAGAGTTGCAGCAGAAGGCAGGAGCTTATATCGCGGAAAAGCTTAAAGCGGAAGGCTGCTGCGTCAGTTGCGGCGCATCTTCGGCGATCACACTTGCGACCGCAGCCTCGGTTATGTCTGCAAACAACTGCCATCCGTTAGACATTCCAAGCCTGATCGGCACTCCGCAGTTTCCGAAAAACGAAGTGGTCGTCCAGAAAATACATCGCTATGAGTACGATGTAGCCATGCAGATCTGCGGAATCGAGATCGTCGACGTGGTCACGTTGGACGATTACAAGCGAGCCCTTGGCCCGAACACCGTGATGACCAACTATTTCAATGCGGCAGAGGACGTTGGCATCAGCCGTGAAGATTGGATCGCTGTAGCCCACGACAAAGGCGTCCCGTGCCACCTGGATGCGGCTGCCGATATGCCCCCGATCTCCAATCTTTGGAAGTACACCGGAATGGGATTCGATATGGTGTCTTTCTCAGGTGGAAAGGACATCCGCGGGCCGCAGAATGCCGGTCTCCTGCTGGGCAAGAAAAAGTATACCGACCTCGCGCAGCGCAATCTCTGCCCGGCAGATTCAGTCGGCCGCGGAATGAAGGTAGCCAAAGAACAGATCGTCGGTATGGTGGCCGCAGTGGATTGGCTGTTCACGCAAACGGATGAAGGAATGGAGAAAGAATCGCGCGAACGAATGGCAGTGATTATCGCCATGGTAAAAGACGTTCCTAGCGTGCACACGAGCATCATGGTGCCGGAGTTGGCCAACCATGTTCCTCACTTGATGATCAATTTCAATCCCGACGTCGTCGGTGCTTCGGCGCGCGAGCTCCGGGTTCGCTTGCGCACGGCAACACCTTGCATCGAGCTAAATCCTCATACCGGAAGCAAGAGTTCTTCCCAGGGCGTTCCGGCACAGCCCAACGCGCTCGTCGTCACCACTTTCCTTCTTAATCCGGGAGAAGAATTCGTGGTGGGCCAGCAAATTCAGAAAGTGCTGAAGAACCCGAAATCAGTAGGCAGCTACCTCGAATGAAGAATCACGAGCCTATTATTGGAAAAGCGGCTCAGAGTTCGAGGACGGCCCCGGCTTTCCGCTTACCATCGCCGCGCCGAAAATCAATTGGAAAATGAAGCAGTATCCATCACCATTCCAACCGTGAATCGCAAATTCGATGTGCTTATTCTCGGTGGCGGAGCGGCAGGATTGCTGTGCGCTATCGAAGCCGGAAAACGCGGCCGCAGCGTCGCTATCCTCGAACACGCGGATCGCATCGGCAAAAAAATCCTCATTTCCGGTGGCGGCCGCTGCAATTTCACCAACCTTCATTGCCAGCCGGAAAATTTCCTTTCCGCCAACCCGCACTTCGCAAAATCCGCGTTGGCGCGTTACACGCCTTCCGATTTCATCGCTCTGGTCGAAAAATACCGCATCTCCTACCACGAAAAAACACTAGGCCAACTCTTTTGCGATCATGCCGCCACGGAAATCAACGATATGCTGAACGCGGAATGCGAGGCCGCGCGAGTGCAAATGTTTATTAAATGCAAAATTCGGGAAGTCCAGCGCAGCACCGAATTCGTGGTCCTCACCGAATCTGGCGAATTCCGCGCACCTATTCTGGTCGTAGCCACCGGTGGCCTCTCCATCCCCAAAATGGGGGCCACCGCTTTCGGTTACGATCTGGCCCGCCAATTCGGTCTGAAAATCGTCACACCAAGGCCCGCCCTGGTCCCGCTCACTTTCCGTCCAAAGGACCGCGACGACTACTGCGACCTCGCCGGCGTTTCCGCACAGGTCGTCGTATCCATCGGCAAAGAATCCCTCGAGCCGCATTCCTTCGCCGAAGGCATGCTAATCACCCACCGTGGCTTGAGCGGCCCCGCGATCCTGCAAATTTCTTCGTACTGGGACGTCGGCAAATCGATCCGAGTGGACTTGGCTCCGGGCCGTGACGTCACCGCCGCCTTGCGCCTAGGCAAAGTCCGCAATATCGCGGCCATGCGCGCCGCGTTGCAGGGAATTCTCCCGAACCGTCTTGCCGTGCGCTGGCTCGATCTCCACGCTCCCGCCAATTGGACAAATCAAGCGCTCGAAGCTCTCGAGCGTCAGGTTCACGAATGGACCGTCACTCCGGCAGCGACCGAAGGTTACGAAAAAGCCGAAGTCACCGCCGGCGGCGTAGACACCGATGAACTTTCCAGCAAAACGATGGAATCCCGCAAAGTCCCCGGTCTCTTCTTTATTGGCGAAGTCGTGGATGTCACTGGCCATCTCGGCGGCTTCAACTTCCAGTGGGCTTGGGCCTCCGGCGCCGCGACAGGCCGCGCCGTGTGAAGCGAGTGCGGGTCCTTCATCTCTGTTCCTGTTCCAGCTCCGCCCAACGCGCGTACAACGCATCCACAATCTTCTGCGCCTTGGCCATTTCCGCCAGCACGTTTTGCAGTCGTACGTGATCGCCCATCACCTCGGGATCCTCCAGCGCCTTGTGTCGGGTTTGCAGTTCCTGCTCCGCCTCGGTGATTCGCGCCTCGATTCCCGCCAATTCCCTGCTCTCTCGATAAGAAAGCTTCTTCTGTGCAGTAGCAGGCGTCTTGTTCCCGTTTCCCGCTGGCTTTGACCGCGGCTCATCCTTCAGAGCGATTATTTTCTTTGCGGCTTTTTGCGCGTTTTGCCACTCTTCCCATTGCGAATAATCGGCAAACCGCTCGGCTTTGCCCGTTCCATCCAGCCCCAGCACCACCGTCGAAACGCGATCCAGCAGGAAACGGTCGTGCGTCACCATGACCAACGCCCCGCGATATTCCAGCAGGCTCCCTTCCAATATTTCCAGCGTCGGAATATCCAAATCGTTCGTGGGCTCGTCCAGCAGCAGGACGTCCGCGGGTTGCAGCATCAACTGCGCAATGAGCACTCGTGCCCGCTCGCCTCCAGAAAGCCGGCCAACTCGCTGATTTAGCTGCTCATTCGTAAACAAAAATTTCTCTGCCCACGACGCCACGTGAATCACCCGTTCCTGATAAATCACTGCATCGCTGTCCGTGGCCAGCGCCCGCCGCAGCGTAACCTCTGGATCGAGCTGGCGGTTCTGGTCGAAGTACACGATTCGCAAGCCGTCCGCCTTGCGAATTTTCCCCTTCGCCGGCTCGATATCCCCGCGTAGTAAACGCAGCAACGTAGTTTTCCCGCTTCCGTTCGGCCCCACTAGCCCCACGCGCATTCCCTGCGTGACAATGAAGTGCAGTCCGGCGATCAGCGTCCGCTCACCAAACCCGTAGGAAACATCATCCAGCGTAAGCAATTGTTTAGATTTCCGGCTGGTCGCGGAAAAATCAATCTCCGCCGCGGAAGTTCGCGTTCGCGCCTTCATTTCCGCAAGCTCGCCGATCATGTCGTGCGCATCGTCGATGCGCGCCTTCGATTTCGTGGTGCGTGCTTTTGGCCCTCGCCTCAGCCAGGCGATTTCTGTGTGCACACGGTTTTCCAAGGCTTGTTGCCGCTTTTGCTGCGCGTGCAGGTACTCTTCCTTGGCCTCCAGAAACTTGCTGTAATTTCCGGACACACGCAGCGCTCCGTCTTCGTACGCGCGACTGATTTCCACCATTTCGTTCGTGACATTTTCCAGGAAATACCGGTCATGGCTCACCACCACGCAGGCGAACGCCGCCCTTTGCAGCACCCCTTCCAGCCATCCGATTCCCGCGAAGTCCAGATGGTTCGTCGGCTCGTCCAGCAGCAGGATATCCGGCCGCTGCACCAGCGCTTCCGCAATCGCCAGTCGTTTTTTCCAGCCCCCCGAAAGTTCCGCCGCCAACGCATCCAAAGCGGTAAAACCCGCCCGCCCCAGGGTTTCCGCGAATTCCGAGGCGCGTTCCTCTTCCGGCACGTGCGCTCGGTCCAGTGCCCTCTCGATCACGTCGCGCACCGTTACGCCCGGCGAAAACTCGGATATCTGCGTCACGCAGCTCATCCGCGTCCCCTTGCGTACGGCGACATCCCCGCCATCCGGTATCACGCGGCCGTAGAGCATCTCGATCAGCGTGGATTTGCCGGAGCCGTTGGGTCCAATCACACCGATTCGTTCCCCTTCCGAAACGGTGAAAGAAAGATTTTCGAAAAGCGGTGCGCTTCCGTATCTTTTTAAAAGTCCTTGTGCGCTGATCAGCGGTGCCAATTCTGTGGTCTGCTCCTTATATGTCGTTCTAGCATAACAGCAGCCGCCCGGTGCTTAAGGATGGCGCCCATTCCGCAATGCCCGGCAGCATTCTCCGTCTACAAAGAAAGCCACAGTGTGGGAAGCGAAAAACCCTTGACAAGGGGTTTTTAACATGCATACTGGTCGGTATGTTAGCAACAAAGCGGAGCGCAAAAAACCGCGAACCGGTTCCACGTAACCCAGAACGCACCCGAGGCAACCTGCTTGATGCCGCGTTTCACGAAATTTATAAGGCGGGCTTTCGCGGGACCGATCTGGAGACGATTTTGGAGCGAGCCGGGGTGACCAAGGGCGCACTCTATCACCACTTCGGCAGTAAAGAAGAGTTGGGCTACGCCGTGATCGATGAAGTGATCATGGAGATCGGGAAAGAAAAGTGGCAACAGCCATTGCAAAATGCGGGCAATCCGATCGATGTGTTGGGGGAAATCTTTCTGGGCACTTCGACGAAGCCCGAGCACGTTTGCGGAGGCTGCCCAGTAAATAACCTAGCGCAGGAAATGTCTCCTCTGGACGAGGGATTCCGCAAGCGGCTGGCCAGGCATTTTCAGATATGGCACAAAGCTATGGCCGACGCGCTGAGACGCGGACAAGAGCGAGGGCAGGTGCGCAAAGACGTGGATGTGAGTGACACAGCTACGTTCCTAATGGCGACCTACGAGGGATACATTTCACTGGCCAAGAACGCGCAGGATGCGCGGTTGCTGCAGAACGGGATGAAGAGTATGGTGCGCTACCTGGAGACGCTGAGAGGCGAGAAGAAATAAATAGAGCATGCGCCTTGACGTACCTTTGGATGGTATGGGTCTTCGGCGAGGCAGCTTGACGATAAGGAGGTCTCATGTGTCCTGCATGCATCACCACAGCTGTGATCATCACCGCGACCACAGGCTCCACCGGAGCAGCAGCCACGTTTCTCCGCAAGAAACTGACCGCATTGCGCGGCACAGGTTCCAACGGGAGCCAAGCGACGGATAGAGTTTCCTGCCAAACGAAAAAGGAGAGCCACTATGGCGGCGAACGCAGCAATGCAGCTTGAAAAGCCCCGTATCGAGAATCATCGCGCATTCCTCATCGGAGGATTTCAAGAGAGCTTTCCGGAGCCGCCCAAGGGAGCTCCTGAACTGTGGAGACGCTTTGTGCCGCACCTCGGCAAAATCCCGGGCCAGGCCGGCCCCGTCGCTTATGGAGTGGCGAGTTCGATCAGCGAGCAGGGGGCGTGCACTTACACAGCAGGAGTGGAGGTCTCGGACTTCCCCAAACTCTCCGCCGAATTCGCTCGGCTGACCATTCCCGCCAATAGACACGCGGTTTTTTCTCACCATGCCCATGTTGACAAACTCGCTGATACGATCGACCAAATCTTGAAGAAATGGCTCCCGGCATCCGGGCTCGCGCTCGAGAATCGACCGGCAGGCACGCCGGTTTTCTTTGAGCGTTATGGTGAACGCTTCAATCCAAAGGAAGGAAAAGGCGACGTGGAAGTTTGGGTGCCGATTCGAGCGTAATTGCGACGAAAGACGAGATAAGGAGACCTGGTCATGACTACAAATGCAGTGGAGCAGCCAAAAGTCGTATCCCGCGAGGAGTGGTTAGTCGCGCGAAAGGAACTGTTGGCGAAGGAGAAGGAGTTGACGCGGCAACGCGACGCGATCAACGCAAAACGCCGCGAGCTGCCATGGGTGAAGATCGACAAGGAGTACGTCTTCGATACACCCGAGGGGAAGAAGACGCTTGCGGACCTGTTTGCCGGTCGTAGCCAGTTGATCATCCGGCATTTCATGTTCGGTCCGGACTGGAAAGAAGGATGTGTGGGGTGCTCGTTCGCCTCAGACCATGTTGAGGGCGCGCTGGTTCATCTGGAACACCACGACGTGAGCTATGTGACTGTGTCACGAGCCCCATTGGCGGAGATTGAAGATTTCAAGAAGCGCATGGGCTGGAGTTTTCCGTGGGTCTCGTCGTTCGAAAACGATTTCAACTACGACTATCACGTTTCTTTCACAGACGAGGAAATAGCCCAGCGTGAGGCGTTCTATAACTTCGAACGGCGGGCGTTACCCTTCCCCAGCAGAGAATTGTCGGGCCTGAGCGTCTTTTATAAGGATGCTTCCGGCGACATTTTTCATACGTATTCCTGCCATGCGCGGGGAGACGAAGGTGGACTGACCACTTACTTCTACCTGGACCTGACGCCGAAAGGCCGCAACGAAACCGGCCCAGGGCATAACCTCGGCGATTGGGTGCGGCACCACGACCGCTATGAGGCAGGCGGTTTTGTGGACGCGAGTGGACGGTATCATGCGAAGGAATCTAAGGGAGAGTGTTGCAGCGCTGAGGAAGCAAAGGCGTAACTAACCCTGGGCGACTGGGCCCACGGACCGCTTTCCGTGCGCCAATCGCGAACCACGGTTGCAGTAGTTTACTCGAGATCCTTAGGATCGTGCCAAGACAAGATGCGTGGTTTTGGATGAAGGAACGTGATTGACACAACGGTAGCCGAGCGATAGCAGATCAAGGCCCGTGAACAACGATTCTCCGGAGCCGAGCAGGACGGGCGACTGCGCCAGGTGCAATTCATCCACTAGACCAGCTTGCAGGTAGGCTCGAATCGTGGCGACTCCACCGCCGACTCGTACATCCTTGTCCTTAGCGGCGGCCCGAGCTTGTTGCAATGCCGATTCGATTCCGTCCGTGACGAAGTGAAACGTGGTGCCGCCTTCCATTGTGAGCGGTGCCCGGGCATGGTGCGTCAGCACAAACACATCGCAGTGATAGAGCGGGTTGTCACCCCACCAGCCCTTCCAGTCATCATTCGCCCAGGGCCCGCGAATGGGGCCGAACATATTTCGCCCCATAATCCACGCGCCGATTTTCTCAAAACTGCGTGCGGCAAAGCCGTCGTCGACACCAGTGTCGTGGCCCTCCTGTCCAAACAGTTGGTCCGGCGCATTCGCGAGTTCCCGGTGGTGCATCCGCTGGAACGTGGGCGTGGGGAAAAACCATTCCATCAGGCCGGTGCCGCCGACGCCGAGGGGATGATCGAGGCTCTGGTTCGGGCCCGCCCCGTAACCATCCAGCGAAATTCCGAAGCAGTGAACGCGTAGTTTTTGCATGTGTCCAATCCTTGCTTTCGAATATCGGCAAATTTTACCAAGAAGTCGAAATGGTTCCTATCGACAGGTGTTATTCGTAATGTCGGTCATAGTGTGCTTTCCCAAAAACAACTGAGATAAATTGGCGCCCTCAAGCGCCGGTGCGGACAGTGGTTACTCCTCTTGGATTGGGGAAGGAATTTGCGGGACACGATGAGCGCCGTGAGCGCTTTGATTAGGTCTTGACAGATGAAATGCGAAACCGTAGAGTTACGCATTATTCGTGAACCTATGGTTACATATTCCCCACAGATGACGTTCAACGCGCTAGCTGATCCGACGCGCCGGGCGGTGCTGGACATGCTGCGGAGCGGCAGCCTGCCCGCCGGTCGAATTGCCCAGGCCTTTCCGGTGTCGCGCCCGGCCATCTCAAAGCACCTGAGGTTTCTCCGACGCGCGCGGCTTGTTCGGGAGCGGCGGCAGGGGCGGCTGCGCGTCTATGAGCTCAATGCCGGTCCATTGCGCGCCGTGGATTCCTGGGTCAACCACTACCGCGCGTTCTGGGAAACGAGTCTCGTGAACCTGAAAACCTTCGTCGAAGGACAGCATGCACAGAAGTTGCAGGCGTCCATCGGGAAGAAGAATTCTGCAGTACGAAAACTGCCCAAGAAGAAAGGAACAAAGTCATGACCAACCGTCATCGGGCCCTTCTCGCGTTAATGCTGATCTCCATAGCGGTCGCAACCGTGGCGCGGCCCAATGCGCAAGCCTCGTTTGACCAACTCAAGTCGCTGGCCGGCCGGTGGGAAGGCAAAGCGAACGGCGCCCGTCCGGTGGCGGTTTCTTTCCGGCTGACCGCCGGAGGAACTGCTTTGCTCAGCGAAATCGAGGGCAAGGAAGACATGATTAGCATGATTCACATGGACGGCCCTGGACGTCTGCTGCTCACACACTACTGCGGTGCTGGAAATCAACCGCGGATGCTGGCGACGGTTTCGCCCGACGGCAGAGTATTCACCTTCGACTTCCTCGATGCCACGAACCTCGTTCACGCCGCCGACGGCCACATGCAACGCGTCGTGTTTTCGATGATTGACGCGAACCACCACACCGAAGAGTGGACCTTTGTGAACCACGGCAAAGAGTCGAAGGAGGTGTTTGATTTGCGGCGCAAATGACTTGTCTGATGTCCCAGTGAATTAGAGAGACAGGAGGATAGATATGGCTTCCACGTCGATGACGCCCGATCAAGACGCAATCATCTGCGAAATCCAGATGGCCGCGCCCCCTGAGCGCGTGTTCCAAGCATTGATCGACCCTAAGCAAGTCATGCAATGGTGGACCAGCGAGACATGTGCGATCGAAAACTTCACGATCGAACCCAAGCGCGGCGGGCGGTGGACTTACAACACGAAGCAGAGCGGCCTCAACGTGAATGGCGTGAGTAAGTTCCAGTGCGAAGGCGAGGTGCTGGAGTACGACCCTCCGCGCGTGCTGGCATATACCTGGATTGCAAACTGGCACGAAGACAAAGCGCGTCGCACTGTGGTGCGATGGGAGTTGACACCAATCGCGGGAGGAACCGCGCTGAAAGTGACGCACAGCGGTCTTGCGGAGGAGCAGTCTGCGCGACGGGATTACAGCGGCGGGTGGCTCGGCGTCGTCGAACAGCTAAGAAAATTTGTCGAGAATTAGACAAGAGGACGCCTGTTGCCAAACTCAGTACGAAATTACTGACACTACCGTTATTGTAGCGAGTTTATGACTCTGCCTTATCCTAAAGCAAAGCGGCTTCAAGCAGATCCATGCGGCTCCGCTGCGCTTGTCCCTGGCCGTGGCTACGCGAGTGATGTCAGCGTTTTTGGGCGTGTGCGCAAATCTCTACGCTGAATCTAGTTTAGAAGGGTCTGGCGGAGAGGGGGGGATTATATTGCTCCAATTTTCGCAACTCTCTTTGTTTCTGTCACATCGCTCGTAATACTTGCATTTTCTGTGGTTTGTGGCCGAGTCTCAGCAGTCCCATGAGTCTCATCACTGCCTCCCAGTCTCTCCAATGGACATCGAAAGTGCTCAAAATGAGTAACATGAGTAACAAACCCGGATTCGCTTCATGAGTTTGCTGCGAGATGAGGGGAATTTGCCCATGGAGGCTCCACGCTTGGTTGCGGGCGCAGTCTTGCGGGATCGCGCAACGCCACCGACTGAAATACTAACGCGGCGTCCGCGCTTTGGTGTTCGATCCAGCCAGGAGGGGACGTCATCAGAATCGCTGCCAGCTCAGGCATTTTCGCCGCTTCTGAAAACCGAGATCTTCGAACTTGCCGTTGCTGCACAATCAAACGGCGCACGCTCCTCGTTCTGCCCCGTATTCAGGAACGCCCGGACGCAGGTTTCCGGAGCGAGTTGCCGAAAAAATCGGACGCGATTCCCGTAACGCAAAGGAACTTCATAAACACCGTGACGCCACAGGTGGCCGAGGCCCCACTTCGACTCAATTCTTCTTTCCCGGACGATTCCCGCGTGCTCTATTTCCGCCCCGGCGTAAATCACATGGTCCCCGTCTCGCACTTCGTCCGTCGGAATGTCCTGCAAGCTCCTATCCAGAAGAAATTGAACGAACTCCCGGCCTGGGAATACGTGCCAGTACTCCCTCATAATGCGTGTGACGCTCTCGGCTCTCGCCAGACCGAACGAATGCTGGTAGCAATTGAATTGAAACGTCTCCGGCTTGCCCGGTATCGCGGCCTGCAACAGGGATATCGAGTGCGGAAATCTCGCGTTTAACTCCGCGATCCGCGGAATTTGCTCCGAGACGCGATCGTCGCCGTAGTGATCGGTGATCTCTTCCAAGTGTTTGCGGAGTCCGCGCGTTTCTATGGCCATTTGAAATTCCCTCTGTCTTACCTCGACCAGCAGCCCCGTCGGCCTCCTGCCAGTTCGTACCGGCTACTCTGCGTGCGTAATCCCGGGAGCCGGTTCGACACGGAGGCTCAAATAGTCCGCGTTCCATTTCTTTAACTGCGTTGACATCGCGTAGGACATGGCTTCGTCCGAAATCGGTTCGCACCCGAGCAATTCGATTTCCTGCCATCCTTTCCCGGCAATAAAACACCTTTCTCGGAATGCCGCCGAAATGGCGCTCGCCGCCTGTTCCGCCTCGCCAAGCGCGGCAAAAGGGTCACTTTCCGTGCTGTAGAGGAGGTCGACTCCAAGCATGTAGCGATCGTCAGGGCCTTTTCGTTCGAGCTCTTTGCCCTCGTCCACATCGAAGAATATGGCGACGAGATGCGTCCCCAGAGGTTCGACAATTTTTTTGATGCGCTCACCCAGGCCGGTTTCGCGAAGACGGTTTTCGAATTCATCGGGAAAAGCGGCACGGCGGTAACGAGACGCAAGCCATTGCTGAAGGATTGACAGATTTTTTGGGGCCAGTTCCAATCCACCGTTCGGTAAGTACTCCGCGAACCGATCCTTCGGTATTTCCCGTTTGCCGATTGCCCGGAGTTCGAGATACATCGCGGAGCCGTTCTCCGTGCATGGAAGGTGAATCCGGCGTGGATTTTTCGCATGCGTGAAATTCCCGTTCGCGGCCGCAACTCGAGCTCCGATAATGATCTCAATCGAGGGCTCGACTTCGGGGAGTTGTGTTATATCGCAATCGTGAGATATGACCATCACAACGGCGGTCGCTGCTACTTCTCCAGTGACCAATCCGAGCGCGACGGCGGCTTCGTTCGTTAACGCGTGGCCCTGCCGCCACGGCGTCTTCCGATCCCACGCCGCCATCTCCGGTTAGCCCCTCTCATCGAGCATCGGGGCACCAACTTCCTCGAATGCTTCTCGCGCCGGCCGCTTGCGTCCCGCAAGCCGCTTCTCGAGAGCCTGGCGCTGTCGCGTTTCGGTGCGGACGATCTCGACAAGCGTTCGCGCCGCGTTTTCCGCCAAACCGCCTTCCCCCACCAACGCGAAGAAGCTCTTCCCGTTCCGGATCGGGCGGCGGAGAGCTTCGGAGGTTCCCCGTAATCCTTCCACCGCGAAGACATCCGCGGCCTGCGCCAGATCCGCGAGCCGCAGCGCGTTCTCGGCGGCAATCGGCCTTCCGGCCTGCCAATCATAGATGGCCTGTCGCGACACGCGAAGAAGCTCGGCCATATCCGTAACCGTGGGACTAAGGATGGACCGAATATGTTCGAGATTCTCCACAGGAGACCGCCCGGCAATCGCGTCGGCAACCCGACTCGCCGAATCGTAGAAAGCAAACGGGTAACCCCTGTTACCGCGCACTTTTACGTAGTCAAATGTAGCGGCTCCCCCTGTTCCCACCTCGAAACCCCATGGGCCAACCGCCAGAAGCAGTCCCGCGACTGCGAAAGGGATGGCAGACTTCGTTGAACTCTCCTGAATCGCCGTCGCACTCATTCTCGTTCACCCCCATGCTTTCAACGCATTCTCCGTAACGCTGGCCCGGAACGTCCGATGGATTCCCGTGTGGATGAGCGCCAGCTGTTCGCGTACACGCTCCACATTGAAGGCCTCCCGCAATTCCGACCATCCATCGGTATCGATAATCGCGTGGCGCCCGTGAAGCTGCTTGAACCTCTCTCCAATACTCAACGTCATCGGTTGCAGGTCCGGGGGGAATCCGACGTCACCTTCCTGAATGATCACTCGCGACCGAACGTTGACGCTGTCCTTCTTAACCAGTGTCTCCGAAAAAGCATGCACGATCGTCTCGTCCAATTTCTCCGTAAGCCCCAGCACGGAACCGGACAGGTAGTCCCGCAGGCTCTCTCCTGATTTTGGAAATACGGCGTCTAGGTAACGAACGCCGATTCTCTCCGTGAAGCTCAACCCGACGGCTTCGTTCACCGCTTCGAGACCCTTTAAAAACAAAAACGAGAAGCTTTCAAACACATCGTATTCTGTCGTTTGAAACGAAAGCGCGCCCTGATCGAGAATGAAGCCTGAGTTGCGTTCCATGTTATCGAACACGTAGCGAGCCGTTTGCGCGACCGGAATCTGCGATGCGCTACCTTCGGTTGGAGCACCGACGTTGAAGTTGATGGTAGCCAGAAACCCTTTCTTGACATCCGGGAACCCCTCCTTTCGGAGCCGCTCTTGGATTTGTGGCGCGTATGTGTCGAGCGTGAGGATCGGATTGAACCGGACCTGCGCTATGGTGAAGTAAACCGGTGCGGATCCCATCTTCGTGCCCATTGTGGCCTCCCTGCCTTACAGACCACTTTACACTTTACAGGTGACTTGACATTTTGTCAAGGATCCATACCTAGCCTATTTGAACAACTAATAAATAGGCGTACGGCTCGGGTTCCATGAGCAGAGACAATACATGTATTGACGCACGTGATGCACTACATATAGACTCACAAAGATGACTACGTATATAAAGCCGACCGAGGTGCAGTCTCCGAAGCGCTTTTGGTCCCTTATCCATGTACTTTTCGATGGCGGTGAGGGACAGAGTTCACTGGCAATCGGCCGTTGGGACAACAAACCTGTCCTAGCGATGCGATGGAACGGTGACGGCGAAAATCCGCTCGGCAATCCGCAATCGCGCGGGCTGCCGACGTGGTTTGTTGTGCCTGATCAACACTGGCGCCAAATTCTCGAGACTGAGCCGTTCAAATCCATTCACAATGACGCGATAACACTTGCGCGAAACTTCCTTGAGTTGAGGCGGGTATATTTCTTGTCGCGCTGCCCGAACCCAGCGTGCCGATACTACCGCGGGCTTGTCCTACATTCATTCCGTTCAAATGAGCTTGAAGCTACCCTGGACAAGTTGGAGCGGGATGAATTTCCGCTCTATCACATAATCTGTGACACTTCTTGGAAACCAGGCCCGGAAGAAAAGGCTGATCTTATAGCTGTGCTAAAAGCATCGTTGGAAAATTACCGTCTCGTTGGCGATAGAACAATGAATGCGCTTGAAGCGCGGCGATGAGATTGGGTTGCTGCCGTCGAAAGGACCTTTCGAGCTAACTCAGATCCGATACAGGATCATGAATGCTCAAAATCAGTTACGCGACCAAAACTCTATGCGAATAGACCAACTCAAGTCCGGCGTGACCGTGCGCGGTCCCATCTTCTCTGAACCGGTTCAGGTGATTGTGGTGATCCCTATGGGGCAGTCCGTGAAGCTGGTCGGAAAAGGCCTAACGAGTGGCCAGGTACATGAGCCAGTGCTGAATGCCGAACAAGTCTCCACGCTGACAGCGGCCCCGGAGAAGGCTGCATTCGATGGTGACCCGCAAAGATTTCGATTGGGCATCGAAGCCCTCCGATTGGGGCTGGCTTACGAATATGATCCTTATTTCGCGCTTTCGATTGCTCGCGTAGACCCACTACCACATCAGCTCGAAGCGGTTTACGACTATTTCCTCCAGCTCCCTAGAATCCGATTCCTTCTGGCAGATGACCCTGGTGCGGGCAAGACAATCATGGCAGGACTGTTGATTAAGGAACTGAAGATACGCGGGCTCATCAAGCGCACTCTAATTGTCACACCTGCCAGTCTATCTTTTCAGTGGCAACGAGAGATGAAAGATAAGTTTCGAGAGAATTTTGAAATCATTCGAAGCGACGTTCTTCGAGCGAACTATGGTTCAAATCCATGGCAAGAAAAGAATCAGGTCATCACCTCAGTATCTTGGGTATCCCGAGTCGATGATGCAAACGAAAGCCTGCTGCGTAGTCAATGGGATTTGATCATTGTTGACGAAGCACACAAAATGAGCGCTTACAGTACAGATAAGAAAACGCTGGCTTACCAACTCGGCGAGGCGTTGTCGGACCGCACGGACCACTATCTCTTGATGACTGCGACTCCTCACAAGGGAGATCCTGAAAACTTTTGCCTCTTTCTCAGTCTGCTCGATAAGGACGTATATGGAGACGTTCAGAGCCTGGAAGAGGCTATGAAGAGGCGCGACGCTCCGTTTTATTTGCGTCGCATCAAAGAGGCTCTTGTTACTTTCCCTGATCCTGAAACGGGAAAGGTAAAAACGCTCTTTACCAAGCGAAATGTCCAGACAACCGAATTCCAGATTGATGATGAAGAGTGGGAGTTTTACGACGCGCTGACGCGCTACGTTGAGGACCAATCCATAAAGGCGGCATCCGACGATTCGCCACGTGGCCGCGCACTCGGCTTCACGATGGCGATGCTACAGCGTCGATTCGCTTCAAGCGTCTATGCGGTTCGTCGGACATTGGAAAGAATGAAAGGAAAGCGCGAGAAAATCCTTGCTGACCCCGAGGCTTACCGACAGGAACAAATCAGTCGAAAGTTACCAGAAGATTTTGAGGATCTACCCGAAGAGGAACGCGAGGAAATTGTCGCACAGCTAGAAGACGTAGTTGCATCCGTCGATCCTGTGGCCCTTCGAGAGGAAATCCTTCAGCTAGGAAAGCTAATCGCTCAAGCATGCGAACTAGAGGAGCGAGAAGTTGAGCGAAAACTGGTGGTACTAAAAGACGTGCTCACAATGCGGGGCGTCTTCAGCGACCCCAAGATGAAGCTGCTTCTGTTCACCGAACACAAAGACACTCTCGATTTTCTCGCTGGCGACGGCAAAGAAGGACGTCCGTTAGGAAAACTGGTGAAGTGGGGCTTGTCCGTCACTCAAATTCACGGCGGCATGAAGATCGGAGACCGCGATAGTCCTGGGACGCGAATTTATGCCGAGCGCGAATTCCGTGAAAATTGCCAGGTTCTTGTCGCTACAGAGGCCGCAGGCGAAGGTATCAATCTTCAGTTTTGCTGGTTGATGGTGAACTACGACATCCCGTGGAATCCGATGCGGCTCGAACAGCGTATGGGGCGAATTCACCGCTATGGACAGGAGAAGGACTGCCTAATCCTGAATTTTGTCTCCACGAACACGCGTGAGGGCAGAGTTCTTCAGAAGTTGTTTGAACGTATTAAGAAAATTGAAGACGATCTCGACCCCAAACGCACGGGAACAGTTTTCAATGTACTGGGAGACGTATTTTCCTCTAATCAGCTCGAACGAATGCTCCGCGATATGTATGCGCGAAACCTTACAGAAGAGGTCATCAAAAGTCGCATCGTTGAGCAGGTGGATACAGACCGATTCCGAAAGATCACTCACTCGGCGCTGGAGGGCCTGGCAAAGCGTGAATTGAATCTCTCGGCAATCCTCGGAAAATCGGCGGAAGCCAAAGAACGTCGTCTCGTCCCCGAGGTCGTCGAAGACTTCTTCCTACAAGCGGCTCCGGTAACCGGTCTCTATCCAAAGGAAATTCAGAAAGACAAACACATCTATCGCATTGGACGAATCCCCCGCACGCTCTGGCCCCTTGGGGAGCGGCTGGAGAATCGGTTTGGGAAATTAGGCCGCGAGTACAAACAGGCTGCCTTCGACAAAAGATTCCTGACAGATGATCCTACCCTCGAATGGATAACGCCGGGCCACGCGCTGTTTGAATGCGTTCGAGAGGATGTTTGGGAGCGCGTCCAGGATGATCTCGATCGCGGGACAGTCTTCTTTGACATCAATACAAAGCAGCCGGGCCGTCTGGACGTATTATTTCCGCAGCCATTCGGGACGGGAGCGGGAACGTCTTGCATCGGCGGTTGTTCGTAGTTCAGACGGAGATGACCGGAGCGATGACAGTGCGCCAGCCGACATTGTTCTTGGACTTCGTCGCGACTCAACAAGGGAGTGCGACGCCAGACGACTCCAGCCTGCCGGACCTTGGGCGCGGGTGGAACACGCGGTGGTTGAGGATGCTCTCCAACCTTTCCTGGAAGAGATATCGGTGCAGCGGGAGAAGGAGATTTCTACAATCGCCAAGCATGTCGAAATCAGTCTCAACGCTTTAATCGACCGGCAAAATCTCCACATGGCCGAACTGCTGGAACAGCAACAAAAAGGGGACGCCAGTCCGCTGCTGGCAGCAAATATCAAGACAACGGAAGACCGCCTGGACGAACTGAATGGGCGATTGGAGCGGCGGCGTGTGGAACTGAAGCAAGAACGGCATTGCACCATTTCCGACATTCGTCATCACGGAAGGGCTTGGGTTCTTCCCCATCCCGAACGGATGTCACCGGGAATCGCGCCGATGGTGCGGATGAAGAAATCGAGCGGATCGCTGTACAGGCGGTGATCGCCCACGAAGAAGCGAGAGGTTGGAAGGTCGAAAGCGTGGAAAAGGACAATCGCGGTTTTGATCTCATCTCACGAAAACCCCATCCCGAAGACCCCCAGACGGCGATTGAAGTCAGGTTCATTGAAGTAAAAGGTCGCGCGGCAATCGGTGAGATTGCGCTCAGTTCGAATGAATACAAGACTTCTGAGAGATTGAAAAAGACTACTGGCTCTACGCTGTCTTCAACTGCGGCTCCACGCCTGCAATCCACATCGTACCAGGACCCGGTGCGGCTGGGATGGGAGCCTATCGTAAAGATCGAACATTTCCACGTTGGGGCTGACGCTGTCATCAGGGCTACGGCGCATGAGTAACTATTTCCCTGACAACATCGCAACAGCCTTGAAAGAAGCTGTCATCAATGTCTTTTGGAAGAAGCAGGATGTCAGGGCGCTCTTCCAAAGGTGCGATGTAGACGCTCAATTGGTTGCAGCCCAGGACTGGAACAAATACAAGTTCCACATCGTGTCTCCGATCATTGATTCGCTGAACTCTGGTCCAACCGGCATTGGTCCGCTTCGGCGCATGCTTCCAGGAGACTCTTGCTTATAAGGATGGTGACCACCTACTTTTGGCTCTCGGACGGCCAAAAACGGAAACGCGATGCTGAACGGTGCCTTGAGCACCTGCGCTTGCTAGTAAAAGATCATGATGCGGCGAAGCAGAGCGCCGAAGAACAAAAACGAGCGCGTCTGAGAAAGGTTGAGGAGGCCCAACGTGGAGCACACTTTCAATCCAAGCTTTCTGAAATCCAGAAGAGGTTCCTGGCGTATTGCGGAAATGCTGATCACAAGAAAAACGCGGATATGGCCTAGAGGAATTGCTCTACGACCTCTTTTATTCGATCTAAATCCGCGCGGAGCGTTCCAAGCGGGTAGGCGAGCAGATTGACGGCGCATTTGTGCTCGCTGGAGACCATTACTTGCTGGAAGCTAAGTGGCAAGAGAAACCTGTGATACTCGGAGACTTGCGTGACCTTGATGGTGTGGTGGGATCCAGCCTGGACAATACATTGGGATTATTTATTTCGATCAATGATTTCAGTCCGGAAGCAATCGAAAGCTATTCTCAAGGCAACCGCCCCCGGCTTATTTGTATGGATGGCGGAGATTTGATGGCAGTGCTCGAAGGTCGTATTGAACTTCCTGACCTATTACAGCGAAAGAAGGACTTTGCGGTTCAGAAGCGACGTGTTTTTGTGAGAGCGAGCGAGATCCTGAAAGGCGCTTCTTAACTGATAGCCTCACCATCAAACTATCCTAAACGACTGATTGAAGTGGATCTTCCGATCAAACGGATATCGGAACATGCGAGACGCGAGAAAAGCATCCGGCACGGGCGTATCTCCACTCTGCATATATGGTGGGCAAGACGACCTTTAGCAGCTTGCAGGGCGGTCATTTGTGCTGCGCTTTGGCCCAACCCGGCGAGAACCGGACTGTCCTCAACAATTTCGTGATCAGGCTTCTCGACTCATAAATGAGTTCGCGCAGAAAGCTACCAGCGACAAGGAACTGGCAGCGCATTGCTCCCACGAAAGCTGGACTGGTGGCAGAAGTTATCGAATTCGGGAGGTTTGGATCCGACCAAAGAAGCGCACTTAAACGTATTGCGCTTTGCTTTGCTCGATTTTATTGCCGATTTCGCAAACTGGGACAATTCAACAGTGGCAGAGTATTTGGAAACCAGTCGTGCGATAACCCAAGTCGCTCACGAAGCCTTAGAGGGTGCTGTGGGCACTCGCCCCCTGGTCGTGGACCCGTTTGCCGGCGGCGGTTCAATCCCGCTTGAAGCCTTGCGCGTTGGAGCGGACGCTTTCGCCAGCGATCTAAATCCTGTTGCAGTGCTGCTCAACAAAGTGGTCCTTGAATATATTCCCAAATACGGCCAACACCTGGCCGACGAAGTTCGGAAGTGGAGCGAATGGATATATGTACAACTGGCGTCTGAGCTCCGAGCGTATTACCCGGAAACGAGCGCAGGTGATTCAGTAGGAGCGTACCTCTGGGCGCGCACCATTCTGTCTGAAGCACCAAGTCAGGACAAATACCCGGTAGAAGTTCCCTTGCTCCGATCGATGCTGCTTCTCAAGAAACCAGGGCGTTACCAGGCCTTGCGTTGGATTCGTGACAAGGACGGCCATGTCATATCCGAAATAGCCTCTGCAACTTACGCAGATGGCAGAACGCTAAAAGTTCGCAGACCGCTACTTGAAGTGTTTCATGCAAGTTCGCCTTCGGAGGTAGAGAAGGGCACGTCGTCTGGCGGCGCAGCAACCTGCCCCATTACTGGCTATACGACAGCCGTAGAGAGCGTTCGACGCCAATTGATCAACCGACGCGGAGGCGCGGAAGATGCTCGCCTTCTCTGTGTAATCGCTTCCAATTCGAGTACGTCGGGGCGTAGCGCGGTTCCGACAACCAAGGATCTGGAGGCGGCCTTCCAGGCTTCATGCGAACTCAAACGCCGAATCGCAGAGCACGTTGGCACGGAATCGTTGATGCCGGATGGGCAGCTCAATCATCTTCGTGGTTTTTTTAATGTCGTGCTATACGGCATGACAACCTGGGGTGATCTTTTCTCTCCGCGGCAGGGACTAGGATTGACAACTCTTGTCCAACTCCTGCGGCACGTGGCTCCAAATGAATCTGATGCTGGATTCAAAGGGGCGATCCAGACTTGTCTGGCGCTTGCACTGGACAGATGCGCGGATAAATGCAGGTTCGTCGTATGGGATAACACTCGCGACATGGCAACCCACGTTTTTGGCCGCCAAGCATTGCCGATGATTTGGGATTTTGCTGAAGTCAATCTTCTCTCCGACAACGGATGGAACGGTGCTTCAGAATGGGTATTGCGAGTGATTGAAAGAAATGCCGAAGCCAAACTTCCCCAAGGTACTGTAGCCAGGGCATCTGCAACAAATCATCCCTTGCCTAACGATACCGTTGATGCAGTCGTAACCGATCCCCCTTATTACGCCGCAATACCATACGCTGACTTATCGGATTTTTTCTACTCCTGGCTTAAACGAAGCATTGGCCATTTACATCCTGACTTGTTCGGAGCGGAACTCAGCCCAAAAGAAGATGAGTGCGTTTCACTTTCACATCGAGCCGCAATGTATCGCCACAAGGATAGTGAGTGGTTTGAACAGACGATGGCGAAAGCCTGCACCGAATGCCGTCGAATGGCCAAGCTCTCAGCTATTGGCGTGTTTGTGTTCGCCAACAAGGAGACTGCGGGATGGGAAGCAATGCTAGGAGCGCTGATCACTTCCGGCTGGATCATCACCGCTTCGTGGCCGGTTGATACAGAGATGGGCAACCGACTCCGTGCTCAAACTCCGCCGCGCTCGCTTCATCCGTCCATCTTGATGTTGGGGCGGGGCCGATCCGAATTCATTGGGCGGACCTCCAGTTGGGAATTGGCGAGATGTCCTTAGTGAATTGCCGAAGCGAATCCAAGACTGGATGCCTCGACTTGCAGCCGAAGGTGTTGTGGGCGCGGACGCAATCTTTGCTTGTTTGGGTCCAGCGCTAGAGATTTTCTCACGATATTCCAGAGTGGAAAAAGCAAGCGGAGAGGTAGTTCCACTGAAGGAGTATTTAGAATACGTCTGGGCGGCCGTAGCTAGAGAAGCCCTTAATATGATTTTTGCAGGAGCTGATGCATCTGGGTTTGAGGAGGATGCGCGACTCACGGCGATGTGGTTGTGGACGCTTTCGACAGGATCGAATCTAGACGGTGGGGCCGAGCTAATCGAGGAGGATGAACAAGATGAGGAGGATTCCGGCAAGAAAACGAAACTGAGCGGATTTGTGTTGGATATGACGCGGCAAGGAAATGGCGAAGGTCGGTAGCGGATTTGGGGCAATCGACGAGTCTGGCAGAGGCTAGCGGAGATAAGGCCGGACTCGGCCTTGTTTCTGAGAGCGCGATATCTTTTTGGCAAGGATGAGGGCGCGACGAACAAAACGAAAAGGCAAGCCGGAGCAGGTTTCTCTACTGGATGTCATTGGAGAACCTGACGAATCGGAAGGTGGCTGGGGCGAAAAAACTGGGTCGCGAATTGGCACGACTGTACTCGACCGGATTCACCAGGCCATGATCCTCTTTGCAGCCGGTCGAGGGGAGGCTCTGAAACGCTTCTTGGTGAATGATGGCGCTGGGCAAGACCGACGCTCTTCTGGCGCTTGGCTCAAGCTCTTTCAGCTCTCTATCCAAAAGGAACTGGTGAAAGACGGTGGGTGGAGGGTGTACTGGCAAGGAAGAAGGGGCTGGGGTTCTGATGGCCCACGTGCTTGCCGAACGATGGTTCGGGAAATTCATGGAAACGGTGCGCGGTCACGAGGCCGCAGGGTTGTTGCGTGACGCGGCGATAAGGGCGCAACTAGGCGACTGGACGCGGGCGCTCACTTCGGTTGTGGTCGCCACTTGCGAAGCAATGGAGTGGAAAGGTAGCGCGAAGGGGCACAGGTCAAGCTTGCTCCATCTCGCAACAAGAATACTTAGGGCTCGATGCAATAGCATTTGAGGACCCATAGGGCGATGGCGTTTTCCGGTTGCTGTCTTTGAATTAGAAAACAGCGTGACTGACGACCGGGTTGCCTATTCGTTGTGGAAGGTCCTATGCATTCGCGCGCAACTGCGCGTTGTGTTCTGCTACCGCCAGGATGGAGCTGAAGGAGCAGAAGCTCATCAGACACCTCTCCGTTCAGGCCGCACAGGCGATGGAGCTATCGGAACGAGCTGCCTTACTTGGCGAGACCCTTGTCGTTGTCGGCTCGCGGTCTGAATCGAAATCGTTTCCCTATG
>CAVTTX010000011.1:0-47104 GCA_963737645.1 Candidatus Acidiferrales bacterium
ACTGAACTCGCTCAGGTGCAACAAGCCCCGCGAGCGATATAACAGAAAAATTATTACCGCTGCGGCTAGGCCCAGCAGTACCCACTTCCTCGACTTTGACCACATAAAGGCAGCGTAGCCAGATTCCGTCCAAGATGCAAACCTGATTCGTCCCAGAATTTGCTGGTAGCTCGACTCCGAGTCCGCCGTAGAACTTCTCGTCCCTGTCGTAACCAATTCAATTGCAAAGCCTTGTCTCTGTCGTCGGAGCCGAGTAAGATGCCGCTAGGTTGGTCGGCGGGTCGCTCGTGGTGGGGAACATTTTCGGGGCAATTTACGTTCCATTAGGTGACAGGCCGAGTAATCCTATTAAAGGGTTATGCCTGAGCAGGTTACTGGAGAATGGGGCTAAGAGAGCTTGGAGCAGGATGCCCAACTGGTCCAGCGTTGCCTCCAGGGCGATGGCTCGGCCTGGGAGGAACTTGTACGTCGACACTCGCGCCGCATCTTCAACATCTGCTATCGATTCGTTGGCAACCGAACCGAGGCCGAGGACATTTCACAGGAGGTCTTCTTGCGAGTGTACCGGACTCTGGGAAGTTACCGCTCAGCCCACGGCGGCTTTGCAACTTGGATGACCAGCGTGACCAGAAATCTGCTGATCGACCATTATCGCCGTACCAAACGCGATCGGCAGACCGATTCTCTCGACGAAGCTATGCCCGTGGTGGAGAACAAAGAATCTATGGCTCGGCGCCCAGACCAGCAGGCCCTGACGAACGAGTTGAGCGGCCAGATTCAAAGCGCGCTGACCAGGCTCTCGCCGGAGTTACGCGAAGCGGTCATTTTGCGAGACCTCCAGCAATTGGAATATGCGGAGATTCAGCACGTCCTGGAAGTGCCCGAAGGCACTGTGAAATCTCGAATCAATCGTGGACGTATCGAGTTAGCCAAGATCTTGCAACAAATGGGAGTAAGACCGTCATGAGGACGGGCGAAATCATCAAGAATCTGGTAATTCTAAGGGAAAGGATGTCGTTCCCTGTGGGGGTCGAACTATGACCTGGACCTGCGACCAAATTGAAGCTCAATTGAGTGACTATCTGGAAGGCTTGCTGCAAGCCCCGGATCGTGAGGCGTTCGAAGTGCATGTGCGTAGCTGCGCCGAATGCGGTCCGCTCGTTGCCGGCGTTAGCAGTGTCATGAGCGAATTACGCTCCATGGAAGACCTACCCACTCCTCCGCAGCTGGTTTATTCGATCCTCGACAACACCTTGGGGCCGCGCAACAAGGTTTCCGGCTGGCAAGCCGTTCAGAAATTCATCAGCGGCTTGGCCACACCGAAATTTGCCTATGGCGCTGCCAGCGTGCTGGCCACCTTATTTATCCTATTGAGCGCCTCGGGAATTTCTTTGCGCAAACCCAAACTCGCCGATCTGCACCCGGTGAACGTGTATCGAAACACCGACCGTCGGCTGCATCTCACGTACGCGCAGTTAGTGCGTAGCGTCAGCGATTGGCGCGTCGTGTACGAAATTCAGTCGCGCCTGCGGCAAGATCAGGACAATCTGCAAGTTACTCCGCAAGAGAGTGTCCCTCAGCAGACCCCGGAGAAGCACCCCGGGCAGAGCGACGATCACACTGGCGTTCAACCCAAACAGCAGAATCGCGCCAACGAGCTTGCCCGCCAGGTGGAAATGCTAGCCGCCGATGGTCCCATTGTCTTCGAGAGGAGCCTTCGATGAAATGTGCGGTGCATCCGGATGTCGACGCATCAGGATTTTGCCGGAACTGCGGCAAACCCATGTGCCCGGCATGCGTCCGCCCCGTGCGCGATGTGCTGTACTGCGAAGACTGCTTGGCTAGAGTCGTAGGCTTGCCGCCGGCGCCCAATCCCGGAAATCCGGTGGTTTCGGGGGAAACCGTTCCTCCCGTTCCTCCATCTGCAATTCCTGTGGGAGTTCCCGCGGTCCCTGCGCCTCCTGCCTCCTCCTCGCCTGTGCTGGCCTTTATCCTGGGATTGATCCCCGGCCTGGGCGCCATCTACAACGGTGAATACAACAAGGCCTTGCTGCACATTGTGATCTTCGCCGGCATCATTCTAGGCATCAGTTTGAATTTGGGAGATGGCGCACAGGCCGTGCTCATTTGCGCCTTGGTGCTTTTTCCTTTTTATATGGCCATCGACGCGGTCCGCACATTGAAGGCTCGACAGACCGGCGAGAAATACCAGGATCCACTGGAAAATTTGACCAGGCAAAAAGCCATCGGCCCAATTCTGTTGATCGTACTCGGCGGCCTGTTCCTGCTGAACAATTTTGGCTTTTTTGATTTCTTCCGCGTCCGGGAATTGATCTTCCCCTTGATCTTGATCGGTATTGGTGTTTTGCTGCTCAGAAATCGCATGAGCGGGCAGAGTTGAGGTGAGCAATCCATGAGTGCGCAAGTTCGATGCCGGTGTCAGAGCTGTACCATTCGCGGTTTGATGGGTCCCGCGATTCTGATCACTCTCGGCATCCTCTTCCTCCTGCACCAGGTTCGCGGCGGACAATTTGATTTTGGTAATACCTGGCCGGTTCTTTTGGTTGTCATTGGCCTGCTGCTGCTCGCTTCTTCTATGGCTCCGCGAGACGGCCACGTGGAACCTCCTCCTCCGAATCCGCTACCGCCCGGCGCTCCACCCAGCGTCCCTCCTCCAGCGCCGCCTTATAGCAGCCAAGGACAATAAGCCACTATGCCGCCCACCCGGTCGCGCAGCAGCGGTCTTTTTTCCGGTCTGGTGCTTATCTCCGTAGGAATCCTCCTGCTCCTCCACAACTATGGTCACCTGGAACTGACCGACTTTTTCACTCGCTGGTGGCCGCTGCTCATTATTTTTTGGGGCGTGATCAAGCTTTACGAACGCACCGTAGGCCGCCGTTTTGGCGGCGCTGGTGGTGGCATTACCGGCGGTGAAGTCGTTCTCGTGGTGGCCATGCTTGCGCTCATGGGCATCGTCGTCGCCGTCGATGTAGGCAAGCAAAAATTCGGGGGCGCCTTCGAAGACATGCGCGGCGACAATTACGAATTCGATCTGGATGTGCCAGCCAAGACCATCCCCGCAAACGCTCGCGTCGTAGTGCAAAACGCTCGTGGCGACATTACCGTTCGCGCTTCCGACGAACCTCAAATTCAAGTATCCGCAAAGAAGAACGTCCGCACCTGGAGCCAGGGTGAAGCGGACCGCATCGCCAAGCCCGTTACCGTCGACATCGCTCAAAATGGCGACAGCTACGAAGTGCATCCGGCAGGTGACAACTCTTCCGATCCGCGCGTCAGCGTTGACCTCAACGTCTCCGTTCCGCAGAATTCCCCAGTCACCATCAGAACCGAAAAGGGCGACGTTACCGTCTCGGATTTCCTGGCCGGCGTTAGCGTAACCGACCAAAACGGTGACGTCGAAGTGCGCGGCACCAACGGCGAAGTTCTGGTTGAGACCAGAAAAGGCGATGTCAAGGTCGCCGATACCAAGGGCGACGTGAAAATTTCCGGTAAGGGTGGCGAGATCGAGGTGGACAATACCTCTGGCACCCTCACCATCGAAGGCGATTTCTACGGTCCCCTCCGTGCGGATCAGGTGACCAAGGGCGTGCACCTGGTTTCGCCTAAAACCGATCTGACCATTTCCACCCTGTCGGGCCACATGGAAGCCGGTAGCGGCAATCTGGACGTGATCGATGCCCCCGGAAATGTCACCGTGCGCACGCGCGATCAAGAGGTCAACGTGGAGAACCCCGGTGGCAAGGTCGCCATCGACAATCGCAATGCGCAAACTTCCGTGCGCTTTACCACCGTCCCGAAAGAAGATGTCACCATCACTAATTCTTCCGCCGGAATCTCTCTTACCGTCCCCGGCAGTTCCAGTTTCGAGATCACAGCCGATTGCCAGAATTGCGACATCGACTCCGAATTTCCGAGCCTCGGAGCCACCAAGTCCGAATCGGGCGATTCCCACTTAGCCGGCAAATACGGTTCCGGCAAGGGGCCAAAGATCACCTTGAGGACCAGCTACGGCAATATCGAACTTCAGCGCACCGCCATCTCGCCCCACCCAGCGCCAGCTCCTGCGCCTCGCGCGCTGCCGGGTCCACCAAACGCGCCTACACCACCTGCGCCAATCGAGCAATAGGCGCTCCTACGCTTCCGCCAACCGCCTGAGTTCCTGAAAAAAATTGGGATACGACACTCCCGCGCAACCTGCATCCAGGATGCGCGTTTCCCCTTCCGTTGCTAATCCGGCCACCGCAAACGCCATGGCGATGCGATGATCGCCGCGAGTATCGATCTCCGCCCCATGCAGTTTCCCCGCGCTGCGGCCTTCCACCCGCAATCCGTCCGGCCGCTCTTCTACTTTCGCTCCCATGCGCTTCAAATTCTCCGCCAGCGCCGCGATCCGGTCGCTCTCCTTCACGCGCAGTTCCGCGGCATCCCGAATCTCAATTCCCTGCTCCGTAAAGGGGCCTAGCGCAGCCAACATAGGCAATTCGTCAATCAATAAAGCCACCCGCTCGCCGGAAATCAGCCCTCCCTTCAATTCCGTACCTTTGACAGATAGGTCGCCCACTACTTCCCCTTGCTTCGTTTGCACGTTCACTACGCTAATTGCGGCTCCCATCTGATGGAACAGGTCCAAGATCGCGGCGCGCGTAGGATTCAATCCAACATTGCCGATATATAGATTCGACTCCGGCAGCAGGGAAGCCGCCGCAATGAAAAATACCGCTGACGACAGATCACCTGGAATGTCGGTCGAAACCGGTCGCAGCCCCGCATCCCCATCCTTCCTGCTGGCCAATCCTTTGATGGAAATCGTCCTTCCCTGCTGGCGTATCGGCGCACCAAACTCCATCAGCGCTAGTTCCGTGTGATCGCGAGTGGCCGCAGGTTCGGTCACCGACGTTTCTCCTTCCGCATACAACCCCGCCAGCAGCACCGCCGACTTCACCTGCGCGCTCGCCATCGGCATTTGATACAAAATGCCGTGCAGCTTTCCTCCTCGAATCTCCAGCGGTGGAAAATTCTCATCCCTCCCGCGAATATCTGCTCCCATTTCCCGCAGCGGCGTCATCACCCGTTTCATCGGACGCTTCTGCAGCGACGCGTCTCCGCTAATTTTCGTTGTGAACGTCTGCCCGCTGAGGATTCCCGAAAGCAGCCGGATGGTCGTGCCCGAATTTTCCGCATCCAACCTGCGCCACGAGCTTTTCAGTCCCCGCAGACCACGGCCTGTGATCTGTACCTTTGCCCCTTCCACCTTTACCGCCACGCCCAGCGCCTTCAGGCAGCCCAGCGTGCTGTGGCAGTCTCGCGCTGCAGCAAAATTGCGCAGTTCGCTGGTGCCATTCGCCAGAGCCGCGAGCATGGCGTATCGGTGGGAGATCGATTTGTCGCCGGGAACTTCAACCCCGCCGGAGAGTGACTTAACTGCCTGGATTGATTCGATTTTCACGATGGCCGCCAGTTTAACATGCACGCCCCGGCAATCGCCGCCCTGGCGAACAGCGTTACCCCACAACAAAAAATCTTCACTGTACTCGCGGACAGTTTTGTCTTGGGAACTGACTCGCAAAACCTCGGGAAATTATTCATGAGCGCTTGCGTATTATGAAGTGAAGGCAAAAACGCCGAGACGTACATGTTCACAGATTCGGCTTTCTCTACAGCACCAGAAACGAGGATGAATGTTCGCCCGTAAGACCTTACGACAACTTCTCACCAACGCCGCCATTGGCATCAGCGCATTGTTCCTGGTGGGAGTGCTGCTGGCCGCAATTCCCGGTCATCATCCGCCTGCTGTAGCTATGTCCACGGCCGAAGCCGCGCAGGACGCGCAGAGCGGCCAACAACCCAGCATGCCTGGAATGACGATGGATGACGCCGACGCGTCCACGGGTGAACACAACGCCATAGTCGAAATGCAACATATGCACAGCGGCGATAGTGCCCATATGCATATGACCAAACCCCGGGCTGCCAACGCTGACGACCAGCGCCGTGCCAATGAAATTGTCGACCAATTGCGCGCCGCTATCGACAAGTACAAGGACTATCGCGTCGCACTTAACGATGGCTACAAAATCTTCATGCCCAACGTTCCGCAGCAGGAATATCACTTCACCAATTACGAAAACGGTTTCTTGGAAGCCTTCGAGTTCGATCCCGCGCGCCCCACTTCCCTGCTCTACAAGAAGACCGCAAACGGTTACGAATTAGTCGGCGCCATGTACACCATGCCGAAGCGCGCTACCGAAGACCAGTTGAACCAGCGCGTGCCGCTTAGCGTGGCCACTTGGCACCAACACATAAATCTCTGTCTGCCCCCGCGCGGCGAACGCCGTCACGCGGATTGGACCAAGTTCGGTCTGCGCGGCTCCATCACCACCCAAGAAGCCTGCGATGCCGCCGGCGGCACATTCTATCCGGTCATCTTTGGCTGGATGGTGCACGTCTACCCCTACGAAGACAGCACCGCCAAAATCTTCGCCATGCACCATCGCGACTGAACCCACTCAGCCTTCGCTACCAACGCAAATGATTACGAGTGAGCCGCTGTCGACGCCGCTGAAGTGTTTTGTTCCGGCTTGCCGACTACCCGGAAGTTGGCGAAGGTACTCAATACAAGAGCGTTTCTCGGTACCGACTGAGTGACGAATTTCTTCTTGTCTCACTTAAACTTCAACTCTTCTCCCGATCTTCTAGGCTCATGGAACAAATGTTAGCCGCCTCACGTATCTTCCTGTTGACATCCGACAAGAGTTTATGCACCCTATTGTCGAACGTCGAGGGGAGAATGCGTGTCGCCATCTACTGACTTATTGCAAGGAACGCTGGATGTTTTGATTCTAAGAACCCTGGCCCACGGGGCCAGGCATGGCTGGGGGATCACCACCCGAATCCATCAACTCTCTCAGAACGTTTTGCAAATTGGACAGGGTTCCCTGTATCCGGCGCTACAACGGCTGGAGTACAAGGGCTGGATCACCTCCAGCTGGGGTACTTCGGAGAATAACCGCAGAGCGAGGTTCTACGCGTTAACCACAGCGGGTAGGAAGCAGTTGAAGGCAGAGTTGCAGCAGTGGAACCGTCTGAGTTCGGCCATAGGGTTAGTGCTTAGCCCAAAGGCAGAGGGGTAATGCGCAACATGTTGCAAGAGTGGATGACGCGTTTTCGCTTTCTCTTCCGAGGCAAGCGTGCGCAAGATCTCGAGGAAGAGATGCGTGAGCACATTGAGCGGCTCACTGAGATCTACCTGGAACACGGGATGGAACCAGCCGAAGCACGGAGACGTGCGATGATCGATTTTGGCGGCGTGGAAAACACGTTGGAGCAGTGCGAAGACCTCCGACCAGGGCAGAGTTGGGACAAGCTAAAACAGGACCTGCGTTATACGTTTCGTGTGCTGCGAAGAGAACGCGGGTTCACATTTGTGGCAGTGCTGATTCTTGCGTTAGGCATCGGTGCGAACGTCGCGGTGTTCAGCGTAGTAAATACGATTCTCCTGCGCCCTCTTCCTTTTCATCACGCCGATGAGTTGGTCTGGATAACTGGCAACTTTGGCAAAGGTAGCATGGGGGAAACAGGTTTTCGTGTGGAGGGATGGGACGCATATCGCCGCTACAACAAATCGCTCCAGTATCTCTCGGGCTACATTCCGTATCTGTCGATAGGTGAGACCAAGCTGATGCAGACGGGCGCTTATCCAATGCCTGTCGCTGGTGTCTGGGTGCTGCAGGACTTCTTTTCCATGCTCGGCTTGGAGCCTGCAATGGGGCGGCAGTTTACAGAGAGCGATGCTGTCAAGGGTGCGGCGCCAGTGGTGATGTTGAGTCATGCATTTTGGAGGAACCAGTTCCACAGCGATCCTCGAATCATCGGAAAGACCATCAGGCTGGATAAGAACACCCGCACCGTCGTTGGTGTGCTTCCTGAAAACTTCGACTTCGGCAGTGTGTTCAGTCCAGGCGCTAAGCTCGGTTACTTCGTTCCTGTGATTCCGGAAAACGTGCAGGATTGGGGACATGTGTTGGCGCTGGTGGGACGTCGGAGGCCTGGCGTGTCTGTCGAGCAGGCAGAGGCGGAGGCGAAGACACTGCTTCCCAATCTACGCGACACACTAAAGCTGGGCGGCGTTACGGATTACCAGCCTGCGATTGTGGGACTAAAGGAGCATGTGAGCGGTAAACTGCGGCGGTCGCTGGAGTTCTTGTGGGGCGCGGTCGGCCTGATTCTTCTGATCGTGTGCGTCAATCTTTCGAGCTTGCTGCTGGCGCGCGCTTCTTCTCGCAAAAAAGAGTTTGCTATGCGCGTTGCGCTCGGCGCAGGGCGCGGACGATTGGTAAGGCAACTCGTCACCGAGAGTCTTCTGCTCTCTGGAGCGGGAGCGGCAGTCGGATTGGCACTCGCCTATGCAGTCACAATGTTCCTCGCTCATGAAAATGTAGGGGATCTGCCGCTGATGAGCACGGTGCGCGTGGATGGTGCGGTCCTAGTTTGGACCCTTGTGCTCGCCTTGAGTGTGGGATCGGTGCTCGGGCTGCTTCCCGGGTTGAAGATCACGGACGAAGACCTCCAAGAGACATTGAAGAACCAGGGCCAAGGCAGGAGCGGCGGCCATATGCATGGCCGGCTGAGGACGACACTTGTTGTTGGCGAGGTGGCACTAGCCTGCGTGTTGATTGCCTCCGCAGGATTATTACTACGGGGCTTCCTGCAGGTCTTGCGCGTGGACCTGGGATTTGAACCAGAGCGGGTCTCGTCGATTCGAATGGACTATCAGCCGGACAATGATGGCAACAGCCCGAGCGAGCAGCGTGCAAGTAAGTTTCAAGAGATGGTTCGCCAAGTACAGGCGATTCCCGGTGTACAGTCTGTCGCCGTTACCGACAACCTGCCTTTCGAGCACGGACGCAGTTGGGATTTAAGTGCAAAAGGGAGAGCACACAAAGCGGGTGATGACCTCGATGTAATGATCTCGGTTGTCACACCGCGCTATCTGCAGACCATGGGAATGCGACTGAAAGCCGGGCGAGACTTTGCCTGGGACGATCAGGCCAAGAGCGAACACGTCATCATTATTAATCAAGCGGCGGCGCGCAGAGAGTGGCCAGGTCAGGACCCGATTGGTAAGTTGGCACAGGGAATTGGGGATGGGGATACGCGCGTGGTGGGTGTTATTGACGATGTCCACGAGACCAGCGCGGAAGAACCCGCGAGCCCTTCGGTGTTTGTACCCGTCGGCCAAGTCGAACCGGAGAAAGCGGAAGTAGTGATACGGTCCACCCTTCCCCGGGAGGCGCTTGCCCCCAGCGCATTGGAGTGCCTGCGTGCCATGAACCCGGAACAGGCAATCGTTCCGTTAAAGCCTGTGCAGGGGCTCATCGACCAGGCCACAGCTCCAAGGAAGTTTTTTACGCTGCTGGTTGGGATTTTCGCGGCGCTTGGATTGATTCTTGCCTCGCTGGGAATCTACGGCGTGATCTCCTACGCGGTCACGCAGGAGACGCAAGAAATTGGCATTCGTATGACGCTGGGAGCTACGCCGGAACGTGTGCGCACCGAAGTAATCGTGCGAACACTCAAGATAGCGACTCTCGGCATTGCGATAGGGACGGCGGCTTCGCTGGTGGTTGCGCACGCAATGCAATCGTTGCTGTTCGGTACGACGGCGGGCGATCCAGTTCCGTTTGTTGCTATGGTCCTGCTACTGCTTGGTGTGGCTTTACTTGCGGGATACCTACCTGCACGGCGTGCTTCGCGGATCGATCCCATGGTGGCAATGCGGACCAACTGATTTTCGAACTAAATAAAGGCGCATTGTTCCTGGAGATGAGGGCACCATCCATTGTACTGTGGGTTTAGTCCTCATAAGTCGGCCTGTAGGAAATGGTCTCCACGTTTGGTATCGATTCTGCACGAATTACGGCCAACCCGGAAGTCGCCTCCGCCACACAGCCTGGAGCAACCATGAGTCAGGCCACGCCAACCCGTTTCTACTCGTCGGTAATCAGCCGGTCTGGTCCTTCAGCTTCAGCCGGTGCTTGTTCTCTTCCAGAAACGCCCGCAGGTCATTTGCCACGTCCAGCAGCCGGATCCACTGTTCGTAATACAGCGTCACCGGGAAGCGGCCCAGCCCGTATACGCTGACCCCACCCTTCTCGCCAACGCGAAAATCCAGCGTTCCTCGCTTCGGCCGCTCATTCTTTTTCTCTAATTCGGCGATTTTGGCCAACAATTCTTCTCGAGTTGGTTCGGACATAAGGACACTCCTGGGGCAACATCCTCCCACAAACCGCCAGTTCAGCGCCACAACACCCGCTCACAACCAAGTCGCGGTCTAGAACCTCTAAGACCAATGGGCTAGAGCGGCCCAATCGCTGGTTCAATTGCTCTCTGGCTCATTGCCCGAGTATCATGCTCGTTCCTGCGGGGGTTACGTCTATCTCTCTATGCAACGATTCTTCGCACGTTTCACCAACCTTTGCCTTACTACCCTCCTTCTTGGAGCCCTTTGCCCCCTCCTAAAAGCCCAGCAATCCAACGAGCTTCTTCCGCTCGATCAGGTTCATGCCGGAATGCAGGGGTATGCCTACACCGTCTTTTCCGGCGATCAGGTGGAAAAGTTCGACTTAGAAGTTTTGGGTGTCATGCCCAATTTCCTGGGCCCCAAGCAGTCCATCATCCTGGTGGAATTGAAGGGCCCCAAAGTGGAGCACACCGGCGTGGTCGCCGGAATGAGTGGCAGCCCCGTCTATCTGGATGGCAAACTCGCGGGCGCACTCTCGCTGAAACTGGGCATCTTCACTAAGGAGGCGATCGCCGGTGTTACACCCATTCAGGATATGCTGCATCCCCCCGCCCAGAACTCTGTCGCTCAAGGGAGCACGCCGCAGCAATTTCGTCTACCCAACGATGCGATCGCGCAAAACACCCTGCCAAACGGTTCCTCCCTCCAACCCATCGAAACCCCGCTGGTCTTCTCCGGTTTCCAGCAGTCCACATTGCAGCAGTTCGCCAGCCAACTGCAGAGCTTTGGCTTGGTAGCCGCGCCGGGCGGCACCGATCCCGACCAGAAAGACGATCCTCACGCGCATTTATCCCCCGGCGACATGGCCGGAATGGTTTTAGTCCGCGGCGACATGTCCATCAATGCGGCCTGCACCGTCACCGCAGTTACCCAAGATCAGGTGTTCTTGTGCGGTCATCCCTTCCTGAATCTCGGCGACATTCAGATGCCCATGGCACGCAGCGTAGTGGTGACCACTCTTTCTTCTTCCCTCGCCTCCACCAAAATCGTGAACACCGGCGGCATGATCGGCACCATCACCAGCGATCACTTGACCGCGGTGACCGGCAAACTAGGCGCGCCACCACCAATGATTCCGCTCGACCTGACGTTCGTCATCGGATCAGACGAAAAGAAGTTACATTTCGAGATGATTAACCACCCCAAGCTAACTCCGTTGCTGGTAGCGATGACTACCTTCAACTCCGTTACCCAGAATTCCCTCTATGGCGAAGGAACAACCCTGCACCTCACCGGCGAGATTCAGTTGAAGGGCCATCTTCCTGTGAAGATCGAAAACACCTTTGCTCCCCAGGATTCTCTGCTGCCTGACGGCTTGCCCATCGCGCTCACCGTCCAGACCGTCTTCGGGCGCCTGTTCACCAACAACTTCGAAGTCCCCAACGTGGAACATGTCTCCCTGAAGGTCGAGAGTTTGCCGGGAAGGAATTCTTACAGCATCGATAGTGCATGGCTCGAAACCGGGGAAGCCATGCCCGGCGAAGACCTGAAGGTCCGCGTGCAGTTGCGGCCTTATCGTGGTGAGCCCCGGATCGAGGAAACCACCGTCCACGTTCCCGATCAGATTGCTCGGGGCACCACTTTGCGCGTGCTGGTTACCGACGCGGACTGGATGAACCGCGCTTCTCACGGCTTTAGCTTCGGCGCTACTCCCGGTACCGCTTCCGGGCCCGCGGGTCTGGACCAACTGGTTTCACTGATCAATCACGAACGCCACAACGACCGTTTGTACGTTGGACTCTTTGTGCCTGCTCCCATGATGGTCTGGGATGACAAAGAAATGCCCAATATTCCCTTGTCCGCCATTAGCATCATTGATGGCCGCCCATCTCCGGGAAGCGTGCAAGTGCTGCGCGAATCGCTGGCCAGTGAATCGTCGGTTGCGCTTGGCGCCCCTGTTTCAGGACTCATTTCGCTCAATTTACAGATCCGGTGACCCTGCTTATGTCGATTTCATCGAAGCGCCTGTTCGAAAAACTCCGGCTGTCGTCATTCCGGGCGAAACGAGGAATCTCTTCCGTGCGCGCACCGAAGCGGCCAATTCGGTTCCTACTGCTTGCGTTTTTGATATTCGGCATCGCCACTTCCGGCATCGCCGATCACACCCGCCAGTGGAAGCAATCCACCTACGACGAATTCTTGAAGGGTACCGCCAAAGGCGTAGCGGTGCGCAGCGACGGCCACTTGGAATTGGCGCCAAAGTTCACGCTCGTTGCCGACGCGGATGCCTCGTACCTCTGGTCTCTTCGCACCGATCCGTCTGGCGCTCTGTATGCCAGTGGCGGATCACCCGCCAAAGTTTTCCGTTTCGACACCACTGACAAAGCAAAAACAGTTTTCCAATCCACGGAACTTCTCGCGCAATGCATCGCTTTCGAGTCCAAAGGTTCGCTTTATGTCGGAACCTCCCCGGACGGAAAGGTCTACAAGGTAACGGCTAACGGCGAGAAGAGCGTCTTCTTCGATCCTAAAACCAAATACATCTGGGATCTGGCATTTGGCTCCGACGGCACGCTCTACGTGGCTACCGGTGATCAAGGCCAAATCTATGCGGTTTCGCCCGACGGTAAAGGTCAGCTCTATTACGCCAGCGACGAAGCCCACATTAAAGTCCTCGCGTTTGACGCCAAGGGTAACCTGCTCGCCGGCACCGAACCGAATGGCCGTGTCTTGCGCATCAGCTCCGCCGCAAACGCCGCCACAAAACAAAACTCCAACGCGGGCTCCGCGCAAGGCTTCGTTGTCTACGAAACCGCGAAACGCGAAGTCACTTCGCTGGCTGTGGCTGCTGACGGTAACGTCTACGTCGCGGCCATCGGTGAGAAAGCCAAAACCGGAACGCTCGGTCAACCCGCTGCTGTGTCCGTTCCCCAGGGCACTGCAATTATCGCCAATCCCGGTACGCAAACCGGCGCCACCGCAGCTCCCTTCATCGCCTTTCCGCAAGCCATTTCTAGCAGTATCTACCGCATTGCCCCCGATGGCGTACCAGAAGAGCTTTGGGCCTCTCGCAACGATGTGGTGTACTCTCTAGCGCTGAATTCTGACGGCCGTCTGCTCGCCGGAACTGGCAACAACGGTTCCCTGCTGGTAATTGATGGACATGGCGTATACGCGCAACTGGCCAAAGCCGGGGCCTCGCAAATCACCGGAATTTCCAAATCATCCAATGGCAAGACCTACTTGTGTACGGCCAACCCCGGCAAGGTTTTTTCTCTCGGACCTGAATACGAAGCGGAAGGTACCTTCGAATCGCAATCCTTCGACGCCAAACTCTATTCCCAATGGGGACGTATCGAATGGTGGGGTCCGCCAGCCACCACTGCATCGGCAAAGTCCCCGAAAGATAGCAAGCAGCAGCCACGTCTGGAATTGTATGTACGCACCGGCAACACCGAAGATCCCGGAAAAGAGTGGTCTCCTTGGTTTGGACCATACACTTCCACCGACTCCCCAGTGGGAGCGCCACCCGCGCGATTCCTTCAATGGAAAGCGGTCATCCACGATGGCCGCCCCGGTGACGGCATCGATTGGGTGAACGTTGCGTATCTGCCGACCAACGTCGCGCCGGTCATTGACGCTATCGCGCTGCAAGATCCCGGTGTTAAAGTGCAGATTCCCATGGGCATGACGATTCCAGGGAACGTTGCGCTCAAGCAGCCCGCCATACCCAACCCAAATCCCTCCGCGAACGTTAATATGAATGCTCCCGCGGCACCCAAATTCGAAATGCAGCCACAAGGCTCCGTCCAGAAAGGCTATCAATCCGTTTTGTGGGCCGCTCACGACGATAACGATGACGACTTAAAGTACGCAGTCTATTTCCGCGGAGAAAACCAGCAGGATTGGTTGCTGCTCAAAGATAATTTGGACCAGAAGTTTTACTCCTGGGACACCACTTCCATGCCGGATGGCGCCTACTACTTGAAAATCGTGGCCAGTGACGCATCTTCCAACCCGCCCGACATCGCCATGCAGGCTGAGCGCGAGAGTGAGCGTTTCGAGGTCGACAATACCAATCCCACCATCGGCAAAATCCAGGCGAGCCCCACAGGTATGAATGCGGATCGCTCTAAAGGCGTGTCGTACGACTTTGAATTCACTGCCGGCCATCCCACCAACAGCATCGAGCGGGCCCAATATAGCGTCGACGGTGGCGAGTGGATCATCGTCCGCCCGGTCAACGGCATCAGCGATTACAAAACCGAGAACTATTCCTTCACTGTCCGCGGACTAGCACCTGGCGAACACACCATCGCCGTTCGCGCTTACGACCGTTTTGACAACGTCGGCGTAGGCAAAACCACCATCCAGATTGCGGGTTCACCGCAGTAGCTTTTGTACACGGAATCCCAACGACGGGTTGTTGACGTTTACTTGTCCTATTTAAGGCTTGCGAGGACCACTCGGCGGTTGCGTCGCTCTCACTCCCGCACCCGGTGCTTTCTTCGGCTCAATGAACATCTCAATTTCCGCGCCGTATCCCATTCGTCCGTCACTATACGCATCCGCCTTGGCATGCACCAATCGCGCGCGGCAGTGCGTTTCATCGGCCTTCCCGCCCGTGACCTCTGCCGGCATTACCAGCGTCGCATCGATTGGCATGCCCACTTGAAGTGGCGCGGAAGTTACAAAGAAGAATCCGCCGCGGGAAATGTTTGTGGTTTCTGCAAAGTGGTCGGCCGCACCAGACCCCAACCCCATCGGCCGGAAACGCAGCGGCACCCGGATGTGGAAGCGCTGAAGCTGTCGCCGTTCTCCTGCCACGCCAACTCTCCGTTCCGGGTGTGAGGACAGACGACCCGGGTGATAGGCCCGCACTTTAGGTTAGCAGACACGTGCGCGCGGTCAAGGCGGGATTCGCATAGTGCAAAAGAGGTGGTACTCCCGGTAGTCTCATCCTCCTCGATTGGGACCGCTGCTCGTCAATCTCAGTTTGAACCACCCTGTACCTTAGCCAGGCCGGCAACTTGTACTAACGTCTAAACACTTTTTCTGCGATTCTATGTATGCTTGACCTGAGGTGTGGGGGAGCGCGTCATGCGCTTGCACTTCTGGGAGATGGAGGCCGATCCATGTTTCTCGATTACTTCGAGTTGCGAGAGCAGCCCTTTGCTGGCCCCGTGGACCCGGCACATTCGTATCGGAGTCGCTCGTATCGCCAGGCGCTTAGCTCGCTCACCGAAGCAGTTCTAGGTAATCGCGGGAATCTTCTGCTGCTCGCTGCCCCCGGCCTCGGCTTGACCACCCTTCTGGAGCAGATTCTTCAGTCCGCGCGTACCGCGGATCGCACTGTCAAGCTCTTCCAGAAATCCTGCACCTCCCGCGAAATTCTTAAGTACCTTCTGACCGAACTCGGCGCAGATACCGCCATCCTCGAACCCGCGGCCATGTACAAAAAGCTCAACGGAATTTGGTTTGCGGAAATGCTCGCAGGCAAACGATTCATCCTCTTCTTTGAAGATGCCCATGAATTGGATGATCTCGCCTTGCACACTCTCCAGGTGCTTTCGCGTTTTGAAACTTCACACACCAAATTTCTTCAACTCGTTCTGTGTGGTCAGCCCAAGCTTTTGTCCAGGCTGGACAATCAGGACTTTACGCAACTACGCAAGCGCTTCGCCGCCATCACCCGGCTGAACCGCTTCACTCCCTCGGAAACCGCCGATTATATTCACTACCAGTTGCAGGCTGCGGGTCATCAAGGCAAGCCGCTCTTTGATCCTCAAGCCATTGCCTTGATCGCCGCTCGCAGCGAGGGTATTCCCGCAAACATTGACAGCTTCTGCTCGCGCGCTTTGCTGGAAGCCTATGACCTTGGCCTCTCCGTCGTCTCCACCGACATTATCGACAAAGTTGAGCGCAACCTCGCCGCGATCACCGCTGACACAGCCGAAACTGCGGCACCAGCAGCAAAAAAATCGAAGGCCCAAAAAACGCCCGCACAGCTCATCGCCGCCCAACTTACTTATCTGTTGCCCAGGCGACTTTCTTTCTCCGGGTCGCTCGCTTGGGCCGCCTCCATCGCCTTCGTTCTACTCTCCGCAGGTCTGGCGCTCCCCCATGGAATGCTCAAAGGCATGACCCAAATCATGGCGCCGCGCGATAGCAAGGTATTCGCGGCCCAGACCCAACTACCGCCTCCGCCAGTTCTCACCTCAGATCGCCCTGCGGTCAATCTCCAGGTCGAACCGGCAACCACGCTAACCACGCCAACATCCAGCCTGAGCGCTGACACCGCAACGCACAAGATCGCCGCGGCAACACCCTCCACAGACAGCCGCCTCTCCTTGACGCGCGAACTCGGCCTGAAAATTAATCGCATCGTGATCGATCCCGGCCACGGTGGATTCGACACCGGAGCGAAGGGTCCCCACGGCCTGCTCGAAAAAGATGTTTGCCTGGATGTCGCCCTCCGATTGGGCCAAATGATCGAAGAGAATATGCCAGGCGCCCAAGTTGTATACACCCGCAAGGATGACAGCTACGTTCCTCTCGAAGAGCGCACTGCCATCGCTAACAATTCCGGCGCCGATCTGTTTATCTCCATCCACGCCAATTCCAGCGACATCCGCGACGTTCGTGGAGTCGAGACCTACTATCTAAGCCTGGCCACCTCTAAGGAAGCCAAGGAATTGGCCATCCGCGAAAATGCGCTTACCCAATCCTCTCTTCACGATCTGCCGGACTTGGTCAAGAAAATCACCAACAACGAAAAAATCGCCGAATCCAAGCTGCTAGCTGCGGAAATTCAAGGCACACTCTCGCAGCGCCTGCAACTCGTCAGCCAGCGCGAAAAAAATCGCGGCGTAAAGCAGGCTCCCTTCATCGTGCTAGCCGGCGCAAACATGCCCGCGGTGCTCTCGGAGATTTCCTTCGTCAGCAACGCCAACGACGAAAGCTTATTACTGGAAAGTGGTCAACGGCAGCGCATTGCGGACGGCCTGTATCGCGGCATCGCCGCTTATCTGGATGGCCTTCAAAGCGTTCCTCCGGATAAGCAGAAACTCGTCACCGACGATCGCATTAATGTGCTTTCGCGGCTGACTCCGGCGATGTCCGAGGCTGGTCGAAACCCTCTGTAGCACGCGCAACGCCCGTTTCGGGTCTAAACCTCCTCCTGTCCGACGGTACAGCGGCGTTCCAGCCAACCTTACATAACGATGCCCCTTCAAACTCTACCGAGATGACCGTCGAGGTTGTAAACTGATGTTTGTGTATCCGACCTGGATAGCTCTGTACCGCAATCACCGCGCTCGGACTCCCATCCGTTGCATGGCTTCTTTGGTCTGCTTGCTTCTCCTCGCTCTATTTAGCCCTACTCCTTCATGCGCTCAGTCTGACCCTCCCGCTGGCCCCTCCGACCCGCAAAGTGCCGTGTTACAAGTATCGGCCGATCACGCTTGCGGTCTTGATCAGCACAACGACCAGCAACTCCCGGGCGGCGTCAGTGGAATAGTCATTGATCCGTCCGGAACCGGCATTTCCGGAGCACAGGTCGCCTTGACCCACCAAGGCTCTTCCACGCAGACCATGCTTTCCAACGATGATGGCCAGTTCTCCTTCACCAACGTTCTTCCCGGTCCTTTTCAGCTCACCGTCAGTTCCACCGGCTTCACCACCCAAACCACGTCCGGCAAACTCGGTTCCAGCGAGAGCTGTGTCATGCCTCGCATCACCTTGGCCGTCGCTACCAACGTCACCGAGGTACACGTCGAGCTCTCCACTGTCGAAATTGCACAAGAACAGATCCAGGATCAGGAAAAACAACGCCTGTTTGGTGTTATCCCAAATTTTTACGTCAGTTATGTCCCTGACGCCGCCCCGCTCACTACGAGACAAAAATTTCAGCTCGCCTGGAAATCCTCCATCGACCCGGTTTCTTTCGGCGTAACCGGCGCGGTCGCGGGGATTCAGCAGGCCTCCGACAAATTCGAAGGCTACGGGCAAGGCGCCGCGGGATATGGAAGGCGCTATGGTGCAGCTTATGGCGATTTGGTATCCGGCACCTTCATCGGTGGCGCCATTTTTCCTTCCCTGCTCAAGCAGGATCCCCGCTATTTTTATAAGGGAACCGGCACGGTGCGTTCCCGAGTCCTATACGCGATTGCCAATTCCGTGATCTGCAAAGGCGACAATGGTCACTGGGAGCCGAACTACTCGGGAATCGCTGGCAGTCTCGCCGCAGGCGGCATTTCCAATCTTTATTATCCCGAAGGCGCAAAGAGCGACGCCGCGGTCACCTTCGAAAACGCACTGATCGGCATCGGCGAAACTGCCGCCGTAAATCTCCTCCAGGAATTCGTCATGCGCAAGTTCACCCCCAACTTGCCCAAATACGAATCTCCCAACTCCAACTCCACCTCCACTCCATAGCCGCAGCTCGCGTTATCCCTCTCATCGCCGGCCTCCCCTGACAACATTCTCGCCATCGACTACACTCAACATATGCAAACCGCCAACACCGCAACCCTCTTGGCCAATTCCCCAATTGCGTGGAACACCATCCACGAAGCTCACGAACGCATCCGCCCCCGCATCCACCGCACACCGGTGCTCACCAGTCATTCCCTTGATGACTTGACCGGCGCTCAATTGTTCTTCAAGTGCGAAAACCTTCAAAAAACCGGCTCCTTCAAAATCCGCGGCGCCACCAATGCGATCTTCTTGCTCACCGACGACCAGGCCCGCCGAGGAGTTGTCACTCATTCCAGCGGTAACCACGCAGCCGCCGTAGCGTGCGCAGCCGCATGGCGCGGCATCGCCGCCTCCATCGTCATGCCCAAGAACGCTCCCGGAGTGAAGTGCCGCGCGGTGGAAAGTTACGGCGGAAAAATCACCTTCTGCGAACCCAACGTCAAAGCGCGATCGGAAACCGCGGCCCGCATCCAGGCCGAAACGGGCGCAGTAATGATTCATCCCTACGACGACGACCGCATCATCGCTGGACAAGCCACCGCCGCAAAAGAACTCCTCGAAGATATCTCACAGTTAGACGTCGTTCTGGCGCCAGTCAGCGGCGGCGGTCTTCTGAGCGGCACCTGTCTCGGCGCAAAAGGCATCAACACCAACGTGCGCGTTTTCGGCTGCGAACCTGAACGCGCCGACGACGCCTATCGCTCGCTCACCTCGGGCCACCTGCAATCCCTCGAAACCAGCGACACTATCGCCGATGGGCTTCGCGCCTCTTTAGCCCCTCGCACCTTTGCCATCCTCCAGAAATTCGTGGATGGCATTTTGCGCGTCAGCGAAGACGAAATTGTCGCCACCATGAAACTCGTTTGGGAGCGTATGAAAATTGTCATCGAACCCTCCAGCGCCGTAGCCCTAGCTCCCCTCCTTCGCAAAACCGGATTAGACGAACTCGGCCTCCGCTCCCGCGACACCTCGAGGCACCCGCGCGTCGGCATCATCCTCTCCGGCGGCAACGTAGAATTGAAGTGGTAGTCCGGGGTCGATTCTTTTCAGGTGTTGGCACGCTCTTAGATTCCAAGACGCTTTTGGGTGGCCCATCCTTTCGCGTCGTTTGCAAAAGGGTGAGGCCGTTTTGCGCTGGCTCTGAGATGTTCCCTTGATTGCTAGGAACAGCGCGAACCTTGAGCACCTGCCACGGCCGCACTTTACTGCCGAGGGATCGAACGCCACCACACACTTCCTTCCGCGCATGTGCACATGCGTTAACTTAAAAGGCATGAACCCGTTTGTGCCTTCCTAACTGAATGTGTACACTTCCCAGGGGGCGGAGAATTCCTCGGCAGAATTGCGGTTGGCCTGGTCCCAGCAACTCGTGCTCGCCCGACCTACGGTTCGAAATAGTGTCGCATTGACCTCAGGGGTGGAAAGAGTTGCCTTTTTTACGACAGATCCTTAGGCTGGGGATCCTTCTTTTCTCTTTGATCGCCGCCCGCCCTGCACTTCTCGCCCAGGAATTTCTGCTGCAGGCTCCCGACACCGAATCAGCGCTGGTGCGTCTCCCACACACCCATCATCCGCTGGCCATTGCTGCCAATTCGATCGGCAACGTCGAGGCCGGTCGGGCCTTGCAGCGAATGCTTCTTCTTTTAGCGCCTTCGGCAGCCCAAGAGACGGAACTGCGCCAACTCCTGGACGACCAGCAGAACCGCGCTTCCTCGAATTTTCATCATTGGCTCACTCCCGCAACCTTTGGCGCGCGATTCGGTGCGGCCGATTCTGACCTTCAATCCGTGCTGGCCTGGCTGCAAGGTGCTGGTTTTTCCGTTGACCACGTCGCTGCCAGCAAGCGCTGGTTGGAATTCAGCGGCACCGCCTCGCAAGTGGAAAATGCCTTTCACACCTTGATGCAGTATTACCGCGTCAACGGTAAGACGTATTTGGCCAATTCCACCGACGTAGCCATTCCCGCGTACCTGAGCGGAATTGTCCGCGGCCCGTTTTCCCTGAATAATTTCGGCAGAAAACCTCCCATCCATCTGCAAAACGGCCTTGCCGGACGCGATGCGCAAGGACTCAAGACCATTCTCACGCCCAACCTGACAGCCAGCGGCTCCCCAACCACCTATTACATGGCGCCGGGTGATTTTGCTTCGATCTACAACACCAAAGCTCTCTCCAGCAGCGGCATCGACGGCTCCGGCGTTTCCATAGCCATCACCGCGCAATCCCAGATCGAACTTTCCGACGTGCAGGAATTCCGCCAGATCTTCGGATTAAAAGTTAATGATCCCAACTTCATTCTCAGTGGCCCGGATCCCGGCGTAGCCGACGAATCCGATGCCGACGAGGCCGTCCTCGATGTCGAGTGGGCCGGAGCGGTAGCGCCCGGCGCGATCATTAACCTGGTAGTCGCCGGAAGCACCGATACCACCAGCGGCGTCGATCTTGCTGCCGCTTATGCAATTGACAACGAAGTCGCGCCAATCGTCACCTTCACCTACGGAACCTGCGAACAAAATCTCGGCAATTCCGGCAACGCTTTCTATAATTCGCTATGGCAGCAAGCAGCCGCCGAAGGTATCACCGTGGTCGTCGCCTCGGGCGACAATGGCGCGGCAGGATGCGATAGCGCCACAGCCGGCACCGTCGCCGTGAATGGCTTGGCGGTCAACGGTGCCGCTTCCACGCCGTACAACCTCGCCGTCGGTGGCACACAATTTAACGAAGGCGCGCAGGCCACCACCTACTGGAGCGCCACCAACGCGGCCGATTATTCCTCGGCGATAGGCTACATCCCCGAAGCCACCTGGAACGAAAGCTGCGACCCGGCCCAAACCGCGAGTGCCACGAATTGTATTCTCGGTACCTCTAATATCAGTTTGCTCGCCAGTGGCGGCGGAGCCAGCACCGTGTATTCGAAACCTTCCTGGCAAACGGCTCCCGGTGTTCCCGCGGACGCAGCCCGCAATTTGCCCGACGTGGCTCTCGCCGCCGCTACCGGACATGATGAAGCCGTGTATTGCACCAGCTTGGGCGGCTCTCCTTGCCAGATCAACGCGCAACAAAACGTCGTCGGGCTTACCTTGGTCGGCGGTACTTCCGTATCCACTCCCGCCATGGCGGGAATCCTCGCCCTGATTGAACAGAAAAATGGAACGCTGCAGGGTCAAGTGAATTATGTGCTGTATCGTTTGGCGCAAACTGCCGCCAACACTTGTATTTCTTCGAACCAAACCAATCCCACAGCGCAAAATTCCTGCGTGTTTTACGACGTGACCTCCGGCAATAACGAAGTGCCCTGTGCGGGCGCTTCCCCTGGATGTTCGTCCACAACCCCCGGAACCGACGGATTCACCACCGGCCAAGTCGCCGGCCCCGGCTATGACTTGACTACTGGGCTCGGATCGGTGAACGCCGCAAATTTGGCCGCCGCCTGGAATAGCGCCACGTTAACTCCGTCGCAAACCACTCTCACGGCATCTACTACAACCTTCGTGCATGGCGCCGCGGTCACTCTGAACGGCACGGTTTCCCCAACCACCGGAACCGGCTCGCCCACCGGAGCGATTTCCATCAAAACCAGTCTCTATGGCGATACTCCGCAAGTCCTCCCCCTGACTGCGGGAGCCTTCTCGGGATCCGTCACAGACTTGCCCGGTGGAACATACAACGCCTACGCCTACTACGCCGGCGACGTCACATTCGCGTCCAGCCAATCCAGTACTGTTGCGCTGACTGTCACGCCCGAGAACAGCACCACCGCCTTGACCGTCAACGGGCTCCAGACTGGCTCCGCCGCTTACGGTTCACCTTTGGAATTGAAAGTTGTCGCAGCGGGCGCTTCGGGTCAGGGCACCGCCACAGGCACGGCAACTGTTCAAGACGGCGCAACCGTGGTAGCAACCTCGGCGCTGGCTGCCGATGGCACCGCGTACCTACTCACCGGCGGTGGTGCAAGCTACGCTTTTGCACCAGGCTCTCATTCGCTCACCGCAACCTATTCCGGAGACAACAGCTTTAACGCCAGTTCGTCTCCCGCCGTGGCTTTCACCATCACCAAAGGAACCCCATTCGTCATCGTGGGTGTCAACACCACTTCGCTCATGATCGGTCAAACCTTGGGCGCCCACGCAGTTGTCGCCGGTCAGGGCACCGCTGTCGCAACGGGCACGGTTCAATTCACCGTGGACGGCGCAGCGTACGGCTCGCCGATCGCTCTGCAAACCGGAGGATTCTTCGGCACGCAAGCGCAAGCTTCTACGCTGATGCCGAATCTCACACAAGGCACGCACGTCATCGGCGCCGCCTACAACGGATCTGCCGACCCGAATTACAACAGCGTGGCCAGTGGTGATACCACCGACGAATTAACCCAAACCGTCACCGTTGGCACGGATCCCGGCACCAAGACAACCACCACGTTAGTCATGAACACCGCCCCGGTAAATCTCGGCGACACTGGCGTCTTCACCGTGAATGTCAGTCCCACTACTGCTGCTGGCTCCGTCACTTTGTGGGACGCGGTCGGCCCGCGCTCCGCGGCCACTACCATCTCCGGCGGCACTGCCACGATGCAGTTCCCCTGGACGCAGGCGGGCAGCACTTCCCTTTACGCCGTCTTTTCCGGCACTTCCGCCAACGCCGCATCCACCAGCGCGCCCGTTTCCTTCACTGTCAAAAAAGGTGTGCCTCAAGTCACCCTGGCAATTCCCGCCACGTTGCCATCCACTGGGCAAGTTACCCTGACCGCAACCGTTATAGGAAACCCTGCAAACTCCCTGCTCCCTTATCCCACCGGAGTAGTACAGTTCTGGGACACTGTGAGCGGCGGTGCGCCGCAACTGTTGACTACCCAAACGCTCACCGCAGTCTCCCCCGGAACCAGCATTTACGCTGCTCGCCTTCAGTTACCCTCCGCAACCCACACCTTATCTGTCCATTACCTGGGTGACACCAATTGGCAAGCCGCCAACTCCACAGGCATGCAAGCCGGGGCTTCCACTTTCACTCTTAGCGTTTCCCCCAATCCACTCGCCTTCGCCGCGAACACCACTGGAACCGGCACGGTTACCGTCGCCGCCAGCGGTGGCTTCGCGGGCAACGTGGCCTTGTCTTGCGGCACCGGCGGCACCTTCCTCCCCGCCGGATACGCTTGTTCCTTCGCGCAATCCAGCGTGCCAGTGAACAACTCCACCACAACCACAACCACCACCATTAGTTTCACCCCTTCCTCTACTTCCAGCTCCAGCGCGGTGAAAACCGCGGGTGTGCTGACTCACGCCGGTCCCCTGTACGTCGCCTCCTTCGGCGCAGCCCTATTCTTCCTGGCCTTCTTCGGTCTTACCACCGGCTCCGGCGCTGGTACCCCCAGGAATACCCGAAACTTTTTCACCGCTTGTGGGTTGTTACTCTTCGTAGCCAGCACCGTCTTGGGTTGTGGGGGAGCCGGCGGCACTTCGTCGCCGGTCAGCACCACCACGACCATTGTTTCGAACAACATTCACGCGGGCTACGGAATCCCTGTGACCTTCACCGTTACCGTTAAGCCGAATGGCAACGTCACCCCGTCGGGGCAGATCCAACTCTACGACAACGGCAAAGCCTTTTTGAGCCCGGTGACAGCTGTCGCCGGCGTGGCCACATTTCTATCGAATTCGCTTCCCGTAGGAGTACATAACCTCACCGCGGATTATCTGGGCGACACTCATACTCAGCCGTCCACTTCGGCGCCAATCGCCCAAGTCATCGCCGGTTCCATCTCCGTCCAGATTTCCGGCGTCGCCAATGGGGTTACCCAAACGGCAAACTTCACCGTGTCGGTGATTTGAGTGCGCGACGGGCTTAGTGGTACCGTTTCAACGAGCAAGGAAGCAAACCACTTTCTTCTCGGGTGCATCTGAAAGCTTGCAGAACCGTCGCCGCGTCATGGGGGCCGGAGACGCGGTCCTGCCTGGTTCCATCACGGGTGAATATAAAACTTAAAGTGGGTTCTAAATATCTCGGTGTGAGTTCGAGGGAATGATGAAGACAACACAGTTTCTCTGCCGCGCACTTGTGTGCGTGGCGCTGTTGGTTTCTGCAGGAAGTGCCCAACTATTCGCGCAACAGAAGTCCGCAGTACCGTCGAGGATCACCGAAGCTGTGGACGACACGCGAACCGTCACGCTTCACGGCAACGTCCATCCTTTGGCCCGCCCCCAATTTGATCAGGGCGCCGTGCCGGAGTCTCAGCCCATGACTCGCATGATGCTGCTCTTACAGCGTAGCCCCGCTCAGGAACTGGCCCTTCGCCAGTTGGTCGATGCGCAGCAAACTAAGGGCTCATCCAGCTATCACGCTTGGATGACTCCGGCGCAATTTGGTGCTGCCTATGGCCCGGCGGATTCTGATGTGCAAGCGGTCACTGATTGGCTCACCAGCCAAGGTTTCCAGATTTCCAAAGTCGCCGCCGGTAAAACCGTAATCGAGTTCGATGGTACCGTTGGCCAGGTCCGCAACGCCTTCCACACCGAAATTCACAAGTTCCTGGTCAACGGCAAACAGCATTTCGCCAACATCAGCGACCCCGCCATTCCCGAAGCCCTCGCTCCCGTCGTCGCTGGCACCGTGGCGCTCAATAATTTCGACCGCCATCCCTACATCGTCAAAAATGGTTTGTATCGCCGTACCCTGGGCTCCAAGGAATTAGAACCGCTGTTTACCTACGGCAATCCGGCAAATTATGCGCTGGGCCCGGGCGACTTTGCCAAGATCTACAACATTCCTCCCACCGCGACCGGCGCTGGCCAATCCATCGCGGTCATCGCGCAAACCAATATCAACACTCAGGACGTCGCGAATTTTCGGTCCATGTTTAGTTTGCCACCTTACTCCTCTTCATGCAGTCCCGGCCCATGTCTGAACATAGTTATCAATGGCGTCGATCCCGGCATTCTCGGGCCTGATTCCACCGATGACGAAATCGAAGCTGATCTGGATACCCAATGGTCCGGCGCCATCGCTCCAGCTGCGAACATCTACCTGGTCGTTTCGCAATCGACACAAGCGAACCCGTCGCAGGTCTCCATGGGTGTCGACCTTTCCGCTCTGTACGCGGTGGATAACAACATCGCTGGCATAATCACCGATAGCTACGGAAACTGCGAAGCCTTCTTAGGCACCACGGGCAATCAGTTTTACAACTCCATCTGGGAGCAGGCCGCTGCAGAGGGCATCACCGTCTCCGTCGCCGCCGGCGATTCCGGCTCCGCTGGCTGCGATCCCGTAGATTCGCTCGACCCCTACGCTGCCACTCAGGGTGTCGCGATAAACGGCCTGGCGTCGACTCCTTTTAACACCGCCCTCGGTGGCACCGACTTCGATCCAAGCACGATCCCAACTGGGACTACCTCAAATCAATATTGGAATGCCACCAGCGACACGATTACCTCAGCGCTGATGTATATCCCGGAGATCACTTGGGACGATTCCGCTTGTGCCCTCGCCTATCCCACCACCCAATGCGCTTCCGTCGATACCACCAATGGCACAGACATTAAGGCTGGCAGCGGCGGTCCTAGTAACTGCATCACTTCCACCACCAACAGCAGCGGCGTCATCACTTGCGCCAAAACCGCCGGTTTTTACGGCTACCTAAAACCCTCGTTTCAAACCCCGCCCCTCACTCCCAACGACGGCGTTCGCGACATTCCCGACGTTTCCTTTTTCGCCAGTAATGGTGGTCCGCCGTCCGGCGGCACTGGCGTGGCTTACGTCATCTGCCAATCCGATACCAATCCGCAGGGCTCGACAACTCCAACCGGCGCGTCCTGCAATCTGAGCACTCCCTATCAGGACTTTACGTTGGTTGGCGGTACCTCCGCTGCAACGCCGGCCTTCGCTGCTGTCATGGCACTTGTGGACCAGACACAGATAACGCCCCAGAATCCGCAGGGTAGACAAGGCAACGCCAACTACGTTCTTTACAGCTTGGCCGCAAGCGACACGACGCACTATGGGAGCGGGAAGTGTGCGACGTCGACGGGCGGCCTTACCGGAACACCAGAGGCTCCGAATTCTGCGTGCATCTTCAACGACGTGACCAAAGGCAACAATGCGGTTGCCTGCGATTCCGGAACTCCCAACTGTAGTAATACCGCCACCACGTCCGGTACCTACGGCGTGCTTTATTGTCCCCCGGGCAGCAATTCGCTCACTCCCGCATGGCAGACGTGTCCCGCCGCGGATAACGGGGCTACCTCTGCTTTCCAGTCTTCTCCCATGTATGACCTGGCGACCGGCTTGGGCTCCATCAACGTCGGCAACTTACTCGCGAACTGGACCAGTTCCACTCGCACCGCAACTACCACTGCACTCTCCGGCCCAAGCGGTGGCTCGCCCTCAGGATCAACGTTCACCGCAACCGTCACTGTGACCCCGTCTGGTGCCACCGGCGATGTCTCCTTCATCGCTCTGAACAGCACCAACACCGTGCTCGGCTCCTTCGGTCCATTCACCTTGTCTGGCGGCACCGCGCCGGTGACCACCAACTTGCTGCCCCCAGGCACAACTTCTGTTCAGGCCATCTACGGCGGCAACGCCACCTACGCGTCCAGCACATCCGCGTCCGTAGCCCTCAGCGCCGCCGTGGGTGGTGCCTCATACACCTCCCAGACCACTCTCAACTTCGTCTCCTACAATACTGCCAGTGGCGCTCCCAGTACCCCGACAACTGCTAAACAGAATTTCACCTACGGCACGCCCTACATCCTGCAAATCGTGGTGAGCAACAACGGTAAGAGCTGCGCCTTCAGCTATCCCAGTATCAAGCCTTCATTCCCCTGCCCTACGGGCACCATTTCACTGACCGACAACGGTAACCCCCTGAATGACTTTGTGAACGGAACCAAGAACACGACTGCTCTCAACAATCTCGGCATTGCCGAAGATCAATACATAAATCTGTCTGCGACCCTCAACGGCACCTCTCCCGCCGTTCACAAAATCGTCGCCACCTACACCCCCGGCGATGGGAACTACAGCGGCTCGACCAGCAACACACTGCAGATCACCATTCAGTCGAACCCGACCACCACAACGGTCGCCAGCAGTTTGGCCAGCATCACTTCTGGACAAAGTGTGACCCTGACCGCTACGATCGTTCCCAACAACAACAGTAACGGAACCGCCCCTTGCGGCACCGGCAGCACCGGGACCGTACAATTCACCAATAACGGTTCCAATCTCTCTGGCACCGTCACCTACACTTCCATTCCCATCAGCTCCAGCAATCCAACCGTAGCGTGCACAGCGACACTGACCACCGCCATCTCTTCTCTCTATCCGCCGCCAACCGGCAAACCGGGATTCCCGGCCATCCCTCGCGTACCCGCTATCATGGCGCTTCTCAGTCTGTTATTGTTCCTGCTCGGCTTGCGATTCATCCCTCAGATTCGGCGCCGTGCCTACGGGTTCGCTGGGCTACTGGTCGTCGCGTTGTTGGTCGGCGTGATCGCCGGTTGCGGCGGCGGGGGAGGTGGCGGAGGCGGTGGAACTACACGAACGATCGGTGCTGCGTACAGCGGCGACGCCAACTACGGCAAGTCCTCCGCTACTACCACCATCGTCATCCAATAAGCGAATCAGTCACCAAATCATCTGCTCCAACCGGCGCCCTAGAAATAGGGCGCCCTCTTTTTGTGCCGGACTTTTACCCGAAGTTCACGTCAACTGGGCCAACCCACCCGGCTTCAGCGCCCCGTGTTTACCTTTATGCGCGAAATAGGTACTAAACGTAACCCGACTGTCACGTCGATCTATAGACATCGATTACACGATTTGCTAAGCTCGCCTCAATTTGGTCAGGTCAGTTAATTTTCTGCAACTCGGACGGGGCTATGAACACTCGATGGAGTAGTGTGCAGAAAGCTATTCTGTTCGTCTTGTTTGTTCTCTTCCTTTATACCAATTCTTCTTTCGCGCAGGTTCCCGCGCTGATTGTTCCGCCGATTGACAACTCCCAGCGCATAATGTTGAGTGGCAATATCCACCCGCTCGCGCAACCGCAGTTCGACCGCGGCGCCGTCCCCAGCTCTCAGCCGATGACCCGCATGCTGCTACTGCTGAAACGCAGTGATGCTCAGGAAGCCGCGCTACAAACCTTCATGGAGCAGCAACAGGACAAGAGTTCCCCGAATTACCACGTCTGGCTTACGCCGCAACAATTCGGCGAACAATACGGCCCTGGCGATTCTGACGTTCAAGCCATAACCCAATGGCTGGGCAGCCAGGGATTCACCGTCAACAAGGTGTATAGCGGAAAAACCGTCATCGAATTTTCCGGCACTGCCGCACAAGTACAGTTTGCATTTGGCGCCGCGATCCACAATTTCCAAGTGAACGGCAAAACCTACGTCGCCAATGCCAATGACCCGCAAATTCCCGCGGCCCTCGCCCCGGTCATCTCCGGCATCGTCTCTCTCAACAATTTTCCCCGCCAGTCCTACGTCCGCATCGCCGGCCAAGCCCAAAAAATCCCCGGCAAACCCGGCCTTCAGCCTCTCTTCACCTTTCCCAACCCATTCGGTGTATCCGGAAATTTTTACGCCGTGGCTCCCGGCGATTTCGCGACCATTTACAATTCCAAAGGTTTAGTCGCGTCTGGAAATGATGGAACCGGACAGATCATCGCGATTGTCGGCGAAACCAACATCAACGTATCGGACGTGCAGGCGTTCCGGAAACTATTCGGACTGCCCGCGAATTTTAGCTCAACGAATATAATCCTGAACGGGCCAGATCCTGGCATCACTTCCGTAGGTGAAGAGTCAGAAGCCGATTTAGATGTCCAATGGTCTGGAGCAGTCGCACCAGGCGCAACCATAGATTTTGTTGTGTCTGCCTCAACCTCCACGAGCACCGGAATCGATCTGTCCGCGCTTTACATCATCGAAAACAATTTAGCGGGAACGATGAGTGAGAGCTATGGGAATTGCGAAACTGCCCTGGGATCCGCTGGCAACGCCTTTTACAACACACTTTGGGAACAGGCTGCGGCACAGGGCATCACGGCAATTCTTTCGGCAGGAGATGGTGGCTCGGCTGGTTGTGACGACTTCGACACTGAAACTACGGCGACCCAGGGGTTAGCGGTCAATGGTATGGCCTCCACCCCCTTTAATGTGGCCGTGGGTGGCACCGATTTCGACGATGTCGAAAACCTGAGCACTTATTGGAGCCCTACCAACCTCACCACTGGCACCGATGTGATCGGCACTTCTGCTCTTAGCTATATCCCCGAAATTCCCTGGAATGAGAACTGCGCACAAATCAGTTTAACGTTCTGCAATATAAACCCTCCTAAGGGTTCACTCAACATCGTGGCTGGAAGTGGAGGCCCCAGCGGTGTCTACACTAAGCCTGAGTGGCAGGTGGGCGTAGCCGGCATGCCGAACGATAGTCATCGCGATTTGCCTGACATCTCGCTATTCGCCAGTCCGGGGTTCGACCTAAGCGGCTACATCATCTGTCAGGCCGATGCTTATGCCGGTATACCCTGCAGCCTAGTAACTCCCGGGGGAGTCAACGTGCAGATCGTGGGAGGCACATCCGCGTCGGCCCCATCGTTCGCTGGCATTATGGCGCTGGTCAATCAGTATCAAACCGCTCATGGTGGAACATCCCGGCAAGGAAACGCCAACTATGTTCTGTATTCTTTGGCAAAAAAATCAGGAGCCAGTTGCACCTCGAGTGGAACCGAAGCAGCGACTTGCATCTTCAACGACATTACCCACGGAAATACCTACATTGCGAAGGAGTTTGGCAGCAGCGTCGGAACCAACAGCGTTCCGTGCCAGGCCGGAACTGCGAATTGCAGTGTCACTGCTGCCAGCGAAAACGGGGTACTCGTCGAACCCACTAGCCCCACCACAGAAGCGTGGACGGCTACTGCAGGTTACGACCTAACCACCGGACTCGGCTCTGTTAACGTTAACAATTTGGTCGCAAAATGGGGCACGGTAAACACCGTCCCCACGACCACAACTTTGGCCCTCAACCCCACAACTACAATCACTCACGGTAGCTCCGAAAATGTCACCGTGGACGTAACGGTAACACCAACTACCGGCACCGCCACCGGCGACGTTTCCCTCATTGCGACTATGACTGGTTCCGGCGGCACTACCCAGCAAGGATTGGTTCAGTTTACGTTGGGCTCGAACGGCAGCGTCAGCGGCACTACGGACAGTCTCCCAGGAGGGAGTTACACCGTCACGGCCCATTACGCGGGAGACGGTACTAACGCACCGAGTGATTCTACTCCGCCTGTGCCCGTAACTGTAGCTGCCGAGAGCAGCAAGACATTCGCGAACCTGGTGGTCCTCAACAGCAGCGGCATCCCCACGAGTTTTGCTGCGAATTCCGCCACGTACGGTTCAGGGTATGCGGTGTTCCGCGTTGATGTCGGCGATAGTGCGTCCAGCGTTTCCCCATCCACCGGCATCTCCAGCAATTGTTCCAAAGGCCTCACCGGTTGTCCCACCGGAGTGGTCACGCTTTCCTCTAGCGGCACGACGCCTTTCCCCACATCCAGCATGGCCTTAAATATTCTCGGCTATGCGGAAACCCCGCCCCTGTCGCCAGGTGGTTATTCCGTAACGGCAAGTTATCCGGGAGATTCGAGTTACGACGCAAGCACCGGCAACGCAAGCTTCACAATTGCCAAGGCACCGACAACGATTACCGCAGAGTACGGGGGTAGCCCGATCGAGTACGGCAATCTCGAACAGATTACTGCCAACGTTGCCACCACCAGCCTCGGGGTGGCTCCAACAGGCACGTTCCAGTTCCTTGTGGATGGCACGAACGTTGGCGGACCCGTACCGGTCTATGAGAGCAATGGGTTTGTCCCTGCAGAAAATCCTCCCGGTTATGCGTGGGCAGACGCCACCTCGAGTACATCGTTCATGAGTGTGGGAAACCACAATCTTTCCGTGCAGTACTCCGGCGATTCGAATTATGCCTCTGGCACCAGTGGGCCAGCCGTAGTTCCGGTAACAAAAGCTCTGCCATTTTTCAATACTTATGGAGCATCCGTCGGGACGGTAAATGTCAATCAACCCGTGACTCTTCAGGCGCAACTGTATGGTTCAAATGCTGGATTGCCGCCGACTGGTACCATCTCCTTTTATGATGGAACCAACGCAGTTTCCGGAACTGTGACCTACACCCCAGTAGCTGCGACACAGCTAATTGGGTCAGAACTTCGAGCTTCTATGCCTTATACGCCCACAACCGTGGGTACCCATAACATCACCGTCAGCTATTCGGGTGACAGCAATTATCTGCCTGCAACCAATTCTCCGCCTGGTGCTACGCTTACCGTTACCGGTCCCGACTTCTCGCTCACGCCTCAATCAACATCCGCCACCGTATCTCCCGGAGGTTCCGCTACGTACATGATCGCGTTGGCAGCCATCGATGGCTACACTGGAAAAGTTACCTTCTCCTGTTCGATCACAGCCGCCGCCTCGACATGTACCCCCAATCCCTCCTCGGTAGCTGTTGGAGGCAGCACCACGATATCTGTCTCAACCTCCGCGTTGATTCCATCGATGCCCGCGGTGCGATTCTCCCGGCCTCGGACTACCATCAGGCTCTTCAGTCTCTTTGTACTTATGGCCACATTCCTGCTTCTTTATCGCGCCTTTGTACCACAGGGCCGTCGCTGGGTTTTCGGCTTGGTGTTCTTCGGATTGTTGGCACTCGGCATGTTACCAGTCGGCTGCGGAGGCGGGGGAGGAGGTGGAGGTAAGGCGACGGGTACGCCCAGTGGCACTTACAACGTGACCATAACCGGAACATCGGGGAGTCTGACTCACACTACATCAGTAATCTTGAACGTGCAGTAGCAGAAGGTCAGCACAAGGTTTATCTATTGTTGTGGATTCGGTGGAAAGAAAATATTCCAGAACTGCGGGCAAGGCGCCATAAACTCCACCGGCACCAATGACCCCTCCGCATTCATCTGCGGAGGCCGCACCACATGCGCCTCCACCTTCTTCTGCGTCTTGGGATTCTCGATCGCCAGCTTCGTCCCCTGCGATAATCCTTCCGGCAGAATAATCATCGCTCCGCTCGCGCTTACCGTATGCGTAAACGCCTCGATCGGTTTCGGCTTACCCACCAGGTGCACCAGCACCGGCATCCTCAGCAGCACTCGTTGCGCACGCCGCCGTTCCTCGTTCGTCTGCGGACGCGCGGTCGTAGCGCTGCGCTTTACTTGCGCAACTCCCGTCGGACCCGCTGCGGGAGCATTCGGTTTCACCACTTGAGGATTCGTTTTCGGAAGAGGTGTCACAGTTCCAGCCCCCAAAAGTCCATATCCGGCGCGACCAGTTCCACGCCGTACTCCCAGCCTTCCGGCTGTCGATTCCCTTTCCACACCACCACGGCGGCGTTACTCCCCTGCGTTGCCACATTCGTCAACGCCAGCCGCTGTTCCAACTCCAGCGAATCACTCAGCACCACCATGCATCCATATGGGTTCACGATTCGCGTGTGCGTCTCGATCGAATGACGTTTCCCGCCATCGGTCTCCCACTCCAAGCGCACCTGCACCCGCGAATTCATGCGCCGCCCGCGACGCTTCTCGCGATACTTCATCCCAACTTGCTTCAGTTCTTGCAAGTTTACAGACATATTCCCTCTAGCAGGCCATGCTAGAGTTGAGAAGAATTCCGGTCAATGGTACGGAAGCAGCGGAGCCTTCGAAAGAGTAGCTGTCCTAACGGACAGGAGAACTCTCTACGTGAAATCTCTAATCGTGAATGCGGACGACTTCGGCTGGACCGATGGGGTCAACCGCGGAATCGTCGAAGCGCATCGCCACGGGTTGGTCACCAGCACCTCCCTCCTTGCCAATGGCCCCGCGTTCGCCTCTGCCCTGCACTCTGCCAGCGAAAATCCCGAACTGGGTGTAGGAGTGCACCTGAATTTGAGCGACGGCCCACCCACCGCCAATCCGGATACCGTTCGCACTCTGCTCAACGCCTCCAACCAATTTGCGTTCACTCCGCAAGCGTTGCTCCTGCGCATCCTCCGTCGCAAACTCGATGTTCAGGAAGTGGCACGCGAGTGGGACGCTCAAATCCAGCACGTGCTCGACTCCGGCGTCGCACCAACCCACCTCGACGGGCACAAACATGTCCATATGTTGCCTGGACTCTTTCCCATTGCGGTGCAACTCGCCAGGAAGCACGCCATTCGCGCCATTCGAATTTCCCACGAATCATCTAACCTGCGTGCCTTGCTGTCCGGCGTCGCCAGCCAGACCACCGGCTTGGTGCGCAAGCAAGCGCTCCAGGCCCGCGGCTTGAAATTTCTCGCTCGCGACGCCCGCGAAATCGCCGAGCATGCCGGACTGATCACCACCGATTACTTCTGCGGCATCGCGCAAACCGGCGCGCTCACCCGCGAAGGCCTGGAAAACCTGCTGAACCACCTCCCCGACGGCACCAGCGAACTTATGTGTCACCCCGGCTACTCCGACGACCACCTGCAGCGCTCGCCCACCCGCCTGCAGCAGTCCCGCCAAGCCGAACTGCGCATTCTGACCGACGAGCGCATCAGAAAACTTGTCGCCACACAGGGGATTCGCCTGATAAGCTATCGCATGGGGGAGATTGCTTGAAACGAGGCCGTGCGCGCCCGGTTCAGCATCTAATCATCAGCCGTAACGTTCGCCGCCTCCGGATTGTCCGGCGGGCAGCAGAAGAAAGGCTCGCTAACACGCTGTATGCGAAGTGAATCGCCCATCCGTTATTCCGTCGTCGTGCCGTTCTTCAACGAACAAGAAAACATCCCTACCCTGTACATGAAAATCACCGACGTGATGGACTCCATTGGCGAGCCTTACGAAATGGTATTTGTCGATGACGGCAGCAAGGACAATTCCTATCGCGTTCTGTCGGAGATTTACGAACACGATCGGCGCGTCAATGTTGTCCGCCTTCGCCGCAATTTCGGTCAGACCCCCGCATTAAAAGCCGGCTTCGATTTTGCCCGCGGCGACGTGATCATTTCCATGGATGGCGACCTGCAGCATGATCCCGACGAAATCCCGCGCTTCTTGGAAAAAATTGAAGAAGGCTTCGACCTCGTCAGCGGCTGGCGCGCCAATCGCCGCGATCATTGGCTCATGCGTCGTTTACCCAGCCGCGTCGCCAACTGGCTGATGGCCAAGCTTTCCGGAATCGAATTGCACGACTTCGGCACCACCTTCAAGGCCTATCGCAAGGAAATCTTGCAGGAAATCCAACTCTACGGCGAGCTTCATCGTTTCATTCCAGCGCTGGCCGGTTCTGCGGGGGCGCGTATCGCCGAAGTGCCCATCTCCAACCCGGATCGCAAGAGCGGCAAATCGAATTACGGCATTGGCCGCACCATTCGCGTATTCTTCGATCTCATCATCGTGAAATTCCTGCTCGACTATTCCACCCGTCCGCTGCAATTCTTCGGTTTACTCGGCTTGGCGGGAACCGGCCTGGGCGCCATCATCGGCGGATTTCTGGTCCTTCAGAAATTATTCCTTCACATCGACGTCATCGCCGAACATGGCCCCCTGCTCATCTTGGCCGCCGTTCTCTTCTTGAGCGGTATTCAATTTATTTCCATGGGCCTGCTTGGCGAGATCAGCGCGCGCACCTACTACGAATCCCAGAACAAACCCATCTACGCACTCCGCGAAGTAAAAAGTCACCGCAAGGAATTGGGCGACTCGGCAGAACCTGCGCGCCCCAGCGGCAGCTCCGACCGCTAACCCCCAGTTCTTCTCCTGATTTTCTTCGTACGCTCTGTGTGTTTGTATTGAGGTTTTTCTGTTCGTTTGGAGAATCTCATCCCGCCGCCAGCTCCCGGTACTTTCCCCGGTGATACACCAGCGGCTCGCCTTCCTTCAGTTCCAGGCTCTCCACTTCCCCTACAAAAATCGTGTGGTCTCCCGACATATATTGCGCCACCACATTGCACCCGATATGTGCCAGCGCCTCCTCCAGCAAAGGAATGCCCGTTCCCGTCCGCCGGAAGCGTACTCCCAAACGTCGCTCTTCGTCGGCATCTGGCTCGGGTTTGGTAAACAGTTCAGAGATTGCCTGCTGCGTGTTCTTCAGAATATTCACCCCGAACCGCCGCTGCGCCTTTAAATAAGAAAGCAGTCGCGCGTTCTGATCGACGCACACCAGAATCAGCAGCGGTTCCAGCGAAACAGACGTCAGCGAGTTCGCGGTCATCCCGTGAACCTGCCCGCCTTCCCTTTCCGCCGTGATCACCGTAATGCCAGTCGGAAAACTGCCCATCACACGTCGAAATAATTCAGAAGAAACCGGTGGAGTTGACATAGCGAAGTAATTCAACGATATCACGCCACGATTCCAAGGTTCAAAGAACGAATCTCCAGAATCGGGACTACATCTCAGTGAGGATCACGACACTGGCTCGCGTTTGGCTAGCAGTTCCCGCGCACAACTCTTCACCCACTCTCAAAGACTACTTATGCTTTTCTTCGCCCTTCGGCTTCGGCGGAGGCTCCTTGTATGCCTTGGCGTGTTCCGCCTCCTGCTTCTGCTTCAGGTTCTGCTGTTCCTGTTGTTGTTTCTGCTGTAGTTCTTGCAGTTGCTGTTGCTGCTTTTGCTGAATCTGTTCCTTTTGCGCTTCTGCAGCCTGCTGCTGACGTTCCTGGTTCTGCTTCTGCTGCAGCTTCTGATATTCCTGATCCTGTTTCTGCTGCAGTTGTTGAATCTGCTGCTGGTGTTTCTGTTCCAGTTGGGCATTCACCGGTCTCGAGGCAGGTGGCCGATCCATATACGCGTGCGTGTTTGCCGGATTATTGGGCTGTCCCGGATTGTTATTCGGCCGGCTGGCATTCAGCGGTCCCGGCTCGCCGGCTTTGCTTCCACCTTGCACGCCATTCCCATGAGGTGTGCCCGCATTCGCGGGAGGCGCCACTCGCACCTGTGCCAAGCGCGTTTGTGCTGACTGCAGTTGTCGGTCCTGCGCCGCGGAAAGTGGCTGACCCTGATTTTTCTGAATCGCCGCTTGCCGTACTGCGAACGACGGCGGGGGTGGCGGCGGAGTTGTCTTCGCAACCACGGCGCGATTTTGAATCGCCGCCGGTGGATGCACATTCGTGGGAACGCCTGCTCCCAAGACCGCTTGTTTCGGCGGCACCACAGCCGGTGCGCGTACCACTGCGGGGGCACTGGTAATCTCTCGCTGGTTCACGGCCACCAGATTACGGCCCACTGGCTGAGCGGAAGTAAACGCCTGCGGCGAAGTAGCCGTCACCGCGCCCGGCACGCCCTGATTGACATACCTCACGTTAGTCACGCTGACATTCTTATTTACCACCGTAGTGTTGTAATAATTGTTGATCACCGTCTGATTCACCGTCGTGTTCGAAATGTTCACGTTGTTCACGTACACCCGGCTCACCGGATACGACGGCACGAACACTTCTCGCGGTCCAAGTGGGAACCAGCCCACATTTACTCCCGCTGCAAGACCTCCGCCCGCAAATCCGATCCCCGCCACAAAGTGCGGTCCGCCGACCCACGCCACCAGCGCCGGCGCGTACACCGGTCTTACATATGCCACCGCGACCACCGGTGGCGGGCACGGCACCCAGCCCCATGCCCCTCCTACGAACACCCATCTTCCATAATGAAAGGGCGCGAATCCCCACGGTGCATCATCCACCCACGTCCAGCCCCATGGGGAAACCCATACCCAATGCCCGTAGCGGTATGGCGCCCAGCCCACCACCGCCACATGCGGGAACCACACCGTGCCGTAATCCGGCACCGGACGCCATCCCCCGTAATCATCTAGGTCCTCGTAGCCAATCACATCGTCGGACACATACCGCTTCGCCACCGAGTGATCCTCACGCAAATCTCGCTCGTCGCACCAGCTATCGAAATTATCCAACTCCGGCAGCGGCTCAATGTCCGCGTTCACCGTATCCGTTCCAGTGAAAATTCCCTGCTGCCCCGGATGAACGGTGTAAGATGACCCTTCGCCGGTGACCTCGCCATCTCCATCCCGCACATTCACAATGGTCGTGTCTCCAGCTTCATTCACATTGATGCGATAGCGGCCCGGACCCAGAATCGAGAACGCCAAATTCGGAGTGTCCACCTCGATCGACTCGCCCTGCCCTAGGCGTCGCACGCGAACGCTCAAAGTGCCTTCCGTCAGGCGCATCTGCATCATGTGATCATCCAGATTCAGGAACGAGAATCCGGTCTGATCTCCAAGACGGATCGCCGCAGAACCAACATGCAATTCCACACGGCTATTTTGGTCGCTCCACAGTTTGTCTCCGGTTGTGATCGGCCGGTTGAGCGTCGCCCCCACCCAGTCATCCGTCCCCGCGGGACTGAAAGATACCTGCCCGTCCACGAAACTGAGTCGCGCGACTCGGCTGGGCGGATCGTCTCCGTCAGCAAACGCTCGCTTCGGTGACAGGACTGCCAAACTCAAAAGGGCGCTGAGCCAAATCAGCCAGTATTGTGAACGGGTCCTCATTTGTGTTCTTCTCTCCTAAAACGCATTGCCTCGCGGCGGAATCCGAACCACCCGGTTCATTCCCACTGGAATTTTAGTGATGTCGGTCCAGGGATTGTCCAACGCACGAAAAGCTCCCGGCTGGTTCGGGACCCTGACCTGGATATCCGCCTTCTTTACTTGTAACACGAGCCAAGTAAAACAGTTGTGCAAGGCGCAAGAGCTGCGGCTAAACATGCACGTGCGGCTCAAAAAAAATGGCCCGCTCCATAGAGCGGGCCAATAACGTTTCGCGTTAGCTGGAACTAGTGGTGTCCACCGCCTCCGCCTCCACCAGCGTGGCCTCCTCCGCCTCCTCCATGGGACCCACCACCGCCACCTCCGCTGACATGCCCGCCGCCTCCGGACCCACTGCTGCGGGGCGCAGAGTAGGAACGTGGCGCAGAGTATCCACGAGGAGCCGAACTATACCCGCGTGGTGCCGAATACCCGCGGTTTCCGTTGTAGGACGGTGCGCTATAAGAACGATTGCTGTACGACGATGGTGGCCGATTCGTGCTGTAGCGTTGAGCTCCTCCATACGAGGAGCCCGACCCCGCATAGGGCGGACGGCTCGTAGAATTCCGAGCGCCGCCCATCGAGCTGTTTGGTCGATCCGAACTGCCAAACCCTTGCGGGGCGCGACCAGAATCGGTGCGATTGCCTTGTGCGCTCCATGAGCGTGCACCACTGGACGCATTTGACCTCGCCCCGTTGCTGCCGGGTTGCGTCGCGTATGGCGGACGGCTCGAAGAAAGCTCCGAGCGCCGGCTGGAGCTCAGCCCGCTGGCGTTCGACGTCGAGTGCGCCATCGTTGAGCTTGCTCCGCGCGTCGCCAACGAAGACGTATTCATCGTGCGCACCGAAGAGTGCGAAGCGGCGGCGGCCGGCGTCGTACGCGCCATTACGCTGCGATTTTCTACGTTTCTCGAAGGAGTCGCGACGTTTCCGCGCATGTTGGCCGAGCCAAGAGCGCTGGCCCGCGTCGGTGTCGCGTGAATCCCGCTGGTCACCTGAGCGCTGCGCAACGAAGCTTCCGTCAAATGCTGCGCTCCTCGGTTGATCGCTTGGCCGTTCACAAACGCGCTGCGTGAAGCTGTCGTTACCGCATGCACGTTGTGCGCGTACGCATAATTAAAGTGGCTGTACGCCCCTCCACGAGCATTAAAGCTGTGGAAGTAAGCGTTATGCACATTGATTCCCCGGTAGTACCCATACCCGCAGCGATACCACGGACGGAACGGCTCGCCCCACCCTAGCGGGAACCAGCCAAATCCAAACCCTACTCCGAAACCAAAGCCAAACCCGCCCAGCCATCCAACGAATGCGGGTCCATAAAAAGGAGAGGCGTAAATCGGCCCAGGGCACCACCCCCAGTACGAACCGAAATATTGCCACCGGCCGTAGTGATACGGTGCGAATCCCCAGGGCTCATAACCGACCCAGCTCCAACCCCACGGCGCAACGTACGCCCAATTCCCGTCGCTGTACGGTGCCCAGTCCGGGCCCACATTATTCGGCACCCATACATTCCCGTAGCTCTCGTCCTGTTTCCATGTGCCGTAATCGTCCAGGTCGCTATAACCGACGGTGTCGCGGTTCACGTATTTCGACGAAGCGGAATTATCTTCGCCCAAGTCACGCTGCTGCGCCCACTGATCCAGTTGGTCCGGGGCCGCCGCAGGTCCCGTGGAAACTTTTACGCTGCCATCCGCTCCCGTCACATCCGCGCGCTCGCCCGCCTTCACCGGATACACTTGCCCCGAGGCGGCAATTTCGCCCGCTCCGCGAATCGCAGTCACACTGCTGAAGTCGCCGTTCTCATTCACATCTATGCGGAACGCGCCTGCCTGCTTCACCGTGAACGCCAGATTGGGCGTATCGATTTCGTAGTTTTCCCCTTCACGTATTTCACGAACGCGGAAATTAATTTTTCCTTCCGGCAAACGAATCTGCGTCACGTTCTGATCCAAATTCAGAAACGACAGCGCGGTCATTCCGCCCATATGGATGGCTATTTGTCCCGCTTGCAATTCGGCCCGCGAATCTTTGTCGACCCAAATTTTGTCGCCAATGGTTACCGGCCGGTTCCGTTGCGCTAGGCCCCAATCGCCAGCGCCTCCAGGCTGCAGGGAAACCGAACCGTCCACCACGCTGATTCTTGCCACTCGCGACGGGGGATTCTGCGACTCATCGCTGGTCACGTTATCGTCGACTGGCGGCAGATTCGCCCCATTCGGGTCCATCTGCGTGTTCGGGTCCGGCGGCGTGTTAACCGGCGCTTGGTCGACTCTCTGTGGTTGATCCTGAGCGGGCTGATCTTGCACCTGCGGGTCTTGAACTGGCGGATTTTGAGTCGATTGTTCCTGACCGCGAGTCGGCCCTACCAGAAATAGCAAGGTGGCCACCGCCGTCACCATCGCGCCAACTCTGCACCGTATCGAATGTGGGTTCATAGCCTTTTCCCCTGAAGGGCCAACTTCCTGACTACAGCCCCGGAGCCCTATCGCAAGTATCCTCGGAAGGGCCTCCATTGGATAAAACACATCCCTAGGAAAGAAGTTGCCATCATCTTATGTGCACCTTATGTGCGCCGCCAGTCCAAAAGGTACTAGTACGGAATAACTTGCCCATTTTCTGGTCTCTTGGCCAGCGTTGTTATTCTCCACATCTACGTAGACTTCTCCCTTGTGGGCCTAGCTGCCCTTAGGGGAGAATCGCATGCATATGAAACGAGCACTTTCCGTTTTGGCACTCGCGGCTTTTACCGCGGTCGCTGCAAGTTCCGTCCCAGCTCAGGTCTGGAAACAGGCCGGCCCTCCGGGCGGTACGGTTATTTCCTTGGCGGCAGACCCGAACGACACCAACCGCCTTTTTCTCGGTACCTCCGACGGTCATGTCTTCACCTCCGCCGACGAAGGCTCCCACTGGCAACTCATCAGCCGGATCGGCACGGGCCAGGATGACGTGATCACTCACATCATCGTCGATCCTCGCGATTCGAACCGCCTGTACGCCAGCAGCTGGACCCTTTACTCGGGTGGCGGCGGCGTCTATCGTAGCGATGACGGCGGCCACAGCTGGAACATCGTCGGCTTGGCCCACGAAACGGTTCGCGCTCTCGCGCAATCGCCCACAGATCCCAAGCTGCTCCTCGCGGGTTCGCTTACCGGCGTGTACCGCTCCGAAGATGAAGGCGCAAGCTGGACGCGCATCACTCCGGAAAATCATCCGGACCTGAATCGCTTCGATTCGCTCGCCTTTGATCCCAAGGATAATAACGTCATCTATGCGGGCACTTATCACCTGCCCTGGAAAACTACCGATGGCGGCAAGAATTGGTTTCCTGTCGTGAAAGGCATGATCGATGATTCCGACGTGATGAACATCCTCGTCGATCCCGCGAATTCCAATAACGTTCACGCGGTCGCCTGCTCCGGCATGTATCACAGCTTGGACGCCGGCCAGGAATGGGTGAAGTACAAGAGCATTCCCAACGTCTTCCGCCGCACCCAATTAATGCGCATGGATCCCAGCAATCCCGACATCCTTTACGCCGGCACCACCAGCGGCCTTTGGAAGACCACCAACGAAAAGGATTTTCGTCGCGTCACGCCGGTGGACTGGATCATCAACGCGATGATCATTGACAAAAAGAATCCTCAGAAGCTGATCATCGGCACCGAACGCGAAGGCGTGCAGATCAGCACCGATGGCGGCGAGACCTTCACCGCAGCCAACACCGGTTTCCATCACATGCACATCTCCGACGTGGCCGTTGACCGCGATCGTCCCGGCCGCGCCCTCGTCGTGCTCACCTTCGACGAGGCCGCCTTCATCGCCACCAACGACGGCGGCAACTCCTGGACCACTCTCGGCCCCGGACTCAAGCGCACCGAACTTCGCCACGTTTACGCGACTCCCGACGGATGGCTGGCTTCTCTCACCAAGGGCGGCTGGTCCAAGTATGACGAAACCACCAAGAAGTGGGTTCGCACTGGTTTGTATATTCCAGAGCCCACGCCCGTCGCCGCAAAGACCACCACCGGCAAGAGCCGCAAGGCCGCTGCCGCAAAAGCTCCTGTAGCCAAGAAGCCGGTTCCGGTCCTCTCCGCGTTCCTCGTCAACGACATGGCCTTCGGCAATGACGCGTGGTACGCAGCCACCACCGGTGGCCTACTCATCTCGACCGATCAGGGCAAGCAGTGGAAGGCCGATGGCAAGGATCCGCTAGTCCATAAGCTCGCGCAGTCCGTGGAAGTTTCTGCAGACGGCGATCAAGTTTGGGCCATCGTGGATCACAGCCTGATCTACTCCGCCGACAAGGGTCAGACCTGGGATTCGCAGGATCTCGCCTTCGGTAACGCGGGCAATCTCCGCATTCACCGCGTCGACGATTCTTCCCTCTTCATCACCACCAACATTGGTTTGTACGGCTCTCACGATGCGGGCAAAACTTGGCAGCGCGCGGAAGTTCGCGAACTGTCCTTCCAGTCCGTCGCCGGCAACGGTAGCGCGTACGTCGCGGCTCTCCAGCACCACGGTTTGGTCGCCTCCTTCGATGGCGGCAAGACCTGGCAGCGCATGGATGATCCGCTTTCCCAGAGCTACTTCCCCGCGGTTTGGACGCGTCACGACGGCTCCATTGTCGCCGTTTCCGCCACCGAAGGCCTGCTAAGCCTGGATCCGAACGCCAAAGGCACCAGCGCAGCCAACAGCACCGGCATGCGCTAGCATGTAGCGGCGGCTTTACGCCGCCGTCCTCAACCCATCATTCAGGGGCGCGTCGACAATCGCCGCGCCCTTTTCATTTGGAACCCGTGTTCGCCACTCGCCACCGCCTCATTTCGACCACGGCGGCACCACGCCGCTCATCCGCGCGTACGCTACCAACTGCCCCATATGCTCGTTCGCGTGCACGATGATCCGCAGGTACATTCCATCCACTGTCGCGTCCCGGTCCGCGATGTGTACTTTGCGCTGCAAATCCTGTGGCGTTACCGCCAGATGCGCCACTTTCACCGCTTCCAGTGAACGCTTCAGCCACGCAATCACTTCGGTCTTCGACGTAACGGTTTTCTCGGCATCCTGCTTCAGGTCGGCCGGCATCTTCGGGCCCGTCACGCTCAACAAATAGAAATTCGCCATCACAATGTGCATGTACACTTCGCTGGTCGAGCGCACTCCCGGCGCAGGCCGCCACGCAAATTTCTCCGGCGGCGTAGCCTCCGCCAGCGCCACCAACTGCTCCGACACATGCATCCATTCCCCGTCATATCCTTCCCAAACTCCCTCCGGCGCCTTCTGCGCAAATACCGGCGCCCCCACCAACAGCCCCAACGTCATCGCCAGCACCAATACCATCTTCATCACGCACCTCCTCTCCACCACGAATAGTGCCACACACGTAGCAATTCCAGCTTGCTGGTATTACAAAGGGCTTCAGCGTGAAGGTCTCGGCCGTATTCTATCGAACCGCCATACCGAGCGGAGCGAGGGATCCCTCTTCCGCTCGCCAAAAGGATTGTCAGTCGGCCTAAAGGGTCGCTACAATTGTTATAAAGAGAGTAGACCTTGGTCGAACTCAAACTTCGCAAGATCGGCAATTCTCTTGGCGTCGTTCTTCCCAAAGAAGCCGTCACCCGTCTCCACGCCGGCGAAGGCGACCGTTTGTTCCTCATCGAAGGCCCCAACGGCGCCTACCAACTCACGCCCTACGACCCCACTTTCGAGAAGAAACTCAAAAAGGCCGAAGAGATTATCGGCCGATATCGCAACACGCTCCACGCTCTCTCCAAGTGAGAATACCTCTCTGGATCGACGAGCAGGACGTCCTGATTCTTCACCAGCGCCTGCTGGCCCTCGAAACGCGGGCACTGCTAAGAAGCCAACGCCCAGATTATAAACAACTTACCTGAGTTCGTTTTGCAGTTTCAGGTTTTGCGTGCGCAGAAGGTGGCGCCGAATCAATACTCCGGCGCAACACGAATGAGGGCCTTTCCTCTTTCGTTCCTCTCCTGGGTAACAGGGAAAAATACAGGGAATTCGGGGGCTCGTCCATTGCCACGCGTGGTGCAAATCACAATCGGAGAGTACCTTAGAAGGTGAACGGGGATCGCTGAGCGTAGTCGGATCAGCGAATAAACAGGGAATACGATTCGCTGTTTCCCTAAGCGCTGATGCCAAGCCGAATTACTCCTCGCCCGTGAGTAACCACTCCGGGGATTCACCGAATTCTCCAATGATCGCTAGCAGGAGGACCTCGGCCGCCCCACCTCTAAGACCAATTCGACCAGAAATCCGCCTGCTTAATATCGAATCCGCATAGCCGTCACTATAGCCAGGATTCGCGTTCTCAATCTCCTTTTCTCGTCTTCGCTCGACTGGGAGCGACAAACTTCGCGTTCCAGAGTTCTGTCATAGCCGCCTCAATATAGTTGGTAACCGATCTCTTCTCCTTTCTTGCTTCCTCAATGAGGCGTCGTTTGAATTCAGCAGACACACGCAGGTTTAGCGTTTCGGTCTTCGCCATTTATCCCTCAGGCAAATCTGAGGGCGATGCTAACGAAGCGCTTGCGAGGCGTCAAGTAGTAGGGTATTTCGAAATCCCTTGACGCGTAACGCATATAGCGTTACACTTGCGTTACATGGAGGCCCTATGAAAAAACCTTTTGGCCCGTTGGCGCGGAGAAACACAAAGCTAGCAAAAGGAAAATGGCTCGGTGAGTTAGGAAAACCACTTCTACAGACTCTCGGGTCTCTCACCGAAAACTACGGATTCTCAGTTGCGCTCGGCGATTTACTGCTTCTCGAAGGCAGGTGGTATGTGACACACGCCGGGCTTCTGCGGCTAGCGGCGCGCAGTCGCTGCCATGGAATTCACGTCCAACAGGTCCGTGAATTCTGTGACCCAGTTGCTAGCCGGTGGGTTTTCAAAGCATCGGTCTACAAATCGTCAAGTTCGCGAGGTTTCATTGGCTATGGCGACGCTGATCCATCTAATGTCTCGGCGTTGGTCCATGGTGCTGAGCTGCGAATTGCCGAGACTCGCGCCGTCAATCGCGCCCTCCGCAAAGCTTACGGCATCGGCCTCTGCTCGGTAGAAGAGTTGGGCGTGTTTTCTAGTCAGCCGCGATCTTCCGCCAGTCCCCCGCCATCGAACGGACATTCTTCTTCCAATGGAAATCGTAACGGCCAGCCCCGGCTCCGGGATCAGCTCTGCCTGCTGATCCGCCAATACAACCTCGATGCCAATCTCGTCAGGGCCTACGCCGCGGACTTCTGCGGCACCCAGACTCTCAGCGGCGCCAGCCGTGAACTGGTTGAGTCCTTTATCTCCCATCTGTCCTCGTCCGCGAAGGAGAACCGGGATGCGCTGCTCTGCAAGCTCAACTCCTATGCTCAGCCTGTGGAGGCAGGATCATGAGACGCCATCTACCCGGTCTCCATTCCGGACATCCGGATCTCGTAAGCAACCTCGACGGCCTGTTCCTGGTGCGCATCGAACGGGCCTGGTACCGATGGCACCCGCAGAAGCCGTTCCTCTCGGTTCGCTTCACCATCCTCGAGCCAGCTTCCTTTGAGGCACTCTCCTTCTCAGGACGCCTCTACTGCACCGAACGCGCGCTCTGGAAGCTGCGCTGGTTCCTACAGGACTTTGGCTATGACACCGAGCTACTTACCCGCGATCAGGTCGATGAAAAAGCCCTCCTGAATCTCCGGGGAGTCGTTCGGACTACCTTCACAAATCTAAACGGACACTCTTATCAGAACCTCGTTTCGTTTGCCCCGGCTTCGGAATGGGAAGAACTCTCCTGCACGGTGAGCAAGCAAGGGGAGAGTGAAAGTACCCATGATGACCTATAGCTACACCCAGATCGCCAATTACCTCCGTTGTCCGCGTAGCTACCGCTATCGGTACCTCGATGGATGGCGTGAGAAGGAGACACGCGCGGCCCTGATCTTCGGCCGATGCTTTGAAAAGGCGTTGGAGTCTTATTTTTCCGGGGACGACTGCGGGGCCACACTATACCGAGGGTGGGGCGCGTATCGGGAGGCGGGCTTTGCGTACAAAACAGGAGAGACTTGGGATCGGCTGGTCCGCCAGGGCATTCATCTGATCGAGCACTTTGCTCGGGACAATCGCATTCGTATTTCCCAACCCAGAGAAAACCTTCAGATCAAAGTGGTCCGGGAACTACCGAACGGAAATCAGTTTATTTCGTACATCGACGCGATCGGTGAGCTCGATGGAGTTCGGTACCTTATGGACTGGAAGACGACGTCCAGCCGTTATCCCGAGGAATCCGTCGGGCTGCTTTCTCTCGACCCGCAGTTGATTTGCTATTCCTGGATCACTGGCATTTCCGAAGTGGCTCTCGTTGTGTTCGTGCGAAAGCATCAACCCGAAATCCAATACCTGAAGACCTCCATCTCAGAAGAACAGCGCTTGGAATTTGGTCGGCTTCTGGCAGCCACAATCGGCCAGATCGAATCTGCCCAGTTCCCTTTTCACAGCGGCATACGTTTCCCGGAGAATGGCTGCGTCAACTGTTCTCACGTCGGGCTATGCCTCCAGGATGGCAAATTGATCGACGCCAATCTGATTCGGACATCCGGAGCGAGTGACCTTGACTGGCTTAACGACCTTATGGATTAACCGAGGGGCATCGATGCCTCCTGAGCTGAATGTCAAACGCGCCGTATTTGTGCTCGGCAAGATCGACGAAATCCTTGCTCGGGAGAAGGACCGTCAGCGAGAACAGGATCTGCGCTTTGTGGATTTGG